>CALOCN010000019.1:0-17026 GCA_942491735.1 Candidatus Eiseniibacteriota bacterium | reverse complement strand
ACACCCCTCTTGCTATCCCGGACGGTGACAACGGAACGAGTACGCCGGGCAGCCTCTCCAGCACGATCACCGTGCATCAGCCCCATGCGCGGGTAGCGGACGTCGACGTGGTGCTGGATATCGCCCACACCTATGTCGGTGACCTGTGCATCACCCTCGCCCACAACGGGCAGAGCGTAACCCTCGTCGAGCGCCCCAATTCCGCGGGCGCCTGCTTCTATGGCTCGCCCTACGGTTGCAGCGCCGACGGTTTCTCCGGGGCCATCATCGATGACGAGGGGGCGGGGGGCGACCTGGAAAGCCAGTGCACATCCGGGCTGGCCTCCCCGCCAAACTACACGCCGACGGGATCCCTGGCGGCCTTCGAAGGAATGGGCCTCAGCGGAGACTGGACGCTGACCGTATCCGACAATGCCGGAGCCGACACGGGGACCCTGCAGGGCTGGGCCTTGCGTATCATCCCCATCTTCGAGGAGCCCGGGGCTCACCCCTTCGGGCGCAGGCACTAGGTCTCTTCGCCCGCGGGAGCCTGGGCTTCCGCGGGCGGCCACCCCCGCCCCCCCACATGCTGGCCCGATGCGGCCTTCTTTTTTCCTACAGGCGCTCCACGTCTGCGGGTTCGATCGTATAGGGGTGATCCACTTCGCCCGTGTTGCGGGTCGTTGCTGGCTCGAACAGCAGCACGAACGTTTCTCCGGGGGAGACCGGCTTGTGCTCCACCCCACGGGGAACCACCAGGAACTCACCGGGGCGGAGGGTGACGACCCGCTCGCGCAGATGAAGCTCGAGCTCGCCACGCAGGACGTAGAAGAGTTCATCCTCCTGAGCATGACTGTGCCAGATGTACTCTCCGTGCAACTTGGCGACCTTGACGTGCTGGCCGTTCAGCTCGCCGACGATCTTCGGCACCCACGCTCGGTCCAGTTCAGCCAGCTTGTCGAAGACGTTGACCACATCCATGTTGATTCATCTCCTTGGAAACCGAGGTGGCATGCGGGTCCGTCAGGCATTCAGGTCGCCGCCCGTTGAGCGCGCGTGACCCTTCCCCGCACGACGCAACCGGGGATATGGTCGTTGACCAGCCCGACCGCCTGCATGAACGCGTAGCATGTCGTCGGGCCGACGAATTTCCAGCCGCGAGCCCGCAGGTCCTTGCTCAGTTCCGTCGAGCGCGAAGTCTTGGCATGGACTCCCGAGAACGGGCTGACGTCCCCGAAGGCGACGAAGTACTTGCGGAGCTCCCCGAACTCCTGTTCGAGTCGAATGGCTTGCTTGGCGTTGTGGATCGCGGCCTCGATCTTACCCCTGTGCCGGACGATGGAGGCGTCACCCAGGAGACGCCGGACCCTCGACTCCCCGTAGCGTGCCACGGCGGAATAGTCGAAATCGTCGAAGGCTTTTCGGAAGGCGGCGCGCTTGCGCAGGATCGTAATCCAGCTCAAGCCTGCCTGAAATCCCTCCAGACAGACCTTCTCGAACAGACCCCGATTGTCGACGACGGGGAAGCCCCACTCCAGGTCGTGATAGTCGACGTACAGGGGATCGTCCCCGCACCAAGCGCAGCGCTGTTTCCCCGAGACCTTGCTGAGATGTTCGTCGAAAGCACCCAGGACTCAGCCTCCCTTGCTCAGCTTCGGTCCCGCGATCACGAACACTCTCCCCGTCTTGGGCCCGGAAACTGCGCTCCAGGCCGACGTCAACAGGAAATCCGGCGTACCGTCTCCGTCCACGTCTCCGAGTCCGGTCGCATCGAACCCGAAGGTGTCGCCCGCCTGCCGACACGTATAGGTCGCGAGCAGTTCCCCATCCTTGCCCGAGTAGAGGTAGCACTTGCCCGCCGAAGGAGCGACCTCCGCGTTCTGCCAGGCCCCCACGATCAGATCCGCGCAGCCGTCCGCGTTCACATCCCCAGCCTGGGATGGCGACGTCCCGAAGCCCTCGCCGGGGCGAGTGCCGTCGATGGTGAGCAACGGCGTTCCGTCCTTGCCCGAGTACACGTACACCCGGCCGGTGGACGGCCCCTTGGCGGCGTTGTTCCAATCCGAGGCATAGACATCGGGTACTCCGTCTCCGTTGCAGTCCCCCGGTATCGAGACGAAGTACTGTCCAAGGTTGCGCCCCGTGGCGTCCGCCTCGATCGTGAAGAAGGGCTCCGGTGAGGCGTCGATGATCTCGTAGACGTAGATCTTGCCGTTCTTCTTCGGCCCGCCCGTCATGGCGGAGACGACCAGCAGTCGGGGTTCTCCCTTGGTCACGGCCTCCGCGGCGGCACCGAACTGATCCCCAGCCTTCTCCCCGTCCAGGGTGAACAGGAGCGAACCGTCCACGCCCGAGAATCCGAATCCCTGCCCGGCGTCCTTTGCGCCGGGCAGATCGGACTCCGGGGGCCCCAACGAACAGATCGCCCGTCCCATCTCCATTGATGTCGCCGATCCGCGCCACCTTCAGCCCGAAGGAGCTCCCCACCTGGTCGCCCTCCAGCGTCAACAGGGCCAGGCCATCCTTGCCCGAATACACGTAGGCGTGCCCCTTGCTGGCTGCCCCGCCGGGCGCCCCGATGAACACATCGGGCGTCCCGTCATGGTTGATGTCCCCTGCGGGAGCCACGCTGTTCCCGAGCCGCTCACCGGGTTTGCCGTCCCGGGTGAACAGGAGTTTTCCTGTCTTGCTCGAGTAGGCGTAGATGCGACCGGCCTGGGGGCCCCCAACGCCTTGCTCGGTGCCGATGTCACGAAGTCGTCGATTCCGTCGGCGTCCAGATCTCCAACGTTCCGCGCCACCCACCCGAACTCGTCGCCGGCGGCCTCCTCCAGGGTCAGGAGAACATTGGGCTCTTCGACGAACAGATGCTGTGCCTCCAGGTTTCCCTCCAGCTTCCGGGGAACGTAGGCGGTGAAGCGCGGATCCGCACGCAGATTGGCCAGGTCGGCGTCGACGCTCAACTGAGCCACGTTCGTGAACCCCGCTTGACGCGCCTTGTCCAGCCAGACGAAAGCCTCGTCCACATCCCCCTGCAGGGAGAGAACGCAGGCGGCGTTGTAGGATGCCGTCGCCTTCAGCCCGGGAAACTCGGCCGCTCGTCGATGAGCCTCGAGCGCGGGGCCCAGCTTCTTTTGCCCATGGAGGGCAAAGCCCAGGAAGAACCAGGCTTGCCCGTTGGCCGGGTTGGCCTCTGTCAGGGAGCGAAAGATCTCCTCGGCGCCCGAGAGGTCGCCCGCCTGCATGATAGCCTGCCCATCGCCCAGACTGGACTGCAGACCCGAGCTGGGCAGCGCAAGGAGCACCATGGACAGCAGAAGAAGGGGTACGTTTCGTTGCATGGGAACCTCTTGGTTGGAACCAGGGACGGATGACCCTAGCCGCTCGCATCCCCGGGGTACGCGAATCATCCTGACCCTTTACGTTCTCCGAAAGTAGAGGCGTCTCCAGTCGCCGAGGGGCCCGGCCAGGCGCGGGCCCCACGCCTCCGATTCTGACCGTCGCCCCGGCTCACGGGAGCCTACGCCGCGCAGAGGGTCCACCTGACCAGCGGTCGACCCCCGCTCCACGCTGCCCGTCGACCACGCCCAGCGGCAGGTCGACGGGCTTGCGGGTCCGTGTCCCTTGGATAGGCTTTGCTGCCCAGCGCCATGAACCCGTCCACCCAAGAACCACCGAGTCGCCTGCGGAAACTCGGGGTCGGTGTCGCTGGCGCTCTGCTCCTACTCGTGCTCGGGGAGGCCGGGTCCTACCTGCTGGGCCGAGCCCCCGCCCGCCCGCTGCCCCTGATCGCAAACCGCGAACTCGGGTACACCGAATACAAGGTCTACGACCATTGGTTGTTCTGGAAAATGCTCCCCCACAAGGAAGTGGGAATGGTCCGGACCAACAACCTGGGTCTGCGGGGACCGGACGTGCCGCCGGACGACGGTACGGAGTTCCGCGTGCTGTCCCTGGGGGAGTCGACCACATTCGGCACGTGGGTCACCTATGGGGAGACCTACAGCGCTCTTCTCGATGAAAGCTTGCGTCCCGGAGACCCTCCGATTCGAGTGATCAACGCCGGGGTCGGAGGATACAGCCTGCTCCAGGGTCACACGTACCTGACTCGCAATGCCCAGGCGCTGGGGATCGACGCCGTGCTTCTGTATTTCGGGCACAATGACTTCCTGCCGGTGAGCTACCTCATGCACCGCGACGCGACGGCAGCTGGCTCGGGGAGGGTCCTCGATGACCTGACCCTTCTGCGCGAACGCCAACGGTTGGGGGCCCGCTGGAATGCCTGGTTCTTCGATCACAGCAACGCCTATCGCCACGTCTCCCATCGATTGAGCCGGCCACCAGGCACCGAAGAGGAGCGCATCAAGACAGAAGAAGCGGAGACGACCTACCGGGTGCCTCGCGCACATCGCCTCGAGTTGCTGGAAGGCATCCGCAGCTTTTGCGACGACAACGGGATTCAACTCGTCGTGGTCGTCCCCTGGTATCGAGACTTCGAAGAGCACATTCCCCTGCTGCGCAGTTTCTGCTCGAAATACGACGTGACGATCGTCGATCTACCCGAGAGGCTGGCTTCGCTACAGCCTCGCATCGGCAACTTCTTCAAGGACCGTGTGCATCCCGGCCCCAATGGACACCGGCTGATCGCCAGGGAGATCGAGGAGGTCGTGCGTCCCCTCTGGAGGCCTTGATCGTTCCAGGACCCCTCGCCCTAGAGTTCCAGCGTCGCCATCGCATCCTCGGCCTGGGCACGCCCGCGCGGCCGCTTCTCGATACGCGTCCACTGTCCCGAGGCTAGACGCCTCCAGTTCGCGAGGTCGAAGTACACTCGATTGACCCCGCGAACGTCCTGGATGTCGTGCTCGAAGGCTTCCAGTTCCCCGGTTCTCATGTCGACCCCGGACACGGCCCCTTGATGCTCGATGTCCCCATTGAGCCTCACGACGCCTCGCGTGCAGATGAAACTCGTCTTCGCCATGTCGATACGGTGTTTTGCAAGCACGGTTCGAAGGCTGGCACGGATCTGTGTGTCGTTCAGTTCTTTCATGTCCACTTCCTTGCCCTTCCCCGGGCGTGCGCCTTCTTTCGGACCCGGGCCCTGGCCGCTTGAGTTGTGTCAGGTAAGGGGCACGCAACCATACCTGGGGATGATCCGGACAAAACCCTGCTCTTACCTGCACACTTCAGCCTTACCCCCTGAGAAAGAAAGACCCCACTGCACCCCAGGCTTGCGCGTCGGTAACCTCATGCTTCGGTGATGGAACGCCGCGAATCTCCTCCCTGGCCCCAGTTCGGAGTGCTGGCCCCATGCTACGACGCGCCACTTGCTTCTCTGGACTCTTGCTTCTGACCCTCGCCTGCGCAACGGCGCCGGTAACCGGTTCCCCCGGAACGACCGCACCCCACGGCTCGAGCTCGCTTTCCATCGAACGCATCTTCCAGGGCGGCAGTCTCCTGGACCCCGTAGCCGAGGGGCGCCTCTGGCTGCCGGACAGCTCAGGGCTCTTGTTTCGCTACGAACACGATGGCGTGGTCGGCCTGGAACGCCTCTCCCTGCAAACGGGCGAGACGTCACGCATCGCGAACTGGTCTGCGCTCCTGGCGGGCCTGGCGGATCGACGCCCCGAGTACGAGGCGCCGAACATGGGGGACGTGAATCGCACCGGACGTTTTTCCTTCGAACCGGTTCTCTCGCCCACGGGACTCCACCTCTGCGGCACACACCATGCTGACCTCTTCCTCATGGATCTAACGACTCGGGAGGTACGCTTCCTGACGGGGGACACGGCCCCCGAGCTTTCCTTCGAGTTCAGCCCCGACGGAGGCATGCTGGCCTTCGTGCGCGATGGCGAGCTCCACTGTTTGAATATCTCGACTGGAGAGAGTCGCCAGTTGACCGTTTCGACGGACGGACGGGTACTCAATGGAATTGCGGATTGGGCCTACGAGGAGGAGCTGGGCGTTCGCAAGTCCTTCTGGTGGTCTCCCGACAGCGAGCGCATCGCCTACCTGCAGTACGATCGTTCGCCCATTCCCGTCTTTCCGATCACGGACGAAATGCAGAGCCCCCCGGGATTGGAGCTTCAGCACTACCCCAAGGCCGGGGGCGACAACTCCGTCGTACGCCTGGGCGTCCTGGGCATCGACTCGGGCGAGACGGAATGGGTCGATACCGGAGCTCAGGATGCTTACCTTCCGGCGGCAGGTTGGGTCAACGAGGAACGCCTCTGGTTCGAGTTGCTGAACCGAGATCAGACCCACCTCGAGCTCCGTTATTGGGAATCGAAGAACAAACAGACCGTCACCGTGCTGATGGAATCGGCAGTGGATTGGGTGAACGTCCGTGACGAGCCGGTCTTCCTGTCCGACGGCAGCTTCCTCTGGACCGCCGAACGCGATGGCTGGCGTCACATCTACCAGCATGACTCCACAGGCCGGCTCATCGGTCGTCTAACGCGCGGGGAATGGCAGGTGGAGGCACTCTATGGCGTTGATGCAGACGAGCACCATGTCTACTTCCAGGGCACGGAGAAGGACCCGCGCGAAAGGCACGTCTACCGCACTTCCCTGGCCGACAGCTCCCTTGTGCGCCTGACCCAGCTCCCCGGAACCCACAGTGCCGAGTTGTCCCCCGACGGCACCAAAGCCGTCCTGACCCACTCCTCCACGACGGCCCCCCCCAGCCATCGCATCGTGGACCTGGAAGACTCCTCGTACGAAGCGGCCCTGCCGGGCGGCGCCCGCGCGGACCTCACCTGGACTCTGGCTCCCGTGGAATTTGGAGAACTGCAAAGCGATGACGGCACGCTGCTCTACACGGCCATGCTCAGGCCGACGACGCCGGCTCCAGCCAAGGGGTACCCCGTTCTGGTCTATGTCTATGGCGGCCCCCACGCCCAGACCGTGCGCAACATCTGGGGCGGCAAGCGGCACCTGTTCTTTCAGTACATGGCCCAGCGCGGCTACGTTGTCTTTTGGCTCGACAATCGCGGCAGCTGGGGCCGCGGAAAGGCCTTCGAAGCCCCCGTTCACAGGCGCCTGGGGGAGGTCGAGCTGGCCGACCAGCTGGTGGGCATCGAGTACCTGAAGGGCCTTCCCGACATCGACCCCGAGCGCATCGGAGTCTACGGCGGCAGCTACGGAGGCTTCATGGCCCTGAATTGCCTGCTGCGCGCCCCGGAGCACTTCCGTGCTGGTGTCGCCTGGGCCCCCGTCACGGATTGGCGCTTCTACGACACGATCTACACCGAGCGCTACATGGGGCGGCCTGCCGAGAACCCTGAAGGGTATGACGCGTCCGCCCCCTTGCGCTACGCTCAGAACCTGCGGGGCGCGCTACTTCTCGCCCACGGCGTCATGGACAACAACGTTCACTTCCAGAATTCCGTGCAATTCATCGATGCCCTGATCAAGGCTGACAAACAGTTCGAGCTACGGATCTACCCGCGCACTCGACATTCCGGATCCGGCTATCACTTCTACCGCGCCATGGCCGACTTTCTCTTCCGAGAGCTCTAGCCCAGACGCCCTGGAAACATCACGGGAGGAATGCCCAGACTCGTCCATCACGCGTGGGACCGGGCACCCCCCGAGAAGCCATGTCGGGCGCTGGCACGGGAAGGTCTGTGCTCTGCCCTGGCAGCGCCTGCCTGGCGGGTCCGGAGGGAGAATGGATCACCCCTCCCATCCTCGGATAGCGAGGGTACGAACGTCCGCCAAGCTCGCCCCTTGGCCTGTTCTCGAAGAGCGCCAGAACTTCGCCCCCCTCCCCGGCTACGACCCCCAGCCGGGCGTCCTGGCCTCGAAGGGGGCTGCAGGCGACTGCGCTCGGTTCCGTTCTCGCGAAGGCTAGAAGGTAGCCAGGATCGCGTCCTTGATTCGCTCGGCCACGCCCGTCGGACCGTACATCCTGGGGCCACCATGTTGGCAGCCTACGTCGCAGCTCGACACGGGAGCTTCAACGGTCAACGAGACCGTCACCCCACTGCTCAGGAGCCTATTCTCCAGGGCCTGGGTCACCTCGAAGGGAGCCAAGGGATCACACATCGAATGGTAGATGTGGAACGGGGGCTCCTCCCCGAGATCCAGAAGAACGGGTTGGCGTCGTACCACCCCAGTCCCGTGGGCATGCTGGGAGAGGTCATGGGCAGCACCAAGGGATCCCCGCAGTCGACATTGAGAGGAGTACTCAGGTGCGGCCAGCTCTCTCCCAGGAACCTCTCGATGCCCGTGACCTCGCGACAGTTGTTGGAGTCCGCAAGGCATGGATAACCGGAGGCATAGCCCCCCGTGAACTCGCATCCGTCCTCGAACCCACAGGCTCCGTCCGGTCCGGGACACAGGGTTTCACAGGCGCTGGACCACACGTTGCCCTCGCAGCCGAGGCTCACGAAGTTGCCGAGCGCAGAGAACAGAACCACGAGGTCCACACCGTAGTCGCCCTGCGGATCGGAATCGAAGAAACCTTCCCCGGGGCCCTGGGTTGCGCCGACGACACCCGCGAGGATGCCCCCCGAGGAAGTGCCCGCAACAACCACGGTGTCCGGGAGACCGAATTGGAGGGTCCCTACGCGGTGAATCCAGTCCACTGCATCCTTCGTATCGATCACAGCCTGCGGGTACGACCCCGAGCCCGAACCGCCACCGCATGGGTCGTACGTGGCTAGCTGATAGTTGGGCACGACGACATAGATCCCCATTTGAGCCAGGGCGATCGCGTTGGGCGCGTATCCGCCCTTCGTTCCCATGACGAACCCCCCGCCGTGCAGGAACAGCACCGTGGGAGCGCAGGGCAGGGGATTGTCCGGGATGAAGACGTCCGCGCAGGGCGCACTCGCATTGCACCCGCCCGTGTACCCGGCGCGATACCGAACGTTGTTGATGCGCGTGAAGGTGCTGGTCGCTCCACTGCAGCCCCCGGCGCTGATGAGATCCACCTCCGTCTTGACGTGGCTACCACCGGGCCCTGTTGCGGTCAGAGCAACCGTGAAGATCCCGCCCAGCTGATAGACGTGCGAAGGATTCTGCTCCGTGGACGTGTTGCCGTCACCGAAGTCCCAGGACCAGGCATCCACCATCCCGGTGGTCTGGTCCGTGAAGTCCACGGAAAGCGGGGCAAACCCACTGAGCGGGCTGGCGTCGAAGTCAGCCACAGGCGCCGGTGGCAGGACCGCGATGTAGTCGGTCTTTGTTGCCGTATGTCCCCCGCCAGGCCCCATCGCCGTCAGCGAAACGGAATAGGAACCCGGCGCGACAAACGAATGCGACGGGTTCTGGAGGGTCGATGTGCCCGAATCACCGAAGTCCCACGCCCAGCTCGTCACGTTTCCCGTGGTCAGATCCGTGAAGTCGACCATCAGGGGGTCGCCGCCGCTCAGAACATTGCCGACGAAGTTCGCTATCGGCGGAGGATCGGTGACCTCGATGAACCCGATCATCTGGGCGCTGTCGCTTCCCCCCAGCCCGGTAACCATGAGGGAAACGTCGTAGGTCCCCGGAGTCGTGTAGAGATGCGTCGGGTTCTGTTCCGTCGACGTGCCCATGTCCCCGAAGTCCCACGCCCAGGCGGTCACGTTTCCCGTGGACAGATCCGTGAAGTCCACCGAAAGGCTCGCCGGTCCACTCGTCGGATTGGCCCCGAGGGCAGCCACGGGTGCGGGTGGCACATCCGCAGTGACGTAGTCCACCTTGGTCTGGGTGTCTCCGCCCCCCGGGCCCGTGACGGTCAGCGCCACGGTATAGGTTCCGGGGTTTGCGTAGACGTGCATCGGGCTCTGCGAACTGGAAGTCCCCCCGTCCCCGAAGGCCCAGGCGTAGCTGCTGACCGCACCCGCGGAGAGGTCCGTGAAGTTCACGCCGAGCGGCGCATCCCCACTGGTCGGAGAGCCGCTGAAGTCGGCCAGGGGGGGTGGCGGAGTCGTCACGGAGATCAGGTTGTTCTGGGTGTCCGTGGTCATTCCACCGGGGCCCACCGCCGTCAGCGCGACGGTGTAGGTTCCTGGTGTGTGGTAGACATGGTTGGGATCCACCTCCGTCGAGGATCCGCCGTCCCCAAAGCTCCAGGAATAGCCGCTGGCCACGCCGGTGGTGGCGTTGGTGAAGGCCACCTCCAGGGGAGCATCGCCACCCGTGGGCAAGGCCGAGAAACCGGCCAAGGGCGCGGGGGGATGGACCGTGATGTATGCGAGCTTCGTCTCTACGTCTGAGCCGCCCGGCCCGGTTGCCGTCAAGACAACGTCGTACGTGCCCACGCCAGAGTACGTGTGACTCGGATTCTGGAGACTGGAGGTCCCTCCATCGCCAAAGTCCCAGTCCCAGGAGCCCACATTGCCGGACGAGAGATCGGGGAAATCGACGTCGAGGGCAACGATGCCCGACGTCGGCGAGGCGCTGAAGTCAGCCGCGGGGGGTGGCTCGCCCACGGCGACATAGGCAATCTTGGTCTCGGTGGCTCCCCCTCCGGGCCCCGTTGCGGTCAGCCCAACGGTGTAGTCCCCGGGAAGGAGGAACTCATGGGACGGGTGCTGCAGGGTCGAGCTTCCGCCATCCCCGAAGTCCCACAACCACTCCGTCACCTGTCCGATGGATTGATCGGTGAAGTCGACGCTCAAGGGGGCGATTCCCGCCAATGGAGT
Organism: Candidatus Eiseniibacteriota bacterium; assembly: GCA_942491735.1. GTDB lineage: Bacteria > Eisenbacteria > RBG-16-71-46 > JABDJR01 > JABDJR01 > CALOCN01. Next base: position 6,413 of record CALOCN010000019.1, on the reverse strand, counting down.
CCCGCTGAAATCCGGAATCGGCGGGCCCGGAAGGAACACGTCGACCAGGTCGACTTGCGTCGCGGTATCGACACCGCCCGGACCTCCCACCGTAAGGGAGACGGTGTAGAGTCCAGGGGCACTGTACGCGTGGGCCGGGTTCTCGAGCGTGGAGGTTCCACCGTCCCCGAAGTCCCAAGCCCAGCTGGCGACGCTGCCCGTGGATCGATCCTGGAAGCTGACCAGCAACGGGGAGATTCCGGTGGTCGGACTGCTGGCCTCGAACGCCGCAGTGGGAGGAATCCCCACGCCCTGCAGCGCCAGGACGTAGATGGCACCTGCCTCAGAGAAACCATCGTCGTCCAGACGTGCACCGACACACAGGTCGCCGTAGCCGTCCCGGGTCAAGTCCCCCAAGAAGGCCAGGGACGCGCCGAACTGGTCCGCATTGTCCAAATCGGCGCCAAGGTTTCCCTGGGACGCACTGATCTTTTGAAAGCTCTTGACGGTTCCGCCCAGATTCATGAGCAGCACGTAGACCGCGCCGCGGTTCGGGCCGCCGTCATCGTCGAGCGCGGCACTGGCCGCCAGGTCCGGGACCCCGTCAAAATCGATGTCCCCGATTCCAACGACGTCGTAGCCGAACTGATCCCCTGGGTCGAGCTGGCCCGTCAGACCGCGCGCGTTCGTGACGCGCTCGAAGCCCAGAACCGTACCCGAAGTGGTCATGCCGAGGAGCCAGAGCCCGCCGGTGCCATTGCCGCCCACATCCGTGCCCGTGGCTCCAACCCCCAGGTCGGGAACGCCGTCTCCGTTCAGGTCACCCACGTTTCCGACACTGAAGCCAAAGCCATCGTTGGGCACCAGGTTCCCTGTGAATCCTGCCTGTGCCTCGCTGATCTTGACCTGGGATTTGGCGCTCCCGTCAGCGTTCAAGAAGACGACGTACACGGCCCCCGCGTTGGCGCCTGCGTCGTCATCCCCCGGTGTCCCCACGGCTATGTCGCCAACGAGATCCCCGTCCAGATCCTCCAAGCAGGCAAAGGAGCGCCCGAATTCGTCTCCGTTCCCCAGGAGTCCGGCAAACAACGCGCTGTCCGAGCTGGTCTTCTCGTGGTCCCGAACCGTCCCATCGGGGTTGAGGAAGAGGACATAGAACGCCCCGCGATCCGAGCCCCCGTCGTCGTCACCCGCCGCACCGGCCAGGAGATCCGGCGTTCCGTCGTTGTCCACATCTCCCGGAGCCCCGACGGCGCGCCCGAACTCGTCGCCATCTTCGAGGATTGCCGTGAAGCCCCCTGCGGTGGCACTGATCTTCTGCAGCGCCTTGGTGGTCCCGTCCGTATTCATGAACAGGATCCACACCGCGCCGACCTCACTGGCAGCGCCGGCCGTGCCCCCGTCATCGTCTTTCTGGACGCCGACGGCCAGGTCGATCACGCCGTCACCGTCCACGTCTCCGAGCGGGGCGACACCCCTTCCGAACTGGTCCCCCGCATCCAGAGCGGGCAGAACGCCTCCGACCGTGGCGCTGACCTTTTGGTGCGAAATCACCTCACCGACGGCAAGGATCGGAGGCGTGGGGTCCACCGTGACCAGGTCCACCTGGGTGCTGACATCGCTGCCCCCGGGACCGCTGGCCGTCAGGGCAACCGAAAACATACCGGGGGATGCATAGGTGTAGGAGGGATCGGCAAGCGTGGACGTCCCCCCATCCCCGAAGTCCCAGAACCAGGTGTCCGCGGACCCCGTCGTCGTATTGGTGAAATCCACATCCAGGGGCGCCACGCCCGTGGTGGGAGTGGCCGTGAACCCGGCCACGGGAGGCAGCCCCGTGACGACGATGTAGTCGACCTTGGTTTCGGTGTCGTTCCCCCCCGCTCCGGTCACCATCAGCGCCACGGTGTAGTCCCCCGGCGACGCGTAAGTGTTCATTGGATCCTGCAGGGTCGACGTATTCCCGTCGCCAAAGTCCCAGGCATAGGAACTCACCTCGCCGCTGGACAGGTCGCTGAACTGAACGTCCAGAGGGAAGACCCCGCCGGTGAAGTCCGCTGAGAATTCAGCCACGGGCGGCGGAAAGACCACCGAGATGAGGTCCGTCTGGACGCTCGTGTCCATTCCCCCTGGCCCTGTCACCGTCAAGGAGACGGTGTACTCCCCTGCCGCCGTGTACGTGTGCGCAGGACTCGCCTCGGTCGAGGTACCGGAATCTCCGAAGTCCCACGCGTAGTCCGTGATGGTCCCCGTCGAAAGGTCCGAGAAGCTCACCTCCAGCGGGAAGATCCCCGACAACGGATTCGCACTGAATCCGGCAATCGGCGGAGGCGGAACGTTGACGGTGATCACGTCCACCTGCGTGTCCGTGTCCATGCCACCCGGGCCCGTCACCGTCAGCGCGACGGTGTACGTCCCATCCGTGGTGTACGTGTGCATTGGACTCGCCAAGGTCGACGTGCCGCCGTCCCCGAAGTCCCACGCGTAGTCCGTGATGGCTCCCGTCGAAAGGTCCGAGAAGTTCACCTCGAGCGGGAAGTCTCCCGACAGCGGATTCGCGCTGAATCCGGCAACCGGCAGCGGCGGAACGTTGACGGTGATCACGTCCACCTGCGTGTCCGTGTCCATGCCACCCGGGCCCGTCACCGTCAGCGCGACGGTGTACGTCCCATCCGTGGTGTACGTGTGCATTGGACTCGCCAAGGTCGACGTGCCGCCGTCCCCGAAGTCCCACGCCCAGGCCGTGATGGCTCCCGTCGAAAGGTCCGTGAAGGTCACCTCGCAGCGGAAAAGTCCCCGACAGCGGATTCGCGCTGAAGCCAGCAACCGGCAGCGGCGGAACGTTGACGGTGATCACGTCCACCTGCGTGTCCGTGTCCATGCCCCCGGGCCCGTCACCGTCAGCGCGACGGTGTACGTCCCATCCGTGGTGTACGTGTGCAGCGGACTCGCCACGGTCGACGTGCCGCCGTCCCCGAAGTCCCACGCGTAGTCCGTGATCGGGCCCGTCGAGAGATCCGAGAAGCTCACCTCGAGCGGAAAATCTCCCGACAGCGGATTCGCGCTGAAGCCGGCTACCGGCGCAGGCGGAACGTTGACGGTGATCACGTCCACCTGCGTGTCCGTGTCCATACCACCCGGGCCCGTCACCGTCAGCGCGACGGTGTACGTCCCATCCGTGGTGTACGTGTGCAGCGGACTCGCCACGGTCGACGTGCCGCCGTCCCCGAAGTCCCACGCGTAGTCCGTGATCGGGCCCGTCGAGAGATCCGAGAAGCTCACCTCGAGCGGAAAATCTCCCGACAGCGGATTCGCACTGAAGCCAGCAACAGGCGCCGGGGGCACGTTGACGGTGATCACGTCCACCTGCGTGTCCGTATCCATGCCCCCCGGGCCCGTCACCGTCAGCGCGACGGTGTACGCCCCATCCGTGGTGTACGTGTGCAGCGGACTGGCCAAGGTCGACGTGCCGCCGTCCCCGAAGTCCCACGCGTAGTCCGTGATGGCCCCCGTCGAGAGATTCGAGAAGCTCACCTCGAGCGGGAAGTCTCCCGACAGCGGATCCGCGCTGAAGCCAGCAACCGGCGGAGGGTAGTTGACGTCGACGTAGCCGACCTTGGTCTCCACATCCATTCCCCCCGGTCCTGTGGCGGTCAAGGCCACCGTGAACGTTCCCGGCCCGAGGTAGGTGTAAGAAGGCGCGACCAGGGTGGACGTTCCGCCATCGCCGAAGTCCCATGCATAGGACGTTGCGGATCCGCTCGTGAGATTGGTGAATTGAACCAGCAGGGGAAACTCTCCGCTGGTGACGTCCCCAGAAAACTCTGCCACGGGCGCAGCCGGCAGGTTCGCGACGATGTAGTCGACCTTCGTCTCGGTCTGGCCTCCCCCCGGTCCCGTGGCCATCAGGGCCACGGTGTAGGCTCCGGCCGCAACATACAGGTGCTCCGGATCGACTTCGGTGGACATTCCCCCGTCTCCGAAGTCCCACGCGTAGCTCGTCGCGTTGCCGGTTGTCTGGTTCGTGAAGCTGACGCTGAACGGAATCGTGCCGTCGGTCACGTCCGCCGTGAATTCCGGCGTCGGTGGAGGCTCCAGAACACTGATGTAGTCCACGCGCGTACGGGTGTCCGGCCCGCCCTGCCCCGTGACGGTGAGCTCGACGGTGTAGGTTCCCGGAAGCGTGTACTCGTGACTGGGATTCTGGAGGGTGGAAGTCCCGCCGTCCCCAAAGGTCCAGTCGAAGCCCGTTGGACTGCCCAGGGATTCGTCCAGAAACTGGACCGTCAGGGGAGCGGCCCCCCCCATGACATCGGCACTGAAGTCCGCGACGACCGAACCCGCCCCGACGACGACGTACCCCAGCTTCGTCTCGCTGTCCGTCCCGGCCGGCCCGCTGACCGTCAGCGAAACGGTGTAGGCGCCGGGGGACGTGTACCTGTGCTGCGGCGAGGCGAAGACCGAAGTCCACCCGTCCCCGAAGTCCCAGCTCCATCGGTTGATCTGCCCCGTGGACTGGTCGTCGAAGGAGACGATCAGGTCAGGGTTGCCGCTGAGGGGCGTCCCGCTGAACTCGGCCACCGGTGCGGCGCCGATGCCCCCGTGCAGCATCAGGTTGTAGATCGCACCCTGATTCGAGCCCCCATCGTCATAGAATCGGGCGCCCAAGGAAATGTCCCCGAAGCCGTCCCCGTCGAGGTCCCCGAGCCAGGCGCAACCCGTTCCGAACCAGTCCTGCAACCCCAGGTTGTCCATCAGGTTGCCCTCGGTCGCACTGATCTTCGTGAAGCCCTTCACGCTCCCGTCCGTGTTCATGAAGATCACATAGGCGGCTCCCCGATTGCTGTTCTCCAGGTTTCCCCCGCCATCGTCGTCCAGCGCGCAGCCGACGAGGATGTCGAACACTCCGTCCCCATCGTGATCTCCGATCCCCGCGCTGTTGAAGCCGAACTGGTCACGCCGATCCAGGGCGCCGACCAGTCCCCGGCTCGCGCTGATCTTGTCAAAGCCCTTGACGGTCCCGTCGGTGTTCATGAACAGGATCCATGCGGCCCCTGTCTGCACCCCACCCGTATCGTCGCCGAGAGCCGTGGACAGGATGTCCACCACGCCGTCCCCATCCAGATCGCCAATCCGCGACAGGCTCATGGCGAAGGTATCGTTGGCCACGATCGGCGCGTTCAGGTTGCCGCTGAGACGGCTGACTTTCTGATGGGACAGCACGGTCCCGTCCCGGTTCATGAACAGGACGTAGAACGCACCACTGTTCTCCCCCCCGTCATCGTCCAGGGTGGCCGCCACGGCCAGCTCGCGCACTCCGTTGCCGTCCCAATCGTCCAGGAGGGCGTAGCCACGGCCAAACTCGTCCTCCGCGTCCAACGTAGCTGTGAAATTGCCCTCGGTGTCGCTGATCTTCTGGTGCGCCTTGACCGTGCCGTCGGAGTTGAGGAAGAGGATCCAGGCCGCCCCATGGTTGAAGCCTCCGTCGTCGTCACAGGTTGCCCCCACGACGATGTCGGGAACCCCGTCGACATCGAGGTCGCCCACGGAGCCGACGGCCCGGCCGAATTCATCGCCGTCGTCGAGATCCCCGGTGAACCCGCCCTGGGTCGCGCTGATCTTCTGCCGCCCCAGGGGACGACCGTCCGTGTCCATGAAGAGGATCCAGACGCCCCCCACGTTGCTATCGATTCCAGCGGAGCCGCCGTCGTCGGCCCAGTGGACCCCGACCGCCAGATCGACGATTCCGTCCCCGTTGATGTCCCCGACGGCCTCGAGCCCGCGACCGAACTGATCGCGGGGATTCAGAATAGGACGGAACGCTCCTCCCTGGGTATCGCTCACCTTGCGTTTGATGAGGACCTCCCCCACCACTTGCAGGGCACTCGCTTGGGGGACGAGGAAGACGGCGGACCAAAGGGCGACCAGCGCCACCCCAAGGATCCGGGGACAACGGGAATCAGACAAGGCGCGAGCTCCTACAGGTGTGCGAGAGGAAGTCTTACGTCCGCAGGCCGGGGGGGAATGGCTCCATGCTACCAACCGTCCCAGGGAGCTGATAGCCCTGAGCGAGGGAACCCGACGAGCCCGCGGAGGAGGACTTATTCGGAAAGGTACCGCTCCCCGATGGGATGGGTCGTGAGTCCCCAGGGAAAGTTCCTCCGCGTCCAAGGGCGAACGCAGGAAGTTCCCTCTTCCTACCCGGTGAGCGTTTTCTTCCCCTTCGGGACGGGCTCCCCCCCCCTTGGCCCCGATGGGCTTGACGCGCGGTACGGAAAGCGTGCCTTGTGCGCGTTGATCGGTCCCTCGAAGAACCGCCAAGACAGGGAGGAAACAACAATCGTGAGGGCCGTGAAGACCACGAACCGCCCCCATGGAGAGAGGCTCTCCACGGGCAGCCCCGTCTTGCCGAGGAGTAGCGCGAACGCATGAAACAC
>CALOCN010000018.1:0-90506 GCA_942491735.1 Candidatus Eiseniibacteriota bacterium | reverse complement strand
CCTTTGCCTTGGACATTTCATGCGTGTTCAGGTGTCATTGAAATTGATGTGCACGTGTCCTGATGCATGATCGACGAAGATACAACTGCCGGAACACATGTCCTTCAGTGACGATTTTCTGCGTGACGTGAAGAGTCGACCTTTCGTCGAACAGACGAAGTGATCGACTGAGACACACTGTCCTGGATGAAGGTGACCTTGCTTGAGGGATCCTGCAGCATCGCAGATGGTGGTTTTCTTCATGCCAGGGGCGGAACATCAACGTTGTTTGCCAAACTGGCAAGCCGCGCATTTTGGAGCAGAAGATAATTTGCAAGCCGCTGCATGAAGGCGTCGAGCGGCTTCAGAGTTTGCCAGGATGCCGGAACGCATCAGAAATTTAACCTTTTCAAAGTCCATGTGGCCAAGGCATTGATGCCACTTGAGCAGTTCCTTCTCCACATTCGAAAGGTTCATGTTGTCAGCATGAATGGTGGAGAGAATGGAATTCAGAGCAGCAGCTGCAAAACATGCCGTGTTTCTGCAACAAGCAGAGCAAGTTGGCAAATTATTTTTTGGATTGACTGTCACAGCAACTTCTCCACAAGTGGGGTCATCTTCACGGCCAGACAGCATCATTCTCTTGGCATCATGGCAGACACACTCATCATCACAAGTCGAGAGAAGGCTGGTCATGCTCAACAAGCAGACAGAACTCGAGGGGACAAAGCAAGCAGGAACCGTGATCGCACGGAGACCACCCGACGCATCCAGGGACATTCCAGGACACCAGCCCATGGCCAGCAATGTCAAGCCCTTTGCAGACACCGCAAAGCCTGGTGAGCTTGTCGACAGATTCGAGTTCGCCCACGAAGTCATCCTTCGAAAAAGTAATCGAGCAGCTGGCACCAGAATCCCAAATGACATCGAAGGAATCAGTGGCAGGAATCAAGTGACAAAACTTGTCCGGAGCACTGGAGGTGACACGTGATGCCCATTTTTTGGCAATGGAGAGAGGTGCATCAGCTTTGTCGCCTGCCGCACGGGAAATTTCCATGTCAAAAGCCAGGTGATGAACCGCTTCCAGCTGAGATTCTGTCAACTGCGGAGCTGGACTTGGTCCGTCGTGATGACCGCTGGGTGTTGCGGAGCACCAGTTGCGTTCACCAGCACTGCAGTGACGATGATGGCTGGGACGAGAGGGCCGATTGAAGGTAGGTTCCGATGGGAATCGGGTCGGAGACACCTTGCGACGGCGGTGCGGAGGGACGCACTTGGGACCATTGGCATGACGTTTTCCAGGGCGGTGAGGACATCCGCGCTTGAGGAGTTCTTCGCACTCGTGGATTACGCGACGTGCTTCAATTGTAGGGGCTCACGGTGGAAAGTATCCAGCTGAGCGAAGTTGCGTCAGGTGCTTGCAATGAAATCTGTGATGACGGATGCTTCCGGTGCATGTCTTGCCCATTTTGCGGCACTGCTTGTGCATCAAATGGTTCATGCGGCACTCAGCGGAGCGCGAGACAGGCTGGGGGTCATCGTCCGCCAGAACAGTGTCCTTGGGTGGATAAAATTTGACCCAACAAATCACTGCCGAAAGGACCAAACAGAGCACCGGGGCAGCAAGCGACAACCAACCATGTTCACCAATGTGCCAAGTGAAGGAATGGAGGACCATCGGGATGAAACCCGCAAGAGCAGAGTAGCCGCTCGAAAGCCAACAAGAGGCCAAGTCAGCTCCCATTCCCATTGAGGCTTGAGATGCGGCGATGACCATTTGCAGGACGGAGATCATCACTGGACCAAGGATGGTGAAAGCCAACCAACTCCAGATCAAAAGGAACACCATGTCGCAGATCAACAGAACCTTGAGTCCAGTCTCCAGGGCAAAATTCCAGGCGGAGGGTTCCTGGATGAGAGCCATGTGAGCCGTCGGAGATGCGGAAGCGTTGGAGGCTTGGGCGGGGGTTCCTGCACCCCGTCCGCCAGTGTGAGTCTCCGCAGTGTGGGAGACAACCCAGTGCTTGCACTTAAGGCACCAGCAGCAGCGCTTGCCATTGCGCGTCATGGTGTCAGCACCACCAGGGTCCTTGCGGTGTCGCCAACCCTTGCAGTGCTTTGGGCTGCGCGAATCCTGTTGCGCCGGAGTGCCATTGCCATTCTGACAGCCTGAGGCTGTTGAATGACCTCCCTTGGGCTTGCCTCCACTCAAATCAGGGCAATCACGCTTGAAGTGGGGCCCTCCGCAATTGCAGCAAGGACCTCGAGATCCGTGTCCATTGCTGTTGTTGCCATTGGAGCTTGAGGGAGGGTGACCTCCCTGATGCATGAGAGTGTGAGCACCATGGGTACCCGCACCTCCAAAGTCAGCGGGAGGATTCTTGGCATCTTTGGCATGCACAGCAGGGGGCCAGCAGTCCTCTGCGGTCGCCTTGATGCAGTGATCCACTGCAGTGCTGCAGACCATCTTGCAGTCCAGCTCTTCATCCGAAAGGCATTTGGTCACTGCGGCAGGTTCCATGAACCCAATCTGCACCAGAGCCCTTTCCAGTTGACCTTGAAGGGTCAAAAGTTGATGCTTGGTTGCATCATCGCAATCAGCAGAAAGGAAAGATCGGAGCATCACAAGGTTCAAATTGTGATCACACTGACCAGCAGAGATCAACTCTTTCACATTGTGCTTGAAGGTCTTGGCCAGCTCTTTGAGATTCTGGCTGGCACACTTGGCGGGGTTCGCATCTTTGATGTTCTGTTTCATTTTGTCAAAGCAGGAGACAGTGACCAGTTGGACAGCAGCCGTGAATGCTGGCCAAGTGACTGCAAAGCCGTCACCATCTTCGAGCTTGTTTTCCACGTTGCCACGCAAGGAAGACTCGAGAGTGGTGAGAAAGGATGCCTTGCCTCTGACATCATTTTCTCGGTCACAGGAGTCGAACAATGGACACAGAACTTTGTGCTGTTTGGTTGCATGCTTCTGCATGAAACAAACATGATCCGTGATGACATTGGTCGTGGGGACCGACTTCGCGATCGCAATGTTCGGCGCGTTCGTCCGCGCACATCCGCCGCGCTCACCGCTGATGATGGAATACGGCGACCGGATGACCGCGTTCCTAGAGACCTTCCCGCCGGCCGCCTCGCTGCCCTACCTCGCCGATGTCGCGCGCCTCGAACTCGCCCGTGGCGCGGCCTACCACGCCGCCGACGCCGATCCGCTCGATCCGACCGCGCTGGCCGAAGCCGCCAACCGCGCGCCCGAGGATCTGCGCCTGCGCCTGCACCCGTCGGTCCATGTCCTCTCGTCGCCACATCCGTTTCACAGCATCTGGGCCATGAACCAGCCCGGCGCCACGCCGCACGCCCTCGCGGGGCTCGGCGCCGAAAGCGCGCTGGTCGCCCGTTCCGTAACTGACCGTTCCTACCGACCGCGCCCCTGACCGCGCCCCCATCTGCTGCGTTCCTGACCGCGTCTCTTAGTCAGACGCCAGCCTCGCCGAAGCGGGCTTCGCCGCAGGCCCAGACTTCGATCCCGCCGAGGACCTCGCCCGCCTCATCGGCGCGGGCCTGATCATCGGCGCCGACCGACATTCCGAGGAGCGACACGCTATGACCCACGCCACCGCCGCCGCCCACACCGCCCATGCGGGCGGCCCCTTCGCCCTTTACGCCCGCGCGTCCGCGGCTCTTGAGGATGCGACCGCCGCATGGCCGGTCTCCACGTCTGCCCGGAACGCCCTCGCCGGCGTGCTCCTGATCTATTTCCTGGCGCTCGGCGCCGACCAAGCTCGGCGACGGCTTCTTCGGCCTTCCTCTCGCCCTCCACCGGGGCCTACGTTCAGATCTTTCCGGAAAAGGCCGAGGTGATCGGCTACGACGTCACCCAGTTCTCGTTCTATCGAGGATCTGATCGTCCTCGCCGGAACCCGGTCCGTGCTCGATCCTGCCCGCGCTGATCATCCTCGGTCTTCTCACCCGCCTCGCGGCGTTCGGCATGATCGGTTTCATCATCGTCATGAGCCTCACCGACATCTACGGCCACATGGCCGACGCCCAGACCATTGGCGCGTGGTTCGACGCGCCGTCCGGATCGCTGATCATGGACCAGCGCGGGCTCTGGATCTTCCTGCTCGTCGTGCTGGTCCTTCGTGGCGGCGGCCCGCTGTCCCTCGACCGCATGCTGGGTCTCGAACAGCGGCGCTCCGCTTGAAACGCGCGGTCCTCGCCCTCGCGCTCGCCATCACGCTCACGTCGCAGGCGCGCGCCGACGACGCCCCCGCGAACCTGGCCGCCGCCTGGCCGGAGACCGACTTCTCCCGCTCGACCGTCGATTCCACCGAAATCCTTCTGGGCGGCGTGCCTCGGCGACGCATCCCGGCCATCACGGCGCCTCGGATGATCGGCGTCGCGGACGTAAATCGCGCTCGAGGACCGCGAGCCGGTGATGACCGTCGAGATCTACGGCGAGACCCCGCGCGCCTATCCCGTCCGATACCTCACCTGGCATGAGATCGTGAACGACGAGATCGGCGGCAAGCCCGTCGCCGTCACCTTCTGCCCGCTCTGCAATTCGGGCCTCGTCTTCGACCGTCGCGTCTGGCGGCGAGACCCTCGAGTTCGGCGTCTCCGGGCTGCTGCGCTTCTCCGACATGGTGATGTACGACCGCGCCACCCATTCCTGGTGGCAGCAGTTCACCGGCGAGGCGATCGTGGGCGACCTCACCGGCACGCGCCTCGATCCGGTCGTGACGTGGATGGAGCCCTGGTCGGCGTTCCGGACGCGCAATCCCGTGGGCCTCGTCATGGCGGAGCCCGCCGCCAATCGCCGCCCTTACGGTGCGAATCCCTATGTCTCGTACGACAGCGCCGCGCGGCCGTTCCTCTATGACGGAGCGCCGCCGCCGCACGGTATCGCGCCGCTCGCGCGCGTCGTCCGCGTCGATGACCGGGCGTGGCCGCTCGAACGCCTGGCGCGATCCGGCGAGATCGAGGAGGACGGCCTTCGGATCACTTGGATCCCCGGCATGGCCTCCGCGCTCGACACCGCCCGCATCGCCGAAGGACGCGACGTCGGCGCGATCCGCGTGCGCGATGCGGCGACCGGGCGCGATGTCGCCCATGAGGTCGTTTTCGCCTTTGCGTTCCATGCCTTCTCGCACGATGGTGTCTGGATGCTGGGCCCCTGACCGGTCCACCCGGCACCCGATCGCCGCACGGATGGACGCGATGACCGAACAGCGGGATACCCTGATGGACGCGCTCGGCCGCCGTTTGGCCGACAATCTGCGCAAACCGGTTTCGGGCGCGCCGCCCTATACCCATGCGAACGTCGCCGCCCTTCGCCGGACCCTGCGGCCCGGCGATATTCTCCTGGTCGAGGGCGCATCGGCGTATCGCTGCGGCCATCAAATACCTCACCCAGTCCACCTGGTCGCACGCCGCGCTCTACGTCGGGAACGCCCTGACCGACTCGGCATGGGCCCGACGCAACACACACGCTGATCGAGGCGAATCTGGAACAGGGCGTGGTCGCGGTGCCGCTGTCGAAATACCGCGCGCTCAACACGCGTATCTGCCGGCCGGTCGGGCTGAGCGACCAGACCGCGACGCCCTTATCCGTTTCATGGCATCGATAGCCGGCTGGGGAAACCTACGATCTGAGACATCTGGTCGATCTGCTGCGCTACCTGCTGCCGACGCCGCCCGTCCCGGTGCGCTGGCGCCGGCGCCTGCTCGCCTTCGGATCGGGCGACCCGACCCGCGCCATGCTCGTCTCTGATCGCCCAGGCTTTCCAGCGCATCCGCTACCCGGTTCTGCCCGGTCATCACCCGCGACATGCACCGACAGGGGCGCGCCCGCGACCAGCGCGCCGAGATCCTGCACATCCGGCACCATTCGCTGTTCACCCCGCGCGATTTCGACCTGTCTCCGTACTTCGAGGTGGTCACCGCCGACCTCGCGCTGACCAAGGACTTCGATCACCGGCGGTTGACCGTCGGACGCTCCCGCCGCCGGCGACCTGAGGTCGCGGACCGCCGCCAGTGCGCTGCACAAACAGTTGATTTTCGAAACCCGACCCCTATACTCCCCGGTGGCGGCGGGCCGTTATAGCGTCGCCAGGTGGCGGTCGCCGCGGCGGCGGCCGCGGACATGACCGCGGGCTGAACTTCCGGGCGCGGCTCGACATTACCCATCATGCCGTCGAGCTGACGGGTCATCGCGCGGCCGATGCCAAGGTCGTGATTGTGCGCCAGGGTCATGGCGATCTGGTGATCGAACATCTCGCGGTAGGTCGACATGGCGCCGGAATCAAACAGGCCGCCCTCGACCTCGGCCTCACGTGCCGCTTTCAGCATGAGATCGACAAACAACGCCTCGAATTCATCGGCGACGGTCTCCATGGCGGCCCGCTGATCGGTGCTGGCCTGCTGTCGCAGCGCACCGAAGCGCGAGAAATCGACGTAACCGCCGGCGGTGGATGGTTGCATGTGCTGATCCCGGTCCTTGTTTCGCTTGCACGTTGCACAACTGATGCCAACCCTGCGTAGAACGTGATCCCGAGCGCTGACGCACGCTTGATCACGCAACTAACGGCGCATCGGCGGCAAACCCTGCCGCTGCGGCCGGCAGTAGCTGCCGCATTCAGATCACGATCAGTTCGGCGCGCAGCGCGCCGGCTTCCTTGAGCGCCTCGAGGATGGCGACCAGGTCGCCGGGCGCGGCACCAACGCCGTTGACGGCCTGGACGATGTCGTCCAGTGAAACGCCCGGATTGAACAGGAACATACGATTGCGTTCCTGTTCCACGTCGATTTCCTGGTTTGCCACCACCGCGGTCTGGCCGCCGGACAACGGCGCCGGCTGGCTGACCAGCGGGTTGTTGCTGATCGTGACGCTGAGGCTGCCGTGGGTGACGGCCGCGGCACTGACCATGACGCGGTTGCCGATCACGACCGTTCCGGTGCGCGAGTTGACGACAACCCGGGCTGCGGCCTCGCCGGGCGCGACCTCGATGTTTTCGACGATAGACATGAACGCTACCCGCTGGGCCGGGTCGAGCGGCGCGACGACGCGGACCGAGGTACCGTCCACGGCCAGCGCGGACTGGTCGCCGAGCGCGGCGTCGATGGCCTCGACCACGCGTGAGGCAGTGGTGAAATCCGTACGCCGCAGGTTCAACGTCAGGTAGTCGCCTTGCAGGAACGGCGATATCACTTCGCGTTCCACGGTCGCGCCGCCCGGCACGCGGCCGACGCTCGGCACGTTGACCGTGATCGACGAACCATCGTCGCTGGACACACCGAAACCGCCGACCACGAGATTGCCCTGGGCCATGGCGTAAACCGCACCATCGGCACCCTTGAGCGGCGTCATGATCAGCGATCCGCCGCGCAGACTCTTGGCGTTGCCGATCGAGGACACCGTGACGTCGATCGTCGCGCCGGGCTTGGCGAACGCCGGCAGCGACGCGTGGACCATGACCGCGGCAACGTTCTTGAGCTGCGGATTGGCGTTCGGCGGCAAAGTGATACCGAGCTGGTTGAGCATGTTGCGGATGCTCTGCACGGTAAACTGGGTCTGCGAAGTCTGGTCACCGGTGCCGTCGAGACCGACGACGAGACCGTATCCGACCAGCTGGTTCTCACGCACCCCGGCAACCTGGGCAATATCCTTGATCCGTTCGGCATGGCCGGGGACCGCGAGCGCGGCCAGGACCAGCAGGACTACAGACTTGAAAAGTTTCATGGTTCGTTCCTGAATGCGAATAAGGTTGCGGGCGCGGGCTAGAACGGCGAAGCGGCACTGATAAAAAAGCGCGTCAGCCAGCCGGCGCGATTGGAGTCCGCGACCGCGCCGTCGCCGTTGTAGATGATGGTGGCGTCGGCGACCTTGGTTGAGGCCACGGTGTTGTCGGTGGCGATATCGATCGGGCGCACGATGCCCGAAATCTTGACGTACTCGTTGCCCTGGTTGATGTTCAGGCGCTTTTCGCCGCGCACCAGCAGATTGCCGTTCGGGAGTACGTCGGCGACGGTGACGGTGAGATTACCGCTCAGTGAATTGCTGAGTTGCGAATCCGATTCGCCGGTGAAGTCATGCTCACCGGCGAGCCTGGTCTCCAGCGTATTGTCGGTGGTACTGGCCAGCGGCAGGATCCCGGGCAGGCTGAACTGCGGGGTGGTGCCGAGGATGGTCGGATTGGTGATCGACGAGGAACTGTTACGCGCCAGGTCGGTATCGGCGGTTTTCTGCGCGTTATGGCTTTCGTCGAGCCGGATGGTGAGGATATCGCCGATGCGCCGCGCCTTGACGTCCTCGAAAAAGGCCAGGTCATAGCCGTTCTGGTAGATACCGCCGGTGGCGGCCTGTGCCATCTGCGGGCCGGGGTGGGCAGCCGGTAGCGACGCGGCGTATTCGGGATCGCGCCGTGGCGTGGTGTTGCAGCCAACCAGCGCGCCGAGCAGCAGCGCGATCAGCATTAAGCGTATCGTACGTTCAACTAAGGTCATCTCGGCGTGCCTCTTGAATAGCAGGATCAGCGTTGCTTACAGGGTCTGGGTCACGAACTGCATCATTTCGTCGGCCGTCTGGATGGCCTTGGAATTCATTTCGTAGGAGCGTTGCGCTTCGATCATGTCAACCAGCTCCTCGACGACGTTGACGTTCGACGACTCCACAGCGCCCTGGATAAAGGTACCGAGCCCGTTCAGGCCCGGCGTGCCGGTCTGCGGATTGCCGCTGGCGACGGTTTCCTTGAACAGGTTTTCGCCGATCGGCTGCAGGCCCTGCGGATTGATGAAATCCGCCATCTGCATGTTGCCGACCTGGGTCGGCGTGTTCGAACCGGCGACCAGTGCCGACACCGTACCGTCGCTGCCGATGGTGATCGACAGGGTCTCGGCCGGGATGCTGATACCGGGATCGATCTCGTAACCCGAGGCCGTGACGATCTGGCCCTGGGAGTTCATCGACAGGCCGCCGTCGCGCGTGTAAGACGTCGAACCGTCGGGCATCAGCACCTGCAGGAAACCGCGTCCCTGGATCGCGACATCGAGGCTGTTGCCGGTTTGGGTGAGGCTGCCCTGGGTAAAAATCTTGGCTGTCGCTACCGGTCGCACACCGGTGCCCAGCATCAATCCGGACGGCAGCTCGGTGCTTTGCGATGACGCCGCGCCGGGTTGGGTGATCGTTTCGTAGAGCAGGTCCTCGAAATTCGCGCGACTTTTTTTGTAGCCGTTGGTCGAAACGTTGGCGAGGTTGTTCGAGATCACCGCCAGGCGCGTTTGCTGCGCGTCAAGACCGGTCTGGGCGATATTCAGTGCTGATGCCATGATTGATTCCGTCGTGGTGCGGGCCGATTACGATCAGCCGTTGGTCCAGGTAGCGATGGAAACCCATGTCCTTCTTCCCCGTCCATCGCGACTGCATACCTGGCACCCGTTGGCCCTCGGACTCCCATTTCCACGGGTGATCGTCGTTGGGGCCAATCTCGAGGGCGGCCAGCTCCTTGGCCGAGCGATCCGGTTCTCCCTGCTAAGAACGCACCGAAGCAGCGCCGACGTTATGTAAGGTTCCCTCGTCGTCGTACAGACCCAGCAGCAGGGCTCCGAGCATCGGCGAGCCATCGGGTGCCGCATTCTTGTACGGTCGCCACCCGGCGACCACGACGTCGGCCGTCCGAACATGCTTGACCTTGAGCATCGTCCGTTTGCCGGGGGAGTAGGGCTGGTCCGATGGCTTGCACACAACGCCATCCAGACCGGCTCCTTCGAAGAGGTCGAACCACTCCCGAGCCACGGCGGGATCCTTCGTGATCGGCGTCAGGTGCATCCCGGCGGGCAGGTCGATTCCCTCGAGCAACTCGCGACGTTCGGCGAACGGCCGCTGGCTCACGTCCTCGTCCTGCCACCTCAGGAGGTCGAATGCCACGTATTGGGCCGGGGTGTTCTGCGACAGTTCTTGAATCTTCCAGCCCCCTGCTTCGGAGCGCGGCCGGATCCGGTTGCTCAGAAGGTCGAACTCCAGTCCGCTGTCGCCGAGGATGACGAGTTCTCCGTCGAGCGTCGTACCAGCGGTGCAGGTTCTGGCAGGCAGCGACGACTTCGGGGAAGAGGTAGGAGAAGTCCTCCTCCTTACGGCTCTGCAGGATTATCCCTTCGTCCTCTCGGAACACCAGGCAGCGGAAGCCGTCCCACTTCGGCTCGTACAACAATCCCGGCGTGATGGGCACCTGGTCGCCGACGGCCTTGGCGAGCATCGGTTTGATCACGTGACGTCCCAGAGTGTGAAGAGGCCTTCATCCATTACGTGCGTGTGTTTGGGTCGGGTCCGCGCCGATACGCCGTCCAGGACAAGGCTGCCGAAGCCGCCGATCCCAGCCGAGATGCTCAGCGCCAGCTCGTCTACGAGGCCCTGTTCCAAGAGCGTGCTGAACAACCGAGGGCCGCCTTCACACAAGATCTTGGGGTAGCGCTCGCGCAGGTCTGTGAGGTCCGATCCGTCGCTGACGATCGCGCCCTCGATGTCCGGCACGTTCCCGCTGGCGGACACCAGGATGAGGGCCGGGGGTGCTGGTTGCTCGCGGAACTGCTCCCACGGGGACCTGATCGCCACTGATTTGTAGGTCTCGGTCCGCGCAGTGCCCGCACCCACGAGGATCGCGTCACACCCTGCGCGCAGCATGTGGAACAGCCGTCGGTCGTGCGGTCCGCTCAAAGTGCCTGACAAGCCGTCGGGACCCTGAATGTGGCCGTCGAGACTGATCACGAAATTGACACGCAAGCAGCGGCTCGGCCACGCGTACGCCTGCCAGAGTTCCTCGTCGTCCATTCGCCTATCTGAACACTTGCACGGTGGGCCAAGCGCGTCGACCGGTCCGGTGCCCCGGTAGATTCCTTGCGTGCCGCCCAGCCTGTCCGACCGTCATCCCGAGGTGGTTGCCGGCGAACTGGTCGCGGGCCTCGTGCCACCCCCCCATTTCGGGTCGGTGAGCCTGGACTCCTACGTTCCGGATCCGAACTATCCGGGGCAGGGCGCCGCGGTGGCGAGCGCACGGGCGTTCCTTGCCGCCGGTGCCGCTCCGCAACGGCGTCGCTGGTTGCGCAAGGCGGCACCTGCCGAATTCCGGCCGGGTATCTACTTCGACGGTGGTTTCGGCGTCGGCAAGACGCACCTGCTGGCGTCGGTGTGGCACCTCGCCGAGGCTCCGAAGGCCTACGGCACGTTCGTGGAGTACACCCACCTGGTTGGTGCGCTCGGTTTCAACGGAACCGTCGAGGCCCTGTCGGACCGGACACTGGTGTGCATCGATGAGTTCGAATTGGACGACCCCGGCGACACCGTGCTGATGAGTTCGCTGCTGATGGCCCTCACGGAGAGGGGAGTGCGCCTGGCGGCGACCTCGAACACGCTGCCCGATGCGCTGGGGGAGGGACGGTTCGCGGCTGACGACTTCCTTCGCGAGATCCAGGGCCTGTCGGCGCACTTCGACGTGATCCGCATCGACGGTGTGGACTATCGCCACCGCGGCGTCCCAGTTGCACCGCGGCCGTGGAGTGAAGACGCGGTCGTCCAGGCGGTGCAAGCCCGACCGGGCGCAACCCTCGACGACTTCGACCGCGTATGCCGGCATCTGGCGACGATCCATCCTTCGAAGTACTCGAAGCTCGTCGCGGGTATCCCGCTGGTCGGTTTGACCGGGGTCCACCAGCTCACCGCGCAGGACGTGGCGTTGCGACTTGTTGTGCTGATCGACCGCCTCTACGACCAGGACGTGCCCGTTGCGGCCTCTGGGGAATCCGTGGGGCAGATCTTCGCGCCCGAGATGCTCGAGGGCGGCTACCGGAAGAAGTACTTCCGGGCGCTGTCTCGTCTGGCCGCACTGGCTGACCTCGCCAACGATCAGGCGTGATCCTCGAGCCACTGGGCGCCCACGCGCTGCTCCTTGTTCAAGTACTTGCTGATCCATTCGGCGGCGAACTTCTCGATGCGTCCGCCGACGAACGGCACTGTGCACTTGATCGTGCCCTTGGTCTCGACGGCTGCGCCGGCGCCCTCGGGTCGTAGCGAAATCGTGCCGGAGAACCCGATGGGCTGACCGTCGAAGTCCACCGAGAACTCGCCGTCCCGGCCTCCTTGACCGTCGGCTGCGGCCCAGGTCTGTGTCTCGTCCATCGGAATGGTGTCGCCGAGGAAGCGCTTCACGAAGCCGGGAACCTTCGCGGGCATGACCCGCTTGTTACGGATCCGGGTGCGGTCACCGACCTCCTCGACCTCGGCCGTGACGTCGAGCGACCCGCTCTGCGTGCTCTTGTGGACGATGAACTCCTCGTCGGCCAGCATTGCGAAGACGGTGTCGGGGTCAGCGTCGTAGGACTGGACCTCATCGATGCGTGTAGCCATAGGCACGATCCTGCCGTACGACGACGCGGTTGGTCTCGACGCGCCCGAGATCCGGCTCAGGGACCTTGGACAGCCGCCTTGACGCAGACAGCCGTTGGAGTTGGGTACAGGCGTTGGACAACCGCACATCCGTTGGAGAACCACGGGCCGCGCAACTCCAACATCCGTACCTATCTCCAACGGATGTACCCAACTCCAACGGATGCACACCGGGCCGTGCGGGCCAGGCCGGCCCCCGCAGACAGCCGTTGGAGTTCTGCATATCCGTTGGACAACCGCACATCCGATGGACAACCGCGGGCCGCGCAACTCCAACGCCTGTACTTGTGTCCAACCGATGTACCCAACTCCAACGGATGCACGCCTGGCCGCGCGCGCCGGGTCGCCCGACTCCAACGGATCAGTCCAGACCGGCGGAGCGATCCATCAACCACCCACGCGGGCGCGCTCCAGGATCGCTTCGACGTCCTGCGCGCCCATGTCCACCACGCCGTACGTCCCCTCGGACTGACGAAGTCTTGTCGCGATGAACGCCTCGGAAACCGCCGCCGGCGCGTGCGTCACCAGCAGGGACGCCTGAAGCAGCAGGGCCATCTTCTCGGCGAGCCACCGTGCGCGAGCAGGGGCGCCGGCGGGGTTCTGAGCCAGAGCGTTGAGGACGTCGCGCAAACCTGTGTCAAACGCCTCGTCACAGCCCGCGGCCGGCGCCAGATTCTGCAGGTAGGCGTCGAGGCTTTCGGGGTTGCGGGAGATGGCCCGCAGCAGATCCAAAGCGTTCACATTGCCCGAGCCCTCCCAGATGGAGTTGACCGGTGCCTCCCGATACAACCGGGGCATCCCGGTCTCCTCCACGTAGCCCACGCCGCCGAGGCACTCCATCGCCTCGAAAGTCATCCCCGGCGCGCGCTTGCACACGTAGTACTTCGACATCGGCAGGGCGATCCGGCGGAATGCTGCTTGCTCGCTCGAGCCGGCCGAGGAGGCATCCACCGCATGCGCCAATCGGATGCCCAGCCACGTCGCGGCTTCCACCTCGAGAGCCAGATCCGCGAGCACCTGGCGCATCAGCGGTTGGTCGATGAGCCTGGCGCCGAACGCCTCCCGGTGCTCCGCGTGCCAGATCGCCTCGGACAGGGCCTTGCGCATGAGACCGGTGGAGCCCAGAACTGTGTCCAGACGCGTGGCTGACACCATCTCGACGATGGTTCGTACGCCACGCCCTTCGTCACCGAGTCGCTGTGCCCACGTGCCGTTGAACTCGATCTCACTGGAGGCGTTCGAACGGTTGCCGAGTTTGTCCTTTAGCCGCTGAATCTGGAACACGTTGCGGGTGCCGTCCGGCAGGACTCTGGGAACGATGAAGCACGTCAGTCCGCCGGGCGCCTGCGCGAGCACGAGGAACACGTCGCTCATCGGCGCCGAACAGAACCATTTGTGCCCGGTGAGCAGATAGCCGTCCTCAGTCGGGGTGGCGACGGTGGTGTTCGTCCGGACGTCCGAGCCGCCTTGCTTCTCGGTCATGGCCATGCCAGCGATCAGGCCGGCTTTGCCCTGCGGTGCGCGCAGTCCGAAGTCATACTCGCGGCTGGTCAGCCCGCGCTCCCAACTGCCCGTACCCTCGGCGTCCACACGCAACGCGGGGATTGCGGCGTATGTCATGGAGATCGGGCAGCCGTGGCCTGCCTCGACCTCGGCCCAGGTGATGAACTTCGCCGCGCGGTGTACGTGCGCCGCCTTGTCGTCCGCGGTCCAGGGCGCTGCGTGCAGGCCGTGGGAGACCGCGACGGTCATGAGTTCGTGCCACGCGGGGTGGAACTCAACCTCATCGATGCGGTTGCCGTACCGGTCGTGCGTGCGGAGGACCGGAGTGAACTCGTTGGCCAGGCGCCCCCATTCGCGGGCTTTCTCCGAGCCCGCCAGTTCACCCAACTCGACCAGGCTGGTCTCATCGGGTTGACCGCCGAACGCTGCGACCGCGTCGATCAGGGCATCGTCGTCGGTGAAGGCGTTGTGGATCAGCGGAGGTGGCTGGTTGGTGACAGTGTGCGTGCTCACGCTCTCACGGTAATCCCGCCGAGCGCGGGTCGGCCATCATCTCGCTGTTTCCGGCAGACTCAGCGGTTATGGAACTGGCCGACGACGTGCTGTGTGCCGCGCTGACCGCGTGGTTGCCCGGACGCCGGTGGTACGCCGCAAAAGGTCACGACGTATCCGAATCGCGCATCCTGTCGCGTTGTCGAATGGACGGGTTCGATCACGTGATCCTCGGTGTGCAATTGCAGGGCCAGGGCTGGCACGTCTACCAGGTGCCGGTTGCCATTCGGGCTGGGTGTTCTCAGGAGCACGTCATTGCGACCACTGCCGAGGGCACGCTCGTGGACGCGGTCAGCGACGGTGCATGCGTAGCCGCTCTGCTCGAGGCGGAGGATGCAGGTCCGCAGTTGGATCCGGCCGCAACACCGGTACGGCCCGCGGCCCAATGGCGGGCCGACACGATGGAACTGACGAACTTCCGCGTGCTCGACGTCGAACAGAGCAACACCTCTGTGGTATTCGACGACCGAGTGCTCGTCAAAGTGCTCCGGCGACTCAATCCGGGCATCAATCCCGAGGTGGAAGTGCCCTGGCGGTTGTCCATGTCCGGTTGCCAGGACGTTGGACAGGTCCTCGGATGGGTCAACGGCGGGTGGCGCGATCCCGATGAGGCGTACCTGGTGCACGGGCATCTGGCGGTCATTCAGGAGTTCTACCCGGGGGCGCTCGACGCGGGGATTCTGGCGTACAAGGCGTTGAAGCAGGGGGACGACTTCATTGAACGCGCTCGCGAACTCGGACAGGTCACTGCCCGCGTCCACGCCGATCTCGCGAGGGCCTTTCCGCAGACCAGCATTTCGGCTGAGCACCTCGAACACCGCCTCGCGGGGCGGATCATCCGAGCAGCCCACGCGGTTCCAGAGATTGCGCCGATGCTCGCCGATCTGCTCCAACAGGTGGCTGCCCTGTCCAGCCGCGACCATCAGGTCGACGTCCAACGCGTGCACGGAGACCTACACCTCGGACAGGTGCTGTGGACAGCGCATGGGTGGCGGATGTGCGATTTCGAGGGCGAACCGGGTGAAAACCTCGAGGTTCGCCGTCTGCCCGACCATCCGATGCGCGACGTGGCAGGCATGCTCCGGTCATTCGCGTATGTCGCGTGGCTGGCTTGGGGCGACACTGCTGCTGCCAGGCAGTGGCGAGTTCGCGCCTGCTCTGCGTTCCGCGCTGGGTACGAATCAGCCGCAGGTCCTGTCGATGAGGTGATACTCCGCGCCTACTTGATCGACAAGGCGGCCTACGAAGCCGTGTACGAGAAGCGGAATCGCCCGCAGTGGCTGTCCATCCCGTTGAGCGCATTGAGCGAATACACCGGCGGTTCGTGACCGCGCAGGCGATCAGCTTCTCTGGTTCCACCCGAACTCGGGGTACGACATCGCTGGAGCCGATACCTCACTGAGTGCTTGTGCGATCTGGTCGGGGATAAGGAGTTCCTCACTGGCCAGGGCCGTGCGTAGTTGGGCGGCGGTCCGAGTGCCGACCAGCGCCGCGGTCACACCAGGCTGGTCGCGGACCCAGGCGAGCGCGACCTCCGTCGGACTGACCCCGAGCCCCTCGGCCGCGGTAGCCGTCGCGTCTGCGATCCGGCGGGCGCCCTCCGTCAGGTACGGCTGGACGAAACTCGCGAAGACGGGGTTGCCTGCGCGGGAGTCCGCAGGGATGCCCGAGCGGTATTTTCCCGACAGAACGCCGCGGCCCAGAGCCGACCAGGCGATCAGTCCCATGCCGTGGGCCTTGAGGGCTGGCAAGACCTCCCGCTCGATCCCACGCTGCAGCAAGGAGTACTCCATCTGCGAACAGACCGGAATCGTGCGTCCCGGTGCGGCGCTCTGCCAGGTGGCGACCTGGGAGGTCTGCCAACCGGCATAGTTGCTGATCCCCACGTAGCGCACCTTGCCCGAGGAGACGGCGATGTCCACGGCGCTCAGCGTCTCCTCGATGGGGGTCAGTGGGTCCCAGGCGTGCAACTGCCACAAGTCGATGTGGTCGACCCCTAGGCGGCGCAATGACCCATTGAGGCTGTTGAGCAGATGGGTGCGGGAGGCATCGAACCTGCGCTCGCTGTTGGGCCGGGACACCGCTTTGGTCGCGATGACGACGGCATCGCGGCGATCGCTGTCCACGAGCAGACGCCCCAGGATCTTCTCCGACTCGCCCTCGGCATAGACATCCGCGGTGTCCACCAGCGTGCCGCCGGCGCCCAGGAACATGTCGAGCAGTTCGGCGGCCTCGTGCTCGTCGGTGTCCCGGCCCCAGGTCATTGTCCCCAAGGCGATCCGGCTCACCCGCAGCCCGCTCCTGCCGACCGATCGCATCTCCACGACCAAACGCTATCTGAGACATGGCCGCGCGGGCCTGACAAACGCGGTTGTTCTGGGCGGCTGGCAGGTGGTGGTCCCTCCCTATCGCCCATCGGGGAGTGGAATCGGTGGAGGCTGGGAACCCGGGGTTGTTGCCCACGCCGGTGGGTCCGTGGGCACACGGGGGCACGGGCAAACCGCCCTCACCCGCCGTTTGCTTGGCCTTCTGCGGGCAATGGCCCATCCTCGGGCTAGGCTGCCGGGCATGCGACTTGGAGTGAACCTCGGATACTGGGGCGCCGGGAACGACGCCGACAACCTCACCCTGGCCCGTGAGGCCGACCGACTGGGTTACGCGGTGGCCTGGGCTGCTGAGGCCTACGGATCGGATGCCGCCACGGTGCTCGCCTGGGTCGCCGCGCAGACCGAGCAGATCGACATCGGAAGTGCCATCTTCCAGATTCCCGGGCGAACGCCGGCGAACTGCGCGATGACCGCGGCCACCCTCGACGCCCTGTCCGGGGGGCGCTTCCGTCTCGGCCTCGGTGTGTCCGGTCCGCAGGTGTCAGAGGGCTGGCACGGGGTCAAGTTCGACAAGCCCCTGGCACGCACCCGGGAGTACACCGACATCGTCCGTAAGGCGCTTCGCCGCGAGCGCCTGCAGTACGACGGTGAGTTCTTCACACTGCCGCTGCCGGACGGACCGGGCAAGGCGTTGACGCTCACCGTGCACCCCGTACGCGACCAGATCCCCATGTACCTCGCCGCGATCGGCCCGAAGAACCTGGAACTGACAGGCGAGCTGTTCGACGGGTGGCTGGCGATCTTCTTCGCCCCCGAGTTCGCGGGGGAGTTGCTGTCCAGCATCGAAACCGGCCGCCAGAAGGTGGGCAAGACCCTCGATGGTTTCGACGTCGTCCCCACAGTGCCGGTGGTTTTCGGCGACGACCTCGAGACCTGCGCCATGCCGGTCCGCGCCTACTCCGCGCTGTACATCGGCGGAATGGGCAGCCGTGAGAAGAACTTCTACAACCGCTTGGCCTCCCGCATGGGGTACGAAGAAGCCGCCATCGACATCCAGAACAAGTACTTGTCCAAAGACCAAGTGGGTGCGATGGCCGCGGTGCCGCTCGACTTCATCGACAAGACCTCACTGATCGGCCCCCCTGACCGGGTCCGAGATCGTCTCCACGCCTACGCGGACGCCGGTGTGACGACGCTGACGGTTGCCACCTATGCGGGCAGCCTTGAGGAACGGCTTCAGACGCTGCGCACCATGGCCGAGGTTGTGGAATCCGCCGGACTGGCGTGATGCACGACCCGATCACCTACTTCCAGGCACTCATCCTGGGCATCGTGCAAGGCCTCACCGAATTCCTGCCCGTCTCCTCGAGTGCACACCTTCTCATCGTGAGCACGTTCGCCGGTTGGGACGATCCGGGGGCAGCGTTCACCGCGGTCACGCAGATCGGCACCGAGACGGCTGTCCTGATCTACTTCCGGCACGACATCTGGCGCATCCTCAGTACGTGGACTCGCTCGCTGTACACGCCAGAGCTCCGCTCCAATATCGATGCCCGCATGGGCTGGTACGTGATCTTCGGAACGCTCCCGATCGGGTTCTTCGGGTTTGTCTTCAGCAGCCAGATCGAGACCGCTGCCCGCAACTTGTGGCTCGTGGCGACGGTCTTGATCGTGTTCGGCCTGGTGCTCGGCGCGGCCGACCGCTGGGGCCCGCAGACGAAGACCCTCGACGATCTCAATATCAAGACGGGATTAGTCTTCGGCTTCGGTCAGGCCTTGGCCTTGATCCCAGGGGTCTCGCGGTCCGGAGCGACGATCAGCACCGGGCGATTCATGGGATTCGATCGCCCGGCGGCCACCCGCTACGCCTTCCTGCTGGCGATCCCGGCGGTGCTGGTTTCCGGGGTGTATGAGGCGCTGAAGATCGGCGATGACAAGAACGCCTCCTGGGGGCCGACGATTCTCGCCACTATCATCGCGTTCTTCGTCGGGTACGCCGTGATCGCATGGCTGATCCGGTATGTGTCCCACGGCTCGTTCCTGCCGTTCGTGATCTACCGGGTCGCCCTGGGCTTGTTCCTCTTCGCGATGCTCGGCACCGGGGCCATCACTGCCTAGAAGCGGTGCCGCGAGCCCCGCTCACAGCCACCCGGAGCGTTTGAAGCCGCGGTAGAGGGAGAAACAGATGCCACCCATCAACGCCAGCACGAGGACATATCCGTAGCGCCACCGTAGTTCCGGCATCCATTCGAAGTTCATGCCATAGATTCCGGCGATCATCGTCGGCACCGCTGCGATCGCAACGTAGGCACTGATCCGGCGCATGTCGTTGTTCTGCTGCAAGTCCTGCCGGGAGGTTGCGGCCATGAGCAGGGTCATCAGGAGTTGGTCATTGGTCTCGGCCTGATCAGCGACGCGCAGCACGTGATCTCCGAGGTCCCGGAAGAACGATTCCAACTCGCCGGGGATCCCGCGCACCTCGTCGCGGACCAACTGGTGCGCGATGGACACAAGCGGGCTCACAGCCCGTCGCATCTCGAGGTTCTCGCGCTTGATCCGATAGATCATCTCCGCATCGTTGGTGCGCTCGGGGGAGAACACAGACTCCTCGAGTTCCTCGATATCCCTGTTGATCTCCTCGGCGACGCTCAAGTATCCGTCCACCGTGGCGTCCATGATTGCGTGTGCCACCGCGGTCGCTCCGTGTGACAGGAAGTCGGGGTTCGCTTCCAGACGTCGGCGGATACGCGTGATGTCCCCGAGCGGGCCGTACCGCACGGTGATCACGAAGTGCTCTCCGAGGAAGATCGAGATCTGTCCGGTCTCCACGTCCGAGGTCTTCTCGTAGTAGGAAAGAATCTTCATGATGACCAGGGCGGAGGCATCACCGTCGCCGAGTTCGACCTTCGGCCGCTGGCGGTGATTGGCGGCGTCCTCCACCTGCAACTGATCGAGGTCGAACACCGACTGCACCAGGGACAGTTCGGCACGAGAGGGCTCGAACAGACCGATCCAGACGAACTGGCCGGGTTCTTCGCGGGCTTTCTGGTACAGATCGGCCAAACCTTGACGCAGCGCTGCGGCATCCCCGGGGATCTCACCGGACACCTGTGCCACCTGGTCCCCATCGACCAGTTGGCCCCCGCGATACACGCCCATCCCACGGATCACGTTCGCAGTGTGCCCTACGCCGCCTAGTGTGAGCGACGTGACCACGATTCTGCTGATCCGGCACGGCCGTTCGATGGCCAATGTCGAGGGTGTCCTCGCAGGCCGCAGTGACAGTCCGCTGGACGACACTGGTCGAGATCAGGCCCTCGACCTGGGCAGTAGGTTGGCCGACGTGCCGCTCGACGCGCTGGTGTCCAGCCCGCAGCTGCGCGCGCGGCAGACCGCCGACCTGGTGTCGAGGGGGCGAGCACAAGCCACGGTGGACGAAGCCTTCGCCGAATGCGACTACGGCGACTGGAGTGGCGCGGCCCTCAGTGAGCTGGCGACCGAACCGGCGTGGGAAACCGTCCAGTGGCTGCCGTCGGCTGCTCAGTTCCCGCAAGGCGAGACGATGGCACAGATGGCGCACCGGGCCACCCACGGGGTTCAGCGCCTCGTCCGCTCACATCCCGAAGCCGTCGTGTGGGTGGTCAGCCACGGCGACGTCATCAAGGCCATCCTCGCGGACGCCCTGGGTCTGCATTTGGACCATTTCCAGCGCATCGTCGTCGACACGGCCTCGCTCAGCGTGGTCCATTACACGCCCCGCCGTCCTTTCGTGGAGCGGATCAATGACACCGGGACGATTCGCCTAGCGCGTAAACCCGACGACAAAGGCTCCGACGCGGTCGTGGGAGGCCGGACTTCGCAGTAGGGTCTAGCCCGTGGCCCGGCGAATCTTGACCTTCTCGCACCCCATGCGTTTCGTCGTCGGTACCGTCGGCGAGCCCGGCGACAGGACGTTCTTCCTGCAGGTGAGCGACCCTGATCCCACCTCGGTTCTGTGCGAGAAGGAACAGGCCGGTGTGCTGGCGGAGAAGGTCATCGAGTTGCTCGATCAGGTCCGCGATCGTGGTGTCGAGGTCCCTGAGGACGTCGACGAGTCCCTTATCGACACCGATGCACTCGCTCAGCCGATCGAGGCGGAGTTCCGCGTTGTGTCCATGGGGATCGGATGGGATCCCACCGACGAAACCGTGATCATCGAGGCGCATGGGGAATCCGACAGCGACGATGTCCCCGAC
Organism: Candidatus Eiseniibacteriota bacterium; assembly: GCA_942491735.1. Classification (GTDB taxonomy): domain Bacteria; phylum Eisenbacteria; class RBG-16-71-46; order JABDJR01; family JABDJR01; genus CALOCN01. The sequence goes on along the minus strand of CALOCN010000018.1, from coordinate 69,471 downwards.
ATCGGCGACGACGGTGGCTCCGGGCCCGACACTTTGCGGGTGCGGATGACCCCGCTGGACGCGTTGGCATTTTCGATCCGCGCCACCCGGGTGGTCGCTGCCGGACGTCCGCAGTGCCCGTTCTGCCATCTGCCGATCGATCCGGAAGGTCACATCTGCCCGCGGGCCAACGGATATCGCCGCCACGCGACATGAACGAGGAGCTGCTGCTCAGCGGGAAACTGCAGGTCCTCGGCAGGCTGCCCGATTCGTCCAACAACGCGTTGCTGTGCAGTGTGGCCGATGAATCGGCCCCGGTTCGGGTCGTTTACAAACCGCAGGCCGGGGAACGACCGCTGTGGGATTTTCCACCGGGCACGCTCAGTCGCCGGGAAAAGGCAGCAGCCGTTCTCGATGAGTTGCTCGGGTGGGGCCTGGTACCCGATACCGCCTGGCGCGAGGATGGTCCGGCCGGCCCTGGAATCGTCCAGCGCTGGGTGGAGGGGACGATCGACCTGGGGGCCTTCGAACCGGGGCGTATCCCAGACGGCTGGGTACCCGTTGTCGAGGCCGAAACCGAGGAGGGACCGGTCATCGTGTCACACCGCGACGACAGCCAGACCCTGCGCATGATCGCCTTCGACGCGATCGCGAACAATGCGGATCGCAAGGGCGGGCATCTGCTGCGTGCCACCGCGGGTCTGTTCGGTATCGACCACGGTGTGACCTTCCACGAGGAGCCGAAACTGCGCACGGTTCTGTGGGGCAAGGCCGCGGACGCCATACCGGCCGACATCTTGCATGCGGTCGAGGAGGCCGTCGGATCTTTCGAGGCTCTGGGGCAATGGTTGACCCGGTCAGAGGTGGCGGCAACACGGCGACGAGCCCGCGACCTGGTCGACGCGGGGCGTTTCCCGGTACCCGCCGGGCAGTGGCCCGCGTTGCCGTGGCCGTTGATCTGAGCCTCGGTGTGTGGACGGCGTTCTGGCCCGCACCCCATGGTCCAGCGCGAGGGGCAAGTAGGCTGATCCGGTGCTCTCCTGGCCCGCCGAGTCGATCCCGCCCCTCCCTGCCTTGCACGCGGACCTGACGGCTTTCGACACCGGAACCGGGTCGGTGAAACCGCTGAATCCCGGACCCGAGGCGCGGATGTACGTCTGCGGCATCACCCCGTATGACGCCACCCATATCGGCCATGCGGCCACCTATGTACTCTTCGACACGATCCATCGTTTCTGGCTGGCGACCGGTCACTCCGTGCGCTACGTGCAGAATGTCACCGACATCGATGATCCCCTTCTGGAGCGTGCAGCCCGCGACGGCGTCGATTGGCGCGAACTCGCCGACTTCGAGATCCAGCGCTTCCGCGACGACATGGTCGCGCTGCGGGTGCTGCCACCCACTCATCTGGTGGGCGCGGTGGAGTCTGTGGATCTGGCCGCACGCCGGGTCGTGGAACTGCGTGAAGCCGGCGCCGCGTATCCCGTGGGGTCCGACCTGTATTTCTCCGCAGAATCGGCCGCCCGGTTCGGCCGGGTGAGCCATTTGACGCAACCCGACATGGTGACCATCTCCGCTGAGCGCGGGGGAGACCCGCAACGCCCGGGCAAGCGCAACCCCGTGGACCCACTGCTGTGGCAGGCACCACGTCCTGGCGAACCGCAATGGGATAGCGAGTTGGGACCTGGTCGCCCGGGGTGGCACATCGAATGCGCTTCTATCGCCCTGGAGTTCCTGGGTCCGGCTTTCGACGTGCAGGGCGGCGGTCGGGATCTGGTCTTCCCGCATCACGAGATGAGCGCGGCGCAGGGGGAGGTCCTGGAGGGGTGGCCGTTCGCCCGGGCGTACGTCCACGCGCCAATGGTGTCCTACGAGGGCTCAAAGATGAGCAAGTCCCTGGGGAACCTCGTGTTTGTCTCGCGACTGCGCGAAAGCGGCGTCGATCCCATGGCCATCCGGTTGGCGATCCTGTCCCAGTCGTACCGAGAGGACTGGCCGTGGTCGCCGGAGTTGCTCGACGAGGCAACGCTACGGCTCTCGGCGTGGCGCGGGGCCTTCTCACGCCCCACCGGGCCCTCTGCAGACCGAGCCGTCGAGGAAATGACGTTCGCACTGTCCGATGATCTCGGCACACCTCGCGCACTTGCAGCGGTGGACGCCTGGGCGCAGGAACAGCGCCTGCGGGGAGGCGATGACCCGGGAGGCCCCGGCCTCATGTCCCGCGCCGTCGACGCATTGCTAGGGGTCGCCTGAGGGCTCGCGGCCGCCCGCCGCCTGTCCACGGGCGTTGGAGTTGTGCACGGGCGTTGGATAAACGCACAGGCGTTGGAGTTACCCGGTCGTTGGCACTCCAACGGATGTACCTGACTCCAACGGATGTACCCAAGTCCAACGGCTGCGCCCAGTCGTGCGGACATCCATCCGCATCCGGCGCGCTAGCCCTTCTTCTCGTCGTGGCCGCCGAACTGCTTGCGCATGGCGGATTGCACCTTGTTCGCGAACAGCGCGTTGCCCTGGGAATCGAATCGCGAATACAGAGCCGAGGTGAGGACTGGCGCCGGCACTCCTGAGTCGATGGCCGCGATCGTTGTCCAGCGCCCTTCGCCGGAATCCGAGACCCGACCACCGTATTCCTCGAGGTCGGGGCTCTCCAGCAGCGCAATCGCGGTGAGATCCAACAACCACGACGCGATGACCGAACCCCGTCGCCACACCTCGCTGACGGCACCAACGTTGATGTCGTACTGGTAGAACTCAGGGTGTTCCAGGGGAGCCGTCTCGGCGTCGGCATCGCGGGTGTGCTTGCCGGCGTTGGCGTTCTTCAGGATGTTCAGTCCCTCGCCGTAGGCGGCCATCATGCCGTACTCGATGCCGTTGTGAACCATCTTCACGAAATGCCCGGCGCCACTGGGTCCGCAGTGCAGCCACCCCTCCTCCTCCGGCGCCGGATCACCACTGCGACCGGGCGTGCGCTCGATATCGCCCACTCCCGGCGCCACCGACCGCCAGATTGGGCGCAACCGGCCAACGGTCTCGTCAGGTCCGCCGATCATCAAGCAGTAGCCGCGTTGGGCACCCCAGACACCGCCGGAGGTTCCGCAGTCAACGAAGTCGATGCCTTTCTCCTTGAGATTCGCAGCGTGCCGGATGTCGTCGCGGTAGTAGGAGTTGCCGCCGTCGATGATCGCGTCGCCAGGCTCGAGCAGGTCCGCGAGTTCGTTGATGACGGATTCCGTGATCTTGCCCGCCGGAACCATGATCCACACGTTCCGCGGACGGTCCATCTTCTGCACGAATTCGGCCAGCACGGTCGAACCGGTCGCTCCTTCGGACTCCATGGCGGACACGGCGTCGGCGGAGACGTCGTACACGACGGCGCTATGTCCGTCGTGCATGATCCTGCGCACGATGTTGGCACCCATCCGACCGAGTCCGACCATCCCGAGCTGCATCGGCGAATCCGTTGCCATCGCTTCCTCCACACCGTTGGCGCACCGGGCCATCCGGACGCGTATTCATTAGGGTCGAACGTAGGACACGAACGGCCGGCGACGCTCGCTGGTCACCTCTGGAGGAACCATGGCGGTCAGCCAAATGCCCGAATGGCAGGCTCTCACCGGGCATCACACCCGGACTCTGCGCGACTTGTTCGCCGCCGACGCCACGCGTGGCGAACAGATGGTGCTGGAGGCCGCCGGACTGCTCTTCGACTACTCCAAGCAGCGCGTGACCCGGCAGACCGTCGACATGCTGGTGGCGCTGGCCGAAGCCTGCGATCTGCAAGGCCGTCGCGAGGCGATGTTCCGTGGCGATCACATCAACACCACCGAGGACCGGGCAGTCCTGCACACCGCCCTACGCTTGCCGCGTGACGCCACGCTGGTGGTGGACGGCCAGGACGTGGTGGCTGATGTGCACGCTGTGTTGGACCGGATGGCCGCGTTCAGTGAGGCCGTGCGCTCGGGGGACTGGACCGGCCACACCGGCAAGCGCATACGCAACGTGATCAACATCGGGATCGGCGGATCCGACTTGGGTCCGGTCATGGCGTACGAGGCACTCAAGCACTACAGCGACCGCGATCTGACGTTCCGGTTCGTATCGAACGTCGACGGCACGGATTTCGTGGAGGCGGTCCACGATCTCGACCCCGAAGAGACCTTGTTCGTCGTGTCGTCGAAAACGTTCACGACCCAGGAGACGATGAACAACGCCCATGCCGCAAGGCGTTGGCTGCTGTCCCGCCTCGGGGACGATGCCGCCGTCGCGAAGCACTTCGTAGCGGTCTCGACGAATGCGCAGGCAGTAGAGGCTTTCGGTATCGACACCGCGAACATGTTCGGTTTCTGGGACTGGGTCGGTGGCCGCTACTCCATGGATTCGGCCATCGGGCTGTCCACGATGCTGGCGATCGGTTCGGACAGTTTTGCGGACATGCTGGCCGGATTCCACGAGGTGGACGAGCACTTCCGCACTGCGCCCACCCGGGAGAACATCCCCGCCCTGATGGGTCTCCTGGCGGTGTGGAACCGCGACTTCCTGAAGATGTCCACCTGTGCCGTGCTGCCCTACGAGCAGTACCTCAAACGTTTCCCCGCGTACCTGCAGCAACTGACGATGGAGTCCAACGGCAAGTCCGTGCGCATCGACGGCAAGCCGGTCGGTTGCGAGACCGGCGCGATCTACTGGGGTGAACCAGGCACCAACGGTCAGCACTCCTTCTACCAACTGATCCATCAGGGCACCTCGGAGATTCCCTGCGACTTCCTCTTCTTCCTCGAGCCGCTCAATCCGCTGCCCGCGATCGACGCCCCTGATCAGCACGATCTGCTGGTGGCCAACGTGCTGGCGCAGAGTGCCGTCATGGCCTTCGGCAGGACAGCAGAGGAGGTCGCCGCAGACGGGACTCCGCCCGATCTGGTCGCGCACAAGGTCATGCCGGGCAACCGGCCTTCGTCGATGATCGTGGGCGAGAAACTGGATCCGAGGATGCTGGGCCGGCTGGTGGCCCTGTACGAGCACAGCGTCTTCACCCAGGGCGTCATTTGGGGTATCAACTCGTTCGACCAGTGGGGCGTCGAACTTGGCAAGGTCATGGCCAAGAAGATCGCACCGGCGCTGACTGGTGAGGATGATGGCGCAGATCTGGACTCTTCGACGCGGGCGTTGGCAGGGCGATACCGACGGCACCACGGCTGAGGCCTGACAACCCTGCGCGCGGAGTTCATCCGATGCGCTCAGTTGCCGGCGCCGCCCGATACCGCACACTCGGATGTGAATTCCCGGAAATGCCGCGCGAACGACTCGAGTCAGGCCGAATCCGCGGCCGGTTGACGCAGGTCCGCTCGCGCTACCGCGGCCGAGGCCGGTCCCGGGGTGCCCGTAGGCTTGTCCCACCATGACTGATGACCTGTTGACCGCGCTGTCCCGCCGCGTCGTCATCGCCGATGGTGCAACGGGGACCATGCTGCAAGCCCACGATCTGAGCCTCGACGACTTCGAGGGTCATGAAGGCTGCAACGAGGTGCTCAACGTCACCCGGCCCGACGTCGTCCGATCGCTGCACGAGGCCTTCTTCGACGTCGGCGTCGACGCTGTGGAGACGAACACCTTCGGGGCGAACCTCGCGAACCTGGCCGAGTACGGTATTCAGGGCCGCATTCGGGAGCTGGCGCAAGCAGGTGCCCAGATCGCCGCCGATGCCGCGCGGGACTACAGCACCAAAGACCACCCCCGATTCGTCCTCGGGTCCGTCGGGCCGGGCACCAAGCTCCCCACACTGGGCCACGCGCCCTTCGCGGACTTGCGCGATGCGTACACCGAACAGGTCATCGGCATGCTGCTCGGAGGGGTGGACGCTGTCCTGATCGAGACCAGTCAGGACCTGCTGCAGGCGAAGGCCGCGGTCCTGGCCAGTCATGCGGCGATGGCCGATATGCAGCGGCGCGTACCCATCCTGGTCAGCGTCACCGTGGAGACGACCGGGACCATGCTGCTCGGCTCCGAGATCGGGGCGGCACTGACCGCCCTGGAGCCATTGGGGATCGATGCGATCGGTCTGAACTGTGCCACCGGGCCGGCGGAGATGAGCGAGCACTTGCGTCACCTGAGCCGGCACTCATCGGTGATGCTGACCTGCATGCCCAACGCCGGGCTTCCCGAACTCACCCCTGATGGCGCCCGGTACCCACTGACGCCCGAGCAGCTCGCCGACGCCCACGAGACGTTCGTGGCCGACTACGGGCTCAACCTGATCGGCGGCTGCTGCGGCACCACTCCGGAGCACCTGCGGCAGGTCGTCGAGAGGCTTCACGAGAAGGGCCGCGTCGATCGCAAGCCCACGGCGCCGGCAGCGGTCAGTTCCCTGTACCACTCCGTGCCGCTGCGCCAGGATGCGACGTTCCTGACCGTGGGGGAACGGACGAACGCCAACGGCTCGAAGGCGTTCCGGGAGGCGATGCTGGCCGGCAACTGGGATGAGTGCGTTCAGATCGCTCGCGACCAGGAGCGCGACGGGGCGCACGTGCTCGATGTCTGTGTGGACTACGTCGGGCGTGACGGGGTCGCCGACATGCAGGCGTTCACGGCGCGACTGGCGACCGCCACGACCCTTCCGGTCATGCTCGACTCCACCGAGCCGGAGGTGATCCGGGCGGGCCTGGAGCACCTCGGCGGGAGGGCGATCGTCAACTCGGTCAACTATGAGGACGGGGATGGCCCGGGGTCCCGGTTCCAGCGCATCATGCCTCTGATCTCAGAGCACGGTGCGGCGGTCGTGGCGCTGACCATCGACGAGGAGGGCCAGGCCCGCACCGCGGAGTGGAAGGTCCGCGTCGCCCGTCGGCTCATCGACGACCTGACCTCCAATCACGGGATGTCCGTTTCCGACATCCTCGTCGACACCCTGACCTTCCCGATCGCGACCGGGCAGGAGGAGACGCGTCGCGATGGGATCGAGACCATCGAAGCGATCCGGGAGCTCAAGCGCCTGCACCCGGACGTCAATACGGTGCTGGGCGTCTCCAACGTGTCGTTCGGGCTCAACCCGGCGGCCCGGCAGGTGCTGAACTCCGTGTTCTTGCACGAGTGCGTCCAGGCCGGGCTCGACGCTGCGATCGTGCACGCGTCCAAGATTCTGCCCATGAACCGGATCACTGACGAACAACGCGACGCCGCTCTCGACCTGATCCACGACCGGCGGCGCTACGACGACGACGGCGTCCTGATCCACGACCCGCTGACTCATTTCCTGGAGGTCTTCGCCGACGCCAAGAGTGTGTCCGCCGATCGTGCCGACGAACTGGCCGGGCTGCCGCTGATGGAACGCCTGCAGCGGCGCATCATCGACGGCGAAGCCAAGGGGCTGCAGGCGGACCTTGACGAAGCGCTGGGGGAGAAGCCCGCTCTGGGCATCGTCAACGACGTACTACTACCCGGAATGCGGACGGTCGGCGAGTTGTTCGGCGCCGGCGAGATGCAGCTGCCGTTCGTGCTGCAGAGCGCGGAAGTGATGAAGGCAGCGGTCGCGCATCTGGAACCGCATATGGAACGCACCGACGAGTCCGGCAAGGGCACGATCGTGCTGGCCACCGTGAAGGGCGATGTTCACGACATCGGGAAGAACCTCGTGGACATCATCTTGAGCAACAACGGGTACTCGGTGGTCAACATCGGCATCAAGCAACCCGTCAATACGATTCTGCAGGCCGCGGAGGAGGCGCAAGCCGACGCGATCGGCATGTCCGGGCTCCTGGTCAAATCGACGGTCATCATGCGCGAGAACCTCGAGGAGATGAACTCTCGTGGTGTGGCGCAACGGTGGCCGGTGCTGCTCGGTGGTGCGGCTCTGACCAGGGCGTTCGTGGAACAGGATCTCGCGGACATGTACGACGGGGAGGTCCGCTACGCCAAGGACGCCTTCGAGGGCCTGGCCCTCATGGACGCCGTGATGGCGGTCAAGCGCGGCGAACCCGGGGCCGCACTTCCTGAGCGCCGACAGCGTCGAGTGCGGACAACGGCCCGGCCGATGGCGCCCGAGGACCCCGACGCTGTCTCGGATGTCGCGCGCGACACCCCGGTGCCGACCCCGCCGTTCTGGGGTGACCGGATCGTTAAGGGGATCGCCCTGAAGGACTATGTCTCCTATCTCGACGAACGGGCACTGTTCCGCGGACAGTGGGGATTGAGTCCCGGCAAGAACGGTCCGGACTACGACGAGCTCGTGGAGACCGAGGGGCGTCCCCGGCTGCGAAGCTGGTTGAGCCGGGTGGCCAGCGAGGGGCTGCTGGAAGCGGCGGTGATCTACGGGTACTGGCCGGCGCATTCTGAAGGCAACGCGATCGTGGTCGGGGATCCGCGCGAGCCGCAGCTTGAGGTCGCCCGGTTCGACTTCCCCCGGCAGAAGCGCGGGCGTCACCTGTGCCTTGCCGACTACGTGCGGCCCGACGGCGATGTGCTGGGTCTGCAGATCGTGACCATGGGATCAGCCATCGACCGCGCGGCCGCCGAACTGTTCGAGAAGAACGCATACCGCGACTACCTGGAGCTGCACGGCTTGTCGGTCCAACTCACCGAGGCGCTCGCGGAATACTGGCACTCTCGGATGCGTGCCGAACTCGGCATCGATGCTGACGACTCTTCGGACATGGCCGGGATCCTCAAGCAGAAGTACCGGGGAGAACGTTTTGCGTTCGGGTACCCGGCCTGCCCTGATCTGAGCCAGCAGAAGCCGCTGGTCGAGCTGCTCGGCGCCGAACGGGTCGGGGTCACTCTGTCCGAGGAGTTCCAACTCGACCCGGAACAGTCGACATCGGCGCTCATCTTCCACCATCCGGAGGCCGGCTATTTCAACGCCACCTGAGGCGCTGTTGTTCGACCTCGACGGAACCCTCCTGGACAGCGAACTGCTGTGGGAAGCCGCCCAGAACGACACGATGGACTACTTCGGCCAGACCTGGACCGACGAGGACCAGGCCAGCAGCATCGGCGGACCCATCGCACGGGTGGTGGACCACATGGCCTCGAGAACCGGGGCCGACCCCGGTCATCTGGCGCGCATCCTGGTCACGGAGATCGAGCACAAGGTGTCCACCACGAGAGCCCATTGGATGCCCGGCGCCCGCGAACTGATGATGGCCGCGTCACAGGCCGGGATTCCGGTGGCCGTGGTGAGCAATTCCTGGCGGGTGCTGCTCGACCTGCTGATGCACAACATCGACGTCCCGGTGGATCTGACGGTGAGTTCCACCGAGGTGGAACGACCCAAGCCCGATCCAGAGCCGTTCCTCTATGCGTGCCGACGGCTGGCGGTGGATCCTCGGCGCTGCGTCGTGATCGAGGACAGCCCGACCGGAGCAGCGGCAGGACTCGCGGCCGGATGCGCCGTGGTGGGTGTGGGACCTGCTCTGCGGAATGTCGTGGGTGAGCGGTACCGCCACGTGGAGTCGCTTGCCGAGGTGGATGTGGGGTGGCTTGCGGGCTTAGCGTGAGCCCGTCGGGGCCGGGGGCTCGGCAAGCGTTGGACTTAGGTACAGGCGTTGGAGAAACACACAGGCGTTGGAGAACGACGGCCCGATCAACTCCAACGGATGTACCCGACCCCAACGGATGTGCTCGCCGGCGTCAGACACGACCTCCAACTCACTCGGTGGCGATGGCGGTGAGGATCCGCAGGCGTGAGCCGCGCCACGCCGGCCACAGTGCAGCCACGACGCCGCCGACCGCCGCCAAGACCAGGAACAACGCGAGTTGCGGCACATTGACGGCGAACTCCTCGATGCCTTGGCTGGCGAGGATGCGTTGCAGAAGAGCTCCGAACGAGACCCCGACGATCATCCCGAGCACCGCGCCGAACACCGCGATGATGAATGCCTCGATGACGATCGTGCGGCGGATTCCTCCGCGCCACATGCCCACCGCCCGCAGCAACCCGATCTCGCGTGTCCGTTCGAACACACTGAGGGCGAGCGTGTTCACGATGCCCAACAGAGCGATCAGCACGGCGAGCACCAGAAGCGCGAACAGGAAGTTCAGGAGTTGGCCGATCTGGTCACTGATGCTCGATTTGAACGCGGACTGGTCGAGGACCTGAACGTTGGGAAACGGTTCCAGCGCGGTGGCGATGGCCGCTTCGACGACATCTGCGGGGACCGCCGGATCCTTCACGACGTACACCACGCTGTCCTCGTCGGACGTGCCGAGACGCTGGGCTGTGGGCAGATCGGTCACGTAGCCGGTGAGACCGCCGGCGGGTTCGTAGAGCGCGACCACGTCAAGATCAACCGGACCTGCCAGGGAGAGCACCTGCACCGTCGTGCCGATACCCGCCCCGATCTCCACCGCGGTGTCGGCGTCAAGGGCGGTATCGCCGTCGGCGAGGTCGTCCAGTGAACCCGCGGTCACGTTCAGGGAGAGGGCACGCTGGATGGCCATCGGATCCACTCCGGTCACCAGCGTGTCACCGGTTCCGGGCGCTCGCATGGGAGCCTGCCGGACCACCGCCACCTCAGAGACCCCGTCAGTGTCTCGAATGGCTTCTCCGACCTTGCCCGGGAACGGCTGGAAACCGTAGCCGGTGACCACGAAGTCAGCACCGATCACGTCGTCCACGATCCCGGCCACGGACTTCTGGGTGCTTGCGGCGAGGACACTGATCACCGACATGAGACACACGCCGATCGTCAACGCCCCGGCGGTGGCGGCCGTCCGCCGGGGGTTGCGGCGCGTGTTGCCGCGCGCCAGACGACCGCTGATCCCACGGAACAAGGTCCCGATGATCGATGTGGCCGGCCGGGCCAACTCCGGGGCGAGCGATAGCACTCCGACCAGAACGGCAGCGGCCGCCACACCGGCCATCAGGGCACCTTGCATGGTGTCGGATTCGGCCAGCCGAGGGGACATGACAGCCAGACCGAGACCTGCGCCGAATAGGAAACCACCGACCACAGTCCGCCGTCCCAGGGCACGGCTGGCAGGGAGTTCCTCGCGCATGGCCGCCACGGGCGGGATCACCGAGGCCCGCCTGGCCGGCATCAGGGCACTGACCAACGTGATGAACAGGCCCACGACCAGCGCGACCACGATCGTTCGGGGTTCGAAGACGAGCTGGCCACTGGGGAAGGGTGCACCCGCGGCCTGGAACAACGCCTGCAGGCCACGGGCGATCCCGGCACCCACGCCGATCCCTATGAGACTTGCCAGCACGGCCACCGCGGCAGCCTCCGCCAGGATCGACCGCAGGACCTGTGACCGGGAAGCTCCGATGGCGCGCAGCAGAGCGAGTTCGCGGGTTCGCTGGGCGACCAGCATCGAGAAGGTGTTGTAGATCAGGAACGCGGCCACGAACACCGAAACGATCGCGAACACGAGCAGGAACGTGTTGAGGAATCCGAGCCCGGAGTCGAGTTGCTCGGAGACCTGGCTGGCCTGCTCGTCCCCGGTGATCGCCTGTGCCCCCGGCGGTAGCAGGGGAACGATCTCATCGCGGACGGTGCTTTGAGAGACCGTCGGTTGCGCCAGCACGGCCAGGCTTGTGGCCTGTCCCGGCTCGAGGAACAACTCCTGTGCCGTGTCGAAGTCCCACGTGGCGAACCCCACCCCGAAACCGCTGCCGCGTAGGCGGGTCGTGCCGGTGAGCCCGAACTCCCGGCGATCCCCGGAGGGCAGCAGGATCGTCACGGCGTCGCCGACCGAGACCCCCAACTGATCGGCGGTGCCGGTGTCCAACGCGATCTCATCGCCGGCCGACGGCGCTCGGCCGTCGACGATCTCACTCGGATTGACCTCTGGGGGTGTCCAGGTCTGCCCGATCACGGTGCCGCTGCCGAAACCGCCTGACTCGGCACCGAGCGGTTTGCCCTCCGAATCCAGGACCACCACGTTCGTCACCTGGATCTGGGGGACGACCGACGTCACTCCGGGGAGTTGCCCGATCTGATCACCAAGATCGGTGGGCACCGTGGGTGTCTGACCGCCGCCTTGGAAATCGGACGTGAAGTCGGCGGCCGTCGGTTGAACCGTCACATCGGGCTGATTCTGCTGGATGAGCGTGTCCAGGGAGGCACGCAATGAATCGGTGAAGATGTACGTCCCTGCGACGAAAGCGACGGCCAGCACAATCGAGAGCGCAGTCAGGCCCAATCGCAGTTTGTGCGCGAACAGGTTGCGCAGTGCTGCCCGCAGCATCAGGCGTCAGGGTCGGCGACGGGATTCCCCTCGATGTCGAAGCGCTTCATGCGATCGAGGACGCGCTCAGCGGTCGGGTCGCGCATCTCGTCCACGATCCGGCCATCGGCCAGGAACACCACCCGTTGGGCGTACGAAGCGGCGTTCGGGTCGTGAGTGACCATCACGATCGTCTGCCCGAACTCGTCCACGCTGCGCCTCAGGAAACCCAGCACCTCCGCGCCGCTGCGGGAGTCGAGGTTTCCGGTTGGTTCATCGGCAAAGATGATCGCGGGCCGGCTGGCCATCGCGCGGGCACAGGCCACCCGCTGCTGCTGACCGCCGGACAGCTCGCTGGGCTTGTGATCCAGACGCGAGCGCAGCCCCACCGTGTCGATCACGGTGTCGAGCCACTGTTTGTCGGGTTTCCTCCCGGCGATGTCCAGCGGGAGGGTGATGTTCTCCTCGGCGTTGAGCGTTGGGATCAGGTTGAAACTCTGGAACACGAAACCGATCTGATCGCGCCGAAGAGCTGTCAGTTCCTTGTCCTTCAACGTGGTCAGGTCAACCTCACCCACGGTCACCGTGCCGCCGGTGACGGAGTCGAGCCCGGCCAGGCAGTGCATCAGCGTGGATTTTCCAGACCCCGAGGGACCCATGATGGCGGTGAAGTGCCCTTGTTCGATATCGATGTCAACGTCATTGAGGGCTACTACGCGGGCCTCTCCCTCGCCGTACACCTTGGTGAGGCCGCGGGCCGAGGCGGCGGTCGTTGCGGTCGTAGTCACCCCTCAACCGTAAGTGACGTTGCTGCACTCGGCTGGTCGGGGAGCGGGGGAGGCGTTCCCCCGAATTCGGGACACAGGGCCTGATGCGAACACCACCGGCATTTCTTGGACGACCGGGGACGCCAGTCCTGAGTCTCCGCGGCCCGTTTGATGGCCTTCCACAACGCCGCGAGTTTGCGTTCGAAACGGTCGAGGTCTTCGGGATCCGGGTGATAGGTGAGGACTTCCCCGTTGCCCAAGTAGAGCAGTTGGAGTCGATCGGGCACCTCGCCGGTGGCCCGATGGACCATGAGGGCGTAGAAGCGCAGCTGGAACATCGCGGACTGCTCCCACACCTCTTTGGGTGCACGCCCGGTCTTGTAGTCGACCACCCGCAACTTGCCGCCGGGGGAGTCCATCCGGTCCACATAACCACGTAGCAGGAGGTCCTCGCCGATGCCCACCTCGACGAGTTGCTCGCGGCTCACAGGGTCGATCGACGTCGGATCCTCCATGGTGAAGTACGTCTGCAGCAGGGCCTGCGCCTCCCGGATCACCAGGTCGCGGACCTCGTCGGTGACCTCCGGGGCGGAATCGGCCGGCCATTGAGCGTCTTCGATCAGGGCGAAAGCAGCATCCGGCTCAGCTGCCAGCAGGTCGGCCAGCGCCTGGGGCACCATGGCCCGGGCAACCTCTTCATCACGGGTCGGCGCCGGGAGGTCGTACAAACGGTCGAGGACCTCGTGCACGAGGGTTCCACGGAACGCCGCACGGCCGGGGCGTTCCGGCAGGCGGTCGATCGCCCGGAAGCGGTAGAGCAGCGGGCAGGTCAAGAAGTCCGACGCCCTGCTCGGGGACAGGGCACCTACGACCGGATGCCCACGCAGTCCGCTGACCTCCCGCGGTCGGATGGCGTCCGGGTCGGCGAGGGGACGTATGGGTGCGGCGGAACTATTCACGCTCCTCACAGTAAGTCGCACCTACGACAAGTCCGGCCGATGTCCACAACGGACGTGTCGCGCCCGCGAGGTGACATTCAGCTCAAGGGCGACGTTGTTGGGCACTTGCCGCCCCGAAATCCCCCAACAACGCCGCCCTCGTTCTCCCTGGACCCCAACAGGATCGCCCTGGATGTCTGACCAAGCGGCAACCCCTTGAGGGCGGTGGCAGGGGCGACGTTGTTGGGCACTCGCCTCCTTGATCAATGGACTCTCCGGAGTGCATCCGCCCGGTCCAGAAGGGCCAAGGATCTCAGTGGCGGTCGAGCGCAGCATTGACGTCCGCAGCCATCAGCACCCCCAGCGGGCGGCCATCGGGCTCAGTGACGAAGACCACGGATTGACCGCTGTCCGCCAGGGTCTGCAGCATTCGCGAGGGCTGGTCGTCCAGGACGGCCCTCTGCTCAGCGGGAATGGCGACGGTGAAAGGACCCACCGCGACAGCACCGCGTTGATCGGCTGGCACGGCGTCCGCGGCGGCCAGCGACAGGGCCGCCAGTAGACGCCCGCGGCCATCCACTGTCACGACCGCCACCTGCGAGGTCTGATCCCACCGCGACAGCACCGCACCCAGCCGGTCGGTCTCGCTGACCGCCAGCACCGGCCGGATCATCTGCGGTAACCGCGGGATGACGCGGTCGAGTGCGCGGCCCTGCTTGGCCGACTGCAGCGACTGATAGGCCCCGAAACCCAGGAACACCGCGAGCACCGCGGTCAGCAGACCGCCTGCCCCGCGACTGAGCAGTACCACGGCCAGCGCACCCACCAGAGCGGCGATGATCAGACCCGCGTATCCCGCGGCGCGCGCGCCGGAGTTCTCCGATCCGGTGGCCCGCCAGACAGCCGACTTCACAATTCCGCCGCCATCCAGCGGTGCACCGGGCAACAGATTGAGCGCGCCGAGCAGCAGATTGGTGAAGGCCAGGGCACTGAGCAGAACCGATATGGATCCACTGGTCACCCCTGCCAGGACCCAGCAGCCTGCGGCGATGGCCAGCGTCGACAGCGGTCCCACCACCGAGATCACGAACTCGGGACCGGGCCTGCTGTCGCGCCGCTCGTACACGGTGTAGCCCCCGAGCAGCCACAGCGTGATGCCCTGGACCGGGTAGCCGAAGGATCGCGCGGCCCAGGCATGGGCGAGTTCGTGCACCAGCACACCCACGTACAGCAGAACGGCGAAGACGCCGGCCAGGAGCAAACCGGAACTCCCGGGCTGCTCGAAAGTCGGCGCCCACAGATAGGCGATGAGCAGGACCGCCAGGATGCCGCCCAACGGGAGGCTGACGGGGATTCCGGCGATCTGGAAACGCACTCCGCCTTCGCCCATACGACCGAGGCTACCCCGCGCGTTAGTGTCGGCAAGTGTGACAACCACCCCACCGGTGCCCGAGTCCGCGTTGTTCGCTGCCGGCGATCAGGTTCAACTGACCGACGCCCGCGGGCGCATGCACACCATCACCCTCATCCCCGGGCAACGGTTCCACACCGAGAAGGGCGGGATAGACCACGATGACCTGATCGGGTCGTCAGAAGGCGTCGTGGTCACCTCCAGCAAGGGAACGGTCTACCTGGCTCTGCGGCCGTTGCTGCACGACTTCGTCATGTCCATGCCCCGCGGTGCCACCATCATCTACCCGAAAGACGCCGCGTTGATCATGGCGTTCGCGGACATCGGGCCGGGCATGCGCGTCCTGGAGGCCGGGGCGGGTTCCGGCGCGCTGAGTTGCTGGCTGCTGCGCGGCGTCACCCCGACGGGTCACCTCACCTCCGTGGAGAAGCGTCCTGACTTCGCCGAAATCGCACAGCGCAATGTGACCAAGTACTTCGGCCACAAGCCTGAGAACTGGGCGCTGCACACCGGCGCACTGGAGCAGGTCGCACCCGAGGGGCCCTTCGACCGGGTCGTGCTGGATCTGCTCAACCCGTGGGACATGCTCGAGGTGGTGGCCGACTGCCTGCGCCCCGGCGGGGTTTTGTGTGTGTACGTCGCGACCACGACGCAGTTGTCCCGCACGGTCGAAACGCTGCGCGCCACCGGCGGTTGGACCGAACCCAAAGCGTCCGAGACGATGCTGCGCGGATGGCACGTCGAGGGGCTGGCGGTGCGTCCGGATCACCGCATGGTCGGGCACACCGCGTTCCTCGTGTACAGCAGGCGGCTGGCCCCAGGGGTGTCGGCGCCCACCAAACGCAGCCGTCCCGCGAAGGGCGCCTACGGAGAGGACTACACCGGCCCGCGGGCGCCAGGCGCTGCCGGACAGGCCGCGTCGACGAGCAGTGGAAATCCTGCAGAAGACGTATAGGGTCGATTACACGTCCTCACTTTCGGAAGGTGGATAGGCGATGATCGACGACCCTCGTAGCGACGAGTTGGGGCAGATCCGCGCCGAACTCGCCAAACAGCGGGCCAACAACGAGCGCTTGACCGCCACGCTGCGCGAGGCCCGGGCGCAGATCCTCACACTCAAGGCCGAAGTCGACAGGCTGGCGGAGCCACCTAGCGCCTACGGCGTCTACTTGGAGACGCTGCCCGATCGTTCCTTGAACATTTTCACCGGCGGTCGCAAGATGCGCGTGGTGGCCACTCCCGATGTGGACATCGACGCCTTGGTCCCGGGCCAGGAGGTTATGCTCAACGACGCCCTGAACATCGTCGAGGCAGCCGGATTCGAGCAGCGCGGTGACATCGTGATGCTCAAGGAGATCCTCGAGGGCGGGGTGCGAGCGCTGGTCATCGCGCACACCGACGAGGAGCAGGTGGTCCACCTGGCAGACCCGTTGCGTTCCCAACGGCTGCGGGCCGGCGATTCCCTGCTGGTCGACAGCCGCTCGGGTTTCGCGTTCGAGCGGATCCCCAAGGCCGAGGTCGAGGAGCTGGTCCTCGAAGAGGTGCCCGACATCGACTACGAGGACATCGGTGGCCTCGGGTCTCAGATCGAGCAGATCCGCGACGCCGTGGAGTTGCCGTTCATGCACGCTGACCTGTTCCGCGAACACGAGTTGCGCGCGCCCAAGGGGATCCTGCTCTACGGCCCGCCGGGTTGCGGAAAGACGCTCATCGCGAAGGCCGTGGCCAACTCCCTGGCCAAGAAGGTCTCTGCCCGGGAGGGTTTGGAGGCCGGGCGATCCTTCTTCCTCAACATCAAGGGCCCGGAACTTCTGAACAAGTACGTGGGGGAGACCGAGCGCCACATCCGACTGGTCTTCCAGCGCGCCCGGGAGAAGGCCAGTGAGGGCATGCCGGTCATCGTGTTCTTCGACGAGATGGACTCGCTGTTCCGCACCCGGGGTTCCGGGGTGTCCAGCGACGTCGAGAACACGATCGTCCCCCAACTGCTCTCCGAGATCGACGGCGTCGAGGGCCTCGAGAACGTCATCGTGATCGGCGCGAGCAACCGCGAGGACATGATCGACCCGGCCATCCTGCGGCCCGGACGCCTCGACGTGAAGATCAAGATCGAACGCCCCGACGCGCAAGCCGCCGCCGACATCATGGCCAAGTACCTCGCATCCCGACTGCCTCTGCACCCCGACGACCTGTCAGAACACGGTGGGGACCCGGATGCGACGGTCGCCGCAATGATCCAGCGGACCGTGGAACGGATGTACTCGGAGTCTGACGAGAACCGCTTCCTGGAGGTCACCTACGCCAACGGTGACAAGGAGGTCCTCTACTTCAAGGACTTCAACTCCGGAGCGATGCTGGAGAACATCGTCTCGCGGGCCAAGAAGAACGCGATCAAGGCCTTCCTGGACCACGGCCAGAAAGGCATCCGCCTGCAACATCTGCTGTCGGCGTGCGTCGACGAGTTCCGCGAGAACGAGGATCTACCGAACACGACCAACCCGGATGACTGGGCGCGGATCTCAGGCAAGAAGGGTGAACGCATCGTGTTCATCCGCACGTTGGTGCAGGGCAAGCAGGGCGATGAACCCGGCCGCACCATCGACAACGTGGCCAACACCGGCCAGTACCTGTAGGGAACTGCTGCCCCTGGCGGCGCTTCGCACTTCAGGGGGCGACGCCTCGCCGCACGCTCCACTTCGGGTATCGGGTTGCCAAATAGCCCGTTAGTTGCCGAATGACCTTCAACTTACGGGCTACTTGGCAACAAACGGGCCAAGTCTGGTTTCGCGGCCGCGCGAGAGAACCGCCGGCTACTTCGACGGGTCGTACCCGAAGTCCTGCACCCAGTAGCTGATCGCGCTGGAGTAGCGGGAATCGTTCTGCGAGGCCAAGCCGAGGCCCATGTGATCGAAGTCCGGGTCCATCAGGTTCATGCAGTGCCCGGGGCTGTTCAGCCAGCCCTTGAGCGTCTCCTGGGCGGTGGGGAAGCCGCTGGCGATGTTCTCGCCGCCGGCGTATCCGCGGTACTTGGTGGCCGCGATGCGCTGGTCGAAGGACCGGCCATCACGGGAATCGTGCGAGAAGTAGGACTTGTCGGCCATGTCCTGTGCGTGTGCCTGGGCGGCCTTGGCGATCTCATCGCTGTAGTCCACCGGGCCGACCGCAGGCATGGTCTTCGAACCGCACTTCTGTACCCGTGCACGTGCCTGGTTCACCAGCGCGAACATGGTGCCGATCTCGCCGCCGGGGACCGGTGAGGCGGGGATCGCAGCGCGACTCGGGGAGGTTCCCACCGAGGGGTCGATAGTGATGACCTTTGACACAGGGCGGTAGTGGACCTTGACCGCGATCTTCTTGCCACCCTTGGCGCGAAGCGTGAACTTGCGGTGCCTGGGTTTGTAGGAGGTGCCGTTCTTCTTCACCGCGAACGCCCGCACCCGGTACTTGCCGCTGGGTAGGGACATGACGGTCGAGGAACGCAGCACCTGCTGGTAGCCCGAACCCTTGACCTTCACCCTGGCCTTGGGAACTCCGCTGATCGTCACCGACAGGCTGTTGGACGACTTGGCCGCCACACTGGACTGGAATCCGGTTCCGAAGGGGACGCTCGCGGAGGCGGAGGTGCCCGTCAGCACCTGTCCGGCCATGAGGCCGGCGGCTGCGAGGAGGACTCCGTAACTGCGCACACAAAGGGGATCGACGGCGCACGGAGCGTACCTTGAGACATTCACCCATTTGGAGAATCCCCCGCGTCACCCGTTCGGACCAGTGACGTGAAGGGTGCTGGCCTGCGTCACCGGCTGTCATGACGCCTTTCGCCCAAACGGGCAGTGACGCGCCGGCGAGGCCTGCTCAGGCCCCCATCGCCTGCAGTGACGTGATCAGGTCCGCAGCGGTCGGACTCGAGTCCAGTAGGCCCTCGACGTGGGTCTTGGTGCCCCTCAGCGGATCCAAGGTCGGCACGCGCTGCAGCGCCGAACGCCCGGGCAGATCGAAGATGACAGAGTCCCAACTCGCTGCTGTCACGTGTTCGGGATACCGCCGGAGGCACTCACCACGGAAGAACGCCCGGGTATTCTCCGGCGCGTGGGTCACCGCGCGGGTGACCTGCTCGTCGGTGGTGAGCCGGCGAAGCCGCCCGCGCCGCTCGAGCCGTTCCCACAGCCCGCGCTGCGGGTCGACATCGGAGTACTGCAGATCGATCAGGTCGAGCCGGGAGTCGCCGAAGTCGATTCCGTCGCGGCGCCGATAGCCGTCGAGCAGCGCTTTCTTCGCGACCCAATCCAGCGATGTGGCCAGGTCCATGGGGTCGCGCCGCAGCGCATCCACTGTCATGTCCCACTCGTCGAGGATCGCCTTCGTGGGGCCGTCGACATCCACGCCGTACCGGTCGTCGACGAACTTGCGCGCCTGCTCGGCGAACTCGGCCTGCATCTGAACCGCCGTCAACCTGCGACCGTCGGTCAACTCGATCTCGTGGCGAAGATCCGGATCGTGGGACACGGCGTGCAGATGGTGCACGGGCCGGTGCACCGCCATCGCGCTGAAGTCCCACTCGTGCTCGATCATGCTGAGCACCAGAGACGTGATTCCCATCTTCAGGTACGTGGCGTATTCGCTGAGGTTGGCGTCGCCGATGATCACATGCAGCCGCCGGTACTGCTCGGGATCGGCGTGCGGCTCGTCGCGGGTGTTGATGATCGGCCGTTTCAAGGTCGTCTCCAGTCCGACCTCCACCTCGAAGAAGTCGGCGCGCTGAGTGATCTGGAAGCCCTTGATCTTGCCGTCCTGCCCGATGCCCACCCGGCCGGCCCCGGCGATCACCTGTCGGCTGATGAAGAAGGGGATCATCGTCGACACGATCGCGGGGAACGGAGTCGGCCGGGGCATCAGGTAGTTCTCGTGGGTGCCATAGGAGGCACCTTTGTTGTCGGTGTTGTTCTTGTAGAGGCGAATCTGCTGGGCCTGCGGGATCGCGGAGGCCAGCCGCGCGGCCTGCGCCATGATCTGCTGGCCCGCCCGGTCGTACAGCATCGCCTCGTACGGGGTCATCACTTCCGGGGTGGAGTATTCGGGATGTGCATGATCGACGTAGAGCCGGGCGCCGTTGGTGAGGATCACGTTGGCCATACCCACGTCCTCGTCGGTCAATTGGGACGCGTCGGCATCCGCGCGGCTCATGTCGAAACCACGGGCGTCACGAAGCGGGGTCTCCACGTCGTAGTCCCAGCGGGTGCGCTGGTTGCGGCGGGCGTTCGCCGCACGGTCGTAGGCGGTCACCACCTGGCTGGACATGAGCATGGCGTTGGCGTGCGGATGCCCGGGGGAGGACACCCCGTACTCGGTTTCGATACCCATGATCCGCTGGACGCTCACCATCTCAGGCTAACCCGATGCGACGGGCTCGGCGCGGATGCCGCAATCGTGATTGAGCGACTAGTGTCGGATGTACGGAGGTGTCTCATGGCAGACGGACAAGAACACAAGCAGCGAACGCACGCCACCCAGGAGTCCGAAGACGTCGTCGGCGAGCAGATCGATGCTGCGTCCGCCCGCAAGGCGGAGATCGATGCTGACGTCGATTCCATCCTGGATGAGATCGACGACGTGCTCGAAGAGAATGCCGAGGAGTTCGTGGCCAGTTTCGTGCAGAAGGGCGGCCAGTGACTCACGCTTCCGGTCTGCCCGCACATTACATGCGTCCGGGATCGTCGTTCTTCGACTTCCTGACCGAACACGATCCCTCACTGATCAGGTCCGCGGGTGGTGGGGCCACGGTCGAGGCGCCGCACGGTACGACGATCGTCTCCTGCCGCTTCCAGCACGGGGTGGTGATGGCCGGCGACCGGCGGGCCACCATGGGCAACATGATCGCCCAGCGCGACATCGAGAAGGTGTACCCCGCCGACGAGCTGTCGGTGGTCGGTATCGCGGGGACCGCCGGGCTGGCGGTGGAGATGGTGCGCTTGTTCCAGACGGAACTCGAACATTTCGAGAAGATCGAGGGGATGACGCTGTCCCTCGAGGGTAAGGCGAACCGACTCTCCTCCTTCATCCGCAGCAATCTCGGGATGGCCATGCAGGGGCTGGCCGTGGTGCCGCTGTTCGCCGGGTACGACCAGGCCTCGGACACCGGGCGCATCTTTTCCTACGACGTGACCGGGGGCCGCTACGAGGAACACGACTACTACTCGGTGGGCTCCGGGAGTCCGTTCGCCCGGGGGTCTTTGAAGAAGTTGTTCCGCGCCGAACAGGACGCCGACGCTGCGGTCAGAGTCTGCCTGCAGGCCCTGTACGACGCCGCGGACGATGACTCTGCGACCGGTGGTCCCGACATGACCCGCAGGATCTTCCCGGTCGTGTACACGGTTGACGCGCGGGGAGCCCGCCGGATCACCGAGTCCGACCTGCAAGTCCTCATGGACGCGGTGGTGGATCAGCGGTTCCAGCGTCCCGACGGTCCGGTGGCCACCGACCCGACGGGGGAGGCGACATCATGACGATGCCGTTCTACGTCTCGCCCGAACAGATCATCAAGGACAAGGCCGACTACGCGCGCAAAGGCATCGCGAGAGGTCGGTCGGTGGTGGTCGCGCAGTACGACCAGGGGATCCTGTTCGTCGCGGAGAACCCGTCGCGGGCACTGCACAAGATCAGCGAGATCTACGACCGGATCGCGTTCGCCGCGGTCGGCAAGTACAACGAGTTCGAGAACCTGCGGGTCGCGGGAGTCCGCTACGCCGACCTGCGCGGCTACAGCTACGACCGCGCCGACGTCACCAGCCGGGGCCTGGCCAACGCCTACGCCCAGACGCTGGGCACCGTCTTCACGGAGGCTCAGAAGCCCTACGAAGTGGAGATCATCGTCGCCGAGGTGGGGGCCGACGAGGCCAGCGACCAGTTGTACCGGCTCACCTTCGACGGGTCGGTGGGCGACGAGCACGGATTCGTGGCCATGGGTGGGGCGGCCGAGGCGATCTCCACGCAATTGCAGGAACACTGGCGCCCGGACCTGACGCTCGAACAGGCGCTCACCATGGCCGTCGCTGCGCTGTCCGAACACGGTGGACAGGGGCCCCGCACCCTGGACGGGCAGTTGCTCGAGGTGGCGATCCTGGATCGCACCCGCCCGCGGCGCTGCTTCCGGCGACTGACCCGGGACGAACTCTCCGGTCTGCTGAACAGCGAATAGGGGCCGGTCATGTCACGCAGGATCTTCGGGATCGAGACTGAGTACGGCGTGACATGCACGTTCCAGGGGCAGCGAAGGCTGTCCCCGGACGAGGTCGCCCGATACCTGTTTCGCAGGGTGGTGAGCTGGGGGCGCAGTTCCAACGTGTTCCTGCGCAACGGTTCGCGGCTCTACCTCGATGTCGGGTCCCACCCCGAATACGCCACCGCCGAATGTGACGACATCACCCAGCTCGTGACCCACGACAAGGCCGGGGAACGCATCCTCGAAGGCCTGCAGGTTGATGCCGAGCAGCGGCTGGCCGGCGAGGGGATCCTCGGGGACATCTATTTGTTCAAGAACAACACCGACTCCGCTGGGAACTCCTACGGCTGCCACGAGAACTACCTGGTCGGACGGCAGGGGGAGTTCTTCCGACTCGCCGAAGTTCTGATTCCCTTCCTGGTGTCCCGTCAACTCATCTGTGGCGCGGGCAAGGTGCTGCAGACCCCGCGGGGAGCCACCTACACAGTCAGTCAGCGGGCCGAGCACGTGTGGGAGTCGGTGAGCAGCGCCACCACGAGAAGCCGTCCGATCATCAACACCCGTGACGAACCGCACGCCGACGCTGAGCGGTTCCGCAGGCTGCACGTCATCGTGGGGGACAGCAACATGAGCGAGACGACCACCTTGCTCAAGGTCGGCTCCACGGACCTGGTGCTCAGGATGCTGGAGGCGGGCCTGCCGATGCGCGACCTCACTCTTGAGAACCCCATCCGCAGCATCCGCGACATCAGCCAGGACCCCACCGGCAGACGGCTCGTGCGCCTGGCGACGGGACGTTCGATCAGCGGTCTGGACATGCAGCGCGAGTATCTGGACCGGGTCACTTCGTTCGCCCGCACCCACGGCCTGCTCGCGGATCCGACAAGTGTCCACGCGCGGGTCGTCGACCTCTGGACGCGCGTGCTCGACGCGATCGAGTCCGATCGTCTGCAGGACGTCGCGACCGAGATCGACTGGGTGATCAAACGCACCCTGATCGAGCGCTACATGGCCAAGCACGGCCTGGACATGACCGACGCACGGGTCTCGCAACTCGACCTCGCCTACCACGACATCAGTCGCAAGCGCGGGCTCTTCTACCTGATGTCCCAGAAGGGACTGCTGGACAGGGTGACCAGCGACATCGAAGTATTCGCGGCCAAGTCGATCCCGCCCCAGACGACGCGGGCGAAGTTGCGCGGGGACTTCATCAAGCGCGCGCAGGAGAAGAGGCGGGATTTCACCGTGGACTGGGTGCACCTCAAACTGAACGACCAGGCCCAGCGCACCGTGCTCTGCAAGGACCCCTTCAAGAGCGTCGATGAGCGGGTGGAACGACTGATCGCTTCCATGTGACAGGGCAGGAATCCGGTCAACGCCACCTGCTACTAGGGTGATCTGCATGCGTCGCTCCCTGCTGGCAGCCCTGCTGTTGATCCCCGCGCTCGCCCTGTCCGGCTGCGGATCCGACTCCGCCTCCGACTCGACGTCGCCGTCACCCGCGGCCACAGCCGCCGGCGACGGGGTCAGCGCGGATGGTGTGACGGTGACCGGAGAACCCGGTTCCGAGCCGACCATCAGCATCGATACCGCGGCAACTCCGCCGGACCAGTTGGTGGTCAAGGAGATCACAGCCGGTGACGGTCCGGCCATCGGCCCCAACTCGTTGGTCACGGTTCAGTACGTGGGGTCCTCCTGGTCCACCGGCGAGGTCTTCCAGAGTTCATGGGCCACCGGCGAAGCCGAGTTCCCCATCCAGGGTGTGATCCCGGGGTGGCAGGAAGGGCTGCAAGGTGCGACCCAGGGTTCGCGCGTTCTATTGATCATCCCGCCTGACATGGCGTACGGCGCGGACCCCCCGCCAGGGTCGGGTATCGCCCCAGACGAGACCCTGGCCTTTGTCGTCGACGTAGTGAAGGTGTCCTCATGACCGAGAAACCCGAGATCGATTTCCAGGAGGGCCCGGCGCCCACCGAACTGGTGATCACCGACCTGGTCGTCGGAGACGGTGCCGAGGCCGTGCCCGGTGGCAAAGTGACCGTGCACTACGTCGGCGTCGAATACGACACCGGTGAGCAGTTCGATGCCTCGTGGGATCGTGGCGAATCCATCGAGTTCCCGTTGCGGGGTCTGATCCAGGGGTGGCAGGACGGCATCCCCGGGATGCGCGTCGGAGGCCGCCGTCAACTCATCATTCCGCCGGCCCTGGCCTACGGTGAGACCGGTGGGCACCGGCTGTCTGGCAAGACGCTGATCTTCGTGATCGACCTGCTCGACGCCTGAGGCGGCGCCGACCTTCGGGGGCATGCGTCACGAACGCGCCGGTAGCGAATCCGACACCCTCGCATCACCCTCCATCCGGAGGTCGCGCCATCTGGCAGGCGTGCCGCCTCGAGCGGCGTGTCGCGGCACCCGACGCGATCTCCGGCGGTAGTTTCGTGAGCAACTGCGGGTCCCCCGAATGGGTGACATTGACTACGCAGAGTAGCGGGTTGCCCTACAACAGGACACCGCCCTCAACTTTCAGCATTCTCCTGCCGAAGGCACTATCACCAAGAGCCGAGGGAGGCGAGGACGATGACCACGATCAAGGCGACCTGCCCGATGTGCGGGGATGTGGATCTGACCCCCGCCCAAGTACGGCTGACCGTGGCGCAGGCAGCGGGGTGGGCGACGTACACGTTCACCTGCGGCACCTGCCACGACCTCATCGAGAAGGCCGCTGACGACGAAGTTGTGGCGTTGCTCTCCAGCGCCGGGGTGTGCGTGGATCATGTGCCGGGTGAGGTTCTGGAGGCCCACCGGGGTGCACCGATCACCTACGACGACGTGCTTGACCTTGCGCTGTGGCTGGAGACCCACGACGTCATCGTGCCGCACCTCGTCGCGCCCTAATCGCCGAGGATCTGCGCAGCCGGTATCGACACTTGCCATGACGTCGTAGGCTGTACCCATGTTTTCCAACCTCCGCGGTTCCGAGTGGATCATCCTCCTGCTCCTCGTTGTCCTGTTGTTCGGAGCCCGCCGTCTTCCCGATGCCGCCCGCGGGCTCGGTCGTTCTCTGCGGATCTTCAAGGCTGAGACCAAGGGACTCACCGAGTCGTCGGAGCCGAAGGAAGAGACGCCCGCGGTCGACGGTGCGGACAAGGCCCCACCTTCGGCTCAGGCCGCCACCGAACAGAGTGCTCCCGAAGCGAGCAAGCAGACACCGACGCAGAACTGATCCATGTCCGCGCCCGTACAGCACGCGCGCGCGCAGATGCCGTTACGCGACCACCTGCGCGAACTGCGCCGCCGGCTGGTCGTCAGCCTGTTGGCCGTCGCAGCCGGCACTGTTGTGGGCTGGATCTACTACGAACCGATCTTCGACGTCATCTCCGAGCCAATCCAGGACGTGGTCAACGCCGCCGCCGCCCAGGGCCGCGACGTGCGACTGGTGGTCTCGGGGGTGACCGACGCCTTCATGCTGCAGGTCAAGGTGGCAGTGATGGCGGGGCTGGTCCTGGCCTCCCCGGTCTGGATCTACCAGTTGTGGGCATTCGTCACTCCCGGCCTGCACACGAAGGAACGCCGCTGGGTGTATCTCTTCGTCGTGATCAGCGTTCCGCTGTTCTTGTCCGGAGTGGTCCTGGCATATGTCCTCATGCCCAAGGGCTTGGAGGTCCTGCTCGGATTCACGCCGCAGAACGTCGGCAACTACCTGCCCGTGGACCGCTACCTTTCGTTCTTCATCCGCATGGTGATCGTGTTCGGGATCGGATTCCTGACCCCGCTTTTCATCGTCGGCCTGAACATGATCGGCGTTCTCAGCGGAAAACGCCTGGCGAGCGCTTGGCGATACATCATTTTCGGGGTATTCGTCTTCGCGGCGGTGGCGACGCCCACGGGTGATCCGATCACGATGATGATGCTGGCCGCCCCGGTGATGGTGCTGGTCGGCGGTGCCGTGGTGTTCAGCCTGCTCAACGACCGGCGTCGTCGTCGGAACGGTTCCGAACCCGACTACGACAGCTTCGAAGACGATGAGGTGTCCCCGATCCCCGAGTCGGTCGACGGCGAGGACTCCGCGCGCCGGTAGCGTGAACACGTGCTGAAGGCCGCTGTGTTGATCAATCCCACGTCGGGGCGCGGTCGGAGCGCCAAGAACGCGCCCATCGCGGTGTCCAAGTTGCGTGAACGGGGCGTGCACGTGGATGTCCTGCAGGCAGACGATGCTGTGGGCAGTCTGGACCTGGCCAAGGCCGCGGTCGCTGACGGCATCGACGCCCTCATCGCATGTGGCGGCGACGGGACTGTCCATTGCGCGTTGCAGGCCGTCCACGGGACGCAGACGGTCTTGGGGATCATCCCGGTGGGGACCGGGGATGACATCGCCCGAGCGCTGGGCCTGCCGCGCGACGACGCTGCTGCGGCAGCGGATGTCATCGCAGATGGCCGCGTCCGCACCATCGACTACGCCGTGATCGCGGCGGCCGATGGTACCGAGGCGGCGTTCATCGCGGTGATGAGTGCTGGATTCGACTCGGAGGTCACCGAGCGGGCCAACACGATGAAGTGGCCCACCGGCACCTCCCGCTACCTGGTCGCGACCTTGATCGAACTCGGTGTGTACAAACCGGTGGAGTTCCAGATCACGGTCGACGGGCGGACCACGCGTGCCCAGGGCATGATGCTGGCTGTCGGCAACGGTCCCAGTTACGGCGGCGGGATGTATGTCTGCCCGGAGGCTGTGATCGACGACGGCGTGTTGGACCTCACCTTCCTGAGTCGGACCAGCAAGTGGACTTTCATCAAGACCTTCCCGAAGGTTTTCAAAGGCACCCACATCCATCACCGGATCGTCAGCACGACGCGGGGTTCCCACATCCACGTCGACGCGCCGGGACAGACCGCCTACGCCGACGGTGAACGGGTCGGGCCGCTGCCTGCCGATGTGTGGGTCGTTCCCGGCGGCCTGCGGGTGTTCGCGCCGGCTCGCTGAAGTAGAGCCGGGTCCCTCGGATTCTGAGGGGGTTTGTGCTCTGCGCAGACCGGGGAGATTCGGCCATCGGGGAGCGAATCCGCGCGTGGTTTCTCTCCACGATGGTTCCGGCGGTTGCCCCGCTTCTGTGGACCTGGTGCTTGGCCGCCCGAAACGCCGGCAAAGGCACCACCCGCCGCGGCCAGGACGGCCCGACGTAGACCGCCAGCGCCAGTCAGCAACCGGGGTGGGCGCCCCCAGCAACTGACACACGCGGGACAGACCGCCGGCAGACTCCTCCACAACTGGGCATCAGAGGCATTCCGTTTCGCGAAACTGCCATCTTTCGGAGGAAGGGCGAGAGAAATGCGCGCTATGTCGCAGATGCTCCACCTCAACGCGGCAAACGGGAGAGCCGATCGCCCACGAGCGGAGGCCGGTCGCCATCGAGCCACCCAATGCGTCAAGCACGGCCAAACGCTTACCAGCCCATAGGCTTCAGACATGGCTACGCCCGCGCAGCGATACGCCGCCGCCCGCCGACGATCCTCGGGCAGTCAGCATCTGGCGAGTTTCCAGGAGCAGTACGACTTCACCCTCGACGACTTCCAGATCGAGGCCTGCCAGGCCCTCGACAGCGGACGCGATGTGCTCGTGGCCGCGCCTACCGGAAGTGGCAAGACCGTTGTGGGGGAGTTCGCGATCCACCTGGCGCGCGCCACGGGCCGCAAAGCGTTCTACACCACGCCGATCAAGGCGCTGTCCAATCAGAAGTACCGCGACCTCGTGGCTATGTACGGCGAGGACCAGGTGGGTCTGCTCACCGGCGACGTCTCGATCAACGGTCACGCCGCAACTGTCGTGATGACGACCGAAGTCTTGCGCAACATGGTCTACGAGGGTTCCTCCGACCTGACGGATCTGGGCTTCGTCGTCCTGGACGAAGTGCACTACCTCGCCGACCGCGAGCGGGGTGCGGTGTGGGAGGAGCTGATCATCCAACTACCCGAGTCGGTGGCGATCGCCGCGCTGTCGGCGACGGTCAGCAACGTCGAGGAGTTCGGCGCCTGGATGGCCACGGTGCGCGGCGACACGCGCATCGTGCTCGAGGAGCACCGGCCCGTTCCGCTGTGGCAGCAGGTCATGGCCAACGCGAAGCTCTACGACCTGTTCAGCGACCCCGACCGGCAGCAGGTGAACCCCGAGTTGCAGCGGCTCACGGCACAGGGTCCGCGCAGCAAGCGGGACACCAGGCGTGACCGTCCGCCGAAGAACGGCCGACGACCGCGTGACGCCCGTACCCCTACCCGGGTGGAAGTGGTCGAGAAACTCGAGGCCGCCGATCTACTCCCGGCGATCTACTTCATCTTCTCGCGCGCAGGCACCGAGGACGCTGTCCGCTTGCTGGTCAACAGCGGCCTGCGGCTCACCTCGCCGGATGAGCGGCGCAGGATCGCCCAAGTCGTCGAGGACCGCTGCTCGGTGATTCCGGAGGCCGACCTACTGGCCGTCGGCTTCAGCGAGTTCAGCGACTCGCTGCAGAGGGGGATCGCCGCGCACCATGCTGGGATGCTTCCCATCTTCAAAGAAGTGGTCGAAGAGCTCTTCCAGGCCGCCGCACTCAAAGTCGTGTTCGCCACCGAGACGCTGGCGCTGGGCATCAACATGCCGGCGCGGACCGTGGTCCTCGAACGCTTGGTGAAGTGGAACGGTCAGACCCACGCCGACATCACGCCGGGGGAGTACACCCAGCTGACGGGCCGGGCCGGTCGGCGCGGCATCGACGTGGAAGGGCACGCTGTCGTGCTGTTCGGACCCAGCGTGCAGCCGACCCATTTGGCAGGCCTCGCCTCGACCCGGACCTATCCATTGCGGTCCTCATTCCGGCCGACGTACAACATGGCCGTCAACCTGGTGCGCAGGGTCGGTCGCCGGATCGCGCGCGAGCTACTGGAGACGTCCTTCGCTCAGTACCAGAGCGACCAGTCGGTGGTAGGACTGGCCGCAACCATCAAGCGCAACGAGAACGTGATCGCGGGCTACGAGGAGTCGATGCACTGCCACCTGGGGGACTTCGGCGAGTACGCGGCCATCCGTGCAGAGCTCTCCGCCCTCGAGAAGATCTCCAGTCGCGAGTCCGCCCGGCTCACCCGCTCGCACGCGGCCCAGTCCCTGGAGAAGCTGGTTCCCGGGGACGTGGTCTCGGTGCCCACGGGACGTCGGTCGGGGCTCGCCGTCGTCGTCGACGCCGGTGTCGACGATGTGGGAGAACCGCGCCCACAGGTGCTCACGGTCGACCGGCAGGTCCGCCGCCTGAGCGTCACCGACTTCCCGACCCCGGCGGTCGTCGTCGACCGGCTGCGGATCCCCAACGACTTCCATCCCCGCAGCGCCAACGCCCGAAAGGCCTTGGCCGCACGACTGCGTGAACTCACGGGACGTCACACCCACGTGCGAGCGCCCCGGGTGCGCGACAGCGGCAACGACGTGGCCATCCAGCGGCTGCGTGCCCGCCTGCGCAAGCACCCCTGCCACGGGTGTGACGACCGGGAACTGCACGCGCGGTGGGCTGAGCGAGCCGGCAAGTTGCAGCGGGAGAACGACAATCTTGCACGCCGGGTGGAAGGCCGCACCAACACCATCGCCCGGCAGTTCGACCAGATCTGCGCGGTCCTGGTCGAACTGGGATATCTGCAGGGCAGCGGCGACGATCTCCAGGTGACCGGCGACGGGCAGATGCTGGGGCGCCTGTACACCGACCGGTCGCTGGTCATCGCCGAGTGCCTGCGAACCGGTCTGTGGAGCGACCTGAGCCCCCCGGAACTCGCAGCCTGCGCTGCGGCCCTGGTGTTCCAGTCGCGCACCGACGAGGAGCAGATGCCCCGACTGCCCCGCGGGCGCATCCGCGACGTGCTGGCCGAACAGGTGCATCTGTGGGCTTCCATCGAGGAGCTGGAAACCGAGTTCAAGGTCAAGCCGACGCCCGAACCGGACCTCGGTTTCTGCTGGGCAGCCCATCAATGGGCCAATGGGCAGGGGCTGGCCCAGGTGCTGGCCGGGAGTGAACTGCCGGCCGGGGACTTCGTGCGGTGGTGCAAGCAGGTCATCGACACCCTCGGTCAAGTCGCCAGCGCGGCCCCGGCAGGGGATCCGGTCCGCGATAACGCACGCTCGGCGGCAGATCTGCTACGGCGCGGGGTGGTCGACTACGCCTCGGAGGTCTGAAGCTTTGCGTCGGGCGGGGTGTGTGTCGGCGGCTGGATGCTCGGCTTCGGCCGCCTGTGCAGATTGGGACCCGCACCTCCTTTCGGTGAAGATACGACCAGTCACAGGTCGGTTCCTCATCAGAAGGCTTCCTCGGGTGCCAAGGGTAGTTGGCTTCACCCCGCAGCCGCCGGTTTGAGGTACCGCAAGAATCGGGTTCGTCAGCGCTTTGAGTCAGCGTGATCAGCCAACAGGTCGGGTTCCGGGTCCCGCACCTGCCACAACGACCTGCTCCCTGCCGAAGGCGTCAACCCCGGAGGGACCCAACAGTGACTCCCCCCGAAATCCGAAGGATCTGAGAAGCGGGAGCCCTAGTGCTGCACGCCGAGCGCCTGCAGGATGCGTCCGATGGAGTTCATGATCCCGGATCTCCACGCCGATGGCGTCCAGCGGTGGCAGGTCCGGGTCAGGCTGCACCTGCGGCGGTGGCGGGCACCGGCAGGTCCGTCGACCCGCACAACACCGGGGCGCGGTCCAGGTACTCCGAAGCCTCTCGCAGCGACACCCGCAATCTGGGCGCCAGTCCACTGTTCAGGTCTTCGACCGCTGCCCGTACGCCCGCCAGGTCGCGGAAGCGGCGTAGCAGCGACGCTGCGGTCTTCTCGCCGATCCCTGGCACACCGGGCAGGCCGTCGCTGGGATCCCCCCGCAGGGCTGCCATATCGGCGTACTGCTGCGGGGGCACCCCGTACTTCTCCTCGACGAACGCAGCATCTGCTATCTGCATCTTCGCCAACCCGCGGGCGGTGTAGAGGACACGCACACCCGCGTCGTCGTCGACCACCTGGAACAGGTCCCGATCGCCGGTGACCACGTCGACCGGCCCGTCAGCGATCGCGGCATACGTTCCGATCACGTCGTCGGCCTCGTAGCCGGGCACGCCGACCTTGGGGATGCCGACCGCGACGAGGAGTGCCTCGATCAGGGGTAGCTGCTCCTGCAAGGCGTCGGGGACTTCCTCCTGGTCCGCCTGCGCGACGCGGTGCTCCTTGTAGCTGGGCAGCAGTTCCACACGGAAGTCCGGACGCCAGTCGTCATCCCAGCAGGCGATCACCGTTGCGGGGAGTACTCGCGGATCAGGCGAGCGATCATGTCCATGAGCCCACTGGCTGCATTGGTCGGGGGATCGGTGTCTTTGGTGCGCCGATCGGGAACCCCGTAGAAGGCGCGGAAGTACAACGAGGCGGTATCCAACAGCATGAGCGGGCGTGACACAGGCAGTAGTCTCGCAGGCGTGACGACCTCCGACACCGCAGATCTGCAAAGCCGTCTGGAACGCACTGTCCAAGCGGTCGGTGCCAGCGGCCTGGACGGCCTGCTGGTGTCGCCGGGACCCGACTTGCGCTATTTGACCGGCTACGACGCGATCCCGTTGGAGCGGCTCACGTGCCTAGTGGTCCCGGCGTCCGGACCCGTGCGCATCGTCGTGCCCGAACTCGAGGTCGCTGCCGCGATGGCCAGTCCGGTAGCCGATCTGGGTGTGGAGATCGTCTCGTGGCAGGAGACGCAGGATCCCTACGCTTTGACGGGGTCCCTACTGCCTGATGCCGGGCGGGTGGCCGTCGACGACCATATGTGGGCGGTGAAGGTGCTCGCCCTGCGTGATGCGATGCCCACGGCGGTGCAGAGCCCGGCGGGACCTGTCATCCAGGAGTTGCGGATGCGCAAATCTGCCGCGGAGGTCGCTTCCCTGATCCGCGCAGGCGAGGCGATCGATACCGTGCACACTCAGGTGGCGGGGTTCTTGCGACCCGGACGCACCGAGCGTGAGGTGGGTGCCGATATCGCGGACGCCATTCTGACCGCTGGGCACGAGCGGGTCGACTTCGTGATCGTCGCCTCAGGGCCGAACGGCGCCAGTCCGCATCACGAGCTCTCGGACAGGATCCTGCAAGCCGGCGACACCGTGGTCGTGGACATCGGGGGCACTATGCCAGACGGCTATTGCAGCGACTCCACGCGCATGTACAGCCTCGGAGAGCCGTCGCCCTCGGTGCGTGCGGAGTTCGAGGCCCTGCGGGAGGCCCAATCGCTCGCGGTGGCCGCAGTGCGGCCCGGGGTGACCTGCGAATCAATCGACGCAGTGGCGAGAGACTATCTGGCGCAGGCCGGCCTGGCGGAATTCTTCATCCACCGCACCGGTCACGGGATCGGCCTCGAGACTCACGAGGAGCCGTACATCATCGAAGGCAACATTCGGGTCCTGGAACCCGGGATGGCGTTCAGCGTCGAACCGGGCGTTTACAGGGCAGGCTCGCACGGTGCGAGGATCGAGGACATCGTGGTGTGCACCGAGGACGGGTACGTGACGTGCAACAACCGTCCGCATGGATTGGTGGTCGTGGAATGAACGAATTGCTGGAACTGACCGAGGAGATCGCGGACCGCGAATTGGCCCCGGTCGCCGACCAGTACGAGCGCGAAGCGAGGTTCCCGCGCGAACAGTTCGCCGTGCTGGGCCGCGCCGGCATCCTGGGCCTGCCCTACCCGCAGGACTGGGGTGGCGCGCAGGTCGGGTACGTGGACTACCTGCAGGTCCTGGAGCGGCTCGCACAGCGCTGGCTCACCGTCGGGCTGGGAGTCAGCGTGCACACGCTGTCGTGCCACGCCCTGGCCACGGCCGGTACGGACGCACAACGCGACAGGTGGCTGCCGGACATGCTCGGCGGGGACCTTCTGGGGGCCTACTGTTTGAGTGAGCCGCAGTCAGGATCGGATGCGGCCGGGTTGCAGACGTCAGCGGTCCGTGACGCCGATGGATATCTCCTCAACGGCACGAAGGCGTGGATCACCCATGGCGGGATCGCCGACTTCTACACGGTCATGACCCGTACCTCACCGGATCGGACTGCCGGCATCACGGCTTTCCTGGTGCCCGGGGATGCCGAGGGGCTGACGGCGGCCTCACCTGAGCGGAAGATGGGGATGCGTGGTTCGATGACGGCGCAAGTGATCCTCGACGGGGTCCGGGTCGGTGAGGATCGACGTCTCGGGGAGGAGGGCAGCGGTTTCCGGATCGCCCTGGACGCTCTGGACTCCGGGCGCTTGGGGATCGCGGCGTGCGCGGTCGGCGTGGCGCAGGCGGCCCTGGATGTGGCGGTCCGCTACGCGAAGGAACGTGAGCAGTTCGGCAAGCCGATCGCGACGTTCCAAGGGGTGTCTTTCACACTTGCGGACATGGCCACGGGCATCGCGGCGGGCCGCGCCCTGTACCTCGACGCCGCCCGCCAGCGTGACGCCGGGGAACCGTTCTCGACCCAGGCGGCCATGGCCAAACTCTTCTGCACCGATATGGCCATGTCGGTCACGACCAGTGCCGTGCAGGTGCTGGGCGGCGCCGGCTACGTCGAAGACTTCCCCGTCGAGCGCTACATGCGGGAAGCGAAGGTCCTGCAGATCGTCGAGGGCACCAACGAGATCCAACGGTTGGTGATCGGCCGGGCGCTGACGGGCTGACCCGCGGCTGACGGCCCGAAATGGCCCGGTAGTTGCCAAATGACCCGCAAACTAGGGGTCAATCGGCAACCAACGGGCCATCGGGCTGGCGGAGGCCCGTCCCGCAAGGCGCTGCACCGCAGCGGCCCGAATGAGCGCTTCCCTAGACTTCGGGGGTGAGGACCCTTCTGATCGGCGGCCACGTCTACTCCCCTAGTGAGCGGTTCGCCACGGCCCTGCTGATCGAGGATTCGGTGGTGACCTGGATCGGGGCTGACACCGGTGCCGAAGTGCATCGCCCGGACGTCGACGAGGTGGTGGATCTGCACGGAGATCTCGTCGCACCTGGATTCGTCCACCTTGCGAATCCGGCCCCCAGCATCGAGCAGGGCTTCATCCATGGTGAACGGGCCGAGATCCGGGTTGCCGACCGGTGGGTACCGGAGGCCTGGGACCGGGCGGCTCAGGAAACCTTGGCGGTCGTGCCGCGTGATCCATGCCGGTTGCGCTCGAGGATTGCGGCAGGAGTCCCGACCGCTCTGATTCCCGGTCACCTGTCTCCAGGAGGTTGGCACACTGTTCGCGCTGCCGTCCACGAGGTCGATCCGCACGAGGCCCTCAGCGCGCGAGCGGCCTTCTCAGCCCTGACCCGTGGCGCCTGGCGCCTGCTCGGCCATCCGGATCGCGGCGTCCTCGAGGTCGGATCGACGGCCACCTTCCTGCAGTGGGAAGTGACCGACCTCGTCATCGAGACACCCGACGAACGGATCACGAACTGGTCGACTGATCCGCGTGCGGCCACGCCCGGACTCCCGCCGCTGGAGGATGAACACACGCTTCCCACCGTGAGGCGTGTCTGGCGAGACGGGCGGCCGGATAGGTGATCCGATTTCTGGCGGCAATTGCAGCCGGCGTTCTGCAGGTGCTCGCCTTCCCTCCGGTCGGATGGTGGTGGACAGCGCCCCTGGGCGTGGCTCTGCTGGTCCTGTCGGTCCGTGACCGAAGCGGCGGTCGAGCCGCGCTGCTGGGACTGATCTGCGGTTGGGCATTCTTCCTGCCTTTGCTGCATTGGCTCAGCGTTCTTGGCCCCGATGCATGGTTGGCGCTCGCCCTGGTCATCGCGGGCTGGTACGCGGCCATGGGCTGGGGATTCAGCGTCGTGTTGCAGACACGGTGGTGGGTGGTTGCCGTTCCGGCAGTCTGGGTCCTGCAGGAGTGGCTGACGATCGAGGTTTCCGTGGGGCGGGCTGGGCTGGGGGCGCCTCGCGTTCGGACAGCCCGAGTCACCGCTGACCGGGTGGGTGACCCTCGGCGGCGCACCGTTGCTGTCCTTCGTGGTCGCCGTCACCGGCTGCCTGCTGGTGGTAATGCTGTCCGGAGGCCGGGCGACGCTGATCGCCGCGGTGACAGTGCTCGCGATCGGCGTGGTCGGCCTCACGGCGTATCCCCGGTCCTCGGTGTCTGAAATGCCGACGAGCAGTCAGCTGGCCGTGATCCAGGGCAACGTTCCGCAGCCGGGGATCGACTTCCTTGGACGGCCGATGCAGGTGCTGGGCAACCATGCGCAGACCACCGAGAAACTCGCCGCGGCCGTTGCTGCGGGGGAGGAACCCCCACCGGAGGCAGTCATCTGGCCGGAGAACTCCGCGGATATCGATCCGGTGGTGTCCGGGCCAGCGGGCGCGGTCGTGAGTTCCGCAGCGCGATCGATCGGGGTGCCGATCCTGGTGGGCACCGTGCAGGAAGTACCGGGGCGGCCCGACCGGGTGGCCAACGTCGGCCTGGTCTGGGATCCGGTGACCGGGCCGGGGCAGGCGTACGTGAAGCAGCACCCCGTTCCGTTCGGTGAGTTTCTTCCCCTGCGCCCCCTGCTTTCGCGCTTCATCACCCGATTCGACCGGGTACCGCGCGACTTCATCGCTGGTGACGGGCCTGGCGTCCTCCAACTGGGCCCAGCGCGCATCGCGGATGTGATCTGCTTCGAGGTCTCGAACGACGAGATCGTCCGGGAAGGCGTGCGGGAGGGCGGTCGGGCACTGGTGGTTCAGACCAACAACGCGACGTATGCGACCACTGCCCAACCCGAGCAGCAGTACGACATCAGCCGCCTGCGCGCGCGCGAGACCGGACGCACAGTGCTGGTTGCCGCCACCACCGGCATCACCGCGGTGATCACCCCCGATGGTGTGAGTCGCACCCTGCCGCAGTTGCAGTCGGGGTGGATCAACACCGAGGTCTCCCTGAAGGACTCCTGGACCCCGGCGGTCAGATTCGGAGCGCCCTTCGATGCTGTTCTGTCCGCCGCCGGGGTGATCACGGTTCTGTTGGGTCTGTGGGCCCGCAGGCGTCCGGCGGACCCACGGTAGGCTCCCAGCGTGGCCCCGTCTTTCACCGATCTCGGCAGGATCCTGGTCGTGATCCCCACATACAACGAGGTGGAGAACCTCGCCCCGATCGTCACCCGCGTGCGGTCAAGTGTGCCCGAAGCCCACGTCCTGGTCGCCGACGACAACAGCCCCGACGGAACTGCCAGGGTCGCCGACGAATTGGCTGCCGCCGACGACCACGTGCAGGTGATGCACCGACTCGGCAAGGAGGGGCTGGGGGCCGCTTACCTGGCCGGCTTCTCCTGGGCGCTGGACAACGGCTACGACGTCGTGGTCGAGATGGACGCGGACGGCAGCCACCAGCCGGAGCAATTGCCGTTGTTGCTCGATGCGCTGCGCAATGCGGATCTGGTACTCGGTTCTCGTTGGGTGCCAGGCGGGACGGTGGTGAACTGGCCGAAGTCGCGCGAAATCCTGTCGAAAGGTGGCAACTGGTACACCCGCAAGGCCCTGCGCATCCCTTTGCAGGATGCGACTGGCGGCTACCGGGCCTTCCGCGCTTCGACCCTGCGCGCCCTGGACCTCGACGGCGTCGGTAGCGCCGGGTACATCTTCCAGGTCGACCTTGCTTACCGGACCCTCGCGAAGGGAATGCGCGTGGTCGAGGTGCCGATCGAGTTCGTCGAACGGGAAGTCGGCGACAGCAAGATGAACCGCAAGATCGTCTCGGAGGCGTTGTGGAGGGTGACGGTGTGGGGGGTGCGCGAACGGGTTCATCAGGCCCGGGACGCTCTCGCTGAACGCCGTGAGCGCAGGTAGGCACGCCAAGCCCGTCGAGGATTTCCGACCCACACGTCGTTCCTCACCGCGTGCGGCGAGGGCTGACTCAGTCCTGATGGCCTTCTGGTGAACATTCGACCAGTGACGGGTCGTTCTGCCACCAAAAGTCGTGCGCTGGCGGGTAGACACACGCCACGGCGGCCGGCCCCGAGGGCCGAAGGTCGCAGACTCCCCAACAGTCAGCCCACAACCGGCTCGATCTTGTCTACAGGCTTCGGGGCATGTGAAATGCTGAAGAGGATTCACGTCGCAACCGGAAGGACGCCACATCATGAATCAGGAACAGTTCGACAAGGTCAAGCAAGCGCCTGGCTTCATCGCCGCCCTGGATCAGAGCGGAGGCAGCACGCCCAAGGCGCTGCGGCTGTACGGCCTCCAAGAAGGCGCGTACAGCAATGACGAGCAGATGTTCGATCTGGTGCACGCCATGCGGACCCGGATCATTTCCAGTCCCGTCTTCGGCGGGGACCGCATCCTGGGGTCGATCCTCTTCGAGCAGACGATGGACCGGGAGATCCACGGCCGGGGGAGCGCGGACTACCTGTGGAACGTCAAGCGCGTCGTCCCTTTCCTGAAGGTCGACAAGGGGCTTGCGGAGGAGGTGGACGGCGCGCAGGTGATGAAGCCGATGCCCGGCCTTGACGACCTCCTGTCCCGGGCCATCGACAAGGGTGTATTCGGGACGAAGATGCGCTCGGTGATCAAGGCGGGCAACGCCGCGGGCATTCAGGCCGTGGTGGATCAGCAGTTCGAGATCGGCCGTCAGATCCTCTCCAGAGGACTTGTCCCCATCCTCGAGCCCGAGATCGACATCCACTCACCGACCAAGGCGGAGGCCGAGCAGCTGCTCAAGCCGGCCATTCTCAAAGGCCTCGAGAGCCTAGGCGCAGCTCAGCACATCATGCTGAAACTGACGTTGCCCGATGAGGACGATTTCTACGCGGACCTGGTCGCCCACCCGAAAGTGCTGCGGGTCGTCGCCTTGTCTGGCGGCTACAGCCGCGAGGAGGCCAACGCCCGGCTCGCGCGTCAGCACGGGGTCGTGGCCAGTTTTTCGCGCGCCCTCACCGAGGGGCTCTCGGTGCAGCAGACCGAGGAGGAGTTCAACGCCGCCCTCGATGCGTCGATCCAGAGCATCTACAACGCATCGGTCACCTAGCCGGAGCACGGCGGATCGTCCACTTCCTAGCGCTCTGGGGGCTCGGCCGGTGCGTCACGGCGTCCGGCCAGGTCACCGCGGGGCATAACTCAACCCTCCGACCGACAGACGGTGGGAGGGTTGAGTCGGGGATCGGGAGTTGCCGATCAGGCGGTACGCCGATCGGACTGCTCGTCGGTCTCCAGAAGCGCGAGCCGCTCCTCGAGCAGGTCCTCGAGTTCGGCGATCGTGCGCCGCTCCAGCAGCATGTCCCAGTGGGTACGCACGTGCTTGGTGGGCTTCGGGTCGGGCTTGGTGGCATCGACCAGCAGAGCCAACTCGCCGCAGGCGCACTCCCATTCGACAGGGACCTCTGCCTCGGCGGAGAAGGGCATGCTAATGACGTGGCCGGCGGGGCAGTTGTACGTCACCGTCATGCGAGGGGCGAACTCGACGTCGCGGTCGTTCTCCAGACTTGTCGCTCCGAGCCGGGTGCCGCGCAGGGCCTCACTCATGTCGCCTTCTTTCTATCGCCGCGCACCAATTGGTGGTGCCTGCATGACACAACGTCATACGTGGTTAGTTCATTCCCCGAATCCCTCAGGTTCACACCTGTTTGTGATGCTGATCACCGGAGTCGTTCGGCCGTGCACTCCTACGATGGCGGGTGCGGATCCTCGACGGCGCGCTGATCGGTTGCGCTTGACAGACCCCTTACATTCCCGCGGGTGCGGGCGTCGATCACCCGCCGTAACACGCTGGGACGGTCAGTGATGATCCCGTGGACCCCTTGGTCCAGCAGGGCGTTCATCTGGGCCGGATCGTTGACCGTCCACACGTGGACGGGCCATCCGCGTTCGTGGGCCTGGCGCATGAACCCCGGGGTGACGATCCGCAACCCGGACGCCGAAGGTGGCACCTGCACACATATCGGGCCGCTCGGCAGCACGAACCGGGAGGCCACGGAGACTCGACCGAGCCGGGTCCGGCCGACGAGGGCGGTGACCTCCTGCGGCGCGAGGCTGGTGCACACGGCGTCGCCGAAGCGAGCTCGCACACGTCGCAGCCGGTTCCACGAGAAGGAGGCGATACACACCCGGTCAAGGTGGTCACCACGGCTGAGCAGGTCGAGCAGCGGAGCGACCGCGTTGTCCTCCTTGACGTCGATGTTGAAGCGCACATGCGGGAACTCCTCCAGGACCTCCTGCAGCGAATGCACCCGTTCGGCGTTGCCGATCCGCGCCTTCGTGACCTCGGTGAGTGGCAGATCCCGGATTCTCCCCACGCGGTCGGTCACCCGGTTCAGCGACTGGTCGTGGAACACCACCGGCACCCCATCGGCGGTCGCCCGAATATCTGTCTCGATGTACTCGAAGCCCAAGGACACCGCGCGACGGAAGGCCGTCAGCGAGTTCTCCGGGGCTTCCCGGGCGCCCCCGCGGTGCGCGAACGCAACCGGTGCAGAAGCATCCAGGTACGGGTGGGTCACAACGCCCCTGACCTCGGCAACAGGTCGACCCAGGGTTGGGCATCCTCGATCTGCGCGGCCAACTGCAGCAGGACGGCGTCGTCACCGAACGCGGCTGCGATCTGGACACCGACCGGAAGGCCGTCGCGGGTGACGTGCATGGGGACGCTGGCTGCCGGTTGACCGGTCAGGTTGTATATCTGGGTCTGCGGGGTTGCGGCCAAGGAGTCTGCGGCGAGGTCGTCCAGGGTCTTGCGCAGAACCGGTCCCGGCCCCACACGCTGCAGGACCGACAACGCTGCCTGTTCAACCTTGCTCGGGGCCAGTTCACCGATCTTCACCGGGGGAGTGGCCACGGTCGCAGTCAGGTGCACGTCGAACTCGGGGCCGAACAGATCGCCGAAGCGCCGACCCATCTCCATTCCCCATGCCTTGGCGACGCTGAGTTCGGCGGCGCTGAGGGTTCTCCCGACCTGATTGAGGAACCAGGTGGTCCGTTCGAAGTTGCGGGCGTCGGTTTTGCGCCCGGTCATCTCCTGGGTCCAATCGACCTCTTTCGCGACATTCGCGGCGACGATCGTCAGGTACGCCTTCGCGCCCTCGGTGGCCCGGATCGGCAAGTCGAACTCCACCACCTCGTGGCCCAGTTCGGACAGGAGGGATGCAGCTTTGTCGACCGCCTCCACGGCGTCTGGGTGCATACTCGCGCCGAACAGGCTTCGTGTCGAGTAGCCGATCCGCAGCTTGCGTGGCTTGCGACTGGCGGTGGTCAAATAGGACTTGGGGCCGCCGGGCGCGGCGTAGGGTGCACCGGGGTCGGTGCCGCGAACTGCGTCGAGCGCCGCAGCGGTGTCGCGCACCGACCGGGACATGAGAAGCCTCACGACCAGTCCGTCCCATCCCTCGCCCTCGTCGGGCCCGAGCGGAACCAGACCGCGGCTCGTCTTGAGTCCGAAGATCCCGCAGTTGGACGCGGGGATCCGCAGCGAGCCCCCTCCGTCACCACCGTGCGCGAGCGGCACGATGCCGGCAGCGATCGCAGCGGCCGACCCGCCGCTGGACCCACCGGGTGTGCGTTGCAGATTCCACGGATTTCGCGCGGGTCCCCGCAATTCGGGCTCACTCACGCCCATGATTCCGAACTCCGGGCAGTTGGTCTTGCCGAAGATGTTGAGCCCAGCCTTCTCGAACCGCACGAACAACTCACTGCTGCGTTGCGGGATCCAGTCCTCCAGGGACCTGCTGGAGTAGGTACAGCGGTGCCCGGCCAGGTGTCCGTCCATGTCCTTGATGAGGAAGGGAACGCCACCGAACGGACCGCTCAGACCCTCCGCGGCCGCCCGCGCCTGCTCGTCCCAGGACTCCACCACAGCGTTGATGGCCGGGTTCACGGCGTTGCGGCGCGCGATCGCTGCTTGGAGAACCTCCGTGGCCGTCACCTCGCCGTTCTGGATGAGTTTCGCAAGGCCGAGCCCGTCATATCGCACATATTCGTCATGCCGCATGCAGCGAGCCTAATGCGAGCCGGTGGATGAGTCAGGGGGTTGCCGCGATGCGAGCACCGCACACGAGTCGCTGTCTCGGCCGGCTCAACGGCACTGCCCGGCACTCGCGCACCCTTGGGCACGCGCCAACAACCTCATATGATGACGGTCGGTCTGTCGCCGGCAGCAGACATCACCGTCCGACGCGCGTCAGCGGTGCGAAAGGAGTGGGTGATGGGCGAGCAGATGCACGCGGCCGACAGCCACGAACTGATACGCGTTCACGGAGCGCGCGTGAACAACCTCAAGGACGTGAGCGTAGAGATCCCCAAACGCCGATTGACCGTCTTCACCGGGGTGTCGGGGTCGGGCAAGAGTTCATTGGTCTTCGGCACCATCGCCGCAGAGTCACAGCGTTTGATCAACGAGACCTACAGCACCTTCGTGCAGGGCTTCATGCCCACCCTCGCGCGCCCCGACGTGGATGTCTTGGAGGGGCTGACGACGGCGATCATCGTGGATCAGGAGCGGATGGGCGCCAACTCCCGCTCGACCGTCGGTACCGCCACCGATGC
The DNA here is from genome assembly GCA_942491735.1 of Candidatus Eiseniibacteriota bacterium. Lineage (GTDB taxonomy): Bacteria > Eisenbacteria > RBG-16-71-46 > JABDJR01 > JABDJR01 > CALOCN01. The sequence goes on along the minus strand of CALOCN010000018.1, from coordinate 27,507 downwards.
CAATGCGATGCTGCGGATCCTGTTCAGCCGCCTCGGGGAACCCCACGTCGGCTCGTCCCAGGCCTTCTCCTTCAACGTCGCGTCCGTCAGCGGCGCTGGCGCGGTCACCCTGGAGAAAGGCAACAGGACCGTCAAGGAGCGCCGCAGCTTCCACATCACCGGCGGGATGTGCCCGCGCTGTGAGGGCATGGGCAACGTCTCCGATTTCGACGTGCACGCGCTGTACGACGACAGCAAGTCGCTCAACGAAGGCGCTTTGACGATCCCCGGATACAGCATGGACGGCTGGTACGGCCGTATCTATCGGGGCAGCGGCTTCTTCGATCCCGACAAGCCGATCGCGAAGTTCACGAAGAGGGAATTGAATGCCCTGCTGTACAAGGAGCCCACCAGGATGAAGATCGAAGGGATCAACATCACCTACGAGGGCCTGATCCCGAAGATTCAGAAGTCGTTCCTGTCCAAAGACCTCGATGCCATGCAACCGCACATCCGGGCCTTCGTGGAACGCGCGGTGGTCTTCACGACATGTCCGGACTGCGGAGGCACACGCCTCAACGAGGGCGCCCGTTCCTCGAAGATCAAGGGGATCAACATCGCTGACGCATGTGCCATGCAGATCAGCGACCTGGCGCGGTGGGCACGGGGCCTGGACGAGCCCTCGGTGGCCCCGCTGTTGGCCAGCCTCCGACACACTCTCGACTCGTTCGTCGAGATCGGCCTGGGATATCTGTCCCTGGAACGGCCGGCTGGCACCTTGTCAGGCGGGGAGGCACAGCGCACGAAGATGATCCGTCATCTCGGCTCGTCGCTGACTGACGTCACCTACGTCTTCGACGAGCCCACCATCGGACTGCACCCGCATGACATCGCGCGTATGAACACGCTGCTGCTGCAACTGCGCGACAAGGGCAACACCGTGCTCGTCGTCGAACACAAGCCGGAGGTCATCGCGATCGCCGATCATGTGGTCGATCTGGGGCCGCGGGCCGGTAATGCCGGTGGGGAGGTGGTCTTCGAGGGAACCGTGGACGGCCTGCGTGACACGGACACGCTCACCGGGCGACACCTCGACGATCGGGCACAACTCAAGCCGGCCTTCCGTACCGCAGTCGGACAGCTGGAGGTTCGCGGGGCGAGCACGAACAATCTGCAGGACGTGGATGTGGATATCCCGCTTGGTGTGCTGGTGGTGCTGACCGGCGTGGCGGGATCGGGCAAGAGCTCGCTGATCGACGGTTCTGTGGCCGTGCGGGAGGGGGTGGTGTCGATCGATCAGGGCACGATCCGCGGCTCGCGGCGCAGCAATCCTGCGACATACACCGGTCTGCTCGACCCCATTCGCAAAGCCTTCGCCAAGGCCAACGGCGTGAAGCCGGCATTGTTCAGCGCCAACTCCGAGGGCGCCTGCCCGACCTGCAAGGGCGCGGGCGTCATCTACACCGACTTGGCCATGATGGCCGGCGTGTCCACGGTCTGCGAGGAGTGCGAGGGCAAGCGGTTCCAGGCGTCGGTGCTGGAGTACCACCTGGGCGGCCGTGACATCAGCGAGGTGCTTGCCATGTCGGTGATCGGGGCTGGGGAGTTCTTCGGTGCGGGGGAGTCCCGCGTCCCGGCTGCCCACCGGATCCTGGGGCGCCTGGCCGACGTCGGTCTCGGCTACCTGACGCTAGGGCAGCCGCTCACCACTTTGTCCGGCGGCGAGCGGCAGCGACTGAAACTGGCCACGCACCTGGGGGAGAAGGGTGGGGTGTTCATCCTCGATGAGCCCACGACCGGCCTGCACCTGGCCGACGTCGAGCAACTGCTGGGCCTGCTGGACCGACTGGTCGACTCCGGCAAGTCGGTCATCGTGATCGAGCATCACCAGGCCGTGATGGCCCACGCCGACTGGATCATCGACCTCGGTCCCGGTGCCGGTCATGACGGAGGACGCATCGTCTTCGAGGGCACGCCTGCTGACTTGGTCGGCGGTCGCTCGACGTTGACCGGTCAGCACCTGGCGTCGTACGTCGGGAGGTGATTGCGCGTCACGCAGAATCGCACCCAATGACGGAGTATCGCAGGCGTTGAAATCAGGCATGGTCGTCACCACGTAACGGCGCTTCAACTCGTGAGGACCTGACCGAGGCAGGATCGACAGTTGCTGAACTCTCGAGTCTCCTGCAATAATGGCCATATTCAACACCCTCAAAGTGGCTACCGGAGGCTGGGATGGACGTCGGGGTCCGTGATCTTCGCGACGGTCTGAGCCGTTACCTCTCGTCCGTGCGAAACGGCCACACGATTACCGTGACCGACCACGGTCATCCGATTGCGCGCATCGTGCCTGCGGGGGAGCCGACGTCCCTCGAGCGCCTCATCGCCGAGGGGCGGATCACGCCCGCTGCTGAGCCCAGGTCCGCTCGCCCGAAGCCGATCGAGGCCGCGGGTACGGTCAGCGATCTCGTCAGTGACCAGCGCCGTTGATCCTGTACCTCGACACCTCAGCGCTGGTTCCACTTCTGATCGCAGAGCAGACCTCCGATATCTGTGGGCAACTGTGGGATCGGGCCGATCGCCTCACTACCGCACGATTGGCGTACGTCGAAGCGGCAGCTGCACTCGCGGCGGCGGAACGCCTGGGTCGGCTGACCGCCGCGCAGGACGCTGCCAGCCGCGAGATCCTGAACGAGCTATGGGGCGTCGTTGACGTGGTCGAACTCGATGCCAGTCTGATGCTCTCCGCCGCTGACATCGCTGCCAGACGGGGGCTTCGTGGCTACGACGCCGTGCACTGTGCGGCTGCGGCTGGGCTGTGCAGTGAGAGTGTCGTGGCGGCGGCCGGTGACACGCAACTCCTGGCTGCCTGGTCGGCCGAAGGCCTCGCAGTGGTCGACATCAACGCTTCGTGACGTGCTCAGAGTTCGTGTCATCGGAAGATTCTGCGTCCCTAAGCGATTTGAGGTGTGCCGCTCTGTTCGACGGTCGAGGCACTGATTGCCGAACCGGTCGGGCCCAGTGCCGGCGGGATCGGGCGCAGCCGCGTGAGACAAGTTCCGTGATTATTGACCGATAACCGATATTATGACATTTCGCCTGAGCGCCGGAATCCGTCGGCTACCTCCTGCAACCGCTGCCGGTACCCCGCCCAATCCATGCCCTCGGGCAGGACGGCGCTGTCGGGCTTCCATCCGATGAGTCCGTCGACCGACTCCCGCAGGATGTCCATCTGTCCTGCGTGTCGATGAGTCTCGGCGATCATGTGCACGAGAACCTGCTGGAGCGTGACATCGCGCTTGGACGGAGCCCACCAGTCCACGTGACCGGGAGCATCGAGATCCAATGCCGCGATGGTCGCGTCGGAATGCAGCCATACCCGCCGGTACAGGTCGACGATCTGCGGGATGCTCTCATCGGCGGTGGCCCACATGTCGGCGTTGGGCTCCGCATCCTCGGAGAACCAGGGGAACGTCTGTTCGAATGGCCGTCCGAAACAGTCACCCAGGTACCCCGCCTCGACGCTGGCGACGTGTTTCACGATTCCCAGCAGGTTGCTGCCGGTCGCCGTCAACGGCCGACGGGCGTCGTACTCACTGCAACCCCCGAGCTTCCACAGCACAGCTGTGCGGCCATGCTGCAAGTACTCGGCCAGGACGTCTTTGTGGTCACTCATGTCTGCGCGGGCTTGGGGTAGCCGGGCAGCCAGGAGCCGTAGCGCAGCGAGTTGCCATCGGGGTCGACATAGGCTCCCTCGCACAATCCGTATTCGGTGTCTGTGGGTTCGACGTACTCCCCTGCGGCGCCGGATACACTCCACTGCTCGTGCAATGCGTTGGCGTCGTCGACGTACAGGTACACCTCGCTGAGATTGGTCACGGGATCGATCCCGGACACCTGGCACAGGTGCAACTGCAGACCATCGCGGAAGACGAAGCCGTACAGCACCTCGACCAGGCGCCGGCCCTCCACGACCTCACTGCGTTGATACGGTTTGGCGCGAAAACCGAGGCGCGCGTAGTTGTCGAGCGCGGAGAGCACATCACTGACCGGGAGCACCGGAGCCAGTGCATTGAGCGTGGCCATGCCCAAGAGACTAACCACAATCAGCGCTGTGATGCGCCTGTCGGTCGACGGGCGACAGACTCCCCGTCGTTCTAGATTGCTGACATGTCACTGCATATGCCGAACGCCGAAGCTGACGAACTGAAAGCCCGGATCGAGGCACTCATGCCCGAGGTGCGCAGGGATCTCGAGGCACTGGTCGCCATCCCCTCCATCAACTTCCCTGGCTATGACCTGCCGGACGTAGTCCGCTGTGCAGAAGCCTGCGCGGACCTGCTGCGCGCGGCCGGTGCCGATCCGGAATTGATCCCCAGCTCCAGCGGCGTTCCGACGGTGCGGGCGGACATCGCCGGACCCCAGGGCGCTCCGCTGGTTCTGCTCTACTCCCACTACGACGTGCAGCCAGCAGGCGACCTGGACAAATGGCACACCGAACCGTTCCGGGCTGAAGAGCGTGACGGGCGGCTCTATGGACGTGGCGCCGCCGACGACAAGTCAGGAGTCATCACACATCTGGCCGTTCTGCGCGCCTTCGAGGGGTCGCCCCCGGTGAATCTGCGGATCTTGTTCGAAGGCGAAGAAGAATACGGCGGCGATTTCGAGGAGTGGCCGACGGCCAAGCCTGAGGTTTTCTCCGATCTCGATGCCGCGGTCATCTGCGACATGGGCAACGTGGAACTCGGTCAGCCCACCTTCACCACGCAGTTGCGCGGAATCATCGAGGGCGTCGTCACGGTCACGACGATGGAGGAACCACGTCACAGCGGGATGTTCGGTGGCCCGGCTCCCGATGCCCTGATGGTGCTGATCAAGCTCCTGAGCACGCTGATGGACGACGACGGCAACGCCACCATCGACGGCATCAGTGGCTCGGATTGGGAAGGTGCCGAATATCCCGAGGAAGCATTCCGCGAGTTGGCCCAGATACTCCCGGACCAGCCCCTGATCGGTTCCGGCAGTGTAGCGTCACGGCTCTTCTCCAAACCGGCGGTCTCGGTCGTCGGGCTCGACGCGCCGGAGGTTGCCACAGCCCCGAACGCACTCATCCCGACCGCGAAGGCAAAGATCAGCGTCCGGATCCCTGCGGGTGTGGACGGTGAGGAAGCCACCCGATTGCTCGAGACACATCTGCGCAAACACTCCCCCTTCGGCGTGAAGATCGACTTCGAGCCCGGAGTGCCGGCGAACGGTTCCGCAGTCCCCGTGGGAGGTCCGGGCTACGACGCTTTCTCCGCGGCCATGGAGTATGCCTACGGCAAGCCATCCACGCAGCAAGGTGCCGGCGGCGCAGTCCCCTTCGTGGCCAACCTCATCGAGTCTCGACCTGAACTAGAGGTACTGGGTGTGGGCGCCCAGGACCCATTGGCTCGGATCCACGCCCCGAACGAGAGCATCGACCTCGTGGAGTTGAAGGATTCCATCGTGGCCGAGGCATTGTTCCTCGCGGAGTACGGTCGACGCGCGCAGCACTAGTGGGTTCGGCAATCCGCGCGTACGTTCCACGCCGCGCCCCACAGGCGTGAGACTTGGGTACAGGCGTTGGACAACGGTACGGGCGTTGGACAACCACGGGAGTTTTTTATCTCACGCCTGTGCGGATCTCCAACGCATGTGCACAACTCCAACGCCTGTGACCCTCGCGCATGAGACGTCGACCAAGGCAGACGCGTTGGTTCCAGCGAGAGCCGGCACGCGTCGCGAACCTGCCCTGACGCAAGATGTGAAACCAGGGCTGACCAGGGGTTTTGCTTGGTGGGCGATACTTTCCCTCCCCCTCCCTCCCTCCCTCCCCCCCCCCCCTCCCTCTCCCCCCCCCTCCCCCCCCCTCCCTCCCTCCCCTCCCCTCCCTCTCCTCCCCTCCCTCCCCCTCTCTCCTCCCTCCTCCCCCTCCCCTCCCTCCCTCCCCCTCCCCTCCTCCCCCCCCTCCCCCTCTCCCCTCCCCTCCTCCCCTCCCCTCCCCCCCCCTCCTTCCCTCCTCCTCTCCCCTCCCCTCCTCCCTCTCCCTCCTCCTCCCTCCCTCCCCCCCCTTCCCTTCCTCCCCCCCTCCCCTCCCTCCCTCCCCCCTCCCTCCCTCCCTCCCTCCCCCTCCCTTCCCCTCCCCCCTCCCTTCTCCCCTCTTCCTCCCCTCCCTCTCCCCCTCCCCCCTCTCCCCCTCCCCTCCCCTCCTCCCCTCCCCTCCCCTCCCCCCTCCTCCCTCCCCCCCCTCCCTCTCCTCCTTCCTCTCCTTCCTCTCCTCCTCCTCCCCCTCTCCCTCCCCTTCCCCTCCTCCCTCCTCCCTCTCCCTCCCTCTCTCCTTCCCCTCCCTCCTCCCTCCCTCCCTCTCCTCTCCCCTCCCTCCCCTCTCCTCCTCCCTCCTCTCCCTCCCTCCCTTCCTTCTTCCCCCTCCCCCTCTCCTCCCTCCCCTCCCCCTCCCTCCCTCCCTCCCCTCTCTCCCTCTTCCCTCCCCCTTCCCCCTCCCCCCTCCCCTCCCTTTCCTCCCTCTCTCCCCTCCCTCCCTCTCCTCCTCTCCTCCTCCCCCTCCCCTCTCCCCCTCCTCTCCCCTCCCTCCCTTCCTCCTCCTCCTCCTCCCTCTCCCTTCTTCCTCCCTCCCCCCCTCTCCTCCTCCTCCCTCTCCCTCTTCTCCCCTTTCCTCCTCCCCTTCCCTCCCTCCCTCCCCCCCTCCTCTCCCTCCCCCTCCCCCTCCCCCCCTCCCCTCTCCCCCCCCCCCCCCCCCCCCCCCCCCCTCCCCCCTCCCCCCCCCCCCCCCCTCTCCCTCCCCTCCCCCCCCCCCCCCCCCCCCCCCTCCCCCCCCCCCCTCCCCCCCCTCCCCTCCCCCCCCCCCCCCCCCCCTCCCCCCCCTCTCCCCCCCCCCCCCCCCTCCCCCTCCTCCCCCTCCTCCCCCCCCCCCCCCTCCCCCCCCCCCCCCCTCCCCCCCCCCCCCTCCCCTCCCTCCCCCTCCCCTCCCCTCCCCTCCCCCCCCCCCCTCCCCTCCCCCCCCCCCCCCTCCCCCCCCCCCCCCCCCCTCCTCTCCCCCCCCCCCCCTCCCCCCCCCTCTCCCTCCCTCCCCTCCCTCCCCCCTCCCTCCCTCCCCCCTCCCCCCCCCTCCCCCCCCCTCCCCCCCCCCCCCCTCTCCCTCCCCCCCTCCCTCTCCCCCCCCTCCCTCCCCCCCCCTCCCCCCCCTCCCCCCCCTCCCCCCCTCCCCCTCCCCCCCCTCCCCCTCCCCCCCTCCCCCTCCCCCCCTCCCTCTCCCCTCCCTCCCCCCCCCCCCCTCCCCTCCCTCCCCTCTCCTCCTCTCCCTCCTCCCCTCTCCCCTTCCTCCCCTCCCCTCCCCTCCCCCCCCCTCCCCCCTCCCCCCTCCCCCTCCCCTCCCTCTCTCTCCCCTCCCCCTCCCTCCCCTCTCCTCCTCCCCTCCCTCTCCCCTCCCCTCCCCTCCCTCCCTCCCCTCCCCCCCCCTCCCTCCCCCTCCCTCCCCCCTCCCCCCTTCCCTCTCCCCTCTCTCCCTCCCTCCCCTCCCTCTCTCCCCCTCCCTCCCCTCCCTCCCTCCCTCCTCCCCCCCCCTTCCTCCTCCCTCTCCCCTCCCCCCCTCCCCCTTCCCCCCCCCTCTCCCCCCTCTCCCCCCCTCTTCCCTCCTCCCCCTCCCTCCCCCCCCTCCCCCCCCCTCCCTCTCCTCCCCTCCCCTCCCCCCCTCCCTCCCCCCTTCCCCCTCCCCCCTTCCCCCTCTCCCCCCCCCCCTCCCTCCTCCCTCCTCCCCCCCTCTCCCCTCTCTCCCCCCCTCCCCTCCCTCCTCTCCCCTCCCCCCCTCCTCCTCTCTCTCCTCCTCTCCCCCCTCCTCCTCCTCCCTCCCCCCCCTCCCCTCCCCTCCCTCCTCCTCCCCTCCCCCTCCCCTCCCCCTCCCTCCCCTCCCCTCCCCTCTTCCCCCCCCCTTCCCTCCCCCCCTCCCCCTCTCCTCCCTTCCCCCCCCTCCCCTCCCTCCCCCCCCCCCCCCCCCCTCCCTTCCCCCCCTCCCCCCCCTCCCCTCCCCCCCCCCCCCCCCCCCTCCCTCCCTCCTCCCCTCCCCCTCCCCCCTCTCCTCCCTCTCCCTCCTCCCCCCCCTCTCCTCCCCCTCCCCCCCCCTCCCCCCTCTCCCTCTCCCTCCCTCCTTCCCTCCCCCCCTCCCTCCCTCCTCCTCCCTCCCTCCCCTCCTCCCTCCCTCTCCTCCTCCCTCCCTCCCTCCCTCCCTCCTCCCTCCCTCCCTCCCTCTCTCTCCTCTCTCCCTCCCCTCCTCCTCTCCCTCCCTCCCTCCCCTCCCTCCCCCCTCCCTCCCTCCCTCCCTCCTCTCCTCCCCCCTCCCCCTCCTCTCCCCTCCCTCCCTCCCCCCCCCCCCCTCCTCCCCCCCCCCCCCCTCCCCTCCCTTCCTCCCCCCTCCCTCCCCCCCCCCTCCCCTCCCTCCCTCCCCCCTCCCTCTCTCCTCTCCCTCCCCCCCTCCCTCCCTCCCCTCCCCCCCCCCCCCCCCCCCCCCCTCCCTCCCCCCCCCCTCCCTCCCCTCCTCTCCCCCCCCCCCTCTCCTCCCCTCTCCCCCCCCCCCCCCCCCCTCCCCTCCTCCCCTCCCCCTCCCCCCTCCCCCCCCCCCCCCCCCCCCCCTCCCTCCCCCCTCCCCCCCCCCTCCCTCCCCCCCCCCCCCTCCCCCCCCCCCCCCTCCTCCCCCCTCTCCCCCCCCCCCTCCCCCCCCTCCCTCCCCTCCCCCCTACCAGGGTTTTGCTTGTGGGCGATACTGGGTTCGAACCAGTGACCTCTTCGGTGTGAACGAAGCGCGCTACCACTGCGCCAATCGCCCTCAAGACGCACATAAGACTACCTCACAGCGGCCAGAGTCCCCGCACGCCGTCCAGGGAGGCCCCATAACGCCAGAGGTAGGCGCCAGCAGCTGCTGACACCAGCGCCAGGCCCGCCGCAGAGGCAGCACGCACCTGGGCGCGGTTCTGCGGATCCTGCGCCGTCTCCTTGGCCTCTCGCAGTTTCTTGCGAATCGGATGGAGCAGTTTCTGCGCCCAAACGTACTCAGACGCCAGGATGATCAGACCCAGGGCGATCATGGCCCACCCCGGTCCGGGAAGGACCAGAAGTACCGCCCCGAGCGTCATCACGCTGACGCCGGCCACGAAGACGGTGACTTTCCATGCCGTGTCCAGCAACCAGTTCTTGCGCAACCAACCGCGGAACCGTCGGTTCCACGGCACGTCAGTTGCGGGTTGTGTCACGTCTCACAGCCTAAGTCGATTACGCAATGGAACGAAAGGGCACACCATTGACGTCAGTACCCACGGAGGAACCATGCATACGGAACCCATCCCCACCGTCGTCACAGCGGAGATCACTCTGAACCTGGTGATCGGCACAGAGTATGGGATGCCCGTGCCCGCGCGATTCTTCTATTCAGCACACCGACCCCTGTCCGTGACTGCAGAATTCCAGGGCGGTGAAGCAGCCGTTCAGTGGGTGTTCGCGCGGGACCTGTTGCAGGAGGGCACTCAACGCCCGGTCGGTGACGGGGACGTGACCTGCTGGCCGGCCACCGTAACCGGAGAACGGGTGGTGTGTATCGCACTGCGCTCGCCGTCGGGTCAAGCCCTCCTGGAGGCTCCTGCCGACGAGATCGCTCTGTTCCTCGACCGGGCCTACGAGACGGTGCCAGCGGGCTCGGAGTCGGAATTCCTCGACCTCGACGGTCTCATCGCCGATCTGCTGGGCTCGAACGACTGAGGCCGTTCGGCTGCGGCTCAGACTGGGTCGACGTCGGCACGACTGCGTGCCCTGAACTCCGCGGCCAGTCCGGCTGTCACCGGGCCCGGGGCGTCCAAAAGGCGCACCCCCACCCTTTCCACTGGATGTACGTCGCGGGTGCTCGAAGTGATGAATACCTCATCCGCGGTGTCGAGCACTGAGAGCGGCATGCTGCGCTCCTCGACATCGAACCACTCGACGACCAGATCCCGAGTGATACCGGCCAGACAACCATCGGTAACGGGTGGGGTGACGACCCGCCCGTCGATCACTACGAAGACGTTGCTGCCCGTTCCTTCACAGAGGTTGCCAGCCAGGTTGCCGAGAATCGCCTCGCTGAACCCGTCTGCCCGGGCTTCAGCCAGGCACACGGCGTTCTCGGCGTACGAGGTCGTCTTCAGTCCCATCAACGGGGACCGCTCATTGCGCGGCCAACGGCTGACCGCAACGTGAGTGGTGGCCGGCCACGGTTGGCCCTCCAAACTCACCACGGCGAGCGTTGGGGGTCCGTCGCCGCGTTGTGACCCGAGCGGGCCGGGGCCGGACGTGTAGGTGATCCGCAGAACCCCGAGCGGGTATGCCTCTCGGGTCATGAGTTCATCAACCGCTGCCCGGACTACGTGATCGTCCACCGCCGGCAGGCCGAGGCCCGCCGCGGAACGGTTCAAACGGTGCAGGTGGCGGCTCAGTGCGAACGGCACACCGGCCTCCGTCTTGAGCGTCTCGAAGACACCGTCACCCACGGTGAAACCGTGATCGATGACGTTCACCCGGGCCTGTGAAACCGCCTGCACTTCACCGTTGATCCAACTCCACACGCCGCTACCTTTTCACGGATTCGGCAGACGCAAGGCCAATCAGGCGACGCGCCTTCAGTTCGGTCTCCTGCCACTCCCCCGCCGGGTCGCTCCCCCACGTGATACCTGCCCCGGTTCCGAATTTGAGACGCCCCTCATCCAGCCAGAACGTGCGGATAGCCACTGCCAATTCGGCGCGGCGGGCGTCAACGTCGATCCACCCGAATGCCCCGCAGTACCACTGCCTGGTACATGGCTCCAACTCGTCAATCACCTCAAGAGCCGAGACCTTGGGAGCCCCGGATACCGAACCGGGCGGGAAGGTGGCATCGAGGATCTCCTGCCAGGATGCCTCCCCGCAGTCGGCAGTGACGGTGCTCACCAAATGATGCAGCCCTGGGTACGGCTCGACGCCCATGAGACTCTCCACGGCGACGCTGCCCACCCGCGCGACCCGGCCCAGATCGTTGCGGACAAGATCGACGATCATGACATTCTCCGCCCGATCTTTGTCCAGGAATCCGTCTGGCGCATCCGCCGTACCCTTGATCGGACTCGACCACACGCGGTCTCCCCTGCGTGTGAGGTATCGCTCGGGCGAGGCGGACGCGATGTGGATCGCCTGGTCGGGCAAGGTCAGCAATCCCGCGAACGGCGCACGCATCGTCGTCAGGCGAGCGTACAACCCCGCCAGATCAGCGCTGTCACACTGCGTGCTGAGGATCCGGCACACGTTGACCTGGTAGACCCAGCCACGCGCGATGTGGTCCTGGACCCGGAGGACCCGGTCCAGGTAGGCCTCTCGGTCCAGGGAGGTGTCCCAGGCCCCCGACAGGCCCAGCCAGGTGGCCGTCCCGGTCGGTCGCCGACTCCAATCCGCGAATCGGGCGAGCACGACACGGCCCTCGAACCCGACGGCAACCGCCCAACGCCCGCCGCCCTCCAGAGCCACCAGATCCTCACTGACCTCGAGCAGTCGCGTGGCGTGCAGGTCCCCGAAACGCGCCTCAGGTTGGCCGGTGTGCACGCTTCATCCTCCCCTGATGAGATCCGGCTTGTCCCGGGTGTCCCCGTCAGCACTGAACCAAGTCGTTTGAGGGCGGTGCACCTGGCCTCCAGGGCGACGTTGTTGGGCGATCTGACTGGACCGATCCCCCAACAATGCCGCCCTCGTCGCCTCCCTATCCCAACAACACCGCCCTCGATCTGGGCTCACGGATTCGGCAGACCGGCGCGCGATGTCTCGGACACACCTGGCGTCGTCCTCCTGGCTGTCCGGCGACCTGGCTCGCATGGGGTGCTGAGTGCTCCCACTGGCTCTGACGCTTGACGACCGAGCGGACACTTGTTCAGGTCCCTGGTGTCCAGCAAATGCGCTGCTCGGTTATGCTGGTCCAAGCCGGTACGATCCCGGCGACACAAACGCGGACGTAGCGCAGCTGGTAGCGCATCACCTTGCCAAGGTGAGGGTCGCGGGTTCGAATCCCGTCGTCCGCTCGAGAGGCCACGGGGCTTCTGGTGGAGTGGCCGAGAGGCGAGGCAACGGCCTGCAAAGCCGTCTACACGGGTTCGAATCCCGTCTCCACCTCGCTTCACAAACGGGCGATTGGCGCAGTGGTAGCGCGCTTCCTTGACACGGAAGAGGTCACTGGTTCGAACCCAGTATCGCCCACCAACTCCCTGCGCTGAGGAGGCGGTCGTGGCCGCCACCTCCAAACACGAACTCGCTGCACTGTGCGAACGGGAATACCGCAAACTCAGCTAACTGCTGGACCGAATCGATTCGTCGGCGACCCTGATCAAGGATGACGAAAACACCTCGATCAAAGACATCGTGGCTCAGCGGGCCCACTGGATCGACCTCTTTCTCGGTTGGTGTCACGAGGGGCTGGCCGGGCAGGGAGTCCATTCTCCGCCACGGGCTGGAAGTAGAACGACCTGAAGCGGCACAACGCCGATCTTCGCGCGCGCCAGGCAGACCTCCGTTGGGACGACGCCAGGTCACTGCTGGCCGAGCAATACCGGCGGTTGTCGGGTTTCATCACTGACGCCACCGACGAGCAGTTGTACGGCGCGCCTATGACGGGTGCCAACAACGACTGGCCGGCAGGACGGTGGGCTGGGGCTGCGGGCCCCAGCCACTTCCGATCATCGGGAAGATACATCCGGGCCAGGCTTCGGGATCGGTGATCGGTCGAAACCCGCTGGGTTTGTTCTCGGTGACGTGGGGTAGTCACCGACATGGATTTTCTACTGTGGATTATCGCCGTCGTTCTTGTTGTCTCAGGCATCGTGGCGATCGTACGTAGCCAGGTGCTCTGGGGCGTAGTGCTCATCATTGTGGGTCTGCTGGTGGGGCCCGGTGGTGTGAGCCTGTTGTCATGATGCGCCGGCTACAACGGGTCTTCACACCCCGACGCCGGCGGATCTTGACCGTCTACGACGTGCTGGTGGACGGGGCTGTCCCCGGCGGTAGGGAGTGACTGCCCGAGGAGACGTTCGACCTGCTCACGCATCGCTTCGGCACCGGTCTCGGGCAACAGGCGCATGACGGCCCGCGCAGCCGCCGGAGTGTGGTCATAGCCTCCCGCCAGTTCCGACCATTCCAGCGAATTGTTCAGCTCGGCTCGGCGTGCAGGGTTGTAGGGGTCGTCCGTCGCCCGCATGCGAAGCGCATTTGCCAGCGCTTCGCCCTGAACCATCTGCATCGCCGCGAGTCGCTCACCACGCAACCACCGATGCAGTCCCACGAACAGGTTCGAAAGGACTTCGTCCACAACCCATTCCACCGAAGGTGGCGGCACCATCACGGGTGTCAGAAGGCTCACGTCGAAGCCTGGCCTGGCCCACACCACCCGGCCGGGGGCGAAGGGAATCGCGGGTAACTCCTCAGGCGTGAAGACGGCGAACTCCTGGTAGATCCCGGCCGCGAGAGCCTTGTACCCGTCGCTGGTGTTCCGGTGCAGCCACTCAATCGGGCCGCCCAACCATGAGACGTCATCGAGAAGCAGCTGCTTGTCATCGGTGATGACGAAGAAGTCGAGATCCGAATGCTCGTCCAAGCGGTGAACATCATGTCCGACAGACCCGAGCGCCAGCAGGGCCAATACGGACGTATCTGCCTGCAGCCGCAGGGCCATCTCGTCCAGACGTCGCAGCAGTGGGTTCATGCGGTGCGCAGGAAGCGATCCAACACCCGAACACCGAACTCGAGCGAGGAGACTGGCACGCGCTCATCAATGCCGTGGAACAACGACGTGAAGTCCAGATCCGCGGGCAGTTGAAGGGGCGCAAAACCGTAACAGCGGATTCCCAACAGCGACAAGGCTTTTGCATCGGTGCCACCGGACAGCGTGTAGGGCACTGGAATCGCCTGTGGATCCTCCGCACACAGTGCCGCAGTCATACCTGCCACGAGGTCCCCGTCGAAGGTCGTCTGAAGGCTGATGTCCTTCTCCTGGGGTTCGCAGGTGACCCCCGGCTCGAGCAACGCATCGAACTGGGCGAAGAAGTCCTCCTCGAGCCCGGGAAGGAAACGCGCGTCCACCATGGCCTGGGCCTCCCCCGGGATCACGTTGCTCTTGTACCCCGCAGACAGCATGGTCGGGTTGGCAGTGTGCCGCATCGTGGCCCCGATCATCCGGGCCGCCGGACCGAGTTGTTTGATGACGGCCTCCGGATCCGACGGGTCGAACGGAACCCCCGCCGCGTCGCAGGCTGCCTCCAGGAACTCCTGCACCGGCGGAGTCAACTGAATCGGAAACTGGTGATCCCCGATCCGGCTGATCGTACGGGCGAGCCGGGTCACCGCGTTGTCGTCGTGGATCAGCGACCCGTGGGCCGCGGTGCCGCTGGCCCGCAGCCGCAGCCACGCCAACCCCTTCTGTGCGGTTTCGATCATGTAGAGCCGCTTGTGATTGGCCAGTTCCACGGAAAAGCCGCCGACTTCGCCAATGCCTTCGGTCACGCCTTCAAGCAACTCCGGACGATTCTCCACGACCCAGTGCGCGCCGTGCCGGCCTCCGGCCTCCTCATCGGGCAGGAACAGCAGGACGATGTCACGCCGGGGTTTGATCCCGTGCAACTGCCACTGCTGGACGACCGTGAGGATCATCGCGTCCATGTCCTTCATGTCCACGGCCCCTCTGCCCCAGACCATGCCGTCGTGGATCGTGCCCTCGAAAGCGGGCACCGACCAGTCTGCGGCTATCGCGGGGACGACGTCGAGGTGGGCGTGGATCACCAGACCCGATGCCTGCGGATCCTGACCGGGGATGCGGCAGACCACGGCCTGGCGGGTGGCAGAGGTGGTCTCGAAACGCTCAGGCTGCAGGCCGGCTCCGCGCAGGAAGGCCTCCACGTACTCCGCAGCCGAGGCCTCACCCGGGCCGGTGCCGTCACCGTAGTTCGAGGTGTCCAAACTGATCAGCTCGGAGCAGATGGTCGCCACGTCGGAGGTCATGGATTCACTGTGCCACGGATCGGTCTGGTCGGGGCCTTGGTCAATGCGCCACAGTGGCAGGATGACCGAGCGTTTGTTCGTGGCTCTGTGGCCCCGCCCCGAGGGCGTCGACGCAGTGCGCAGACAACTCGAACCGGTGCAGGAGCGGTACCGGGAGCTGCGCTGGCAGACCCCCGACCGTTGGCACCTGACCCTGGCTTTTCTCGGATCGCGCAGCCCCGACAAGGAGATCAGACGCCTCCGTCGACTCACCCCTCCGGCTGTTGGTCCACTGCGTATCTCGGGCAGCGGGCGGTTCGGTCCGGTGCTGTGGCTCGGGATCGAAGCTGGCCCCTGGCTTGCCGAACTGGCTTCCGACGTGCGGCGGGTTCACGATGTGCACGAACGACGTTTTCGGCCGCACCTCACGATCGCGCGATCCCGCTCCATCGCCGGTCAGCGCCAACTCACCCGCGCCGTAACCGACCTCACAAGCGTGCGCTCCCCAGCGTGGACCCCGCATGAACTGGTGCTGGTTGAGTCCACGCTCGGTCCCGCAGCTTCGTACCGAGTCGTTTCTGCTTCTACCCTGACTGGTGAAGGGCCGTGACGGCCTCTTGATACTCTGGGACCCCAACCGGTCCGGGTGGCGGAATAGGCAGACGCGCTAGCTTGAGGTGCTAGTGCCCGTATTAGGGCGTGGGGGTTCAAATCCCCCCTCGGACACCAAATCCCCCCACGAAACGATCTTCGTGGGGGGATTCATCTAGCGCACGTCTAACGGGCGTCCCGCAATGGCACCACGTTGGGCGCCGCTGCAGCACGGATCACACCCGTCACGACCTCGGCGGCGTCGTCGTGCATCGACGGGGCGACGTGGGAATAGATGCTCAATGTGATCGACACGTTGGCGTGCCCGGAGCGTTCCTGCACGACCTTGGGATGCACACCGGACTGCAGCGCGAGCGTGGCCCACGTATGGCGGCAGTCATGCAGCTTGATCTTCGGCAGCCCCGCCTTGGTGGCCTGCTCACCGAACATGCGGGACACACCTTCGGGGTACAGCGGCGTCCCGTCGGGGTTGGCGAACACCAGGCCGTGATCGTCATACCCGGTCCCGACCAAACCCCGCTCGGCCTGCTGCGCGTCGCGATGCCGGGACAGCAACTCCACGAGATCAGCATCGAGGGCCACCGGGCGAAGACCCGCCCCCGATTTGGTGGTGCCCACGACGATCCTGCCGCCAACCTTGCCGATGGTCTGCTGGATGTTCACGCGCGCCCGGTCGAGATCGACATCAACCCACCGCAGCCCCAGCGCCTCCCCGCGGCGACATCCGGCAAGCAGTAGGAACGCCCACAGAGATGCATGTCGGTGGTGGCGGGTCCGATCGAGGAACACCGACACTTGCGACGCCGACCACGTGTTCATCGTGACCGTGCCGTCGGACTTGGTGCTGACCTTCGGTGCCGTGGCCGCCTCCTGTGGGTTGCGTGCCAGCACGCCCTTGCGAACGGCGTCGGACAGGCACTCGCCCAGGATCGTGTGCACTTGGTGCACGGTGGACGTCGACAGCGGTGCCGCCGGCTTGTTCTTTACGCGCTTACCGGACTCCCGCAGCGTGGCGTACAAATCATCAAGGTGAACCGGCCGCAACTGCTGCAGTTTCACGTCGCCGACATAGGGCCACACGTGCACCCGCAGTTTGGTCTCGTACCCGTGCCACGTCGAAGGCCGCACGCGGTCCTTGTGGCGCTTGAGCCACCCTCGGGACCACTCCTCCAAGGTCATGGCCGACGGCTCCACGGAGGTGCCTGAACGCACCGATACGAGCAGGTCTTGCAGGTGTGCCTCAGCCCTCTCGCGGCGCGTGAACCCTGAGCCGGTGTCGGGGTCGCCATGCCACTTGTGCTTGTCGCCGTAGGCCACCACGCAGTAGTAGACGTGGCGCGGCTTGCGGCCCGGTTCGGTCCTGACCTGACGCTTGGCGATCGACCTTCTCATTTCCATCCCCTCTTCTCAGACTTGGTCGCGGCCTTGGTGAATGTCTGGACGTCCATGGGACTGGCACTCCCCACCCCTGTAGGTGTTTGTCTAGCCAGCCACGCAGCCAGACGATTGGCGGCAGCGCGGCGACCTCATCAGCGAGCCGCCGCGACGCCCACGTCCGATTTCCCTGCCCGTCTGCGACTCGCTCATCACGTTCGGCCAACAGGTCATGGTCGAAGTGCAACTGCACTTGATCCAAGAAGAAGCTGGTCACCTATCGGGCAGGTCGGAGGTCGGCGTGTCCTTGTTGGCAGCCCCGGCGGCCGAGCCCCCGGGGCTGCTGTTCGGGCACGTGAGCCTTTTGGTTCCCCGACGGTCCACCAGCCAGCCCAGCCCAGCCCAACCAGTGTGGGTCGCGGACGGTGAGTGCCAGCAGATCGCATCGTGAACAGTCGGTGACCTCGTGACCGGGGGTAGACTGAGGGTGTAGCCGACGAGGGGTTGGGGTCGGCACCCGGGCATGGATGTCTGGCACCTTCCCTGGTGGGGAGTGTGCATCATGTTCCCGACGAAGACACTCGTGGCGGTGGTGGCCGGGATGGCGGTGGCCGGGTCGGTGTTGGTGGCACCGCAGGTGGATGCCGAACCTACGGCTGGCCGCGCCTTCGCGTGGGGCAACAACCAATACGGGCAACTCGGGAACAACAGCACCGCGGGGTCGGCGGTGCCGGTCCCGGTGGACACCGCCGGAGTGCTGGCCGGCATGACGATCGCCGCCATCGACGCCGGGACGTACCACTCGTGTGCGGTGGCCGACGGCAAGGCCTACTGCTGGGGCAACAACGCCTTCGGGCAGTTGGGTGACAACACCACCACCGACTCGAAGGTGCCGGTGGCGGTGAACACCGCCGGGGTCCTGGCTGGGAAGGCGATCACCGCCATCGACGCCGGGCCCCTCCACACGTGTGCGGTGGCCGACGGCAAGGCCTACTGCTGGGGCAACAACGCCTTCGGGCAGTTGGGTGACAACACCACCACCGACTCGAAGGTGCCGGTGGCGGTGAACACCGCCGGGGTGTTGGCCGGGAAGACGGTCACCTCCATCGACGCCGGGCCCCTCCACACGTGTGCGGTGGCCGACGGCAAGGCTTCGTGTTGGGGCGACAACTACTACGGCCAGCTGGGCAACAACACCACTACTGATTCGCGGGTGCCGGTGGCGGTGGACACGTCCGGGGTGCTGAACGGCAAGACGGTCACCGCCATTGCCGCCGGGGGCAACCACACGTGTGCGGTGGCCGACGGCAAAGCCTCCTGCTGGGGCTACAACGGCTACGGGCAGTTGGGCAATACCAACACCAACTCCAGCCTTCCGGTCGCAGTAGACACGACTGGGCCACTGGCCGGCCGGACGATCACCGCGATCACCGCCGGGGCGTCTCACTCGTGTGCGGTGGCTGAGGGCAGAGCTTCGTGTTGGGGCCGCGGCGACTACGGGCAGTTGGGCAACAACAGCACCACCGGCTCCAGCGTGCCGGTCCCGGTAGACACCTCCGGAGTGCTGGCCCGGACGGTCGCCGCGATCACCGCCGGGGAACTCCACTCGTGTGCGGTGGCCGACGGGAAGGCCTACTGCTGGGGCCGCGGCGACTACGGGCAGTTGGGCAACAACAGCACCACCAACTCCAGCGTGCCGGTCGAAGTCACCACCGGCGGGGTGCTGGCCGGCCAGACGATCACCGCGATCGACGCCAGTTACGGCCATTCGGCGGTGTTGGCCGCGGCGCCCCCGCTGCCGCCCACCGCGGTCACCGGTGCGCCTGGCAATGGGCAAGTGTCGGTGTCGTGGGTGCCCCCTGCCGATGACGGCGGCTCCCCGGTCCTCGACTACACGGTCACCACGATCCCTGGCGGTGCCAGGTGCACCACCAGCAGCACCGCGTGTGTGGTGTCCGGGCTGACCAACAGCACCCCATACACGTTCACCGTGACCGCCCGCAACGCCATCGGGACCTCCGTGCCCTCGGCGCCGTCCCCACCAGTCACCCCGACCGCCCCACCCGTCACCCCGGCCAAGCAGACACAGACCGCGAAGGTGAAGGTCCCCAAGAAGATCAAGTACAAAGGCAAGACCGTCCTACTGAAGAAGGCGGTCAGGACCAACGCCAAACAGAAAGCCAAGTCCAAGGTCACGGTCAAACCCAAGAAGAAGAAGTACGCCAAGGCCACGACCACCAAGAAGGGCAAAGTCAGGATCAAGACGTTCGGTAGGAAGAAGCTGAAAGTCAAGCTCAAACTGACTGCACCCGCCACCGACCAATACACCGCCTACACCTACACCAAGAAGTGGACCGTCAAGAAGAAGCGTTCCTAGCCAACCCGCGTCATCACCAGGGTCCATGGGTCGCGCCCACACCGGGACGCCCGCCGAGAACAACGGGCGCCGGGGGCTCTTCTGCCCAGACTCCAGCCTCGGACCGGTTCCTTACAGCGCAGCGGTGGGTTGGCGTTCTCACGATCCTCAGTGCCACAATCGCTGCAGGGGACACATCGGGGAAGGGGGATAGGGGACATTGATCACGAAGCAGACGATTCTTTCGGCGGGAGTGGCGGCAAGCCTGGTGAATCGCCCCGTGAACCGCCCCGGGATGTCTGGAGACTTCATTAGTTGGAAGGATGAAGTGTCATGGCACGTCCCTCAAGTTATCCGCGGGAGTTGCGTGAGCGCGCTGTCCGCATGGTTATGGAATCGAAGGGCGACTATTCCAGCGAGTTCGAGGCGATGCATTCGGTCGCGGCGAAGTTGGGGATCGGGTCGCCGGAAACACTGCGCAAATGGGTGCGCCGAGCCGAGATCGACGGCGGTACCCGGGTGGGGAAGACCAGCGAGGAGATCGCTGAGATCCGCCAGTTCAAGAAAGAAGTCAGCGAGTTGCGGCGGGCCAACGAAATTCTGAAGGCGGCGTCGGCTTTCTTCGCGGCGGAGCTCGACCGCCCACAGAGGTTCTAGTGGATTTCATCACCGAATACCGTGGCAGGTTCGGGGTCGAGCCGATCTGCACCGTGTTGTCTGAGCACGGCTGCAGCATCGCCCCGTCCACCTACTACGACAACCTGCACCGGCGGCCGTCCCGGCGGACGCTGCGCGATGAGCAGATCGTGGCGCTGATGGACGCTGAACGCCAAGCCCAGAAACTGGTCAAACGGTTCGGGGCGCGCAAGATGTGTCTGCACCTGCGTTCCCGGGGCCACGACGTGGCCCGCTGCACCATCGAGCGGCTGTATCGCGAGCAAGGCTGGGAAGGTGTCTTACGGGGTAGGGCGCACCGCACCACGATCCCCGACGACAGTCACGACAGGCCGGCGGATCTGGTCGGCCGGGACTTCGTGGTCGACGCCCCGAACCTGTTGGGCGTTGGGCCGATCGGCGTGGAAGTCGCGTTTCGCGTGGTCCGGTGGCCGTTGCGCACCGGTGTCGGGGCGGGTGGTGACGAACTGCTTACCGCGCCGGATTCCACGCAGTCCGTGGGCGCGCATGATCCGTTCCACCCGGCCCGCGGCCCACCTCGATACCCTCCCGGCGCAGTAGCCGCCACACCCTACGGGCACCGCTGATCCCACGTCCCTTGCTGCGGTCGTGGAACACCCGCTCGATCTCCACGATCAGTTCGGCCTCGCGGATCGACCTGGCCGAGGCGGGCCGGGTCTTGAACGCGTGGTAGCCGGACGGGGCGATCGGCACGCCATGCGCAGACAGCACACGACAGACGCCGTCGCTGGCGCTCCTCCCAAGCACGACCCCGAACCGGTCCTTGTAGTCGTCGATGAACGCGACTTCCACGGAAGTCGCGGGTCGAGCTCCCGCGCGAAGAAACTTGAGGCCGCCAACAAGATCTCGTTGGCCCGCTTGAGTTCCCGGTTCTCCGCCTCCAACGCCTTGATCCGCGCCGCGTCACTGGTCGTGGTCCCGGCGGTCTCTCCGGCATCGATGCGGGCCTGCTTGACCCATCCGCGCAGCCTGTCCGGCACCACCCCGACCCTGCCGCCGATCCGGTGGACCGCCTGATTCATCGACAGATCCGGGTCCTCGGCCATCGCCTCCCGAACCATCCGTATCGACCTGTCCCGCAACTCCTGCGGGTACTTCCTTGGAGCTGGCATGACATCCACCCTTTCGTGGAATCAGACCCTCCATCAAAGCCGGGGCGCAATCAGTTCTTGACGCGCACACCCAAGCCCATCGAGGTGTTCCAACAGATCGGCGGGGTCACCGTATGTCCGGAAGGCGTGCCCTGCGCTTCGCTCGTTGATCAGGGTTGGCTCATCCAACGGTCGTCCGACGGATGGCCGACAACGCGCCAGGGCGACCGGCGTGGGACCTGGCCCGGCGTCTGATGTTGACCTCGCCTCTGCCGATGCGGGGCCGTACGCTCACCGAACGTTCTGAGTCCGTCGATGCCCAGAGCATCGCCATCGCCGCCCCCCGTATGTGTTCGCCGCTGCCTGTCGTCGCGTGTATTCGGTGCAAAAGCAAAGGTGTGGAATCCACCTATCCGGTGCTAGTGTGGCGCGAAACCGCAGATCGATCAGGATGTGATGTCGATGAGTGACGACCGGTTGACGGCTAAGGGCCTTCTTGCCACGTTCGCGAATGCCGGGCTGATGCTGGGTTTGCTGGTTGCCGGGGAGGCTGCGACCGCCTCCGCCGTTACGCCCGCGGCTTCGGCGAAGAAGGGCGCAGCCAAGGTCTCAGTCACCGGCCAGCGGTTGGGCAAGCGCGCGAAGATCACACTTTCTGCGGTGAAAGGGCCGGCCAAAGGTACCAAGCGTGTGAAGAAGATCGGGAAACGCGGCAGGATCACTGGGTTGCGACCCGGGACATACAAGGTGATGGCCAAGCCGATCAAGTCCGCAGGGCGCACCGCAACCGCGACTGTCAAACCTGCCAAGGTGAGGGTGCGGTCAGGGCGAAACGCCAAGGTGAAGGTGCGCTACCGCGTGAAGTCCACCCCGGCGCCGGCCCCCACACCGACCCCGGTGCCCGCCCCGGTCACCCCGCCCCCGGTCTCGACGACCCCACCACCGCCGCCGGGACCGACGCCCAGCCCGACGCCCACCACGAATCCAGTTGTCACCACCGCGAGTTTGGCGCTCGGCGCTTTCCACTCGTGCGGTCTCGATGCCGACGGGGCCGCCTGGTGTTGGGGGTACGACGACTCCGGACAGCTCGGTGACGGGGTCGGCGCCACCAACCAGTTCGAACCGGTGCAGGTGTCCGGCGGGCGCGCCTACACCACCATCGCTGCAGGGTTCGCGCACTCGTGCGCTCTTGATACCGACGGGGCCGCCTGGTGTTGGGGGTACGACGACTTCGGGCAACTCGGTGACGGGGCCGGCGCCACGGACAAATTCGAACCGGTGCAGGTGTCCGGCGGGCGGACCTTCACGTTTCTGACTGCCGGCAGTAACCACACGTGCGCTCTGGATACCAACGGGACAGCCTGGTGCTGGGGCAGCGATAGCTCCGGGCAACTCGGCGACGGGCCCACTGCCACCAACCGGTTCGAACCGGTGCAGGTGTCCGGCGGGCGCACCTACACAGGTATTTCCGCCGGCGGCGATGCCGCCAGCAGCCATTACACCTGCGCTGTGGACATCAACGGGACAGCCTGGTGCTGGGGCAACGACAGCTCCGGGCAGCTCGGCGACGGGGCCGGTGCCACGAACCAATTCGAACCGGTCCAGGTGTCCGGCTCGCACAAATTCGCTACTGTCGCCGCCGGTGGTTCTCACACATGCGCTCTCGACACCACGGGCGGGGCCTGGTGCTGGGGCAGCGACTTCAGGGGGCAGCTCGGCGACGGGGGCGGCACCACGAACCAGTTCCAACCGGCGCAGGTGTCCGGATCACGTACCTACACGACCGTGACAGCGGGCCTGCAGCACACCTGCGCCGTTGATGCCGCTGCCGCTGCCTGGTGCTGGGGCACCGACGGCAACGGGCAGCTCGGCGACGGGGCCGGCACCACGGACCAGTCCCAACCGGTGCAAGTGTCCGGTGGGCGCAGCTACACGACCGTCGCTGCCGGCCAGGCGCACACGTGCGCTTTGGACGCCGCCGCCGCTGCCTGGTGCTGGGGCTTCGATGGTTTCGGGGGGCTCGGTGACGGCCCGGGATTCACCAGTCGGGTGGACCCGATCCGTGTGGCCGGAAACATCACCTGGAAACAACCCACGCCCCTGTAGCCGCGGCGCACCTCGCTGCGGGTTGTCGATCCTTGGCCACCCGTCCGCGTCGATGGCGTCATCGGTCGCATCGCCTGGTTCTTGTGATAGCGAGCCATGACATGCCGTCCCCGTAACCAGATTTCACCTTCGTCGGCGATGCGCACGGCGGTCCCAGGCATGGGCTGTCCCACGCTGCCGATGCGCGAACGCTCGGCTCGGTTGAACGGCCCGGACGTGGTCGTCTCCCTGAGTCCATAGCCCTCCATGACGGTCGGGCCTATACCTGCGAAGAAGTGCCGAGACGCTCGCCGAGGCTGGCCCCGCCGGTGATCGCAAAGCACAGGCCGCCCCCCGTCGCCGCGCGGTTCTTGCCGTACACCAAGCGGACGAAGAGCGCGTGTTCGAGGCGGAGTCGCCAAGGCGGCTTGCCGGTGTGGGTGGCGCGGCCTCGATGGCGACTTTCGCGGCACGTTCGAAGATCCGACCCTTGCCCTCGGCATGGCCTTCTGTTGCGTGGCGTTGAAGATCCTCTCGACAATGCGGGGAACGCCGACCAGACAGGTCGGACGCTCCAGTCCAGAGGCAGCAGCCGGCCGCTTCGCCGGCACGTCGTCGGGCACATCCACGCCCTCGGCCGACACCTGCTCCTGCAGGCCGTCGTCCATCACCCACACCGCCGGGCTGTTGAGAGTCGCCTCACGCACCCGCTGCGCCATGTCGGTGGAACTCACGATGACGGCCACCGCATGACTGTCCTCGAGGACCCACTCGATCTGCTCGGCCGACGACGAGCCAAAGATCGGCACCGCGAAGCATCCGATGGACGACAGTGCGAAGTCGAGCACGGTCCACTCCTAGCGCGTCGGCGTCAAGATGGCGACCGGGCTGCCGGCCCCGACTCGACGCGCCACTATCCCCTTGGCGACGACGCCGACCTGGTCGTTGAACCGGTTGGCTGCGACGTTCGCCCAGCCGTCGGCGGTTCGTACCGCGTACAGGGGGCGGGACGGCATGATTTCCGGGTTGCGGGCGGGGAGCCCGCCGAGCGTGTCCGTGATGGGCAGTTCGATCTCCGGCGGGTCCTCGATCTCGCGAGTCATGGCTGTCCTGTGCACAGTGTGGCCCCGACCCCAGCCGACCCGTGGATCACTCGGACCGGCGGCCATTCCACGCGATCGGGCTCGGGTGACCCGCTGCCTGGTGCGACCCGTCAGGAGCGATTCACCAACCTGTGTACGAAGTCGAGTTTCGCTATCACCGATTCGGTGAGGCGGAAGGGGTAGAGGTCCTCTTTGCCCATGCTCCGGTTCACGGCGTTGAGCGCGTAGGTCAGAGGCAGCCATGTGGCGATGATTTCCGAGATCCCCACCTCGCCCGACGTCTGCGAGGCCGGGCGGGCGTGTACGGCCCCGGTGACCTCGGGCGCCGACGTGCTCGGACCCGCGACGACCATTCCCCAGGACGAGGCGGTCTGCAGCGTGTCCAGGATGTGGAGGTAGTGGGCGAAGGTCTCCGCCCAGTCCTCCCACGGGTGTGCGGTTGCGTAGGCGCTGATGTGAGAGACTTCCCAGCGCAGGGGCGGGCCGTCGGTGTAGTGCCGCCGCAGGGCGTCGCCATAGTCCGGTCGTTCATCGCCGAACAAGGTCCGGAACCGCTCTATCGCATCACCTACGTGGGTGTCCCCGGCGCCCGGGCGGCGACCTTCCACGAGCACCTGGAAGTAGTAGTGACCGACTTCGTGGCGCAGGTGGCCGAGCATGGTCCGGTACGGCTCCCCCATCTCCACCCGCATCGCTTCACGGTGCGGATCGTCGCCCTCCGCCAGGTCGATGGTGACTACTCCGTCGGCGTGCCCGGTCGTGACGGGGGCGTCGGTGCTGGACAACAGGTCGAAGGCCAGCCCGGCTGCATCGTCCAGCTTCGCGATGACCGGCAGCGCAAGGTCCATGAGTTGATACACGAGTCGTCGCTTGGCGGCCTCTGCCCCGGCGAAGGCCACCATCCCCGACGTGTCGTCCTCGCGGGGGCGAGTACGGGTGAGCCGGCACGAGGGACAGAACCGCTCGCCGTCGGCGATCAACCAGTTACACCCAATCAAGGCCGCATTGCCGCACAGTTGGTGAGTTTCCGACTGGTCGACAACTACCATCGAGAACTGCTCGGTCGAGAACGCCTGTGGGCTCCCGCACACCACACACGCGGAGTTCTCGAATGCGAGCAGGTTGGCACATCGACGACACGTGAACGTACGCATGCCGCATGACACCACACGGAGCGGGCCGCGCCTACGCCGGGACCTGCTGCGGCGTTCTGCTCAGCCCTCGAACAATTCCACCGAAACCGCCGCGGGAACTCCGGCCCGCTCCCCCGTCTGCTCGCACATCGCCCTCACGAACTCCGGATCCGCCATGGGGTGATCCCCAAGTCCCTGAAGATAGGCGGCATGAGCTGCCAGCGACTCGACGGCCGCGTCGAGGTAGCCCGACACCTCGATCGCATGGTTCGCCTCGGGTGAACCCGCTACAAGCGTCCGGGTCAGGCGGTGTGGTTCGAGGCCCGCGACCGGGAAGATCCAGCGGTTTCCGGCGTCGGCGGCGGCATCGAGGGCGGACTCGCCCACTGCCCGGTGGTCGGCGCTGTTCCTGCTGCCCGGGAACCCCCAGTTGTCCCGGTGATTGAACAACAGCAGGGTGTTCGGGCGGTGTCGGCGAATAGCGTGCGCGAGGTCCCGGCGCAGGGACGGACCGTACTCCACCGTTCCATCCGAGTAGTCCAAGAATTCGACCTCTTCGACGCCGACGATCGCGGCGCTTGCCCGCTGTTCCTGCTCCCGGACCGGCGCGGCCTCGTCCGGGGCCATGCCGTCGATGCCGGCCTCGCCCTTCGTCACGAGCAGATAGGTGACCCGGTTCCCCGCCGCGGTCCACTTCGCGACCGCTGCCGCCGCCCCGTACTCCAGATCGTCGGGGTGCGCCACGATCGCCAGTACGGTGCCAGGTTCTTCGTCCCACAGTTCCAGTGCCATGACGTCGAACCTATGCCCTTGGGGGGACGGACGCACTCCACTACGACCAGTCACATGAGTGAAGACCCGCCCGTTCCCCAAGCGTTGTTCCAGGCAAGTCCGGCGCTCTCGTTCGACCCAGGTGCACCTCCGGGTCAAGAGTCGACTACGGAGGGTGATACTTACGGGCGGGATCTGGCCCCACCCTTGACGCGTCGGTCCTGAGCCTGTTTGGTGTCGGGCTTGTTGGCGAAGCGAACGACCCTGCTGACAGGCACGCTGCTCACGGTTGTGCTGCTCCTCCCCCTGACCCCGGCGCGGGCCTACGATTCGGGACCGCACGCGGAACTCACAACCGGGGCGCTGGCGGACGAAGGCTTCGGCACGCACGCCCAACAGGTCGCTCAGGTAAACAATTGGTTCGTCGATCTGTACGAGCAAGCCGAGAGCAATCCCGCTTCCGGCCACGCATCGTGGTGGAAACGTCTGCTCACCCTCGTGCCCATCACCGAGAACTGGCCGAAGAGCGTCATCGACGCCGCCAACGCGAGCCACTTCGACAGCACCACCAAGACCCTCTCGGACACCTCCGGTGTGACAGCGGAATGGGAGCGCCTGCAGCGCGCCGTGTGGTCGCTGTCGCGCAGGGCGCGCGACCGCAACGATCCCATGTTGCTGCTGACCGTTCTCGGTGCGAGCATCCACCAGGTCCAGTACTTCTACACCCACACCAACTGGGTTGAGCCGGGGACGGTGCCAGTGGCCGG
Organism: Candidatus Eiseniibacteriota bacterium; assembly: GCA_942491735.1. Taxonomy (GTDB): domain Bacteria; phylum Eisenbacteria; class RBG-16-71-46; order JABDJR01; family JABDJR01; genus CALOCN01. The sequence continues at coordinate 498 of CALOCN010000018.1, read as the reverse complement.
CGGCGAGGGGTCCGGGGTGGCTCGCCCGCACCGGCTACAGGTCGAGCCCGACATGGTCTCGACCTGCCTGCAGGTGTGCGCGACACCGCTGACGGTGTGCGCGGGCGTGACCGAGGTGGTCACGAGCGCGGGCATGGAGATTGGGAGACGAACAAGAACCGGTCGCTCAGGAAGGCGATGCTGCCAAGGACAGGCCGGGGCGCCCGTTCTAGCCGCCGAGGTCTGCGTCGGCCGCATACTACGCGACGAGGCCAGTGGATCCGGGCGGTCCGCTCCTGGGTGGACGACGACGATTTCTGGCGCCGGACACAGCGCTATGCGGCGAGGAAGGCGCAATTGCGCCACGACGTACAGGGCGCTTTCCTCATCTCGTTGTACAGCGGACACTGGCAGGGTCAGGGCGAGCCCTTCGGCGGCAAGAGTGGCCCCGGCGGCAGCCTGCTGGACCTCCGATCCGCGATCAAGCGCTACTTCCAACGCGGAGGGCTCCTGCCACGC
>CALOCN010000017.1:0-47549 GCA_942491735.1 Candidatus Eiseniibacteriota bacterium | reverse complement strand
GCCGGTCACGATCCCAGGCGGCGGTCGTGGTGTACGACCCGTCCAGTTGCCGCGCCAGGCCGAAGTGTTCCGGGGTGGGTTCCGCCCCACCAGGGTCGAGCGGGAGGCGGCCCGCGAGGTAGCGCCGGACAATGTCTTCCTCGGCTCCTTCGTCGGCCCGGAGTTCGTCTTCGGATGCCTTGACCCGCCGGAGCGCCTCGAACCACCGCCGTAGCCGCAGGAATATCTGGTCGGGCTGGCTCCGGACGGCGTCCCGCAACCAGGCGGTCTGCTTGGGCCACCACCGGGCGACGGCGTCCGCGATCGCTTCCGTGGGGGTGCTGAAAGTCTGCCCCTCGTTCAACTGCCCGAAATGGGGCGACCAGGTACTCCAGCGCATCTCGTCGCCCCGGTCGTAGTCCGGGGCCCGGCGCGGGATGGCGTCGAGGGGCAAGACTCCCCGGCCCACGGCCTCGTTGATCTGCCCACCCAAGATGTCCGTCGCTACGGGCTGGCGTTCCACCCACTCCCGGACACGGGCCTGCATGGCCTGCACAGCGTCCGCATGAGGGACCGCCTCCTGCCCCTCATGGAAGACGCGCTGGAGTGCTGGGACGACATCCTCCAGGGCGAGGGTGAGGTCCTCGGCTCCCTGGCGCACCAAGCCCTTCATCTCGGCACGCACCGCCGGGTCGACCCCGGCCAGATGGACGTCGAAATCCAAGTCGGAGTGCCGCGACTGGGCCTGCTCCTGGGCCCGCTGGCGTTGCGCCCGCAGGTTCCTGAGGTGCAGTTGCCACTGTTCCGACTGGACCGGCGCCCGCCACGCCTCCTGGGCCTGGAGGAACCGGGCCGGGTCCGTGGCCCAGGTATCCTCGCGAGTCATCTGCTCGAAGTCCCGGATGCGGTTCTCCTCGAACGCTCGCGCCTGGTCCGGCGTCAGGTACTCGCCGTTGTGCTGGTAGACCAGCAGGCCCCGTTCGCGGTCCGGCAGGGTGACGTCGCCGCCCCCCGCCGTGGGCGCATCGAACGCGCCTTCCGGCGCATCCACGACATAGTAGACCTCCCCGTTCCGGTCATCGACCATCGCGAGCCCGTAGTCGCTGGGGTCGGGCGCGTCGCCCGGCGGTTCATGCCCGTTCTCCTCCAGCCACTCCTTGATCTGGTCGGTGTCCATGTTGTAGCGGACTTCTTCGTACTGGGACTGCGCCTCCAGGTGCTCCACCGTCCGGTCCCACCACGCCTCATGCTCGCTGATCGCGGTGTCGGTGTCGATGTAGTCCGTGAAGTCGTCGGCGGCCTTCTCGTAGACGTGCTCCTGGAACTCATCGGCGTACATCAAGTCGATGAGATCGTCCCAAGCGTCGCCCGACGATTGACCTGGACGCCCCTCGACCTGGTGCTCCCCCTCGGCGTCCACGATTTCCCAGCGGGTCGTCTCGGGGTCGTAACGCGCCTCCAGGCCGTCCGGGAAGATGTCGCCACCGATGATCGCGTTGGCGTCGTCACTGGTCCGAACCGAGGAGTCCCGCCGGAGGTCCCGGCGCAATTCCTCGTAGACGGACTGCTCGAACTCGGTCTGGAGTTCCGAGTTCCGCTCGTCCATCCTCTCAACAAGGGTGTTCCGCGAATCCTGGTAGCGGCTGTTATTTGGTCCCGCCTCATAGTCGCCGTACTCGGGACTGGGGAGGCCGTCCACGGCGTCGTAGCCGCCGTACCCGTTGGGGGCGAGCGTCCCGGCGAGGTCGGTCCGGGCCTGGTCCACCGCCTCCGAGGCGTCGTCCTGCTCGGTTTCCAGCCGTTGGACGTGGCTCTCCCATGCCGGGTGGTTGCTCGGGTCGCCGCGCCCACTCTCCTCGTAGGCCGTGTGTTCCCGCATGAACCCGTAGGGGTCCTGGTTCCAGGATTCCCGAATCCGCAGGCGTGGGTCCGGCGGCGCCTGCCCGCCAACCCTCCGCTCTGTGGTCAGGCGAATCCGGTTGTTCTCCGCCAGGGAGAGCAGGTCGGTCGCCGTGAAGCGTCGGTCCGCCCACGTCTCCGGGGGGATGTGGGCATTGATGTCCGGGGAGCCAATCATGTCCATGCGCCCCTGGAGCCAGGGGAAGACGGTCGCTGCCGGGTCGCCCTGCGCGATCTTCTCCAGGACCGGCTTGAGGACCGCGTCGTATTCCGTGTTGCTGAACTCCTGGCTGTTGTTGAGCCGCTTGAGCCACACGTCCGCTGTCATCGCTTCCTTGGCGTCGATCGACTCCAGGTGGCGACCCAGGCGCGAGAAGTACCGGCCCTGGGGGTCCACCTCCAGCTTGAAGCCCTTGCTCCCACGGGTTGGGCGGTTCTCATGCGGCGGGGCGCCCGGCGTGTAGGGCACGTCCTCGGTCGGGGCCGTCATCGCCATCGCGTCCCGGGTCGCGACCGCCGTCCCCGGCTTCTGCTCCTGGGGCTTCCCCTTCGCCACGACCTCGAACGTGCCGTCCGATGTCCGGCGCATCTGGTGGGGGACCTCCTGGAACTTGAGGTCCCGCGAGAGGGCCACGGCGTCGTCCTTCTGCAAGCCGCCCTGAATCACCTCGCCCGGCTGGTAGCGGGGCGCCTCCTCCGGCGTCCCCACCCCACCCCGTTCGTTCGCCAGGAACGACGGACGCCGCTCCGGCAGGCGCGGGAACGCCATCCGCCGCTCGCCACCGCGTCCGAAGGACCGCGCCAGCATCGCTCCACCCACGCCACCGCCCACCAGGCCCGCCGTGAAGGCGGCCACGCCCACCAGGGCGCGGGTCTCGGGGTCGGTGTCCTCGGGGAGGAGCCCGGCGGCGGCCAGACTGACCGCCCCACCCGCCGCCATCCCGCCCAGCACCTCGGCGCCCGCATACCCCCTGGCCGCTCCGGCGGGCTGTTCGTCGGTGGCCCGGCGGTGCCGGTTCAGAATGTCGTCGGCGCTGACCGACGGAATCTGCATCCGGCGCTCCGGCCCCCGGTAGACCTCCGGCGGCAACGCCGGTTGCATCGCGGCGGCTTGCTCCCGCAGAAGCATCCGCTCCCGGTAGGACGTGTGCTCGGGGTCCTCCCCTTCACGGGCGCGGAGCGACTCCTCCAGCGGGTCCTCCATCGTCTCGATCCGCTGGCGCGTCTCCCGCTGACCTGGTGTGAGGTCTTCCTCGACCACCCCCGGCATCTCCTCGGCCAGGGGACGGTCCTCCGCGTCGACCCGTTCCGGGTACGGGCGGGTGCCCTCGGCCACGTCAGGGCGGATGTCCCGTCCGGCGTACTGGGGGTCCATGCCCGGCATATAGCCCTCGGCCACCCTCGGCGCCCCCGCGTACTGCGGGTCGCGGCCTGGCCGATAGGTGTCGTCGGTCATGGTCCGGAGTTCCGGATGGAACCCACGGTTGAACGGCTGGGCGGCGGCCTGAGCGAACCGCACCGGCGCTCCCGCCCCGCCCAGGTGGAAGGGGAGCGCCGCCTCCATGAGGCCACCGATCATGGCACCGGCACGGCCTCCTTCGATGATCCCCTCGCTAATCGGACGCCCCTCGTTCACGGCGCGGATCGCGTCGATCCCGACCCCGACCGGCGCCCCCTGGAACGCCCCTTGTACGCCGCGCTTGAGCGCGTACCCGAGCGCGGAGGTGCGGGGCTGGATCGGACGGTAGGCCAAGTCGAAGTACGCCTCTGCCGGACGGGCCAGGGCCTTGAACCGGCTCCCCGCCAACGCCTGGGTGGCCTTCCCCAGGAGCCGTTCGCCGCCCATGAACGTGGCGGCTCCGGCGACGAACTGTCCGGCGACGCCCGCGCCGCCAGGGACCGGCGTCGTGGACGATGCGAGGGGTTCGCCCAGGACCGCTTCCACGTCCTGGGGCGAGATGAAGGTCCCATCCTCGTACCGCTTCGCCAGTTCCTTCTGGTACTCCGCGCCGGACCAGCCCAGCGTCGCGGCATCATACGCCTGGAGTCCGAACTGGGCGGCCTTCGAGGCGCCCACGCCCCCCATCCCGAACCGCCGCCCCAGTTCCATCTGTTGCTGGAGGTTGGTCCGAACGGCCTGGAGGTCTGCCCGGTCCTCTGGGGTCAGGTCCGGCGATGCCAGACGGGCGCCCAGCTTGGCGTCGGCGGCCTGAATCTTCGCCAAGTCCACGAACGGCGACTCGCGGGTGGTCCGCTCGTAAGGCGCCCGGCGGAGCTTCGATTCGATCGCGCCCATCGGCTTCGACGTCGTGACGTCCTCCGGCCCCACTTCCAGGGTAGGCATCCGGTAGCTGTCGAAGCTGGACGGCGCGAAGGACTCCTTCGTGGGCCGGGGCGCGGTGTAGATCGGCGGGGGTGCGTTGGGGTCCGGCTCGGGGCGCAGGCGCTTCGAGAGCGGGGTCGCCTCCAGCCCGGCGGCACTGGGCCGGGGCGGGAGCGCGTTCGTGTGGACCGGCGCGGGCAGGAAGGGGACATCCTCCGCCATGTCCGGCGCCGTCGTGAACGACCGCGCCATCTGGCGCAGGTTCTCGCTCAACTGGTTCGAGCGCGGCACCTCCATGATGGGGCGCGGCGTGAGCGGGGCCACGCGGTCCGCCGGTGGGGCGGCGTAGACGGGGGCGACGGTGGGCGGCGGGGCAGGCGCCCGCTCCTGGGCGGCAATCTCCTGGACGCGCCGAAGCACCTCCTCATCGGACCAGGTGTCCGACAGGGGGTCCCGGAGAAGCGAGTCGAGAATCGCCCGCTTCTTCCGAGGGGGCTTCGGGTCCTGGATCATTCCTCGTCCAGTCCCGCGCCGAGCCGCTGGGCCCGACGCTGACGCTGGCGGATCGCCACGTCCTGCTGGGCCTTCTCGGTGGCCGCCTCCGGGGAGAGCTTCACGCCCCACTTGTCCGGCTTGAGGTACTCGGCATACCGCTTGGCGAAGAACTGGTTGTCCTCGTAGGCGATCCGGTCCGCCTCCGTCCGAGCGGGGCCGCTCGGCATCTTCCCACGCACCGGTCCGCCCTCGAACTCGGCCTGCTCGAACGAGCGGCTGTTCGGGTCCGCCCAGAGGTAGGTGCCGTCATCCTGCTGGATGAGCCGCGTGGTGCCACTACTCCCCCCGCGACTGCTCTGCCCTGGCAGGCGTCCCGTGAGCCCGTAGCTCACCTTGTCCCGGGCCGACATCCGATAGGCGAAGGGGCTGGGGTCGTTGTCCAGGGACCGGCCCTCGACGTCCACCCCGAAACTGAGCGGGCGGTCGGTGCCTTGCTCCTCGTTGATCGCCCGCTCCACTTCCCCCGCGCCCCGGAGCCGCGTCCGCACCCCGCGAAGCTCCGCTTGCTGGTCCAGGGCGTCCCGGCGCTCCAGGGCTTTCCCTGGCGCGTACTGCCACACGTCGTTGCCGACGCCCGTGGTTGGCGCTCCGCCCTCGACCAGGGGAATCCGTGTGCCGGTCAGGCCGGGGATAGCACTCGGGCCCATCGTCCAGGTGGGCACCGGGGCGTAGCCCGACTGCTCCAGGCGTAGCGGGCGCTCCTCCTCGTCCCGCCGGTTGCGGCGGTCGAGTTCCTCGCGGGCCATCTGGTTCCGCTGGTAGGCGATGTTCTGCGCGGGCGAGTCGGCCAGCGACCGGCCCAGTTCCGCGTTGAACGAATCCCAGAACGGGCTGACCGGGCGCGGGGCGACTGTGGGAGACCATCGTGCCATAGCGCCCTCCTACTTGAAAAGTTTGCCAGCGACGCTGGCCCCGAACGCCGTCCCGATCGGACCCGCCACACTCCCCAGCAGTCCGCCGCCGATCTTGCCCAGCGTTTTGAGGAAGCCGCCCTTCTTCGCGTCTCTCGCGTTCTTCTCGGCGGTGGTCCGGTCGTAGTTCGAGGCCAGGAGGTCGTAGTACCGATTCCGGGTCCCGGCGCCGTACTCCAGCAGGCCGAAGTTCTGGTTCTGCTTCATCCCCGCCGTCTGGAGCGCCGCGCTCGACATCGTGCGACCATAGTCGCCCCAGATGTTGCGGGCCACGTCGCCCTGGTCGAGGTCGTAGAAGCCGGTGTTGAGCCGCCCACCCCCCACGGCCTGGCCTGCCAGCGCCTTGAGTTGCGTGCCGAGGGAGTCCTCCGCCGCGCTCCGGGCCCCACCCATGTACTCCTTGTAGGCGTCCTCGGGGTCCCAGTCACGGGCCCGCTTGTAGGCGTCGCGCTCCACACCGTAGGAGTAGTCCCCCTCCTCGTTGGCCGCCGCACCCATCTTGTTGCCCCAGTAGGCGGGGTTGTTCATGCTGTTGCGACCCGCCAGCGCCCGCCAGAACGGCCCCCGCTTCTCGGGCGGCGCCGTGCCGCTGTTCATCATCGTGTTGACCGGCATCATGCTGGGCATGGGCTACTCCGTGTAGACGAGAAAAGCGGTGTATTCCTTCGCGCTGTGGTCACTCTTGAAGTCGATCTGGTACTGCACCCCCACGAACGTCGCGGTGGGCTTCGTCAGGATGAACGTCTGGATCGCATCGTCCAAGGCGCTGGCGCTGGTCGCGGTCACCGTCTCGGTCTTGACCTGGGTCAGTTTCATGTCGGCACCACGTTCGGCGCCAGCAACGGGTCGATCGTCGTCAACGCCGCCTCATGCTCCAGGAGCACTCCCTCGAAGATGAGGTCGCCGTCTCCCAGCGCCCCCAGGAGGTCGACCTGGAGCCGTATCCGCTGGCCGCGCATCGCCAACCGCCCAATCTCCGTGACGCCGTCATAGCTGTCCAACAGGCGCCGGGTCAGTGGCACCTCGAACGTCTGGGTGCGCCGTGCGGTCTGCGCCGCCAGGTCCAGGTAGGTCCGCTCATCGGTCGTGCCGTTCGTGCCATCGTAGGCGACGCCGTCGAGGACCGGCGTGACCCGGACCACCGCCTCGGTGTCCCAGGTCAGCATGATCCAGCATCCGGTGAAGACGGCCTCGTTCTGCATCCCGTAGGGATAGAGGTCGGCGCTCTCCAGGTAGGGCGTGTAGTCCTCGGCGCCGTCCTGGTTCGTCTCCAGGAGTCCCCAGAGGGTGCCCACGTTACCGCCCCCGGCATAGACACTCAGGAGGGTACTCACGGGGTACACCCGTCCGCTGGCACCCAGGGCGAGGTGTCGACCACTACCTCCGCCGAGGTTTCGCCGGTCACCAGCTTGTGTCGGACCACGACATGGTGGTCACTGGTGGACCCGCCCGGCGACTTGAGGAACGTGACGACCACCTGGTCCGTTCCCCCGACCACCGGCACGCTCGCCGCCAGGTAGTATCCATAGGGGAAGACTGGCGCGAAGCCCGACCCCGACACCCCAATCCAGAGTTCGGTGACGTGCCCCACACCGCCGGTCACCGCGTTGCTCCAGGAAACCGTCTTCTCGACATACGTCTTGCCGCCGTAGACGTTCTCCGCGCAGTTGCTTTCCACGACGGACCCCGGTGCGCTCGGCACCGCCGGGACGGCGATGGAATCCACGCTCTGGCTGAGTTCGGTGGCCCCCCATGCCGAGGTCACGGGGTCCCCGTAGTTCGCGGTGTACTCCACGCCCCGCCGATACCGGAGTGCGACGGTGTGCGTCTGCCCTGGCGTGACGCCGTCCGCCGCCGTGAGGATGGCCGTCGCGCCCGCCCCCGTCGCCACGTCGGAATTGCGGACACGCATATAGCTCCCCGCCCCCACCTTGAGCCAGATTTCCACGATTTCATCACCCACCGCCGTGATGTTGGTCCAGGGCACCGTCAGTTCATCGGCGGTCGCGCTCAGGGTGCCAATGTCGGGATACCCCGCCGGGGCGCCGCCCGTGGCGGCGAAGAAGGTGCCAACCGACATGAGCGCCTTCTGGACCTCCAGGTAGCTCCACCGGGGCTGGTTGGGGTTCCGCACCGACAGGCAGTAGACCCGCGTCTTGCCCGCGCCCCGGTCCGGGAACCCGAACAGGATGATGCGCTGGTCGTGGATGTAGGTGCTCCAGCCATACGCGGCGTCTCCTGCCGCGACCAGGTCCTCGGGGCTGGGACCTTCCAGGTCGAGCGGCAGACCCAGGTCTTCACTCGGTCCTCCCGAGGAGACCCTGGGGCCGCTCTTGCTCCAGAAGAAACACTCATCCCCCACCACCGTCGCGAGATGTGACCCGGCCAGGCCGTACAGCGGGTCGACCAGGCGGACCGAGAAGGTGACCCGGTCGTAGCCGTCGATCGCGTAGAGTTCTGTCTCCTTCAACACCAGGACTCGGCTCGGCATCCCGGCGGCATAGAGGATGGGCTCGGTCCGTGGCCCACAGACGAAGTAGTGGTTCGGGTCCCAGGTGGTCGGATCGCCGGGGTAGCTCATCCGGAGAATCTCGGGCCGGTCCTTGTCGCTGTCCGTGCCAAACCCCCACCCCATCGCGTAGTCGAGGTAGCGCCCGACGCCCCGGAACAACACGTCCGCCGCCCCGCCCCCGTCCAGGTCGGCCTGGAGCACCGTGCCCGTGAAGCCGGTGCTCAGGTAGACCGTCGGAGCGCGGATGGCGATACTGGGCTCGTCGTGAGCCAGGAAATACTTGGCGTAGCTCTCCACGCCGAAGACCTGGGCCAGGTTGTTCGGCGCGGACGGCATCGTCCAGGCGTAGCCGAAGACCGGGTTGAGGCCGGTCGTCGCCGTCCGCCAGACTTCCACAGCCTGGGCGGCGCTCGCCCCCAACTCGAACGCGACCAGGAGGCCACGGTTCGCGGCCCGGAACGGCCCCAGGTGGATGAGGTCGGTGGCCGGGTTGGCGCTCCCATTCATCGTCACCGAGACCTTCGAGGCCAGCCCCTTCCGGACCTGCGCCTTCCCCTCCTTGAGGATGACGTTCCGTAGGTCGCGGAAGGCGCCGGGCTGGGTCGCCGCTTCGCCGGTGGCGCGGTCGATCCCAGCCCCAATCGGGAGCGGGGTCAGCGTCCGCTGGCCCATTACGCGACCTGCGCCTCGCCCAGGAACGCGGCGGCGAGGGCCTGGATTTCACCGGAGTTCACCGTCCGAGGGGCGAAGCGCGAGGCGCGGGCACTGGTCGCCATCCGCAAGAAGCTGATGTACTGCTGGAGCCACTGGTTCCGGCTGGTGGTGAACATCTGCACCTCGCTGTCACGCCCCTCCTTGATCGCCAGGTAAAGGGCCACCTCGTCAATCAGCAGGCCGTTGAAGTGCTCCACCCAGGGAGCCGACAGGACGCCTGCCGCCGGAGGGGTGGGTTCCGCCCAGGCCAGGGACCAGAAGCGCAGGAGGTCGTTGCTCCCTGGGTCGCCCGTCAACGCCACCGACGTCAGGTTCGAGACGGACTTCCAGTAGATGCGCCCGGCCCCGACATCGACCGTGCGCTCATGGACCGAGACCACCTTCACTTCGCCGCCCAACGTGATGTTCTCGATATAGACCAGCGGGGGCGTGACGAACGGCCATTCGCCGGTCCCGACACCGCCCCCGAGCCAGTCCGTCGAGAAGGTCCAGCGGTCCGGAGAGAGGAGGTGCCCCAACTGGTACGCGAGGCCGAGGGTGCGACCGGCGACGTTGAGAAGCTCCTGGTTGTTGGCCGCCCACTCCGGGCGGTTCGACCGCGAGCGGAGCAGGCCCGCATCGACAATATCCTGGTAGGTACTAGCCATAGAACACGTCCCGGATACGCTTCACGCGAGGGCGCCCCGTGCGGAGGAGCGTCTGGAAAAGAATGGACTTCGCGCCGTCCCGCGCCTGCTCGAACGCGGCGAGTGGCACCTTGAGGTCGAGCCCGACCGCCCGCACCGCCATGTCGAACGCGAGCGTGGCCGTCACCGACTCCACGGTCTGGTCCGGGAAGGGGTACGTCGTGGCGGCGGTGGGCACCCCTACGACCACCGGACTGGGGTGGTTAATGTAGAGCGCCAGCACTTGCGCCCAGGTGTCGGTCGTCCCCAGCGGATAGATGACCCCGTCCATGTACGCGATCGGGTAGAGCCCCTGCGGCGTCAGGCGGTCCGCCCAGGGGTTGAGCGTCAGCGGGGCCAGGTTCGGGTCCGGGGTCGCACTGTCGAGTTGCGCGTGGTGCCCCGTCTCCGGGAGGTAGTCCACGCCGAGCGTGGCGTTCTGGAACCCGAGCGTCATCATCGACGGATAGAGGTCGATGAGGTACGGGCCCCCCGTGATGGTGAACTCCGAGGAGTAGAAGCGCGGAGCCAGGAGGCGGGCCTCCTTGATGAGTTCGTCCGCGATGCGCTTGACCCGACGCCGCGCTTGCCCACCGTCCATCACTGCGTCCGTGAACGCCGGGGAGCGGTCGCGAGCGTCCTGGATGATTTCCTCGTAGGTCATCCACCGCCTCCACCGAAGAAGTAGTACCGCCGCCACCACCGGCGCCCTGTCTGGACCGGGATGACGGTGTCGCCGCCCGTGATGGTCGGATCGGGGGCGAATACTAGAACAATAGCCGCCGTCGCTTCCAGGGATACGGCACTCGCACTAAGCCCTGGTGTGGTGGCCACCACCTCCACCACCGCGACGGCAGGCACCAGGGCGGTGGCCACCCCGATAGCCGGGCTCTGTGCCACCACCGTGACGGCGGCACTGCCCGCCGCCAGGGCCGCTGACCCGCTGGGTATGGCCGCATCGTTCGCGTCCACCGTGACCAGGGCGCCATCGACCACCGCTAGGAACTGCAACACCGCCACGTCCAGGCCCACGCGCACGCCACGCCGCTGGGAACGGTACTCGCGGTTCCACATCGTCCACCGCACCGGCACCAGGTCGGTGAGGGATGGGGGCAGTGCCGTCACGGCGCTCCCGGCGCTGATGCCGGGGCTCTGGGCCGTCACCGTGACCACCGCCGAACCGGCGGTGGCCGACACCGTCGCGCCAATCCCTGGGGCGTTCGCCACGACGGTCACACTTGCCGCGTCGGCCTGGAGCACGGTCCCCGTGAGGAGGGTCTGTGTCCCGACCCCCGCGATCTGGGGGAACGGGTCCAGGTATTCCGCCCAGTGGAGCACCGTGCTCTGTGGGGTCACCCGGACCGCCATCACCACCGACGCCACGGCGGGGGTGGTGATGGCGGGGCTGTTCGCGACGACGGTGACCGTGCCGGACCCTGGGGACAGGACCGCGCCGGTGTCTGTCCCTGGCTCCCGGAGGAGCGGGCCACCCGCCACCTGGACCACCGGCAGGAAGGAGGCCCAGCGCGGGGCCAGTCCGGGCTTCCGGAGCCGGAGGTAGGGCAGGACGTCCGGGGACTCCCCAGCAGACAGGCCCGCCGCCTGCGCGACCACCGTGACGACCGCCGAGGGGCTCGCCAGCGCCGCTTCGGGCAGGATGAGGGCGTCCAGCGGCAGGCGCGTGACCTGCGACGGCCCGGACAGGATGTGGTAGCGCCACCGCACGGCCTGTTGGCCGTGGAGGCGTCGCAGGGGGATGTCCATAGGGGCTCCTGGACCTAGCGCGGGGCCAAGAGCCAGTGCATTGACTGTGGCCTGCGGTGGGATGAGAGAGAGGGGTGGCGTCGCCAGCGTGGCCGCCGAGGCCACCACGACGACCGTGGCAACCCCTGGCGTCAGCGTGCCTGCCGCCGACAGGGCCGGGTCATTGCCGACAACCGCGACGACCGCCGAGGATGGCGTCAGCGGCGTCGACGCATCGGTGGAGGGGTCTTGGCCCGACACCCCGACGATCGCGGCTCCAGCGGCCAGGATGGCGCCACCCAGGGACAGGGTGGGGTCGGGGGCCGTCACCGTGACCGTCGCGGAGCCCGGCACGACCGTGGCGGGGCCTGGAGAGGCCGTCGGCTCCGGCGCGGCGACCGTGACCGTGGCGACCGGCGCCGCCAGGAACGTCGCCAGGGACAGCGTCGGTTCCTCGGTGACGACGGTCGCCGTCGCGACCGCAGGCACCAGGACCACGGCCCCCGGTGCCACCGCAGGCGCGGGGGCGCTCACCGTGACCGTGGCCGTTCCTGGCCCCAGCGTCACCGCGCCGAGCGACAGGCCGGGATCGTTCGCCAGGGCCGTCACCGAGGCCGTGGTCGGGGCGACCGCGACCACACCAGGGACCGGCACCGCGTCGTTCGCGGTGACACTCACCGACGCCGAGACGGGCACCAGGGCGCTCACCAGGGCCTCGAACAGGACCGCCGTATGGACGACGGCCTGGGGCCGCCACCGGCGCGGCGGATGGAAGGTGCCCCAGCGGACAGCCTGTTGTCCCTGGAGGCGGTGGACCGGCGTGATGGCCGACGGTGGGGCTTCGGGCGGGATGATCGTGGGGCTGTTCGCGACGACGGTCACCGTCCCCGACGTGGGCTCCAGGGTGGTCCCGCCGCTCGGAAAGAGACTCGACAGCCGGATGACGGCCATGCCGCCCATCTCGTTGGCGATCGTGCCGGTGACCGAGGCGTTGAGACGGTCACAGCGCAGACGGATGACATCGCCAGCGGACAAGTCGGTGAGGAGGGTCGCGCACGCCAAGGCCGGATGATCTGCCGACCCCGACCCGCGACTGAAACTGGACGAACCGATGGAGTCGTCGTCCGTGGTGTTGACGCGGAACTGGATGGCAGGCACCGCCCGTTGCATCGCGCCCCCGCCCACACCCGCATCGTTGGCGAGGGAGGCCATGGCGAGGTAGTCGTCATCGTTGTCGACTTCGATGTCGGCGGTGCCGGTCGTGTGCGTGAACGCCCCGGTGTCGATGCGCGGCGCGGTATCCCACGCGAAGTCCACCCCGCCCCCATTGAAGTCGCCCGTGGTGGCTTCCACGATGATGGCTTCCGTGCCACTGGGCAACTCGACCAGTTGGAGTGCCGCGAACCAGTCCTCGTCCGTATCCTCGCGGCTCACCACCACCAGTTGCAGGTCGTCCCCGCTGGAGGGCTCCAACAGCGCCACGCAGGACATCCCACCCCAGTTCGTGTTATCGGTCTGGCGTGGCCCGTAGGAGTGGCTCCAGGTGCCGTCCACCTCGGTCCCGGCGAGGTCGAGCACCCCCTGAATCTCGGTGCGGCCCGACACGGTATCCCCCCGGTCATTCTCCAGGGAGTAGACCGCCAGCACCAGGTTCGTGGTGGCGATGTCGATACTGTTGCCGGTGCGCGTGAACGGGGAGTCCTGTTCGACCGTGGTGCCGAGGTCGGCGGTGGTACGAGCGTTGTCCGTGGCGCTCGGCGTGAAGGCCGCGCTGGACACATACCGCGCATAGTTGAGGTCGTCGTCCAGCTTGATGATGGTGATGCCGCTCCGGTCAGGAATCCGGTTCACCGACCCAGCGGTGGAGTCGTCAATCCGTTCCGCGTACACCTCCAACTCGTCGGCGCTTCCCGCCGTCGAGGTGACCTCGATGATCGCCGCCGAGAAGTTGATGAAATCCTGCGACCCGCTCGCCCTGCGAATGTACCCGGTGGAGTACCCCACAGGCCGGAGGGTGGCGCCCCCCAGGTACAGTTCTAGCGCGAGGTTGTTGCGTTCGTTGTTGGTGGTGTCGGTCGTGCCGTACTGGTCAGAGACCAGGACCAGGAACCGCCCGGTCTCGCCCAGGGTGAACACGCCACTGGCATAGCTGATGCCCGACCCCACGCTCTTGACTGCCGTGGGGTATTGGAGCAGTAGATTACTGCCCGCATCCGGAACTTCGGTGGTGAGGGTGGTGTTCCGGCGGACAACATAATCACCAGCGGACATCGACGCCCCTTCCCCCTAGATGTGACACGGGGCCGGAGCGAACGCCCGGCCCCGTGCCTGAGACTACTCCCCTGGGAGGTCGGTGGGACTAGCCGATTTCCTTGAACGTGCAGACGATCCGGGTGGCGAGGGCCGCCGCCGGGGCCGCCTCCAGGCGGATGGCGATGCTGCCGCTCGGCGGAATGACGATCCGCTCGTCGGGGACCGGGTGGTAGAGCCAGCCCGCCAAGACGTTCTGGGCGCTGGTCCACAGCGGCTCGGAGGGCGACTTCGTCGTGTCCGCCGAGAGGTCGCTCACCGCCGAGCCCGAGAAGGCCGGGTCCAGCACCTCGTAGGGCCGAGCGGTGCGGCTGGTGCCGGTGCCCGCCGTGGAGGCGCGGAAGATGGACAGCGGCAACTGCTCGCTGGTCTCGCTCGCGTCCTGGGTCACTTCAACCCGGATGAGTTCCACGACGCCCGTGGATGGCGCCGAGAGGCGCAGGATGTCCTTCGCGGTGGACAGCGCCGCGATGGTGGTGTCGATCGAATAAGTCCGTGCCATGATGCCTCCCGAAGTGAAACCGCCAAGCTACCTGGTGAAGATGCGCCCGCGCCCCCTCCGGGGGCTACGGGTAAGTGCCGTCAGAGCCGCCGCCCGAAGAAGATCGGACTGGGGCTGGAGCCGCCGCCACCGGCTGGTGCGACCGAAATCGCGGCGGTCGCCCACGTGCCACCGCCAATGTCTTGCGTGAAGCTTCCAACGACGGGCGCCGCCGTTGCCTGAATCTGGTACTCGACTCGCCAGACTTGATTGTAGACGTAGGACCCGATCGCGGTAAATCCCGTGCCGGGGTCCAGGTTGTCCGGCGATGCGCCTCCGGTCGTCACAGCGAAGATGAAGTGCCCGTCCTCTGACGGCGTGGCCAGCGTGCCGGTGGTGGTGCCATCCGTGGAGGTGGGAGGCGGGTTCTGGGTCTGTCCGCCTACGACCTCGGTCGCGCCTGCGTCGGCAATGGCGATGCCGCACACCCCTCGCGAGGCCCACGCACTCCCGTCACACACCACGGTCACCTCGAACCCGCTCGTTGTGTTGACGCTATCGCACTCCCAGATTTCAGTCCACGACCCGTTGATATAGAATCGCGACCCGCTCACCAGCGAGTAGGTGTTCCCACCCGCATTGTCCGTCACCGAACTGACCGAAACGTTCTCGAAGCCCACCACCGCGACGCGCACCGCGTCCCCGGCGACCGGGTCCACATCGAAGGCTCCGCTGGCCAGCGTGGTGCCAGACGTGGCGCTGAACGCCATGCCGAACCCTCTCAGAGACGACATCTAGGCCCCCTTCTCGGAATGGTCACCACGCGAGATGCAGGTGGTCCCAATAGTTATAGCAATCGACGCCGAGCGTCTCGCCTCCGCCGCCACGGTACGCCTCCAGGATGAACTCCTCGAACGTAGAGCCGCCGTCAATAGTGAGCGAACTCGCCGCGATCACTAGCGTATCGTCTAGCCATGTCGACCACGTTGCGCCAACGCGGTCAATGATCGTCTCGATTTGGTGGTACTCCCCGCTTGTAATCTCCACAGGGTTGTAGGTGTCGAGCGAGGCGCTCCCGATATTATCGGGGTCGAGCCATTCGCCGCCGCCGAGGTTTCCGTGGTGTGTCCACCACCCACCCTCCTTCGATTGCAGGAGGAACTGCCCCGGTGTCCACCAGAGCCACTTGTTACTAACCGGATGCCACGGGTAGCTGGCGCTGAACTTGAAGTGGAGTGACGTATAGAGCGCCGTCACCGATTCCGATACGAGGTTGGTGTAGATGTTCCCCACCCCATGCGACGCCCCGAACGTCCCCGGCTGGAAGTGCATCCGCCAGACATCCGACGGCGACATGGGGGCACCACCCTCACTGACCTTCTGTGCGCTACTCTGCCCGCCCCCGGTGTCCACATCGTAGATCATGGCCCACGGGCCACCCGCGATGGCACGGTCGCTACCGATCCCGCTCGGCACCGCCTCAGAGAAGTCAATCTCCCGCGTGTTCGTGAAGCCGCCCGGCTTGTTCGGGTACGACCCTCCACCTCCGCTCGGCGGCGTGTACGGCGGGTAGATCAGTCGTCGCGACACTATGGCGCCCCGTAGGCGGCGTCTAGCCGTGCAACGGAGCGCCGAGCGGCGTCCGCCGGGCCCACCGCTCCCGCCGACTCCCACGCCAACGCCTGGTGCTCCAGGTAGGGTCGTAGCGTCGGCCACGTTTCCTTCTCACACGTCACGGCGTCTCCGTGCCACAACGCGACGAAGGCGCGTCGCTCGTCTGGTCGGCTTGGAAGCCATAGGGCCGTCGCCTCTCCGCAACACGCCATTAGGCGTTGAACCGCGTCGAGAATCCAACAGGGCCAGCCTTGGACACATAGATTTCCTTCAAGTACCGTTCGCCGGTCGTGACCGGATTGGACCAGCACTCCCACCAGAGGGACTTCACGGTCTGGGCGCTGGCTCCGGTCGGGTTCACCCAGCGAATCCCCGTATGCTCCGCCCGCAGGGTTGGCGATCCGCCAGGGTTGACCGGGAGCGTCCCCGTGCCGCAGTCCGCCAGCCAGAGACGATATTCGCCGTCCGCGATCGTGTCGGAGTTGAGCTTGCAATGCACTTCGACAAACTGCCAACTCCCCGGCGTCGCAATCCACGGGGCACCGCCCTGGTTCTGGCGGTAGTAGTAAATATTCGGGGGGCCGTTGCAGTCCCAGACCGGGCAGTTTGTCCACGCCGCCCCGTCACCACCACCAGACCCGAGCCCCGCCACGGTGATGCCGCCACTCCCCGCGACCGTCGTATTGATCGTCAGCATCTTCTCGGCACCGACAACCCAATTCGAGAGCGGCTTCGTATAGAACCGAATCCAAAGCTCTCGGACGTACTCCTTGAGGTTGTGGTCCGCCATGTTGCCGTTATTGTCGCCGCCACCGATGTTCCCGGTCGCTCCAGCGTACTCCCCACCACCCAGGTCGACGACCGCGCCGGGACGCGCCGCGAGGTAGGCGTTGGCGTAGATCGTCCCGCACCAGCCATGTACGCCGTCCTGTCCAAGTCCGCCTGACCCGTTGGCGTCGTCGCAATTTTTCGTGTACCAACTGCCTCGGGAGAAGTCCTCCGCGAGCAGGGTGTTGCCGTCCACCGGCTCATGGGTGTAGATGTAAAACCCATCATCCGTCAATTCGCCGCCCCCGCCCCCGCCGCCCACCAGCGGGATATTCGGCAGAAACCGCGTCCGACGCCGCATCGCTTACGAGCAGTTGAAGAACAGGAACCCGTTCGCCGCGAACTGGATGACGATGTCGCCCCCATTGGTCGCGGTGTCGGTCACGTCCTGGTAGGTCAACATCTGGCTGGTGGTGTCGTTCGACCCCCCCTCCTTGATGATGATCCCGCCCGCGATCGTGGCGCCCGCGCCCAGGGCGGTGAACGTCACGTCCGCCGCGTCCATCGTGACCCGGTTGTTCGCGTCGTCCACGGTGATGGTCTTCGAGGCCAGGGTCTTGCGGCCCGCGTTGCCCCAGCCGGGCGCGTAGCCGGTGACGCTGATTTCCGCGTCCACCGGGTCATTCGCGCCGCCCGCGTCCACGAAGTCGTCGTCCACGTTCGGCGTGTACGGCGTGGCGGTCCCGACGAGCATGAGCTTCATCGTTTCCGTCAGGTAGTCGATGTTCTGCGCCAGCATCTCGCGGACGCCACTGGTGTAGGCAACGGAGGCCATGTGTTACTCCTGACCCAGGGGGTCTACGAGCTTCGCCGCTACCGCCGCCGCTTCGGCGGGCGTGTAGGTCGGCGGTCGGTTGTCGAGGCGAGGGAGGTGACGCCCTGGCAGATACCAGCAGGCGCCGGAGTCGTGGTGGTCGACCAGAGCTTGGGCGGCGGCACGGGCGAGGGTCCGCATAACCGGACGTCCCCGGATCAGCGCGTCCGCTTCCTCTCGGACCAACCCCTCGTACTCCTCCTTCGTGTTGCACCAGGTCAGGTCCGCCACGCACCCCGCGCCGCTCTTGTAGCGGACGCCACCCTTCGGCGTGTCAAACCCTTTGGCGAACTGGAACAGTCCGGCACGGGGCTGGTCGATCCCGCTCAGGATGTAGTTGTGCCCATCCAGGCGGAACGGCGCCCCCACTTCGGGCTTTGCGGGCGCACCCGCAACGGCGTTCGGTGTTCGACGACGTGCCATGAGAATGTCTCCTTACCACCAGGAAGCGTCGACGGTGGCGGTGCCGCTGGTGCCGCCCGACTTGACGCGAATACGAACCCCCCGCCATCCGGCGAGGGAGAGGACCGACGTGAGCCCCAGAGCGTTGTACGTCTGGACCGCCGTGCGAACCGTGCCGCCGAACCCGCTCCCTGGCGCACAGAGGTCCACCTCCACGATGGCACTGGTCGGGAGCGCGGCCACCAGGAGTTGCATCTCGCCTACCTCGTCGGGCCCGGTGGTCACCAGGTTGTCCCGATTGAGGTAGAGCACCTCCGGCGCGTAGGCGCCCGCGCCACCAGGCACCGCGAAATCCAGGGTGCGCTCGGAGACGGTCAGCTTGTTCTGCATCGAAACACTCCTACTCGCCCAGAATGTTGGCGATGGCGGTGATGAGGGACTGCTTGGCCTCGTCCCCCTTCGCCGTCTCGGTGTCCCGGATCGCCCGGAGCGCGGTCTTGCGTGCGCCGTCGGCTCGGTTCACTTCGGCGGCAAAGAGATCGTAGGTCCGGGCAGGCACCTCGGCCAGCATCTTCACGACTTCCTTCACGGCATATGCGCCCACGGCCAGGTCGCCCGATGGGATGTCGGTATCAGCGGCGGCGAGTGGAGGCGCGGGCTCTGCAACGGGGACGGCGGGGCCGGTCATCCGACTGCCGAATCCGATGCCGCCCGTCTGCGCCTGGCGCTGTTGCTCGGCGTAAGCCGCGTCTCCGATCATCATGGGGCCGAAGCCGGGATTGCTTGACATGGTCTGTCCTCAGTGGGTCGTCGGGGCCGGGGGCAGGGAGATGGCCGTGCGCCGGTCCTTGACGAGGTGACGGTACACCGACCGCGCATCCGCATGGAGGCGGTCCTTCATCATCGAACGGAGGTTCGCCTGGCGCTTCCGTTCCGGCGCCTCGAACAACGTGTCCTCCACCCGGTCCCGGTCATGCGCCCACAACCAGGTGGATTCCTGGAACTCCTGGACAACTTCGCTGGTGGGTTCCCCGATGAACGAGAAGGTCCCGCAGAACGCGAACCCCTGGCGCATGAGTTGCCCGTAGCGAATCTGCTCCCAGGAGGGTTGGTCTTTCCGCCACTCACGGGCCAGGAGGTGGTCCCCCTGGGCGCGGCGGAAGGTGTTGGGCTTGACGACCCCCAGCCACCACTCGCCCTCCCCGACATAGATGAGTTCCGCCGCCGGGTCCACCTGGCGCAGTTGCACCAGGAGGGCTTCGGGGCAGACCCGTGGCTCGGGGAGGTCGATCAACCGCTCCATGCTAGGCGTCGCCGCCCATCGGGAAGGGCCGGTAGAAGATGGTGCAGGAACCGTTGGTCAGGGCGCCGGAGCCGTTCGTGGTGTACCCCACGCGGATGGACTCGGTCGCGCTGAACTTGAGGTTCGCCAGGGTGGTCGAGAGGACCGCCACCGTGGCCGCGTCCGCTGTTGGGGAGACCGCCGTGTTGGCCGATCGTCCAGCCGCGAAGCTGGCGCCCCCGGTCCGCACCTGGACCGTGCAGGTGCCCGCCAGGGTGGAACTGTGGACGAGAATCTTCGTGATGATCCCGGCGAAGCCAGGCACCAGGTTGAAGACCGACTTGTTGGTCTGGGAGATCGCGGTGGTGATGGGGACCACGATGCACTTGAGTGCGACCGGATCGGTGCCCAGCACCTTCTTGGAATTGACAGCCACAGCGCCATCCTCGGGGCTCGCCCCGCGTTGGTGGTTGTGTAAGAGTCCAGCCGGTCGGGTGCTGTCCCCTCCGCTAGTCGGAGACAGACACCCGCCGCTGGGGTCCGGCTATCTGCTACTGCACGACCGCGAGGCCGTTGATCCGCCAGTTCCGGCGAGGAGCCGTGGTGATGAGTTCCTCGTACAGGTAGCCGGAGGCGTAGAAGGCGTGCTTCCGCCCGACCGCGTCGGTGACCCGGTTCCAGATGGAGCCGGTGGTGTCATCCCACCGCCAGGAGCCGAGGGTCAGCCGCTTGAAGGTGTCCCGTGAGAGGCCGAACGCGACCTCGGGCGAGAGCTTCCGCGCCACCTTGAGGGTGAGCGTGCGGTCGCCCAGGACGATCGACAGGCCGTTGCTGGCCTTGCCGCCCTGGTACTGCCCACGCGGGTCCGCGAAGAAGCGGTCGCCCTTGAGGGTCTTCCAGTAGCCCCGGTTGGCGGAACGCGACATCACCAGGGTGTCGACCTTCGCCATGCCCCGGACGTAGCCGGTGTCGTCCGCATAGCTCAGGAGGTCTTCGCTCATCGACCCGTTGAACGGGGCCGCCGAGCCGTCGACCATGACGGACTTCCACAGGCGGTTCCCGGCGGCGGTCCGCTGGATGTTGAGGTAGGTGTCGATGATGGCCCCGTCGTCCACCGCCGCAAAGAGGCCCTGGAGTTCCCGGTTCTGACTGGTGCCGGTGTCCATGGCCGAGGTTCCGGCTTCGTCACCGGCGAAGATGTAGTCGTTGACCTGGATGGTGTCCCCGAGGGCGCTGGACGCGAAGACGAAGGTGACCGTGTCAGCGGTCTCGTTCATGTCCGTGACCTTGCCACTCCGGAAGCCGCCGCTGTTGCGGGGCGAGGAGCCGTCGGCGTTGGCGGAGAAGATGCACCGCTCGCCGTCGAGGAACTGGAGCCACCCGCCGGTGAGGCCGGTGATGCCCTGGGCCGCCGTCATGGTGACGGTCACCGTCGCGGAGCCGGTGGCGGACCGGGCGCCGACGCGGGCCTTGATGCCCTTGCCCGTCCCGATCGCCATGCGGTCCATCTCGTTGGTCACCCGCTGGGCCAGCGCCGGGAGGGCGCGGTCGGCGTAGTCGAGGAACGCACCCTCGTCGTCGCGGACCCGGTCCATCGTGTCACCGCTCATCTCGACCGTGCCCATCACCTTGCGGAGGTAGGCCCGGCTGTTCTTGAAGACGGGATCATCCGTCTCGGGGAGGTACTCGTTTTCCGATCGGGCGCCGACACCAGCAGGCAGGGCGAAGAAGTGCCCCATCTCGATGTAGCGACCGCCGGTCGTCTGCTCGGTCTGGATATTCATCTCCGTCTCGAACAGGCCGAGAAGTTCAGAGTCGGAAATCACCTGGTCATGAAGTGGGCCCGAGTAGATAACCTTGAGCGCCGCGTCAATGGAGGTGCGGGTGGTGGTAGCTGATGCCATCGCGTCCTCGCTTGTGGGTTACGACCGGCGCCTGGCGCGTGCCATCGCGGTCGCTTCCTTGAGTGTCGTGCCCGGCGGTGGAGCAACCGGCGCTTTCGGAGCGCCCACGCCACCTGGGGGCGTCGTGGCGGCGGCCTTGCGTCGGGCCGCGCCCTTCACGAAATCGGCTCCCGTCGGGCGCCCTCCAGGGGCGGCGCGGTGCTTGCCTGCCGACGCTCTCGGAGGACGGCCCTTCGGGGGTCCCCCAGTCGAGGTCTTGCGTCCCGGTCCTGCCGCCAGGCGTGCGGCGGCTTGCACCGGGTTAATCCCCGCTTCCTGGAGGCGTCGTGCCAGCAGGACGGGCAACTGGGCGGTGTCGATCCGGTCCAGGCCCATGCGGTCAGCGTAGCTCCCCACGTCGTTCAACGCATTGCGGAGGAACTCGCCTGCCTTCTCTGCATCGTACTCCGGTGGAATCAGTGCGGCTACGGCACTCCGCACCTCCATGGCGTGGGTCGCCCCTTCCTTGCGGGCGGACCGGGCCTGGGCCAGGAGTTCCCTGGTCTCGTACTTTTCCGCCTTCAACTCCGCCAGCTTCGTGCGGTGCGTGGCGGGCGTGATGAGTTCGCGGAGGTCCTTCTCGACCGCCTTGAGCACGGCGGGGTCCGCGAGAATCTGGAGCGCCAGGCGGGGCGCGTACTCGGCGGGCAGTTGCTTCTGGATGAAGCCGATCGGGTCGATCTGGATGTGCTCCTCGACGTCCGCGATCTGCCCCCACTCCTGCTCGACCTGGGCCTGGACGCTCCGGGCCTCCTCGCCGCGCATATAGCCGTTCTTCAACTGCCGCAACCGCTCCGCCGCCTCCTCCGTGGAGACCTCGATCTCGAACTCGGGGTCATGCGGGTGACGGCCTGGGAGGGCCACCACGATCCCATCTTCGGCCTCCCCGTCCTCACCCTCGCCCGCCTCGACATCGTCGTCCTCACCCTCGCCTGGCTCGCCTGCGTCGGCCTCGGGGGCGTCGTCGTCGTCCTCCCCCGCGTCCAGGTCACCCTCCTCGCCGTCCTCGGCGGGTGGGGCGTCCTTCGGCAGGAACTTGCCGTCCGGACCACGGGGTTGTTCCTCGGGCTCAGGGGCGGGCGCGTCGCCGTCAGCGGCGGGGGCCTTGGCTGGAGGCCCCTCATCGCTGGGCGGGGCCGCTGGTTCAGCTTTGGGTTCCGCGTTCCACATCCGTTCAGCGGCTTCGCGGGCGCCTTCCAGCGGTGACGACGTGGGCTCGGGGGCTGGAGTGCTCGGCGCGGCGGGAGCCGGGGCCGAGGAGCCAGCGGGAGCGTCAGACATGAGGCACTCCTACATGATGGGGGTGGAGAGGCCGGTCGGATACCCGGCAGGATCGCCGCTCTGATCGGCGGCGGTGGGAGGACGCACGGCCTTCTTGTCGGATTGCGCGTCCGCGTCTTGCTTGGCACCAGGGGCGGGCTTCCCGCCCCCACCCTGGCCGCCCCCGTCCTCGGGTGGGGTCAGGATCGCCTGGAGTTGGGCGGCCTGCATCGCCGCCTGGTACTCCTTCATCGCCTTCATCTGCTGGTATCGCTGGCGGCACTCGGCCATCGCCATCTGCGCCTCGGGCGCCAGGTCGAGGAACTCCGGCGCCTTCATGTAGTTCTCCAGCACCAGGAGGTGGATGTCGTCGTTGTACCAGTCGAAGTACGGGATCGCCTCTGCCGGGACGCCCTGGACCAGGGCCCCGAGGATATGCTCGGCCATGGTGCGATCGACGCCCCCGACCTTGCCTGCCCGCCCCATGTGCGGGAAGTTCGCCAGGTCGAAGAAGACGTCGAGCGACTGCGGCGTGCCCGGTGGCCCGAACATCCCGTCCAGGTACATCCGGTAGACCCGCCCCTGGCGCTCGCCACGACCCTCGGGCAACATCGACTCCAGGTCCGGCACCACGTTCACCTTGCCCTCGGCAAACATCTCGGGCATGACGGTGATGGTCCGGGCGATGTTGTCCTCCCCCGCGTACTGGAGGAGCTTCGGCTGGTCCCAGACCACCGGGATCAGCGCCATCCAGGTCTCGATATGGCGGGCATACGCCTCCACGTTCCGCCGCTGGGTGCTTCCCAGGTAGCGGTCCGTGTCGAAGCGCAACTCCTTGAGCATCTCACCCGACGCATCGCGGCCCGGCAACTCGCCGGTGCTGTTCCGTGTCATGCCGAGCGACTCAATCTCCTCCAGGAGCATCGCCTGGGTGCGGTAGACGTCCTGGCCGAGCGGGGGTGGGGAGACATACTTGACCGCATCGACGCCGGGTCGGCTCACGACCTCGTAGTGGGACCCCGGCTGGTTCGTGAAGTCGGCCTCGGTGAGCCCGCTGGCCGCGTCCAGGAGCCCGATCGGGTTGGTCACCAGGTTCCGGTGTTCAAGAATCTGGGCCCAGCCCCGGTTGTAGCTCCGGTTCGCGGCGTTGATGCCCTCCTGGGGCGTCGAGTCCTGGGGCCGACCCGGCACGCGGACGAACCCGAACTGGGTGATGGGGCTGGTGTAGGGGTAGGCCACCGGACGCGCCCCGTCGAGCAGGACCTTGTCCTTCGTGACCACCAGGAGCCGTCCGCCAGGGTTGTCCTGGGTCGCGATCATCTGGTCGAGGCCGGGGTCCGATCCATCCTCGCTGGGCTGGACCGACATGAGCGGCTTGTGCCAGAGCGTGGTCACGGTGCAGAGCGCGTTGCCCTGGTTGGTCCGGGCGAACTCGGAGCCCGCCATCCCGCTGGACGCGCCGAAGTAGCCCGCGCCGAACAGGAGCCGGTGAAGTTCCTGGTGGTTGCTGGCGTCGGCGCCCTTGAGGTCGGGCTCCACCTTCACCCCGTACAACTCCCAGACCTGGCGTGGCGTGAGGAAGGTGCGGGTCAGGTGGTACGCCTTGAGGTGCCAGGGGGTCGGTCCCCATTCCCCGCGTACTTCGAGCGGCGAGAGGACGTCGTTGGCGATCATCCCCTCGGGCGCCGTGTGTGCCGGGCCCAGTTCCTCCATCTGCCCGTCCAGGTGCATCACCGCCAACGGCTGGCCCTCGGCGTCGAACGGGACGTTGTCCGCCGGGACCAGGACGATCTCGCCGGTCTCCGGGTTCGGGATGGGCTGGCGTTGGTCATCGACCAGGGGAATCTCGGCCTCCCCCCGCCACTCCTTCATCGGGCCCCGTGAGGGGTCCACCCGAGCGGAGAGGTAGGCGTTCCCCCCAGGGATCATCCAGGCCATGTTGCGGTCGTGGACGTCCGTCATCCCACACTCCCGCCACAACGTCTTCGTGACCACATCCATCGTCTCGGCCAGCATGGCGTCGATCCGGTCAGGCCCCGGCAGGAACGTCACGATCGGCGGGTTCTCGGTCAGCTTCGCGTGGGTGAGGATGTACCAGGGCAGAATCCGGTTGAAGACTGGGCGCTGACGCCACCGGCGCTCCTGGTCGGTCATCCATTCGGTGGGGTCGAGGTAGGTCTGGGTCAGCGGATCGAAGACGGACCAGTGCTGCCCCGCGATCATGCGGATGTTTTCCTCCACCATCCGGTCGCGCATCCGCCACGACTCGTCCTGGGAGGACCACATCTGGTTGGCGTAGGCGACCCGCTTCCCGTCGAACGCATCCTCCGCGTTCTCCTGGCGGAGCGGTGGCATGGTCAGTGGCTCATTCATGGCGTGTCGTCGCCCCTGGTCGTGGTTCCCTGGAAGGTGCCACCCTGGCGCCGTGTTCTCTACGGCACTCCGCACCCTCGGACGTGTCGATGGGGTGGCTCGGCCCCACGCGGCGACCATGGGCATACGCGAACAGGGCTTCGATCGGGTAGCCCTGCCACCAGAGGACCACGCGGGTCAGGCAGGGCACGGTGCCCGGTATCTTCTGCGAGGCGTTCTCACAGTGCATCCGGACCGTGCGTGGGGCGATCCCCAACGCCTGCGCGGTCTGGGCGTAGGTGTAGCCGGGGCCGACCAGGTCGATGACCGTGGCCTCCATCGGGGTGAGGTCGCGCCGGAGCTTCACGCGGGTGACGGTGGTCATGAGGAGAAGCCGACCTCCTCCAGGATGCGGGCCGCCTGCTCACGGGCCTGCTCCGGGGTGACACGGGAGCCGGTCTCCTGGGCACGGGCCAGGATCGCTTCGGCCCCGCGTGCCACGGTCGCCTGGCGCACCCTGCGCCGGAGTTCGAGTTCGGCGTCGGGTAGGTCCGGGAGCCGTCGCGCCACCGGCTTCCCGACCACCGGCACGCCCATCTCCCGGCGTTGAACCAGGCGCATCGCGAGGATCATGAGGCCGACCCCGGACAGGAGGCCCGCGATGAAGAACAGCGTCTCGGTCATGGCGTCTTCCTCGGTCGTGGCGTGGGGCGTCGCCGGGCCTGGAACTCCCCGGCCTCGGTGGTGCGATAGATGAACTCGTCGTCCTGGGTGGGACCCGGACAGGGGCACTCGGCGTAGTCGGTGCCGCAGACCGGGCAGTTGCCGTCGTCGTCGGTCTCGTTGCTGAACACCACGCGCTTCCAGTCCATCGTCATGAGTGGTCCTCCTCGGGGTGGCGCCGGTCGTAGGCGCCCAGGTCGGTGAGTGCGAGTTGCCACTGGGCGAAGGAGAGCGCCGCCTGGCCCACACTCCGGACCTGCTCGTCGGGCTCGACCATCTCGGCGTCCGCCATGTCCTCGCGGTGCTGGGCCCCCCAGACATCGACCAGGGCGACAAGCCCTTTCCGCATCGGGGTCATGCTCATGTTGACAGGAAGGGCAGAAGGGCGCGGGCCACCGCCACGAACAGGTGGTCCTTTGCCTGCTGGTCCGGCGGCAAGTCCGTGAAGTCCACCAGGCAGGGGTGCGTCTTCTGCTCGGGGTCTTTGACCGCTCCGTAGACCCAGCCCTCCGCCTCCTTCTGGTCGCGCCAGGAGACGTGTGCGGCACCAGGGCCAGCGTCCGGGTTGTCCAGGAGCATCTTCACGCCCAGGTAGGCGGAGTCCTTCTGCCAGTCCGGGGCCTCCGCCCAGGGGAGTTGGCTTCCGTCCCCCATCGTCTGGCAATAGGCGCGGTTCGCTTCGTGGCAGACTTTCGCGATCGCGTTGATTGCCACCTGGCGGTGGATGATCTGCGCGAAGTTCATGGTACTCATGAGGAGGTCTCCCGGTGGCCCCACTTGGCACGGGCACGGAGCCAGAGCTTGGCGCGATGCACCCGTTCCTGGAGCGTGGGGGTGTGGTGCCGCTTCACACAGGCGGCGTCGAGGGTCGCCATCACCTTCATGAGTTCTTCACGGGTGACGGGACGGTTGGCGTTGCGGGGGTCGCCCCAGGGGTGCATGGGCACGCGACGAGCGCCAGGGGGAGCGACGGGGTCACGCTTCGGCATCTACTGGCCTCCGTGGTAGGTGACGGGATCGAACGAGGTCTTCCGCTTCCGGTCGGGCGTGGGCTTGCCGCGCCGCACCCGGTCGTGTTCCGCCGCCAGGACCGCCGGGTCGAAGGCGCGGACCCGCTCGGTGGCGTAGGTGCTGGGAGCGGGTTGGGGCCGTTCCATGGCGCCGTACCGGAGCATATCGTAGCCGTCGTCACCCCCATCGCCGGTCAGGGGGTCGGCATCGGTCTTGAGGACGTCAGCGGTGTGGTCCGGGTCGGTGACCAGGCCCTCCAACTGCTCGAACAGGCGGCGGTTGCCGGGCGTATCCATGAAGACCAGGTCGGGCTCCTTCTCCTGGCTCCCGTCGAGCCCCTGCCAGGCCAGGAGGTGGAGCAACTGCTTGTAGCCGTCGGACCGGCTCAGGTTCGCCTGCTTGAGGGGAATCCCGCCCTCGGTGAACCGCTCCGCCGTGGTCGGGCCGGACTCGCTCCGGGCCTTGATCTCACTCCAGCAGTCGTGGCCTGCCGCCGTGTACTTGAACCGCTCCTTCGTGATGCGCTCGGGGAGGCCGCTGGCGATCCGCTCGATGATGTCCCGGTCCTTGAGCCGTCGGCCCCAGATGGTGTCGGCCAGGAACAGGCGGCCATCCTCGTTCGTGGTGAGCACCCCGAAGGCCCAGGGGTGGGCGTACCCCCAGTCGAAGGCGCCGTAGACCGGCCAATGTGAAGGAATCGTGAAGGCGGGGACGATGTGGACCGCCTCGTTCAGTTCCTCGAACGCCATCCCCTCCCCGGCGGACCAGTCCCCCTCCAGGAGTTGCTTCCGCATGGTGAGCGGGAGCGACATGAGTTGCGCCATGTAGAGCGGGTTGTTCTCGATGAGCGTGGGGTTGTCGGTCACCCGGCTGGGGATGAAGCGCCGGGTCAGGGTGATGGTCCGCTCCTCCCCAGGCGCGGCGTGGTAGGTGAACTCCTCATGGTGGACCTGGGCGCCCCGGATACCGCACTTGGCGATGAAGCGGCGCTTGAGCCAGGCATGGCCCTCGCCGCCAGGGTTCGCGGTGCCCCGGACCATGGGGATGATGCCGGGTCCGCCGGAGCGACACCGGGAGATGAGGAACAGGAGGAAGCGTTCCTCGGGGCAGTCCCCGATTTCATCCCAGCCGATGTAGCTGAACTGGCGGCCCCGATACCGGCGGTAGTCCAGCCACTTGTCGAAGTAGCCGAACTCGATGGTGGTGGGGCGAATCCAGGGGGCTTGGTGGAAGTGGAAGTACCAGCGACGTTCGGTGGCGTTGTAGATGCCGCCGCAGGCCGGGTAGAGGGCGTGCGCCAGGTCGATCATCTCGACCAGGTCCGTCCCCACCCGGCGGAGGATGAGAGCGCGGTAGCCGGGCATATCCTTCTGCCGGAGCGCATCGACCACCAGGGCTTGGGACTTCCCGCCGCCTGCCGCCCCGCCGTAGAGCACCTCGAACTCCACCGCCTGGAGGAAGCGGGTCTGGGGGCCTGGGTGCGGCTTCCAGAGGACCGGCGCCTCCTGGTCGAGGGCGGGGGCGGTCACGCTTGGGGCCTCCAGATAGCCCCGGTACTGGTATCCCATTGCATGACGCCCGCCTCGCGCATGACCTGGCGCACCTGGGCTTCGGTGGCGGGGCCAGGCACCCGGATGTTCCTGATGAGTGGCTCGGCAAAGTCGGGGAGGACGTCACCGGGTTGGCGCAGTCCAACACCGCCGATCCTCGGTCGCATGACAGACAGTTCGTAGTAAGCGCCTGCATGGACGAAGTAGGCGTCCCTGGGGCGCCACAGTTGCCCGCTCCCTTGCCGGTAGAACCGCCCGAACTGGGGCACCACGATCAGCCCACCCAGGACGCCGAGGAAGTTGCGTCGATTCATCCGAGCCACCAGGCCAGGAGGAACGGCGCGAGGAGGAGGACCAGGAGGACCAGGCCCCCCAGGAGCGCGTCCCTGGTGGGCGTCTCGTAGCCCGTGCGCTCCTCCGCCTCGTCCAAGATCGGGGTGAGGTGTGACACTTCGGCCCAGGCCGCCCGGAACTGCGGGTCATGCCACGGGTTCATGGCTTCGCCCAGGTGTGGAACTTGAGGACGGCCAGCGCCATCCCCAGGGGGACCAGCCACCACCAGCCCATCGGGAGGACCAGGAGGAGGAACGGGGTCGCCGTCACCCAGGCGTCGATGACCAGGTCCTTCCAGTCCTCGCCCCAGTCGAGCGTGAGCGGGAACAGGAGTTCCTTGCGGAACGCACTCAGGCCCGCAAAGCCGAGGACCGTGAGGAGAAGCGCGAGCCAGGGCGCGTGCCACACCTGGAGGAAGGCGTAGACGGGCGCGGCGAAGACCGGCTTCGTCAGGAGGTGCCCCCAGTGGGTCCAGT
The DNA here is from genome assembly GCA_942491735.1 of Candidatus Eiseniibacteriota bacterium. Taxonomy (GTDB): domain Bacteria; phylum Eisenbacteria; class RBG-16-71-46; order JABDJR01; family JABDJR01; genus CALOCN01. The sequence goes on along the minus strand of CALOCN010000017.1, from coordinate 18,869 downwards.
ACCAGCCGGTGTCGCTCATGGGGATGCTCCGTTGCCGTTGGCGGGAGGGAGACGCTTCCGGTCCGAGGACACGGGGATGGGGACCCCGTCGCTATCCGGGGCTGGGATGAAGACCAGGCCCATGACCGCCTGGCCGGAGCCCAGGGCGCCCATCCCGCCGATGGGGCCGGTCCGGGAGGTGCCCTTCATGAGGAGGTCGTAGGCCCGGAGCTTCTCCGCGATCGTGGGCCCGACCACCTGGAGCGACCCGTCCACCACGACGGAGCCCAGGGCGCGGTCCTCCAGGACGTCGATAAGGAAGTGGTACTGCTCCAGGCACCCGTGCTCGTAGAGGGCGCGGAGGCCGTTGCCTTTGATTTCCGTGAGGGCGGTGTCGTCCCCCTGGCGGAGGCGGTGGGCCAGGGACATCGACGGTGGGGGGGGTGGGGTGCCCACAGCCACCGACGGGGTGTCGGTGGGTGGGCTCTTGAGGTTGCGGAGTTTGGCCGGGCGTTTGGTCCGATTCGCCATACCCTAGATTGGCACAGTGCCGAATCACTGTCAAGAGAAGACGCCAGTGTTGTGATGGTGGCGCTATGGTGGTGACAGTGGCCCCAGGGTGTGGTGCGTGAGGGGCGTTTCCCGTGAAACAGGGGGAAGTCCTTTCATGTCACGGAGGAGTCGGGAGCGGCGGGCGCGAGCGGCGTTGCGGACGACGCGGCAGGCGTCCCCGATCTTCTCGCTCATGGTTTCTTCGTCCAACTGCTCCACCAGGCCGATGAGCCGGGTGAGGTCGTCCAGGTCGGCGTAGGTCATACCAGCGCCTCCAGCCGGTCCGCCAGGTTGGCGGCGTCGGCGTTGAGTGCCCCGTACCGGGTCACGGCCCGTTCGAGGGCGTGGAGCGTGCCGGCTGGCTGGGGGGTCTCAGCCCGGTCCGGCTCGGGTCCATGCAGGGGCCAGTCCCCGCCCAGTCGGGCGATGGCGTTGTAGAGCCGGGCGCAGGTCGCTTCGAGGACCCCGCTCTGGGCCTGGAAGTTCGCCAGGAGGTGGTCCATGGGGCTGGGGTCACGATCGACGGCGATGGCTCGGTTGAGGTCGCTGGGGTCTTTGGGGCGCCCGTAGCCGGGGGGTTGGCTGGGTCGGTTCATGGTGTCCTCACAGGTCTGGGGTGGTGGGGCCGGAGGGCCCCATGAGATGGCACTTGTCGAAGGGGTCGGCTGGGTGGTCGTTGCCCAGGAGGTTGATCGCATGGGCCAGTTCGTGCTGGATGACCCAGGGTTGGTCCAGGACCCCCTGCCAGAGGTAGATGCGGTTCTGGACCGTGATGCCCTTGTGGGGCAGGCCGTCCGAGGCGGTGGGAATCTCGGCGCTGACGTACCACTCGATTTCGTAGAAGGCGCGGTACTCGGGCCGGGCGATGCAGGCCCGGCTGGCGTTCCACCACGCGCCGTATTCGGGCGGCGGGTCGAAGCGGACCACCGTCTCGGGTGGGGTCCACTCGGGATAGCAGGCGGCCAGGACGAGGAGCCAGGCGAGGCGGCGCATTACCAGTCGCCCAGGATCGGTTCCACGACCAACCGCACGCCGGGCTCCTGGGGTTGGCTGTCGTCCAGGAACGCGACCAGGCGGTGGACCTGGCTGTCGTTCCGGAAGACCACCCCCTCCAGGGCATCGAACAACACCTTGAGGTAGTTGTCGATGTCGCCCGATTTCCGGGGGCGGTAGATGGCCAGGGTGACGTGGACCGGGCCACGGTAGGGCAGGCCCGGCACGCCCCCGACGGCGGCCATGACTTGCCCCCCGAAGGTTTCGGCCTTGCTGGCCTTGAACACCCGTCCGGTCTTCGTCCGGCGATACATCCGGTTGGTGGAGGTGGGGATGGGCAGGGCGAGGGTGACCGACGACGGCCCACCCCCACACCAGGTCGGCTGGGGGGTGTGGCGTTCCCCACAGTGCGGACACTTCGGGTCCTGTTTCTTGCGTGGCATCATGGCATCCAGGTGTCGAGGAAGGGGTCGCGGGCCATGGACTCGGCCTGGGCGCGGAGTGCGGCGGCCCGACGTTTCCGGTACGCGGCCAGGCACGCCCGCTCGCGAGGGTTGAGGTGAAGGGTGTCCGGGGTGGGTGCGTGGCGCTGTTGCAGTTCCCACTCCTCGGCAGGGGTGAGCGGGCGCAAGGGCTCCCGACGGAAGGGGTTAGGCATCGGGCGCCACCTTGGTCACGCGCACCTTGTCGCCGGGGCCGAAGGTCTCAAGGCGTCCATCGCCCTTGACTTGAATCCACGGCTGACCATCCATCGCATAGCCGCAGGAGACAGTCGTGCCCTCGGCCCCCTGCTGCGCGGCGCGGAGGGCGGCGAGGTGCGGGGCCTCCTCCATGCCAAGTTTGCGCCGGAGCAACCATTCATGGTCCGGGAGGTCGTCATGCAGGTCGGCATAGACGGCCTCGGGCGTGGGCCACGCCAGGAACCCGAAGTCGGTGCCATCGACTGCCCAGCGGTTTTCGAGGTCGGCTACAATGTCGTCGCGCTGTGCCTGTGATGTGACCTGCTCCAGGTCGAGCACGCAGCACTCGGCCACCCACCATCCGACCTGGATATCCTGCGGCTGATACTTGGTCACGGGGCCTCCTCGATGCGAGTGACGCGCACCGTGTCGCCGGGGTGATAGGTTGGCCCAACGTGAACGCAGCATGGGTCAGCGGATGCCGGAGCCATTGGACGCGGCGTGATGCGCTCCACCTCGTACACCTCTCCCTGCTGCGCGGCGCGGAGTTTGGCGAGTTCATCCGCAAGGTCGTCAATGTCGCACCGGCACTCGTCATACGGCTTGCCACACGCCTGGCAGGTACAGCATGGCCCGTGGGTAGGCCGGTGCAGGTCCGCGAGTCGGGCCTTCAAGTCATCCCGCTCCCGGACCACGGCCTCGTGCAACTCGCGGACGCGCTGGCGGGCGGCGTGAAAGCGTTCATGGAATAGCTCGCGGTCGGGGTGGTTACGGACGAGCGCCATCTTGCTCGCGTAGGTCACGACGGCATCGTTCAGCGCCGCGTCGAAGTCGGGGGGCGTGGAGGTGCGCGAGACGTTCCGCAACATCTCCTCGTAGGCCGCTACGCCTCCGGTGCCTTCCGGCGCATCCACGATGGGCGGATAGGTCCGGTCGAAGCGTACCTCGATGCCCTCCGTACACTCACGTCCAAAAAGAGCACTGTGTACCGCCGCAAACGCCTCCCTCGCCCTCAGACGCTCACCCTCATCTCGGAACGGGCTAGTCGGCATCGGGCACCGTCCACGTTCCGGCGAGCGCCCCATTGGCAATCGCCTCCATGTCCTCGATAGTGTTCCCGGCGTGTGTCAGTTGGTCGCGGCTGAACCGTCCCTCGCACTTGGCAATCTGTCGCAGGGCGGCGCGTAGGTATTCCACTTCGTTCTGTTCGCTCATCCCTCCCCCTTCCGCGCCGCGAGCAGGGCGCTTGTTTCGGTGACGAGGCGGTCGATGGTTTGGCCCCATACGGCCATGAGTTGCTTCTGGCTGGATGCGTTCGCGCTCCATTGCCACCGCCTCAGCATCTCCCGCAGCGCCTCGACCTCGGCCCGGAGGCGCGTGACCTCGGATTCGGCGGCGAGGGCGCGGTCACGCATCGCACGGTACAGGTCTGGGTACTCATTCAGCCCAATCCACCCAAAGTCGTGCGTGTTTGGCTCCGGCCTCCCGGCCGCGTCGGGGGTCATGGGGTGCCTCGGCAACGCATTCCAGTAACCCGATGTGATGGCCGGAGCCATGTTGCCCTGTCGCGGGTGTCCATCGTCCATTGGATCGCAAGGATCGAACGGTCGAGCGTGGCGCGTTGCTCGTCGGTGAGTCCTGACCGTTGGCGCATCCCCTTGAGGCGCTTGAGTTCGCGGAGCACGGTGCTGCGGTGTTTCATCCTTCCCCTCCCTGGTGGCGGTCGTTGGTGGCGACGGGGGCCGCCCAGTCGAAGTCGTCGTCCTCCTCGTCGTCCGGCAGGACGTCCCACCACGCCTGGGTGGTCTGCCGGGTGAGGTAGGGGTGGTCCCCATCCCAGGTGCCGAGGAACGGCGCGTGGATCGTGTCGAGCCAGGACGGCGTGGAGGTGAACCTCCCGTCGTTCCGCTGGTAGTCCGCGCTACTCCGGGAAGCCAGGGAGACCGGCGCCCCCGCCGCGACCAGGCGTTGGTACTTCATCGCCTCGGTCTCGTAAGGGCTCTTGGCGTAGCCGAACGTCCACCAGGCACGGAGGTAGCGCCAGAGGTGGCGCCACCATCCCACCTGGCGCCATTGCCAGACGTGGACGATCTCATGGCCCAGGACCCAGGCGGGCACGCGCTCGGGGTCCCACGCGAAGTAGATGGTGTGCTTCCAGACTGCCCCGACCAGGCCGAGCCGCTGGCACCACCGGGCGTTGAAGACCAGGGTGAGGGGGACGGCCTCGTCGTTGAGGAAGATGGTGTGCGTTTGCTTCATGACCCCTCCTTGGGGGCGCCCGACGTGAGCCGGGCTAGAGATTCGGTGATGGGTTGCAGGCCCGTGGGCGCCTTCGGGCGCTCCAGGAGGACCCGCTCATCCTGGGGGTGCTTGGCGAAGTCCGCCCACCCGGCCAGGAAATCGCGCCGGATGAAGTCGAGGTTCTTGTCGGTGCGGTCCCGGAACATGGCGGTCCCCCCGGCGGCAAGGAACGCGGCGAGGGCCTGGGTGCCGAACCGCTCCTGGACATCCTGGAGACTCCAGTAATCCCCGCGCTTCGGGTCGTACCGGGGCCCAGGGAGGGTGGTCAGTTCGGTGAAGACCTGGTTCGCCAGGACCACCCCGGTGTTGTTCATCCCCAGGAGCCCGCGCATCGTCGCCAGGGTGGGGAAGAAGGTCTCCGCCTGGCAGACCCGGACGATCGCGTCCCGGAACTCGTCCGGCGTACAGTGCTGGAACTGCTCCCACCACAGCCGGAGCAGGGGCTTCGAGAGCTTCATCCGGAAGTTCACAGCCAGCGGCGCCATCGCCGTCAGGTATTCGGGGCGGGTCATGGGAGGGCCTTCCACCGGAGCCGGTGCGTCTTCTCGGTCAGGAGCCCCGCGTTCAGGAGTTCGGCGTGGACCTGGGCGTCGAAGACGGGGCCGACCTGCTGACTGTTCCGCCAGACGATGTAGCGGGTCCGGGTCATGCCCGCCACGCGGACACTCCCGCCCTTCTTGAGGTGCTCGACCACGGCCAGGGCCTCGGGACTCAGGGCCAGGGGCTTCATGCGCCCTCCTCGGCAAAGGATTGGATGGCGGCCTTGCTGGCCCGCTCGTTCGGGGTGAGGTGGTCGTCGTCATCCACCGTGTAGTCGTTCAGGTAGTGCTGGTCCGGCCCGAAGAAGGTGCTGGCCTGTTTCACGAACCGCGCCTCCACGCCCTGGGCGGCGACGTACGCCGCGTACCGTGTGACCCCCTCGCCCAGTGCCGCCTCGGTCTCTCCGGCGCCCACACGGGCCCTCCACGCTCGCCAGGCGGCGTGTTTGGAGTTGTTGGGTCGCTTCGGATAGGCACTCCAGGCCGCCTCGAAGGCGTCGGAGTACCCGATCGTGGGCCGAGTCTGTTCAACTTCTGCTTCTGCTTCTGCTTCTGCTTCTGCTTGGGCAGACACAGTGGGACATTGTGGGACCTTGCGGGACTGTCCCGAATTGTCCGGGACATCCTTGGACGCGGTCTTCCGCTGTTGACGCTTCCGCTTCCGCTCGTACTCTTTGCGGACCTCCTCGTCGCGCATCTCCCGGAACCGCCCGTAGTTGAGCAGGGTCCACCCCCGGTCCGCCTCCTCGATCCGGCGCCCTTCGTGGTCCCGGCTCCGCGAGTACGGGTCCGGGGCCAGGAACTTCGCGAGCGCCTGCTCGGTCGCCTCCAAGCTGACGTGGGCCCGGTGGGCCAGTCCGGGCACACTCGCCCCGACGTACCCGTGCTGGTCGGCCATCGCCAACATGGTCACCCAGACCCGGACAGTCTCGTTGTCCTCCGACCAGATCGTGGAATCCAAGATGGACCCAAACAACTTCGTGAATGACTCCGACATTACCCCTCCTGGCTGTGAGATGTCCGGGACGTGTCCGGGACACCAGTATACCGCTCTGGGTAGTCGAGTGTCCAGACCGGGATCGGACGGGCGTGGTTCTGCTTCCGCCGACTCCGGACGTAGTGCCCGGTCTTCGTCCAGGGGCCCCCACGCCAGACCGCCCCGGTCCAGCGGGGGTCCAGGTCGGCGGCCTCGGGCCAGTCCGCGATGATCTCCATGGCGTCGTCCGCCGTGGCGGTCCGATCGGCGCGAGACCGGGCGCGGTGCTCCAGGTGGAGGTTGAGCGCCACCAGGAGGACCTTCCGCCGGGTGGTGTGCTCGGCCAGGATGCGGTCGCGCTCGGCTTCACCCTCCGCCGGGGACCTCGGATCGACCTTGAGCCCGAACTCCCGCTCGGTCGCCGGGCTGAACCGCTTGAGCATCGTCGTGATGGGCTCCAGGTGCGGGATACCCATGTCCTTGAACAGGTCCGGATGGTCGGTCATCGTCCACCCCCCAGGATGTCGTCCACCGCTTCCATCGCATCGACGGTGGAACAGGTGCCGAAGGTGACCTCGGCGCTACCCTCGCAGTCCTCCCAGCCCCGCTTGTAGGCGGCGACCAGGGAGGCCGGTGGCGGGACGGGCGGCGCCTGGTGGTGCCCGAACAGCCGAGAGACCAGGGCGCGGGTCTCCTCGGGGAGCGCCTCGAAAGCAATCTCGTCCGCCACCGACGCCGGGCGACGGAAGGGGAGGGAGTCGGGGAACTCGATCATGGCGTCTCCTTCGGCCAGCAGGCGGCTCGCGCCTCGGCCTCGGTGTCGAAGAAACGCCACTCGTAGTCCTCGTAGTCGCCTTCCTCGTCGGGCTCACCCACGGGGATGCGGGCCGCGAACTCCGGTGGCAGGTCTTTCAGGACGCCGACCTTCATCACGGAGCGGTCCATGTAGACCTCCTCAAACAGCATCTCTGCATCCTTGGACTGGTAGGTCACCTCCCAGTTATCCACCTCGTACACATGGTCACCACGGGGCACGGCCCGGCCCGGCAAGTTGTCGCTCATGGCGACCTCCCGTGGTCCCACTCGCCGCCAGGGATGAGCCGCTCGGCAATCCGCTTGGCGTCGTAAGACTCCACGGTCAGGGTGCCCGCCAGCCCGCCCCGGTTGAAGACGGTCAGGGTGGCGTGGGTGCCCCCAGGAATCACCATCCGGACCCCCACCGACGAGACCACCCGCTCGCTGACGATCTGGTAGTCCTCGGCGTCCACCGTGACGACGGCGGGGCAACTGAATCGGTACACGAGATCATCCATTCCCCTGCCCTCCGTCCGCCTTGAAGACGGTCAACTGCACCCGCACCGTCTCGCCGGAGATGTTGTCGTAGAAGTGACCAGGGATGATGCCCGCCTGCTCGTCGGCACACTGCCGACCCAGGTTGGTCTCCAGCATCCCCAGGTAGGATTTCCGCACCGTGAAGATGCGTCCGTAAGGGCGCCCCGGCGAGCGTTCCGCTTCCCCGGTGCCGGTCGCGTCAGCCATTAGACACCTCCGGGGGCTTCGGCAGTTTCCAGTGGTAGTGTTCGGCCATGTGGTAGATCGCGGTCACGCTCACCCCTTCGGCTTCGGCGGCGGCTTTCGGGCCTTCCGCCATGGCGAGGCGACGGCGCTTCCACCACTTCTTCGGGGTGCGCGGGTGCCGCTGTTTGCGGCGCTTGACCTTCGGGGTCCGCTCCGACAGCGACCCCTGGAGCGCCACCAGGGCGTCCCCCTCGATGACGAGTCCGGGCTGTCCCGCCACGTCCGGCCCGAAGACCGGGGTCGGGGCCTGGAGGCGGTACTGCATGACGGCGGCGGACGCGGGGACGTAGAGCAGGTCGCCCGACCGCAACTCGAAGACGTTGTAATCAGTCATGGGGCAGGCCCTCCTGGGCCTCTGGGGTGATGGCAGCGGCTTCGCCCAGAGCGTCGTCCAGGTCGGACTGCCACCGCTTGACGCTTTCGCTGTCGGGGTTCTCGTCAATGTCGAGGGCCTGGGCGAGTTCCCTGGACTTCGGCAGCAGCTTCGCGATGCGCCGGATGGGCGACTTCCGCGCCATCGCCAGGTAGTCGGTGACCCACGGGCTCTTGCTGCTGGTGGCGCTGGGGCTCCGCTTCCGCGTGGCCTCGATCTCCTTCTTTGTCATGACCTCCTGCACCGCCGGACCCCCGCTCTGGAGGTGGACCACCGCGTAGGCATACCGCAGCGCCTCCGGGGTGCGGTCGGCCTCCAGGTCGGGCTTGTGGACGATGCGCGGCGTGGTGCCCTCCTCGTACTCCCAGGTGTCGCCCTCGAAGACCAGGGCGGAGCGCACGCTGCTGACGTGCCCCGTCCGGTACATGAGTTCGATGTACCCCTGGTAGCCGACGACGAGGGTGGCCTCCCGCTTGAACGGCAGGAGGTAGGCGTGGCCGAAGCCGCCGCCCACTTCGAGCCCCATCTCGCTGGCCTGGAGCAGGCCCATGAAGATCGACTTCGGGCTGCACTCCATGAGTTGGGGCACCTTCTCACACGCCATGAGCGCCATCTTCACCATCCGCGCCGGGTCGATGTGCGCCGCCGCGATCTCGGCAATGCGCGGCTCCAGGCGGGTCAGGGACTTCTGGAACTTCTCCTTCGGGCTTTCCGGTCGCACGGCGACCCTGGTGCTGGTCATGCGTCCTCCTTCGAGGGAGTGTCGGGCTTGAACAGGAACCGGCGGTAGCCGGGCTTGACGGTGGTCCACTCCTCGACCAGGGTGTCGACCTGGTGGAGGGGCATGAGGTGACGGGCCAGGCCCTCCCAGTCGGTCTTCTGCCCGTCCCGAATCCGCTTCCAGGTGGCCTTCCCCAGCGGCGTGACGACGCCAGGGCGGTCTCCGATGAGGAACTTGATCCGGTTCTCCAGGGTGGCCTTCCGCTCCTCGGCCTGCTTGTAGGTGGCGAGGACCAGGCGGAGTTCCTGGAACAGGGCAATCGTGTCGTTGTCGTCGTAGACCGGGAGCGGGTCCACGGCCTCGTCCTGGGGGAACTTCGCGGCCAGGTACTCCTTCGCCCCCTGGCTGGCGTCGAGGGGCGGCTCGGTGCCGCTCTCCACGCAATCCCAGAAGGCGCGGGCCTCGGTCAGGAGCATCCGGATGTGCTTCGTGTCCCGCAGGAGGTGGTAGACCCGGAAGTCGGAGCCGCCGATCAGCGCGGCCACGTCCCAGCGGGGCAGGTCGGTGACCATCATCGACCACTGGCACTGGGTCCAGATGTGGGCGGGCACCTCCTCGGTGCCGACCGCGCCGTAGCCCTCGCCAAAGCGGGACTGCTTGAAGTCGACGCCAATCTTGAGCATGGGGATGTCCTTCGCGTCCGGCCCCAGGAGCGTGTCATCATTGATGGTGTCGTACCCGGCCAGCGACACCAGGCGGTCCGGGGTACAGGCCCAAGGCTGACCTTTCACTTGGACACTGGTGCGCCCGTCGCCTTCCAGGAACGCGATCTGGCCATGAGTCTCGCCCATGTAGTCGACGTACTCCTCGGCAATGACGGGCTCCATCTTGAGCCCCCACTTCTGCCAGGGGGTGTCCTCGCCACGCGGGGCTTCCAGCCCCCGCTTCTCCAGCCAGACCTCGAACGCGCCCTTGTAGGGAGAGATGCCGATGACGGCGGGAATCTCGGACGCGCCCAGGGTCAGACGGCGGGCTTCGAGTTGCTCGGGGGTGAAGCCGCTCATGGCATCCCCCTGGTCCGACGGCCCACTCCGGCCTGGAGGGTGCTGGCATACGACGCCAGGTTGCCGGGGCCGCCGATCCGGCGGAGCAGTTCGGTGACAGCGAAGGGGATGCAGTCCTCGTCGCCGGGACCGAACTCGATACGGAACTCCTCGCGCCAGAGGCCGAGGGCGTCCTGGGCCAGGAGCACCTTCTGCTCCCCACTCAGGTCGTTGAAGGGGGCCCCGAGGGACTGGAACGCCACCAGGGCGCGGACATACTCGAACATCCAGTCGGGACCAACGTCTTGTCGCATGGTGCGAATCCTCGCTATGGGTGAAGTGCGCGTGGTAACAGCGTCGGTTGCTGCGGAAGGGAGTGCCCTCCCCAAACCCGAGACCGGGCAGGGCGTCCCCGCCCATCCGGCTCTACCACGCACCCCCAACCTAACTAGACAGGATTTCTATGTCAAGCCGGAGGGGTGCCGGGCCGGTGTTCCCCCTGCTGGAAGATTGCTCCTTGACGTGGACATGGCGTCTAGTTATGATAGGTACAGGTCACGCGACACTCGGTCGCCCTGACCGCCACCCCAGTGAGGATTCACACCATGTCACACGAACTCGAAGTCATCGACGGCGTCGCCTCCATGTTCACCGTCAAGCAGACTGCCTGGCACCGCGAGGGCCAGGTCTTGACCGAAGCCCCGTCCTACGACGACGCGGTCGTCTGCGGGCGGCTCGACTACTTCGTGGAGAAGCGCCCGACCCAGTTCAAGGTCGCCCTGCCCGACGGCGACTTCTACATGAAGGACAGCGCCAAGGCGTTCGTCACCGTCCGCACCGACACCGAGCAGGAACTCGGCTCGGTCGGCAAGGACTACCACCCGGTCCAGAACCTCGACGCCTTCCGGCTGTTCGAGCCCCTCATGGATCGCGGCCTCCTGACCCTGGAGACCGGCGGCGTCCTCCGCGATGGCGCGGATGCCTGGCTCATGGGCAAGTGGGACATCGCGAAGTTCGGCCCCATCACCCAGGAAGTCTTCGGGTCCGAGGTCGTCCCCTACGCCCTCATCTCCACCAACCACACGGGCAAGCGCGGCGTCCTGGTCCAGAAGACCAACATCCGCGTGGTCTGCGCCAACACCCTCGGCTTCGCGGAGAGCGCGAAGGAGGAGCGGATCGTGGTCCGGCACAGCGCCGACGCCAACGACCGCCTGGTCGAGGCCGCCGAGGGGCTGTTCCTGAACTTCGTGGAGGAGTACGAGACCCTGGCGCTCCAGTACCAGGCCCTCAAGGAGTGCCGCCTGAGCGAGGCGCAGTTCCGCGAGTTGGTGCTCGACAACGTCGCGACCGACCCGCGCACCCTCAAGAAGTTCAACCCCGAGGCGAAGCTGGCCGAACTGGTCGTCTCGCGGTACGAGGAGAAGGTCACCGAAGTCACCCGCCTCTGGACTGAGGGCGACGGGCACACCGGCGACCACAGCGCATGGGAGGCGTACAACGGCGCCGTCCAGGCGATCGACCACAACGAAGACCTCTGGCCGAGCCGGGGTGGCGCCTACCGCACCCAGAAGTTGCTCGACGGCTCCCTGGGGCAGGCGAAGAAGCGGGTGCTGGCCGACCTGGTCACGGTCGCCGCACGGTAAGCACGGTCGGGGTGGCTAACGGGACTGCGCCCGCAAGGGTTCAGACAGGGGGGATTCGCCCCCCACCACCCCAACCCCTTCCCCTTTGGAGGTCCGATGACCAGAGCCGACGACAAGCGCCCCACGCGGCGCATCATGTCAGGCCGGGAGTGGCGGAATCTGCCCGGCCAGGAGTACACGGTGGAGTTGTTCCGCTCGGTCGTGAAGGTGCGCCCCAAGGGCGCCCGGCGCGGCGGCCCCGCCGAAGTCCTTGTCCCGATTGGCGCTCTGTACCAGCACGGCATGGCCGCGAAGGTCACCGAGACGCGCCGCCTCAAGGCCCTCGCGAAGCGGGCCCGTCAACGCTCAACGAAAGGACGGTAGTCTATGGTCGCCCTTCGCCCCGCTCGTCCGGTGACCGCTAACCAGGTTCGCACCTGGCGGCGGAGCCGGATGGACCAGGCCACTGGATTCCCCATGACCCAGGTCGAGGCCGCGCTCTACTACGGCGTGTCCTCGCGCTCCTGGGGGCGCTGGGAGAACGGCGCCCCCGTCCCTGGCTGGGTCGCCCAACTCGTACACGATGATGCCGTCCCGCATGGGTTCCGGCGTCGGAAGGAGGCACGATGAGAAAGTTCGCGATGTTCCTGGAGCAGTCCCGGCGTCCGGCAGTCTGGATCGCCGCCGCCCTGTTCGACGTCCTCTGCTGGGTGCTGTTGATCCGGTGGCTGACCTAATGGGCTGGGACCACGACGAGGACGCCGTCACCGACGCCTGGGAGCGTCAGCCGGACCCCGAGACGTCCGACGATGCCTGGGCCGAGGACCCGAGCCGGTGCGCCGAGGAAGGGTGCATGGAGGAAGGAACGGAGCCCTGGGAGGAGGACCACTACCACGGCCCGCTCTACTACTGCAAGGGCCACTTCGCGGAACGCGCCGAGCGGGAGTCTACTTGACCGAGCGGATGAAGTCCGCCAACTCTTTCCCTAATGCCCGCACCGTGTCGGGGCTCGCCAGGCCCAGGCCAACGAGCACCGCCACGGCGACGGGGATGGTGAACCAGGGCTCCTTGAGGAGCCCGAACATCCCCTCCATGAACGTCTTGACCAGGTCCTTCCAGGTCGTCACGGACGCCACTCCACTCCCCCGTACAGCGTCGCCTCCACGGGCGTCGAGCAAGTGTAGGCATCCACGTCCTGGCTGAACCCGCAGGTCTCACTCCCGTTCGCCACCTCCCCCCGCAGAAGTGCCTTGAGACTCCCCCGCCCCAGCGTCACCTGGGCGGCGACCAGCCAGTCCAGGTCCGGGCTGACAAGCCCCTGGACGGCAGGCCGGAGGAACGGCCCCCGCATCGCCCGCCGGTAGCCCTCGGCGGCGCTCACCGCGCTGTCGCCCCGCTCCCGCTCGATCTTCACCCTGCCCTGCTCCACGGTCACCCGTTCCCGTTCGAGGGCCACCCGCGCCTCGCAGGAGGTGACGACCGCCTCGCAGGCCCCGAGCGCCGAGTCGGCGGCGGCAATGATCTGGGGGATCGTTACCTCGACGGTGTCCGGGACCCCCGCCACGGTATCGACCCGGCCTGCACGGGCCGCCAGGGCGCGGTAGTAGGCGATCCGACCCCGCATACTGACCGTGTCGGCGGTGTACTCCTGGTCCCGAATCACGCTCAGGCGGGTCAGGGAGTCCGCGACCCCTTTGGCGCTGTCCGCCAGGCGGGCCAGGGAGTCGGCGGCCACCAGGGCGACGTCCGCTTGCGCGACAGCCGCGCTCCGCCGCCGGTCCGCCCAGACGACGGCGGCCAGGAGCAGGAGGATGATGACGACCAGGTGCCAGCGTTTCATCGGTGCCCCCTATGGTCATGGTGTCCATGCTTGTGGTGGCGCTTGTGCCCGTGCCCATGGTCGTCGTCACAGTCGTCGTCGCCGGGCGGGTCCACGGGAGGCAGGGTGTCCGGCGGGAACCAGCAGACCACCGCCGTATCGGACGCGAACCGGGTCTCGGTCGTGACCACCTTCAACTCACCCCAACACTCGACCGCTGGGGCCGTGGAGTCCGTGCAGGCGAACACCAGGGGGAGGGCGAGCAGGAGCCATCGCTTCATGGGACATCCTCCGGTGGGGGCTCGGGCTTGTGGCGTGTCTTCGTCCAGTGTTCGGCGGCATTGCCTAACATGAAGGAGCCTACCGCCATCGTCACCACCCCGGCGAACGCCTCGATGGCCTTGATGTAGTCTGTCACGTTCTTACCGGCAAGCACCAGAATGAAGGCCCCCAGGCAGAGGAGCCCCATTCCGGCTATACCGATCAGGGCAACCACGAACTTCCGGTCACCCTCCTTCGGGGTCTTCACTCAGGCGACCGGAACGCGGCCTTGGCCTTGGCCACCGCCCACGGCCCGATGATCCATCCCGCGACAAACCCGAGCACCAGGCCAGTGATGAAGTTCATCATGTCAACCTCCAGGGTGAGAGTGCAACATGACCTCCAGGGCTTCATACGGAAACCCAGGGTGGAGGTCGGACTTGTCCTTCCGCAGGAGGGCGTGGTGGAGCACCCCCTGGTAGTCGTGCCACCGGCGGAAGTCGGCCTCCCCCCGGCACTCGGCGGGCGTCGGCATCTGCCGGGGAATCTGGAAGCGGACCAGGAGGTCGTTGACCAACTGGAAGGTGGCCGCGACCTGGTCCGGGTCGTAGCTGTCGAAGACCTGGAAGCCGCGCCAGTCCTGGTACTCGATCCGCTTGGCCTTCGTCAGTTCGGCCACGGGGCCCAGGTCGCGCTTCCCGTCGAAGGCGTAGGCGTGGCCGTTCCGCACGGTGAGCCCGCCCTCGCTACACAATTCGATGCCGACGCTCCGCCGTTCCAGGGCGCCGTCCTTGCATCCCAGGTGGTAGGCCCAGCACTCCGGCGGGAACACCTCGTAGATGGTGCCGTCCCGCTCGACCAGGTACGCCGTCGCGATCCGACGCGGGTCACTGACCCACCAGTCGAAACTGCTGACCGCCGACCCCCCCACGGTATGGTGCAGGACGATGAGGTCCTTGGCGCCGGTCGTCGTGTAATACTGGTCATCGGCCAGGGTGAGCGAGTGGTTGTAGGTCATGGCTTGAGCTTCAATTCGCTGATGACGTACCCACACGGCATCTGGGCCAGGAGCAGGCGCCTCGCCTCCGCGTCGTCCAGGCAACTCATCGCCACCTGGCGGAGTTGGAGGTCTCCGATGAAGTCGAGTCGGTCACTCAGGGAGTCGAGCCGATTCTTGTTCACGCGGAACAGGGAGTCCACGGTCTTCTTGCGGACCACATCGTACTGCTCGACCTTCGCCAGCCGGGCGTCCGGGGCGACGATGCCGCCCCCGAGAAACGTGAGGGTGCCGACGCCTGCCGCGCCGAGCGTGGAGCACGCGACACAGATGGCGGCAATGGCCCCGAGACTCATGGGACGGCGCCGGTCCTTGCGTGGAGGAGCAAAGATCATGGGAGCGTTCCGCCCAGTGCCCGTGGCACCGTTTCGGGTGGGGTGTGGGGCGAGACGTCCCGCACGACGCCCCGCACGAACTCGCGCTGGATCGCTTCCTTCACTTCATCCAGGGACATCCCGGCGTAGTCCGGGTTGTTGGCCTGCTGTTCTCGCGCCGCCTCCTCCAGGTAGGCGGGGTCAATGAACAAGGGGGCCGTCGAGAGCGCCTGTCCGACCATCGTCTTCCGGAGTCCGCCGATGAACGCCTGCCGCCGGGACCACGCTTCCGGGGTCTCCTGGGGTGTGGTGCGGGTTGCGGGGTCCCGACTCGGACGGCCCGGCATATACCCCAGGTCGTGCATCGTCCGGAGGGTGGCATCGCCTTCCAGCTTGTCCGGCGTCCCTGCCAGGGGGTTGAACAGGCGGTTCATGAGCCCGGTCCGTCCCCGGATCGGATCGCCCAGGCCGGTGTAGCGGATCGGCAGGTCGTCGCGGAGCCCTGGAATCCGGGCCTTGATCGCATCCAGGGGACCGTTCACGTCCCGACTGAGCCCATCCCCCTGCGCCATCTCGGAGACGATCGTCGGCACGATCCGCCCGGCCTGGCCTTCCAGGTACGACTCGCTCCGGCGCACCGGGTCCTGGAGCGCGTCGAGCGCCGAGCGGGAGCCGGTCAGGAAGGGTTGGTCGAGGATGGTCCGGCCCACGGCGAACGCGGCGCCGGTGGCGAAGCCCAGGGGGTCGCCGCTCCGGCCTCGATGGCTCCCGACTTGGTCCAGGGTAGCGCCGATCGCCAGCAGGTTCCCGAACGGCGCCAGGCGACCCAGGGGACGCCACTCGCCGTCCCAGAGGATGGAGTTCGGCGTCTCGCCGGACCCCACCTCCACCGCCCGTTCGCCGGGATCGGTGCTGGCCGCGCCGGTCATGATCCCCTGCTGGTGGAGGTAAATGCCCATCGCGACCAGGCCCGTGCCGCTCAGGTTCCGGGAGAGGACCTCGACCGCCACCCGTTGCTTCCGGTTCCGGAGACTGGGCTCCAGCCCTTTCCGGAACGCCTGCATGAGGTTGTAGAGCCCTCGCGTGGTCCCGATCCCAGGGATGTAGTCCGTCACGCGGGCGGTGATGTTCGCCACCGTCCGGACCACCGGGAACTGGAAGCGCATCCCCGCATCCGCCAACTCGCCGGACATCTCGCCCACGGGCCCCTCGACCTGGCGGAGCGCATCGCCCGGCGCCCGCATGATCTTCTTGCCCATCACGGCGGCGGTTTCTTCGTTGTTGAACGTGATGCGGCTCGCGATGAGCATGGCCTCGAACCGCAGGTCATCCGGCGGATTCGCGATCAGTTGCTCGGCGCGTTGCTTCGGGTGCGCGGCCTTCTCGGAGAGGGCCCGCGCCATCGCCAGGTCCGCGATCGTCCCCTCGTAGGACGCCTTCACCAGGATACGGTCCGTCACCCCCAGCGAGCGGTAGACCAACTTCTGGGCCGCGTCCATGATGACGTTGAGCGGCGCCTCCGGATTCCGCGAGAGCGAGAACAGGTCAATGTTCGTCAGGTGCGGCAGGTCGTACCGCGCCAGCATCTCCGGCGTCATCTCGACGTTCCGTATATAGTCCACCCACGCCCGCCACTTCTGTCCCACCGGCGCGTCCATCGCCGCGTGCCACCCCATCGACTTGGCCGACTCCTGGAGGCCGTACCAGGCCCCGCGCCCGATCCCTTGGACCTGGAGGGCGCCCGGAAGCGTCGCCGTGCGCGTGCCCGTCGCCAGGGCCACCGCCCGGTCCAGGAGGACGCGGCCCGGCGCGTTGACGCCGTGCTCCAGGATGAGGTTCCCGCCCGAACTGAGCAGGTCCAGGCCACGGGCGGCGGGCCGGGTGAACAGGCCCGCGTTGAGGAGCGTGACAATCTGAGCCGGGATGCTCGTCTTCTTGAGCCGCGCCAGGTATTGGACCAGGCCCGCCCGGTCCTCGTCTGCCAAGAACTTCCGGATCGTGTCCCGCTCCTTCGGGGTCAGGGGCCGGTCGAGGGTCTTCATCGTCCGGCGCCACCAGTATTCCGGGTCGCTCCGCAGGTTCGCCAGAACCTTCATGGCGTTGAGCGTGCGCCCCGCCTCGCTCGACCCCCGCACCGACCCGATGAACAGGTGGAGGAAGTCCTCGTCCAGCTTGTCGGCCATCTTCGCGTTGGCCCGCTGTTCCGCCCCCGAGAGGTCCGGGGCCTCCGACCGCGCCCGGAACAAGTCGGCGGTCCGCTTCTTCTGCCCGGCCAGGGAGGCGATGGCGATGATCTGCTCCTTCGTCGCCCGCTCCGGGTCCAGGTCCAGGAGGAGGTCCTCGCCCGCATCCAGTGCCTTCTGGGCGCCCGCGATCGTCTCCGCCCAGGTCTCGGTCTTCGGACCACCCTGGAGCCCGCGCTGATGCTCCATTGTCGCGACGACTTCCTTGGCCAATTCAGGCGGCAGGTCGAGTCGCGACAGTTCCTTCTCGGTCAGCCGGGGCAAGGGGCCACGGCCCGCCACCTTCGGCGTCTTCCGTTCCCCTGCCCCCAGGAGGTCGGCCAAGTCCGAGGTGGGGACATCCTCGTTGAGGTGGGGGAGGTCGCCCCGCTCCTGGCTGGGGCGGAGCTTCCCACCCCGTCCCCGCATCATGCGCCGGGCCCCGTAGGCCGCGAGCGCGATCCCGCCCGCGATCAGCGCCGCCTTCCCCACCGACTGCATCTCGGTGAGAAGCGCCTGCCGGGCCGCCTCCTCGTTCGGGTCGTCCGAGGCCATCGTCGCCCACGCCGCGATGAGGGGCACCGGCGCCACCCCCAGGATCGGCAGGCCGTTCCGGAGGATGGCCTTCCGGAGGGGCTCGACCAGGGGCTCCGGAATCCGCACGAACCACCCATGGTTCGGATCGTATGGGCTGGTGCCGTTCGTCTTCGTGACGGTGACGTCCTCGGCCCGGAACCCCAGCTTCCGCAGGTCCGGGTCCACGGCGGCCAGATAGCGGAACATCGCCCGCGTCACCTTGGGCATCGTGAGGTCGTAGACGATGCGGTACAACTCCCGCTTGTCCGGCGTCCAGCGGTTGACCAACTGTTCGGCGTTCGCCCAGGAAATCACCCGCCCCTTGCCGCGCTCCGCCCATTCGGTCAGGAGTTGCAAGGCCCCGAGGCGCCCCGTCTCCTCGTTGGTCTTGATGAAGGAGGCGGCCATGCCGCCCATGTTCTCGACCCGCTCCATCGTGATGGGCGCGTGGGGGTCGTTCGCGCCCTGGGCCTTGATCTTGGTGTAGATCGCCTTGAGCGCCTCCAGTTCGGCCACGTCCCCATGGGCGTTGTCGTACTGGTCCTTGAGGCGCCGCCCCTCATCGGTGCCGTAGTACAGCCCGATCTTGTCCTGGTCCGTGAAGGGGACCGGGTCACCGGAGCCATCGAGGAGCACGCGCCCCTCCTGGTCCATCTTGTGGACCGGGAAGACCCGGTTGACCACCCAGGACTGGAAGTCCGTGCGGAGTTCCAGGTCCGCCTGCGACGCCACGCCCTCCGCGTTGACGATCTGCGGCTTGAGTTCGTTGAGCTTGACGTGCGCCTCATGCGAGGTGATGGTCTCCGTCTCGTAGGTGCGCTTCCGTTGCCCGAACCGAAGCTTCTTGGCGACCCCCTTTTCACTCTGCGCGGTGCTTTTGTTGGCGAGGTCGGACTGGGCCTCCGCGCCCCGGAGCGCGACCTCCCCGTTCGCCAGCGCCACGTCCATCACCAGTTGGAACTGCTGGACGCTCTGGTCCGGGTAGTGGGGCCCAATGATCTGCCGCTCCCCACCCTCGGCGGTCTCGTAGGGGTTGTCCCGCAACTCCATCTTGGTGAGCAGTTCCCGCCACTCCGTATGGGGCAACGCGGAATAGTACATCTCGTACTTCGGAGGCCCGCCCGGCCCCTCGATCGGCTCAAAGAGCGTGGCCGGGTCGCGTGGCGACGACGGCACCAGGGCGGTGGCGGTCACGGGCTCCGGCTCCGGGAAGCGCACCGGGTCGCGTTGGACCGGCCAGTAGGTTGCTTCTGCTGGCGTGAG
>CALOCN010000016.1:0-33363 GCA_942491735.1 Candidatus Eiseniibacteriota bacterium | reverse complement strand
TAGCGTGAGTGCATCCCCAACCGTTGGATCGCCTCAGGAAGCACTCGGCCTACTGCATTCTCTTCCTTCTTTGCGGGGCCCTCGCAATGGGCCGGACCCCGCAGGCCCAGGCCGCGACTCCCGCCCCCGGCTACACCGCATCGACCGCCCTGGCCGGACTGACTCAACCCGCCTGTCTTGCCTTTGCCGCGGACTCGACCCTCTATGTAGGCACGCTTGATGATCGGGTAGTCGCCGCGCGGGATCTGGATGGGGACGGCGTCTACGAAACCACGATCGAATTCGCAGGGGGGAATGTCCAACCCTACCGGGCTCCTTGTGCTGGGCGACCGAGTGCTGGTCTCGTTCTACGGACAAGTCAATGCGTATCGTGACACCACGGGCGACTACGTGGCCGATGTAGTCGACACCCTCCTTGCCGGGATCCCCGCCGGGGCTGGCAGAAACTACGGGATGGCTCTGGGGCCGGACGGCCTGGTCTATCTGGGAGTCGGCGCGGTGAGCAATCTGGGGGTCCAGGCGCATCCGTGGTCCGCGACCATTCTTCGTTTCACCCCCGACGGTGACTCGGTGGAGGTCTACGCAACCGGCCTGAGAGTGACCTATGACCTGGCCTTTCATACATCGGGGGCGTTGTTTGCGGCGGACAACGGCCCGAGCGCACCACCCGCCCCCTGGACAGCACCCTTTGCTTCAGAAGCGCCGGACGAGTTGAACTGGATTCGTCAGGGCGGACTACGGTTTTCCCGATTGCTTCGGTTTCGGGGATTGCGTGGATGTGTCCGCGATCTGTGATCCACCACTTTCCCTGCGGTGCGGGGGACTGTGACCTCGGCGGGTGCGATGCGTCGGTGACCTATCCCATCGGCTTGTTCGATCCGCATGCGTCCGCGGACGGCCTTGCCTTCGGGGATGGGAGTGAGGCGTTCGCGACCGACGCCTTGTTCGTAGCGGAGTTCGGGCAGACCGCCTCCTCGGGCGGTTGTCCCAGCGACTTCGGACACCGGGTGAGTCGGGTCAGCGTCACCTGGACCGGAAGCGCGTGGACGGCCTCCTCCCCCGAAGCCTTCGTGACCGGCCTCGCCCGGCCGTTGGATGTGGCGATGGGACCGGATCACGCCTTGTATGTCGTCGACTACGGCTTGGGAGAAGTGTTGAGAGTGGCCCAGGCCGCACCGCTTCACGCCCCGGACCCTCCCCCCGGGCCATGGGTTCTGGAAGCCTATCCCAATCCCACCCGCTCGCAGGTTCACTTGTCCCTGGGGGGAGAGGTCCCTCCCGGAATCCGGATCCAGGTGTTCGATGTAGCGGGGCGGATCGTTGCGGAGCTGGATGCGAACGCAGCGGTGCCGGTCTGGGATCTGCGAAGTCGGGGTGGGTCGAAGACCGCGCCGGGAGTCTATTTCGTCAGAGCGCGCACCCGTTCGGAGTCCAGAGTGCAGCGGCTGCTGGTTCTGCCCTGAGACCTGTTTGTGATCAGTCCTTGACCGGGAGTCCGCTGGGCACGGTGGGAGGGATCCGGTTGGGGAGATCGAACAGGCGCTGACTGGTGAGCGAGTTGAGGAAGTTGAGGATGTCCCCCACCTCGTCGTCGGTCAGCGTGGTGGCTCGGATCTCCTGGGCCGAAGCGGCGGCGAGAATCTCCGGGGTCTGATCCGGGTGGTAGAGGTCCTTGAACAGGGGGTGCAGCTGATCCGGGTCGTAGGCCCCCGCCGAGGCGACCGGGTCCAACTCGTGACGCACCGTCCCGGCCAGGGTGGTGAACGCGCCGTCGTGGAACCAGGGCCCGCTCACCGCGACGTTGCGCAACGGGGGCGTGCGGAAGGTGAACTTGTCCCCCGGATCCCCGGTCAGGCTCTCCCCGACCAAAGTCGTACACCCCGCCCGGGCCCTCGCCCTTGCCCGGGCCCAGCTGGGGAACGGCCCGGTTGTGGAACTTGAAGTCGGACAGGAGGGGCCCGCCGTGACACTCTCCGCAACCGGCGTCGCCGAAAAAGAGAATGGCGCCCCGCTTCTCACCGTCCGATAGCGCGGACAGATCGCCGTCGAGGTAGTCGTCGAACCGGCTGTCCACGGCCGAGAACGCGGTGGCCTGGAAAGCCGACATCGCGTTGGCGATGTGGACAAACGTGAAGTCCTCGGGGCGTTCCACCTCGGGGTAGGCCTTCCCCAGAAGCTCGCCGTACTCGGGAATGGCCAGGATCCGCGTGGTGAGCGCGGCCCAGATCCCGTGCAGGTCGTCGTCCTCGATCACCGCCAACTCGTTGTCGGGGTCCCCGGCCTGTCCGCGCATTTCGCCCCGGTCCGTGACCGGGAACATGTCGACCACGGCAAAGGCATCCTGGAGACCGGGCAGAAGCTGGTCCCCGGCCGGGCTGTCGAAGGTCCCGTCGCCGTTGTCCCGTACCCGTCCATCGAAGAACTGGGTGGCCATCATGGAGCGGTCGAAAGTCACCGGGGCATTGCGGGGGATGATGGCGGCGTCGTTGGGAACCCGGTTGGCTCCGGACCCGGTGCCGCCCTCGCCGATCGAGAGGGAGAGCCCGTCTGCGGTGGCGGCGCTGGGAGT
Source organism: Candidatus Eiseniibacteriota bacterium (assembly GCA_942491735.1). Taxonomy (GTDB): domain Bacteria; phylum Eisenbacteria; class RBG-16-71-46; order JABDJR01; family JABDJR01; genus CALOCN01. The sequence continues at coordinate 30,794 of CALOCN010000016.1, read as the reverse complement.
GTGGCAGGTGGCGCAGGAGATGTTGCGGTTGCCGCTGAGGATCTTGTCGAAGAAGAGGAACCGCCCCACCGCGATCTGGTCCGCGTTGGTGAACTGTGGCGGAACCGGTGCGGTTACCCCTGCCTGGGCGAGCAACGACATCAATTCCTGATCCTGCGCCGACACGTCACCCGGAGCCGAGTCGTCTCCGCACGAGGCGAGCACGACCCACACCGAGGCGACGGCCAGCGAGCAAATCCAGCGCAACCTGCTCATTGGCTCTCCTTGTAGAGGACTGGCGCAGGATACTCCGGGCCCCCTTCGTCTGCCAAGCCAATGCGATAGACTCCTCCAATGAACTTCCTGACCCGCCCCCGGTGTCCCTTCGTCGGCCCTGACCCGATGGCCCTGTTCCTGTGGGGACTGGCCCTGTTCCTCGCCTCCTGCACCGGTCCGGAGCCCGCGGTCAATGGCTCGTCGGGGTCGACGAGCACCGGTGATCCGGAGCAGCGGGTCGTCCTGGTCATCATCGACGGGCTTCGGTACTCGGAGGGTCTGGGCGACCCCCAGCATCGCTGGACCCCGCGCATGGCCGCTCTCGCAGCCCAGGGGGCCATCGTGGAGCCGTTTCGCAACAACGGGGTCACCGTCACCTGGAGGGGGATTCCGGCTATCTGGACCGGTACCTGGTCGGAGCCGGAGCGGTTCAACGATGCCTCCTGTGGAGGCTCCAACAACAACCGCGCCACCGCGCCGACAGTTTTCGAGTACTACCGCCGACACCTGGGGCGGCCGGCCGAGGATTGCATCTATGCGCTGGGAAACATTCCGTGTCCGTGGAGAGCCAGTGATGTGGAAGGGTACGGAACCGACTACTGGCCGGTATACGACACGGACGGTGGGTCCACGGATACCGAGCGTTGGGAGCGGGGACAGGAGATTCTTGCCACCCAGGCGCCCGGGTTCCTGTTGTTCTACCTCCCCGACGTGGATCACTACGGCCACGAAGGGGACTGGGACGGGTACCTGAACGCCATCTCCATCGCGGACGGGATCGTGGGGGATCTCTGGGACACGCTGCAGGCGAACCCGGCCTACGCCGGTCGCACCACGTTGATCGTGACCAACGACCATGGGCGGCATGACGACCGGGAGAACAGACCGCACGGGGGCTTCTCCGCTCACGGCGACAGTTGCAACGGGTGCCGGCGGATCCAACTCCTCATGGTGGGACCCTCGGTGAAGCCGGGTCTGGTTTCCACCGTGCCGCGGGGGTTGATCGACATCACGCCGACCATTGGGGCATTGCTGGGCTTCCCCACCCCGCTTGCTGAGGGGCAGGTCATGACGGAGTTGCTGGTCCAGCCCTAGGGCGAATCCGTCTACTTGAGCAGGACGATCCTGAGCGTGGCGGACCGAGTATCCGTGTCCAGGCGGCTGAAGTACACGCCCCCCGCAACGGCGCGTCCCTTGGCATCGCGACCATCCCAGGTCACCTGATGCTCTCCGGCGGCCAGCCATTGTCCCCCCACCAGGGTCTGCACCCGCCGGCCGCGGGCGTCGAAGATGCTCAGGTCCACCGTCGCCGGAGCGTCCAGTTCATAGCTGATCGTGGTGCGAGGGCTGAATGGATTGGGACTGGCCCGCAGAATGGAGACGGCGTCCGGTGTGTTTCCCGGAGGCACCGCGGTCGGGACCCCCGCCACCTCGAAGGAGTTCACGTTGAACTCCCCCCCGTCGACCGCGAATCGCATGATCTGCGAGCCGGCGGTCAGGGTGGCGCTGAAGGAGACGGTCGTCCACGTCTGCCAGCCTCCCGTTACCGGCACGGCAACAACCCCGGTCTGGTCGCTGCCGTTGAACTCCAGATGGAACGTACCGCCCGCCGACTGCGAGGCGACCCGGGCCGTCATGTCGTAGGTTCCGGGTGAGGGAACGCTGACCGAGTACTCGACCCATTCTCCCGGGTTCAGCCAGCCCACGTTGTATCCGCCGCCGCTATCCGTGCAGACCTCGATATCCACGCCCTCCGCGGGTCGGTACTGGCCACCGTTGTTCGACGCGTCCTGGTCGAAGTAGGCTACGCCGTCCCCGCCCTCATCGTAGTCTTCCGCTTGGATTACGGTCGGGAAGACGAACGGGGACCCGGCGAACGGAACCTGGCCGCACCCGGCGCCGACGGTGATATCCACGCCGTCCGTGCTCGTTCCTCCCAGGTTGTCGATGGCCCGGACCTCGATGTCGTAGCACCCGCTGGGGACCGAGCCCCACAGGAAGGTGTAGGGCGCCGTGGTGTCCTCGCCCAGGAGGGTGGCGCCGTTGTAGAACTCGACGGTGGCAATGGAGCCGTCGGAGTCGGAAGCCGTCGCGGTGATGGTCACGTCGCCCGCGGGAAGGGAACTCCCGGCGGCCGGTGCGGTGATGGACACCAGGGGCAGGCTGTTGGGGATGTCCTCGTAGACCCGGACGTAGTCGATCAGGTACTCCTGGGGGAAACTGGCCGTGATGCAGCCGGGGCTGGTGCACCCGGTGTAGTTTCCGCCCACGGCCGCGTTCAGGAGGATGTAGAACTCCTGATCGAAGGGGGCCCGGGGATTGCCGGGGGCGCCGTCGCTGAACCATTGGGCACTGGTGCGGGTGTAGTAGAGCACGCCGTCCACATACCAGCGAATCGCATCCGGTTCCCACTCCACGGCGTAGATGTGGAAGGCATCGGCAAAGTTGGCTCCACCCAGGCTGGTGGACCCGCCCGCGTAGGTGTTGGCCGGCCAGGCCCCTCCGTAGTGAATGGTCCCGCCCACCGAGGTCGTGGCGTTGGCCGCCTCCATGATGTCGATCTCGCCGCTTGCCGCCCATCCTCCGTAGACGTCGTCCTGGGGCATCATCCAGAACGCGGGCCACATGCCGCCGCCGGTCGGGATCTTTGCCCGCATTTCGATCCGGCCGTAGAGAAAGCTCTGCTTGTTCCGGGTCGTCACCTTGCCGGAGGTATACGAGTATCCCGAGAACGACTCCGCACGCGCGGTCAGCACCAGATTCCCGCCGGACACGGTCACGTTCTGGGACCGGTAGTACTGGAGTTCGTTGTTGCCCCAGCCGCACAGGCTTGGGCAGCCGTTCCCGATGTCCGTGTTCCAGTTGTTGGTGTCCAGGCTGGTCCCGTTGAACTCATCGGCCCATACCAGGGAGTAGTCGGCGTGGGCCTGGGGAACCGCATAAGCGGCTAGAAGCAATGCGATTGGAAGGATCCTCGCGCTGGGGGTCATCATGGTGCTCCTGATGGTGGGATCCTGGTGGAATGCGATCGGGTGACTCCGCGGGGGTCCGACACCCGATTGTACCGTCAGATCGAGCTGTCTATTGCGTCGAAGTCGCAGGCTACGCCAGCGTTCGCCTCGCCGCCAGCAACCCGTTCATCCCCGACGGCCCCGGGATGCCAGGGTGGGTCGACGGCCCGCATAGATAGAGCCCGGTGACCGGCGTCGCGTGATCCGCGCATTCCGGCGCCGGCCGCACCAGGATCTGGTCCAGGGCGAGTTCCCCTTCGTGCAGGTGACCGCCGTGGATCCCATACTCCGTTTCCAGCATGGGCGGCGTGCGAAGCACCCTGGCCACCGCCGACTTCTTCACTCCCGGTGCATAGCGCTCCAGGATGGTGAGAATCCGGTTGGTGAGACGGGTCTCCCTGCGACCGTCCCACTTGGGACGGAGGTCGTAGGGGGTGAAGTGGGCCAGGATCGACACCACCTCGTGGCCGTTGGGCGCCAGTTGGGGAGCGGACACGGTGGGAACATGGACTTCGAGGACCATCTCTCCCACGAACTTGCCGTACTTGACCGCATCGAAGGCCTGTTCGATCGCGTCCACCCCGGGGGCGAGTCTCGCGTACTCCACCCGCTGACCCTCGGCCTGGGCAAAGCGAATCGGCTGCTCCAGGGCGAGCAGCAACTGGGAGGTGGTGCCCCGCATACGGAAGTTGCGCAAGCGTTCCTCGAGCCGGTGTGGAAGCGACCCGGCCGGGAGAAGCTCCAGAAGACGGTGGGGATCGTGGGCGCACAGGACGGTGTCGCACAGGATCTCCGTGCCTTCGCTCAGCCGAACCCCTCGCGTTGCGCTCTGGTCCACCAGGATCTCCGCGACCGGGGCCGCGGTCCGGATCTCCACTCCATGCACCCGGGCCGTGCGTTCCAGGGCGGCGAGCAGCGCGCGCGCCCCGCCCACCGGCGACGCCTCGGTGGTCGCCATGCGCAGGAGCAGGTTGGCCGCGCTCTGCGGGGATCGGGGGCCCATGTAGTTCCCGGACACCGCGGGAAGGCTGAGCCCCGCGATCAGCGACTCGGTCTCGAACCACTCCCGCAACCAGTCCGCCACCGAACGCGGGGGGATGCGGGCGAGTTCCATGAGCGCGTTGCGCCCCAGGCGGCGGAACGTATTGCCGCGACGGAGCAGCTCCAGCTTGGGAATGCTTTCCGGGTTCACCGCATCCAGGGCGGGACGATCCATGAAGTCGGCAATGGCGGGCCGAGCGGTCCGGACAAAGTCGTGGAACCGCACATACTGTTCGGCGTCGCGATGGGAAAGACGGCTGATCGCCCCCGCGCCGGCCTCGGTGGGTCCTGGTAGATAAAGCCCTTCGCCCTTCCTGCCCAGGAGCAGGACATCCTGGGCGTGGGGTTGGGTGCGCAGACCGTGCTCTTCCAGCTGCAGCGAGCGCACCACTTCCGGACGCAGGGTGTCCGCTCCCTGGAAGACCCCGGCGCTGGTATAGCCCGGGTGGAACTCCTCGGCCGCGGCCAGTCCGCCTACCGACTCCCGGCCCTCCAGGACCAGGACCCGCTTGCCGGACCGGGCCAGGGTGCACGCGGCGACCAGCCCCTCGATCCCCGAACCCAGAACGATCGCGCCGTAGAGCCCGCTCATACCGCACCCGCCTTGAGCATGCGTCGCGCGGCCAGTTCCCCGGGGGCACCCATGATGCCGCCGCCGGGATGTGTGCCGGAAGCGCACATCCACAGGTTCTCGACCGGCGTCTTGTAGCGGGACCACCCCGCCGCCGGTCGCAGGAAGAGAAGCTGATCCAGACTCAGCTCACCATGGAAGATGTTGCCCTCGCTGAGCCCGAACTCCCGTTCCAGATCGAGCGGGGTCAGCACCTGCTTGAAGAGGATGTCGTCCTTGAGGGTGGGGCAATACTCGGCCAGGGTATCGATCACCGCGTCGCCAAAGGCGTCCCGCTGCTTGTCCCAGTTCTGCGGTCCGCCCTTGAGGTGGTAGGGGGCGTACTGCACGAAGATGGAAATGACGTGCTTGCCGGGCGGCGCCACCGAAGGGTCCACCAACGAGGGGATGACCACGTTGAGGTAGGGACGCTCCGAGAACGCACCGTACTTGGCCTGGTCGTAGGCCTTCTCCAGATAGTCGATGGAGGGAGCGATGGCGATGTCCCCCCGCAGGTGGGGTCCGTCGCCGGGGCGCGAGGTGAACTCGGGCAACCGGTCCACGGCGAGGTTCACCTTGCCCGAGCTGCCGCGGAAGGTGTAGCGGTGGATCTGCTCCGCGAAGGCCGGGTCCAGGCGATCCTCGCCGACCAGCCCCATGAAGGTGAGTCGCGGGTCCACCGCGGACACCACCGATCGCGCCCGGATCTCGTCCCCGTTGGCCAGCACCACCCCCTTGGCCCGTCCCCGCGAGTCCATGAGCACCTTCGCCACCGGAGCTTCGGTGACGATCTCGGCCCCGTGCACCCGGGCGGCCCGGGCCACCGCGTTGCTCACCGAGCCGGTGCCCCCCTTGGCGAAACCCCAGGCGCGGAAGGCGCCGTCGATCTCGCCCATGTAGTGGTGCAGCAGGACGTACGCGGTTCCGGGAGAACGCACCCCCAGCATGGTCCCGATGATCCCGCTGACCGACATGGGGGACTTGAGCACCTCGCTCTCGAACCACTCGTCCAGGTAGTCGGCCGAGCTCATGGTGAGGAGCTTGAGGTTCTGATAGCGCATGTTGTCGCTGTAGCCCTCGGCGACCTTGGCCAACTGCATGGCCTTCAGGAGATCGGCAGGGTTCAGCGAGGTGGGGTCCGGGGCCTCGTTGTCGATGATGGACTTGGCCAGCTTGGAGAGCTGGGTCATGGCCAGGCCGAACTCGGGATAGATCTCCGCGTCACGCGGGCTGAACCGGGCGATCTCGCGGCGGGTCAGTTCGGGATCGGACCAGCGACAAAGCGAGCGCCCGTCCGGCTGGGGCGAGAACGAGGCCTCCAGCGGAATGATCTCCAGCCCATGCTTGGCCAGCTCCAGGTCGCGGATGATGTGCGGACGAAACAGGCTGACCACGTAGGAACAGACCGAGAAGGTGAAGCCGGGGTAGAGCTCCTCGGACACCGCGGCCCCGCCCAGCACATGGCGCTTCTCCAGGACCAGGACCTTGCGCCCCGCCTTGGCCAGGTACGCCGCGCAGACCAGGCCGTTGTGCCCGCCCCCGATGATGACCGCGTCGTACTCGGACTGACGCGGCTTCCCCGGAACGCTCATGAGCGTTTCCTTTCCGGATCAAAGAAGGGCACCTTGCTCACCGTCGCGGTGACCCGGTGCCGCTCGTATTCCGCGGTGACTTCGATCTGCAGGCGGTTGCCAAGCCGTTGATGCGGCGTTCGCACATGGGCCAGGGCCAGGTTCTTCTTGAGCATGGGGGACCAGGCCCCGCTGGTGGCAAAGCCGATCTGCGCCCCGGCCGCGAACACCGGGGCCGGGGTCCGCCACGCGCCCGGAGGCACCTGGGGTGGCAGACCCTTGGCTTCGAACAGGGCTTCGTACTCGTCCCAGTCCACCACCAGGCCCACGAACGACCACTTGGAGCCGTTCCGCTTCTCCTGTCGCAGGGCGCTCTGCCCCACGAAGGGATCCCGGTCCAGCTTGACCGTCCAGCCCAGGTTCAGTTCGTACGGCGTCGACTTGCGGGACTCGATCAGACAGTGGTGGGCACTGAAGTAGTCGACGCCGTTCATGATGAACCCCGCCTCGACCCGCGTCATGTCCATGGCGTCCAGACCGGCCGGCAACAGCCGGTGCGGCTGCCCCGCCTTGAGGATCGCGTCGTAGACCTTCACCGCGTGGGAGCGCTCCACCCAGATCTCGTAGCCCAGGTCGCCGGTGTACCCGGTGCGGGAGATCACCACCGGGGTCCGGTTCAGGGTGGCGCGGGTCATACGGAAGAAGCGAAGGGAGTCGAGGTCGGCGTCGCAACAGGCGGCGAGCACCGCACGTGAGGTGGGGCCCTGGAGCGAGAGTGCTCCGTAGTCCTCGCTGATGTCGGTAATGGTGACCTGTTCGCCGGGGCGCCGGTGACGCAGGAACCATCCGGCGGCCGGTTCCGCCGCCGTGACCCGGAACAGGTCCTCGTCGAACCGCATCACCGTACCGTCATCGACCACCTTGCCGTCGTCGTCGCACCAGCAGAGGTAGGTGACCTGGTTCTGCTTGAGGGTGCGGGGGTCCTTGACCAGGACCCGGGCCAGGAAGGAGCCGGCATCCGGGCCGCTCACCGTGTACTTGTAGAGCGGGGAGACATCGATGAGCCCCGCGCTGTGGCGCAGGGCGAAGTACTCCCGGTCCATGTAGGTGTCGTAGGAACGCACGGCGTGATATCCGGCCCATTCCTTCCAGAACAGACTGGTGCACAGCTCCGAGGTGCGTGGATGAAACGGTGTCGGTATGGGCATGGAGGGACAATCCGCGGGCGGCGTCGGGGTTCACGGAACCAAGGGGGGGAAGTGTGCCACAGAGCCGCCCGGGAATGCGACACCGCGCGGGACCACGGACCCCTCGAAGCGGTGCGAAGTGATAAAGTCCGCCGTCATGCGTCGGCTTCTGACCGCCCTTGTCCTGTTCGCCCTGCCGCTCGCGCGGGTCGCCGACGCCGGCGACGGCCCCTATGACCTGGAAACCGGTCGTGAGATCGGGATCACCGCGTCCGGCGCCCTGCTGCTCAGCGGCGCCCTGCTCCTGGAGTCCCACCATCCCCCGGTGACGGCGGCCGATCTCGAGGATCTGGACCCGAATCAGGTCTGGGCGTTCGATCGAGGCGCCATCGGGAACTGGAGCCCCACCGCGTCCCGGATCACCGACATTCTGCTGGTGACCTCGGTCTTGGCCCCCACCGCGCTCCTGCTCACCGATCAGGGAAGCCGCTATGCGAGCACGGTGACCCTCATGTACGCCGAGACCGCGCTGCTGAATTTCGGGGCCACCGCGTTCATCAAGGCGCTGGTGGCTCGGTCCCGCCCCTACACCTACAACGACGATCCCCGCATTTCCCTGGAGACCAGGCTCTCCACGGATGCGCGACGCTCGTTTCTCTCGGGGCACACGTCGGCCACGTTCGCCGCGGCCACGTTCACCGGGGTGGTGCAGGAGAAGCTGAACCCCGGATCCAGCGCCAACCCCTGGGTGTGGGCGGGAGGGTTCGCCGTGGCCGGGACCACCGGGATCCTGCGCTATGTGGCCGGAAAGCACTTTCCGACCGACATCCTGGCCGGGGCAGCGCTGGGGACGTTCGTGGGGTGGCTGGTGCCGAAGCTGCACGAGCAGGACCTGGGTGGGGATGGGCAGGCCGCGCTCAGCGTTCCCATTGCCCGGATCTCGTTCTCCTTCTGACCGGGGCGGCCGGATGGCATGCCCCGCGCCCCCTCCCTACTTGAAAATGGGCGCCTGCACCATGACCGGACGGTGATCGGAGATCCGGTTGTACCCGGCCACCACCACATCCAGCCGGAGGGTGGTGACCCGAGCCCCGGAGAAGTCCGCGCAGGCAGCACGATTGATCAGCAGATGATCGATGAGGCTGCCTCCCCCGAAGGAGTGCGAGGCGAACTCGGACTTGCCGGCCAGGGGCTCGGTGAGGAATCCGTAGTCGTCGGGGTCCTCGATGAACGCGGGGAACGAGCTGACCCCGACCGGTTCATCGATGCGATCGTTCCAGTCCCCGGCGACCATGTAGTTGACCCGGGGATCCCGCACCGCCTCGTTGTCGAGATAGGCCTTGAGCAACGCGGTTGCCGCCCGCCGACGATTGACCGAACTGTTGTCCCCCGAAGCCTTCAGATGGACCACGATCACGTTCAGGGTGTACGACCGGCCGTTGGAGGTCACGGTGAACTGCGCCTCGAGGGGGGAGCGGGGGAACGCGTAGTTGTCCCCCAGGTTCAGGACGCGGGCCGAGCGCATGGTCACCTGATCGGTGCGGTAGATGAACCCCACCCGCTGATAGTTGCACCCCCGGTCCTCCGGCGTGAGAACGCCGTCGTAGCCCGGACAGCGATCCAGCAGCGCCTGGAATCCGGCGCGATCCGAGACCTCCTGGACGGCCACGATATCCAGGTCGAGCTGGTTGATGAGGCTGGCCACCCGGTCCAGACGGTCCGTATCCGTGGGATGGGGGCAGTCGTAGTCGCCGGGCAAGGTCAGGGGGAAGAACTCGAGGTTCCAGGTGGCAAGGTCCAGGGTGGTGTCGGTCCCCACCGGGGCCAGTCCCTGGACGAGGGGATTGAACGCTTCGAGCACGGTCCCGCACGGCCCCTCGTAGACGATGGGAGGGCCCGGATCCACCGGGGCCGGGCTCGTGCAGCCGGACAGCCAGGCCAGGACCAATGCGCCGGCCGTGGCCAGGACGGCCAGGGCACCTAAGTCACGGGTGTGACGGGTTCCGGTCTGGGTTCGGGACACGTGATCCTCTCCTGGGGCGGGGTCGGGACAACCGACGGGTGGGGGACGAGCGCCGGAAGAGTCTACCCGCTTCTTCCCCGTTGTGCCGGGACCCTCACAACAGCTGCGACAGGAAGGTCCGCGCGGGAACCACCATCGGGCCCCTGGGATGGGCGAAGCAGTCCGCCTCCACGTAGGGGGCATCCACCACAACCTGGAAGGCGAACGGTGCGTCGATCTGGTCCTGGAAGTGCCGGAGCGCTCCGCTCAACGACTCATCCCGCAACTTGACCTCGACCAGGAACCAGGGGGCACCGTCGCGCAGGACAAGGAGGTCGACTTCGCGCTGGTCCTTGTCACGCAGATAGCCGAGTTCGAACCTGCCCAACCCCAGATCCGTCCAGCCCTGGACGGCCTTCAGCAGATGGCAGGCCACGAACGTCTCCGCGCGGTCGCCCTCGTCCTCGACGGTGGCCCAGTCCCGGAGATACCACTTGGGTTCCTTGCGCAGGGATCGTGAGACGTTGCGGAACCAGGGCCGGACCTGGAAGCCAATGTGGAGGTCCCGCAGCGTGGCAACCCAACGGAGCACGGTGTCAACGGAAACACGCACTTCCTTGGCCAGATTGGCGTAGACAAGCCGATGGGCCGATCGGCCGGCCAGCAGTCGGACCAAGGTGTCGATCTGGTCGAGATGCTGGATCCGCGTGAGATCGCGGATGTCCTCCCGAACGAACTGCTCCCGCCGCAGCGATTGCCACCGCCTACTGAAGCGGGGATCCCGCTTGAGAAACGGCTCGGGATACCCCCCGTGACGCCACAGTGCGTCAAAGTCATCGGCGGGGATCTCGCTGGGTGCCCTCAGAACCCTATCCGGGTCGGGAAGGTCCCGGATGGCCACCTCGGCGACCGAGAAGGGGTGCATGTGATAGGGGAAGTAGCGTCCCATAAGACTGTCACCACCCCGGTTGAACACGTCCAGTCGACCGCTTCCGGTGACGATGGTGCGGACCGTGTCGGCATAGGTGTCGAAGAACCCCTTCAGGAACTGCTTCCATCGTGGGTGCTTGTGGAACTCGTCGAGCACGGCGACGGGCGTCCGCTCTCCCAGGCGATGAATCCCCAGGCGTTCGACGAGGATTTCCGGCCCTGCCAGGATGGCCCCTCGATCGTCGAGGTTGTCCCAGTTCAAGTAGGCATCGGCAAGGCTGCGGCAAGTCGTCGTCTTACCGACCTGCCGGGGGCCGCTGACAAAGGCCATCTGCCGGTGCCGTGTCAGATGCTCGGTGAGCATGGCGTCGTAGAGGCGTGGTCGCGAGGTCATTCGACCATTATCGGTATCATCGTAAAATGGTCAAGACTGTTTTACGACAATGTCGATTTTGGTCAAAACCAAACCGTGGCACCCTCCGGTATCTAGCCATCCCGGGAAGGTTGTCCGGATCCGGACGCCGCCGTGTCCGCAACCGGACGATCTTATGCTTCAACCAACTGTGCAACAACACGTTACAGCCTAGATTCTGGCACGTCTCCTGCAATGAAGGGGAACGATTGCGGTTTCGGAAGGTCCGGAACCCCATCGCCGGGCTTCCAACGGAGTCACCATGGATCGACCCCTCAGCGCCGCCCACCGTCGACACCGGGTTCTCGGGCGGGCGCTTCCCCTGCTTCTGGGTGGAGCCCTCTTTGCCGGTGCCCTTGTGGTGGTCCCGGGATGGATGCGCCCCTCGGTGCAGCGGTCCCACATTCGCACCGCGGTGGTGGACCGCGGGCCCATCCAGGCCACCCTCAGCGCGACCGGTGTGGTGGTTCCCCGCACCGAACAGGTCCTGACCAGTCCGGTCAGTACCCGGGTCAAGCGGCTCCTCAAGACCCCCGGAGATTCCGTGGTCCCGGGTGAGTCCGTGGTGGAACTGGATCTCGAGGATGCCACCCTGGACCTGCAACGGCTCGACGATCAGATTGCCCTCAAGGAGAACGCCCGGGACCAGGCGCGTCTGGATCTGACCCGGCGGCTGGGAGATCTCCGGAGCGAACAGGAAGTCCAGGCCCTCGAGGTGCGCTCGTCCGAGTACGAGGTGTCCCGCAACAGCACCATGGTCACCGACGGGCTGGTCAGTCGCGATGCGCTCCGGGCGTCCGAAATCCAGCTCGAACGGGCCCGCATCGAACTGGCGCGGATCGAGACCGCCATGGTTACCGAACGCGAGGCCCTCGACGCCCGCTTCGTCGGCCTGGACCTGGAGATCGAAATCCTTCAAAAGGACCGGGCCGAGGCCCAGCGTCGACTTGAACAGGCCAGCGCGACCAGCGATCGACCCGGGGTGGTGACCTGGGTCATTCCCCAGGAGGGGGCCGCGGTGGCGCCGGGTGAGGAGATCGCCCGCCTGGCCGATCTCTCGGCGTTCCGGGTCGAGGCGACCATCTCCGACATGCACGCCGGATCGATGGGGCGGGGCATGCCGGTGCGGGTCCTGATCGGGGACCGTTCCATCCGGGGCACCGTGTCCGGAGTTCGCCCCACGGTGGAGAACGGCATCCTGACCTTCGACATCGAACTCGACAAACCGGACGACACGGCCCTGCGACACAACCTGCGGGTGGATGTCCATGTCATCACCAGCGCCAAGGACGATGCGGTGTGCCTGGCCCGCGGATCCTACGTCACCGTGGACGGGGTGCCGGCCATGTTCGTGATCCGCGGGGATCGCGCGGTGCGCACGCCCATCCGGTTCGGTCTGAACAGCTTTGAAACCTACGAGATTCTCGAAGGGCTGGTGCCGGGAGAGGAAGTGATCCTCACCGACATGAGCCAACACGCCGGCGCCCGGGAGGTGCAGATCCAATGACCCAGATGACCGCAAGCCCACAGCCTTCGACCCACGCCGCGGGGAGCGCAACGCATCTCAAGCTGGACGGAGTACAGAAACTCTACCGGACCGATCGCATCGAAACGGTGGCGCTCAGCGAGGTGCACCTGGAGATCCGGGAGCGGGAGTTCATCTCCATCATGGGCCCTTCGGGCTCGGGCAAGAGCACCCTGCTCCACATCATGGGCCTGCTCGACGCGCCCAGCGAGGGCACGGTGACCCTGGAGGGGGCACGCATCGACTCGTTCGGGGATCGCGACCTGGCCCGGATCCGCAACGAGCGGATCGGGTTCGTCTTCCAGTCCTTCCATCTCATTCCGGACCTGAACGTAGCGGACAACGTGGAGATCCCGCTCCTCTACCGCGGAACGGGAAGAGCGGAACGCCGTCGCCGGGTGGACGAGGCGCTGGAGCGGGTCGGGCTCTCGGCCCGCCGCTCCCATTTTCCCGGGCAGCTCTCCGGAGGGCAGCAGCAGCGGGTGGCCATCGCCCGGGCCATCGTGGGAACCCCCAAGCTGCTGCTCGCCGACGAGCCGACCGGCAACCTGGACAGCCAGATGGGCGAGGAGATCATGGGGATCCTGCAGGGTCTCAACGCCGAGGGATCCACGGTCATCATGGTGACCCACGATCCGGGTCTGGCCGAGCGCACCCAGCGCACCCTGCGTCTCTTCGACGGCCGCCAGGTCCAGTGAGGCAACGATGAACGCCAGCTCCCTGAAGCTCGCCCTCAAGGTTCTCGCCCGCCGCCGGTTCTTCACCTTCATCAGCCTGTTCGGGATCGCCTTCACCCTCATGGTGCTCATGGTGGTGAGTGCCATGATCGATGAACTGTTCACCCCCCGGGCGCCGGAAGTGAACCTGGGCCGCACCCTGTTCATCACCCACGCCCGGGCCATCGGGGAGATGTCACGGAGTTCGGGAAGCCCGGGCTACCGCATGCTGGACGTCACGACCCGGGACCTGGACGGCGTGGAGGCGGTTTCGATCTTCAGCAACGTGGGATCGAACGGGGTGACCTACGTGGAAGGACGCAAGGTGCCGTTGCAACTGCGCCGGACCGACGGCCCCTACTGGTCGATGCTCGACTTCGAGTTCCTGGAGGGCCGCGCCCTGACCGACGAGGACGACGCCAACGGCAACGCGGTCGCGGTCATCACCCGCAGCACCCGCAAGCGCGTGTTCGGCGACGGCGATGCAGTGGGGAAGACCCTCACCCTGGTCGGGCGCGGATTCAAGGTGGTAGGGGTGGTCGAGGACATCCCGGTCTTCCGCAAGGAAGCCTTTGCCGAGGTGTGGGTCCCCACCGGGTCCGGGCAGAACCGGGACTACCGCACCCAGTGGATCAGTGGATTCAACGCCATGATCCTGGCCGAGAGCCGTAGCGAGTTCCCGAACATCCGGGACCAGATCGCCACCCGGGCCGCGGCCATCCAGTTCGATACGGACCGGTTCCATACCGCCCGGATCTCGGTCGGGACCCGCATCGAGGACATGTCCCGGGAGATGTTCTCCCACGACGGCACCAGCCGGGTGGGTACGTTCCTGGCCGCGCTGGGGGGCGGCGCGTTCCTGTTCATGCTGCTCCCGGCCATCAACCTGGTGAACATCAATATCAGCCGGATCGCCGAGCGCACGTCGGAGATCGGGGTACGCAAGGCGTTCGGGGCGTCCTCGTTGAGTCTGGTCGGTCAGTTCGTGATGGAGAACGTGGTGTTGTGCGTGCTGGGTGGTTTGTTGGGTCTGATCGCCGCCCTGGGACTCCTGCAGTTGATCAACACCACCGGGTGGATCCCCTACGCCGATTTCCAGCTCAACTGGCGTCTTTTCCTGATCGCGGTGGTCCTGTCCACCCTGTTCGGCGTCCTCTCCGGAGCGTATCCCGCCTGGCGAATGGCCCGGTTGCATCCTGTTCTCGCGCTGAAGGGAGGTGCGTCGTGATCCGCCACCTGTTCCGCATCACCTGGAACCGTCGACGTGCCAACGGGCTGATTCTGGTCGAGATCCTCATCTCCTTTCTCGTCCTGACCGGGGTGCTCACGGTGGGGATGTACATGCTGGACCGGTGGCAGAAGCCGCTCGGATTCGAGTGGGAGAACGTGTGGATGGTGGACATGTCCTATGGATCCTACTATCAGATGGAGCCCGAGGCGCGACAAGGCGTCCTGGATCGGCTTGGACACCTGCTGCGGGAGGTGGAGTCCTTCCCGGCGGTGGACCATGTCGGGCTGGCCAGCAATGTTCCGTATTCGGGAGACACGAATGCCACCACCACCTTCGTGGGGGGGATGGAAACCAATGTCCTGACCTGCTCCGTGACGCCGTCCATCAAGGACGTCTACGATCTCGAACTCGTGGCCGGACGCTGGTTCGACGCGTCCGATCGGGCCCTGGAGTGGACTCCCGTCGTGATCACGACCCTGTTGGCCCGGGACTGGTTCGGCGATGAGGATCCGGTGGGGAAGTTCGTTCCCGCCTATACGGAAGAGGGCATGGCCGAGCCCAACGAGCCCGGCGACGACCGGATCATCGGCGTGGTGTCGCGCTATCGTCGCGGCGGTGAGCTTTCCCAGGAACGCTACGCCATGTTCGACCCGAGCTTCCTGGACTCCCCGGACCACTATCCCCCGATGCGCCTCATGGTCCGTCTCGCCCCGGGAACCCCCGCCGCGTTCGAGGAGGACCTGGCCAATCGCCTGCATGCCCTCGCACCCGACTGGCGGTTCAACGTCCGTCCCCAGTACCGCATGCGATCGGACCGCTTACGCCAGCAGATTATTCCCCCGGTGCTGGGCGGGGTGGTGGCCGCGTTCCTGATCGGGATGGTGGGGTTGGGTCTGGTGGGTGTGCTGTGGCAGAGCGTGTCCCGCCGCACCTCGGAGATCGGGGTGCGACGGGCCATGGGGGCGACCGCCCAGGTGGTGCGGCGGCAGATCCTGGGGGAGCTCCTGGCCGTGACCACGTTGGCCGTCGCGGCGGGGTGCCTCATCGTCATCCAGTTTCCCATCCTGGACATCGTGAGCGTGGTGTCCTGGCGGATCTATCTGCTGGGGCTCGGTGCCTCCCTGGCGGTGGTATATTTCTTCGTCTTCCTGTGTGGTCTGTATCCGAGCTGGCTGGCCACCCGCGTGCATCCGGCTCGGGCCCTGCAATATGAATGACACGATTCTCATCGTCGATGACGACCACGCCGTCCTGGCTTCGCTGGAGCTTCTGCTCAAGCAGGCAGGCTATCGGTCGATGACCGCCGACACCCCCGAAGCGGCCCTGGCCGCCCTGGCCGCCGGCGACGTTGCCCTTGTCCTGCAGGACATGAACTTCTCCCGCACCACCTCGGGAAACGAGGGACTCGACCTGCTGCGCCGGGTGCGCGAGACCGCCCCCGGGATCCCGGTCATTCTCATCACCGCCTGGGGCTCGATCGGCCTGGCGGTGGAGGGAATGAAGACCGGCGCGGCCGACTTCATCACCAAACCCTGGACCCGCGAGCAGATCCTGGGCTCGGTGGGCACCGCTCTGGGTCTGGCCGAGGAGGGTGCGCATGCCGCGCCGACCGACGCCGTTCCCACCCGCGAGGACCTGGACACCCGGTACGACCTGCAGGGGATCGTGGGGCGGGACACGAAACTGCGCGGGGTGCTGGACCTGGTAGGTCGTATTGCGAAGACGGACGCCTCGGTGCTCATCACCGGCGCGAGCGGCACCGGCAAGGAACTGCTGGCCGAGGCGGTGCACCGCAACAGCCCGCGTCGGGACGGGCCGTTCGTGAAGGTGAACCTGGGCGGGATTTCCGGATCGCTCTTCGAGAGTGAGATGTTCGGTCACGTTCGCGGCGCCTTCACCGATGCGGTGCGGGACCGCGAGGGGCGGTTCGCCCGGGCCGAGGGGGGCACCATCTTCCTCGACGAGATCGGCGACCTGGAACTGGGGAGCCAGGTCAAGCTGCTCCGCGTCCTGCAGGACCGCACCTACGAGGTGCTGGGCAACAGCGTGACCCGGACCCTCGATGTCCGGGTGGTCTCCGCCACCAACCGGGATCTGCCGGCGGCGATCGAGGCCGGCACGTTCCGAGAGGATCTGCTCTACCGGCTCAACCTCATCACGGTGCAGCTTCCTTCCCTGGAGGAGCGGCCCGCCGACATCCCGATCCTCATCACCCACTTCATGGCCCAGGCCCGCACCGCGTATCATCGGCCCAACCTGACCGTGAGCGATCCCGCCATTGCCTGGCTCAAGAGCCGTTCCTGGCCGGGAAACGTCCGCCAACTGCGTCAGATCCTGGAGCGCACCCTCCTCGTCGCCGACACGGATCTGCTGGAGCCGTCCCACTTCGAGCGCACCCTGCGCATGGACCATTCGGACCCGGGAGACGACACGCTGCCCCCGGTGGGCGCGATGACCATGGAAGAGATCGAGAAGGCGATGATCCTCAAGAGCCTGGAGTTCCATGCCGGCAACATCAGTCGCGCCGCGGACTCCCTGGGCCTGAGCCGTCCCGCGTTCTACCGCCGACTCGAGAAGCACGGAATTCCCACGTGACCCTGAGGACGCAGTTCCTCGTCTATCTCGTCCTGATCCACCTCGTCTTCGCCGCGGCCTCGGCCGCGTTCCTACGGCATCACCCTCTCTGGCTTCTGGCCGTCGAAGTGTTCTTCGTCGTCTCCTTCTGGATCGGAGTGGTTCTGGTACGCAAGGGGACCGAGCCGTTGACCCTGGTCCGGGCCGGGGCGGCCGCGCTGCGGGAGAGCGACTTCACCACCCGGTTTCGCCCGGTCGGCCAGGCGGAACTGGACGAGCTCATCGAGGTCTACAACCGCATGGCGGACCACCTACGGGACGAACGGGTGCGCAGCGAGGAATCCGAACGCTTCCTGGAGCGGGTGCTCGCGGCGGCGCCCTCCGGAGTGGTGACCCTGGACCTGGACGAACGGATCGCCACCCTCAACGCCGGTGCGGAACGACTGCTGGGCGTGCGTGGGGTCGAGGCGCGTGGGCGGCGACTGGGGGACCTGGGTACCGCTTTCGCTGCAACCCTGGCCGGTCTGGGCGAAGGCGACTCGAAGGTCCTGGCCCATTCCGGTCCGCGCCGGGTGCGGGCGCAGCGCCTCGCCTTCATGGACCGGGGATTCTCCCGCGGCTTCCTCCTTCTGGATGAACTCACCGAGGAACTGCGCCGTTCGGAGAAGGCGGCCTACGACAAGCTCATCCGCATGATGTCCCATGAGGTCAACAATACGAGCGGTGCGGTGAGCTCGCTCCTGGAGTCATCCCGGGTCTACGCCCGGGAGATGGAGGGTGAGCAACGCCAGGACTACGAACGGGCGATGACCGTTTCCATCGACCGACTGGATGCCATGAACCGGTTCATGCGTGCCTTCGCCGATGTGGCCCGGCTGGGGGAACCGCGCAAGGAACCCATCGTGCTTCCGGATCTTCTGGGCAACCTGGAGACCCTGCATGGCGAGGAGTGCTCGCGCCGCCGCATTGCCTGGGTCAACGAGATCGACCCGGATGTGCCCCGGGTCCGGGCCGATGGACCCCAGTTGGAGCAGGCGCTCATCAACGTGATCCGCAATGCCATGGAGGCGATCGGGGAGGACGGGACAGTCACCCTCCGCTTGGAAGCGGGTCCCGGTGCGGTTCGCCTGGAGATCACCGACACCGGTTCGGGAATCCCCGACGCCGTGCGCGAGCACCTGTTCACGCCGTTCTACACCACCAAGACGAACGGGCAGGGGATCGGCCTCACCCTGGTCCGGGAGATCCTGATTGCCCACGGCTGGGAATTCGCCCTGGAAAACCAGGACACCGGCGCCCGCTTCGTGATGATCTGTCCGCTCTAGCCCCTCAGGGAACGTCCAGCCAGCCCTTCACCGCATCCAGCGTGTCGAAGTAGCCGGTGAGGAAGGTCCCCGGATCTTCCCGTTGGGGCGGGCCTCCGGGGATCTGCGTGGGACGGACCAGGCAGGCCAACCGGTGCACTCCCGACTCGTTGTAGCGGGGAAGAATGAACTCCTTCCGCCATCGTTCGATGCGGGGTGCGGGATGGTACCGCAGTTGTCGCAGATCCATGATGAGATGCGCGGGCCGATAGTGCTCGGCATAGTTGGCGTAGGTCTCGAGCCACGTCATGTAATCGTCATCCGACATGGCTTCCGAAGCCGGAAGCCACTCCAGGGCAAGGAGACCTTCTTCCCTGTCGTATCGGATGACGCCGTAGTCGTCGTAATGCAGCAGCATATCCACGGTCATCCTCTGAGCGCACGGACCCGAGAAGCGTGACCGGCCAAAACCGGTGACAGCACGAACTGTGTTGAGGAGCGCAGCCTGGGGTCCTGAGGGGATGGACCGGACGCCGGGGGACGACGACGTTACCTGTAAACAGGATAGGCACTGGGGGGCACAATGACAAGTGCCCAGACCGGAACTACTTGCGAGAGCCCGTGGTCGGAGGTCAGGAACGCGCGGTGCTTCGCCCGTGGGTGGCCGCCACGAACCCGACCACGCACAGGGCGGCCATGACCAGGATCGCTCCCGCCGCGGTCTGTCCGGTCCAGTGCGTCCAGTCGGGAGACCGTGCATAGAGACCCAGGAAGTACGCGGTAAGGGCGGCCGCCATGGTGAGGATCCCCAGCCGCAGCACCACCGTCATGAGGACGAGGGTGTAGATCAGCTTGCCCGCCATGTCCCACCCAGCGTTGGAACCGAGGAGAAGGAACCACACCGCGAAAGCGACCGCGATGGCCAGCGGCCGCCACCGGATGAAATAGCGGGCGAAGACGAGGGGGAGGATGAGCATGATGACCAGGGTGGAGCTCTCGACGAAGGCCCAGGTAAGCCATGCGAAGGTGGCGCGGGTGCCGGCGAGGGCATCCAGATCGTAGGTCTCCGGCTGGTGGGGGAACCCCTGGATCAGGTCCAGTACCCATTTCTCGATGGGCGAGAGCAAGAGAAACAGCGCGGATCCGATGACCAGCCCGTGCAGGATGGACTTGCCGATGAGCGGATCCCGCCAGCTCAGTTGCGGCCGGCTCAGGAGGCGGCTGGAGCTGACGAACATGCGAGGCCACACCTGACGTCCGTAGGGTTCCACGGCGAGGTAGGTCATGACGGTAACCCCGGCGTAGAAGACGCTGGTACCCAGAATGGGCCAGATCTCATCGATACCGCGCGGGGTGTACAGCATGTGGGAACGCAGGACCTGGAAGGCGGTCATGAGAAAAAAGAAGAACAGGCTGAAGCGAAAGGCGCCTCGTCGATCGGCGCGTCCACGCAGGACATTGCGGCGGGCGAAGAAGAAAGCGAGGACGATACAACCCAGTAGGATCCCGCTGCTGAGGTACTGGCGGACCACATCGCCACGGTCGGGCCGGAAGGGGATCGGGTCCTGGGACAGCGACTCCATCCCGGCCGGGGTGGCGAGGTTGAAGAGGATCGGGCGGCCCTCGAAGGATCCCGCTTCGATGCGTAGTTCGACGTCCGGATGGTCGGGGCGGTGTCCCACCCATGCCGCCCGCTGGTCGGGGGTGAAGTAGCGCTGATACCGCGCTTCGACCCGTTCGAAGTCGCTGATATCGAGACCGGCCAAGTCGAACAGTTGGGCCCAGTCGGCCTCCGGGGTGGGGAAGTCCGCGGTGGAGTATCTTTTGGGATTCACCTCGAGACGCCGGAGCTTGCCCTCCAGGTCGAGCAGGATGGTGGCTTCGCCCGTGGTGCTCTGGAAGGGATCCGTGATTCTCACCGGTCCGCTGCTGAAGGTCTGATTGTTTCCCGTGGTCGGGCTGAAGATGCCCGGCGTCTGTCGGTAGAAGAACGAGGCCACGTCCGGTCGCCGGCGTATGGCGTCCCAGCGGGTCGCACTGGAATCACCCTCGCCCACGGATGCAATGAGCTGGGTCCAGAGGACGTATCCCCAGGCGGTGTCGAACGGCTCCGAGTAGGCAGGTTCGGTGTACCCCACCGCGGCCAGGATCTCGCATGCCCGGTCCACCAGGACAGCGGGCGGTTTCTCGATCATCAGGTAGTTGAGAAGGTTCTGGGTTCCGGACCAACGTGCCGCGCCGATGAAGAGGATCAAGGCAATCGCGGCGTAGGCGAAGGCGATCCCGGGGCGCAGGGCCTGGGAAACCCCGGCCGCGGCAAGAAGCTCCGGGCTGGGGGTCTCGCCGGCAGCCAGCGCGGCGGCCAGCGGATCGCCGCCGGGAAGACCCGCGGCCACGGCGAGGGCGGAGGTCGGTCGTTCCAGGGGATCCTTTTCCAGACAGCGCAGGATGACCCGTTCCACCGCCGGATCCAGGTTGGCCACATGCGAGGTGGGTGTGCTGGGCGCGGATTCCGAGTGGAGCCGGCTCAGCTCGTCGAGGTTCGAGGCCTCGAAGACCCGTTTCCCGGTGAACAGCTCGTAGAGCACCAGGCCCAGCGCGTAGAGGTCGGATTGGATGGAAACCGACTCGCCGCGAATCTGTTCCGGCGCCATGTAGGCCGGGGTACCCGCGCGAACCTCATGGGCCCCGATGGTGTCGGCCAGTCCGGCCAGGCCGAAGTCGGTGATGCGCACCTGGCCCTGGCCGTCGAGCATGATGTTGGCCGGTTTGAGATCCCGGTGAAGGATCCCCTTCTCGTGCGCGGCGGCGAGCCCGGCGCAGATCTGGCGCGCGACCTGCACTGCGCGGTCCTCGGGGAGGCGGCCGATCCTGCGCAGCAGCGAGGAGAGGTCCTCGCCGTCGATGTACTCCATGGAGAGGTAGTGCTGTCCCTCCGCTTCCGCCACGTCGTAGACCCGGCACACGTTGGGGTGGGTGACCTGGCGAGCCAGGCGCACTTCCCCCATGAAGCGACCCAAACGATCCGCGTCGTGGTTCAGGGTTTCCGGGAGGAACTTGAGCGCCACGGTCTGGCCCAGCTTGAGGTCGTCGGCGCGATAGACCTCGCCCATTCCCCCCTTGCCGAGGAGACCCACCACCCGGTAGCGCCCCTCCAGGAGCGTACCGGGAAGGAATCGGGCCTGGGCGTCGGGCCAGGAGGAAGACTCGCTGAGGTAGCTGGCCCCGGTCGGTGTGGTCGGCATGTCCGCCCCGGAGGGGGACGGTACCGGGGTGGTGGCCATGTCCCCGGGCTCCGAGGCGCGGGCGCCACAGGCGCCGCAGAAGCTGGAGCCGTCGGGGATCTGGGATGAACAGGCGGGGCACAGCATGGGGGGAATGATTGCAGAGGACTGTAGCGAGGGCCACCTGTTGATTGACGGCGGGGATCAAGGAGTCTTTCGGGGGTTTCTCGAAGGACGCGCACGGAGTGAATCGGGATGTGTCTTCCCGGGGAGACTCTTTGTGGGAGATGGGGAGCCGGTGCGAGTGTGGGTTTGGGGGCGTGCGTGGATGCGGGTGCACGTGCGTGCCCGAGTGTGCGTGTGTGCGTGTGTGCGCAAGGGTGGATGCGGCAGCGGGTCCGGATCCAGATACAGATCCGGGGGCGGCTGCGGGTGCAGGTGAGGTGAGGTTGTGGGAGGTGGACGCGAACGCGAGCCTTCACCAGGATCCGGACTGGGACTGGGGCTCGGGTTCGGGCTCGAGTTTGAACCCGGACCCGGGCGCGGTCGGGCTTCGAAGGGATGGCACGCCACAGCGGCGTTCGGCGTTGTCTACCCGGGGAGACGCGGTTGTTGTAGGTGCGTACCTGCCCGCTTGCCTGCTTGATTGCCCTGCCTTCTTCGTGGCGCGACGCTAGCCGACGCAGACTGGATCGCAAGGTGACGCACACACGACAGCAATCGTCGAATCATAGACAGTTGATAAATATTGAATGCATCGATAGATTTTTTATGCATACATATTGACAAGACCGCTCGCCCAGTGTCACACTCTTCTTCTCCTCGACACCTCCCCCGTCGAGATGCGGCGCAGCCAAAGTTCACAAGCAACGCGACCCGGCGCAACCCGGACGCCCGATCACACAGCTTCAGGGGGAGGAGCCATGTCTTTGAATCGTCGCGAGATGTCCGCGCAAGCAGTCCACCGTCATCTCAAGCACGCGATCAGCGAGCTCCAGCGCGCCGAGCAGAACGCGGTGCAGTGGTTCGCGGAAATTCTTCATCGGCGTCTCTATCTGGAGCTGGGTCACGGGTCCATGGTGCTCTACGCCCAGGAAGAGCTCGGGTTTTCGCGTTCCAAGGCGTATGCGTTCATCCAGCTGGCCCAGAAACTCAAGGAGCTGCCAAGACTGCGGGAGTCGCTGGCCACGGGTGAGGTGAGCTGGACCAAAGCGCGCGCGGTGGTCAACGTGGCCACACCACGGACCGAATCACAGTGGGTGCAGGCGGCCAAGACGGCGAGCCGGCGCGACCTCGAGGTCGCCGTCGTGCGCACTCGCGCGGCGGCGAAGCAAAGGGTGGCGAATCGATCGCAGGCCACGTTGGGCTTGTCGAGGGTCGGTGGGGATGCCGGAGCCACCGCCGTGTCGAGTCACCATGCGAAGGCGCTGCCGGGTCAGGCCGCGCAGCCGGGCAGCGCCCGGGATGTGCCGGAGTCCCCGGAGGCCCTTGAGAATCTGCAGTCCCTGGACATACCCATCCGGGTCGGATGCGATCTGGACCCGGTTCTGCACGGGCGCTACACCGCCTTGATGGAACGCGTGCGCAAGCTCGGGTTCAAGGGAACCCGGGCCGAGCTGTTGGTAGCGGCCCACGAGGCCCTGGTCGCCCGGCTGGAGTTGGATGTGCGGCAACGACGAGAGCTGTCTACCCGGGGAGGTAAACCCCCTCATGGCGACGCACCCGAACAGGGGGATGCGAGTGGACGCCGCGAGGTTCAGTCCACAGGGGGAGGCTCAACCGCCTCTTTGGGTTCAGCAACGAAGGCCAGCGCAGCCCACGGCATCGCGTCGACTCGGAAGCAAGAGTGCAGGTCAGGTAGTCCCGCCAGGGAAGCGACAACGCAAGTGATAACGGAGCTGACAACGGAACCCAAGACGGAACCGAGTCACGACACGGTGTCCACCCGGAGAGACACGGTGTCCACCCGGGAGGACATGAGCAACTCCGCGGGATCGGGTGACGAAACGACGGTGGTTCAGGCGCATGGCACTCCGGCCACCCGGGTAGACGCCGCGGCCAGTCATCACTCTCACCCCCCTCACCACGAACCGCACTACCAGGTGATGGTCACCGTATGCCCCAACTGCGAGCAGGGTGCCATGGCCGGCGCCCAATCCAATCGATCCCTCTCGCCGGCAACCCTTCAATCCATCCTGTGCGATGCGCGCGTTCTGGTTCCGGGAGATCGCAACCGGTCCACCGTGCCTCCGGCCACTCGCCGCGAGGCCCTGCGCCGCGATGGACATCGTTGTCGGGTCAAGGGGTGCGAGCGCGCCTTGTTCGTTGAGGTTCATCACAAGATTCCCCGCAGCGCCGGGGGAAGCCACGACCTCCAAAACCTCGTGACACTATGCTCCGGTTGCCATCGAGCGCTGCATCACACCTTCCGCGAGGAGGTGTTGCGGGAAGTCTCCTAGTCGCAACCCTCACCCACCAGGGCATAGCCTTCGTGGATGCAGGAGCCCAACCGGGCTCAGGGCTTAGAACGGGGCAACGCTTCGCCCTCCAGACGAGCTGGTTCAAAGACCAGGAGCAAACGCCTGGCTCTCCAGTTCATTTGGATCGGAGGTGCTGGCTAGGACCTGTCGCTCCAGGCCGTTTGGTTGGAAGGCTTGGCGCAAGCGCCGACCCTCCAGGAGATCTGGGTCGGAAGTTCTGCGCAAGGAGCGCCCTTGCAGGCCGTGTGGATCGAGGATTTGGAGCGAGCGTCACCTTTCTCCGGGAAGGCAACCGGAAACGGGGTCACACGAACCCCCTTGCGGTCACGTCCCCTCCCACCGCGGCGCTCGGCGAGTCCCCATCCACGGCAAACCCGTGGTTCTGGCTCGTCACCATCATCCTTCCCGTGCGCGGTCCTACACCGGGCGGGCCCGAGAGAGCTCCCTCTCGGCTCTATCGTCGCGGTGTCTTGAGCCACTCCAGCACCGGATCCCTGCCTGCCATGACGTCGAACTGGGTCATGGGAACCAGCTGGTCCGGAAGCAGCGTGTTGTCGGTCTTTGTCGGGTCCGGGCGAAGCCACTTCTTGAAGCTCACGTTGTAGGCAAACGCGCTCTCGGGGAGTGAGAACCCCAGGATGTCCCCGTAGGAAGACGGTGCATTCCCGGTTGGCTCACCGACCACCGTGGCCAGGCCGTTGTCACTCAGGATCACCGCGAACCAGTTCCCGCTGGAGAAGGTCCTCTTTCCGGTGAGAACGAACATCTCTCCCGCGAACGGGGGCGGCGACGCGACCGGGTCGTTGGTCTTGGGGTTTCGCCGGTTGCGCACGTACCCCGGCTCCCCCTCATAACCCCGCTGCTCGATCGCCTGGGGAGACCAGCGCATCTCTCCCGAGTAGCCCAGGTACCCATCAACATCCACATAGCGAAGGAACTCATCCACCACCTGGGAGTTGCCACCCGTGTTGCGGCGCACATCGATGGCAACCCGGGTGATGCCCGCCTCGTGAACGCCGGTAAAGAAGTCGCGCAGGACGCCCTTGTAGTGATCATCCGGGCGACAGGCATCCAGGGTGAAGACGGCCAGATCGTGTCGCGGGTACAGAGTGAAGCGTACCCAGGGTGGCGCCTCCTCCTGGGGGAGTTCCTTCGAAACGGCGAGTCTTACCGTGAAGGTCGTTCCGCTCCGTTCCAGGGTCACCGGCACCGGGGCCCCGCCCACAACGCCCAGCAGCCGCAGCACCGCGACATCACCCAGCAGGGCCTCACCCCACTCGCGGACCCACCACCGGTTCTCCGCGGGGACCAATCGGGACAGCGCCGCCTGCAGTTTCGTCTCGTCGTGGCCGCCGATCGCCAGTACCCGATCCCCCTTGACCAGGACGTCGGTCTTGGCCGAGACGATCAACCCGTCCTCGTACAACCAGCGCAAGGGGAGATGTACCCGCTCCCCGGATACAGGCGGGGTCATCGCGGTGTGCGCGTCCTTCAGTGACAGGCACACCCCTTGGAGAAGGAACCAGAAGTCGGTCCGCGACATCCCTTCCCGAATCGCTGCCCGGGCCCGAGGTCACCGCGGTGGCCAACTCCGCCGGCGCGCCCTCCAGGGTGGCGGGATGCACCGCGAGCACCGTTCCCACCAGGGCGTCCAGATCCCGGATCATCTGATCCACGGTCAGCGGGTGGGTGACCGTGTAATCCCCCTCGGCCAGTGCCTTCGCACCGTCGGCCACGAGCCACTCGGTGGGACCATGGAACAGGTTGTTGATCCCGATGAGATCCGCGGCCACGGCGGCCGTGTAGAGAATCGCCCGGCGCTCCGGGGCTTGGGGATGACGGATGGCGGCGAGGACCCGAAGGTGGTCCCCGGCGAACTCCTGGTCCTGGAGCCAGGCGACACCCTCCCCATACCCCATCGGCAATCGCTCCGCGTACCGCCGAAACCACACGCCATCCGGTGTGGTGTACACCAGCAGGTTGTGGCCGCTCAGGTCGCTCAGGACCGCCTGTTCGTCGGTGAAGATGTCCGCTTCGGGGAAGAACTGATCCCGGATCGCACCAACGTAAGCGACCGTGCCCGGCGCATCCTCCACCACGATGGCCAGGGGGTTTTCCGGCGAAGACGTTGTTGATAGCCCCGGCCGGAATGAAGTCGGTTGCTCCGCCCTTGGCCTGGGCCAGGCACTCCGTCGCCGCGACGTGGCCGGAGACCCACACCAACGCGGCGAGCCACCACCCGATCTGCCGGGTGAGCCACCCACCGCTCCGGTGGAAACCCTCCCCACGGACCCGTGACACATGGGTCACTCCCCTGGGCCCTCCTGGAGATAGAGCCACACCGCACGGAGTTCGTCCTCGGTCATGTTGCGATACGTGGTCCAGGGCATGAGGTCGGGGTCCATCTCGCGATGATCCGCGGCCACGCCGGTACGCATTGTCTTGAAGAACTGGGCCTCGTCGTACGGCCCCAGGGTCTTGCTGGTGAGCAGGTCCGGAGTGTCCTGGCTCCCTCCCTGGAGCTGGTCGCCATGACAGGATCGACAGGCGATTCCCAGGTAGCGCCCGTACTCGGCGGTTGGGCCCGGTACCGGACTGACCAGCGACGGCGCGGTGTGATCCTGGACCAGGGCGTTGAGGAACGGCTGGAACAATGCCTCGACCACGCGCCCAATGACCTTCAGGTCCGCCTTGGGAACGTCGCGATCCACCGGTAGCGCTGTCTGCAGGTAGGCCACCGCGGCTCCGAGGTCCTGGTCGCTCATCTCGGCAAACGCCTCGGACGGCATGAGGATCAGGGGTTTGCCTTCCCGGATCCACCCCGTGACGAATGGCCCGCACCCAGTCCTCGGCGGTGTGGTCCCCGACCACGCCTCCCCTGGCCCCGCGCGTGATGTTGGGAGCACTGAACCGGGCAAAGACGGCCGAGTCCACCAGGACGCGTCCCCCCCCTTTTTTTAGGTCCGCCCCGTGGCAGTCCGAGCAAACCGGCCACGCCTCGGTGAGGTGCTTCCCCCGGGCGATTTCCGAGGGGTCCACGGGGATACCCACCCCGCTGCGTGTCTCGACGGTCGGGGTTCCGAGTTGCGACCCCACCACGAACCAGGCGGCGACCACGCCGCCCAGGGCCAGCACCACGAGAATCAAGAGAAACGCACCCAACCGTTTCAGGAATTTCATCAGGGCCTCCGGGATGGATCGACGAATGTGCCGCGAATCGGTTCGCGATGGCGCGGAGGATACCACCGGCGCACGGTGGTGGTATCCTTGCCGGTCCATGTCCCGTGCCGTCGACGATCCGGAGCGAAGTGCCCGCCCTGACGCGTCCCCCCTGGGGAGGTGATCGTGTCTCTCCCTGCCTTCCCGGCGGTGGAAGCGGCGCTGGCCACCCGTTCCCCGGTCCATGTCCACAAGCTCGTGGGCGCTTCCAAGGCCCTGTTCGTGGCCGAGTTGCGCCGACGCACCGGCTCCCTCGTGCTCTACATCACCTCGGGAGAGGAATCCGCGGACACCGCGCGCATGGACCTGGAACTGTTCCTGGACGAGTCGGTCCACCATCTGCCCGAGCACACCACCCGCCCCTACGACGTCAAACAGGCCCACACCGAGGTCGCCGCCGCGCGTCTGGAGACCATGACCCACTTCGCCACCCATGGGGACGGGGTGATCGTGGCCACGGCCAAGGGGCTGACCGAGAAAGTGGTCGGGCCGGATCTGCTGCAGCGCAAGCACCTGCTGCGCTTCAAGGTGGGCGACCCGGTGGACCTCGACGACGTGACTCACCCGGCTCACCTACCTGGGCTACAACCGCTGCCCCGCGGTGGAGGAGGTGGGCGACTCCGCCCTGCGCGGGGGCATTCTCGACATCTACTCCCTGGGCGGCACGCATCCCATTCGCATCGAGATCGAGTACGACGAGGTGACGTCGATCCGCGAGTTCGACGTGCACACCCAGCGTTCGGTGCGCACCCTCGACGAAGCGGTGGTCATTCCGCGCCACGAGCTGCTGCTCGACCAGGACACCATCGACCTCGCCGTGCTCGAACTGGGCAAGGAGATCGACCCCGAAGCGGGCGACGACCTTGCCGACTCCTTTGAAACCGAGGTCCATCCCGCGGGCATCGAGCGCGTGGCCGGTCGACTGCATCAGGAACTCACCGCGTTCACCGCGTACCTGCCCGGAAACGCCATCGTCATTCTCGAAGAGCCGGGGCTGGTCATCTCCCGGGTCGAGACCACCTGGGAAGCGATCACCGCCGCCCACGCCGAGGTCAGCGCCGAGTTTCCCCCATGTGAGCCCGCCGCAGGAGCTGTACGTGGATCCCGAGTCCCTCCAGAAGGAACTCCGCGCGCGCCACGCTCATTCGCATCTCCGATCTCACCCCGGATACGGGCGCCAACGCGATCTCGCGTGCCGCGTGCGCTCGCATCCGCCGGACTCGTTTGGTCGCAAGCTGGAGATGTGGCGCAATCATCTCAACGGGCTGGCCGACGCCGGCATGCACCTGGTGATGTTCTGCGACAACGAAGGGCAGCGTCGACGACTGCACGAACTGCTGGTCGAGGAGGACATCCGCATCGAGCTGGTGCTCGGGGTGATCTCGGCCGGGTTCGTGCTGGAAGACGCCAGGCTCGCGGTGTTCACCGATCACGAATTCTTCTCCCGCCCCCGACGACGCAAGAGTGCACGCCGGTTCAAGAGCGGGTTCGGGCTCAAGGAACTCGAGACCCTCAAGCCCGGGTCGTACATCGTGCATGTGGAGCACGGGATCGCGCGCTACCTCGGGCTGACCCGCATCGAGGTCAACGGGCACCAGACCGACGTCCTGCAGCTCGAGTATCAGGGCAAGGACAAGCTCTACGTTCCCATTGATCAGCTCGACCTGGTGCAGCGCTATTCCAGCGAGGAGGGTCGGGCGCCATCGCTCTCGCGCCTCGGGGGCACGGGGTGGGCGACCACCAAGGCCCGGGCCAAGAAGTCCATCCAGGAGATGGCCGGGGAACTCATCCGGCTCTACGCGCTGCGCAAGGCCCATCCCGGACACGCCTTCGCCCCGGACACGCCGTGGCAGCGCGAGCTCGAAGGTTCGTTCCCCTACGACGAAACCCCGGATCAGCTCGCGGCGATTGAAGCGGTGCGCACGGACATGGAAGCGGCGACGCCCATGGACCGGCTGGTGTGCGGCGACGTGGGCTACGGCAAGACCGAGGTCGCCATGCGCGCCGCGTTCAAGGCGATCATGGACGGTACCCAGGTGGCGATTCTTGTCCCCACGACCATTCTCTGCGAGCAGCACTACAACACCTTCACCGAACGCTTTCGCGACTTCCCGATCAAGGTGGAGATGCTCTCGCGGTTCCGCACCGCCAAGGAGAAGACCGAGATCCTGCGCAAGCTGGAACTGGGCGAGCTGGACCTGCTCATTGGCACCCACGCGCTCCTGGGCAAGAAGGTGAAGTTCAAGAACCTGCGGCTGCTGGTGGTCGACGAGGAGCAGCGTTTTGGCGTGGCCCACAAGGAGAAGATCAAGGGACTGCGGGCGAACATCGACGTGCTCACCCTCACCGCGACCCCCATTCCGCGCACGCTCAACCTCTCGCTGCTCGGGGTGCGCGACATCACGGTCATCTCCACGCCCCCCGCGGGACGCGTGCCGGTGCAGACCGAGATCGCCGAGTTTGATCGTGAGCTGATCCAGGAATCCCTGCTGCGTGAGGCGGACCGAGGCGGCCAATCGTTCTTCGTGCACAACCGGGTCGAGTCGATCAACACCATGGCCAGCTACATCCGCAAGCTGTGCCCGCAGCTCCGGGTCGGGGTGGGCCACGGTCAGATGCGCGAACACGAGCTGGAGCAGGTCATGCACCAGTTCATCGCCGGAGACCTCGACGTCCTCGTGGCCACCATGATCATCGAGAACGGCCTGGACATCTCGGCAGTGAACACCATGCTGGTGAACCGCGCCGACGCGTTTGGTCTCTCCCAGCTCTACCAGCTGCGCGGTCGGGTCGGGCGCAGCACGCAGAAGGCGTTCTGTACGTTTTTGGTCGCGTCGTCGCGGGTATTGAGCGAGAACGCCATGAAGCGCCTGCGCGCCATCGCCGAGTTCGACGAGCTGGGCAGCGGCTTCCTGCCATGCGCGACATGGAGATCCGCGGTTCGGGGAACATCCTGGGGCGCGAGCAGCACGGCCAGATGATCTCGGTCGGGTTTCGAGATGTACTGCCGACTGGTGGATGAAGCGGTGCGCGAGCTGCACGGGTTGCCCATGGAGGATCGTCCGGAACCGCGCATGACCACCGACGTCGACGCCTTCCTCCCCGACGATTACGTCGAGGACGCGGAGGAAAAGGTCGCCTTCTACAAGCGGCTCGCCGACGCCAAGGAGGTCGAGGTGGTGGCCTCCCTGGAGAAGGAAATCCGCGATCGGTTTGGCAAGCTCGCCCCCCAGGCCGAGGCCCTGTTCCGCCTGCGCGAGCTGCGGATTCTCGGGGCCATGGCCGCGATCAGTGCGGTTCTGGTGCGCAATGGGCGCATCGAGCTCGACTTCTCCACCCCGCCGGTGGGTGCGGCGATCAAGGGCTGGATGCAGCGAATCGCCATCCCGGTGGAGTTCCTTGACCTCGGGGCGCTTCGCCATCAAGGCCCAGGGCTCACTGGCCGAGGCGCTGGCGCTGGCGCGCGCCATGGCGGGGGTGGATGCGGAAGGGGTGAGGGTCA
>CALOCN010000015.1:0-8894 GCA_942491735.1 Candidatus Eiseniibacteriota bacterium | reverse complement strand
TTCTTCGGTCAGTACATCGTGATCGAGTACGAAAGCTGCCCTGGGAGCAGGCGCGCGTGGATCATCCGCCGCTCGAAGGCAGCTTGGGGCGCATATCATGTAGGCCACGGTGATCTCGCTGTGCTTCGTGGTCCCTTCTTGGCTGGGCTCATCGGCCGGAAGGCGAAGATGAAGCCCGCCATCCTGGGCACGCTGGCCATGGTGATCCTCACGGGTCTCTGGCTCGAGCGGTACGGCATGGTGGCGCCCTCTCTGTGGCATGATGGGCCCATCTTCACCATCTGGCAGCCGTTGATCGGCCTGATGTTCCTCGGGCTGTGGCTGGGGGCGGTGCGGTGGTTCCTTCGACGTTCCCGGCGGTGCAGTTGTAAGGCAGCCCATGGTGGATGCGGAGACGGGTGCAGGCGGAGACTGTGGGGGCGGAGTAGGTCGAGTCCTTTCGGTCTTTGGTGTGAGCGGAGCGCTTCTTTTTGAGGCGCTCCGCTTTTTTTGTGTCTCATGGGGAATGGTCGCATTCATGTATGGGGACAGGGCGGGACTTCTCTCTCCGCGGTCACCTTGAATCGACTTCTTCCCGGGGCTCTGCTTGTCCTAATCCGCTGGTCCGCGGCCTTCTCTGGGGCCGCTGCTGCGCTCGGCTTTGCGCGGGCTTTGCCGCGCTCGCTCGTCTTCGCAGCTCGTTCGCGGGTTTCCAGGTGACCGCTGCGTGAGAAGCCCCACCCTGTCCGGAATGTGACCATTTCCTTCTGGGCACTTGGGGGGGGCACCTTCGTGCACACCCCCCTCTTTGACAGGGGGCGGTGGGGGAGGTACTTAGGCAGGGCTTTTTCGCACGAAGGGAGACGTGAGATGAGTACGAATACGAGTGTTTCCGTATCCGCCCGCACCACGCAGGCACGGGTCGCCGGCCTGCTCTATCTGGTGATCATCGTGTGCGCGGGATTCGGTGAGGGGGTGGTCCGTGGGGGGATCCACGTTCCGGGAGACGTGGTCGCGACGGCGCAGAACATCCAGGCGTCCCAGACGCTCTTCCGTCTCGGCTTCGCATCGGACCTGGTTGCCTTTCTGGCGGATGCGGCGGTGGCGGTCCTGCTCTACGGCCTGTTGCGGGCCGTCAGCCCAGGTCATCGCTGTACTGGCGCCGACCTTCCGGCTGTTGGCCCACCCGGCCATCGCGGCAGTCAACCTGCTCAACCACTTCGGCGCCCTGCTCGTTCTCGATGCGCAGGGACCGCTGGCGGCCTTCTCCGGCGCTCAGCGGGAGGGGTTGGCGTCTGCTTGGCCATGGAACTGCACGGTTACGGGTACCTGATCGCCGGCGCCTTCTTCGGGGGTGCACTGCGCGTTGTTGGGTTGGCTTCTGTATCGGTCGCCGTGGTTTCCCCGGGTCCTGGGCCTGCTCCTGGGCGTAGCCGCGGCCGGCTACCTCGCCGAGAGCTTCGTCACTTTCCACGCTCCCGGCCATGGGGCGCTGGCGACCTCGGTGGTGGTGGTGACCGCCGGTCTCGCGGAGGTCTCACTCTGCTTCTACCTCCTGATCCGAGGCGTCCGGCAGCCCGCGCCCCAGGTCGCCGGCGAGGCCGAAGGCGAAGGAGGGGGTTGATCATGCGGGTCTGCATCATCGGTGCTTCGGGAAAGCTCGGGAGGTACATGGTGGGCCACGCCCTCGCCCGGGGATACGACGTGGTCGGCGTATGCAGGGACGAGAGCGTCGGCAAGCTCGATGAGTTCAAGGACCGGATGACGATCATCCCAGGGCGAACCAACGACCGCGACGTCGTCGGGAAGGCGGTCGCCGGCTGCGATGGGGTGCTCGCCGTGCTCGTGCCCTGGGGTGTCCAGCAGTACTCCACGGGCACGGCCCAGGCCGTGCTGGACCTCGCGCCTCCCGAGGCCCGCCTCGTCTTCTCGTGCGGATGGCACATCACCCGGGACGGGAAGGACGTGTACTCCCGCAAGCTGCGCTGGATCGTCGCTCTGTTCGGGAAGATCGCGCGGTGGCTGCGCTTCGCGGATCTCGACGATCAGATCGAAGCGTGCAATCGGATCTTCTCCAGTGACCGCCGTTGGACGGTGGTCCGGGGGAGCGACCTGGAGGAGGGGCCCAGCGAGGGTCTGCCGGTCTGGAGTCGCCATGTGGGGGACCCGATTCTGACGCGGAACCTCACCCGTCGGGTGGATTTCGCCCTCTTCATGGTGGAGGCACTGACCAACGACGAGTTGATCCAGGAGGCCCCAGCCATCTCGGGGAGATTGGCTGGATAGGGTAGGTGGCCCTGGCTTCGGAGAGGCCGGGGGCCGACCTTCCGACCGAGCCGCGCGTGCGTACCGCGTCGAGCGCCCCGTACGCTCCACAAAGAGAGCCCTGTCATGGATTTGAAGGCCGAGCTGGAGTCGCTGGGACACGAGCAGGTGACCGTCTGCCGCGATGCAGGGACGGGGTACGTGGGCATCCTGGCGGTGCACAGCACCATCCTGGGGCCCGCGGTGGGGGGGACCCGGCTCTGGAGCTATGGGTCCTTCGATGACGCCATGACCGACGCCCTCCGGCTTTCCCGGGGCATGACCTACAAGAACGCATTGGCGGGGCTCCCATTCGGGGGTGGGAAGGCGGTCATTCTGGGGCCGGCTCCTTCGTCCCCGGTGGGGCGGGCGGCGCTCTTCAGGGCCCATGGGCGGTTCATGGAGCGCCTGGGGGGGTTGTTCATCACCGGTGAGGACGTGGGGACGTCGCCGGGGGACATGGAGGTGGTGTTCGAGGAGACCCGGTTCGTGGCGGGGCTCAACCGGGGGATGGGGGATCCGTCTCCGTTCACGGCTTTGGGGGTGCGTCGGGCCATGCAGGCGGTGGCTGCCGAGACGTGGGGGTCCGATGACCTGGCCGGGCGCACCGTGGCCATCCAAGGGTTGGGGAACGTGGGGTCCCACCTGGCGGCCGAGCTCGCTGAACTGGGTGCGCGGCTGGTGGTATGCGACCCGGACCAGGAGCGGGTGGCCAGCGCGGTGACGCTGTACGAGGCGGAGCCCGTGGCCGTGGACGCCGTTCTGGACGTGGAGGCCGACATCTTCGCGCCGTGCGCCATGGGTGGGGTCATCGACGACGATGCCGTGGGGCGCCTGCGGGTGGCGGCCGTGTGCGGCGGGGCCAACAACCAGCTCCTGCGCACCGAGCATGGCGAGCGCCTCCGCGAGCGCGGCATTCGGTACGTGCCCGACTACGTGGCCAACGCGGGCGGCGTCATCAGCGGGAGCGTGGACATCGCGGGGTGGGATCTGGAGCGTATGAACGACGCGCTGGATCACATCTACCACACCGTCCGGGAGGTGTTTGCCCTGGCCGCCAACCTCGGGGTGGGGACCCACGCGGCGGCGGACAGGATGGCCGAGGCGCGGCTGGCTGCGGCCCAGAGCCAGAGTCGGTGGGGAGGCGGGGTGGAGGCGTAGGGCGGCTCAGGGAGCGGTGCGGGGACGCGTGAATCGTCTGTCCCGCCCGGAGCTTCGGGTCTAGAATGTGCTGATGAGGGAAGTGCGACGCTCCTCCTTCAGGGTAGGCGCCCGGTGGTCATGGAAGGCGTAGTGGCGGTCCTCGCCGCCCTCGTGAACGCCCATGGGGTTCGCCTCGCCCTGCGCAACAAACCCAAGGCGTCCACCTGGTTCGCTCTGGGTGCGGCGCTTCTCTTCGGCCTCTCCACACAGTTCCCAGATGCCTTCGGAGTCACGGCGACACTTCTAACCTTGGCAGCCCTGGACCTGTCGGCGGCGGGAGGGGCTGCTGGCGCGGGAGATGGCGTTGAAGGGTGACCAGGGGCTTTCTCGGGAGGTGGCGGACGCCGCGGCGGTGAGAGAACTCATGCGGGACGTGGGCCGGGAGGACGTTTCCTCGCCGGCGTGGGGCTCCCCCCGACGATGCGGACAATGCCTAGCGGCCCGCCGTGATGTGTTTGCGCTTCGGGGTCGTAGTCCATTCGACGGCTGCTCCGTGGTCATGCCACAGGGCCGTGAACTCAATGCTCAGCAGGGGCTGAGAACCATGCCGGAAGAGTTACCCGTGCTACCGGACCCGGTGGACGTTGGTGACATCGAAGAGCTGGTCGATCGGTACGCCCCGGATATCCGGCCGGTACTGAACGCAAGCAGCCGGCTGGCCCCATACGTCTCGTCCCTCCTGGTGGCGGGATACGCCGGCGTGATCCAGGCGTACGTCCTCTTCGGCGAGAGCTATCTGGCCCATGGGGCGACGCTGGCACTGGCTGCGGTGTTCGCCGTCACGGGCCTGGCAGTGGGGGAGCCGGCTACCCGGTACCTCCATCGGAATCGGCTTCTCGCATGTTCTGTGGCTCGTGGACGAGGCGCCCTGGGCGATCCACGAGGCCATCTCAGTGCGCTTCCGGGCCGAGATTCAGGCTCAACGGGAGCGCACCATGGGGCCGGGCTCCGAGTGGTACGAGGCGCGGCAACCCCTGAGGACGCCTACGAGCAGGCCAGCCGGTCCGAGTCGTATTGGCGGGAGCGGTTGAGTCAGGACCCGAACAGCGACGTCAACGCGGGGCAGTTGGCCACGGCGGAGCGCCTGTCCGCCAAGTTCAGCGAGGCGCTGGGGGAGTTGGACAAACGCAGCGACGTCCTCGTGCGCTTCTTCAACGACTGCGAGGCGAAGCTCTCGGTGTTGGAGTCCAGCATACGGGACGTCGTGGAGTCCCGCCGCCTGTCTGAACTCTCAGACAAGGCCGACGACATCATCGTGGACGCCGGCGCCACCTTGGCGTCCATCGCCCGTCAGTTCGTGGCCGAAGCAGCCCAGGTGGGCGAGGCGTTGGGCGCACTGGAGCGGCTGCAGATCAAGGAGTCGGCGGGGAGCGTTCCCCTGGAGCGCATCGAGGCGGTGGCCGACCGCATCATCGCGAGTTCGGAACAGGAGGCGGCAGCCCTGGCGGGGTTGGTGTCAACGCTGGCTCCTGGCGGTGACGGTGCCGGCGAATGACGCCCCCCTGTCCCCTCGGGTGGACGGTGGCAAGGAGAACCTCGCAGATTCCCCACCGTTCCAGTCGGCACGACTCGTGCGTCCCCCACCGGGGGACTGGGTGTTGAGCTTGTTTCGTTTCGTCATAACCGACAATTGTGCCATTTGATAGGTTAGGTCCTTCTCGTACCTGGAGGATCTCGCCGTGGGCGCCCCATGAGAAGCGTTCTCCCCACCCCGGCCCTCCTGCGGGACCTGGTCCCGACCTCGGTCTGGATGTGGTGGGGATCCACGTGGCGTTTGCCATCGCGGGCGGTGGGCAGGGCTTTGCGGTCGCCGTGGTGGTGGCCCTGGCTCTGGTGCCGCTGGTGGCCGTCCTGGTCCACCTTGACCGGAGGTCCCGGGGGCTGGACCTCCTTCTGGCGAATCTGGGCTTCTCCCCACGGTGGCTGAACGCGCTGGTCCTGGCGGTGGCGGGCGCCGTCGAGGCCGCCTTCCAGCTCCTTCTGTGGGCTGCGGCGTGAGCTACGTCTTCCGGGCCGAGGGCGTCGGCAAACGCTTCGGAGACCGGGAGGTGCTGCGCGCCGCCTCGTTCTGGGGCGAGGCCGGCAAGATCGTGACCCTCATGGGACGCAACGGTTCGGGAAAGACGACCCTCCTGCGTATCGCAGCGGGCACCCTCCGGGGCGACCACGGCGTGGTCATCTTCGGCGACTACACCCCGGCCAACGGCCTGACACGGCGGCCATGGCGCGGCGGGGGCTCTTCTTCGTGACCCAGGACCACCTGCTGGTCCACGGCTTCACGGTGCGCCAACACCTTCGTGTGGTGGAGGCGACGTTCGGTGGCCCCATGGGCGCGGTGGTGGAGCGCCTGGGCCTCGGCCCCATCCAGGACCAGACCCGTTCCGAGATCTCCGGGGGTGAGCGCATGCGTGCGTCCCTGGCGCTGGCCATGCTCCGACGGCCTGTGTGCCTGCTCATCGACGAGCCCTTGGCCCGGGTGGCACCCAAGGACCAGGAGACCATGCTGTCCGCCCTCCGGGAGTTGGCCGACCAGGGCACGGCTATCGTGACGTCAGGCCACGACGTGCGCCAACTGCTGGAGTTGTCCGACGCCATCATCTGGTGTGTCGCCGGGACCACCCATCACCTGGGCTCCCCCCGGGACGCCGCCGAGCACGGCCAATTCGTCCGGGAGTACCTGGGGCCCAGGGGGGCGGGGTGGTAGTAGGGTCTGGCAGTGTAAATGCTGGTCGGACTACGGGTTACGTGGTGTTGATCTCCGCGCGCGGGATGCGCCACCGGCCGAATCCGATTCTACCCGCCTCGTAAGACCCGCAAGACCTCGTCGTGCAGCACCCCGCTGGTGGCCACCGCGGACCCGCCGTGACACGGGCGGGAAACCTCCGTGACGGAAACGGCCTCCGGCCTCGGTCATGATGGCAGAACGGGCGCAGTCCCACACGTTCATGATGGGGTCCACCATGACCTCGGCCTGGCCCGTGGCAACCAGGGCGTGGCCATAGCAGTCGCCCCAGGTGTGGGAAATGCGGGTTTCCGGGATACCAACTGGCCACCCGGCCCGGAGTTGTCCTGGAGGTAGTGCGCAGGTCCGTGGTGAGCACCACGGCGTCCTCCAGGGTCTTCACTGGATACCCGGCAGGGATTTCCGTTCCACGTGCAGTTCCAGCTCGACGCCGGCGGCGATGGCCTCGCGCAGGGCGGGGCGGCCCATGCCCACCGCCGGCTGGCCGTCCACCTCCACGCCGACGAGCACGCCGTGCAGGCGTACGCCGCGCATGAAGCTCAGGGTGGCGTCGCGATGTCCAGAATCCAGCGGATCCAGCGCCTGGGTGGTCCTCGCCGTACTCCTCGCCCAGGACGTTGTCGGGGTAGCAGGCGAGGTGCTCGATCAGTTGCTCCCCCTCCCGGTCAGCCTGGGCTACCGGGTTGCCGTCGGCCTTTGGCGTAGTGGACCACCAGATGACCAGAACCGCAGGGAGTGGTCGCCGGCGGCCTGGGCCAACTCCACGGCGACGTCCAACAACTCCCGGATTTCGGCGAATTCGGCGGATTCGGCGGTCACGACGATGCGCGCGGCGTCCTTTCTGGCGCAGTGCCTTCACGCGGTACATGTCCGAGTCGGCGCTCCGACCACGTCGTCCATGGGCCTCATGCTGGCACGGTCGACCTCGGCCACGCCGATGCTCACCCGTCACGCCTTTCTCCCTTATGGCGAAGTCCGCCGGCGACCCGGTCGGTCACGCGGCGGATGTAGAGGCGGGCGCCGTCCCAGCGTCTCGGCGATGTCCGACAGGATGGGAGACGAATTATCTCCTCCGTACCAGGCCACCAGGTTCATGGCACGGTTCTCTTCGTCCAGGATCTGGGCAATGGCACGCAGAATGTCGTCCCCCGCCAGGTGACCCAGGGTGTCGTTGTAGTGCTTGAAGTCGTCCAGGTCGAACACCACGACCACCAGGTTCCGGCCACGGCGTGCGGCGACGACCCTTGTCCATGTGGATCTGCAGGCGCCGCCGATTGGGCAGCCCCGTGGAGTGGATCCGTGAGGGACAGGGCCTGGAGATTGGAGTGCAGGCGGGCGTTCTCCAGGGCCACCGACGCCTGGCTGGCCAGTCGCTGCATGACAGCCGTGTCGTCGTCGGTGAAGTGACGGGCATTGCGGGCCTTCGGTGAGCACGCCGGCGACCCGGCCCCCCACCAACAACGGCACGCCCATGGCGGACCCCGCCTCCAGATGGCCCCGCAAGCCCGGTGGCACCAGCGAGGACGATGCCAGGTCGTCCACCACCACGGCCCGCCGCTTGTAGAGGAGTTCCCGCTCCAGGCTCCCCGAAAGGTCCCACGTGAGCCCCAGGGGAAGAGCGATCTCGCCGCCGGATTCGGCCACCTTGGCGACGCACCCGATGGGCCCATCGCACAGCCAGACCGACGCGCCGTCCACGTTCAGGACGCCGAGCACCGCCTGGATCACCTTGCCCAGCACTTCCTTGGGGTCCAGGGAACTGGTGAGCGCACGACCGATCTCCTCCACCTGCTCCGCTTCCCGGCGACGCTTCTCCAGCTCCGCGATGTGCTGGGCGTTGTCGATAGCCACCGCGGCGATGTCGGCGATGCCTTGGAGCAGGTCCAGGTCTTCGCGGGAGTAGGTGTTGGGTGCGTAGCTCTGGGCGCTCACCGACCCGAGTACCCGTCCCTTGTGGGTCATGGGTGCCGAGATGGCCGAGCGCGTCACTTCGGACTCGTCGTCCCCCAGGTGCATGAGGGACAGGTCGTCCAGCCGGTCCTCTACCAGGACGGGCTTGCCCGTGCGCAGGACCTCGCTCTCCGACCCCCTGGAACGTGACGTGGACACGCCGCACCTCGCCGCGGTCGGCGAGAAATAGACGATGGTGGCGCTTGTCACCAGCGCCGGATCGTAGAGCGCAACATAGAACCCGGACGCCTGCAGCACGCGTGAGGTCTCACGATGGACCGCCGCGTACAAGTCGTCCGCGCTCAATGTGCCCGCCAGGATCCGCCCGATGTCGAGGAGGACGCTGCGGCGTTCCCCACGCTCGACGGGGTGGCCCGGGCTTCGGAAGCCGGCATGGATGAAGCTCGACAATGGCCGCCGCCGCGACGTGGGCAGAGGCCAGGGGCCGATGCGCTGAATTGCCCCGCCGTAGGACGCGCTCGAGAGGAACAACAAGGAATTTACTAACAGCCACAACACGTCCGGGCTGGCTGTTCGTTTCTATTCGGGCTCGGGGCCGTCGGAGGGGCTATCGTTTTGGTCCCCGGCGCCTGCTTCGGGGCACACCCGATCGAGGTAATGGCTGACCTCGAATCCTATGGCCGGCCAGGATCTTGGTCTCACCGCAGGTCGGGCTGGGCTCGGGTGACGAGAGCGTACGCAGATGGTCCGACAT
>CALOCN010000014.1:1557500-3358232 GCA_942491735.1 Candidatus Eiseniibacteriota bacterium | reverse complement strand
TTTAATACACTGATATATTTTGCTATAGTTGGTTAAACTTTAGCGGAGAAGCCCTCATGAAGCGCAAAATCGAAACATCTTTCACCCTCGCCGATGCCCTGGTTTTTAATCACCCCTCAGCCGGATTTTTAGACAAGGTGGAGAAGTTGATTGACTGGAGCCCCATTGAGCGAGTTGTTCGGAAGCGTTTGGGACGAAACCAGGATGCTACTGGCCTTGAAGGCTACCCGCCCTTGATGATGGTAAAAGTGTTGATGCTTCAACGCTGGTATAATTTAAGCGATACGCAAACCGAGGATGCTTTGTTCGACCGCATTTCCTTCATGAAGTTTGTTGGCCTCTCTCTAACCAGCGCTAAGCCTGATTCCACCACCATTTGCCGGTTTCGGAATGCGCTAATTGAGAAAAAACTGGACCAAAAGTTGCTGGAATTGCTTAACCGCCAGTTTGAAAAGTCGGGCCTTTTGATCAAAACCGGCGCAATCATTGATGCCAGCGTAGTCCAGTCTTCGAGACGGCCTCGAAAAAAGTGAACCTGATTCCCGAAGACAGAAAGGAGGAGGAAACGCCCCAAATCGGCCCGAAACATCAGGTTGAATATTCTGCCGATACCGAAGCGAATTGGGTCAAGAAAATGGGCAAAGCCATTTATGGCTTTAAGGCCCACGTGATGATGGATGCCAAGCATGGCTTTTACTTGGGTGGGCACACCACGGCGGCCAGTCGATTTGACGGCAAGGAGCTTGGCAGCCTAATTGAGGCTATCCCGCTGAAAGACAAAACAACTATCTTTGCGGACAAGGCATTTTGGAGCGCTGAAAATAGAAAGCTCCTTAAAAAGAAAAACCTGACCAACGGCTTGATGAAAAAGGCGGTTCGGGGCAAACCTCTGGATGAGAAGGATCAAGCCAGGAATCGCTCTATTTCCAGCTACCGGTACAAAATCGAACGGGGCTTCGGGACTTTGAAGCGAGACTACGGCTTGAACCGAGCGAGATATCTGGGCTCGAAGAAGCTCAACTTCGAATGGGCCTTCAGCGGGCTCTGCTTCAACGTGAAAAAGGCGGTGAATTTATGTTTTTAGGGGATAACTGCGCCCAAAAAGGGCAAAAACCCCCAAATTCGGGGGAAATTAGAGTGGGAATTAAGGAAAATTGGTGAAAACCAGCCCTCCCAAACCGAAGTTTTAACGAAAAATCAGCCCGAAAAGCTAAAAATTGAAAAACCATCGACTATGCAGGGGTCTTACTTCGCATTTTGCTCCAATTTGAAACGCAGCCGCTATTTCTTCAAAAGATATTCCTCGGCTCTCTCTGAGCTTCTCACTTTTCTCAGGGTTCCATCTCATATAGGGCTATTCTAGCCCGAATATTTCACAAAGGAAGTGGTGGAATTGCTTTAGAAGTGATAAATAACAAGAGACCTTTGCAAAACCCAACAAAGCTTGTTATCATTTATAATAACAAACATATGAAGTTGATTGCGGCTTGGAAGGAATTGGGGGCTTTGTCTCTAGCGGATGCTTTTGTTCCCGCGCACGACTTGTTGGAGGAGTTTGACAGGGTGCATGAAATGATCGACTGGCAGGCGATTGAGGCCCTGCTGGCGCCCATTTGTAACAGCCACCTGTTACAGCAAGTGGGCAAAAAAGCCTATCCCCCTTTGCTGCTTTTCAAAGCGGCGCTGTTAAAAAAATAGCACAACTTGAGCGATGTGCAGCTTGAGAAGCAGCCGGTTCCCCGAAACGCCTTCGGCTACGGGGACCTCCTTTTTTGGTGCGAGACCTTTTATTCAAACGCTTTACCGGCCTTTCCCTGAACGCCCCAACTCCTGACCACTCGACCATCAGCCGATTCCGAAAAAGGGTTTTGGAGTGTGGTTTGCAAAAGAAATTGTGATCTACAAGAGAAGCTTCTGAGCGAGGTTAACGCCCAGCTTCAGGCCAAGGGGGCCATGATTCAGACTGGGACGATCAGCATTATTGATGCAAGCGTTGTGGAAGCCAAAAATGCTCGCCAAAAAACCAATTCAAAAAGGCAAAATACCCGCAGGGCGCTGTCGAGGTGGGGCTCGTAGCGGTCGGCCCACACCTCGGTGGGCTTTTGCCGTTCCAGCCACTGCATGCCCAGGGCCAGTTCGGGATCGACCCACAGGCTGCCTTCCCCACGCTCGTAGCGCTGCGCCGCGCGGCTCAGTCGTTTGAAGGACTTGCCGGCGTGGGATTCCTCCACCCATTCGGTCAGGCGCTCCCAGTTGCGCATGAGGCTCTCATGCGAGATATCGAGAATGGAGTCCGGGGTCAAGGCGACCCGGCTGGGGGGCATGAGGAACGACCGACCCGGCTTACGGAAGACATCCACCACCCGGCTCACCGTGGCCGTGTCCACCCCGGCAATGGCCGCCACCTCGGAGACCGCGGTGGGACGTCGCACCCCGCGCCCATCGGCGCTCCGGTCGGTGAGGGCCTTGAAGAGTCGCTCGGCCACTTCCCGCGACGCGTCGTCGCCCAGTTCGTCGAAGGCTTCCTCCGCGTGGCGGGACAGCGCGCTGGCCATGGTTCCCACGGCCTCGTAATCGGCAATGTCCAGGGGGCCGTCCTCCGGATCGTTCGCTTCCCACCGATCCCAGGTACGCATGAGCGCGTGCTGGATCACCGGGAGCTGGTCCGGGTCGTCGCCCACCTCGTTGAGCAACCGGGCCACCAGACGGGGAGCGATCTCGCCGCCCCCCACCGCAACCGGACCGGCGATGGCCTGCCGCATTTCATCACGGGTCATGCGGGGAATGAGGTACTGCCCCTGGTTGATCGCTTCGGGAAGCCCCGGGTATTCCATGCAGTCGCCGATGAAATCCGAGCGCATGGTGAGCACCACGTAGACCGGAACCGAACTCTGGCTGGCCGCCCCGAGCAGGAGCTTGGCGAAGGCCACCGCCTCGTCCCGGGATCCGTGCTCACGCCGGCTGTCCTTGAAGCGGAACAACTCCTCGAACTGGTCCACCACCACCAACAGGTTCTCGTGCGCGGGAAGATGGGCGTGCTGGACGCAGTCGGCCAGCCCCAGATCGCTGCGTCGCAGGGTGGTTTCCAGCAGCATCCGGTTGGCGCCGGCGAGCTCCGTGTCCCCCAGGACGTCCGGGTGGTCCAGGGCCTGGGCGAGGTTGCCGATGGGGTCTTCCCCGGGCCGGAACACCGCCACCCGCCACGAGGACCCGGCCTGGACCATGAAACCCGAATAGAGGGACGGAATGAGGCCGGAGCGCACCAGGGACGACTTGCCGCTGCCCGAACTCCCCAGCACGCAGATGAAGCGGGTGGTGTGCAGGCGGCGCAACAGCTCGTCGGTGGCCCGTTCCCGCCCGAAGAACAGGTGATCCTCGTCCGCCTCGAAGGGTCGGAGGCCGGGAAACGGGTTGAAGCGATCCAGGTGGGCGATCCGGGAGCCGATGAGATCCTGGCGGCTCATGACGCACCTCCCAGAGCGGTGAGAAACGGTTTCAGCGCTTCGGGACGGAAAGTCTCCGCACCCGCCATGACCACGGTATCCCGGGTGCGAAAGCGGTTCTTGGATGGGCTCCCCAGTGGGGCGATCCACACCTCCCTTGGCTCGCATGGCGCGGGAACGTCCCAGACCGGAAATCTTCTGCACCTCGCGCAACTTGCGTCGCAGCCACAGTTCGTTGCCCGCGCCGTAGTAGAGCAGCACCGCGTCGCACAAACGCAGGTTCTCCTCGTGATCTTCCCGCACTTCGGCTTCATCTCCCTCGAAGATGGGCAAGGTGACCTCGAATCCCTTCTCGAACAGGTAGTCGGCCAGGGGAGCGGTCGCCTCCTCGTCGCGCTGATCGCACACCAGGTAGACATGATGCGCCCCGGTCGCTTCCGCGTCGCTGTCCTCCGAGCGCAACGAAGCCGGCTTGGCGGGCGGGTTCAGGGTCTGATGGACCACCGTCTTGAGGTCTTCCAGGGAGGTCTCCAGGAGGTCCGAACCCTCGACGAGGGCGAACGTGCCGCGCAGCCTGTCCAGGAACACCCGCTGCCGCTCGTCGGCGGCCTGGGTCCCCGCGGGAATCCAGAGAATCTGGTGAAACCCGCCGCTCTTGGCCTGTTCCCCTCCGAGGTCCACCTGGCGCTCGATGATGGAGGCGGTGGCCCCCTCGGGAACGATCCCGTAGTTGCGTCCCACCAGGTGGATGGACATCCGGCTCTTGGCCAGGCTCTCGCGCACCGTCCCGTCGAGTTCGGTCCCCACCAGCGGCAGGGGGTGCTCGGGCAGGACCCGATAGCCATGGCGGATCAGGTCGCGCCGCAGGGCATCGTGTTCCTCCCGCAGGTCGTTCGAGGTGGGGGCCAGGTAGAGCGTCTGGGCATCGCTGGAAGGACGGGGCAATTCCACCACGGCGGAAGAAGTGTCCGGGGTGTCCTCGGTGCGTTCCTCCTGCAAGGTTTCCAGCATCCGCGTGATGTCGTGGGCCAGGTCGTCGAGGCGGGCCCAGTATTCCCGTTGGGCTTCGGGACCAAAGATCTGGTCGAACTCATGGGCTCGCCCGGTTTCCGGATCCACCTTGAAGAACTCGTAGGGGGTGAGCGGTTGGATCTCGGGGGGGTCCTGCTGGATGGGGGTCTTCACCACCTTCAGCACCCGGAACTTGCTGCCCCACTTGGGTCGGTCCCCTGCGGCGGCGATGAACCGGCGCAGCTCCCGGTTGCACCACTCCGATTTGAGGTAGCGCGGGCTGAGCACCGTGATGAGGAGGGCGCTGTCCGGGATGGCCTCCATGCTGGGCTCTCCGTCGCCCGCGCCCCCATCCGCGTGGGTCGAACGGAAGATGATGGGTTTGGTGCCCAACAACTGGCCCACCCGGACTTCCAGGGAACGGTGAAAGGCGGAAACCCAACCC
The DNA here is from genome assembly GCA_942491735.1 of Candidatus Eiseniibacteriota bacterium. Lineage (GTDB taxonomy): Bacteria > Eisenbacteria > RBG-16-71-46 > JABDJR01 > JABDJR01 > CALOCN01. Next base: position 3,353,333 of record CALOCN010000014.1, on the reverse strand, counting down.
TGCTGGCCCACCAGTTGGGCTTCGTTGTCGAGCTGGGCGTAGCTGATATAGATGTCGTGGTCGAACTTCTTGGCCATCGCGGTCACCGGTTCGACCGGGGTCTCGGTGGGTTCCGGCACCTGGGTGAGCGTGGGGCGCGCCAGCTCCAGTTCGTTGAAGACGTCCCGCGCGGTCTGGAAGCGGCGTCGCGGGTCCTTCTCCAGACAGCGCCCCAGGATGCGGGCCACGTCGGCCGAGAAGCGGGGGGCGAGGTGGGTCACCGGAGCCGGGTTGTCGCGCAGGATGGAGGACATGAGCGCGGCATTGGAGTCCCCGTGGAAGGGGCGGTTGCCGGTGGCCATCTCGTAGAAGATGACCCCCAGCGAGAAGAGGTCGGACCGCGCATCGACGGTCTTGCCTTCGATCTGCTCCGGAGACATGTAGGGAACGGTGCCCAGGACGGATCCGGCCTCGGTCAGGGGGCCCGAGGCGGCCAACGTTTGCTCCGAGTCGGTGGGCGAGGGTTCCGCGTGCACGAACATGGCCAACCCGAAGTCGAGCACCTTGAGCCGGCCGTCCTGCTGGAACATGAGGTTGGAGGGCTTGAGGTCCCGGTGGACCACGCCCAGTTCATGCGCCGAAGCCAGCGCCTCGGTCAACTGAACCGCGATCTCCAGCCATCGCTGGGGTTCGTACCCCCCGGTAGGCTGTTCCTCCTGCAACGTCCGTCCGCGAATGAGCTCCATGCAGAGGAAGTGGTTCCCTTCGACTTCCTCCAGGCTGTAGATGGTGACGATGTGGGGGTGGCTGATCGCGGCCAGCGCGCGCGCCTCGTTGAGGAATCGCTCCCGGCGCTCGGGGTCCTCGGCCAGGGCGGGAGGCAGCATCTTGAGTGCGACCTCGCGTCCCAGCTTGGTGTCCTCGGCGAGGTACACATCCCCCATGCCCCCGCGACCCAACAATCCGCCGACCTTGTAGTGGCCCAGGGTCTTCCCGATCAACTGCGTACCTCCGGTGTCAGGGAACTGGTCGTGTGGATGGGCCCGAACCCCGTGGTTGGGGGGGCATGCACCGTGGATGGCGACCCCGGTTGGATTCGAACCAACGACCTGCGGATTAGAAGTCCGCTGCTCTATCCAACTGAGCTACGGGGTCACGAACCGTGGACGAAGCCCCGGGCTCCGTCAGCAACAGCTGGATCTTCGGGTTCCGCGCAACCCGCGGGGCAAAGTGGGGTGGGTGACGGGGATTGAACCCGCGACAACTGGAACCACAATCCAGTGCTCTACCGACTGAGCTACACCCACCACAATACTCCCGGTCCTTGCGCATTCCGCGCGAATCTGGTCGGGGCGATAGGATTCGAACCTACGACTCCCTGCTCCCAAAGCAGGTGCGCTACCAGACTGCGCCACGCCCCGAAGCCGAAAAAAGCTCGACCCGGGAGGGTCAAAACGGCAGAGTAGCCTAACACTGGCGTCGGGGTGGAAACAACGCAGGATCTCAAGGGAACCGCGCCCCCCGAGCGGGCGGTGTCTCCGCCTTGCCCCGCACGCTCCCGCTTGACCCACTTGGGCCGGAAAGCTAATGTCCAAGCAGGCTTTCGGCGACCGCTCCCAGCCTTCCAAACCGGGGGCGCCGCCCTGAAGACCGACTTCCCCCGTCCGACGGCCCGTCGTTTACCGGATCCCCGTCGGAACCGACCGGAGACCTGAATTGGCCCGGTTGCAGAAAGGAATCCACATGGCACAGCGCAGCGTCAACAAAGTCATTCTCCTTGGTCACCTCGGGGCCGATCCGGAGCAGCGGTACACCCAGAGCGGCACCGCCGTGACCAACCTCCGCCTCGCCACCAACGAGAGCTACAACGATCGCACCTCGGGCGAGCGGGTCGAGAAGACCGAGTGGCACCGGGTGGTCTGCTGGGGCAAGCTGGCCGAAATCGCCGGCCAGTACCTCACCAAGGGGCGACAGGTCTACATCGAGGGCCGTCTCCAGACCCGCAAGTGGCAGGACCAGGAAGGCAACGACCGGTACTCCACCGAGGTCAAGGCGGACGACATGGTCATGCTCGGCGGTCGCGGCGAAGGCGGTTCCGGCGGGGGTGGCGGGTCGGACGACTATGGCCAGGGCAAGGGGGGCGGTCCCCAGATGGCTCCGGTGGGCGGCGGTTCGCCCCCCGAGGATGACGACCTGCCGTTCTAGGTGAGCCCATCCAGTCGGGCAATCGTTTCGGGATGGACACGAAGCCCGGGCCCACGGGGTCCGGGCTTCTCTTGTTCCTGGACCGGGTTCCCTAGACCGGGGGGAGTGACATCCTCACCGACAACTCGAAGTCCTGCACCACCGACAGCACGCCGGCTTCCGGGTCATAGAGCAGCACGTGCTCCAACTCGCGCAGGTAGTCCTCCAGGTTCTGCCGCAGCACCGGTCGTTGGGTCGCGCGGGTGCGGTGGTGATCCCACACGTCCCAGGCCAGGATCCCACCCCCCAGGACCGGTCCCAGGAAACGCCCGCCCGCCACCGCGGCCAACTGGGTCCCGCCTCGGGCCAGTCCCGCCCCGGCCATGCGACCGGCCGACGCGGCTCCCCACCGCGCCGCGAGCGGCGCCGCAGCCCGGGCCACCACCATGCCGCCGCCCACCGAGGCGGCCACCATCGCCTTGGCCGGGAGGTCCACGCTGCGGGCGGCCTCGGTGGTTCCTACCAGGGATCCGATGTCGGCCAGGTACGCGTTCCAGTCGCCGCGGGGAATGCGCCGGGTCTCCGGTACCGCGTCCAGGGCCTGGGCCAACGCCGCCACGTAGACGTCCATGACCTCGCCGGTCATGCGCTCCAGCTCCCGCTGGGCGATGGCCGGGCGCAACACGCGTGCGGCGAACTCAGTGCGCACGGTTTGCCGCAGCCGGTCCTCGGCGCTGGGGCTGGCCGGGTGCACCGCGTGGAGCGTGCCGTGCCACAGAGCCTTGAGGCCCAGGGTGTTCTGGGTCCAGTAGCCGAAGTACCAGTCCAGGTAGTCGTCGTCGACCCGTTGCATGAGATCCGTGTGCCAGGCGGCCATGCGTTGCTCCGCTTCGGCCACCGCGATCTCGCGGCACGTGACCAGGGCCCCGGCCAGCGCCGCGTCCAACACCTCCGGCATGAGCGGTGGCGCCGCCACGGTGGTGCGGGCGGCGGGCTCCACCCGGGCCGATCCGGGGAAGAAGAGCAGCTTGCCCGCGCCGGCCACGAGGACCCCCGCGACGAGAAGCCAGGTCACCCGACCCACCAGGTGGGCCAGGGAGTCGAGACGGCCCTGGGGGGCCGGGGTCGGGATGAGATGCAGCGGCATGGAGTCCTCCTCATGGCCGGGGGTTTGGGCCTCCGCGATGGGTACCCAATAGAACGTCATCCGGACCCTTCGGGTTCCGCCCGGGAGTCGGGCAAGTTGCATGCCGTGTGTCCCGGGGGGGCCAGGGTTGCGGCCCGAGGGGCGCTGGTGTAGGCTTCGCAGCCGCTTACGTGCACCGCTAGCTCAATTGGCAGAGCAACTGACTCTTAATCAGTGGGTTCGGGGGTTCGATTCCCTGGCGGTGCACCAATTCTTCAGCCCCACCGGCCGTGCCGGGGGCTTTTTCTTTGCTCCTTCTTCCTTTCTCCCTTCCTCGCCTTGAGCCGTCCGGGGGGGTCTCCTAGAATGGCTGGGAAACCTCAACCCAACGGAGGCCCTCCATGCCTGGCAAGTTCGTGGTCAAGAAGTCCGGTCAGCAGTTCATGTGGAACCTCAAGGCCGGCAACGGCAAGATCGTGCTCACCAGCGAGCGGTACAAGACCAAGGCCAGCGCCCTGAACGGCATCAAGTCGGTCAAGGCCAACTGCAGCGCCGACAAGTGCTACGACCGCAAGGTGGCCAAGAGCGGTGCCCCCTGCTTCACCATGGTGGCCAGGAACGGTGAGGTGATTGGTCGAAGCCAAATGTACGCATCCACTTCGGGGCGCGAGACCGGGATCAAGTCCATCAAATCCAACGCCCGAGGGGCCAAGATCGAAGACCTGGCCTGACCGGCGCCCCCCGGCGAATGCGGTAGACTTCGGGCAGCGATTTCCCTTCTGCAACAATTCGATCTGATCGGGAGTGCAACGCGTGCTCGGTACCGTCGTCGGGAGTTACAAGCTCACCGACCACCTGGGTCAGGGTGGCATGGGGGACGTGTATCTGGGGGAGCATGAGATCTTCCCCCGGCGCGCCGCGGTGAAGTGCGTGCGCTCGGACCGGATCGGCGATGCGCGTGCGGTGGAGCGCATGATCCGCGAGGCCACCGCCGCCTCGGCCGTCGACCACCCCTCGATCATCACGGTCTACGAGGTGGGTTGGCTCCCCGAGGGGGGCGTCTATCTCGCCCTGGAGTACGTGGAAGGGGAGACCCTGCACCAGCGCCTGGACCGGGGACGCATGCCCCTGTCCGAGGTGGCCACCCTGGGGAGACAGGTCTGCGAGGGGCTGGCCGAACTCCACGCGCGCGATGTGCTGCACCGGGATCTCAAGCCCTCCAACCTCATGATTGGCCGCAAGGGTGCGGTGAAGATCCTGGACTTCGGGTTGGCCCGGATCCAGGCCTCGGTGGAGTTGACCCGCGACGGGACCGTGGTCGGCACCCCCGCCTTCATGAGTCCGGAGCAGGTGCGGGGCGAGGAACTCGACGGTCGTAGCGACCTGTTCTCGCTGGGAGCCGTGCTCTTCAACGCCCTCACCGGGGTCTTGCCGTTCGGGGTGGGTACGCCGGAGACGCTCCTCTATCGCATTGTCCACGAACCCCACCGGGACCTGCGGGACCTGCGCCCGGAAACCCCGGTGTTCGTGATCGAGACCCTCGATCGCATGCTGTCCAAGAACCGGGCCGGTCGTCCCGCGTCGGCCCAGGATCTGGCCAACACGTTCGCCGACTGGGAACGCATCAACTGGAACGACGAGAGCGCCGAGATGGAACTCGTGGCCACCGAGACCGACATCTGGTTTCCGACCGGAGGCCCCGCGCACGCTGAAGCCGATTCGCGCACCATCATCGTGCATCCCTTCGAGAACGTGGGCGCGTCGCCGGAACGGGCCTACTTTGGCGACGGCCTGGCCGAGGCCCTGACCACCGCCCTGTCCAGCCGCAAGGACGTGAAGGTGGTCGCCGCCGCCGCGGTGCGCGCCCTGAACCGGGTGGGCACGCACGAGCTCCAGTCCTCCGCCCTCCAGGCCGCGGCGAAGCTGGGGGCGGGGCGGATCTGCATGGGCACCGCACGGTGGGTGGGGGATCGGGTGCGGGTGACCGGGCAGCTCCTCGCCGCGCCGGACGGCACGGTCCTCTGGTCCGAACAGGAAGACGGCACCGAGGACACCTTCTTCGAGATCCAGGACCGGCTTTCCCACGGCCTCACCCGCGCGCTCAAGGAGGCGCGGAGTGACACGCCCCGGGAGGCCGGGGAGTCGGCGGCGTGGCGGTCGTCCACCCACGCCACCACCGAACGGCCCCTGGAACCGGTGCCGGCCCAGGCGTTGCGACTCTTCCAGCGTGGCCTGGCCTTCCTGGACGACACCTCCGGGTTCTCGGTGCGTCGTGCCGAGGAGTGCCTGCGCGAGGCCCTGGTCATCGCCCCCCACTTCCATCGCGCCCGGTCGCGACTGGCCCTGGCCCTGCTCAAGCGGTTCCTTCGCTTCGAACGCAAGCCGGAGATCCTGGAGGAGGCGCTTGGCGAAGCGGCCCTGGCCCAGAAGGGCGATCCGGATTCGGCCATGGCCACCGCGGTGCTGGCCCTGGGGGAATCCGTGCGCGGCAACTACGCCGAGGGGAAGGTCAAGGTGGAGCGGGCCATCCAGCTCAACCCCAACCTAGCCTTCGCCCACCTGGTGCGCGCCTACACCGCGGCCTACACCGGCGATCTCGACACCACCCGGCGCGCCGCCCTGGCCGCGGTGGAACGGGATCCGCTGGATCCGTTCATCCTGCATTTCTCGGCGCTGTGCGTGAGCGAAGTCCTGGGAGAAGAGGGGCGTGCGGTGGAGTGGTTGCGGCGGGCGGTGGAACTGGGCCCGGATCATTTCGGCAGCCTGGTCAAGCTGGGCGAGATGTACATCCTGGTCATGGACTGCGTGCGTGCGCGCGAGGTGTACGAGGACGCCCTCGGTCGCATGCCCCTGGCCCAGCGTGAACTCTACGGGAGCTCGCTCCCCGCGGCCTGGGACGGGTTGGCCTACGCGGAGCTGGGGCTGGGCAACTACGACCGGGCACGGGTCGCGGCGGAGAAGTCATTGGAGTTGGGCGGGGCCGAGCCTCCGGTCGTGGCCGAGAAGAACCTCGCCTGGGCACGACTGGGGCTGGGCGACATCGCGGGGGCCCGCAAGGCGGGGGAAGCGGCCGAGGCCCAGGCCCGTCGGTATCTGGAAATCAACCCCAGCGATTTCCAGTACCTCACCGGCCTCGGCGAGATCCTCAGCTCCATGGGTCGGCTCGAGGAAGCGGAGGAGGCGATTCTCGCCGCGGAGAAGATCAATCCCAACTCGCACTTCATCCAGGACGGTCTGGTCACGGTGCGGGCCTGTCGGGGGGATCACCGGGCGTTGGAGATGACCCGCATCAACATCAACAAAGCCCCGGAGTCGCCCGGAGTGGCCTACCTGCGGTATGTGGTCCTGAAGCTGCTGGGCTCTCCCGCGGAAGCGGAAGAAGCGGGGCGCCAGGCGCGGGGACTGGGGGTCAACGCCGAGGGATGGGTGCCGCTCTACGAACGTCTGGCCACCATGTACCGCGGCTCGGCCCCGTCCAGCCTGGACGATCTGGAGATCTGACCCGGCGGGACGCCGCCGCCGTTCACGCCTCGTCCCGTGGCTCCCGGGTGAGCCGGCTCGGTTTGTGCCTGGGATAGAGCCAGCGGAAGCACAGCCGGGTCAGCCAGGGCATGACCCCCCAGACCATGATCGGCACCGACACCACCAGCGAGGCGAGCACCTGCAGCTCGCGGGGCCAGGATCCGGTCAGCGGTTCCAGGATCGGGTTCAGGATGAGCACCAGGGGATAGAGCCCCACCAGCACCAGCACCGCCGTCTTGTAGCGGGCGGGCGCCTGCGTCACCGATCGATCCGGCAGGGTGAACCAGCGCTCCATGCCGGTCAGCGAGGACACCTCTTCCGAGTCCAGGGTGATGGACCCGAGCTTGGCCAGCCAGCCCTCGCGTTCGGGGGAGACCAGCCACCGTTCCAGGTTCTCGGCCGAGTCGAACTGGGCGATGGCGATGTATTCGGGGCGCCCCGCACCGGGACGCAGGATGGTCGTCCCCTGGTTCCCCGCGAAGTGGGCGGCGGCGTGGGTGATCCCGGTCAGCCACTCCTCGTACTGGGGCTCGAATCCCGGGCGCACGCGGCGCGAGAAGATGGTGGTGACGGGAGAGGGGAATTGCTTGGTCATGGTGTTCCTGGGCTCAGACGCTTTCGGGGAAGTGGGTGGACCACCAGAGGGCGGCCCGCTCCGGAGTCCACGCGTCCACGGGGTCGGTCGCACACGCTTCCAGACGCTCCAAGAGGGCCAGGGCGTTGGCCGGGCGCCGGGCCGGGTCCTTTTGCAGGCACTCCAGGATCAACCGATCCAGGCTCTCGGGAATGGGCAGCTCCGTGCAGGACGACGGCGCCGGCGCCGGATCGGAGACGTGCTTGGTGATGATGGCCAGGGCGCCCTCGCCTTCGAAGACGAGGCGTCCGGTCAGCAGCCAGAAGGCCACGCAGCCCAGGGAGTAGAGGTCCGCGCGTGCATCCACGGTGTCGCCGCGGGCCATCTCGGGTGGCATGAAGGCGGGGGTTCCGGTGGTGATGCCTTCTTCGGTCAACTGGACATCGGACCGCGCCCCGATTTCCTTGACCAGACCGAAATCCAGCACCTTGATCACATCGAGGTCCGCGCCGCGCCGACAGGCAAAGAGGTTCCCCGGCTTGACGTCCCGGTGAAGGACCCCGGCCCGGTGCGCGTCGGCCAGGGAGTGACAGGCCTGGATGAGGAAGCGTCTCACCCGGTCGGCGGGCTGCGCGCCAAAGCGTTCGATCAGACTGCGCAGATCGATCCCGTCCAGGAGTTCCATGACGTAATAGAACCGCCCCCCCTCGGTGATCCCGAAGTCGTAGAGGCTCACCGTGTGGGGCGAAGTGAGGGTGGCGATGACCTGGGCTTCGCGCTCGAAACGGGCCATGGCCACGTTGGCCGACTCCAGACCCCCCAGTGCCTCGGGACGAATCAGCTTGATCGCCGCGGGGCGGGCCAGCATGCGATGCCGCGCGCGCCACACCTCCCCCATGCCTCCCTCGCCGATCTTCTCTTCCAGGTGGTAGCTCCCCATCCGTCGGGCCCGCGACAGCGAATGGGTCAACCGGTAGACGATGCGTGAGCCCACGATCCCGATAGCGGCCACGACCAGGGTGGAGACCGCCATCCGGGTCAGGTAACCGGGCGCCCACGCGCGCAGCTCCGGGATCGCGTCGCTGATCTGCAGGGCAATCACCGGAACGGCGATAATCGAAGCCGCCGAGAGCACGGTGCCGAGGGCCGCCGCGCGGGCAGGCAGCGGAATGACCAGGGGCGTGACCAGCATCCACACCCAGCACCACGCGATGCCCGCGAAGCCCAGCATGTCGATCTGGGTTTGGGACATGGCTTCGGTCAGCGTGGCGACCTCGATCCCGACCTGGGAGGCGATCCGCTCGATGACAAACAGGGTAATGGCAGGCCAGGCCAGGTAGCCGGCCACGATGCCCAGGGTACCGGCGACCTGGAAGGTGATCGCGGCCCAGGGGAACAGCCGGAAGGGGATGCGCTCGCTGCGGGCCAGCCAGGCCACCACGAGCGCCACCGTGACCGAGACTCCGGTCAGGGTGTGGAACAGGTGGTGTGACGGCGCGTGGTCCCCGAATTCCGAGCGTGTGAGCACGTACATCGCCGTGTGGACGATGGAGTAGGCGCCGGCGTAGATGAGAGCGATGCCGGCGAGGCGGCGACTCGCTTCGCGGTAGACCTCGGGTACCAGGGGGGTCCCGCTTCGGCTGTCCGCGCCGTGACTGGACGGCCTGCGTCCCACGATCGGGGGGAGATCGCGGGTATCGGCGTCCCGCACGCTTGACGTGGAATGATTGGCGTTCACGAGTAAAAGGCTCCCTGGGAACTGTTTAGGGACACTATCACGATCCCGAAAACCGGGGAGACGGTGCTATTGTTCTGCCTCGGCACGTCTCTCCAGACCTGTATCCTTGGGCACTCATGGCGCAGTTACCCCACAACGAACCCCGATCCACCATGAGTGGCCAGCCCATCGGCCTGGCCGCCAGGGTGACCGGTGCCTGGGGCCTGTACCGCGCGCATCGCCGGAACCTGTTCTCCAATGCGGAAGGGGCGATTCGTCATCACGGGAACGTGCTGGACTGGTTGCGTCGCTATACCCCGGTTGAGCCGGCCCAGGCACGGGTGTTGGATCTGGGCTGCGGCCAGCAGGCGAGCCAGACCCTGCTCTTCCACATGGACGGAGCGCGGGTGACCGGGATCGATTCCGAGGTGCCCACCTTCCGCATGGGACCCGGAGTGTTCGGCTCGAGCTGGAAGCGCAACGGCCCCGAACGCGCGGTGAAATCCCTGGCCCGGCATGTGCTCTTCGACCGCGCGTACTTCAAGGGGCTGGCTTCGGCCTACGGTCGGAAGCTTCCGCTTTCCGAAGTGGACGTGCGCATCATGGACGCCACCGCGATGACCTTCGAGGACGACACCTTCGACTTCATCTACTCCATGGCGGTCTTCGAGCACATCGAGGACATCGCCGGGGCGGCGCGCGAGGTGGCCCGGGTCCTCAAGCCGACCGGGGTGGCGGTGATCGTGCCGCATCTGTTTCCGTGTCTCTCCGGCGGGCATCACCTGGAATGGGCCCGCCCGGATGCGGCGCCGTCCACCCGGGTCCCGCCCTGGGACCACCTACGGGAGTGGCGCTTCCCGGCCAATGTCTATCTCAATCGGCTGTGTCGCGCGGACTACGACCGAGTGTTCGGGGAGTCGCTGCGGGTGGAAGAGGCGGTGGAGGAGCGGGAAGGGGAGGCGCTCTTGACCCAGGAACTCGCGCGCGAGTTGGGTGACGCGGGCTACTCCCGGGACGACCTCACCACCAAGACGGTGACCTACTTCCTGCGCAAACCCTAGCTGCGTTTTTGGAGGCCCTTTTGATCGGAAAGACGATTCTCCATTACGAGATTGCCGAGAAGCTGGGCGAGGGCGGGATGGGAGAGGTGTGGAAGGCGCAGGACACGCGCCTCGACCGGTTCGTCGCGCTCAAGTTCCTTCCCGAGAAGACCGGCGACGACCCGGCCCTGGTGGAGCGTTTCCTGCGCGAGGCGCGGGCCGCCTCGGCGCTCAACCACCCGGGGATCTGCACCATCCACGACATCGGCGAGTGGGAGGGGCGGCGCTACATCGTCATGGAGTACGTGGAGGGAGTGACCCTGGGGCAGAAGGCAGCCCAGGGTCCGTTGGACCTCGAGACCCTCGTCGAGGCGGGGATCCAGCTTGCCGACGCCCTGGATGCGGCGCATGCCAAGCGCATCATCCACCGGGACATCAAGTCCAACAACATCATCCTCTCCCCCCGGGGGCAGGCCAAGATCCTGGACTTCGGCCTGGCCAAGATCGTCATGCCGGCGGGCAGGACCAACGAGGCGGGTGCGGCCGACCGCACCGTGGAAGTGGGGCAGGAGCTCACCAGTGCCGGCCAGGCCGTAGGGACGGTCAGCTACATGTCCCCGGAACAGGCCCTCGGAAAGGACGTCGACGGCCGGACGGACATCTTCTCGTTGGGCGTCGTGCTCTACGAGCTGGCCACCGGGCAGATGGCCTTCTCCGGCAGCACCACCGCAGCGATCTTCGATGCCATTCTCAACAAGGCGCCGGTCTCACCGGTGAGCCTGAACCCGCACTTGCCGGCCGAGATGGAGCGCATCGTCAACAAGGCGCTGGAGAAGGACCGCGAACTCCGCTATCAGAGCGCGGCGGATCTCATGACGGATCTCAAACGGCTGCGGCGCGACAGCAGCTCCATGACCGTGAACGCCGCGGTGGCCGCGCCGCGCCGGGGAGTGGGCAAGTGGGGCGGGTTGGGGGTCGCGGTGATCGCCGTGGCCGCCCTGGCGTTCGGGTTGGTGTCGGTCCTGGGGGACCGCGGACCACAACCGTTGGGCCTGCTCAAGACCCGCCCCCTGACCAGCCTGGTCGGGGTGGAGGAACAGGGCACCTGGTCCCCGGACGGCAGCTTCTTTGCCTTCAGCCACTCGGCCTCGGGACCCGCCGACATCTATGTACTTTCCACCACCGGGGGAGACCCCATTCATCTGGTGGCCAGCGAGGCCGATGACATGGCCCCGCGGTGGTCGCCCGATAATCGCTGGATCGCCTTCACGTCCTCACGGGGGGGCACGCACTCGGTGTACCTGATCCCACCCCTGGGCGGCAACACGCGCAAGCTCGTGGACCTGCATACCCCCGGTCTCTCGAGCAACACCGGGGTTGGGGCCACTCCCTGGTCGCCAGACGGCCGTTTCTTTCTCTGCTCCATCCAGGATACGACCGGCGCCCAGTCCATCTGGAAGGTCGACGCGGATAGCGGCGAGAAGATCCAGTTGACCACCCCGCCGCCCGGGAGCTGGGACGTCGATGCTTCGTGGTCCTTCGATGGGGAACGGATTGCATTCTCGCGGGGGATGAGGCAAGAGAGTTCGTTGTTTGTCATCGCCGCCGACGGAAGTGGACTCAGCGAGGTATTGCCCGGCAATGGCGGGGGGGTGATCCTGGAGACGGCGGTTTCCCTGGGCTACCCCGCGTGGTCTCCCGACTCCAGGAGTCTGATCTTTTCCGCGTGGGGGCGGACGGTGGGGAGCCAGAGCATCTGGATGCTCCGGTTGGGGTCCGAGACTCCCGTTGCCCTGGTGGGGGGGGCCGGACGGGCGGGGGAGGCCGTGGCCTCCCGCAGCGGGAAGGTCCTCTACAATACCTATGATCACCAGACCGACCTCTATCTGCGGGATGTGGCCAGCGGAGAAGAGCGTCGGTTGACCGCGCACACGGCGGACAACGGGGGGGCGAGGTTTTCTCCGGATGGGTCGCGGGTCGCCTACATGTCTTCCCGCACCGGAGACATGGAAGTCTGGGTCCTGGATCTGGCTTCCGGCAAGGAGACCCAGCTCACCGACAGTCCCGGTCTTGATGGGATTCCGGAATGGTCACCGGATGGAACCGAGATTGTCTTCGTCTCGGCACGGGACGGAGGGGCGGGACCGGGCAATCACCTGTGGATCAGCCCGGCGGGCGGAGGAGCGGCGCGCCCAATGAGCGAAACCCAGGCTGGGGGGAGCGTTCGTTGGTCACCCAGCGGGAGGCTGATCGGCTTCGTGGCCTTGGACAACAATCGCCCTTCGCTGTGGGTCCTGGACCGGGAGACGAACGAGGCCCGCGTCGTGCTGAAGGATGTCAGGCACTTCGGCTGGTACCGGGATGACTCACACGTGATCGTCCAGACCCACGACAACCAGGGCGTGGGCGAGATGCATGGCGTGGATCTGGCGACGGGGAACCGTGTCACGTTGACTACCGAGCCGCAGATCGAGTTCGAGGTGTCCGCGGACGGGAGCACGGTCAGCTATTGCAGTGCAACCAGTCACTACAACATGAACCTGCATTTCCTGCACCTGACCCCGGACGCATCCGGTCTGCCGACCGTGGTGGGGGAGGCGGAGCAGGTGACCTTCGGGGACGGGGAGTGGCACGTCCACAACGGCGGCTGGTCCGCGGACGGCAAGTACGTGGTCTACACACGGGATACGGACACGGCGGACATGTTCATGGTGGAAGGGGTGTTCGAACCCCAGGACTAGGACGGCGGCTATCTGATCCGCACGATCCTCCGTGTGATCACCGCGCTACTGGCGGTGACCCGGACCAGGTAGACACCCGGGGCGACGTCTCTTCCCTCCGCGTCCCGGCCATCCCATCGAAGTCGAACCGTGGTCGCTTCCATCTCGCGGTCGGCCAGGGACACGACCCTGCGTCCCGCAATGTCGAAGATCTCCACTCGGACGGGACCGCGCGTAGCCGTGTGGAACTCAAGGATGCTGGCTCCCCGCGCCGGATTGGGGGAGGGGGCGGCGAAGCTGAGCGCGTTGGGAGCGGGTGTAGGCGCCCCCGCATCCAGTGCGGCAGAGGGCCCCAGCCAGTACGGACCCTCCCCCTTGAGAGCGGTAGTGTTCTGGTCGCCGGCGACTACCAGGTAGGTGCCGGTGGTCGGTGCGACCTCGGAGATCTGTGCCAGGGCAGTTCCGGTACTGCTCTGCAGAAGATCCCCGTCGGGATCGTACAACCGAAGGGAAGGCGACAGGTCGCTTGCGGCGATCGCTTCCTCCATGGTCACCCAGATCGTCGAGCCCGCACCTGCGACAAGGGTCCAGACGTCGAGATCGCCCACCTCGATCACACCCGACTTCAGCGGACCGTCCAACGGCCCGCCTTCATCGCCCGGAGAAACAACGACAGAACTACCCGTCTTGGCGAGGCTGAGCCGGTAGTCGCCGGACCCGATCAGGTTGGTCGAGTTACCGTCGGCGGCGACAACCAGGTACGTCCCGGTTGCGGCGGCTGTCGCCACCACCTCCGCGGCGAAGGCGGAGCTGGCGGGACCCACCTGGGCTCCAGTTGGGCTGAAGATCCGAAGCTGTGGCGACAGGGAGCTGCCCCCAACGACCTCTCCCATGCGGACGACAATCGCCTCGCCCAAGTTGGCGGTGACCGTCCACACATCCAGACCGCCCGTTTCAATCGTCCCGGTATGCAAGGCTCCGTTGGTCAGGGGCCCACCCTCATCTCCGGGCGAGACGACAACCGGGGATCCGGTCATGGCCAGGCTGAGCCGGTAGTCACCGGATCCAACGAGGTTGGTCGAGTTGAAGTCACCCGCGACAACCAGGTAGAGACCGCTGGTATCGGCCGTGGCCACGACCTCCGAGGCAACTGCGGAACTGGCAAGGTCCAGTCGGGCCCCGGTGGGGCTGTAGATCCGCAGCTGTGGCGACAAGGGGCTGGCCGAGGTGACTTCCCCCATCCGGGCCACCATGGCGTCACCGGCGTTGGCGGTCAGGGTCCAGATATCCAGCTCGCCGACCCCGATCGTGCCGGTATGGACAGCACCATTGGTCAGCGGGCCGCCTTCATCCCCGGCAAAAAGAGTGGCCGGAACGCCGCTGCGAACCAGGGTCAGTCGATAGACGCCGGTCGCCGAGGTGCCGTTCAGGTCTTCCACGACCACGGTGTGGACACCGCTGACCGTCGCCGTGACGGCAATCTCGGCGGCGATGTTGCTCGACCGCGTGTCCATGGTGACGGCAAGCGGGTTCAGGAGCGTGATCTTGGGGCGAAAGCTACCGGCTTCGCTGATTTCCCCGACCCGGATGACAATGGCATCCCCGGCGTCGGCATGGAACGTCCATCCGTCGACATCGCTGGTGGGTACGATCTCGCCGACCAGGGTTTGCCCCGAGGCGATCGGTCCCTGGGCGCTGACCGGGCGGGAGCACAACGCAAGAAGGACGAACAGGGCTGCCAGGGCCAATGCCCGCCTGGGTGAGCGGAGCAGGAGTGCTTTCATATCGACCTCGGAATGGGGACCCGCGAAGTGGTGCAGACGCTGTGGTGTGTTGACGGCGCGGGGAACTCGAGTCGGAGGATTCTAGCACGAGGCCTCCCGCCCTCGCTGGACTAGTCCTCTCTCGCTTCCGCGACGGTGGCCCGGGTGAAGCGGAGCTTCTCGATACGCCGCCCTTCGAGTGTCTCCACCCGGATGTGCCAGCCCGCAATGGATAGCTCATCCCCGACTCCGGGCATGCGGCCCAGCTGGGCGGTGATCCAACCGGCCACGGTCTCCTCGCCCTCGTCATCGTCGACGTCGATTTCCAGGCGGGCGCAGAGATCCGGGAAGGCCATGCGCCCCCGCACCTCGTAGACATCCTCGCCCACCGGATGGAACTCCGGCGCTTCGTCGTCGAACTCGTCCCCGAGGGGACCGACGATTTCCTCGAGGGCGTCTTCGCGGAAGGCGAGTCCTACTACCGTGCCATGTTCATCCACCACCGCGGCCAGGTGGACTCGCTTTTCCTGCATGGCCACCAGCAGGTCGGAAAGGGCCATGGTATCCGGGACCAGGAGCGGCTCGCGGCCGAGGTTGCGCAGGTCCACATCCCCGCCGTCCAGCATCCGCTCCAGGACATCCTTGCCGTGGACGAAACCCACGACGGTGTCGAGGCCGCGTTCGCATAGGGGAAACCGGCTGTGCGAGCTCCCCTTGATGAGGGCGAGGTTCTCTTCCAGGGTGTCGTCGAGGCTCAGGAACTCGGCGTCCACGCGGGGCACCATGATATGGCGGACTTCCAGTTCGATGAGCCGGAACACGTTCTGGGTGATCTCCAACTGCTGATCCGAGATCTCTCCGGCGCGGGCGGAGAGGGACAGGATGCTGCGGATCTCCTCGGCGGTGGGCACCGAGTCCCCATGCTCGTCGGCGGGAAGACCCACCAGACGCAGCATCCAGTTGGACACCACATTGATGAGGAGGATGAACGGTCGGAAGATGAAGGTGAAGCCGCGCAGGATGCTCGAGGTGCCCAGCGAGGTGACCTCGGGGCGACGCAACGCGAACATCTTGGGCGCCTGTTCTCCGAGGGTCATGTGGAGGATGGTGATGACGGCAAAGGAGAGCCCGATCGAGACGAAGGGAAGCCAGCGGGCGTTCTCCTCCAGGGAGATGCCCGCCGATTCCGCGCCGGCGATGAGCAGTACCGAGACGGCCGGTTCCCCCAGGGCGCCCAGGACCAGGCTGGACAGGGTAATGCCAAGCTGGCAGGAGGAGAGATAGAGGTCCAGATGGGACAGGATGTGCTTGACCGTCTTGGCCTGCCGCGCCCCCTGCGTGGCCAGTTCGTTGATCCGTGCCTTGCGCACCTTGACCAGCGAGAACTCGGCGGCGACGAAGAACCCGTTGAGGACGACAAAGAACAAGGTGGCGCCCAGGCGCCAGAGGATGCCGAAGAGATCGAGAGAATGCGTATCCGGGTGCACGATGGCTCCTACCCACGGCGGCGTCTCCACCTGGAGGGGCCGGGGAGCGGGAGCGTAGCAGGGTGTGGGCCGGAGGAACTGGCCTATTCCCCTCCGTGGGTGGACTTGAGCTGCCCCCAGCGGATCCGTTCGGTCGGGGTGGCCAGGCAGGCTTCGGTGCAATCGGTGGGGCAGGCCACGACGATCTGGCTCCCGGTGCACTCCTCCGGGTTGGGGTCGAAGCAGGGCTTTTCCCACCCGGGCTCATCGTCCGGGCAGCAGCAGACCTTGCTCGCGGTGAAGCCTCCGTCGCATCCGCAGTCCACGAATCCAACGCAGGTGCTGAAGCCCACTGCGTGCTGGCCGAAGTTGACCGCGGAGGGAGCCCAGGTAATCTCGCTCTGCGCTGCAGCGCAATCGGCCACGGTGAGTTCGGGTGGACTGATCCCGTTGTTGCGGGTGATGCTCAGGTCGCCAAACCCGTAGGCGTAGACGTAGAAGGCCCCGGCCACCGCGTGGACTCCATCGGTGCCGATCACGGTCCGTTGGCAGTTGGTCCCCGGCGACCAGGTGATGCGATTCCCGCCACCCGACGCCGGCCAACCCCCATTGGGGAAGTCCAGGTCGGCGCACAGGTTCCAGCCAAGGATCCCCACGTTGGCGGTGGCCGAGACGCCGCAGGAGAGCCCCGCGATTCCCGGAGTCTCGTTGCCCCGGGCGACGACCAGATAGACGTCCTGGCCCGCATTGAGGGGAACGTGCCCCACGTTGTACTGGCTGCAGGGCAGGCCGGCGGAGTTGGGATCTGCCGGGGCCGTGCCGGATGGGCAAATGTTGGGTGTCTTGGTGGTATGGGTCTGGGCATGCAGGGCGAAGACGGCCCCGTCCTGGGTTCCCGCGCTGGCCGCGCGTGGGACGAGAAGGGCGGCAAGGACCGCGCCAAGGAGTAGAGGCGAGATGCGGGCAGCAGGCTCAGGCACGATGGCCTCCCTTCCTGGAGGGTTCAGGGTTGAGGGAGTGGGAGTCTCTGGTGATGAGTATGACGGAGGAGTCGCCGAATCGGCACAATCCATTGGGCCGACTGCGTCACTTGGCCACGGATTCCCAGGGGTCCTTCTGTGGTATTGTTGTCGACGAACAGCCTACCCCGACGAGGGGTCCCCACTGGCTGTCGACACCCATCTTATTGGGGGCGACAGGTTTAGACGGGGTCGTGGAATCGAGAGGCGCGTGCCGAGGTGGAACCCTCGTTAAAAGGGCCAAACAAAACACAAATGCCGACGACCAGTTGGCACTCGCTGCCTAATCTAGTGCAGTGACGGTTTACCTCCTTGTGTCCGTCCTCGGAGAGTGAACCGCCATTTATGACGGACTAGCCGTGGAATGTGCTCCGCTGAACACGGCGAAACTACAGGAGCTGGCCCAAGGATCAGCCCGCCGGTTGGCGGTTCCGAGGGTAAGAAATAAACAGCCGGACACGCACGTAGTGGCTTTCGTGGATATGACTTCGGACGCGGGTTCGATTCCCGCCGCCTCCACCATTTGCGCGCCATTCGGCGCGCTGATTATTAATGACGGCGGGCCGGATTGCTTCGCAATCCGATATCCCGCCGCCGGAAACCCTGTCGAGCTGAGGTGGGCTCGATCGGCGGGCCGGATCCCTTCGGGATCCGATATCCCGCCGCCGGAGACCCTGTCGAGCCTAGGTGGGCTCGATCGGCGGGCGTCTCGGCGCCAGTCGCGTGAACCTTCTGCGGCAAGAGGTTGGGTGACTTGGACGAAAGGGCGCTAACCCTCCGCGGACGGCCGGTATCGACCGAAGATCAGTTCGGGCACCCAAGTCAAGGCAATCCCACCGACGATCGTGATCGTGCTGATCCAGCTCCAACCCGTCGGTTCGACATCCAGCCCCGGGCGAACGAACTGCTGAGGATAAGACCTGCGATCGGGATGCCCCAAGCAAGGATGCAAGATGTCGGGTTGCGATACCAATCGCTCTGTTCACACACGTTCGACGTCTTGGACACCTTCACCTATTCAGGAGCTTCTCAATCCCATCCCGCAGCTCTGGGCCATCAAGTCGTTGGCCGCCGGGTAGTCGCCCGCCCAGTTGGTGCATGAAGAACGTCGGTTCGGGAGGCGTATCACCCTCCCAGACGACGCCCGGCTCATAGACCAGGTAGACATCCCAGGCGGGCTCCGTGGTGAGATGGATCGGTTCCTGGAACAGCTCTCCCACAGAACGACTGTGCACCCAGTAGTTCCTGACCCGCTCATCGGGGAACAGACTCACCGCTTTTCTCGAGGAGCGCTCGTCGTCGGTCTTCAGCATCGGTTCCCAGACGGCGTAGGCGAGGAAGTCCTGGCTTTCGATCTTGGAGACTACGTTGTCCTGCACCACACGGGCGCCGCGCTGGCAGCCCGGTCAGGTCGGGGACAGGAGCATGAGGAGTCTTGTCTTCTTGCGGTCAGCATTGAATCGCTCTTTCAGCTCACTGCCGTCGTCCGACAGGATCTCGACGCGTGACGGGTCGTCTGCCGCGGCTTCGAGCTCGAGGAAGTCCTCGGAAAACTCGGCCGGTCCCGTTCGCGTAAAAGCAACGGGTTCGTTCTCTGCCCCTTGGGACTGTCCAGTACCCGTGAGAACACCGTCATCGCCAACTGAACCCTTGAATGACATCCCGATCGCGGTGAGGAAGAGATCGATCGTGTCGCCCGTCGTCTTGACCTCGACCGGGTAGTTCATCACGTCGTACTTGGGTAGATCGAACTCACCGACCCAGCGTGCGTTCACGACGCCGAGGTCCATGATGACCTCGATCATCTCGCCGTTCTGCTCTTCGAGCTCGGTGACCCAATGCCCGGCCAGGTCGGGCTTGGTTGCGACAGGCTGCTCCGAGTTCAGCGAAACCAGGCTGTAGCCAGCCTTGCCGACGGCTGCAGCAAGGGCCATTCGGGTCGGCGGGTTCGATGGATCAACGGTGATCGTCGCGCCTGCCGCGTCATAGCTGGCTTCGACATGAAGGATACCCGGCACCTTGGCGAGCGACTGGTTGATCGCCGCCTCGCAGCCGGCGCAAGTCATGCCTTGGATGTCAATCGTCCAAGTGTCCGTCGAATCGGGAGTCGACTCGGCCGCAGTAGGTTGAACGCCGAACAGGTGGCTCACATAGCTCGGGAAAAGCGCAAAGGTAAGTACGAGGATTGTCGACACCCACAGCATGCCAAGGTTCATCCTGCGAAGTCGTGGATTCGGCCGCTCACATGGAGAGCCGGGCTCGCATTGTTCCCTTCGAAAGTAGTTCAAGTAGAACCCCACACCCAGGAGAACGGCTGCGCCGATCAGAAAGAGGAGGCGAAAGCGTTCAAAGAAAGTCCCGATGCCGGCCGCAGAAAGACCAACGCCCATGAGCAGCAAGGGGAGCCAACAGCAGGCTGAAGAGGCAAGGGCTGAAAGGACAGAGCCCGTACTGGCCAGGGCGCGAGGATTCATGCTGCGCTCCTTTCGATCGCGGCTCGAATCGAATCCTTGTCAGGTGCGCCATCGAATCCGGAGGACGTCGGGTAGACGCGGCACCGCATGCTGAAGGATTCGCCGTTCGTCTCCGGAGCGACGTCCGCACCGTTCACACGTATTGTTGGTGAGCCGGGAAACTGAACTTCCTGAGCCGTGCTTTCGTCCTTGATGCTGACATGAACAACGTCGGCCTGGATTCCCATCTCGTCCAGGACTCCCCGAACACGCTGGTCGGCAAGATCATGGTTGGGGCATCCCTCGAAGTAGAGAATCTCGATCTTCATCGGCGGGTCTCCCTGTCCAGACTTCCGAGGATCGGACAATCACGGGTTGCCTCGCGCGCCTCACATGCGGTCACGAGCTTCTGAAGCGTCTTGCGCATCCGTTGCAGCGTTCGGATGCGCTGCTCGATGTCTGAAATCTTGTCTTCGGCGATTGTCTTCACATGAACGCAGGACTCGACGGGGTCGACACGCAACGAGAGGAGTTCCCCGATCTCCTTCAGCGAGAAGCCGAGTTCCTTCGCCGTGCGAATGAACCGGACGCGCTGGATGGTCTCGGGCGGATAGGCGCGATATCCGGAAGGCCGACGAGGCGGGTTCTCGATGAGCCCCTCACGTTCATAGAACCGAATCGTTTCCAGGCCGACGTCAGTCTGCCCGGCAAGCTGACCAATGGTGAGTGAATCCATGAGATCTCCTTGCTCTCAAGAATAGACCCCGTAGTTTACTACGGGGTCAAGGTGGAGTCGCCGAACTCCTGTGATAGCCAGGTCGCCGTCTTTGTCGTGATCGCCTCGGGGTGACCGATTCCGGCGATCGCGAGTCGTCGTGAGTGAGTGCGCTCCCAGTCAGGGGAGTCACTCTGCCTACCCTCCCAAGGGACTTCATGAAGCATCACGTAGTTTGTTACTACGTTCCAGGTTACAGCGGGGGTGGGGTAGAAGAAATCACCTCTTGACAATGTCTCTGGGGGTGGAATGATTATACCCATACCGGGGTATGGGTATAATCAAGGAGAGAGCAGTCATGATGAGTCCTGAAACCAAGGAAAAGGTCGAAGCTCGACTCAAGCGCGTCGCGGGACAGTTGGTCGGCATCCAGGGAATGGTGGAAGGGGATCGCTACTGCGTGGACGTACTCACGCAGATCTCGGCCGTCCGTGCCGCTCTCGGCAAGGTCGGCAAGATGATGCTCGAGTCCCACATCCAGACCTGTGTTTCGGGTGCGTTCGAAAGCGCAGATCCCGATGACCGCGCGGCCAAGATCGCAGAGCTCGTGAGGGTCTTCGATAAGGGCATCAGCAGCTAATGAGGTCCGAGGAAATGAGAAGCCAAACTACCCTAGGACGTGCCCACGATGAGCGGGCGGACAGTCCACCGAACTTCGAAGACCATGTGCACAAGCACCACGCACAAGACGGCTGCTTGGGGCACGAGGGTCACAATCATGATAGGCATGCTGGTCATAGCCCTGACATGTTCCGATCCAAGTTCTGGCTGTCGTTGATTGTGAGCATTCCGGTCGTCTTCTGGTCGGCGCACATCCAAAGCCTGGTGGGGTATGTAGCCCCGACGTTTCACGGGACCGCTTGGATTCCACCTGTGTTCGCCACGTTCGTCTTCTTCTACGGCGGGCTGGTATTCCTACGGTCTGCCTGGAACGAACTTCAGGAGCGCCTGCCCGGGATGATGACGCTCATCTCCTTGGCAATCCTCGTCGCCTTCCTGTTCTCGTGGGTCGTCGAGTTGGGCCTGCTGGAAGCGCAGCCGCTTTGGTGGGAGCTGACCACACTTGTCACCATCATGTTGCTGGGGCACTGGATCGAGATGCGTTCCATCCATCAGGCCCAGGGGGCCTTGCAGGAGCTAGCCAGACTTCTGCCTGACATCGCGACCCGCCTCACCGAGGATGGGGAGGAGCTGGTTCCCGTTTCCGAACTTCGCATCGGAGACCGGATCCTGGTCCGTCCGGGAGAAAGCGTGGCCGCCGACGGCAGGGTGCTCTCGGGTTCGAGTGAAGTGAATGAGTCCATGATCACGGGGGAATCGAGGCCCTTGGGTAAAGGCGCAGGTGACGAGGTGATTGCCGGAACGGTAAACGGCAGTGGATCCCTCCGTGTAGAGGTGAGTGGCGCTGGTGAGGACACGAAGCTGTCAGGGATCATGCGGCTGGTTTCCGATGCGCAGGCTTCCAAATCCCGTTCTCAACATCTGGCCGATCGCGCAGCACGGATGCTGACGTGGGTGGCCTTGGGATCGGGTGTGGCTACGCTCGTGGCCTGGACGATAGCCGGGGCTGACGTCAGCTTCATTGTGGTCCGCGTTGTAACGGTTCTCGTGATCGCCTGTCCCCATGCGCTTGGTTTGGCCGTGCCGTTGGTGGTGGCCAATTCAACGACGCTTGGTGCCCAGGCAGGATTGTTGGTGCGCGACCGTCGTGGCCTCGAGGAGGCGCGGAAAGTTGATACCGTTGTCTTCGACAAGACGGGAACCCTGACCCTCGGAAAGTTTCGAGTGGTCGAGTTGGCGGTTTCCGAGCAAATCTCCGAAGAAGAAGCACTCCGCATAGCAGCCTCAATCGAAGCCGAGTCCGAGCATCCCATTGCTGCTGGAATCGTCGCGTCGGCTAGGGAGAAAGAGTTGTCCCTATCGACACCCTCCTCGTTTCGTGCCGTTTCGGGTAAGGGGGTGGAAGCTGAGATCGATGGGTGGAGGTGGTCGATCGGGGGACCTGCCATGCTGGCCGAGCACGAAGCCGAACTTACCAGCCCGCTTCGCGAGGCCGCTACGCGGGCGGCCGACCGAGGACAGTCGGCTATCCATTTGATCCGGAATCGAGAGCCCGTTGCCACCTTTGCCGTGGCCGATGCCATCCGGAAGGAAAGCCATGAGGCCGTCCGGTTACTGCGTGAGGATGGAATCGAGGTGGTCATCCTCACCGGTGATTCCGAGACGGTCGCTAACGCGGTGGCAGAGGAACTCGGCATTGACACCGTGTTTGCCCAGGTGCTGCCGGACGAGAAGGCCTCTAAGGTGAGGCAGCTTCAATCCGCGGGGAAGTCCGTGGCCATGGTTGGAGACGGTGTGAATGATGCTCCGGCGCTGGCCATCGCGGACCTGGGGATTGCTATCGGAGCCGGTACCGATGTCGCTGTTGAAGCTGGCCACATCGTGCTCGTTCGTAGCGATCCGCGGGACATCCCTCGCATCGTGGCGTTATCGAAGGCCACGTACGGTAAGATGCTGCAAAATCTCTGGTGGGCGGCCGGGTACAACATCGCGGCCATTCCTCTGGCCGCGGGAGTCCTCTCAGCCTGGGGGATCTTGCTTTCGCCCGCCGTTGGCGCCGTGCTCATGTCGGTCAGCACGGTCATCGTGGCGATCAACGCACAGGTCCTGAAGAGGATGGAACTGTAGTCAAAGATTCTTCGATGGCCTCTCCGGGCGGAGGTGGACCTTCACGGTCATCCAGTGCACGCCGGTCTTACGCAGGATCTTGCGCTTGCTCACACGCTTCTGCAGGGCCGGAGCCAATGCCGGGGCGGGAATTGAGGCCACACGTCTGTTCCTGTCGCGGGGCGCAAGAGTGGTGATGCTGAACCGCAACGCCGACCAGTCGACCGCCGCCACCGCGAAGCTGAATCAGGAACTGGGCAAGGACGCTGATGTGACGTTCGTGCGGATGGACCTAGCGGTGTTGGACTCCGGTTAGAGAGCTTCGAACCGCTCCCACTTCTGACGCACCCCATCCAGCAGCTCGGCGAACCGCGGATCCCCTCGCAAGCTCTCGAGCATCGGATCCCGCTCAGCAAAAAATGGGTAGTCGATGAAGCCCCTCTCGGTCGCCTGCCGCAGCCATTTCAGCCCCTCGTCGCGGCGTCCGAGCAGGAGCTGCACCTGCGCCATGAAGTGTGGATACTGGGGATCGCCCCAGATCTGCTGCACGAACGCGTCGTTGGTCAGCGCGTCGACCGCATCCGCTTCCCCGAGCAACGCATGCTTGTAGATGTGGCCGAGGTTGGCCGTCGAGCTGGAGCCGGGCTCGGGAGTGTTTTCCCGGATGACTCGTACTGCCCGTTCGGTGTCGCCCGCCGACGCGGCGGCCTGGGCGATGGCCAGGGGCCATAACGGGCTGGCCGGCTCCAGCCGCAGACCCTCCTCATAGTGGTTGGCCGCCTCGGCGAAGCGCCCCGCGAGATACGCGACGAACCCGTGTAGGAAATGACCCATTTCCCACAGTGGATCCCTCGATTGCAGTCGATCCTGGTAGGGCCTGGCGCGCTCCGGGTATCCGGCAAAACACCAACCGGCACCCAGAATGAAGAGGTGATCGGAGTCGTTCGGATCCAACTCGACGGCCCGCGTGGAGTGACGAATCCAGCCGGCATTGTCACCACGCTGGCTGGCCACCAACCCCAGCAAGGACGGTCCGTGGGAACTGTCGGGATCCAGCTCGATGATCTTGAGTGCGTATCGTTCTGCTTCCTCCAGGTACGCAGGGTCTCCGCTGATCCCCGCGTTCACGTACTGCCAGTTGGCCACACCGAGTCCGCGATAGAGCAGCACGTCGTCCCCAACGATCTGGAGGGCGTGTTCGAGCTCGGCGCAAGCGCGGTCCAGGTTGGCCTTGTTGTGGATCCAGAAGTCCCGGCGCGCCCGCAGATACGTGTCGTAGGCGAAGGCGTTGTGACCGGAGTCGTGGGCCAGTTTCTGATCCTCTTCCTCCGTGAGCGTGACACGCAACGAATCGACGATGGCGCGGGAAACCGTTTCCTGGATAGCAAAGACATCCTCGAGCGTCCCGCTGTACTTCTCCGACCACAGGGTGGTGTCAGCCGCGACGTCGATGAGCTGGGCGGTAATGCGGAGACTCTGTCCCGCTTTTCTGACCCCTCCTTCCAACGCGTACTGCACGTCGAGTTCGTCCGCGATGGTTTGGAGGTTCTTCTTCGTCCCTTTGAGGTGCATGGCGGACGTACGGGAGATCACGCGGAGCGCACCCACCTTGGAGAGGTCGGCAATGACCTCCTCGGTCAGCCCGTCGCTGAAGTACTCGTTCTCCGGATCCGGGCTGAGGTTGGCGAAGGGCAGGACGACAACCGACGTCTTGTGCTGCGCCTTGGGGACGGCGGGCGCGACGCCCGGTTTGATGGCCTCCTGAAGTCGGATCAGATCGTCACGCAGCCCGTAGGCGGACGGGTAGCGACGTTGCGGATCCTTGTCGAGGCAGGTGCTCACGATGCGTCCGAGCTCGTTCGGGAGATCCGGTCGGGCCTGCGTGACCTCCAGGGGGGTTGCGGTCAGGATTGCGGCGATCGTGGCCATCACACTCGTACCTTGAAACGGCGCGCTTCCCGTGGCGAGCTCGTAGAGGATGATGCCCAGGGAAAACACATCGGATCGGGGATCGACGTTCCTGCCCTCGGCCTGCTCGGGCGACATGTAGGCGGCAGTGCCCATGACCGTGCCCGTCTTCGTCATTGCCTTCGCGAGCACGGTCGCGTCGTCCTCGTTCGGCGTCGGTTCAATCAGCTTGGCGAGCCCGAAGTCGAGGACTTTGAGGCGTCCTTCCGCGTCCAACATGATGTTGGCGGGTTTGAGGTCACGGTGAATGATGCCCTTCTCGTGTGCTGAGCTGACTGCATCGGCGAGCGGGATCGCGAACTCGAGGAATGCGTCCGTGGAAAGCCTCTTGCCGACGACGTGGGCCGCGAGCGTCTGCCCGTCCACCAGCTCCATGGTCAGGAAAGGAACGCCCTCGATTTCTTCCACGCTGTAGATCGTGACGATGTTCGGGTGCCGGAGAGCGGCCACGGCCTTGGCTTCCTGGTCGAATCGCCTCCTGCGCTCGGGATCCGCGGCGGCATCCCGAGGCAGCACCTTGAGAGCCACTTCCCGGTCGAGCTTTGTGTCCAGCGCCCGGTACACCGCACCCATGCCCCCGGCTCCGATCGCGTCCAGGATCTTGTAGTGGCCCAGGGTCGTGCCAATCAATGCGATCCCCTTGAGGGTTCGAGGTGAGTGAAGCGTTGCGAACAGTTATCCCCCGAGCATTGTGATCCGGGATCGGGATTCCCTCAAGTGCTTGAAATCAAGGGGTTTGGTCGACGACCAGGTCAGGAAGGTGGAATCGGCCAGCATGCGGCTACTATAGGTGGTCGCTACCACGAACGACACTGGAGTTGTCCCGGGAGGACGTGATGAAGATCGGTCTGGCGCTAGGTGCAGGGGGAGCGAGAGGCCTTGCCCATATCGGTGCGTTGCGAGCGATGGAGGAGGCGGGTCTGGAACCGGCGGCGGTGGCCGGCTCGTCGATGGGAGCAGTAATCGGAGCCATGATTGCTGCGGGTCATGACTCAGGACTCGTGACCCGGGCTTTCTCCGACCCGTCACGGCTTACCTTGCCCTTCCTGAGTCGTGGCGGTGGTCTGGTTGTGCAATCCAGGATCATCGATGCGTTCTGCGAGGATCTCCCCGAGAGGATAGAGGCCCTTGGCCTCCCCTTTGCCGCCGTGGCGGTTGATGTGAGCCTGGGAGATCCGGTTGTGCTGGATCGAGGTCCCCTGAAACCTGCTCTGGCGGCAAGTATCGCCGTACCGGGAATTCTCGAACCGGTCAGGATCGGCGGGCGGTACTTGATTGACGGCGGCGTCCTGAATCCCGTTCCGGTGGACGTCGTCCGCACCATGGCCGACCATCCTGTTGTTGCTGTCGATGTTACTCCAGCACCCGACCGGAAGCTGGACTTCCAGCGATCGGAGCCGTGGTGGCGGCGAGCCTGGGAGCGGATAATTCTCAGGCGACGCCCCTTGGCCGTGGATGTGTTTCTCAAGGCATTCTCGATCCAGCAAGCGCGGATCAGGAACGAACACCTGAAGCAGCACCCCCCGGACCTCCTTGTCACGGTGAACATGGATCCCTCGGTGAGGCTCGAGGACTTCCATTGTCATGAGGAGGTGATTGAGGCCGGCTACAAGTCCACCCGGAATGCCATCGGGCAGTGGAGGGAGACCGCGAAACAGTCTGACCCTGGATGAGTCTTGCTGGCGGGCCCCCAACGGGAAGTTGGCGATCAGGGCGAGCGAGGCGATCAACGACCCGCCATGTGATCGTGCCTTTCCAGGGCCTCCTTCTGGCTCGGTCGCCGCCAGTGGAAGTACACCTCCAGGGGCCGTCCGCCGTGATCGGAGAGAAGGCGATTGCCCTCCATGGGCGGGAACCCGATCGCGGCCTCCAGGACGGGATCCCGTCCCGTCATGTAGTCCTCGCAGGTCATTGACTCCGGCACATCGGGCGCAATGAAGCACCGGTCGTCGAGGGGATCCGAGTACTGCTCCAGCACGGTGGAGACCCGGAACATGATGTCGCTCCCGGGCAGCGCCAGCGGTGGGTGATTGCCCATCGGTCCGTTGAAGAAATTCGGGTGCGCGCCGGCCGGCTCGCCCACGAAGAGGGCGTTCGTCGACACGTCCAGGCGCGCTGCGATGGCCACACCGGCCGACTGCGTGATGCGGCTGGTCAGGACGAAGAGATGGCCGGGACGATCGATCTTGGGGCTGGCGACGATGTGGTGGACGAGTTCCTGGTACATGTACGACCAGCCTCCCTCGTTGTGGCGCAGATCGATCACGAGGCGTTGCAGGTCGTCCCGCTCACGGATTGTCCGGAACATCTCGTCCAGGAACGCCCGCCACGGCGCACCGTGGTTCCGCGGAACGTTCAACTGCATGAAGACCGCATCGGTCCCGTCGAGGTGTTCGTACCAGTAGAAGGTGTCGCGCTTCTCGAGCCACTGCGGCGCCGCGTCCGCACGCTTGTGCCCCTGGATCCATCCTGCGGGCGCCTCGAACCCGATCAAGGTGCCGAGTGACCCCTGGAAGTGGACCTGCGCCATGTACGTCGACATCGAGGGGTTCTCCGTCGACACTCGGCTCATCACGACGTGTGAACGTCGCCGACCATGCCGGCTTCGGGGGTGGGACCGGGCCCACCGAAGCCTGTGTATCCCTCTCCGAGGAGGCGGCGCAGGATCTCTTCGAAGCGCGGCTCCTCGCGGATGGGGTTGAGCTCGGCGTCCTGCAGCAGGAGGTTGTTGTCCTGGAACCCGGCCTCCAGGGAGCCGTCCAGCGCCTCGAGCGCCAGTTCGACGTCGCCCAATTGAGCGTAGGCACAGGCCAGGTTATAGAGGGCGTTTGCCCGGTTCTCCAGATGGCGTGCGGCAGCGCGGTGAGCCGGGATCGCCTTCGCGAAGTCGCCCGCGAGGTGATGGCTGAGGGCGAGCCGGTAGGCGGACTCTGCGTCACCCGGGTCGACGACGACGATCTCCTCGTACAGCGCCGCGGCCTCGGTCCACGCCTGGGCGAAGTAGAGGGAGTCCGCGGTTTCCACGAGCGACCCCCTGGCGGTCCCGATAGGCAGAGCGAGGGTGAGCAGGCCGAGGAACACGATAGACAGTTTCGCCATGGCGGAGCCTCTCCGGGCTGGGTCTACATCGTTTGTACCGACCTGAAGCTCAAGCACGGTAGCAACGCCGTGCACCTTACCATCAACCTGATTGGTGTTCAGGTTCCATGCTCCTGAAGCTCCTCCACGGTGTAGCGGGGTTGAATGTGCTGCGGGCAGTTCAGGTCCCAGGCCTCCACGTGGATGACAAAGACGCGTTCGGGTGTGGCCTTGTAGTCAGGGTCCGACACGCGGGCGAGGAGTTCCGGGTCGTCCTCTACCACCCGGGCGCGTCCCCAGATCTTGATTCGTTTGCGTTGGGGATAGTCCATGAGGAACAGGAATACCTTGTCGTTCTCTTCCAGGTTGCCCATTGAAATGTACTGAAGGTTGCCCGCGTAGTCCGCGAAGGCCAGGGTCCTCTCGTCCAGGACCTTCAGGAATCCCCGGGGACCACCCCGATGCTGAATGTAGGGCTGGCCGTCGGCGCTGGCCGTGCCCAGGTAGAAGGACTCTCTCCGGGCAATGAACTCGGCAAGGTCCTCGGTGACCACGCTCCGCCATCCTCCACGGGCTTCCACCTTCTCATAGATGGATCTGGA
Organism: Candidatus Eiseniibacteriota bacterium; assembly: GCA_942491735.1. GTDB lineage: Bacteria > Eisenbacteria > RBG-16-71-46 > JABDJR01 > JABDJR01 > CALOCN01. Next base: position 3,324,680 of record CALOCN010000014.1, on the reverse strand, counting down.
GCCGAGGCGTTCCTGCACCTGCTTCACCGCGGGGGTGAAGGCGACATCGCTGGCGCGTTTCATGGCCGCGCCTCCCGAGCCGGCATCGGCTCGAGATCGCCGAGCAGGGTGGGGATGAGCTCGGACACCGTGGGATGGATATGGACTGCGCGCTGGATGACCGTGTACGGCGCGTCGGCATACATGACGTCGAGCACCGAGTGCACCACCTCGTCGCCCTCCACCCCCACGATGGTGAACCCGAGGATACGCTCGGTCTCCGTGTCCACCATCGCTTTCATGAAGCCCTGGGTTTCGCCCTTTTCCTTGGCCCGCGCCACGCGGGACATGTCACGCCTGGCCAGGAGGGCTTTCCGGCCCGAGGCCGCCACCTCGGTCTCCGACAGGCCCACCCGAGCAAACGGGGGGTCGATGTAGAGGGCGTAGGCAGGGATCCGGTCGCTGACCTTGCGATCGGCTCCGTTCAGCAGATTGTCGGCCACGATCTCGTGGTCGTTGTAGGCGGTGTGGGTGAAGGTTCCGCGACCGTTGACGTCCCCCAGGGCGTAGACGCCCTCCGCGCTGGTCATGAGGTGATCGTTCACCTGGATGTAACCGCGCGTGTCCACTCGAATCCCGGTGTTCTCGAGCCCCAAGCCGTGGGTGTTGGGTTGTCGCCCCGTAGCCACGAGCAGATGCGATCCCGATACGACGCGGGGATCGTCGCCGCAGTCCAGCGTGACGCGTACCCCTTCGCCGTCCGGTTCCGCGGCAATGCACTCGGCATCGGTACGGATGGTGACGCCCTCCTCTTCGAGGATGTTCCCGATACTCTCCGCGACATCGGGGTCCTCACGGGACACCAGGCGGGAGCGTTTCTCGACGATGGTGACGTCACTGCCGAAGCGGCGGAACATCTGTCCGAACTCAAGGCCGATGTAGCTGCCCCCCACAACCACGAGATGTGGCGGCACGAAGTCGAGATCCAGCATGTCCGCGTTGGTGAGCGCCGGCACAAGGTCCAGCCCGGGGATGGGGGGGAGGAAAGCACGGGTGCCCACATTGATGAAGATCCTGTCGGCGCTGAGCGAAACAGAACCCACGCGCACGGTGTGAGAACTCTCGAAAGTGGCGTGTCCCTGGATCACGTCGAGGTTATCCAGGCTCCGCAGCCATTGCTCGACGCCTTCCGTGGACTGTCGCACGATCTCGTCCTTGCGCGCCTTCACTTGCCTCATGTCGATCGTGGTGGGGCCGCCGGAAAGGACTCCGTACTCCGGGCCTCGGCGTGTCATGTGGGCGACCTTGGCGCTTGCCACCATTGTCTTGGTGGGAATGCACCCGTAGTTCACGCACGTGCCTCCGAACCGGGCACGCTCGATGACCGCGACCTTCATCCCGGACTGGGCGAGACGGGCGGCCAGGCTGGGTCCGGCCTGACCGGTCCCGATGATGATGGCGTCGTGGGTCTTGCTCATGACGGCGCTCCTTCGTTGGTGTTTCCGAGCCCAGGGGGCGAAGAACACGGGTCGAGGCGTACCGAGGCGCAGTCGGGACCTTCCCGACTGCGCCCGGTGGACTAGAGGTCTCCAGCCGCCTTGTGACGGATACTCGGCCAGGTCTTCTCGGCGCGGGCGAGGATTTCCTTCCGGTCCTTCATGTACTCCTCGAAAATGGCGGCGTTGACGAACAGGTAGAGCTTGCCGTCCACGATATCGCCGAATACGGGATCGCCATCGAACTTCTTGCCCTTGGCCACGGCATAGGCACAGAAGCCTCCGTACTGGGGCAGATACTTTTCCGGGTTCTCCGAGAACGTGTCCGCCGACTGCTTCGAGGCGAAGTAGTAGGCGACACCGTCGTTCACGACGGTGTGGACGGCATCGCCCTCGGCAACCGCGTTGAAGCTGCTGAGCGTGACCGGATCCACGCCGTGGAGACCGAGGGGCACCCCCGCGGTGGTGACGCCGGTGGAGACGTTGTACTCGTCGGCAGCCAGGGCCGGGCTCTGGGCGAGGAGGCCAAGGGTGGAGGCGAGAAGCGTGAACTTGATCATGGTAGACATGTGAGACTCCTTTTCTTGTTCGGTGTGGTTTCTGAGAGAAACGGATCTCCGGCAGATGCCGGTCGGACTGCCTATATCAGGGCTTCAGGGACGCGGCGTCCTGATAGGCGGTTTCGATCGACTGCACCGTCGCCGCGGTCGGTGCAATGTGGTTCGCGATCATGCGGAAGTTGGTCAAGGCGGCTGCGTACCCGTCCCACCCGGGGACCTGTGCTGCAGCGGTGCCGTCGGTCACGACCAGGACCTCGAATCCCTGCTCCACCAGCTCCCGCATATGCGATTCCGTGCATAGATTCGCGGACATGCCGGCGAGGATCACCTTGCTCACCCCGGCCTTGCGGAGCTGGAGAACGAGATCATTGGTCTCCGGTCCGTACACCTTGTGCGGACTGGTTACGACGGTCCTGCCGTCGTTGATGTATTCCTTGTAGCGGGGGAGCCAGTCGGCACCGGATCCTTCGAACTCCTCGAGAGAAAGGGGGTCCTTTCGATCGAACATGCCGAGGGAGTGCATCAGCGCCTCGAGGGCGCCCTCCATCTCCCAGCGGTGATCGTGGGGGTAGTAGTAGTGGGGTGAGATGAACACCGTCATGCCCACCGACTTGGCAATGGCGAACAGGGCGTCGATGTTCTGAACCGTCTCGTTCTCCACGACATTCCTGCCGACGACACCCCAGGTAACGCCATCCGGGCTGAGGAAGTCCACTTGCGGGTCCGTGACGACGAGCGCGGTGACCCCGGGAACGATCTCCATGCCGGGGTCCGGCAGACCGTCCGCGTAGGCCAGGCTTGTTGCGAGACCAATAGCCGCGGCGAGTGCAACGGTGACGAACAGGATCGTCCGGGGTGGATGGGAAATCGCGTGCTTCATGGAAGTTTCTCCTCTTCGGTGATGGATGGAGGGGATGCGGATCCCCGGTGGACTCCGATGCGGCGGTCGGTGGCCGCGATCGGGATATCGTTGGCGCTCATGTCGCGACGGGTCATATAGCCGTGGGCGTCGAACTCCCAGTGCTCGTTGCCGTGCGTTCGAAACCACTGCCCGGTTTCCGCGTGTTGCCATTCGTATTCGAACCGGACGGAAATGCGGCTTCCTGTGTAGGTCCAGAGCTCCTTGATCAGGGCGTAGTGGAGTTCGATGGACCACTTGCGCTCCAGAAAGGCCCGGATCGCGTCGTGGCCGGCGAAGAACTCGTCCCGATTGCGCCAGACCGAGTTCTCGGAGTAGGCCGCGGTGACCGTCTCGGGATCTCGTGTGTTCCATGCGTCCTCCCCGGCCTGGACCTTGGCCAGCGCTGAGCTAAGGCTGAATGGAGGGAGCGGAGGTCGGGTCCTCGGCGTCATCGTTGTGTCTCCTGTAGGATTTTCCGGCCGCATCGGGGTGAGCAGCCTCTGATGCGGGGATAGAGCAGGGTCCGTGCCACTCACTTAATTATTTGCTGTACAATGCTTTAGAGTGATTATCGTGAACCGTGAATATTTGTGGTCCACAAGTTATTGAGGTGATAACCTCAATTACTTGAGGTGCCGATCATGATTCACGATCCTTGGGTGCGTTGGATTCGTAGCTCGCCGTCGCTCCTGCTGGTGCTGGACGCAGCGCTGGTGTGCCGCGGACTGTCGGAGGGTTGGCGAGTTCGTTTGGGCCACGAGACCACGGGCCAGGAGGCGCTCACTGTAGGCCGGTTATTCGATGTTGCCGCCTCCCCGGAGCTCCCGCTCCGCCTCGCCGCGGTGGCCCGCGACGGCGCCCGGCTGGTGGATGTCGCTGTCGGGCTGCGTGTGCGGGACGGTGTCCTGCCGTGTAGGGTCTCGGCGTGGCGACCGGATGGTGACGACCCCTCGGAAGGGGTCGTGCTCCTGGCCACGATGGACTCCGACGGCGGTGGGGACGCCATGGAGCAGCTGGTGCAGCTGCGATCACGGCATCGTTTGATTCTCGATGCCGCTGGCGAGGGCATTTACGGGCTGGATCGGGACGGCAACGTCACGTTCGGCAACGCCGCGGCCTCCGATATTCTCGGATGGCGCACCGAGAACATCCTCGGCCAGAGTGCGCACGACGTACACCACCACTCGCACCGCGATGGATCGTCCTATCGGCCGGAAGACTGCCCTATCTACGCCGCATTGAAGGACGGCGAGGTCCACACGGTGGACGACGAGGTGTTCTGGCACGCGAACGGTACCGCCATCCCGGTCGAGTACACGAGCACACCGATCCTCAAGGATGGCCAGCCCAACGGCGCCGTGGTGATCTTCCGCGATGTGTCTCGCCGCAAGGAGCTTGAGCGACAGCGTGCCGAGGCGTTCGATGAGATCAAGGCGCTCAAGGAGCAGCTCGAGCAGGAACGGGACTACCTGCGCGACGAGATCAACGTGACGATGCACTTTGGCGAGATCATCGGGGAGAGCCGGAAGCTCAGACGCACTCTTGCACAAGTCGAGGCAGTGGCCCCGACGCCGGCGAACGTGCTTGTGCTCGGGGAGTCCGGGGTCGGCAAGGAGATGATCGCGAGGGCGATCCATGGCCGGAGCGATCGCGCGGAGAAGCCGCTGGTAAAGGTCAACTGCGCGTCCATTCCGAAAGACCTGTTCGAAAGCGAGTTCTTTGGGCACGTGAAGGGCGCGTTCACCGGTGCGCATCGCGACCGTCTGGGGCGTCTGCAGCTTGCGGACGGCGGAACGTTGTTTCTCGACGAGGTGGGCGAGATTCCGATGTCACTCCAGGGGAAGCTGCTGCGGGCCCTTCAGGAGCGGGAGTTTGAGCGCGTGGGCGACGACCAAACCGTTTCCGTGGACGTGCGTGTGGTGGCGGCGACGAATCGCGATCTTCCCGAAGAAGTAAGGGCGGGGCGATTCCGCGAGGATCTCTATTATCGCCTGAGCGTCTTTCCGATCGAGGTGCCCGCGCTCAGGGATCGCCCCGACGACATTGCGCCGCTGGCATCCCACTTTCTCGACATCATCTGCCGGGAACTGGGTCGAACCCCTCTGCGGATTACCCGGGACCAGCTGGCAACGCTGCGGGCGCAGGAGTGGTCGGGCAACATTCGCGAGCTTCGCAACGTCATCGAGCGCGCCGCGATTTCATCGAGTGGGTCTCGGCTTCGCCTTGACCTGGCTCTCCCCGATGCAGGTGGTCAGGCGTCGATGTCCACCGAGCCTCGGGATGCCGACGAAGGCAACGTGCTCACGGACGCGGAGATGCGTGCTCTGGAAAGGGCAAACCTCATCGCCGCACTGCGGCAGGCAAAGGGGCGTGTTTGGGGTGAAGGGGGGGCTGCGGTTCTTCTGGGCCTGAAGCCGTCGACGTTGACGTACCGTATGAGGACGTTCGGGATCGACAAGTCGGCTGTGCTTGACACGGCGGCTGGTCCCGAGTCGGCAGGATGAGATGTCACGAGAAAGGCCGGCTGCGTGGTGTTCTCCCACTCCAGCCCGATGCGTCCAGGCGTCAGCGTGAGTCTCCGGAACTCAGGCAGCAGGGGGCCGGCGCGCACGGCGCGTGGGCGCGTCGGCCCCCCCCTCCCGGTTACGAAGGACTGTTGAAGGCGAGAGCGCGGACCTGGGAGCCGATGCACCGGCCCTGGGTTACGCCCAGTTCGATGGCCGCGCGATAGTGGATCCCCCCGTAGAGCCGGGAGAGGGCCGCCTCGTCCGCCATCTCGGAGAAGGAGTTGAAGTGCCTCTCCGTCCCCGCCCGGTTCAAGTGGAACTTGTCGGTGATCTCGTAGTCCTCACCAAAGAGGTCGGAGAGCACCTGGAACGCCGCCCCCGACTGCACGGAGTGACCGGAGGTGTACTCCGGGAAAGGCGGCGTGTTCACGATGGTTTCCCACGCGTCCCCCCCGGGTACGTTCTCCCGGATGTAGGTGATGGGGCGGACCAGGTAGGTTTCGAACTTCGTGTGCCAGCAGGCGATGAACGCGTCGGCCACCGCGATTCCCAGCTTGGCGTATCCCTCGGCGGCCCGGGCCAGATTGGCGTTCTCCAGCTCCAGGACCTGGGTCAGGATGGCGCATGAGTGTCCGGGCGGCGTTGCGGTGGCTCCGGGGTCGTCGGCCCAGAAGAGTGCGATCTCGACCTGCTCCGGGGTCACGTTGTTGACCGCGGTGTAGACCTCCAGGGCCTCCGCGTAGAAGTCCGACTCCGGATCGGTGGAGAAGTCGGGATAGTATCCGGGATGGCAGTCCGCGTTGGGGTTCCCGCCCATGGGCAGCATGAAGGGACGGTTCTGTCCCCAGGTGGGCTGCAGGGGGATCTGTTGGGGCGGGGCGCCGTCGAGCTGCGGGGTGGGAACCCAGTTCCAGGGCTCGGCCGGGGGAGCCATGTAATCCGCGGGGAAGTTGCGGGTGTGACCTCCATGACCGCCGTCGTCGAGCGACCAGATGTAGATCGCGTCGGCTACCGACCGTCCCCGGGCCTCACTGCGTGCGATGACGTTCTCGCCCGCCTCGGACGAGAAGGTCCCGCTGAAGTCGTCGGCCAGCTGCTCGATCTCCGCCTTCAACTCCGGAGTCGCGGTCGGGAAGAGCAACTCGGTGATCCTGGCCATGGCCGCGTTGGCCACGGTCGGCCAGTGGTAGCTGCTTCCGTGCTCCGGGGCGGGAAGCGGATCGAGGCCGTTGAGCTGCCCGGCCAACGACTGGTAGCCCGGGATCCCCGGCACCACCGCTTCGTAGAGGGTGACGCCGGCGTAGCCGAGCGTCCGGGATACGACCGGCGGCGAGTAGCCGGCTGTTCCCTGGCAGAGGTCGACGTAGAGCGAGAACCAGGTCGAGGCGACCTCGTGAGAGTAGGCAGTTGCTAGTTCGACTCCGGTCGGCATGGTGGGGTCGTCGTCACCGCAGGAGATGGTGGCCACGGCAAGGGTGATCGCCGCCACCGGGATTCGGGCCCAGCGCATAGGTGCGAGTCCTTTTCTGGAAGAGGTTCAAACGAAAGTTCATCGGCTTCGTGACTCGATCCCCCGAATCCGAGGGATGACGAGAACGATGAAGTATAGGATACCGGCGGCCTGGGCGACTGCCCCCAGGAGTCCGGCCAGATACCCTGCCAGGGAGGACGTGATGTGCGGTCCTATCGCGCTTCGGAGCAGCGTCCCTCCGTTCAGGAGCGCGTACAACGACCATCCCTGTCTCCCCGTCGGCCATTGTGTGGCCCGGGTCGGCCTTGGGAACATCCACAGGGCCACTCCCATGATCATCTGCAGGACCCCGCCGACCAGCAGCATGTGGACATGGGCGGTTCTCCAGGGTGGTGCCCAGGCGAAGATATCCAGCCGGTAGGCCAGGGTCATCGCCACCCCCAGCAGGGTTCCGGACAGGATCCAGAAGATCGAGCTTCGAATCATCCAGCGAAGGTACGGGTATTTCACCCTCGTGCCCCAGCACGCATCATCCGCGCAAGGCCCGCGGGAAGAGAACGTTGTTCTCGAGATGGATGTGCTGCATGAGCTCGGCTTCGAGTTCATCAAGCCGCAGATAGAGCGCCCTCCAACTGGTACAGGCCTCCTCCGGCGGCAGGAGGTCGTGAGCCAGCTCCCGAGTGCGGGCGAGATTCTCCGCGTGGTCCCGGTGCTCATGCTCCATGACCTGGACGGGGCCGCCCGCACTCGCGCCACGCCCGGCCAGAATCAGGGGGAAGAGCACCTGCTCCTCCTTCTCCAGGTGTTCCAGGACCGCGGTGTGAACCCCGCGGAGGTGATCGGCGAGTCCGGTGGGGCACGTTGCCTTGTCGGCATGACGCCTCTCCACCTTGTTCGCGAGAGCGACCAACTCGGGAAGCTCTTCGCGCAGCGCCTGGTGGTAGCGTTGGACAATGAAACCGACCAGCTCGTCGAGCGGGCGCTCACTCCACGGCGCCTCGGCCGGGGACCCCGGCGATTGGCCCTCGATCTCTTCCAGAACATCCTGGGTTGTGAGTCCCCGTTCCAGGCAGGCCGCATCGATGGCGCGTTGGCCGCCACAGCAGTAGTCGAGGCCAAGACGATGAAAGACTCGAGAGGCGGCGGGATACTCGGTCGCCAAATCGGCAAGGGTCCTATCCGGTCGAATCATGGTTCAATCCTCCTTGCTCCACTACAGAGCAGAAATGATGCCAAGTCACAACTCATTGTGAAACAACGGATTGATGATGGGTGTTATGATGTTGGCAACAGAGGGGTTGGTATGAAATCGACAACAGGGCTATCGGAATCACAACAGCCTGGATCCATCCTGCTGGAGGTCGCGCGGGACCTGACCGCATCCCTGGCAGCCAGCGATCGCTATGAGAGGCTCCTGGACGCCGTCCGCCGACTGGTTCCTTGTGACGCCGCCTGTCTCTTCCGCCTCGACGGGAAGGACCTGGTCCCTCTGGCGGGCTATGGACTGTCGGATGAGGCCCTGGTCCGTCGCTATTCGCGAACGGAACATCCCCGGCTGGCCGTGATCCTCTCCACGATGGGGCCGGTCCGGTTCCCGCCGGACTCGGAGCTTCCCGATCCGTTCGATGGGCAACTTGCTTCCGACCCGAAGGCTCTCGCGCACATCCACGCCTGCCTGGGGTGCTCCCTCACCGAAGGCGGTGAGGTGGTGGGAGCGATCACCGCGGATGCCATCGCCCCTCATGCCTTCGACGACATCGATTCGAAGTGGCTCGAGGCCCTGGGAATCCTGGCCGGTGCGGCGCTTCACACCACGGCCCTCATCGAGTCGCTGGAGCGCGTGGCCCTCCACAAGGGTGCCGTGGCTCGTGAACTCCAGCGAAGCGCCTCACGGACCCAGATCATCGGTCGTTCCCCTGCCGCCCGGAAACTCCTGCAGGAGATCGACATCGTGGCACGAAGCGACCTTCCCGTTCTCGTTCTCGGCGAGACAGGGGTGGGGAAGGAACTGGTTGCCCAGCAGCTTCACTCGGAATCGTCGCGGCGGGACGAGGCACTCATCCAGGTCAACTGCGCAGCGCTTCCCGAATCCGTAGCGGAGAGCGAGCTCTTCGGCCATGCCAAGGGAGCGTTCACCGGAGCCACCCATCTGCGCTCCGGCAAGTTCGAGATTGCCGACGGGGCGACGCTGTTTCTGGACGAGGTGGGCGAATTGCCCGCCAGTGTGCAGCCCAAGCTGCTTCGCGTTCTCCAGCAGGGCGAGATCCAAAGAATCGGCGAGGATCGGATGCACACCGTCGACGTCCGGATCATCGCGGCCACGAACAGGGACCTGAAGCGGGAAGTCGAGGAGGGACGGTTTCGGGCGGACCTGTACCACCGTCTGGCTGTGTATCCGTTGCGGGTTCCACCACTGCGGGAGCGTCGCGAGGATATTCCACTGCTGGCCGCCCACTTCGTGGATCAGACCCGCTGCCGGCTGGGGCTGGGCCCTGTACGGCTGTCCCCCGAATCCCGGAACCTGCTGACAAGTGCCCACTGGCCCGGGAACGTACGGGAATTGGAGAACGTGCTCAGCCGGGCGGTGCTTCGCGCCGGAGCCGGACGCCGCGGCCGGGAACCGATCGTGCTGGACGTTGATCAACACGAGCTGTCCGATGGACTGGGTGTTGCGGATGCGTCGCTTCCATCAACGTCGTCAATGGAGGGAAAGCCGCGCTCATTGCGGGAGCGCTCGCGGGAGTTCCAGCGCTTGGCCATCGAGCAGGCCCTGGAGGAAAGCGGGGGGAACTGGGCCGCCGCCGCTCGCCGATTGGGAATGCATCGTGGCAATCTGCACCACTTGGCCAAGAGGTTGGGTCTGCGCGGATAGCACGGGCGCGAGCCATCCAGGGCTCGCCCCGTGTGCGAACATGGGAATCAAACGGTCCGAGGATGTGGAACCGGGACGCGGCCCCACACCCTCGGATCCGACGGCTACCCCTTGAGGTCTTCGATGCCGGCACCGAAGTTGATGTGAAACGCCTGGCCGTCGACGACCATTGCCGGCACCGACTTGACGCCCAGGTTCTCGGCTTCCGCGATGCGTCCCGAGGCTTCCCCCAGGTGCACGACCTCGACCCGGTACTTGCCGGGATCGAGGGCGTTTACGAACTGCTGCTCTGCCGAGACGCAAACCGGGCATCCCGCGTGGTAGAACGTGGCCTGCTTCATGTTGTGGCTCCTTGTGGTTCCTGTTGGATACGATAGTATCGACTCGATACTAAAAATTCAGGTTATAGCCGTGCGCGGTCCTTGTCAAGAAGGTATCGACTCGATATTATTCTGGCCATGAATTCCACCCTGACCTACGATCTACTCGAGCGCCTTGCGAGCCTTCTCAGGGCCGAGGAACGGCGGCTGGGCAAGGAGCATGGCCTCGAGCCGGTTCACCTTCGCGCTCTGCGTTTCCTGGCCCGGGCAAACCGGTACAGCGACACACCCGTTGCGGTGTCCGAGTACCTCGGGCTCACCAAAGGAACGGCCTCGCAGACCCTGATCCGGCTGCAGGAAAAGGGTATGCTGGCGGCAAGCCCGGATCCGAAGGATGGGCGAAGGGTCCATCTCCGCCTCACCCGAGCCGGTCGGAAGGTGGTTTCGCACGTGGACCCTCCGAAGCTATTCCAGGAGGCCCTGGAGGCATCCTCGGTGTCGAGTTCCCTCCAGGGCTCATTTCTTGACCTGTTGCGGACCCTGCAGCACCTGAACGGTTCACGACCGTTTGGGGTTTGCAGGAGTTGTGTTCACTTCCGCAGTGGGGACGGAAAGGGCTCGTTTCTGTGTGGCCTTACGGAGGAGCCGCTCAAGGCCCGGGAATCGCACCTCATCTGCCGGGAGCATCAGCCCGTGTCCGCTACGCAGGGGAATTGATTACCGATGTCCGAGAGCCGCGACCTGCGCGAGCGGGCCAAGGAACTTCGTTGCCTCTATGCCATCCATGACATCCTGCGCGAACGCGACCAATCGCCCCCGCAGGCATTCGCACGGGTAGTCGAAGCCGTCCCGGCGGGGTGGCAGCGGCCATCCGCCGTCGGTGCACGCATCCACTATCTTGGTCGCAACTACGTTGGGCCGGGTTTCAGCTCGGCATCCCCGACCATCTCGGAACCCATCCGGGCCTGGGGGACCGAGCTCGGACACATCGAGGTAAGTGATGCGACCGACCCGGCGGAACAGGTCGGGCCGGTGTTTCTGCCCGAGGAGGTTGTCCTTCTCTGTAGTGCGGCAGCCCGGCTGGGGGAATACCTGGAGTGGAAACAGACCGAGCTGCTCGGGGGGCAACCGACAGGTTTCTTGCCATGGAAATGGCGCGAGAGCTACGTGCAGGCACTCGGCAGGCATCTCGATGCCGAACGGTTCGGAGTGGTCGCGCTGTACATCGGTGGTAGCACGGCAAGCGGCGAGGCAGGTCCGGGCAGCGATATCGACTTGTCCATCCTGTCGGACGGGTCGGAACAGCAACGCCAGGAGTTGGCAACGTGGCTGGAGGGATGGAGCCTCTGCCTTGCCGAACTCGCGTTGCAACAGACCGGATACGGATTTCCAGACGGACTACTCGACATCCACTGGCTTGCTGAGCGCCCCCATCGCCACCAACTGACGGAGCTGCAGGAGATCACCCTCCGGAATCGATTGGAGTCCCAATGAGAACCCCTACCGCATTCAAGCCCCTGGACCATGATGAACTCCTGATCCTCGACCGCTTCATTGAAGATGAGAGTGCCATGGCGCTCTATGAGTTCTGGGGGTTCATTGCGGGTCTGGTGTCGCACCCGGAGACGATTCCACCCAGCCAGTGGCTGCCGTTGATCCTGCGTGACGACAATCCGTTCGAGGCTACGGAGGAGGCGAACCGAATTCTCGAGCTGATCATGAGGTTCTGGAACCGGACGGCGAACGACTTTCGCCAGGATCGACCCATACTACCGGTGTATGAGCCAGAGGGCCTTCTGGAATGGTGCCGCGGGTACCTGGATGGCATGCTCATTGACGATGAATGGATCAATGAGTACGAGGAGGGCCACGCGCCGACGGTTCCCTTCGAGGTGTATCTGATGCTGAACGAGCGTGACGCTGCGGGCAGCGAGCCCTTGACGGAGAAGGAGCGGGAGGTTCTGGAGGCCCTGACTCCGGAGTACCTGGAGTCGGAGGCGGTCCTCGCATATCGTGCCCTGAAGAAGAAGAGGCAGCAGGTGATGCGGGAAAGGAACAAGTGGACCACAGCGGGACGCAACGATCCATGTCCCTGCGGAAGTGGGAAAAAGTACAAGAAGTGCTGCTTGAATCAGCGGCCCCAATAGCGCGCGGCAGTCTTGACGCGACGAACACAGTGCACCATACTTCGCCATGTGACGAAATGGCCAAGAAGGAGTCGCGGTGCGTGAGTTCGTGGATGTTGCCAAAGCTCTCTCCGACCCCGGTCGGGTGCGGATCCTGGTCGCCCTGAAGGGCCGCGAGCTCTGCGTGTGTCAGATCGTTGAACTCCTCGGCCTGGCCGCCTCCACCGTTTCCAAGCACATGGCGGTTCTCCGCCAGGCGTATCTGGTGGACAACCGCAAGGATGGCCGATGGGCCTACTACCGCCGCAGTGGCCGCGCAGCGCCCAAGCGGGTGCGGGCGGCCCTGCGGTGGCTTGATGCTTCCCTGCAAGACGATGGTTCGTTGGACCAGGATGCTCAACGCCTGGAGGGCATCCTGGAAATCCCCGTCGAGGAGCTATGCAGGACCGTAGGTCAACCCGCACGTGGTGAAAGGGGGGGCTAGGACCATGGCAACCGAGGCCTGCACCACCCAGGAGCCCAAGGGGCTGGGATTCTTCGAGCGCTACCTGACCGTGTGGGTGCTGCTGTGCATTGCCGGAGGCATCCTGCTGGGAAAGGTTGCTCCCGGTATCGCGCGGTCCCTGGATGGCATGGCACTCACCGTGGACGGCGCGCCGGTCGTCTCCATCCCCATCGCGGTCTGCCTCTTCTTCATGATGTATCCCATCATGGTGAAGATCGATTTCACCGAGGTCCTCAAGGCCGGACGCAGCGTCAAACCGGTGGGACTGACGCTGTTCGTGAACTGGGTCATCAAGCCGTTCACCATGTACGGCATCAGCCTGCTCTTCCTCGGAGTCCTGTTCCTGAAGTTCATCGGACCCGAGGCCGTGGATGTCGTCAAGATGCCCTTCGGGCTGGACCTCCCGGTGGGCGATACCTACGGGGCGGGAACGGTGGTCCTCCAGGACGGAATCAAGGCGCTCGAGGTTCCTCTCTGGCGGAGCTACCTCGCCGGCTGCATTCTTCTGGGGATCGCGCCGTGCACGGCCATGGTCCTGGTGTGGGGCTACCTGGCCCGGGGGAACGATGGGCATACCCTGGTCATGGTCGCCATCAACTCCCTCGCCATGCTCGTTCTCTACGGGGTGCTGGGTGGCTTCCTGCTGGGAGTCGGCCGGCTTCCCGTTCCCTGGCAGGCGCTGCTCCTCTCGATCGCCGTCTATGTGGCGCTGCCCCTGGTGGCCGGATACCTGTCACGTCGTTTCATCGTTGCCGCCAGGGGAGAGACGTGGTTCCGGGAGAAGTTTCTCCATGTGCTGACCCCGGTGACCATCGGTGCGTTGCTGGTCACCCTGGTTCTCCTCTTTTCCTTCAAGGGCGAGGTGATTCTTGCCAACCCGCTCACCATCCTCTGGATCGCCGTCCCGTTGTTCCTCCAGACGGTGTTGATCTTCGGGATCACCTACGGCCTGGCCCATCGGCTGGGCCTGCCCTACCGGGATGCCGCCCCGTCGGCCATGATCGGCGCCTCCAACCACTTCGAGGTCGCCATCGCCACCGCGGTCATGCTTTTCGGGCTCTCCTCGGGGGCGGCCCTGGCCACGGTGGTGGGGGTGCTCATCGAGGTGCCGGTCATGCTCCTGCTGGTCCGGGTCTGCCTGCGAACCCGGACCAGGTTCCCAGAGGACTAGATCCCCCAGACCTAGCGCCTGATCAACACCTTTCCGGATTCCACCGTGCTGTCGACCTGCAGCCGCAGAAAGTAGATCCCGGATACGAGTGGCACGCCCTGGTCGTCACGGGTATCCCAGGCCACCGAATGCTTCCCCGGTTCGTAGGGGGCACCGTCGAGCAGGGTCTTGACCTGGCGTCCCTGGAGATCGAACAACGCCAGGAACACCTGCTTGGCACGGTTGCCGGTGACCTGGAAGCGGATCTGATTGCTCGCCGCGAACGGGTTGGGGAAGGCGAGAATGAGTCGATTGGGTTGCGGCGCGCCGCCATCATCGGGAGGCGTGACGCTGGTGATGGAGGCGTCCTCCGAACGCACCGCCACCGCGCCGAGGTTCTCCGGCGTTCCGTCGCCGGTGTCGTCGGCCAGGAAGCGCAGTCGATCGTAACCAATCGGGTAGTGCGCGTCGTAGGCCACATCCAGGGGGATCATCTTGGTCTCCCCCGGGGCAAAGGCCAGAGAGCCGGTCGCGGGAACCCCGGCCGGCTCGCCGTTGAGCGACACGGCGACACTGGAAATGTCCTCGTGAGGTTCCAGAGCCTCGATGGAGTAGTTCAACACGTCCGCGGGCGAGCCGGCAGGCAGGGTGACCTCGATGCCCAACGCCCGGGCCGTGCCGGTCGGGATGCCGGTGATGCCGCCGAGATCAACCCCGATGCCCACGTCGATCCACTTCAGGCACCAGCGCAGCGGGCGCCGCACCGAGCCCAGGCAGCTGAAGGTGCGACCGGTGTCGTGGTTGAACACGTTCACCTCGTAGCAGGCGGTGGCGCCGACCGGGATGTTCGATGGACAGGCGATGTTGATCGGCACGGTCACGCAGCTCTGCGCGGGGACGACGACCGACCCCGAAGGGGGCGAGTACCCGGACGGTCCGACGCCGGTGCAACCGGGCCCGGTGGCGGGGGAGACGCCCCAGCTGTAGAGATGCGCGGTCAGTCCATAGTTGCAGATGGTGATCGACGAGGTGGCGATGTAGCCGCCGCAGCAGGGAACGCCCTGGGTGGCAAAGCACACCTCGGGGCACTTGCCGGACGCGCCGGCCTGGTGGATCGCGTCGATTTCCTCCGGTCGCAGGACGCGGCGGGTGAGCTCGATCTCATCCAACGCGCCCGCGTAGTACCCGCCGCCCCAGGTGGGATGCGGCCGGGCCATGTAGAGCGGCTCCGTGTTGTTGAGGTTGCCCTGCCGGGGGGTGGGGTTGAACGTGGGTCCCACCGGATTCCCATCCACGTAGAACTGGACGCCGTTGGGGTTGTCCCGGTCCACGGTGACCGCGACCAGGTGCCATTGGGAATCTCCCACGAACCCTGCCGCGCCGCTGTTGGCGTTGGTGAGGATGTAGTTGTCGAACCCGCCGGCCACCCCGAGCTGCACACCCGGGTACCCGTTGTACAGGAAGACCACGATGCCCTGGACCGTTCCCGCGGACCGCTTGTCCAGCAGGGTGGCCACGCCGGGCTGGCTTGCCGTGTTGACCCAGAAGTCAGCCGAGAAGTCCCCGCCCCCCAGGTCCAGGCTGGCGTGGTGGGGGACGTGGATGCTCTGGTTGATGCCGTTGAAGGTGTATGCGTTGTTCACGTACGAGCCCGTCCACAACGCCGGGCCGTTCTGGAGAACGCCGCCGGTCGCGACCCCGGCCCGGTTGGGCGTCACCGTGCCGGCCGCTCCGTCCAATGGCCACCAGCCGACAAGGTTGTTGGGCGGCTCGGCACAGTTCGGGCTACATCCCTCGGTGCAGCTCGTGTTGTCCCCGTGGTACACGCCGCCGGCACTCTGGCAGCCGGCCTGCGTGGCCTGGTAACAGCTTTCCCCCACGCAGCACGCGCCCTCGAGGTCGGGATCACAGTCGCCGGAGACGGTGACCGAGAACGTGCAACGCAGGGTGTCGTTGGCCGCGTTGACCGCGATGCAGTTGACCGCCGTGGTCCCCATGGGGAAGAACCCGCCGGGGGGGGAGCAGGTGACCACATAGGTGCTGTCGCACAGCGAGCTCAGCTGCGGTGCGCTGTAGAAGAACTCCGCGCCCTCCAGGAACTGGCAGGGAATGATGGTGTCTTCCGGACAGCTCACGAATGAGCAGGAGTCGCAGATCGCGGCCACGGTGAGGTCGTACAGTTCCGGGGTGACGAACGGCTGGCCGCATTCCACGAACCGGTCCAGCTTCACCCGGGTCTCGATGTATCGGCCCGGGATGGGAGTTCCCAGGAACCCCGAGCTGGCCACCACGCTCCAGTTGGTCGAGGAGAGGGCGCTCAGGGTCGGGGCGACCCGCGCTTCCACGCTCAGGCTCGTTGTACCCGGCGTGTTGCCGTTCCACGCCACGTAGTTCCACACGATCTGGCCGTAGCCACCGTCGGTGATCCGGCTCCAGATGCCCTGCTGATTGCCCACCATGTTCTGCAGGCTGCCGGTGAAGTCGCTATAGCTGTAGGGTGCCATACCCACCAGCTGGGGGCCTCCGGTGACGATGATGTTCCCGGTGTTCACATCCAGCTTGGTCCACAGGGAGTTGCCCCCCGGTACGGCGATGATGTTGCCGTCGATGGCGACCCCGACCCCGACCATGGCTTGCGAGGGGGTGGGGTACACCCCGATCACGGTCGGAGTGGGGGTATTGCTGAACTTGACTACGGAATCCAGGGTGTCGTTGCAGGCCATCCAGATGTCGTTGTTGAAATCGACCGTGATGCCCCGGCCTACCCCGGGCGCACCCAGCCCGCTCAGGGTCCACCCCAGGGCGGGATTGCCCACGGTCTGGGTGGGGTCCCAACGGATGCATCCGTAGGGGGGCACGGTGTTGGCGAGCCAGACAATGCAGTTCTGATCCACCGCGATCCCATAGTTCCAGTTGCCGGGATGGAAGATGGTCTCGGTCACCGTGGCGGAACCCGTGTTGATCTCGAACGCGTACTCCCCACCGGTGGCGACGTAGATGTTCCCGTTGGGGGACAGGGCCAACCCGTACGGGCTCTGCGCGGTGGTCGCGGTGGCCAGGTGCGGCACCAGGGTCGGAGTGAGGTTCGGGGCGTAGATCGAGGTGGGGAGGTTCGGGTCGACCTTCGCAACCATGGTCGCGGCGCTGAGCCCGACCCACAGGAACCCGTTCTTGTCGATGACCAGACCACGGATCTGATCCGCAGGCTGGACCACATAGTGACGCAGCACGCGCTCGTCCTGACCCCAGGGGAGGATCTCGAACGGGTCAATGACGCCGTTGTTGTTGGCATCCATCGAGGTCTCGATGATGCTGTTGTTGTTGCGGTCCTCGCCTCCCGTGGTGGCGATCTGGATCATGGTCGCGTCGGCGAACGGCCGGTTGGCCACCCAACAGTTCCCGTTCCGGTCCACCACGGTGCGTGAGGGTTGCAGATAGGCGTAGTCATTGCCGATCGGGGGCCCCGTGTAGTACCGGCCCACTTCCTTGCCGGTCTGGGTGTCCACCTTGGAGATCGTCCCGTCGTTGGAGTTGGCGATCCAGGCGTAGGGCCAGGTGGACGACAGGGGGGTCAGCTCCACCTGATCGCCCACGGCAACCGCGCCGTTGAGGACCCCGCCGTTGAACTCGGCGGTGGTGGTGTAGGTGACGGTCAGCGCCTGGCAGGTGTCCTGGGCCGTGGAAAAGACCCCCTGGGGACTGGGCGAAGGGGGCGTCGGTCGGGAGGAGGGGGCAGGCGAGGAAGGCAGAAACGAGGCCGCAGACGCGAAGAACGCGCGCAAACGACATGAAGCACCTCTGGAGTGGGTGGGCCGAGGAGTCGCAAGTTGATCAAGGCGCCAACGGAAAAGCAGCAGAAGGTACGGCTTTTGGCCGGGGTCTGCCCGACAAGGCACCAAGTATACAGCATGCCCCAAGGGGTTCTCGTGGGGTCGGCCCGCCACGAAGCTGGCCGCCCCGGTCAAGAACCTGACGGCGCGGGTCAATACTCCGGTACCTCCCGCGCGCTACCGTCTTCCTCATGGCGAGACGACATGGTGTCGCTCCCGGGAACCCAAGGAGACGGTTATGCAGAAGACCCACGGCAACGGACTCACCCTCGTCATCGGCGGCACCGGTAAGACCGGACGACGCGTCGTACAGCGTCTGGAGGCCCGGGGCATCCCCGTCCGTGCCGGTTCCCGCTCCAGCAGGATTCCTTTCGACTGGAACGACCCCGGCACCTGGGGCAAGGCCTTGGACGGCGTGCATGCCGCCTACGTGACCTACTCGCCCGACCTGGCGGTGCCGGAGGCTCCCCCGGCAATCCGGTCGCTCGCCCGGCTTGCAGCGGACCGGGGGGTCGAGCGACTGGTACTCCTCTCCGGCCGGGGCGAGGAGGAGGCCCAGCGGTGCGAGCGCATCGTTCAGGAGATCAACCCGGCCTGGACGGTCGTGCGTGCAGCCTGGTTCAACCAGAACTTCAATGAGGGCCATTTCCTGGAACCGCTGCGGCACGGCCTCCTCGCGCTCCCCGCGGGGGACATCCGGGAGCCTTTCGTCGACGCGGACGACATCGCCGACGTCGCCGTTGCCGCCCTGACCGAGCCCGGGCATGAGGGTCAGATCTATGAGGTCACGGGTCCGCGGCTGATGACCTTCGCCGAAGCGGTGAGGGAGATTGCACTGGCGGCCGGACGGGACCTCCGCTATCAGCAGGTGCCGGCAAACGCGTTCGTCCAGGACATGCGCACCCATGGAACGCCGGAAGTGATCGTGTCACTGACGCAGTACTTGTTCAGGACGGTGCTCGATGGCCGCAACGCCCATGTCGTCGATGGCGTGCAACGGGCCCTGGGTCGCGCTCCTCGGGACTTCCTGGACTACGCGCGCACGGCGGCCGAATCCGGAATCTGGGCGGAGCCCTCCCCGGCCCCGGTCGCACACTCCTGAGGAGGTCGCCATGATCACATCCCATGAACGCACCATGCGTCGCTTCGTCGACGACATCCTGAACGCCGGGGACCCCTCGGTGCTTCCCGAACTCATCCACCCGGACTATGTCCATCGCGCGCCGGGGGAGGAGCTCCATGGAGCGGACGGACTCACCGCCCTTCTGAACGGATACCGGACTGCGTTTCCCGACCTCAGGATCGAGATCGACGAGCTGCTGGCCCATGGCGATGTGACCCTGCTCTCCTTCACGCTGACCGGGACGCACCGGGGGGATCTGCTTGGCCACCCTGCAACGGGTCGGCGGGTGAAGGCCCACGGCATGGTGCGCAGCCGCTTCCGCGACGGGAAGATCGCCGAGGAATGGGAGATTCTTGACCAGCTCACCCTGTTCGAGCAGCTAGGGCTCATCCGGAAGAACCCATGACCGGCCGGTCGCCGGCTCCTGCTCGATCAGCGAACGCCCAGCCTGCGGTATTTGATACGGTCTGGAGGTGCCTACAGGATTCGTCACCTCCATCTTTCCGCGCAGGATGATCCAGGCGGCGGGGTCCGCGGTCGACGGGGCGGCCCTCCTGCGCTCGATCGGACTCGATCCGCTGGAGCCGCTCGATGTGACCCGGATGGTGGCCGCCGATGCCTACTACGGAATGCTGGAGCAGATCGCCGGGGAGATGCCCGACGTCCATACCCTGCCGCTGCGCGTGGGTCCGCTCATGCGCCCCGACGACTACGGAGCGCTCGGATTAGCCTGGAAGTCCGCACCCACAGTTCGTCACTCCCTGGAGCGGGTGGAGCGGTATTGCCGTCTGTGGACCGACAACCTGACCTACGAACTCCGGGAGGTCGGGGGAGGAACCGATTTCCAGTTGCATCGCTCCGGAGAGCGCCGGCTCGGCCTGCGCCTGTCCAACGAAGCCACGCTGGCCAGCGCCACCTCGTTGATACGGCAGACCTCCGCGACCCGTTTCCGCCCAAGGGCAGTCTACTTGAAGCACGCGGCACCCGGCGCCACATCGGCGCACGAGGAGTACTTCGGCTGTCCGGTCATTTTCGGGGCCGACAAGGACGCGCTCTCCATACCGACCGAGGCGCTCGAGCAGCCGAACCATCTGGGTGACGACGGGATTTCGCGGTTCCTCCTGGCCCACCTCGACGAGCAGATCGAGGCCATTGTTTCCACGGAGCCCCTGGAGTCACTCCTGAGCCGGGAGATCTCCCGCTCCTTGAGCGAAGGTGTTCCCCGAATGGCGGACATCGCCCGGCGTCTGGCCATGAGCCAACGGACGCTCCAACGACGGCTCTCCGGGCGGGGGCTCTCGTTCAAGGGTCAAGTGGACCTCACCCGCAGAGAGTTGGCGGAGAACCTGCTGGGGCAGAGCCGCTACTCACTTTCCGAGGTGGCCTTCCTGACCGGTTTCTCCGAGCAAAGCGCTTTCAGCCGAGCCTTCAAGCGCTGGACCGGGCAAACGCCGGCTGCCTACCGGGAAGCGTCCGCTTCCGGGTAGGGGAGAGGACGAATCCGACGCATGATCCAGGAAGGGCGCAACCTTTTGCGTCGCTGCGTCGTCCTGTCCTGTATGACTGGCCGAAGGCGTTGGGGCCGACTCAACAGGAGAAGACAAGTGCGAGCCGTCTTCCTGAACCTCATCCTTCTTGCAACCCTGGGGCTCGGGGCCGACCCGTCCCTGGGCAATGCCGTCGAGGACGTCACCTTTCGCAGTGGCGACATCGTCCTTGCTGGACACCTCTACTCCCCGGACGGGCCCGGGCCGCACCCGGCAGTCGTGTTCACTCACGGGTCCGGCGACGCCGGGCGCGACAACAATCGTTACCGGCTGGAGGCGGAGTACTTCGCCGGGCACGGGATCGCAAGCCTCGTCTACGACAAACGCGGCTACGGCAGGTCCACCGGCGACTGGCACCAGGCCACGTTCGAGGACCTGGCGGATGACTGTCTGGCAGCGGTTGCCTATCTTCAGACGAGGGAGGAGATCAATGGCTCCCGCATCGGCTTGCGGGGAGCGAGTCAGTCGGGATGGATTCTGCCCATCGCGGCCGACAAGTCCAGCGATGTCGCCTACCTCATTCTTGTCTCGCCCGCCGGGGTCACCCCGTACGAGCAGATCCTGTTCGATGTCCGGATGAGCCTCGAGGAGTCCGGTCATTCCGGTCGGGAGGTGGACGAGGCCCTGACGCTGCTTCGGTCGGGCCTGGAGTACGCCCGCACGGGGGAGGGGTGGGAGGCACACGCAAGGGCCCTCGAAGCCGCCAAGGACGCGTCGTGGCTCCCGATCGCCTCGGGGCCCCCGGTGGCCGACCATTGGTTGTGGAGCTGGATCCGTCCCGTGATCGACTTCGATGTCCTACCCGTGCTCGAACGCATCTCGACCCCGGTTCTCGTTGTTCTCGGCGAGGACGACCGCGAATGCCCGTCCCAGATCGCCGGCTACGTCCACGAAAAGGCGTTCCGGAACAGACCCAAGGGGTCCTACGCGATTCGGTACTTTCCCGGTGCCGACCACGGCATTCGCGTCGCAGCCAACCGGGTTGGGGACGAAGAACCTCCGTTGGCCGATGGCTATCTGGAGACCCTACGGGACTGGATCCTCAACGCGGAGGCCGTGGGTCCGTGAGCCAACCGATCCCGGTCAGTCGTCGTCGGTACTCTCCAGGTCGAAGCCCTCGTCCAGCCAGCCGGTGATTCCCCCGATCATCTCCTTGACCGGCCGTCCCAGCCGGGCGAGGCGGATCGCGGCCCGGGTGGACCCGTTGCAGTGCGGCCCCGCGCAGTAGACAACGAACAGGGTCTCCTGCGCGTATTCGGCCAGACGCTGGGACGACAGGGTATTCGTGGGCAGGTTCACCGCGCCCGGCAGGTGACCCCTGGCAAAGGCATCCGGAGAGCGGACGTCGGCCAGGACGAACCCTCGATCCTCCAGGTCCTGGGTGTGGTGCACGTCCCAGCAGTCGGTCTCGTGGGTCAGCTTCGCCTTGAAATGGGCTAGAGCCTCGGGGGAGGGGGGCGTTTCGACCTCGGTCACCAGGTTCTTCAAGCGTGTCTTCATCGGGGTCTCCATCGGGTGGGGTCGGAGGGGGCCGGTTCGGATTGGCCATCACTATCCGCTGTCCTCGCGCTTTCGGCCATTGGCACAAAAGACAATATGCAATAAAATACGGCCATGCACCGCAATCCCCTGACCGTGGCCCTGCTCGCCTACGACGGCCTGCGCACCTTCGAGTTCGGTATCATGACCGAGCTCTTCGGGTTGCCGCGTCCGGAATTCGAAACGTGGTACCGCCTGCGCGTGGTGGGCCTGGAACCGGGCCCCCTTCGGGCGTGCGGTGGCATCCGGATCGAGGCGCCGTACACCCTGCGGATGCTGGATCGGGCCGGGACCCTCGTCATTCCCGGATGGCGTGGCGAGAACGGGGTTGAAGGGACCGTCCCCGAGGCGCTGATTCGTAAACTCCGGCGCGCCCACGCCGAGGGAGCCCGCATCCTCTCGGTCTGCTCGGGGGTCTTCGTGCTCGCCGCCGCAGGACTCCTGGACGGAAAACGAGCGACCACCCACTGGAAGTACGCGGACCGGCTGGCCCGTCTCTACCCGCGGATCAGCGTCGATCCGGACGTTCTCTACGTCGACGAAGGCAATGTGATCACGTCCGCGGGCAGCGCGGCGGGGATCGACATGGGTTTGCACCTGGTGCGCCGGGACTTCGGCGCCGCCATCGCGAACACGGTCGCGCGACGACTCGTGGTACCGCCCCAGCGGGATGGGGGACAGAAGCAGTTCATTGGCTCACCGGTGAACGACGAACCGGACGAGGATGCCTTCGCCAGGATTCTAGACGCCGTGCGCGCGGAACTGCACCGGGCGCACACTGTCGAAAGCATGGCCCGCCGCGCCCGTATGTCCGTTCGGACGTTCACCCGGAGGTTCAAGCAGCGCGCCGGGACCACGCCGCACCGGTGGCTCCAGAACGAGCGGGTCCGCGCCGTGCAATCCCTGCTCGAAACCACGTCACTACCGCTGGAGACCGTGGCGGAACGGGCCGGGTTCTCCGACGCCCAGCTCATGCGGCTGCATTTCAAGCGCGTGGTGGGGACCTCGCCGGGGTCGTATCAGCGAACCTTCCAGGTTGCTGCGGCCCGCAACTGACGACCTCCCCCCCCAGCCAGACATGCAAGATTGCAGATCCTCGTCTATATTAGGGGATAGTGCTGAACGGCCTCCCCCGACTGGAGTCGACATGAACCGTGCGAGCCTGCTCCGGGCGATAGGAGTCCTGTTGTTGCTCGTTCCGGCGCAGCCCGCGAGCGGCGTTCCGGATGACAACTGGTCGCCCGACTACGCCAATCCCTACGGCGCGAACTGGGTGAACTATGACGAACTCTATGCCCGTCCCCTCGGCACCACCGATCCTTCCGTCCTCTACGCCGGGACAACCTACAACGGGGACCTCGTCGTGGGGGGCGACCTGAGCCAGGACGAACATGGGACGGTTCTGTCCGGTGTCGCGCGTTGGGACGGCGCCGCCTGGCAGCCGCTTGGCGTGGGTATCGACGGGGACGTGCGGGTTCTCTACGAGTGGGGTGGGAACCTCTATGCCGGCGGGGATTTCACTATGGCCGGGATCGTGGCCACCAACGATATCGCCTACTGGAGCGGCACCTCCTGGAATGCGGTGCCCGGCCCGTCATCCGGCACCCTCCACGATCTCATTGCCTACGACGGGAGCCTGATCGCGTGCGGTGACTTTGCCGATATTGGTGGGGTCGCCGCGACCGGCATTGCCGCATGGAACGGGGTGTCCTGGTCGGCCCTGGGCGTGGGGCTGGGAACCGGCACGGTGCGCACCGTCTGGGTGCATGACGGACTCCTCCATGCCGGCGGCGATTTCCAGACCGCCTCCGGCGGCCCCGCGGACTTCCTGGCCGTCTGGGGTGGGGCGTCCTGGGCCTCCATTCCTGGATCCCCTGATGGTCCGGTCCATGCCATTACCACGTGGCAGGGGGATCTCGTTGTCGGCGGCGAGTTCACAGACGTGGGGGGGGTGCCTGGCAGTGCCTTGTGCGCTGCCTCGTACGACGGCGTTGACTGGGCCGGACTCGGCTACGGGCTTGAGGAATCTGGCTCCGGGACCGCGATCGTCCGCAGCTTCGCCAGCGATCCGGAGTTCCTTATCGCTTGCGGTGACTTCGACAGGACCGGGGAGGGGGCCAGTCTCAGCGGTGGTACAGCACGCTGGACAGGAGCCCGTTGGGAACGCATGGGCGAAGACCGGAATCGAAACCACGGATTCTTCCATGACGGTGCCCTGCACACTCTCGGGTCATCCAACAGCACCTATGTGGGTACACAGGCACGCAAGTGGACCCCGCCGTTGTTGCGCCCACTGGGTCTCTGGTACACCGCCCACCAGGCCGTCGAGTTTCAGGGGCGTCTGCACATCGGTATCGGTGGCTCGGGTCACTACTACACCCCAACCAAGGATGTGGCCCGCTTCGAAGGGACCGGTTGGGTGGAACTCGGGCTGGACGCCGAGCCCAGGGCTCTCGCGGTCTGGAACGGGCTTCTGGTCGCCTCGGCCGATCCCCCCCAGCAGGTCCAGGCATGGGATGGATCCGTCTGGACCCCCATGGACGCCGGGCTCCCGGCAGGTACCGTCCCCGAGGTGTTCCAGGAGTACGACGGTGCACTCTACTGCGGGTTGAGTTCCACGGGTTCGCCTACCGAGCACCTGTGGCGGTGGAGCGGATCGGTGTGGGAGACGGTGCCGGGAGTCGCGGTCAATGGACCGATTGCCGCCATGGCGGAAATGGGCGGTGAACTCTACTTTGCCGGCGACTTCGGCCAGGTGGGGACCCTTTTTGTCCGTCGGATTGCCGCCTACGACGGGGTCGACGTGCGCAAGCTCGGCGTCGGGCTCGAGTACGGCGAGCCTCTGGCCATGCAGGTGTTCGAGGGCAACCTCATTGTTGGAGGGACCTTCGAGAGCGCGGGGCCGGTGGTGGCGGCCGGTCTGGCCGGCTACGACGGGGCAAGCTGGTTTGCCCTGGGTGATGTCGCCTCGACCATCTCGTCGTCTCCTCGGATCACGGGGTTCACGATCTACCATGGCCGTCTGATGGCCGCGGGAGCCTTTACCTCCGTGGCCGGCGTTGCCGCGAGCAATGTTGCGGCATACGACGGGACGATCTGGAGCCCGCTTGGCAGTGGTGTCTACTCGGGCTACTCGGCACTGAATGATGTCGCCGTCGCCGACGGTTCGCTTTGGGTTACCGGCTACATGCTCACTGCCGGTGGGAAGGTCTCGAGGCAAGTCGCGCGATGGACCGAGTCCACCACGTCCGCCTACGATCCGTTCGTTCCCCGGCTCGTATTACCCCACGCCTCGCCGAATCCCTTCCGTGCGTCGACCACACTGGAGATCACTCTGGAGCATCCGAGCCATCTTCGGGCGGAGGTGCTGGATGTCCAGGGACGACTCGTGCGCTCTCTGGTGGAGGGTCAGGTGCCCGCGGGGCCATTCCGGATTCACTGGGACGGGCTGGGTTCGGGTGGGCAAGCCGCAGCGCCGGGCGTGTACTTCCTCTCCGTGGAGAGGGACGGATTGGCGGGGACGAGGCGCGTCGTGCGCCTGAGATGAAACCTGGCTCACTGCGGCGCCTTTCCTGGAGTGAAGCGCCTGGCCCGGATCGGGAACGGGCGAGGGGACGCGCCCCCCGCCCGATAGCAGTCCCGTAACCGTGGCCCGGGTGATCAGTCGCCGTTCGCCGGTCCTGCCTCGCCGGCGTCGGCCATCAGGGTCAGGTCGAACCGATCCAGGTTCATGACCTTGGCCCAGGCCGCGACGAAGTCCTCCACGAACTTCTCCCCGGCATCATCGCTGGCATAGACTTCGGCCACGGCGCGCAGCTGCGAGTTGGATCCGAACACGAGATCGATCGATGTGGCGGTCCACTTCAGGTCGCCGGTCTCCCGGTCATATCCCGCGTACAGGTAGTCTCCCTCCCCGGACGGCTTCCACTCGGTTCTCATGTCGAGCAGGTTGGTGAAGAAGTCGTTGGTCAGGGTGCCCGTACGCGAGGTGAAGACACCGTACTCCGTATCGGCGTGGTTTGCCCCCAGCACGCGCAGGCCACCCACGAGCACGGCCATCTCGGGCGCGGTCAGGGTGAGTTGGTTGGCCCGGTCGATCAGCTCTGTCTCCGGCCGACGGAAGTGCTCATCACCGATGTAGTTGCGGAACCCCTCGGTCATGGGACGAAGGAACGCGAACGAGTCCTCGTCGGTCATTTCGGCCGTGGCGTCGGTGCGACCCGGTGCGAAGGGGACGGTCACGTCGTATCCGGCCTCCTTGGCTGCCGCCTCCACCGCGGCGCAGCCGCCGAGGACGATCAGGTCGGCCATCGAGACCTCCTTGTCGCCCTTCTGCATGCCGTTGAACTCCGACTGCACCCGCCCCAAGGCCTCGAGGACGACCGCGAGCTCGGCCGGTTCGTTGACCTCCCAGTCCTTCTGCGGGGCCAGGGCGATTCGCGCGCCGTTGGCACCGCCTCGCTTGTCGCTATCCCGATAGGTCGAAGCCGACGCCCATGCGGTCGAGACGAGCTGGGACACCGAGGGACCGGAGGCAAGGATCCTGTCCTTCAGGGTCGCGATGTCCCGGTCGTCGAGCAGGTCGTGATCCGCCGCGGGAACGGGATCCTGCCAGACCTGCACCGGGGCCACCTCGGGACCCAGCAGACGCGCGTGAGGACCCATGTCGCGATGGGTAAGCTTGTACCACGCCCGGGCGAAGGCGTCGTTGAACGCCTCCGGATCGTTGGCGAAGCGCTCCGAGATCTCCCGGTAGGCCGGATCCCGGATGAGCGCGACGTCGGTCGTGAGCATCATGATCTTGTGCTGCTTGCCTTCGATGTGGGCGTCGGGAACTACTTCCGGGCCGAACTTCGGGGTCCACTGCCAGGCACCGGCCGGGCTCTTGGTGAGCTCCCATTCATAGGCGAGCAACCCGGTGAGGAAGGAACTCGACCACTTCGTCGGCGTGGGGGTCCATGCGCCCTCAAGACCACTGGTGATGGTGTCGGCGCCCTTGCCGCTCTTGTAGTCGCTCTTCCATCCGAGGCCCTGTTCCTCGAGCGGAGCAGCCTCCGGTTCGGGGCCGACATGGCTCGCCGGGCCGGCGCCGTGGGTCTTGCCGAGGGTGTGTCCGCCGGCGATCAGGGCCACCGTCTCCTCGTCGTTCATGGCCATGCGGGCGAAGGTGGTACGGATGTCCTTGGCCGCGGCAAGCGGATCCGGCTTGCCGTTGGGTCCCTCGGGGTTGACGTAGATGAGACCCATCTGGACGGCGGCCAGTGGGTTTGCCAGATTGCGGTCGCCGGAGTAGCGGGCGTCGGCCAGCCACTGGCCCTCGGGGCCCCAGTAGATGTCCTTCTGGGGCTCCCACACGTCCGCACGACCGCCGCCGAAGCCGAATGTCTTGAGACCCGCGTTCTCCAGGGCGACATTCCCGGCCAGGACCATGAGGTCGGCCCACGAGATCCGCTGCCCGTACTTCTGCTTGATGGGCCACAGGACGCGGCGGGCCTTGTCGAGGTTTGCGTTGTCGGGCCAGCTGTTGAGCGGAGCGAAGCGTTGGGTGCCGTCGGAGGCGCCGCCGCGACCATCGGTCACGCGGTAGGTACCGGCGCTGTGCCATGCCATGCGGATGAAGAGGGGACCGTAGTTGCCCCAATCCGCCGGCCACCAGTCCTGCGACGTCGTCATGGCCTCGTTGATGTCCTTCTTCAGGGCGGCGAGGTCGAGCTTGTTGAACTCGGCCGCGTAGTCGAAGGACTCCCCGAGGGGATTGCTGAGGGCGGAGTTCTGGTGAAGGATCCCGAGGTCCAACTGGTTGGGCCACCAGTCCTGGTTCGTCATGGCCTGACCGGTCATGAGTTCGTGGGCGTCACCGTGCGCAGGCGAATCCTGCGCGAATACGGGGAGCGCGGTACCGAGGACCGCGAAGCCTATCAATGGGACTCTGATCAGGTTCCTGGGTTTCATGGCTTCCTCCTGTCGGATCTGGATAATATCCAGTAGTAGATTCGATCTAAACCCTGCGCAAAACTTGTTTGCCTGTTCTCCTAGCGTTTTTTCCTCCCCCGGGCCTTGCCTCGCAGGACAACCTGGTACTGACGAACGTCGAACCCTTCGAGGTTGGAAACATCCGACACCTGGATGGCGTCCCAGGGGACATCGTGGATCCTGCCCGACTCCTCGTCGATGAAGTGGTGATGCTCCTCGGTGTTCGAGTCGAACACCACGCGACCTTCCATGAGGCAGACCTGCCGAAGCAGTCCCTTCTCCACGAACAGATTGAGCGTGTTGTAGATCGTGGCCCGCGACACGTGCGGGAACCGTTTCCGCACGCGGGTCCATACCTCGTCGGCGGAGGGATGTTGGCCGGTGTGCAGGACATACTGCGCCACCGCCACGCGTTGGGCCGAAGGGTTGATTCCATGGTCCCTCAGGACGGAGCTTTCGGGTGTCGACATGACTTTAGACTAGATATAAAAGTGGATGCTGTCAATGTCCGATGTGCCCTGGAATCCACGGGGGGAGCAGGTACTTTTACGAGTAGACCCCCCCAGCGCGTCTCCCTATGCTACAGCGCGAGTGTCAATGGATTGAGGGGTTTGGCGGGACAACACCGGCGGGAGCATCCAATGCGGGAGAGCCAGGCGCTGAACAGGATCGGTTGGCTTGCCACGATTCTCTGTCTGACCGCCGGTGGCGTCTCGGCAGAGGAAGTCGTTCCGGTGGAGTTCCACAAGAGCTCCATCAAGGCGTACCCCTACGTCTACTACACGCCCGAGACCCAGCTCGCGTTCGGCGTGGGGGGGATCATGACCTTCTACGCGGGGGAGGACAGCGTCCTGCGGCCTTCCAGCACATCGCTCTCCGGCTACTACACGTCGAACGGGCAGTGGAAGATCGGCCTGATCCCCAAGATCTACTACTCACGCAACGAGCGGTACGTCTCCGTTCCGGCCAGCTTCGGCCACTACGAGAGCAAGTTCTGGGGCGTCGGAAACGACACCCCCGACATACCGGAAACGCCCTACCTGGAAAGCGTCGTGGACGTTGAAGCCGAAGTCCAGTGGCCGCCGCTCCTGCCCATTTT
The DNA here is from genome assembly GCA_942491735.1 of Candidatus Eiseniibacteriota bacterium. Taxonomy (GTDB): domain Bacteria; phylum Eisenbacteria; class RBG-16-71-46; order JABDJR01; family JABDJR01; genus CALOCN01. The sequence goes on along the minus strand of CALOCN010000014.1, from coordinate 3,295,682 downwards.
CGATCGATCCGGGGCGATCTATCACTTCGCCCAGAATCGGGTGCTGGATCCGATGGGCAACCCGAACCTCCAGGACTCATCCACGGTGGGAGCCGACGGGGGCATCCTCTCCGGTGTGGGGGTGACCCTGGTTACCGACTCGCGGAATGAGACCTTCTATCCGACCCGGGGGGCGTTCCATTCGATCTCGGCCATCTACTATCCAACGCTTCTTGGCAGTGACTACGAATTCACCCAGTTGACCCTTGACTTCCGGGAGTACCTTCCCGCCTGGGGAGAATGGGGAGCGTTGGCTTTTCAACTCTACGGGGAGTTCTCGATCGGCTCGGCGCCGTTCTATAAGCTGCCGGCCTTGGGGGGGTCAAGCCGCATGCGCGGATACTTCTACGGCCGGTACCGGGACAAGGCCTACGTGATGATCCAGGCCGAGTACCGCAGGCACCTCTGGTGGAAGTTCGGGGGGGTCTTCTTTTTCGGAGGCGGACAGGTGGGCCCGCATGTGTCCGCGTACCGCATGGACTCGTTCCATGCCAGCTACGGCATCGGTCTGAGATACCTCTTCAACGCCGATGAGCACGTCAACATCCGCGTGGACCTGGGGTTCGGCAAGAACGACTCGACGACCGGCGTGTACTTCGGTGTGGAGGAAGCGTTCTGATCCACACGGGGTGCCCGGGCGTCAATCCCTGTCGCGAGTCTCAGCGCGGCGTGCCGAACAGTTGCTTCAGACCGCCAAGGGTGACCCGCTCCACTGGAGTCTGGGCGTCGGTGCCTTCGCTGAACTCGACGGCATAGAAGTCCCGGTAGCTGCTCGTTGTTCCCGGGATCATCTCGTCCGCGACCTCGATAATGGGGTCCACCATGCCGGTGGCGCTGCCGGTGGTCGCACCTCCGGTGCCCACCGTCCCCATCGATGATGTCGCCGACATGGCGACGAGGATAATGGTCCCGGGCGGGATCGAGGGAGTCTCGTCGATGGCGAACCCGGTGGCCGTGCTCGGGCTCTCGGAGTCGCCGTACACATCGAGGTTCTCGAAGATCAGCACCGATGTCCCGATCGCCTGGAACCGGAAGAACGAGGTCGCGCGTGACCCGAAGATCTCGGTGACCGTTGCCGATCCGTTCGCGACAAGGTGGACGGGAACTTCGGTCACCCCCACCGGAGGGGGGGCCGTCTCCACGACCCTGGCGCTGAAGTCGATCGAGACACTGCTGAACAGGCTGAGGGCCGCACCCGCCTCCCCGATATTCCAGGTCACCTGGGCCGTGCCCACCGGGGGCGCTTCGGTTCCGAATGCCACACTGCCGGTGACCTCGTAGCCGGTACCGGAAAGTGCCACGTTGCCGGGCTCAGGGCGGTTCGGATCGGAGCCCATGAAACTGCCGGTCTCCTGCTCGATCGTCTGGACGTCCAGGGAGATGCTCTCATCCCACAGGGCCGCTCCGAGAGTACCCTGGGCCTCGACCCGACCGGCGAGGAGCACGAGTGCGGCGGTGATGAGAAGGCTGGGGGTTCCGGTGCGTCGGCAGGAATTCATGACGTGGCCTCCGTGGGCAATCTCCAACTGCGGCCCCTCGAGGATCGAGGTATCTGGGCGGATGCTAGCACACCGGCGGTGCTGGTCGACCTTCACGAGTTTCAAACGTGGTGGACCTACGGTCGATCCACTTGCACGAAGACGCCAGCGAGCCGGGTCGCAAGGATCGCCACGTTCTCCGACGCGGTCACGTTGGTCATCACCGCGATGGCGACCCGGTGTTCCGGTACGGTCAGGAGCGAAGCGGTTCCGCCGGCCACTTGGCCTCCGACGGTCATGGCCGAGAGGGGTTGTCGGCGAACGACTTCCCCGAGTCCCTGGCCCACGAGATGCACGGGAGCGGAGTCCGTAGCGGTCGGGAGCTGTTGCCCGGTCCAGCCGAGCGCCTGCACCGCGGCTTCCCCCGGTGTGAGCTGCACCGGAGTCTGCAGTTCCCTCGCCGTTGCCGGGTCGAGCAGCGAGTCGTCCATCATCGCCGAGCCCAGTCGCACGAGGTCCGACGCCGTGGATAGGAACCCGACCGCCGGCAGATAGCAGGATAGATCCACCTTTGGCGCGTCCTGGAGCCCGTGTCGTGGGTTGAGCATCAGGCGCGGGTAGTAGAAGTGGGCAATCCCGGGATGGACCCTTCCGGGGGGATCGGGAAAGGTGCTGTTCATTCCCAGCGGAGCGAACACCTCCCGTTGCAGGAAGTCGAGGTAGGGCTCGTCCGCCACCCCGGCCACCACCGCGCCCACCAGCGTCCATCCGAAGTTCGAGTAGTGGTACTCGGTCCCTGGACGGACGCGCAGTGAATCGGCGGCGAACAGGGCAAGCCGCTCCGCATCCTCCGTACACCCCGGTCCCGGGAACAGGCCCCCCTCGCCCCGGTGGGGGCGGAGGCCCGCGACATGGGCCATGAGTTGGCGCGTGGTGATGGGCCATTGCTTCTCGGGGAATTCCGGCACATAGCGTTGTACCGGTTCGTCGAGGTCCAGCAGGCCGCGATCCGAGAGCACCCCGACCGCCGCCGCGGTGAGGGTCTCGGAGACCCCCCCGATACGGAACAGGGTTGCGGGGGTCACCGGAGTCTTGTCCTCCATGTTCGCCCAGCGGAACCCCTCCGCCCAGACCATCTCCCCGGCGACCGCTACCGCGAGCGACAGCCCCGGGAGTTTCTCCTCGGCGATCAGCTCCCGGGTCACCCGACGCCCCTCCTCGACCGCGTCGAGGTACTCCGCCGACGGGGGCTCGAGCACGCTGGATGGAATGGCATCCGGGTCGGGGGTGGGGGGAATGGTCATCCAGGTATACGCCGCGATCGCCACGAGAAGGAGAGGGATGGCACCGGCGAGGAAGACGAGGACCTGGGTGGGTTTGCTCATGAGGCGAGCGTAGCAAAAACTACTTTGCAATGTAAAGTGTGAGGTGTTGTCGCCGTGGATTGCCCCAATCCGGATTCGTTGACACACTCCCAGCGGCCCCGGGTCGCGGGCCGACAGCATAACTCCGTGGAACACCCGCCGTCCGGCAAAGGGGGCTCACCTTGAAACACGCATTTTCCTTTCTCGTCATCGGTTCGCTGGTCGCATTGCCTCTGATCGGTCCCAGTCCGGGATTCGCCCAGGACACACCCGACGGGGAAACATTCGAGTTCGCCTCCTACACCGACGTGGAACCGCTGTTCGAGGAGCTCGGGTATACCCCCGAGGCATGGCAGGCGGGAAGTCGTGTCGTTCCACGGCTCTTCGTCACCAACATCCCGGAGCGCTGGCGGGACAAGACGTCGAAGGAGGTTTCGACCAAGGCCAAGAAGCGCCTTTTCTTCCGCGCCCTGGCTCCTCTCGTCCTGCGTGCCAACGAGCTCGTGCTCCTCGACCGCGCCCGTCTGGAAACCTTGGCCACGCAGCTCGAGGGCGGAAAGGCCCTCTCCGATGACGATGCAGGGTGGCTGACCGGTTTGGCCCAGTCCTATCGCGCGATCGGGAAGGATGAGACAGCGGCAGGAGAGGAGTTGATCCCGGAACTCCTGACCCGTGTCGACGCCGTTCCCGTATCCCTGGCCCTGAGCCAGGCGGCCGAGGAAAGCGGGTGGGGAACCTCGCGGTTTGCGGCCGAAGGGAACTCCCTTTTCGGGCAGTGGACCTGGGGCGGCAAGGGCATGACCCCCGAGGATCAGCGATCCGGAATGGGCGACTACAAGATGGCCGCCTTCGAATCCCCATTGGCCTCGGTGCAGGGGTACATTCGCAACCTGAACACGCACCAGGCCTATGCGGATCTGCGCACGGAACGGGCCCGCCTCCGCGGCGCGGGTGAGCCGGTCACCGGCTCGGCGCTCGCCAAGACCCTGGTTCACTACTCCGAGCGTGGAGAAGCGTACGTGGAGTCGCTGGAGACGATCATCCGGGTCAACGGCCTGGCGGCGGCCGATGCCACCACGCTCAAGGAGATGAAGCCCATCTATCTGGTGCCGGTAGGTCCAGGAGTCGAGTAGGGGAGAGCCGAGGCTGGGCGCACGTCTTATCGCAGGACCGTGATGCGTCTCCCCTCGCTTTGCCCCTGTGTCGTGGTGAGCCGCAGGAAGTAGACACCTGGGCGAAGCATTCCGGGATTCCAGGCAAGGGTGTGTGGACCGCCCTTGTGGAAGTGCGTGGGTGGCGTCCCGGCCACACGTCGTCCCAGTCCATCGAACAGTGAGACCGTCACCCCGGCGCTTCGCTCGAGCGAGAAGGCGACGTTCAGGGGGCCGCGTGAGAGTGGGTTTGGCCAGGGTTGTGACAGGAACAGGGGTGTGATTGGACTCGGGTTCTCGGGGGCAGCGGTCGCCGTCGGGGAGTCGTTCGCCAAGGCCATCACGTTGAGCTGGTTGACCGCCCCCACCCAGGTCCAACTCGCTCCGTCGGCGCTTCGGGCAACCAGGCCTTCCCGACTCACCGTGACGAGCTCACCGGCAAGCTGGGTGATTCCGGTCATACCGATCTGGGACACCGTCCCGACCGGTTCCCAGGTGAAGCCCTGATCCAGGCTGACAAAGGTGAGCCCGGTGGCGGTCATTGCGACCAGTCTTCCCTGGAAACTTCGGATGGAAACCGCATCCGGGACGGGAATCGTTCCAACCACGATCCAGGTGACGCCTCCGTCCGCACTCTCCGACACCTCCCCGGTCTGCGTCAAGCTGGCCAGGGTGCCATTGAACCCCACGACGAGGCTCACCACGTTCGAGGCGCTCACGCTGCCCACGGCCATGAAGCTGACGCCCTGGTCCGGGGATCTCCACACGGTTCCCGAGCGGGCAACGACCCACAGGGAACCGTCAGGATGACCCGACAGATCGGCACAATCGTAGCCTGGGACGGACCCGCGTGCGCTCCAGGATAGCCCCCCATCCAAGGACCGGAACAGGGTTCCGGTCGTGGACAGAAGGAAAAGTTCGGCCTCCGACGACCCGGCGATCAGTCCCACCGCATCCCGAACCGGGAGGACGGAGTGCCCGGTCCAGTTGGCCCCTGCATCCTGTGAGGCGAAGAGTTCTCCCGTATCAACCAGGGCAAGGAGTGTACTGGCGGGGGCACGGACGGGAGGGTAGAGCACCGGCCCCAGGACCAACCCAAGCACGACCAGGAAGCGCCGACACCGGTCCGATCCTTTCTCCAGCGACTGGGGAGGCATCAGGGTACGACCACGAGCTTGGCCCTGGATTCATGGCCTGCTGTTCGCAGGCGAAGGAAATAGATTCCCGAGGGGACCGGGGCGCCTCGGTCGTCCAGCCCGTTCCAGAACACAATTTGGCTGGCCCCCTCGAAGTTCCCGGCGGCGATGCGTCGTACCCGGCGACCACGCACATCGAAGAGATCCACCTCGGCCTCGCCGTGCGATCCGCCCAGCGCCCCGAACACCTGGAACCGGATGGTCATGTCGCCACTGCGGTATGGGTTGGGGGACGCGGTCAGGATCGCGGTTGCGGGTAGGCCGGCCTCTCCCAGGATCAGCGCGTCGCCCAACCGGTTGATGGCGGAAACCCGGTAGCGATGCGCCGGTCCTCCCCGCGGATCGAGGTACGCGGTTTCCCGGGTCAGGGGGACGACCGGGTCCCACTCGCCCCGCCCCTGATGCCTGCGCTCGATCCGATACCCCTCCAGGTCCTCCGGGCCCGGGTCGCTGGCCCACTCCAGTTGCACCCCCTCGGGAAGCAGGCTCGCCGAGAGGTTCAGAAGCTCGATGGAGCTCTGAATGACAAAGAGCTCGCTCACCGAGACCGCGCGGGGAATGTCCCGCTCCAGGCGCAGTCGGGCAAACGCAGTGGGCTGATGGGGGACATTGACCTGATGGAATCCACCCGTCAGCCCCGTGGCCATCGGGGTCCAACTGTTGCCCCCGTCCACCGAGAGGGAGAGATGCATGCGTCCCGGCCCGTCCCAGCCCACCGTCCGGGAGGCCCCCACCGGCCACACCGACCCCACGGCGGGCGATGCCAGGGCGATCGAGTTCGTTGCGTACTTGAGAACGTCCCGGTCCGCGTCGTAGTAGCTGAGGTGCGCCTTTCCCTGGCTGTCCATGACCATCCCGCCGCTCTCGCCCACCGCCCCCGACTCGATGACATGCACACTCCACACCCCGCCGGTGCGGCGGGCAAACCGGAGCCCCGGATCCCCCAGCGCGCGATAGCTGATGCAGGGGTTGCCACTGTCATCGATGGTCAAGGAAGTGTGGCTCCCGACGAACCCCCGGTCGACGAACTCGATCGTCCAGTTCCCGGGTGTTCCGCGGGCGTACTTGAGCCCGTCCCCGGCGCTGCTGTAGTAGGAAATGTGCGACGTGCCGGATCGGTCGACCTGGAGGGAGGAGAAGCCCCCCGCCGGCGAGGCATCCACGACTTCCACCGTCCAGGTGCCGCCGACCTTCGCCGCGTACTTGAGGTCCAGGTTGCTCAGGTCCCAGTAGCTGATGTGGGGGGTGCCCGAGGGGTCCAGTGCCAGGGAGGGGTACCGACCCACGTCGCCGGTGCCATCCACGAGCTCCGTTGCCCAGGATCCTCCGGCCCGGCTCGCGAACCGCAGGTCGTCGGTGAGGCCGTCGTAGTAGCACACCAGGGGAACCGCTGCGTTGTCGAGCACCAGCGACGGGTAGTAGCCGACCTGAGCCCCGTTGTCCACCGTCTCCACCTGCCAAACCGAGTCCGGCTTGATCGCGTACTTGAGATCCAGGTTTCCGCCGTGCTGGTAGGCCACGTGGGGGACGTTGTCCGGTCCGACCGCCAGGGAGGGCGTCGCTCCAACCGTCCCCGCCGCGTCGACTTCCTCGAGTGTCCACGTCCCGCTGGCCCGTGTCGCGAACATGAGGTCAAAGCTGAAAAGGCGATAGAACGCGACAACCGGTTTGCCATCGGTACCGATGGCGATGGAGGAGTTTGATCCGGTATTGGGGCTGTTGTCGGCGACCTCGATCCACCACGGGGATTCCATGTCCGGTGCGATGGTGAAGAAGCCGGGGGACTCGGAAACGGAGTGCGGGGACTCCCGAACGATCCGGATCCGGGCCTCCTCGGTCGCTGCATCGGGAACGGTGACGGTCAGGGTCTGCCGCGTGACCCCGCCAACGAGCGGGGAATAGGAGAAGCCTCCGTCGGTGGAGAGTTCCATGCGGATCGGTCCGGCGCCCCGCCACCGCACCGCCTGTTCCGACTCCGTCGGCCAGAAGTCACCCCCGAGGGGAGAGAGGAGACGAATCCCGGAGTCGGCCACCCTCAGGTCCTTGTCCCTCTGGAACGCGATCACGGGATTGCCATGGGTGTCCAGCGTCATGGCGGTGCTCAATCCGGTCCCGAATCCGCCCGCGTCCACCAGCTCGGTGGTCCAGTTCCCCGCAGTCCCGGTGGCCAGCCACAGGGCGAAGTCGGTGCGGTTCCTGTAGGCGATGCATACCGTGCCGAGGGGATCCACGGTGATCGAGGTCCACTGCCCGACCGTTCCGTTGGTGTCGACCGCTTCGTCCTGCCAGTCTCCCGACTTGTTCGTGGTGTAGTAGAGGTCGTCGGCCACCGCGTCCCAATAGCTCAGATGGATGGCGCCCTGGGAGTCGAGGGTCAGGGATGCGTATTGGCCGCGGTCGTTCGGGAACCCGTCCGCGTTGTCGAACAGCCAGGCTCCGTCGGACTTCCTCGCCGCGACCTTCAGGGTGCCGTTGTCCCGGTAGTAGTAGCCCACCACCGGCCGGTCCTGGGCGGTCAGGGCCAGGGAGGGCCACTCGCCCACGTTGCCCGTAGCATCCACCGTGGTGCTGATCCAGCTTGCGGCCGGCTTCTCGGACAGGATGAGGTCGTTGGACACGTTGTTGTAGTGTGCAATGTAGGGTCTGCCGTGGGAATCCAGGGCAATCGAGGAGTAGTAGCCGCTGCCCGCCGTCGCGTCGGCGGTCTCGATCTGCCACACCCCTCCCACCTTGACCGCATACTTGAGAGCGGAACCCGTGGCCGCGTGATAGCTGATGTGGGGGCGCCCTGCCCGGTCCACCGCAATGGACGTGTAGTCACCCACCGCCCCGGAGGCGTCCACTGTTTCCGTCGTCCATCCCCCATTCCAACTACGGGCATACTTGAGATCGAAGTTCGTATTGTCGTAGTAGCTGATATGGATCCCCCCGCGATCGTCGATGGCCACCGAACAGTAGGCCCCGGTGTTGCCGACGGAATCCACCAGGGCAGGCACGAAGGGTGTCACCGCCTCGGCGATGGGGACAGCCGACATCCCGATGGGTAGCAGGATCAGGAGGGCAGGGATGCTGGGTCTCATGGGGGTTCCTTTGCTATGCGAGGTGAACGCTCCAAGCGGTGACTTCTATCGGGCCACGATCAGTTTTCGCGTTGCCGCCATCCGGTCCGCACGAAGGCGGACCAGGTAGATGCCGGAAGCGATCGGCTGGCCCGTCCGATCCCGCAGGTTCCAGGAAACGGCAGTAGCACCCGGGGCCGCGCGTCCCTCCCAGCCGTAGACCCGACGTCCTCGCAGATCGAACACCTCGAGGCGCGCCAAGCCGCCATCCGGGAGGCGGAACTCGAGGTTCACCCGATGCGATGCCGGGTTGGGTCGTGGAACGGCGAGAATCGGGCTCGCCGGTACGACAAGGTCGACGCCGGTCTGTGTCCCCGAGACCGCGACGCCGAGGATCCACCGCGTTTCGTGATCGTCCACCCGGACCTGCAGATCGTAGGTTCCGGGCTCGATCGGATCGATGCAGTACCAGCCTCCGGTATCGGTGGAGCCGTAGAGGCCCGTGTAGCCGCCGCCCGATTCGAAAACGAAGACTCCGACGGCGGCTACCGGGCTCTGGGTCTGCGCGTCACGTACGGTTCCGCAGAGGGCTCCGGCGTGGGCGAGGGGAGCCTGGGTCAGGAGTATCAACAGGCTCCAACCCGCGAGCCGCGTCATGGCCAGATCGCCTGGGCGCCGCCGTTGGGTCCATTGGGTGCCCGGTTGAACTGGTTGGTGGCGAGATGCCCTCCGGTCCCCCCGGTTCCACCACTTCCGACGGTGTACGACGGGTTGGTGATGGCGGGGGATGAAGAGCCTGCCTTGAAGATGCACACGCTGGGGCCTCCGGGCCCTCCAGCGCCGCCACCGCCGGGTCCACCGGTGGCGCCGCTCCCTCCGTTGCCTCCCTTGGCTCCCCCCCCGGAACCGAAGGCGCCGGTACCACCGACGTTGCCGGCACCACCAAACGCACCGTTGCCTCCATTGGAGCCGTTTCCTCCGTTGCCGGAAGTGAAGGAGCAGTTGGTAAAGGTTGGGGACGCATCCACGAGGAGGACGGCGATCGATGCACCGCCGGAGTGCCCCCCCGACCCACCCTCGCCACCGCCTCCTCCGCCGCCGCCACCACCGCCACCCCCCCCATGGGACAACGGGAGGGAACAGGACGCCCCGGCTCCCGCGCCCCCACCTCCGCCGCCGCTACCGGATGAGCCCCCTGTCCCGCTGCCTCCATCCACCCCCGTCCAGGTCGTCCCCACCGCGATGCCCCAGCCGCTCGATGCGGGGCCGTGACCGCCGGCCGAAGCCCCCTGGCCGTTCCCCCCGTTCTGGCCGATCCCGCTGGGATACGTGCCCCCGGCGCCACCCGGACCTCCGATCACTCCGGAGCCCGTCTGGCCCGCACCGCCGGTTTGGCCACAGGAGGACGAGCCGCCCTGGCCGCCGTTGTAGACGCCTCCCCATCCACCGGTGTTCACGATGCCGGGAGACCCGACGCCTCCGGGTGTTCCCGGATTGCCGTTGGCCCCGTTGGTGAATGAACCGGATCCTCCCTGCGCCACGAACGAGCAGTTCTCGAATACCAGACTCGATCCGGAACTGCTGCACCTCAGGGCGACGGATGGTTTACCTGTCGCTCCCCCGACCAGTCCCGGTGCTGCCAGGACGTTGAAGTTCCGGATCGTGGCGTTGGCGACCGAGAAGGCGGTGGCGGTCTGGGGAACGGGGAGGTTGATCGTGCTCACGCCGACCACCGTCCACCCCGTTTCCTCGTAGCCGCCGGTGACATCCACATTGGACTCGACATTGAGGGCCGCATACGTCCCCTGGGCGACCAACACCGACACGCCGTCGATTCCTGCCTGGGTGATCGCCCGACCAATGGTCAGGAACGGCGCGCTCCGACCGCCCCAGTTGGTGTCGGATCCGGTCGTCGATACGTAGTAGCCGTCGATGACGGTTACCGGCTGGGCGACGACGGTGATGGCCCCGTCGTTGTCGGTCACTCGAAGCTTGGACGAGTAGACGCCCGCGGTAGCGAACTGATGGGAGGTCGTCGGACTTCCCGGGTGCGAGTAGTCGATGGTCCCGTCGTCGTCGAAATCCCATTCGAACGACACCACGGTTCCGTCGACGTCGGTGACCAGCGCGTCGAACGGGGTGGGGGACCAGATGTTCTGCGCCGGGGCCGAGGCCGGAGGTATGAGTGACACTTCGGGTGCCAGATTGTTGTCGGGAACGAGATCGATGACTCCGATGCCTACGTTCTGTCCCGCGATGCTCAGGGTGCCTGGCGCGAGACCGTTCATCCAGCCGTGGCGAGTCGCGGTCACCATGTAGGAACCGATCGGCACGTGGGTCAGGGCGAAGTCCCCTGCACTGCCCGTGATCGCGACATGGGATGTGCCGGGGAGATAGACGATGGAACCGGGTTCGGCGGATCCGCTCACGGTGACCTGGCCGGTGAAGGTGCCGGTGGGGGTGAGATCCAGATCGACCAGCGTGGTTTCCGCGGCGGATGCGAATACCCTGATGTCTGCCGTTGCCCCCAGGTGATCCCTGCTGGCGGCCGTCGCAACATAGTCTCCGGGCGCAACCTGGTCGAAAGAGAAAGTGCCGCGGGGGTCCGTTGTCGTCGTTCGCGGGCGGTCATCGGGAGGGGGGGTTGACGGGGTCCCTTCCCCCGCCATCCCGGTTCTGCGCGACCGCTCAACAAGGCGTGCGACGCTCAGAACCATGCCTTCCCGTGAGCTCTCGAGCTGAACCAGGACATCCGCCAGCGGGCGGCCGTTGGCTCGGACCACGCCCGCCACGACACGGTCGCCGGTGGCCGGTTGCAGGGGTTCCGGGGTCGAGAGCGAGGAGTCGCACCCGACACCGGAAAGCACCAAGGCGAGAGAGGTAAAGATGAGGTGTCCGCGGATCTGGGTGTGCATGGCGATCTCCCGTTTGGTCCAAGCAGCTTCGTCTGCTTGAGTTACGGGAAATCGCGGACCCAGGGGCCACTTGAAGTGGCGTGGCAGCCGACCCGGTGGGCTAGTCGATTCAGGGGTAAGGGATTAGCGCGCGCTCCGCCGTGGCGCGACGCCCACTCAGATCCTGGGGGCCTCGTGCCTCGAGGGAGATCCGAATCGCCTCGTCGAGCACGAACCTGGCCTCGTCCGCCCGACCCAGTCGGCGCAGGGCACTGCCTCGCAGACCCATGACCTCAGCGGTGCGGCCGTCCCGGTCCCCGTAGGCCTCGAATCGGATCGGCTCGGCCCTCTCCAGGAGGGGGAGCGCCTCACCGGGCCGGCCGGCCTGGAGCAGCACCCGGCCCAAACGCACCTCGGCGTCCACCCGACGCGGGTGATCCGGAGTCACTTCCGCCTCATAGAACGCGAGCGCTTCACGCAGCAACCCCTCGGCCTGCGCCACCTCGCCCAGCTCGCCCAGGGCGCGGGCGACGTAGGTCTCCGACATGGCCACATCTCGATGGGGGCCCTCATGTACACCCCGGTAGACCTCCAGCGCCTGGAGGCAAAGGTCCAGCGATTGCTGCCAGCGCTCGCGTTCCCCGTGGATCATCGCCATGGCAATCAGGGCGTCCGCGGTTCGTGGGTGTGCCTCCCCATGTTTCCGGCGCGTTGTCGCCAGAAACTCCGTGTAGACCCGTTCCGCCTGGTCGAGATCGCCTGTTTCGAAGGCGACCCGGCCCAGGCTTCCCTGGATGACAAGGACGGTGGGGTGGTCTTCGGGCAACAGCTGCTTGAAGATGTCGAGGGCCCGGCCGAACTGCTCGCGCGCTTGACGGAGATCCCCCTGCATGAAGGCCACAACGCCCAGTTCGTTGAAGCAGAGGGCAACATCATGGTGGACCTCCCCGAGGGTGGCGCGACTCATGGCCAGGGCCTCCCGGAAGATCGCCTCCGACGCCTCCAGGTTCCCGTGACTGCGGATCATTGAAGCCAGGGTGCGAAGGCTGGCGGCAAGGCGGGGGTGATCCCCTCCGTAGAGCAGGCGCCGCATCTCGACCGCGGTTCGCATGTTCCGCTCGGCTTCGGCTTCCTCCCCCAGGTTCTCCTGGGTGAAGGCGAGGTTGTGGTAGGCGAGGGCCAGGTCGGTGTGGGGTTCGGCAAGATGGGTCCGCCGGATCGTCAGCACTTCCTGGTACAACGACTCGGCTTCCGCATAGCGGCTGGCCTCATCGAGGAATCTGGCATAGTTGCTGAGATCCGTGGCGACCTCGAGATGGTTGCGACCATGGAGCTTCGTGTCGATCTCGATGGTGCGGATATAGAGTGATTCCGCCTCCTCGAATTTTCCCAGTTGATTCTTGGCCGAGGCGAGATTCCCCAGCGCCCTCGCGTGGGTCTCCGGCCCCAAAGATGCGCCGGTGCCGGCCAGGGTGAACACCGACTCGGCCTCGGCATAGCGTGACTGATAGTAGAGAGCGTTCCCGATATCCAGCAGACAGGTGATCGTGCGTGGGTGCCTGTCTCCTCGCGTTGCGCGGTTCAGGGAATGGGCGTGCCGATACATCTGCTCGGCACTCTGGTAGGCGCCGCGCTTCGTCTGGATCTCTCCCAATATGCGGTACATGTCGGCCCGAAGTTCCGGTTCGTCCGGCAGCTCGGACTCCACGCGTGTGATGCCCCGGTCCAGAAGGACGCTCGCCGTGGCATCTTCCCCCTGGGCCTGATCCGGGTCGGCCTCACGGAACAACCCGACCAGGAAGCGGGTCACCTGCTCGGCCCTGACGGCTTGTCGCTCTGCCCGTCTTGCCTGCCAGGTCGTGGTGAGGATCCCCCCGACGAGGAGGACGAGGACCGCTGCCAGGGCGCTGACCCCCATGGCATTGCGGCGGACAAACTTCGCCGTGCGATAGGCGAGTGACGGCGCGCGCGCCGCTACCGGGTGCCCGTCCAGATAGCGTGTGAGATCCATCCCCATCGCCGCGGCGGTGGGGTAGCGACGCTCGGCTTCCTCTTGTGTGGCCATGGCGACGATGTTGGCGAGGTCCTGGGGTAGCCCCGGTGTGGCCCTTGGCTCCCGCCCATCCGCCTTCAGCCTCGCCCCGGTAAGCACCTCGAACAGGATGCATCCCAGGGCGTAGACATCCGTCGCCGTGGTGATACCGCCCCCGCTCACCTGTTCCGGTGCGGCGTACTCGGGGGTGAGGGGGCGACTTCCGGGGAGGGTCATCGCCTCGTTGTCCGTCGTTACCAGGAGCTTCGCGATCCCGAAGTCGAGCAGTTTCACCTGTCCCTCGTTGGAGACCAGGATGTTCCCGGGCTTGAGATCGCGATGAACTACCAGCCGTTGTTGGGCATAGGCCACGGCGTGGCACACGTCCAGCATCAGCCGGATCCGGTCGGCCTGGCCGGATCCCTCTTCCTCGACATACCGGGTGATCGTGCGGCCCTCGATGTACTCCATGGCAAAGAAGGGCCGGCCATCCGGGGTCATCCCCCCGTCGATCAGTCTGGCGATGTTGGGGTGCTGCAGGCCGGCCAGGATCTGTCGCTCCTGGAGAAAGCGTTCCTGGATGGCCCGTGCCCCGAGGGCGTGTTGAACCAGCTTGAGGGCAACCCGCTGCTCGAACTGCCCGTCGGCTCGCTCGGCGAGGTACACGCGCCCCATGCCACCACGACCGATCTCGCGAACCACCCGGTAGGGGGGGATCTCCGTTCCAGGGGGCAGGCCCTCCTCGGTGCCATCGGGATCTTCATCAAGGATGAGAGCGGAGAACGCGTCGACGGACCCATCGAGGAAATCCGCTGCACGGGACTCGGCTTCGAGCATGGTCAGGACCCAGGTTGCCAGATCCGGGTCGCCGGCGCATTCCTTCGACACGAAGCCGGCACGCTCTGCCTCGGGGAGTTCCACCGCTTCATCGAAGACCGTCCGGATGCGTCGCCACATCCGGCGATCCACGGGCTGTCCTTCCTGACTCATACCGCGTCCCCGTGCAACTGGGTATACAGGAAGGCGCGTGCCCGCCTCCAGTCGCGCTTGATCGTCCGCGGAGAAACGTCCAGCAGATCCGCTGTCTCCTCGACCGAGAGCCCCCCGAAGTAGCGCAGCTCCACGACGCTGCTGAGCCGTTCATCGATTCCATGGAGGCTCTCCATGGCCCGGTCCAGATCGATGAGGTCCCTCGCCTGATCCTCGATCTGCACGACCCGGCTGTCCACATCGACGTGCTCCGCCCCGGCACCGCGCTTCTGGGCCAGATGCATTCGGGCATGGTCGATCAGGATCTGTCTCATCGCCCGGGCCGCGATGGAAAAGAAGTGGCGACGATTCTCCGCCTGCAGGCTACTGCTACCGAGGAGCTTGAGGTACGCCTCGTGAACCACCGCCGTCGTGTTGAGCGTGCCCTGCCGTTGCCCACGCAGTTGGCGGCGGGCCAGGGTGCGAAGTTCCGCGTAGACGATGGGGAGCAGGGCATTGAAGGCCCCCGTATCCCCGCGCCGCACCGAATCCAGGAGTCTCGTAACGTCTCCGGACGTAGGCGTAGGCTTCGCATCGTGGGGTGCCATGGCCAGAGCATAGTTTGGGGGCGAAACCGGAACAAGAAGGAACCGCGGGGTCACCTGGGGCGTCCATGGTCTCTGCATCGAGGACGGGGATGGGCAGTTCGACTTGACCCCGCTAGGATCGTGGTTGCGAATGGGCAAGCCGGGTTCACCCGGGTTCAGGCTGCTTGAGGCCGCTGGGGCGGAGGGATAGGAGGAGCGATGACCGATACAAGGGACAAGTGGGCTGCCGGGTCGACCTATGAGGACTTCATGGGGCGGTGGAGTCGTCGGCTGGCGCCGAAGTTCGTTTCCTGGCTGGATGCACCGTCGGATCAGCATTGGCTGGATGTGGGGTGTGGGACCGGCGCTCTCACCGAGGCGATCAAGGCACACGGGAACCCCGGTTCGGTGATGGCGTGCGACCCCGCGGATCCATTCGTTGCGTTTGCCCGGGAGCACAATCAGGACGCGCACGTGTCGTTCGTCGTGGCGGGGGTCGGTGCCCTGCCGCCTCATCCCCGGGGGTATGGCGCGGTCACCTCGCTGTTCGCTCTCAACTTCTTTCCGAACCCCGGCGCGGCGGTGAAGGAAATGCAGGGCCTGGCCGTTCCGGGAGGCACGATCTCCGCCTGCGTGTGGGACTATGCGCAAGGCATGGAATTTCTGCGGAGGTTCTGGGACATCGCGGTCGGGTTGGATCCCAAGGCGCGGGAACTCGATGAGAGCATCCGGTTCCCGCTCTGCAATCCCGAGTCACTTGGGGATCTTTTTCGCGAGGCACGACTTGACGACGTGCGTTGTGAACCGATCGAGTGTGCAACCGTGTTTGCCGACTTCCAGGACTACTGGACACCGTTTCTCGGCGGAACGGGCCCCGCTCCTTCCTACTTAGCGTCCTTGCCCAGGGAACACCAGAACGATCTGGCCGCGGAGTTGGAGGCAACGCTCCCGCGCCACTCGGACGGGTCCATTGCCTTGAAGGCCCGTGCCTGGGCGGTGAAGGGAACGGTTCTTTGAGTTCGGTTCGGCCAGGGTTGGACGGCTCACACGTCCGCTATCGGACGCTTCACACCAGACGACTGCGTATGGTGGATTGTTGGATGCCGCCCGGCACCCGGGTGACCGGCCACGGGCATGACGCACCGCACCTGTGCCTGGTCATGGAAGGGGAACTACGACAACGGGCCAACGGTTGCCATCACCGCCTGGTTCCAGGGGGGCTCCGACTCTCACCGCCCGGGGCCGAGCACGAGATCCGGGTGGGGGACACGGGAGCCCGGGTGTTGATTGCTCATGCCGTGGGCCCCGGCGAGCCGGCCCAGGTTGCTCGGTTGTTCCAGACCGAGGAGTTCAGAAGCCTCGCCAATCTACACTCGGTCGCCACCAGGCTCGGGAGTATCCTGGAAACGCCGTCACCGCCGCCGCTCCGAGCCGAGGAAGCGGTGGATGAACTCCTCGCCGTGACCCGTCGGTCCGGACGCAAACTCCCGGAAGCCGCCCCCGCGTGGCTCCTGGAGGTCCGGGCACGGATTACGGCGGAGCTTCCCGGAAGCATCCCGGTGGCCTCCCTGGCCCGGTCGGCGGGGGTCCACCGTGTCCATCTGTCCCGCGCCTTCGCCGAGTACTTTGGTTGCTCGGTCAGCGTCTTCACCCGAAGACGCCGACTGGATCAGGCTTGGCGATTGCTCGCGGACCCGGACCTGGATCTCGCATGGATCTCGGCCCAGAGTGGATTCTCCGACCAGAGCCACTTTACCCGGGTCTTTTCCCGGGCGATGGGGGCGTCGCCCGGGCAGTGGCGCAAGGCGGTGACGGACCACCTCGCCACGCCCTGGCTGTCCTGGTAGATGTTACCTCCGTTCAAGACCGGCACTCGGGCTCGGGGCTAGGGTTCCTCCGTACTTCAACGGGTTCCCTTCGGGGGCCACGGAGGCATCGATGCAGTTCTTGCCGAAATTCCCCGCGCGTACGCTCACTGCGGTCCTTTCCGCCGGTCTCCTGATCACCTTGGCGCCGCCGAGTCCCCACGCCGAGCCCGGGCCGGTCGAGTTCACGCTCAGCCCGCGAGGACACATTCTCATCCCGGTCACCCTGGCGGATGGCTCAGCCCGTCAGTTCGTGCTGGATACGGCAGCGGGGAGCTGCGTGATCACTCCCACCCTGGCGCAGGAGCTGGATCTTCCGGTCCATACCGAGAAGGTATCCGTCATGGGGGAGCAGGGCGGTTCCCGCCAGGATGCGGTCACCCTGGACGGTGTGCAATTCGGTGGTCGGCAGGGCGACGACCTGTTCACCGTCGTTCAGGATCTTGCCCCCTTCACTCGGGGCGCCTTTACCGTGGACGGCATTCTCGGGATTCCATTCCTTCGCCGCTTCGATGTGCGCATCGACTTTCCCAACCGGACCGTGACCCTCTTCGATCGGGCCGACGAGGATGACTGCCCGGTCTGTCCCGCGGAAGGAACCCCGGTTCCCATGGACCTCCAGTACGGCGGCCACATTCTCGTACCCTCGGGCATCGGCGACCAGGACATGACCGCGCTCATCGACACCGGATCCGGTCACAGTGGGATCAACGGCATGACGGCCCGGGCGATGGGGGTCGAACTCCCCGACCCACCTCCCGGCGGACACGGGTTCGGAATCGAGACCGGTCCCTTCCGGGTGGGGACCCGGGTGTTTCGCGATCGGGGTCAGGTCGCCATCATGGATCGCCCCGACATCTTTGTCGCCTTCGATCTGGTCGACAAGCCGCGCCTGCTCATGGGCACGGATCTGCTCGCGGGGTCTGTCCTCTCGATCTCCTACGGTCGAGAGGTCCTGTTCCTGCAGTAGTCGCCCGATTGCCGTCCCCGAAACCCATCCGGATCATGAGATCCGCCTACCGACGCGGGGGCCAGCGGGATTCCGGCGACCCCACGGATCAGGTGCGGTACCATCACGCGCATGATTGGTCGCACCCTGGCCCACTACACGGTCCTCGAGAAGATCGGCGAAGGCGGCATGGGCGAGGTCTGGAAGGCCCACGACGACTCCCTGGGCCGGGATGTCGCGATCAAGGTACTACCCCAGGCCTTCGCCCAGGACGCGGAGCGCCTGGCCCGGTTCGAACGCGAAGCCATGCTGCTGGCCGGGCTCGACCATCCCGGTCTGGCCACGGTCTTTGGGCTGCACGAGGCCGACGGCACCCGCTTCCTCGCCATGGAACTGGTCCCGGGGGCGGACCTCGCCCACCGACTCGCCGGCGACGCGTTGCCGGTCACCGATGCCCTGGAGATTGCCGTCCAGGTCGCGGGAGCGCTGGAAGCGGCCCACGATCAGGGCGTTGTTCACCGGGATCTCAAGCCGTCCAACATCATGGTGACGCCCCAGGGCAAGGCGAAGGTGCTGGACTTCGGATTGGCATTCTCGGTGGGTTCCGAGTCGGGGTCCAGTTCATCCATGCTCACCCAGTCGCCCACCCTGGCCGGGCCCGCCACGGCGCAGGGGGTCATCCTGGGCACGGCCGCCTACATGAGCCCGGAGCAGGCCCGTGGAAAGCCGGTGGATCGTCGGACGGATCTGTGGGCGTTTGGCGCGGTCCTCTACGAGATGCTCACCGGCCATTCGCTCTTTGCCGGGGAGACCGTCTCCGATTGCGTTGCCCGCATTCTCACCAGCGAGCCGGACTGGGAGAGGCTGCCTCCGGACACGCCCCCTTCCGTGCGTCGGTTGATTCGGCGTTGCTTGACCCGCGACGTAGGTCAGCGTCAGCAGGGCGCGGGAGACGCGCGCATTGAACTCGAAGAGGTTCTGCGGGGAGGGGGCGAGGCATCGGAAGCGCGCCCCGCCGAGGCTGCCCCGGCCCGGTCGTCGGGAGGCCGGTGGCTGCTGGTCGTGGCCCTCCTCAGCGGATGTGCTCTCGGCGCGTTGCTCTGGAACCTGCTGTCGGGTTACCCTGCACGGGGGACGCCTGATTCCACGGCAAAGCTCAGCCTCATCTTTCCGGAGGACCTCAGGGTTGGCCGGGAGCTTCTGGCCCCGGATGGACAGCACGTTGTTTTCTGGGCGCGGTCCAGGCGACCGACCACTCCCGAAGAGGAACTCTTTGGAGTCTACGTCCGTCCCTTGGATGACTTCGCGTCCCGGTTGATTCCCGGCACCCGGGGAGCCACCGAGGTCTGCTTTTCCCCGGACGGCCGGTGGCTGGTCATCGCCGCTCCGTCGGAACCGCTCTCCACCAAGCGCTATCTCTGGAAGGTTCCGGTGGACGGCAGCGCGCCGCTCCTGAAGCTCATGGACTGGGACCCGGAGTGGGCCGGCCTCCACTGGCTCCCGGACGGGGACCTGGTGGTGGGCACCCTGAGTCGGGAAATCCAACGGATTCCCACGGATGGAGGGCCGCTGGACGCGCCGCTTGCCATCACGGGGACCGTCCCCTTGGAGCAGAGTTTCGAGCCCGACCCGAGTCATGGCTCCAGGCTCCCCGATGGCGAACATCTCCTGGCCTCCGTGGAGCTGTGGAGCGAGCGCGGCTACACGCAGAACATCATTGCGGTCAGTGCCGTCACCGGTGAGGCAACGTCCCTGCTGGAGAATGGATCCAACGTCCGGTGGTCGAGTACCGGGCACCTGCTCTTCAGCCGGGGCTCCTCCATTCTCGCCGTTCCCTTCGACCCGGAAGGCCTAACCGTCACCGGGGGGGCCACCGCGCTGACCGATGATCTGCGGATCGAGACGTCATGGAATCACGGGAGGTTCGGGGTCTCGGGCGATGGGACGTTGCTGTACGCAGCCGGAGGATACGTGGGGGGCAGTCGACGGTTGGTCTGGGTTGATCGGGAGTTCAACCCGTTGGCCCCCTGGTCCGACGATCGATTCCCCCTGGAGGAGGGGGGCCTGGTCCTCGCGCCGGTCGGGGGACGCTTCGCCGTGGTCATTGCCGGGGAGGACGGAGTCTATGACATCTGGATGTCCGAACCCGAACGCCCGATCCTCCAGAAGTGGCACGAAGAGCCGAGCCGCGATCAGATGCCTTACCTTTGGTCTCCGGACGGTTCCTCTCTTGTCTACATGAGCCGGACCGAGTCGGAATCGAGGTTCTACCGCCGACCCATCGACGGTGCGGAACCCCCGACCCTGTTGTTCGAGGATGCGGAAGCCGAGGCAATCTATCGCCCCGGCGCCGTGGCCGACGACGGGAGGACGCTGCTTGTCACGCGCTGGCAGGGAGACCGGGCCACCCTCAAGTTGTTCGACCTGGAGGGAGC
Organism: Candidatus Eiseniibacteriota bacterium; assembly: GCA_942491735.1. Classification (GTDB taxonomy): domain Bacteria; phylum Eisenbacteria; class RBG-16-71-46; order JABDJR01; family JABDJR01; genus CALOCN01. The sequence continues at coordinate 3,275,664 of CALOCN010000014.1, read as the reverse complement.
CCCCGATGTTGCCGCAATGGAGACCCTGGTCGAGGGCGGCGCCAACCCGGCCATCTCACCCGATGGCCGTTGGCTTGCCTACGAGTCGGACGCTTCGGGGCGGGTCGAGATCTATCTTCGACGCTGGAAGGGACAGGGCGCCCTGGGGCCGGAGCGTCGACTCTCAACCGATGGGGGCCAAGGGCCAACCTGGTATCAGGCCCCATCCGGCGGGCTACCGGAAGTCTGGTTTCATAGCTCCCGTCAGGTCCATTCGGTATCGGTGGGGGCGGGAGAAGATCCCGCGCTGCCCCGGCCCGTGGTGCTCGCGGACTGGAAGGACGAGTTTGTGAACGTGGTCGTCGCCACGGATGGTCGCATCCTGATGAATCTGCGGGGGGAGAACGAGGGACCGATCCGGAGCGTCAACGTGATCCCGGGTTGGGCGCGCGTCCTTGAGACGTTGTCTCCCTAGCGGGAGCCGCTGTCGGCCTTCTTGCGTCTCCAACCGGCCCGCTTGTTCATTCCCAACCAGACGACTCTTCGTGCACGTCCCCGGCCCGGGTGGGCGCGTACCTTGTGCTCCTCGACAAAGAACCCCGCCCGGCGCATCCGTCGCACGAAACGCGCGTCCGGGCTGACCGACCACACCGCCAGGACCCCCACCGGGCCCAGGACCTCTTTCGCCACCAGCAGCCCCGGTTCCCCATAGAGCCGCGCGTTCCCGGACCGGGTCAGAGCGTCCGGCCCGTTGTCGACATCGAGGAGAATGGAGTCGTACTGCGCCCCGGGTGCGTGGATGAGGTCGGCGACGTCCCGCTGTTCGACGGTCACCCGGGGGTCGTTCAGGGGAAGCCCGGTGAGTTCGCCCAACTCTCCCCGGTTCCACTCGATCACCTCGGGGACCAACTCGCACACCGTCACCCGAGCCCCCTCCGGCACCCGTCGCAGCGCGGCGGCGAGGGTGAACCCCATACCGAGGCCGCCGATCAGGACCTTGGGCGTCTTCAGGGAAGCCAGTCGCCGACATCCCAGGTCCGCCAGATCCTCCTCGGAGCCGTGTTGCCGGCTGTTCATGAGCTCGAACCCACCCGCCTTGATCGAGAACTCGGTGTCCCGACGATACAGGCGCAGGGGGCGTGGCGATCCGGGCACGTTGGCCTCGCCGAGGAGGATCCAGGGTTTCATGGGGCGCCGTCGATGATGGAGTTCAACGTCCTGCTTGGGCGCATTGCCGCGGCGCAGCGCGCCGGGTCCGGGTGATAGTAGCCACCCAGATCCATGGGGTTGCCCTGGGCATCGAGCAGCTCCTGGGCGATGGTCGCTTCCTGGTCGGCCAACTCCCGGGCCATGGCCGTGAAACGCTCCTTGAGTTCCGCGTCCTCGCCCTGGGCTGCGAGGGCCTGGGCCCAGGCCAGGGCCAGATAGAACGTGGACCCCCGGTTGTCGATCTCGTTCACCTTGCGGGAGGGATAGCGCGCGGCCTCGAGGTAGACCCCGATCGCCTCATCGAGGGTCCTGGCCAGGAGAGCCGCTTTCCTGTTTCCCGACTGCGTGGCGGCCAACTCCAACGAGGGAACCAGGGCGCAATACTCGCCGAGCGAGTCCCACCGAAGGTGTCCTTCCTTGACGAACTGCTGGACATGCTTGGGCGCCGACCCGCCCGCACCGGTCTCGAACAGCCCGCCCCCGTTGAGCAGCGGGACAATCGAGAGCATGCGGGCGCTGGTCCCCAGTTCCAGAATGGGGAACAGGTCGGTCAGGTAGTCACGGAGCACGTTCCCGGTCACCGAAATCGTGTCTTCCCCGCGACGGACGCGCTCCAGTGAGAACCGCATGGCATCCACCGGCTTCATCATGTGGATGGACAGACCCTCGGTGTCCTGCGCGGCCAGACAGGTCTCCACCTTCCGCAGGAGCTCGGCGTCGTGGCCGCGGTCGGGGTCCAGCCAGAACACCGCGGGGGATCCGCTGGTCCGGGCCCGGCTCACCGCCAGCTTGACCCAGTCCCGGATCGCCTCGTCCTTGGTCTGACACATGCGGAACACGTCGCCGGGTTCGACCGTCTGTTCCAACAGGGCATCCCCCCGGGGACCCTCCACACGGATGGTGCCCGCGTCCGGGGCGGTGAAGGTCTTGTCGTGCGAGCCGTACTCCTCGGCCTTCTTTGCCATGAGACCCACGTTGGAGACGCTCCCCATGGTGGCCGGATCGAACTGTCCGTGCTGCTGACAGTCCTCGATCACCGCCTGGTAGATGCCTGCGTAGCACCGGTCGGGGATCATGGCCACCGCATCCTGGCGCTCGCCGGCCCGATTCCACATCCGACCGCCATCGCGCACCACCACCGGCATGGAGGCATCGATGATCACGTCGTTGGGGACGTGCAGGTTGGTGATGCCCTTGTCCGAGTCGACCATGGCCAGGGCGGGGCCGCTCCCGTAGCAGGCATCGATGTCGGCCCGGATGGAGGCGCGTCGGTCTTCGGGGAGGCGATCGAGCTTGTCCAGGACATCGGAGAGGCCGTTGCGCAGGTTCGCGCCGATCTCCCGGATCGCGTCCGCGTGTTTCTCCAGGGCGTCGGCAAAGAAGACCGAGACGCAATGACCAAACAGGATGGGGTCCGACACCTTCATCATGGTGCACTTGAGGTGCAGGGAAAGGAGGGTGCCGTCCGCCTTGGCCCGGGCCATCTGCTCCGCGTAGAAGGAACGCAACGCCTTGACGCTCATGACCGAAGCGTCGATCACCTCTCCGGCCAGAAGGGGAACGGATGGGCGGAGCACGGTCGTGGAGCCGTCCGACGCCACGAACTCGATCCGGGCCTCGGTGGGTTCCGCCAGGGTGACCGACCGTTCGCTGCCGTAGAAGTCGCCCGAGGTCATGTGCGCGACCCGGGTCTTCGAGCCGGAGTCGGGCCACGGCTTCATCATGCGGTGGGGATGCTTCTGGGCGAATCGCTTCACCGACGTCGCGGCACGACGATCCGAGTTGCCCTCGCGCAGCACCGGGTTGACCGCCGAGCCGAGCACCACGGCAAAGCGGGCCTGCAGCGCACGCTCCGCGTCGGTGGAGGGTTCCTCCGGGTAGTCCGGGATGTCATAGCCCTGGCCCTGCAGCTCCGTGATGGCCTCCTGCAGCTGGGGGATGGAAGCGCTGATATTGGGCAGCTTGACGATGTTCGCCGACGCCTCCTGCACCATGGCGCCCAGCCGCCCCAGTTCGTCGGGCACCTTCTGGTCGTCGCGCAGGCGGTCGGGGAAGTTGGCCAGGATGCGTCCCGCGAGGGAGATGTCGGCGGTTTCAAGGTCCACGCCGGTGCCCCGGGTGAATGCTTTCAGGATGGGAAGCAAGGCGTGGCTCGCCAGGGCGGGGGCTTCGTCGATCTGGGTCCAGGTGATCTTGGCGGAGGACATGAAGGTACCTCAAAGGGTCTGCGGATCCTGGGCCGCCCCGAGGGCGACCGGCAAAGGGCCTCCAACTATACCCAACTCGGCCGGTTCTGGCCCGCGCTACAGGAGAGGCGGTTTCCGATCCCCGGCAAGCCTCTTGCCGGGAACGACAAGGTTGGCGACTATGGGTCGTTCCTGCCAGGAGAGGAGAGCGACGTGGCGCGATTTTCCGGTCAATCCATGGAGCACGCGGTCACCCTGCAGCGTCCCGATTCGGGAGCCGCCACGGTGCGCCGTCCCTCGTATCTCCCGCCGGACCTTCTGGAACAGGTACGGGGCCGGCTTCGTCTCCTGGCCATCCTGTCGATCATCGGGTTCGCCCTGGGCCCGGCCATCATGCTGCTCATCCTGGTGGCCAATGTCGTGCTGGACGGCGAGTTGCCCCCCGATTTCCATGAGGGCATCCAGTTCGTCTGGTTCCACCTCGCCGCCATCGCCCTCTCCGCCGCGCTCTGGTGGCGCGCCCGCAATCCCGGCGTGCCGGCGGCCAGCCTGCTCACCCTGGGCCAGGTCTACGAAGTCACCCTCTGCCTCATCCTCGGCGTGGTGACCTACTGGTCCGAGTGGCAGGAGAACCAGGAGCTTCCGCGGCTCACCTGGATTCCCGCCATTGTCATTCTCTTCCCGCTCCTGACGCCGGGTCCACCCCGGCGCCTCCTGTGGAGCTCGCTCCTGGCCGGAGCCATGGCCCCCCTGACCCTGGCCGGTCTCCAGGCGGCGGGCGCCATCGAGGTGAACGCGCACATCTACATCAGCTCCATCCTGAACTCGGGGTGCGCCGTCCTGTTTGCCCAGATGGGCGCGCGCACCGTCTACGGCCTGGGTAAGCAGGTTGTCGAGGCGCGGGAGCTGGGGAGTTACCAGCTGGAGAGAGTCCTTGGCCAGGGTGGGATGGGAGAGGTGTGGCTGGCCCGGCACCGGTTGCTGGCCCGTCCCGCGGCGATCAAGGTGATACGCCCCGAGGTCCTCGAATCGGCCGACGCGGACCCGGCGGTGGTGCTGCAGCGCTTCGAACGCGAAGCCCAGGCCACGGCCGCCCTGCGATCCCCCCACACCATCGGCCTCTACGACTACGGTGCCGCCGCCGACGGCACCTTCTACTATGTCATGGAGCTGCTGGATGGACTGGACGCCGCATCCCTGGTGGAACGGTTTGGTCCCTTGCCGCCGGCTCGGGCGGTGTTCCTGCTCAAACAGGTTTGTCTCTCCCTCTCCGAGGCGCACGCTGCCGGGTTGATCCACCGGGACATCAAGCCGGCGAACCTCTTCGTTTGTCGTTACGGCGAAGAGATGGACTTCGTCAAGGTTCTGGACTTCGGATTGGTCAAGGGGCGCGGCGCGGACAGGCGTTCCGGTTCGGCACCCACCGAGACCCTGGACCGCGGCGTCGGCGGCACCCCGGCCTTCATGGCCCCGGAACAGGCCCTGGGAGATCCGGACCTGGACGGACGCGTGGATATCTACGCTCTTGGCTGCGTTGCCTACTGGTTACTCACCGGCCAACCCGTGTTCGAGGGCAGGACACCGGTCGAGGTCATCACGCATCATGTGAAGGACGCCCCGGTCCCGGTATCGCAGGTCACCGAGTTGACCGTTCCTCCATCCCTGGAGCGGGTGGTCATGGCCTGCCTGGAAAAGGCTCGGGAAGACCGCCCCGCCTCCGCACGGGAGTTGCTGGAGCAACTGGAAGCCTGCGACACGGGTGCGTGGACCCGGGAGCAGGCGCGCCGGTGGTGGTCCCGGCACTTGCCCGGGTGAGGGGGGGAGGCTAGGGCGTGACCGGCTCCGGGCTGTTGAACACGGACGCCGGCAGACTCTCGTGCACGGCGATGTTCCAGTCCTTGTCGCGGCCCCGGCTCCGCGAAAGCATGATGGATCCGAACTGCGCCCAATCGGCCCAGGGCATGGTGAAGCCCGGCTCCGGATCGGTAGCGTTCCGGTAGAACGCCCACTGTTCCACCAGCCCCGTGTCGTCGGCGACGAACACGTCGTACTTGTTCTGCGGGGTGTACCCCGTGCCGTCCCCGAAAGTGAGCACCAGGACCTTGGCCGCACGACCATCCTCCAGGGACGAGGCGCCACCGGACTTGAGGGTCACTCCCGGATCCAGCAGCTTGTAGGGCATGAACATCCAGTAGGAGTCGTTGACCCAGATCCGGTGTCCCTGCTCGGTACGTAGCGCCAGGCTGTCCGGGTGGACGATTTCCTCACCCTCCTCCCAGACCCGACCCTCGAGGGTGTTGACGTTCATGAGGATCAGGGCGCTCTCCATTTCGATTCGGATGTCCCCGGTCTGGCGATCCCACCAGTGACGGCGCCCCCCGAACATCGACCAGCTCACGTAGCGGGTCGCATCCCAGTTGTCCCATCCACCCATGGCCTCCATGACGGACTGGGCCAGTTCGATGGCCTCCGGATCGGAGTCCGGGTTGACCTGAACGCGATCCGCCGGGTCGGCGGCCTGCACGGGAAGGGAAAGGAGAATCAGGAGCGGCGCGAGAAGGAATGTGCGCACTTGGATACCTCAGGAAAGGGTTGGAAGGCCCGGGAGCCGCAGCCTAGCACAGCACCCTACTGTCCCGGGAGTGGCGTCCACGCGTGTTCAACGAGTCGATCCCGGTCCCGCGGATCGATCCAGGTGACGTCGAGGCCGCGTTTGGGAAGCCCCCGGAACCAGGTGCGTTGGCGTTTGGCGAGTTGCCGGATCCCGCGCCGCAGATCCGTCACCATCGCCTCGCGCCCCTTGACCCCGGTGAGGTAGTCGGCAACTTCCCGGTACTCGAGCCCCAGTTGGCGCAGGCGCGCCGGGGGGAGACCGGCGGCGAGGAGTCCCTCGACCTCCTCGATCATCCCCTCCCCGAGACGGGCTTCCAGTCGCGTGTCGATGTTGCGGTACAACGCGTCCCGGGGGACGTCGAGGGCGTAGATGGCCGGCTACCACCCGTACCGGGGGGGGAGGACTGGTGACCAGGGTGTGGTCCTTCGCATAGGTGGCGATCTCGATGGCGCGAACCACGCGTTTCCGGGTGCTGCAGTCCGTGGCGGCGAGCCGTGTTGCATCCAGTTCCCCCAACTCCCGGATCAGATCCTCGCGGGACCGGGTCATGAGCTGTTCACGCAGCGCCTCGTTCTCGGGTACGTGCGGGATGCGATAGCCGCGCAGCACCGCCTCCACCAGCAGCCCGGTGCCTCCCACCATGACGAGGGGGCGCCCCTCGCGGTAGGGCGTCACGGGGGCCCTGGATTCCAACAGGGCGTAGCAGTCACGCTGGTAGTGGTAGACGGAATAGATGTCCGTCGGGTCCGCGACATCGATCAGATGGTAGGGGACCGGCGGCGCGACCGAAGCATAGGTTTCGAGGTCCTTGCCCGAACCGATATCCAGTCCCCGATAGACCTGGCGCGAGTCCGCCGAGACGATCTCGGAGCGCAGCGCGTGGGCGACCTCCACTCCCAGCGTCGTCTTGCCGGAAGCGGTGGGGCCGACCAGGACCAGCAGCCGGATCGTGGGATCAGTTCTCGAAGTGTTCACGGAACCATGCCTCCAGGGTGGACACCTCGGATCGGTTCGCCCCGAGAAACATCACCGCGATCCGGGAGAGCGGCATGCCCTTGCCGGATCCCATGCGCAGGGGGGAGGCGAGAAGGATTCCCGGGCTATGGGGGCCGGGAACGTCGTGTTGGCCCAGGGCCCGCACGGTCGCCTCCAGCGTGTCGGGCAGGGTGAGCTTGCGGGTGCTGAAGAAACGGAAGTAGGCGACCTTCTCGGGAGCAAGGCGCCGCCACAGGCGGTGGGCTCCATCGGACATGGACCGTCTTGCGTTGATGTCCACCACCGGGCGCAACCGGGAGCGCGGGCCGTCCCGCCAGAGAAACGCGTCCACCCCCGCCGGACCGAAATAGCCGGCCGCATGCAACTCGCGCGCGACGGCGCGGGCCGCGGGCCGCAGTCTCTCCAGCAACGGGTCGCCAGGGCCGGCCGGTTCGAACAGCGCACCGATCAGGGCGCCCTCGCGGGTATTGGCGATCTCGTGCGCCCGGAAACCGGCCTCCGAGAACGGGACCCCGAACACCATGCACAGGTCGCGCTCCCGGGGGAGCCAGGGCTCCACCACCAGCCGGTCGTCCTCCTCCAGGACCCGCTGCGCGAAGCGACGATCGGAGGGCGAGAGTCCCGGTCCCCGGATGCGTCGGTTTCCCAGCCCCGAGTTCGCGTGCTCCGCCTTGAGCACCCATCCCTCCGGGGTCGCCGGGGCCGAGACCGCGGCTTCGAGGCTGCCCAGGTCGTGGACGACCGCGCTTCCCCCAGCGTGCGGATCCAGTCGTTGCTCGACCCCGAGGCTGAAGCTTCTCGCATTCACCCGGGCCACGACCTCCAGCGGTGGGTGGTGCGCGGGAACCCGTTGCCTTGCATTGAGAGCCATCGCCTCGGCGCTCCAGCCAAAAGGGGAGAGCCGGCTCTCCGGGTCGAGGTGCGGATGGAGGCACACCCGGGGGACGGTGATCCCGCGTTGCTCCAGATAGTCGAGATACGAGTCCGGGACGGTGTCCAGCAGCATGGCGCTGTCACCCGGCTCGGCTCCCAACAACGCCTGGGACGAGAGTTCCCGTACCTGGCGCACGAGGGCCGGCTGCGTCTCCCAGGTACCCCGGGGACGCAATCCAAGATCGAAGCCGGCATTGACGTAGTGGGTGTGAGGGGATGGAGTCGGTTCAGTCAATTCAAAGCGTCCCGGGAAGGCGAACCCGGGAAATTCTCCTCCCGGGTTCGCCAGTCTAACAGGGGCGCGTCATCTCAGCGCAGAACCACCATGCGTCGCGTCTCCGTGATGTCCCCGGCCCGGAAACGGTAGAAGTAGACGCCCCCCGGAAGGTCGCCGGCAGCAAACCGGGTCACGTGGTGTCCGGCCGGTTGCGGCCCTTCGACCAGGACCGCGACTTCCCGACCCAGGATGTCGTAGACCCTGAGGCTCACCGCTCCCGGCTGGGGTAACGACCACTCGATGCGGGTCTCCGTCCGGAACGGGTTGGGAGCGTTCGGACCCAGGGCGGGGGCGATGCCTGTCGATGGCTCCCTTTGACTCGGGACAAGCCCGGGAACCGTCGAACCCGCGGTCATGGCGTCCTGGGCCATGGCGAACTGGATGCTCGCGATAATGGCCAGGGCATCGGCGACGAGAGCGTCCGCCTGGGAGTCGGTGAGACTCTTCCCGCGTTTGGCTTCCACCTGGTTGATGAAGGCGTTCATCGTGTTCAACGCAGGCAGGTACCGGTCACTCTCATAGGATGACCTTGCCGAAAGCAGCTTGGCGCTCAGTGCACCGGTGAGGCCGGCCGGCAGGTCGAGCTGCTCGACCGCCTCGGCCAGTTCCTCCGCCGCCTCCGCCGCCGACTTGATGTGCACCTGCGCGACATCGCTGTCGCTCAACCCTCCCGAGTCGGTGACGGTGAGGGTGACCGTCACCATTGCAGCGGCAAGGTAGAGGTGGTTCACCACCGCACCGGTTCCGGTGGTCGCATCACCGAAGTCCCAGTCATAGGTGGCGATGTTGTTCTCCGGATCGGTGGATGCCGACCCATCAAAGAGGATGGATGTTCCCAGGAGGACCTCCCAATCCGGCCCGGCCAGGGCGAGCGGCGGCTCGTTGACGTCGTTGACGTCGATGGTGAAGGTCTCCTCGACAAACAGGCCCCCGCTGTCGGTAGTGCGAAGCCGGACGCTGTATTGGTCCCGCGTCTCGAAGTCGAACATGGCCGCGGAGACGAGGGCGTTCCCCGCGATGCCGAAGAACGCGTTGTCGCTATCCCCGGAACCGGACACCAGGGTGTAGGTGTGGCTATCGGTGGCATCCGGATCCTGGGTATCCAGGGTGCCCACGATCGAGGCCAGGGGAAGGCCCTCGTCGATGGAGGTCGAAGAGAGGGTCATCCCGGTCGGCGGGTTGTTCGGAGTCACCGTCAAGGCAATGACGCCCTCGGTGGAGGCTCCCTTGGTGTCGGTGACACGGATCCGGGCACTGCGGGGGCCGGGGGCCCCCGGCGAGGCGGCGACGCGCAGTTCGGTTCCGGAAATGCTGAAGAGCCCGTTGTCGGTGTCTCCCGGACCGGAAACGAGGGCGAACGACAGGGGCGTATCCCCCTCGGCGTCCGTAGCGGAGAGGGTGCCGATCGGGGTGCCGGGAGGCGACCCCGAACTGACCGTTGCCGGGTTCAGTGAAGGTGAGCCGGGAGCGGTGTTTGCTCGGGCACGCACGTTGACCGTGGCCGCCACACCGGGGTGGACAACGCCGTTGCTGACCGTGTTCCAGCGCCAGGTCAGGGAGAGGGGGTCCGCACCCGGCCCGGTGGCTCCCGCACCCAGAAGATCCTCGGTTGCCGAGATCGACTGGTAGATCTTGGCGTGACCGGCCGGATCCTGGATGTAGGGTTGCTGGTTGAGCAGATTCAGCTTCTTGGTCGAGAGCACGCTGAAGGTTTCGTCCGTGGCTTCCATGCCGTTCACGGTCAGGGACACCGCATTCCCGGAGGGAACGACCCCCGTGTTCCCCACGCTGACCGGCTGGGCCGTATCCACGCAGTCGTACCAGACCGCACCCACGACGGCGGGATGGGATCCGGAAGCAAAGGTGACCGTGATGTCCGCGGTCTGGGCGTCTGGATCGGCCAGGCTCCAGATTTCGGCGCGGAAGCCGTGCTGACTGATGCAGAGGTTGCCGTCGCAAAAGGCATCCCCAAAAAGGTTTCCGCTGGTAAACGCCTGGCCACCGAAAGTCACGCTGGCCACACGGCCTCCGCTCTCGGTGGATATCCCGACCAGCAGGACCCGATCACTGGAGTTGCCCACGGTGAAGTCGGGGAGGACCACCGACGCCCCCTCTCCCTCGGCGCTGCCGGACCCCCGGACTCCGGGAGCCCCCTGGGCCTGTGGCGCTGCGATGGCGAGGCAAAGGGTGGTGATCGCGAGGGCGACCCGAACGAGCGGGCGAGTCAAGGGCCCCGGTTCGGTTCGGAAAGGGGGGAGATCGTTGCGAGTCGACATGGCAGGCCTCCGGTGACCGGGTTGGTGTTCCTCCAGTAACGCGCAACGGTGGTCGGAAACAGGCCACGGAATGTCTCCGGCGGATTGGGGTAGAGTGGGGGTGCCTGTCCTACAACTCGCCCAAGGAGTTCCCATGTCCGTTCGCCCGCTCAGACGCGTGACCCAGTCCGAACCCACCCTGGAGGGGGCCGGCGTCCACCTGCGCCGGGCTTTCGGTTTCGGGAAGACCGAGGACTTCGATCCGTTCCTGCTCCTGGACGACTTCCGCAACGACTCCCCCGAGAAGTACAAGGCGGGTTTCCCCTGGCACCCGCACCGGGGCATCGAGACCATCACCTATGTCCTGGCCGGATCCGTCGCGCACGGGGATAGCCTGGGCAACCACGGTTCCCTGGGGGCGGGAGACGTGCAGTGGATGACCGCGGGGAGCGGCATCATCCATCAGGAGATGCCCGAGGGAGACGATGCCGGGCGGATGCACGGGTTCCAACTGTGGGCCAACCTTCCCTCCTCGCTCAAGATGACCGATCCCCGTTACCAGGACGTTCCCGCCACCGCGATCCCCGAAGTGACCGAGGACGACGGCACCCGGGTGCGCGTGTTGTGCGGGGACTTCTGGGGCCAGTCCGGCCCGGTGGAAGGGATCGCGGCCGGACCGCGCTACCTGGATGTGTGGGTTCCCCCGGGCCACGACCGCACGTTGCCGGTGGACACCCGCGACAACGCCTTCGCCTACGTCTTCGAGGGCGCGGCTTCGTTCGACGATGCCTCGGATCCCCGTGAGGTGGCTACGGAAACGGTGGGGGAGGCACCGGTTGGTCCGGTGGGCAATCGATCCCTGGTGCTCTTCGACTCGGGTGATGCCATTCGTGTCCGCACCGGCGACGAGGGCGTCCGGTTCCTCTTCGTCTCGGGGCGTCCCATCCGCGAGCCGGTGGCCTGGCGGGGTCCGATCGTCATGAACACCCAGGAGGAACTGCGCACCGCATTCCAGGAGCTTCAGGACGGGACGTTCATCAAGAGCCGCTAGGCCCGGCCCGGGCCACGGTCTGCAGTTCGAGGAACTCGCGGATTCCCTCGAACCCCCCCTCGCGGCCGTAACCGGACTGCTTCATGCCCCCGAACGGTGCCTGTGGAGTGGGGCCCGTGCCCGAGTTCACCCCGACATGACCAAAGCGCAGGGCCGGAAGCAGGCGATCCACCCGCGCCGCATCTCCGGTGAAGAGATAGGCGGCAAGGCCGTGCTCCGTCTCGTTGCAACGGGCCAGGGCCTCCTCCTCCCCGTCAAACACCATGAGCGGCACGAGCGGCCCGAAGGTCTCCTCGCGGGCGCAGGCCATGGAGCCGGTCACTTCGTCGAGGAGTACGGGCGGCATGAAGTGCCCGGGAAGATCCACCGGGGCGGGTGCGCCGCGGGTGACCTCGATCGCTCCCCGGCCCAGGGCGTCGGCGAGGTGGCGCTCCACCTTTTCCAGGCTCTCCCGGTTGATGAGCGGACCCACGTGGACACCGGTCTCCATCCCGTTGCCGGTCACAAGGGTGCGGATGCGCGCGGCGAGACGGTCCCGGAACGCGGCGTGCACCGATCGTTGGACCAGGACCCGGTTGGCACAGACGCAGGTCTGGCCACTGGCCCTGAACTTGTTGCCCACGAGATGGTCCACCGCGGTATCCAGATCCGCGTCGGCGAAGACCACGAAGGGGGCGTTTCCTCCCAACTCCAGGGAGAGGCGTTTGACCGAAGCCGCGGTGGCCCGGATGAGGTGGCGCCCCACCCGGGTGGACCCGGTGAAGCTGATTACCCGCACCGCGGCATGCTCGCACAGGACGGCGCCGATCCGTTCGGGCGCACCCACCACGAGATTGAGCCGCCCCGCCGGAAGACCGATGCGCTCGCCGAGCGCGACCAGGGCCATCATGGAGAGCGGGGTGATCTCCGAGGGTTTGATCACCACCGGGCAGTCCGCGGCGAGGGCGGCGGAGAGTTTCTTTGCCGCCATGGCGATGGGGAAGTTCCACGGAGTGATGAGCGCCGCCACCCCGGCGGGTCGTAGGTACACGTTCCAGGCGTGGGCGCCGAGTCGTCCCGGGTCGGGGTGGGACAGCAGCGTGTGCAGATGCTCCGCGGCAAAGCGGAAGAAACCGGCGGCGTAGTCCGCCTCGGCCACGCCCTGATCCAGCGGTTTGCCGTTCTCCAGCGTCACGAGCCGGCCCAGTTCCTCGCGGTGTTCACCCAGGGAATCGGCCAGGGCGATCAGCCAGCCTCTTCGCTGGTCCGGGGTACTGGGTTGATCCAGGGCCCGCTGGGCGGCCGCCACCGCGCGGTTGGTTTCCTCGTACCCCATGGCCGGAACCTCGGCCAGGACCTCGAGGGTGGCAGGGTTCACCACGGGAAAGGCGTCCCGGTCATGAGCCCCGGCCCAGGCCCCGTCGATGTAACCGGCAATGGCGGGGAGAAGATCGGAATCGATCATGCCGCGCCCCGCCTCGGGCCTACTCCGTGCCGATGGCCAGGGTGACCCGGTCCCGCATGTGGGTACTGACGATCCCCAGGAAGTACCAATTGCGCACCCCGAACCCGTTGACTCCCTTGACCCGTTCGGTGTCCTGGGTGGCCTTGAGCTCGACCGCGATCATCCCCTCGCGGTTGCCTTGGCCGTCCGACACCTCAAGGGCCAGGACAGTGCTCGGGTCGTAGGGGAGCGCCTGCAACTGGTCCGGTTGGAGTGTGGGCGGGTCCAGCCGTTCCACGGTCAACCCGGCATCTCCGAGGCGCTTCAGGAGAGAGGCCTCGGAAATGCCCTTGGATCTTGAAGGGGCGCACCCCACCGCCATCAGCGTCGCCGCGAGGAGAACGAACGAGAGTCTTGAAGTCATGACCGAACGTCTCCGGGGCCGGGAGCTACTCCTTCTTGGGATCGACGAGGCCGTCGTCGATCAGCTTGTCCACGATCATCCGCGTGGTGGGGGTGATCACGTCGTTGACGTCGTTCGGGTTGAAGGTCTGGGACTGACCCGACCAGGCGATGGCCTCGGTCTTGGCGTCGTAGAGGTTGGTCTCCAGGGTCACCGTCACGTCCGTGTAGGTGTAGCCCGGCGAGGTCACCACGCTGTAGCCGGTGGAGTAGTACCCGTAGTACGACCCGTAGTACGGGGCGCCGTAGCCGGGATAGTAGCCGCCGCTCACGTAGGTCGAAGGAGGCACGTACGTCTCCTTCTCGTTGATGTCGACCAGACGGGAGACCAGAACGGCGTCGATCCCCTTCTCCTCGATGACCTTGACCACCTCTTCCTTGGTCAGCATCTCCTTGGAAGGAAGGAGCGCAGCCGACTGGTGGGCGGTCACACCATTGGCCTGGAGGTGTTCCACCAGGGCGGACTCGTAGATGCGGCGGTTGACGTCGCTTTCCGCCACCGCGATGACCAGGACGTCATCCACGTGGGCGTCCGTGTAGTCGGGGTTCAGCCAGGTGCCGGCAAATTTGGTGCTCGTCCCGCTGCATCCGGTGACGACAGCGGCGAGAAGGGCAATCAGGGCGAGGCGGGCAAGCGAGCGGTTCATACGTTCTCCATGATCCTGGGGAGGGTTAAAGCCAGCGGGAATGATACGTCCCCGGGGGAACCCCGGCAAGGGACGCCCGATCGGCTGGCCTGCTATCGTTCCCGGGCCACCCCCCCCCCAGGAACCCAGACCACGGCCTCGAACGACAAGGGAATCCCGTGCTCCGACCGTCAGTTGCCCAGTTGCTTGCCTGTCTCCTTCTCGTGCCTTTCCCCGGGGATGGCTTCGCCCAGTGCCCGGACCCCGGGACGGTGATTTTTCCGGGGCAGGAGGGGACGGCCCTCCAGGCCAGTCTCCGGACCACCTACCGGCCCCCGGTGGGGCTCTCCTATGCCGGGGCGCGGGACGTCATGTTCACCGAGCTCGACAATGAGGCCGGCACGGTTCGTGGGCTCTACACCGGTTTTGCCGTCCTCGTGGACCCGGAGTCGACCTCGCCCCGGTCGGACGCGTTCGAACAGGGAGTGAACACGGAGCATGTCTGGCCCCGCAGCAAGGGAACCGGGTCGCTCCCCGCCGAGGCGGATCTCCACCATCTCTTTCCCACCGAAATCCGGGCCAACAACGACCGAGCGGCCCACCCGTTCGACGAAATCCCGGACGAGGTCACCGACTGGTGGTATCTGCTGGCCCGGAAGGAATCCGCTCCGGACCTGGAGTCGATCGACCTCTACAGCGAGCTGGACCAGACCCACCCCAGCCCGTCCTACACCGGGCGATGGGAACCGCGGGAGGAGCGCAAGGGGGACGTGGCCCGGGCCATGTTCTACATCTGGACGGTCTACCGGGGAGAAGCGCAATCCGCCGACGCCGCGTTCTTCGACATCCAGAAGGATGTCCTGTGGGCCTGGCACCTCGCGGATCCGGTTTCGGACGCGGAGTACACTCGGACCTGCGCGATTGCCCCGTACCAGGACGACAAGCCCAACCCGTTCGTCATCGATCCCACCCTGGTCCACCGGGCCTACTTTCCCCAGGTTCCGGTTCGCCTGGCCGCGTTCGAAGCGCACGCGGTGCCGGGGGCGGTCCGGCTCATCTGGAGCACGACGGCGGAATCGGACCACGCGGGATTCCATGTGTGGCGTGACGGGGCGGGGGGTATGCGGCGCATCACCCGGGCCCTGGTTCGTCCAGGCGAGGCCTATCGTGTGGTGGACGGCGGCGGGGTCGCCGGCCAGGACTATGCCTACTGGCTCGAGGCCACGGCGCGGGACGGAAGTCGGGAGCGGTTCGGCCCGCGCCACGTCCGCTACCCGGATCCGGTCATGCCGCTGCGCGTACGGCCCAACCCGGCCCGCGTCGGGGAACCGGTGCGGATCTCGACCGGGGGGGCCGAGGGGGTGGTCGCCACCCTGTTCGATGTCTCGGGGCGTTCGGTGAAGCAGTGGGCGGCCTCCCCGGCGCAGGGTCTCCACTGGGACGGCCGTCTGGGCAGCGGGACCTTCGCCCCCGCCGGTCTCTACCTGCTTCGTGTGCACGCCGCCGGTCGGGTTCGCACCACCCGGATCGTCGTGCTTCCCTGAGCCCCGCCCCCGCGGGTCAGCGGTGCTCGGGATTGGGATAGTCGAACCGACAACCGGCATCCCACCCGGAACGCTGGTTCCCATGGGCGGGAATGCCGCCGGCGTCCTTGAGCATGCGCGCGAAGTGGAGCAGGTTCCAGGTCATGAAGGTCGTGTTGCGGTTGACGAAATCGTTCTCCGGGCCGCCGGAACCCGGGTCCAGGTAGGACGGCCCCGGGCCGGCTTCGCCGATCCATCCCGCGTCCGCCTGGGGAGGGATGGTGTAGCCGATGTGCTGCAGGCCGTAGAGCAGGCTCATGGAGCAGTGCTTGACCCCGTCCTCGTTGCCGGTAATGAGGCACCCGCCCACCCGGCCGTAGTAGGCGTACTGCCCCTGTTCGTTGAGCTGCCCCGACATGGAGTACAGCCGCTCCACGAGCAGGGTGGACACCGAGGACTTCTCCCCGAGCCAGATGGACGCGCCCACGACCAGGATGTCCGCGTCGAACACCCGTTTGGCGATGGCCGGCCAGGCATCGGTTTCCCAGCCGTGCTCGGTCATGTCCGGGTACACCCCGAACGCGACGTCATGATCCACCAGACGCAGGTGATCCACCGACACCCCGTTCTTCTCCATGATGGACATGGACCGGCGCATGAGCCCCTCGGTGTGCGAGACGGCAGGGGACTTCTTGAGCGTGCAGTTGATGAACATCGCCTTCAGGTCGCTGAAGTCCCAGCGGCTCGAAGTGCAAAGGGCTTCGTCGCGTTCGTCGGTCATGATGCCTCCTCTAGACCATCTTCTCGGGGCGTACCCAGCGATCAAAGTCGGCTTCGCTCACCAGCTCCAGGGCCAGGGCGGCCTCGCGGAGGGTGGTGCCGTCCGCGTGGGCCTTCTTGGCGATACGGGCCGCGTTGTCGTAGCCGATGTGCGGGTTGAGCGCGGTGACCAGCATCAGGGAGCGCTCGAGGTTCTCGGTCAGCCGTGCCCGGTTGGGCTCGATGCCCAGGACGGCGTGTTCCCGCAGGCTCGCGCACCCGTCGGCCAGGAGCCGGCAACTCTGGAGAAACGCGTCGATGAGCACCGGTTTGAAGACGTTCAGTTCGAAGTTCCCGGAAGCGCCGGCGATACCCACCGTGGCATCGTTGCCCAGAACCCGGGCGCAGAGCATGGTCATGGCCTCGGACTGGGTCGGGTTCACCTTGCCCGGCATGATCGAGCTCCCCGGCTCGTTGGCCGGAAGCTGGATTTCCCCGATGCCGCTGCGGGGGCCGGAAGCCAGCCACCGCAAGTCGTTGGCGATCTTGGTCAGGGACACGGCCAGGGTGCGCAGCGCGCCATGGGCCTGGACGAGGGCGTCGTTGGCCGCGAGGGCCTCGAACTTGTTGGGCGCGGTCACGAAGGGGTGCCCGGTCAGTTCGGCGAGGCGGGCCGCGGCTCGCTCCGCGAACTCGGGGTGCGCGTTGAGCCCGGTCCCGACCGCGGTTCCCCCCAGAGCCAGTTCCTGGAGATGGGGGAGGGTCGCTTCGAGGTGCTGCAGGCCGTGGGTGAGTTGGGCCACGTAGCCGGAGAACTCCTGCCCCAGGGTCAAGGGGGTGGCGTCCTGCAGATGGGTGCGCCCGATCTTGACGATGTCGGTGAAGGCGAGGGCCTTGTCGTCCAGGGCGCCCCGCAGCGCGGTCACCGACGGAATGACCCGTTCCCGGAGTGCGGTCACCGCGGCCACGCTCATCGCGGTGGGAAAGACATCGTTGCTCGATTGGCCCCGGTTCACGTCGTCGTTGGGATGCACCTGACGCGTTTCGCCCCGCTCGCCTCCCAGGACCTCGCTGGCCCGATTGGCCAGGACCTCGTTCATGTTCATGTTGCTCTGGGTTCCGCTGCCGGTCTGCCACACCACGAGCGGAAACTCGTCCGGATGATCCCCGTCGAGAACCTCCTCGGCGGCGACGATGATGGCCCGTGCCTTGAGCGGATCCAGCAGTTCGAGGTCGCTGTTGACCCCGGCCGCGGCGATCTTGACCTGGGCGAGGGCGTGGATCAGCTCCGGGGGCATGCGCTCGGTGCTGATGCGGAAGTTCCGTCGCGAACGCTCGGTCTGTGCGCCCCACAGACGGTCGTTGGGGACCTCTACGGGCCCCATGGTGTCGTGTTCGGTTCGGGTGCCGGATCGGGTCTCGGCCATGGGATTCCTCCTTCGCAGCGCGTAGGATAACACCGTCATGAACAAGGCCTTCGTCCGCGAGCTCGACGCGCCTCCTGGACACGCCTATCCCAAGTTCCGCGACGGGTGGATCTGCAGCTGTCTCGGGATCCCGGTCGGGGTCATACGGGCCGAGGCACAAGCCGGCTCACGGGAACAGACCCTGCGCATCATCGAAGCCGGTCGGGCCAAGGACGCCGCGTGCCCGGAGCGGTCCCCGGACGGGCGATCCTGTGCGCGCCGGGTGCGCGAGGTGTTTCTCGAGGCCTCGGAGTAGGGGTCAGGGAATGAGCACGACCCGTGCGGTCCCGGTCTCGTCCGGGGTGGCCAGACGCAGGAAATAGACCCCCGACGGAGCCCGTGATCCTGCATCCGTACGTCCGTCCCACCCCAGACGGTGCTCGCCCGCGGCCAGGGGGGCCTGCCACAGCGTTCGGACCCGGCGGCCGCGCACATCCACGATGACCGCCTCGGCCGGTCCCGAACGGGACAGGGTGAACACGACCTGGGTCTGGAGCCGAAACGGGTTGGGGGCGGCGAGGAGCCGGCCGGGGGAGGGAGTGGTCGGTACCCCGGTGATGCTCTGGTCGAAGAAGAACGGCCCGATGTCGGCCTGGGTTCCGTCCGGATCCAGGGGGGACGTGGGATCCCCGGAGTCGATGGCCGGGCTGGGGACGGTCAGGCTCCAGTCTCCGTTGTTCGCATCCAGGAACAGGGGGTCGCCGTCCAGGTTGCCGTAGATGGAATCGGTCGCGGACAGCGTATTGGCCGCCGCTCCGCTCAGGTCGATGAACTCGCCGTTGTTGACCAGGATGGCGGCGATGGAGTTCCCGAAGAACAGGTTGTGGGCGATGACCGTGTTGGGTCCGCCGAAGTGGCAGATGCCTCGGCCCCGCACTGCCGGGGTTCCATTCTCGTAGAAGATGTTGCCCCGCACCACCGGCTCGTCGCCGGCCTTGATGAGAAGCCCGTTGGAGTCCCCGCGCCCGATCAGGTTGTACTCGATGATCCCGGCCCCCCCGTTGGTCTGGATCCCGTGGGGATCGCCGCCGCTGCCCAGGTCGCTGTCGATGTTTTCCCACAGTACGTTGTGATGGATCCACGGGGTGGAGCCGTTGGTGATGTAGATCCCCGAGCCCTGGCTGACCGCTTCGTTGTTCCGGATCAGGTTGCCGTCGATCTCGGGTGAGCCCAGGATGACATGGATCCCCGCCCCGTTGAAGGTGCTCCCGCCGGTCACGGTGAACCCCGAGATGCGCCCACCGGACGGGGGGCTCAGCCGGACCGCAATGCCGGAACCCTCGGCATCCAGGATGCAGTTGTCCGAACCCGAACCGAGAAGGGCGATGTCCCGCACCAGATCCAGGGGAAAGCTCTCGCCGTTGGTGGACGGCGCATAGGTGCCGGCGGCGACGAGGACGGAGTCGCCGTTTCCCGCTGCGGCCAGGGCGCCCCCGATGGTGGCGTGGTCCCCGGGTACGGTGAGCACGGCAGCGGATGCCCATCCGGGCGCGGCAAGGACGATCAGGGGGAGGAGGCAAGCGAGGGGACGGCGCATGGGGTCCTAGGGGTTCGGGTGCAGGGCGCGGATGAGGGTCCTACGGAGCCGGGCGGGATCCGTGACAGGTCCAGCATCCGGCAACGTCCACCAAGGATACCTCAACCGGCTCCCGCCTCATCCGCTGAGCCGCAGCATCCCCAGGAAAGCACCGGCCGAGGCCAGGGGGACAAGGATGTTGTCGAGCCCCCGGGTGGACGGCGCCTCCACCGCCGCGCCCACCCCGGCGGCCACCGCGGCCGCCCCCCAGGCCGTACCGCCCAGGAGCGGCACCGTGCCGACCCCGATGGTGAGGAAGGAGACCATTGCCATGGCCACGGTTCCTTCCACGGTCTTGGTTCCACGGGTGCCGGGCAGGAGACGCTTCCCCGCCCCCCGGCCCACCAGCGAGGCCGTGGCGTCCCCGAAACCCATGGCGAACATGCCGGCCACGCAGGCCGCGCGCCCGCTATCGAGGGGCCAGAACAGCAGGATCAAGGCGGTGAACGAGACCGCGAAATAGATGGTTCCGGGTGACCCGGCGCCTTCCTCCTCGAAGGTCTTCACGATACGGAAGCGGTAGGAGAGGGCGTTGAGTCCGATGAACACGGCCGGAGCCAGGGCGGCCCACCCGGGGTCCTGGAAGAACAGGGCGGTAGGAAGGGCCCACGCCGCAACCAGCATGTGGACCATCTTGCGTGATACATGAGAGGGGAGCGACAACCCTCTTCGCAGGAGTTCGGTAACCCCGGTCACCGCGAAGATATAGGTGAAGGTCAGGGCAACCAGGGCCGGGTCGTTTCCCAGGATTCGGTGGATCATCGGGTGGATTCAATCACACCGCGAAAGCGCGGGCTATGCACCGGGTGGGCGAGAACCGGGGGTGGAAACGATTTATGACAGGTCCCGGGGGCCCTGCTATAGTGGCCCAAGTGCGAGACCGTTGAAAACCGGCCCCTCCACCGGGATGCGTCAATCCTCGCGCAGGAGGTCTCGCGGTCCCAGACTTTCTCTCTATCTCCTCTTGAGGCTCAATTTGAAAAAGCTAAGGGTCGGCGTGATCGACTTGGCCACGAAGGCCCCGACAAAGGCTCTCTACGCACGCGTCATGCACGCGAACCTCGCCAGTATCATGCCCCAGATCGTGGCGACCTGGTGCGAGGAGGAAGGGCACACGGTCACGTTCGCCTGCTTCACGGGGCTCGAGTCCCTCATGGACGAGCTGCCCAGGGACCTCGACATCGTCTTCATCGGGGGGTTCACCCAGTCGGCGCTCCTCTCCTACGCGTTGAGCAACCTCTTCCGCAAGCAGGGGGCGGTGACCGTCCTCGGTGGACCGCACGCCCGTTGCTATCCCGAGGATGCCCGCAAGTATTTCGACTACGTCACCGGTTTTGCCAACAAGGACACCATCCGGGGGATCCTGAACGAGTGCGCCCAGCATCGCCCCTATGGCGTCCACGTGGCCGCCGCCGGCCAGCCCAGCGAGCTGCCCGGGGTGAAGCAGCGGTGGAAGTTCATCGAGCCCACCATGGCCAAGGCGCCGATCCTCAAGATCGTGCCCATGATCGGCAGCCTGGGATGTCCGTACACCTGCAGCTTCTGCATCGATGCCGACGTGCCCTACCAGCCGCTCAGCTTCGAGACGCTCAAGGAGGATCTCACCTTCCTCCAGACCATCTACAAGCGTCCCCGGGTGGGTTGGCACGACCCCAATTTCGGCGTGCGTTTCAACGACTACCTCGATGCCATCGAGGAAGTGGTGCCGCCGGACTCCATCGACTTCATCGCCGAAAGCAGTCTGGCCCTCCTCGCCGAGGACCGGCTCAAGCGTCTCAAGAAGAACGGGTTCAAGGCCATCCTTCCCGGTATCGAGTCCTGGTACGACCTCGGCAACAAGTCCAAGACCCGTACCGCCCAGGGGATGGACAAGGTCAAGGCGGTCGCGGCCCACATCAACCAGATCATGGAGTACATCCCGTACGTCCAGACCAACTTCGTGCTGGGGCTGGACTGCGACGAGGGGACCGAGCCGTTCGAGCTCACCAAGGAGTTCCTCCGCCTCGCGCCGGGCGCTTTCCCCGGATACTCCCTGCTCTCGGCCTTTGGCCAGGCGGCCGAGCTGAACCTCAGCTACCAGCGGGATGGCCGGGTGCTGCCCTTCCCGTTCCATCTCCTGGACAACAACCAGGCCATGAACGTGCGACCGCGCAACTACACCTGGGAGCAGTTCTACGACAACCTCATCGATCTGGTCCGTCATTCATTCTCCTTGCCACGGATCGGCGAGCGGTTCCGCGCCAACGAGGGAGCGATTCCTTCCTGGATGAACGTGGTCCGGGCCGTTTCGAGCGAGGGTTGGGGACGGCGCAAGTACCACACCGAAGTCCGCCGCCGGCTGGACACCGATCCCCAGATGCGACGGTTCTTCTATCAGGAAACCACCGAGATCCCGGACTTCTACGTCCGCCTCATCAAGAAGGATCTGGGAGACATGTGGCAGTACGTGCCCGAGGGTGGCCTCGAGCACGATCCCAATGCCTACCTCAAGAGCACCCAGTCGGAGCAGGCGCGCGAAGCCGTGCCGGCCGAACTGGTCACCGCGGGTCCGGCCGTCCAGACGTAGACCCCGGGCCGTCCACCCGGTAGTAGCTACCGGGGAACCGGGCGGATTCCCCGCCCGATTCCACCCGGGTCACCTCCGCGGCACAGACCTTGTACTCCGCGGTGCCGGTAACCGGATCGCCGGCATCGTTGGTGACCAGGTTGGCCCGGGCCTCGGCGAAGTGGAGCGGGGTCCAGACACATCCCGGACGCACCTGCCGGGAGAGGATGGCCCGTACGCGGATGGTGCCCCGACGGGTCGACAGGTCGACCAGGTCGCCGTCGCTCACCCCCCGCTGGCGGGCGTCCCGGGGGTGGATTTCCACGAACGATTCGGGTTGTTTGGTGTGGAGTCCGGTCTCCCGCCGGGTCTGGGTCGCCGCGTTGTAGTGGTACAGGGTGCGACCGGTGGAGAGGAACAGGCCGTACTCCGCGTCCGGCCGCTCCGCGCTGGGCCGGTACTCCACCGCCTGGAAGAGCCCCTTGCCGCGCAGCACCCCCCCCTCATGGAGATACGGGGTCCCGGGGTGGGTGGGATCGGGGCACGGCCACTGGAGCCCCGTCTTGCCGTCGTGGGTCTCGGTGTCCAGGCGGGCGTGGCTGATCCCGGCGAACTTGGGGGCGTGACGCACCAGTTCATCGTAGATGGCGGCGGTGCCGTCGTAGTGCCAGTCGGCGCCGCAGGCGTTGGCCAGGGCGACCAGGATCTCCCAGTCGGCCCGCGCCTCGCCGGGAGGCTGGACCGCCTTGCGTACCCGCTGCACCCGGCGCTCCGAGTTGGTGAAGGTCCCATCCTTTTCCGCGAACACCGTGGAGGGGAACACCACGTCGGCGAAACGCGCGGTCTCGTTGAGGAACGGCTCCTGGATGACCAGGAATTCGTTGTGGTTGAGGCCTTCCTCGAGCTTCATCACGTTGGGTTCGGATAGGACAATATCCTCGCCCATGACAAAGATCCCCTTGATCTGTTTCCCCACCGCTTTGATCATCTCGTTGAGGTTCAGTCCCACCTCGCTCGGGAAGCTGCACCCCCAGGCCGCTTCGTACTTCGCGTGGACCTCGGAGTCGTCCACCCGCTGGTATCCGGGCAGGAAGACCGGGGTGGCCCCGGCGTCGTTGGCCCCCTGGACGTTGTTCTGCCCGCGCAGGGGGTTCATGCCCGCCGAGGGCTTTCCCAGGTGTCCGGTCATGAGGACCAGGTTGGCCAGGGCGTAGACGTTGTCGGTGCCGTGGGAGTGCTCGGTGATGCCGAGGGTGTAGTAGATCCCCGCCTTCTCCGTCCCCGCGTAGCGGCGCGCGGTCCAACGGATGTCCTCGGCCGGAACCCCGGTCACCCGTTCCGCTTCCTCCGGCGTGTACCGGAGCACGGTGTCCCGTACCGACTCGAAGCTCTCGGTGTGTTCCTCGATGAAGGCCCGATCGACCAGGTTCTCGGTGACGATCACGTTGGCCATGGCGTTGAGGAGCCAGACGTCGGTTCCGGGCACCATCTGCAGGTGCTTCTCGGCCAGGGTGGTCATCCAGATCGCGCGCGGGTCGGCCACGACCAGGGTGGCCCCCCTGCGAACCGCCTGTTTCATCTCCATGGCGATGATGGGATGGGCCTCGCTGGTGTTGCTTCCGATCACGAAGAGGAAGTCCGCGTCGCGGATTTCCCCGATGGAGTTCGTCATGGCTCCCGCCCCGAACGTTGCGACCAGACCGGCCACGGTGGGGGCGTGTCAGGTGGCGGCGCATTGGTGCACGTTGTTCGTTCCGAACACCGCGCGGGAGAGCTTCTGCACCAGGTAGTTCTCCTCCATGGTGCAGCGGGAGGAGCTGACAAAGCCCAGGGCATCCGCGCCGTGGCGATCCCGGACCCCCTGCAGTCCCTTGGCCGCCGCGGCGAGCGCGGTTTCCCAGTCGGACTCGTGGAGAGCGCCGTCCGCGCCCCGGATGAGGGGGCGGGTCAGCCGATCCTCGTGATGGATGAAGTCGTAGGCGAAACGCCCCTTCACGCAGAGGTTGCCGTCGTTGGTGGTGCTGCCGGGCGGGGGGCTGGTCACCTTGACCACCCGACCCCGGCCGCCGTCGGCCTTTGCATCCACGTTGAGATCCAGTTGGCAGCCCACCCCGCAGAAGTTGCAGGTACTGCGCACCTTGGTCAGTTCGTGTTCCGGTTTCTGGGTGCGGGTCAAGGGCTGCTTTTCCGCCATGGCCCCGGTGGGACAGACATCGATGCACCCGCCGCACATCTCGCAGGTGGTGTCGAGCAGCGAGAGCGAGTCCACGGTGGCGATGGTGGTCCCGGAACCCCGCCCGGCCAGGGTGATCGCGTTGACCGCCTCCACCTCGTCGCAGTACCGCGTGCAGCGTGCGCAGGCGATACAGGTCTCGGGATCGAAATCGATGTAGGGATTGGTATCCCCGTGACGTGCGGCGCGAACGGTCGGCATGTGGCCCCACCGGGGGTCTGCGTCGTAGCGCTCGGCCATCTCGATGAGTTCGTTGGGCCCCCGCCGCAAGGGCTCGTCGGTCCCGTGGTCGCTGAGGTACAGGGAAAGGAGGGTCCTGCGATGCCGATCGATCCGCTCGTTCTCGCAGGTCACCACCATCCCGGGGGCCGCCGGGGTCGCGCAGGAGGGGGCGAGACGGCGTTGCCCCTCGATCTCGACCAGGCAGGTTCGGCAGGCGCCGGCCGGGTCCAGTCGGGGGTCGTGGCACAGGGTGGGAATGGAAACCCCGAGTCGCTGGGCGACCTCGAGCACGGTTTCCCCCGGTGAGTAGCCGACCTCCCGTCCGTCGACGGTCAGGGTGTGCGTCTTCTGGATCAAGCCAAATCCCTCTCTGTCCCGGGTTGCCTCACGAGGAGAAATCCTCGGGGAAGTATTGCATCGCGGTGGTCAACGGCAGGGGCGCGGCCTGTCCCAGGCCGCAGATGGAGCCCTCGTTCATCTGCCAGGCCACGTCCGCGGCGTGCTGCAGGGAGGGGGCGGTCTCCTCCCCTGTCCCCTCGATGGCGCGGGAGGTGGCCTCCCGCAGGTACCGCGTGCCGATGCGACAGGGTGCGCATTGTCCGCAGCTCTCGTCTTCGAAGAACCGCAACTGCTCGCGCGCGGCCCATCGCATGTTCACGGTGTCGTTGAGCACCACCACTCCGGCCGAGCCCAGCATGGAGCCCTCCGCCCCCAGGGTCTTGAAATCCAACGGGACCGTGCGCTTCGCCGCGGGGAGGAATCCGGAGCTTGCCCCTCCGGGGCTGAACGCCTTCAGGGTCCCCACATAGCCCCCCGCGGCCTCGACCAGTTCATCGAGGCTGACCCCCAGGGGCAGTTCGTAGGTGCCGGGGTGTTGCACGTGGCCGCTGACGCAATAGAGCTTGGATCCTGCCTCGGCGCGACCGAGGGCGCGGAACCAGTCCCCGCCGCGGGTCACGATGGAGGGCACGCAGCCGATGGTCTCCACGTTGTGGATGAGAGTGGGCTTGCCCCACAGTCCGAACTCGACCGGGAAGGGGGGTTTGAGCCTCGGCATGCCCCGCTTGCCTTCCAACGCTTCCAGGAGTGCGGTTTCCTCACCGCAGATATAGGCGCCGTGGCCGGCGTGGAAGTGGAAGCGGATGTCCCCGAAGATACCGGCCTCGGTGAAACGGGCCAGGGCGCGCTCCATGACCCCCCAGGGGATCTCGAACTCGCCACGCAGATAGAGGTAGACGTCCTTGGCTCCCACCGCCCACGCCGCGATGGCCAGTCCTTCCAGGACCCGATCCGGCCGGCGCAACAGGACCTCCCGGTCCTTGAACGTTCCGGGCTCTCCCTCGTCCGCATTGAGGACGACGTAGCGGGTGGTCTCGGCCTGGCGGCGCACCCCGCTCCACTTGATGTGGGCGGGGAAGCCGGCCCCCCCGCGTCCCTGGAGCCCGGACTCCTCGATGGCCCGGACCACCGTCTCCGCGCCCAGGGTCTGGGCGTGGCGGAACGCCGTGCCGGAGTAGTCCGGGGCGCCAAGGAGATTGAGGGCCAGGGTCTCGGGGTCGTCACGCGCGGGGCCCACCCGACCCGTCCAGGCCGTGTCGTTGGGTTCCGCCGCGGAGTCCAGTCGGTTCCAGTCCCCTTGGGCCCGGTCGATGTCCTGGATCGTCACCTCGGGGAGCACCCGCCGGTTGCGCAGGACCGCCGGGGGCCGGTCGCAGGCGGCGAGGCAGGAAATGCCCTCGCAGGGGAGGCCCGCCCCGCGGGCCGCGGCCAGCACCGCGTCCGCGCCGCCCAGTCGGCAGGAAAACCCGGTGCAGACGCGGACCTTGATGTCGGGCCGCGCCAGGAGGTGGTAGAAGGTGGCGACTCCGTAGACGTCCGCCTCGGGAACGCCGGTCTCGGCGGCCACGCGTCGAGCCACACCTTCCTTGAGACCGCCGGCTTCTTCCAGCCGTTCCATGATGATGTGGCGATTCCGGTCCTTGTTCATCTCAAGCGGGATGATAACAAAGGGTTGGCGCCGTGCGTCGGCTCGCCGTCACTTGTCCTGCGTCTCCGGAGCCCAGTAGGCGTCGCCCCGTGCAGCGCTGTAGGTCCAGTTCATGTCGAAGAATCCGGTGCCTTCGATGATCCGGGACGAGTCGGATGGACGCAGGATGGTCCAATCCGGGTACGGAAACCCCGGGTGCATGGCGGGACGGTTCGCGGTGAGCTCCATCCCCGCGATTCCCGTGCCGCCCACCACGCCGACCAGTGCGTTGTCACTTCCCTGGCGCGGATAGACCAGAAGAACGCCTCGATCGGGCCCGCTCAGCTCCCGATCGCCCAAGCGCAGCGATCCGTCGCGCACCTGAAGGGGGCTGTGGCCCAGCAGGACTTCCCAGGCCGAGTTGGTGTCGGCGTTGCCGTAGAGCACCACGTTGCGGGGCGCGGCGGGGGAGGGTTGGTAGTGGGTATCCGGTACGACCTGCACCGCCGAGTTGCCCTGGTACCAGAGGAACTCCGCGTCGAACCGAGCCTTGTCCAGGGCCCATGCCTGCTCCCGGGCCGAGCCGCCGGTGCCGTAGACGAACAGGACCTGGTTTCGCAGGACGTCCTTGAACCCCCCGTATCGTGCGGGGCGTTTCACGGTGGGGGACGCAGGGGTCGTGCTCATCCAGCCGTGGGTGTCGACGAGTTGTCGGACCCAGAAACGGCCGTCCTCGGCGCGGGTGAGGTAGGTGGCGGGACGGGTCAGGGCGAGCAGGGTGTCGACTCCGGCCGGGACCGGTGGATCCAGCGCCATGAGCCGCACGTTGTCGGTGTGACCGGCGATGACGTTGGGAGGGACGAAGCTGAGATCCACCCGGCTCACCGTGTCCTGGGTGTGCTGTTGGACGATCTCGACCCAATCCGAGGAGGCGGACACGCCGGGGGAGGGGGTGGTGAACACGACGTGCCGCACCGAGTCCGGAGGCAGCGAGCGACTCGTCTCGAAGCGTTCCATCATGGGTTCCCAGTCCACGCATTCCGCGGCTCCGCCTTCCAGGTCCCACCAATGCCCCGCCTCCGGTTGCTCGTGGTAGGTCAAGCAGGGGGCCTCCCGGAGCGCCTCGACCATGGACCGCGACTCCTCGGGCAGCACGTTGTCGTCCGCTTCGCCATGAAGGACATAGACACACTGCCGGGCGAGGTTTTCCGTGTAGCGCAGGGTGCGGCTGGGCAGGGTGCCGGCCAGGATCGGCGGGGGATCCCCGGTGGCGTCGACCCCGCGGGAACGATAGGACCAGAAGCTGATCCAGCCGGCGCTTGGCCCCAGCGCGGCAAAGCGATCCGGAAACAACGACCCCAGGTGCCACACCCCGTGACCTCCCATGGAGTGACCGGTCAGACAGATCCGGCGGGGGTCCACGTCCTTCAGGTACCGCTCGGCGTCGGCCAGGGCCTCGAAGGCGTCGTGTCTCCCCCACTCTTCCCAGTTCCAGCCGTAGGGTCTCCGGTTGGTGGGGGCGACCAGGTGCGCCCACGGCTTGGCCGCGTAGGACGCCGTCTGGTTGGTCGCGACCACTCCGGCGCCGTGCAGGCTCAGGATGAGCCCCCGGGGCTCGCCGGTTGCGGGGCCGGAAGCCGGGAGGAGGCTGTAGTACTGCACGCTTCCGTCGAGCTCGCTGCGAAACGTGCGCTTGCGGTCTGCCTGCGGGGCGCGCACCTCGAGCACCAGTTCCCCCGCGTCCACCGTGGATTGGCCCCGAACCAATTCGATGGTGAGGTGTCGGGGGTCCGGGGTGGTTGGAGCGGGCCCGAGGAGATGAAAGGGGATCTTGCGGATGCCCAAGGGGATCCAATAGCCGATCTGGATCACGGTGGTCTCGAGGCCGCCACCGGCAATTCTCAACAGGGCATTCTCCACCGGTTCGTCCGTGGCGTTGATCAGGGTGACCGCACCCCAGGTGGCGACCGGCTCCCCGATCACCAGGTCGGGGAGCGTGACATCGTCCAGGTTCAGAAGCAGGGGCGCCTTGGGTTCGCTCCACCGCAACGCGACGCGACCGGTCCGGCTGTGGTAGGCGACAAGGGTGTTCTCGTCCGTGTGGAGTCGGACGGGGATTCGGGCGTAGTCGAACCGAGGCTCCCACGACTCCCAGGTGTCGGAGGTGGCATAGAAGTTTCCGACCCGCCGAATGCCGTTGACGTCGACATAACGGGGCCCACGCACCTCGAGCAGGACGACCTGGTCCCGGGGAGAGTCGATCCGGGCGGTCAGGGAGCCGTCGAGAAGGTCTTCGTGTTCGAACCACCCGTTGGGGTCGGCCGTGATGGGACGTGAGGTGTCGGGAGCATCGATTGGGGTGAACCCTTGCCACTCGACATGCGTCCGATAGTAGGGGACGGTCGCCGGTTTCAGGACCGCCTCCCGAACCTCCCCCGCGGCAAGGGGTTGGGAAGCCAGACACGGTAGCAACACCATCAGGGATTGGAGCATGGTGAGCCACAGGGATCTCGGCCACAGATCGGCGCGGGCTGGTTTCATGCCACCGGACTATGCGGTGCAACGTCTTGCTGATCAACGAGAAAGCGCGCTTCTCATCCTGCGGGGAACTATGGTAACTTCCTAGCATCCCCTGCGGAGGCCCGTTCCTCGTTCACTTCCAGGGTCTCCAGATTCCAGAACCACCCCCTCGGTTTGTGTCGAAACAAGGAGACCTCCATGCGTCCATGGACCCGTAGGACCTTTCTGAAGGGTGCCGCCGGCGGACTCGGCATGGTCTGCGTACCCACCTTCCTCCTCAATACGGGGAAGGCGTTCGCGGCCCCCGCCGGAACCCTCGGCAGCACCGTGGCGGACAACCTCAACCAGACCTATTTCGCGGAGAGCTTCGGCGTGGACGAGGCCGTCATCCGACGGGCCCTCAAGGCCGCGATGGCCAAGGGAGGCGAGTTCGCGGACCTCTACTTCCAGCACTCGGTAGGCAACTACCTGGGCCTGGAGGACGGCGAAGTGAACCGGGCCTATTCGTCGGTCGATCTCGGGGTCGGCGTGCGGGTGGTGGTCGGGGACCAGACCGGGTTCGCGTTCACCGAGGACCTTTCCCCGGACTCGATCGTGAAGGCGGCCCAGACCGCGGCCTCGATCGCCAACGGCCAGGCCGGTCGCGCTCCGGAGGCCTTCAAGGTGGCGGGGCACGCGAACTACTACCCCATCGAGACCGCCTGGACCGATGTGGGGGTGGACCGCAAGATCCCCTTCCTGGAAACCATCAACGAGAAGATCTTTGCCAAGGACCAGCGGGTGCGCAAGGCGAACCTGCGGTTCTCGGACTCCACCGGGCGGATCATGGTGGTGACCTCGGACGGGCTTGCCGTCGAGGACTACCAACCGCAGTCCTCCATCGGGGCCAGCGTGGTGGCGGAGCAGAACGGTCGTCGCGAGCGGGGCGGGTTCAACCTGGCCGGACGAGACGACATCAACCACTACACGGACGCGACCGTCCAGGAGATCGCCGACAACGCGGTGGATCGCACGGTCCGGCTTTTCGAGGCGGTCACGCCCCCCGCAGGGGAAATGACGGTGGTGCTGGGCGCCGGCGATTCGGGAATCCTGCTGCACGAGGCGATCGGCCATGGCATGGAGGCCGATTTCAATCGCAAGGGCGTGTCCATCTATTCCGAGATGATCGGGCGCCCCGTCGCGAACAAGAACGTGACCGTGATCGACAGCGGGACCAACCCCAACAAGCGGGGTTCCATCAACATCGACGACGAGGGGAACCCGAGCGAGCACACGGTGCTGGTCGAGAACGGGATCCTGCGCACCTACCTCCACGACCGGATCAGTGCCAAGCACTACGGCGTGGAGCCCACCGGCAGCGGACGGCGCCAGTCGTTCCGTCATTCGGTGATGCCCCGGATGCGCAACACCTACATGGAGAACGGGCCGAACACCCGGGAAGAGATCATCAAGTCGGTGGACAAGGGGATCTTCTGCCAGGACTTCAGCAACGGCCAGGTGGAGATCGGGGCGGGGGACTTCTCCTTCTACGTCAGCTCCGGGTACCTCATCGAGGGGGGCGAACTCACCAAGCCGATCAAGGACGTCAACATCATCGGCAACGGGCCCAAGGCGCTCGAGCAGGTATCGATGGTGGGCGACGATCTCAAGATCTCGATCGGCGGCTGGACCTGCGGCAAGAACGGTCAGAGCGTCCCGGTGAGCCAGGGGCTCCCCACGGTGCGCATCGACGGTTCGGTCACCGTGGGCGGCGTCGACGGAACGCGGAGCTAGGGGGGCGAAATGGCAAACGACAAACAGATGGATCTGGCCCGATGGGCCACCGAGGCGGCGATCAAGGCGGGAGCGGACGAAGCCCGGGCCTCGGTCGATTTCCAGCGCTATGTGAGCCTGGAGTACCGCGAACGACGCATCGAGAAGCTCGAGGAGGCGACCACCAACGGTCTCAGCCTGTCGCTGTACATCAACGGCAAGTACTCCTCGCATCGCACCAGCGACCTGCGCAAGGACGGATTGACCCCGTTCATCCAGGAATCGGTGGCCATGACCCGGTACCTGACCGAGGACGAGCATCGGCGTCTGCCCGAGCCCAGCTACTACGAGGGGCGCAAGGACGTGGATTTGGAACTGGTCGATTCCTCCTATGCCAAGGTCGAGGCGGAAACCCGGCACGACGTGGCCAAGCGGGTGGAAGCGGCCGCGTTGGACGCCGGGGGGGACCGGATCATCTCAGCTACGGCCGGTTACTACGACTCCCAGTCCCGCTCGGCCACCGTGTCGAGCAACGGGTTCGAGGGCATGACCGAGCAGACCGCGTTCTGGACCGGAGCCGAGGTCACGGCCAAGGATGAAGGGGACAAGCGTCCCGCTTCCTGGTGGTGGCAGGGGGGCTCCAGCCGGGAGTTCATCGCCGATCCGGCGATGATCGGCGGCAAGGCTGCCTCGCGCGCCCTGGGCCGGGTGGGAGCCGACAAGATCAAGACCGACACCATGGCGATCATCGTGGAGAACAACACCACCGGCCGACTCCTGCGTTGGCTGGGGGCGGGACTCAGCGGTCGCAACCTGCAGCAGAAGAGTTCCTTCTTCGAGGGACTCGAGGGCACCCAGATTGCCTCGCCTGTTCTCACCATCACCGACGATCCCTTCGTGAAGAAGGGACAGGGCTCCCGTCTCTATGACGGCGAGGGTCTTAGCGCCAGGCGGATGCCGGTGATCGAGAAGGGGATCCTGCGCAACTACTACATCGACACCTACTATGGTCGGAAGCTGGGCAGACCGGCCACCACCGGCGGGCCCAGCAACGCGGTGTTCGCGCTCGGGGACAAGGACCAGGGCGAGTGGATGAAGGAACTCGGTCGCGGGGTCCTCATTACCGGGTTCATCGGCGGCAACTCCAACAGCTCCACCGGGGACTTCTCCGCGGGGATCCAGGGGTTCTACTTCGAGGACGGCGAGATCGTGAAGCCGGTGTCGGAGCTGAACATCGCCGGGAATCACCTGGAGTTCTGGAAGACCCTGGTCGGCCTGGGCAACGATCCCAATCCGTTCAGTTCCATGCGCTCTCCCTGCATGGTGTTCGACGGAGTGAGCGTCTCGGGCGCCTGATTCCGGACCCTCGACCAACGAACGGGGGGGAGGCGACTCCTCCCCGTTCTTCCTTGCCGAGTCGGGCCCCCTCCCGATAGACCCCAGCAAAGGAGCCCTCCATGGCCTTCCAGAACGGTGATTTTTGTTGGAACGAGTGCGGTACTCAGGACGTGGCCGCGGCCAAGAAGTTCTATTCGGCGATGTTCGGCTGGGCCGCGGTGGACGTCCCCATGCCCGAAGGCATGCCGGGTACCTATACCCTTTTCAAGGTGGACGACAAGGACGTGGCCGGTCTGTTCGAGTTGACCGAGGAATGCCATCCCGGCATGCCTCCCAACTGGGCGGTCTACATGTGGGCCGACGATGTCGACGCCTTTGCCGGCAAGGTGAAGGAACGCGGCGGGTCGGTGATCGCGGACCCCTGTGATGTACCCGGGGTAGGACGCATCGCGGTGTGCGCGGACCCCACCGGGGCAATGTTCCAGCTCTTCCGCGGCAGCGAACACCCCGGTGCGGCGGCGGACATGGAAGGCCGCCACGGGGGGTTCTGCTGGCGCGAGGTCATCACCAGCAATCCCGATGCGGCGGGGAAGTTCTACACCGATCTCTTCGGCTGGGGATCCAAGGCGAACCCGAACGTGCCGGGCGGCGGATACACCGAGTTCACCCGGGGGGTCCAGTCCTTTGCCGGCATGATGCCGCTCAGCAAGGAGTGGGGGGACATCCCTTCGCACTGGAGCAGCTACGTGACGGTGGACGACGCGGCCAAGGCAGCGGAGACCGCGACGGCCAGCGGGGGCAAGGTCCTGGTGCCCCCTACGGAGATCCCGGGCGACGTGGGAACCTTCACCCTGGTCAGTGATCCGTCCGGAGCACGCATCAGCGCGATCAAGCTCAATCTTCCCGGTTAGCGGCTAGTCGAGGGACCAGGCGAGCAACCGGCGCCGGTCGTCGGCCCGCTCGGAGTCCCCGAAGCCGAACAGATCGGTTACCTGCAGGGGTTCGGTCGCGGGATCGAACCCCTGTTCCCGCATGCGATCCAGGAGCGGGTCGGCGAGGGTGTCGTCGACGAACACCCGTCCGCCCTGGCGCAGGACGACCAGGGCCTCGGCCGCCGCAGCCAACCAGTCTTCATCCCGGCCCAACCGCCCCCCGACAAAGAGCCCCCGTGCCGGGTACTCCGGACGATGGTGCTGCACCACCAGCCAGACACGGTCATGGGTAATCACGAGGAAGTCCCGCGCGGTGATGATGGGATCGAGACCCACGTGGAGGGGCTGCATCCGGTCCTGGTGCTGATGCTTTGTGAGAATGCCGCCGGAGAGGTTCCCGGCCACGAGCACGCCGATGAGCCCGACCGCCACCGCGAGCGGGCCACGCCCGGGCCCCCGGCGATCGGTGACCATCCCGTAGCCCATGAGGAGGACGAGGCTGGGTAGGACCGGAATCCAGAAGCTCCGGTTCTCCGGCATCCACCACACCGCAGCGCCTCCGTAGACCAGGGTCCATAGGGCCAGCATCCAGAACGTGCTTCGCTGGGCCTTGGACACCGAAGCCCAAAGGGAGCGAACGAGAAGGAATCCCAGCCCGACCGCCAGCAGCAGGAACGGTGCCGCCGCGCGCAGGAACCCCGCGTCCCGCGGAGCGCCTGCGGCAAGGTAGGGTTTGAGCGCGCTTCCGCCCAGCCAGGTCCCCAGGAACCCCTGAACCGCGTAGCGCAGCGTGTCGGGGTGGAAACGGCCGTACTCCCCTTCGAACCGGTGCGAGTAGGCGGTGAGCCAGGGGAGCAACCCCGGTTCCCCCTGGGCCTCGGCCGCGCGCAGCCCCAGAAGAACGTAGGGGATGGCCACGCAGACGATCCCGGTCACGGCGTAGAGACCCAGCGCCCGCCATCGCACCGCCCCGCCGCCCCGGATCCACATCACGGCGAGGGTGAACGGCACGGTCAGCACGAGTTCCTGGTGGAAGAGCATGCCGGCCGAGTTGACCAGTCCCAGCACCAGGCCGTCCCGGGGGGTGAGCGGCCGCTTGAGCAGCCCGGCCAGGAGGGCCAGGTTCCAGGCCGAGAAGAGGAGGAACCAGATCGGGGGCTCGGCCTCGGTCGCCATGTGCCACGTGCCGTAGGTCGTCCCGAAGAGGAGCAGGAGCAGGAGGCCGACCCTGCCTCCGAAGTGTCGCCGCACCGTGGCGCCGAACACGAGCAGCGCGAGCAGCGATCCGAGGAAACTCAGGGTCTTGGTCGCGGTCTCGATGGAGTCGGGCAGCCCCACCGCGTTCCAGGCCGCGACCCACCCTGCCTGAACCAGCTCGAACACCAGATGGTGGGGGTGGATCAACGCGGCCAGGTCGCCGCGACGGATGTTCTCGAAATAGTGCAGCGCGTCGACCTGGTTCACCCGGGACCAGGTGAGGGCATACAGCGCGAGCAGCAACAGGATGGCGCACCCTCCGACGAGGCCGGGACCGCGCGTGGGGGCCGGGGGATGGGGCGTTACGACGGGAGTCGGGGTCGGCGTCACGCCGTCGAGCTTAGCCCGAGGTCCACGCGGTGAACAGAGCGCGGGGCGGGGGGGCGCTCTGCTATGGTTTCGCGATGCGGATTCCCCATGATCGCTGCCTGTTCGTCGCCTGTGTCCACCTCCTGCCGCTTCCCGGAAGCGCGGGCTGGGGAGGGGACATGCAACCGGTTCTGGATCGGGCCCTGGCCGAGACCCGTCTCTTCACCGAGGCCGGTGTGGACGCGCTGATCATCGAGAATACCCATGACGCGCCCTACCTCAACCGTTCTCCCGAGGCCGGAACCGTGGCCGCCATGGCCCGGGTCGCCGCCGCGGTGCGGGGTGCGTGGGATCGCCCGCTGGGGATCCAGATCCTCGCCGGGGCCAACCGGGCCGCGCTCGAGACCGCGGTGGCCTGTGGTCTCGACTTCATCCGGGTGGAGGGCTTCGCCTACGCCCACGTCGCGGATGAGGGCTGGATCGAGGCGGACGCGGGTGAACTGATCCGTCGGCGCGCTCACCTGCGCGCCGACCCTGTGGAGATCTGGGCCGACGTGAAGAAGAAGCACGGATCCCATGCGGTGACCGGCGACCTCGATACGCGCACCCTGGCCGACGGCGCGGTGTTCTGCGGCGCCGACGGAGTGGTGGTCACCGGCGCCCACACCGGCCTTGCGACCGATCCGGGCGAGCTGGAGTCGTTGGCCGGACTGGACGCACGCCGGGTCGTGGGATCCGGGGTGACGTGCGACAACGTGGGGATCTACGCCCCGCGTGCGG
Organism: Candidatus Eiseniibacteriota bacterium; assembly: GCA_942491735.1. Lineage (GTDB taxonomy): Bacteria > Eisenbacteria > RBG-16-71-46 > JABDJR01 > JABDJR01 > CALOCN01. The sequence continues at coordinate 3,240,475 of CALOCN010000014.1, read as the reverse complement.
ACGTGCTGATCGTCGGATCCGACTTCAAGGAAGCGGGGGATTGGCGAAACCCGGTCGATCCGGACCGCCTGCGCGCCGTGGTGGACGCCTTCCGGGCCGTGGTGTCGTGATCCTGGTTTCGCTCTGCAATCTTCCCTGGGACACCTTTCTCGATGCCCAGGCCGGGGTCGCCCTTTCCCCCGCGCGCCGCACCCATCTCAAGGGCACGGCAGGGGTGGATCGTCTACTGGGTCCCGACCTGCAGGCGTTTCGCGAGCACGAGTCGATCGGGGGATCGCCCGCCAATGCCGCCCTGGCCTGGGTTCGTCTGGGTGGGCAGTGCGTGCTGGTGGGACCCACCGGTGCGGATGCCGCGGGAGAGAGGATCCGTGCCGCCCTGCGGGGATGCGGAGCCGAGTACGTGGAGGTCAAGCCGCGACCCCAGCGCCAGGCGCACAGTGTGGCGGTGGGAAGGGGCGGGACCGAGCGCATCTTTGTCGCCACCCTTCCCCGGGTGTCCCCGGATGCAACCTGGGAGCGGGACCCCTGGGACCGCCCCGGTTGGACGCTCACCTCGACCTACGAACTGGGAGACGCAGGCATGTCCGCCCTGGTCCTGCGCGGATTGGCCCGGGCGCGGGAACGCGGCCATGCCCTGGCCTTCGACTTTGCCGATCGTCACTTCGTGGCCGAGCGGCGGGAGCGGATCGACGCGGTACTTGCGTTGCGTCCGGAGGTCGTCCTGTGTGGAGAGGGCACCACGGACCCCGAGTCGCTGGCTCCGGTGGTCCTGGTCAGTCGCGGGCCCGACGGGGTGACCGCTCACGCCGCCGGGCGCAGCATCCATCGGCCGGCCCCCCCGGTGGAGGTGCGCGATACGACCGGAGCGGGAGACGCGCTGCTGGGTGGTTTTCTCTGGAGTTGGGCCCGTGAGGGTTCGCTGGAACCGGCCCTCGACTGTGGGCTGGCCGCGGCGGCCGAAGTGCTCTCGGTGGTGGGAGCCCACTTGCCGCATCGGTCCGGCACGGAACCGGCCGTCTAGGGAGTTGCGCGGGTGCGTGCGGGTGGCCTTGGCGGGCCGCTGACCCATCCCGTCACATCGTCTTCCCCGGGGTCCCGGAATCCGGTCTGGACGCGCCCCAGTGAAATGTAGGCGTTCCTGCCGTCGATCCGGCCCCATCCCTTCATGGAGTTGGCGGACACACTGGTGCCGCCCTGGATCTCCGAGACCAGCCGTGTCTCCCCCCACACACCTCCGGTCGCCACGAGCAGTCCCAGACGGGCGAGGTCCCGGGCGCTCATCACCACCCAGCCGCCGCCCCCCTGGACCGGAATCCCGTGGATCTCGAACGGGGGATCCAGGAAGTCGCCGTATCCGGGGAGTTCCGGATAGAAGTCGACCGTTTCCTTGACCGTGCGCCCGTCGATCCAATCCCAGTGATCGGGGGGAATCCCGATGGGGCCCATGATGCGTTCGTCGAGCACGTCCTTGAGCGGTCGCCTCCAGATCGCGGTCAGGGCCTGGGAGAGTCGCCAGTAGTTGCCGCTGGCATAGTGGTACTGCGACCCCGGGGGGATCTGGGAATAGCTGTCGTGCTCGGCATCGCCCGTCCATTCGGCCCATTCGGGAATGCCCGGAAACGAGTCGGAGCGGGTGGCCCACCAGTATCCGTTGCCGACCGGGAAACCGCCCCGGTTCTCCACCAGGTGGCGAAAGGTGAGGTCGGGGTGGAACCCCTGGTCGAGGCGCTTGTGTCCGGTCAGCCCCTCGCCATCCCAGTGCTTGGCGATGGGATCGTCCGGATGGATGAGCCCGTCATCCACCGCGAGTTGGAAGCAGAGTTGGCTGAACTGCTTGCCCAGGGATGCGTTCTGGTAGCGATAGTCCGGATCTCCCCACGTCTGGATCACGTAGCCGCCCCGGGCGAGAACGACCCCACCCGAGACCGGGCGCTGACCGCCATACGACTGCGGAAAGAAGGTGTCCCGATTGTGATCGAGGAAGGCCCGGAAGGCTTCGGGGTCCAGCCCGGCCTGTGCGGGTGTCAGGGTGGGCCAGGGATCGGGGGAGAAGTTCACCCAGGGTGGGGGATCCGGTTCGGCGCAGCCGGCGAGCAGGAGGGCAGGCAGGCACAGCCAGGCCAGAAGGGGTCGGATGGCAAGTCGTGGGAGGGGGTAGACCCTGCCTCGCGTTATCGCGTATAACCGCAGACTTACGTATGACATCCGAACGATCCCGCTCCCTCGTGCTTCTCTGCCTGGTCCTGGTCGTCGCCGTCGCCCTGCGGCTGCTGCAGCTGGATCATCTCTCCCTTTGGATCGACGAGGCCTTCTCCCTCAGCCTGTCGCAGAAGCCGCTCGCGGACCTGCTTCCCCAGCGGGAATACAACCCTCCCACGTACTACCTCATCCTGCACCCATGGATCCGTCTGGCGGGGGACTCGGCGTCCGCACTGCGGTTCCCTTCGGTCGTGTTCGGGACGCTCGCCGTGCTCGCCATCTATCGGCTGGGATCGGAGTTGTTCGGCCGCCGGGCCGGACTCGCCTCGTCCCTCGTCCTTGCCCTGGCCTGGTACATGGTCCGCTACTCCCAGGAAGCCCGGACCTACAGCCTTCTTATCCTGGCCACCCTGCTTTCCATGCTGGCCCTTGTCCTGCTGTGGAAACAACCCACCCGGCTGCGGATCGTCGCCTATCTCGGGGCCTCCACCCTGCTCCTTCATACGCACATCTACGGCGTATTCGTGATCCTGGCCCAGAACCTCGCGGTCCTGGCCCTGTGGGTCCTGGATCCGGCGTTCACGCGCCGGGTGGTGGGACGGTGGATCCTCCTCCAGCTTGGGCTGGTTGCCCTGGGCGCCTTCTGGCTCGTCCGCGTGTTGAGCCTGCTGTCCATCGACCACGACACGTACTGGCTCGTCCCCCCGTACCTGGGCACGGTGGTCTCTTCGTTCCGCCAGTATGCCGGTCCCAAGGCGTGGCTCGCCTTGATTCCCCTCGCCCTGATCGGCTTGGCCTGGTCCTGGCGTCGGGAGCGCCCGGCGGCGGTGCTTCTGGCCGCCTGGGTCTCGGTCCCCATCGTGCTTCCCTTCATCGTGTCCCGCATTGGTCACCCCATGTACTCCACCTACTACGCGATGGTGGTGGCTCCGGGTCTGTACACCCTGGCCGGGTGCGGGCTGGCCGTCCTGGTGCGTGCCTCCCGGGTCGGGTGGGGTGTGCTGGCCGTGCTGGTTCTGCTGCAGGGTTACGACCTCCAGCACTACTACCGCACGTTCCGCAAGGAACCCTGGAGGGACGTGGCGGGTGAGCTCACCACGCGCTTCCGGGACGGCGATCTTGTCCTGACCAATCGCGATGTGTCCGATAGCGGGATCCTCGTCTACTACCTGCCGGACGATCTTCCCCGGCCCATCGACTACTCCGCCGGGGATACCATGCGTTTCGATGAACCGACCCTCGCTCACCTGCGCTCCCTGGTTGCCGGGGCGGGGCGGGTCTGGATCGTGACCTCGCACGTCCCGGACCCGGGGAGGCTCGAGCGGATTCCCCCGACCCTGGCCCCCACCCATACCCGGGCCGAGGTCCTGGAGTTTCCGTTCGGCATCACCCTGCATCGCTACGACCCGCGCAGCGAATAGCCGTCCCTACTCGTGGTCGTGTTCCGCGTCCTTGAAGTAGTGCGCCTTGTAGTCGGCGGTGGCCTTGCGCAGGGCGGCGATGTTGGCGGCGTCGGTCGTCTGTTTGCACTTCATGGCGGCCACCGTGATGGCGTGGGTCAGTTTCAGGCTGGTCAGGTAGTCCTCGTAGCCGTCCGCCCCGTCGGCAACCGGCTTCAGCCGCTGGGTGAAGAAGTAGGCGTTGACGATCTCCTGGATCTCCTGGGCGTGGGATTCCTTGTTGGTGACCCAGCGCACCACCTGGTTCATGTTGACGGGGTCGGCCGAGGACAGCTCCTGGATCTGCTTCATGGCCTTTTCCACCGTGGTGATGTGCTCGTCGATCATGGCGAACCGCATCTCGTCGGTGTAGATCCCGCAGGGGATCTGGCAGTGGGACAGGGCCTGGCTGGGAAAGACCGCGAGGGCGGCGAGAGCGACAACGGAAAGTACAAGGTGCCTCATGGGCGTCTCCTGTTCGTTGGAACGTCTGGAAATCCGGGGAATCCTTGAAGCGGGAAAACCCGTGCAAGTATACCTACCCGGCCCGGGTCCGTCGCATGCCCGACCGGACTACCGGTTGCCTTCCCGGCGTTCCTCGAGTTCCTCGAGGCTGCGGGGCCAGTCTCCCTTGAGGATGCGGGACAGGGATCGGTCCCGGAGCAGCTTTCCTCCGGTCTGGCACGGGGCGCAGTAGTTGCACTCGTTGGCGGCGTAGCGAATGCGCTGGATGGGGGCATCGCAGTCGGGGCACGGCTTTCCGTAGCGGCCGTGCGCCGCCATCCCCTTGCGGAACGCGGTCACCTTCTCGGGGAAGCCGTCGCCTAGCTCCTTCCGGAGACGCTCGCTCCAATCCAGGAGCACACGGCGGGTGGCCCGGTAGAGCCGGCTCATGCTCTCGTCATCGAGACGGGAGGTGAGCGCCATGGGGGAGAGCCGCGCCGCGTGGAGGATCTCATCCGAGTACGCGTTGCCGATCCCGCTGATCAGCCTGGGATCGGTGAGGGACCGCTTGAGGGTGTGATTCTCGCTGCGCAGGGTTCTTGCGAACGCCGCGGCGTCCGCCTCCAGAACCTCCAGACCGCCCCGGTCGAAGGACGCCAATGCGACCTCCCCACGCACCAGATGGAGGGATGCGCGTTTCTTCGTGCCCGCCTCGGTGAAGAGAACCGATCCCTCCGCGAAGTCGAACGCGGCCAGCCCCAGCTTGCGGGGGACGGCGATGCCGGCCTCCCTCCACCGCAGACGCCCGGCGATCATGAGGTGGATGACCAGGAACAGATCGTCCTCGAACTCCCACACGATGCGTTTCCCCAGCCGCCGGAGCCCGGTGACCCGCTTTCCGCGCACCGCTTCCAGGGGAGGGTCCACGGATCGCAGGAGGAAGGGACTGGTCACCCGCACCTGCCGCAGCTCGCGGCCCACGATGCGTCGTTCCAGCGCCTCCAGATAGATCACCACGTCGGGAAGTTCGGGCATGAGGGGTCACAGTGTACACTCGCGCCCCGGAGGATTCCTGTATGTCCAAGGTTCTTGTTCCCTTGCCCCAGGGTTGTGAAGAGATCGAAGCGGTCACCCTCATCGACCTGCTGCGTCGCGCGGGGATCACCGTGGTGAGCGCGGGGTTGGCCGGCGGGACGGTCACGGCGAGCCGAGGCGTGGTCCTGGTACCGGATACCACCCTGGATTTGGCCCTCGAGGAGTCCTATGACCTGATTGCCCTCCCGGGTGGGGGTCCCGGGGCCGAGGCCCTGCGCAACGACCCGCGTATTGCCGCGGCGTTGCGGGACCAGCTTGCCGGAGGAGGTTGGGTTGCCGCGATCTGTGCGGGACCCAAGGTTCTGGCCGCCGCCGGTCTTCTGGACGGGCGAGGCCACCGGCTATCCCGGAATTCTTGAGGCCATGGAACTTCCGAAAACCACGCTGCGGGACGACCCGGTTGTGGTCAGTGACCGTGTGGTGACCAGCCGCGGGCCCGGGACCGCGATGGACTTTGCCTTGACCCTCATCGAGATTCTGGAGGGCCGGGTCAAGCGCAACGAGGTGGAGGCACCGCTTCAGCGCCCCACGAGGGTTTAGCGTGGCCGGTTGCGGGTCGTTGCCCGGGGGGGGGTCGTCTCGTATAGTTACCCGCTCATGTTTCAGGAGTGGGCGTGAACGCCCCCAATCCAGTCGCCGACAGGTTTGCCGCAGTCATGGAACGGATCCGGGTGGCCGCCGAAGGGGCGGGGCGGGATCCCTCCACGGTGCGTCTCGTAGCCGTCTCCAAGACTCGCCCGGCAGGGGATGTGTTGTCCCTGGTGGGTCTGGGTCAACGGGTGTTCGGGGAAAGCCGTCTCCAGGAGGCGGGGCCCAAGATCGAGCGTGTTGGGGAGGGCGGTGACGGCGCTGAACTGAATTGGCGACTGATCGGGCATCTCCAGCGAAACAAGGTCCGCCAGGCGCTGCACTGTTTCGACAGCGTGGACAGCGTGGACTCCCTACGGTTGCTGAAGGAACTGGACCGCGAGGCGGAACGCCAAGGCAGGGTTCTCCCGGTCCTGGCCCAATTCAATGCTTCGGGAGAAGAAGCCAAGCATGGCTTTGACCCCGCCCAGGCCCGTACCGTGGCGGCCGCCTTTGCCGCCGCGGAGCACGTGGACCTGCAGGGTCTGATGACGATGGGGCCCGCGGAGGGTGGGCCCGAGGCGGCCCGGCCCGCGTTCCGCGCATTGCGTGCCGTTCGAACGGAGATGGAAGACGTTTTGGGGCGAGCCCTCACCGAACTTTCGATGGGGATGAGCGGGGATCTCGAGGTCGGCGTGGAGGAGGGGGCAACCCTGGTCCGGGTCGGAACCGCGCTCTTTGGACCACGCGAACCGGTCAACTAGAGGAGACACAGTGAGCACGTCCGCGTTGACGCAACAGATTCAGGAAGCGGTGGACCACATCCGGTCCCGGACCCCGGTCGAACCGGAAGTGGGTCTCATCCTGGGCACCGGTCTGGGTGACGTGTCCGGCGCCATCGAGGATCCGGTGCGGATTCCCTACGGGGAGATCCCGGGCTTTGTCCAATCCACCGCCGAGAGCCACACCGGGGAGCTCCTGGTGGGAACGCTGCGCAAGCGCCGCGTGGTGGTCATGAACGGGCGGGTCCACTTCTACGAAGGCTACTCCATGCAGGAGGTCACCTTCCCCATCCGGGTCATGCGGGCCCTGGGGGCGAAGACGCTGGTCGTGTCCAACGCGGTGGGAGGGATGAACCCGCACTTCGCTCCGGGAGACATCTGCGTGGTCACCGACCATCTCAACCTGATGGGGGACAACCCGCTCATTGGCCCCAACGAGGACACGTTGGGGGTGCGCTTCCCGGACATGAGCGAGCCCTACGACCGCAGGCTGATCGACCTGGCCGAACAGGTGGCCCTGGAGGAGCGCATTCCGCTGCGCAAGGGGGTCTTTGCCGCGGTGGCCGGGCCCAACCTGGAAACCCGGGCCGAGTACCGCTTCCTGCGCCAGATCGGAGCCGACGTGGTCGGCATGAGCCTCGTACCGGAGAACATCGTGGCCGTGCATGGCGGTATGAAGGTGCTGGCGCTCTCCGTCATCACCGATTCCTGTCTTCCGGACGCCCTGGAGCCGGTCAACGTGGCCAAGATCCTCGCCGTGGCGGCCTCGGCCGAGCCCACCCTGAAGAAGCTGGTCACCAAGATCCTGGATCGCCTGGAATGAGCAGTCCCGCCCCGTTCCCGGGCCTGGGCGCCTCGACTCCCGAGGAAGAGGAGGAGATCCTCGCGTTCTGGCGGGACGGGAACATCTTCCAGCGTTCCATCGACGAGCGGGATCCGGCCACGCCGTACGTCTTCTACGAGGGCCCTCCCACCACCAACGGGCGCCCCGGGGTGCACCACGTGTTGGCCCGCACGGTCAAGGACCTGGTCTGCCGTTTCTGGACCATGAAGGGACGTCAGGTGCGTCGCAAGGGGGGATGGGACACCCACGGTCTCCCGGTCGAGATCGAAGTCGAGAAGATGCTCGGCATCGACGGCAAACAGGAGATCGAGCGCTACGGCATCGCCGAGTTCAACGCCAAGTGCCGGGAAAGCGTCTTCAAGTACAAGGACGAATGGGAGCGGATGACCGAGCGGATCGGCTTCTGGCTGGATCTGGACGATCCCTACGTGACCCTCGAGGACGACTACATCGAGTCGGTGTGGTCCCGGGTCAAGAGCTTCTGGGACGCCGGTCTGGGCTATTCGGGGTTCAAGGTGTTGCCCTACTGCCCCCGCTGTCAGACCGCGCTCAGCGATCACGAGGTCTCCCAGGGCTACAAGACGGTGAAGGACCCGGCGGTCACGGTGAAGTTCGCCCTGGTCGACGAACCGGACACCTACGTCCTCGCCTGGACCACCACTCCCTGGACCCTGCCCGGCAACGTGGCCCTGGCGGTGGGGGCGGATATCGACTACGTGAAGGTGCGCGAAGGGGAGGCGTTCTACTACCTGGCCGCGGCGCGCACGGAGGTGCTCCAGGGCGAGTTCGAGATCCTGGAGACCGTCAAGGGGAGCGATCTGGCGGGGCGGCGCTACCGGCCGCTCCTCAAGGGCCTGGACCTCAAGGCCATCACCGGCAAGGACGCCTACTACCTGGCCGCGGCCGACTTCGTGACCACCGAGGACGGAACCGGAGTGGTCCACACCGCGGTCATGTACGGTGCCGACGACTACGCCCTGGGCGTGACGCTGGATCTTCCGGCGCATCACACGGTCGATGATCGCGGACGCTTCACGCAAGAGGTGCCGCACTTCGCCGGGGAGCGGGTGCGGGAGATCGATCCCGAGATCGTCAAGTTCCTGCGAGCCGAGGGTAGCCTCTACCGCAAGGAAAGCTACGAGCACAACTACCCGTTCTGCTGGCGCTGTGACTCCGCGCTGATCTACTACGCCCGCAGCTCGTGGTATCTGCGCACCACCGCGTTCAAGGACGCCATGATCGCGGAGAACGCCAAGGTGAACTGGGTGCCGCGCGAAGTGGGGGAGAGTCGTTTCGGGAACTGGCTCGAGAACAACGTGGACTGGGCGATTTCCCGCGATCGCTACTGGGGGACGCCGCTTCCCCTGTGGACCTGCGACGGCTGCGAGGCCGTGGTGGCCATCGGGAGCCGCGCCGAGATCGCGGAACGGGGAGGGGAGGTGCCCTCGGACCTGCACCGCCCCTATGTGGACGAGGTGACCTTTCCCTGCCGGGACTGCGCGGGAGGCACGATGCGCCGGGTGTCCCAGGTCCTGGACGTCTGGTTCGATTCCGGTTCCATGCCCTACGCCCAATGGCACGCACCGTTCGAGAACGACGAGACCTTCGCCCAACAGTTCCCGGCCGACTTCATCTGCGAGGGGATCGATCAGAGCCGGGGTTGGTTCTACTCCCTGATGGCGGTATCGGTGCAGACCCGCGGCTGTGCGCCCTATCGCAACGTGCTCAGCAACGGGCTGCTCCTGGACGCGGAGGGGCGCAAGATGTCCAAGCGGTTGGGCAACGTGGTGGACCCCTGGGAGGTGCTGGGACGCGAGGGCGCCGATGCGCTGCGTTGGTACCTGGTGGGGGTTTCCTCCCCCTGGAACACCATCCGCTTTTCCGTCGACGGCGTGGCCGAGATCTCCCGCAAGCTGTTCGGGACGCTGCGCAACGTGGTCGCCTTCTTCACCGGGTACGCCAACGCCGACGGGTGGACTCCCCCCGGGAATCCACCCCCCCTTGCCGAGCGCCCGGTGCTGGATCGCTGGATCCTTTCCCGCCTGGACGCGGTGTCCCGCGCCATGCACGACGACCTGGAAGCCTTCCGGATTCCCCGGGCCGCGCGGGCCTTCAACGCCTTTGTCCAGGACGAGGTGAGCAACTGGTACGTGCGCCGCAACCGCCGCCGGTTCTGGAAGGGGGAGCTGGGGCCGGACAAGGAAGCGGCCTACGCCACCCTGTTCGAGGTGTTGACCACCTGCTCGCGGCTCATGGCGCCCATCGCCCCGTTCCTGGCCGAGACCCTGCATCGGACCCTGGTCGTCTCGCGGGTGGAGGGGGCACCGGACAGCGTCCACCTGACCCTGTACCCGGATCCGGACGGGTCCCGACGGGACATGGACCTCGAGACCGCCATGGCCGGCGCGCTCACCGTGACCGAACTGGGGCGTGCCGCGCGGACCCTGGCCGGTCTGCGCGTGCGGCAGCCCCTGGCCCGTCTGTTGTTGCTGGCCGAGGACGCCACCGAACTGCCCGCGGACATCACCGCCATCGTCACCGATGAACTCAACGTGAAGGAACTGCGCGTCTCCGCGCCGGACGCGATCGAGACCGCCCGGCTGGTGCCCAACTTCAAGGTGCTGGGTCCCCGGTTCGGTGGAGGGGTCAACGCGGTGGCGACCGCGGTCAAGGCCCTGGATGCCGCGTCGGTTGCCGCCGGGCGTGCCGCTGGATCGTGGGAGGTCACCCCCCAGGGGGGGGATCCGGTCGTGGTGAGCGGGGACGAGGTGTCGGTCGAGACCACGGCCCGGGAGGGATTCGTGCTGTCCGAGGACAAGGGGATCCGGGTTGCCCTGGACATCACCCTGGACGGGGAGCTGGAACGGGAAGGGCGGATGCGGGAGGCCCTGCACCGGTTGCAGAACCTGCGCAAGGACCAGGGGCTGGCCATCACGGATCGGGTCTCGCTGACCCTGTACACACCGCAGGACCTGGCCGAGGACCTGGATCCCTACATCCCGTTCATGGCCGAGGAACTGCTCGCCGAGTCGTTTCGTATCGTGCCGGGCCCGGGTGAGGCACCCTCCGAGGGCGTCCCGATGGACCTCGGGGACGGCCGGAACATGACCGTTGCCATGAACGCGCTTCATGCAGAGAGGAACACCCCCTGACCACGCATCGCATCGCGTTTCTCATCACCGCCGCCCTGGTCTTCGTGGCCGACCTCGTGACCAAACGCATCATCGTCGACACCATGCATCTGCATCAGGTGAAGCAGGTGGTGGGGGATTGGATCCGGCTTACCTACATCCACAACCCGGGGGCCGCCTTCGGCCTGTTTCCCGGAAGTCGGGTCCCCCTGGTCGCGGTCTCGGTCATCGCGGTGATCATCGTGGTGTGGATTGCCTGGCGGCGCCCGGGGCGACTGGCCGGCGTGTTGCCGTTGGGGCTCATCCTGGGGGGCGCCCTGGGAAACCTGGTCGACCGGGTGCGCCTGGGCGAGGTGGTGGACTTCATCCAGGTGGGGATTCCCCCGGACACCTACTGGCCGGTGTTCAACGTGGCGGACTCCGCGGTGAGCGTGGGTGTTCTCTGGCTGGCCCTGGGCCTGGTGGTCGGGGAGCGCGCGGTCACCGCCGACGGGAACGATCCCCCCACGGGGAAACCGGAAGCGGATTCCGGGGAGGAGCGGATTGCCTCGGTGGCAGCACCGCGTGACGATCGCTGAAGCCGGCCAGCGGCTGGACCGGTTCCTGGAGGCGACCCTGGACGGGCGCTCCCGTTCCCAGATCAAGCGGCTGGTCGAAGCGGGCGCGGTCACCCTCGCCAGAGCGCCGGCCAAGGCGGGCCACTCGATTCGCGAGGGGGACGAGATCGCGGTGGAGATTCCCGATCCCGTCTCGGAGCTGCCCGAGCCGCAGGACATTCCCCTCGACGTGGTCTTCGAGGACGACGACCTGCTGGTCATCGACAAGCCGGCGGACCTGGTGGTGCACCCCGGTGCGGGACGCCCCGACGGCACCCTGGTCAACGCGCTCCTGGGTCGCGGCACCCCGCTGAGCCCCCTCGGGGCCCCGTTTCGCCCCGGAATCGTGCACCGGTTGGACAAGGGGACGACCGGGTTGCTGGTGGTGGCCAAGACCGAGGCGGCCCACGTGGATCTGGCCCGGCAGCTGGAAGCCCGGGACATGGAACGGCGCTATTGGGCATTGGTCTGGGGTGCTCCGGAGGAGGATCAGGGTAGAATCGTGGGCATGCTGGCCCGCAGTCGGGCCGATCGCCGCCGGATGCGGGTGGTCACTCGGGGTGGACGACGGGCCGCGACCCGCTATACCGTCCTTTGGCGCGGTGAGGACGTGAGCGTCGTCACCCTGGCCCTGGAGACCGGACGGACCCATCAGATTCGTGCCCACTTCAAGCATGTGGGGCATCCGGTGGTCGCGGATCCGGAGTACGGAGGCCGGGGCAAGCGGGCCTCGGGATTGACCGGAGCACGTCGCGAAGGGGTCCTGGCAGCCTTGGCTGCCCTGGATCGACAAGCGTTGCATGCATGGCGCCTGGGGTTCGTGCATCCGACGACCGGGAAGCCGGTGCAGTTCACCAGTCGCCTGCCTGGGGACATTCGGAAGGCGGCGGAAGCGCTCGGTGTACCCGAGAGCGTCCTGACCATGGGTTTACAGGAGGAATAATGAAGATCAAGCGAGACGACCAGGGAGGGGTGGCCATCCTCCGTCTGGAAGGGAAGTTGATGGGTGGCCCCGACGCGGAAGAGTTCCAGGGGCTGGTCAAGGGACTGGTGGCCGAGGACCAGATCAAGGTGCTCGTGGACCTGGGCAAGGTGTCCTGGGTCAACTCGACCGGTCTGGGGATCCTCATTTCCGGGTACACCACCCTCAAGAACTCGGGCGGAAGCCTCAAGCTGGTCAACGTGAACAAACGGATCGATCAGATCCTCATCGTGACCAAGCTGCATACGATCTTCGAGACGTTCGAGGATGAATCACGGGCTCTGGCCAGCTTCTGATGTCATGACGGATACCAACACAGGAAACCGTCTGGAATTGGATCTGCCAAGCCGTCTGGAACTGCTGGGGGTCGTCGACAAACTGGCCGACGGGGTGAGCGAGTTCCTGGGCTTCGAGGACACCGACCGGGACTCGGTGGGGATCTGCGTGGTGGAAGCGTGTACGAACGCCATCCAGCACGGGAACCACGCCGATCCCAACACCACGATCAAACTGGTTTTCGAGATGGCCAAGGACTGCCTGGTCGTCACGGTGAGCGATGGGGGACAGGGCTATGCCCCCGAACCGGACGAAGGCACCTCTCCGCCGGATCTCATGGCGACGCGGGGGCGGGGCCTGTTCCTCATGCGTTCCATGATGGACGAGATCACGTTCGACACCGAGGGCGGGACCACGGTTCGCATGGTCAAGCGACGGAGCGCACCCATCGAGGAGAGCGAAGAGGGTGGTGCCTGACACCGTCCTTGCCGTGGATTGGGGCGCGCGCCGGGTGGGATTCGCGATCAGCGCGGGCGAGGCCGGGTTGGGTCGTTCGCTGCCCACCCGGACGGTGACCAGCCGGCGCCAGGCGGTGGAGGTCATCGCCGCGACGGCCAAGGCGGAGCGGTCCACCTTGATCGTCCTGGGTCTTCCCCTGAACGCCTCGGGCTCGCCCTCCGAGAGCGCCGAACGGGTGCGCCGCGTGGGGCGGGATCTGGAGGGGAAGGGGTTTTCCGTGAGCTACCAGGACGAACGCTGGACCTCCGAGGACGCCACGGAACGCCTGCGGGAACGGGGGCATCGCCGACCGAGCCGGGGCGATGTGGACCGCATGGCCGCCCTGCTCATCCTGGAAGCCTTCCTCGAACAGAGAGACCGGCCAAGCCATGATGCGTAGGTCCCTGGGGGCGTTCCTGCTGCTGATGATCCTGGGCGGGGCGACCCTGGTCACGCTCCTGTCTCCCGTCCAGCGCCGGGACCCCTACCAGGTGGGATTCGAGGTGGCCCGGGGAGAGAGCCTGCGGGACATCGCCGGGTCGCTGCACCGGCTGGGGTTGGTGCGTGAGCCCCGCACGTTCATGGCCCTGGCCATTCTTCGGGGCCAGGCGAGCGCGCTCCAGGCCGGCCCGTATCACCTGGGATCCGACCTCTGGGCCTGGGAGATCCTGGATCGCCTCGAGGCCGGCGATGTCGTGGACACCACGATCACCGTGGTGGAGGGGACCTGGTTGGCTGAAATCCCGCAGGTGGTGGGGTCGCTGGTCGAGGGGGGAGCGGAGGCCTTCATGGAGGCGGCGCAGGATTCGGCTTTCCTGGCCGGTTTCGGGATCCCTGCCCCCACCGCCGAAGGCTATCTCTTTCCGGACACCTACCGGTTCGTGAGGGACATCCCGGCCCGGGACCTGGTCGCGGTCATGGTGCGCACCTTTCTTGCGACCTGGACCCCCGAGATGGCCGAGCGGGCCCGGGACATCGGGCTGTCGCGACACGAGGTGACGACCCTGGCCTCGATCGTGGAGGCGGAGGCCCAGGTGGGCGCGGAGCGCCCCCGCATTGCCGCGGTGTATCTCAATCGTCTCGAGTTGGGGATGCCTCTCCAGGCGGACCCCACCATCTCCTATGCGTTGGGGAAGCGTTTGAAGCGCACGCTGTATGATGACCTGGAGGTCGCCTCTCCCTATAATACGTACCTTCATGCCGGGCTGCCGCCGGGGCCCATCGGGAATCCGGGCGCGGCCTCCCTCCGGGCGGTGCTCTGGCCCCTGGAGTCGTGTCAGGATCTGTACTTCGTGGCGAGGGGAGATGGTTCCCATCTCTTCGCGAAGACCTACGGGGCTCACCTGCTGAATATTCGCCAGGTTCGCAACGGCCCGCGTCCGGGCTCTCCCTAGGGTCGTAACTGGTTGGGGTCAACGTGTCAGGAGTTCACGATGTCGGCAAGCGATAGCGCCAAGAGCAAGCCCCGAGCCACCCGTGCTCCCAAACCACGCCAGGGCAGGGTCTCGGAGAGCGACCTGCGATTTGGTCGCAAGAACCTCATTGCCCTGGGTGCGGCCCTGGTCTGCATTGTGGCCGGGTTCATCCTCCTGGCCGGCGGGTCCATCACTGCCGCGCCCATTCTCCTAGTGACCGGATACTGCGTCCTGGTGCCCTACGGCCTGGCCGCGGGGCGGGGCCAGGTGCCGGTTGAGATTTCCCCGGGCGAATAGCTCAGCTGGTTAGAGCGCTTGCCTTACACGCAAGAGGTCACAGGTTCGAACCCTGTTTCGCCCACCACCGATCCCCCGGGTCGAGTTGCTGTTTCCGGAATATCGGAACCCGTCCATGATACCGCCGTACCTGGAAGCCCGTTTCGAATGCAGAAACGCCCATTACTGCCGATACCTGAACCAATTGGCAGGAAAGACCCACCGCGCGACGAGCCGTTCCGGGGGGGTGGGAATTCACAGACTTTTCACGTTCTTAAACATTCCTTGACATTCGGCGGATCGGTTCCTATACTTCTCTTCGTCTGGAGGTTCCCCGGAGGACGATTTGTCCGACCTTTGGGGCTTTCTTCCTAAAGGTCACTCGAAGTCAACCTGGTCCGGGCTCTCCGGACATCGCTGTAGACTCTCTAGTGGAGGTGCATCCATGGCTCGTTTCCTTCGTATCAGCCTCGTCGCCGCGGCGCTCAGCGCCTTCTGTGCGGCTGGGGCCCTCGCCAACTTCCCCGTTCCCGAACTCAGCAACGTGCCCGACGTCATGACGGTGACCCCTGATGCCTCGTTCGGCTTCACGGTCAATGTCCAGGGTCAGGGCGGCCCCATCAATGGTGCCTTCGTCTCGGTCCACGTCGGTGGCCTGAACGACGATCTCCTGGCCTACTGCGTTGGTCAGCTCCGCGCCGGCCCCGATGGTGACGACGGTTCCTACCTCATCGCCTCGGGCAACACCAACGCGGGCGGCAACGTCACCTTCTTCATCGCGGGCGGCGGTTGCATTCCGACCGAGAGCCTGGGTGAGAACTGGGTGGTCGAGGTTCGCGCCGATGGCGTCGTTCTCGACAACGTCGTGATCAACTCCCCGGATATCGTCAGCACCGCTGGGCTCCGTCCCATCGCTGCTGGTGCTGACAACTGCGACCCTCAGGGTGGCGGCGGTGTCACCGATGTCGGTCTCTCCGACGCGGTGTCGCACACCGGGAACATCGCCCTCGGTCTCACGGATCTCTGCTCCAAGATGACCGCTCCGTTCACGGACCCCGTCGCCCTGCCGGACGCCGTGGTTCTGACTGGATACATCGTGGCTGGAACCAGCTGCACGTGCCAGTAGCTTAAGGAGTTACACGATCCGGGGTCCTGCCGGGCCCCGGATCGTGGTATACTCTGGACCTTCGTGCGTCGGTGACCCGCCGGAGCATGGAGTGTCAGGCTTTCCGGTTTGCGCTTCCCGTCGGAAGCACTCGACCGGGAAGAGCTTCGGGGGTCGCTCCCGCGAAGCGGCTGCATCGTAGGGTTCATCACAACGTCTCTCTCGCAACTCTGTGTGTTTTGCAAGGAGGTCTCCTGAAATGAAGCGCGCGCTAATCCTCACCGCTGCCGCCTGTATGGTCGGCTCGGTCGCTTTCGCTGGTACGCAGGACGACGCTGTCGTCGCTCTGCACGACACGGTTCCGGCCAAGAAGGCCACCAACACCTGTGCCATCATTCCTCCGGCCACCGCGCCCGAGGATCCGGTGACCCTGGGTATCCCCTGCAGCAACTTCAACACCGATCAGGTTGTTGCTCCCGCCGCAACCGCACGTTCGGTCTATCTCGTGGTGGCCAAGGCTGACCCGGCCGCCGGCGTCGCCGGCGTTTCCTGCGGCATCCTGACCTCGGGTGGCGTCGGTTCCTTCGGCTTCACGCTTTGCGCGGACCTCGACTTCCCGAACGGCGGATGGCCGTCCTCGGGCGGTGGTGACCGCATCACCTGGGCAGCTGCGACCAACTGCCAGAACACCGTAGTCGGTGCGGACGGCGCCCATGCGGTCGCCGGTTCGTTCTACATCTACAGCTACGGTGGCGACGGCGAAGTCTGCGTGACCGCGAACAACGGCATTCCGGAGCCCATCAAGGTTGCGGACTGCGCAGCGTCCGAGAGCACGGTCAACCTCGGCGGTGGCAAGGTTGGGTACGGATCCCTCGACGGATTCAACCCCTGCCTCGTCAGCACTCCGGTTGAGGAGAGCACTTGGGGCTCCATCAAGGCTCTCGGCAGCGAGTAATCGCTTTCGAACGCTTTGCTTGATTCAGGGGCGGCGGTCTTCGGACCGCCGCCCATTTTCTTTGCATGCCCGGGTGCCACGGCCCATGTATACTTGGGTCTGCTGCGTCCCCACCTTGGCTTTTCGCACCCCTCGAGGAGGTCCTTTCATGTTGCGACTGCTCTGTTCCACAGCCCTGTTCATGGTATTCGTGAGTTGTCTGGCCGTCTCGCCCGTACTGGCAGGGACCCAGGACAACGCCGTGGTGGCCCTCCACGACAAGGCCCCGGCCAAGAAGGCCACGAACACCTGCGCCATCATCCCTCCGGCCACCGCCCCCGAGGATCCCAACACCCTGGGATTGGCCTGCTCGGACTACTCGGTGGATAATGCCCCGGTCTTCGAGAACCGGAGCGTGTATGTAGTTGTCGCACGGGCGGATAACACCGCCGGCATCGCCGGGGTGTCCTGTGGCGTGGCGGTGACCGGTGCGGTCGGAGTGTTCGGTTGGACCCTTTGCGCGGACCTGGATTTCCCCAACGGCGGCTGGCCGGGTTCCGGAGGCGGCGACCGCATCACCTGGGCCAGCGTCGTGAATTGTCAGGACACCGTGCTCGGCACCGATGGGGTGCACGCGGTGGCCGGGGCCTTCTATGTCTACGCCTATGGAAGCGGGACGATTGCGATCACCCCCAACAACGCGATCCCCGAGTTCAAGGTGGCGGACTGCTCCGCGGCCGAGAGCGAAGTCTCCTCGGGTGGCGGCGTGGTGGGCTTCGGGTCGGAACTCGGCTTCAATCCCTGCGCCCTGCCGCCGGTTCCGGTGGAGCAGACCACGTGGGGCTCCATCAAGAGCCTGCGCAGCGAATAGTCCCGAGGGACACGATTTTCGGAGGTTTGACGGCGGCTTCCCCTCCGGGGGGGGCCGCCGTTTCCCGTTTTCTCTGCTAAGCTTTTGTGGGGTCAATTCTTGGGGGAGGCGCCCAGGCTTGGGTGGTCCCAGTTCCCGGGAGAAAGATTCGAGGTCACGGGGTAGAACCTGTCGTCCGATAACGGACTACAGTCACTGCTCTCTTGGTTTCAGACGGAGGCCCGTACCGACATGTCCCGATTGCTTCGCACCCTGATTCTACTCATCGTACCGGCTGTCCTTGTCGGACTCCCTGGCATGGTCCAGGCCGGGTCCTCGGTGGAGACCCACCCCGACGCATCCATTGGTCTTTATCTGGAGCGGGCCAGCGGTCGCCAGCAGTGCTCCCGGGTCCAGCCGATCTCCTGTGAGGATCGCGACATCGCGACCGAGGGGGAACTGTTCACCACGTATTACGTGTACCTCTCGGTGTTCAAGGCGGACGTGACGGCGGGAATCGCCGGGCTATCCGTGGGGCTGGACTACGGAAGCGGCGTGCAGATGGACAGTTGGACATCGTGTTCGGATCTGGATTTCCCAAATGGGGGCTGGCCCGCGAACGGTAGCGGAAACCGGATCGCGTGGGCCCCGCAGGTAAACTGCCAACAGAACGAGCCTGGGGGGTCAGGTGACGGGGTGTCGGCTGTGGCCGGGTTCTTTACCGTGAGTGCATACAGCGACGACACCTTTGCCGTGGGCCCAAACCGCGGAATCAGTCCGCCCGAGTTCAAGGTCGCCGATTGTGCGTCCGCTGAGAGCAGCATTCCCTTCGAGCGGGCCGGCTACGTCGCCTTTTCCCAGGACGGCAGCGCCAAGGGTTCGCTTCCCTGTGGCGGCGAGAAGGAAGAGACCACCTTCGGCCGGGTCAAAAGCACCTACAACAACCGGTGATTCGACGCGCATTGCTGGGGACGTTGATGTTCGCCGCGCTGGGTTGCGGCGGGGGAAGCGCCCCCTCTCCAAAAGTCCTGGTCATTGGGCTCGACGGTGCGACCTGGGATCTGCTGGATCCCTGGATGGCTCAGGGGCACCTGCCCAACCTGCAAGCGCTGCGGGACGGGGGAGCGCATGGTCCGCTCCTCTCCGTGCTTCCCGCCCTCTCTCCCCCCGCCTGGACCTCGGCGGTCACCGGCGTGAATCCCGGGGCCCACGGCATCTACGACTTCCTGCGGCTGGACCCCGAATCCATGGTCGCCTATCAGGAGACCGCGGAGAGCCGGCGCGTGCCGGCGCTGTGGACCCTGCTCTCGGAAAGCGAACACCGGGTCGGCATTCTCAACGTGCCCATGACCGATCCTCCGGACCCGGTCAACGGGTTCATGGTGGCGGGGCTTCCGCACACCGATCAGGTGGACTACACGCACCCCCCGGAACTCGAAGCCAGGTTGCAGCAGGACGCCTACCTTCTGGACCGCATGGGGGGAGCGCTCATCGAGGATCACGAGGGGGATCTGCTCCAGGAAATCATGGAGACCTTCCGCCGCCGCCGGGACGTCGCCCTCGCCCTGGGTTCGGAAAACCCGGACCTGGATCTCTATTGGGTGGTCTTCACCGGGACCGATCGGATCCAGCACTACTTCTGGAAGTTCATGGAGACCGACCATCCGTTCCACGACGAGGAACTGGCCGGGACCTACGGCAATGCGATCCTGAACCTGTGGAAGGAGACCGACGCCGCGGTGGGTGCGCTGGTCGAACAGACCCGGGCCCAGGCCGACGCCGCGGGCCGCGAGTTGGCGGTGCTGGTGGTGTCGGATCACGGGTTCACCGGGGTGCATCGCGCCTTCCGACCCCAGTCGTTCCTCAAGAATCCCCCGGACGGATCGGCCCCCATCAACCAGGCCTATAGCCTGGAGACCAACGCATCGCTCCTGTCGGTTCCGGTGCAGGGGCGGGAGTCCACCGCGACCCTGACCCAGGGGGAACAGGACGCGATGGTGGACGAGATCCACCGGCGCATCATGGCGGTGCGGGACCCGGAAGGCGGAGAATGCCCGGTGGCGTTCGGGAGCCGGCGGGAAGACCTCTACGAGGGTCGCTATGTGAGCAAGGCCCCGGACCTCGTGTTTCTTCCCAAGCCGCCGTACTACCTGGTCAGCGAGGAGGGGGACAAGGAGCCCTTCGGAACCCCGTCGCTCTCCTTCAGCGGACACCACACGATCCAGGGTATCCTCATCGCCGCCGGACCCATGTTCCGGGCCGGGCGGTTGGAGGGGCGTCAGAGCCTGCTCGATATCGCCCCCACCGTGCTCCATCTGGCGGGCGACGTGGTCCCCGGCTACATGGAAGGGTCCTCGTTGTCCGGGATCCTCACCGACGCGTTTCTCGCCGCCCATCCCGTCCGTGTGGACCAGAGCACGGCGCGCGAGATCGGCGGGGAGACCGCCAATCCGGTGTTGGCCATTCCCTACCTGAACTGAACCGCAGCGACCGAAGCTGGAACCGAATCGAGGAACCGATGCCCCGTCCCCGTCACACGCGTCACCGATGGTGGGCCTGCCTCATCGTGGGTCTCCTGGCCCTGGGTGGGGCGCTGACCCTGCCCGGTTGCGGCGGGGAAGCCAAGCCTCCGGTGGTGGTGATCGGCCTGGACGGCGCCGACTACGACCTGCTCCTGCCCTGGCTGGAAGCGGGGGAGCTGCCCAACCTCAAGGCGTTCCTGGACGAGGCGCTGGTCGGTGAGCTGCACACCGTGTATCCCATCCTGAGCCCGGTCTGCTGGACCTCGGCCATTACCGGGGTGAACCCGGGCAAGCACGGCATCTACGACTTCCAGAAGGAGGATCCGGACGGGGGACCGCCGCTGATCGAGCAGGCCACCAACCGACGCGCCACCCCCATCTGGATGCTGCTCTCCGAGGCCGGCTATCGGGTGGGGGTTCTCAATGTGCCCATGACCTACCCGCCGGATCCGGTGCGGGGTTCCATGGTGAGCGGGTTTCCGTTTCCCGACGGCGACGTGAACATCGCCTACCCCCCGGAGCTGCACGCCGAGCTGGGGGAGTTTCCCATCGATTTCCTGGGGGAAAGCCTGTTCAAGCGGACCCCGCAGGAGATGTTCGCCGACATGATGGCCCGGCTGG
The DNA here is from genome assembly GCA_942491735.1 of Candidatus Eiseniibacteriota bacterium. Lineage (GTDB taxonomy): Bacteria > Eisenbacteria > RBG-16-71-46 > JABDJR01 > JABDJR01 > CALOCN01. The sequence goes on along the minus strand of CALOCN010000014.1, from coordinate 3,219,899 downwards.
AAGCGCGGGGGCGGGTTTCCCGGGAGTGGATCGCCTCCGGGGACTACGATTTCCTCTGGCTCACCTTCACCGGCACCGACAAGGTGCAGCACTTCTTCTGGAAGTTCATGGACCGGGAGCATCCGGGATACCGGGCCGAGGAAGCCGAGCTGCTGGGGGATTCCATCCTCAAGCTCTGGAAACGCCAGGACGCCATCCTGGGGGACATGCTGGCCGCGCTGCCCGAGGATGCGACGGTGATGTTCGTTTCCGATCACGGGTTCGAGGGCATCTATCGTCAGATGAACATGGCCAATTGGCTCTACGACACCGATCTCGTGGAGTGGTTCGAGAGCCACGCCGTTCCTCCCATGATGATCACCAACGGCATCCTTCACTACGTGCTCCAGGGCCAGATGCAGGGGGCCGAGGACCGGGACGAGTTCCTGGACAAGCTCATCGGGATGTGTCGGGACCTGCGCGATCCGGAAACCGGGGAGGCGCCGTTCGAGCACCTGTTCCGGCGCGAGGACATCTACGAGGGGCGGATGCTGGAGAAGGCTCCCGACCTGGTCTTCCAGGAGATGCCGCACTGGTTCGTGACCCGGGGCGACCCGGACTCCACCGATTTGCCGGTGTTCCAGGACATCTGGTCCACCTCGTTCTCGGCGCATCATCGTCCGGAAGGGATCCTCGCCGTGCGGGGACCGCACGTCCGTGGCGCGGATGGCAGGAGCCTGCGGGAACGGCTCGCCGCGGGCGGGGACTTCCGCAAGGCTTCGATCGTCGACGTGACGCCGACCCTGTTGGCCCTGCTGGCCGAGATGATCCCGGATCAGATGGACGGCCGGGTGTGGGAAGAGATGTTCCGGCCGGAGTTCCTGGAGTCCACGCCGCTGCGCCGCGGTCCGGTCCCCGGGTTCCTGCTCGACCGCTCCCTCACCCCCGAGTTGACCCCGGAGCAGAAGGCGCGGCTTCAGGCGCTGCCCTACCTGGACTAGGCCGGGTCCCGGCCCGTCGGGGTCAGTCCGTGTCGCCGCAGTCGCACACGGTGCCCACCGAGTCGGCCTCGGCCTGTGCCTGCGCCACGCTGAGCTGCACCCGGCGATTGTTGGGGTTGTCGGCCAGGGCCAGCTTCCAGATGCAGATCGCCTTGCAGGTCTCGCCGGCGGCCATGTATGCCGCCCCGAGGTTGTTGCGAAAGACCACGGTTGTGGCAAGCGGCGTGTCCAGGGCGTTCTCGAAGACGGCCACCGCGCGGGCCGGATCTCCGTTGATGAGCCACAGGGTGCCCTCGGCGTAGTCGAGTTCCGGTGCGTCGCCGAACCGGTCCCGGGCCTCGGCCAGGGCGGACTCGGCGCCCTCGGCGTCGCCCGCCCCCAGACGTCCGATGATGATTTCCTGCGCCGAACTCACATCGGTCATCACCCGGCCGTCGGCCGATCCGGATGAGATCCCACCCCCTTCGAGCGCGGCCAGGTTCTCCTGCGCGACGGTGTAGTCCGGGGCGAGGGCAAGCGCGTTGCGGAACGCGACCATGGCCTGCTCGAAATACCCGATCTGCACGTAGAGCGTGCCCAGGTTGTTGAGGAGTTCCGGGTTGTAGGGATCCAGCCGGATCAGGTCCCCGTACACGCCGGCCGCCTCCACGTAGAGTTCCAGTTGCTGGTACACGCGACTGAGGGCAAGCAGCCCCGCGTAGAAGTCGGGGTTCTGCTCGCGGAGGAACTCCAGTTCACGGCGGGACTCGGGTAGGACATTGTCCCGGGCCAGCATGCCGGCGATGGCGAAACGGGGGGTGGGGCTCTGCGGGTCCAGACGCATGGCCCGTTCGTACTCCCGGAGCGCGGTCGAGCCGCGACCCTCCTGGTCGTAGAGGGCTCCCAGCTGGAAGGCGTCCTCGCTCTGCACCGCCATGCCGGGAAGGGCGCGGGGCACCCACAGTCCGAACAGGGCCACGGCCAGGATCCCGACGCCGCCGGCGGCGACCCGGCGCATCATGGGGCCCTCACCGCTCCAGCGAACCAGGACCGCGCCGGCCACGAGCAGGGCGCCGACGGTGATGGCCCGGCCTTCCGGGGCGGCATAGGTGAACCACGCCGCCACCACGCCGCTGAGCACTCCGAGCCAGACCGCGCCACCCATTCGGCGACGCGCCAGGACAACTCCCACGATTCCAAGAGGGAGGAGGATGCGGGCCATCCATACCGTGACCGGGAGGGTCGCGGACTCCGTGCGCTCCAGAAGATACGCGGTGCTCACGCCATGGGGCAGGGGATCCGATTGCAACGCAGCCAGGGACTTGAGCCCGCTGCGGCGCAGGGTCCCCAGGGGATCGCTCAGGGGGCTTCTCGCCGCCTTGCCCCTCCAGAACCGCTCGGCCTCCTGGAAGGTGACCCCGCGCTCCTGCTCGAGGGACGCTCCCCGCACGAAGTCACTTGCGGTCCACCAGGACAGGGGAGGATCCGCGGTTCGCCGTGGATTGAGCCCCGTGGCCGGGGTGCCGTTCCCCTGGTAGGCCTCGAATCCGTTGACCTGCGGCAGCACCCCCTGGGGTGTCAGGGTCCCGAGGCCCGCTCCCACCCCCAGCCAGAGACCCGCGACCACCGCGAGGCGAACCCAGCGGGGCGGACCGCTTCGGGAGACCCACGCGTACCCCGCGAGCAACACGAACAGCGCCCAACCCAGCGCCGGGTCCAGACGCGCGATGACCGCTCCCAGCAGGGCCGCCGCGATCCATCCCCCCCACCGGGCGCCGTCGTTGAGCGCCGCCAGGGCGAGCAGGCCGATCCCACCGGCCAGGAGACCCGGGTGGAACGATCCTGCATGCAGCGTGGCCGGCGCCACGGCGGTGGCGGCGATTCCCGCTCCGGCCGCGCCCCAGGGCCCGGCCCGGCGCCAGGCCAAGGCGAACACGCCCAGGGCAAAGAGGGGAAGGAAGACCAGGGTCTGCAGACGCCGGGTATCCTGGATGGCGGTGGGGCCCTCCTGGGCCAACGCTCCCAGGATCCGCCCATACGGGGAGATGTTCCGGGCGTCGTCCGAGGTCGCCTCCGTCCAGGCCCCGATTTCCACCGTGGTCAGCCCGCGTTGGAACGGGCCCCGGTTCACGGTGTGTGCGGCGAGGCCGGTCAGGCCTCCCGCGACGACGACAAAGAGGAGCATCGGGACAAGGTGTCGCATGGGTTACTCGGAAGGGGTATCCAGCTTGGCCAACTCGGTCCGCGCCCGCGCGCGCAGGTCTTCGCGGGGGGCCTTGTTGATCACTTCGTCGAACAGGGTCCGGGCCTTTTGGTGATCCCCCAGGCCGGCCAGGCTCATGGCCATGTGTAGCCGGGCCTCGAAGGCGTTCGGGTCCTTGACCAGGTCGGTCAGGATGTCCCGGGCTTTCCCGTAGCTGCCGCGTCGAATCAGGATGTAGGCCAGGGTATCCCGATAGATCTCGGAGTCGGGGGCCGCCGAGACCGCGCGGCGGGCCAGGGATTCCGCCTCGACGAGGTCTCCCCCCGTTTCCGCGATCACGAACGACAGGTTGTTCAGGGACGGGGCGTGATTCGGGTTGAAGCGCAGGCCGTGGCGAATCCGATCCATCTGCTCGCGGCTATTCCCCTCGCGTGCCGCGAGTACGGACAGGTTGTAGCTCACCGTGGTGAATGCGGGCTGGAGGGCCAGGGACCGTTCCCAGTACGCCCGGGCACTGTCCATGCCCCCGGCACGAAAGGCAATGGTGCCCAGATTGTTGAGGGCGAGCGCCCGCTCCCCGGCGTCCCCGATGCGGATCGCCTGGAGAAATCCCGCGGTGGCGGTCTCCACTTCACCGGCGAGAAGGTCCTGGATCGCGGTTTCGTTGAGCATGCCCGAGAGGATCCGTCGGGAAGAAAACTCGCGGGGAGCGCCCTGCAGGCCGGCTTCCAGGAACCGGGTTACCGTGGTGTTGCCGGGGAGGGGTGCCCGGTGGAGTACCCGGTACGCGGCCCAACGTGCGGCGTGGTAGCGCTCGATGAGTTCCGCATCCGCGTCATCCTGCGACCACCCCAGCGTGTCCAGGACCCGTTGCCGATGACGGTCGAAGATGAACGGGGAGGCGGTGGTCCGGGAACTGAACATGTGGCGCGGCACGGCAAACTCGAGGTAGAGATTGTCGTCGGTGACCCGTTCCTCCCACCCGTCGAGCATCCGGAGCAGCCCTTCACGATCGGTGATGAAGTAGGACAGGAACTGCTCCAGGGGAAGGATTTCCAGGCTGGCGATGTCGTCACCGAAGGGGCCGTTCATGAGGGTGGCCATGCGATCCGGATCGATGGTGAGCGGATCGTTGCTGGAAACCAGGATGAGGTCCCCGGCCGCCCCGTTCCAGACATGGACGTAGGGAAAGGCGTCGACGACCGTGGCCAGCACGGTACGCAGATTGTCCTCCGAGAACTGGTACATCTGCACCCACTGGCAAACCACCCCGCCCGGGGCAAGCCGCTTCCGGGTCAGCTCGAAGAACTCCTGGGTGAAGAGCGAGCCCACGCCGGCGATCCAGGGATTGGATGGCTCGCTCACGATGACGTCGAAGGTGCGATCGGTGAGTCGCAGGTGATTGCGCCCGTCGTTGAGGACGAGTTCATGACGCGGGTCGTCGAGGCAGTATCCGTTGAAGGGACCAAAGATCTCGGCCACCCGTCGCATGGATGGAATCAACTCGGCGGTCTCCACGTGCTCGAAATCATGGACCAGCAGGGCGCCCACCGAGATACCGCTGGCCAGGCCGATCATGACCGCCGAGCCCCCCGACCCCTTGCGGTAGAGGGAGGGCAGGTGGGAGAGCAGCTTCTGGGTGATCATGTCCCCGTAGGAACTGGCCTCCACCTTGCCGCTGGTCCGCAGGGAGATGGCGTACTGGCCGTGCCACACCGAGACCGTCCCCTCGGTTGCCTCATCATAGAAGAGGAGGTCGAGGTCCTTCATCGACTCCAGGATGTTGCTTTCCTTGGAGAGGCTGTCCGCGTAGACATAGGAGCCGGAGGACATGACGCGGGGATCCCACCGCTCGAGCGGGCTCCATGGGGTGGGCGCCACGAGAAAGATGACCGAGGCGGCGGCGGCACCGCCGATCACCGCACGGTAACCTGTGGGCACATTGCGCCAGCGCAGGGAAATCAGGATCAGCGCCACCGCGGCGATATTGACCGCGGTCGCGGCGAGGATGGTGTTCTGGCGTCCCAGGAAGGGGATGAGGATGAACCCGGCCGTGAACGAACCGAGGATGGCTCCCACCGTATTGGCGGCGTAGAGGGTGCCGAGGCTGCGCCCCTCGTGCCGGTGGTCGATGTACACCCGCGTGCACAGGGGGAACATCGCCCCCATGAGGAGGGTCGGCACGAACATGGTCGCCCCGGAAAGCAGGAAGCGGAGCGACTCCACCCCGACCCAGTTCCCGGCGATGGACGGATAGAGATCGACGAAGATCTGGGGAAGGCGACCCAGAATGGGGATGGTGGCGACGGCGGTGAGCGGAATCAGGGCCTGTACGACGGCCAGGAGGGCGGTGGGGCGGCCCAACCGGTCCACCAGCCTGCCGAACAGGAACGCCCCCAGGGACAGCCCGAGGAGGAAGGTGGTCAGCATGGCGGAGAAGGCGTAGGTGGTGGTGCCCAGGACCATGGTCAGGGACTTGGTCCAGGCAACCTCGTAGGCCAATGCGGCAAAACCGCTTGCGGCGTAGACCCAGAGGACGACCCTGCGCATGGCCGGGGTGGCCGCCGCATCGGATGGCGCTTGCCTGGGGGAATCCGCAGCCGCCTCGGCCGGTTCGGGCGGCTCGGGGTCCCGGCTCGGCATGGCAAACCGCTTGGCGGCGAGGAGGGCCAGTGCCGCCACGAGCAGATTGACCACCACGGCCAGCCAGGTGGCTCCGCGAAGTCCCAGGGCGGGGACGAGGATAAAGCCCCCGGCAAACACACCGACCACCGCGCCCAGGGTATTGATGCCATAGAGCAGACCGGCCCGGGTCCCCAGACGGCGGCGGTCCCGAAGCAGAATCTTGCCCAGGACGGGAAGGGTTCCCCCCATGAGCGTGGTAGGGATCAACAGAAGCAGAAAGCAGAGGACGAATCGGACCAGGCTGAGGGTATAGAACCCTGGATCGAGACCGCGATAGATGCCGGCGTAGACCGTATCGAGAAGTCCCAGCAGGGGCGGCAGGAGGAGCGCCCAGATCGCGATCGCGGCCTCGAGGATTCCGTAGACCACCAACGGGTTGCCCCGGCGATCGATCAGGCGGCCAAAGATCGTGCTTCCCAGGGCGAGACCGGCCATGAAGGCGGCGAGGACGGTGGAGATGGCAAAGGCCGAGCCACCGAACACATAGGTCAGGGACCGGCTCCAGACGACCTCGTACACCAGGGCGCTGGCCCCGGAGAGAAAGAACAGGGCCAGGATGGTGGTTTCCAGAGCCCCCCAGGCGGGGGAAGAGCGTCGGGGCACTAGGGGACTTCCTTGCTTGGATAACGTGAACGAGCGTAAAAGGATAGCAATGTGGCTGCACCACTTCAAGAGCCTTGGCCGCACCCGGAGTGGGAGTTGAGATCCCCCCTCGGGTCCGATAGACTCATCTGTCGTTTGTCGTCCCCCATAGAAGGAAAACCGTCGTCATGAAGCGTTCCTCAATCGTCCGTGCGCTGGGTCTCCTGTTCGCCTCTGTTCTTGTCGCCGGGTGCTCCGGCGGGGGGGGGGACGGTTCGGGCAGCGAGGGAGCCCAGGGCCTGACTCTGGCCGAGGTGGGCGACCGGGTCATCACGTCGGAGGACTTCCGTGCCGCCGCCCTCGCGGGCCAGGGACTCCCCCCCGTCACCCCCGAAGAGCGCAGGTTATTCCTGGACGATCTCATCAACAAGGAATTGATGGAGATCGCTGCCTACGAGGCCTACCCCGAACCGCCCATCCAGCACGGGTGGAGGCTGGCCCGGGTCAAGAAGACATTGCTGGAAAAGAAGCTGCGGGAACGGCTGATCATGGATCAGATCGTCATCACCGAGGAAATGAAGGACCAGCTCTACGCCCATTCGAAGCGGGAACTGCGGGTGTGGGGCATCCTGGTCCAGGACGGCGACGAGGCCAAGTACGTACGTTCCCGCCTGGACGCCGGGGATGACTTCGCTTCCCTGGCCGACGACCACTCCATGAAGTGGACCGGGAACGACCAGGGCGGGGCCATGGGGTGGCTGACCGCCGGCACGCTTCCCTGGCCGGTCGACAGCCTGCTGTGGGCCTCGCCGCTGGGCACCGTGGTGGGGCCGATTGCCATGGCGGACGGGCACTACATCGTGCAGGCGCGGGAGGAGCGGGACGGCCCGCCCCTGGGAACGCGTGAGCTGCAGGATGAGATCCTCCGTCAGAAGCTGCTCGAGCCGCTCTACATGGATCAACAAATCAGCATGCTGGACTCGCTCCACGCGCATGAGGAACCGTTCGTGTCCGCCGAGGCCCGCCAGCTGCTCCAGTCCAAGTACTACTGGGAACCCAAGACCGACAATCCCATGGAGTACCTGGAGGCGGAGCGATTCAAGCCGAGCTTCACCCCGGAGGAATCGGCCCTGGTCGTGATCGACTTCAAGCACGCACCGGACTGGACCGCGGACGAGTTCGCGGAGCGGTTGACCTGGATTGCCACCGGAATCTGGCCGCGGGGACACAGCGACGAGCAGCTCCAGGACTGTCTGGATCTCATGATCCGGGATTTCCTGATCAACAAGGCTGCGCTGGACTACGGCGTGGATCAGCTTCCGGAGGTCGTCTCCGCCCTGGAGAGCCGGGAGCGGGAGATGCGGGTGACCTATTTCTACTACAACAACATCCTGGCCCATGCGGAACCGACCCAGGCCGAGATCGACGCGTACTTCGAGCAGTTCCGCGATCAGTACGTGGCCGCTCCTTCCTACAAGGTCGCCGTCTTCACCTCGGAAGACAAGGCCATGCTGGAGGAACTGGCGAAGGAGTGGCGGGCCGGCGCTGCCTTCAAGGACCTGCGCGATCGCTACGAGGCCCGTGACCCGGAGCTCAAGTCCATGGGAGAGAGCGTCTGGATCTACGAGGGGCAGGACCCGGGTGCGGACGACGTCCTCTCCACCCTCGTCGAGGGAGGGGTCAGCGACCCGGATGTCCGGGTGGATCGCGCCACCGTCTACCGCCTCCTGGCGCGCCGGGGGTCCCGGCCGATGAGCTACAACGAGATCAAGGAACAGGTGGACGAGAACGCCAAGGTCTGGATCCAGGACCAGAAGCTCAAGCGGTTCCTGGAAGACCAGAAGGCGAAGGTGGGGGTCACGGTCCATGAAGAGGCGCTGGCCCAGGTCTCCCTGGAAGAGGCCCTGTAGCCGCGACTAGAGCAGGTACGCCGCGGCCAACCCGATCTGGGCGACGAACAACATGCCGTACATGTGTTTCCAGGAGGCGTGATTCTCCCCCGCGGTCAGCGTACGGGGATCCTTCACGATGAGGAACGCGACGTAGCTTCCCCAGGCGCTCAGGGCCAGTCCCAACAGGGACAGGAGCACGCGGTTTCCGGTGAGGATGCCGACTCCCGCGCCCAGGGGCAGCAGGAGAAACGGCAGGACAAAGAACGGCGCGATCAGCCACGCGGCACGGCGTACCCCGTAGACGATGGGCAGCGTCCGGCACCCCCCCGCCTTGTCCCCTTCGATGTCGGCAAAGTCCTTGGTGGAGGTGGTGCCCAGGAGGAAGAGCCCGAACACGAGGCCGATGGCCCAGGGTTCCACCGCGAAGATGGATTTGACGCAAGCCCACCCGGCGATCTTGAGACCGACCCCGCGTGGGATGGCGATGGTCAAATTGGCGCCCAGCCCCCGGCTCTTGGTGCGGGCCGGAGGGATGGAGTAGGCCGCGGTGAAGAGGATCGCCCCCAGGGCGAGAACGAAGAGCAGGACATTCACCGCCCAGGCCAGGGCCAGGCCGAGGGCAAACAGGACCGCGGTCAATCCGTAGGCCTCGGAGATCGAGATCCGACCACTGGGAAGAGCCCGGTCCGGCTTGTTCACGCGGTCCACATCGAGATCGTAGATCTGATTGAGGGCGTTGCTGCCGGCGTTCATGGCCACGGCCATCAGGGTGCCGAACAACAGGTTGAGGCCCAGGGTGCCGGTCAGGGGGCTCGCGGGAGCAGCGCCCACGGCGGCCAACCCGCCCGAGAGCATCCCCAGGGCGGGGGCGAGGAGCGTAAATGGCCGGGAGAACTCCCAGTAGAGCGACAGTCGACGCATCATGGAGGGGTGGCACGCTATCAGCGACTCCAGGGGGGGTCAACCGGGAACCACCGATCCCCATTCGGGTTAAACTCGTCAGCTTTCCTACCAAGCCCCCGAGCGGGGAAACCCGAGGTATTCATGAACGCTAGCGATCACGGAAGCCCCCGCCGGCTCCTTTCCTGCCTTCTTCTTGCCCTGCTGCTCCCCGCGCTGGCCCCCGGGTTGAGCGATGCCCGCCCCGAGGATGGGTTGACCGTCGTCTCGGAGAGCCCGGATGGGTTTGTCGTGCGTATCCGGGTCCCGGAGCCGGTGCGTGCCCTTCAGGAGCACCCCGAGGTCGGGGTGCGGCTCACCGTGGCCTTGCCCGGCTACGTGAGCCCCGGGAGCGAGGCCGCCGGCGCGCCCAGCCTCCCCATGCGCGGGTTCCCCTTCGCGGTGCCGGCCGGGCATCGGGCGGTGGTGACCCATCGCGTGACCCGGAGCTCCAGCTTCCAGGGTCCGCGCCCCGCGCCGGTCCCCACCCGGACCGTCGTCCCGGGGGTGCCCCTGGACACCCAGGTGGAGACGTTCGTCGAGGACCCGCAGGCCTACGCCGTGGCGGGGCTGACCCCGGTGGTCGAGGCCGGCCCTGTGCAGGGGTGGCGCTTCCAGCGTGTCCAGTCCCTCCTGGTTCGCCCGGTGTCGGTGGACCTGGGGTCGGGAAGCTACTCGGTGGCGCGGGAGATCGAGGTCACGGTCCGGTTCGAACGGGAGACCTCGGCGGTCGGCGCCCCATCCCTCGTCCCGGGGGAGGAGCGTGAAGTGCGGGTGGGGCCGGAACCGGCCTGGGACGGGATCCAGAAGGCGGTGGTGCTCAACGCGGCCTCGGCCCGTTCCTTCGCCACGCGCGCGATGACCGAGTTGCCCCCGCCGGTGGTGAAGGAGGGTCAGGTCCAGGTTCGGGTCCGGTTCGGGGCCTCCGGTTTGGCCCGGGTCGCGTATTCCGAACTGGCCTCCCAGGGCTGGCCGTCCGGAGTGCCGGTGGACGATGTCCAGGTGATGGAGCGGGGCTACAACGACCGGGTCGCCAACCCGTTCCCCCTGACCCCGGTGCCCCGGATCGTCATCGATTCGAACGAGAACGGGACCCTCGATGACGGGGACTGGGTGATCTTCTACGGGTTCAACTACGAGGACCGGTTCGAACCGCTGTTCAGCGAGTCCCGCTTCTCCTTCTTCCATTCCTACTGGATCACCCACGATCCCGAGGGGGGGGTGGGGTTCAGCGAGGGGGATGGATACCCCGCCGGCGACGGGTACACGCAGCTGACCAACTTCCCGTATTCCGCCCACTTCGAAGTGGACAACCACTACATCAACAACCCCCGCGACTCCGGGGCGGCGTTCTATCCCCTGGAGTCGTTCATCTTCTGGCTCCAGCCGTCCGAGGTGGACGAATCGTTGTCCTTCCCCGCGCCCACCCCGGATCCCGCGGGACAGATGTCGATCCGGGCCCGTTGGGAGGGCATCTTCACCACCGCCGCGACCACCAACCACTTCGTGTCGCTGAAGCTCAACGACTGCCAGTTGGTCACGGACCACCTGTTCTTCGGGCGCAACCCCTACCTCTTCAGCAGCCCCCCCCTGGACATTGCCGACTGCATGCGGAGCTCCGGGAACCTGGTCCGGCTGCAGGGGCGCACGGACCAGCTGACCTCCACCAGCGGCGCCTACTTCGACTGGTTCGAGGTTACCTACGACCGGTTGCTGGTGGCCCAGAACGATCACCTCGAGTTCAATACGGGGGAGCACAAGGGGTTGCTCGAGTACACGGTGAGCGGGTTCTCCAGCGACGAGGTGGTGGTCCTCGACGTCTCGGACCCCCTCGATGTCGTGTTGCTCACTCCCAAGGTGGACGCGGTCGGCGGGACCTTCTCCGCCACGGTGCGGGTGAACGTGACCGGGCGGTTCCCCTCCGTGCTGGTGGCCCGCGTGCTGACCGAGGGCGATCTCCGTCCGGAAGGTCCAAACCTGCCCCCGGACCTGGGACCGGCAGTGGTGGAGCGCGGACTGTCCCGGGATCTGCTGCATGAAGGCGCCGGCAGCGACTACATCCTGGTCACCCACCGGGATCATCAGGACGCCTGGGCCCCCCTGGTGGCCCACCGCGAATCCCAGGGACACCGGGTGTTCGTGGTCAACACGCACGAGGTCTATGACCAGTTCGCCGGAGGGGACAAGACGCCGTGGGCCATCCAGCGCTTCCTGACCCAGGCGTTCAAGTGCTGGGATCCCGCCCCGAGCTATCTCCTGCTGGGGGGGGACGCGAGCGAGGACTACCGGCACTCCAACGAGCAGGCCGACGTGGACTGGGTGCCGACCATGATGCACTTCAACAACGTGCCCGGCCCGGGGGGGCGGGAGATGGCGGGGACCGACAACTGGTTCGTCGGGTTCCTGGCTCCGGACTCGCCGTTCCTGGACTTTGTGCCGGACATGCATGTGGGTCGCTTGCCGGTGGGGAGCGTGACCGAGGTGGATGCGGTGGTGCAGAAGATCATCGCGTACGAGTCCGCGGATCCCGATGAGGATTGGCGTCGGCGCGCGTTGCTCGTCTCGGACGACCAGTATTCGACCAGCATCACCTTCAACACCGGCTACTGCTACAAGTCGCAGGAACGCAGCTTCCGGCTGACCACGGAAGCCATGGCCGACTCCATCGTGGAGAAGGGTCGTTTGGCCGGGTTCCTCGCCGAACCGTTCTTCCTCGACGCGTATCTGGACACGGTCTCCACCCTTGACCGGGAGCCGGGCAATCCCCAGAACTGCCCCAAGGACCCCACCTTCCCGAACCAGACCGCGCTGCGGGCGACCACCAACTACTCGCGCGCCCGGGTGACTCCCCGGCTCCTGGAGAAGATGGATGAGGGCTATCTCTTCGTGCAGTTCACCGGGCACGCCAACAAGAACCTGGTGACCACGGAGTCGCTCCTGCTGCACCGGCCGGACCTCGCCCTCTCCAACCGGGACCTGGACCGTCTGAACAACCTGGGCCGACCGTTCATCTTCGAAGGGTACGCCTGCCATCTCAACGAGTTCGAACACGCCTGGGAGGGGACCCGGGGGGAAAGCTTCGGTGAGGTCCTGGTGCTCTCTCCCAACCGCGGAGCGGTGGCCTCGATCGCTTCCACGGGGTACGAATGGCTGCATACCAATCCGGACGCCCAGATCTACACCACCCGGCCCTTCTTCTGGGACCTGCCCCGGGATCCGGAAACCGGCCGCCCGCGGCGCGTCCTCGGTGAGGCCCTGACCCGGGGGCTGGTGGCCAACGCGGCCGAGAACGGCGGGTTCCAGTTCAACGACTGGAACGAGATGCTCCGTACCTACATGTTGCTGGGGGATCCGGCCACCCGGATCGACATCTGGGACGTGCAGTTCCAGGTCAGCCTCGATGGGAGCCCGGTGGGGAACGAAACCCGGCTCTTTGCCGATTCGTTCGACGACTCGCTGGCCATCGACGCCATCCTGAGCGACGACGTGGACGTGAGCACGATCCGGGTGATGGAAGGGGACCTGGTGGTGCCCGCCGAGCGAATCGCGCTGGTCCAGCCGGATCCCACGGATCAGGGAGCCCAGTTCTATGGGGTGAGCTTCAGGACCGCGTTGCGGCTCGGGACCTACGACGTGGCCCTGGAGGCCACCGACTGGTCCGGTCGGATGTCCAGCTTCCGCTTCCCGGTCCAGTACAACACCGTCTTTTCCGCCGACGGCTCCCTGCTCGACCCGGGCGGGTTGAACCTCATCGACCCGGAGTCGGAGGTCTCCATTGCCATCGAGACTCCGGTTCCCATGCAGGCCACCGACTTCGAGGTCCTCCTGGACGAGGTGCCGGTGACCGCCACGCTGGACGCGGACGACGAATCGGGGCGTTTCTGGACGGCCCGACTGGTGGGCCTGGACTGGACGGGGGACCACCGGGTGGGCATCCGGGCCAGCGGAGGCGGGGAATCGGTCACCCGGTCCGTGGACGTGGCGGCCCGGGGGGACGATCTCAGCCTGCTCAACGTGTACTTCTACCCGAATCCGTATGAGGTGCTCCCGGGCGGGTTGATCTACGAACTGTCGCGCGCGGCCGAGACGGCCCAGGTCTCGGTCTACACGGTCAAGGGGCGGCGGGTCCTGTCCACCCCGGGCCCGGTGCGGGCGGGACGAAACCAGTTCACCTGGGACTTCCGGGACGACACCGGGGAAGAGGTGGCCAACGGGGTCTACCTGTTTGTCCTGGAGCTTTCCGGCCCGGGCGGCGAGCAGATCCGCCATCTGGAGCGGGTGGCGGTGGCGCGTTGACCCCGTCGACGATGACTCCCGGCCCCACCGGCCGGTGGATCGGGCGGTCGGTGATCCCGGTTCCCTGTGGGCGCGGAGGATCCCGCTGACGGACCCCCGTTTTGCCCTGATTTCTTGCGGCTTTCCGGATTGTTTTTCGTTGACGGACCGATAACGGGGTGATATCCATCCTGTTGGTCGGCAAAGTCGGCCGACTACGAGAAACCCGTTCTAGGCACAGGAGGGACATGCCATGAACAAAGCTGAACTGATTGAATCCGTCGCGAAGAAGACGCAGCTGACCAAGAAGGATGCCTCGTTGGCCGTCGACGCCACGCTCGACGCCATCAAGCGCGGAACCAAGAAGGGCGGCGTGACCATCGCCGGCTTCGGTTCCTTCAACGTCAGCGCCCGCAAGGCCCGCATGGGTCGCAACCCGAAGACGGGTGAGGCCATCAAGATCAAGGCCAGCAAGACCGTGCGGTTCCGTCCCGGCAAGGCCTACAAGGGCAGCCTCTAGGACTCGCGACCGGTTGGACAAAGCGGCCCTGCGCCCCCGTGGCGCCGGGCCGTTTTTTGTTGCCCCGGGGGCGGGTCCGGTGTGGATAAGTATTTATGGATTGTTTCCGATAATAGCTGGGATGTATTGGAACGGGTCGCGTGGGTCAGGCTTTCTTCTTGCGGCTCTTCGTTGCCGCGTTCCGGGTTCCGGTCGAGGCGCTGTCGGGCGGGAGATCGGAAGCGAAGACCACCTTGTTCTTGCCGGTCTGCTTCGCGTGCTTCAGGGCGGTGTTGGCCGCGTTCCAGAGTTCCTTTGCCGTGCCGCCGTCCTGGGGGTAGAGGGCTCCCCCGATCGACACGGTGAGCTGGGCGGAGAGGGACTCCCCATCCAGCCCGGTCAGGGTGAACCGCGACAGCTCGGCCGCATTGCGCAGGCGGTCGCAGACCACCATGGCGTGTTCGGGAGTGACCGGTGCGGTGAGGATGAGGGTGAATTCCTCTCCTCCCCACCGCGCCACGGTATCGAACGGCCGCAGGCCGCCGCGAAAGACCTGGGCCGCGGTGACCAGGACCTGGTTACCGGCTTCGTAGCCATAGCGTTCGTTGAACTGCTTGAAGTCGTCGATGTCGGCGATGCCCAGGGCGAAGGTCTGCTTGTCCCGCTGCGCTCGCGCGATCTCGTTGTCCAGCTGCAGTTCGTAGAAGGCCCGGTTGTACACACCGGTGGGTCCGTCGACGAACACCATCTTGCCGAGGATCTCGGAGCGCCGACAGAGATCCCCCGCGACCTCGGAGAGAAGGCTCAGCAAACCCATCCGATTCTCATCGAAGAAGTGGGGTTGGGAGCTCCAGGCCAGGAGGGCGCCGTACACCGCCTGCTCGGCGTCGCCCAGGGGGATGATGGCCAGGGACTGGTAACGGGTGTCGAGGTGCCCGGTCTCCGGATGAATCTGCGCCGGGAGGTCGGTGTAGCAGAGCATGTGGCGTTTGCCCAGGACCCACTCCGTGACCAGCTCCTCGTCATAGGGGTCCGCGCTGGCCTCGACCAGATCGGCGGGGGTCTTCTTGCGGGGGGCAGCCCAGAAGGTGACCTCGTCGCAGCCCAGCACCTGGCGACCGGTAGTGCGGATCTCGCGCAGGATCTGGCGGGGAGAGCTGAGCAGCTCCGAGTTGCGGGTGAGGATCCTGTTGTAGAGCCCGAACAGCGTGCGAATCTGATCGAGGGAGGTGCGTCCCCGCCACTTCTGGATGGGGAGGGCGATCTTGAGAACCCCCTCATCCTCCTCGGTCACCGGGACCCGGACGGCCAGGATGTTCCCGGTGGTCAGGTCGCGGTAGCGGCGGAACTTGTCGTCCCCCTGGAGCACCTCCTCGATGAAACGCAGGTGTCCCTCGGCCTCGAGGAGCCCCATGGCCTCGAGGGCGAGGGCTTCCAGGGTCCGCGGGTCCCCCTGATCCAGGGCACGCGCAACCCGCTCCCTCACATCCGTGGGGAGGCGATCGACCGGTAGGACTTGTTTCAGGAGATCCCTGAAGGGGATGCTACGCCGCTTCATTTGCCGCCGTGGGCGCCTCCGATTGAGGGCCGGAATCCCGGCGGGACCGGTTCAGGGTGGGAGATGAACGGCCCAATTGTCTCACAGTCAACAGGTTACGTCAACCGGCGGCAGGGTGGTCACGGGGTATCCGCCTATAACCGGGACCGGATCGGGGTGGGTATTTGGTACCCACTTCTAAATTGTTCAATTGTAATGAGTTAAGGCGTGAGCCTTTGGGGCTGGGTAGCCAGGTTCCAGTTTGGCGAGTATACTGTTCTCAACCCCCCTCGGGCACGGACAGGAGCCCGTTTCTAACCTCAAGCGACATGGTTTGTTACGGAGTTCGCCCTGTTTCCAGGAAGGCGGCGACCCTGGCATGGTATGTGCCTTATACCTATGCATGGTTTTCCAGTCTTTTGGGAAGCGAGGACAGGTGAAATGAAACGGAAACTCGGATGGATGGGATGGACAGCTCTTCTGGGCGTGGTGCTCGCGCTGGTGCTGTCGCTGCCCGCACAGGTCTCAGCCCAGACCACCGACGATACCTTCGGCGGTGGCGTGCTGGACAAGGATGGAAGTCAGTCGGATCGAGGTGGCCCTCCCGGCCCCGGTGCCCCTCCAGGGGATAGCGGGGATGGGGGCGGAACCTCCGAAGCCGATCCCAACTCGTTCGACATCGACGCCGAAGGCGATCTCGAGTTCGAGCGCCAGGATCGCCCGGAGCGGAGCCCCCGGGATGCCTGGAGACGCTTCGTCCTGCTTTGGATCGCGACAATGACGCGGTTCGCGACGTTCCCAGGGTAGCTCTCGTGATCTGCGGCACTCGCCCCGGACGGGGTGCCCCGGAGGGTTGGAGTCATGGCTGAGCCAAAAAGAAAAACCGCATCCGCGACGGGCGTTCCAGGAACCGCGGGCCAGTCCCACGACCTGTTGAGCGTGGCCGAGCTGGAAGAGGCCGCGGCGAACTACGAATCCGCAAGCCGGACGTATCGCCAGGTCCTCGACCAGTCGCCCACCCCGGCCCAACGGGCGCGCGCCTTGCGGGGCGTCGGGACCTGTCAGGAGATCACTGGACGTTGGAAGGATGCACTCCTGACCCTGCAGGATGCGGCCGAGGCGGCCACCGAAGCAGGGGACACGGCCGAGCTGGGTCGAATCCAGGTCAAGCTGGGCAAGGTGCATCTCCAGCAGGGATCCCTCGACACCTCCATCCGTTGCGGTGAGCAGGCCCTCGCCCTGCTCGACGAGGAGACGGATGCCTCCACGCGCGGGTTCGCGCTCCTGCTCCTGGGTACCGGACACAACCGCAACGGGGATGTCTCCCAGAGCATCAAGTATTTCGAAGCGGCCCTGGCCGCGTTCAAGAACGCCGGGGACATCCGCAACCTGGCCAAGGCCTACAACAACCTCGGGGTCACCTACCAGCAGCGCTGCGATTGGCAGCGTGCGTTGGAGTACCTCCAGGTGGCTTCCAGCCTCAAGGCGATCGAGGGGAGCTACGCCGAGCAGCGTGGCGGATTGCAGAACCTGGGGATCGTCCACTTCCGCATGAGCCAGTGGGAGCGCGCCCGCGAGCGTTTCACCGACTCCGAGACCCTGTGCCGCGAGGTCAACGACCCGGTCGGCATCATTCGCGCCCTGTTGGGTCGGGCCGGAGTGGATCTCGTGCTGCGCCGCTGGGAAGACTGTCTCGAGACGCTCGAGCAGGCCCTGGAGTTCACCTCGGAAGAGCAGTATCCGCGTGAGACGTCCCTCACCTATATGGCGTTGGGACAACTGCACCAGAGCCGCGGCGACCTGACCCGCGCGCGCCGGTGCCTGGAAGTGGCCTGGCGCAAGGCGATCGAGATCTCGCAGGAAAGCGACCTCATCTGCCAGCTGCTGCGGCTGCGGGGTGAGCTGTCGCTGCAGGAAAAGGACCTGGACAGTGCCGAGAACCTGGTGCGGCGTGCGGTGGATCTCAGCCGGCGCGTGGACGACAACCTGGAACACGCCCTGGCCCACGTGGCCCTGGCCCGGGTGCAGCAGGCCAACCGGGATCGCGCCGCCTACACCACCTTCGCCACCGCCCATGACCTGCTTCGCCGTTGGGGCAAGGGTTTCCCCCTCGCCCAGGCGCTCTTTTTCGAGGGACGTGCCCGCCTGGAGCGTGGCGACGACCTGGGCCGGGCCGAGAAGGTGCTCGCCGAGGCGCGTACCATCGTGCGCTCGCTCAACCTTTCCGAATTCGAAGTCGAAATCCTGGTCTCCCTGGCCAACGCGGCCATCCGTCGTGACCAGCTGGACCTGGCCGGGGATTATCTGGAGAAGGCGCGCGCGCTGGCCGCCGATGTCCAGGATCCCACCATCCGCGGCCTCCTTGCCGAGACCCAGAAGGACCTCGAGGGGCGTCTGGTCGACTCGTCGGTGACCAACCTGGGCGCGTACCGCACCGCGGGCCGTCTGGAAGAGATCGTCGAGTCGCGGCGACCCTATGCGGACAAGCTGAACGAGGTCCTGCAGATCCTCTCCGCTGCGGTGGAAGCGGACGGGGCGGCGATCGTGTTCGCGAACCCGGACCTGGGACCGGCCACGCATCGGATCGGAACCGCGCCGTCACAGATTCTCACCGCCATCCTGCGGCAGACACGCCCGGAGCGGCCCGAGATCGTGATCGACGCCGGGACCGCAGTGCGCGAGCCCTGGCAGGACGTGGCCTCGGCCCGCGACGCCAGCTCCCTGCTGGTGATCCCGGTTTCCGGCAGCGGCCAGACCGCCTATCTCTACTTCGACCGTATGGCCGAGAACGGGCACGGCTCGTTCGGCCCCAGTCATCTCAACCTGGCCCTCGCGCTGGTCCCGCAGCTGGAGGCCCTGACCGGCCGGGCCAGCCTGGAGTCCAGCATCCTGACCGAGGAAGACAACCTCAAGCGCCGCACGTTCCTCGCCGACGTGGTGACCCAGAATGCCGAGATGCTGGAGATCCTCAAGCTGGTCGAGAAGGTCAACCGCACCGACCTCACCGTCCTCCTCCAGGGGGAGACGGGAACGGGCAAGACCCTGATCGCGCGGGCCATCCATCTTTCCAGTGACCGCGCCGAGGGTTCCTTCGTGACCGTCGACTGCGCGGCGCTTCCCGAGAACCTGCTCGAGAGCGAGCTGTTCGGGTTCGTCAAGGGCGCCTTCACCGGCGCCTCGGCGGACAAGAAGGGGCTCTTCGAGGAAGCCGACGGCGGCACCATCTTCCTGGACGAGATCGGCAAGGCGGGACTGGGCGTGCAACGCCGGCTCCTCCACCTGCTCGACAAGGGGGAAGTGCGGCCGGTGGGATCCACCTCGTACCGCAAGCTCAACGTGCGGGTGATCTGCGCCACCTCCAAGGCCAACCTGCTTGGAGTGGACGGTGACGGACCGTTCATCAAGGACCTCTACTACCGGCTCAACGACATCATTATCCGGGTGCCCTCCCTGCGGGAGCGGGTCGAGGACATTCCGCTGCTCGCCGAGTACTTCCTGGCCAACGTCACCGCCCAGACGGGTCGCGAGGCGAGCGGTTTCAACCGGTCCGCCCTGCAGCGTCTCGTGCGCTACAATTGGCCCGGTAACGTCCGCGAACTCGAAAAGGTCGTGCGCCGTGCGGCGATCCTGGCCGACGACGGCGAGATGATCGGAGTGGAACTCCTGCCCAGCGAGGTGCTGGACGCCACCGAGGAATCCGGTGGAGCCGGTGGCTCGGCCGATGGGGATCTCCGGACCACCGTCGAGGACATGGAGCGTCGTTTGGTGCTGGACGCATTGGGCAAACACCAGTGGAACAAGACGCGAGCCGCCCAGGAGCTGGGTCTCAGCCGCAAGGGCCTCAAGAACAAGATCACCCGCTACGGCTTGGACTCCCTCCAGCCCTGAGCATCCGCCTGCATTGGATCGCGGCTGTCCTTCTGGCCGTGACCGGCATGGTACTGGCCGTGACCGGCACTGTTCTGGCCGTGACCGGCGTTGTTCTCGCTGGGACCGGCGCCGCCTTGGCCGCCGAATCCACTCTCCCCGCCGTTGCTCCCGCCGATTCCGCCCAGTGGGTGAGCGAACTGCGGATTCGGATCCGCAAGGACCGCCGGGACGTGGAGTCCCGCAAGCAGCTCTCGGAGCTGCTCGGCGACAGTCCCGACGTGGAACTCCGTCGCGAAGCGTTCGACGCCCTGCAGGAAGCCATCGAGGTCAACGAGGACGACCCGGACCTGTGGGCCCGCATGGCGCACCTCCAGGAGCGGCGCGGCTTCCGACGGGACGCCCGATCCTCGTTCCACCGCGCCCTGGAACTGGATCCCGACCAGCCCGGATTGTGGGGGGATCTCGCCCAGCACGAGCTGCGCCGGTACCAGCGTTACTTCCGTAACGAGCACCTGGACAACTCCATCCTGGCCAATCGCCGCACCCTCCGGGTGGACCCGGACAACGCCGCGGCCATCCGCCGGGGCCTGCGGATCGCCTACTACACCAACGACCGCGCCGCGGTGGACTCACTGTCGTTGCGTTGGCTGGAGGCGGAACCGGATGACCCCTGGCCCTCCCTGCTGCGCGGCATGCTCTACACCGAAGCGGGGGCATGGACCCTGGCCGAGGAGTCGTTCCGCGCCGGGTTGACCCTGATGACCAGCAACGAGCTCTACGCCTTTCATCGTCTGGACTGGATCGATCCCAAGGCCGAGGACGAACGGGTGGAGACGGCGGACAGCACCGGGTTCGTCGAGGACTACTGGCGTTGGAAGGATCCCACCCCGGCGGATCCCGAAAACCCGCGTCTCCTGGAGCACTATCGGCGTCTGGTCCAGGCCCAGCTCCTGTTCGGGATCGACGAGATGGAACTCCGGGGTTGGGATCACGCACCGGGCCGCATGATCATACGTTACGGGCTTCCCCGGGATTTTCGCTGGGGGGTGGATGTGTTCCGTGGGGAAGAGAGCCGGACCGCGACCCCACACGGATCGCCCACGATCGGGGTCACCTATGGTCAGCGGCATCGATCCAAGACCTTCTTCTTCGTGGACTACAACCTCAACGGACGGTTCTACAACCCGATCGCCTTCGTCCCGTTGGCCGCGGACTTCACCGTGGCCCTGGATCCCACCGACTACGCGGTCCCCTTCACCGCCCCCGCCAAGGACCAGGAAGTGGAGCTGTGGCGGTTCGTGGACGGCGCCGGCAAGGGGCGGATCGAGGTTGCGGTGGCCCTGCCCGCGGACTCGTGGCGGGATGTCCTGGAGGAGCCGCATCGTCTTTCTAGCAAGGTGTCCCGGTACGACGCGGACTGGGACATGGAGGATGCCTCCATCTGGAGCTGGTCCCTGTTCGAGACGGATGCCCTGGACCGCCTGGTCGGGGTGTTCTCCATCGACGGCACGGCCGACAGCGTGATCGTTGGATTGGAGACGGTGGATCGGCTCAACCGCGGGCGAGCATCCGGCTATGCCTCGCTGGCGGCTCAGACCGTCGACCCGGCCACACCGCTCCTGAGCGACATTGCCTTCCTGCGCACGCTCGGGTTTGACCCGGACGTGGGAGGGCGGTATCAGCGGGGGTTCGGATCGGGGGTCCCGAACCCGGGTCACCGCTACCGGGTGGGAGAACCGCTGGGGGTCGCGTTCGAGGCCTATCACCTGGCCACGGATCGCGAGGGCTACCACAAGGTGCGGATCGGGGTGACGGTCGGCCAGCAGACCCGGACCGGTTTCCTCAAGGTGGTGTTGGGAAGCGGCGGGGCCTCCGAAGCGGAGTTGTTGTTCCAGGCCGCGGACCCGGGGCCCACGCTGGATCAGCTCCTGGCCATCGATGTCCCGCCGCTGAAGCCGGGTGACTACGTGCTGCGCATCCGCGTCGAGGACCTCGTCGCCGGGACCTCCGTGGAACGGGAGGGCCCGTTCGTTGTCCTCAAGCCGGGACGCAACCGATGAACCCCCGGATGCGGGGGGCGCTGGTGGCCTCGGTGCTGATCCACGTGGGTCTGGTGCTTGGCCCCCGCCCCTCCACGGATGCGGAGCCGGGAGGGGGTGCGGGGGGCGAGCGGGCAGGAGGCGCCGCCTTCGAAGTGACGCTTGCCCCGCCCGCGATGGCCGCCGCGCCCGAGTTGGTTCCCGCGGCGGTGGAGGCCGAGCCGGCCCCGGACGGTCTGTTGGATCCCGAACCGGTGCCGGCTCCCCGGCTGGCCACCCTGATCGAGGTCGACCCGTTCGAGGAAACCGGCTCCGAGCCGTTGGACGTCGCGGAGTGGTTCGAGGCGCCCACGGAACCCACCCCGTCGCCGCTGGCCCCGGCTTCCCGGTTCGCGGGCGAGGGGGAGGTGGCGGGGGAAGGGGAGGGAAGCGAAGGGGTCGGTCTGGGAAAGGGGGACGGTGAGGGGGACAGCGGGGACTCGGCCCCGCCCGCCCGATTCCGGCCGCCTCGCCTGCAACGGGCCGCGCTGCCGTTGACGCCGGAGGAAGCGAAGGGCCTGCCGTCCCCCCTGGCGATCGAGGTCCGCCTCCACGTGGATCGCAACGGGCGGGTGATCGAGGTGAAGCCGTTGCAGACCGATCTCCCCGAGGTTCTCCTGGCCGCACTGCTGAAATCGGCGGCGAGCATGCGGTTTCGACCGGCCATGATGGGGGACGAGCGGGTCGACGCCTGGTACCGGATGGAGTTCAACTACTAGGCCCGGTAGCGCATGGAATTCGGATACGGGCACTGCTATAGTTGGCCTCGTAACGCCCGGACCGGCCCACCCGAATAAACAGAGGATCCGCTCCTGCTCACCGAAATACTCCAGGAGTCCTGCGTTGCGCTGGACCTGACCGCCCGTACCAAGGACGATGTCCTGCGCTCGCTTGTCGACGTCCAGGTCAAGGGGGGCGTGGTCACCGATGCGGACCGGATGATGGAGGATATCCAGACCCGGGAACGCGTCATGAGCACGGGGATCGGCGGCGGGATCGCCGTGCCGCATGCCCAGAGTGTCGGCGCGAGCCGTCTGGCCCTGGCGTTGGGCCGACTTCGCGCCCCCATTGATTTCGAAGCCCTCGACGAGCGCCCGGTGCAGTTGGTCTTCATGGTGGTCGGCCCCGAGGAGGGATCCGGTTTCATTCGGATCCTCGCCCGCATCAGCCGTCTTCTCTACACGGGTGATCTGCAGCGCAACCTCCTGCGCGCCCGCTCCGCCGCCGAGGCCATGGCCAGCATTCGCGACGAGGAGTCCAGGATCACCGGGTAACCCCCGCCTGTGGCATACTCCTTGGCTTCCGCCATGAGCGCTTGGCTTCCCGTCGGGGTCTATATCCTGATGATCTTCACCCTGTCCTCGATGGCCAGCCTGGCTCCGCCGGGAGATGCGGCCCACCTGGACAAGGTGGCCCACCTGCTGGAGTACGGCGTCCTGGGTGCGCTCCTGGCCCGCGTTTTGGGTCGGGGACGGCGACGGCGGACCCTCTGGGTGATCGGGGTCGCGGTGATCATCGGGGGAACGGTGGGGGTCCTGGACGAGTTGTTCCAGGGGACCCAGGGGCGGATGACCAGCGCGGCGGATGGGGTAGCCGACACCCTGGGAGCGCTGCTGGGAGCATCCGTCGTGCAGTCTGTCCGTTCAAAACGTATCGATCCATCCCAGGATACCTGAGGAATCCATGAGTCGACCGAGCACCAAGCCTCCCAGCGGAACCCGCGATTTCCTGCCCCAGGAGGTGGCGCGTCGCCGTTACGTGGTGCAGCAGATCCAATCCGGATTCGAGCGGTACGGCTTTGCCCCGCTCGAGACCCCGGCCTTCGAGAACCTGAGTGTTCTGACCGGAAAATACGGTGAGGAAGGGGACCAACTCCTGTTCCGGCTCCTGCACCGGCGGGATGCCCTGGCTCGGGCCCTGGAGCAGAGCCCGGTCACCGAGGGTGCGCTGGGCGATCTGGGGCTTCGCTACGACCTGACCGTTCCCCTGGCCCGCGTCATTGCCCAGTACGGCGATTTGCCCCGGTTCTTCAAGCGCTACCAGATCCAGCCGGTGTGGCGAGCGGACCGTCCCGGACGGGGTCGCTACCGCGAGTTCTACCAGTGCGACGTGGACAGCCTGGGCAGCACGAGCGAGGTCGCGGACGCGGAGATCCTCGCCGCGGTGTGCGAGGTGATGGAGGGGTTGGGGTTCGAGGAGTTCCGGCTGCGTCTCAACCACCGCGCGGTGTTGCGGGGGCTGGTGCGCGCGGCCGGCATCGCGGACGAAGCGGAGCAGACCGCGTTGGTGGCGGTGGACAAGTTGGACAAGATCGGCGAGGAGGGGGTGGTCAAGGAACTCGTGGAACGCGGGATCGACGCCCAGGCCGGCCAGCGGCTCCTGGAGAGCATCCGGGGGTCGGAGGCCGGGAACGCCGAAGTGCTGGAGGCGCTGGGTCGTCGGTTGGACGATGAGGCATCGCGTGAGGGGCTTGCGACCCTGGGGCGTCTGCTGGATCTGGTGGCGGATACGCCGGCGGGCCGGCACGTCCGGGTGACGCCGGACCTGGCGCGCGGGCTCAGCTACTACACCGGCCCCATCTTCGAGATCGATGTGCCGGACCTGGCCGGGAGCCTGGGGGGTGGGGGACGATACGACGGGTTGATCGGGATGTTCGGTAAGCGTTCGGTCCCCGCGGTCGGGTTTTCCCTGGGGCTGGAAAGGATCGTGCTGGTCATGGAGGAGCGCGGGATGTACCCGCCGCTCCCGGTGGGACCGGACGTTCTGGTGTGCTGGATGGGAGCGATCGCGGCCGCCGCCCTGGGTGCGGCGCGGGAGTTGCGGCGGGGGGATCTGCGGGTCGAGGTCTACCCCGAGGAAGCGAAGCTGGGCAAGCAGCTCCAGTACGCGGATCAGATCGGGGCCCCGGTGGCGGCCATTCTCGGGGATGACGAGGTGGCGTCGGGGCAAATCACATTGAAGCACTTGCAGCGGGGCGAACAGGTACGCCTCCCGCTGGCGGACGCGGCACGACACATTGCGTCGTGGGCGCGGGAGGAGACAGCTTGAAACAGGAAATGCTGGGGGACTGGAGACGGACCCATCGGTGCGGTGAGCTGCGGGCGGACGATGCGGAGCACGAGGCGGTGTTGATGGGTTGGGTGCACCGGACCCGCGATCATGGCGGCGTGTTGTTCATCGACCTGCGGGATCACACCGGGATGACCCAGGTCGTGTTCCACCCGGGCAAGGTCGAGGAGGGCCCGCTGTCCGAGGCGCGCGCCCTGCGTTCCGAGAGCGTGGTGGCGGTGCGGGGGCAGGTGACCCGACGACCGGACTCCATGATCAACGCGGACCTGCCGACCGGGCATGTCGAGCTGGACGTCACCGGGTTCCGCATTCTCAACCTCTCGGCCACGCCCCCCTTCGCGGTGGATGACGAGGCCGAGGTGGGCGAGGACCTGCGACTGCGCTACCGGTACCTGGATCTGCGCCGTCCGTCGCTGCAGGATGCGTTACGACTGCGCTCCAAGGTGACCCTGGAGACGCGGAACTACCTTTGCGGTCGCGAGTTCATCGAGATCGAGACGCCGATGCTGGTGCGTCCGACCCCGGAGGGAGCGCGGGACTACGTGGTTCCGGCGCGTCTGCACCCGGGCTCGTTCTACGCCCTGCCCCAGAGTCCCCAACTCTACAAACAGATCCTCATGGTGAGCGGGATGGATCGCTACTTCCAGTTGGCCCGGTGCATGCGGGACGAGGACCTGCGGGCCGATCGCCAGCCGGAGCACACCCAGATCGATCTCGAGATGGCCTATGTCGGTGAAGACGATGTCTATCGGGTGATCGAGGGGCTGATGGCGCACATTTTCGACACCTGTCTGGACGTGCAGTTGGAAACCCCCTTCCAGCGGATAACCTATCGGGAGTCCATGGATCGGTTCGGGACCGACAAGCCGGACCTGCGGTTCGACCTGGAACTGGTGACCCTGTCGGATGTGGTCAAGGATTCCGGGTTCAAGGTCTTCGCCGACACGGTGGGGGCGGGTGGAACGGTCAAGGGCATCCGGGTGCCGGGGGGAGCGGCCAGGAGCCGCAAGGAGATCGACGGACTGGAAGCGGTGGCCAGGACCTACGGGGCGAAGGGGCTCGCCTGGACCAAGATCGGCGAGTCCGGCTTCGAGGGGGGGATCGGGAAGTTCCTGGGGGATGGGGCCGAGCTGTGCGGGGCCCTGGCGGCGGGGCCCGGGGACCTGCTCCTGTTTGTCGCCGACAGCTGGGGCACCGCGTGCAAGGCACTGGGGGCCGTGCGCAGTGCGCTCGGCGAACCCTTGATCGCGGGACGGGAGAAGGAGTTCCGCTTCCTGTGGGTGCGGGAGTTCCCCCTCTTCGAGTTCAACGCCGACCAGGGCCGTTGGGAACCGGCGCATCACATGTTTTCCATGCCGCGGGAAGAGGACCTGGAGCATCTGGAGAGTGATCCCGGCCGGGTCCATGCGGTGCTCTACGACCTGGTGGCCAACGGTTACGAGCTCGGGTCCGGAAGCATCCGGATCCACCGGCGGGACATCCAGGAGCGGGTCATGAAGGTGGCCGGGGTGAGTGCGGAGGAAGCCCAGGAGAAGTTCGGATTCCTCCTGGAAGCCTTCGAGTACGGGGCCCCCCCGCACGGCGGAATCGCCACCGGTCTCGACCGGATCATCATGCTCATGAGCGGGCGCCGTTCGCTGCGGGACGTGATTGCCTTCCCCAAGACCGCCCGGGCGTCGAGCCTGATGGACGGGGCGCCGGCCAAGGTCGACCCGCAGGATCTGATGGACCTGCACCTGAAGGTGGTTGAGTAGCGCCTCCGCAACCGGTTGTCGTTGGTGAGGTTAGCGATGCGGTCGCGGGCGGGTCAAGTTGACGCTCCCGGGGACCGATGCTAGGCTACTGGCCAGCGAGCGGGTTCCTCGAGGAGCCCGTTCTGTGTTTTTTGGGCGAGTCCCAATCCGGGATGGCCTTGGGGAGTCGTCCAACGGCAGGACATCGGCCTTTGGAGCCGAGAATCAAGGTTCGAATCCTTGCTCCCCAGCCACGCTGCTCCCGGCATGATGGCTTCTGCCGAAGGCAGTCAACAATTCCGCCATCACGGAGGTGCCGGTCCTGGCATCCGATACCCATCGTCTTCAGATTGATCTTTCCCGGATCGAGCCGCTGGCCCTCGTGGGTGAGAAGGACTCGAATCTCCGACACCTCGAAGAGCGCTTCCATGTCACCGCCGTGTTGCGGCAGGGTTTGTTGACCCTGTCCGGCGAGGAGGCGGACGTCCGGCGCGCGGCCACCATTGTCCGTGAGCTCGCCGACCGGGTGGAGCGGGGCGATGTGGTGGAGTCCCGGGACATCGAGTACCTCGCTGCGCTCCAGGACGAGGATGGCCCGGACGCGGTGGCCGGGTCCCGACCCTCACGGGAGCTCGTGTTCGAGCGCGGCCGGGTTCAACTCAAGTCCAAGGGGCAGGAAGCGTACGTGGAGGCCATTGCCGACCATGACATCGTGTTCGGGATCGGCCCGGCGGGAACCGGGAAGACCTATCTTGCGGTGGCGATGGCGGTGCAGGCCCTGCGCAACCGGGAAGTGGAGCGGATCATCCTGACCCGGCCCGCGGTGGAGGCGGGCGAGAAGCTGGGTTTCCTCCCCGGGACGTTCGAGGAGAAGATCGATCCGTACCTGCGCCCGCTCTACGACGCGCTCCATGATTTCATTCCGCACGACAAGCTGCGCCGGTACCAGGAGATGGGGGTGCTGGAGATCGCTCCCCTGGCCTACATGCGGGGACGCACCCTGTCCCGGGCCTTCGTCGTGCTGGACGAGGCGCAGAACACGACGCTCAAGCAGATGAAGATGTTCCTGACCCGTATCGGAGCCCGCTCGCGGGCGGTGATCACGGGGGACGTGACCCAGATCGACCTGGTGGATCCCAGGGAAAGCGGTCTGGTCCAGGTCGAGTCGATCCTGCGCAACGTGGAGGGGATCGGGTTCGTGCGGTTTCTGGCCCGTGATGTGGTCCGGCACCGCCTCGTGCAGTCTATCCTCAAGGCCTTCGAGCGGTACGAGACTGCAACCGCAGCCGAAGACGATCCGGTGAACAAAGCAAAGAATGAAACCCATCAATAGCCTCTGGCGAGGGCGCCGCAGACGGCGGATCCAGCTCGCCCACGAGCGCGAGCCTCTGGGGCGTACGACGCGCGGACTGATCCGCCTGCTCATGGCGGCGTTGCTTCTCGCCGCGGCCATTCTCCTGTTTCCGCTGGGGATCTCGTTCGAGCTGCCCAGCTATCTGGAGGGGATGATCGCATCCGAGGAGGTCATCGCCGACTTCGCGTTCGACGTGGACAAGCCGGAGGATCTGCTCGAGCGGGAGCAGGCCCGCGCCGCCGAGGGGGTGCGCTCCGTCTTCACGCGCATCCAATCCAAGCCTTCCTACGACGGGATCATGGCGACCCTCCGGGCGGCCCGCGGGGATTCCGCCCGTTTCGCCGCGGTGTTGGACTCGGCCGGGGTCAACCTGGGTCCCTCTTCGTTCGACCTGGTGTCCAGTTCGGATATCGGGGAGATCGTGCTGTTCGAGACCGAGCGGGTGCTGGGCGAGGTCAACGACGCGGGGTTGGTGGAGTCCCAGGACGCGGATCTCCTGGAGACCAACGTCCAGGTGGGTCTGCGGACCGAGCGCGGGGACGAGGTGGTTTCCACCCTGGATCTGTACGAACCCTCCCGCCTGCTGGCGCTGGCCGCGGAGCGGGGGATGGACAAGCTGGGCCCGGCCGGATCGGCGGCCATGCGGGAACTGGCCGAAGGGCTGGCCACGCCCAACCTGCGCTTCGATCCCCAGGTCACCGAGGCCAATCGTCGGGCCGCGCGCAACGCGGTGTCCCCGATCATGGCCAGCATCCAGAAGGACGAACGCATCATCGACGCGAACGAGCGGATCACCCGCGAGGATCTCATGGTGCTGGAGGCCTACCAGCGGGCCCAGATGTCGCGGAATCCGTCGGATCGTCTGGCCGGCTGGTTGTGGCCCATCCTGGGGCGTGCGCTGCTGATGGGGGTGATTCTCACGCTGGTCGGGGTGTTCCTGCGCCAGGCGCGACCGGATGTGTGGGGGGACCTCGGGTTGCTCGCCCTGATGAGCCTGGTGACGTTGCTCACCCTGATCCTGGCCGCGGTGGTCTTCCGCTCCGGGGCGTTGCATCCGTTCGTGGTACCCATCTCCCTGGCCGCGATCCTGATCACCATGCTGATCGGCGCGGTGCCGGCGGTGGTGGTGGTGATCGGGCTTTCCGCGTTGCTCGGGACCATCACCGGGTGGGGCCTGCCGGTGACGCTGTCCGGTGCGGTGGGCGGCGTGATCGCGGCGTTCTCGGTGCGTAATGCCTTTCACCGGCTCGAGTTCCTGCGCGCGGCGCTTCCCATTACCGGGGGCATGGTGGCGACGGTGGTGGGGGTTCACCTAGTGGGACCGGTCGTGCCCTTGTCGATGATCCTGCGGGAGCTCATCTGGGTCGCGGTCAACGTGGTCTTTTCCATCGCGGTGGCCATGACCCTGCTTCCCATCCTGGAGAAGATGTTCGGTCTGGCCAGCAACCTGACCCTGCTGGAACTGTCCGACCTCAATCGACCCATCTTCAAGCGGATGGTGATCGAGGCCAACGGGACCTATCACCACAGCATGGTGGTGGGACTGCTTTCGGAGGCGGCGGCCGAGGCGATCGAGGCCAACCCCCTGCTGTCCCGGGTCGGTGCGTACTATCACGACATCGGAAAGATCGCCAAGTCGGGGTACTTCGGGGAGAACCTGCGCATGGGGGCCAAGAACCCGCACGAGCGGCTCACTCCCACCATGTCGAGCCTGATCCTGGAATCCCATGTGCGGGAGGGTCTGGAGATGGCACGGGAAATCGGCTTGCCCAAGAGCGTGGCCGCGTTCATCCCCGAGCACCAGGGCACGACGCTCATGCAGTACTTCTACGCCAAGGCGCTGGAAATGGACCCCGAAGTCGAGGAGCGGGACTACCGCTATCCCGGTCCGCGCCCCCAGACCCGGGAGACCGGGATCGTGATGCTGGCCGACGCGGCCGAGGCAACGGTGCGCTCGCTGGACGACCAGAGTCCAAGCAAGATCCGCGCGGTCCTCATGCGACTGTTCGAGGCGCGGATCGCCGATGGTCAGCTGGATGATTGCGGTTTGACCGTTTCCGAACTGGCCAAGGCCCGCGACGCGTTTACCCACGTGTTGACCGGCGTTCATCACAGCCGGGTGAAGTACCAGTGGCAGAAGGACGGTGGGGAGCGCGCGTTGGGTGGGGAGGCGGAAGAACGGGTCTTCCGTCCCGAGCTCGAGACCGGGATCAGCACCGTTGAGACGACCCGCGAGTTCACGCGGCCGTCCTCCTCGGCGGGCGGATCCAGCGGCAGTTGATCCGGTCGTGAGCCTGCGTATTCACCTCGAGCGACGGGTTGATCCGAAGACGGTGGATCCGCTCGCGGTGAGACGGTTCGCCAAGTCGGTCCTGCGCGGCGAGGGAGTCGCCGACGGTTCGGTGACCCTCGTCCTCACCGACGACGCGCAGATCCACGAACTCAACCGGCAGTTCAGGGACAAGGACCGGCCTACCGATGTGCTGGCGTTTCCCGACCATGACGACCCGGACGATCCGGTGTTCGACGGGAGCGAGGGGGCCGGCCGCTATCTTGGCGATGTCGTCATCTCCCTGGAGCGGGCGCGTGCGCAGGCCCCCCGGTTCCACAACACCCCGGACGCGGAGCTGGCCCGGCTCATCACGCACGGGCTGCTCCACCTCCTCGGGTACGACCACCACGCGCCGGCCGAGGGGCGACGGATGAAGGCGGCGGAGCGACGGGCCATGACCGCCTACCTGCCGGGGACACTTCTGCGTGGCGATACGGAGGCCCTGGCCTGAGATGGACGTCGTGCCGTTGTTGACCTGGCTTCCCTGGATCCTCCTGGCCGGCATGGCCTGGTGGATCGGCGCGGTGGCTTCGGCGGTGCGCCGCGATCTGCTCGGACTGGAGCAGGGGGGCGCGGTGGGGGATGCGGACTACGCGGTGATCGCGCGGCTCCAGCGCCTGCGCGACGATCCCGTGCATCTGGGATTGCGTCTCCGGTTCTCCCGGGTCCTGGCGGCCGCCCTGGTCCCGGCCTGTCTTGCGGTGGGGGTGGCCAGCCTGGGCTCCGTTTCGTTGGGAGTGCTGGCTGGGTCTGTGGGATGGCTGTTGGCTTCCATGGCCGAGGCCTCGGGAGGTGGAGCCTCGGTGCGCCGGTTTTCCCGTGCCCGGGGCGGAGCCGGGTATGCGGTCTGGGCCAAGCTCACCCAGCCGGCGGCGCGGTTGGCCCGACCGGGGCTGCACCTGCGCCGGTTGCCGGAAACCGCGGAGGAGTCGGCGGCGCATGTCCTGGCCGAGTCCCAGGCGGCGGCAACCCCGGCCGGAGGACGCCTGGGGTTCGTGGAGCGGCGGTTCCTGCGTCGGCTTCTGGCGGGGGCGAGCATTCCCGTCTCGGACATCATGACCCCGTGGGAACGGGTGCGGCGTCTCGAGATCGGCATGGATCTCGCGGAAACGACGCGCCAGGTCCAGGACTCCGGTCATAGTCGCCACCCGGTGATGGATGCCGGGCGGGTTGTGGGGTTGGTGACGGTGAAGGACCTGCTGCTGGCCGGTGGGCGCCCGGAGCCGATACCTCTGGCGGATCTGCTGCGCCCGGTGTACTACGTGCGTCGGCAGGCGACCATGAGCGAACTGATGAACGAGCTGCAGGAAGCGCGGGTGCATCTGGCGGTGGCGGTGGACGCCCTGGGGCGTCCGGTGGGCCTGGTGACCATGGAGGACGTCCTGGAGGAGATCGTCGGTGAGCTGTACGACGAGCGGGAGAAGGACGGGGGGACGGGACGATGATGCTGGTTGCCTGTGCCCTGGGGGCGGGGCTGGTCCTGATCGCGTTTCTCCTGGAGGAGAGCGCGGCCTGGTTCGGACGCAATGCCCTGGACCTGGAATCCCGCGGGCCGGAGAAGGCTAGCGAGGCCACCGGTCTTGCCTGGGAGGCGGCGTGGTCCCGCACCATGGGGCGTTTCGCCATGGCGGTCGCGTTTGCCGGTGTCGCCCTGGTGGCGTTGGTGGAAGGGCGTGTGCTGGTCCTGGCCGGGTTGCTGGTGACGGGACTGCTGGTGGCGATCCTGGCCGCGTCCTTCTCGGCGGTGCAGTGGCGCAGTCCGCTGGGCATTGCGGGGCGTGCGGTCTACTGGCCGCTGCGTTGGGTCGGGGTGGTCCTGCGCGGGCTGGTGCGGGTGGTGGGGCGGTTGCCGGGACTGAGCCACCCGGCCGGAGCGGACGAACGTCTGGTCGAACTCGACGAGGAGCGGCGTTGGCTGATGGGGAGTTCCTTCGAGGATGAGCAGGGGGAGATGCTGGCCACCCTGCATGATTTCGGCACGACGCGGGTCGAGGATGTCATGGTGCCCCGCGAGGAGGTGGTGGGGGTTGCCGCGGGGTCGACCCTGGCCGAGGTGTTGACCCTGATCGAGGCCGAGGGGTTCAGCCGGTACCCGGTGTATCGTGACACCCTGGACCATGTGACCGGGGTGTTGCACGTTTTCGACTGCCTGGGGGCGGACCTGGAAACCCGGGTCGAGTCCCTGGCCCGGGATCCCTACCTCACCCCAGGCACGAAACCCGCGGGGGATCTGCTGCGGGAACTGCAGGCAACGTACAATCAGATGGCGGTGGTGGTCGACGAGTACGGGGGGACGGCGGGGCTGGCCACCATCGAGGACCTGCTGGAGGAGCTGGTAGGGGAGATCGAGGACGAGCATGACGAGGAGGAGATTCCCTTCCGGAGACTGGAGCCCGGGGTGTACTGGGTGGAGGCGTCCATGCGGGTGGACGACCTGAACGAGAGTCTGGACCTGCATCTCGAAGAGGGGGACTACGACACCCTGGCCGGTCTGATGCTGGACCGGCTGGAACATGTCCCGCAACCGGGGGAACGGATCCGGGAGAACGGGGTATGGATCGAAGTGGCGGCAGCGGAACCGCATCGCATCAACGCGGTGCGGGTGATCGTGGCCGACGGCGAAGGGGACGGAGACCGATCGTGAGAAGCACGTGGGCCGGGTAGCACTCAACTTCCGACGACACTTCTTCACCGGCATGCTGGTCGTGGTTCCGGCCGCGGTGGCGGCGTGGGTTCTCTACCGGCTGTTCTACTGGGTGGATACCCTGCTGTGGGAGGACATCCGGTTTGGCTGGGTGCGCCCCGGGGGAATCCCGGGGGTCGGGATCATTGCGGTGACCCTCGCCGTGCTGCTCATCGGTCTGCTCGTCAACAACTACCTGGGTCGGCGGTTGTACTCCGTGTACGACCGGTTCCTGACCCGGATCCCGCTCTTCAACAAGATCTACACCGCGCTCAAGCAGATCGGCGAGGCGCTGTTCGCGAGCGAGCGGACGGTGTTCCGCGCGGTGGGAATGATCGAGTACCCGCGGCGGGGGCTGTGGTCCCTGGTGTTCATCACCGAGAGCCCGAACGAGGAAATGCACGCCATCGCGGGGGAACGATTGCGGTCGGTCTTTCTGCCCACCACCCCGAATCCCACCTCGGGCTTTCTCCTCATGGTGCCCGAGAAGGACCTCACCGCATTGGCCATCTCGGTCGAGGAGGGTCTGAAAATGGTCATTTCGGGTGGGGCGATCGTTCCCGGGGAAGCGGGGGGCATGGCGCCGGTGCTCCGTCCGCGCCGGCGTCGTCGTGGGTGGCTGGCCCGGTTGTTCGGGGGAGGGGACGAAAGCGCGGTGATCGAGATCGAGGATCCCCAGGGGGACGCCGGGCCGCCGGAGTCCCGGACCGACAAGGCGGCTCCCGGTTCGCCGCGGGCGGAGCCCCCGGGGCGCGAGACCCCGTAGGGGAGTCGGCGTGCCCATCCTCAAGAGCGAGGGCCTGATCCTTCGCGTCATTCCGTTTCGCGACACCAGCAAGGTGCTCACCGCCTATACCTCGGAGCACGGCATGGTCTCGTTGCTGGCCAAGGGAGTGCGTGGGCCCAAGCCCCGCTTCGGCGCGGCGCTGGAGCTCTTCGCCCATACGGATCTGATCTACTACCAGAAGGACTCGCGGGAACTGCAACTCCTGTCGCAGGCATCCCTGCTGGAACCGCACCTGGGACTGACCGCGTCACCGGAACGCTTTGCCTACGGAGCCGCGGTGCTGGAGTTCATGCTCAAGGCGCTCACCGGGAACGAGCCGGGCGGGCGGATGTTTCCCCTTGCCCTGCGGTCGTTGGAGGTCCTCGGTTCGTGCGATCCGGGGGCGTTGGCGACGGTGTTCCGGGCTTTCGAGATCAAGGCGATCTCGTTCCTGGGGCATCGGCCCGAGCTCTATCGTTGTGTAGAGTGTGGGCGTGAGCCGGAGGGAAGCGAGGCCTGGTTCTCGGCGTTCGCGGGGGGGCTGGTGTGTGGGGACTGCGCGCCGGGGATCGACGGCCTGATGCGGATGGACCCCGGGGTCCAGGGGACGCTGCGGGGTCTGATGCACGGGACGCTGATGGACCTGTCCGGGTCTCCCGCGTCCTCGGCGGCCCTGAACCGGGCCGGATTGTTGCTGGAGCCGTTCCTTCAGGCGCATGTGGAGCGCTACGAGATGTTGCGGGCCCTGAGATTGGCGCAATGGCTGTCCGGCCGGCGCCGGCGAGGGA
The DNA here is from genome assembly GCA_942491735.1 of Candidatus Eiseniibacteriota bacterium. Classification (GTDB taxonomy): domain Bacteria; phylum Eisenbacteria; class RBG-16-71-46; order JABDJR01; family JABDJR01; genus CALOCN01. The sequence goes on along the minus strand of CALOCN010000014.1, from coordinate 3,185,655 downwards.
TTGCCACGGAGGCTGAATCATGAGTGAAGCACGACGAACCGAGACCCTGGAGCTGCTGGCCGGCTACCGTATCAGCGCGATCCTGCGCACCCACGATGCCGAACGGGCCGACCGGGCCATGGCGGCCGCGGTCGAGGGGGGCTTCCGGGCGATCGAGTTCACGTTGAACACGCCGGGAGCGCTGGACCTCATTCGCCGGTACTCGGCGAGGGCCGAGCTCCTGGTGGGAGCGGGGACGGTCCTGACCCCCGACGACGCCCGGGACGCGGTGGAGGCCGGGGCCCGGTTCATCGTGTCCCCGGTGATGGATCCCGAGGTGATCCGGGCCGGGCGCGAACTGGGCGCGGTGACCGTTCCCGGCACCTCGACCCCGACCGAAATGCTCGCGGCGCATCGCGCGGGGGCCGACCTCGTCAAGGTGTTCCCCGCGGCAGCGGACCCGGTGGGGATGGTGGGTCAGGTGCTGGGGCCGCTACCGTTCCTGCGGCTCTTTCCCACCGCCGGGGTGACTCCGGAGAACTTCCGGGAGATCCTGGCCGCGGGTGCGTTCGGGGTGGGGTTCGTGAACAGCCTGTTCGACGCGGGGGAGATTGCCCGGGGGGACTACGCGGCGATTCGCGAGCGTTCCGGGAAGATCCTCGCGGCGCTGGGAGTTGCCGTGGCCTAGCCGTGTGGCGGGACTAGCGTTTGGCCCGACCGGGGGTGATGACCAGACCCAGGCGCAGCTCCACGTAGAACGGTCCCCTTTTCGACGCGGTGTAGAAGGTGCTCAGCTCCGCGGTCAGGCCGAACTTGTTGCGGCCCATGCGCTGCAGACCCAGCCCTGCCCCCAGCCCGAAGTTGGATTCGTTGGTGCTCCCCGAGAGCCCATCCCCGACATCCTCGGTCAGCTTTTGGCTGATCACCCCGATCTCGCCCCGGAAGTAGGGGAGCCACGCGGGATGCGAGCTGAGGAAGAACTTGGCGAATCCGAAGAGCCGGGTCGCGGAGACGTCGCTGGGATTGGCGAGGGCCGGGGCGATGGAGTCCACTCCCATGGTCTGGAAGGCGACGCCCGCTCCGATGATGAATCCCGGCTCCACGAAGTAGCCGAAGTGTCCGCCGACGAGCAACCCCCCGGAAGGGTCGACGACCCGGAACTCGGTGTCGCCATCCCGGAACAGCAGGTCGCCGGTGGGCATACCGGCACCCCCGAAGAGGTGGATCTCGGTGAGTCCCTGCCGGAATGGGGGCGGCTCCTCGCTGGCCGGCTGACCCTGGGCGGGAGCGGCCACGAGGATACCGAGGAGTGCGAAGCGGGCGAGGGAATGAGGCAGAGAGAACATGATGACTCCGTCTCGGGGGGATGGGGATCATGCCATGGCTGAGCCGGTGGGGAAAGCTGGTATACTGCTCCGCCATCTTTGGCCTCGAACCCTGGATATGACCATGAATACGATCGAGACACCGAACTTTCAGGATCTCCTCCTCTCCCTGCAACGCTTCTGGCACGAGCAGGGTTGCCTCCTCTCGCAGCCCTACCCGAGCGAGGTGGGCGCCGGCACGTTCAACCCGGCGACGTTTCTCCGGGCATTGGGCCCCGAGCCGTGGAGCGTGGCCTACGTGGAGCCCAGCCGCCGTCCCAAGGATGGTCGCTACGGGGAGAATCCCAACCGTCTGCAGCACTTCTACCAGTACCAGGTGCTGCTCAAGCCGGCACCGGAGAACGTGCTGGAGCTCTACGAGCAGTCGCTGACCGCGATGGGCATCGACCTGAGCCGGCACGATCTGCGTTACGTGGAGGACGACTGGGAGTCGCCTACCCTGGGCGCCTGGGGGTTGGGTTGGGAGGTGTGGCTGGACGGGATGGAGGTGACCCAGTTCACCTACTTCCAGCAGGTCGGGGGAATCGATGTCGACGTGGTCTCGGCCGAGATCACCTATGGCATCGAGCGGCTGGCCACCTACCTCCAGGGCGAGAACCGGATCATGGATCTGCGGATCACCGGGGATACGTCCTGGGATGCGTTGAACCTGGAGACCGAGCGCGAGTTCTGTGCCTTCAACTTCGAGGAGGCGGACATCGCGCTCCATTTCAAGCTGTTCGCGGAGTTCGAGCGGGAGGCGGAGCGGTTGCTGGAGAAGGACCTGGTGGGACCCGGCTACGACTACGTGGTGAAGAGCTCGCATGCCTTCAACATGCTGGAGGCCCGCGGCGCGATCAGCGTGACCGAGCGCACCGGTTACATTGGCCGGGTGCGCAGGCTGTCCAGGATGGCGGCGCAGGCGTTCCTGCGCCAGCGGGAGCGGTTGGGTTATCCCATGATCCACGACCCCGCGGCACGGGCGCTGGTGGTGGAGGCGGCGCGGGAGCGGGCGGAGGCGCGGGCCAGGAAGTCGAGCACGGGCAAGGGTGAGGGTAAGGCAGGAGCCGGGAAGAAGGGCGCGGGCAAGAACGACGGAGCGGCACGGTCATGAGCGGGAAACGATACCTGTTGGAACTCGGAACCGAGGCTATTCCGGCCGGATACCTTGCCGATGCACTGACCGCGATCGAAGTTGGCATGAAGAAGGGGCTCGAGTCCCTGCGGTTGCCGGTGGAGAGCGTGACCACCCGGGGCACGGCACAACGCCTTGTCCTGGAGATCGCGGGGCTCGCCGATCGCCAGGCCGATGTGACCCTGGAGGTGACCGGCCCCCGGGTCGACATCGCGTTCAAGGACGGCGCGCCCACCAAGGCGGCGGAGGGATTTGCCCGCAAGAACGGGGTCGCGGTGGAGGCGCTGGAACAGGTCACGACCGACAAGGGGACCTTCGTTGCCGCGCGGGTGCATGAGACCGGGCGCGAGGTGGAAGTCGTCCTGCCGGAATTGCTGACCCGGGTGCTGGGCTCCCTCGCCTGGCCCAAGACCATGCGCTGGAATGCGTCCGGGTTCCGCTTCCCGAGGCCCTTGCGCTGGGTTGTCTCGTTGTTGGACGACGCCGTGCTGCCGTTTACTTTGGGAGGCATCGAGGCCGGGCGCCGGACGCGGGGTCATCGGCTGCATGGGGCCGGGTGGCACGAGGTGCCGGATGCGGGTGCGTTGGAGCGCGTCCTGGAGAGCGCCGGGGTCATCCTGGACCCGCAGGCCCGTGGACGCCTCATCCTGGCCGGGCTGAACGAGGCGGCGGAGCAGCTGGGTGGACGGTGCGTCATGGACGAGGACCTGCTGGAAGAAGTGGTTTTCCTTGCCCAGCATCCTCGGGTGTACTCGGGCAGTTTTGACGAGGAGTTCCTGGAACTGCCGCGCGAGGTGACGGTCACCGCGATGAAGGCGCACCAGCGCTACTTCGCGGTGGAAGGGAAGGATGGCGCGCTGCGTGCGAACTTCCTGGTGGTCACCGACGGCGAGTGGGACGACCCGGCGTTGGTCCTGGCGGGGAACGAGCGGGTGTTGCGGGCCCGGTTGGCCGACGCGCGGTTCTACTGGGACGTGGACCGCAAGACCGGACTCGATGCCATGGCCCAGGCGCTGGACAAGGTGGTGTGGCTGGAGTCCGTGGGGACCCTGGCCGAGAAGGCGGAACGGGTGCACTGGTTGGTGGAGCGTCTGGGTCGGTTCTGGTATGCGGACGACTGGGCGGCCATGGGTGAAGGTGCCCTGCGGGCCGCACGGTTGGCCAAGGCGGATCTGGCCAGCGAGATGATCAAGGACGGCAAGGAGTTCACGGGGCTCCAGGGGATTATTGGCGCCCGCTACGCGGCGTCGGCGAACGAGGCCGCGGGGGTGGTGAAGGGGTTGGAAGAGCAGTATCGGCCCCAGGGGGCGGGGGACCGTCTGCCGGAGAGCCGCGAAGGGCTGCTGCTGTCCGTGGCCGACAAGTTCGACACCATTGCCGGATGCTGGGCGGCCGGGTTCGTGCCCTCGGGGTCCCAGGATCCGTATGCCTTGCGCCGCGCGGCGAACGGAATCGTGCGGATCCTGCTCGACAAGTCGCTGCAGTTGCCGCTCACCGAGATCGTGAGCATGGCGGTGCGGCAGCTGCCCGAGGCGGTGCGGCGGGACGGGTTGGAGCAGGAAATCCTGGACTTCTTCCGCGATCGGGTTGCGTTTGCCTTGCGGGATCGTGGTATTGCCTACGATGTGGTGGAGGCGGTGTTGGCCGCGGAGCTTGATGACCCCTGGCTGGTGCACCTGCGGGCAACGGCGCTGGAGACCATTCGCGGCGAAGAGGATCTGGCGCGCCTGGTGATCGGCTTCAAGCGGGTGGCGAACATCGTCAAGAGCGCGGACGTGTCGGGCCTGCCCAAGGCGGACACGGTGGATTGGTCGGCGACGGACGCGTCCGAGCAGGGGCTCTTTGCGGCCGCGGAGCGGGTCGGCAGGGAACTGGACGAGGCGCGTGCCTTGCAGGACTTCCCCCGGGCGGTTCAGTTGTACCTCTCGCTACGGGATCCGATTGATCGGTTCTTCGACGGGGTGATGGTGATGTCCGAGGACCCGGCCGAGCGCGCGCGCCGGCTTGCGTTGCTGGATTACGTGGCGGCGTTGTTCCGGCCGGTGTTTGATCCGTCGAGGATCGTGCTGGAAGGGGAGTCGGTCGCCTAATACGGGCGGCTCATGGGAGCCTCCTTTGGCCCCGGTAGCGGAGAACGTGGTGTACCCGGCTTGGGTCCCCCAGTCTCCAGTCGAGACCGTGCGGTGCGGCGCCTGTGATGCGAACCGATCCCCGATGCACGCCCCGGCGGTGATGTCCGTGACACAGGGTTACCTTGTTGTCCGGCGCGTTCGAGCCACCTTGCGATCGGAAGACGATGTGGTGGGTCTCCAAGTGCCGACGCGCCGAGCAGCCAGGGACCTGGCAGCGGTAGTCGTCCCGCTCCAGGGTGCGCCACTGGGCGGGGCGCCGGGCCGGATCCACGTTGGCCCAGGCGGTTAGAACGTCGTTCAGGAGCAGTGTTACCGCTGCCCATGCCGGGAGCGGCCCGGCTTGGGCCCGGATGGCACCGAGGGTTTGCTCCCATTGCGTGGCCAACTCGGTGGGGGCCCAGAAACCGATGCGTGTCCGGTCGCCCGGGGAGGCCAACGTTTTCCATGAGGCGGGGCTGGAGGCGGGGGGAGAGCGGTCGTCGTCCGAGCCGTTTCCTGCATCGGGGTGGTCGGGGTGGTGATTCTGCCGGTGCTGATCGTCTTCCCCGGGCTCGTACCCGAACGCCGCCAGGTCCAGGAGCAACTCGATGCAACGCAGGGTGCTGGGATCCTCGGCGGGATCCGGACCGCCCGGGGCCGTGGAATCCGCGTGACTTGCGGCGGTCGCATCCGGAGGCGTGACGCCGTGATCGGCGAGATACTGGTCGAGGGTGGATCCCGGACGACCCAAGGCGATCAGGTGGTCCCGCAGATCCTCCACGAGGCTTGATGCCCGGAGGGGTCCCGGATGGCGAACGGCAAGCCGCGGCGCGAGGGCTTGCAAGCGTTCGATGACGCGGACCTCCCGCTGAAGCTGGCGGTGGGTGACCGAGGTGGCTCGGTCGACGTGATCCGCAAGTCCGGATCCCGCACCGACGCGACCCAGGAGGGTGGCCTGGCCTCGGGCGATCCGACCGGACACGACGGCGTCGTGCAGGGTGGGTTCCGATTCCAACAGATCGCATTCCCGCAGGAGGTTGCGAATGGATCGCTCGCCCACGCCGAGGACGCGCGTGGCCAGGGTCATGATGTCGCTGGACCCAAGGAGCGGCGCGGCATCCATGCGGTCGATCTCCTGGAGGCATCGCCCCAGGAGAAACCGGAGGCGATGTCGCTGGGCACGGATCGCGGTGAAGACTCCGCCGGTGTGGTCGCCATGGGCCGTTGATACTGGGGCGTCGGCGGCAGGGGGGCTGGGGCCTAGACCGGATGCCGGTGCTGCTGAGGCTGCCGCGCGTGGGTCTGTCCGTGGGGTCGCACCTGCGCGGATCCCGGGGGTTGGCATGTCCAACTCCCGCGCCACCTCGCGAAGCAGGCGGTTGACCGCCTTGGCCTGAAGGTGTCCCGGGTGCAGTGGGAGGATCCCACTCGGGCGAGCCGCAGAAGCCCCGGGTGTTGTGCGGCCAAAGGAGTTCGAGTCATCCGGAGTCCCATCCGGTTCGTTGTCGCTTGCTGTGTTTACCCTGTTCTCACTGAGACCCAGCCCGGAAGACAAAGGCGCCGGATAGCTGGAAGCGGCCTCGCTGAGCATGGCGGCCACGCACTCGTGCACCGGAGCGTCGAAGCCGAGGGTGCGACGTGCGAGGTCGAGTGCGTTGTCCCACAACGCAGCGACCCGGGCCGGCGCGGAGAAACTGATTCTGCGCCCGATGTCGAGGCTCTCCTGCACATCCCGTTCTGCTGTTTCGGGGCCCGGGGCGACCCTGGGTGTCTCCGGGCTCGTGGTCGAAGCCGAGGTCACATCCGAGGTCGCAACCGATTCCGGGCCTGGGCCTTCCGCCTTCCTTGGCGGGTTCGACTCGTCCAAGAGTCTCGAGCGCAACGCGGCGTCCAGTTCCCGAAGGGTTAGCGCTTGAGCCTGATCCAACCATGAGGCCTCTTCCGTGGTTCCCAGAACCGGGCGTAGTCGCGCCGCGGCCAGGGAGCCGATGCGCCCGTCGAGCACTCGCTCTTCGAGCTTCGGACTTGCGCGAAGTGCTCGCTCCAGAGCAACTCGTCGTCGGGCGCTCCGGGGTGAGATCCCGAGCACCTCGCGGGCGTAGTCGCCGAAGGCGGAGAATCCCGCCGCTTGGTGGCGTCGCTCGGTGAGTGCGTCGTGGACATGGGCGGCCTCGGTGCGCTCGAGAGCGAACACTTGTGCGGCCATCGCCTTGGTGGCAATGAAGAGACGTGCGGCGAGGAGATAGGTGGGGTCTTCCTGCGGCGCCCCGGTGGGCCCGTGTGCGGCTCGCACCGCGCCCGCGAGCATCGACGATCGTCGGCCTTGACCTGCCCCGGTCGCACCCGGCCGCGCGGGAGCCTCGTAAGGGGACCCGGTTTCCCGAACGACGTGAGCCAGTGCCAAGTGGTGCATTGGTGCCTCGTCAACGTGTTGCATCCCAACGGGTTCCCAATAATATACCACTCATGTGCTTAGTGTGCAACCGGAAACTCAACGCGGCATCACTTCACCCCCCCGTAATCAGCTCCAGATCCGCGTCGCTGCGCACTCCCAGCACCAGGGCATCCGCTCCGGTTGCACTCCGGGCGGCGCGCACCGCCCGGCGCACGAACTCGGGATCCCAACGCGGGTCCCAGGGATTGTGGCGGCGGCGATCCGACTCGACCTCCCACCCGGACTCCCGGTTCCACAGCGCCGCCTCGCGCGATTTCATGGCAACCAATCGCACCCCCGCCTGGGATGCCGCGGCCAGCCGTTCGGGCATCTCGTTGTGGCGCGCCAGGTGCGCTCCGAACAGCACCACCGAGATCAACGGGTCCCCGGTCGCATGTTCCAGCACGCCCTGCACCCCGGGACCGTGACCGCTGGCCCCGATCCAGCCCACCTGTCCCGAGGCCAGCGCACGGGCGGCGAAGGAGCGGAAGGCCGGGTCCTCGAGTCGCTCGTGGTCGGCGTTGCGCACCATCAGCACCTCGATGCGGTCCCGACCCAGTCGTCTCAGGCTGTCGTGGAGCGCGCGGTCAAAGGCGGTCTCCGGCGTCTCCGATTCCCAGGCCGCCACCGGCAATTGGGTCATGACGAACACGGGGCGAGGCGCCACGCGAAGGCCCTGTCCCACCCAGGTCTCGGTCTCGCCGTCGCGATAGTCGGGGCTGGTGTCGATGAGGGATACGCCGCGTCGCAGTGCATCCACAATCCGATCCGGGGCGCCCACCTGATAGGTCCCGGCGCCCAACCAACCCAAGTCCGCGTGGGGTGGAAAGGGAGCAAACGGGCGGGGGAGGAGACGCTCCCGGCGACGCCGGAGCACGATTTCGATGAACTCCGGTGGCAGGGACAAGGTGCTGTCGGCGCCAACCTGGGCCACAGCGCTCCGCACCAGGGAGCCCAAAGCGAACGGGGCGACCAGAAACGGCGCGGCTGCGGCGAGAAAGCGTCGCCTGGATGGCGTGTTGCGGCTCATGCGCCCATTCTACCTACTTGCCCGTCCGGTGACCCGCCTGCTACATTCCTGCCCGACAGAGACCACCTTTAACTCGGGCCGGGAGCCCGGGAAGGGACGTCAGGTGACACCAGCCCGTCACCGGCAGGGATCGGTCCTTGGGGCCCGTTCTGCCTGCCGCACGCACAAAGTAGGAATCCGGCCAGGTCGGGTTCGCGCATCCAACCTTCCTTCGCCCTCTCACGGGGCGGTACGGGAAGGCTTTTTTTTGCCCGCTCCCACCGGTTCGACTCCAAGAAAGGCCGACCCATGCCGACGACGACAGCCGAGCTGAAGCTCAAGGCCACCATCGTGGACGCCAACGGCATCCGCCGCATGGTGACCCGGATCGCCCACGAGATCGTGGAACGCAACAAGGGGACCGATGGAGTGGTCCTGGTCGGCATTCGCCGGCTCGGGGTGCCCCTGGCCATCCGCATCCGGGATCTCATCCGGGAGTTCGAGGGGGTGGAGGTGCCCATGGGGACGCTCGACATCACCCTCTACCGGGATGACCTGCAGACCATCGCGCAGCACCCGGTGGTGCGCACCACCGAGATCCCCTTCGACATCGAGGGCAAGACGGTGGTGCTGGTCGACGACGTGCTCTTCACCGGGCGCACGGTGCGCTCGGCCCTCAATGCCCTGATGGATCTGGGCCGGCCGGCCCGCACCGAGCTGGCCGTGCTGGTGGATCGCGGGCACCGGGAACTCCCCATTCGCGCCGACTTCGTGGGCAAGAACGTCCCGACCAGTCTCCAGGAAGCGGTGCGGGTGAGTCTGGGCGAGGACGGGGCCGAGGATTCCATCTCCATCTGGGAGGTCAGTGATCATGGAGCGTAAACATCTCCTGGGACTCGAGGAACAGACCGCGGAGGACATCACCGAGATCCTGGACACCGCGGAGGCGTTTCGCGGGGTGCTGGATCGTCCCATCAAGAAGGTGCCGACCCTGCGCGGGAAGACGGTGGCGAACCTGTTCTTCGAGCCGTCCACCCGGACCCGGATCAGCTTCGAGTTGGCCGAGAAGCGTCTTTCCGCCGACAGCATCAACTTCTCCGCCTCCACCTCCAGCGTGGTCAAGGGGGAGACGCTCAAGGACACGGTGCAGAACATCGAGGCCATGGGGGTCGACTTCGTGGTCATGCGGCACGGGGCCTCGGGCGCGCCCCACTATATTGCCCGGAACGTGCGCGCCGCGGTGGTCAACGCCGGTGATGGACAGCACGAACACCCCACCCAGGGATTGCTGGATATCTTCACCATGCGACGTAAATTCGGTCGTATTGAGGGGTTGAAGGTTGCCATCGTGGGGGACATCGCGCACAGCCGGGTGGCGCGCTCCAACATCTGGGGGCTGAATCATCTGGGGGCCGAGGTCACGGTGTGTGGTCCGTCCACGTTGACCCCGCGGGAGATCGAGAAGATGGGGGTGCGGTGGACCTGGAAGGTGGAAGAGGCGCTGGAGGGGGCGGACGTGGTGAACATCCTGCGTATCCAGAAGGAGCGCCAGACCGCGAACCTGCTCCCGAGCCTGCGGGAGTACGCGATCTACTTCGGGGTGTCGGCGGACGCGATTCGTCTGGCCAGCCCGGAGGTGATGATCATGCATCCCGGCCCCATGAACCGGGGGTTGGAGATCGCGCAGGAAGTGGCCGAGGACTCGCGGAACGTGATCCTGCACCAGGTGACCAACGGGGTGGCGGTGCGGATGGCGGTGCTCTACCTGCTGGCCGGCGGGGAGCCGGCGGAGAAGGAGAGCGAGATGGTTGGGGCCGAGGCCTAGATTCCCGAACACTTTGACGGCGCGGCGCACGGCGCACGCCCGAACGAGGAGAGCAAGATGGAACGATGGGAAGCACAGCGGGTGGCGGTTCGGGACTCCAGGGATCGTCCGTTCGCGTTGACCGGAATCGACGTACTCGATCCGGAGACCGGCGTGCGGGCGCGGCAGGACCTGCTGATCAAGGACGGCGTGTTGCACTTCATCAGCGAAGGGGACATCCCCGAGAGCGCCCAGGTGTTTGACCTGCCGGGTCGGGTGGCCGCGCCGGGGTTCGTGGACATCCATGTGCACCTGCGCGAGCCGGGGTCCGAGGACTCGGAGACCATTGCCAGCGGCACCGCGGCCGCGGCTCGGGGCGGGTTCGTGGCGGTGGCCAGCATGGCCAACACCCAGCCGCCCATCGACGATCCGCAGTCGGTGCGGTTTGTCCTGGAGCGGGCGCGGGAAGCGGGGCTGGCCCGGGTGTATCCGATCGCCGCGGTGAGCAAGGGGCTGGCCGGTGGGGAGCTGACCGAGATGTTCGACCTCGCCGCGGCGGGGGCGGTGGCGTTCTCGGATGACGGGCACACCATCATGGACGCCAACCTCATGCGCCGGGCCCTGGAGTACGCCGGGATGCTGGACAAGGTGATTGTCTGTCATGCCGAGGACCTGTGTCTCAAGGGGACCGGCGTGGCCCACGAAGGGTTCATGTCGACCAAGATGGGACTCCGGCCCATTCCGCGGGCGACGGAAGAGGTAATCGTGGCGCGGGACATCTGCTTGGTCGAGCACACCGGGGGGCGGTTGCACGTGGCGCATCTGTCCTGTCGGCGTTCGGTGGAGATGATCCGTGAGGCCCAGGCCAAGGGGCTGCGGGTCACCGGTGAGGTGACGCCGCATCATCTGGTGTTCACCGACGCGGATCTTGCCACCTACGACCCGCACTTCAAGATGGCGCCGCCGTTGCGTGAAGCGAGCGATCGCGAGGCATTGGTGGCGGGGCTGAGGGACGGGACGATTGCCTCGATCGCCACCGACCATGCGCCGCACAACGAGATCTCGAAGGACGTCACGTTTGACGAGGCCCCCAACGGGGTGATCGGAACCGAGACCGCGTTCGCGGCGTTGCACACGGGTTTGGTGAAGACCGGCGAGGTGGATCTGGCCACGCTGGTCAAGGCGATGTCGACCGGCGCCGCGGGAGTGTTGGATCTGGACCACGGGGTGTTGCGGGACCGGGGGCCGGCGGATGTGACGGTGCTGGACCTTGAAGCGACCTGGGAAGTGGGGGCGCGGGACTTCGTGAGCCGGTCGCGGAATTGTCCGTGGGTGGGGCAGACCCTGACCGGGCTGCCGGTGGCCACGGTGTCGGCCGGGCGCATGGTGTTTGCCCACGGGAGCGTGACGCCCAAGGGGCGGATGGAAACGGTGGGTTCGTGAGGGTATTGCGGCTCGCACGGCAGGGTAATTGGAACCGGTGATCGGAAGCGCACGGACGGCGATGCTCAGCGGCCCCGAGAAGGTGCAGCGCTGGACGCGGGTGGTGTTGGGGGTGTCCATGATCGGGACGCTGGCGCTGCTCCTGTGGGCAGGGCTCGAGAACGCGAGCGAGGGGCGCTGGGTGACCCTGGTCGTGTTCATGGCCTGGGGCGTGTTGCCCTACACGGTGCTGTTTCGCATGTCGCGCTGGGCGAAGCTCAACGCGCGGCGGGTGCGGGTGATCTACGTGGGGACGGTGCTGATCGCCCTGGCCGGTTTGTTCGTGTATTGGAGTGCGTTCGTGATTGCGCCGGATGCCCAGTCGGGGGTGGCGGTGGTGTTCATGCCGTTCTATCAGCTGATGGCGACCGCGGCGGTGTGGCTGGTGGCGTTTCTGTGGGGAGGAAGGGTGAAGGAGTGAGGGGGTTTGGGTACAACCGAATCGGGTTGTGCGTTTACCCGGGTAAAGTAAAAACAACCCCTGAGGGTTGTGAGTCCACCCGGGTGGACAAATTGCACAGGTTCCAAAGCGCGAGGAGAGGGCGACGATGTACGGATTGATCAGCCGTTTGATCTGCACCGGCGGCGACGGCGACCGGGACACGCTGATCCGGATTCTGGTCGAGGGAACGCTCGTGATGCCCGGTTGCAAGAGCTACGTGATCGCGCGGGATCCTGGAGACCCCAAGGGGATCTGGATCACCGAGGTCTGGGAGAGCCGGGAGCACCACACCGAGTCGTTGGGGCTGGCCTCGGTCCGGGAAGCGATCGAGCGGGGGAAGCCGTTGATTGAACGCTTTGCCGAGCGGTTCGAGACGGAGCCGGTGAGCCGATGAGCGGGACGAACGCCGGGTATCTCATCCTGGAAGACGGTCGCCGATTCGCGGGGCGCCTGGCCGGGGCGGTCCCGGAAGGCTTGACCCAGCGCAACGAGGAACCGGGCATCGGCGAGGTGGTTTTCCAGACCGGGATGACCGGTTACCAGGAAGTGATCACCGACCCGTCGTACCGCGGGCAGATCGTCACCTTCACCGCGCCGCACATCGGTAACGTGGGGGCCAACCGTCAGGACGACGAGGCGCCGGAACCGGCGTTGGCCGGGATCGTGTGCCGGGACCTGTGCGAGTCGCCCAGCAACTGGCGCAGCGAGGGTTCGTTGCCGGAGTTTCTCCGGGAGCATGGGATTCCCTGTTTGACCGAGGTCGACACGCGGGCATTGACCCGCCACATCCGTACCGCCGGAGCATTGCGCGGGGTGATGGTGCCGCAGAGCGTGGATGCCGAAGTTGCCTTGGCACGGGTGCGTGCGTTTCCGGGGTTGAGCGGGCGAAACCTGGTGGATGAGGTGGCGCCTACGGAGAGCATGACCGGGTTTGAAGGGTTGGACGCGGTGGTGAACGCCGCGCCACCCGAGCTGGCCGACGAGTTTCCTCTGGCGGATGGGGCATCGCTTGCAGGCAAGCGCATTGTGGTGGTGCACTGCGGCATGAAGGAGGGGATCGATCAGGCGTTGCGGCGGCGTGGGGCCAAGGTGCGTCTGGTGACCCCGAACGCGAGCGCCGAGGAGATCCTGGCCGGGGAGCCGGATGGGTTGTTGCTCTCCAACGGACCGGGCGACCCCGTGGACGTGGCGACGCTGATCCGGACCCTGCCGGGGCTGTTCGGCAAGCTGCCCATCCTGGGAATCTGCCTGGGCCATCAGGTGTTGGCGCTGGCGCTGGGGGCCAAGACCTACAAGATGAAGTTCGGCCACCACGGGATCAACCACCCGGTGAAGGACCTGCGCACAGGAAGGGTCATGGTGACGAGCCAGAACCACGGCTTTGCCGTGGACGGGGACTCGTTGGGCGCTGCGTTGGGCGGGGATGTGCAGACGGCGCCGCAGTTGACGCACGTGAGCTTGAACGATGAGACCTGCGAAGGGTTTGCGGTGCCGGAGCTGCGGATTCAGGCGGTGCAGTTTCATCCGGAGGCGTGTGCTGGGCCGATGGATGCGCGGGGGATCATTGGAATCGAGCTCAATGTTGACTAGAGACTATCGGGTGATCACCGAGAAGCGTTGGAGAGAAACGGCAGAAGAGTTCAAACCTTGGGTGCGTGTATGCGATTGGCTAAAGGAGGCCATGGAGGGGTGGTCTTCACAGGTGGATCTGGCAATTGGCTCTGCGACGTTAAGGCAGAACCTCGTTCGAGAGTTGTTCGTATCGCAGTATTTTACGTTTGACTCTATCCGATTGCTCCAGTCATCCGGACGGTTTGCCGATGCCCATGGCCTACTGCGTAGCCTGTTTGAGGGGAGTGTCCACGCTTGGCACTTAGGTAAGTGTGGAGACGAAGAAGTTGAGAGATACTCTTGCTCTGGGGCAGTCCAGACGCTCAACTTGGCCCAAAGCCTCAACAAGCTCGCGGCGGAGGGCGGCTATAGACAGTTCCCCAAAGCTGTTCTGAGCGAGTTGAAGCAAAAGGGTGCGGCAGCAAGCAAGTGGCTCCAGGCCAATGACCTCAAACCCAAGTACTACGCGCACGAGATTGCAAACCTCGTTGATGAAATGGACAAGTCCTATCCAGATGAGGCGCCGCTACGGAGCATGACGTTTAGGAAGCTAGGCCCAATTGCTTCGGCGATCCTCCATCGGACGGCCTTTGGGATGAGGGAGGGCTACTCAATAAGGCAGTCTCCTCAGTCAGGAGTGGTCAACTTGCTTCCGAATCCGGAGCTGGCAGCGGAAACTGCTTATGTAGCTTGTGTTGCCGTGAGTGATACTGGGGAAGCGTTCGCTCGGTGTTTCGGCCTAGACTACGCATTGAAGGTCATTGCCTCGTCGAGGCATATGATTCACCGCACCGCCGACATGAGTCTTCTGAGAAAGGGGCTTGAGTCCCCATGACATCCATTCTCCTCCTCGGCTCCGGCCCGATCGTCATTGGCCAGGCCTGCGAGTTCGACTACTCCGGCACCCAGGCTTGTCGCGTGCTCCGCGAGCGGGGCTTCCGCGTGGTTCTCGTCAATTCCAACCCGGCCACCATCATGACCGACCCGGAGGTGGCGGACCGGACCTACATCGAGCCCATCACCCCGGACGTGGTGGCGAAGATCCTCGAGCAGGAGAACATCGACCTTCTGCTCCCTACCCTCGGTGGGCAGACCGCGCTCAACGTGGCCATCACCCTCGCCGAGCAGGGGACCCTCGACAAACTCAACGTCAAGATGATCGGCGCCACGCCGGAAGCGATCCAGAAGGCCGAAGACCGGGATCGTTTCCGCGACACCATGCGCGAGGCCGGCATTCCTCTCCCCGAATCCGGGTTCGCCCGTTCCCTGGAAGAAGCAACCCGACTCGCCAACGAGATCGGCTTCCCGGTCATCCTCCGTCCCAGCTTCACCCTGGGCGGAGCGGGGGGCGGACGCGCCACCAACCACGACGAACTGACCCGCATCACCAAGGATGCCCTGCGTCTCTCGCCGGTTTCCACCGTGCTCATCGAGGAGGACCTCACCGGCTGGAAGGAGTTCGAGCTCGAGGTCATGCGGGACGGCGCGGACAACGCGGTCATCGTGTGCGGGATCGAGAACCTGGACCCCATGGGGGTACACACCGGGGACTCGGTCACCGTGGCCCCTATCCAGACCCTCACGGACCGCGAGTACCAACGCCTGCGCGACTACTCGCTGGAAACCCTGCGCGCGGTAGGGGTCGACACCGGCGGCTCCAACGTCCAGTTCGGCCTCAACCCCAGGGACGGGCGCATCGTCATCATCGAGATGAACCCGCGGGTCTCCCGCTCCAGCGCCCTGGCCAGCAAGGCGACCGGGTTTCCCATCGCCAAGATCGCAGCCCGTCTGGCCAGCGGCGAGACGCTCGATGCCATTCCCAACGACATCACCCGGGTCACCCCCGCCTGCTTCGAGCCCAGCCTGGACTATGTGGTGGTGAAGGTCCCGCGCTGGAACTTCAACAAGTTCCCTCTCGCCGACGACACTCTGACCACGCGCATGAAGTCGGTGGGGGAGGTCATGGCCATTGGTCGTACCTTCACCGAGGCCTATATCAAGGCCCTGGTGAGCCTCGAGATCGACAACGTGGACACCTTGATCAGCGGCACCGCGTTCACTCGGGGTGCCCTGGATGACGCGAACCTGGCCCGGCCCACCTGGCGACGACCGTTCCTGCTTCTCCACGCCCTGCGCCGCGGACACACCCCACAGCAACTGGCGGACCTCACCGGGGTGGACCTGTGGTTCCTGGATCGCATGGCCGAGATCATCGCCACGGAACAGGCCATCCGCACTCGCTTGCCCAAGCTGCTCAAGGCCAACGACACGGAAGCCGCGGCGACGCTCATGCGGCGGGCCAAGCGCCAGGGGCTCACCGACGCGTGGATTGCCGGGCTCATCGACCTTCCCGAACCGGACGTTCGCGCCCTGCGGCTCCGCCTCGACGTGCGCCCCACCTTCAAGGCGGTGGACACCTGCGCCGCGGAGTTCCCGGCCGAGACCCCGTACTTCTACTCCACCTACGAGTCCGAGGACGAGGGGGAACCCCTGGGCGAGAGCGCGGTGGCGGTCCTGGGCTCCGGCCCCAACCGCATTGGCCAGGGGGTGGAGTTCGACTACTGCTGTGTCCAGGCGGCCCAGTCCATCCGGGCCTCCGGGCGTCCCGTCATCTTCATCAACTCCAACCCCGAGACCGTCTCCACCGATTACGACGTCAGCGACCGGCTCTATTTCGAGCCGCTCACCGAGGAACATGTCCTCAACGTGCTGGAGAAGGAGCGACCGGGCGGGGTGGTGTTGCAGTTCGGCGGACAGACCCCGCTCAAGCTGGCCCGGCCCATCGAGCGGGCCCGTATCCCCATCCTGGGAACCCAGCCCCAGGCCATCGACGACGCCGAGAACCGGGACACCTTCCGGGCGCTCATCCAGCGCCTGGGGCTCACCCAGCCCAGGAGCCGCATCGCCACCCGGCGCGAAGACCTCATCCAGGAGGCGGAGCGGATTGGCTACCCGGTGCTGGTCCGTCCTTCGTTCGTCCTGGGCGGCCAGGGGATGCGCACGATCTATGCCCGCACGGAACTGGAACTCCTCATCGCCGAGGGCATCACCATCTCTCCCCAGGCGCCGGTGCTGCTCGACGCGTTCCTGGAGGACGCGGTGGAACTGGACGTTGACGCGGTGAGCGACGGCAAGACGGTCATCGTGGGCGCGGTGCTGGAGCACATCGAGGAAGCCGGCGTGCATTCGGGGGACAGTTCCTGCCTCACCCCGCCCTACAGCATTGGCGCGACCACCGAGCAGCTCCTCAAGGACATGACGGCACAACTGGCGCGGGCGTTCAAGGTGTGTGGTCTCATCAACGTGCAGTACGCGGTGAAGGGGGATGCGATCTACATCATCGAGGCCAACCCGCGTGCGTCCCGCACCGTGCCCTTCGTGAGCAAGGCGGCGGGGATTCCGCTGGTTCCTCTTGCCGTGAAGGCGCTCCTGGGTGGGTCGCTGAAGGACACCCCCGAAACCATGTCCCGCCGCGACCTGGTCAGCGTCAAGAAACCGGTGCTCCCATTCGACCGCTTTCCCGGCGAGGACACCCTCCTGGGCCCGGAGATGAAGTCGACCGGAGAAGTGATGGGCACCGGGGCGGACTTCGGCGAAGCGTACGCCAAGGCCCAGGCCGCGGCAGGGGAGCCGCTTCCCACCAGCGGCACCGTGTTTCTCTCCGTGCGCGACGCGGACAAACGTGCGGTGGTGTTCCTGGCCAAGCAGCTTGTTTCAATGCAGTTCGATCTGGTCGCGACCGAGGGCACGGAGCGGTTCCTGCGCATGAACGGCGTCCCGGTGACCGCCATCCACAAGGTCGGGGAGGGCAGCCCGACCGCGGTGGACATGATCCGCGACGGCAAGGTCCACCTCGTGCTCAACACCCCCCTGGGTCGCAAGTCCAAGTCCGACGACCGGGTGATCCGCCTTGCCGCCATGGAACAGGGTGTGCCCTGCGTGACCACGCTCCCCGGGGCGGCGGCGGCGGTGTGCGGGATCGAGGCGATTCTCAAGGGCGGGTTCCAGGTGCGGGCGTTGCAGAGCATGGGGGAAGCGAGACCGGTCAAGGTAGGCAGCGAATAGAATGAGGCCCCGGCCGTTTGGCCGAGGCCTCTGCACCCCCCCGGGCGCGTCGGGGCACGAGTGTACCCGGGAGGTGCGCCGCACGGCGGCGAAGCCCGGTGTCCCCCCTACCGGAACTGGTAGCGGAGCCCGATCCCGCCCCCGAGGTCGGTCTCGGTATCGGGGACCAGGTCCACGACCGGAGCCACCTCGAAGAACAGCTCGAATCGGTTCTGTGAGAACTGATAGCTCACTCCCAGGGGCACCCGGACCCCGATCCGGTCCTCCGAGTTCTCCAGGAAGAGCACGCGCCCTCCCACTCCGATGTACGCTCCCAGCTCGGGTTCGGATGAGCTGATGAACCCGGCCGAGTGCCAGAGGTAGTCGGCGTGCAGGTGCAGGTTCTCGTTCTTCTCCAGGGCCCACGAGGCCCCGAAGTCGACCGCGGAGTGGGAACCAAGCCACTGCTTCCCGGAGAGCCCGGTGGGCTCACCGACCATCACTCCCAGACCGAAGGGATGCGCGTGGGCAACGACGGGAAGGCTCAACGCCGCGGCCAGGGTGGATATCGATAAGGCTCGGCGGAAAATTCGGCTTCGCATGGGTTCCTCCTTGGTAACGGGTTTCAAAAAGACCGGGCCCCCCCGCCCGAAGGCGGAAGGACCCGGGGGGTTGCTCTCGAGGAAGCTCAGCGATCGGAGTCGGTCGCGGTGTTCGTACTGGCCACCTCGGAGGATCTCCAGGTGCCGATGGTCGTCTCGAAGCGGTCGGCGAGGATGGGGAGCCCGGGGTCCCCGGACACCAATCCATCCATGGACTCAAGGCGGTTGAAGTTGTCTTCCGCCCGGGTGTAGGACGCGGAGCGCCGCACCGCTTCGGCATAGGCGTCACGCGCCGCCACCGGATAGCCGCTTCGTTCGAGAGCAATACCGAGGTTGTTGTAGAAGACCGGCTCGTTGCGCAGCTCGGTGGCGCGGGCGAGCGGTTCCAGGGCCTGCTCGTAGCGACCCTGGTGGATGTAGACCAGGCCCAGGTTGTTCATGGACCAGGCGTCTTCGGGATCCGCGATCAGCGCGTGCTGGTAGGCGGTGATTGCCTCGTTGGGCTGTCCCAGGTTCTGATGCGCGCGTCCGGCCACCCGGTGCGCCTCGGCGTTCTCGGGCCAGGTTCCCTGGGCGAGCAGGCAGTGATCCAGGGCTTCCTCGTGCCGTCCCGCGTCCATGAGCACGCGGCACAGGTTGATGCGGGCCTTGGGGTTCTCCGGGCCCAGCTCGGCGGAACGCAGGAGGCTCTGCTCCGCCGCCTCCAGGTCACCCGACTTCCAGGCGCACAGACCGAGCATGTAGTGACCCCAGGCCACCTGGGGCCGCAGGCGGACGTACTCGGAGAAGAAGAGCTGCGCTTCCTCGTAGTTGCCTTCCCGGTAGCTCTCCATGGCCTCGTCGAGAGTGAGCGGGTACTGCTGCGTCTGGTCGTAGACGATGTCCGAGGTCCGCGGGACCTCGGGGTCCTGGGTGCCGGCGACGTCGCCGACACCGGCAAAGAGGAATCCGGAGCCAAGCAGGAGCGAGAGGCTCACCGCCCGTACGGTCTTGGGGTTGGCTTCGATGGGGGTGGTGGACTTGGACATGTTGACTCCCTCCGTGAACCCGGCGCCGGAACGCGTCGCCGAAGTTCGGTGTGCTCCGGAGTGGATCCTCCGAAGCGGCCCGTTGTGGGCTATGGGAGTTGGTTAAAGCAGGAGTCGGGCCAAATAGATGTTTGCTTTCCTAATCAGTGTCCTATCAATTGGTTGCGATCGGAGCTTGCGTTGCGGGTTCCAGCGCTCGTGTTCAGGCGGACACAGGCGGAGGTGTCCATCTGAACACACTCCGCTATGCGTGAGCACAACGAAGGGACTATGCGAGCCGGGCAGAGCCGAGCATACTGTCGCTTGCTAGCGTGTGTATGAGAGCGCGAGAGTGCTCGAAATCGTAGGCGGCTACTTGGCCCTGCCGTCCCCAACACCCAGGCAAACACCCCAGGACTCAAGGCGCGTGGCCGCCATCCATCTACCAATCAAGAGGGTGATTGCCATGTGGTACTCCAAACGACTGTTGATTCCCCTGACGCTGTTGTTGGCCGTGTTGACTCTCTCCTGTGGCGAGAGCGACGAGAACGGAATTCCGACCCGACCCGGGAGCGCCCCCGGACTCTTCGGTCTCGCCTCGGTCGATACCATGAGTGTCGCGGTGGTCCTGGTGGAGCCGGTGGGCTCCGATTGGTCTCCCGCCGCAGATGGGGACGAGGCAGCCACCATCATTGACGAGATCATGTTCGACGCAAGCGCCGGCACCTACCTCGAAACGTTGTGGGACTCCGAGAACGACTTCTCGGTGGCTGAGCTGTTCGAGGAGATGTCGTACGGCGCACTACAGATAAGCGGGACGGTTCTTGGCCCCTATGTGATGTCGACCCTCGACCCGAACGAGGATTGCGGCGAAATCGACGACAGCCCATGCGACAAGCCGTGCTGGCAGGAAAAGGCGATCGCCCAGGCCCTGACGGAAGGCTACGACCTGGAGACTCCTGGTCAGTTCCAACGGGTGATCTGGGTGACCCCGAATGCCCAGAACGAGTGCGGGGGCCAGGCCGGGGAGGCGGCCGGTGGTGAGATGAACATCGAGGTCAATGCCTGGCATATTCCAGGATTCTTTTCCCATGAACTGGGACACCGGATCCGGGACAATTTCCTGATTCGGCATGCGGACGACCATGATCCTTCGGTTCCCTCGGGTAACCTCGGCAACGTCGGGGTAGGCTACCGTGACCTGTCCTGCGTAATGGGGTCCCCGGTTCTCGGTGGGAACAACCTCCCTCATCGACACTTCCACGGGTACCACAAGGTGCAGGCGGGGTGGGTGAGCCCGGAAGTCATCAGCTGCGATGTCTCGGGCCAGGCCATCGCCCCCTTGGCCGCGACCCCGGGGACGGACCCCCAGGTCCTGCGTGTCGACGGCGGGACTTACAGTCTCTACCTGTCCTATCGATACCCGGTGGCGGGATCCTTCGATGGCACCAGCTTTTTCCGCTCCATGACCGGGAACACCAGCGTGTGGGGAGTGGACTACTTCTCGAAGGTCCTCGTCCAGCGCGAGGATGGCCTCGAGTCCGAGTTGGAGGCGATTCTCGACGCCACCAACTCGTCGATCACCCTGGATGGGATCACCATCGACTTTGTCAGCAGCGACTCCAGCGGCGCCACGGTCGACGTCACCTACACGCCGGCGGGTCCAACCGCCTCGTTCGATGAGAATCGCGTGGTCAACGCCGGATTACCCAAGTCCGGCCTGGTGACCGTTCCCTTCGATCTCCATCTGACCAACAACAGCTGTGGTGCAGCCGAGCTCTTCAGCCTCTCCGGTACGCCACCGACGGGCTTCTCGCTGAGCATGGTCTCCAGCATCAGCGTGGGGGGAGGGCAGACCGAGGTCGTTGACGTGGCGTTGGTCTATGAAGGAGGAAACGCACCCGAGGGTGTGCACACCTTCTCCGTGACCGCTACGCACGCAACGCTGGGTTCGGTGCAGGTCGGCGGCACCTACGTTGCCGATCGAACCGATCCGTACCCTCCCAGCACGGTGACTCAGACCGTGGGAAACCCTCCCACGATAGCCTGGAACGCCGCGGATGGGACCTACTCGCAAGTGACGGAGTACCGCCTGTATCGAAACGGGGGAGGGACCCCCATCTACACCGGGCTCGCCCTGGAGTATGAGGACACCGGGGCTGCGGGCTGCACGACCGTGACCTACCAGGTCAAGTCGGTGGACGAGGTGGACCGGGTATCCTCGGCGACCAACCTGAACGCCACGTCGGTGGATGCACCGACCAACCTGGCCGACGCGACCGCTTCGGCGGGGTTCCCGGTCACGCTGACCTGGGACGCGGTTCCCTCGAACGGATGCCTGGACGAATACGTCGTGTACCGGGATGGGGCCGAGCTCGCCCGCACCACCAATACGTACTACCAGGATGCATCCGTCTCTTCCTGTTCCACCACCCTGCACGACTACGAGGTGTTCGCGGAGAACGCGAGCAGTGTGCTCTCGATCGGAACCGGGGAGTTGGAGATCACGATTCCGTACGCAACAAGCCCCAGCGGCCTCACCCTGGGCGCGATTCCCGGCGTGGTTAACGTGTCCTGGAGTGCCTCGACGGCAACCTGCGGGACCATCGACCACTACGAGATCGAGCGTCAGCCCTGGCCCTCGGGAACCCCGGCCACGTTCACTTCGTCGACGACGAGCTACAACGACGCCACGCCCACCCAGGGCCAGTGGTGGAAGTACAAGGTCCGTGCCGTGACCAGCGGCACGCAGTACAGTGACTGGACGGCATGGAAGAAAGTGTACGTCCCCACGGGAGGGTTCGGGTTCTAGTACAGGGATAGGGTCCCTGGTCCAGACCGTACGATGCGCCCGGGGTTCGTTCCCTACGACCCCGGGCGTTTCAGGTCATGTCGCCGCATGATCTTGAGCAGGCTCGCATGGTCCGCCAGCCCCAGCTCCTTCGCGGTATTCGTGATGTGCCAGTCGTTGCGCTCCAACGCCTCCACCAGGATCCCGCGCTCCGCCTCCAGCTTGCGATCCTTGAGCGTCACCGCGGGCCCGCCCCCCTGGGGGCGTGGTCCGCCTTCCAGCACCTCGTCCGGGACATGCTCCGCCTCGATCGTTTCCCCGTCCGCGGCGATGACCATGCGCTCCACGATATTGCGCAGCTCGCGCACGTTGTTGCGTTTCCAGTCGTACGCCTTGAGCACCCGCGTTGCGTCCGGGTCCAGGTTCTTGGCCCGCACGCCCAGGTTCGCGCAGACCGACTCCACGAACCGCGCCGCCAACAGCGGCACATCCCCCAGCCGCTCCCGCAACGGCGGGACCGCCACCGTGTGCACGTTGAGCCGGTAGAGCAGGTCCTCGCGAAAGCGCCCCTCGGTCACCTCGTGATCCAGGTTGCGGTTGGTCGCCGCCACCACCCGCGCGGTGACCGCGACGGTGCGCGTGCCCCCCACCCGGGTCACCACCGATTCCTCCAGCACCCGCAGCATCTTGGCCTGCATGGCCTGGGGCAGCTCGCCGATCTCATCGAGAAAGAGCGTCCCTCCCGCCGCGGACTCGAACGCACCGCGGCGAAGCCGTTCCGCCCCGGTGAACGCGCCCTTCTCATGGCCAAAGAGCTCGCTCTCCACCAGGTTCTCCGGGAGCGCGGCACAGTTGATGGCCAGGAAGGACCCCTTGCGGCCGCTGCCGGTGTGCAGCGCCCGCGCCACCAGTTCCTTGCCGGTTCCGCTTTCCCCCAGGATCAGGACCGGGCTCGGGATGGGGGCCAGCTTGCCGATCCGGGTCCGTAGGGTCTCCATGGCCGGGCTTTCCCCCAGGAGAGGGGACTCCGACCCCAGGCGCCGCCGCAATTCCGACACCTCGCCCCGCAGCCGCGACCGTTCCAGGGCGTTGGCGATCTCGTGCGCCACCCGCTCCACCGGTTCCGACTTGTCGATGAACCCGTGGGCTCCCAGCTTGACCGCCCGGACACAGCGATCGAAGTCCCCGGTGCTGGTGTAGACGATGACCGGGAGGGTGCGCCGTTCCTCCGCGAGGCGGGTCAGCACCTCGAACCCGTCCATGCCGGGCATTTCCAGGTCCAGGACCATGCAGTCCACCGCCTCGCTCTCCAGCATGTCCAGGGCCTGGCGCCCCGAGGTCGCGGTGAGCGTCCCGTAGCCGCCGATCCGTTTCAGATCGTAGGCGTACTGCTCGCACAGGGCCGGGACATCGTCGACAACAAGAACAACGCTCATGAAGGCTCCTTGCCGGGACTCGCCGCCGCACCCGTCGCCCGGGGCAGGGTGAAGCTGACCGAGGTTCCCGCTCCGGTGGTGCTGGTCAATGTCAGTCGTCCATGATTGTCCGAAACCAGGCGGCGCACGATGGAGAGCCCCAACCCGGACCCGCTCTCCTTGGTGCTGAAGAAGTCCTGGAAGACCCGGTCCTGCTCTTCCTCCGGGATCCCCACTCCGGTATCGCGCACCGTGACCCGCACCGTGTCTTCCGCGGACTCCGTGGTCACCGTGACCGTGCCCCCGCCCTCGAGGCTCTCGATCCCGTTGCGCACCAGGTTCTCCACGATGCGCCGCAACGAAACCGGGTCCACCATGGCCCGGGGCAATCGCGACTCCAGCCGCAACTGCACCCGGGCGCCGTCGTCCTCGTGGACCGCCTCGCGGATCACCCCGTTCACATCGGTCGCCTCCCGCACCATCCGGGGGGAGAGGCGCGCGTAGTTGGCGGCCAGGGTCTCCAGGTACTCCACGCTGGACTCGAGCGTTGCCCGGCGTTCCGCGTAGACCGCGGGAAGCTGATCCGGGGACTCCTCGGCCACCGAGGACACATGCCGCAACACATTGCGGATGGGGGTGAGGCCGTTGCGGATGTCGTGATTGATCTGGCGCGCCAGCTCGCCCCGGGTGGCCCGGCGTTCCGCCTGTTGCAACCGGCTCGCGCTGGCCCGCAGACGCCGGGTCATGTCGACCAGGAACCGGGACAGGGTGCCCACCTCGTCGCTGCGGCCGGCCGGGAGCCGGGTCTCCAGCCGGTCCAGGTCGATGGTGGTGGTGGCCCGGGCCAACTCCGCGATGGGTCGACTCAGGCGGAAGGAAAGCCAGATCGCGAAGCCCAACGCACCGGCCGCGACCACCCCGCCGGCGACCAGCAGCCACAGGGTCAGGTTGCGGGTGGTCCGGGTGAGGGCATCGAGGGGATAGCTCACCACGAACTGCGCCTGGACCAGCTTCGCGTCTTCGCCCGATGCGACCACCATGGGAACCGGGTGGGTGAGGACCCGATAGGCGGTCGTGGGCAGGGCATCGCGCCAGGGCCCCCCCGCGGCAAGGACGGAATCCATGCGCGCCGCGAGTGTGTTGTCGCTGGAGCGCACGCCGCCCGGGTGCACGAGGGTGACCGACCCGCGTGGAGCGAGCCCCCGTAGGAAGCGGCGCTCGATGGGGATGCCGGCGACCAGGTACAAACGCGTCGCGCCCATCCGCAACGAGTCCACCCGGGCCAACCCCAGCAGCGTTCCCTCGGGGGTGCGGGCGTTGAGGAGGCCGGTGCCCTGGGGAGCGGCGGCCAGGGCCCGGAGCACCTGGAGTTCTTCCCGACCGTACTCGTTGCGGAAGTGACCCGAACTCAGGATCCGTCCCCGCGCATCCTGGACCTGGAGCACCGCGAGACCCATCAGTCCCATGGCCCGCTGGGCAAAGTCCCGCAGGTAGGGAGCCTCGTCGGCGCCGCCCGCCTCGTCGAGCAGGGCCAGCCGAAAACGGTTGTCCTCGCGGATCTCCGCCGCGAGGGCGGTGAGCTTGACCTCGAGCTCCGAGGACTCCTCGGTGAACTCGGTCTCCAGGTAGGCCGCCATGGCCTCGACGTTCTCGGTGTACTGGCCCGAGAGCCGGGCGGTGACCTCGTGCCGCACCCCGATCCCGAGCACGAGAATGGGGATCAACGCCAACAGACAGGACCCCAGGAGAATGCGTAGCCGGAGACTCACGGCAACGGCTCCACCGGCCCGCCGGCCGCTTCCAACCGGAGGGTCCCGTCGCCGTCGATCCGGAAGGGCCCGAGGTCCCCGCGATACAGCACCGTGGTGCGGGTCTCCAGAAGCGGGGCCAGGGCCCCCTGCAGCGCCTGGGGATCGGCCACGCCACGCATCACCGGCAGGCCGGCCAACCAGGGGGCGCCGCTGAGACCGGCGATCGCGGTGGCGTATCCGGAGTCGAATCGGCGAAGGGCCAGGACATAGGCGCGGTCCTGCCCGTCCCCCACCGCCCGCGCCAGCGCCTCGGATGTCAACTCCACCGCGGACGGCTCCGTGTCGTTGGCATCGGGAAAGACGCGGGCCAGAACGTCGTCGGTGGCGCCGGTGTCGCCGGCCCGGGTCACTGCGCTGAGACGCTCGGCCAACCGGCGCGCCTCGGCGTCGGGGCCAAAGACGATGCGGTTGCGGGTGCCCAGGAGTGTTTCGGTAGGCTGCGGGCTCTCCTGCCACGGAATCCACAACAGGTCGAACCCGGGCGCCCGCGCGTTCCCGGTCGCGTCGCGGACCAGGTCCTCACGCAACCCGGGGTCCATCCTGGCCGGCTCCGCGCCGTCGAGCCGGGGGGAGATCAGCACATAGGCGTGGGTGGGACCGAGGTCGGCCTCGGCGAAACCCAGCGTCCCGGCGAACTCCCGCACCGCGGGGAGGCGGGTGAGGGCGAGGTCGGCCTCGGCCAGCCAGTCCCGCACGTCATCCCCCGGCCGCAGGGCGAAGTCAATGGGGGACAGGGCGCGGGGGCGTCCCTTGTCGTCGAGCGCCGGCTCCAGGGACAACCGGCTCGCGGACACCGAAGCCACCCGGTAGGGGCCCGATCCCGACGGCCAATCCCGATGGGTCGCCTCGCCGGTGACGGCCAGTCCCGGGTGGGCAAACAGGATGGGGGCGTCCTCGAGGGCGCGATGCAGCCGTACCTCCAGGCGCCGGGAATCCACCACGGTCACCGACTCCGGATCCACCCAGGCCCAGACGCCGGCGCCACCCCGGGGGCGAGCCGCGTTCGCGGTCCAGGCCCGGCGCACCGACCCGGCGTCGATCGGTGATCCGTCATGGAAACGGGCCTCCGACTCCAGGGTGAAGGTCCAGATGCGACCGGCTTCGCGCCCTTCCCAGGACCGCGCCAGGTCGGGTTGGGCCTTGCCGTCGCAGTCCCAGCGCACCAGACCGGCGTAGAGCTGCCGAAAGACCAGACGCTCCGCCTCGTTGGTGGGATTGGGCGCGTGCTCGGGGAGCACCGCGTCGGAAAGCAGGACCCGCAGGGGGCGCGGTGCCTGGTTCTCCGTGGGCCCCACCGCGCAGGCGCCGACCCCGGCAAGCCCCCGGGGCTTGGGCCCGGAAGCACACCCGCCAAGGAACAGCCCGGCCAGGGCGCCGGCAACCCAGAGGTGACGCTTGTTCATCGGGCTATTGTGACCCAACAGGGCGGTGGGGCCAACCGACCACGGGAGCGGGTGTTAGCGCCCGCGTTGGTTCGGTTTCGGATGGGAACTCCGAGGAGATTCACGGGTAGTACAAGGGTTGAAGGGTGTGTTGTAGCTCGTTGGGGGACCCTCCCCCCGTAGGAGAATCTAAGCATCTGTCGTATATTGGCTTACTGGTAGAGGGAGACCGCGCATCGTGATGGCGACACCGGGCAGGATGATCAGGAGAGCACTTCGAGGCGCCGGCGCGCTGGTGGTGGTGCTGTCCCTGTCCGGCTCGCTCGGGGGGTGCGCCTACTACAACACCTTCTACCACGCCAAGAAATACTACGGGGACGCGGAGGGCGCGGCACGCACCGAGGCGCGCGCGGGCGCCAACCTCAGCGCGCAGAGCGGCACCCGCGGCAGCCGCTCGGCCGGCCTCTACAACAGTTGCATCGAGAAGTGCGACAAGATGATCGCCAACTACCCCGGCAGCAAGTGGCAGGACGACGCCCATCTCCTGCGGGCCAAGGCCTACTACGGGCGGCGGGACTACCTCGCGGCGCGCCAGGGATTCTCCCGTTTCCCGCAGCGCTTTCCCGACAGCAACCTGGTCCCCGATTCCTGGTTCTGGCTGGGGCGAACCGAGTTTGCCCTGGAGAACTACGAGACGGCGGCGGAGACCTGGACCACGTTGCTGGCCTCCTATCCGGATTTCGACGAACGGGACGAAGTGGAGTACCTGCTCGCCGACGCGGAGTGGAACGAACGGGACCTCGAGTCGGCGGAGGCCGCCTTTCTGGCCTTTCTCGCTGACGACCCGGGTGGGGACCGCGAGTGGGACGCGCGACTGCGTCTGGGCCGGGTCCTCCTGGAACGAGGTCAGTACGAGGAGGCGGAGTCCTACTTCAACCAGGTCGCAGGCCGTTCGCCCCACGCCGAGCAACGCCAGGAAGCGATTCTCCATCTGGGGGACTGCTTCGAGCGACAGGGGCGTCTCGACGAGGCCTATGGGTTGTACGTGGGTTTGGCGCGGGACCTCGATCCCAATGTCTTCGGCGGTCGGATGAGCGGGGCCGAGCGGCAGCAACTGGAGGCGGACCTCCAGGCCGCGGCGGAGGCTGCCTACCAGGACTCCATCGCGGCCCGGCAGTTCCTGGCCGACAACGGGGACTCCCTGGGCGTGCGGGGTGCGACGCCGGCCTCGACCAACCCCAACGATCCGAACCTGTTTGCCACCAACGACCCGAACAACCCGAACAACACCACCGGGAATCCGTCCCCGGACCCACGGAATCCGAACCTTCCCAACAACGAAGACGAACTGCCGCAGGGCGTCACCGTGCCGAGTCCGACCGAGTTGGCCAACCAGGTCGACCCCAACGCGGCGCGAGCCCAGGCCCAGGCCCAGCAGGAACAGCAACGCAAGCGGGTGCGTGACATCAACAACGAAGCGGAACGTGAACTGGCCAAGGTCATGCTGCGCGAGGGGACGGTGCTGGCCAAGATGGAGCGCCCGTGGGACGCGATCGAGGCCTACGAGCAGGTGGTGGCGGAGTATCCCCGCACTCCGTTCGCGGCCGAGGCCCAGTACCAGATCGGCTACACCTGCGAGATCTACCTCGAGGACTTTCCCGAGGCGCAAGCAGCCTACGAGAAGGTATCCACCCAGGGACGCTCGGCTTTCACCGACGCCGCGCAACGCAAGGCGCGCAACCTCAAGGACACCATGGCCCGGCTCCAGGCTACGGCGCAGGACACGTCGGGGTCCGCGAACAAGGCGGCGGTCGAGGCGCGTTTCATGAAGGCGGAACTCTATCTCTTCCAGCAGGACAAACCGGAGCGCGCGTTGGAGGAGTATCGGGGGATCGAGAACGATTTCGCCGGATCCGACTACGCGGGCAAGGCGGCGTTGGCCCAGGCGTGGGTGCAGTTCTACGCGATGGCCGACACCGCACGCGGCCGGGCCCAGTACGCCGACGTCATGCGCCAGTATGCCAACACCGAGTATGGTCGTCGCGCCCGGCGACTCCTGCGGGGTCCGGCTCGGGAACCCGAGGAAGCGGACTACTACGGCCCCACCCTTGCCATGCTGCGGGACCCGGAAAACCTGGCCCTGTTCGCGGCGCGGGACAGCGTGGAGTTTGCCGAGCAGGCCCTGGCCGCGGCTCAGCGAGAAGCCCAGGGGCTCCCGGCCGACCCAGCGGGAGCCAATACGGCAGGGGCCAACGGCACGGGCGATGCCGCGGGGGTGGCCGCGGCAGGCGCCCTGGCCGGCCAGTCAAGCGCCGAGGCGCAGAGCATGGCGGCTCGCCAGGCGGAACTCCTGGAGCGAAGACGACGGGATGCGGCCGAAGGCGGTCAGCCGGGCGAGGCGTCCCTCCCGCCCCCCCAGGGAGCAGCGGCACCCGTTGCGCAGAACACCCTGCCTGCCGATGCGGCCGGTCATGGCGTCGTGCAGAATCCCGCCACGGTCTCGGCGACCGGGGCCGCGGCGACCGGAGCCGCGGTGACCGCCGGAGCGGCCATGGCGGGAGATGGCGACCCCGCACCGGTTGCGGCCGTGCCGGCGGTCCGACCGCTTCCCACGGGACGCAGCGGCAAGACGCTGGATCCCCATGAAGTGCCGGCCGACGGATACACTCCGGTCATGAAGGGCGCGACGCCGGTGGCCGGCGTCCCGGAGACTGTGGCCCGCCCGGAGTCCCCGCGGAACACCCGGACGACCCAGCCGCCGAAGAAGGATCCGCCGGCGGTCAAGCCGGCCAAGGACGCGGAGGCGCCGAAGAAGGACGCGGAGGCACCGAAGAAAAATGAGACGCCCAAGAAGGACGCGAAGGCGACCAAGGATCCCGACGCCAAACCCGGCGCGGACTAGGGGAGGTCTATGACGTCGGTCGAACCCCGACTCGACCGGGCGCGTGTGCACCGCCAGCGTGAGACGCATCCCGGATTCTTCTGGCTCGAGCTGGCCTTCCCCCCCGACTATCCCGCTCCGCTCCCCGGTCAGTACCTGAACCTGCGCACCGGCGGGGCGCGGGATCCCATCTTTCGCCGCCCCTTCGGCGTGGTCGAGTTCCGACGCACCCCGGACGCCGCCATCGTCGAGTTGTTCTACGGCGTGGTGGGCGA
Source organism: Candidatus Eiseniibacteriota bacterium (assembly GCA_942491735.1). Taxonomy (GTDB): domain Bacteria; phylum Eisenbacteria; class RBG-16-71-46; order JABDJR01; family JABDJR01; genus CALOCN01. The sequence goes on along the minus strand of CALOCN010000014.1, from coordinate 3,156,076 downwards.
GGGCACCCTGGCCATGTCGCGATGGCGCGAAGGGGACGCGGTGGATTGCCTGGGTCCTTTGGGCGCCCCCTACCGCATGGATGCGGACCGGCCCGCCCTTCTGGTCGCGGGGGGCCGAGGCGCCGCGCCGCTTCTCTACCTGTACCGACTCTTCCGGGATCAAGGGCATGCGTCGTTGCGGTTTGCTTTCGGCGCCCGCTCCCGCGACCTGTTCTTTGCCCTCGATCGCATCGGGGAACAGGATCTGCTCCTGGCCACGGACGACGGCAGCCTCGGGCACGCCGGGACCGTGCTGGACGCGATCCGGACCGGTCGTCCCCAGTGGCTGGCCGACGACCCGGTGCTCTATGCCTGCGGTCCCGAGATTCTCCTGCGACACACCGCGGCACTGGCCAAGGAACACGACCTCGCCTGCCAGGTGAGCCTGGAGGGGGTGTACGGATGCGGGTTGGGCCTGTGCCGTGGCTGCGCGGTTCCGTTGCTCGACGAAACCCGGTTCCTCATGCAGTGCGTGGAGGGCCCGGTGGTTGAGGCGCACCGGATCGACTGGGAGCGGATGCCCCATGAATAGCCCGAACCTCTCGATGGTCGCCGGCGGACTTGCTCTGAAGAATCCTGTGCTGGTTGCTTCCGGCACAGGGGGTTACGGCGCGGACCTCAAGCCGATTCTGGACCCGGCGCTGATTGGCGGGGTGGTCACCAAGACGATTTTCGAGGAGGTCCGTGCCGGGAACCCGCCCCATCGGATCGCCGAGACCCCGGCCGGGATGCTCAACTCGATTGGTCTCGAGGGGGTGGGGATCGAGCGCTATCTGGACGAGAAACTTCCGCTCATGGAGGGCATCGACACGCGGGTGGTGGTCTCCATCGGCGGCTACGGGCCCGAGGACTTCGCACGCCTCGCCGAGCGCCTGGACGCCGTTCCCCGCTGCGACGCCCTGGAACTCAACATCTCCTGTCCCAACGTGAAGGAGGGGGGGCTCGACATGAGCACCCACCCGCACCTGGCCGCGCAGGTGGTGACCGCGGTGCGTGCGGTGACGCGCAAGCCGGTGTGGGCCAAGCTGACCCCGAACGTGACCCGGATCAGCGATGTGGGGAAGGCCTGTCTGGATGCCGGGGCGGACGGTCTCGCCGCGATCAACACCCTGCTGGGGATGACCCTGGACGTGGAGCGCCGGGTCCCGGTGCTCAAGCGGGGTGTGGGTGGTCTCAGCGGTCCGGCCATCCGGCCGGTGGCCCTGGTCAAATGCTGGGAGCTACTGCGGGTCCTGGGCTGCGATGTGATCGGGATCGGGGGCATCGGGACCACGGACGATGCCCTGCAGTTCCTCATCGCGGGGTGCAAGGCGGTGCAGGTGGGGACCGCGGTCTACGCCGATCCCACTACCCCGGCCCGCATCGTGGACGGGCTGGGGGGCTACCTGGTCCGGCACGGGATGGACTCCATGGAGGCCCTGGTGGGGAGCGTCACCGTGGACGAGGAGTGGCTTCTGGGCCCGCGCGCGGTGGACGAGGGCCCCGGAACCGCGTAATCTGCGCGCACCATGAACGACCGATTGATCGTAGCCCTCGACGTGCCCCGCCTTTCTCCTGCCCTGGAAATGACCCGCAGACTCGGTGACGACGTGCACTGGGTCAAGGTGGGGTTGGAGCTCTTCACCGGAACCGGTCCCGATGCCATGCAGGCCCTGAAATCCCTGGGCAAACGCATCTTCCTGGACCTCAAGCTCAACGACATTCCCAACACGGTGGCCGGCGCAGTGGACGCGGCGGCGCACTGGCACGCGGAGATGCTCACCGTGCATGCCGCGGGTGGGCCGGCCATGATGCGCGCGGCACGCAAAGCGCGGGACGAGTCCAACCAGCGCAAGCTCAAGCTGGTCGCGGTGACCGTGCTGACCAGCCTCGACGGGTCCGAGTATCCCGGGGTGTACCGCGACGACAACGTGCGCGAGCGGGTCCTGGCTTTCGCCAAGGGCGCGGCCGAGGCCGGCATGGACGGCGTGGTCTGCTCGGTGCACGAGCTGGAAGCGCTGCACGGCGCGGGGCTCCCCGACGACTTCATCTACGTCACCCCCGGCATTCGTCCGGCGGGAACCGGGGTCCAGGATCAGGCCCGCATTGCCACCCCGCGCGAAGCCCTGGCCAAGGGCGCGACCCACCTGGTGGTGGGGCGTCCCATCACGCAGGCCGAGGATCCCGCGGCTGCGGCGCGGGCCATCCTGGAGGACATGCAGGGAGCGTGAGAGGTGCGGATTCGGGAAGAGCGTGGACGGGTTCCCGCTTCGCTGCGACCGCACTCCTCCTTGCCAGCTTGTCCATCCTGGGCAAGCTGGCTGCTCTGGTCCGTGAGATCGTAGTTGCACGTGCTTTCGGAGCCGGAAGCGAGCTGGATGCCTTCCTGATCGCCTTCACCATCCCGGACATCCTGGGAACCGTGGCCCTCTATGTTGCCCTGAATGCCTTTCTGCCCGCATACGTTCGGGCCGGCACTCAATCCGCGGTAGCCGCCTCCGCCCTGGCCAGGGTCTACGCCGTGAGAATGACCCTTGTCCTTGGAGGGGTCGCCGTGGTGCTTGCGCTGATGGCTCGCCCCCTGGTTGCCATGCTGGCCCCCGAGCTTGCGCCGGAGGCCGCGACCCAAGCCACACGGCTCTTGCAGTTGCTTGCGATCATCGTGGTACTTCGGGGTTGGGAGGGGCTGACTCGGGCCATCCTGAATGCGTGGCGACGCTTTGCACTGCCCACCGTGGCATCCTTGATGGTCGGAACGGTCGTGGCGGCGACGGTTTTCCTGTTTGCGGAGTCCTCCGGTATTCAAGCACTGACATGGGGAACGTTGTCCGGGGCCGCGATACCTCTGGTGATGATGGCCCCATCCTGTTGGCGCGGGTTTCGCGGTCGGGGGGGCGCCGGCCTCGAGGTGGGAGTTGTGTCGTCCGTCGTCCTGCTCGTGGCCATCGAGGCGACGGCACTCGTCTTTCCTTTGATCGACCGTGCTCTGGCCAACCGATCCCTGGGGGATGGATCCATCTCGGCGCTGGCGTATGCACGCACGCTGTACGAAGCACCGTTCAACATCCTCGCCTTGGCCCTGGCAGTTCCCCTGTTTCCCGAGCTTGCCCGGCTCCACGCCAAGGGAGATCGAGATGCTTTCCGGGCCTTGGCGGTGCGTGGGGTGCGGGTCATGGTGGGGGTCTTGCTACCCGTTGCGGCGATGATCCTGGTGGTTCGCGTGCCACTGGTTCGAGCAATCTATGAACGGGGCGCCTTCGAGGCCGGCGATACCCTGCTCACCGCGTCGGCGCTGGTCGGCTATGCGATCGGCTTGCCCTTCCTGGGCATGTCCGCGATCCTGCTCTACGCGGGCTATGCCTCGGACCGCCACGGAAGGGTGCTGCGTTTCCGTGTCGTGGCGCTGGCCTTCAAGCTGGCGCTCAGTCTCCTCTTCGTTCGATTCCTGGGCGTCGCCGGGCTGGCGTTGGCTACCGCCGGCTTCAGCATCGTCTTTTGCATTCTCGCGGTGCGCGACATGTTGGGGTCCGTGAGCGAGGTGATACCGGCGCCCAGGGTCGTGCTCCCCGCTAGCGCTGTAGCGGCAGGGGTGGCGTTCGGCGTCGCGCAGGTGGCAACCCGGTTTGAGTTCGATTCCGGGTTGGGGGGGCTGGCGAGCCAGGCGGTAGCCTGGGGGGCCGGTCTTTCGGTGTATGCGTTGGCCTGCAGGTGGGGTCGGGTCGAGGAAGTCCTGTGGGCCGAGCAACGGCTGCGGGACCGGTGGTTGACGTCCCGGCCGGAGTCTTGACCATGCACGTCCTGGAAGTACTCGACTACTCGCCTCCGTTTGCAGGCGGAATGATCGACACCATGGAGAACCTGAAGGCGGCGCTGGGTGCTCGCGGACATCGCATGACGATCGCCTTTCCCTACGCCCAGCCCCTGGATGCCGAGGATGGGTGGACCGGATGAGTCCCTGGTGTTGCCCTCGATTCGCCACCCCGTGGCCCGTGGATTCCCTCGCACCCTGAGACGCCTGGTGAAGCTGCGTGGGGTCGACGTGGTGCATCTGCACTTCGGCTACTCGCTTCCGGTCGCTCTCGCCCTGGATCCCCGAGGGTGTCCGGTTCCGGTTGTCTATCACTGGCACAATCCGCCCCGTGCGCTTCAGGACGCCCAAGCAGCGGGAGGCATCCGGCGCGAGGGCTCCCGACTCCTTGCGCGTCTGGGAGGGCGTGTGATTCGCCGGCATGTCGCCATCAGCGAGGAGATCCAGACCCTGCTCACCGGCCACGGTTGGGCCTCTCCGGAGCGTGTTGTTCTCATCCCCAACGCGCTCGCGCGGCTCCCCGAACCGCAAGAGCGTAGGCCCGACCGGGAGACGCTGACCGTGGTCAGCGTGGCGAACTTCAGGCCACAGAAGGACCATCGGACCCTGGTTCAGGCGTTTGCCCGCCTGACCCAGGAGACACCGGCACGTCTTGTCCTGGTCGGGGACGGCCCCACCCGACCCGGTATTGTCGCCGAGGTGTCTCGGTTCGGACTCGAGGATCAGGTGACCTTTACCGGGTTCGTGGACGACCCCGCTCCCTATCTGGCGGATGCGGACCTCTTTGTCCTTGCCACCCACTTCGAAGGTCATCCACTTGGCGTCATGGAGGCAATGAGCCACGCCTTACCGGTGGTGGCGACGGATGTGGAGAGCCTGCGGAACACCCTGGTTTCGGGCAAGGAGGGACTCCTGGTCCCTCCCGAAGACGTTGCCGCCCTGGCCGGCGCGATGGTGAGATTGGCTGCGGATGCCGCCCTTGGGCAGCGATTGGGATCAGCAGCCCGGGACCGGGTTCGACATGGGGCCTCGCCCCAAGCGTGGTGGTGAACGGATGATCGGGCTGTTCGAGGGTCTGGTGTCGAACCAGGTGTCCGCTTGAAGGGCAACCTAGCGCCCGCTATACTCTTCCGTCGCTTTTCCCGCCTCTCGAAACGACTTTAAGGAGACGCTGCAATGCGCCGCATCTGCATGGTAGGAACGGGTTACGTCGGCCTGGTGACCGGCGCTTGCCTGGCCGACTTTGGCCACGCGGTCACCTGCGTGGATGCCGACGAGGAAAAGATCAAGAGCCTCGAGGCCGGCAAGGTACCGTTCTACGAATTCGGACTGGAAGAACTCATCGACCGCAGCCGCCGTGAGGGGCGCCTCAACTTCTCCACGGATCTCGCCGCCGGCATTCGCGAGAACGAGGTCATCTTCATCTGCGTGGGGACTCCCCGGGGTACGGATGGCGAGGCCGACCTCCAGTACGTCTTCCAGGTCGCGCGGGACATCGCCAAGCACATCAACGGCTACAAGGTGATCGTCCAGAAGAGCACGGTCCCGGTGGGCACCGGAGCCCGGATCCGGGATCTGGTCCACTCCCAGCGCAACGGCGACCATGCCTTCGATGTGGCCAGCAACCCGGAGTTCCTCCGGGAGGGGAGCGCGGTCGAGGACTTCATGCGTCCGGACCGGGTGGTCATCGGCACCTGGAGCGACCGGGCCGCGGACGTGCTGGCCGACATCTACAAGCCGCTCTACCTCAACGAGACCCCCCTGGTGCGGACCACGGTGGAGACGGCGGAGCTCATCAAGTACGCGGCCAACGCTTTCCTCGCCACCAAGATCTCGTTCATCAACGAGATGGCCAACCTGTGCGAGCTGGTGGGGGCGGACGTCAAGACGGTGGAGAAGGGGATCGGCCTGGACCGCCGCATCGGCAAGAAGTTCCTCCACGCCGGGGCCGGCTACGGCGGGTCCTGTTTCCCCAAGGACACCGAAGCCCTGGATCATCTGGCCCGGGCCCACGGGTATCCGCTCCAGATCGTGCGGGCCACCATCGAGGTCAATCGGGAACAGCGTCGTCGCCTCATGACCCGGACCGAGCGGGAACTGGGGAGCGTGAAGGGCAAGTCCATCGCCGTTCTGGGTCTCTCGTTCAAGCCCCAGACCGACGACATCCGGGACTCGGTGGGAATCGACTTCACGCGTTACCTCAAGGATCGGGGAGCCGATGTGCGCGCCTTCGATCCCATAGCCGTGCCCAACGCACGGCAGGTGGCGGCGGACATCACCTACACCGAGGATGTCTACAAGGCGGTGGAAGGAGCGGACGCGGTGGTCATCGCCACCGAGTGGAACGAGTTTCGCACCCTCGACCTGGCCCGTCTCAGGACCCTGATGCGGGGGAACCTGATCGTCGACACCAAGAACATCTATGAACCCACCCAGATGCGTGAACACGGGTTTGTTCACATCGGGGTGGGGCGCGGCATGCCCGCGGGACCGGACCGGGCATGAGCGACCGACGCCTGGAGAACACCACCGTGCTGGTGGGCGGCGGGGCCGGTTTCATTGGCACCAACTTCGTCCATCAGCTCCTGGAGCCCGGCCGAACCGTCAAGGTAATCTGCCTGGACAAGCTGACTTACGCCGGAAACCTCGAGAACCACCAGAGCCACGAGGGGGACCCCCGGTTCCGCTTCGTCAAGGGGGACATCGCCGATCCGGCGGTGGTGGCGCCGCTCATGGAAGAGGCCGACTATGTGGCCAACTTCGCCGCCGAGACCCATGTGGACCGCAGCATCGAGGACCAGTCGCTGCTCATCCGGGCCAACATCGAAGGGCCGCTCACTCTGCTCAACGCGGCGCGCCGGTATCCGGTGACCCGGTTTCTCCAGGTGGGGACCGATGAGGTCTACGGCGAGGTCATGGACGACCCGGTGGACGAGGAGGCCCCGCTCAAGCCGCGCAATCCCTATAGTGCGGCCAAGGCGGGAGGCGACGCCATGGCGCACGCCTTCTGGGCCACGTTCGGTCTGCCGGTGGTGATCAGCCGCTGCAGCAACAACTACGGTCCCTACCAGTACCCGGAGAAGATGATCCCTCTCTTTACCACCAATGCCATGGAGGACAAGGAGCTTCCGGTCTACGGCAGCGGGAAGAACCAGCGGGACTACATCCATGTCGCGGATCATTGCCGCGCCCTGGAGGTGCTGCTCACCGCGGACGCGGACCAGGTGGAGGGGGAGATCTACAACATCGCCGGGGGGAACGAGTACGACATCCTCCAGATCGCGGACATCATCCTCGAGACCCTGGGCAAGCCCAAGACCCTGCTCAACCACGTCAAGGACCGGCTGGGTCATGATCGCCGCTATGCCATGAAGGCGGAGAAGATCCGGGACCGGCTGGGTTTCGAGCCCCAGCACACCGTGCCGGTGGCGCTGCCGGAGACCATCCGCTGGTACACGGAGCACCGCACCTGGTGGGAACGGATCAAGAGCGGGGCGTTCCGCGACTACTACGATCGCATGTACGCCGGCCAATGAAAGTGGCCTGCGTGGTTGGGGCGCGTCCCAACTTCATGAAGATCGCCCCCATCATCGATGCCATGCGGTCCTACCCCTCCCTGACCCCTTTCCTTGTCCACACCGGACAGCACTACGACGAGGCCATGTCCAAGGTCTTCTTCGAGGACCTCGGTCTGCCCCGACCGGATGTGTACCTGGGCATCGGGTCGGCCAGTCACAGCGTGCAGACGGCCAAGGTCATGACCGAGTTCGAGGCCCTGTGCCTGGAGCACCAGCCGGACTACGTGCTGGTGGTGGGGGACGTGAACTCCACCCTGGCCGCGTCGCTGGTCGCGGCGAAGATGCGGATCCGGCTTGGTCATGTGGAGTCAGGCCTCCGCTCCCGGGACCGGGACATGCCGGAGGAGATCAACCGTCTGGTCACCGACGCCATCGCCGATGACCTCTATACCTCGTGTGCCGACGCCGCGCCCAACCTGCGCGAGGAAGGCGTTCCCGAGGAACGCATCCACTTCGTGGGGAACGTGATGATCGACTCCCTGGTCGCCCACCGGGAGCGGGCCAAGGAAAGCACCGCGTTGACCGAGCTCGGTCTGAGCGAACGGGGCTACGTCCTGGTCACCCTGCATCGCCCCAGCAACGTGGATGTGGCGGAGACCTTCCGGGGGATCCTGGGCGCGTTGGCCCGTCTATCCGGCGAGAAACCGGTCATCTTCCCGGTCCATCCCCGCACCCGGGCCCGGATCGAGTCCTTTGGTCTCATGCCGGTGCTGGAGAAGAACCCGGGACTGCGGCTGGTGGACCCCCTCGGGTACCTGGACTTCCTCCATCTGATGGACAACACCGCCCTCGTCGTTACAGACTCGGGTGGGATCCAGGAAGAGACCACGTTCCTGGGGGTGCCCTGTCTCACCGCCCGGCTCAACACGGAGCGGCCGGTCACGGTGACCGAGGGCACCAACCATCTCGTGGGCACCGATCCCAAGGCCATTGTCGCGGCGGGTCTGGAGGCGCTCGCGGGGGGTGGGAAGCGGGGCGGTATCCCGGAGCTCTGGGATGGTCGCACCGGCGAACGGATCGCGGCGATCCTGGACGGCTTCGCAAAGGAAACACCCACCTCGGGGGGCAACGCTTGACCGGAGGATCGACACTTCGACCTCTCGCCTCGATGTTCCTGCTTCTCATGCTGCTTCCCTGTGTTCTCCACGCACAGGCCGTTCCCTCCGATCCCACGTCTGCTCTCCAGGGACTCAGCGCGAGCAGCGCGGGCGACCGGGCCCTGCTTCTGGAACAGCGCAACCTGGCCCTCCTGGGCACCGGCCCGGTGGACCCGGACACCTACGTCCTGGGACCGGGCGACCTCCTGGGGCTGGAGGTGCTGGGGGCGTATTCCCTGAGTTCCGAGAACGTCATCGCGGCCGACGGGAGTGTCACGTTTCCCCAGTTGGGCACCTTCGCCCTGTCCGGTAGGACCCTGACCCAGGCGCGGGAAGAGGTCCTGGGCAAGGGTCGGCACCTGGTTCGCGAGGCGGAACTGAAGCTCCTCCTGCGGGGCACCCGCGCCTTCAAGGTCTATGTGACCGGCGCGGTCGTCGCACCGGGAGCGGTGCGGGCCAGCGCGGTGACCCGGGTCAGCGAGGTGCTGGCCGCGGCGGAGGGGTTCCGCGACTCTGCCGACGTGCGCAACATCGTCATTCGCGGCGCCGATGGGACGGAGCGCAGCGCGGACCTGTTCCGGTTCCTGCTTGGCGGGGACCTCTCGGGGAACCCGACCCTGATCGACGGCGACGTGGTCGTGGTGCCCCATCGCACCCACCGGCTGCGTTTCCTGGGCGCCTTCCAGTATCCGGGGGCGTACGGTTTTGTCGAGGGGGACGAACTGGGAGAGATGCTGGGATGGATCGGACTCCTTCCCCAGGCGGACCGGTCCCATGCGTTGATCCAACGCTTCCAGGAAACCGGAACATGGGACACGCTCTCGGTCAACCTGCAGCAGGTGATGGACGGCATCGTGCAGGTCCCGCTCCAGGCCGGCGACAACGTGCTGGTGCGGGCGCGGGGCGACTGGCGCACCGACATGTCGGTGCTGGTGCGCGGCGCGGTCCAGTTCCCCGGTCCGGTGCCCATCATCTCGCGACGGACGCGGCTTTCGGAGGCGGTGCGGCTGGCCGGCGGGTTGCTCGAGGATGGCTTGGCCAACCGCGTCATCATGACCCGCGTCTTCGCGGCCGACTCCATCCGGGTCCCCGATCCGGTGGGGGAGAAGGCGTTTGTCGAGGCCATCACCCGTCAGCCCCGTCGCGAGTCGGTGGTCGATATGACGGCCGGGCTGGACCCCATCCTGGAAACGGGAGACGTCATCACCGTGCCCCGCTGGGGTGGTTGGATCGAGGTCACGGGGCAGGTGAAGAACCCCGGTCTCTACGACTACACCAGCGGCTGGAGCGCCCGGGACTACGTGAACGCGGCGGGAGGGCTCGGCAAGAATGCCGACCCGGGGAAGGCCCGGCTCGCCCGGGGCAACTCGGGGGACATCCAGTTCGCCGGTGACGTCCAGGAGATGGCCCCCGGGGATCTGCTGTGGATTCCGGAGAAGACCGGCAAGTCGTTCTGGCAGACCTTTACCGAGGTGATTTCGGTGGCCGCCTCGGCCGCGGCGCTGGTGCTTGTCGTGGATGCGGCGGTGAGCAACTAGTGGGCGAGGACCCCCGGTCGGGAACCCTGGCCGACTTCCTGGCTTTCATCTGGCGTCACCGGGTTCTCGTGGTGGGGGGGACCGCGCTGGTTGCCGTGGCTTCGGTGATCTATGTGCTGGTGGTCCCGGTGCGCTATACGGCCCGCGCCTCGCTGCTTCCCCAGGACTCGTCCGGGTCCGGGCTTCTGGGCGCGGCAATGGCCATGGCCGGTGGCGGATTGGGAAACCTCAGTCTGCCCGGGCTCACCTCGGGGGAGTCCGAGATCCAGGAGGCCATCCTCAAGAGCGAGCGGGTCGCCGAACGGATCCGCGCCGAGTTCGACCTGGATACGGTGTGGAAGACCCGGTCGCGGGATCGCTTTCTCCGCCGCTGGTACGGGAGTCTCTCCATCGCCACCAACCGGGAGAACCTCCTCGTGGTGGGCTTCCAGGACCGCGATCCGGAGCGGGCCACCGCCATCGTGGGGAGGCTGCTCGAACTGCTGGACGAAGTGAACCGCGACATCCGGACCTCCAGTGGCCGACGCACCCGGGACTTTCTCGAGGGACGTGTCGACGCGGTACGCAAACGCATGACCGCCCTGGAGGACTCGCTCGCGGTCTACCAGGTCGACAACCGGGGAATGGCCCTGACCCCGGAAGCCGATGGGGCAGCCGGTGTGGGAGCGCAACTGCTGGTGCAGCGGTTGCGGTTGGAAGCGGATGCCTCGGTGATGCGTCGTTCCCTGGGTCCCGAAGCCCCCGCGCTCAAGGCGATGGAGATGCAGATCGAAGCGCTGGACGCGGAGTTGGCCCGGCTTCCGGGGCTGAACTCCGACATGGCGCGGATTCTCCGGGACCTGCGGATCCACGAGCGCACCTTTGCCCTGCTCGCCGCCCAGGTCGAGGAAGCGCGTCTCCAGGAAGCCCGGGACATCCCGACCGTCGACGTCCTGGATCCGCCCCGGGTTCCCGATGTGAAGAGTTGGCCCATGCGCACCTTCACCGTGCTGGGGGCGGTGGCGGCGGCGGGGGTCTTGACCCTGCTCCTGGCCCGGCTTCTGGATGCGTGGGGTGAGGTGCGTCGCCGGCTGGAGGCGGACGGTGACTGAACTAGCCGGCCTGGGGGATTGGGTCCGTCTCGTGCAGCGGAACCTGCGTCTGCTGTTCCTGACCGGTCTGGTGTCCGGGGTCCTCTCCCTGGGTCTGGCATTTCTTCTTCCCAGTTGGTACGAGGCCACCGCGCGGATTCTCCCGCCCCACGAGGAGACCCCCTCCATCTTCAGCGCGGCCGGGCTGGAGGCGGCGATTCGTCTCGAGAGCTTCCTTCCGTACAGTTCCGGGGTGACCCGCTTCGATGTCTTCCTGGCTATTCTGGAAAGCGATACGGTGGCCCGGACCCTGATCGAACGTCACGACCTGCAGTCGGTCTACAAACAGGCGACTCGGGTCAGGACGTTGGATGTGCTGCGTTCGCGTACCCGGTTCATCCCGGCCAAGACCGGGGTCCTGCACGTGGTGGTCGAGGACAAGGACCCGCAGCGCGCCGCCGATCTGGCCAACGACTTCATCGTCGAGTTGGATCGCGTGTTCCGTCGGGCGCAGTCGACCACGGGGCGACGGCAACGCGAGTTTCTGGAGGTCCGGGTCGCCCAGTCGCGGGCCTCGATCGACTCCCTTCATGCCGCCATGGCCGGGGCCCAGACCGAACAGGGCATCACCGCTCTTGGTTCGGATCTCACCGAAGCCGCCGAGGCCGCGGGGAGCCTCCTCGGGGAACGCATGTCCCTCGCCGTGCAACTCGATCTGCTGGACCGGATCGGGTTGGCCCACACCGCCCCGGTCCGCATGGAGCTGGTGGCACGGCTGGGAGCCCTGGAACGGGAGATCGCCCGGCTCCCGGATCTGGGGCTCGACCTGGCCCGGTCCATTCGGGACCTGCGCATCCAGGAGTATCTCCACCGCGTACTGGCCGAACAGTTGGAGATCGCCCGGGTCGAGGAAGTCCGGGACACGCCGACCGTGGACGTGCTCGATCACGCCGTGGCCCCCGACCGCCGGGTGCGGCCGAGGCGCGGCTTGACCGCGCTGGCCGGAGCGCTGCTGGGGGCTTCCCTGGCCTTCGGATGGGTCGTGGTGCGCTCGGGATCGGCATGAACTCCCCGCGCAGGGTGTTGCATCCCATCACCCGTATGATCGTGGGGGGAGCCCAGCTCAACACGCTCTACAGCTGCACCCTCGCCGACCCCGCGCGGTACCGGGCGGAGATCGCCACCGGCCCCCAGACCGGACCGGAAGGCAACCTGCCCGCCTCACCGGAAGCCTCGGGAGTGACCGTGCACGCCATCCCCGGGCTCCGTCGCGAGGTGAATCCGTTGGCCGAACTCCAGGCCTACCGGGATCTGGCGGCGCTCCTGCGCGGTGCGGCGGCCCAGGGGGATCCCTTCCAGGTCGTGCACACCCATACGTCCAAGGCGGGAATCCTCGGTCGGCTCGCCGCCCACCGGGGCCGGGTCCCCGCGGTGATCCACACCGTCCATGGGTGGCAATGGACCCAGGCGCGCCGCGGACGGGAGAACGGGCTGATCGTTGCCGCGGAACGCCGGGCCGCGCGGTGGAGCGATCGACTCATCGTGGTTGCCGAGCGGGACCGCGAAAAGGGGCTGGAGGCCGGCGTGGGGACCCCCGAGCAGTACGTCCATATCGAGAGCGCCATCCCCCTGGATCGTTTCCAGGCCAACCCGGCCGCCCGGGCCGAGGTGCGCGGGATGCTGGGTATCCCGGCCGAGGCACCGGTGGCCGCAACGGTGGGGCGGTTCGCCTACCAGAAGGCTCCCGAAGTGTTCCTGCGCGCCGCGTTGCGAATGCTTGACCGCATGCCGGACGCCCATGTCGTTCACGTGGGGGACGGGCCCGATCGCGAGCAGGCGTTGCGCGCGGTCCCGCAGGCGGCCTCCCATTCACGCTTGCACCTGATGGGTCTGCGCGAGGATGTGCCGCGCATCCTCGGTGCGTGCGACCTGTTTCTCCTGTCCTCGCGCTACGAGGGGTTGCCCCGGGTGGTGGTGGAAGCGTACGCCCTGGGGCTCCCGGTCGTGTCGACGCCGGCGGACGGCGTGGTGGAGGTGGTGGAGGACGGGGTCACCGGAATCCTCACCCCGTTCGGGGACGACGCGGCAATGGCCGAGGCGGCGGAGCGGTTGTTGCGCGCGCCGGACCTGCGCCGAACGATGGGGGACCGGGGGCGGGATTCGGTGCGACGGCGCTTCGACGTGCGGACCATGGTGGCCCGCATCCAGGATCTCTACGACGAAGTACTGGCCGGGAAAGGCAGCTCGGTCACCGCTTCCTGATCCGTTGTCGAGCCGGTGTTTCCCCAGCGCGTCCCCCCAAGCAGGATCATCCCGAAGAGAAAGAAGAGGAGCGAGTCGGTGAGCTGGAACCCTCCCAGGGTGCTTCCGGTCTCGAAGAAGGCGCGCAGGGTAAGCCCGACGATCCCGGCCGCCGCCGCCCCGCTCAACCAATCCCCTTCGCGGAACCGGACCAGTCCCGCCGGGACCCGATGGATCAGAAGGGCGAACAGGGCCAGGGTCAGCACCAGTGCCGGGGATCCCCATCTCCGCTCCCTTGCTCAGGAACACGTTGTGGGCCGCCCCGCCGATGGTATGGGTGAGCGCCCAGAAGGCTTCGGTATCGACATAAGCCGAACGATGCGCCTCGAACACGCCCCCTCCCGAGCCGACCCCGGTCCAGGGATGCTCCACCATCATGTCCCATCCCGCTCCCCACAGCGCGTCGCGCAGGGACACCCCGGCCCCGAGCCGGAGCCCCATGAACAGCCACTTGGGCAGCGGCAACACCAGGAACAGGACCGCCGCGGTCAACGCACCGCCCAGGATCCAGGGTCGCAGCCAGCGGTACGCCATGAGCAACGCCAGGACGGTGCCGCCCACGTACAGGAGCGAACCGCGGGAAAAGGTGGTGAGCAGCCCGAGGCCCAGGACGAGGAGTCCGAACACCAGGGCTAGGTACTTGACCGCACCGGTTGCTGGACCTGCCGTCGGCCCAGCCGCACCAGAACGAACGGGGTGAGAATGGCCATGGCATGGGCGATCACCGTACCGAACGTGTTCGGGTTGACGTAGATCGCGCTCAGGCGATCCGGTGTCAGGAGCCGGGCATAGAGGACCTCGGTCACGCCCCGTGAAACGACCTGCCACACCCCGAAACCGGCCAGGGGCACGATGATCAGGGCCAGAGTGAGCAGGGTGGCGGCGAGGCTCCGGCGGGTGAAGAGGTTCCAACAGGCCACCAAGGTGACCGCCATGACCCCGATGCGCAGGCCCTGGACGATGCCGGCCTGGGGAAACCGGGACAGCAAACCGGTAAAGAGGGTCCAGATCAGGAACAGGAGAAACCAGATGAAGAGTTTTCCCGACGGCATTTCCACTCGGCGCCCCACGAGGTGACGTCCGGCCAGGAGCAGCAGGAGGGCCAACGCGGGGAGCCCGTAGTCGGTGAGACGGGACACCAGGGTTCCGGGAAGTGCGGGGCTCAGGGGGAGCAGCAGGAGGGTGAGGACGAGGGCGGTGACCGGGCGGTGCAGGATCAGCGCCAGGGCCCATCCACCGCACAGCAGGATCCACGGACCCCACGACGAAGCCAGGGTACTGCCGGCAACGACGAGGGCGGCAAGGAGGGCCAGGAGAGGAACGATCAGGCGGTCGGTCACCCCAGAAACCTAGAGAGCGGTCGGGATCGTGTCAACGCCGGGGGATGGGGGTTGTGGGTCGGCGGGGAACCCTGTATTCACAGCGGATGCTCAAGGTACGTCACGTCATCACCGGGCTGCGGCCGGCCGGGGCCGAACGGGTCCTGGTCTCCCTGTGCCGGGGCCTCGTCGCCAGGGAGGTGGACACCTCGGTGATCAGCCTCATGCCGTTTCCGCGGGAGCGGGATGTGGTCGACGCCCTGCGTTCCCTGGACATTCCGGTGACCTCGTTGGGCATCACCCGGAGCAACCCGGCGTCGCTGTTCGGGGCTCCCCGGGTCCTGCGGGAGGGGACACCGGACATCCTGCACGCGCACCTCTTCCACCCGGGACTGCTTTCCCGTTTGCACCGGGGGCGCGCACGTCCCCCATGGGTGGTCAACACGGTGCACATGCCGGACCGTCGACCGTCCCGCTTCTGGCAGTTCTGGGCCGACCGACTGACCCGGGCCGGGTGCGATCGGTACACTGCGGTCTCCGCTTCGGTACGGGACTATCACGCCGGTCGGACCGGAATCAATCCGGCCGCGGTGGAGGTCATCCCGAACGGGGTGGCGGTCCCCAAGCCCCTGGATCCGCGGCAGGTCGCGGAGGTCCGGTCCGGTTGGGGTTTCGCCGATTGTGATCGGGTGCTGGGCGGTGTGGGGCGGCTGGTGCCGCTGAAGGGCTGGGACGCGGTGCTCAGGTCCCTCCCCAGCCTTGCCCGGCGAATCCCTTCCGGGGAGCGATGGGGGTGGTGATCCTGGGCGAGGGACCGCAACGGGGGGACCTCGAGCGTCTGGCCGCCACCACGCCGGATCGCATCCGGGTCGCGCTCCCCGGGTATGTCGAGGATGCCGCGAGCGCACTGGGAGCCTGCGACCTGGCGCTCATCCCTTCCCGCATGGAAGGGTTCGGACTCGCCGCGGTGGAGGCGATGGCGCACGGATTGCCGCTTCTGGCCACCCGGGTGGACGCGCTTCCGGAGATCGTGGGGGACTACGCGGCCGGGCGTCTCATGGACCCCGCGTCCCTGGAGTCCCCGGATGCGATGGCTACGGAAATCGTCGCCGCGTTGGGTCTGGCCAGGACAGGGGGGGGCGTGCCGCCGCGATTCAGCGTGGAGCGGATGGTCGAAGCCTATCTTCGGGTCTACCGCGAGTTGGTGTCGGGCGGTTCCACCAACCCTGGACCATGAGGAGCGGCCACAGGAGTCGGTGACGATCACTGCCGGACAGGTGCTCGCGCCAGAGACGACTCACCGTGGTGGGAGCAAAGAGCCCACTCGCGGCGAGCGACGCGGGGGATAGCAGATCCCCGGCCCACTCCTTCAGAGGGCCGCGCAACCAGGTCGCCAACGGCACGGCGAAACCCGCCTTGGGCCCCTCGAAGTCGGCCCGCGGCAGTCGCCGGGCAAGCATCTCGCGCAGGATCCACTTCCCCTCGCCGTCACGCATCTTGTAGTCCAGCGGCAGACTCCAGGCCAAGGCGACCACTCGATGGTCAAGAATCGGAACCCGCACTTCCAGACTCACGTCCATGGAGGCACGGTCCACCTTGGTGAGAATGGTATCCGGAAGATAGCGCTCAAGGTCCCGGAGCATCATGCCCTCGGCGGGGGAGAGGCCGTCCGGCGCGGTCGGGAACGACGGTGCAAGACCCGGGATGGAGAGAACGCTTTCGGGGTGCGACCATCCGGCGAGGATGGCGTCCTCGAATGCGGGTTGATGGGGTGCCTCGAGGAGCATGGGGAGCTTTCCCAGGCTCTCACCCGGAACCCGTAGCTCTCCCGAGGGCCCGAGCCCGGGGCGCGCCATCCGGTAGAGCCGTTCCCAGGTGGCCGGCCCCAGGACGCCCAACGCGCGCCCTCCGGCCCGCCGCTGCGGTTGCGGGACGCGTCCGATGCGGCGCCACAGGGCCGGCCCCCACCGATACCGGTTGTAGCCCCCGAACAACTCGTCCCCGCCGTCGCCGGACAACGCGACCGTGACCGACTGCCGCGTGAGCCGGGAGACCAACCAGGTCGGGATCTGCGACGGGTCGGCGAACGGCTCGCTGAAGATGCGGGGGAGTTGGGGGATCACCGCCAGAAGATCGGCATCGCCGACCCGGAGTTCCGTGTGTCGTGTCCCCAGCCGCTCGGCGGTCCGGCGGGCCTGTGGGGACTCGTCGTAGCGGGGGTCCTCGAACCCGATGGAGAAGGTGCGCACCCGGGTCGCCTGCTGTTTCTGCATGAGCGCCACGACCAGGTCTTCGAATCGATGCCACCGGAGAGGAACGCACCGAGGGGCACGTCCGAGACCCTGCGGGAGGACACCGCGTCACGCAGCAGGGACTCGGTGACCTCGATCGCCTCCTCCGGGGATCCGGTGAACGGGTGTTCCCGGGATGTGCGCACCGTCCCGGCGGCGGACCAGTAGTGGGTCAGCGTTTCCCGGTCGCCGCGGAAGGTGAGACACGATCCCGGGGGAACCTTGGCCGCGTGGGTGTAGATGGATCGCGGCGCGGGAATCGAGCTGTGACGAAGAAGCCGATCCAATGCGGTGGGATCCAGGGTCCGGTCAAAACCAGGATGGCGCTCCAGGGCGGCGAGGTCCGAGGCGAAGAGCACCGCACCGGCCGCCCGCGCATGGTAGAGCGGCTTGATGCCCACCCGGTCGCGGACCAGATGCAGCGCCCGTTCGGTGGTGTCCCAGACCCCGAGGGCAAACATGCCGATCAGTCGTTCGACCGCCGGCATGAGCCCCCATCGGTCGATGGCCGCGACCAACACCTCGGTGTCGCCCGCTCCACGGAAACGGGGGTCGTCTTGTGCCTCCAGCTGCCCGCGCAGCTCGCGAAAGTTGTAGATCTCCCCGTTGTAGGTCACCACGAACCGCCCCGAGGCGGAGATCATGGGCTGGTTCCCGGAGGGTCCCGTGTCCAGGATGGCCAGGCGCCGATGTCCCAGGGCGGTTCCCGAGCGGGAATCCACCCAGACCCCTCCGGCATCCGGTCCCCGGTGGGTGAGGGCCTCGGTCATGGGGTTGATCAGGTCCACCAGCCCCGGCTCGGAGCCGGATTGACCGGTGAATCCTACGATGCCACACATGCAAGGACCGTACGGGAGCCCGGGATGGGCGGCAATAGCCGCAGGGTCCCGGGCATCAACTCCCGGCCGGCGGTGACGCGTTCTCTTGACACCCTTGCGGGGGCCAACCTAATCTCTTCTGCTACGGGCCTTTGACATTCTTCGCAACCCCAATCCGGGAGCCTCTATACCGAACGTGGCTATTTGACTCCATCGGGTTTCCATACCCGTCTCGGAATCCCACGCCCTCATCCGACGATCCACGTCGGACGTTTCGGTATTGTTGCGAAGGGAGGCCTCCGACATTTCCCATCGCGGCTGGGCTGACCCTGATCGCCGCGTTCCTTTTGGCGCTGGTGTTCACACCCCTCAGCCGGGCCTTGGCCATCGCGGCTGGATTCCTGGACTACCCCAAACAGGATCGCGTGCACCGGCGACCCACCCCGTTTCTCGGGGGGCTGGCCGTCGCCCTCTCCGCCGGGTTTGCTTTCGTGCTCCTGTCCCCGCAGGTTCCCCTGTTGGAAGACCTTTGGCAGCAGGGCGTGCTGCCCCGCGCCGCGGTTCCGTGGACCTTGTTCCTGGCCGGGGGCGCGTTGGCGCTTGGACTGGTCGACGACCGGTTGGACCTTCGTCCTCGTGACAAGCTCATTGGGCAGATCCTCCTCTCCATCGCCTTTCTCATCCCCAACATCGACTTCACCACCATGGCGTTGCTGCTGTGGCCCATCGGGCTGCTCTGGTGTGTCGGAATGCTCAACGCCTTCAATCTCCTGGACAACATGGACGGCATCCTGAGCGGGGTCGGCACCCTGATCGGTTTGTTCCTTGGCGTGGTCGCGCTCAAGCTCGGGCGCCCGGACCTCGCCGCGCTCGCCTTTGCCGCCGGGGGAGCCTCGCTCGGTTTCCTCTGTTTCAACTTTCCCCCGGCCACGATCTTTCTTGGCGACGCCGGTGCGTTCTTCATCGGCTTTCTCATGGCGGCGGTGGGGTGGCAGTTGGCAAGGGAGACCAGATCCTTCGGTTCGCTTCCCAGGGTGCAGCGGTGATCCTGGTCCTGTCCTGTCCGATGTTCGACGTGACCTGTGTCACCGTGACGCGGTTCCTGGAGCGTCGGCCGGATCCACGTGGGGACATTGACCGCGCCGTACCCATCGGCTCTGCGTCATCTATGGTCGGGGCCGACGCGCCCTGTGGACGGTCTACGGGCTCTGCGCGTTGAGCGGGGTCATTGGTCTCGCCGCCCTGACCCTGCCGCCCGCGGCCAGCAGGTCCGCTGGTTGCGGTGGCGGCCGGGCTAGACGCCAGCCTCGGTATCAGTCCTGGCCCGGGTCCCGGTGCGTTCCCCGCAAGTTCCTTTCCGACCATGCGCGAGGCGGACGCCGTCGCGGACCGCAGGAGGTCGCCTGACCCATAGGACTCGAGCCGGATGGGTTCTCTGGTTCCTCTTCGACTCCGGTCGTGAGCACGGCTTCGGATACGCTCAGGGGTCGACCTCTCCGGCGGCACGCCAAGGTCCTCGCCCTGCTCGCCGTCGCGAGCGGCTTGCATCGGAGGGCTCTGGGACATGGTCCGATCGCTCTGGATCCCCCTCTCGGGTTGACCACGCATGAACCTGCCCGTGCGCCAGGTGCGACGGACACATCCCGGACCCCACTACTGAACCCCGCCCCAGGGCACGACTGGCTCCGGGCCGCTGATCACGACGGTGCAGCAGCGATTCGACGAAGCGGCCATCGGGGAACGCGGATTCGCCCCTGGGTCGCGCAGGAGTGGGCCCCCTGGGCCGCCTACGTGGACAGCGTGGTGGTCTACGGCCGCAAGCGCCAAGGCCTACGGGTTGGACCTCGAGTACGCCATCTGGACCGAACCGGATCGGGGTCCCATGCCGGCCGGTTTGGATCCGGTGGAGTGCGCGACCCATCCCACCTGGACCAAGGACTCCCGAGCGAGTTCTGGAAAGGCCTCGGTGCCACGGCATGGCCCGCGCCAGGACGCGGAAGGCACGGATTGCCGATCCAAGATCACTCTGCAGGATGCGAACTACGGGAGATGCCACGAGTTCCTTGCCGCCTTCGCCCTGCCCTGCGTGATCCGGACTCGCGGTGCTCACCCTCGTTCGATTTCCTCGCGGTTCGCCAGCCTGGAACGGTGCCTGCCCGACGTCCTCTCCTGGCGGTCCTTTGACTGGGCCTGGGTCGGCGGTGAGAGGGGACGGTCCGTTTTGCTAGCCTCCCTCGCCATTCTGCGTACGTCACGCGCGCACGCTTTCCCCTTTCCACGAACGGCGGGTCCCATGCTCGATGCCAAACTGATTCGCGGCGAGCCCGAACGCGTCAAGGAGGGCGCCCGGGCCAAGAACGAAACCAAGGCCGATGTCGACGGTTGGCTGGCCCTGGACGCGGAGCGGCGGGAGCGGGTGGCCAGGGTGGAGGAGCTCAAGGCCGAGCGCAACGCGGCCAGCAAGTCCATCGGGAAGGTGGTCCAGTCCGGGGGGGACGCCGCGGCGGAGAAGGAACGCGTGCGCGCCCTCGGGGACGAGATTGCGGTCCAGGACGAGGCGCTGCGTGACCTGGATGCCCGGCTGGCCGAACTCGCCGACTGGTTTCCGAACCTGCCCCACCCCAGCGTTCCGGTGGGGGACGAGAGCCACAACCAGACCGTGCGCACCTGGGGAGAGCCGGTCACCCATGCCTTCGAGGCCAAGCAGCACGACACCCTGGGCACCGAACTCGGGTGGTTCGACTTCGAGGCCGGCGCCCGCATGAGCGGCAGCGGGTTCTCCGTGCTCACCGGCGCCGGGGCCCGCCTGCAACGTGCCCTCGTCCAGCTCTATCTCGATACCCACACCCGGGAACACGGCTATACCGAGGTGGCCGCACCGTACATCGTGAGGACCGAGGCCATCCGGGGCACCGGTCAGCTTCCCAAGTTGGCCGACGACATGTACCGCACCACCGACGACTACTGGCTCATTCCCACCGCCGAGGTCTCGATCACCAACGTCTACGCCGGGCAGACGCTCCGGGAAGAGGACCTGCCGACCTACTGCGTGGGCTATTCCCCCTGCTTCCGTCGCGAAGCGGGCGCGGCAGGCAAGGACACCCGCGGCATGACCCGGGTGCACCAGTTCGACAAGGTGGAGATGGTGCGCTTCGTCCATCCGGAGCGCTCCTACGAGGAGCTGGAATCCCTGACCGGCAACGCGGAAACCCTGCTCCAGCGTCTGGGCCTCGCCTATCGCGTGGTCACCCTGGCCAGCGGCGACCTCTCGTTCGCGGCGGCCAAGTGCTACGACCTGGAGGTGTGGTCCCCCGGAGCCCAGCGCTGGCTGGAGGTGTCCAGCTGCAGCAACTTCGAGGACTTCCAGGCCCGTCGGGCCGGCATCCGCTACAAGCCGACCGGGGGGGGCAAGGCGGGCTACGTGCACACCCTCAACGGTTCCGGGCTGGCCCTGCCCCGGTCCATCATCGCCCTCATGGAGACGCATCAGACCGAGCGGGGTACGGTGCGGATTCCCGAGGCCCTGCGTCCCTATCTCGGCGGCGCCGAGGAACTCGCCTAGCCCGGTCCACGCGCGCCGACCCGGCTCGCGCGCCGCGCCCCGCTCCGCTACCATCCCCCCCATGACCCAACCCCGACTCCTGCGGATGCTCACCGGTCGGGCCAGCCCGCCCACCCTGGCGCGTATCTATCTGCTGGCCGGAGCGGTGGTCCTCGCGGTGGGCCTGCTCGTCTACTTCCAGACCCTCTCCCGCCGGCTCGAGACCCAGGCCGAGGAGAACGGTCGTCTGGCCGCCCAGCTCATCGCGTTCACCTCGTTGGCCATGCAGCTCTCCGACAAGGTCTCCGGCGACGAGTTCCGCGACATCATGCGATCGCTGAGCTTCCCGGTCATCATCACCAACGATGTGAACCGACCCCTGACCTGGAACGGACACGTGACCCGCGACACCCTCTCCCAGGCCCAGATCCTCGGGGAGGATCTGGAGAACCCCGGATCGGTCATGACCCAGGTCCTGGACAAGCTGCGCGCGATGGACGGGCGTCACAAACCCATCCCCATGGTGGATCCGGTGGCCGGGACCCAGATTGCCCGGCTCCACTACGGTTCCCCCAGCCTCATCCAGGAGTTGCGGCTCATTCCCTGGATCACCATCGGGATCGCCGCGGTGTTCGGCTTTGTCGGGCTCCTCATCTTGCGCAACCTCAAGCGGGCCGAGCAGGGTCTCATCTGGGCCGGGATGGCCAAGGAGTCCGCGCATCAGATGGGGACCCCGATCAGCTCCCTCATGGGATGGATGGAGGTGCTGCGGGACGAAGTGCGGCTGGACCGCGGACGGGCCGATCTTCCCCAGGAGCTGTTCGAGGAAGTGGTGCGGGAGATCGGCGAGGATGCGGCGCGGCTCAACCGGGTCGCGGCCCGGTTCAGTCAGATCGGGTCCCGCCCCCGGCTGGCCCGGGGACCCATCGAACCGCTGGTCACCGAGACGGTCGAGTACTTCCGTCGCCGGGTGCCGGAGGGGGTGACGGTGGAACTCGACTCCATGGCCGATACCCCGCAGGTGGAACACAACCGGGAGTTGATGATCTGGGTGGTGGAGAACCTCATCAAGAACGCGATGAACGCGGTGGAGAAGGGGCAGGGGACGGTCCACGTGGCGGTGCGCCCAAGTGGGAAGGGACTCGCAGTAGTGGTTCGGGACAACGGGCGCGGGGTGTCGGCCGGCATGGAAAAACAGATCTTCCGCCCCGGGGTCAGCACCCGTCAGCGGGGTTGGGGCCTGGGGCTCCCGCTCTCGCGACGGATCGTCGAGGAGTACCACGGGGGACGGCTCGATCTCACCTGGAGCGAAACGGGGAAGGGGGCCGAGTTCACGGTGACCCTGCCCGCGGCGCGCTCCTCGGCCCGGTCCTAGAGTGGGACTCCGATCGCGGGTGCCCTGGCCGGCGAAGATCCTGGCCAAGCTGGTCATGAGCCGGCTCCCGGTGTCGTACGACGCCTGGCGCCGGACGCGTTTGTTCCGGGATGGGGCGATGGACAACGCGGCCTACGCGGTCGAGGTTGCCGAGCGTCACATGGCGGGAATCGACCTCACCGGCCGGGTGGTGCTGGAGTTGGGGGTCGGTGACAGCGTGGCCACCGGGTTGATCGCCCACGCCCGCGGCGCCCGCAGGGTCCATCTGATCGACGACGCCGACCACGTGGTGCGGGATGTCGCGCGCTACCGCCCCCTCCTGGACCGTCTGGAAGCGAGCGGCTACCTCGTGGCCCATCTGCGCGAGGCGGTGGACTTCCGGGATCTTCTGCGGCGCGCGGAAACGCACTACGGCACGGGGGGGCTCGAGGCGTTGCGTGCCGTTCCCGATGCCTCGGTGGACCTGGTCTTCTCCAACGCGGTCCTGGAACACGTGCGGTTGCGGGAGTTCGACGCGGTGCTGGGGGAGCTTCGCCGGATAGCCGCCCCGGGCTCGGTCGCGTCCCATGAAGTGGACCTCCGCGATCATCTGTCCGATGCGCTCAACAACCTGCGGTTCCCGGAGACGACCTGGGAATCCGACTGGATGTCCGGCTCGGGTTTCTACACCAATCGCATTCGTTACCGGGACATGGTGGCCCGTTTCGAGGCAGCCGGGTTTCTCGTCGAGGTGCTCGAGACGCGGCAATGGGAGGGGCTGCCCACCCCACGCGCCAGGATGCACTCCGCGTTTCGCCGGCTGGCCGAGGAGGACCTGCGGGTCCAGTCCTTCCGGGCCCGCCTGGAACCCCGTTGAGGCGAGGCACGGGGAACCGTGCCAAGGCCGGGCCGGTTGCGGTACACTGGGCGGCCCCATGATCCATAGCTAAGCCCTCGCTCCGCAGCCATCCACTTCAGAACGTTCCCAGCAACCCTCAGGGGGTTCCATGTCCGACGTGAAGCACGTCCTCTGGGCGGACGACGAGATCGATCTTCTTAAGCCCCACATCCGGTTTCTCGAGGGCAAGGGCTACACCGTGACCGCCGTTCCCAACGGCGAGGACGCCCTGGCCAAGGTCCAGCAGGGTCAGTACGACGTCATCCTGCTGGACGAGATGATGCCCGGCATGGGCGGGCTGGCCACGCTCCAGGCCATCAAGGAAGTGGACCCGGGACTTCCGGTGGTGCTCATCACCAAGAGCGAGGAAGAGAGCCTCATGGAAGAGGCGATCGGCCGTCGTATCAGCGACTACCTGGTCAAACCGGTCAACCCGAGCCAGGTGCTGCTGGTCATCAAGAAGCTCACCGAGGGAACCCGCATCCAGGAAGGGCAGATCACCAAGGACTACGTGGGGGAGTTCAACCGGCTCCAGCAGCGCCGCATGGAACCCATCGACACCGGGGAGTGGCTCGAGATCTACCGCCGGCTGAGCGATCTGGAACTGCAGCTCTTCAGCATCGACGACATCGGGTTGCGGCAGGCCCACCTCGACCTCAAGCGGGAGTACAACCGGGACTTCGCCCGGTTCCTGGAAGCGAACTACCCGGACTGGGTGGCCGGCAAGGGGAACCCGCCGGTGCTATCCACCGATCTGGTCCCCACCCATGTCGTTCCCCGGCTCCGGGACGGACACACGGTCTACGTCATCGTCATCGACTGCATGCGGTTCGACCAGTGGTTGGCCATCCAGCCCCACGTGGAGAGCCTCTACCGCTGCGAGACGCACATGTACTACTCGGTGCTCCCCACCGCGACCCCGTACAGCCGCAACGCGATGTTCTCGGGACGGTTCCCGCGGGACATGGCGGCGAAGAACCCGGACTGGTGGCACGAGCGGGGACAGGACGGCAAGGGGAAGAACAACTTCGAGGCCGAGTTCCTCGCCGATCAGCTCAAGCGGGGCGGGAACGAAGTGCAGATCAAGTATCTGCGGGTGTTCACCGAGGAAGAGGAACAGGCCCTCCGCCGCGAGGTGGGCACCTACGCCGGGATTCCCCTCGTAACCTGCGTGTTCAACTTCCTCGACCAACTCACCCACGGACGGTCCGAGAACCGGGTCCTGCGGGAGCTGGCCTCGGACGAGGCGGCCTTCCGTTCGCTGCTGGAATCCTGGTTCAGCCACTCGGCGCTCAACGACGCGCTCAAGGCCATCGCCAAGCAGGACGCCACGGTGATCCTGACCAGCGATCACGGCGCGGTGCAGGCCAAGCACTCCACCCTGGTCCACGGCAACCGGGAGACCAGCACCAACCTGCGTCACAAGCACGGGGTCAACCTGCGCTGCGAGGAGAAGGACGCCATCATGATCCGCAAGCCCGAGGAGTGGGGGCTTCCGGACGACTTCCTCAACAAGAACTACATCCTGGCCCGGGACGACAACTACTTCGTCTATCCCACGAACTTCCACGAGTACGAACGGCTCTACAAGAACTCGTTCCAGCACGGCGGGGTGACCATGGAAGAGGTCCTGTTGCCCTGCGTGGTCATGACCCCCCGCTGAGATGACCAGGAACGCGTCCCGGGATGTCTTCGAACTGCGCACCGAGGACGCCGAGGCGACCGAGTCGCTCGGTGAACGCTGGGCCGTCGCGCTCCGTCCCGGGGATATCCTGCTCCTGGTGGGGGATCTGGGGGCGGGGAAGACCACCCTCGTTCGCGGTCTGGCCCGGGGCCTGGGGGTGGAGCACGGGGTGAAAAGCCCGACCTTTGCCCTCCATCTGGCCTACCCCGGACGCATCCCGCTCCATCACCTGGACCTGTACCGGATCCTGGACCCACGGGACCTGGATGAGCTTGGTCTGGACGACGTGTTCTCCGACCGGGTGGTCTCGGTAGTCGAGTGGGGGGACCGCCTCGCGGAGGCCCCGCCCGCCGGAGCGCTCACCCTCACCCTCGAGGAACTCGATGCGGATACCCGCAGCATCCGGGTGGAGGGGCCCTCCGAGGCCGTGGCCCGGCTTCGCGGGGTGTCGGCATGATCCTGGGCATCGATTGCTCGGGGAGCCGGGGGGGAATCGCCCTGATCGGGCCGGACGGGGCCGCCTGGAGCCGGGACCTGGGAGAGCGGGGCCGGCACGCGGAAGCGCTGATCCCGTCGGTGCTTGCGGCCCTGGCCGAGGCCGGGGCGGGCTGGGACCGGGTGAGCCGGATCGCCGTTTCGGTGGGGCCCGGGTCCTTCACCGGAATCCGGGTCGGGGTTGCCGCAGCCCTGGGATTCGGCTCAGCCCGTGGGATCCCGGTCACCGGGGTGGGGTCGCTCGACATCCACGCCGGTGCTTGCTACGATGCAATGTCACTCCGGACAGGAGGTTACATCGTTTCCGCGGTGGACGTACGCCGGGGAGAAGCGGTGGTCGGCCGCTTCCAGGTCCAGGAGAACGGGCCACGCAGGATCGACGACGATCTGCGCGTTCCGGTCTCCGATCCGGGAGCGCCTCCACCGGATGACGCCATTGTGTCCGGGGACGCCGCGATGGCCCTCTGGCCAGAGCAGGGCGTGACCCGGTGGGTGGCCGACGGCCCTCAGCGGGCCTTGGCCGCCGCACGTCTTGGGATGTCGGGTCCGGTGACGGATCCGGTCCCACGGTATTTTCGGCCGGCGGATGCGCGGCCCAGGCAGGGATGACGTGATCGCAACCGTCTCGATCCGGGGCATGATCAACAACGACATCGGGGACGTGGAGGCCCTGGAGCGGGCCATCTTTCCCGATCCCTGGTCGCGGGAGTCGTTCCAGAGCGAGGTGTCCGGCACCCCGGGTCGGTGGCCGCGGGTTGCGGTGGATCCGGAGTCGGGCACGATCGTGGGCTATCTGGTGGCCTGGTTGGTCGCGGACGAGGCCCATCTCGGGAACGTCGCGGTGGCCACGCGGTCCCGCCGTCGGGGGATTGCCCAGGCCCTGCTCGAGGACCTGATCATGGAGAGCAACCGGCGTGAGGCGAGGCTGATCACGCTGGAGGTGCGCCGCTCCAACAAGGCGGCGCAGGACTTCTATCGCAAGAATGGATTCTATACGGTGATGATCCGGCGCGGTTACTACCAGGACAACCGCGAGGACGCGTTGGTTATGATCAAACCCCTCAACGAGGCCGGGCGTATCCCGCCGCACCCGTCGGCGCGATGAAAGCCTGGCCGCTGAAACCACGGCAGCCCAAGACCCGGCCCCCCGAACCCAAGGCGGGCGGGGTCCCGGACGGCCTGTGGCTCAAGTGCGACGATTGCGGCGAGATCCTCTACTTCAAGGAACTCGAGCGCAACCTGCACGTGTGTCCCAAGTGCGGGCATCACTTCCGCATCGGGGCCCATCGCTACCTTGAGATCCTTCTCGACGAAGGATCCTTCGTCGAGACCCACGCCAACCTGCACTCCGTGGATCCGCTCAAGTTCAAGGATTCCAAGCCCTACAAGGATCGTCTCCTCGCCGCGGAAAAGAAGACCGGGCTCAGCGAGGCCATCGTGACCGGGACCGGCCGCATGGAGGATCTCCCGGTCTCCATCGGCATCATGGACTTCTCCTTCATCGGGGGGAGCATGGCCAGCACGGTGGGGGAGAAGATCGCCCGCGCGGCCAAGCGGTCGCTGGAGAAGCGGGAGCCGCTCATCCTGGTCACCGCCTCGGGGGGGGCCCGCATGATGGAGGGCATCCTGTCCCTCATGCAGATGGCCAAGACCAGCGTGTTGCTGGCCCGTCTGCTCGAGCGCCGCATTCCCTACATCTGCATTCTTACCGACCCCACCACCGGCGGGGTCACCGCCAGCTTTGCCCAACTCGGCGATGTCATCCTGGCCGAGCCGGGAGCCCTGATCGGGTTCGCAGGCCCGCGGGTGATTCGCGAGACGGTGGCCCAGGAACTGCCGGAGGGTTTCCAGAGAGCCGAGTTCCTGCTGGAACACGGGTTCGTGGACCGCATCGTGGCGCGCAAGGAACTCAAGGAGACGGTGGCGCGGATCCTGCGCATGCTCGCGGACGGTCTCGCCGGAGGGCCCGATGCCCTCGCCGGGGGAACCACCGTGGCGGCGCCGTCCGTGGAACCGGGCAACGCGCGGCCGGGGACCAACGGTCCCGGCACGCTCCTGCCCTCGGATCGCATCATCGACGTGACCGAGCTCGCGCCGGACCGACTGGGAAAGCGCGACGAAAGCAACCATCGACCGACGGAGGGCTGAGTGGCGAGCGTACGGTTCGTCGATGTGACGAAGGTGTATCCGGGCGGGGTGAAGGCGGTGAACGAGGCGAGCTTCACCGTCCAGGACCGGGAACTGATGGTCCTGGTCGGGCCCTCGGGATGTGGCAAGTCGACCCTGCTGCGCATGGTGGCGGGGCTGGAAGAGGTGACCGCGGGCGACCTGTTCATCGGGGACCGCAAGGTCAACGACGTCGCTCCCAAGGACCGGGACATCGCCATGGTGTTCCAGTCCTACGCCCTCTACCCGCACATGTCGGTGCGCGAGAACATGGGATTCGGCCTCAAGCTCCGCAAGGAACCCAAGGACACCATCCGCGAACGGGTGGAAGAGGCGGGTCGCATGCTGGGGCTGACCCAGGAACTGGATCGCAAACCCAAGGCGCTCTCCGGGGGGCAGCGGCAGCGCGTGGCCCTGGGGCGGGCCATCGTGCGCAAGCCGGCCGTGTTCCTCTTCGACGAACCGCTCTCGAACCTCGACGCCGCCCTGCGGGTCCAGATGCGAACCGAGATCGCCAAGCTGCATCGGGATCTCAACGCGACCATGATCTACGTGACCCACGATCAGGTGGAGGCGATGACCCTGGGGGACCGGATCGCGGTGCTCAAGGACGGGGTGTTGCAGCAGGTCGCGCCCCCGCTGACCCTCTACAACGAGCCGGTGAATCGTTTTGTCGCCTCGTTCATCGGTTCGCCGGCCATGAACTTCCTTTCCGGGACGGTGGAAGCGGGCGTGTTCACCAATGCGGATCTCACCCTGCCGCTCCCCGCACCGTTGGCTTCGGCCGGCCCGTCCGGCCCCGCGACCCTCGGCATTCGTCCCGAGGACCTGACCCTCATGGAGAATGGCGGGTCCGGCGCGCAGCCGGGGACGATTGCGGTAACCGCGTCCGTGGTCGAGCCCATGGGCAACGAGGTGTTCCTCCACGGCGCCACGGATTCCGGGGTCATCCAGGCCCGGCTGGGGCCGGAGTTCCTTCCCGAGGTGGGCCGGCCGTATCGTCTGGCCCTGGACGTCTCCCGCGTCCATCTTTTCGACGCAAAGACCGAGGCCAACGTGCTCGCCCTGGCCGGGGCGACCTCCTGACCGGCGCATGACCACGCCGGTGTTGGGGGTGGACGTGGGGGGAACGGGGATCAAGCTGGGGTTGGTGGATGCCGCCGACCCGCCGCGTCTCCTGGCCCAGGGGCTGCTCACCGGTCACGCCGGTCGTCCCCCCGCCGATGCAGTGGCCCGGATCCGCGAGAGCCTGGGTTCCTTGTGCCGGGAGGCCGGGGTTGCCTCGGTGGCCGGCATCGGCGTGGGGTGCGCGGGTCTGATCGCGTCCGACGAGGGGACGGTGGTCATGTCGCCGAACCTGCCGGGTTGGGAAGGATTTCCCCTGGGCCCGGCCCTCGCCTCGGCCACCGGAGTGCCGGCGCGGGTGGACAACGATGTGAACGTGTTTGCCCTCGCCGAATGGCGGTGGGGTGCGGGCGAGCGTGCCGAGGATCTCCTGTTTCTCACCCTGGGGACGGGCATCGGCGGGGCCGTTGTTTCCGGGGGGGTTCTGCAACGGGGTTGGCGCGGATTCGCCGGCGAACCGGGGCACGCCACCCTGGTCCTGGACGGGGAACCGTGCCCGTGCGGGAATCGGGGATGCGCGGAGCGGTATGTCGGGAACAAAGCGCTCGTCGACGCCGCGATACGGCACCCCGACTCTCAGCGGGATGCCAAGCTGGGTGAGGTGACCTCCCCGCACGACCTCTCCCTCGCGGCGGATGCGGGCAGTCCCGTGGCGCGAGCGGTGCTCGCGGAAGCGGGGTACGCGTTGGGCGGACTCCTCGTTACCCTCGTCAACCTGTGCAATCCGGAGCGGATCGTGGTTGGGGGCGGCGTGGCGGCGGCCGGTGACCGGTTGCTGGGGCCGGCGCGTACCCACCTGCGGGAACGTTCGTTCGTGGCTCGCCATGCCGAGCCGACGCTCGTCCCCGCCGTCCTGGGAACCCAGGCCGGCATGTTGGGCGCGGCGTCCCTGTGGACGGAACCTTGAGCCGGGCTCGACGGGTGTAATGCGGCAATTCATCGTGCGGGGGCACACACGACATCTTCGCCACCTCGGGGTGAGCCTGATCCTGGCCACCCTCGTGGGCGGGTGCGCCTGGTTCCAAACGCCGGTGGTGGGCCCGGTCTCGCGCGCAGGCACCCTGGGTCCCACCCCCCAACCGGCGGATGGCCCAGCCGGTGCTGATTCCCTGATTGCCACGCCGGCGGACACGGTGGCCTTCGCGGACACCCTCGGCGCCCCGGTCGACACCCTGGATCTCGACACGCTCCCGGACGAGGTTGCCTCGGGGCCGGACCAATGGGAACTCGTGCCGGGTGGCGCGGTCACCGCGACCACCGGCCCGGGGGGTCAGGTCATCGACGTGGTGGAGCCGAGGATCTATCACCAGGACCTCACCGTGTTCGCCCCCCACGGCACCTACCACACGGAACTGGGGGAGGCGCGACTCGACGGGGGGGTGACCTACCTGGAAGACGGGTTGCGGGGGACAAGCCAAACCGCCACCTACTACCGGACCACCGGGATTCTCGTGGCGCGGGGCGGGGTGGAGATCAGTCAGGGGGACTCGCTCCAGGTCACCGCCGAGGAAGCACGCTATGACCGGCAGGCCGGATTCGCCGATCTGAGCGGGGGGGTGCAGGGCTTCCGGGGACGACGCCGTCTGGTGTCCAACACCGCTCGATGGGACCGGAATCTCAACCACATCCGGCTCCGTGGCAACGTGCTGGTCACCGACCCGGACGAGGGGTCGACTCTCACCGGGGAGGATCTGCTCTACAACCTCAGCACCAACCAGGCCCGGGTCACCGAGCGGCCCCAGTTGGATCTGGTCTCCGAGGTGGATGGGCTGATCCGCATCCTGGGAGACACCCTGGTCGTCACCGAGGGGGGGGACGCCTTTGCTTTCGGTGAGGTCCAGGTGCGGCGGGGTCCGGTGGCCGCCTTTGCGCATTCGGCGGACTACTTCTCGGATCGCGGGCTGGCGCGTCTTCTGGGATCGCCGCGGGTGGAAGAGCGGGACGGCATCCTGGAGGGGGACACCCTGACCCTGTTCTTCGACGCGGATCGGGTGCTGACCCGTCTCGAGGTGCATGGGACGGCTTCGGTTCGGTACGCCCCCCAGGACACGACCCGGATCGGCGAGGTGAGTACGGTCCAGGGGGATTCCCTCACCATGTTCTTCGAGGACGGCGACCCGGACCGGGTGGTGGTGTTCGGGAACGCGCGCAGCACCTACCGCCCTCCCACCAGCGACCTCTCCCGCGGCTCGGGAACCAACACCGCCCGGGGGGACAGCATCACCATCTTCCTCGGCGAGGAGGGGGTGGACCGGGTGCGGATCAACGGGAACGCGGAGGGGGTCTACACCTTCGTGACCGGGGACAACGCCCCCTCGGCGGACTCCCTGGAGGCTTCAGCCGATTCCTCGCTTGCCGCGGTGGCCGACTCCACCCAGGCGGTCCAGGAGGAGACGGTCGGTTACCGGGCCCGCGAGGTGGCCTATACCATCGCCGACCGGGTGGTGTACCTGAGCGGGGATGCGCACGTGGAGTACGGCACCATCATGCTCGACGCGGCGGAGGTGACCTTCTTCGCCGAGCGCCGCTACATGGAGGCCAACGGGGAACCCAAGCTCCGGGACAGCGGCGGGCAGAACGTGACCGGAACCCGCATGGACTACGACCTCGACGCCCAGGAAGGAAACATCGACGGGGGGTTCACCCAGGCCGAGCAGGGGTTCATCTCCTCGGATCGCCTGCGCAAGATCAGCGACGACCAGCTCATTGCCCGGGACGGGTCCTACACCACCTGCGACCTGGCCGCCGATGGACAGCAACCGCACTTCCATTTCAAGAGCAAACAGATGCGGGTCTATCTCGAGGACAAGGTGGTGACCCGCCCGGTTACGCTGTATATCCGGGATATTCCGGTATTTATTATTCCCTTCTATTCCTTCTCCATCGCCAAGGGGCGCCAGTCCGGGTTCCTCACCCCGGATTTCGACTTCGGGTTCGGGGCCACCGGGCCGGCCTTCCGCAACCTGGGCTACTACTGGGCGGCCAGCGAGTACTGGGATCTCACCGGATGGGTGGACTATTCGAGCGAGAGCGACGTCTTTGCCGGATACCTGACCGGAAACTACGGGAAGCGGTACCTCATGGACGGACGGCTCCAGGTGGGGCGGGCCTTTGGTCAGAACACCTCCGCGCGGTGGGATATCAACGGGATCCACAATATGACCCTGGGGGACTGGCGGTTGACCGCCGAGGCGGAGTTCCGGGACCGCGATTTCCGATCCCAGCTTCCCCTCGGCGACGACATCGGGAACCGGGTGGACCGGCTGCTCGACTCGCAGCTCACCCTTTCCCGGAATTTCACCGGGGCTTCGCTGTCCCTCAGCTTCCGCCGACGGGAGGACCTCGCCGCCGATCCTACCGACGGGGTGGACGAAGTGAAGGTGCTGGAGACCCTGCCCAACTACCGGTTCTCGCTCTCCCCCCGGTTCGTGGGGCGCAAGGGGGACGCGGACGGCAATGGGGCGTTCCTTCCCTTCCTTTCAAACCTGCGATGGTCCTTCAACAGCAGCGGGTCCGCCACCCGTACCGTCACCGAGACGACCGACATCACGGAGATCGACAGCACCCTGGCCTTCGTGCCGGTTGCCGCGGAGTTCGACACCACCTTCGGGGACGTGACCGAGCGGAACACCGGCGCGATACACCGCGTGGGACTCAACGACACGCGCTCGGTGGGTTACCTCAACGTGACCCCCTCGTTCAGCCTGAGTGAACACTGGGTGGACCGCGAGTTCACGGCGGAGGGGGAGGAGAAGGGATTCCACCGGGCCGCGGTGTGGAGCGGTGGTCTTACCGCGGGGACCCAGCTCTACGGCACCTTCCCCGGGTTCGGGGCGGTGCAGGGGATCCGACACACCCTGCGTCCGACCGCCACCTTCGGGTTTTCCCCGGACTTCGACCGGCTCTCCTATGTGGACACAACCGGGGTGCGACGCAACCGCTTTCCGGGGGTGAACGCGTCCAAGCGTCGCGACCTCGCCCTGGGTCTGGCCAATTCGTTCCAGGCCAAGGTCAACAACCGTCGCATCAACGTGCTCAACTGGAGCCTGGCCGCGAACTACGACTTCGTCGTGGCCGAGACCCCCGGTTCGCAGCCCTGGTCCGATGTGCGGTCCGCCTTCGACATCGCCCAGATCCTGGGGGTGAAGCTCAACTTCAACTCCGTGCACGACACCTATCGTCAGTTCCGCTTCCGCAGCTACAACGCGGACGCCACCTTCGGTTTCGGAGGGACCCTGCCCGGTTCCCGCGGCGGAGGGGGTATTCCCGCTCCCAGCCGGACCGCTCCCAGCGAAACCCAACGCTGGCGCGCGGCCGGGGCCGATATCAACTATGGCCGGGACCGCCAGGGAGTCTCGGGGCCCGTGGACCCCGAAGGACTCGGCTGGAGCGCACGGTTCGGATTCTTCGTCAATGCCTCCCGGGACGAGCTGACCGAGGAACTGGATCCCAACGCCTCGCTGAACTCCGCCTTCCAGCTCCAGCTCAGCCGGAACTGGTCGTTGACCTACGACAACCAGTGGAACCTGACCGAGGGGGACATCCGCAGCGAATCCGTGGCCTTGCGCCGGGACTTGCACTGCTGGCAGGCGGAGTTCCGACGCAACCGCCTGGGGGATACCACCTCGTTCTGGTTCAGCATCAGCATCAAGGACATTCCGGCGGTGAAGTACACCCAGGGTGAGTCTCCGATCAATAGCCTGACCGGGGTTTCCGATGTATTGCCCTAGGCACCCTTGCTAGACTTTCCCCCGATTGCGCCGCAACCATTTGCCGGGGAATCGGAACGGGGTTTTCCCGGTAACATCCAGGGAGCCGGCATCGCCGCCTCGGCAACCGTTTTAACGTCAATGGATTCAACAGGTTGGGGAGATTTGACACCATGAACGTCCGGACCCGTCTTTCCATCCTGATCCTGGCTGTCGCCATCGTGGGGGCCGGGACCGGGATGGCCGCCAGTGCCTCCGCGGAGAAGCGGGGGACCATCGTTTCCACCGCCTCGATCCGCGGGGAAACCAAATCCTGCGGGTGCAAGAAGAAGGACCTTGGTGGGCTGGATCGGCGCGCGACCCTCATCAACGAGGAGCGGGCCAACGGGGAGATCCTGCTCGTCGACGCCGGCGACTTCGGCGCCCACCAGAACGAGAATCCCTGGGCCCGCACCACCTTCCAGTGGGACATGATGGACCGGCTCCAGTACGACGTGGTCACGGTCGGTCCCAATGAACTCCTCTACGGTCACCAGCAGCTGACGGGTCTGCTGGGCACCCATCCGGAGATCCAGGTGGTCTCGGCCAACCTCACCGACAAGAGCGGAAACCTCCTCTTCGACGAGTTCTCCGTGGTCGAGAAGGCGGGCGTGACCTACGCGGTGACCGGGGTCATGAGCCCGTCCCTCTACGATTTCAACAAGTCCCGCGGGCTCCAGGAAGCGGATGACTTCGCCTTCCAGGACGTCAAGGATGCCCTGGGGCGGGTCCTGCCGCTCATGAAGACCCAGGCCGAGGTCACGGTGGTGCTCCTGCACACCAGCCCCGCGGACGCCAAGCGTCTCCTGACCGAGATGCCCGGTATGGACGTGGTGATCGTGGGTCACAACCCGGGCTACACCTTTGCCCCGGAGCGGATCGGTCAGACCCTGATGGTCCGGCCGGGGGCGCGTGGGCAGTACACCGCGGTCCTCACCCTGACCCTGGACGATGACGGGGGGATCCTCGACTACGACGGCCAGTCCCGTCCCATCGGGAAGTCGATCTCGGTCGACGAGGAAGTCCTGGCCCTGGTGGAGGCGTTCGAGGCGGAGTACGGACCCAGCGAAGCCACCGAGGAAGACGACGAGGGAACGCGGTAACCCGATTCCCATGCTATACTTCCGCCCTTCGTGCCCTTGGGCAACGAGGGCGGAACGAAAGACCACTTTTGTGAGGGAAAGCGAATGCGCTGGTTCAAACAAACAGCCTGGCTGAGCGTCGCCGCAGGCGCGGCAGCGGGCTTGTTCGTCATGTTCTCGTCGTCAAGCGGCGAGACCCAGGATGGGGGGCGGAAGGCCACGTTGGTCTGCACCGCCGCGGTGAGGGGCGAAGTCGCCCCGTGTGGGTGATCGAAGAAGCCGTTAGGCGGGGTTGCCCGGAGGGCGACCCTCATCAAGAAAGCACGTGAGCAGGGGGAAATCCTGCTGGTGGATGCCGGTGACTTCGGTGGCTACAAGCAGGAAGAGATGCCCTGGAAACAGACGGACTTCCTCTGGCGCATGATGGCCCAGTTGGGGTACGACGCGGTCACCATCGGGCCCAACGAGATGCTCGAGGGACTCGATGCGCTGCGGGAACTCCTGGGTTCCCGGCCGTCGATCCAGGTGGTGTCGGCCAACGTCACCGACAAGGCGGGTGACCTCCTCTTCCCCGAGTCGGTCAGGATCACCAAGGGAGGGGTCACCTACGGGATTACCGGCGTGACCACCGCCTCGTTCTACGAGTTCAACCTGACCAAGGGGATCCAGAAGCAGGACGACTTCGCCTTCCAGGACCCCAAGGCCAGCCTGGAACGGGTGCTGCCCACCCTCAAGGACGTCGACGTGATCGTGGTGCTCATGCACACCAGCCCCGGGGATGCCCGGCGCTATGTGGACGAGATTCCGGGAATGGATGTCGTCGTGGTGGGGCACAACCCCGGGTACATGTTCAACCCGGACCGGGTGGGGGAAACCCTCATGGTTCGGGGTGGAAACCGGGGGATGTATCTCTCGGTGCTGGAACTCACCCTCGACGACAAGGGCAACATCATGGACTACAGCGGTGAAGGCAAGCCGTTGGGCAAGGATGTGGCCATCGATCCGGAGTTCGAGGGGCCGCAGAACGCATTCGAGGACGAGTTCCAGAAGGCGAAGCGGGACCGGCAGCGCGAGGAAGCGGCCAAGGCGGCCGTCATGCAGGGGACCGAGAAGTTCCTTGGCGCCGAGGTCTGCTCCCGATGCCACATGGAGGAGTACACCTCCTGGGCGGCGACGCCGCATGCCAAGGCCTACGAGAGCCTGGTCACCGATGAGAAGACCCACGTGGAGGAGTGCGTGGCTTGCCACGTGGTCGGCTTCGGGGAGCCCTCCGGGTACAGTTTCTCGGCCGAGTTCAACGACGACGGCATGCCGAGCAAGCTGGAGGATACGGTACACCTGCGCGGCGTCCAGTGCGAAAGCTGTCATGGGATGGGGACGTACCACGGGACCTCGGCGATGAATACGCGCCCCACCGTGGACTCGTGCATGGGTTGTCACGATCCCAGCGTGGCCAAGCCGCTGGACTACGAACAGGCCCTGGCCGACGGAATCCACCACTAGCCCGCGGACCCTGGAGGCTGCGCACGCCTTCGACCACGAATTCGCCCCTCCGGTGCCGCCGGGGGGGCGTCGTCTTGACCGCCCGAACCGCGCCGAGTACCGTTGTCCGCTTGGTTATCGACGATAAGAAAAGGACCCCGCCATGAATGACGCAGCCCCCATGGAAGTGCTGGACAACATCCTCGAAGCGCTCGGGAATACCCCGCTGGTGCGTATGCGCAAGCTGGGACGGGACGTGGACGCGGACCTGCTGGCCAAGGTCGAGTACATGAATCCCGGCGGCAGCGTGAAGGACCGCATCGGGATCTCGATGATCCGGGCCGCCGAGGCCGCCGGGGATCTCAAGCCGGGGGGAACGATTGTCGAGTGCACCTCGGGCAATACCGGGATGGGTCTGGCCATCGCCGCGGCGGTGTTGGGCTATCGCGCCGTCTTCACCATGCCGGACAAGATGAGCCTGGAGAAGATCAACCTGCTCAAGGCCATGGGGGCGGAGGTTTTCGTCTGCCCCACCGCGGTCGAGGCGGACTCGCCGGAGTCCTACTACAGCGTGGCCGCACGCTATGTCCAGGAGACCCCGGGAGCCTTCCACACCAACCAGTACCACAACCAGGCCAACCCGGCCGCGCACTACGCGACCACCGGCCCCGAGATCTGGCGCCAGACCGGAGGTCGCATCACCCACTTCATCGCCACCCTCGGTACCGGGGGGACGATCAGCGGCGTGGGCAAGTACCTCAAGGAAAAGAACCCCAAGGTCAAGGTGATCGGGGTGGATCCCGAGGGCTCCATCCTCAAGCAGTACTTCGATTCCGGCACCATGGGGGAAGCACGTCCCTACAAGGTGGAGGGCATCGGCGAGGACATCATTCCCAGCGCCACCCACTTCGAGTTCGTGGACGAGGTGGTGCGGGTAAACGACCGGGAGAGCTTTCTCACCGCAAGGCGAATCGCCCGCGAGGAGGGCATTCTCGCCGGAGGTTCCTGCGGGGCGGCCATGATCGGCGCGCTCAAGGCGCTGGAGAAGAGCACGAAGGACGACATCGCCGTGGTCATCCTTCCCGATACCGGGGAGCGGTACCTGTCCAAGGTCTACAACGATGCCTGGATGCGGGACAACGGCTACTTCGAGCCGCACACCACCTCGGTGGGAGACGTCCTCGCCTCCAAGGACCTGCGGGCCCTCATCACCGTGGACGCCGGCGCCACCCTGGCCGAGGCGGTTCGGCTGGTGCGGGAACACGACATCTCGGTCATCCCGGTCCTCAAGGACGGCCGCGTTGTGGGGACCCTGTCCGAGAACGCGGTCCTGCGCCGGGTGTTCGAGGATCCCGCGGCCCTCGACCAGAGCACCGAGAGCGAGATGGAGCAACCGCTGCCGCGTCTGGGGCCCGGGGACTCGGTGGAGAACGCCATCCGCATCTTTTCCAAGAAGACGCGGGGGGTGCTGGTCTACGAAGGGGACACCGCCGTCGGCATCCTGACCCCCTTCGACGTCATCGGATTCATTTCCTAGAGGAACACCATGGGATTCTCGACCGACGCCATCCATGCCGGGCAATCGCCGGAGCCGATCACCGGCGCCATCATGCCGCCCATCTTCCAGACCTCCACCTACGTGCAGAAGGGGATCGGGGACCACACCGGGTACGAGTACGCGCGGACCCAGAACCCCACGCGGGAAACCCTGGAGCGCAACGTGGCCGTCCTGGAGAAGGGGGCGCACGCGGTGGCCTGCGCCAGCGGGATGGCCGCGGTGCAGAGCGTGGTGCAACTGGTGAAGGCGGGCGAGTCGGTCCTGCTCGGGGACAACCTCTACGGGGGTACCTACCGGTTGCTGGATCAGGTCTACCAGCCCATGGGGATCGGCTTTCGCACCGTGCCCACCCAGGATCTCGGGGCGGTGGAAGCGGCCATCACCAAGGGCACGCGGCTGCTCATCATGGAAACGCCCACCAACCCGGTCATGACCCTGACCGACCTCACCGGGCTGGCCGAGTTGTGCCGCTCGCGGGGGGTGCTGCTCTGTGTCGACAACACCTTCATGACCCCGTACTTCCAGAATCCGTTGGACCTCGGAGCCCATCTGGTTCTGCACTCGACGACCAAGTACCTCAACGGGCACAGCGACATGGTGGGCGGCATCGTGGTCACCAACGACGAGGGACTGGCCACCCGGCTGCGCTTCCTCCAGAACGCGGCGGGAGCCATTCCCGGACCCTTCGATTGCTGGTTGGCCCTGCGCGGGATCAAGACCCTGGCCCTGCGCATGGAACGTCACGCTTCCAACGCGATGCAGGTGGCGCGCTACCTCGAGGGATTGCCCCGGGCCAGGAAGGTGATCTATCCGGGTCTGGAAAGCCATCCCCAGTACAAGCTGGCCTGCCGCCAGATGCGCGGTTTCGGAGGCATGGTGTCGGTGGAGCTGGGGAGCATGGATGCGGCGCGGACCGCGCTCCCGCGCTTCCGGCTGTTCTCCCTCGCCGAGAGCCTGGGAGGAATCGAGAGCCTGGTCAGTCATCCGGCCAGCATGACCCACGCCGCGGTCCCGGCCGAGGAGCGGGCCAAGGCGGGGCTGACCGACGGGTTGATCCGTTTCTCGGTGGGCTGCGAGGATGCCGAGGATCTGATCGAGGACATCAAGCAGGCCATGGGCTGATGACGGGCGGGCACCGCCCCCTCGTCGAGGGCGTGCGGGAGGATCTGCTTCCCCTCGTGCGGGATCGCCGCGACGCGGCCCTCATCAATATCCTTCTCGACCTGCACCCGGCCGATGCCGCGGAACTCCTCTCCGCGCTCTCCGACGAAGGCGATCAGCGCTATCTCTTCGGTCTCATCGCGAGCCGGGAAACCGCCTCGGCGGTCCTCACCGAGCTTCCCCCGCCGGTGCGGGAGCACATCACCCAGGAACTGCCCGCGGCCGAGTTGAGCGACCTCGTCGAGGAGATGAGTTCGGACGATGCGGCGGACTTCATCCAGGAACTCCCGCCGGAAATGGCCCAGGCGACCCTCCGGGAGATGGAACCGGCCGAGCGGGCCAGCATGCAGCCGCTGCTGGAATACGACGAGGACACCGCGGGCGGGATCATGGACGCGGGTGTCCTCACCGTGGGCGTGGACGCGACGATCGGCGATGCGCGCACGGTCATGCGCCGCCATGGGGAGGCTCTCGAACCCTACTTCTACGTGTTCGTGGTCGAGGGGGGGGAATTGCGGGGGACACTCTCCCTCAAGACCCTGGTTCTGCGGCACTCCCGTACCCCGGTCGCGGAGGCCATGGACGCCAACCCGGTCTCGGTTCCGCCCGAGATGGACCAGCAGACCGTGGCCGAGATCTTCAGGCGCTATGACCTGCTGGCCGCCCCGGTCATGGACGCCGAGCGCAGGCTCCTGGGACGCATCACCGTCGACGACGTGGTGGACGTGATCCAGAAGGAAGCGGAGGAAGACATTGCCCGCATGGTGGGGACGGACGAGGAGGAGTTCGAGGAAACCTCGGTGCGTCGCATCGCCTTCCTGCGTTTGCCCTGGATCCTGACCAGCCTCGTGGGAGGATTGCTCGCCGGGGTGGTGCTGCGCCACTTCACCGACACCATGGGGGTGGTGGCGGTGTTTCTCGTGGCATTCGTCCCGGTCATCACCGCCATGGGCGGCAACGCGGGGAGCCAGTCCGCCACCATCATGGTGCGTCGGCTGGCCCTGCGCCGCGTCGCCCGCCGCGAGCTGGTGGCCATCGCCCTGCGCGAAACACGGGTGGGGATCTTCGTGGGACTGGTCTGCGGCGTCATTACAGGAGCCACCGCGTCGCTGTGGAAGGGCGAACCGTTCTACGGACTCGTGGTCGGGGTGGCCATGGTCCTCGCCGTGCTGACCGCGGCGATCTTCGGGACCCTCGCCCCGCTGTTCTTCCGGCGGGTCAAGGTGGACCCGGCCATCGCGACCGGGCCGTTCATCTCCATGACCAACGACGTGGTGGGACTGGTGATCTACTTCGGGTTGGCCACGATGCTTCTGAAGCTCTACGGTGTCGGTTCCTGATCCGGTGACCCGGGACCCGGATTCCGTGGGCCTGCGTCACCGCGACATCATTGCCCTGTTCGTCCCCCTGGCCCTGACCAGCACCATGATGTCCATCTCGGTCCCGGTCATCAACGCCGGTCTGGCCCGCCTCGCTGACCCGGAGGGGAACCTCGCCGCCTTCGGGATCGCCTTTGCCCTGAGCATCTTCCTGGAGAGCCCGGTGTTCGCGGTGCAGCAGGCCACGGTGGCCTGGTATCGGGGCGCCGGCCCCATTCGTCCCTTCGTCCTGTTCGCGGTGGCCCTGGGGCTGATCATGGCCGTGTTCGAGGCGGTGGTGGTGTTCAGCCCCGCCGGGGAGTTCCTCATTCGCCGGCTCATGGGCGCGCCCGATCATCTGGTGCCGTGGGCCCTGGAGGCGCTGCGCCTGGGCATTCTCTTCCCGCCGCTGGTCGCCTTTCGCAACGCGCTCCAGGGGTTGCTCATCGCGCGCCGGAGCGCCGCCCCCATTGCCTGGGGAACGGCGGTGCGCCTGACCACCTTGGCGGTGCTGGTGTTCACCTTCGACCGCCCCTTCGGTCTTTCCGGTCCCGGTTTCGCCTCGCTCGCCCTCGTCGTCTCCATCGTGGCCGAGAGCTTGTACGTGATCCTGGCCCTGCGCCGGACCCCCGAACGGACCGCCGTGGTCACCGAGGCACAGACCGCGGGCGCGACCCTGCGGGGCCGGTTCCTCTTTCTTGCCCCGCTGGCCGCAACCACCGCCCTCTCCACCTTGACCGGACCGGTGATCACCGCCTTCGTGGCCCGATCGCGTTCCCCGGAGACCGCCCTGGCCGCGTACGCCGTGGTGCAGTCCCTGGTCTGGTTCCTGGCCAGCCCGGCCCTGCGGTACGCCAGCGTGACCATCGCGCTGGGCGAGAACGCCGAGGCCATGGCGCGTCTGCGTTCCTTCCTCTGGCGCATCGTGGGGGGGGTGTGCGTGGTGGTGATGGGGGTCACGGTCAGTCCCCTGGCTGTTTTCCTTCTCGAGTCCCTGATGGGGCTGACCCCGGAGCTCGCGGCGCGGGCCCGGCTTCCGCTGCTTTTCCTGGGACTCCAGCCGCTGATCACCGGGTTCATCGCCTTCAATCACGGGATTCTGGCCCGCAAGGCGCGCACCGGTCTCATTGGTTGGGGGTCCTCGAGCCGCATGGTCGCTATTGTGGGGGTGGGTTTCCTCGGCTTGGGCTGGTTCGAGCGGGGAGAGATCCTGGGGGCGCTCCTGCTGGGGGCCGCCTTCGTGGCCGAACTCGGTCTGCTCGTACTGCTCAGGCGCTGGCTGGTGGACGAGAAACCCTCGCTGGCCCCCGCTTGAGTCCCTCGAGCCGACCCCGCTATGCTCCCTGATTCCTTCACCTTCCTCACGAAAGTTTGGCCATGGCGATCCTGTTGATCCTCATCTCTCTTGCGGTTCTGGCGCTTCACTTCCTGGGCTACGTGAACCCGGGTCCCGGTAACTGGGGTGTTCACAGCTTCGGGTTCCTTTCCCAGGGTTGGCTCACCGCGGGGTTGGCCGCGGGACTGGTGGCGGGGATCCTGGCCGGGTTCAGTCGGGGAGGGTGGGTCCGATCCCGGGCTGTGGTGCCGGGTCTCCTCGTATTGGGTGGGGTCCTGTTCTGGTTGGGACGGGAACGGATCCTGCTGCTGGGCGACGGTCGCTACTGGGTCGACGCGGTCACCCGGAACGCGGTCCAGTGGCACGCGGATCCGGGAAGCCTCCTTGTGGTCGACTTCCTGCAGGGGGTCACCGGCCTCGAGCCCGTCAGCGCCTTCATGGGGGTCAGCGTCCTGTGCGGGCTCATCTACCTGGTGGCGGTGGTGGGGTTCGCCCGTTCCATCTCCACCGGAGCCGGAGTGGGGATTGCCTTCGCCCTGCCCGCCCTGGCCGGTCTGACCCGGATGTTCTACGGCTACGTGGAACTGTTCCCTCTGGTCGCCGCGCTCACCGCGGTCTTCCTCACCCTGGCCGTCCGGTACGTCCGGGGGGACGGTCGTGTCTGGCCCTTGGCCCTCCTCGCCGGACTGGCTCCCTGGGTCGATGTCACGGCGATCCTCCTGTGGCCTGCGCTGATCGTCCTGCTCTGGATCGGCCCCGGAGGGACCCCGGGTGGGCGGGGGAAGCGACTGACCTGGCTCCTGCTCCCGGCCGGCCTGGCTGCGGTCATGCTTCTGCTCATTGCCCGTTCCCCCTCGTCGGTGGGCTCCCTCTATGAACCGTACCTGCAGAAGCTCCTGCCCCCGTTGCGGCCCTGGAACGCGCACGTTCCCTACGGGTTCCTGAGCCTGGAACATCTCAAGGACATCCTGCAGGAGCAGATGCTGGTGGGTCCCTTCGCGGCGCTGGTGGCCCTGGTGCTGCTGTTGGTGGGCGGAGGCCGGCGTCTTGGGCGGGAAGGGGTCGTGTTGCTGGCCGCGGGCATTCCCTGGTGGGGCGCGGGGCTGATGATCAACCGTCAGATTGGCGCCGCCCGGGACTGGGACCTGTTTGCGGTGGGGCTGCTTCCCTGGATCTTCCTCGTGGCCCTCATGGTGGCCCGCCGGATCGACCAGGGGATCACCCGTCCCTGGGCGGTCGCGCAGGGGCTGCTGGTCGGGGTGAGCGTGTTCCACCTGCTGGGGTGGGTGGCGGTGGACACCCGCGCCGACACCAGCATCGATCGGTTCGCCG
This sequence comes from Candidatus Eiseniibacteriota bacterium, assembly GCA_942491735.1. Taxonomy (GTDB): domain Bacteria; phylum Eisenbacteria; class RBG-16-71-46; order JABDJR01; family JABDJR01; genus CALOCN01. Next base: position 3,112,918 of record CALOCN010000014.1, on the reverse strand, counting down.
CGCTGAACGCGCCCCAGGGGAGTTCCGTGTCACCCTGGGCGCGCTCGTATGCCTACGAGGAACTGGGGTTGTACTACCTGTTCGCCGGCGACTCCGAAGGCGCGGTGGCCGCGTTCACCGAGTCCGTCCTTGCCGACTCCACCAACTACCGGAGCGCGGCCAACCTGGGACGGGCGTTCCTCAACGTGGGCCGGGCCGACGCCGCGGTTCAGGTTCTCGAGCTGACCCAGACCCGGAATCCGTTCGGGGCCGAGATCGCTTTCGAGTTGGGGCGTGCCTACGCGGTCAAGGGCTGGCTCGTGGAAGCGCGGGAAAGCCATCGACGGGCCATCGCCAACCGACCCGACTACCTGGAGGCCTATATCAACCTGGCCTCGGTGGAGCAGCGCCTGGGTGATCTGGTCCAGGCGCGTAGCACCCTGATCGAGGCGCGCAGGCGCTGGCCGGACAGTGCGCTGGTCCACGCCCAGCTGGGTCGGGTGGAAGTGGATATCGGGAACACCGAGGCGGCGTTCGCTTCCTTCGCCCGGGCCCTGGAACTGGACCCCAACGATACGCCCACCCTGTTCAACCGGGGTCTGCTCTACCGCAAGGGACGGGATACGGAGGCGGCCGTCCGGGACTTCAAAGCCCTGATCGCCCTGGATCCCACCGACTACGAGGCGCGGATCAACCTGGCCGCGACGTACGAGGAGGCGGGTCGCGTGGACGAGGCGGCCGGGGTCTACGCCAAGGCCCAGGATCTCCAGCCGGAACGGGCCGAGGCCTATTTCTATCTGGCCCGGTTCCACCTGGGACGGCAGGACACGACCGCGGCCCGGGAGGTGCTGTCCCGCTATGTGGCCCGGGACTCGACCAGCAACAACGGTCTGGCCGCCACGCGGCTGCTGCGGATCCTCGAGGGGGGTGACGGGGGCCCATGATCGTCCTCGAGATCTTCCTCCTCGTCCTGCTCCATATCGCGGTGTTGGCCGGTCTGTTTGCCGTGGTTCTTGGGCTTTCGGGCAACTTCATTCTGCTGGCCATCGCCCTGGTGACGGCCATCGTCGGCCAGTTCGATACCTTCCCGTTGTGGCTCTGGTTCACCCTGCTCGCCGGGGCGGTGTTTGGGGAGGTCGTCGAGGCCTGGCTGGGGGTGGCCGCGGCCCGCGGGTTCGGTGCCTCCCGGTGGGGTATGATCGGCACGTTTATCGGGGGACTGGTGGGCGCGGCCCTGGGCACCGCCTGGATTCCCCTGTTGGGCTCGGTGATCGGCGCGTTTGCCGGTGCGTTCGCCGGGGCCTTTCTCGGTGAGTTGCTCGGTGGGCAAACCACGGCCAAGGGGGCCAAGGCCGGGTTCGGCGCATTTCTCGGCAAGGTGGTCGCGACCACCTTCAAGCTGGTCATCGGAATCCTCATCGCCTGGTTCACCTTGAAGTCGGCCTACCCGCTGGTCTGACGGAGGAATTGCGTGTTCAACGACGTGCACTGTCGGGTGCTTGGGAATGGACTGACCCTTCTGGTGCGGGAGGACTCCAGCGCGCCGGTGGCGGCGCTCAACTTCTTCGTGGGGGTGGGGTCGCTCAACGAGGATGAGCCCATCGCCGGCTGGTCGCACGGGATCGAGCACATGCTGTTCAAGGGAACCGAGCGGCGCGGCCCGGGGGACATCGCCCGGGAAATCCAGGACGTGGGAGGGGAGACCAACGCGGGCACGGGTTACGAGAGCACCAACTACTACATCGTGCTCCCGGCGCACAACGTGGTGGCCGGTCTCGACATCCACGCCGATGTCCTGCGTCACAGCGTGTTCGATGAGTTCGAGCTGGAGAAGGAACGCCAGGTCCTCATCCAGGAGAACCGCATGTACCGGGACCGTCCCACCGGATACGGGTTCACCTGGGAGGGACTGCTCGCCGAGGCCTTCACCACCCATCGCTACCGCCGACCCATCGGAGGTCCGGACGAGAACCTGCTGCGGGTGGGGCGCGAGGCCATCGTGGCGCACAAGGAGCGCTACTATGTTCCGGGCAACATCACCTACGTCGTGGTCGGGGACGTGAAGGCGGACGAAGTGTTCGCAGCCCTGGAGGAGCGCCTGGGCGACTGGGAAGGGGAGTTCGCCGAACCGGACCGCTCGCCGGTGGAACCGCCCCAGTCCACGTTCCGGTTCCGTGAGACGACGGGGGATGTGGAACAGGCCTATGTGAAGATCGGCTTCCACGTGTCCACCGAGCTCGATCCGGAAACCGACGCGCTCATGGTGTTGGCCCACATCCTGGGCACGGGCCGATCCAGCCGGCTCTATCGGGAAGTGCGCGAACGGGGTCTCATTCTCGGCTCCTCCGTACTGGAGACGACGGGGAGGGATCCCGGCTATCTCGTGGTGGAGTTCACCGCGGAACCGGCCAAGGCGCAGGCGGCCCTGGTCGCCGTTATGGATCAGATCCGGCGCTTCATCGGCGAGCCGGTGTCCGCGCAGGAGCTGGCCCGCACCCGGCGCGCGGTGGTGCGGGACACCCTCTCCACCCTGGAGTCGGTGGAGGGGCAAGCGTCCATCCTTGGGCACTATGCCCTGTTGGGGGACTATCGACTGGCCGACGGCTACGTGGACCGCATCAGCGCGGTGACCCCCGCGGCCATTCGGGACGCGGCCGGGGCACGGTTTCAGCTGAACCAGGCCACCCTCTTTATCCACTCTCCCCAGGCACGACCGGTCTTCGGGGAAATGTCGGCTTCGTCGGTCCAGGCGTGGCTCCAGGAGCGATTGGCTCCGGTGGTCCAGGCTGCGCCCACGGAACTGGCCCTGCCCGGAATCCTCATACCGCGGTCGAATGGGACGGAGCGGGACCCGGTCGAGATCCTGACCCTGGAGCGGGGCACCCGGGTGGTCTTCCAGCGGGATCGTCGGTTGCCCCTGGCCGCGGTGGCCGCCTATCTCCCGGTGGGAAGCGGCTCGGATCCGGCCGATCGGGCCGGCGTGACCCGCCTGGCCCAGATCAGCATGATGAAGGGGGCCGACGGTCACGAGGCGGCGGAGATCGATGTCGCCCTCGATGACCTGGGTGCGCGCATGCGCCCCTTCTGGAGCCGGGATGTGTGCGGATTCAGTCTGGGGGCGATGAGCGACGACCTGTTTCCGGCCCTGGACCTGTTCACCTCGGTGCTGACCCGACCCACCTTTCCGGAAGATGCCGTGGCGTTGGAGCGGGAACGCACGTTGGCCGCGTTGGCCGCGCTTCGCGACGATACGGTGCAGTTCACCGTGGCCGAGTTCTTCCGGTTGCTCTTTCCGGATCACGCCTACGGGCGTCCGGTCGAGGGGACCGAGACCACGGTTCCCGGGCTCGGCGCCCCGGATCTGGCGGCCTGGCATGCGCGGGCCTATCGACCCGACCGGTTGTTCCTGAGCGTGGTGGGGGATGTGGAGAAGGACGCGGTGATTCCGCGTCTGGAGGCGCTGACCCGGGAGCTTCCGGCCAGCGGCGATCCCATCCCGGCCATTCCCGACACCCCGGCGCCGGCCCAGGGAATCTCGCGGGAGCTGGAGAAGGATGTCTCCCAGGCGGTGATCGTCCTGGGGGTGCGGGGGCCAACCCTGGACGCGCCGGAGCGTCACGCCCTCGAGGTGTGGAACCAGGTGCTGTCGGGCATGGGGAACCGGCTCTTCACCCGGCTTCGGGACGAACGGCATCTGTGCTACTTCACCGGAAGTTTTGTCTCCGGGCTGCGCGGGGCGGGAGCGATCGGCGGCTACGTCGGCACCGGGCCGGATCAGGTGGACGCGGCGCTCGAGGGGCTGCGGGACGAGTTCCTGCGCTCGGTCAATGAGGCCCCTACGCCCCAGGAGCTGAACCGGGCCAGGAACGCCATCACCGGGAATCACCTGATCGACATGCAGTCGCGCATGGCCTGGGCCGCGACCTACGCCCGTGACGAGGCGTTGGGTCTGGGGTACCGGGATACCGAGCGCTCCCTGGCCGCCATCAACGCGGTCACCGCGCAGGACGTGGTCGACGTGGCGCGGCGCTACCTGGAGGGCGCGCGGCTCACCACCGCGGTGCTGCGCCCGGCCACCGCGGGCAGCGCCGCCGGAGTGCCCGCAGCGTGAGCCTGGAACCCCGGATCCCGTCCCCGTGGGGCCGTCTCTTGGTCCTGGTTGCGGTGTACGGCGTGTTCACGTTTCTCTTTGCCTATGTCTTTCTCTCCGCCATGGGGCTGACCGAGACCCTGGCCGAGATCGCCGCCGACCCGGCCGCGGACGCGAACTCGATCTTCGAGGACCCCAAGGTGCTGAGCGGACTCCTGTTGATCCAGGCCCTGATCGGAATCGCCTGCGTGGCCGGGATGACGGTGTGGATCGACCGTCGGCCCCCGGGAACGAGCGGGTTGGGCGGGGTCAACGCCATTACCGGACGCACGTTCCTGTGGGGGCTGATGCTGGGGATCGTGCTCTCCTCGGTGACGTTGTTGTCCGTCTCGGCGATCGGAAAACGACACATTCGCCCCGAACTCTTCGCCGACTCCAGCGGCGGTTGGGCGTTGTTCCTGGTTCTGGTCCTGGCCGGTGCGGCCTACATGGAAGAGGTCCTGGCCCGGGGATACCTCTACCGGTCCCTGCGGGAGCAACTCACGCCGGCGCGCACGATTCTCATCACGGCGTTGGTGTTCGCCGCGCTGCACCGCACCAACCCGGGAAGCGGGCTGGTGGCCTGGACCAACGTGTTCCTGATCGGGCTCGTGTTGGGGCAGTTGCGGGAGATCACCGGGGGCATTTCGGTTCCCTTCGGCCTGCACGCGGGATGGAACCTGACCCTCGGAATGGTGTTTGGAGCCCAGGTGAGCGGCATCTCGCTCCCTTCGTTGTTCCGGGTGCGGCTGCAGGACCTGCCGGAGCCCCTGGGTGGGGGTGAGTTCGGTCCCGAGGCTTCCTCGGTGGTGACCCTTCTGTTTGGAGGCCTGGCGGTATGGTTGGCCTTGCGCATGACGCGAGCGGAAGAACATGAACGTCGTTGAGCGAGCGGTGTGGGGCGCCGCGGTGTGGGGATGTCTCCTGGTGCAGACCGGGTGCGGCTCACCCGCCGAACGTGCCCAGGCCGCGTTCGACTCCGGAGCGGAAGCGGTGCTCGAGGGGGACCTGGATACCGGCATCGCCGCCTACGAGGCGGGTCTGGAGCTGGCCCCGGCCTCGCCAGTGGGTTTGAACCTGCTCGGGATGGCCTACCGCATGAAGTACAACGCACTGCGGGACGACGCATGGAAGGATCAGGAGATCGAAACCTTCCGCGCCGCGGTGGCCGCGGACTCCACCTACTGGCCCGCGCTCATCAACCTGGGGGCTACGCTCTACTACATGGGTGACCGCACCGAGGCCGCGCCGTACTTCCAGAAGGCGTTGGAGTTGCATCCGGAGAACCCGGAGCGGGAGCGCCTGGAGGCGATGATCCGCGAGGGATCCGACGTGGGGACGACGGGGCGGTAGCCCGGGCGGGCGATGCGTGACCGGGCGGATCATGAGCCCGCTTTCCGCTTGACGCGACAGGGTGTGAGGGGTAAGAAGAACGTAGACGACTCGTGGCGCCCCGGGCGCCCGCCGTTCTGACCTACCAGCCTGAACAAACACCCCTCGGCAGGCATTCCCCGGATCCGCGCACCCAATTGCCCTTCCTCCACAGGGGTGTTCCCATGCGGCCGGTACTGTTCCTTGCTCCCATCCTGGTTCTCCTTCTGTCCCTCCTGCTCCCATGGGTGTCCGACTCTTCCGCCCCGGCCTCCGGGGAAGACGGGGCTCGTCCCCGGCAGGTTGCCGTCAGTGCCGATGGCAACACGGCGCTCGTGACGAGTTGGGGATCCAACGCGTTGATCCAGTTTCGCCGCATCGACGGAGTGTGGAGCAGAACCGCGATCGACATCGGTGGGCGATCCTGGGATGTGGCAATCTTCGACTACAATGGCCTGGAGTTTGCCATCGTAACGCTTCCCCACGAGGAACACGTCCAACTCCTCTACCGGCTCAATGCCGGTAGCGACTTCATCCCCCTGGCCACCCAGCCGGTGCCCGCGCTGTGTACGGCCATCGCGATCAGGGACGCCGCCGGTACGGGGACGGACAGGATCTTCCTCGCCAATCGGGGTGCTGCGCCGGAACCGGCGGATCTCGGCGCGGGGGAAACGGTCGAGGAGTGGCAACAGGCCGTGTACGAGTTCACGTATCCGGGTTGGTCACTGGATCGTGTCTTGGTCTGTGATCGGGAGCCGCGTGTTCTTGCCTTGTCCCCGGGGCAGGACTGGCTCTATGTGGGACATGCCCAGGGTGCGTTGGGTGGAGCCTCGGTTGATCCGGTAACCGGGAGCGACATGACCCCGGTGTCCGCCGTATCGGTCGAGGACTACGACGGCGGAACGATCCTGGCCTACGACCTCGATGAGGCCGATGGAGGGGCCGAGTTCCAGGTCCTGGTGGGAAGTCCGGTACGGGGCCTGGCCATCTACGACATTCCCGGAAGCGACGACTATCGGCTCTATTTCACCCATGTGGGGCACGGTTGTCAGGCCGAGGATCCGGATTTCGGCGGGGATGACATCCCGAACCTGATTGGGAGCCTGCTCATCGAAGTCTCGGGCTCCGCCCATGTGGCCACGGAACGCCAGGACGCCTGGTATGACCACGCTCCGACGGATGAGGGCACCGACACCGCCGTGCTGCACGAGGACCTGCTCATCCGGCCGGGTACCCCTCCGGAACTCTGGATAACCAACTCTGCCTCGGGAAGCCTGCTGCGGGCGGACATCGATTCGACCGACGGCACCCTGGAGGGAGATGACGCGGACAGTTTGAGCCTTCCGTTTCTGGGCCTTGATCCTGACCTGGACCGCTCAACCGACGTTTTCATCCTGAAGGCCTCGCATATGATCTTCGGGTCCAATCGCACGTTCGCCCATACACGCCTGACTGGGGCCGATCTGGTGGAAACGGGAACTTTCAGCAGCAACCCGCGCGGACTGGCCCTGGCAGGAGACGATGTGCTCGTGGCCGGTCAGTTCAGTCACTCGGTGTACGTGATTGATGCGGACTCGGTCGAGGTTGACACGGTCCTCGTCGCGGGTCCGACGGCAACCCCGGTTGGAACGCACGAGAAGAACTTCTTCACCTCCGGGCGCGGGTTCGATTTTCGTGAGAGTGGTTTTCAACCGAGGCTGTTCGCGCCGGATGTACTCACCAACAACATTTCCTGTGGAACCTGCCATGTGGAAGGGCATCTGGATGGCAAGGTGCGGTTCATCGTGCGCGAGGCCAATGTTCCGAACATCGTGGGGCCAAACAAGGCCGGCACCCTGAGCGCGGGGCCCGGTGGGGATATTCCGGGAGGGCGGGTCAAGAGTGGCAAGCCGGTTCAGGTTCCCACCGTGTTCGACGTGGGATTCACCGAGTGGATCTTTTCGGAGGGGCGGCGAACCATACGGGACCGCCGACCCACCGAAAGTGATGGGTTCAACGACGATTGTGACTACTGCAGCCTCACCGGGTTCTTTCCCGATACCAAGGACTTCACCGACGCGGTTCTGTCGCCCCCTTCGCCGCACGCGCTCCAGGGCTTTCTTACCCCCTCGCAGACACGCGGCCGGATCCTGTTCGAGTCGATGAACTGCAGCCGCTGTCACGGTGGGTCCACGGTTGGAACGTTCTTCAGGACGGACGCTACGGACGCCGATCCGCCCGGGAACAACGATGCGGGTCCCTTGCCTCTGTCCCTGCGGACCTCGAATCCCTTCCTTCACGACCCCGGTCAGTCATTCCTCGCCTTCGCTCCCGGGGGGGACATCGCCGATAGCCGGAATGTCACGGACGTGGGAACGCGCATGGCAAACGAAGGTGGCATTGAGGGAAGACGCAACGGAATCAATACGCCGGCTCTGTCCAACCTGTGGGACAACCGACCCTATATGCACGACGGTCGGTATCGGACCTTGACCGCGGTTCTGGATCACACCTGGCTTGTCGAGACCGATGACTACCGGGCCGCTTCCTACGTCCCGAACACCACGATCCCCGACAATGCGTTCGATGATCCGGACGGGCTTCCCCAGGGGGTTGGCGACTTCAACCCGCCGACCTCCTCCCACCCGTTCCAGGTGCATCGGGGGACCGGTACCGTTCCCGGCCCCCGGATCAGCGTCACCGCATTCCTCGATTCCCTGGGGACATGGGACGCATACCCCGACGGTGATCCGGAGGAGGATCTCCTGGCCTTTCTCAGTGCGGTGAGCAGCCAAACCGACCCCTGTGGGCCGGGGGCGGATGCGACCGCGCTCTTCGCCGGGATCACCGCGACCGAAGTCGCCCCGAACACGACCCGGCTCCAATGGACGACCACCGTCCCGGTGGCGTGCGACGTGGTGTGGGGGCCCGAGTGTGGCAGTGACAGTACAACGGCCACCGCATGGGGGACGGAGCACGAGGTGAACCTCGCAACGAGCACCGGGATCTACCGGGCATCGATAACCGCGCGGCTTCGCACCGTATGCGGCGAAGCGCTCACTGCGGAACACTCCTGGATCGCCGGCTCGTCGATCGGCACGGTGAGTGCTCCCGGTGCGGTATATCTCTGCCCGGAGGGGGACGCGGATACCCTGGTCATCAGCGTCACCCTGGACAGCACGGCCGTTGCGGACACGGTCTCCGCGGATCGTCTTGGGCTATGCGTCGTCGACGGGGGAGAGGTCGTGGTCTTCGGGGACGTTCAGGCGGATGGTCCCGCCGCGCCTCCCGCCTTCCAGACCACGATTAGCCTGAGAACCATTGGAGGGTGTAGCGCTCCCGATAGCACGAGCTTTGTCGTTGTTCTCGACGGGATGCTCCCGGTAGGGACAGCCAGGGTCGTCGTGCGTAGCCCGGATTCGGTGGAACCGGTAGGCGTGGTGGACGCCAATGATGTCGCGGCACTTACTGCGGCCTACGGGGTCTGTAGCCCCGGCGGAGCGTACGACGTCTGCTACGACGTGAATGGGGACGGTTGTGTCAACCTCTCGGACTTTTCCACCTTCGCGCTCCATGTCGGGGATCACGCACCTGGAATCTCCGAGTCGCCAGGCCATACGCAGGGAGAAGCAAGCCTGATCGCTCTGACCACCGAGGCGAGCGCGGACCCGCGGGCGCAGGAGCGCCGGGAGTTGGTCCTTTCCGGATCAGGTGACCCGAGGGCGGTGATTGTCCTCTTCGACCTGGGTGGCGCAGAACCTCCGGTGTGGGAGCGCGCGGGAGTCGATGGCGCCACGTCGCTCTTCGTGCCGCGGGGGGACGGCACGGCGTTGCTGGGGGCTTGGGGATGGCCCTCGGGCACTCGGGACGTTGCCTTGGGCTCCCTCACCGGATCCGGGATGGCGTCCCTGGACGTGGTCCAGGGGCATGTTCTGGATCGCGGGGCACTGCGACCCGTTGGAGAGTTCATCACCGAACCTTCGACAAGGGATCTCAGGACCCGGCTCCTGCAAAACACTCCGAACCCGATGAGAGCGGGGACCCGGATCGGATTCTCGTTGGCCCAGGAAGACGCGGTTAGGCTGGCGATTTTCGATGTGGCCGGGCGGCGGATACGCACCCTGGTGGATGAGGTCCTTCCCGCAGGGGAATTCCACATCCCGTGGGACGGGTTCAATGAGCGGGGTGAAAGGGTTGTTCCGGGGATCTATTTCTATCGGATTGAGACCGGGACCGGGACCTTCTCCCGCAAGCTCATTGTCATGCGGTGAGGGGAAGGAGGTTCCCCGCGACGCGGATGTCCCCCCGGGGAGAACCGCTCGGCCTACGTGTTGGCGATGAGGGGGCAGGGTGCGGCGTCCAACAATCGTTGATCCGCGGTGGCGAGGTGAAGTTCCAGATGGAGCGCCGTCGCGACGAGAAAGCGATCCGCCGGATCGGGATGCGGCAAGGTGAGGCTCAGGCTGGCCAACGCGATCTCGTGGGTCAGCGGAGCCTCCTGCATGGGGACTCTCTCGAGGGCCGTCGCTACCCAATCCTCGGCGCTGCCCTGCACCCGCAGCCGAGCCTTGCCGATGAGCAGGCCAGCTTCCCAGGCGCTGATGGGGGAGAGCCACAGCTGGGTGTCGGCCGCGGTGAGCGTCCTGCGCAGACGGGATCCCAAGCGAAGGGGATCCATTAGGCTCCAGATCCAGATATGGGTGTCCAGGAGCACCTTCACTCCGGGACTGCATCCCAATCGGACGATGCCCCCGCCGGAGCGATGAGATCGCCCTCGATCCGGCCGGATTCACGCAGGCAGCCCATCCAGCCCGCTTCCCGGGCCGCGGGCGCGGGGGGATGGATCTCGGCCACCGGTTTTCCGAACCGGGTCACGCGAATCGGTTTGTGTGTCTTGCGGACGCCCTCCAGAAGGGCGAGGCACTTGGCTTTGAACTCGGAAATGGCGACTTCGTTCATGGGATTCATTTGATCATGGTCATAGACTATAGTCAATAAGAAGGCAACCAATTCGTCGTACAACTCCTTGTCGTTCATGAGTTTGGCTTCCACACGATGGGCGGGTGTACTTATTCCGTGAGTTGCTGGATTGTCTACCCGGGTGGACGGACAACCGAAAACGGTTGTATCGGCGGGGTCATCAATCCACCGGCACCAGGCTGCGATCGAACGCCCGGTACTGGATCCCCTCGGCGATGTGCGACGCGTTGATCTTCCCCGACCCATCGAGGTCCGCCAGGGTCCGTCCCACCCGCAACACCCGGTGATAGGCGCGGGCCGAGAGCCCGAACCGGTCCATGGCCTGCTCCAGCATGCGACGGGCCCGCGGCTCCGCCGTGCACCAGCGATCCGTCCCGCGCAGGTCCAGGTGCCCGTTGAGTCGCCCCTGGCGGGTGCGCTGTCGCGCCCGCGCCTGGGCCACCCGGGCCGCCACGATTTCCGAGGTGTCCCCCCGTGGCGACCTGGAGAGATCACCCGGCGCGACCCGGGGTACCTCGATCTGCAGATCGATCCGATCCATGAGCGGTCCCGAGATCTTCCGCCGGTACTGCTCCACCTGGTACGGGCTGCAGGTGCAGGCACGCACCGAGTCTCCGGCGTAACCGCAGGGGCACGGGTTCATGGCCGCGATCAGGGTGAAACGGGCGGGGAAAGTCATGGTGTAGCGGGCCCGGGTGATCACCGCGCGCCCTTCCTCAAGGGGTTGGCGCAGGGCCTCGAGCGCGTCCCGCCGGAACTCCGCGAACTCATCCAGGAACAACATGCCGTGATGGGCCAGGCTCACCTCGCCGGGGCGTGGGGTCGTGCCTCCCCCCACCAGGGCCGGCGCGGACACATGATGATGCGGGGCGCGGAAGGGGGGCCGACGCAGCAACCCGTCGCCCGGTCGCAGCAGTCCCGCGCAGGAGTAGATACAGGTCGCTTCCAGGGCCTCCGCATCGCCGAGCGCCGGGTGGATCGCCGGCACGCAGCGGGCCAGCACCGTCTTGCCCGAGCCGGGAGGGCCAATGAAGAGCAGGTTGTGCCCGCCCGCCGCCGCCACTTCCAGGGCGCGTTTGGCTGGGGCTTGGCCTCGCACGTCGGCAAGGTCCTGCCCGCCCTGGGCCGGGGGCACCACGGCGATGGGTGGGACGCGGGGTGGCGTCTCGCCCTCCCACAGCACGCGGAACAGAGCGTTCAGGTCCCGCACCGGCCACACCGGAACTCCGGCCGCGGCGGCCTCGGGCGCGTTCCCCACCGCCACCACGATGGCGCGTGCGCCGTGCTCGCGGGCCCAACGCGCGGCGGGCAACACCCCGGTCACCGGACGTACCGCGCCGTCCAAGGCAAGTTCCCCGAGAAAGACAAGGTCCTCCACCGGGACCGCGGGGTCTCGTCCGGAAGCCAACCCGAGCGCGGCCGCGATCGGCAGATCGTAGTGCGAGCCGGTCTTGCGCAGATCGGTGGGGGAGAGATTGATGGTCACCCGCCCGGCCGGCAGGTCGATCCCGGAGTGCTTGAACGCGGCGATGAGACGGTCTTCGCTTTCGCGGACGGTGCTGTCGGGGAGACCCACCAGATGGGTCTTGGGAAGGCCGTCTCCCACGTCCACCTCGACCGTGACCGGGACGACGTCGAGACCCCACAGGGCAATGGTACGGACTCGGGCCAGCATGCGGTTCGCTCCTGGCGGGGGCGCGCGGGAGATGAGCGAACGGGGAGGGTGAGTGTGCGCCGGAAGGAAGATTCCGTCAAGCGACCTCAGCTTGAGAGCGTCCCGATGGCGAGGACAGGCAATGTGAGAAGGCCCGGAGTGGCAAACCGCAGTCTGTAGGTGTGCTTACACTCTCAGGTGTGTAGCAGGATTGGTCCTGCGACAATAGCGAAGAAAAGAGAGTGAAAGGATCTATCGAAAACCCTCTCGGCCCTTGACACTTGCCTTCGATTTGCGTAGAAGCGTTATGATCACTCCCTCTTGGTGGCAAGTGGATCAAACATTTCCGACTCACCATCCAGTCGATCACACAACGAGAACAACATCCATGAGAATGACTCGGGCGGCGACGCTGGGCATAGCTGCTGCAACCTACTTGGCCGCGCACACCAGCGAGAGACCGGTACGCAGACGGGAATTGGCCGCGGTATTGAATGTTTCCGGGGATACTCTCCTGAAGGTCCTTCAAGCATTGGTCCGCGCCGGGATTCTGACCAGCATCTCGGGTCCGGCGGGCGGGTTTCGAATGGCTCAATCTCCCGACTCCGTGACATTCCTCGATATCTTCGAGGCCGTCCATGGGAGCGTCACCGGCCATCCCGTTCCGAATCCAGCGCCCGGATCGTCCTCTATGCCCATGGTGCAGGAGGGTTTAGCTGAGACCAGCCGAGAGATTGCGACAGCGGTTCGCGAGGTTCTCAGTCAACGAACACTCTCCGTCTTCCTGCCGCGAACGAGCTGAGTTCCTCCCCGCACACCCAGGTGCTAAACCACTGACTTCCCCTGACCGATAAAAATGTATTCGGGTATTTGGTTTACTTGAAAAGCCAGAATCTGGGGGTCGCGGTCATGACTGCTAGGAATCCTTTGCGTCGGAGAACTCAGGACCTGATGCGGCGCATCCATGGTCGCTGGCTTTGGCTGACTTGCATCGCCTTCTTCCCGAATGCGGTGCTCATCGTGGTCGTTGCCATGGCAAGTGATTCCTTGCCTTGGCCCTGGCCACGCACCCAACCCGTGCTCCTGGCCGCTCTCATGGCATTGCTTCTGGGCGTCACCGGTTGGTTCAGTCTCGGTCAACATCGTTTGCTCCGCATCCTGGTTCAGGATCGAGAGCGCGATGCCGGTTACGCCGAGCGCGTCGCGGAACACTGTGACCGGATGCTGGCGTGCTTGCAGGTTACTCGCCTCCTGGCAACCCGAACCGAACTTCCCGAGATCCTCTACGGCGTCACCGACGCCGGGTACAAACTCTTCAATTGCGAACAGGTATCGATTCTCCTTCTGGACAGCGAGAAGAAGGACCTGGTCGTGAGAGCCGTGACGGGCCCCGATCGCGAGGAGATGGTAGGAACACGTCAGGAGGTTGGTTCCGGCATCGCCGGTCATGTCGCTCAAACCGGGGAGCCGGCTGTTCTGGGAAGCTCCTTGCCAAAGGAGCGATTCCGCAACCTCCGTCACACGAGCCACACCATCAGTTCCTCGATGGTGGTTCCGATCTCGCTTCGCGAGGAGTGCATTGGAGTGCTCTGTGTCAGCAACAATCTTCCTGGGCACGTCTATGACGGTGAAGACCTTCAAGTCATCCAGGTTTTTGCCGACCTCGTCGCCGTCTGTATCCGCCACACGGAGCAGGCCGCTTGGCTGCGCCAAAGGGCAGAAGGGGACGCGATCCAGGAGGAATGGGCGGCATGAACGTGACCGCCGTTGTCATGCCTGTGCTGGCCGTCATGGCCTCGGGTGGCATGGAGAGCGTGGAGCCGTGCGTGTCCCTTTCAATCGACTCCGTGGTGCTCTCCGACCCCCTGAACGGTTCTGAGCGCCCGCATCCGATTCCCGGAGCCATCCTTGGGGTGACAGTGACGGCAGTCAGCGAGTGTGCGGAGGAGACGGCCGATGGGAGTCTCGTCGTAGTCGTCGCCGTCCCCGATGCGTGTTTGCTTCGTACTGGAGAAGAGGGAGCCGGGGTTTTCCTGGAGACGCGGGGTGCGGGAGTCGCCATCCGGAAGGAAGCGGTGCCCGCCGAGGATCTGTCGTACTCCTGTAATGGAGGACGGACTTTCGACTGCAAACCCGGAGTGGGCCGGGGATCCGAGGTAGTTTCGCACATCCGCATCCGCCCGAAACAATCGCTGCGCGGGCGAACCGAGTCCGGTCCCGGGCGGATGGTTTGGTCCTACGAACTCATCATCCAGTAGTCACCACCCTCGCCCCCCCAGGACTCGCCCCGAACCCCCGGAGCCTGCGGCGACTGCCTGCCACGACTGGACCGCAACCTCCTCGGTCGCCGCCGACTCCAATCCGAGCCGGATACGGCCCGCCGCCCTGGCTCTCGCGTCGCGCGTACCCTCTAACCGGTGTTGCGCAGCCCCCGGGCAATGCCCCGCACCGTGTTGAAGAGCGCGCGTTCCAGCACCGGGTCCTCGCGCCCCGCCGCGCGCCAGCGCCGCAGCAGATCCACCTGGATGAGACTCATGGGATCCACGTAGGGGTTGCGCAGCCGAATGATCTCCCGCAGCAGGGGCTCGCCGTCCAGCAGGTCCTGCTCTTCCCGGATCCCCAGCAGGACGTCCCGGGTCTCTTCGAAGCTGGCCCGGATTTCACCGAACAGGGGACGCTCCGCTTCCCCCGCGAGCCCCGCGTACACCTCGGCGATCCCGAAATCCGCCTTGGCCAGGGCCATCGACGCATCGGCGAGGAGGTTCCCGAAGAAGGGCCACTCCCGCGCCATGTCCCGCAGCATCTCCACCCCATGCGCGGTCTGGGCCGCACGTAGTCCCTCGCCCAGACCGTACCAGCCGGGCAGGGTGTGCCGGCTCTGGGTCCAGGCGAAGACCCAGGGAATGGCGCGCAGGTTCTCCACGCCCCCCCCGGATCGCCGGGAGGCGGGCCGGGACCCGATGGCGAGTCGCTCGATCACATCGACCGGCGTCGCGGAACGAAAGTAGGGGATGAACCGGGGGTCCTCGTGGACCAGCGCGTTCCACGCCGCGCGCGAACTGCGGGCCAGGATCCCCATGGCATCGCGCCAGGGCCCGGGAACCGGTGGCCGTTCGGGATCCCGCAGCGTCGCTTCCAGCACCGCGCCGGCGGTGACTTCCAGGGTGCGCTCGGCGATGCCCCGCAGCCCGAACTTGCCGTTGATGATCTCGCCCTGTTCCGTCGAACGCAGACGATGCCGGGTGGCTCCGGGCGGGCCGGCCAGGATGGCCGCGCGGGGCTTGGAGCCGCCACGGGCAATGGTGCCGCCCCGGCCGTGGAACAACTCGAGATCGATCCCATGCTCGCTCGCCACCGACAGGAGTCGCTCCTGCGCCTGATAGAGCGCCCAACGGGATGCGCCCACCCCGGAAATCTTGGCCGAGTCCGAGTATCCCAGCATCACCGTCTGACGATCGCCGCGTGCCCGCAGGTGTTCCCGATACGGCGGGTTGGCCAGCATGGAGGCGAGCGTCTCGTGTGCCGATTCCAGGTCGTCCACGGTCTCGAAGAGGGGCGCCACGTCCAGGGGAACCTGCCCCTCCTGGCCGAGCCCCGCGATCCGGGCCAGGGCCAGCACGGCCAGCACGTCGTCCGGGCCCTGGGCCATGGAGATGATGAAGGGTCCCATCGCCTGCTCGCCAAAGGAAGCGTGGGCGGTCGTGATGGCCCGATACACATCCAGGGTCCTACGAACCGTCTCCTCGTCCGCAACCTCGCCCACTGCGGGGGGAGCGCCGAGGGCGGCCTCCAGGATTCCGGTCCGTTCACCTGCGGACCGTTCAGGGAACTGCGCGTCTCCCAGCAGCTGCCCCAGCACCTCGCGATGAACGCGGGCATCCTGGCGCAGGTCGAGGCTGGCCAGATGGAACCCGAACGTGCGCACCCGGATGAGCAACCGACGCACCCGGGCGCGACCGGCGCGGGCGCCGTGGTGGGTGGTGAGGCTGGCGTCGATACGCTCCAGGTCCCCGATCAGATCTTCCGGGCCGGTGTAGCCCTGGGGATCCTGCGCCCGGGTCAGACCCAGCCGGTGCCACACCATCCACAGCAGCACCCGGTAGGGCATGTCCGCGTAGCGGGCGGGAATCTCGCGGGCGGTTTCAGGAAAGCGGGTCTCGTAGTCGCGGCAGCGCGCGAGCACGGCATCGGCGACCTCGGTGCGCCCCTCCGTCTGGCTCAGATGCTCGAAGAGTTCCCGCACCTCCGCGCGGTAGCGTTGCAGGATGAGCCCCCGTTGCCGGGTCAGGGTGGCGATCAGGGTGTCCGCGCCCACGTTGGGGTTGCCGTCCATGTCGCCCCCCACCCAGGACCCGAACCGAACCACCGGACGCCCCGGCCCATCGCCGGCGGTCGGCAGCACGTTCGCCGCCGCCTGGTCCAGGGCCTCCCGGAACGGCGGGACAATGCGATACACCACCTCGGTGAGGAAGAAGAGCACGTGCTCCACCTCGTCGGCCACGGTGGGCCGGATGGACGCCTGTTCCGCGGTCTGCCAGATGAGACCGATCTCGGCCCGGATGCGTTCGATGATGCGTCGGTCCTCGGCCGGGGTGCGCCGGGGCTGTTCGATCCGGTCCACGAGGGCGCGGGCAATCCGCTGCTCCTTCTTGAGCAGGGTGCGCCGGGTGGCCTCGGTGGGGTGCGCGGTGAGGACCGGCACCACGTTCAGGCGATCCATGGCCTCGCGAACGCGCGCGGGGTCCAGGTCGGCCAGCGAGGCGAACACCGCCTCCAGCGAACCGGGCTGCGGCCTTCCCTCCAACTGGTAGTCCCGGCGGCGGCGAATGCGATGCACCTGTTCGGCGAGGTTGGTGAGGGAAAAGTAGATGGAGAACGCCTGGACCAGACCCGTGGCCTCGGCCACGTCCAGCCCGGACAGGGTTTCGGCCAGAGCGGCCACCGGCTTGTCCCGCTCGCGGCGGTGGATGGCGGAATGGCGAGCCGTTTCCACGGCGGAGAAGAGCGTGTCGCCCCCCTGGTCCCGGATGACCTGCCCCAGGAGATCGCCGAGGAATCCGACATCGACACGGAGCGGTTCATGAACGGGAGGGAAGGCGGCATCGCGGAGGCGTTGGGTTGGCATGGGAGAGGGAGTCTACTCGATTCGACCGGGTCGCGAGAGAGACCGGGGTGGGAGCCGTCCTCCCGCCGATCGGGTAGACTCAGGGTTCCACGGGCTCAAGGAACTCCATGCGCGTTTTTCGGAAGCACATTCTTCTCCTGGCCGCGTTGTCGGCGGTCGGCTGTGGCAGCGATCCGCCGCCCACCGGCACCAACCTCGACTTCCTGGTCATGGCCACCTCGGTGTACCGTGGCGACTGGTTCTATCCGGCCATCCCCACCCGCCCCATCGTGGGGCCGGCCACCGCGGGTCCGGCCACCGCCGGAGACGGGGAACTCACCGCGGCCGGCCGCGGGGCGCTTCTGTGGTTCTCGCCGGGAACCGTGCTCACCACCTCGATCGATCCTTCCCGTCCGCCGACCGGCGAGACCCTCTCGACCCTCGAGATCATCTACGCCCCGGAGACCCCGCCGGATGGTTCCCCGCCCTGGGGTGGGCTGACCACCGTGCTCTCCCGCCAGGGGGGGGACGTCAGCGCGGGGGATTTCCTGGAGGTGTGGGTCAATGATCGGATCCCCACCTCACGCAGCGAGGAACGTGCGGGAACGTTTCATGTGGACGTGGGGGTGGTGGGGGAGGATGCGGTATGGGACCCCCTCGTGCCGCCCGCGCCGAACAACGCCTCCCTGGATACCGAGGATGCCGATGGTTCGGGGAGCCTGACCATCGAGGAGGACACCGGGTTTGACCGGCGGTTCTCCGCCATCATCAACCCGGGCAACTTTCCTACCGAGCCCACGCCCCCCAACGACGGGCGGGGCGGCTTCCAGTTCTACTCCCGCGATGTGGATCCCTCCGGGGACGATCAGGTCGCCATCATCAACGGGGGCGCGAGCGAAGCCACGGTGCAGGACCGCATCGCCAAGTTCCTCGGACTCAACGGGGCGGAGTTCAACGGCACCCTCGACACCGAGGACCTCGACCGGGACGGGGAACTCGATACCGTCGAGGGTTTCCTCACCTACACCATCGACCTCGCCTCGGAGCCGACCATCGATGTGGTGCGGGACCGGGGGGGCGTGGGACTGGAGAACGGGTGGCGTCTCTATCGGGTTCCCCTTACCGACTCCGTGCAGGAAGTGGGGATTTACGATCCCACCCACTTCAAGCACGTCCGTATCTGGTTCGACGACGTTCCCCCCGGAGAGATCCTGGATCTGCAGTTCGTGTTCATCGGGATGGTGACCGAGGACGTTCCGGACGAGTTCGTGCGCCGGATCCCCCCGACCCTGCAATGAACCACGTCGTTCTGGTCCTGGCCGTGCTCCTGCTCTTCCCGTCGACGAGCCCGGCCTCGGACCGCCCGACCTGGCGCGAGGGCAAACCCCGTCTGGCCCGGCTCTACATGGCGGGGGATCTCACCCCCGCCCGGGTGGAACAGGAACGCTATCGCGAGTTCGAACTGGTCGTGGTCTCCCCGCGACTCGAGTCCTCGAATCCGGGCGTGCTCAACGCACTCCATCGGGTGAACCCGCACGCGACCGTCCTTGTCATCTACAACCTGGTCGGCGTGTTCGAGAACTGGCGCGAGCATCCGCAGCACACCTTCGCCTTTTCCCTCGGCGAGCAGACCGCCCTGCGCCGTCTCTGGATGCCCGTGGTGGGGCAGACCGAGGCCGCGCGGGGTCGCGGTCCCGCGGTGCATCTGTGGCCCGGACTCTCCCTGGCCAACGCCACCCACCCCCTGTGGCCGGAGACCTGGAGCCGCGTGGTGGCCACGCACCTGCGCGGGTTGCAGAGCGGGACGCGGGGACGCCTCGGGGTGCTCATCGACGACTGCTGGAGTCAGGTGAGCTGGATCCCGCGACGCGAACCCAACGCGGAGAACGGGATCCGCCTGGACGCGGACGGTGACGGGCTTGAGGATGACGCCCGGGCACTCGATGCGGCCTGGACCGGGGGAATCACCGCCACCGCGACGGCCCTCGCGGAACGGACGGCCCCGGCGTGCATCGTGGCCAACGGAGCGCACGCGCTGGCCGGCACGGTGACCGGTCGCATGTGGGAGAACGTGGGCACGATCGGCGAGACGGACATCGACGCCCTGCTGGCCGACGCCGCGGCCTACCCCGGTGAGGCGCGACACATCGTGCATGTCACCCCGGACCAGCTCGACCTGGGCCTCGCCGTCACCCTGCTTCGGGATGACCTGTACCTTGCCGTCTCCGAAACCGCGTTCACGCATCGGTCGCGGGTCTGGGATGCCCGCATGGACATCGAGGTGGGTGAACCGCTGGGACCGGCGGTGCGTACGAACGGCGTGTGGGTGCGCCGGTACACGAAGGCGCGGGTGGGGGTGGATGTGTCGGCTGCAACCGGCGTTGTGGTACCGTCCGATCCGTGAGCCGTTCCCAACGACCGCCGCATGAAGACGAGGATCATCTCGAGCCCCCGTTTCCGCTGACCGTCGCCTGTGTCGACGCCGGATCCAACGCCATCCGGTTTCTTGTGGCCCGCTTCAGCGAACGGGACCGGTTCGTACCGGTGGTGTCGGAGCGGGCTGCGGTGCGTCTGGGACATGACGTCTTTCTCAGCGGGCGGCTCTCCGCGGACCTCATGGATGCGGCGGTCGAGGCGCTGGTCGGCTTTCGCCGGCAGATGGACGCGCAGGGGGTGGAGCACTATCGCGCCGTGGCCACCAGCGCGGTGCGCGAGAGCAGCAACGGCAACGAACTGGTGCGACGCGTGCTCGAGATGGCCGATATCCGGCTCGAGACCATCACCGGCTCCGAGGAAGCGCGGCTGGTCCATTTTGCCGTGGCCAACCGGATCCCCATGGGCAAGGAACCCTGGGTTTCGGTGGACCTGGGGGGCGGCTCGGTCGAGGTCTGTCTGGTCGATGGGACCGGGATCCTGTGGAGCGAATCGCACACCATGGGGTCGGTGCGGCTCCTGGAGGAACTCGCCGGATCGGATCGCAAGCCGGGCCACTTCCGCCGCATGCTCTCGGAGTACGTGGGGCGACTCAAGTTCCCACCCGCGGTGCTCGAGCAACGCCTGGCCGGCATGGTGGCCACCGGGGGCAACATCGAAACCCTGGCCAGCCTCGCCGCGGCGGACCAGGACACCCGCAAGGTGAGCGTGCTCCCCCTGGCCGACCTACGGCGCATCATCGAAACGCTCTCCCGTCTGTCCTACAAGCAGCGGGTCCGGGACCTCAACCTGCGCGAGGATCGGGCCGACGTCATTCTCCCGGCAGCCATGGTCTATGAACGCCTCGCCATGGAAACCGGGGTGGATCGCATCCACGTCCCCAACGTGGGGGTCAAGGAGGGGGTCGTTCTCGATCTGGTGGACTCCCTCACCCGTCACGCCAGCCACGAGGAGCAGGTGGAGCGGGAGATCACCGCCGCCGCGGTGAACCTGGGGCGGCGCTACTACTTCGACGAGGCCCACGCCGTGCACGTGGCCGCGCTGGCCCGGCAGCTGTTCGAGCAGTTGCGGGACGTGCACAAGCTGGGGAGCAAACACCGACGCATCCTCGTTGCCTCGGCCCTGCTCCACGATATCGGGAGTTACATCAGCAACAAGAAGCATCATCGTCACAGCCAGTACCTGATCGAGCACTCGGAGATCGCCGGGCTCTCGCCGGCCGAGATCCAGCTGGTGGCCACGGTGGCCCGGTATCACCGCAAGAGCGATCCCGCCCCGGGGCATGAACCCTTTGCCCGTCTCGATGCCAGGAACCAGAGCCGCGTCGAGCGACTGGCCTCCCTGCTGCGCATCGCCGATGCACTGGATCACGAGCACCGCCAGGCCGTGCAGGGGGTGCGTGCCTACGTGCGCGGGGACGAAGTCGTCCTGGAACCGGAAGTCAACGGGGACATGCTGCTGGAACGGTGGTCGTTCAGGAAGCGGGCCCAGTTGTTCCAGCGCGTGTTCGGCATGACGGCACGGGTCAAGGCGCCCCGGGGCGCGACGTCGTGAGCGCAAAGGTGTCCGTGCTCTCCCTGTCCCCAACCGGACACAACCCGACCTCCATCGAGGGGCTCCTCGCCGAGTCCGGATTCCAGGAAGACCTGACCGGGGAGACCCACGAGACCTTGCACTACCTCGATACCTGGCACGGCAAGCTGGATCGGGGCGGGTACCGGTTGGTTTTCCGTGAAGGAACGCGCTGCTGGATCCTGGAAGGCAAGGGGCGGGTGCGCCGCCGGGCCCAGGGGACGTGGGACCTGCCGGAAGCGGGCGAGCCGGGGATACGGGCCCGCGCCCGAGCCGGGCGTCATCCGTTCATCCACCACCTGACCCTGCGCCGTACCGTGCGTCGTTTCCACGCAGGTGGTGCGAAGGGAGCGAAGCCGGTCTCGGTGGGTCTGGAAACGGTGTCCTACGTGGATCCCCGCGACGGGCGCCGGGCCGAGGGGCCCCCCCTGCTTCGGGTCGAGGGGCGTGCCCGGGACCGGAAACGGTCCGAGGCCCTGCAGTTCCTCCTCGCGCACGTGCGGGACACCCGCCCCGTGTCGATGGATCCCTATCATCACGGTTTCGCCGCGCTGGGATTGCCCCGCCCCGGTCAGGCACCTCCCGAGGAACTCCGGGTCTCGGCGCGGGACCCCATGCACGTGGTCGCCCAGACCGTGGTCTCCCGGCAGGCGTGGCGCATGCGTGCGCTGCGACAGGGGTTGATCCGGGACCTGGATCCCGAGTACCTGCACGCGACCCGGGTGGCCATCCGCCGCGCGCGCACGGCGCTCAAGCTCTTTGCGCCGTGGGTCGCGTCGCCGCGCGTGACCACGACCCAGTCGGAGCTGGAGCGCCTGGGCACGGTGTTGGGGCGGGTGCGGGATCTGGATGTCCTGGGCCTGACCCTGGCCAAGGCCCTCTCCGGTTCCGACGTCCAGCCCGGGGTCGCGGACCGGATCCGGGATCTGGTGGCGGCCCGTCGCGCCGCGGCCCTGGAAGAGGTCCTCTTTGTCGTGCGCTCCGAGGACACCACGCGCCTGCTCCGGGCCATGGACCGCCTGGAACTCCTTCCGACCCATCCTCCGGGGTTGCCGGCCAACCTGGCCGCTCCCCCCCTGATCGCCGCGACCTCCCGACGGGTGCGCAAGCGGGGGAAGGGAAGGGTCACCGCACTGGACGACGCGCAGCGGCATCGACTGCGTCTTGGGCTCAAGCGTCTGCGCTATGCCGTGGACGCCCTGGACGATGCGTTGCCGGTGTCCGTGTCCGGGCACCTGGGCGCGTTGGACACCTGCCGGCGCACCCTGGGCGCGGCACAGGATGCCGCCACTGCGGCCGGCCTCCTGCACGGTTTGGCCGCCGCGCTCTGTTCCCGCGGGACTCCGGATCCGGAGATCGTGCTCTGTCTGGGTGCGCTGATCCAGGATCAGGAACGGGAACGGCGTCGCCAGCGCCGCCGATTCGAGCGTTCGTGGAAACGGGCCGTGGCCCAGGCGAAACGTCTGGAGGCCCGGCTGGCGCTCCCGGGTTCAGCCGGGGGGGGAGTCCAGTGACGACTGGGTGAACACCGTTCCGTCCTCGAGTCGCACCGCGGTCAGGGCGTTTCCCCAGACACAGCCCGAGTCCACACAACGCCCCCCGGTCACTTCCCGCGCTCCCAGCGCGGCCCAGTGACCAAACACCACCCGGCTGCCGGCAGGCCGCTTGGAGGGGATCCCGTACCAGGGTGTGCAGCCGGCCGGGGCGTCTTCGGGGGGGCCGGTGAACCCGGCGCAGAACGTACCGTCGGCACGCAGGGTGCGCATGCGGGTGAAGACGGCCAGGGCGGTCACCAGCTGGTCCGCGATGGGCCGCGCGGGATCCCAGGCCGGGATGTCGTCGCTGCGCATGAGGTCGTAGAGGCTCCCGGGATCGGTCTGCAGTCGTTCGGTCAGGAGTCCGCCCAGGGCGAGGGCCGTTTCCAGCGTCCAGGCCGGGTGCAGACCGGCATGAACGAAAAGGTAGGGGTCGTGATGCAACAGGAAGGGCCGGGAGGCGAGCCAGGCCAGGAGATCCTTGCGATCCGGCGCCCCCAGCAGGTGATCCAGGGTGTCCTTGCCCCGGAGTGTGCGGCGCCCGGCGGCCACCGCGAGCAGGTGAAGGTCGTGGTTGCCCAGCACCATTTCCACGGCCGGACCGGCCGAGCGGGCCCAACGCAACGTTTCCAGGGAACGGGGTCCCCGGTTCACGAGGTCGCCGACGAGGACCAATCGGTCCCGCCCCGGCTGGAAGGGGAGTTGGTCCAGGAGCCCCAGAAGGCTTGCGTGACAGCCTTGGATGTCGCCGATCGCGTAGGTGGCCATGGTCACGGACTCTAGCAGCCGGGCCCTCGGTTCTCCCATCCCCTTGCCTGTCGGCACGTTGCGGCATTGAGTCACCTGGGGCACGTTTTTTTTCCTGGAAGGGTTCGAGGGCTGACGCCGATACTTAGTTGTTTGTAGACCGGTCCACTGAAGGTTGCCGGTTCCCACCCAGAGGACATGCATGACCCCGCGTTACGAACTGCTCCACGTCAAGCCGTCTCTTCCCGAGCGGCTCTCCAAGCTGATCGATCTGGCCTTCAACCTGCGCTGGGTCTGGCACCCGGACACCGCGGCCGTGTTCGAGCGGTTGGACCGCAAGCTCTGGTCCTCCACCCGCCACAACCCCATCAAGATGCTGGGGTCGCTGCGCCAGGAGCGGTTGGAGTGGGCGGCCGAGGATCCGGTGTTCCTCAGCCACATGGATCGCGCCCACGATGAGCTGCAGGAGCTGATCAAGGGGTCGGCCTGGTACCAGCGCTACCACCGGGACCTCAATGCCACCCGGTTCGCCTACTTCAGCGCGGAGTTCGGGATCACCGAGTGCCTGCCGCTCTACTCGGGCGGGTTGGGCGTGCTGGCCGGGGACCATCTCAAGTCGGCCAGCGAGTTGGGGGTGCCCCTGGTCGGGGTGGGGCTGGCCTACAAGGTGGGGTACTTCAACCAGTACCTCAACGCAGACGGGTGGCAGCAGGAGGCGTACTCCGAGAACGACTTCCACAACATGCCCCTGGAACTGGAACGGAAACCGGACGGGTCTCCGGTGCTGGTGGATCTCACGGTGGGCCCGCGACAGGTCCAGCTCCAGATCTGGCGGGCCCAGGTCGGGCGCGTTCCGCTCTACCTGTTGGACTCCAACCTGGCCGAGAACCATCCGGAGGATCGCCGCATTACCCACCAGCTGTACGGCGGCGATGCCGAGACCCGGATCCAGCACGAGATCGTGCTGGGCATCGGCGGCCTGCGGGCGCTGGAAGCCCTGGGGCGGGACCCGGACGTGTGCCATATCAACGAGGGGCACGCGGCGTTCCTGGTCATCGAGCGGGTGCGGCACATGATGCGGGACCGGGGTCTGTCCTTCGACGAGGCGCGTCAGGTGGTTTCGGCCTCGTCCATCTTCACCACCCATACGCCGGTACCGGCCGGGTTCGACATTTTTTCCCGTGAGCTCATGGAGCGCTACATCGGTCCGTTCGCCCACGAGCTGGGCGTCCCGCTCGAATCGATCCTCACCCTGGGCGCGGCCTGGGATGCCGCGGAGCCGGCCGAGTTCAACATGGCGCTCTTTGCCATGCGCACCACCGCGTTCCGCAACGGGGTCAGCCGTCTGCATGGTCGGGTTTCCCGGCGCATGTGGGAGTCGGAGTGGGAGGGGCTGCCGGACAACGAGATTCCGGTGGCCAGCGTGACCAACGGCATCCACACCCGGACCTGGATTTCCCACGAGATGCGCACCCTGCTCAACCGCTATCTGGGACCCGGTTGGTCGGACAATCCCGCCGATCAGCGGGAGTGGGAGCGGGTGGACCAGATCCCCGACGAGGAACTGTGGCGGACCCATCTGGCCAGCAAGGACCGCTTGGTCAAGTTCAGTCGGGACCGGCTGCAGCGGCAGCTCCGTCGTCGTGGGGGAGACGTCTCGGAGATCACCGAGATGGGACAGGTCCTGGACGCCGAGCGGCTGACCATCGGCTTTGCCCGTCGCTTTGCTTCCTACAAGCGGGCCACCCTCCTGTTCCACGACCTCGAGCGTCTCAAGCGGATCGTCAACAACCCCCAGCGCCCGGTGCAGTTCGTCTTTGCCGGCAAGGCGCATCCCAAGGACAATGCGGGCAAGGAACTCATCAAGGGGATCATCCACGCCGCCCGGGATCCGGAGCTGCGGCACGCGTTCGTGTTCCTGGAGAACTACGACATGTTCGTGGCCCGCCGCCTGGTCCAGGGCTGCGATGTGTGGCTCAACACGCCGCGCCGACCCCACGAGGCGAGTGGTACCAGCGGGATGAAGGCGGCGGCCAACGGGGTGCTCAACCTGTCCATCATCGACGGCTGGTGGGCCGAGGCCTGCAGCACGGACGTGGGATGGGGGATCGGTTCCGGCGAGGAGTACGCGGAAGGGGACGAGGCCCTGCAGGATACGATCGAGGCCAATGCGCTCTACGACATCCTGGAGCGGCGGGTCGTCCCGCTGTACTACCAGCAGCGCAACGGACTCCCCAAGGCATGGATCTCCCGCATGAAGTCCTGCCTGCGCAACCTCGCTCCGGTCTACAACACCAACCGCATGGTGAGCGAGTACGTGGATCGGTTCTACGTGCCGGCCGCCCATCGGGTGCGCACGTTCCTCGGGGACGATCCGGATCGGGTGCGCAACCTGGTCCGCTGGTCGGCCTGGGTGCGGGAGCACTGGAACGAGGTCGTGGTCCACGATGTCGAGCGGGGGGGCAACGGCGAACACACGGTGGGGGAGGTGGTGCCGGTCCAGGTGACGGTAAGCCTGGGTGAGCTCAAGCCGGAGGACGTCAGCGTGGAGCTGTACCACGGCCAGACCAACGCCGAGCGGGAGGTCGAGCATGGAGCGGTGACCCCCCTGGCCCACGCCGGGGACGATGGGAACGGGCGCCACACCTTCGGCGGGGAACTCCGTTGCGGGGAGAGCGGGCTGTACGGGTTCGCGGTGCGGGTGCGTCCGGCCCACCCGGACGCCCTCGTCCCGCACGAGCTGGCCCTGATCCGCTGGTATTGACCGGGAATTCGGCCCGGGTCCTGCCTGTATAGGGACCAGACGGCTAACCCATAGGGAGACCGTCAATTCCGCGATCCATCCAGGGGCCTGATTGGTTGACATCGGGGAATGTACACGACTACACTTCTCTCCGCTTTTTGCCTGGACCCTTCGACGTCCCAGGCGTTAACAGGCCGTCTCTCATGAGATTCCACGGCCTACGAGGCGGAACCCCACTATGATCATGCGATGGCTTCTTCTGAGCTTCCTGTTTGGCGCTGCTCCCGTGTTCGCCCAGTCCGAAGGGTTGTTGGGGGAGGGTGTCCAGCGTACGCCGGAATCCCGGGCCGAACTGGACGCGGAGATCGCCCGGTTGGAAGGTCAAGTCAAGTCCTCCCCCAGGAACTACCGGACCCACTACGAGCTTGGGAACCTGTATTACGATGCGGGCAAGCTGGTCCAGGCCGCCGCGTCATACGAGAAGGCGATCGAGTTGAACCCCAAGTACGTCGAGGCCCTGGTGAACCTGGGCAACGTCCAACTGGACCAGGGGGAGAACGAGTTGGCGGTGGATACCTTCGAGAAGGCCCTGGGGCTGGATCCGGAGGACTGCAAGGCCCGGAGCAACCTGGGCAACGCCTACTACTCCCTGTCCCGGTATCCGGACGCCATGTACGAGTATGAACGGGCCCTGGAGATCGACCCGCGGTGCTACCCTGCGCTGTACAACATCGGGGTTGCCTTCGCCGATGCCGGGATCTTCCGCGAAGCGGTACGGTACTGGCGCCAGGTGATCGACCTGGCCCCGAATTCCGCCGCTTCCGAGAACGCGGCCGAGAACATCCGAATCCTTGAGCGCTTCGTTGACGCTCCTGTCCCCTCCTCAACGGATGGAAGTCACGAGTGAAGGGTCGTTCCCCGAACGCCCCCGTCTTTGTCCGCACACGAAAGGAGCCCATCCAATGAGAGATCGCATCCGGGCTGACGTTTTCATGACGACCCTGCTGGTTGCCTTCGCGGCCACCCTCCTGCTCCCGGTCGCGCCGGCCATGGCCCAGGGCGAGGAGTCGCTCAGCGAAGCCCAGCGCTACCACCTGCGTGGCACGGAGCTTCGCAACAACCGCAAGCTGCTGGACGCCGCGGAGCAGTTCCAGCTGGCCATCGATGCCGATCCCGACTACGTCGACGCCTACCGGAGCCTTGCCTTCGTGTACACCGAAATGGCCAAGTCGGAAGCGGACTACTGGCAGGATGCCCTCGACACCTACGAGTCCCTGCTCGATCTGGGTCCGGGCGACAAGGTCGGCATCCAGAAGAACATCGCCTTCGTGCAGGCATCCATGGGCGAGATGGACGACGCCATCGACACCTACCACGTGATTCTCGAGGAGAACCCCGAGGACTGCAGCGTGTGGACGGCTATCGGTGCGGCGCAGAAGGCCGAGGCGGACCGGGCCCGGGCCGCTTCCGACGCGGGCGCGGAGGATCCGGACTACCAGGAGCGGGTGACCGAGGCGGTGGTCGCGTTCGAGAAGGTGATCGAGTTCTGCCCCGATGACCTGGCCGCCTACGATGCCGCGGGCGGCATCCACTTTGCCAACGGCGACTTCGCCAAGGCGGCCGCGATCTATGAGGACCTCCTCGAGCACGATCCCGAGAACGTGGACGTGATGAGCAAGCTCGGTTTCATCTACAAGAAGGACGAGAACTGGGCCAAGGCCATCCCGCTCTACGAGAAGCTCCTCGAGATCGATCCGACCCGGGTCAACGATCGTGCCGTGCTCGGCAAGGCGTACGAGGAAACCGGCGAGACCGAGAAGGCCGCCGAGCAGTACACCATGATCATCGAAAGCGACCCCAGCAAGGCGACGATGTACTGCAACCTCTGCTTCCTCTACGTGAAGGCGAAGAACGGGCAGAAGTCGGTCGAGACCGCCATGCGGGCCATTTCCGAGAACGCCCCCAACAAGGGTTGTCTCACCGCGGCATGGGCCAAGGGACTCGAGTTGCGGGGCATTGATGCCTACCGTGGCGGCCTCTACGACAACGCCATCACCGCCTACGGCGAGGCCAAGCTCAAGTTCACCACCATCCAGGGGGACAAGGACTTCGGCGACTACGCCACCAAGCAGATCACCCGGCTCAACAAGCTGATCGAGCAGGCTCAGCTTCAGAAGAAGAAGGCAGCCCAGGAAGCCGGGAGATAGCCCGGACATGTCTTCCATGAACCGTTCCCGTTCGCCGATCCGCTTCTTCCTCCTTGCCGCGGGGCTCCTGTTGACCCCCGCGGCAGGTTGGGCCCAGGAGACGCCGCCCGATTCCAGCGCCGCCCAGGAGCCCGCGCAGGAAGGGGCCGACCCGGTCGAGGAAACGGGAGACCCCAATCCGCGGGTCCAGATCTCGGTGAGCGTGGAGGGGGAGGACGGCCGGATCACCGCGCTGGGTTCGTTCGTCATCGAGCTGTACGAGGAGGACGCGCCCAGGCATGTGGCCAACTTCCTCGAGCTGACCGGAAAGCGGTTCTTCGACGACACCACGTTCCACCGGATCGTCCCCGGCTTCATCGTGCAGGGGGGCGATCCCATCTCCAAGTCGGACTGGTTGAGCAACGTGCTGGGAACGGGCGGGCCGGGTTACACCCTCCCGGCCGAAGTGGGACGCAGCCACCTGCGGGGCGCGGTGGCCGCGGCGCGCAAGCCGGACTCGGTCAATCCCAGCCGGGAGTCCAACGGTAGCCAGTTCTTCATCTGTCTCGCCGACCTGCCCGCCCTCGATCGGGGCGCCTATACCGTGTTCGGCCAGGTCGTGACCGGAATGGACGTGGTGGACAAGGTGGCCCGGATCAAGAACGCCGGTCCGTCGAACTACAACCGGGCCCTGCAGCGGGTGTTCATGACGGATGTCAAGGTCGTCCAGAACTAGACCGTGAGCACCCGTCGGCCGTGAACATCTACCTGGATCACAACGCCACCACCCCGCTACGCCCGGTTGCCGTCCAGGCGGTCCACGAGGTCCTGACCGCCCCCCCGGGAAACGCCTCCAGCATCCATGACTTCGGACAGCGTGCGCGCGCCGTGGTGGACCGCGGGCGCGCCGCGGTGCGCCGGTTGCTCCACACCGACGAGGGTCGCGTGCTCTTCACCGGGTCCGGCACCGAGGCGGTGCTGACCGCCCTGCTTGGCGCGACCGCCGCCATGGACCCCCCCGGTCACGCGGTCATCTCCGCCATCGAACACCGGGTCGGTCTGGACGCGATCCGTTTGCTGCAGGAGGCCGGCTGGCGGGTGACCCCGGTGCGGCCGGACGCGGCCGGCGTGATCCACCCCGCCGCGGTGGCCCAGGCGTTGCAGCCGGATACCGGTCTCGTCTCGGTGCTTCAGGCCAACAACGAGACCGGGGTGGTGCAGCCGGTGGGGGCGATTGCCGGGATCGCCCGCGAGGCCGGAGCGCTGTTCCATGTGGATGCGGTGCAGAGCGCGGGCAAGTTGCCGGTGACCGCCCGGGACTGGGGAGCGGACCTGGTGTCGGTGGCCGCGCACAAGCTTGGGGGACCCGCGGGAGTCGGCGCCCTGTGGCGGCGCGAGGACGTGCGTTTGGCCCCCCTCCTGCCCGGCTCCCAGGAAGACGGGCTGCGCGGCGGCACCCACAACGTCCCCGGGATTGCCGGATTCACCGCGGCGATCGAGGCCTCACTGGCCGGGGGGGAGGAAGAGCAGGTCCGTCTGCGCGCCCTGCGGGAGACCCTGGAAACGCAACTCCGAGAGCGGGTCCCCGAGTGCCGGGTCACCGGAGGGGAGGCGCCGCGGCTCTCCAACACGACCCATCTGACCTTTGATCCCTCGGTGGGGGCGGACCTGGTGTGGGCTCTCGACCTGGAGGGGATCGCGGTCTCCTCGGGAAGCGCCTGTGCGTCCGGCTCGGAGGAACCCAGCCATGTGCTGCTGGCCATGGGCATGGATCCCGGGCGGGCGGCGACCGCGGTGCGGGTCAGTACCGGGTGGACCACCACCGAACGTGATCTGGACCTGTTCCTGACCGCCCTGGAACGGGTGCTTGCGGTGCGTCGGGTTCCCGCGCCGGGGAGGACGCCATGAGCGAGCGCATCCTGGTCGCGATGTCCGGCGGGGTGGACTCGGCCGCCGCCGCCGCGCTGCTCGTCGAGGCCGGGCACGAGGTGGTGGGCGCCACCCTCAAGCTCTGGTGCTATGGCGGCGCGACCGCCTCGCCCCGGTCCTGCTGTTCGCTGCGCGACATCGAGGACGCCAAGGCCTCGGCCGGCGCCCTGGGGATTCGCCACTACGTTCTGGATGAGGCGGCCGATTTCGATCGGGAAGTGGTGCAGCCCTTCGTCCAGTCCTACCTGGAAGGGGAGACGCCCAACCCCTGCGTGCGGTGCAATACCCATCTCAAGTTCGGAAGCCTGCTCGCCCGGGCCAAGCGTCTGGGGTTCGACGCAGTGGCGACCGGGCACTACGCCCGGGTGGAACAACACCCGGACGGACCGGTGTTGCGCCAGGCCGTCGACCGGAGCAAGGACCAGTCCTATGTCCTGTGGGGCCTCTCCCGGGACGATCTGGCCCATACCCGTTTCCCGTTGGGGGAACTCACCAAGGGGGAGTCGCGGGAGGCCGCGCGTGGGGCGGGGATGTCGGTGGCGGAGAAGATCGAGAGCCAGGACATCTGCTTTGTCCAGGGCGGGCGCTACGCGGATTTCGTCGCGGCCCGGGCCGGGGACGCCCCCCAGACCCAGCCCGGCGAGCTGGTGGACACCGAAGGACGCACGCTGGGCACGCACAAGGGAGCCATCCACTACACGGTGGGGCAGCGCCGGGGGCTCGGTCTCGCCGCGCCCGATCCCTACTACGTGGTGCGCGTGGACGCCGCGGAAAATCGCGTCGTGGTGGGGCGGGACGAGGACCTTCGGGTTGGCGGGGTCGAGGTGCGCTCGGTGAACTGGGTTTCCTGCGATCCCCCGGAGTCGCCCATCGAGGCGGAGGTCAAGGTGCGCTACCGCGCCCGACCGGCCCCGGCCCGGGTGGAACCGGTGGCGTCGGGCCGGGTGCGGGTGCGATTCACCGAGCCCCAGCGCGCGGTCGCGCCCGGACAATCCGCGGTGTTCTATCGCGGCGATGTGGTCCTGGGGGGAGGGGTGATCGACGGACGCGGCGGGTCCGGGTGATTCCCCTGCCGACCTTCGACACCGACCGTCTGCGCATTCGTCCCTGGGTGGCCGGGGATGCCGCCGCCGCCTTCCGGATCTTCAGCGACCCCAGGGTCACCCGTTACACCGGGGGGAGCGGGCCCCAGAGCGAGTCCTGGATGCGGGATCGCATCCTCGAGCGCCAGGAGCGCTACGCGCTGCGGGGCTGGGGGATGTGGGCGGTCACCGAACGGGAGTCCGGCTCCCTGGTGGGGAACGTCGGGTTCGCGCCGCTCGAGGGGCATCCGGAGATCGAGATCGCGTACCACTACGCGCCGTCCGCGTGGGGGCGCGGCTATGCCACCGAGGCCGGCACCGCCGCGCTGGCCTA
Organism: Candidatus Eiseniibacteriota bacterium; assembly: GCA_942491735.1. Taxonomy (GTDB): domain Bacteria; phylum Eisenbacteria; class RBG-16-71-46; order JABDJR01; family JABDJR01; genus CALOCN01. Next base: position 3,081,161 of record CALOCN010000014.1, on the reverse strand, counting down.
TCTCACCCATCGGTTTGCCTTTCCCCGGATCCTCGGCCTCACCTTCCCCGCGAACACGGCGTCCACCCATGTCCTGGAGAAACTCGGGTTTCGCCGGGAAGGGATGGGCTCCTACTTCGGCCTGGACCTCAACGTGTTGTCGGTGGAGCGCCCGGTGCCTTCCGGGATCGCCACGGATCTCACCCTCCAACTGCCGCAGTCGCCCGAGCGGGTCTACCGCGCTTTCACCGACCCGCAGGACCTGACGCGGTGGTTCTCCCGCGAACCGGAGTTCGAGGTCACGGTGGGTGGGCGGTACGGCACCGGGAGCGGGGATGCCGGTCGGTTCCTCACCGTCCTTCCCCGGGAGCGGCTGCGGTTCACCTGGGAACATCCGGAGCATGCCCCGGGAACCCGGGTCGAGGTCCGCTTCGACGAGGACGCCGACGGCACCCGGGTCACCCTCTCCCACGCCGGTTTCGCCTCCCAGGCGGACGCCGAGGATCTTCGTCGCGGCTGGACCGAGGCCTTCACGGCGCTGGAGCGGCACCTCGGGGCCGTGTCTCGTGGTCGACGGTACTAACAGCAGGGCTCCGGCACTCGATCTGTATCCTCAGGAACGAGGAGTTGCTACTGGGCACCCGGAGCAGGAGCTTAGAGCCCGCTGATCCCTTTCTGGTTGGTCTTGAACTGCTCTTCGGGGCTTTCGGGTCGCAGCATGGCGCGCATCACGTGACCCGCCACCTGCGGGTTTTCCCGCAATCGTCGCTGGGAGTAGGCGTACCAGTCTCGCCCATAGGGCACGTAGACGCGCATGGGGTGTCCCTCGGTGATAATGCGATTCCGCAGTCCGGGCAGGACTCCCAGAAGCATCTGGAACTCGTAGTGGGTCTTCGGAACGCGGCGATCACGGACGAGGTCAAGTGCGTGGCGTACAAGCGCCTCGTCGTGTGTGGCGATGGCAACGGGGTTACCTCCCGCCACCAGTTGCTCCAGCATAGCTTTGAAACACCGACGGACGATCTCTGGATCCGAGTGAGCGGTCACGTCACTCTCCAGATAGATCCCCTTGCAGAGACGCACAGACGCACCTGCCCGGATTAGGTTGCGGGCGTCACGCGGGGTGCGGCGGAGCCGAGCCTGGAGTACAACCCCGACATTGTCCTGGCCGAACCGTCGGAGATCTTGGTAGAGGGCCAAGGTGTCCGCAGTCAGAGACGCATCTTCCATGTCGATGCGGACAGTGTTGCCGAACCGCTCCGCTCTTGCCAGAAGTTGGCGAACCCGAGGGAGGCAGTACTCGGGATCGATGCGGAGACCAAACGCGGAGGGCTTGATCGATACATTGGCCTTGAGGCCACGGGTTGCAATTGACTCAAGCGTGGTCTCATAGGCCTCCAGGGTTTCGTCCACTCGGTCCAGGCTATGGGGATCTTCGCCGAGAAGGTCGATCGTGGCGGCGGCTCCGGAACGATTGAGATTCTCGGTCTCGCGGAGAGCGTCTTCCAGTGACTCCCCGGCGATGTAGGAGCTTGCGACGCGGCTGACTAGCCCGCGCGGGAGCAAGGAGACGGAGCGGCTAATGGCCGTGTTCAGGATATTCACGACAGATCCTCCATGGCTGGATGCGATGGGGTGTAGGCGAGCCCTACGCTCGCCAGGGGGGTCACGGAGAAGTCCAGCTCTACCTCTGTGGCGAGGGAACTCAAGTACTGGGGTTCATACGCCCAAGCCTCAAAGCCCCCGGGAGCAGTGAAGCAAACTCCAACACCCTCGATTGAAGTGCAACTCGGTCGAAGCCCGGCGGCCCTATAGTAGGCCTCGCGGATCGTAGTTGCCTCTTCGGACGTCCGGTAGCTGCTGATCAGGAAGGGTCTCCCACACCGGCCAAGGGACCTGAGCACAGCGAGCGGATCCTCGCAGTTGCCGAAGCTGTTGAATGGGAAGAGAATTGTTGACTCGGTGCCCGGGGACACATCATTCAGGATGTGATGCAGGTCCGTGGCCGACCCGAGCGCGAATCGCGCACGGCCGGTCGGCGCCGAATGGGCCTCCACTCGGCGGCGTCCCTCTTCGATGTATCGAGCTACCACGTCGACGCCCAGATAGTCCAGGCCACGGTCCATTGCATAATCCAGGTAGCGGCCCTGCATACACCCGACCTCGACGAGGTGGCGGCCGGGAATCAGTTCAAGCAGGGCACACTCTGCGGCCAGATAGCGAGTGATCTCTCGCGGGTAACGAGCGGGGTTGACAAGCGCGTCCCCACAGCCTGTGGAGTAGAACTCTAACCGCGTTGGGGTCATCGGATCTCCTCCGTGCTGTTGATACGGGCCCCGAGCTGATCTTCGAGGAAGCGCGTTGTTTGCTCGCGGGCGGCCCTGGGAAATGCCGTCCCCGCGAAGTCGAGAACGACAAGGATGAATCTGCGAGGACCGGCATCAAGCTTCGTGCGGGTCGAGTCCCGGGTGGGGCTGCCGAACGGTCCAAGGTCGTCGGCGAAGACCGGGAGCCCTTGGAGGGGCAGAGTGCCACCGCCGAGGGTCGCCATGGTCTCTGACTTCCGCCCCGCCTGGAAACGAATGACGCCACGGATCTGACTAAGGTCGTACACCCCGACGGGTGAGAGCGTCTGAAGCGTGAAGAGGTTGTTGGCGTCGACCAGGTTGTTCACCCTAGGGAACTGCTTTCCTCGTAGGACTCGCCGGAGGAGGCTCTCGGCGGAGTTGCGGTACCGATTGGGGTCGGCCCCAAGCCGTCGGTAGGCCTGCCGGACAGCCGAGATGTTCGGGTGGTCGAGAAGGCGGAGATCCGAGAAGTGTCTGAGGGCTTTGGACTGGGCATCCGCCAACACTGCGTCCAACTGGGGGGACTCGACCCGAACCCTGGTTTTGCCGGTGATGGCCCCCAAGCACAGGTCCGGACACGCGCGCCGAATGCAGGGGTCGATGGTGATCATGCTACCCCCACGACTTGCCGCGCACCTCTGAAGTGGCGGAACTCTCGGCCCATCCGAACCACCTCGAGGACCTCATCGAGCCGCGGGGGGTCCACTCCGACCAGGGGATAGCGCAGGGAAGCCTCGCCGAAGTTCTGAAGCGCCTGCAGCAAATCACCTGGTGGGGTTCCCCAGTCTACATAGCAATAGCCAGCGCCGCCGTCCCGGCCCTGGAGGGGGTGCTGGACCGCCCAGTTCATGCTCAAGAGGGAGGGGAGACCGAACTCTGCGCGCCACCGAAACAAGTGGTTGAACAGGTTGATACGGTCGTAGGCGGACTCCCCTAGGCCGAAAAGCAGCGCGGCGCCGCAATCGATTTGGGCTTTGGCGAGAACCTCGAGAGCGCCCGCGACTCGTCGGGACCATGGCATTGCTCGGGCCTGGGTGTCCTTGTGCATGCCGCCGATCGCAGATGGCGTCAGGGTCTCAATGCCGATGAAGACGTACTCCAACCCGATTCGGCGGAGTTCGGGTAGGAGATCACGGTGCTTGTGGATGACATCCACGGTGAGTTGGGCGCCAAACGGAATCTCGAAGCCCCGATTCTGTGCTGTCCGAATGAGCTCTTGCCATTCGGCACGGGATCCACCGAGAAGAATGGAGTCCTCCACAAATGCGCTGTATCCGAATCGGGGTGTGTCTTCGACGATGACGTGTGCAGCAGTCTCGAGTTGGGTCATGAGGCGGGAGGCGGAACCTGCCGTTTGTAGACTTCCGGTTACTGAGCGGCGTTCGCTGCAGAAGGCACAGTCCATGGCACACCCGGAGCCTGAGTCGCTAAAAACGTGAGCCGTCTTGCGGCCGCCGAAGATGTCGAAGGCGCTACGGACTCCGAAGGCAAGGCTTGGCGGAGGGAGTTCGTACCTGGGAAGGGGGTGGCGTCCGACCTGGCCGTCGATCTGACCACCGGACAACCGGCCAGCGATCCAGCTTCCACGACTGGATAGTTCCTTGGGAGCTTCGGAAATGGCGCGTGCGTACGCAGCATCGGGCAGCCTTCCGACTCGATCTCCAAGGTCCGCGACGAGTTCTTCGGCTTCACCGGCAACCACTAGGTCGAAGACCCGTGGGATGCGACCCTCCTGCATCAGTCGCAATGGGGAACCGGGGTGGTGCATGACTTCGTCGGATGGCCCCAGAAACATGGACTCACTCACGTGTCGGCCGCCCAGAACGATGGCGATGGAGTCGCCAAGGTGCTTCCTGGCCCGCTCGGCAATGGCCACGGCACCGGGCAATCCAAGGGTCATTGCCCCAATAAAGAGGAGATTCGGGGACTCGCGCTCCAGGAGCCGATCAAACTGGTCAAGGCCCGAGTCTAGTCCGTCCATGAGAAGAAGGCGCTCGGCGCGCAAGAGGCGATGACCATTCCAGTTGGAATCCCCCCAGGCCCCTTTCCCGCTTTGGGCGCGGGAGGCGGCCAGCCGCATCGCGTTCTGGAGACTGACCGGCTCGGAACTGCTTAAGGCCAAGGATCCCGGATTCCCTACAGGATGGTATGGTGCCGCTATGGCGACTGCTCGCAACCCCATGCTCGTTCCTCCGGGGAAAGGGTCATGTCGTTGTTTGACAATGCCTTAGTCGAATTCTACGTTCGCAGGCTTGACTCGGTGTTGATTACGTAATTAGTTTACCATAAATATATTTATGGTATGATTGGTGTCAATGTTCAGATATCCCAGAATTCATTGAAGCCCAATTAGATAGGCTGACTTCCTGATGTAAAGCAAGAAGGAAGGCTTCCGTTAAACAGTCGGAAATTTTTTCTGCATCCGCCATAATTCCAGTCAGAGTAATCGGTTACAAACACCGGTGATCCGTTCCTGTTTCGATGGGTTTACGTAAAGGTCTTGCCTGATGATGGCTGCTTCTGCATCATCTCTGGGCATGAACACAAAGTTCGATTCCGATGCTATTCGTCAGACAAGGCGGCAGTTGGGTTTGAGTCAGACTCAACTCTCGGTGAGGTTGGGGTGTACCGTGGAGACCATCCGCAACTGGGAGAATCAGCGGTCGACCCCGTCTGGTTTCCACGTGGAACGCATCCGTGCTCTTTGCTTGGCGCAAGGGGTCGCGCCTCCCCTGCTTTACCCTGGTGCTGGGGAAGGAATCGTTGCCGCAAAGCCCGCAGGCTACGGCAAGTCTCAAGCGAACACGGCTGCTTGGCTCCCGCAGGCGTCGGAGACGGAAGTGCTTCGTCACAAGAGGTATGTGGGGGGGGACTCCGCCCCGGATCCCGTCCAGTAGAACTCTGGCTGGAGCGATTCGTTCCCAGGGCTATACTCCCCGGATTCCCTGGGCGGTGCGCGGCTGTGCGGAGGCTCGCTTCGGGCTGCTACAGCCGGCTCCCCAACACAAGCCCGGCGCCGGCCAGGATGGCGTAGAGGACGAACGCCTGGAGCGCGCGCACCTGCCCCGGCACGATCCGCGCCGTGTCCCGTGGGTATTTGGTCAGGGTGCGGGCCGCCGCGCCGGCGGGCAGAAAGGCGCCGAGACCCAGGAGGACCCAGGGGGTCACGCCGATCCGGGGCAGCGCCAGCAACCCCAGGAAGGCCGACAGGACAAGCACGAGAAAACCGCGGCTGGCCGCGGGCCGGCCAAGGCGCACCACCAGGTTCCGTTTCGACGCCCCGCGATCCGCCCGGTAGTCCGGGAACTCGTTGATCCAGAGAAAAGCGGCAATGAGGATCCCCAGGGGCAGTGACACTCCCAGCGCCTGGAGGTCCCAGCGACCGGAGAGGACGAGGACGGTTCCCACCACGATGCCCGGCCCGTAGGCGAGGGCGACGGCCAGCTCGCCCAGCCCGCGGTAGGAGAGCCTGAGTGGGGGAGCGTGGTAGAAGTAGGCCAGCGCCACGCCGGTCAGCCCGAGCCACGCCACCCGGGGTTCCCGCCACGCGACCAGGGTCAGCCCGAGGGCGAGGGCCAGACCGTAGGCGGTGATCGCGATGGCCCAGGTCTGCCGCTCGGTGAGGAGGCCGTCGACCAGGACCCGTTTTCCCCCCGAGAAGGGACTGCGGTCCTCGGGCGCCACCGCGAGATCGGTGCCGGACCGGAAGTCGAACACCTCGCCCGAGGCGTTCTTGGCCACCTCCACCGAGAACAGGGCGAGGCCGGTCACCAGGAGCCACCCCCAGGGGATCGACCCGGTCGCCCCCACCCAGGCGGTACCCAGGAGGAGTGCGCTCCACGAGGCGAGGGAGATCTTGGGGTCCGCCAGGCGCCACAGACCCGCGGCAATCGAAGGATGACCCGGGGAGACCCCGGTGAGCGTGCTCATGGTTCCCTCCCGTCGAATCCGGTAGGAGGCCCCATTCCCAGTCTACGCCTCCCGAGCCCGGACGCAAGGGGGCGTTTGGGGGTATACTCGTTGGCTTGGTTCCGGGGGGAGGATCCGACCCCTTGATCTGGGACGGAAATAGGAGTAATTTAGTCGTGTATTACCTAAGGGTCTTAACGATAATCTGTTAGGCCATTCGGCCAGGTTTGGATAGCGAGCGAAAGGAACGTATCGATGTCGGACGCCCCTCGGGCGGATGCGCGCGTGGTCGCGGGGGAAGCCTCGGCCAACCCGGAGATCCGCGAACGTATTCGTGAAGGCTACAAGTACGGATTCAGCTCCGACATCGACTCGGACACCGTCCCCCCGGGACTGAACGAGGATGTGGTCCGTCTCATCTCCTTCAAGAAGGGGGAGCCGGAGTGGATGACCGCCTGGCGTCTGAAGGCCTACGCGCACTGGCGCACGATGCAGGAACCCACGTGGCAGAACGTCCACTACACCCCCATCGATTTCGACGCGATCAGCTACTACTCGGCGCCCAAGCCCCGCAAGCAACTGGAGAGCCTCGACGAGGTCGATCCCGAGATCCGCGCCACCTTCGACAAGCTGGGCATTTCGCTCGATGAGCAGAAGCGTCTCTCCGGGGTCGCGGTGGACGCGGTGCTGGACAGTGCCTCGGTGGCCACGACCTACAAGGGGAAGCTCGCCGAGGTGGGGGTGATCTTCTGTCCCATCTCCGAGGCCCTGCGGGAACACCCGGAGTTGGTCCGGAAGTACCTGGGCACGGTGGTTCCGACCGGAGACAACTTCTACGCCGCGCTCAACTCCGCGGTCTTCTCGGACGGTTCGTTCGTCTATATCCCCAAGGGCGTGCGGTGTCCGCTGGAGCTCTCCACCTACTTCCGGATCAACGCGTCCAACACGGGTCAGTTCGAACGGACCCTGATCGTCGCCGACGAAGGCTCCTACGTGAGCTACCTCGAAGGCTGTACCGCCCCCATGCGGGACGAGAACCAGCTCCACGCCGCGGTGGTCGAGCTGGTCGCCCTCGGGGACGCCCAGATCAAGTACTCCACGGTGCAGAACTGGTATCCCGGCGACGAGAACGGCAAGGGGGGCATCTACAACTTCGTGACCAAGCGGGGGCACTGCCGCGGGGACAACTCGCGCATCTCCTGGACCCAGGTCGAGACCGGCTCCGCCATCACCTGGAAGTACCCCAGCTGCATCCTGTCCGGCGACAACTCGGTGGGGGAGTTCTATTCGGTTGCCCTCACCAACAACATGCAGCAGGCCGACACCGGGACCAAGATGATCCACGTGGGAAAGAACACCCGCAGCACGATCATCTCCAAGGGCATCTCGGCCGGGCGGGGTCAGAACACCTATCGGGGCCAGGTCAAGGTCGCCCCCGGAGCCACCGGAGCCCGCAACTACTCGCAGTGCGATTCGTTGCTGATCGGGGACCGCTGCGGGGCGCACACCTTCCCCTACCTGGAAGTGAACGAGCCCAGCGCGAGCATCGAGCACGAGGCCTCGACCTCGAAGGTGAGCGAGGAACAGCTTTTCTACTGCCGCCAACGCGGCCTCTCCACCGAGAACGCGGTCTCCATGATCGTCAACGGATTCTGCAAGGAAGTGTTCAAGGAACTCCCCATGGAGTTCGCGGTGGAAGCGCAGAAACTACTGGAAGTCAGCCTGGAAGGAACGGTCGGCTAGCGGGTCGAGCCGTTCCGGGAGAACGCATGGACGCCTTGTTGCAGATCACCAACCTCCACGCGCGTGCGGGAGAGAAGCAGATCCTGAAGGGAATCGACCTCACCGTGAACCCGGGAGAGGTCCACGCCATCATGGGCCCGAACGGTTCCGGCAAGAGCACCCTGGCCAAGGTCCTGGCCGGCCAGGACGGGTTCGAGGTCACCGAGGGAAGCGTGACCTTCAAGGGGCGCGACCTCCTGGCCATGGAGCCGGAAGACCGGGCCGGAGAGGGGGTCTTCCTCGCCTTCCAGTACCCGGTGGAGATTCCCGGGGTCAGCAATCGCTATTTCCTCCGCTCGGCCCTCAACGCCGTGCGCAAGTACCGGGGTGAGCCGCCCATCGGCGCGGTGGAGTTCCTGGGACTCATCAAGGAGAAGGCCGCGGTGGTGCAGCTGGACGAGTCGCTGCTCACCCGTTCGGTGAACGACGGTTTCTCGGGCGGGGAGAAGAAGCGCAACGAGATCCTCCAGCTGGGGCTTCTCGATCCGGTGCTTTCCATCCTGGACGAGACGGACTCGGGGCTCGATATCGACGCCCTCAAGACGGTGGCCGCGGGGGTCAACCTGCATCGCCGCGCGGATCGCGGCATGATCGTGGTCACCCACTACCAGCGGTTGCTGGACTACCTGGTCCCGGACCGGGTCCACGTGATCAGCGCCGGGCGGATCGTCAAGTCCGGCGGCAAGGAACTGGCCAAGGAACTCGAGGTCAAGGGATACGGATGGCTCGAAGCCCCCGAGGCGGCCGGAGCATGACCGCCACCGGAACCCGGGCCGCCGCCGTGCCGCACCTCCTGCAGGAATGGAACACGCATCGGGGCGTGCTCGAGGCTTCGGATCCCGCCTGGCTGGCCGCGTTGCGCCGCACCGGGGGGGAGCGGTTCGCCGCGGTCGGGTTCCCCGGACCGCGGGAGGAGGCGTGGCGGTTCACCCGGCTTCGCGCCGTGGAGCGCGGTGCGTTCCGGTATCGTCCGGCTCCCGCCGAGACCGTCACCCCGGCCGAGGTGGCCCGACTATCCCTGGGCGCGGCCCAGGTCCCGCGGGTGGCCCTGGTGGACGGGGTGTTCTCGCCGGCCCTCTCCGCTCTCGATGCGCTGCCCCAGGGCATCAGCCTGGGGTCGCTGGCCGCCACCCTGCGCTCGGATCCCGGATACCTGGAACCCCGGCTGGGGCGCATCGCGGATGCGGAGCGCCACCGGTTTGTCGCCCTGTCCAACGCGTTCCTGCGGGACGGCCTGGTGGTGCGCGCGTCGCGCAACGTCCAGGCGCCGCAGCCCATTCACCTGTTGATCATCAACACCGGCAACGGGGAGCCCACCGTGTCGTTCCCCCGCATCCTCATCGATGCCGAGGCCGGGTCCGGGATCACCGTGCTCGAGGAGTACGTGGGCGCCCAGGACGCGCCCAATCTGGTCCAGGCGGTGACCGAGGTCCTGGTGGGGGAGAACGCCTCGGTACGCCAGATCCGCCTGCAGAGGGAACAGACCTCGACGTTCCATTTCGGCGTGGTCGCCTCGCGTCAGGCGGCGGACAGCGTGTTCCGGACCCATTCGCTCTCCCTGGGGGCGCGTCTGGCCCGGGTCGACGTGGATGTCCTCCTCGGATCGCCGGGAGCGGAGTGCCATCTCAACGGGCTCTACGTGACCGGCGGGAAGCAGCATGTGGACCATCACACCTTTGTCGACCACGCCGCGCCGCACACCACCAGTCGCGAACTCTACAAGGGGGTTCTCGACGGATCGAGCCGGGCGGTGTTCAACGGCCGGGTGCGGGTGCGGGAAGGGGCGCAGAAGATCGACGCGGAGCAGCACAACCACAACCTGCTCCTCTCGGACCAGGCCCTGGTCAACACGAACCCGGAACTCGAGATCTTCGCGGACGATGTGAAAGCGGCCCATGGGGCCACCATCGGGCAGCTGGATCCGGACCATTTCTTCTACCTTCGCTCGCGCGGCATCCCCCGGGACGCGGCGCGCCGTATCCTGATTCGCGGGTTCGCCGGGCAGATGCTCGAGCGGATCCGCATCGAGTCCGTCCGCGATCGCCTCGTGGACGCCCTCGACCATCGGTTCTAGGCTGGTCCCATGTCCGACCTCACCGATCTCTACCAGGAAGTCATTCTCGATCACAACCGCAGTCCACGGAACCACGGCCCTCTTCCCGGGGCGCGGCAGGCCGAGGGCTACAACCCGCTTTGCGGGGACCGGCTCAACGTCTATCTCGTCCTGGACGGCGACCGCGTGGCCGATGTCCATTTCGACGGATCGGGATGCGCCATCTCCCAGGCCTCGGCCTCGGTCATGACTACCGTCCTGAAGGGGCGCACCCGCGCGGAGGCCCAGGAGCTGTTCGCGCGTTTCCAGAAGCTGGTCACCGAGGGGGTGGACGAGGATTCCCTGTCCGAGCTTGGGGAGATGGCCGCCATGGGTGGGGTCAGCGAGTTCCCCTCCCGGGTCAAGTGCGCCACCCTGGGCTGGCACACCGTGCTGGCTGCCCTTGATCAGGCGGACGAACGTCCCGTTTCCACGGAGTAGCTCCCATGCGTATGCACGAAGATATCCTGGTCACCCGCGACGTGGAGGCGGTTGTCGTCCCGGCGGGCAACACCATTCTCCTGGAGGCCGGTACCACGGTCACCTTGACCCAGGCTCTCGGCGGGTCGTTCACCATCGTCACCCCACAGGGTTACATGGCGCGGGTGCATGGCAAGGATGCCGATGCCTTGGGAAAGGAGCCGTTGGAGGAATCGCCTTCGCCGGCGGTTGCCCCCGGCGAGGGAGCCGCCCCGGACTCGGGTGCGGTGGAGACCGCGGTGTGGGAACGTCTCCGTTCGGTCTATGACCCGGAAATCCCGGTCAACATCGTCGATCTGGGGCTCATCTACCGATGCGAGGTCCAGCCCGAGGGATCGGGGGCGCGGGTCGAGGTCGACATGACCATGACCGCACCCGGTTGCGGCATGGGGGATGTCCTCAAGGCGGATGCGGAGGACAAGATCCGGGGCATCGCCGGCGTGGTGGACGCACGGGTCGAGATCGTCTGGGATCCGCCGTGGGACCAGAGCCGCATGTCGGAAGCGGCCCGCCTCGAGCTGGGGTTCGGCTAGTCCCGATCCCTACGGACGGCGCGAAATCTTGATCCCGTTCCGCATCCCGGCCACCTGGGCCAGGTAGGTTCCCGCCGGCGCGTCGCCACCGTGATCGGTCCGTCCATCCCAGGTCACCGAGGTGGTCCCCGGATTCAGGTAGCCGTTGACGGTCCGCACCACCCGCCCGGTCACGTCGAGGATGCGCAGGGTGAACGGCGTCCCGGGCATCCCGGAGAGTTCCACGGTGGCCGCCGAGGCAAACGGGTTCGGGTAGGCCGCGCCCAGGGCGACGGCCGGCAGCACTCCGGCGGCCAGCTCCCGCGTACCGAGCACCGCGCGTTGTCCGTCCCGATGAATCGCGGTCAACGTGTAGGTGAGGGAGCGATCGATGGGAGCGTCCCGGTCGGACACGGTTCCGGTGCCATCCTGGCTCCGGCTGTTCCAGACCTGCGGTGGGAGCCCCTCGGCGGTGCGGGTCAGTTCGAGTCCATAGGACTCCCCGTCGTCGGTGACCCGCCACGCGATCCGCACCCCGCTCGGCGTACGCGCCGCATCCAGATCCAACAGGCGAACCGGGGTCGTGGCTTCCGTTTCGTAGAGGATGTGCCGGGTGTCCAGGGAGGGGTTTTCCAGGATGACCACCGCTCCGCTGGTGAACCGGGCGGTGATGCGATCCACCTCGCGGAGGGTTCCCAGTCCGAAGTGGAGCACCAGTTCGTTCTGCGAACAGTACGAACTCGTTCCCAGGTCATCCACCCAGGTGCGCCCCCCGGCCTCGACCGTCACCCGCGAGCCGATACCGCAGCGACCCGCGGAGCTGCTGCGCAGCTCGACCTGTACCCACCGATTGTGCTGGAGATCGCGGTAGCCGTTCACCCGCGGGCCGTCCGGCCACCCGGGGCGAATGCCCGCGCTGCCGGCCAGGTCGCGGAAGGTGCCGTCCCCCTCGTTGCGATAGAGAAGGAATTGCGGAGAGGGGACGATGGAGGGATCCGAGACCGGTTGGGAGTTCGTTACCGCGAAGTCCATCAGCCCGTCCTGATCGAAGTCGGCGTAGGCCGCGCCGCGCCCGTCTCCCACGTCGTCGATACCGGCCTGTTTCCCGATCTCACGGAAGCGGTAGACCCCGTGCGCATCCGGCCCCAGATTCTCCCAGAGCTGATTGGGTTCGTTGAAGGTCAGGTTCTGGTTGGTGAGGATGTACCCGTTGGTGACGTGGATGTCCAGGTCCCCGTCGTTGTCGAAGTCCAGGAAAGCGGTTCCCCAGCCGTTGTACTGGAGCTCTTCCGGGGCTCCGGTGATGAGACCCACCTCCCTGGAGACATTGATGAAGGTGCCGTCCCCCTGGTTCTCCAGGAGCGCATCCTCGAAGAGGTTGGTGACCCAGAGGTCGATCCACCCATCCTGGTTGTAGTCGCCGAAGTCGACCCCCATCGCCCACCCCGCATCCGCGGTTCCGGAGCTGTAGGAGACATCGGTGAAGGAGCCGTCCCCTTCGTTGCGGAAGAGAATGTTGTCTCCCGGGAGGAGGTCCCCGGTGGCGAAGTCGATTCCGCCGAAGTCGTTGGCGATGTAGAGATCACTGTCACCGTCGTTGTCGTAGTCGAACACGGCCAATCCCAGACAGAAGTTGCTCTGACCCTGATGACCGAAGTCCACCCCGAGATCCCGGGCCACATCCATGAAGTGGGGGACCCCGTCCTCGTCGATGCCCTGATTGTGGAAGAGCTGGTTGGCCGCATCCCCGTAGTTCGCCACATAGAGGTCGAGCAGCCCATCGCCGTCGTAGTCGAAGAACGCCGAGCTGGCCGAGAAGACCTTGCCCCCGATGCCCGCCTCGCGGGTCACCGCGCGGAAGATCCCCGTGCCGTCGTTGAGCAGCAGGGAGTTGGCCCCCTGACGGGTCAGGAAAAGGTCCGTGTAGCCGTCCTGGTTGACGTCGCCGCACGAGACTCCCATGGGGGCACCCTGATTGCTGGTGACTTCCACGGGCACGCTCCAGGCGGTGACGTCGGCGAAGGAACCGCCGTCGTTGCGGAACAGGCACAGGTCCCCACGCACGCTGATGTAGAGGAAGTCGAGATCGAGGTCGCCGTCGCAATCGAGCCACCCGGAGCCGGATCCCTCATTGGCGGGGCCGGATTGGGCAAGGGCAACCGAGGACGCGCGGGCGCTGAGCAGTGCGCAGACCGCCAAGGACGTAAGGACATGCACGAAGGGGCGGGAGAGCCCCGTGCGCCGGCCGAGTGGCCACACGTTGCACCTGCCTTCTCTCTCGCAGCCGAGGGTTATCTGTCCAAGCGAATTAACAATTCACCGACAACCGCAATATATCAGAAGTTTCAAGAGAAGTGGGTACTAACGAACCGCCTGCCCTATCGAGAACATGCCATGGCGTAATTCGTCCGCGATACACATGTTTGTCGAGTAATAGTACAGGACAAGCCGTGATCTAATCGCGGGTGAGGCTCGCCTTCAGGAAGTCGGCGTTGAGGCGGTAGATGTTCTCCAGGGAGATTCCCTTGGGGCAAGCCGCTTCGCATTCACCGTGGTTGGTGCACCCGCCGAATCCCTCGGTGTCCATCTGCTCCACCATGGCCAGGGCGCGACGGGAACGCTCCGGCTGACCCTGGGGCAGTCTGCCGAGGTGACTCGCCTTGGCGCTGACGAACAGCATGGCGCTGGCGTTGGGGCAGGCGGCCACGCAGGCACCACATCCGATGCAGGTGGCCGCGTCGAATGCATCGTCTGCATCCTGCTTGGGAATGGGGGTGGCATTGGCTTCCGGGGCGCTGCCGGTGTCGGTGGAGATGAAGCCGCCGGACTGGATGATGCGATCGAAGCCGCTGCGATCCACCACGAGGTCGCGCACGATGGGGAAGGCCCGGGCGCGCCACGGCTCCACCGTGATGATGTCGCCGTCCTTGAACTCGCGCATGTGAAGCTGGCACGCGGTGGTCAGTTCCCGCGGACCGTGGGGTGCGCCGTTGATGACCATGGAACAGGTGCCGCAGATGCCCTCCCGGCAATCCGAGTCGAAGGCGACCGGTTCCTCGCCCGATTCGACCAGATGGGCGTTGACCTGGTCCAGCATCTCGAGGAACGAGGAGTCCTCGCTCACGCCGGGGGCGGGCAGGGTGACGAATTCCCCCTTGCTTCGGGGGTCGACCTGGCGCCAGACCTTGAGGGTGAGGTTCATTTGTAGCTCCTCTGGGACGGCTTCACGTGCTCGAACTCCAGGTTCTCCCGGTGCAGGGTCGGCTCCTTGCCGTCTCCCTTGTATTCCCATGCGCTGACAAAGCTGAAGTTGTCGTCGTCCCGTTGCGCCTCGCCGTCTTCCGTCTGGTGCTCGGCGCGGAAGTGTCCGCCGCAGGACTCGTCACGGACCAGCGCGTCCCGGGTCAGGAGTTCGTTGAACTCGAGGAAGTCCGCGACCCGGCCCGCCTTCTCCAGGGCCTGGTTGAAGCTCTCGCCGGATCCGGGAACGGTCACGTCCTTCCAGAAGGCCTCGCGGAGTTCGGGGATCCGGTCGAGGGTCCTGCGCAACCCCTCCGCGGTACGGCTCATGCCGACCTCGTCCCACATGAGCGCGCCCAACTCCTTGTGGAAACTGTCCGAGGAGCGGCTTCCCTTGACCCCGAGGAGGCGCGCGGTGCGCTCCTGCACCTCGGCCTCCACGGCGGCGAATTCCGGCCGTGAGGTGTCCAGCCCGTCGGGGCGGTGCTCGGCCAGGAATCCGGCCAGGGTGTAGGGAAGGACGAAGTAGCCGTCGGCCAGCCCCTGCATCAGCGCGCTCGCGCCAAGGCGGTTGGCTCCGTGATCGGAGAAGTTGGCTTCGCCGATGGCGAACAACCCGGGGATGGTGGTCTGCAGGTCGTAGTCCACCCACAGGCCCCCCATGGTGTAGTGCGGGGCGGGGTAGATCCGCATGGGGACCTCGTAGGGGTTCTCGCCGGTGATCCTCTCGTACATGTCGAAGAGGTTGCTGTAGCGCTCGGCCACCGCGTCCTTGCCCAGTCGTTCCATGGCGTTGGCGAAGTCGAGATAGACCCCCACTCCGGTGGGTCCCACCCCGAACCCGGCGTCGACCCGCTCCTTGGCCGCACGGGAAGCGACGTCGCGGGGCACCAGGTTCCCGAAGGCGGGATAACGGCGTTCCAGGTAGTAGTCCCGATCCGACTCGGGAATGTCGTTGGGGCGGCGGGTCTCATCGGCCGACTTGGGGACCCAGACCCGACCGTCGTTGCGCAGGGACTCGCTCATCAGGGTGAGCTTCGACTGGTGGCCGCCGCCCGCGGGCGGGATGCAGGTGGGATGAATCTGGGTGAAGCAGGGGTTGGCGAAGTAGGCCCCGCGCTTGTGGGCCCGCCAGGTTGCGGTGACGTTGCAACCGACCGCGTTGGTGCTCAGGAAGTAGGCCGGGCTGTACCCGCCGGTGGCCAGCACCACCGCGTCGGCGGCGTGGGAGCGGATTTCACCGGTGACCAGGTCCCGCACCACGATGCCCCGGGCCCGCCCGTCCACGAGGACCAGATCCAGCATTTCCGTGCGGGTGTGCATGGTGACCCTGCCCGCGGCGATCTGGCGGGAGAGCGCCTGGTAGGCGCCCAGCAACAACTGCTGTCCGGTCTGTCCCCGGGCATAGAAGGTGCGGGAGACCTGCGCTCCGCCGAAGGACCGGTTGGCCAGGAGCCCGCCGTACTCCCGGGCGAACGGAACCCCCTGGGCCACGCACTGATCGATGATGTTCACGCTGATCTGGGCCAGCCGGTACACGTTGGCTTCCCGCGAGCGGTAGTCGCCCCCCTTGACCGTGTCGTAGAAGAGGCGCCAGATGCTGTCGCCGTCGTTGCGGTAGTTCTTGGCCGCGTTGATTCCCCCCTGGGCGGCAATGGAGTGCGCGCGCCGGGGGGTGTCCTGGAAGCAGAACGACTCCACCTGGTAGCCGGCCTCGGCGAGGGTGGCCGCGGCGGATCCGCCGGCCAGGCCGGTGCCGACCACGATCACCGAGTACTTCCGGCGGTTGGACGGATTGACCAGCTTGAGCTTGAAGCGGTGGTTGTCCCACTTCGTCTCGATGGGGCCGTCGGGAATCCGGGCGTCGAGTGCCATAGGGGACCTGCCTCTACTGGATGAGTCCGATCAGAACGCCGATCGGAATGGAGCTGAATCCGAGGACGATGAGGAATGCGAGGGCCGGCCCCCCCTTGCGCAGCAGGGCGACGTACCGCGGATGCGAGACGCCCAACGTCTCGGCGAGGCTCGCGATGCCGTGCTGCAGGTGAAGGAAGACGAACACCATGGCCAGGAGGTAGGCGCCGGCGATGAAGGGATTCTGGAAGCTCCGCACCACGTTGGAGTAGACATCGCCGTGCACGAAGAACCCGCGATGCACCGCGCCCGCGGTGAAATGCAGGATGTGGTACACGATGAACACGGCCAGGAGCATCCCGCCCCAGATCATGGTCCGCGAGGCCAATGAGGCCCGCTTGTGCCGCGTGACCGCGTAGCCGGTCCCGCGCGCCTCGCGGTTGCGCCGGGTGAGCGAGATGGTGGTCACGATGTGCAACACCACCGTGACCAGGAGCACCAGGCGAACCGTCCACAGGAAGGCGGGCTCCATGCGCAGGAGCTCTCCGTACTCGTTGAGCTTGGTCGTGGCCGGGGTGTCGCCGCGCCCCTCGTACACGAGCAGGTTTCCCAGGACGTGTCCCAGCAGGAAGAGCACCATCATGAGGCCGGTCGTGGCGACCACGATCTTCTTGCCAATGGTGCTGGCATAGAACTTGGCGAGCGCGCTCATGGAGGCTCCGGGGCTGGCGTAGGGACCCCGCAGGAAGTGCGGCGAGGCCGATGACCGTCGACGGCTACGAGTCACCGGAGTGTAGGGGGGGCGGTGGAACGCGAGGGGCCCGAAAACCGTTATCCAATATTTGCGTCCTGGCGATCCAACATCATGTCAGACAGTGACTTAAGTGCCGTATTGGGGTTCCGCTTGAAACCAGGCAACGGAAACCTCGCTCTCTCGTTGCAGGGTCTGGTTCAACGAGGGAACTGGCTTACGGCGATAATTGGACAAAGCGGGTTGAATTTGTAACTTATTGCACTGCAACACACTAGCCTTGTTCTCGCTCGCGAGTTCCATCATACTGCGCCTCGTTCGGCAAACGGGGAGGCCTGGTATGACACATGAGCCGCGGACCCAAGGGGTTCTGGCACAACGGGATCCGGCAGAAGGAGATCCGCAGGGGAAGGGGACCGAGCGCCGCTCGTTTCTCTCCATGGGGTCGACGGCTCTCATGTGGGGGGGCCTCGTGGCGGCGTACGGCACCCTGGCCGGGTTCATGGGGCGATTCCTGTATCCGGCGCGCCCCGGCGAAACCGGATGGATGTACGTGTCCGACCTCGCCTCCATCCCGCGGGGAGGGTCGATCGGTTTCCGCACTCCCACCGGGGCGGAGGTGGTGATCGCACGCCAGGGATCCGGCAGCCAGGTCGACGCCTTCATCGCCCTCTCGCGCACCTGCCCCCATCTGGGCTGTCAGGTCCACTGGGAGGCCCACAACAACCGCTTCTTTTGCCCCTGTCACAACGGCGTCTTCAATCCACAGGGGGTGGCGACCGAGGGGCCCCCGGCCCAGGCGTCCCAGAGTCTCAACCGGTATCCGCTGAAGGTGGAAAACGGTCTGCTCATGATCGAAGTTCCCCTCGCGGATGTCGCGGCCGGTCCCGGGCAGGAGACGTCGCCGCTCCCGGTCGGCGGTCCGGGCCACGATCCCTGCCTCAACCCGGAGTCCCGCTCGAGGAGGGTGTGAGGTGAAGCTGATCGGGTGGGTGCAGGAGAGGCTTCCGGTTTCGGGCGAGGCCCTTCGTGACCTCACCAACGAACCGGTACCGAATCACCTCAAGCGGTGGTGGTTCGCGATCGGGGGGACCCCGGCCTATCTGTTCATGGTGCAGATCGTCACCGGCATCCTGCTCGCGACCTACTACAAGCCGGATCCGGCCAGCGCCTACGAGTCGGTCCGCTACATCACCGACGACGCGGCATTCGGCTGGTACCTGCGCGGACTCCACAAGTGGGCCGCGACCTTCATGATCGCGGCGGTGATCCTGCACCAGATGCGGGTCTACTTCACCGGCGCCTATCGCAAGCCGCGCGAGATCAACTGGATGGTGGGAATGGCGCTCCTCGTCTGCACCCTCATGGTGGGGTTCACGGGGTACAGCCTGGTCTACGAACAACTGAGCTACTGGGGCGCCACGGTGGGGGCGAACATCATGGACAACGTCCCCGTCCTGGGCGGGTTCATGAAGAAGCTGGTCCTGGGCGGGGACAGCTACAACGATCGTACCCTTTCCCGGTTCTTCATTCTCCATGCCGCGGTGCTCCCGGTGGTCATGGTGCTCCTCATCGGGATCCACATCGCCATCATCCGGGTCCAGGGGGTCACCGAGTTCCGCGACCCCGATGAGCCCGAGGAAAAACGCTACTTCAACTTCTTCCCGGATCACCTGCTGACCGAGCTTCTGATCGGGCTCGTTCTCATGGTCATTCTTACCGTTCTCGCCACGGTCCATCCGCCGGAGATGGGGCCGAAGGCGGATCCGCAGACCACTCCCGAGATCATCAAGCCGGAGTGGTTCTTCTACGTCACCTTCCGTTGGCTCAAGCTCTTTCCGGCCGGCGTGGCCGTGCTCAGTATGGGTTTCATCGTGTTCACCATGTTCGTGTGGCCGTTCATCGATGCCTGGATCCGCAAACACACCCGGTTCAACGAAGCCAGCGTCTGGATCGGGATCGCGGCCGTCTTCGCCATCGTGGGCCTCACCGTGTGGGAGGCGGCGGTCGCCCACTAGGGCCGCGTCTCAAGGGGGTCGGTATGACTTTGCGGACCAAGCAATTCGTGATCGCCTTCGTGGCGATCCTGTTCCTGGTCTCCCTCGTGTTCGTCCAGTGGATGGAGGTCACGCGCAAGCGGGAGGAGGCCGGTCTCGGCGATGCCCATATCGCGGTACCGGCGGCCTCCGCGGACTGCGTTGACTGCCACGGCCAGACCAACGCGGGAATTGTGGAACAGTGGAAGGGGAGCACCCACGCGGTGCGCGGCGTGGGGTGCGTCGACTGTCATCAGGCGGACGATGCCGACGCGGACGCCTTCCCCCACTACGGCCACACCATTGCCACCGTGGTGACCCCCCGGGACTGTTCCCGGTGTCACGGGACCGAGGCCGAGGAGTTCCAGGGAAGCCATCACGCCCGGGCCGGCAACATTCTCGCCTCGCTCGACAACTTCCTCGCCGAAACCGTGGAGGGGGCCAGGCAGAACTTCAACCCGCACTCGCCCACCCCGGGGCGGGCCATCGACACGGTCAACGGGTTCGCCAGTGCGTTCAGCGGCTGTCAGCAGTGTCATGGGAGCAAGGTGGCGCTGCAGTCCACGGACGGCGGGATGATCACCCGGGATGATCTGCAACCGGACGCGGACGGCCGGCCCACCAACCTCGATGCGGTGGGGAGGATCCTCAAGGATGCCGAGGGGCGACCCCTGTTCCATCCGGGAACATGGCCCAACACCGGAATCGGACGCCTCAACCTCGACGGTTCGCTGGGTTCCTGCACCGCCTGTCACAGTCGGCACGACTTCTCCCCCCGTCGTGCACGGCAACCGGAGAACTGCGGCAAGTGCCACCTCGGACCGGACCATCCCCAGAAGGAAATCTACGAGGAATCCAAACACGGCATCGCCTACCGCGATCTCAAGGACGACATGCAGCTGGACGCCAAGGACTGGGTCCTCGGCAAGGACTACTCCCAGGCCCCGACCTGCGCCACCTGCCACATGTCGGGGCATACGCGCAACGGCGGCAAGGTGAGTCATGATCCCGGGCTTCGGATTTCCTGGACCAATCGTCCTCCAATCAGCCTGGTCATGGACACCGACATCAACGGCCATGTGGTCAAGGAAACCGATCCCATGAAACGGCGGCAGCTGGTCGTCGACACCTGGGAAGACAAACGCACCCGCATGAAGGACGTGTGTTCCCACTGCCACACCCCGGACTACGTGAACTCGTTCTACACCCAGTACGACAACCTGGTCGTGCTCTACAACGAGAAGTTCGGCAAGCCGGGCCAGGCCATTGTCCAGGCCCTGCGCGACAACGGCATGCTCACCCCGACCCAGTTCGACGAGGAGATCGAGTGGACCTGGTTCTACCTGTGGCATCACGAGGGGCGCCGGGCGCGTCACGGGGCGGCCATGATGGCGCCGGACTACACCCACTGGCACGGCATGTACGAGGTCGCCGAGCGCTTCTACATGGAACTCGTTCCCCAGGCCTTCGAGCTGGTGGAGCGCGCGGTCCAGGAGGGGCGGGGATCCAGCGCCCTGGCCGTGGAATCGGTCCTGGTCGAGATCCTGAGCCGGCCGGAGCACAAGTGGGCCGAGAACGGGGACTGGAAGCGGCATGTGGGCGGGGAAGAGTAGCGGCCCCCGCGGGGCGAAGGAGCAGTCATGCGACGACGATCATTCCTGAAAGCTCTGGGTGGTACCGCGGCCGGTGTGGTCGCCTACTCCCGGAGAGACGAAGCACGTCGGGCTTTCCTGGCCGATGCCTACGCGGAGACCGATACCGACGCCGAAGTGACCTGGGGGAAGGCGCCCTGCCGGTTCTGCGGTACCGGGTGCGGGGTCGAGGTCGGAGTGTCCAACGGCAAGGCGGTGGCGGTGCGCGGCGACGAGGCGAGTCCGGTCAATCGCGGGCTGCTGTGCGTGAAGGGATACCACCTCCCGGCCTTCCTTACCGGGGAGGATCGTCTTCTGTACCCCATGCGTCGCAGCCCGGGGGGCGACCTGACCCGGATCAGCTGGGACGAGGCCCTGGACCTGATCGCCGAGAAGTACACCGAATCCCTGCGGGAGCACGGCCCGGAATCGGTGGCGGTCTATGGTTCCGGCCAGTGGACGGTCTACGACGGGTACGTCGCCCTCAAATGGGTCAAGGGAGGCATGCGCTCCAACAACCTGGAAGCGAACGCCCGGCTCTGCATGGGCAGCGCGGTGACCGGGTTCATGACCCAGTTCGGCAGCGATGAACCCATGGGTTGCTACGAGGACTTCGAGGCCGGTGACGATTTTGTCATGTGGGGCAACAACATGGCCGAGATGCATCCGGTGCTGTTCAGCCGGATCCTCGAGCACAAGCGTACCGATCCCGGAGTGCGGATCGTGGACATCGCGACCCGGCGCACCCCGACCTCGGACTACGCCGATCTCTACGTCGAGTTCCGTCCCGGCACCGACCTGGCCCTGGCCAACGGGATCCTGCACCTCCTGCTGGCCAACGACCGAATCGACCACGCGTTCATCGCGGAGAACCTCGTCTTTCGCCGGGGGATCGAGGACCTCGATACGATCGGCTATGGGGCGTTCGGGGAGGACGCCGACCGGTACACCTTCAAGGACACGGCCTTCGAGATCACCCTGGACGATGCGCGGGATTTCCTCTCCGAGTACACGCCGGAGCGGGTGAGCGAGCTGACCGGGGTGCCGACCGCACAGATCCACGCCCTGGCCGATCTCTACGGCGCGCCGGGACGCGGCACGGTGAGCCTGTGGTGCATGGGGGTCAACCAGCACGTGCGCGGCACCTGGATGAACAACCTCATCACCGATCTCCACCTGGTGACGGGAAAGATCGGTCGCCCGGGGGCCAATCCGCTCAGCCTGACCGGGCAACCGTCGGCCTGCGGCACGGTGCGCGAGGTGGGGACACTCTGTCACCGGCTCCCTTCGGACATGGTGGTAATGGACCCGGAGCACCGGGCCAAGGCGGAACGTATCTGGGGACTCCCCGAGGGCACCATCAACCCCAAACCGGGTTACCACACGGTGGACATGTTCCGGGCATTGGCCCGGGGTGACGTGAAGACGATGTGGATCAGCACCACGAATCCCTGGGTCACCCTGCCCAACCTGGCCCGGTATGCCCGCAAGCCGGGGGATGGCCGGTTCATCGTGGTCAGCGACATCTATCCCACCCCCACCACGGACATCGCGGATCTGGTGCTTCCGGCCGCGGCCTGGGTGGAGGCGGACGGGGTGTTCGGGAACACCGAGCGCCGGACCCAGCAGTGGGACCAGCTCGTACAACCCCCGGGAGAGGCCCGGGAGGATGCCTGGCAGATGCTCGAGGTGGCCAAGCGGATGGGCTACGAAAACCTCTTTCCCTGGCCCGAGGATGACTGGCACAAGCCCTGTTACGAGGAGTATCGGAGCTTCACCCTGGGCACCGGCAAGGACCTGGCCAGCTTCGACCAGCTGCGCGGGACCCGCGGTCTGACCTGGCCGGTGGTGGACGGCAAGGAGACCGGGTACCGCTATGCGGCGGGATTCGATCCCTATGTGAAGAAGGCCAAGGGGGTCCACTTCTACAAGGCCAAGAAGTACGGGGAGCGGGCCGCGTTCTGGGCGCGGCCCTATCATCCGCCGGCCGAGGTTCCGGACGGGGAGTTCCCGTTCTGGCTCTGCACCGGGCGGGTGCTGGAGCACTGGCACACCGGGTCCATGACCCGGCGCATTCCCCAATTGCACCAGGCCGTGCCGCGATCGTATGTCGAGGTCAATCGGGCGGATGCCATCGAGCTGGGTATCAAGACCGGCGACCGGGTTCGCCTGACCAGCCGGCGCGGGAGTCTGGAACTGGACGTAGTGGTGGACGGCCGTGGCAAACCGCCGCGGGGTTCCATCTTTGTTCCCTTCTTCGACGAGGGACTGCTCATCAATCGTCTGACCCTCGATGCCATGGACAACATCAGCAAGGAACCGGACTACAAGAAATGTGCGGTGCGTATCGAGCGGGTCGGGGTCTGAACCGGCTCGCGGCCGGGGTCCTCCTGGCCATCCTCATCGGTCTCGTCGGGTGCTCCCGGGAGCAGTCCGTTCCGGAGACGGTCGCGGTGCCCGGGGTGGAGGAGGCCACCAAGACGTCGGCCACCGGCCGGGCCGAGCGACGCCTCTACGACGGGGCCCCACCGGTCATCCCCCATGAGGACCCCGGCATGGAGTGCATCCAGTGCCACAACGCCACGGGGGTCTCGGTGCCCGGTCTCGGTTTCGCCCCCGCGACACCGCACGAGCTGACCGAGGGGATGAGCGCCATGAGCCGTTGTCGGCAGTGTCACGTTTTCCGGACCGAGGACGCGGTGTTCGTTGCCAACCGTTTCGTGGGGCTGGCCCAGGATCTGCGCAGGGGGAGTCGGCTGTATCCGGGAGCCCCGCCGGTCATCCCGCACTCGCTTCAGATGCGCGAGAACTGCCAGGCCTGTCACACTGGCCCGGCCGCACGCGAGGAAATCAGAACGTCACACCCGGAGCGTGCCCGGTGTGAGCAGTGTCACGTACCCAGGAAAACCCACCAGGCGTTCGCCCGGTGAGGGGTCCGCATCGGGGGAGGGGATTCATGCGAAGCTTGGTCGCCGTCATGGTGTTGCTTGTCGGGTCCGCGGGAATGACCCAGGCCGCGGTGCCGATTGCCGACGGGGTGGAACTGGACGCCCAGGTTCGGGCGCGGCACGAATACTACAATCACTTCTATGCCCCGGGCGCGCCCGACGGGGAGAACACCTTCAACCTGACCCGCTCCCGGGCCCGGCTCGGCATCAACGCGAAGGTCGGGGACAAGACCCGGATCATCGTGCAACTCCAGGACATCCGTCTGTGGGGGGAAGGTTCCACCACCGAGATCCTGGGTCGTACCGACCTCAAGCTGGGCGAGGCCAGGATCTCGAACATCCTCAGCGAAGGGGACCGGCTGCAGTTCGGTCGTTTCGAAATGAAGTATGGGGACGAGCGACTTGTCGGGGCGCTGGACTGGGTGGACCAGGGGCGCAGCTTCGACGGGGTACGGCTTTCCTACGGGCCCGGTGACGCCTACGTGGACCTGTTCGGAGTGAACAACCGTGAGACCTTGAACGAGGACGAGAACCAGTACTTCGTGGGGCTCTATGGGGGATCGCGCCGCAAGACCGGCGCCGGGCCGGGAATCGATGCCTACTTCCTCTATCTGTCCGACCAGAGGCCCATGAGGGGGGAACTCGGTGTCGGTACCAGCGATTTCGCCACCGTGGGGGCCAGGTTGAGCGGAACCGCGGATGCGTTCCAGTACTCCGCCGAGGCGGTCTTCCAGACCGGGCGTACGCACGGCGACGACCTGACCGCGTGGGGATTTGCCGGGAAAGTCACCTACGGAGAAACGGGAGCGGACGGCCTCACGGTGCGGGTCGGGGTCGAGTTCGACGCGGCGTCGGGCAACGACAACCTGGGAGACGGCAAGCAGGAGAATCTCCAGACCCTGTTTCCCACGAACCACAAGCACTACGGCTACATGGACCTGATCGGCTGGTCCAACATGATGGACCTGCGTGGGATCGCCATCCTGGGCTTTTCCCCCCAGACCACCCTCGAGTTCAGCTGGCACTACCTGCGGCTCATGACCTCCGAGGGAGGCTGGGTGGGTGTCACCGGCGCCTGGATCCGGGCCGGAGTCGAGGAGGGTCCCACCACCCTGGGGAACGAAGTGGACCTGCTCTTCCGCTGGAAAGCGACCCAGGGCCTTGGGGTGGGGATCGGGTGGTCCACCTTCTTCCCGGGAGCCTTCGTCGAGGAGACCGGGCCCAGCCCAACCTCGCACTTCGGCTATCTGCAGCTCTCGGCCTCGGTGTAGGGGGTTTCAGCCCGCAATAGACTAGAACGGGTCAATCGCTCCAGGTTGAGGTAAAATAGGACGGTCCGGCGGGGGAGGTCCCCCCGCCGGTTTTCGCGCCACGACCCCAGCTTCGGGAGCACCATGTTCCGCATTGCCTGCACCGTCCTAGCCCTGCTTTGCTTCTCGCTACCCGCCCTCGGTCAGTCCCTGAACATGACCCAGCTCGGGAACCTTCCCTACGCCCAGGACCTCAACGACGTCTGGGGCTACGAGTCCGGCGGGGTGGAACTCGCCCTGGTAGGAACGATGACAGGTCTTTCCGTGGTCAATGCCACCAACCCGGCGGCGCCGGTCGAGGTCGCCTTCTTTCCCGGGACCAACAGCATCTGGCGCGACATCAAGACGTATCAGAACTACGCCTACTGCTCCAACGACGACGGCGGCGGGATGCTCATCGTGGATCTCACCAACCCGCTGGTGCCGGTGAAGGTGACGGATCTGACCACCTATTTCTCGGCCGCCCACAACCTGTACGTGGACGAGGCAGCGGCGCGTCTCTACGTGGCCGGTCCGGACAACGGCGGCATCATGGTCCTGGACCTGACCACGCCGGCCAGCCCCACCCTGATCGGGAACTTCAACAGCTACTACGTGCACGACATGTACGCCCGGGCCGGGATCGTCTACGCGGCGCCCATCTTCGAGGGCTATCTCTCCATCCTTGACATGACCAGCCTGCCCACCATCACCGAGCTGGGCACCATTCCCACCCAGGGTCTATTCACCCACAACACCTGGCTCAGCGACAGCGGGGACTATTGTCTGACCACCGATGAGATCTCGGGCGGCGGGGTCGGCGTCTTCGACGTGACCAATCTGGCCAGTCCGGTGGAGATCGCCTTCTACCCCCATCCCGACGACCCGGCGGTCATTGTCCACAACGCGCACTACCTTGGGGATCTCGGCTACATTTCCTGGTATCGCAGCGGGATCGAGGTCATGGATCTCTCGGATCCGTACTTCCCGGGTCGCGCCGGCTACTACGACACCTACCTGGGGTCGGGGAGCGGGTTCCAGGGGGCCTGGGGCGCCTACCCGTTCCAGCCTTCCGGCAACATCTACGTGAGCGACATCGACACCGGGCTCCACATCCTCAACTTCAGCGCCAATCACGGTTGGATCGAGGGTTTTGTTACCGACGCCAACACCACCAACCCCATTGCCGGGGCCAGCTGTACCGTGCTCAGCACCTCGGAGAGCGTGGCTTCGCTGGCCGATGGGCGCTACCGGTTCACCGAGCAGCCCGGTTCCTACCAGGTGGCCTTCTCGGCCTACGGGTACATCCCGGACACGATCTCGGTGGTGGTCACCGCGGACAACACGGCCAACGGCGACATCGCCCTGCAGCCCGAGCCGAACGGGAGCATCGACGGTTCGGTGCTGTTGTACCCCGGGCTCAGCCCGGTCAGCGGGATCGAGGTCGTCCTCGAGGGAACACCGCAAAGCGACATCACCGACGGTAGCGGCCTCTTTGCCCTGGCCGCGGTTCCGGTGGGGCCCTACACGATCTCCACCTCCCCGTTCGGGTACGCACCGGCCGAGGCCACGGTGGTGGTCGTGGATGGCCAGACCACCACGGAAACCCTCTACCTCATCGAGTCCGTGGTGATCGACGATCTGGAAAACACGTCCGGTTGGACCATCGGCGCCGCGGGCGATGCCGCGACCACCGGTATCTGGGAGTTGGCCGATCCGGTCGGTACCAACGGCGGAACCGTCCAGCCGGAGGACGACCACACGGCGGCCCCCGGCGTGCTCTGCTACGTGACCGGGGCCAGCGGTGCCGGGCTGGGCACCGATGACGTGGACGGTGGTGCGACCACCCTGATCAGCCCGGTCATGGACCTGAGCGGGGTGACCAACCCGACCTTGCGATTGCATCGCTGGTACAGCAACAATGCCGGCTCCAACCCCTCGTCCGACACCTTCTCCATCGATCTGTCCGAGGATGGCGGCACCGGTTGGGTCAACCTGGAGACCCTGACCCAGACCCGCAACTTCTGGGAGGTCCTCTCCTTCGATCTGTCCACGTACGCCACCAGCTTCGACCAGATCCGATTGCGCTTCGTTGCCCGCGATCTGGGGGGCGGGTCCATCGTCGAGGCGGCCATCGACGACATCGATGTCTACGGGGAGACCACGATCCTCGGCGCCCCGGGGCGTCCGATTCCGGTCCTTCCGGTACGGCTGCACGCCCCGAATCCCAACCCGTTGCGCAGCTCGACCTCACTTCGGTTCGAGCTCCCCGAGGCCGGGCGGGCCACCCTGCAGGTATTCGATGTCCGGGGACGCGTGGTGGCGGACCTGGTGGACGGGGAACTCGCCGCGGGAGCCCATAGCGTGAGCTGGGACGGCAAGACCCGCATTGGGAACCGTGCCTCGGCCGGCCTCTACTTCGTGCGTCTCGCCGCGGCGGGCGGAATCCAGACCCAGAAACTGACGGTGTGGCGCTAGCGGCGTCCGAGGCGCCCCGGCGTCTCCCGTCGATCGACGTCCTGCGTGGGCTGGTCATGGTGATCATGGCCCTGGACCACGCCCGCGATTTCAGCCACCCGGTACCCTACGCTCCCACGGACCTGTCCCAGACCAGCGCGCTGCTGTTCGTGACCCGCTGGGTCACCCATTTCTGCGCGCCGGTGTTCGTCTTTCTCGCCGGCACCGCGATCTACCTGTTCCACGCCCGGCATGGGGATGCGGGCCGCACGAGCCGATTCCTGCTCAGCCGGGGGTTCTGGCTGGTCCTCCTCGAGTTCCTCGTGGTCAACCCGAGTTGGAACGCCGGTTTCTATTGGACCTACCTTTTCGGGCAGGTCATCTGGGTCATGGGCATCTCCATGATGCTGATGGCCGTCCTGATCCGCCTGCCGTTTC
This sequence comes from Candidatus Eiseniibacteriota bacterium, assembly GCA_942491735.1. Classification (GTDB taxonomy): domain Bacteria; phylum Eisenbacteria; class RBG-16-71-46; order JABDJR01; family JABDJR01; genus CALOCN01. Next base: position 3,053,415 of record CALOCN010000014.1, on the reverse strand, counting down.
GGGTCGTGGTGGGGTTCGGGTTCCTGCTCGTGTTGGGGCACAACCTGCTGGACGGGGTTGCGGTGGACGAGGGGGTGGGGGGCATGATCTGGACCGTCCTGCACGTCCAGGGACAGCTGGATCTGGGACCGGTCGCCTTCGACATCGTCTACCCGCTCGTTCCCTGGGTCGGGGTCATGGCCCTGGGCTACGGCCTGGGGCGGGTCATGCAGCGTCCGGCTCCGGACCGCGTGCGATGGTTGGCCCGGGCCGGCACGCTGACCGTGCTGGGCTTCGTGGTCCTGCGGGCCACCAACGTCTACGGGGATCCATCCCTGTGGGAGAACCTGGGCGGCTGGCGCGGCGTGGCGTCCTTCGTCAACTGCAGCAAGTACCCGCCTTCGCTTCTCTTCCTCGCCATGACCCTCGGCCCGTCCCTGTGGTTCCTGGCCCTCATGGACGGCAGGACCGGTTGGGTGGAGCGCAGACTCCGGGTGTTCGGTCAGGTGCCGCTGTTCTTCTATCTGCTCCACGTGCCGCTGCTCCACCTGATCGCGGTGCTGGCCAACGCGGTCCGGTTCGACACCTGGTCATGGTACGAGATCCCGCTTGCCGAACGGGACATGGGGCTCCCCGCGACCTATCTCATCTGGATCGCGGTCGTGGTGCTGCTCTATCCCGGGTGCGCCGTGTGGCGTCGTCTCAAGCGAACCCGATCCGAGTGGTGGCTGCGCTACCTGTGACCGCGGGGCCTATGGCGCGTAGCGAATTCCCGCGGTGAGCGAGGCGCTGGCCGAATCGTCTTCCAGGGGTGGATCGTAGGTCAGCCGGTGCAGGTTGTAGGTGAACGTGCCGGTGAGAAAGATATTGGGACTCACCTCGACCGCCGCCTCCAGACCCAGCGGGAGATAGAACCCGGTGCTTCCCTGGTCGGCGAAGTTCGTGTTGGCGAAACCGAGCCCGACGAACGGGACCACCTCCCAGCCGTCCTGGACGACATGGAAGCGGAACGCAACCGCTCCGGCAACCATGGTGAGATCGCTGAGCGGGGTGAAGAACAGGATTCCGCCGAAGGAGAACGCATCGGACTGGAAGTGCTCTCCCAGGAAGCCGATCTGCAGGGCGGATCCCCCCTCCGCTCCCGACAGGGCCCCGACATTGAATCCCCATCCCCAGCCGCGACGTCCCGCGGGGGCGGGTGCGGCCGGCGGGGTGGTGGACACCTCGGGATCGGAGGTCTTTGGCGGTTGTCCGCCGTGCTGGGCATGGGCATCGGGGATGCTCGTCCCCATCAGGGCGAGCACCCCGAGGCCAAGCACCCACCGACGGGTCCCGGACAGGGTCACGACTTCCCACCGCCCGTGGCACCGGTGGCGGGGGTGCTGGGCAGGATTTCCGGTGGCGCCACGCGCAGGAAACGCTGGGCGCCGCCCAGGAACCAACCGGCATCGGTGCTCAGGAGCACGTAGGTTTCCTTCCACCGGCGCGGGGTGCCCTGGATGGTCTCGACCAGGATCATCTCCAGACGTCCCAGGGCGAGGTCGTCATTCAGGGTGCAACCGTCGCTGCGCGCCCGGTCGACGAACAGTCCCCAGGTTTCCGCATTGGAGTTCTTGGCCACCGCGCTCTCCAGTTGCACCGCGCGTCCGGGCGCGGCCACCATGCCCAGCATGCGGGCACGTTCGCTCCGTACCCCCTCCAGGGGGCCGAGGCCGAGACCGCAGGTGATCTGTCCGTGGAGGACATCATCGGATGGAAACGCCTGGGCCAGGGTTTCCAGCTTTCCGGTGTTCACGGCGGTTTGTACCGCGGTGGCCAGGGCCTGGGAAGTCTGGTAGCCCTGGCTGTGGCCGGCGGTGAGGTCCGGTAGGCCGGGACTGGAACCGCCGCAGGCGATCAGGCCAAGACTGGCCGCGAGAAGGCCGGTAACCAGGCAACGATCAGCAACGCGCATTGGATTATCTCCCGCGCCGGAGCCCCCGAGGGTGCCGGCGCAATATCCCCCAAATGGGCTATGAAGCGTACAGGGCTGCGGTGTCGCCGTCGAGAGGATCCGAAGGACGGCGTTCAGCCGATCCTGCCGTCGGCCCGGGAGAGCCAGAGCAGGAAGGAGAGCAACAGGGCGATCGCGAGCTCGACCCACGCCCCCCGCACCGACTTCCACCCCGTGGCGGGGGTGGGGGTGGGCGCCGCCTCACCGAGGAAACGGCGAAGGATGCCGGTCAGCTCCTGGGCCCCCGCGACCGGAGTGATGGTCCCGGCTTCGGTGACCGAGATGTTGCCGGTCTCCTCGGAGACCACGATGGAAAGGGCATCGGTGCGCTCGGAGATTCCCAGGGCCGCCGCGTGTCGGGTTCCCCGCTCCAGCAGGGCGCCATAGTTCTCCGATAGCGGAGCGTGCGCGGCGAAGCGGGCCACGCGGTTGGCCTGGAGAAGGATCGCCCCGTCGTGTCCCGGCGAGCCCTTGTCGAACAGGCTGAGCAGGAGCGGTTCGCTGACCCTTCCCTCCAGGGGGATCCCTCCCCGCAGATGGAGGTCGAGCGGGGTCCTTCCGGCCAGGATGAGCAAGGCGCCGGACCGGACCGCCGAGAGACGCGCCACCGAGCGGACCAACGTGTCCACGATGTCGGGCGGAGCGGGGCCGGAGCGCTTGCCGGTGCGCCAGACCGCCAGTTGCTCGAACAGGTTCCGGATGTCCTCCTGGAATACCACGATCACCAGGAGAACGAGGACCGCGAACACACCCCGCAGCATCCACACCGTGAGCTCGAGTCCCAGCAGGTGGGCCAGTCCGTAGAAGCCGATCAGGGTGGCCAGACCGAGCAGGGCGCGGCGGGCCCGGACCTGCCGCAACCAGAGCAGGACGACCCACAGGAGCAGGGCCACCGCCCCCATGTCCACCACGTCGAGGGCGCGCAGGGCGGCCAGACGATCCAGCACCGGCTAGTCCCCGGTTCCCGGCGCCCGGCCCGCGTCGAGCGACACCGAGGCTCCCCGGCCGACGTGCAACGTGCGCTGCGGGAAGGGGATCTCGATCCCCGCGGCGTCGAAGGCCCGTTTGATGTCCATGGCCATCTCATTGCGCAGTTCCACGAAACGCGTTCGATCCCCCCACACCGAGAACTGGAACTCCTGGGCGTTGTCCCCGAAACGCTGGAACAGGAACATCGGGTTGGGCTCATCGAGGCACAGCGGATTGCGGTCGGCGACGTCCAGGAGAACGCGCCGCACCCGGTCCAGGTCCTCGCGGTAGCTCACCCCGATCTGCATGTCGATGCGGCGGATCGGAAAGCGGGTCAGGGTGGTGATCCGGGACTTGATGATCTGTTCGTTGGGGACCCGCACATAGAGATTGTCGTAGGTGCGGAGCTTGACCGAGAGGAGGTCGACCGAAAGGACCTCCCCGGTGATGTCCTCCAGACGGATCGTGTCCCCCACCGCGAACGGGCGTTCCGCGATCACGAAGAGACCGCTGATCAGGTTGCTGGCCGCGGTCTGCGAGGCGAAACCGAGCGCCACCGTCAACACCCCGGCGGCTCCCACCAGCACCGTCACCCGGAAACCGAGCTGATGCAGCGCGGAGGCCAGCACCAGACCGACCAGCCCGTAGTACACGGTGCGCCGGAGCAGCATGGTGCCCTGCTCGCTGAGCCGGCCCCGGGTCATCCGGGTGGCGGTGGCCGACACGGCGCGGGCCAGCACCAGACCGACCACGACGAGGAGGAACGCGCGGAGCAGCGCGAAGAGCCGGTCCGGGGTGAGGAAGTCGGCGAAGGTGTCCAGCATGCCGTCCATCAGAATCGCTCCGCGAGTTCGAAGAGTCCGCCGAATGTCCGGTGCAGGTATCCCTGCGGCGATTCCAGGCGCGGGGGGGAGAGAGGGCTTGCATCGATGAGATCGGGGGGAGGTTTGCTCTCCAACTCCAGCGCGGCCGACTGCCCATCCTCCTCGCGGGTCAGGGTGATGGCTTCGGTCCACAGGAGACCACTCGGGGATTCGAAGAGGGAGAGGAGGGGAAAGGGAACCCGCAGACGCTCCAGGGGGAGCGACGTGCGTCCCGGGTTCTGGACCCAGACCCCGGCCATGGCCCGTTGTGGTCTCTGGGGAAGCGAATCCAGGGTCATGCGGGCACTGGTCTTGTCCGCGTAGCAGAATTCCCCCTCACGGGTGGAGGGGCCGAACCAGGTGTCACTGGGGCGGAAGATGGGCTCGTCGACCAGCGGTTTCCGTTCCCGGCCTGCCCGGATCTCGAACCAGAGGGGAGTGCTGACGAAGACCCGGACCTGTTCTCCCGGAGGAATCCGGAAGGGGGTGGCCGGATTGACGATGACCGGGCGGTCGGCCAGGCGGGGCCGCAGCTCGACCTGTTCGTCGGTCGCGGTAAAGCCGAAGCGGGAGACGAAACGGGTCGGTGATTCGGCGGGAAGATCCGCCGGCTCGGCCACGGTCAGCGCGGTATCGAGCGGGTCCCCGGTGCGTTCCTGCACCACGCGCCACTCCGTACGCCGCCGGGTAATCCACAGATGCAGGGGGCCGATGCGCCAGTAGAGAGTGTCCTCGGGATCCATGGAAACCGTTCCCCACCAGGGTCGGGTCCCGGAGGCGGCAGTCGCGGGTGGGGGTGATCCCGGTTGGCTCATGGGGCCTTCGGTAACCGGCGGGTGATGCGCATGGCCATCTCCAGCGCCTGCCCATAGTTGAGACGGGGGTCCACCGTGGATCGATAATCCCGATGCAGTTCGTCCTCACCGACCTCGGCCGCGCCCCCGATGCATTCGGTGACATCCTCCCCGGTCAACTCGAAATGGACGCCGCCGAGGATGGAGTCCATGTCGGCGTGGATGGCGAAGGCATCTTCCAGCTCCGAGAGAATCCGGTCGAAGCGACGCGTCTTGACTCCTCCCGAACTGGTCTCGGTGTTGCCGTGCATGGGATCGCAGACCCAGAGCACGGTCTTGCCCGACTCCCGCACGATCTCGATCAGCCCGGGCAGGGTGTCCTGGACCCGATCCGCCCCCAGGCGGTGGATGAGGGTAAATCGTCCCGGCTCGTCGTCCGGGTGCAGCACATCCAGCAACCCCAGGAGCCAATCCCGGGTCATGGAGGGTCCAACCTTCACCGCCAGCGGATTGCGCACGCCGCGGAAGTACTCGACGTGCGCCCCGTCCAGGGCCGCCGTCCGCATGCCGATCCACGGATAGTGGGTGGAGAGGTTGTACCACCCCTCCCGCCGCGGCACCCGGCGGGTCTGCGCCTGCTCATAGAGCAGGGCGAGTCCCTCGTGGCTGGTGTAGAAGTCCACCCGCTGCAGGTCCGGGATATTGGCCCCGCCGATGACCTCCACGAACTCGATCGCATCGCGCAGCGCGTCGACCACGCCGTGATACTCGGCGGAGAGCCCGGCGTCCTTGACGAAGGAGAGATCCCAATACTCGGGGTGGTGCAGGTCGGCGAAACCGCCGTCGGCCAGGGCCCGGATGAAGTTGAGGGTCAACGCCGCCCGTTCGTAGCCCCGCAGCATGAGCTGCGGATCCGGCTCCCGGTCCTCGGTGGTGAAGGGGGAGCGATTGACGAGGTCCCCGCGATAGCTCGGGAGGACCGTCTCGCCACGACTCTCGGTGTCGGTGGAACGCGGCTTCGCGTACTGGCCCGCGATACGCCCCACCCGGATCACCTTCTTGCGGCTTCCCTTGACCAGGACCAGGCTCATCTGGAGAAGGATCTTGAGCTTTCGGGTGATGGAGTCCGCGTCGCAGTTCTCGAAGCTCTCCGCGCAGTCGCCCCCCTGGAGAAGGAACCGCTTGCCGGTTGCCGCCGCGGCCAGGTGTCCCTTGAGGGTCTCGATTTCCCACGAGGTGACCAGGGGAGGAAGCTGGGACAGCTCGGCCACCACCCGCCGCGTGGCCTCCGAGTCGCGATAGACCGGCTGTTGGGTGGCGAGTTTCTGCTGCCAGGATGTGGGCTGCCAGGTGGACATGACACTCCGGATCTCGACGGGAGGGGCGGGCTTCACGGCAGACACCCGCCGTATACGGCGAGCGGGGAGTATACCCCTCCCCGCGGACCGGACCCAGCCACGGTGCGCGTCCGGTCCCGGATCGGGTAGACTCATCGCTCCCCACCGGTCGCGATTCTCCCTCCCGGCAAGGATTCCCCATGACTTTCCGTTTGTTCCTGACCCTTCTCTGTACCGGCCTCCTGTGCGGGACGGCGATTCCCGGCGCGGCCCGGGAGTACCACGACGAGGCGGCGTTGCGCGCGGCGTTGCGGGAAACCACCCGGGACGGTTCGCTGTTCACGCTCTCCGAGCTGGCCCGGGATGCCTCGGGGCGACCCATCCATCTGGTGCAGGTGGGGTCGGGCGACCCCGGCGCTTCCGCGGTGCTCCTGGTGGCGGGGTTGGATGGTCGTCATCTGGTGGGCACCGAGATGGCGGTGGCCCTGCTCGAGGAGCTTGCCTCGGATGCGGACGCGACGCGTTCCCTCCTGGGAAATCGCACGCTCTACGTCGTGCCGCGGGTCAACCATCACGGCGCCGCGGCCTTCTTCAGCCGAACCCTGCGACGCGAGGTGGCCGGTCTGGAGGGGGCGGGTGACCACGACAAGGATGGGCTGGTCGGTGAGGATCCGGTGGACGATCTCAACGCGGACGGCGCGGTGACCCTGGTCCGGGTGCGGGACGCGGCAGGGGACTTTGTCCTGGACGGGGATGAGGAAGACTTTCCACGCAAGGCCAAGGTGGGAGAAGGGGAGTTCGGGGCGTGGCGGGTGCTCGGCGAGGGGCGCGACGACGACGGGGATGAAGCCTGGAACGAGGAGGCGGACGGCGGGGTCAACGTGGCGCGCAGCTTCACCCATGGCTACGCCTGGTTCGCCCGGGATACCGGCGCGTATCAGGTGAGCACCCCCGAGGCGCGGGCGGTGGCCGATTTCCTGGCCGGGCACGCCAACATCGCCGCGGTGCTGGTGTTCGGGTTCGAGGACAACCTGCTCACCCCGTGGTCCGACAGCCGGACGTCCGACCCGAACCTGCGCGCTTCCCGCTTTGGACGCAAACCGGTCACCGAGCCCAACCAGGACGATGTGACCTGGCTGCGACGTCTTTCCGACCAGTACCGGGAGGATCTGGGGGTGGCCAAGGCGAAGGACCTGGGCTCGGGCGGGCCGGGAGTCGAGTACGGCGCGGTCGCCACCGGTGCGACCACCGGATCCACCCACGCGGCCGAAGGGGGGCTGGCTGCCTATGCCTACTACGCCCGCGGCCGCACCGTCCTGGCCACACCGGTCTGGACCCCGGCGCTTCAACTGGCACGCAACGACGAGGCCAAGGGGGACGATTCCGGGGAGGACGCCGACCCATCCGAGGGAGGACCCGAGGGGGGCGGGTACGAGGGGGGCACGGATGTGCCGCCCGACAGCGCGAAGGTCGAGGCGCCGCGCGTGGTGGACGACACGGTCCAGCAGGAACAGGCGTTCCGCGACTGGCTGGTCTCGGTGGATCCCGGCGGATGGCTCGGGTGGCAGCCGATCGATCATCCCGACTTCCCGGGTCAGGAGACCCTGGTCGGCGGGTTTGCCCCGTTCGCCAAGATCAATCCGCCCGTCCCGGTGCTCGAGGAACTGGTACCGGCCCATGTGGACCTGGTGAAGCGGCTCTTCGAGACGGATCTGCCGCGGGTCGGCATCCGCGAGACGAAGCTGCGGTCCCGGGGGGCCGGGATCTATGAACTTGTGGTGGAGGTGGCCAACTCCGGCTACCTCCCGGATGTGTTGGCACAGGGAGTCTACTCCACCCATGTCCGGGACACCCGGGTGGAACTCGACCTGCCGCCGGGCGGGGAGATCCTGGGGGGGCCGGACCGGGTGATGCTGGACCGTATCCCAGGAAGTGGAGGGGCCCAGGAGGCGCGGTTCCTGCTGCGCGTGCCGGATCCATCGGGGACGGTGACGGTGCGGGTGGTGTCCGAAGTTGCCGGGACCGCGACCACGGGAGTCCGCGTCGCGGATGCACAGGAGGGCTCACGATGAAAACGATCACCCGGCTTTCGCGAACCGTCCTGTTGTCGCTCACCCTCGCCCTCGGGATCCCGACCGGGGCGACGGCCCAGACCGTGCCGGGGCAGGAGACCTTCCCTGCCCTCGGGGCGCCGGACGATCCCAAGGTGGTCGTGCGTTGGAATCATTTCTACGACGTGGCCGGATTGCAGAGCGTGATGCGGGCCATCCACGCCGCCTATCCCGAGCTGACCGAACTGGTCGTGCTGGGGACGTCCTACGAAGGGCGGGAGATCGTCGCCCTGGAGGTGACCAACGAGGCTACTGGTCCGGCCCGGGACAAGCCGGCCATGTATATCGACGGCAACATCCACGGCAACGAGGTCCAGGCGGGGGAAACGGTCCTCTACACCGCCTGGTACCTGACCGAGACCTACGGCAGGAACGGGAACGTGACCCGGCTCCTGGATGAGAAGGCCTTCTACCTCGTTCCCACCATCAACCCGGACGGACGGGATCACTGGTTCCACGACGCGAACACGCCGCACTCCAATCGCGGAGGGCGGATCCCGGTCGACAACGACGGGGACGGTCGCTTCGACGAGGACGGTCCCGAGGATCTGGACGGGGACGGGTCCATCACCCGCATGCGGATCGAGGATCCCTGGGGACGCTGGAAGGTGGACCCGGATCATCCCGCGCTGATGGTCCGAGTGGCCCGGGATGAACGGGGAACCCATCGTCTCCTGGGTTCCGAGGGAATCGACAACGACGGCGACGGTGAGGTCAACGAGGATGGACCGGGTGGCTACGACCCCAACCGCAACTGGCCCTGGACCTGGCAGCCGGAAGGGATCCAGTACGGGGCGCGCGACTACCCGTTCTCGCTTCCCGAGACCCGCGCCGTCGGCGCGTACGTCCAGGCGCGACCCAACATCGCCGCAGCGCAGAGCTACCACAACGCGGGCGGGATGATCCTGCGCGGGCCGGGGCAGGAGTCGGGGGCGGTCCACGGCGCGGACGAGGCCCTCGCCGCGTTCATCGCCGAGCGGGGGGAATCGGTGTTGCCGTTCTACGACGCCCTGGTGGTGCACAAGGACCTGTACACGGTGTGGGGGGGCGAGTTCGAGTGGTTCTACGGCGGGCTGGGGATCATCAGCTTCACCAATGAGCTCTGGACCCGGGACAACCTGTACCGTCGCGCATCGGAGTCCGGCGGGGAGGGACAGCGGGAGTCGTCACGGGCGTTGTCGTATCTCCTCCAGGACGACGGGCTCACTCCCTGGGCTCCCTATGAGCACCCGGACTACGGAACGGTGGAGATCGGAGGGACGGCGCACAATTGGGGACGCGTGCCCCCGTCGTTCATGCTGGAGGAGGAACTGCATCGGAACATGGCGTTCACGCTCTACCACGCCGAGTGCATGCCCCTCGTCCGGCTGGGAGTGATCGAGGTCACCCCGCTTGCCGACGGGGTGAGCCGGGTGCGGGTTCCGGTGGAAAACCACGGGGTCATCCCGACCCGCAGCGGCCATGACGTGGACAACGGCATCACCCCGCGCAACACGGTAACCCTCGACGGGGTCACCGTCCTGGCCGCGGGCCGGGTCACCGATCCGGACCGCGACGTGGTGGCGTGGCAATCGGTTCGGCCGGAACGGGTGTTGCTTGAAGCCATCCCCGGGCTGGACCGGGTGTTCGTGGAGTTCCTCGTCACGGGAAGCGGAACGGCCCGGGTCGAGGTGAACGCGGTCCGCGGTGGGGCGGTGAGCGGGACGGTGGAAGTCCGCTAGCCGGGGCACGGTCGGTAAGGAGACACGCGGCATCGCATTTGACCGTTCGGAATCCCGATCCGGCTCGATTCCCCGTTGTCGCGTAGCCGCAACGGACGTATATTGATTACAGAGCCGTGGGGCTCGACGCAATCCGTTCAGCCTGGGAGATCAATTCTTCTCCCACTATTGGGTGAGTGGACTCCGCGCCCCCCACGATGAATGTTCATGTGTACCGAAAGGAGTGCCCCATGATGAGGGTTACATCTTTGCTTGTCCTCGCTGTGCTACTTGCCCTGCCCGCTTCCTCCCTGGCCGGCCCCAATTGGTCCCAGGGATTCGAGACGGACATCTCGGGTTGGGATGCGTTCGGGGGCTCCTTCAATGCGATCCGGGTCGCTTCCGGGACGAACGGCATCCCCTCGGCCACCGGTGGGTGGCATGGGGAGTCGGACATGAGTGGGTCGTCCGGGTCCGCTTCCAACCTCGGGGGGTACACCTGTTGTTTCCCTGACGGTGGCTACACGGTTTCGGTGGATATCTACCTCGACTTCTCCCTTGCCGACGGGAGCGACAAGCGGTTCGATCTCACCAACGCGGTGAACGGAACGGACTGCAACCACTTTGTCGATTTCGTGCTCTCGATCGGAACCCACCCCGGTAACCCGGGCGAGTACGTCATGAGCGCCAGTCAGAACTGTGGTGGGTGGCCGGCCAACCCGGGTCGCAATCCCCAGGTCATCACCTCGGGTACGGGGTGGTACACGGTGACCTTTGCCATGACCGACGAATCCGGGGACCTGGCGGTGGACATCACGGTCACCGACTTCAACTCGGTACAGGTCGGTTTCTGGGACCTGGTAACGAATGATCCCACCAACCCGGGTAATCCCATTCCCATGACCAGCATCAGCGGCAATCGGTACCTCTGGTTCTGTTCGCTGGGAGGCATCGATCTCGTTGCCTTCGACAATACGGCGATCACCGCGGCACTGCCCTGTGATCCCGTGGCCACCGAGCCCATGAGCTGGAGCGCGATCAAGGCTCAGTTCGGCGGTGATTCCAGGTAGTTCGGTACGGACCAGAGACCGAGAAATGGGGCAAAGCCCCGGAGGAAAACGAAATGAAAACGCTTACTCTTCTTGTTGTGCTTCTGATGACGATGCTTCCGGTGTTGGCCGACGCGGCACCGATCCCCGGGACCTACAGCTCGACCGACCTCGGTGGGGTTCTCCTCACGGGTCGTGCATCCACCTGGCGGACCGGGATCAACTCCGGGCTGCCGCATGTGCTGCATGCCCAGTCCTGGGACGGTGCGGTGCTGGGGTCGCAGTGGGAAGTGCGCTGCGCGACCGAGAATGTGGCCTTCCTGGTTCAGGACAACCGGGTCGGTGGTGTGGGGACCATCGTCTACACCTCGACCTTCAACGGCGGAACCTTCACGTTCTTTCCCGGGGCCTGGCCCTGGGGCGACGGGACCGGCACCCTCGGTACGACCACCCTCATCACCACGGTGCAGTTCATCCTCATCGGCGGGGTGAGCACGCCGGTCGCCTCGGTGGTGAACGGGAACACGAGCGGATTCTTCTCCGACGGTTGCTACCTCACCTTCGCCATCGCCAACGGGTTCGGAGTGGGGGAGACGACCAGCCTCAACCCGCTCATCACCAAGCCTGCCGACTATCCCACCTTCCTGGACGGCGGGTGCGCACCGGCCGGGCCGGCCCAGCAGTTCGGTACGTGGGGGGACGTGATCACGATCACCATGAACGTCTCCTGCCCCGTGCCGACCGAGAGCGTGACCTGGGGAACCCTCAAGAGCACCCATCGCTGATCGTTTGAACCCCGGGCGTCTCCCCGCGGGGAGGCGCCCGGCTCTCAGCCGGGTAGCTCGCCGGTTCACCCGGAAGAGCTAGAGACCCCAGTACGCATCCTCTCCCTCCCGGACGGTTCCTTCCATCCATGCCTCGGGATGGTCCAGAATGCGTCTGGCCAGGAGGCATTCCCGCAACGCCTCCACTTCTCCCTGCAGGCGTCTTACCTCCACCAGGGGATCCGGGTTCCCGAGGATGCGGGCCTGCAGGCAGAGAATGCGGGCCAGGCTCAGCGGATTGCGTCGGGACCGGGCGGAACGCTCGGCCACCTTCAGGAGCACTCGTGCCCGTGCCGTCGGCTCGAAGCGGGCCAGGACCGGAAACAGATGATCCGCGGCGTCCCCTCCCAGTTTCTCGGCCAGATAGATCCGGGTGGGCATTTCCATGGCCTTGCGGGCCCGGTCCAGCCTGCCGGCGCGTCGCAGCGCTTCGGCGAGGAAGCAGTAGCTTCGGGAGAGCATTCTCGGGCGCCAACTGCGGCGCAGGATGCGAATGGTCTCCTCAAGTATCTCGATGGCCTCGGCATGTCGCCCCGCCCCGGTCAATGCCCACCCCCGTGACTGGTTGAGGGTCAGGGTGAAGTAGTTGGACGTCGTGGACCGGGCAAGGATCGCTTCCCCGTCCCGGATCAGCGGCAGGCACCGCGATGGGGGTGGAGCGAGGCCGGCGTTGACACTGCAGAACAACCGGGAGGCCACGTCCCGCAGGTTCCCGCCCGGGACGTGCGCACCTGGTCGAAGGGCCCGCAACGCCCCGGTGATGTTTCCGATCCGGGCATAGCTCAAGGCGAGAGTCTCCCACTGCAGTGGCGTCGGCTCGGCCCCGTTCAGCACGGCATGGAGGAACTGGTCGATGGTGTCCCTGTAGTTGCCCAGGCGGAAACTGTCGTCGAAGTCCAGTGATCGTTCCCGATGGATCCCTACCTCCTCGATGAGCAGTCCTGTCTCGTTCGGCCGGGGTGGAGGGAGATGACGACGCAGCATGGCCGACTCCCACCGGATCCTCCCGTTCCAGGTCGGCTTGTCGGGGATTACCGCAAAGCATCCGTTCTTCGTATCGAGGATGGTTTCCCATCCCAGACGAAACGCTTCCTTTCCCCGGAAGCGCCGGGCGAGACGGGCCCGGTGCTTTGCCCTCCCGCGCAGGTCCGGATCGGGCGCCCCTGCCGGGCGACGGGGACCCGTGCCGTCGAGTGGGGGCTCGACCCACCCCGCGTCCTCGAGTCGATCCAGCAATGACGGCTCCGAGAGGGCATGGAGTCGCACATGAAGTTCCCGCCCGGCCATGCAGAGTTCCTCATAGCGCGCGGACAGGTGACGGTCCGGGGCCCGGGTCACCGTGGCTGTCTGCAACCGTTGCAGGTCGATCGGCGTGAAGCCGTGTTCCGCCGCCAGGGCAAGCCATGCCTTCCAGTAGAGGAGCCAGTCGAGGGATCGGGACAGCAGGGGATCACGGGACTCCAGGCGGTCCAGCACCTCGTGCCACGCCCTCAAGAGGCTTCCCGTCCACTCCGGGAGCTCATCGCGATGCCCGGCCACGGCATCGGCGAGAGCTCGTTGGATCCCGATCGCGGTGGAACGGCTGCCGTCCATGAGCGGATGGCGCGCCGAGACCCCGAGGTCCCGGTTCGCCCGGTGCAGGGTTCCCAGCGGATGCCGCAGGGCGAGGAGTCCGTCGGGAAGAAGGCCACGGTCGAGGCAGAGGGCGATCAGGGCCGTGGTGCCGTACTTGAGCCAGCTTGCCCTGGGTGAGAGGAGGGTCTCCCCACAGATGATGTGCAGGCGGAAACCGGCGCCGAGGTTGGCCGGCTTGCGGAACACCATGGACTTGACCGGGACCCCCTGATGGTTGCGGGTGCCCCGCGTGCCGCCGACCCTGGGGGAGAGCGTAATGCGGCATCCGGGCAGGCAGGGATCCGGGCCCCCGGCACCGGTATACACGGTACGGGTGGCAAGGTGGGTGAGCAGGGTGGCGTGGGCCGCTTCGGAGAGCGCCCCCTGGCACGCGTAGTTCTCGTGCGTGCCCCAGGAGTTGCCGGTCGAGTAGTCGATGTTCGAGCACAGGAGAACCAGACCGGCTCCGTCGGCTGCCCGCTGCATGAGACGGCGGCCCTCGAGTTCGCACCGGACCAGGGTCAGGGGATCCTCCACTTCGGGCGTGCAGTACTCGTTCTGCACGCCCTGATCGAGGTAGACGCGGGCTCCGTTGCCGAGAAAGGCGCCTCCCCGGGTGTCCGGGACGTGCGCCTGCTGGTTCAGGAGCTCCCGGTGAATGGATCGGGCCCGGGCGGGGGTCCATCCACCCACGATGCCCCACTCGGTTTCGCTGCCCATCCGCATCACGGGGTCCTGCATGGGGTCGACTCCGGAGCCGGTAGGCTCCCGTTGTAGTAGCGTTCCAAGGGGCTCTCCGGGTATTGCTCAACACCCGGAGAGCCGGTTACCAACCCACCCGCTATTCGCCGGAGGGCTGTCGCTGTTCCCGCATGAACCGATCGGGATCGGCGCTCATCGACTCCCCGAACGAAAGCCCGATCGTCTCGGTCGGACCTTCGGTTCGGGTCGCTTGCTCTCCCAGGGACCAGAGGCCCGACGCCGTGGCACGGGGGTTGGTTTCCCGCGGGGACGCCTGGCAAGGTCTTGCGACGGTGACCTGCATCGTCGACTCCTTTCGATACGAAACCCGGAGGGCGGGACGCTCCCGCCTCCCCGGCGCCCGGTGAACCAGGCGCTACCCCATGGAAGAGCAAGGGGAGTACCAAATCCGTAGAGCGGTGTGGGAACCCCTGCAAGTGCAAGACGTGAAACTGCGTGGAGGAGGTGGCGCCGGTACTTCCCGGAAGCGTCCGCCGGTCGAGTTGCGTGGTTGGGTCGTCGAGTCCCGGATGAGTCCCGCGAACTCGACCGGTCCGGAGCGAGATTGCCGACCGTCAAGGCGTCCGATAGACTGCCTCGCCATGCAACGCTTCCGGGTTCTCAAGACGCGCGCCGCGGATGCGCCCCTGCTGAGGGCATTCCTCGAAAGCGACCAGGTTCTTGGAATGGCATCGAGCGGGCTCTTGCCCGGAGTGGTCGCCTACCTGATCCCCGCCCAGGACCTCGAAGACCTGGCCCATGCGTTGCCCGAGGGGGTGGTCCAGGACCGTGGGGTCAAGCATCCCTCGAAGGCCCTCGCCGGGTACTTTGCCCGGCGCAACGGAGTGGTGCGCCTGCGCGCCGACTACCGGCAGGCGGGGCAAGCCGCGCGGGGCGTCCGCGCCCTGCTCTCGGCGCTGGGTCCCCTGGAAACCCGGGGACACTGCCTCATCGGGATTCCCCAGGCGGTCTTCGAGGAACTCTGGAATCGAAGCGCGGACAGTGCGGGGAACGCAACACGGCTCGGACGTGGCGGGGATGCAACCCCTCCGGCGGTGACCGAGTTGTTGTCGCTGCACCCGGAACTCCGGATTCCGCGGAGCGTGTCGACGAGCTACATCGGGAGCGCTCCCGAGGTGCGCCTGGTGCACTTCCTCATCGTGTTGGCCGCCAACTGTGAATTTCCCGTCCTGATTGAAGGGGAGACCGGGACCGGGAAGGAGATCGTGGCCCGGCAGATCCATGCTCTTCGCTACGGAGTGAACGGCAAGTGCGTGAGCGTGAACTGCGGCGGGATCCCCACGGAGCTCCTCGAGTCGGAGTTGTTCGGCCATGTGCAGGGTGCATTCACCAGCGCCACCCGCAGCAAGACCGGTCTCTGGAAGGACGCCGAGAACGGGACCCTGTTCCTGGACGAGATCGGCGATCTCTCGCCCCGGCACCAGGTAAAGCTCCTGCGCGCCATGGAAGACGGCGCCTTCCTTCCGGTAGGGGGCGTCAAACCGGTGCGGAGCAACGCGCGGGTCCTCTCGGCGACCCATCAGAATCTGGATGCGATGGTACGGGCGGGGCGATTCCGTGAGGATCTCTACCACCGTCTGGTGGTCCTGCGGATTCGCACTCCGTCCCTGCGCGAGCACCCGGAAGACATTCCCGCGATCGCCGCCCACCTGTGGCCGGGAATTCGACTGCGCAAGGAGCAGCATCTGGGAGAGGACATCGGAGCGTTACTGAGGGAACAGGCGTTCCCCGGCAACGTCCGGGAACTGCGCTCGGTGCTCTCCGAGCTGGCCATGCTGTCCTATGGGAAACCCATCTCACCGCGCATGGTGCGTCTGGTGTTGCGGGATCGTCGGGCTGCTCCCCGGGACGAGTAGGGGCGTCTCCCCGCGGGGAGGCGCCCGGCTCTCAGCCGGGTAGCTCGCCGGGCGGGAGTTCGAGTCCGACCGACCGCGCGTGGCGGGTGAGCGCGTGACGGACCGCTTCCCGATGACGCGCCGGTCGGGCAGGGTCGACCACCGGCTCCAGTCGGTGTGACAGGACGCGCAACCGGCCCTCCGCCCGATCCGCCTTCAGGTCGACCCGCGCCACCAGTCGATCTCCGGCCAGGACCGGCAGACAGAAGTATCCGTACGTGCGCTGGGACGCCGGCTTGAAGATCTCCAGGACCTGATCGAAACCGAACAGGGTGGCCACCCGGGTGCGGTCCCAGAGCAGGGGATCAAACGGGGAGAGCAGGACACCGCGGTCGGTCCGTGGCCGCAACGCGCGCAATCGCTCCGCAAGGTCCAGGTCCCGGGGCCGGATCCACCCCGGGTGCCGCTTCCCCTCGGCGGTCACCACGGCGCAGGCGACCACGTCCCCCTCTTCCCGCAAGCGGGCCATGGCCTGCTTCACCTCGGCCTGCATCCCCGTGAATCGCCAGGTCCGGCTCAGGGTCCCCGTCCGCGCCCATCCGAACCCGTCCAGCGCGGTCAGCAGCAGTTGCCTCACCGCCTTTCCGGTGGAGAGACGCGTGCCGCGCATCGCCTCCGGGAGCACGCGATGGGGCAGGTCGTACACCCGGCGAAAGTCCCGTCGTTCTCGGACCACGATGTCCCCCCGTGACCAGAGGGCCTCGGCCACCTTCTTGGCCGGTTTGTGGTCCCACCAGCCTCCCTGGCTTGCTCCCTCGAGGTCCGACGACATGAGCGGACCTTCGGTGCGCAGCCGTTTGAGCAGGGTTCGGTGCATCTCCGGATAGGCCCCCAGGATGTCACCCCACCATGGATGGTGGCGATAGCGGCGGCGACGCCAGGCGAACGCGGGATAGAGCTCCATGGGAATCCACGAGGCCTCGTGCCCCCAGAACTCGAAGAGCGGCTCGCCCGGCGCCAGCAACCGTTCCCCCAGCGGGGCGCGGAACCCGGGGAGCCGGGACAGCAGGACCAGGGCGTGGCTGCGCGCCCCCGCGATGGACACCGTGTCCAGCTGCAGGTACCCGAATCGTCGGATGACGGAGAGGGCGGCGTCCCGCTGCGCGCGTTCCCCCCGGTTCGCGGTGCGGGGAAGCCCGGTCCACTCCGGTTTCAGCAACCCGGCCCGGGCCAGGGCGAGACGACGTGCCTCGGGCACGGAAAGGGTATGCACGCGGGATTCAGTCCCCGGTCGGGGGAAGCAGGGGAGCCTCCCCGAGCCCGATGCGGTCCAGGATGAACGCGTTCTCGAAGGCCAGCTCCTCGTATCGTTCATAGCGGCCCGAGGCCCCGCCATGGCCCGCGCCGAGATTGGTCTTCAGGAGAAGGAGATTGTCGTTGGTGCGGAGCTCCCGCAGCTTGGCCACCCACTTGGCCGGCTCCCAGTAGTGGACCCGGGGATCGTTGAGTCCCGCGGTGACCAGGAGGTCCGGATAGTCCCGGGCGGTCACGTTCTCGTAGGGGGCGTAGCCCGCGATGTAGTCGCGATACACCGGGTCGTTGGGGTCGCCCCACTCGTCATACTCCAGCGTGGTGAGGGGGATGCTGGCGTCGAGCATGGTGTTGAGCACGTCGACGAAGGGGACACCGGCGTGGATCGCGCGAAAGAGATCGGGGCGCAGGTTGAGGATGGCTCCCATGAGGAGCCCCCCCGCCGAGGCGCCCCGCGCCGCGAGCCGGTCCGGGGAAGTCACCCCGCGGTCGATCAGCGTCTGCGCGCAGGCGATGAAGTCGGTGAATGTGTTGCGTTTGCGGAGGTACTTGCCGTCCTCGTACCAGTGCCGGCCCATTTCCGCGCCGCCGCGAACGTGGGCTACGGCAAAGACCAGGCCGCGATCCAGGAGGGGGAGCCGGGCCGGGTTGAACTCCGGATCCATGGAGAGTCCGTAGGAACCGTATCCGTAGAGCAGGGTCGGTTGGGGCGTGGACAGGTCCACCTCGCGGCGATGCACCACGGAGATGGGGACGCGCACTCCGTCCGCCGCGGTGGCCCAGATCCGCTCGGAGCGGTAGTCCCGCGGATCATAGTCCCCGGGAACTTCCTGTTGCTTGAGCAGGGTGCGCTCGCGGGTGACGAGGTCGTAGTCGTAGACCGAGTGCGGGGTAATGAGCGAGGTATAGGTGAAGCGGTAGGAGGTGGCGGTGAACTCGGCGTTGCGTTCCGACCCCATGGTGGACACCGGTTCGGGTTTCTCGATGACATGTTCCTCGCCGCTGGACAGGTCCCGCACCCGCAGGCAGCGCGTGCCTTCCCGTCGTTCGGAGAGCACGAGATGACCGGAGAAGACTTCCAGTCCCTGCAGGTAGACCTCCGGGTGGTGGGGGACGAGGTCCCGCCATCCCGCGCGTCCGGGCTCGGCCGGGTCGGCCAGCACCACCCGGAAGTTGAGCGCGTCGTCGTTGGTGAGGATGTAGAGCCCATCCCTGCCGTGCTCCACC
Source organism: Candidatus Eiseniibacteriota bacterium (assembly GCA_942491735.1). GTDB lineage: Bacteria > Eisenbacteria > RBG-16-71-46 > JABDJR01 > JABDJR01 > CALOCN01. The sequence continues at coordinate 3,035,047 of CALOCN010000014.1, read as the reverse complement.
GAGTACTCGATCCCGTGACGTCTCGGTTCGATGCACCGGAACGTCCCCTGGGGCTCCGCCGCGTCCAGGAGCCACATCTCCGAGGTCACGTGCGATCCGAGGTCCAGGATGAGGTAGGCCCCGTCCAGGGTGCGTCCGATTCCGAGGAAGAACTTCTCGTCCTTCTCGTGAAAGACCATGGCATCGTCGCCCGGGTCGCTGCCCAGGACATGGCGGTACAGCCGGTCCGGCCGGTTGGTGTCGTCCTGCCGCGTGTAGAAGAGGGTCCGGTTGTCGCTGGCCCAGGCCAGGGAATACGGGCCGATCTCCTCGATGACATCCGCCCGGAGCTCGCCGGTCTCGATGTCCAGGATATGCAGATCGGGGCGCTCGTATCCGGTTCGATCCACGGTGTAGGCGAGGAGGCGATGGTCCGGGCTCACCGCCATCGCGGTGACCTGGGTGTATTCGTGGCCCCTGGCCAGCGCGTTGACGTCGAGCACGGTCTGTGGCTCCGCCTCCAGCGATCCCTGCTTGCGGCAGTGGATGGGGTAGGCCATCCCCTTCTCGGTGCGCGAGTAGTAGAAGTACTCCCCCTTGCGGAAGGGGACCGAGAGGTCGGTTTCCTTGATGCGGGCCAGGGTCTCGTCATAGAGCGTGCGACGCAGGGCATCCTGGTGGGCCAGTGCCTCGTGGGTGCGGTGGTTCTCCCCCTCCAGGAACTCGAGGACACGGGGGTTGTCCTTCTCGCGGAGCCAAGCGTAGCGATCCATGAAACCTGCCTTGGGTTGCGGGACTATCCGGCGCAGTCGGCGCAGCGACCGTAAAGGACCACTTCGTGGCCGTCGACCCGGAAACCGGGGAGGTCGACCGCGTCGGTGTCGACCTCGCAGTGGGGGACTTCGAAGAGACGCTCACAGGTCCGGCAACGGAAATGGTGGTGGTGTTCCCGGCCCGCCGGTTCGTAGCGGGGCGGTTCACCGGGAAGGCTGACGATCTCGATCCAGCCCTGATCCACCCCTTCACGGATGGCCCGGTACACGGTGGCCATGCCCAGGGTGGGCACCGCCCGCCGGCCCAGTTCCAGGAGCTCCTGCGGGTCCAGGGGGCGTCCCGAGCTCTCGAGGGCCTCCCGGATGGCCTTGCGCTGTTCGGTACGGCGGATCATGCTTGCATGATAATGAGAATCCATTATCATCTCAAGCCATGATCCAGCCGAGGCTTCTTCTCGCCGCTCTCCTCGTGTTGACCGCCTGCGCCGGGCAGGACGAAACCGAGCCCCTGGTGCTGGTCTCCGTCCTGCCCCAGGTGGAGATCGTTTCGCGGCTGACCGGGGACGGGATTGCGGTTCGGGCGCTGATTCCGCCCGGTGCGCATCCGGCCACCTTCGAGCCCACCCTGACCACGCTCCGATCCGTGCGGGATGCGCGTCTCCTCGTGGTGCTGGGACATCCCGCGTTCCCCTTCGAGGCACGCTGGATGGAGTCCCTGCGGGCGGAGCGAGCCGATCTGCGGATCGCGGCCCCGTTCACCCCCGATCTCTTCCTGGCCGAGGATCCCCATGTGTGGACCGCGCCGCGTCGGGTGCGGGCGTCGGTGATCCCGCTCACCGAGTCCCTCGTCGATGCCTTTCCGGACCGGGCCGAAGCGATCCGCGAACGGGCGGCCCGGTTCATCGCGGAGTTGGATGTGCTGGACGCCGACCTGCGGGAGATCCTGGCCCCGGTCTCGGGTCGCGCGTTCGCGGTGGCGCATCCCGCCTGGGGGGCGTTTGCCGCGGACTACGGGTTGATCCAGATCGCCATCGAGCATGAGGGCAAGGAACCGGGCCCCGCGGAGATGGCTCGTACCCTGGAGCGGCTGCGGGCCGCGGGCGTGCACACGCTCTACAGCCAGCCGCATGTCTCGGACGCCGCCGCGGCGACGCTGGCTTCGGACCTGGGTCTGTCCCTGGGCGTGATCGATCCCCTCGCTCCCGCCTGGGAAGCCAACCTGCGCGCGGTCGCGGCGCGGTTGGCGCAGGACCTCGCCCCGTGACCCCGGCCCTGGACATCCGGGACGTCTCGGTGGCCTTTCGCGGGGTTCCGGTGCTGGAGGACATCACCCTCACCCTGTCATCCAGCGACTTCGTGGGGATCATCGGCCCCAACGGGGCGGGCAAGACCGTTCTCCTGCGCACCATCCTGGGACTGGTTCGCCCGGATCGGGGCTCGGTGAGGGTGTTCGGCAAGGCGCCCGAGGACGCAGGGGGCGAGGTGGCCTATGTGCCGCAGTACGCCCGGTTCGATCTGGACTATCCCATCTCGGTGTCCGATGTGGTGCTCATGGGGCGTCTGTCGCACAAGCGATTCCTGCGACGCTATTCGGGCAGGGACCGGGATGCCGTGGCGGCGGCGCTGGAGCGGGTGGGGCTCGGGCACCTGGCCGCGCGGGAAGTCGGCCGGCTTTCGGGGGGACAGTTGCAACGGGTACTCATCGCGCGGGCGCTCGCGGTCCAGGCACGACTCCTCCTCTTCGATGAACCCACGGCGAGCCTCGACACCCGGATGGTGGGGGAGGTCTATGACCTTGTCGCCGATCTCGCCCGGGATCACACCGTGATCCTGGTCAGCCACGACATCGGGATGCTGCCCCGCTACGTCCGCAGCGTCGGGTGCCTCAACCGCACCCTGCACTATCACGCGTCCAAGGAAATCACCGAGGAGATGATCGAGGCGGTCTACGGGTGCCCGGTGGATCTGCTCGTGCACAAGCACACCCACAAGGTGGTGGAGGAGCACTCCTGATGCTGGAGGCCTTCACCTATCCGTTCTTCCAGCGCGCGCTCCTGGCCGGACTGCTGGTCAGCGTGGCCTGCGGGGTGATCGGTTCGTGGGTCCTGGTCAAACGGATCGCCTCGATCTCGGGCGGGCTTGCCCATGCCGCTTTCGGGGGGGTGGGGCTCGGGTACCTGTTCGGGTTTCCGCCCCTGTGGGGTGCGGCCGGTTTTGCCCTGCTTTCCGGTGCCGGAATCGGGGTGGCGTATGCGCGCCGGCTCTCGGGACTCGATACCCTGATCGCCATGGTGTGGGCGGTCGGCATGGCCCTGGGGATCGTCTTCATCTCCTGGACGCCCGGGTATGCACCGGACCTCATGAGTTACCTCTTCGGGAGCATTCTCGTGGTGCCCTGGTCGTTCCTGGTCGTGGCCGCGGCGGTGGATGTCATCGTGGTGGTGGGAACGGTGATCTTCTTCAGGGAGTTCCAGGCGGTCACCTTCGACGAGGAACATGCCCGCACCCTGGGGGTTCCGGTGGAGCGCATGCTGGCCGTGCTGCTCGTGCTGACCGCGCTCACCGTGGTGGTCCTGATGCGGGTGGTCGGGGCGATCCTGGTCATCGCCCTCTTGACCGTGCCGGCCGCGGTGGCGCGCCAGTGGACCCACAGCCTGGGCACCATGATGGCCGCGGCCTCGCTGATCGGGGCGATCTGCACCACCGGAGGTCTCATGCTGGCCTACCTGCTGTCCGCCGGGTTCGGCGTGGATACGCCCACCGGCCCCCTCATCGTGCTTCTGGCCGCGGTGTTCTACGGCCTCAGCTCGGCTGCGGTCCGACTGGCCTCCCGTCGGGGCGGGGCCGACCCCGCCATCGCGCCCAACGGGGTCTCAGGGTAGACGGATGAGCTTGCGGGAGTGCGCTCCCGTTTCCGACTCGATCGTCATGAAGTACACCCCGCCCGCGCAATCGATGCCGTCGGCGGAGCGGCCGTTCCAGGCGACCTCGTGGGCGCCGGCACTGCGCGTGTCGTCGACCAGGGTCGCCACCACGCGTCCCTGGAGGTCCAGCACCCGGACCCGGACCGGTCCCGCGGTTTCCAGGTCGAAACGCACCGTGGTCCGGGCCGAGAAGGGGTTGGGGTAGGCCGCCAAGGGACGTGTCGTGGTCGCGGGGTCCCCGGCGCCCGTCGTCGTTTCGTCGGGAACCAGCACGATGAGCCCCATCTGGGGGACCTGGATGGTGATCGACTGGGGATACCCATCGGCCGGGGTGGCCGAGGCGGGCAGGACGCCCGGGTTGGTGCGGCCATTCCCTTCGTACCCTGTCGCCTGGCTGTTGAGGGCCTCTTTCCAGAAGCCTCCCTGGGGCACCCCGATCCGTACCTGGGTCGCGTTGCCGTTGCCGAAACCGGCCACCACCACCGCGACCTCGTCACCGCTGCCACGAACGAATGCGATCCGGTCCGCGGTGTTGTCCAGGTGGTGCACGTCGATGGGGGCGTCGGCGAACAGGGCCGGGGTCGCGGTGCGCAGGGCCACCGCGTCCCGGTAGTAGTCGAAAATCCCGGCATAGGTCGTCTTCTTGGACCAGTCGATGCGGTCCCCGCTGTCGGTGCCGAAACCGGTGTCCTCGAGCCATTCCGATCCCTGGTGCAGGGCCGGAACACCCGGCGCGAACAGGACCAGTCCCTGGGCGAGCTTGCTCCGCCCCTTCGCCCACAGGTCGTCGTGGGGGAAGGTGGTATCGATGGTCTTGATCATGCGCTGGCCCCCGTTGCTGGGCCAGACCTCGTCGTGCAGTTCGAAGTAGTTGGTGACCGAGCTGAACTCGAGCCAGGATCCGCTTCCGGTCACGATGTCCGCGATCACGTTCATGTCCGCGTTGTTGAAGGCGGCGGCCCCGATCTGCTCCCGCAGGCGGTCGGTGAAGTGGTCGTAGTACTGCGAATCGAAGCCGGCCCCGCCGAGGCTGGTGGGGCGCGTGATGTAGGGATCGTCGGGAAGTTCCTCGGCGATGGCCACCTTGTCCTTCCAGCGCCGGTCGATCCAGTTGTTGAAGTCCTGCATGAGCGTGTAACCGGACGCGGCGTGTGCTCCCATGTCCATGAAGCTCGTGGCATCCATGCGGAACCCGTCGACCTTCATTTCCTCCAGCCAGTGCAGGGCGCTGTCGAGAAAGTACGCCCGTACTTCCGGGTCATCGAAATCGGCCTGGGCCCCCCACGGCGTGTCCACGGCCGGGTTGTCGTAGTAGATCTGCGTGCCGTCGTAGTTCCACAGGTAGTTGTCGGTGGGGGAGAAGTGGTTCCACACGATGTCGACGAGGACGGCGATGCCGTTCTGGTGCAGCACATCCACGAACTGCTTGAACTGGTTGGGCGTGCCGTACGCCCACTCCGGCGCCCACTGGGTGATGGGGTTGTAACCGGCCGAGAGGTCCCCGGGGAACTCGGTGACCGGGTTGACCAGGACCGCGTTGACTCCCAGCTCCACCAGGTGTCCTACCCGTACCGCGACATCGGTGTAGCCGCCGGGGTGACTTACGCTCCCCATGGGATCGTTCCGACCCGGGAACGTCCCTATGTGCAGCTGGTAGATGACCATTTCCTCGAGCGGAGGCGTCGCGAAGTCCTCGATGTTCCAGGTGTAGAGCGCCGGGTCCTCGATGAAGGCGTTGAGATCCTGGGTGGGATTCAGCGCGCGGGCTCTTGGATCCGAGTTCCACACCGAGCCGTTGAAGAAGAACTTGTACTGCTGCCGGTACCCGGCTCCGCTGACGAATCCGGTGAAGTGGGACCCCACCTTGCCGAGCGGGTTGGCGAGGCCCCAGCCGTTGAAGTCGCCCCGCACGTGGGCGGTGGTCCGGGTCGGGGCCCAGACCTTGAACACGGTTCCGGTGGCGAGGTCCGTCGCTCCGACCGGAGCGTGGGACAGGGTCGCGTAGTCGACCACGAACCCGCCGTCGGTCGGCGTGTTGTTGAGGAACCCGGAGGCGCTGTAGTACGCCACGTCCCCGCCGTCGGTCAGTTCGAACCAGTAGTTGAGGGAGGTCTGCGCGGTGGCGGGGATCGAGGCGGTCCACACGTCGTAGGGCCCGCGGCTGTCGGTGACCGCCGCGTTGATCCAGATCGGGGTGCCGTCGTCCATGCGAACGCGGACCGCGGTGAGGTCACCGGCCAAGGCCTGGAGACGGACCTCGAAGGTCTCTCCCCCCACCGGGCAGAGTGGGCGTCGATCCTGCCAGCCCACATGCGAGGCCTCGGTGCCCTGGACCACACCGTCCCCAGCGGCGGCCGGGGAGCCGCTTCCCGCGAACACGCAGAGCAGCAGAATGAAAAGGGCCTGGAGCGCGGGTCGGGAAGGAAAGCACATGGTGGGTTCGTCGCAGGGTGTGAGGAAGGCACGCGTCATGCCGAGTCGATCGGTAGACCGGTCCAACCGAGGATACGCCACCGGGGCCGGGTTTCCAAGGGGGGGCATCAGTGCGCGCTGCGCAGCTGTCGCACGGTGTCCGGGGTGGTATCGGCCCAGGCGGCCTCGATCCAGGCGAGGCTCTCGACATAGTGTCCCGCCCGAAGAGTGTCCTCGCCCACCTCGGCGGCAATGCGCAGCATCTCCTGTCGGGCCAGGGAGGCGGCCAGGCGGAGGGTGACCGTGCGTCCGTCCTCGAGCGGGACCTCCTCACGGATCCACTGCCACACGTGGGCGACCGCCAGCTCCGCGGTACGCCCGTCCTCGAGATGGTGATAGAGGGAGATCCGGCCCTCGCCGCGAAGCCAGGCCTCCAGGGTCTGGATGGCCAGACGGATCTCCAGCCGGAGTCCGGCCTCGGTGCGGGGGCCCCGCGGGGCGGCCAGGATCCCCGCCTCGTCGATCTCGGCCGGCTCGCAATGGGAGTGCAGCTGGTTGGGTCCGGACAGGCCATCCAGGAAGACGCCCCGGGCGGTGCAGACCAGGTCCGGATGCGCGAGTCGGGTCCCGTCGAATCCGGCGTCCACCTCGAGTTGCTTGGCCCGGCGGAAGGTTTCCACCGCCTCGGCGTCGGCTTCCCGGTCCGTGCGGATGCGGGCGTGGGGCGAGAGGTCGCCGATGGCGTGGGTGCCATGCCGGTGGGCCACGTGCACGAGCGCATCGAACCAGGCCCGGAGCGGCGGATGGGAGGTGCGGATGCGACATCGGTCCGGGAGCACTTGGCCCGGCGCTTCGGGGGGAGCGAGCGCCCGTTCGCAGAGGAATCCGCGAACATCGGCGGCCACCCCGGCCGCCCGATCGCGCAGTTCCCAGAGAAGCGCTTCCGTGCACAGGGCGCCGCGGGCCGAGTCCACCAGCAGGGTGGTGCGCACGCAGCCCTTGGGGAGGCCGAGCCGGGACTCCGCGTAGTGCAGAACCCGCGACCACCAGGCCGCATCCTGGGGATCCTCCAGGGCGCAGATCTCGAGGTAGGGAGCGGAACCGCGGTCCAGGAGGGTCTGCGCGTGGTGGAAGAGAAAAATCCCGACGTCGAGCAGGGCGGCCGGGACGGGGACATTGTCCACGGTGACCGAGGCTTCGTCGCGATCCAGGGAGCGGGGACGCAGGATGAGCGTAGCGGGATCACGATAGATGCGCCGGGTGGCTCCCGTTCGCCCATCGGTGACGGTGAGCGAACCGGTCACCGCGTCTCCCAGGACGGCATAGGCCCCGGTGAGGGCGGTCCAGGAAGGGGGCAGGGCCTGGTCGAAGTCGACCACGCAAACGTCGGCCCCGGAGTTCAATGCGGACAGGAGATCCCCGGCACGGGGAGGCGTGGTGATCTCGACCAAGCGGGACAAGAGATCCTTGGGCGGAGGCGCCACCTTCCACGACGACTCGCGGAGGGTAACGGTCTCGGGAGAATTCCCGAGGCGCTCACCGGTGACCCGAGTCGCGCGCTGACGTTTCCGCCTGGCACGACAAACCTCGAGACCGGAATGAAAGGCGTGCGCCATGCCGCCCAAGAATGTCAATAGGTCCTGGGAATACAGCGCGACGTCCGGAGCGCTCCGCAGGTTTCCGTTGCGCTTCCCCCCGTCGGGGAGGGAGGCATCGACGGGGGCAAGCCCCTCGGCAACGGAAGGAACGGAGTCTACGGGGAGTGCGGCTCGACGTGTGACCGCGGCCACGTCACGCATGGTGCAATTCCCTGGGATGATCAGCCAGTCGAGAGTTGAGTCCGCCTCCACGATTATACCAGTCGGTCTGGGGAGATGCACTGACGGAATCCCGCGATTGGGACATACTTACGCTTGTTGACCGTGCCAAGAACTTCTCCCGGAAGGTGCTCGTATGTCATTCCAACGGCTTTTCCCATTACGGCGATTCGGTTGGGTCATCCCGGTTTTTCTGTGCGGTACCGGAATTGCCCGGGCGGAGGAGGTGGTCTTCGTGTATCACCCGGCCGCCGGCGAGACCCCTGGGACGATTTCGGTTCGCGGAAGTTTCAATGGTTGGGGGGAGACGGCCATGGCGGCCCGGGCGGATGGCAGCTGGAGCGTGTCGCTGGACCTGCCGGCGGGGGAGATCACCTACAAGTACTTCATCGACGGCCAATGGCCCGCCTCCATGGAGTCGGGTCGCGACGGTGGACCGGTGGATGCGGGGGCCGAGGGCTACGTGGACGACGGTTTCGGCGGCCGCAACGCGATCCGGCGCGTGGGAGGGGGCGCGGCCGCGATGTGGGACCTCGGCCGGCGGCGTGCGCATTGGATCGACCGCGACACGGTGGTCTGGAAAGTCCGGCGCGGCGGGACGCTGCTCTACCGGCTCCACGCATCGCCCCGGGGTGGGTTGTGGGCCGACTCCACCGGGGTGCGCGGCGGGGACTCGGTGCGCCTCGACCTGGATCCGCTCGGGCTGAGTGACGCGGAGAAGGCGCGTTTTCCGCATCTTGCCGGATACACCGTGCTCCGGCTCGGAGCGGATGAGGTGGAGAAGGTGCCGCAGTGGTTGCGCGGCGAGGTGGCGGTTTCGGTCTCCGAAGGAACGCGACTGCTCGACGCGACCGGACTCCAGATCCCCGGCGTGCTCGATGACCTGTACGCCTATGACGGACCGCTGGGACTTGCCTGGGAAGAGGGTCGGCCCCGGTTCCACCTCTGGGCGCCGACGGCCACGGGGGTCACCCTCCTCGTCTACGGCACCTCGACCGCGGCGGAGCCGTCCGAGCGAATCCCCATGACCCACGATGCCGGGGTCTGGTCCGCGATCGGCGCATCGGCCCATCGCGACCGGTTCTATCTCTACGAGGTCGAGGTCTACGTGCCGACCACCGGCCGCGTGGAGACCCACCGCGTCACCGACCCCTACTCGCGCAGCCTCTCCATCAACAGCCGGCGCAGTCAGATCGTGGACCTGCAGGACGTATCGCTCAAGCCGGAGGGGTGGGACACGCGGGACAAGCCGCCCCTGGCCGCTCCCGAGGATGCCGTGGTCTACGAACTCCACATCCGGGACTTCAGCGCCATGGATGCTTTGGTTCCGGAGGTCTATCGCGGGACCTATCTGGCCTTCGCCGTGGATGGGCACGGAACCCGTCACCTCAAGGGACTGGCCGAGGCCGGACTGACCCATGTCCATCTTCTGCCCGCCTTCGACATCGCCACCGTGGAGGAAGACCGGGCCTTGCAGAAGACCCCGGGACGACTGGTCGATCTTGCCCCCGATTCCCCGGATCAGCAGGCGGCGGTGGGTCGGGTACGGGCCGACGACGCCTACAACTGGGGCTATGACCCCTACCACTTCGGTGTACCGGAGGGGAGCTACTCGACCGAGCCGGATGGTTCCCGTCGGATCTACGAGTTCCGGACCCTGGTCCAGGCGCTGTCGGATCTGGGCCTGCGCACGGTGATGGACGTGGTCTACAACCATACCCACGCCAGCGGGCAGGATCCCCGGTCGGTGTTCGACCGGATCGTTCCGGGGTACTACCACCGACTCGACGAGGATGGGTTCGTCGAGACCTCCACCTGTTGCCAGAACACCGCGAGCGAACACGCGATGATGGAACGGTTCATGATCGACGATCTCGTCCACTGGGCGGTGGACTACAAGGTGGACGGATTCCGCTTCGACCTCATGGGACACCACATGAAGCGGAACATGGAACGGATCCGGGATCGTCTCCACGCCTTGACCCTGGAAGAGGACGGTGTGGATGGGGCCTCGATCCTTCTCTATGGAGAGGGCTGGGACTTCGGCGAGGTGCAGGGGGGCCAGCGTGGGATCAACGCAACCCAGGCTGCCCTGGCCGGAACCGGCATCGGGACCTTCAACGATCGGATCCGCGACGCGCTCCGGGGGGGGAGTCCGTTCACCGACCGGCGCGAGCGAGGGGTGGCCAGCGGGTTGTTCACGGTTCCGGGCGGGTACGGGGGAGGCAGCCGGGCCCAGCTCGAGGGGCTCCTCGACCGGGTGCGGACCGGGATCGCCGGAAACCTGCTTGGATACACCTTCAACGACGGGGACCAGGGTAGAGCGTTCGGCGGGTACACGCGGGACCCCCAGGAATCCATCAACTACGCCTCGGCGCACGACAACGAAACGCTCTACGACAAACTGGTCTACGCGGTACCCGAGGTGTCCATGGACACCCGGGTGCGCATGCAGGCATTGGCCGTCGGGGTGGTGATCCTGGCCCAGGGAACCCCTTTCCTCCACGCCGGCAGCGAGATCCTGCGGTCCAAGTCCCTGGACGCCGACAGCTACGACTCGGGGGATTGGTTCAACCGCCTCGACTTCTCCCTCGGGCGCAGCACCTTTGGCAGTGGGCTCCCGCCGGCCTGGAAGAACGAGGACCGCTGGGGGCTGATCGGTCCGTTGTTGGCCCGCGAGGATCTGGCCCCGAACGCCGCGGCGCGGCGGACGGCCCTGGGCATCGTGCAGGACCTGCTGCGGGTTCGCCGCGGCTCGCCGTTGTTCCGGCTGCGTGGCGCCAAGGACGTGCAGGATCGTCTCCGCTTCCACAACCGGGGGGAGGCGGCGGATGCGGGGTTGATCGTGTTTACCCTCAACGATGACGGCCCCGCCCTGTCGGACCTGGATCCCGAAAGGCTCCGGGTCGCCGTCCTCGTCAACGCGTCCGCGGAAACACGGGTCTATGGCGACCCGCGATGGGGGCGGTTCGGATTCCGGCTCCATGCCGGTCAGGCGACAGGGTCCGATCCGGTGGTTCAGGAGGCCGCGTTCGACGGGACGACCGGTACCTTCACCGTCCCTGCCTGGACGGTGGCGGTGTTCGAGGAACCCCAGGTTCCCTGATCCGGGAGGGGCGTGGGGATCCCCCCGGCAAAAAGAATGACGGGCCCCACGATGGGGACCCGTCATGCGAAGCGGTCAGCGGTCGTCCTGGTGTCCGGACAGACGCTGGGGTCAGCTCTTGCGACGCCGTCGCGCGGCACCGAGCCCGGCCAACCCGGTTCCGAAGAGGAGCAGGGTTGCGGGGTCCGGCACGGGAGCGGGCCCGTCGTCGTCTCCCAGCGGGTTGTAGCTGACATTGAAGACGATCTTGGCCTGGTCGAGCCGGAAACCGTTCTCGTTGGCGTTGACCCCCACCACCATGCCGTCCGACCAGTTGAGCTGGGAAAGGACGGGGGTGAGGTTGAAGGTCGTGTGATCGGGGCGGGTATTGGCCAGGTGCCCCAATTCGATCCCGTCGATGGTCACGCTGTTGCCGTCCGTGAGCATGTACTGGGCATCCACCCACAGCTTGGCGGTGGTGACCTGATACGCCGCATCCTCGAACAGGGCGGGCAGGGCGTGGTCCCAGTTCATGGAAGAGGCGTAAGCCCCATGCTGGCCAATCCAGGATTGTCCGAGATTGACATCCGACGCGTAGTCGTAGGTCAGCCCGTCGATATCCCAGGTGTAGTTGGTCATGACAGTGGACGTGTAGGCATGCCCCGCAGCCGGAACCACGAAGCTAACCAGGAGACACGCAACGAACGTTTTGATTCGCATGTTGACACCCTCAGTGCGTAATAGGTACGGGCACAAGTATACACACTTCTGAGGTGATCCGTCTATCTTCAAAAATAGCAACGAGTTGAGGTGGTTGATTTGCCCCAGTTCGGCGGCAATGCGTTAAGCAATCCGACGCCTTGCACCTCGCGTGACCTCCCGATATCGCGGTATCATCTTTCTTTACAGGCACTCAGCGGGTGTTCCGCGTCCCCACACAGGATCGTCAAACCTCTCGACACCCCGCGCCCCGGCGGTCTGTTTTCGACCGGTCGCAGATTCTCGGACTCCGGACGGATGTCGGGGAGCGCCCTCGCGGTACTGGATCGGGACCCTAAAACTGGAGGAGATGACGATGCGTGGTTTCTGGTCGGTGATGGTTCTCGGAGGCGCCCTGGTGGGGTGTTCCGGGGACACGCTGCCCCGGGTGGTCGAGGACACCGGAGCGGTCGAATTCGTGGATTCGGAGGTCGACACCCTGCCCCGCGTTCGATTCGCGGATGGTCAGGTGTCGGTCAACGATCGCTGCATGGTGCGTGGGGTGAAGCTCAACCGCCGCATGCCACCCATGTACGTCAACGGGCAGCCTGTGGGTTTTTGCTGAAGCCCCTGCGTAAAGGTCTTCGGGAAAGACCCTGATGCTCATGTCGTGGCCCGTGGCATGGTTCCGCAGTGCGTGGTGAGTCCGCATCGCAATGCGGTCGTGGATGCGGATCATCGCATCTTCGTGAACCACGAAGTCTTCTATGTTGCCGGCGAAGACGAACGGGAGCGCTTTGTCGCGGATCCGCTGAAGTACTGTGGGATTCTCACCGACCCGGTCACCCGGCAACGGTTTGAGCCCACATCGAGTTGCCCGCGCCTCGATCACGCGGGACGCATGTTCTATTTCCTCTCCGATTCCACCGAGACCGTGTTCGCCTCCGACCCGGAGATGTACGCGTACCCCAAGTACGGGATGACCCCCAAGACAGGGGAGTGATTCCGGGAGTTCCAGGACCCGAGGGCCGGCCTGCTAGAATGCGGGTTGGCCCTTTCCTTTGTCCCGGAGGATGCATGCGCTTTCTGTACCCGGCGATCGTCGGCGCTCTTCTCCTGTCCACCGGTTGCTCCGACAACGGGCCGATTCCCGCGGACCTGGCCATCCGGGGGGTGCAGGTGATCCCCATGACCGGCGAGACGGTGCTGGCCAACCAGACCGTGCTCATCGGGGGCGACCGCATCGTTGGGGTCGGATCCGCAACCGAGGTTCGGATTCCGCGTGGTGTTCGCGAGGTGGACGGGGATGGCACCTATCTCCTTCCCGGTCTCACCGACATGCACGTGCATACCTTCTTCAACGAGACCTGGCTCGAGGAATTCGTGCAGTCCGGTGTCACGACCGTGCGGGATCTCTACGGGGTTGCCAGGACCCGGGTCGTCATGGAGGAGATCCGGGCCGGGGAGCGCTGGGCTCCCACGATCTACTCGACCAGCCCGCAGATCGACGGCCCCGAGGGCTTTGGGCCGGAGAAGGAGTTCATCGAGGGTCCGGCCGAGGCCGAGGAAATCGTCTCGCGTCTGGTCGCCGCCGGCTGGCAGTCGCTCAAGCTCTACCAGTCCCTCCAGCCCGAACCCTTCGACGCCGTGGTCGCCGCGGCGAAACGGCACGGCATTCCCTACGGCGGTCACGTCCCCACCGATGTGGGATTGATCCATTGCCTGAACTCGGGGTACCGGTTCATCGAACACCTGACCGGGTACGACGTGGAGTTGGGGGGCAAGCGCAACTACCCCGGATTTCTCGAGATCGATGAGGCCCGTATCCCCGGGTTGGTCGAGGCCACCCGGGCCTCGGGGGTCTGGAACTGTCCCACCCTGATGGTGAACGTGGCGGCCAGCGCGAACCATCGGTTCCCCGAGGCGCAGCGACAGATCGTTTTCGCCAACGTGCAGCGCCTGGTCAAGGCCCTCTACGACGCGGGTTGTCCACTCCTCGCCGGGTCCGATGCATCCGGGCGTGCCGGCAGCCTCATCCCCTTTGGCACCTCGCTGCTGGACGAACTGGACGAGTTCGAAGCCTGCGGACTCACCCCGTTCGAGGTGTTGCGGATCGCCACCACGGAGGCGGCCCGGTTCCTGGGCGAGTCCCACGAGTTCGGCACGGTCGAGGTCGGCAAGCGCGCCGACCTGATCCTGGTGCGGGGGAATCCGCTGGAAGACCTCGGCGCGTTGCGCGACCTCCACGGGGTCGTCCTGCGCGGAACGTGGCGCCAGTACGGAACCGTCGACCCGGACCGCGGCGGTTCACTCGCCACCGGCCTGGGGGGGGGTGAAGACGAACGGCGTCCGGAACACGGTCACTCCCTCCTCGATGGTGGGGAAGCGCCAGGTGCGGATCTGTCCCAGCACGCAGGTTGCCAGCCCAGCTGACTTCACCGTGTCGCCGACGAGTTCGGCCTGGGTGACGCTGCCGGACGCGGCCACGGTGATGGCGACGGTCAGCTTGCCGCGCAGACCGGGAGTGCTCTCCAGTTCGCGGTCGTAGCAGTACTCGATCCCGGGAGCGTAGCGTCGCACCACGGCCATGAGGGAGGCGTCGGTGCGGTACGCGGAACGGGTCCCACCGACCGCACTGCCCCCGTCGGTTGCCCCGCCGCCACCACCCGGTCCCGCCCCGGTGGTGATCCGGATGGAAGGGACGGCGAGCGAGCTTCCGCTGCCGTCGCCCGCTCCCACGGCTCCCGGGGCGGCCACGCTGGCCAGGGAAGCGTTCCCGCTCCGGTTGGGAGCCCGGCCGCTGCGTCGCCGTGCGGTGGTCCGGGTTTCCGATCGGGTCCCACCGAGCACCTCGCGCAGTTCGCCCACCGCTTCGCTGACCGCGGCGGTGGTGGTGGCGAGCTCGGCCGAGACCGCTGCCTTGGCCTGTTCACGCCCGGCCTGTCCTGCGTCGGGCGCGATGACCGGCGCCTCACGTCGTCGGGTCTCCGGAGTCGGAGTGGGGGGCGGTGCGGTTTCGGGTACCGGTTCGGGGGTCACCGCAGGGGTTTCCTCGACCAACGCCGGTGCCTCCACCTCGGCCACGAGCGGTGCCGGAGCGGCGACCGGCTCCGGTTTCCTGAGGATCAGCTTGGCCAGCCGTTCGGGGACCTCGTCCACATCGGTGACCGTGATCTCCTGCATGGGAACGAGGAAGACAACCAGAAGCACCAGGACGCCGAATCCCGACGAGACCGACAGGGAACGCTTGAGTTCCCGGTCGGGTCCGGTCAGGAACGGCGTGCGATAGGTCGCGGGAATGGGATGGGCCATGATCTCCTCCTAGCTGCTGCGGATCACCGCGAGGGAGACCACTTCGAACCCGGCCGCTCCCAGGGTGGAAAGCACGCGTTCGAGATCGCGAAAGGGAAGTTCCCGGTCCGCCTGCACCGTGGCCGGTCGCAGGACCGGTTCGAGCCCCCGGCGCTGGGCCAGGGCGTCGGACTGGGCCAACGCCCGTTCGAGCGAGGCCCGCAGACCGGGCAGGACCCGCCCTTCCCCTGCGTCGTCCAGGGTTGCCACCGCCTCACCTCCCACCAGGACCGTCCGGTTCACCACCGCGACCACCACCGATTCCTCGGCCTGCGCGGCACTGGAGGATTCGGGCAGGTCCACTCCGGCCGGCGGGGTCATGGCTTCGCCGTCGGCCACGAAGGCCTTGAGCAGGAAGAGCAGGAGCACCACGAGGATGTCCATCATGGAGGTGAGCCGCAGGCGTGTCGTCCCGCCTCCGGCGAGGGCGAACGCGCGCCCTCGACCTCCGTTGCGTCGTCGAATCATGTCGAGTCCTCCTCAGGATGCGGCCAGGAGCGCGGCCTGTCCCAGACCCGCTTCCCGGGTCACGTCCATTGCGGTCACGATCGTGTCGTACCGGATCCCCGGATCGGAAACGATGCGCACCGAAGTCTTCGTTTCCCGCCCCTCGGCGAGGGCGCGCAGCGCGGTCTTCAGCGCATCACGCTCGTCCGGGCCACGCTCCAGTCGTTGGGTGCCGCCGGAGTCCCGGCTCACCGCGATGTGGTCGTCGGCGAGCCTCACCGTCAGAACCGTGGGGGGCTCCGTGGGTGCGTGCTCCGTGTCCGCCGACCCGAGCTGGATGACCGAGATCTCCAGGAACACCGCGGAGAGGAGCAGCATGGGAATGAGCACCACGAAGAGCCCCATGAGGGGGAGCGTGTCGAGCTCCTCCGCCACGTGGCGTCGCAGGCGCCGGTTCCGCGCGGACATCTAGGCCGCCTCGCGCGAGGTGCCGGATGCGGTATCGCGTTGCCGGCGTCGGAAGGCCTCGGTCAGCCGGATCCCCAGGGCATCGATCTCGCCGACCAGCCCCTCCACCTTCGCGGTCAGCATGCCGTGGAGAATGAGCAGGGGAACGGCCACGATGAGCCCGAACGAGGTGGTGTTCAACGCCTGGGATATCCCGGCGGCGAGGAACGTCGACCGTTGGGCGGGATCGGCGGCGCTCACCGCGGAGAACGCGGTGGTGAGACCGAAGATGGTTCCGAGCAGCCCGAGCAGGGTGGCCACGTTGGCCAGGAGCGGCAGGTGGGGAAGACGCCGCGAGAGCGGAGGCAGGACCACGGCCGCCGCGGCATCCACGCCGTCCATCACCGCCTCCGGGCTGCGCGTTCCGGCGGCGATGCCGTGCAGGGCGACCATCCCGGCCGGCGCCTTGACCTCACGGGCCAGGTTGGCGGCCTGTTCCACCTCCCCCTTGTCGATATGGGCGCCGAGGTCGGCGGCAAACCGGCTCCCGTTGAGCGCGGAAGCACGGCCGATGACCCACATCCGTTCCAGGACGAGGGCCAGGGCGATGACCCCCACCCCCAGGATGAAGATCATGAACGGTCCCCCCGTTCGGAAATACGTTGCGACTTCGGATAGGAACGCCATGGTGGATCCTCCTCAGAATGGCGTGACGATCGATACGAGACGGATCGAGGTCCCGGCCGTGCGAGCCGGGGCGTGAACGAACCGCCAGTGGAGCCCGTCGCGATAGTGTTCGCGCGCGCGGGCGGTGACGAACAGGACCCGGGGCACCGCGACTTCCCCTTCGATGGGGACGGCGTCGAGGGTGCGGGGCCCGGTCCGCGTTGCCTTGGCCGGAGCCGAGGCGGGACGAGCGGGAGTTGTTTCGGGCTCGGCTCGGGGTGCGGCGGCGTTCGGTGCTGCCGGCACCGCGGGCGACGGGGCCGTGTCTTGCCCGGAGGCCGGAGCGATGAGCGCGCCGGTCAGGACGAGGGCGATCCAGGCGGTGGAAAACGGGGCGTGCGGTCTCTTCATGCGAGGGTTCACTTTCCGGCCAGGGTGCCCGTGGAAAGCAGATCCGAAAGGCGGTCAGGGTCTTCCGTGGCCAGGGAGCGGTATCGCGCGAAGTTTTCCCGGGCGGTGTCGGTATCCAGCAGGAAGAACGCTTCCAGCAGGGCCAGGTTGTAGTGCGGTCCCGGAAGTTCCGGGTCCAGGCCCCGTGCCGCCTGGAAGGCTTGTGCCGCGGCCTCGGGGTCGCCGGACATGAGTCGGGTCACGCCGAGGTTGTTCTGGTCGGGTGCGGACTCCGGGTTGGCCTGGGCCGCGGCGCGGGCCGGGGTGGCGGCACGCGAGAAACCGTCGCCGCGCAACAGGAGATAGGCTCCCACCCCCGCGGTCTGCGGATCGTCGATCAACGCGGGCAGCCAGCGATCCACCAGGTCGAGCTGGTCGAGCGCGTCGGCATGGAGCACCAGCGCCGCGAGAAGAGGGGTGGGGAAGGAGCGCCCGGTCTGGGCATGGCGTTCCTGCGATGCGGCGAGCCGCTCCAGGGCGACCGCGTGGGCCCCGGTCTCGTACTCCAGGGCCGAGAGGTGGGACAAGGCGGGGGCGTAGTCCGGATTCCTGTCCAACGCCCGCTGGAAGTCGTCCAGTGCGCGGGTGACCTCGCCCCGCGTTAGGTGGATCACCCCCTGGGCGTGGGGCCAGTAGGGTTCGTCCGGCTCGGCCGTCTCCCGTGCCGCAAGCTCCATGACCGATTCGCCGGGCAGGGTGGGGTCCCCTCCCGGACCGGGACCGGTCTCGGCACAGCCGGTGATCCATGCGATGCACAGCAATCCGGCCAGTGCACGGATGGACGTCCAGTCGTTCCTCATTCGTCGTTCCCTCCCTCGAGTGCCAACGCGGTGGGGTCCGGGGTGGGGCGTTCCGCGTCGATGACCGGGAACGCGACCTCGGGTCGATAGAAGAATCGGGGGCCGCGCCGGATCCACAGTGCCTCCTGCGCGCTGGTCAGCCAGGCGTCGGAGATCTCCGGCGCGGTCTTGCGGATGAGCTCCGCCCACGCCGCTTCCCCCTGCTCGTAGAGAGCAAACGCCTCGTCGGCCAGGACGTCCCGATAGGCCAGCAGGTCGTCGCCGGCCAATCCGTCCGGCAGGTCGCTGTTCTCCAGGGCTTCACCAAAGGCGACCAGGGCTGCCCCCATGCGATACGCCGCGGCACGCGCCCACGCGGGGGACCCCGCTTCGGCGGCGCGTCCGTAGGCGGCGAGGGTGGCTTCCAGGTGCTCCCGCTTCACGGCAAGCGACTGCTTGAGCGGTTGGGTCAGCCTCACGGCCTGATAGGTCGCGTCGATCGGCTCGGCCGTCTCGAAGTGCAGTCGCCCGAGCAGCTCCGGGTCGCCGAGTTCGGGGTTGGCCGCCACCGCCGCGAGATAGCGGTCGACCACCGGGGCCGGGGTCGGGGCCTCGGTGTGGCGGGTCAGGGTCGGTTCAGGAGGGGCAAACCGGGCGGTCTCTTCCCTCACCAGATCGGCGAGGAGTGCGGTCGAGGTCTCGGCATCGCCGGGGAAACGGTCCACGTAGGCCAGTCGCAGGACGCGCCCCCGCGGCGCATCGCCGCTGTCGTCCACCAACTCGATCGCCCGCAGCAGGGCATCGGCGGCGTCCGGGTCCTCCGGATACGCCTCGGTGAAGGCGAGCCAGGCGTCGACGGCGGGGGAGACACGGTGGTCCGCCGTCCAGGCCTCGGCGATCCGGATATGCGCATCCCGGGCCAACGCGCCTTCGGGATGGGCGGTGATCAGTCGTTGCCAGGCCGCGACCGCTTCCGCAACGCGGTCCGCGGCGAGCCAGGACTCCCCGGCGCGGAACCCGGTCGCTGCGGCCCGGGGATGCCCGGGCCAACGCGCGGCGACGGTCTCGTAGGTGCGGGCCGCGCCCAGCGGGTCATCGGGTTCCAACCGGGTTGCATGTTGCAGGAGAACGGCCGGGACGGCCGCATCGAGACGCGCGACCAGGGTGTCCGCCCCCGCGGCCACGGCCAAGGTGCGGGCCTGGGTATAGGCCTCCGCCGCGGTGTCGTAGCGCTCGGCGGTGACCAGCACGTCCCCCTGGGCAACCCGTGCCTCCAGGGCGCGCACGTCGCGTGGATGGACATCGGCGAACCGCGCATAGGCATAGGCCGCGTCGACCAGCCAGTCGTGCCGGCGTGCCAGGGAGGCGCGTCGCCACAGCGCGTCGGCGCTCCGTGGATCCTCGGGATGCCGACTCTCGAAACGCTCGGCCAGGTTGCACACCTTGGCGGCCAGGGAATCGAGTCCGGCCAGGGTATCGGCGGGAGCGCTTGCCCCGTACCATGCGTCCGCCACCGCCAACGCCCCCCAGTCCGCGTCCGGAGCCAACCGAGGCGTGCGCGCGGCCGCCGCGTAGAGGTCGATCGCCTCGGCATGGCGCCCGGCGCCCAGCGCCGCCTCCGCGGCCTGCAGGGTCAGTTCGGGAGTCTCGGAGTGTTCCGGCCAGCCGCCAATGCGTTCCCGGTAGGCGAGAAGGGCGGTGTCCCAGGCGCCCGCGTTCCCTTCGCGGCCGGCCAGGTGATTGCGGTGCGCGATGGTCTCGTAGGTGCGCCGGGCGAACGCGTCGCCGGCGGTGCGCAACGAGTCCGTGTCGTTGGCCTCGGTCCATACCGAACCGGTCAGGAAACGGGGGGCCAGGACCAGCCCCAGGCGATCCGCCTCGTCGGTGTTCCGGGCAAGCTCCAGGCCGTGGAGGGCATTCCCGGCCGCGGCGAGCGCGCGCGCGTCTTCCGGATAGCGCTCCAGGAACCGCAGGTCGGTGTCGACCGCCTCCCGGAACAGGCTGGCTTCGGTCAGGGCGACGGCCAGGGCGCGGAGGATGCGGGGCGTGTGGGGTTGTTCGCCGGTCGTGGCGAGGTAACGATCGAAGGCGGGCAGACCGCCGCGGGCCAGCACGCGGACCAGTTGGGTCTCGGCCTCGTCCCGCAGGTCCGAGCCGGTGCGTCCGGCCCCCGGCGCCGGCGCCAGGAGTTGGTCGAAGGCGGTGGCCGCGGTGGCAAAATCCTCCTGGCGCAGCGCGGTCCACCCCAGCTTGTAGGTGGCGATCGCGGTGAGGTCGGTGTCGTCGCCTTCCACGGCGCGGCTGTAGTAGGCATGGGCCGAGGCCATGTCGTCGGTATCGAATGCCGCGTCGCCAAGGCGGACGCAAGCCTCCTGGACATAAGGGCTTCGGGGGTGTTCTTCAAGGAGTGCCTGCAGCAGTTCGAGGCCCCGGGGGAGGCCCTGGTCGGCCAGGAGCAGACCGGCGTGGTGCAGGACGGCGTCCCGGTGGGCGTAGTCCGGATCTTCGGCGAGGATGGCCTGGTACAGGGTCAGCGCCGGCGACGGGTCCACCAGCGCGGGGGAAGCGCCTCCGCTCTGGCCGGCCCGGGCCATCCCGCTGACGAACGCCGCCTCGGCGTGGGTGAGCATGAGATCGGCCAGGCGATAACGCACCTCGGCCCGCGCCCACGAGTCGGGGTGGTGCCCCAGGAAGGCTTCCATGGCGGTCATCGTCTCGCGGCGGGTATCCGCCGAGGTGGCCAGGAGCGGATCGCCGGCGCGAGCGCTCTCGTAGAGCGAGGTGAGCACCACGTAGTCGATGCCTTCCTGTTCGGCGAGCAGGTCGGCTTCGGCGCGCAGGAACGCGTCCTTCACGGTCCAGGCCCGGAGCGCCGCGTGTTCCACGCGGAGGGTGTCCAGTTCGGCGGTGCGCCATGCATGCTCCTCGCGGAGGGTGGCCAGACGAACCGTTTCCCCCGCTGCGTCGCGGAGCGCGGCAACCTGCGCGGCGACCGCTTCGGTGCGGGTCTCGAGACGCGCGGCGCGCTCGAACAGGGTGACGATGTGCGCGGCCAACGCGGGGCCGAAGTCGCGAACGGATCGCTCCACACGATCCGGCCAGGACGCCTCGGCGCGACCGGCCGTTTCGCCGAGGGCGCGCAGGAACGCGCGCTCTCCCGCGGCGACCACGGAGGGGGTCGGCACCGCGGTGGAGTCGAAGCCGCTGGCCACCGGATCCATCCTGCGCAGGATCGTCTGCGCGTGGAGTCGCTCCTGCTGCAATCGCGCGGTGTGGGCGACGCCGGCCAGACGTGCTTCGAACCGCGCGGCCAGCCTGGCCGCGAGGGCGGTCAGTCGCGCCTGCCACGCCTCCACGTCGTCCGCGTGGGCGCCGGTCGCCTCCAGCAGCCGGTGCAGCCGCGCGCTCATCGCAAGCAACGAGTCCGCCCCCCGGTCAAGGTATGCCTCATGCCGGGCGATACGCAGGAGCTCCGCATCCCGATCCCGCTCCAGTCGACGGAGGTTTCGCACACCGTCGTCGATCCGGGCGTTCAGGTCGAGCAGGTCCCGCCATGCCTCGGGGGTTGGCTGCGGCACCCCGGGCTCGGTGGGTTCCAACCGGGAGGCCAGCGGTGCGTCGGGAAGCTCCGGAGTCCTGGGGTCGTTCACCAGACCGTGCACGGCCGGGTTCCAGGCCGCGAGGGCCTCGTGGATGGGGGAGGCGTCGATGGCGAGGGTGGGGAAGGGGCCGGACCCCATCGTCCACGCGGCCCACAGGCGGTCCCCACCGTCCGCGCCGCGGTAGGTCTCCAATCGGTCCGCGCTGCGCTTCCAGGACTCCCTCGCCGTCCGGGCGTGTCCGGTGGCCATGGACCAGGCCTCGGCATCGAGCGCTTCGGCGGCGGCCCGGAGGTCCTGCGTGCGGGCTTCCCGGGCCGACACGGTGCGGGTCCAGCCCCGGTCCTCCACGCGGAGCCCGGCCGTGGCGAGGGCGGCGACCCCGGCCAGGGAGTCGGCGCCCGCGGCGAGGGTGAGCGCGCGGAGTGTGGCAACTGCTTTCACATAAGTGGATTGCGGCCAGGTATTCATGCGGTGTGACAGGTCGAGAAAGCGTTGGGTCGCCCCTTGGCGGAGGTACACCGAGGCCAGCAGGTACCCGGCTCGGGGCGCTTCGGCGAAGGCCTCGGCCGAGCCCAGGGCACAGCGGGTCAGGTGCCGCTCGGCCCGGGTGAGGTCGTGGGCTTCCAGGGCGAAGACCGCCTCGCGCAGGTGCACCTGGCTCAGGGTCTCGCCCGGTCCCGCGGCCGGCGTCCTGGGGGTGGACGTGGCCGCCGCCACGGATGCGATGAGGCATCCGGCTAGGGCGAGCAGGGTGAACAGGATGCGGCGCCGGATCATTGGGGCTTGGACTCCGTCGCCATCGGCTCCGGCTCCAGGGTGATCCAGGCCTCCGCGTGGAGGGTCTCGGGAACCTCGGTGGGTGCGACCCCACCGAGGTCCAGTCGCAGGACGGTGACCCGGTCGAGGGCCGGGGTGAGGGTAATGAAGGCGCTTTCCGGGACGGTCCAGGCGCCGCCGTCCACCACGACCTCCCAGGTCTGTTCGCGGGGCTCCACGAAGTCGTGGAAGACCCGGGCCAGCCCACCGGCCACGAGCCCGGTGCGGGTGGAGCCGGTGAATCCGAAGTGCACCGCGTCCCCCGTCTCATTGATCCAGGAGAGCTGCGCCGGGGCGTCCTCGGGCAAGCCGGAGACCACGACCAGCAGCAGGGTCTGCTGTTCCCGGGCAAACGCCATCTCGATCGCCCCCAGCCGTTCTTCTTCCGCGGCGAGGAGCGACTCGAGGCGGGCGAGGTCCGCCTCGAGGGCGGCGATTTCTTCCAGGCTGGCCAGCAACGCATCCTGTTCCGGGCCGTCTCCCAGGGCGGCCAGGGCGTTGAACGCGCCCGCGATCTCGGCCATGAGGCGTTCCCGTTCCAGCAGCGCCGGGTCCAGAAGACCGGCGCCTTCCAGGTCCAACGGCGTTTCCCGCAGCCCGTCGATGCGACCCCGCAGGAAGTCGCGGTTCTCCCGCAGGAAGCGCAACGTGGCCAATTGTTTCTTCTCGGGGCGGGTGCGCTCCACCTTCACCTGACGCGGCGTGTCGGCCCGGGCCGGCAGGGTGGGGCTCACCGCCGCCAGCAGGGTCAAGGTGAGGAGGGTGATCATCAGCCTCGCCATGTGCGCACCACCTTTCCGGTCGCCGCGTCCACCACCACGAACAGGGAGGGGCCGTCCTCCACGCGATAGACCACGGTCCAGGTCATGCGGTCGGGCCGCTGGTGATCGAACACCCCCCGCACCAGCAGGACCGTTTCCAGTTGTCCGCCGGACTCGCTGCGAAAGACGCGCCCCTTCTTGTCCTCGGCCGCGGCCAACGCCTGGGCGCTGTCCACCCAGTCCCCCTCGATGGGGGGGGACTCGAACTGCAGCCCGGGATCACCGGCCACGACAATGCGACCGCTCTCCACCGAGTAGGCGCGAACCCGATCGGTGGTGGGGGAGTGGAAGAGGTAGCCCCAGCGCATGGACGTACCCTGGGGGGTGAGGGTGGCGTCGTTTTCCACGTAGACCAGTTGGGCGTCCGGCGCCCAGCCATGGGCCGCGGTGGTCGCGGCGACCAGCCCGTCGCGGGCGGTCTGCGGCAGTTGCGGGGTCCCGGCCACGACCGGTGCCGTGGAGACCAGCAGACAGACCGCGGCCGGCATCAGGCAGTGCATCCACCGTTGAACGGCGCCCCGTCGGGGGCGTGCGAGGTGACTCATGATCCGGTCTCCTAGAGAAGGAACGAGGTCCCGAGCAGGAACTCGAAGTTGCTGTTGGAACGGCGGGACGGTTCGGGTCCGGACGAGAACCGGTAGTTGCGCAGTTCGAAGCGCATGGCGGTCCGCTTGCCCACGTAGACCCGCACTCCGGCGCCCAGGTTGACGCTGGTCTCCGCCTTGCCCTGCATGATGGAGGCGCCGGCGCCCGCGGTGAGGAAGGGCACCATCTGGCGCCCGGGGAGGAGATCCCCGGTGACGTTGAGGGAGTAGTAGAGCATGTCGAAACGTTCCTCCTCGAGGGTGAGGTCGAAGAGGGACTCCACGATTTCGGCCGGGCGCACGATGCGGGTGAACGAGGCGCCTCCCTCGACCTCCAGGAAGTCGAACAGGTAGTAGCCGAGCCGCGCCCCCAGCGCGACCGAGTTGGACTTGCGGTCGAACGAGTACCCGGACGCGGTGGCGGTGAGGACGATGCTGCCCACCCGCGAGTAGAGCCGCGGGTTCGGGGTGAACTCCAGGTGCGAGAGATCGTCATAGGTCTCGCAGAGGGACATGTGCACCCATCCGGTCCCGCTGTCCGACAGCCGCAGGTTGAGCCAGTCCCCCTTCTTGGCCTCGACCGGGAAGCTCTCCCCCTTGTCGAAGACGCCGACCAGGCTGAAGGACTCGCCGGGACCGCTGCGCACCACGACATCGTTTGCGATAAAGCGTGCCCGCACATCGGTGGGTCTGGGGTCGGGGGCCGGATCGGGTTCGGCGGCGGCGAGCGCTGTCGGCGCAAGCACCGCGGCAAACACCAGCCGGATCATGGGGTGGATCATGAGGCGGTCTCCATGGGGGAAGGCGCCGGGAGGGTGAAACCGATGCGCAGCCAAAGGCTCCAGCTCCCGTAGGGTTCGCGCCGGGTGACGACGGCGTCGCCGTCGCGTGAGGTGGTGTCGAGCGAGAAGGCGGTGTGGTCCCCTTCGAGGCCGACCACCGAGCCGTTGCCGAACCGGGCCTCCAGGGCCAGACCGGCGCCGGCCACCCAGGTTCCGATGTCGTGGAAGGTGGCCTCGGCCCCACCCCCGGTGGGGAGGGTGAGCGTCTCCGGGTCGTAGTCCAGCTGCAGGTGCCCCGCGTGCAGGGAAGCCAGCAGGTGGAAACGGGAGAGGGACAGCGTGCGCAGACGCAGCATCGCGTCCACGTTGAGCGCCCGCACCCCCACCGACGTCTCGACCCCCGGCAGGACAATGCCCTGCCGCGCGGACCAGGTCGTGATGCGTACTCCGGTCTCCAGCCGGTGCCAGCCCGCGTTCAGCTCCGCTCCCAGGGCGGGGCGAACCGAGGCGCTCCAGCGTTGCGCGGCCAGGGCCGGGTCCGGCTGCACGCCGCCCGCCACTGCGTGCAGGGTGATCCGGGGTTGGGGGATCCCGGCCAGGGTGGGTCCGGGCGCCACGAGGGCGCCCAGGAGTCCGGCCGCGAAAACCGCCGCGGGAAAGGGGAGTCGACGACCGGGGATCACGGCGTCTCCTCCCCACTCCCCGCAGCGGAACCCAATGGGAAGGCGATGGGGAGAATCCGGTCCTCGGTGAACGCGGCCGGGATGAACAGGTCGAAGGTTTCCCCCGACGCCATCTCCACTTCCTCCACTTCGCCGAAGTAGAGGACGAGGAAGGCGCCGTCGGGAATCGGTTGGGGCAGCGAGGCCTCGATCGCGAGCGGAATCCGCTGAACGAGGTGATCCCAACCGGTAACCAGGACGCCCACCCCGCCCAGGGAGGTGGAGCCGGCCAGGATGCGTTCCACGTCGCGCAGCATGCCCTCGCGCGGCGTGTCCGGGTCGAAAGCGAAGTGCTCGGCGGTGTACAGATCGCTGATCCGGATCTCGGCAATCACCGATCCGGTGATGACGCGTCGATAGGTGATCTGTCCCACGAACCGCACCTCGCCGGTCCCGGAGTCCACCGAGGGGGCCTCGGCCAGGTCCAAACGGGTCCAGAGATCGGCGATCTCGGGTTCCCCCAGGTTGCTGCACCCGGGAAGGGCCAGGCTGAGCATGAGAAGGATCGGGACGGTGCGTGCTCTCATGGGTTATCGGGTCAGGACCATGCGGCCCGAGACGGTTTCCCCGTCCACGGTCAGTCGGACCAGGTAGATCCCGGCCGCCGCGGGGCGACCGGCCTCATCGCGGCCGTTCCAGGTGGCGGTGTGCACGCCCGGTTCCAACGCCTCGCGCAGCAGGGGCCGCACCAGCCGTCCCTGGAGATCAAACACCTCCAGGGACACGTCCCGCGTTGCGGTTCCCGGCAGGTCAAAGCGAAGGGTGGTCGACGCGCGAAACGGGTTGGGCGCGTTCCCGAGCAGGATGGCACCCTGCCGGAACGCCCCGTCTCCCAGGGGACGGTCGAGGGTGACTCGCGTTTCGGCGCGCACCTCCCGGCTCCCCTCGTAGTTCGAGCTTGCGGTGAGGCGAAGCGTGTAATCGCCTTCCGGGACTTCGGTTGTGAAGGCGTGCTGCGGGATGGTCACCGTCTGGTCCCCGGCCTCGAGGGGCCCGGCGGCGTGGCGCGCCACCGTGCCGCCCCGCACCGGGTCCACCAGGTCGAGGGAGACCGAGGCGGGGTCGGTGAGCCGGAAGTGCGCCTGGAGTCCGGTCCCGTCCCGCGCGGCGCTCAGGTTGCGCACCGCGGTGCCCAGCCCGACCATGCGAATCCCGGTCCCCCGCTCCCAGGTCTCGACCACCAGGGCGCGACCTTCCAGCTCCCGCTGCGCGACCCCGGTCGCGCCCTCGCGGTGATCCCGCACATCGGTCGTCACGATCTCCAGGGACCGGGGACGGGCGAAGGCAAGTGCGGGTTCATCCAGCGGGGTGAGGTCCGCGTTGAGCTTGACTGCCCGCGCCGCCTGGGGACCGGCGAGGTAGACCCCGCCGTGGGTGTCCACGCTGAGCGAGGTCACGGTGGGAAGGTCGTGACGCTGGGACCCCAGCCACTGGAGGTGGTCGCCGGTATCCCGGAGTTGCACCACGCAGCGGGAGTGCGCGTCCGCGACGTACAGCCGGTCTGTCGTGCGTCCGTCGGAGCGGCCCACCGCGACCGCCATGGGGCCGGCAAAGTGTCCCGGCCCCGCGCCGAGACCGCCCACGCTGGCCACCGGGTGCCAACCGTCCTCGTGGACCGCGAACGCGATCACCCGGTTGCTCCCGGTGTCGGCGACGTACAGACGGTCGTCCTTCGGATCGTCGGGGGTGCCCCGGTCCGAATGGGCCACATCGAAGGGACGGGTCAGTCCCCCGATGGCCCCGACCGCGGTGAGGCGGACCCCGTCGCGGTCCTGGACCAGATCCAGAATGACGATGCGGTTGTTTCCCGTATCGGCGACAAAGAGCGCGCCTCCCACGCCCAACGCGATGCCGTGCGGTTCGGCGAGGGGTCCCAGGGGTTCCCCCGCGCCGTCGTAGGCGGCGAAGACCCCGTCCGTTCCGGCGGCGAGCACCCGGTTCCAGTCCGGGTCGGTCACCACCTGGACATAGCGGCTCTCCGCGAACGGAAAGGTGTCGTAGAGGTCGACGCTTCCCAGCACCACCGCGGCGTAGGGTCGCGAGAGCAGGTCCCGATCGAGATGCCGGTTGGCCACCTCCCGGGTCAACGCATCGACCCCGATCTCGGGGGCCAGGGAGCGCGGCTCCAGGGTGTCGGCCAGGGCCGGTGAGGCGGCGAAAGCGAGAAGGCAGGCGGTAGACAGTGTGCGTCGCATGGTTGCGTTCCCTCCCGGGTCAGAACCGGTACGTCAGCCCGCTCTCGAGCAGGTTGGCGGAGAAGTTGTTGGTGTTGAAGTAGCGCTCGTAGGCGAGACGCAGACCGAGACGACGCAGGAAGCCCTGTTGGGTGCGAAAGAGACCCAGGGTGAGGTCGGCCTGGACACCGAAGAGGTGGGCGGTGAAGGCGCCCAGGCGGTAGTCGCCGGTCCGGTAGCCGTCGATCCCCCCGGCCTCCTCGTACTCCACCCGATAGAAGGTGGCCGCGTTCTGGTCGTAGTAGCGGTAGCGATAGCGGATCCGAACGTCCTCGGTCACGTACTGGTGGATCGCTCCCCCGAGGGTGTGCGAACGGAGCCCCCAGTCGTCGGTGTAGTAGCGGTAGTCCACCTTGAGGCTGGAGCGGTTGCGCAGGTACTGGCTCACCTTGAGAAAGAGGTCGCGGCGGTTGCGGTGATCCGGGTGGAGTTCCGGCTCCGGGCCGCCTCCGGCATAGACGTTGCGGTACGGGTTGTGTTGCAGGCCGTCGACCTGGTTCATCTCCGCTCCCAGCCGCAGCAGGGTGGTGGGGCTCAGGACCTGGGTGACCACCGCGTGCAGGTTCCAGGTGGTGCGGCTGTCCGCGCGGGATTCGGGAATCCTGGCGTCCTCGTGCGGCTCGATGTCATCCCAGCCATAGCTGCTCCCCACCGACAGGTTCAGGTGTTCCCGGAAGAAGTCGTAGGCGAGCGTGCCGCGCACCATCTGGGCGAAGTAGTCGGACTCGTGGGAAAGGTAGTAGCCGCCGCTGACGTTGCGGGTTCCCGCGCTGGCGGTGAGTTCGTTGCGGGTCTTGCCGTAGTCGCGAAACGCGTCGAGACCGCCGGTGATGGGACGGCTGGCGGTGGTGATGGCATCCACCGCCTCGGGGCTCCCGATGGGGGCCTGCACCCCGGGCACGACCAGGTTCTCGTGGTTCACGTGGAAGAACACATCGACTCCCTTGCCCACATCCGCGCCGTACTCCAGGAAATGCGAGCGCACCTGGACCTCATCCGAGTCGGTGAAGAACCGGAACCGGTAGGTGGCGGCGGCGTCCTCGGGCCCCGCCATCACCGGGGTGGCCAGGGCAAGACCCAACGCGACGCCGGTCCCAAGCGACTTCAGTTGCACGCACACCCTCCGCCCGCGCCGCCCACGCCCCCGGTGGAGCCCTCACGCGCCTCCAGCCACTTCATCTCCCGACGCTCTTCCTCGGCCATGGCTCCCAGGTCCATGACCGGATCGCTGAGAAACTCGCGCTGGTAGGGCTTGACCGAGGCACACCCGGTCACCGTCACCAACAGCAGCGTGGCGGCGAGCAGCGAACGGGAGATCCGGGCCGGCAAGGGGCGGTTCATCGGGGCCTCCCGGAGAGGAACTCGCCGTCGCCGCGGCCGGCGCGGGTGATCGCGCTTTCGAGGGAGGCCAGGGTCTTCTCGTCCGCCCCGCCGTCGGCATGGACCAGCCGTCGGTCGCCGTCCAGAACGAAGGTGTAGGGGAGTCCCTCCAGGTCCAGGATGCGGGCCAGGCCGTCCGTGCCGTCAACGAACGCGTTCAGGGAGAGGTCGTTTGCGCGCAGGAAACGGGCCGCCTTGGCCGGATCCGTATCCACCGATACCGCCAGCACCCGGATGTGGTCGGGACCGAGGCGGTTCTCCAGGGCCTGCAGGCGGGGCAGCTCCTTGCGGCAGGGCTTGCACCAGCTGGCCCAGAAGGTGACCACGATCACTTCGGTATCGAGATCGGCCACGTTCACGCGCGTCCCGTCCATGGCGGTCAGGGAGTACCCGAGAATCGCGTCGGCCGCATCGGGGTCGGGGTCGGCCGCGCTCGCCGGTGCGAGCCCGACCCCCCCCAGGGTGATGATCATGGCCTGGATCCACATGCGTTTCACCGCGCCCTCCTATCGGTACTGGGCGCCAAGGAGCACCCACAGGTTGAAGAGATCCTTTTCCTCGTCGGTCAGCGTGCGACCGGACTCCGGATGCGCTCCCAGGGCCTGGCGCGTGCCCAGTCCCATCACGTAATCGATGAGCCGGGAACGCCGGGGGAAAGCCGGGACGACCACGTTGCCGTTGCTGCCCCCGTGGATCTCCATGGCTTCCCCGGAGAGGTTGAGATACCCGATGGGGAAGTTGGCGTTCATCATGTCCACGACGTCCTCCGGGTCGGGGAGCACCAGACGCAGATCCAGGTTGCCGGCAGGCGGGATGGTGTCGGGGAACGAAGCGTTCAGGCCGTCGTCGCCTTCCCGGGGATCCGGGAAGAAGGTCTCGTCCCGGATCACGATCTCGGGTTGATGACAGGACACGCAGTTGGCTTCGATGATGGGCGCGATGTCGTCCCGGAAGTTGATGACCTGGAAGTCCGAGGGATCCATGCCGAGATCCGACGCCTCCAGGGACGCGGCGAGGGGGGCCAGGTTGGTGGCCTGGGGGCCACCCCGGGACCGGTCCTCGTGGCAACCGACGCACTGGGTGAACTCCTCACCCGGTCGTACGTAGAGCCAGGTGCGCTTCACCACGAAGCCCCGGTCATGCTCGTCCAAGGTGGCAAAGGTGATCGGGGTGTCGGCCGGGACGCGGATCTTGAAGGATCCGTCCGGCTGCACCGGGGCGAACCCCAGAAGCGCCCGCTTCTCGAACTCGTTGGCCGAGAAGTCGTTGGGTTCCCCGATTCGCGTGGGACGCGAAGCAATGACGGCGATCCGGTCGATGGGATCCTGCCCCTTGATCGGTCGTTCCTGACCGTCCCGGGTGCCCCGGTTGAACACGTCCTGGGCGAGGAAGACCCCCGTGGTCTGACTGCGATCCACCGTGTCCTCGATGACCGGTGGCTTCTCCCGGGGGGCCAGGAGCTGGGCGTCCAGTTCCTGCCAGTCCGGGTCGTTGTAGAGGAAGGTCATGTCGACCAGTTCGAGGTGTGCGGGATCCTCGGCCGTGCCCAGCCCCTCCTGGCGCAGACCAAAGGTGTAGAGCCCGTAGTCGGTCTCGCCGCCGCTGGCCGCGGGGAGGGTATAGGAGGCCACATAGCGACTGCTGGAGATCGGCATGGGGTACTTGAAGGCCCCGTAGGCCCAGGGGGCGCCGTCGTTGTTGACCTGGGTGGTCAGCACGTCCCAGTGCATGTCGCTGGATTCCTGCACCGGATCGGCCGGGCCCTCTTCCAGTTTGAGGATGGCCAACGGCCCGGAGTCCATGTTGATGCGGGTGGACTCGATGGCCACCAGCCGCCCGTCCGCGGTGGGTTGGGCGTGGAAGAAGTTCCGGTTGTGCGGCCCGAACATGTGGAACGTGCCGGTGCCGTCCGGGTTGGTGAAGAAGAGCGGGAAGCGGTTGAAGGTCCCGAAGTGATCCCACCGGGTGTACATGATCCGGCCGTCGGGGAGCAGGGTCGGGTCGAAGTCGTCGCTCTGGTTGAAGCTGATCCGCTCCATGGCGGCGCCGGTCTCGTCGCACACGAAGAGGTGTTCGGTGCGGGCGTGGTTGTACTCGTCCATCTCGCCCGCCCGCGAACTGGTGAACAGGATGCGCCCGTCCGGGAGATAGAGCGGGTCGAAGTCATGACCGCCCCCCGAGGTCACCTGGCGCAGGCCGGAACCGTCGGCGAAGATCTCGTAGATGTTCCGGTCGTTGCCACCGGGCGGGCGCATGGAAAAGAGAATCCGCTCGCCGTCGAAGGAAACCACCGGATCGGAAATGCTGGCCCCCTCGAAAGCGGTGATGGGGGTGACGAGGCCGTCCGGGGTGATGGGCTGGAGCTTGTACAGGTTGCTCTCGGCCCAGTTGCGGTTGAGGGTTTCGGTGGCCCGGGTCTTGATGAACACGAGGGCCTCGGTGGTCCTCTCCCCGATGACGACGTCGTCGGGTGCGCTCTCGCGGCATCCCCCCGCGGCCAGCAGGCCGGCCGCCGTCGCGAAGATGGCGACGGGGGTGAGCCAATGGCCTGGCGTTCTGAGCATGGTCTTCCTCCCTCGATCCCTAGTTGGTGCCGCCCGCGTGGGCGGACGTGCTGGGTGATGGGTCGTGACCGCCGAGGCGGCGATGGAAGGCGAAGCCGAAGGTGAACTCCCCGTAGCGGTAGGCCACCGACCCGGTCCGGTCCGGGGAGTCCCCCAGGATGACCACGTGGCGTGCTTCGCTGCGGAAGGAGACGTCGTCCCGGATGTAGAACTCCAACCCCGCCCCGGCGGCGAGGGTGTTCTCGGTCACCGGATCGGCGTTGACGAGCGCTCCGGGAAAGACATGGGTCATGCCGTAGCCCAGCGTGCCGTAGGGCTGGATACGGCCGGGAAGGGGCGGCCGCAGCTGCACGCTGAGCATGTGGGTGAGGGCATGCACCGAGGCCCCGGGGATGTGACCGATCGCGATCTCGTACCCGAGCCAGGTGTTGGGGTCGTACCCCAGCCGAAGCAGGTAGATGCGCCCCGACCCGAGCCACCCCACGGCCGGGGTGATGTTGATGCGTTTGAGAAACCGGGCAGGGTCGTCGGAGACCCGGTAGGGATTGGCCGCGACCTCGGGGACGAGGGCCTCGATCCTCGGGGTCCCGTCCGGGTGGGTGGGCGCCGACGGCATGGGCGTGTCATAGCTCCCCGGGCCGAACTCCGGGGCGTCCTGCGCGACATCCGCACCGGTGGCGGCAAGCAGCGCGGCCAGGACAAGACCCCATGCGTCGGGGGTGACCGGAAGCATCATTGGGCCACCCCCGCTTCGATCCAGCGCAGGATGGCGGTGTAGCCGGGGTCGTCCCGGCTCGGGAAGGGCTCCACCGCGTGCGGGTCGCCCCCCTCGCTGCGCGAGAGCGGCTTGGTGAGAAGCGGGCTGCTCACGGGCCGGTCGCCTCGAACCTGCTGCACCACCTGGGCGAAGTCGAAGCGATGATCCTTGCTCCCGCGCGGGGAGAGTTCCAGCGTGCCCCGCAGTCCGCCACCGTGGCAGTCCCCACCCGCATCGCACCCGTTGTGGATCAGCACCGGAGCCACGTCCTCGACGAAGCCCTCATAGCTGTACACATAGCGGGTGCCGCCGGTGGGCGGTTCCACGGGGGTGGGCTCGCTGCAGCCGGCCCAGGCCAAGGTGGCCAGGGCCGCTACGGCCAGCGCGAAGTCCCGCAGGGCGTACGCGGCATGCGCAAGCCCACGCGAGGGGGCGGGCGTCGTGACACGACGCCGCCGTACCAGGCGGTCCATCCTCCTCGATGTCCTCCTCGTGCAGATGCAGTTGTCGGTGGCGATGCCGGGCACCGCCCAATCAGTCCCAAGGTGTGGATTCGCAAGGAGCGGACCAGTTGTTCCGCAACGGGGGTGGGTCTTGTGACGCGCGGAGGATGTCGGACGGGATGCGCGAGCGCCCATGCGGTGTGGCCCAGATTGCAAGACCGGGTACACGGGGCGACGCATTTCTCACGGGCGCGTTGTCGAGCCATGGCACCCGGCACGACGGTGTGGTGTCCTGCATGGGTTCCCGTGGCCGGGGGATGTGCGCCATCGCGCGCACCGGGGTCGACGGGGTTGCGTTCTGGTCTGCTTTCGGGCAATGCGCGGGGCGGGCGAAGGAAAGGCTAGTCGCGACCGGCGACCTCGCCACCAAAGACCCGAACCTCGAAAAGTTCGGACGCGTTGGGCCCGAGGGTGAAGCGCGACGCGAGATCGGCCTCCACCCACACGATGTCGCGTTGGTGGCGTGCGGGGGAGGGCTCGACCAGCACCACCGAGATGTCTTCCCGGGCCGCGGCCAGGCGCAATCCCGTCCTGGGCCCCAGGACAAAGATCGCGGTGCTCCACGCGTCGGCTTCCGCCGCGCTGGGGGCCATCACCGTCACCGAGAGCAGTCCATCCACCGGGCGCCCGGTCGCGGGGTCCAGGATGTGTCCATAGGTCTTGCCGTCGACCGCGACGAACTGTTCATAGGTCCCCGAGGTGGCCAGGGCCCCGTCGCGCAGCGCGAGGGTCCCGAGGGTGGCAATGCGATCCCGCGGATCCCGAACCCCGACCTGCCAGGCGGTCCGTCCCGGTGGATGTCCCAGGGCGGTCATGTTTCCGGACAGGTCGATGAGCGCGTGGGTGACGCCCGCCTCGAGGAGGGCGGCGGCGGCTCGGTCCACCCCGTACCCCTTGGCGATCCCACCCAGATCGATGCGGGTGCGGGGGTGCGTGAAGACCAGGGTGCCGGTGTCCGGGTTCCAGCGCATGCGTTCGGGCCCCACCGCGGGGAGCAGGGCGTGCAGCTCGCGTGCGGTGGGGACATGGGGCGGTCCGCCCAGGAATCCCCACGAGCGGACCAGCGGCTCCACCGTGATATCGAACGCGCCGTCGCTTTCCTGGCCGATCCACCGGGCCAGGGTCAGCAGTTCGGCCACCCGGGGGTGGGGACGCACCGGTCCTTCGGGAGCGATGCGATTGATCCGGGCCACCTCGCTGGTCCCGGACCAGTTGCTCATGAGGTCGTCGACTCCGGTGAGTTCCGCCGCGGCCAGGGCGGCGGTGGGTATCGAGGCCACCGAGTCGGGGGTGACGAGGTGGATGTGGGCGTAGGTCCCCATGGTGTGGATGGGGTAACGCACCGTCCGGGGTCCGGCCGCGGCCTCGGCGGTCAGCGGCCAGAGGGCCAGGGCGAGCGGAACGAGCAGCAAGCGGGTGATGTCCATGGTGTCCTCCGCTTTCCTCATCGGCTGCGAACCGGTTCGCAGTGCGTCGGGAGGGGAAGGAGCAGGACGTGGGTGGGGCGGAAGGCGAAGCGGCTCGTTTCAGCCGCTGGAACGGTGGCTCTGCGTGTAGGTGGACACCGCGGACAGCAGGACCATGCACGCCCCGGTCAGGGTGATGGGCCAGGGCGTGAACGGGGTGGCCAGGACCAGGGCTACCGTGAGCAGGTTGGCTCCGTCGCACAAGGGCCCCCGGCGGGCGGGGCGCACCAGGAGCAACCAGACGCAGAGCACGAACAGGGACACCGGGATGGCCACACTCGCTCCGGCAATCCGGGTCGAGATGTGTGCGTGGTGGGTGGCCACATCGGCGTAGATGGCCAGGCCCGCTCCCACCGCCGCGGTGGCGGCGAAAATGAACAAATGGCCGTAGCCCCAGGCAAAGGCCATCTTCATGGAGCGCAGGATGCGATGGGACTGTTCGTTGAAGTAGAGCCACCACATGGAAAACAGGATGAGCAGACCGCCCACGATGCCGCGGACGAGGGCCGGAGTGATCTCCCCCGCGTCCAGGATCGCCTGCAGGGCCAGCGTCGCGGCAAGCACGGACTCCCCCAGGACGATGATGGTCAGGAGACCGTATCGCTCCGCGATGTGGTGCGGGTGCCAGGTCGTGGGCTCGGCCCGTTCCGCCCAGACCGGGACGAGGAGCTCGCAGGCGATGAGGATGCCCCAGGCCGACAGGGACCAGGAAGCGGGGAGGAAGAGGATGGCAATCCACGCCAGTTGCAGTATCGAAATACCGCCCACGTAGCGCCAGGCGGTGCGGCGTCGCGGTGGATCCGCGTGCGCGGCGCGGATCCACAGGAGCACCATGCCGATGCGCAGGATGACATACCCGATGGTGACCACGGTGAAGTCGCCATGGAACGCGCGCGGCACCCCCGCGGCCAGCAGCAGCACGCCGGTCATCTGCACGAACACCAGCAGACGGTAGGGCGCGTCGTCGTTGTCGTAGGCCGAGGCGAACCAGGTGAAGCTCATCCACGCCCACCAGATCGCGACGAACACCTGACCGTACGCGACCACGCTGCCCAGCAGGTGCCCCTCGGCGATCCCGTGATGCAGATTGGAGGCGGCGAGGGCGATGGCCACCACGAAGCAGAGGTCAAAGAAGAGCTCCAGCGGGGTGGCGGCGCGTTCGTGTTCCCCGGGATCCCGGGGCAGGAGCGGGCGACGCCAGGGGCGCGGGTGGGGCGGCAGCGAAGCGGGCTCGGAGGTCATGGGGGCGTAGGCTACCAGCGAACCCGGATCGCGGGTAGCGGGAGGACGTGCCATTTGACAGGTTCCCTGCGGCGGTTCCAAGATCACGCCGCCGCTTGCCCAGGAGGATCCCGTGTCCGATCTGTACCCGCCCCCTTCCAATCTTCTCGCCGAGGCCCACGTCCGGGGCATGGACGCCTACCGCGCGCTCTATCGCCGTTCCATCGAGAGCCCGGAAGCCTTCTGGGCCGAACAGGCCGAGACCCTGACCTGGTTCCATCCGTGGCGCACGGTCCGGGATGCCGACTTCAACGCGGTGGATATCGGCTGGTTCCTGGGGGGGAGACTCAACGCGAGCTACAACTGCGTGGATCGTCACCTCAACGAACGGGGCGACCAGACCGCCCTCATCTGGGTGGCCGATGAGCCCGGGGACTACACCCGCATTTCCTATCGGGACCTCAAGCACGCGGTGGCCCGGGTGGCCAACGTGCTCAAGCACCACGGGGTGAAGAAGGGGGACCGGGTCTGTCTCTACATGCCCATGACCCCGGACCTGGTCTACGCCATGCTGGCCTGTGCGCGGATCGGCGCGGTGCACTCGATCGTGTTCGGTGGGTTCTCGGCCGAGGCCCTGCGTGACCGGATCCTGGACGCGGATTGCCACGTGGTGGTCACGGCCAACGAGGGCCTACGGGGGGGGCGGTCCATTCCGCTCAAGAAGATCGTGGACGAAGCGGTGGCGGGGGTGGATACGGTGCACACCGTCCTCGTTTCGCGACGCACCGGGACCGCGACTCCCATGAAGGCGGGGCGGGACCTGTGGCTGGACGAGGAGACCGCGCGCCAGCGGTCCACCTGCAGCGTGGAATGGATGGGAGCCGAGGACCCGCTCTTCATCCTCTACACCTCCGGGAGCACCGGAAAACCCAAGGGGCTGCTCCATACCACCGGCGGCTATCTCACCTATGCCGCCATGACCCACAAGATCGTGTTCGACTACCGCCCCGGGGACGTCTATTGCTGCGCGGCGGATATCGGTTGGATCACCGGGCACAGCTATATCGTGTACGGCCCCCTGGCCAACGGCGCCACCACGGTGCTTTTCGAGTCCACGCCGCTCTACCCGGATGCCGGACGCTACTGGCAGGTGGTGGACGACCTGGGGGTCTCCATCTTCTACACCGCACCCACTGCGTTGCGCGCCCTGCGCCGGGCCGGGGACGAGCATGTCACCCGCTACGGGCGGCACTCGCTCCGGGTGCTGGGCTCGGTGGGGGAGCCCATCAACCCGGAGGTGTGGCGGTGGTACCACGATGTGGTGGGTGGGAAGCGGTGTGCGGTGGTCGATACGTGGTGGCAGACCGAGACCGGAGGCATTCTCATCACCCCGCTCCCCGGCGCCACCCCCACCAAGCCGGGGTCGGCCACGTTGCCGTTCTTCGGCATCGAGCCGGTGTTGATGGATGCGGATGGGGTGGAGCTCAAGGGAAACGACGTGAGCGGCGCTCTTTGCCTGCGCGGTTCCTGGCCGGGTCAGGCCCGCACCGTGTACGGAGACCATCAGCGTTTCCGGGAGACCTATTTCTCCACGCATCCCGGGCTGTACTTCACCGGGGACGGGGCGCGGCGGGACGAGGATGGGTACTACTGGATCACCGGTCGCATCGACGATGTCATCAACGTTTCCGGTCACCGTCTGGGAACGGCCGAGGTCGAAAGCGCCCTGGTCGCGCATGATGCAGTGGCCGAGGCGGCGGTGGTGGGCTTTCCCCACGAGATCAAGGGAACCGGGATCTATGCCTACGTGGTCCTGAACCCGGACTCCGGTTCCGGTCCGGAGATGGAAGGGGCGCTCAAGGAACAGGTGCGACACGTGATCGGCCCCATCGCTTCCCCGGACGTGATCCATATCGCCTCGGGGCTGCCCAAGACGCGTAGCGGGAAGATCATGCGCCGTATCCTGAGGAAGATCGCGGCGGGGGAGTACGAGGGGCTGGGGGATGTCTCGACCCTGGCCGATCCGGGGATCGTGGAGCGTCTGGTGACCGAGCACCGGGGGTAGGGTTCGACCCCGTTCAGTCGCCCGGGGCCACCCGCACCACGCGGAACGACCCGGTCCCGGTCGGATCCGCCACCCGGATCCAGTAGATTCCGGCCGGGGTATCGAGTCCGCGCCGATCCTGCCCGTTCCAGACCACCAGGCCAGGGCCCGCAGCCCGGGTTTCCGCGAGCAACTCCCGCACCCGTCGTCCCCGCAGGTCGAACACATCCACCTGGACCGCTCCGGGGGTGAGCACGTTGAACCGGATCGTGGTGGAGCCGGTGAACGGGTTGGGGGCGGCGACCAGGCGTGGGGTCGGGGACGGGCCGTCGCCGGGAGGGTTGCGGAAGAAGAACAACAGGTCCTCTTCCTCGTCGATCCCGGTCATGTCCAGGGTCCCGTTCCCGTCCACGTCATGGAGGATGACGCAGGACCCGGCCTCGCGCGCGGGGTAGCGACGATGTTCCACGAAGTCCCCGCCCACGTTCTCGAACACCGTCCAATCGGCGCTCCCCCAGTTGCTGGTCACGATCTCGAGGTCCCCGTCCCCGTCGAGATCCCCCAGATCCACCGCGAGAGGGAACGCACCGGGATCCACGTTGACCGCCGCGGTCAGCCCGGTACCGGTCGACTTGAGCACCGACAGGGTGTTTCCCCAGGAGTTCACCGAGACCACGTCGGCCAGCCCGTCGCCGTCCACATCCCCGGCCGCGATCATCCACGGGTTCCCGTTGATGGGTTTGCGATCGACGGCGCGAAACCCTCCCTCGCCGTCCCCCAGCAGGAGAAGGATCTCCCGGCTCCGGAATGCGCCCACGAACAGGTCCAGCACGCCGTCCGCGTTGGCGTCGGCGAGGGCGCAGGCGGACTCGCCCGCTCCGGGAGTATTGATGATCCCGGTGGGGGAGACGGCCCCTTCCACGACCTCGAACAGCCCGACCGTGCTGGCGTCCCGGTTGGCGGTGACCACGTCGTGACTGCCGTCGCCGTCGAGGTCCGCCACCGCCACCCCACGCACGGACAAACCGGAGACCAGGGTCTGATCCACGGTGAAGCCCCCCTCACCGTCTCCGAGCAGGATGTGGAGCTTGTCGTTCCCGGTGTTGCCGATGGCCAGGTCCACCCTGCCGTCCCGGTTGAAGTCGGCTCCCTCGATGGGACTCGGCCGGGAGCTGCCCGGAATGGGGATGAGAGCGCCGCGCTCGAAGCGGCCCGAGCCGTCGTTGAGGAAGATCCGCAGATCGTTCGACAGTTCGTTGGGAAGGGCGAGGTCCGAGTCGCCGTCCGCGTCCAGGTCCCCGGCGTAGGCCCCATAGGTCTGGATGCGCTCTTCTCCGGAGAGGCGAACGGACTCGGTGCTGGAGAGCGTCAGATCGAGGCTTCCCGGGAGGGTCCGTATCCAGTAGTTCCAGGCGTAGGGCCCGGAAATCGCTTCCCGGTCCACGCCGATCAGCCCGCGGCACACGTTGACGGTGATCCAGTCCCCGGCAAAGAGCACGCGGGAGGGGCGGAACCGAACCACGCGGCCGTCATCTTCCAGGGTTCGCGTGCCGGCAACCGGCCCCATCCAACGCCCGAATACCCGGATCCCTTCCTCGAGATCGGCATCGAGCGCCAGGGGGGCGTCGAAGCGGACGACGATGTCCGCGGTGGGCTGTGCGTGGGCCTGGGAAGGAGGATCCACGGACATCACGGTGGGTCCAGCCAGGGAGCGGGCAGGTAGGCAAAGAAGGATGAAGAGCAGGGCGTGGAAGTGTTTCATGCGCATGGGGCCCACCGGAGGGACCCCAGCGTAGCACGCGCTAGAGGTCGCGTCGTCGGAAGATCCACAGGGCGAGGGTCAGCGGAACGAGGATCTGCAGGGCGAAGGCGAGCAGCGCCACGGCAATGCCTCCGGTCGTGCCGAAGGTCTGGACCAGGCTTGCCCCGGCCGGGCCGAAGAGCGCCCCCCGGCCGCTGGCCAGGGTGGTGAGCACGCGGGTGATGTCGACCGGGTTGAGCAGGATGGCCGGTACGAGAATCGACTTGAGGGGGAGCCC
Organism: Candidatus Eiseniibacteriota bacterium; assembly: GCA_942491735.1. Taxonomy (GTDB): domain Bacteria; phylum Eisenbacteria; class RBG-16-71-46; order JABDJR01; family JABDJR01; genus CALOCN01. The sequence continues at coordinate 2,995,683 of CALOCN010000014.1, read as the reverse complement.
GCGGAAGAGGGCCGAGAGTCCGATCAGGGCCAGGTCGTACACGATGACGGTGGCGAACCAGACCAGCAGGGCGGCGGCGGTGGAGCGCAGCCGATCCAGCAGGCTGACCCCGATGAAGTAGGCGATGGCCAGATAGGCAAGGAGCATGATCAGCGAGGCGGCGACGAGGACGAGGTAGCCGGAGGCGGAGGCGCTCCCGGTTTGCACCGCGATGAGGATCCCGGCGCCGCCAAGACCAATCAGCAGGGCGGCACCGAGGGCGGCGGCCACCCCGAGAAAACTGCCCAGCAACACGTCGCGTCGTCTGACCGGCTGGGCCAGGACGAGGGCGAGGCTCTTGGGGCGTCCGGTGATCTCGGTCGTGCCCATGATGAGGGCGCACAGCGGCACCACGTAGACGACCAGGTTGGCCAGGCTTGCCGTGACCCGGGAGAATCCCTGGAAACCCACCGAGCGGTTGCCGGACAGGCCGAAGTAGCTCAGGGCGAGGGCGAGCACGGAAAACACGATGGCGAAACCGACGGTTGTCCTGGATGCGGCGACCCGCTTCCAGGTCTCACGGGCGACGATCAGGGACGCGCTCATTGATGCCCCTCCTCGAGATGGCTTCCGGTGACAAAAAGGCGGCCCACCACATCCCCCCCGACCACGAAGGCGAAATCGTCCCCAGGGCGGCTCGTGCGCAGGACCAGTTCCCTGGACACGCCGGGGCCGATCTCCACTCCCGCGACCTGATCCTCGTATCCGGTGATGCGCAACACGCCTTCGGGAGCGCCCGGACCGGCGTGCACGATCAGGTGGACTTCGTGGTCCTTGGGGACCTGGACGCGGTAGGGCTCGACGCCGTCCGCTCCGAGTTCGATCTGGACCTCGCTCACCGTCCAGGTCCTGGCCGGTTCCTCACCCACCGGCGCGGGGGCGCGCAGCGACACCATGGCCAGGACGATGGCCGCGGCGAGGGTGGACACGGCCACCGCGATCAGGCGTTTCACGACCCCCCCTCCACGAACTCATCCAGCGTGCCTTGCCGTCCCTTGCGGGACTCGGCCAGGGCCCGTGCGCGTTCGGGGTCCGAGAAGGCGGCGTAGCCTCCACCCATGGGGGACGGGAACCCGGCCAGGAGCACGGTGGCCGAGGTCGCGGGGATCAAGGCGTGGGGCGGCTCGTAGTCGCTGAGCCAGGCCTCGCCGGTCGCGCCCTGGCGGAGCCGGCGCACCAGACACTCGATCGCGTCGTAGTAGGAATCCTGATCGGATTCTCGGAGCACCGCGGCGTAGCGGGCATCGCCGACCGTCATTCCGCACACGGCGCACTCCGCCTCCCCCAGCGGGACCCGCGGCGTCCCGTTCTGTCCGCCGGAGCACCCGATCAGGGTCAGGGCGAGCAGCACCCAGCGCAGCGCGTTCACGACACCAGGTCCTTGCCGCCGGAAACGTGATGGAGAAACCGTTCTTCCAGGGTGGAGCGGTGCGCCTGGATGGGGGCAATCGACTCCGTGGCGGCCACCTTCCCGTCGAGCAGCACCAGGACCCGGCTGCAAAGCTGTTCCACGTCGGCCAGGAGATGGGAACAGAGGAGCAGGGTGCGTCCCTCCTCACCCAGCCGGCGCATGAGATCGCGGAAGTCCGCGTTGGCCCGGGGATCCAGGCTGGCCGTGGGTTCGTCCAGCAGGAGGACCGGCGGGTCCCCGATCAACGCGGCGGCCAGGCTCACCCGCTGCCGCTGTCCACCGGAGAGCGTACCGATCACCCGGTCCAGCAGATCGCGGACGCCGACGGCGGCCGCGGGTCCCTCGATGTCCTTGGCCCCGCGCAGGCGGGCCAGGAATCGCAGGGCCTCGCGGCCGGTCGCGGCCTCGTCGAACCCGTCGAACTGCGGGACATAGCCGATCAGGCGTCGGACCGCGACCGGCTCCCGGGTGAGTTCCAGGTCATGCACGCGGACCGAGCCCCGGTCGGGGCGTACCAGCCCCAGGAGGATCTTGAGCAGGGTGGTCTTGCCCGCGCCGTTGGGCCCGATGATTCCCAGGGTTTCCCCGGCGGGTATCTCGAAGCTGACCCCGCGGAGGGCTTCCACCCGCCCATACCGTTTGGCCAGATCGTCGACCCGGATCATGCCGCCCGTCCCAGCCCGAAGAGGGCCACCCCGCCCAGGGTCGCCGCGGCGGCGCTGACCAGGAGGGGGGTCGAACGATCCGCGTCGGCGGGTCCCGGCAGGGCCGGAACCGCGAGGGTCGGGAGCGATACCGGGGTCAACAGCGGCGCCGGGTCCAGGAGCACCGTTTGGTGCAGCGCAGGCAAGGACCGCTGGGCCAGATCCAGGGCGACCACCGCGGGGGAACCGGCGAAGACGGTGAGGTCCGGGTACTGCTTGCTCACGAAGGCGAACAACCCCACCGGCGAGTGCGGGGCGTCTCCCAGTCCGTCCCCGTCCAGGTCGTAGGCGCGTGCATCGCTCCAGTAGTTGCCCACGCCGTCCACATGGAGACGGTTGCGGGTGCGGCGCATGTCGAGGGAGACCTGGTAGTCGTTCTCCATGAAGTTGTTGCGGGTGAAGGCGTTTTCCTCCGACGAGCTGTAGGCGATGACCCCCCAGCCGTTCTCGGCGAAGAGGTTCTCGTGAAACCGGTTCCGGTTGGAGCCGTCGAGGAAGAGCCCGATCGTGTTGTCGATGAGACGGTTTCCGGTGAACTCGGAGTCGCTGCAATCACGCAGGAGAAGCCCGTAAGTGCGATGTCCCCGGTTGTGGGCAAAGAGGTTGCGGGTCATCTCCATGCGGTTGGAGAACATGAGGGCGACCCCGGCCGTGTTGCGGGTGAACGTGTTTCCCTCGATGATGTTGCGCTGGCTGTACATGGAATGGAGGCCGAAGCGGTCCACTTCGTAGGCGACGTTGCCGGTGACGTGGGCCGTTTCGGCGAACGAGAGATAGATGCCGTCCCGATGCCCGCTGATCACGTTGTCGCGGATGCGGGCGTCCTTGGCGTACCAGACGTGGATGGCGTTCCCGTGGTTCTCCTCGTGCACCCGTCCGCGACGCCCGGCGAATCGACAGTCACGGATGGTGGGCCCCAGGGCGTTGCGGACATACACGCCGTGATTGGTGTCCTCCAGGACGAGGTTCTCCAGGATCACGCCGGCTGCCTCCTCGATGAGCACGCCGGCGTCGTCGAACAGCAGTTCCCAGCCGCTGTTGCGCAGGGTCAGACCCCGGACCTGCGTACCGGGGGCCTGGATGACCAGCACGCTGCCGCGTCCGCCGCCGTCCAGAATCGTCCCTTCCTCCCCGATCAGGGTCACCCGGCGATCCACGATGACCTGTCCCGGGTAGACCCCGGCGGGAATGCGCAGAACCGTTCCGGGGCATGCCGCGTCGATGCGATCCTGGAGCGGACTCCGTTCGGGGGGTTCCGCGTAGGAGATCATCTCGTCGGCAAGGACGGGAGCGGCCCCCGCGGTGAGGAGTCCAATCAGGAGGATGAAGGCGGTGGCTCCGGTGCGTTTCCTGCGCCGGGCACGCAACCACTCGGCCAGGAGCAGAACGGGTCCCAGCAGTCCGGATCCCAGGAGAATGACCCCTCCGATATGGGGAATGGACGTGATGACAAAGTTGCCTCGGACCGCCGTTCCCAGCAGGGGAGGCGTGAAGGCGCCGAAGTCGAGCGCGGCCTTGGGGTCCAGGTTGGTGCCGAAGTCCACCATCCAGGCGTTGAAGCGGAGCATCATCACCGCGCCGAACGCGGCGAACCCGATCCAGCCCAGGTAGGCGAGCCAGCGGCGACCCCAGATGGCCGCGGACAGGGCGACGAGTCCGAACAGGGAGATGGCCCAGGGCATGAAGCCGAACTCCGGGAAGGTGGCCGCGTCGATTTCCCGCATGCCGATGTAGTGGTTGAGGATGTTGATGCGATCCAGATCCCCGCGCAGGTCGTGCACGAAGATGAACATGCGTAGCCCTTCCCGGTACTGCGGGGCGATCAGGGTGATCTTCCACAGGGGGAGGATGGGAACGAACATGACCGGAAGGAACGCCAACCCGACCAGTCCCACCACCACCCGCTCCCATCCCGGGAGACGGCCGGCAAGGTAGGCGCGAAGGCCCTTGGGATGGTTGCCGGCCCCCTGGGGGGCCGGCTCGGAACTGCGGTTGCGGGACTCGGTCGGGGTCATGGCTTGATCCTTACGGTCTGACCGCGATGTAGCCCTGCATCTCCTGGTGGAGCGCGGAGCAGAAGTTGGAGCAGTAGAACGGATAGATCCCCGGCTTGGTCGGCTGGAAGCGGCCGGTCTTGGTCTCTCCCGGCTCGACCTGGAAGTCCAGGTTGGAACGCAGGATACCGAATCCGTGGGCAATGTCACGGTCCTGTTCCACATTGGTGATGTGGAAGTAGACGTCGTCGCCCACCTTGACCTCCAGCGTGTCGGGGATGAAGTGGGTCCGCACCGCCACCATCTTCACATCCACCCGGTTGCCCTTGCGGGTCAGTCCGGTCTCCTCCTCGTTGAGCGCCTTGAACGGATGGTGGTTGTCCTCGATCGGGAAGATGGTGAGGACGTTGGGCGCCACCTTGTCCGCCTTGATGATCTGTCCGTAGTGGGGCTCCATGTAGGTCGGGATGTCGAGAATGAGCTCCATGGTCGGGGTGTTGAGGTCCACCAGCTGCGCGCCCTCGGGGTGGGTGGGGCCCATGGGGAGGTAGCGGTCCTTGGAGATCTTGTTGAGGGCAAGGAGCCAGTCCCCGGTGGGATGCTTGGTGTCGCCTTCCGATGCGGTGAGATGGCCGATGGAATAGTGCACGTCCACCTTGTCCACCACCTCGAAGGTCTCGAGGCTCCACTTGGCCACCTGGCTGTCCAGGAAGAGGCTGGTGTAGGCGAAGCCGCGGCCGTCGAACTGGGTGTGGAGCGGTCCCAGACCCACCGGCACCTCGGCGATCCGGGTCGCTTCGTAGCGCACCACCGGGATGCCGCCGAATTCGCCGATGAAGTCCTCTTCGGCGATGGCCTTCTTGAAGTTCTCGAAGCTGTGCACCACGGTGACCGCGGCCAGCTTGCCGTTGCCGATGACCAGGGTACCGGACGGATCCACATCCACCCCGTGGGGGGACTTGGGGGTGGGGAGGAGGTACATGAGCCCAGGGACATCCTTGGGATCGATCACCTTGGCTCCCTCCACCATGCGGAACTTGCCGGCGGCGATGGCCTCCTTGCCCTTCTGCCAGTTGAGTGCCGCGATGAAGTCCCGTTCGTTCTGGCTGGCGTTGATCTCGAGCACCGAGTAGGCCTGCTCCGAGTTGTAGCAGCTGAAGAACACCCACCCATGGCTCGGGCCCTTGCCCGCATCCGACTTGTCCCAGTGGAAGGGGGGCGTCAGCACCTCGTAGTCCAGGGACATGGTCCCGTTTCCGTCGATGGCCACGGCGGCGATGAGCCCGTTGAAGGTGTTCTTGTAGGAGTCGATGGACTGGTACTTGTTGTTGGGGACCGGGGCCGAGAACCGGCTGGCCGCGAAGACGTACTCGGAGTTCTCGGTGAGGAAGGTCGAGGCGTGGTTGGCCGAGACGTTGGGAAGCGGTCCCAGGATCTGCTTGGTCTTGAACACATCGAGGTCGATGCGCGCGATGCGGGCGTTGGCCATGTCGTTGATGAACAGCCAGCGCCCGTCATAGTCGCCGTTGGTCTCGGACAGGGCGGGATGGTGCGCATCCCCCCAGGTGAAACCGTTCAGCATGGCCTTGGAGTCCTCGTCGTATCCCCAACCGCTGGCCGACTCCGGGGTGAACACGGGGATGGTGTTCAGATGACGGCCGCTGGGGAGGCCGTAGACAAAGACCTGTCCCGAGTGGCCGCCGGAGAGGAACGCGTAGTAGTCGTCGTACTCGCCCGGCGCTACGTAGACGCGGTCGGCCGCGTCGCTCCCGGTGGAGCCGCCGTTGGTTCCTGCTCCCTGGCAGGCGGCGAACCCGATGGCCAGGGTTGCGGTGAGCGCCCAGCCCACCCAGTGTTTTCTGAGGCCGAGAATCCGTGTCATGACACCTAACCTCCCGCCGGACGATGCCGGCATCGAGTGCATTACTGGCTTTCGCGGACGAGGAACTGGATGATCGCGTCCACGTCCTGATCGGGAACCTGCTGGTTCGCCATCTCGAGCGCGTACTTGCCGTAGAGGTCGCGCGCGATGGGGTCGTTCTTCACCATCCACTCCGGGTCCGTGATCATCTTGCGCATCCAGGCTTCGGTTCGGCGCGCCGCGACCCCGGTGAGGTCCGGACCCTGCTTCTTCTCTCCCAGGGTGTGGCAGGTGGTGCAGGAGCGCTTGGCGAACGCCTTCTCGCCCCAGTCCGCCATCCCCGGGTTGTACTTGACCGTCTCGATCGCCATGGGGCCCTGGTTGAGGGCCGAGACCGGTCCACCGGCGGCGGCGTTGGGGGAGGGGGTGGAACCGGGGGCCTCCTGATCCGTCGCGCCGCCGCCTCCGCACCCGACCACGACCAGCGCGGTTACACCAGCTGCAAGGAGAATGGCGACCTTCCGGGACCGGTGATCGATTCTCTGAATGATCCTCATGACTGCCTCCTTCAGGGGTCGAAAGTCTTGTGATTCATTTAACGACCCCTTAAACTGGATATCAAGACATGAATGTCCAGAATATCTGGATTCCAAATAACGAAGGAGAGGGCCGTGATTTCGCAGACCGCTGAATACGCGCTACGGGCCGTGGTCTATCTGAGTGAGCGCCGTGGGGAACGACTGACCAACGGTGAGATCGCGAAGCACACACAGATCCCCGCCGGCTATCTGGCCAAGGTGCTGCAGAGTCTGAGTCGGGCCGGACTGGTGGACTCCCGCCGTGGGCTGGGGGGAGGCTTCACGGTGACCCGATCCAGCACGGAGATGACGGTGCTCGATGTCCTGGACGCGGTGGATCCCATCATGCGGATCCGCAAGTGCCCCTTGGGGCGACCGGATCACGAGCACGTGATGTGTCCGCTCCACCGCGCGCTCGATCAGTCGTTGGCCACCATCGAGAACGGGTTCCGCCAGACGCGGATCGAGGATCTGATGCTGGAACCCAACTTCACGCCCAAGCAGGCGTCCTGAGCTAGGTGGGATCGATCGGGGGAGCGGCCGCCTGGACGGTGGCCGGGGCGCGACCCCGCGCCGGGGTGGGGGCGTCCTGGGTGCGGAAGAATCGCTTCAGAGCCAGGAAGTGGCGCTCGACGAGGTGCCAGGAGATCCAGGCCGCGCCCAGTGAGACCGCCATGGCGGCGACGCAGTACACCGTCATGCCGAGGATCATCGAGTCCCCGATGCGGGGGAAACGTTCCGGTTGGATCACGTCCACGAGAAACGTTCCCACCGGTCCGTGCAGGAGATAGAGCGCGTAGCTGTACTTGCCGAACGCCCGCAGTCCCGGGTTGTTGAAGGCGTGGGTCAACCGGGTGGCCGGCCCGGCGGTGAGCACCAGAACCAACGCGCTGCCATAGAAGAGGGCGACCAGGGTGAACCCCACCGTACGCACCAGGTCGCTCATGGCGATGATGCGTCCCTCCACGACAAAGATGGAGGCCAGAGCCAACCCTCCCAGCATGAAGAGTCGCACCGCCCAGGGACGGGCGGCGGCAAGTCCTCCCTCCGTGCGGGCAAGCACGGCGAGGAAGGAACCCACGGCGAGGGTGTCGATGCGGCAGGGCGTGAGCACGAAGGTGATCAGGGGGTCCGCGCCGTTGAGGGTCAGCACGGTGCGCAGCAGGAGGCAGGCCCCCAGCAGAAGAATGCACACGCGCATGAGAACCCGGGGCTTGAGGAAGAAGACCACGAACGGCCACAGGAGGTAGAAGTGCTCCTCGACCGCCAGCGACCAGTAGATGTTGGGCAGCACATGCGGGTACCACTCGGTGTTGGCCGCGATCTTGACGTTGGTGAGGTAGGTCCAGAACCAGACCTGGTCCGGGGCGCTGTCCGCGACGTAGGCCGGGAAGCGCGGGTCGGGAAGCAGGGGGAAAACGAAGTAGATGACGCCAAGCACCGCGAAGTAGAGCGGGAAGATGCGCAGGATGCGTCGGGCGAAGAAGTTGGTGAAGTAGCCCGGCTTGCCCCGGGTGTCCTGGAGAATGCCGGTGATCAGGAATCCCGAGAGGACGAAGAAGAGATCCACGCCACTCCAACCAAAGCGGCTGAGGTCGATGAGAAACGCATCCGGCTGGACGTTCTGGAAGAACGGATGGAAGAAGTGATGCCACAGCACCAGCAGGATGGCCATACCCCGTAGTCCATCCAGGGCGGGGATGTAGCCGCCGGAACCGACAGGAGTCGCGACTCCCGTTCCGGGAGATGCTGGGGTGACCATAAGGGGGACCGTCCGTTGACCGGTCGAGCCGGTCCGGGTGCAGCACACAGGGCGGGGTGGGCGAGGCGCTATTGTAGCAGGACGAATCTCCGGGTGGCTCGGTGTTCCTGGGTGTGAATGCTCAGAAAGTAAATGCCAGAAGCCACTTGGCGGCTCGGATTCCAGTTGAGGGTGAAGTCGGAACCGGTTCCCCGGGGCTCCAACCGGGCCACCCGTCGGCCTCGGACGTCCAGGACCCAGGCATCCAGGATTCCGGTCGGCGCGCGGACCGAGGCGGTGAGTCGGCCCCGGACCGGGTTGGCCAGGGTGACCTGGACGGGGGTCCGGGGGACCCACGACGGTGCATCGGCCACCGCAAGCGAGAGGGTGATCCACTCCGCCACGTCGAGATTCCCGTCGGCGTTGCCACAGGCCACCTGGTTGGCGAGTGCGCCGCCGTCCTCCGATCCGTAGGTGCCCAGGGCGAGTCGCAACGTGGACGGCGGCGTGCCCCACACCGCGGCGACATCGATCATGCCTTCCAGCACCGCCCCGGCCGCGACGCTGACCCCGCTCGTGGTCACGGTTTCGGTGTCATCGAACCAGCCCGCCCACCCGTTGGACTCCTCGTTGCCGATGAAGCGGTCGAAGGTGCCCACCGTGCCGCTCTTGCCCCACGGCGCGGCGCGGGTGCCGGCGGTGGCCGCGTCGGCCACGAAGAGGAATCGGTCCACGCCGCCCAGCGTTCCGAGTGGGGTCGCGACGTAGAGCCAGGTACCGTCGTACTCGGCGTACAGCGTGCCGTTGGCGCAGGCTCCCACCACGGCGGGACCGGTGTCCAGGGTTCCGTCCATCAGGTAGGGCGGGGGGGCGCTCCCTGCCACCGATACGTGCCAGTCCGCGCCACCGTTGTTGTCCCACGCCCCGGCCCCGTCGGTGAAGACGAACTGGACGCTGGTTGCCGAGGTGGGGACCGCGTAGGTGTAGGTCCACACCGCGTCGACCGGATCCCAGGTCATGGGCGGATCCGGGGACAGCACTCCCGTCCATCCGCTGTGTCCCACATGAATCCACACCGGGCTGGTGGCGTCGTCGAGGGTCCCCGCCACCGGATCATAGGTGACGGTCAGGGTGCCGCCGGCACTGGGGGTTTCCGGGGTCCATGTGACCGCGGCACCCGGGCCGCCCCCCGCGTCGCCGGTCCCCACGTAGACATGCTGGATGGGGCTCCTGCGGACGTTGCCGTGGATGTCCGTGGCCTCGACGTAGTAGTCCAGCAGCACGTCCTCGTATCCGGTGAGCTCGAGCCAGTACTGGTCGGCGATGGCGGTCGGCATGACGAAGAAATCGATCTCCGGGTTGTTGTGGACGTTGCCGGCCGGGAAGGCGCGAACGTTCATGGGGAGCGTGGTCCATGCCGCAACCTCGGGGCCTCCCGCGTAGAGTTCGTTGTCGTGGGACGCGGGGTCGTTGGCGCCGTCGAGGTCCTCGCGCACCTTGAGGGCGACCGTGCTCAGGCCGCTCACGTCATGGACGAACGTCCACACGTGGAAGTCGCGCGTCATGGCGGCGCCGTTCTCCCCGGGGTAGCCCCACAGCGAGCCGCCGCCCCGTCCTCCCGGGTTCCACGGCAAACGTTGGGGGATCCAGATGGTGGGAGGGGTGGTGTCGGCGCCGGTGCCGATCGCGGCCAGGGCGTGCTCCACGGCCCGGTTGGCGGCCAGGGTGGGCTTGACCTCCATGTCGAGCGCGGAGCCGTAGTACATGTACCCGCTCTCGTGCCCGGCCAGGAGGAAGTGCCACGCCGTGTCGATGTCGGTGGACCCGGGGAGCTGGGGATCCACCACGCGGTTCGCGTCCGGGGCTCCGGCGACCGCCTCGGCGGTGAGGACGTGGTTGACCGCGGCGGTCAGCACGGCCCAGTTGCGCTCGTCCTCGGCCCACCCGCCCGGGATATCGAACTGACCCGACGCGTTGACCAGGGGCCAGTTCCAGTTGATGAACTGGGGCGAACCGAAGTCGCCGTCGGCGTTGACCCAGCCGCCGTCCTCGACATGCACCACGTCGCTGGGCGCGGGCGGATGATCGGCGAGGTACTCACCGATGGTGGTGGGCTCGTAGCCCTGGGCCGCGGCGGCGTTGGTGAACTGGGAGACGTTCTCGTTGTAGTACGACGAGCCTCCTTGCCATGCGTTGTCGCCGTCATGGGCGAAGAGGATCAGCATGGGGTTGGCGGGATCGTTCTGCGAGGCAATGGCGTCGATCTCGCCGGTCCCGTACAGGCCGTACCCCTCGTTCCAGGACATGGCGTTGGCCGCCGGGACGACCACGATACGCGACACCGCGCCGGTCGCGGCGTCCACGTATTCCGCGTAGTGTGGGCGCAGCGCGTACGGGGCCGGCACCTTGACCGTGACCCCGCGGCTGATGGACTGCGCGGTGTAGCTTCCCTGGGCCGGGTTGATCTGATCCGCGGGGTTGGGGGGGTCGCAGTTGTCCTCGTGCGCCACCCAGGGATAGTCGGCGCAGGCGCGGGCAATGTGCACGTCGGCCACGATGGACCAGTCGATGCCTTCGGACTCCAGGACCGGGATCAACCGTTCGCTGAAGCACATCTCGGCGGGGAAGAATCCGGTGGATGGGGTTGCGTTGCCCCAGGTGCCCGGCATGATGGCTTTCTGGGCCTGGATCATTTTCCGGAACACCGCTTCATCCACCAGTGGGTTGATGCTGTGGTGGAAGGCGACGATCACCGGGTCCATCCGGGTGCGCCCCCCCGAGGTGGTCCAGCTGTGCGCGTCCCGATAGGGCTGCCACCAGTTGGTGGGGTAGCGCCCCCCGTTCCAGCCGGCCACGGCCAGGCTGTTGAGGTTCTGGATGAGCGAGCCGGCAAAGCTGACCTGGGCTCCCGCGTCGGGGTGCCCCAGGACCGACTGGATGGCGAGCTTCGGGTAGTCCTGGTAGTCCCGCACCCGGTCGTCCTTGTTGAAGATCGCGTGGACGTCGTTCTGCGCGCTGCCCAGGGTGAGGGTCTCGTAGGCGAACTCGTAGGCGGTCCCGTTCCAGGTGCTGCGCTCCGGCCAGTAGATGGGTTGATGCATGTGCCACAGGTAGGACGTGTGGACCGGTGCGGCGAGGGGGGTCGCCGGGAGCAGGAGCAGGATGCCAAGGGTCAGGCGCAGCATGGGGGAAACCTCCGCTCGTCACGGTAGCACACGTAATGGACCGGTCCAATACGCTCCTGTTCAACACTCTAGGGGCTCGCTCCTCGATTGCGGTGGGGCTTGCCCGAGGTGGTATACTGGAGCCGCATCTTTCGGGGGGGTGTTCCCTGGAGGGAGCCCCGCCGTTGTTCTTGCTGCCTTGCCCTGCTGCTGGAGGAGGTCCCCATGCCCGTTGTCAGGTCGCTAGCTGTTCTCTTTTCCCTTCTCCTGGCCGCGTCGCCGGCATGCGGCGCCTCCATTGTGCTTGAGCCCAGCCAGGACAACACGCTGTATCAGAGTGGGCCGGGCTCGCTCAGCAACGGTCTGGGGACACGCCTCTTTGTCGGGCGCACCGGACAGGGCTTTGATTTCCTGCGTCGGGCCCTGCTGCACTTCGACGTGGCCGGGAGCCTGCCTTCCGGTTCCACCATCACCGGGGTGACCCTGGGCGTGCTGGTCTTGCAGTCGATTGACGGCGTTCCCCGGAACACGAGTGCCCATCGGGTGACCGCAAGCTGGGGCGAAGGTACGTCCGTGGCGGGATCGGGTCAGGGGGCCGGTGGGGGCGCCACCGCCAACAGCGCGACCTGGGTGCACCGATTCTTCAGCGCCACCGCGTGGGCTACGCCGGGCGGCGACTTCAATCCAGGGGCCAGCGCCACCACGGCCATGCCGGTGTCGGGTTTTTGCACGTGGACCGATGCGGGTCTCATTGCCGATGTGCAGGACATGCTGGACAACCCGGCCAACAACCACGGCTGGCTGCTCCTGGGCGATGAGTCCGTGGGCTTCACGGCGCGGGCTCTTGGGTCGCGCGAGGCCTCGCCGGGGCTCCGCCCCACCCTGACCATCCAGTTCGACGCGCCGGTTCCGGTCGAGCGAGCGACCTGGGGCGCCATCAAGTCCGGGGCCGACGACTAGATCCTGCTTGCGGTTCGGATGGCAACGCCTTGACGGGGCGCTCCTTGGGGGCGCCCCGTTTCCTGTTTGGGCCGTGCAACGTGCAACACGACGACGGGTGCGAGGCGTGCTATGGTCAGCCTTCAACCTGAGGGGGAATCACCAGCAGCTGCCCGGATCAGCCGAAGGAGCTCTCATGCACGGTGTTCCCAGGACGCGCTCGCGCGCGTCACGTTCCGCTCGCATTCTCATCCTCTGCGCGGTTCTTGCCGTACCCGTTGTCGTTGCGCATGCCCCGGCCGCGTTGTATGCGCAGTGTCCGGCCGAACCCACCTTGGCCCACTTCACCGGTGTCGGCACCGTGTCCTGCCCCTGCTTCGTGCAGGGCGAGGAAGCCGGCATCGTGGTCGACGCCCCGGCCGGTCACTACCCGATCGAGATCCTCAAGGTGGGCATCGGTTGGGGCTCGCAGTTCGGCGGCGCCCCGCAGTCATTGGAGCAGGAGATCCGCATCTACCCCGCGGGTCTGCCCAGCCCCGGCGCGCCCCTGGCCACCCTTCCCGGACCGCTTCTCAACGACGGGTTTGTCAACGAGTTCGATCTGGAGGCGCAACTCGGCGCGCCCGAAGTTGCCAGCGGCCCGTTCACCGTGACCCTGCAGTTCCTGAATCAGAACGCGGGGGATATCTTCGCCCCCAGCGTGGTGCATGACGGAAACGGATGCCAGGGGGGCGGCAAGAACGTGATCAAGGCCATTCCGGGTGGTTGGCTGGATGCCTGTGTGGCCGGGGTCACCGGGGATTGGGTGTTCTATGTCATCTATCGGCAGAAGAACTGCACCCTCGGCACACCCGATGTCCACGTGGCCGGTCTCGCCAGACCGCTCCTGCTCGTTCCCAGCCCCAATCCGTTTCGCGGACGGACCGTGGTCTCGTTCGTGCTCCCCGAGTCGGACCATGTCGACGTTTCGGTCTTCGATACCTCGGGACGCCGGGTCGGCCGTCTGGGCGAGGGGACCTACGGGGTGGGCGCACACGAGCTGGCCTGGGATGGACGCCTGGACTCGGGCGAGCAGGCTCCGGCCGGTCTGTACTACATCCGGTTGCGCACCTCGACCCACCAGGAGACGCGCAAGGTGTTCCTGGAGCGGTAGCTCCGGAGCTCCGCATGTCCTTTTCCCGTCGCGCCCGCTTGGCCGCTCCCTCGGCCGAGTCGTCCCTGGCCTGGGGGCTGGGGGCGGAGCTTGCCGAACAGGCCCGGGGCCGTCTCCTGCGCCTGGCGTGGGCCCTCCTGGCCGTCTACGGAGTAGGGGTCTGCGTCACCCTGGTCTTCCAGATGGCCGGGGTGGGTACGGCGCTTCACGCGCGGGCGACCTTCGTCGCCCTGGTCGTGAGCAGTGTCCTCACGATCGGGGTCATTGCCCTGGTGCGGGACCGGCGGCGCTCGCACCGGGTTGCCCTGGTGGCCGGGGTGGTGTTGGAGTGGTTCCTGTGCGCGGTGGCCGCCTCGGTGGGGACCCTGACCGCGTGGGAACGGGACCATGCCGTTCCCGAGGTCACCTGGCTGGAACCGCTCATCGTGGTGTTCCCCCTGGTGGTTCCCCTCCCTCCGCGCTTCGCCGCGTTCGTGGCCCTGACCGCGGCATGGCTGGCACCGGCAACGGTCTGGGCGTTGGGAATGTTCACCGGGGTGGAGGCTGCTGCGGACACCTATGTGCGGGTGCTGGTGCCCGCGCTCTTTGCCGCCGGGTTGGCGACCTATGCGTCCCGCATCGCCCATGGGCTCTCCCGGGACGCGGCCGACGCGCGACGCATGGGCAGCTATCTCCTGGAAGAACGCATCGGGGCGGGGGGAATGGGGGAGGTCTGGCGCGCCCGGCATCGGTTCCTGGCCCGGCCCGCCGCGATCAAGATGGTGCTCCCCGATCGGGCCACGGAGACCTTCGCCCGTCGCTTCGAGCGCGAGGCCCAGGTCACCGCCACCCTCCGTTCCATCCACACCGTGGAGCTCTACGACTTTGGCCGCGCCGATGACGGAGCGTTCTTCTACGTCATGGAACTGCTGGAAGGGGTGGACCTGCACACCCTGGTGCAACGCTGGGGCCCGGTGCCACCGGAGCGGGTGATCCATCTCCTGGTTCAGGCCTGCGACTCGCTGGCCGAGGCCCACGAGCACGACCTCGTGCACCGCGACATCAAGCCGGCCAACCTGTTCCTGACCCGTCTCGGGATCCAGACCGATGTGCTCAAGGTCCTGGACTTCGGGTTGGCCGCGGGCGCGGGACGTCGGGAGACCGCCTCCCCGGATCTGACCGTGGCGGGGACCCAGGTCGGGACGCCGGCCTTCATGGCGCCGGAGACGATCAGTCGGGGAGAGACCTCCCCGGCCAGCGATCTGTATGCCCTGGGGGCGGTCGCCTACTGGTTGATCACCGGGCGGCCGCTGTTCGAACGGGACGACGCCATGCAGATGGCGGTGGCGCACGTGACCGAGGCGCCGCTGGTGCCCTCGACCCAGGTGGAAACACCCATTCCCCCGGCGCTGGACGCGATTGTCCTCCAGTGCCTGGCCAAGTCGCCCGGGGATCGCCCGGTGAGCGCACGCGATCTGGCGGCGACGTTGCGCGCGATCGTGCGGGAGCGGGACTGGAGTGCCGACCGGGCCGACCAGTGGTGGGACACGCATCATCCCGAAGCGTTCCGTTCCCACGAGTCCGCCGCGTCAAGCCCATCCGCCCATGCCACGCGGTATCTCAGCCATGCGGACCAGGAACCCCGGGGGTGACCCCCGTCTCGCGCGCCTATAGCGGCAGTGCGCAGTTGGTGGGGCGCGTCCTGGATCGGGTGGCTCCCGCATCCGTGCTCCTGGCCCTGCCGTACGAGACGGGGTTGCCCGGCGCGTTCGACCCGACCCCGACCCGGCTGGTGATCTGGCACGACCACTATGGGCGCTATGTGGCGGACCGGGAGCGGGCTCAGCCCGGCGTGACCTGTTGGTTCGGCGCGACCCTCGATGAATCGGTGAACCTCGCCGTGTTGTTCGTGCCCAAGTCCCGCGCCCGGGCCGCGGTCTCGCTGGGTCAGGTTGCGGCCTGCGTTCCGGTGGGGGGTGGGGTGATCGCGGTCGGACCCAACCGGAGCGGGGTCCGGCCCCTGGAACGGGAGGTCCCGGAACGGGTCGGACCGGTGGTCGATCGGGACTCCGGTCGTCACGCGCGACTGGTCATGGCAACGCGGGAGAACACGGCCCCACCCCCGGACGGCGCGGTCCGGATCCAGGTCCAGGCCGGTCCGCTGTCACTATGGATGGTCACCCTGCCGGGGGTGTTCTCCCACGGTGAGTTGGACGCGGGCACGGAGCGTCTGCTGCGGACGCTGGAATCGGATCCCCTGGAGAGTCCGCAACGTCTGCTGGACTGGGGGTGCGGCGCCGGTGTCCTGGGGGTGGCCGCGTCCCGGGTTCATCCCGGGTGCGCCGTGGAACTGGCGGACGTGGATGCGTTTGCCCTGGAGTCCGCGCGCCGCACCGTAGACGCGAATCCGGTCTCGGGGATTTCCGTGATTCCTACCGATGGAACCTCGGAACTGACCGGCCCCTACGATGTGGTTCTCACCAATCCACCCTTCCATGCCGGCCAGGTGACCGACTCCACCGCCACGCGCGAGTTCCTGGCCCGGATACCGTCGTTCATCCGCCCCGGGGGCAGACTGCGGCTGGTCGCGAACCGCTTCCTCGACTACTTCCCCGAATTGCGGAGCGGGTTCGCGTCGGTTCGGGTCCTGCAGGAGGACGCCCGGTATCGGGTCATCGAGGCGGTACGGGGCTCCTGAGCCCGGGAAGGAAAGCGTATGCTTTCCGGTAGTACCCGTGGAGGCCCACCCATGACCGGTAAACGATGTGTCCCTGTTCTCGTCCTGCTGACGCTGCTTCCCTCCCTGTCCCAGGCGGATCCGTTCGGTGATCACTGGCACGATGGAAAGGCCGAACTCGACGGTTATCGCTACCGCGTGGAACGCTACGGCGAGCGCCGGGAGGGGACGGCGGTGATGATCTTCGTCACCGAACCGCTCAGCGAGACCAGCCGGGTGAAGGTGGATGACCCGTCGATCCATCCACAGGACGCGGTGGATGCGCTCAAGCTCAACTTCGTCCGGGACTTCCAGACCGGGATCTACGACTACAACACCATGATCTCCGCCTTCGTGCGGACCCGGGACATGAGCCCCCTCAAGGTGAGCTTCTCCAGCGCCGAGTGGTGCGGACATGTCTTCCAGGACATGCGGTTCGACGCGGGACGCGTGTCGGGCCGGTACCACAGCTACTTCGAGGGGGAGTCGGGGGTCATCGACCTGCCTCATCCGGTCGGGGGCGTGTCCGAGGACATGCTGTTCATCGTCCTGCGTGGCCTGCGGGGGGAGTTTCTTGCCCCCGGTGAAGCCCGCACCGTTCCCTTCCTGCCCGGTGCGTTCGTCAGCCGGCTTCGACATCGTCCCCAGGTCTGGGGGGAAGCCATCCTGCGCCGGGCTCCGGAGCCGGCCGAGGTCACCGTCCCGGCCGGGACGTTCCTCGCCTCGACCCTCGAGATCGAGACCGGGGATCGCCGCGGCACGGTGGACGTCGAGGTTGCCTATCCCCACCGGATCCTCCGCTGGAACCTGCCTCCGGACTCGGGTGAGTTGACCGGTACCCTGCGGGTTCCCTATTGGAACCTGCACGGCAACGGGCAGGAAGCCTACCTGGAGGAACTGGGAGTAGCGCCCCGGTAACAACCCGGTTGACCCCGAAGGTCCCCGTCAATTGACGGAAACCGTCGGGATGGGACACACTCGGCCCGAGTCCGCCCACGGACCCGGAACGGTCCCGTGGATGCGCGATCCATCCCTGGCCAACCCTGGTGGAGGACCCCGGGCATGTTCGACGCCCTCTTCGATTGGACCGAACTCGTCAACCGCGGCGTCGACGTGGTGGTCTACGTGGTCATGGCCGGAGTGGGTACCTTCCTCTTTCTCATTCGTCTTGCCGCGTCGGCTTTCGGCGGGGATGCGGACGGGGACCTCGATGTGGATGCCGGGGGCCACACCGAAGGCGCCTTTGCCTTCTTCTCCCTGCTCTCGATCCTGGCCTTCTTCATGGGCGCGGGCTGGATGGGGCTCGCCTGTCGTATCGATTGGGGATTGTCGTCCCTGGTCTCGTCCTTCATCGCGGCCGGTTTCGGGTTCCTCATGATGCTGGCCGCGTCGGGGCTCATGTACTTCACTCGCCGCCTCAACAGTCACGTCCAGTACGACGTGGCCACGGCGGTGGGCCGCACCGGCCGGGTGTACACCCGCATTCCCCCCAGGGGGCAGGGGTCGGGCCAGGTCGAGGTGACCGTGTCCGGCCGGCGGATGATCCTGCGCGCGGCCAGTGCCGGGGAAGGCATCGACTCGTTTACCGAAGTCCGGGTGACGAGCACGAAGGATGATGAATCCGTGATTGTGGAGCCGACCGGCACCTGAGCCGTTCGGAGCGCTGACCAAGGAAGCCCTCATGACACACTTCGCGATGATCCAGACGCTGGGGTTCGGCGGACTGGGAGCGGTGGCCCTCATCGTGGTCCCGGTCCTGCTCGTTCTCTTCTTCCTCACCATCCTGGTCCGGCAATACCGGCGGTGCCCGTCCAACCGGGTGCTGGTGGTGTACGGGAAGGTCGCGGATTCCCGCGCGGCCAAGTGCCTGCATGGTGGCGGAACCTTTGTCGTGCCGCTGCTGCAGGACTACGCCTACCTCTCCCTGGAACCGCTGACCGTGGAGATCGATCTCACCTCGGCGCTTTCCAAGAAGAACATCCGGGTGAACGTCCCCTCGACCTTCACCATCGGGATCTCGACCCGCCCCGACATCATGAACAATGCCGCCGAGCGTCTGCTGGGGCTGGGGGATCCCGAGATCGCTTCCCAGGCCCGGGACATCATCCTGGGGCAGATGCGTCTGGTGATCGCCACCCTCTCCATCGAGGAGATCAACCAGGATCGCGAGAAGTTCCTGGACCTGGTGAACCAGAACGTGGGCTTCGAGCTCAACAAGATCGGGCTCGACGTGATCAACGTGAACATCCGCGACATCACGGACGAGTCCGGGTACATCGAGGCCATCGGCCGCAAGGCGGCGGCCGAGGCGGTGAACCAGGCCCGGATCGAGGTGGCGGAAGCCGAGCGGACCGGTGCCATCGGTACGGCCAGCGCGGATCGGGAAAAGGAAGTCGAGGTTGCCAACCAGGGCACCACCTCGGCCATCGGCCAGAAGGAGGCGGAGCGCAAGCGACGCATCGAGCTTGCCACCCTGGAGGCGGCCGGGGTGTCCGGCGAGGCCGAGGCGGAGCGGTCGCGCGAGGTCGCGGTGGCCCAGCAGGCCGCGGTGACCGTGCAGGGCAAGAAGGAAGCCGAGATGACCCAGCGGATGCGGGTGGCCGAGTTCGAGGCCACCGCGGTCGAGGGGGAGAACAAGTCCCGCGCCTCCATTGCCGACTTCAACGCCACCCTGGCCGAGCGGGAAGCCGAAGCGCGCCGGCGCGGGGAAGTGGCCATGGCCCAGTCCGCCCGCGATGTCCTGCTGGCCGAGAAGGAGCAGGAGGAAGCGCGCCTGCGCAAGGAGCAGTTGGCCCGCCAGATCGTGGAGAAGGAAACCATCCAGATCGACGCCGAGGCCGAGGCGGAACGGATCCGGCGCGTGGCCCGCGGCGAAGCGGATGCGGTTCTGGCCAAGTACGAAGCCGAGGCCGAGGGGGTGCGCAAGGTGCTCCAGGCCAAGGCATCCGGATACGAACAGCTCATCAAGGTGTGCGGCGACCGCAAGGAGCTGGCGCCTTCGCTGCTCATCATCGAGAAGCTCCCGGAACTGGTGGCCGAACAGGTGAAGGCGATCCAGAACCTGCAGATCGACAAGATCACGGTGTGGGACTCCGCGGGGGGCGGCGCGAACGGCCGTGGCACCACCGCCGGTTTCCTCAGCAGCCTGATCGGCTCGCTGCCGCCCATGCACGAGCTCGCCCAGCAGGCCGGCATCGCCCTACCCGAGTTCCTGGGCAAGGTTGCCGAGTCGCAGGAGACGGCCCGGGGGGGCGGGACGAGCAACGGCGGGGACGCGTCCGGTGGAGAGGGCGCGTAGGTGATGCGGGCGACCCTGGGGGGGCTGTGTCTCCTTGTCGCGTTGTCCGTTGCGGCGTGCGGTGGGGGAGTCGGCGATGCGTTGAGCTTCATCCTGGCCTTTGACGACTCCGTGCCCTTGTCCAAGGGAGACGCGGTGGTCTACAAGGGGATCCGCATCGGCGAGGTGAGGGACGTGGATCTCGACGAGGGGGGGGCGGTGGCAGTGCAGTTGCGGGTCGACGCCAAGTACGCCGGTCTGCCCTATCGCGAGGCGGACTACCTGGTGGACACGGTCAAGGACGGGAAGAAGAAACGGCACGTGGTGCGGATCGAAGACCGGGACGTCGCGGTGCGCACGCCGGTCGAACCGGGAGACATCCTGGAGCCGGTCGAGGGGTGGGCGGATCGCAGCCTGCGCAGCCTCGAAGGGGCCCGGGAGAAGACCGCCGAGGCCTGGGACAGCCTGGTTGAAGGGGCCCGCGGCATGATGGAGCGGGCCAAGGACTATGCCGACTCGGAGCAGGCCGCCGAGCTCAGGGAGTCCATGGATCGGTTCCTCGAGGACTCGCGCGAACACAGCGAGGAGCTGCTGCGCAAGTTCAACGAAGAGGAATACCCCGAGCTCAAACGCCGGGCCGAGGCATACCGGGAGTGGCTCCTGGAGCAGGGCCTGGTGGAGGAAGCGAAGAAATTCTGGGACGAGTTCGTGGAATGGTCCCGGGAGATGTTCTCGGGTTCCCCGGAGACGTTCGAGCGCCAGTCCCTGGGTGAGGACTTCGGCGAAACCTAGCCCCCGGGCCGGTACGGACCGGCCCCCCCAAGGAGATCCATGCTTTCACTCGAGTCCTATACCCGTGCCATGATCCGCGAGTGCCGCATCTGTCAGCACCTGTTCACCAAGCTTCCCGAGGGGACGTTCGACTATCGGCCCACGCCGGGTCAGCGCTCCACGCTGGAACTGCTCAAGTACCTGGCCATCATCGGAATCGCCTCAGCTCGCTGCTTCGCGGAGAACTCCTGGGAGTTCTACAAGGGGTACTCCGAGCGCGTGGCCGAGATGACGCCGGAGGACTTTCCGGGTCTCATGGATCGGCAGATCGAGGAGCTCAGGGAACTGCTGGGGAACCTGAGCGAAACCGATCTCGGTCGGGACGCGACCCACGTGACCGGGCAGACGCTGCCCCTGGGAGACGCCTTGGCGACGGTAAGCTATCCGTGGATGAGCGCCTACAAGCTCCAGTTGTTTCTCTACGCCAAGCAGTCGGGAAACTCGGAGATCGGGACCATGAACGCCTGGGCCGGGCAGGACGCCGAGCCGAGGGCCTGAGGCCCCGGTAGAGTCCAGGCGATCCGCCTAGCGGTTCCCCGAGGCCATGGCCACGGCCTCGGGGCGCCCCCTCAAGCGCAGCATGCTCCAGATTCCCAGCACCGGTCCCGCGGCGAGGATCACGAACACCCACTCCCATCCCAGCCGTTCCACCATGGGGGGAACCAGCGCGATGCTGACCATGGTAAGCAGGAACCCCAGGCTGGTCTGAAGGGTGAGCGCGGTTCCCACGTAGCGCGGGTCGGCCAGCTCGCTGATCGCCGCGCTGAACTGTGCGCTGTCGGCGACCACCGCGAACCCCCACAGGAGGCAGACCGCGGTGAGCAGGACCGGGCTGTGGAAGAGAACGCCCACGACCAGACAGCAGACACCGGAAACGAGCAGGCTGGTTGCCGCGGTCCGGGTCCGTCCCCAACGGTCGGCCAGGAGCCCGGCCAGGACGCTGCCCGGGGCCCCGATGGCCACCGCGGCGAACCCGGCCACCCGGGCGCCGGTCGCGGACCAACCGGCGGCCTCGTAGGCGGCGATGAGGAGAATGGGAACCCAGGTCCACATGGCATAGAGCTCCCACATGTGACCCAGGTAGCCCAGATTGGCCAGGCGCAACGGCGGATCGGTCAGGCTTCGCCCGGCGTAGCGCCAGTCGAACGGAGCCGAACCGGCGAGGTAGGGACCCTCGCGTACGAGGAGAGCAACGATCATCGCCCCCAGCCCGGCCAGCCCGGCGCAGATACCCAGCACCAGCCGCCAGTCGGGCATGCCGGCGACCCCGGCGATGGGGATCGCGTTGACGAGGTGGGGCAGCGCGGACCCGGCGGTCAGGGCGCCGACCAGGATCCCGATGGCCAACCCGCGATCGGCCCGGGTCCAGGTGGCGACCAGCTTCATGCCGGGGGGATAGACGCCGGCCAGGGTCACTCCGGTGATGCATCGCAGCACGAATGCGATCGCGGGTGCCGGATCGAGCAGGGCCATCAGGCCGGTAGCGGCGGCCCCGGCCAGGGTCGAGACGGCGATGAGACGGGAAGGGCGCATGCGATCCGACAGGTTGGTCATCGCGCTGATCAGCGCTCCGACCACGAACCCCAGCTGCACGCTGAGGGTCATCCAGGCCCGACCCGCGTCGCCCAGTTCCCAGGCCGCGGTCAGTTGGGGAAGCACCGCGGATCCCGAGAACCACAGGGACATGGCCAGGAGTTCGGCCAGGGCAAGGAAGAGGAGGTTTCGCCACTTGTCGAGACGATGCGGTGAAGCCGGCCCGGGTGCGCCCATGCTTCGAGTCTACTGTCAGCGGAGCCCGACCGCCTTAAGTGTTCGGCCGGCGAGAATGTTCAGCCGGTGTCCGCGGGGAAGGAACGGGATCGGGGGGGATCGGCGGATACCCATGGACTGGATGTGGTAGCGCAGATCGGGGTCCGCGCGATTGATGGCCAACCCCTGCTCGAACGCCTTGAACGCCTTCTTGCGCCGGCCGCTGGTGAGATAGGCCCGACCCAGATTGAGCAGGGTTTCCGGGCGACGATCCCGCCGAGCCGCCTGCTCGCAGAGCGCGACACCTTCGCGACCGTTGCTGCGGTTGTTCAGGGCCAGGGCCAGACCGAAGTACGAACAATAGAGCGGACGCTCCGGAGCGAGGTCCAGCGCACGCTGCAACGCGCGGATGGCCTCGGTGAAATCCGACTTCTCGAGCAGGTTGCGTCCGGCGCGAAACCAACGCTCGGGATTCATCGACTCGGGGTCGCGATTGTCGAAGCTCCGGGGCTGCACCTGCGGCGCCTTGCGGGTGCGCTGCCGGCGCTCGGTCTCCACCTTGCTCTCCACCCCCCAGATGAGCAGACGCTCCTCGGGTGTGATATCGAAGATGGGATGCGCGGGAGTGAAGTCGGGATCGTGACTTTCGTTCATGGTTCTGTCCTTACAGGGATTGTCGGCGAGGACAAGGTGTTCCCTGTAGGGTGATCGGTTCATCGGGGCCGACCATTGTGGCATTTCGCACGTATCGGGCAGGGTGCACGATCCACGCTGCGTCTCGCGACCTTGGCGGGGATGGGTGATCGGGGTAGTCTCTCCCGATGTCAGCGGCAACCGACCGGGTTCGAGCAGGTTACGAGGAGCGGGAAGATCGGGCCATGCTCGCCTCGCGGGCGCTCGCCCTGCGCTCCACCCGGTTCTCCCGGGCCCGTCTGCTGGTCTTCCTGGCCGCCCTGGCCGCGTTCATTGCCGGGGGGAGGGACCTGGGCAACCCCGACCCGGTCCTGTGGGGCGTGGCCGCCGTGCTTGCCCTGGCCATGATCGTGCTGGTCGTTCGCCATGGTGCGGTGGAGCGGGAGCGCAAACGTCAGGACGCGCTGGCCCGGATTCAACGCGAAGCGCTCGACCGTCTGGACCGGGCCTGGGAACGGCTACCCGAGCCGGCACCGCTTTCGTTCACCCCGTCCTCGACCGCCGTCGATCTGGACCTGTTCGGCCGGGCCTCCCTCTTCCAGCTGCTGGGCACGGTCAAGACCCCGCCCGGTCGATCCACCCTTGCCGCCTGGCTGACCCACGAGGCCACGCCGGAAACGATCCACCTCCGCCAGGAAGCGGTTGCCGAGCTGGCGCCCCATCTCGACGCGCGCCAGGAACTGGAGCGGCTGGCCGACGCGCTCCGCGGCGCGACCCGGGACCATGAGCCGTTCCTGCGCTGGGCGGAAGGGACGCGTTGGCTCGAGAGTCACCCCGGGTTGCTGTGGGCTTCGCGCGCCCTAGCCCTCGCTTTCCCGCTGGGCATCCTGCTGCAGGCCACCGGGGTGGTGCCGTTTCCGATCTGGTTGGCGGTACTGCTCGTCAATCTCGGGGTGAGCGGTCGGGTCTCCCGCAGGATCCATGACCTCTTCGAACAGGTCGAGTCGCGGGAAGGAGCCTACGGCGCCTACCGGGACCTGTTTGCTCGTATCGAGAACGAGCCGGTCCAGGCGCCTCTCCTGGTCCGTCTGCGCGATTCGATGGGAAAGACCGGAGCCCGGGCCTCGCTGTCCATCCGCCGGCTGTCCAAGCTTGCCGACATGGCCCAGCTGCGCCGGTCACAGATGTACCTCCCCATCCAGGCCATGACCCTGTGGGACGTTCATGTCCTGCACGCCATGGAGGTCTGGCAGGAGCGGAGCGGGACCCATGCCCGGGAATGGCTCGAATCGCTGGGTCACTACGAGGCGCTGAGCGGGTTGGCCGCGTTGGCCCACGACCACCCGGGTTGGTCCCAACCCGAGGTGGACCCGGATGCCACATGCTGGGAAGGGACCGACCTGGGACATCCTCTCCTTCCCGACAACGCTTGCGTGCGGAACACGGTGAGGTTGGGGCCCGAGGGCTCGTTCCTGCTCGTGACCGGATCCAACATGTCGGGCAAGAGCACGCTTCTCCGCTCCATCGGCATCAACAGCGTGCTCGCCCAGGCGGGATCCGTGGTGTGTGCCGCACGCCTGACCCTTCCCCCGGTCCGGGTGGCCACCAGCATCCATGTGGAGGATTCGCTGGCCCGGGGGGTGTCCAAGTACATGGCCGAGTTGCGGCGTCTCAAGGAGATCGTTGATGACGCGCTCCGGGTCGCCCGCATTCCGGACCAGGCGTTCCTGTTCCTTCTCGATGAGATCCTGGGTGGGACCAACAGCGTGGAACGCCGCATCGCGGTGCGTCGGGTGGTGGGGCACCTGCTCGACGAGGGAGGCTTTGGCGCGGTGTCCACCCACGACCTGGAACTGGCCCGGGTGGAGGAACTGGCCGAGCGCGCGGTTGCCGTCCATTTCCGGGAGACCTTCCGGCCCGGGGAAGACCCGCCCATGACCTTCGATTACCTCATGCGTCCCGGGGTGGCCACGACCACGAACGCGCTCACCCTGCTGGAACTGGTGGGGTTGGACGCGCCTCCGGGCGACGCCTAGCGAAGTCCGAGGCGGGACAGGGTCCGACCGGCAATCCGGTTGGCGGCATGGCCCCGGGGGAGGAACGAGAACACGGGACCGCGTCGGATCCCCATTCCCTGGAGTTCGTCCTGGATGGGATGATGCTGCCGGTCCAGCGCCTTGCCCCGGGAGAAGGCCAGCAACGCCTTCTTGCGTCTACCGCTGAGCAGGTACACCCGTCCCAGGTTGTGGAACAGCTCCACCCGATAGGCGTCGAGCTTGACCGCGCGCTCGCACAGCTCCAGCCCTTCCCGTCCGCGTCCCCGGTCCATGGCCAGGGTCAGACCCAGGTAGGAAAGGAGGACGGGGTTGTCGGGTTCGATCTCCGCCGCCTCGGCGAATGCCTTGGTGGCATCGGCGATCTTGTTCTCCCCGAGCAGCGAGAGGCCCGCCTTGTAGAGACGCAGGGACCGACGCCTGGACTCCGGGAGGACCCGTTCCGCATTTGGGCTTGGCGCTGGAGAGTCCTCCTTGTCGTCCATGCGTGCCGGTACGCCGCGGGCGGTGGACACGATGGCCTTGACCTCGATTCCGAGGTCGGTGATCAGGTTGAACTCGAGCATCTTGAACCGCGGCGAAACGGCGGTGGGTGGTGCCATGGGTGGCCCTCCTGGACGGGTGCTTACTTGATCGGCCACCGGCCCCCCCGGATTGGGTTCCGGGGTGCAGAACACGCGACGGCGAGGGCAAATCCCCCGACCGGTTGAGGTGGGGGCGTTCACCCGGTATCGTCCCGATCCGTCAAGGAGGGTCCCGTGCACGCTTGGCTCCGGCTCGCCGGTTGGATCGATACGGTGAACGAATGGGTGGGGCGTTCCACCGCCTGGCTGGTGGTGGCCATGGTTCTCATCGGCGCCTACAACGCGGTGGCCCGGTATCTGGGCCGCTCGATCGGGGTGGAACTGAGTTCCAACGCCTATATCGAACTGCAGTGGTACCTGTTCAGCCTCGTGTTCCTGCTCGCCGGAGGGTATGCGCTCCGGCACAACCGGCACGTGCGGGTGGATGTACTCTACGGCCGATTGGGTCCACGCGCGCGGGCGGGGGTGAACCTGGGCGGCACCCTCCTGTTCCTGTTGCCGTTCTGTCTGGTGGCCCTGTGGGTCACCTGGCCCTCGGTACGCAATGCCTGGCAGGTGCTCGAGGTGTCCCCGGACCCCGGCGGGCTTCCGCGGTACCCGCTGCGCACCGCGGTCCTGGTCGGGTTCCTGTTGCTCCTGGCCCAGGCGGTCTCCATGACCATCCACGCGGTGGCGGTCCTGCGCGGCCATGAAGCGGTGGTGGACGATCCGGATGCCGTTCCCATGGAGGGCGTGTGAGTCCGGGATGGCTGGCCCCGCTCATGTTCGTCTGTGCACTGGGGCTCATCTTCAGCGGCTATCCGGTGGCCTTCGCCCTGGCCGGAACCGCGCTCTTCTTTGCCTTCGGCGGTGTGCTGGGCGGCGTGTTCGACTTCGGGATTCTCTACGCGTTTCCCGAGCGCATCTTCGGGGTGATGTCCAACTACACGTTGCTCGCCGTGCCCTTCTTCATCTTCATGGGCATCCTCCTGGAACGGTCCAAGCTGGCCGAGGACCTGTTGCGCACCATCGGCCTGCTCTTTGGTCCCATCCGGGGCGGGCTCGCCCTGGCGGTCGTGGTGGTGGGAGCGCTTCTCGCCGCGGCGACCGGCGTGGTGGGCGCCTCGGTGGTCGCCATGGGTCTCATCTCCCTGCCCATCATGCTGCGTAATGGCTATGCGCCAACCCTTGCCGCCGGAGTGATCACCGCCTCGGGCACCCTGGGTCAGATCATTCCGCCCAGTGTGGTCCTGGTTGTCCTGGCCGACCAGATGGGGATCTCGGTGGGGGATCTGTTCGTGGGTTCGTTGGTGCCCGGTCTCACCCTCGCCGGTCTCTATGCCGCCCTTGTCCTCGTCCTGGCCTGGGCACGACCGGGTATGGCCCCGGCGCTTCCCGCGGCCCAGCGGGAGATGAGCGGGGCGGCGCTCCTGGCCCAGGTGGGCAAGGCCCTGGTGCCCCCCCTGGTCCTGATCGTCATGGTTCTGGGGAGCATCTTCATGGGGGTGGCCACACCCACCGAGGCCGGGGCGCTGGGCGCGGTGGGAGCGATGCTCCTTGCCCTGGTCAACCGTCGCCTGTCCTGGACCGGATTGCGGGAGACCGCGCTGGAGACGACCCGGCTGACCACCATGGTGCTGTGGCTCCTCATTGGATCCACCGCGTTTGCCCTGGTCTTCCGCGGCCTGGACGGGGACCTGTGGATCCAGGGCCTGCTGACCCAGTTGCCGGGAGGGAAGATCGGGTTCCTGATTGTGGCCAACCTGAGCATCTTCCTCCTGGGGTTCTTCATCGATTTCTTCGAGATCGCGTTCATCGTGCTGCCGCTTCTCGTGCCGGCCGCCGCCCACCTCGGCATCGACCTGGTCTGGTTCGGGGTCATGATCGCCATGAACCTCCAGACGTCGTTCCTGACCCCTCCGTTCGGGTTCGCTCTCTTCTATCTCCGGGGCGTCGCCCCGCCGGAACTCGCGACTCCGGACATCTATCGCGGGGTGATTCCCTTCATCGCCGTGCAGTTGGTCGCGTTGGTGCTCCTGTGTCTGTTCCCGGAAATGGTAACCGGACTCTTGCCCTGACCCGCCCCCGCTGCGTTACGCTTCGACCCGAGGCCTCGTCCGCCGTCGTGCGAGGTTTCCGTGCGTCCTACAGAAGAGCAGGCCCAGGCCGTCGATCTGTTTCTCTCCGGCGAGTCGCTTCGTGTCCACGCCTTTGCCGGGGCGGGCAAGTCCTCCACCCTCAGGTTCATGGCCCGGGCCACCCCGCGCCGTGGCATCTACCTTGCCTTCAACGCATCGATTGCCCGCGAGGCCAGGGCGACCTTTCCGTCCACCCTCTCGGCCAGCACCCTGCACGCGCATGCCCTTCCTCGGGTGCGGGAGCGCCATGGACTGCGCCCGGAGAAGCTGACCGGAACCCTGGACCCCGCGGCGGTGACCCGGGCCTTGGCCCTGACGCCGGAGTCCCTTCGGGGGTTGGGCACCACCCCGCGCGGATTCGCGGCACGGGTCCTGGGGACGGTGCAGCGGTTCTGCCAGGGGGGAGACCCGGCGCTCCACCGCGACCACGTCCTGTTGCCGGGGGGGCGGAGTCCCCTGGCCCGGTGGCGATCCCGCGGTGTGGTGACGCGGATCCTCCGCGAAGCGGGTCGGCTTTGGGAGCGCATGTGCGACCCGCGGTCGGCGCTTCCCCTGGGGCATGACGGGTACCTCAAGTTGTGGGCGCTGGAGCGCCCGGTCATTCCGGTGGACTATGTCCTGCTGGACGAGGCCCAGGACTCGAGCGGGGTCGTGGTGGAACTGCTGGCCCGCCAGCCTTGTCAGGTGGTGTACGTGGGGGACAAGCACCAACAGATCTACGCCTGGCGGGGCGCGGTGAACGCCATGGATCGGGTGCGCACCCGACACACGTCGCACCTGACCCGGTCGTTCCGCTTTGGTCCGGTCATTGCCCAGGCGGCCAGTCGCGTGCTGCGGGAACTGGGGGAGAAGCGACCGGTGCGGGGCAACCCGGCGGTGACCAGCGTGCTGGGAGGGGATGATCCCCAGGCCGTTCTCTGTCGTTCCAACGCCACCGTGCTCGAGACGGTGGCCGCGCTCGCTTCCCGCTGTCGCGTGGCGGTGGTGGGGGGGACCGCCGACCTGGAGCGCTTGCTGGACGATGCCGAGCGTCTCTCCCGGGGTCGGCCGGCCAGGGACCCCTTGTTGCGGGGATACCGGAGCTGGGCCGCCGTCGTGCAGGCATCCCGGGAAGAGGATGCGCGCGAGCTGCGTCGCCTGGTGCGACCGGTCCAGCGACACGGGGTTGCGGGTCTGGCCGCCATCGTGCATGCGGCGAGGATTCCGGAGGAGGCGGCGCAGCGGGTGGTCTCGACCGTACACAAGGCCAAGGGACGCGAGTGGTCGCGGGTGGCGCTGGCGGACGACTTCCGGCCGTTTCAATACGGCCGCCGGGGTCAACGGTCGCCGGACCCCGAGGCGCTACGGCTTGTCTACGTGGCCATCACCCGGGCCCGGCACGCGGTGCGGATCCCGGCACGGCTCCGGGCCGAGCTCCGGTTGGGCCAAAGCAGTTGACACGGGGGGGATGGAATGTCTAGTATTTCATACATCAAGTTAAGCAAGTTTGACTTGGTGTCAACCTGACTGTTCATGCAAGAAGGGGAAAACGATGGCATTTCAGGAGAAGAGCACGTGGGCCCAGCTCATCGGGATCGTGGCGGTGTTCGGCTTCTACTTCCAGAGAGTCATCGGGGCCGGCCCCACCCGTGCCGAAGCGATCGTTCTCTTTGTCGGTGCGGTGGTGGCGATCATTGTGATCCAGATCGTGCTGCACATCGCCATCGCGATCACCAGCCCACGGACGGCTGGAGAGGAGGATGAGCGGGATGCCCTGATCGCGCTCAAGGCGACCCGCGTCTCGTCGTTCGTCCTTGCCGTGGGGGTGTTGCTCGCTGCCGGCCTCTGGCTCCTGGATACGACCCCCTTCGCCATGGCCAACGCGATCCTGCTCTCGCTGGTCCTGTCGGAGGTCACGGACTGCGTCATTCGAATCGGCTACTACCGGCGGGAAGCCTGATGGGCAAGACCCGGGTCACCAACTGCATCCGGAAGTTGCGGTTTCAGCACCAGGAAATGACCCAGCAGGCGCTGGCCGAACGGATCGGGGTGACGCGACAGACGGTGGTGGCCATCGAAGGGGCGAAGTACTCGCCGTCCCTGGAGGTGGCGTTCCGGATCGCGCGTGTGTTCGGGGTGCCGCTGGACGAGGTCTTCCAGTTCGACGAGGCGAAGCGCTAACGCGATCAGCTTCCGAATGCCGCGTTCGCATAGGCCAACTCGGCGGTGCCGAACCAGCGAGCCGACTCGTCACGTGCCTTCCTCCAGGCCGCGTACAGTTGCCGGTACTCGGGGGAAGCGGACGACTCCTCTTCGAGGATTTCCCGGGTCGCCCGGGAGGCCGCCCCCATGATGTCCCGGGAGAAGGGGTGAAGCTCCACGCCGTCGGCGACGAGACGGCTCAGCGCGGCCGGGTTCTTGGCATCGTACCGTGCCAGCATGGTGGCCTCGGCTTCCCGCGCCGCGCTGGTGAAGATCTCCTGGTAGAGCGGCGGCAACCTGTCCCATTCGGTGCGGTTGACCAGGAAGGACAGCGAGGGGCCCGGTTCCCACCACCCCGGGTAGTAGTAGTGCCTGGCCACCTTGTGGAAGCCGAGCTTCTCGTCGTCGTAGGGGCCGACCCACTCCGTGGCGTCGATGGCGCCCCGTTCCAGGGCGGGATAGATGTCCCCGCCGGCCAGCACCTGCACCGTGGCGCCGAGACGGCTCATGACCTTGCCCCCCAATCCGGGGATGCGGAACTTGAGCCCCTTGAGACTCTCCGCGTCGCCGACCGGGGACTTGAACCAGCCGCCCATCTGGGTCCCGGTATTCCCGGCAGGAAAGTTGAGGATGTTGAAGTCCGCATAGAGGGCGCGGGTGAGGTCGAGTCCACCCTGCTCGTGGAGCCAGGCCGTCTGCTGACGGGCGCTCATCCCGAAAGGAACACAGGTGTCGAAGGCCAAGGCGGGATTCTTGCCGGTGAAGTAGTAGCTTGCCGTCTGTCCGACCTGCACCGTGCCCTGCTGCACCGCGTCCATGACCTGGAGCCCGGGAACCAGCTCCCCGGAGGGGTACACGCGCAGGGTGAACTTGCCGCCGGAGAGGGCTTCCACACGCTGGGCCAGCACTTCACTGGATCCGAAGATCGTGTCCAGGCCGCGCGGGAAGCTGGAAGCAAGACGCCAGCGCACCGAAGGGAGGCTGGCCCCCACCGCCGGTGCGTCCTCGGCCCCGGTCGCGCAACCGACAAGCGCTCCACCGGCCACGCTCAGGGCGGACTTCCGGATAAACGTGCGACGCTTCATGGGGTCAGCCCTCCGCGGGCAACGGGGCGTTGGGTTCTTTCGGCTTGGACTTGCCGGTGAGGCGTTCCACCGTGGCCTGCACGCTGTAGTAGAACAGCGGGATGAAGAACACCCCGGCCGCGATGCCGATGAAGAGCCCACCGAAGACCGCGGTGCCCAGGGCCTGGCGACTGGCCGAGCCGGCCCCGCTGGCGATGACCAGGGGGATGTTGCCCAGCAGGGTGGAGATCGCGGTCATGAGGATGGGACGGAAACGGAGCTTGGCCGCCTCGGTGGCCGCCTCGCGCGGGGACTTGCCTTCCTCGCGCAGCTGCTTGGCGAACTCCACGATGAGAATCGCGGTCTTGGCCGAAAGCCCGATCAGCAGCACCAGCCCGATCTGGGTGTAGATGTTGTTGTCCATGAGCCGGCCCCAGGTGAAGGCGGCCGCTCCCAGCATGGCCAGCGGCACCTCGAACATCACCGCGAGAGGGATGGTCCAGCTCTCGTACTGCGCGGCCAGGAACAGGAAGCCGAAGAGAAAGGCGAGGGTGAAGATGAGGGGCGCCAGGTTGCCGGCCGCCTTCTCCTGGTAGGTGACTCCCGACCACGAGTAGGACATTCCGGCGGGAAGGATTTCATCGGCAATCCGGGCCATCTCCGCGGTGGCCTGGCCGCTGGAGTTGCCGGGAGTGGGGCCGCCGGTAATGCTGGCCGAAGGGAACATGTTGAAGCGGTTGATGACCGCCGGGCCGGTGGCGTTCTCGATACGCGCCAGCGTTCCCATGGGAACCATACGCCCGTCGGGAGCGCGAACCTCCAGCTTCAGGATGTCGTCGATCTGGGAGCGGAACTCCTCGTCGGCCTGGACCTGCACCTTCCAGGTTCGGCCAAAGAGATTGAAATCGTTGACGTAGGCGGAGCCCAGGTTGGCCTGCAGGGTGCTGAAGACGGTAGAGAGGGGAATGCCGTAGGACTTGACCCGCTCCCGGTCGATATCGATGAAGAGCTGGGGAACATCCGCGCGGAAGTTCTGGTTCACCCGGGTCACCAGGGGGCTCTGGTTGCCGGCCTGGGCCAGGTCCTGGGCGAACGTCTGGAGGTTCCCCAACCCCAACCCGCCCGCATCCTGGAGTTCCATCGTGAACCCGGTGGCGTTCCCCAACCCGGTGATGGGGGGGGGACCGAACGCGAAGGCGATGCCCTCCTGGATACCGCTCAGCTTGCCCTGGAGCATGGCCATGATGTCGAAGATGGTTTCGTCCCGTTCATCCCAGGGAACCATGGTGATGATCACCGCGCCGTAGTTGGAGCCCTGGACGCCGTCGAGGAACGAGTACCCGCCGATGGTGATGGAGCCGCGGACTCCCGGGAGGTCCTCGACCATCTCGTTGATCCTGTCCAGTACTTCGCCGGTCCGGTCCATGGAGGCCCCGTTGGGAAGCTGGACGTTGGCAAAGCAGTAGCCCTGATCCTCGTCCGGCAGGAAACCTCCCGGAAGGGAAACGATCCCGAACATGGCAAGAACGACCAGCCCCACGAAGAGGACCATGAACACGCCCGCCTTGCGGAGCATGACCTGGGTCCAGGTCATGTAGCCGTCCCGCACCTTGTCGAAGTTGGTGTTGAAGGCGGTGAAGAACCATCCCCGTTTCTTGGGCGAAGGGCGCAGGAGGATCGCGCACAGCGCCGGACTCAGGGTGAGGGCGTTGAGGCTGGAGAAGACCGTGGCGACGGAAATCGTGATCGCGAACTGCTTGTAGAGAAGACCGGTCAGCCCGGGCATGAGCGTGGTGGGGATGAACACGGCGAGCAGGACCAGGGTGGTGGCGATGACCGCGCCCTGGATCTCCTTCATGGCTTCCTCGGTTGCCTCCTGGGGAGACAGGCCTTTCGTATCGATGTTGCGCATGACGTTCTCGACCACGGTAATCGAGTCGTCCACCACGATACCGATCGCCAGCACCAGTCCGAACAGGGTGAAGTTGTTGATGGACATTCCCATGGCCTGCATGACGGCAAAGGTCCCGATCAGGGACACCGGGATGGTGACCGAGGGAATCAACGTGGTACGGAAATCCTGAAGAAACAGGTAGACCGAGAGGATGACGAGGACGATGGCGATGAGCAGCGTTTCCACCACTTCGTTGATCGACGCCTCGATGTACTCGGTGGGGTCATAGACCACCGTTTGTTCCAGTCCCTCGGGAAAGTCCTCTTCCAGGACGGTCATGGCTTCCCGGACTTCCTGCGCGACCCCCAGGGCGTTGGCTCCCGGAAGCTGGTAGATGCCCAGGGCGATGCTGGGGGCTCCGTCGAGGTCCACGTACCAGCTGTAGTCCTGTGCGCCCAGCTCCACCCGGGCCACGTCCCGGATCCGTACCAACCGGCCGTCGTCCCCGGTCTTGATGATGATGTTCTCGAATTCCTCGGTGGTCTCGAGACGTCCCTGGGTGAGCAGGGTGTACTCGAAGTCAAGCCCCCCCGCGTTGGGAGGGGCGCCCACCTTGCCGGCGGCGACCTGGACGTTCTGTTCCCGGATGGCCGCCATGACATCGTCCGAGGTGAGTCCACGCGCCTTGAGGAGCTCCGGGTTGAGCCAGATGCGCATGCCGTAGTTCTTGGCGCCAAAGACCTGGACTTCCCCCACCCCAGGGATGCGGGCCAGGACATCCTTGATCCGGGTGGTGGCGTAGTTGCTGATGTAGATGTCGTCGAAGCGCTGATCCGGAGAGATCAGGTTCACCATCAACACCATGCTGGTGGACTGCTTCTTGGTGGTGACGCCGTTGCGCTTGACCTCTTCGGGGAGGAGGGGCTCGGCGATCGAGACCCGGTTCTGGGTGAGCACCGCGGCCATGTCCGGGTCGGTGCCGATCTCGAACGAGACGGTCAGGTCCAGGTTGCCGGCCGCGGTGGACTTGGAGGACATGTAGATCATGTCTTCCACTCCGTTGACCTGCTGCTCGATCGGGGTGGTGACGGTCTGCTCCACGATCTGGGCGCTGGCCCCGGGAAAGTTCGTGGTGACCTTCACCGTGGGGGGAGTGATGTCCGGCGTGCTCTCGATGGGCAGGATGGGGATGGAGAGTCCACCCAGGATGAGAATGACCACCGAGATGACCATGGCGAAGACGGGGCGGCGGATGAAGAAGACGCTGAACATGGGGCCCCCTAGGGAGTACCTTGGGGCGTGTCGCCCGTGGTGGGGGTAACGGGGAGTCCCGGGCGCGCGCGCAGGAGACCGTTGACGATCAGGCGTTCGTTCCCTTCGAGGCCTTCCTCGACCTCGACCATGCCGTCGTCCTCACGCTGCCCGAGGGTGACGTAGCGCTGTTCAACGACATTGTCCTCGCCGACCACGTAGAGATACTTGCCCCCGAGGTCGGTGCCGATCGCACGGTCGGGGACGAACAGCCCCTGCTGCTTGAGCCTTGCCGGGACCCGCACCCGGACGAACGAACCGGGGGTGAGGACCAGGTCCTGGTTGGGGAGTTCGCCGCGCAACTGGATGGTGCCGGTGGCGGCGTCCACCTGGTTGTCGATGAAGTCGATCACGCCCGAATGGGGAAACCCCTTCTCGTTGGATAGACCCACCGAGATCCCGAGCTGTAGCTCCTGCAGCGACTTGGATGCGTCCTCGGTGAAAGCGTCCGAGTTTTCCCTGGCCTCGGCCAGCCGCTCCAGGAGAAAGCGCTCGGGGATGTTGAAGTAGACCGCGATGGGATCCATCTGGTTCACGCGGGTCAGCAGCGTGTTGTCACCGGAGCCGACCAGGTTGCCGGGGTCCACGAAGTTGCGGCTCACCTGGCCGTCGATGGGGCTGGTGACCTCCGTGTAGCTGAACTTGAGCTTGGCGTCCGCGAGCTGCGCCTGTCCGGCCAGCACCGAGGCCTCCGCCTTCAGCTTGTTCGCCTTGGCCAGATCCAGATCCTGTTCGCTGACCGCGTTGGTCGTAATGGCCTGCTCGATCCGTTCCAGGTCCGAAGTCGCCTTGGCCAACTCGGCCTGGGAGGACTTCAGGAATGCCTCGGCCTGCTTGCGTCCCGCGATGTACTGCTCCTGCTCGATGAGGAACAGCCGCTGGCCCTTGGTTACCATGGCCGACGGCTGGAATTCGAAGCTCTGGAGCACGCCGGTCACCCGGGCGCGAACGTCGACACTGGCCACCGGCCGCAGGGTCCCGGTGAACTCGGCCCGCGCCGTGAACTCCCGTTGTACCGGAGCGGCCACGGTAACGGTCGGTGGCGTGAATGCCGCGGGGGCTCCACCGGATCCGCACCCGGCCACCAGGGCCGCGGTGAGGGTGGTGAGGAGCAAGGACGATGGG
Source organism: Candidatus Eiseniibacteriota bacterium (assembly GCA_942491735.1). GTDB lineage: Bacteria > Eisenbacteria > RBG-16-71-46 > JABDJR01 > JABDJR01 > CALOCN01. The sequence continues at coordinate 2,960,584 of CALOCN010000014.1, read as the reverse complement.
TTTCTCATCATGGGGCGTCCTCGATGTGACTCGACTCGACAAGAGTCTTGGCTGCGTCCAGTTGGTTTTCGTCCTCGGGCACGTGCCACCCGCCGCCCAGGGCCAGGTTGAGTCCGATCAGGTTCTTCAGGACCTGACCATGACTCGAGGCCAACCGGTCCTGCTCGTTGAACAGCGAGCGCTGGGCGTCGAGGACGTTCTGGAAGTTGGTCAGACCGGCCAGGTACTGGGTGTGGACCAGGTCCACGGCTTCCTGGGCGGCCACTACCGCCTCGTGGAGCCGGACCAGGCGTTCCTCTTCGCGCTGATAGGCCACGATCCCGCTCCCCACTTCCTCGAGGGCGATGAGGACGGTTCGCTCATAGGCGAACAGGGCCTGGAGGGTGCGCGCCTCCTCGGTCTTGATGCGGTTCTGAACCTTGCCCCCGCTGAACAGCGACCAGGAGAAGCCGGGGACGATGCCCCAGGTCACGCTGCCGCCGTTGCCCAGATCGGAGAAGTTGACCGATTCCAGGCCCAGGAAACCGCTGATGGAGAAGCGGGGGTACAGGTCCGCGGTGGCCACTCCGATCAGGGCGGTCTGGGAGGCGAGGGTGCGCTCGGCACGCCGGATATCGGGACGGCGCCGCAGGAGATCGACGGGCACCCCGAGGGCAACCGCGGAGTCCGGCTCCGGGAACGTCGCCGGCCCCTCCATCACACTCTCCAGGGAGCCGGGCGCTTCACCCAGCAGCACGGAGAGTCGGTTGACCGAGGCCACCACGGCGGAACGCAGGGTGGGAATCTCCGCCCGGGTCGAGGCCAGGTTGCGCTGGGCCTGCGCAACATCCAGCGCCGAGGTGAGGCCGGCGCCGAACCGGGACCGGGTGAGATCCACCGACTCCTGCTGCGCATCCGCGTTGGAACGGGCGTAGGCGAGTCGGGTCTGGGAGGTGCGCAGGTCGATGTAGGTGAGCGCGACCTCGGCGTAGAGGGAGACGAGCACGTCGCGGTAGTCCTCCACCGAAGCACCCACCGCGGCGGTGGCCGATTCGACCTGGCGTCGGATGCGTCCGAACAGATCGATCTCCCACACGGTGGAGAGGCCGGGGCTCCACAGGCTGACCGGCTCCACCTCGGTCCCCTCGGGGACCGGCTGGAGCCCGTTCTCGCTGAGCTGGAGTCGGGAGTAGCTCCCGTCGAACACGAGGTCGGGCCACTGATCCCCCGTGGCCACGCCGCGGATGGCCTGGGACTCCATGACCCGGGCCGCCGCGGACTGCAGGTCGAGGTTGGCCAGCTCGGCGCGCTGGATGAGCTGGGTCAACGTGGAGTCGTTGAATGATTCCCACCAGCGCTCGATGTCGGGAGCGCCCGCGGTCATCTCCGCTTCAACCGCCGATTGCCAGGTGTCGGGCACGGCGTACTGGGGGGGCTCGTAGTCCGGACCCACGGTGCACCCGGCCACTCCCAACGCCATCATGGCGAGGGGGAGGCAGCACCTGATCAGCGTCGTCGGGCGGGGAGAGGTGATCATTGCGAGCGACTCATGGGATAGGATGAGGGCGCAGTATAGGTGAGCCGATGCCGAATGTCACGATTGCCACAGGACTCGAAGACGTCCGAACGGTACGGTGGATCATGGGGGGGGATATATGACCGATCCGGTGAATCTGGACGATTTCAAGCGCATGGCGAAGGGTCTCCTGGACCCGGTGGTCTTCGACTACTACGCCGGGGGGAGCGACGACGAGGTCGCGATCCGGGCCAATCGGGCGGCGTACGAGAGTGTGAAGCTGTGCTATCGGGTGTTGCGGGGGGTCACCGCCCCCGATGTGAGCCTGTCGATCCTGGGTGCCCCCCTGGACATGCCGGTGCTCATTGCCCCCACCGCCTACCAGGCCCTCGCTCATCCGGACGGCGAGATGGCCACCGCGCGGGCCGCGTCGGCCGCCGGGACGACCATGATCCTCAGCACGGTCTCCACCACCTCCATGGAGGACGTCGCCCAGGCAGGGCCCGGGCCGGTGTGGTTTCAGCTCTACATGTACGAGGACCGGGCGGTGAACGAGGACCTGCTGGCGCGGGCCGAGGCGGCCGGCTGTGGGGCCATCGTGCTCACCGTGGATACGCCGGCCCTGGGGCGGCGTGAGCGGGATGTGCGAAACCGGTTCCGCCTTCCCCCCGGGCTGGAGATGAAGAACTTCATGCACCCACGCGAACGCGATTTCCCGGACGACCCCCATGGGTCCGGTCTGGAGGCCTATGCGCGGCAGCTCTTCAAGCTGAGCCTGGGCTGGGACGACCTCGAGTGGCTCTGCCGCACCACGTCGCTCCCGGTGCTGGTCAAGGGAGTGGTGCATCCCGATGACGCCGTCCGGGCGCTGGATCTCGGAGCCCGCGGGGTCATCGTCTCCAATCACGGCGGGCGGCAGTTGGACTCCGCGCCGGCCACGCTGCGGGCGCTCCCCGCGGTGGCTCGTGCCGTGCAGGGACGGGCTCCGGTCATCGTGGACGGGGGCATCCGCCGGGGAGGCGACATCATCAAGGCGCTGGCCCTGGGCGCCAATGCGGTGGCGGTGGGGCGACCCATCCTGTGGGGGCTGGCCGTGGCTGGAGAGGATGGAGTGGCCCGGGTCCTGGCGATGCTGCGGCAGGAACTGGAGTTGGCCATGATCCTCTGCGGATGTGGCCGGCTGGACGAGATCACCGGGGACCTGCTCATGGGGTAAGATCCGATCCGCGGATAGTGGAAATCGGCCCCAAAAGCTGGCAGAATCGACCCCCGAAGCGTGTCCCCTCGCGCCGTCGTTCTGCCTCGAAGCCAACAGACAGCCCTCCGCACCTCAAGACAACCCTGGCTTCATTCCCTCAACTGGAGACGATCATGCGACGACCCACCCGATTCCTGTGGACGGCGGCCATGGCGGCCATCCTGGTAGGCATTCTCGCGGCTCTCCCCGCGGGTCCCATCAGCGCCGGTCCGGCGAAACCCGACTCCCCGTTCAAGCACTTCGGTGAAGTGACCAAGGACAGCGAACACCTCAGCGGTTTTCTCGACCTGTACCGGGTACGCGACAAGGTCTACCTGGAAATCCCGGTGGACCGCCTGGGCGAGGAGATGCTCCTCGTCTCCTCCCTGTCCCAGGGCATCGGTGCCTACGGGATCCTCGGGGGGATGCCCACCAACATCTTTGACGGACTCCTGGTCAAATTCGAGCGCCGGGGGGACCGGATCCACTTCGTCCAGGTGAACCATCGTTTCCGAGCCCCGGAAGGCTCACCCGAAGCGAACGCGGTCAACCTGTCCCATGGGAACTCCATCCTGGCCAGTTTCCCGGTGCTCAGCGAGCGCCACGAGGGGGATGAGGTCGGGGTGGTTCCCGAGCCGCCGGCCGAGGAGAAGAAGGACGAGTCCAAGGACGACGACAAGGCCGAGGCGTCCGACGAGAAGGCCGAGGAGGGCGAGTCCGCCGAGACAGGGGACGAAGTCGAGGTTGCCGAAGCGGAGAGCGATACCGACGCGGAAGACACCGCCGAGGCGGTCGAGGAAGTGGTCGAGGAAGAAGAGAAGCCGGTGGTCAGCGTGGTCGTCGAGTTCACCCCGCTTCTCCTGTCCGACCTGGTGAACCTGGGCGAGATGCTCAACGACCGGCTCAAGAGTGGTTACGGTCTCGACGGGGACCGGTCCTACGTCGAGCGGGTGAGCGTGTATCCCAAGAACGCCGAGTTCAACACCCACCTCACCTTCAAGACCTCCAAGGACCCCGGGCTGGCCTCGGTCATCGACTCCCGCTACGTCACGGTGGGTGTGCACCACAGCTTCTCCGAGCTGCCCAAGGATCCCATGACCCCGCGCTACGCGGACGACCGGGTGGGCTACTTCCTCAGCGTGCACAAGGACTACTCCCTGGACCGGCAGAAGGACTGGTGGGTGCGTTATACCAACCGCTGGCGGCTGGAGAAGAAGTATCCCAACCAGGAACTCTCCGAGCCGGTGGAGCCCATCGTCTACTACATCGAGAACACCGTTCCGGTGGAGTACCGTCCCTACCTGAAGAAGGGCGTCGAGGTCTGGCAGAAGGCGTTCGAGGCGGCAGGCTTCAAGAACGCGATCATCGCCAAGGAACAGCCGGACGATCCGGAGTGGTCCGCCGAGGACGTGCGCTACAGCACCCTGCGCTGGATCACCTCGCACCAGGCGAGCTTCGGGGCGATCGGACCGTCGCGCACCGACCCCCGCACCGGGGAGATCCTCGACGCGGACATCCTGTTCGAGGCCAACATGGTGGTCGGATTCCGCAACAACCACCAGCGTCTGGTCACACCGGGGATCGGGTTCGAGGACATGGACCCGTTCGACTACATGCTGGAAGGGGACCGGCTCCAGTACAACCGGGCCTTCGAGATCGGCGGGCCCGAGATGGCCTCGAAGACCTGCTCCGCCGCCCACAGCCTGCCCATGGCCGGCGCGTTCCTGCAGGCAGCGCTCATGCATCGTGGGGATCTGGAGCCGGGCAAGCCGCTCCCGATCGAGTTCGTAGGCGAGGCCCTGGTCTGGGTGACCGCCCACGAGGTGGGGCACACCCTCGGTCTGCGCCACAACTTCCGCTCCTCGAACTCGGTGCCGTTCGAACTGCTCCACGACAAGGAGTACGTGGCCGAGAACGGCCTCTATGCCTCGGTGATGGAGTACCCGAACATCAACGTGAGCCGGGATGCGGCGACCCAGGGTTACTACTACACGCCGACCGTGGGGACCTATGACGTCTGGGCCATCCGCTACGGCTACAGCGAGTTCAAGGGCGTGCGTCACCCCAAGGACGAGATGAAGCAGTTGGCGGCCATCGCCTCGGAAGCCGCGGATCCCATGCATCCCTACGGCACGGACGAGGAGTGGTACCTGCCCGGTTCGGTGGATCCGTTCGTCAATACCGGGGATCTCAGCGGAAACCCGCTGGCCTGGGCCATGGATCGCACCGAGTACGTGACCTCGCTCTTCGAGGGGCTCGAGGATCGCATGGTGGCGGACGGGGACTCCTGGTCCAACCTGACCATCGGCATGAACACCCTGCTTGGGCACTACTACGGTTCCATGAACTACATCTCCCGCTACGTGGGGGGCATGCAGACCTCACGGGCCCACAAGGGGGATCCCGGAGCCGGGGCGCCCATGGTCATGATCGAGCCGGCCAAACAGCGTGAGGCCATCCAGTTCCTGGCCGGAAGCATCTTCTCGGAGAATCCGCTTCCGGTGGAGATCGGCTACCTCGAGCATCTGGAGCCCAACCGCTGGGGACACTGGGGAAGCGGCATGTCGAACCGTCTCGACTACCCGCTGCACACGCGGATCCTCGCCATGCAGGCGCCGGTGCTGCGACGGGTGACCCATCCGTTGACCTTGAGCCGCATGCTCGAGGCGGAAATGTATGCCCCGGACGCATTCTCCATGATCGAGATGTTCGAGACGCTCAACTCGGCGATCTGGACCGAGGTCGTGCAGCCGGCCGGCTATCGCAACGGCAGCAACGTGAGTACGCCCCGCCGGGGTGTCCAGCGCATGTGGCTGGACCGCCTCATCGAGGTGGCCTTCACCCCCGAGGACGGCATGCCGGCCGATGCCAGCGCGGTGGCCCGGATGGTGCTCCTTGAACTCGATGCCAAGATCGACGGCGCGCTGGAGCACGGAGCGACCCTCGACGGGTATACCAAGGCCCACCTCATCGACTGCGATGCGCGGATCCGCACCGCGTTCGAGGCCGGGTATCAGTTGGAGTTGCTCAAGAAGAGCTGACCCCGCTGGATCCGCGGGTTCCTGAACATCCGGAGCGGCCGGGGGAGCGTATCCTCCGGCCGTTCTGGTACCCTGCGCTCCGCGGTATTCGTGCCTGCGGTCCCGTATCCGGAAAAGGCGGTGTGATGTTCCTGGCTCGATCGGTTCCTGCGGTGTTCCTTGCCTGGTTTCTGCTTTCCGGGGTTGGCGCGACGACGTGGGCCCAGGTGCCGGCGCCGGGTGACGTCGAAGGCACGGCCGTCCCGGGACCCCGCTATGCCGCGGGTTGGTGGCACCGATTCCTCTTCGGCACCAGCTATCGGAGTCTCTGGACCACCCCGGTGACCGCGGAGGTGCTCGACCTCCAGTCCTTTGGCGGGGGACTGACCCCGACCGGGACGGGGGGCGGGAAACAGACGGTGGCGTTGCGGTTCACGGGAGGGGACGGCCGTCCCTACACCTTCCGCGCCCTGGACAAGGACCCCTCCGAGACCCTGCCCCAGAACCTGCGCGACACCTACGTGGATGCCCTGTTCCAGGATCAGATCAGCGCGGCCCTGCCGACGGCCCACGTGGTGGTTCCGGTGTTGCTGGACGCGGTGGGTGTCCTCCACTCCAAACCCCGCCTGGTCATCCTTCCCGACGATCCGGCCCTGGGTGAGTTCCGGGAACAGTTCCGCGGCAAGTTGGGGATGATCGAGGAGTGGCCCAACGAGGGCCCGGGCGACTCGCCCGGGTTTGCCGGAGCGACATCCGTGGTGAGCTCGGTGGAGCTGTTCGAGCTCCGCCGTTCGGACCCGATGCAACGGGTCGAGGTGCGGGAGTACCTTGCCGCACGGTTGATCGACATCCTGATCGGGGACTGGGACCGCCATCGGGGGCAGTGGCGATGGGCCAACGTCGGGACGGGATCCCCCGCCAAGTGGCGCCCCATTCCCGAGGATCGGGACCAGGCCTTCTCGCGCTACGACGGCCTCATGCTGGGCGTAGCCCGGGAAGCGGCACCGCAACTGACCAAGTTCGGCGGAGGCTTCTCCGGCATGGCGGGCGCCACCTTCAATGGACGCGACCTGGATCGGCGGTTGCTGGTCGGGTTGGAGCGCGATCGATGGCAAGCGGTTGCGCGCGAGGTCCAGGCGGAGCTCACCGATGCGGTGCTCGAGGAAGCGGTAGCGCAACTGCCGGCCGAGCATCGCATGCTGGAAGGGGATCGACTCCTGCGGGATCTCCGGGAACGCCGCAATGATCTCCCTGCGGCTGCCGACGCGTTCTATCGGCACCTGGCCCGGGAGGTGGACCTTCACCTCTCGGATGCCGCCGAGGAAGTCCGGGTCGACCGCGAGGACAATGCGGAGCTGACCGTGGCCGTCTACGCCAACGGGGAAACCCTGCTCAACCGCCGTTTCCACGAGAAGGAGACCCGGGATCTCCGTATCCATCTCTACGGTGGGGACGACGTGGTGATCGTGGAAGGGAAGGGGGACCCCAATATCACGCTGCGTCTCCTCGACGGCGACGGGGCCAAGGAGATCGAGGATCGCTCCCGGGCCGGGAACACGCGGCTCTACGACACGCGCGGGGGGGACGCGATGGTATCCGGAGACATCCGTACGATCACCAAACCCTACGTGCTTCCCGAGGGATCGGATCCGTACCTGACCCCACGCGACTGGGGGAGTCGCACCTTCGTGCGCGGCGCGGGGGGGTTTTCCCCCGACTTCGGGCTGCTCGTCGGTGTGGGAATGGTGAACACCCGGTATGGATTCCGCAAGCGGCCCTTTGACCGACGCATCGACCTGGAGTTCGCCGCCTCGACCATCCAGGCCACGGGTCGGGTGAGCTTCGAGGTCGAGAACATGGAGGAAAACTCCGACAATCGATCCTCGCTCCTGGTCTACGTGTCCGGAATCGAAAGCGTGAACTTCCATGGGTTCGGAAACGACACCGAGGCGCCGGAGGACACGGAGTTCTACCGCATGGAACAGACCACGTTCCGTGTGCAACCGAGCTATCGGTGGGCGCTATCCCAGTCCCTGTCCCTGGACCTGGGAGCCGCCTTCCGCTACTACACGACGGAACTCGACAGCACCCGCCTCATCGGACAGGCCCAGCCCTACGGGTCCGCGGACGGATTCACCATGGTGGGGGTGGGGGGTGGGGTCGAGATCGATACCCGTGATCAGGCTGGAGCGCCCACCCGGGGAATCCTGCTGAACGCGGTCGGTAGCTACTACCCGGAAGCGTTCAGCCTGGAACGGGGCGACTTTGCCGAGGTCCACGGAGAGGCCTCCACCTACCTGACCCCGTTGAGCCCGGTGACCTTTGCCTTCCTGGCCGGCGGCAAGATGACCTTTGGGTCCCCACCGTTCCAGGAAGCGGCGTATCTGGGTGGGATCAAGTCCCTGCGTGGCTTTTCCCAGAATCGTTTCGCCGGCGAGTCGTCCCTGTATGGCACCGCGGAACTCCGGCTCACCCTCGGACGGTTCCTTCTGCTGCTCCCCAACACCTTCGGGGTCCTGGGGCTGGTCGATGCGGGTCGGGTGTGGGTGGAAGACGATGTGTCCGATACGTGGCACACCTCGTTTGGAGCGGGACTCTGGTTGGCGCCGCTCACGGAGCGGAACGCCACCATCGTCGGCGTGGCCTGGAGCGAAGAGGAGACCCGGCTCTATTTCTCCTTCGGTTACGCGTTCTAGCGGGAACGATCAGTTCATGCTGGCCGAGAATCGGAGTCCGTAGCTGGGTCCGGAGAACGTGGCGTCGGCCGTGCCGTCCTTGATGCTGTGGTAGGTGAAGGCGAAGGCCAGCCCCAGACCCCAGTTGTCCCCGACCCACCACTCCTTGCCGATCGTCGCGTCAAGGGCGATGCCCGAGTCGCTGCGCGCCTGGCCGCCGGTGGAGGCCTCAACCCTGAGTCGTCCCAGGCCGACGGACCCGGAGAGGTAGATGTTGATCGGCATCGCGTAGTAGGTGACGCCCCCACCGATGGCTCCCAGGGAGATGGACGAGTTGCCGGTATCCACTTCATCCCCGTTGAGCTTGAGGGTGGGGCTGCCGATGCTCCAGCCCCACAGGGTTCCGTGCAAGGCCAGGTTGTTGGCGATGATCCCGCCGATGGCGATGTTGAGGTCGCCGCCCCCGCCGGTCAGTTCCACCTTGTCGTTGCCGTCATCGGCGGATGTCGAGGCGCCGGTTACGCCGCCCGAGAGGCGGAGAAAGACGCCGCCGTCGTGGGCACGGGGGCTCCCGCCCGCGAGTACGGCCACGGGGGTGGCAAGGCCCAAGGTCAACAGGCCGGAAAGCACGAATCGTTTCACGATGTCCTCCTGGGGGGTCGGTGTCGGGAATCCAGCGGCAATCCGAACGGAAACGGGTGGAATTGTCAATCCAGGGTCGGTGGCATCCCCGGACGAAGCGGGCAGGGCAGGGCCTAACCTGATGGTGGTTGGGGAGTTGCCCCTGGTTCTAGCCTCGAACTGTTGGACATCGGCATGTTCGCGTGCTACGGTCCCGGCTAGGACTGCTAAGCGGCTAACGTGACGAACCTTCCGAAGTGTTCCGGATCTTTTTCCGACCCCCTTTTGAAGCTCGCCCGATTTCCTTAGTGTTCCGTTCCAGCACATGCGTGCGTCTCCGCCCCAGAGGGGACGGGGATCCTAGATCACGAGGGCGAGCGTGTTACGTACCGCCCGTCCAATAAGGAAGAAGATAGAATGCAGAAGATCTACGTGGGCAACCTGCCCTTCAGTGCGACCGAAGACGAAGTTCGTGGGCTTTTCGCCCAGCATGGGACCGTGACCTCGGTCGCGCTCATCACCGACCGCGAGACCGGTTCGCCGCGCGGTTTTGGTTTTGTTGAGATGGAAGATGGTGCCGACGAGGCCATCAACAGCCTGAACAACTACCAGATGGGTGGACGCAGCCTGAAGGTGAACGAGGCTCGCCCGAAGGGCGACGGTGGCGGCGGTCGCGGCCGTCCTCGCTGGTAGCCCGCGTCAGCGTTAGCTGAATCGTTCAAGGAGGGGGTGCTTCGGCACCCCCTCTTTTTTTTGTGTCGTTCGCGTGGCATTTCCCGGAAATGCCGGCGTCAGCAATAAGTGAGCCCGGGTGGCTCCCGCAGCCAAGCGGTAAGGGTTATATTTGACTGCTTTCGTTTTTGCAGCCCAATCAGATGGTCGATGGACCTCGCGGAAAGAAGGAGAATGAGATGAATCGTCGGACAATCGCTGTCCTTGTGGCCGGTGCCCTGGTGTTGACCGGGCAGGCCCTTGCCGCGGCCCCCGCGGCCCCGAAGGCGCAGGTGGACCGAACGGAGCTCCCGATCAAGGGCCCCTGGTATCCGCCCATTACCACCCTGGATGCGCGCGATGCCACGGCACCGCCGGTGTTCGAGGTGAGGGCTCCCGAGGGTGCTCCCAATGTCGTCATCGTCCTGTTGGATGACCTGGGGTTCGGCGGAACCAGCGCCACCGGCAGCGTCCTGCAGACCCCGAACATGGACCAGTTGGCCCGTGAGGGTCTGATGTACAACCAGTTCCATACGACCGCACTGTGCTCGCCGACGCGGCAGGCGCTCAAGACGGGGCGAAACCACCACTCCGCGAATCAGGCCAAGATCACCGAGGTGGCTACCTCGTTTCCGGGAGCGACCGGCATGCTTCCCAATGACGTGGCCAGTATCGGCGAGATCCTCAGGCTCAACGGCTACAGTACGGCCGCGTTCGGCAAGTGGCACGAGACCGCGGTGTGGGAGATCAGCCCGTCGGGTCCGTTCACCCGTTGGCCCAACTATCAGGGGTTCGATGAGTTCTACGGATTTCTCGGAGGCGAAACCAACCAATGGGCGCCGGCCATCTACCACAACCTGAATCAGGTGGAAGCCCCGAACGACCCGGACTACCACTTCATGAACGACATGGCCGACAAGGCCATCAACTGGATGCGGTTCCAGCAGTCGCTGACCCCGGACAGACCCTTCTTTGTCTACTTTGCCCCGGGTGCCGTGCATGCCCCGCATCATGTCCCCGAGTCCTACATCGAGAAGTGGAAAGGGAAGTTCGACGAGGGATGGGACGTGATCCGCGAGCGCATCTACGAACAGCAGAAGGCGCTTGGAGTGATTCCCGCCGACACCAAGCTGGCCGCCAAGCCGGAGGACATCAAGGACTGGTCAAGCCTCACTCCCACCGAGCAGAAACTCTTTGCCCGCCAGGCGGAAGTGTTTGCCGCGTTCCTCGAGATGACGGATCACGAGACCGGTCGGGTGATCCAGGCGATTCGGGACATGGGGGAAATCGACAACACCCTCGTCATCTACATCTCCGGTGACAACGGCACCAGCGCCGAAGGTGGCATGACCGGTCTGTACAACGAGAGCACGTATTTCAACGCCGAGCCCAAGGGATCGGACGTTGACTTCATGATGAACCACTACGATGACTGGGGTGGCCCCAGCACGTATCCCCACATGGCCGCGGGTTGGGCGGTCTGTTTCGACTCTCCCTTTGCCTGGACCAAGCAGGTGGCCTCCAACTACGGCGGAACCCGAAACCCGGTCGTCATGCACTGGCCGAACCGGATCAAGGACAAGGGGAAGATCCGATCGCAGTGGCATCATGTGATCGACGTGGTGCCGACCATCCTGGAAGCGGTCGGGTTGCCCCAGCCCCGGATCGTCAACGGGGTACCCCAGCGACCCATCGAGGGGACCAGCATGGTCTACACCTGGGACTATCCCAAGGCCCCCGGCCGTCACGAGATCCAGTACTTCGAGATGTTCGGCAATCGCGGCATCTACTTCGACGGCTGGTTCGCGGGGACGGTTCATATCAAGCCGTGGGGCAAGGTGGAGAACCGGTTCCCGGAGGACACCTGGGAGCTGTACCACGTTGCGGAGGACTTCAGCATGTCAACCGACCTGGCCGGGACGCACCCGGACATCCTGGCCAAACTGCAGGAGGTGTTCCTGAGCGAGGCGGTGAAGTACAAGGTCCTCCCCCTCGATGATCGTCGTGAGGAGTTGTTCAACCCGAAGCTTGCCGGGCGTCCGGACCTGATGTTCGGAAGGAAGACGCTCACCCTGTACGAGGGGATGCACGGCCTGCTGGAGAACGACTTCATCAACATCAAGAACGCGTCCTTCGACATCGATGCGCAAATCGAATCCGGTGATCAGCCGCTCAACGGGGTCATCGTGGCCCAGGGCGGTCGATTCGGGGGCTGGAGCCTGTTCGTGAAGGACGGGGTGCCGATGTTCACCTACAACTACCTGGGCCTGCTCCAGTCGACGGCTACGGCGTCAACGGAGTTACCGACCGGGAAGTCGACGGTGCGGCTCGAGTTCGCCTACAACGGGGGCAAGAAGCTGGGTGCGGGTGGTACGGCGACGCTGTTTGTCGGTGGTGCCGAGGTGGGCTCGGTGAAGGTCCCCCAGACCCAGTTCGCCATCTTCTCGGCGGATGAAACGGCCGGCGTCGGCAGGGATCCGGAAACCGCGGTGTCCGAGCACTACGAGCAGGGCAGGACCGAGTTCACGGGCAAGATCGACAAGGTAACCATCAGCCTGAAGTAGTCAAGGGCATGCCCGCCCACACCGGGTGGGCATGCTTCGTCTGCCGTGACCCCATTGACGACCTTTGCCGGGCCTCCCCGACGATCCGCCGCAACGCTGGAACGCCGGCAGGTGGTGTTCCAGGGAGGCGGAGGCAAGCGCCATGAAAGTCTCGCCGATGTCGTCTTCCCTGACCGTGTCCAGCAGTTCCTCGTAGAGGGCGGCATTGTCGATCTCGGTCTGTCGCGCTACCGCGCAGGCTTCCTTCAGGCTTTTCGGGACCGCGATGGTATTCCTGTAGCGGATCCGCGGGGTCTCCACTCCGTACTGGTCGTACAGGTCCAACAGCGCGCTGATGTGCCGCGCCTCCGCCCGGATGACGTTGCTGAAGGGGCGCACGTCCCCATGCACCTGCAGCACGGCGTCGTAGAACATCAGTGACTTGATCTCGTCCAGCAAGGCGAGTTCGAGCGCCTCGATCGTTTGCTGGTCAAGGGCGGGCGGTGACCCCTGCGCGGCGGGGGAGGGGGAACCCGCAAGGAAGATAAGGACGATCAGGATGATGGCCAGGAAACGTGTCGCGTGCATGACGGATACTCCCCGGACAGCCGCAGCCGGGCACGCTGGCCCGGCGCGCTGACCTCGATACTTGCCCTACCGGGGACTTGCGGGCCCCAGTCCATCTATTGCCTGAATGCGAGGAGTCGCCGATAGGGAACACGGTGGCCCAGGCGATCAGGTCTTGTCGGTGTGGGCCGGCCATCGTTGGGTTTGGGGGCGTTCCGGACGCCCAAGCTGCGCTAGACTAGTCCGCCCAATCGGAGGGATGGCCGAGCCCGGTTTAAGGCGCTGGTCTTGAAAACCAGTGGGCCGCAAGGTCCCGTGGGTTCGAATCCCACTCCCTCCGCCAACAGGCTAGCTTGGTGGTGTGGCTGGCACGGGCTACAGAGTTGGCTCAGCCCTGAGGGGATGTAGCCGGCCGAAGGACGGCGTTAATCCCACTCCCTCCGCCAACAGGCTAGCTTGGTGGTGTGGCTGGCACGGGCTACAGAGTTGGCTCAGCCCTGAGGGGATGTAGCCGGCCGAAGGACGGCGTTAATCCCACTCCCTCCGCCACCAGGCAGGCAAGGCGGTTCATCGTGGCATGGCCTTGATGAACCAGGAGCACTGCTGGGGATGTAGCCGGCCGAAGGACGGCGTTAATCCCACTCCCTCCGCCATACACTGGCCCACAAGTTGTCGATTGACACGTGGGCCACCATGGTAGCCTCAAGTCATGCTGTGCGACAGACACGCCCTGAAATGGGTAGCCATAGCCCTTGGCTTCATGATGGTTGGATGCGGCGATGACCCGAGTTCTCCAACGGTCGAGTACCTGAGTGTTGAAATCACCCTTCGAGACGGGGCTTGCGAGGAACCGTGCCCACGGTTCTATGAGGGCGTCTGGGGTCTTTGGGGCCTCGAAGTGGTGCCAGGGAAGGACTTTGTCGTTCAGGACTCGGAGGTCACCTATTTCGTCGATAATGAAGAGAAGACCGAGGAACTTGTCGCCTGGCATGCCGACCTCTTGAGGGATGAGGAAGAGAATCCCATAGTAGTGCTGATTCAAATGCGGACTTGGTCTCTCCCGCCTGAGGCTACAGATGTACGGGTGACCATCTGGTACGACTGGGTTGAACCAGAGCCCTGAGTTGGGAAGGACTCAGTGGTTACACAGCTGTGTAACCACTCGACTCAAGCGCAACCTAGCTTCGTATGGGCCAGCGGGTTGGAGAGGTTCGGCTCTCGTGAAAACCAGTGGGCCGCAAGGTCCCGTGGGTTCGAATCCCACTCCCTCCGCCACCAGGCTAGCTTGGTGGTGTGGCTGGCACGGGCTACGAGTTGGCTCAGCCCTGAGGGGATGTAGCCGGCCGAAGGACGGCGTTAATCCCACTCCCTCCGCCACCAGGCAGGCGCCCTGTCCCGGACCCCTTACACCCAAACGGGAGCCGATCAACTATGGCGCAGGCATTCTGCCCCGCTCCCCCGTGAGTTCTCTCTGCTTGGATCCGCTCTTCCGAGTTGTATCCGTCTGGCCAGAAGTGATATCTCTTGTCCAGGATACCGATTGCTCAGAGTCCACTGATCCGCCCTTTAGGGATCATCTCCAAAGGAGCTGTCATGCATCGTGCTTACACCCGGGTGGGTCTTGTGGTGGGTGCTGCCCTGTGCGGCCTCGCCCTGCTCACCCTTTCCGCATCCACCGTCCTGGCCCAGGCCTGCGAACTCCCGAACAGCGCGGGGACGGTCGTTCTCCCCGATCCCAACTGTCCCTACCTCAGCCCGACCGAGTTCCATGAGGTCGTCGATGGTCTCCCCGCCGGAACCACCATCGAGATCACCGGGATTCACTACGATTTCATTTGTAACGGTCCGACCGGGGCACCCGAGCCCCAGTCGAACTGCAATACCCCCGGAGGCGCCCTGGGTGGCGAAACCGAGTTTTTTGATTCCACCTTCGAGATGCAAATGACCGGAACCGGTGCGCTGGCCGGGTTCAGCCGCCTCATCAACATCCCCATCAACTGCGTCGCCGAGACCGGTCCCCGTACACCGGGAGCGGCCGTTCAGGACTTCGACAATGAGATGGTGCAGTTGCAGGGAGCCATCTTCGGCGACCCGGATTTCGACATTCTTGCTGTTCGTGCCGGTCGCGACTTCGGTCTTCCGAGTCCCGGTCATACGACCCTGACCCGGCTTGGACCTCCCGGCAGCAACTTCCAGGTCGACAGCTTCTTCGACATCACCTACGAGATCGATTTCCAGGGTGCGCCCGGGGGCCCGCTTGAGGGGTTTGCCGGAACCACCACGGGGACGGTACGAATGGTCGCGGGACTCGGGCCCACACCCGTGGAGCCCAAGAGCTGGGGCCTGATCAAGAGCATGTACCGCTAGAAACGAGCTTGTCGTTCGATTCAAGGGCGCGGCGCACCGAGGGTGCCCGCGCCCTTGCTCTGTCCGGTGGAGCCCGTCGCGGCCAGGGAGTCGGACGTCACCGATACGTCCTGCCGTGGTGCTTCAACCAACCCCCTTCCCGTCGGCCCTGCGGGTCGTGGTGGGTCCAGTGGATGACCCCGCCCCGCTCGTTCCACTCGTATTGGCCGCGGAACTCGATCGAGTCTCCCTTGGTCAGGGGCTCGATCCGGGGTGCCAGGTCGATGTTGTGGCTGACCAGGACGGTGTGGTCCGAGTCGATGCGCAGGATGAACCGCTGGTGGCGTGAGCCATCCAGGTCATCGGCGAGGACCCGGTCCACCGTGCCGGTGCCCTCCACCATGACCCCGGACGTTCGTTCCTGGAAGAGTACGGGAATGGGAGATGTGCCGGGCGCAGGCGCCTGACCACCGAGACGGGTCCAGCCGTAGAGCATGACGAGAACGAGGAGAGCGAGAAGGAGCCGGCTAAGGGGAGCGCGTGGCATCAGTTCAGATACCCGATCGCCTTGAGCTGTCGCATCCGATCCTCGGAGATCGGGTTGGTGGGATCCTCGAACAGGTGTCGCGATGCCTGGGACTCGAAGAAACTCCGCAGGTAGCTGGTCAGCTCCCGCGTCAGGCGAGGGTACACGAGGGCGACGTCCCGTTGTTCCCGGGGATCCACGATCACGTCGAACACGGCCACCGAGTCCACGCGGGTGTTCATGATGACCTTGTACGTCCCCACGTTCATGGCGGCCAGCGCGGGGTCCCGCGTGGTTGCGCAGGCAAAGGTCAGGGGCGCGTGGCCCCAGACCCCACCCGAGGTCCGGGGAGACAGATCCTGTCCGTCCAGTCCGGTCGGGGTCTCGACGCCGGTCATGGCCAGCAGGCTGGGCATGACATCGATGAGCCGAATGAGGCCATCGTGTCGTCGGGATTCGTCGAGCCCCCCGGGGGGTCTGATCATCAACGGGACGTGGATCTGGTGTTCGAAAAGGTCGTCCCCATGTGTCCAGCCCCCATGCTCGTGGAACTCTTCCCCGTGGTCCGAGGTCACCACGAGAATCGCCTCGTCGAGAATCCCGGCCGCCTCCAGGCGATCAACAAAGCCGCCGAGCTCGCGGTCCACATGGTGCACACCTGCCGCGTAACGCGCCTGCCACTCGCCAAGGACGGATACCAGGTCCCTGGACTTGACCCAGTTTCCCTTGCGCAGGTGCCGCGGGATGCGATCCATCTCCTCCGTGGTGAGCAGGACGTGTTTGTCCAGGGATGCACTGCCTGATACCGCGCGGTAATCCTCCTCTGGCGCCAGGTAGGGACCATGGACGTCCATGAGGTGGACATAGAGAAGATAGGGGACGTCCTTGTCGCGTTGATGAAGCCAGTCCTCCGCCAGGGCGAGCAGCGACCCGGCTGGAGTGCTCACCCCCGCCAGGGAATCGTCGAAGTGGGTGAAGCCCTGGTCGAAACCGTAGTCACGGGTGACCCATGGATTGCCCACCACCGCGCTGGTGGCAAACCCATGGTCCCGGTAGACCTCGGCGAGCGTCACCGCGGCGCCGGCGAGTCGGCCCTTGGTGATGGTGTCGTAGTCGGTTCTTCCCATGAGCCCTTCGTGATTAACGACCCCGTGACCGGTCGGGTAGATTCCCGTGAACAGCGAGGCAATGGATGGCTTGGTCCAGGGGGCCTGGGCGTAGGCGCGCTCGAACAGGTGACTGGAGCGGGAGAGTCGGTCGAGGTTCGGGGAAATGGGACCCTCGAAACCGTAGCATCCCAGGTAGTCGTGTCGCAGGGTGTCAACGAGGACGAAAATGACCGAGGGTCGATTGGGTTCCCGAGCGCACGAGAGGGCGACCAGGGACGCGGTCGCACCAAGAAGGAGAACGAACCACCTTCCCCGGAGACTCCACCGCGCGGACAAAACGGGGCGGGACGCCCCATGATGATGACCAAGGGGGAGGGTCATGACCCCAGCCTAGCATGGCGTCGGGTGCGTCGAACGCCACAAACCGCTATCCTACCTGCCACGCTCGCCGGTGAAAGCGTCCCGGCGCGCCCTGGTCACGACTCCCGCCATGAGGCCAATCCATGCAGCAGCCCTTCGAGAAGCTCGCCGCCTTCTATCTCGGCAAGACCTATGACCCGGCAGGGGACAGCGTCACCGAGGAGACCCTTCTCTACGATGCCAAGGACCTGACCACTCACGCCGTGTGTGTCGGGATGACCGGGAGCGGGAAGACGGGACTCTGTCTCTCGCTTCTGGAAGAGGCCGCCATCGACGGCATCCCCACTCTGGCCATTGATCCCAAGGGGGATCTCGGCAACCTGCTCCTCACCTTCCCGGATCTGAGGCCGGGCGACTTCGAGCCGTGGATCGATCCCGGCGAGGCGGCCCGCAAGGGAAACACGCCGGTCGAGCACGCGGCCAAGATGGCGGCCCTGTGGAAGAACGGACTGGCCAGCTGGGGTCAGGATGGCGAACGCATCGCGCGATTTCGCAACAGCGTGGATCTCGCCATTTACACCCCGGGCAGTGACGCCGGGATCCCGCTCAGCGTGTTGCGTTCGTTCGCCGCCCCACCCGCGGCGGTGCTGGAAGACGGCGACCTGCTCCGCGAGCGGATCGGTACGTCCGTCTCGGGTCTCCTTGCCCTCCTGGGGATCGATGCGGATCCGCTCCAGAGCCGCGAGCATATCCTGCTGTCCAACATCCTCCAGGAGGAGTGGGAGTCGGGGCAGGATCTGGACATCGCGGGGCTCATCCAGAAGATTCAGGAGCCGCCCTTCGAGCGGATCGGCGTGTTGGATCTGGAAGCCTTCTATCCGGCCAAGGATCGCTTTGGCCTCGCCATGACCCTGAACAACCTCCTGGCATCGCCGGGGTTCGAGTCGTGGATGGACGGGGATCCCCTGGACATCCAACGTCTCCTGTGGACCCCTGAAGGCAAGCCGCGTATTGCCATCATCTCCATCGCGCACCTGAACGAACAGGAGCGCATGTTCATGGTCACCCAACTCCTGAACGAAGTGCTCTCCTGGGTGCGGAGCCAGTCCGGCACCACCAGCCTTCGGGCCCTTCTCTATATGGACGAGGTGTTCGGCTACTTCCCGCCGGTGGCCAACCCGCCCTCGAAGCGCCCCATGTTGACCCTGCTCAAGCAGGCGCGTGCCTATGGTCTGGGGGTGGTGCTGGCCACCCAGAACCCGGTGGATCTGGACTACAAGGGGCTTTCCAACACCGGAACCTGGTTCCTGGGGAGGCTCCAGACCGAGCGGGACAAGGCACGGGTCCTGGACGGCCTGGAAGGGGTCTCGGCCACGTCGGGAGGCGGGTTCGATCGCAAACAGATGGATGCCATGCTCTCGGGACTCAAGAGCCGGGTGTTCCTGATGAACAACGTGCACGACGGGGCGCCCACGCTTTTCCACACCCGCTGGGCGCTTTCCTACCTGCGCGGTCCGCTGACGAGATCGCAGATCAAGACCCTGATGGCGGAGCGCAAGGGCACGGCTCCCGGAACGCCGGTGACGACCGGGTCGGTCAGGACCGCGGCCAAGGCCATGAAGAAGCCCGCGTCCGAGGCCCGGCCGGTTCTGGCTCCCGGCATCCCCCAGGTTTTTCTTGAGGCCACGGATCTACCCCGGGAGGGAGAAACGCTTCGCTACCGCCCGGCGCTCCTGGCCGAAGCGCGACTTCACTTCGTGAAGGCGCGGACCGATCTCGATGACTGGGAAGAGGTGACCATGCTGGTCCCCATGGACGACGAGATCGACATCGATCCCTGGGACGACGGGGAGCCGATCGGGGAGATCAACCTGGCCCCCGAGACCGAGCCGGATGGCGCGTTCGGTGAACTCCCTTCCCGGGCGACCCGGGCCAAGAGCTATGCCCAGTGGGAGAAGACGCTCAAGTCGCATCTCTACCGTGAGCATACGGTGACCCTGTGGAAATCCAAGGACCCCAAGGCGGTCTCAACGCCCGAAGAGACCGAGGCCGACTTCCGCGTGCGTCTGGGCCAGCTGCTGCGTGAGGACAGGGATCTGGACGTGGCCAAGCTGCACAAGAAGTACGGTCCCAAGCTGGAGCGCATCCAGGAGCGGATGCGCAAGGCGGAGCAGAAGATCGGGGTGCAGCAGGGGCAGTACCGTCAGGCGCAGCTCTCCACCACGACCTCCATCGGGGAGACCATCCTGGGCGCCCTGTTTGGTCGCAAGTCGAAGGCCGGTATGGCGCGCAAGGCGAGCACGTCCATGCGGGGCGCGGGGCGGGTGCGCAAGGAGAAGGCCGACGTGGACCGTGCGCGGGAAGATCTGGCCACCCAGGAAGCGGCCTTCGCGGCCCTGGAGGCGGAGTTCCGTCGGGAGCTGGAGGCGGTGCGGGACGGGGTCGATCCATCGTCCCTGGATCTGACCGAGGTCCCGGTGCGACCCCGCAAGGCGGACACGCTGATCGAGCGGGTGGCCCTGGCCTGGGTGCCCTGGATCCGGGGCGCGGACGGCAAGGCGCGCCCCGCCTACGAATAGGCATGGCAAGGGGACATGCGAAAGCCCCCGGCCGCGTGACGGCCCGGGGGCTTTCCGCAATCTCCAGAACACCCTAGTGGGTGATCTTGGGCTCCATACCCTTCGCGGCGTCCACCCATCCCTGTACCACCGACGCGGCGGGGGAGGTCTTGGCCAGCTTCTTCTCCGCGTTGACCTCTTCCATCTTGGCGGCGAGGTTCTCCGCGTTGCGCGTCCGTAGTTCCTTCACGGTGTCGACGCCGGCGGCCTCGAGGAGCTCCGAGAACTGCGGCCCAATGCCGGAGACCCGCATGAGGTCCGCCAGGTTGGCCCACTTCAGGAGCTGCCCCTCGCCGATTCCCGTGGTCTCGGCCACGGTCTTGCGCCCCTTGGCGTCACAGCAGAGGGTGAGGAAGTCCTCGGTCGAATCAATGTTGGCCTTGGCCAGCTTTTCCTTGTAGGCAGGGCCGATGCCCTCGACCTCGTCGATCTTGTAGCTCATCGGTGTGTCTCCTCGGCCGGCTCCCGGAGGCCGCGACCGGTTGTCGGTGAATAGAACCAATTCGAGCCACGAAGTATTAGGTCCCGAAGCGGTCGCGTCAATTCGACCGCATGGAAAGACCGATTCACCCACGAGGATACGCCCGCCCATTCTCTTGCGGCCCCCCAAACCCTGTGCTAGCATCCTCCATCCTTTTGGCGCTCACACCATTACAGCCTTGCGGAGAGGTGACCGAGTTGGCTGAAGGTGGCACCCTGCTAAGGTGTTGTACGGGAAACTGTACCGAGGGTTCGAATCCCTCCCTCTCCGCCAACAGGATTAGAACTCGCGTGCAAACCGGCAGGGACTGCACGTCAGCGGTGACCTGAGGGGACGTAGCCGCCCGAAAGGGCGGCGTTCATCCCTCCCTCTCCGCCAACAGGCAGGCAACGTGCAGGCTTCGTGGCAATTGTCCCAGGCAGGCACGGGCACACGGGGGATGTCGTCGGCCAAAGGCCGGCGACGCATCCCTCCCTCTCCGCCACAGGATTGACGCATCCCTCCCTCTCCGCACTTCCGGTCCGCTCGCGTATGATCCCCCTCCATGATCGACGCCAAGACCCTCTTCCGCAAGATCGAGTCCCTCGCCATCGGCATCCCCCGCTCGGACACTACCGAGCGGGTGGGTCGACTCCTTGCCCCCCGCTTCCGTGACACGCTGCCCGGGATTCGCATCGCGCAGGTCTACGGCTTTCGCGGCCGCATCCTGGGGCTGATCGAGTCCTTCGACGCCGGCCCCGACCTGAGCGATACCATTCAGGGAAGACTGAGTGCCGGCGATGGACGGGGCCGACTGCACCTGCCCTGGGGGGGAGTCCTTCCGGAGTCGGGATCCACGCTGATCCTCACCGTGCGGGAAGAGAAGGCGGCGCTCCTCGTTCTCATTCTGGAAGACTCGGCCGCGCCCGTCGACGAGCTCGCGGCACTGGCCAGCTCCGTACACTTCGCCCTCACCGCCCAGCTCAACAAGCATGAACTGCGAGGCCTCCTCGACGAGGCGCGCGAGATCCAGACCTGTCTGCTGCCGTCCGGTCCACTGGAGTTCGGTGGCTACGATGTCGCGGCGATCAGCATTCCGGCCCAGCAGGAAGTGGGAGGCGATCTCTACGAGTTCCTGCCCCTGGACGAGGAGGCGTGCGCCATCGCCATCGCGGACGCATCCGGTCACGGTCTCCCGGCGGCCCTCCAGGCCCGGGACGTCACCACCGGACTCCGGATGGGAGCGCGGCAGAACCTCAAGATCCCGCACCTCGTGGGCAGCCTCAATCGGGTGATCCATCAGGGCGGAATGACGTCCCGATTCGTCTCTCTCTTCTACGCCGAGCTGGAGTCCAACGGCAATCTCTTCTACGTCAACGCCGGTCATCCACCTCCCTTGATCCTGGACGACGGCGGGTTCAGCGATCTGCAGGTGGGTGGCATGGTTCTGGGGCCGTACGCGGAGGCGAGCTACAAGCTTGGGTTCGCCCATCTGGATCGCGGGGGACTACTCGTTCTCTACACCGACGGGGTCGTGGAGCGTGTCGATTCGAGGGACGAGGAGTTCGGAATGGACGGGCTCAAGGCCTGGGCGACCGAGGCAAGGGACATGCCCAGTGGGGAAGCGGCCGACCTGCTGCGCAGGCGTATCCAGGACTTCGGGGAGGACACCCCGTTCGAGGACGACGTGACCTTCATGATCATCCGTCGCCCTCGGTCGTGAAATCAACGCATCACGACCCACTTGCGTGAGGCCACGTCCCGCCCCGCCTGCACCCTGACGAAGTACATTCCCGCCGGTAGCAGATCGCCGCTCGCGTCCACCGCCCGCAACGTGACCACACCGTCCCCCTCGGGCCGTTGCCCCAGCTCCCGCAGCTGCACCCGGCGACCGCTCACGTCCAGCACCTCGATGCGTACCGGTCCCGCCTCCTGCAGCGTGAACGCGATCCGCGAGGTGCTGCGGGTGGGGGATGGGGACGGTCCCCGCAGGAATCCGGCACCCGGCGATGGATCCGGCGCCGCGGTCACCCCGCCGGCTCCGCCCAACAAGGTCAGGGTAAAGCCAAAACTCCCGTCCCCGCCCAGTTCCACCTGCTCGGTCAGGGCCAGATTCCGCCGGTCGAACCCTGCGTCGGTGGGGTTCAGCACGAAGGCTGCCGTTCCCTGGTCCACCGCCACCGAACCCCCGTTTGCATTGGCCAGGGTGTAGATGGTGGCCGGGTTGTTGAAGGTGCCGGTCAGGTTGGCGTGCCCGGAAAGCGCGAGATCCACCGGGTTGGGGGAAAGGCCGAACCGGACGAACAGCGGCCCGCTCACCGTCTCCACGTAGCTTGCCGCCACCGAGGCGGATCCGGCGGAGAGGGTGATGGTTTTCTCGATCGCCGCGTCCCCGCTGGTGAATCGCCATCCACCCGGTACCGCGACCGCGGCGTAGACCGCATCCGCGTAGGTCCCCCCGTTCATGTCCTTGAACGCCGAGCACCGATTGGCGAGGGGCCCCACGAGTTCCTCCTCGCCCGGAGAGGACGGGTTGGACAGGGGCGCGCCAATGAGCACCGTCCCGTCCTGGGTGGCCGGGTCGTAGGCGACGCCCAGCACGCACCGTCCGCCGTAGCGTTCGAAGGCCAGCCACACCTTGTCGTTGGACACCACGTACTCGGACTCCCCGTCAAAGTCCAGGTCCACCGCCTGGGTGACCGGGGCTGGGCCGGCGATTCCCTGCGCCACGTCATCCACCCATCGCGCCGCCGCCGCGTACAGTCCGGCCTCCCGCACGTGGTTGGCCAGACGCAGGGCCCAGGTGTTGAGCCCATCCCAGGATCCGTCCGGTGCGGTCCAGTTCTGATAGCAATCGGTATCGGCGTAGTCGGTCTCGTTTTCCTCGTGCCATGCCGTTTCGTAGATGAGGCTCTGGAATCCCCACAGCCCCGCGGTCCGGACCCCGTTGGCCGGCGCCCCCTGCAGCGCGGCCCAGGCCTCGTACATCAACGTGCCCGGCGTGTTGAGGTCCCCGTGGGACATCCCGCTCGGGAGCGGAGGGCCGTCGCTGGCCGGAGTGACCCCGCGCAGGTGGTAGTCCCCCTGGGGCCCGGTGATGACCGGGACCAGGTCGTAGAAGCTCTGCTCGTTGCCCGGAGCCCCACCGGTGTTGTTGTAGTACCAGTTGTGGTACGAGTCCTCGGTCGCGTGTTTCAACCACTCGTAGGTTTCCAGGGGGAGGTCGAACCGCGTGCCGTGATCGATGATGAAGCTTCCCGGGTCGCCCTGCGCCACCGCGAGCAGGTCCCTGAGGGTGATCCAGCGGATCCACGGGTGGTTGGCCGCCCAGCGCACCGTGGTGTGGTACTGGTTGGGATTGTTGTTGGGGATGATCTGTCCGGTCAGCGGCTCGAACGACTTGCCGGCAAACGCCTCCCAATCGTCGAACAGCACCACCATCTCGCTGGACCCGCCATGCACCGCCTTCTGGATGAGGCTTTCCCGCATGTCCATCCACATGCCGCCGTCATGGTTGGCGAACTTCTTCCCGTCCTCCCGTTCGTTGATCATGAAGCAGTGGACGCCGTTGATGGTGTGGACCTTGTGACGGTAGCCCTGGTCCGGGGTGCAGGTCTCGCCCGGGTAGAACCAGTGATGCAGGTGGGTCACCTCGTCGAGGTAGGTCGCGGTGTATCCGCCGGCGCCGATGTCCTCGAAGGTGTGGCCGTCGAGAGGGGAGAGGCCGGTGGAGTTGGAACGGATGACCCGTTCCGGTACGTGCATGACCTTGGCATCCGCGGCACTGATGCCGTAGACGGTCTGATTGAGCTGGTCGGTGAGGGATAGGGAGAGCGCGTTCGCATCCCCTTCGAAGTACGGCATGATGTGCTCGGCCAGCACGCCTCCGATCAGCGCCCCGGGGGTGTCGGCCTGGTTCGCGTCCACGAAGTCCTTGACCCTGGCGATAAAGGTCGGGCCGTCCGAGGGATCCGTCGCCCCGCCCGCGGTATGCGCCCATTGGGCGGCGATGGTCAGGGTGCCGCTGGGGTGGATGTTGAGGGGGACGTTGAAGATCTCGTGGGTATCGAGGGTGCGCTGGAAGCCGGTTCCACCGGGGATCCCCGTGTTGGCCGCGCTGTCGTAGATATGGGAACCGATCTCGTCGGCCTGGTTCACCGACTGGTTGCCGTGGGCGATGGAGCTGAGGTAGACGAGGCCTCCCGAGTCGGTGGAGCTGATGCCTCCGTTGAGCACGCCGTCCGCGCACCCGCGGTCGTCGTCCACGAACGCATCGGCCAGATCGCTGGACCCCACCCCTCCGGTGCAGGTGGTCTCGGTGGCGTCCTTGGCGGTCATGACCTGGAAGGTGAGCGGGCTCACTCCGTCCCACCCCTGGTCCAGGAGGACCTGGCGGGTGATACCGAACTCCACCGCGTCCAGCTCGCTGTGGAAGTAGGAGCCCAGATAGCCGCCGGTGACCAGCCCGAATGCATCGTCGTAGAGGCGATAGTGGGTACCGGACACCGTTCCGGCGCGGTAGATGCAGAGACAGAGTTCCCAGAGCTGGTCGGTCTGGACATCGAGGAAGTCGGGAAGCCAGACCTGCCCGCCGGGAGCGGCGTCGATGGCGAGATAGATGTCCAGCGCGTTCACCTCCGCGCCCAGCGAGAGATCGTGCAGGTCGACCCGGAAGTAGAGGTTGTCGCCCTCTTCCCGGGCGTAGAAGGCGACCAGGTCGCGGCTGTCATCCAGCCCGTCGCCGAAGGCATAGCGGGTGTCCCCGTTGACCGCGACATCGTCCAGGGCAAGGAGGTCGGCGGCGGTCCAGTCCTGGAACTCCTCGTACCAGGTGACCCCGGCCCGATCCGTGCCCAGGGCGGGACCCTGTCCGAGGGTGATGGGGCCCGCGTCGCTTGCCCGGGGAGGCAGGACCAGAAGGAGAAGCAGGGCCATGGGGCAGCGCAGGGACACGGTGAAGTCCTTCGGGATGTGGAAGCAGGAGGGGGCGGGTTTGCCTTGAGTATATTGGACCGGTCTACCCGGTTCTACCCAAGCCTGGCCGTGTTCGCGTCCGATCGGGCTTCGATTCCTACTGCGCGGCGGCGCCGAGAATCGCGTTGAACAGGAACCGGTAGGTTCCCTGTGTCTGGGCACGGTGCTGGGGACGGAATGCGAGCAGGACCGCGCTCCCCTCTCCCACCTTGATCTCCACCGCCGCCCCGCGTCGGCCCAGGTGGCGCACGCCATCCGCGTACCCGCTGGCCACGACCTCTTCGGCCCGGGCAAATCGGGCCACCACGGTGCGGCGCGCCTCGGCCCCCGGGACCTGGGTGACCAGGACGGGGTCGGAGTGGTGATACACCAGCGCCTCGCTCGGCATGCCGTAGCCCAACGGGTGCTGGTTGTTGACCGAGACCCGGAGCATGGTGCCGGGGGTCGAGAACTGGCTCTTGGAAAGCGACGCCACCGGATTCTCGACCGGAATGTTCAGCTCGTCGATGGCCAGGTTGCAGGCATCTCCCATGGCCACCAGAACGCCGCCGGACTCCACGAACCGGGCCAGGGCGGCCACCCCGCGCGTGCCCAGTCCACCGTCGTAGCGGGGAGGGCGACGTTGACGGTAACGACCTCCCGGCACGCTCGGCTTGCCCATGACCAGTTCCTGCCGGGTCAGGTCCGGGAGCAGGATGACGTCGAACGAGGCGTCCAGGGAGCCGGCGCGCACCTCTTCGTCATGGAGGATGGTGTAGTCCACCTCGAAGGTGTCCAGCACGTACCGGGTCCAGCCCTCGTCCATGGACGCGAGCCAGGACTGGTAGATCCCCACCCGGGGCGTTTGCAGGGTGCGCAGCCGCGCGCCGCCGGGGAGGTCCGCGATGCTTCCGCCGCCGGAGGTGGCTTCGGAGGCGGTGATCGGCACCGAGATCGCCCGCGCCTCGACGCACAATCCCGCGACCGCTGCCTCCACCGCGGATCGTTCGCCGCTGACCAGGAAGGTTCCGGCCGGCCAGGAGACCCCCTTGGCGTTGAACGGCTCCTGGGCCTGATAGACCCGGGACCCCGCGGCGAGCAGACGCAGGGTGGCGGTATAGGCATCGTTGAAGACCGGGCTCATCGCCCAGTAGGGGCCGGTCCCCTCGATCATGTTGGGACCGTCCCAGGCGGGTTCGTCCAGCGGTTCCAGTTCCCCGGTTTCCAGGGGGGAGTCCAGGGAGAAGGTCTGGACTCCCATGAGATAGGGGAGGGTCCACGAGGTCACGTCGTAGGGTTCGTAGAAGGTGTCCGAGTGGGGTCCGACACGAACTTCGGGATAGGTCTGCGACTCCATCATCTCGACCAGGAACGCGCGGAAGGGTTGCGCGGTGGGAATGAAGAAGGATCCCTCCGGGACCAGTTGGATTCCCGCCCGTCCGGTGGCGGTGACCCGGTAGGCCTCGAGCCCGTTCTCGCGGATCAGGTCGACCAGTTTGGCCGCGGTTCCGGGATCGTGCTGGTTGGGCGGAATCACGTATCCGTAGGGGGCCTCGTTCTCACCGGCGAACACCGCGTCCTGCGCCATGCGGGCGCGGTTGCGCAGGAAATCCTCGCGGTGAACGGCGCAGGTTCGCAACGCGCTGTCGGTGAGGATCAACTCGTACTCGACGATGTCGCTCTGACTCCACCAGCCGCCGGGCCAGGGGTTGGGGAAGTTGACCTGGGCCCGGTAGTCGGGCAACCCCTTGCGGCCTCCGGTCAACTCGCCCGGGTCGATGTAGATGGGGGAGGCCACACTGGCCGAGGCGATCTCGGTGAGCACCCCGACCGTGTTCTTCCACCAGGGAGTGGATCGCGTCCCACCGGGCCAGTAGGCGTCGAACGAGTACCCGTAGATGACGCCGCTCTTGCCCTCCTGCTCCAGGTCCATGGCCATGTTGGCCCCGATCAACATGGAGCCACGGTGAATCAGGGGGTGCACGTGTTCGGTGACCGGGTCCGCGTACGGAGGGACGAACGCGCGGGGTCCGGTGGGTCCCATCTGGTGCTCGTCCACCAGGACCTGGGGGAACCACTCGTGGTATGCCACACGGTTGACGGCCAGGGTCTCGATGAGATTGAGCATGAACCAGTCACGATTGTTGTCGTGCCCGGCGTAGGGATGGTACAGCCAGGGCATGAACCCCCCCTCGAACTTGGTGCCCAGATGTTCGCGATACCAGTCCGCGATCATGACCTGCCCGTCGGGATTGACCGAGGGGATGAGGAGGACGATGACGTCGTCAAGACAGGCGGTGTTCTCGGGGTGGGTGCCCACGGCAAGGTCGTAGGCCCACTGCAATCCCATCTGGCTGGACGCGATCTCCGAGGAATGGATGTTGAGCGTCACCAGCAGGATGAGGCGTCCGTCCCGGGTCAGCTTGTCGATGGCGCTGTCGCTGAGACCTCGCGGGTCGTTCAGTTGCTGCGAGATTCGGCGATAGCGTTCCTTGTCGGCGAGGTTCTCCGCGCTGGACAGGAGCACCATGTAGAGCGGTCGGCCCTGGGTGGTCGTGCCGATGTCCTGTAGTTCCACCCGGTCCGAACCCTGGGCCAGAAGTTCGAGGTACGGGATGAACTCGTCGTAGGTCACGAGCTTCCGGTCGGCTCCCATGGCGTGACCGAAATACTCCTCGGGCGAAGGAATGGGAGGTGCCGACGGGGTCACCGGTGCCTGGGCGGCAACGACCAGGGAGGCGGTCAGACCGCAGAGGATGCAAAGAAAAGCGGCCCACCGGGGGAGGGCCCGCCAGAGTCGGGGCATGTCGATCCTTGGGGACAGCGCGTCGCGGCGACCGGCGACAGTGCTAGGGTAACGACCGGGATAACACCATGATAGAGGACCACGCGGTCCGGGGCAAGGAGACGCAATGCGTGCTGACGGGGTTCTGTGTGATGTCCATGGTGTGCTGTACGTCCATCCGGGCGCGATCCCCGGAAGCGTGAACGCGGTGCGCCGACTGGTCGAGTCGGGGATTCCCCACGTCTTTCTTACCAACAGCACCCAGATGGAAAAGGCACGCATCGTCCACGATCTGGTGGCCGCCGGTTTTCCCCTGGACGCGGATCGGGTGGTGACGGCGGCCGAGGCGGCGGGGGACTACCTGGAGCATCACCGGCTCACGCGGGTCGGCTGGTTGTGTGCGCCCGATCTGGCCCGGGACATTCCGGGCGTGGAGTGCGTGCCGCCGGAAGCCGGAGCGGGTCCGGTGGACGCGGTTCTGGTGGGGGATCTCCACGACGGATTCACCTATGACGTCCTGAACATCGGGTTTCGTTGGCTGCTGGAAGGCGCCTCGCTGATCGCCCTGGCCCGCAACCGGTACTACCAGCATGCGCATGGATTGATGCTGGACGGTGGACCCTTCGTGCGACTGCTCGAGGAAGCGAGCGGTGTCGCCGCCCATGTGGTGGGCAAGCCGAACCCCGCGTTTTTTCGAGCCGGATTGGATCGACTCGGCAAGCCGGCCTCACGGGTGGTCATGATCGGGGACGACCTCGAGGGGGACGTGCTCCCGGCCATGGCGCTGGGGATGACGGGAGTGCAGGTCGGGACGGGAAAGTACCGCGAGGCGCACTACCAGGCGGCACCATGGAAGGCGGACCATCTGGCGGCGGATCTGGCCGGAGCGGTGGATTGGATTCTGGGAGGCGAGGCGGGGTAGAGGTCCTTGCATTCATGGGACCGCGTCCCTATACTTGGCGGTCGCTCGGCTTGGCTAAACCTGGATTCGGGTTGTAACGCTTTGTCGAACAACAGGTTAGATGTGCGCCCATAGCTCAATTGGATAGAGCGTCTGGCTACGGACCAGGAGGTTGGGGGTTCGAGTCCTCCTGGGCGCACCATTCTTCTTTCATGTCCATTCCACCTCCGAGGGAGTGGAGCCCATGGCGCTGATCATCCCGCATCACGGCGTCACCCCGGTGGTCCCGGATTCGGCGTATCTTGCCCCCACCGCCACCGTGATCGGTGATGTCGTCCTCGGGGAGCACTCCAGCATCTGGTTCAACGTGGTGCTGCGCGGGGACTGCAACTACATCCGGGTGGGCGATCGCAGCAACATCCAGGACAACTCCACCATTCATGTCAGCATCGACACCCATCCCACGATCATCGGCAACGATGTGGTGGGCGGACACAATGTGTTGCTCCACGGGTGCGTCGTTCACGACCGCGTGTTGATCGGGATGGGGTCCATCGTCATGGACGGGGTCGAGGTGGGGGAGGAGTCGATCATCGGCGCCGGAACCCTGCTCACGCCGGGAACGCGGATTCCTCCGCGAAGCCTGGTGGTGGGACGTCCCGGGCGGGTGGTGCGACAAGTGACCGACGACGAGGTGGCCAACCTCATCCAGTTCGGGGTGGACAACTACCTGGACTACAAGACCACGTACCCCCCCTCGGTGCCAAGGAGTTCCAAATGAAACGATTCGTGATCGGCGCGGCAGCCCTGGCTCTGATGGTCGGGGGATGCAAGTCCGCCACCACGTCCAGTTCGGGCGGAGGTGGACTGCACAGCGACCTCCTGGTCGAGGATCCCGCGATCTACGCCATCGAGTCGGTGGCCATTCTGCCCATCAGCAACATCAGTGGCGATGTCAAGGCGCTGGACATGCAGCAGTACGCGCTGTCCGCCCTGGACGCGACCGGGAAGTACCGCTTCTCGACCATCGATCGATTCGCCAGCGACGCGGAATTGCGGGGGCTGCAGCAGGACTACGACACCCTGGTGGAGGGGTGGAACAAGCGACGGGTCATTGATCCGGCCCGGGCCAAGAAGCTGCTGGAGGCAACCCAGTACGACGCGGTGATCGGCATGGAGATCACCAACTGGGAGAGTTTCCAGATTCCGGCGACCCAGGAGGGGGTGTCCACCACGACGGTGGGGCTGGGAATGCAGATGTATTCCGCGGACGGCACCCACCTGTGGACGGGGAGCAAGATCCGGGTCGCGGAGTCGCTCCCGTACTACCCCGACTTCAACACCACATCGGACAACACCGGCATTGCCCGGACCACGGTCCAGAGCGCGGTTCCGGAGCCGCCACGCATCGAGACCATTGCCGCCGAGGTGGCCCAGGAAGTGGCCGGTGCCCTGCCCCGATTCGGGGGAGGGACGGAGTAGCGGCGTGGACGAGCTGTTTTCGCCGCCCCCCACCCCCGAGGACGATCTCCGCTGGATGCAGTTGGCCTTCGACGAGGCCCTTTCCGCCGCCGACGAGGGGGAAGTCCCGGTGGGGGCGGTCGTTGTCCAGGGGAACAGGATCCTGGGCAGGGGACACAACCGCAACGAGGCGCTTCAGGACCCCACCGCCCACGCCGAGATGCTGGCCATCACGGCGGCCGCCAACACCCTCGGGAGCTGGCGGCTGGAGGGGACCACGCTCTACGTGACGCTCGAGCCCTGCCTCATGTGCGCCGGGGCCATCTTCCTGGCCCGGGTTGAACGTCTGGTCATCGGCGCCAAGGACCCCAAGCGGGGAGTGCTGGGCTCGGTGATCGACGTCTCCGTTCACGAGCCTCTGAACCACCATACCGAGGTCGAGCAGGGCCCCCTCGGCGAGGAAAGCAAGCGTCTGCTCAAGGCGTTCTTCGAGAAGCTGCGCCGACAGTCCCGATCCTGATCCCGGCCCCATCGTGTTGCTTCCGGGGTCGCATCCCCCCCCGCCGCTCCGCTATACTCCCTCGCCCCGCCTGCCGCGCCAGCCTTTCGGCAGTCCCCGGGTCTCCCCTTGCGGAGAGGTGTCCGAGCTGGCTTAAGGAGCACGCTTGGAAAGCGTGTGTACGGGAAACCGTACCGAGGGTTCGAATCCCTCCCTCTCCGCCACAGGATCAGAACTCGCGTCCATACCGGCACTTCCTGGACGTCAGCGGTGACCTGAGGGGACGTAGCCGCCCGAAAAGGGCGGCGTTAATCCCTCCCTCTCCGCCAACAGGCAGGCAACTCGATCGCTTAGCGGCACCGCCCAGCAGGTTGGCACGGCCAACCGGGGGATGTCGTCGGCCAAAGGCCGGCGACGCATCCCTCCCTCTCCGCCACAAGAAGGACCGCGAGCGAAGCGAGTCCGCTTCCCCCTCCTCCTTCCGACTCCTCTCCCTCTTCCCTCCTCCTTCCAATCCTCTCCCTCTTCGCTCCTTCCGACCCCTCTCCCTCCCTTCCCCCTCCCTCCTTCTCCCCCTTACAATCCCCCCACCCATGGACTATCTCCACGTCTTCACCGAGGCCTTCACCAACTATGCGGATTACCTGATCCGCGATATCACCACGCCCTCGCTCCACAGCTTCATCTACATCCTTCTGCTCGTCTCGGTGGGCGTCTACGTCCTGGAACTCCTCTTCCCCTGGCGACGCAACCAGCCCCGCATCCGCCGGGATTTCTGGCTCGATGCGTTCTACATGCTGTTCAACGTGGGCCTCTTTTCGCTCATCGGCTATCAGGCCCTCTCCGAGGTCGGAGTCCGCGCCTTCAACGATCTGCTTGGGGCGTTCAGCATCCACAACACGGTCGCGATCGAGGTCGGAAACCTGCCGGTCTGGGCCCAGTTGCTCACCCTGTTCGTGGTCCGGGACTTCATCCAGTGGAACGTGCATCGATTGCTGCACCGGGTGCCCTGGTTGTGGGAGTTCCACAAGGTGCATCATTCGGTCCTCGAGATGGGTTTTGCCGCCCATCTCCGCTTCCATTGGGTGGAGACGGTGGTCTACCGCACGCTCGAGTACGTACCGTTGGCCATGATCGGGTTCGGAATCGACGATTTCCTGCTCGTTCACGTCTTTGCGCTGACCATCGGCCATCTCAACCACGCCAACCTGCGTGTCCCGATGGGCCCCCTGCGCTACGTGTTCAACAATCCGCAGATGCATATCTGGCACCACATGAAGCACTTCCCCGAAAGCCACCCGGGCGGGGTGAACTTCGGGCTCAGCCTGAGCCTATGGGACTACCTGTTCCGCACCGCCCATGTGCCGGGATCCGGGCGCGACATCGAACTGGGCTTTGACGGGGTGGACCGGTTTCCTCGTCGATTCCTTGCCCAGATCACCTATCCGTGGAACCGGCGTTGGGGGGCAAGTTGATGGAGTCGCGCGCTTTCGGCCGACTTCCGGGTCTTCGCACCGGGCCCGATTGAACGTTTTTGCCCCGTCCACCGTCCAAGATGACGTACGGGTACCGGGTTTCCCCCCCTGAATGGAAAGTTCTCACCACCCGCTCGGAAACAAAGGAATGGGGCTTTCAGGCTTCAGGTAGCCACCTTGGGTGGAGTAGGCTGTCCTCTAGGAATCCAATCGGAGGGTCCCGAGCATGTCGTCCGAGTATCGTGCTCTGTATGAGCGCGTCGATCGGCTGGAGCGTGAGAACCGCAGGTTTCGCATTGCGGTCATTGTAGGCCTGCTCCTGATCGGGGCCCTCGGGGTCATGGGAGTGGGCCTGGGTGAGCGGGTTTACCACGCCAATGCCTACACATTGACCGGGCCCCAGGGCCAGCCGCGCGCCATGCTCGCCATGGGGCCGGACGAGCCCATGTTCGTCATGTACGACCCCGACGGCAACGCCCGCATGTGGCTTGGTGTAGTGGACAACATTCCCGGGATCGTCCTCTTCGACGAGAAGGGCAACCCGGTCTGGAAAGCGCCCCCCGCGGTCTCCCCACAGACCCAGCCCGCCACCGGATCTCCGGACGGGCAATAGCGACACCGGCACCCCCCGGGACGAGGCGCCCATGATTCCCCTCGCCGATATCCGAGCCGCCGCGGACCGATTGGCGGGGAGGATCCACCGCACGCCGATGCTGAGCAGCCGATCGCTGGGGGATCGGGTATCCGCCTCGGTGTTCCTCAAGGCCGAGTGCTTCCAGAAGACCGGCTCCTTCAAACCCCGAGGCGCGCTCAACCGGATCCTGGGCCTGCGGGCCGAGGACCGGGCCCGCGGTCTGATCACCGTGTCGGCGGGTAACCACGCCCAGGCGGTCGCCTGGGCATCGCGGCAGGTGCAGGCCCCGTGTGCGGTGGTGATGCCATCCCGCGCTCCACAGATCAAGGTGGATGCGGTTCGCGGCTACGGCGGCGAGGTCCTGTTCCACGACGACAACGCCACGCTCTTCGAGCGGTTGGAGACGGAGCGGGCGGCCCGGGGGGCGGTCTTCATCCACCCGTTCGATGACCCTCATGTCCTGGCCGGCGCGGGGACGGTGGGTCTCGAGATCCTGGAGGACCTTCCCGAGGTCGACCTGGTTCTGGTGCCGGTAGGGGGCGGCGGACTTCTGGGGGGAGTGGCGTCGGCGGTGAAGCAGTTGAGACCCGCCACCCGCGTCATCGCGGTGGAACTGGCCGAGGGCCCGGGCCTGATTCCCGCCCTGGAGGCGGGGGAACCGGTCCCCGTGGCGCGTCCCACCACCCTGGCCGACGGGATGATCCCGCCCTTCGTGGGACGTCTGCCGCTGGAGATTGCCCGGGAGGCGGTGGACCAGGTGGTCACGGTCGCCGAGGCCTCCATCGCTTCGGCCATGCGGTTCCTGGCCGAGCGGGCCAAGCTGGTGACCGAGGGTTCGGGCGCCGCGGCCATGGCGGCGCTGCTGGAGAGTGAACTGCGCGTCCCCCGCGATGCCCGGGTGGCGGTCATCGTCTCGGGGGGCAATATCGATCCTTCCCGGCTGGCCGCTGTCCTGGCGCCCCCGCCGGTTGGAAGCGATCGGGGGGTGTGCTAACGTCCTCGGCCTATGAAACGTCTTACTCTGCTTGCAGTTGCCCTCTTTCTGCTCGTGTACGGTGCGAACGCCTCGGCCGAGCCCGACCTGGATTTCTATCTCCCCAACGGGGTGAGCTACGACCCGGCCATTCCCAAGCCGTCGGACGTGCTGGGATACGAGGTGGGGGAGTGGCATGTCCGTCACGATCTCCTCGTTGCCTACTTCCGGACCCTCGCGGCGGCCAGTGATCGGGTGACCGTGGCCGAGACCGGGCGCACCCACGAGGCGCGTCCGCTGCTCCTGGTGACGATTACCGCCCCGGCGAACCACGATCGTCTCGAGTCGATCCGCACCGAACACTTGTCCCTCACCGATCCCGCCCAGCCCATGCCCGACGTGAGCGCGATGCCCGCGGTGGTCTACATGGGCTACAGCGTGCACGGCAACGAAGCCAGCGGTTCCAATGCCTCGCTGCTGGTGGCCTACCACCTGGCCGCGGCCCAGGACGAGGCGACCCGGGAGCTGCTCGGGAACACGGTGATCCTGCTCGACCCCAGCCTCAACCCGGACGGTCTGGGGCGGTTTGCCCACTGGGCCAACATGTATCGCGGCAAACACCCGATCGCCGACCCCATCAACCGGGAACACACCGAGGCCTGGCCGGGGGGGCGAACCAACCACTACTGGTTCGATCTCAATCGGGATTGGCTCCCGGTGCAGCACCCGGAGAGCCGGGCCCGGCTGGAGACGTTCCACCGGTGGAAGCCCAACGTCCTGACCGATCATCACGAGATGGGATCGGACGCCACCTACTTCTTCCAGCCCGGCGTCTACAGCCGCAAGAATCCGCTCACACCGGATCGCAACGTGGAACTGACCGAGGCCATCGCCGGGTATCACGCCGCCGCCCTGGACGAGCTGAACCTGCTCTACTACAGCCAGGAGAGCTTTGACGACTTCTACTACGGGAAGGGCTCCACGTATCCCGACGCCAACGGCGCGGTGGGGATCCTTTTCGAGCAGGCCAGTTCACGCGGGCATCTGCGGGATTCCGTGAACGGGACGTTCGATTTCGCCTTCACCATCCGCAACCAGTTCCTGACCTCGCTCTCCACGCTCAAAGCGTCGTTGGACCTGCGCGAGGATCTGCTGCGCTACCAGCGGAGCTTCTACGAGACCGCGCTCAGCGACGCCCCCGGCGCGCCGGGGGGATACGTGTTCGGCGACGGCGGGGATCCCGCCCGTGCCTTCCACCTCCTGGACATCCTGCACCAGCACGACATCGAGGTGCAGGCGCTGGGGCGGGCGACGACCGCGGAGGGTCATCGGTTCGAACCCGGCTCGGCCTGGGTGGTGCCGATGCGTCAACCGCAGCGACGAATGGTGCAGGCGGTGTTCGAGACGCGGACCACCTTCACCGACAGCCTGTTCTACGACGTCTCCGCCTGGACACTCCCCTTGGCCATGGGACTTCCCTACGCGGAGCTGGCCTCCGCCGGGGTCGGCCTGGCCACCGGGACGAACACGGCCGGACCGGCGTTCCCCGCTACGGATCCCCCGGCGGTCAGCGACGCGACCTATGCCTATTGCTTCTCCTGGTCCGGGTACTATGCGCCGCGCGCGCTCAATCGGCTGCTCTCGGCCGGCGTGCGGGCGCGGGTGGCCACGAAGCCGTTCAAGGCCCTGGGAGCGGACGGTCCCGTGGACTTCACCTACGGCGCCATCGTCGTTCCGCTGGGGATCCAGGACAAGGCCGGCGCGGCGCAGGTGCACGGAATCCTGGAAACCATCGCGGCCGAGGACGGGGTGGAGGTGGTTGCGGTCCGCTCGGGCCTGACCCCCGACGGCGTGGATCTCGGGAGCCCCAGTCTGGTCCCGCTCACCCCGGTGCGACCGCTGCTCGTGGTCGGCGACGGCGTGTCCAGCTATGAGTCCGGAGAGGCGTGGCACCTGCTGGATCAGCGGTTCGACATCGAGGTCACCCTGGTGGACCTGGACCGGTTGACTTCCATGGATCTCCACGACTACACCCACATCGTGATGGTGAATGGGTCCTATGGCCGTCTCGACGAGGACGAGGTGAGGGATCTCAAGGGCTGGGTGCGGGGAGGCGGGACCCTGGTGGCCACCAAGGGCGCGGGCAAGTGGGCCGTCGAGCAGGAGTTTCTCGACGGCGTGTTCCGCGAGGACAAGGCCCGCGAGGAGGAGAAAGAGGCCAAGGAGAAGGGGGAGTACACGGCGCCCCCCCGACGTCCCTACGCCATGCGGGACGAGGACGGCGGGGCCCGCTTCATTGGCGGAGCGATCTGCGAGGTGGATCTCGACACCACGCACCCCCTCGGCTACGGCTATGCCGATCGGACCCTTCCGGTGTTCCGCAACCACCGCATGTTCCTGGAAGTGCCGCACGATGCGTACGCGCGGGTCGCCCTGTACACCGAAGACCCGGTGCTGGCCGGTTATGTGAATCCGGAACACCTGGAGCACCTCGCCGGCTCGGCCGCGGTCACCGCGGGACGCCTGGGACGGGGATCGGTGGTGGTCCTCCTGGACAACCCCAACTTCCGCGCCTTCTGGTACGGGACCAACCGGTTGTTCCTCAACGCCCTGTTCTTTGGGCCGGTCCTGGATCCCACCGGCAACTGAGATGACCGCGGGGCCCAGTCCGTACGATCTGGTTCCCTACCCGGGGGTTTCGATTCCCCCGACCCGCCCGGATCGGATTGCCCTCGCCTCATGGCGCGAGGGAGGGCCGGTACCCCGACTGGATGCCCCCAACGTGCTGGAAGTCGGGTGCGGTGACGGGGCCAACGTGTTGGGGCTGGCCTTCTACCGGCGGTCCTCCTCCTGGTTGGGGGTGGACGCGTCCCGCCGCCATATCGAGACCGCCCAGGCCGGTGTGGCCGCCCTGGATCTCGACCCCGCCCGGGTCCGGTTTCTCCACGCGGACGTGGGAGAGTCCGGCTGGGAACCTGCGCAGCCGCTGGACCTCATCATTGCCCACGGCTTTTTTTCCTGGGTGAACGACGCCACCGCCGACCGCTTTCTCACCCTGTGTCGCGAGCGTCTCGCTCCCGGCGGCCTGGCCTACATCAGCTACAACGTGCTGCCCGGCTGGAGCGTTCGGGGCATCGTCCGGGACGCGCTCATGGCGGCGACCCGCAACGAGTCCCGGCACGAGGCACGGGGACACCTGGCGGTGGAGGTGGCGCGACGCCTGCGGGAGTTCCTGGAGGACGAGGAGCATCCCTACCACCGGTTGCTCGCCCATGAGTTGGAGTTGGCGGTGGGATACGGTGCCCAGTATCTCCTCTACGATCACCTGAATCCCGACAATCGCGCCTTCTACTTCGACGACTTTCGCCGACGCGTCGAGGAGCGCGGACTGCGGTATGTCGCCGACGCTGCGTTCAACCGCAGCGAAGGGGTGTTGCCGGAACGGGTCGCTGCGATCGCCGAGGCCGGATTGCCGCTCGACCCGGAACGAATCGTCGACGTCCTCGGCATGCGCCAGTTTCGCACCTCGGTGGTCTGCCGCGCGGATGCCCCGGGGGGGCGACCGTTGGCAACGACCGATCTCGCGTCGATGACCCTGGCCACCGACCTGTTCCCTTGCCAGGGAGCGGATGAGGAACATCTCCACGACGAGGATCCGGCGCAGGCACACTTCGTCACCCCCGCAGGGGAGCGCGTCCAACCGGGTGGTGTGTTCTCCGCCGCCGCCATGACCACCCTCTCCCGGGCCGGCATGCCGGGAGCGACGCTGGCCGATCTGGAGCGGGCCGGGGACGCCGCCTGCCGCGAGCGCGGGGTGGAACCGGGGGAGGTGGATCGGGAAGCCTTTCGCGAGGGATTGCTGTCGCTGTGGAGCCGCGACCTGGTGGACCTGCGGGCCGGGGACGGATACGTGCCCGACGCGTCGACCGGCCGTCCGCACCTCCTTGCCCGATGGGAGGCCTCACGCAGCGAGTTCCGCACGACCCCGGACCATGAGTTGATCCGGGTGGAACCCTCCGAGGCCGAAGCGTGGCTCGCGTGGGCCAACGGGGGGGAGCCGCCCGATCCCGGAGCCACCCGCCGCTATGCCCGCCTGGGCATTCTGGGCTAGCGGCGTGTTTCCGTATTCCGGATCGTTTTGGGGAAGCGGCCTCGGTCCACCCTGGCTAGTATGAAGGGGTGAACTGCTCCATGCCCGTCCCGCAACGGCTTCCCGTTTTGGTCCTCCTGCTGGTGGGACTGCTGCTTCAGGTGAGCCCGATCCCGGGAGCGTTCGCCTATACCCAGGAAGACGCGCGGATCACCCTGCACGTCAAGCCGGTGACCACCAAGTTCATCTGCACTCCCGCTTCGATGGGCGGCTATGCGCCCAACGACACCCCCTGCTCCGAATTCCGGATGGTGGGCCCGGTGGGAGTTGGGCACACGGTCTACCTGCTCACGGTGGGGGACGCGACCCGGGGTTTCCTGGGGGCGGGGTGCGGCATCGAGTACGACCCGGTCCCCGGCTCCGGTGTCGACGTGTTCGGCTGGACGTCGTGTGTGGATACCCAGGCGCCCATGAGTGGACCGAACGGGGTCTGGCCGGCCTCGGGAAGCGCGAACCGCATGATCTTCAGTTTCGGCAACTGCCAGTCCGAGACCGTTCCCGGCTACGAGAATGAGGGGGCGCATGTCACGCTGGGCGCGTTCTATACCTACGCCTACGGGCCGGATGTCCTGGAGGTGAGCTACAACCTCAACGTCCCCGCCGGGGAGTTCGATGTGGTCGACTGCGCCGCCGTGGGGAGTGTGCTTCCGCCTTCGGCCGCCGGCTCCGTCTCTTTCGTGACGTCGGGGCAGGCGTCGGTGGGGGGGTGCAATCCCTGCCTCGGCCCGTGTGCCGAGGATCCGGTGTGCGAGACCACGGCGACCGAGCTGGTTTTCGGGCCCATGCGTCCCAAGCAGCGGGCCATCCGGCGGGTGGACGTTACCAACGTCCAGGGTCAGCGCATGCTGGGCTCGGTACAACTCGAGGCGTGCAATCTCGGGTTGTTCCTCCGGCTCAATACCCCCGGGCGCTACTCCCTGCTTGCGGGGGAGAGCCAGGCCTTCAAGATCGAGTTCGTGGCCCCGGTGCTTCCGGGGACCCACGAGTGCATTCTCGACATGGGCCCCCTTTGCCCGGATGTCACGTTGACCCTGCTCATCGACGACGACGTGCCGGTCGAGCGGGTCTCCTGGGGAGGGCTGAAGGCCCGCTGGGGAACAAAGCACTAGGTTTTCCCCGGTATCGGGCGTGCAACCCTTGGCCCCATTCGCGCCACCCAGATACGGACACCCCGACGCTCCACCCTCTTGCTATCGAGGAGACTATGAACCGTCGATCCCTGATCCTACTCACGACGTTGATCGCGACCCTGGCCGTGGCGGCTACCGCCTTCGCAGGCCCCGGCCTGAGCTTTACCGATGCCAAGGCCAAGGCCGCGGCTTCGGGCAAGCCGGTCCTCCTGAAGGTCGAAGCCAGCTGGTGCAATGCCTGCAAGAAGTTCGATGTGGAACGGGCCGAGAACGCCGAGTTCTCGGGCGCGCTGCGCTCCAGTGTCGTCCTGGTCCAGGTGGATGGCGAGATCGGTGATGGCGCGGAGATCGCGCGCGAGTACCACGCCCGCGGCTACCCCACCTTCGTTCTCATGAATGCCCAGGGCGAAACCATCAATCGCTGGCACGGGTATCACGACACGGAAAGCTTCATGGCCAGCCTGGACGGGGCGCTTGCCGACCCCACCACCATGGCCGAGAAGCTCGATCGGTATCGCAGGACGCCCAACGCGCAGGACGCGGTGACCCTGGGCGACCTCCGGATGGCGGAAGGCTACTACGCCGAAGCCAACGCCCTGTTCGCCCGGGCCGCCGCCCTGGGAACCCCCGAGTCGCTGGAGATGCGCCGGTTCCAGGCCACGCTCAAGGGGACCAAGGGGGGGCTCTATACGGCTCAGGACGTGGTGGTGTGCGCGGATGCGATCGTGGCCTCCGGGAACACCGAGGAGCTCATGGGAGTCCTGGGCTACATGAAGAAGATGTCGGTTCGCGAGAACGACTCCAACCTGTACGTCCCGTATCTCACCACGTTCATCAACGCGACCGCTGACGTTGGCGACGGCAAGATGGCCAAGGTTCGCACCAAGGTGTATCCCGAGTATGTGCTCCTGGTCGAGAAGGACACGGAGCGTGCGGTGGCCCTCAAGCGGGATGCCATGCCGGAGGGATGGGAGACCGACTCGAACCTGCTCAACAACTTCGCCTGGTGGTGCTTCGAGCACAAGGTCAACCTGGACGAGGCCGAGCAGGTGGCACGCAAGGGGATCGAACTGGCCGCTTCCGGGAACGAGAAGGGCAACATCTACGACACCCTGGCCGAGATCTGCAACGAGAAGGGGGACTGCGGGGACGCGGTGGAGTACATCCGCCTCGCCCTCGCCGAGGACCCGGGCAACGAGTATTTCCAGAGGCAGCTCGATCGGTTCGAGGAACTGCTCGCGCAGTCGCAGGAGTAGATCGACTTTGGTGGGTGTTCCCGCCAGGGAGCGATGGGGGTCCCGCGACCCCCATCGCTTTCGTTGTTGGCGGCCCGGGAAGTGGATATGACACGACGCGACGATACACAGGACCGGAAGCTGGTGACGGCTTTCCTTGAGCGGGGGGACGAGCACGCCTTCCGATCCCTGTATCGACGCCACGCGCCGGTCCTCTACGGACTGGCAATGCGGTTGTCGGCCGGGAACGAGGCGGAGGCGGAGGAAGCGGTGCAGACCACCTGGATCCGCGCCGCGGAGCGTCTCGACGGTTTCCAGTGGCGCTCCGCCCTGCGTAGCTGGCTCTGCGGAATCCTGGTCAACTGTTGTCGCGAGGCGCGGAGGGGGCGAGAGCGCTCCTCCAGGGAGACGGAGTTGACCGAGGCGCTTGCGCAGGAGGGCGGGACCCCCTTCAACGGGGTGGGACGGGTGGATCTGGAACGGGCGATCGCCCGGCTCCCCGGAGGCTTCCGGGAAGTGCTGATCCTCCACGACGTGGAGGGCTATACTCACGAGGAGATTGCAGGGTTCCTCGGCATCCAGGCCGGAACCTCCAAGAGCCAACTCTCCCGCGCGCGGCGCGCGATGCGGGTGTGGCTCAATCAGGACGAAAGACGGCAGCATGAACGACAAGCACTCTGACCTGACGGATCACGAACGACGCACCCTGCGTTCGCTGGAAGAGGGGATCACCCCGCCCGGCGAACTCGAGGACCGGGTGGTGGACGCCCTGCGGGCCCGCGGCCACCTTCAGGAACCGCGTCCCCGATGGGGATGGGCCCTGCCGGTCCTGCGCTGGGGAGCGGCCGCCGCCCTGCTTGCCCTGGTTTTCTGGTCGGGGACGATCTTTGAACGGGCGCGGTCCGGCGAGCCGGATGCGCCGACTCCCGCGATCATCACCGCGGTCGATGGAGGCACCCAGGCAGGGGTCGTGGCCCCGCCTCCCGTCACCACGCCCCGGGTGGAACCCCTCGTGGTCCGGTCCTCGGTGGACTTCCTCGCCTACGCGGACTACTCGGATGCGAGCGAGCGTTCGGGGAAGTATCGAAACCCGGTCCAGGTCGGTCCACCCCGCAACGACTGAGCGGCGGGTCTAGTCGCGCGTGGCCTTGATGCGTCCCCAACTGGTTCCCTGGACCGGACTCGGGTCTCCCTTGCGCAGGAACAGCGAGTTTCCCTCCACGTACCAGCTCCACCGTTCGGGGAGATTCTCGGTGGTGAAGCTCCCGCTCAGGTTCTCCGCGCGAATGAACTCGAAGGTGCCGTCGAAGATGTTGTTGACGTCCTGGATCTGGATGGACCCGCCCAGCACGGCGGGTCCGGCGACGTCCACCCGACTGATGCCCCCCGGTCCCATGCCGGCGAGGACGCGGGTGGACGTGTCCATGATGAGGCTCTCGGCGGTGATCGGAGCGCCCCCGTTGGCGACCGAGAAGCCGCCGTGGGCCACGACATGCCCCAGGGTGGACGTGGTCTGGAACCCGTTGAGCACCAGCGAGCCGAACCGGTTGATCACGGTGGAGTCGTTGACGGTGAAGGTCCCGCTGGAGATGGAAAAGGCACCGGTCTTGGTGGCGGATCCGGCAACGAGGGTGCCCACGGTGAGCGATCCCGCCCCCTGGGCATAGGAGCCGGTGGCCGAGCCGCCCAGTTCCAGCCGGCCATAGACGGCGGTCCCGCTGAAATGGGAGATGATGCCTCGGGAAGCGGTGACGGTTCCGGCAACGGTCAAGGTGCCGGTGTTCATCTGCAAGGTGGCCAGGGTGCCCGATTCCGGTCCCACGTGAAGGCTGGCGCAGACTTCGCCGGCCTCGTTGATGGTGGCGTTTCCATCGGCAACGGTGGCGGCGCAGTCCGCGGTGGGCTCAC
The DNA here is from genome assembly GCA_942491735.1 of Candidatus Eiseniibacteriota bacterium. Lineage (GTDB taxonomy): Bacteria > Eisenbacteria > RBG-16-71-46 > JABDJR01 > JABDJR01 > CALOCN01. The sequence goes on along the minus strand of CALOCN010000014.1, from coordinate 2,918,192 downwards.
CGTTGTCCCAGTTCTCGGGAGTGCTCCAGTTGCCCGAGGCAACCGCCCAGTGGGTTTCCGTAGCCGAGGCCACGCCGAACCCGGTGGTCATGGAGACAAGAAGAGGAATCCACACCGACTTCACTATCGATTGCATTGTTTCGCGACCTCATGAACCGCTCGGAGGCCCACCATGGGCGCTCCACCCCGCAGTGCGGGAAGGGTAACACCAAGGCAAGGGCCTCGAACCCACCAACAACGGCGGTTGACCCACCAAAACCCGTTCGCTAGAATCCCTCGCTCCAACAGCTTACGCGGAGGGGTGTCCGAGTCCGGTTTAAGGAGACGGTCTCGAAAACCGTTGTACCTTCACGGGTACCGTGGGTTCAAATCCCACCCCCTCCGCCACAGGAATCGGTGGTCGTCTTCGTGGCACGGCGGCCCCGGTTTTCGAGGACCCTGAGGGACGTAGCCGGCTGCAAGCCGGCGTTCATCCCACCCCCTCCGCCACAAGAGGCGGTGATCGCCTTCGCGGTGCTTCCCCCAAGCGATTCGATGGCCCTGAGGGACGCATCGGGAGTCCCTGGCCGTTCTGACGCCGCCTAGAAGTATCGGACAGCCTCGCGATGCGCCGGGCTTGGAACGATCTTCCAGTGCGTTGGGTCCATGAAGTTCCAGGTCATTTCCGCCAGGCAGGACCAGAGCGTGAGGTAGTGGGCCGGCATGACCTCCATGCCCGCATACATGATGCTGTTGGAAGCGACCTGCGTATTGTTGATGAACTGGCTCTGGTCCATGAAGGTCGGCGTCTTGACGTCCGGGTTGTAGCGCAACATTTCGGCAACGCCCGCCTGCTGGTCCTGGATGCGTTTCTGGGAATCTGTCCACTCCGCGGGGTCCCCGCTCTTCATTGCGAGCTGGAGATTCTCCTGGATGAATTGATCCATGTTCACACGCTCGGTCAGTTTCGGATGAAGACGTCCCATGTACTCGTCCGGCAGCCCGAGCATATGTCCGAACTCGTGACACAGCACAATGTAGTTCTGCTCAGCTGCTCGATCGACATTTGCGGGAACGTGGGGAATGATGCAGGTTCCCCGTACCTTCGTGGAGGTCGTGGGAGCTCCATTGGCCGCCGACAGTGATTCCTGGATGGCCCGCTTGAGCCCCGTCTTCTTGGAGGACTGACTGGTGCAGTGCACCATGGTCGGGTCCTTGATGACCGTGTTGAGGAAGTCCTTGACCGCCTTTGCCCGGCGGAGCCCCAGCCCGGTCTGGAAGAAGCTGTCCCCGGTACCGGTACTTCCGTAGACCCAAATCTCGATCCCGGTCACGTCGGGAGTCGCGACCCGATGGACATAGCGCGCGTACTCGGCCAGGCGCACTTTCACGGCGGGCGGAATGTCGGCGCTGTCCGCTGGGAACTCGATGACACCCACGTTTCGGTCCCTGAGAGCCTGGGTGATCTCGAAGAGGCGAAGATTGAAGATCGCCTCGCGGAGACTCCGCTGGTCCTTGGGCTCGATCGACATATTGTCCACGTTGCAGAAGGGAACGCCCGAGCCGTTGAGCCCGGACCACCCGACGCCGCCGCCCGAGGTGCCCCAGTCCGGTGGGAGCTTGGAAACACGCAGGTGCAGGTGGGCATTGGCCATGGTCGTCGGAACGATGTTGATGTCGACGGCGACGCTCCTCGATGTCCAGCCCTCGCGTTGGACCTGGAATCGGAAACGGTCCGACCAGAAGTTCTGGACGATCTGGAATGCCCGCGGTTCCCACCTCAGTTTCTCGTCGTCCCTCCACTGCTGGTCGTGATCGCTGAACTCCAGGCAGACCTTGAAAGTCACGGAGAGTTGGTTCGTGCCCGGGTCCAGGATGGCGTCGAAACGACCGATGCCCGTGAGGGCCTCCCAGTTGGTGACCTGGAACTTTCCGGCCCGGCCGGCAGTGACGAATTTGGTTTCGGAGTTGTTCACGGGCCTCTCCCGAGGGATCTGGATTGGGCTGGTTGTTGGCGGTTCGTGCCGGAAGATAGCAGATGAGACAAGCGTTCTTGATCCACCATAAAAAAACCGGGGCCCCCAAAAAAGGGAGCCCCGGCGGTGCAATCGTCTGCTGGGAGGGAGTTTACTCCTCTTCGGCTTCCATGGTGGCATGCTCGATCATGTGTCCGCCGATCATCTGGGCGTACACGTCCTCGGGCATGGTCCCAAGCGTGATGGCCAGGTCCTTGTTCTTCTCACCGTGACGGATGGAGAAGGTGAACTCGGAACCGGGCGTCATCGTCTTCTGCATTTCGCCGAGCTTCTCGTGGTTCGCTTCGGAGTACTCGATGCCGTTGACGGCGACGAGATAGTCACCCGCGGAGAGGCCGGCGGCCTCAGCAGGGCTGCCTTCGACCACGGCCGTGATCTTGAGACCGGCGTCCGTGTTCTCGAGCTCCACACCGATCCAGCCCTTGTTCTTCATCTTCTGCGCCATGTAATCCAGGCACTCCTGGGTGCCGGCGGTGCACTTGCCCTCGCCCGCGAAGGCGGGAGCGGCAATGGCGAGAACGAGGAAGGGAAGGGCGATCGAGAGGATGCGCTTCATACATATCTCCTTGTGGTTCATACAGTTGCGTTAACGGATTCAGCGAACCGACCAGGATGGCCGGTCTCACGTCAACGCACAAAAACCGAGGGTGGGCTTCGAGGAGATCTGCAGGGAACTTACGGAGTCTGACGGGTTTCGTGACATTCGTCAAGAAAAGCATGCCTTGCGGCACACGGGACCTGAACCGATCCAGGGGAACGGCGTAACCTTGCCCCGGACCGGCACCTGTGGCAAGATACGCTGCTCGCACACGACGTGTGCCTGTTTTTCAGTGGGGATGTAGCTCAGTTGGGAGAGCGCCTCGTTCGCAACGAGGAGGTCGGCGGTTCGACTCCGCTCATCTCCACCATCACTGCAAAGACAGGGTTGTCCGTTTCAAGTGCTTGCTGCACAGTATCTTAAGCTCAAGAAGCTTGATGTTGAGCAGCAGGGTCACGGCGGGACCTGTCGCCATTTCGGGTCGTGCTAGGCGGGGAGTTAGCGGTGCCCTGTATCCGCAATCCGCTATAGCGGGGCTGAATTCCCACCCGAGGTTCACGTGTTGACGTGCGGGGTGCGGTACCGGCGGTGTTGAAGGCCAGGTCCGGCGCAATCGAGGCTTGCGAACCCCGTCAGGACCGGAAGGTAGCAGCGGTAAGCAAATCCCCCGATGTGCCGCCGGAGTCCCTGGTTGGAGCCGGCCGGCCGTGCCCGGCGTCCTGCGCGGGTCGACGGTGGGTGCACGACCCATTACCCCTTATCCGGGCGGATCACGACGAGTACACTGGCATTCGCTGACGCATCCAAGATGCCCCGTACCTGCCCGGAGGATCCATGTCGTATCTGGTCCTAGCTCGGAAGTACCGTCCTCAGGTTTTCGAGGACGTGGTTGGCCAGGCCCACGTCACCCGCACCCTGGCCAACGCGATCGAAGCGGACCGGGTGGCGCACGCGTATCTCTTCTGCGGCCCGCGCGGCGTCGGCAAGACGACCGCGGCCCGCATCCTGGCCAAGGCCCTCAATTGCGAGAAGGGTCCCGCGCCCGTCCCCTGCAACACCTGCGAGGCTTGTCGCCAGATCACCGAGGGGAGCAGCTTCGACGTCCTCGAGATCGACGGCGCCAGCAACCGCGGGATCAACGAAGTGCGTGAGCTCCGGGAGAACACACGCTACGCGGCCTCGGGGGGGCGCTCCAAGGTCTACATCATCGACGAAGTCCACATGCTCACCAACGAGGCGTTCAATGCGCTGCTCAAGACGTTGGAAGAGCCGCCCTCGCACGTGGTGTTCGTGCTGGCCACCACCGAACCGTTCAAGGTTCCGGCGACCATTCTCTCCCGCTGTCAGCGTTTCGACTTTGCCCGCATTCCCTCGCGGGCCATCGGGGACCACATCACGACCCTCATGGGTTCGGAGGGTGTGGAGGCGGATCCCGAGGCCATCGCCCTCGTCGCTCGCCGGGCCCAGGGCGGGCTCCGCGACGCCTTGTCCCTCATGGACCAGGTGATCGCTTCCCAGCCGGGCGCGATCGACCGCGGAACGGTGGAAGCGGTTCTGGGGCTGGTGGGGACGGATGTCTACCGACGTATCGTGGACTGTCTGGCGGAACAGGATGCCGCGGGGGCTCTTGCCGAACTGCACGGGGTCTATGCCCGCGGCGCGGGTCTGGGTGAGGTGGTGGAGGGACTGGGCGCGTACCTGCGCGACCTGTTCCTCATCTCACTTCCCGGCGATGTGACCGGTCTGTTGGAAGCAACCGAGACCGATCTGCCGGCCTTGACCACCCAGTCGACCCGGTTCAGTACCGAGGCACTGGGGGACCTGCTCGAACAGGCGTCGCACACCGCGGCGGAACTGCGGCGCTCGGACCACCCGTTGCTCCTGGTCGAGTTGGCCCTGGCCGAGATGGCGCGGGTCAACGGTCGGGTGCCTCTGGCGGAGCTGGCCGATCGGCTCCTGGCCCTGGAAGCCCGGCTTGGGGGGGGATCCCCGAGTGGGCAAGCGGGCCAGGCAGGGGCGAAGACCGCCCCGCCCCGGAAGTCGCCGGCGGCACCTCGGGAAACCCGGACGAGCGCGCCCCAGCCGGCCGCCCCGGTCCGATCCCAGCCGGCCGCCCGTCCTGCGGAGGCCCCGTCGGCTGAGAAGCCCGAGCCGGCCCAGGTCATCCGGTTGACGGCGGAGTCTTCACCGACCGATGTCTGGGCGGCGCTTCTCGAGACCCTCCGGGGTCGCAGCATGCGGCTCTGGGGAACGTTTCACGCGGCGGTGGCCACGGCCATCACGCCCGCGGGCGCCTTGGCCGTCCGGTCCGACAGCGGGGGACATCTGGTCGAGCAGGCCCTTGACGAACCGGCGTGCCAGGAACTTCTCGCCGAGCTTCTGGCTGAACTCGGTGCCCCCGCCAAGCGGGTCGGATTGGAAGGCCGTCTGGAGAGCAAGGTGGAGGCCGCCGGGGATTCCGCCGCGGAGTCCTCGACGCCGCAGGGCGAGGCGCAGGCCTCGGCCGGGCCCAAGCCCAAGGGCAAGCCACGGGCAAGGAAGGACCAGGTTTCCGATGATCGCAGCATGGGACAACTCTTCAAGGAGGAGCCCATGCTTCAGAAGGCTTTGGACATGTTCGATGGGGAAGTCCTCCCCTGACGTAATCGGGGAACGGGAGACACGATGGCGAATCTCAACAAGTTGATGAAGCAGGCCCAGGAGATGCAGGCCAAGATGGCCAAGGTGCAGGCCGAACTGGAAGCCTCCGAGGTGGAGGCCACCTCCGGGGGCGGCGCGGTGACCGTCCGCATGAACGGCAAGCAGGAGGTGCTGGGCCTGTCGATTACCCCGGAGGTCGTGGACCCCGAGGACGTCGAGATGCTGGAGGATCTGATCCTTGCCGCCTACCGTGAGGCGAAGACCAAGTCGGAAGCCCTTGCCGAAGAGCGCATGAGCGCGGTGACCGGGGGCATGGGAATGCCCGGCCTCTTCTAGAAGCCGGCCCGTCCATGCAATTCTCCAGCCTCGCGGTCGAGCGATTGGTCGAGGAACTGGGTCGCCTGCCCGGTATCGGCCGCAAGAGCGCCCAGCGTCTCACGTTCTATCTCCTGCGCGCGCCCAGCGAGGAAACGCTGGCCCTGGCCGATGCCATCCGGGCGGTCAAGGAACTGGTGCGTCATTGCGTCCGGTGCGGGAACTTCACCGAGGAAGATCCCTGTCTCATCTGTCGGGACACGAAGCGGTCGCGCGCTCTCCTTTGTGTCGTGGAACAGCCCATGGATGTCCTTGCCGTGGAGGCGAGCGGCGAGTTCCGGGGTCAGTATCATGTGTTGCGGGGCGCCCTGAATCCGCTGGAGAACCGTGGGCCGGACGACATCCGGGCCAGGGAACTGGTGGAGCGGGTGGACGAGGGGGAGATCAGCGAGGTGATCCTCGCCACCAACCCCAATCCACCGGGCGAGGCCACCGCGCACTTTCTCGCCGATCTCCTGCGGGACCGGCCCATCCAGGTCACCCGGATTGCCCGGGGGATCCCGGTGGGGGGTGATCTGGAGTACGCGGATCAGGCAACCCTGGCCCGCGCCTTCAGCGGCCGCAAGCAGGTGGACGAGAGTGGTTAACATCCGCCGCAAGGGAAAGCGGCGGGCGCCGGACGCCCCCCGGGGGATTCGCCTGGCCGCGACCTTCTTTCTCGTCGGCGAGTGGGCTCCGGTCGCCCCGGCCACCGTGGTTTGTGTCGTGCTGACCCCGTTCATGTACCCGTATCTGGGGCTCCCCGTGTGGATCCAGCTGGTCATGACCGCGCTGCTGACCTGGGTCGCCATTCCCGTCTCCACCCGTGCCGAGGCGTTCTACGGCCACGATGCCAGCCCCATCGTCATCGACGAGGTGGTGGGGATGCTGGTCACCTTTCTCATGATTCCCATGGCTCCCACCCTGGAGGGGAACCTGCTGATCCTGGGGATCGGATTCTTCTTTTTCCGGCTGTTCGACGTGCTCAAGTTGTTCCCGGCCGGGTGGGCACAGGAACTCCCCCAGGGGACCGGCATTGTCCTGGACGACTTCTTTGCCGGCATCCATGCCAACCTCGCCCTGCGCGTCGTTCTCTTGTTTCTCTGAGCGGAGGAGCCTCCATGACCCGAACCGCCGTCGTTTTTGGTCTCATCCTGGGTCTCGCCCTGGCCGTGTGGGGTGTGCGCTCCGGGGAACCCACGCTCCTGGCCCCCGCCGCGGTCCTTGTCCTGGCCTCCCTGGGCACGGCGGCCGGGAATCGGGTGGCCCACATGGCCCTTTGCCTGGTCGCGGTGATCCTCCTGGGGCGGTTTCTGGTTCTATTCTTCCGGGAACAAGCGCTTTGGCCCGCCGTCCCCGGGGTGGGGTTGGCCATGTTCACCTTCGGGTTCGGTGTGCTCGGATTGGCGATCGATCGCTATCGGCCTCGAAACGGGGATACGGGTGCCTCCCTGCAGGGATCGCGGTAGGGGGCTGACAGGCGGCGGGGAAGTCTCTAAGATGCGCGGCGGTCGCGCTCCAGCTGACACGACAGCAAGGGGTTGGATGTCGCGGGCCTCGAAATTGCGATATCCAAACTTTGTGAGCCGCGCCCGAACCTGCCCCTTCGGTAGGGTTCTTGCTGCCAACACCCTCTCCGTCCCCCGCGATGGAGTTGGACCGGTCCCGGACGGTGGGGCGCCGCCCGGCTCGACACAACGGCCCTTCTGACCCTCGCGCGGGAAGGGGATCCAGCCAACATGCTCTTTCCAAAGTGGACCAACATCACGCCGCCCATCATTGGTGCGGTGGTCTTGGTCCTCGTTCTCGGTGGTGGCACCGCGTTCGCGCTCTTCATCTCCCCGTCCAACACCCAGGTCGGGTACGCGCCGTCGCAACCCGTCCCGTACAGCCACAAGCTGCACGCGGGGGACCTGGGGATCGACTGCCGCTATTGCCACGTCGGGGTGGAGCGGGGTCCCGTCGCGGTGGTGCCTCCCACCGAGACCTGCATGAACTGCCATTCCCAGATCAAACTCGACAGCGCATTGCTGGAGCCCATCCGGGCCAGCTTCGAGTCCGGCAACGCGGTCGAGTGGACGCGCATCCACAAGCTTCCGGATTTCGTCTACTTCAACCACAGCGTGCACGTGAGCGCGGGGGTGGGTTGCGAGTCCTGCCATGGGCGGGTCGATCGCATGGAAGTGGTGAAACAGGAAGAGCCGTTGAACATGCGCTGGTGCCTGGATTGTCACCGCGCCCCCGAGAAGCATCTTCGACCCGTGGACCAGGTCACCACCATGGGGTATGAACCGCCGAACGGAGACCAGCTGACGTTGGGTCGGGCGCTCAAGGAAGAGCGCGGTCTCGATCCCACTCGTAACTGTTCGGGATGTCACCGATGAGCGATACCAAGATGCCGAAGGTTGGTTCGAATCACCCCAGGACATGGCGCAGCCTGGATGAGCTGGCCGGCTCGCCGGAGTACCAGAAGCACGTGGAGCAGGAGTTCCCGGATCTGGCCGAGGCGATCACCGATTCGGTTTCGCGCCGCAAGTTCATGGGTCTCATGGGCGCCACCGTGGCCCTTTCCGGTCTGGTGGGATGTCGGCGACCCCTGGTCAAGATCCTGCCCTATGCCCGCATGCCCGAGGAAATCCTTCCCGGTGTTCCGGTGGAGTACGCCAGCGTGCATCCCTTCCAGGGGATCGGGCACCCGGTCGTGGTGGAGGCACACGAGGGCCGTCCGGTGAAGCTGGAGGGCAATGCGTCCCACCCGGCCAGCGGCGGCGCGACCAGTCTCCATACCCAGGCTTCCATCCTGGATCTCTACGATCCGGAGCGCATCAAGGTCCCCCAGGAAAACGGCCACGAGAGCAGTTGGACCGCCTTCGAGACCTGGGCCGCATCCCGTACCGGCCAGTTGCGCACCCGGGGCGGGCGGGGTCTGCGCATCCTGGCCCAGAGCCTGGATTCGCCTTCGCTGGCCGCCATGCGCAGCGAGCTGGAAGCCGCCTATCCGGAAGCGGTCTGGCACACCTATGAGCCCTGGAACCGGGATCAGGTGGTGCTGGGAAGTCTCATCGCGTTCAAGCGTCCCCTGCGCACCCAGCTCGCGCTGGAACAGGCGGACGTGGTGCTCGCGTTGGACTCGGACTTCCTCTTCAACCAGCCGGACTCGGTGCGCAACGCCCGCGCGTTCGCCGGCCGGCGCAAGCTGCGCGACACCAAGGACATGAACCGCCTCTATGCGGTCGAGCCCACCTACACCGTGACCGGAAGCATGGCCGACAACCGCCTGCGCCTGGAACATAGCCGCATCGCCACCTTTGCCCGGGGAGTTGCGGCCGGGATCGCGGCCCAGGTCGGGTCATCGATGCCGATTACCGCGGCCACCGGTCTCAGCGACGAGGAAACCCGCTGGGTCGCCGCGGTGGCCAAGGACCTCGCCTCGCATCGCGGCCGCGCCGTGGTGGTGGTGGGCAGCGGCCAGCCCGCGGTGGTCCATGCACTTGCCCACGCCATGAACGAAATGCTGGGTTCGGTCGGAACGGTGGTCCGCTACACCGAGGAGCCGACCGCGGCCGAGCAGACGCGATCCCTTGTCGATCTCGTGGACGCCATGCAGCGGGGCACGGTGGATACCCTGATCGTGCTGGGTGGCAATCCCGTTTTCGACGCCCCGGCCAATCTCGACTTTGCCGCGCGGCTGGAGAGCGTTCCCAACCGGGTCTACCTGGGGCTGGCTCCCAACGAGACCTCGGAGAAGTGCGGTTGGGTTCTCCCCGGGACGCACTACCTGGAAGCCTGGGGCGACGCGCGGTCGTGGGACGGGACGCTCAGCATCCAGCAGCCGCTCATTGCGCCGCTCTACGAGGGACGCAGCGAGCTCGAGCTGTTGGCCCTCCTGGCCGGCCGCAGCGAACGGGAGGGTCACGCCATCGTCCTGGAAACCCACCGTCTGCTGGGGGGCAATGCCGATTTCGACGCGCGCTGGCGACGCTCGGTACATGACGGTCTGGTGGCCGGTAGCGCCTACCCCGAGGTCCCGGCATCGGTCGATGCCGCAGCGGTCGGGCGTGCGGTGGGCGGCCAGGACGCTCCCCGGGCCACGGCCCAGGGATTCGAGGTCGTGTTCCGACCCGACAACAGCGTCTACGACGGTCGATTCACCGGCAACGGCTGGATGCAGGAGCTCCCGGACAACATCACCAAGTTGACCTGGGACAACGCGGCCATTCTCAGCCCCAAGGCGGCACGCGAGTTGGGCGTAGCCACGGAAGACCTGGTCACCCTGAACTTCGGGGATCGCTCGCTGACCCTGGTCGCCTACGTTCTTCCCGGCCAGGCGGAGTACGTCATCACCCTGCCCCTGGGCTACGGCCGCACCGTGGCCGGAGAGGTCGGAACCGGCACCGGATTCAACGTCTACACCGTCCGCACCACCACGACCCTGCACGCCGCGACCGGGGTGACCGTGGCCAAGGCAGGCGGGACCTACAAGCTCGCCACCACCCAGGACCATCACGCCACGGAGTTCCGCGCCCTGGCCCGCGAGGCGGATCTCGATCACTACCGCGAGCATCCGGACTTCCCCCAGCACATGGAGGAGCACCCGCCGCTCAAGGACATCTACATCGATCGCGAGTGGCAGCTCACCGAGGGTTACCAGTGGGGCATGTCCATCGACCTCACCACCTGCATCGGCTGCAATGCCTGCAGCATCGCCTGCCAGAGCGAGAACAACATCGCCATCGTGGGCAAGGAGCAGGTGGGGCGTGGGCGCGAGATGCACTGGATCCGGATCGATCGCTATTTCTCGGGCGAGGACGAGGACAATCCGTCCGTGGCCAGTCAGCCCGTACCCTGCATGCAGTGCGAGAACGCTCCCTGCGAGAGCGTCTGCCCGGTCGCCGCTACCGTTCATAGCGACGAGGGGCTCAACGACATGGTCTACAACCGCTGTATCGGGACCCGGTACTGCAACAACAACTGCCCGTACAAGGTTCGCCGCTTCAACTACTTCGACTGGAACGACAAGATGCCGGAGTCGGAGAAGATGGCCAAGAACCCGGACGTGACCGTGCGCATGCGCGGCGTCATGGAGAAGTGCACCTACTGCACCCAGCGCATCAGCCGGGCCAAGATCACGGCCAAGAACGACGGGCGAACGGTGCGGGACGGGGAGATCCAGACCGCCTGCCAGCAGGTCTGCCCCACCGGGTCCATCGTGTTCGGGAACATCAACGACGCCGAGAGCGAGGTCGCCAAGCTCAAGGCCGAGGATCGAAACTACGCGATGCTCGCGTTCCTCAACACGCGACCGCGAACCACCTATCTGGCCAAGGTGCGTAATCCGAACCACGAGTTGGAGGCCGTCTGATGAGCGTCGAGTCGGCTCCTCCCCATTCCTTCCCGGACGATCCCAGGCATCGCTCCGAGCTGGTCGAGGGCGGACATTCCTTCGCGGACGTCACCAACATGGTGTGCGCGCCGGTGGAGAACAAGACCCCTCTCGGGTGGTGGGCGTTGTTCGGCGTCGCGGCCAGCGGGTTGGGCCTCTTCGTTGCCATGGTGGTCTACCTCATCTGGACCGGTCTCGGGGTGTGGGGACTCAACAGTCCGGTGGGGTGGGGTTTCGCCATCGTCAACTTCGTCTGGTGGGTCGGGATCGGTCACGCCGGGACCCTGATCTCGGCGGTCCTGTTCCTGTTCCGCCAGAAATGGCGTACCGGGATCAACCGGTTCGCCGAGGCGATGACCATCTTTGCCGTCATCTGCGCCCTCATGTTTCCCACCATCCATGTGGGGCGGATCTGGCTCATCTGGTGGTGTCTCCCCATTCCCAACTGGCAGGGGATGTGGCCCCAGTTCCGTAGCCCGCTCCTGTGGGACGTGTTCGCGGTGAGCACCTACTTCACCGTGTCGCTGCTCTTCTGGTACGTGGGCCTGCTGCCCGACCTGGCCACCATCCGCGACCGGGCCAAGGGCAAGATCCGGCCGTACATCTACGGATTCCTCGCCCTGGGCTGGCGCGGTTCCATGCGGCACTGGATGAACTACGAGAAGGCCTATCTCATTCTGGCCGGCCTCTCGACCCCTCTCGTTCTCTCCGTGCACTCCATCGTTTCCTTCGACTTCGCCGTCTCCATCCTTCCGGGCTGGCACACCACGATCTTCCCCCCCTACTTCGTGGCCGGGGCCATCTTCTCGGGCTTCGCCATGGTGATGACCCTGGCCCTCATCGCCCGCAAGGTCTACAACCTCGAGCACCTCATCAACATGGAACACCTCGACAACATGAACAAGATCATGTTGTTGACCGGGATGATGGTGGGCTACGCGTACGGGATGGAGTTCTTCATCGCGTGGTACAGCGGCAACGAGTACGAGATCTTCGCCTTCACCAACCGCGCCTTCGGCCCCTACTGGTGGGCCTACTGGATCATGGTCAGCTGCAACGTGCTGGTGCCGCAGTTGTTCTGGTTCCGCCGCTTCCGACGCAACATCGCCTGGATGTTCATCGCCTCCATCCTCATCAACATCGGGATGTGGTTCGAGCGTTTCGTGATCGTGGTCACGTTGAGCCGCGACTTCCTGCCCTCGGCCTGGGGCATGTACTTCCCGACCTGGGTCGACGTTTGCACCTTCATCGGGACGCTGGGGCTGTTCTTCACCGCGTTCCTGTTGTTCCTGCGGTTCCTGCCCATGATCGCCATGGCCGAGGTGAAGGGCGTGATGCCGCAGGCGGATCCCCACTACGATCCCAAGGCGGTGGGAGGGAAGACGTCATGAGCGACGTCAAGACGACCGACATGAACCGCATCCACGGCGTCATGGCCGAGTTCGAGACCCCGGGGGCCATCCTGCGGGCCGCCGAGGCACTGCGTGAGAAGGGATACACCGTCTGCGACGCGTTTACCCCGTTTCCGGTGCACGGTCTGGACGAGGCCCTGAGCATCCCCGGTTCCAAGGTGCCCTGGATCGTTCTCGGCGGCGGCATCACCGGGGGGACCCTGGCCATCCTCATGCAGTGGTGGATGAGCGCGGTGGACTATCCGCTTATGGTGGCCGGAAAGCCGTTCTTCAGCCTGCCCGCCTTCGTGCCCATCATCTTCGAGCTCACCGTCCTCTTCTCGGCGCTGGCCGCGGTGTTCGGCATGCTGGGGATCAACCGGCTTCCCATGCCCTACAACCCGGTGTTCAAGCACTCCACCTTCCGCCGGGCCACCGATGACCGGTTCTTCCTCCTCATCGAGGCGGAGGATCCCAAGTTCCAGCTCAAGACGGCCCAGGCGGCGCTGGCCGAGGCGGGCGGCGCCCATGTCGAGGTCCTGGAGGCGTGATGCACATGAACCGTCGACTGCTCACCCTGTTGGCTTCGGTCTTCGTTGTTTCCGGCTGCGGCTTTGGCCAGCCGCGCGAGACACGCAATGTCGTGATCATCCCCGACATGGAGATCCAGAAGAAGTACAAGGCCCAGAACCACTCGCCCTTCTTCGAGGACGGGCGGACCATGCGCACCCCGCCCGAGGGGACGGTGGCGCGCGGTTTCCTGCGTGACGACACCGTGTTCTACGAGGGCAAGGTGGGGACGACCCTGGTCGTGCACAACCCGGTCGCGATGACCGAGGAACTGTTGGCGCGGGGTCAGGACCGTTTCAACATCTACTGCACGCCGTGCCACGATCGCACGGGATCCGGGAAGGGGATCGTGGCCGAGTACGGCCTGGTTCCCCCCACGAACTTCCACCTGGAGACGTCCCGGGCGTTCACCGACGGGCACCTCTTCGACGTGATCAGCAACGGAATACGGAACATGCCCGGGTACCGGACGCAGATTCCGCCCCGGGATCGCTGGGCGATCGTGGCCTACGTACGGGCGCTGCAGCGGGCCCACAACGCAACCCTGACCGATGTCCCGCGCGACATGCGCAAAGACCTGGAGTGATTGGGTGGCACATCAAGCCTCGCTCACCGAGAACGTGACCGTCGCCCCGGGCTCCTGGAGCCGGGCGCGCATGCTGTTCCTGGTCATGGCCGTGGTCGGTCTGGGGCTTTCCGCCCTGGGCTTCTTCACGGACAAGGCGCAGTTCTCCCACTCGTACCTGACCGGGTTCATGTTCACCCTCAGCATCGCGCTGGGTTGCCTCTTCTTCGTGCTGGTCAAGCACCTCGCCCGGGCCGGTTGGAACGTGGTCACAAGGCGGATCGCCGAGGTCGCCGCGGTGTGCATTCCGGTCATGGGGATCCTGTTCATTCCCGTCCTGCTGGGGAACCACGAGCTCTTCCATTGGACCCACCATGATGCGGTGGAGCACGACGCCCTGCTGCAGCACAAGGAGGGGTACCTGAACCTCGGGTTCTTCATCGCCCGCGCGGTGGGGTATTTCCTCATCTGGTCCCTGTCCGCGATCTGGTTCTATCGCAAGTCGGTGGAGCAGGACGAGAGCCATGATCCCCACGTGACGGTGGGTCTCCAGCGCCGCGCCGCGCCGCTCATGATCCTGTTCGCGCTCAGCCTCACCTTCATGGCCTTCGACTGGCTCATGTCGCTGGATCCCCACTGGTTCTCGACCATCTTCGGGGTCTACATGTTCGCCGGTTGCGCCCTGTGCGCCTTCGCCTTCGTGACCCTGGCCGCCATGACCCTGCGGCGCAACGGTCAGCTCGAGGGTACGATCCGCGTGGACCACTACCAGGACCTCGGGCGGCTCATGTTCGCCTTCACCGTTTTCTGGGCCTATATCGGTTTCTCGCAGTTCTTTCTCATCTGGTACGGCAACGTCCCGGAGGAGACCCTCTGGTTCCTCCATCGTGCGGAGGGGAGCTGGAAGAACTGGTCGGCACTGCTCGGCGTCGGACGCTTCCTGGTCCCGTTCGCCCTGCTCATGTCCCGCTACGTGAAGCGCCGTCCGGTCATGGTGGCGGCGATCGCGGTGTGGGTGCTGTGCATGCACTACGTGGACATGTACTGGCTGGTCATGCCCAACCTGCATCACGACGGGGTCCACCTCCACTGGATGGATCTCACCTGTGTGATGGGGACGCTGGGTGTGTTCCTTTCCGTTTTTGTTCGCCGGTTTGCCGCCAAGGCCCTGGTTCCGGTGGGGGATCCGCGACTCAAGGAGTCGCTGGCCCTCCACCACGCGTATTAGGAGACGACCCATGTCGCACGATGAATCCGGCATCAAGATCGTTCCCATCATGGGAATCGTGATCGCGAGCGTGCTCGTGCTCGCGGTCTGCGTGGCCGCACTCCGCACGGGGTTCATCGTCTACTCCAACCATCTTGTCTACAAGCAGGTGCTGTCGGTTCCGGGTACGGATATCGCCGACCGGAAGGCAGCACAGGATTCGCTCCTCAACTCGTACGGCTGGGCCGACACCACGCGGACCGCGGTGAGGATCCCGATCGAGCGGGCGATGGAGCTGGTGATCAGCGAGACGAAGGGTCGTCCGGGAGGATCCGGGGACTAGCTCATGCAATGGCGTCGACGGCTTGCCGGCCTGGTTCTGGGCATGACGATGGCTGCCCCGGGGTTTGCCCAGGGGGTCAACGAACTGCCGCCCCAGGTGGCCGGCGTCGACATCGTGGATCGTTCCGGGGCCTCGGTGCCGCGGGACCTGGTTTTCATGGACGAGGCGGGGGAGACGGTGCGTTTGGCCGAATTCCTCGATCAGGGGCGACCGGTGCTCCTGCAGCTCGTCTACTACAACTGCCCCATGCTTTGCACGTTGGTGCTGAACGGGTATCTGGACGCGGCCAGGGAGCTGGACTGGACGCCCGGGACGGAGTACGAGGTGGTCACGGTCAGTTTCGACCCGCGGGATACCGCGGAGCTGGCCGCGGGAAAGAAGGATAGCCATGTCGCGGCCTTCGGGCGTCCGGAAGCCGCGAACGGGTGGCACTTCCTCACCGGCGAGGAGGCGTCCGTCAGGGCCCTCGCCGACTCGGTGGGGTTCCGCTACCGGTGGCTTCCGGAGCAGAAGGACTTTGCCCACGGGGCGGGGATGTTCGTCCTCACCCCGGAGGGTCGGATCAGTCGGACGTTGTACGGGATCGAGTTTTCGCCGCGGGACCTCAGGCTCTCGCTGACCGAAGCCTCGGAGGGACGGCTTGGTTCGCCCTTCGACAAACTCCTCCTGTACTGCTTCAGCTACGATCCGGAGACGCACAAGTACGCCATGGTGGCGCGTAACGTCATGAGACTCGGCGGCCTGCTGACGGTGGTGGCGCTGGGATCGCTGCTCATGGTGTTGTGGCGCCGGGACCGACAGCGGATGGCCGCCGCCTGATCGGGCGGCGCGGAACCGCGAGGTAACGTCAGGATGATGCAGAACGAAACGACCGAGGGAGCGCAGGCGCTCGCCGACACCGCAGCTGCGGCAGTGGAGCCGGCGATCATCAAGCTGATCGGTGAAGGCACGATGCAGATGCCTCCCCAGGCGTCGACCCTGGCCGCGGATGTCGACGCCCTCTACTACTTCATTTTCTGGGGTTGTACCGCGTTCTTCGTTCTCATCGTGGGTCTGTGCGCCCTGTTCATCGTCAAGTACCGGCGCAAGGAAGGGCAGCAGCTGGAGGCCCGGGCGTACCACAACACCCCCCTGGAAGTGACCTGGACGGTGATTCCGTTCCTGCTCCTGCTGGTGGTCTTCGTGTGGGGCTTCAAGGGCTTCATGCACATGAACGTGGCACCGGGGAACTCCCTGGACTACTACGTGACCGCCAAGAAGTGGATGTGGGAGATCAAGGATCCCAACGGTCAGGTGACCCTCAACGAGATGGTGGTTCCGGTCAACCAGCCGGTGAAGATCATTCTCCGCGCGGACGACATCCTGCACAGCTTCTTCATCCCGGCCTTCCGGGTGAAGGCGGATGCCATTCCCAACCGGTACAACAACCTCTGGTTCGAGGCGACCCGCGAAGGGGTCTACGACATCTTCTGCACCGAGTACTGCGGTTCCGGCCACTCCGGGATGCTGGGCAAGGTGACCGTGGTTTCCCAGGAAGCCTACGATGCGGGATTCGGTGGGGACGGCCGTCTACCCGACGAGCCTCTCGTTGTCTACGGCGAGCGGTTGTACGCCTCGAAGGCCTGCATCACCTGCCACAGCCTCGACGGCAGCAAGAAGACCGGACCCACGTGGCAGGGTCTTTTCGGGAAGCAGGAGGAGTTGACCGACGGGAGCTCGGTGACGGTGGACGAGTCCTATATCCGGGAGTCCATCATCGATCCGGGTTCGCGGATCACCGCCGGTTTCGACAACGTGATGCCGACCTACGCCGGGACGCTCGACGACGAAGCAATCGAGGCCCTGATCGAGTTCATCAAGGCCCAGCAGTAGGACGGAAGTAGAGGAAACAGGTATGGCAACGGAATTCGCGCCGGTCCGGGAACCCGAAAAGAACTTCTTCCAGGAGTCCAGCGGCTTCAAGTCCTGGGCATTGACCCTGGACCACAAGCGCATTGGCCTCATGTACCTGTGCGCGGTATCGATCGCCCTCCTCGCCGGCGGCGCCTTCGCCATGCTCATCCGGCTCGAGCTGTTCACGGTGGGCGAGACCATCATGACCGCCGAGACCTACAACCAGGTCTTCACCCTCCACGGCATCATCATGGTGTTCCTCTTCATTATCCCGTCCATTCCGGCGGCGCTGGGGAACTTCTTTCTTCCCATCATGGTCGGGGCCAAGGACGTCGCGTTTCCCAGGCTGAACCTGGCCAGCTTCTACCTGTGGATGGTCGGGGCGGTCTTCACCCTGGCCACCATCATGATCAACGGCATCGACACCGGGTGGACGTTCTATACCCCCTACAGCATCGAGACCAGCTCCTCGGTGGTGTGGATGGGGCTCGGGGTGTTCATCCTGGGATTCTCGTCCATCTTTACCGGGATCAACTTCCTGGTCACCCTGCACAAGCTGCGTGCCCCGGGCATGGGCTGGTTCGACATGCCGCTGTTCCTGTGGGGTATCTACGCCACCGCCCTCATCCAGGTGCTGGCCACCCCGGTCATCGGGATCACCGTGCTCCTCCTCGCGGCCGAGCGGATCTTCGGCATCGGGATCTTCAACCCCGCCCTCGGTGGGGACCCGGTGCTCTTCCAGCACTTCTTCTGGTTCTACTCGCACCCCGCGGTGTACATCATGATCCTGCCCGGGATGGCGGTGATCTCCGAGGTGATCCCCACCTTCTCCCGCCGGCACATCTTCGGGTACAGCTTCATCGCCTTCTCCTCCATCGGACTGGCCATCCTCGGGTTCCTGGTCTGGGCCCACCACATGTTCACCGCCGGCATGTCCGAGATGGCGGCCATGGTGTTCTCGTTCCTGACCTTCTTCGTGGCCATCCCGTCGGCGATCAAGGTGTTCAACTGGACCGCCACCATGTACAAGGGGTCGATCTCGCTCGAGACCCCCATGCTCTATGCGCTCTACTTCATCTTCCTCTTCTCCATCGGCGGACTCACCGGCATCTTCCTTGGCGCCCTTTCCGTGGACGTCCACCTGCACGACACGTATTTCGTGGTGGCCCACTTCCACTACGTGATGATGGGCGGCACGGTCATGGGCTTCCTGGCCGGGCTCCACTACTGGTGGGGCAAGATGACCGGGCGCAAGTACCCGGAGCGCCTCGCCCAGTTCGTCAGCCTCATCATCTTCGTCGGGTTCAACGTCACCTTCCTCACCCAGTTCGTGATGGGGAGCAAGGGGATGCCCCGGCGCTACTACGACTATCTCGAGCAGTTCCAGCCCCTGCACCAGATGTCCAGCTTTGGCGCCTGGCTCCTGGGGGGCGGCTTCCTGATCATGGTCTGCTATTTCCTGTGGTCCCTCAGGAACGGCCAGCGCGACGTGGCCAACCCCTGGGGTTCGACCGGGTTCGAGTGGCGGACCTCCACGCCGCCGCCGCTGGAGAACTTTGTCGACGAACTGGATCTGGAAATCGGGCACTACGACTATCGACGCTTCTACAACCGTGCCGGTGACACCGGTGGGCACTAGTCCGGTCCAATCGGAAAACGACGCACTCGGTAACGGAAGGGAATCGAGGGTATGAGCAGTACGACGCAAGCCGGCGGAAGATGGAAACATCACGTCGGGCATCATTTTGCCAACGCGGACCAGGAGTTCAGCTCCAACAAGCTGGGTTTCTGGTTGTTCCTCGCGACGGAAATCCTGCTTTTTGGCGGGATGTTCGTGGGCTACATCGTGTTCCGGTACTGGTATCCCGAGATGTTCATGGATGCGCATCTGCATCTGGACCGGATCATGGGAGCCACCAACACCGTTGTTCTCATTTTTTCCAGCTTCACCATGGCCATGGCGGTGCGATCGGCCCAGACCAACAAGCAGAAGGAACTGGTGGTCTATCTTTCCATCACCCTGCTCTGCGCCATCGCCTTCCTCGTGGTCAAGTACTTCGAGTACAGCGCCAAGTTCGAGCACGGCACCCTGCCGGGTCTGGCCTACGCGCCCCACGGGGCCAACGAGCCGGTCAACGGGAACCTCTTCTTCGGCCTCTACTTCATGATGACCGGCCTGCATGGAGTTCACGTCCTAGCCGGGATCGTGGCCATCAGCTGGCTGTTGAGCAAGGCGGTTCGAGGTCATTTCTCCAGCGAGTGGTATACCCCGGTCGAGCTGACCGGTCTCTACTGGCACGTGGTGGACCTTATCTGGATCTACCTTTTCCCCCTCTTCTACCTGATCGGTTAGGCCACGATGAGTCACGACACGACGGCATCCAGTCCGGCTCCCACCAAGCACTTTGTTGTCCCCACCAGGATCCTGGTCGGGGTGTGGATCAGTCTGATGTTCCTCACCTTCGTCACGGTCAAGGTGTCGTACTACGATTTCGGGTCCCTGAACATCGGGATCGCCATGTTCGTCGCCACCATCAAGGCGAGCCTGGTGGTCATGTTCTTCATGGCCCTCCGATGGGACGAGAAGTTCAACCAGGTACTCTTCCTGAGCACGCTGATCTTTCTCGGCATTTTCGTGGTGCTGACCATGGCCGATACCGCCGAGCGGGGACGGATTGATCCGCTCGAGGGGGGGGAGATCGAACTCAACCCCAGCGCGCCCGCGCACCCGGAGGCGGGTCACGCCGACGACGGTCATGGGGAAGCCGACGCGACCGGGGAAGCGGAGAAGACCGATGGCGGGGACGGACACTAGCCCGACCCGGATTCGCCCCGGATGCCGCTGACCGCCCACGTCCTGACCGTTGGGGCGGAGCTCCTCGCCGGCGACATCCTGGACACCAACGCTCGGGACCTCGGCCGGGCCCTGGCCGGGTTGGGGATCGCGGTCACCCGCCATGTCTCGCTCCCGGACGACGTGGCCCGGATCGCGAGCGAGGTGACCGAAGCCAAAACCCTTGCCGACCTGGTACTGGTGACCGGAGGGCTGGGACCCACCCCGGATGACCTGACCCGCGAGGGGGTGGCCCGGGCCTTCGGTGTCCCGCTCAGCTATCGCCCCGAACTCCACGCCGTCCTAGAGGCCAAGTACCTCAGCTACGGCAACCGGACCATGCCCCGGGAGAACCTGGTCCAGATCACCCTGCCGGACGGTTGCCAGGTGATTCCCAACCCGTTGGGCACGGCCCCCGGGTTCCTTCTCGAGGACCCCGAGGCGGTGGTGTTCGTGGTTCCCGGCATCCCCCGTGAGATGGCCGGGATGCTGGAGCACTCCATTGTGCCCTGGCTTCGCGCCAACCGGCCGGTGCGCGCCCTGCTCAGCCGCACCGTGCGCACCATGGGGATCGGGGAATCGGAGCTCATCGCCAGGCATGGCGCGTTCCTGGAGTCGCTCGAGGGGATCGACGTGGCTTTCTACCCCCAGCAGCCGGGCGAGGACATCAAGCTCACCGCCCGTTCCCGGGATGCCGTCATCGCGGAGAGGGCACTCGACCTCGCCGAGGGTGCCGTCCGTGAGCGTCTCGGGTCCCTGGTGTATGCGCGGGGGGGCGTGCCGATGGCCGGCGTGGTGGGAGAACTCCTGGTTGCGCGGGGATGGTCGATCGGGGTGGCCGAATCGTGCACCGGCGGAGCGTTGGCCGCGGCGCTGGTCGAAATACCGGGAGCCAGCCGCTACCTGGATCGGGGATTGGTCACCTACTCCAACCGGGCCAAGACGGAGTTGCTGGGGGTGGAGGAGACCCTGCTCCGGGATCATGGGGCGGTGAGCGAGGAGGTCGCGCGGGCCATGGCCGAGGGACTCCGTGAACGGGCCGGTGTGGACCTCGCCCTTTCCACCACCGGCATCGCCGGTCCGGACGGCGCGACGGCCGGGAAGCCGGTGGGGCTCGTGTTCAGCGCAATCGCCGCTCCCGACGGGACCCGCGTCTGGCGTTCCCTTTACCCCGGCCCGCGGGATCTGGTGATTCGCCGCGCGGTGGCGGCGGACCTCAACCGGTTGCGACGGGTGCTTCTCGGGGAGCGATGACTCCGTGACCGCCCGGTCCGGCGCCGTCCCCGGGGCCAAGCGAACGTTCGTTGCCCTCGTGCCCCCGCCGCCGATCCTGGCCACCCTGGGCGACCTGCGGCGTCGCCTGGAACCGGAACTTCCCGGGCTGCGATGGACCCGATCGCCGAACCTGCACCTGACCCTGCGTTTCTTCGGCGCCCTGGGCCCGGAGGCGCGGCGTGCCGCGGGCGACGCCCTGTCCCAGGTCGTGGGCGGGATCCGGCCCTTCTCCCTGACCCTGTCCGGTATCGGCACGTTTCCGGGGTGGTCCGCCCCGCGTGTGCTTTGGGTGGGCGCGACCGAGGGCCGGCAGACCCTCCTTGCGCTCTCGCGGACCCTGGAGCGCGCGTTCGAAGCCCGGGGCCTGGGGCGCGCGGACAAACCGTTTCGCCCGCATCTCACCCTGGGCCGCTGGAAGGACGGGGATCCGTTGGAGATCGCGAGAGCGCGCGCCGCGACGGAGCGGATCGGTACGGTGGGCACCTTCGAGGTCTCGGCACTGCACCTGGTCACCAGTCGACTGGATCCGGGGGGCGCGGTGTATCTTCGGGAGATCGAGGCCCGGTTCGGCGGGACCCGCTAGGCGTCGCCCTGTTCCCTTCGCAGCAATCGTTTCATGAGAGGCGGGAGCAGCCCGAAGGTGGCTCCCGCGCAACCCAGCACGCTGAACGCGGTCACCGCTCCCAGGCGGGCATTGGCCGGGACCTCCGAGACAAGAAGAACACCCAGTCCCAGGACCATGGCCGCGGCGCTGACCCGAATAGGAGGGCCGGTGATCCGCAGCGATTCCGCGACCGCGTCGTCCGGTGAGGCGCCTCGGCCGGCCGCGCCCCGGGCCCGGTCCACCATGTGGATGGCGAAGTCGATCCCGAATCCCAGGGTCATGCCGGCGAACATGGAGGTGGCCACCCCCAGATGGATGCCCAGGAGGCCCATGCCCCCGAAGGTCAGGGTGACCCCCATCGCGCAGGGTAGCGTGGTCAGGAGTCCCCACCGCAGGGAGCGGGTCAGCAGGGACGCGATGATCAGCACACCCAACAACGAGGCGAGGAGGGAACGGACCTGGGTGGTGGTGATGGCCCGGATCAGGCTCTGGCTCACCGCGACATCTCCGCCAAAGCGGAGGGTGAATTCCGGGAGCAGGCTGTCCGCGTCCGTGGTGATGCGGCTCATGAGGCGCTCGGTGTCCCGGTAGTTGGCGTGCTTCAGGAAGACAGCCAGGAGGCCGGACCGATAGTCCTCCGACACCACCTCACGCACCCGGTCCGGACCCCGCACCCGGGTGTAGTGGCCCCACAGCGCGGCCGCCTCGCGATTGGTTTCGGGTAGCCGTCGCTCCCGGGGGTCCAGGTCATGCAGGATGCTCCGGGTGGTGCGCAGGTATTCCGGTGGGCCCAGGACGCCTCCCACCGTCGCGTCCCCCTCCTCGATCCGCCTCGCCAGGGTATCCATGCGCGCCAGGGGTTCCGGGGCGAGGAAGGACTGGGAGGTCATGCGGAGGTCCAGGGGATCGTCGGCACCCGGTCGCCACATGAACCGGGGGGAGCCGTCCTGTCGGCGAAAGGTCACCCGCAGACTGTCCCCCTGACGGGCTACTTCGGCCACCGTGGACAGCCACCGGTCCGGGTAGACCGCGGTCGCGCGGTGCGGGTCCGGTTCCCGGGTGATCTCCACCTCGCATCCAGGTAGCCGGTCCCACGGGATGGCACCGGTGGGAATCGTCACATCCCGCGGCCCCAGGTTGCGCGCGGGCAGGGTGAGTTGCACATCCACAGGCGTCTCGTCGAGGCGCAGGAGGAGCATGTGCATTCCCAGGAACCGCTCGTTGAAGAGATCGGTGGCGACCCGAAAGGGGCTGCCTTCGGCGAACCCGTCGATCCAACTGTCCTGGACGGTGACCCGGGCGATCCCGAACGGAGCGAGTGCCAGCAGGGTCAGGGTGAACCCCAGCAACCAGCGGGTCGGGATCCGGGGTGTCCGGGGTGGGGCCTCGGTGTGGCGCACCCGGGGGTCCCAGAGGATCAGGGCAGCGGGGATCACGGTCAGGGACCACACGAGGCAGAAGACGATACCCAGCGCCGTGAACAGGCCAAAGGCGCGCACCGGGCTGATGGGGGAGAGAGCGAAGGAGAGGAACCCGACCGCGGTGGTGATCGAGGTCAGGACGATGGGCCGGGTCATTTCATCCAGGGTGAGGGCGGTTGCCTGGCGACCGTTGAGGGTTCTCCGCCACTGCGCGAATCGGGCGTAGAGATGGACCTCATCGGTGATGGCGATGGCGACCAGGAGGACCGGCAGCACCGCGGTGGTCAGATACACCGGAACCCCCATCCAGCCCATGGCTCCCAGAACGAAAGCCACCGCCGCGATGGCTTCGCCGACCGGCAAGGCGACCGCGGCCCCGCTGCGGAAGGCGACCAGGAAGACCCCGGCCAGGACCAGGAAGGCGAGGGGGAGGAGACCGGGGCGGAGTCCACCCGACGCATCGGCAATGAGTTCCGGTCCGGCCAGACCGGAGGGAAGTCCCAGGTCCCGCAGGACATGGGCACCCAGGATGGCTTCCGCCGCGGGGGCGCCCAGGATATCGATCCGGTGCCCGGGCGTGACCAACCGATCGCAAAGTTGTCGCAGTTCGCGCAGGAGCGGGAGCCGGTTTGTCTGGGCCGGGAGGTCCACCCGGATGGCCAACGCCTGCTCGTCCCGGGAGATCAGGGTTCCATGGTAGAGCCCGATCCCCCGGACCTCGGCCCGCAGACGCTCACACTCCGCGGGAGTTGCCGGGAGCGGATCGAGGAGAAACCGTTGGATCAGGGAGCCGGGAACGAATCGGGTGCCGCGTTCGGTGGCCAGACTGATCACGTTGGCCGAATCGATGGAGGGCATGGAGCGCAGCGAGTCGGTGAGCGCGGCGAGCAGGGCGAGCGCTGCGGGGTTCAGGGCGTCGCCGGGCGGGCTGGGACTGATCTCCAGGACGAGTGGACTGCCGAGATCGAACCGGTCCCGGATCGCGGCATCGTCCAGCAGCGCCGGGTCATCGGGGGGAACCAGGGCCAGTCCATCGGTTCTCAATTCCAACCGCAGCCCCCCGGCCGCGCCGCCCAGGGTGACCAGGAGCGCCAGGATCAGGGTCCACCGGGGGTGGGATTGGGCGAAACGGGTGGGGGTCGTCACGGGGTGGGGGAGGCTAAGTTCATACTGGAATTGAGGCTAATGGGGGGGAACCGCACGGGCTCGTCCCAGAGTAATCCATTGAACTGATATGTGAATACGTTATAATCGACGTCGGCTACCTGGGGGGTCATGGATTTGGATCGGGTACGCCGCATAACCTGTTTCAGACCCACCTAGCCACCCCGCTCTGGTTTCAAGAGTCCGTTGCACACCGGTTTGTTCGCAACCCATGTCGCGGGAGGCTTAGCGATGTTTGCCGTCTGCTTGTCCCGTCGTAGCTCCTTGTTTGGAGCCGTTTTCCTGTTTGTACTTGGCGGGATTGCCCTCGGATCCGCCGCCGATGCCCAACCCTGTGTCGTCGTAGACGACGGCTCGGGCACGGTCCAGCTCCCCCCTCCGGGCTGCCCCTATCTCAGCCCCACGGACTTCCATCTCATCGTCAACGGCCTTCCGGCCGGGACCGAGATCGAGATCGGTGCGTCCCATCAGGAGTTCTTCCTGCGCTCGGCCACGCCGGGTGGCTCCCTTGGGGGAGAGGTCGAGATCTTCGACTCCAACCTCGTCCTGAACATGACCGGGACCGGTGCGCTCGCCGGGTTCAATCGTGCCCTTGTCGTACCCATTGCCTGCGAGGTGCACACGGGCCCGCGGGTGGTCGGGGCCACGACCCAGACCTTCGACAACGAAATGGTTCAGCTGGAAGGCGAGATCTTCGGTGATCCCGACTTCGATCAACTCCGGATCACCGCCGGCAGCAGCTTCGGGCTTCCCAGCCCAGGTCAAACGACCCTGACGCGTCTCCCCGGCGGCGACTGGAACGTGGATAGTTTCTTCGACATCACCTACCAGATCGAGTTCGTGGGAGCACCCGGTAGCGTGTTGGACGGAATGAGCGGCACCACCACCGACATCGTCCCCATGGGCGCCGGCGAGCCGGATCCCGGCAACCCCTGCGTCGTCGTCGACAACGGAACCGGGACGGTGGATCTGCCTCCTCCGGGCTGCGCCTACCTGAGCCCGGACGAAGTGCACATGATCATCGACGGGCTCCCCGCCGGGACCACGATCAACCTTGGGCCCCAGCATGCGCAGTTCTTCAACGTGGTCACCACTCCGGGTGGAAGCCTGGGCGGCGAGGTCGAGACGTTCGATTCGTTCCTCCAGTTGGATGTGCATGGAACCGGTGCGTTGGCGGGCTTCAATCGTGTCCTCAACGTCCCCATCAGCTGCGAGACCCACGTGGGTCCGCGGACACCGGGAGCCAAGATCCAGACCTTCGACACGGAAATGGTCAGCCTCCAGGGGGACCTGTTCGGGGATCCGGACTTCGACGTCCTGTCCGTCAGGGCCGGCGCCTCCTTCGGGCTCCCCAGCCCGGGTCATACCACGCTGACCGACCTCGGTGGCGGCAACTTCAACGTGGACAGCTTCTTCGACATCACCTACGAGATCAGTTTCCAGGGCGCTCCGGGTAGTGTCCTCGACGGCATGAGCGGAACGACCACGGCCAGCCTGAGAATGCAGGCCGGTGAAGAGGCTCCCAGCAACGCGTGTGTGGTGCCGGACAACGGTACCGGCACGGTGGATCTGCCGCCTCCCGGTTGCGGTTATCTGAGCCCCAACGATGTGCACATGATCATCGACGGGCTGCCTCCGGGAACCGAGATCAACCTGGGCGCGGAGCATGCGTTCTTCTTCAACGTGAGCACCTTCCCGGGCGGAAACCTGGGCGGGGAGGTCGAGCAGTTCAGCTCCATCCTGGATATGCACCTCGTTGGAACCGGCGCGTTGACCGGGTTCAACCGCAACATCCAGATGCAGGTCCAGTGCGAGGTGCACACCGGCCCGCGGGTGGCCGGCGATCCGGTCCAGGTCTTCCCCAACGAGATGGTCATCCTGCAGGGACAGCTCTTCGGGGATCCGGACTTCGACTTCCTCCAGATCAGCGCCGGCTCCGGAACGGGTCCGGGCGGAACCGCGACGACGGGGCTCTCGGGCACCGCCATGATGCCGCCCGCCAGCACGGGCGCGACCCAGTTGACCTCGCTCGGTGGGGGGCAGTGGGCCGTGGACAGCTTCTTCGACATCGTCTACACCATCGACTACCAGGGTGCTCCCGGGAGCGTGCTCGACGGTCTGAGTGGCTCTTCCACGGGTACCGTCCGCATGGAGACCGGTCAGTCGGGTCTCGCCTCCGCTCCGGCGGGTCCCACGAACCGCAAGGACATGTTCATCATGGCGGCCAACCCGGCCAGCCCGAACACGTCCATCTCGTTCGTGCTGGACGAGCCCGGCAAGGTGGGTCTCCGGGTGTTCAACGTGACCGGACGCCTGGTCAAGACCCTGATCGAAAGCGATCTGTCCCTGGGCCGGCACGAGATCCGGTGGGATGGAACGGATGAAGAAGGTGGTCTGGCGCGATCCGGAACGTACTTCTACGAGCTGCGGCTCAATGGAGAGCGGATCGCGACCCGCAAGGCCGTGCTCATCCGCTGATGTTCCCGCGATGATTCCGGAACGGGCCGTCCCTTGGGCGGCCCGTTCCTCGTTTGGGCAGGGGAGCGCCGAGCCGGTCTTTCCGGGCCGTCGCCTCGTTTTTCCTTCCGGGGGGTCGCGGGAACTGTCGACTCCCCCCCGTATCGGGGCAAGAGACCCGAATCGGGTGGCCTTTCCGCGTGTGCGAGACACGCGTGCCACAGGAAACGCAGCCATTGGCACCCTCGTCGCGTCGGAACCCGTTGCGGCTGGTAGAATAGAGGGGGACATCATCCTGGCACCCACGGCAACACGGATTATTGCCCTCTCGAAAGGAGAGGATGTGACTGGCTCCCCTGCCTCGACCCCGGGAATTCCGGCGCGACTGCGTCGTCGGCTGTTCGGCATTGCCCCCCGGGATATCCAGTTTTCCCATCGCGGCTTTCGCGGCGGTACCTCGCAGGTGCGTGCGGGGCTGGAGCGCGTTGGCGGTGCCTTCGCCGAGGGGTACCACGCCGCACTGGAGGCTCCGTTGGATCAACTGGGGCATCGTTTGCGCGCGGTGGAGCCCGCCTATGCCGGGTTCGCCCATGAAGGTGCCGCGATGGGACTGGCCCTCCTCGATCGCCTCACCCCCTGGAAACGGGACCGCCTGACCCGCTTCCTCGCCGGGGCCGGAGCCGCCCATGTCTACATGGTTCACGTGGGCGCGGGCTGGGCCTGGGCCCGGTTGCCCGGCGGCGTGGAGAAGCGGGCCCGGAGCGTGGATCCGGTGCTGGGTTGGCTGGCCGTGGACGGGTATGGATTCCACGAAGGTTACTTCCATTGGCCGAGCGCAGTGGTCAAGGGGCGGGTTCCCCGCGGTCTCTCCCCCTACGGAAGACGCGTGTTCGATCAGGGTCTGGGACGCAGCCTCTGGTTCGTGGACGGCTCCGAACCCGAACGCATCGCCACCACCATCGGGACCTTTCTCCCCGAACGCCACCCGGACCTGTGGAGCGGGGTGGGGCTGGCCGCCGGGTACGCCGGGGGAGTGGGGGCCAGCGAACTGGAGAGCCTCCGATCCCTTGCCTCGGAACATCTTCCCGAACTGCGCCAGGGGGTGGCCTTTGCCGCCAAGGCGCGGCTGCATGCCGGAAACCCGGTTCCGCATACCGAGCTGGCCTGTCGACTCATCTGTCGGATGTCCACCGAGGACGCGGCGCGGGTGACCGACGTGGAACTCGAACGCGCGCACGATACGACCGGGGAACCGGTCTACGAGACGTGGCGGCGCGGTATTCGTGATCACTTCCTGGCCCGAGAGGGGGCGGCATGAGCGAACGCGTGGCTTCCCAACTTCCCAAGCTCCTCGTGTGGGGCGTCGTGATCGGGTTGTACTTCCTGGCCCAGCTCCCCTCGTTGTCCGAGGCCGAACGCACCGAACTCGGGGGCCGATTCGCCTTCGTGACCCACACCCTCCCCAACGTGGAGCGCAACACCGATCGCGTGACCCGTGACGTTCATCCGGATTTCCAGCACCTGGTGTCCTGGATCTCCTCGGTGGGCGCCGCGGTGGCGTTCCTGGACCTCGATCGCGACGGACTGTGCAACGAGATTGTCTATACCGACACCCGGACGGATCGGGTGATCGTGGCCCCGGCCCCCGGTGGGGAGTCCCGATTCCTCCCGTTCCTCCTGGAGCCGGACCCGCTTCCCTATGACCCGGCGACCATGGCCCCCATGGGTTGCCTGCCGGGAGACTTCAACGAGGACGGTGCGACCGACATCCTGGTCTATTACTGGGGGCGCACGCCGGTACTCTTTCTCCACGGTGCCGATCCACGCATGACCCCCGGCGCTTTCGTTCCTCAGGAGCTGGTGCGGGGCGGCCCCCGGTGGTTCACCAATGCGGCCACCCAGGCGGATGTGGACGGGGACGGCCATGTGGACCTGGTCTTCGGGAACTACTTCCAGGACGATGCGGCGGTGCTGGACGCCTCGGGCTCCCTGCCCCAGCGGATGCAGGATTCCATGAGCCGGGCCTTCAACGGGGGGACCAACCGGCTCTACCTCTGGTCCCAGGCGACGGCGGCGGATCATGGCCCCTCGGTGGAGTTCGAAGAGGCGGTGGGGGTGTTCGACGCCGAAACCGCCCGGGGTTGGACGCTTGCCCTGGGCGCCTCGGACCTCGACGGCGACCTGCTTCCGGAACTCTACTTCGCCAACGACTTCGGCCCCGACCGTCTGCTGCACAACCGGTCCACCGTGGGCAAGCCGCGTTTCGAGCGCCTGACCGGAACCAAGACCTTCACCACGCCCAGCTCCAAGGTCCTGGGCAAGGACTCGTTCAAGGGCATGGGGGTGGATTTCGGGGACGTCAACGGGGACGGCTACCCCGACATCTTCATCAGCAATATCGCGGCGGAGTACATGCTCGAGGAGTCGCACTTCCTGTGGGAGAGCACCGGAGAGATCGCTCGCATGGCCTCGGGACACGCGCCGTATGTGGATCGTGGCGAGTCCCGCGGGGTCTCGCGCAGTGGCTGGGGCTGGGATACCAAGCTGGCGGACTTCGACAACGACGGAGTGCTGGAAGCGATCCAGGCCACCGGATTCGTCAAGGGTTCGGTCAACCGATGGCCGGAACTGCACGAACTGGCCATGGGCAACGACGATCTCCTGCGGCTACCCGGTTCGTGGCCGGTCTTTCAGCCGGGTGACGATCTGAGCGGGCACCAACCGAACCCGTTCTACGTGATGGGTCCCGACGGGCGCTACTTCGACATCGCGGCCGAACTGGGGCTGGATACACCCCAGGTGACGCGGGGCCTCGCTACCGCCGACATGGACGGCGACGGGGATCTCGACTTCGCGGTGGGGAACCAATGGGATGTGTCGCGGCTCTACGAGAACGTGAGTCCGGCCGCCCATGCCTCGCTCATCCTCGACCTGGTTCTCCCGGCGGGAAAGGGGTATCGACCGGCGATCGGCGCCGCGGTGTCGGTCCGGTTGTCCGATGGGACCCGGCTCACCGCCCAGGTCGACGGGGGCAACGGTCATTCCGGCGTCCGTAGCCCCGAGGTGCACTTCGGCCTGGGGAGCCGCGACGACCGGGCACCCCTCGAGGTGACCGTGCACTACCGGGACCACCTGGGGGTGGTGCGGACCCTGGTCACCGAGCTGTCCGCGGGGCGGCACCAGCTGCGTTTGGGTTCCGATGACGCCAATCCGGGAAGGGGGGAGTAGCCATGAGCACCACCACTCCCGATCGTTGGTACCAGTCGGATCGCCTCGGTGGGCTGCGTCGATTCGCCCTGGCCCTGACCGCGTTCAACGTGGTGGGGCATGCCTTCCTGGGGTTCGAGCAGTCCCTGGCCCAACCCGTGGCCGCCCTGGCCACCGCGTACACGCTGGAGCTCCTCATCGAGTGGATGACCGCCCGTCAGCAGGGTCGTTCGCCACGTTTCGCGGGCAGCCTCGGCGCGTTGGTGCATTTCCTGCTCTCGGCGCACATCTCGGCCCTCGCCGTCTCCATGCTGCTCTATGCCAACGACCGGATTCTCCCCATCATGTTCGCGACCGCGGTGGCCATCGGATCCAAGACCCTGATCCGGGTGGCGGTGGGTAACGGGTCACGGCATGTGCTGAACCCATCCAACTTCGGCATCACGGTGACCCTGTTGTTGTTTCCCTGGGTGGGCATCGCGCCCCCGTACATGTTCACCGAGAACCTGCACGGCTGGACCAACTGGATTCTTCCCGCGTTCATCGTGGTTACCGGTTCGTTCCTCAACGCGCGGTTCACCCGCCGGTGGCCGCTTATTGCCACCTGGCTCACCGTGTTCGCGTTGCAGGCCGTCGTGCGCAGCTGGCTCATGGGGTCCCCGGTTGCCCCCGCCCTGCTCCCCATGACGGGAGTGGCGTTCATCCTCTTCACCTTCTACATGGTGACCGACCCGGCCACTACCCCTTCCGGGACCCGCGAGCAGATGCTGTTCGGCGGCTCGGTCGCCCTGGTCTACAACGTGCTCATCCTGCTCCATGTCGTGTTCGGTCTCTTCTTCGCGCTGAGCGTGGTCTGTGTCGTACGCGGGGCGTTCCTCTATGCCCGCTCCCGGGTGCGGGTGGAGAGCCGGGTTCCGCTGGGAGCGTCGGCGGTGGGGCGTCCCCGTTCATGACCCGCCGTACCGATATCGCCGTGGTCGGCATGGCCTGCCGGTATCCCGACGCGGACTCCCCGCGGGCCCTGTGGGAAACCGTCCTGGCCCGCCGTCGCGCTTTCCGTCGCATTCCCAGGGAGCGTCTGGATCTGGCCGACTATCGTTCCGAGGACCGCGCGGTCCCGGACACGACCTATCTGGAGCATGCCGCGGTGCTGGAGGGGTGGAGCTTCGACCGGGTGGCTCACCGGGTTTCGGGGAGCCAGTACCGCTCCGCGGACCTGGCCCACTGGCTCGCCCTGGATGTCGCCGCGGAAGCCCTGTCCGATGCGGGGTTTCCGGCCGGCGACGGGCTCGATCGTCGTAGCACCGGGGTGGTACTCGGCAACACCCTGACCGGGGAGTTCTCCCGCGCCAACGTCATGCGGCTGCGCTGGCCCTATGTGCGACGCGTGGTCGAGGCCTCCCTCGTCGACGCCGGCTGGGATGAACCGGCCCGTCGCGAGTTCCTTGCCGCCATGGAACCGTCCTACAAGCACCCTTTTCCCGAAGTGACCGAGGAGACCCTGGCCGGTGGACTCGCCAATACCATCGCCGGTCGGATCTGCAACGTGTTCGACTTCGGGGGGGGCGGTTACATCGTGGACGGGGCCTGCGCCGCGTCGTTGCTGGCGGTGACCCAGGCCGCATCGCAGCTGGTGGACGGGGACCTCGACGTGGCGGTGACCGGGGGGGTGGACCTGAGTCTGGACCCGTTCGAGCTGGTCGGATTCGCCGCGGTCGGGGCGCTGGCTCCCGAAACCATGCGGGTGTATGACGCGCGCTCGGCCGGGTTCTGGCCGGGCGAGGGATGCGGCATGTTGGTGCTCATGCGCGCCGAGGACGCGTTGGCCCAGGGCCGTCGGGTCTACGCGGTGCTCAAGGGCTGGGGTGTCTCCTCGGATGGAAGTGGTGGGATCACCCGCCCGGAGGTGGAAGGACAACTGCTGGCACTCGATCGCGCGTATCGACGGGCCGGGTACGGCGCGGAGACGGTGCAGTATTTCGAAGGACACGGAACCGGCACCGAGGTAGGGGACGCCACCGAACTTCAGGTCCTGGCGCGGGC
This sequence comes from Candidatus Eiseniibacteriota bacterium, assembly GCA_942491735.1. Classification (GTDB taxonomy): domain Bacteria; phylum Eisenbacteria; class RBG-16-71-46; order JABDJR01; family JABDJR01; genus CALOCN01. The sequence goes on along the minus strand of CALOCN010000014.1, from coordinate 2,886,289 downwards.
CCATGGATCCTCGGATCACCCGGCCGCGGTGGGCTCCGTGAAGGCGAACATCGGTCACACCAAGGCGGCGGCCGGCGCGGCCGGTCTGATCAAGGCGGTGCAGGCACTGCACCATCGCACGTTGCCCCCCATGACCGGATGCGACACCCCCCATGCCTTGCTCCAGGATCCGGCGAGTCCCCTGCGTGTCCTGGCCCATCCCGAGGCCTGGAACGTCCCTGCCCCGCGGGCCGGGGTCAGTGCGATGGGATTCGGCGGCATCAACACCCATGTGACCCTGGAGGCGGCTCCAACCGGCTCGGATGCCGGAGCCATGGATCCGCGTTTCCTGGTTGCGACGCCGGATGCGGAGTTGCTGGTTCTCAGCGACGACACCCACACCGCGTTGGCGCAACGCGCCCGGGATCTCGCCCGATTCACCCACACCCTGTCCTTTGCCGAGCTCGGGGATCTGGCCGCGCACTTGGCCTCGACGCGTGGCGCAGGCGCGGTGCGTGGCGCCGTGGTGGGCAACACCCCCGGGAAACTGGCCGACGCACTGGAGAACCTGGCCGAGGTGGCGCAGGAGGGTGGGACCTCCCATGTGGATCCGGATGCGGGCGTGTTCCTGGCCAAGGCGGGGACCGCGCCACGCATCGGCTTCCTCTTCACCGGTCAGGGCTCCCCGGCGCATCTGGGCGGAGGGTTGTGGCGGCGTCGCTTTCCGGTGCTGAATGCGTTGTACGCCCGGGCCGGATTGCCCGCCGACGGCGACGGGGTGGCGACGGACGTGGCGCAACCGGCCATCTGCACCGCGTCGCTGGCCGGGCTTCTCGTGCTGGACCGCCTGGGCATCGAGGCGGAGGCCGGAGTGGGCCACTCCCTGGGTGAGTTGACCGCGTTGGCATGGGCCGGCGCCTATGCCCCGGACGCCCTGATCGACCTGGCGCGGGCGCGCGGACGCGCCATGGCAGAGCTCGGGGATGCGACCGGAGCCATGGCGGGCCTGGGGACCGATCGCGCCGGCGCGTTGGCGTTGATCGAGGGAACCGGCGTGGTGGTAGCCGGCCTCAACGGTCGACTGCGCACGGTGGTTTCGGGTACGGAAGGGGAAATCGATCTTGTCCTGCGCCGCGCCCAGGGCATGGGCGTGAGGGGGGGCCGGCTCCCGGTCTCCCACGCCTTCCACTCCCCCCTGGTTGCCGCGTGCGTCCCGTCCCTGCGTGCGCATCTCGAGACCCTGGACCCGGATTCCCTCCAGCGGACCGTCATCTCCACCGTCACCGGATGTGCCCTGACCTCCACCACGGACCTGGCCTCGTTGCTCTGCGAGCAGGTGATCTCGCCGGTTCGTTTCGAGGAGGCGCTGTCCGCCCTGGCCGGCGAGAGCGATCTCCTCATCGAGGTTGGACCGGGGGAGACCCTCACCCGACTCGCCGAGGAAGCGGTGGCGATTCCGGTCCTGGCCCTGGATGCCGGATCCGGATCGTTGCGCGGTCTGCTGCATGTCGCCGGTGCCGCCTACGTTCTGGGCGCCCCGGTGGCGATCGAGGCGTTGACCGAGGATCGTTTCGTGCGGCCCATGGACCCGCAGCGCCCGAGAGTGTTCCTGGCCAACCCGTGCGAGTCGGCCCCCTCCTCCGGAGCGGGGGCGGTCGCGACGCGGGCCGTGGCTCGCCCCGAGGAAACCTCGTCCCCGGCCCTCACCGCCGCGAGTCCCCTGGAACTGGTGCGGGAACTGGTGGCGCGCAAGGCGGAGCTGCCGGTCGCTTCCATCGAGGACGGGCATCGTCTGCTGGGGGATCTGAACCTCAACTCCATCGTGGTGGGGCAGTTGGTCGCGGACGCCATGAAGGCGCTCGGGCTGCCGTCGCCGGCCGCTCCCACCGAGTTCTCGGGGGCCACCGTGGCCGAACTGGGGGAGGCCCTGGCCCATCTCGCGGAGACCGCGGACGGCCAGGCGCGGCCGGATCCCGGTTTGGCCCCCGGCGTCTCCAGTTGGGTCCGTTGTTTCCAGGTGACGCAGGTGCCCGTCCCGCGTGGTCCCGTGACCGCGGAACCGTCCGGAACCTGGCAGGTACTTGGCCCCGGGGACCATCCCTGGGTGCGGGCGCTTGCCGACGCGGCGCTGCCGGGGAACGGCGTGCTGGTCGTCCTGGGCGCCACGCGATCCATGGAGTCGGTCGATCATCTGTTGGCCGCCGCCCGCTCGATGCGGGAGCACCCCGACGGGACCCTGACCCTGATCCAGGAGCGCGAGCTTGGGGGCGGTTTCGTTCGATCCCTGCATCTGGAGACCGGTTGTCGCACCCGGATCCTGACCGTGGACCCCGGGATCGCGGATCTGGAGCTGCAGGTCGCCGGGGAAATCGCCGCCGGGGATGCCTTCGTTGCCTCCTGCCTGGCCGCGGACGGAACGCGCACCGAACCTGCCATCCGCGTGGTGCCGGAGGAGGTCCCGGGGACGCCGCCGTCCCCATTGACCGACCAGGATGTCCTGCTGGTCACCGGCGGTGGCAAGGGCATCGCGGCCGAATGCGCATTGGCCCTGGCCCGGGAGACCGGCTGTGCCCTGTTGCTACTGGGGCGTTCGGATCCGGACGATGATTCCGAACTGGCTGCGAACCTGGAGCGGTTGCGTACCCGATCCGTACGATTCGACTATCGCGTGGCCGACGTCACCCGGGCCGAGGAGGTCCGGCAGGCGATTGCTGCTGCGACCCCGGTGCTGGGTCCGGTGAGCGCCCTGTTGCATGGAGCCGGGGTGAACCGCCCCCGTCTGGTTGCGGATCTATCCCGGGAGGACGTGGCCGAGGCCCTCGCTCCCAAGGTGGACGGCCTCAAGCACCTCCTGGATGCGGTGGATCCGCGGCGGTTGCGGCTGTTGGTTGCCCTGGGGTCGGTCATCGCGCGCAGCGGGCTGGCCGGCGAAGCACACTACGGTCTGGCCAACGAGTGGCTGGTCGATGCCGTTGCCCGCTTCCGGGAACGCTATCCGGACTGCCGCGCCCAGGTCGTCGAGTACTCGGTGTGGTCCGGCGCCGGGATGGGGGAGCGCCTGGGACGCATGGAAGCCCTCGCCCGGATGGGTATCACCGCCATTCCCATCGAAACCGGCGTGTCCCGTCTCCTTGCCCTGATGGCCCAGCCGCGTCCGGCCGCTTCGGTGGTGGTGGCCGGTCGTCTGGGTAGCGCCTCCACCCTGGATTTCGCCGGGGATCCGCTACCGGTGCATCGTTTCCTCGAACGTCCGCGGGTCCACATCCCGGGCGTGGAACTGGTTGCCGACGCGGATCTCTCGGTCGATGCCGACCCCTACCTGGACGATCACCGCTTCCGGGGAGAGCGGGTCTTTCCCGCGGTCATGGGTCTGGAGGCGATGGCGCAGGCGACGCGGGCGTTGACCGGGCGCACCCCCTCCGGGTTCTCCGGGGTGCGTTTCCGCCGGCCCATCGTGGTGGGTGAGGAACCAACCCCGGTGCGGGTCGCGGTTCTCTGGGACCAACCGGACCGGGTTCGTGCGGTCCTGCGGGCCGGGACCACCGGATTCGGGGTGGACCATTTCGAGGCGGTCTGTCACCTGGAGCCGGCGAGTGTCCCGTCCCTGTCCGCGCCGGCCGCCCGGGACGAGGACGTTGAGCTGGACCCGCAGCGCGATCTCTACGGCGCCCTGCTCTTCCATCAGGGCCGTTTCCGTCGCGTGGCGGGCTATCGCCACCTGGAGGCCGCGTCCTGTGTGGCCCGTCTGGAACCCCCGGGAGAGAGTCCCTGGTTCGGACCCTATCTTCCGGGAGACCTGTTGCTCGCCGATCCCGGAGCGCGGGACGCGTTGCTCCATGCCATCCAGGCCTGTATTCCCCACGCCTCGGTCCTCCCCTCGGCGGTGGAGCGGGTGACCCGGGGGCCGGGCGCCGACGGCGTGCGGGTCGTGGCCCACGAACGCGTTCGGGAGACGGATCGTTTTGTCTACGACGCCACCCTGTTCGACGACGAGGACCGGGTGGTGGAGCATTGGGAAGGGTTGGAGCTCCGCGTTCTGGAACCGGTGACACCGTCCAGCACATGGCCCGCGTCCCTGTGGGGGCCGTACCTGGAGCGACGTGTTTCCGCCCTGTTGGAGAGTCGTGTCCTGCGACTCACCGTGGCTTCGGGGGGGGAACCCCGCGAGCGTGGCGCGCATGCCCTGGAACGGATCGGAGCCCCGCGGGTCTCCCGTCGTCCCGACGGCAAGCCGGAACCGGCCGAGGGATCGGTCTCGGTGAGTCACGCCAACGGATTCACCCTCGCCGTGACCGCACCCGGCGCCATCGGCTGCGACGTCGAGTTGGTGCCTCCCCGTCCGGATGCGCTGCGGGCCGCGCTCGGTCAGGATCGCTGGTCCCTGGTGGAGACGCTGACCCGCGAGAGCGGCGAACCCATGGCGTCCACCGCGGCCCGGATCTGGAGCGTGATGGAATGCCTCAAGAAGTCCGGGGCCTCGCCGGCAGCCCCCATTCTTTTCCTGGACCGCGCCGAGGACGGGTGGATGACCTTCCGCGCGGGGGACCGACGTCTCGCGACCTACGTCACCCCGGGACCGGGTCACCCCATGAGCGTCAGCGTCTGTCTTCCCGAGGCCGGAGTGGGTGGGTCGGGCGCTTCCTGATGCCGGAGACCTATGCCTACCGGCACATCGTGGGGTTCGAAGAAACGAACCTGGTCGGAAACGTCTACTACGCCAACCATGTCCGCTGGCAAGGTCGGTGTCGCGAACTTTTCCTGAGGGAGCACGCCCCGGGGGTCCTCACCGAGCTGGAGTCCGGTCTGGCCATGGTGACCACCCGGGTCGTGTGTGACTACCTGGCCGAGCTCCGGGCCTTCGACACCGTCGAGATCCGGATGCAACTGGCCGATCTGGCCCAGACCACCCTGCGGCTCGCCTTCACCTACTGGCGCCTGGACGAGCCCGGCGAGACCCTGATCGCGCGGGGGGAACAGGGCGTGGCCTGCATGCGGCGGGAAGGGGAGGGGATGGTCGCGGTGCCGGTCCCCGAGACCCTCGTTCGCGCCCTCCAGCCCTATCGCTAGCAGAGCGTGTCCAGCCGGTTGACACCGCTTCGTCCCCGCGCGTACATTGAGTATCCCCCGTCGTACACACGACTTCCCCGCCTGAAAAACTGCCCGTCAAGGAGCACATGACATGAGCAAAGCGGCCCAAGAAGGCGGCACGTCTCCGATCAGCAAGGACAAGCAGAAGGCGTTGGAACTGGCGGTCGGACAGATCGAAAAACAGTTCGGCAAGGGTTCCATCATCAAGCTGGGCTCGGAGCGCGCGGTGCGCATTCCGGCCATCCCCACGGGGTCCCTGGGTCTGGATCACGCACTGGGAATCGGCGGGGTGCCCCGGGGCCGTATCGTCGAGATCTACGGACCGGAAGCCAGCGGCAAGACGACATTGGCCCTGACCATCATTCGCAATGCCCAACGCCTGGGTGGGGCGGCGGTGTTCATCGACGCGGAGCACGCCTTCCCGGCCGAGTTCGCCAGCATCATCGGCGTGGACCTCGACAATCTTCACGTCTCGCAGCCGGACACCGGTGAAGAAGCGTTGGAGATCGCCGAGCAGCTGGTCCGATCCGGCGCCATCGACGTCATGGTCATCGACTCGGTGGCCGCGCTGGTTCCCAAGGCCGAGATCGAAGGCGAGATGGGGGACAGCCACATGGGACTCCAGGCCCGGCTCATGAGCCAGGCCCTGCGCAAGCTCACCGGAAGCGTGGCCAAGTCCAACACCTGCGTCATCTTCATCAACCAGCTCCGCATGAAGATCGGGGTGATGTTCGGCAATCCGGAGACCACGACCGGCGGCAACGCGCTGAAGTTCTACTCCTCGGTGCGTCTGGACATCCGCCGGATCGCCAGCATCAAGGATCGGGATCAGATCGTGGGGAACCGCGTGAAGGTCAAGGTGGCCAAGAACAAGGTCGCGGCGCCGTTCAAGGTGGTGGAGTTCGACATCTACTACGACGAAGGGATCTCCCGCACCGGCGAGATCCTGGATCACGCGGTGGCCGAGGGTATCGTGGAGAAGTCCGGAACCTGGTTCTCGTACGGAAGCGAGCGACTGGGTCAGGGGCGTGAGAACGCGCGGACCTTCTTCAAGGAGCATCCGGAGATCGTGTCCGGGATCGAGGCCAAACTCCGCGAGGATCTCGGGTTGCCCGCGGTCCCCGGAATGGATCCCCCGGCCGCGGAGGCCCAGTCCGAAACCCCGGACGCCGAGTCCAAGGAGAACGGACGCCGGGTCAAGGCCAAGGCATGATGCAGCCGGGTCGCCCCGGTCGCAGGTCTTCGGGAAAGGCGAGCCCACGACGGGCTCGCCTTTCCGTATGGAGGAACGCGTGAAGGCGGCGGAGCGGGACCCGGCCGAGAAGGCACGAGAGGTCTGTCTCACCGCCCTGGAGCGTCGCATGCGCAGCCGGCGTGAGCTGGCCGATCGGTTGCGGACCAAGGGCATCGAAGAGGCGGTGGCGGAGTCGGTGCTCGATCGGCTCGAGTCGGTCGGGCTGATCGACGACGCGGCCTATGCCCGGGCCTTCGTGGCCTCGCGCCAGCGTACGCGTCCCCGGGGCCGTCGCGCCCTTGAAGTGGAGCTGCGGGGCAAGGGGATCACGGCCCCCATCATCGAATCGGTGCTCGCCGACCTGGGGGAAGCCGAAGACCCGGTGGAGGCGGCGCGCCGTGCGCTGCGTCCCAAGGTGCGCGGACTGGCCGGCCGTCCTCCCGAAGAGGCCCGGGCCAAGGCCCAGGGCTTTCTGCTGCGACGGGGCTTCGACTACGGCACGATCCGGCTCGCGCTCGACGGCATGTTCCGGGACGACGAAGACCCCTGAGGGGGGAGTCGCCTCAGTCGTCCGCGAACATGGCCTTCATGCGCCCCCAGGAGGTGGCCTCGACCGGGGTGGTCGACTTGGCGCACGGCTCCTCCAGGGGATTGCACCCGTCACCGTCGGCTCCCTTGGATCCTCCGCCCATCGAGACCCAGCCGATCCGTTCCGGAAGGACGGCAAAGTCGGCCTGCTGCACGTCGAGCGCGCAATCCGCCACCCCGACATACCCCTCGTTGGGGTGAGCGGCGATCCCGAGGGTGGAGGGGGCGTAGGGCGTCACGTAGAAGTACCCCACCGCACCGAGGTCCGCGCCAAGGCACTCGGCTCCGGTGAAGATCATCGAAGCCCCGGTTCCGTTGGCGGGCCAATCGGATGTGGTAATGGATCCGCCGCGGCAGGTGGACCAGGACCAGATCCGGAGGTCCGTGGCGTCGTAGTCCAGACCGAAGGCCACCGCGCTCAGCCCCTGGCCTTCACCCGCCGTTTCGATGCTGGCCAGGACATACACGTAGTACCCGGCCTCGGGATCGATGGGGGCCTGGGTCACGACCGCGGAACCGTCCGCGGGCAGGGCCGCGCATGCATCCCGCACGGTGGGATCACCGATATGGAGCAGCACCGCGGCGGACTCCAGGCTCCCGTTGGGAACCGGGACGGGCGGAGGCGGTGGCGCATCCGGGGCCGGATCGGGGAGGACCCCCGCGCCGGTGCAGGGGTTGTACCCCGGGCCACCGAAGCCGATTGCCCCGGCCGCGTCATGGCGGAGGGGGGTGACCCTTGCCTTGCAGTCCGCAACCTCCAGGAGTCCGAGTGGAGCGTTGGGGGTGATCTGCAACAGGTCATTGCCATAGGCGTAGACGTAGAGCTCTCCGGCGATCGCGTGGACTCCCTCGTCACCGATCTCGGACCGTTGGCAGTGGTTGTTGGTCGTCCAGGTGACGCTGTTCCCGGAGAAAGCGTCCGGCCAACCGCGGTTGGGGAAGTCGAGATCGCCGCAGAGGGTCCAGCCGAACACGTCCACTCCCTGCCGGGGAGTGCCGTCGTAGTACAAACCGCAGGAGACTCCCGCCACCCCCGGAACAGCTCTCCCGCGGGCAACCACGAGGTAGGCCGAGTACGGGGTGAGGAGCGATCCGGTGGTGGGGTACTGCGTACAGTCCACCGGCAGGGGAGCACAAGCGGATTTTGTCGTGCGCCCGGCAAGATGCAGGGTAACGACCGAGTCGTCGAGGGTACCCGGCCACGCGGTCATGGGGGCGAGGAGCATCACCCCAAGAAGCCCAAGGAATCGGTTGCGCATAGCGTCCTCCGTTCCAAGCCCGATGGTCGAGGATTCAACCGGAATCGAGAGGCATGCTTTCAATCTAACGTGGATTCCGGGATCCGGCAAATCCTGCGCGCTCCGGGCAAGGGATCCTCTGGGGGGGGTGGGTAGATCCTCGTAGTCACTTTCCAGCATGGCGTTATGAGCCTTGGCTTCTGGTATTACCTGAGGTCCGGGGGTGGAGGCTCGGGAACCCATAGCCGCGATTCGGGTATCCCGGTAAACGCATTTCAGGCGGTCGATTGCGGCGCGGCGTGGTCGGGTTGACACTCGACCCGGGGGGGCCGAAACTGGATGCGCTCAACCCACGAACCGGATTCGCCCGGATCCAAAAGGAACTGCCCTCCATGCGACACACCCTCCTGGTGCTGTTGATTGCCTGCGTTGCCTCTGCCCCGGCCTCGGCCGGTCTGGATTCGGGAGGGGGTACGCGTAGCGGCGGTGGGATCCAGGTTCAGGATGCCCTGGGTCTCTGGGTGGCCGGTGTCGCGACCGGGGATGGGGTCCGGATGTCCACCGGGTTGGTCTTCGGCATCGGCATCCCGGTCCCGGTGGACCTGCTCGCCTTTCATATCGGCGCCACCCCGGGCGGGGTCAGCGTGACCTGGACCGCCCCCGAGGACGCCGGGGTTGCCGTCTTCACCCTGGAGCGGGCGCCGGGTAACCCTACCGACCCCGATCTCGTCTTTGCTTCGGTCGCTCCCCTGTTCCATGGCGGCGGCCCCCACTCCCATACCGATATCGACCTGGTGCCGGGCGCGACCTTCTCCTACCGGTTGGTGGCCCGGTTGCGGTCCGGCGACACGGAAATCCTGGGCCCGTGGCGGGTCACCCATCCGCAGCCGGATGTCGCGTTGGTGGCACGCGTGCTCCCGGCGCGCCCCAACCCGTTTCGAGGAGCACTGACCCTGGCTTTCGAGTTGGCCGAACCGGTCCCGGTGCGATGGCGTCTGATGGATATCCAGGGTGCGCTCATCGCCGAGACGGACCTCGGTCATCACGATCGCGGCGCCCACGCGGTGTCGATCCGCGTCCCGGAGGACGCGGCCCGGGGAATCTACTTTCTCGAGGTGGTCGCCGGTGACCAGCGCAATGTACAGAAGGTGGTACGTCTTCCATGAGCGTTTCTCCCGCTCGACTTCTATCCTGGGTGATGCTGATGACGGTCGTGGGGGCCGGTGCGGCCGGTGCCGGGCCATCGGTCGCGCCCGATGTGCTGCACTACCAGGCCCGCTTCACGGACGCTGCGGGCGATCCCCTGGAAGGCCCGGTGACGGTGCGTTTCCTGCTCTATCCGGCCGCGGTCGGTGGAACGGCCCTGTGGAGTGAAACCCACACCGGGGTGGCCCTCGCCGACGGCGTGGGCAGCGTGCTGTTGGGGAGCCTGGTCGCCTTTCCCGAGCAGGCCTGGAGTGGATCGCAGCGGTTCCTGGAAGTGGTGGTGAACGACGAGGTGCTCAGCCCCCGGCTGGCCGTGGCCTCGGTTCCCTTTGCCCGGGAGGCCGACAAGCTCGACGGGAAGGATGCTTCGGACTTCGAGAACGCTGGTGCGGTGGAGGGACTCGCGACCAGCGACGGGGATCCCCCCAACACGGGCGAGAACGCCGTGCACTGGGATCGGCTGACCGGGGTTCCGGAGGGATTCGCGGACGGGACCGATGACGGTTCCGCGGCCGGCGGGGACCACGGCACCCTGGGCGGGCTCGAGGACGACGATCATCCGCAGTACGCCCTGCGCAGCGACCTCGAGCAGAGCGACGGCGATCCGCCCAACACCGGGTCCGACCGGGTGCACTGGGACAATCTGGTCGGAGTGCCCTCCGGGTTTGCCGACGGTACCGACGACGGCAGCAGCGGCAGCGGGCCGGTGACCGGCGCGGAGGTCGTGGACAGTACCCTGACCGGCGCCGATGTCGCGGCAGCCAGCCTGCGCGGTGAACATCTGGAGCCCGGCTCCCTGACCGGGGATCGGATGGCTCTCGAAACCCTGACCGGCTCGCACATCCAGGACGACGGCATCACCAGCGCGGACATCCTGGACAACTCCATCACCGGAGCCGATGTGAAGAGCAACTCGCTGACCGCATCCGATCTGGCCACCGGGTCCGTGGGCACGGACGAAGTCCAGGACGGCTCGCTGACCGAGGCCGACTTCGCGTTCGGAGTGGGAGACATCACGTCGATTACCGTGACCGGTGGTCTGTCGGGGGGAGGCGCGTCCGGGGACGTGGTGCTCTCGGTGGGGGCGGGCGAGGGAATCACCGTATCCGGGTCCACGGTCAGCCTGCAGGAGGCCTACCGGTCCGGGACCGCCTACAGCGGTCTCTTTGTCGATCAGGCCATTCCGGCCTGGCAACCGCACAACGGCGTGGTGACGGTGGCCGGAGCCGCCTTTCGACCGGTGACCCCGACCGGGACCTATACGGTCCGCGCGACCTCCGGCTATCTGTTCGTGCCCAGCGCCGGCAACACCGGGGCGGAGGACGAGTTCACCGCGTCCATCCAACTGCCCAATGCCGCCCAGATCACGGAAATGCGGGTGAGCTATTGGGACCAGACCGCGGCCTCCATGGAAGTCTCCCTGTGGCGCGCCCGCAAGAGCACGGCGCAGGCCACCAAGGTCGCTTCGGTGACCACCCTGGGCCAGACCGCGAGTTGGCAGATCATCAGCGACCCCACCATCACCGAGACCACGGTCGACAACGCCGAGTTCGTCTACTGGCTGGTGGCGGACTTTCCGAGCACACCCCAGGACGAACAGCTCCGGATCCTCGGTGTGCAGGTCAGTTATACGACGACGCGCCCCCATTGATCGGTGGCGTTCGGGCGGAGGCCCCCATGCGCGTGTTCACGCTTTCGTTGCTCCTCGCTCTGATCGCCGGTCCCCCTGTGGCTGCCGCCCCCGCGCAACCGGAGGGTTCCGCGCCGTCGGTTCCCGCCGTTCCCGCGGCGGCGCCCATCCTGTGGAACTACACCGGGCAGTTCACCGACGATCTGGGTGAACCGATCGCCGGCCCGGTCAAGCTGACCTTCCGCCTCCATGGGACGGCCGAGGCCGGACCGCTCCTGTGGGAGGAAACGCACACCAACGTGACCCTGCGCGACGGCGTCGGCTCGGTGCTGCTGGGCTCCAAGGTGGGCATTCCCATCGGTGCCCTGGCCCGCGATGCCATCTACCTGGGCATCCGGGTCAACGACGCCGACGAACTGCAGCCGCGCCTGCGGGTGGCCAGCGTGCCCTACGCGCTGGATGCGGCCCGTCTCGACGGCAAGAGCGCGGACGAGTTCGAACCCCGGGGGGCGGTGCTGGCCCTGTCGCTGAGCGACGGGTCCCCTCCCAACCAGGGTCAGAACCGGGTCCATTGGGACGTGCTGCGCGGGATGCCCGAGGGCTTCGCCGATGGCGAGGACACCGGGGTCACCGACCACGGCGCCCTGACCGGGCTCGAGGAGGACGGTCATCCGCAGTATGCCCGGGAGGCCGATCTGGCCGCCTCGGCCGGTGCCGGTCCCAACGACGGCAAGAACCTGGTGCACTGGGAGAACCTGGTCGGCGTTCCGTCCGGGTTCGCCGACGGTGCGGACAACACCGCCGCGGGGGGGGAGACGGACCACGGCGACCTGGACGGACTGCTCGATGACGACCATCCGCAGTACGTCCTGGAGGCCGAGTTGACCGCCCATGTCGAGGGGAGCGATCCGCATCCGGCCTATGTGCCGGACGCGGAGTTCGCCGAACACGTGGGGGACGCCACCGCCCATCACACCAAGACGGTGAGCGCGTCGGAACTGACCAGCGGCACCCTGGATGTGGCGCGGCTTCCGGTGGGCGGCATCGGGGCGGCCCAGATTGCCGATGGCGGCGTGACCACGACGGAGTTGGCCGATCTCACCGTGGCCGAGAGCGATCTCGCGGCGAATTCGGTCACCGGAGCCAAGGTGGTGGACGGTTCCCTGGGCGGAGCGGATCTTGGCCTGGGGTCGGTGGCGGGAGACCGTCTCGCCCCCGGTTCGATTACTTCCGTGCAGTTGTCCTCGGGTGCGTTCGACTCCACCAACATCGCCAACGGCGGGCTGAGCAGCGCGGATCTGGCCGACAGCACGTTGACCGGCATCAACCTCGCCGCGGCGGCAGTGGACTCGGTCCATATCGCTCCGGGTGCGGTGGACTCCGTGCACCTCGCGCCGGGAGCGGTGGGTGCGGGTCAACTGGCCCCGGGGTCGGTGGGTTCCGCCGCGTTGGCCGTGGGGGCCGTCGGCACGGATGCGGTGGCGGATGAGAGTCTGACCTCGGCCGACATCGACGACGGTTCGCTTCTGGCGACCGACCTTCACGACGAGGCGGGTGTGGATGGGGCGTCGGTCGCCGGTCCTTTTGCCGTCGGTACCTCCCCCCAGAGCGTCACCACCGCGAACATCCTCCCGCCGGCGAACGGATGGGTGCTGGCCACCCTGACCGCGACGGCCTGCAGCGAGGGACCGGGGGGGGGTGGCGTCGCCACCCTCGCCGTTTCGCTATCCACCGAGGAGAACACCCTCAACGCCCTGGGCACGGTGACCTACCGGACCCGGGTCCAGTCCGGCGATCGCGAGTGCGTGCCGCTCGCGGCCCAGCTCCTTGTCCCGGCCGTGGGGGGTGAACTCCTCACCGTGCACGTGGTCGCGGACGGTGAAGTCGGGGTGAGCAACGAACTCGAGAACGTCAGCGTGGCCCTGCTCTATCTCCCCACCCGCTACTGATTGGGCCGGTCCCCCGAAACCGCGCTATACTCGTCCGCTTCCTCCCGACGGCGTGGGTCGCCGGGAGCCCGCGGACGGGTCCGCACGGAGAGATGACCATGGCCAACGCCCCGACCACCCAGGAGCTGCGCAAGCTCTTCATCGACTTCTTTGTCCAGCATGAGCACCGGCACATGCCCTCGTCCCCGCTGGTCCCGGTGGATGATCCCACCCTGCTCTTCACCTCGGCCGGCATGGTCCAGTTCAAATCCAGGTTCGCCGCCGCGGGCGGGGACCTCGAGTACCGGCGCGCGACCACGGTGCAGAAGTGTTTTCGTGCCACCGATCTCGAGCAGGTGGGACACACCCCGCGACACCTCACCTTCTTCGAGATGCTGGGCAACTTCTCCTTCGGGGACTACTTCAAGCGGGAAGCCATCCGCTTTGCCTGGGAGTTCGTGACCGAGGTGCTCGGGATGGAGACCGGGGGGATCTGGGTCACCGTCTATCTGGATGACGACGAGGCGGCGGCGATCTGGCGGGACGAGATCGGGGTGCCCGCGGACCGCATCGTGCGTCTGGGCAAGGCCGACAACTTCTGGGGACCGGCGGGCACGACCGGAGCCTGCGGCCCCTCGAGCGAGATCTACATGGACCTGGGCCCGGAGCGGGGCTGCGGTGGCGCCGACTGCAAGCCGGGTTGTGATTGCGACCGCTTCCAGGAATTCTGGAACCTGGTCTTTCCCCAGTTCGACATGAACCAGGAGGGGGAGATGGTTCCCCTGGCCCGTCCCGGAATCGACACCGGGATGGGGCTGGAGCGGCTCGCCCAGCTGCTCCAGGGTACGGATTCGGTGTTCACCATCGACGAGTTCCTGCCCCTGCGCGCCGCAGTGGCCGAGCGGGTGGATGTGGATCTCGACCGCGAGGATCATCGTATCGCCCTCAACGTGATCACCGAGCACGCCCGCTCGGTCACCATGCTGTTCAACGAAGGGGTGTACCCCTCCAACGAGGGACGGGGCTATGTGGCCCGTCGCATCCTGCGGCGCGCGGCCCGGCGCGGACTTTCCCTGGGGTTCACCGAGCCCTTCCTCCACGAACTCACCGGTCATGTCATCGATACCCTCGCCGTGCCCTATCCGGAGCTGGGGGAAAGCCGCGACCGCATCGCCCAGGTGACCCGGGCCGAGGAAGCCCGTTTCCTGGAGACCCTGGAACGGGGCATGAGGCGGTTCGAGGAGGCGGTGGAGCGCACGCGCAAGCGGGGCGAACGGGTGATCTCGGGCGAGGATGCCTTCCAGCTCTACGACACCTACGGATTTCCCATCGACATGACCCGGGAGATGGCGGAAGAGCTCGAGCTCACCGCGGATGTGGCCGGATTCGACCGGGCCATGGAGCGGCAGGTGGAGCGCGCGCGTGCCACGGCACGGTTCGACAACGCGACCGAGGAGGACGCGCCCTGGGTATGGAGCGAGGGATCCGGTCCGGGGGCCACCACGCGCTTCATCGGCTATGACACGCTGGAGGCGCCGGTGCAGGTGCTGGGTCGTCGCCGCGTGGGGGATCTGTGGGAGTTCATCCTCGACACCACGCCGTTCTATGCCGAAGGGGGTGGGCAGGTCGGGGATCACGGCTGGCTGGAATCGGAGACGGAACGTCTCGAGGTGGTGGAGGTTCGCCGGGTGGGGGACCTGCATGTGCACCGGGCCCGCTCCGTGTCCGGGGACGGGTTTACCGGGAGCGGGTTTACCGCGCGGGTGGATCGGGACGCGCGACGCGGCACCGAACGGAACCACACCGCGACCCATCTGCTGCACGCCGCACTCAAGCGCGTGGTGGGCGACCATGTGACCCAGGCCGGTTCCCTGGTCTCGCCGGATCGCCTGCGTTTCGACTTCAACCATTTCGCCCCCCTCACCGCGGCCCAGCTGCGCGCGGTCGAGGACGACGTCAACAGTGCGGTGCTGGTGGACGCCCCGGTGGAGAAGGAGATCACCAGCATGGACGCGGCGCGCAAGGCCGGCGCCACCGCCATGTTCGGTGAGAAGTACGGGGACACGGTGCGCCAGGTCTACGTGCGGGGCGAGACCGGTGAGCTGAGTCGCGAGTTGTGCGGCGGGTGTCACCTGCGCCGGACCGGTGAGATCGGGACCTTCCGGGTGGTGGCCGAGGAGTCGGTGGCGGCCGGGGTGCGCCGGGTGGAAGCGGTGACCGGGTGGAACGCGGTGCGGCATCTGCGGGAAGAGGACGCGGTGCTCCATCGGGTGGAGGGCCTGATCAAGGCCGGATCCCGGCGGGATCTGGAGTCCCGGGTCCAGGCCATGCTGGACGAGAACGACCGTCTGAAGAAGGAACTCCAGCGGGCCCAGAGCGCGCTGGTCAGCCAGTCCTCCGGGGATGTGATGGACCGCATGGAGACGGTGGACGGGGTTCCGTTCCTGGCCGCCGAGTTCCCGGTCGACTCGGTGAAGGCGCTGCGCGATGCCGCCGATCGTCTCCGGGACCGCATCCCGAGCGGAGTGGGGCTGCTCGGTGCGCGGACCGGGGAGAAGGCTTCGTTGCTGGTCTTCGTGAGCGACGACATCATCCGCGAGCGGGGACTCCGTGCCGACGTGCTGGTCAAGGAAGTGGCCAAGCTGGTCGAGGGAGGCGGGGGCGGGAAGCCGCAACTGGCCACCGCGGGAGGCAAGCGCCCCGAGAGGATCGGGGAAGCGCTGAAAGCCGGTCGCGACATTCTTGCCCGGCTGCTGGGCGACGCCGGCGCGTGAGCGGGGAGGTCCCGGCGGCGTGAGTCGCCCCCGGCTTGGCGTCCGTCTCGCCACCATCGCCCTGGGTCTTGGGGTCACCCTGGTCGTTCTGGAAGCGGCGCTGCGCATTCTCGGCATCGGGCACCCGGTCTTCGTGGGAGCCGATCCGGATCGGGGGTTCGCGTACGTTCCGGGAGCCGCGGGAGTGTGGCGCGAGGAAGGGAACGCCCCCTTTCGCATCAACGCGCAAGGGTATCGGGATCGCGACCGGGACCAGGCCAAGCCGGCCGGGTCCTACCGGGTGGCCCTCCTGGGCGACTCCTTCATGGCCGGGTTCGGGATCCCCGAGGACAGCCTCATGGCCCGGGTCCTGGAGCGTGAACTGGCCGGTTGCCCCGAACTCCCGGGACGGACGGTGGAGGTGTTCAACTACGGCATCCTGGGCTATGGAACGGCGCAGGAACTGATCACCTACCGCCTCCATGCACGCCCCACCAACCCCGACCTCGTGGTGCTGGCGGTGTGCACGGGCAACGATATCCGCAACAACTCCCCCGCGCTCAGCCCGGGCGAGCTGCGTCCCTTCTTCCACCTTGCGGGCGATTCCCTGGTCCTGGACAACGGTTTCCTGGAGGCGCTCCCCGCACCGGGAATCCGATCCCGACTCAAGTCCCTGCAAACGCGGCTGACCAACCGGAGCCGTCTGCTGCAGGTGGTTCGCCGCGCCAAGCATCTCATTCGCTATCGCCTGAGCCATGACGACCGGGCGGAGCGGGACACGCAATCGGTCGAGGCGGGTCTGGATCACCAGATCTACGGGCCGCCCCTGGACCCGGTGTGGGTCGACGCATGGCAGGTCACCGAACGCCTGATCGCCACCCTGGCCGATGAGGTGCGCCGGGATGGAGCGCGGTTCGTCCTGGTGACCCTGAGCCAGAGCAACCAGGTGCGTCCCGACCCCGGGGCCCGTCGGGAGTTCGTCGAGGGCTTGCGCCGCGTCGTAGCGGAGCCCGACCTGTTCTATCCGGAGCAACGTCTGGGGCGACTCGCCCAGGCGGAGGGGTTTCTCCATGTCCCGTTGGCTCCCGCGTTCCAGGCCGCCGCGGACCGGGACGGAACCCTGTTCCATGGATTCGCGGTCAGCGGGAACCTGGGCCAGGGGCACTGGAACGAGGCCGGTCATCGCGAGGGAGGACGCATCGTGGCGCGCGCGGTGTGCGATGCCCTTCGTCCCTAGACTTCCGGTTCAGTCGATATAGCCCAGCGAGCGCAGCAGTTCCTCGCGGGCCGGGCGCTCCTGCGGGTCCCCCGGAATGCGGAAGAGGGGCAGATCGGACCGGGCGGCAAGGATGGCCAGCAACCGGTCCCTGAGCGCGGCGGCGAGTTCCGGTTCCTCCCGCGCCAGGTCCCGCTGTTCCCGGGGATCCCGGTCCAGGTCGAAGAGGCGCGTCTCCTGGTCCTCGGCGTGGTAGAGGATCTTGTGGGACCCCATGACCATCCCGATCTCCTCGGGTCCACCGCGCACCGCCCCCAGGACCGCCTCGCGCGGGACCAGGTGGGTGGGGTCGCCGAGGATCGGGGTGAGGTCCCGCGCGTCGGTATCCGGTATCGGATCGGCTCCGGCCCAGTTCAGTAGGGTGGGGAGGAGGTCGATCAGGCTGACCACTCCGTCATGGCGGCCGGGGGCCCCGAGTCCTCCGGGCGGTCGAATCAGTAGCGGGATGCGGACCAGTTCCTCGTGCAGGGCCTTTCCGTGATCCCACCCCCCGTGGTCGAACAGCTCCTCTCCATGGTCCGAGGTGACCACGACATGGGCCCGATCCAACCAGCCCTGCTCACGCAAGCGATCGATGAGGCCCCCCACCTCCCGGTCCACGGAGCGCACCCCCGCGGCATAGCGCGCGCGCCAGACGCCCAGGTCGTGCTGATCCATCCCCTCCACCCAGCGCAGTGAACGCAGGTAGAGCGGAGCCTGGTTCACGTCGAGGCGCGAGAGCCGCACCAGGGTGTCCGCGGCACCGCTCGACCGGATGGTCTCGTAGAAGGCTTCCGGCGCATCGTAGGGCCCGTGCACATCCATGAGATGGACATAGAGAAACCAGGGCTCGTTGGGTCGGCGTGCCTGGAGCCACTCCTCGGCGAAGGCCAGCACCGAGTCCGCGCGGGCCTTGGGGGTGCCGAGCACCTCCCGGTAGGTCTCGAAACCCCGGTCGAAGCCGTACTCGGCGGTGATCCAGGGGTTGGCCACGAACCCCGCGGTGCGATAGCCGCGTTCGCGCAGCCGTTGGGCCAGGGTGACGCGATCCGCGGGGAGGACTCCCTTGGTCATGGCCTCGGTGGCGTCTCCCCACATGCGGCCTTCGTGATTGGTCACCCCGTGACCGAGTGCGACCAGCCCGGTCCACAGCGAGGCCATGGAGGGTTTGGTCCAGGGGGCGGGGGCATAGGCGCGAGTGAAGCGCAGCGACTCCTGTGCGAGATCGTCCAGGTTGGGGGAACTGGGCCCCCGGAATCCATAGCACCCCAGGAAATCCGCCCGGAGCGTGTCGATCACGATGAGAACGATGGGGGGAGGGGCAACCGGTTCCCCGCAGGAGAGCAGGAGGATGGCGGCCAGAAGCAGCGCCGCGACGGCGCGATTACCGCGCACGGTGGAGGAGCACCTTGAGGCTGGGACTGTTCTCGATGGGCTCGAACCGTGAGGCTGCGAGGCCAAAGGGATCGAGCAGCGCCGGATACCGGCCGAGGTCCTCGGACGAAGCCACGAACACGATGGGACGAGGCGCCATCTCAACCAACAAACTGTCGAGGAACGCTCCGGCGTGCAGCGACCTCATGAGCTGGGTGAACCGGTCGAGGCGGCGCACGGCCAGGGCGCGGGTGGCACCGGGATCCACCTGCCAGAGACGCCCCGCCGACAGGGCCCCCAGCCATGCGGGTCGGGCCAGCCAGGCTGCCTCCTCGGAAACCGGTCGCTGGCTCGGTGCGGTGAGCAGCACCGCATCCGCGGGAAGGCTGCGCTCGGCCCGAACGAGCATGGCGCGCTCCTCCCGGGTCCACCGCTGCGCGGCCGAACGGTCCTGCACCGCCGCGTGCGTCATGAGAGCGGGCGTGATGAGGAAGAGGGCCAGCACGGGGGCGAGCAGCACCCACCCATGGCCGGTGCGCACCCGCTCCACCGCGCGCAGGGCGAACAGGGTCCAGATGGGGAGGCCTCCCAGCAGCGCGGCGGACCAGAGCCCGGTGCCCGCTCCGATCGCCGCGACGACCAGCGGCAGGCCGACCGCCAACCCGGCGGCCCGCGATCCCGCAAGGGCCACGCCCCACCCGGCCAGGAGCAGGAGCGGGGCCAGATCGAGAAGCCCGCTCGGGAGACCGTCCTGGGTCCATCGCTCCAGGACCGGATGGAGCGATAGCCAGGGTCCGCCGGACCGGGCGAGGACAAGACCCGCGACCGCCGCCGCGACCAGCCCCCCCGCCAGTCGCCAGGGGAGCGAGAGGGTCTTCACACCGGTCGGGAGGGGGCACAACAACCAGGTTCCCAGTCCCACCGCGCCGGCCACCGGCTGGAGCAGGAGCGCGGTGATCTGAAGGCACACGGCGAGGCCCACCCGCAGTCGCCCGCCGTCGGCGCACACCGCGGCCAGGACCAGGGCGGCGAGGGTCCAGGGAGCAGGCCCCGCGCCCCACAGGGAGGGAAGGGGGCCGAGCGACCAGCCATCGCCGGCGCTGAAGCGGGTGATGGCCCGGTCGAGGCCATGGGCCAGCAGGTAGGGGTCGATCCCTTGGCCTGGATCGGCCAGGCCGCGGAAGCCCAGGGCCACGCGACCTCCCAGGAGGAGGGCCACCGTGGCCACGATCGCCCCCACTCCCGTACCGAGTCGCGCGGCGCGGGCCAGCCCGGCGCCGGCCACGGCCACGCCCAGGAGCTGGACGAGGACCAGGGCGTAGGGGGGGGCAAGCCCCGTGGTGCTCCGGATGCCCCCCACCAGGGCCATGAGGACCCAGGGCCCGTCGAACCCCGCTCCGGCCAGGGCGGGGTGTTGGGGAGGGAACGAGGCGGACAGGGCTCCCATCACGGGAAGGGTCAGACCCACTTCGTCCCGGGTGACCAGGGTGGGGTTGACCAGAAAGGAGACCCCGGTCAGGACCACCAGCACGAGTCCGGCCGCCACCGGGACGGTGGGGGCGTCGATGGGACCCGGTCTGCGAAACCCGGCCATCCAGGCCAGACCGATCCACCCGGCGAGAAGCGGCTGCGGAGCCGTCCCGGGTGCGAGAAGGTGCAGACCCCACCACGAGACGGAGACCAGGATCAGGGAGAGCCCGATCACCAGCTCGGGAACGGACCCTCCGGCGACCCGGGTCAGCGCGAACCCCGGAGCCCAGAGGGCAGTGAGGATCAGGGCGCCGGTCTGCAGCGGCTGGGGGCCCCACCCGAGGGCGCCCAGGGCGAGAAGGCTGAGGACGGTGCGCAGGAGATGGTGTTTCATGGGTAAAGGGTGCCGTTGGCGGCGAGAGTATAGCCGGGCCGGTCCCCGCCTGACACCGGGACGGGAGCGCGGGCGCCGCGTTGACGCTCGACCGCGCCCTTTGCTAGCGTCTAAGTCCGTGTGTCGAGGGGGCTAGGGCCTCTTCGCCCAGTCTCTTATTGCGGTCCCTCGGGAGGTGACACATCAAGGCCCTCATCCTCAGCGGCGGAAAGGGCACCCGACTTCGCCCCATTACGTTCACCAGTGCCAAGCAACTCGTTCCGGTCGCGAACAAGCCCATCCTCTTCTATGGCATCGAAGCCATCCGGGATGCCGGCATCACCGAGGTGGGGATCGTGGTGGGCGACACCCACGAGGAGATCCGCGCCGCGGTGGGGGATGGATCCCGTTGGGGGATCTCCGTGACCTACATCCAGCAGGACGCCCCCCTGGGGTTGGCCCACGCGGTGCTGGTCAGCCGGGACTTTCTCGGTGACGCCCCGTTCGTCATGTTCCTGGGGGACAACCTCATCAAGGACGGCATCACCCCCCTGGTGCGCGAGTTCGAGAAGGAACGTCCCAACTCGCAGATTCTACTGGCCCACGTCAAGAATCCCCAGGAGTTCGGGGTGGCGGAACTGGAGGGGGATCAGGTGGTGCGGCTGGAGGAGAAGCCGGCGAACCCCCGATCGGACCTGGCCCTGGTCGGGGTCTACATGTTCGATGCCACCATCTGGGACGCGGTGAACGCGATCAAGCCCTCGGCCCGTGGTGAGTTGGAAATCACCGACGCGATCCAGCACCTGATCGACACCCGGCGCGACGTGCGCAGCCACGTCATAACCGGGTGGTGGAAGGATACCGGCAAGCTCGAGGACATGCTCGAAGCCAACCGGATCGTTCTCTCGGGGCTGGAGACGCGGATCGAGGGGGCGGTGGACGAGACGACCCGTATCGAGGGGGATGTGGTGATCGGGGAGGGAAGCCGGATCGTCTCCAGCACCCTGCGCGGTCCGCTGATCATCGGGAAGAACTGCGTCGTGGAGGACGCGTTCGTGGGGCCGTTCACCTCGCTCCATGACGACAGCCTGATCCGTGGAAGCGAGGTCGAGCACTCCATCCTCCTGGAGGGTGCGCGGGTGGAAGGGCTGGGGAGCCGGCGCATGGAGTCCAGCCTGCTCGGACGGTCGGTGACCATCGTGCGGGGGACCAGTCGGCCGGCCTGCTATCGATTCCTGGTCGGGGACCTGGGCCGGATCGAGGTTCACTAGTGCGCGTCTTCGTGACCGGATGGAAAGGGCTGCTGGGCGCGGCCCTGGTGCCGCGATTGGCCGCCACCCACACCGTGACCGGGATGGACCTGGAGGACGGGGACATTGCGGACCGGAAGCGGATGCGCGAACTCATCACCGGATCCAGGCCGGAGGTCGTGGTCCATCTGGCTGCGATGACCGCGGTGGACCGCTGCGAGGCCGAACCGGAAGAGGCGTTCCGGGTCAACGCGGAGGGAACCCGGGTGGTGGCGGCCGAGGCCGAGTCCCTGGGCGCCCGGATGATCACCCTGTCCACCGACTACGTCTTCGACGGTCAACGGCACGAGCCCTACCGGGAGACCGAGCCCCCGAATCCGCTCAGCGTGTATGGACGCAGCAAGCGGGCAGGTGAAGAGGCGGCGTTGGCCGCCAACACGCGCTGCGCCGTCGTTCGCAGTGCGTGGCTCTACGGTGCGGGTGGAGGCAACTTCGTCGATACCATGATCGATCTGGTCCGCACGCGGGACCGGGTTGCCGTGGTCTCGGACCAGGTGGGTTCGCCCACCTATGCAGAAGACCTGGCCGGGGCCCTGGTACGCTTGTGCGAAGGCGAGGCGCACGGCGTCTTTCACCTGGCCAACGGCGGGAAGGCGTCGTGGTTCGATCTGGCCCGGGCCGCCGCGGCCCAGTGGGGATTGGACCCCGGGCGGGTGGTGGAAGCCACGACCCGCGAGATCGCGCGTCCGGCCCCGCGTCCGCCGTTCTCGGTCCTGGACTGTGGCAGGGCCCGCGAGGAACTGGGGGTCGAGCTCCCGCCGTGGCGGGATGCGCTGACCCGCTATCTCGAAGCACGTCGAACCGAGGAGGGATGAACGTGATGGACCCGGCACGTCTGGCGGAGGAAGGATTCCTGGCCTCGGCGCGGATTCTCGAGGAGGCGGCGCGGACCCAGACCGGATTCGTGGTCGAGGGAGCGCGTCTGCTGGTCGAATGTTTTCGTGGCGGCAAGGCGTTCTACACCTGCGGCAACGGGGGCAGCGCCGGCGACGCGCAACATATCGCGGCGGAGCTTTCCGGTCGCTTCTATATCGACCGCAAACCGCTGCCGGCCACCGCGCTCACCGTCAACACCTCGGCCCTCACCGCGATCGGGAACGACTACGGTTACGAGACCGTGTTCTCCCGACAGCTGGAGGGCGTGGGACACGAGGGGGATGTGCTGCTGGCCATCACCACCAGCGGGGGAAGTCCCAATGTGCGCCGCGCGGTGGCCAGCGCGCGGGACCTGGGCATGGGGGTGCTGGGCATGACCGGCGCAAGGGGAAGCGAGTTCGCCGCCCTGTGTGACGCGGCGTTGGTGGTTCCCAGCGAGGACACGGCACGGATCCAGGAGACCCACATCTGCGCCGGGCATCTCCTGTGCCACGTGGTCGAGAACACCCTGTTCGGGGCTTCGGGCGCCTGATGCCGCGCAGCATCCTGATCCTCATGCGCCCGTGGCAGTGGAGCAAGAACGGGATCGTCTTTGCCGGTCTGGTGTTCAGCCAGAACCTCCTCGAACCCTCCTATATCCTGCGGAGCCTGGCCGCGTTCGGGCTGTTCTGTCTGGCCTCGTCGGCCATCT
Organism: Candidatus Eiseniibacteriota bacterium; assembly: GCA_942491735.1. Lineage (GTDB taxonomy): Bacteria > Eisenbacteria > RBG-16-71-46 > JABDJR01 > JABDJR01 > CALOCN01. The sequence continues at coordinate 2,863,296 of CALOCN010000014.1, read as the reverse complement.
ACGTCTTCAACGACCTGCTCGACGCGGACCGGGACCGGCTTCATCCGGTCAAGAAGGACCGGCCCATCGCCTCCGGGAGTGTGGGACGCGCGGGAGCGTTGATCCTCTTTTTCGTTCTGGTGGGGATCGTGGTCGCCGGGGCGGTTCCCCTGGGAACCGCATTCCTCGTTTCGGTGGGCGCTTTCCTGGTCGCCAACGTCGCCTACTCGATGAAGCTCAAGAACGTCGTCCTGCTGGACGTCATGACCGTGGCCGGGTCCTTCCTCATCCGGGCCGTGGCCGGGGTGATGGCGCTCAGACCCCTGGATCCGACCATCGAGATTTCCCCCTGGCTGCTGGTCTGCACCCTGTTCCTTGCCCTCTTTCTCGCCCTGGCGAAACGCCGTCACGAACTCAGCCTGCTCGAAGCGGGCGCCGAGGGGCACCGGGCGACCTTGTCCCAGTACTCCCTGCCGTTCCTGGACCAGCTCATCTCCATTGCCTCCGGGGGAACGGTCCTCGGGTACGCCATCTACACGATCGCACCGGGCACGGTTTCCAAGTTCCATTCCCCCTGGCTCGTGCTCACCATTCCCTTTGTCGTGTTCGGGGTGTTCCGGTATCTCTACCTGATCCAGCTCCAGGACGGCGGCGGGAACCCCAGCCGGACCCTGTATCGCGACCTCCCCATCCTGCTCACGACCCTGGGTTGGCTGATGGCGGTCGCGGCCGTGATCTATGCCCGCTGACCCGCCCGGTGCCTGGGAGCTGGAGGCGCAGGCCCCGGCCAAGCTGAACCTGGCCCTGGAGGTCGTGCGCCGTCGCCCGGATGGATTCCACGACATCCGGAGCGTCTTCCAGGCCATCGAGCTCTCGGACCGTCTCCGGTTCAGGCGCCGGGGGGACGGTGAGGTTCGACTCGCGGTCATCGGACCCGAGGCGGTTCCCGACGGCCCGGAGAACCTCGTCCATCGGGCGGCCATGGCCCTGGCCCGGGAGGTGGGGCAGACGGTCGGAGCGGACATCGAGCTGACCAAACGCATTCCGGCCGGAACCGGTCTGGGGGGAGGGAGCAGCGATGCCGCGGCCACCCTGCTTGCCCTGGAGCGTCTGTGGCGGTTCCCGCTCTCGGAGGCCCGGCGCGCCCAACTGGCCCTGGATCTGGGGTCGGATGTGCCCTTCTTCCTGATGGGGGGCACGGCACTCGCCGAGGGGCGGGGGGAACGCCTCACCCCGCTTCCCGCGCCACCCGGGTTCGCCTGGGTGATCCGGGTACCCCGGGAACGGGTCTCGACCGCCGATGCATACCAAGCGATTCCTGCCCCTGTCTTGACAAAAGAATCACAACAAGTTACCGTGCTTTCGCGTGCGCTCAGCCAACACGATGCGCGCGCGTTTCTAGAGAACCTGGAAAACGATCTCCTGGTCGGGGTAGTCCGGATACAACCCCGACTGACCCAGTGCGAGCATGAACTTCGTGACGGTGGTGCCTTGGCCGTCGGTCTGACAGGGAGCGGCTCAGCCTTTTTTGCCCTGTTCAGTACCGAGGGGTCGGCCAGGGAATATCTGGAACGGGGTTTTGTGCAGCGGGAACCCGGTGGGACGTTCCATCCGAAGGGGGCTTCGGGCGGGCTCGCGTTCCTCAGCCGTCCCGTGGCGTTTGGGGCAAGGGTGATCCCGGAGGGTCCAAGGCAGGGTTGAGCCACCTTGCGTCGATCTCCCGGGACCAGGCCATGCCCGGTCGTGCCTTTCGGCACGGCTCGCCAATGGACTGCTTGCTGGGGGGGGACATGGAGATCACGGAAATCCGTGTGATTCCACGGAACGACGCCAGGCTCAAGGGTTACGTAAGTATCACGTTTGCAGGCTGTTTCGCCCTGCGTGGCGTGAAGATCATTCTCGGGAAGGCCGGGCGCCTGTTCGTCGCCATGCCGGCCCGGAAGAAGCCCGACGGCACGTTCCAGGATATCGCGCACCCGATCACGCCCGAATTCAGGATAGCCCTTGAAACGGCGATCCTTGACGAGTATCATCGCGTGCTCGCAGACGGACCTGTGGTCGGTCATGACGAGTTGGAGTACCCGGTGGGAGAACCTCCCCCGGGATTCTAAGCAGGCTTCCCGGGAAGATGGCTTTCCGGGAAGGACGGGGAGCGTTGGGACGCAGGTCACGACGATCACCGGCCGGTTGATCCAAGGTCAGCTCTTTCCTTGACCCGCGGCATTGCCACGTCGCGTATGACCGGCCTGGAGCGCACGCTCCCCATGACATTCAGGGCCCGGACGCCCAGAGGCGCCGGCGAGCTCGCTTCGAAACAACGAAATCTGAACCGTCGCCGCCCGTGAGGGACTGCGACCGCTCGGCGTGTGCCAACGCCGGGAGGAATCGTCGTGGAATCGAAGATCAAGATCTTCACAGGGAACGCAAACAGGCCCTTGGCCGAAGAGATCTGCCGCTACCTGAAGCGCCCCCTGGGTGCGGCGGATGTGCGGCCGTTCCCGGACGGGGAATCCTCGGTCAAGATCGAGGAGAACATCCGCGGACATGACGTCTTCCTTATCCAGTCCACCAGTTCTCCCGCATCCAACGTGCTGGATCTGCTGGTCATGCTGGACGCCATCCGGCGGGCTTCCCCCAAGCGGGTGACCGCGGTGATTCCCTATTTCGGATACGCCCGCCAGGACCGCAAGGACCAGCCCCGGGTGCCGATCACCGCGAAGCTGATGGCCAACCTCATCACCACCGCCGGGGCGGAGCGGATGCTCACCATGGACCTGCACTCCGCGCAGATCCAGGGCTTCTTCGATATCCCCTTCGACCACCTCTATGCCTCGCCGGTGTTCGTGGATCATGTGAAGGGGCGGTTCCCCACGGACCTGATCGTGGTCGCTCCGGATATCGGGTCGGTGAAGATGGCTCGTGCCTACGCGACCCGTCTCCACACCCCGTTGGCCCTGATCGACAAGCGTCGTACCCGTTACGACGAAGTCGAGGTCATGAACGTGATCGGGGACGTGGACGGCAAGAACGTGGTCATTTTCGACGACATCGTTTCGACCGGCGGCACGCTGGTCAAGGCGGCGGCCGCGCTCAAGAAGCGCGGAGCCCTGGAGATCATGGCCTGCGTGACCCACGCCGTGTTCTCGGACACCGTGTTCGACAAGATCAATGATTCCGAGATCTCGAGCCTCACGGTTACCAACACCATCTACCAGGATCCCGAGGCCGTGGGGGAGCGCACCGACAAGGTGGAAATCCTCTCCGTGGCCAATATCCTGGGCGAGGCTATCCACCGCATCCATCAGGAGGAGTCGCTGAGCTCGCTCTTCATCTGAGCGGGTCGAGCGCAGGAGGTACAGCATGGCAACCAAAATTCAACTCAACGTCGAATCCCGGACCGAAACCGGGAAGGGGGTTGCCCGCAAGCTGCGGGCGGCAGCCCGGATTCCCGGAGTGGTCTACGGGCGTGGCTCGGATCCCGTTCCGGTGGTGCTCGACGAACGCTCGTTCCTGCGTGCGGTCTCGGGGCAATCCGTGTCCACCCTGATACTCGACGTCATCGTCGACGGTGGCGGGACCGTGGTGAAGTCCCTCATCCGTGAGATCCAGACCGACCCGGTCAGCGGGAAGGTGCTCCACGTGGATCTCAACCGGATCTCCATGACCGAACTCCTGGACGTCGAGGTCCCGGTCGAGCTCGAGGGAACGCCCATCGGGGTGAAGCTGGGGGGGACGCTTTCCCATCCGCAGCGCATGCTCCAGGTCCGCTGCCTGGCCACGGATATCCCCGAGGTCATCCACCTGGACGTGAGCGGTCTCAACATCGGCGATTCGCTCCATGTGAGCGACCTCAACCTGGAGAACGTCGAGATCGCCAACGATCCCAGCACGACCCTGGCCGCGGTGGCCGCGCCGCGTGCCATCGAGGAGCCGACCGAGGGCGAGGAGGGAGACACTCCTGCCGAGCCGGAGCTGGTTGGCGGCAAGAAGCCGGAAGAGGGAGACGAGAAGAAGGACTAGTGGAGGCAGCTTCGCGGGTGGTGGTCGGTCTGGGCAATCCAGGCGACCGCTACACCGCTACCCGACACAACATCGGATTCCGGCTGGTCGACGCCCTGGCGTCGATGCTCGGGGCGGGACCGGAGGAATCCGGTCCCGGCTACCGGATCCGCAGGGCCCGGCGTGATGGGATCGCCTACGCGCTGGTACGGCCCATGACCTACATGAACCGGAGCGGACAGGCGGTCATCGACTGTCCGGAGTCGGCGGTGGCGGGCCCCGGGGGCCACCTGATCGTGATCGATGACGTGGCGCTTCCGTTCGGGGCCATCCGGTTCCGGACCGGTGGAAGCGATGGTGGACACAACGGCTTGGCTTCGGTGCTCCAGGAACTGGGGACCTCCGCCGTCCCCCGGCTTCGGCTGGGGGTCGGGATCGAGGAGCCGCCGTCGGATCTGGCCGCGTTCGTGCTGGCTCCGTTCACCGCGGAAGAGGAAGACGCCTTGCCGCCCTGGTTGGACAGGGCCTGTCTGGGAGTCCGGACCTTCTTCACCGAAGGGGCGGAAGCCGCCATGACCCGGTTCAACCGAACCGTGGTCTGAACGTTTCGACAGGAGGAGACAGATTCATGCCCGTTGAAGTTCTCATCGCGCTCGGGGCCGGGCTGGTTGCCCTGGTGTTCGCGGCGTACATGGCGTTCGGACGCGTCATGAAGGCCAGCCCCGGAAACGAGACCATGGTCGAGATTTCGGCCGCGATCCAGGAAGGCTCCATGGCCTTCCTGTCCCGGGAATACCGTGCCATCGCGATCTTCGTGATCAGTCTGGCCGTGGTCATTACCTTTGGGATCAAGGGCGCTACCGCGGGTCTTGGCTGGAAAACAGCCGTGGCCTTCGTGACCGGCGCCCTGTGTTCGGTCACCGCCGGATACATCGGCATGCAGATCGCCACCCGGGCCAACGCCCGCACGGCGCAGGCGGCCACCAAGGGGTTCGCCGCCGCGCTCAGCGTTGCCTTCCCCGGCGGGGCGGTCATGGGCTTCAGCGTGGCCGGTATCGGTCTGGCCGGGCTTGCCTTGATGTTCTACATCTTCGGCACGATGGACGGTATCGAAGGCGCCGCCGAGATCATCGCCGGGTTCAGCATGGGGGCTTCCTCCATTGCCCTGTTCGCCCGTGTCGGTGGCGGGATCTACACCAAGGCGGCCGACGTGGGAGCGGACCTGGTGGGCAAGGTGGAAGCGGGGATCCCCGAGGACGACCCGCGGAACCCGGCCACCATTGCCGACAACGTGGGCGACAACGTGGGTGACGTCGCGGGGATGGGCGCCGACCTGTTCGAGTCCTATGTCGGGACCATCATCAGCGCCATCGTCATCGCGGTGGCCACCCCCAGCCTGAGCAACGCGATCGGGGTTTCCTACGCGTTTTCCGTGGTGGCCTTCGGGATCCTCGCCTCGATCATCGGCGTCTTCTTCGTGCGGGTCAGCGAGGGGGGGAATCCCCAGCATGCCTTGCGCAACGGAACCATCGCCTCCGGGGTGATCTTCATCCTCGGGGTGATCGGGCTCACCCTGGGGCTGTTCGGCGACGTGAGCTGGACGGACGATGCCGGGGAGCACGGCCCGATGGGCATGATGATCTCGGTGATTTCCGGCCTGGTGGCCGGGATGATCGTCGGCTTTGTCGCCGAGTTCTACACCTCCGGCAAGTCGGTGGTGGAGATTGCCCGCGCCTCGCGCACGGGTGCCGCGACCAACATCATTGCCGGCTTTGCCACCGGGATGCGCAGCACGGTGTTGCCGCTGGTCGTGCTCGGGTTCGCCATCCTGATCGCCTACAACATGGCCGGGTTCTACGGCATCGCCCTGGCCGCCATCGGCATGCTGGGGACGCTGGGGATCACGGTGGCGGTGGACGCCTACGGCCCCATCGCCGACAATGCGGGCGGTATCGCCGAGATGGCCCACCTCCCCCCGGAGGTGCGCAAGGTGACGGACAGCCTGGACGCGGCCGGCAACACCACCGCGGCCATCGCCAAGGGGTTCGCCATCGGCTCGGCCGCCCTGACCGCCCTCGCCCTGTTCACCGCCTACGTGCAGCGAACCGGCATCCGCCCCGAGGAGTTCACCATCACCAACGTCCAGGTGCTGGTGGGGATGCTGGTCGGCGGGATCGTGCCGTATGTCTTTGCCGCCGACACCATGAAGGCGGTCGGACGCGCGGCCTTCGCGGTGGTGGAAGAGGTGCGACGCCAGTTCAGGGAGATCCCCGGGATCATGGAGGGGACGGGCAAGCCGGAGTACGCGAAGTGCGTGGCCATCACCACCGAAGCGGCGCTCCGGGAGATGGTCGTTCCCGGCGTCCTCGCCGTGGCCATCCCCCTCGTGGTGGGTATCGTGTTCGGCGTGGAGACCCTGGGCGGGCTGCTTGCCGGCGCGCTCATTTCGGGTGTGCCGCTGGCCCTGATGCTCAGCAATGCCGGCGGGGCGTGGGACAACGCCAAGAAGTTCATCGAGACCGGCGAGGATCCGGAACTGGGCGGCAAGGGCTCCGATGCCCACAAGGCCGCCGTGGTCGGCGACACGGTCGGGGATCCCTTCAAGGACACATCCGGTCCCGCCCTCAACATCCTTCTCAAGCTCATGGCCATCGTATCCCTGGTGTTCGCCCCACTCATCATGTGGCTGAACGCCAAGATGCCGGCCATCTTCTAAGTTCGGAGACAACAATGCGTGAATACGAATCGATCTTCGTTCTCGATCCCGCGGTGGATGACGCCCAGGTGGATGTTGAGCTGGAGAAGCTCAATGAGATCATCGGCGGTCGTGACGGCGAGATCTTCGAAGTGCAGAAGTGGGGTCGGCGCAAGCTGGCCTATGAGATCCGCAAGAAGCGGGAGGGGATCTACACCCTCGTCCGCTTCCGTGGCGACGGCGAGATCCTGGGGGAAGTGGATCGCCGCTATCGCATGAACGAGTCGCTGCTCCGCCACCTCACCGTCCAGTACGAGCCCATGCCGGTCTCCGAGGAAGGTGAAGGGGAGGAGGGTGGCTATCACGGCGAGGGGGCGGCTCCGGCCGCTCCCGGGGCACCTGCTCCCGCTCCCGCTCCGGCCGCCGTGGCCGCCGCGGAGCCGGCAACGCCCGTCGAAGCCACCCCGGCCCCCGAGGCCGCCCCGGCCGAGGCGACCGCCGAGACGCCCACCGAGGCCCCCGAGGGACCTGCGACCGCTACCGAGCCCGCACCCGAAACGGATGCGGACGCCCCGGCCAAGGAATAATGCCGGGAGCGGCGGAATAGAAGGAGAGGAACATGCCCAGGTTCAGAGGACCCCGCATTGCCAAGAAGAAGTTCTGCAAGCTTTGCCTCGAGAAGGTCAGGCACATCGACTACAAGGATGAGCGCAAGCTGCAGCGGTTCCTGACGGATCACGGCAAGATCGTGCCTCGCCGCGTTTCAGGAAACTGCACCCGGCACCAGGCTCAGATCACGCGTGCGATCAAACGCGCCCGCGTTCTCGCGCTCCTGCCGTACACCAACGACCAGCTGCGCTAGGAGGAAGCTCCCATGGAAGTCATCATGCTCGAAGACGTCAAGGGGCTCGGCTCGCACGGGGATCGGGTCAAGGTTCGTGCCGGGTATGCCCGGAACTATCTCATTCCCAACAAACTCGCCATCAACGCCTCCGGCGCGGGAGCGAAGATCTTTGCCGAAGTCCAGCGCCAGCGTGCGCACCGGGACGGAAAGCTCAAGAAGGGGGCCCAGGAAGTCGCGGCCCGTTTCGAGGAGCTGGAAGTCAAGCTGCCGATGGAGGTCGGCGAGGAGGACCGTTTGTTCGGTTCGGTAACCTCGGCCGATATCGCCGCCGCCCTGCTCGAGCAGGGGGTGGAAGTGGACAAGCGCAAGATCCAGCTCGACGAGCCGCTCAAGGCGCTCGGTCTCTACAGTGTCCCGGTCAAGCTGTTCCAGGATGTCGAGGCCACCGTCAAGGTGTGGGTGGTCAAGAAGTAGGAGCCCCGTATGTCGACCACAGCCCGTCTTGTGTCCCCGTTGCTTCTCTGCGCCACCGTGTTTGTCGGTTGTGGTGGGGGCGGAGCGGGTGAATCGGAGTGGACGGATCCACCGCTCACCGCGGCGGCTTCGGACTCCCTGCAGCGGATGCAGACGGTTCTGGCCTGGGTGGGGGACCGTCCCCTCACCGCGGGGGATGTGGTCCGCCACATTCGGGACGCCAGCGGCGGCAAGGATCTGTCGACCCGCACCGAGAACGTCGATGTGTTCCACATCGCCATGAACGGGCTGCTCGATCAGCTGGTGTGGGGGGAAGTGGCCAAGCTGGAGGGCTATTCCCTCACCCCCGAGGAGCGCCGCCAGGTCCATGCCCTGGAGACCCTCCTTCTGGCCACACGGTACGTGGCCGAGGTCATCGAGCCCAAGGCGTTCCCTCCGCGCGAAGAGGTCGAAGACTGGTATCGCGAGAACCAGGGAAACTTCGTGGTCACCGGCCGCGTGGCGGTGCGGCACATCCTCGTGGCCAGCGAGAGCGAGGCGAGGGATCTGATGGTCCAGGCCCAGGGCGGCGCCGACTTCGTGGCCCTGGTCCGTGAGCATTCCCTGGATGATCAGACCAAGCTGATCGGCGGGGCGTTGGGGTACGTATCGGAGCATGGCGAGGTGCTGGGGGTGGGTCACGACCACGGGTTCGTGGATGCCGTGCTTCCCCTGGACGTAGGCGACGTCACCGTCGTCCAGACCGCGAAGGGTTGGCACGTGGTGAAGATCGAGGACAAGCAGGGGGGTGGGGTGCAGCCGCTGGAGGAGGTCTACGACTCGATCAAGAAACGTCTCCTCAGCCGTCGCTGGTCCAATGTCTACAACGAGGAACTGGCCGAGGCCCGTGAACGGACCGAAGCCAGGGTGATTGCGGAGGGGATCGAGCGGGTCACCGGGGTGGCCAACAACTCGAACCGGCTGCTCTCCATGGCCATCGATCATCCCGAGCCGGGGGGACGGATCGAGCTCCTGAGACGGATCACCTTCGATTTTCCCGAGAGCGCGGAGGCGCCCGAAGCCCAGTTCCGCATCGGCTTCACCTTCTACGAGCAGGGGGACGCCCGCCTCTCGACCAAGGCACTGATGCGGTTGCAACAGAACTACCCGGATTCCCCCTGGCGCAAGGCGGGCGACTGGTTGATGGACACCAAGCCCGAGCCGGAGCATCTGGGTACTCCGGAGGAAATCCTCCAGATCGCCACCGGCGACGCGGACTGAGAGACCGATCATGGGCATGATTCGGGTGCGGGTCCGGGGGCTGGTGATGGATGACCGCTCCAAGTCGCCGATCGTGGTGCTCCAGGAGGACGAAGGGGAACGGATTCTTCCCATCTGGATCGGCGAGGCCGAGGCGCGCAGCATCGGGATCGTCCTGGCCGGGGAGGAGCCCGAGCGTCCGCTGACCCACGACCTCCTCCTGCAGCTCATCCGGGGGTTGCGGGCCGAGGTGACCAGCATCGCCATCACCTCGCTTTCCAACAACACCTTCTTCGCCGAGATCCGCCTGCAGCAGGGGGGCGAAGCGGTGGTCATCGATGCACGCCCCTCGGACTCCATTGCCATCGCCCTGCGGGCCGATGCCCCGGTCTTCGTCGCCGAAGACGTGCTGGAATCGGGTCAGGCGGTAAGCACCGGGGGCAGCCTCCAGAGTCCGGAGAAGACGCCGGCCCAGCTCGCGGAGGAGCTGCGGCAGCGGCTCGAGGACATGGATCCGCGGGATTTCGGGAAGATGGGTCTGTAGCCGGAGGGTGTGGTTGTCCGTTTCGCGCTACAACAGCCGGAACAGGAACGGGACCTTCACCCAGAACGGCGAGTCTTCCCCGTCGATCCGGTAGGGCTTGAACCGGTACTTGAGCGCCGCGTCCAGGGCGGCCTGCTCCAGGAACGGTAGCCGGTTGGCCGGGATCACGTACCCCGAGTGCACCTTCCCCTGCTCGTCCACCAGCAGCATCACGTCCACCATCCCCTGGATATCCAGCCGCACCGCCGCTTCCGGATAGATGGGCCGCTCCACATGGATGACCTCGACAGCGGTCTCCGCCAGTACGGGCAGGCTGGTGGTGCGGATATAACTCTCCACGTCGTCCAGGGTGTGGATGGGGATCGGCTTGTTGCCGGTGGCCACCTCGGGGTTGGGAACCGGAATGGGTTCCGCGTCCTCGGCCGGGCTGTAGTCGATCTCGATGGCCACGAAGTCCGAGGGGAGAATGGCCACCGGGGCCGCCGTGAGCCGACGTTCGTTCATCTCGTCGGTGATGATGTCCAGCTGGGGGAGGAGCCGGAGGGGGCCGGCCTGGCCAATACGGGGAGGGGGGGTCGCCACCCGCTCATCCTCGGGAAAGGTGAACAGGACGGTTACAATGATAGCGGTAGCTGCGGGCAGGCAGATCGCCATGCGCCGCAGATAGACCCGATCATTTTCCGTCATCCGCGAACGCGTCACGCACCATACTCCACCGAGGCAGCTGCCCCATGATACGCGAGAAACGCCGACCCTTGCCACGACAGAGGAGGGGCGGCCAGCCGGACCGCAAGGCGGCCGATAGCTCAAACCCAGGCCCAGGAAGGCTTTCCGGGGTCCCACATGTTGAAAACTCTTTGACCCACCCTACCAGATCTGGTACTACTGGACGCCATGGACCCTCAACTCCGGGAACGACTTAGAGCCCTTCCCGGGGTCGATGTCGTCCTCGCGGAATTCGAGCAGGCACCCCTTCCGGCCTCGCCGGCGATTGCCCGTGCCCTGGTACGCCAGGTGCTCGAGGAGCGTCGGCATGCCCTGGTTTCCGGGAGGTCCCCCGTGGACCCCCCCAGCCCGGAGAATCTGGCCCAGGCGGTGCGGGATCGGCTGGCCCAGCTGGCGGACCCCAGCCCGGAGGCGGTCATCAACGCCACCGGGGTGGTGATCCACACCAATCTGGGCCGTTCGCCGTTCTCCCCGGCTGCGGTGGCCCGGATCGCCGAGGTCGCGGCCCACTACTCGAACCTCGAGTTCAACGTCGACGAGGGCCGGCGCGGCTCGCGCCACGATCATGTCCGGGACCTGCTCAGGCTCCTTACCGGGGCCGAGGACGCCCTGGTCGTGAACAACAACGCGGCCGCGGTGCTCCTGACCCTGCGGGCCATGGCCGAGGGTCGGGACGTGGTGATTTCGCGGGGGGAACTGGTCGAAATCGGAGGTTCCTTCCGCATTCCGGACATCCTGGCCCAGAGCGGCGCGCGGCTCCACGAGGTGGGGACCACCAACCGCACCCATCCGGCGGACTACGCCGCGGCGGTGGGCCCGGAGACCGGGTTGTTGCTCAAGGTGCACACCAGCAACTACCGGATCAGCGGTTTCACCGCCGAGGTGGAGTTGCCGGAACTGGTCAGGTTGGGTCGGGAACGTGGGGTCCCGGTCGCGGTGGACCTGGGTAGTGGATCGCTGGTGGATGTGTCCGGGTTGGGACTCCACCCGGAGCCGCATCTCGCCGAGGTGGTGGCCCAGGGGCCGGACCTGATCACGCTCAGCGGGGACAAGCTCTTGGGCGGCCCCCAGGCGGGGATCGTGCTTGGGAGCAAGGATGCGGTGGGTCGCCTGCGCCGGCATCCCCTGGCCCGGGTGGTGCGGATCGACAAGCTCTTGTTGGCGGCGCTCCAGGCCACCCTGGTCGCCTATCTGGACGAGGATCGGGCACGGCGGGAGATCCCCGTCCTGCAATCGCTTTTTCAGGATCCCGGGAAACTCAGGGAACGCGCCGAGGCGGTGGCCTCGGCAATCCGTGAGACACTCGGGGCAACGGCTCCGCAGGTGATGGTGGAGTCGGCAACGTCGGCTGTGGGTGGAGGCACGCTCCCCGGAGAGGGCCTTCCCACCACGGTGATTGCGGTGGATCCGCAGCCGCACGTTTCGGCGGCCCGCCTCGAGCGGGCATTGCGCCACGTCCGTCCGGCCGTGATCGGCCGGATCCACGAGGAGCGGGTGCTCCTGGATCTCCGGACGGTGACCGTGGCTGAGGAGGGCCGGCTACCGGGCCTGATGCAACAGGCCTGGAACTCGGTATCACAGGTAGACGGAGAAGGAGCCTAGCGTGTTCGTCGAAAAGCTCTCGGTGTTCGGATTCAAATCCTTCAACCAGAAGGTAACCCTGGATTTCGGGACGGGGATCTCCGGGGTGATCGGGCCCAACGGGTGTGGCAAGAGCAATATCGTGGACGCCCTGCGTTGGGTGCTGGGGGAACAGTCCACCAAGCAGCTCCGCGGGACGAAGATGGAAGACGTCATCTTCAACGGGACCCGCACGGAAAAGCCGCTCAGCCTGGCCGAGGTGTACCTCACCCTCAACAATGACGCGGGCCGGCTTCCCATCGAGTACGGAACGGTCACGGTGGGCCGGCGCCTCTACCGCTCGGGTGTCTCCGAGTACGTCATCAACAAGAAGCCGGTTCGGCTCAAGGACGTGCGCGACCTGTTCCTCGATACCGGGATGGGGAGTCACGCCTACTCGGTGATCGAACGCCAGATGGTGGACAACATCCTGAGCGACACCACCGGCCACCGTCGTTTCCTGTTCGAGGAAGCGGCCGGCATCATGAAGTACAAGACGCGCAAGCGTGAAGCGCTGACCAAGCTCGAGGCCACCGACCGGGATCTCCTGCGGGTGCAGGACATCATCAGCGAGGTGGAGCGGCAGGTGAACTCGCTCAAGCGGCAGGTGGGGAAGGCCCGGCGCTACCGCGAGATTTCCACCGAGATCCGCGAGCTGGACCTGGCCGTCTCCCAGCGCCAGCGCGCCCTGTGGGTGGCCAGCCTGACCCAGCTGCGCGACGTCCACGGCGAGGACCTCATGCGCTCCGAAGGGGCCGATACCGAGGTCGCGACCCTGGAAGCGCGGGTGGAGGAACTGCGTCGCATCGTCCTGGAAGAGGACCGCCGTCTGGCCACCGCGCGGGAGGCACTGGCCGAGGTGGACGACGCCATCGGCGAGTCCAACAGCCGGGTGCTGGTCCTGCGCGAGCGACACACCGCCTCCAAGACCCGGATCCGCGAAGCCCAGGAACGTCGGGTCCGTCTCATCGATCGCCTCGAGCGCAACGCCCAGTCCCAGGAGGAATCCACCGCCCGACTCCAGGCGCTGCAGTCCCGCGAGGAGGACGAGCGGCAGGAACTGGACGGGGCCGAGGCCCACCTGGCCACGGTGGAAACACGCGTGCGCGCCGAGCGGGAGCAACTGGCCGGTACGGTCGAGGAAGCGGCCACGTTGCGCGACGAGACCATCCGGGCCGAGAGCGCCGTGGTCCGGGTAGGTCAGCGGCTGACCGACCTGGGGGAGCGTCTGGCCACCGTGGACGAGCGGGCCGAGAGCGGACGGGAGCAGGCGCGCGAGGTGATCGAGGCCCTGGACGTCTCCCGGGAAAGCGTACGCCGGGCCGGGGAGCGGGTGGCCGAACTGACCGCCGAACTGGAAGAGCTCGATCAACTGGGCAGGACCCAGGGCGAGCGGATGGAGTCGGTGCGCAAGGAACTGGAAACCCGCCGACAGGCCGAAGCGGCGGCGCGTTCGCGGCTTTCCACCCTGGAGGACCTGCGGGCAAGCTACGAGGGGTACGACCCCGGTGTGCGCGCGGTGCTGCTCGACGACGGGCGGGACGAGGGCGTGGTGGGCACCCTGAGCGATCTCCTGGCCTTGCCCCAGGAATGGATGGCCGCCCTGGAGCCGGCCCTGAGCGCAGTGTGGCAGACGGTGGTGGTGCGTGAGACCGAAACCGCCAAACGGATCCTGGGTCGCCTCCAGTCCGAGTCCCTGGGCTATGCGGTCCTGCTTCCACTGGACCGTGTTCCCGATGCGAACGCCCCGTCCGGCGAAGGCGTGTGGGCGAGCGAAGTGGTGGAGACGGATCCGGCCTATCGTTCGCTGGTCCGGTCCCTTCTCCAGGATCTGCTCCTCGTCGACACCCTGGACGAGGCGCTGGAAGCGGTGCGCTCGGGGCGTACCCGTCGCGCGGCAACCCGGACCGGCCAGGTCGTGGACGGGGCAACGGTCGGCGGCGGCGTCGGCGGTCCCGCCGGTTCGGAGCTGGTGGAACGCGAGGAAGGGCTCGAACAGTGCCGGCGCGAGATCGACGGCGTGCTGGGCGAGTTGGCCGAACTGACCGAGCGGTTCCAGACGCTGCGGGCGGAAGGGGAAACCATCGAGGCCAACCGGGGCGCCAAGCGCTCGGATCTGGCCCAGGCGGTCGAGGCGCGCGCCGCGCTCTCGCGGGAGGAGACCTCGCTCGCCGAGCAGGCCCGTCACGCCGAGAGCACCCTGGCCGCCCTCGACGCGGAGCGCGGGACGCTGGAGAACGAGCGGGCGCAGCAGGCGGACGAACAGGCACGGCTCGAGGCCAGCCTCAACACCAGTGCCCGGGATGCGGAACAGGCCGCGACACGACGGACCGAGGCCCAGGAACGGACCCGCGCCGCCGAGGCGGAACGGGAAACGGTCCTGGCCGGTGTGCACGAGCTCAAGATGGCCTGGGCGCGGCTGGAGGGGGAACTCTCCGACGCCACCACCGGCGCCGAGCGGCTCCGCGCCGAGGCGATCGAGCTCACGGAAGAGCGGGAGCGCACCGACACCGACGAGGCCGAGGCACGCCAGCGGGTCGAGGAGATCGACGGCGAGCTCGAGACCCTGGCCGCCCGCATCGAGGTCCTGCACCGCGATCGCGAGGGCAAGTCCGAAACGGTGGCCCAGCGGGAGCGGGAGCGGAGCGAAGCGGCGGCCCGCGAGCACAAGGACTCGGATACCCTGCGGGAAGTACGCCGCCGGGCCCAGGACGCGCGGCAGGCCGCGCACAAGGCCGAGCTCGAGATCTCCCAGCTGACCGGCGAACTCCGGCACCTCGAGGAGCGACTGGCCCAGGAGTACGAGGTGACGCCGGGGGATCTGGACCAGGTGGTCGTGGATGCGTTGCCCGAGGATGCCGAGGATCGGCTGGACGGACTCCGCGAACGGCTGCGCCGTATCGGGCCGGTCAACCTGCTCGCGGTGGAAGAGTACGAGGAGAAGAGCACACGACTCGAGTTCATGACCAGCCAGCGGGACGACCTGCACCGGGCCAAGGACTCCCTGATCAAGACCATCGCCGAGATCAACAAGACCGCCTCGAAGATGTTCATGGACACCTTCGCCCTCGTCGCGGAGAACTTCCAGAAGACCTTCAAGGTGCTCTTCCAGGGAGGCGAATGCTCGCTGACCCTGACCGGGGACGACCCCCTGGAATCGGACATCGAGGTGGTGGCCCGCCCGCGTGGCAAGAAGCCCCAGAGCATTGCCCAGCTCAGCAGCGGGGAGCGGGCGCTGACCGCCATCGCGCTGCTCTTTGCCATCTATCTGGTCAAGCCGTCCCCCTTCTGCATCCTGGACGAGGTGGACGCGCCGCTCGACGACGCCAACATCGACCGTTTCGTGGCCATGGTGAAGGAGTTCAGCAAGCGCACCCAGTTCATCGTCATCACCCACAACAAGAAGACCATGGAGGCGGCGGACTGTCTCTACGGGGTCACCATGCAGCGTCCCGGGGTCAGCACGGTGGTTTCGGTGAAGCTCGAGGGGGATCGCGCCGCCGACCTTCCCAGCCAGAAGGACAGCAACGGAGCCAAGGATTCCGCCGAGCCGGAGTCGGTGATCGCCCAGTGAAGAACCTGTTCGCCAAGCTCAAGGAGAAGGTGAGCCCGTCGCGGCTCAAGGACGGTCTGGCCCGCACGCGTCAGCAGCTGGCCGACAACGTGCACCAGGTCCTGACCGGGCGCGCCCGGATCGACGAGGAAGCCCTGGAGGATCTCGAGGAGGTTCTCATCACCGGGGATGTCGGGGTGGGCGCGACCGAGGCCATCCTGGACCGGTTGCGGGTACGCATCCGCGAGGAGAACATCGAAACCGGGGAAGCCCTGGAGGCGGCCCTGATCGAAGAGATCACCCTGATCCTCAAACGAGCCCAGCCCGAGGACGTCGCGAGCGAGAGCGAAGGCCCGCATGTGATCCTGCTCATCGGGGTCAACGGCGCCGGCAAGACCACCACCCTCGGCAAGCTGGCCCATCTGTTTCGTTCCGCGGACAACACCGTCCTCGTCGCGGCCGGGGATACCTTCCGCGCCGCCGCCGTGGATCAACTCCGGGTGTGGGCCGAGCGGGCCGGGGTGGACATCGTGGCCAACGACACCGGAGCGGATCCGGCCTCGGTCGCGTTCGACGCGGTGGCCGCGGCCCAGGCGCGCAACATCGACGTGTTGCTCATCGACACCGCGGGACGGCTCCAGACCAAGGTCAACCTGATGGAAGAGCTGCGCAAGATCGGTCGGGTGGTGGACAAACGGATGCCGGGCGCGCCGCACGAGGTCCTCCTGGTCCTGGATGCCACCACGGGCCAGAACGCGGTGCAACAGGCCCGTCAGTTCGGGGAGGTCATGCCCATATCCGGAATCGTGCTCACCAAGGTCGACGGCACGGCCAAGGGAGGCGTGGTGGTGGCGATCGCCGAGGAGCTGGGATTGCCGGTCCGCTACCTGGGCCTGGGGGAGGGAATGGACGACCTGACCCCGTTCGATGCGGAGAGCTTTGCCTCGGCCCTGTTCCAGTCGTCCTGATCAGGCGATCTTCTGTTCCGGTTCGTCTTCCAGTTCCTGGCCAAAGATCGCGGCCTCCCGGGCCAGCATGGAGAGCAGCCCGTCCACCACGTCGGCGTCGAGCTGGTGACCGGCCACGCGCCGGAGCTCCCGGTGGATCCGGGCCATGGACTGCCCCTGGCGATAGGGGCGGTTCTCCACCATGGACAGGTAGGTGTCGCAGACCGCGATGATACGCGCCCCAAGGGGAATCGCGTCGCCGGAGAGGCCGTCCGGGTAACCCCGCCCATCCACCATTTCGTGATGATGCAGTACGATGCGGGTCACGTTCTCCAGACCGGGAAGACCCGACAGGATGCGCGCGCCGAGGACCGGGTGGGTTTTCATCACCTCGTACTCGGCCCGGGTCAGCCCGGCCGGTTTGAGGAGGATGGCGTCGGGAATGCCGATCTTGCCCAGGTCATGGAGGAGTCCGGCCAGATGCAACTCGTAGAGTTCGGAGCGGGGGAGTCCCATCTCGCGTCCGACCCGCGCGGCCAGTTTGCCGACCTGGGCGGAGTGGTTCCGGGTGTGCGGATCCCGTGCTTCCAGGGCCGAGGCCAGCGACGTGATGGTGGCGATGATGGCGTCCCGCTCGTGCTGGAGTTCGCTTTCCAGCGTGGCCTCCAGGGTCCCGGCCAGGTCCTCGAGGACGTCCTCGTAGTCCCGCACCCGCGAAGGGGGGGTGGCCGGCCCGGAGCGGAAAAGGCGTTCGGTGGTCAGGGCCAGATGGCTGGACCATCGTCGCAGTTCACGACGTGTATTCTCATGGGAGATCTGTGCCCCCAGGAAACCCGCAAGCAGGGTCAGCGCGGCGATGGGAAGTACGGACGAGTCCAACAACAGGACGCTGAGCGGCGTGGTGATCCCGGCGGCGGCAAAACCGGCCACGACGCGGGAAAGACTGGTGCGACCCAGGTGCGGCGCGGCCGAGGTGGTCCGTTCGTCTCCCAGATGGTCTTCATGCCGCAGAACCGCATGGTATGCCGGAGGGACCCGGGGCGGCCCCTCGGTGGAGGTTGAACGATGATGCGTCTGGGTCACGGTAGGATCTCCGAACGGGTTCGTGAGGGGATCGGTCGCTTCCTGGGTTTTCGGCGCCGGCGCCTCCCGGGGTGGGGGAGATCCCCGGCGCCCGGGCCGCAGTGGGGCATTCCCCCCATCCTCGTGGCGATGTGTCTGACCCTGGGAACCAACGTGGCGGAGGCGAGCAAGGCGATGCGGATCGAGAACGCGCACATCTGGACCGGAGACCCGGTTTCCCCGTGGGCCGAGGCCCTGGCCATGGAGAACGGGCGGATCCTTTCCGTGGGGTCCCTGGAGGCGGTCAGGGAGGCCGCTCCGCAGGCGGATCCGGTGGACCTCGGGGGCCGCTTTGTCTGTCCCGGGCTGGTGGACGCCCACGCCCATGTTCTGGGCTTCGGGCAGAGCCTCGACCGGGTCAACCTGGTGGGCACCCCAACCCTGGAAGCGACCCTGGGCCGGATTGCCGAGCGGGTGGCCGTCCACCGGGCCGAGGAGCGCGGGGGATGGGTCCTAGGCCGGGGCTGGGATCAGAACGACTGGCCGGACACCCGGTTTCCCGATCGGACCGACCTGGACGCCCTGGCGTCGGATCTCCCCATCTCCATGGGACGAATCGATGCTCACGCGCTGTGGGTCAACAGCCGGGCCCTGGCCGACGCGGGGATTACCGCCGAGACCCCGGATCCTCCGGGGGGACGCATCCATCGGGACGCGCAGGGCAACCCGACCGGGATCCTGGTCGACACGGCCATGGAACTTGTCTCGGATATCGTGCCCAGGACCGATCGCGAAACCAAGGCCCGTCGCATCCGCACCGCGACCCGCACCCTGGCCCGGGCCGGCCTGACCACCATTCATGACATGGGCATGAGCCGGGAAGAGCTGGCCCTCTATCGCGATCTGGCCCGGGCCGGCGAACTGGGCATTCGGATCTACGGATCCATTGCCTCCGACGATCCCGAGCTCGACGCGGTGCTGGCCGAGGGTCCGGACAGCGGTTGGATCGGGGGCACGTTCCGGTTGGGGATGGTGAAGTTCTACGTGGACGGTGCGCTCGGTTCGCGTGGGGCGGCGTTGCTGGAGCCCTATGCCGATGAGCCGACCCACTCGGGGCTCCTGATCCTGTCCCCGGAAGCATTGGAAGCCGGGATGGCCCGGGCCCTCGAGGCCGGTTTCCAGTGCGCGGTGCACGCGATCGGGGACCGGGCCAACCACGAGATTCTCGATGTCTGGGAGCGTTTGCGCCCCCGGCATGCCGGCCCCTGGCCGGGGACCCTGACCCCGAGCCTGCTGGGGGATCGCCCCGCCTCCCGGCCCAAGGTCCGGATCGAACACGCCCAGGTCATCGCGGTCCCGGATCTGGACCGGTTCGCCGCCCTCAACGTGGTGGCGAGCATGCAGCCCACCCACTGCACCAGCGACATGCCCTGGGCCCCGAGGCGGCTCGGGGAGGCACGGCTGCGGGGGGCGTATGCGTGGCGGTCGTTGCTGGAGAAGGGGGCGGTGCTGGCCTCGGGGAGTGACTTCCCGGTGGAAGACCACAATCCGTTGCTGGGGCTTCATGCCGCCTGTACCCGTCGCGGGGTGGACGGGAACCCGCCGGGGGGGTGGTCTCCCGGAGAGCGGCTCTCCCGGGACACCGCGCTCATGACCTTCACCGCCGCCCCCGCGTACGTCTCCGGCGATCTGGGAAAGCTGGGCACGCTGGCCGCGGGGATGGAGGCGGATCTGGCCGTGTTCGATCGCGACCTCACCACCTGCGACGACGCCGACCTCCTCACCGCTCGCTGCCTGGCCACCGTGGTGGGGGGGCGTGCGGTGTGGGTGGATCCCGACGCCGCCTGGGGAACCCGCTTCCTCGAAGTGCTCGAGGAGGCCCGCCCTTGAGCCGGCACGCGGTGATCTTCGAGGACGCGGGTTGGCGGCGTTTCTATCCGATCTGCCTCACCCGTCCCACTTTCGCGGTGCGGATCGGTGTAACCACCCTGGGGCGGCGGTTGATCACCCAGGTCGCCCGTCACGAGATCCGGCGCGTGGATCTCCTGTGCCGCGAGCTGCTGCGCCCCCTGGTGGAACGGGACCACCCCGGTCACCACGTCAACCATCCCGAGGACGGGGACGTCCTGTTCCTCAACGGTCGATTGCTCTGCCTCGGCGATTCCTTCGATGCGGTTCTGGAGCTCACGGAAAAGGCGGTTGCCGTCGAGTCCCATGGCGAGTTGGCCGCGGTCCGGGTCACCGGCGCCGAGGCGGCCGGCTATGCCCGGGACCTGGCCCGTGCCCTGTCCCGGGATGCCATGCCTCCCCGCCCTACCGACCACTCCGTGGCGCAACTTCCCGAAGGGGCGTCCCTCCTGCGCTATCCCTGGGATGTCGTTTCCGGTAACGACACGGTGCTCCGAGCGGACTTCGATCTGGTGCATCGTTCGCAGTTCGCCGGAGCGCTGCACCCGGACCGGGGCGCGTTCGTGGTGAAGCCGGCGGACATCCTGTGCCGCGACGATGTCCAGGTGAAACCGGGCGCGGTCCTGGATGCCTCGACCGGTCCCATCGTCCTCGGGGAGGGCGTGCGTGTCCTGCACCAGGCCGTGGTGACCGGACCGGCGTACATCGGGTCCCACACCACGATCAGGATGGGGGCACGGATCGAGGGACCGGTCTCGCTGGGCCCGTACTGCAAGGTGGGTGGGGAGGTGGAAGGATCGATCCTCCAGGGATACGCGAACAAGCAGCACGAGGGATTCCTGGGCCATGCGTATCTGGGGGCGTGGACCAACCTGGGGGCCGGCACGAACAACTCGGACCTCAAGAACAACTACTCGGATGTGCGCGTGATGCTGCCTTCGGGCGCGGTCGATACGGGACAGCGATTCGTCGGATTGCTCATGGGAGACCATTCCAAGACGGCCATCGGCACCCGGTTCAACACCGGAACGGTGGTCGGATTCTGCTGCAACGTGCTGAGCCCCGACTTCCCCCCCAAGCTGGTGCCCTCGTTCACCTGGGGCGAGACACCGTACGACCTGGACCGTGCGTTGGCCACGGCACGGGTGGTGCTGGAGCGCCGGGGCAAGGTGATGGAACCCGCGGACGAGGTCCTGTTTCGCACCCTGTTCGACGAGCGGAGCTGACTAGGCGCTCTTGCGGATCGGCACGACCTTGGCCGGTCCCTCGCCGTCCATCCCGGCCAGCGACGCCGGATTGATCGCGCGGGCCAGTGCTTCCTCGTGGCTCACCTTGCCCTCCAGGACCAGCTTCTTCAGCGCCTGATCGAGGGTCACCATGCCCATGGAGCCCCCGGTCTGGAGAACGGTCTGGATCTGCATGGTCTTGTCCTCGCGGATCAGGTTCCGGATGGCCGGAACCGCGACGAGGATCTCCTGGGCACAGGCCCGCCCCTTGCCGTCCTTGGTCGGGAGCAGGGTCTGGGAGATGATGGCCATGATGGACTCGGAGAACATGCTCCGGATCTGCGCCTGCTGGGCCGGCGGGAAGATGTCGATGACACGGTCCACCGTCTTGGCCGCGCTGTTGGTATGCAGGGTGGCGAAGACGACGTGGCCGGTCTCGGCCGCGGTGATGGCGAGCTGGGTGGTCTCGAGGTCGCGAAGCTCCCCGACCAGGATGACGTCGGGATCCTCGCGCAGCGCGCTCTTGAGCGCGTTGGCGAAACTGTGGGTGTGCTTTCCGACCTCGCGCTGATTGAGAATGCAGCTTTGCGGGGTGTGCACGAACTCGATCGGATCCTCGATGGTGATGATGTGGCCACGCCGGTTCGCGTTGATGTGGTTGATCATCGCGGCCAGGGTGGTGGACTTGCCGCTGCCGGTGGGGCCGGTGACCAGGATCAGCCCGCGCTCCTTCATGGACATCTCACCCAGGATGGCCGGCTGCTTGAGGTCGTCCAGGGTCGGCACCTTGGTCGGGATGGTCCGCAACACCGCCGCCGGTCCCCGGGTCTGCATGAAGCAGTTGACGCGGAAGCGTCCCTGGGGAATCTCGATGGCGAAATCGAGTTCCAGCCGCTCCTCGAACTCGCTCTTCTGCTCGTCGGTCATGATGCCGTGGATGAGGGCGAAGAGCTGGTCGCCGTCGAGGGCGGGCACATCGAGGCGCGCCATCTCACCGTGGAGCCGCACCGTCGGCGGCAGGCCGGTACTGAGATGGAGATCCGATGCACCCTTCTTCAGGGTGAACGTGAGCAGCTGCTCCATGTTGAGACTCATGGTGTCGATCCGTTCTCCCCCGAACGTCGACCCTGGCCAATGGACGGGTCTTCCCGCAGGTATCGGTCACGCGGGCCGGAACTTAAGCCGGGACGGGGCAAATGGCTTCGGGAAATCGCTCCTCAGGGGATGAGGAGAATCCGGCGGGTGCCGGTCATTTCGGGTGTAACCACCCGGAGCAGGTAGACCCCGGCCGCGGCCCGGCGTCCCTGGTCATCCCGGCCGTCCCAGACGATGCGGGAGGGACCGCCGGGGAGTTCGCGGGTCAGCGTCCGCACCAGCCGCCCGCTGACGTCGACGACCCGGGACTCCACCACCGACGGGGCGTCCAGCTGGAGGTCCACCTGGACCGCCCCCCGGCTGGGGTTGGGGTAGGCAAGGCCCAGGCGGGCGAAGGTCGGGCCGATATCGGGGACCCCGATCTGGGTGTGGGCCCCGGCCACCGACTCGAAGTAGGGGGCGATTCCGTCCCGGACGTCGTCGGGATCCAGGTGGGAAGGGCTGGCCGAGAGCACGAACGCCCGCTCCGTTTCCTCGATGCTTCCGACCGAGAAGAACACGGGATAGCGTTTGATCGGATCCAGCGCCAGGAGCACCCGGGTGGTTCCGGACCCATCGAACTCCGGGACATCGCAGAACGCGGCGGTCCCGGTCTGCGGGTTGGGCCCCACATCGGGAAAGCCGGCCCGGGTCGAGAGAAGCTCGCTGGAAACGGTCACCGTCCGGGGACGACTCCAATCGTCCACGCCCAGGGCGTCCCGCATGAGGGGGCTGACGAACTCACCCATCTGCCAGCCGGTCACCGCGAGGACGCCACCGCGATCCATGTACTCGATGAGCAACTCTTCCATGTCCCGGAAGCGATCGTCCTTGAAGTTGTCCCGGGAGTGGTGGGAGACGATGACCAGGCCGTACTGGAAGATGATGTTCCCGGGGACGGTTCCGGTTCCCAGGACGTTGAGGTTGGGTGGATAGAGCGACCATCCGGTGCGCATGTCCCAGAAGTCGGCATCCAGGGATCCGGTCAGGGCTTCGCTCTCGTAGAACTCGTACGGATCCCCGGGCCAGTTGGGGTAGGGTCCATCCGAGGTCTTGAACCAGTTGTAGTCGTTGATGAGGAGCGTCCCCTGGCCCACTTCCTGGGGCAGGGTCCACACGCCGACCGGTTCGAGGAGGTTGGACTCCAGCATGCCCTGATGCCAGGTCGTGACCCAGTAGTACACCTTGACGTGGTCCGGGGTAGCGACGTCCTCGAAGAACGGCTCGGTGAGAATGTCGGTGATGCGGTCCTCGGCCGTGGGCGGATCGGCACAGAGGGATCGGTAGACCGAATAGCCGAGGAGATTCGGATCATCCACCGGGGCCCAACTCAGGCTGACGTGGGTCGGGCTGTTCACGGTGACGGTGGGGACCGGGGTCTCCAGGGTTCCGGTGCGCAGGACCATCGGATCGGTGGGGCGGCTCTGGAACCCGCTCATCACGGCGTCGACCCGCACATAGCAGGGGGAGTGGGGGATCACGTCCCGGATGAGGGTGCGGTTCCCGCTCCCCGCCGGGACGAGAATCGTCCCCGCGTCCACCAACGCGGTAGCGCCGTGGTGAACCCGGTAGGCGGACACGCCCGGGGTGGGCGAGGACTCCCAGGTGACCTCCAGATTTCGCCCGTCGTCGAGGGATTGCAGCACGACCCCTGTCGGCGGCTCGGGGTGATGACACAACCAGGCGCCACTCACCACCCGGGCGTCACCGCAGGTGGGGCGGGAGTTGCGATACCCGGCTCCGGACATCGCGTTGACCAGCACGTCGTCGAATCCGTCGCCGTCCACGTCCCCGGCATGCGCCCAGTAGGCGGTGTCGTCGAACGGATCCACGCCGTCGAGAAGCGAGATGGGTACTTGCGGGTCGGCCAGATCGATCTCCGCCGGGAGGGAGGGTCCGCCGTAGACCACGGCAATCGTTCCCGCCCGCCGGTCGCTGGGGCCGGGGTCGTGCGGCATGCCGACCAGCACGTCGGAGTAGCCGTCCCCGTTGATGTCGCCCGCGGCGTAGGAGTCGGTGGCGATGGATTCGCGAACGCCATAGATGGTGACCCCGGGAACGGGATCGGACGCCATGTCGTACACCTGCCCCCGCAGCGCGGCATCCCCGTAGAACACGTAACCGATTCCCGCGTTGCGTCGGTAGTCGTCGCTGGGACCGTCCGCGGTCAGGGACCCCACCAGCAGGTCGGTGAGCCCATCCCCGTTGACGTCGCCCCAGTCGAGTTCCTCACCACACCGGGCCTCGTTGTGTTTTCCGTAGATCTCGGTCGTCTCCACACCCGGGGGGGGAGCGAGGGGCTGGATTTCCGCGGGTAGGTCCGGGGCGCCCCAGATGATGAAGGTTTCCCCGGAGTCCTGGCGCAGCTGACCGGGGGGACCGTCCCCGGATCCACCGTTGTCGAACACGTTGCGGGACAGTCCATGGCTGGCCGCGGCGCCGACGATCTCGGCATACCCATCCCCATCCAGATCGGCGCAGGTCACCGTGGCCCCGAAGTGGTCATTGACGTCGACCCCGTAGACCACGGTCTGACGCAGGATGGTGTCGGCCAGATCGATGGTCGCCCCGGCGTGGATGGGCCCGTACAGGACCACCACTTCGCCTGCCTGGGGCGTTCCATCCGCGAATCCGTCCGCACGATCCGACCCCATGACGAGGTCGTTCCAGCCGTCCCCGTCCACATCGCCCACCGCGCTCCAGACACCCAGCCGGTCGTCCGGCTGACGACCGATCACCTGGGTCATGTTGGGGGGAAGACCGGCGCCCAGATCCAGGCGGCTGCCGCCACCCAGCCCGGGGTCACCGAAGAGGACAAACACCTTGCCGGCGCGGAAGTGGGTGGCCGGCTCGCCGGCTCCCATGGCGCCCACCACGAGGTCGTCGATCCCGTCCCCGTTGAGGTCTCCGCCGGCCAGGGCACAACCGAACCAGTTCTCCGAGGTCTCCCCCAGGACTTCCAGGACGCTGGACTGGGGTTTCCTGAAGTCGACGTACCCGGTGAGCGGGCGGTCGTCGTAGAAGAAGATGTGGATCTCGCCCGCCCGGTCCCGCACCGGGCCCTCGGCGGGACCATCCCCGTTGAAGGCGCTGACGATGACCTCGCCGCGCCCATCCCCGTTGAGGTCGACCACCCGCACCGGGACGCCGTTGTTGGCATCGTAGGCATCCGGGTTGTAGAAGGTGATCTGGCCCGGGGCATTGACATCCGTCAGATCCCAATACGGGATCTGAGCCGGGGAGGGGGCCGGGGTAGATAGGGCCCACGCGGCAATCGCCAGGAGGGGGACTCGTGGACACGACATTCTGGGGTGGTGCTTTCTGACGGAACCTTGTTGTGTAGCCAAGCCCATTGAGCCTACCAATCCCCTGTTCCAGGATCAACAGAAGAGAGCAGGGTAACGTTTGACAGGCCCAAGATGTAGCGGGTAGCATCCACGCCTCCCACGAGATACTGGATCGCCCATGCAATGCCCCAGCTGCGGTCACCTTGAGGACCGCGTCATCGATTCCCGCTCCACCAAGGAGGGCCGCGCCATTCGGCGCCGCCGCGAGTGCATCGGTTGCGGTCATCGGTTCACCACCTACGAATATGTCGAGAACGCCAGCGTGATGGTGGTGAAGCGGGACGGGAAGCGGGAGTCCTACAGCCGGGAGAAGGTCATTGCCGGGATCTCCCGCTCCTGCGAGAAGCGCCCGGTCTCGCTCACCCAGATCGAGGAGATCGTGGATCGGGTGGAAACCGAGATCCAACGGGAAGCCCCCGGCGAGATCGAGAGCCGGTTGATCGGGGAGCGGGTCATGGAGGAACTCCAGGGGCTCGACGAAGTCGCCTACGTCCGTTTTGCCTCGGTGTACCGGCACTTCAAGGACGTCAATGAATTCCTGCACGAGATCCGGGGATTGGTGCAGGACGGGGGCAAGGAGACGCCTCCCCGCAAGTAGATGAGCGACCCGCGCGACGAAAAGGTCATGCCGTTCCTGGAGCATCTCGAAGAGCTCCGGCGGATGATCTTCAAGTGCATCATCGTGGTGGTCCTGGGTGCGGGGATCACCTGGGCGTGGTCGGGGCAGGTCCTGAGTTGGCTGATTGCCATGACCTCGGGCGAAGCCATCTTCATGAAGCCCCAGGGGGCCTTTCTGGCCCGGCTCAAGGTGGCCATCGTCCTGGGGATCCTGATCAGCGTCCCCCTGCTCTTCTACTGGATCT
The DNA here is from genome assembly GCA_942491735.1 of Candidatus Eiseniibacteriota bacterium. Taxonomy (GTDB): domain Bacteria; phylum Eisenbacteria; class RBG-16-71-46; order JABDJR01; family JABDJR01; genus CALOCN01. The sequence continues at coordinate 2,837,136 of CALOCN010000014.1, read as the reverse complement.
GGTCGTTCATCGGGCCGGGGCTCCTGAGCCGGGAGCGGCGGGTCGTGTTCCCCGGGGCGTTGGCCTCGGTCTTCCTCTTCTACACCGGGATCCTCTTCTCCTACTTCCTCCTCACCCCGCTCACGGTCAAGGTCCTGCTCGGCTTCGGGACCGCGACCCTGACCGCCCAGACCGAGGTCCACTTCCTCCTCGATCTCGTGTTCAGCATGGGACTCGCCTGTGGACTGGTCTTCCAACTCCCCATCTTCGCCGCTTTCCTCACCACCATCGGCGTCATTCGCGCGGCCTGGTTGCTGGTCTACTGGCGCCACGCGGTGGTGGTCATGTTCATTCTCGCCGCCCTGCTGACCCCCGCCGATCCGCTTTCCCAGATCCTGCTTGCCGTGCCGCTGATGCTGCTCTACTGGCTGAGCTACGGAATCTCCTGGACGATCGAGCGTCGTCGCGGCGCGCCCGAGGAGCAGGACGACGATCAGGACGAGGACCAGGGCGAGGATCAGGACGAGGGCGACAACGACAACGACAACGACAACCCTCCGGAGGACCCCGATGCTCCTGGCCATTGACGTCGGCAACACCGAGACCCTGGTCGGCGCGTTTCGTGGCACCGAGCTGCTGCACCAATGGCGAGTGACCAGTGCCCCGCACCAGACCGGGGATGAGATCTCCGCCCTGCTGCGCATGCTGTTGGCTTCGCGGAACCTCTCCCCGGAGGATCTGACCGGAATCGCGGTGGCCTCGGTGGTGCCCGAACTGACCACGGCGTACCTGCAGATGGGGAAAGGGACCCTGGGGCGCACCCCGTTCCTCATCGACCACCGGGCGGTACCGGATCTGACCATCCTCTATCACGACAGGGAGTCGGTGGGTGCCGATCGGCTGGTCAACGCGGTGGCCTTTCTCGAGGACCACCGGGCTCCCGGGATCGTGGTGGACCTGGGCACCGCGACCACCTTCGATGTCATCAACGCGGCGGGAGAGTACGCCGGTGGAGTGATCGCGCCGGGCATCGCGACCTCGGCCAACGCCCTGTTTCATCGGGGGGCCCGCTTGGCCCGGGTCGAGGTGCGTCGTCCGGAACGCGTGGTGGGTCGCTCCACGGCCGAGAGTATCCAGTCCGGAGTGTTCTTCGGTGCGGTCGGCGGGGTGGATGCCCTGGTGCGCGCGATCTTCCAGGAGCAGGCCTTTCCCGAAGGCTCCCCGGTGGTGGCCACCGGCGGTTTCTCCGCCGCGGTGGGCGCCGCATCGGAAACGGTGACCCACGTGGACGAAACCCTCACCGTGCGCGGAATCCGCCTGGTCTGGGAACGGGCGGGAAGGCCCTAGCGCGGTCCGGGGGAGTCGACCGGGGCGCGCTCGAGGACGGTGACGCACTCCACGTGGGCGGTGTGGGGGAAGAGATCCACCGGCAACACCGACCGGGCGCGGTACCCGTGCGGGGCGAGGACCGCGAGGTCCCGGGCCAGCGTGGCCGGGTTGCAGGAGACGTAGACGATCCGGTCCGGGGCGCGATCGGCGATGGTGGCCAGGACGTCCGGATGCACCCCGTCCCGTGGGGGATCGACCACCACCGCGTCGGGGACGGGGAGGTCCCCGACCAGATGACGGATATCCCCGGTGTGGAACTCCACGTTGCCGATCCCGTTGGCTCCCGCGTTGCGCACGGCGGCGGTGGTGGCTTCCTCGACCACTTCCACTCCCACCACCCGCCGAACCCGACGCGCCAGGGGCAGGCTGATCGCGCCCGCCCCACAGTAGAGATCCCACACCGTCTCGTCGCGAGTGAACCGCCCGCGCTCCAGGACCTCCCGGAACAGACGCTCCGCGCCCAGGGTGTTGGTCTGGAAGAACGTGGCCGGACCGATCTCGTAGCGTTCGCCGAGCAGGGTCTCCTGGATGACCGGGGCTCCGGCGAGGACCCGTGTGCTCTCCGCCACCGCAATGCTCGCCTTGCGGGTCGAGACGCCATGGAGCAGGGAGGTCACCCCGAAGGGCTCCAGTTCCCGGGCCACCCGGGCCACCGCCTCCGCCTCGTCGCTTCCCCCGGGGGCCTCGTTGGTGATGAGGTGCACCATGCGTTGGCCGGTGTGCACGGCATCCCGAATCACCAGGAAGCGCCAGAATCCGGTATGGGTGCGGGTGGAGTAGTGGGAGAGCCCGCTCTCCCGGGCCACGGTGCGGACCCGCTCCAGCACCTCGGAGCCCCAGGGCGGGAACAGGTGGCAGCGCCCGATGTTGACCACGCGGTCGAAGCGACCCCGGATATGCAGCCCGGCGCCGAACCGGTCGGGTGTCGTGTCTTCCGCCAGCTCCGCCGCTTCCAGCCACCGGGTGGAGAAGGTGAACTCCATCTTGTTGCGGTACTCGAACGGCAGCGGCGACGCCACGGTGGGCTCCACCTCGACGTCCAGCCCCCCGATCCGTTCCAGACAGTCGATGACGTGATCCCGCTTGACCTCCAGTTGCCGGGCGGTGTCCAGGTGCTGCCAGGTGCATCCGCCGCAGGTGCCGGTGTGGCTGCAGCGCGGCGCAACTTCGTCGTGTCCCGGGGCGAGGACCGCCTCGACCCGCGCTTCCGCGAAGGATCGCTTGCGCTTGATGATCATGGCCCGCACCCGTTGTCCCGGGAGCCCGCGCGGGACGAACACCGCGTAGCCATCGATGCGCGCCACGCCCTTGCCACCCACCGCGATGCGTTCCACGGTGAGCTCGACCACCTCTCCCTTCTTCACCGGGTAGGGGCTGTTCATCCGGAGGACTTCTCCCACAGGACGCCCCGTCCCATGGCCGCGAGGCGGGTCCAGGGCAGGCTGAGGGCCGCCGCCAATCCCGCGAGCGGGACGAGATAGAACAGGGCGCGCTTGAACGAGGAGTTGAGGAACTCCTGGGCGCCCCCACCGTAGCCGACATCGAGCAGGCTGTAGAGGATCACCACCGCGACGAGCGAGCCGAGGGTCGCCACCCGGTAGTAGCGCCCCTGGGCGCCGCGGGCGAGGAAGGGAAGGCTCGCCATCCAGAGGAAGAAGGTCAAACCGAAGGTGCCCCAGTGGGTGAGGAACGATCCGGCCGCACGCAGGACCGGGTTCGGACCCACCGCCTGGTCCCCCGAGAGCGGCGAGCCGCTCCCGGTCTCCAGGATGCGACCGAGCATCCAGGTCCATGTTCCCCAGGTGAGCAGGGGAGCCAGCGCCACTGCCGCCAAGCGGATCAGGGCGGGGAGGTCCCGTCGTATGACGCAGAAACCCCCGGCAGTGACCACGAGCACGCCATGAATCACCAGGGCGTCCGGTCGCACCCCGGCCGCCGCCGCGCCGGCCAGGGCGGCCAGCCCGGCCCAGCCCCGTCCTCCTTCGCGCAGGAAGCGTTCCAGGGCCACCGCTTCCAGCGCCAACAGGGCCATGGCCGGCATGTTCAGGAGCGCGAACGAGGCGTGGGAGAAGACCTCGGGGGTCAGGGCGAGGACCAGCACCCAGACCAGGGTCCAGAACCGGGGCAGGGACTGGCGAAGAACCCCGTAGAGGAGGAGCGGCCACGCGGCGGCGAACCCGGCGATGACCGTCTTGCTCATCGTGGCCCCCAGGGCATAGGCCACGGCCAACCCCAGACTGAGCAGCGGGGGATAGGTGATGTTGGTACTGGCCGAGATCGGGTTGCCGGGCCAGTGGTACAGGGCAAGATCCAGGCGCCCGTCCTCGACCAGGAAGCGCGCGCGTCCGTCGTAGGAGTGGGCATCCATGGCCATGACCGGAAAAAAGTGGGCGTTGAGGAAGACCATGGCGAAATAGGCGAGCAGCCCCCCGAAAAGGACACGTTCCGCCGGGGTCCAGGGGGCGGTGGGGGTGACCGGAAGGGATGGGGCTCCGCGCCCCCGGGCCAATCCGGCCAGCAGCACGATTCCCGCGCTCCCCAGGACCAGGGGGGCTCCGATGGGCGCCCCGACCAGGGCGGCGAGGTACAGGATCAGGGTGAAGGCGGAGAATCCGGTGAGAAACGCGGTCCCCCAGTCGCCGAAACGACAGCGAATGAGACCGGCCCCGGCCAGGAGCCCCCGTCCCCCCAGGGTCACCGCGACCCACACGGCCAGGGTGGCCAGGGCGGGGATCATGGCCAGGTCTCCGTGGCGTGCCGTCGTCCGCGCTGGGAAAGTGCGATCAGGCCCACCACCTGTCCCTTGAGACTGTCCGGAACCACCGGGGCGAAGTTGGGCGTACAGAGCACGAAGTCCACCTCGAGATCGGGCGTCGACTCCACGGTGGCGGTCTGCACCAGGACCCGGGGGTAGAGGTAGTAGGCGCAGTGGAGGAGCGAAGCCAGGGTTTCGTCGCGGGGGTCATCCGAGATCCAGATCACCGCGTCGTCGAACGAGAGATCGCGCGCCGCGGTGACGAATCGGTGTCCGGGGCGCAGGGAGATCCGGATCTCCTCCAGGGAACGCCCGGCGCGGTGCGGGAGTCGCTGCACCTGGGTGTAGCCGGGAACCACCCGTTCCCGGTACCCGGGCAACAGGGTGAGGCCGACCAGGGCGAGCCCGCTCAGGATCGCCGCGAGGAGGCGGGCAGCGGGCCGGTTCAACGGACTCCTAGACCGCGTCGATGACCCGCGGCCCTCCGGTGGCCCGGCCAATGATGATGCGGTCGCACAGGTTCACGAAGAGGCCGCTCTCGACCACGCCGGGGATACGCTTGATCTCGCGCTCCATGTGCTTCGGGTTGAACGGTGCGTGATAGGTGCAGTCCAGGATGAAATTCTCGTTGTCGGTGATGAAGGGATCGTCGCCGTCCATGCGGGGTTCGACTTCGGCACCCAGGTTGTTGAGCGCGCTGCGCACCACCGCTTCGGCGAACGGGATCACTTCCACGGGAACCGGGACGCCTTCGCCCAGCTTGGCGGTCCACTTGGACTCGTCCACCACGATGATGACCTCACCCGAACTGAAGGCGACCACCTTCTCGCGCAGCAGCGCGCCGCCGCCCCCCTTGATGAGGTTCAGGTTGTCGTCCACCTGGTCCGCGCCGTCGATGGTGAGGTCCACCCCATCCACGTCTTCCAGACCCATGATGTTGAAGCCCAGCTCCATGGCCAGGGCACGCGTGGCGCTGGAGGTGACGATGCAGCGGATGTCATGCACCGCCTTTTCCTGGATGCGTTCCGCCAGCGCACGTGTCGCCCATTCCGCGGTCGAGCCGGTGCCGAGACCGACAACCATGCCGTCCTTGACGTACTCCGCAGCCTTGCGACCCGCCTGCTCCTTCGCATCCATTCAAAACGCTCCTTTTCCTGAACATAAGAATGCCGGGCGACGCCCGGCACAGACCGCTGAATGGTACACTTCGCCCGTTTATCGTGCAACTGGAGGAGCACATGCTGAGGGAGGCTTCGAGTCCATATCTGGTCTGGGCCCGCCGGGCGGTTGCCGCCTGTCCCCGGGTATCCCTGTTGGCCAGTGGCCTCGATACCCCGCTGGACCTCCTCGGAGTGCCCCACCGGGACCTCCTGGAAGAGCCGGAGCCGGCCTTTGCACCGGCCGGGGTGGCGGCGCGACTGGCCGCCCGCTATGGGGTTCCCGAGTCCGAAGTGCTCCCGGTACTGGGGACCAGCCAAGGCCTGTTCCTGGCCGCGGCGGCCCTCCTGGCCCCCGGGGACCGGGTGGCGGTGGAGACTCCCGGCTATGATGCCCTGAACCGGGTGCCCCTGGCACTCGGGGCCACCCTTCAGCACTTCCCGCGGGGAGCGGACGGGGATCTGGATCCGGACGCCATTCCCTGGCACCCCCATCCCCCCCGGCTGGTCCTGGTCAGCGATCTCCACAACCCCACCGGACGCCGGGCGAGCCCCGCGGCCCTGACGGAAGTGGCCCGGCGACTGGCCGAAGTGGGCGGGGTCCTGTTGGTCGATGAGGTCTACCGGGACTTCCTCCCGGGCCCGCCCGGGACCGCCCGGTCGTTGGGCGGGAACGTGGTGACGGTTTCCAGTCTGACCAAGGTCTACGGATTGAGCCGGCTCCGGGCGGGCTGGGTCCTGGCCCCGGCGCAGGTCGTGCTCCGGATGCAGGCCATCCGGGACGTCATGGAAGCGGTGGACCCCGCACCGGTGGTTCCGTTGATCCGGGCCGCCCTGGACCAGGCAGACCTCCTGCGCGACCGGGCCCGCGAGACCGCCCGTGCGGTGCATGCGGTGGCCGAGCGCCATGCGGATCGTCTCGACTTCGCGCCGGCCGATGGAGGGATCACCCGGTGGGTTCGTCTGCCGGGGGGACTGGATGGGGAGCAGGTGGCCCGGGAACTCCTGTCGCAGCATGGGGTGGCGGTCGTGCCCGGTGCGTTCTTCGGGGTACCGGGGGCTCTCCGGGTGGGGAGCGGCTCCCCCGAAGGCATGGAGCGTGGTTTGGCTGCCCTGGCGGCGACCCTGGAGAAGGCCGGTTCGCGCGGGGCGAAGGGGAGCGTGTAATGGGAAAACGGATGGTGTTCGACGACGAGGCACGGCAGGCGCTTCGCCGGGGGATGGACCAGCTCGCCGACGCGGTCCGGGTGACCCTGGGTCCGCGGGGCCGCAACGTCGTCCTTTCCCGCGGCGAGGGTCCCCCGATGATCACCAACGACGGGGTGACCATCGCCAAGCAGATCGAGCTCGCCGACCCGTTCGAGAACATGGGGGCCCAACTCACCCGCGAGGTCAGCGCAAAGACCCAGGCCGTGGCCGGTGACGGAACCACCACCGCGATCGTGCTCACCCAGGCACTGGTGACCCAGGGATTGCGCGCCGTGGCGGCGGGGGCCCGCCCCATGGCGCTCAAGCGGGCCATGGATCGGGCCGGGGCCGAGGTGCTGGAGCGCCTGGCCGCCCGGGCGCAACCGGTGGGGGGGCTCGACGAGCTTCGCCGGGTGGCCGCTCTCGCCGCCGGCGATCCCTTCCTGGGCGACCTGGTGGCCCAGGCCCTGGAGAGGGTGGGGCCGGCCGGCATGATCACGGTCGACGAGGCCCCCGGGGTGGAGACCCGACTCTCCATCGTGGAGGGCATGCGTTGGAACGAAGGCTACCTGTCTCCCTACTTCGTCACCGACACGGATCGCATGGAAGCGATCCTGGAGAACCCGCGCATCCTGCTCTGTGGCGGGAAACTGGCCGATCCCCAGGCGCTGCATCCGCTGTTGTCCCGGTTGGCCGGCGAGAAGCGGCCGCTCCTGGTGGTCGTCGACGATCTCGATCCCGAAGTGCTTTCGACCCTGGTCGTGAATCGACTGCGGGGAACGCTCCACGGGGTGGCGGTGAACGCACCGGAGTTCGGCGACCGGCGCCGGGAAGCACTCGACGACCTCGCGGTGCTGACCGGGGCCACCGTGCTGGCGCCCGATCGGGGACGGGATCCGGCCACCGCCACGGTCGAGGATCTGGGGGGGGCGGCCCGGGTTGTGGTCGGCGCGGATGCGACCACGGTGATCGGGGGGGGCGGCGATCTCTCCCGGATCCACGATCGGGTTGCCGCCTTGAGGGAACAACTCGGGACCGAAGGGGATTCGGAGGCGCTGCGCCTGCGGCTGGGCCGTCTCACCGACGGGGTCGCGGTGGTTTCGGTGGGGGGCGACTCGGCCATCGATCGCGACCTCGCCCGGTCGCGGGTGGAGGATGCGGTGGCCGCCTCCCGGGCGGCCATGCAGGGTGGGGTGCTGGTCGGAGGGGGGGTCGCGCTCCTGGTGTCCGGGCGCACCGAGCGGTCCCCGGGGACCCCGGAGGAGCGCCTGGGGGCCCGCGTGCTGGCCCTCTCCCTGGATGCCCCGGTGCGCTGGATCGCCTTCAATGCGGGTGCCGACGGCGCCGGCGTGGTGGAGCGGGTCCGTGCCGCCGGCGGCAGCGTGGGTTACAACGCGGTGTCCAACCAGCTGGAAGACCTGGAACGGGCGCGGGTTCTCGACCCGGCGCGGGTGGTGGCGACCGGGCTTCGCAATGCGCTTTCCATTGCCGGGATGATCCTCACCACCGAGACCCTGGTCGCCGATGGGCCCTAGGTGGGCGGCGAGAGTCGGTTGGAGCGGTAGTCGTCATCGTCGTCCCCATCGCGGATGATGCGGTGGGTCGCGGCGATCAGACCGAGAAGGATCCAGGGGAAGAAGATATAGGTGTCGTTGCGGATGTACTCGATCTTGGTCTGGTCCACCAGGAAGACGCACAGCATGATGTGGAGCACGATCATGAGACTGCGGGCGTAGGACGGTTCCTGGAGTCCAACCGCCTTCTCCCGGAAAGAGACCCAGAGAAGCCTTCCCACGATCCCCAGGAATGCCGCCGCCCCGATGAGTCCCACCGTGTGCGCGTAGAACAGGTACTGGCTGTGGGGATAGATGATCGAATAGAGCCCGTGACCGGTCAGGGTGTCGCTCTTTCCCAGATCGTAGTACGGGCCGTGTCCCACGAAGGGATGATCGAGCACGCGGGCCCAGACCTTGGGCCAATGCAGTCGGGAGTCCGGCACCAGCCCCTCGAACTCGGTGCCGAAGAGCCGGTCCATCACCGATCCCGAGTTGGTGAAGTTCACCACCACGAACTCGAGCCCGAACCAGAGCAGGACGAGCACGAGCAGGGAACTCACCAGGTCCCTGAACTTGAGACGACGCCGGATGAGCCACACCAGATAGACCACGCCGCCGATGAAGGCGATGGTCGCCCCCCGGGTCACCGTGGTGAGCAGGCAGAAGACGGACAGGATGCACAGGGCGCCGGTGAAGAACCGCGTATTGGGGTTGTGGGTCCGGCGGAACATGAAGAAGCAGAGAAAGAACGAGAGCGCCATGTACTCGCCGAACAGCTCGAAGTCGTAGAAGGGTCCCCCCACCCGGTACCCCACCTCCGTACCCCCGACGGCAAGGCGGTTGAGAATCCAGTGGGGAATCAGGACCCGGCCCGGGAAGAGGAGTTCGTAGATCGCCACCGCCATGGAAGCCCCGGCGGTGATGACCAGGATGCGCACGAAGGTCCGCAGGTGACGTTCGGTGCGCACGAAGGTGGCGGTCATGTAATAGACCATGAACGAGGCGACGATCGCCACCATGGCCAGCACGCCCTGCTTGAGCGCGATCGGGTTGGTGACGTTGTAGAAGGAGAGGATGTAGCAGCCCATGAGGATGCCGAGAAACGCGTCGGCCGGGGTGCGCGAAGGGGGCGCAACCTGGCGGAGGGTCAGGCGGGCCAGGTAGATGGTGGCGGCCAACACGATGAAGATCATGGTGCTGGAGCCAACGAAGATGCTGAAGGGGAACGGGAAGAGCAGGGTGATGAAGCACAGGGCGTAGAAGGGGCGCAGACGGTAGGCCATGACCAGGAGCAGCGCGCCCGCGCCCAGCTTGATGATGCGCGAGTTGGGCGCGGCGATCTGGTCGGCGAGAACCAGGGACACGACCCCGGCCAGGATCAGGGTCCACCACGGGAAGCGCGCCAGGGACTGGAGCGGTCCCGGGAGACGGTCCCGCCAGGAGAGGCGGTAGGAACTGGGAAACGATTCGGTGTCTGGAGCCATGCCTGGTTTCAACTATCGGCGCGCCTGGGTCCCGATCTTATCAGGCGGGCCGGCATCGGACCCGGGTTGTCCAGGTGGCGGGGAGGGTTACCTCGGCCTCCCAGATCCAGGCCACGCCCGGCCGCATGCGGTCGTATCCGTCGGAAATGCAAGGAGTTCCGGGTTGGCCCGGGTCCCCGCGTTCGATGCGTCCCTCGCCTGGGCCCTCCACCTCGAGGGTGACACGGCCCCGGGGCAGGGTCAGGGCCACGCCGCTCCCGCGCGATTCCAGGGTGTCGCCGTCCAGGGGCCAGGTGATCCGGACCCGGTGTCGCCCCTTCCCGGTCAGCCGATCGAGCACGATCAGGGTGTCCTCCTCGAGGTCCACCCGGCGTTGGTGAGCCACGTCCCGACCGGCCCAGCCGGTATGGGAGGCCTCCGCGCCATGGGGGGTCTCGCTTTGCAGGGAACCGCGATAGTGACGGGCCCACAGGAAGGGTCCCCGCCGTTCGGCCTGGTTCATGCCGTCGAGGCTCAGGGTGGGATGGGCGGCGGTGGAAACGAGCCATTCCCGCCAGGGGTCCCCCCCACGATAGGAGTGCGTCCCCGGGTCCACGATGACCGGGGTTCCGTTCCAGCGGAGGCTGACGCTGGCCGCGTCGGCGTGGGCATGGGCGGCGATGGCCAGGTAGCCCAGGTCCCCCCCGTTGAGGTGGACTTCCAGGTCTCCCCGACGGAGGAACGCGTGCCCGCCCGCGGCGAAGACCGCGTCCCCGGAGGCCCCCGCCCAGTCCTGTTCCGGCGCGGGCGGTGTCCCCAGGAGCCACGAGGTTCGCTCGTCCGGTTCGGGCGAGCCGCCGAGCAGTCCCTCGGCATGGGCCAGCACCGATCGGTACGGGCGGGCCGGGCCTTCCCGCAAGGGGAGCACTTCGCTCTCGTCCGAGTCCCCGTAGAGGAACGGTTCGCCGCCCCGGTCCAGGGCGGCACGGAGGAACGCGGCCGCGCGGGTCAGTCGCTCCCGCACCCCGGTCGGCCACGGGCGACCCGCCCCTTCGGCGCCCTGGAGAGCGAGGGCGGCCAGGGACAGCGAGAACGTGTGGTAGTGCAGCGCCTGCTCCCGGTTGACCCCATCCTCGTGGAATTGCCGCAGGATTTCCTGCTGCAGTTCCCGTTCGTAGGGTCCCTCGTTCTCCGGGGCACGGAGGCCGGGGAAGGCCTGTTCGGTCAGAACCAGGGTGGCCAGCTCTCCGAGAAGGTGATTGTTGGCGGACGAGCCGCGGGAGAGGTTGTCGCCAAGGGTGGCGTGCTGTGCCCAGAGGTGGGGCCACAGGGCCAGGAGCAGCGCCCGTGGCGGGTCGGTGCTTGCCTGCCACAAGCGCAGGGCGGCGGCCCAGTGCACCAGGCGCAACCCGATCTCGACCGGAGCGATGTAGTTGGGCCCCCCCAGGAGTGGATTCTGTTCCAGCCAATCCGTCCACAGCTGTTCCAGGAGGTCCAGCCAGGCGGGGTCTCCGGTCAGCAGCGCGGCCTTGGCCAGGGTGGGAAACGCCGCGTGGAGGTTGGGTTCCCACAGATGCTTCAGGTCGAACTGTCCCCGGGGGGAGGTGAAGGCGAGGGTGGTCCAGTGGTCGGTGGAAAAGTCCACCCCCGATACCGGTTCCCGGGTCCAGACCGGTCGGGAACCCAGTTCATGGGTTTTTCCGAGCCAGCGATAGCGCCCCTCACGGATGGCCGTGGCTTCCGCAAGCGTGCGTTCTCGCCAGGCGGGGGGAACCGAGGCGGCGACGCGCTGGACCCGTTCCGCCTCCAGCACCCACGGAGTGCGTGTGCCGCCGGAGAGAAAAGCATCCGGGCTGGGTGGCTCGCCCAGCACTGCTTTCGCGCCACCACGGGAGAAGGCGGTGCGGTGCCGGCGATCACGGATGGCCCGCTGCACGCGCAACCGACGCTCCTCCCAGGACATCGCGCCCAGACGGCGAAGATGCCAGAGCCTCATCCGGCCAGCGCGGCCTCGCGCGGCGCTTCCATCGGCGCCCGAGGCGGATCGATGAAGACCTGGAACCACAGCTCCAGGTTGAGCAGGGTCCAGATCTCCCGGCGGTAGTCGCGTCGTCCTTCGATGTGGTCGTTGACCACCCGGCGCACGGTGCGGGGATTGACGATTCCCCGGCGGGCGAGGGTCTCCGAGAACAGCGTCTCGGTCACGAACGCGCGCAGGTCCCGGCGGAACCACCGATCGATCGGGACCGGGAATCCCGCCTTGGGTCGCGAAAGCACGGTCTCCGGAAGCCGGGAGCGGAAGGCGTCCCGCAGGATCCGCTTGCCGCGCCCGTCCTTCCACTTCCACTGCGAGGGGAGGGAGAACGCGAAGTCCACGAGGCGGTGATCCAGGAACGGCACCCGTGCCTCCAGGGAGGTGGCCATGCTCATGCGATCCATCTTCATGAGGAGATCGTCGGCGAGCCAGGTCTTCACGTCGGCGTAGAGCATCTGGGTGAGAGGCGACCGGTGTTGCGCGCGATCCACCCAGTGCGCGGTGGGTCCCGCCGAGGCCGGGTCGTCCAACCGGGCCAGCAGTTCGGGGTGGAGGATCGCACGTTTCTCCGGCCCGGCGAACCCGGCGAACCACGAGGCCCATCGCTCCGAGGGTTCGCGGATGGAAAGGCTTCGCTCGGCCACCCGTAGCCGCCGCAACGGAAGGGGGAGCGCATCGAGGCCGCGGCGCAACACCCCGTCCCTCAGCGCCCGCGGCAATCGTCCGTACTGCAGGGCGAGGTGGTCGTGGCCGTACTTGGGATACCCGGCGAAGAGCTCGTCCGCCCCTTCCCCGGTGAGCGCGACCGTCACCGTTTCCCGGGCGAGGCGGCTGATGAGATAGACCGGGATGGCAGCCGGTTCGACGAGCGGCTCGTCCATGTTCCAGATGAGGGGCACGATGTAGTCCGGGAGTTCGCGTTCCTCCATGGTGTACTCGTGATGTTCCGTCCCCAGTTCCCGTGCCACCTCCCGGGCAAAGGGAAGCTCGTTCTCGTTGCCCTCGGCGCCGGAGAACCCGATGGAGAAGGTCTTCACCGGATCGTGGCGTTCGGCCATGAGGCGCACGATGATGCTCGAGTCGAGGCCTCCGCTGAGCAGCGCCCCCAGCGGCACGTCCGCCATGAGACGGTCCTGCGTGCTCTGGGACATCAACTCGACGAGCCGGGTCTGGGCTTCCTCGTAGGTCCCGGTCCAGCGGGTCTCGAGGTCCACGTCCCACCAGGACTCCACGCGGTACCCATTGCCGTCGACCACGAGACGGTGTCCCGGCGGCAGCTTGAACACCCCGCGGAACAGCGTGGCGGGGGAGGGAAGATAGCGATAGGTGAGGAAGGTCGAGGCCGCTTCCGGGCACGCCTCCCGGGTCACTCCGGGATGCTGCAACAGCGCCTTGATCTCCGAGGCGAACAGCACCTGTCCCCCGGGGAGCGGCGCATAGTAGAGCGGCTTGATCCCCAGACGGTCGCGGGCGACCAGCATGCGATTGCGTCTCGTGTCGACGAGGGCGAAGGCGAACATGCCCTCGATCCGCTCCAGCAACTCGTCTCCCCACTCCTCGTAGGCGTGGAGAATGGTCTCGGAGTCCGACTGGGTCTTGTAGCGGTGCCCGCGTTCCAGGAGCCGTTCACGCAACCCGCGATGGTTGTAGATCTCGCCGTTGAAGATCAGCCACAGGCTGTCGTCCTCGTTGCTCATGGGCTGATGCCCGCCGCCGAGATCGACGATGCTCAGCCGACGGAACCCCAACGCGGTGCCGCCACCGGTCCAGGTCCCCGAGTCATCCGGCCCGCGGTGGCGCAGACAGGTGTTCATGCGATCGAGGGCGTCGGTGTCGGCCTCTTCCGGTCCACCGAACCAGCCGGTGATGCCGCACATCTACTTGGCCAGCACCACGAACGCGCCGTTGGCGGTGATCATCGGCGGTGAGGGGAGGGTGAGGGCGGCCGGGGAGTCCACGCGGGAAAGATACCGCCCGGCGAAGACCGGGCTCGCCCAGGCGTAGAGCGCCTTGGCCGGCTTGAGCCAGCCGGGAAGAACCCACAGCCGGTTGAAGAACGGAAACCCGCTCTCGCCGAAGAGACCGCTTTCCACCACCCGGAGACCCGAGGGCCCGATCAGCCGATCCTGGAGGGTCTGCGGGGTGTAGTGCCGCTGAAAGAACACCGGCTCCCCCCGGTAGGTTTCCGAGTAGACCGTCTCGTCGCGGAAGAACTCCCGATCGGTCATGCCGAAGGGGACGGTGAGGATGAGACGCCCGCCCGGCTTGAGCACCCGGGCAAGGTCGCGGATACCGTCGATGTCACCCGGGTCGGGAACGTGTTCGATGACCGAGATCACCGTCACCCGATCAAAGGTGTCGTCCGGATACGGCAGGGAGCGCAGGTCGCCCGTCTTGGCCACGAGGGTGCCCCTCAGGGAAATCCGGTCCGCCATCGCGGTCATGCCCATGACCGTCTCGTCGAGGTCCACCGCGTGCACTTCCACCTCGTGCCGGGAAGCCACGAACGGGGGAAAGATGCTGGTCCGCGCTCCCGCGTCGAGGAGCTTCATGCCCGGCTTCAGGTCGAGGTGGTTGTAGACGAGGGGAAACTCGAGGCACCGCACATAGTCGAGACCGCGCACCGCACGCCCCAATCCGAGGGATGCGTTGAGCCGGACGAAGTCCCAGGCGGTGGCGGAGGAGCCGTTGGATGAACTCATGGACGTGACCCGGTGAATGGGGGACTAGGAGACGCGTCGAGCGTCCGTCGGCAAGTCGGCGTCTTCCTTGAGCTCGGCCACCTGGACCGACAGCATGCTCAGGAAGAAGGACGAGAAGATGACCTGGGCGCCCATGGCGAGCAGCGTACTGCCGACAATCGCCTGTCGCAAGGCGCTGAGCGGTCCAAAGCCACTGTTCACCCAGGTGATGGCCACGGAGAGGTCCATGACGAACCCGATCAGGAAGACCAGCAGGCCGATCACCAACCCCTTCTCGAGGTTGAAGTGCCGGGCCAGTCCACGCAGCAACGGATCGTTGCGGTCGAAATGGCGTTCGTAGGTATAGACCCGGGCAAAGAGGCCGGTGGTCAGGACCTGCACGCCGAGGATGGTGAGCAGGCTGCCCAGGATCATGGTGTGGACGTCGATCTCACGCCCCGCGATCTGGATCGCGCCGGGGAAGAGCACGGCCAGGATGGCGAGTCCGGTCAGCATGAGGATGGAACCCGGAATGAGGAACAGCCAGGTGGGGCTGTACATCAGCATGAAGGTCAGATGGCGCCAGCCGTCCCGCCAGGTCCGCAGGTGCGGGGGACGCGACCGCTTGTCCGGATGCAGGGTGATGGGAATCTCGGTGATGTTCAGCCCGGCCTTGGAGGCCTTGATCACCATCTCCGAGGCGAACTCCATGCCCGAGGTGCGCAGGTGCATGCGGTCGTAGGCTTCCCGCGTGAACGAACGCATGCCGCAATGGGAATCGGAAATCCCGGTGCGGAAGAGGATGTTGAGGATGGCGGTGAGTACCGGGTTGCCGAGATAGCGATGCAGGAAGGGCATGGCTCCGGGTTCGATCCGCCCCTTGAGGCGGGTCCCCATCACCATGTCGTAGCCTTCGCGCAGCGGTTCCACGAACCGACCGATCTCGGTCCAATCGTAGGAGTCGTCCGAGTCCCCCATCATGAGGTACTTGCCGTGGGCTCCGGCAAACCCGGCCAGATAGGCGTTTCCGTAGCCCTTGGCCGGGGCGTGGACCACGCGGGCCCCCAACGACTCGGCGATTTCCACCGAGCGGTCGGTGGAGCCGTTGTCCGAGATCACGATCTCGGCGTCGAGCTTGAGCGCTTCGATGGTGTCTTTTGCTTTCTGAATACAGATGCCCAGGGTCTCTTCTTCGTTGAGACAGGGCATGACCACGGAGAGTTCAGGCAAAGGTCCGTCTCCCGCACGCCATCGGGGCGCATAAGTCGTTGACCATCCACAAAATCCAGCGAACAAGTGTACCAGATTGCACAGGCGCTCTTCCACCATGGATCGGCCGCGGCCCCGCCGTCTTAAGGTGTTCCCTCACCACCCGATGCGTTCGAGACCGGCGGGACTCCCGCTCCGCACCAGGAGGGCTTCCACTTCCTCGGGTCCTTCCGCGTCCATCGGGACGCCCAGCAGCAGGGCCTGCTTGCCGGGAGAAATGCTCCCCAGGGCATCCTCGAATCCCAATGCAATAGCGCCGTTTAGGGTGGCCATCTCCAGAATCACGCGAGGCTTCAGGTCGGGCCAGAGCGCGGCCAGGGCAGCCATCTCACCCCACATGGAGAGGTCCTCGTTGCTGGCCCGGCTGTCGGTTCCCAGGCAGAGTGGAACGCCCGCCGCCGTGAGCTCCAGCGCCGCCGCGGGGGCCAGACCCAGGAAGGCGTTGCTGCGGGGGCAGAGACACACCGGGGTTCCATGGCGGCCGAGGAGCGCGATCTCCTGGGGCCCCGCCTGCACCAGATGGACCAGGAGTGCCTCGGGACCCAGGGCGTCGGCACGTTCCAGGAGTTCCAGGGGGGGCACTCCCGGGACGGGAAACGCCGGATCCCAGAACCCCACCCGTTCGAACTGATCCCTGAGCGGGCCGGAGCCATGCACCAGGAAGGACCGCTCGGACTCGGGCTCCAGGACGTGCGAGGACCAACGCCAATCCGAGCGTCGACAGAGCTCCGCCGCCTCGCGCCACAGGGTGGGCCAGACCGAATACGGTGCGTGGGGGGAGAGGCCGGGGCGAACCCTGGGATGCGAGTCCGCATCCAGCGCGGTGGCCCGCTGCCGTGCCTTGCGGAACTGCTCGTGGGCACGCGCCTTGGACAGCCCCAGGAACTCGAAGAAGACGCGGGCATGCAACGCGGGATGACGGGTCAGGTGCTCGACCCCTTCCGCCCGGGAGGTGATCTCTCCCACCAGCACCGTACCGAGGGAGACGCACTCCTCCACGCCCCGGGAACTGGCGGCGCGGACCGCGTCCTCGGTCAACCCACGCGCGCTTCGCGCCACCCAGCCAAGCCACTGGAGGTAGTCGCCGGCTTCGGGGCGACCCTCCTCGAGATCGGTCAGCGAGAGATGGGTGTGGGCGTTGACCAGTCCGGGCAAGAGCGCGGTCGCCCCCAGGTTCCGTTCGGGGACACCGGGGTGGGCGCGGCGAAGTTCGGTTCGCGTGCCCACCGCGACGATGCGACCGTTCGCGACCAGGACCGAGCCGCCCGCCAACGGCGGTTTGCGGATGGGGAGCACCCATGCGGCGGTGAGCAGACAGGGGGAGGTCATGCCCTGAAGTCTACCGGGATTCACGGGCCGGGCGGCCGGGCAAATCCCGTATACTCGTCGCGCCTCGACCTGTCGCGGGTGCGCGGCGCCCTCGTCCTTCAACCCCGCCCATAGGACCCGCATGTTCCGCTCCAGAACGCTCGCCCAACTTTGGATTCTCGTCGTCGTGCTGGGGCTGCTGCCGGCGGGATTCTTTGTCCTGCGACAGCTGCGCGAAGACCGTTTTGTCCGGACCTATCTCCAGGAGAACGGGTTGGCCGGGCTGCCGGTGACCCGGGAGACCGCGGTGCGGGTCTCGGATCACGTGCGCGAGGTCTTCAACACGGACGAGTCCACCTTCGTGGCCATCGACATGGCACGTCGTCCGTTCCTGCGTCACGATGTGGCCTGGCTGCTCACCCATCGCGAGGGATTGTGCGGCCAGGGTGCGCGCGCGGTCATCGGCTTGCTGCAGGGCCTCGGGTTCGATGCCACCCGGATTCATCTCTACGACCGGCACTTCCGTTCCTCGCATTCGCTGGTCTCGGTCGTGCTGGACGGCGAGGAGTTCCTCGTCGACAGCATCTTCTCGGCCCCCGCCTTCAACCGGTTGCTGCGGACCGAGAACATCGGGGTGGAGGTGTTCCCCCTGGTCGGCTATGCGGACGACCTGACCGCCCGACGCGAGGCGTTCCGGAAGCTGGAATCGGACACCGCCTGGGCTCCCTTCGCGGAGCGATTCGTGGCCTACTCCTACGAAGCCGTCCCGGTGACCAAGGTCCTGAACAAGGTCGGGCTGGACCTCCAGGTGTTCAACTTCCGCCGGCCTCCCCTGTGGGTTTCCAGTCTGGCCGAGAAGCCCAACCGGATCCTGGCGGTGGGCCTGTTGGGAGTCTCCCTGGTCCTGGACCTGGTCCTTTTCCTCATCCTGCGGGGGCAAGGAGGGAAGCCGGGCCGATTGCAGCCCCGGGAGGCCCCGGCTATCATGGCTGCCCTTTGATTGCAGGGAGGATTCATGTCCCAGGAAAACATCGAGCGCGACGAGCTCGAATTCGACGTACTCTTCGTGGGAGCCGGACCGGCGAACCTGGCCGCGGCCATCCATCTCGCGGATCTGGTCTCCGCGCATAACGCCCAGGTCGAGGCGAGCGGGTCCGGGGAGAAGCTGGAACCCGAGATCGCGGTGATCGAGAAGTCCGCCGAGCCGGGTGCCCACTCGCTCTCCGGGGCGGTGATGGATCCCCGGGGGATCACCGCCCTCATGCCGGATTGGCGGGAGAAGGGATTCCCGGTCGAGGCCGACGTCGCGGACGACGCGTTCATCTATCTCACCTCGGGCAAGTCCCTGCGGGCGCCGTTGACCCCGCCTCCGCTGAAGAACCATGGCAACGTGGTCATCTCGCTCTACAACGTGGTGCGGTGGATGGCGGAACAGGCCGAGGCGAAGGGGGTCGACGTCTTTCCGGGGTTTCCCGCCACCTCGGTCCTGACCGATGGAGATCAGATCGTCGGGGTGCGCACCGGCGACAAGGGAATCGACAAGCACGGCCGGCCCAAGAGCAACTTCGAGCCCGGGGTGGACATCAAGGCGCGGGTCACCGTGTTCGGCGAAGGCACCCGGGGCAACCTGGTCAAGCAGCTCACCCGGGATCGCGGGCTCGAGGGGACCAACCCGCAGACCTACGGGACCGGGATCAAGGAAGTGTGGAAGCTGCCTCCGGGCCGACTCGCGCCGGGGACGGTCTACCACACCCTCGGGTTTCCGGTGGATGCATCCACCTACGGCGGGGGGTGGGTCTACGGTATGGCCAACGACCACGTCTCGATCGGGTTCGTGGTGGGTCTGGACTACCGGAACCCCCACACGGATCCCCATGCCATCTTCCAGCGTTACAAGACCCACCCGTTCCTGCGGGAGATGCTGGAGGGGGCGGAGCTGGTCACCTACGGCGCCAAGACCGTGCCCCTGGGGGGGTACTTCTCCATGCCGCAGCGGGTGCTCCCCGGCGGGCTCATCGTGGGGGACTCGGCCGCGTTCCTCAATGCCGAGCGTCTCAAGGGCGTTCATCTGGCCATGGAGAGCGGCATGATGGCGGCCCGGGCGATCCTGGACGCGCTCAAGAGCGGGGACGTCTCCGCGGCCGGGTTGGCCGGATACGATCGTGCCTTCGAGACCAGCGCGGCCCGGGACGAGCTCTACAAGGTGCGCAATTTCCACCAGGGGTTTGCCGGGGGACGCTGGGCCGGGATGGCCAACGCGGCGCTGCTCATGGTGACCGGGGGGAACGGGTTCGGCGACAAGACGGAGGTGGCCAAGGATCACACCCACATGCGCAAGCTGTCCGAGAGTGGGGGGAAGCGTCCGGAAGTGCCGGTCTTCGACGGGAGCCTGACCTTCGACAAGCTGACCGATGTCTTCAAGTCCGGCACGGTGCACGAAGAGGATCAGCCGTCGCATCTCGTGGTGAGCGACACGGACATCTGTGCCACCCGTTGTGTGGAGGAGTACGGCAATCCGTGCCAGTACTTCTGCCCCGCCGCGGTGTACGAGATGGTGCCGGGGGAAACCAAGAGCGGGAAGCAGCTGCAGATCAATGCGTCCAACTGCGTGCATTGCAAGACCTGCGACATCGCGGATCCGTACGAGATCATCACCTGGGTTCCTCCCGAGGGGGGCGGCGGTCCCAAGTACGTGCTGCTCTGAGCCCCGCTTGTGGACCCGGAAAGGACAGAAGGATGAGTGAACAGGACGTCGCCCCGGGCAAGCTCCTCATCGGCGGCGAATGGAGGGATGCGGCCTCGGGAGAGACCTTCGAAACGGTCAACCCGGCCACGGAAGCGGTGATCACCCGGGTGGCCGCGGCCGGCGCCGAGGATGTGGATCGGGCGGTGACCGCGGCCCGGGCCGCCTACCTGGGCGGCTGGCGCGACATGGCCCCGGCCAAGCGGGCCCGGATCCTCGGCGCGATCGGGGCGACCATCATGGCGCACCGGGACGAGTTGGCAAGGCTGGAAATCCTGGACCAGGGCAAGACCGCCTTCGAGGCGACCAAGGTCGACGTCCCCATGGCCTCGGATGCCTTCAACTACTACGCGGGATGGGCGACCAAGCTTTCGGGGAAGACCCTGCCCAACCTGCCCGGGTTCCTCAACTACACCCTGGCCGAACCGTACGGAGTGGTGGGGCAGATCATCCCCTGGAACTTCCCGCTCCTCATGGCGGCGTGGAAGCTGGCCCCGGCCCTGGCCGCCGGGAACACCGTGGTGCTCAAACCGGCCGAGCAGACGCCGCTCTCGGTACTGCGGTTGGGCGCATTGATGCTGGAGGCGGGACTGCCGGCCGGGGTGGTGAACATTCTTCCCGGACTCGGCGCCACCGCGGGCGCGGCGTTGGCCGCACACCCCGGGGTGGACAAGCTGGCTTTTACCGGGTCCACCGAGGTGGGACGCTCCATCATGCGGGCGGCCGCGGAAGGACCCCGTCCGGTCAGCCTCGAACTGGGTGGCAAGTCTCCCAACATCGTCTTCGCCGACGCGGACCTCGCGGCGGCAAGCAAGGGGGCGGTGTCCGGCATCTTCTACAACAAGGGAGAGGCCTGCACCGCGGGGAGCCGCCTCTTCGTGGAACGTTCCATCGCCGATGCCTTCGTGGAGCAGGTGGTGGAGCGGGCCAAGGCGACCCGTCCCGGAGACCCCACCGATCCCAAGACCAAGCTGGGCCCCGTGGTTTCCGCGGCGCAGCTGGAGAAGGTGGAACGCTACGTGGCGATCGGCCGCGAGGAAGGTGCGACCCTCGCCGCCGGGGGAGCGCGGGCACAGGTCGGGGACGGCAAGGGATACTTCCACGAGGCCACCGTGTTCACCGGGGTGACCAACGCCATGCGGATCGCGCGCGAGGAGATCTTCGGCCCGGTGCTCTCGGTCATTCCCTTCGATGATGTGGACGACGTGCAGATCGCCGCGGAGGACAATCCCTACGGGCTCGCCGCCGGGGTCTGGACCCGGGACATCGGCAAGGCGCATCGCGTGGCCCACGCCCTGAGCGCGGGGACGGTGTGGGTCAACTGCTACGGGCTCTACTCCGCCGCCGTTCCGTTCGGCGGAACCAAGGCCTCCGGGTTCGGGCGGGAGCTGGGTGAGGAAGGGGTGCGCAGCTACACGCGGACCAAGGCCGTGTGGGTGAGCCTCGCCTAGATGCGTGCGGTGGAAATCGGCACCCATGGGGATCGCGATCAACTGCGGATCGTGGAACGCCCGGATCCGGTTCCCAAGGCCGGGGAAGTGCGGGTGCGGGTGCGCGCGGCGGCGCTGAACCATCTCGATGTGTGGGTGCGCAAGGGGGTGCCCGGGGTGCGGTATCCCTTGCCGCTCATTCCCGGATGCGACGGGGCCGGGCTCATCGAGGCGGTGGGGGAGGACGTCTCCGGACTCGAGGTCGGGGCACCGGTGGTGCTGGCTCCGGGCCTCTCCTGTGGTGCCTGTGCCGTCTGTGCCGCGGGGGACGATCATCTGTGTCGCCACTACGGCATCCTGGGCGAGCACCGGGACGGCACCATGGCGGACCTCGTCGTGGTCCCGGCGGCCAATGTCCTTGCCAAGCCGGAGTCGCTCTCCTTCGAGGAGGCGGCGGCGGTACCGTTGGCCTACCTCACCGCGTGGCACATGGTACGGGCGCGGGCCAACGTGCAGCCGGGCGAGGTGGTGCTGGTGCACGCGGCGGGAAGCGGGGTCTCCAGCGCGGCCATCCAGATGGCCGCCTTTCTGGGGGCGCGCGTCCTGGCCACCGCCGGATCCCGGGAGAAGCTCGACCGGGCCATGGACCTGGGGGCGGAGCTGGGCATCAACTATCGCGAGTCCGACTTTGCCGAGGCAGTGCGCGCCCACACCGGCAAGCGGGGCGTGGACGTGATCGTGGACCACGTCGGGGCCGACACCTGGGACGGCAACATCCGGAGCCTGGCCCGGGGGGGGCGGCTGGTGTTCTGCGGCAACACGTCCGGAGTGACCGCGACCACCTCGCTGCCCCATGTCTGGTTCAGGAACGCCGCGCTCCTGGGGTCCACCATGGGCTCGCGTGGCGAGTTGTACACGGTGCTCGATCTGGTGGGACGGGGAGAGCTGACCCCCGTACTGGATCGGGTTCTTCCCATGGAGCAGGTGGCCGAGGGGCATCGGTTGCTCGAGGAGCGCGAGGCATTCGGCAAGGTGGTGCTGACCCCGTGGTGAGCGACCGGGAGGGAGCGTCATGAGCGAGGTCCTGTTGCGCGAGCGTCGGGAGGGGATCGAGATCCTCACCCTCAACCGGCCGGAGAAGCGCAATGCCCTCAACCTGGAACTGGTGAACGCCCTCCACGCGGCCCTCGACGAGCTGGCCCGGGACCGCGCGGTTCGGGTGGTGATCCTGACCGGCGCCGGAGACCACTTCATGGCCGGGGCGGACATCGCCCAGCTCCTGGAACGCGGGGCCCCGGAGGCGCTGGAGTCGATCAACGGCGCGCTCTTCCGCAAACTCGAGGACCTGCCGGTCCCGGTGATCGCCGCGGTCCGCGGCTATGCGCTGGGGGGCGGTTGCGAACTGTCCCTTGCCGCGGACATCCGCATCGCCGGGCGATCCGCCCTGTTCGGTCAGCCCGAGGTCGCCCTGGGCATTCTCCCCGGCGCCGGCGCCACCCATCGTCTGCCCCGTCTGGTTGGGCTCGGACGGGCCAAGGAGCTCATCTTCACCGGTCGCCGGGTGGAGGCGGTGGAGGCGGAGCGGATGGGTCTGGTCAACCGGGTGGTCGAGGACGCGGAGCTCATGGACGCCGCCCTCGCCATGGCGGCCACCCTTGCCGGGCAGGGGGCCCAGGCGATCCGCCTGGCCAAGACGGCGCTCAACGCGCAACGCCACGGGATCGACCACGGCCAGCTGATGGAGTCGGTGGCCCAGGCCGTTCTCTTCGAGAGCGACGAGAAGGCAGAACGCATGACCGCGTTCCTGGAGCGCAAGGGGAAGCCGCGCGGATGACGCATTCCCGTGACCAAAGCACCGCCCTGCGTCACGTCACCGATTGCCACATCCATATCCAACCCTGGGAGATGCTACGTCCCGAGGTGCGGTCGCAGATCCTGGATCCCCGGCGCGAGGACACCGCCCTGGTCCGGACCCTGTCCAACGACCCCGGTGCCCTGGTGGAGCATCTGCGGGCCCAGGGAGTGGCGCGGGCCGCGCTGATCAACTATGTCGCCCCGGAGACCATGGGGTTCACCCGGGAGTGCAACGACTGGGTCACCCGGTTCACCTGGGGGCATCGGGACCGGCTCCTACCGGTCGGATCGGTGCATCCCACCCACACCCCGGATGTGGCGGGGGAGATGGATCGCATTCTCGATCTGGGGGTGGCCATGATCAAGATCCACCCGCCGCACCAGGGATTCCGGGCCAATGCCTATCTGGACGAACTTCCCTCCCTGCGTCATGTGTACGGTAAGGCACAGGCGGCAGGGGTGCCGGTGATGGTCCATACCGGGACTTCCGTGTTCCGGGGGGCGCGCAGCCGGCTGGGGGATCCCATGGATTGCGACGACGTGGCGGTGGACTTCCCGGAGTTGACCCTGCTCCTGGCCCACGGGGGGCGTCCCCTGTGGATGGAATCGGCCTTTTTCCTGGCCCGGCGTCATCCGGGGGTCTATCTGGACCTCTCCGGAATACCTCCGGCTAAACTCCTGGACTATTTCCCCCGATTAACCATGGTGGCGGGGAAGGCGGTGTTCGGGACGGATTGGCCGAGCCCCGGGGTGCGATCCGTGGGACAGAACCTGCGGGCCGTGAACGACCTCCCGCTTGCGCCGGCGGACCGGGACCGGATCCTGGCCGGCAACGCCGAGGCGATCTGGGGCCCGTGCCCCCCGCTGTGAGCCACCAAGGAGACAGGCAATGACCCGACATCATGTGGGACCGCTCGCCGAGCTGTCCGAGACCGAAGGCGCACGACTGGAAATCGGCGGTCAGGATATCGCCATCTTCCGCCGGGGGGACGTCGTGTTCGCCATCGGGGACTCCTGCCCGCACATGGGGGCCGCGCTCTCCGAGGGTTTCCTGGACGGGGACTGCGTGGTCTGCCCGTGGCACGGCTGGACGTTCAGGCTGGACACCGGCGAGTCCCCGTTCGAACCGGATTCCAGGGTTCCGGTGTATCGGGCCGTGGTGGAGAACGGGGAGGTCTACGTGGAAGTGGCCGAGGCGCCGGACCCCACCGCATGCCCGCCCACGGGCGGCCAGGGCTGCTGACCGTGGATCCCATTCCCGGCGGCCCGTCGGATACCCTCGGGGTTTTTCCGCTGCCGGGAACCGTGTTCTTTCCCCACACCCTCCTGCCGCTCCATGTCTTCGAACCGCGCTACTGCCGGCTGGTCGAGGACGTGCGGGACGTGGGGGGCTGGATCGCCGTGCCGCTCTCGGCCCCGGACCGGGGTGGGGTCCCCGCGTTCCAGGCCATGGCCGGGGCCG
The DNA here is from genome assembly GCA_942491735.1 of Candidatus Eiseniibacteriota bacterium. GTDB lineage: Bacteria > Eisenbacteria > RBG-16-71-46 > JABDJR01 > JABDJR01 > CALOCN01. The sequence continues at coordinate 2,812,867 of CALOCN010000014.1, read as the reverse complement.
GCCCGATCAGCCAATGGGAACCCCTGCCGGATGGGCGATTCCACATCGTCATCGACGGGCAGGCCCGGGTCCACCTGTCCGAGGTCGAGTCGGATGCACCGTACCGGATGGCCGCGGTGACGCCCGAGCCGGAGGACGAGACGTGGCTTCGCAGCGACGCGGCCCGCCCTTCCATGGCCCGCATGCTCGAGGTGGCCCATCTGTTGGGTCTGGCCGAGGCGGACGCGGACATCCTGGCCCTCGTCGACGAGCCCACCACGCGTCGCATTCTCGTCAACCGGTTTGCCATGGTGACTCCCATGGAAACCTGGGAACGGCAGGCGTTGCTGGAGCTGTCCGACTACCATGAGCGGGTGGAAGGCATCCTGGACCAGCTGACCCTCACCCATCGCATCCAGGAAACGGTGCGCAACACCGAGGCCCCGCGCGACCCGGGGCTGAATTGAGCGGTGGCGCCTAGGGCGACGCGTACAGGGTGCGAAGCCGTCCCCAGGTCGTGGACGCGACCGGAACCGGGGCCTCGGTGACGTCGAGAACCACCGTTCCCCGATTGTCACCGCAACCCCCCCCATCGGTGACGAAGAACGTAACCTGACTGGGTACGCTGAGGGTCAGGTTGGTGATGCTTCCCACCGTCACCGCCTCGACCGCACCCACCGAAGCGTAGTAACCGCTCCCCGGCCCGATCACCACATGCTCGGCGGTGGCGTGGATGTAGGCCCTCACCGCGCCGACCCAGGTGAGTCCGCCGTTCTCCCCGTTGGAACTCCACAGGGACCAGGCACCGCTGATCCACTCCACATGACTCACCCCGGCCGGTAGGGTGAGGGTGGGCGCGCCGGGAGTCGGACCCGGAGGCGAGCTGCAATGCCCGAGCCCTTGCACGGAGACCTGGGTGGCGTAGGTCGGGGAGGCCATGCACAGGGAGAGACAAGCAAGAAGGGCAAGGACGCGGCGGGCAGGCAGCATGATGAAGATCCTCCGGGAATGATGCGGGAGCGTGTTGAAGGGACCTATCCTACCACGGCCAATCCGTCCCCCGACTGGCTTAGGACACGAACCGATACTGCACTCCGGCGCGATAGCCCTTGCGCGCCAGCATCATGCGCAGGGTTTCGCGGGACCTGCGCGCACCGTAGGCGAGGAGCCATCCGGTCCGGCCGTCCGGTCCAGGGTCGTGCGGCGTCACCAGGCTCGGCGAGGCGACGGCTTCCGGTGCGCCCGGGAAGCGGGGGGTCATCCCGCCGCGCAACGCGCGCGGGTTGACCGGGGCGGCGAGCGTCTCGATGCCCCGCGCCGCGAGGCCGTCCCGCCACCCTTCCAGGGAGTCGCCCCACCCCCACACCACGAGGGGGCGGGTCCGGTCCCAGGCCGCGGCGAAGGCCTCGAGCCCCACCCTGCGGAAGCCTTCCCGGGAGAGCTTGGGGTCTTCCCGGGTCATCCGGTTGGGGTGTTCCCGCCACTGGTAGAGCAACCGGTTCACCTTGCCGAACCGCCAGCCGGCGGCCGCGGCGCGCAACCAGAGATCCACATCCTCCGGACCGTCGACGTCGCGCCAGCCGCCCAGCGCCAGGAGCCGGTCGGTACGCATGAGCGTGCTGCCGTGGACGTAGGGGCTCTCCACCAGCAGTTCCCGTTCGATGGCCCGGTGGGTCAGCAGTCCGTTCTGCCACGCGACGTAGTCGGCCATGGTGTCGCTGACCTCGTCCTCGGGAAACATCACCGCGTTGGTCCCCACCATGTCGAGCCACGGACACCGCGCGAGTTTTGCCAGCTGGATCCGTAGACGGTCCGGGTGGCAACGATCATCGGCATCCATCCGGGCCACGAAGCGTCCCCGCGCCACGCTCAGACCATGGTTGAGCGCGGAGACCACCCCGAGGCGGGGGAGGGTGAGCAGCCGCACCCGGGGGTCCTCGGCCGCCGTGCTGGCGGCGAGGGCCCGGGTTCCGTCCTCGGAGCCGTCGTCCATGACCAGGATTTCGAGGTCGTCTCCCAGGCCGCTTTGGCCGCGGATCGAGTGCAACGCCTCGGCGAGAGTGGCCTCGGCATCGCGCGCCGGGAGCAGAACGCTGACCGTGATCATGGGATGTTCCCCGGGGGGTCCAGCCGATATCCTGGGGCGCTTCCGGCTTTCCATGAGGTGATCCCATGAACGCAACCCACTCCGTGCTCGGGGTGTTCGCCCATCCCGACGACGAAACCTTCGGGCCGGGGGGAACCCTGGCCCGGTTGTCCGACGAGGGGCACACGGTCCATCTGCTCTGCGCCACACGGGGCGAAGCGGGAACCATCGGCGACTCCGCGTCCTACGGCCCGGCCCGGCTCGCGGAGCTGCGTACTGCGGAGCTCATCGATGCCTGCCGGGTCCTTGGACTGGAACCGCCCCGGTTCCTGGACTTGCCCGACGGAGGACTCTCCGCGTTGGATCCGGATCGTCTCCTGCGACCCATCGTGGAGGCGGTGCGTCGCCATGGACCGTCCATCCTCATCGTGTTCGACAAGGGGGGGCTCAGTGGTCACGCGGATCATCGCACCATGACCGCGCGGGCGCTGGAAGCGTTCGATGCCGCCGCGTCGTCCGCGTATGCGCCGGAGCTCGGCGCGCCGCACGCGGTGGCGCGTGTGTGGGCCTACTGCTTTCCCGAGAGCATGGCCTCCCGGGTCACCTTCCGACAGCTGGTCTCCACCCCCGACGAAAAGGTGGACGCGCGCATCGATATCCTGGCCGTGGCCCCCCGCAAGCACGCCGCGGTGGCGGCCCATGCAAGCCAAAAGCCGTTCATCGACCGGCTGGCCGAGGAAGTCGGGGACCTCGATGCCTACTGGTCCCCGGAGGCGTTCGTCCTGGAGCGGTCCCGGGCCGCCCTGCCGGCCGGGGAGCGGCCGGTGGACGACCTGTTCGCGGGCATGTAGCGGGCGGTTCAGATCTCGAGTCCCGGAGGCGTGCCGGCGCCGGCCGCGTCTTCGTCCGGACCGGGGAAGGTGAGGAGATCCTCGAACCGCGCCCGGAACGCTTCGGGCGAATACGGCTCCGGCCCCAGGCTTCGCTCCTGGGCATCCTGCAGCAACTCCAGCACCCGCTGGTTCACTGCCGCGGGGGTGCCATGTTCCTGGGCGAGGTGGATGATTTCCCCGTGGTAGTAGGCGTTCTCGATACGCGGCCGCTTGTGGTGCAGGTTCTGCCAGGTCGAGTTGTACACACCGCCCGAGGTGTCGGGAGCGGACCCTCCCGCGCGAAACCCGGCCATCAACGCCTCGGGGGTCTGTCCCAGTCCGGACAGCGGTTCCGCGCGAACCCCGGCCGCGGCGTAGGCGGCCACCGCTTCCTCGAGAACGGCAAGCTGGACCCGGGCCAATCCGGGATCGGCCTCGGTACGATGGACCAGCACGGCCGGACCGCTGACCAGGTTCACCAGAAGCTTCAGTGCCTTGTCCACGCGGATGTCCGGCGAAACCGCGGACTGGAAACCGGCCGCGCGGAAGTCCTGCGCCATGGCCTCGGCCAGTGCATCCGTGCCGAACGGATACAACCCGACAATGAGCTGCCCCGGGCCGCGCAATCGCACTTCGCCGGGAATGAGCACGGTGGAGGTGAACCGAACCACCCCCCCGTAGAGACGGGGGCAACGGGGACGTGCCGCGGGCTCGGCGCGGACGCCGTTCTGCCAGGTCACCACCGGGTGGGTGGCCAGGCGGGGTCCGGCCAGATCGAGGGCGGACTGGAGATCCGGCGACTGCACCGTGACCAGGAGCGGGGTGTCCTCGGGCAGGTCCCCGTCCAGATCGGTTCCGGCGTGAACCGGGGCGAGAAAGGTCTCATCGCGCGAGACCACCCGGATCCCTCCCTGGGAGCGGATCGCGTCGACGTGAGCGGGCCTGGAGACGATCCGGACCGGATGTCCCCGCCGAGCCAGGTACCCGGCCAGGGAGGAACCGACGGCGCCGGCGCCAAGAACTGCGTAAGGTCGCATAGCATAAGATTCTAGAGCGATCCTTGCCGACGTGCTAGAGTTCTTCTGGGCTTGCCAGGACATGACCATCACCTTGCGCACCGTTTTCCACCTTGTCCTCCTCGCACTGGTCGCCATGTTCGCGGGCGGGCAGGCGGAGCCGCCGGCCGCTGTAGTCGATCCGGCCCTTCGTCTGGCGCTGCAACACGACGCCGCTGTTCTGCGCGGCCTCGCCGCAACCGCCGGGCCGGCGCAGCGACTCCTTCCCCGCTATGTGAGCGAGAGTCTCCCGGACCAGGCTCCCGGATTCCTCGACGTGTTCCTGGAGTTCGACGGTCCGCTTCCCCCTTCCGGCGACAACGTGACCCTGATTCCCCTGGGCAACGGCCTGGTCGCGGCCCGGGCCGAACCGGCCGCCCTTCGGTCGCTCCTGGCCGGCGGTGCGGTACGGCGAGCCCGACTCTCCCGACCGGTTCGTCTGGCCCTGGACCGGAGCCTGCAGTACCTCGGGGTGCCGCTCCTGCGCAGCACGGATCCCGAGACCGGGGAACTCACCGGGTATACCGGGCGGGGCGTGGTGGTGGGGTTGGTGGATAGCGGTCTCGACTGGAACCACCCGGACTTTCGCGACGGGGGACGGACCCGGCTGGCCTGGTACTGGGACCAGCGTTCCCCCGGGGGGGTGTCGGGCTCCCAGGTTCCCTTCGGCGCGCTGTGGGACGGGCGGGCGATCGACCAGTCCCTCTCCGACGGCTTCGACCAGTCCGGACACGGCACCCACGTGCTGGGAATCGCGGCGGGCAACGGTTCCGGTGCCTTTGCCCCCGGACAGGAAAGTGCGTTCCGTGGGGTGGCCCCCGAGGCCGACCTGATCGCGGTGCGATCGAACCTCACCGAGTTCGGGGTCGCGGTGGGGGTTCAGTTCGTTTTCGACCGGGCCCAGCAGCTCGGTCTCCCCGCGGTGATCAACCTGAGCCTGGGAAACCAGAGCGGTCCCCATGTCGGCGACACGCCGTTCGAGCGCGCCCTCGAATCCCTGGTCGGGCCGGGACGCATTCTTGTCGCGGCGGCCGGTAACGACGCGCATCGGGATTTCCACGCGGAGATGAAGGTCGCCACCGGCGAGCGCAAGACGGTGGATCTGGTTTTTCCCGCCTATGCCCGGTCGGTCGAGACGTTTTCCTTCCTGGACATCGAGGGGTGGTTCAACCGTGGCAACCGCTACCGCTTCACCCTGTTCAACCCCCAGGGGGACGTGGCCGCGGTGTTCGAGCCGGGAGACGAGAATCTCGAGTTCACGACCTTCCGCGGGATCGTACGGGGATGGAACATCGAGGACTCGGGCCACGGGAACCTCATGCTCGAGATCGAGGACAACCCGCTGACCCCCCGGTTGGCGGCCGGGACCTGGTCCCTGGAGGTCGAGGGTCTCGACGTGACCTCCGACGATCCCCTCGATTTCTGGATCGTGAACTGGGGATCGACCCATGGGGACCTCCCCGCGTTCGCCACGTTCGCCGAACCGCGCAAGTCGATGCTGGTGCCGGCGACCTCGGAGGACATCATCGCGGTGGGGGCGATTTCCACCCGGGCCTGCTGGGTCGACGCGGGCGGGTCCAGCCGCTGCTACGCCGATCCTCCGGAAGTGGGATCCATCGCCTTCTTTTCCGGCCTGGGTCCCACCCGCGACGGGCGTGCCAAGCCGGAGATCCTGGCTCCGGGCTTCGGCGTGGTCTCGGCCCGGGCGACCACGTTGTCCCCCTCGCTCTGGACGCCCGACGACCTGCACCGCCTCTCGACTCCCGACGGACTGTACTGGGTGAACCAGGGCACGAGCATGTCGTCACCCCACGTGGCGGGCACGGTGGCCCTGCTCCTGCAACGGTTCCCGAACCTGACCCCGGCCCAGGCGACCGAGCGTCTCCAGGCGCACGCCCGCACGGTCGAGGATCCGCGCTCCGGCGAAACGCAGTTCGTGCTGGATGCGGCGAACGCGGTCCGGCCACTGGCCGTCCTCGCCGAGAGCGGAGCGTTCGAGCAGGCGGACGGGATCCGGGTCACGTGGAGGATCGCCGACCAGCGGGGCCCGGCCACGTTCCTCGTCCTGCGGGCGGTGTCCGAGGACGGCCCGTTCCACACCGTGGGCGCGGCCATCGAGGGTACGAATCCCTACACCGTGATCGACACCCGACCGGACCCCGGGCGGGAGAACGTCTATCGCATCGTGGCCCGGGACAGCGCGGGACTCGACGACATCCTCGCCGAACATCGGGTTGGGGTCACCGGCGTGGCCTCGGTCCGCTTCCGCGCTCCGGATCCCAACCCGGCCCGTGACCGGGTCAGCCTTCGGGTGGCCTTTCCCCCCAATCCGGCCGGAGGGACCTACCGGATGGATGCGGTGGATGTCACCGGGCGCCGGGTGCGCGAGTTGGAGTCCGGTTCGTTCACCGAGCGGGGGGAGGAGATTCTCACCCGGTGGGACCTCCTGGATCAGCAGACCCGCCGGGTTCCGGCGGGCATCTACTTCCTGCGCGTGCGCTACCGCATGAACCGTTCGGGACTGGGGGTCGGCGAAGCGGATCTGGCCGGGGTCCCCAAGGGGGACCAGTCCATCGTGCAGCGCGTCGTCGTCCTGCCCTAGTCCGGATCGTGCGGCTCGGCCTGCGGGCCCTTCCACAGATCGCGTTCCCAGTCCGCGTCCCGTCCTGCCGCACCCCGGCGTTTGAGGGACCACGCGTTCCACCAGGATCGCAGGCTCCACGGGTGTCGCTTGGCGTGGGTCAGGTGGTAGGTGGCCAGGTTGTGGATGAACCCGGGATGGTCGGGGTTCAGCCGGTGCGCCCGCTCGGTGGTCTCCAGCGCCCGCTTCGGGTTTCCCGCATGGAAATGCGCCGCCCCAAGATCGCACCAGTAGCGCGGGTTGTCCGGCTCCACCGCGACGGCCCGGCCCAGGGACCGCACCGCGTCCTCGGGCTTTCCGGCACGCAGGGCGGCCACGCCGCGCAGGTACTCGTATCCGGCAATGGGGTAGAGCGGGTCCAGGGACTCCGCCTCGGTGTAGTGCGGGAGCGCCTTGGCCGGCTGTTGGGTGACGAGAAGGTCTCCCAGACCGCGGTGCCCCAGGGGGGAGTCCGGGTGGCGCTTGACCAGCCCCTTGAACAGGCCCTCCGCCTCGACGGTGCGTCCCACCCGTCGCAACAGATCCCCCAGGGCATAGCTGAGCGCCGGGTCCGGACCGCAATCCCGCAGGGCCTTGCGCAGCAGCTGTTCCGCCGCGTCCGGGCCCTCGGTTTGTTCCTCGATGCGGGCCAGCATGCGGGGGAGCAGGGCATCGCCGGGCCGGGCCACGGCGGCATCGCGCAGGGTCCGGCCGGCTTCCTCGCGCGGGGCCAGTCGAATGAGACCCAGGCCGGCGGTCAGGAGCGCCGCCTCGGGGATCTGGGCCAACGGGTTCCCGAACACGGTCCGATAGTCGGCCAACGCCTCCTCGGTCCGCCCCAGCAACTCCAGGGTCTGTCCCCGGTGGGCGCGGGTGAGCGACGCCCGGGGCAGACGCATCAGCAGGTCATCGAGCAGGTCCAGGGCTTCGGAAGCGCGCCCCTGGGTCTTGAGCAGGAGTCCCAGGGCCGATGTGGCCAGGATGTGATCGGGATCGGCGGCGAGGGCTGCGCGCAACAGCTGTTCGCGTTCCCGTGGCTCCAGCGCTCCCGGCTGGACGGCACGGCCGTAGAGCACCTCCGGGTTACCGGGGAACGCCCCGGCCAGGGTACTCCACCCGGAGTCCGAGCCATCCCCGTCCAGGACGTGCTGGAACGCGGAGAGGCCGGTCAGGAGTCGCTCGGGGAGTCGCTCGGGATCGCAGGTGGTGATTTCCCGCAGCCACAGCCGGGCCATGCCCTGATAGCGGGGGTGATCGGCGAGATCCCGGAGTCGATCCACCGCCCCGTCTGAGTCCCCGGTTCCGGAGAGGATCAGGGCGTATTGGAGCTGCAGGGGGGCATGGGTCGGGGCGCGTTCGAGGGCCCGCTCGGCGTCCCGCAGAGCGTCGGTCCATCGGCCGTCCCGGGCGGCGAGCCAGGCCAGAACGGCGAGGGGCACCGGATCCCCGGGATCCTCGCGAAGGAGGTCACGGGCCACCCGGGTGGCAAAGGTGGGGTTGTCGATACGGATATAGCGATCGAGGTCGGCGATCGCGGGCCAGCGGGCAACGAACCGGCGCAGGTCCGCCCGGGCCATGGCGTCCGGGTTCTCCTGCATGGCGCGTTCGAGTCCCGCGGCGAGGGTCTCGATGGAGACGCGCCGCCGATCCACGCCGTAGAGGGGGCTCTCGGGGTCAATGGGAACGTAGAGCCGTTGGGGCAGCCCAAAGAACTCGGCGGTCCCGGGATCGAGGTCCAGCCCAAGCCAGTTGGCCGAGGAATCGGCCATGCGCTGGGGCGACGGCTCCTAGGAGCGCCGGCGGCGACGCGCGGCCGCCGCTCCGGCCACGCCGGCACCCAGAAGGAACAGGGTGCCCGGTTCCGGAACGGTCATGCCGTCCGATTCGGTGAAGGGCAAGCTGGTGTCCCGCAGGCCACGCAGGTCCCCGGCCCAGAAGCCGACCTGATACATCTCGACGTTCGTCAACTCGCGGCTCATGCCCAGACGCATGCTGAAGGCCTGGGTGCCGTCGGGCAGGGGATTGAGGTCGTCGAGCGAGAAGCCGTCCAGGAGGTTGTCATCGAGGAAGCGGGAGTTGTCCACATTGGACACCGCGCGCCCCTGAGCCGAGATGAAAAGCGGTACGTCCGGGTGGCTGAGGAGTTCGGCGCTCTGAATCAGGGCGTCGTCACCCACGCCGGCCATGCCGATTCCGTCCGGGGTGACCAACTCGGGATCGAGCGCGATCTTGAGGTCGAGGTACGGCTGGTCCTCGGCCCAGAGATTGAGTGTATAGAAGTGCTGTCCACCCGCCTTGCCGGTGTAGTCGATTCGGCACAGGGAGTCGAACAGCAGCGGTGAAGCGAATGCCGGGCCGGCCGCGGAAAAGGCAATAAGTGCGGCGACGCCCACGACGAGAAACTGCTTTTTGGACACGGTAAACCTCGGTGATCCCCCTCAGGATGTTCTAAGCAATTGAGACAAAGAAGTATAGCAACAGGAATGGGCATCGACAACGAGAGCGGAAGGAGAATTCCGGTCACAAAAACCGGAAGATTCGCAGCTTGACACCTAAGTTGTTGCCTCGTAACGTGTTTAGATTGACTTTACCCTCCGGAGGCTGCGTGATCGCCGACCACATTCGTCTCAACGATATCGTACTTTTTGCGCATTTGGGGGTTACCCAGGCGGAGCGGGACGTGGGTCAGCGCATTCATATCCAGGCCGACCTCATGCTGAACCTCTCCGCGGCGGGGGCCAGCGATGCCCTCGCCGATACGATCAGTTACGAGCTGGTCTATCGCCACATCCAGGCGGTGGTGGATGCCTCGCGGTTCAAGCTCATGGAGGCGTTGGCCGCGCATCTGGTCAACGAGATCCTCGAGGCCTTTCCGGTGGACCGGGTACGCATCATGGTGCGCAAGCCCAACGTTCCCTTTGCCGGGAGCCTGTCCTCGGCCGAGGTCGAGATGGTGCGCGAGCGATGACCCGTGCCTATGTGGGTCTGGGCTCCAACCTGGGCAACCGGGAACGCTTCCTGCGCCGCGCGGTCGATGCGCTGGGCGAGCTCCCGGGGTGCGAGGTGATGACCGTGTCGTCGTTCTACGACACGGACCCGGTCGGAGTCGGGGACCAGCCGCCCTACCTCAACGCGGTGGCGGCGCTGGACGCGACGGCCGGTCCCGAGCAGCTTCTGTGGAACCTGCTGCGGATCGAGAGCCGGATGGGCCGGAGCCAGGCTCAGCGTGGCGGACCCCGGCCCATCGATCTGGATCTGCTGTGGTACGGCCGGTGGATCGTGGCGGGGGAGCGTCTCACCCTGCCCCATCCGCGGGCGACCGAACGTCTCTTTGTCCTGGTTCCGATGGTCGAGGTCGACCCGGGGTGGATTGATCCCCGATCCGGGCTTAGGATGGATGAGATTCTCCGGGAACGTTCCAATCTTGGCCAGGTCCGCTGGGCGGGCCGCTTCCAGATGTAGCGCGGGCATGTCGGGCAAACAATTCGTCGTCGTCGAGGGTGTCATCGGAGTGGGAAAGACCACCCTGGCCCGGTATCTTACCGAGTCCTGGGGGGCTCACCTCGTGCTGGAGCAGTTCGAGGACAACCCGTTCCTCGAGGACTTCTACCGCGACCGCCGCCGCTATGCCTTCCAGACCCAGCTCAACTTCCTCATGAGCCGCTACCAGCAACAGCTGGATCTCCTGCAGCGCGACATTTTTTCCCCCCGTCTGGTCAGCGACTATCTGTTCCAGAAGGATCGCATCTTTGCCAACGTCAACCTGAGCGACAAGGAAGTGCGTCTCTACGAGCGGCTCTTTCCCATCCTGGAGCGGGATGTCCCCACCCCGGACCTGGTGATCTTTCTCCAGGCCGCCACCCCCACCCTGCTGGATCGGATCGACAAACGGGGACGGGCCTACGAGAAGGAGATGGACCGGGAGTACATCGAGGCGCTCAACGAGGCCTACAACTACTTCTTCTTCCACTACGACGCGACCCCGTTGCTCGTGGTCGACACCAACGGGCTGGACTTCGTGGAGAACGCGGACCAGCGGCAGGACCTGCTGGACCGGATCGACGAGCACACCGGGGGCACGGTCTACTACCGCCCCTTCGGTGGAGGGGACGGTTCGTGAAGGGACGCATGACCGCTCCGGCCTTCGCGGCCGAGAAGGGCAAGCGCCGGCTGGTCTGTCTCACCGCGTATGACGTCCTCACCGCCTCCGTCCTCGATGAAGCGGAGGTCGATCTGCTGCTGGTCGGGGACTCGTTGGGTATGGTGGTCTACGGCCACGAGACCACCCTTCCGGTGACCCTGGACCACATGGTGGCGCATGCGGCCGCGGTCATGCGGGCGAGGCCGAGGGCACTGGTCATCTGCGACCTTCCTTTCCTGGCCTTCCACATCGATCCCGCGGATACCCTGCGTGGCGCCGGCCGACTGGTCCAGGAGGCCGGGGTGGACGGGGTCAAGCTGGAAGGGGGGCGTGAGCGGGTCCCGCACATCCGCGCGCTGGTCGGGGCGCGCATCCCGGTCATGGGGCACCTCGGTCTGACCCCCCAGTCGGTGCTCGCGTTCGGTGGGCACCGGGTGCAGGGGCGCGGCGAGAACGCGGTGGAACATCTGCTCGAGGATGCCCGTGCCCTGGAATCGGCCGGTTGCTTCTCGATGGTGCTGGAGGGGATGCCGGAAAGCACCGCCCGCAGGATCACCGAGGCGGTGGGGATCCCCACCATCGGGATCGGGGCCGGGGCCGCGTGTGACGGCCAGATCCTGGTCACCCCGGATCTGTTGGGACTGACCCCGCGCAAGTTCCGTTTCGTGCGACGCTACGCGGATCTTCGCACCACCATGGGGGACGCGGTGAGGCGGTTTGCCCGCGACGTGCGGGACGGCGACTTTCCCGCATCCGAGGAGACCTACGAGGAATGACCGCTCCCGCGCGGATGGGTGTCCTGCGCGATCCCGGGTCTCTCTGCCGGCGACTTCGGCTCTGGAGGGATGCGGGGGACCGGGTGGCGTTCGTCCCCACCATGGGGTACTTCCACGAGGGTCATCTCAGCCTCATGCGCCACGCACGTCGCCGTGCCCGGCGGGTGGTGGTGAGCATCTTCGTCAACCCGACCCAGTTCGCTCCGGGCGAGGACCTGGGTCGCTATCCGCGCGACCTCCCCCGGGATCTGAAGCTGGCCCGGGCAGAGGGGGTCGATCTTTGCTTCACACCCGAGGCGGAGACCCTGTACCGCCCCGACCGGCGGACCCGGGTCACCGTGGAGGGTCTGGATACGGTGCTGGAGGGGGCGTCGCGTCCGGGGCATTTCGATGGGGTGGCCCTGGTCGTGCTGAAACTCCTGCATCTCGTGGCGCCCGACCTGCTTGTGCTGGGGCAGAAGGATGCGCAGCAGGCGGTCCTGCTGGAGCGGATGATCGCCGATCTCGACCTGCCGGTGCGGGTCCTGCGGGGCCGGGTGGTGCGGGAACCGGACGGACTCGCGTTGTCCAGCCGCAATGTCTACCTCGGCGGCGAGGACCGGGCGGCGGCTGCGGTGCTGCATCGCGCCCTGCGGGCGGGTCGCCGGCTCGCCCTGGCCGGGGAGCGATCGGCGGGGCGGGTGCTGGGGACGGTGAAGCGGGAGATCGCGCGGGAGCCGCGCGTGGAGCTGGACTATGTCGCCGCGGTGGATGCGCGGACCCTGGAGCCCCGTCGGCGTCTCACCGGCAGGGTGTTGCTTCCCGGAGCGATCCGGGTTGGCGGGACCCGTCTCATCGACAACGAGGAATTCACCCTTCCGGAGGATCATCAGTGAGTCGTCAACGTGCAGCGGTTGTACTCGCGGCGGGGAAGGGCACCCGCATGAAGGCGGACCTGGCCAAGGTCCTCTTCGAGATCGAGGGAAGAACCCTTCTCGACCATGTCCTGGCCTCGGTCGATGCGGCCGGTTTCGACCGCACCGTGATCGTGGTGGGTCATCAGCACGAGCAGGTGCGCGCCGCGATGGCGGGACGCAACGTCGAGTTCGCCCTCCAGGAGCCCCAGATGGGGACCGGCCACGCGGCGCAGTGTGCGGTGGAAGTGCTGGGGGAGTTCGATGGGGACGTGGCGGTGCTGGCCGGGGACGCCCCGTTGATCCGGGCCCGGACCCTCGACGCCATGATGCGGGGGCACGAGGAGGCCGGGGCCACGGTCACCGTGCTCAGCGCGCGTCTTCCCGATCCCACCGGGTACGGGCGGGTGGTTCGCGATGCCGGGGGGCGGGTGACCGCCATCGTCGAGCATCGGGACGCGACGCCGGAGCAACGGGCCGTGGACGAGATCAACTCGAGCATCTACGCCTTTCGCTACCCGTTCCTGATCGAGGCCCTGCCCCGACTGCGGGCCGAGAACGAACAGCTCGAGTACTACCTGACGGACACGGTGGCCATGGCCTTTGCCGCGGGGCTTCCCGTCGAAGGGGTCGTGGTCGAGGACTGGGTCGAGGTGATGGGGATCAATACCCGCGAACAGCTCGACGAGGCGCGGGACATCCTGAGGTCCCGTGAGCCCTAGATCCCGCGGCAGACGCGGGCTCTGGGGAACCCTGTTGCTCCTGGCCGCCGGTGTGGTGGTGGGTGGTTTCCTGATGCGCACGGTGCTGGCCCCGGATCCGGTCCGGGAAGTCCCCCCCGTGGACACGGGGCTCACCATCGAGGTGCTCAACGGATGCGGCGAGGCGGGCGCCGCGGACCAGGCGGCCGACATCCTGCGGCGTGCCGGTTTCCAGGTGGTGCGCACCGCGAACGCCGACCACTTCCACTACCGTACCGACCTCGTGGTCGCTCGGGGAGTGACGCGGGAGCGCGCCCTCCCGGTGGGGCAGTGGCTGGAGGCCCAGGTGGTCGAACAACGCCGGCCCGAATCCGCGGTGGACGTCACGGTGATCGTGGGAAAACCGCCGGCCATCGTTCCCCAGTAGTCCGCTCGGGGTCCGCCCGTGGCGGCCCGGGATCAGGTGCGCTGGTCCTGGATCTTGGCTCCCCGACGCAGGGAATCGAGCCAGGCGTTGAAGATCTGGACCTGCCGCGTGTTGAGAATGGACTGTTGGACCTGGAGACGCTGGGCCTCGTAGACGGTCCAATCCACCTCGGGGCGTTCCAACACCTTGAGCACCACCCAGCGACGCGTCCCCTCGATGGGTTGGCTGACCTCGCCGACCGGCAGGGCGAAAGCGGCCCCGACCACGTTGGCGTCACGCCCCAGTCCCGGGATCCCCATGGCCCGGGTGAAGCTGGGAGAGGTGCCGACCAGGAGCGACTCCGCCTGGGCGGCGGCCGCGAGGCTGTCTCCCTGCTGGACGCGGGTGATTACGCTCTCGGCGAGCGCCCGCGCGGCCTGCAGACGACGATCCGCGACGACGTCCTGGCGAACCCGGTCCTTGACCGCGTCGAACTCGGGAGCTCCGGGCTCCTGGTGGGAAGCCACCTCGACGAGGAACCAGGCGGTGTTGGTCTCGAGGACCCGACTCACCGTGCCGGGCGCGTTGTCCAGGGCAAAGGAACCGATCTGGGGGAGGGCGGTCAGTCCCGGGACGATACCGGCCCCGGTGACGTTGGCCGCGCTCTGGACGGTCAGCCCGAACCCCTCGGCCGCCTTCTCCAGACCCAGGGCCGCCGCGCTCATGCGAACCTGGTCGAGTTCGTCCCGCACCGCGAGCAGGGTGCTGTCGGAGGGGGCGATCTCGATCCCCAGGTCCCGCACCCGGACCGAATCGGTTCCGGCGTCCGCTCCTTCGACCGCGACGGCGGGAATCCGTTCCACCAGCTGGACGATGTGGACGTAGCTTCCTTCCTTGAAGGGCTCGGAAATGGCCCCCTCGGCAAGACCGGAGATCGCATCGCGGTAGGCCGGGCTGAGGTCGGAGATGGCCGCGGGGCGCTGGCTCAGTCCGCCCTGATCCGCGTTGGGCAGATCGCTGAAGGTCAAGGTGAGGGTCTCGAAATCGCTGTAGGTGCTGCCGGTATTCCCGGCCGCGGCGGCGCTGGCCGCTTCGCGGGCCTCGTCGGCCAGTTCCCGGAGTTCCACGAACAGGTCCGCGCTGTCCTGGGCGGTGGCGATGCGGGGGACGCTCACGTACTTGAGCGTCGCGCGGCGGGGCAGCTTGTAGTCGTCGGTGTTGTTGTCGAACCACGTCCGCACGGCGGCGTCGTCCACCTGGGGCTCCGCGCCGCCCGATGCGGGCACGATGACGTACTGGATGACCGCCCGCTCGGTCTGTTCCAGCCAGGCCCGGCGCACTTCATCCTCGGTCACCTTGGCCGAACCGGCGACGAGGTCCTGGAGTTTCTGCTGGGGGAGCGAGTCCCGCACATAGGCTTCCAACTGGAGCAGGAAGCTCTCCGGAGTGGAGGGGGCGGTGATCACGGCCTGGTAGGCGGCCAGATCGAACACGCCGTTCTCGTTCCTGAAGTCGGGGTTCTGGGTGATGATCGCCGGCGGATCGTAGAGCAGGATGGAACGGACTTCCGCGTCGGTTGCCCCGAGACCGCGCCGATCCGCTTCCTGGCGGACGAGCATGTCATCGATGAGCGAGTTCCAGGTCTGTTCCTGCAGGAGGAGTTCGTCCGTGGGTCCCAGATCCCGGCCGCCGGAGCGGGCGTTGTCCCGGTTGTAGGACAGGAGCTGCTGGTAGGCCAGCGCGCTGATGGGCTCCCCGTTGATGACCCCGACATTGTTGCTGGTCTGGGGGTCGTTGCCGAACTGGAGGTCGGCTCCCCAAACCAGGAAAATGAGCAACACAAAGAAGATGATGGTGATCCAGAGCACCACCCTCGTGTTGCGGCGCATGGCGTCGAGCATCTCGGGCTCCTGTCGAGAGAAAGGGGTCAGGAATATCCGTGGGGGCGGGGAGAGCTACAGGTCCGATCGGCACTCCCAGCCGGGGAACAGGACGAAAGACCTTAGCAAACCCGACCGCTGTCCTACAACCATGCAGTCCACGGGCTTGCGCCCCGGGGCCCCCGTGCCGGATGATGGCCCCGGAGGGTCTCCGATCACTTGAACGACACGCTTGCGCTCCTGCTGGGCTTCATCGCGCTCCTGCTGGTGTCCGGAACGTTTTCGGGTGGAGAAACCGCGCTGTTCTCCCTCGATCGGTTCCAGGTCCGGCGGTTCGAGCGGTCCGATCTGCGCCGGGAGCGCCGGGTGGCGTTGCTCCTTGCCCGCCCGGAACGGCTCCTGGCCGGCATTCTCCTGGGCAACACCCTGGTCAACGTGGCCGGATCCAGCGTTCTCCTCGCCTTCCTCCGCCGGGTCGAGGAACACCTTCCGGGGCGGGACCCGGTCGCCATGTCGGTCATCCTGGGGACCGCGTCCATCCTCCTCTTCGGCGAGATTCTCCCCAAGGGGTTGGCGGTGCACGCGGCAGTCCGGCTCGCGCCCATCATCGCCCTCCCCCTGGAAGGGTTCGTGCGGCTCACCGCCCCCATGGTGCGGATCCTCGAGCCGCTGGCCGTGAACCTGCTGCGGGGGATGGGGGTGGATCCGCGGGATCGCCAGGGGGACCTGGGCCGGCCGGAACTCCAGCTCCTGTTCGAGGAAACCAGCCGCGGGGACGAGCTCACCGACGATGAGGGGTTCATCGCTGCCAACATCTTCACCTTCTTCGAGACCCGGGCCTACGAGATCATGACCCCGCGGGTGGACCTGGCCGCCCTTCAGGGCTCCCTTCCCCCGGAGGAGATGCGCGAGCGCATGATCGAGGCTCGCCACAGCCGGCTTCCGGTCTACGGGGAGTCCCTGGATCAGATCCAGGGCTTCGTCAATTCCAAGGAAGCGCTTCTGGAGCCGGATCTTCCCCTGGAGGCCCTGCTGCGTCCCGTGCACTTCGTTCCGGAACGAGCCCGTCTGCATCGGGTTCTGGCCGCGATCCAGGGTGGACGCGCGAACCTGCTCATCGTGGTCAACGAGTACGGGGGCACCTCGGGCATCATCACCAAGGAGGATGTGGTCGAGGAACTGGTGGGGGAGATCTTCGACGAACAGGAACTGGACGAGGCGTCCGAACTCGAGCAGATCAACTGGAATCGCTGGCGCATGGCCGGGCTGCTCTCCCTGGAGGACCTGGCCGAGGCGTTGAAACTTCCGGCGCCGAAGGGACCGGCGGAGACGGTGGGGGGACATGTGACCCACCTCCTCGGGCGCCCCCCGCGCACCGGCGACACGGTGGTGGAGGGGGCGCTCCGGTTCAAGGTGCTCAGCGTGCGTCGTCATCGGGCGCAACGGGTGCTGGTGACGCGGCTGGAGGACGATGCGTCCGGGGCGGGAGGGCCGACCGAGTGATCCCGGCCCTGTTGCTCATCTCGGTGGTGGCGTCGGCGCTCTTTGCCGGTCTGGAGACCGGGGTGGTCTCCCTCAACCGGATCCGCCTGCGGGTCCGGGCCCGACGGGGGGATCGCCAGGCCTCCACGTTGTTGCGGTGGGCCGGGGAACCGGAGCGGGTCCTCACCACGTTCCTCGTCGGCAACACCCTGTGCAACGTGGGAGGGGGTGCCCTGGCCAGTGCCTGGGCGGTGCGGGCCCTGCAGAGCGAGGGGGCGGGCTCCCTCCTGGCCACCCTGGTCATGAGCGCGGTCTTCCTCGTTTTCTCCGAGTTGACCCCCAAGGCCTACTTCCGCGCCCGGGCCAATCAGGCCGTCCCCCGGTTCGCCTGGTTCATCCGGGGGTCGATGACCGTCTTTGCTCCGATCTCCTGGCTGAGTGCCCGGTTGCTCCGGCTCATCTCCGGACCCGATGCGGGGAAGGCGCTGGTCACCCGGGAGGAACTCCGGCAACTGGTGCGCGAGGCGCGTGGTCGTCTGGGCGCGCGCGAGCGGCACATGCTGGAGAGCGTGTTCGACTTTGGTCATACCGTGGCCCGTGAGGTCATGCTCCCCCTGCCCGAGGTGGTCATGATCTCCGAGACGGCCGAGGTCCCCAGCCTCCTGGACCTCGCGCGGCGTCAGCGATTCACCCGGTTCCCCGTCTTCCGGGATCGGGTGGATGCGGTGGTGGGGCTGGTCAGCGTCTTCGACGTTCTCTACGAGGAGGGATCGCGGCCCAGCGTGGCCGACTATGTCCGTCCCATCCATATCGTGCCGGAAACCGCGCCCATCCAGCGGTTGCTCCTGGACCTGCAGCGTCGGCGCGAGACCATGGCCCTCGTGGTCAACGAATTCGGCGCCTGTGTCGGCATTGTCACGGTGGAGGACATCATCGAGGAAATCACCGGGGAACTGGCCGACGAACACGAGGAAGTGGACCGCCCCATCCAGAGTTCCGGGGATGGATACGTGATCGATGCATCCCTGGATGTGGACGATCTGAACGACGAGCTGGGGCTTGCCCTCTCCAAGGAGCGGTTTGAAACGGTCGGTGGACTCCTACTTCATGAATTCGGACGGATCCCACAGGTGGGCGAGCGGGTTAAAGTAGGGTCCGTGCGGTTCGAGATCCTCACCGTGCATCGCTACGGGGTGAGGCGAGTTCATTTGCGCATTCTCCAAGGAGGGCAGGGAGAATGAGTTATCCAGGGCGCCGGTCCGCGATGCGGGCGGCCGGCGGGCTCATGCTGTGTGTTCTGTTCTCGGCGACCCAACTGTGGGCGGGGGATGCGGCCCCCGTTCCGGTCCGGGCGCCAAGTCCCGAGTTGGGACCCGAGCCTTGGCCGGGTTACCGACCGGTGGCTCCCGGGCGGGTTCCACTGGCCGCCATGGCCAGCCTGGACCGATGGCGTCTGTACCGAAGCGCCGTGGCTTCCGGAGCCATGGAGGTCCACCGGACGACCTCCCCGGTGGCGGTCCCCCCGCGTCCCGAGACCGAAGCGGTGGAGCGGGCCTGGGCGGCGGCGGTCGAGGCGGCGCTGCAGGATCGGCCGACCGAGGTCCTGGACGCGCTGAACGCCGCCCGTCCAACTACCCTGGACGGCCAACGGCGGGCCCGGGAATTGGCCTTCGCCGCCGCGGTGGCGCTCGGGGATCGCCAGGCTGCGGATTCCCTCTTCTACCGTCTCGCGTTTCACGATGGCGGAGCCACCACCCGGCGACTGGCGGCGTGGCGCGCCCTGGAGGATCGGGATCCGGCCCGTCTGGCCACCACGTTGCCGGTTCCGGGACAGCGCAGTCCGGGTGAAGAGGCGGTGATGGCCTTCGCGATCTGGATGGACGACCCCGGGACGGCCCAGGACGGGGTCGCGGTGGTGGGCAGCGGTCTGGACCGGGCCGCGCTGGGACTGGTGCGGGCGCATGCCGACCAGATCCGCGGCGATGCGCGCAGCACCACCGACGCCCTCTCGGCGATTCCCCCCGCGAGTCTGCCGGCCGTCTGGCGGCCCACGGCCGACGCCCTGGCCGCGTGGGCCGGGAACACGGCCGAGGGCTCGGTTCCCGAGACCCCGGATCGCGTGGCCTATCGGGAACTGGGCCTGCGGTTCCTGGAAGGGAACGACGCGGCGGCCCTGCGGGGTGCGGATACCTGGCTGGCCACCTGGACCGCGTCCCCCTTGCGGGGGCACGTCTACCTGGTGCGCGCGCATCTGGAGATCGCGGCCGGAAACCCGGCGGCGGCCCTCAGTGATCTGCGTACCGCGCGCGAGCGGGGTGAGGGACTTGGGGCGAGGGACACCGGGTGGGTGGAGATCTTTGCCCTGGCCGGCTCGGGGCAGACCGGCGAGGCTCTCGAACGCATCGGGGCCCTGGAGTCCGCGCCCGGGTCGGCCTCGCTGGAACCGGAAATCCTGTTCCACCGGGCGCGGTTGCTGCGTGCTTCCGGCGCCCCCGAGGACGCGGACCTGATCGGTCTCCGCCTGGAAGAGGGGTACCCGGATTCCCCCTGGAGTCGGCGTCTGGCCACGGATGTGGACCCGGCGCAGTGGCGCGAGCCCTGGCGGGTCGTCCCGAGCGAACCGGTGGGGAGGGCGCGGATCGAGGCACCGGAGCAGGGGCCGTGGGCCCGGCTCCTGTGGGGGGAGGAGATCCTCGCCGAGACCGCGGTTCGTCTGACCACTCCCGCTCCGGTTGCGGAGTCCCCGTCGCTGGCCTCCAACACCACGACGACCCCGCGCGATGCCGGCTCACCCCGGTTGTTGGCCGGGGTCCGGGGAGGCGCTCCCATTGCCCTGCTCCTGGAACTGGGAGCGGGCGGGGTGTTGCGTGACATGCACTACCATTGGGCGGCGCGGCAAACCCTCGCCGACGCGCGCCATGGTCTTCCCTCCTACGATCGCACCGATCTGGAAGCGGCGGTGGGATGGACGGCCGCGAGTGCCTCGGTGGGCGTGGCGGGCGACGTGACCCGGCGGCACGACGGCGCGGCGGGGGACCTGGGTCTCAATCCCGACGCCACCGAAGCGGATTGGATCGGCGGACGCGTGGACGTGGAGCTTCCGCGGGTCGCCCCCGAGGGCACCACCCTGGGGGTGTCCGTGGTGCGTGGCGATCTCGATGCGGGGGTCTCGGGGTCCTGGCGAACGGATCAGGTGTGGGTCGACGGGCGGAGCGCGCTGGACGTGGCCGGGCGCATCCTGCGTCTGGATGTGACCGGGGCGATCCTGCGTCATCAGCAGGGCGGCGAATCCCGCACCGGTCACGGGGATGTGCGCGGCGTGCTCGAGATGAATCGGGGGCTCTACGTGGGTGTACGGGCTTCGGGTTACGGCCCGCAGGCCATGCTGCTTCCGGTGGCGGGCATCGAGGGGCCACTTTCCTCCACGGTGACTGGTTGGGCACGGACCGAACCCCGGCTGATCCCCCTGGACTTCCGCACCACCTTCGTCACCAACGGCGATTTCAATACCCCGGATCTCTCGTTGCTGGCGGTACGGCGCGATGTGGATCTTTCCGGTGGCGTTCGCTGGGCGCCGCGGGACCGGTTCTCGCTGGGGACGCACCTGGAGGCGTACCGGGAGTCCGACGCCCGCACCTGGAAGCGTGACGGTGCGTTCTTCCGGGAGGTGGCGGTGGATCAGGCGGTGGGAACCGCCCTTGGCATGAGCGCCGAGGCCGGTTGGAGCGCCTTCGATCTGTCGTTGCGGGGTACCGGTCGGCGGGTCACCGTGGCCGACGAGCCGTTGGCCTACGTGCCCACGTTCGAGGGGAGTGCGAGCCTGGCCTGGCACCCCGGACCCTGGCGCGTCGAGACCTCGACCCTGCTTGTTTCGGGACGTCGTGACGACACCGGGGTCCGCTACGGGGATTTCGTGCGGTGGGACGTCGAAGCGGCCTATCGCTATCGTGCCCCGGGACTCCCCCTGGGGGCCCGGTGGATGGAACTGGCCCTGCGGGTCGAGAACCTGACCAACGTCCAGGACGTGCGATGGCCGGGGGTACCCGCCTACGGATTTGGAATCTATGCCGGAGTCCGTCTGGTGACCGGCAACTGACGAGGAGGCTCGATGTTCGATTTTCTACCGGACTGGCTCGTGCGCGGGGGCCCGGTCATGTTCGCCCTGGTGCTGTTGTCGATCACGTCGTTGGCCATCAGCCTGGAGCGGCTGGTCCTGGTGCGGGCGACCAAGCGTCGGATGGACGCGTTCAAGATCCGTATCCAGGGCGTGCTGAAGTTCGGCCACCTGGAGGAGGTGGAAGCCAAGGCCAAGGAATCGCCGAATCCCCTCGCTCGCATCTTCATGGCCGGGCTCGCCATGCGGGGTACGGGTCCGGAACGGGTGCGCGAAGCGGTCCAGGTCCAGGGGGAGAAGGAGGCGCGACGCCTGCACCAGCACATCGATGTGCTGGCCACGGTGGTGGCGGGGGCGCCCCTGCTCGGTTTCCTCGGAACCGTGCTCGGCATGATCAAGGCGTTCCAGCAGATCGAGACCCTGGGCGGAAACGTCAACGCCGCCGTCCTCGCCGGAGGTATCTGGGAAGCGATGTTGACCACCGCGGCCGGTCTCACCGTCGCGGTCCCCACCCTCTTTGCCCACAACTACATCGTGGCCCGCATCCGGACCCTGGTCGGTGAACTCGAGGATGCATCCCAGGAGATGCTGGTCTCGCTCGACGGCGGGGGAACCGCCGGGTCGAGTGAGGGTGTGTGATGCTTCGCTTCACACCGGAAGAGCGCACCATCTCCCGCATGGAGACCTCGGCCTTCGCGGATCTCATCTTTCTCCTTCTCATCTTCTTTCTTCTCTCGTCTTCGTTTATATTGCCAACACAGATCCCGGTGACGCCGCCGGTCTCGGAGAATCCCTCGCCGACGACGGAAGAGCCGATCGTGGTGACGGTGACCGAGGACGGAACCGTGTACGTGGATGAGGATCGGATCGAGTTCACGGAACTCGAGAATGCGCTTGGGGCGCGTCTCGCCGACGACACGAAGAAGGCGGTGCTCATCCGGGGAGATACTTCGGTAAGTCTGGGTAAGCTGGTCGAGATCATGGATCGGGCCAGGGGCGCCGGCGCGGAGAAGCTCGCGATCGCCACGGAGCAGAAGACCGGCCGGCGAAAACCCTGACCGGAATCCATTCGGGGAGAGCGCCATGCCTTCGGCAACCGCCGCCAATCTGCAGGAACTTGCCCTGGCCGCGTTGCCGCTCCCGACGTTGATCCTGGACGTCAAGCGACGCGTCCTCTTTGCCAACCCCGCCGCCTGCGCCGTCCTGCGCATGGAGTTCCCGGAACTCAAGGGACAGGACCTCACCGAGATCATCCGCACCGACGACCCCACCTGGTGCAGCACCGATCCGGTGGACCAGCTGGCCGCGCCGGCGATCGGGCGCAAACTCAAGGCCAGGGTCAAGAAACGGCGCCGTCTGTTCAAGGTGGGGGTGCACCCCCTGGTGGAGGACGCGCAGGAAGCCGGCATGGTGGTCACGGTCCGGGACGCATCACCCGATGCGGAACGGGACCCGGAGGAGGAAAAGGAACACCTGGTCTCCCTGGGGGAAATGTCCGCCTGCGTGGCCCACGAGATCCGTAACCCGCTCACCGGAATCCGCACCACGGTGCAGTTCGTGGGTTCCAAGCTGGGCGCGGATCATCCCCGTTACGAGGACCTCACCGACGTCATCAAGGAGATCGATCGCATCGAGCAGATCATCGGGGACCTGCTGCTCTTTGCCCGCCCGGCCGAGGGCAAGCGGGAGCGCGCGAACCTCAACGGGCTTGTGGATCGGGTGCTGGACTCCATGGAGGCCAGCCTGACCGGTGGGGAGGTGGAGATCGTCCGGAACCTCGGCAAGGATCTGCCCGAGTTCGTGTTCAGCCCGGACCTCCTGCAGCAGGTCCTGCTCAACCTCATCCACAACGCGTTCGAGGCCATGCCGGACGGTGGCAAGTTCAAGGTGACGACCACGGTGAGGCGCTACCGGACGGATCGCATCCCGGCCGCCGAAATCTTTCTCAGCGACACCGGCCACGGGATTCCCGAGGACCTGCTCGACGACATCTTCAAACCGTTCTTCACCACCAAGCACAACGGAACCGGTCTGGGTCTGGCCATCTCCGCGAACATCGTTCGGGGTCATGGCGGCATCATTACCGCGCGGGCCCGTCGTCATGGCGGGGTGACGTTCCGCATCTCGCTTCCCATGGTGCCCGAGGACGAGGGACCGAAGTGAGCCGCAACGTCCTCATCATCGACGATGAGCCGTCGGTGGGCCGCTCCCTGAACCGGGTCCTCACCGATCGCGGCTACCAGGTCAAGGTGACCCACACCGCGGCGGAGGGTATCGGCGAAGCCCGCCGTATCCGCCCGGCCGTGGTCCTCCTGGATCACAACCTGCCCGACGCCGAGGGACCCGACGTCCTGGATACCCTGCTCGAACTCGATCCCCGGGTGCGGGTCATCATGATCACCGCGTTCGGGGATACCGCGCTGGCCGTGCGGTGCGTGAAGAGCGGGGCCTACGACTTCCTCACCAAGCCCTACGAGCTGGAGCAGCTGCTCCACACCGTGGACGGGGCACATCGGGACGCGGAGACCTCCCTCGAGCTTTCGCTCTACCGGCGCCGCGAGACCGGATCGAGTTCCGAGGAACAGATGATCGGGGAGAGCCCGGCCGTGCTCGAGGTGTTGTCCGTGGTGGAAAAGGTGGCCCGGTCCGATGCCACGAGCGTGCTCGTGAGCGGGGAGAGCGGGACCGGCAAGGAGTTGGTGGCCCGGGCCGTGCACGAGCTGAGTGACCGGGCCAAGGCGCCGTTCATGGACGTCAACTGCTCCTCCTTCTCGGAGACCCTGATCGAGAACGAACTGTTCGGTCACGAGAAGGGTGCGTACACGGACGCGGGGGAGACCAAGCCGGGACTGGTCGAGCTGACCGACGGGGGAACCCTGTTTCTCGACGAGGTGGCCGACATGCCCATGGTCACCCAGGCCAAGCTCCTCCGATTCCTCGATGCGAGGACCTTCAAGCGGGTGGGTGGTACGGACGACCTGGAGGTCAACATCCGGGTCGTCGCGGCCAGCAACAAGTCCATACCGGAAGGAATCGCCAAGGGCACCTTCCGCGAGGACCTGTTCTACCGGTTGAAGGTGGTTTCCATCCACCTGCCGCCCCTGCGCGAGCGGGGGGACGACGTCCTCCTCCTCGCCCAGCACTTCCTGGCCCACTTCAGCCGCAAGTTCCAGCGACGGTTCGACCGCATCTCGGGCGAGGCGATGGATGCCATGCGTGCCTATCGTTGGCCCGGGAACGTGCGGGAACTCAAGAACGTGATCGAACGGGCCGTGCTGCTCGAGCAGGGACCGATCCTGGCCGCTCGCCATCTGCCCCGGGATCTCGCGGGGCCCCTGGCCGACGAGGCTCCGTTTGCGGAACGCGTTCCCACCCTCCAGGAGATCGAGGATCGCCACGTGCTTCGGGTGCTCGAGCACACCGAGTCCAACAAGTCGAAAGCGGCGCGCTTGCTCGGCATTTCCCGCCAGAGCCTCCTGGACCGACTCAAGCGCCTCGAACAACGCGCCACCCTGACGGACGCCTGACTGCCAAACAATTGGACAGTGTCGACTTTTTGGGCAGTTCTAGCATAACTGATTGATTTGATGAAGGTTAGGGCTGTTGAAATTCTGGTTCGGTGTCCTAACTATCAAGAATCTAGACGCTTACAGCTCCGGGGCAACCGTTCCCGGATCCACCCCTCGGCCAACCGCTCTCCTTAACGGTTGCAGCACAACGAATTATAAGATTCCCCTGGATTTTGGCCCGTGTCTTGCCTTAGGGA
Source organism: Candidatus Eiseniibacteriota bacterium (assembly GCA_942491735.1). Taxonomy (GTDB): domain Bacteria; phylum Eisenbacteria; class RBG-16-71-46; order JABDJR01; family JABDJR01; genus CALOCN01. Next base: position 2,788,096 of record CALOCN010000014.1, on the reverse strand, counting down.
ACCCCGGAGGATTGGGGGATCGTCGTGGCCAAGTCCGTTTTGATCGTCGAGGACGAACGACTGTTGGCCCGAACGCTCAAGACCGCCCTCACCGAGGCCGGTTACGAGACGACGGTCACTCACACTGCGGAGAGTGCCGAGAAGAAGCTCGGCAAATCCGGGTATGACCTCCTCATCCTCGACAACAAGCTTCCGAAAATGACCGGAATGGATCTGCTTCGCAACGTCCGCGAACGCGGCGTGACTTCGAAGGTGATCCTGGTGACCGCATTCGGCAACCGCGAGGTGCTCAAGGCGGCCCGACAACTTGAGGTGGACGATTACGTTCGCAAGCCCTTCGATCTCGATCGCATCCTGCGGTCGGTGTCGGAGCTCATCGGGGATCCCTCGAACGGATCCTCGACCCAAACCCAAGGAGGGGGGTGAAGAAGTCTATGGCAAAGAAGAAGACGACCAAGAAGAAGACTGCCAAGCGGAAGGTAGCCAAGAAGAAGACCGCCAAGCGGAAGACGGCCAAGAAGAAGACGGCCAAGAAGAAGACCGCCAAGCGGAAGACCAAGAAGAAGGCTGCCAAGAAGAAGACCGCTAAGCGGAAGACCAAGAAGAAGGCAGCCAAGAAGAAGACCGCCAAGCGGAAGACGAAGAAGAAGGCTGCCAAGAAGAAGACTGCTAAGCGGAAGACCAAGAAGAAGGCAGCCAAGAAGAAGACCGCGAAGCGCAAGACCGCCAAGCGTAAGGCCAAGCGGTAAGCGGATCGGTCAAGAGCTTCCTGGCCGGTCCTTGCGGTCCGAGCTGGGTCCTTGCCTCTGTGGGGGGATGCGCTCTGGAGGGGTCAGTCTGCGAACACGAGTTCGCGGCTGGCCCCTCTTCATTGCTCCTACGTCGCTGGCCCCTCTTCATTTTGCTCCTACGTCGCTGGCCCCTCTTCATTTGCCTGCGCGTTGTTCCGGTCTTGGCTAGAATGAGCCCATGCCCAACGCCGATCGCCCTTCCCGATGGATCGTTCTGGAGGGGGTTCGAGAGCACAATCTCCGCAACGTAACCGTCCGTCTGCCTCACCGGGCCCTGACCGTGGTGACCGGGGTCAGCGGCTCCGGGAAGTCCTCCCTCGCTCTCGATACCCTGTACGCCGAGGGGCAGCGACGCTTTCTCGAGGGGATGTCGGCGCACAGTCGCCGATTCCTGGAGCGACTGCCCCGGCCCGACCTGGACCGCGCGGAGGGGTTGGCCCCGGCGATCGCGGTACGGCAACGGGCCGGCGTCTCGGGCCCCCGATCCACCGTCGGAACCGCGACCGAAGTGGCGGACTATCTCCGGCTCCTCTTTGCCCGGATCGGCACCGTACACTGTGATGATTGCGACGCGGTCGTGCCCCGCTGGACCCCCGAAGCCATCCTGGGCGACTGGGTCGAGGCCCAGGACCGGCTGGGGGTGAGCTTTCCCAGACCGGTGTCGGGCGCCGCGGCCACCCGGGACCGGTTGCGGAGCGAGGGATACCTGCGGGTGGTCGCGGAAGACACGATCCTTCCCCTCGAGTCCGCGCCCGGGCGCGCGCCGGTCTGGTGGGTCCTCCAGGACCGGGTTCGGGCCGGTGACCGGGGTCGTCTGGCCGAAGCGGTCGAGGCGGCGCTGCGGGCCGGTGAGGGGCAGGTGCGGGTGGAGGGAGCAGAGCGGCGGGCAACCTACCGGCTGGGACGCCATTGCTCCGCCTGCGGCACCGGTTACCCGGACCCCCACCCGCTTCACTTCTCGTTCAACAGCCCGGTCGGGGCCTGCCCCGAGTGCGAGGGGTTCGGGGCCGTGCTCACCTTCGATCCGGAGCGGATCGTCCCCGACCGGACGCGTTCGCTGGAGGAAGGGGCGGTCGCCCCGTGGGCGGGCAAGTGGAAGGGGACCATGGCGCGCAAGCTGGCCGCCTCGCCGGTCACCCGGGATATCCCGCGGGATGTGCCCTTCGGAGAACTGTCTCCCCGGGACCAGAAGGTGCTGATCCATGGCGAGGGGAAGTTCCCGGGGGCGTTGGGATTCCTGGAGAAGCTGGCCCGCAAGCGCTACAAGGCGGGGGCGCGGTTCCTGGTCAAGCGCTACCAGACCCCGCGTCCCTGTGCCGCCTGCGGGGAGAGTCGCGTGGGACCGGCCGGCCGACGCGTCCGGGTGGGGGAGCGCGGCTTCGCCGAGTGGATCGCCGACACGGTGGGAGAGGCGCGGGAAGCGTTGGACCGCCTCTCCCTGTCCCTCTCCGCGTCCGAAACGGTGCAGGGGCTGCTCGAGGACCTCCGGCATCGTCTGGAGATCCTGGGTCGGGTGGGGCTCGACTATCTGGGGCTGGATCGCCCCAGCCGGACCCTCTCGGGGGGGGAGACGCAGCGCATCGAGTTGGCGCAGGCGTTGGGCGCGCGTCTCGTGGATGCCCTCTACGTCCTGGATGAGCCGACGGTCGGCCTGCATCCGCGGGACACCGGCCGGCTCCTCGGTGTCCTGCGTGACCTGAAGGATCTTGGCAACACGGTGGTCGTCGTGGAACACGACCACCAGGTGGTGCGGGCCTCGGATTGGATGGTGGACGTGGGGCCGGGCGCGGGACGGGAGGGGGGAGACATCCTCTACTGCGGGCCCACCGTGGACCGGTTGGGCGGCCCGTCGTCCCCGACCACGAAACTCCTGGCCGCGCCGCCCCCTCCCTTCGCTGTCCGGCGCCGCGATCCCCGGGGTTGGCTGCGAGTGCGGGATGCCTGTCGACACAACCTGCGTGGGATCAGCGTGGACCTCCCCTTCGGGGTGCTGGTGGGGGTCTGTGGGGTCAGCGGCTCCGGGAAGAGCACGTTGGTGAGCGAGGTCCTGGTCCCGCTGTTGGCCCGGTGGGGGAGCGCGGGAAAACCGCGTGCGCGCTCCGGACCGGTCGGGGATCCGGAGCGGGGGACCCTCCTCGTCGAGGCACCGCTTGCCGATGTGGCCATCATGGACCAGAGTCCCCTCGGACGGTCCTCCCGCTCCATCCCGGCCAGCTATGTGGGGGCATGGACCGGCATTCGGCAGGCGTTCGCCGCGGCCCCCGAGGCGCGGCGTCGCGGGCGGGGGCCGGGGGCGTTCTCGTTCAATACCGCCGAGGGGCGTTGCCCCGAGTGTCGCGGGGACGGGGAAATCGTGGTCGACATGGACTTCATGGCCGATGTCCGACTGGTTTGCGAAGCCTGTGGCGGCGGACGCTTTCATCCCGAAGTGTTGGGCTGCACCTATCGCGGCCTGAGCATCGACGCGGTGTTGCGTCTTCCGGTGGACCGGGCGCTGGCCCACTTCCACGATGTTCCCTCGGTCGCCCGTCCGCTGAACTGGCTCTCCCGGGTCGGGCTCGGTTACCTCGAGCTGGGCCGATCCGCCCTCACCCTCTCCGGCGGGGAGGCCCAGCGTCTCAAGCTGGTTCGTGAACTGGTGGGGGCACGGCGCGGACGGCTGTTCATCCTCGACGAGCCCACCGTCGGTCTTCACGGGTCCGAGGTCGGGCGTCTCCTCACCCTGTTCGACGAGCTGATCGCGGCCGGAAACTCCGTGCTGGTGATCGAGCATGACGTGGATGTGCTGGCGACCTGCGACTGGCTGGTGGAACTGGGTCCCGAGGGCGGGGTGCTGGGAGGCCGCGTGGTGGCCCAGGGAACCCCCGAACAGATCGTGGCCGTGCGCGCGTCGCACACCGCTCCCTATCTGCGATCCCGGCTTGTCCCGAGGCCCACCCCGGCGGGAGTTCCAGGATGACCTTCGATCTGTTTCCCGATACGGATGCGCCGCCTCCCGGCGCCCCGCTCGCCGAACGTCTGCGACCCCGCACGTTGGACGAAGTGGTGGGGCAACCCCATCTGATGGGGACCGGTCGGTTGTTCGGCGCGCTGGGCCCGGGCGAACGGCTGCCCTCATTGATCTTCTGGGGGCCGCCCGGCACCGGGAAGACCACGCTCGCCCGGCTCCTCGCCCGGGCCGTCGACGCGGAACTCATCGCGCTTTCGGCGGTGACCGCGGGGGTGAAGCAGGTGCGGGAGGCGGTGGATCAGGCGGGTCGCTCCGCGAGGAGCGGGCGACGCACGGTGCTCTTCCTGGATGAGATCCACCGGTTCAACAAGGCGCAACAGGATGCCCTGTTGCCCCACGTGGAGTCGGGTCGATTCACCCTGCTGGGCGCCACCACCGAGAACCCTTCCTTCGAGGTCAACGCCGCGCTTCTGAGCCGGTGCCGGGTGGTGACGCTGCGGGCCCTGGAGGAAGCCGATCTCACCACGCTGGCCTCCCGGGCCCTCGCGGACCCGGAACGGGGGCTCCCCAGCCCGCCGGCCTGTCCGCCCGACGTGATGGCCGCCCTGGTCCAGGCCGCGGACGGGGATGCACGACGGCTTCTCAACACCCTGGAGACCGCGGCCATGCTGGCGGCGCGAACAGACGCCAAAGCCGGGGCCACGCTTACCCTCGACCATCTGCGTGAGGCCCTGCAGTCGGCGGCGCTTCGCTATGACCGCACCGACGCCCATTTCGACCAGATCTCCGCCCTGCAGAAGTCGGTGCGGGCAAGCGATGCCCAGGCCTCGGCGTACTGGTGCACCCGCATGCTGGCCGCGGGCGAGGACCCCCTCACCATCGCGCGGCGGTTGGTGCGGATCGCGGTGGAAGACGTGGGGCTGGCGGATCCGGATGCCTTGGGCCGGGTCATGGCGGCGCAGGCCGCGGTCCATTTCCTGGGGCGCCCCGAGGGGGATGCGGCCCTGGTGCAGGCCGCGCTCTACCTGGCCCTCGCGCCCAAGAGCAACCGGGTCACCGTCGCGGAGTCGCGGATCAAGGAGGCCATCGAGCGGACCGGAAGCCTTCCGGTACCGCTGGTATTCCGCAACGCGCCGACCCGGCTCATGAAGGAGTTGGGGTACGGAAAAGGGTATCGGTACGAGCACGACTCGCCGGCGGGGTTCACGGGGCAGCGTGGGCTCCCGGATGGGCTTGCCGGAGCGGTCTTCTACGAACCCACCGACCGGGGATTCGAGAGCGTCCTGGCCGAGCGGCTGCAGCGGCTCGAGCGTGCCGCGAAGGCGGGCGAGGACGCCGGGGAGGGGGAGCCTAGGGAGCCTGGGGACAGCTCAAGCCGTCCGTGATGGGTTGGGTGAGGATCACCGCGTCGTCCAGGCTGACCGTGAGGTCCGAGTTGATGTCGCTGCAGAAGTCATAGATCCCCGTGGCGAATGCATTCGTGTGCGCGCTGGCATCCGAGAGCCCCACCGCACAGGAGCCGGCCGGGTTCCACCCCTGGGTTGCCCGTATTCCCGAACCGTCCACCAGGTCGGAACTGACCACCCCGACCTCGGCCATCTTGAACCCGTTGGCAAACACCTCGACCGCGATTCCCCCGCTGAGCAGGGAGGGGTCGAGACAACCGCCGGCCGCGATGTTGAACACGGCCGTCCCGGACGGATCGGTGGTGCTGGTGATCAGGGGATGGTTCTCGCCCGTGCACCAGCACATGAGGGAATCCGCCTCGGCGGACCAGATCAACTCGACCGTCGCGGTATTCATGGGGCCCAACTGGCCGACGATGTTCACCGAGTAGTCGAGCGTGCCGGAGGGGGAGACCACCACGGTAGGGATGGTGCTCAACCCGGGATCCGGGATGTTGGCCAGGGCCGACGAACCCCACAGGAGGGCCAGGAGAACGGGGAAGGAACCGGCGCTGCGACCCATGATGATTCTCCTCGAGAGCAGAGGTGCGCTACTGCCGCGGGCAGGTGTCGCCGCGGGTGATGGGATCCGTGAGGAGGACGCCATCCTGGAGTCCGACGGCACCGTCCGAGTTGAGATCGGAACAATACGAATAGCTGCCCGAACTGATCGGACCCGAATGGAACGTAGCATCCGCCAAACCCACGACGCAAGACGATCCGGGAGTCCAGCCTTCGGTGGGAAGCCTTCCCCCGCTGTCGACCGCATCCGGGCCGACCACGCCGACCTCGGCCATCTTGAACCCGTTGACGAAGACCTCGCAAACCACCCCCGAGGCGGTCTGGGAGGGCTCCAGGCAACCGCCCCCCGCGATGAGGAAGGTGGCTGTCCCACTGGGGTCGGTGAGCGCGCTCAGGGTGCCCCGGGTCTGGCCCACGCACCAGCACAGGAGTCCGTCGGCCTCGGCGGAGAAGACGAGCTCCACCGTTCCCTGGTTGACCGGGCCCAGTTGCCCCTGGATGGACACCGTGTAGGACAGCGTGCCGTCGACGGAGATCAGGACATTGGGGATCGTGCTCAGGCCCGGATTGGGAATGTTGGCCCGGGACGGGGAGGCGCTGGCCACGGCCAGCAGTACAAGCAGGGAGGCGGTTCGGCGGCCCATGATGCGAAACTCCTGATGCGTAGCAAAAAGGGAACGCCCGGCTCGGCACGAGCCGAACCGGGCGTTCGAGAGCCTTGGGTCCGCAAGGACCCACGAAAGGGAACTAGGGGCAGGTCTCGCCGACCGTGATGGGAGCCGTGAGAAGCACTGCGTCGGCCAGCGCGACCACGCCATCGGAATCGACGTCGGTGCAGAACTCGTAGACCCCGCTGGAAATGGGGCCGGTGTGGAACGTGGCGTCGGAGAGGCCCACCGAGCAGGGAGGTCCGACGACCCACCCGGAGGTGGGAAGCACGCCGCCCGAGTCCACCGCGTCAGGGGAGACCAGACCGACCTCGCTGAGCTTGATTCCGTCGGCAAAGACCTCGACCACCGTGCCGCCGAGTCGCGCGGGATCCACGCAACCGCCGCCGGCAATGTTGAAGGTGGCCTGCCCGCCGGCGTTGGTCACCGCGGAGATGACCGGATGCGAGGTGCCTGCACACCAGCAAACGAGTGCATCGGCGGCACCGGAGAAGACGAGATCAACCGTGGCTCCGGCCACGGGGCCAAGGGGGCCGTTGACCGTTACCACATAGGAAAGGGATGCGAGCGGCGTGGCAATCACGTTGGGAACGTCGCTCAGTCCGGGATCCGGAATGTTTGCCGCGGCTACGCCGACCGAAAAAACGGTCAGCAGGCCAGCGACGAGAAGGGCTCGGCACGTGCGTGGCATCTTTGCACCTCCAAGAGGGGTGTACAACGGAGGGGAGCCCGGCATCGTGCCGGAACTCGAACTGCTCCGCAGATTCGGCTTTGGCTTCACAAACGAAAGGGCGACTTCGTTCACTCCTGGGTGCAGACATCCCCGGCGGAAATCGGCTGGGTCAGCACCACGGCGTCGGTCAGCGTCACGGCTCCATCGGAATCGATGTCCGTGCAGTAGTCGTAGGCCCCACTGGAAATGGGCCCCGTGTGGTACGTCGCGTCGGACAGTCCGACCGAGCAACTCCCGCCCGGGTTCCAACCCGCGGTGGGAAGGATGCCACCGTTGTCGACGGCATCCGGGCTGACCACCCCAACCTCGCTGAGCTTGATGCCGTTCGCGTAGACCTCGACGATGGTCCCGCTTACCGATGCGGAGGGATCAACACAGCCACCCCCCGAAATCAGGAAGTCGGCGTCGCCGGAGGCATTGGTCACCGCCTCGATCACCGGGTGCGTCGCGCCGACACACCAGCAAACGAGCGTGTCCGCCTCGTCCGAGAAAATGAGCTGCACCAAGGCACTGTCAATGGGTCCGCCGGACCCCTGCACGTTGACCGTGTAGGTGAGGTTCCCCAAGGGGCTCACGACCACATTGGGCACCGTGCTCAACCCAGGGTCGGGAACGCCAGCGGCGGCGGTTCCCGCGCTCAAGAGTCCAAATGTGAGCGCGGTAATCACGAGTCGAGTTCTGCGACCCATCGGTGCACCTCCTATTGCAAGTAAAGCAAAGCCGGACTGTGAGCAGTTCTGTCGCCATATTCCTGCTCGGATTGGATCGCTCCAAAGCCTAGCAAGATTAACGGGAGAGGATCAACACTTTCTTAACATTTGGAGCAAACTATTGACTGGCAAGGAGGTTATATCCCCCAGAATCCTGTTCAAGCTTCCCGGTTCAGGGGTCCAGCCCGGCTCCGGGGCGGGTCTTCTCCGGGGTGGTTTTCATGTCCTGGCGGACGGCCAAGCGGTTAAGTCGGCTTGCCGCCTCAAGATAGTATTGAACCGTGGTCGCATCGCCCTGGGGGCAATTCAGATAGTAGATCGTTGAGATGTCACCGTTGCTGTGGACCTTGTTCTTCTGGCCGACCGGGACCCACGGGTTGCCGTGCGAGCATCGCATGCGGCTGACCACCGCCGCATGGCGGAACCGCTCGGCGTTCTGTCGACTGGTCATGTTGTCGTAGGAACTCATGTGGCGGGTCAGCGGTTCGTTGATCAGCCGGAGAGCCAGCTTGGCCGCCTGGTCGTCGGGGTAGGTCTCGTCCCGCCGCAGGCTGTCCACGGTGGAGATCGCGACCTCGGCCATTCCCACCACCATGAAGGCGAGCGGGGAGGTGCCCGTATCCAGGGGTTCTCCCATGACGAAGGCGAAGCGGAGAATCTCGTCCTCCGAGGGGTAGGTGGTGTCGATGGCGCTCCCCACCAGCACCAGTTCGGACATGGCGCTGACCAGATGCGCGTCGTAGAGGTCCCGGGTTTCGATCATGTCCAGGGAAGTCGGATCGCCGTCGCTGAGCAGGTTCCCGAACGCGGCCCGCCGGTTCACGAGCAGGATCGAAAGGGCATCCACGGCGTCCGCGGCCGATGTCACGGCCCCGACATGCATTTCGACAAAAGCATCGATATCCCCGGCGGCCGAGGCGAGAAAGGCCGTATCGGGCTGGGGGAACCCTGCCTGGGCGACCGGAGCGCAAAAGAGAGCGCCGAGACAGAGAACAGCGGTGAGTCGGGGCTTGAGGCCGGGGAAGTTCATCGGAAACGCGTCATCCTTGCCGGTTCGGGGTGCGATTGAGGGCGATACAGGATACCACTCCAATGGGACTCGACCAAACCATGCGGGGATGGCCGGTTACGAACGATGCGTTTTGACATCGTGCCCCGCTCGTTGGTAGAATCCCTACCTGCGGTTGCAGCCGGTGATTCCGCCCGGTGGACGTGCCAAGTTGGGTGGAATGTCTGGCTTGCTTTGCTTCTGAGCTTCTGAGGTCCCCCACCCCTGCATCCTAGTAGGAGGCCGCGTCCATGCCCCCGGCCCCCCGGGCTTCCTTGTGCTGCATCCTTGTCGTTCTTTGCTGCCTGGTCTCCACTGCGGCGTTCGGCCTGCCCTCGAGCGGTCCGTCGGTTCGTAGCTACGACCCGCACGCCCTGCGTGTGGACACCACTCCCGAAGGTGTCCGCGTGCGGCTGTCCGGCGACGCCCTCGGCGGCCTCACCGGGACGGGTCTTCCCCGCGACCGCGTGACGTTTCTCGCCCCTCCCGGTCAACGGCTCGCCTCGGTGCGGGTCGAGCGGCTGGACGTGGTGCGCGTCCCCGTTTCCCCGTCCGCATTCGAAGCCGCCCCCGATCACGAACTCGTGGGGGGTGGCTACCTGCGGGGGCGCCGGGTCGACAGCGTGGACCTGTTGCCGGTCCGCTGGCTCGCGGGGACCAACGAGCTGGAGTTCGCCACCCGGCTGGTGGCGACGCCGGTTTTCGAATCCGATCCCCACGAACCGGTGCGTCCCCGATCGACCCCGTGGGACTCCGCCGACGCCGATGCGGGGGAGCCGCGTGCGCGTCGGCAGCTGGACCCCGCGGTCAACGGGATGGCACCGTTCTCGCCCCGGATGCGCCCCTCCGTGGATGGCTCCCCGGTCCGCTACCTGATCCTGAGCGACGACGCGATGGCCTCACAGTTCCAGGTGCTGGCGGACTGGAAGACGGCCACCGGCATGCCGGCCGTGGTGCGCACGCTCTCCTGGATCGAGGCCAACTACCCGCGCGGCGTGGACCAGGCCGAGGATGTGCGGAACTTCATCCGCGAAGCGATTGTCGAATGGGGAGTGGAGTATGTGCTGCTGGGGGGGGACAGCGACGTGTTCCCGGCGCGCTACGCCAAGACGTACTTCTACGGGGGCGAAGACATCCCTACCGACATGTACTACGCCTGTGTCGACGGCAACTGGAACGCGGACGGGGACGATCTGTTCGGGGAAGCGTACGTGATCGGTTCCATTCCCGGCGACTCGGCTGATCTGTATCCCGATGTGTGGTTGGGACGGATTCCGGTGCGGGATGCGGCCGAAGCGGCGATCTGGGTCACCAAGGTTCTCGCCTACGAGAACCAGCTTCCCGTGGCCAGCACGTTCGGCAACGAGCTTCTGGTCCTCGCCGAGATGCTGTTTCCCCAGAACTGGTCCCAGGGGGACACCGTGATCTGGGACGGTGCGAACGTCGCGGAGTCGGCGCTGGGCCACGTGAGCAGCCCGCTGACCACCTATCGGATGTACGAGAACTACAACGCGTTTCCCGGTTCGGTGAACGAAACCAAGCCGGACGTGATCACCCAGATCAATGCGGGCTACAGCATGGTCCTGCATGTGGGGCACGGGTTCCGCAACACGATGGCGGTGGGGGAGGGTGGACAGGCCCTGGTCAACGCAGACGCCGACGCGTTCGCCAACGGGAACCGCCAGGGACTCCTCTACGCGATCAACTGCACCTCGTCGGCCTTCGACTTCGACTGTATCTCGGAGCACATGCTGCGCAATCCCAACGGCGGGTTCGTCGGGTCGGTGGGCTCCACGCGCCTCGATTGGCCCGAGAAGGGGATCCTGTACCAGGACGAGTTCTTCAGGCTGGTCTACGAGGACGGCGTGACCCATGCCGGCGAGGCGGCGGCGATGCAGAAGATTCCCTTCGTCCCGGATTCGAATCGGGACAGCGAACATCGTTGGACCCAGTTGAGCCAGATCTTTTTCGGCGACCCGAGCATGGACCTGCTGACCGGTGTCCCCGATACCCTGGGCGTGACCCTCCTCACCCCGCTCGAGCTGGGCACGACCCAGGTGCAGGTGCAGGTGACCGACGGGTCCGGCCCGGTCGAAGGGGCCACGGTCTGTCTCGACAAGCCGGGGGACGCGTATGCGGTCGCGGTCACCGATCCGTCCGGCCAGGCCACCCTCATCTTCGCCCCGGACCTGCCCGGTCCGCTGACCCTGGGCGTCCGGGCGCACAACCATCGGGCACGGGTCGACTCGTTGACCATCACCCCTCCCGCTGCTCCCCATCTCTTTGTCAGCGCGGTCGTCGTGGACGACGCCCTGGGAGGGGATGGCGACGGGTCGCTGGAGGCGGGGGAGACCGCGCGTCTGGAGCTCACCCTGGGCAACGAGGGTTCGCTGGGGGCCACGGCAATCACCGCCGTGCTTACCCAGGTTCCGGCCGGGATCACCCGGCTGGACAGCCTTGCCGCCTGTCCCGACCTGCCGACCGGATCGAGCGCCGCGTGCCTGGATCCCCTGGAGATCGTGGTCGCCCCGTCGGTACCCGATGGCAGCGTGCTCATGACCGCGGTGCGCATCGATGCGGCCGGCTACTCGCGCGTCGACTCGCTCGTGATCTACGTGGGGGCGCCCCGACTGGTGCATGAGACCCTCGCGGTCAGCGACACGTCCGGGAACGGGAACGGCAATGGGAGCATGGAGCCCGATGAGGACACCGCGATCCTGGCCGTTCTGGAGAACCGCGGGCTTGGCAGTTCGGTGGGACTGACCGCGACCCTGACCTCCTCGGATCCCGCGGTCATCATCCTGGACGGGGTCTCGGCCTATGGGGACCTTGCACCCGGCGCCTCGGCGGACGGGGACGGTTTCCTCATCCGCACCACCGACGGATCCCCCTTGCACCCCATCGACCTCACGGTGAGCGATCAGCGCGGCGTGGTCCTGGTCAAAACCCTGGACCTGTCGGCTCCGGCCGTTGTTGCCGGGCTCTATGGTATCGGCACCGCGAGCGAGATCGAGCTCCACTGGACCAAGTCCGGGGCGAGTGACCTCCTGGGTTACCGCATCTACCGGTCCTCCAACGTCGGCGGACCGTTCACCCTCATCACACCCAATGTACAGGACAAGGTCTCGATCTATCTGGATGAGGGGCTTCCCCCGCTGAGCCGCTACTACTACGGGGTGGTCGCGGTGGATGTGTCCGGCAACAGCGGGCCCCTGTCGTCCATCGCCGAGGTGACGACCAGCCTGCCCCCCGCGTTCGGCTTTCCGTTCGTGATCGGGGCCTCCACGTCCTCCTCACCCTGTCTTGCCTACCTCAACGCGGATCCGGTGGCCGAGGTGCTGACCGGTGGGGATGAGATCTATGCCGTCCATTCCGACGGCTCCGAGTGGATCGACGGGGACAACGACATCCAGACCTTCGGGGTCTTCTCCAACACCGGGATGGGTCCCTTCTGGTCTCCCCCTTCCTGCGGTGATCTGGACCATGACGGCGCCCAGGATGTGGTGGGAGTGGGCTTCCAGAACGGCCTGCTCTATGCGTGGGACGCCGCGGGGGCGGTCAAGCCGGGCTGGCCGCGGAACATCAACCTGGACGGTCTCGGGAACGTGGCCGCCTGGGGGGCCGCGGCCCTGGCCGATGTGGACGGGGACCAGGACCTGGAAATCTTCATCAACGCCGGAAGCTATTGTTTCGCCTTTCATCACGACGGGACCGAGGTCCTGGACGGGGACTCCGATCCCCTCACCCATGGGGTGTTCCTGGCCATGGGCTTCACCTTCAACTACAGCACGCCGGCCATTGCCGACGTGGACAACGATCTGATGCCGGAGATCATCGTTGCTTCGCGTGACGGCAATCTCTACGTGATGAACCCGGACGGGACCTCCCTGCCCGGTTTTCCGTTCGTGACCGGCGGGGAGATGACGAACTCTCCGGCCGTGGCCGACCTCGATCTGGACGGTCTGCCGGAGATGATCTTCGCCAGCTCCAATTTCACGGTCTATGCGTTGGATGTGAACCAGAATCAGCCGCCGGGTTGGCCGCGGGCGGCGAACATGAATCAGGATTACGACGCGTCGGTGGCGGTGGCCGACATGGACGGGGACGGCTACCCGGACGTCGTCCTCCCCGCGGGTAACGGAACGGCCTACCTGTGGCATGGACAGAACGGGCAGATGTTCAGCGGGTGGCCCTTCGTGGTCACCAACAGCAGTGGTGCCCCCATCAACCTGCGCAGCTCTCCGGCGATCGGAAACCTGGACGGCGACGCCGATCTGGAGATCTGTTTCGGGGCGAACGACGGCAACCTCTACGCCTTCAACGCCGACGGCAGCGGGGTCAACGGGTTTCCCATCGGCACCCAGAACAAGATCGAAGGGGGGCCGTTGCTGTGGGACATCGACAACGACGGTCTGACCGAGGTGGTCGCCCACAGCCTGGACGAGTCCATGTACGTGTGGGACTCCCCGGGTGCCTTCGACCCCGACAACCAGCCTTGGCCCATGTTCCACCGCAACAGCGCGCGTACCGGCGACAGCTCCGCCCCGCCTACCACCCAACTCTCCGCCGACCCGCTGGAACCGGTGATCCCGCGGCTGATCCTGGGGGCTCCGCAGCCGAATCCCTTCGCCGCGCGGACCGAGATCCGCTTCGAGATTCCCGCGGGAACCGGGGGGGCGCCGGTGGATCTGGCGGTCTACGATATCCGGGGGCGTCGCGTGGCCACCCTGACCGCGGGGCCCCGTCCCGCCGGGGAGCATCGGGTGCTGTGGAACGGTCGCGGGGCCAACGGGGCCCGGCTGGTATCGGGTCTCTACTTCGCCAGGCTCTCCATGGCCGGCGACGTGGTGACCCGCAAGCTCGTGCTGCTTCCCTGACCCCTTCTTCCCGGGGAACCGACTAGGCCCTCCGGGGTACTTCCGATATAGTCCGCCCTGTCCTGACTTGTCCGGAGGTATTCATCGTTAACTACTCGCGCTGGCCTGCCGTGCCTATTTCTGCCCGGTCGGGTCTGATCGTATTGATGCTCCTGGTGGCGGCTGTTTCCCCGGCGGCGGGGGAACGGATCGAGCTGACTTTTGATCCAGCCGATGTGTCCTGGCAGACCGTACCGGGTGGCTTCGCGGTTCGCATCGAGGGAGGGATCCCGGCGCGGGTTCCCGGGGCTCCCGATCTTCCGCGGGTGCCCCTGACCCTGCTCCCTCCGCCCGGAGAACGTCTGGAGTCGTTCCGGGTGGTCTCGGTGGAACAGGTTCCCCTCGATCCTCCCGGGCCGAGTCCCGGGGCTGGGCAACCCCCGTGGGTCGCTCGCGGCGCCGGGGGCTATCTGCGCGGGCAGCGGGTGGAGACCCTAGTGCTGGCTCCCATCCGCCCGGTCGCCGGCGGACTGGTGTTGTCCACCCGGCTGGTCGTGGAAGTCACCTATGCCCCGGACCCCGATGCGTCCTCCGCGGTCCGATCCCGGCGCGTCCTGCGTGACGTCTTCCCGGTTCGTCACCTGGGGGGGAGGGTTGTCGGTGGCGGGCCTGCGCAGGCCGATCCCCTGGCGTCGATCGCGGCGGCCCCGGGCGACGGGGGGCCCTTCGACCCGCGTTTTCGCCCCAGCCTCGACGGGAGCGCGGTCGAGTACGTGATCATCACCAGCGAGGAACTGGCGTCGGAATTCCAGCGCCTGGCCGATTGGAAGACCGCGACCGGAACCCCGGCGGTGGTGCGCACCGTCGAGTGGATCAACCAGACCTATCCCCAGGGTGTGGACGGGCCGGATCGGATCCGTCTCTTTCTGCGCGACGCCTTCACCCTGTGGGGAACCGAGTGGGTCTGTCTCGGCGGGGATACGCCCGTGGTGCCGGTGCGCTACGGGCGGACCCGCTTCTTTGGCGGGGAGCGGATTCCCACCGACCTCTACTACCAGTGTCTCGACGGGGACTGGAATGCGAACCGGAACGCCGAGTTCGGGGAAGGCATCTCCAGCACCCCCGGATCCAACGACTTCGCCGACCTGTTCCCCGAGCTGTGGATCGGGCGGATGCCGGTGCGGGATCCGCAGGAGGCGCGGGTCGCGGTGGACAAGGTGCTCACGTTCGAGGGGGATCCGCCCGTCGACGCGGGGTATCCTGCCTCGGCTCTCATGCTGGCCGAGGTGCTGTTTCCCCAGAACTGGTCCGATGACGACACCGTTCTCTATGACGGGGCGACCCTCTCCGAGAACACCCTGACCCGGCTTCCCCCCACCCTGTCCGTCACCCGGATGTACGAGAACTACACGGCATTTCCCGGGGCGGAACAGGAAGAGCTGTCCGCGGTGATCGACCGGATCAACGAGGGGTACGGTCTCATCCATCACGTGGGGCACGGGTTCATCAACAACATGGCGGTCGGAGTCAACGGGAAGTCGCTCCGGATTCCCGACGCGGACGCCCTGATCAACGGCGACCGCCTGTCGATCCTCTACGCCATCAACTGCACCTCGGCCGCGTTCGACTTCGACTGCATTGCCGAACACCTGATGCGCAACCCCAATGGCGGCGCGGTCGCCTTCATGGGCGCGACGCGGCTGGACTTTCCCACCACCAGCCACGATTACGACGTCGAGTTCTACCGGTTGCTGTTCCTCCCGGAAGGCTTCCCGGTGGACCTGGACCGGATCGGCAAGGCGTTCGCGGTTTCCAAGCTTCCGTTCATCGCGGATGCGCAGCGGGACAATACCCACCGCTGGACGCAGTTCGCGCTGACCTGTCTTGGGGATCCCCATCTGCGGTTGTGGTCCCGGACCCCCCGGGAGGTGACGGTGACCCATCCGGCCACCCTCGCCCTCGATGCCGGAGAGATCACGGTGCGCGTGGATTCCGGTGGCAGCGGCCTGGAGAGTGCCCAGGTGGTGGCGATGCGGGACGGGGAGTTCTATGCGCGTGGATTGACCGACGCATCCGGGTGGGTCACCCTGCCGGTGACCGCGAGCACCACCGGGAGCTTCATGGTCACCGTCAACGCGAAGGACCATCGGATCCACACCACCGAGGTCATGATCGGGGATCCCACCGGTGCCTATCCTTCCCTGGCGGCGATCGGCGTCGCGGACGAAGCGGCTCCCCTTGGAAACGACAACGGACGGCTGGAGGCGGGGGAGGGCGGGACGGTTACCGCGACCCTGCGCAACATCGGGGCCCAGAACCTGACCGGGCTCGCCCTGGAGGTGAGTTCGGATCCGGTGGTGGCCTGGCAGGTTGGTGCGGTACCCACATCCATCGCGGTGGGGGAAGAGGTCGGGGTGACCTTCGAGGTCGAGGTGGCCGCCGACGCCGGAGACCTGCTGGTGTTGCCCTTCACCCTGGACCTGACCGCAAGTCAGGGAGCCTGGACCCTGGAAGGCCAGCTCCATCTGGCCGCTCCGCGACTGGAACTGTTTGCCTTGGACGTGACCGAGGTCACGGGCGACGGGGATGGGGAGGCCGAGCCCGGGGAGACGGTGGAGATCGCGCCGCGGCTCACCAACCTGGGTGCGGGGGCTTCCCTGGCCCTGAGCGGGGCCCTGAGCCTGGAACCGGGCAGCGAGGGAACCCTCGAGGTGGCCCAGGCCGCCTACGGCGTGATCGATGCCGGCGCGGTGGTCCCGGACGAGGGCGTGGCGCCGTTTCGGATGACCCTGGGAGCGACCCTGCCCCTGCTGCGGTTCGTGGTGACGTCCCCTTCGGGAACACGGTTCGAACGAACGGTCGACCTCGTCCCTCCGGCTCCCCCGGTGGGGGTGGAGGCGGTGGGGGAGACCCACTCCATCCGGGTCATCTGGAACTACACCGAGGATCCCCCCCCGGACCTGGCCCGGTTCGTGGTGTATCGGGCGGACGCGGCCGAGGGGCCCTTCGCGCGGATCAACGGGTTCTCGGATCAGGCCATCGGGATCTTCGAGGATGCCTCGTTGCCCCCACTCCAGGTGTTCCACTATCGGATCGCGGCCCAGGATTCCAGCGGGAACGTTTCCCAGCCGGGACCGACCACCCGCGGCACGACCAGCATTCCGCTTCTGCCCGGGTTCCCGGTCCCCAGTGACCTGGGCACCGCCTCCGTTCCCGCGGTCGCGGACATCGACGGGGACGGGGTGTTGGACATCCTCACCGGCCGCGAGTTGATGTATGCCCTCCACGCCGACGCGACCGAACTCCAGGACGGGGATCAGGACGCACGCACCCTCGGACCCTGGAACGCCTCCCCCGGTGCGGGTGGGTTCTGGGGATCGACCGCGGTGGGAGACCTCGATGGGGACGGGCGTCTGGAAGCGGTCAATGCGGATTTCGAGAGTCGCAATGCGGCGGAGGACCGGGAGTTCGGGGTGCTGTATGTCTGGGACGCCGCCGGCGCGGTTCGTCCCGGTTGGCCCCAGCCCACTCCGGTGGATCGATCCCCGCTCATTTCGTCCCCCATCCTCACCGACCTGACCGGAGACGGCACCCTGGAAGTGGTCCTGCTCGCGGGGAAGGACCTGCTGGCATTCGAGGACGACGGCTCCGAGGTGCTCGACGGGGACGATGATCCCTCCACCCACGGCGTCTTCCATCGGTTCCTTCCCGGAACGTCCCGCGGCTACTTCAGCTACGGCACGCCGGCCGCGGCCGATCTGGACAACGACGGCCGGAGCGAGATCGTGGTTCCCATTCGCAGTTTTCCCCTGGATACGTTCCCCGACGGGCTGCTCTACGTACTCGACGACGACGGAACGGTGATGGAGGGGTGGCCCATCGAGTTCGAGGGTCAGATCACCTCGTCCCCGGCCATCGCCGATCTGGACGGCAACGGATCCCTGGAGATCATCTACGCCTACGGACCCAAGTGGGTCGAGGTCCGGGGGCTGGATGCAACCCTGCTTCCGGGCTGGCCGCGCGAGGCGCTGATGAACCGGGACATCATGTCCTCGCCCAGCGTGGCCGATGTGGACAACGACGGCGACCTGGAAGTCGCGGTCGTCTCCGGCAACAGCACCGCCTATCTGTGGCAGGCCGACGGCACGTTGTTCCCCGGGTTCCCGTTCCGTTTCACCGACGCGCTGGGGAACTCGCTGCCCTCGACCAGCTCGCCCGCGCTGATGAACCTGGATGACGACCCCGAGCTGGAGCTGACCTTCGCGAACCTGGGGGGCTGGGTGGTCGGGCTCAACCCGAACGCGACGTTCGTCGACGGATTCCCCATCAAGCTCCAGGGAGCGGTGGACGTGGGGGTCACGGTGGAGGACGTGGATCGGGACGGTTTCAACGAGGTCATCATCAGCGGCTATGAGCCGGCGGTGTTCGTCTATCAGACCATCGGTCAGGTGGGCTCCAATCCGGGGTGGCCGACCTTTCATCACGACTACCGCCGTACCGGGTTCGTCGGGACCCCGCTGCGCGAAGCGCAGACCCCGAGACTCGTCCTGGCCGCGCTTCCCACCCCGGTGTTGCCGGAGCAGACGACCCTCTATCTCACCGCGACCCGTCGTCTGGCCGAGAGGGACCTGCGGCTGGACTCCACGCCGCTCAGCCTGGAGACGGTGGATGCCGATCGCGAGTTCCATCGCGTGGCGGTGACCCTCACCCCGGGCACGCACCGGCTGGAAGCGACCGGCCGGACTCCGGATGGCTTTGCCGGACAGGCGGCCCTGGACCTGGACGCCCTGGAGGCTCCCCGGGAAAGCGGTTGGGTGAACGCCGCGGCGTCGGGGGTCGGCGTGTTCGCGCCCGATCCGGCTGCCTGGCGTGGAACGCTGCTGGTTCATCGCCTACCGGCGGGAGAAGCATCGCTGTCCGATCTGGTGCCTCAAGGGCGCGGCGAGCGTGTGTTGGTTGGGGCGCCCGGCGCGGTGGCGCCCCGGGGCACGCAGGTCCAGTTCACGCTACCCGAGGGTTGGAGCGGGGGAGTGGTGAGCGCCTGGGACGGCGAACGGTGGATTGCCGTGGCTCCCTCGGCGTCCGGAACCGGGACGGTCACCGTTCCCGTGAGCCGGTGGGGTTGGTTCCAGCTCGAGGCGAGTGCGGCGACCCGTATCCCCGGCCCGGCGGTCACGCGTCTGCTGGCCGCGCCCAACCCCTTTGCTTCGTCGACCACGCTCACCTTCCGCACCAACGCCGAGTCGGCGGTCCGGGCGGAGGTGTTCGATGTGCGCGGGGCCCGGGTGCGCACCCTGCTCGAGGCACGGCTTGGAGCGGGGGAGCACCGCGTGCAATGGGATGGTCGGGACGACGGGGGCCGCTCCGGAGCCCCGGGCGTGTACTTCGTCCGGGTGCGCGCCGGTGCGCAGGACGTGGTCCGCAAGGTCGTTCGTCTGGGAGAGGCCCCATGACCCGGTTTCGTGATCCGGTTCCCTTGGTGTCCCTGGTGTTCCTGGTGCTTCTGGTGCTCCTCCCCGGTTGCGGCGATGATTCGAACCCGGTCGCACCGGACCTCGACGCCATCCGGGAAGCCGGTTGGACGGCCTATGTGTCGGGAGACCTGGACGAGGCCGAGGCCCGATTCGAGGAAGTCCTGGGATTCGCCCCGGGGGACCCCGGCTCGCTGACCGGGTTGGGTTGGGTGGCCCTGGATCGCCGCGAGATCATCGAAGCCCTGGATCATTTCAGTGCCGCGCGCATGGGGGCGGTCGCGGTACCCGATGCCCAGTCCGGGGTGATCCTGGCCGAAGCAGCCCGGGACCACGCCGCGGAAGTGATCGCGGAAGGGGAGTCCCTCCTCCTGGCGATCCCGGACTACGTGTTCCCCTACAAGGACGACTACGGCGCCGACGACATCCGGTGGATGATCGCCCGCGCAGCCCTGGATCTTGGAGATTACGACCGCGTGGTCGCCCAGTTGGACCTGCTGAGCCCGGGACACGGTCTGGATCCGGCCCAGGCCGATTTCATCGAGGCGTCGTTGGCCCTTCTGGAAAGCCTGCGGGGATCCGTCTGATCCCGGCCGGGAACGGCGTTGCCATCGCGCGCCCGTATTTGCTAAGGTCTTCGGCCTGCCCCGAGGGGGGCAACCCGTTTTCGGGATGGGGGATCGTCCAACGGTAGGACATGCGGCTCTGGACCGTAGAATCGGGGTTCGAATCCCTGTCCCCCAGCCATTGATCGAAAGCGTGGCCCGTTCGTCTAGTGGTCAGGACAGGTGGTTCTCAGCCATCAGACAGGGGTTCGACTCCCCTACGGGCTGCCATTTTGAAGAAAAACGCCGGGGGACGCGGATCCCTCGGCGTTTTTTGTGCCCTCGGAGGGTATTGCCGGCATCCCTGGAGACCCTATGACACGACATCCAATGCTTTGTTTCCTCCTTGGGGTGGGCCTCGTCTCGACCGTGGACGCACAGCCCCCCCCGAAGTCCCCGGTTGCCGAGAACACCCTGCCCAGAACGCTGCCGCCGCTGCCGGGGGTCAAGGAGCCGTTCTTCGCCATCGTGCTCGGTGTGGTGGAAGGGGGCTACTACGGGACCATTCCGGTCGGGCGCATGCAACTGGAGATGGCGCGCCAGGCCACTCGCACCCGGATTCCCCCCAATCCGCTCTCACGGCTCGTGCGATCGCCCCATGCCGGACGCCCGGTGGCCACGCTCGAGGTCCACTCGTCACGGATCATCGAGCTGCCCTTGCCCTACGACATCATCGGGTACCACCCGGGCACCCTGCGCGGGTCCCAGGCGCTCACCTTTCACGAGTACGAGTTCGGGACGGTCAGCTTCGTCATTCCGGGAGAGCACAAGGACGATCCTCCCCGCCCGATGACGCTCGAGGAGGTGCGGGTGTTTGGTCTGGCCCGGGGCTATTTCGAGGTCGACGTGGATGGGTGGGTCGACAAGCTGATGGGGGGGAAGATCGACGACACCCGCATGGTGGCCCTGGCCAGCTTCCGCCATGAGGGTCGGATCTACGGGATCTCCATGGGCTACAACTCGAAGGGGGAGGGACGCACCGGACTCTTCGACTTTGCCAAGGACGAGATCGTGTTCCCCATTCCGCGCGACTACAAGTTCGCGGGCATTCTCCTGCGCGGCCGGGTGGAACGTCTCATGCCCGGTCTTGCCGAACGGGGCAAGGCGTTCGGTACCGGCGAACCGCGCTAGGCGGGCGCGGGTCCCGGGATCAGGGGAGCTTGACCACCCGGCGGGTGAGCGTGGCGCCGGGTGTCTTCACCCGCAGGAAGTAGATCCCGCCGGGAGCAATCGCTCCGTTTCGGGTACGACCGTTCCAGAACAACCGGTCTCCCGTCGTCGTGCGCAGGCGTTGGACCAGTCGACCCCGGGCATCCAGCACCACGACCTCGGCCTCGCCGGGAAGACGCGCCGCGAGGTGGACCGAACCCCGGAACGGGTTGGCCGAGGGTTGACCCACCCATGGACCCGAGGGCGCGGTCGCGCTCACCGGTCCGAACCGCTGCACCTGGCCGTCCCGCGCCACCGCCTCCAGCCAGTATCGGTAGGATGTGTCGGCGGTACCGCTCCGGTCGATGTAGTGGTCGGTTCCGGGGGGAAGCAAGCCGTCATGCAACGCCGTGGCCGCCTCCGGTTCCCGGACCACGCGATACCCGGCATGGGCACCCTCCTCGATCGCCTTCCAGGCGATGCGGATCCCGTCGTTCCCGGCATGGGCGGTCAGATCCAGGAGCCGCACCGGGGTGCGCACGTCCGCGCCGCTCGTATCGACCGGCAGCAGGTTGTTGTCCGCGCCGGTGGCCTCCGACGAGGTGAACTCGACCGTTCCGGTCCCCGCGTCGGCGGTGAGCACCACCGAACAGGCGGTGCCGATCCCCTCCGGAAGGGGCGCGCCGGTGGTGGTGAAGGTCACCTGAACCTCGCCGGGGACCGAGAGATCCTGGGTCATGGTGGCGCCGGCGGTGCGGGGCCCCTGGATGACCTCGGTGGCGGTGACCCCGGAAAGGGTGAGGGTGAAGGCGAGCGAGCGGACCGCCACCGTACTGGAGAACTCGATCGGCACCGTGACCGGTTGGCCCCCCTCGATGAGGATTTCCTCGGGAAGACTCAGCACGAGGCCGGGAGGGACGTCCGTGGCCACCATGATGGAGCCGTCGGTGGCGTCGGTCGGCATGGTGCGGGCCAGATGATCCTCGGCCGCGACATCGGTCACCGTGACCGGGTAGAAGCCCAGGGTCTCCGGGCTCTTGTAGCTCACCCGGAGCACGGTCCCGTTGCCCTCGGGCAGCGTCCCCCCATGGATACGGAAACGGAAACGCCGCGAGCCCAGGTTGTCGATGGACAGGCTCAGGCCGGCCAGGCTCTCGTCCAGCACGGCGGAGAGGTAGTCGGGGCCGGCGGCCTCGGTGGTCAGGGTGAAGGCGAGCTCGGTCACGTCGCTTCCCCGCTCCGCGGTCACGGGCAGGTCCACCACTTCCCCGGGTAGCGAAAGGATCGCCCCGGCGGTGACCGACGCGTTGGCCGGGGGGGACACCTCGAAGAGGGTGAACAGCCCGTCGCTGACGTCGCTGCCCGGGTCCAGTTCGGTGTCCCGCGCCGTCACCCGGACCAGGCAGAGCACCGACGCGATCTGGGGCACGACCCAGGAGAAGTCCCCGGTGTTGAGGATGCCCTGGGCGATCGGGTCCCAGGTACTGCCGCCGTCGGCGGAAAGTTCCAGATCCACGGTGAGGTTGGTCCCGTCCTCCTCGTCGGTCGCGTTCCAGGTGATGGATTGCAGCGAACCCACCTGCCAGAGCTCGCCGCCGTTGGGAGAGGTCACTTCGACCTGGGGGAACTGGTTGGTGAGCGGGATGAACTCCACCGTGAGCAGGTAGGGATCCACCGCATCCGCGCCGAGGACCGACTTGACCTGGATCCAGAAACGCCCGGCGCCGGTCACCGTGCCGTCGATGATCTCCTCGCGGAATTCGGGACCGGCCTGGGAGTCCCCGATGATGGTCGGGTCGCCTCCGGCCTCGACCGCCCACAGGAACAGGTCATAGTCCCGACCCTCGGGGATCCCGGAGAGGCGGATCACATAGGAGCCGACATCGGCGTCCATGTAGAACCAGTCCTCGTCCGTCTGGGGGTCCATGAAGGCGGAATAGGCCTCCAGGGAAACCAGGGGGCCATAGGCGGTCTCGAAGGTGTCGTTGGGTTCGTAGTCGTCCTGGGCGTAGGCCGACGGGATGAAGCCCGCCAGGGCAAGTCCACAGACGACCACGACCCAGTACGTGCGGTGGCGACGGGTCATGTCTCTCCAAAATGTTCCGGCCAAGGGGTCGTTGCGGGGTCCCAGTCCCGACCCTGTTTTCGGCCCTCCGGGACCCGGAGTTGACCGAAACCGGACGACCGGGGAAGGCTACTCGGTGCCCTTCAGGGCTCTTTCCCTGGGCTTCAGGTACGTGTCCAGGAACTCCACCATGCGCCGGTAGACGGTGAGCACGTTGGGCCGCTTGGAAACCCCGTGCCCTTCGTCGTCGAAGATGAGGAGTTCCACCGCGCCCCCATTGGCCTCGATGGCGTCGGCGATCTGCTGCGCCTCGCCCACCGGGACCCTGGGGTCATTGGCCCCATGGATGACCAGGAGGGGGGTGCGAATGGCGTCCACCTTGTTGAGGGGGGAGACGCTTTCCAGGAACTCCGGGTCGCTGAGGGGGCCGTACTCGGCTTCCCGCAGATGGCGGCGGTAGTCGGCGGTGTTCTCGAGGAAGGTCCGGAAGTTGGCGATTCCCACCTGATCCACGGCGGCGGAGAACAGCTCCGGGTACTCGGTGATCCCGGCCAGGGTCATGTAGCCGCCATAGCTGCCCCCCTTCACCGCGAGCAACCCGGGGGCGGAATAGCCCTCCCGCACCAGGAAGTCCGCTCCCGCCTTCATGTCCTTCACCGAGTCCAGACGCTTGGTGTAGTTGTCCAGCGCCATGTACTCCTTGCCGTACCCGGACGAGCCGCGCACGTTGGGGGCGAGGATGCCGTAGCCGTTGAGGAGCAGGTACTGGAAGTGGCGAATGAAGGCGGGTTGGAACTGGGACTCGGGGCCGCCGTGCATGTGGATCACGAAGGGGACCGGCTCTCCGGCCTTGTAGCCGGGGGGCAGGTAGAGGAACGCGGGGATCTCGAGTCCGTCGAAGGAGGGATAACGCACCAGTTCCGGGGACTGGAACAGGTTGGGATCCACGCCGGCATAGGTGGAGTGGGTGAGCTTGATGAGCTCGGGCCGGTTCCAGTCCCAGTACCAGATGTCCGAGGTGCTGGTGGCCGAGGAGAACCCGAACACCAGACCCGAACGCTCGCGGGTGAACTCGAAACCGGCAATCTGACCGTCCAGCGGGGGGGCGGGGACCGGGCGCCCGGTCGCGGTGTCCATCAGGTGAAGGCGGGTGTAGCCGTCCTCGTTGGTGGTCCAGCCCAGGAGATCCCGTTCCCGGGAGATGCCCAGGGAGAGCACTTCCCACGGGGATTCGGGATCGAGGTAGGTGAGGTCGAGGGTTTCCAGGTCCAGGGTGGCCAGACGGTTGAGACCGTCCTGGTTGGCGTTGCTGATCAGGTAGGCGTGCCGCCCGTCGGCGGTGAACTGTGCGCCGAAGAAGGTGGCTTCCCCCTCGTGCGGGGTGAGATGGGTGGTCTCCCCGGTGGCCAGGTCGACCAGGTACAGGTCGCTGTTCGCGTTGGAATCCCAATGGGTGATGAACATGCGGGTGTCGTCGTCACTGACGTCTCCCGGTCCGTTCCATCCTTCCATGGCGACGAGCTGTTCCCGCTCGCGGGTGTCCAGGTCCAGGGACCAGATGTTGAAGTCGGTTCCGGCGCTTCCGTCCTCGGCCTCGTTGCTCCGGTAGAAGATGCGGGATCCATCGCTGGTCCAGGTGGGGGATTCGTGGCGCACCTCGGGGAGTTCGGTGAGGGGTTCCCCCTGACCGGTGCGCGCATCCAGCAGCCACAGCTGGGCGTTCTCGTTCCCGCCCCAACCGACCCCGGCGATCAGGCTCCGTCCGGACGGGGAGAGGGTGTAGAAATCGACCCCTTCCGAGAAGACGGTGAGCTGGTAGGGCCAGCCGGTCTTGCGGTCCAGCCGGTAGAGCTGGTTGACCCCGGAGCTGTTCGAGGTGAAGAACAGCGTCCCCGCATCCGCACTGATGCGCGGGCTTCCGGCGAATCCGATCTGCATGAAGGTCTCGATATCGGGAACGGCGGCAGGGGAGTCGGCGGCCTGGAGGACCGGGGAGAGTCCCAGGGTGAACAGGACAAGGAGGGGGCAAAGCAGTCGCGACATGGAGAGCGTCTCCCGGAAAGGGCCCTGGATCCGGCAAGAGGGGTAAGTGTTTGCCGTCCGGCAGTCTAGGCACGCGATCAGCCTCTGTCAAACCGGTCGGAACGGGGGCCGGGCTCAAGGGAATCGCCGAATCCGCCGATAACCGGGGTAGATCCCTTTTCCCGCAAGGAGGCCTCGACACATGGCGCACGAACCCGTTCTGGATCCGTCCGGCCTTGCCCGCGCAGCGGAACGCCTGGCCACGCTCATTCCCGGGTACAGCGGCTACAAGGAGCGTGAGCGCCTCCGCGAGGAGGACCGCGCGGTGCGTGAAGCGGTGGTCCGTTCGTTGGGAATCACGGTGGGGCGCCTCGAGCGGGCCCTCTCCGGTTGTATCCGGGCCCTGCCCGGCAAGGATGTCGAGTCCGCGGATCGCATCCTGCGCACCCTCAACCGGACCCGGGACCGCATCCGTTTTGCTCCCACCGGCTATGCCTCGCTCTTTGCCCGCAAGCAGATCGGGGCGCACGAGCTGGAGGGGATTCTCGCCCTGGATGCGCAGTTGTGGGGGGCGCTGGAGGAACTGGACCGTCTGGCCGCCGAGTGGGATGCCGGCGTGCGCAGCGGGGACACCAGCTGGCCCGGCGATGCGTTGACCCATGTCATGACCGAGTTCGAGGACACCGTCGACGAGCGTGAGTCGCTCGTAAGGAGCTGACCATGTCCATCTTCTTGGAAGTCATTCAAGCGCAGGACCAGACCGGCAACGAGATGATCCGGCGGGTTCCCGAACAGGGAACGGCCGACATCAAGGCGGGCGCGGTGTGCGTGGTCGAGGAGAGTCAGGTCGCGGTCTTCCTGCGCGACGGGCAGGTCATGGATGTGCTGGGTCCCGGGCGCCACGTCCTTTCCACCGCCAACCTACCCGTGCTCTCCAAGGTCCTGGGTCTTCCGTATGGCGGGAAGAGCCCCTTCCAGGCCGCGGTGGTGTTCGTGAACCAGAAGGTGTTCACCAACATGAAGTGGGGGACGCGTCAGCCGGTCGCCTTCCGGGATCGTGAGCTGGGCGTGGTGCGGCTGCGCGCCTACGGGGTGTTCGCGATGCGGATCGCCGACGCCAGCCTGTGTCTCAACACGTTGGCCGGGACGCAGGGGGTGTTCACCTCCAACGACATCGAGGAGTACCTGCGGGACGTGATCGTCTCCCGGCTCAACGACCTGTTCGGGGAACGCCTGAGCAGCCTGTTGGACCTGCCGGCGATCTACAACGAGTTGGCCACCGAAGCCCGGTTGGAGTTGCAGCACGACTTCCACCGGTTCGGCATCGATCTCATCGACTTCTTCATCACCTCGGTCACCCCGACCGAGGAGGTCCAGAAGGCCCTGGACGAGCGGGCCGGGATCCACGCGGTGGGGCCCATGGACCAGTATCTCCAGTACCAGGCGGCCAAGGCGCTGGGACGCCCGGGTGCGTCCGGTGGGGGCGAGGGTGCGGCCTCCGGGTTGGGTCTGGGTGTCGGTGCCGGGATGGGGCTCCTGCTGCCGCAGGCCATCCTGGGCCGACATCCGCAAATGGGTGCCGGTGCCGGTGGTGGTGGCGGTGGCGTGGCGGCGGGAACCGGTTTCTGTCCCCATTGCGGCGGCTCGCTCAACGCGCCGGCCCACTGCAGTTCCTGCGAGGCGGTTCTGCCCGCTTCGGCCCAGTTCTGTCCGCGTTGCGGTCACGACCAGCGGGCCACGGGATCGTCGGACTAGAGCGGGGTGAGCGCGGAAGCCTGCTTCCGGCTACCTTGCGCGCGATGCGGAGGTCCGGTCAGCGCCCTGGAGGGGGCGACGACCCTGGTCTGTCCGCATTGCCGTGCGGCGTTCTTTCTCGACCCGGACGGTGCCGCCGGGTGGCTCCTGGAACCGGAGTTGCGTCCCCGGGACGCGGTGCTGCCGGCCAAACGCTATCTTCGTGAGGAAGGCATCCGCGTCACCGCCCTCGATGAGCCGGTAGGCGTTCTGGCCCCGCTCTATTGGATCCGTGGGCTGTGTCTGGTGTGGGAACTGCGCGATCCGGCACGCTCCGCGCCGCGCATGGGGGGCGCCGGAGCGCCCACCGCCGGTGACGTGTGGGAAGGGCGTTCGGCGGTCCAGGCCCGCAATCATGCCCTACCCGGCCATGCCCTGGCCGGGGCGTGGCGAGGGGGAGGAGTGCGTCTGGGAAGCCGGCCGCTGACCCTGCTCGACCCCGATTCCCTTCCCAGGGACTACCGCCTGATTCCACCCCACGTGGCCGTCGACACCGCGGCGGAGCAGGCTTCGGCGTGGCGCGAGGGTGCGCAGCGCCGGCGGCCCGACGACCCGGACTGGCACCGGGGGGAAGCGGTGCTGCAGCGTCGGTTGAACCTGGTCTCGGTGCCCCTGATCCTGGTGCCCTATCGTTTTCGCGGGGAGCCGGCTTCGGCGGTGGTGGTGGATGCGGTCTCGGGGAGAGGGCTGGGCACGGTGAGCCCTGAAGCGCTCGCCTCGCTGCCCGATCCGGACTCTCCCGAGGCCCCGGTCCCGGCGACCTCGGATCGGGTGCTCATCCCACTCGATTGCGCGGAGTGTGGGTGGGAGTTGGACCCGGACGAGCGTGACCGGTTGCATCCCTGTCCCAACTGCGGCTTGTGCTGGGAATGGAGGGACGGGGAGCGGCGGCGCATTCGTCAGTGGTTTCACGAGGGGGATCCGGGAGAGCAGGGGCGTTGGTTGCCCTTCTGGGTGTTCGGGGAAGGGGGGGGCGAGAGCCCGCCCACGGATGCCGTCTATGTCCCCGCCTACGAGGCGCGTCATCTGGAAGCCCAGCTCTGGCTTGCGGTGGGTCTCACCCGAACGCCTCCCGAGGGTCCCTGGCTGGATCACCGCCAGAAGGCCCTTCATGGGGCCCGGCACGGAACGGATGAGGCCGCCGGCTGGTTGTGGGGGGTGCGTGGGGCGTTGGCCCGGGCCAACTTCGCGGAGTTCGTTCGCTTCCTGCGCGAGCCACAGAGCCGGCCCCATCCGGCCGGTTTGGCCTGGCTTCCGTTTCGCCGGGAAGCTGGCGATCTGGTGGAGATCACCAGTGGGGCCAGAACGCGAGCCCACGGGGCTGTGCCCTGGCAGCGTCGACGCGCAGCTTGAAATAGCGCTGGACAAATCGATATCAAAATGATATCACTATGACATCATATCAACCTGAACACGGGAGAAAGTCCATGTCCATGCGCGAACGCAATGTCTCCTATATGGCCGGCATCCCCATCTTGCTGCTCGGCCTCGCATTGATCGTGGTGACCCTGTTTGTCTTCATCACCGGTATCCAGGCCGAGAGCGGTCCTCGCATTGCCCTTGCCGGGGCGCTGTTCGTGATCTCCCTGCTGATCCTGATCGGTCTCTTCGTGGTCAATCCCAACGAGGCCAAGGTGCTGCAGCTGTTCGGGAAGTACATCGGGACCGGAAACGAGGCCGGGCTGCGGTGGGCCAACCCGTTCATGACCAAGCGGGCGGTCTCGGTGCGGATTCGCAACTTCGAGACCGGGCGCCTCAAGGTCAACGACAACCGCGGCAACCCGGTGGAGTTGGCCTGCGTGGTGGTCTGGCGTGTGGTCGATACCGCCGAGGCCTGTTTCAACGTGAACGACTACGTGGATTTCGTGCATGTGCAGAGCGAGGCGGCCCTGCGGAACCTGGCCACCGGGTATCCCTACGACGCCCACGCGGACGGGGAGAAGTCCCTCAGCAGCCACACCGCGGAGATCTCCGAGGGGCTCAAGGTGGAAATCCAGGATCGCCTGGAGAAGGCGGGGGTCGAGGTGCTCGAGGCCCGCATCAGCCACCTGGCCTATGCGGCCGAGATCGCGGCGGCCATGCTCCGTCGCCAGCAGGCATCGGCCGTGGTGGCGGCGCGGCAGCAGATCGTCGAGGGGGCGGTCGGTATGGTGGAGCAGGCGCTGACCAGCCTGTCGGAACAGAAGATCGTGGAGCTGGACGACGAGCGCCGGGTGGCCATGGTGAGCAACCTGATGGTCGTCCTGTGCAGCGATCGGGACCCGCAGCCCGTGATCAATACCGGGTCGCTGTACCAGTAGCGTGCCGGCCCGTAAGGCGTTTCCGCTCAGGCTTGACCCCAAGGTCCACGATGCGGTGCGTCGCTGGGCCGGGGACGAGCTCCGTAGCGTCAACGCGCAGATCGAGTTCGCCCTGGTGATGGCCCTCAAGCAGGCCGGTCGTTGGCCGGGGCGGGATCGGGAGCCCCCGCAGGGGGAAGGCCCGGATTCCAGGGAGGACTAGGGCGGTTGCAGACCCGGGAGCGGTCTGCTAGCCTCCCCGGCGACTGCCCCTCCTGGACGGGAGCCGGCAGGGCAGGTCTTGAATCGTTTCAAGGAGGGAACATGCAGGACAAGGATCAAGTCGAGCTCTTTGAGACCTTTACGGTCGAAGAGATCGTCGAGCGACGTGAGTTGTTCGGAGGATGGGATATCTGGTATTTCTCGGAGGATCTGAGCTACTGGAGCAGCGACGTTTCGTAGCGTTTCCAGTTGGTTTCGGCCTCGCAGACGCCCGCCTTGTGCGGGCGTTCTTGCGTTAGGGGGAAACGGTTGGCATCGACCTCTCCAGAGCCGCGCCGGCGAACCGGATCCGATATTCCCTACCGGGACCCGGATCTGCGCTTCACCCCCCCCACGGAACCGGGCGCTCCGGCGGTGATCTCGACCCCCGAGGGGCGGGTGTTCGAGGTGTCCGAGGCAGCCGCCCGGCTCCTGCAACTGGTG
Organism: Candidatus Eiseniibacteriota bacterium; assembly: GCA_942491735.1. Lineage (GTDB taxonomy): Bacteria > Eisenbacteria > RBG-16-71-46 > JABDJR01 > JABDJR01 > CALOCN01. Next base: position 2,758,283 of record CALOCN010000014.1, on the reverse strand, counting down.
GACGGCGAGCGGGACCGGTTGGCGTTGGCGGCCGAGTATGCGCGGGTAGGGGGAACCGCGGTGGACCCCGACACCGTGGAACGCATCCTGGGGGAGCGCTTCGAGCCGCTGGGTCTGGTCGCCTACGGCGAGCCGCCGTCGCCTCGGTCCCCTGCATCCCGTTTGTGGCTACGGATTCCGCTTCTGCCCGCGGTGGCGGCCCGGTTCCTGGCCGGTTTGGCGGCGCCGCTGGCCCGGCCCCGGGCGCTCCTGGCCCTGGGCATTCCCGCGTTGCTTCTCAACGGCTGGTACCTGAGCCGTCCGGGTGTTCTCCAGGAGGCCCTGGAGCAGCCGCAGCTGGTCTCGGTGGCCACCCTGCTGGTGATCCTCTCCCTGGCCTGGCACGAGTTGGGTCATGCGGCGGCGCTGCGGGCGCAGGGGTTGAACCCCGGCGCGATCGGGATCGGGATGTACCGGTTCGTCCCGGTCTGGTTCACCGATGTCTCCCTGGCGCGTCACCTGCCCCGCGGTGGCCGCGTCCTGGTGGACGCCGCGGGCATGCTGTTCCAGCTGCTCGCCGCGGGCGTGTTTGCCGCGGTGGGGCTCTGGCTGCGGCCCGACCCCGAGTGGGCCCGGGCGGTGCTGGTCATCAACGGGCTGGTGTTGCTCAACCTGAACCCGTTCCTGCGCTTTGACGGCTATTGGATCGTGGAGGACCTGACCGGGGTCCGCGACCTGCGGGGCGGCACCCGGGACGTGCTGGGCCGGCTGTTGGGACGGGGGGACGGTCCGCGCTCGCGGTGGCTTGTTCTGTACGGGTGGGCGAGCCTGGTCTACTTCGTCGCCCTGTTGGCGGTGTTGTCCGTACAGGGCGTGCCGAGGATCCTGTCCCGGGTCGATGAGGCGTTGGGGGGGGACGCATCCCTGTTGGAGCGCGGACTCGTGTTGGGTGGTTCCTTCATCCTGCTCCTGGGGCTGGCCGTGCTCGCGTTGGTCGTGGCGCGCAACGTGCGGCTGGCCTATGCCGGTCCCGGGCGAGGGGGCGACGCGTGATCCCGGCCGGGGGCCGCTTGCTCTCCACCCTGCGCGAGCCGTGGAACCTGAGCCGGGCCTGGATGCGGCTCCAGCTCGCACGTTCGGAACGGGAGCACATCCTGCGTCTGGTGTCGGTGAGTCTCTCCACCGCGTTCTCGGAGACCCGTTCCCCGTCCGAGCTTCGTGGCCTGGCCCGCAACGTGTTCATCGAGATCCAACGCGGGCGCTTCGCCAACGACGACTTGGGGCGGGGCGCGCGCGCGCACCGTGTCGATGGCGCACGGCACCTGGAGCGGCTGGCCGAGGCCGGGAGCGGTTGTATCCTGATGTCGTTGCATCAGGGACCGTTCCACTACGTGGCCACGGAAGCGGCACACATCACCGACGGGGTTTCGGTCTTTGCCGCGTCCCATCTCAAGAAGCACTTCGAGGCGTTCTGGGCCGGGATCGGGGTCACCCATGACATCCGGCTCACCATCCTGGGCGCGACCGAGCCGACCTCGCTCCTGCGGGCGGTGCGCACGCTGCGGGGCGGGGAGCGGGTGGTGATCTTCGCCGACGTGGGGAACCGGGTCGGCGGACGGGTGGGGGGGGAGCACGCGGTGGTCGTGCAGTTCCTCAAGCTCTCCCTGTCGGTGAGCCTGGGTCCGGCGTTCATGGCGCAGAAGGCGGGGGTGCCGCTGGTTCCTTCCATCGCGCGTCGTGAGCGGGGGATGCGTCGGGTGGTGTCGTTCGGGGAGCCCATCAGGGTGGGGCCGGGACGGGAGGGGCTGGAGTCGGCGACGCGTGCGGTCTACGCGCTGTTCGAAGCGGAAGTGGCGGAACGTCCCGAGCAGTGGGACGGATGGTTGACCCACCTGTTGTTGTGGGGAGATCCGGTGCCGCCGCCCATGGCCGGGCGGGATGCGTGGCGGGAATCCTCGGCAGCGCTGGAACGGGAGATGCGGGAGGGTTCGCGGCGGCGGCTGGTCGTGGAGCCAACCCACGTGGCCTGGCTGGGGGACACGGAAGAGCGTCTCGTGGTGCACGGCCCTCCGCGGAGGCTTCTCAAGGGGAGTCCGTTGACCTGCCGGGTGCTGGACGCCGGGGTTGCCGGCGTGCCGCTGGGCCGCTTGGCGCGGGAGGTGGACGGGGATTCCGCTACCGTGGCGCGGGAGGTGGCGCGGATCGTGCTGGCCGGTCTGGGGACGATCGAGTAGGGAGAGCCGCTAGGGTGGTGGCAGGGTGTCCGGCGCGAAGAAGCGGCTGAGCCACGGAATGTCCACGAACAGCAGCGCGGCGCAGACGGCAAAGGCCAGAACCGTAAGCACCATCAGGGAACGAACGCGATACAGGCTCTCGGGATGTTGGACCGGGCTGTTGGCCTGGAAGGCCAGCGAGAGGTAACGCGCCATGAACAGCCCGAGGACCGGCGTGGCCACGAGGAGTTCCATCCGGTATCGGGTCATGAACACCCCGGAGAACATGCCGAACAGGGTCACGTAGAACAGGATGCTCGAGAGCAGGGAGGTCTCGCTGTAGGTGCGAAACGACTTGCGGTAGCGGCCGGCCGTGTCGGTGTCCCCGATCATGCGGTACTCGGCAAGTCGCTTCGCCGCCATCAGGAAGGCCCCGAACATCCAGTAGGCCAGGAGCACGGACAGGGTGGGGAAGGAACTGAACCCGGTGGAATACCACCCCATGGCCATGCGGATCGGGTTGTTGACGGACTCCGAGACGACATCCCCGTAGGCCCGGTCCTTGAGCCGCACCGGGGGCACGTTGTAGGCGAGGGCCATGATCCAGAGCAGGCTGGTCGAGACGAGAAACCGGGGTCCCAGGGACCAGGCCAGCCCGAGCCCCAGAACCGAGAGCACAACCCACTCCAGCCACGCGGTGCGAACGCGAACCCGTCCGGAGGCGAGCGGTCGGGTGCTCTTGGTCGGGTGATGGCGGTCGGTCTCGGCATCGAGGAGTTCGTTGAGAACGTAGTTTGCCGAGGCGACCAGGCACGCGGCGACGAACCCCAGGACGACATGGAGCCAGGCCACCTGGCTCAGGTAGTCCGGGTGGAAGAACAGGACGAGCAGGATCCCCGGAATCATGAACACGTTCTTGAACCAATGGTCGGGACGCGCGATGAGAATGAGGTCTTTCAATCGGCCCACCTCAGATCGGTTCGGGGGACGGCCCATGCGCCGGGTGCCGGAACCGGATCGTACTGCACGACTCCGTTCCTGAGAACGCGCTGGAACAGGGTGCCGGTCGTTGTCTCGCAGTCGTATTCGTAGACGTAGACGTCCCGATCCGGGTGACGCTCCAGGAGAAGGCGACTCGCGGGGATGTTGCGGGCCACGATGATCGGACCCGCGTCGAAATCGGTGTTGAGCATGAACCCGCTGGCAAACGTGTCGTTGGCACAGAGGGGTGGGGGGAACTCGGGGTGGATGTCGGCGTGGAGGATCAGCACGTTGTCCAGGGCCAGGTCCTTCACCAGGGTCGGGAGGGTTCGTTCGTTGTCGCCGAGAGGCGGCCCGAAGAAGGCGCCGTAGTCCCGGGCCCCGATGACGGCCAGGTAGAGGAATGCAAAGCAGAGGATCGCCGGGGCAAGGGGAAACCGCGGCCGGGATCCCAGTACGTCGTGGAGGAGGACCCAGCCTCTCGCGGCAAGAATGACAAGGAAGGGCGACGTGGCGATGAGATATCGGCCCGGCATGTGTGCTTCAAAATACCAGAAGGTCGAGAAGACGGCGGCCACTCCAAGGAGTGGGAGCAGAAGCCAGACGTCCTTGCCCGTGGCGCGGCGGGTGAAGAACGGCATCAGGATGAAAGCGAAGGACGGGAAACCCCATCCCAGAAGCGGGCCGGCCAACACGGCCAGGCGATACTTGGTGTGACGGATTCCGTTGGCGGGGGAGTGGTCCGCGACATCGAAGCCGAGACTCGCCTGTTCGCCCATCTGGGCTACATGTCCCGGTAGGGTGGCGTTGCCCGAGATCAGGAACTGGAAGCCCATCAGGATGCCCACGGCGGGAAGGAAACCCAGCGTGGCCAGCAACGCTCCACGCACCGCGACCGTCCTAGACGGGGTCCAGGCCAGGAGGCCTGCCCCCAGTACCGCGGCAACGACCAGGGCGGTCACGGGACGACAAAGGAACGCGGCACCGACCGCGAGACCGACCAGGAGACCGAACCGGACCCGCCCGCTTGCCATGAGGCGCAATCCGCCCCACCACGCGATCACGCAGAACAGCGCGGTCGCGGTGTGGGCCAGGTAGGTGGCCGAGACCACGGTAAGAAAAGGGGATACCGCGACGAGCACACCGGCCAAGCGGCCAACCCGGCGGTCGAAGAGCGCGGTCGCGGCCAGGCAGGTGAACACGGCCAGGAGCCCGTTCAGGGCCGGGTTGACCCAGTGCACGGCACCCAGCCAAACACCGACGGTCAGCAGTGCGGGCCATCCGGGCGGGTACATGCCGACCCAATGAACGGGGTCCCCCTGGGTGGCGACGATGCCGAAGATATCGAACGAGGCGTAGGGTTGGGGGGCGACCTCGGTGAGGCGGCCCAAAGCGAAGAGCTTGGCCTGGAAGAGAGCGGCCAACCCGTCGTCGATGTAGGGCGTCCCGTGGAAGAGATGCGTGGACCACCACAGACCCAGCGCGATCGCCGTTGCGGCCACCATCACGGCGTACGCGGGGAGAGGCATGTGGACCACCGCTCGCGACAACGCACCGACCCATCGACGGGTGGCCGGCACGGAGACCAGGATGGCTGCCATGGCAAGACAAACGACCCCGGCCACCAGGTGCTCGATCCGGCCACCGGAGAACGCGGAGCGGTACTGGGTCATGGCCAGGCCAAAGAGGGCCAGCGCGGTGAGAAGGCCGAGGTTCTGTCGCGTGGGGGTCTCCTGTGGTCAAGCAGACAGGGACGGCAGGTGGGGAATTGCCCGGTCTACTCCCGCCAGTCGCGCTGAGGTTCCGGACGGTTCTCGAGAATCGACTCGATCCGCTCCAGGACGGGGGGGGTCAGGCGCTCGACGACCTCGAGGGCCTTCAGGTTCTCGTGGAGTTGGGAAACGCGTGACGCGCCCAGGATGACCGTGCTCACCCGAGGATTGCGCAGACACCAGGCGATGGCGAGCTGGGCCAGGGTGGCGTCGATCTCGGCGGCAACCGGGGCGAGTTGTCGGACCCGCGCGATCCGATCCTTTCCTTCGTCGCTCTCCACCAGGTCCCTCAGGAAGGCATAGGTGTCGAGCGAGAGCCGGCTCCCCTCGGGGATCCCGTCGTTGTACTTCCCGGTGAGCAGGCCGCTGGCCAATGGACTCCAGATGGTGGTTCCCAGACCGATGTCCTCGTAGAGGCGGGCATACTCCCGCTCCACCCGATCCCGGTGGAACATGTGGTACTGGGGCTGTTCCATGGTGGGTGGCACCAGCCGCTCGCGCCGGGCAATGGCCCATGCGGTTCGGATCTCTTCCGCGCTCCATTCGCTGGTTCCCCAGTAGAGCGCCTTGCCGGTGTCCACGAGGTGGCTCATGGCCCGGACCGTTTCCTCGATGGGGGTATGGATGTCCGGGCGGTGGCAAAAGAGAAGATCCACGTAGCGCAGTTGCAGACGATCCAGCGCGGCGTGGGTTCCCTCCAGCACGTGCTTGCGGGAGAGGCCCCGGTCGTTGGGGCCCTCGTCGCCCCAGAAGATCTTGGTGGAGATCACGAGGTCGGATCGCTTCCAGCCTGCCTTGGCGATGACCCGCCCCATCATCGACTCCGATTGGCCGCGGGCGTAGGCCTCGGCGTTGTCGAAGAAGTTGATGCCGGCGTCGAGCGCCGCCTGCATCAATTCGCGGGCCTGCTCGTCCTCCACCTGGTTGCCGAAGGTGACCCAGGAGCCGAAGGAGAGGGCCGAGACCCTGAGGCCGGACGAGCCAAGAAACCGGTATTCCATGGGGGTCTTCTCCCTAGCGCACGTCCTTGAGGAACAGCTTGGCCAGTTCGATGGCCTTGTCGCGGTTCTCGTCGGGGTCGTCGTACACCTTCACCGCCAGGTGAAACAGTCCTCGGCCGTTGGCCACGCTGATCTGGTTGCCGCGGACGCTCCAGGCCGCCTTGTCACCCAGCCCATCCACCGGCTCGATGATGACCTTGGCGCGTTGCTCCTCGGTCTTGGGGCGGGTCTTCAGGCCGTTCTTCATGATGTCCAGCGCGGTGTCGAGCGCGGATTGCGCCTGCTCGGGGCTGTCGAACCGCTTGTTGGGAACGGTCACCGTGACCTCACGGTGGGTGGCGGGGGAGGCAGGCATCTCCACGTCCTCGCCTCTTCCCTTGGCCTGGGTGTACTCGATGATCGCTTGCTTGTACGCCTCCTCCAGCGCTTCGTGGTCGGGTGCCGGCCAACTCACGATGCAGGTGGAGTACCGGCTTTGGACGGAGCTTCTGGAGGCGAGCTCGGCGTCACCGATGTCGAAGTGGGAGCGAATCAGCTTCTCGCTGAGAATCCCACAGGGGTCGTATCCGTCGCCGTCGGACTTGCTCTTGGATTCGGACTTGGAGTCCGCGCGGGCGGAGTCATCGGAGCCGCTCCCGCAGGCGGCCAGGAGAAGACAGAGGGCGGGAAGGATCAGGACGAACGCGCGCATGGGAGCCTCCTTTGGAGTTGGGGCCCACCTTAAAGTGGCCGGGCTGGATAGTCTACAACTCCCGTTTGTGCGCCGGCGACTGCTCCGGGTCAATCCGCCGGGTCGCAGCTCGCGGAGCCGTCCGCCAGGTTGGCGTCGCAGAACAGCAGTGGGTCCAGGAAGGAGCCGGCGCTGTAGACGCGCAACCGGATGTCTCCGGGAGCCGGGCCCTCTTCCTCCGGGACCGATTCGCCGTTGATGAAGAGCACGGTGGGTGGGGTGGTGGTGAGGTCGGTGTAGGTCCCCGAGAAGGTGACCACGCTTGGCGGACCGGAGATCCGGGTGGGGTCCGTGATGCCCACGTAGTCCCAGTCCGTGACGCCCAGGCTCACGATCCAGGTGCTCCCGTCGCTCACCGACAGATGGTCGAAGGTGTGGTAGAAACGCTCCTGTTCATTCCAGAAGAAGAAGGAGCCCTCGGCCCCCACTTCATACGGGCCGATATCGAGGGTGAAGCTCATGTTTCCCTGGGCCGGCGTGACGTTGATCCTGCCGCTGACCGGGGACCCGCCAATATTGCAGGAGCTGAACTTGATGAAACCACCGGTCACGCTTGCGCAGAACTCGACTTTTCCTTCGGAGCAGATCCCGGGGAGCGAGGCGCAGTCCGGACCTGTTGCCTTGAGCAGGAGGTCCGGGTCGATGAATCGACCGATGGTTCCGACCTTGGTGAGCGAGCTGAGTGCCGCCATCGCGGTGTTGACCGCCCGCCCTTCCGGGGTGTCGTTGGGGGGGCCGTCGACGTCGTCGTTGTCACTGCTGCATGAGGGCAGGGCAACAAGACAGACCGCGAGCATTCCAATGGGAAGAGTCTTCGTCCAGGACTGCATCACGTGCTATGCCTCCGTGGCAGGGCGTCGTGCCGTAGGGGGGGGACCGGGGCGCGACGAACCCTGGGCGCGGAGTATACAGGGTTTCCTGGGAGGGGCTGGGAAGAAGATCACTCACGCCGGAGTTGGCCCTGGTAGGTGCGCACGGGAATGCCGTGGGAACCGGAGCCAAGGTGCCAGGTCAAGGCGTGCGGCGCCGATCCCTCGACCCGTGCCCAGCCCTCGTGGATTCCCCTGCGGTGGTGCCGGTGGCAGAGGGTGACCAGATTGTCCGCGGCATCGCTTCCCGATCGTGAGCGATACACGATGTGGTGCGCTTCCAGGTTGCGCCGGGCCGAGCAGGCGGGAGCCTGGCACCAGTAGTCGTCGCGCTCCAGAACCTTCCACTCGGTGGGGCGGGTGTCCGGGTCGTGCCGGGTCCATTGCGGTAGGACCTCGCCCAGGAGGATGACCACCGCGGCCCAGGTGGGTAATGGACCCACGTGCGCGCGGACCACGCGGATCGCATGATCCCAACGGTCCGCGGTCTCCGTGGGAGACCAGAATCGGATGGTGGTGCGGCGGGTGTCGGCGGCCAACGTTTGTGCGGGCGCGGAAGCGTTGCGCTGGGACTCCCGCCGCGGCGAGCCGAGTGCGAGCAGATCGAGCAACAACTCGAGGTAGCGCAAGGCGGTGGGGGAGGCGGCGGGATCCGCGTCCGGGACATCCACGACGCCGTGCATTTCCAGGTGCTCGTGGACCTGATCCGCGCTTGGACCGGAATCCAGAACGGCAGCCAGGAGTTGCTTTGCCAAGCCGGGCGAAGGCAGCGGCCCCGGGTAGCGCGCCGCGACCTGGGGCGCAAGTTCCTGCAGCCGTTCCAGCACGCGCACTTCGCGCTGAAGCTGACGGTGGGTGACCTCGGCGGCCCGGTCCACATGGCTCGTCAATCCGCTTCCCGCACCCACGCGGGACAGGAGCATGGCCTGTCCGGTTCCGAGGGTTCCGGATTCCACAGCGACCCGGAGCGCTTCTTCTTCCTCGAGTAGCTCGGCCTCGCGCAGACGGTTTCGCACCGAGGAGCGGCTGAGGCCCAGTTCATGACCGGCGAACTCGCTCACATCCCCGTAGCCAAGAAACGGGGCCGCATCGAGCATCTCCACGTCTGCAAGAAGAGTCCCCTCGAAGCGCCGGATGCGACGCTGAGCCCGACCCAGTTCGTGGAGCGGCGCGTCGTGAGTCAGACAGGGCTCGATGGACGCCAGGAGATCGGCCGTTTCGTGAAGATGCGCGATCACCCACCTGGCGTGGGCCGGCAGGACCCCCACCCTGCGGGTGTCGTGGGATATTGCCATGTCCTGTGGCGCGGCGGCTTTCGCGGCGTGTGCACCCGGTTCGTCGGGCATAACCGGGTCCCCGGGCGACCGGCCTGTTTCCGCCGAGCCTGCCGCTACGCTGGCCGCATCCCGTTCCCATTGCGCGAGGAGCTGGGCCGATTCGTCGAGTAGCGCGGCCACGCACAGGTGGCGAGGAGCGGCCCACCCCAGAACCCGTTCTGCCGTGTCCATGGCATGGTCCCAGACCGCGGCCACCCGGACCGGAGCCGAGAACGCCATGGATCGCCCGCAATCCTCCGTGGGGTCGGTGTCCTGAGGGATGCTTGGCCCCGGCTGGGCAGGGTCCAAGGCCTGCGAAGGGGAGTCTTCGCGGCTTCGCAGAGCGAGGGCCAAGTCGCGTTGCGGGAGGTGCTCGGCCTGTTCCAACCATGCAGGTTCGTCGACGGTTCCCAGCACCGGGGCCAACAGAATGGCGCTGCCGCTGGAGATCTGGCCGTCGATCACCCGTTGTCGAAGGGTGGGGCTCGCCTGTAGTACGCGGGACAGAGCGACGCGCCGGCGCGCGGTGCGGGGAGCGATACCCAGCACCTCGCGCGCGTAGTCACCGAAGGAGGAAAACCCCGCGCGCCGATAGTGCCGGCTGGTGTAGTCGCGGGCGACCTGGGTGGCCTCGGTGCAGTCCAGGAGATTGCGCAGGCGATTGAGCGTCTTGAGGGCAAGATAGACGTTGCCTGCGAGAAGGTGGAACGGAGCGCGCTGTTCGACCCGGCGCAGGGCGCGGACCGTGCCGTGAAGGACCTTGGCGAGGTCACCGCCCGGCCAGCCGGGACCGTGTTCCGGGGCGCCGTAGGGGGAAGCGCTCTCACGGACATGGCCATGGTGGCGGCGCGTTGCTGCCTCGTAGCGACCTGCGTAATCGGATTCAAGGGCGGTGGTTCGCATGGGTCCCTCTGGGTGCAGGAGACGATCCTTGACATCTGATGGACCCAACTATAGCATCAAATCATCATGCGAACAACACTCAACATCGATGACGTTATCCTGAATGAAATCAAGGAACTACAGGAGCGGGAGGGCAAGTCCCTGGGGCGATTGGTCTCGGATTTGCTCGCCCAGGCGCTGAAAGAGAGGCGGACGCGGTACGCGCGACCGACCCCGCTCGATTGGTCCGTGCAGGACATGAAAGCTCGGGTCGACCTGGCGGACAAGGACGCCGTGGTGGACAAGCTGAACCCCCGGAAGCGGGGCTCCAGGTGAGCTATTCCATTGACGTCAACGTCCTCCTCTATGCGTCGGACTCCGGGAGTGAGTTCCATGAACCGGCCCGCCGGTTCCTGGATCGATGTGCGGGGGGAGACGAGATCCTCTGCCTGACCTGGCAGACGGTGATGGGTTACCTGCGGATCTCTACCCATGCGTCCATCTTTGACGAGCCGTTGCCGCATGCGGTGGCGCAGGAGAACATGCGGAGTCTGATGAACCGATCGCACGTTCGCATGCTCTCCGAAGGCCCCGATTTCTGGGATTGCTACACGGAGGCGGCGGGGCAGACTCCGGTGAGGGGAAACTTCGTGGCGGACGCTCATCTTGCCGCGCTCCTCAAACAGAACGGGGTGGTGCGCCTCTACACCACCGACAAGGACTTTCGGAAGTTCGACTTCCTCAAGGTGCTGGACCCGTTTTTGAAGGACATGGGTTAGCTCTTTGCATCGGAGTTGTTGAGGCTCAGCCAAGCGTCTCCCGCCCCGCAGGTTGCAAGGACTAGCGCCTACGCGGCGTAAGGCGTGACGAACTCCCCAGGCCGATAGCAGGAAATGCGTGGCCTATTACCTCCCTTGATTGCGCGTTACCGGGTGAAGCCGTTCCATTCACCCATGGGAGTCGTCCATGAAGCCCGCGATTCGCCCGTGCCCCCTGTTTGCCCTGATCCTTCTCCTTGCCGGACCCACCCTGGCCCCCTCCACCGCCCTGGGTGAGGGCTGGAACCTGTGTGAGACCCCATGGACCTACGAGTCGGATGCCGACACGGCCCTCTGCGGCTGGTCGGTGTCGACCGCCGGTGACGTCAACGGGGATGGATTCAGCGACGTGATCGTGGGTTCGCCAAGCTGGGATGGGCCCGCGGGTGTGCTCCAGGGACGGGTGGAGTTGTTCTACGGGAGTCCGACCGGGCTCTCGCCCACCCCGGACTGGGTTGGCGATACCGGCGCTCCGTTTACGCAGCTCGGGTATGACGTAGCCACGGCGGGCGACGTCAACGGGGATGGATACGACGACATCGTGGTCGGCGCCGGTCCCGCACATCGGGCACATGTCTGGTACGGGGGGGCTTCGGGTCCCGGAGTGGCACCGGACTGGACCGTGGACCAGGGGAGCGGCCTGTTCGGGGGAGAAGTGAGCACGGCGGGGGACGTCAACGGCGACGGTTTTGCCGACGTGCTGGTCGGAGAACCCGGCTACGACAATCTTCGGGGGCGCGCGCACCTCTACCTGGGGTCGGCTTCCGGCCTCTCCACCACCGCGGTGTGGGTAGGGCAGGGAGAGCGGGAAAACTCCAACTATGGGTTCGCCCTTTCTCCCGGATTCGACATCAACGCGGATGGGTACGACGAGTTCGTGGTGGGAGCCCCCTTCTGGGAACCCACCCCCACGACGGTGTCCTGGGGCAAAGCCTATGTCTACCAGGGAGGTCCCGCCGGTCCGTCGCTCCTCTTGCAGCGGCAAGGGACAGCCGACAACGAGCGCCTGGGGCATGCGGTGGCCGGGATCGGCGCCTACCACGACGATCCCTACCCCGAGGTGCTGATCAACGTACCCGGACGTACCGGCTTTCCGGAATTCGAGCCGGTGTACGAGTGGCTCTTCGGGACACCCGGAGGCTTGGTTCACGGCAACAACACTGCCGACTATGTGGAGGCGCTATCCGCCGCCGGGGACGTCAACGCCGACGGTTATGCCGACTACATCACCGGGGACCGCAATTTCCTGGCCGGTCCGGGGTTCGTCGAGGTCTGGATGGGGAAGGACGCCATGGGCGGATCCGGTAGTCCCTTCGTCCTCAACGGGACCCAGGAGGGGGCCTGGTTCGGATTCGATGTGAGCGGGGCGGGGGACGTCAACGGGGACGGGTTCGCGGACGTGATCGTGGGGGAGCCCCACCGCAGCAACGGCGAGGCATGGGAGGGGAGGGTCTATGTCTATCTGGGCGCGGCCCGTCCGCCCTGGACGACCCAGGTTTGTCGTAGCGGTGATGCCCAGACCGACGGCCAGGTGGGGTCCTTTGTGGCCGGGGCCGGCGACGTCAACGGGGACGGTTTCAGCGAACATCTCGTCACCGCCCCGCTCTACGACGTGGGGGGGAACGCCGACGCGGGCAAGGTGTGGTTGATCTACGGGAACAATGCTTTTCCGGACTGGACCCGGACCGGGGCTACGGCGTTCGAGTACTACGGGGTTGCCGCCGCGGCCGCGGGTGATGTCAACGGGGACGGCTACGACGATGTGATCATTGGAGCGTCGAACTACGACGGTCCTTCGCAGAACCGGGGCAAGGTGGAGCTGTTCTACGGATCCGCCACGGGGCTGGTGGGCCCGGTGTGGACCTCCACCCAGAACCGAAGCAACGCCCAGGACGGCGGGGCGCTGGCTTCGGCCGGTGATGTCAACAACGACGGCTACGCCGACTTCCTGAGCGGCGCACGCGGCTGGAGTCTTCCTACCAGCGGAGCGGGGCGGGTCATGCTGTACCTGGGTTCGCCGACTGTTCCTTCCACCACGCCGGCCTGGGACTTCTTCGGGGAGAACTCCGACGACCACATGGGCCACGCGGTCACCGGAACCGGGGACATCAATGCCGACGGGTATGACGACATCCTGGTCACCGCCTCGGGCTACGGATCCTTCCTGGGTCGTATCTACCTGTTCCTGGGGAGTGCCACGGGTCTTGCCGCGACCCCCCAGTGGACCCTGACCGGGCCGAGCAGCGGGGCCAGCCTGGGATCGAGCATTGACGAGGCCGGTGACGTGAACGGGGACGGCCTGGCCGACTTCATCGTCGGAACGCCCGGCTACCGCGACGCCAGCATTGCTGGGTCCAACCACGGACGGGCCCAGTTGTTCCTGGGGCATGCGTCGGGGAACCCGGTGACCAGCCCCTGGGAGTATGTGGGGAGCACGTCCAGTGTCTACGTGGGGCGCGGCGTCGGCGGTGCGGGAGACGTCAACGGCGACGGCTACAGCGACATCCTGGTGGGGAGCTACCTGGATGAGACCCTCGCCGACAACGCCGGAGCGGCCTTCCTGTTCCTGGGCCACCCGACTTCGGTGTCCACGACACCCGCATGGTCCTTCCACGGGTCGGAGCAGGACGAGTTGGCCGGAGCCTGGGTCGCTTCGGCCGGCGACGTGAACGGCGATGGATTCTCGGAGTTCCTGGTCAGCCGGGGGAGGGATACGTGCGGCGGCCTCGATGACGCGGGATCCCACCTGCTCGTTCTGGGCAACTCCAGCAAAGGTGCCCCGCCGAGCCGGCCACGGATGCGGGCCTACGACGATTCGGGGCCTCGCGCCCGGCTCAATACGGTGCCGGGGTGGTTCCGGATGGTGGGGACCGACGCGTGGATGTCGATTGGACGGACCGATCTGCGCGTGGAGTATCGGATCGCCGAGGTGGGTACGAGCCTCGATGCGGCGCCGCTCCTCACCGCGACGGGCTGGACGTTTACCGACCCGCCCGCGGGGCGTTCTTCCTCGGCCGATGTCCACGCCCTGGTAGGCCCACTCATCGAGGGGACAAGCTACACGTATCGGATGCGCTATGCCACGCGGGATCCCTTCTTCCCGCACTCTCCCTGGTTTTCCAACCAGCCTTCGGTACCGTCCCTGAAGCAGGTGCGGGGCGGCGCGACCCTCGCGTCGGCGGACCCCGGGCCGTCGGTGACGACACCGGTTACGGCGCGGGTCACTCCCAATCCCTTCCGCAGCGGCGCGCTGGTTCGGTTCCAGCAGGAGCGGGACGGGCCGGTGCTTCTGGAAGTGTTCGACGTGGCCGGGCGGAGGGTGGCTACACTACCGGAGGTCTGGATCCCGGCGGGACCGGCCTCGGTGGGTTGGGACGGTCGGGCCGCAGACGGGGGCCAGGCACCGGAGGGTCTCTACTTCCTGTTGGTCCGCACGCCGTCGGGAACGCACCGGGCCAAGGCGCTGAAGCTGCCCTGAGCGGGGCCGCTCACCCGAGTGCCTCCGGCGCATGGTCCTGCCACCACTTGCGCGCGTCGTGGCGGGTCCACTCGCGCGCACAGGTGACCTCACCGAGAGCCTCCCAGAGCTCCCACGCGCTCTGGGGCCGGTCTGCGGGGTTCTTGGCCAGGCAGGCCAGGACGACCCGGTCCATTGATTCGGGTATGTCCAGTTCCGTGACCTCGGAACAGGGCTGGGGTGGGGTCTGGCAGTGATGCAGGATCATCCTGGTGGCGTTGTCTGCCGGGAAGACGAACTGCCCCGTGAGCAGCCAGTACGCCACGCATCCAAGAGAATACACATCGGTTCGTCCGTCGATCGTGTGTCCTCCCAGTACAAGCTCGGGGGCGATGAACGCGGGTGTTCCCGCAGTGGCTCCTTCCGCCGTGAGCTGAACGTCTCCGTCCCCGAGTTCCGCCTTGACCATCCCGAAGTCCAGCACCTTGACGAAATCATGGTCGGGTCCCAGGTTGGTGATAAAGAGGTTCGCAGGTTTGATGTCGCGATGGACGAGACCGTGGTCGTGGGCTTCGCTCAGCGAGCAGCACGCCTGGCGGAGGAGCGTCACGACTCTCTCGGGGGCGAGAGGGCCGAAGCGCCGCACGATCTGGTTTGCGTCCAATCCCCGGAGAAGTTCCATGACGTAGTAGAATGTCCCGGTGTCGCTGACCCCGAAGTCATAGAGCTGGACGGTGTGGGGTGACTTGAGATTTGCTGTGACCTGGGCTTCGCGTTCGAACCGATCGGTCAGGTGTGGGGCCTGATCCTGGGTGAAGCCGTCGGAACGGATGAGCTTGACTGCCGCCGGCCGGGCCAGAAGCTGGTGTTTGCCCAGCCACACTTCTCCCATTCCCCCCGAGCCCAACTGCTCCACCAGCCGGTAGCTCCCGACCGAGACCCCGCCCAGCATCTCTCCGTCGACGTTCAGCACGGTTCCCCGCCCCAGGAAAATCGCCCGCTCCAGGACGTTCTCGAGCTCGCGGATGTTCCCCGGCCAGGAGTAGGTTTCAAGCCGGCCCAGGGACTCCAGGTTCAGGTGGGTGACCGTCTTCCCGAGCTTCCGGGAGTGCTTGTCGATGAAGTGTTCCACCAACGCGGGGATATCGTGCAACCGGTCGACCAACGGGGGGACGATAAGCGAGCCTCCCTTGAGTTGCGCATAGAGCTCCCGGTTGAAGTTCGAGGTTTGAACCTCGTGGAATAGGTCCCGGGTCGAACTGACGATGACCCGGGTGTCCGGGTCCGGCGTGTGGTCGTTGGCGCGGGCCGCGTTCAAACGGGAGATCGCCTCGACCAGTTCAGCTTGCCGCTCCCGGGAGAGGTCGTTGACTCCCTCGAGAAAGAGCGTGCCCCCCGCGGCCAGGTCGAAGTTGGCAAGGATGGGGGAGTCTGCACCTGAGCCACCGGTGTGGATCGAGTGCATGCGGGAGCAGGTGATGTGGATGAACGGTCCCAGCCTGCGTGCGGACTGCGCATGGATGGCACGCGCGGTGGCTTCCTTTCCGACCCCCGCGTGCCCGGAGATCAGCAGTGTCCGATCGGCATTTGCGAAGTCCTGGATGGAAGCGCGAAGACCCTCGACCGCATCGCTGTCTCCGATGAGCGGGCCGTCCACGCGATCCTCGGCGTTCTTCAGAAGCGTTTCCGCAACCTTCAGCCGATGCTCCAGCGCCTCGGTCCGTTCAGCCACCCTCTGCTCCAGATCCTGGTTGACCTTCTGCAGTTCCAGGTACATGCGTGCCGATTGGATGGCGCTGGCAGTCTGGTTGGCCACGATCATGACCAGATCCCGCTCGTGGGCGTCGAAGGATCGCTGGATGCTGGACTCCACGGAGAACACTCCGATCAGCGAGTCATCCACCAGCAGGGGCACCGCGATCTGACTCTCCGCATTGGGAAGCCCGGGGACGGGGATGGTCTCGCCGATCTCCTCCTCGCGTCCTGCCTCCACCATGCGCCGGCGCTGGGCCGAGACATAGGCTCGTTGCTGGCTCAGATTGTTGACGGCCATGTGTCGGCGCTTCTTGGCCACCATGCCCAGGACCCCGACGCCCGTCCGGACCTTTCCCCCGATGGCCTGGCCCTCGTAGCCCTTGCTCGCGACAACGGTCAGCTCTTCTTCGGTCTCGTCGGCCAGGAGGATGACCGCGTGATGGAAGCCGAACAGCTCTCCCATGGTGTCCAGCGCGATCCGGTAGATCCCGTGGAGGTCGAGCGAGGTATTGATGCGTGCCGAGACACGCTGCAGGATCCGGAACTCCGCCGCCTTCCGGGCCAGCTCGTCCTGGGGGGTCGAGCCTGCCGAGTGTTCATTCGCCATGGAAGTCAGCTGGTGGGCGTGGCGGCGATCTTCTCACAGTGCCGCACACGATAGATGTCCGCGGCCCTGAGTTTGAAGATTCCTGACATACCCGTAGCCGAGGCAATGGCCTCGATGGTCATTTCCATCTCGTCGAAGATGGGCCCCTCGGTCTCGGAGTGGTCAAACTCGATCTGGAGCACCCAGTCCTCGCGTCCGACCACGTCGTTCAGCCATAGGCGCGCGTGGGGGTTTTCCCGGATGTTCCGGATGGTCTTGCTGAAGAACTGAAAGGACAGGGCCACGTGCGTGTTGTCCACATAGTAGACCTGGGAAATGATGGTGGCATTGGGAGTGCCGTCGATCGAACAGGTGCCGATGATAGCGGGAATACCGTTCTGCATGACCGCTTGGATTTCCGGAGGGAGAGACTTGCTCACGGCGCATCCTCCTGGGGTATGAGGCGCCGACCGGCTCCCGGACCCGGGGTCTGGAGAAAGATTTCCTCGACTCTCAATCGAACGGCAATCGCGGGCCGGCGGTAGTAGGCCCGGCAATCGTCCACAGGCAACCCGAACTGGGCGGACACCACATCACCGAAACGAAGCCGGATTGTCTCGTACACACCGAGGTCTTCGTCTCCGACCGGGTCGGTGTCGACCACCGTCCCCTTGAACTGGTATGTCTCGTGAGGGCCGATCTCCTCGATGGCCACGGTGAGACGCCCATTGTCCGCGATGTTCCGGACCAGGGACTCGGTGAACTCGGATGCGATGAGACATCGCATGATCGCGTTGTCGTCCTCCAGGCGCCAGCCGGACAGCTTGTGGAGCTGGGGAATCAGTTCCGCGTCACGGGTTCCCGCAACCCCAACCGTGGCCTTGGTCAGGAACTCCTGAATCACTCCGGGGATCATCTTGCCTCCTGTCGTGGCATGGGGACGGTATGCCGATGGAGAATACTCCGAAGCGCAAGGGTGTGCAGCGGCGGAACGCTTGCCTACTCGGCTTCCATGGGGATGAAGTCCAGGGGGCCGTCCATGTACAGGACGCCCCAGCTCCGGGATCTTCGGTGAGCACAGCAATCCGGATCGGGCTTCCCTCGCCCCGATGCCCGAGTCATGAAGTGCTCCGTTGGGTAAGGTGTCTTTCGGAAGGCGCTCACCCGCCTACTATATCCCATTCGCACACGCGGGTGAACCGTTCAGGGCGGCGGTACGCGTTGGGAAGGGTCTCAGCCGGCTCCGTAGGCGAACCGCCGGGTGACTAGTCCTGGAGGACCAGGAGCTTGGTGCTCCTCGGCCCGTTGTCCGTCTCCCAACGCAGATGATAGAGCCCTGCCGCCAGGGGACGTCCCCCTGCGCCGACCGCGAGGTGGGCCTGTTGACCGTCCAGGCGCCACTGCGCCACGTGACGCCCCGCGATGTCAAAGACACGCACCGTTGTTGGCCTGGAACCTTCGCCAACGGAGAGGTTTACCGTGGCGCCCGGTCTTACGGGATTCGGGAAGGCATGGATCCGGGCGGTTGGGGCGGGCAAGGGGGCGGAGAGTGGGGGCCCGGTGACGACGCCGAGGCGGACGTTGTCGATCCACGGGTTGGACTTCGTGCTGTCGTAGTACCCGTAGAGGTAGTTGAGGCTCCAGGCTCCCACCGCAACGCGAACCCGCGTCGCCTCCGCGGGCACGACGCCAGCCACGTCGATCATGAGGGGTGTTCCGGGGGGTGTGCACTGGGCCCCGTAATAGCCGAGGTACCCCTCGGGGTACCAATCCTGGATGAACCTCTCACAGGTGCTCCCCGGTCCGTGCGCCGTGTCTGGATACCACTGAAGGTCCACGCGGCCGTAGAGGTAGTTGTGGTAGATGGTGTCGAAGTAGAAGTCGAGGCTCACTGCCTCGATCTGATCCCCGGTGAATCCCTCCTGGGTCAGATCGATCCAGGGTGAGATGGCGAGGTTCCACTGATTGTCGGAGTGGGACCAACTGGGGTCGTTGAGTTTGGCAAAGCACAGCACGGAATCCGCGACCCCGCACGGGCCGGTGGCGAGCGACTCCAGATAGCTGATGTGGGCCAATTGCGACCAGTCTCCGTTATCCGGAACCGCGCCAAGCTGTGCGGGTCCCTGGACCCATCCGTTCCACCCGGTCTCGAAATCCGTGAAGTCCACGATGGCGCCGGAGAGCTCGATGTTGTCGACGGCAACACCACAGGAGGAATCGAACCCCCCATCCTGGTCCGTGTCGAGACCGCTCTCGAAGTAGATCTGAATCCGGATCAGGGTGTTCTCCGGCGGGGTCCAGGTCCATGTGATGGTTCCGGACCCGTTCGCCGGCGCGCTGGTGAAGGGACGAATGGACCCGGGAATGTGGTCGGCTCGCGACCGCAACGTGCTGGATGCGTCGTTGTCGTAGTCGAACGAGATCGTGACTTCTCCCGTCGTGTGGAAGAAGTCCTTGCTCAGCATCCAGGACCAGAAGTTTCCGTTTCCCTGGCTGTTGAGGTAGCACGCCGAATCCGCCTCGGCAGCAAACAGTCCAAGCCACGCCGCGGTGCCGTCCAGGTCGGTCATGCATCCGGCGGGGTCCCATCGCGGATCCGCCGCATCGACGAGCCGCCACCGGGACCCTTTCGGTCCCCGCTGGACGTCGAGACCGATCCACCCCTCCATCATGGCGTGGATTGAAGGGTCCTTGTTGGGGTCCACCCAGGGGAGGCCGTGGTTGAACGAGGAGCCCACCCCCGAATCGAAGGTCCATACGGAGTCGCGGATCGCTTCCCAGCGTGTGTCCACGGGGTCCCAGGTAGTCCCTCCGAACCACGTCGTGTCGGAAGCCTGAGCGTGGGCCGGGAAGGATACCCCGATGAACCCGAGAAGCGCGAGCAAGATTGCCCCGTGCCCTGCTGAAACGAGGGCTTCCTGGTAGCCCGTGAGGGTGCGAATGCCTGGGCCTTGCCAAGGAGGGTATCGCATGCTTGCAGTGTAGCACTGGGAGTGTGCTGGAGTAGTCCGCGGAGAAGTGTTTGAAGCGGTGGGATGCTCGGGGAAGCCGCCCGCTCATGAGGGGGCGGCTTCCCCGACCTGATTCCGCAACAGAGGCGGAGTCCTACCTGGGCGTTCCGAAGTCGCCCTTCAATCGCCCCCAGGTGGTGGGGTGGACCGGGACCGCGGAGGGAAGCTCCTTGGCTCCCATGTCAGGGTCCGTGCCGGGGGGAGCCGGCCGGGGATCCTGATCGATGTCCTCGTTCACCCCGAGGTCGGTTCCCGCTTCCACGGCCGGGCTGCCCGGTCCCAGACGCAGGTCGCCGCCGGCGGCGTTGAGAAACAGCGGGTCCCCAAAAAGGGTGCCGGCTCCGAATACCGTCACCTGGGACTGGGAGCCTCCTTCCGTGGAGGCGCCGTCGTTGAAGACGAGGTTGTAGTCCTCGCCGGGCAGCGGTCCGTTCCCGGAGGGAATGCTGATGGCCGCGCTCGACCCGTTGGCGCTGAAGATGTTGTTCTTGATCACCAGATCGGCCCCGGTGATCTTGGTCTTCAGCTCCTCCTCGCCGTTGTTGTGGAGCGTGTTGTGCACGATCGTGATGTTGGAGCACCCGCTGTCGATGTAGATGCCCTGCTGGGTGCTCTCACGGATGCAGTTGTTGACGATCACCACGTCGGTGGCGCCGATGATCCGGAACGCCTCCTGGCTGTTGGTGCCGTCGCTGATGTTCCGCTCGATGAGAAAGTCCTGGGGTAGCCCGCCGCTGTCCCGGATGAGGATGGGCCGGCGATTGGTGGCCAGGAACCGGTTCCCCGAGATCGTGATGGCGTTGTAGTTGCCGTCGCTGTAGTCGATGGCATCCTCGGTGAGCGCAAAGAACGTGTTGCTCTCGATGCGGTGCGTGGAGGCGCCGGTCTCGATGTCGATGCCGTCCTCGCCCGGCCCCAGGTCGCAGTTCCTCACGGTGAGGTTGTCCGAGTCCCGGACATGCATCAGATCCCATCCGCTGTTGGTCCCGTCGAGGTCGATGTTGTCCACCACCACGTGATCCGAGTTCTGCACGGTGAGCGCGGCGTTGTTCGATGTGGCGGCGGGCAGGATGGAGGGCTCATGACCGGGGGCGGACTTGACCTCCAGGTAGTCGAGGTTGTCGATGAGGATGGCGGTAGAGAAGCCTCCACCGTTGGCCTGGGCCACGCCTACGTAGGCGCCGTCCTTGACCAGGATCATGGAGGGGTTGGCGGCGGAGAGGCCGTTCGCCGAGTTGTTCACCGCATGCTGCAGCGTCGCATAGGCGGTGGCCTCGGTGTTCCCGTCATTGGCATCGCTTCCTCCCGCCTGATCCACCCACTTGACGGTCTGGGCGTGAGCGGGGAGGGATCCTCCCAGGAGGCAGATCAATCCCAGGAGGACAGGAAGGCGAAGAACCATGGTATGCATGGGATACTCCTTTGATGATTGGGCACTGATGTGTTGGGAACTAATGTGTTGGGCGGCATAGGCTCGGCCAAACGTCCCATCTATTGCGAGGCAAGGCGGGGCACGGGTACTGGATCCGAATCGGCCGCGAACCCGGCGCGCGCAAACCCCAGTGGAATTCTATCATGCGTGCAATCGAATTCAATCGCGGGTGTGGGGAGGGACCGGGTCCCGGTAGCCGCCTCCAAGGATCTCAGGGCGCCCTATCTGCTTGAGCGCCTCGGGTAGGATCTGCGGATGCGAAGCATGGTAATTCTACTCGTTTCCCTGGTGGATAGCTTTCGATCGCGGAAAGCCCTCCAGATGGAAGTGCTCCTGCTGCGCCACCAGTTGGCGATCTACCAGCGGTCCGTCAAGCGTCCGCGGCTACAGCCCCAGGACCGGGCCTTCTGGGCTTTGGTGTCGCGACACTGCAAGGGCTGGAGGGATGCGCTGGTCATGGTGCGGCCCGACACCGTGGTTCGATGGCAACGCCGACGGTTTCGGGATCACTGGGGACGTTTGAGCCGGAGCCGGACCACCGGGCGGCCGGCCGTACCGGAGGATGTGCAAGCATTGATTCGCCGCATGACCGAGGCGAACCCCCTCTGGGGCGCTCCCCGCATCCGGGACGAACTCAGGATGCTTGGGATCGATCTGGCGGTCTCGACCGTCGCCCGGTACCGAGGGCCGCGTCGGCGGCCATCATCCCCAACCTGGAAAGCGTTTCTCAAGGCCCACCTGGCCGAGACGGTGGCGGTGGACTTCCTGACCGTACCCACAGTCCGGAATCGGGTGCTGTTCGTCTTCCTGGTCCTGTCGCTGTCGCGCCGGCGCATTCTGCACGTTGGCGTGACGGCGCATCCCACCGCTGCATGGACCGCGCAGCAGATGACAGAAGCGTTTCCCTGGGAGCCGCCCCCGCGCTATCTCCAGCGGGATCGGGACCGCATCTTCGGCAGGGAGTTCGTGAAGCGGGTCGAGGCACTGGGGATGCGCCAGGTGATCAGCGCCCCGCGCAGCCCATGGCAGAACGCCTACGTGGAGCGTCTGATCGGTTCGGTTCGGCGGGAGTGCCTGGATCACGTGGTGATCCTTGGAGAGCGGCACCTGCGGTGGGTGCTCCAGAGTTACATTCACTACTACAATCGCTGGAGACCGCACCAGGGCTTGGGGGGCGATGCGCCGGAACGACGGGAGCGGGAGTTGCCCGAGGCGGGGAGCGTGGCCGAGATCGAGGAAGTGTTCGGGTTGCACCACCGCTATACGCGCAACGCGGCTTGAGATGTGATCGGAAGGGATCTGGAGCGAGGGGTGAAGTCTGTCCGCGAAGGGGCGGAGGGCGCGCGTGGAGCTAAGGTGGCGGTCGGTTTTTCTTTCCGATCAAGCCGGTCTGGGCGGTATCCTGAGTTCGCGAGACGGGGGTGGAGCGTCGGATGGACTTTTCGGCAGGGACAGGTTCCGTCGGGCGGGACACTAATATCAACGTCACCGGCTTTACTTCTAACATCAATAATGGATAGCGTTCTATAGAATTCACCCTCGAACTCCTCATTGCCAACCGGCATGTGAACGCCAAATGCCTTACTTTTGTGCCCAGCTTCGGTCCACTCTTCATCTGACAAGAAATGCACTTCTACCCGAGCGGGTTCGGCGGTATCATTGTCGAACACCAGCGTTTTACCCCTATTCCCTACGACACAATTTGTGATGAAGTCACCCCACACTGAAAACGCCTCTTCAGTTCTTTTGCCAATATCATCGCTACTACCATCACCTTCCGCGTTTTCAAGATTCACAAAATGAAAAACCCATTTACATATTGTCGGGTGAATTAGGAAACCACTTCCCGTTGGTGGGCACTGATCCCCTTGGCGATTGCACTGTGCGAGTGCTTTCATCGGGCAAGCCAAGAAAGCCAGGCAAATGAGAGTCACGTAGACTTGCTTCGTCATTTCTCGGCCCTCTGGAGTTCTCGTAGAAGTGCCTCTTTGGTTTGGCTTAGCGAAACAGCAATGGGACTCCAGTCCCTGATAATGGCTGAAACCAGCCCATCCAACTCCGCATCATTCGGCATCCGACTCCACTCCGAGTCTTCCCCCGGGAGTGTGATGCTGCTAATGCTTGTTGCAGTTGCATTTCCATCTGGTGTCCTATGGATAAACCGATAGAAATGCGGCGTGTACTTTCCTCGATACGGCCCTTTCGACGAAGTTCGCAGTGCCATTAGAATGAGTTCATCTCCACTGCGGACCCAGAGCGGGTCCCGATCCTCCGGCTGCATGGAAACTACCCATGCATCCTTCTCGTTTGGCTCGTCTCCATAAACCTCACTCTCCTTATACACCGTGCAATACGTCCAGAACTTCAGCGTCTTCTCTTCACGTTCGCCAGACACCCACTCCACGACCTGCGCGCTGCACTCCGTAATTGGCCTCATGATAGAGGATCCCGACCTGAGAGTGACGAAGGATCGAGAGACCTCGAATACTCTAACAATAGCTACAACAAGACCGGTTACATGGTCTTCGTCAACTCCATCGACAGCCGACATGACATCTCTGTCAAGTCCCAGTAGTGACTCATTGGCATGAGACATGTCGTTGTCTATGCTCTGTGCGGGGGCCATCAATAATGGGAGAAGTAGACAAAGTGCGCCGAGGTGAAGGCTCATCTGCTTTCCTTTCGTCACTATACGTAACCTCTGTTCTGTTCTGGTGTCTCATTCGCACTACAAATACCACTGCCACTGCCGACTGCCTACTCTCCAGGAGTTCACTCCAGTAGAGTGGACTTCGGAACTCTTTCGGTAATGGCCTGCCCACTGTTCTCGAGGCCGCGCATCTGGTTAGTGTAGCCTTCAAATCCCAGCCCTATCGCATGATGACGACCTTTGTAGTCGTCGAGCCATCGAACTGAGTGCGGGCTGTCACAAAGTAGACTCCGGGTGACATCTGCCGCCCGCCCCCCCTAGGTGAGAGCTCTATCTCATGATCTCCTGCTCCACCCTGCTCCTGCCAGTTGCAAACTAGGCGTCCGGCCACGTCCACCACCGTGACATCGATGCTCTGAGTTCTGGAAATAGAAAGAACGAGTCGAGGCCAACCTCTACTTGGGTTGCTAAGCGGTCGAAGGTGGAGTCTTCGGGCGGGCTGAAGGACTTCTTCAGCGGAAACGGGCTCTGGGAGCGGCTTCGTCCCGGACAACCCACTGTTCATCCAATTGCCTTTGAATCTCGGCCAAGGACTATTGCTCTCAGCCAGAAGAGTTTCAAGACGCCAAACCCGCAGTGACTGATCGAGTGAGAGAGCTCCTAGTTCCGTGAGACCGTCGTCATCGAAATCCCACACTGCAACTGAACCCTCAACGTGGTTGCCGGTTTGCAATGGAAATCCAGCCAATATGTCGCCAGACTCATCGACACCTAGTATCTGTCCGGACTGGTCTCCCACGTAGACTTCCGGGTCTCCACTGTTGTCGGCGTCAACGAGAACGGGGCTGGATCGCAGTTCGGCTGGTGCCCCGGTGCCACCTACGATGGCCACGGGAAAGCCTGGAACACTGGAGCCATGAGTTCCCGTTCTGGCCTCAAGCAGCCCATCCGAGGTTCCGACTACCACGTCTAATGTATCGTTCCCGTCGACATCCCCGATCGCCGGTGATCCATCAACATCCGCGTCAAAGGTCATTGGAATTGGCCATCCTGGTGGCTCGGTGAGGTCTGCGCGAAGGGCGTGCAGGGCGCCGTCGGTGGTCGACGATACGTTGCATGGATTGGTTCCAGTGAACGTTCCAAAGCCAGCGCTTCCGAGGCTCGACGAAGCCAAGTCAGACACAGCCCCAGAGCAGTCGGCGATTGAAGGCAGCGGAGCATTGGGGTTGGTGGTGAGGGAGAGAAGGTCGCTGCCATAGGCGTAGATGTAAAGGAATCCAGCTACGGCTACGGAGTCTGTTTGGCAGCCAGTCTGGGCGTGAGAGCTGCCTGCGTCCCATGTCACCGTGTTCCCTGAACCACTGGCTGGCCACGTTGCAGTGGGGAAGTCGATGGAACTACAACTAGTCCAGGAGAAGGCATCCACGCCAGCGCCAGCCGAGTTGTTGTAGGCGATTCCGAACGACATTCCGGCTAGACCAAATGAAGGATTGAACCGCGTCCCCACGACGTAAGCGTGGTACGCAGCGCTTGTCGTACCAGAGACCACTGCCTGGGAGCACGACGTAATCTCCCCGTTCGCACACGCGTTTTTGGAGGTTGGAGCCGTCAAATGAAACGCGATCTTGGGCTCGAAGATAGATGATCCAACGGGTGCCAATCCAGGTTTGGAAGCCTCGGTCTCGGACACGGGGAACACCATTTCCAACTGGCCGTCGCCGTCAACGTCGCCGATTGCGGGAGATCCGCTCATGTTGCCCCCGAGATCGATCGGGAAACCGTCGATATTCTGACCGAAACGATCAAGGACATACAGTGATCCATCGCGGCTGGGTGCAATGATCTCCTTGTATCCATCGTTGTTAACATCACCGAACGACGGGGTTGCATAGTTGTAGTATTCACCAAAGACCTCAAATACACCCTCCGTGGCGGATGTGCTGTCCCCGTCAATGATCTCTGTTCCGTCGTGGTGGACACCAAAGAGGTAGTTCCCGCACATCACAAAGAGCTCCAGATCGCCATCAGCGTCAATATCACCCATGCTCACGGAACCAAGGTAAACGGACAGCGGACGACGTAGTTCCCTCCGGGATCCAGTCTTGGTAGAACGGTAGCGACCCCGTTGGGGTCGCATTCTTGTATCTACGAGGGAAGGAGCGGAGGGATGACTGCGAAGACGCGCGTTCGGCGGACCCGGGAAGAGTGGCACCGATTGGTGGAGCGGTACGAGCGGGCGGTCTGAGCCCGCGGGGTTTTGTCGCCGGGAGGGACTCAACGACAACACGTTTCGCCTTTGGCGGAGCCGCGTTCGCTCCACGAGCACCGCGACCGGTCCGTTCGTGGAGGTGGTTCCCGTTGCCAGCCCGGAGTCGCCCTGGTCGATCGAACTCGAGTTGCCGAGCGGGACGAAGCTCCGGCTGCGTGGTTAGGCATGATCGCCGGGAACGAACCGCGTCGGATTCTGCTGTACGGGTCCCCTGTGGACATGCGCAAGTCGTTCAACGGTCTGCTGGCCATCGTCCAGGGCACGCTGGGTGAGGATTCCCTCACGGGAACTCTGTACGCGTTCGTGAACCGTCGTGGGAACTACCTGAAGTCGATCTACTGGGATCGGACAGGGTACTGCCTATTCGCAAAGCGACTGGAGCAGGGTCGATTTCGGTTTCCCGGTGGTAGCGGGAAGCACGAAGTGAGCGAAGCGATGTTTCGATTGCTTTTGGACGGAATCGTTCTTGAAAGAAGACGGAGGATGGATTAAGAAAGAGGCATGACACGAGCTGAGCGCGCCGCAACGATGAGTCAGGATGAAGTGGTCGCGTTGCTCGAGTCCCATGATGAACTCAGCGCCCAACATGAAGAGCTTTGCCGCCAAGTGGCGTGGCTGAAGCGACAGGTGTTCGGATCGAAGTCGGACCGCCGGGTGCCTCTTCCCGGGGAGCAACTCACGCTCGGTGAGACGGATCCCGATGGTTCGGTGACTGCCGCAACGCTCCCTGTGAGCTCCCACCAACGCCGGCGGTCTCGCCCCGGTGAAGACCGGAGAGAGTGGCATTCGCTTCGACCCCTCGGTGCCGGTGAAGGTGATCGAGATTCCCAACCCCGAGCTTCACGACGTTCCCGCCGGTTCGTATGAGACGATCCGGGAGGTGGTGACGGAACGGCTGGTGCAGAAGCCATCGACCTTTGAGGTGCACCGCTACGTCCGGACCGTGGTGAAGCTCCAGGACGGGACGTTGAGCTGTCCCCCCGCACCGCCGTCGGTGCTGGAGCGCAGCCTGGCTGATGTGAGCCTGCTGGTGAACCTGGTGGTGGACAAGGTGCGCTACCACCTTCCCCTGTACCGTCAGCATGCACGGATGGCGGCGGCGGGAGTCCACTTGAGCCGGGCAACGCTGACGAACTGGTTCCATCGTACGGCCGAGCTGCTGGCGCCGATCCACGAAGCCCAGATGGCCTCGATTCTTCAGAGCGAGGTGTTGCTCATGGACGAGACCCCGATCCGGGCCGGTCCGTCCAAGAAGAAGCGGAAGATGAAGACGGCGTACTTCTGGCCGGTGTACGGAGACCGGGACGAGGTCGGGTTCCCGTTTTCGTCAACGCGGAGTCACCAGGTGGTGGTGGACACCCTGAAGGGATACTCGAACACGCTGGTGACCGACGGGTACGCAGCCTATGACCGCTACGCGGAGCAAGTGAACGAGCTGGTCCATGCCCAGTGCTGGGCCCACGTGCGCCGGAAGTTCGTGGAGGCGGAGGCCAGCGAGCCGGAACTCTGTGGCCGGGTGCTGGATGGGATCAGCACGCTCTACGAGCACGAGGCGAAGATCCGGAATCAGGAAGACGTGAAGCGGCACGCCTACCGCGGGGAACACGCGAAGCGGGTGGTGGATCGGATCTTCGAGGATCTGAAGCAGGCGTTCGAGGATCGGATCCTGCTACCGCAGAGCCCGTTCACCCAGGCGGCGAACTACGCCCTGGAACGGGAGGCCGGTCTACGGGTGTTCCTCGAACATCCTGGAGTACCGGTGGACACCAACGCCGTGGAACGAGAGATCCGGCCGGTGGCCATCGGGCGCAAGAACTGGATGTTCTGCTGGACCGAAGTGGGTGCACAGTACGTTGGGACCCTGCAAAGCCTCGTATCGACCTGCCGACTCCAGGACATCGATCCCTACGTCTATCTGGTGGACGTTCTGCAGCGTGTGGACTCCCATCCCCAGAGTCTGGTCCGCCAGCTCACGCCGAGACTGTGGAAAGACCACTTCGGCCAGGACCCTCTACGCTCCCTCGCCGAACGCGGTCAATAACGCCGCTCGCTGACCGCTTACGAACCAAGTGGGTTGGGAGCCGAGAAGTCGTCCGGGTTCAGATCAATCGGAAAGCCTGACAGAACGCTGCCGTTGTGATCCCATGCGTAGAGTTGCGCGGTCCACCAACTAGCGGCGGCGACTTCGAGGTCATCGTCTCCATCAAGGTCACCCACAGCCGGAGTGTTCCAGTAGCCGGGCGCTCCCGTATCGGAGAATGGGCCCTGGTTTCGAACGTCATTGTCTCCGTCAATGTACTCGGTGCCGTCGGGTTCAAGGACGTAGATCTCCTCCCCCCCCGTGAGAAGTTCAAGCGTTCCGTCCCCATCCAGATCAGCGAAGCTCATGCCAGCGACGGCGGGCTGTGCGGTTTTCACGGGAAACCCCGGTTGCATGGGGGGGGCTGTGCTTGTTGATACTACGAGGCTAGGGACTCCCTCATTCCCGGCTGAATCCACGCCGGCAACGTAGTAGAAGTAGGGAGTTAGGCTTACCAGACCGTCATCCAAGTAGAGGGCTGTTGCTGGGCTGATGACCGCAGTGACTCGGGTGAAAGGCCCCTCGTCGTCCAGGCTGCGGTAAACGTTGTACCCCCACAGGTCTGCGTCTTGAAGCGGGGTCCACCGCAGCGCTATCTGGTTTGCCTGCCCCAGCGCAAGCAGCCCTGTCACCGTGTCAGGGGGCGCCACGTCGATCGTCCACTCCGCGAACTCCCCATAGGTGTCGAGTGCCACAACACGTAGGTCGTATGCCGTCGTGAGCGTATCTACTCGAACAACAAAGGGGTCTGCGTTCGTCGTTACGCTTGAATCGGGGGGGATGTCAACGGGGCTTGCGGTCGAATCGGAGATTGTGACGCCTCCGTCGTTGCTGCGAAGCCGTAGCATCAGCCCTTCCGTTGAACCAAGCCCGATGTTCTGGATCTCCACGGTGATGGCGAAGTCTTCACCATCTTCCAGCACTCCATCCTCGTCACCATTGCCAACGGAGTCCGCGGTGGACTGGGCTCGGTACAGCAGCACTGGGGCGTGTACATACAGAACGAGCTCCTCCGTCGTGGTGTCCTGCGCAGCAAAGACGGTTACGGTAGCCGGGATCTCTGTCCGATCCGGGACACTTCGGCTGACCAGGAGGGTAAGTGCATCCGTGGCGGTGACGGCTGCGCCAGGGACGATCGATGTGTATGCGGAGGTGCTATCCAGGACCGATACAGGTAGTGCAGCCTCTGTTCTGTAAATTCATTTGACTGAGGGCCTCCTGTAGGAGGCGGTTGAAATTGCGGGCCATGTCGTGTCCCCTGTTGGTGAGTCTAACCAACAACAAGGAGAGCAAGCGACATGACCCACGAGGCAGATAGTACGCCGATTCAGGGAGCGTTGGAAGCCTTGGTCGAGAGTGGACTGGAAGGGATGGCCCAAGCGCTGGAGATCCTCTTCAATGAGGCGGTGAAGGTGGAGCGGAGCAGGTTTCTGGGGGCCCAGGCTTACGAGCGGACGCCCGAGAGGCGTGGGTATGCCAACGGGTTCAAGCCGAAGACGGTAAGGAGCCGTGTGGGTGAGCTAAAGCTCCAGATTCCGCAGGTGCGCGAGTCGGAAGAGGGGTTTTACCCTCAATCGTTGGAGCGAGGCCTGCGCAGCGAGCGTGCATTGAAGCTGGCAGTGGCGGAGATGTATTTACAGGGCGTCTCAACCCGGAAGGTGAAGGCGATCACGGAGCAGCTGTGCGGGTTCGAAGTGAGTTCCACGGAGGTCAGCCGGGCAGCCCAACTGTTGGATGAAGAGCTGGCATCATGGCGCGAACGGCCCTTGGGCGAGATGCGGTATCTGATGCTGGATGCACGGTACGAGAAAGTGCGTCACGGTGGAAGCGTGGTGGATGCGGCGGTGCTGATTGCCAAAGGGATCCGGGCGGAAGATGGCCGGCGGTGTATTCTGGGAGTCAGCGTCTCCCTGAGTGAGGCAGAGGTTCATTGGCGGCAGTTCCTGGAGCAGCTTCAGGACCGGGGTCTGCACGGAGTGCAGTTGATCACGACCGATGATCACAAGGGACTTCGGGCGGCGTTGAAGTCACGGATGACGGGTGTGAAGTGGAACCGTTGCCAGTTTCATCTGCAGCAGAACGCGACGCGGTATGTTCCCAAGGTGGCGATGCGGAGTGGGGTCGCTGCGGACCTGCGGTCGGTCTTCAATGCCCCGGACCAAGTCTCGGCAAGGGAACGGCTGAGCCAGGTCGTGACCAAGTACCGCGAGACGGCACCTGCCTTGGCGACCTGGATGGAGGAGAACGTTCCGGAAGGCCTGACGGTCTTCGACCCCGCGTTGCACTTGACAGAAACGGCGCGGAAACGTCTGCGGACAACCAACGGGCTGGAACGGGTGAACAAGGAACTGAAGCGGCGCACACGCGTTGCGACGTTGTTCCCCAACGAGGCATCCCTACTCCGCCTCGTCAGCGCCCTGCTCATGGAGATCAGTGAGGAGTGGGAAACCGGAAAAGTCTATCTCGCCATCGGGGGAGACTGAGATGGCCCGCAGAATTTACAGAAACGATGTTGCTTTATCCCGATACACCCCAGTGGGCGCACTCAAGACGTGCCTGTACGCTCGTGGCTGTCGAGCCACCTTCATTCGAGAGGGTCAGGGACAGCTCAACGGTCTCCCCAGAATCAATCTCCCCGTTGTTGTTGCCGTTGGATGGACCGGATGAGTCATCATCGATCGCTTGCGCGCTTACGTAGAGGTGTGGCCCAAATGGGGCGATAACGTCGAGCGTATCTAGATTGGGAATGCTGTTTGGCCCCCACACACCGATAGTGAAACTGCCGGTTGTGTCGGGGTCAAAGGCGAGAGTCACATCACCATTGGCGTCGGTCCACCCTACGGCATAGGCATCACCGTCTTTGAACGCACACACGCGGAAGGAGTCCGCGGGGCTCCCGTCGCGGGTAACACTCACTCCTAGTGTATCCTGCCCCAGCGTGAGAGCGGACCCGTCAATGGAGACGACAAGAGATTCGGGATCTTCAGTGTAGAACCACATCTCAGGATCACCGACTAGCGTCTGCCCAAACAGGGTCTCGCGGTAGATCGTTGAGTACTCTGCTCTAGGGACCAAATTGACTCGTGCCAATGCAGTCGCCGTCCCAAGATGGCCATTGCCTTCCTGGAAGATCTGAGCAAACCACTCCTTCTGATAGTCCCACCCGGAGACAACCGCATTAAGATGGGAGGCCGCGATTACGCCTACCGCTCCGCCCTCCTCATTGAGAACCCATGCCTCTGCGATGCAGTTCTGTGTGATCGTTGCGGCTGCACAGGTAGCCGCATAGACGACGCCCTGGTTCGAATTGGTGAACCCAAGGACCGTGCTGTTCACTAGGGTGGACGAGTTGAGCCCCACGGACATTGTGTTGACGAAGCCATGTCCCACATGGTGGATCAGGTTGAAGCCGAGATTCACCTTGGCCTGGACAGACTCCAAAGACTCCGGGAGAGACCCGGACCAGTCCGGGTAGTTCTCATACAGGCGTACCAGGTCTACTTCGAACGGAAGTGATATCTGAAGCCGTGCATCCTCTGCAATCAATGCTCCGTCGAGCCAGACGCTATCGGCCCCGGGGGTATAATGCTGCGGGTCGATAACTTCCCCGAGCATCAGGGCTTGCGTTGCGAATTCTGTGAGGGGTGGGATGCGCACGTAGTCGAGTACTTTATCGACGAGCAGCTCCGCCTCGGCTGTGGTTGTGCTTGGTAGCCGTCCAATGAACACGTCGGGAAGCAGGTCTACATCATCGCCAGGCAAACTGTTGGCAATGTACTTCTCACCAAATAGATGGTCGCCGTCTCCGTTCCAGTTTCCGTCAAGGCAAGAGTAGTAATAGTCCGTGACAATCTGATCACTCTCATCGCTGTACGGGTTGGGGACGGCCAGGCGAGTCGGGATGATCTCAGTGTCGGCCCCAAGAAGGACATAGACCGTGCCCCAGTGACTGGCAGCATCGGCGATGAACTTGCGAATGGTCGCCGGTACGTCGAACTCGCGAGGATAGTTCGCTAAGACCCACTCAATCGTCCGTACGACAGTAGGTACACCAATCGAAGTCTTGAAATCCGCTAGGAGCTTGCGCCGTAGAACACAGGCTTGAAGGTATTGTAGAGTGCTGTGCATGAGCACGTCATTTCGTCCTTATCATCCGACGCAAGCTTTTCTATTACCCCCGGATCCCCGCGATTGGCTGGCCGAGGATCACTTGGCATACTTCGTGTCGGACACGGTGGATGCGCTGAACCTCCGGTCATTCTACGCTCCGTACGATGGAGACGGCCGTCGCAAACAGCCGTACGAGCCGTCGATGATGCTGAAGGTGTTGATCTACGGATACGCGACCGGGGTGTTCTCGTCCCGTGGGATTGCTCGGAAGCTGTACGAGGATGTTGCCTTCCGGGTGTTGTCGGCGGGGAACTTTCCTGCGCACCGGACGATATCGGAGTTTCGCAAGCGTCACCTGGAGGATTTCGAGTCGATTTTCGTGCAGGTGCTGCGGATCGCGCAAGAGGTAGGGATGGTGAAGCTTGGGACGGTGGCGATCGACGGGTCGAAGGTGAAGGCGAACGCGAGCAAGCACAAGGCGATGAGCTACGAGCGGATGCAGAAGGAGGAGAAGCGTCTGAGACAGGAGATCCGGGATCTGACGCGTCGCGCGCGGAAGGTGGATGAGCGGGAAGATCGGAAGTTTGGTCGAGACCGCACGGGGGAGGAGTTGCCGGAGGAACTTTCGCGTCGTCGGGACCGGTTGGAGACGATCCAGGCAGCGAAGGCCCGGCTGGAGGCGAGGCAGGCGGAGTCGGACCGGGAGCGCGGGCGGGACAAGGATGATGATCAGAAGCCAAAGGGAGGAGGGCGTCCCTACCAGCGAGAGTATGGCGTGCCGAAGGGAACGGCGCAGGAGAACTTCACGGATCCGGAGAGTCGGATCATGAAGAGTGGTAAGGGGTTCGAGCAATGCTACAACGCCCAGATCGCGGTGGATGGGAAGGCTCAGGTGATCGTGGCGGCGGAGGTGACGCAATCGGCGTCGGACGCGGGTCAGCTACGGCCGATGCTGGACCAGGTGCGAAGGAACACGAAGGGGACCCCGAGGAAGATGCTGGCGGATGCTGGTTACGCGTCGGAGACCAACCTACGGTCGGTGGCACGTCGGGGGATCGATGGGTATGTCGCGATGGGACGGGGTGAACAGGCGAAGGACGAGAAGCCGACGAGTACGTACCGGAGTCAGATGCAGCGGAAGATGAAGACCAAGCGAGGCAAGGAGACGTACCGCAAGCGAAAGTACATTGCCGAGCCGCCCTTCGGCTGGATCAAGTCGGTGATGGGCTTTCGTTCGTTCAGTTTGCGGGGTCTCCAGAAGGTCGGAGGGGAATGGAAGTTGGTGTGTCTGGCGATGAACTTGAAGCGGATGAATCACCTTATGGCATGGGAATAAGGGGATGGCGAGCGGAAACGCTTCGGCAAGCGTGAGCGTCGAGCAAACACGACGCCACGGCCCCCGGGTCATGCGCCCGAAACCCGACGAGCCATCGACAAATCCGCAGTCATTGAATCTCAATCAAGCCGAAAAGCCAGTTCGGATGGGGAACTTACCCTGTTTGAACTCCTACGGCACAGGCTCCTAGGCGTTGATACTCAGGTGCCTGCGTGGAATCCGTGAGAATCACCATCTCGACGGGCGAGCCATCAACGGTCGGGCGAAACGTTGGGGCGAAGGGCGCACCGCTATTGATGGCTGGGGCCAATGTGCGCGCGCGGGGGGATGTAGACGAGGGCAAGGGAGTGGTGTGCAGCTGCTTTGTAAGCCTCAGCCCACCGGGAGACTCCCGCCGGACCTCCAAGCGATTACTCCAAGTAACCCGTGGTTCAGTCTCCACAACGAGAGTCGCCGAGACCAAGCGGCGCAGCTTCCCCTGGCGCCCTTGGACGGGTGTCACGTCTACGACTAGAAGGTCCCGGCCTCGCAGCCGTCCCGAGTAGTGTGAGCCCAAAGAGGGTGGCCCCCATTTTGCCTGGGGGAGCGCCGGTCCGTAGGTCCCATCCATCTGCTCCCAACGAACATTGGTCAGCTCGACACGCGACGCGACCTCGTTATCCGGTAGGTCAATCCAGTAGACGAGGCCCGGGTAGTCTGCCTCGGCGGATGGGGTTCGATTGCCCAGGGTCAGGCGCGTCTCCCCGGCTATCTCTTCGAGCCGAAGTTCGCTTGTATCGAAGCGAATCTGATGGCGTATGACTTCCGCTTCGGTTGGTGTGACCAAGGCGGCAAATAGGGCCACTCCTGCGATCAAGATCAGAGCGCAATGACGCATGGGATTCCTCACTGCCCGGTGGGGCGTAGGTGAGGGCGCTGAAGACCCGTAGGGTGTTGCGTCTGGGTGAGGGGTGGCCTTCAAGAGCCGACTCAATTGATTCATACACCCCGAGTGAGAGGCAAGCAATGCCTTTCGGCCAACATGCCTACCCATCACTAGTTGGAGGATGTGAATCAAGGCGGCCCCCCCCGTGGCTCACGACCAGGCGTGGCATGTGAGATACCCGCCTTGGCCGGAACGCACGGCTGGACCCTGCGTTGCGACGGATGCGGAACTCCCGAAATCCAAGACGCCTGCACCACCCCCGCGACGATGCAATCGGCGGCCAAGCTCCAAGGGTTGCGAGAGTTCGGCCCTACTTCGCCGCGCCCCCGCAGCAGGGTTCCGTATGTACCTACCGGATTTGGCCGATCTCGTAAGTGCCTTGTAGCAACACGTTATAGCCCCGCCCAACTGGAGCGCAGGCTCTCGGAACCTACAGGTTGCGAGAGGTTTGTCCCTACTTGGGCGAAGTAGGTACACGCACTACTTAGCGAATTCAGGGATAGCGAAAGCAACCATCGAGGGTCAGAGATCGAGGTCGGGCAGAGACTCAACGATGTCGAGCGTGCGCATGGAGACGGTGACCACCGAGCAGAGCAGATCGAAGATGTAACTCGGCTTGTCGTGTTCGAGGCCCCAGTCATTCGGATCGTTGGTGATGCCGGACTTCTTGTGGGTCTTGACCCGGTACTGATTGAGCACCCAGTCGATCGCGGAGCGGGAGCCAAGGACGTACTCTTGGGCGCGCTCCGGGATGCCGGAGACGGTGATGCGGCTGTTGACGACGACAGTGGTCTTGTCGTCGACCTTCTTCTTCGATTTCGGGTCGACGACCTTCGGGTAGCGCATCTTCTCTACACGCCAGGACGCCGGGTTGTCCGGGGCGAATCCCTTAGCGAACGCGACTTCCAGATCGGGCCACGGCTCGACATCCTCGTAGCGCAGGTGAAGGTCGGCCAGTTCGCGTCCCGCCTTGCTGAAGGCCCAGAACACCTCTGCGGTTGCCATGGGTGGGATGCGCGGCAAGGACTTCTTGAGGTCGGCGGCGAAAGCCTCGCGGTACTGGGGAGAGTGAAGGATACCGTAGACGTGGAAGAAGATGTCCTTGTCGGTGATAGCAGGGTCGAGCTCCTGGTACCGGCCAAGAGCCCACGACGAGACGTTAGAACACCAGCCGGAACGCGACTGATCATCGAACAGGCCGCCGGCCGGTGCCCCCCGGGCGAAGGTGCAGAGCGGAAAACAGTGGACTGCATCGATGTAGATTTTGCTGTCTGGAACGTGATCAACCATCAGAACCGAGAAGCGTACGCGCGACACCGCCTCCGTCACGGTGATCGTCAACGTACGAGACCCTGATGTCGGGTAGATCCTGGGCAATTGGTAGATGGTGTTGTTCAACTCGCGCGCTACGGTGGCATGCTGCAGCTGGAACGGGCGATATGTGGCCTCATGCACCGCTCGCTCTTCAAAGACAAGGCGTTTCCCGCTGGCGACACGTTGAAAGTCGCTGCGATCCCAACTGAACTTGGATTCGTCGAGGTCAACAGAATCCTTGGCCACTTGAGCCTTGGCCTTGACTGTGCCAGTTTGCCCAGGATGGGTACGGTCGAACCGATCGGCCTCCGCATTGAAGAACTCCACCATGCTTCGCAGGTTGGTCATTAGCCTTGTGCGACTGCTGTTGTAGTTCCAGGCATCGCGGTTGGTCTTCAACCCACTTGTCCTGAGTACAAAGAGATTTTCCGGATCATCCGCCTCACACAGAGGAGGGAGCTCATAAAACCGATCCGACCTTTGGTTGATCCAATCGCCGTGGTCATTGGGTGTGATGGCGCGCCACGGCACCTTATCGAGGGTCGACTCGGCTTCGGCGTCCGTACGAAGTTGTGTCAGTTTCTGCGCCCGCGTCAGGTAGTCACCGATGTCGCGGTACTGGAGGTTTGCCCTATCGGCCGGTACCGATCCCGGCTCACGGATCGCAATCAGAATGGCCACGGTGGCCCGGCTACCGTGCCCGAAGATCTTGCCGCCTTCTTGCCTGGAACGCTCACCCGCCGTGCGCTGGTTCCCACGTAGGTTGTAGACGTAGAGGTGGTGGAACTCGTCCGCGAGTGATAGCCGGAGACCGTCGGCGACGTTCGAGTCAATATAGCCGCCATTCGAGACGTAGGCGACAATCCCTCCGGCCGGACTGTCGGCGACGCGATCCGACGCCCAGCGAATGGCCCGGATGTAGCTGTCGTAGAGGCTGTTCTTTAATGTCGCCGTCGAGCGCGCGGCATAGGTGTTGCCGATCCGTGCGTCGAGCGCCGGGTACTTGAGGTTCTGGGCGTTGTCGTTGGCGGACGACTGACCCGCCGAGTAGGGCGGGTTCCCAAAGATGACGCGGATCGGGAGGCTCCGCTGGCGGTCGCCGCGCTTGTTGTTCGATCCGAACAGATCAACACTGCTACCCTTGCCGCTTTCCCCCATCTGGAAGGTGTCGGTCAGGACGATGCCCGGAAACGCTTGGTACGGCCCATTGCCGTCGCCCGCAGTGAGGTCGTGGTACGTGGCCTCGATGTTGATGGCGGCGATGTAGTAGGCCAGGAGCAGGATCTCGTTGGCGTGGATCTCGGTGACGTACTTCCTAGCCAGGTCGTGCGGCGAGATCAACCCCGACTGCAGCAGGCGCACGATGAAGGTGCCTGTGCCGGTGAAGGGATCGAGAATGTGAACGCCTTCGTCCGTCAGCGAGCATCCCAGATGCCGCTTCAGGGCGTCGTTCGCAGCGTGGATAATGAAGTCGACGACTTCGAGGGGGGTGTAGACGATGCCGAGCTGGTCGGCTGTCTTGGGCAGCGCCTTGGCGAAGAACCGCTCGTAGAGTTCAGTGATGATTCGTTGCTTGCCCTCGGCGTTGTCGATGCCCTCGGCGCGGATCCGCACGTCTCGGTAGAACCGGTTGAGGGTGTCCACTTCCTTGTCGATGGCGTGCTGGTCAAGCCGGTCGATCATGCCCTGCATGGCGATCGACACCGGATTGGAGCCGATGAAGTCGTACTCCTCGAACAGGGCCTCGAAGACCGGGCGGGTGATCAGATGCTGCGATAGCATGCCGATGGCATCATCGGTCGTGATGGAGTCGTTCAGGTTGGCTCGCAACCCGTCGACGAAGACCTCGAAGACTGCCGCCACGCCGGATCCCTGATCCTCGACCATGCTGCGGATGCGGGTCTCGTGCCGGGCCGCAATGGCGGCGATATCGGTCGCCCAGTCCTCCCAGTAGTGGCGGGTACCGACTTTCCTGACCAGCTGGGCGTAGATGGCCTCGGTGACTTCGCCGATCGGAAAGCCCAGGCCGAGCTGCGCGCCGTACTCCTGGTCGGGCGACTCCGCGACGACGCCCATGCCGCCGTACTGCACGTCGATCATGCTCGGGGGCTCGTCGTTCAGCTCCAGCTGATTGACGACCGCGTTCAGTCGCTCGTCGTGGGACCGCAGCGCGTTGAGCACCTGCCAGACGACCCGGTAGGTCTTGTTGTCGGACAGCGCCTCCTCCGGCGTAATCCCCGCCGGAATGCCGATCGGCAGGATCACGTACCCGAGCTTCTTGCGCCCAGACGGGTCGCGCCGCATCACGCGGCCCACGGCCTGGATGACATCGACCATCGAGTTCCGGGGCTCGAGAAAGATCACCGCGTCGAGCGCCGGCAGGTCCACACCCTCCGTCAGACACCGAGCGTTCGACAGGACGCGAATGTGGTGGTCGCCAGCGTCCGCGGCGAGCCACAACAATCTCTGTTCGCGTTCGAGCGCGTTGTGGGTGCCATCGACGTGATCTACCTCGACCGTGACATCGAGCGCGTCGAAGGCCGCGTCGTAGCGGTCGCCGACTTCGCTAAGAAGCGTCGCGAACTCCTTGGACTGGGCGATCGTGTTGTTGAAGGCGAGTGCTGTCTGCATCGGTACGGTGTCATTGGCGGAGAACGCCTCCCCCTTCGCGTTCCGCTTCGTGAGCGCGTTGAGGCAGCCGACCATCTTGGCCGCACCTTCAAGCCGGAGGTCGTGGTTCTCGTCAGAGATCAGGTCCTGGAAGGTGGTAGAGACCGACGCCTCATCGACGGCGAGGACCAGCACCCTATAATCGGTCAGGAGCCCGCGGTCGACCGCTTCCCGGAATCCCACCCGGTGAAACTCCGGCCCATACGTGGCTTCGTCGTCCATCGATGCGAGGACAGCATCCTCGGCGGTCGCCTTTGCCTTGGAACCGTCGCTGTACACGCGGGGCGTTGCTGTCATGTAGAGGCGCTTCGACGCCGCGACCTGGGTGTCGTCGTGAACACGTGTGAAGTTGGAATCGTCCTCACTGGCGAGAGTAACGCCCGTCGTGCGGTGGGCCTCGTCGCAGATCACGAGGTCGAAGTCGCCGATGCCGAGGGCCTGGGCCTCGGTGATGACCGGCGTTGATTGGTACGTGGAGAAGATGACGCGAAGATGTCCCTCCGGGGAGCGGCCTAGGCTCTCGACCAACGCCGCAGGATCGGTCGTGGCGGGCACCACGAGATCGTAAGGCGAGATGTCCTCCTGATCGCCTCGCGCTCCGGCTTTGGTGTCCGAGCAGACGGCAAAGGGGGTCATGGGCAGCGAAGCCCACGCCGCCCACTCCTTGACCGTCTGTGACAACAGCGATATCGACGGTAGGAGGACGAGCACAAGCCCGGAGCCACCGGCCATCTGCTCCGCGACGAGTTGCCCGACGAATGTCTTCCCTGTCCCGCAGGCCATGATGAGCTTGCCCCGATCGTGGCTCGCGAAACCCGTGGTGACCTTCTCTATGGCGACGGTCTGGTGCGGCAGGGGCTTGCGGGTCTTCCGCCTTAGCGGCGTGGAGCCATCGGCTTTCCACGTAGCCCAGTCGACACCCGCATCCTCCAGGTTAGGCAGCGTCAGCTGGATCGTCGGCTTGTCCTGATCCTTGATCGCGTTCCTAAGGTGCGGAGACCAGCTCGAGGTCGTCGCGATGAGCATCCGCTCGGTGAACGGGGGTTTCCCCGAGCGGGCGAAGAAGGTCCCGGTCTCCTCGAGCGTCAGCGACGTTGACTCGGCGTAGAACTTGCATTGCACCGCCGTGAACCCAGAGCCGTCGGCGTGCTCGGCGACGAGGTCGATCCCGGTGTCAACCTCGCCGCTGTTGCCCGGCCAGTCGCGCCAGAGCCAGACATGGCTGAACTTGGTTGCCCACTGAGGGGCGACCCGCAGGAAACGAAGCATCAACCGCTCGAACCGATCGCCCTTCTCGGCTTCGGAAGTTGAGAGCTGGCGAAGCTCTCCGAGGACTCGATCGAGTTCGCTACGCATCCGTCTCTCTTCTTCGGGGACCTGCACTGATTCCGACGGGCGTGGGATTGCAGGAGTAGTGCAGCCCGCGTGGGGAAGGCCGGAAGGCTTCGGCTCCATCACTGACGTGGGCAACCAGCGCGATTCGGCGATCCCCGCGGGGTGGATCCGCGAGCAGTCGCGTTGGTTGCTTGTGGAATTGACTGCTGGAGTAGAGGACGGAGTGCTGCGGCATGGTTCTTCGCCCAAAGGGAAAGGGAGAGCGTTGAAGCTCGTGTGGACGGGTTGCCCCCGAGGCTCTAACTGGTCTTTGCGCAGCATATCACCGCCCCCATAGCACGACTAGAAGCTCGCCGCCGTCGGCAACTCTCAATCTATGAGGTGCTTGGACAGGCTCTGCGCCGGTTGGGCACCGGTGACTCCTGCCTTCCGCTGAGCCTCCAGGCGAGCCCAAGAACGCGGTTTGGGAACCCCACCTCAACCCGGGTCACCAGCCGCTCCAGCAGCCGATGTAGCTCCTGGCCATCCAGATCCTCACGTTTCCCCGCCAGATCCAGGATCTCCTGCATTCCCGGGAGCGACGGGATGCTCTCGGCTCCGTCCAGGGTCTCCAGGGTGGCCTCCACGACCCGGCGCTCGGCCTCGATGGTCTTCATCCGGTCCCGGATGACCCGGTCGTCCAGGGTGCCTCGCTCCACGGCGTCCAGGAGCTTGGCCTGCCGCTCGTCCAGCTCGGCGACCCGGGAGGAGCAGTCCCGGCGGGTCCTGGCCCGATCGGGGTCCTCGGCAGCCTGGGCAGCCTCCCGGAACCGGGCCTTCAGGGCCGCGGGGTCCGCGTACTCCAGGATCGCCTCCCGGACCACCCGGTCCACGAGCCAGCCTGGAAGCTGACCCCCGTCGGGGCACCGGAGGTAGCACCGGTAGGCGAAGAGGAACGCACCGTCCTTGGCCGGTTTCACGGGGGTTCCCACGACAGGCCCTCCACAGGCCGCACATCGGGCGATCCCCGACAGGAGGTAGCGCGGTCCTTTCTGGGTGCTGGATCGGCGCTTGGCGCGGAACTCGGGCCGCTGCCACCGCTCCCACACGTCGGGGTCCACGAGAGGCTCCCAGTCTGCATCTATCAGTTCCCCGGTGGAGTTGTGTCGCTTGCCAATGTAGGCGGGGTTCTGCCGCATCCGTCGGATGGTCTCGTAGTGGAGCGGAGTTCCGTTGGCTCGCAATTGTCGGTGCAGCTTCCATGGACTCAACTGTGACTCGAATACCTGTTGAACTAGGGGAGCAGCCTCGGGATCGGGAACCAGCTTCTTGGCTAAGGGGTCATACAGATACCCCGTGGGGGGCGTGCCCCCAACGTAGCGACCGTGGTCCTTAGCTTCTCGCATTCCGCGGGCGGTACGTTCGAGGAGTTTGCGCTTCTCGCGCTTAGAGAGGATTCCTCGAAGGTCGGCTTCGAAGTCGTCCTCGGCAGCGGCGAGGTTGAAGATGCGCTCGGGCGTGGCGACCAGGACACCCGCTTCGCGGAACGTGGAGGAGATGGTGGCCCAGTCGCGGAGGTCGGAACCTCGACCCAGGCGTTCCATCTCGACGACGGCGACCATGTCGATGCGCCCGGCGATCACGTCGGCCAGGAGTCGTTGCATGACGGGGCGGTCGGCGAGGGTTTCGCCGGAGGCGGCTCCCTCGTCGTAGAGGACGCCGTCCCAGCCGTTGCGGTCGGCGAGTTCGTTGAGGGTCTTCTCCTGAGCGCCGAGGGACCAGCGGTCGGCTTGGGCTGCGGTGGAGACGCGTCGGTACAGGGCCGCTCGAACGGCGGTGACACCCTCCTGGGGTGTTTCGTTTGTTGCCTGTATTTCGTGTAACTGACCTATTCGTAGCATGTTAGGGGTTGTGTCCTCGTCCCACAGTTACCTCCATCGCTAGACGGGCATCAAGGGGTGGGTGCCTCTGGCCCCTCCAATGACAAAGGGGCAACACGGGCGGATCGGGGACATGACAGCGCATGCGAATACCAGTAGGTTTCAACCACGCTCGGAATCAAAGAACGGCGACCTATCGGAGGCCGGAGTAGGTCATGGGTCACACTCGTCTCGGTACCCTTCCGCGGTCTCGCAAGTGGGATCGTGTTGTTGCGCTCCTGGAGAACAACCAGGTAGGCGTGGCGCAGCTTGCGGCAGAGACCATGGAGGCTGCCCAGGGTGGCCTTCGGGATGCCGCGAATGACCCCGGCTTGCTCCAGGCATACTGGCTACTGACGCAGATTCCCCTCGCGGCACGGGAAGGCCTTCTTGTTTCGCGTCTCCAAGAGTTGGGCATTGAGGCGCAGTCACCCACAACGCCGCAAGCACTGGCCGCTGCCTATGTGAGCGCGGTGGATGACTATTTGGATGTAGCCGGTGGACGAACCGATCTTGGGGAGATGGCATCCCTTGCCGGTATTGAGACTTTGGTGCGGGCTACGTCCGGTGAGTCTCTTGATCTTTTTGAGCCGTCGTCGGGAGACGTTACTCAAACGCTACGCAGCTACGCGACTCGCAAACGGTTTGGTGAGTTGGCTCGCCACTTCTTTGCACGACTTATCCGTCGATTCCTACAGGCTTACCTTAGTCGCGAGCTTGCCAACCATACTGGACCGCATCGCCGGTTTTCGTCTCCAGAGGAGAATCGGAAGTTCAATGAAGCTCTGGATCTGCATTGTCGCCAAGCATCACTCATTGTCGAGCAGTTTTCGGGTGATTGGTACTCCAAGACAAACTGGGAAGGCGGGGTAACCAGGGAGAGAGTCGCCGGCTTTGTCCCGGTTGCTCTAAAGAAGCTGGCACGTGAACTCGGGCGGGATGCCGAATGAGTGCTCCCCGCGAACACACAATCGTCTGCGGCTCGGCGCGGTCCCCCAAAGGCGCCGCGCGAGTGACTCGCCTAAGCACGTACGGCGATGATGCCAACGTGAATCTCAGAATCACAGATATCGCTGACAAGCTCCTGGTCAACATCCCCGACAGGACTCTTGACTTCATTGAGATCGCGACCTATGTCTATTGCGCAGACCAGGCCGTGCGTCGTGGGGGAGATGGGGGTCGCCAGCACGGTCGCCGCTGGCGTCGATCCCTAAGGTTCCGAATATCGGTGCGTGACATGGATTTCTGGAAAACACACGCCGCGGAACTGTGCAGGACCCTGGGCTTTGTTTCGGAGGACGAGTACGAGTTTCACTTCACCAAATTGCGTAAGCCTCCCCGTCGCGATATCTACCTGGACTTTGGGCCGCAAGAAGGGTACTCGAGAGCCCCCGAGGAGGTGATGCTCTTCTCCGGCGGATTGGACTCTCTTGCAGGAGCCGTGCGAGAGACAGTCGGTGAGGGGCGAGAAGTGGTCCTTGTAGGCCATAGTTCAGTGTCCAAGATCCGCTCACGCCAGAAGAACTTGGTTGACCTCCTCCGCAAGCGTCACAAAGCAAGGCTTCTTCATATCCCCGTGTGGGTCAACAAGGACTCTGATCTAACCGCCGAGACGAGCCAGCGGACGCGGTCATTTCTCTACGCCACAATGGGATTCGTGGTGGCCCAGGCGGTCAATCTCAATCGGTTGCGTTTCTATGAGAACGGGATTGTCAGCATCAATCTGCCAGTCTCGCCCCAGGTTCTGGGTGCACGTGCCACCCGAACAACCCACCCCAAGTTTCTGGCCCAACTCGCGGGGCTACTGAGTTCAGTTGCTGACAGACCCTTCCAGGTGGAGAATCCGTACCTGCTCAAGACTCGGCCCGAGATTGTCAAGGAGCTAGTGGACAACGGTTGTAGAGATCTCATCGCACATTCGGTGAGTTGTGCTCACACACAAACGTCCACGACCGAGGCCCCCCACTGCGGAACGTGTTCCCAG
Organism: Candidatus Eiseniibacteriota bacterium; assembly: GCA_942491735.1. Lineage (GTDB taxonomy): Bacteria > Eisenbacteria > RBG-16-71-46 > JABDJR01 > JABDJR01 > CALOCN01. Next base: position 2,714,910 of record CALOCN010000014.1, on the reverse strand, counting down.
TGCATTGACCGGCGGTTTGGAGTCCTCGCCGCCGGTTGCACCGACGAGGACGATCCGCCTGACCGCTACGCCGTGGACCTACTGACTGGCGAGAGGACTAGTACGCAGGACCTGACGTTTGCCCAAGGTTACGTCGATGCTGCGCGGGCGTATCGAAGTGAGGGGGCTCTTGATCTTCTTGCGCAACGCCCGGAACTTGCGCGTGCGACGCAGTATGTCCCCCACATGGGGGTGGCGGATGCTACCGAGGCACTGACGGATCTTCACCGCCGACACGGGCACCAAGTGTTTGACGTCCTTAGTAGTGGCCTGGCGCGGCACGCAGCATCAATTCTATCTGGAGAACTTGAGATGACAAGCATTCTGATGCTTGCAGTCCCTCCTGGCCAACGGGGACAGAGGCCATCCAAGCAATCGTTTCTTCTGACGCTCGAGGATCTGGCCCGACACAAGAGAACCCCATCGGGAAGGGCACGGCTGGTCGGGCGTGAGCGGTACTCCGTGGTGGACCGGGAAGTGGGAGTGAGGCAATTGCTGTTCCTGTGCCCTCTGTTTGCTGCAAATCGTGAAATAGATGATCGAAGTGATGTTGCGACAGTTGTGTCGGAATCGGACTTGGTCAATTTGCTTGAGCAATGGGCTGAGGCTGGGCATGTCACGTTTAGTGGGCGGGATACACGCCACCCACAGCACCGAGTCACGAAGATGTGGGGCCTCTTCGTGAAGGCAATGGAGAAGGAGAAGTCGCTTGAGCGAAAGTTCGACAGCTACAAGGATCCCGAGTCCCGAGAAAAACTCTACGGAATCCGTCTGCGACCGCAGGAGCTGCAGAACCTAATAAAGGACTTACCCGCCATTCTTCTCGACCCGCGTGAGCCAAGTCCTGGTAGACGATAGCGGTGAACTCTTCACCCCCCTAGGAGTTCCTAAGTTGCTGCTGCACAGCATTATAGATTTGACCCTGCACTGAGTTTCACCCCCATCCGTGAATCTTTCACGTCTTCCAGAATCTCCTCCGTCACCGGGCCAGGGGTTCTGGCCTGGGAAGGAACCCAGACCAAGGGAGACGTACCTATGAGACGGAACGAAGTCCGGTGCAGCCGTTGTGGGCACCTATTGGCAGTACGAATCGGAGATCGAATCGAAATCCGCATGGCCCGTGGCCATCAATACAACGTCAGCTTGCCCGCGACGTGCCGGTGCCGGTCCTGCGGTGAGCTGAACGCACTCGACTAGACAACCACAACCCCAAGGCGCTTGAGCGCCGTGATCGACCCCTTGTGAGGCGCGTGACGCCCGGTCTGAACCGGAGTTACACGATGAACAAGGATGAGTATCAACAGCTGCTGCGCCAGGTTACCAGTCCAACGCACATGGACCTGTGTGAGCGATTCCGCCGTCAATCCCGATTCACGCGAGCGTTTCGGGATTGGCGGCAAGTCGTGTCCTACCTTCATAACCCCCACGGCGATCCGACTGGGCACGAGACGGTTGTCCGAGCCATATTCTCGGCACGAGATGGAGATCACCGTTGGATGGACATCCTCTTGGTGGTGTTCTATCCGACCCTGTGCTCCATCGTAAGGAAGAAAGCCCACTGGCGCTCCCGCCGCTCTCAGGATGAGCACTGGAGTGACGTGACGACAGCATTCCTGACTGTCGTGCTGGAGCTGGATCTTGCGGAGAGGCCCGAGCGGGTCATTCAAGCCGTCTTCAACCGCACGGTGGGTCGCCTACGGACCCAGTACGAGAAGTGCTGGCGCATCGATGCTAGGGAACGCCAGGTCGAGCCACGCCTGGGTCATGAAGTTGACGAAGGCGTGGCGTGGTTCGAGCTGGAGGAGGAACTCGAGTCCCAGGCCGGCGAGTTCCTTGCCGTGCACCGGGACGGACACGTATCTGCTCTGGAGTGCTCGATCCTCATTGCCTCCGATGTGTACGGGGCATCCCTGCACGACATCGCGGTGGCGTATGGGATTTCCTACGAGGCGGCCAAGAAGCGTTGCCAGCGGGCACGAAGAAAAGTGATCGGGCGTGTCCCCGGTTTTGGGCGTCGGCCCCTTTAGCCATTAGAGGGTCAAGGTGCCTCTCTGAAGTGGAGTCAACAATGGCAAGTAGCGAAGCGGTTCTGTTGGATGCAGCGATTGAACAGGTCACGCTGTTGGTGGGTGGGTTGTATGCGGAGGACGAGATCGATAGCGACCTCGTGTGGCGCATGGTCGGCCAATTGGAGTCGATCCGGGACCGGATGCGTGACCACGTTGCCCAAGAGTCGGACCGGCATCCTGCCGTTGAGGACTTCCTCTTCCGTCTTCGTGGGGAGCGCCCGGATTAGGGCCGGGCGTTCCCCCGAACTTCAACGCTGACAAGGAGCGTTAGGTGAAATCTATGACAAGTGCTGATCCGGTGCAACAAGTTCTGGATCGACTCGAAGGGGTGAAGAAGAACGGGGTGGGCTGGCACGCCCGCTGCCCCGTTGATGGGCATGGGAAGGGACGAGGTGACAAGTCCCAAAGCCTATCGGTATCTCGTGGTGACGACGACCGCGTGTTGCTGAAGTGCCACGCGGGGTGCGACATCCAGGAGGTGCTCGCTGCCGTGGGCCTCAAGACCAAGGAGCTGTTCCCACAGAACGGCATCCGAAAGGAAGTCGTGGCTCGGTACGTGTACCAGGATGAGGAGGGAAACCCCCTCTTTCAGGCGGTGCGGACCCAGCCCAAGGGGTTCTTCCAACAACGGTGGGAGAACGGTCGTTGGGAGAACGGGACCAAGGGGGTTCGTAGGGTCCTCTACAGGCTCCCGGAACTGCTCGCCTCGACAGACACGGTGTACGTGGTCGAGGGGGAGAAGGACGTGGAGGGGCTGCGGAAGCTCGGCCTGTGCGCCACGACGAACGTCGGGGGCGCTGGGACGTGGCGGTCGGAGTACTCCGAGGTCCTGAGGAACCGGGACGTGGTGATTCTGCCTGACAACGACCTGCCGGGTCAGGACCACGCGGCGCATGTGGCCAAGGCCCTGGATGGGATCGCAGCGTCGGTGAAGATCGTGGACCTCCCCGACTTGATCGTGGGAGGGGACGTGAGCGACTGGCTGACCGCTGGGGGCACCCGGGAAGAGCTGGAGCAGATCGCGTCGGTCACGGATGTAGTCCAGATCGACCCCACACTCCCGGAGATTGTGGTCACCCACCAGCATCTACGGGATGTCACGGCCCAGAGCCTCGAAGCTCTGTCCCTGACCAACGACCCCCCGACGATCTTCCGGCGTGCCGGAACCCTGTCGCGGGTCCGTTGGGATGAGCTGGGCTCGCCGGTGATCGAGCTGTACAGCGACCAGTCCCTGCGGGGTGACATGGACCGGGCGGCGGACTACCTGCGACACACGCGGGAGGGAACGGTCCCCACGTATCCGCCGGCCGCCGCGGTGCGGGATGTGCTGGCCCGACCGGGGTGGGACTTTCCGACCCTGGAGGGGATCACCGAGTCCCCCGTGCTGCGCGCCAATGGGTCAGTGCTGTCCGTGCGGGGCTACGACGCCGCGACGGGGTTGTTCTATGCGCCCCCCAGCGGTCTCGACGTTCCCCCGATGCCCGATCCGGTGACCGAAGCCGACGTGGCCGTGGCGAGGTCCCTCCTGGAGGAGGTGATCGAGGACTTCCCGTTCGTGGATCAGTGCAACCGGGCCAATGCTCTGGCGCTGATCTTGACCCCGTTCCTTCGCCCGGCCATCGACGGTCCCGTCCCCATGACGATCATCGATGCGCCGACCAAGGGCACCGGGAAGACGCTGCTGGCTGAGACGGCAGCTTCGATCACCACGGGGAAGGGTGAGCTCCTGGGTGCTCCGGTGAAGGAGGAGGAGTGGCAGAAGTTGATCACCTCCAACCTCGCGGCGGGGGTCACGCACATGATCTTCGACAACCTGCGGGGAGAGATCCGGTCGGCGGCGTTGGAGCGGGCTCTGACCGCCCAGCACTGGTCGGACCGCATCCTGGGGGTGAGCAAGCTGGTGCGGATTCCGCAGCGGGCCATCTGGATCGCCACGGCCAACAACGCGGTGATCGGCGGGGACTTGGCGCGTCGATGCATCTGGGTTCGCCTGGACGCCAAGATGTCCCGCCCGTGGACGGGGCGGTCGTTCCACAAGCCGGATCTCCTCAAGTGGGTGGCCGAGAACCGGGGCGTCCTCCAGGTGGCGGCGCTGACCCTGGCTCGGTCGTGGTACCTCGCCGGGTGTCCCAAGCCGTCGGTGGAGCCTCTGGGCAAGTTCGAGGCGTGGACCCGCATTGTCGGTGGCGTTCTTGAGCACGCCGGGGTTGAGGGGTTCCTGGGCAACCAGGAGCGGCTCTACGACGAGATGGATGAATCTACGGGCCAGTGGGAGGCGTTCCTGAGGGCGTGGCTGAATGTCTACGGGTCCGAGCCGGTAGTGGTGTCCACGCTGATCCGGCGGATGTACCCCGAGGATGGCCTCGCGGATGAAGGTGGCCAGCGTCTGCGGTCGGCCCTCCCTGACGAACTCGTGGACAGTCACGGGAAGTCCCCCCAGGGGTTCGCCAAGAGATTGGGGAAGGCGCTCTCGCGGAACAAGGACTCTCGGCACGGGCAGGACGGCATCCGTGTCATCCGCGGTGATGAGGACCTAGTCATGAACACACGAACCTGGAAGGTGGTGACGTAGGTGTTTACCGGGTTTCCGGGTTTCCGGGTTTCGTGGGGCCGATTCCAAAAGTTTGTCGGGGTACCGATCCTTGGACAGATTGAAAGGACGCTTCAAGTTCGAGACTCGGGGACCCGGATTCCCGGTCCCTCATGCGTGAACTCACTTCAGGATCGTCCAAAACAAACCCGGAAACCCGGAAACCCGGCGATGCGTCCTGCACTCACCTCAGGATCGTCCGAAACAAACCCGCGAAACCCGTCAAACCCGTCACAACGACCGAACGGCCCCCCAGGAGGAGGCCGTCGGCGGGTGTCGCCGTTGGACTACACCTCGATGGCCTCGACAATCCGCGTCACCCCGTCCAGGTCCCGCTGGGCAGCCGCCCTGGCGAGCGCCCTGACGAACTTGCTGGCCTTCGCAGGTCCAGCGGCCTTGTGGATGGCTTCGCGTTCCTCGGTGGTGAGGCGGAATGCAAAGACGACCAGCTCCTCCTTCGGCTTCGCGGGCTTGCTGATCTTGGGTTCGCGCTTCGGGCTCTCCACCTTGGCGGCCCCGTCATCTCCGATGCTGGCCTTCACGCTGCCCTTGGGAGTGCTGGGCACCTTCGACCCCGAACCGTTCTTCGTAGCCATGTCAGTTCCTCCGATCTCCCGGGTCCATTCCCGGGATCACAAGGAGTGCGCTGCACGGGAAAGGAATCAAGCGAAAGATGCCTAGAACTACGCGCAAGCTGGCCATGTGGCGCGCACTTCCCTCGTATCTCGGTGGAAAGCGCCGACTGTGCCCGCTCATCTTCCGGGAGGTTGACCGCTTGGTCCCACGACGCCACTGGGGCGACATGACGTTCCTGGATGGGTTCCTGGGCGGGGGATCAGTGTCCTTGTTCGCCAAGGCGCAAGGGTTCCGCGTGGTGGCCACGGATATCGCCGCCCGGTCCATGGCGGTAGGGGAGGCGCTCATTGCCAACAGTCGCGCCCGGTTGCGCCGTGAGGACGTTCTACGCCTGGCCCACGACCGTGGAGAGGCCCCTGGACCCGTAGAGCAGGGCTACGTTCCTAGCACATTCACCCGTGAACAGGCCCGGTTCCTGGATCGCAGCCTTGAGCTTGCAGCCCAGACCGGGGACCGGGCCTTGTCCGCGCTGTACCGACTGCTGGCCATCAAGGTCGCTCTACTGGCCCACCCCATGAGCCAAGTCCGCAGCGGAACCATCCATCGGCTGGAGTCCGGCGAGTACGAGTCCATCACCGAATCCTGCTTGTACCACTACGTCGATGGCATGCGGCTCACCCGTCCGGGGAAGCTGTGGGAGTTGGCCCAGCACATCAACGCGGGGGTGTTCCAGGGCGAGGGTCAGGTGATCCATCGGAGTGTGCTGGAGGCTCTCCCGGAGATTCAAGCCGACGTGGCGTACTTCGATCCGCCGTATCCCGGGGTGATGAGCTACGAGAAGGAGTACCGCGTTCTCGACGAGATCCTGGAGGGATCGTCCAAGCCCACCAGCCCGTTCACGGCCAAGGATGGGGCTTCGATGATCGACGGCCTCTTCGAGCGGGCGCAGCACATCCCGATTTGGCTGCTGAGCCTGGGGAACGCCGTGGTGGGCATCGACGAGCTGTCTTCCAAGATGGTGGGCCGGGAGACCAAAGCCATCGAGATCGCCTACCAGCATCTCCCGGCGGTGGCGACGGAGGAGAAGAAGGCCACGAACAAGGAGTTCCTGGTCGTGGGGTGGGACCCCGAAGCCCTCGAACGAAAGGAATGCGCATGAGTGACCACGTCCAGGATCGTTTCCAGCACGCAGAGAGTGCACGAGGGAGCGATATTCAGAGCAAACGACCTTCCCCGGAGCAAATCCCCGCGGAGCCGGAGCTTGCTCCAGGAAACAACGTCTCAGGAGATACAATCCGTTGCGGGTCTGTCCCGTGGGCGAAGCGGTCCCGGTATGCGGCGCACGGCGGAGAAGGCTCGCAAACCGGAGTTCGTCAGCGCCGCCAAGCTGAAGTGCCTGGATTGCTGTGGTTGGGAGTACCTGGAGGCCAAGCGGTGTGAGCTGAGCCACTGCGCGCTGAGTCGGATCAATCGCAGCGTCTTCAAAGGGAGGAACGCGTGAAGGAGACCCTGGATATCCGCCTGACCGACCTCACGCCTCACCCGCTCAACAGCAACGTGATGCCGACCGATCTCCGGGACAAGCTCAAGGCCCACATTCGCAGGACGGGCAACTACCCCCACGTGATCGTCCGCCGGGATGGGGCGCGGTACCAGATCCTGGATGGTCACCACCGGGTGGCGATCCTGAAGGACCTGGGCCACGAGACCGCCCGATGCGACGTGTGGGAGGTGGACGACCGGGAGGCCAAGCTCCTGCTGGCCACCCTGAACCGCCTCGAAGGCCAGGACCAGCCGATCCGCCGGGCGCAGCTTCTCCATGAGCTACTCGGGGAGATGTCTTCTGGTGATCTCGCAGGGCTCCTTCCGGAGACGGAGCAGCAGATCGAGGACCTGCATGCGTTGCTGGAGTTCCCCGCGGAGGAGATCGCCGCGATGCTGGACGCCGAGGCCGAGGAAGCCGAACGCGTACTCCCACGGGTCATGAGCTTCGTGGTGACCCCCGAGCAGGAGGAACGCATCCAACGAGCGGTGGAGCTGGCATCCGATGGCACCGAGGGGCGGGACCGGAAGGCACGTGGGTTGGCCAACCTCGCCCAGACATTCCTTGAGGGGCTGGATGAGGCGAGTTGAAGGCTTGAACCCCACCCGACGCGAATGCCTCCTGTCCATAGGAGGTACCTACCATGGCTGAGTTCCACGAGACCCGGATGGGTCAGAAGTACTACGAGTCCACGATGCCCAAGCTGGTCAAGGAGCTGGAGCGGCTGAACACGCTGCTGGAAGCCCTGATCCAGGAGGTGAGAAGCCTGAGTCGAAGTAAGCAGCGCGAGGAAGCCCGGGCCTTGTATCTGTCCGGGGAAGCCGAGACGAACGCCGATATCGCGACCAAGCTGAACGTGAAACCCCACACGGTGGGGAAGTGGCGCAAGGAGGAAGACTGGGACGGTCTGCGGCTTAAGATCGACCGCCGGGCCGCGGAGATGTTCGTGGAGAAGATCGCCACGGACCGGACCAACCTGAATGTCCTGCACTTCCGGTGTTGGGAGCTGATCTTCACCCGCCTCATGACCGCCATGAAGCAGCCACCCCGATGCTGGACCTCAAGGACATCGTCCAAGCGTCGGGCGTGGTCGAGAAGGCACAGAAGGGTCAGCGCCTGGCGAAGGGTCTCTCAGCGACGGGGGAGACGGAGGAACAGATCCGGGCCGAGTCCGAGGCAGAGGTCCGGTCCTTGATCGATGCGTTCATCGAGGCGGTGCAGGACAACGTCCCCGACGAAGTGACCCGGGACCGCATCCGCGTGTCCCTCATGGCATCACTCCCGGAGGATCTATGAGAGCGAAGGGCTACCTGAAGAAGCGGGTCCGGGAACTGGCGTCCGCCTCCGTACGGGCCGAGACGGAGCCTCTCGCTGGGTGGGCGGTGCAGAAGATCCGCCTGGACGGGCGACCGTTCCGGTTCGCGGGGCATGAGTACCTGCGTGGGATCTACGACGACACCAGTCCCCACGTGGTGGTCTCCAAGGCTGCCCAGATCGGGGGCACTACGTGGGCTGTCCTGCGCTCCCTTCACGCGTGCATCTCGGGGCTCAACGTCATCTACTTCTTCCCCACCCGCACCGATGTCCTGGACTTCTCGAAGTCCCGGGTGGGTCCACTGCTTGGGGACAACCCGTTCCTGGCCAAGCTGCTGAAGGACACCAACACCGCCGGGCTCAAGCAGATCGGAGAGGCGAACCTCTACTTCCGCGGTATGAAGTCCAAGGTGGGGATGAAGTCGGTCCCTGCGGACATGATCGTGTTCGATGAGCTGGATGAGTCCACCCCGGACGCCCGGGCGATGGCCTGGGAGCGGCTGGCCCACTCAGACTACAAGCGGGTGATCGAACTGTCGAACCCCAGCCTCCCTGGCTATGGCATCGACGAGCAGTTCGAGAAGTCGGACCAGCGACACTGGACGCTGAAGTGTCCCTCCTGTGGGGAGTGGACCTGCCTGGAGCGGGAGTTCCCGGTGAAGCTGAATCAGGAGGTCACGGTCCTCCTTCCTGACGGTGAGGGGAACATCTACCGCGCCTGTCCGAAGTGCAGCTCGGAGATGGACCTCGACCAGGGTGAGTGGGTGGCGGACTACCCGGATCGGAGGGTCCGGGGGTATCGCATCAGCCAGCTGGACTCGATCCACGTGGACCCCGGCGAAATCCTGGAGGAGTACCGGACCACGCGGTTCCCGGAGCGGTTCTACAACCTGAAGATCGGGATACCGTGGGCGGACCTCGACCGGCGACTGGATGTCCAGACGGTCCTCAACCGCTGTCGGTCAGAGGAAGCACCCAGGGGTCACCACGTGATGGGTGTGGACACGGGGAAGCGGCTCCACACGGTGATCATGCGCTCGAACGGCTATGACCACTGGCCGGGTCACGTGGTCCACATCCAGGCGTGCACCGAGTTCTCCGAGCTTACGGATCTGATGCGGCGGTTCAACGTAGAGCGGTGTGTGATCGACGGTCTTCCCGAGACGCACGCGACACGGGACTTCGCTGCCCCGTACAAGCATCGCCACTCGGAGGTGTACCTGTGCTTCTTCAACGAGCACCAGCGCGGGTCAGCGAAGTGGGACCGTCGGGAGCAGAAGGTGGAGATCAACCGCACCGAGGCCCTGGATCTGTCCCGGGCGGCCGTGCGGGAGGAACGTGTCACCCTACCCCCAGCGTCCGGGACCGTCTCCGAGTTCGCCCGGCACCTCACGTGTGACGCCAAGATCCTGGAGGAGAACGAGGAGACCGGGTCCAAGCGGTTCAAGTACGTGCGGACGGGGGAGAACCACTACAGTATGGCGTTCACGTATGCCTGCATGGCCTTGCAGGACATGGACATGCCGATGAGTCCGCAGGAATGGGCGCGACTGAGACACATGCTGCAAATGGGTGTGTAGTCTTGCGATGGGAGTCGCATCGACATAGCATGCAGGCCCCTGTCCGGTACAACGAATCCACTGGAGACAAGAGATCGATGCCCGTGAAGACCAGCAGAAAGCCCAGGAAGGGCACACCCGAGGAGATGGTGGAGCACTTCGAGAGCCTCCCGAAAGGCGCAGGAAGCGCCGAGGAGCGCGTCAGCGCAACGGCCATGTATTTCGGCGTGAAGCCGGACACGGTCCTCAAGCACCTGCGGTTCTGGTGGCCGGGGAAGAAGTACCTGCAGGAGTTCGGCACGACGAGCGAGCGTGTTCGCCCGAAGTGGGATCGGCCTACCCCTGTGTTGCTGAAGGCAATGAACGAGCACGGGACGGTGGCTGGGGCGGCGAAGGCTCTCAAGACCACGGCCATCACGCTGGCCAAGACACTGGAGCGGCATGGGATCGTGAAGGCTTGGGTGTTGGTGAAGAAGGGATAACGCCGCCAAGAAGGAGTCCAGTAGGTGAGACGTAGAGTCAGCAGTCTTCTGTGCATTGTTCTCATGGTTCAGTTTGCCAGCCCAGCGGTGGCGATGAACGTCTACGTCGTGTGCCTGGACGCGAACGTGTATGACCAGCCGGCCAAGTCGTCACGTGTTTTTGGCGAGGTGCAGTTCGGTAGAGAGTTCGAGGTCCTAGACCGTGACCAGGTTAAGTGGGTTGCCGGGTGGGTCCCTGTGCGCTACGAAGGAACTGCGGGGTGGTTGCACCAGGACTGCGTGTCAGATAGGGCTGGGTATGAGGCGGCCGCTGCGGAACTTGGGCCGGTCGTCAACTTCGGCAAGGAATCGGACGAGAGTCCACCTCCTGAACCGCAGATCGAGCTGAGTAAGGCTGCTGTCGATTCCTCAGGGTCATATCAACAGTACCTACTATGCCGGGATCGTGGTCGAGCCGAAGCCAATAGCGTCGTCGCTTCCGGCGGAAGCTTTGCTGGGGGATTCTTCGGGGGGCTGTTTCTCGGTTTGATCGGCACAGTAATCGCGGTCGTCGCGCAGTCGAAACCCGAACCGTCGGCAAGGTTGATGAGTTCTGTGGAGCGTGAGTACGGAGCGGACTGTGCTTTCGGGTTTTCCGAGGGCTACAGAGACAGTGGCAAGTCGAAGAAGCAGACATCGGCTCTGCTAGGCGGGCTGCTGGGAACGGTTGTCATTGTGGGTGTGATTCTCACTCAATCGAACTAGCGGCCGTTGCCATGTGGCTATTTGTCAGCAGGCCAAGTCCCGCACGCCCTCAAGTAGCTCCTGGTCACTCGGGTGCGTGTAGACGACCGTCGTGAGCGGGCTCACATGCCGAGCGAACCGTTGGGCGAGGAATAGATCCCGGCTCGACCGCCACACGTTTGTTACGGCGGTGTGACGAATCGCGTGAAACGGGTACATCCGGTCGAAGCCCGCCCGCTCCTGTGCCTGCCGGAACATGAATTGCACCCTCCGCTTTGAGATCCGGCGGCCCGTCTGGCTACAGAACAACGGTCCGTTCAGGCATTCGCCCGTCCGGGCCTTCAGTGCCCAGAACGTCACCAGCTTCGGCTCCAGGGCCTCGGGCAGGAACACGTCGGCCACACGGCCCCCCTTGGCAATCTCGCGGCGGATACGGATGCGGCCCCGCGGGGTCCCGTCGGGGAAGTAAGCGTCGGGTACGTCAAGGCCCACCACTTCGGCCAGGCGGAGGCCCGTCCCGAGGGCGAGGGATAGGATGAGATGATCCCTGGGGTTGCGGGCCGTGGCCCGTAGAATCGCTTGCTGTTCCGGGCGAGTCAGGGTCGGCGGGGAGAGATAGGGCATGGGACAATGAAGCCGTGGATTGCCCCCCGGATCAAGGCGAATACCGACCCGCTCTGGCCGTCTGAGACGGGAACCATCACAACGATCGCTGAGCAGGCGTTCTTGTCGTGAATCAGCCGCTGCGTGGTCCTACGGGTATCTGGCTTTGATCCGACCCCAAGTTGAAGGGATCACGGGCGTGTAACAGCAAGCACCGTAGATGCCCCCGGTTCGCTGACAAAGCTTCGGATCGCTCTGCCACAACCACCTGCCTTCATAACAGCAACCACAGGAGCTAATCCCGCCGCCACGGCATGAACACTCCCAGTTTGCGTTGTTGACGCACGGGTCCCAGACACCACCAGGCCACGCTCTGATGTAGCCGAGCCCGAAGGAGGCCATTGCCGAGTTCGTATCAAAGGGAATGCTCTGGGTCCCGTCGCACCACGTGATCTTGGCGTCACTCAGCAGGAGGAAGCCAGGAAGGCGTGCCGTGAGGATAAGCGCACCGAGCACGAGTGCCGGGCGGCCAAGAATGTCCAATGAGTCCGGTTCTGTCGCCTGGCACGCCGTATCGGGCCAAGCGAGTGCAATCGCTCCACCCGAGTCGGGCCACGCCTCGAAGTTCTGGGTCGGTGCGCAACCTTGCCACCCCTCAATCTCAATTGTGGGGTCGTAGTCGAGGGTGAATTCGACCCCCTTTACCCCACCTCGCTGGGGATCTACGTCGATCATGACAATGTAGGCAAGATAGCGAACCCCGGCATCACCTGACAGCGTGAACTCGCCATCCAACGATTGTGAACAACGGGGAATGGGAGAAAGTTTGCATGCAGCGGGGGGGCCGGACACCTTGGGTACGAGATGAATGGCAAGTTTGGGAAGTTCCTGCTGGGCCGTTCCGTTACGTGGTGCGACCGCAAGCATCAGAATCGCAATCGGGACAGCGAAACGACAGCGATGCCGCATAAGATGGAGATAACGCATTGGAACCTCTTACGACAAGAACCGCCTCTCAGTCTACCATCTGCCTCCCCATGTACCTACCGATGGGCGACAGGTGTGCTGTTGCGAGATGTGCGGGAAAGCGCCAAACGCGGACGAGTTTGCCCGGGTACACACGTTCACCCCACTGGCGCGTCCTATTGGAATCGGCGACCGTGAAATCACCATCGTCATGGTGAGAAACGAGGGGCCGACCGACGCTTGGCCGGTTTGCCTTTGGGCGGCCACTTTGGCTCAAGAAACGGCATCGACAAGACCGAAAGTACCCCAAAAACGGCATCCCCCTCTCGCTAACTGGCCATTTAGCGGCATCGCCCTTCGCGGACATGGCCGTTTTGCGGCATCGATTTGGGGTGTTTGGGACCCCGATGCCGTTTTCGGAAAACCCACCGATCCGTGTAAGTGACCACGGCACATAGAGCAAGGGGAGTTGAGGGTCGCCTGGAGGGGCAGAGAAAGCTCGAAAACACCCGAAATCCTGCCCCTAAAATGCCGCTTTTGGGCTGGCGAGGCCCATAGATGCCGCTGAAATGCCGCTCGGATCGGCCCGAATCTGTCCTGGGATTGCGACAAGGCGTGGTTCCACAGAAAGGCGACCGCTTGATTGCGCTTCCGACCGAATGCTACGTTGATCCGAGTGGTAGGATCTCTTCCCAGTTTGTAGTAGAAGGAGGCCCGACCGATCAGCATCAGGCCCGTTGCTCGCCGTTTGCTCGCTCCGTATCGCTCCACGGCCATTGATCTCTTCGAGCTGTCAGATCAGGTCGCGAACATCAAATCTAGTCCTCAGCAAGAATAAGGACTTTCGTCCTTTGAAGAATGGCACCCCGACTCTCCAAAGTCAGAAAGTACAACCCTCGCTTTAGCCCACGCCGAGTGCTAAGATCCGCTATGCGCAAATATCGAATCGTTTGTCCTGATATCGATGCCTCACTGCGCATCCTACCCGCAACATCATAAACGCGTATTGAGTACTCCTCACTCACATCGGCCTGCCTCGCTCCCTGAAAGGTATAGCGATCCCCATCTGATTTCGGAAGCGCAGGAGGTTTGGATCTTTAGAGTGCCATCCGACCCCACTACTACTCCCCGAATCTGCAACTCAACTGGTGTTGTTGAGCAGAAGGGCTCTCCTAACACGTTCTGGTTATCCTGCCATGGCCAGTTGTCTAGACTGTATTTTACGTCCAACCAATTTGCTTCACTTGGTGACAAGTCGTCCAACAAATAGTGGGGCTCAATCAAACCACTGTGAAAACACTCAGTATATGCCTTTCCTGCGTCCGTTGAACTGTACATGGTCGGCACTTCAGTCGCAACATCGCAACAAGGATCGAGGTTGCCCAATGGGTGTGGCAAACCAAAGAAGTGACCGATCTCGTGAGTTATCAAGGACCTGTAATCAACTGTCACAGTATTGTTTCCCAACCTCACTTCCGGAACAGCTTCAAACGACCAACTGAAAAACCACCCCATTTCTGTTGGGGTTCCGTCGGGCGGGACACTAATATCAACGTCACCGGCTTTACTTCTAACATCAATAATGGATAGCGTTCTATAGAATTCACCCTCGAACTCCTCATTGCCAACCGGCATGTGAACGCCAAATGCCTTACTTTTGTGCCCAGCTTCGGTCCACTCTTCATCTGACAAGAAATGCACTTCTACCCGAGCGGGTTCGGCGGTATCATTGTCGAACACCAGCGTTTTACCCCTATTCCCTACGACACAATTTGTGATGAAGTCACCCCACACTGAAAACGCCTCTTCAGTTCTTTTGCCAATATCATCGCTACTACCATCACCTTCCGCGTTTTCAAGATTCACAAAATGAAAAACCCATTTACATATTGTCGGGTGAGACACTGCCCGACTGGAAGCGTGAGCCTCTCGAACTTGCTGAGAGCGCGGGGGGAGTCCTTGCAGTAGTCGAGCCTCTACGAGGTGTCATTCGAGGCGCGGTGAGCGCATGGCCGAGCCCAGAGATCGTTCAGAAGCTCTACAAGAGCCGACAAGAACGCGCCTTCCATGCTGCCGACTTGGCGGCGGCCACACGAAATCTTGGCTACTACTCCGATTTCCAGTCTATTCACAGCGAGGACGCAATGACGTGGAGCGTCTTCGGGCCTGTAGCCCATGCGCCGCAGGCAGAGGCCGCCTCGTTCTGCGCGGCGCTCCTAGCCTGTGTTGACTCCCGACTTCCGATGCCAAACAGCGCCACGATCTCTCTCTGGCGTCGGATTCCGCACCCGGATACGCTCGTCTCGGGTGGACCGGAGATCGACTTCATGGTCACAACGGATTCGACTGTCGTCCTCGGGGAGGCCAAGTGGCGATCTGGTGTCGGTGCCCGGCAAGGCAAGAACAGGGACAAGGACCAGATTCAGCTGCGTACGGAGTTTATTCAGAAGTACGGCAGGGTCGTTTTTCCTGACACGACCCACTTTGTGGTGCTTGGGGCCAGTCGAGGCAAGCCGGTTGTCGTGTCGGAAGACTTGAGTGTGGACGGTCGCGACTTGATTCTGCGGGATCTGCCGTGGAAGACTATCTGCAGTCTGCAGCCCCACCCCGCAGAGGATGAGCTATTGGAATACTATGAATGGAAATCGCAACACTCGCTCTCCTAGGAAACCGGGCTAGACTGAAGCCCACCTCGCGAGAACGGGGACGTTCCTATCACCGCATCTGGAGGTCTTGGCGCATGAGAGCGTTGCTCTGCCTACTGATCGCAATCCCGGCAAGCAGCCAGGCAACCGAATTTCTCTACGATGACTTCTCCGCCCCATCCCTGGACGCGTCCAAGTGGGTTGTGCGCTCTGATATTGAGAACAACCCTCTGCTCGATGTGTACGGCGTTGCGGGAGGAGTCTTCCACAGTGACCAACCCGTGGCGAGAAACGCCGTGGTCCAGATCGAAATGACCCGGGTGTTCCAGCCAGGGGAGGCCGTCGAGTACGACGTGACCCTCAACGGAGGCTCAGGAAACCGCCTCCACATCGTGTATGTCAATGATTGGAACACGGGTGCCGGGGACGGAGCGCCAGGGACGGGGCTACCTGCTTGTGTCCGTTCGCAGATCGGCTACTGGAATGCTGAATCCTGTATTGGCTCTGCAACAGGCACTTACCATGTCAGGGTTGAGTTCAACGCAGATGAAACGATTAGCCTCAAATTCAGGAGGCCAGATGGAACGATGGTGGAGTGGTTGCACCAAGTGCCGGACGCCCAGACGGGCAGTCCCCCGGCATCATACTCACCGCCGTTCAAGATAGGCTTTGCCTCCCGGGCAGGCCACGATGGAACTCTCGATATCGACTATGACAACGTTCGTGTCTTCTCAACCGCGCCGGTGCCGGTCCAAGGGACCACGTTCGGTCGTGTGAAGGCTGGGCAAGACATCGTGAGCCGCTAGCAACTCAGGTCCTGTACGCCGTCGAGTAGCTCCTGATCCGACGGGTGGGTCTAGATCACCGTGGTCAACGGACTGACGTGCCGTGCGAACCTCTGGGCGAGGAATAGATCCTGGCTCTACCGCCACACATTTGTTACGGCGGTGTGACGTATCGCGTGAAGCGGGACCTCCGGTCGAACCCCGCCCGCTCCTGCGCCTGCCGAAACATGACCGGCCATTGCGAGTTGGCGAGGATTGCGCCCGGATAGGGGGCTCATTGAGAGCCCCCGTGCGCAACCGGCTACCGGATCTTTAGATACAAGTAGGCAGCAATGTTCTTGGGGCGTGTTTCAGAGTGATCATCGGGTGGATTTGGGGAGCTTGGAAAGTAGCTGCTCTCTCGCTCGCCCACGCCCTCTACCAAGGAGCCAGCAGTCGCATTGAACTCAACCCCATTAGTTTGTTCTCCTCCACGGAAAACAGAGAACGGCTTGTAACTGTGAGTATGGGCAATGACATCGTCGGCCTGCGGTGCGTCGCCGGCTATTCTGCCGGGTTGGGGGTCGCTGCCGCCCTCATGGTTCATGGCTCTCAGGAACATGCCGCGAGCATCTGGAACCTGGCTGAGATCCGTTAGTCCTGCGAGCCGTTGAGGCATCGCTGTTTGCCCGTCGCACAGCACCCAATCGTCCCCATAGACCCTTAGAAAGTCGACAGGTTTTAGCAGACTGAATCGCAAGTCACCGATTCTGGCCATGTTGATCCCTTTCTTCGGTATGTGTGGCTAGCTGATGTGTTGGGGCGGCCCGAATTGGCCAGTCTGCTTAACTATGGCTAGCAAGTAATCCGTACTGCAGAGACGTTTAGAATTCAAGGCAAAACACGTTCCCCCTCCGTGCTAGCAATTGGCGGTGGACTTGCATGGATCAGGCGAAGTCTCAGCATGGAATCTCACGCACGCCCTCAAGTAGCTCCTGGTCACTCGGGTTCGTGTAGACGACCGTCGTGGGTGGGCTCCCGTGCCGCGCAAACCGTTGGGCGAGGAACAGATCCGCTCGACAGCCACACGTTCGCGGACGGCGGTGTGCCTGTACGCTGTGAAACGGTGTGCAGCCGGCCGAATCCCGCTCACTCTTGGCCTTGCGAAACACCTGGTTGGTTTGCCCACACCAGGATCGTGCCTGTGGCCTGTAGAGTGCTCCCCAGGGCCATATTCAGACCTAGCTCCCCGAATGCGATGCCGAGCGCGTATCCGGGGGAGATCGATCCAGGGAAGGTCGAAGCGCCCTTCTAGCAGGCGAGGTCCCGCACGCCCTCGATCAATTCCTCGTCGGACGGGTGGGTGTAAATGATCGTGGTCAGCGGGCTGACGTGACGGGCGAATCGCTGAGCCAGGAACAGGTCTCGGGAGGCCCGATAGACGTTGGTCACGGCGGTGTGGCGCAGGGCGTGGAAGGGGTACATCCGGTCGAACCGTGCGGCCTCTTGGGCTTGGCGGAAGATGAACTGGACGCGGCGTTTGGAAAGGCGCCTCCCGGTCTGGCTACAGAAGAGGGGACCCGCGAGGTCCTCCCCGGTGCGCGCCTTCGTGGACCAGTGCACAGCAAGCTTCGGCTCCAGTGCGCGAGGCAGGAACACATCTGCAACGCGGCCACCCTTTGCCACGTCCTTGCGCAAGCGGATGCGACCTCGCGGTGAGCCGCCGGGGAAGAATGCATCGGGTACATCGAGTCCCACGACCTCGGCCAAGCGGAGTCCGGTACCCAGGGCCAGGGAGAGGATGAGGTGATCCCTGGGGTTGGTCGCTGCCCGCAGGAGTGCTTGCACTTCGGAACGAGTTAGCGTC
The DNA here is from genome assembly GCA_942491735.1 of Candidatus Eiseniibacteriota bacterium. Classification (GTDB taxonomy): domain Bacteria; phylum Eisenbacteria; class RBG-16-71-46; order JABDJR01; family JABDJR01; genus CALOCN01. Next base: position 2,697,170 of record CALOCN010000014.1, on the reverse strand, counting down.
GGCGGTGCGAGGTAGGGCATGAGGACATGGAGCCACCTGAGCACGCCCAGTTCAAGTGATAAGCTATGCGAGGCTTAGTCTTTTCATGGCGAAGGAGGCACAGATGGCCAAGGGCAGCCGAATCCTAATCCAGCACCTCGAAGGCATCTCCGGGGATGTGTTCGCTTCTCATCCCGACATCCTCAGAGACCTCATAAGAGGTCAATCTGGGATCTATGCCTTGTACAGTGGGAATCGGCTTCACTACGTCGGCCTGGCATCCAATCTGATGCGCCGGGTAAAGCAGCACCTTCGAGACCGACACAGAGGAAAGTGGGACCGTTTCTCCGTCTATATGACCCGGCGTGCAGACCACATCAAGGAGCTTGAGTCCTTGCTGATACGAATCGTACAACCGTCTGGCAATCGCACTGGAGGAAGACTAGCCGGCTCACGGAACTTATCCCGGGAATTGAACGGTCGGATGAAGGAGTCCGACAAAGCTAGGCGCGCCAAGCTCCTCGGGGGGGCAGTCGCTGCTAGGCACCGCCGACGTAAGTCCGTCTCGGGGTCCCTCTCGGGGATCTTCGATAAGAGGGTTCCGCTCAAGGGCGAGCGTGCCGGGTGGGAGTATCACGCCATGCTCCGCCGAGATGGGACGATCAGCTACGATGGAGATGTCTACAAGTCACCGAGTTTGGCCGCGAGTGCTGCAACCGGTCACAACACTAACGGGTGGCGCTTCTGGAGCTTCAAGAAAAAGGGTGAATGGGTGCCCCTTGGGACACTAAGGGGCTCGTGAATCGCAGGTCATAGCGCCCCAGGGGTTATGCCTTATTATGGACTCAGAATCGCTCCCAATACGGTAGCGAAGGGCCAAAAAGCGGACTTCACCCGACGGACTAAGCCTTGGGTCCCCCGACGCCGTAGACCATGACACCTTCTGACTTGGCGGCCTCAACATGCCGCTGCATCTTGAAGATCCAGTACGGAACGAGGGACCACGCCCACTCCCCTACAATTAGGAAGTAGCCGGTCAAGAACATCCCGATTTTCAACGCGCCGCGTGCCGGGTCGAACTCTGCCGAACTCCAAATATAGTCGACGAACTGGTTGCCCAAAATCGTCCAGCCAACCAAAACCAGGACGTGAAACACATCGGCGAGCAGCATGTAGAGCAGTAGGATCAGTTGCATAAGAACGTCCTTTCTTGAGTACCAAGAGCCCAAGAGTTCCTGTTGGAAACCGCCGGTCAATTCAGGTGAATGGATACTACTGGATCAGTTTCAGCGAATTGGATTCCGAAGGATTCTCTTTCGCTTCCCACGTCCCGTAGCTCGACCCTCGCCTTAGTCTGACCCATGGTCCACGGCGTGCCGATTTAGGCTCAGATTTGGTCCCAGAACGGCTTCGAAGGGCCGAAAAACGGCATCGCCATTTCGCTAACCCCCCAAAAAGCGGCATCGCCCTTCGCGGACATGGCCGTTTTGCGGCATCGATTTGGGGTGTTTGGGACCCCGATGCCGTTTTTGGAAAATCGGCGCATCCGTGTAAGTGACCACGACACATAGAGCAAGGGGAGTTGAGGGTCACCTGGAGGGGCGCAGAAAGCTCCAAAACCCCCGAAATCCTGCCCCTCAAATGCCGCTTTTGGGCTGGCGAGGCCCATAGATGCCGCCGAAATGCCGCTCAACTCGGGGGAAATCTGACCTGGGATTGCGACAAGGCGTGGTTCCAAGAGGGTTTAATCCGACGTGCACCGCATGTTGGATTCAACCGGGAAGAACGAAGCCGCTTCGCGGTCAGCGGTGGAGAGAGGCGCGGCCGCGTGGTGATGCTATGGGGATTCCAAGAAGGACTGGGTGGCGGTGTGAGGGGCAGACGTGCCGCTTGGATGCCCCTTGCGGAGACGGTCCGAGCAGCCAGCGTGTCGTGAGTTGATACAAAGGCGACTGGTTGGTTGCTGCTGGGGGCCTGAGTTGGAAGCGGACACAGCGATCATCGACGGCGCCGGGTTGAGCGCAGCGAGTGCCGTTCATGATACCCACGCGGCTGTGCAGGGTGGAGGCCGGGGTCGCTGAGAGCGTCTGGCGCGATGTGGTTCAAGGCGTGCGATGACGGTCAATGTCCCTTGCTTGCAGGCAGGGCAGGCTAGCGGATCGACCCCTGTGATGCGCTGGAGAACCACAGTAGGGGCGTCCGCGACGGAAGGCGGTTCCGTCGGAGCGTTGAGGAGGCTACGACACCGAGTCAGCTTCGCCTTCTTGCAACGATTGGCCAGGAAGCCGAAGTGGCGGATGCGCATGAACCCGGACGGGAGAACGTGCATCAGAAAGCGTTGGATGAACTCCTGCGCAGGCAGGGTCATTGCTTTCCTGCGGTCACCGTCTCGTCGGTCTCGGTACCGGAACGCGACGCCCTGTCGGCTCATCCCCAGGAGGCGATGGTTGGAGATCGCGATGCGATGCGTGTAGCGTCCAAGGTAATCGAGGGTTCGCTCGGGGCCGTCAAAGGGTGGCCTGCAAAAGACAACCCACTCCTTCTTCCTCAAACTGGCGACCAGCTGACGGATGTCACCCACGGAGGCTGGCTTGGGATCTGCGTGGCGGAGCGCGTGGATGAACTTCCCCCGGAACAGCCGCGACAGGGCACGGACCGGAAAGAGAAAGGAGTTCCGGGCGGGGACCCAGTGCGTCTGGTCGAACGCGAGGACGCCTGCCGGAATGAGGCAGTGGAGGTGCATGTGATAGCCGAGCTTCTGGTCCCACGTGTGCAGGATGGCGGTGAATCCGAGCTGACCACCGAGTCCGTGTCTTGGGTCAGCGGCGAACTCCTGAAGCACTGCTGAGACAGTCCGAAAGAGCAGGCCGTAGACCAGCCGTTGGTTGCGGAGGGCGAACGGGTTGATCTCGTGGGGTAGGGTGAAGACGGCGTGGAAGTAGGGGACGGGCAACAGCTCAGCACGTCGCCGCTCCAGCCAATCCACCTTGGCCACGACTTGGCACTTCGGACAGTGGCGATTACGGCAGGAGTTGTATGCGGGCCGCTCGAAGTTGCACTGATCGCATCGTTCAAGATGCCCGCCGAGGCGTGCCGTTCGGCAATCCTGAATGGCCTGCATGGCCTGCAGCTGAGGTCCGGAGAGCGGATGATCACGCCGATACGCGTCACCGGCTGCTCTGAAGACATCTGCAATCTCGAACCGGGGACGCCTCGAAGCCTTTCCTGCCGCCGGGCCTGTGGCCTGCGGCATCGCCGTCCTACCGGGTTGCGGCTTCCTGGGGCATCGCCAGGAGATCCGCCGGACTTCGGGTTCCCTGGAGGCTCTTGCTGGTGACGTGGAGATACCGCATGGTAGTGACGATCGATTGATGTCCCATCAGGAGCTGGATGGTCCGCAGGTCCACGCCGGCTTCGAGAAGATGCGTGGCGAAGCAGTGCCTGAGGATGTGAATGCCACCTTGGTGGGAGAGCCCGGCCCTTTCTACGGCCTTCCGGTAAACGTGCTGCGGTGTGCGAACGGTCAGGGGAGCATCATGGTGACCAGGGAAGAGCCACTTCCGGGGCCGACGTATCTTCCAGTAGCGGCGAAGCTCGTGCAGCACGCGCTCGGACAGCAGGGTGTAACGATCCTTGCGTCCCTTGCCCTGTTGTACGCGGATCATCATCCGATCGCTGTGGATGTCGGCGATTCTTAGCCGAACGACTTCACCGACGCGCAACCCTCCACCGTAGGTGGTCATGAGCAGAACGCGGTGCTTGAGGTTCTTCACAGAGGTCAGAACCCGCGCCACCTCGTGGGTGCTGAGGATGTCCGGAAGCGTGGAGGAGCGACGCAGTGACGGCAGATGAAACTCGCTGGGGGTGAGGCCAAGAGTCACCAGGTAGAAGAATCGCAGCCCCGTGACGACGCCATGGATACTTCCCGGGCGAAGCTGACAATCGAAGAGGAGATGGCCGACGTAGTCTTCAACGTCCTGCTGGCTCAGGCGGTCCGGGGGCTTGCCATGGAAGGCAGCGAGCCCCGCAACGGCACGCAAGTAGCCATACTGGGTTCGAGGGGACAGGTTCCGTGTACGCATGTCGCGAGTCATGCGCTCTCGCAGCGCGGTCATGATGCACCTCCGTGGGCTTGGGATACCGAGGACGCCGGGTGCGTCCTACGGAGGTAAGATAGCCAGCCATCGAAGGTGGTGACGGCGTCCAAGTCGCTGCCGTACTAAACATTAGACCACCGCGAAGCGGTTTAGTTCTTCCAGCGGTTCACGCTTGGCTCGCTGCCCTGATTGTTCAGTACGAGGCAGGGCAGGCTAGCGGACATACCCCTCTGGATGGTCTGTGGGTCCATGTTGGCTTCGAGAAGATGAGCTACAAGTTGCAATCTGATCTGGAATGGGGTAAGCCTGAGGTGACTCGTGAGATCCTGGAACTGTTCAGCCACTATGGACGTTCTCCTTTACTGCCCACCTGCGCGTCGGCCCGTGCGGTAGGGAACCGAAAGGCGCCGATACATGCGTCAGCCACTATTGAAACTCCTGTCTGCGCTCGCCCTCGTTGCCTTACCTCAACTAGCGGTTGCCGGCTCCAACGACAACGCCAAGGTGGCCTCGCACCTCCGGGTGCATTCAGCGAAGGGGTCCGCTTGCGTCGCTTCTCCGACGCCTCCCTGCAATCCTGCAAGCTCTCTAACTGTCGTCGGTAGCTTGGCCACGGGGTATGACCTGTATCTCCTGGTACTCGACGGAAGCCCATCGGCCGGCGTTTCCGGGGTGGAGGTTCGCGTGGCCTACACCTCTGCGGAGGGTCCGCTAGTAGGAGGCCTTGATGTTTTCTCGTGGACCCCTTGCGGGGATCTTCAATTCCCGTCCACATCTTGGCCAGATGCAGGCTCCACAAACAAAATTACCTGGGAGATACCAGATAACTGTCAAGACTCACCGGCTTCAGGCGACTACGACAACGGCGTCACCGCCGTTGCGGGAAGTTTCTATGTTTATGCCTACGGTGACGATACGTTCGACATTATTGGCGCCAACGTTTCAGACTGCGGCGGGACGATTACCACTCTCCCCAGGTCAAACCTTGGCGTTTCTGGTTTCGGAGCTGCGGCAGGTGTGGACCCGTGCGCTAGTACGGACACTGTTTCGGTCTGGGGGTTCACGAGTGGTGAAGACGGATCTTGGTCAAAGGAGTTTGGTCCGCAAGAACCGAACGGTGAAGTATTGGCTATCTACGAGCACGACGGCGCGTTGTTGATCGGAGGAAGGTTCACAAGAATTGGTGACGCCACTATGCGCTACTTGGCGCAGTGGGATGGTCAGGCCTGGTCACCGCTTGATGGACTCAACGGTCCTGTTCATGACATTGTAGAGTTTCAAGACGACTTGATCGTGTGTGGCAGTTTTGCCTTTGCCGGGACTACAGCTGTCAATGGCGTTGCCGCTTGGGATGGCTCCGATTGGGAAGCACTTGACGGTGGCTTGAACGATGACGGCACGCCGCCAACTGCGCGGTCTCTTGAAGTATTCAAGGGAGAACTCTACGTTGGAGGAGATAACTTCACGGGGGCCGGTTCGGCGACAAGCAAGAAGATCGCTCGGTGGACTGGGACTGCCTGGGAACCCCTTGACGGTGGCTTGGGGGACGGAACCCTTTTCACGGGCGTATACGACATGGTAAACGTGAACGACGCATCGCTGATTGTCGCAGGGCATTTTGAGATCGTAGGTGGGGATAGCATTAGAAATGTTGCTCAGTGGTCAGGCACTGAGTGGAGTGCTATGGATGCACAGGGTCAGGACAAGGGACCCACGGCTCCAGTATACGCGGTGAATGTTTTTGGTGGAGTTCCGTACATTGGTGGTGCGTTTACTCAGGTTGAGGTTGCGGAGGGACTATTCACTAACGCAAGTTTCTTTGCACGGTGGAGTGGGGCGACCTGGTTAGCACCCTCGCCGATTCAAGTAGATAGTGAGGTCTATGCACTGGAGGTCATTTCTGGAGCGGTTGAGAACGATGGATTCTCTACCGACTACATGATGCTGGGGGGCTCGTTTGGGCGCTTTGGATTGACCGCATCTCCTCACGTGGCGCGGTGGGATGGAGTCGCATATTCTTCGCCCGCAGGGGGGATTTCGTCAGTTAGTGGAAGAATCAGAGATGTTGCAGTATTCGATGACAAGGTTGTAGTAGCGGGACGGATTCTCGCGAGTCAATTCACCAACGTTGCGACTCTCAACGCACCCATGTGGGCACCCATAAAGAGTGCAGAGGGACTGGAGAGCTGGGGGACAGGGGGAGGGTGTTCGCTATTCAGTGGAGTCGGTAGCCACAAGTTTGCGTCACTGGGTAGCGATCTAGTCATATCAGGTTCCTTCACCGGTGCCGGAGGGACGGTTTCACCGAACTTAGTTACGTTTGATGCAAGCTCTCGGGCGTGGGAGGCGATGAGCACTCCACCCAATGTAGACTCTTTTTGTGACATCATTGTCCATGACGGAACGCTAGTAGCTACATCAGGGGACAAGATTTGGTCCAGGACGGGAGGATCGTGGGTTGAAATAGCCGAAGTCCAGGGTGGCACGGCCTATTCCCTTTTTGCATACGGTGGTGACCTAGTCGTGGGAGGTGCATACAACGACATTGGTGGGACTACGGTGACTTCCGTTGCGCGGTGGGACGGGACTGCCTGGTCGTCGATGGGCACGCTTGGCACTATAGGACTCGACCCTTCCGCTTTCGACGGGTTCTGTGAGTTTCAAGGTGAACTCTATGCAAGTAGTGAGTCCGGGATTGCGATTGGAGGGGATATCCCCGGTTCGGGAGAGATTGCCTCGGTTGCAAAGTGGAATGGAGCGAGCTGGACGAAGGTCGGGAACTCAACTGCGGTCTATGCTATGGAGGTCTTCGAGAACAAGCTCTTCATTGGTGGGCGGTTCGACTCCTTTGAAAGTGTTCCCAACACGCACTACCTAGCCACATGGGACGGGTCCAGCGTTCAGGCGGTCACAGATGAGCTTCGGTTCGAGGAAGGGACCTTCGGCTCGGGACTGAACCCAAACGCTTACTGGTTTCCTCACCACGGGGTATTCGCCTTGGAGACTTACAATGATGCATTGATTGTGGGGGGCAGCTTCACCAAAAGCGCGAGTGGGACCGTGCTTCCGTTTATTGGCGCGTGGGATGGTGATGAATGGCATGGACTGGGCTCTGGTGTGGGGAGTCCGGTGTTTGGTTTGGCCAAACACGCGGAAGAGTTGTGGGTCACCGGACTCTTCAGGGTTGCCGGAGGAATTGCGGCCTTGAATATTAGCTACTGGTCTGAACCGATGGGGGTTGGAGTCCCGGATGGTCCCGTGGGCGGTCCTCAACCTCTACTTGCTTGGCCAAACCCCGGAAAGTCCTTCCGCATAGAGCTAAGGGATCTGGGTGATCACGAGAAAATCACAGTCCGAGTGTATGACGTTCTAGGGCGGCCCGTCCGCACCCTGTTTGAGGGCAGGCCCAGCGGCCAGACTCAAGCCATGAACTGGGATGGAATGCGAGAAGATGGTCTCAAAGCCCAGCCCGGAGCCTACTTTATTCGTGGCACCACAAGCTCTCGACTCATTGGCATAGCTAAAGTGATAAAGAGCAACTGAATTCTAGTATGTAGGCGTAGGGAAGAGAGTAGAGTGTGCCTTGCATTCGCAGTAGCACACCGTGCTTGGCGTGTGGTCTTGAGTTCCCTGCCATGGGGTGTAGTATACTTCTCCTTCTCTAAGGAGTCCGTTGGCCTCTTTCGGTAAGCCAAGTCGGAACAGGAGATACCCATTGCTAGTTAACTTGAGGGTTGCGCAGTAGCTTGTTCGCGGATCTAGGATGTCGGAAACTGGGACGATGTCGTGTCCCGTGCCCGAGACCTCAACATACTCAGAACCTCCATCGTTTATCATGCTGAATGATCCTTCCCAAGTTCCGCTAGCCATTACCTCAAGGTGAACCGCGGGGAGCGTAGGAGACGTAGGATCGGAGTTGCATCCAAGCCCAGGAACGGCCAGCAGCAATAGGAACCAGGTCATCATCTTCATAGTCGGTCCATTGAGATTATGCCATCTTTCTTTGGGGAAGCCTGCCGGTGGAGGGCCTGCGAAACGGACTTGAATGCTGCATATTACACTACACTTGTCTGTTGCCGAAGTTCCTGAAGTCTCAAATGCCTCGGGCTTTCTTAGGACATCTCTCTCGCGGGACACTTCAGACTGGCGATCTGGGCCCTTGGTCGATCACCATATCTTGCTATTTGTCCTGGACACCGTCTTTCCGCGCGCGAAGCTGTCCCCCGCTCCCCCTTGAGGCAAGCCGCTCACTGCCTACGAGCGATCAGCGCCATGACCTCGCTCCAGGGTCCATCAGGGGCGTCCAGGGCTGTGGCGCGCACGCGCACATAGGTGCGTCCCTGGTCGCCCTGTGTAGACTCTGCCACGATTTGGGGTGTGGTTATTCCGACTCGGAGGGTACCGCAATTCGTTGGGCAGGTAGAGAAGCTTGGATCCCGCGAGAATTGCATCTCGTAGAGATCGATCCCGGAACAGTCAGACACCCGGGTCCACTCAATGGTCTGCGGTACATCGAGAATCAAGTTCACGGGTCCCTCGGTTATCCATATCGGTGCCGGTGGACCGAACTCTTCACGATGGTTATCGTCTACTCGCCTGAACGGTATGACCAGCCTTGATTGTTCCGGATCGCTTGTGAAGGCCACCAATGAGTCCACCGACGGCGGTCCACTCGTCGGGTTCCAGGACCAAACGACCGCGGCAACCGTCCCAGGCTCGACGGTGAACTTCACACCGCCGAGATCCGACCCTGCTGGGGCAAGGGCCGTCACCCACTCCAGTGGCGCTTTGCCCCGATTGTGCACCCATAGCGTGTCCCCTGCGATGTCATGCGGTAGGCAGAATCCTCCTGGATGCTCCACGAGTATGGACCCAGGATCGCTGATGGGATCGGGGGGGACTATGGGTCCAGCGGGGGAAGCTGGATTGTCGGAGCCGCAGCTCACGGCAGAGAAAAGAACCACAGCTGTGAGCAGGGTCGTTAGAAAGTGCCTTGCGTCTAGGGAGGGACGTTGATCCAGACGAAAACGACAAACGCTCAAGCGATTGACTCCTTAGACGCGGGTGTTGGGAATGGCCTTGGGGCAAGAGGGCGAGTATGAAGTGTGCCGATAGGCGCCACGACAACTTAAACCGCCAAGTATGTACCTCGGTTCCACGGAGTCTGTCTACACCGTTCTCCCCCAGTCTAAGGACGTTGTTCACGACAGTCGTTCCTGAGATCGGCGAAGGGCGATCTCTTTCCGAGGTCTCGATGGATTCGCAAGACAATCGCAGTGGTTGCATTGGCTTCCCTCTGCTGACCAACTGGACCCTGATAACCCGCTGAGATACCCGCCTTGGCCGTAACGCACGGCTGGACCCTGCGTTGCGACGGATGCGGACCCCCCGAAATCCAAGACGCCTGCACCACCCCCGGGACGATGCACTCGTGGCCAGGCTCCAAGGGTTGCGCGTGTTTCGACCCTACTTCGATTCAGTTTGACCGCAGGGTTCCGCGTGTACCTACCGGATTTGGCCAATCCGGTAACCCCTTGCTCCCATAGGGTTATAGCCCCAGCCAACTGGAACGCAGGCTCTCCCAACCTACAGGTTCCGCGTGTACCTACTTCGGCGGAGAAACGACCCCCTCCTCCTAACCCACCCCCGCCCCAAGCAGCGACACCACCAACCCGATCAATCCCCCGAACACCCCGCCCCACACGACCAACCATCCCAGGTGCTCCCGGATCATGGTCTGCACGATTTCCTTCACCAGCTGCGGCGTGAGCTCATCCAGTCGTGCGGTCACCACATGATCCACCGCCTCCAGGATCTCATCCGACGCCACCCGTTCCACCAGCTGCTCCCGCAGCGCGGTCTGGAACGCGTCGCTCCGTGCAATGCCGGCCATGGCCACCCGAAGCTTCTCGGTGAACGGCTCCCGCAACGGATCCAACGCCTTCTCGCCCCCCACCATGCCCAGCATGGATCCGAACTTGGATCCCTTCACCGCTTCCAGCAGGGCATCGAACGCCCCGGAGAGATCCACCGACTCGAGCACCGGATCCACGTCGAACACCGGCGGCGTGCCGTCGGTCTCGCGCCCGGAGAGGAGCCGCACCACGTTCTCCCGGGTGAAGAACTGGGTCATCATCAGGTCGTGGATGCCGGCCTTGAAGTCCTCGAAGCGCTCGGGAATGATGCCGGATCCGTAGAGACCCGGGACCTTCTCGAACAGCATGTGCACCGCGAGCCAGTTGGTGAGCGCTCCGGACAGCGCGAACACGCCAACGGAAAGAACCGGGTCACGCCACGGATGGGGAAGGAGGAACCCGATCACCGCGATCAGCGCGGCGAGGAGATTGGTGCCCGCGCTCTTGTTCACGACGCGATGCGGGTCACGACCCGGGGTGCTCGGGCTCTGCCCGGTCGGGAACCTGCCCAACCGGCGTGCGCAGCCACTTGAAGATCTCGGCCGGGGTGGGGGCCTTGCCGGTCATGAGAATGCCGATGCGGAAGATCTTGGCCGCTCCCCACAATGCGACGCCCACCGCCACCAGCAGGAGCAACGTGGTCAGCACGTACTCCATGGTGCTGGGCGGACCGGCCGCCCGGTTCATCATCACGAACGGGGTGAACGGCGGAACATACGACAGCACCTTGGCCAGCGTACCGTTGGGATCCTTGCCGATGGGAATCATGGCAAAGAGGGGAAGCATGAGCATGATGGTGACCGGCGTCATCAGGTTCTGCGCTTCCTTGAGGCTGTTGCACACCGCCCCGATCCCCACCAGCAACGCCGCGTAGAGCAGATACCCCAGCAGGAAATAGGAGAGGAACGAGCCGAGGTAGATGGGGTCACTGGCGATCTGGCTCAGGTTGATCCCCATGTCCGCGCTGCCCAGCATCCCTGGCAGGAATTTGACCACCAGGATGAAGGTGATGACCCAGGTCACGACAACGGTGAGGCCGGTCACCGCGATGCCCGCGATTTTTCCCGCCATGAGTTCGATGGGGGAGACCGAGGAAAGCAGCACCTCGAGGATCCGGTTGGATTTCTCTTCCACCGTATTGGTGAGCAGGTTCTGCGAGATGCTGAAGATGGCCAACCAGAGGACATAGACGAAGGCCACCGGGGCCCACTGCCGCAGCATGTCGCTGTCCTCGACCTCTTCCTCGGCGCCGGCGCTTCCCACCTTGCGTGCCTTGAAGCGCAAGGGAGCCTGGATCCAGGCCGCGGTCTCGGGCTCGATGTCCCCTTCGGCAATGCGCCGCTCCTGGATCACATCGGTGGCAATGCCGGTGAACCAGTCCATGAGGTCGTCGTCGGTGAGGTTGTTGGAGACGTAGCGACACCCGTCGCTTCCCCGCACCGGATCCTCTCCGATGACGAAGTAGGCAAAGAGTTCCTCGTCGGCGATGCGACGGTTGAGTTTCTCGAGGTCCCCGGCTTCCGACTCCGGGATCGTTTCCAGAACATAGCGGCTCTTGTTGTCGCCGCCGAACTCCGCCGCCTCGTCGGGGGGGAGATCGGTCCACCAGGCACGGATCGCTTCGCGCAACAGGGCCAGCCCCTCGATCGCGTCCGGAGGCAGCATGCCGGCCAGGCTTTGCCCCTCGGGGCCCTCCAGACCGGAGAGGACCTTGGCGAAGCCGTCCAGGAGTTGGTCCTGGATCTCGGTTCGCTTGGCTTCCAGTGCCTCCCCCTCCAGACCGGCCAGCTGGGGGGCGGCTACCTCCATCCCGGCCTGGATCTGGGTCGCGACCGCCTGCAGCTCCATGGGGAGCTCCTCGAATTCCTTGCCGCCCCGTTCCTGACGCTCGAGGGCAAACCGGAACACCTTCTCCATGTCGGGCAGGGTGGCCCGGTCCTCGATCTCCTGCAACAGCCACCCCGAGTGGTCGACTACTGCGTAGGTCCGCGGCCCCTTGGTCCGCTCCAGCAGGGTGGGGACGACGATGGATCCGGTGAGGATGATGGGGAAGAGAAAGATCCCGATCCAAAAGGTCTTGGTGCGGAGGTTCTCGATGTACTCGCGCTGGCCGACCAGGAATATCTTGCGCATCATCCGGCGTTTTCTCCCACGACACGGACAAAGATCTCGTGCAGCGATGGTTCGCGAAGGTCGAAGCGTTTGATGGTCAGGGAACCGACGATCGCCGAAAGCACGCTCTGTGGGTCCACCCCCGGCTGGAGATAGATCTCGGCCTGCTTTCCGGAATCGTTGATGCGCTGGATGCCGGGCAACGTCTTCAGGATGTCCCCGTCCCCGTCGTAGTCGATGAGAATGCCCCGATCGCCGGTGGCCTTGATCTCGGTGAGGGTGCCGTTGAGGATCTTTTGCCCCTTGTTGATGAGGAAGATGAAGTCGCAGATGCGTTCGGCCTGCTCCATGATGTGGGTGGAGAAGATCACCGTGCGACCGTCCCGCTTCATCTGCTGGATGATCTCCCGCATGAGTTCGATGTTCACCGGGTCCAGCCCGGAGAACGGCTCATCGAGGATGACCAGCTCCGGATCGTGGATGATCGTGCCCAGGATCTGGACCTTCTGTCCCATGCCCTTGGAGAGCGCCTCACAGGGGGTGTCGATCCAGTCCCCCAGGCCGTAGCGGGTCATGAGCTCCCGACCCTTCTCCTTGGCCTCGGTCCCGTCCATCCCCTTGAGACGGCCGAAGTAGGTGAGGATCTCCCCGGCCTTCATCTTCTTGTAGAGGCCCTTTTCCTCCGGGAGGTAGCCCAGACGGTCCTTGACCGACTCCGCATTGTCGTGGTCCAGCACGCGGATGGACCCGGAGTCCGGGTAGAAGATGCTCATGACCATGCGGATCAGGGTGGTCTTGCCCGCTCCGTTGGGTCCCAGGAAGCCGTAGATGCTGCCGCGTGGCACGTTCAGGGAGATGCCGTTGACCGCGGTGACCTTGCCGAAACGCTTGGTCACGTTGTTGAGCTTGAGGGCCATTTCGGTGGTGGAGTGGGACGGCAGGGTCTCGGGGGGCGACGTGGATGTGGTGCTCATTGGCCGCCGAGCGTAGGCAAGGCAGGGGTCCTCGTCAAGGGGATGCGGGCCGTTCCAGCACATAGAACGTCATGGCGTGGGCGTGGCGTTCGTCGGCCGGGTACGGGATCTCCTCGCGCACTCGCCAACCCCGCAGGGATTCCTCAGGGAACCATACGTCCCCGGGCGGCGTCGCGTGCACCCGGGTCAGGTAGACCCGGGTCGCCTTGGCCAGGGCCTCGCGGAAGAGCGAGGCGCCGCCAATGACAAAGGCTTCGTCCGTCCCATCGCAGGCGGCCACCGCGTCGGCAAGGGAATGCGCCACCTCGGCCCCAGGGGCCTCATACGACCGGTTCCCGGTGATGACCACGGAACGCCGACCGGGGAGCGGGCGGCCGATGGACTCCCAGGTGCGCCGGCCCATGAGGATGGGATGGCCCAGGGTGAGCTGCTTGAACCGCTTGAGGTCCGCGGGGAGATGCCAGGGGAGCCGGTTCTCATGCCCAATGACCGCGTTCTCGGCTACCGCGGCGATGACGGAGAGGCTCATTGCGCCCGCCTCAGACCGAGACCGCGGCCTTGATGTGCGGGTGCGGATCGTACCCGCGCAGGGTGATGTCCTGGTAGCGGAAGGCGGCCAGATCGGTCACGGCGGGGTTCAGTTCCAGGCGGGGGAGGGGACGCGGTTCGCGCGCCAGTTGTTCCCGGGCCTGGTCCAGGTGATTGCGATAGAGATGGGCGTCCCCGAGGGTGTGGACAAAGGTCCCCGGACGCAGCCCGGTCACGTGGGCCACCAGATGGGTGAGCAGGGCGTAGGACGCGATATTGAAGGGCACCCCCAGGAACACGTCCGCGCTGCGTTGATAGAGCTGGCAGGAGAGCCGCCCATCGGCCACGTAGAACTGGAAGAGGAGATGACACGGGGGAAGCGCCATGCGTGGCAGGTCCCCCACGTTCCAGGCGCTGACCACGATGCGGCGCGAGTCGGGGTCTTCCCGGATGAGCCGTAGGGCCTCGGCGATCTGGTCCACCGTGCCGCCGCCGGCCACGTCCCAGGAGCGCCACTGCTTGCCGTAGATGGGGCCCAGTTCGCCGGCGTCGTCGGCCCAGGCGTCCCAGATGCTCACCCCGGCTTCGCGCAGGGCGGCGATGTTGGTCTCGCCGCGCAGGAACCAGAGCAACTCGTGCACGATGGACTTGGTGTGGAGTTTCTTGGTGGTGAGCAGCGGGAACCCCTCGCCCAGCTCGAACCGCATCTGATGGCCAAAGACGCTGAGGGTCCCGGTCCCGGTGCGGTCTTCCTTGACCGCGCCGGTGTCGAGAATTCGTTCGAGCAGGCCCAGGTACGCGCGCATCAGCGCGATCCGAGGTGGGCTCGCAGGGTGCGTTCGATGGAGGCGGTGTCGAACCCGAACTGCTCCCGCAGGACCTTCCACGGAGCGGAAGCCCCGAACCGGTCCATCCCCACGATGGTGCCGCCGATTCCGGTGAAGCGTTCCCATCCCATGGGGGAACCGGCTTCGACCGCGACCCGCCGGGCCACCGAGGGGGCCAGCACGCTCTCCCGATAGGCCGCGTCCTGTTCGGCGAACAACTCCCATGAGGGCACGGCAACCACGCGCACGGCATGACCGTCCTGGTCCATGCGCTGGGCCGCCTCCAGGGTGGGGGCGACCTCGGAACCGGTGGCGAAGACGATCAGCTCCGGTTCCTTTTTGGGATCGAACAGCACGTAGGCGCCGCGTCGCAGGTTTCCCTGTGCTCCCAGTGCTTTCATGTCCAGCACCGGCAGGTTCTGCCGGGTCAAGGCGAGAGCCACCGGACCCTTGCGTTCCAGGGCGATCTCCCATGCCGCGACGGTTTCGTTGGCGTCGGCGGGGCGGATCACGGTGAGTCCGGGAATGGCCCGCAATGAGGCGAGCTGGGAGATGGGTTGATGGGTGGGGCCGTCCTCGCCCAGAAGGATGGAGTCGTGGGTGAACACGTAGGTGACCGACGCCTGCATGAGCGCGCCCAACCGCATGGCCGGCCGCAGGTAGTCGCTGAAGATGAGGAAGGTGCCGCCATAGGGATGGAGCCCGTGGAGCGCCATGCCGTTCATGGCCGCGGTCATGGCGTGTTCGCGAATCCCGAAGTGAAGGTACCGCCCGGCCGGATTGGCGCGCGAGTAGGGCGCCTCCTCGCCGACCAGCGTGTTGTTGGATGGAGTGAGGTCCGCGCTGCCCCCCACCAGACCCGGGGTCTGGGGGAGAAGCCAGGCCAGGGCCTTGCCCGACGCCTTGCGCGTAGCGACCTCGGTGCCTGCCTCGAAGACCGGGCGCGACGCGGCATCGGGCGGGGGAGGGGAGACCATGGCGTCCCACATCGCGGCCCGTTCGGGATAGGCCTCCCGCCACGCGGCGTAGCGGTCTTCCCAGCGCTGACGTGCTTCCAGGTGACGCCCGCCCAGGTCCAGGTAGTGCTGGCGCACATCGTCCGGGACATGGAACGGTTCGTCCGGCCAGCCGTAGATCGCCTTGGTCGCCTTGATCTCGGCGTCGCCGAGAGGCGACCCGTGGGAACCGGAGGTGTCCTGCTTGGTGGGAGCGCCGGTGGCGATGTGGGTGCGGGCGACGATGAGCGAGGGACGGGCCGAGTCCGCGCGGGCCGCGGCCAGCGCCGCATCCAGCGCGTCCCGGTCGTGACCGTCGACCTTCTGCACGTGCCAGCCCAGGGCCTGGTAGCGTGCGCCCACGTCCTCGGTGTCGAAAGCGAGCGAGGTGTCGCCGTCGATGGTGATCCTGTTGTCGTCGTAGAGCACGGTCAGCTTGGCCAGGCCCAGGTGGCCGGCCATGGAGGCCGCCTCGTGCTGCACCCCTTCCATCATGTCGCCGTCCGAGGCGATGACGTAGGTGGCGTGGTCGACGATGGTGAAGTCGTCCGTGTTGAGCCGCGCGGCGAGGTGCCGCTCGGCCATGGCCATGCCGACCGCGGTGGCCAACCCCTGACCCAGCGGCCCGGTGGTGGTTTCCACGCCCGGGGTGTGACCGTGCTCCGGGTGTCCCGGGGTCATGGATCCCCACTGGCGGAAGTTGAGGATCTCCTCGCGGCTCAGCGCGAACCCGGTGAGGTGGAGGAGGCCGTACTGCAGCATGCACGCGTGTCCGGCGCTCAGGACAAAGCGATCGCGATCCGGCCAGTTGGGCCGAGTGGGGTCGAACCGCAGGTGGCGGCTCCACAGGACATAGCCCATGTCGGCCATGCCCATGGGTCCCCCCGGATGACCGGAGTTCGCATGTTGCACTGCGTCCATGGCCAGGACACGGAGGGTGTTGACCGCGCGCTGCTCGAGGTCCTGGGCGGAGAGCGCGTCCTTCAAGCTTGGGCTCATGGTGGGCATCGATCCCCCTGGAGGCGGGTGGGAAGGCGGCGCGCCCGGGGCGCGCGGGTGGGCCCTATTTCTGGAAGTACTCCGTGTTGATCTGGAGCCACTTCTGCCATTCGTCGTCGCTCACGCCCTCGATGGGTGCGTCCTCGGGACCGATGGCCGAAACGGGACAGGCAGGTTCACATGCACCGCAGTCGATGCACTCCTCGGGATCGATGTAGAGCATCTTGGCCTCTTCGAATCCCTCCTCGTCCTTGCGGGGGTGGATGCAGTCAACGGGGCACACGTCCACACAGGACGTGTCCTTCTCCCCGATGCAGGGCTCTCCGATAATGTAGGTCATGCCTTCCTCGTCAATAGCCGGGACAAAAAACGTGTCGGTGGGCCCGCCTATCGTAATGGGGCGGCGCCTCCCACGGCAATGTCTTACACCGGCTCGGGGACCCGGGTTGGCAGGAGATGCGGGCCCAGGTCCAGGGGGATCGCCTCGGTCAGGGTCAGCCCGGCCCGGTCCACCCGCATGCGGTAGCCCAGGATCTCGACCCCTTCCCCCGCCGCCGTCCTCAGGGCGTCCCCGTAGGCAGGGTCGATCCCATCGGCCGGCCCCACCCGCTCCACGTCGCCTCGGGCCACCGCGAACAGGAGAACGGCCCGTTCGCCGGCCGCGACCCGGGCTCGCAGGCACTCCAGATGCCGCACGCCCCGGGTGGTCTCGGCGTCGGGGAACAGAGCCAGGTCGCCCCGGGTCAGGGTCACGTTCTTGACCTCCAACCATGCCAATCGTCCGTCCCGGTGGGCCAATTGGAAGTCGGCGCGTCCGCCTTCGGGCCAGGCCGGCTCCCTTCGAACCAGCCCCCACCCGGCCAGGGGCGCGATTCTCTGCTCCAGCAGCGCCTCCTCCACCACCCGGTTGGCCCGGGAGGGGTGGATGCCGACCCACTGATCGTCCACCCGGATGGCCTCGAGGGACCCCGGGAGTTTGCTGCCCGGGCGGGACCCCAGACAGACCAGGACCGGCGACCCGACCTCGCTCACCCCCTGCATGGAACCGGGATTGGCGCAGTGGACGGTGAGCTTGCGCCCGTCCTCGAGCAGGACATCGGCGAGGAATCGTTTGTAGCGCCGGAGCAGGGTGGCATCGGAAACGGGGAAGGGAAAGTTCACGGTGCGGTCCGGTCGTTGGTCATGACGTATGCTCCCCACTGGAGGTCCAGGCGAATGGGTCGATGGGTTGAATCACGATGTGGCTCGCGGAAGGTCCCAGGCCTCGCGCAACCAGGCCGCGGCGCGTGCGTCGCGGTCGGGGTGCAGTCGGTGCCCGCCCGGAAGGAACTCCAGCCGGACCGGGTAGCCGGCCCCGCGCAGCACGCGCTCCGACTGGATCGCCGCCTCGGGAAGCACCGAGCGGTCCTTCTCCCCATGGAGGATCAGGGTTTCCAGTTCGCCCCCCCGGGCCAGGGCTTCGGCAACGAACGAGTCCTTGATGCGTCCCGCGACCGCCACCAGACGACGAAACCGATCCTGGTGGGTGAGCGCGGTGACCCCGGCAAAGTACGCTCCCTGCGAGTAGCCGACCAGCACCCGTTCCCGGGGCGCCCAGCCCCGTTCACGCTCCAGGGTATCGAGCCCGTCCACCAGCCACTGCCCGGAGTTGCGCACGGTCTGTTCGAAGAGCGCCTCGCCGCCGTCATAGAGGTACCAGGCCCGCCCGATCCGGATGGAATCCTGCTCGCGCACCTCGAAGGGAAGGGGACCGCCCGGGACAACCCAGTGCGCGGGCAGGTCTCCCAGCCGCGGCCAGTGGGCGATCGCCTGCTCCGGGTCTTCCCCCATGCCGTGACAGAGCACGATGAGGGGAGCGGTGGCGGTGGGGCCGTCCCGCAGGTGCCAGGGAACGGTGTGCTGAAAGGGGACCTCACGGACCTGCATGGGCGTTGGCATGCGCCGAGTATACGGAGCGCAGCCGCGGGACGGCGAGGGTGAGTCATCCGGAGTTGCCCGGGGAGGATCGCCCCGGCTGGGACGATCTCGTTGGGGAAACCCACGACGTGGTGGTGATCGGGGGAGGCGTCCATGGGACGGGAACGGCGCGGGACGCCGCTTTGCGGGGCATGAAGGTGGCCCTGGTGGAGCGTTCGGACTGGGGATCGGGCACGAGCAGCCGGTCCTCCCGTCTCTTCCATGGGGGACTGCGCTACCTGCGCTCCGGGGAGTTTCGCCTGGTGCGGGAAGCGTTGCGCGAGCGGGAGCGACATGTCCGATTGGCCCCCGGACTCACCCGCCGGCTGGGTTTCCAGGTGCCTCCGACCAGCCCGGGTTCGGTGCCCCGGTGGCAGATCCGGGTGGGCATCGCGCTCTACGATGCCTTGGCCGGTCGCTTCACCAGCGGGGCGTGGCGTGGTACGCCCGTCTACGACGACGTGCAGGTGCTGGACGCCCGGTTGGTTCTGGCCCTGGCCCTGGACGCGCGACGGCAGGGGGCGATGGTGCGTTCCTACACCGAGTGTCTTTCGGTGGAACGCGACACGGAGGGTGTCGTGCTCCAGGTGCGGGACCGGTTGAGCGGCCGCACGGGGCGGTTGAGGGCCCGCGCCGTGGTGGAGACCACCGGACCCTGGGCCGACACCCTGGCCCGACCGGCAACGCCCCGCCTGCGGTTGACCCGCGGCTCCCACGTGGTGCTCCGGGGCGCGCCGGCTGACGGGGACGCGCGGCTCGTGTTTCATCCGCGGGACGGACGGGTGCTGTTTCTTCTTCCCATGGATGAGCAGACCAGTTGGTTCGGGACCACGGACCTCGACGCGGCGGAACCGCTCGACCGTCCGCGCACCCTGCCCGAGGAAGTGGCCTATCTGGGGGACGCTTTCGCCACGCTGTTCCCGGAGCTGGGTGGCTGGGAACCGGTCGGGTTGGTTTGTGGCCTGCGACCCCTGGTTGCCGCGTCCGGCGACCCCTCGGCGGTGTCGCGGGAAGAGCGCATTCTCACCGATCCGGATGGAAGGCGGTTCACCCTGTTGGGGGGAAAGCTTTCCACCTATCGCGCGGTCGCGGAACGGTTGGTGGACGGCGTGGAGCGTCTTCTTGGCCGGCCCGCCAATGGCAAGCCGACCCGGGACACACTCATACCCGGTACGGGTCCCCACGAGGATCCGGCCACGGCCCTTGCCGCTGCTTTCTCGCAGGAGGACGCGGTGACCCTCGAGGATGCCCTGTCCCGACGCACCGGATGGGCACTTGCCGGGGAGGTGGATGACGCGCGCTTTGCCCTGGCCCTGGACGCCTGGGTCGCTCGATTCGGGTTGGAGGAGGAGGCGCGGGCCCGGGCCACGGAGCACCGGGTGCGTGAACAGACCGAACTGCGGGATGTCCTTGGCTCCTGGACTGCTTGACCCTCGCATGCGGAGCAGGGACACTAACCCGGCGTCTCGAACAGTGTGCCCCTGATTCCGGCGGAGGCCTTTCCATGCTCCCATGCAACTTCAACCATCTCTACTATTTCTACCGGGTCGCCGTGCACAAGAGCGTGAGCCGGGCCTCCAAGGAACTCCTCATTGCCCAGTCCGCTCTCAGCACCCAGCTCAAACAGCTGGAGGAGTCGTTCGAGAGCACCCTGTTCAACCGGACCAAGGGGGGGATGGACCTCACCGAGGACGGCCGGCTGGTCTATCGCTACGCATCCCAGATGTTCGAGAGCTTCGATGAGATGAAGCGGGCCATGGCCCTGGCCGAGAAGGAGGTCAAGGGGCCGCTCAACATCGCCAGCGTCAACTCGATCGGGATCTATCTCCTGCCGCACTGGCTGACCGAGTTCAGCGAGATCTACCCGGACGTGAAGATCAAGCTGGAACTGCACAGCTCCAACCGGGTCATGGAACTGCTGCAGGAAAACCACGTGGACCTCTCGCTCATCACGTGGAACCGGCAGTATCCCCAGCTCGAGTCGGACATCATCATGCAGAACGACATGGTGCTGGTGGCCAGCCCCAAGCACCGCTTTGCGCGCAAGCGCAAGCACACCCTGCGCGACCTGGCGGACGAATCGGTCATTGGGTACGAGGCCGGAACCCCGACCCGGATCATGATGGATACCCACTTCAAGGGACTGGGGATTCCGCTTCCCTACATTCTCGACATGACCAACATCAGCGCCATGAAGCAGCTGGCCATGGCCGGCATGGGGATCGCCTTCCTGCCCCAGTTCGCGGTCCGGGTGGAGCTGGAGCAGAAGATGCTCAAGGCGATCGATATTCCCGAGGCGCGGCTGGAGCGTCCGGTGACCCTTTACTGGAAGGAACGCCGGGTGTTGACCCGGCCCGCGCAGGAGTTCATCAAGTTCCTCCAGGCCAAACGGGAAACCGTGGCGGCGGGTTAGGCATGTTCAGAACAGCCGAGGGGAGCACCGCTCGCCTCATCCATCTGTGCCTCGGCTACTTCGTGTTCTACGTGATCACCGGGATCACGGTGAAGTACTTCCTGGGAAGCGCGGACCAGGGACTCCCCGGGATGTCCGGAGTGGAGTTCCTGGTCTACAGCACCGCGGGGGGAACCGCGCTGGCGGTCGGCGTGGTCCTGGTGCGGCGCTGGTACCGGTTCACCTCACAGAACCCGGTGCGGATCGGTCCCTGGACCGTGCCCGGGGAAGTGCTCTATATCATTCCCTCGGGCGTGTGCACCGCGGTGGTGATTCCCACCACCACCCTCATGTACACGTTGCCCATCTCGGTCATGGTGGCCATGGTCATCATGCGGGGCAGCGTGATCGTGATTTCCCGGGTGGTGGACGCGATCCAGATCCGGCAGGGGCTTCTGCACAAGACGGTCTACCGGGAAGAGAACCTGGCCGTGGTCTTCGCCCTCGCCGCGGTGGCGGTGAAGATGGTGTTCCGGCGGGAAGGCGGGTTCGACTTCGTGGGGTCCCCGATCGCCATGACCATCCTGGGCAGCTACATCACAGCCTATGCCCTGCGGATCTACATCATGAACTACTACAAGAACACCCGCGCCAAGGGTCAGCGGCAGAACAACAAGGCCTTCTTCGGGGTGGAGCAGATCGCGGCCACCATGACCCTGGTCGTGGCCGCGGTGTGTGTCTACAACGCGCCGGCCTGGTTCGGGGCGAGCGGCACCGTGGTCGACGATTTCCGCGGGGCGATCAACGAACCGCTTCCCCGGTGGTCGGGTGCGGTGGTGGCCGGCATGGCCTTCGGGGTGGTGGCCTTCTTCTCGGTCTTCCTGTTCATGTTCCGGGGACGGACCGCCACCTTTGCCGGGTTGGTCAACCGCCTCACCTCGCTCATTGCGGGGACCGTATCCACCCTGCTCTTTGCGGTGGGTTGGGGCGGACGGATGCCGGCGAAGGAGGACTGGGTCGCCCTGGCCTGCATCCTGATCGCGGTGGCGTTCCTCAGCGTGGCCGAGCGGAAGCGGACCGCTGAGCTCCGGGAAACGCACGAACTCGACGTGGCGGAAGGAACAGCCTAGCTGGTCTTTTCCTTGGTCTCGGTCCGGGTGCGGGCCGAGGTGCCTTCGGGGGTGCGGTGGATGCGGCGAGGTTCCTCGTCATCCAGGTCGAGATCCCGCTCGATGTCCTTGGTCGCCCGCTTGAAGTCGCGGATGCCCTTGCCCAGGGCGCGGCCAATCTCGGGGATCCGGCTCGCTCCGAAGAGGAGCAGGATGATGAGGAAGATGATGATGAGTTCGTTGGTTCCAATACCGGGCATGATCGCCTCCGGGAGCGAAGCGCTCCACTGCTCAGCAGTGTAGCACAGGGGAATCGGGCCGCGAGCCCCTGCCTAGGGTAGGGGGGGCGGGTCCTGGGGCCGGAGCCCCGTGGCCTGAAAACGCTGGACATCCTCCACGATGGTCCGGTGATCGAAGGCCATCGCCTCGGGCAGGGCCTGCATGGGGAAGAAACGGGCGTCCAGGGCGTCGTCCCCCGCGCGAGGGATCCCCTGGGCCCGGGCCAGGCAGACCGTGGTCACGGTGTGGTGCCGCGGGTCCCGCTCGGGATCCGAATAGGTGTGGAACTGCAGGACGTCGTGGGCCACGAGACCGGTTTCCTCACGGAGTTCCCGGGCCGCCGCGGCTTCCAGGGTCTCCCCGGAATCCACGAACCCGCCGGGCAGGGCCCATCCGGGAGGGTCGAGCCCCCGTTGCACCAGCAGGATGCGACCGTCCGGGTCGGTCACCACCGCGTCCACGGTGAGTCTCGGCTGGTCCCAGCGGTCCTGAAGGGTGCCGCAGTGGGGGCAGGTGAGCCGGTGCCCCATGTCAGCCGTCGAGGAGTTCCGAGACCTTGAACAGGGCGCGGAAATCGACGTTTTGTTCGGCGAAGGCCTCGGCCCCCCCCTGTTCCCGGTCCACCACGGCGATCACCCGTTCCACGGTGGCCCCTTCGCCCCGGGCCACGGCCACCGCGCGCAGGACCGAGGACGCGGTGGTCACCACGTCCTCGACCAGGGCCACCGACCCGCCGCCGTCCGGGAAGTGTCCCTCGATCAGCTTGGCCGTTCCGTGTCCCTTGGGTTCCTTGCGGATGAGAAAGGTCGGCAGGGGGGTGCCGCGGCGGAAACTCTCGGAGGCGATGGATCCCACGATGGGCGCCGCGCCCAGAACGGGGCCCCCCACCGCGGACAGGGTGAGGTCGGCCAGGGCATCCAGGATGAGCTCGGCTCCCAGCGCCGCCCCTTCCGGATGCATGCTGGTGCGGCGGACGTCGAGGTAGAACGAACTCTTCTGCCCCGAGGCAAGGACGAAGTCCCCGCGCATCAGGCTTTCCCGGATCAGAACCTGCCGAAGTCGGTCGCGAACCGTGCTGCTCATGAAACCCTCCTCTGCCCAAAGCGGTGGCGGCCAACGTAGTAGGGGACGGGAACTTCCGTCAAGGCCCGTGGTACGATCCCTTCATGAACAGTGTCCTTTTGCGGTCGGCGCGTCGGCTGGTGGGGCTCGGTGGGCTCCTCGCCGTGGCGCCGTTTCTATTGGGGTTCCCGCGCCCCGTGTGTGCCGCGACCGGTGAAGTCCCGGGGCGGATTGTCCTCGAACTGAGCCACGACGCGGCCACCCGGTTGCGCGCCGGAACGCTGGATCTTCCCCTGCCGGTCAACGCCCAGGGGCTGAGCCCCCGGCTGGAGTCCCTGGTCCCGATCCGCTCCGGGCCGCTGTCGCGACTCGCCGTCCTCACCTTCGACAGCCGATCCATGGAGCAGAGCCGGGAGTGGCTGGCCGCGGTCACCGCAGCCCCGGAGGTGGTGCGGGCCGCCCACGACCAGTGGGCCTCGGTCTCCGCCCTTCCCGATGATCCCAACTTCAAGGACCTGAACCAGCGCCAGAACCAGCTCTATCGCCCAGGCGGACTTTCCCTGGAAGCGACCCGGGCCTGGCCGTTCGTGCCCCCGGATCGCGAGGTGGTGGTGGCGGTGATCGATACCGGAGTGCTGTGGACCTACAGCGAGTTGGGAGGACTCAACGCGCCGGATGACGGCGTGATCTGGCGGAACGAGGCGGAGCGCAACGGGGTGGAAGGGGTCGACGACGATCAGAACGGGTTTGTGGACGATTTCATTGGCTGGGATTGGGTGGACTGGCCGACCGTGCAGGACTCCCTTCCCGATGCCCCGAGTGCGGCCGCGCCGGCGGTGGGTGAGGACGGGACGGTTCCCGACAACGACCCCATCGATTTCGGCGGCGCCGGTCACGGTACCTCGGTCGCGGGCATCATCGCCGCGGTGACCGACAACCAGGTCGGTATCGCGGCCGCGGCCCCCAATGCCCGCATCATGCCGTTGCGTGCGGGATGGAAGTCCACTGGTTCCGGGCAGATCGTCTTCATGTCGTTCTGTGCCCAGGCCATTGTCTACGCGGCGGAGAACGGCGCCCAGGTCATCAACTGCTCCTGGGACAGCTCGGACGACTTCGGTTTGGGTCTGGCCCTGGACTTCGCCATCAACGAACACGATGTGGTGGTGGTGGGGTCGGCCGGAAACTCAGGAACCCAGGACACAGGCGCGCAGTACCTCGCTTCGCGCGACGATGTGTTGGGGGTCGGCGGGATCAACTCGGACGGCCGTAAGGCGAGTGGGAGCAACTACGGCACGTGGGTGGACATCATGGGCTTCTATTCCGGCTACGCCACCACCCGGGTCACGAGCGGAGGCTCCATTGGATCTCCCGGAAGCGGCACCTCCTTTGCCGCTCCGCAGATCGCCGCCCAGGCCGCGATGCTGCGTGGCATGGATCCCACTTTGGATGCGGCCGGGGTACGCGCCTTGATCCGCAACACCGGGCAGGACATCGACGCACAGAACCCCGGAAGCGAGGCCCTGATCGGGGGTGGGCTGGCCGACTACGCCGCGGCGGCACGAAGCCTGAGCGGCGGTTGGGAGCGCACCGCTGTGGGACACGGGTTGACCCCGCTGGTCGGCGTGAACGATCGCCCCACCGGGGAGGTCGGGTTCCTTGGCGATGCGACGATCGGGGTCTGGTCCGGGATCACCGGGGTGGATGTGGCTGCATGGGCCGGCGGGGTTGCCACCGAAGGCACGCCGTCCGCCTGGCCGGGTGTCCAGGCCGGGCAGGACGTGGAGACGTTTCTCTTCTGGCACGAGCCGGGGACCCTGCGCCGTGCCTCCAGTGCGGCGCCCGCGGATCGGTTGTCCTGGAGCGTCACCGCCCCCACCGGCCCGTCCGTGGCGGTTACGGAGCTCGGGGAGAGCCAGGCCACGGTCTACGTGCCCCAGACCGTCGGGGTGCAGTCCATCGCCGACGCGGGAACCGGGGTGGTGGACCATGACTGGCCCTGGGTGTCCCTGGCCGCGGGTCCGGTGACCGGGACCGGCATCAATCTGGTGGGCCTGCGCGCGGACGGCGTGATCGAGGTCCTGGGTTGTGGCCCTTCCCCCTGCTGGACCAGCGCCCCCGGGCCCGCCGAGCTACCCCCGGTCATCGCGGAGTTCAACGGCCCGGGCGATGCGGTGACGCTCGTGGTGGGCGGTGTGCCCGGATCCTCGACCACCGATCAGCGGATGCGACTGTTCGACGCCGCCGGCGAAACGCTGGCCGACGTGATGTGGATGGGGCCGCCGGTCACCGCAGCCTCCATGGCCGGCTTCGCCGGATCCGCGACGGTGCGGGGGGTGCTGGTCGATACCGAAGGAACGCTGCGCCTGGTCGATCGCGACGGCAGCGTCCAGTCCGTGAACCTGGGAGGCCCGGTGGCCGGCGAGGTGCTGTGCGCGGATCTCAACGGGGACTGGCAGACCGAGTTGATCGTGCTGCGCGCGGACGGCACGCTCCTGGCGTGGGACGAGAGCCTGGCCCCGCTGGCCGGATTCCCGCGGCGATTCCCGGCCGCGTTCACCGCGTCCCCGGCCATCGTCGATGCCGACGGGGTGCGTCGGGTGCAGGCGGTGGATGTGGAGGGAACGGTCTGGTCCTTGCCGTTCGGACCCGCGGATCGCCCCGCCCCGTGGCCCACCGAACGGGGGAACCCGGCGCGGACCGGTTTCCTGGATCACGACCGGGCCACCCCGGTCGAAGCGGAGATGACCCTCGCCTGGACCGGAACCGCGGCGGGCGGCACCCTCTGCTGGTCCGGCGACGCGGCGCGTGATGCGGCCCGGCTTCGGGTCAGCGCGCGGCCTTCCGGAGCGCGGCTCTGGGAGGGAAGCGGGCTCGCGGAGTGCGTGACCGTCACCCCGCCCGCGCAGGATCAGACGCTGGTCCTGGAACGGTTGGAGCGCCAGGGGGGATGGACCCTTCTCGGCACGGCCGCCCTGCATCCCGGGGCACGTCTTGCCGCCGGACACCCTGCCCCCAATCCGTCCTCGGCCCAGACCCGGATTTCCTGGTCCGGTGCGGTGGGAGCGGTCGCGGTCGAGGTGGTGGATCTCGGTGGGCGGCGGGTCACCGGTCACCGCGTGATGGCCGCCTCGGGGACCTACCGTTGGGATGGGCGTGATGACGCGGGGCGTGAAGTGGCCGAGGGCGTGTACTTCATCCGGCTGCGGGACGACGCCGGTTCCCAACAGGTGCGCAAGGTGGTGCGTCTGCGGCGTTGATCGTGGTACGACCGATGCTTCGGGCGAGAGCACCCGGCGCACAAGAAAAAACGGGCGAAGCGTTGGCTTCGCCCGTTTCTCGTTTTGTCTACCGGGTCGCCTGATCAGTCCTGGATGGACTTCTCCAGACCCGGAATCACGTCGCCGACCGGGACGACGGTCACCGGCTTGGGCTTGGACGGTCCGCTCTCGTTTCCGGTCCAGTCCTGGGCGGTGACATAGATGGTGCTGTTGCCACCGGCCGGACGCTCATAGACGAGGTAGGTCCGGGTCACGAGACCCACGTTGATCTTCTTGGCCGCACCGTTCTGCACGGCGTAGACGTTGTAGCCGGCGAGGTCGGCCTCGATGTTGCTCTCCCACCACACGCCGATGGTGGAATCGTCGGCGCGAGCGCCGGTGACCACGGGGGCGAGAGGGGGGGTGGTGTCGGAGACGGGAGCGACGACAGAGTCATCGCTGCATCCCACGAACACGGCGGGAATCAAGATTAGCGTCAGCAGGGACGCGAAGCGCGTCTTCATGATCGAACATCCTCCTTGTCGGCGTTCCGAGCCCCGGCGAATCCGGGTGACTTCTGCAAGCGGGTGGCCCGGGGCTTTCGCCCCTGTTCCATTGCAAGGATCGGTCGACTTGTCGCGCATCTTGAGACGGATGTTGTTTCCATGGGGCAAATCGCCCCGGGCGGAGGCATCCTGCGCGAAGGCTTCGTCTCAACCGTGCATATGGCAAGGGTTTGACCGGATTCGACCCCGTTGATAGCCTCCGCCCCCATGAGCGTCCGCACCCGTGCTGTTCTTCTTGTTTGGCTCGTCGCGGCGGCCCTTCCCGGGTCCGTTCGATCGGCGGATCAGCTGCCGTTGCCCATGGATCCGGTGGTCCAGCCTCCGGTCCTCACCTCCACTTTCGGCGAGTACCGGGGGGGGCACTATCACGGTGGGCTCGACTTCTCCACCGGAGGGGACGAGGGCATCCCGGTGCGTGCGCCGTTGGGAGGATGGGTGTTTCGCGCGCGCGCATCCGGTGGCGGCTATGGACGCGCGGTCTATTTCCGTATGGAGGACGGAAGGACCATCCTCTATGCCCATCTCAGCCGGTTCCATCCCCGGATCGAACGAGTGGTGCACGCGGAGCAGGACCGCCGCCTGCAGTACGAGGTGGACGTCCACCCGGAAGCGGGAAGCATTCGCTTCGCCGCCGGCGATACCCTGGCCTGGACCGGGCGCAGCGGCGCGGGGCCGCCCCATCTCCATGCGGAGATCCGGGTGGGGGAGAGTGCCTCGGTGGCGGTCAATCCGTTGGCCAACGGATGGTCGGTGCCGGATACCACCCCCCCCGTGGTCACTCGCCTGCGCGTGGCGCCCGCACGTCCCGAGACCCTCGTCGACGGCGGGTTCGAGCCGGTGCTCGTTTCACTGGGCGGCACTCCCACGGTGCGGGTCACGGGGGGCGTGCGTCTGGCCCTGGAAACCCTGGATCGCGCCCTTCCGGGTGGGACCCGGCTGGCGCCCTATCGGGTGGCGGTGATGCTGGGGGACACCCTCGTTTTCGAGATGCGTCTGGACCGCTTCGATTGGAACGCGCCCCGCGAGGTGGAATGGACCTTCGATGCGCGGCGGGCCCGCGATCTCGATGAACGCTGGGTGACCCTCGACCCGGCTCCCCGGGGGTCGCAACCGGTGGCGTCGGGTGCCGGATGTGAGGAAGCCATTGCGCTGGCTCCGGTGGGGGAGCATCTCCTCACCTTCATCGTCGAGGACCGGGCGGGCAACGCGACCCGTCGCCGGGTGCGACTTGAGGTGGAGCCGGGCCCCACCGGCGAGGAACTCCCGGAGGCCGCGCCGCCCACCGCGTTGCCGCGGGTTCGCGGAGCGGGCGCCTTTCTCGATCTGCAGGCGGCGGTGACCGAGGAGGGTCGGCCGCTGCACCTGGCGCATCTCATGACCCCGGAGGGGGAGCGGGTGGCCTTTGCCGGACGGCAGTGGAGCCGGGCCGGGCGCTACCGGTTGGGCCCTCCCCAGCCCACCCTTCCCGGTGCCTGGACCTTCATCTGGAGCGGCTCGCAGCGGCGCTCCGATACCGCGTGGTGGGTGGGCGGGCTCACCGATACCATTCGGGTTGAGCATGAGCTGGTCTCGGTAGTGATCCCTTCCACAGCGGTTTACGCGTCCGGATGGGTTTCGGCCATGGATCGCGGACCCGTGCCGGCGTTGGACGAGCTGAGCTCGGTTTCCACCCGTCTGGTGCGGTTCGAGCCGCACCTGCTGCCGTTGCGCGAGCGGGTCCGGGCCACGCTCCCGGTGGCCACCCGCTCGAGGCGCGGGTTGGCGGTGTACAGCTGGGACGGGACGGACTGGGCGTTCGAAGGGGCGGACACCACGACCGAGGGGGTCTCGGCCAACCTGACCCATTTGGAGACCCTGGCCGTGCTCCGGGACACCACCCCCCCGTCGGTGACCTTTCTCGAGTTGGGGTCCGGGGGCCCCCGACCGGCGATTGCGGTCCGGATCCGTGATCGCGGAGCCGGGGTCGGCTGGAGTACCCTCTCGCTCCTCGTGGACGGGAAACCGGTGGTGGCCGAATGGGACGCGGATGCGGCGACCCTGCGCGCGTACATACGCCAGGACTTGTCCGCGGGGACCCATACCGTCACGGTGCGCGCCGCGGACCGGGTGGGAAACATGAAGATCGCGCGGGAAACGATTCGGGTGCGGTAGGTTCGCACGGCGCGCGGGCGCGGGATCCGCACCCACGCTTGCTCCCCGGCCGGTGCGGGGGTATACATATGTTCAGTCTTTTCCTCATCGACCTTCTGCGAAACGGCCCGTCGTGAACAGCTTCGTCCACCTCCATGTGCATTCCGACTACAGCCTGCTCAACGGGGCCATCAAGCCCAAGAGCCTGGTCAAGCGTGCCGCCGAACTGGAGATGCCGGCCCTGGCCCTGACCGACAGCGGCAACCTGTTCGGCGCGGTCGAGTTCTTCCAGGCCGGGCAACGGGCGGGGCTCCGTCCCATCCTGGGGCAGGAGGTCTACGTCAGCCGGGGGAGCCGTCACGACAAGTCGCCCAAGAACCGGCAGACGGATCAGGTGGTGCTGCTGGCCAAGGACCAGACCGGGTTCCGCAATCTGCTCAAGTTGAGCACGGCCGGTTTCCTGGAGGGGTTCTACTACCGGCCCCGCATCGACTACGAATTGCTGGAGGAGCACGCCGAGGGACTCATCGCGCTCTCGGGCGGCATGAACGGCGCAGTGGCCCGCGAGCTGCTGGAGGGGCGTCCGCGTCAGGCCATGGAGATGGCCGGTCGCTATCGCGAGATCCTGGGGGGGCGTTTCTGGGTGGAGATCCAGGACCACGGGATCCCGCACCAACGCGCCCTGATTCCCCAGCTCGTGGATACGGCCAAGCGGGCCGAGGTCGGGGTGGTGGCCACCAACGACGTGCACTATCTCCGCTCGGAGGATGCCGAGGCCCAGGAGATCCTTGTCCTTATTCGCGAGCAGCGTTCCGTCAACGACTCCGGCCGCTACAAGTCGCACACCAAGGAGCGTCACTTCCGCACCGCCGAGGAGATGCAGGAACGGTTCAGTGCGTTGCCGGAAAGCCTTGAGGCGACCCTGCGCATCGCCGAGGAGATCGACCTCACCCTCGACTTCGACACCCTGCTCGTTCCCGACTTCCCCTTGCCGGAGGGATTCGCCACCCCGGAAGCCTATCTGGAGCACCTGACCCGGGAGGGACTGGCCGAGCGCTACGACGAACTCGACGCGGTGCTGCAGGAGCGGCTGGAGTACGAGCTACGCATCATTCTCCAGATGGGGTATGCGGGGTATTTCCTCATTGTCTGGGACTTCATCTGCTACGCCCGGGACCACGGCATCGCAGTGGGACCGGGACGCGGTTCCGCGGCGGGGAGTCTGATCGCCTATTGCCTGGGCATTACCGATATCGATCCCATCCGGTTCAGCCTGCTGTTCGAACGGTTCCTCAACCCCGAGCGGGTGAGCATGCCGGATATCGATGTGGACTTCGACTACCGCCGGCGGGGCGAGGTCATCGAGTACGTGCGCCGGAAGTACGGCGAGGACTCGGTGAGCCAGATCATCACCTTCGGCACCATGGCCGCGCGGGGCGTGCTGCGCGACGTGGGGCGCGCCCTCAGCGTGGACCTGGGGGATGTGGATCGCATCGCCAAGCTGGTGCCGGCCGAGCTGGGGATCACCCTGGAGAAAGCGCTGGAGCAGGAGCCGGAGCTACGCGAGATCCAGAAGGGCAATCCCCAGCATGGCCGGTTGCTGGAGGTGGCCCAGACCCTGGAAGGGCTGGCCCGCCACGCGAGCACCCACGCGGCAGGGGTGCTCATCACCCCGGGACGCCTGGACGACGTGGTCCCGCTCTTCAGGTCGAGCAAGGGGGAAGTCTCCACCCAGTGGGACATGAACTCGTGCGAGAGCGCCGGTCTGCTCAAGATGGACTTCCTGGGTCTGCGGACCCTGACCGTGATCGAGGACGCGCTCTCGCTCATCGAGGAAGAGACCGGGAGCCGACCGGACCTGGCCTCGGTTCCCCTGGACGACCCGGTGACCTTCGACCTGTTGCGCGCGGCCACCACGGTGGCGGTGTTCCAGCTCGAGTCGAGCGGCATGCGGGATCTGCTGCGCAAGCTGGCCCCCCAGGGATTCGACGACATCGTGGCGGTCAACGCGCTCTACCGGCCGGGGCCCATGGGCTCGGGCATGGTGACCAACTTCATCGAGCGCCGGCACGGACGCGAGAAGATCACCTACGAGCACCCGCTCCTGGAACCCATCCTGGACTCCACCTACGGGATGATGGTCTACCAGGAACAGGTCATGCAGATCGCCAGCGCCATGGGCGGCTTCAGCCTCGGCGACGCCGACCTGTTGCGACGGGCCATGGGCAAGAAGAAGGCCGAGGAGATGGCGGCCCAGGAAAAGCGCTTCGTGGAGGGAGCGACGAAGCAGAAGATCCCCGAGGGAACCGCGCGCAAGGTCTTCGAGCAGATGGCCTTCTTCGCCGGTTACGGTTTCAACAAGAGCCACAGTGCGGCCTACGCCATGGTCAGCTTCCACACTGCGTACCTCAAGGCGCATCATCCGGCCCAGTTCATGGCGGCCACGCTGTCCAGCGAAATGGACACCACCGATCGCATCATGGTGCTGATCGAGGAATGCCGTCGCATGGGCATCGAGGTCCTGCCCCCCGACATCAACGCATCCCGTCCCGCGTTCTCGGTGCAGGACGGGGCCATCCGGTTCGGCCTCGCCGCGGTCAAGAACGTGGGGCGGGCGGCGATCGAGGCCACGGTGCAGGAGCGGGAAGAGAACGGTCCCTTCACCAGCCTGTTCGACATCTGTCGGCGGGTGCGCCACGATGCGCTCAACCGGAGGGTGGTGGAAAGCCTCGCCGCGGCGGGCGCCCTGGACAGCCTGGATCCCTCCCGCTCCCGGCAGTTCGATGCGGTGCAGGGGGCCCTCGATACCGGGGCGCGTTATCAGCACGACGTGGACATGGGACAGACCTCGCTGTTCGGGGACGCCGCCGAGGTCGGATACCTGGAGCCGGAGCTCCCCCAGACCCGGGAATGGGACCGCAGCACCCGTCTCAAGCAGGAAAAGGAGGTGCTGGGGTTCTATCTCACCGAGCATCCCCTGGACGACTACCGGGACGAGATCTCCGCCGTGGCCACCGGGGACACCGGTCAGCTCAAGGCGCTCTCGGGGGGGGAAGTGAAGTTGCTGGGGGTGGTCTCGGCGGTGACCCGCAAGGTGGACAAGAAGGGGCGTACCATGGGCTTTGCCCAGGTCGAGGACTACGCCGGGACCCTCGAGGTGGTGGTCTTTGCCAGCGTGTTCGAGGAGGCCAAAGAGGTCCTGGAAGAGGACAAGGTGGTCCTGGTGGAGGGGCGTCTGGACCGCCGGGATCCGGACAGCGATCCCAAGATCATCGCGGAAAAGGTGTACGATTTCGAGGCGAACCGGGATCGCCTGGCCCACACCCTGTACCTGCGGCTTCCGCTCCCCGGGATGGAGGAGTCGAAGCTGGACTCGATCGGGAGTATTCTCGAGCGGTATCCGGGACGGGGCGAAGTGGTTCTGGTCCTGGACACGGACACCGGCCGGCGGGTTCGTCTGCGGGCGGGGAAGTACCGGGTGGGGGTGGATCGGGATCTGCTGGTGGAGTTGCGCTCCATGTTGGGGGAGGACGCGGTGCGGTTGGGTGAGTCGGTCAATGGAAGGAACGGTCGTTGAGCGGAATCTGGTTGGAGTTCGAAAAGCCGGTGGTGGATCTCGAGGTGAAGATCCAGGAGCTGCGCGATTTCGCCGCGTCCTCGAGCATCGAGGTGGGGGACGAGCTGGCGCGCCTGGAGAAGAAAGCGGACACGCTGCGGCGCGACATCTACCACAACCTGTCCCGTTGGCAGCGCGTCCAGCTGGCCCGGCACCCACGTCGTCCCTACACCCTGGACTATCTCCAGGCCATCACCGACGAGTTCATGGAGCTGCACGGGGATCGCGCGTTTTCCGATGACCGGTCCATCGTGGGGGGCCTGGCCCGGATCGACGGACGCCCCCTGGTGGTGGTGGGTCACCAGAAGGGACGCAACACCAAGGAGAACCTGGAGCGGAACTTCGGGATGCCGCACCCCGAGGGTTACCGCAAGGCGCTTCGCCTGTTCGAGCTGGCCGATCGGTTCGGGCTGCCGGTGCTGACCTTTGTCGATACTCCCGGCGCGTATCCCGGCGTCGGCGCCGAGGAGCGCGGCCAGTCCGAAGCCATCGCCCGCAACCTGCGCGAGATGGCGCGTCTGCGGGTGCCGGTGCTGAGCATCGTGATCGGGGAGGGCGGCAGTGGGGGCGCCCTCGCCCTGGCGGTGGCGGACCGGGTGCTCATGCTGGAGAACGCGATCTACTCGGTGATCTCTCCCGAGGGTTGCGCGGGGATCCTATGGAAGGACCGGGCCAAGGCGCCCGAAGCGGCCGAGGTGCTCAAGCTCACCGCCCACGACGTGCTGGAGTTGGGGGTGATCGACGGGCTGATCGAGGAGCCGTTGGGAGGTGCCCACCGGGACCCCCTGCGCACCGCGGCGGCCATCAAGAGCACCGTCCTGGGCATCTTCGATGAGCTCAAGCTCCTGACTCCGGAGGAGCTGGTGGACAAAAGGATGGAGAAATTCCTGGCCATGGGGGTATTCGAGGAACGGGATCCTGAGCCGGCTCGCTCCTGACCTGGGAGCGCCGACGGGATGCGTTGACCGACCCCGTGGGCGGCTGATAACCTAACAGCATGCCGTGAAGTGAGTTACCTTCCTCAACCTGCGAGGCGCCCGTCTCGGAATAGGCTAGCTTCCCAAGCGTTGACCCCCGGATCCGTCCGGTCCCCGGTGACCGGACCAACCGCCGCGATCCCCGACCCGGGTTCATTCGAGCCGCACTCCATGAGACCAGGAAGCTCCACGAGAGCAAGAGGCCCCGCGAGACCATGAGGACACGAAACCGCTTTTCCATCCTGACCGCCACCGTTCTCCTTGGGGTCGGTCTTGTGGGCGCCGAGCCCGGAGCGCAGACTCCGGAACAGGACGTCGTGGTGCTCGCCAGTTCGGAGCGAGCCGTCTGGGTCGAGGTCCGGGTTCCCGTCCCCACCCTGGTGCGCGAAAGCGCCGGGGGGCGGGAGTACCTCCTGCCGGCCTTCGACGGGTACCGCGCCTTCGCCGATCCGGGGACCCCGGCCGTGCCGGGGCGGATCATCCGGGTCGCGGTTCCACCGGAAGGGGAGATCTCCCTCGAGTACACCGTGGGCGATCGCGGGGCGATCGGCGGGGTGCGGCTTCCCCCGGTCGCGGAGCCGGTGCCCGCGCCCCCGCTCGGAACGAGGCGCCGCCCGGACCCGCAACCGTTGTGGCGCGCCTCGGAGGGTCCCGCCTATACCTCCGCGCGGGCCCTGCCCCAGGCGGAGCTGCTTTCGGTGGGGATCGAACGCGGGGTCCGGATCGCCCACGTCGTGGTGCGGCCGTTGCGTTGGGATGCCGCGACCGAGACCAGCGTCCCGGCGGAGTCCATCCGTTTCACGCTCAACGTGACCGGTGCCTCGGCCGCCCGCACCCCTGGTCTCCTCCCGGAACGGTCCCCGCGCCGGGACCGGGTGGGACAACGCACCCTCGCCCATCAGGTGGTCAATCCGCAGTCGGCGGCCAAGTGGGT
The DNA here is from genome assembly GCA_942491735.1 of Candidatus Eiseniibacteriota bacterium. Classification (GTDB taxonomy): domain Bacteria; phylum Eisenbacteria; class RBG-16-71-46; order JABDJR01; family JABDJR01; genus CALOCN01. The sequence continues at coordinate 2,662,466 of CALOCN010000014.1, read as the reverse complement.
CGCGGCGGAGACCGTGAACGCGACCGCCCTCCCCGAAGTGTGGTTCGACGACGCCGACGGGTGGGTGCGGCTCGAGATCACCGGCAACGGGGTGTACCGGCTGACCCTGGACGATCTCGCGGCAGCGGGGGTTCCGGTGGGAAGCGTGGACCCGCGCCGGCTTCGACTCTACGCCGGACCGTTGGTGCCCGAGGTGTCCTGGGGGACGCTGGGCTGGCAACAGGTGGAGAACCCCGGGGGGACCCGGATCGATCCCGGTTGGCGGCACGTGGACGAGGTGCCCGGCCAGGGTTTCAACGACGTGGGGATCGGAGCGGAAGGGGGACTGGAAGAGGTCGCCCTGTGGGTCCGGGGGGAAGCGGATGGGCGACTGGACGACGGGGACGACGTGATCTTCTATGCCCTGGGTCCGGACAACTTCCGCGACCGGTTCGGGCTCGAAGAGGATCCGGACCAGTGGTTCAAGAACCTCTACACCGACCGCACCGTCTACTGGTTGGGTTGGGGAGAGGGGCTTCCGGGGGCCGCGCTGCGCATGGAGAGCCGGGACGAGCCGGCGGGGGAGACGACCGGCGAGTGCGTGGGGAGGCTGCACGAGGAAGACAACACGATCTACGACCCGGCCATGTACGTCGACGGGACGCCCTGGGAGGGCTGGTTCTGGGAGTTCCTGACCAGCCAGTCCAGCGGCCAGCGCAAGCGGATTACCCTGCCGCACCTGGTGCCGGGAACCCAGCTCACCACCCATGTCCTGCTGTGGGGGGCGCAGAAACCGCTCCTGTCCGGGGTGGGTCAGGAGGACCTGCATCACGTCCAGCTCACCGTGAACGGGGACGTGGTGCCCCGGGTCGTGGACGGCGTGGAGGAGGACATCCATGTCTGGGGCGGAGGGGTGGTCGCGTCCTTCGATCCCTACTTCATCCGCAGCCAGCCGATCCCGGCGGAGGACCTGACCTCGTTCGTCTTCACCGTGCTCAAGGTGGGAAACAACCCGGACCGTTTCGACATGGTCTACCTCACCTGGATCGACGTCCTGTATCGACGCATGGCCAACGCGGATGGTGGACCGGCCGAGTTCACCCTCGAGGCCGCGGAGTCCGAGCGGACCCTGAGAGTCAGCAACGTTCCCGGCGGGGGGCCCCTGGCGTTTTCCGTTCAGGATTTCCGCCGCCCCCAACGGCTCATCGCCGCCCGCAACGGCGGATCCATCGATGTGAACTGCGGCCTACAGGCCGGCGTGGTGGCGGTGACCACCGAGACCGCCCTGGCGCGACCGGCCAGCATCACCGCAGTCACGCCTCCCCGCACCCGGGTGGGTGGGGGGCTCAGCCGTTGGCTTCGCGATCCGAGTGAACCCCTCGACTACATCATCATCGCGGGCAAGGGGTTCGAGGCGGACGCCGAACTCCTCGCGGATTGGCGGCGGGAGAACCTGTGGGGCGTGACCGACGGCGAGGCGCCGCGCCAGGGCCGGGTCCGGGTGGTTCCGGTCCAGGAGGTCATGAACGAGTTCTCCTGGGGGATGTGGGACCCGGCCGCTCTCCGTTACTTCCTCGAGTTTGCCTATCGTTGCTATGGGAATCCCGAATCCGATGATCGGCTGGCCTATGCACTGTTCGTCGGCGATCACACCTACGACTTCCGGGACTACGAGGACTCGGGGGTGGTGGACCATGTTCCCTCCTGGGAGAACAACCGGGACTCCATCACCCAGATCCGCAACGGCAACACGCAGTACGTGAGCGACGACCCGCTGGCCCGCTTCGACGGCATCAACGACCAGCTCACCGACCTCTATATCGGTCGGCTCACCGTGAGCACGCCCCAGGAAAGCCGCGCCCTCATCACCCAGAAGATCATCCGCTCCGAGCAGTCTCCCGACCTGGGGCCGTGGCGCACCAAGGCGATCCTGGTCGCGGACGACGTGTGCCAGGGGCGTAACAACGTGGACGCGATCGGTTTTGTTCATATGGCGCAGAGCGAGGACGTGGCGGCGAAGATTCCCGCGGTGTTCGACATCGACAAGGTCTATCTCTACGAATTCGGGGAGGACTGCGAGTTCGACACCAAGCCGGAGGCCAAGCGGGCGCTGCTCCAGAGCTGGACCGACGGAGCCTGGCTGGTCAACTACATCGGCCACGGCGGCGATGTGGTCCTGGCCGACGAGCAGGTGCTGCACGCCGCGGATGTTCCGGTGCTGGCCAACCACGGCCGGCTGCCGGCCTTTGGTGCGTTCTCCTGCAGCGTGGGCAAGTTTTCCAAACCGCTCTCGCAGGGGCTGGCCGAGTCCCTGTTGCGCACCCCGACCACCGGCGCGTTGGTGGCGGCCGCGGCCACCCACCTCACCTTCTCCGGCCGCAACGCCCGGTTCAACATTACCTTCCTGGATCAACTCTTCCGCGAAGGCGCCGATCAGCCCATCCCGATCGGGGTGGCCCTCATGAACTCCAAACGGATCGAAGTGTCGGACAACGGGAAGTACGTGTGTCTGGGGGACCCGGCGAGCCGGCTGACCACGCCCGGCCTGCCCATGACGGTGGACGGTCCCCAGTCGCTGTTGCGCGGCAAGCCGGTCACCTACCAGGGGGCGGTCCTCGATCCGGGGAGCCAGGAGGGGCGCCTCGAGACGGTGGCCCGGGACTCGCGGGTGCTGGTCACCACGAACTCCAAGGGGGAAACCTTCCGTGAGCATGCGGACCGGCTGTTCCAGACCTATGGCGAGCGGCCGAGCGTGGGGGCCTTTCCCGGGTGGTACGCCGACGGCGCCACCCTGTTCCGGGGCGAGAGCCCGGTCACGGCCGGATCCGCAGAAGTCCAGTTCACCGTACCGGCCTCGTTGCGTGGCGGGGCCGAGGGCAAGGTGCGCACCTATGGTTGGGGAGACGGATGGGACGGGCTGGGTGCGGTGCTTTCCGTCGAGGTGGGCGGGACGGCGGAACAGTCCGATGACACCGAGGGACCCACGGTCACCTACTCCGTTCCCGGTGGCACGGTGGCGCCCGGTCAGGAAATCACCGTGACCCTCGAGGATGCGTCGGGGATCAATCAGACCCAGCTCTTCGAGTTCCGCTCCATCCTGCTCAAGATCCTGGACGATCGGGGTCTGGAGCAGGTTCGGCTGGACCTGACCGATCGGTTTGCCTATGACCTCGGCAGCCACACCCGGGGAACCGCCGCCTTCACCGTGCCGGAACTCCCCCCGGGAACGTTCACCTTCAGCGTGTCCGCCTTCGACAATCTCAACAACACGGGGGTTGCCGATGCGGAGTTCCGCATTGCCGGAGGGGGCGGCGAGGGACTCCTGAGCGGGGTGGCCAGCTATCCCAACCCGTTCAACCCGGATTCGGAGCCCACGCGCATCCTGTTTACGCTGGAGGAGCCGGGCTCGGTGTCGATCCGTATCTATAGCGTTTCCGGCCGTCTGGTCCTCAGCGAGGACGTGGCCGGGGATCCGGGTCGGAACGGGTTCCAGTGGAACGGGAGGGATGGGTCGCAAGATCTTGTGGCAAATGGGGTTTACCTTGCCCGCATCGAGGTCAGAACCGAGTCGGGAGCGGTCGCCGAGGCGCTGGAACGCGTCGTGGTGGTCCGCTGATTGACCCCTCTCCCACCGTTTGATAGCGTCCTTCGCCGTGCTTTGGGTGGCCCCGGAAGTGGTGCTGCGCCAAGAGTTTGAGGGGCGAGTCCCGCTCATTGGGAACCTGCCGCGACTTGTGGGGTTCAATGGAAATGCGCCGAGGACACCCTCAGTGCGCCCAGGAGGTTAGCTCATGTCTGCGTGGCTCCATGGAGTCGGTTCCCGGTTTGGGGGGGCGTCCCTCGTTGCAACCGTGTTCCTGCTCATTGTCTCAACGCCCTCGTCCACCTTGGCCCAGTCCAACGCTGGAGGCGCTTCGCTCCAGATTCCCCCCGGCGCCCGCGCCGAGGGGATGGGTCGTTTCTTCAACGCGGTTGCCGACGATGCCTTTTCCCCCTGGTGGAATCCGGCCGGTCTCGCGTTCATGTCCGGCTGGAATGTCGGGCTCATGCACACCAAGCTGGTTCCGGATCTTGCCGACGACGTGTTCTTCGACTACCTCAGCGGGTCGAAGTACATCGACGGATGGGGCGGGCTCGCAGCCACATTTACCTATCTGAACTATGGCGAGAGTTTTGCGACGGATCCCGACTCCCCGGATCCCACCGGCACGTTCTCCTCGTTCGAGTTCTCCCCCTCCATCGCGCTGGGGACCCAGATCGTCAACAACTTCGGTCTGGGTATCAACCTGAAGCTGCTGCACGTCAGCCTCGCCCCGGACGACATCGCGTCGGGCGGCAAGGGAACCACCTTCGCGGTGGATCTCGGCGGGTTGTACAACGCCCCCGGACGGTCCGAGAACTTCCTCGGGATCGGTCCGGCCGACTACACCTTCGGGGTCGGGGTCACGGTGGCGAACCTGGGGCCGGATATCTCCCTGGCCAGCGGCCAGCAGGCGGATCCGTTGCCGCGGAACCTGAAGACCGGCGTGTCGTTCAAGACCCACACCGACACCAAGTACTCGGTGCTGATCGGGTTGGCCATGGAGAAGAGCCTCATCTTCGAGGACATCGCCGACTCGGTGAAGTCCGAGCTGAGCTTTGCCGAGCGCAACGAACTTCTCTTCTCGGGAGGACTCGAGGTCGGAATCCTGGACCTTGCCTTCGCCCGTCTGGGTTACATCTACGATGACGTTGGCGAAATCAAGGGCTGGACGTACGGAGCCGGCTTCTACCTCAAGCAGTTCGGGATCGACTTCGCGTCCATTCCCCAGTTCGTGGAACTGGATCGCGTGGCCAAGTTCTCCATTACCGCGCGATTTGACTAGACGACATCTCCTCGCGGCCCTGCTCCTGGCCGGTATGTGGATCGGGACCGTCGCGGCGGCCTCGGACACGCCGGACCGGATTCCCGTTCTGGTGCGGGACGGGGGCCGGGGCGACGCCAGGTTGCTGCGATGGGGGACACAGGGCGATGTGGAACAGGCCGCCCTGGATCGCGGGCTGGCCCAGCGGGCGGCCCGGGTGGACTTCCCGCATGTGCTGCTGGGTCCCGGTGCCCGGGCACCGCGTCCCATCTCGGTGCTCGAACTCCTGGAGCGGCTGGACGCGGCCAAGGGCGCGGACGGCCTCGCGGCCGCCGCCATGGACGCCCCGGACACCCTGCGGATCGCCATGATGCGTTTCGACTTCGCCACCGATGCGAAGGGGGATTCCACCACCGGGAACGGAAAGTTCGACCTGCGGACCGGGATCACCGCCCCGGTCGACTCGCCTCCCCACGACCGCAACTTCTTCGAGACCCACGCCGAAGCCCTGCGTCGCTACTACGAGGGGCAGTCCTACGGCACCCTCCACCTGGAGTTCACGGTGTTTCCCCTGGAGCCGGAGTCGGCGTACTCCCTGAGCGACATGGGGGATTACGGACCCTGGGTGGTGGCCCAGTCGGATCGGATCCTCGACCAGGCGACCCGGTTGGTGGAAGACGCGGTGGCGACCGCGGACGCCAGCGGGGAGATCGACTTCAGCGCCTTCGGTGGCTTCGTGCTCATCCACGCCGGAGCCGATGTCCAGGGGGATATCAACCGGGACTCCCCGTACGACATCCCCTCCTTCAATATTCTTCTCGCGGAGGAAGACGCGGTCATCACCGGCGACGGGACCCGGATCAATCGGGTCATGGTGGTGCCGGAGTTCGCGAGCCAGGACGGACGGGTTGCCGCCCTCAACGGGGTCTATGCACACGAGTCCGGACACATCCTGGGTCTGCCGGACCTCTACGACATCTTCAATGGACTGCCCCAGGTGGGCTACTTCAGCCTCATGGATTCCGGCGACAACATCGGCGCCATCCTGTGCGGCGAGGTCGACGACGAGGACAACTGCCTGGAAGCGGTGTTCGTGGACGGGGCGTTGCCTTCCAGTCTGGATCCGTGGAGCAAGCTCCAGGCATTCCCCCGGGTGAACCCCATGCGGGTCGAGGAGACCTGGGACGGAACGCTCGATGCGGTCCAGGTGGGGCCCAACATCCTGCTCGCCCAGCTCGACGTGTTCGAGTACTTCCTCATCGAGAACCGGGCCATGGATCTCGACGGGAACAAGCGCATTTCCATTCAGGCCGACGAGGAGACCGGGGTCCTGTTCGGACCGGTGGATCCCGAGGATCAACCCGGCGAAGGCGGACGCTACGAGTACGACGCGCTGTTGCCGGCGCGGGACCTCGACCGGGACGATTTCGAGGACCCCGAGGAGGGGGGCGGTGTGCTGATCTGGCACATCGACGACAAGCTGGTCATTCCCGCCATGTCGGATCGGGGACAGGTCAACCAGGGTGTGTTCTTCCGCGGGGTCGCCCTGGAAGAGGCGGACGGGGTGTGGGATCAGGGACGCTTCAACCTGGGGCGGGTCGAGGATGCGTTCTTCAACGGCAACAACACGGAGTTCCTGCCCACCACGGTTCCCGGGAGCGCGGCCAACGACGCCACCTACTCGGGGATCCGGGTCACCCTGGACGCCGAACCGCTGGCCCGTCGGGTGACGGTGGCGGTGGAGCGTCCCCTGGCGCGCGCCGGATGGCCGGTGCCGCTGCTCCAGAACGCGGACGTCCAGGTCACCCCGGAGGCGGTGACCCGGGCCAACATCGACGGGGATCCGGCGGCGGAGTTCGTTTTCGTGACCCGGGTGGAGACCTCGGACGTGCCCCGACCCCGCTGGGGATTGGCCGCGGCCAAGGCCGACGGCACGCCGGTCTCCGCGGACCTCCTCGAACTCCTTCTCAACCGGCCCCTCGATGGATTCGTCACCTCGGCTCGGTTCCGCATCGCCACCGGCGGCCGGATCGAGACCGTGTTTGCCCTGGCCGACAACAACGGACAGGTCCACGTGTGGGACAGCGCCTTCACTCCGCGGCTGGGTCGCCTGAACACGCACCTGGCCAGCACCGGTCCCATTCTGCTGGATCCGGTCGATCCCGACGGGCCGTCCCTGATCGCGCACGGAGCGCTGGGGGGGATGGTCACCCGCACCCTGGAGTCGCCCGAGGGGGTCCTGCAGACGGCGCGGGTGGCCTCGGATGTCCGCATGACCCTCGCTCCGGTCCTGCTCCCGCAGGGTGGAACCGGGGAGGTCGACCTGCTGGCCGGGGCCTTCGAGGGGGGCGTGCTCGAGCTCTTCCCGGTCGATCCAAGCCTTGCCACCACCGTGCCCAACCTCCCCGTGGTCCGGATGGGGTCCGACATTCGACACCTGATCGCCGGGCGGTTCTCGACCGATCTCGAGGACGACGATCCGATGGAGTTGGTCATCGTGACCGACGACTCGGTCGCGGTGCTCAATCCGCTGGATGGGGTGGTGGCCCGCTGGGCCCTGGAGGCAGCGGTCGCTCTGGAGCCGGCGGCCGCGGATATCGATGGGGACGGGCGACACGAACTGGTGCTGGGTCTGGTGGATGGGACGATCGCGGCCTTCAACGGTCGCGGGTCGCCGACTTTCGGTTGGCCGCGGACGGTGCAGACGCCGCTGCGGGATCTCAAGGTGGCCGACCTCGATGGCGAGCCGGGGCTGGATGTCCTGGTGTTGGGCGGGTTCGGCCTGTTCCATGGGTTCACGGGGGGAGGTCGGGTCCTGGCCGACTTCCCGCGTTCCATGGGGCCGTTCCGTATCGCCGGCGCGTTCCTCGACGATCTGAACGAGGAAGGGGAGTTGACCTGGTTTGCCGCCGCCGAGGAAGGCGTGTTGCTGGCCACCCGGTTCCCCGGATCCGTGGGTCGCAGCGGCGACTGGCGTTTTCCGGGGGGGCGCCCCGAGGGGGGCAACGTCCAGAACGGGGTGGACGAGAGTCGACCCGGTCAACCGGACCTGGATGGCCAGGAACTCATCGTGTATCCCAACCCGGCGCATGGCGACGCGGTCCAGATCCGCTACCACCTGGTGGGGGGGGAATCCGGATCGCTGCGTATCTACGACGTGAACGGACGCGAGCTGACCGACGCGCGGCTCCTGGGAGGAGCCGGGACCGGCTCCCACGCGGGCGAGAATGCGGTGCAATGGGACATCCGCGATGTCGCCCCCGGGCTCTATTTCTGCCGACTGGAGCGCACGGGCGACTCGGGCGGCTCGGTGACCATGGCCCGGGTGGCGGTCCTGCGATGATCCCGACAACGAGGGGGAGGAAACCCGTGACGACCCTTTTCGGCAAGCGTGCGGTCCGGCTCCCGCAGCGGAACCCAGGCGTGGGGGTGCGGGTACTAACCGGTGTGGTGGCCCTGCTCCTGGGGGCGATTCCCGCCGGTGCAGAGCCCCCGGTGGATACGTCCCGGCTGTATGCCGAGCTCCGCGGGGTTTCCGCGGAGGCGCTGTTGGCCGAAGCGGACCCGACCGCCACCGTCCTGGCCGGCCTGGCCTGGCAGACGCCGGCGGACCCGCCACCGACCGGGCCCAAGCCGTTCGTGGCGGGACTCATGTCGGCGGTGATTCCCGGATCGGGCCAGCTGGCCCAGAAGAAGAACCGGGGCTGGATCTATCTCGGGGTCGAGGTGGCTTCCTGGTTCGCCTACTTCGCCCTGGACAGCGCCGGGGATCAGGCGGAACAGGACTACTCCCGGTTCGCCGAGGCGCACTGGGATTGGGAACGGTATGCAACCGTGGTGAATTGCGGTGACGGGCTGGGACCGGTGGATTTCGAGCAGGAGAGCGAGGAGTTGGCGATGTTGGCCGAGGAGAACCGCGAGGCGTTTCTCGACGAGATCGGCCGCAACGATGTCTACGCCTGCGGCTGGGACGAGCAGGGCAACCGCTCGGCCTACGTGGGCAAGCAGCAGGACGCCGACGACCTGTACGGTGCGTCCCGGATCGCCGGGACGGTGATCTTTCTGAACCACGTGGTGAGTGCGGTCGACGCGGCCAAGGTCTCGGCCGACCGTCACAAGCAGGCCAAGGCCAACGAGCCGGAGCTTTCGTGGAACTGGCGGGTGCAACCCGCCCGGGGTGGCGTTGCGTTGCGCGTTCGCGTGGACCAACGATTCTAAGGAGTCCAGATACCGTGAAGAGCTGGCGAATCCATCGTTCCTTGACGTCGATCCTTCTCGCGGCCGGGCTCGGCGCCGTCGCGGCGGGTGCCGCAGCGGATCCCGGCTCCCGGGCCGGTCTGTGGACCGAAGGACGGGTCTACGACGCCACCGCCGTGCTGGCCTCGGTGCAGTCGCAGGACCCGACCCTGGAGCCGCAGGGCCTGGGAGAGACGAAGCCCAAGAACGGCAAGCTGGCCATGCTCTACTCGTTGATCCTCCCCGGACTGGGGGAGTACTACCTGGGATCCAAGGGACGGGCCACCGGGTTCTTCGTGGTGGAGGGCGCGTTGTGGACCACCTACTTCGTGTCCCAGGGAGACGGGAACCACCGTCAGACCCAGTACAAGGAGTTTGCCCAGATCCATGCCGGCGTGGATCCCCGCGATGACTCGGACTACTACCGTACCATCGGCAACTATATCGGGGCGGACGGTCCTTTCAGCGCCAACGAGCAGGTGCGCCGGGAGGCGCGGCTGATCTATCCCACGGATCGGGAGGCCCAGGAGGAGTACTTCAACGAGAATGCCTACACCGGGGACGACGCGTGGCTCTGGGATTCCACCTCGGACCTCGCTCGCTACCAGAGCATGCGCCAGTCCAGTCTCGACTCGTACCATACCGCGGACCTCACCCTCGGCCTCCTGTTGGCCAACCGGCTTCTCTCCGTGCTCGACGTGGGCATCCTGAGCGCGAAGATGAACAAGAACCTCGAGAATGAAACCACGCTCTCCTGGAGCCTCGACGCGGACGCGCGGGGACCGGGTGCCAACGTCGTCCTCTCCCGGGCGTTCTAGACCGGCCCCGGAGGGGATGGTGCGGGGAGCCCTGCTGCTTCTCGCGGTGGCCACGCTGGGGATGGCCGCCCCCAACGTGCCCCCCCCGGCGCAGGGACCGGTGACGACGCCCGCGGTCACGCCGGCCACCTGGTGGCCGGATAGCCCCCCCGCGGACTCCTGGTATCCGGTCGGCGTGTTGCGTCTCACCAACGGCGAGATCGTCATCGCGGAGCGGTACCAGAACCGGATCTTCCAGCTGGCCACCCCCGGTTCCGCTCCCCATCGCCTGCCCGCGCCGGGTACGGTTCCCATCGAGTGGACCGCGGTTTCCTCGGCCCCCGGTTTGTCGTTCTATGTCCTGGACGGTCCGGGTCGGGTGGTGCACCAGTACGACTTCCGCGGCAACTATCTCGGGATCGCCGTCGACCTGGAGCAACTCGCTTCCGACGAGGCCCTGGGGGGCATCGACCCCGCCGGGCTCGCGGTGGACCGCACCGGCCGGGCGGTGATCACCGATCAACTGGGGGACCGGCTGCTCGAGTTCGGTCCGGGCTGGACCTTTCTCGGGGTGTGGGGACAGACCGGCGAGCGCCCGGGGTCCTGGCGGCATCCGGGGGCGGTGGCGGTGGGCAAGGCCCCTCCGTTCCTGATCGCCGATGTGGGCAACTCGCGTCTGGTGCTCGTCGATGCCTTCGGCGAGGTCCTGGCCGTGCGCCCCCTCGCCACGTCGCCGCGCGGGGTGACCGTCCTGGAGGATCGCCGCTATGCGGTGAGCTTCGGGGACGAAGTGCATGTCCTGGATCGCGATCTGGCCACCATCGACCAGTGGAAGATGCCGAAGTCCGCGCTCTGCGGGGACCAACCGTACGCCACCCGTGCCCTGGCCGGGGACAGGACGACCCTCCTGGTGGGGGAGGGGTGCTCGGGCCGGGTGCTGCAGCTCACGCGTCGGGTGAAGTAGCGTGCCGCGCCTCGGTGACAGGGTCTGCATCCTTTCCCTCCTCCTCGTGGCCGGGCTGTTCGGCCTGTTCCCCCGCTCCGCGGCCGGTGACCCCGGGGAACCCGCCGACGTCACCCGGGTGCTCACCCGGGCGCCGGTCCGCCAGGACACCCTCGGCGTCTCGCCCGGGGAGCTGGCGGTCTGTCTCGGCCGGCCCTTCGTCTTCGCCTCCACCCTGAGCGTTAGCGAGAGCGGACGCCGGTGGAGAGCGGGGCTCGAGTACCTGCTCGATGCCGACGCCGGTTGCCTCACCCTCCTCACGCCGGACACCCTGGGCGCGGGGCGCACGCTGATCGTGAGCTACCGGGCGCTTCCGGTGGAGCTGGCCGGTGTGGTCCAACTCCAGGAGGACCCCCATCGCCGGCAGGCCGGGAGGAGTGCCCCGGTCGAGGAACCGGACCAGGCTCCGGTTCCCTTCACCTCGGGGGAAGTGACCGAGGGGCTCGAGTTCTCGGGAAGCAAGACCTTCGGGATCGAGGTGGGCAACCGCCGCGACATGAAGCTGAGCCAGAGCCTCGACCTTCGCCTCACCGGCAACGTGACCCCGGAGGTCACCCTGCTCGCCATTCTCTCGGACCAGGACGTGCCCTTCCAGCCGGAGGGGAACACGGCCGAGCTCGCGGAACTCGACCGGGTGCTGGTGGAGATCCGATCCCCCACCGCGGCGGCGAGTCTCGGCGACGTCGGTCTCGCCGTGACCGACATGACCTTTCTCCAGGTCGACCGGCAACTGGAGGGGTTCACCGGCGAGGCCATGTGGGGGAGCGTGCGGGGCAAGGCGGCGGTGGCCTCGGCGAAGGGGGAGTACGCCACGGTCAGCCTGTTCGGCGTGGATGGGAAGCAGGGGCCGTACGTGCTCACCACCCGCAGCGACATCCAGGACATTGCCATCGTGGCCGGATCGGAGCGGGTATGGCTGGGGGGGCTGGAGTTGCGACGCGGCGAGGAGGAGGACTACATCATCAACTACTCCCGCGGCGAGGTCACCTTCACCAGTCGGCGGGTCATCACCGCGAACTCCGAGATCACCATCGACTACCAGTACGTCACCGGGCGCTACCGGCGACAGGTCACCTTTGCCGGGGCCCAGGCGATGCGGATGGGTTCCTTCGGAACACTGCAGGCCGGGTACTTCGTGGAGGGGGACGATCCGGACAACGCGGTGGGGGGGGAGCTGACTCCGGAGGAGCAGTTGCAACTGGCCGCGCTGGGGGACTCGGCTACGGTGGACGGCGGCACCCGCTACGTGGGGGACGGACAACGGGACTACGAGCTGGTGGTGGACCCGGCCACCGGGCAGGAGATCTTTGTCTGGGTCGAAGGAACCGGGGACTACGAGGTGGCCTTTGTCGACGTGGGGGAGGGCAAGGGGGACTACGATCCGGACGACGAGTTCGGGAGCGCGCGGGTGGTCTACCGGTTTGTCGGTGACGGGGAAGGCACGTATACCCCGTCCCGGGATCTCCCCGCCCCCGAGCGACGGCAGATCACCGATCTGCGATGGGAGATGAAGGGGGAGCGCGGGACCGCGTTCGTCGAGGGGGCGGCATCCAACAACGACGGGAACGTCCTCTCGGACATCCACGACGAGGACAACCAGGGGCAGGCGCTCATGGGCCAGGCGAGCCTGACCGGGATCGCGGTCGCCCCGGGGATCACCGTGTCTCCCGAGGTGCGGGTGCGGCGGGTGACGCCCGACTTCATGAGCCCCACCCGGTTTCGTAGTTCGTTCTACGGTCGTGACTGGAACCTGACCGGCACCGAGACCATCGGGGACGAGAATCTGCTCGAAGGGGCGCTGGATACGCGCTGGGGTGACCGGTTGACGTGGCGGGCCGAGGTGGGACGGCTGGCCCTGGCCGACACCTTCCAGGCCGTGCGTCAGATCCAGAGCGTGCACTACACCGACGCCTGGGTGGCCAGCGCGGTGGGGTGGATCACCACCTCCGACGACGTATCGGGGAGGTCCGGGTCCCTGGATCGCAAGCGGGGCGATCTGACCCTGCGGCGCTGGTCGGTGCAGCCGCGGGTCAACGGTCTGCACGAGGAGCGTCGCCGCGCGGCCGGGGACGGCGAACGGCATCGGGAGTGGAACACGGGTCTTCTCTTTCCCCTGGCCAGTGGGTCCATCGAGGCCGAGATCGGCGGGGGCCGGCGTCTGGACGACTCGTTGAGCATGGGCGCCGATCCGGACTGGGTGCAGGTCCGTGACGCCTGGACCCTGTTCGGGACCGTCGAGGGCCGCGGGCGGCACCTCTCCGGGTTGTTCCGCTACGAGGCGCGCCGGGTGGACGAGGGAGCCGGTCCCCAGCGCAGGGATTCGGGTCGCCTCGACCTGCGACACAATGCCGGGCGGGGCGCCTGGTCGGCGCTGGTGACCGCGGACCTGGGGACGGTGGGCCTTCGCCGACGCACCAAGTCCATTGTGCCGGTGGAGGATGGAACCGGTTACTTCGATCAGTTCGGAAACTATGTCGGGCCCGGCGGGGGATACGACGTCGTCTACGGACCGCCCTCGGACGAGACCCTCACCGGGTCGGCGCGGCTTTCCACGCGGCTGCGCTGGTCCCCTCCCGGGCCGGAGGTCGGCGTGCCGGGTATCCTGCGGGTGTTCTCCTGGGAGGGCTACTTCAACCTCACCGAGGCCTCGCTGCTTCCGCTGGTCACGCCCCGGGTCTTTCTCGATCCGGACTCCTATCTCAACCCCGAGACCACGGTGGACGGTCGCATCAACCAGCGGCAGATCCTCGAACTGTTCCCGCGCGCGCGCAAGCTGGGTCTGCGACTGCGTCAGGAGCGGATCGAGAGCCTGGTTCAGAACCCGCAACAATCCGAGGAGGAGCGTCTGGTCGAGGAGCGGAGCGAGAGCATCTACGCGGCGACCCTCCGATCCAACCCCGCTCCCGGATGGGACGCGGAACTGGAGGGCACCCTCACCTTCCGGGCGGAAGGGGTGGGGGTCACCGGAGGGGCTGTCTTCCTGCAGGAAACCGAGCGTCGGGCCGCCACCGGCCGCGGCGGACGCGCCTTGACCGCCCTCGGGGGACGCGGGCGCGCTTCGGCCGAGCTCACCTACAGTCGGGAGTTCGGCGAGGATCGGGAAGCGGTGGGTTGGACATTCCGTCCCCGCCTGCACTGGTCGTTGGCCGGCAAGGGGCGGGTCGACCTGCGCTATGGGCTCACGCGGTTGACCTCCCTCACCGGGTTCACCGGGACCCGGGGGCCCGGGGCGCCGTCCCTGGTGCCCGGGCAGCGTCTGGATTTCGTGGGGGAACTGCGACTCCACCAGAGCATCGTCCTGACCGGGGTCGTCGCGGTGAACGAGCCGGAGGGGCTCGACCGGGTCTTCGAGAGCCGGATCGAAGTGCGGGGGTCGTTCTGATGCGCCCCGTCACCCGCCTCCTGCTCCTGCTTGCCCTCGCCCTCGGCGTTCCCGGCGTGGGGTGGGGCCAGGAAGACGCGCTGCGCTGGGGTCGTCTCACCGTGGTCTCGGATGCGCCCTACGACACGCTGGGATTTCGCGAGTCGCTGGAGCTGGAAGGAAAGTTGTTGCAGGACAGGTCGTTGGATCGGGCACTGAAAGAGGCGCTCGAGGTGTTGGCTTCCCAGGGGTATCCCTTCGCCCAGGCCTATGGGGGTTCGTTCGATCTCGATGGGAGCCGGGTCGTCGGGATCATTCATCTGAGCCCGGGAGTCCAGGCGCGTCTGGAGGCCCTGGTTCTGGAGGGGGCCAAGACCACCCGGGCCTCCACCGCGGAGCGGATCGCCGGGGTGCGTCCCGGCGGCCTGTACACCGGCACCCGTGACCGGGTGATCGCCGAACGTCTGGCCCGCTCGGGTCTCTTCAATTCGGTGGGCACGCCCCGGATCCAACCCGGGCTGGACCCGGACGCGGTGTTGCTGAGCGTACCGGTCAGCGAACCGGCCTACACCCGGTTCGGGGGACTCCTGGGGGCGGGGGACGCGGGGGTGAACGGTTACCTCGACCTCGAACTGCGCAACATCGCCGGGACGGCCCGGGAGGGACAGGTCGAGTGGGAGAACCGCGGCGATGGACTGACCCGCTTCTTTCTCCGCTACCGGGAACCTTGGCTCCCGCTGGTCCCGGTGGGTCTGGAAGGACTCCTGCGCCACGACATCAACGAGGGCAACTACTCGTTCACCAAGTGGCAGATCCTGGGCGACATCCAGTGGGGGGGGGACTGGCGGTTCCGTTTCGGGCGGGGGGGAACCCAGGCGGTCACCCTGATCCCGGCCGGGAGCGACGCGACCGGGGACACCCGCACCACCGAGAGTTTCTTCGTGGCCGGGGTGACCCTGGATGCGCGCAACTCGGCCATCAATCCGACCCGCGGGTTCCTGCTCCGCGCGGAGAGCGATCGGGGCAGCAAGACCACGACGGTGGAAGGGGACTCGGTGGAGGTCCGGTTCGACCGCACCCGTTGGCGGGCCGGCGCCGAGGCCTTCCTTCCCCTGGGCCGCAACTGGCTGGTGTCGACCGAAGGGGCCTTTCTTTTTCTCGACACCCCCGAGGTCTCGCTTCCCCGGTGGGACCAGTACGAGATCGGGGGGGCGCGTTCGGTGCGTGGGTACCGTGAGGATCAGTTCCTGACCCGGGGCGCCCTTGTTTCGCGCAACGAACTGCGGCTGCTGCAGGGAACCCGGGGCTCGGCCATCTACGGGCTGGTCGATGTGGCGTTCATCCAGGAAAGCGGACGACAGTTCCGCGATCTCTTCGACCGCTTCCTGTGGGGGGCCGGGGTCGGGGTCCGCCAGGCGCATCGGTTGGGAATCCTGGGCGTCGAGTACGCGGTGCCCCGGGGGGGATCGGTGACCCAGGGACGGATCCATCTCCGGGTGGATGCGGTGTTCTAGGCAGTGCCCGGACGACGGGTTAGGCTACGTTCCATTGCCTCCCCGTGAGAAGGAATCATCGTGGCTGCTTCCAGGAACGACCGCGCCCGCATGGCCGAGCTACGCGAGGAGATCCTCGGGCACGATCATGCGTACTACACGCTGGCCCGGCCCACCATCGGGGATCGGGAATACGACGCACTGCTCGAGGAACTCCGTACCCTGGAGGCGCGGCACCCGCAGTGGGTCGCTCCGGATTCCCCGACCCGGCGGGTCGGCGGGGAACCCCTCGACGCCTTCCGCACCGTCCGCCATGTCGCGCCCATGCTGAGCCTGGACAACTCCTACGACGCCGAGGATCTGCGCACGTTCGATGCGCGGGTGCGTCGGGGGTTGGCCCTGGAGGAGGACGACCCACCGGTCGCCTACACCGTGGAACCCAAACTGGACGGGGTCGCGGTGAGCCTCACCTACCACGACGGCGCCCTCGTACTGGGCGCAACCCGGGGCAACGGGATCGAAGGGGACGACATCACCGAGAATCTCCGCACCATCCGTGGCATCCCGCTCTCCCTGCCCGGATTGACCTCCCCCCTCACCGTGCGGGGGGAGGTCTACATGACCCACGCCGCCTTTGTCCGTCTCAATGAACAGGCCGAGGCCGAGGGGCGCCAGCCCTACGTGAACCCGCGCAACACCACCGCCGGCACCCTCAAGCTCCTCGACTCGCGCGTGGTGGCGCGGCGTCCCATGCGCATCGCGGTGTATCAGGTCGTGGACCCCGAGTCCCACGGGCTGTCCAGTCAGACCGCGGCCGAGGCGTTCCTGCGTGAGCTCGGTTTTCCCACCCCCGGACTGATCCGGGTCGAGGGCATCGACGCGATGCTGGAGACCCTCCCCCAGTGGGACGCACGACGTGCCGGCTTCGAGTTCGACACCGACGGTCTGGTGGTCAAGGTGGATGCGGTGGCCCTGCACCACGAGCTGGGCGCGACCAGCCGCTTTCCCCGTTGGGCCATGGCCTACAAGTTCGCCGCCGAGCAGAAGCCGACCCTGCTCGAGGACATCGTGCTCCAGGTGGGGCGCACCGGAGCGGTGACCCCCACCGCGGTCCTCGCGCCGGTGTTCGTCAGTGGCACCACGGTGAGCCGGGCCACCCTCCACAACGCCGACGAGATCGAGCGTCTGGATGTGCGGATCGGCGATACGGTCATGGTGGAGAAAGCGGGGGAGATCATCCCCAAGGTCATCCGGGTGGTGAAGGAACTGCGTCCCCGGGGGGCAAAACGCTACGTCTATCCCACGACCTGTCCCAGCTGTGGCAGCACCCTGGTGCGGGGGGAGGGGGAAGTGGTCATCCGGTGCGTGAACCTCGCCTGTCCCGCCCAACGGGACCGGGCCCTCATGCATTACGCCGGGCGGGGATCCATGGACATCGAGGGGCTGGGAGAAAAGGTCGTGCTGGCCCTCACCGAGAGCGGGTTGGTCGAGGACGTCGCGGATCTCTATCGGCTCACCGTGGACGACCTGGTCCCGCTGGAACGCATGGGGCAAAAGAGCGCGGAGAACCTGGTGAAGGGCATCGCGGCAAGCCGGAACCAGGGCCTGGCCCGCCTGCTCTTTGCCCTGGGAATTCCCAACGTGGGGGGGCATGTCGCCCGGGTGTTGGCGCGGCGATACCGCTCGCTCCAGGCCCTGGAGGCGGCGACCTACGAGGAACTGGAAGGGACCCACGAGGTGGGACCGGTCATCGCCCGCAGCGTGCGTGATTTCCTGGAGCGACCGGCAAATCGCGTCCTGCTGGAGCGACTGGCCGCGGCCGGAGTGGTGATGGAAGAACAGGGAACCGCGGCGGCGGTCGATCAGGTGTTGGCCGGGCAGACCATCGTGGTGACCGGCACGTTGACCCGGTTTGGTCGCAAGGAAATCCAGGAGCTGATCGAATCGCTGGGAGGGCGGGCCTCGGGGAGCGTGAGCCGGAAGACCGCGTTCGTGGTCGCCGGAGAGGCGGCCGGGAGCAAGCGGACCAGGGCCGAGACCCTGGGTATCCCGGTGCTGACCGAGGACGAGTTCGTGGAGCGGATCGGCGGGTTGCCCGGTCCCGGGTCCGGGGACGTCTAGGGACGGGATCCCTTGAGCGCGCCCCAGGTGGTGCGTTGCACCGGGGTGGTGTCGCAACCCACCCCCCATGCCCCCATGTCCCCGCAAAGCGCACTGTTCGGGTGGTTGCCGACCGCGCACGGGGAATCGCTCTGTAGCCACCAGTAGCGCGCCGCGTCCGGGTCCGCGGAACAGAACTGCGGGTCCACGGAGATGTTCCCGTTCACCCCCAGTTGCCCGTCCACGCAACCGGTCCAGTCGCCGCCGGCGTTCCCGAATACGTTGGAGCAGGCCAGGGTGATGTCGGGGGTTCCCAGACAGCTGAACGCGGCGCCGGCGGGGCTGTTGACGATCAGGCAGGTGGAGAGACCGAGGGAGGCGCTGTCCCGCGTTCCAAGGATTCCCTGATCCTCTCCTGCCCGGTTCCCGGAGAAGGTGCAGCGAAGGAAGACAAAGGATGCGGCCTGGCGGGCCCAGACAGCCCCTCCCGCCCCGGCCTCGTTCCCGGAGAACGTGCACAGATCGATGACCGGAGCCGACTCGAAGTTGCCGCTCAAGGCGCCCCCGGCCTGGGTCGCCGTGTTGTCGAGGAACCGGCAGCGGGTGAGGACCGGGGAGGAGTTGGTGATCATGAACGCCCCGCCGTCGCCTGCGGTGGCGTTGTCCAGGAAGACGCAGTCCGTGAAGCGGGGCGCCCCCCCCTGGGCCCAGACCCCACCGCCACAGGCGCTCTGGTTACCGACAAACCGGCAATTGCGAACGGTCGGGTTCGAGTCGCCGACAATCTGCAGGGCGGAGCCGCAGTTTCCACCGACCACGTGCGCCCCGGTAATCGTGAAGCCTTCGAGCACGGTCCCCTCGCCCTCACCCTGATTGATGGTGATGCCGCGTCGGGGGGACTCGGCCGTCCCCTGGACATCGATGACACAGAGTTCGGGGTTGCCGCTCCGGGACCGCAGGGTGATCTGTGCCCCGGGCAGGGTCAGGTTGAAGTTCCCTTCACCCCTGAAGGTCCCGTCCGTCAACTCGACCACGTCCCCGTTGAGTGCCGCGTCGAGGGCGGCCTGGATGGTCGGGAAGTCGCCCGCCCCGTCCGGCTGGACCACATGGGTTGCCGCGCGCGCGGGACCGGCGAGAAACAGGGTGAGGAGCGGAAGGACGAGGGCGGGGCAGAGCCGGTTGGACATGGGATCTCCTTGCGGGGTCGACGGAAAGGCCCACCCTACAGGAGCGAAGGCCGCGGGTCCATTGGTTCCAACGTCTTGGATAGGGTACACTTAGGGGAATTCCTGGCTCAAATTCCCCGAGGCAATACCCCTTGTCTAAACCTCCCTTGCCACCCCGTCCCGGTTTCGATTCCGGAGCCGAAGGCGCCCCCTCCCGGACGGGGCTCATCCGCGCCCTCGGTGTGGTGGCCCTTGCCGCGCTCGTGGCGGTGGGGGGGGTCTGGGTGGGCTTCGTGGCTTCGCCGTTGCAGCGGCTGTCCAACACGGACCTCAAGCGGACCGGCATCCCCGATTCGTACCTTGTCCTGAACAAGACGGACCCCACCCGCGGCCTGCTCGTCAATCGTCGCGACGCCACCGTGCGTCGTTCGCAGAAGGGCCTTCCGGGAGCGACGCTGCGTGTCGAACGATTCGCGTTTCCGGGATCGACTCCGGACCATTGGCTCCTGCGCTCCAAGAAGGAGGGGGTGATCCTCCTCGTTCCCCTGGAGTCGGTCCAGGATCCGCTCTTTCCGTTTCTCTACGGGTTTGTCAGGGACGAGGAGCCGGATCTTGAACTTCCCCGCGCCGGGTGGACCCAGCTGTTCGTCAATCGGGTCTACGCCGGGTTGTACCTGCGGTGCGAGCTTCCCCGGGATCCCCGCAGGAAGGATGGGCGGGTGGGCGATCGGCGCATGCTGTTGGAGGTGAGCGGGACCCGGGTGTGGGGGGTGGACACCTACTTCGATCCGAACGCACGACTCCTCGCCGACCGGATCGCCGAGGGAGAGTTTCCGGAACTGGGCGACGCGCCGCCCATCCTCGATTGGCTGGCCACCCGGGCCCCCGGGGCGGCCTTCGTCATGGACGGCGCGCCTCCCTACGCGTTGACCCCGTATCCCGCCCCGGTGTCGCTTCTGGGTTGGGTGGCTGCCGTGCATGGGGAGGCCCCTCCCACCACCCGCGATGAGCGGGGAGCCGGGTGGGTCCGACGACTCCGGTCCCGCAACCGGTCCTTTGTTCCGGAGTTCCAGGGGTCGAAGGCCATGCGGGATGCGTTCGACCTCTATGCAAGGGACTTCCGTGTCGCGCGGCAGACCCATCGGGTCCTCGTGGCGGGAAACCTCGAACCCGGGCCGCCGGTGTTCCCGGCGGAACGACTGGCCGCCCTCGACCTGGTGAGCGAACCGCTTCCATGACCAAGGGGTTCCGCAACGAGCTCAAGTTCATCCTGCATCAACGTCAACGACTGGCGTTGCTGGAACGCTGGGGACGCTACCTGGTCAAGGACCGCTACACAAACGAGGATGCGGTGACCCCCATCCTCAGCCAGTACTACGACACGCCGCAGCTCACCTTCTACGAGGAGAAGCTCGACGGCATCCGCTTTCGCAACAAGCTGCGCATCCGGACCTATGGTCACCGGTTCGAGGACGGGGGGACGGTCTTTCTCGAGATCAAGCAGCGGCTGGGGGAACACGTGCGCAAGCTGCGACAGCGGGTCGACACGGTGGGGCCGGACCTGTTCGATCCGGCGTCCTGGCGGTTCGATACGCCGGCCATGGCTTCCGCCTTCGGTTTCCTGCGGGATCGCTACGTGCTCACCCCCACCGCCCAGGTCTGGTACCTGCGGGAGGCCTTCGAGGGGATCGTGGAGCCGGACGTGCGGGTCACCTTCGACAGCCTGCTCACCGGCGCCTATCCGCGGGAGCGGCTCACCGAGAGCCTCGTCTTCGACCCGTCCCGGTCGCCCCTGCCGGACACGTTGCTGGTTCTGGAAGTGAAGTCGACCGGACCGATTCCCCGCTGGGTGTACCAGGGGGTTCAGGAGGTGGAGCTGGTGCAGAAACCGGTGCCCAAGTACGTGATGGCCATGGAGACCCTGGGATTGCATCGATCCACGGGTCGGGGAATCTACGCATGAATCAGTTCGAGCATTTTCTCTCGCAGTTGTTCCGGTCGGACGAGGTGCTGTTCGGTCTTGCCGACGTGCTCCTGGCCCTCGTGGTCTCGACCATCCTCTGCCTCATGCTGGGGTACGTGTACCGTCGCACGCACCGCGGGACCAGCTACAGCCAGTCGTTCCTGGTCACGCTGTTTCTCATGGGCATCACCACCGCGGTGGTCATGATGGTGATCGGGAGCAACATTGCCCGCGCCTTCAGCCTGGTCGGCGCGCTGTCCATCATCCGTTTCCGCACCGCGGTCAAGGACCCGAGGGACACCGCGTTCCTCTTCGTGGCCATGATCTCGGGCATGGCCTGCGGAACCCAGTTCTACATGCCGGCCATCGTGCTGGTGGTCTATGCCTGCGTCCTGATCCTCGTGCTCTACCACATGGACTACGGCATCAAGCAGCGACTCGACTCGGTGGTGCGGGTGACCTTCAATGAGAGCGCGGGAGGGCGCGAGGCCATCGAGAGCGAACTGCAGGCCGGCTTCCGCGAGGCCAAGCTCATCAACCGGGTGCTTGATTTCGACGAGGATCAGGTCACCCACGTCTACCTGGTGCGACCCTCGAGGAAAACCGACGTCCAGGCGGTGGAGGAGCGGTTGCGTCAGGTTTCCGGAGTAACCGGGTTGGCGGTATATGAAACGGACCAGCACGCCCCCATCTAGGGGCATCCTGGGTTCCACCTGGGATGCCTCGGCCTCGCCGCTACGCTCGGGACTGACCCTGCTGGGGGGGGTCGTGCTCATCCTGGCCGTGTTCGTGGGCGGGGAGTGGTTGACCCGGTTCCTCACCTACCGGGAGCACGGGAACCCGAGCCCCATGGTGGACTCGGCACGTCACCTGATCGAGAATGCGGTCTACGCCTTTCCCAAGCCGCTGGATGACGGTCAGCTCGAGACCACCGGTCTCCCGGTCTATGAGTTGCGGGTCCGGACCCGCGACTGGGACGACCTCAAACGTACCGCGGAGCAGGTCTGCGCGGCCGGCATGTCCACCGGGATCGACCGGCGCGAGTACGATGCCCAGTTCCTCGACGGCGAGGACTGGGTCGACGTCACGGTCAAGCTGCGTGGGTTGACCAGCCTCCACTACCGCCGGGAGCGGCCCTCCCTGCGGATCAAGTTTCCCCGCAACCGCTATCACCAGGGCATCCGCAGCATCAACATCTCGGACCCCTACGACAAGGGACTGACCCGGGACGTGGTGACGAACCTGGAGCTGGCCCGTCACGGGATCATGACCTGGGACAACCGGTTCGTGGTGCTCCGGATCAACGGCTCGGTGATCGGACTGTTCCAGGAGATCGAGCAGTTCGGCCGGTCCATGATCGATCGGGCCGGGCGAACCGAGGGATACCTGTTCAGCGCCACCGGGCAGGGGTTCACTCCCGAGGAGGGGCCGGCCTGGGAACGCGCCCGGGAAGCAAGGGATTGGCTGGTCGGGATCGGCAAGGATCCCTACCGCGAGGAAGGGGAGACGCGCCTCTGCACCTGGGAGCGGATGCAGGACCTGCTCGACATCGAGATGTTCGCCCAGGCCACCGCGTTGACCACGCTGCTGGCCAGCCAGCACGCCTGGTGGGACGACAACATCCGCGTCTACTACGACCCGGCGCGGGGCAAGCTCGAGCCCATTCCCTGGGACTACAACTGCTATCCCATCTTCCAGGACGCCGGGCATGACGGCGAGGTGCTCAAACCGCACAGCCGGGCCCTGCTCGATGTGCCGGAGTTCCGCCGTCTGCGCGACCGGCACCTGTGGACCCTGCTCGAGGAACGGGTGGAGCCCATGATCGCCACCGCGGATTCCATTTTCCGGGCGCTGCAGGAACCGCTGGACTACGACGATCGGGTGCCGCCCATCCGGGAGCTCCTGGACTACGACCGGTTTGCCCTGACCGACTGGGACGAGGAGATCCACGCGTTCTATACCGGCACCCTGCGGGAGAACGCACGGTTCCTGCGGGAGCTCTACCAACCGGCCGCGCTGCGGCTGACCCGCTCCACCCGTCCGCAGTGGATCCGGGTCGAGAATCACGGCAAGACCCATGTGGTCATCGAGGAACTGGTCTTCGGCACCGCGGGCCAAGGCGAGACGGTGCGCTTGAGCACGGCGCGGGTGGTGGATGGCCGTTGGTTCGGGGAGCCCGGGAGCGCGTGGCTCCATCGGGAGGCGGGATGGCCCGCCACCGGGTTGACCGCGGTGGTGGCGACCCACGGCGCGAGCGGGCGATTGCTGGAGCCGTCCGAGGTCACGGTGGAGCGGCAACCGTCCGCGGCGCCGGAGCCTCCCGCCATCGCCGGGTCCCCGGAGCCGACCGCCCGCCCCGACCTTCCCGAGGGTGCCCGTTGGGAGGGGGCCGTCGCCGTGTTTGCCCCCGGGACGGTTCGGCTGTCCACCAGCCTGGTCCTGCCGGAGGGGTTCGATGCGCGGTTCCGCCCCGGCCTGGATCTGTATCTGGAGGCGGGTTGCTCCCTGGTCATCCGGGGCGATCTGGAGTCCCGGGGCACGGCGGGTGCGCCGGTCCGGGTCCACGGTGATCCCGGGTGGGGGGCCTTGGTGGTGCAGGGAACCCGGACCCGGCCGGTGCGGGCCCATCTGGAGTGGACCTATGTTCATGGCGGGGTCGGGGCGGAAACGGATCGGGTCATCTTCAGCGGCTCCTTTTCGGCCACCGACGCGACGGTCATCGTGGAGGACTGCCGCTTCGAGGAATCCCGGGCGGTCGACGGCCTCAACCTCAAGTACTGCGAGGTCACCTTCCGGCACAATCGGGTCAGCGACACCGCCGACGACGCGGTGGACTTCGACTTCTGCCGGGGGGAGGCGGTGGGAAACCGCGTCCTGGACTCGGGTGGGGACGGGATCGACTTCAGCGGGTGCGACATGGAGGTGCGGGACAACTGGATTGCCCGATGCCTGGACAAGGGGCTGAGCATCGGGGAACGCTCGCGGGTGCGGGCCGAGAACAACCTGATCCAGGACTGCCGGACCGGGCTCGCGGTGAAGGACGAGTCCCGGGCCGTGATTCGCAATTGCGGCATCGCGCGGGTGAAGGTGGGGGTGTCGCTCTACCGCAAGAAAATGACCTTCGGCAACCCGAGCGCGCAGTTCAGCGGTCTCGCCATGAGCCAGGTCACCACCGCGGTGCAACAGGGACGGGGAGCCACCCTGAACCTCCTGGACTCGGTCCGGTTCGTGGAAGAGGAGTTGCCGCTCTCGCCCGACGACGGGTTGCGGGTGCTCCTGGCCGGAACCCCCCGGGATCTCCGGGAGCTGCTCTCGGTCGATCCCTCGGCCCGGCGCCCCTGGGGTTTGAACCGGGTGGAGCGGGTTCCCGGTGACGCGGGGGAACCGCTGCGCTAGACTGCGTCTTCCCCCGTCCCCGACTTCCCCCGTCTCTGGGATACTGTCCGCCATGACGACGTTCAACCCGGAGCACGTTCCGGATCTGCTTGCCCCGGGGGGTCCGCTTGCGCGGGACCTCGCCGGATACGAAGACCGCCCCTACCAACGGGAGATGGCGCTGGAAGTGGCGCGGCTTCTCGACGGCGGGGGGCGGATGGCCATCGAGGCGCCCACCGGCATCGGCAAGTCGCTGGGCTATGCGCTGCCGGCCGCGGTGTGGGCGCGCAGCGGTCTGGGACCGGTGGTGATCTCCACCCACACCAAGGCGCTCCAGGGGCAGCTCATCAACCAGGAAGCCCCTCGTCTGGCCCGGGCCCTCGGGACCCCCATCGAGGTGGCGGTCATGAAGGGGCGGACCAACTATCTGTGTCGGCGACGCTACGAGGTCGCCCGCAGTGAAGCCACCACCCAGGGAACGCTGGAACTGCTCGAGGAGCTCGAAACCTGGGTGGCCACCACCGAGGACGGCGATTTCGGCTCCAGCGGTGTCCGCAAGCCGCGGGATCTCCAGTATCTGGCCGCCCGGGTGGCCAGCGAGGCGCGCAACTGTGCGCACTCCGCCTGCACCCCGGCCACCGGATGCTTCTTCAAGTTGGCGCGGGCGCGGGCCGCCGAGGCCCACCTGGTCATCGCCAATCACGCGCTTCTGGCCATCCATCTCTTCGGGGACCTGGACCTGTTGCCCGCCTTCGACGCGCTCATCGTGGACGAGGCCCACGCCTTCGTGAAAGTGGCCCTGGACCACCTGTCGCTGAGCGTGGGACCGGGAAGAGTCAGCGCGTTGCTGGAGGCAGGCCCGGGTACCCGCGGCGCGCCGCCGGAGATGGTGCGGACCGGGGAGGGCTCGGTCCTGCTCACCGAACTGCATCGTGCGGTGTCCCGCCTGGAGTTGGCGTCGCGCACCTGGTTCGGCAAGACCAATGGGAGACGGCCCCAGGGGGAGTCGCGCCAGCGCTACGCCGATCCGGCGTCGTTTCTTCGTCTGACCCCGAATCCCCTCACCCCCTTCAGCGAAGCGATCGACGACGCGCGGGACCGGGCCGACACCCTGCGTCGCCATGTGGGGCGGGAGGGGGAAGGGACCGAGCGGGAAGAGGCCTTTGCCCAGGAGCTGGCGCGATTCCGCGAGGACCTGGAGACGCTGCGCCGGGATCTGGATTCGGTGACCAGCCCGGATCCCAACGCGCGGGACACCGTGACCTGGAAGGAGTGGACGGGCGACGACCTGTTCAACCTCCACGCCTCGCCCCTGGAGGCGGGACCCTCCATTGCCTCGGCACTGGCCGAGGGCCCGGATCGCATCGTGTTCACTTCGGCCACCCTGGCCGCGGGACGGGACTTCGAGTACTTCGCACGCGAAGTGGGACACGCCGGCGCGTTGGCCTCGGTGGCCTACCCCACCCCGTTCGACTTTGCCGAGCAGGCGCTGGCGTTGGCGGTGCGAAGCGGTTTGGATCCAAGGCAACCGGGATGGGCCGCACAGACCGCCGGCACGTTGTTTCGTCTGGCCACGGATCCGGCACGCAAGACCATGGCCCTGTTCACGTCGTATCGGGACCTGGAGTCGGTGGGGGAGGCGTTGCGCGCGCTGGACCTCCCCGAGGATCTGGCCATCCTGGTCCAGGGCGCGGGAGGCACGGCGGCCGATCTTCTGACCCGTTTCAAGGAGAGCCCGCGGGCGCTCCTGCTGGGGACGGCGAGTTTCTGGGAGGGGGTGGACCTCCCCGGGGAAGACCTGGAAGTGCTGGTGCTGACCCGTCTGCCGTTCGGGGTGCCCACCGACCCCCGCTACCAGGCCCGCAGTGAGCGTCTGGAAGCCGAGGGGGGCAACCCGTTTTCACGTCTCTATCTCCCCGAAGCGGTGCTGCGCTTCAAGCAGGGGGCGGGCCGGCTCATCCGGCGCCGCACCGACCGGGGCATCGTGGCCATCCTGGACCCCCGCTTCGCCACCAAGAGCTACGGTCGCAAGTTCCAGGCTGCGCTTCCCATGCCGGCCATCCCGGTGGTGGACGCCGACGAGCTGACCCGGCGCGCCGCCGCGTGGTGGCGGGCATCCGCTGCCGGGGAAGAGGTTGTGAGCGAGATCTGATCCGGTTTGGAGGGGGCATTCCCTCGGCCACCTGACGGCCTCGCGGGTCCAGGACCTGGAGCTCGATGGAGGCGGGACGTTCCAGGGAGTACGCAATGGCGGTGCGTGAGCGGAACGGGTTCGGGTACACCGGAGCGAGGGACATGGAACGGAGCTGCGGGGTGTGCGCTCCGGTCGGGTCGAAGTTGATGTCCACCCCGGGATGGATGCAGGAGCTCCCGGACTCCCTGCATCTCCCAGGGTCCGCCATCCTATCCTATAATGCGATGCGTTCACGGCTTCCCGTTCCTGGCGCTGATCCCGCATCCCTTGTGAGGTATCGATGACCACGACCACCCGCGTCGTCCGCGCTCCCCGCGGAACCGAACTTTCTTGCAAGAGCTGGCTCACCGAAGCCCCGCTGCGCATGCTCATGAACAACCTGGATCCGGACGTGGCCGAGCGCCCGGAGGACCTCGTGGTCTATGGGGGCACCGGCCGCGCCGCGCGCAGTTGGGCCGCCTACGACGCCATCGTGGACAGCCTGCGCGCCCTGGAGCCGGACGAGACCCTGCTCGTGCAGAGCGGGAAGCCGGTGGCGGTGTTTCGGACCCATGCCGATGCCCCTCGCGTGCTCATCGCCAACTCCAACCTGGTGGGGAAGTGGGCCAACTGGGAAACCTTCCGTGAGCTGGAGCGCAAGGGTCTCACCATGTACGGCCAGATGACCGCGGGCTCCTGGATCTACATCGGGACCCAAGGCATCGTGCAGGGCACCTTCGAGACCTTCGCCGAAGCGGCCAGGCAGCGCAGCGGCGGCGACATGACCGGCGAGGTGGTGCTCACCGCGGGGTTGGGAGGCATGGGGGGCGCGCAGCCGCTTGCCGTGACCATGAACAACGGAATCTGTCTGGCCGTCGAGGTGGATCCGGATCGCATTCGCCGGCGTCTGGAAACCGGCTACTGCATGGAAATGACCGAGGACCTTGACGAGGCGATCGCCCGGGTGGATGCGGCGCGCACGCAGCGACGGCCCCTGTCCGTGGCCCTGCTCGGCAACGCGGCCGAGGTACTGCCGGAACTGGCCCGACGGGGGTTCGTGGCCGAGTACGTCACCGACCAGACCTCGGCCCATGATGAACTGGGTGGATATGTTCCCCATGGGATGCCGTATGCCCAGGCGCTGGCCTTGCGGGAGAGCGACCCCAAGGAATACGTCGACCGCTCCATGCAGTCCATGGCCGCCCATGTGCGGGCCATGCTCGCGTTCCAGGAAACCGGTTCGGTCGTCTTCGACTACGGAAACAACCTGCGGGGGCAGGCCGAGAAGGCCGGGGTGGCCAACGCGTTCGATTTTCCGGGATTCGTCCCCGCATTTATCCGGCCCTTGTTCTGCCGGGGCAAAGGACCGTTTCGCTGGGTTGCGCTCTCCGGAGACCCCAGGGATATCGAGGCCACCGACGCCGCGCTCCTGGAGGCGTTCCCCCAGGACGAGGTCCTGGCCCGCTGGTTGCCGCTGGCCGCGGCCCAGGTCCAGTTCCAGGGGCTCCCGTCCCGCATCTGCTGGCTGGGTCAGGGGGAACGGGCCAAGGCGGGGAAGCTGTTCAACGACCTGGTCGCTTCGGGCAAGGTAAGCGCGCCCATCGTGATTGGCCGCGATCATCTGGATACCGGTTCGGTGGCCAGTCCCTACCGGGAAACCGAGGCCATGATGGACGGCAGCGACGCCATCGCCGATTGGCCCATTCTCAACGCCCTGCTCAGCACGGCCAGCGGCGCGACCTGGGTCTCCTTCCATCACGGCGGCGGGGTGGGGATCGGGCTCTCCCTGCACGCGGGGCTGGTGGTGGTGGCGGACGGAACGCCCGAAGCGGCGGCCCGGCTGGAACGGGTGCTGACCAACGACCCTGGCATCGGCGTGGCCCGCCACGCCGACGCCGGCTATGCCCTCGCCCGCGATACCGCCCGTGCCGAGCGGCTCAACCTCCCCATGCTGGATCGGGACATCTGATGTCCATCGACCTTTTGCTGGTCAACATCGGGGATCTCTGCCGTATGGGAGAGGGGGACGGGCCCCAGGCCGGCCCGGCCCAGTCGGACTGCGGTTCGGTGGAAGGGGGCGCCCTGGCCATCCGGGGGGAAAGCGTGGTGGCCGCCGGCACCCAGGCCGAGGTGGAACGGCGTCACGGCAGCGCGGCGCGGATCCTGGACCTGGGGGGGGCCACCGTGCTTCCGGGGTGGGTGGATGCCCATACCCATCTGCTGTTTGCCGGAACCCGCGAGGACGAGTTCGCGATGCGGATCGCGGGGCGCACCTACCAGGAGATCACCGCGGCGGGGGGCGGTATCCACGCCAGCGTGCGCCACTTTCGCGAGGCGCCGGACGAGCTCATCCTGGAGCGGGCCCGACGCAACCTGGACCTGGCCCTGGCCCAGGGCACGACCACCCTCGAGATCAAGAGCGGCTACGGGCTGACCGTGGACCAGGAACTGCGCGCGCTCCGGCTCATTCGCGAGCTGGCCCGGTCGCACCCGATCGACGTGGTGGCCACCTTCCTGGGAGCGCACGAGATCCCGGTCGAGTACCGGGAGGACCGTGCGGCCTATATCCGCCAGGTCGTGGAGACCATGATCCCCACCGTGGCCAAGGAAGGACTGGCGGAATTCTGTGACGTGTTCTGCGAGGAAGGCGTGTTCACGCCGGACGAGAGCCGGGAAATCCTGACCGCGGCGCGCGCCCACGGTCTGCGGCTCAAGCTGCATGCGGACGAGTTCGGCGACACCGGGGGATCGCGCCTTGCCGCGGAGTTGGGGGCGGTGAGCGCGGACCATCTCCATGGGACCCCCGTGGAAGCGGCCCGGGCCATGGCCGCCTCGGGGGTGGTGGGCGTCCTCCTCCCCGGGACCTCGTTCTTCCTCAATCTCCCGGAGAAGGCCCCGGCCCGGGCCATGGTCGAGGCCGGGCTCCCGCTCGCGGTGGCGACCGACTGCAACCCGGGGTCCTCCATGTCGCAGAGCATGCCGCTCATGACCACCCTGGCCTGCCTCCAGTTGCGGCTCTCTCCACAGGAGGCGTTGGTGGCGGCGACGGTCAACGGAGCGGCCGCCCTGGATCGGGCAGATCGCCTTGGGCGTCTGCGTCCCGGCTACCGGGCCGACTTCCAGATCCTCGATCTCCCCGGTCATCGGCAAGTGCCCTACCACTATGGGGTTCCCCACGTTCGCGCCGTGTTCCGTTCCGGGATTCAGGTTGCGGGCCCTCCCCTCCGATAACCAGGGCAGCCTGCCCGAGGGGTGGGTGGGATTTCCCGCCGAGCGGGTTTCCGATCGGTTGGCGACTTCCTGGTAAGGATCCGTCAATTCGCACCGATATAACCGACTTGGAGGGTCGACCGACCCAGCCGGGGCAATCGCGCCGGTTCCTGTCATCGCCCAACGCCGCTTCGCGGCGGGGATAGAGGGGGCGTCTCGTTGAGCAACATGGCGAGCCTGAAGCGCAAGGCCCAGCAGCTGGTCCTCAAGAAAGACTATGCCGAAGCAGTGGAGGAGTACGGCAAACTCGCCGAGATGGGCGAGATGGATCCGTACGACTACGTGGTCTACGGTGATCTCCTGCTGCGGATCGGCGAACAGCTGAGTGCGGTGGAACGGTATGTGGAGGCCCTCAACAGCTACGCCGAATCCGGATTGAACCGGAGCGCCATCGCCCTGGCCAAGAAGATCACCCGGATCGCTCCGCAGAAGGTGGTCATCCACCAGCGGTTGGGCGACCTCTACGCGAACGAAGGCCTCTCCAACGAAGCCTGCACCCATTACATGCACTTCCTCGAGAACGTGGATCCCTCCGGGGAGGACGCCGAGCAGCAGGTCGAGGACGTCAGCGTCCGCATCCTGGGTCTCCAGCTTCCCTCTTTTGCCCTGGTGGACCGGATCGTGGCCGCGGCCCAGAAGGTGGGACGGGCCGACGTGCTGGCCGGCGCCGTGTTCCATCAGGCGACCCAGGCCGGGGCGGTCGGCGATACCCCGTCGGAGGAACGTCTGACCCGGTTGGCCATGGACCTGAACCCGGACGTGGATGCCGCGACGGATATGGCCGCGCCGCCCAGCATCGGGTCGGCCCCGGCGGCACAGGACGACACCTTTATCGATCCGGGCGCGGTGCATTTCGATGCCCCGTCCGAAGCCGCTCCGGCCGCCGCGTCGGACGCACTTGCCTTCTCGCTGGACGACGAGGACCCGGTCGACTTCGGCTCGGTGCAGCTGGACGCGACACCGGAACCGGAGACCAACGGGATCCCCGAGGAGGTCCCGGCCGGGACCCCGCCGTCCCTCGAGCTCGATCCGGAGATCGCGGACGAAGCGTCGGCGGCACCCGCCGAGTTGGTCATCGACGAGATCGAGGATCCCAACGCGATCCTGGCCGAGATGGAAGCCCAGGCCGAGGCTCAGACCGAGCCCGAGCCCGAGGCCATCGAACCGGAGGCGGCTCCGGTTCTCGAGGCGCCCGCGGATCCCGTTTCGACCCTGGACATTGCCGCTCCCGGCTCGTCGGACGACGTCGACATGCCCGATGCGGATGCGGATCTGGACGAGGATCCCGACGATCTGCTGCAGCGAGCCCTGGAATTCGTTTCCAAGGGGGAGCCGACCCGGGCCCAGCGCGAGTACATGCGCGCCGCACGTGCCTATTTCAAGCGGGGCAGGAGTCGGGAGGCCGAGGATCTGTACGAGCGCGTGGTGAAGATGGATCCCAACCATCTGGATGCGCTGCGTGGCCTGGTCGAGATCGCCCACATCAACGGCGAGAAGGGCAAGATGGCCAACTGGGGCTGCGAGCTGGGCGACGTCCTGCTGGCCCGGGCCATGTACGGCGAAGCGAAGCTGCAGTTCGAGCGGGTCCTGGCCTTCGACGCCGGCAACGCCAAGGCGACCGCCCGGGTAGCCCGTCTCAAGAACATGGACGGCGTCGAGGATGTGAACTTCGGGGACCTGCGGCCCGTGCGCAGCGAGGTCCAGGGCGCCCAGATCGACGTTCGCGACGACAAGAACGCCCGGACCGAGGAAGAGACCCAGAGCCTGTTCGACCTGACCCAGATCCTGGACGAGTTCCACTCCGCGGTGGCGGAGCAGATCCCGGCCGAGGACTCCCAGAGTCACTACGATCTGGGCATGGCCTACAAGGAGATGGGGCTGTGGAAGGAAGCGGCCTACGAGTTCGAGGTCGCCCGCGACTCCCAGGAGCACCGGATCGGCGCCCTCGAGATGTTGGCCGAGTGCTATCTTCAGACGGAGCGGAACGAGGATGCGATCGGTGTTCTCGATGAACTTCTTCAGTCTGCGGATCACGACACCGAGGCGCGTCTCTACGTGGCCCAGGGTCGGGCCTACGAGGCACTGGCGAAATGGGACGAAGCGGAAACCGCGTACGAACTCGCCCTGGAGCTCGACGGGGAGTTGACCGAGGCCATGGAACGGCTGAGCACGCTGGGAGATCGGCGTGAGCGGGGAGCGGCCTGACCCGCCCCGGGTCGATCTGCACGCCCACAGTCATTTCTCCGACGGCGAGGACACTCCCGAGGTGCTCGCCCAACGGGGACGCGATGCCGGTCTGGTCGCGTTCGCCCTGACCGACCATGATTGCCTGGACGGGTTTCCCGCGTTCCGCGAAGCCGCCGGGGACATGGAGGCGATTCCCGGAGTCGAGATCTCTTCCCGCCACCAGGACTCGGATGTGCATGTGCTGGGTCTGTTCGTGGATCCCGGGGACCCGGTCCTGCGCGAGCGCCTGGCCACCCTGGCCCTCCATCGCAGGGATCGCACCGCGGAGATGGTGCGTCGTCTCAATCGCCACGGGGTCGCGATCACCCTCCAGGACGTCCAGGCCCACTCGGGACAGGGGACCCTGGGTCGGCCGCACGTGGCCCGCGCGCTGGTTGCCTCGGGGGCGGCAAGCTCGGTCCAGGACGCATTCCGTCGCTATCTTCGCCCGGACGGTCCCGGGCATGTCCCCAAGCCCGGTCCGACGCCCCCCGAAGCGGTGACCTGGGCCCGCGAGGCGGGCGGGGTGGCGGTCCTGGCCCATCCCGGCACCCTGCGCGACGCGGGGGTCATCGAGATCCTGCATGAAGCGGGTCTGGATGGGATCGAGGTCTGGCATCCGGTCCACGACCCCCGGGCCCGCCGGCGATTCCTCGAACTGGCCGCCCGTCTGGATCTGGTCCCATCGGGGGGTTCCGATTATCATGGACCTGCCGTCGGCGATGCGCGCGTTGGACAGGAACCGGTCTCGGTCGCCTTTCTCGAACGCCTGCGCGAGCGTCGCGCCTGAACTCCCACCTCACCGACATCCGGACCTCCCCGCAAAGAGACTGAATGTCCGAGTTGCAACGCCTTGCCCTGACCGCCGTGTTCATCGCCGCCGTGGTCACGGCGGGGCTGACCCTGGCCCTGGTCCCCAATGTCGAGTTGATTACCCTCACCGTCTTCTGTGCCGGGGTGCTCCTGGGTGCCCGCCGGGGGGCGTTGGTGGGTGTGGTGGGGATGCCGCTCTACGTGCTGGCCAACAGCGCGTTGCGCGGGTTTGCCCCGTCTCCCTTGCCGGTGCTGTGTGCCCAGGCGGCGGGGATGGCCCTGGCCGGGCTGGTGGGAGGGGGTTGGGCCGTGGTGTGGCGTCGCCCGGGACCCTGGCGGCGACGGGCATTGCTGGCGCTTCCCGTGATCGGTTTCCTCCTGGCCGCCCTGTTCCAGGCCATGGTCAACGCGATGGATGCCTATCTGTTCTCGGGGGGGGAGACCTCCTTCACCGCGTTCTGGATGGCCGGGATGAGCTTTGGCCTGGTGCAGATGGTCACCAATACCCTGCTGTTCGCCCTGGCCGGGGCACCCGCCGTGCACATGCTGCGGCGACTGGCCCGGGAGCGCGGGTGGTGGCCGGCCGCGACCCTTCTCCTGCTGATCGGTCTGGGGTTCTCCCTGCCCGCGACGGCCCAGGAGGACACCCTGGAACCCATCCTCGGGCCGGCCCCCAATCAGGCCGACTCCACCGCCGATGCCCCCCCCGCGCCGCCCGCGCGATCGGACCGGTGGTGGGAGTTGCGGGAGGTGGATGCCACCCTCCCCGGTCTCTGGCAGGACTTCAGCATGGCGCGGGTCGCGGTGCTGGGGTTGCCCTCGATCCGTTCGGGCGATGTGCTGGTGGCGCGCGAGGCCTCCCGCACCACGTCCCCCGGGATGCGGCCCAACCTGGATCGCTGGGGGTGGGGTTGGGATCGGCTTCAGCTCTCCTTCATGCGGATCCCCTTGAGCGGCCGCGTCCACACCGTGGCCGAGCCGGTGGACCTGCCGTTGATCTGGACCGGGAGCTGGCGGGAGCGTTGGGATGCCTCGGGGAACACGCTGGACCTGGGGGCCCCGCCGTCGCCGGGACGGGATACGCAGAGCCAGGTCTCGCTGACCAGCGGAAGCTACCGCAAGCGCACCGCGGAGTTCGCCATGGTGCGCAACCTCGGCCCGGTCGATGTCACTCTCGATTTCGAGGATCGGTTCGAAGGGGGCGTGTCCCTGGTCAACGAGATCGAGCGCTCACGGCTCTGGGTCCATGTGGCCTCGGTGCCGGGCGACCGGCCCGACTTCACCCTCGGGGGCAGCCTCGGTGGGCGTGACCTGACGCAGATCTCGGGGGGGGAGATGTCCGAGGGCGCCAAGCGGTTCTACGGCACCCTGACCGGCCCGGTTCTGGGCGGCGAGACCCGGCTCGGAGTCATGTGGCGGCGCCAGTCGCTGCGTGGACCCGGATGGGTGGAACTCATCATGGATGGGGTCACCACGACCGCGGACTGGGCCACGCCGATGGCCGGTCTCCAGGCGCGACTTGTGGGGGATTGGGAGCGACGGCGGGGGGGGCAGCCGCTCTCGGGAGACGTGGCGTTGCCTTCCGAGAGGACCTTCCGCGGGGGGCGGGGTGCCCTGGCCTGGAGTCGGGAAGGGGACCAATGGACCGGAGGGGTCATGGTGGGGGGCGGCTACCAGGAGCCCTACCGATGGACCTGGCAGGGCGTCGCATCGCTGCAGCGCACCCTTTCCGCCTGGACGTTCCGGGCCGCGGTCAGTCATGACGAGGATCTGCCCGCCCTCGTCCTGGGGCTGGATCGCCCCACTCCCGAGACCGGGCTGGACGAGCATCTGGAGCGATTCGAGACCACCCAGGACCCCGAACGTCGCGGTGCGCTGCGGCTGGAAGGAGCCGGGGAGTGGGGGCGCCTTCGTCTGCACCTGGGGGGATGGCTTGCCCGGGTGACCGGATACCGGCTGGACTCCAATCCGTTGTGGATCACCCCGCCGTACGGGCCGGAACTGGCCCCGGACACCGAAGACCGCTTCGGGGGTGCGTTCGGTGAGTTCCGCTTCGACCTTGGCCGGGGCTTCTACGCCGACGGTCGGGGGCGCATCCATGGCCGGGACGCGGCCCAGGTCCCCTACCTGGCCCAGTGGCTGGCCGACGGCGCCCTGCACTACCGGGGCACCCTGCTACGCAGCCTGGCCCTGGACATCGCGCTGGGCGGCATGTTGATCGGGCCGCGAACGAGTCCGGCCGGGGATCGGACCGCGGTGGGTTCGGTCGGGAACCTCGTCGTGGTGGGGCGCATCGACAACGGGATCCTGACCTTCGCCCTGAGAAACATCGCTGATACCGCGATCGCCTCGGACCTCCGGTTCGAGGATCTGAACCCGGTGGCCATTGCCCCCCGGACCTTCTCCCTGGGCCTGACCCTCTACCTGCTCGACTGACCGGCCCGCCTCCCTCCTTCCCCGTCCGGGAAGGAACCGCTGCATGCGGCTGCATTGGGTGACTCCCGGCGAGCGTCGTCTCGCCCTGCTGATCTTTGTCCTCTCCCTGCTGGGAACCCTGGTCCGGGGGGGGCGGAGCCTTTCCCCCGAGGTGGCGGCCTGGATCGAGACGGTCGAGAACCCACCCTTGGCGCCGCCCCGGGTGGAGGACCCGGTCCTGATCGGTCCGCAGCCGCCCGAGCCGCCCTCGGCGAGGATCGATCCCAACACCGCGGATGTGACCGCCCTGATGGAACTTCCGGGGATCGGACCGGCCCTGGCCGCCCGAATCGTCGAGGATCGGCTCCTCAACGGCCCCTATGGGGCGGCCCAGGACCTGCAGCGGGTGCGGGGGATCGGGCCGGCCACGGTAGCCCGGCTCCGGGATCGTCTCGCCCTGCCCTGAGCCACCCGCCCCCGTGGGTGGCAAGCCCCATGGAGAGGGCGGGTCGCACCGTTTCCCGCCTCAGTTTCGCGGGAAAGGGCCGATACCTTGCAAAAGGCGAGTCGGGTGGAAGCATTCTGCCCCTGATCGATGCGGCCAGGCGGGTCGTGTCGGCTCGCGTGTTCCATGTCGGTTACTCGGAGGCTGGGGTGCAGGATACGCTCACGCAGCGACTCATCGAGCGCAAGAACATCACGAAGCAGCAGATCGCCGATGCGGAACGGTTGCAGAAGGCCGACGGTGGAACGGTCGCGCAGCATCTGGTGCGCCTGGGTGCGGTGACGGACGAGGAATACAAGGCGTTCCTCACCGAGCACTTCGGCGTTCCCACGGTCAACATCGACGAGGTCGATGTCGACCCCGCGCTGATCCGCCTCATTCCGGCCGACGTGGCCAGCCGTTTCCAGGTCGTGCCCTACAAGCGGGTGGGACGTCGTCTCACCGTGGTCATGTCCAATCCCTCGAACATCTTCGCCCTCGATGACATCAAGTTCATCACCGGCTGCGAGATCGAGACCCGGGTCGCCACCGAAGCGGCGCTCAAGAAGGCCATCGATCGCTTCTACGATTCCCACGAGTCGCTGGCCAACGTGATGGCCGAGTTCGACGACGATCTGGAGATCGTCGAGGACGGCGACGACGACATGGTCAACCTCAGCGAGATCACCGGCGACGAAGCCCCGGTGGTCAAGCTGGTCAACTCCCTGCTTGCCGACGCGATCCGCAAGGGCGCCTCGGACATCCATGTGGAGCCGTTCGAGAAGACCATGCGGGTCCGGTTCCGCATCGACGGCGAGCTCTACGAGATGATGAGCCCGCCCTACCGGCTCAAGGCGGCCATCCTGTCCCGTCTCAAGATCATGTCCGAGCTCGACATTGCCGAGCGTCGCGTTCCCCAGGATGGTCGCATCAAGCTGCGCATCCTCAACAAGAACGTGGACCTGCGGGTGTCCAGCCTGCCCTGTATCTACGGCGAGAAGATCGTGATGCGGATCCTCGACAAGGGGAACCTCAACATCGACCTGACCAAGCTGGGGTTCGAGGAGCGGTCCCTGGCCAAGCTGGTCAAGGCGGTCAAGATGCCCTACGGCATGGTCCTGGTGACCGGTCCCACCGGAAGCGGCAAGACCACCACCCTGTACTCCGCCCTCACCATGGTCAACAAGCCCAACACCAACATCATGACCGCCGAGGATCCCGTCGAGTACAACCTGGACGGGATCAACCAGGTCAACGTGAACGAGGAAGTCGGTCTGACCTTCGCCGCCGCGCTGCGGGCGTTCCTTCGACAGGATCCCAACATCGTCATGGTGGGTGAGATCCGGGACATCGAGACCGCCTCCATCGGAGTCAAGGCCGCCCTCACCGGCCACCTTGTCCTTTCCACCCTGCACACCAACGACGCCCCCAGCACCCTGAACCGGATGGTGGACATGGGCGTGGAACCGTTCCTGGTCGCTTCCTCGGTCAACCTCATCATGGCCCAGCGTCTCATCCGCCAGCTCTGCAAGAGCTGCAAGGAGGAGCAGGACATGCACGAGGAAGTGGCCGCGGACCTGGGCATCGATCCCGACGAGGCCAAGGGGCGGACCATGTGGGTCGGGGTGGGATGCGTGGAGTGCAACAACACCGGCTACAAGGGACGTACCGGTGCCTATGAAGTGATGCCGGTCACCCCGGGAATCCGGGACATGATCCTCAATCGAGACCCCACCTCGGAAATCCGCGAGTTCGCCATCCAGGAAGGCATGTTGTCGCTGCGTAACCACGGCATCATGAAGCTCCTGGACGGGATCACCAGCGCGGAAGAGGTGTTGAAGGAGACCGCGAAGGATGACTGATCCGAGAAACGCACTGGGACCCGCCTCGTCGGACGGTCCGGTGATGAAGAACCAGGGCGCCAAGATCGACGTTTCCATGCACGAGCTGCTCAAGGAGACGATCGGGATGAACGCCTCGGATCTCCATCTCACCGCGGGGGTGCCGCCCATGTTCCGGGTGGACGGCAAGCTGCTCCCGGGCAAGTACCATCCGCTCACTCCCGACGTGACCGAGAAGCTGGCCTATGCCGTGCTCACCGAGGAGCAGCGCAAGCGGTTCGAGATCAACAAGGAACTGGACGTGTCCTTCGGGATCCCGGGGCTGTCCCGGTTCCGGGGCAACGTCTTTCTCCAGCGGGGGGTGGTCAGCATGGCCATCCGCCAGATTCCCTATCAGGTCCAGACCGTGGACCAGCTGGGGCTGGAAAAGACCATCGTCAATTTCGCCCACAAGCCCAAGGGACTGGTGCTCATCACCGGACCCACCGGCAGCGGCAAGTCGACCACCCTCGCCGCGCTCATCAACCTCATCAACGAGACCCGGCGCGGGCACATCATGACCATCGAGGATCCGATCGAGTTCGTGCACCAGCACAAGAAGTGCATCGTGAACCAGCGCGAGGTGCGATCGGATACCGAGACGTTCGGGACCGCCCTGAAGTACGTCCTGCGGCAGGATCCGGACGTGATCATGCTGGGGGAGATGCGGGACCTCGAGACCATCCAGGCCGCGCTGACCACGGCCGAGACCGGTCACCTGGTCTTCGCCACCCTGCACACCAACTCGACCTACGAGGCGGTCAGCCGCATCGTGGACGTGTTCCCCGAGGGGCAGCAGCAGCACATCATGTCCCAGCTCGCCTTCGTGCTGGAGGGGATCGTGTCCCAGCAGCTCCTGCCCAAGGCGCGGGGGGGCGGTCGGGTGCTGGTCCCCGAGATCCTGGTGTGCACTCCCGCCATCAAGGCGATCATCCGTGAAGGCAAGACCCACCAGATCTACAGCCTCATGCAGGCCGGCACCAAGCACGGCATGTCGACCATGAACCAGGCCCTCTTCGGCGCGTACGCCAACCGGCTGTGCACGTACGAGGAGGTCGTATCCCGGAGCTTCGATCCCGCGGAGCTCGACACCATGATCCAGAAGAGCGGGCTGCGAGCCGCTTGAGCTAGGAGGATTCACCTGTGCCAACATACGTCTGGAAAGGAAAAACCCTCTCCGGAGAGATCCAGACCGGAGAGCTGACGGTTGGGAGCCAGGAAGAAGCCCTGGCCCAGCTCCGCAAGAAGCGGGTCATCGCGCAGTTCGTGCGCGAGAAACCCAAACCGCTCTCCCTGAGCTTCAAGATGAAGGGGAGCAGCGTCAAGATCAGCGAGCTGGCCATCTTCACCCGGCAGTTTGCGACCATGATCAACGCGGGTCTGCCGCTGGTGCAGTGTCTGGAGATCCTGTCCCAGCAGCAGGAGAACGTGGCCTTCAAGGCCGTGATCACCACCGTCATGCACGACGTGGAGGCCGGGTCCACCCTGGCCGAGGCGTTGCGCAAGCACCCCAAGATCTTCGACAAGCTGTTCACCAACATGGTGGAAGCGGGCGAGGCCGGCGGTGTGCTGGACGACATCCTGCTGCGGCTGGCCACCTATATCGAGAAGGCCGAGGCCCTGCGGCGCAAGGTCAAGAGCGCGATGACCTATCCGATGGTCGTTCTCTTCGTCGCCCTCGGCGCGACCACCTTCATGCTGCTCTTCATCATTCCCACCTTCGCCAAGATCTTCCTGGAGTTCGGCGGCGAGTTGCCGCTGCCGACCAAGATCGTCCTGGGGATGTCGGGGTTCCTGCGCTCGAGCTGGTACATGATCATCGCCGGACTGATCGGTGCGGTCATGGCCTACCGCCGGTACTACGCCACCGAGGGGGGCCGGCGACGGATCGACCGGATCAAGCTCAACATCCCCATTCTCGGGGACGTGTTGCGCAAGGGGGCCATCGCCCGCTTCACCCGCACCCTGGGGACCCTGATCTCCTCCGGTGTGCCGATCCTGGACGGTCTCGAGATCACCGCGCAGACCTCGGGGAACATGGTGATCGAGGAGGCCATCATGGCCACCCGCGGTTCCATCCGCGAGGGTGAAACCATTGCCGCGCCGCTCAAGAACTCCGACGTCTTTCCGCCCATGGTGGTGCAGATGATCGGGGTGGGTGAGGAAACCGGCGCGCTCGACGAGATGCTCAACAAGATCGCCACCTTCTACGACGACGAGGTGAACACCGCGGTGGACACGCTGACCTCGGTCATCGAGCCGGTCATGATCGTGGTCATGGGACTGATCGTGGGCGGCATGGTGGTGGCCATGTACATGCCGATGTTCAAGCTGGTCTCGGTGGTCGCCGGAGGTGACTAGATCATCCGGAATCCGGAGCAGCGACCCCGGTGGGCCCTGGCTCATCGTGGCGCGCATGGGGGCCGCGGTCCTCATGGCCGGGCTGGCCATCCTCGCCGGAGGGCAGGCCCGGTATCCGGAGCTTCTCCATCTGGCCGCGGGAGCCGCGGCATTGGGAGGGGCGATTACCTGGGGAGGAGGGGAACGACGCCCGTGGAGCGTCCTGCTCTTCCTCGCCGACATCGTGTGGATCAGCCTGGCGGTGGTCGCCACCGGACGGGCGGACTCGGGGCTCACGCTCCTTTTTCCGCTGGTGGCCTTCGCGGCCGGGTTGTGTGTGGGAGGGCGAACCTCCCTGGTGCTGAGCCTGCTGGCCGGGGTGGCCCTGGTCGCCTCGGTGGCCGCGGTACCCGATCCGGGAACCGCGCCGGGTTGGCTGGTCACCCAGGGGGTGCTGGTCCTGGTGCTGGGGCTGGTCACCGACCGTTCACGGGCGGTGATGCTGTCCCGGGGCGAGGCGCTCGACTTCGCCAGCCAGGCCGTGCAGGGCCGGCTGGACAGCGAGGCGGTGGTGCAGCACCTGGGGAGCGGATTGCTCACCCTGGATCGCCAGGGACGGGTGGTGCACGTGAACCGGCTCGGGGAGCGGACCCTGGGGGTCTCGCGCGAGCTCGTGGAAGGAAAGCTGGCCGGAGAGGTGTTTCCCGCGGGGGCGCGTCCCCTGGTGGAAGCGGCACTTGCGGCCATGGACGGAGGACCGGACAGCCGGATCGGAGTCGAGGTCACGGTGGCGGGCAAGCGGGTTCCGCTTGGGGTAGGAATCACCGTGCTGGCGTTGCCGAACGGCAAGACAACGGGAGTGGTCGCCTTGTTCCAGGATCTGACCGAAGTACAACGACAGGAATCACTCGACCGCAGGCGGGATCGTCTGGCCGCGGTGGGAGAGCTGGCGGCGGGTATTGCCCACGAGATCCGCAACAGCGTGCTCCCGATCAGCGGGTCGGTGCAGATCCTGGCCCAGGAAGTGGCGCTGGACGAGGAGCAGACGCGTCTGTTCCAGGTGATCGAGCGGGAAACCGAGAACGTGGAGCGGTTCGTGGGGGCGTTGCTCAACTACACGCGCAGTGAGGCGCCCCGGCCCGGGACGGTGGACCTGGCCGAGGTGGCCCGGGAGTCCGCGGAGGCGATCTCGGTCGCCCGCCGCGGGGGACCGCCGGTCTCGGTGGTGGGGGAGCCGGTGTTCGCCCATGCCGATCCGGACCAGACCCGACAGGCCCTGAAGAACCTCATCCTCAACGCGACCGACGCGGTGGGGCCGGACGGGAAGGTCACCGTGGCCACCGGCATCACCGCCGGCCGGCCGTTCATCGAGGTGGCCGACGACGGTCCGGGGGTCGCGACCGAGGATCGGGAACGGGTCTTTCAGCCGTTCTACACCAGCAAACCGGGAGGAACCGGGCTGGGGTTGGCGGTGGTGTCCCGCTTCGTGGAGGACCACGACGGGGAACTCAAGCTTACGGAGGCCGAAGGCGGCGGTGCGGTGTTCCGCATCGTGCTCGCTCCGGCCGAACAGGGCGCCGGAGCGCTCGTTGCAGCGTAGGGGAACATGGAAAGAAAGGACGAAGCCACGATGGCGCAGCACAAGATCCTGGTAGTCGACGACGAGAAGAGCATGATCCAGTTCCTCTCGGCGTTGCTCCGCCGTGAGAACTATGAGGTCATGACCGCGGGATCGGGGGCCGAGGCGCTGGAAATGGTCCGTGACAATGCGCCCGACGTCATGATCACCGACGTCAAGATGCCGGAAATGGACGGAATCCGTCTTCTCGAGGAGTCGAAGAAGATCGACCCCACCCTGCCGGTCATCATCATGACCGCCTATGCATCGCAGGAGTCGGCGATCGACGCGCTCAACCTCGGTGCCTTCCAGTACATG
Source organism: Candidatus Eiseniibacteriota bacterium (assembly GCA_942491735.1). GTDB lineage: Bacteria > Eisenbacteria > RBG-16-71-46 > JABDJR01 > JABDJR01 > CALOCN01. Next base: position 2,620,612 of record CALOCN010000014.1, on the reverse strand, counting down.
GAGAAGAGCGCCAAGAACGACGAGATCAAGCTCGTGGTGCGCAACGCCCTCGAGATGCGCAAGGTGCGCTCCCAGAACGTCTATCTCAAGCGCCAGCTCCAGAAGACGCACGCGACCAAGGAGATCATTGGCCGCTCCGAGCAGATGATGAGCGTGTTCAAGATGGTGGACAAGGTGGCCGAGACCGACTCGACCATCCTCATCCGGGGGGAGTCGGGGACCGGGAAGGAACTCATCGCCAAGGAGATCCACTACCGCAGCCGACGCGCCACCGGACCGTTCGTCTCCATCAACTGCGGCGCCCTCCCCAAGGACCTGCTCGAGTCCAACCTGTTCGGCCACATGAAGGGCTCCTTCACCGGGGCGGTGCGGGACCAGATGGGCCTGTTCCAGGTCGCCGAGGGGGGCACCTTCTTCCTCGACGAGGTGGGCGAGATGCAGCCGGCCACCCAGGTCAAGCTGCTGCGCGCCCTCCAGGAACGGGAGATCATCCCGGTCGGCGGCACCAAGCCGATCAAGATCGATGTCCGTCTCGTGGCCGCCACCAACGCGGACCTCGAGCGGGACGTGCGGGACGGGAAGTTCCGTACCGATCTCTACTATCGGCTCAACGTCATCCCGGTGCGGCTGCCCTCGCTGCGCGAGCGCCACGACGACATTCCCATTCTGGCAGACCACTTTCTCAAGCGTTTCCTGGGACCCAAGGGGCCCAAGCAGGTGACCAAGCAGGCCCTCGACGCCCTCGTCGCCTATACCTGGCCCGGCAACGTGCGGGAACTCGAGAACGTGATCGAGCGCGCGGTCATTCTTTCGGAGTCGGAAGGAGTGGAGCTCTGCGATCTGCCCGAGAAGGTGATCCGGGGCGAAAGCGGCAAGGGAAGCCTCATCATCGATCACCCGAGCATGACCCTGGAGGAACTGGAGCGGGAGTACATCCTGCGGGTCCTGAGCCATACCGGGTGGCAGAAGAAGCGCGCCTCGGAGATCCTCGGCATCAACGCCTCCACCCTCTACCGGAAGCTCCAGGCCTACAAGGCGCTGGGTCTCCTGGAGGGAACGCCGGACGAGGACGGATTCGAGGAGAGCTTCGACGCGGCGGCATGATGCCCGGCCCCTCGATCCCTCCGCACACGATTCAGATGAAGCCCACGGGATGTCCCGTGGGCTTTGTCGTGTCGTGCAGATTCGCCGTTCCGGGCAGGACGCCCTGCAGCCTGCAAGATCGTGCAGCCGGCACGGGCGGTTTGCACGACGCACGGAAATTGACCGGTTGGACAAGGGGGCGGAAACTCGGCCCGGAACAACCCGTGTTGCAAGTTGTTGTCCGGCAGCATGTTGCTTGATCTTCAGTCGGAAGAACGGTTTTGGCACACCGGTTGCAATAGTACTTCGCGGTTGCGGTTTCGAAGCCCGGCAGGCGATCGAAGCCAGCGCTTTTACAACGTCAAAGTCCAACGGTCCTAGCGGGCCAGGAGGTCAAGTCAATGCTCCGGAACTCCAAGGGTTTTACCCTCATCGAGCTGATGATCGTCGTCGTCATCATCGGGATCCTGGCGGCCATCGCCATTCCCAACTTCATTTCCATGCAGGATCGTGCCCGTGAGGGTAGCGTGAAGAGCAACATGCACACCGTGCAGCTCGCCGTCGAGGACTTCGCGGTCCAGAACGACGGGACCTACCCGGTCGCGGCCAACACCGCCGCGGTCGAGGGCAACTGCCCGGGTGATGCGTGGCCGACGAACCCGTTCGACGGCGCCGAGAGCGCGGTGGACTTCGTGGCTCCCACGACCGCCGGTGATCTGGGCTTCACCACCGCCACCACGACCAACTACGTGTTGCGTGGCTACGGCAAGTCCGCCCTGCTGAGCCTCTCGCTCAACAACGGTTCGTAGTCCTCGATCCTTGATCGATTAGAGCGGCGGGTCCGGTTCACTGGACCCGCCGCTTTGTCTTTTTGTGGCCGGCCCGTCCCCAGCCGATACCGAATCATGCTCCGGGAAACCATCAAAGGGTCCGAGGAGGACCGGGAGGTCGAGTCAATGCTCCGCAACAACAAGGGCTTCACCCTGATCGAGCTGATGATCGTCGTGGTGATCATCGGGATCCTGGCGTCCATCGCCGTGGTCAACTTCGTTTCCATGCAGGCCCGCGCGCGTGAGGGCAGCGTCAAGAGCAACATGCACACGGTGCAGGTCGCGGTCGAGGACTTCGCGGTCCAGAACGACGGGACCTATCCGCTCGCGGCCAACAGCGCCGCGGTCGAGGGCAACTGCCCGGGGGATGCGTGGCCGACGAACCCGTTCGACGGCGCCGAGAGCGCGGTGGACTTCGTGGCCCCCACGACCGCCGGCGATCTGGGCTTCACCACCGCCACCACGACCAACTACGTGTTGCGTGGCTACGGCAAGGACGCCCTGCTGAGCCTCTCGCTCAACAACGGTTCGTAGTCCTTCCTCCCGACGAAGCCGGAAGGCGGGTCCGGTTCATCCGGGTCCGCCTCTTTTTCGGGATGGATTGCACTTCGTCGGTTAAGGAATGGCTGACCTCAGCCGATAAGTTCATCGAGTCACTGTTGCCTAATTCTCCGTGGGGGAGGTCTCGATGCTAGAGGAGTACGACCGGCAGCAAGCCGGTCCCCAGGACACGGTCCTCTCGGTCACCGGGCTGGTCAAGTCCTTCCGGTCCAACTGGGGCCGGAAGATCAAGGTCCTGCACGACGTCACGTTTTCCGTTCCGCGGGGCGAGGTGTTTGGGCTCCTGGGCCCCAACGGCGCCGGCAAGTCGACCACCATGAAGATCGTCCTGGGCATGATGCGCCCGAGCGGCGGTGGTGGGACGCTCCTGGGGCATCCCCTGGGGAGCCTGCAACCCCGCAAGCGGGTGGGTTTCCTGCCCGAGTCGCCCTACTTCTACCAGTACCTCACCGCCCGGGAGTTCCTGGAGACCTGCGCCGATCTCCACGGCACGCCGCGCAAGGGGCGGGCCGAGGCCATTGAAGCGTTGCTGGAACGGGTGGGACTCAACCCCAAGGAATCCCGCCGGTTGCAGAAGTTCTCCAAGGGGATGCTGCAACGGGTGGGGCTGGCCCAGGCCATCCTGCACGATCCGGACCTCGTGGTCCTGGATGAACCCATGTCCGGGCTGGACCCGGTGGGTCGCCGGCAGGTCCGCGAACTTATCCTGAGCCTGCGGGACGAAGGGAAGACGGTGATCTTTTCCTCCCATGTGCTGCCCGATGCCGAGGCGCTCTGTGACCGGGTGGCCATCCTGGTCGACGGCCGCATCCAGCGCACCGGGCGGGTCAGCGACCTGGTCCGCCACGACCACGCCGGCTATGACGTGGAGGTGGGGGACCTGTCGCCCCAGCTCTTCGACGGTCTGGCCGGCGACGGGATCGCCAGCCGCAACGGCGACCGGATCGTCATCCACGCGGTCAACCAGGCCGAACTCAACTGGCGTCTGCGACAGCTCATGGACGCCAAGGCAAACATCATCGCGGTGCGGCCCATCACCCGCTCCCTGGAAGAGGTCTTTCTTTCCGAGTTGGGATCCGCCGCGCCGCAGGTCGGTGAACCCGACCACCACCTGGGAAGGGGCGCAGCGTGAGAATCCTGGCCATTGCCCGCAACACATTCCGTGAGGCCCGGCGCGACCGCGTGCAGTGGATCCTCCTTCTCTATCTGGCCGTCGTGGTCGGAGGGTCCGTGGTCCTGAGCCCGCTCTCGCTGGGCGAGGGCTATCGGATCACCCGGGACCTGGGGCTGGCCGCGTTGTCCCTGGTCGGTGTCCTGCTCATCGTCCTGGTGGGAGGGACCCTGGTCCATCGCGAGATCGACCGCCGGACCATCCTCACCGTGCTGGCCAAGCCCATACGCCGTTCCGAGTTCCTCATCGGCAAGTACCTGGGACTGCTGGCCATGGTGGTCCTGGTCTTCGTCGCCATGACGGTGGTGTTCTGCACCATGCTCTTCGTGCAGGAGGGACATGTCGAACCGGCGGTCCTGGTGGCGGCACTGTTCACCTTCGGCGAGTTCATGATCATGACCTCGGTGGTCATGCTGTTCTCCTCGTTCGTCTCGCCGGCCCTGGCCGGGGTGTTCACCCTGGCCCTGTTCATCCTGGGACACTTTGCCGAGGACCTCATCCGCTTTGCCGAGGAGGCGCCCTCCGCGCTGATGGCCACCGGGGCCCAGGTCATCTACCTGCTGCTGCCCCATCTCGAGGCCTTCAACCTGCGCCCGGAGGCGGCCTACGGTATCGTGCCCACTCCCGACCGGATCGGCGCCGCCGCGCTCTACGCCGTGCTCTACAGCACCGCCATGCTGGCCGCGGCCACCCTCGTCCTCTCCCGGAGGGAGTTCCGATGACCCCCTCCTCCCCCTGGCCGTTCGTGCTCGTCCTCGTCGTCGCCTGGAGTCTGGCCGGGGTGATGTCCCCGGCCGCCATGTCGGATCGGGCCGAGGGAGAGGAACTCCTCTACTACCCTTCGGGCAAGATGCTGGAACAGGCCGCGCTCGGCTATCATCACGCCGCCGCCTCGTTGACCTGGCTGCGTACCGTGCAGTACTACGGGGAGCATGTGCGGGGGGACCAGCAGTTCGAGATGATGTACCACCTGTGCGACGTGGTCACCGACCTCGATCCGCAGTTCATCCGGCCGTACACGTTCGGATCGTACGTGCTGCACACCGAGGGACGCGCGGCGGAGAAGGGGCTGGAACTCCTGGCCAAGGGGCGCCGGAACAATCCCGAGTCCTGGGAGGTGCTTTTCGAGTCCGGGTTTGTCGAGTACATTGCCTGGAAGCGCTACGATCTGGCCTCGGACTACTTCACCCGGGCCGCCGCCATGCCGGACGCCCCGGAGTACGCCAGCCGGTTCGCCGCGTTCGTCTCCGCGAAGGCGGGGGAGATCGAGACCTCGATCCTGCTCTGGCAGGAACTGGCCGAGCGGAGCGAGAACGCCGAGATCCGCGAGAAGGCGATTCGCAAGGTCGAGGAACTGAAGACCCAGCTCGCCGAGCAACGGGCCCGGGAGAGCAAGGAGTCGTGACCATGGTCTTTGCCGGTTGGCCGATCCTGTTGACCTCGGCCGCGCTCGGCGCCTGTTTTGGTTCCTTTCTCAACGTGGTCATCTACCGGCTTCCGCGCGGGCTTTCGCTGGTTTCCCCCCCCTCCACCTGCCCCCGCTGCGATCAACGGATCGCCCCCTACGACAACGTCCCGGTCCTGGGCTGGCTCTGGCTACGCGGGCGTTGCCGGCAGTGTCGCGAGCCCATCTCGTTCCGTTACCCGGTGGTGGAGTTCCTCACCGCGGGGCTGTTCGTCCTGTTGGCCTGGCACTACGGCGCGGGGTTGGAGCTCGTTCCCGCCCTCTACTTCGCCCTGGCCATGGTCGCGGTGACCCTCATCGACTACGACCATCAGATCATTCCCGACGTCATTTCCCTGAGCGGGATCCCCCTGGGTCTACTCAGCACCCTGGTGCGGCCGCTGCCCTTCCTGGACTCGCTCCTCGGCGCGGTGCTCGGGTTCGGGCTCCTGCTCGGCGTCGCCCTGGGCTACAAGGCGATTACCGGTCGGGACGGCATGGGAGGCGGGGACGTCAAGCTCGCCGCCATGCTCGGGGCCTTCCTGGGCTGGCAGGGGATGATCCTCACCGTGTTCCTGGCCTCGCTGGGTGGCTCGGTGGTGGGGATACTCCTGATCGCCCTCAACAAGGGGGGGCGACGCACCGCGATCCCGTTCGGAACCTTCCTTGCCCCGGCCGGTGTGCTGGTCTACATGTACGGACCCCGGATGGTGGACTGGTACGCGGGGTACCTGCGGCCCTAGACCCCTACTGGAGCAACCAGTAGTGGAACGACGGATAGGGCTCCGCCCCCTCCGGCAGGCGCAACTCGAGGGTCACCGTCTCCGAAGTCAGGGCATCCCCCATGATCTGGAACACGGATTCCGTCCAGACCGAGGAGGCGCGTTCGATCTCAAGCGTCCCCACCGGCTCCCCATCGGCGAAGACGTGCAGGGTGAGCGGGCGAAACGCCTCGGTGCGCATGACCAGGGCCGCGGGCAGCCCCGGCTGGCAGCGCAGGGTGAACCGCTCCCCGCCGGTGGGCTGACGCCCGCCGTCGATGAGATAGGTGTTGGGACTTCCGGCGAGGGGAAACTCCCGCAGGGTGCCGCGCCAGGTGGGAAAGGCGGCATAGTCGTGGAGGCGCTCGCTTTCCATGTCGGCCACGTCCACCTGATCCATGATCCGGAATCCCCACAGGTCCAGCAGGTCGGCCCGCACCTGCAGGTGGTCCCCGCTGTCCACGTTCCCCCAGTTGGCGCTGTAGATGACCTTGAGATCCGATCCCGAGATGGTGTTGTCCCGCAGCAGGAACTGGGTCAGGTTCCGGTCCATGAGCGAGGTCTTGCGCAGGTAGGGAAACCACTCGGGAAAAACGGCAAAGTGGGTGGGGCGCTCCGGGTGGGGCAGGCTCTCCAGCCACTCGAAGAGGCAGGCCGGGCCGGCCCGTTTGGGGAGGGCCGAGCCGTTGGTGACCAGTCCCACCAGATCGACCACCGGGCGCTCGCCGTAATAGGCGATGGCCCCGGCATCGTTGATCCCGACGATCGCGTTCTCCGGCAGGTTGTCCCGGATCCAGAGCCCGGCCGCCACCTGATGCTCATGGATGTTCGAGGCGTTGCGCCCCACCGCACCCACGTAGCGCACCAGCCCCGGAAGGAGCAGGATCCCGATCGCCACCAGGGGCGCCCAGCGAACCGCCCGGGGGAGCCGGGCCGGTAGGAGCCGGGACCAGCCCAGGACCACCAGCACGGTGGCCAGGGGGACATAGGGAATCTGGTAGCGGTGGTGATGGCTGTTGAACCCGGCCGGGATGAGCCCGGCCAGGAGCCCGGCGCACAGCATGCCGACCAGGGTGCGCTCGGCCAGCCCGGACCGCTTCCAGAAAAGAGCCCACAGGGCCCCGAACACCGCGCCGATCTGGATGAGCAGTTCCAGGACCCGCCCGCTGCCGTAGCGGAACCCCACCGAACGGAAGTCCGAGAACAGCGCGCGGGAGATTTCCTTGAGGACCCAGGGCAACCGCTTCACGGTGGCCTCGCGCACGTCGGGGCGTTGTTCGCTCCACACCGCCTTGGCCTCGAGGGTGTTCGCGGTGGTGGTGCCCAGGGCGGCGAGGTTCACCCCCAGGTTCACCGCGATGCCCAGCCCCGCCGCCACCAGGAGAACGAGGCGGGCCCGGCGGCTGTTGGGAGCATGGCCGGCCAGGGGGACGGCCAAGGCGACCCCCAGGGCCAGGAGCATGCCCTCGGGGCGGGCCAGGGCCAGGAAGAGGATCCACAGTCCCAGGACGGCCAGGCGAAAAAGTCCCCGTCCCGGCGAGGTGGCGTCCTGGTACCAGGGGACCGCGGCCAGGGTCCCCGCCAGGGCGAGGGCGTAGACCGCGATGTCCATCCCGCTGGCCGCCCCCCACACCAGGTGGCCGCACAGGAGGGTCAGGAGCCCCGCCCCCCAGGCGGCAGCCGGGCCGATGCGGCGGGCCGCCCACCGGTCCACCCCGAGCGCGGTCAGGGCCAGGCACAGGATGCCCAGGGCCCACGCGGCACGCAGGAGCCCCTCCGGACCGGCCAGTTTCCAGAACGGGGCGAGGAGCATCGGGTAGATGAGGCTGGTCGCGCCGCGGGTGGATTCGGCCCCCGGCTGATAGGCCAGGGGATGCCCCTCGGCCGCCATGCGGGCGTACTGGAGGTAGATGAAGGTGTCGTCCAGGGGCGGCACGAGAACCCCTCCCGTGGCCTCCAGCGTGCGCCAGAGGGTCCACAGACCGAGGGCAAGGGCGAGGGCGGCATAGCCCAACCCGTGCATCGTGCAGGGGGATCGCGTGATTTTTCCTAAAGAGGCCATTGGGGAGTCCGATGTTCCCTAAGCGAACCCCGATCCGGGAAACGCCAAGCGGGTGGTCACCCCCACTCGCGTTGCGCCCTGCGAGGAAGCCCTCAAGAGGAGCCCGATCGGGATCGACGTAAGTGGGTGCGGGAAGCCGTTCGCCCTAAGCATCCCGAGCGATCGGGGTCCGGTCAAGGACTCCCGGTCACAAGCGGCGGAACGACCGCTGACAGAGGCTCCGGCAAGTCCGTGTACCGCGGGGCCGCCGTTTGATGCGAACCGACAACGTGGGAGGGTAGGTGACTCAATGATCTGGAACCGCCAGAAACCGATCATAGGACTCGATATCGGGTCCAGCGCCGTCAAGGTCGTGCAGTGCGAAGGAGACGGCCCCGAAGTCCGGCTGAAGGATTTCGGTTCGGCGCGCCTCCTCCCCGAAGCCATCGTGGATGGCGAGATCATGGACCGCCAACTGGTCGTGGAGACGCTGCAGAACCTTTTCGAGAGCAAGCGGATCAAGACGAAGAACGTCGCATCGGCCGTGTCCGGGCGCGCGGTCATCGTCAAGAAGATCCAGATGGAGCGCATGACCCCGGAAGACGCCCGGGAAGCGATCCACTGGGAAGCGGAACAACACGTTCCCTACGACATCAACGACGTCTGCCTCGATTTCCAGATCCTGGAAGAGAACGCCGACCCGAAACAGATGGAGGTCCTGCTGGTGGCCGCGAAGCGCGAGATGCTCGCGGCCCACGCCGACCTCATCCGGGACGCCGGCCTCAACCCGCTGGTCATCGATGTGGGCGCCTTTGCGGTGCAGAACATCGTGAGCCTCAACTACGACTTCGCACCGGACGAGGTCGTGGCCATGGTCAACCTCGGCTCCGAGATCACCAACATCAACGTGGTCAAGAACGCCATCCCGCTCTACACCCAGGACCTGAGCGTGGGCGGGACGAGCTTCGTGGAGTCGGTGCAGAAGAACTTCAACCTGAGTCAGACCGAGGCGGAAGCCGCGGTGCGGGGTGAGGAGGAAGCCCACTTCGACCTGAACCAGGTGGTGGCGGAGGTCGGCGACGAGCTGGCCACCGGCATCGAGCGCTCGATCATGTTCCTGAAAACGTCCGGGGAGGCCGACGAGCTGAACCGGATCCTCCTCACCGGGGGCGGCGTTCGCATTCCGGGCCTGGTGGAGTTCCTCAGCCAGCGTCACGCGGCGCCGGTCGAGGTGGCCGACCCGCTGCGTCGGCTCCAGTTCGACCCCGACCTGTTCGGTGGCGAACGGCCCGAGGACGTTGCTCCGAGCCTGGCCGTGGGCCTCGGGCTCGCCCTGAGAAAGGTCGATGACCGATGATCCGAATCAACCTCCTGCCCAAGGAAGAACGGGTCACCGCGCGGCGTGTGGCCATGCCGAAGATCGGCGCCATGGTGCCGGTGGCCGCGGTGGCGGTGGTGCTTGCCGTGGTCGGGGTGACCGCGGCGCTCGAGCACGCCAAGGTGGGTTCGTTGCGCAACGACGTGGCCCAGCTCCAGGACGAGGTGCGCGCCATCCAGCCGCAGGTCGACCGGGTGAAGAAGCTCACCGCCCAGCGCGAGGAGCTCCATCAGCGGCTCGACGTCATTCGTCAGCTCGACGACGGGCGGTTCTTCTCGGTGCGCATCATGGACAACCTGAGCCGCGAGATTCCCAAGTACGTCTGGCTTGTCCAGATGAACCAGAACGGCCAGAGCTCGGTGAGCATGAGCGGGGTGACCTTCTCCAATCTCATCGTGGCCGAGCTGATGAAACGACTGGAAGCCTCCGCCATGTTCGCGAACGTGGACCTGGTGGAGACCAAGCGCGGGCTGATCGAGGAGCGTGAGGTCATCACCTTCAACGTCACCGCGGACCTGAGCCCCGACGATACGCCGAGCGATCTAACCGCCGACGCCTTCATCGAGGAACTTCTCGAGGGGGAGGACGAGTAGGCCATGGATTTCCGCAACCCGAAGACCCAGAAGATCCTGCTTGTCGCCGCCGCGACGGGAGCGATCGTGTACTTCTACTTCTTCAGCACCTTCGTTCCGTTCGGCCACCGCGCGGTGGCCGAGGAACGCCAGGAACTGGAAGCGAAGTACCAGCAGCTCTCGTCCGATCTGAGCAAGGCGCGGCAGATCCTCAACAACATGGAAGAGGTGGAGCGCCAGTACAAGGTGCTCAACCGTCGCTGGGAGATCGCCTCCAGCCTGCTCCCCGAGGAGCGTGAGCTGGCCGAGCTCCTGCGCAAGGTGACCCTGGTGGGGCAGCAGTCCGGTGTGGAGTTCCAGCTCTTCAAGCCGCATGCCCCGCTTCCGGGCGAGGTCTACGTGGAGAACTCCGTCGATGTCCGGGTGACCGGCGGATACCACCAGGTGGGGGCGTTCCTTACCGAGGTGGCCAACCTCGACCGTATCGTCAACGTCAGCAACCTGAGCCTCGTCGAGAACATCGTCGACGTCGGCACGGGGTCGACGGTGTCGGCGTCCTTCGTCGCCACCGCCTACACGCTGGCCGAGGCCCCACCGCCCTCCGCGAACGCCACACCGGTGGATGACGCGGACCACGAAGAAGGAGGGGAGTAGTGAGCAAGCAGACACGTTGGACCGTCCTGGGTCTGGCCCTGGCCGGAATCCTCACCTGCGCGCCCGCGCTCGCCGCGCCTCCGGACGCGTCGGGAGGGGACCGTGGGGATTCCATCGGGTTCCTCGAGGATACCGTCGATGACGATCTCCTCATGGCCCGGGAAAAGTACTTCTATTCGAGTTTCGGTCGTCGCGATCCCTTCTCCTCGCTGCTGGCGGGGAAGTTCGCATCGACCGGTGAGGGGGACCTCCTCGATGTCGGCGAGATGTCACTCGTCGGTGTCGTGTGGGGGGACGAAGACAAGTTCGCACTCGTGCAGGACTCGCGCGACCGCGCGCACACCCTGCGCGTCGGGGACCGAGTGGTCAACGGCAAGATCATCCAGATTACACGGACGAGCCTGACCGTTCAGCACTACTTCTTCGGCGAGACCGCGAACATCACGATCTACATGACTCAAGGAGACGGTGATGACCAGTAAGCACAAGTGGAGCACCGCGATCGCCTGCCTGACCGCGGCGCTTCTCGTGACAACGCTCGGCCTGGGTGCCGCCCAGGCAGGAACGCTGACCGGGATGACCGTGTCGGAGCAGGATGGATCGACCCGGATCCACGTCGAGTTCGACGGTCCGGCCGACGTGAGTTGGTTCACGCTGTCGGATCCGCCCCGTCTCCTGGTCGACTGCCGCGGCATCGATGCCCTGGGACTGGACGCCATCCCCACCGGGAGCGGACTGGCCGGCAGCATCGAGGCCAGCGTGTGGCGGGGGGACCTGACCACCGCGCTGACCCGGATCGCGGTGGATCTGGATTCTCCCAGCAAGCCCGAGGTGACCACCCTGGACAGCGGGGTGATCATCACCCTGCACCCGGACACCGAGGGATCCTGGGTCCTGGGCCAGGACGGCTCCGACGACATCGAGGAGTTGAGCGCGGCCGAGGAGATCATCGACAACCCGGACTACGAGCGTCCGGCCTACATGTCCGAGTACGTGCGGACCGAGCCGGGCGTGGTCAGCTTCCTCGAGGAGGAGACGACCGGTCTGGGGGCCCGCGGCGGAGCCCGGGTCAGCCTGGACATCCAGGGCGCGGACATCTACACAGTGCTGCGCAGCATCTCCGAGTACGCCGGGGTGAACATCGTGGTGGGCTACGACGTCGCCCGCGACATGAGTGAGCCGGTCAGTTTCAACCTCAAGAACGTTCCCTGGGGTGATGCCCTGGAGATGGTGCTGCGAAGCGCCCACCTCTGGTACAGCGAGGAGAACGGCATCATCCGGGTGGACACCGAGAGCAATCTGCGCAAGGAAGAGCTCGAAGCCGGCGCCGCCGCGCGTCAGCTCGAGGCGGTCATGCCGCTCACCACGCGCATCATCCACGTGGTCTACGCGACCGCCCACGAGCTGCGTCCGGCGGTGGTGAAGAGCCTCAGTGAGCGCGGGTTCATCGAGGTGGATCCCCGCACCAACTCGCTCGTGGTCACCGACATCCCTGGCCGCGTCGAAGCGGCGGTGGAGATGGTCCAGCACCTGGATTCGCAGACCCCGCAGATCGAGATCGTGGCCAAGATGGTCGACGTGGATGCCCGCTACACCCAGGAGCTGGGTGTGCTGTGGGGCGTGAGCGACGTGCACGGCGGCGGCGGAGGCAGCGCCGACGGCGCGGTCGGCTCCAACACGGTGTCCAACGCCACCGCGGCGCTCCGTTTCGGCCTGGTCAAGGACTGGGGCAGCATCAACGCCACCCTGTCCGCGATGGAGCAGGACCAGAAGGCCGACATCATCTCGAACCCGCGGATCACCACGGTCAACAACCGTGAGGCCCGCATCCTGGTCGGGAAGAAGATCCCGCTCATCGTCCTCGACGAGGCCGGAAACGCGGTGACCCAGCTCACCACGATCGGGATCACCCTGCGGGTGACGCCGCACATCAACGACAACAACCGCATCACCCTCGACATGCATCCCGAGGTCTCGGACCTCTCGAGCCAGGCGACGGTGCAGGGCGGTATCATCATCAACACGAGTGAAGCCGACACCCGGGTCATGGTGGACAACGGGGAGACCGCGGTCATCGGCGGTCTCATCCGGGTCAACAACTCGACCCTGGAGCGCGGCGTGCCGTTCCTGAAGGACATCCCGGTCCTGGGCTGGCTCTTCAAGGGCACCTCGGTGGTCAAGGAGAAGCGCGAGCTGCTCATCTTCGTGACCCCCCGCATCGTGAACTCGTTCGCTGCGAACGGCTCGGGGCAGTAGCCAACCAACCGCTGTGAGCCAGGGAGCCGCCGGCCCGTGAGGGTCGGCGGCTCTTTTTTTCGCTCCGGCAGGGTAGGATGCACGGATGAACGACAAGGAACCGGTTCCGAGTCCCGTCAGACTCGCACTCATCGGCCTCATGGGCTCCGGCAAGACCCGTCTTGGCCGGGACCTGGGACTGCGCCTCCAGTGGCCGTTCGCGGACGCGGACGCACTGCTGACCGGCGCGGCGGGGGCTTCCATTGGCGAGTTGTTTGCCACCGAGGGGGAAGCCCGCTTTCGCGAACGCGAGGCGGCGATCCTCGGCGTGCTCGCCAACCGTCCGGCCCCGCTGGTGGTGGCGACCGGTGGGGGGGTGGTGGAACGGGACGACAACCGTGCCCTGCTCAACCGGGAATTCACCGTGGTCTGGCTCCGCATCGCGCCCCAGGAGGCCTTTCGCCGGGTCGGACACAAGCCGGACCGGCCCCTCCTGGCCGGGGGGGATCCGTCCGGGGTCCTCCACGATCTGTCCCGGCGCCGGGAACCGCTGTACCGCGCCCTGGCCGACCTGACCCTGGATACGGACGTGGACACGGTCACCGAGGACCTCATGGAGGCGGTGGTGGAGTTTCTCGCCAAGCGTTGAGGTTGTAGGGTTGGCTTGGTAAGCTGCTGTTGCTGAAATGGTTGGGGTGATTGTTTCGCAGGCGTTGTGAAGGAGGGGCGGCATGAAGCCCAGCGGTTTGCGCGTGGTGGCGGGGAGGTTCCGGGGCCGGAGGCTCTCCGTGCCGGCCGGGCTCTCGATTCGCCCCACCGCGGATCGGGTCAAGGAGGCGCTGTTCTCGAGTCTGGGGGACCGGGTCGCGGGTGCGCGGGTGGCGGACTGTTTCGCCGGGACCGGATCGCTGGGGATCGAGGCCCTCAGCCGGGGGGCGGCCCACGCGGTCTTTGTTGAACGCGACCCGGCCGGTCTGGCCGTGCTCCGAGGCAATCTGGGCAACCTGGGGTTGGACGGCGCGGAGGCACCGGTCACGATCCGGGCCCAGGATGCGCTCCATCCGCGGACGTGGGCAAAAGGGCTCTTGCCCCTCGATCTCGTCCTGGCGGATCCTCCCTATGGTCAGGGGCTCGGCGAGGCCCTGCTGGTCGCCCTGTCCCGGGAGCCGGCGCTGGCCCCCCATGGGTGGCTGGTCCTGGAACACGAGCGCGCGGTCGAGCCGGATCACGCGGGGTGGCGGGTGGTTGCCCGCAAGCGATACGGCGAGACGATGATTTCCACCTTCCGCGTGGCAACGACGCAGGAGACGGCATGACACGTACCGGCATCTTTCCCGGAACCTTCGATCCGGTCACCGAGGGACACCTCGACATTATCCAGCGCGCGCGCAAGGTGCTGGATCGGGTCGTGGTGGCGGTGGCGCGGGGACACCACAAGAGCACCCTCCTGGATCTGGAGACCCGCATGGGCCTCATCCGGGACTGCGTGTCCGGGATGCCCGAGGTCTCCGTGGTGGGTTTCGACGGGCTCCTCGTGGAGTTGGCCCGCGAGCACGACGCCACCGCCATCGTGCGCGGCATCCGTTTTGTCAGCGACTTCGAGTACGAATTCCAGCTCGCCCTCATGAACCGCCGCCTCGATCGCGAACTGGAGACGTTGTTCTTCATGCCCAGCGCCCGTTTTTCCTATCTCAACTCGAGCGTGATCAAGGAGGTCGTGCGTCTGGGTGGAGACGTCAGCGGTCTCGTGCCGGACGCGGTGATCCGCACCCTCAAGGAGCGATTTTCATCATGAGTGCCCATCCGGTCTCCCCGCGACTCGCCGCATTGGCCGAGTCGCTGACCCTTGCCGTCGACGTGAAGGCCCAGGAACGGGTCGCGGCGGGGGAGGACATCGTGAACTTCGGGGCGGGACAGCCCGACTTCCCCACCCCGCCCGCGATCTGTGAAGCGGCGGCCCGCGCGGTGGCCGACGGCGCCACCCGCTACACGCCGCCGGGCGGGACCCGGGAGTTGCGTGACGAGGCGGCGCGGATGTTCCGCGAACTGGACGGAATCCCGGCCACCGGGGCCACCACCGTGGTGACCACCGGAGCCAAGTACGCACTGTTCGATGCCCTCGCCGTGCTGCTGGCCCCGGGGGACGAGGTCTTGCTTCCGGTTCCGTACTGGGTCACCTATCCGGAGCAGGTCAAGCTGCTCGACGGCGTCCCGGTCCCGGTCACTCCGGCCGACGGCCTCAAGATCACGCCGGACGATCTCGAGCGTCATCGGGGTCCGCGAACCCGGGTCCTCATGCTCAACAGTCCCAACAACCCTTCGGGGTGCGTCTACAGCCGGGACGAGATCGCGAACCTGGCCGCGTGGTGTCTGCGGCACGACGTCTGGATCCTCTCCGACGAGATCTACAACCGGTTGATCTACGACGGACGCGGGACCGCGAGCCCGGCCTCCCTGTCCGACGAGATTGCCGCCCGCACCCTGACCGTGAACGGGGTCTCCAAGTCCCACTGCATGACCGGATGGCGAATCGGGTTCCTTACCGGCCCGGCCAGCGTGATTCCCTCGGTGATCAAGTTCCAGGGACAGACCACCGGCAACCCGGCCGCGGTGTCCCAGGCCGGGGCCCTGGCCGCCCTGCGCAGTCCCATGAGCTCCATCGACACCATGCGCGACACCTACCAGCGGCGCCGCGACATCCTCATGCGGGAACTGGCCGGGGTGCCCGGTCTCGAACTGGACCCGCCCGAAGGGGCGTTCTATGGATTTCCCCGGGTGGCCGAGGCCTGTCGTGCGGTGGGAGGTTCCCTGGCCCTGGCCGAGGCCCTGGTGGGGGACGGTGTGGCGGTGGTTCCGGGGATCGGCTTCGGGGTGGAGGACCACGTGCGGATCTCGTTCGTGGTGTCCGACGATCGTCTGGTCGAAGGTCTCACCCGGTTTCGCGAGAGCGTGACGCGTCTGACCGGCGCGGGCGCGGAGAGTTGATGCATGCCGACCTATGAGTACGAGTGTCCCCGGTGTGGACACCGGTTCGAGAAGTTCCAGATGATGACCGATGCGCCGGTCAAGACCTGTCCCGAGTGCAAGGGCCGCAAGGTGAAGCGGCTCATCGGGACCGGGGCCGGAATCCTCTTCAAGGGAAGCGGGTTCTACCAGACCGACTACCGCAGCGACGGGTACCAGAAGGGAGCCAAGGCGGACAAACCGGAGAAGCCGGCCGCGGAGGGAAAGAAGACCGCCGAGAGCAAGAGCAAGCCGGAGAAACCGGCGGCGACGAAGCCGAAGAAGGAATCGTGAAGGGACGCCCCACCCCGTGACCCAGTTTGTCGATGAAGCCCGGATGCGGGTGATTGCAGGTTCCGGCGGACACGGACTCATCGCGTTCCGTCGGGAGAAGTTCGTTCCGCGGGGGGGGCCCTGCGGTGGGGACGGTGGCCGGGGGGGGAGTGTGATCGCCGTGGTGGATCGCAACCTCACCACGCTGCTCGACTTCCGTTATCGAAGCGAGGTCCGGGCCAAACGGGGTGCCCACGGCGGGGGTTCGGGAAAGACGGGGCGCAGCGGCGAGAGCACCATCCTGCGTGTTCCTCCCGGGACGGTGATCACCGACGAGACCACCGGCGAGGTGCTGGGGGACCTGCTCGAGGACGGGGATCAAATCATCCTGGCCAAGGGGGGCCGAGGCGGACGCGGGAATGCCCGGTTCGTCACCCCGACCCACCAGGCGCCGCAGGAAGCCGAGGACGGTCGGCTGGGTCAGGAACGCCGGGTCAAGCTCACCCTGAAGTCCCTGGCCGAGGTGGGTCTGGTTGGTTTTCCCAACGCGGGGAAGTCCACCCTGCTGTCGGTGCTGAGCGCGGCGCGTCCCAAGGTGGCCGACTACCCGTTCACCACCCTGCAGCCGCATCTGGGCATCGTCAAGGTGGGGGACTACACCACCTTCGTCATGGCGGACATCCCGGGGATCATCGAGGGAGCGAGCGAAGGCAAGGGCCTTGGTCATCGCTTCCTGCGTCACATCGAGCGCACCCGGGTCCTGTTGTTCCTTATCGACGGCATGGACCCGGAACCGGACGTGACCCTGGCCACACTCCGATCCGAATTGAAGTCCTACGGCGAAGCCCTGTTGGAAAAGCCCTGGATGGTCGCGCTGAGCAAGGCGGACCTGATTGCGGAAGGGGAAACTCCACCAGGAAGCTCGCGTCTTTCGACAAAACCCTTTATCATTTCTGCACAGGCGCGACGCGGGCTCACCGAGCTCACCGGCGCGCTGTATCGACGGCTCGAGGAAGCGCGGAACTCGGCCTGATCGATCCCGTGACCCGGGGTTGGTCCCTGCGTGCCCTGGAATCCACTTCCATCAAGACTCCTAACATACTACGAGCCAACATGATCGAATGGCTGCCGGCGTCTGGCTCGCCGGCTCAGGAGCACGGATGCCCGACCTCAACAGCACGCCCCCGGAGCACTTTCTCGAGGCCCTCAAGCGGCGGAATCTGGAGGGCAAGCGGGCCCTGATCGCGGATCTCCGCAGTCGCAAGAGCGACAAGGCCATGGACATCCTGATCGACCTCCTCGAGGACGAGTCCTGGTACCTGCGTGAGCTGGCGGTGGAGGCGTTGAGCGATGCTCCGGAAACCGCGGTGCCTCGACTGCAGTACCTTGTCGATACCGGGCTCTGGTACACCCGTTCCGCGGCGGCGCGAACCCTGGGCCGCATGCTGCACGCTCCCAGCCTTCCCCGTCTGGTGGACCTTCTGTTGGAGGCCAACAGCACCGTGCGTGAGTCCGCGTTGGCCTCGGTCGCCGACATCGTGATGGACGGCCATACCCGGGAAACGGCTGCCCTTTTCCTGGAGCTCGGCAAGCGCCGCGCCGAGATGTTCAAGCGCGCGCTGCTCGCGGCGCATCCGGAAGCGGGGGGATTGGTCTCCGAGTACCTCGATCGTCCCGGCTCGTTCCTGGAGGCCGTTCCGGCTCCCCCGGAAGAGGAAACCCCGGCCGCAACCACCCCGGCCGATTCCGACGAGTCCGCCGAAGCGAAGAAGGCCTGACCCCGGGCCATTGCCTTCCGCCCACCTCCCGCGACACCCTCCCGTCCCGAGGGAGTCATCATGTCGGCTGTCGATGCATCCTGTCTCGAAGCGCGGGACCTGCCCCCTTGCCTGGCCGGGCTCACCCCGCCCTGCGTTCGCCTCTTCATCCAGGGCACCCTTCCCCGGGGCGCGCCGCGGATTGCCATCGTGGGGAGTCGTGCCCCTTCCGCTTCCGGAGCCCACGCGGCGTACGAGATCGCCTGGGGTCTGGGACGGGCGGGGGTGGTCGTGGTCAGCGGTCTGGCCCGGGGAATCGACAGCGCCGCCCACCGGGGCGCGTTGGACGCGGGAGGACAAACGGTGGCCTTTCTCGGTAGCGGCTTCGATCAGCTGAGCCCGCGCTCCGCGCGGGAACTGGGAACGCGCATCCGGGGCCAGGGAGCGCTGGTCAGCGAGTACCCGCCCGCCATGGCGGCCCTGCCGTACCGGTTCGTCCACCGCAACCGGCTGATCGCTTCCTACTCCCAGGGCACCCTTGTCGTGGAGGGTGGGGCGAAGAGCGGTGCGCTGATCACCGCGGGCATGGCGCTCGAGCGGGGCCGGGAAGTCTGGGTCGTGCCGGGGGACTCCCGGCGACCGTCCTGCCGGGGGAGCAATCGTCTTCTGCGGGACGGCGCCGCCGCGGTGCTCGAGGCCGACGACCTGCTCGCCGCCCTGGGTCTCCTGGGGGCGGCCGGCACGGGGGAGGAAACCCCCATCGAGCCCCCTGGATTGTCCCGGCCCGAACGGGATGTCTGGCGCGCCCTGGCCGAGCGGGGTCCGGCCGATCCCGAGACCCTGTCCCGGCGGAGCGGGTTGACCACCTCGGCCCTGTTGCAGGCCCTCTCCCTGCTCGAACTGGCCGGGCGGGTTCGCCGGGATGGGAGCGGCTATGCCCTCGCCCCCCGGCGATCCGGAGGGGTGGGATAACGGTTATTCCGAGAAGCGGTTGACCGGCTTTTGACACCGACTCCCCGCGCGGCTACGCTTCTGGCCGGGTAGGGGCCGCCGACTCGTCCGGGTCGCGCGGCCCTTCCATCCCGGCCCTGGATCGTCTTTCCCCCGGAGCGCCCGTGATCTCTTCCGTCGAGACTCGAAGTTATGCAAGTAGCCCGTTGATGTTGCGCCGGTTGCAGCAGTCCGGCCTGGGTGACATCGCGGGGCGGGTGGCTTCCGGGGAGCGGCTGGACCGGGAAGACGGCCTGGCCCTGTACGCCGCCTCCGATGTGGCGGCAGTGGGCCTGCTCGCCAACCAGGTGCGGGAACGGCTTCATGGGGACCGGACCTGGTTCGTGCGCAACCGGCACCTGAACCCCACCAATGTCTGCGAAGCGGACTGCCTCTTCTGCGCCTACAAGGCCGATCCGGGGGACCCCCGGGGTTGGACGTTGGCCAAGGCCCAGATCCAGGACCGTATCCGCAGGATGGTCGACGAGGACATCCGCGAAGTCCACATCGTGGGCGGGCACAACCCGGAGATCGGCTACCGGTACTTCGTCGACACGCTCCGGTGGGTCAAGGAAGTCAGCCCCCACATCCACGTCAAGGCGTACACGATGGCCGAGATCGTCTTCTTCTCGCAGGTTTCCGGGAAGTCGATCGAGGATGTGGTGACCGACCTCAAGGAAGCCGGGCTCGACGCCTGCACCGGAGGTGGGGCGGAGATCCTGGGGGAGCGGGTGCGCCGCAAGATCGTGCGGGGCAAGGTGGATGGTCAGGGCTGGCTCGACACCGCGCGTCGCGTGCATCGCATGGGGGTGAAATCGAACTGCACCATGCTCTACGGGCATATCGAAACCGATGCCGACCGGGTGGATCACCTGCTCGCGTTGCGGGAACTGCAGGACGAGACCGACGGGTTCCAGGCCTTCATTCCCCTTGCCTTCCACAATGCCAACAACCGCCTGCGCAAGCTCAACGCGCCGACCGGGGTGGACGACCTCAAGAACCTCGCGGTGAGCCGGCTCCTGCTCGACAACGTGCCGCACATCAAGGCCTATTGGCCCATGCACACGCCGGCCCTGGCGCAGATTGCCCTGGGTATGGGGGTGGACGACATCGACGGAACGGTGGTGGAGGAGCACATCTATCACATGGCCGGAGCGGACACCGACCAGGCCATGTCGGTGGATGAACTGGTGGCCCTCATCCGCTCCGCGGGCCGCATCCCGTTGGAACGGGATGCCCTGTACCACACGGTGCGGGAGTACTGATGCGCATCGGCGTCGTCTCCTATGTCAACGCGCTGCCCCTGGCCCACGGACTGGAGACCCATCTTCCCGGCGCGGCGATCATCCGCACCTCCCCCTCGGAGATTGCCGACGAACTGAATGCCGGGAACCTCGACGTGGGTCTGGTTCCGGTGGCCGCGCTCGCCGATCACCCGCAGTGGGCGCGGGTCCCCGGGATGGGGATCGCCTCGCACGGTCCGGTGCGTTCCGTCTCCTTTCTGGCCGACCGCCAACCGGAAGCGGTGACCGCGTGGACCCTGGACCCCGCCTCGCGCACGTCGAACGTCCTGGCCCGCCTGTGGCTGGGCCGGGTGACCGGGCGCGATCTGCCGGGGACACCGGGTGCCGCCACCTGCGAAGCCCGTTTCCGGGAGAGCGGCGCCACGGTGTGTATCGGGGACGACGCGTTGTTCGGGGACGATCCGGCCCCGGTGCGGGTGGACCTGGGGGAAGCCTGGACCGAGTGGACGGGGTTACCGTTCGTCTATGCGGTGTGGGCCGGTCCCGGAGCGGGGTCGCCGGACCTCCACCGCGCATTGCACGCCTGTTACGGGGAGAACGCGGAACGACTCGAGGAACTCGCGCACTGGGAGTCTCCCCATGACGAGCGCCGCCGCACCCTCATTACTTCCTACCTGCGATGGAACATCCGCTATCGCCTCGGCGACGAGGAAGAGCGGGGGCTGTCGCGTTTTCTCGGAATGGCGGTGGAGGCGGGAATCCTCACCGGTTCCAGGATGAGGTCGCATGTCCGTCGCTGACACCCCCATGACCCGTGACGCTGCCCTGGAGGACAAGGTCCTGGCCGGGGAGCGGTTGACCCCGGACGAGGCGCTGTGGCTCCACGAGCAGGCGGATCTCGGCTGGCTCGGCGCCCTCGCCCACGAGGTCCGGCTGCGCCACAACCCGCATCCGCGCGTCACCTACAACATCGACCGCAACATCAACTACACGAACTACTGCACCGCCCGCTGCCGGTTCTGCGCCTTCTATCTTCCCGAGACCTCCCCCCATGGCTACGTCCTTTCCTGGGAAACCATGCGGGAGAAGATCGTCGAGATGCTGGGGATCGGCGGTCGCCAGCTCCTGCTCCAGGGCGGACTCCATCCGGACTACCGCATCGAGTGGTACGAGGGGCTCCTGCGACGGATCAAGAACGAGTTCCCCCAGGTCTGGCTGCATGCCTTCAGCGCGCCGGAGATCGTGGCCATCGCCGAACTGTCCTCGCTCGGCTTCGGCGACGTCCTGGCGCGTCTGCAACGGGCCGGTCTCGATTCCATGCCGGGCGGAGGCGCGGAAATCCTGGTCTCCCCGGTGCGCGAGGAGATCGCGGTGGGGAAGTGTTCGGGGGAGGACTGGATCGAGGTCCATCGCCAGGCCCATCGGCTTGGGTTGCCGACCACCGCCACCATGATGTTCGGCAGCCTGGAAACCCCGTCCCAGCGGATCGAGCACCTGGCCTGGCTACGGGATCTCCAGGACGAAACCGGGGGCTTTACCGCGTTCATCTGCTGGCCGTTCCAGCCGGACCATACCCCGCTCAAGAAGCGGGTTCCGCGCGCGGCCGGGGCGGCGGAGTACCTCCGTCTCAACGCGGTGGCGCGGATCTTCCTGGACAACGTGCCGCACCTGCAGTCCTCCTGGGTGACCATGGGGAGCAAGGTCGGGCAGATGGCGCTGTTCTACGGATGCGACGACTTCGGCAGCGTGATGATGGAAGAGAACGTGGTGTCGGCCGCGGGAACGGTGCACTCCCTCGACGAACCGGGGATCCGCAGGCTGGTGGAGCGGGCCGGCTTCACCCCGGTCCGGCGCGGCATGCGGTACGATCCGATCGAACCCGCCGACGCCATCGCCTAGAGGAGGCCACCGGGTTCGTGTTTCCCGCCCCTCACCGGGGGCGGTGCGCACGAATCCCGAACACCCCCATGTCCGCCCACCTGCCCGGAACCCTCAATGCCCTCGGGGCCCGCGTCGCCGTCTACGGACGGTTGGTGCGTTTCTCCCACACCGTGTTCGCCTTGCCGTTTGCCCTGTCCGGGGTCGTCTTCGCCTCCCACGAACTCGGTGCGTTTCCCGGACCGGACGTGTGGGCCTGGGTCCTGATCGCCATGATCGGTGCGCGCTCGGCCGCCATGGCATTCAACCGGATCGTCGACGCCCGGTTCGACGCAGCCAATCCCCGCACCGCGAACCGGGAGATCCCCAGCGGCGCGGTGAGCCGAACCGCCGCCTGGGGTTTCACGACGGTCTCGGTGCTGGTCTTTGTCCTGGCCACCTGGCGCCTGAACCCCATGGCTTTCGCCCTGTCCCCGTTGGCTCTGGCCATCGTCTTCTTCTATTCGTTCACCAAACGCTTCACCTGGGCGAGTCATCTCTTCCTGGGACTCTCCCTCGCCGTGGCTCCGGTCGGGGGTTGGGTCGCCGTCACCGGGCGGCTCGAGGCCACCCCTTTCCTGCTCGGGCTCGCGGTGGGGGCCTGGGTGGCCGGATTCGATGTGTTCTACGCCCTTCAGGACCTCGCCTTCGATCGTCGGCACCGGCTGCATAGCCTGCCGGCGCGGTTCGGGGACCGGGGCGCGTTGCTGGGGGCGCGGCTCTTCCATGCCGTTTCGGTGGGGGCCCTGGTGGCCATCTATTTCGTGTTGGAACTCTCCCCGTGGTATCTGGTGGGTCTGGGGATCATCGTGGCCATTATCGTGATGGAACACCGGTTGGTCAGACCCGGGGATGTGAGCGGCGTGCGCAGGGCGTTCTTCGACATGAATGCCTGGGTCAGCGTGATCTACTTCCTGACCGCGTGCGCGGGGGTGCTGTTGTGAGCGGCAAGCGATTCGTTCTGGCCGTGACCGGGGCCAGTGGGGCCCTCTACGCGGAGCGTCTGCTCAAGGCGCTCATCGAGAACGGGCACGGCGTGGAACTGGTCGTCTCGGGCTACGGCGCCCGCCTGCTCAAGGAAGAGCGGGACCTGGGGGGGAGCGGGTACGGGCTGGTCGAGGCCCTGGCCGCACGCTACGGGTTGGACCCGGCAGCGGACCAGGTGGTGGTCCATGGCAATCAGGACCTGGGAGCGCGGGTGGCCAGCGGGTCCTTTCCGGTGGACGGGATGGCCGTGGTGCCGGCCAGCATGCGGACGGTCGGCGCCCTCGCCGCCGGCCTGGGCGGAACCCTGGTCGACCGGGCGGCCATGGTGACCCTCAAGGAACGCCGGCCCCTGGTCGTGGTGCCGCGGGAAACACCGCTCAACCGCATCCAGTTGGAGAACCTGCTCCGACTCCACGATGCGGGCGCCACCGTCCTGCCCGCCGACCCGGCCTTCTATCAGAAGCCGGTCACCTTCGAGGATCTCGGGGACTTCATCGCGGCCCGGGTCCTGGAGCACCTGGGGGTTCCGGCGAGCGAGGACCTCGTCCCCCGTTGGAACCCGGGAGGGGGGTCGTGATCGAGGCACCCCCGGCCACGGATCGATCGCTGCAGAAGGAACGGATGCGGGGCATGTTCGACGCGGTGGCGCCACGCTACGATCTGCTCAACCGTCTGCTCAGCGCGGGGATCGACCAGCGCTGGCGTGCCCGTGCGGTGTCCGAACTCGCGTTGTCCCCGGGTCAGCTCCTGGTGGATCTGTGTACCGGCACCGGGGACCTGGTCCTGGCCGCCCTCGCCGCTCAGCCGGATCTCAGGGTGATCGGCGTCGACCTCGCCCACGCCATGCTGGTTCGCGCCCTTCCCAAACCGGACCGCCATGGCGGGGTCCTCCCCGTGTTCCTGCAGGGGGACGCCGAACGACTGCCCCTTCCGGACGGGTCGGCGGATCGCGCCTCGGTCGGATTCGGGATCCGCAACGTGTCGGATGTCGACGCCTGTCTGCGCGAGGTGGCCCGGGTCCTCAAGCCGGGAGGGCGCTTTGTCATCCTGGAGTTCACCACCCCGCCCAACGTGCTCTTCCGCGGCGTCTACCACGCCTATTTCCACCACCTGTTGCCGTTCGTGGGACGGATGGTGAGCGGGCATCAGGATGCCTATCGCTACTTGCCCGAATCGGTGGCCGCATTCCCGGAACCGGCCGA
The DNA here is from genome assembly GCA_942491735.1 of Candidatus Eiseniibacteriota bacterium. GTDB lineage: Bacteria > Eisenbacteria > RBG-16-71-46 > JABDJR01 > JABDJR01 > CALOCN01. The sequence continues at coordinate 2,596,509 of CALOCN010000014.1, read as the reverse complement.
GCTGGCGGCCAAGGCGCAACGGGCCGGTTTCTCTGCGGTACGTTGGAGTCGGTTGCACGGCGGCATCGCCGCGCTTCACGTATGCGACCGCGCGTGATGCGCAGGGTCCCCTAGATCATGGCCCGTCACGAAGTTCCCACCCCCCAGGATCGGGTGGAATACGCGGCCCTCGAGGGGCTGCTCAAGACGCTACGCGTGCTGCCCCGGTCCACCGCGCGGGCCGGCGCGGTGGCTCTGGTCCAGGGGTTGCGGCACATCGCCCCGGTGCGGCGTCGGGTGGCCCTGGAAAACCTGCGGTTGGCGTTTCCCGAGCGGAACGAACGGGACATCCGCGGCATCTACGGGAGGATGTGGAGCATCCTGGCCTGGGTGCTGGCCGACTTCGCCCGGTTCCCGCGGGGGGACTCCGACCCCATCCTGGACACGGTCGAGTTGGCCGGGGAGGAGTTCCTGGAGCAGGCCGCTTCCCTGGGCAAGGGGATCATGGTCCTCACCGGCCACTTCGGGAACTGGGAGGGGATGGCCGCGGCGGTGCGGGCCCGGGGGTACGCCGCCACCGCGATCGGCGCCCGCCAACGCAATCCCCTCGTCGAGGATCTCTTCACCCGCTACCGCGAAGCGCGTGGGGTGCGGGCCCTGACGGTGGGGGAGTCGTTACGCCCCCTGCTCCAGGGACTGCGGCGAGGCGAGGTGGTGGGAACGCTCGCCGATCAGGACGGGGGACGTGACGGATTCTTCATCGACTTCCTGGGGCGACCGGCCAGTGTCCAGTCCGGGGTGTTCCGCCTACTCGCCCGGACGCGGGTTCCCCTGGTGACCGCCTTCACGGTGCGGGTGGGAGATGGGTGGCGCGTCGAGATGCAGGAGCCGCTCCGGGCCGAGCCCACCGATCACGCAGACGCGACCGAGGCCGAAGCGTACCGGCTTGCCGGGACCTACACGCGGCGCCTGGAAGTCTACGTGCGCCGTCACCCGGATCATTGGTTCTGGCTTCACCGGCGCTGGCGGACCCGGCCTCCGGCCGCGGCTCAGGGCGAGCCGGAAGAGTAGACCACGCCGTCCTTGATGACGATCCGGGGGGCCAGGAGGTTCCCGGCATCCACCAGGGGGTCCGCGGCGAACAGCACCGCGTTGGCCCGGTGGCCGGGGAGCAACGCACCGGTCTCCCCCTCGATCCCCAGGGTGAGGGCGCCGTGGCGGGTCGCGATGATCAGCACGTCCTTCATGGGGATCCCGGCCCGGTGCAACAGGAGCATCTCGGAGAGGGCGGCCCGCCCCGGGTCGGACCAGTCCGTGCCCAGGTTCAACCGCACCCCGGCTTCGAACAGACGCAGGGTGAGGGCGAGGAGGTTGTCGAATCCGCTGCGTCCCCGGGCGTTCATGGCATGGGTGAATCCGGAGGTGTCGTCGAAGTCCCCCTTGGAGGGACTGCGAAACCAGGTGAGACCGTACGGCTGGGCGAAGACGTGCAGGGTGGGCGTCACCGAGCCCCCGTGGCGCGCGAGCCGGGTGACCAGGGCGGTCAGCCTGGGATCGTCGGGCGGCACCGCGTTCAGTTTCTCCAGGGTGTTCACGAAGTACGCCCCCCGCATGTCCCCGGCGAGCAGGGGCAGGGTGCTTTCGTTCCAGATGACCCCTTTCTCCTGCGGGGTGAGCACTTCCTCCACCAGGGTCACCGCGTGCTCGAAGTCCAGGCACCCCAGGTCCAGCGCGCGCTCCAGGGAGAAGACCCCGAAGTCCACATGGGCAAAGGGATGCATGTCCAGATAGAGCGCTTCATCCAGCGCGGCCGCGAACTCGGGTTGTTGCAGACGCCAGTACAGCTTCACATGGCGAAACCCGAGGTCGTGATACATGCGGACCTTGGCCCGGGATTCCGCCTCGCCCGACACCTCGATGTGCCCGACGTAGGGGACCCGGGTCGTGTCCCGGGTAATGAGCGCACCCCCGCAGGGGTGGAAGTCGGGAGCCCAGGGAACACGTTCCATCCACGCCTGCATGAGCGGGAGATGCGCCTCGTCCCCTCCCGCTTCCCGCACCGTGGTCACCCCGTAGGGCAGGTAGGCCTCGGCGAACGCCTCCCGATAGACCCGGATCGAGTCCGGCTCCATGGAGAGGTGGGCGATGTCACCCCCGCCCGCGGTGACCGAGTCGGCCAGGATCATCCCGACGTGATGGTGGACGTCCACTAGGCCCGGGGTGAGCAGCCGTCCATTGGCCCGCAGGATCCGCTGGGCATCCGGTAGGGGCGCTCCGGGCGGGAGGACGCGGACGATACGTCCCGCGTGGATCACCACGCTGCCGGGGCTGACCCGGCCGTTGCGGCTGTCGAAGATCCGCGCGTCCTGGATGACCAGATCGGCCGGTGGGGGCTGCGCGAGGCCGACACGGGGGGCGACGAGGCACGGCAACAGGAGAAGGAACCCCGCAACCTGCTTTCTCAAGCGGGGTTGCGGGGGCGCCGATAACCAGGGAAGCATGGTCTCAGTTCTTGAATCCGATCTGGGCCCGGCTGGGATCCTCGGGTCCCGGGAGGGTGATCGGGCCGTGCGTGGCCTCGAACTTCTTCAGGTTGTCTCCGAGCGCCCGGTGAAGCGCCTTGGCGTTGGACGCGGTCATGACGATCCGCGCGTGCACCTTGGTCTTGGTGATGCCGGGGAGCGCGCGGGCGAAATCGAAGATGACTTCGGAGTTCGAGTGGGAGATGAGGGCGAGGTTGGCATAGATGCCCTGGGCCTCGGCCTCGTCGATGGACAGCTGTAGCTGGGGCGGACCGGGGCGAGGCGCGGCCGGCGGCGGGGGCTTCTCGTCGCTCATGAGCTGATGACTCCAGGTGGCCTATGGCCAGGGCTTTACGAAACGGATGGCTGGAAAACGACATGCATGCTGACCGGGACAGTCTAGGAGGGCCCCAGCGGGGCGTCAACGCGGGGACGGGGCGCACCTTCGTCGCCGCGTTCGGGAACCTCATCGGCCGGCTCGCCGACCGGGGTGCGGCAGGCGACCTCCTGCCCGAGACCGCCGCCATGGCGGTGGAACGACTCGGTTGTGCGGCCGCGGTGGTGCTGGGTCGACGCCCCGATGGCGAGGGCTGGCAGGTCCGAGGCCTGGCGGGGTTGGACGACACCGAGCCACGGGGGGGTGCCCTGGCCACCGCCCGGGCGTGCGGGGACTGGGTCGCCCAGGCCCGGGGGACCCTGCGGGTGCCCGACGCCGCTACCGATGCGCGTTTTCCCGCCGGTCCCGAGGGCCCTGCCCTGGCCATCCCCCTGATCGTGGAGGGCTCCGTGGAGGGGGTCTTCGTTCTGTTCGGGCCTCCGGCGCCTCCCGATGGGGCCGCCGATCCGCTGGAACTCCTGGGAGCCGCCGCCGGCGCGGCGCTCCACGCCGATCGCATGCGCGAGGTCCTGCGGGAGACCTCGCGACGCCTCGACGCGAGCGAGGCGGAACGCCTCCGCGCAGAGCGCGCGACGGTGCTGGCGGACGTGTTGCGGGACATGACGGTGGAACTCAAACAGGGACTGGCCGGACTGGGGTCCGCCGCCCTCAAGCTGGGGCGATCCCTGGACTCCCAGGATCCGCGCCAGGCCACGGTCGAGGTGCTCCTGGCCGAGGTCCGTCGCATGAGCGAACTCGTCCAGCAGCAGGTCGGGTATGCCGGCGTGCAGCCGTCGTGGGGGATGGAAGATCCCAATCGGATTCTTGCGGAGTGCCTGGCCCTGGTCTCGGACGCGGTGCGGGAACGGGACATCACGGTCTACAAACGGTTCGGGTCCAGCATCCCGCTCCTGGTGCTGGACCTGGGTCTGATGCGTCAGGTCCTGCTCAACCTCCTGCGGGGAGTCCTGGCCCATTGCCCGCGGGGGGGCCGTTTCAAGGCCGAGACGCGGCGCAAGGGCTCCCGCGTCGAACTGCTGATTGCCGCGGACACCCAGGCGGGCACGGATGTGTTCGACACCCTGTGGGGAGCGTTCGCCGGGGAGGGCGGAAGCGAAGCGAGCCACCGGGTCATGCAGAAGATCCTTCACCTGCACCGGGGATCGATCCGGGTATCGCAGGACCCCCAGTGGGGCCTGGTCGTTTCCCTGGTGTTGCCCATTCCGGTCAACGCCGATCGCCGCACTCACCCCGAGCGGCGGGCCGGGGAGGATCGCCGCCGCGCCTGAGCGCGGGCCGATCAGTTCTGTTGGACCGGAGGGGATACCAGGTAGGTCGTCCGACCGTTCTGCTGGAGCAGGGCCTGGGTCGCGTCGGTATACACCGAATTCTCCTGCCCGGCGGGCGGGAAGTTGTACGGGTTGGGATTCTTGAGCCACTCCACCACATCCATGCTCAGGTCGATCACCCAGCGGTCGCCGTCCTCGATGGTGATCTCGGCAAACCGCAGGGTGTCCTGGACCACGTACGACGTGGTCTGCAGACGGCAGGTGTTGAGGAAGTAGTTGGTGAGCGGGTCGTCCACATCGTTGGCGGCCCGGAACTGCCCCTCGCAGCGCATGTAGTAGTACCCACCTCCGAGGGAGTCCGGAAGCACCATGTCGTCGAAGATGGGGTCGGTCAGCGACCCGGCGACGTTGAGATCGTCGGGGATCCCCACCGCAACCACCACCCGGTCGTAGCGCCCCGGAGGAATGCCGGAAAGGCTGAGCTGACCGGCATCTCCCTGGACCGACGCATCGATGATATGCGGACGACGGGCGAGGAAGGTGGTGCCGTTGCTCTGCAACAGGCGGACTTCCGAGATGAAGTACTTGAGTCGATCGATGTCGAACACCTGCCCGGTGAACTGATCCCCGTTGAGGTAGTTGAGCGAGTCGAAGAAGAGCTCGAGCCCGTTCACGTTGTGCTCGAACTGCAGGGCCACGTTGGCGCTGGAGGGAGTGGTGGTGTCGTTGGCGCCACAACCGGCCATGGCCAACAGGGAACAAACGGCAAGGGAGAGGACGACACGTCTCATGGGAATCTCCGGAAGGGGGTCAGGAACGACTCGGTAAGGGGGCGGAGTGTACCCGATTCCTTCGGGCCGCGACCACTGTTCCCACGCGGCAATGAGGCTTGTCCCTTCCCCGCGGGATCTGCTAACGTCCTCCGTCCGTTTGGAGTGCGACCCTAGCTCAGTTGGTAGAGCACAGCACTGAAAATGCTGGTGTCCCCAGTTCAATTCTGGGGGGTCGCACCATTCTTCGGGAGCCCCCGGTCCGTTCGCGGCCGGGGGCTTTCTGTTGCCTCTAACCGCGCCCCAGGAGTTTCCTGATCCAGCGCCGGACCCGGCGGTGGGGCGCGCGTTCCCGCTCGGCCACGATGTCCAGCTTGAGATCGCGGATCTGCTCCAACAGGACCTCGGGGTGCCTGGCGTAGAGATCCTTGTGCTTGAGGGCGATCCGATAGGCATCCTCGGCAAAGGCGCGCTCATCGATGCGGAACGAGATGTGATGCTGGGTCGCCCAGTGTCGGCGGTAGAAGAACAGGGTGTCGGGAAGCCGGACCACGTCCCGCCCCAGGGCGACCAGCTTCAGCCAGAATTCCCAATCCGAGAGCAGGATGTCCGTGCTCATCCCTCCGGTCGTCTCCCAATCGCGTCGCCGGAACCAGGCCGTGCAGTGAATCAGGTTCATGACCAGCATGAGGGGAAGGGAGTACTCGGGCAGGTGCCAACGTCCCGATTTGGTACCGAAGTAGTCCGCCTCGCAGCTCACGATGCCCACCCCGGGACGGTCGGCAAGTACCCGTGCCGCCTGTTCCAGGTAGGTCGGACCAATCCGGTCGTCGGCGTCCAGAACGAGAATGTACTCGCCGCGGGCCTCTTGGATCCCGAAGTTGCAGGCGCCCGCCTTGCCCAGGTTCTTCCCCGGGTGCAGCACCCGGGTGCGCGGCCTCTCGTAGTTTTCCAGGTGCCGATTGGTGGCGGGGTCGGTCGAGCCGTCGTTGACGACAAGGATCTCCAGGTCCCCGCAGGTCTGGGCGAGCGCGGAATCCACCGCTTCGTCCACGAAGCGACCGTGGTTGTAGCAGGGGATGATGATGCTGGCGATCGGCATGGGCGGCCTAGGCCTGGGCTGCGGCCCGGATTCCCTCGGGGCCGGGGTAGCGCAGGGAGGCCCGGACCCGGTCCCCGCCGAGGGTTTCGATGTCGTGCTGCCCGTCCTTGGTGGCCAGGGTCAGGTGCAACACGCCGACCGGGTCGTTGGGGAGATAGGGCTCCACGAATTGTCGGCGGGTCTCGTCGATCCGGGGCAGGGCGCGATGGGCGGTCCAGTTGACCCGGGCCGGCAGGCGCTCGGCCGGGTAGTCCAGGATGTAGACCAGATAGTTGAGGGAGGTCTGATCGAGCCCCTGGCGGCTGGTGCGATGGAGTCCGGCCTGGAGTTCCCGGGCCCAGGCATCCCAGTGGGGCGCGTCATGCCCCAGCGCGAACACGCCGCAGTTGAGGACCGGCTTGTCGTTCATGCGCCACGCCACATCCTTGCCGTAGATCGATTTGTAGCGCTTGTAGTGATAGGAGGAGACGCGATAGGGGAAGCCCAGCACCTTGTCCACCGAGAGCTCGGTGCTGGGATGGGTGAAGCAGCGGTCCACCTCGGGCACGATGGCCAGGGCCCCCTTGGCCGCTCCCCGCAGGAGCAGGTCCATGGCCCACCAGTCCTGGACCCAGGTATCGGCGTCCATCCAGATATAGGTCTCGTGCCCGGGGAAGTGCTTTCGCAGGAACGGGCGGTTGACCTGGGCCTTGTAGGGCTCCCCGGCCGACTTCTGCTTTCCCAGGTCCACATCCCAGCCCGGCTTGACGACCTCCCCGTTCCGGCTCCGGATCCATGCGATTTCCTCGGCGGACAGCCCGAGATCCAGGACCCCGATGGCCAGGCCATCGGACTCCGGCTTGTCCCGCAGGGATTGCACCAGATCCCTGAGCAGGGGGAAGTACCCCGAGTTCGACGCCGATACCACGATGGCTTGCATGCGGACCCTCCCGGAAGAATCGGGAGAGCCTAGCCGGGGTCCACCCTGCCGACAAGCCGGATCAAAGAAGGACCAGCCGGCGCGCCACCGAGTGCCCCTGTCCCACCACCTGGTAGAAGTAGACTCCGGCCGGGGCCCGGGCCCCCGCATCGGTCCGTCCATCCCAGCGATAGGTATGCGGTCCGGCGGCCAGGGTTCGCGCGGGCAGCACCCGCACGGTGCGTCCGGCGGTGTTCACGATCCGGACGCGGTAGCTGCCCGGTCGTTCCGCCTGGAACTGGAAGGTGGTCGACGACCGGACCGGGTTCGGGTGATTGGCGCCGAGGATCCCGAACCCGGGCAACACCGGGTCCGGGGCCCCCGTCTGTTCCACACAGGGGTTGGTTCCGTTCCCGCCCCCGAATCCCACCGCGCCCAGGGACGCCGCGGCCACCTCGGTGAGCGCGGCGCCGCAGTCGGCGAGGGTGACCGCGTTGGTCGGGGTTCCCTCGGCGGTGAGCCGGAAGACATCCGGGGTCATGGCCGACACATGGAACACGCCGAGAAGCACATGCTTGTCGTCCGGCGAGATCGCGGTGCCGTCCGTGCAGGAGACCAGGGTGGTCCGGGCCCAGGTCTGTGGGGCGGGCCACCCCGGACCGGTCACCGTGGTGGCGTTGCAGGCGGTCCATCCGTGGACGGTGACCCCCTGGGTGGGGCTCGGGTTGTAGTCGATGGCAAAGGTCGCTTCCAGCAGGGAGGTCCCCGGATTCCGGGCCGCCACCACGTAGACATCCGCGTCCCAGTTCACCGACCACTGGGTGGTGTAGTTGGAACAGGGGGTGCCCTGGGCGATCGGGGTGAGGCTGGTGCACCGGTTGAGCAGGGTGTGCGACCTGGTGTGGAGGGCCAACTTGATGTCCCCGCTCGCCGATACGGTCCCGGTCTGGAGGAAGGTGACGCATCCGACGGCGACGAGGAGCGGGACGACGTGTCGTGGCATGGGATCGGTCTCCGGATGGTTCCTAGTGGGCGTGGCTCTTGAGGGTTCCCCAGGTGGTGGGGACGGTGGGAAGGGCGCAGTCGCCGAGGGGCGGGGTGCCGCTCAGGTCCCCCAGACAGGTGTTGGTGCCGTGCTTGGCCGCGAGTCCCCCGGTGATGACGGTGTAGGGCGCGGGAGGGAACACGGTATAGAAGCAGGCCGAGGCGCTCCCGCTCTTCCCCGGTTCACACTCCGGATCGTCGGCGTGCTCGAACTTGACCGCCGGCGCGTTCATGGGCTCGGGGATCGACGGGTCGCCCATGCAGACGTACTCGCCGACGAGGACCGCCTGGCACGCGGTTTCCCCGGGCGTTTCGCCGTCGCTGGTTCCCGCGGGATCCGGGAAGCGGATGAGACCGGGGTGGCAGCGGCACTCCAGGTTCTCGAGGATCACGAACACGTCGGCGTGGCTGAGTCCCTTGCTGGTGTTCCAGTCCCAGGTCACCGTGTACTTCCACAGGTTCTCGAACCCGGGATCGGTCGAGGGGGCGGCGGTGATGCTGCCGGTGATGCAGGGGGGATCCGCGGCTGCGGGAACCACGATGAGCAAGCCGAACAGGACAACCCAGGGCAGTCCAGGAACCATTTGTTTGAACACGGAGAGTCCTCATCGGTTCTCCGATAGCGCCATGGGGATTGTAGCAGCGAACAGGGCCGGGCGGGCCGGAACTTTAATAGAAAAATACAATTAGTCAGGCATGAAGCGATATATTGGTTGGATTGCCCCATCGTCGGCTGACCACGACCCGGATCGCGGGGGGGGTGGGGCATTTGCCCCTGCCGTCCTCCTTTCCGAAGGACCGCGGTCGGCACTTTTCAGGGGCTGTCCGCTCTGCTAGGGTCCCCCCGCCCGTATCCGATTGACGGATCCGGAGAAGGCCCTGGAGGGATCATGCTGACTCGATCGAGTGTTCTTGCGCTGCTTTGCCTGCTTCTTCTTCCCGGAGCCGTGACGGTGCTCTCGCCGGGAGCCGCCATGGCCCAGCCCGGCTATTCGGAGATCCCGGACCACAAGGTCGAGATCACCGGGATCTACGGGTACCGATGGACCTTTTCCCGCTCCTTCTATTACGAGAACGGCTACGGCGATGCGGATATCGCGGACAGCGGTTTCTGGGGGATCAGCCTCGGCTTCGTGGCGCGGCCCCTCTCCGTCCTCGAGCTGACCTACAACCGCCAGCAGTCCGAGTTGACCTTCAAGCAGGGGATCAGCAAGGAGACCCTGGCCTACGTCAATGTGGACTATTGGCAGATCGGTGGAACCCAGGAGGTTCCCCGGGGCAAGCTCTCCGGGTTCGGCAGCCTGAGTCTGGGCGGGACCCGGTTCAGTGACCAGAACAGCTCGCTCGACGCATGGCAGTTCTCGGTCATCTTCGGGATCGGTGCCAAAGCCTATCTGCACAAGAATATCGGCCTGCGCGTCCAGGGCCGGCTGCCCTTCACCTTCCTCTCGGGATCCTTTGGGGTCGGTTGTGGAAGCGGCGGTTGTGGGAGCTACATTGGCGGGACCGGCATCACCGCACTCGACGTGAGCGGCGGTCTGTTCCTCATGTTCGGCGACTAGGACCGGGCCAACCCGGGTCGCTCGATGCGTGGAGATTCCGTGGTCGTGGTGGAGTTTGGCGACTCCCACCACGACCTTCTTTATTCCCACCTGCTCCTGCTGACCCGGGCGGGGTACCGACCGTCCCTGTTCCTCAACGAGAAGCTCCTCGGTCGTTTCCCGAACGCGCTGGCCGTCGAGACGGTCACCTTCCCCCCGGACCAGGGGCGATTGCGGACGCTGCGCGCGCTGCTGGGCATGATCCGCCGCTTGAAGGCAACGCGTATGGTCCTCAACACGGCCAACGGCGCCCTGGCCCGCAACCTGGCCCTGGCCACCCTGCCGCGACCGGGATTGGACGTGGTGGGGGTGAGCCACTACGCGAGCAAGTTCCGCGGGAGCCCCACCCAATGGGCCATCTCCCGCAAGGTCCGCAAGTACTTCGTGCTGAGCGAGATCTTTTTCGAGAACGGGACCCTTGCCCACGACACGGCCGGCCTGACCATCCAGCCCTTGTATGCCATCCACTTTCCGACCGAACCGGAACCGTCGATGGGGTCGGGAGGCGACCTGCGTCTGGTGGTCCCCGGGTGGATCCAGAAGGAGCGCCGGGACTACGACGGGCTGGTCCGCGCCCTGGCCCGGCGGCGGGCCGATCTGCCGCGGCAGCTCCAGGTGGTTATCCTGGGGGACGCCTCCACCGACCAGGGCAGGAAGTTGGTGGCGCAGGTCGAGGCGGCCGGGCTTGCCCCCTGGTTCCGCTTCTTCGATGGGTTTGTCGACGGGGCGACCTTCCATGCGCAGGTGCGCGAAGCCGATCTCATGGCTCCTCTACTCCACCCCAGCGAGGGACTGCATGCGGAGTTTCTTGTCGACAAGGTCTCGGGTTCCTACAACCTGGGATTGGGGTACCGGATCCCGTTCCTTCTGGACGAGGCCTACCGTGCCTACCGGGACTTCCGGGACGTTTCCGTGTTCTACACCCTGGAGACCCTGGTCGAACGGGTCTGCAATGTGGCGGCCGACCCGGAACAACTGAAGCGGCTCCGGGAGGCGTATGGCGCCATGACCTGGCTCTCGGTGGAAGAGCAGACCCGGCGCTATGCCGCGCTCCTGGAAGCCTGAGGGGGCCTCCTTGCCCGTGCGGGAATGCCCCCGTTCGAGTTGACGCAGGCCCCTCGACTTGAGTATCGTCCTTCGCTCTCCGAAGCTGGTGTAGCTCAGTTGGTAGAGCAAGGCATTCGTAATGCCTAGGTCAGCGGTTCAAGTCCGCTCACCAGCTCCATGGTTTGCGAAGAAAGCCGGATCCATGGATCCGGCTTTTCTCGTTCTCCTGCTTTCCGCCCTTGGGCAGCCGGTGCACGTCCCGATGCGGTGGTATACTTTCTCGCCGTTTCAGCGCGCGGCCCGGGATTGGCCTGGATTTCCGCACGCCACGGGAGGATCGGGTGTCGCAAAAACTCATGGCCGGTGTCTCCGGGGTGCGAGGGGTGGTCGGCGACGGCCTGACCCCCGAAGTGATCCTCCGCTACGCGGCCGCCTTCGCGGGCTTTCTCGGCGAGGGCCCCATCGTGTTCGGCCGGGATTCCCGGCCCACCGGCGAGGTCTACCGCCACGCGGTGCTGGCCGCGTTGCAGGGAGCCGGTCGGGACGTCTTCGACATCGGGATCGTGCCCACCCCCACCGTACAGATGGAAGTGGAGCGTCGCGGGGCTGCCGGAGGGTTGGCCCTGACCGCGAGCCATAATCCCGTCCAGTGGAACGCGCTCAAGTTCGTCGGGCCCTCGGGCCAGTTCCTGGCTCCGGACCAGGCCGCGGCATTTCTTGCGTCCGTGGACGGCCCGTTGCCCGCGGCAACCTGGGATGCACTGGGGGCTCTCCATCCGGTGCACGACGCCCTGCAGCACCACGTCGATCTCATCCTCAACCTGGACGAGGTCGATGAACGCGAGGTGGCCAAGGCCAAACCCCGCGTTGTCCTGGACGCGGTCCACGGCGCCGGTGGGGCGATCGGCCGTGCGCTCCTGGAGCGGCTCGGTTGCGACGTGACCGTTCTCTACGAGGAGCCGACGGGGCTCTTTCCCCGGGAGCCGGAGCCGCTCGCCGCCAACCTCACCGCCCTGGCCGACGCGGTGCGCACCCAGGGTGCGGATATCGGATTCGCCTTTGATCCGGATGTGGACCGGCTCTCCCTGGTGGACGAAACCGGGTTCGCCATCGGCGAGGAATGCACGTTGGCCCTTGCCGCGGACCATGTCCTTTCCATCCGTCCCGGTTCCGTGGTCACCAACCTGTCGACCAGCGCGCGTCTGGAAGCGGTGGCCAAGCGCCACGATCAGAAGGTCTACCGCACCCCGGTGGGGGAGGCCAACGTGGTGGCGGGAATCCGGGAGCATGAAGCCCGGATCGGGGGCGAGGGCAATGGGGGGGTCATCCTTCCGGCCCTGCACCTGGGGCGGGACGCCCCCTGCGGGGTGGCGCTGATCCTGGCCGGTCTGGCCCGCCGGGGTGGGACCCTTTCCCAATGGGCAGGGACGCTACCCCCCCTCTGCATGGTAAAGGCGAAGGTGGAGTTGACGACGGAGCCGGACTGGGAACGGGCGGAAGCCCTTCTCGTCGAGGCGGTGGGTGGTGGGGAGGTGGATCGCCGGGACGGCCTTCGGGTTTCCGGCCCCCGGGGTTGGGTGCACTTGAGAAAGTCCGGCACGGAGCCGATCATTAGGGCAATCGCCGAGGCTCCCTCCGAGGACCAGGCCAACGCCCTCGTGGCGGCGGCGAAACGCGCGTTGCCCTAGAACACGCCCAGTTACGACAGCGGACCCTCAAGGCCGCGAGGAGACAGCAAACCATGTGTGGCATCGTCGGTTATGTGGGTCAACGCGAGTGCCGGGACATCCTGGTCGATGGGCTGCGACGTCTGGAGTACCGGGGGTACGATTCCTCGGGCATCGCCCTCATCAACGGGTCGGGAATCGCCATCGAGAAGCAGGGGGGGAAAATTGCCGGTCTCGAAGCCGCCCTGCTCACCAATCCCATCCAGGGAACGACCGGGATTGCCCATACGCGCTGGGCGACCCACGGGGAGCCCAACACGCTCAACGCGCACCCGCATGTCGGGGGGGCGGGCGATATTGCCATCGTCCACAACGGGATCATCGAGAACTACCGCACCCTCAAGCGGAAGCTGGAAGGGGAAGGGCATACCTTCACCACCGAGACCGATACCGAGGTCCTGGCTCATCTCATCGAGAGCTACTACGAGGACAACCTCGAACGCGCGGTGGCCAAGGCCCTGGCCTATGTGGAGGGGACCTACGGCATCGCGGTGATCAGCCGCAAGGAGCCGAAGAAGATCGTGGGAGCCCGTCTGGGGAGCCCGCTCGTGGTGGGGGTCGGGGACGGCGAGTACTGGTTGGCCAGCGATGTCAGCGCCCTGCTCAAGTACACCAAACATGTGGTCTATCTCGACGACGGGGAAATGGCGGTCATCACCCCGGACAACTACCGCACCCTGACCATCACCGGCGAGATCCGACCCAAGGAGGTCGAGGAAGTCGAATGGGAGCTCGACCAGATCGAGAAGGGCGGGTTCCCGCACTTCATGCTCAAGGAGATCTTCGAGCAGCCACGTTCGGTGGAGAACGCCTTCCGGGGACGGCTCATCCTCGAGGATGGAGAAGCGCATCTCGGTGGGCTGAACATGGAGAAGCCGGCCCTGCGGCTCATTGACCGCATCATCCTCGTCGCCTGCGGGACCTCGTGGCATTCCGGTCTCATTGGCGAGTACATGCTCGAGGAGTACGCCGGCATCCCGGTCGAGGTCGAGTACGCCTCGGAGTTCCGCTACCGGGATCCCATCATCAAGGCGGGGACGGTCTGTTTTGCCATCTCGCAGTCCGGCGAGACCATCGACACCCTGGCCGCCATGCGCGAGGCCAAACGGCTGGGCGCCCCGGTGCTCGGCATCGTCAACGTGGTGGGCAGCACCATCGCCCGGGAGTCCGACGGCGGGGTCTACGTCCACGCCGGTCCCGAGATCGGGGTGGCCTCGACCAAGGCCTTCACCAGCCAGGTCGCCGCGCTCTCGGTGCTCACCCTGGCCCTGGGGCGTCTCAAGGGCATGGACCAGGAGAGAGGACAGAGCATCGTCCGGGAACTCCAGGCCATCCCCGAGAAGATGGAACGCATCCTGGAGAACGAAGCCAGCATCCGGGAGATCGCCAAGGCCTACGCCCATCACAACAACTTCCTCTATCTCGGGCGCGGTTTCAACTTCCCGGTCGCCCTCGAGGGCGCGCTCAAGCTGAAGGAGATCTCCTACATCCACGCGGAGGGCTATCCCGCGGCCGAGATGAAGCACGGGCCCATCGCGCTCATCGACGAGAACATGCCGGTGGTCTTCATCGCGATCAAGGACTCGGCCTACGACAAGGTCCTCTCCAACATGGAAGAGGTGCGGGCCCGCAAGGGGAAGATCATCGCGGTGGCCTCGGAGGGGGACACCGAGGTGCGGGAGAAGGCGGACCATGTCATCTACATCCCCCACACCGAGCAGATGCTCTATCCTCTGCTTTCGGTCATCCCGCTCCAGTTGCTGGCGTATCACATCGCGGTCGAGCGGGGATGCAACGTCGATCAACCCCGTAACCTCGCCAAGAGCGTGACCGTGGAGTGAGTATGGAGTTCATTGCCACCGACCGTGCCCCGGGCGCCGTCGGTCCCTACAGCCAGGCCGTGCGCGTCGGCGGGATGATCTACACCGCGGGCCAGGTGGGCCTGGATCCTGCCCAGGGCAAGCTGGTCGAGGGCGTCGAAGCCCAGACCCGTCAGGTGTTCGCCAACCTCGCCGCGGTGCTGGAGGCGGGGGGGAGCAGTCTGGGGCAGGTGGTCAAGACCACCGTCTTCCTCGCCGACATGGCCGACTTCCAGGTCATGAACGGGGTCTATGCCGAGGCCATGGGCGAGCACCGCCCCGCCCGGTCCACCGTGGAAGCCGCGGCCCTGCCCCTCGGGGCGCGGGTCGAGATCGAGGCAGTCGCCCTCGCGTGAGGTTCGCCTCCGGTTGGCACGGCGGCCGCGCCCCTCTAGACTGGTTGGCCCGGTTCTGGAGACGAATGGGTCCTGGTGGGCCCCGAGGACTTCAAATCCTTCTGCCGGGTGCTAGAACCATCCGGGGTGGGTTCGATTCCCACGCGTCTCCGCCATCCGGCTTGACAGGTCGGGTAGGCTCCCTGGCTTGCGTGGTGGCGGGGGTCGGCTTCCTGGTGACCCTGAGCGTGCCGGCCCGGGGCCAGCCCCTGAGCGGGGAAGGTCCCTCGCCGGGCGGCGCTGCGGTACGCTCGCTGGTGATCCCGGGCTGGGGACAGGTCGCCAACGGCAGCTGGATCAAGGGGACCCTGTTCCTGGGCACCTACGCCGGGTTTATCGGCTGGGGGATCTCCCTCAACCAGGACGTCCAGGATGCCAAGGGAGACCCGGCATTCAGCTCCGGCCAGATCCAGGACCTGGAACGGAGTCGGAACCAGAAATACGGGTTCGCCGCCCTCACCCTGTTGTTGGCGGTGGCGGAAGCCTATATCGACGCGCATTTGAAGGGATTCAACGAGCGGATCGACGCCGATCTGGGCATGATCCGGATTGGAGACGGCGCGGGGTGGGGGATGGCGCTGACCGTCGCCCCCGGAACCTCCGACGCAGCCAGGAGCCGATGAGAACCAACGTCCGCAATTTCTGCATCATCGCCCACGTGGATCACGGCAAGTCGACCCTTGCCGATCGACTCCTCGAGGTCACGGGAACCCTGACCAAGAATCAGATGAAGGATCAGGTCCTGGACAACATGGATCTGGAGCGGGAGAAGGGGATCACCATCAAGTCCCACCCGATCACCATGGAGTACCGGACGGACGACGGCCAGACGGTCATCCTGAACCTCATCGACACCCCGGGACACGTGGATTTCTCCTATGAAGTGTCGCGCAGCCTGGCTGCCTGCGAGGGGGCGATCCTGGTCGTGGATGCGGCCCAGGGCATCGAGGCCCAGACCCTCTCCAACCTGCTCCTGGCCAGGGACAACGGCCTCACCATCATCCCGGTCCTCAACAAGATCGACCTCCCCGGCGCCACCCCGGAAAAGTACGCCGACGAGATCTCCCTGCTTCTCGAGTGCAATCCCGAGGACATCCTGCGCATCTCGGCCAAGACCGGTCAGGGCGTGGACGAGGTCCTGCGCCGGGTGGTGCGGGATATCCCGCACCCCGTGGAGAGTTCCGATCCCACCCGGGCCCTCATCTTCGACTCGGTCTTCGACCAGTACCGCGGCGTGGTGGCCTACGTGCGTGTCGCCGACGGGGAACTGCGCAAGGGGCAACGGATCCAGTTCTTCTCCAACCCCGACGAGTGGTACGAGGTGTTGGATGTCGGGATCTTCCGGCTGGACATGATCAAGCGGGAGAAGCTGGTGGCGGGGGATGTGGGCTATCTGGTGGCGGGGGTGAAGGAGATCGGGGATGCCAAGGTGGGGGACACGGTGATCGATGCCGCGCGCCCGGCCACCGAGCGGCTCCCGGGCTACAAGCCCATGAAGCCGATGGTCTTCAGCGGGCTCTACCCGGTGGAGACGGACGACTACGCCGCGCTCAAGACGGCGCTGGAAAAGCTATCGCTCAACGATGCGTCGCTGCAGTTCGAGCCGGAGACCTCCGAGGCGCTCGGCTTCGGGTTTCGCTGCGGGTTCCTCGGTCCGCTCCACCTGGAGATCGTGCAGGAGCGTCTGGAGCGGGAGTACAACCTGCAGCTGATCGCCACCGTGCCCAACGTGCGCTACCAGGTCCTGCTCTCCTCCGGAGAGGTGACGGTGGTCGAGAACCCGGCCAAGATGCCGGATCCGGGTCTGACCGAACTCATCGAGGAGCCCTTCGTCAAGGTGACCATCCTGGTCCCCAAGGACTACGTGGGCAATATCATGAAGCTGGCCCAGGAGCGCCG
Organism: Candidatus Eiseniibacteriota bacterium; assembly: GCA_942491735.1. GTDB lineage: Bacteria > Eisenbacteria > RBG-16-71-46 > JABDJR01 > JABDJR01 > CALOCN01. The sequence continues at coordinate 2,580,001 of CALOCN010000014.1, read as the reverse complement.
GGGGCAGTACCGCGAGATGTCCTACCTGGACACGGAGCGGGTGATGCTCATCTACGACCTTCCCCTCAACGAGATCGTTCTCGACTTCTACGATCGGCTGAAGTCGCTCACCCGCGGCTATGCCACCCTGGACTACGAGCACGACGGCTATCGGGAATCCGCCATCGTGAAGATGGATATCCTCCTCAACAACGAACCGGTGGACGCCCTCTCGGTCCTGGTCCACCGGGACAAGGCCTACGAGTGGGGCAAGGCGGTGGCGAGCAAGCTCAAGGAACTGATCCCGCGGCAGATGTACCAGGTGGCGATCCAGGCGTCGATCGGCGCCCGGGTCATCGCCCGGGAGACCATCGGCGCCATGCGCAAGAACGTTACCGCCAAGTGCTATGGCGGTGATGTCTCGCGCAAACGCAAGCTGCTCGAGCGGCAGAAGGAAGGAAAGAAGCGCATGAAGCAGGTGGGTAACGTGAGCATCCCCAAGGATGCCTTCCTGGCCGTGCTCAAGGTGGAACGCTGATGGCGACCGGGGACGACGCCGGGGCCATGGCCATGGGCAAGAAGAAGGTCCGTCGCAAGTCCACCTTCCGCGAGTACGTGGAAGCGATTGCCCTCGCGGTCGTGCTGACCCTGATCATCCGCACCTTCGTCATCCAGGCCTTCCGGATCCCCACCGGTTCCATGGAGGACACCCTCCTCGTCGGGGATCATCTGTTCGTGAACAAGTTTCTCTACGGGGCCAAGGTGCCGATTCTCGACGTGCGTCTTCCCTCGGTGCGGGACCCCGAGCGGGGGGACATCGTGGTGTTCCAGTTCCCCAAGGATCCCTCCCGGGATTTCATCAAGCGCATGGTCGCGGTGCCGGGGGACACGGTGCAGATCCGGGACAAGGTGGTGTTCGTCAACGGGGAGCAGCAGCCGATCGACTACGTGAAGCTCTCCGGGGCCCGGATCCAGCCCAAGACCTACCAGAACTCCAGCATCTACCCACCGGGGGCGGGGAACCGGGACAACTATGGTCCGGTGGTGGTGCCTCCCAACCGGTACTTCATGATGGGAGACAATCGGGATCATTCCGATGACAGCCGGTTCTGGGGGTTCCTGGACCGGGAACTCATCAAGGGCAAGGCGATGTTCATCTACCTCTCCTTCGACAAGACGCAACCCTGGTACAAGTGTCTCCGGCTGAACCGATTCGGAAAGATCATCCACTAGCGGACCGGGATGCCCCCGCCCCCCCCGCCCCCCCCGGGCCGGTCGGGTTGTACATCCATGTTCCGTTCTGTCGCTCCATCTGCACGTACTGTGCCTTCTCCAAGACGGAATATGTCGCGCACCAGGCGGAGCAGTGGCTGGACGGCCTGGCTGCGGAGATCGCCCTGCGGGCGTCCGGCACCTGGGGGACGCGACCTCGGGTCGATACCGTCTTCCTGGGGGGAGGGACCCCGAGCGCCCTCACCGTGCCCCAGTGGGAGCGACTGGGCCGGGTGTTGCGCGACGGATTCCGCCTCGAGCCCGGGGTCGAGTTCACCAGCGAGGCCAACCCGGAGAGCGTGGAACCGGAGCGCCTCGCCGCGATGACCGGGGCCGGGGTGAACCGGATCAGCCTCGGGGTGCAGAGCCTCGATCCCCAGGAGCTGGAACTGCTGGGACGACCCCACGACGCGGCGGCGATCCCCCGTGCGGTGGCCGCGGTCCGCGCGGCGGGGATCGCCAACCTCAACCTGGATCTCATGTACGGTCTCCCCGAGGGCCGGGTGGGTGTGTTCCGGGACAGCCTGTCCGGGGTGCTCGCCCTGGAGCCGGACCACCTGTCCGCCTATTGCCTGGGGCTGGAACCGGGCACCCCGTTGGCGCAGGCGGTGGAGCAGGGCCGCCTTCCCCGCCCCGATGACGAGACGGCCCGCCGTCAGTACGACCTGCTGTTGGCCTTGACCGGGCGGGCCGGCTATTCACTCTACGAGATTTCCAACGTGGCGCGGCCGGGGTTCGCCTGCCGGCACAACCTGCGCTACTGGCGACGGGAATCGGTGCTGGCTCTCGGGCCCTCCGCGCACGGCCTGTGGGGGAACCTGCGTTGGGCCAATCCCGCGCCCCTGGGCAAGTGGATCGCCGCCTACGCCGACGGGGGCCGGGTGCCTCCGCTGACCGAGGTTCCGGCAAGCCAGGCCCGCTTCGAGTGGATCTTTCTCCGCCTGCGGTTGGAGGAGGGCGTGTCCCTGGCGGACTACCGGACCCGGTGGGAGCGTTCGTTCCTCGAGGACTACGGGACGCTGGTCGAGCAGTTGGAGGACCGAGGTCTTCTCTCTCGCGATGCACACCGGGTGCGACTCACTCCCGCGGCCCGCTTTGTCAGCGACGGCGTTCTCTCGGAGTTTGTTCCGGATCCATGAGCACGCGGTTGGGTGACCTGCTCTTCCGCTTCCGCGGGTTCATTCCGGTGCTCCCCATTCTCTACGCGGTGGTCTTCGCCGCGCCGGCCATGCCCTGGCTGGCGGTCGGGGTCGGCGCCATGGTGGTGGGGGAGTCACTCCGGTTGTGGGCTGCCGCCCATGTCGGTCCCACCGTCCGCACCTCGGTTCCGTTGGCCCACCAGTTGATCACCGCCGGTCCCTATGCCCACACGCGGCACCCGCTCTATCTGGGGAATTTCCTGCTGGCCACCGGCTACGCCACCGCGAGCGGCGCCGGCTGGCCGGTGTTTCCCCTCGTGGTGGGGATCCTCTTCGTGGCGCTCTACGGCCGCCACGCCCGACGGGAGGAGGTGGTGCTGGCGGCGGCCTTTCCACCGGCCTGGGACGCCTACGTCCGTGTGGTGCCCCGCTTCGGTTGGCGCCCCACCGCGGCGCGTGTCCCGGGGGCGGGAGCGGCCCAGCCGGTCTCGGCCCTGACCGCCCTGCGGGTCGAGGCGTTGACCCTCAACGCGATCGTGTGGGTGCTGGTGGCCTTGTGGTTGCGAACGCGGGGTGAGTCGGTGTGAGTCGCCTCTCGCGCGCGCATCGAGCGGAGTGGGCCCTCGTCATGGTCACCGCCCTGTGGGGAATGACCTTCCCCCTGGTCAAGTGGAGCCTGGACTCCACGGAGCCGTTCACCTTTCTCGTCCTGCGTTGCGGCCTGGGTCTCCTGCTCGTGTTGCCGGTGCTGGGTTGGCGACGACCGGCGCGCAGTTCGCTGGCCGCGGGGGCGTTGCTGGGAGTGCTCCAGGCGATCGGGTTCTACACCCAGACCCTGGGGCTGGTTCATACCACCGCCACCCGAAGCGCCTTCATCACCGGGCTCAGCGTGGTCCTGGTGCCGCTGCTCTACCCGATCATGACCCGCCGGCCACCGGGACGCTTGCCGGTCCTGGGGGCCCTGTTCGCGGCGATCGGGCTCTACATCTTCACCGACCCGGGAGGCGGGGGACTGAACCGGGGAGACTGGATCACCCTCGGCTGCGCCCTGAGCTATGCGCTGTTCGTGATCGCGCTCGAGGTGACCACGCGAAAGCATCCTTACCAGGACATGCTGGTGATGCAGTCCTGGGTCCTGGCCGTGATCTTCGTGCCGGGTGCCGTGGTCGAAGGGTTTCCGGTCCGCGTCGACCTTCCCCTCGTGGTGGGGGTAGTGGCCACCGCGATCATCCTCGCCCTGACCCTCTATCTGCTCAGCCGGTTCCAACGGGATACCACCGCCACCCGGGCTTCGGTGATCTACGCGGCCGAGCCGGTGTTCGCTGCCGCCTTTGCCTGGGTCCTCCTCGCCGAGCGGCTCGGTCCGGGTCAGGCGGTGGGAGCGGCGATCATCATCGCCGGTATCCTGGTTGCCGTGCGCCGACCGGGGGAGTCGGATGCACCCGTTTGACCTTGCCCCGGCCGCCTCGGTACACTCGCCCGCTTATGTCTACCCACCTGAAAGCTCCGCCCCCCCCGGCCTGGGATGCCATCCGCGCGGCATTCCTCGAGAACGACCGCTTCCTTCTCACCACCCACGTCAATCCGGACGGGGATGGTCTGGGCGCGGAGCTTGGCCTGTGGGCCTACCTGCGGTCCCAGGGGAAGGACGTGCGGATCCTCAACCCGGATCCGTTGCCTCCCCGGTACACCTTTCTCGCCGAGCAGGGGGAGTACGCGGCCTACGACCCGGCGCGGGACGAGGCCCTGATCCGCGATCGTGAAGTGATCGTGGTGCTCGACATCTCCAAGTGGGAGCGTCTGGGGGACCTGGGCACTCGCCTGTCCAAGGCACAGGCCCGGAAGATCTGCATCGATCACCATCCCTTCGAGGACAACGGGATGGCGGATCTCTATGGCGTGGACCTGACCGCGGCGGCGACCGGACAACTCTGTTTCGAGATGCTGCGGGACTGGGGGGAAACGGTGGACCAACGCATGGCCACCGGGTTCTATGTGTCCATCCTGACCGACACCGGATCGTTCCGGTTTTCCAACAGCGATGCCCGGGCCCATATGGCGGCGGCGGAACTGATCCAGACCGGTCTCGATCCGGCGGAACTCTACGAGGGGGTCTACGGCAATTCCAGTCTGGCCCGGGTGCGGCTCATGGGCGAGGCCCTGCGCTCCATGCGGGTCGAGGACGAGGGACGCGTGCTCCTGCTTGTCCTGACCCGGGAGATGGTGGCGCGATGCGGGGCGCATCCTTCGGACACCGAAGGCTTCGTGGATATCGCCCGCACCGTGCAGGGTTGCGAGGGGGTTGCGCTCCTCATGGAGCGGGAGGACGGCGCGGTGAAGACCAGCCTCCGTTCCAAGGGGCGAATCAGCGTCAATCGCGTGGCCACCACCTTTGGGGGCGGGGGGCACGAACTGGCCTCGGGAGCGACCCTTGAGGGTCCGCTCGAGGATGCGATCGAGGCGCTGCTCCAGGCGTTCCGTGTGGAGATCGCGCGGATCGACGCCGAGGTTTGAGAACCGGTATGGGTGAGCGCGACTACTACGAGGTGCTGGGGGTCGCCCGGGACGCCGACGCGGAGGTCATCAAGAAGGCCTACCGCAAGCTGGCCATGCAGTACCACCCGGATCGCAACCCGGGGGACCAGGAAGCGGAAGAGCGTTTCAAGGAAGCCTCCGAGGCCTACGAGGTGCTCAGCCACGACGAGAAGCGTTCGGTCTACGACCAGTACGGACACGCCGGGCTCCGTGGGGGTGCGGGAGGCGGGTTCGGCGGCTTTGACATCAACGACGCGCTCCGCGGTTTCATGCGTGACTTCGGGGACATGTTCGGCATGGGCGGCATGGGGGGGCAGCAGGACCTGGGGCGTGGATCCGATCTGCGGGTGCGTCTGCGCATCACCCTCGACGAGGTGCTCAACGGAGTGACCCGCACCCTCAAGGTGCGGCGCCAGGTCACCTGCTCCACCTGCGACGGCGGGGGAGGTGAGGACGGGGCGGAGGCCACCACCTGTGAGACCTGCAGCGGGCTGGGTCAGGTGCGCCGGGTCCAGCGATCCGTGTTCGGTCAGTTCGTGAACGTGGGGCCCTGTCCCACCTGTGGCGGTCGCGGTCGGGTGGTCAAGAAGCGCTGTCGAAGCTGCCGGGGAGAGGGACGGGTGCGGGGAGAAGCGGAGGTCGAGGCGGTCATTCCGCCCGGGGTGGACACGGGGAACTTCCTCAGCCTGGAGGGGCAGGGGGACGCCGGCACCCATGGCGGCGGCCCGGGGGATCTGCAGATCCTCATCGAGGTCGAGGATTCCGAAACGTTCGAGCGGCACGGCCAGGATCTGGTGGTGGAACACCCGGTGGGGCCGGCCCGCGCCGCCCTGGGAGGGGATGTGGTGGTGCCCACCCTGGAAGGGGAAGCCTCGCTGAAGGTCCCCTCGGGAGTGCAACACGGGACCCTGCTGCGACTGAAGGGGCAGGGCCTTCCCCCGCTGCATGGCGGTTCCCGGGGGAACCTGTTTGTCCGCGTGGCGATCCAGGTTCCGCACAAGCTCGACCGCCGGGAGAAGAAGCTCTACAAGGAACTGCTCGGACTCGAGGCGACCTCGGAAGGGAAGTGATCCCCATGCGCGAACGCGGCCGACGCGGATCCCGCGAGGGCGAGCCGGAACAGGTGCTCTACCTGGGCTCCGGGGCCCGGGTTGGGGAGTCGATCCGCATCGAGGGCAGCGAAGCGGATCATGCCCGCAGAAGTCTCCGGATCCGCTCCGGGGATGCGATTCATCTGGTGGATGGTGTGGGGCACCGGTTCGCCGGTCACGTGGCGGACCTGGACAAACGGTCCATCGAGGTCGCGGTGGAGTCGGTCGAGGACCTGTCCCCCTGGCCCGATCAGCGTCTCATCCTGGCCGCCGGGGTGCTTCGGTCCACCCGCATGGATCAGGTGGTGGAGAAGGCAAGCGAGTTGGGCGTGGAGCGGTTTGTTCCCCTGGTGCTTGCCCGGTCCGTAGCCCGACCGCACGAGGCCGGGGCCAAACTCGACCGTTGGCGTCGGATCGCGGTGGAGAGCCTCAAGCAGTGCCGCCGCGCCACCCTCATGGACGTGGCCGAGCCGATGGAGCTGGGGGCCTTCCTCTTGACCCTTCCCGAAACCGGCACGCTGTGGGTGGCCGATCCGGATGGCGAGGACCCGCGACATCGGGTCGACCCCCCATGGGGCGGGGGACCGCTGGTCTGCGTGGTGGGGCCCGAGGGGGGCCTCGATGAGACCGAAATGGGTTTGCTCCAGCGGCGCGGGGGCCTCGGTGTGCGCCTCGGCGGGCATCGGCTCCGGGCCGAAACGGCGAGTCTGGCCCTGGTGGCCGCGGCGTTGACCGTGATTGGAGCGATGGGGAAAACCTCGTAACCCATTGCGGCAATGAGGACTGGGCTTGTGGTCGGGGGGCGGTGCCGGGGATGGACGTTGACCGGGCGGCCGCTTCGAGGTATGCTCAGCATAGCCGCGTGTTATGTCCACGGGGTGCGCCACCGCTAGCATTTTGGCGGTGGAAAGTCTGTTTGCACCGGCCTGATCGTGCCGGGTGGCACCGAGCCAACTAACAGCCTAACAACAACATACGACACGATTGGGGTGAGAGTCTGCATGGCAGGAATTCGCGTCAAAGACGGTGAGTCCTTTGAGGGGGCTCTGAAGCGGTTCAAGAAGCGTTGCGAGAAGGCCGGTATTCTTTCCGACCTCCGCCGTCACCAGCATTTCGAGAAGCCGAGCGAGCGGCGCAAGCGGAAGATCGCTGCCGCCCGCCGAAAGATGATGAAGCAGCAGTCCCAGATGGCGTAGTTGCTCGCACTGCGAGCAGACAGCCCTGCCGCCCTCCGTGGGGCGGCGAACCGGAAACGGAGTCCGCGCGACAGCCGGGCTCCGTTCCTGCATGCCCAAAAGCGCGCCCCTCGACCGTGTCACGTACGGACCCAAGGAAGACCTCCGATCGCCACGACCGACCCTACGTACCATGACGCTTTGGAGCGGCTCGAGTTCGGTCGGGTGCGCGCGGTGCTGCGTGCCCTGACTACCTCGGACGGCGGTGCCCGGCATGTGGATCGGATGGCCCCGCTCCCCAATCAGGAGGACGCGGCGACCGAGATCCGCCGGGTGGGGCTGCTCAAGCTGCTCACCGAACAGGGGCACGGCCTGCCGGCCATGGAAGTGGGTCCCCTGGGTCCCGTTCTGCGCCGGCTCCGCACGCCGGGAGCGGTTCTGCCCGGGGCGGAGCTGCTGACCCTCCTGCCCCTCCTGCGCTCCACCCGTCTTGCCGCCGAGGCGCTCCACGGGGCGCGGGACACCGCGCCCGAGTTGGCGGCGTTGGGCGAGCGGTTGACCCCGCTCCCGCACCTCGAGCGGGCCCTGGATGAGACCTTTGATCCGGGAACCGGAGAGATGCGGGACAGCGCGAGCCCCGCGCTCAAACGGATTCGCCGCGAGCGGGAACAGTTGCGCGAGCGGCTCCGTTCCCGCATGGAACGCATGGCCTCCCGCCTGACCACCTCGGACGGCGCCACCCTGGTCACCCTGCGCGAAGGGCGTTTTGTCCTCTCCGTACCGCAGAGCCAGCGGGGTCAGGTGGACGGGCTGGTCCAGGATCGTTCCGGGTCCGGCGCCACCGTCTATCTGGAGCCGATGGAGGCGGTGCCGGAGAACAACGGTCTGCGGGAAAGCGACGCCGAGGAGCGGGAGGAGATCCGACGCATCCTCGCCGCGCTCACCGCGCGGTTCGCCGCCGATGCCGGGAGCCTGGCCGACGATCTGGAGAGCCTGGCCTATCTGGACTTTCTTCGCGCCCGGGCGCACCTGGGGGTGCGCTGGTCCGCGGAGCCGCCCCGGTTCGGGGACCGTCTCGATCTGCGTGGAGCGCGTCATCCCCTGCTTCTGGAAGCGCGTGGGGTGGAATCGGATCCGGCCGCGGCCCGTGCGGCGGTGATCCCGCTCACCGTGGCCCTCGACGGCGCCACCCGGCTCCTGCTGGTCACCGGTCCCAACATGGGGGGCAAGACGGTGGCGCTCAAGATGGTGGGTCTGGCCGTGGCCCTCGCCCAGTGTGGATGCCTGGTCCCTGCCGATCCGGGCATGATCCTGCCCTGGACCCGTCATCTGGTGGTGAGCCTTGGCGACGAGCAGAGCCTCGAAGCGGATCTCAGCACCTTCGGCGCCCATCTCGCCCGGTGGGGAGACGCCTTGCGTTTGGCCGGGGATGGAACCCTGGTGTTGCTGGACGAGTTGGGTTCCGGCACCGACCCCACCGAGGGGGCGGCCCTGGCCCAGAGCGTGCTGGAGCGACTCACCGAGACCGGCACCCTGGGTCTGGTGACCACGCACCTGGGCGTGCTCAAGGGGTTCGGGGCCGAGCGGGAGGGGATGGAGAACGCCTCCATGGTGTTCGACTCACAGACCCGGGAGCCTACCTACCGCATGGCGGTCGGCGTGCCGGGCGAGAGCCACGCCCTGGACATGGCGCGTCGTCTGGGGTTTCCCGAGGAGCGCGTGGAACGGGCGGTCGCCCTGCTTCCGGAAGCCGAGCGGGACGTACGACGCCTGCTCCAGGACCTGGACCGGGAGCGCCAGCGTTTGTCCCAGGCGCGCGAGACCGCCGAACGCACCCGGCGTGAAGCCGACCAGTTCAAGGTGGAGCACGAGACGCGGCTGCGTCGTCTGCTGGACGAGCGGGCCACCCTGCGGGCCCGCGCGGCGCGTCAGGCGCGGGAAATCCTGCGCCGGGCCGAGGACCGCCTGAAGGAAATCGAGCGGGCCACCCGTCAGGGGGCTCGCCCCGGCATCGACCGGCGTTCCCTGCAGCGGGAACAGGTCGCCCTGGGGCGCCTGGAGACGCCCCGTCGCCCCGCGGCGGCCCCCGGCACGGTGCCGGAGCGCATCGTGGTCGGGGAGTCCTACTGGGCCGAGTCCCTCGGGAGGTCGGTGGAAGTGGTCCGCGAACCGGATGCTTCCGGGCGGGTTCTGGTACAACAGGAGGGGCTGCGGATCGAGCTCCCGCGAACCGCGCTGCGGGTGGTGGGAAGCGAGCCCCCCCGCAACGGCAGGACGGTTCCCGGTCGCGCCGCCGCGGCCCAGGAGACGGTCCCCAACACCGACACGGTGACCCGGGAAGTGCGCCTCATCGGCATGCGGGTGGACGAGGCGATGACCGAGCTGGAGAGCGCGATCGATCGCGCGTTGCTGGCCGGGTTGGGCGAGTTGCGGGTGGTGCATGGAAAAGGGACCGGGGCGCTGCGAGCCGCGGTGGGCGAGTTGGCCCGCGGGCATGGAGCGGTCTCGGCCAGCCGGACCGCCGATCCGTGGGAAGGCGGTGCCGGCGCGACCATCCTGGAGCTGGAGAGGTAGATGCGTTTTCCCCCGGAGTTCATCGATCGCGTTCGCGAGGCATCCGATGTGGTTGCCGTGGTGGGGGAGCATGTCCGGCTCAAGCGGGCGGGACGGACCTGGAAGGCGCTCTGCCCGTTCCATACCGAGAAGACACCGTCGTTCACCGTGAATCAGGATCGTCAGATCTTCAAGTGTTTCGGTTGTGGCGAGGGGGGCGACGTCTTCCGCTTCGTCATGGAGTTCGAGAAACTGAGTTTTCCCGAAGCGATCGAAACCCTGGCCGGACGATCCGGGATTCCGCTGCCCAAGCAGACCTGGACCGGGGCGGCCGAGGAAAGCGTCTTTCCCGCCCTGGAGTGGGCGGCCATGAACTATCGCCAGGAGCTGTCCGGTCGCACCGGAGGCGCGGCGCGCGAGTACCTGACCGGACGCGGGATCGAGGCCCCGGTCATCGAGCGCTACGGTCTCGGATGGGCCCCCAAGGGGTGGAGCCATCTCCTGGACGCGGCCCAGTCCCGCTACTCGGTCCAGCTCCTGGAGCGGGCCGGGTTGGCCATCGCCAACGACCGGGGCGGGCATTACGACCGCTTCCGGGGCCGGCTCATGATTCCCATCCGGTCGGCGCTGGGGCGCACCATCGGATTCGGGGCCCGCACGCTGGGGGACGAGGAACCCAAGTACCTCAACAGTCCCGAGACCGAGGTCTTTCACAAGGGCAAGGTCCTCTACGGTCTGGCCGAGGCGCGTGACGCCCTCAAGGCCGGCGATCATGCCCTCATCGTCGAAGGGTACATGGATGCCTTTGCCCTGGCCCAGAACGGGTTGGAGAACGTGGTGGCCTCGTGTGGTACCGCCTTTACCGAGGAACAGGCCCGGGTGGTCAAGCGGTACGTGGACCGGGTGGTCCTTCTCTTCGACGGGGACACCGCCGGGCTGCGCGCGGCCTGGAAGAGCGCCGCGGTGTTCCTGGCCGAGGGACTGGACGTGGCGGTGGTCGCGTTGCCCCAGGGGCACGATCCGGATTCCTACATCCGCGACGAGGGGGCACAGGCCCTCCAGACCCGGATTGCCGAGGCGCCCGGGGTGGTGGGGTTTGCCCGTGAGGCCCTGCTGGACCGCATGGAGAAGCGGGAGGACCTGGTGCGCGCCCTCGCCTTTCTCGGGTCGCGGATCGACGATGCGATCCGGCGGCGTGCGTTGCTCCAGGAAGCCGCGGAGGCATTCCGTTTCGATGAAGCCACCCTGGCCGCCGAGTGTGACCGGCTGCGCAGGGGAAACCGCCAGGCCCACAAGCCGGCCGGGCGTCCCGAGCCGGTCGCCGCGGCGGATCCGGTGGGGCGGGCCTATCTGGCCCGGATCATCTCCGCCGCTTCGGTGAACGAGGAACAGTTGGTACCGGAAGCCGCGCTCCGGGAGCCGTGCCTGCGGGAGCTCTATGCCCGCTGGCATGTCCTGCGCGCGGCAGGAGAGACCCGGCCGGCCACGCGGCTGGTGGACGACGACGCAACCCGCGCACTGACGGCCGAGATCATGGCCCAGGACGATACCGGCGCGGAGTTGGAGGACCTCGTCCCCAGGATGCTGGAACGCGCCCGGGACGTCCGATCCCGTGAAATCCAGGAGGCCATCCGCGAGGCCGAGTCGCGGGGTGATCACGAGCGGGTCAGGGGCCTGCTCAGAGAAAAGCAATCTCTCAAAACGACAGGATGAACGAATGGCCCAGAAAGCTCCGGCGAGGGAGCCCGTGAAAAAGAAGAGCAGGAAGCCGGCCCGGAAGTCCGCCAAGGCGCGGAAGGAAAACCCCCGGCTCAAGGAGCTCAAGTCCCTGGCATTGCGGCAGGGATATGTGACCCACGACGAAGTGGATGCCTTCCTCGTCACCGACGGGGACGGGGAGCAGCTCGTCGAGCAGATGGAAGAGGCCTATCTTGTCCTTTCCGACATGGGAATCGATGTCTTCGATTCCAAGGACGAGGCCCAGGCCAAGCTGCGCAAGCAACGGCGGCGGGAGGAAAAGACCGCGGACGAGCGCACCCCCGGTGCGGCTCCGGTCCGCTACGACGACCCGGTCCGGATGTACCTGCGCGAGATGGGCAAGGTGCCCCTTCTGGACCGCGAGGGCGAGGTCGAGATCGCCATGCGGATCGAGGAAGCGGAGATCCGCATCATGGAGGCGCTGTTCCGCGCGCCCCCCTCGGTGCGCGAGCTGCTGGAAATCGGGCAGAAGCTCAAGGCCGAACAGATGCGTCTGGACGACTATGTCCAGGTGGAGGTCGGCAGCGGGGGCGAGGCGGGCAACGTCAAGCTGCGCGCCCATGTGCTCAAGACCCTGACCAAGATCGCCCGCTTCCAGACCGAACTCCTGCGCATGAAGGAACTCAAGGTGGGGAACCTGTCGCAGAAGGCGCAGCAGGCCCACCAGGAAAAGATCGCCCGGCGTCAGGAAAAGATCGTGGAGGAGATCCGCGCTCTCAAGCTCAATCCCAAACTGGTGGAGCGTCTCTCGCTCGGTCTCAAGAAGACCCGCACCGAACTGTGGGAGCTGGAGCGGGATCTCAACGACCTGGAACGCAAGGCGCGGCACGGCACCGAGGACATGGCGGTCCTGGCCCGCCGGGCCAAGAAGAGCAAGAAGGAACGCGAAGCGGTTCTCGACGAGACCGGACTCGAGGCCAAGGAGATCGCCGATCATCTCAAGGAGATGCGGGCGGCCCAGCGGCGTATCCGCAAGTTCGAGACCGACGAACGCATCCCGCGCGAGGAGATGGCCGAGGTCGTCGACACCATCGAGCGTGCGGAGCGGGACCGCGAGAAGGCCAAGACCGAGATGATCGAGGCCAACGTGCGGTTGGTGATCTCCATCGCCAAGCGGTATACCAACCGCGGCCTGGAGTTCCTGGACCTCATCCAGGAAGGGAACTCGGGGCTCATGCGCGCGGTCGACAAGTTCGACTACCGCAAGGGCTACAAGTTCTCCACCTACGCGACGTGGTGGATCCGTCAGGCCATCACCCGCGCCATCGCGGACCAGGCCCGGACCATCCGCGTTCCGGTGCACATGATCGAGGCCATCAACAAGGTGGTACGAACCTCCCGGCGCCTGGTCCAGGAGCTGGGACGGGAGCCCTTGCCCGAGGAGATCGCCCAGCGGCTCGACATGCCGGTGGACAAGATCAAGAGCGTGCTCAAGGCGGCCCAGGAACCGATCAGCCTCGACCGGCCCATCGGCGAGGACGACGACTCCAATCTGGGCGACTTCATCGAGGACACCTCGGTGGTGAACCCGGCAGCCGCGGCGACCAAGGCCATGCTCAAGGAGGACGTGGAAACCGTGCTTTCCACCCTGACCAAGCGTGAGGCCCTGGTCATCAAGCTCCGGTTCGGGCTCACCGAGGACGGTTGCCCGCGCACCCTGGAGGAGGTCGGCGCCTTCTTCAAGGTGACCCGCGAGCGGATCCGGCAGATCGAGGCCAAGGCGCTGCGCAAGCTGCGTCACCCCACCCGGCGACGCCGCCTGAAGGCCTTCCTGGATCTCCAGGGCTAGGGTCCGTCGACGACCTGTTCCAATGGACGGGGCCCCCGACCGGGGGTCCCGTTACGCTTGCCGGGCCGGGGGCGCGTTGACAGTCCCTCGGCCACCCCGGATAATTCCTGTCCGCTTTCACAGAGCCCATGCGTTCGAATCCACGAAGGAGTTCCGTCATGTCGGTCTATTCGCTGCCCGATCTGCCCTATGACTACGGTCAGCTCGAACCCCATCTCATCGGCAAGATCGTCGAACTGCACCACGACAAGCATCACGCCGCTTACGTTGCCGGTGCCAATACCACCCTCGAGAAGCTCCATGACGCTCGCAAGAGCGAGAACTTCGCCACCATCAACCAGCTCGAGAAGAGCCTGGCCTTCCATATTTCCGGGCACAAGCTGCACTCCATCCTGTGGAGCAACATGAGCCCCAACGGCGGTGGGGATCCCACCGGCGACGTGAAGGGGCAGCTCGAGGCCGACTTCGAGGGGTTCGCCGGATTCAAGAAGCAGTTCAATGCGGCGACCCTCGGGGTGCAGGGTTCGGGCTGGGGCGTGCTTTCCTGGGAGCCGCTCGGTGGCAAGCTGATCGTGAACCAGGTCTACGACCACCAGGGGGAGCATGCCCAGGGGGGCGTCCCCATTCTTGTGTGCGATATCTGGGAGCACGCCTTCTATCTTCAGTACGAGAACCGCAAGGCCGAGTGGGTGGATGCGTTCTGGAAACTGATCAACTGGGACGACGTCAACGCCCGCCTCAAGGCGGCGAAGTCGGGTGGTTTCCCCGCCTGATCCGCGTCGTTTCGCAGGGAATGCGAGCCCGCTCCGCTGGCCGGGGCGGGCTTTCGCGTGTCCGTACGGGGAGCGCGGTTCAGCGCCCGGGAAGCGGGGAGGCGATGGCGGATCGGGGCGGGGTGCCGCCATCCGCGGTCGACAGGTTCTCCAGGATGCGCCCGACCCAGAGTTCGGTCGCCCGTTTGCCCAGGGCGTGGGCCACATCCTGGTCCCGCCCCAGGGCGTGGCGATGGGGCCAGGGCGCGACCGGTCCCGGGACGATCTCCCCGGCGATCCGCCCGGTCTGGAGACCTCCCAGGGTTGGGTTCGTCTCCATGATCGTGTTGGAGACCCGCATGCGATACACGAGCGCGGTGACGTCCACGCTGCGGGATCGATCCCGCCATCCGTCCCGGTTCTCGATGAGCTCCTCCCACAACGGATACGCCGCGGTCTCCAGGGGACCGAGGGTGAACGCGTCCACCAGATCCACCCAGTTGGCGTGCACATAGAAGTCCTGCACCACGTGGGCAACCAGCCCCACCAGGGCCACCGTGGTCTCGAACCGTTCCTCACCCGGGGGCATGGACAGAATGTCCCGGCACACGGTGTCCACCCAGAGCCCCAGGGCGTGCCAACGCGTGCGGATGTCGTCGAAGGTGTAGAGACTGTTGAAGTGGAACCCGACACTGGCCCGCTCGCTGAACGGGGCGGTCTGGGCCAGGGCGGCCACCCGGTCGAAGTGGGCGCCGGTGCTGGGTAGCGCGAAGGTGGTCACGGCGCGGGTGAGGGCGGGGAGGCGACAGATATCCGCCGCCATGGCGCAGTGGGCCGCCTCGGTGACCGCGCGGGAATCCTCCCAGCCCAGATCTTCCAGGACCTCGACGGTCATGGTGTAGTGGTGCTTGATGTCGGCCGGGGAGGCCCCCGCGGGCGAGAGGCACAGCAACAGTCCAACCAGGGCGAGAGTACGGGGCACGCAACCTCCGGGTTCGGGAGTACGGGACGAATCCAGTCGCCAACAAGGACAATACCCGGAAACCGGAGGATGAGTTCCTCCGGGCGCCGGATTCGGCAACCCGTTCATGGGGAACTAGTTGTCGAGGGCGCCGGACTCGATCCAGGAGACGAATCGGTTGTAGCTGGACCCACCGATCTGCCATCCGGTGACCGCACCCGGCCCCCCCGAGTGGGAAATGGAGCCGGACGCCTTGCGGAGGAAACGACTCTGATCCGGGTCGCCGAAGTCGAGGAGCCGGAAATCGTCCTGGGTCACGTTGGGATAGGTCCAGTCATGACACCCGGACCCGGCGCATCCCCCGTTCGATTTGCTCTGGGTGAGGATGGGTTGGTAGAGATGTCGCTGGAAGCCGACGATGCCGGCGCCGCTCAGGGTCACCTGGGTCCCGCATCCGGTCGTGGCCGCACAGTTGTAGGTCCCGAACCCGCCCGGCGCGAACCGAATGGCCACCGTGACCGACTGGTTGGGACCCAGGGCGTAGGTGCCCCCGGAGAGGATGGCGAAGTCGCTGCAGCTGAGACCGGACAGGGCCACCGATCCGCTGAGCACGCCTCCTCCCACGTTGGTGATGGTGAACGCCTGGTTCGCCTGATCCCCGGCCACCAGCTCGCCGAAGGAAAGGGACCCGGTGCTGACCTGGCACAGGGGGGGGGCTTCGGCGGTTCCGCTGAGGTCGACATCCTGGGCGCAACCGGTCTCGATCACGCAGGCGTGCGCGCCGGCCGAGGAAGGGGCGTACCGCGCGGTCACGGTGATCGACTCGCCTGCTCCCAGGGCATAGGGGCCTGACCCGGCCACAAGGCTGAACGCGTCGCAGTCGGGCAACGCCACCGTGCCGGTCAGGGTGCCTCCCCCGACATTGGTCAGGGTGACGCTCATGTCGGTGGTCGATCCGGTCTCCACGGTGCCGAAGTCCAACGACGGTGCGCCGACCTCGCAGAGCGGCGGCTGCTCGGCGGATCCGGTGGCCTGGACTCCGGCCGCGCAGCCGGTGGCGAGAAGACAGTCGGAGTCTCCCGCCACCCCCGGGACATAGGTGACCCGGATGGTGGCCGCCTCGTTCGCGGCCAGACTGTAGCTCGCGGACGCTTCGTCGATGACGAACTCGGAACAGGGGGAGGCAACCGTTCCGGTGAGCAGGCTCCCCCCCGTGTTGCGCACGGTCAGGGAGTCGACCCGGGTCTCGCCCACGAACAGCATGCCGAAGTCGAGGGTGGAGGGGGTCACCTCGCAGACCGGCGGCGGGTCGAACCCGGTCCCGGTGGCCGCGATGTTGCTTTCACATCCGGTCGAGATGGTGCAGGAGAGCGGACCGGCCGTGGTGGGGGAGAAGCGCAGCGTGACCACGTGGGTCTCGCCCGAGGCCAACGAGTAGGAGGCCTCTCCCACCACGCTGACCGCCGGGCAAAGCGGCTCGACCGTCCCCTCGAGCACACCCCCTCCCGTGTTCTGGAGGGTGACCGAACGATCGGCGGACTCGCCCAGGGTTACCGTGCCGAAGTCCAGCTCGCTGGTGCCGAGGGCACAGGCCGGGAGCTGCTCCTGACCGGTTCCGGTGGCGATCACGCGGTCGCTGCAGCCGGTGTCGAGGGTGCAGACGGCGGCGCCGACCGCCTGGGGGACAAAGCGGACGATCACCGCGTGGCTCTGGCCCGCGGCCACGGAGTAGTCGGCGGTGGTGGGGTCCACCCGGAAGTCGGAGCAGGGGGAGGTGACGGTTCCGCTCAGCGTTCCTCCCCCGGTATTGGAAACGAGGAAGGTCGTGGAGGTGGAGTCGCCCAGCACCACGGTTCCGAAGGCGAGGGTGGCGGTGGAGACCGAACAGACCGCAGGGGGTTCCACTCCGGTTCCGGAGACCTGCACCGTCCCGCAGCCGGTCTGGAGATCGCACTCGGAGAGGCCGACGTTGCCCGGGGTGAAACGGATGCGGACGGTGTGGCTGGCGTTGCGGACCAACGCGTAGTCGCCGGCGCCCTCGATGATCTCGAAGGGGGAGCAGGCACTGGGGTTCACCGTTCCCCGCAGGGTCCCGAACCCGGTGTTGGTGAGGATCACCTCGCCGGTGGTGGACTGGCCCAACTCCACCGGTCCCATGGCCAGCGACGTCTCCGAGAGTTCGCAGCGGGGGCCGGCGGCGCGCCCGTCGAGAACCACGGTGTCGCAGCCGAATCCGAGTTCACAGACATAGGAACCCTCGGCCTGGGGAGCGAAACGGACGGTGACCGTGTGGGTCTCGCCCGACTCCAGGGCATAGTCCCCCGCGCCGACGAGAACGGAGTACGGGCCGCATGCGCCGGCAGGTCCCAGACCGACCGTGCCGGAGAGCACGCCTCCTCCCGTGTTGGTCAGGGTCACCGAATGATCCAGGAACTCGCCCACCGGGACGGGAGGAGCCGGGTCGAGGCCGAACTCGAGACGGGCCTCGGAGAGCCGGCACACCGGTTGCGCGTTCACCGTGCCGACCAGGGCGACCGCGGAGCACTGCGCGCCCAGAAGCAGATTGCAGAAGAACGAACCGGGGACCTCCAGGGGGAGAATGATCTCCACCTGGGTCGAGTCGCCCGGACCCAGAACGGTCGAGCCGGTGGAGCCCAGCCTGAATCCCGAGCAGTTCGCTTCCAGCGCCGGCTCGATCCGCACCTCACCGCCGCCGCTGTTGTGCACGGTGACGCGGCGCGAGACCTCGGTGGGTCCCTCGACCTGGTTGCCGAAGTCCACCACCGCGGGTTCCACCCGGCAGAGGGGCGGAGGATCCGCGGCCCCGGTCAGGGTGATGGGGCGACAGGTCGAGGAGAGGCGAAGCTCGGCGGTGGCGATCCCTTCACGCACCGGACGAAAGCGCACGGTCACCCGACGCAACTGCCCCGGTTCCAGGGAGAAGAAGCCGTCGCCCCCCACCAGGCTGAATCCCTCGTTCCCGCCCACGAAACCGGCCCGGCCCGCCAGCGACGCATCCCCGACGTTGCGCAGCACCACCGTGGTGTCCCGGAACGCCCCCAGGGTCAGCGTGCCGAAGTCGGCCTCGGACAGACTCGATCGACAGGCGGCATCCCCCTCGTCCTCTGGGACAAAGATCCCGTCGTCCCCGGTGCTGCAGCCCAGGGGAAGCAGCAGGATCAGCACGAGGCCGAGGGGGATCCAGGCGGACGGAACGTTGCAATGGGACATCAGGAATTCCAGGAGGATAGGAGAGGTGTCGGGACGCGTGGTGGAGGAGGAGTTAAACCGGGCTCGGGAGACCCGTCAAGCGGGGGAGGGCGTGGCGTTGGGAACGGAAACGTGTTTGAATCCCTGTCAAACGGTGCTGGGCGGGTCCCATTGCCGACCTCGATCCCTTCCCGGAGGATTTCATGGGCCGTCGTGCCGTTCCTGTTCGTCGATTCATCAGCGTCACCCTCGGCCTGACCTCCCTGGCCCTGATCAGTATGGGGAGCGTGGCGTCCGCGCAGACCCTGAGCCTGCGGGATCTCATCAGCGATTTTGTCCGGACCGGGGTCACCCTGGCCCCGCCGGCCGAGGGGGCCGATCACTCGGCCCACTTCAACGACCAGGCCAGCGACCAGTTCCAGGCGCTCACCGAACTCAACCAGGGAATCGGGCGTCAGATCGCCAACTATCCGGTGAACTCCTCCGCGGGCGGATTTGCCTACGAGCTGGATCCGGATCTGGGCGTGTTCATTCGTCCCACCCAGAGTTTCGGATCGGTCTACACCGAGCGTCCCCTCACCCTCGGCAAGGGACGGTACAACGTCGGGCTCTCGGTGACCGAGTTCAGCTTCGACGACATCGACGGTCTGCAGTTGGAGGAAGGGGACATCCAGCTTGTCTTCAACCATGAGGACACCAACGGCGACGGGTCCAACCTGGAACCGCACCTCGAGGGGGACCTGGTCAGCTCCCAGCTCTATCTCCGGATCAAGAGCCGGGTCACCGCGTTGGTCGCTTCCTATGGCGTTTCCGATCGGTTCGACCTGGGTATGGCCATGCCCTTCGTGGATGTCGATCTCCAGCTTACCGCGGTGAATCACGTGGAGCGCGTTTCCACCGGGAACCGGGACATCCATACCTTCAACAACGGGACGGACACCGATGTGGATCGCCGCTTCGGGAGCGCGAGCGGGGTGGGGGATGTCTCGCTTCGGGGCAAGTACCAGTTCCTGCGCAACAGCGGCAACTACCTGGCCGGGGCGGCGCAGGTCAAGCTTCCCACCGGCGACGTGTCCAACCTGCTGGGAACCGGCGAGACCCAGGTCAGCCTGTGGCTCCTGGCCAGCCACATCGGGCAGACCGTGAATCCCACCCTCAATCTGGGCTACATCGGGTCCTCGGGTGACCTGCCCAACGAGTTCCGCTATACCGGCGGCCTGAGCTGGGCCGTGGATCCCAAGCTGACCCTCTCCGCGGATCTCCTGGGGCGCACCCTCTTCGACGTACAGACCGTGCAGATGACCTCGAGCGTCTTCACCTACATCCCGGTCGATGCCGATCCCGGTTCCCCGGGCACCACGCCGGCCCATGACCCGGGCGATCACGATCCGGACTCGATCGAGGAGATCGAACTGGATCAGCTGTCGTTGAGCGAAGAGTCCACCGTTTCCAGCCTGCAGGGTTCGATCGGCTTCAAGCTCAACGTCGCCAGCACCGTGCTGGTCACGGTCAACGGGCTCTTCCCCATCAACAAGACCGGCCTCAACGACGACTTCACCGCGTTGCTGGGAATCGATTACAGCTTCTGAACCCCGCGGGTCAGACCGTATCGATTTCCCGGGGGCGCCACAGCGTGACCAGGGTACCGAGATGGGGCGCGATGCCGGCCCAGTCGGGGAGGTTCAGGGCGACCTGGGCCACGGCGGCGGTGGGGAAGGTCTCCTCCTCCCCGGTGAGCAGGGTGACCAGCTCCTCCATCCCCGGATTGTGCGCCACGATCATCACCACCGCGGGGTCGACGGCACCGTCGATGAGCTCGCCGATCCCCTCCAGGACCGCGAGACAGTGTCGCGGGGAGGCCAGGTAGAGCGACTCCACCAGGATGGGATCCCCGGCGCAACCCGCGGCGCGGGCGGTCTCCCGGGCCGTCGTGCAGGCGCGCATCGCGGTGGAGCTGAGCACGAGGTCGGGGACCAGGTCGTGGCGGCGCAGGTGCCGGCCCATGCGGGGCGCATCCCGTTCGCCGCGTCGGTTGAGCGGTCGGTCGTGGTCGGACAATCCGGGTTGACCCCAGTCCGACTTGGCGTGGCGCATGATGAGCAGGGTCTTCATGGCCGCGACCGTTCCATGGCGTCCCGGCCGCTGTCAACCGGGACTAGAAGAGGGTCGTCTGACGATCGTCTCCCACCACCCGGTCGAACCGCAGACCGAGCAGGGTGAGGACCGGTTCGGCCACCGGGCGCACCTGTTTCTGGATGTAGTGCTCGTAGTCCAGCGGGGACCGGCGCGCCTCGACCGGCTCCGGCCCGTGGCGGGTCATGAGATACCGGATACGTCGCCTGGGGGGCGTGTCCAGCTTGCGGGCCGCGGCAACGTGGGGCGGGGTGGACGCGGTGTAGGAGGCCAGCGGCTTGCGGAGCATCTTGCGATAGACCAGGGCCTCATCCATCTCACCCGCGCGCACCGCGGCCACGATCCGGTGCAGGTAGTCCTCGACCGGTCGATCGTGGAAAAGCCGTTCGTAGAGTTCCCGTTGGACCCGGCGGGCCAGGTCGGTCCAGTCGGTGCGTACCGCTTCCATTCCGGTCAGCACCACCTTGTCCTCGCCCCGGGTGT
Source organism: Candidatus Eiseniibacteriota bacterium (assembly GCA_942491735.1). Lineage (GTDB taxonomy): Bacteria > Eisenbacteria > RBG-16-71-46 > JABDJR01 > JABDJR01 > CALOCN01. The sequence goes on along the minus strand of CALOCN010000014.1, from coordinate 2,559,171 downwards.
GGACCAGACCGGCATAGCGCTTCCGGGCGCCGCTGCCACCGTGACGGACATGGGGAAGAAAGAGTCGTCGGTAGAGCCGCTCGAACTCCATTTCCAGACGGCTGGTCACCCCCCAGGTTTCGTGGATGTGCCGGGTCAGGGACCGGTTGAGATCCTCCACGGTTTCCCGGGCCAGGACCAGGGAGGAGGCGGTGTCGCCCGCCCCGGTCTCCACGAACAGGCTGTCGGTGTCCCCGTAGAGGACACGCAGTCCGCGGGACTCGATGTGCGCCTTGGACCAGAGAAGGATCTCGCGGCCGAATCCGGTGATGGCGTTGGCCAGGGCCGGGTCGGCGAACCGGCAGGCGGACGTGCCGAGCACGCCGTAGAAGGAGTTCATGAGGATCTTGATGGCCTGGCTGGCCACGGCGTTGCCCTCGGCCTTGGCCGCTTCGCGGCGCGGCATGAGTTCGTCCAGGATGCGGGGAAGGATTCCCGGTTCGCGACGAAACACGGCGCCGTTGGGCGCGACAATGCCTTGCGGCTCGCGGGTGGCGGTGGTGAGTCCCAACGGATCGATCTGGAACGTCCGGATGAGACTGGGGTAGAGGCTCTTGAAATCCATGATGGCCACGTTGTCGTAGAGCCCGGGGAGCGGGTCCAGCACGTGCCCCCCGGTTCCTTCCGAATGGGAGGTGTTCCGGCTCCCCACGGTGGGGGCGACGATCCCCCGCTTTCCGAGCTCGCTCAGATAGAGGAAATCGAACGAGGCGATGCTGGCCGACACGCGATCGGGGGGCATGCCGGTGAGCCGGGTCCGCTCCACGGTCAGGGGGAGAAGATCCAGGTGATCCAGGAGTTCCAGGACCAACTCCGCGTCGCGCAGGTTGTACCGGACCAGGGCCTCCCGGTCGTTGGCAAAGGCCTCCAGCACCCAGGCGCCTCCCTGGATGTCGGCCACCGTCTTGCCCCGGCCCAGGAGCACCCGGGACGCCTCGTCCAGGGAATAGCTCTCGAGCCGGACGAACGCACCCCGCAGGAGCTGGATCCCATCCAGGACGAGCCGTCCCTGAAGTTGGGCCTGGAGAAGTCCCGCCCCCCTCGGGGTGCGTAGCCTCATGGGCTCCTCCCCGCGTCCCAGGGTGAGGGGGACACCGACCCGGGAGGCCGCGCGATCCAGAACCTTCAGGTCGAAGTCGATGACGTTCCACCCCACGATGACATCCGGGTCCAGCTCGCGGACCCGCTGCACGAACCGGGTGAGCAGGTCCCGTTCGTCGCGGCAAGGGATGGCGCCGGGGGGACACGTCTCGCCGGCTGGGGTGAGGAGCAGGACTTCACCGCCGGCGGGGGTGGCCAAGGCAATGGACAGGATGCGTCGCGCCTGGGGGTCGGTCTCGATGTCGATGGAGAGCGGACGCAGGCCGGGGACCCAGGACAGCGGGGTCAGGACGGGATTGTCGTAGACGCGGTCCACGTGGGGGTCGGCGTTCCAGGTTCCGTCGATTCCCACCGTGGCGCGGATACCCCGGGCGATGAGAAAACGATAGGCGAACCGGATATCGGCTTCGTAGGTGGGAATGCCTTCCCGATGCAATCGATCCCGCAGCGGGGGGGCATCCGAGGGGAGGGTCACTTCGACCCGTGCCGTGGCCTCCCCGGTCAGATCACGCCGCGGCGGGGTCTCGCGGATGACCCTGGCTCCCAGGCGGGTCGCGCGCTCGGCATCGCGGGCCGGCACATGGAAGGTGGGGACGTCCCGATCATCGCGCACCAGGAACGAGTCCCCGTTCTCGAGGGTGCCGTAGAGATGCACGACGGGTCGCCCCGCCGTGATGCGATAGGTCGGTTGCAGGATGTATCCGCGGTCCACCCGCCGATGCTACCGGAAAACGGGGGCGGCTGGTGGGTCAGGCGGCGTGGGGGGGGCGCCGCAGTTCGCTGAGCAACGTGGCCACCTGCTGCACGGTGAACGGTTTGCTGACCACGGTGGTCACGCCCCGTTCCCGCGCGGTCCGGGTCCGGATCTCGTTTCCCCAGGCGGTCACCAGAACCACCGGGATCCGGTCATCCTGCTCCCGGATGCGGGCCGCGACATCCCACCCGCTCACCTCGGGCATGCCGAGATCGGTCATGACCAGATCGAAGGCTCCGGGCTCGAAGCGATCCAGGAGTTCCTGCCCTCCCCGGGTGCCGGTCACCGAATGTCCCATGGCCTCGAGCAGGGCGACCAGGGTATCGAGAACCCCCGGTTCGTCGTCGGCGACCAGGATCCGCAGCGGCGGTTGGTGGGGGGAGGAACCCCCGGGAGCGCTCTCCGCGTGCGGTCCGGGGCGGGGAGCGCGACCCCGTCGCAGGGCCTCGGCCGCATCCATGGCCGACTGCTCCAACGCGGCCAACGGCGCATCGAGTTCCTCGAGGCGCAGCGACCCCTTCGCGGCCCGGATCCGCATCAGCTGGGCCCGGCCGGTGATGGCCTGGAGCAGGTTGTTGATCTCATGCGCCAGCGAACGGGAACGCAGTCCCGCCACCGTTTCCCCGGGTGGGTTCGCCCCGGTCGGGGAGGTGATCTCGCTTCGCAGCCGCAGGGCGAGGGGGCCCGCGGCGGAGAGCACGGTGGTCCGATGAGCCCCGGAGAACGCCCGTTCGGACACCGCCGCGAGACCCAGCACCCCGACCACCTCATTGCGGAAGACGAGGGGGACGAGGAGGGCGGACCGGAAGCCGGCCTCGGGCAGCCAGGACCCGGCGAAGACCGGCTCGTCGGACAGCACCTCGACGATCCAGGGCTGTCGGGATTGCAGGACCTGGGCCAGCCCGGGAGACCCGACGGGCAGGGTGGGTTGGGGCGGGTCGTGGGCGGGGTCGTCGAGCCAGAGGAATTCGCGTCGGAAGGAACCCTGATCGGGCTGGTGACGCAGCAGGGTCAGGTACCCGTACGGGACCAGGTGTCGGAGCCCTTCATGGACGCGATCCATCAACTCGCCCACGGAGTCGCTGGTCGCCGCCGCGCGGGCGGTGTCCTGCAGGAAGGCCAGCCGGGCGTTGCTGCGGGTCGCGGTGGCGAACAGGCGGGTGTTCTCGGCGGTGGAATCCGCGAGCACCCGGCTGCGGGTCTCCAGTTCGGAGCGACTGGCCGCGAGGTCGCGGCTGAGGGTGGTCACCGCGGCCCCCATGCGCCCCAGGGCGTCCCGGCCATCGGTGTCCACCGGCATGTCGGTGTTGCCCGCGGCCACGGCGTCGAACGCGTCGGCTTGCCGTTGCGCCGGGCGCAGGGCCCACCGGACACCCAGGGGGAGGACAACCGGGAACAGGAGAAACGCGACGCCCAGGAAGTGGGGGAGGGGGAGCCAGGCCGAGAGCCCGGCGGCCACGAGCGTGCAGGATCCCCCCACCAGGAGGATGCGCCTGCGGAGCCCTTGCGGACCTTGTGCCGATGTTCGTTCCAGCATGATGCCTCAACTCGGTGCCGCGTCCCTGTGGTGTAGGTATCGGATCCGCGCGGGCGTGGATTGAGGCGTGGAAGAGGACTTAGTGCGGGTTCGGCAAATCGCCAGACGGGTGGGTGAATCCCCCCGCCGTCGATATAGTCCCCCGGATGAACCGCCCCCGTCCCGTACCGACGATTCTCCTCGGGCTCGCCGCCACGGCACTGATCACCTTCCAGATCCTCGGCCCGCGCCCCGCGCGTGGGTTTCTTGTCGACTCGGTCTTCGACGCGGGTCACGCGGTGCTGTTCGGCGCCTTCGCCGTGGTGTTGCTGGAACTCCTGCGCGCCCGCGGCCGGTCGGGAACGGCGCGTGGCGGACCGGCGCCGAAGGCCCTGTATGTGACGGCGTGGCTCCTGACCGGGTTGGCCGGGGCGGCGACCGAGGCGCTGCAGTACCGTGGACCCCGGGATGCCGACCTCATGGACCTGGGACGGGACCTCCTGGGGGGAGCGGCCGCGTTGCTCCTGCACGCCGCGCTGCGTCCGGACGTGGCACGGCGGGCACGCGGGGCGATGGGGGTGACCGCTCTCGTCCTGATGGTGGCGGGAACCTGGCCGCTGTGGACCGCGGCAACCATCCATGTCGGTCGGGCATCGGGAGCGCCGGCGCTCGCCGATTGGGACGCCTACTGGAGCCGGTCCCTGGTCCTCACCCGCGACGCCGACGTGACCTGGCCCCGGGATGCCCGGGGTGAGCGATCGGCCCGGGTGATCTTCGGGGTGGGGAAGTATCCCGCGTTCATTCTCCGCCAACCCCTCGGGGACTGGACCGGGTACGAGCGCCTGCGTTTCAGCGTGGCCAGCGAACTCGACGCCGACCAGCGGATCATCCTGCGCATCGCGGACGGACCGGCCACCGAGGACTACCGGGATCAGTTCCAGACCGCGATCCAGGTGCAACCGGGCGGCAACGAAATCACCATCCGGCTTTCCGAGGTGATCGCCCTCAACGGTCGCCGCCTGGACCTGACCCGGGTGCGGTCGCTGGTGTTCTTCGAGGTGGAGCCGGCCGAGCCCTTCACCCTGTCCTTCGGCGACCTGCTGCTGCAGTAGCGCGGGTCAGCGGGTGGGATCGAACCGGGCCGCTTCGCGCAGGAAGCTGTGGTCCATGTACTCCCGCTCGATCACCTCGGCCATTTCCTCCGCGGTGGCGAAACGGTCGTAGTCGACACGGATGACCGGCACGAGACGGGAGATGTCCCGGATGAACTCCTCGTAGCCCTGGTGCAGCGCGGTGAGGTACTCGAGGGAGATGCCGGACTCCACCCCGCGACCGCGCGAGTGGATCCGTTCCAGGGACCGCTCCGGGGAGACGTCCAGGTAGACGATGAGGTTGGGACGGCACATGAAGTTGCTCATGTGTCCGAACAGTTCCACGTAGGTCCGGAAGTCCCGCTCTTCCATGAGGCCGGTCCTGGCCAGCATCTTGGCGAAGATGGAGTCCTCGTAGATGGTCCGATCCTGGACCGCGGAACGACCGGTCCAGATGATCTCCTGGTGCTGCTGGAAGCGCTTGTTCAGGAGGTAGATCTGGGTGGCGAAGGAATAGCGGGCGGTGTCCCGGTAGAAGTCCTCGAGGTACTCGTTGTCCTCCACCGGTTCGTAGTAGACGTCGATCTTCAGGTGACGTCCCAGGGACGCGGCCAGGGTCGATTTGCCGGCGCCGATCATGCCGGCGATCCCGATAAACAGTTTCTCGTAGTGGTTCATCGCTCGCTCCACGGGGGTGAGGAACGGAGTCTACCCCCCTTGGAGCCCCTGTGCCATTGATTCGGGCCCGGCAGGGCCCCTATACTCGCTCGTTTCGCCAGGGGCGTTGCGGATTGCGGAACGCCACCCGGGTGAGCCGGAAGGCTCCGTTCGGGACGCCCCCGACGGTTTCAGCACGCATCTCACCCATGAATCGGGCGGCCCATGGCAACGGAACTCAGTCAGGTCTACGAGCCCGCTCGGACCGAGCGGGCCATCTACTCCCTGTGGCTCGACCGCCACGGCTTCGACGCGGAGCCGGACCCCGGTGCGGACAGCTACTGCATCGTCATCCCGCCCCCCAACGTAACCGCCGCCCTGCACCTGGGCCACGCGCTCAACAATACGATCCAGGACACCCTCATCCGTCATCACCGCATGCGCGGGTTGGCCACCCTGTGGCAGCCGGGTACGGACCATGCGGGCATCGCCACCCAGACCGTGGTGGAGAAGCGCATCCTCGAGGAGGAGAACAAACGCCGCACCGACTTCACCCGCGAGGCGTTCGTGGAGCGGGTGGAGGCGTGGAAGGACGAGTACGAGGCGAAGATCCTCGACCAGCTCCGGCGTATGGGCGCCTCCTGCGACTGGCGACGGACCCGCTTCACCATGGACGAGGTCTGTGTCGGTGCGGTGCGGGAAATGTTCCATCGCCTGTTCAGCGACGGGCTCATCTATCGGGGCAAGCGGCTGGTCAACTGGGACCCGGCCACCCAGACCGTGCTCGCCGACGACGAGGTGGAACACCAGGACGTCGACGGCCACTTCTGGTACCTGCGCTATCCCCTCACCCGGCCGGTGTCGATCGACGGCGGGACGGTGGAGCACGTCACCGTGGCCACCACCCGCCCCGAGACCATGCTGGGGGACACCGCGGTGGCCATGAACCCCGCGGATCCGCGCGCCGCCGCCCTGGTGGGGCAGACGGTGGAACTGCCCCTGGTGGGGCGCCGCATTCCCATCGTGGCCGACACCCATGTGGTCATGGCCGACCCGGAAAGCGAGGACGAGAAGGCCCGCTACTCCACCGGGTTCCTCAAGGTGACCCCGGCCCATGATCCCGATGATTGGCAGATCGGACTGCGCCATGATCTGGATGTGATCAACGTGATGGCTCCCGACGGATCCATCAGCGACCGCCATGGGTGGCAGGACGCAGCGGGGACCGAGGCCGAGCGTCTGATCGGTCAGGACCGGTTCGAGGCGCGCCGCTCGATCGTGACCTGGTTCAAGGAAAACGATCTTCTGGATTCGGTGCGGGACTACACCCATCCGGTGGGTCACAGCTATCGCAGCCATGTGCCGATCGAGCCCTACCTGTCGGATCAGTGGTACGTGGCGGTCAAGCAGCCCATCGCCGGTCGTGCCGAATCCGGGAACGTGCCGGGGACGGAGTTGCCCGGATCCTCCCTGGCCGGCCTGGCCCTGGCCCCGCTCCTGGAGAAACGGTTGCGGGTGGTTCCGGAACGCTACGAGACCACCTACCGTCGCTGGTTGGAGGACCTGCGGGACTGGCCCATCTCACGGCAGCTCTGGTGGGGACACCGCATTCCCATCTGGAGCCGGAACCTGCCCGTGCCGCCGGATCTGCCGCGGGCCTTGCCGTGGGAAGGGGAGCCGCATCCGGCCGTGGTCGCCGCGGTGGACGAGGCCTCCGGCGCATCCCTTGCCGAGGGGCTCGGCGCAACCGGGGTGAGGCATGTCCTGCGGGCGCGCGTGTCCGAGGAAGGCGATCAGCTGGAGACCTACCTCAACCTGGATGCTCCCAACGAGGCGGCGGAGGCGTGGCTGGCCGAGAGGGGTTGGACCCAGGACGAGGACGTGCTGGACACCTGGTTCAGCTCCGCGTTGTGGCCGTTCTCGACCCTGGGTTGGCCCCGGGACACGCCGGACCTGCGCACCTATTATCCCGGAAGCGTTCTCACCACCGCGCGCGAGATCATCACCCTGTGGGTTACCCGCATGGTCATGTTCGGACAGTACGCGCTGGGTGACATCCCGTTCGCGGACGTCTTCATCCACGCCATGATCCAGGATGGCGACGGCAAGAAGATGTCCAAGAGCCTCGGGAACGGGATCGACCCCAACACCATCGTGGACCATCACGGCGCGGATGCGATGCGCTTCACCCTCATCAGCATGACCACCCAGACCCAGGACGTGCGCATGCCGGTGGAAGCCATGACCCTGCCGGACGGGACCGAGGTCAATTCCTCGCCCAAGTTCACCGTGGGTCGCAACTTCATGAACAAGCTCTGGAACGCCTCCCGGTTCGTGCTCATGAACCTCGAGGACACGCCGGGGTGGGCCGAGGTGGACCCGCGGTCCCACCTCGCGGATCGATGGCTGCTCCACCGGATGCAGGAAACCATCGCCGGGGTGAGCGAGAGCCTGGCCGCCTATCGGTTCAACGACGTGGCGGAGCGCATCTACCGGTTCACCTGGGACGACTTCTGCGACTGGTACCTCGAGATCGCCAAGACCCGGATTGCCGCGGGGGAGAGCGCGCCCAAGGCGATTCTCGCCCATGCCCTGGATACGATCCTGCGCCTGCTCCATCCGGTGGCTCCGTTCATCACCGAGGCCCTCTGGCAGCACGTGAACGAGGTGGTCCCAAGCCGGGGACCGCAAGGGGCGGGTGAACCGCTCCTGCTCCGGGCGGCCTGGCCCAGCGCGGACCCCACCTTCCTGGACGCCGACGCCCAGGAGCGGTTCAGCGGGCTGCAGGCCATCATCCGGGAAGTGCGCAACGTGCGCTCCCACCACAACGTGCCGCCTTCCAGGAAGATCGAGGCGATCATCGAGGCTCAGGGGGAGGATCTGGAGACGGTCGTGGCCAATCTCGATCTGGTGCGGACCCTGGCCCGCCTCGGCGAGGTCACCACGACCTCGCAGGCTCCCGAGCGCCAACCGGGATCGGGATCGGCGGCGGTGGGGGGCGTGACGGTTCATCTCCTTGGCGTGGTGGATGTGGCGGCGGAACGGGATCGTCTGGGCAAGCAACGGGACAAGCTGGCCCAGGCGGTGGCGGGGGTCGAGAAGAAGCTGGGTAACGAGAGCTTCGTGTCCCGGGCCCCCGAGTCGGTGGTGAATCAGGAGCGCGAGCGGTTGGCCAGGTTGCGCGAGGAGTTGGGTTCGTTGGAGGCGTTGCTGACCGATCTTGGATGATCGATCCCACGAAGGGGGATTCCATGACACTGAGCCGACGACGTTTTCTGGGACGAGCCGCGGCGGTGACCGCGGGATTCGGTGGGTTGCAGGCATTGGGACCGTTCCTGGATCGGGGACTCCTGTACGCCGCGGAGTCGGGTGATCGGGGGTATGGTCCACTCGTCGCGGATCCCGCCTCGGTTCTCGATCTCCCCCGTGGCTTCAGCTATCGCGTCTTTTCCCGGTTGGGCGAGACCATGGACGACGGCCTGCTGGTCCCCGGTCTCCACGACGGCATGGCGGCGTTCCCGGGGCCGGACGGCTTGATCACGCTGGTCCGCAACCACGAGCTGCGGGAGACCGACGACGCGGTCAACGCGTTCGGCGAGAACAACGAACTGCTGGGGCGGATCGATGTGGACCGAGTGTTCGATGCCCGCACCTCGGGGATCCCCACCGGCGGTGGAACGGTCACCCTGCTCTACGATCCGGTCGAGGGCAAGCTGGTGCATCATGGGCTGAGCCTCGCCGGGACCCTGCGCAACTGCGCCGGGGGATCCATGCCCTGGAACAGCTGGATCACCTGCGAGGAAACCATGTCGGGGGCGGGCAACGGCGGTCTGTTGCAGGACCACGGCTACAACTTCGAGGTGCCGGCCGATGCGTCGGTCGGTCTCGTGCGGGCGGAGCCCCTGCGGGCCATGGGTCGTTTCCGTCACGAAGCGGTGGCCCTGGATCCCCGCACCGGCATTGTCTATCAGACCGAGGACCGGTCGGAGAGCCTGTTCTACCGGTTCCTGCCGGCCGAGGCGGGACGTCTGGGCGCCGGGGGTGTCCTGCAGGCGCTGGTCGTTCGCGGGCAGCCGCAGTGCGTCACCAACAACTGGGATACGGAAAACGTGATCGTGCCGGGCACGACGCTCGAGGTGGAATGGATCGACATGGAAGACGTGGCGAATCCGGACGACCTGCTCCGTTTCCAGGGGCACGAACGGGGAGCGGCCCGGTTCACCCGGGGTGAAGGCATGTGGACCGGCGAGGACGGGATCTACTTCACCTGCACCGATGGGGGGCATGCCCACAAGGGGCAGGTGTGGCGCTATCGACCCAGCGCCAGGGAGGGCACTGGGGGCGAGCGGGATGCGCCGGGGCGTCTGGAGCTGTTCCTCGAACCCAACGACGGGAAGGTCATCGAGAACTGCGACAACGTGACCACCACCCCCTGGGGTGATCTCATCCTCTGCGAGGACGGGCCGGGGGAGCAGTTCCTGGTCGGGGTCACTCCCGAGGGCAAGACCTACTCGTTCGCGCGCAACGCCCAGGACGGCTCGGAGTTTGCCGGGGCCTGTTTTTCCCCGGATGGGAGCACCCTGTTCGTGAACCTCTTCTCGGGATCCACGGTGGCCATCACCGGGCCGTGGATGCGCCGCGAGGGATAGACCTAGGGCGACCCCAGGGCCAGCAGGTTGGCCAGCAGGCGGTAGGCACCGGGAACCCCGGCCGGGAGCTGTCGCCACAGTCCCAACCCGATATAGACCCAGGCACCGTCGCCCACCTCGGTGATAACGAGTGAGCCTTCCTTGGGTCCCGCGTTGTAGGGCCATGGGTCCTCGACGGTCAGCGGTTGGGTATAGCGCGGGTCCGTCGTCTCGAGGAAGTAGAGACCGCGTTCCTGCACCCACCCGTTCCAGTCCGCGTCGGTGATCCGGTTGGGCGTGGTGAACACCGCATGGTCGGGGAGGGTCACCGTGACCGGCGACGCCTCGACCGTGACCCGACCCGATCCCACCCGGGCCGGGTAGGGAGCGAACGGGCTCTCGGCGCCGGGGACGCCACCCGCATTGAACTCGTACTTGTTGTACTGCACGAGCAGGGTGCCGCCACGGGACATCCACTCCACGAGACGGGGCTGGGCGGCGACGAGGTCGTCACGCACCTTGTAGGCCCTCGTTCCGGTCAGGATCACGTCGAACGCGTCGAGGTCGCCGTGAAGCAGAGCATCCGCATCGAGGAAGGTGGGACGCAGCCCCATCCGTTCCAGCGCCTCGGGAACCCGGTCGCCGGTGCCGTCGACATAGGCCAGACGGACGGAAGGCACCGTGCAGTCCACGGCGGCAACCCGGACGGTTGCGGTTTCCAGGAGCGCCCCCGTACGGATGTGGGGGTATTGCACGGTCCGGACCCCCTCCCCGGAAACGCGTGTCCTCCCGGTGGCCTGTGCGGTCAGGACTCCCGGGGGGGCCGGGCCCGGGGTGGGGTCGGGGAAGGTGCGGAAGGAGACCGGGGTTTCGGCGCCGCCCGGGCGGGTTTGCAGAACCTGTTCTTCCGGCTCCACCCGCCATCCCGGCGGGGGGGTGGCCCGTACGGTGACCGCGCCGCCGTGCCGGGTCGAAACCAGGAAGGTGGCTTCGGCAGGCCGGGGAGAGTCGCCGGTGAGGGCGACTTCCGCCGTGCGCACGGGGCGGATGGACGGATCGGGGATCACCCGGACGTCGGTGGGGTAGGTCCGGGGGAACCGGGGGTCGACTTCCTGGGACGTGACGGTGCGCGGAGTGAGGGGAAACCGGGTGTGCGCGGCAATGAAACTGCCGTGCAGGAGCATCCCGCCCCACTCGGGCAGGATGTGACTCGCCTCGTCGCACACGCTGTCCTCGTGCGACAAGTGCATCCGGTCGTGTTCCAGCATGGGAAAGTCGCGGCCCGGGTCGGGAATCCGGATCCGAAGCGTGTCGGACCAGACCGTACCCGCCTCCACGTGGACCATGTCGGTGTCCCGGGACCCGTCCCGGGAGACGACGCTCAGCTCGAGATCCACCCGGATCGTGCTGTTGTTGGCCGCGGTGACCACGATATCCAGGGAATCGCCGGCCGCCACCCAGGGCGTCGCACACCGGGCTTCGACCCGGAGACCCAGGGCCAGCTCCGCCGCGCGGGCGATGCGCTCCTCCAGCGTATCCAGACGCGCGCGACCCCGGGCCTCGGTCGCCGCCCCGAGATGATCCCGACTGCGCCGAATGGTTTCCCGGAAACCGGCGAGCAACGGCACGATGTCCTGGGGAGCGGTGTTCCGATAGGCCGCTTGCACCCGCTCCTCAAGGGTGGCGATGGATTCCGTCAACTCCGGATCGGACCCATCGAGCGGGCGGGTCAGGCCCGGGAAGAACGATCCGGGCAGGGGACGCGGGGGGTCGTCCTCCCTTGCGCTGGCCACCCATTCCCACCGGGTTTCCCGTTGGGGAACGGCTTCGTAGCGTCGGGCCATGCCCTGGCATTTGTGCTCGGCCCGGGCCAGATACCCGATCTCGGCATAGTTGGCCCCCAGGATCCGGTCGTCCCCGGAAAGATCGATCGTGCAGAGGTTCTCCACCGCCGCGTCGTCCCAGACGTGACGGAACAGGCGTGCCGGCTGGTGGGGAGATCCGAGTTCCGGCCATTGCCCGGTGCCGGCGATCCGGAACGCCTCCAGGGCGAGGCGCGCGCTGGCCTGATGATGCTGACCGCCTCCATCGCCGTCCAGCGGAAGGGTGAGCACCACGTCCGCCTGGGTCCGCCGGATGGCCGCCACCAGATCCCGCAGGACCGTCTCCCGATCCCAGAGGGTGAGCGTCTCCTCGACCGAGAAGGAGTAGCCGAAGTCCCAGGCGTGCGAGAAGCGCTGTTGGGCTCCGGTCCAGCGGGAGGCAGCCTGGAGTTCCCGTCCGCGCAGGACCCCCAGGGCGGCAAAGAGCTCCTCGCCGATCTCGTTCTGGCCCCCTTCGCCCCGGGTCAGGGTCATCAACGTGGTGTGTGCGCCCTCCTTCCAGCGCAACCTGGCCAGGAGAGCGGAGTCCTCGTCGTCGGGATGCGCGGTCACATAGAGCACCCGCCATGGGGCATCCAGATGACGCACGAGAAGGGCAAGCTCCCGGGCCGGGTCGGTGGGGGGCCCGGGATCGGCGGCGAGGAGGTTCGTGGAGATAAGGAGAAACGCGACAAGCCAGGGGACGCATTGCAGGGTCATGGCAGGGATTATAGTCTGCCCGCCATGGGGATCGTCGACTGGTCGCTCTTTGCCCTGTTTCTCTCCTATGTGGTGTGGGACGGAATCCGACGTGGTCGCGACAACCGCACCGCGGAGGACTACTTCCTGGCCGGGCGCAGCATCCCCTGGTGGGGAGTGGGTCTCTCCATCATGGCCACCCAGGCCTCGGCCATTACCATGGTGGGAACCACCGGTCAGGGCTGGGCCGACGGGCTGCGCTTCGTGCAGTTCTACTTTGCCCTTCCCCTGGCCATGATCCTCCTCGCGGTCACCGCGGTTCCGGCCTACCACCGGGCCCGGGTCACCACCGCCTATGAATGGCTGGGGGTACGGTTCGATCTCAAGACCCGGCTCCTGGGAGCGATGCTCTTTCTCATCCTGCGCGGGCTCTCGGTGGGATTCGTGATCTACACGCCTTCCCTGGTGCTCTCGAAGGTGTTTGCCCTGCCTCTGGCCGTAACCGTGGTGGTCATGGGGGGGGTGGCGGTGTTCTACACCAGTCTGGGCGGACTGCGGGCGGTCATTGCCACCGACGTCAAGCAGATGGGGGTCATGGTGGTGGGGCTGCTGGTGGCCCTGGTGGTACTGCTGTGCAACCTGCCCGGGGACTGGGGTTGGTCCGGTTCCATGAGGGTGGCCGACGCGGCGGGGCGACTCGACGTGGTGGACTGGCGATGGGACCCGTCCGAGAAATACACCGTCTGGAGCAGCCTGCTCGGCGGATTGTTCCTCTTCCTGTCGTATTTCGGAACCGATCAGAGCCAGGTGCAACGGCTCCTGGCCGGGAGGTCGGTGGGTGACACCCAACGTGCTCTCATGCTCAACGCCCTGGCCAAGGTGCCGTTCCAGTTCCTGGTGCTGACTATCGGGGTGCTCCTGTTCGTGGTGTATCTGGGATGGGGGGAGCCCCTGACCTTCGAACCCACCCTGCGCGGGAGCACGGTCGAGTCCACCGGGGCCTATCAGGCCCTGGAGACGGAGTTCACCACGGTGCGGGAGTCCCTTCAGGATGCGGCGGGTGGTATCGCCGCCGGCGACGCGGTGGAAACGGACCCCTTTCGGCAGTTGCTGGAGGAGCAGCAGCGCATCCGGGGAGAAGCCAGGGACCTGCGGGGTGGGGTAGGGGACACCAACTATGTGTTTCTCGACTTCATCCTGAACCACTTGCCGCTGGGTCTGGCCGGACTCCTGCTGGCCGCGATCTTTGCCGCGGCGCTCTCGAGCATCGATTCGGAAATCAACTCCATGACCACCGTGGTGGTCAACGATGCGGTGCAGTTGGCCCGGCGCCGGCCCCTGGAAGGGGCTGCCCTGCTGCGCTGGTCGCGTCTGGCCACCCTGGGGGTCGGGCTGTTCGCGACCCTGTTCGCGCTCTATGCGGGGGAGGTGGGGTCGCTCATCGAAGCGGTCAACCGGGTGGGGTCGTATATCTACGGGTCCCTGCTCGGGGCGTTCCTGCTCGCCTTCCTCATGCCCCGCTCCAACGGGACCGGCGCCTTCGTGGGTCTACTGGCCGGCATGGGGATCGTCTTTCTTGCCGCCCAGACCGGGCTTGCCTTCCTCTACCTGAACACGGTCGGGGTGGTTTCGGTGGTGGTGGTGGGGGGGGGCGTGTCTCTCGCGACCCGGGGGGATCGGCCGCCCGCCTAGCTTCCGGGGATGAATTTCAGGCAGAGGCTGTCGTCGGGGGCGTAGGCGTAGAAGCCGTCCCATTCCCCACCATCGATGATGACACTCTTCACCGTCTCCGCCTTGGCCTTGGCAAAGACCATGGTGGAGGCCTCCTTGACCTTGTGTTCCTGGATATAGGCCTTCCAGCGGGTCTTGTCCGCCGCATTGATCCTGCGTCCTTGATCCGCGGCGATCTTCAGGGCTTCCAGGAATTCAAAGTAGTCGACTTCAACGATTTGTGGACGGGCCATAGGGGTTCTCCAAGCTCTCCTTTGTTTTCGACCGATTTGACTCCGGGATGAGGCAGGGCTCGGTGCGGCGAACTGCGAGGGCTGGAGTAACTGCGCCAGACTACCAAACTTACGGTTGGTAGGGAAGTTTCACGAGGGCTGCGGACCCCGCTCGGGGGAGGCCCAGGCGGACGTCCGGACGAGGGCGGGACAGGGGTGGCCGAGGCCTGTCGAAATTGCTAAGCTACGACGAGCAAGGCAGTTGGACCGATTATTCGCCAAACCACGGCCCACGGCTCGGGAACCCTCCATGCTCACTTCCGGACAGCAGTTCGACCGGTTCACCATCCTCGAGAAGCTGGGCGAAGGAGGCATGGGCGCGGTCTATCTTGCCCGGGATGGCAAGCTGGATCGGCGGGTCGCGCTCAAGATCCTGCCGGCCGAGTTCATCGAGGATCCCGAGCGCCGCGAGCGCTTCCAGCGGGAGGCGCGTACGGCGGCCGGGATCACCCACGCCAACGTGGTGGCCATCCACGATCTGGGGGAGGCGGACGGACCGGACGGCGGCGCCCCCCTGGCCTTCATCGTCATGGAGTACGTGGAGGGGCAGCCGTTGGGGGCGTATCTCGAGAGCCACGCCCTGGAACTGCCCCAGCTCATGCGTCTGGCCGAGAAGATCGCCTCGGGACTTGCCGCGGCGCATCGCCTGAACATCGTCCATCGGGACATCAAGCCGGACAACATCATCGTGGACCCCCAGGGGGAGCCGCGCATTCTCGATTTCGGTCTGGCCAAGCCGCTGCGGGGACCGCTTCACAGCAACCAGCCGGTGGGCGACGACGCCGCCACCATGGAAGCGGATCTGACCCAGGAGGGGCGGGTCGTGGGTACGGTGACCTACATGTCGCCGGAGCAGGCGCAGGGGGAACCGCTCGATACCCGGTCGGATATCTTTTCCTTCGGAGTCCTGCTCTACCGGCTGACCACCGGGCATACGCCGTTCACCGGCAGCACCCAGGTCGCGATCCTGGCCAGGATCCTGGAGAGCGAACACGACCGGCCCCGGGCCCACAACGCGGGGATCCCCGAGAGCCTCGAGGCGATCATCGATCGCTGTCTGGCCAAGCACCCGGACGACCGGTACCAGGACACCCAGGAACTGGTCTCGGACCTGCGCACCCTGCGGCGCGAGTTCGACAGCGGGATCTCCCACTCGGAGCTCTCGGTTGAGCGCTCCGCGGTCGCGCGGCGCCGGGCCCCCTCCACCCGTCGCTGGTGGGTGCGGGGTGCGGTCGCGGTCCTGGCGGCGCTGGCCGTGCTGGCCGGGGTCAACGCCCTGCGCGGGCGGGACACCGGGTCCCCGCCGGCGACGGCGGGCGAGCCGAGCCTGGCCATCCTCCGTTTCGAGAACAAGACCGGGGACGAGGAACTGGCGTGGCTCGCCACCGGCCTCCCCGAGATCCTCCTCACCGATCTCGCCCAGATCGAGGAACTGAACCTGGTCAGCCTGGAACGGGTCCAGGATGAGCTCAAGCGCTCCGGGACGGACCCCAGGTCGGCGAGTCACGGGGAACTCGTGGCCGCCGGCCGTCGGCTGGGGGCGACGCGCGTTCTGTCCGGGTCGTACTATCGGCTGGGCGACCAGATCCGCATCGACACCCGGATCGAGGATGCGCATACCGGTTCCATGCTCCACGCCGACAAGGTGGTGGGAGTCGATGCCTTCGGGCTTGTGGAGAGTCTGACCGGCACGGTGGCCAACCGTCTCCATATGGCGCAGACCGCGGAAACATCCTCCGACCGCCCCACCGGATCCGCAGCCGCCTATCGGGCCTACCACCTGGGCAACGAGAAGCTCATGCTCGGCTTCGGCGACGAGGCGCGGGTCCTGTTCCGGGAAGCGATGGATGTCGACTCCACGTTTGTTCTTCCCTATGTCCGCCTGGGGATGACCCATGTGTTCGAAGGGCGGGAGCAGGAGGGCGCCCCCTGGTTCGAGAAGGCACTGGAACGCAAGGACGCACTCTCTCCCCGTGAACGCCAACGACTGGACATCTACGCCGATGTCTGGCTGCGCCGGGATTTCAGCGGGGTCCAGACCAAGATGGAGGCGTTCGTCAACGCCTACCCGGACGACAAGGAGGCCCTGGCGCTCTATGGAGCGGTGGTGGTCGGCTTCGTGGCCGATACCACGACCGGATTCGCCCAGTTCGAGAAGGTGCTGGCCATCGACCCGGAGTATCCGTTCGCCCTGCAGCTCTACGCCCAGGATCTGCGCAACTTTCAGGAGTACGATCGGGCCATCGCCCTCATGGAGCGCTACGTGGGCGCCCACCCGGAGTCTCCCACCGGGTACGAGCAGCTGGGCGTTCTCTACAATGCGAAGGAGAACTACGGGGCGGCCCTCGCGGCCTACGAGCGATTCCGGGCAAAGTTCCCCGGGGATCCGGCGGTGCTCAACGACATGGCCGAACTGGCCATTCGCGAGGGGGACTATGCACGGGCCCGCGGCTACACCGATCTCATCGAGGAAGTGAAGCCGGGGGATGCGCAATGGGCGCTACGGGCGGAGAGTATGCGCTGCGGGATCTCGATGTGGGAGGGGCGGTTCGATGAGACCCTTTCCCATGCGCGCAAGGCGCTCAGCCATGCCTTCGCGCTCGGGGATACCGCGATGATCTTTGCCGGCCACCGCCGCCTGGCCACCTACTCCCAGTACATCGAGGAGCCGGACAGTTGTCTCGCCTGGCTCGAGCGGGGGAGGTCCTACGCCAGCCCCATGCAGGGGAGCGGGTATCCCACCACCGCGGTCGAGATCGACCCCTCGCTGGCGGATGAAGCACGGCCGGAACTCGAGGCCACCGTGTCCGCGATGCGCCGCACCCTGCCCGCGAACATGCACTACATCCCGGACGCGGTCGCGACCATCTTCGAGGCCTACGCCGCTACCGACACGCTGGCCATGATTGCCGCGTTGCGATCGTTCATGGAGTTTCCGCCGAACCAGCGGAACCCGGCCAACGGCGCGGAACTGGCCAGATACCTCATCAGCCAGGGGGAGTTCGAAGAGGCCCTGCCCTACCTCGAGGACTACAACCCGTCCAGTGCCTACTGGTCCATGCACAAGGCGTACTGGAGCGGCATGGCCTACGAGGGGCTCGGGGACGGGGAACGGGCCTCGAAGGCCTATCGCACCGTGCTCGACACCTGGGGCGATGCGGATCGCGATCTCGAGTTCATCCGCGGGGCCCGGGCCGGTCTGGCGCGGCTCTCCGGGTGAGGCTGCCCGGGGTGCCCCGTACCTTTGCCGCGCTGGACCCCGCGTCGGTTCGGCTACCGGGTGCGCTGCTGGAGCGACTGATGACCCCTGCCCTGGTCATCGATGCGCCGCGGGTGCGCCGCAACGTGGCCACGGTGCTGGCCATGGCGGGCGGAAACCCGGACCGGTGGCGGTGCCATCTCAAGACGACCAAGACCCCGGCGGTGTGGGCCATGCTGCTGGATGCGGGGATCCGTCACTTCAAGTGCGCCACCACGCGGGAACTCGAGACGCTCCTGGAACTGGTCGGCGAACGGGACGACCCGGGCGTCGACGTCCTGCTCGCCTATCCACTGGTGGGGCCGGCCCTGGATCGCGCCGGAGTGCTGGCCACACGGCACCCCGGGGTGCGGGTGTCGGTGCTGGTCGAGGCCGAGGAACGCGTGGCCGAGGTCGCCCCGGTCCTGGGCATCCATGTCGACGTGAACCCCGGAATGAACCGGACCGGCATTCCCGAAGCCCGGTCCAATGACATTGCCGCGGTGGCGCGGGCGGCGGGGCCCCGGTTCCGGGGCCTGCATGTGTACGACGGTCATCTGGACGCGATGGATCCTTCGCTCCGGCGGACCTCGGCGTTCGCGGTCTACACGCGGGTGGTGGACCTGGTGTCGTTCCTGGCCACGTCCGGCGTGGCGTGTCCGGAGATCGTCACCAGCGGGACGCCGACCCTGCTCGACGCCCTCGCCTTCGAGCCGTTTGCCGGAGAACACCCCCGCCATCGCGTCTCCCCCGGAACCCTGGTATTCCACGACCTCCTGTCCGAAGCGGAGCTCCCCGGGGCCGGGTTGGTGCCCGCGGCCCTGGTCGCGACGCGGGTGGTGAGTCACCCCCGCGAGGGTTGGGTTACCTGTGACGCGGGGACCAAGGCCCTCGCTTCGGAGGCGGGGCGCCCCATTGCCGCGGTGATCGGGCGCCCCGACCTGCTCCCAGCGGAACCGAGCGAGGAACACCTGCCCATCGAGGTCCAGGGAGGATCCACCCCGCGCCGGGGTGACGTGCTGATGCTCGCGCCTCGGCATGTGTGTCCGACCGTGAACCTTGCCGAGACCGCGCTCCTGGTCGACGGCGATTCGGCGCGGATCGTTCGCGTGTCGGCCCGTGCCCATGACGCGCCGTTCGATATGCCCACCTAGGAGATACCCATGCGTCGCCTCCCTGCTCTCTTCGTGTTGTTGGCCGCGGTCACTCCCGTCCCGTCCGGGGCGGGGCTCCCCGAGGGCCTGGATGCGGTCCGCCCCGAGGCCATCGAAGCCCACATGGCGTACCTCGCCCATGATCTCCTGGAAGGCCGGGAGACCGGAACCCGCGGGTACGAGCTGGCCGCCCGGTATGTGGCGACCCAGTTCCAGGTGCTGGGGTTGGAGCCGGCGGGGGAGGAGGGTTACCTGCAGTGGATCGATTTTCGCCGCACGGACCAGGTCGAGGAGGGTTGCCGTGCCGAATTGCACGGGGACGGCCGGCACGAGGCGCTGGTCTACGCCCGCGACTACCTCATGTCCGGGGACCCGATGCGGGAACAAGCCGAACTGGAAGCTCCGCTCGTTTTCGTCGGGTACGGGGTCAGCGCTCCCGAGGCGGGGTACGACGACTACGCCGGGATCGACGTTTCGGGGAAGATCGTGGTGGTGCTGCGTGGGGCGCCTCCCACCTTCGATCACAACCAGCGCGCCTACTACTCGTCGAAGCTGGTGAAGAACGAGACCGCGGTCGCCCACGGGGCGGTCGGGATGTTCTCGTTCCGAAAACCCAGGGAAGCGGCCAAGCGCCCCTGGGAACGCAGCGTCATCAACTCGAAGATCTCCAGCATGCGATGGATGAACAACGCGGGCGAAGTCCATGGCGTGTTCCCGGAGCTTCGCATGGGGCTCGTCCTGAGCCCGGAAGGGGTGGAACGCCTGTTCACCGCCTCCCCGGTGCCGCTCGAAGAGGCCATGGAAGCCATGGAATCCGGGGAGCCGCGTTCCTTCGAGTTCGGCTGGACCGGAAGCTTCACCATGGAGAGCCGGCACGCGGAGGTGCGATCCCCCAACGTGGCCGGGTTGCTTCGGGGGAGCGACCCCACGCTCCGGCACGAGGTGGTGGTGTTCAGCGGTCACCTCGATCACCTGGGGGTGGGGGAGCCGGTGGACGGGGACCGGATCTACAACGGAGCCTATGACAACGCGTCGGGGATCGCGGTGCTGCTGGAGGCAGCCCGGGTCCTGACCGGGATGGAGGAGCGTCCCCGGCGATCGATCCTCTTTCTTGCCGTGGCGGGCGAGGAGAAGGGACTGCTGGGCTCGGAGTACTTCTGTACCCATCCCACCGTTCCCATGAAGGACGTCGTGGGGAACGTGAACCTCGACATGTTCCTCATGCTCGGCCCGCTCGAGGACGTGATCGCCTTCGGGGCGGAGCACTCGTCGTTCCAGGGGATCGTGGAGCGGGCCGCCTCGCGGGTCGGCGTGGCGACGAGCCCGGACCCCATGCCGGAGGAGGTCATCTTCGTCCGCAGTGACCAGTTCTCGTTTGTCCGCAAGGGGGTCCCCGCGGTCTTCCTCGTCGCGGGCGGCCGGGGTGCGGTGCCGTCGGGCGGCGTCGACGCGACGGGGTGGATGCGTGACGTCTACCACACCCAGCGGGACGACATGACCCAGCACTTCGACTGGGAAGCGGCCCGGCGATTCACCCAGATCAACCTGCTCATCGGTCTGGATGTGGCCAACGCGGATGAACGTCCGCGCTGGAACGCGGGGGATTTCTTCGGCGACCGGTTCGCCCCGGGACGCTGAACCCCGGTTTCCGGATCAGGCCAGCTGCTTGTAGACGGTGATGAGGCTGGTCCGGTTCTCGTAGCTGTACTCCAGGCGATCCGCCATGCGCTGGACGAGATGGAGTCCCAGCCCCCCCGGGGTCAGGTTGCTCACCCGCTCCGAGGCGGCCTGCTTCCGGTTCTGGGTCACGTCGAAGGGCTCCACGTCGAAGTCGCTCAGCCGCAACACCACCCCGCGCTGCTCCCGCTCCAGTTGGATCTCCACATCGTTGGTGGAGGTGGTGTTGTACTTGACGAAGTTGCTGAAGAGTTCCTCCAGGATCAGTTCCAGGTCGTACCGACCGGACTCGGGGAGCGACTCCTCGCGAAGAAACTCGGCGAGAAACCCGTAGATGGCGTCGAGCGAGTGGATGCTCTTGGAGAAGTGTCGTGTCATGGGGGCCACGGAGGATAAGGGGGGCAAGCAGGCCCAAGCAAAGCACACCGGGGGGGCTGGCTGCAACCGGATCGGACGCCACCCCGATCAGACGGTGCGGCTGAATCGCTCGGCGTCCTTCTCGTCGTGTCGTTCCCACCAATAGCGGTCGAAACAGCGGGCGAGATTCCTCACGAAGAGTTCGCCCACCGGAGTGACCCGAAGCTCGGTGTCCGAGATCGAGATCATGCTTTCCGCCTGGTACGCGGTCAGGCGCTGCAGGCCGTCCCCGAGGGCGGTGGCGAAGGTGATCCCGAAGCGGGACTCCAGGGCCGGAATGTCGACCCGGAAATTGCACATGAGATCGTGGATGACCGCGCGGCGCAGCGTGTCATCGGGCGTCAGCAGCACGCCCCGCTCGGTGGCCAGTTCCCCGGCCCGCTCCCGATAGGTGGACAGCTTCTTCACGTTCTGTACGTAGGCCCCCTCGAGGTCCCCGATCGCGGAGATGCCCAGGCCGATCACGTCATTGGCCGGAACCACGGTGTATCCCTGGAAATTGCGGCGCAGTCGTCCTTCCAGGCGGGCATGGGCCAACTCGTCATCCGGTCGGGCGAAGTGGTCCATGCCGATCGGGATATAGCCGGCCTCCAGGAACCTGGAGCGGGCGGCGGCAAAGAGCGCCAGTTTGGTCCCCGGATCGGGCAGGGCCGAGGTGTCGATACGGGTCTGGTGCCCTCGCCCGGTCGGAACATAGGCGAAGCTGTAGAGCGCGATCCGGTCCGGCCGGAGCTCCAGCACCCGGTCCAGGGTTTCCTCGAACGAACCCGGATCCTGCTTGGGGAGTCCGTAGATCAGGTCGAAGTTGATTCCGCGATAGCCCAGGGTTCGAGCATGCTCCAGCAGGGTGCGCGTGGAGTCCACGGACTGGACCCGGCCAATGGCTTCCTGGACTTCCGGGGCGAAGTCCTGCACGCCCATGGAGAGCCGGTTGAAACCCCGTTCGGCCAGGGCGTCCAGGTGTTCGGTTCGGGTCACCCGGGGATCGATCTCGACCGCGAGCTCGGCTCCCGGGTCGGGAACGAACGTGCCCAGCAGCGCGTCGAGAAACCGCCCCAGTTCCCCCGGGGTGTAGTAGGTGGGAGTGCCCCCCCCGAGATGCAGTTGAGCCAGTCGGCGCCGATCGGGAAGCAGGTCGGCCACCGCGTTCATCTCGCCCCGCAGCAGATCCAGGTAGGGGGTCGCCCGATCATGATGCGGCGTAATGATGACGTGGCAGGCACAGAAGTGGCAGCGTTGGCGGCAGAAGGGGAGGTGGACATAGAGGGAGAGCGGCTGGTCGGTCCGCCGGTTGGCCCGCCCCAGCCGCTCCGCATAGGTGTCCGCCCCCACACCCTCGTGGAATTCCGCCGCGGTGGGGTAGCTGGTGTAGCGCGGGCCGGGCTGCTGGAAACGATCCAGGAGTGCGGTGAGTCGATCGCGATCCATGGGGCCCCCTGTGGCGTCTCTCATGGACACCAGTCTAGCGCTACGCTCTCGCGGAAGGACGCACGGAATAGTGAAACTGTGTTTCACCTCTTGGGACCCGGCGCGTCCAGTCCATGAGGTGTTGGCCTATTTTTCACTAACAGGACGGCGAGTGTCTCGTTCTTTCTGTTGCGTTAGAATCAAGTTGCTACTAGTTTGAATCCCGTTCGCAAAAGGCTTCTCTCGCCCGCTCTTCCCGAGCTCCCTCGAGGGAACACATCGTAGCTCTCGTCTCCACCTGAGGAGGTATCCCCCCATGAGACGTCGACGGATCCGTCCGTTCCTCGCTCTCGCGGCGGCCGGCGCGTTGTTGTGCAGCGCACTACCGGCCCTTGCCGCGTCCATGCTCCATCGGGACATGGTCGAACTGATCGACCTGTCCGAACAGATCCTTGTCGGTCAGGTTCTCACCGTGACCGACGGGGTTGACGGCAACGTGCCGTACACCGAAGTCACCATGCGTGTCGCCGAGAAGATTCGCGGCGATGTCCCCGAGTACTACAGCTTCCGGCAGTTCGGCTTGCTGGCGCCCCGTGACATGGGCAATGGCAAGATCAACCTGAACGTCTCCCCGGATGGATGGCCCACCTTCGCCGCCGGCGAGCAGGTCGTCGTGTTTCTCTACAAGGAAGCGGCCTGGACCGGGCTCCGCACCACGGTGGGGCTGCTCCAGGGCAAGTTCAACGTCGAGAACGGCCAGGTGGCCAACGCGATCCGCAACGAGAACCTGTTTACCGGGATCTCCGTGGCTTCGGGTCTGACTGCCTCCGAGTCGAAGTGCCTGGGATCCACCGTCGGCGAGGTGCCGGTCAAGGATTTCCTCGGAATCGTTCGCAAGGCCGTCACGGAACAGTGGATCGAGCAGGGGGTGATGCAGCATGAGCAGTAAACTTCGCGCCCTGGTTTGCACCCTGACCCTGCTGGCCATCGCCGCTCCGGCCTTTGCCGCGGGTCCGCTCCTGATCTTCGATCCCACCACCCAGACCGCCTACTCGTACCCCGGACCGGTCGATGTCTACACCGACCTCGGCGGGTTTGGTCCCCTGACCAACGCGCAGGCCGACGTCCTGACCGGAAACGGCTTTGCCGAGTGGACGGGCGTGGCCACGGCCACCTTCGCGGCCGCGGTAGCCGGCGACTTCAGCGCGGTAGGGCTCCCCGACATTACGGGAGCCAACGCGGGCCTGGTGGTGGGGGCCGACAACGGCGGCGGCATCCATGTGATGTACGACGACGACGGCACCATCACCGCGAACTTCTTCGGTGCCCCTCCGGGCGTGCTGGGGATTGCCTCGCCGGACTTCGCCATCGGTGCGGACCTCACCGAGAGCTGGGCCATGGTCAACGGCCAGGCGGTGGATCCGCTGGACGTGGGCGGCGCGAGCTTCGGCGGCGTGTTCACCCATGAGTTCGGCCATTCCATCAACCTCGCCCACACCCAGGTCAACGGCGACGTCGGTTTCTTCGGAAACAACTCCGCGCCCGGCGCGTGTGCCGGTTTCGGGGGGCTGACCATCGGCGACCTCGAGACCATGTATCCGTTCCTGGATCCGTCCAACGGCGGCACCGGCCCCTTCCAGGCCGTGGTGGACAATCTCGACGACATCTCCTCCCTGTCCAACATCTACCCGGCCGCCGGCTGGCCGCCCGCGGCCGGTCAGATCACCGGGACGGTGATCGCCGGCGACGGCTTCACCGAGGTGACCGGTGTCAACGTGGTGGCCCGCAACCTGGCCGACCCGTTCGGCGACTGCGTCTCGGCCCTCTCGGGTGACTACACCCAGGGCGCGCTGGGACCGGACGGCCGCTACACGCTCAACGGACTGACCCCGGGGGCGGACTATGTCGTCTACATCGACGCCATCGTCGCCGGCGGGTTCAGCACCACGCCCGTGTCCCCGCTGCCGGTGGACGAGGAGTACTACAACGGCGGGAGCGAGAGCACGGATCCCAACACGGATTCGCCGTGCGATTTCGTGGCTGTCCAGGGGGGTAGCTCCGGCATCGACATCCTGTTCAACGACGACGGCTCGCTGGACCTCGGTGACGACGACTTCGTGGAAGTCCCGTTGCCCTTCGCGTTCGAGTTCTGCGGGACCTCCTGGAACTCGGTTTTCGTGGGGTCCAACGGTTTCGTGACCTTCGGAGCCGGGAACACGGACTTCTCGGAGAGCGTGGCCGAACTGCAGAGCGGGCCGGCGCGGATTGCCCCCCTGTGGGTGGACCTCAGCCCCAACCAGGCCGGTTCCATCTTTGCCGAGGACATCGGCGGGGGTGAGTTCGAGGTGCGTTGGGAGAACGTGACCGAGTTCCTGGCCGGGAACAGCAATACCTTCTCCCTGATCCTCCGGGACGACAACACCTTCCGCATGTCCTACGACCAGCTGGACGCGGTGGACGGTATCACCGGTGTCTCCGAAGGCAACGGGGTTCCCAGTGATCCCGGTCCCATCGACGTCTCGACCGCTCCCCAGCCCATCACCGGCGGCGCGCCGGGTGAGATGGTCTATGAGCAGTTCATCGGGACCCTGGACCTCGCCTTCTCCGCCCAGGAGTGGGACGAGTGCCCGGATTTCGAGATCGTCATCGCCAACGCGGTCGAGCAGACCTGCTACGGCAGCGGCGGCAACGGGGACGGTCAGCTCTACACCGTGGACATCAACACCGGCGCGGCCACCGCGATCGGCGGTGGGATTGCCGCGGGAATGCCCGGTCTGGCCATCAACTCGCTGGGTGAGATCTACGGCACCGAGCGGGTCAGCGGCGATCTCTATCGTGTCGATGGGGTGACCGGTCAGGCCTTCTTCGTGGCCAGCACCGGTCTGAGCTTCCTCGACGGAATCGCCTTCGATGACAACGACGTGCTGTACGGGATCGGGTTCGACCCGCCCAACTTCACGCTCCACATCATCGACCCGGGCAACGGCAGCACGACGCCGGTGGGTCCCACCTTCGACGTGTATACCGGGCTCACCTTCGATCCGAGTGACGGGGAGCTGTACGCATCCGTGGGTGGTTTCCTGCCCAATCTGTCCGATCATTCGGCGCGGATCGATCGCAACACCGGTAGCCCCACCATTCTCGGTCAGACCGGGTTCGGCGGAGCCATTCCGGATCTGCACGCGGTGGGTGGCGTCCTCTACGCCTCCAAGAAGATCAGTGGCTCGTCGAACCTCATCACCATCGACAAGACCGATGGCAGCGGTTCGCTCATCGGCGCCACCGGGGTCAACTCGCTGAGCGGGCTGGCCTACTATGCCGGTTGTGCCGACGGTCCGGAGATCGACGTCGTGCTGAGCCAGGACTCGCTCTGGCCGCCGAACCACAAGATGGTTGAGATCTGCGCCACCGTCACCGTCACCGACGACTGTGACGCAAGCGTGGACTGGACCATCGTCTCCATCACCAGTAACGAGCCGGTCAGTGGCCAGGGGGACGGCAACACCGATCCGGACTGGGTGTTCAGCCCAAATGACAACTGCTTCCAGCTCCGCTCCGAGCGGGCCGGGGGTGGCAACGGCCGCAAGTACACCATCACCTTCGAGGCTACCGACTCCGACGGCAACACGACCCAGGCCACGGCCTGCGTCGACGTGCCTCACGACCAGAGCGGGAACGCCCTGGCCGCGGGCGGCGTCGCCGGTGGAACGGTCGAAGAAGGTGCGATCCTGGTCACCCTGGTCATTCCGGGAACCCCGGGTCAGCGTGCGGAGGACATCGACGTCAACCGTGTCTTCCTGGGTCACCAGGGTGGGGCGACCCGTCCCCTGGGCACCAACCTGATGGAGACGACCGGTGACGGTCGTCGCGATCTGGTGGCGAACTTCTCCGCCAACGTCGTGCGTCAGCTGGAAGCGGCTGCGCCCAACGGAAGCGGGGGCAAGTTGGCCCTGCACTACACCAGCGAGGATGGTGTGAACCATTACCTGGTGAAGAACATCATGGGCGCCGAGGGCATTGAGCTCATCGCGGGCCGCACCGGCACACCGGGCGCGGAGAACGACGACGTGGGTGACGGTGGAACGCCCGATCCCGGCTCGGCTACCACGCAGGATGACGGCACGTTCGGCCAGGAGATGACGGTGGAGGTCTTCACCGTCACCGGGCGTCGGATTCGCCAGTACACCCGCGTGGGTCTGCCCATGGATTCGGAGCTGGGTTGGGATGGTCGCGACTTCAGCGGTCGCCCGGCTCCCAGCGGCGTGTACTTCTACCGCATCAGCACCGCGGATAGCAAGTACGTGCGCAAGGTGTCGCGGATCAACTAGACGCGTTGGATCAGAGACACGAGCCGGGGTGGGAAGCGATTCCCACCCCGGCTTTTTCCTGCGCGGGGAGTTCCTGGGGAGGCAAGTTGGGATAGACTCCCGGCATGAGTGGAAGACACCTGCGAGCCTCCGCAGCCTGCCTCGTTCTTGCCGTGGCCCTCGCCGCGTCGGCTGATCCCGCGCGGGCCCAGGAACTCGGCTGGGTCATGACCTGGTCGACCTCCGGGCCTTCCCGGGTGGCGGTGAGTCCCAAGGAAGACACCTACGTGGTCGATCGGGATCTCAACCGGGTGGTGGCCTACGGGTTCCAGACCGGCGCGGAGGTCGTGTCCTTTGGCGGGATGGGGACCGCTGCCGGTCGCTTTCATGACCCGCTGGGCATGACAGTGGACGTGGAATCCATCCTCTACGTGGTCGACAGCACCAACAATCGGATCCAGAAGTTCAGCCCGCGCGGAGTCTTCGCCAGCCAGTGGGGATCCCAGGGGAGCCAACCGGGGCAGTTCAACTTCCCCCGGGACGTGGCCACCGATCCGGACCGCAATGTGTTCGTGGTGGAGCAGATCGGAACCCGGGTGCAGAAGTTCACCGTGGGCGGGGAGTTTCTTCTCGCTTTCGGGGAGGGGGGGAGTGGGCCGGGAGAGTTCAGTGCGCCCAAGGGCATCACCGCGGACGAGGACGGGAACGTCTATGTCGCGGACAGCGGCAATCACCGGATCCAGAAGTTCTCCGGGGATGGGTCCTTCCTCCTGGAGTGGGGTCGACGCGGTGGCGCGCCGGGTCAGTTCAAGTTCCCCGAGGGACTCACCTTCGACGGTGAAGAGGTGATCCTCGTCGCCGACACCGGGAACAACCGGATCCAGGCCTTCTCCACCGATGGAACCTTTCGCCGGCTCTGGACGGGATTCGATCAGCCCGATCAGGATCCGCCGGCACAGCTCTTCCTGGGCCCCACCGATGTCGCGGTGAACAAGAGCCGGTTTCTCATCGTGGCCGATAGCGGGAACACCCGGGTTCTGCTGTTCAGCCCGCCTCCCACTCCGGTCCGCGGCACCACCTGGGGTCGGATCAAGGCCGGGGTCGAAGCCGAACTCCGCTGAGTCCTCCGGAGCGGGCCGGGCCTCCGGGGCTCAGGGATGGACCGGGAGGGGATCCATGACCCCTGCGTCCCGCGTCATGGTCAGCTTGTCCCGTTCCATGTCGCTGAGCGACTCGATGGTCGGGGCGCGTCCGTCCCGGTAGACGAACACCCGATTCCCGACCGGCAGCTCCAGGGCCTCCTGGCCCGCCGGCTCCACCCGCAGGGATCCGTCCAGGAGGCAGAAGCAGGTCGCTTCGTCCGTCCGGAACACGGCAAACGTCGTGCCCTGCAGATGCGCGGTAGCTTCCCCGGTGGCCAACACCAGGGTGTAGGGGAGTGGCCCCCGGGTCGTGCCGTAGACTTCGCCCGCCTCCAGGGTGAGGGTGGGAGAGCCGCCGAACCAGCGTCCGGGGGCTTCCGGAACCTGGATGCGGGTTCCCTCGAGCAGGCGGAGCCGGATGTCGAATCCCAGCTGGATCTCGATCTGGGAGGTATCGCTGGTGGCCAGGGTCCCCGGATGCACGTGTTCCCCCGGGTTCCCGCAACCCTTCTCGATGTTGACTCCGGTGCGGGCCACCACGTCGGTTACCGTCCAGACCTCACCCGGTTGACCGCCCCACCAGATCACCGCGACGGCGAGGAGGGCGGCCACCGCGACCAGGGCGGGCCAGGTCCGGGCCCGACGCGGTGACAGGGCGGGCGTGGATTCCACCGGAGGGGAAGCGAGCCCGCCGTCGACGAACGCGCTACGGGCACGCTCGCGAAGCGCGCGGGGTGCCGTCGGCCGCGGCTCCTGCCGCAGCCGGTCCAGCAGCCGCTGGTCCTCGGGGCTCACGGGTCCCCCGGTAGTATCCTTGCGCTCGTCGCTCATGGTCGTTCCTCCCCGAACAGCTCCCGGTAGGCCGAGCCCAGCCGGCGCACCGCGCGGGAATAGCGCTGGCGCACGGCTTCGGGAGAGACGTCGAGGATGGTTGCGATCTCAGGTGCCTTGAGACCTTCGTACTGTTTCAAGAGGACCACTTCCCGGTCCGCGGGGGAAAGGCGTTCCAGGGCGGCCCGGACCGAGTGGTCCCGCTCACCCGCCTCCAGTTGACGGTCGGGGCGCTCGGTGTCGGAATCGGCGAGATCCCAGGCCGCATCCACGTCGACCATGCTCCCGCGTTGCCGGTGGGCGCGTGAGCGCCAGTGATCCCGCACCACGTTGGTCACCACGGTGAACACCCAGCCGGAGGGGTCGCGTCCCGGGTCCAGCCGGTCGATGGCGCCGTGCAGTCGTACGAACGCGTCCTGCACCAGGTCATCGGCCATGACCTCGTCCCGCACCAGACCCACCACATACGCATAGACCCGGTCGATGAACGCCTCGAAAAAGACGTTCATCGCCGCCGGGTTCCGGCGCTGTACGCGAACCAGCAGGTCGCGGTCCAGGGGAGCGTGGGGCGATTCCAGGGTCAACTCCGTCATGCGGATACCGGTAGTACGAAGCGGAGGCGAAACTATAACACCGGGTGGGAAGCAGATCCCGGTTGGCGGTCTACTCGCCGGGGTCCGGCTCGAGCCCGGCGCCGCGAATCTGGGCCTCCAGCGCGCGCCGTACCCGGTGTTCCTTGGCCAGGAGGCCTTCCACTCCGCGCAGGCGTTCGGCGAAGGTGCTCTCCTTCTCATCCAGGTCCCGACGCGTCGCGGCCAACTGTTCCTGGAGCCGTTCCATGCGCTTCGTGTCGAATCCCTTGCGTTCCTCGACGAGCTTGAGATTGAGCTCCTGGATGCGGGTCTTGGCCGAGGCGAAGGCTTCCTCGTGATCCTTGGCGTCCTGCACGCGCCCCGCTTCGAGCTCCGCGATCCGGGCCTTGGCCGCACGTTCCTCGTTGATCCGTTGCATCTGGGCCCGGCGCAGTTCGTCCTCGAGCCGCTGCAGGGTTTCCTCCGAGGCTCCGGCTCCGGTTTCCCGTTCGGTCGCGGCGGCGTCGACCACACGTTTCAGTTCCTGCACGCGGGCGTTGAGCTTCTCCTCGCTGGTGCGGGCGCGATCCCGCTCGAAGCCCAGGGACTGGTTGAGCTCCGCGATCCGCTTGTCGCGGCTCGCCACGTCCTCGGCGCGCCCCGCCCGTTCCGATTCCAGTTCCCCGGTGAGGTCGTCGCGCTCCTTCTCGTGCCGGGCCCTGGCTGCTTCGTACTCCTGGGAGCGCCGGGTGAGGTCCTCCTCCAGGGCGTCCCGCTCGGCCTGGAGGGCGGCGGTCTGCTCACGGAAGAACTCCTCGGCCTTTTCCAGGGCGTTCTGGGCCTTGGCCGCCCGGGTGGCCTGGGCTTCGGCGTCCCGTTTGGCCAGATCCCGCTCCTCGGTCAGTTCCCGGGTCTCCCGGTGGAAGCGGAGCTCCAGCTCACGGCGACGCTTGTCGAAGAGCAGCCAGAAGGCGAGCGCGGAAAACAGGCCGCCGAGCAGCGCGGCGCCGACGAGGCTGACGAGGATCTGCCCGATCAGATAGGTCATGGCGCGCCCTTCCAGAGGATGAATTCGATACGGCGGTTCATTTCCCGCCCGGCCGCGGTGGCATTGTCGGCGACCGGCTTGGCCTCGCCGAAGCCGACCGCGGAGATGCGCTCCGGGTCCATCCCGCGTTGGGTGAGGTAATCGAGGACGGCCTGGGCGCGTTCCCGGCTCAGCGCGAGGTTCGCGTCCTCGGCTCCCTGGGAATCGGTGTAGCCACCGATCTGGATGACCGCCTCGGAACAGCCGGCCAGGATCTCGAGGATCCGATCCACCCGCGACGCCCCTTCGGGTGTCATCTCGGCCCGGCCGCTGGCGAAGGTGATCTGTCCGCGGGAGAGGAGATCCCGGACCTCGCTTTGACAGCGGGCCACCGGATCCCCGGGGGGCGGCTGCAGGCCCAGGCTGGCGGTGACCGAGCGGGGTCCGCCGACTCCCCGCGCGATCTGCTCGGCACGTGAACGGGCGTGCTCGGTCGGGGCGACGCCGCTCAGGAGCACCTCGCGCCCATCGGCCTCGACCGCGACCCAGTCGATTCCCTCGGCCGCCAGAGCCTCCAACACGCGGTTGCGGACATCCCGCTCGACGGCGGGCGCTTGCCAGACGGCGGCGCCGACGCACAGCCCGACGAAGGCGAGAAGCACGAGCGGGAGCAGGATGAGTTTCACGGCCCCAGTCTCTTGTGGGAGAGGGGGTTCCGACAACCGTAAAAAACATTTTCCTTGGAATATATTTCCCGGGAAACGAATATCCCTCGCGTGACCCGGAGAACGACCCTGACAGACGCCATTCGCCAGACCCGGCCCTTCGAGTCCGTGCCGGTCGAGGCGATGCTGACCCTGGCCTGGGCGTCCGATCGCATCCAGCGGATCTCCCGGGCACCCCTGTGCCGGGCGGACGTTTCGCCGGCCCAGTACAACGTGCTGAGAATCCTGCGCGGATCGCCGGGGGGGTTGGAAACACGGGAGATCGTTCGTCGCATGGTCACGCGGGCCCCCAACCTGACCCGTCTCCTGGACAAGCTGGAGGCCAAGGGGCTTCTTGATCGGCGGCGCTCCACCGAGGATCGCCGCGTCATTACCGTGCACATCCGGCCCGAGGGACTTGACCTGCTGGAGACCCTCGACGCCCCGCTCGCGGAGGCCATCGCCGACGCCACGCGGGGGTTGGATGAGCCCGGGCTTCGCCAGTTGATCCATCTGTTGACCGAACTTGCCGGCGTGCATCCGGAATCCCCGGAACCGACCGGCCCATGAGAGGGAATTCGACCATGAAACGTGTATTGACCTCGGCGCTTCTTGCCGCCGTCCTGTTGACCCCCACCCTGGCCGTGGCCGCGACCTGGAACGTGGACCCGTCACACTCCGCGGTGACCTTCAAGGTGCGTCACTTCTTCAGCAAGGTTCCGGGACAGTTCACCACCTTCTCGGGCGTGATCGAGTTCGACCCGGAGAAGCCCGAGGCCGCCTCGGTGAACGTGACCATCGACGCTGCCAGCATCAACACCAACAACGAGAAGCGGGACGGCCATCTCCAGTCCGAGGACTTCTTCTGGGTGGAGAAGCATCCCGAGTTGACCTTCAAGAGCACCAAGGTGGAGGCGAAGGGGGATAGGCTCCACATCACCGGTATGCTGAGCATGCGCGGGGTGGAGAAGGAAGTGGTCCTGGAGGCGGAGTTTCTCGGCGCCGGCCCCGATGCCTGGGGCGGCACCCGCGCCGGGTTCACTGCGACGACCACGGTGAACCGGAAGGACTTCGGCATCGAGTGGAACAAGATCCTCGACAAGGGAGGATCGATGCTCGGGGATGACGTGGCGATCAGCCTCGAGATCGAAGCCACCCTGCACACCGAGGAAACCGGCGAGTAGACACGTTTCCGATCGGCGACAAGAAAACGAGCGGGTTCCTCACGGAGCCCGCTCGTTTCGTGTTGTACCAGGCGGAGGTCTAGACTACCGCGTTCCCGAAGTAGCTGGTCCAGGCCAGATCCAGGATCTCCGGGGTCAACGCCAGGTCGGTGCTGCGGAACTTGCAGATGTCCCGTGCGCGCTCGATGAGATCCCGCGGCTCGCAGGCGCGCATGGGCCGCCCCTCGTTCTCGTACCGTTGCAGGAGATGCTCCAGGCTCGCGTCCTCGATGGAGGTGTTCCATCGGGCGGCGTATTCGCGCAGGATGGTCGCATAGTCCTCGGCGTTCGGATTCCCCAGGTAGAGCCGGTAGCCCATGCGTCGCAGGAACGCGGGGGACATGACCTTTTCCGGATCCATGTTGGTGGACACGATGAGCATCTGACGGAACGGCACGGTGATCTTCTGACCCGTGTTGAGGGTCAGATAGTCGATATGTCGCTCCAGCGGGAAGATCCACCGGCTGAGCAGTTCCTTGGGCGAGGAACGCTGGAACCCGAGGTCGTCCAGGAGAAAGATGCCCCCGTTGGCCTTGATGTGGAGCGGCATCTCGTAGTAGCCGTGCTCGGAGGTGTAACCCAGGTCCAGGGACTCCAGGGTCATCTCCCCGCTGGCCACGACGAACGGACGGCGCACCCGGATCCAGCGCCGGTCATGCGCGGGGCTCTCCCCGTCGATGGTCGGCAGGGGAACTTCCTCGTGAATGCGCGGATCGAAAACCCGCACCACCGTGTTCTCGAGTGAGATCGCATAGGGCACCCACATTTCACCCGCGAGGGCGTCGTGCAGGAGATGGCCGAGGGTGGTCTTGCCGTTGCCGGGAGGACCGTAGATGAACAGGCTGCGCCCGGAGCTTCCGGCGAACCCGGCCACTTCCTTGACCGTCCGGGGCAGGACGAGCGGCTCCAGGGCATCCATGACCGTGCGTGGGTCCAGCTTGGGAAGGGTGGCCAACTGGTACTCCAGGACGGCCTGATAGGCCTCCAGGGACACCGGGGCCGGCCCCACGTAACCGGAAATCTCGAAGAGACGACGGGCTCGTTCCCGGCCCGAGTCCGTAATGCAAAAACGATAGTCGAGATGACCCACCTCGCCGAGGTTCTCGATCAGCTTGTCGGTGCGCATCTTCGCCAGCAGGTCCCCGGTGACTCCGTGGGCCAGGCACATGCGCTCCGCGATCCAGGAGGTGGTGAAGGTGGGCACCATGAACGCGATCTTCAGGGCGAGGTTGGCCAACTCCTCGGGGTGGAGCCCCGGGTGATCGAGGTCCCGGATCTCGCCGAGGAGAAAGTGGCCCTCCTTCTCGACCACCGAGACCCCGTGACGGGGGGTGTTCTCGGAGAGAAGATTCAGGTGGATGGGGGAACGTTGCGGGGCGTTGTCTGCCGACATGGGCCCTCCTTGCTCGACAGAAAGAGTACGCAAGAAAAGTACGCGGAGCCGGGCCCATTCGGGTGGACCCCACCGTCCGGGTTATCGGACGCACACCGGTCAAACTGAACCCATGGGGCCTGTCCGTCAAGGGGAAGTGATGGGTTCGTGCGCCTCGAGGACCGCCGTATCCCGCGACCAGGCAGCGCCTTGCGCTTCCTGTCGACCCGCTTCCTCCGCCCCCAGCGCCCCCTCCAGGGAGTCCCGCAACTCCCGCATCCGCGACTCCAGGCTCCGGCTCCGGGGGATCTTCTCCCGCTCCCGCGCCGCCTGGGCCACGCCGAGGAACCGCGCCGCCCGCACCCAGTGCTCCCGCTTTCCGTGGGCCAGGGCGAGACGTTCGAAAGCCTCGGCGAAGAAGGCCCAGCCTCCCACGTCCTGGGCGAGGGCGATGCCCTGCCGCAGCGCCTCGACGGCTTGCGTGACCTCGTCCCGGGCCAGGGCCAGCGAACCCCGGCGAATCCAGTAGCTCGTGCGCACCCAGGGGATCATGGTGTCCACGCTCAGGGTTTCCGTCTCGTCCAGGCTGCGGCTGGCCAACTCCAACAGGCCCTGCCGCTGGCACAGTGCGGCGTGCGCGAGGAGGGCGAAACTGAGCCCCATGCGGTTTCCCGTCTTGCGCCAACCGGCGATGGCCTCGCCCAGCCGTCGAACCGCCGCTTCCACTTCGCCCCGTTCCGCTTCGACCTTGGCCAGCACGATCCAGCCGAACAACCGGATGTGGCGTTCCTCCAGGCGATCCAGGATCGGGAGGGCCTCGGCCAGGGTGGCGCCCGCCTGCTCGACCCGCCCCATCTCCAGTTCGCCATGGGCGCGATTGACCAGGGCGAACGCTTCGCCCCGTTCGTCCCCCAGGCGTCGGCGAATGATCAGGCTCCGGTTCTGGAAGGCGATCGAGGCTTCATAGTCCCCGGTGTAGTGGGCGAACCATCCCTGGTTGTGCAGGGCGACCGCCTCGGCCAGTTCCTCGCCCAGGGCGCGGTTGAGGGCCAGGGCCCGTGCCCCCATGGACGCGGCCCGCCGGGTCTCCCCGAGGTTGCAGGCAATCCAGGTCAGATGATTGAGCACCGTGCCCACCCCGGCCTGGTTTCCGGTCGCCTTCCAGATGTCCAGGCACTCGTCGAGGTACGGCATGGCCTCGGCCATGAAACCGATCTCGTGCAACAGGGTGCCGAGCGCGTTGAGGGCCGCGGCGCGTTCCCCGGTCGGCGCGGCGGCGCCGGGAAGGGCGAGGACACGCCGCGTGTGGTCCATGCCTTCCTGGAGCCGACCCCGGATGGACCAGTAGCGCCACACCGCGCCGGCCAGGCGAAGACCGAGCAGGGCCTCGTCCTCCTGGACCACCCACTGGAAGGTTGCCTCGATGTTTCCCATTTCGGCGTCCACCCGGGAGCACCAGATCCGTTGCTGTGGACCGGTGAGCTGCGGCCCTGCCTGTTCCGCGAAGGCCAGCACGGTGTCGGCCAGCGCGTGCTGGG
Organism: Candidatus Eiseniibacteriota bacterium; assembly: GCA_942491735.1. Classification (GTDB taxonomy): domain Bacteria; phylum Eisenbacteria; class RBG-16-71-46; order JABDJR01; family JABDJR01; genus CALOCN01. Next base: position 2,524,212 of record CALOCN010000014.1, on the reverse strand, counting down.
CGGCCCGCGTTTCACCCGCCGCTTCGAGTTGTTCGAGGGCGTACTCGCGGATGGTCTCCAGCATCCGGAACCGCACCTCGTCGCTGGAATCGTCCCGCTGGAGCAGGCTGTGCCGAACCAGGGTGTCGATGCCGGTCCAGGCATCCATCGTTTCGCCAAGACCTGCGGTGAGCCGGGTCGCGCTATCCGGGGTGAACCCACTCCGGAACACGCCCAGCCGCCGAAAAAGAACCTGCTCCCGCGGTTCCAGCAGCGCGGTGCTCCAGGAGATCGCTTCCCGCAGGGTCTGGTGACGGGCCGGTTTGTCGGAGGGACCGCCGGTCAGCAACTCCAGGCGTTTCCCCAGACGCTCCAGGATGCCGCTGGGGGGCAGAAGCCGAAGCCTCGCCGCGGCCAGCTCGATGGCCAGCGGGAGCCCGTCGAGGGCGCGGCAGATGGCTCGAATCGCCCGGGCGTCCTGTGGCGTGGGTTGCCAGCCCGGTCGCACGTCCCGCGCCCGTTCCAGGAACAGGTCGGTGGCGGGAAAGCGACGCAGCGCGTCGGCGTCGTTCTCTTCCCGGTCCGGGGGGGCGTCCAGCGGCGGCACCACATATTCCTGCTCCCCGGAGATACGCAGAGCCACCCGGCTGCTGACCAGGATCCGGACTCCGGCGCAGGCAGCCAGCAGACGGGCCACCTGGGGCGCGGCCGAGGTCAACTGCTCCATGTTGTCCAGGATGAGGAGGAGATTGGCGCGGGCAAGGGTCGATAGCACCGTTTCCTCGACGGGGCGCGCTGGGTTCTCGGGAATTCCCAACGCGGCGGCGAGGGCCCCGTACACGCGCTCGGGATCGGTCACCGAAGCCAGGGGCACGAACGCCACGCCGGACTCGAAACGGGTCTCCACCGCGTGTGCGACCCGCAAGGCAAGCCGACTCTTGCCTGCACCCCCGGGGCCGGTCAGGGTCACCAGGCGGCGTTCCAGGAGAAGCTCCGCCAACAGGCGCGTCTCGTCGCTTCGACCCACGAAGGTGCTCAACTCGGCCGGGAGGCGCGAACGAAGCGGAATGCGGAAGGCCTCCCGTGACGGCCCGCCCGACGTACCGTCCAGGACTTCCTCCAGGTCCCCACGAAGTTCCGGCATGGATGCGTAGCGGGGTCCGGTCGACTTGGACAGGGCGCGATCGAGGATCCGATTGAGCTTGGTACCGGCCACGCTCCCGGGAAGGGGAGCGGGTGTCACGGTGAGAATGGCGTGGGCCAGGTCCGGAATGTTGTCCCCCCCGAAGGGTCGACTCCCCGAGAGCATTTCGTAGAGGACCACCCCGAAGGACCAGACATCGGTGCGTGCGTCCACCGGCTCCCCGCGCACCTGTTCCGGCGACATGTAGGGCAGGGTGCCGAGGGCGCTGAGCGTGTTGTCGGTGGCGTCGTTCCCGGTACGCAGCGCGATCCCGAAGTCGAGGATCTTCACCTGCCCTTCGCGGGTGATCATGATGTTGCCCGGCTTGATATCCCGATGCACGATGCCGGCCGCATGCGCCTGATCCAGGCCGTCCAGGAGCTGCAGGGCATGGTCCACCGCTTCCTCCCGGGGCAACGGACCGCGCTCGAGGCGTTGGGCAAGGGTCTCGCCGGAGCAGAGCGCCATGGCAATGAACATGAGGCCGTCCGCCGTCTCGTCGACTTCGTACACGGTACAGATGGCCGGGTGATCCAGGGAGGCGGCGGCCCGGGCCTCCTTGAGCAGATGACGCCGGCGCTTGCTGTCGCCTCCCAACGCGGCCGGGAGCAGCTTGAGGGCAACCGGTCGTTGCAGGCGGGGGTCGAGGGCCCGATAGACCACCCCCATTCCCCCCGATCCGATGCGCTGCTCCAGTTCGTAGCGCCCGATGCGGGATCCCGGCTCGGGACCGGGCGGGGAGGCCGAAGGTGAAAGCGGGGCGCGCGGCATCGGGTTGAGCCCGGGACGGAAGGCCACCGAGGCGTCGTCATGCGCCTGGAGCAGGCTCCGCACTTCGCGGACCAGGGGGGCGTCCCGGTCGGGTCGTGACCGCAGGCGATCCTCCCGGACACTTGCCGCGAGACCCACGAGCTCCTCGAAGAGTCGGGCGACCTGAGCTGCGGTGTCGGGCCGAGCATCCTCCTTCATGGCCGCGCATGGTAGCACAGCGAAATCGCTTGTAGGAACACGCGTTGGAGCGGTCCCTGCGAGTATCGCGGCAAGCGTGATTGCCTCCTGCGGCGGGTGTTAGGATCGGCGCTCATGACACCCCATCCCGCCTCCCCGTCCCTTCGATTGGCTGCGGCCGGGATGCTCTATCTGGCCTTGCACCTGCTCGCGGTCGCGTTGCCGGGGGTTCCGATCTGGGGAGTCGACGTGGCTCGCTATGTACCCGGGGCCGGCTTGCTGGTGGGGGTGGGGCTGGTGCTCCTGCCGCTCCCGTTCCTGGGTCGACGGTGGTCGGGACCGGTGGCCGCGCTGGGCCACGCGGTTGCCGCAACGCCCGCGCGCCGGGCGATGGGAGTTGCCGGCCTCGCCGCGCTTGCCGGCGGGCTGTTCATGGCCTTTCCCTCGGCGATTCACCTGCTTGGGGATGGTGCGCTCTACCTGCGGGACCTGGCCGGCTTGGCCTGGGAGCAGACCCCCCGGGTGGATCGCGCGCCACTCACCTTCTGGGTGCTTCGGGGCGTCCACGCGCTGGGTGGGGGATGGGACCCGGTTGTTTCCTACCGCGTGCTTTCCGGCGTGTCGGGTGTGCTGTTCGTGTTGGCCGCGGTGGCGGTGTCCGCGCGTCTGGGACGCTCCGGGGCCGAGCGGGTGCTCCTGGGGGTTGGCCTGCTCACGGTGGGATGCGTCCAGGTTTTCTTCGGTTACGTGGAGAACTACGCACTGCCCTTCGCGGCGCAAGGGGTGTTTCTCTGGACCGCGTGTTCCGCGGCCCAGGGTCGGGTCGGGGGGTGGGCCCCGGTGGTCGCCTTCGCGTTCGCGGCGGCCCTGCACGTCTCCATGGCCTCGATGGGTCCCGCGCTCGTGGTGTTGCCTTTTCTTGCAACCTCCCGCGGATTCGGCCGCAGTCGGGGCCGGGCCGTGTTGATCGCCGCGGGATACGCCCTGGCCGGTCTCACCCTTGCGTTGGTCCTGATGATGGCGGCCGGGTTCCGTCCCGGCGAGGCCATGACCGCGACCCGTGCCAGCCAGTTTCTTCCGGCGTGGGGCGCGCTCGGGAGCTTCCAGGCGTATCGGTTGTTCTCGCCCCTGCATGCTTTCGACGCGCTCAACGCGCTGCTCCTGGCCGCGCCGGCAAGCCTGGTCGCGCTGGCCGGCTGGTCGCGGCGTCGCGGACCGGGGCGACCGGAAACCACCGTGGTCGGCGCGGCCGCGTTGGGAACGCTGCTGTTCACCCTGGTCATCAACCCCGAGATCGGCGCGTTTCGCGACTGGGATATCCTCTCGGCAAGTGCGCTTCCGCTCACCCTGTTCGTCGTATTGCGTCTGGGGGAGGGGATCGAAGGGCGGCTCCCACTCCTTCGGGCGGCCTGGGTGGTGTTGCTGGTCTCGGTCATCCACACCGGGTTGTGGGTCTCGGTCAACGCGAACGCCGAGGCGGCCGAGGCGCGGTTTCGCCGGCTGATGCAGACCGCGGTGCTCTCGGAGCACGGTGAAGCCTACGGATGGGAGTCGCTGGGGACCCTGGAACGGGAAAGCGGACGGTTGGACGCCGCAGCCGCATCCATGGCTCGCGCGGTGCAGGCGTTTCCCGGTAATCCGCGGCTACGCATTGCCGCGGCGGAGATCGCTTTCGAACAGGGTCGTATCGAGGACGCCCTGGCCGAACTTCACCAGGCCCTGGAAGTGGATCGCCGGTACGCACCCGCCCACTACAACCTGGGTGTGGTTTTCCGGGCCACCGGACGACCGGCGGAAGCGGTGGCCGCCTGTCGTCTCGCGGTGGAACTGGAACCGGACTATGCCGCGGCCTACAACGTCCTGGGCGCATGCCTGGTCGAACTCAAACAGTTCGAGGAAGCGATCGAGGCCCTGCGCACCAGCGTCGCCCAGCAGCCGGACTTCGCCGACGCGCACTACAACCTGGGCGTCGCCCTCATCCAGGCGGGGCGTCCGGGTGAGGCCCGGGCCCCGTTCACACGCTACCTCGCGTTGCGACCGGACGGCCCGGGAGCGCAACGGGTCCGCGCCTTCCTGGACTCGGCGTCCCCATGAGGACCTCGCCCGACCCGCGGATCGAGGAGATCGAGACGCCCGCGCTGGATCCCTCCGCACCCGGGAGCCTGACCCGGTTCCTCAACGACGTCGTTCGCCGCATGCAACGCTTCGATGGCGGACCTGCCGAATACGTGGGCTCGGATCCCCGCATCCTGCTCCCGGTGTTGCGGTGGTTGCGCGAGGCCGGCCAGACCCGGGGGCGGTCGTTCTGCGAGTGGGGCAGCGGCCTGGGTGGCGCCACCTGTCTCGCCGAACTCCTGGGCTACGAGGCCCGGGGGATCGAGATCGACCCCGGTCTGCTGGTGCAGGCGCGTCGGTTGGCCACCGACCATGGCCTGACCGCGACGTTCCACGAGGGGAACTATCAGCCGCCGGGAATACACCGCGGGGAGATCGATCGGTCCGGCTGGGAACGGGCGTTGGGGTTTTGCCCCACCGCGTTCGACGTGGTCTTTGTCTATCCGTGGCCGGCCGAAGTGTGGGTCGTGGATCAGCTCTTCGCCGACTACGCCACTTCCGGCGCCATTCTCGTCACCTATCACGGTGGCGCCCAGGTGCGGGTGCGCCGTCGATGCGGGGGATGAAAGAATCCTCGCAATTGGCGGTGGCAGCAAGGGTTGAAGCGGTATCCACATTTCGATACCATTCCAGTTGGTTTGGCCTCAACCTGACGCCCATCCTGCCTGACCGCTGATCCCCAAAGGAACTCCATGATGACTCCACCTCGGTTGACCCCTCTCCGTGCCCTGGGCGGCGCCCTCGCGCTTGCCCTGGCCGCGACCGCGATCGCCCAGATGTCCGGTGTTTTCTCGAGCAGGCATCCCGTATCGGCTCAGCCGGCTCCGGCGGAGTCCTACGCCCCCGGCCACGCGGCCATGCGAGCGACCCTGGATCCCGAGACCGGACGCGTGCGGGTGGGGCTGGCCTCTGCCGCGGAGACGTTGGATCCCGGAACGATCGAAGCGCTGCGTCGGGACACCGAGGGACTGCACCCGGAGTACCGGGCCGACGGATCGGTTCGCGTGCATCTCCAGGGACGGTTCCAGAGTGCGTCGGTGGCGCACATCGGACCCAACGGCAAGACCTTCCTGTGCTCCGACGAGGCCGATCATGTCGCCGGTCATCTGCAGGGAACCGGTGCCGCGACGCAGACCCTGGAGGTGCAGTGATGAAGCGCTTTCACCCGGTCCTGCACCTCGTCTTTGCCCTGACCGTCTGCGCCCTGTTCGCGGCACCCACCCAGGCCGCCACCATTACCATCGTCAACCTCGACGGCGCGGGGGAGGGGTTCAACGATCCCACCGTGGTCGCTCCGGTCGGGGGGAACCCCGGGGTCACCATCGGACAGCAGCGCCTGAACGTCTTCCAGGAGGCGGCGAACATCTGGGGCGCCCTGCTCCCCAGCGCGGTGGAGATCCGGGTCGAGTCCCGGTTCAACCCGCAGTCGTGTGACGCAAGCAGCGCGGTGCTCGGGTCGGCCGGGCCCATCGACGTGCTCCGGGACTTCACCGGCGCCGAGGTCGCCGGGACCTGGTACCACGTGGCCCTGGCCAACAAGCTCGCCGGTTCCGATCAGGAACCCGGCAGCAACGACATCTCGGCCACCTTCAACTCGAGCATCGACAACAACAACAACTGCCTGGCCGGGACCAACTGGTACTACGGGCTGGACGGCAACGAAGGCAACGACGTCGAGTTGTTGCCGGTGGTGCTGCACGAGCTGGGCCACGGGCTCGGCTTCAGTGGGTTCGTGAACCTGGGAAGCGGCACGCAGTTCCTGGGCTTCCCGGATATCTACACGTCGTTCCTCCGGGACAACACGAGCGGCTTGCTGTGGCCGGCCATGACCAACGGGCAGCGGGCGGCTTCGGCGGTCAACACCGGAAACGTGGTGTGGACCGGCCCGGTGGTCACCGCCGCTTCGCCGCTCTACCTGGGCGGGACCCCCAAGATCTTTGTCAACGCCGGAGCGGTTCCTTCGCCGTTGACCGTGGGTACGGCCGCCTTCGGCCCCGCGGTGACCAACGCCGGGGTGACCGGCGACGTGGTGCTGGTCGAGGACGCGGTGGCTCCGGTCAACGACGGCTGCGACGCGATCGTCAACGGCGCGGCGCTGGCCGGGAAGATCGCCCTCATCGATCGTGGCGCGTGCAACTTCACGGTGAAGGTCAAGTCGGCCCAGGACGAGGGGGCTCTCGCGGTCATCATTGCCAACAACGCGGCCGGCACCATCACCATGGGGGGGAGCGATCCCACCATCACCATCCCCGCGGTCATGGTCTCCCAGGGGGACGGCAACCTCATCAAGGCGCAGCTGGGCGTGGGGGTCAACGTGACCATCAAGCTCGATCCCGGCGACCTTGCCGGAGCGGACAGCCAGAACCGGGTGCAGGTCTACGCGCCGAACCCGGTCGAGGGGGGATCGTCGATCTCGCACTGGGACACCGAAGCGTTGCCCAATCTCCTCATGGAGCCGGCCATCAACGACGATCTCTCCAGCGACGTGGATCTGACCCTGGCCCACTTCTCCGACATCGGGTGGGTGGACGACACCTCGGCCGCGGACGACGTGATCCAGCCGTCGTTCCTGCTCGCGAACACCCCGAACCCCTTCCGGGCCGGGACCCGCATCACCTTCACCCTCCCCGAAGCGGGACCCGCGTCGCTACGGATCTTCGACCTGGCCGGGCGTCTGGTGCGGGATCTGGTCGACGGGGAACTGGAAGCCTCGAACCACACCGTGCGCTGGGACGGGACGAACAGCCTGGGTGAGCCGGTGGCCTCCGGGGTCTATCTGTATCGCCTCAAGACCCGGGACCAGGTCGAGACGCGGCGCATGGTCGTGCTGAACTGATATCCGCGGATACGAAATGAGAAACGGGGAGCCGCACGGGCTCCCCGTTTTTTTCTGAATTTGCCTGCCGGTCCGCCCTAGCCGGTGGGCTTGCCGGTCAACCGGGCCGCGCGATCCCAGACCCGATCCTCCACGTTCTCCACGAAGAGCTGGAGATGCGGGAAGGGGATCTCGATGTTCGCCGCGTCGAGGGCGAGCTTGCACGCCTCCACCACCCCGGCTTCGACACCCCGTTCACTCTGGGCGTTGCTGATCCAGACCCGGACCATGAGGTCCACGCTCGAGCCGCCCAGTCCCGAGACCACCACGTCCGGCTCGGGGGCGTCGAGAACTTCCGGAAGCCCCTGCACCGCGGCGAGCAGCACCGTGCGCGCGGTGGGGATGTCCTCCTTGTAGGCAATGCCGACCGGGACCTCCACCCGCAGTTCGCCGTTCTTGCTGTGGTTTTCCAGGATCGAATCGATAATGGTCTTGTTGGGCAGGATCACCCAGGAGTTGCGCGGGGTGCGGATGCGGGTGGTGCGCAGGGTGATGTTGGAGACCGTTCCGTACTGGCCCTCGGTGGTGATGAAGTCGCCGACCACGAAGGGCTTGTCCATGAAGATGGTGAACCCGGCGATGATGTTGGCCAGGGAGTCCTGGGCCGCGAACCCGACCGCGATGCCCGCCACCCCCAGACCGGCCAGGGCGGCGGCGACGTTGATGCCCATCTGATCGGCGGCCATGACCAGACCCATGATGAGGAGCACGTAGCGGTAGATGCTGCCCACCACGAGCTCGACCAGCTTCTCGTGCAGACCGGACCTGCGCAGCAGGGCCCCGAGCGGGGCGCGGGTTACCCGGAAGAGCCCCCAGAACACGAGGAACACGAGGATCGCCGCCCCGATCCTGGGCAGCGATGACACGGCGCGGGTAGTCAGTTCCTGGACGTCCAGGGTTTCCAAGAGCCAGTTCATCGGGTTCATCCTCCGGTGCACGATGTGAGGGCGTCGCCCTCGGGTGAAAGGTGGGAGCCCCGATCATCGACCATCGGGAGCCGATCCGCTACTCTTGCCGGTTCGGGCCTATAGCTCAGTTGGTTAGAGCAGACGGCTCATAACCGTCCGGTCCCTGGTTCGAGCCCAGGTGGGCCCACCACATCCCGATTCAGTCGATATAGCCCAGGGATTTCAGCACTTCGCGCCGCGCCTCGGTTTCCTCCACCGAACCGGCTTCGAAGGCGCCCCCCTGGGCCACGCGTGCCACGGTCTCGCGCAGCACCGCTTCCAGCCGTTGGGTCAGTTCGGGGTTTCCGGGTGCGAGATCCTCCTGCTCCCCGGGATCCTCGGCCAGGTCGAACAGCCGCGCCGCGCCGCTGGCCTGGTCGAGAACCAGCTTGTAGGACCCGGCGCGCAGGCTGGCCAACTCCGGCCCCTCGGTGGTTGCCGTCGAGACGTTGAAGCGTTCCCGGGTTTCCCCGGTCAACAGGGGAGCCAGGTCTTCTCCGTGGATTCCCGGGGGGGCCGTTCCCCCGGCAATGCGGACCAGGGTGGGCAGCAGGTCCATGAGGCTGACCGTGCTGGTGATTGTCCGCCGGGCGGACAGACCGCCGGGGGGACGGAGGATGAGCGGAACCCGGATCTGTTCCTCGAACAGGGTCTGCCCGTGGTTCCAGCCCCCGTGCTCGTAGAGTTCCTCGCCATGATCGCTGGTGATGACGATCCAGGAGTCGGCGAGCCGGCCGTCCCGTTCCAGCCGATCCAGGAGCAGGCCAAGCATCGCATCGAGATCGAGCATGCCGCCGCCGTAGCGCGCCCGCCAGGTCTCCAGCCGGCGTGCCTCGGGGCGTGACGCCCAGGGGGGCTTGCGCAGATACGCGGGAATCGCCTCATAGGCCGTGTCATCCAGGGTGATGTCGGAACGCACCGAGGCGCTTCGGGCAAGCGACGCGACTCCCGGTTCCGAGGCGCGGTAGGGTCCGTGCACATCCATGAAGTGCAGGTAGAGAAACAGCGGATCCACCGGCGCGGTGTCGAGCCAGGCCATCGCGCGTTCCAGGATCTTCGTCGCGGGGGGGTAGAAGCCTTCGGCGTTGAACGTGTCGAACCCCTGGGCGAATCCGTACTCGGCGGTGATCCACGGGTTGGCTACGAACGCCGCCGTGGTGTAGCCGCGGGCCCCCAGCGCTTCGGCCAGGGTGGTGGCCCGCTCGGGCAGCACGCCCTTCTCCACCTCCGAACTTCCTTCGCCCCACCAGCGTCCATCATGGTTGGTCACCTGGTGCACCAACGGATAGAGCGAGGTGAACAGGGACGCGATGGACGGTTTGGTCCAGGGAGCGGTGGCGTAGCCCTGTTCGAAGACGTAGGCCGTTTCGGCGATGCGATCCACGTTGGGGGAGATGGGGCCGTCGAACCCGTAGCAGCCGAGATAGTCCGCGCGCAGGGTGTCGATGAGGATGAACACCACCGAGGGCGGGGTGGCCGGCTCCCGCTCACAGGCGAGCGGGGCCGCGCAGAGCAAGGCCAGGAGCAGGGCGAAGGGGAGTCGGAGCACCGGGAAAGTGTACCGGACCGGGGTCACCCTGTGCCCCCGCGCCGCCGGGGAAGAAACCCCACCCCCAGGGTGGCCAGGAGGCAGAGCAGGCTCGTCGCCAGTCCGGGCCACAACCAGACCGGGCGGTAGCGGAAGACGACCTCGCGGGTGGAGGCATCGACCGCGACCCCGCGCAGCCCCCCGTTGACCGGAAACACCCGGGTCGGCTCACCGTTGATGGTGGCCCGCCAGCCGGGGTGAAACGCATCGGCCAGGACCAGCACTCCGGGGGTCTGGGTCTGGATCCGGATTACCACCTCATCCGGGTGGAGGCGACGGATCGACGCCCGACCCGGGGTGGAGGGGGGACTCGCCGCGGGAACCGGACCGTCCCCGGTCTCCACCAGGGCAACCCGGGAGGGATCCCACGCGGGGTCGGTCAACGCTTCGCGCAGGGCGCCGCGGTCCGGGACCGCCTGGACCCCGTAAACGAGGTAGGCGCGGGGGAGCGCCCCGGTGCGTTTCATGAACCCGCGCGGGAGACCCCGAACCGGCTCCGGGACAAACCGGGTCGCCTTGCGGGCAAGGGCGGGTGAGACGAAGGCATAGCCCAGCGCCGCGCTCCGGTAGATGGGGGAGTCCGCCTGGGAGAGATAGACCTGGTTGGCGAGGGTCGTCCCCTCGGCGGTTTCCAGCATGAACCGGGTGCGGTCCAGCGGCATGTTCGTGTACCCGCGCAGGTCGGTCAGGCCGAACACCGAGGGGACGTTGGGCGGCAGGACACGCAGATGGCTGGGCACCAGAAAACGCGGGTAGTCCGGCGGACCCAGCCGGTTGCGGATCTCGGTCACCACCGGGTGGGTGGGATAGAAGGTGCTCGCCTCGGCGAACGGGTTGACCCGGAAATGGAGCGAAAGCAGTTCGGCCGCGATGAGGAGCGGCAACCCCCACGCCGCCCAGCGTCCAAAGCGCCCCAGGGCGCCGAGCGACGCCGCGCCCAGGGCGAGCCCCGCGGCCGGGAGAACGGCGAGGCCCCAGGGAAGGGCATCGGTGACCCCGGCTCGCGTCACGGTGATGACCCCGACCGCCACCACGGCGTAGCCGGCCCAGAGCCCGGCCCAGCGGGCGGCCCCCGTTCCCAGATGAACCAGGAGGCGCTGCGCCCCGTAGGCGGCAAGAACCGACACGCCCAGGCTGGCCACGATCAGGGTGCGCAGCAGATCCACCGTGTCGAGACCGGGAATCACCCCCATCAGGGCCCTGCCGGGTGGGGTTCCCAAAAGGAGGAGGAGGCCCGGAACGAGGACGGCCAGGGCGCCCCAGAATCGCCGCTCGGCGGTTGGACCGGTGCGGGTGACGAGGGCGATGAGGGCCAGCCCCAACGGAATCACCCCGGTGGCCCCCCAACCGCTGCTCCCGGCCGGGCTGCGACCAAAGGCTTCCTGGACCACGAAGGGTGTTCCCTGCCCCAGGCCAAACAACCCCGGCTGGAACCACAGGCCCAACGCGCGCCAGGGAAGAAAGTTCGTGTCGGCGTAGTAGCCGGCCGAGCCGGTGACCCGGGTGCTGAGCCGCAACAGATCCGCCGCCGCCACCCAGGCGATGGTTCCCACCCCCAGCCCCAACCCGAGCAGGATCAGCGCGCCGGGCAGACCCCGGGTGGGGCGGTGCACGAGCTCGCCGCGCAGGTGGAACCGGATCCAGACCAGGCGCACCAGGGCAAGTCCCCCCACCAGGGCCAGGGTCTGCAGGGTCCCGGCCAGGGCGGCATAGCCCAGGGCGAGCGATCCGGCGGCCAGCACGCGGGGTGTCGCGGTGCCTCGGGCGACCCTTTCCATGGCCCAGAGAACGAAGGGGAGCGGGGCGAGACCGCCGAGGAAGACCCGCAGCTCCAGCCAGTAGAGAAGATACGGGCAAAGGGCGAACGCGAGGGCCCCCACGGCCAGGGCCTCGGGGCGGGTGACCCCGCGGTCGTGCAGGAGGAGCACCATGCCGAGCCCGGCCAGGGCCACCAGCAGGGCGTACTGGAGCCCCATTGCCGGTCCGGGGGGGAGGGTGAGGAACAGGGCAATAAGGGGATCCAGCGGGTTCGCGGTTTGACCTCCCAGCAACGGAACGCCCATGGATACGTACGGATTCCACAGGGGGAGCTCTCCGGCGCGCCACTGCTCTGCCGCGACCATGCGGTCGGGGAGGTAGACGAGAAAGCTGTCCCCCCCCTGGATCGGCTCCAACTCGCTGGGAAGGGATGCGGTCCAGGGCCCGTAGAGCCGGGTGAGGTCGGTATCGGCGGGGATCCTGTCCCCGAACAGGGCCGGGGAGAGCGCCGCGACGGCGACGACCACCACGACCAGGGTGGCGAGCAGGCGGGGGCGAGCGACCGGGGTGGGAGCGGGGGGACGCGGCATGGGGCGCAGTTTACCCGAGACCGGTCCCCCTGCGGTCGGACTCGGAGTATGATCGTGGGCCCTTTTGGTACGGTGGCGTTTGCCGTGACGCGGCGCCAGGGAGGAACTCGTATGTCCTGGTTGGGAAAACTGGTCGGTGGTGGCCTGGGAATGATGTTCGGCGGCCCCCTCGGGGCGATCATCGGGGCCGGGTTGGGCCATGCCTTCGTGGATGCGGGGCCGCGGATCTCGGGCAGCGCGCGGTTCTCGACCGGGGAGACACGCCAGGCCGCCTTCTTCGCCACCACCTTCGCCATGCTGGGAAAAATGGCCAAGGCGGACGGGCAGGTCTCGAGCGAGGAAATCGCGGTGGTCGATCGTTTCATGGACGACCAGCTCAAACTGCGGGGGGATGCGCGCAAGCTGGCCATCTCCATCTTCAACGAGGCCAAGAACAACAACACGCCGTTCATCGACTACGCCCGGCAGTTCGGGCAGCTTTTTGGACATGACCCGGCGTTGCGGCTCATGCTGTACCAGCTGCTCTTCGCGGTGGCGGTGGCGGACGGTTCGCTGCACCCGGCCGAGGACGCGCTGCTGCAGGAAGCCCTGGGTCCGCTGGGCGTGGATGCCTCGGCCTACGACCGGCTGACCGGGGGCGGACGCAGCAGCGGCAGCGGCCGGGTGAGCCGGAGCCCCTCGGACCTGGCCGCGCACTACGCGGTGCTGGGGGTGTCGCCGGACGTGACCGACGAGGAACTCAAGAAGGTCTATCGCCAGGCCGCACGGGAGTTCCACCCGGACAAGGTCATTTCCCAGGGGCTCCCCGAGGAATTCGGCGCCTTTGCCGAGGAGAAGTTCAAGGAGATCAACGTGGCCTACGACGCGATCACCGAGCACCGCCGGGCGGCGAACTAGGAGGCCGGGTCTCCTTGTCCCCGGTCTCGGCGCTGTGCTACAGTCCATGGCCCTCGCGGCGGCTTGGTGCCGTTGCGAGCCGTCGCCACGGGTGCAGCGGCGCCCGGAAGCGGCAAAGCGAGGTTTCGATGTGGGCGGCTAGCTCAGTTGGTAGAGCACGTGCCTCACATGCACGGGGTCAGAGGTTCAAGTCCTCTGTCGCCCACCATTTTCGTCCTCGTGTCCGTAGTCGATCCCTGGTCAGCCGGTCCGGCGTGGGTCGCCCTACCGGGAATTGGCCGGTTGGAGATCGACCCGGGACTGCCCGGGGCTCGGAGCGCGCCTTCAACGAGGGCGGCCTTCGAGCCTGGACCCGGGACCGTTCGTGAACGTGTGCTTCGGCACACGTTTTTTTTGTGCCCTCGATTCTTCGGATACCAAGGAGAGCATGCCGTGAGCATTGCCGAGCTACTGGAACAACTCAGTACCCTGCAGAAGTTGGACCGCCGCATCCAGGCCCTGGAAGGGGAGCTGTCCGACATGCCCAAGGAACTCGACGCGGTCAAGGAGGACCAGGCCGCGGTCAAGGCGCGGGTGGACGCCGCCGAGGCCCAGGTCCAGGCCGTGCTCAAGAAGCGCCGTGATCTCGAGATGGAAGTCGGCAAATGCGAGCAGAACGTCGTCAAGTTCGAGAACGACAAGCTCAAGGTCAAGACCAACGCCGAGTTCCTCGCCATGAACAACCAGATCGACATGGAGAAGGAGAAGCGCTCCGGGTTCGAGGATCTGATCCTGGAGACCTTCGAGGAAGAGGACGCGGCCAAGGCCCAGGCCGCCACCCTCAAGGAGGAGATGGGGCAGATCGACCAGCGGGTCCAGGAACGCGGCGCCCAGATCAAGACCCGTATCGCCGAGGATGAGGAAGAGGTGGCTCGCCTGCGCGGGGAGCGCGAGGCCATCGCCCCCAGGTTGGACGCCCCCATCCTGCGCCGCTACGAGCGGATGCGGGAGATGAAGGGCGGGGTCGCGGTAGCCGGGGTGGCCGGGGGCACCTGTGGCGGCTGCTTCTTCACCCTGCCGCCGCAGATGGTCGCCGAGGTGCGCAAGCAGGACAAGCTGCACGAGTGCGAGCAGTGCGGCCGGTATCTCATCTGGGACGGGATCGGGGCCACCGCTTGAGCGATGCCGTCTATCGGGTGTGGACCGACGGCGCCTGTCGGGGAAACCCGGGACCGGCCTCGATCGGGGTGGTGGTCCTGGATCCCGACGGAACCGAAATCGCCACCGCATCCCGGGCCATCGGCCGCACCACCAACAACGTGGCCGAGTACGAAGCGCTCCTCGTCGCCCTCGAGTTGCTGGAGGAACTCTCCATCACCCGGGCCGAGTTCAACATGGACTCCCAGCTGATCGTGCGCCAGCTCAGCGGCCAGTACCGGGTCAAGGACCCCAAGATGAAGCGCATGCACCAGCGGGTGCGGGTGGCCATGGCCCGGCTGGAGCACAGCCAGGTCCATCACGTGCCCCGGGAAGAGAACAAGCGGGCCGATGCCCTGGCCAACGAGGCCCTGGACGCGCTCTGAGCCCCCTTTGCCCCTGTCACCCGGCCGCAGCCTTCCCGTATACTCTCCGACACGGGTCGTAAGACCCTAGCGGACCGAGACTTCCGGATGGTCGCGTCGCTTCCCTCGGGAGGCGCCGAGGAAAGTCCGAACTCCATAGGGCAGGGTGCTGGGTAACGCCCAGGGGGAGTGATCCCACGGAAAGTGCAGCAGAGAGTAGACCGCCTGCGGAACCCGTTCCGCCGGTAAGGGTGAAACGGTGAGGTAAGAGCTCACCAGCGTCGGGGGTGACTCCGGCGGCTCGGTAAACCCCACTCGGAGCAAGACCAAATAGGAGGGGATGAGACGGCCCGTCTCGCTCGACCCTCGGGTAGGTCGCTTGAGGAGCGTGGTAACACGTCTCCCAGATGAATGACCATCGGGACCCGGTCGGAAACGGCCGGAATCCTGACAGAATTCGGCTTATGGAAGTCTCGGCCGCGTTTTCTTTCCCGGACTGGATCTGTTTGGCTTGGGCTTATCTGGCGAGAGAGGTGAGACGAACCTGACACTCCGGATTGCCGCCGTCAGCCTGCTCGGCCTGTGCCTGGGCGTCTCGGTGGGCTCTGCCCAGATTTCCTCCTTTGGCCAGAACAAGATCCAGTACACGGACTTCGACTGGCAGGTGGTGGAGAGCGAGCACTTCGAGCTCTACTACTACCCGGAAGAGGACACCCTCGCCCTGACCGCGTTGCGGATGGCCGAGGAGGGGTACGACTTCATCGCCTCGCGGTTCCGGCACGAGGTGGTGCGCAAGATCCCGCTCATCATCTACTCCACCCACCAGGACTTCCAGCAGACCAACGTGTCGTGGGGTTTCCTGCCCGAGGGCGTGGGCGGATTCACCGAGTTCCTCAAGGGGCGCGTGGCGTTGCCCTTCAACGGCAACTACCGCGACTTCGAGCGGGTCATCCACCACGAGCTGGTCCACGTGTTCCAGCTCTCGCGCATCGGTGAGCTCTATCGCCTCCACTACCGCAACGGTTTCGTGGGACCGCCGCTCTGGTTCACCGAGGGCATGGCGGAGGTCTGGTCCGGGCCCTGGGACTCCACCGGGGAGTTGTTCGTCCGCGATCTCGTGCTGGGCGAGATGATGCCGGACATCCAGGAACTCTGGCGCTACTCGGGAACGTTCGTCATCTACAAGATCGGCCAGCACCTGGTCGATTATCTCGAACGCACCTACGGACCGGACGTGGTGGCGGCGATCTACGAGGAGCTGTGGCGGGTGAAGAGCTTCGAGGAGGCGCTGGTCCGGGTCACCGAGCGCCCCCTGCGCACCCTCAACGCACAATGGCATCACGACCTGCAGCAGCGCTACTTCCCCCACGTGGAGGACTACAAGCCGCTGGAACTGGAAGCACAGCCGCTGGCCGTCAAGTCCGGGGCGAATTTCCAGGCCGCGGTGCCGCCGCCCGACGCCGTGGTGGATCCGCACACCTTCTACTTCACCTCCCCCCGTTCGGGGTACATGGACATCTATCGCGGTTCCACGAAGGGACGCGAGATGGAGGTGGAACGGCTCATCAAGGGGGGGCGCAGTGCGCGGTACGAGGCGCTGCACGGCTTCCACAGCGGTCCCGCGGTGTCGCGCGAAGGCATGATGGCCTTCGTGAGCAAGTACCACGAGCGGGACGCGCTTTTTCTCTACAACCTGCACACCGAGGAGGTGGAGGATCACTGGTCCTTCCAGGAGCTGATCTCCCTGGCCGATCCCACCTTCTCCCCGGACGGACGCTCGGTGGCGTTCACCGGGCTGGCCCGGGAGGGGCGCCAGGACATCTACGTGTTCGATCTGGATACCGAGACCCTGCGCTGGGTGACCCGCGATCGCTACGACGACCGGGATGCGGCGTGGTCACCCGACGGCGAGACCCTCGCCTTTGTCTCCGATCGCAATCCCTGGGGCGAGAAGGGCGCGCTCAACGTCTATCTGTACACCCTGGCCACCGGAGAGATCACGCCGCTCACCCACGGGCCGTGGAAGGACGGCGAGCCGGTGTGGTCGCCGGATGGGACCCGTTTGGCCTACGCCTCGGATCGAAGCGGGGTGACCCAGCTGTTTGTCGCCGACTCCACCCTGCGATCGGTGCAGGTAACCGACTTCCTCGGCGGCGCCATGAGCCCCGCCTGGGGGAACGACGACCGGCATCTCCTCTTTACCGGCATGGCCGAGGCGCAGTGGGGAATCTATCGGATTCCCATCGACGCCCGCAGCGACACCCTGGCCGCGCCGCCTGCGGTGGCCGATCCCATGCTCGCCTCGGCCAGCGACCCGGGACTCCTCCGGGACGCCCGGTTGCACCCCGCCTGGACCTGGAACGTGGGGTCCGACACCCTGATCGCCCGGCAGAAGGACTACCGGACCCACTTCACCTTCGATCTGGCGGCGGGCGGGTTTGCCTTTGATCCCTCCCAGGGGGTAGGGCAGGGGCTGCAGGTGATGCTGTCGGACCAGTTGGGGGACAAGGTGATCCTGGGCACGATCGGAAACACTGCCCAGGACTTCGGCACCATTCTCTCCCGCTTCAACGCGGGCGTGACCTACTGGGACCAGCGCCGCCGGCTCGACACCGGATTTTCCGCCTTCCACTTCGCGGGAGACTTCTACGACGAGGTGGGCTTCACCTACTTCGAACGCCGGGTCGGCGGCACGTTCAACGCGTCCTATCCGTTCAGTCGCTTCTCGCGGGTCACCCTCTACTCCGGGTTCATGTACTCGGAGCGCGGTCCGGATTCGTTCCGGCCCGGACGCGAGGGCTGGTTGGCGGTCAACTACGTGAGCTTCGTCAAGGACAACACCCTGTGGAACGGGACCGGTCCCATCGACGGCGGACGCTACCTGTTCGCCATCGGGGCCAACGCGGACATCCAGACCGTGCAGGTGGAGAACGTGCAGGGGGTGCTGGACCTGCGTCGCTACTTCCGTTTGGGCCGGCGCAGCACCTATGCCGTGCGCCTGCAGGCGTTGGCCGCCGAAGGGCCGTTGGCCCAACGGTTCGCCATGGGCGGGTCCTGGTCGTTCCGTGGGTACCCGCGGCGCGCCTTCGTGGGCACCCGCTCGTTGCTTCTCAACCAGGAGGTCCGCTTTCCACTTCTCAACGGCGTGGTGCTGGGACTTCCCATGGGGCCGTTCGGGCTTCCCCAGATCCAGGGGGCCCTCTTCTTCGATGTGGGGCAGGCCTGGACCCGGACCTACACCCCGCCCAATGTCCTGGGCTCCTACGGGGTGAGCTTCCGCACCGGGTTGGGGTTCCTGGTGCTGCGCCTGGATGTCTCCAAGCTCACCGACTTCCACCGGACCCTCCCGGGCACGGATGTCGATTTCTTCGTCGGGTTCAACTATTAACCGGCTCCGACTCCTCCCCATGCTGTTCCTCCTGGGATGCGGCGGCCCGCAGGCGCTGGACACCGGGGCGTCGCTCATCGATCCGGATCGCCCGGGACCCCAGCCCCTCTGGCAACGGGATCTGGGTCGGGGGCTGGAGTTCCAGCCGGTGGCGCACCGCGGAAGCTGGCTGGCCCTCGTCACCGCGGGACCGGTATGGCGCGTGGATCAGACCGACGGCGAGACGGTGTGGAAGAAGAAGCTGCCCGGGTCACCGCGCCAGGCGCCGTTGGTGATGGGCGAACGGATCGTGCTGGTCACCGACTACAACGACCCGCGTCTGCTGGGACTGCGGTTCGAGGACGGCGAAACCGAGTGGTCCCTGGAGATCGGGCTCTCGTTCGCCGCGGCACAGGACTCCTTTCTCGTGCTGGCCGAGCGCGGGGGGACGGTGCTGCGGGTGGACCCGGCCAGCGGCGATCCCCTGTGGGAAACCCCCCTGGCCGGATGCGCCTGGCGCGCGCCGGTGTTGCATCCGGCATCCGGACTGGCGATGGTTCCCTTCCGTCCGGATTCGGTGGCCGCGTTCAACCTCGTGACCGGCGACCGCGCCTGGACCACCGGGGTGGGGGCGTGGCCCTCGGTCAGCGCCGGCGAACAGGTGGTGCTTGCCGCCGGGGACGACAGCACCCTGGTCGCCCTGGATCCGGGCACGGGAGCGGTGTTGGCGTCCCTGAGACTCCCCGCCATTTCCGCAGGCGCCCCCGCGGTCGCCGACGGCGTGGTCTACGTCGCGTTGCGCAGCGGCGCCCTGGCCGCGTACCGGGAGGAGACCCTGGAACTCCTGTGGATCCGGGACCTGGATCCACCCCTGGTCGCGCCGCCGACCGTCTTCGAGGACCGCTTGTTCCAGATTGCCCCCCGGGGAACCATCCACGTGGTGGACCGGGCTACCGGTGCGGTGCTCGCCACCGTGCCCCACCCCGAATCCATCGTCGCCCCCCCGGGAGTGGACTCCACCTACGCCGCGGTGGCCGGGGTGAAGGGGTTGCTGGTGGCCTACCGGAGGGGATCGTGAGCGGCACCCGGGGTGTGGTGTGGCTGTGTCTGGCCACGCTGCTGGCCGGGCCCTGCGGTCCGTTGGGGACCGGTGTGGCGCGGGCCGAGCCTCTCCGGGATCCGCATGCCCGGGATGCACGGCTGCGCTCGGCCAGCGACCCCGCGCCACCGGAGACCGCTCCGGCTCCCGCCCCCCGCGAGCGTGCCTACGTACCGGTCATCCTCGCTGCGGGGGGGCTGGTCGCGGGGCTCGCCCTCGCGGTGGTGCTCAAGAACGACGCCGACGACCTCTATGAACAGTACCTGCGCACCGCGGACCCGGAGCAACAGGAGGACCTCTTTGCCCGGGCCGAACGCATGGACCGCTGGTCGCTGGTGGGTTGGGTGGTGGCGCAGGCCTCCCTGGTTCTCTTCTTTTTTGCTCTCATCCGCGAAGGGGAGAAACCGTTGGTCCCCACCGACGGTCCGGTGGCCTTGACCGCCTCTCCCGACGGCACCGGTCTGGGCCTGAGGATCACCCCATGAGGCGGTGGAGCGTCCTCGTCCTCGCCGCGCTGATGCTGGGCGGGTGCAGCCCCCGCGAGCCGCAGAACCCTCTCGACCCGGCCAACCCGGACACCGGGGGACAGCCCCGGTGGCTCATCGCCCGTGCCGATCTGGGCGCGGTGGACCTCGACTGGTCCGTGCCGTTCACCTATGACGACCTCATCGAGGTCTGGTTGATCCGGACCAACGACGACGTGCGGCTCTGGCAGGGGAGTCCCGGGCCCAACACCCTGCGGGACGCGCCACGCCCGAACGGGGTGGAGGTCGGCTACCGGCTGGAGCTGCAGTTGGCCTCGGGGGGCGTGACCGAGTTGCCGATCGAGAGCGCGACTCCGGGTCCGGCCATTCCCTGGGTGGTGGACGACGGCGCGGCGCGGGTCCGCCGGCTGGCCCCGGATGGGCGCACGGTGCGGCTCACCCTTGCCGATGATCAGCCGCTCACCGTCGAGGCGGACCCGGACTCCGGGGATGCGGTGGTGGCCTCCTTCTTCGAGGGCACGGTCAACCGCTATGCCCCGGACGGGACGCGGCGCTGGTCGCGACAGTTCGACACCCCGGCAGCGGTCCTGCGCACCCCCGACGGGTGGTGGGTGGCCGACGCCGGTCTGGGAGCGGTGGTGTTGCTCGACGGGATGGGGGAGGTGCTCCATGGGGACACCAGCTTCGTCTTCCCGGTGGATCTCGCTCCGGCCGGGCCGCGCGCGGTGTGGGTCGCCGATCGCTGGGGCGAGCTGGCGCGGGTGGAGGTCGATGCCGACAGCGCGGCGGTGCGTCTGCTCCTCGACACGCCCATCGCGGTGGCGGCGACCGGCAACGGTGGCGTCTGGGTCGCAGTGCGCGGCTTCGAGGCGGTGCTGCGGCTGGACGCGAACGGCACCGAGCTCGTTCGGGCCGACGGTCTTCCCGGGGTCATCGACCTCGAGCCGGATCCGGTCCTCCCGGACGGCGTGTGGGGAGCGGATCGCGGCAATCGCGGGGCGATCCTGCTCGATGCCGGCGGCAACCGGATCACCCTTCTCCCTTCGGTGGCTCCCTCGACCCTGGGCGTGTCTCCGGACGGGACGGAGATCTGGGTTGCCGATCCGGCCGAGAACAAGGTGATCCGTTTCTCCCGTGACGGGGTCCGACTCGCCGTGGCCCAGGGCGTGGGCAGCCCCACCAGCATCTCCGTGGCCTGGTCTCCCCGGCGTCCATAGCCGCTCTCCCCGGGCGCTGCTATGCTAGGAATAACTGTATTTATCCGGGCCTCCGGGTCCGGTTCTCTCGACCCCGCTCCGCCGAAGGAGGACACGGTGCAGCGACGGTGGAACTGGCCAGATGAACCCGGTAGCACCCCCGACCCCTGGGTGGGGGAATACGGCATGCCCAATGTGCTGGCCGGAATGTTGCGCAAGCGCGGCTTCCTCGATACCAACGTGGATGCGTTCCTGCACCCCAGGCTCAAGTCCCTCGCCGACCCGACCCGTCTGGGGGGAATGGCCGAGGCGGTGGAGCGGGTGTGGCGGGCGGTGGATCGCGGCGAGTCGCTGTTCGTGCACGGCGACTACGACGTGGACGGCATCACCGGGACGGCGTTTCTTGCCCGGACCCTGGGGGTGATGGGGGCGGAGGTCATACCCTACGTCCCCAGCCGCGCCCACGGCTACGGTCTGGGCCCGGTGGGCATCCGGGCCGCGGCGGACTCCGGAGCCAAGGTCCTGATCACGGTGGACAACGGGATCCGCTCCATCGACGAGGTCGCCATGGCCCGCTCGGCGGGGCTGGACGTGATCATTCTCGATCACCACACCCCGGGCGAGAGCCTTCCCGACGCCACGGCGATCGTGAACCCCCGCCTGGATCCCGAGGGGGCGCTGACCGATCTCGCCGCGGTCGGCGTGGCGGCGAAGTTCGTGCACGCGGTGGCGGCCAAGCGACCCGGCACCCTCCCGCACGAGACGTACAAGGAAGCCCTGCAGCTGGTCGCCCTGGGGACCATCGCCGATATCGTTCCCCTGGTGGGGGAGAACCGGATTCTCGTGTCCCACGGCCTGCAGCGGCTGGCGCGTTCCTCGTGGAGCGGCGTGCAGGCGCTCAAGGCGGTGGCCGGCCTGGATCGGCCCTGGGTGAGTTCCACCGACGTCGCCTTCACCCTGGCCCCGCGCATCAACGCGATCGGGCGGATGGGCGACGCCGCGGATGCCCTGCGGCTGCTCCTGGCCGACGATCCGGCCGAGGCCTATCGCCTGGCCGATCTCGCCGAGCGATTGAACCTGGAGCGCCGCTCCTCGGAGCGTCGCGTGACCGATGCGGTCATGGACCGCGTGCGTCGCGACCCGACGCCCCCCCCGGCCATCGTGGCCTGGGGGGACGATTGGCCGGTGGGGGTGGTGGGGATCGTGGCCGCCCGCGCCCTGGAGCGGGTGCATCGGCCGGCCATGATCATTGCCATGGAGGGGGACCTGGGACGCGGCTCCGCGCGGAGCGTCGCGTCGTTTCCGCTCCCGGCCGCCCTGCAGGCCGCCGACGACCTCCTGGAGACCCACGGCGGGCATGCCCAGGCCGCCGGGTTCAGCATCCGCAGGGAAAACCTGGAGGCGTTCCGGGATCGCATGATCGAGGTTGCGGGACGGGACGCGATCGCGGAGCCGGATCCGCTCCAGGTCGAAGCGGCCCTGGATCTGGCCGAAGTCGATCGGGACTTCGTGGGCTGGGTGGAGCGTCTCGGGCCGTTTGGCCCGGGGAATCCGGAACCGCTGTTCGGCGGTCAGAAACTGGAACTGGCCGAGGATCCGAGCATCGTGGGGGCGGATCATCTCAGGCTGGTGTTCCGGGCGGGGAGGGGGCGCATGAAGGCCATCGCGTTCGGCATGGGAAGCAGGGAACGGGGCCTCACCGCGGGCAGCAAGGTGGATGCGGTGTTCCACACCGCGTTCGATACCTGGCGCGGTCGCATGGGTGTGCAGCTCATCGTCCGCGACCTGAGGACACGCTAGCGAGCATGAGCGACAGGGTCGGTCTCGTCCAACCGCTGATCGACGACATCCGGGAACAGAATATCGACCTGGATGTGGACATGGTGCGCCGTGCCTTCGACTACGCCGAGTCCGCCCACGCCGAGCAGATCCGCCGGAGCGGCGAGCCCTATGTCACCCATCCGGTCCAGGTCGCGCGCATCCTGGTCGAACTGCTGGGGCAACGGGCCGACGCGGCCATCCTCGCCGCCGCGCTGCTGCACGACGTGGTCGAGGACACCGGAAGCGGTGTCGCCGACATCGAGAAGGAGTTCGGGCAGGACGTCGCGCTGCTGGTCGACGGGGTGACCAAGATCAAGGGACTTCCCTCGGGCAGCCTGGAACAGGAACAGACCGAGACCTTCCGCAAGATGCTGCTCTCCATGGCCAAGGACGTGCGGGTCATTCTCATCAAGCTGGCCGATCGGCTGCACAACATGCGGACCATGGACCACATGAAGCCGGAGAAACAGCAGCGGATCTCCCAGGAAACCCGGGACATCTACGCCCCCCTCGCCCACCGGTTGGGTATCGCCACCGTCAAGTGGGAGCTGGAGGACCTGGCGCTCAAGTACCTGGACAACAAGGCCTACAAGGACCTGGCCCGTCTCATCGTGGAGAAGCGCGAGGAGCGGGAACGGGTGGTGGAGGCGATCCTCGGTCCCATCCAGGAAGCCCTGGCCCAGGAAGGGGTCAAGGCCCAGGTCATCGGTCGTCCCAAGCATTTCGACAGCATCTACCGGAAGATGAAGCGGCAGAACCGTCCTTTCGACGCCATCTTCGATCTCATCGGGGTCCGCATTCTCACCGAGACCAAGACCGATTGCTATCTGGTCCTGGGGGTGCTGCACGATCTCTACAAACCGGTTCCGGACCGCTTCAAGGACTACATCGCGACCCCCAAGAGCAACCTCTACCAGTCGTTGCACACCACGGTGATCGGGCCGGGGGGGCGTATCGTGGAGGTCCAGATCCGGACCTACGAGATGCATCGCATCTCCGAGTACGGGATTGCCGCCCACTACAGCTACAAGGAAGGGTCGAGTCCCGACCCCGAACTCGACGCCAAGCTGGGCGGTCTGGTGGGTGGAACCCAGGAGATGGAAGAGGGGGTGGATCCGGCCGAGTACATGGACTTCCTCAAGACCTCGCTCTACCAGGAGGAGGTGTTTGTTTTCACGCCCAAGGGGGACCTCAAGCAGCTCCCGGCCGGGTCGACCGCGCTCGACTTCGCGTTTTCCATCCACACCGACGTGGGGCTGCACTCGGTGGGGGCGCGGGTCAACGACCGCATCGTGCCGCTCCGCTATGTCCTCAACAACGGCGACACCATCTCGATCATCACCCAGCCCTCGGCCCACCCCTCCGAGTCGTGGCTGACCTACCTGGCCAGTTCCCGGGCCCGGCACAAGGTGCGCCACTGGCTCAAGGAGCAACGCCGGGAGGACTCCATCTCCCTGGGGCGGGAAATGCTGCAGCGGGAACTCAAGCGCAACCGGAAGCCCCCGGCCAAGGACAAGGACCTCGTCGATGTCGCGCAGAGTCTGGGCAAGGAAACCCCGGAGCAGATCCTCGCCGAGCTCGGTCGGGGCGACGTTTCCGTGCAGTCCCTGGTCAACCGGTTGCATCCCGACCTGCAGAAGGAACCCACGAAGAAGAAGTCGGTGTTCACCCGCCTTCGCGACAACGCGGCCAAGTCCCCCATCCGCATCCAGGATGTGGACAACCTGATGATGCGTCTCTCCAAGTGCTGCCAGCCGGTTCCCGGAGAGCAGATCGTGGGGGTGGTGACCCGGGGCCGGGGCCTTTCCATCCACCGGGTCGATTGTCCCAACGGGTTCGAGGACAAGGTGGGGGCGGAGCGCCGCGTCGATGTGACCTGGGATGTGCCGGATGCCCGGGCGTTCGTGGTCAAGCTGCTCATCTACGGATCGGACTCCGCCGGCATGCTGGCCGACCTCGCCACCACCATCACCGACGAACGCTCCAACATCCGTGATGCCGGAATGCGCGCCCTGGACGGGGACGCCCGGGGGGAGTTCGTCATCGAGGTCAACAACCTGAGCCATCTCAACCGGGTCATCAAGGCGGTGAAGCGGGTGCGCGGGGTGCGGGCGGTGGAGCGGAGCCAGATTTCGGGAGGGGAGCTCTGAGAGCGGTGGTGCAGCGGGTCACCTCGGCTTCGGTTGCGGTGGAGGGCGAGCCCACCCGGGCCATCGGGGATGGGCTGTTGATCCTGGTCGGGGTAACCGAGGGGGACGGGGAGAACGAGGCGCGCTGGATGGCCGGGAAGTGCGCCAACCTGCGCATCTTCGAGGACGCGGAGGGGCGGATGAACCAATCGCTGCTCGAGACCGGCGGGGGGGCGTTGGTCGTGTCGCAGTTCACCCTCTATGGCGACGCGCGCAAGGGACGTCGTCCCAGCTTCACCGGGGCGGCCCGCCCGGAGGTGGCCGATCCGCTCTACCGGCGGGTGGCCGAGTTGCTGGCCGGGACCGGGGTGGACCCGGTGCGAACCGGCACCTTCGGCGCGCACATGCGGGTGAGCCTGCTCAACGACGGCCCGGTCACCCTGATCCTGGAGACGCCGTGAGCTGGGGCGAACGGTTGCTGGGCCTGGAAGGGCGGACCCTGATCCTTGCTTCCGCCTCGCCCCGGAGGGCCTCGCTGCTGGAGGGGATCGGTGTTCCCTTCCAGCGGATGGTGGTGGATGTGAACGAGGC
This sequence comes from Candidatus Eiseniibacteriota bacterium, assembly GCA_942491735.1. Taxonomy (GTDB): domain Bacteria; phylum Eisenbacteria; class RBG-16-71-46; order JABDJR01; family JABDJR01; genus CALOCN01. The sequence goes on along the minus strand of CALOCN010000014.1, from coordinate 2,499,103 downwards.
CCTGGAACCGGGCGAGTCCCCGGCCGCCGCCGCGGAGCGACTGGCCGAACGCAAGGCGTTGGCGGCGTGGCACGACGTGAGCGATGCGGTCGTGTTGGCCGCGGACACCCTGGTCGCGGTGGACGACACCGCCCTGGGGAAGCCGGCGAATGCCGGCGCCGCCCGGGAGATGCTGGCCCGGCTGTCCGGTCGGAGCCATACCGTGGTCACCGGGGTCGCGGTGATGGACGAGGCGGGCGACCTGCGCACCGGGGTCGCGTCCACCGCGGTCCGGTTCCGGGATCTGTCCGGGGACGACATGGAGGCCCTGGTCGCCTCGGGCGAGGCGAGGGACAAGGCCGGCGCCTACGGGATCCAGGGTCTGGCCTCGCTGATGATCGAGGGGATCGAAGGGGACTACTACAACGTGGTGGGACTCCCGCTGGGACTGGTGCGGCGGTTGCTCATCCGGAAGAACGCATAGCGAAAGGAGCCGTCATGGCCAAGCAACAACCGCCCCGGTCCACCGGGCGTCTCATTCTCATGGCGATCGCGGTCGGGGTCGTCTCCGCGATCGCGGTCGTGCTCGCCCAGAAGCTGTTCCTGGGCGAGATCAACCCCGCGGTGACCGGCGGCGTGGTCGGCGCGGTAACCGGGAGCATGGTCGCCCTGGACGTGGCCCGGGCCAGGAAGCAGGGGAACGCGGGCAAACGCTAGAACAGCGTGTAGATGAACGGTCCGGCCACGGTGGTGGAGAGGATCAGCAGTCCGCCGATCAGCACCAGGGTGACGATGATGGGGGTGAGCCACCACTTCTTGCTGGTCTTGAGGTAGTACCCGAACTCCCGCAGGAAGCCCTGCTTCTGGCCCTCGGCCATGTTCTGGAACTCGCGGCTCTCGGAGCGTTCGGGATCGTGGGTGCTGGGGGTCATGGGTTCCTCCGAAGCCTAGGACTGGCGGAAGTAGCGGGCCGTGTTGCCACCCGGTCGATGGGCTTCCCAGTAACTGGCCGCGTCCGGATCGAGACGACGCTTCATGGGGTCCCGGCCCCCCAGTCGCAGGATGAGACCGATGGGGGTCAGGACGAGATAGAAGGTCACCAGCAGGACCACATGCGACACCACCCACCCGATGGGAAAGGTGAGCAGCATCCAGCCCCGGAACATCCAGCGGCGCAGGAAGGGTAGCGCGTAGTAGACCACGCACAGCGCCCCTCCGGTGATCCAGAACCGGTTGGCCCCGGCCGGGGAGTCGAAGCGGAAGCGGGCCATGAGGCCGAGCAGTCCGAAGAAGAGCAGGAGCAGGAGCCCGAACCAGGCCAGTTCCTTCTTCGAGGGCTCCTTCTTGAGTTCGATCAGTGCCATGGGGTCTCCGCTAGTCCAGCGCGAACTTGGAAAGATGTTCTTCCCGGTCGACGAGGGCCGACTCGGGTTGTTCCGTCTTGAGCAGGACGCAATCCTCGATGACCAGCACGTCCATGCCGGTGGCCATGAAGCAGCGATAGGCGTCGCTGGGCGTGCACACGATGGGTTCGCCGCGCACGTTGAAGCTGGTGTTGATGATGACCGGGCATCCGGTCTTTTCCTCGAATCGCTTGATGAGCTTGTAGTAGCGGCCGTGTCGCACCGCGTCCACCGTCTGCACCCGGGCCGAGAAATCGACATGGGTGATGGCGGGGATTTCCGAGCGGATCTGGTTGAGAAGATCCAGTCCCTTGGCATCGCCCCCCGCCCCGTTGGAGGTCACCCGGCGCTTGGCGTCCACCGGGGCCACCAGCAGCATGTAGGGGCTCGGTTCCTCGTCCCGCATCTCGAAATAGTGATGCACGCGTTCCTGGAGCACCGAGGGGGCGAACGGCCGGAAGGACTCCCGGAACTTGATCTTCAGGTTCATCACCTTCTGCATGTCGGTGCTGCGCGCATCCCCGATGATGCTGCGGCATCCCAGGGCGCGGGGGCCGAACTCCATGCGGCCCTGCATCCAGCCCACCACCTTCTCGTTGGCCATGTGCCCGGCCACCGTTTCGTAGAGCGCGTCCTCGTCGTCGAAGCGGGTGTAGACCGCCCCGGTCTCCTTGAGGAATCGCTCCACCTCGGGGGTTTCGTACTTGGGTCCCAGAAGGGAGCCGGTTTGTCCGTCCGGCTGGGTGACGGTGCGGGGATTGTCCAGGAGCTGGTGCCAGATGAACTGGGCCACCCCCAGCGCACCGCCGGCATCCCCGGCCGCGGGTTGGATCCAGATGTTCTCGAAGGGCCCTTCCCGCAGGAGGCGGCCGTTGCCCACGCAGTTCAAGGCCACCCCGCCCGCCATGACCAGGTTCTTCATGCCGGTGGTCCCGTGCAGGTGGCGCCCCATGCGCAGCATCACCTCTTCCGTCACCACCTGGATGGACGCGGCCACGTCCATGTGGAACTGCTCCAGTTCCGACTCCGGGGTCCTGGCCGGGGCCCCGAACAGGGTGTGGAACTTCTCCGAGGTCATGGTCAGACCCTGGCAGTAGTTGAAGTAGGACATGTCCATCCGGAACGAGCCGTCCGGTTTGAGATCCAGCAGGTTCTCCAGGATGCGGTCGGCGTACTTCGGTTCGCCGTAGGGGGCGAGCCCCATCAGCTTGTACTCCCCCGAGTTGGCCTTGAAACCGCAATAGGTGGTGAACGCGGTATAGAGGAGGCCGAGGGAGTGGGGGAAGGTGAGCTGATGGCTGAGCTCGATCCGGTTCCCCGACCCGGTGCCCATGCTCGCGGTGGCCCACTCACCCACCCCGTCCAGGGTGAGGATGGCCGCCTCCTCGAACGGGGAGGGAAAGAAGGCGCTGGCCGCGTGGGACTCGTGATGCTCGGTGAAGACGATCTTGCCCCGGTAGCGCTTGTCCAGGCCGTGATGGATTTCCCGGGGCGTGTGCAGCTTTTCCTTGAGCCAGAGCGGCATGGCCCGCAGGAAGGAGGGGAACCCGGCCGGGGCGTAGGCGAGGTAGGTCTCGATCAGGCGGTCGAACTTGAGATAGGGCTTGTCGTAGAACCCGACATGGTCGAGGTCCTCGATGCGGAGTCCGGCCTCCTTCAGGCAGTACTCCACGGCCAGCCTGGGAAAACGGTAGTCGTGTTTCCTGCGGGTGAAGCGCTCTTCCTGGGCGGCCGCGACAATGCGCCCGTCCACGAGAAGCACCGCGGCGGAGTCGTGATAGAAAGCGGAGATGCCGAGTATCGCAGTCAAACGGGGGACCCTCGGGTGGGTTGGAGTGCGGTGCGGAAAATGACCGCTAAGTATAGCAGAGGGATGCGGTGGCAATCCCGGTCAGGGCAGGCGCCTCTCCACCCGTTGGGTGAGAAGACCCGCCACCAGTCGGTGCCCGGCGTAGTTCCAGTGACCCCAGGTCAGGGGGCGTCCGGTGGCGACGAAGCGATCGCGAAACGGGGGGTAGAGGTCGAGGGTCCCGAACCCGTGCTGCGCACCCAGGTCCGCGAGGTCCCGGCCAAAGCAGTCGGGGTCGAAGCTCGGATCGATCCTCCGGAAGTCCGCGACGAGTTCGGGTGGGTAGACGTCGGTCACGTGGACGACGAGGAAGTCGATACCCCGCGCCGAGAGGATCCGGTGCATCTCCACCATGAGCCGGTGGGACAGGGCGTAGTTCGCTTCCATGTGGGCGGCGGGGGAGCCGGTGCAGGCGGTGAGTGCGGGGGGGATGAAGGTGACGTCCCCCTTCTCCGGGAAAGCGCGGCGCGCCCCGCTGAGTTTCTGCAGACGGCTCACCACCAGGTTCACCAGGGCCGAGCGACGTCGCAGGGCGTTGCGGCGTCGGTGCGAGGCGAACGATTCGGACTCCGCGAACGAGACATCGAGTTCCAGGTCACCGGTGGCGCCGACCCGATAGAAGGGGCGATGGGGGTTCGAGGCGGTGCGGGGATCGAGGTCCCGGATGTCGTTGCCGGGAAAGAAGAACAGCACGACCAGATCCGGGTCGAACCGGAGCGCTTCCCCTTCCAGGATCAACAGCTCCTCGGCCTGGCTCGCCCCGGATCTTCCGAAGTTGAGCAGTTCCACCGCGTGTCCGGCGGCCCGCAGGTCCCGTTCGGCGATGGAGGCGAAGGTGGAGTCGAGTTCCACCTGGACCGCATCGATGAAGCTGTCCCCCAGGAGGGCCACCCGGTAGGTCCCGGCCGGTTTCTCCAGCTCCCGGTCGTGGTCCCGCCAGCCCTGGTTGCTGAGTCGGCCGGTGATGGGGTGGTCGTTTTCCTCGACGGCAAGGTAGGTCCGGTTGGGGGAGTAGCGCCAGCCGTACCGGGGGTGGGGTTCCGTCCAGGCCGGATGGGCGCCAAAGAGGTGGGTGAGCCGCAGGACGCCCTCGAGAAGACCCAGGAAGAGGATTGCCACCAGGCCCGACAGGAGCAGGTTCCTCAGCAGATGCATTTGCGGGCATTCCCCTTGTCATGGAGTCGGTCTTAGAATGATCGCTCGTTTGCAGGACGTACCTTAATCCGGGGGATCATCCCATGCCGCAAGAAAACCCGCGCGCCCCGCAGGAACCCATTCGATTCCTGGGCGATGCCCTGCGTCTCATCGACCAGCGCAAACTGCCGGGGAGCCTGGTCCACTGGGATTGTCGCACCGTGGCCGAGGTCGAGGAGGCCATCCGGACCCTGGCCGTCCGCGGAGCGCCCGCCATCGGAATTGCCGCGGCCTACGGGGTCGTCCTCGGCGCGGTCCTCGCGGCCGGGGCGGGGGAGGATGTGGCTTTGGCGGCCCGGGAGGCTTCGGCCGGGCTGCGACAGACCCGTCCCACCGCGGTGAACCTGTTCTGGGCCCTGGATCGCATGAACCGGGTCCTGGATCGGGACATGGGAGACCCTGCCGGGCTCCTCACCGCTCTCCGCGCGGAAGCCGATGCCATCATGAACGAGGATCTGGACACCGGTCGGCGTATCGCCCAGGCGGGGCTCGCCGTCCTTCCCGAGGGTCCGGTCACCGTGCTCACCCACTGCAACGCCGGAGGGCTGGCCACCAGCGGCTGGGGAACCGCCCTCGCTCCGCTCTACGCCGCGGCGGCCATGGGCAAGAAGCTCACCGTGTTTGCCGATGAGACCCGCCCCCTGCTTCAGGGGTCGCGACTCACCGCCTGGGAAATGGCCAACGCCGGGATCGATGTGCGGGTCCTCGTGGATGGGGCGTCCGCCTCGGTCCTGCGACGTGGGGATGTGGATGTGGTGATCGTGGGGGCGGACCGGGTCGCCCGCAACGGGGATACCGCGAACAAGATCGGAACCTATGGAGTGGCCCTGGCCGCCCGGGAAGCCGGGGTGCCGTTCTACGTGGCCGCACCGCTGAGCACCTTCGACCCGGCGGTCCCGGACGGGGACGCCATTCCGGTGGAGGAGCGGGCCGCCCTGGAAGTGCTGGGGGAGAACGCTCCCGAGGGGGTCGGTGCGTTGAATCCGGCCTTCGATGTCACCCCGGCCGCCCTGATCCGGGGCTGGATCACCGAGGCCGGGATCCTGCAACCCCCTTTCACGGAGGAACATGTCCGGCTCGGGGAGCAAAAACAGGACTAATTGAGTACACTATTGGCACCCCGGACCAGGTGGGTCGGGGTTTGTTCGGAAATCGAAGGAGATCAACGTCCCATGCCGTATCCGCCCCAGCTTGTCGATCCCATGCGAGAAGAGCTGACCCGAATCGGGGTCCAGGAGCTTCGTACCGGTCTCGAAGCCACGGAAGCCCTGTCCGCCAAGTCCGGCACGGCCCTGCTCGTGGTGAACTCCGTGTGCGGATGTGCCGCGGGAAATGCCCGTCCGGGAGTTGCCATGGCGCTCCAGAATGAAACGCTGCCGGATCACCTGTATACGGTGTTTGCCGGTCAGGATCTCGATGCGGTCTCCGCCGCCCGGGCTTTCCTCAAGGGATACCCGCCCTCATCGCCGGCCATCGCCCTGCTTCAGGACGGTGAGTTGGTCCATATGCTCGAGCGCAAGGATATCGAGGGCCGCACGGCCATCGACGTCGCCCAGGACCTCCGCGCCGCCTTCGATCGCCACTGCGCCAAGCAGTCCAACTAGGCGGTCGCCCGCCCTTCAGCCCCTGGTCCGCATCCGGGCCAGGGGCCGATTCCCCCGGGTCCGCCCCCCCCCAAGTCGGACCCAATCCCGCGTTGACAGGCATGGGGTGGCTCCCTATACTCCTCGGGCTCTTGACTTAATGCTCGAAAGGAGTCCGGCGGCGCTATGTCTACGCCCACCATCAAAGTGGAGCCCGAAAATCGTGTCTGGTATCTCGTCGATGCCCAGGACTACAACCTGGGTCGACTGGCCAGCCGCGTAGCCAGCGTGCTCCGCGGCAAGCATAAACCCATTTATTCCCCTCACTTGGACCATGGTGACCACATCGTGGTCATCAACGCAGGGAAGATCGGTCTGACCGGGCGCAAGCTCGAGAACAAGACCTACTTCCGGCACACGGGCTACATGGGAGGGGACCGCTACACCCCCCTGAAGAAGCTCATGGCCGAGAAGCCTGAGGAAGTGATTCGCATGGCGGTGAAGGGGATGCTCCCCAAGACCCGTCTCGGGCGTCAGATGATCAAGAAGCTCAAGATCCACGCGGGTCCCGAGCATCCGCACGCCGCCCAGAACCCGGTGCCGCTCCCGATCAGTGACAAAGCGAGCGGAGACGCCTGAGTCCCTTCGGGGATATCCATTTCGAGGAGGATCGTTTGCCCGACGCAATCGCCCAGACCACCGGTCGACGGAAGAAAGCCATCGCCCGTGTGCGCGTGTTTCCCGGCAGCGGCCAGGTGACCATCAACGGCGTGGACGCGCGCACCTATTTCAAGCGCGACGTTCTCGTGATGGAATTCAACACCCCGCTCGAGGAAACCCAGTGCCAGGATCGTTACGACATTGTGGCCAAATGCCACGGTGGCGGCCTCAGCGGCCAGGCCGGAGCGCTCAAGCTCGGCATTGCGCGCGCCCTCGCCGTCATGGATCCGGATCTTCGCGTTTCCCTGCGGCGAAACGGGTTCCTCACCCGGGACCCCCGGGCCAAGGAGCGGAAGAAGTACGGTCAGCCTGGTGCCCGCAAGCGGTTCCAGTTCTCCAAGCGCTAGACCGGATCGAGTCCTGGGCGTGTCCCCGACACGCCCTCCAATCCGGTGGCGACCCAGGTCGTCGCCGTAATCACACACGTCCTGCCGGCCTCCTGCGTGAACCGGCGGCAAGGGTCAGCCCCGCGGGGCGCCCTGTCGTCGGGAAGGAGGACCACTTCCCGGCGGGGCGGAGGCAAAACGCGAACCCCCTCCTCGAGAGGAAGTGAGAAAAACGCCCATGTCTATGCCTTCAATGCGCGAACTCCTGGAAGCGGGAGTCCACTTCGGTCACCAGACGCGTCGCTGGAATCCGAAGATGCGCCGCTATATCTTCATCGAGCGCAACGGGATCCACATCGTGGATCTCCAGAAGACGGTCGAGTGCCTGCGGGCCGCTCGGGATGCCGTCTCGGCCGCGGTGGCCGGTGGGGGATCCATCCTCTTCATCGGGACCAAGAAGCAGGCCAAGGAGATCATCCAGGAGGAGTCCCGTCGCTGCGGCCAGTACTTCGCCACCGACCGGTGGCTGGGCGGCATGCTGACCAACTTCAAGACCATCAAGCAGAGCATCGGTCGCCTGCGCGACATCGAGCGCATGTTCGAGGACGGGACCGCGGAATCCCTTTCCAAGAAGGAAGCCTCCCGTCTCGACAAGCAGCGCCAGCGTCTGGAGAAGGTGTTCTGCGGCATCAAGGACATGGAGCGCCTGCCTTCCATCGCCTTCGTGGTGGATACCAACAAGGAAAAGATCGCGGTAGCCGAGCTCAACCGGCTGGGCATCCCGATCGTCGGCATCGTCGACACCAACTCGGACCCGGACGTGGTGGACTACCCCATTCCGGGCAACGATGACGCGCTTCGCGCCATCAAGCTCATGTCCCGTGTCATGTCCGATGCGGCCATCGAAGCCTCCCGCGCCTCGTCCAAGTCGAGCGCGGACTATTCGGAAGGCTACTCGGCCGGGGGCGACACGGAGCCGGAGGTCAGCGCGGTACGCTGAGCTCGAGACCCAGGGAATCTGTTCGACAGGAGACAAGTGAGTTCCATGGCTGAGATTACTGCAAGCATGGTCAGCGATCTCCGTGGCCGTACCGGCGCGGGGATCATGGATTGCAAGAAGGCCCTCTCCGAAGCCGGCGGCGACATCGACAAGGCGACCGAGGTCCTGCGCAAGGCCGGAATCGCCAAGGCGGCCAAGAAGGCGGGGCGGGCCACCGCCGAGGGCCTGGTGCACTCCTACATCCACCCCGGTGGACGCGTGGGCGTGCTCATCGAGGTCAACTGCGAGACCGACTTCGCCGCCCGCAACGACCTGTTCCAGGGGCTGGTCAGGGACCTGGCCATGCACGTGGCCGCCTCGGCCCCCCTCGCGGTGCGGACCGACGAGCTGGACCCCGGCGTGGTCGAGCGTGAGCGGAGCCTCTTCGAGGCGCAGGCACGTGAGGGAGGCAAGCCGGATGCGGTGGTCGAGAAGATGGTGGAGGGTCGCCTGCGCAAGTTCTACGAGGAGAGCGTGCTCATGAGCCAGCCCTTCGTCAAGGATCCGGACAAGTCGGTCGAGGACGTGGTCAAGGAAACCATCTCCACCATCGGCGAGAACATCCAGGTCGCCCGCTTCGTTCGTTTCGAGCTCGGCGAGGAGGGTTAGTGTCGGCCCCCGCCCAGGACCGGGAGCCCCGAACCGGAGCGCGACGCCCCGCGTTCTCGCGCATCCTGTTCAAGATCTCGGGCGAGATTCTCGCCGGAGAAGGCGGCTTCGGGCTCGACAACGATCGGCTGGACTCCATCGCGGCCGAGTTGAAGGCCGCCCACGATCAGGGGGTCCAGATCGGGCTGGTCATCGGTGGGGGCAACATCTACCGCGGTCTCGACGCCTCGGCGCGTGGGATGGATCGCGTGACCGCCGACCACATGGGCATGCTCGCCACCGTCATCAACGGGCTGGCCATGTCGGATGCCCTGGAGAAGCAGGGTCTCTTTACCCGTGTCATGTCGGCGATTAAGATGGAAGAGGTGGCCGAGCCGTACATCCGGCGCCGGGCCCTGCGTCATCTCGAGAAGGGGCGCGTGGTCATCATGGCCGCCGGTACCGGCAACCCGTACTTTTCCACCGACACCGCCGCCGCCCTGCGTGCGGTGGAAATCGGTGCCGATGCCATCGTCAAGGGCACCAAGGTGGACGGCGTCTATTCCGCCGACCCCATGAAGGACCCGGACGCCCAGCTCTACGACCGCCTCACCTATATGGAGGTGCTGCGCCGGGGGCTCGGGGTGATGGATACCACGGCGATTTCCCTCGCCATGGAGAACCGGCTTCCGGTGTTGGTGTTCAATCTGAACGTTCCGGGGAACCTGCCGCGGGTCGTGGCGGGGGAGCCCATCGGAACCGTGGTCGCGGAGGACTAGAGTGGACGAGACTCTCAAGAGCTCAGAGGCAGGCATGGCGCGGGCGGTGGAAGCCATGGTGCGTGAAATGTCGACCATCCGTGCCGGCAAGGCATCCGTTTCCCTGCTCGACGGGGTCAAGGTCGACTATTACGGCCAGGCCACCCCGGTCAAGAACGTGGCCACGGTCTCCACGCCGGAGCCCCGGCTCCTCGTCGTGCAGCCCTGGGAAAAGAACATGTTGCAGCCCATCGCCAAGGCGATCCAGGCCAGCGACCTCGGGCTGAATCCCCAGGACGACGGGCAGGTGCTCAAGATTCCCATTCCGCAGCTCAACGAGGAGCGACGTCGGGAACTGGTCAAGCTCACCCACAAGATGGCCGAGGACGGTCGGGTGTCCATACGCAATGCACGGCGCGAGGCCATCGAGCACTTCAAGAAGAGCCAGAAGGCGGGCGAGATCCCCGAGGACGACGCACGTCGCGCCAGCGACCAGATCCAGAAGCTGCATGACAAGTACATCGCCGAGATCGAAGACGTGGTCAAGAAGAAGGAAGCCGAGGTCATGGAGGTCTGACCTCCATCCCGGAACCCTGGCTCGCGTCCCCAACGCCGGAGGCCCCGTCCATGCTGCCTGACACCGAGCACCCCTCGGTCGCCGAGGAGCTCAAGCGGCGGATCCTCGCGTCCGGCCCGGTGCCCCGACACATTGCCGTCATCATGGACGGCAACGGTCGTTGGGCCAAGCAGCGTCACCGTCCCCGCATCTTCGGGCATCTCCAGGGCCGGCACTCCGTCAGGGAAGTGGTGATTGCCTGCCGGGAACTCGGGGTGGAGGTCCTCACCCTCTATACGTTCTCGGTCGAGAACTGGCAGCGCCCCGCCACCGAGATCAAGGCGCTGATGCGCATCCTCCAGCGCACGCTCCGCGAACAGCGCGAGGAGCTGCGGGAGAACGGGATCCGACTTGCGGTCATCGGTCGCCCCGCGGACCTTCCCGGGCCGGTGCAGCGGTCCCTCGTCGAGACCCAGGAGTTTCTTGCCGACGGCAAGGAGATGCTGCTCAACCTGGCCCTTTCCTACGGAGGACGTCGCGAGATCGCCGAGGCCGCGGTCCGCATGGCCAGGGAGGTCAAGGAAGGCAAGCTGGACCCGGAGACGATCGACGAGAGCACGATCGGGGACCGGCTCTACACCGCCGGTCTTCCGGATCCCGACCTGTTGATCCGGACCAGCGGCGAGTTCCGCATTTCCAATTTCCTGCTTTGGCAGCTTGCCTACACCGAGATCTGGCTGACCGAGGTGCACTGGCCGGACTTCGATCGCACCCATCTCTACGAGGCGGTGCTGGATTTCCAGCGCCGGGAGCGACGGTTTGGCCGTGTCCGCTAGCGAGCGCACCCGGTCCCGCTTCGTGGGACAGTCCCTCGGTGCGCGGGTGGTCTCGGGGTTGGCCCTGGCTGCCCTCGCCGTGTGGGCCGGGTGGACCGGCGGCATCCTGTTCAACACCTGCCTGGTTCTCGCCCTTGGGGTCGCCCTGGCCGAGTTTCTCCAGTTGTGCCACCGGGATGGCATCCAGGTCGACCGTTTTTCCGGCATGGTCGGCGGGCTGGGGCTCCTGGTCACCGTCCTCATGGGACCGGAACTTTCCGGGGCCCTCGTGCTGGGGGCCGGCCTGTGGCTGGTGGCGCGATCCCTGAGACCCCCCATCGGGGGGCGATTGGCCGGAATGGCACTCACCGTGTTTGCCGTGGTCTATGTGATCGGTCTGGGGCTCCACTTGTTCCTGTTGCGGGGGCTGCCGGATGGGCGGGGACTGGTTCTGGTGGTTCTCCTGGCCACCTGGGCCGCCGATACCGGTGCCTTCTTCGTCGGCGTGCGATGGGGGAGGCGACCGTTGGCGCCCCACCTGAGCCCCGGGAAGTCCGTGGAGGGTTTCTTCGGCGGGCTGACCGCGGCGGTCGCGGTGGTGCTGCTGGTGGCCCCCCATCTCACGCCGGGGCGAAGCCTGATCCAGATGGGGGTGGCCGGGGTGCTCCTGGGTATCGCCTGTCCTCTCGGGGACTTGCTGGAATCCCTGGTCAAACGTAACCTCAGCGCCAAGGACGCCTCCCGGGCCATTCCCGGCCACGGCGGTGTTCTGGATCGCATCGACAGCGTGCTCCTGGCTGCGCCGGTGACCTACTACCTTTTCCGGTTCGTTTGGCCATGAAATGCAGTGCGCGTCACGAGAGAACCAACCGATCGGAGGCTCGGTGAGTTCGAATCCGTTTCCCCGGCGAATCGCGGTGCTCGGTTCAACCGGGTCCATCGGTCGCAAGGCCCTGGCCATTGCCGACCGCTACCCGGACAGGTTTACCGTCACCGCCCTGGCCGCCCATTCCTCGGTCGAGGATCTGGCCGCCCAGGCTCGTCATCATCGGGTGATGCGGGTGGCGATCGGTGACGCGAACCGGGTCGAGGAACTGCGGGGCCTGCTTCCGAGGGGAAGCGTGGTGGAAGGGGGAGCCCAGGCGGTGGCTGCCCTCGCCGAGCGTGACGATGTGGACCTGGTCGTCAACGGGGTGGTCGGTCGCGCCGGCCTCGAGGCGAGCCTTCTCGCCGCCCGCAACGCCAAGATGCTCGCGTTGGCCAACAAGGAGTCCCTGGTCCTGGCCGGTGAACTGCTCATGGCCACCGCGAAGGAACACGGCGCGACCCTGCTTCCGGTCGACAGCGAGCATTCCGGTCTCTTCCAGTGTCTGGAAGGCAAGGACCCCGGGGAAGTGCGCCGGCTGATCATCACCGCTTCCGGAGGCCCTTTTCGGGGCCGGAAGCGGGCCGCCCTGGAGTCGGTCACTCCGGAGGCCGCGCTCCGGCATCCGGTCTGGCCCATGGGGCCGCGGATCACCGTCGACAGCGCCACCCTGTTCAACAAGGGACTCGAGGTGATCGAGACCTACCGCCTCTTCGACATCGCGTTGGACGCCATCGATGTCTGGGTCCACCCGCAGAGCGTGGTGCACGCCCTGGTGGAGACGGTCGACGGCGGACTCCTGGCCCAGATGTCCACGCCGGACATGATGCTCCCGGTCCAGTACGCCATGACCTGGCCCCAGCGCTGGGACTGCGAGATCCCCACCACCCACCTGCCGGATTGGGGCTCCCTTACCTTCGAGGCCCCGGACCACGAAACCTTCCCGGCCATCGAGCTGGCCCGCCGGGCCGTCCGCAGGGGGGGCACCGCGGCCACCGTCCTCAACGCGGCGGACGAGATCGCGGTGCAGGCGTTCCTGGAGGAACGCATCCGCTTCCCGGAGATCATCGAACTGGTCGAGGCCGTGCTGGAAGAGGTTCCGGTGCAGCCCGCCGACTCCCTCGACGCGGTCAGCGCGGCCGATGCCGAAGCGCGGGCAGCGGCAACCCGGCGGCTGGAGGTGCGATCCGCATGAGCCTGCGTAGCCTCCACGTGAACACGTCGGCCAACTGGCGAGGGGGAGAGCAACAGGTGCTCTATCTGCTGCGGGGCCTGCGGGATCGTGGGCACCATGCGGAACTGGCCGCGCCGATCCGCGGGGTCCTGGCCCGACGAGCCCTGGCCGAGGGCTTCCGGGTACATCCCTTCTCATCCTGCGGGGATCTGGATCTCCCGGCGGCGTGGCGGTTGCGCCGGCTTCTCGGGTCCTCGGATCTCCTCCACCTGCATACGGGCCATGCCCATGCCCTGGGTCTCCTGGCCACCCTGGCCCGCAACCCGGCCCCGGCGGTCATCGTCTCCCGTCGCGTCGATTTCCCCATCAAGGGGGGCAAGTTCGGGGGCCTCAAGTACAGCCGGGGCGTGGACCGGTTTCTTCCCATCAGTCAACGGGTGCGGGACGTACTCCTGGCCGGCGGCGTGGATCCGGCCCGGATCACCACCGTCTACAGCGGCGTGGCCTCCGAGCGGTTCGAGGGAGGCGGGGACGGCCTGGATCTGCGCCGGGAACTGAATGTCCCTCAGCATGTTAAGCTCATTGGGTTCGTTGGGGCCCTGGTGCCGCACAAGGCGCCGGGAGACCTTCTGGAGGCCCTGGCGCAGCTTCCACGGGAAGTTCACGCGGTGCTGGCCGGGGACGGTGAGCTGGCCTCAACCCTCCAGGAGCGGGCCGGGGCCGAGGATCTTACGGGCCGGGTGCACTTCCTGGGTCATCGGGAGGACATCCCGGGATTGTTGTCTTCCCTGGACGTCTTCTGCCTTCCGTCGCGAATGGAAGGGCTGGGAACCGCGGTGTTGGACGCCATGGCGGCCGGGATTCCCATCGTGGCGACGACGGGGGGGGGAATCCCGGAGATGGTGGAGCCGGATCGAAGCGGAATTCTCGTGCCGCCCGCCGCTCCCGATTCCCTGGCGCGGGCCCTGGCGGCCGTGCTCTCGGACCCTTTTCTTGCCGCGCGTCTCTCCGCCGGGGGCCGGGTCCGGGTCCAGGCCTTTTCGGCGGACCGGATGGTCGAGGGCACGATGTCGGTATATACAAGCGTCCTGCGGGAGCGGCGCGGATTGCCCGCGCCCCACCTCGCTCCCAAACCGGAAGCGGGCACTGCGCCGGCCCTCACCCATGTGGGGCCGGTCTCGTGGGAAGAGCGGGTCGAGAAGGGAGTCACATCCAGGTGATCATCACGGCGGCATTGGGCCTTCTTGTTTTCGGGGTCCTTGTCATTTTTCATGAGTACGGACACTTCGTGGCCGCCCGCAGTCTCGGCATTCGTGTCGAGCGCTTCTCGGTCGGGTTCGGACCGGTCATCCTGCGGCGGATACGGGGCGACGTGGAGTACGCGATCTCCGCCTTTCCCCTCGGCGGCTACGTCAAGATGGCCGGGGACGACCCCCGCCTCCTGACCGAACCCGAGCCGGGGGACTTCTTCGCCGCCGCCTGGTGGAAACGGGTCATCGTCGCCCTGGCCGGCCCCTTCGCCAACCTGGTCCTCGCCATCATCCTCAGCATCATCCTGACCTGGGTTGGAGTAACCCTCCCGGATTCCCCCAACCTGGTCGGGGAAGTGACCGAGGGCAGCGTGGCCGCCGAGTTGGGTTTCCGCGACGGGGATCGCCTGGTGGCGGTCGACGGCCGGCCGGTGGCCTCCCTGCAGCCCATCTATCTCGGCCTCACCGAGCCCGAGGACCCGGCCCTGGCCGATCTGCCGGCACAGGTCGAGGTGATGCGTATCGGGGGCGGCACCGCCACGCTCGCCGTGCCGCGCGAACAGGCCGATGACCTGATCCGGGGCATGACCTTCCCCATCCCCGCCGTGGTCGAGGAAGTGGTCATGGCCCATCCCGCCTACAAGGCCGGAGTGGCCAAGGGGGATCGGATCACCGCGATCGGAGAGGAGCCGATTCCGGACTGGAAACGGCTCACCGAGGTGGTGCGCGCCAATCCGGGAACCGAACTCCTCTTCACCATCGAGCGGGAAGGGCAGACGATCCAGTTGCCGGTGACCCCCATCGAGGACCGTACCGGCGAGACGCCGGTGGGCAAGATCGGCATCACCCCCCTGAGTCCGGTGAGCTATACCATGCGGTTCGGATTCGGCGAGGGCGTGGTCCAGGGTACGCGGGCGGCGTTCATGACCGTGGCCCTGACCGTGGAGGGCATCGCGTCGTTGTTCACCACACCGTCCAACCTGGCCCAGATCAGCGGCCCGGTGGCCATCATCCAGGCTTCGGGGGAAGCGGCGCGGGCCGGCTGGGACCGGGTCCTGAACCTCGGGGTGGTGCTGAGCATTGCCCTCATGGTGTTCAACCTGCTGCCCATTCCCATTCTCGACGGGGGCATGGTCCTCCTCAGCGTGCTCGAGGCGGTTCGCGGTCGTCCCATGGGCGAACGGGGACTGGCCATCTACCAGGGCATCGGTCTTGCGGTGATCGGGACCATCTTCCTGTTCGTTCTTATCAACGATCCGCTTCGTATCATCCAGCGCCAGAGCGCGCTGGGCCGGGCCACCGACGTAGCGCCTTAGTGTCCACCGAGTCCTCTTCAGGGGAGCCGGGATGAGCACCCGTCATGCCGGCCGAACGCGAGGGTTGACCGTCCTTCTGCTTGGGGTTCTTTCCCTGGCCGGTTGTGGGCGCGCCCAGAACAGCCTCCTCCTCCTCGATGAACTTCCCGATGTCGGGACCATTGCCCTCGAGGGCAACACCCAGTTCAACGACAAGACCCTCAAGGGGCTGATGGCGCTGAGCGAAGGGCAGTGGTGGAATCCGTTCGGTGACCACAAGTTCCGCGAGTCACAGCTCGATTCGGACGTGCTGGCCATTCTCACCTTCTACAACCGCCAGGGGTACCTGCGAACCCGGGTCAGTGACATCCAGACCGCCGAACACGACGGGAAGGTGGACATCCGGATCACCATCGAGGAAGGGCCCCGGGTCCTGGCCGGGGAGGTGGTGATCATGGGCGCCCGGGAGATCAATCCCAACGAGCTGCGTCGGGAACTGGCCGTGAAACCGGAACAACCCCTCGATCCGTTCCGTCTGGACGAGGATCGCCGGATGATCCTCGAAGCGCTGGCCGACATGGGGCACTGGCAGGCCCGGGTCCGCGCGAACGTCCAGTTCTTCGATGACCGGGCCCTGGTCTTCTATCGCATCACCGAGGGGGACCCGGTGGTGGTGGATACGGTACGGGTGGCCGGTCTGGAGCGGGTCAAGGAGTCCCTGGCTCGGCGGGACATCGCGGTCCGGGATGGGGAACTCCTGCGGCTCAAGGACCTGAAACAGTCCCAGCTGTGGCTCCTGCAGAGCGACCTGTTCGTGGATGCCCGGTGGGACACCACGGCCATGGATACCCTGCGGGACCGCGTCGCCGTCGATATCCGGCTGCGCGAGCGGAAGATGTCACGGGCGGAAGCCGGGGTGGGAATCAGTAGTCAGGAGCGCATCCGGGTCGGTGGCGGGTGGTCGACCCGCAACCTGATGGGGACCGGATCCCGGTTCGGGATTTCCTCCCGGGTGGATCTGGATCTCACCGATCGATTGCCTTCCCCGGTCGACGAATGGCGTACCGACACCTTTGTCAATATCCCGCATGCCTTCCTGGGACGTTGGGAACTGCAGCCCAGTCTCTCCTTTGTCTACGACGTCGGGGTGTTGTTCGTCACCGACACGCTGGGCACGGAGATCGGCCGGGGGGAGTGGACGCAGAATGCGGCCGGGGTGTCCCTCAGCACGCGGCGCGTCCTGGGCAGCCCGCGCAACCAGCTCCTCCTGTCGATCGGAAACCGATGGGTCTTCAACTCCGCGGACAGCATCGCTGCCGACAATGATCCCCAGCTCTATCGCGAGAGCTATGTCACCCGATCCCTCTCGGGACGGATCGACCTCGATGACCGGAACAACTTCTTCGAACCCACCGCGGGCGGGTACTACGACCTGTTTCTCGAAACCGCGGGTGGTGCCCTGGGGGGGAACAACTCGTTCTACAAGGGAAACGTGGGGGTCGCACAATTCGGTCTTCCTCCCCGTGTCGGGCCGGTGCTGGCCGCCCGGGTCCTGGCCGGGTACATCCATGCCGCGGACGACAGCCTGGTCGGGGGGCGACCGGTCAGTTCGAAGGTGCAGACGATTCCGGTCGAGGATCGATACTTTCTGGGAGGTGGGAACACCGTTCGGGGGTACTTCCAGAACGAACTCGATGGGACCCTCGGCCAACCGGGGGTGGGCCCGGGGGGCCTCGTCCAGTGGCTGACCAACCTGGAGGCCCGCTGGCGTCTGTTCGGACGGTTCGGGGCGGTGGGTTTCCTGGACATGGGGAACGTGTGGGTGGATGAAGCCCAGTTCACCCTGGACAGCTTCTTCCCGCACTCGGATCCCGAGAAGGTGGAGCCGACGGACGTGCGATATTCCTATGGTCTGGGTCTCCGGTTCAGCACGCCGCTGGGTCCGGTTCGGCTCGACTACGCCAGGAAATGGAACTATCTCCCCGGTGAGGACCGGGACAGGATCCACTTTGCTATTGGCCATGCATTCTGAAACTCCACCGGGCGATCCCGGTCAAGGCGGAGGCGGGAATCGCTGGATCCGCTTCCTGCGACACCTTCACCTGGCCCTGCTGGGCGGTGTCGCGTTGCTGCTTGCCGCCCTGGCCGGCGGGTGGATCCTGGGGGGTGGGGTCATCGCGCGCCAGACCGCCGCGCTGCTCAACGCCCGGGTCTTCGACGAGGACACCCGGCTGGTGGTGGAACGGGTCAGCGGCTTTCCCCTGCTGGGTCTGACCATCGAAGGAGCGAGCCTGGAGCGCCGCGGTCCGCAGGGGTGGTTCCCGTTCGGCCGGGCCGATCGCCTCGATGTCGCCTACGACCTCTGGGGGCTTCTCCATGGACGCTACAAGGTGACCCGGGTCACCGCCATGGGCCTGGGCATGGAGTTTCGCCGCGGCGAGGACGGCAGCATTCTCATTCCCACCACGCGTGGCGGCGGCGGGGGAGGCGACAAGCCCCAGCTGAGCATCGAGAACGTGCGGGTCGCCGACGGCAGCATCCTGTTCGAGGTGCCTTGGCGCGAACTCCAGGTCGAGGATGTCTCGGGGGGGCTCGATGTCACCATCGTGGACAACGTGCTCCGGTTCGCGTCGACCGGTCTGCGCGGGACCCTGGCCGACAGTCTCGGACCGCTGTTGGTTCCCGGGGGTTCGTTGCTCGTCAACGACGGGCCGTCGCTCGACTCCCTGGTCGTCCATTGGGACGGGACCGATCTGATCCTGCACGGCCGTCCGGGTTCGCAGGACATGGATCTGGCGGGCCGGATCGAGGACCTTCCCCTGGAGCGTCTGGGCCGGCTGCTGCAGGAACCCAACCTGGAACCGGGCCACGTGGAGTGGATCGATCTCACCTTCCGTCGCGAGACCGACCGTTTGGGATTCGCCTGGTCGGGGGAGGGGACCTGGGACGTCTGGGAACCGCGCGCCACCTCGGGCCGGGGGTTCATCGCCGATCGGACGCTGCGCCTGTTGGACGTGGACCTGATGTTGCGCGGAGCGCACGTGACCTATGGCAGCCTGTCCCTGGCCTTCGACGAGAAGGAATTCACCGTGGACGGGAACTTCGAGGGCGTGGATCCGGTGGTGTTCCAGCTGCCGCCGTTCGAGCAGACCCCGGGGATCCTCAACGGGACCGGAACGGTCCTGTTTACCGACCGCGCCCGACCCTTCGAATCCCTGGAGGCCCAGATCAATCTGGATCACAGCCGCCTGCGCGAGGTGCCGTTCCTTTCGGGGCGGGTCGAGCTGGGACTACGGGACGCGGTCTGGCATCTGGACAGCCTGAGGGTCGAGCTGGAGCGGGCCTCGCTGCGCGGCACCGGAAAGGTCACCGAGGACTCCCTCTCCCTCGACTTCCTCTATGCCGGGGACCTGCGGGCCTGGCGGGGCTTCGTGCGCCAGGACGACCTGACCGGGACCGGCTTTCTCACCGTGGGCCTGCGGGGACAAACGACGCATCCCCGGCTGCAGGCATCCGGCGTGTTGCAGCAGCTCAACATCGGGGCGGTGCGCGCGACCCGGGTGGAGCTGCGGGAGGCGGACGGGTTCGCCGCCAATCCCCGGGACCTGACCCTCGACTTCCTCGCCCCGTCCGGGATCCGGGTGGGGAACCTGGGGTTCTCCCACGGCGACGGACGGATCCGTCTCACCGATGACCATGTGTTCATGGAGGGACTGCGTCTGGACCAGGGAGACACCACGGTCACCGTGGAAGGCAGCGTGACCTGGGACCCCCACCTGCGGGTCTTCGTGGACCGGGCCGACGCTTCCCTGGCCGACCGGGTGTTCGCGGTCCGGTTTCCCGGGCGCATCGACATTCGTGGCGATGTCGTCTCCTCGCCGGGTTTTGCCGTGGAAACCCCGAAGGGAAAGATCTTTGGCGCGGGCCGATGGAACCGGCGCACGCATCTCATGGATGCATTCCTCCAGGTGGAGTCCCTGGATCCCCAGGTGTTCTATGCCCTCGGGGATACCCCCTACGTCCAGGTGGAGAGCATCGACGGCAGCGTGGATCTCGCGGGGACGTTTCCGTTTCTCGAGGGGGATGTGGATCTGAGAATGGGAAACCTCCGCTGGGAAACCGGCCGGTTGGACAGCCTGCGCACCCGGCTCCATATCGCGGATACCATGGTGCGGGTGGACACGGTGAGCGCGGTGCGGGGCGCGGGGCGTATCGATGCCAGCGGAAGGGTCCGCTTCCCCGTGCATCCCTACGAAATGCTGGAGTCGGTGGCGGTCGGTCCCACCCTGGAACCGGACAGCACGACCTGGGACCTGCAGGGAACGGTGAGCCGGCTGCAGCTGTTCGACTGGCTCGGGTACCTGGAGCGGCGGGACCGGCCGGCCGGGACCATCAACGCGGAGGTGGCCCTGGGAGGGAGTTGGGGATCCCCCGAAGTGCACCTCACCGGGGACGGGAGGGCCGTCACCTGGCGCGGCATCCGCAGCGACAGCCTGTTCGTGGACGCCACCCTCGCCGATGACGTGGTGCGGATCCGTGAGCTGCGTGGATGGCACACCGGAAGCAACGCGGATCTCATCGGTTCCATGCCGCTGGATGTCCAGATCTATCCCTTCCGATGGGAGTTCCCCAACGAGGAAATGGCCCTTCGTTTCACCTCGGAGGGGGCCAGTATCGAGAACCTCCGGTTCACCCGGTGGATCGAGGAGGCCCAGGGTGCGCTGGATGCCGACGTGGTGATCTACGGGCATCCCACCCGACCGCTCCTGCGGGGGACCGCCTCGGTGGCCGGTGCGACGGTGCGGCCGCAGGACCGGCACGAACTCCTGACCGGCGTGACCGGGACCGCCCGTTTCGACGGGGCGCTCGTCACCCTCGAGGACGTGCGGGCCAAGCTGGGGGACGGCTCGGTACGGGCGACCGGAACCTATCGTCTCTACGCCACCGAGACCGAGACCTACGCCATGAAGGTGACCTTCGACAAGGCGGTGGTCAAGGATCCCGGCATCTACGCCGCTCGCGTCTCGGGGGAGTTGTCCCTGACCCCCATCCGTGCGGCGGACGGGTTCATCTATCCCTTCGCCAGCGGGGACCTTCTGGTGCACCGGGCGGAATACGCGGGGAGCCTGCAGCCGCAGGACATCGGCCGCTTCCGGCGTCGTCCCATCCTGTACGAGGTGACCCTCGACGCCCCCAACAAGATCATCATCTTCACCGAGGAAGTGAGCGCCGAGCTGGGAGGCGAGGATCTCATCGTGCGGCAGGGAATCAACTCGCGCGAGATTCTCGGGGATCTGACCATCATCCGGGGGAGCTACCAGTTCTTTCTCAACCGGTTCGACATCACGGAGGGGACGCTGACCTGGAACCGTCCGGACACCGTGCTGCCCGACCTGGACGTGTTCGCCCAGACCATCGATGCGGGGTACCTCATCGAGGTGCACCTGACTGGCCGGGCCGATGAGCCTGTGCTAAATTTCTCCGCCACACTCCTGGAGACGGGTGAGGATGCGGGGCTCAGTAGCGAGGCGATCGTGGCCCGTCTGGCTGCCGGGTCGGTCGGTCTGTCCGCCGCCCTGGATTCGGGTGAACCGGGCACGGGATCGGCGGGGGACAACACGGCCGAGGCGGTTGCGCGTGGCCTGGTGTCCACGAGCGGGCTTTTCCTGGCGCCCCTGGAACGTCGGCTGGTCCGCGAGTTGGGTGTGGACGATATCGAGATCCAGACCGGACTCTCGGAGGGGGGGAGCTTCGAGGCCACCATTGGGCTGACGAAGTACGTGACCCCCGAGTTGCGGGTCATCTATCGACAGGCGCTCAACCACCTGCTCACCCAGGACATCGCGGTGGAGTATCGGCTGCGTCGCACGCTCATCCTGCGCGGGGAAGCGCGCCGGTTCAGCGACGACACCATCGGATTGACGAACGAGTTCAACCTGGATCTTCGGGTCCGACACGACTACTGAGACAAGCCGGACCACTGGACGCCCACCGTCCCGGGGACGCGCTGGGAACATCACGTGAACCTCCTCGACCAGCTCAACGAGCCGCAGCGCCAGGCGGTCCTGACCACGGAGGGCCCGGTCCTCGTGCTGGCCGGAGCCGGCAGCGGCAAGACCCGCGTCCTTACCTACCGGATTGCCCACCTGGTCCACGAACATGGCGTGGACCCCCGCAACATTCTCGCCTTCACCTTTACCAACAAGGCGGCGGGGGAGATGCGGGATCGTCTCGGGCACCTGCTGGGGGGCAGCCCCCGCGCTCTCTGGGTCGGTACTTTCCACGCGACCGGAGTGCGTCTCCTGCGGTCGCAGGGGGCGGCGATCGGGATCGAACCCGGGTTCGTCATCTACGACACCGACGATCAGGAGGCCCTGGTACGCCGGATCCTCCGGGATCTGGAGATGGGGGACAAGGAGATGACCCCGCGCACCGTGCGCTCGGCCATCAGCACGGCCAAGAACGCCCTGATCGGCCCGGCCGCGTTCGAGGACCAGGCGGAGACGTTCCGCATGCAGAAGATCGCCCGGGTCTACGCCCAGTACCAGAAACGGCTGCGCATGGCCAACGCCCTGGACTTCGACGACCTCATCGGCGAGCCCTTGCGGCTCTTCGAGGAACACCCGGAGATCCGGGACCGCTTCGCCCAGCGGTTCCGCTATGTCCTGGTGGACGAGTACCAGGACACCAACGCGGCCCAGGCCCGCCTCATCCGTGATCTCGCCTCCGGTCACCGCAATCTCTGCGTGGTGGGGGACGATGACCAGTCCATCTACGGCTGGCGTGGGGCGGATGTGGGGAACATCCTCTCCTTCGAGGCGGCCTACCCGGAAGCGACGGTGATTCGGCTGGAGCAGAACTACCGGTCGACCGGGATCATCCTCGAGGCGGCCAATGCGGTGGTGAGCAACAACACCTCGCGCAAGGAAAAGACCCTGTGGACCGAACGCCAGGGCGGGGATCCGCTTTCCCTCACCGTGGCCTGGAACGAGGAAGAGGAGGCCAACCGCGTGGTGGCCACCATCACCCGCGAGGTGAACTCGCGCGACGTACCGCTGGCCGGGGTCGCCGTGCTCTACCGGACCAACGCGCAGAGCCGCGCCCTGGAAACCGCGCTCCGCAACGCCGCGATTCCCTACGAGCTGGTCGGAGGCACCGCGTTCTACCAGCGCCGGGAGATCAAGGACCTGCTCGCCTATCTGCGGCTGCTGGTCAACGAGACCGACGACGTGGGGTTGGCCCGGGTCCTCAACGTGCCCAAGCGGGGGATCGGCCAGACCACCCTCGCCCGTCTCACCGACCATGCGGCCCGCGAGGGGACCAGCCTCTACCGGGCGCTGGGCACCATCGACTTCGCGCCGGAGTTCGCTCCCTCGGCGCGGGCCAAGCTGCTGGACTTCCGTAACCTGATCGAGGAGTTCCGCCCCCGGGCCGGGGAGCCGGTGGGGGATGTCCTCTACGACCTTGTGGACCGCCTTGGCTATCTCGATCACCTCGAGAACGACGACGCGGACTCCGCCCCGGACCGGACCGAGAACGTGCAGGAGCTGGTGGCCGGGGCGCGTCTCTTCGCGGAGCGGAACGAGGTCGGTGACGTCCTGAATTTCCTCAGCGAGGTGGCCCTGCTCACCGACGTGGATCGGGCGGACGATTCGGCCGAGAAGATCCGCCTCATGACCATCCACAACGCGAAGGGGCTGGAGTTCAAGGTGGTCTGCGTGAGCGGGCTCGAGGAGGGGTTGCTTCCCCATGTCTCTTCCATGGACAGCGACGACGGACTCGAGGAGGAGCGGCGGCTCTTCTATGTCGCCCTGACCCGGGCCGAGGATCGGGCGCACCTGTTCTCGGCCATGTCCCGACAGCGCTGGGGGGGCGCCAACGCGGCCATGCTATCCCGGTTTGCCGAAGAGATCCCGGATGCCTTGATCCACGTGGACGAGGCGCCGCGTCGGGCGGCGACCAGCGGTATCTCCCGGCCGCGACGGGTCGAGCGGGACCGGCGTCAGGACTACGTCGAGCCCGGACCGAGACGGACCCTGGGGGTCATCATCCACCCCACCTTCGGACGCGGTGACGTCATCGGCCAGGACGGGCGCGGCCCCGATGCCCGGCTCACCGTGGTCTTCGCCGGCAACATCCGCAAGAAGATCGTCGCCCGCTACGCCCAGTGGGAGGAGAGCCATGTCGATCTCTGAGGAAACGGTCCGTCACGTGGCGCGTCTTGCCCATCTGGAGCTCCAGGAAGACGAGGTCGCGCCCCTGGTCGACGAGTTGGGGCGGGTGCTTGACTTCGTGGCCTGCCTGAAAGCGGACGCGGCTCCCTCCGGCGAGAGGCCGCAGGGTGAGGCCCCGCTCCGCGAGGACGTGGACGAGGCCTGGCCCGGGCTCGACGCCACGGCGGAGGCCCCCGAGGCCCGGGACGGGTTGTTCCGGGTGCCGCCGGTGATGGGGGGCTGAGCGTGATTCCCTCCGCACTCCGGATCGCGGCGGGGGTTCGGGACGGCTCCGCCCCGGCGAGCAGCGTCGCCGACGCGTGCCTGGATCGTATTCATGCTATGGACAGTGGGTTGGGCGCGTTTCTTCACGTGGACCCGGAGAGGGTTCGGGCCGAGGCAAGGGCCGTGGACGCCCGGGTCGCGGCCGGCGAGGATCCAGGTCCCCTGGCCGGGGTTCCGGTGGCGATCAAGGACAACCTGACCGTGGCCGGCATGCCCACCACCTGTGCCTCGAGGATCCTGGAGACCTACCGCCCTCCCTATACCGCCACCGCGGTGACCCGTCTCCGCGCCGCCGGCGCGGTGGTCCTGGGCAAGACCAACATGGACGAGTTCGGTATGGGCTCCTCCAACGAGAACTCCGCCTTCTTTCCCACCCGCAATCCCCACGATCGGGAGCGGGTTCCCGGAGGGTCCAGCGGGGGTTCCGCCGCCGCGGTGGCCTCCGGCATGGCCCCCCTCGCGGTGGGGTCGGACACCGGGGGATCGATCCGTCAGCCGGGCGCCTTCTGCGGACTGCCCGCACTCAAGCCTACCTACGGACGGGTGTCCCGGTTCGGGCTGGTCGCGTTTGCCTCGTCCCTCGATCAGGTCGGTGGCTTTGCCCGCAGCGTCGACGATCTCCACGCGCTCTATCTGGCCATGGCCGGTCATGACCCGCGGGACGGAACCTCGGCGGATCGCCCGGTGGAAGCGGCTGCCGGGGACTCGGTGGAGGGGCTCCGGGTCGGCTTGGTCGACCGGTTCCTGGATCGCCCGGGGATGGATCCCCTCCTGGGCGAGCGGGTGCGGGATGCCGCGGCCGCCCTCGGCGAACAGGGCGCCTCGGTCCGGTCCGTGACCCTGCCCGATCCCGAGGCTGCGGTGGCCGCCTACTATCTGGTGGCCACGTCGGAAGCGTCCAGCAACCTCGCCCGTTACGACGGAGTGCGCTATGGGTTCCGGGCTCCGGCCACGGAGCTCCAGGCCATGTACCGGGAAACGCGCAGCGCCGGATTCGGCGCGGAAGTCAAGCGCCGGATTCTCCTGGGCACCTACGCGCTTTCCTCGGGCTACTACGATGCCTACTACGGGCGGGCCGAGACCGGTCGCGCCGCCTTCGCCGCGTCCCTGGACCGGGTGTTCGCCGACGTCGACCTGCTGTTGCTTCCCACCACGCCCACCACCGCGTTCCGTCTCGGCGAGCACGCCACCGATCCCCTGACCATGTACCTGTCGGACGTCTTCACCGTGCTGGCCAACCTGGTCGGTCTCCCGGCCATGAACGTTCCGGCCGGCCTGGATGCATCCGGGCTCCCGGTGGGGGTGCAGCTCATGGGGAGGGCCTGGGAAGAATCCACCCTGCTGCGTGCCGCGCGGGTCCTGGAGCAGGTCCCGGCGCTTCGGGTGCCGCTTCCCTCCGGGGAGGACGCGTGAGCACGGTCCAGCTCGGCAACGCCTACGAAGCGGTGATCGGGCTCGAGGTCCATGTCCAGCTGCGCACCCGGTCCAAGATCTTCTGCCGCTGCGCGACCGGCTTCGGCGCCCCGCCCAACACCCAGGTCTGCCCGGTCTGTCTGGGACATCCGGGGGTGTTGCCGGTCCTGAATCGGGAAGCGGTCGCCTTCGCCATCCGATTCGGCCTTGCGGTGAACGGGGAGATCGCGCCGGTCAGCCGTTTCGCCCGCAAGAACTACTTCTACCCGGATCTTCCCAAGGGCTACCAGATCAGCCAGTACGACGCACCGGTCCTGGTGGGGGGATCGGTTCCGTTCCGGGTCGGAGAGACCGAACACACGCTCCGGCTCACCCGGGCCCATCTGGAGGAGGATGCCGGAAAGTCGTTCCATCCGGAGGACGGCCGCGAGGCGACCAGCCTCATCGATCTCAACCGGAGCGGGGTGCCGCTGCTGGAGGTGGTGTCGGAGCCCGATCTGCGCAGCCCGGCCGAGGCCCATGCCTGTATGGAGCGGATCCATCAGCTCGTGGTCTACCTGGGAATCTGTGACGGCAACATGGAAGAAGGCAGCCTGCGCTGTGACGCCAACATTTCGGTGCGGCCCCGGGGGGAAACCGAGCTCTATCCCAAGGTGGAAATCAAGAACCTCAACTCGTTCCGGAACGTGGAACGGTCCCTGAACTGGGAGTTCAAACGACAGAGCCGCCTGCTCGAGGACGGCGAGCGTGCGGTGCAGGAGACCCGGTCCTGGGACGACGGCGAGGCCCGCACCCGCACCCTGCGATCCAAGGAAGAGGCGCACGATTATCGCTACTTCCCCGAGCCGGATGTGCCGCCCCTGTGCGTGGATCCCGGGTGGATCGCCTCGGTGGCCGCGGGGATGGCCGAACTTCCCTGGGTACGGGAGCGGCGTCTGGTCGAGGTCTACGGGTTGCCGGTGGAGGATGCGGTCCTGCTCGCTTCGACACGTCCCCTCGGCGACTACTTCGAACGGGTCGCGCAGGGAGCCGGTGATCCGGTGCGGGCCGCGAACTGGATGCTGAGCGAGGTGTTGCGTGAGGTGAAGGGGACGCCGAACGGCGTGGACGACCTCGCGGTGCAGCCCGAACAACTCGGGGCGCTCCTGCGTCTGGTGGATGCGGGAACGATATCCGGCAAGATCGCCAAGACGGTCTTTGCCGAAATGTGCCGAACCGGCGAGGATCCCGGGGTCCTGGTGGAGCGGCTCGGCCTGGTCCAGATCTCCGATCCCTCCGCATTGGGGTCGGTGGTGACCGAGGTCCTGGAGGCCCACCCCGGCCCGGTGGCGGACTATCTTGCCGGCAAGGAAGCGGCGCTGCAGTTCTTCGTCGGTCAGGTCATGCGGGCGACCCGCGGCCAGGCCAATCCGGAACTGGCCCGGGAAGCGGTTCGGGCCGGGCTCGAGTCAAGGAGGGGAGCATGAACCAGGTCAGGATTCTCATCGTGGGGTCGGGAGGACGGGAGCATGCGCTGGGTTGGGCGCTTTCCCGCAGCCCCTCCGTGGCGCGGGTGGATGCCGCTCCCGGCAATCCGGGGCTGGGGGAACTCGGTACCCTGTACCCCATCGCCGCCGAGGATCGGGAGGGCTTGCTGGCGCTCGCGCAACGCGAGCGGTACGACCTCGTGGTGGTCGGACCGGAGGGTCCCCTCGCCGCTGGACTTGCCGATCGTCTGCGGGAAGAAGGGATCGCGGTCTTCGGCCCCGGGGCATCCGGGGCACGCCTCGAAGCGAGCAAGGCCTTCTCCAAGGAGTTCATGCAGCGCCATGGAATCCCCACCGCGAGATTCCGGGTGGTTCGTTCCCGGGACGAAGCGCGGGCGGTCCTTGACGCTTGGGGCGCCCCCATCGTGGTCAAGGCGTCGGGTCTCGCCGCCGGCAAGGGGGTGTTGCTCTGCTCCACCCGGGACCAGGCCGACGAGGCGGTGGCGGTCTGTTTCGACGGGCAGTTCGGTGAGGCCGGTGGCACGGTGGTGTTGGAGGAGTTCCTCACCGGCGAGGAACTCTCCGTCTTCGTGATCACCGACGGCCGCACGGCCCGCCTGCTTCCCGGCTCGCAGGATCACAAGCGGGCCTATGACGGGGACCAGGGACCCAACACCGGCGGGATGGGGGCCTACAGTCCGGCGCCACGCCTCGATGCCGCCCTGCGTGAACGGATCGAGCGGGAGGTGATCGGCCCCACCCTGACCGGTCTCACCCGGGACGGGATCGATTTTCGCGGCCTGCTCTACGTGGGGCTCATGCTGACGCCGGAGGGACCCTCGGTGCTGGAGTACAACGTGCGGTTCGGGGATCCCGAGACCCAGGCGGTCCTGCCCCGGGTGGAGGGGGATCTTGCCCGGGTCCTGCACGCCGCGGCCCTGGGGCGCCTCGAGACGGCGCCCGCGCTGAGCGAGGGTGCGGGGGCTGCCGCGTGTGTGGTGGCCGCGGCCGGGTCGTATCCCGGCGGAGGATCCCGTGGCGCGCCCATCACCGGGATCGCGGCGGCGCGGGCCCTCGGTGCGCTGGTGTTCCACGCCGGAACGGCGCTCGCACCGGAGGGGGTCGTGACCGCCGGAGGTCGGGTGCTCAACGTGGTGGGTCGTGGCGACACGTTGGCCTCCGCCCTGGCCCAGGCCTACGCGGCCCTGGATGTGATCGACTTCGAGGGTATGAGGTGGCGGACCGATATCGGCCATCGGGCGTTGCCCCCGCCCGATCTGGCCAGGACGGGAACTGGATCCGGGGACAAGACGAGGTAGGACAGATGGCGACAGTCAGAGTGGGAATCCTCATGGGAAGCGAGAGTGATCGGGCGCGCATGGAAGGCGCCTCCGCGGTGCTGGGCGAACTCGGCGTGGAGCACGAGGTCCATGTCATGAGCGCGCACCGCACCCCGGACCGCGTGTCCGAGTATGCCTCGGGCGCCGCCGACCGCGGGATCCGGGTCCTCATCGCCGGGGCCGGCATGGCCGCGCACCTGGCCGGGGCGGTTGCCGCGCGCACCACCCTGCCGGTGATCGGAGTCCCCCTGGACGGTTCGGCGCTTTCCGGCTGGGACGCGTTGTTGGCCACGGTGCAGATGCCGCCCGGTATTCCGGTGGCCACCGTGGCGGTGGGTTCGGCCGGGGCCAAGAACGCCGGGTGGCTGGCCGCCCAGATTCTTGCCCTCTCCGACGACGCGTTGGCCCAGGCGCTGCGGGATCGTCGCAGCGGCTGACGTGGAGACGCGTCAATTCCCCGTGGATCGCGAGGCACCTGCCCCGCAGACGGTGGCGTGGGCCGTGGAGCGTCTGCGGCGGGGCGAGCTCATCGCGGCCCCCAGCGACACCGTGTACGGACTGCTGTGCGCGGTGCGGGCCGATGCCCTGGAGCGGCTGACCCGGATCAAGGGGCGTCCCGGGCCGTTCCTGCTCCTGGTCCCCGATCGGGCGGCCATCCTGGAGTGGACCGTGCCGGTCGGACCGGAGCTCTCTGGCGCCCTGGACAGGGTCTGGCCGGGCCCGGTGACCGTGGTGCTGCGCGCCTCGGCGCGGGGGCGAGAGGCTTCGGGTGAAGCCGGTATCGCCTTGCGCGTGCCGGACCAGCCGCTCCTGCGCGCCCTGCTGGGTGCCCTGGGGTCTCCCCTGTACTCCACCAGCGCCAATCCTCCGGCCGAACCGGCACCCCTGCGCGCGGTCGATATCGGGCCCCAGGTGCGCGCCGCGGTCTCGGGGATCCTGGATGGGGGAGATGCCCCACGCCAGGAACCGTCCACGCTCGTCTCGATGATCGCGCCGGGAGGCCCCCGTATCCTGCGTTCCGGGAGCGGGGACGCAAGCCCCTTGCTTGACCCTGCATTGGGGCAAACCTAGAATCAGACGATGTCTGAACCCTCCTACCGTATTCTTGTCGTCTGTACCGGAAACATCTGCCGCAGCCCCATCGGCGAGGGCATCCTGCGGGACCTGCTTCCGGTGGAACTCCTTTCCAGGACCGAGGTGCTCTCCGCCGGTGTGGGAACCGGTCCGGGGCACCCCCCCAGCCCGCACTCGGTGACCGTGTGCGAAGAGCATGGCATCGACATCTCGGACCAGCGCTCGCTCCCGGTCACCGCCGAACTCCTCTCGGAGTGTGATTTGGTGCTATGCATGGAAGAGCACCACCGGATGGCCTGCGCCCGGGTCGGTCCCGCGGCGGCCGGACACATCCACCTGCTCAGCCGCTATGCCGCCGGGGACGGAACCGCGCCTCCCCACGGAGTGCCGGATCCGATCGGGGGGGATCTGGACGAGTACCGTGATGCCTATCGGCGCATCGACGCCTACATCCGGCAAGCGTTGCCCCGGATCGAGGCCGAGATCCTGGCCCGCACCGTGGAGTCCTGATCATGTCCGCCCCCCAGCCTCCCAAACCGCTTTGCGAGTTCGTGTACATGGACGGGGAGTTCGTTCCCTGGGCCGAGGCCACGGTGCACGGGATGTCCCATGCCCTGCACTACGGATCCAGCGTGTTCGAAGGCATCCGGGTGTACGACACCCCCAGCGGACCCGCTTGCTTCCGGCTTCGCGAGCATCTGGAACGGCTCCTGTTTTCCGCACGCATCCTGCGCATGGACATCCCCCATACCGTGGAGTCGTTGACCGGGGCCTGCCTGGAAACGGTGCGACGCAACGGCCTCGGTGCCTGCTACATCCGGCCCATCATCTTCCGCGGCACCGGATCGGTGGGTCTCTATCCCGAAGGTACCAGCAAGCAGCTGCTCATCGCGGCCTGGCCCTGGGGCGCCTATCTCGGCAAGGAAGGGATGGAACGCGGAATCGACGCCATGGTCTCGAGCTGGCGCAAGCCGCAACCGGGGTCGGTGCCGGTGCTGGCCAAGGTGGGCGGTGCGTATGCCCTGGCCAGCCTGGCCAAGATGGAGGCCAAACGTCTGGGCTACGACGAGGCGATCTTCCTGGACTCGGGTGGCTGCGTGGCCGAGGGTACGGGAGAGAACGTGTTCGCGGTGGTGGAGGGAGAGCTCCTCACCCCACCCCTGGCCAGCTCCGTGCTGTCCGGGATCACCCGGCGCAGCATCATGCAGCTGGCCCGGGACCGGGATATCCCGGTGGACGAACGTCCCATTCCCCGGTCCGCCCTGCATCTGGCCAGTGAGCTGTTCCTCACCGGCACCGCCGCCGAAGTGACCCCGGTGCGGAGCGTGGATCAGATCCCGGTGGGGGACGGAGTCGTGGGTCCGACCACCGCCATCCTGCAGCGCGCCTTCTTCGACGTGGTCGAGGGTCGCAGTCCCGATGTCCACGGTTGGCTGACCCCGGTGGGGACAGTGGCCGGAAAGGAAAGCTGAACCGTGCGGTTCCTTCCCGAATCGGATCCCGAGATCCACGAGGCGGTGCTCGGCGAGTTGCATCGCCAACGGGACACCCTCGAGATGATCGCGAGCGAGAACTTCACCAGCCCCGCCGTCCTGGAGACGGTGGGGTCCTGGCTCACCAACAAGTACGCCGAGGGCTACCCGGGTCGTCGCTACTACGGCGGTTGCGAATACGTGGACGTGGTGGAACGACTGGCCCGGGATCGGGCCATGTCCCTTTTCGGCGCCGAGTACGCCAACGTGCAGCCGCATTCGGGTTCCACCGCGAACATGACCGCCTACTTCTCGGTCCTCGAGACCGGGGATCGCATCCTGGGCATGAACCTCTCGCACGGCGGCCACCTGACCCACGGTCACAAGGTCAACTTCAGCGGGCGTTTCTTCGAGGTGCACCAGTACGGCGTGCATCCGGAGACGGGTCGGATCGACTACGACGCGATGCGGGAAGCGGCGCTTGCCACGCGCCCCCGTCTCATCGTGGCCGGCGCCAGCGCCTATCCGCGGATCATCGACTTTGCCGCGTTCCGGGCGGTGGCCGACGAGGTGGACGCGTTGCTCATGGTGGACATGGCGCACATCGCGGGACTGGTGGCCGGAGGGGCCCACCCCAACCCGGTGCCCCACGCGGACATCGTGACCACGACCACGCACAAGACCCTCCGCGGGCCCCGGGGAGGACTCATCCTGGCCCAGGAAGCCCATGCCAAGGCGCTGGCTCGGACCAACTTCCCCGGCATGCAGGGAGGACCGCTCATGCATGTCATTGCCGGCAAGGCGGTCTGTTTCCGGGAGGCGTCCACCGAGGCCTTCCGCGCCTACGCGGCCCAGGTGGTGGCCAACACCGGCGCCCTGGCCGAGCGACTGCTGGAGCACGGCTTTGATCTCGTCAGCGGGGGAAGTGACAACCACCTCGTCCTGGTGGATCTCCGTTCCAAGGGACTGACCGGCAAGGTGGGGGAGGCGGTGCTCGAGGCGTCCGGGATCACCACCAACAAGAACGCGGTCCCCTTCGACACGGAGTCTCCCATGGTCACGAGCGGGATCCGGGTGGGCACCCAGGCCTTGACCACACGGGGAATGGACGAGGACGCCATGCGGTCCATCGCCGATGTGATGGCCCGGGTTCTGGCCGCGCCCGGGGACGCGGCGCTCCACGCCCGGGAGCGGGACGCGGTCCGGGAGTTCACCCGGAACTACCCGCTGTATCCGGACCTTCCCTGAACCCGCCCGACCCCCGTTGGTTGCTGTGATATAATCTGCTGCCGTTTAGCAGGATAGAGGTTTCAATTGAAGTCAATGGAGAGGCTCAGTGAACGATAATCAGCGGGTTCTCGTGACCGGCGGCGCCGGGTATATCGGGTCACATCTCACCCGCCTCCTCCTGGAGAAGGGCTACCGGGTCCGGGTTCTCGACAAGCTGGCCTGGGGGCGCCACTCGCTGGACGATGTGGCGGATCACCCCGGGTTCGAGTTGTTCGAAGGGGATATCCGTCACGTGGAAGACCTCGTCGGGGCCCTGGCCGACTGCGACGGGGTGATCCATCTCGCCGGGATCGTGGGGGATCCGGCCTGTGCCCTCGATCCCGACATGACCTTCGGTATCAACCTGGAAGCGACCCAGGTGATCGTGGATGTGGCCAAGTACCGCAGGGTGAAGCGCTTCGTCTTCGCCTCGACCTGCAGCGTGTACGGCGCCTCCGACGACTACACGCTCAACGAGGGCTCCCTGCTCAACCCGGTTTCGCTCTATGCCGAGACCAACCTGCAATCGGAGCAGATGATCCTGCGGGGTTTCCGGGACTCGGAGACCGTGCCCACCCTCATGCGCTTCTCCACCATCTACGGGGTTTCCACCCGCATGCGCTTCGACCTCGTGGTCAATATCATGACCGCCAAGGCGGTTCAGGAGGGGCGGGTCAAGGTGTACGGCGGGGATCAGTGGCGTCCCAACGTGCATTGCCGTGACGCGGCCCGGGCCGCCATCGCCTGTCTGGAGGGCCCGGTGGAGCGGGTCCGGGGCGAGATCTTCAACGTGGGATCCGACGCCCAGAACTACCGTATCCTGGAACTTGGGCAACTGGTGGCGGCGCAACTCCCCGGGACCGAGGTCGAGGTCATGGGGGAGAGCCCCGACCCCCGCTCGTATCGGGTCTCTTTCGACAAGATTCATCACGTCCTGGGATATCGGACCGAACACACGGTGGAGGACGGCGTGCGGGAGATCGCGGATCTCCTGCGCGGAGGGTCCATCGAGGACTACCAGGACGCCCGCTACTACAACGTCCGCTACCAGTATCGCTGAGCGCGAGGAGACCCCCGTGTCCGAGAAATCCCCCCTGGCCAGCGCCGGCGGCAGCCCCGTGCGCGAGCAGTTCCTGCCCTACGCCCTGCCGCAGTTCGGCGAGGAGGAAAAGCAGGAACTCATCGCGGCCCTCGAATCCGGCTGGATCACCACCGGCCCGCGGGTCAAACGACTGGAAGCGGAACTGGCCGAGTACATCGGCGCGAAGCATGTGGTGTGCGTGGACTCCTGTACCGCCGCCCTGCACCTGTCCAACGTGATGCTGGACCTCGAGCCGGGGGACGAGGTCATCACCACCCCGCTCACCTTCGCGAGCACGGTGAACAGCATCGTGCACGCGGGTGGGAAGCCGGTTCTCGTCGATGTGGAGCCGGACACCCTGAACATCGATCCGGCCAGGGTGAAGGAGGCCATCACCCCGCGTACCCGCGCCCTGCTCCCGGTGCACTTCGGGGGACATCCCTGCGAGATGGATACCCTCCTGGGGCTGGCCCGGGAGCACGACCTGCGGGTGATCGAGGACGCGGCCCACGCCATCGGGGCGCGCTACCGGGACCGGGCCGTGGGGACGATGGGGGATCTCACCTGCTACTCCTTCTACGCCACCAAGAACCTCACCACCGCCGAGGGCGGGGCCCTGGCCACCAACGACGACGCGCTGGCCGAGCGGGCTCGCCTGCTCATGCTGCACGGCATGAGCAAGGATGCCTGGAAGCGCTATACCTCGGCCGGTTCCTGGTACTACGAGATCGTGGCCCCCGGTTTCAAGTACAACATGACCGACCTCGAGGCGGCGCTCGGGCTGCATCAGCTGGCCCGGCTTCCCGGGTTCACCGAACGACGCCGCACCCTGGCCAAACGCTTCGACGCCGCCTTCGCGCAGAGCCCGTTCCTGGAACTCCCGGTGTGGCGCGGGGAAGTGGAGCACGTCTATCACCTCTATCCCATCCGGTTGCGCCTCGACCGCCTGACCATCGATCGCGCGCGGTTCATCGATGAGCTCAAAGCGGAGAACATCGGGACCACGGTCAACTTCATTCCCATCCACTTCCACCCGTATTACCGGGAGACCCTGGGGCTGGAGCGGGGAGCGCTTCCGGTGGCCGAAGCGGCCTACGACCGGCTCATCTCGCTTCCGCTCTACCCACGCATGACCGACACCGACGCGGACACGGTGATCCGGGCGGTCGACAAGATCGCCACCGCGTTCGCACGGTGAGGCCCCCGGTGCTGGAAGCGATCCTGGACTCCCTGTTCGAGGAGCACCCGCACCTGCCCTACGCCCGCTACGGGGCGATGGAGTCGGGGCTCCGGGTCGCGTACGCGAAGGAAAGCCTGCGTCGCGCCGCAGCCGCGCCAGGAGCGGAGACCCTGGTCACCGGTCCGCAGGGGCGTCACGGCGTGGCGATCCTCGCCCCCACCCCCTGGGACAGCGGCCTGCTGGAAACCGCCGCGGGAAGGGTGAGCGGGTTCGAGATCGCCGGCCCGTTGCACGGGGACCGGGACGCGCACCTGATCGCGGCCCGGGCGCTGGCCCGTGACGTGGCCGCCCGGGCCGACGCCCGGGATCTCCGCTACGTGACGGCCCGGGTGCCGGCCGGGGACACGGTGGCAGCGATCGCTCTCCAGGAGGTCGGGTTCCAGGTCGTGGACGGCATCCTCACCTTCTCGCGTGATCTCGAGGACCCGTTGCCACAGCGGTCGGAAGCGGTTCCGGTGCGGGACGCAGACCCGTCCGACGAAGCGCCGCTCCGCGCGCTGGCCGAGTCCGCGTTTGTCTATGACCGGTTCCACAACGATCCGGTGGTTCCCACCGGGATCGCGGATCGGGTCCATGGGGAATGGGTGACCAACGCCATCCATGGCCGCTACGGGTGCGCGACCCTGGTCGCCGACGTGGACGGGAAGCCGGCCGGTTTTTTTGTCCTCGCCGAGGACACCCTGGTCCGTGAGACGACCGGCCTCGGGGTCGGTATTCTCGTGCTCATCGCGGTCGATCCCGCAGCCCGTCGCCGCGGGGTGGCGCGCGCCCTGTCGGTCGGTTCGCTGCACCGGTTCCTGGAGCGGGGCAATCGATACGCAGAGGTCGGAACCCAGCTCGCCAACCTGCCCGCCTCCAACGTCTATCTCGATGCCGGTTTCCGGTTGAGCGGGACCCAGGTCACCCTGCGCCGGACGAGGGTGGCGGTGTGAACGAAGCCTTTCGGGTCCTCATCCTCATTCCCGCGTACCGGGAGGCTCCGGTGATCGGGCGGGTCATCGAGGATGTCCGCACCACCCGGCCCGATGTGGACATCGTGGTCATCGACGATGCGTCTCCCGATCGGACCGGCGCCATCGCCCGCGAGGCCGGCGTCCCGGTGCTCACCCTCCCGGTCAACCTGGGCATCGGGGGGGCGGTCCAGACCGGATTCAAGTACGCGGTGGCCCATGGGTACGATGCGGTGGTGCAGGTGGACGGGGACGGCCAGCATGATCCGCAGGAGCTGGCCACCGTGCTGGGACCGCTCCGGGCGGGGAAGGCCGACGTGGTGATCGGGTCCCGGTTCCTGGAGGACCGGGGCTACAAGGCACCCTTCACCCGGCGGGTCGGGATGGTGCTGTTCAGCACGGTGGCCCGATGGGCCATCGGCCAGCGCATCACCGACACCACCAGCGGCTTTCGCGCCCTCAACCGCCGCGCGGTCGCTTTCCTGGCCGAGAACTACCCGGTGGACTTCCCCGATGCGGAGACCCTCGTCCTGTTGCGACGGGCCGGGTTCACCCTCGCCGAGGTTCCGGTGAACATGCGGGCACGGTTCTCGGGAAAGTCGTCCACGACCACCCTGAAATCGCTCTACTATCCCTTCAAACAGATGCTGTCCGTACTCGTGGTCATGCTCCGCAAACCTCCCCGTCCGGGAGAGGACGGGGACGCCGGAGTCCGGACCCACGGGAGGTGACATGGAGCCGACCCTGCCGCTCCGGGCCCAGATCGTTGCCGTCATCGGTTGTGTCCTGTTCCTGTTCTTCGTGCTCGAGCTGGTGCGGCGCCGTCGTCTGAGGGAGGAGTACTCCATCCTGTGGATGGCGGTCAGCGTGGCCCTCGCGGTCCTCGCCGTGTGGGACGGGCTCCTGCTGGCCATTACCCGCGCGGTGGGCGCCTTCAACGCCAACTCGGTCATCTTCTTCTTCGGGCTGCTGTTCCTCCTCACCGTGGTGCTGCATCTCACCGTGCGGGTGAGTGAGCTGAGCGAAACGAACAAGAACCTGACCCAGGCCCTGGCCCTGCTCGAGGCACGCCTGCACGAGAAAGACCCGGCCCGACGCTCATGAACGGGTTCGCGACGAGGATGTCCCCGGGACGGATCGTCCTGGTTCTCTTCGCGTTGGCGTTGCTCCTGCGGGTGGCGGTGGTGCTTCTCGTGTTCGACGACACCCTCAACTTCAGCGACGAGCGCCACTACTTCGCGGACGGGATGCGCATGGCCGCCGAAGGGGACTGGGTGGGGCCGCGCACCACGGAGTATCCCCCGGCCATCCTCTACTTCATCGCCGCGGTGGGAGCGCTCGGCGGCGATCTGACCGCGGTGCGCCTGACCCAGGCGGTACTGGGTGCGCTGGCCGTCGTGCTCACCTTCCTCCTCGGTCGACAGGTGTTCGGTACCGCGGTGGGGGTGCTGGCCGCCTCGGTTGCTGCCGTCTATCCGTATCTTCTCTATCTGACCGGTGTGCTCTACAACCAGAACCATGTCCTTCCCCTGGTGCTGCTGCTCGTTCTCGCCCTCTACCGCAGGCAGGCCGGTGGGGGATTCGGGTGGGTGGTGGTCTGCGGACTGTGTCTCGGGTTCGGCGGATCCTTCGTCCCTCCCATCCTGGTCGCGGCGCCTCCCCTGGGAATCTGGCACGCGGCCCGGCGGGGCTGGGGGCCCGGGTCTCGGGATGTGGGGGTCATGGCCGCGGTGGCGGTGCTGGCCCTGACCCCGGTCCTGGTGCGGGGCTACGTGGTCGAGCACCGGTTCGTTCCGGTCGCGGGAGGAGGCGGGCCGGCCCTCTACTGGTCCAACAACCCGAACATGGATCCGGAGGAACGGGACGCGGAACGGTGGGTCGAACTCAACATGCGGCAGGTGGGCGCGGAGCGGGATTCCATGGGGTGGACCCAGGCCCAGTCCGACTCGGCCCTCAACGCCCGGGCGCGCGACTACATCCGCGCCAACCCCGGAACCTTCATCGTCAATTGTCTGCGTCGCACCAAGATGATGTGGTGGATCTATCCCAAGCCCTACACCAAGGATCAGATCAACCGCAAGAAGGAGATCCTGGCCGCGGTCACCTCGGCTCCGGTCCTCCTGCTGGGTTTTTTCGGGGCCCTCTGGTGCCTGCCGAGGTGGGCCCGGTTCCTGCCGTTCTACGCGGTGCCGATCTGTTTCACCCTGGTCTACACCGCGATCGTGGGCACGGTGCGCTACCGGTTCTCCTTCGAGCCGCTGCTCATGATCCTCGGTGCGGCGTTCCTGCTCCGTCTGGTGCGTCCCTCACTCCTCGAGGACCGCGTGGCGCCTCCCGGTTCATCGGGAGAGTGAACGCACCGCCTCGACGACCCGGTCCAGTTCGGGCTCGGTGAGTTCGGGAAAGAAGGGGAGCGAGAGCACGTCGCGCGCCCACGCTTCGGAGTGGGGGTAGTCTCCCTCACCGAGCCCCAGTGCCTGGAAGGCCGGTTGCGCCGGAAGGGTGGTGGGGTAGTGCGTCGCCGTTCCCACCCCCAACCGGTCCAGCGCCTCGGCCAGCGCGTCCCGCTCGGGGTGCCGGACCACATAGAGATGGTAGACCGGCTCCGCGCCGCTGCGGGTGACCGGGAGACGCAGGGGAGCGCCGAGCGGAGTGAGACCGTCGAGCCCGCGATCGTAGCGGGCCGCCACGTCCCGCCGTCGGGCCGTCCACCCGGGAAGGTGACGGAGCTTCACGGCCAGGGCCGCGGCCTGGATCGCATCGAGACGTTCGTTGTACCCGAGGAACTCGTGGAAGTAGCGGTCGGTGCGTCCGTGGTTGGCCAGCCTGCGAACCCGATCGGCCAGCGACGGGTCCCGGGTCACCACGCAACCGGCGTCGCCCGCGGAGCCCAGGTTCTTGCTGGGGTAGAAGGAGTACGCGGCGATGTCGCCGAAGCTTCCGGTGGGGCGCCCCTCGAGACGTGCGAGGTGACTCTGGGCACAGTCCTCGATCACCCGGAGGTCGTGACGCGCGGCCAAGGCCATCAGGTCCTTCATCGGGGCGGGATGTCCAAAGAGGTGGACCGGGATCATGCCCCGGGTGCGCTCGGTGACCGCCGCCGCGGCGGCGGTGGGATCCAGGCAGCCGAGCTCGGGATCGACATCCACGAACACCGGGGTGGCGCCGGCATGGACCACGCTGGCCGCGGTGGCAATGAAGGTGAAGGCGGGGACCAGCACTTCGTCTCCGGGACCGATCCCCAGGGCTTCCATGGCCAGACGCAGGGCCGAGGTCCCGGACTTGACCGTCACCGCATGGGGCAGGTCATGGACGCTGGCGAAGGCCTCCTCGAAGCCGCTCACCGGGTCGCCCCCGATGAACGCCGCGTCCCGGAGCAGGGGAGCTATGGCGGCGAGCATCTCCTCCTCGAGGGCGGCATGTTGGCGCGAGAGATTCATGAAGGGCACGGGATCATGTGACATGGATGCATCCTTGGCAGACGGCATGGGACCCGGAACGGTGAACGGTGCGGGCCCGTTGGGGGCGGCACAGTATGAAGAAGCCCCGGGCCGGGGGTCAAGCTGGGTGGGGCCGGGACGGCTGTTGCGGATGAAACCCGGCGTTGTGCGGTATGCTCCCGGGGAGCGCGACCACCGCCGCCCCTTGCCCCCTGCCGGGCGACCCAATAAACTCCTTCGGCTGTTGCGGTTAAGGATTCAATTCGCCCGATCCCGGGATCGGGCCAAGGAGACGGTTGTGCTCGATCTTGCTGATCTCAACGCCCGGGTCCGGGAGGAATCCCAGGCCCTGACGCGGCTCACCGGGGAGGTGGGCCGGGTGATCGTGGGGCAGAAGCGCATGGTGGAACGCCTGCTCATCGCCCTCCTCGCCGACGGTCACGTGCTCCTGGAAGGCGTGCCCGGTCTGGCCAAGACCCTGGCCATCAAGTCCCTCGCCGGTGCCTTGCGCATCGACTTCTCGCGGATCCAGTTCACCCCGGATCTGCTCCCCGCGGACCTGATCGGGACCCAGATCTACAATCCCAAGGACGGCAACTTCACCGTCAAGCGGGGGCCCATCTTCACCAACCTTCTCATGGCCGACGAGGTGAACCGGGCCCCGGCCAAGGTGCAGAGCGCCCTGCTGGAAGCCATGCAGGAACGGCAGGTGACCATCGGGGACACCACCCATGTCCTGACCAAACCGTTCCTCGTCATGGCCACCCAGAACCCGATCGAGCAGGAGGGGACGTACCCACTGCCCGAAGCCCAGGTGGACCGGTTCCTGCTCAAGGTGGAGGTGGGATACCCCACCCGCGAGGAGGAGTTGCTCATCCTCGAACAGGCCGGACTGGCCGAGCCGGTCACCCTCGACCCGGTGCTGGACGCGGGGGATATCCTGCGGCTGCGCGACGTGGTGCGGGGGGTCTACGTCGACGAGAAGGTCAAACGCTATATCGTCGACATCGTCTTCGCATCGCGGGAGCCGGGCTCGTTCGGTCTCGACCTCGGTCCGCTCATCGCCTTTGGGGCATCCCCCCGCGCCACCATCTCCCTGGCCCGGGCCGCCCAGGCCCATGCGCTGCTGCGCGGGCGCGGGTTCGTGACCCCGGACGATGTCAAGGCGATCGGCCTCGATGTCCTGCGGCACCGGATCCTCCTCACCTTCGAGGCGGAAGCCGAGGAAATGTCGTCGGCCGAGGTGGCCCAGCGGATCCTGGATTCGGTCGAAGTCCCCTGATTCGCCGATGATTCCCCGCGAGGTCCTCCGCAAGGTTCGCCAGATCGAGATCCGCACCCGTCGCCTGGTGCGCGATGTCTTCGGCGGCGAGTACCACTCCGCGTTCAAGGGACGCGGCATGGAGTTCGCCGAGGTGCGCGAGTACGCCCCGGGCGACGACGTGCGCACCATCGACTGGAACGTGACCGCGCGTACCGGACACCCGTTCGTGAAGCAGTTCCAGGAGGAGCGGGAGCTCACCGTGCTCCTCCTCGTGGATCTCTCCGCGTCGGGTCGGTTCGGCACCCGCTCCCGGTTCAAGTCCGAACTGGCCGCCGAGGTCGGGGCGGTGCTGGCGCTCTCCGCGGTGCAGAACAACGATAAGGTCGGGCTGGTCCTGTTCTCGGACGAGGTGGAGTTGTACGTCCCTCCCGGCAAGGGGCGGCGTCACGTGCTGCGGGTGGTGCGGGAGATCCTCTACTTCAAGCCGCGGGGCCGGGGAACGGATCTCGCCGGCGCCCTCGATCACACTGCCCGCGCCCAGAAGCGTCGCGCGGTGGTGTTCGTGCTCTCGGACTTCCTCACCGACGGCTACCTGCGTGCCATGAGCGTGGCCTCCCGGCGGCATGATCTGGTCGCATTGCGTCTGCGGGACCGCGCCGAGGCCGAGCTCCCCGATGTGGGGGTGATCGATCTCCACGACCCGGAGGAGGGTCGGGAGTTCCTTGTCGACACGTCGGATCCGGCGGTGCGCCGTGCGTTTGCCGCCAGGGTGGGAGAGCGGGAGGCAGGGTTTCTCGAGATGACCCGCAAGGCGCGGGTCGATGCGGTGGACCTGTGGACCGACCAGGATGTGGTTCTTCCCCTGGCCGGATTCTTCAAGCAACGCATGGCGAGGTTGTCACGATGAGACCGGTCGCCGGCCTCGCGGTCTTCCTGTTGGCGATGCCCCCCGCCGTCGGCGGGGCGGCGCCCGATACGCTGCGGGTGGCGGCCACGGTGAACCCCTCGGTGGTGCGGATCGGCGAGCGGGTCACCCTGGAGGTGCGCGTCCCCAACCCGGGTCCGGGAGCCCGCCTGCTTGGCGTGCCGGCCCCGGGGACCGCCGGATCCATCGATGTCCTGGTTTCCGAACCGCTCGATCTCGGACCGGACTCGCTGGGCTGGCGGATGGAGGTGGCGTTCTTCGACGTGGGGGAGGCCGACGTCTCGCGCATCCCCTTCACCCTGCAACGGGAGGCAGGGGACGTCCCGGTCCAACTGGCGCCCTATACGGTATCCATCGTGTCGTCCCTTCCGGAGAGCCTGGCCATGGCCGCGCCGGGGGGGGCGGTGGGGGCACAACAGAAACCGCCCATTCGCGACATCCATGAACCGGTCCCCGTGGCGGCCCGTTGGCGCTGGAGCCGTGTGGCGCTGGCCCTCGGGGCCGCGGCCGCGCTGGTTGCCCTGGCCATCCTGTTGTGGCGGCGGCGTTCGACCCCCGGGGAAGTCCTGGCCCCCGAGCGGCGTCTCAGTCCGGAGGAGCGCACCCGCCGCGGCCTGCGCGAACTGGAGGAAGCCGCCCTCGTCCAGCGCGGGCAACTCAAGGAGCACTACGCGCGGCTCAGCCTCATTCTCCGCGGGTACGTGGAGGACCGCACCCGCATCCCGGCGGTGGAGTCGACCACGGACGAGATCCGGGAGGCGGCCCTGGGCTCGGAACGTTTCGGGGGGGCGGTGGCCGACGGGCTCCTTCCCATTCTCGATGAGGCCGACCTGGTGAAGTTCGCCAAACAGGATCCGGGGCCGCAGGCGGCCACCCGCGCCCTGGAGGCGGGGCGGTCCTGGTTCGAATCGACGAGCGCCCTGTGGACGCGTCCGGCGCCGGGGGTCGCACCGGAGGACACCGCTTCGGGGCCCGCGCGGGAGACGGCATGAGGTTCGCGAACCCGGTCTTTCTTCTCCTGCTGATCCCGGTGGCGGTGGCCATCCTGTGGGATGCCCGCCGGCGTTGGAGCCGCGCCCACAGCACGATCGGCGACGGCGGATTCTTCCCCGTGCGCGGCATCCGGGCGCGGCTGGCCGAGGTCTTTCGCTGGAGTTATCCGTTGGCCGCGATCCTGCTCGTGGTGGCCCTCGCTCGTCCCCAGTCCGGCGCGGCCAAGGTCGAGATCACCAGCGAGGGCATCGACATCGTGTTGGCCCTGGACGTCTCCGGGAGCATGCGGGCCGAGGACTTCAAGCCGGCCAACCGTCTCGAGGTGGCCAAGCGGGTGGCCGACACCTTCGTGGAGGGGCGCCAGGGGGACCGGATCGGCCTGGTCGTCTTCGCCGGCGGGGCCTATACCCAGTGTCCCATCACCCTCGACTACGGCATGGTGCGCTCGCTCCTGGCCGAGGTGGACTTCGGGCGGATCCCCGACGGGACCGCGATCGGGTTGGCCGTGGCCACCGCGGTCAACCGGTTGCGCGATACCCGGGGAGAGAGCCGGGTGGTGATCCTGCTCACCGACGGACAGAACAATGCCGGAGAGGTGGACCCCATCACCGCGGCGGAAGCGGCGCGCGCGTTGGGGGTGCGGGTCTATACCATCGGCGCCGGCACGGACGGTCCGGCGCGGATCCCGGTCGATGATCCGGTGTTCGGCCGACGCTATCAGACCATCGAGGCCAGCCTCGACGAGGAGACCCTCGGGAAGATCGCCGAGATCACCGGGGGGCGCTACTGGCGCGCCACCAGCGCCGAGGCCCTGGAGTCGATCTACGCCGAGATCGACCAGATGGAGCGGAGCGAGGCCGAGACGGTGGAGTACGTCCAGTACACGGAAAACGGTCCCTGGATCGCCCTGGCCGCCGCGCTTCTCCTGGCCGGTACCATGCTCGTCTCCGAGGGCGTGGCGAGCAGGATCCCCTGACCATGGAATTCGGAAGCCCGCATCTCCTGCATTTGATCTGGCTGGTCCCCCTCTTCGCGGGGCTGGGGGTGATCGGGGCCGGTCTGCGTTCCCGCCGTCTGCGTCGCTGGGCGGACGAGTCGCTCTGGGTCCCGCTGGCTCCCGGGCGGTCCCGTTGGCGGCGTGGCGTGCGTCTCTCCCTCGCCCTCATCGCCCTGGGATTCGCGGTCCTGGCCGCGGCGCGTCCCCAGGTCGCCGCGCGTCTGGTCCAGGTGGATCGACAGGGTATCGAGGTGGTGGTGCTGCTCGACACCAGCCTCAGCATGGAGGCCAACGACGTGGTGCCCTCCCGCCTCGAGCGGTCCAAACTCGAGATCCGCGAGCTCATGGACGGTCTGGAGGGGGACAAGATCGGCCTGGTCATCTTCGCCGGAACGGCCTTTCCCCTCTGTCCCTTGACCGCCGATGTCGCGGGGGCCAATCTCTTTCTCGACGCGGTCGAGGTGGATCTGTTGCCGGACCCCGGAACCAACCTGGAGGCCGCGCTCCGCGGCGCGCTGGACATGCTGACCCGCAGCGAGAGCACCACCGCCTCGGCGGCCGTGGTGCTGTTCAGCGACGGGGAGAGCCACGACGGTGACCCCTTCCCGATTCTCGAGGAATACAACGAGGTCGGGATCCCCATCCTGACCGTCGGGGTGGGCACGCCGGGGGGGGAACCGATCCCCCTGCGGGACGAACGGGGCACGTTGTCCGGCTACAAGAAGGACCGTTCCGGCGAGGTGGTGCTCTCGCGTCTGGACGAAACCACCCTCGGCGCCCTGGCCGAGCGCACCGGAGGACAGTATTTCCCGGCCACCTTGCAGGGACGCGAGGTGGGCGACATGCTGAGCTACTTCGAGCGGTTGGAACGGGGCGAGTTGGGCGGGGGGATCCGGCGACGGGTGGAGGAGCGCTTCCAGGTTCCGGCCGGTCTCGGCGCCCTGTTTCTCCTGATGGCTCTTCTGGTCCCGGAAGGGCGGAGGCAACGGGATGTGGTCTGATCAACGGAAACCCAGCCGCAGCGGGAGGTCACGATAATGGTATGGCCGGCGAGCGGACTCCTGCTTCTGGTCTCGGTCTGGCAGTTCGCCGGTCCGTTTCTCGATCCGGGCTCCCGGGAAGCCAAGCAGGGTCTGGCCCGCATGGAAGCAGGGGACTGGGTGGGCGCGGCCGAGGCGTTCGGCAGGGCGCAGCGCGTGGACGCGAACCCGGTCAACGACTACAACCTGGGGACGGCCGCGTTCCGGGGGCAGAACTACAAGGCGGCGGCGGAAGCGTTCCGCAGCGCGGCCGGCTCGGCCGGGGTCCCGGCCGGCGACGCGGCCTACAACCTGGGCAACACCCTGGTCGAGGGGCAGGATTTCGCCAACGCGCTCGAAGCCTATCGGGCCGCGTTGCGGGAAAACCCGGACCACGAGGATGCGCGGTTCAACTACGAACTCATCCGGAAGATGCTGGAAGACCAGGAGCAGGAACAGGACCAGGAACAACAGGAGGAGGATCAGGAACCGAACGAGGACCAGGATCAGGAAGGGGAGAACCAGGATTCCCAGGGGGCGCCGCCGGACAGCACCCAACAACAGGACTCCAGCCAGGACGAGCAGAACCAGAACTCCGACAACGAATCGTCTCCCCCCGATTCATCGCAGGGCGAACAGCCGCAGGATCCCCAGGACCAGGACGAGTCGGAGGAAGACGGAGAGCAGGACCCCTCCCGGGGCCAGCCCCAGGCTCCGGAGCAG
This sequence comes from Candidatus Eiseniibacteriota bacterium, assembly GCA_942491735.1. Classification (GTDB taxonomy): domain Bacteria; phylum Eisenbacteria; class RBG-16-71-46; order JABDJR01; family JABDJR01; genus CALOCN01. Next base: position 2,454,545 of record CALOCN010000014.1, on the reverse strand, counting down.
CTGTTGAGCGCCGAGGATGCCCGCAAGCTCCTCGACCAGATCACCCCCAGCGAACGGGATCTCATCCGCCAGCGGTTGCAGGGTGCCCGCAAGAAGGCCGCGGAGAAGGACTGGTGATCGGCCGCGTTTCCGTGGTCGCCGCCATCCTGGCGATGCTCCTGCTGCCGGGGGTCGCTTCGGCGCTCGAAATCGAGGCACTCCTCGATCCTCCCACCTGCCGGGTGGGGGAGCAGACCACGCTCATCGTCACCGTGTCCAGCGGGGCGCAGAGCCTTCCGGAACCCAAGCTTCCGGACCTGACCACCGACTTCGACATGTTTCCCGCCGGCACGTCCCGCAACTTCAGCCTGGTCAACGGACGCATGTCCTCCAGCGTGACCCGTCGCTACGTGCTCATCCCGCGCAGGGAAGGGACCTTCACCGTGGGGGAGATCACGGTGGAAGACGACGACGGGATCGTGAAGACGAAGCCGATCACCCTCGTCGTGTCCGCTTCCAACGCCCCCGCACCGCCACCGGTGGCGGGTGGCGGCGGGAGCCAGAGCACCACCGGATCCGATCAGATCTTCGTGCGTGCCTCGGTGGACAACGCGAATCCCTTTCTTGGACAACAGGTGACCTATCGGGTGCGGCTCTACTCCCAGCTCACCCTGCTCGAGAGCCCCGGGTTTTCCCCTCCCACCACGGAGGGGTTCTGGAAGGAACAACTGCCCAACCAGGAAGCCCGTATGGAAACCCTCGACGGCAAGCGGTATCAGGTCCTGGAAGTGGCCATGGCGGTCTTCCCGACCACGCCGGGACGGTTGACCATCGGGGAAGCGGTGTTGCAGGCCACGGTGCGCAAGGCGCAGTCCCGGGGGAGTCAGGATCCCTTTCGCCGTCTCATGGGACGATTCGACGGAACCCGCATGGTGTTGCGTACGGATCCCATCGAACTGGACGTGAAGCCCTTTCCACCCAATCCGCCTCCCGGGTTCGACGGGGTGGTGGGGGACTTCCGGCTGGATGTCTCGGTGGACGCGACCGAGGTGGCCCAGAACGACCCGGTCACCCTCATCCTCAAGGTCAGCGGCCAGGGCAACCTGCGCACCCTGGAGTCGATCCCCCTGCCCGACCTGCCGGGGTTCCGCGTCTATCCATCACAGCCCAACCGAATCGAGGAGATGCGCGGGCTCAGCTTCGGCGGGACGGTGACCCAGCAGTACGTTCTCGTGCCGTTGACCGCCGGGCGTCAGGTGATCCCCGCCGTGCGGGTTCCCGTCTTCTCGCCCCGGACCGGGCGGTACCGGGACCTGAGCACGGAACCCATCACCCTGCTCGTGTCCGCGGCCGCGGCGTCCGGTGAGCCCGGGAACTCCGGTCCCGCCCGGGGAGACATCGAGGTGGTGGGGAGGGATATCCGGTTCATCGAAACCGCGATGCCCGCGTTTGTCGAAACCTCCACCGTAGGGCGCCGCGTGTTGCGCTGGCTCGTTCTGCTTCCGCTGCCCGTGCTGGCCTATGCGGGGTTGTGGGGATGGGAACGCCGCCGGCGCCGGTTCGGATCGGATGTGGCCCTGAGCCGCCGGAGCCGCGCCGCGCGGGAGGCACGACGGATTCTCAGGACCGCGGGCCAGAGCCCGGCCGAGGAGCGGGCCGGCCTGGCCGCGGAGGCGGTACGCGGCTATGTCGCCGATCGGTTCAATCTTCCTTCGGCCGGGATCACCCGGGAACAGGTGGCGGGGACGGTGAGCGGTCTGGGCCTGGACGAGTCGGCGCTCCTCGCGTTTCTCGACGGGTGCGATGCGGCACGCTTTGCCCCGTCGGGGGGGGAGTCCGGGGACGGGGATTGGATCGCCGAGGCGGGGACATGGATCGACCGTCTGGAGGCCGTGCGATGAAGGGGTTCTGGGTGATCCTCTGCATGCTGGTGGCGGGTCCCGCCCTGGCCGTGCCTCCGCCGGGGGCGGCGGAGCGGTTCCTGGAGGGGAACCAGGCCTATCAGGATGGCGACTTCGCCCGGGCGGCGGCCCTGTACGCGCAGTTGCTCGACGACGGTCTTTCCGCGCCGGAACTCGAGTACAACCTGGGCAACGCCTACCTCAAGCAGGGCCAACTCGGCCTGGCCATTCTCCATCTGCGACGGGCCCTCGCCCAGCGCTCCAACTACGAGAGCGCGCGGCTCAACCTGGAATACGCCCGCTCGTTGACCCAGGACGTGAAGCCGGACGCGAGCGGGGATTCACGCATGGCCTGGATCGGTCGCCTGCGACTGGGGCCGGAACGGGCCGCGGCGCTGCTCCTGATCGTCGTGACCGCGCTGTGCGTCGTTGCCGCCCTGCGCCTGCGGGTGCTACGGGAGAGGACCGGGGCCTCGGTGCTCCAGGCGGTGCTGGGGGGCGTGACGCTCCTGCTCTGCGCGGCGCTCCTGTTCGAGTGGAGTCAGGTCTCCGGGCGAAGCGAAGCCGTCCTCGTGCAACCGGAAGTGGAGATCCGATCCGGCCCCGGCACCGACTACACCGTGTCCTTCCGGCTTCATGATGGAACCGAGGTGGATGTGCTGCGCGAGAGTTCCGGTTGGTTCGAGATCCGTGTTTCCGAGAAGCTCCAGGGGTGGGCCCCGGGCGAAGCGCTGGCGGCCCTGTGAGCGGGCGTCGCCTGCGTCGTCGTCCGCTCCTGATCGGTGCCGGGTTCCTCGTCGTCCTCGTTGCCCTGCCGTTCATTGCCGTTCGTTTCGTGGACTCGGAGTCGATCAAACAGAACGTGCTCGATCGCGTCCGCGGCTCCACCGGCTATGCCATCGAAGCCGGACCCGCCTCCACCGCCCTGGGGTTGGGCGGCGTCCACTTCCGAATCGATTCCCTCTCGGTGGTCGCTCCGGATGGGAGCCTCAACGCCCAAGTGGACCGCGTGGATGCGACCCTGCGTCTCCTTCCGCTCCTGCGCAAGGAAGTCGGCCTGGAGCGCGTGGTCCTGGAACGGCCGCGGGTGGCGACACGGGCCACCACGCGGGAGAGCGACGGTCTCTCGCGGTCCCCGGTGTTCGCATTCCTGGGCGTGCGACGCTGGGAAGTGCGGGACGGATCGTTCCGTCGCGAGACCCCCTCGGGGGGATTCGAACTGGCCGGCCTCGGGATGAGCGGAAGCTACGTCATGGATCCCGCCACCGGATCGACCATCGAAGCCTCGGGGGGGATCGACGAGCTCCGCCAGCACGGTGCAGGGGCCGTGCGGGAGATCGGGGATGTGTCGCTGGCCTCCCGCATGCAGCTGAATCCCGCGGGGACCCGACTTGTCGTGGAGTCGTTGGTGGTGGGCGTCCTGGAACTGGAGGCCACCCTGGCCGGGGAGCTGGAGCAGACCGCCGAGGGATGGATCGGGGAACTGCGGGGCGGGGTGGACCCGGTGGAGCTGGACCGTCTGATCCCCCTGGCCGGGGAGGAGCAGGCCGCGCTCATCGCTCCCTATGAACCGGCGGGGACGATCGCGGTCGAGGACCTCGTGGTGGGCATGGGCACGGCCGGAGCCCGGATCTCCGGTCTGGCGCGGATCACCGAGGCTTCGATGATCCTGGGGGAAGGGGCCCGCGAGCGGGTGCGGGGCGAAGCCGCCATGCGGTTCGACGGGAACGGCGGAGCGATCACGAAGGCCACGGTGTACGTGGGCAGTCATCCGCTCGAGGTCACCGGTCGTTACGATGTGCCGGCCGGACTCCTCGTGGCCGGTCTGGCCGGAACGGTTGCGGCGCCGGCGCTGGAGGGGGTTCTCGGTCCACGGCAACTTGCCGGCAATGGACTCACCGGGGGGACGCTCACCCTGGACCTCTCGGTGGCGCGACAGGGGGACGGTCCCCCGCGTCCCAACGGGTCGGTGCGCCTGCGGGACCTGGTGGTTGTCCGTTCCGAACGGATCTTTCCCGCCACGAGCGGGGTCCTGCAGATCGAAGGGGATGTGATCACCCTGCGCGAGGTCACGGTCGCCCTGGCCGATGCTCCGCTCACCGAAGGAAGCGGCCGCATCACCCGGGAGGGGGAGATGTGGGTCCTGGAATCCTTCGAAGGGGCGATGGCCGGGGGGCGTGTCGATGCGGTGGGGGGATGGACTCCCGGGACCGGCGATCAGGCCGAGTCCACCCTGCGGCTCACCGGAAACGTGCGGGGGGTGGATGTGGGGCCCTGGACCGCATCCCGACTCCCCACCGGCCGCATCACCGGTCGCATGGACGGGACCTTCGGGCTGGTCGGGATCGGCACCGGCACCGAGGGGCTGGATGCCGGGGTGAACTTCCGGGTCAGCGACGGGGTCTTTGAAGGATTTCCTGGGGTGACCGAGGTGATCGAGCGTCTTCAGCTGAAGGGCGCCGATCCCAAGCGGTGGAAGTTCCGGGATCTGATCGGGGTGGTCGAGGTCAAGGAAGGCCGGGTGGTGGTGGACAGTCTGGGACTGGACCAGGACGGCCTGCGCTGGCGCTTCGGGGGTTCGGTGGGGCTCGATCGGACGCTGGCCCTCGATGGTCTCCTTCTGGTGGATGCGGATCGGGTGACGCTTCCCTCCGGTCTGGATGTCCTGGCCCGTCACGTGACCGACGCGTCGGGGCGGATCCCCATCGACCTCGCGGTCCGGGGCACCCCGCAGTCCCCCGAGGTTCTCTTCGACTGGGATCGTTTTGCCGCCCGCGCCGCGGAGCGGGCGAAGGACGAGCAGACGGACAAGCTGGAGGAGCTGCTGGAAGACACGATCAAGGACCCGGGACTCCTCGATCGGCTCAAGAAGAAACTCAAGAAGCCCTAGTGCAACCCCGGATTAACGCGTTCTAAGGGTCCATGGTTTATACTTTTACGCTCGTTTTCTCCCGTTGTCCGGGAGGCTTCGGTGAGGCCGGCGGTCGGCGGGCCGGTCGATCCGGCTACGGGGTTGCTGCCCCCTCGTCGATAACCCAGACTCGAATGCCCGCGTTCGCGCCCCCTGTCCTGAACCCGTCGAGGATCCGTCCGTGAGTGCCAAGCCCCGTCCCATCCTGCTCGGTTGTCCCGTCGATCCGATGCGTCTCGCGGATGCCGTCGAGTGGGTATCCCGGCGGATCGCTTCGGGAGCGCCGGGCCGGGTGGGGGTGGTCAACGCGGCCAAGCTGGTCAAGATGGAGAGCGACCGGGAGTTGTTCCGGGCCGTCTCCACCTGTGAGCTGATCATCGCCGACGGGATGAGCGTGGTCTGGGCCCTGCCCCTGGTGGCCGGGGTCCGGACGTCACGGGTCGCCGGCATCGACCTCATGGAAGCCCTCGTCGAGCATGCGGCCGAGAAGGGTCACCGGGTGTACTTCCTGGGAGCACGCTCCGAGATCCTGGAGCGCATGCTGACCGTTCTCGAAGAACGTTACCCCACCCTGCGGATCGCCGGATCCCACCACGGCTACTTCACCGCGGAAGAGGAGCCGGCCCTGGTCGCCTCCATCCGGGAGACCCGCCCCGATCTGCTGTTCGTCGCGATGGGAACCCCGATGAAGGAGTTCTGGATCGACCGCAACTGGGAGGCGACCGGAGCCGGGGTGAGCATGGGAGTCGGGGGGTCGTTCGACGTGTTGGCCGGTCTCGTGCGTCGTGCGCCGCGCTGGATGCAGCAGGTCGGTCTGGAGTGGTTCTACCGCATGGCCCAGGAGCCGGGCCGTCTCTGGAAACGTTACGTGAGCACCGGCTGGGTGTTCGTGTGGCGTGTCATCAAGAGCTCGTTGCGTCGCCCCGGAAACCCCGATGGTGGTCCTTCGTGAACATCCATTTCGTGGGGTCCACCCTTGTCCGCGGCGGGGCCGAGACCATGGCCGCGGCGCTGACCCGCAAGCTGCTGGAACGCGGCCACGACGTGCGCTGGTCCCTGTTGCGGGAACCGGGGGACATCGGGGCCGAACTTGCCGGGGAGGTGGACCTCGAGAGCGGGTTGGCTCCGGGGCGCATGCCCCTGGCCGGGGTCTCGCGGCTGCAACGACGCCTCTCCACCGCGCGTGCGGTCTACACGCTGGATCACCAGAACGCGGTGGTGGCCACTTCGGTGGCGGCCCCCCTGGCCGGGGTAGAGCGGCGGGTGGTCGCCATCCACAGCACCGGACTCTTTGGGGGGCGATCGAGCCTGGGGCGCTGGTTCCGTCTCGCCTTGCCTTCCTACGACCACGTGCTCGCGCTCAGCCCGAGCCATGCGCAATACCTCACCACCCGGGAACGGGTGCCGGCGGGGAAGATCGCGGTGGTTCCCAACGGGATCGACCTCTCGCGGTTCCGGGACCTGCCGACCCCGGCGCGGGCCCGGGAGGCGCTGGATCTTCCCGCCTCGGGACCGGTCCTGGGAACGGTGGCCATGCTCCGGCCCGAGAAGAACCAGCGCGTGCTGCTCGAGAGCGCGGCCGTGTTGCGCCGCCGCTATCCGGACCTGCAGGTGGTGCTGGTCGGCGAAGGGGACGAACGGGCCGCCCTGGAGGCCCGGGCCGCCGAACCGGATCTGGCCGGCGCGGTGCACTTCCTGGGGCGGCGCTCGGACGTGCTCCGGCTGCTTCCTGCCTTTACCGTGTTCGCTCTCCCGTCGCATCCGGTGGTGGAGACCCAACCGGTGTCGGTGCTGGAGGCGATGGCCGCCGGGGTCCCGGTGGTTGCCACGCGGGTCGGCGACCTGGCCGCGATGCTGGAGGACGGTGGGTCCGGGCTCCTGGTGCCCCCCGGGGATGCGGAGGCGTTCCGCGACGCGGTCGATGTCCTGCTGGCCGAACCGGAAACCCGCGAGCGTCTGATCCGGCGGGCCGGCGTGTCGGTTTCGCGCTACGGGTTGGACGCGGCGGTCGACGCGCTGCTCGGGGTCTGGGAAGGGAGCGTCGCGGCGTGAGGGTGCTCCAGGCCAACAAGTTCTTCTTTCTCAAGGGCGGATCCGAACGCTACCTGTTCGACCTTCTCGACCTGCTGCCCGCGCGGGGTCATGCGGTGGCCCCGTTCAGCATGCACCATCCGTCGAACCGGCCCACCCCCTACGCGGAACATTTCGTCTCGCGGGTCGAGTACGACACCGGCGGGTTGGCCGCGCTCGGTGCGGCGACCCGGACCGTCTACAACCGGGAAACCCGAGCCAAGGCGTTGGCCCTCGTGGACGCCTTCCGTCCCGATGTGGCCCACCTGCACAACGTGCATCACCAGCTTTCGGGTGCGCTCTTCGAAGCGTTGCGGGAACGGGCCGTGCCGGTGGTGCAGACCCTGCACGATTTCCAGTGGGCCTGCCCGGTCTATACCTTCCTACGCGACGGCAGCCCCTGCACCGAGTGCGGACATGGACGCGTCTTCCCCGCGGTACGGCATCGCTGCCAGTCGGGCTCCCTGGCCCGCTCGGTCATTGCCGCCCTGGAACTCAAGGTGGGGCAGTGGCGTGGCTGGATGGACTGCGTGGCGCGGTTTCTCGCCCCGAGTCGGTTTCTCGCCGACACGCTGGTCGCCCACGGTCTCCCCGCGGATCGCATGGAGACCCTTCCCAACTGTCTGCGCGCGGACATGTTTCCGTCCGAGCCGGGCGAGCGGGGGGCCTCGTTCCTCTACGCCGGTCGGCTTTCGGCCGAGAAGGGGATCGAGGTGCTCCTGGAGGCGTTGGAGTCGGCCCCCGGCCTGACCCTGCGCGTCGCGGGGACCGGCCCGCTGGAAGAGGAACTCCATCGCAGGGCCCAACCCCTTGGCGATCGGGTCCGCTTCCTTGGACATCTGGATGAGGTGTCCCTGCGTGGCGAACTGGCCAGGGCGCGGGCCCTCGTCGTTCCCTCGACATGGTACGAGAACCAGCCCTACGTGGTGCTCGAGGCGTTTGCCAGTTGGACACCGGTGATCGGTTCCGCGATCGGGGGCATCCCGGAACTGGTTCGCGACGGGGAGACCGGATTCCTCGTGGAACCGGGTTCCGCCCCCGCCCTCGCCGACGCCATGCTCCGCCTGCAACCCCGCGAGGCACAGACCCTGGGCCGGGCGGCCCGGCGGGAGGTGACGGAGCGTTTCGATCCCGACTCGCATCTCGATCGTCTGCTCGCGGTCTACGAAGCGGTGGTGGCCTGATGCGGATCGCCATGATCGGACAGAAGGGCATCCCCGCCTCGTACGGCGGCATCGAACGTCATGTGGAGGAGATCGGCGCCCTGCTCGTCGAGCGCGGGCACTCGGTGCGGGTCTACACCCGTCCCTACTACGCCGGCGGTTCGAAACCGCATCGCGGCATGGAGCGGGTTCCCAAGCAAACCCTGCGCACGAAGCATCTGGACACCCCGAGCCACACCGCGCTGGCCACCCTCGACGCCCTCGCCCATCCGGTGGACATCGTCCACTACCACGCCCTGGGCCCGGCCGCGCTCTCGTGGGCGCCGCATCTGCGGGGCATGGGGAGCGTGGTGACCCTGCACGGGCTGGACTGGGAACGGGAGAAGTGGGGGAAGCTCGCCACGTACCTGCTCCAGCACTGCGAGTACCCGGCCGCGCACTGCCCGGACCGGACCATCGCGGTGTCGCGCACCCTGCAACGCTACTTCGAGGAGAAGTACCGCATCCGGCCGGACTACGTCCCCAACGGGGTGGGACTTCCCATCCGCCGTCCGGCCGAGCTGCTGGAGCCCTGGGGCGTGGAGCCGGGGAAGTATTTCCTGTTCGTCGGCCGGCTCACCCCCGAGAAGGGGGCCCACCTGCTGCTCGAGGCGTTCGGGCGTCTGCGGACCGACCGCAAGCTGGTCATTGCCGGGGGTTCCTCGTTCACCGACGACTACGTGGCGTCGCTCCACGCCGCCGCGCCTCCCAACACCGTCTTCACCGGATACGTGCATGGCGAGCAACTGGAAGCCCTGTGGAGTCACGCCTACTCGGTGGTGCTCCCCTCCACCCTGGAGGGGCTCTCCATCGCGCTCCTCGAGGGGCTGTCCTTCGAACGCTGCACCCTGGTCAGCGACATCCCGGAGAACCTCGAAGTGGTGGGGGAGGACTGCCCTTCCTTCGCCAGCGACAACGTGGACGCGCTGACCGAGGCCCTGACCGCCCTCGACCGGAATCCGGACCGCGTGGCGGCCTATGAACGCACGGTGGCCGCGGACCTCGCGCACCGGTTCCAGTGGGGCACGGTGGTGGATCAGGTCGAAGCGATCTATCGGGAGATCCTGGTCGCCCGCCAGGGGGGCAGCGTTCCGCGGAGTGACCGCTAGCCGCTCCTGCGGGTCGCCACGATCTTGACCGAGCGGGCCATGGGCAGGGTGAGCGGCGTCGCCGCCCGGAGAACCCGGTTGGCCGCGGCGATGAGCGGGGAGCGCGCCCCGCCGAAGTGGGCGGCCACCCGGACCGAGAATCCCAGGCCTTCCAGTTCCTCCCGCATGGCCTCGGGGTGGATGAGGTTCTCGATGTGGTCCCCTTTCACCGGGTCGACCGGGCAGGTGGTCACCTCGGGGGGGTCGGTGGGGAGCGTACCGCCGGCGAGGAGTTCCCGCGCCCGCTCGGTCACCGCCGCGCCATGGAGCCCGAACGTGCCCCAGGCCAGGCGATCGAGCACCGCGGGTCCCAGACCCGGCAGGGCGGCGGCAATGAGGCTGCGGCGCTGGTCCCGGTAGGGGGTCTCGATGCGGTGTCCGTGGAAGTCCTCCACGGGGGGGCCCTCCTCGAAACGACGCCACACCTCCCGCACTTCGGCCGCGGTGCGTGGATTGGCGCCGTTGTTCCCGTCGGCAATGAAGAGAATGCCCCCCGGACGCAGGGTGCGTGCCGCTTCGGCAAGGAAGGCCGAGGGATCCAGGAAATGGCTCAGCGCCTCGTTGCAGTAGATGAAGTCCACGCTGGCTGCGGCGACCGGGATCGCGTGCACGCTGGCCGAAAGGGTCGCGGCCGGAAGCTCGCGGGCGAAACGTTGCTGGAGACGGTGCGCGGTGCCGGCCATCGGCGCATAGGCCTCGAGCCCCAGCGCAAGGCGGGCTTCCAACCGGGCCAGACACAGCAGGGTGACCCCGAATCCCGAGCCCGCGTCCAGGACCACCTTGCCCTTGGGATCGAACTTGGCCAGGTCGAGGTCGGAGACGATCATGCGTGCGTAGCGACGGCGTCCCTCGTCGCTGTCCAGTTCATCGAAGTAGTCGTAGAACCAGGCGGCAATCTCCGCCGGACGTTCGGTGAAGAGCCGGGCGAGCAGGGCATCGAGGAAAGCCTTGAGACGGGTAACCATCGGAGGACCGTAGCGAACCGCCGCACGCTCACGCCAGCGTTTTTCTCCCCGCGTCCAACCGGCGGGGCGGGACAGTGTGGGCCGCATGCGCTAAGCTCCCCGCGTCGTGAAAGGGGAGGGCATGCGACACGCAGTGATTCTCGCCGGTGGAAGCGGTGTCCGCTTCTGGCCGGTCAGTCGAAAGCGCCGACCAAAGCAGTTCCTGCCCCTGGGCACGGAGCAGTCCCTCCTGCGCGCCACGTTTGAACGCCTGCTCCCCCTGATTCCGGCCGAGCGGATCTGGGTGGTGACCGCGGCCGAGCATGCCCGGCGTGTCCGGCAGGAAATCCCCGAGCTCACCCCGGCGCGGATCCTGCGGGAACCGGTGGGGCGCAATACCGCGCCGGCCATTCACCTTGCCGTGCTGGCCATCGAGGCCGCGGACCCGGGCGCGAGCCTGGTCGTGGTGCCCGCCGACGCCTGGGTCCCGCGTGCGGGCGCCTACCGTCGCGCCTTGCGATCGGCCCTCGTCGCGGCGGAACGTGCCGACCGGTTGGTCCTGATCGGGGTCCATCCCACCCGTCCGGAAACCGGCTATGGATACATCCGCGCGGGAGAGCCGCTGGGGCGGGGGCCGGCCCGCGCCGTCCGGCGGTTCGTGGAGAAACCCACTCCGGCCCGGGCTCGTCGCTATGTGAGGGACGGCCTGCTCTGGAACTGCGGTGTGTTTGCCTGGCGGACCGGGGTGTACGCGCAGGCGGTTCGCCGCCATGTGCCGCGCCTCGATCGGGCCTTCCGGTCCCTGCGGTTCAGCGCGACCGGACCCCGGGGGCTGGATGCGGCGTACGCGCACGCACCGTCGATCTCGGTCGACTACGGGGTGCTGGAGGCGGCCGGAAACGTCGCGGTAATTCCGGCCACCTTCCCCTGGGACGATCTGGGTTCCTGGGGAGCCCTCGAACGCCTGGGGTCGGGCGACGGGTATCGACATGGGTCGGTGGTCGCCCAGGACAGCCCCGGACTCATCGCCTGGTCCGATGGGGGAACGGTGGCCGTGCTCGGGATACCGAACGCGGTCGTGGTTCATACCCCGGACGCCACCCTGGTCATGGCCAAGGATCGTGCCCAGGACGTGCGCGATCTGGTGGCTCGTCTTGAAGCCAGCCCCGGCACCCGACATCTCGTGGAGGAATGACATGCGACATCCACTGCTTCCCTGGATCGGGGCCGTCCTGGTCCCCGTCCTCATTCTTGGTTGTGGCAAGGGGGCACCATCCCCCGAGACCGAACTGGCCAACGCCGAGTGGGAGGTGCGGGTCGAGTCGCCGCTCGACACCCTGGAGTCGGCCGCGGGGGACACCAGCGGCATGATGGTCCCTCCCCCCGCACCTTCCCAGGCCACCACCCCGGCCCCGACGCCCGAAGCCGCGGCGACCGCTGCGGCGGCCGGGACCGCGGCGGCCGGCGCCGGGCAGGAAACGATTCCGCCGGATCCCCGGCAGTTCACCCCGGGTTGGCGGGTACAGATCTTTGCCTCGTCGAACCTGCAGCTGGCCGACGACAAGGCGGCGGAGTTCCGCGCGATCAGCCGGCAACCGGTCTACGTCGAGTACGAGCCGCCTTTCTACAAGGTGCGGGTGGGGGACTTCCTCGTTCGTCAGGATGCCGATGCGTTCCGCGCCGACGTGCTGAGCAACGGTTGGAGCGGCGCCTGGGTGGCCGAGACGCTGGTCCTGCGGCCCAACTGACGAGGAATGACCGCCTCGTTTCGACGTGCCGACCCGGGAAGTCCGTGGATTCTCTATGCCCCGATGCGTTCCCAGCGTCCGATCGGATCCAGCGAACCCTGCCCGTTCTGTCCGGGCCGGGAGCAGGAGACCCCGCCCGAACGGTTGGCGTGGGGACGTTCTGGCCACCTGCCCGCCAACGGACCGGGTTGGACCTTGCGGGTGGTTCCCAACCGGTATCCCGCGCTCCATCCCGCCGGCGCCCGGACCGGGGATTCGGGGGTTCTCCCCGCCACCGGCGTCCACGAGGTGGTGATCGAGAGCGCGGACCATGGGGAGCACCCGGCCGATCGCTCCGTGCCCGACTGGCGCACCGTCCTCGCCGCCTGGCGGGACCGGGTGCGGGCGATCCGGGAGGAGCCCTCGGTGGTTTCGGTGGTGGTGTTCAGGAACCAGGGTGCCGCCGCCGGCGCCTCGTTGCCGCATCCGCACAGCCAGATCGTGGGGCTGCCGGTGCGTATCCCGTCGCACGCCGTGGCCGATCCGGATCGTTGCCCCGTCTGTCGACTCACCCAGGACGAATCCGGACGGGTGTTCCTGGACGATGCCGTCGCGGTGGGTTGCCCGCAGGCGTCGCGGTTTGCCTACGAGACCTGGATCGTGCCGGGCACGCATGGCGTCCTGTTCGACGAGGCCCCCGATGCCCTGCTCGAGAGTACCGCGCGCCGTCTCCGCGATACCCTGGGCGGACTGCGCGACCTGCTGGGAGACCGGCCGTTCAACCTGGTCCTGCACCCGGGCGAGCCGGGACCCGGAGCGCACTGGTCCCTGGAGGTCCTTCCCAAGACCGCGGAGGTCGGAGGATTCGAGAAGGGCACCGGGATCTGGATCAACGAAACCCTTCCCGAGGACGCAGCCGGTCGCCTGCGCGCCCAGGCGAGGTTCCGGTGAAACGGGAACGACGGTTGCGCATCGTCCATGTCACCCCCGAACTGGCTCCCTGGGCCAAGGTCGGGGGACTCGCCGATGCCGTGGCCGGGTTGGCCGCCGCCCTCGCCGTGCGCGGCCAGGATGTCACCGTCGTCCTCCCCGACTACGGAGAGGATCTCCGCGATGCCCAGGTCGAACGCCTCCCGCACGCCGGGTTCCGGTTGCCCCTCGGGGGAGCGGATCGTCGGCAGTGGGTGTCCCGTCTGATCGGCGGGCCTCCCGGTGTTCGCATCCTCCTGCTCGGGGATCCGGCCTTTCGGGATCGCGGGGGAATCTACGGGGCCCCGGACACCGGTCAGGGTTTTGCCGACGAAGCGGAACGCACGGTCGCGTTTGCCCGTGGTGTTCTGGCGCTGCTGGAGCGGGTGGACCTGAAACCGGATGTGCTTCATCTGCACGACCATGCGGCGGCTCCGGTCGCCGTTCTCCTGGCCCGGAACCCGGCGTTGGCCCCGTTTCTTGCCGGAACCCCCACCCTCCTCACCGTGCACAACCTCCGGTATCAGGGGATCGTGGATCCGGGCCTGCTCGGTTTGACGGGGATTCCCGAGGGAGAGGCGAGTTCCCCGGGGGGAGCTCTCGAGTTCTACGGAAAGCTGAATTGGCTCAAGGCGGGCCTCACCGACGCCTCGGCGGTGACCACGGTCAGCCCTACCTACGCGGGCGAAATCCTGGAAGAGCCGGGGGGGGAGGGACTTTCCGGGGTGCTTCGGGAACGGGGGGGGATCCGGGGCATCCTCAACGGGGTGGACACCCGGGTCTGGGATCCGGAACAGGATCCGCTTCTGGAGCGTAACTATGGAGTGCTCACCGCGATCGAGGGCAAGCGGCAAAACCGGCTGGCCCTGGCCCGGAGAACCGGCCTGGACCTGGTGGCGGGGCGGCCGGTCGTCGGTTTGATTTCACGCCTGGTGGAGCAGAAGGGAATCGACCTGCTCCAGATGAGCGTGGCCATGTTGGATCGGATGGGGGCCGCCTGGGTGGTGTTGGGTTCGGGGGAGACCCGCTACGAGGGTTTCTTCCGGGACTGGGCGGCGTCGAACCCCACAAGCGTCTTCTACGAGCGGGGATACGACGAGCCATTGGCTCATTTGATCCAGGGAGGTGCCGATATCTTGCTTGTGCCGTCCCGATTCGAGCCCTGCGGGCTGACGCAGCTGGTGGCGCAGCGCTATGGGACCGTGCCGGTGGTCCGTTCCACCGGTGGACTGGCCGACACCGTGATCCCGGTCGAGCCGGGTTCGGATGAGGGAACTGGTTTTGTGTTCACGAGTTACGAGGGGGGTGCCCTGGTGCGGGCAATGACGAACGCGGTCCGCCTCTATGAAGATCGCTCGCGATGGGCGAAGATCATGCGGCGGGGGATGGAAACGGATGTGTCGTGGGTCCGCTCGGTCGAGGCCTACCTGGACGTCTACCAAGGTGTTCTCCCCCCGCCTACAGAGTCGCCGGAGACCGGATCGAGCCGGTCTGCGCGGACCGGCGTGACCACAAGAGGGAAGGCGTGATGCGACGTTGTATCCTTTGGGTCGCGGCGGCCATGCTCCTGACCGGGCTGGGTCTGCCCGGCTCGAGCTCCGCGCAGGACTCGGCCTATCGGCTGGGTATCGACGACCAGGTTCAGATCCAGGTCTGGCAGCGGCCGGACCTCAGTGGCGTGTATATCGTGGATACCGACGGTAACGTCACCCTGCCCCTGCTGGGCAGCGTCCAGGCCAGGGACCTCACTCCGGACGGCCTCGGTCGTGAATTGGAGCGTCGCTACTCCATTCTCGACCCGGGAATCTCCCAGGTTCTCGTCACCGTCACCGAGTTCGCCAGCCTCTACGTGAACGTGGTGGGCGAGGTCCGGGCGGCCGGGCGTCATGTCTTTCGTGACCCTCCCACCCTGTGGGACGCCATCCTGGCCGCCGGGGGCGAGACTCCGGGCGCGGACATGTCCCGGGTTCAGGTGGTGCGTCGCAGTTCGGATTCCCAGGGCCCCACCACGGTGACCGTGGATCTCAGCGGGGGGGTCGAGGGGACGAGCATCGGTTCGCTTCCCGTGCTGCAACCCGGCGACAACGTGGTGGTGCCGGCCCTGAGCGCGAACTTCCTGCCCGGGGGAGAGCAGATCCAGGTCCTGGGGGCGGTGGCCAGCCCGGGAATCTATCCGGCGCGTGGAGTGGAGTCGGTCCTGCGGGCCCTCACCGTTTCCGGCGGCGCGGTCGGGAATGCGGATCTCTCCGAGGTGCGTCTCACCCGTCCCTCGCAGAACGGCGTCCTCGTCTATCACCTGGATCTCCAGGGTTATCTCTATGAAGGGGTCCCCATGGACAACGTCGGGGTTCGACCCGGGGACACCATCACCATTCCCACCCGCGAAACGACGGGAGAGTCCTTCTTCCGGGTTGTGCTCCAGGTCGTACCGCTGTTGACCGCGATCACGAGCCTCGTCCTGCTCACCCGTAATCTCGGGGACGAAAACTGACCATGGCGGAAACACTCGATCGCAGCATCGACCTGCGCCACTACTGGCGCGTGGTGTGGCGCCGCAAGTGGCTTCTGGTCCTGTGCACGGTGGCCACCACCTGCTCCGCCCTGGTGGCGTTGAGCTTCATCCCCAGGGAGTACGAGTCCTCGGCCACGTTGTTTGTCCAGGATCGCCAACCCCTCTCGCGCGAGCTGGAAGCGATCGTGAGCGGGGTCCGTGGAGGGGGCGGGGGATTCCGGGCGGAACGGGACCGGGCCGCGCAGATCGTCAGCTATGTGAAGAGCCGTCCCTTTGTCGAGCGGCTGGTCAAGGTCCTGCGGATGCACGAGGATCCGGCCATCCTGGCCGCCGCGCGCAACCAGGTGGAACCGGGCTCCGGCCTCTCCCCCCAGGAAATCGCCTTGCGCATGCTGGTGGGGGGGATCCAGGCCCGGATCGATGTCCAGACCGCCGGCCCGGGTCTCTATCGTTTCGTGGTGCGGGACTATGACCCCAAGACGGCCCAGCTCCTGGCCCACTGGGTGGCCGAACTCTACATCGACATGACCATGCAGAAGGAACTCGAACGTCTGCGCCAGGCGCGCAAGTTCGGCGAGGACCAGCTCCGGGTCTACGAGGAGCAGCTGCGCGCCTCCGAGGACGCGTTGAAGCGCTACCAGGGCTCCGTCATCGCCACCGAGCTGACCACCCGGCTGGTGCGCGAGGAGAACCTGATCGCGGCCGAGAGCCTGCAGAAGCGACTGGCCGACGACGCGGAGACCGCCGGGGCCCGGGTGAACTCGTTCGCCCGGGAAGTATCGAGCATGGGGCTCATCGCCGATGCCTCGTTGCTGCGGAGCGATCCCCAGGTGGCGGAACTGGCCGGCGAGGTGGCCGATGCGCTGAGCCGGGTTACCGAGGATGAGCTGGGCTCGGGCAACGCCGAGGCCATTCGCACCTCGCGGACCACCCTCTCCACCAAGCGCACGGAACTCTACGACGAGCTGGAGCGTCAGGCCGCGCTCTACTATCCCTCGGCCGGCGCGGACGCGCGGCAGACCATGGCCACCTTCGTCTTTGCCACCATCGACACCGACCTGCAGCGGGAAGAAGCCCGCAGCCTGAACACCCAGATCGCCAGTTCCAAACGCAACGTGTCCGCCCGGCCGACGGATGCCCTGGAACTGGACCGGTTGCAGGACGAAGTGAATCGCAACCGGGAGCTGCTGCAGTCGTTCAAGAACCAGATGCTGGCCAGTGATCTTTCCCAGGCCATCGAGACCACCAATCTCGGGATGCAGATCGATCGTATCGAGCCGGCGCAGATCCCGCTGGGACCCAGCTACCCCGACGAGAACAAGATCCTCGTCCTGGCCCTGCTCATGGGGCCGCTGATCGGGGTCGGTTTCGCGTTTCTCAGCGAGTTGCTCGACCCGACCCTCCGCGCGCTTCCCGACTTCCAGCGCGTGGCGCCGGAACCGGTCCTGGGCACCATCCCGTTGCTGGATCACGCGGTTCCCAAGCCGATGGGTTTCAGGCGCTACTGGATCCCGGTCACCCTGATCGGGGTGGTCCTGGTCACGGCGGGGTTCTTCGTGGCACGGGCCACCGTCTTTCCCAACCTGGGCGCCAAGTCGGACACGGTGACCGCGGTGGAGCCGGAAGAGGGGCTGTTCCGATGAACGTACTGGAAGCGGTCCACCAGGACTGGCCCTTGGCCACCGAGATCCGCAAGCTGCAGTCCCGCTTGTGGCGTATCTGTCGCCGCGACAAGCTGCAGGTGATCCTGCTCACCAGCGCGGTGGGGAGCGAGGGCAAGACGACCACGACGTCGTACCTCGCTGCCACCTCGGCCCTGATGCCGGATCGCCGGGTGCTGGCGGTGGACCTCGACTTTCGCCGTCCGCAGATGCACAACATGTTCGGGCTCAAACCCCACGTCGGCCTCGCCGAGCTCCTGCGCGGAGCGTGCGATCTGGAGGAGGCGATCGTCAAGACATCGCTTCCCAACCTCGATCTCATCCTGGCCGGGAAGAACCGGGAAGCTCCCGGGCTCATCCTGGATTCCGCGCGGACCGGCCCCACGCTCGATCTCCTGCGCAGCCGGTACGATCTCATCCTGCTCGATACGCCCCCCCTGGTTCCGGTGGCCGACGCGGCCGGGCTCATTCCGCTCGCGGACGGAGTCCTGCTCGTGGTCATGGCGGGGAAGACGACCAAACCGCATCTGGAGAAGGCGCGCGAGTTGTGTCTCGGGATGGGCGGGAACATCCTGGGCCTGGTGGTGGGGAACGCCCGCGAGGCCGCGCCCGACTACTATCACCCCCGCTACTACTATGACTACGGGTACCACCGAGGGTCCGGGGACGACTAGTCCGCGCGCGGCCGACGACGTCGCGCCGGTTCTCACCGTGGTCCTTCCCGTGCTCAACGAGGGGCGGGATCTGGGAGTGCTCCTGGACCAGCTGCGTGCGCAGGACCCGCCCCCGGGCGGATACGAGGTACTTGTCGCCGATGGGGGATCCACCGATGGAACGCGTGACCTGGTCGCCGAACGGGCCGGGCACTGGCCCTCGTTGCGACTCCTGGCCAATCCGGGCCGGCGAAGCGGTCCCGGTCGCAACGTGGGGGCGCGTGCGGCCCGCGGAGCGTACGTGATGTTCCTCGATGGACACTGTCGGTTGCCCCATGACCGCATCCTGGTCCAGCTCGTCGAGACCTTCACCGGCAACCGGGTGGACTGCGTCTGTCGTCCCCAACCCCTGACCGCGCTGGGCGAGGAGGGTTGGTCCGGGGCGGTGGTCGCGGCGCGGGGTTCCCGGTTGGGTCACAAGCCGGGATCGGAAATCTACGGGGGCAAGGCCGGGCCGGTGGATCCGCGCTCCGCCGGAGCCGCGTACACCCGGGAGGTCCTGGAAACCCTGGGTGGGTACGACGAACGCTTCGACGCCTGTGAGGATGTCGAGTTCAATCACCGTGTCCACGAGGCCGGTTTTTCCGCCTGGCTGGAACCGGGCGCCGCGGTGGCCTATCGCGCCCGTTCGGGACCGGGTGCGCTCCTGCGGCAGATGTTCCGTTACGGGCGTGGCCGAGCGCGACTCATGGCCCGGCATCCATCCACCGCGCCCCTGAGCCTTATCGGCCTGAGCGTGGCGGGGGTGGGCGCCCTCGTCCTGCCCCTGTTGATGGGGGTGCAGGGCACGGTCCTGTTGGGAGCCCTGGCCACGGTCTATCTCCTGATCGTCCTGATCGAGGGAATCCGCCGCGCGCCGCGCCGACCCGCTCGGACCGCGGTCTGTCTGGTCATGATCCATGCCGGACTGCTTCTCGGATTCTGGCGCGGCCTGTTCGATGCCCGGCGATTCCGGTCCCCCATGACGCGGCCGGCGGCTCCCCATGGCAAGGAGCAGCATGTCCAAGCCTGAACGTCGCCCCAATCCGCAACTGGTCGAGCACGATCCCTTCGCGAGCTCCCCCGGTGTTCACACCGCCATGAAGTGGGCGCAGTCGTTCCTGTTCGTCCTCACCGCGGTGGTGGTGGCGGCGGCGGCCGGGTTGGGCTTTGTCTACGTGAACCCGCTCATGATCATCGGCGCCCTGATCGCCCTCACCGTGGGCCTGCTCATCCTGGCCAATCCCTACTTCGGATTCCTCATCTACCTCGTCATCTTCATCGTGCGGCCGGGAGAACAGTGGCCGGCCCTCGACGCCTTCCGGGTCGAGCGGCTGGTGGGTGCCTTTACCCTGGCCATCATGGCCTTCGGGATCTTCCGCGAGAAGGGATCCCTGGTCGTCGATGGGTCCCGGCAGACCCTCGGACTCTTCGCCATCGTCATCGCCATGGTGCTCTCGGTGCCCGGGTCCTACTGGGTCACCGGGTCCGCGGACCGGGTCGTGGACATGCTCAAGATCGTGGCGCTCTATCTCATGATCGTGCATCTCGTGGACAGCCGGTCCCGGTTGCGGGTGTTTCTCGTTCTCTACCTCGTCCTGCTCGCCTACATCGGCTTCACCGCGCTCTACGACTTTCATACCGGCACCTACCTGTATGCCCAGGGAATCGATCGCATCATCGGGCGCACCAGTGCCTCGGACAATCCCAACGCGCTGGGCACCACCACGGCCGCGCTGCTCCCGGTCCTGTTCGGGCTCATCCGGGTCAGTCGCAGTACCTGGATCCGGTTCTTCCTCCTGGTCTGGGTCGTGGCCTCCATCTACATCATCCTCCTCACCGGTTCCCGGGCTTCGTTCCTGGCCCTCATGGCCGGAGTCGGCCACCTGATCTGGCAGTCCCGCCACCGGACGGCGTGGATCCTCATTGCCATTGCCATCGCGCCGGTCGTTTTCGTATCCATGCCGGAACAGTATCGGGAGCGGTACACCACCATCGCCGATGCGGCCAGCGGGAGCTTCGACGGGTCGACCGAAGGGCGTTTCGATGCCTGGGTCGCCGGTGCGCACATGCTGTCGGACCGTCCGTTCTTCGGGGTGGGTGCGGGTTGCTTCGGAGTGGCCCACGCCTACACGTACTCCACCGGGTTTACCCGGAGCTGGACGGAGGCCCATAGTCTCTATGTGCAGGTACCGGCCGAGATCGGACTCGTGGGTGCGGTCGCGTTCGCGTTCTTTCTCTTCTCCATGATCCGGATCAACCGCACCGCGGCCGGGGAAATCCGGGCGCGTGGCCCGGATTGGGATCTCGAGTCGGTGCTGCTCAATGGTCTGTGGAGCGGGATCATGGTGCTCCTCATCGCCGGGGTGTTCGGTCACAGTCTGTTCCGCACCACGTGGTACGAGTACGCCGCGATCGGTCTCGCCGTGTACCGTATCCACCGCTCGCTGCCCATGCCGTCGCCCGGAACCGGGAGCGGGAGCGGGAGCGAAGCCTGAGCATGCTTGTCGATGTCCTGGCCTGGAGCTTCACCCTCCTCGGGCTGGTGGGGGCTCTCTACACCCTCCTCCTCGGCCTGATGGCGCGGGTTCCCGCGGGAGGGGAGCCGACCCGGCCGCCGTTGCGTCTGGGTGTCCTGGTTCCGGCGCACAACGAGGAGGCGCTTCTCCCCGGTCTGATCCGGGACCTGGCCGGGCAGAAGCAGCCCCCCGCGCACTGCCTGGTGGTGGCCGATGCCTGCGGCGACGCGACGGCCCGGTTGGCCCGCGATGCGGGTTGGGATGTGTTGGAACGGCCCGGCCCGGCCACGGGAAAGCCGGCCGCGCTGGCCGCCGGACTGGAGCGGCTGCGCACCGCGTCGTGCGATGCGGTGGTGGTGCTGGACGCCGACTGCCGGATCGATCCGGGGTTCCTGGCCGGAATCCATCTCGCTGCGCAAGAAACCGGTCAGACCGCGGTGCAACTGGAGCGGGGCGCGGGAACGGCGGGGCTGTACGGATTCGCCTCGCGTCTCGAGAACCGGGTGTTCCACCGGGGTCGTGCGCGACTGGGGTTTCCCGCTTTCCTGCGGGGGACGGGGATGGTCCTGGGATCCGAGGCGCTGGCCCGTTGTCCGTGGCGTTCGGACGGGCTGGCCGAGGACCGGGGGCAAGGGCTCACCTTCCTGCAGGCCGGGGTCCCGGTGCGTTATCTCGATCATCTCACCGTTCGTTCCGGGGCACCCGACTCGTGGGGTGATGCCTGGGTCCAGCGACGGCGTTGGGTCGGATCCAGCCTGGTCTCCGGTGTAGTCGACGCCCTGCGCGCCCTTCCGGGTGGATGGCGCGCGGTGGGGCCGCGCATCCTGGAACTTCCCCTGGCCGTCTATGCGGACGCGCGCGCGGCCTGGGGAGGTGCCCTGGTCCTGGGGGCGGTCCTGGCCCTGATCAGCGGGACGGCACCGCTCGCCCTGGCCATGCTCGGCCTTCTCGCCCTGGCCGCAACGGCCCTGGGGTTTGCCTGGTACGGCGCCGGCTTCCTGCGCATTCTCGTTGAAGCCCCGCTGGGCCTGGCCCTGGGCGCGGCGGCCTCGCTGCTGGGGCTCCTGGGTCTCGGGCCGGCCCGGTGGCGCCGCGGGCGAACCGGCGGGTCGGTCGACGGAAAGCGACCATGAGCACGGGTCCCGTACGGGTGGCCGAGTTCCGGGCCACCGACACCACCGGCGGCGGGCCGGACAAGACCATCTTCTTTTCCGCCGCCCGTCACGATCCCCAGCGCGTGGTCATCGTCCCGTTCTACCTGGTGCGACCGGGGGATCCGCTCGACGGTATCCGGGCTTTTGCCCGGGCCAGCGGTGTGAAGCCCATCTACGTACGTGACCGGGGCAAGTTCGATCCACTCCTGGTTCCCACCATGCGTCGCCTGCTGCGCGAGCAGCGTTGCCACATCCTCCACACCCACGATTTCAAGACCGACTTCTGGGGTCCGTGGATCACCCGCGGCACGCCGGTGCGACTTCTCGCCACCGCCCATGGCTGGTCCCGTCCCACCGGCCTCAAGCATCGGGGCTACAACGCCCTCGACTTCCGGGTGTTGCGTTCCTACCCGCGCGTCCTCGCGGTGTCCGGCCACACCGCGGATCGGATGGTCATCGCCGGCGCGGACCGGGAGCGCATCACCGTGGTTCCCAACGCCATCGACGTGGACGCCTGGTGTCCGGACGGGGTCGCACCGGCGCCGGGGCTCCCGCCCGGGCGGAAGATCGGCACGGTGGGGCGCCTGAGCATCGACAAGGATGTGGAGAGTCTCATCGACGCCTTCCGGGTCCTCGCCGTCCAGCACGACGACCTGAGCCTCATCGTGGTGGGGGACGGGCCTCTCCGCGAAACACTGCGCCTGCGCGCCCTGGGGTGGGGACTCGGGGATCGGGTCCACTTCCTGGGGCATCGGGACGATCTGCGCGCCCTCTACGCGGCCTTCGACGTGTTCGTCCTCGCCTCGAAGACCGAAGGACTACCCAACACCCTCCTCGAGGCCATGGCCATGGCCAGACCCATCGTGGCCACCCCCGTGGGGGGCGTGGGGGAAGTGGTCCGGGACGGGACCGAGGCCCTCTACGCGGAGCCGGAGCGCCCGGCCACCCTGGTCACCGCCGTGGGCAAAGTCCTGCAGGAACCGCAGTTGGGGGTTCAGTTGGGGGATCGGGCCCGGGAGCGGGTGGTGGCCAGGTACTCGTTTTCGGTCAGGGTGCGCAGGATGGAACAGATCTACGAGGATGTGGTGGAGGGCAAGGTGCCCACTGCCGAACTTTGAGGGAGATGAATGACACGTTAGGGTGTATTTGGGCTAGGGTTTCCGTCTGCAGGCTTCAGGAGGACGACATCACATGCTGAGTACGCGCTCGGTTCTGGTGGCGGCGTTCGCGCTCGCCCTTTGCCAGACCGCGGCCACCGTCAACCCCGGACCCGCGCGGGGGGACCTGCGCCACGGCATCATCTACTACGTCCCCACCTCCGACACCGGTCGGCGCGACACGGTGGCGGACCGTTACGAGTTCGGGGTCACCGGAATCGAGTACGGGACGGATGTCGCCTACATCAAGGCGCGTAAGCCGAGCTTCGAGTGGTACCACTACAACTCCGGAAGCGACAACTACGTCCCCAGCCCCGAGGACGACCTCATCAGCAGTACCGCGGCGGCGCACGGATGGGACCCGGAATCCGCCTACATGCACTACTGGAACGACACCCAGATCACCCTCCAGGGACAAACGATCAGCATCCCCGGATGGGGGGGCGGCAGCGCGACCAACCCCGCGGATGCACGGGTGGTTGTCTACTACGCCAACAAGAGCCGACGGGTCATCTACGCGGGAACCCCGGAAGCGGCGCAGATCCAGCGCGAGGTCATGGTGACGTACGGCGTGATGCAGACCTTCAACGGAACCAATATCTATCCGGACGGGATCTTTCTCGACAATTCCGCGCATGCCCTGTGGAACACGGGGTCGCTGGTTTCCGGGGGACAGATCCGCGAGCATCCGACCCACGCCATCATCGGCGGGGCGGAGTTCCAGGACTGGTACTGGAACGACAACTACGGACCGTTCCTGACCACGCTCAAGGACACCCTGGGCACCGCGGCGAGCTGGCACCCGGACGGCAAGGCCAAGAAGTTGATGATCAACAACTCCAATTCCTGGAGTCCCTCCTACATGACCTACGACGTGGCCGACGTCCTGCTCATGGAGTTCCAGTACAGCCCGGTGCGCAACAACGGGACGTACGCCGTCCTCAACGCGTTCTCCCGGATTCGTGACGCCCACAACGCAGGGATCGAGGCCTTTCTTCCCTCCCTCGTCGTGCAGAGCGTGAGCGGCTACGCCGGCTCCTACACGTACGCGGAGGGCCAGCTCGGGAACCTCGCCTTCTACCTCGCCGCACGCGCCCCCAGCACGTCCCTGTTCATGATCGGAACCTTCGACGTCAGCTCCTCCGGGTGGGAGTCCAGCGTATGGAATCCGGCGATCGACGTGGCCAACACGTTGCTCGGCGAATCCGTGGGAGATCCCTACAGCTTCCAGTCCGGGACCGATCCGCGTGGGTACAACTACCTCGTGACCGGCCGGGACTACGAGAACGGCCTGGTCCTGGTCCGTTCGCGCGGAGCGTGGAACGAGGACATCTCGACCAATACCGCGGTGCAGATCACCCTGCCTTCGGCCATGAGCCGGGTCGCACCCGACGGCAGCATCGGCAGTCCCACCACGTCGCTCACCCTGCGCAACGGGGAGGGGTGTTTCCTGCTCGGTGATACCGGCGGGCCGCCTCCGCCTCCCGACACCTTTGATCCGGTCGAGGTGACCCGATCCCTGCAGGTCCTGTACTCCTCACCGGTGCAAGGGGACGGCGCCGTGCCCGCGGATGCGGAAGTCCGGTTCCTGCTCAGCGACCAGGTGAATGCGACCGGGGTGGGGTCCTCCTGGGTGTCGGTGACCGGCAGTGTGTCCGGACCGGTGAGCGGGACGGTCACCGTGGACGGCGAGGGGACCATTGTCGTGTTCCGGGCCAGCGCGCCGTTCCAGGCCGGGGAGACCGTGACCGCGGTGCTCTCCTCCCAGGTGCCGGCGGTGTTCGGGGAGACCCTCGACGGCAACGGGGATGGCCTGGGCGGCGGGGATGCCCAGGACGACTATCAGATCGCCTTCACCGTCGCGCCCTAGGCCGGGCCCCGATCGGATGCCCCGCGTCCCTGCTTGAAGGCGAGGAGCGTCCGCACCAACGGGTCGGGAAGTGCCGCCATGAGTCGCCAGGGCCGGCTTGCCCCGCGGGTGGCCGGGTGGGACGCGGCGCCGGCCAGTTCCCGCCGCGCCGCCGGCAGGTCCCCATGGCGCAGGGCGTGTCGTCCCGCAGCATAGCGTGCCCGGGCCAACTGTTCCCCGATGAAGTTCGCTTCGTCGGGGATCTCCGGCGCGAGTTCCTCGTTGAGGGCCGTCCATCGCTTCACCTGGGCGAACGGGAAGTCGTAGGCCCGGGTCAGGTTGTCCGGGTGGTCCCGCTTGAAGGCGAGCGGCTCCCGCACCCAGGCGAATCGGGTGTCCCTGGCCAGGCGCAGCCAGAGCTGGATGTCCTCGGTCCCGAAGAAGCGCGAGTCGAATCCGCCGCAGCCCCGCAGCAGGTCCCGTCGAGCCAGGATCGACGAGGTGAGGATGAAGTTCTCGTGCAGGAGAGGGCGCAGGACGTCTCCCTCGCAGACCCGCTCATAGTCGCGTAGCCGGGGCGGGCCGGGGGATTTCGGGTCTTCCCCCCGCAGGAAGTCGGTAAACGCGACCCCGACCCCCGGGTCCTGGAAGCGGGTCATCTGGAACTCCAGCTTGCGGGGGAGCCAGAGGTCATCGGCGTCGAGGAAACCGATCAGCTCCCCGGCCGCGTTCCCGATCCCGATATTGCGCGCCTCGGCCGGACCCTGCCCGGGACCTTCGAGGACCCGCACCCCCTCCAGGCCGGCGAGGGGGGCCATGGATCCGTCGGTGGAGCCGTCATCGATGACCAGGACCTCCCGAGGGGGCACGGTCTGGTCCAGAGCGCTGCGCACCGCCTCGATCAGGTACCCCCCTGCATCCCTGGCCGGGATCACCACGCTGATCTCCGCCATGGAACCTCCTCCCCGGTCGCCCTGGACCGATTCTGGTCTTCCCGCGCCCCGGCGGTCCCCGCTACTGCGCGATCTCCCCCGGTCAATCGACCCAATTTCCTTGCATCCGGCCCGGGGGTCAAGGGTCTTGTGCCCCCGTCGATAACCGGTTTGCAGCCACGGCACCGCCCAAACGGGTCCCCGGGCTGACGACTTTGGCATCGGAGGGCCTGCAAGGCGAGAGGAGGATCCGCCATTCGCATCCGTGCCGTGACTTCCCTGGGTTGTCGCATCCGTGTTGTTCTGATGGCTGTGCTTGGATCGCTCTCCCTGGGACTCCTGGGAGCGCCCGCGCCTGCCTTGGCCGCGGATCCGCGCACCTCGTTGACCGCTTCGTGGACCTCGCCGGATCCGGGAACCACCGGGCTGACCGCGGTGTCCTTCGAACTGCGGACGTCGACGGTGGCTCCCGGGGCCGACCTCGAGGCCTGGTGGAGCGCCGGCTCCACGGTGTCGGGTGTTCCCGCGCCGGGTCCTCCCGGAACGCCGCACGCCGCCACCCTCGACGGGTTGGCGCCGGGCCAACCCGTGTATGTCGCCCTGCGGGTCCAGGACGACGACTCGAACTGGTCCCCGGTCTTCTCCCCGGTCGCCGCCTGGACACCCGTGGGCCGCCCGTTCCTCGCGGGGGTCTCTCCCCATGTCGTCTCCGCGGAAGGAAGCGTCCTCTTCACGGTGCGCGGTCTTGGACTGTCGGTCGGGAGCACGATTCGCTTTCATCACCCCGGAGGCGCCTGGGTCGATGGCTCGGTGCAGGGGCAGAACCCCGACGGTTCGCTGACCGTCTCGGCGGATCTCGCCTTCCTTGGAAACGCGGACCTGGAGATCGAAGTCCTGGACAGTTCCGGAACCGACCGGTTGGTCGGGTGGCTCCGCATCGATCTGCCTCCGCCCCCTCCGGACACGGTGGCGCCGGACGCGGTGACGAACCTGGCGGGCTCCGCGCTCGACCAGGACTCGGTGCAGCTCACCTGGACCTCGCCGCTCGATCCGGTTCCGGGCGGCACGGACCGCGCCTCGGCCTACGACCTGCGTCAGCTTGGCGGCAGCCCGGGAGCCTGGGACTGGGATTCCGGGACCCCCCTGGGCGCTCCCGCCCCGGCCTTTCCCGGACAGCCGGAGTCCCGTCAGCTCGACGACCTGACCCCGGGTTCCACCGTGGCCTACGCGTTGAAGTCCGTGGATGCGGCCGGAAACTGGTCCTTGATCTCCAACATCGTCGAGATCACCCTCCCGGATCCTCCCAGCGACACCACGGCGCCGGCAACGATCGCGGACCTGGTGGGGACGTCCCTCAGCGAGACGTCCCTCCGTCTGGATTGGACCGCGCCCCTGGATACCGGTGTCGGGTCGACCGGGAACGTGACCCAGTACGAGCTGCGTCGATTGGCCGGCAGCCCGGGAGCCTGGGACTGGAACACCGGAACCGGCCTGGCGACCGGCACTCCCGCGGCCGCGGGCGAAGCGGAGCAACTCACCGTCACCGGTCTTCCCGCGGGGGGAACGGTGGCCTTCCGGATCCGCAGCCGCGATGCGGCCGGAAACTGGTCTTTCCTGTCGGCAGTGACCGAGGTCACCCTGCCCGATCCGCCGGACACCACGCCTCCTTCGGTGATCGCCAACCTCGCCGGAACCCCGCTCAGCTCGACCTCGTTGCGGCTGGATTGGACCGCCCCCGCCGACACCGGTCCCGGGAGCAGCGGCAACGCGACCCAGTACGAACTGCGACGCCTCGGCGGGTCCCCCGGAACCTGGAACTGGAATACCGGGACCGCCGTCGCCACCGGGACGCCCGCCTTGGCGGGGGGGGCCGAGCAACTGACCCTCGGCGGTCTCCCCGAAGGGGGGACGGTCGCCTATCAGATCCGCAGCCGGGACACGGCGGGCAACTGGTCCGCATTGTCGCCGGTGGCCGAGGTGACCCTGCCCGGGCCCCCCACCGACACCATCGCCCCGGCGGTGATCAACGACATGACCGGGACGGCGCTCAGTGAGACCTCCCTGCGCCTGGATTGGACGGCGCCCCTGGACACCGGCTCCGGATCAAGCGGCAATGCGTCGCAGTACGAGTTGCGGCGTCTCGCCGGAGCCCCGGGGAGCTGGGACTGGAACTTCGGAACCGGCGTGCCCACCGGGACCCCCGGTGCAGCCGGAACTTCCGAGACCCTGGTCGTCACCGGCCTGCCGGCCGGGCAGGCGGTGGCCTTCCGGATTCGCAGTCGGGATGCGGCGGGCAACCTGGCCTTCCTCTCCCCGGTGGTCGAGGTGCTTCTGCCCGACAACAACGACACCAGCCCGCCGGTGGCGGTGACCGATCTGGGGGTCACCGACCTCGGATCGGGGCGGGTCGAGATTCGCTGGACCGCTCCCATGGACCCGGGTCCGGCGGGCAACGGGCCTGTCCAGAGCTATGCGCTACGGAGACTCTCCGGATCCCCGGGCTCCTGGTCCTGGGATACCGGAACCCCCCTTCCCGCGCCGGCCCCGCTGGGTCCGGGCAACATCCAGGCGGTGCTGGTGGACGGATTGACTCCCGGCACCCCCGTGGCCTTTGCCCTCAAGAGCACCGATGCCTCCGGGAACGTCTCAGCCCTCTCCAACATCGAGCAGGTCACGCCGAGCGGGGTCATCGACGACCTGCCGCCGGATCCGATCACGGATCTCGCCGGTGCGGTGGTCGACCACCAGTCGGTGGAGCTTTCCTGGACCGCCCCTGCCGACAACACCGCCGGGGGACCCGCGCGCGCCTATCGGTATGACCTGCGACGCATGGGGGGGACGCCGGGCAACTGGGACTGGGCCACCTCCACGCCAGTGGGGGCTCCGGCCCCTGCGTTCCCCGGTGTCCTGGAGTCGATGGTGCTGCAGGGGCTCACACCCGGAACGGTGATCGCCTTTGCCTTGCGCACCCGGGATACCGAGGACAACTGGTCCGCGGTCTCGAACGTGGTGGAGTTGACCCTGCCCGAGGCGCCGGATGAGACGCCGCCCGGCGCGGTCGACGATCTGGCCGTGAGCCAAGTAGGGGATGCGGTGACCCTCGCCTGGACCGCTCCCGCGGACCCGGAAGGGGACGTGGCCGCCTACGTGATCCGGCGCTGGAACGGGGATGCGGAGAGCTTCGACTGGAACGGGGCTGCGGTGCTCCCGGATCCACCCGCGCCGGCGCCGCCCGGGGCGAGCGAGAGCTGGGGAGCGGGAGAGGTGGCCGCCGGCAACGTGGCCAGCTTTGCTCTCACCGCGCAGGATGACTCCGGGAACGTGTCCGCGGTCTCCAACCTGGCCACCATCGACCGCCGCGACGAGGACATCACGCCGCCGTCGGCCCCGGCAGGCCTCAGTGCGTCGCGACGGGGGGCCGGAGGCATTCAGCTTCGATGGAACGCCCCGGGAGACGACGGTCTGGTCGGCGCCGTGGATCACTACGAGCTGCGGGTGGTGCCGACGCCCAACGTCCTGGATACCTGGTGGGACAGCGTTCCCAGTGAACTCCTCGCCACCACGCCGCGTCCGGCCGGAAAGCAGGAGTTCCACAACGTCCATGGGCTCGAGGGCGGCGTCGTCTACGGCTTCGCGATTCGCGGGGTGGACGATGCGGGGCATACCTCGTCCTGGGTGTGGATTCTCCTGGCCGTGGAAGGATCGGGTGCCGCCGACGCCGCCCCCCCCTCGCCCCCCGAGGCCCTGACCGGGGTGCGTCAGGCGGGAACCGTGCTCCTGGAGTGGGTCGGCTCGACCGATCCCGGCGCTGCCGCCTACCGGGTGTTCCGTGAGGAGGAGGGCGCCCTGGTGGAACTGGCCGAGGTGTCCGCTTCCGTGCAGCAGTATTGGGATGTCGCACCGCCCGTCGGAACGGTACGGTATACGGTGTCCACCGTCGACGGAGAGGGCAACCTGTCCCGGACCGGGGCGACGGTGGAGGTGGATGCTTCCAACGCCGTTACCTGGACCCGGGAAGGGGCCGGTGTGCTCATCCTGCTGGAAGGGACGCCGGAAAGCGTGGAAGCGCCCCCGTCGCGTGTGCAGGTGTTCGATGTCCAGGGCCGGAGGGTCACGGAGATCGAAGCGCTCCCGGTGGCCGGCGGATGGGCCGCGCGCTGGAGTTCCGGGACGGGGCAGCCGATGACCGGCGTGTTCTTCGTCCGCGCCCAGGCCGGGGGGTCCATCCGGACCGGCAAGATCGTCCTGACTCGCTAGGGGGAAGGGGGGGGACCTGAGTACGCTTTCGCGATCCCGTCTCTGGTTGGCCGCGGTCCTGGTGACCGTTGCCGCCGTCTATGCTCCGGTCCTGGTCGAGCTGGTCCGCGACTGGCTTCGCGACCCCAACTACAGTCACGGTCTACTCGTTCCGGTGATCTCCGCCGTTCTGCTCTGGCAACGGCGGGACGCGTTCGCCGGGTGCACATCCCGTGGAGCCTGGCTGGGCGTGTGCGGGGTCCTGGCCGCGGGGGGCATGCTCGCCCTGGGGACCGCGGGCGCCGAGGTCTTCACCCAGCGGGTGAGCCTGGTCGCGGTGCTGGCGTCCCTGTGTCTCGCCTTCGGGGGGTGGACCGGGCTGCGTCTCGGTGCGTTTCCCATCGCGTTTCTCCTCCTGGCCATCCCTCTCCCGTACGTCATCTACTACGATCTGACCGGGCCGCTCCAGTCGATTGCCGCCCAAAGTGCGTTGTTCGGGATCCAGTTGGTCGGAATCCCAGCCGTGGCCGAAGGGAACGTCATCCATCTTCCGGAAACCAGCCTGGAAGTGGCGGAGGCCTGTAGTGGTATCCGGTCCCTGTACGCCTTCCTTGCCCTGGGAGCGCTCTTTGCCCGCTCCATGCCGATTCCCTCCTGGGGCCGGGTGTTGGTGTTTCTCGCCACCATCCCGCTCAGCGTGGTCGGAAACGCGTTCCGGGTGTGGGGCACCGCGATGGCCGCGTACCTGGTGGGGCCGGAAGCGGCCACCGGCACCGCGCATGAGCTGTTCGGGCTGGTCGTTTTCGTGGTCGCCCTGGTGATTCTCGGTCTTATCGGGAAAGGAGCCCGCCGCCTGTGGCAGGTCGCGCCGTCCTCATCATCCTGATCCTGGCCGCGGCCGGCGGGTATGCGCGTGCCCTGGACGCATGGCGCGCCTCCAGCCCCGGCGTACCGACCCTCGACCACATCCCGCCGACCCTGGGCGTGTGGACCAGCGAGTCCCACGAGCTCAGCGAAACGGTGGAAGCGGTCTACGGGGCCGACACCTACGCCATGCGTCGCTATGAACGGGTGGACGGGGCGGTGGTATGGCTCTTCATCGCCTACTTTCGCGACCAGCAGGTCGGGGCCCAGATCCATTCGCCGCGCAATTGTGTTCCCGGTGGGGGATGGAACGTGCAGGACATCGAATCCCTGGAGCGTGACGTGGGGGGCCGTACACGCCCCATGCAGCGCATGCACCTCGAGAAGACGGGGCGGCGGCAGGAACTGGTCTACTGGTTCCGGACCCGGGGTGGGACGATCAACGGCGAGTACGCCCTCAAGTGGGATCTCGTGCTGAACTCCATGCGGGGACGTCCCACCGATGCCGCGTTCATCCGGTACCACGCGTCGGCCGAGGATCGGGACGCCATGTTCGAGCTGATGGGGGAACTCGACGGGAGCGTCGAGGCGGTGCTGGGGGAAGTGGGACTTTGACCGCGGCCGCCTTCTCCGCCGACGTCGAGGACTACTTCCATGCGGAAGCCCTGCGCCGGTTCTGCCCGCGCTCCTCGTGGGACCGGTTCGAGGACCGGTCGGTCGGCAACGTGGACCGCCTTCTGGAGATCCTGGATCGCCACGCGGTGAAAGGCACCTTCTTCATCCTGGGGTGGACCGCCGAGCGACATCCGGATCTGGTACGGCGCCTCGCCGACGGGGGGCACGAAATCGCCTCGCACGGCTATGACCATGAGCTGATCTACCGGCAGTCGCCGGAGGCGTTCCGGGAGGATGTTCGCCGGGCCCGGGGGGTTCTCCAGGATCTCAGCGGCCAGGACGTTCTTGGCTACCGCGCCCCCTCCTACACCATTGTCGAGCGGACGCTCTGGGCCCTGCCCATCCTCGCCGACGAGGGACATGCCTACGACTCCAGCGTGTTTCCCATTCGTCGGCGCAAGTACGGGATCCCCGGGGCTCCGCGCGCCCCCTACCGGGTTGACTTGCCCGAAGGGCGATCCCTCATCGAGTTTCCCTTGCCCGCGGTGGCCTGGGGCCGCCTGCGGGCGCCGGCCACCGGAGGCGCCTACACGCGGTTGCTGCCCATGACCTTCCAGCGCTGGGCGGTCCGTCATCTCCTGGACCGTGGGATCCCGGTGGTCCTCAACGTGCACCCCTGGGAACTGGATCCGGATCAGCCCCGGTTGCCGGTGGGACCGCGGACCCGGTGGACCCACTACCACAACCTGCACGCCACCGCAGATCGGGTGTCCCAACTCCTCGCCGTCGCCCCCTTCCGATCCCAGGGTCGCATTCTTCGGGATCTTGGCCTCCTCCCCGGTTCCTCGACCCCCTAGCCTCTCCATTTCCAGGAACGACAACAAGTTGGGGCTATAGACCCGGCTCAGGTCGGCCGAAAAGTAGGGTGGGGGAACCCGAGGACCTCAGGATTCACATTTGACCGAAGCCCGCTGCAACCGCATGCGGGATTGTCGGTTGTCCACAGTGACACCTGTCGCCTGGATTTGCTCACCCTGCGCCGAGTAATACGCCGAACAGCGTATCTTGGCTTGACTTACGGCAATCGTGGTATACTCACGCGTCCGCTGAGAACGACAAGTCTCCCAACGCAACGTGGACGGTATGTCGGGATTCATGTCGCTCTCGCGAACTACGGACGGGCTCAAGCGAGTCCGGCCCGGGAGGTCGTTGCATGTTTCGCTCACTGGGGCTCATCGGCTGGGCCTTTCAGGGTGCCGCGTTTCAGATGATCCGGCCACGGATCTGGCGCCCGTTCCTCCTGGTTGCCCTGGTGCAGTTGCTGAGCCTTGCCGCGTTCGTCGCGTTCTTCCGGCCCCCTTTCCTGTGGATCACCGCGCCGTGGGTGCAGTGGGTGGCCGGGGATACGGGAACCCACTACCCCATCTTCTTCGCCATTCTCCCCGAGGCGTTCCAGCGCTGGAACATCGTGGTCGCGGTGCTCCTCGTCTCCTGGACCACCGGAGCGGCGACCGTTCTCTTTGCCGGAGCCTACGGGCGCGCCGACGGGTCGACGGCCTGGTCGCAGGCCCGGGAGCGGTACCTCTCCCTGGTCCTGGTCGCCGCGGTGGGGGCCGGATTCTCCCTGCTTCTCTTCCTCGCCGGTTCCCTCGTCCCGGATCAGACCATGCTCGGCAACCAGGTCGTGCGTTGGTCGGTCCGTCTGGGCTCCCTGACCGTGTTCGTGATCGGCCAGAGCCTCATCATCTATGCCACCGCGGCGGTGGTCCTCACCGGCGACTCCGCGGCGGGTGCGCTCCGGCGATCGATCGGTCTGTGGGGGCGATTGGGTCTGGTCAGTCTCGCCCTGGTGGCCGTCCCGGTTGCCGCCAACTATCCGTTGGGATACCTGACCGAGCGGGCCGACTGGTTCCTCTTCAAGTTCAACCCGGAGATGATGGCCGGCGTCCTGGCCGTCAAGGTCCTGTGGGAAATGGTGCTGGCCTTCCTCCTGGTGGGGGCCGCTACCCGCGTCTACCTGCGCGCTTTCGGAGACTCCGCGTGAAGCGCCTCAACGGTGTGCTGCTCCTGGCTTTCCTCACCGGTTGCGGGGTTGACCCCGGAGTGGGGGATCGGTTCCAGGCCGAGCGCGGTCTGTGGAACGCGAACCGGGAGGCGCGACGCCAGTCCATCCGTCCCGATCTCGTCGACGAGACCGCACGCCGGGATCTGGCCGGTCGGTTCCGGGGAATCGGCGACCGGTTCGGCGCCGCGGCCCCGGATACCTCCTCGATCGTGGTCACCGACACCCGTCGGGTCGCGGCCCGGGCCCTGCTCAACGCGGGCCGCATGTATGTCGCGCTGGGGGACTCCGCCCCGGCCGGCGAGATCTTCGAACAGGTGCGCCGCTCCTTCCCGGAGTTCCCCGAGCTGTCCGCGGAAGGGGCTTTCGGGTCCGCAACGCTGGCCGAGGGGGCGGGGCGGGCCGGGGACGCCGCCGACGCCTACCAGCACGTGGTCACCACGCTGCAGCCGGATCTTTCCGCCGGGGGAGCGCGCGCCGCGGTGGTGCGGCTACCCACCCGCATGGCCCGGCTCCGCCTGCGGGAGGCCGGACCCGAGGTCGAGAATCCGGCGGCGTTCTATGATCCCGCCCTGGCCTACTACGAAGCCCTGCTCTCGCGGAATCCGGAACCGGGTGTGGAGCTGGAGGCCCGTTACAGCTATGTGGATGCCCTGACCGATCTCGGGCGCTGGGACCAGGTCATCGAACAGCTCGGGGTGATCGAGAACAACCTCGAGGGGATGGAACGGCCGTTGCGGGATCCCGCCGAGGCCCGGTACCTGCGCACCCAGGCCATGCGTCGCCGCGGGGATCCGATCGAATCCGGAGAGGTCCTGCTGCGTTCCATCGTCACCGACTATCCCCGTAGCGGGTACGCCGTGCGATCCCTTCTCACCCTCGGCGTGGTCGCCGCGGAGGCCGGGCGACACGACGAGGCCCTGGCCGCCTTTGCCGAGCTGCGGGGCGCCTACGCCGAGCCCGAGGCCCTGCGGGCCGAAGCCCTGCTGCGGGAGGCCCGTTTGTTGCGGACCCTCGGGCGTTGGCCCGAGGCGCGCGAGCTGTTTCTCTCTCTTCCCCGGGAGCATCCGCTGACCGCCCCGGCCCTCGAGGCGCCCCTCGATGTGGTGCGCTACTACGAGGACCAGAAGGACGACGACGGTCGGCGGGCGGCCCTGGAAGATGCCGAAGCGGTCTACCGGTCCATCATGGAGGAGTACCCCGCTCCGGAGTTTTCCGCCCGCGCCCAGGACAAGCTGACCGTCGTGCTGCTGCTCCAGGATCGCAAGCGCGAGGCGCTGACCGAGCTGGAGCGGGTGGCGGTCACCTTGCGGGGATCGCGTGAGGGGGCCATGGCCCTGTTGCGGGCGGCCACCCTCGCCCTGGGCGAGTTCCAGGACACCACGCGGGCCATTGCCCTGCTGGAGAAGACGGGGGAGTGGTACGAGGAAACCGACCTGGGTCGTCGCGCCATCCAGGAGGCGGCGCGCCTGCGGGGGAAACCCCAGTCATGAGCGGGCGCGAGATCATTGTCCTGGCCGGGATCCTTCTGGCCTGTCTGCCCATCCTGGCCGCCTGGCTGCGGCACCGTTCGGGAACCATGCTGCTGGTCACCTCCGTCGCCTCCATGGCCATGGCCCTGACCCTGGCCCTGGTCGGGAACCTCCTGCACCTCGGTCCCACCCCCGGCGTGCGGGTGTGGGTCTATCTCCTGGTGGGATCGGCGAGCGTGTTGATGCTCGCGGTGTATTTCTTCTCGGCCGTCCTGGGCCGGGAGCAGCCGCGGGAGTCGCTTTCCCAGCTGCGGCGCACCTGGGGGATGCTCGGTGCGTTTGCCCTGCTCGCCATCCTGTTCCTCAAGGACCCGGATTTCATCTCCGGCTATCGATGGGGGGCGGACACCGGCACGGTGCTCTTCGGGGCGATGGGCAAGGCGTATCTCAGCTACCTCCTGGTCGGGCTGGTGTTCATCGGGTACAACCTGGAGAACACCTATCGTCTCGCGGTCGGCGCGGCGCGGGATCGCCTGCGTCCGGTCGTCTTCGGTCTGTTCGGGGTACTGGGTTTCTTCACCTACGTGTTGACCACCGGGCTGCTCTACTCCTCGGTGCGTCTGGACAACCTGATCGCGGCCACCGTTCCCATCGGGGTGGCCTCGATCCTGACCAGCTACAGTTTCCTGCGCGGAACCCTTACCGACGCCTCGGTGCCGGTCTCCCGCAACGTCGTCTACTCGTCGTTCACGGCCTTCGTGGCCGCCCTCTATGTCCTGGCCGTCGGTGTGGCCGCCCAGTTGGCCAGCTTCACCCGATGGTCTCCGGGGCAGGTGGTCACGGTTTCCTTCGTGTTCCTCGTGCTGCTGGGCGCGGTGACCCTCGGTTTCTCCAATCGCATCCAGCGCCGGGTCCGGCGCTTCATCGACCGGAACTTCTACGTCAACCGCTACGACTATCGCACCCAGTGGTTCCGGGTCACCCGTTCCCTCGATCCGTCCCAGGGGCGGGAAGGGGTCCTGCGATCGGCAGCCAGCCTTCTCCAGGAGGTGCTGGGGGCCCAGCAGGTATCGATCGGCCTGACCGATCGCACGAGCGGGTTCCTGCTGCCGCGTCATGGCCGCGGGGTGGGGGTCGAGGATCTCTGGCTGGACCCGAATTCCCCGCTTTGCCACAAGCTGCGCGAGGAGCGCCGCTCCCTGCTCCTGGACCGACAGAGCGACGACCTCGAGTACATCCCCATCTACGTCGAGAACCGCGAGTGGCTGGAGAATACGGCCAGCGGGACCATCGCACCCCTCCTGGCCGGTCAGGAGCTGCTGGGGGTGATCGGGCTCGAGCGGGATCACCCCGACGATCCGTTCACCTTCGAGGACCTCTCCCTGCTCGACAGCATGAGCGCGCACCTCGCCGCGGTGCTGCGTTCGGTGGAGCTGGCCGAGGAGCTGAGCCGGGCCCGGGAAGCGGAGTTGCTCTCCCAGTGGAGCAGCATGCTCCTGCACGACATCAAGAACTACGTGAGCCCGCTGCGGCTCATCATGCAGAACATGCGCCTGCACCGGGACAACCCGGACTTCCATCGCATCGCCACCGAGGACCTGTCCGAGGTCACCCGGCGCATGGAGACCCTGGTGGAGCGGCTCGGTGAGATCCAGCAGGGCCCGCCGAGGGTCGGTATGGCTCCGGTGGACATGAACGGGCTGGTGCGGGAGGTGATCGGGGATCTCAAGCTGGAACGCTATTCCGAGTTGGAGACGGTGATCCATCTCGACGCCGAACGCCCGGCCCAGGGGGACGCGAGTCTGCTGCGACGGGTGATCGAGAACCTTCTCACCAACGCGGTGGAAGCCATGGACGGTTCGGGCCGGCTGGGAATCCACATCGAGACACCCCATGCCGCCACCGGGTCTCGGGAACTGCTGATCACGGTGAGCGACAGCGGGCCGGGCATGGACGAGCGCTTCGTGCGCAGCCGTCTCTTCCAGCCCTTCGCCACCACCAAGCCCCAGGGGCTCGGTCTGGGGCTGTATCAGAGCCGGACCATTGTCGCCGCGCATGGCGGGGAACTCTACGTGGATAGCCGGCCGGGCAAGGGGTGCACCATGCAGGTCGTTCTCCAGGCGGCCGGGCGGGACGAGGACGACAGCCGCGAGGATCTGCGCATCGTTCCCGGCAGGAGGCCGGCATGACCGCCGAGTCCAACCCCCGTGAGGACCGTCCCCGCATTCTCGTCGTCGACGACGATCCGGCCATGTTGCGTCAGCTCGAGTGGGGCCTGTCGGCGGACTACGAGGTCCTGACCGCGGCGACGCCGGCCGAGGCCCTGGCCTCCCTGGAAGCCGTTTCCCCGGACGTGGTGACCCTGGACCTTGCGCTTTCCGCCGGGGATCCCGAGACCGGTTTCGCCCTCCTCGACCAGCTGTTGGCCGCGGACCCCACGCTCAAGGTGGTCCTTGTCACCGGCAGCGACGCGCGGGAACACGCCCTGCGCGCGGTCGAGCAGGGGGCCTTCGACTTCTTCACCAAGCCGCTGGATCTGGACGAACTGCGGATTCTCCTGCGGCGCGCGGTGGCCATCCGTCAGCTGGAGATCGAGAACGCCACCCTGCGGGACCGGCTGCGGCTCGGCGCCAGCCTGGGACGGCTCATCGGACAGAGTCCGGCCATCCGCTCCGTGTTCGAGATGATCCGCAAGGTCGCCCTGGCCGACGTCACCGTTCTCGTCACCGGCGAGAGCGGAACCGGCAAGGAACTGGTGGCCCGCGAGATTCATCGACTGGGCCCGCGCGGCGACCGCCCTTTCGTGGGGATCAGCTGTGCCGCGGTGGCCGAGCCGCTGCTCGAGAGCGAGTTGTTCGGTCACGAACGGGGCTCGTTCCGGGATGCCTATCACACCCGGGAAGGGAAGCTCGAGCTGGCCGAGGGGGGAACGGTGTTCCTGGACGAGATCGGCGAGATGCCGGGTCCGCTCCAGGGACGCATGCTCCGTTTTCTCGAGGATCATCGCGCGTCCCGCATGGGATCGGACGAGGCGGTGACCCTCGACCTGCGGGTCATTGCCGCCACCCATCGCGATCTGCACCACGAGGTGCGTTCGGGTCAGTTTCGCGAGGACTTGTTCTTTCGGCTGTCCGTCGTCAACATCCAGCTTCCTCCCTTGCGGGAACGTCCCGAGGACATCGTGTTCCTGGCCCGGACCTTCCTGGACCGGTATGCGGGGGAGTTCGGACGCGGACACATGCAGTTCAGTCGGGAGGCGCTGCGTGCGCTGCAGCGCTACTCCTGGCCGGGCAACGTCCGCGAACTGGAGCATCGCGTCCAGCGCGGGCTCGTCCTGGCGAGAGGCCGCACCGTGCGGCCGGCGGATCTCGAACTCAAGGGAGATGCATCCGGGGTGATCCCGTTGCGGGAGGTTCGGGAAGAGGCCGAACGCCGGGCGGTGACGGATGCGCTGCGCAAGACGTGCGGGAACATTGCCCGCGCGGCGAGGGAACTGGGGGTCTCCCGTCCCACGCTGCACGATCTCCTGCGAAAGCTGGAGATCCGTGCGGCCGATTTCAAGAATGGGATGGGGTCCGAGGAGGCCAAGGAGGGCTGACTTGTTGCAACGAAAACCGGCGTGGGCCATGGGAATCTCCCTGGTCGCGCTTCTAGTGGGAGTCTGTCCGCGGGTGGCCCCGGCCGCTTCGCTGAGTTCGGACGCACCCGCGACCTCGGTCGTTCTGGAAGGCAAGGTCCATCTCTCGGGATCCACACCGATCCCGCTCGACGACCTGCCTCCGGGCAGTTATCGCTTTCTGGTCAGCGGACCCGGACTCTACGAGTCCCTGGCCCGCCTGAGCTGGGACCCGAGCCGCCAACGCCTGGCGTCCCACGGCTACACCGGAGCCATCTCCCTCCTTTATCCGCCGGGTCTTGGGCATCGGCGCCAGGGGGAGGGGTTTCGCGGGGCGCTGTTCACCCTGCCCACCCTGGCCGGTCTGGCCGGTCTGTTCGAGTCGCAGTTCGACCTGAACGCGGCCCAGGAGGACCTGGATCTCGCCGAGCAGTTCCTCGACTCGGCCACAACCGAGGCCCAGGCGCAACTGGCCGGGGAAGCCGCGCTCTTCAACGCCGACAAGGTGGACAACGAGAAGGAGATGAGCACGCTGTGGGGGGTCTATACCGCCTACTGGTGGGCCGGAGCGGCGGTCGAGACCTGGTTGCTCACCCCCCGACCCTCGGTGGTGCCCGGTGCCAACGGCGACTTCGTCGTTCGGGCCCCGCGGGCCGGCGGCGGGAGCGCCGCGCTCAAGAGCCTGCTCGTTCCCGGGGCGGGTCAGCGCTTCCTGGGGAACGTGGGCCGCGGCAACCTGTTCACCGGCGGGGTGTCGCTTTTCTGGGCCGGCGGTCTCATCGCCCAGAGCAGCTATCTCAAGGCGGTCGCGGAGCAGAATCGCGCGCAGCGACTGCTGGACCAGGCGGACACCCCGGAAGAGGCCGCCCTGCTCCTGCAGAACGCGTTCGACGCCCGGAACACCACGCGGGATCGGGATCGTGTCCGTCTTGCCCTGTTCGGAACCGCGGTGCTCGTCCACATATGGAACATCATTGACGCCGCGGTCATGGGCCAGGACCGGGCGGACTTGGCCCGGTTCAGCTGGCACGTGCTTCCCACCCCCGACGGCGGACTGCACGCCAGCTTGACCTGGAGGATTTCCTGATGATGCGTCATCAACTCGCTGTCGCTTCGCTCGTGCTCCTGGTGGGCTGTTCGAGCGGCACGACCAGCGTCGAGAACAACAATCCCCTCGACCCGGCCAACCGTCTGGACATCCAGGCCCCCGACGTGACGCAGGTCACGGTGGGCAGCAATCGGATCCAGCTGGAATGGGAGGCCAGTACCGAGGACGGCGTGGACGGCTATGTCATTCTTCGCCGCGAACTCGAACAGGATCCCATCGACCAGCTGGGTTTCCGGGTCATCGACACCACCAGCGAACTGGTCTATCTGGATGCCCAGGCGCGGGACGGGCGGACCTACGAGTACCAGCTCGCGGTCACCGTGGGCGACCAGTACGGTGTCTCGAGTCCGTCCATCGAGGCGAGCTCGGGATTCTTCACCGCGGTGATCAACGGGCAGGACCCGATCACCAACACCGCCGCGGTCCAGGTCACCTTCGGCAGCGTGCCGGCCACCGAGGCGGTGCAACTGTCGGAGAGCGCCGAGTTCACCGGGGCGACATGGCGGGCCTTCGGGCCGAACCTGAGCTGGACGCTTTCCGCGGGCGATGGGGACAAGCAGGTCTTTTCCCGTTTCCGGTTCTCCAACGGCAGTGAGTCCTTTCCGGTCTACGACACGATCCGGCTCGACACCCGTGCGGTCATCCTGTCGGTGTCCTACGACGGAGCCGAGGTGCGTGCTCCCGGCGAGACCGTCCACTTCGCGGTCGACGCGGAGGAGCCGGACGGGGTGGCCCTGCTCACCGTGGTGGGCCTCTTCCAGGACATGCGGCTGCTGGACGACGGTACGGAAGGGGACGCCATCCCCGGGGACGGCGTCTACGAACGTGACGTGGTGCTCCCGGCCGGTCAGACCGTGACCGATGCCGTGGTGCGGGCCAGCTTCACCGACGAGGCGGGAAACCAGGCCGGTCCGGCCGACGGTGCCCGTACCCTGTCGGTCCAGCGCGCGCCGGATCCGGTGGTCCTGTCCGGGCTGGAAGCCGTTCCTCCCCCCGCCGCGGTCGGTGTGCGCATCACCTGGACCCAGAGCCTGGCCGGCGATTTCAGCAGCTACCGGGTCTACCGTTCCCTGTCACCCTCGGTCTCCACCGCGGACAAGCTGGTGGCCTCCATCGCGTCGCTCTCGACCCTGGATGTCCTCGACTCCGAGGCAGGGGAGGGGATGACCTACTACTACCGCGTCTTTGTCCGCACCGGAACCGGCCAGGAAACGGGTTCCAACACCCTGTCCCTCGCCGTTCCCAACGTGCGCCCCCCGGGGGCGGTCAACCTGTCGGAGCCGGACGGGATTTCCTTCAACCGGATCTCGTTGCGTTGGGACAAGAGCCCCGAACTGGACTTCTCCGCCTATCGTCTGTACCGCAACACCACCGGTGCGGTCGACCAGACCGACGACCTCGTGGTGAGCATCTCGGACGCGGACGCGGTCTTCTTTACCGACGACGGTCTGGCCGAGAACACCGAATACTTCTACCGGATCTACGTCGTCGACACCGCCGGGCTGATCACCGCGGGGAACCAGCGCTCGGTGTGGACGCGCAACGACCCGCCGGCCGCGGTATCCCTCAGCAGTCCTTCCCAGGTGACCACGACCGCGGCCACCCTTTCCTGGTCCCGGAGCACCGCCGACGACTTCGAGTCCTACCGGCTGTTCCGGTCCGAGGCGTCGGGAGTCACGACCGACTCGGAACTCGTGGTGGAGATCAACGACCCCAACGACACGTCCTTCCGCGATCTGGGCCTGACCGAGGGCACGACCTACTACTGGCGCGTTTTCGTGACCGATCGGGGCCCGGAGCCGGAGGCGACCGGGAGCAATACGGTCAATGCGACGACGTCGGGGGAGGCTCCCTAGGGGACCATGAGCGTACGCGTCATGCCCGAACCGAGCCACGCCGAACCGGTCGTCCATCGTCTCCATGTCGCCGCACGCGACTCGCTTGCCCGTCGCATGCTGGAGAGCGTCGCCGCGTCGATCCTGCTGGTGATCTTCGCCCCGGTCATGCTGCTGGTCGCTCTCGTCATCAAGATCGAGGCGCCGCAGGCACCGGTCTTCTACAAGCAGGTGCGGGTGGGGATCAACCGGCGTTCCGGGCGTCGGGAGCGCCGGACCCGCCCCATTCCGGAGGAAGAGGAACGCCGGGCGCGGCGATCGGCCGGCCGCCCCTTTTCCATCTGGAAGTTCCGCACCATGATCCCGGATGCCGAAGCGGCCACCGGTCCGGTGTGGGCGACCGAGGACGACCCGCGGATCACCCCGGTGGGGCGTTTCCTCCGGGCTGC
Source organism: Candidatus Eiseniibacteriota bacterium (assembly GCA_942491735.1). Lineage (GTDB taxonomy): Bacteria > Eisenbacteria > RBG-16-71-46 > JABDJR01 > JABDJR01 > CALOCN01. Next base: position 2,412,961 of record CALOCN010000014.1, on the reverse strand, counting down.
GCGCCTGGACGAGTTGCCCCAGTTGATCAACGTGATCCGCGGGGACATGCGTCTGGTGGGGCCGCGTCCCGAGCGTCCGCAGTTCGTGGACACGTTCACCGACGGGGTTCCGGGCTATGCCCAGCGGCTGCGCGTGCCGCCCGGGATCACCGGGTTGGCCCAGGTGGAGCGCGCCTACGACGCCGATGTCGAGGATGTGCGCAAGAAGCTGCGCTACGACCTCTACTACATCGAGCACCGACGCGCGCTGCTGGACCTGAAGATCCTGTTCAAGACCCTCAGCGTCGTGTTGCGTCGTCGGGGATCCCGCTAGCCGGTCAGACCGCTCAACATGCTCTGGGCCAGCACCCAGGCAATGCTCCACAGGATCCACCCGCCCACCACCCCGACCGCGGCGCGCTGGGTGGGTACCCGGGCGAAGACCGAAACCGCCATCACCGAAAGCACCAGCCGCCAGATCTCGAAGAGATCGATCTGGGCCAGGGCGAAGTGCAGGACGCCTTTTTCCCCGCCCCGGGGGAGGAGCGCGGCCAGGCTGGTGGCCACATCCATCGTCCCCGCGGAGAGTGCGAGCGGGACGAGTACCGCGAACTGTGCCACCGAGATGAACCCGATGTGGGCCATCCCGGAAAGAAACTGTTTGTAGGTGGCGTCCCCGCCCAGGACGACGTTCCCGATCAGGAGCAGGACACCGGCGACCAGGAACACCGGGATGAGGTAGCCGAACCCCCAGAAGAGGGGGGTGATGATCTTCGAGACGCCCCGGAAATCCTCGAACTGCTGGATCTGTTCCTCGGTCGTGTCCCCCCGGGCCATCTGCGCCTCCTGGTCGGCGAGGATGACATCGGTGAGCAGGACACCGGTGACGATGGCCAGAAGGACGACCACAAGCAGGGCGCCGAGCACACGGGGGGATCCCTGCAGGTCGTCCAGGACGGTGCGGGGCGCGGTGAACATCCCGATGAACCGTTGGGCGAGGCTCAGGGTTCCAAGCTCGGTCGCCGTACTGGATCCGTCCATGGCAAGGCCTCCGCTGGGGTGAGGGTGTGCGGGCGCACAGTAGGAGTCCTTCCCGGCCCCTGTCAACCGGAAGCCGGCCGAGGAGTTCGGACCGCGGGGGCCCGGGATCCTCGCCCTAACCCCCTATCGGGGAGCACGTTGAGTTGCTGGGACCCCCGGTGTATACTCGCGCGCCGGTTTGACGCGGTGTCATTGCGACCTATTACCTCCCTTGGGCGATATCCGATTCTCTTGAACCCGAGAGTGACCGGTTACGCGGTCCAGGAAGGAGTGCATCCTCATGATTCGTTCTGTCTGCCGAGCCCTCATTGTAGGCGTGGTGGTTGCCGCCGCCCCGCTCGGCTCCGCCCATGCCCAGATCGTGGATGAAGAGGGCATTGGACGCCTCAGCATCGGCGGTCTGATTGGGATGGGTCTCACCTCGATGTCCGATGTGAACCAGAACATCGATGTGGCGAACCGGTTCCTCCGTACGGAGGAAGTGCGCGACATGGACCATGTCAACACCGGCATCCTCACCGGTCTGGATATCCGCTACAAGTTCAGCCAGACCCCGCTCGTCCCGGATGACGAGGGCAACGTGGATGGGGAGATCTCCTTCCTCCAGCGGTTCGGTCTCGGGTTCACCCTCGGCGCGGTGAACAGCGAGAGCAGCTTCGACGTCTCCCGGGCGACCACGCGATTCTACTCCCGCGCGACCACGTACTACCCCTACCTGATGTGGTTCGCCCCCTGGATCGAGGAAAGCCTTCCCCGGATGACCCTCTACTTCGCCGGGGGGCCCTTGTTCCTCACCGGGGGGAGCGTGGAGTGGGCCCTGGGGGATTCGACCACCAACAATTTCATCGAGGAGGGCGATCTCTCGGAAATTGCCGGCAGTTCCCGCGGTACCAATGATGGAGTCGGCTTCATCGTTCAGGCGGGGAGCGGATTCCAGCTCAACTCGATGTTCTCGGTGACCCTGGATGTCGGCTATCGCGCCGCCAACACGAGCGCGACCCTGACCGACGCGGTGGGCCAGGACAAACGATTCACCGGGGACGACGACCCCGACAACATCACCGTGGTGCGGCGGCCGGGCGACTGGTCGGTCATCGACTTCTGGAGACGCTCGCCGACCGGCGAGTTCGAGGGTCGGAATCGCCCGGATGACATGGAGGATGGCGGCTGTGCCGATTGCCCGCTCTACTACACCGGAGATGCCATCGATATCGACTTCAGCGGGTTCTTTGCCTCGCTCTCGTTCCGTGTCCACTTCTAGCAGGCCATTGCGGCTGCTGGTCGGGCTGGTTGTCCTCGGGCTCCTGGGTTGTGGGGGGGCGAGCGAGAAGGAGGCCTCGGACGCGGCGAGCCCGGAAACCGCGCCGCTCGCCGGTCAGGCCGGACACGCAGGGGAAGGCCCCCTGAGCATCGAACCCGGGGACGCGCGTCTGCGGGATCCGGAGTATCTGAAGACCCTGCCGCCCACTCCGGATGTCCTCATGGCCCTCGGGACCGCGTATCTCGAGGAGGGGGACGTCGAGAACGCGACCACCAACTTCGAGCGTGCCACCGTGCTGGCGCCGGAGAACGCGGGCGCCTGGAACTACCTGGGAATCTGCCGCTCGCGTCAGGGTGAGAACGAGGCCGCGGTCGAGGCGTTCGGCAAGGCGGCCGACCTGGATGCCTTCGACCCGAAGATCCACGTGAACCTGGGGAACCACTACTTCCGGACCGGGAACTACGACGACGCGGTCGTCTTCTACAAGCTGGCCACCTCCACCGATTCCACCCTGGCCAGTGCCTGGGTGAACCTCGGTATCGTCCATGAAAAGCTGGAACAGACCAATCCGGCCATCCTGGCCTACGTCAAGGCGACCGAATGCGACGAGGACAACCCCTTTCCCTATGACCGGCTGGGAACCATCTACTACAACCGGGGCATGTTCAAGGCGGCCCGGGAGCGTTGGGCCCAGGTCGTGGAGCGGGACCCGACCCGCGAGGACCTGATCGAGGCCATCGAGAGTCTCAAGGCCTACTCGGAGAAGACCGGAACTCCATGATCGTTCGTGCATCCGGTCGGGCCCCGCTTGTTGTCACCCTGGCGTTGACCCTCGCGGTTGCGGGTCTGATCCAGGTCCCTCCGGTTCAGGCACTGCCCGAGGGTTGGGATCCCGCGCGCTACATGTCGGTTTCCGAGGTGCGGCCGGGGATGACCGGGACCGGGCGGACGGTTCTCGCCGGCCATGCCATCGAGGAGTTCGACGTCGAGATCCTCGGCGTGCTGCCGACCGCGTTTCCCGGGGGGGACATGATTCTGGCCCGTCTCTCCGGACTCGATCTCGAGCGGATCGGCGTCGCGGCCGGCATGAGCGGCAGTCCCATCTACATCGAGGGGCGGTTGCTGGGGGCCTTGGCCTTTGGTTGGCCGTTCGCCATGGATCCCATCACCGGGATCACCCCCATCGAGAACATGCTCGATCTGGACGCACGTCCCCAGGCCCTGCCCATGGCCCAGGCCCGATCCACCGGGTGGAGCCTGCCGGCCTGGGAGTCCCTTCTCGCCGCGCGCGGAGCCGAAGCGCTCGAGGTCCTGTCGGCCGGGGGTTCCGCCACCGACGGCCCGGCCCCCCTCCGGGTCCCCATCGCCATGAGCGGTTTCGGGGATGCGGCACAGGAACTCGCGGTCACCCTGTTCGAGGATCATGGATTCGTCGCGGTCCAGGGGGGAGATTCCGGGGACAGGGTCCCCAGCGGGAGCGCCCTCGAGCCGGGGAGCCCGATCGGGGTGCAGCTGCTGCGCGGGGACGCCAGCCTGGCCGCCATCGGGACCGTGACCTGGACCGACGGAGACCGGATCCTCGCTTTTGGCCATCGCATGCTGGGACTGGGAAACATCGCCTATCCCATGACCGAGGCCCACATCGTGACCGTGATGCCCCGGCGGGACAGCTCGTTCAAGATGGGGGTGGCGGGGGCCCCGATCGGAGCCATCACCCGGGACTACCGGACCGGAGTGCAAGGGACCGTCGGTGGTGCCGCGACCATGATTCCCATGACCCTGGACCTGCGACTGGGGGATCGGGCGGTCTCCCACCGCTACGAACTGCTCGACGCGAACGGTCTCACCCCGGCCCTGGCCGGGCTGGTGGCGGTGAACGCCATGGTGGCCGGGGACCGGGCCAGCGGGCCCACCACCCTTCGCCTGCGCACCCGGGTGACCCTGGGCGATGGGCGCGAAGTCAGCACGCAGAACATGTTGGCCGGATTCAGCCCCCCCTCCCAGTTGGCGGGGGAGGTCGCGCGGTTGGTCGGTCTGGTTCACGGGAACCCGTTCGAAGCGGTGCGGATCACCGGCATCGCGGTGACGGCGGAGATGGAGCACACGGTCGAGGCGGCGTTCCTGGAGCAGATCTCCGTGGCCAGCGGTCCGTTCCACCCCGGGGATACGGTCCCGGTGCGCCTCGTCCTGCGGGACTATCGCGGGGGCTCCGCCACCCGGGACCTGGAGATCGCCCTGCCCGCCTCGATGGGGGCCGGCACGTTCACGCTCCAGGTCTGTGACGGGGCGCGCGATGCGCGACTCGAGCAGGAGCGTGCGCCGGAACGCTATACCGCCACCGATCTGGACCGGCTCTTCGCCATCCTGGGAGAGGACACTCCGTTCGATGCGGTGGTCATCCGGCTGCTGGGCTCCAGCCCGAACCCGGTCGTCGGGGGGAGGGAACTCCCCCAGCTTCCCATTTCGGCCAAGAGCCTGTTGGTCAGCCGTTACGCTTCGGGGCGTGCCTCCAGGGCGGCCCGCGGCGTGATCGCCGAATCGGTCACTCGGCTCGGCAAGGTGGTGATCGGCTGCCAGACCCTGGAACTCACCGTCGAGGAGCCTCAATGAGTCCCCGTTTGCGTACTTCCGTCCTGCCCATGTTCCTGATCGGTTTGTTTCCGGCCACGGGAGGGGCGGTGTCGCCGCAGACCTGGCACACCTCGGGGGTGGATGGCTGGACCCTGACCCTTCGCGAGTCGGTGGGGGTGACCAGCGACGGCACCCTGGGGCTCTCCCGCGCCACCGAGCCGGTGGAGGGGATGGAGGCGTTCGTGGTCTGGGACCTGCTTGCCGATGGGGACGACGTCCTCGCCGCGACGGGCGACAACGGACGGATCTACCGGGTGACCGCATCGGGGGTCACCGAACTGGCCCAGGTCATCCAACCCGAGGTGACCACCCTGGGTCGGGATGGATCCGGCCGCCTGCTGGCCGGCTCCGCGCCGGACGGCGTGATCTACGCCGTCGACGGCAAGGGGGAAGCGGTCCAGGTGGTCGACACGCCCGAGACCTACATCTGGGCCATCGTCCCGCGCGGCAGGAACGGTGCGTTGATCGCCACCGGCAACAGCGGCAAGCTCTATACGCTCACCGGGGAGAAGCTCGAACGGTTTGCCGATCTCAAGGTGCAACATGCCACCGGACTGGTCGCGGACGGTGAGGGATACCTGGTGACCACGGACGCCCCGGCCCGCCTGTTGCGGGTGGATGCCAAGGGCAAATCCACCGTCCTGTACGAATCCGACCAGTCGGAGCTGCGGGCGCCGGTGCGTCGGGATGACGGCACGGTGTACTTCGCCGCCAACCCGGACGCGCCGGATGGCAAGGGCCGTATCTATCGGCGCACCCCGTCCGGCGGGATCGAGGTGATCTGGACCTCCATCCAGGGATTCATCTACGAGATGGTGGCCGGGGAAGAAGGTTCCCTGCTCGTGGCCACGGGGAGCATGGATGCCGGGAGCGGGGCGGTGGTCCGGGTTGCTCCGGGTCCTCCCACGACCTGGATGGAGCTGGTGCGTCTCGAGGAACCCCAGGTGTCCGCGTTGGCGGTCGCCGCCGACGGCACCGGCTGGTTGGGGACGGGGGGCATCGGGCGTGTGCACCGGATTCGCACCGTGGAGTCGGGCGCGGGGCAGGTGACCAGCGACGTCCACGACGCCAAGGGGCAGGCCCGATGGGGCGCGATCGAGGTCGAACCGGGATTCCGTGGCGCCGGTCTGGAGATGGAGACGCGCAGCGGGAACACCCTGATCCCGAACGAGGACTGGAGCGACTGGACCGGGGTCCCCCTCAGCGGGGGGCGCGGCACGGTCGGAAGCGCACCGGCACGCTTTCTCCAATGGCGGCTTCGCTTCGGTTCCGACTCGGCCCGGATCGGGGGGGTGCGGGTGACCTACCTGCCCGCCAACCTGGCCCCGCGGCTCAACGAGGTTGCGGTGTCGGAGTTGGGCGGGGAACTCGAGCGGTCCTCCAACAACGGTCCGCCCTCCTCGGTCAGTCAGGTCCTCTCCGGAGGAGCGCGGGTCGAGTTCCAACTCCCCGGCTATCGCGGGGAAAGCGGGGCCAGCGACACCGAGGCCGGGTGGGCGCGTCGCTATCGCACCGTGACCTGGAAGGCCAACGATCCCAACGACGATGTCCTGCGTTTCGAGATCGCGGTCAAGACCCCGGACGCCGCCACCTGGCAGACCCTCCAGGAGGACTACGACGGGAGTGCGTGGGTCTGGGACAGCAGCACCGTGCCGGATGGCTGGTACGCGGTCCGGGTCAGCGCGGGGGACGACCTTGCCAACCCGCCCGGCGAGTCCGCCCGGGCCGAGCGCATCACCGAACCGTTCCAGGTCGACAACACGGCCCCCCGGATCGTCGCCCTGGCGGTGAGCGGCGGGTTTCTCGAGGGGCGCGCCGAGGATGCCACCACCCCCATCAAGTCCATCGAGGTGGCGGTGGATGGCGGTCCCTGGCAGACGATCTTCCCCGAGGACGGGATTCCCGATCAGCCGGTCGAGCAGATCCGGGTGAGTCTCGAGGACCTGGGTTCGACCGAGGCGCGCCTTCTCGTCGTCCGCGCCACGGATCGCGCCGGCAACATGGGAAGCGGTCGGGTGGAGATTCCCGGGCGGTGAGTGGCCTGCGTGTCGGTCTGATGGGGGCCTCGGGCGCGGTGGGTCAGGAAATGCTCCGGGGGTTGGCCGCCTCGACGATCCCGGTGGACAGCCTCACCCTCTACACGTCCGCGCGGTCTTCAGGATCCACCTTGACCTGGCGTGGCAACCCATTGACCTGTATTGAATTGACTGAGTCCAATCTCAAGCCGTTGGACCTGGTCTTGGCCTCGGCCGGCGGGGGCGTGAGCCGCACGTGGTCCCCCCGTTTCGCCGCGCTCGGGGCGACGGTCATCGACAACTCCAGTGCCTTTCGCTCGGAGGCGGGAAGCCCTCTCGTGGTGCCCGAGGTCAACGGGGACGTCCTGGACGGGGACGCCTCGATCATTGCCAATCCCAATTGCTCCACCATCCAGATGGTGGTCGCGCTGGCCCCCCTGCATCGGGAGTGGGGGCTCCGGGCGGTGCGCGTGGCCACCTACCAGTCGGTTTCCGGCGCGGGGGCCCGCGCGGTCGAGGAACTCCGGCGCGAGTCCCGTCGGGTCCTCGACGGGGAAACCGCGGGCGCGGAGATCTTCCCCCGCCCCATTGCCTTCAATGCCCTGCCGCACATCGGCCCCTTCGGGGACGACGGGGAAACCCAGGAGGAAGCCAAGATGCGCCACGAGACGCGGCGTATTCTCGGTCTCCCCGGGCTCCCGGTCAGCGCGACCTGTGTCCGCATTCCGGTGGAGCGGGGACACAGCGAGGCGGTGTGGGCGCAGTTCGATGCCCCGCCCCACCCGGATCGGGCCCGGGAGCTCCTGTCCGCGGCCGGGGTGCGGGTGGTCGACGACGTGGACGCGGACAGCTATCCGCATGCGCTGGCGGCCGCCGGGTCCCCGGAGGTCTTTGTGGGTCGGATCCGTCGCGACGGGGCCGATGCACGGGGTCTGGTCCTGTGGGTGGTCTCGGACAACCTGCTCAAGGGGGCGGCCACGAACGCCCTGCAGATCGCCGAGCAACTGGTGGCGCGGGGGCGGCTCCCGCGCACCCCGGTACGGGGCTGATGCCGACCGGCGTGGCGGTCATCGGGGCGGCCGGGCGTTTGGGACGGGCGATCCTCGAGAGTGCGGCCCAGTCCGAGGACATTTCGGTGGGGGCGGCGGTCCTTCGTACGCTCCCCGACCACCCCCTTCCCGGCTTGCCCCCACGGCACACCGATCTCTACACCGCGTTGGGGCTCCCCGGGATCCAGGTCGTCATCGATGTGGCGCTGGCCGAGGGACTGGCGTCCCGGGTGGAGACGGTGGCGCGTTGCGGTCTGCCTCTCGTTGTGGGATCCACCGGGCTCGACGCACCGGGCGAGGAGGCACTGGACGCCGCCGCGCTGCGGATCCCGGTGGTGGTGGCCCCCAATTTTTCTCCCGGGCTGACCCTGATCGTCCGTGCCCTGCGGATGCTGCTCGCGGCGGACGGGATGACGTGGCAGGGGGAAATTCTCGACCGGCACCACGCGGGCAAGCAGGACGCGCCGAGCGGCACCGCCCGGTGGCTGGCCCGGACCCTGGCCGAGGGAGGGATCGCGGCCAGGGTGCAGTCCGAGCGGGAAGGGGACGTGGTGGGGGAACATCATGTGCGGCTGATCACCCGGGACGAGGAACTGGAACTGGTGCACCGGGCCACGGACCGGCGCGTGTTCGCGGAAGGAGCCCTGCGCGCGGTGCGCTGGGTGGGCAACGCCCGACCGGGACGCTACGCCATGGACGACGTGGTGGCGAGCCGGCCCGATGGGACGTCATGAGCCTGCGGTCGGGATTCGTGCGCAGGGTGATCGCACCGCTCTGGGCGCGCAAGGAGCGTTCGGACTACGTGGCGCTTGCCGGTCGGCTGGTGCGGCGCGAGCGCATGGATCCCCAGGAGCGGCGGGACCTCCAGTGGGAAGCCCTGAAGTCCATGGTCGAACGGGCCGCCTCGGTTCCGTTCTATGCCGCGCGGTTCCGGGAGGCGGGTTTCGCGCCGGGTGATCTCGGAACCTGGGATGACTTCGCGGCATTGCCCATCCTGACCAAGACGGACATCCGCACCCACGCGGCCGAGTTGCGCGCCACGGACGTTCCCGGGTCGGCGGTGCGACGGCGCAGCACGTCGGGTTCAACCGGCGTTCCCCTCGAACTGGTGGTGGACCGGGACTCGGTGCAGGCCAAGCGTGGAGTGACGCTCTATCGGGACGAGTGGACCGGATGGCGGCTCGGGGAGGGGCGGGTCGTGTTGTGGGGAGAACCTCCCCCCCGTCGCACCCTGCGGGCGCGGTTGCGCAACGGAATCCTCGAGCGGCAGATCGAGGGGGACACCCTCAACCTGGACCGGTCCGCGCTCCTCGCGCTGACACGGCGCATGCAGCGCGAGCGCCCCACCCTGATCTACGGGCATGCCCATTCCCTCTACCTCGTGGCCCGCTTCTGTGCGGAGCAGGACCTGGTCCCTTCCGGCCTGCGCGCCGCCCTGAGCACCGCCATGGTGCTTTCGGACCGGGAGCGGGCGGGCATCGAGTCGGCCTTCGGCGTCCCGGTGTTCGATCGCTACGGATGCGAGGAGCTGAGCCTCATTGCCAGCGAGTGCGAGGCGCATGAAGGGCTCCACCTCAATACGGATACGCTGGTTCCCGAGATCGTTCCCGCCGCGGGGCTCGAGGGGGAAGGACGGGTCGTGGTCACGGATCTCACCAACCGGGCCATGCCGATCCTGCGCTACGAGGTCGGGGACCTGGCCACGAAGCGGGGTGGCCTTTGCCCCTGCGGCCGTACCTACCCGCGCTGGTCGCGCATTGCCGGTCGCGTGGCCGACTACCTGGTGACCCCGGACGGCCGGTACGTCTCCGGCATTTCGCTCACCGACCACTTCGCCACCCTGATTCCGGGCGTGCAACAGGTGCAGTTGGTCCAGGAAGCGCGGGACCACTTGACGGTGCGGGCGGTGGTGACCGGCGTGTTCGACGAGACCAGCCGCGAGGCGGTGACCCGGTTGGTGCGAGAGCGTTTCGGAGAGGATATGCGGCACACCGTCGAACCGGTGGAGCGGATCGATCCGGAGCCTTCGGGAAAGCACCGGTTTGCCATACGGCGCATTCCCGGGGAAGACGCTTCGACCCTCTAGGCGGTCGGGGCGCGGCGCCCCAGGAGGGCACGGGCCACGTCACGCAGTCCGCGTTGGGCTCTCCACCCCGCCAACCGCAGGGCATCGATCGGGGTAAACGCTCCGGACTCGCGCAGGGCCGCGTGGTAGGCCGCCGCCTCCACGGGATCCCCGTCGAGCGCACACTCCCGCAGACGACGTTTGCGGGTCAGGGCAATCCGGTCCTCCACCGGAAGCGGGAGGGGGCGCCCCGACTCCCGGGCCGCATGCCCCACTCCTTCCCAGAGAATGCGTTGATACTCCAGGTGGGATGCCACATCCGTCGTCCGGGTCAGCGCGTCCGGGTGACCCCGCTTGTGGGCCAGACAGTCGGGGAGGCTCGAGGCCGGGTAACGCAGCAGGATGCGCAACACGAACTCCAGGTCCTCGCCCACCCGGAGCGTTTCGTTGTAGAGCCCGGTGGCCAGGGCGGCCTCCCGGGAGAGGACGGTGGTGGTGGGCGGGACGGCGAAACCCTCCAGGTACAGGGTGTCGAAGAAGTCCTCCCCCTCGCGGGAACGCACCGAGCGTGGGGGGCGCACCGGACGCAGTGCGTCATCGCAATCCACGAGAGCGGCGAAGCAGAAACCGATCTCCGGATGCCGCTCGAACGCGGCCAGCTGCCGTTCGAGCAGGGTCGAGTCCCAGACATCGTTGGCGTCGAGCAGGCCGATCAGGTCCGCGGATGCGGCACGGATGCCGGTGTTTCGCGCGGCCCCCGGACCCCCGTTGTGCTCGCGACGAATCAGGGTCACCCGATTCCCATAGGGGCCGAGGCCCGGCGCGGGATCCGACGGCGAGGCGTCATCCACCACGAGGATGCGATCGGGGGGGACGGTCTGGGCCAGCACCGAGTCCAGGGAGGCGCCCAGGGTGTGGCTGGCGTTGTAGGCCGGGATGACCACATCGATGGTCGGGCGGGTCATGGGAGACGCCGACTGGGCGTGCGGGTGTGCATCCCATAAGCTTACGGTCTGCCACACCGGGCTGAAACCCCGGGCGCACCGGGAGGGGCATGGTCCGCGTAACCTTTCTTATCGATCAACTGGCACCGGGAGCGGGGACGGAGAACCAACTCCTCGGCTTGTTGGAGGGACTGGACCGAAGCCGGGTGGAGCCACGCCTGATCACCCTGACCGAGGATCCCTCCTGGCCGCTGACCCACGCGCCCTGTCCGGCCCACGCCCTGGGCGTCACCCGTCTGGGCGCTCCGGCCGGAATGCGTGCCATCCTGGCCGCGGCGCGTCGACTGCGGGAACACGCCGACCTCGCCATCACCTTCTTTCCCGATGCCTCATTCGTGGGAGTGGTGGCCGCTCGTCTTGCCGGGCGTCCGGTACTGACCACGCGCCGGAACCTGGCCTACGATGCCGGAGCCGGCAGCCCCCGGCGCTATCGCCTGCTCAACCGCTGGACCCGGCGCGTGATCGCCAACGCCGACGCGGTGGCCCAGGCGGTGCGGCAGGGGGAAGGGCTGGGGACGGAGCGGATCGAGGTCATTCCCAACGCGGTGGATCTGGTCCGCTTTCATCCCCCGGGCCCGGAGCACCGGGCGGCGACCCGGGAGCGACTGGGCCTGCCGCGGGAGGGCCCCCTCTGGGTCTGCGTGGCGAACCTGAGACCGGTGAAGGGGCATGCGCTTCTTCTGGAGTCGATGGCGCGGCTTGGCGACGCGGCCCCGCATCTGGCCCTGATCGGGGGGGGCCCGCTCCGCGCGGAGTTGGAGTCCCGGGTGGAAACGTCCGGACTGGCCGGCCGGGTGCGTTTCCTGGGGGCGCTCCCGGACGCCGCGCCGGCCCTCGCGGCGGCGGACGGCTTTGTCCTCGCCTCTTCCAGCGAAGGCATGCCCAACGGCGTCCTGGAGGCCATGGCGGCCGGACTTCCGGTGGTGGCCACCGACGTGGGGGGCACCCGGGAACTCCTGGGAGAGGCGGGGCGACTGGTCCCTTCGGGGGATGGGGAAGCGCTCAGCGACGCCCTGGCCGCGCTGTCGGCCGACCCGCAACTGCGCCTGGATCTGGGGACCCGTGCCCGCGCCCGGGCCGAGGCGCACCACGCGCCGAAGCGGGTCTTCTCCCGGTGGGCCGAACTGTGCGAACGGGAGGCGGCTAGGTCGGGAGCTTGAGGACCATGCCCACCCGGATCCGGTTGGGGTTGTTGATCCCGTTCATGCTCTGGATGCGTCGCACCGTGGTTCCGTGTTTGCGCGCGATGAGCCCCAGGTTGTCGCCGCTGCGCACCCGATAGGTACGCACCGGTCGCTTGAGGGGGCGCTCCTGTTCCGGAAGCGTGGCGAACAACGCGGCCGGGTCGGCGACCGATCCCGGAGGGAGGCGCAGATCGTACCCGCGGGGGAGGTAGGCCTCGTCGGTGCGGGCCGATCGGGTCAGGGCCGGGTTGAACTCCTCGAGTTCCTGCCGGGGCACGCCGAGGGCCTTGGCCACGGAGTTGACCTTGGCGAACGCCGGCAACTCGAAGGTGTCGTGTTCCACCGGCGCGTCGAGGGGCAACGACCCCGGGTTGGCCAGCAACGAATCGGCAAGCTCCTTGGCGGCGAGGAACTCGGGATAGAAGTTACGGCCGGCGAAACCGAAGAGAGGGCCGCGATAGGTTCCGATGATGACCGAGATGTCCGTCGATCCGGTCTCCCGCACCGCGTTCTTGATACCGTCCACCCCGTGGTTGTAGGAGGTAATGGCCAGGGGCCAGTGTTCCAGCGCCTCGTAGGCGGTGCGCATGTAGCTGGCCGCGGCCCGGGCGGCGGCCAGGGGATCCAGGCGCTGGTCCACCGCCTCGTCCACGTGCAGGTCGTGACGGCGCGCGGTGGCGGACATGAACTGCCACATCCCCAGGGCACCGGCGTACGAACGGGCGTTCCAGAGATACGACGACTCGATGTGGGGGAGATAGACGAGGTCCTCGGGGACGCCCTCCTCGCGGAAGACCTGCCGGAACGCGGCATCGTAGCGGGCCGAACGGGCCACCCCGGCCAGGAAGCGGTCGCGTATGCCGCGCTGTCCGCGCAGGTTGTTCGCCGCCTCCCGGTAGGTCGCCGGGTCCCGGCTCTCGTCCCAGATGCGGAACAGTCTCAGCCGCCGACCGGTAAGCGCGTCGTAGTCCACTCCTTCGGCGGCAAGGCTCCTGAGGTCCGTGACCAGGGCGTCCTTCCACCCCCTGCGCAGGAGTTCCCGTTCGCGGTCCCGCTGCGGGGTGTGGAGGTCGGGAGGGAGCCGGTGGACCTCGTAGACCCGGGACAGGTCATAGCCATCCACGAACACGACCTGGTCCACATCCCACTGCGCAAAAACGTTCTTCCAGAACGCAATCGCCGGTTCCAGCGAGGCGGGCCGGGGGAAGGGGTCCGCGGCGGTGATGCCGGTGACCGTGGCAAGGACGAGAAGCAACAACACGCGTGGCGGATCCTCTCCGAGGGCGGGCTTCTATTGTATCGGGCCGGCGTGGGGAAGCTCAAGGGATACCGCACGGTACCGCGCGATTGGGTGCGGGGTCCGGGAGGGCGTGCTACCTTTTTCGCCGTGAAACGCTTTTCCGTTCGCTCCGCCGCCATGCTCCTCGGCCTTCTCCTGTTGGCTCCCGTCATCGCCGAGGCACAAGACCTCACCCGGGCCGACCAGGTCGAGGTCGCCAACAGCCGGTTCACCCAGGAACAACTGGAACGTGGACGCGCCTATCGTTCGCTCGGCTACGCCCTCTTCTTCATCCAGAGCGCGGCCACCCTGTTCGTGGTGTGGGCCCTGGCCCTGGGTCCCCTCGGCCGATGGCGGGATTGGGCCCTGCGCATGGCGAGGGGGCGGTTGTGGGCGGCCCGCCTCTGGGTGCTGGTCGGCCTCATGGGTCTTCTCACCCTGTTGCGTCTCCCGTTCTCGCTGGCCCGATACCAGCACGCCACGTCCTATGGTCTTCGTACCGACCCGCTCGGGTCGTTTCTTCTGGACTGGCTGAAGGGGAGTGCGATCGGCTGGGCGTTGGTGTTGCTGGTGGGGTTGATCGTTCTCGGTCTGTACTCGCGGTACCGACGCTCCTGGTGGGCGCGAGCCTCCGCGGCCATCGCGGTGCTGGCGGTGGGCTACGTGATGCTGGCTCCCATCGCCATCGACCCCCTGTTCAATACCTTCTCGCCGCTGGAGGACCCCGTCCTGGAAACGCGGCTTCTCGATCTGGCCAGGGAAGGGGGGATCGAGGCCACCGAGGTCCTGGTCGCCGACGCGAGCCGACGCACCCGGGCGGTGAACGCCTATTTCACCGGGGTGGGCAGGACGCGTCGGATTGTCCTGTACGACACCCTCCTGGAGTCGTTCAGCGCGGACGAGATCGCCGGCGTGGTCGCCCATGAAGTGGGGCACTGGAGACACCATCATGTCCGGTGGGGCCTCCTGCTGGGTCTTCTCGGGACGGCACTCGGCCTGGGGGTGGCCCACCGGATCCTGTCCCGCTGGGTGCGTACCGGACGGTTCGGGCTGACCGGCCCCTCCGATCCGCTTCTTGCCATCCCCGCCTATGCCCTGTACGTTTCTTTCATGCTGGTTGCGGTGGTTCCGGGGAATGTCGTTTCCCGGGCCATGGAGAGCCAGGCAGATGTGGCCGCGCTGGAGCTGACCCGGGATCCCGAGACCCAGATCCGGACCCAGATACGCTTGGCCAACAAGAATCTGTCCGACGTCCTACCCCCCTCCTGGATCGAATGGACCCTGTACACGCATCCGTCCACCGCACGACGGATCCTGATGGCTGAGCGCTTCCATTGATCATCGTCGACTCCCTGGTAAAGAACTACGCGGCCTTCCGCGCCCTGCACGGCATCTCGTTCGAGGTGGCGCCGGGTGAGGTCGTGGGCTTTCTGGGGCCCAACGGGGCGGGAAAGACCACCACCCTGCGCATCCTCACCGGGTACATGCCGGCCACCGAGGGACGCGTGGAAGTGGCCGGGTTCGACGTGGCGACCCGGTCGCGCGAGGCACGGCGCCGTGTGGGCTATCTGCCCGAGGATGTGCCGATCTACCGGGACATGACGGTGACCGGGTTCCTGCGATACATGGCCGGTCTCAAGGACGTGCCCGGTCGTACGGTGACCGCCGAAGTGGATCGGGTGATCGGTCTTGCCGGGTTGGATTCGGTACGGTCCCGTCTGGTGGGGAAGTGCTCCAAGGGGTATCGGCAGCGCACCGGGCTCGCCCAGGCCCTGCTCGGCGACCCCGAGGTCCTGTTGTTGGACGAACCGACCAGCGGTCTCGATCCCAACCAGGTGGCGGAGGTTCGGGACCTCATCCGGGATCTCAGCGGCGAGAAGACGGTGCTTCTCTCCAGCCACATCCTCTCCGAGGTCAGCCAGATCTGCGCGCGGGTCCTGATCATCCACCAGGGCGCGCTGGTCGCCTCGGGGACCGCGGCCGATCTGGCCCGTCGGTTCACCGGGACGCGGGTGCTCCGGGTCCGGGTCCGGGGCGCGGCGCCGGTTGCCGACCTGCGGGCCATCGGAGGCGTCATCGCGGTGGATGCGGAGACGGACGGACGACTCACGGTCAGCGTCGAGGATCCCGAGAGCACCGCCGCCGAAGTGGCAAGGGTCCTCCTCGCCGCGGGGGTCGACCTCGTGGAACTGCGTCATGGTTCGGTCGATCTGGAGTCGGTCTTCCGACGGGTCACCGGGGGCGACCCGGCAGGGGTAACCGATGCGTAGTCTTGGCCTCATCGCCCGGCGGGAGTTCATCGCCTACTGGACCTCCCCGGTGGCCTACGTGGTTCTCGCCGTGTTCATGGTCCTATCCGGATTCTTTTTCTTCGGCGGCCTGGCCGACTTCGTGGATCGATCGGTGCGTCAGGGGGGGCAGGGGGTCGACGTCAACCAGCAGGTGATCGGCCCGTACTTCAGCACCCTATCGGTCATCGTGCTGTTCCTGCTTCCGCTGCTCAGCATGCGGCTCCTCGCCGAGGAGAAGCGCCAGGGCACGCTGGAGATCCTGCTCACCACGCCCATCACCGAGTGGTCCCTGGTGGGGGGGAAGTATCTGGCCAGTCTGGCGCTCTACCTCGTGCTGTTGCTCCCTTCCATGTTCCACGTCGGTCTCCTGTTCGTCTTCGGCTCCCCGGAGTGGGCCCCGGTCCTGACCGGATTCCTGGGGCTGCTCCTGACCGGGGCGGCCTATCTCTCGCTGGGGCTGTTTCTCTCCAGCACGACCCAGAACCAGGTGGTGGCGGCCGCGGTGAGCTTCGCCGCCTTTCTCATCCTCTGGCTGGCGTTCAGCGTGAGCCGGTTTGCCGACGGGGTCCTGTCGCAGGTGTTGGCCTATATCTCGTTCACCGGACACTTCGGCAACTTCGCGCGGGGGGTCCTCGACACATCCGACTTCGTCTTCTACATCACCCTCATCGCGGCCGGTCTCTTCGGCGCCACCCAGGCCGTGCTCTCCACCCGGTGGAAGGCATGACCCCGGAGCGTTTCGGCTTCGCCGGGTTGGCCGCTCTGGTGCTGGCCGGGGGCATCCGTCTCCTCGTGGCCGGATCCGGTCCGTTCACCCTGGCTCTCGCGGTGGTCGGGGTGCTGCTGTTCCTGATCTACTTCTTTCGCGCCGGACGTCAGGTCGAGTCCTTCCTGGGGCAACGCAGCACCCGCGAGGGGGGCAACGCCCTGGGAGTGATGCTGTTCGTGCTGGGCAGCCTCATCCTGGTCAACGTCCTCGCCGCGCGCTATCGGACCTGGGTCGATGTCACCGGCGATCGCCTGTTCACCCTCGCCCCGGAGACGGTGAGCATCCTTCGGGCCGCGCCCGAGGGTCCGGTGGTGTGGGGGTTCTTTCCCGAAGGAGATCCCCAGGCTCCGGCCCTGGAGGGATTGCTGGCCGCAGCGAAGATGGCGGAGCCCCGCCTGGAGTTCCGGATCGTCGACCCGGACCGCGAGCCGGTGACCGCCTCCCGGTTCGACCTGCGCCAGTACGGGACCGTGGTCGAAATCGGTGACCGCTACGACTGGTTTCTCGGGGTGGACGAGGAGGACTTTGCCGCCACCGTGCTGCGGGCCTCGCGCAGTTCCCGGGGGCGAATCGCGTTCCTGAGAGGACACGGGGAGGCCTGGCCGAGGGATCGGGGGGACGACGGCATCTACAGCGTCTCCCAGTCCCTCATGGCCCGCGGCTTCGACGTGCTGACCCTGAGCATCCTCGAGGGGGGAAGTCTCGACTCGATCGATGTGGCCCTCCTGATCGGTCCGCAGTCGGAACCGGCCGAGGCGGAAACGGACAGCCTGCTGGCTTTCATGGATCGGGGGGGGCGTCTGCTTCTCGCCGTGGACCCGGATCATCCGGTGCGGCTGACCCCGCTCCTGGAACGGGTGGGGCTGGGGTTCGATCCGCGCTATCTCTCGGACCCCGACCTTCCGGATCCCGGCATGATCGTCTCCATGGAGGTCACCGCACACCCCGCCGTCGCCGCGCTGCGTCGGGGGAGCGGGGTGTTTCCCGCCGTGTTCCCGGGCGCCGGGGAAGTGCTGCGCAACCCTGCCCCGGCCGGCGTGCGCTCCGCCGTCATCATCGGGACCGGATCCCGCACTACGGTGACCGGGGACTCCCTGGATGCTCCACGGGGCCGGGGGGTCGCGGCGGCCGCGGAATGGGACGTGCCCGAGGGGCTCCCCGGGCGCCTTCTCGTGGTGGGGGACGCCGACTTCGCCAGCGAGCGCCACATCGCCCGCGGCGCCAACGGGGATCTCTTCCTCGGGGCGGTCCAGTGGCTGACCAACGACGATGAGCTCATCGGGATCCGTGCCCGCAAGCGGACCGATCGTCCGGTGGTGATGACCCGGCAGCAGGGTCGCGCCCTGCTGGTGGCGGTGGTGGTGATCTTTCCCCTGATCGTCCTGGGGTCGGGGGTCGGGGTCTGGTGGCGGCGGCGATGAATCGACGTCCCCTGTTGCTCTCGGCCATCGGTTTCATGGTCCTGCTTGCGGTCACCCTGATCCTGGTACGACCCGATCCGACTCCCGAGGACGCGCCCTACTTCACGCTCAAGCGACGGCTCCCCGATACCCTGACCGTGGCCCACGGCCCCGACACCACCGTGCTCGTCCCGGGAGGGGCGAGCGGGTGGGAAGTGATCCGGCCGGTCCGGTATCCCGCGGACCACCTGGTGGCCGAGACCATGCTCAAGCGTCTGGCCGACATCCGGGTGGCGCGAACCTATCCGTTGACTCCGGAAAAGATGGATACCTACGGCATGCGGATCTCCCGGGGCCGCATCGTGGCGGCCTATGCCGACGGGCTGGAGTCGGACACGCTGACCATCGGGGCCTTTACCCTCAACGACAGCTACGACTACATCCGGGCCGGCTCCCGATTGGAAGTCGGGCTCATGGATGCCCGTCTGGTGCGTTCGTTTCTTCTCAAGTCCACCCTGGAACTGCGGGATACGCGGCTCATGCCCTTCCACGAAACCCGTGCCGACACCTTCCAACTTCTGGGACCAGGCGCCTCGGTGCGGGTGACCCTGGCCCGTGGCGCCGAGAACCGGTGGGAGCTCCTCGCCCCCTACAACGCTCCGGTGGATCAGAAGAAGGCCCGCAACTTCCTTTCCTCGGTGGGTCATATGAACATCCACCGCTTCGTGACCGAAGGGGAGGGGGGCAACCTCCAGGACTTCGGATTGCTCGACCCGCGGGCCGGGGCGCGGGTGGTGACCCGCAACGGGGACGTCCTCAGCGTGTGGCTCGGCGATGACTTGCCTGCGATCTCGGATCTTCCCCAGGAGATCCTGGTCGCGGCCAAGTCGGATCTGAGACCCCATCTCCTGGGTGTCTCGCCGAAGTACCTGGAGGTCCTGCGGAGCGGGCCGGAGGCCTTCGCGGATGCCGCGCCGTTCCGTTTCGGTCTGGTCTCGGTGGACGCGATTCACCTGGATGCCCCGGGTCGATCCGCGACCTTCGTGTGGAGCGACAGCATCGGGATCGCGCCCGGGATCCGGGATGTCTTTCGCAACTGGATTGTCCTGCGCGCCGAGTCCTTCGATCGGGTGAGTCCCCAGGCGTTGGCCCGATGGGGCCTGGATCGGCCGGAAGGGACCCTGGTCTGGGAGGGGAATGTCGATACGTTGGCCGTGGTAGACGTAGGAGTTGCCGCCCAGGGCCTGCGCCCCATCCGGGTGCGTGGAGGGCGGCATGCCCGCCCAGACGACATCCTGCTCCTTCCTGATCGCCAGACCGGTCCACTCTGGACCTATATCCTGGATCAGGCCGCCCGGTCCGGTTCTTGAACCGACACTTCGCCGACTGATAGCATTTGGGGTTCGCACACCCCGTTCGAGGTCCGTGCGCCAGCGGGCGGGCCAGGAGAGACCATGACGCATCGCCACCTCGCCACATGGATCGTCGCGACCCTTGTCACTCTGGCCGGCATGGCCGGGCCTGCCGCCGCGGAAACCCGGGTGGGGGGGAGCATCGACAAGGACACCGTCTGGACCAAGCTCGGGAGTCCCTACATCGCGAGCAAGGACATCGTCGTCCCGGCGGGGGTGACCCTGCGGATCGAGGGAGGGGTGACGGTTCGGTTCCGGGCCGACATCAACGACATGCACGGCGTCAACTCGTTCGACCTCGAGATGATCGTGGACGGCAACCTGGTGATCCAGGGGGCGGCCAAGGACACGGTGTACCTCACCACGGACAACACGGTCTCGCGACGCACGGATTGGCAAGGGGTGGTGGTCCAGGACGGGGGCGTTGCCGACATCACCGCGGCCAAGATCGAGTACTGCAACGAGGCGGTCCGGGTAGGCCCCGGCGGCACGGCACGGATCGTCGACTCCACTCTCCAGTTGTGCGCCAACTACGGGCTCCTCGTCACCGGTGGAAAGGCGACCCTCGACGGCTGCATCGTCACCGCGGTGGGGAACTCCGGCGGGACCGGATACGGGGTCTATGCCCAGCGCGGCGCCGAGGTGATCGTCCACCACAGTTTCCTGGTTGCCAACCAGCAGTCGGTGGCCTACCTCGCCAAGACCAAGGGCAGCGTCGAGCGCACGGTCATCAGCCATTGCGTGGGGCCGGGGGTCACCGTCCGCAACGCGAACCCCACCTTCCGCTACAACACGATTACCGGAAACGAGTACGGACTCTACCTCAGCGCCGGCGCCCAGCCGGTCGTCTCCCACAACAACATCTTCGAGAACGCGAAGGGAGAGATCCTGGTCGGGGAATACGGATCCCCGGTCAAGCTCGACCTGGCCAACAACTGGTGGGGGGACGACACGGTTCAGGGTCATATCGACAGCCGGATCATCGACGCCCTGGACGATCCGGACGCCGGTGGCGTGGTCCTCGTGGATCCGCGTCTCCTCGACGCGATCATCCTGGAGGACGACCAGCCCACCCCCCCCGCCGGGCCCGAATCCCAGGGCGACTCGGGCCGGTGACGGACAACGCTCCCGACGTCGCCGTCGTGGTTCTCTCCACGGCCCCCTCGGATGGGGAGGCGGAACGCATGGCCCGCATCCTGCTCGAAGAGCGTCTCGCCGCCTGTGTGACCCGGATCCCGGGGGCACAGTCGCTCTACCACTGGCAGGGAATGATCGAGTCGGCGAGCGAGGTGCAGTTGATCATCAAGACCCATGCGCGACGCGCGCCGGAACTGACCCGGCGCCTTGCCGAGATCCATCCCTACGACATGCCGGAGATCCTCGTGGTCCCGGTCGCGGCGGGCCTGGGCGCCTACCTTGGCTGGGTGCGCGAGTCGACGGAGGTCGTGGAGGCCTAGGTGATCGTTACCGTGGTGGGTTCGGGCACGTTGGTTCCCTCGCCCCGGCGTTCGACACCCGCCTTGGCCGTCGAGGATGGCGACTTCCAGATCACCTTCGACGGGGGGAGCGGCACCCTGCGCCGACAGGCCGAGTTGGGGCTGGATTTCCGGCGCACCCGGACCCTCTGTTTCACCCACATCCATCCGGACCACACCCTGGATGTCCTGCAGTTCCTGTTTGCCACCGCCTACACGCCCGGGTACGAGCGGACGGACCCGATCCACATCGTGGGGCCCCGCGGTTTCTCGGCCTACCTCGATGCGCTGCGGCACGGCATCGCCTCCTGGACCGATGGGGGAAAGGCGGGATTGACCGTGACCGAACTCAACGACGGGGACACCCTGCGGACCGGTCCGTTCACTTTGGAGGCCTTCGAGCTCAACCACTCGGTCCGGGACATCGGGTTCCGGGTGACCGGTGAGCGGGGCGGACGACTGGCCGTGACCGGGGACACGGCGTGGTGTGACCGGCTGGTGGACCTGGCGCGCGATGTCGATGTCCTGGTCTGCGAGTGTTCCACCCTGGCCAACGAACCCGCCCCGGGTCATCTCAGCGCACGGGAAGCGGGGAGGCTGGCCGCAACCGCCGACGTGGCCCAGCTGGTGTTGACGCACCTCTACCCGCTAGCGGATGATCGAGCCCGCATCCCCGAGGCGGCCGAGGCCTACTCCGGCCCCATCCTCCTCGCCTCCGACGGCACCCGGCTGCAGGTCTGATCCATGCCACGATTTCACCATGAGCCCGCGCCCGACATTTCCGCACGCCTGACCGATCTCGTCGATCTGCTCGGGATGGAGCACATCGATGCCGCGCGTCTCCACGCCCGACGCTCCCGGGGATCCACCGCCAATGCCTACGCCCGGATCTGGGAGTTGCCGTCCATGTGGCGCGAGGCCCTGGAGATCCAGCCCCAGTACGTCATCGAGGTCCTGGCCGAGCACTTCGACACCCTGCCGGAGGAGGAGCAGACCAAGGTCCTCATCCACGAGCTGCTGCACATCCCCAAGACCTTCTCCGGCGCGTTGCGCAATCACCGGGGGCAGGGGGAGGCCATCAACGGACATACCGTGAATCGGTACTGGCGCCGCCTCACCCAGGTGCTGGCCCAACGGGAAGCCGAAGCGGCGGAGGCACAATTGGGTCTCGGCTTCTGACCCGGTCATGAGCCGGCGTTTCCACACCGCCGAGGCCGCCGAGCGCCATCTCCTGAGCTTCGTCAACTATGAGGTCCGGACGCGGTACCGCCAGGAGGAGCGGACGCATGGTTTGCGCCAGTTCCGCAAACGTCTCCTGGCCGCGGGATGGGACCCTCACGCGGTCCCCACGGTGCATGTGGGGGGGACCAATGCCAAGGGAAGTGTCTCATGGCTCCTGGAGCGGATCCTGCGGGCAGGGGGACTGCGGACGGGGCTCTACACCTCGCCGCACCTTCAGAGCATGCGGGAGCGGATCCGTCTCGAGGGACGGCCCATCTCCCGTGAGGCGTTTCGTGCGGGGGTGGAGCGCCTGGATGCGATCTTCGGGTCAAAGAGCGGAGCCGGTTTTCGCACTACCTTCGAGTACCTCACCGCCCTCGCCCTGCTGCAGTTCCAGGAGGCCGGGGTGGAACGCGCGGTGATCGAGGTGGGTCTGGGGGGGCGCATGGACTCGACCAATGTAATCCCTGCCGGTCCCGTCGTTCTGACCCCGGTTTCGGTGGATCACACCCGGGTCCTGGGACGGACCGTGGGAGGCATCGCGGCGGACAAGGCGCACATCATCAAACGGGGAGGCGCGGCCTTCGTCATGCCGCAGTCAACCCAGGCCTGGGAAGCCATTGCCAATCGGGCCCGGTCGGTGCGGGTCACCCCGGTTCGACCGGTGGAGCGGGTCCAGGTGGAGCATGCCGGGATTCACCCGGACGGAAGCACCTTCAGGGTCCGGGGTGAGACCGACTACGGACGCATCCGTACCCGGCTCCTGGGAACCCACGCCGGGGTCAACCTGGCCACCGTCGTGGCGGTGGCGGAAAGCCTTCTTCCGCCGTCCGTCCTGCGTCCCGCGGTGCGTCGCGGTCTTGCCGGTGTCCGGGTGCCCGGGCGGCTCGAGGTGCGGCGGCTTGGAGAGACCTGGGTCATCCTGGATGGGGGACACAATCCCGCCGCCGGCCGGGCCGTCGCCAGGGCACTCCGGGAGCACTTCGACGGACTGCGTCTTGTGGGGGTGGTTGGAATGGCCCGTGACAAGCGTCAGGGGGCGTTCCTCCGGCCTTTGCTGCCTCTGATGGAGCAGATCGTCACCTGCTGCGCCGACAACCCGCGTGCGGCGTCCCTGGAACAACTGGGCGAGGCGATCGCGGGGCTTGGTCGCACCGCGACGCCAGGAGGTACGGTGACCCAGGCCATGGAGCGCGCGTTGGCCCTGAAGCCCGAGGCTCTCCTGATCGCCGGTTCGTTTCTGGTGGTGGGAGAGGCGCGTCGGGCCCTGGGTCTGCGAGCGCCGTAACCCGGAGCCCCGCAGGATGACCTAGTCGCCCAGCGACTTGATGCGACCCCAGGTGGTGGACTCGACCGGAGTCGGGGGGGTGCTACAGGGGCTGTAGCCGTGGCCTCCATTGATAGCGGCCAGGCCCAGGTGCGACGGGGGGCCGGGCGGAGGATCGATGACCGTCTCGGACGAGGCACAATCCGCCACCTTCGCGGTGCCCCCACTGCGGGGGGACGGGGTGATCGCGATCGACCCGCCGCCGGCGTAGTCGTAGATGTACAGCTGACCGAGCATGGCGATCACGGTCTTGGGCACGAAGGGCAAGGAGTTGACATCCTGGCAGTTGGTGACCGTGTTGTAGGTGACGAGGTTGTCCGAGCCGCTGGCCGGCCAGGTCCCTGAAGGGAAGTCCAGATCGGCGCAGAGCAGCCAGCCAAAGGCCGTACCCCCGAGACCCGCGGCCGGGCCCCCGGTGATGTCGATGCCGAACTGGGCGCCGCCGATGCCGGTGGAGTCCGAGCCGTTGCAGACCAGGACCCACACGCCATAGCTCTGGCCCGCCGGGCCGGCGCTCGCGGTGCTGAGCGTGGCGGGGGTGAGGGCCAGCGCTCCGGCGCAGTTGATGGCCGGGGTGGTGGTCACGTGGAGAGCGATCCCGGCCTGGTCATTGTCACCGGCGAGCGCGATGGAACCGATCCCCAGTGTCAGACAACCCAGAAGCAGTCCCGGCAAAGCGCGTCTCATCCTGAGCAACCTCCCTGGTGATACCACGGGTGCGGACCGTTGCACCGAGACCGAGTATAGCAGGGGATCATGAGACTGAATCTCAGGTCGTCCTGACAGCGCCCGTCGCCAAGCCACCTCTCGGGCATGAAAAAAGCCCCGGTGGCGTCCCACCGGGGCTTCTCTCAGGTGTCAAGCAGAGTGAACTAGTTGTTCAGGCCCTTGATACGACCCCAGGTGGTGGACTCGACCGGAGTCGGGGCGCCACAGGGGCTGTAGCCGGGGCCGCCGTTGATCTCGGCGTAGCCCAGGTGCGAACCGGGGCCGGGCGGAGGATCAATGATGGTCTCGGCAGAGGAACAATCCGCCACCTTCGCGGTGCCGCCACTGCGGGGGGACGGGAGGATCGAGACCGCGCCGCCGGTGCCGTAATCGTAGATGTACAGCTGGCCGAGGGTGGCAATCACGGTCTTGGGCACGAACGGCTCAGAGTTGTCGCTCTGGCAGTTGGTGACGGTGTTGTAGGTGACGAGGTTGTCCGAGCCACTGGCAGGCCAGGAACCCGAAGGGAAATCCAGGTCCGCGCACAGCAGCCAAGCGAAGGCCGATCCACCGAGACCGTTTGCCGGGCTACCGGTGACGTCGAGACCGAACTGGGCGCCGCCGATACCGGTGGAGTCCGAGCCGTTGCAGACCAGGACCCACACGCCGTAGTTCTCTGCAGCCCCGCCGGCACCAGCGGGGTTGACCGTGGCGGCGGTGAGGCCCGCGGGGGCTCCAGCGCAATTGATGGCGACGTTGTTGGTCACGTGGAGAGCGATACCGGCCTGATCGTTGTCACCGGCCAGTGCGATGGAGCCGATCCCCATCGTCAAACAACCAAGAAGCAGTCCTAGCAAAGCGCGCTTCATCTTGAGTTACCTCCTTAGCGATAGCACGGGTGCGGACACGATGTCGAATGAACCCGCAGATAGGTTCTGAGCAGATCCAGCGACTGGCACAAACCGAGGTGTATTCGACCTCATGTGTCCGCTGGGGGAGCAAAAGCCACATGGCAGACTCTACTTGCACCGGAACAAAGTCTAGCAGGTGATCCAAGGGATGTCAACGGTCAGGCGTGGTAAGCGCTCCTATGGATAGGGATTACGAGGAATCGTTATGGAAGCGTTAAGCCCCAGAAGGGTGGCAAAAAGGCCCAGAACCCCTGGGAGGGCCGCCAACCGGTGAAGGCGGTGTCTGAGATCGGGTGCATTAACCAATTATCAAGTAAGCGGTTATGAGGTCGTTTGGGCCGTGATGGGAAACCGCGGGCGGCGCGTCGAACCGGGTCAGGAGACCCGGGTCGGCTCGGGGCCCACCCGTGCGCTATACTCCGCCGCTTCATTCACGGGCCGGATCGGCCCTCCCCGAAGGAGACGATTTCCATGTCGAAGGGCATCACCCCACGTTCCGAGGACTACTCACGCTGGTACGGCGACGTCATCACCCGGGCTCAGCTCGCCGAGAACGCCCCGGTCCGGGGATGCATGGTCATTCGTCCCAACGGCTACGCGATCTGGGAGAGCATGCAGCGGACCCTCGACCGGATGTTCAAGGAAACGGGGCATGAGAACGCCTACTTCCCCATGTTCATCCCCGAGGGGTTCATGAAGAAGGAGGCGGAGCACGTGGAGGGGTTCGCCCCCGAGTGCGCCGTGGTCACCCACGGAGGGGGCAAGAAGCTCGAGGAGCCGCTCTACGTGCGCCCCACCTCGGAAACCATCATCTGGGACATGTACCGCAAGTGGATCCAGTCCTACCGGGATCTGCCCATCCTGATCAACCAGTGGGCCAATGTCGTGCGCTGGGAGATGCGTCCCCGGCTGTTCCTGCGCACCACGGAGTTCCTGTGGCAGGAGGGGCACACCGCGCACGCCACCGAGCCCGAAGCCGACGCCGAGGCCCGGCAGATGCTCGATGTCTACGCCACCTTCGCCCAGGACTACATGGCGCTCCCGGTGATCAAGGGCATCAAGAGCGACGCGGAGAAGTTCGCGGGAGCGCGTTATACCTACACCATCGAATCCATGATGCAGGACACCAAGGCCCTGCAGACCGGCACCAGCCATCATCTGGGACAGAACTTCGCCAAGGCCTTCGACGTCACCTTCCAGAACGCGGAGGGGGGGCGTGACCATGTCTGGGCCACCTCCTGGGGGGTGAGCACGCGTCTCATCGGAGCGCTCATCATGGCCCATTCGGACGACAACGGGCTGGTGGTGCCGCCGCTCCTCGCCCCGACCCACGTGGTGGTGATTCCCATCTGGATGAAGGACCACCAGCTCGAGGACATGCAGCAGGCCGGCAAGGCCCTGCACGAGGCCATCCAGGCTGCGCATCCCCACCTTTCCGTGAAGCTCGACGATCGGGAACAGCACAAGGCGGGCTGGAAGTTCGCGGAATGGGAGCAGCGGGGCGTTCCGGTGCGCGTGGAGCAGGGCCCCCGGGATGTGACGAACGGCGAAGCGGTGCTGGTGCGTCGGGACACGGGGGAGAAGGAGTCGGTGCCGGTGACCCAGGTGCCCCAGCGGGTGGGTGAGCTGTTGCTGGCCATCCAGCAGAACCTGTTCGAGCGGGCCAAGACCTTCCGCGAGGCCAACACCCATCGGGTGGACACCTACGAGGAGTTCAAGACGTCACTGGCCGAGAAGGGCGGGTTCTATCTGGCCCACTGGGACGGCACGCCGGAGACCGAGGCCAAGGTGAAGGAAGAGACCAAGGCGACCATCCGCTGCATCCCCTTCGACGAGCCGGACGAAGCCGGGGTCTGCATGGTCAGCGGCAAGCCCAGCAGCAAGCGGGTGCTCTGGGCCAAGGCCTACTAGGCGGTTCTCAGGGGTCCTGAACGGCAATCCAGGTCAGCACGGGACTCCACCCGCCGACCCGGAAATCGGCCGCGCGTACCCGCACCCGGGCATAGCCCACGCCCACGTCCTGGGGCTCGGCCTCGATCAGGATCAGGTTGGTGCCCACGTTGAGTTCCACCGTGGAGGGGCCGCGGGGGAAGTCGGGGCTGGTGGAGACCTGGACCCGGTAGACCACATCGCCCGCGCAGTCCGAGACCCGTGTCCACTCCAGCGGTGCGTTGCGCCCCACCCGAATGGTCTCGGCATCGGCGGTCACCCAGGCGGGAGCAGAGGGGGCGGCGGTCTCCACGTGATTGGCGTCGACCCGACGGAAGGGGATGGTGACCCGGGGCGCATCCGGGTCGCTGGTCAGACCCACCAGGGAGTCGGCGGCAGTCGAGTCCCCCGGGGGGCCCCAACTCCAGGGGACCGCGGCCACCGTCCCCGGCTCGACCGAGAACTCACCGTCGAGGTTGGTGGAACTTCCGGGGGGCGATTCGGTGACCCAGTGCAGGGTCCGGGTTCCCCGGTTGTGCACCCACAGGGTGTCGGTGGAGGCGTCGTGGGGGAGGCAATACCCACCCGGATGCTCCAGGAGGAGCGACCCCGGGTCACTGGTCGGTTCCGGGGGAACGATGGTGGTGGGGGGCGAGGTACTGCTGTCGCCTCCACACCCGACCAACAGGACGGCGACCAGGATCCAACCGGCCCGAGGGTCCTTCATCGGCGACGTACCCGCAGGGGGAGCACCTGGAATCGATCCTCCCGCCACTCCAGGCGATACGGGGTGCGGTCGCTGTGGATGCGCCAAAAGGCCAAGTTCTTCTCTCCCAGATCACGGACATAGAGAATCGGGTCGCTCAGGTCCGGTCGGGGCACCGGTCGTCCGTAGACCCAGCATCGCCCTACCGGGGGCTGTACGTTAGAAACAAACACCAGCGCATTTGGTTCCACCTCGGAGCGCACCAGTTCCAGGGGATCTTCGACCGCGGCCACCACCGACCGCAGGTGCGTGAGCTGGGGCGGCCAGAAAACCAGGATGGCGGCAAGGGCCGAGGCCGCCATCCAACCCCGGGCGAATCCCGTTCCGACCCGGCGGGCCAGACCGCGCAATCCCAGGGCGGTGAGGAAGACCGAGGGCAGCAGCCACTCGTAGGTCTTGACCGGCCCCGTATCGTTGACCCCGATGGCCCAGTAGGGAACGTACGAGAGAGCCCCCACCAGCAGCATGCCGCAGGCGAGGCGCGCACCAAGGCGAGCGCTCCGTTCCGCGGAGGTCGCGCCGGGCCCCAGCGCCAGGAGCATGGGAACCAGGGTCAACGGCCAGCCGAGAATCCACAGGTGGTGGCGGCCGGCCAGGACGGCAATGTTGCGCAGCCCCTGCAGCGGGGTGTGATCATGAAACCCGGCCACGATGGTTCCGAACCCGAACTCCCGCGCGGTTCCGGTACGAATCGCCTCGTAACCGGTGAGGAAGGGGTCTCCGGTGACCGCGTGGTTGTAGAGCAGGAACGCCACCCCGCTGACCGCCAGGACGGCGAGCCCGGCCAGGACCGGAGCGGGCCGTCGTTGCCGCCAGCAGGAGACCAGCAGGACAACCCCCGGAACCAGTCCCAGGGTAATGGCGGTATAGGGGCGGATGAGGAACAGGAACCCCAGGCCGAGGCCGCTTGCCGCTCCCCACGCCGCGTGGCCGCCCCGGGCCAGGGTCACCGCCCCCAGGCAACCCAAAGCCAGTGCCGTGTAGGCGCTGGGGTGGCTCAGCAGGGTGGCCCCGGTGAGTAGAAAGAGAGGGGAGAGGCACAGAAGCGCCCCGGCCAGGAGACCCATCCCGGGTCCCGCCACCCGGCGGACCACGGCGATGGTCAGGAGCACGTTGATCCCGGCCAGTAGAATCGGGAGCAGCCGGGGGAGGTGGGTCCACAGGACCAGGGACAACAGGGCCGGGTGCCCCGGCGGGTACTGACCGAACCAACGCCCCTCGCGCACCACGATGAACACGTTCTCCAGGAACTCGCCCATCTCCGGCGCCGGGAAGGTCGCCTGCCCCCGGCCCAGGGCCTCGGCCTGGAAGAGGTACACCCTCTCGTCGTCGGTCACCACCTGATCTCCCAGGAGGCCGAAGCCCACCCCGCTGACCAGGGCGCTCGCGATGAGGGCAAGAGCGATCGCCGGGCCCCGACCGGTCCAGCGGACGGCCGGGCCGGGGATCCGGGCGAAGCGAGGAGCCAGGCCATAGGCGAGGGCGAGGACCCCTGCCGCCCCGGCGCCGAGGTAGGGCAGGAAGGCGGAGACCTCTCCCGGACCGGGCCCCAGAAACCACTGCATCCCATAGGCGTAAGCCGGGTTCTCGTTTAGGGATGCGCGAACCCACCATGCCGTGCCAAGCAGCACGCCCAGTCCGATCAGGGCGGCGAAGGCGCGTTCAGTTCCGCGCATCGCGCGAGCCGGGACCCATGTCCCGGAGCTTGTCCCGGGCGGCTTCGGCGCGGGTCCCCTGGACCTTGACGAGGGCGCTGTAGGCGGCTCGTGCCTCCTGGCTTCGGTCCTGCGCCAGGTAGAGCTCGCCGAGCAACCACAGTGCTTCCTCGTGGGGAGCACCCTCGTTGGCGGCCACAAGATAGGCCTCGGCATCCTCGGTCTGTCCGGAGCGCAGGAGCGCGCGCCCTGCCCGGAAGCGGATCTCGCGGTCGGTCTCCCCGGAATCCAGCAACCGCACGAAGGCGGTGGCGGCCAAGGGCCAGTCCTGGGCCGTTTCCGCGGCGTGTCCCAGGTTGGACTGCACCTGGGGGGCCTGGGGAACCAGGGTCGCCGCCTGCTGCGCCGCGCTCAGGGACTCGGCCGGCCTCTCCAGCTTGCGATACAGCATGCTCAGGCTCAGCCACGCCCCGGCCAGATCCGGCTGTTCCTCGACCGCCGTGCGAAAGGAAGCCTCCGCCAGCAGCGTATCCTGCAGGGCCAGGGCGTTGGCGCCCCTGCGGTAGGCCAGCATGCCCGCCACATCGTCCACGCGTCCCGCGCGTGCCTGTTCCAGGCGATCCAGGATCTCGTTGGCTTCGGCGTAGCGCTGGGACCGGCGGTACATCTCTTCCAGGTTGAAGTAGGTCTCGGCCTGGGTGGGGTCGGCGACCAGGGCGCGCTGGAAGTACCCCAGGGCGGCGCGGGGATCGGACTGCAGCAGGACCTTGCCCAGGTTGTTGAGCGCCTCCGCGTGCCCGGGATCGGCGGCCAGCGCTTCCTCGAAGGCGCGTTGCGCCGCATCCAGGTCCCCCTGCTGAAACAGGGTGACCCCTTCGAGGTTCTTCATGTGCGCGGTGGTCGGGCTGGCTCCCAGGAGGGGGAGAAACGCGAGGAGGGCACCGGCCGCGACCGCGGCCAGCGGGAAGACGAGACGCAGGCGTTGCCCCCGCAGGCTCCACAGATGCGCGACGGCAAACCCGGCCGCCGGCCAGAGAAACACCGCCAGGGGGAGCCGGTACCGACCGGTGACGAAGAACAGGGCAACGGATCCCAACACGATGACGAAGCCCCAGACCCCGGTCGCCCATCGCCGGCGTGCCAGAAAGAGCCCGAGCAGTCCGAAGGGAAGCAGCACCGCCATGGTGGGGAGCAGACCGAGCACGGTCGAGGCGGATCGGAAGTAGCCGAAGTCGTAGTGGTTGGGCACCTCGACCTGGTTGAGCGACAGCAGGAGTTTCCGGCCGTAGAGTGTGGCCGCGTCACCGAACCGGGTGGCCCAGAAATCGAGCCCCAGGAACCACCAGTAGCGATCCACCGCGGCATCGCTCAGACCGCTGGTGGAGCCGGACTCGGCAACCTCGCGCGCGCTGGTGAAGAGCCCTTCGGGTCGGTTCACCAGTCCGGAGCGGGGAGGAAGGTGAAACGTGCCGGGAGCGTCGGGGTTGTTTCCGATGAAGAAGTTGATCCCGCCGTTGGTGGAGATGAGGATCGGCTCGCCGGAAACGACGAGGTTCCGGGTGCAGGTGAGGGTCACCGGAACCAACAGGGCCACGGCAAGGAGAAGCGCATCGCGACGGCCGGTCCAGCCGCTGGCCCGGGGGCGCGCCAGGGAGATTCCCGCCCCGAGGCCTCCCAGCAGGAGCAGCCCCGGCTGGGCCAGGGCGGCCAGGCCCAGGGAGAGGCCGGCCGGGACGGCGCCCCGGGGCCGGCCCCACAGCGTGGCGGCCAGGGCGACAAGAAAGACCGCGATCGAGATGGACAGCAGCTCCCCCTCGAAAAAGACGAAGGGACCGTAGAGGGCGGCTCCCACCCCGGACACCACCGCCGGAAGCACGCCGCCCAGACGCCATCCCAACAGGGCAAGCAGCGCGGCGGTGGCCGCCCCGAGCAGGAACTGAAGGGCCCGAACCCCATCCGGTCCCGCGCCCAGCGCGTTCGTCACGAACAACAAGCCGGGATAGAGCGGGGCCATGCGATAGGGTTGATCCAGCGGAGCGGTCAGCCCGTCCCGTTCCAGGGCGTCGGCGAGGGAGAGATAGGTGGCGGAATCCCCGGTGGCCTCCTGGAAGAGGGCGTGGTCATGCACATCGATCCAGTAGACCAAGCGCACGACGAGGGCGAGGATGCCCACGGCGAGAAGGAGCCCCCGCAGGGGAACGGCGTGGGAACGGGCTGTGCTGGGGGTCAAATGACGCTCCTGAACGGGACCAAACGCGTTCCCGGTTTGAACCGGGGAGCGGAAGAGTTTAGCATTGATGCCCCCGACCGGCGTGAGGCCGGAGCCGGGAGGAGGAACGGCATGATCGGTCCCGAACTCGAAGCACAACACCAGACCCTTCTGGAGAACCTGCGCGCGCTCGACGGCGCGGTGGTCGCCTTTTCCGGCGGCGTGGACTCCACCCTGCTCCTGCGGCTGGCTCACGATGCCCTGGGGGATCGTTGTGTCGCGTTGACCGCGGTCTCGCCCAGTCTCCCGGAGCGGGAGCGCCTCGAAGCGCGGGCTCTCGCCGAGTCGATGGGGGTCCGCCACCTGTGGATCGATACCGACGAACTGGATCGTCCCGGCTTTGCCGAGAACCCGACCAACCGGTGCTACTTCTGCAAGAGCGAGCTGTTCGACCACTGCTTCACCGAGGCCGAGCGGCTGGGCATCCCGCTCGTCCTCTACGGAGCCACCGCGGACGACACCGGGGATCATCGCCCCGGCATGCAGTCGGCGCGGGAGCGGGGAGCCCGTGCCCCGCTGCTGGAAGCCGGTCTGGGGAAGGATGCCATCCGGGCCCTGTCCCGACACCTCGGTCTGCCCACCTGGAACAAACCGGCCATGGCCTGTCTGTCCAGCCGCTTTCCCTATGGCACCCCCATTAGCGAAGACCGGCTGCAGCAGGTGGAGACGGCCGAGGACGCGTTGTGGAACGAGGGGTTCCGCACCTTCCGGGTGCGATTCCACGAGAACATCGCGCGCATCGAGTTGGGAGAGGGAGAGTGGCTACGGCTCACCGATCCCTCCATCCGCGACCGGATCGTGACCGCGGTGCGTGCGGCCGGGTTCACCTTTGTTGCCCTGGACCTCGAGCCGTACCGCAGCGGGAGACTCAACGAGGACATCGACCTCGTCTCCAGTCCATGAGCGCCCCCCCATGGACCCCGCGCGCATCTGCGTGAGCCTCTCCGGGGCGGACCTCGATCGGGTTCGCGCGGAGGCTTCACGACTTCCCTCGGACACCCTGGTCGAGCTGCGCGCCGATGCGTTGCCGCCGGCGGAGCATGAGCGGGGACGGTGGCGGGACCTGCCGCGCGAGGTGGAGCGGTCCTGGGTCTTCACCTGGCGATCTCCGGGGGAAGGGGGGGCGGCGCCACGGCCGCGTGGATTGCTCGCCCGGGCCCTGGAAGCGGGATTCACCTACATCGATGTGGAAGCCGCGGCGTTGGACGCGGGGGACCCCGAGGCGTTGGCCGTCCCCCCCGACCGACGCTGGGTCAGCGCACACCCGGCCGCGCCGCCGGCGAACCGGGAAGCAGCGGTCGCGACCTGGCGATGGGTTCGATCCCATGGCGCGGCAATGCACAAGTTGGTCCTTCTTGCCGATCGTTTCGAGGTCAATACCTGGTGTCTCGAACTGGCCGGTGAACCGGCCGGTGACAGCGCCGCCGCGACCGTCTTTGCCCAGGGCTGGCTGGGTCAGCCCTCCCGACTTCTGGGACACCTCCAGGGAAACGCGGTGACCTACGCGGCCCCTCAGGCGGGCAGCGCCACCGCACCGGGTCAGCCCACCTGGGATTCGCTGCAGGATCTGTACGGCATGTCCCGCTTCAACACCTCGCCGGAGGTCTACGGAGTCCTGGGGGATCCGGTCCGCGCCTCCCTTTCCCCGCCGCTGCACAATGGCGCCTATCGGGCGCGTTCCCTCAACGCGCTCTATATTCCCCTCGAGTCGCCGGATCCGGCGCCGGTCATCGAGTGGATACGGGAAGGGCGTCTGCGCGGGGTGAGCGTGACCGCGCCGCACAAGAACGCGGTCTTCGCCATGGCCCAGGAGCTGGAACCGGTCGCGGCGCGCATCGGATCGATCAACACCCTGTGGATGCAGGACGAACGCCTGTGGGGCGCGAACACCGACTATGAAGCGGCGCACACGTTGTTGCCCGGCCTTGGCTCCAACGGGGGACCGGTTGCGGTCCTGGGAGCGGGAGGGGCGGCCGCGGCGGTGGTGGCCGCCGCAACGGATCTGGGGGCCCGGGTCACCGTCTTCAATCGGGACCCGGATCACGCGGCCAGCCTGGCTGCCCGCTTCGACGTCACCCCCGGGGGTTCGATCGAGCGATTCCGGCCCGAGGATTTCTCGGTGATGGTCAATACGACCCCGCTGGGCCACGGGGCACCGCTTCCCGATAGCTGGAGCGGGGCGGCGTGGCGGGGCACCGGCGTCCTGGATCTCGCCTATGGTTCCGCCGGTGCGGGTTGCGGGCAACTTGCCGCGGCGGCCGGTGCGCCGACCGTGGACGGCATTTCCTTTCTGGCTCACCAGGCGGTGGGGCAGATCCGTCGATGGTTCGGGGAGACGGTCCCCGCTCACGTCCTGGAGGACGCACTACGATGACCCGAACCGGCGACTCCCGGGGCCCCGAAGACCACGGGGTTCACCTGGGCGCAACCGCTCCCGACCCGGACGCGTTTCGCCGGGCCGCCCGGAGTGCAACCGTGGTGCCGGTGGTCCGCGAACTCCTGGCTGACTGGTGGACCCCGGTCTCCGCCTTCCGCTCCCTGGTCGGATCGGAAACCAACACCTTCCTGCTCGAGAGCGTCGAGGGGGGAGAGCAGGTGGGCCGGTTCTCGTTCCTGGGACGTCGGCCGTACCTCGTGGTGCGCGCGCGGGACGGTCGCATCACGGTCAGCGGGAGCGACGCGCCGCGCCACCCGGACCTCGAGGGTCCCCCCCTGGAGGTGCTGGCCCGGATCCTCGCCGTCTACCGAAGCCCGGGACTGGGCGGCTTGCCTCCCTTCATCTCCGGCGCGGTGGGGGTGTTCGGGTACGACACGATCCGTTGGGTCGAGGATCTTCCGGATCTGGAACGAACCCCGGTCGCCGAGGACGAGTTGACCCTGCTCTTCCTGGAAGACGTGGTGGCCTTTGACCACGTGCGCCGGCGGCTCTACCTGGTGGCCAACGCACGGGTTCCCAACGCGGCCGATCCCGGCGCGGCCTATGCCGACGCGGTCGCCCGGCTGGACCGGATGCAGGCCGACCTGTTCGCCCCCTCGGCCCCGCCCGAACCGGGTCTGGCCACCGTCGCGGTCCCCGAGCCCGAAGTCAACATGGAGCCGGAACGATTCAAGGAGGCGGTCCGCACGGCCAAGGAACACATCCGGGCCGGGGACATCTTCCAGGTCGTGCTGAGCCAGCGATTCACCGTCCCGGGCAACCCGGGGGACCTGGCCCTCTACCGGGCTCTGCGGGCCATCAACCCCTCCCCCTACATGTTCCTTCTGCGGCTGGACGAGGCGAGCGTGGTGGGATCCAGCCCGGAACCGCTTCTGCGGGTCACCGGGGATCGCCTGACCTATCACCCCATCGCCGGGACCGTTCCCCGCAGCGGCGAACCGGAAGAGGATTCCCGGCGTGCGGAGAGCCTGCGCAATGATCCCAAGGAACAGGCCGAGCACGTGATGCTGGTGGACCTGGGTCGCAACGACCTGGGGCGGGTGGCGGTACCCGGATCGGTACGGGTCGAGGAACTCATGGTGGTGGAGCGCTACTCCCACGTGATGCATCTGGTGAGTTCCCTCGCCGCTACGCTGCGGGAAGGGGTCACCCCCCTGGAGGCCCTCTACGCGTGTTTCCCCGCCGGCACGGTGAGCGGGGCCCCCAAGGTACGGGCGATGGAAATCATCGAGGCGTTGGAACCGGACCGGCGCGGGCTCTACGCGGGGGCGGTGGGTTACCTCGATTTCTCGGGCAACCTCGATACCTGTATCGCCCTGCGCACCATGGTGGTCCGCAGTGACTCGGTGCGGGTGCAGGCCGGCGCCGGCATCGTGGCCGATTCCGATCCCGACCGCGAGTACGAAGAGACCCGCCACAAGGCACGGGCGCTGCTGGAAGCGATCACCCTGGCCCATCGACTGGGAGGTGACCGGTGACGGCGCGCCCCTGGGTCAAGGTGTGCGGTATGACCCGGCTTGCCGACGCGCTGGCCGCGGTCGAAGCGGGTGCCCGGGCCATCGGTTTCATCCTGACCCCCCGCAGCCCACGCTACGTGTCGGTGGAGACGGCCGCCGCCATCGCGGCCGCCCTGCCTCCGGATGTGGCCCGGGTGGGGGTGGTGGTGGACATGCCGCTGGACACCCTCCGATCCACCGCGACGGCGATCGGGCTGACCGCGATTCAGGCCCATGGTTCGGAAAGCGCCGCCTACTGCCGGGAGGTGGAACTCCCGCTGGTCAAGGCGCTGGCGACCCGGCCCGGCCTGGCCCTGGATGACCTCACCCCCTTTGCGCCGTGGCCGATCCTGCTCGACGGGTATGCTTCGGGAACCCGAGGCGGGACGGGAACCCTCGCGGACCACGACCTGGCGCGGGAGGCGGTGCGCTCCGGGTTCCGGGTCGTGCTGGCCGGAGGGTTGGGTCCGGAGAACCTGGCCGACGCGGTGCGCCGGGTGGAACCGTTGGCGGTGGATCTCAACAGCGGGGTCGAGGAACGACCCGGAATCAAGGACCCGGATCGTATCCGGGCGTCGCTGGCAACCCTCATGGAGTTCGAGACGAAGGAGCTGTCATGGCCCTGGTAGACACGCCGGATGCCCGCGGGTGGTTCGGTTCCTTTGGCGGCAAGTTTGTCCCCGAGACCCTCATGGGGGCCCTGGAGGAACTGGAGACCGCCTTCAAGGAAGCCGGGCGGGATCCCCTGTTCACCGCCGAACTGGAGTCCGCTCTCACCACCTATGCGGGTCGCCCCACCCCGCTCACCGAAGCCCCGGCCTGGAGCCGGGCCACGGGGCTGCGTCTCTTTCTCAAACGGGAAGACCTGCTGCACACCGGGGCCCACAAGATCAACAACGTGCTGGGTCAGATCCTGCTCGCCCGTCGCATGGGCAAGACCCGGATCATTGCCGAGACCGGAGCGGGACAGCACGGGGTGGCCACGGCCACGGTCTGTGCGCGCTATGGACTTCCCTGTGTGGTCTACATGGGCGAGGAGGACGTGCAGCGACAATCGCTGAACTACTTCCGTATGCGTCTCCTTGGCGCCACCGTGGTTCCGGTCTCCTCGGGTACCCGCACCCTGAAGGACGCCACCAACGAGGCCATCCGCGACTGGGTGACCCATGTGGAATCCACCTTCTATGTCATCGGTTCCGTGGTGGGCCCGCACCCCTACCCCCGCATGGTCCGGGACTTCCAGGCGGTGATCGGACGGGAGACGCGCGAGCAGGTGCTGGGGCTGACCGGGGAACTTCCGGACGCCTGCGTGGCCTGTGTGGGCGGGGGGAGCAATGCCATGGGCCTCTTCCATGCGTTCATCGACGACCCGGTCCGGTTGATCGGGGCCGAAGCGGCGGGCGAGGGCCTGGCCAGCGGCCGACACTCGGCCTCCCTGGTCGAGGGACGCCCCGGCGTGCTCCACGGATCGCTTTCCATGCTGCTCCAGGACGGCGACGGACAGGTGCTTCCCGCGCATTCGGTCTCGGCCGGGCTCGACTACCCGGGGGTGGGTCCCGAACACGCGTGGTTGCAGCAGGAGGGGCGGGCCGAGTATCTCGCGGTCACCGACGAGGAAGCGCTGGCCGCCTGCCGCACCCTGTCCCGTCTGGAGGGGATCATCCCCGCCCTGGAGACCGCGCACGCGGTGGCCGCGGTGGAGCGCCTGCGCGACGATCTGGGAGAGGGGGCCGCCGTGGTGGTCAACATCTCGGGTCGTGGCGACAAGGACATCCCCCGCATGGCCGAGATCATGGACCTGGAGGGAACCGCGTGAGCGAGCGCATGCAGCGACGACTGGAGAGCCGGGGAGACCGCCCCTGGATCATGCCGTACCTCACCGCGGGCTATCCCGCGGTGGGGGAGACCGTGGATCTCCTGCTGGCCCTGGAAGAGGGGGGCGCCGACGCCATCGAGTTGGGGTTGCCCTTCAGCGATCCCCTGGCCGACGGCCCGGTCATCCAGGCCACCTCCCAGAAGGCCCTCGAGGGAGGGACTACCCACCGGGCCATCCTGGATCTGGTGCGTGCGTTCCGGGCCCGCTCCGAGGTCCCCCTCATCCTCATGGGGTACATGAACCCCATCCTGGCCTATGGGCCGGACCGGTTCTTTGTCGACGCGGCGAGCGCCGGAGCGGATGGGCTGATCGTCCCGGATCTACCCCCGGAGGAAGCCGACCCCTATCACGCCGCGGCGCAGGAGGCGGGTCTGGACTGGATCTTTCTCGCCGCACCAACCAGTTCCGATGCCCGTCTTCGGGCGGTGGACGCGCGGTCCACGCGGCTCAACTACTGCGTCTCGGTCACCGGGGTGACCGGGGCCCGGGATGCGTTTCCCACCGAGTTGACCGGGTATCTCGAGCGTGCCGCCCGCG
Source organism: Candidatus Eiseniibacteriota bacterium (assembly GCA_942491735.1). Lineage (GTDB taxonomy): Bacteria > Eisenbacteria > RBG-16-71-46 > JABDJR01 > JABDJR01 > CALOCN01. Next base: position 2,374,974 of record CALOCN010000014.1, on the reverse strand, counting down.
CGTTCCGCAAGCCCTTCGTGGTCGGGTTCGGGATCGCCTCGGCAGACCATGTGCGCCACGTGGTGCCGCCGGCCGCGGGCGTGGTAGTGGGGAGCGCGCTCCTGCGGGAACTCGGCAAAGGACGGGATGCCGCGGATCGCCGGACCCGGGCCACCGCCTTCGTCCGACGGCTGCGCCCGTGAGCGGGCGAGCGGGCGATGCCCAGGTGGTCATCCTCGGTCTGGGACTGATGGGAACCAGCCTGGCCTGTGCCCTGGTCCGGCGCGGGTGGCGCTGCGCCGGCTGGGATCCGGACGGGATCGCTCGTCGACGTGCGCGGCGCAGTCAGATCCGGGTTCCCGCGCGGCGCGACGGGCTGCTGGAGACCGCGGATCTCATCGTCCTGTGCGCGCCCCCGGTGGCCAACCGGGAGCTGTTGGCCCAACTCCCCGATGGCCCGGCCACGGTAACCGATGTGGGGAGCGTGAAACGCGAGATCGCGCGGGAAGGACGTGCCCTCCTGGGAGACCGGTTTGTCCCCGGCCACCCCATGGCCGGCAGCGCGGAATCCAGCGGCCTCGCCGCGGATCCCGATCTGTTCCGCGGTCGATCCTGGATCCTGTGCGGCGGGGGAGAGACGCACCGGCGACGGGTGACGCGGATGATCCGCGCGGTGGGGGCGATTCCGGGGGAACTCCGACCCGATGCCCACGACAAGGCGGTGGCGTGGACCAGCCACCTGCCCCAGGTCCTGGCCTCGCTGCTCGTGGCCGAGACCGGTCGCAGCGCGGTGACCGGGAAGGTGATCGGGCCCGGGTTCGAGGGTTGGGCGCGTCTGGCCGACTCGTCGCCGGACCTGTGGCGCGAGATCCTCGACGGAAACCGCGAGGCGGTACTGGCCGCGCTCGATCGGTACCGCAACGCACTCGATTCCCTGTGTGCGTCGTGGGCCGAGGACCCCGCAGCGGTGCAGGGACTCCTTCGTCGGGGTCGCAGCGCGCGTTCGCGTTTGGCACGGGATCGCGGCGCGCGCTGACCGGACTCCCGCGCGCGGTTTAGTTGTTCCGCTTTCCGGTTCGCGCTGGACGCGATGCAGCCCGCTCACTACACTGGCTTCCCGTCCCGTTCCGGAAGACTTCACACCCAACGAATGCAGTGCACGCCCTCCATGGATATCCGCAACCTCTCCCGAGAGTCCCGCATCAACGGTCGTTACCGGGTCAAGCGACGCATCGGCGTCGGTTGGGAAGGGGTGACCTACCGGGTGCACGATCGCCTCGACGGCCAGGCCAAGGCGGTGAAGTTCATCACCAACACCCAGCGACGCAGCTCGATCCTCAGGCAGGCGCGGGTGATGGTGCGTCTCGCGCACCCCAACATCATCGATTACTACAACGTGGATCAGGTGACCCTCGGGGGGGAAGACCACTTTTTCCTCCTGCTGGAGTACCTCGACGGGCCCCGTCTCTCCCAGGTCATTGCGCGGCACTTCAAGCGCCACGACCAGCCACCGGTCTTCTTCGGGCTTCGCATCTTCTCGCAGATCTGTCGCGGCATGGCCCATGTCCACGACCTCCGTCTGCTCCACGACGACCTCCACTCGGACAACATCATCCTCACCGGTGATCCCGCGGCCCCGGTGCCAAAGCTCTTCGATTTCTACGGGAGCATGGGAGCGAATCGGGCCGGCCGGAAGTCGTTCGATATCCAGTGCGCCGGCCAGTTGCTCTTCGAGATCATGACCGGCGAGGATCGGTACGCGCTTTCCGCGTTGCGCCGCATGCCGCCCCAGATCGCGGCGATCATCCGCAAGGCCCACGCGCGCAAGCATCGCTACCGGAACTTCCACGAGATCCTTGCCGACCTCGACGCGCTGCGCGACTGGGACTAGCGCCGGCGGGGAACGGGACGCCTAGTGGCCCGACCCGGTGTAGGCCTTTTCTCCCGCCCGCACCGGGATGGCGAGGACGTTCTCCGGGGGCACCAGGGGACAGGCCCACCGGTCGCTGTAGGCGCAATAGGGATTCTTGGCGTAGTTGAAGTCCACCGTGACCCGGTCTCCCGGGCCGGGGACGACCTCGAGATAGCGCCCCACGCCATACGTCTCTCCCCCCGAGGTCCCGTCCTGGAAGGCGAGGTAGAGATAGCCCGGGGTGGCGACCGACTCGTAGACGGTGAGCCGGAAGGTTTGTCCCTCGCGCCGGAAATGGAGCCGCGAGTGCACGGTGTAGGCCCGCTCCTGTCCCTCGGTATCGAGCAGGGTGACCGGGTAGCCCACCTTGTCCCGATCCGGCTTGACCTCGAACCGCCAGGTCGGATCGGGGGGGTAGTAGGTCAACCCGGCGAACCCGGCGCGGTCGGTGGAATCGATGGGGGACTCGGAGGAACGGAAGTGGGTGTCGATCCGTTCCCGCCACGAAAGAAGCGAGTCCGCCCACCCCGGGGGAACGGGAGCGGGCGGACTCGCATTGTTTCCGGAGCACGCGCCAAGCAGCGTGCCGACGGCAAGGAGAACCGGGACGGCCCGGGCTCTCAACGGAACCCTAGTCGTTCTCGAGCTGGCCGCCCTCGGCCGAAGCCCGCTCCCGGTCTTCCCACTTGCCGATGATCGACTGGTACCAGGGACGACTGTCGAAGCGGTTGGCAAAGACCCGGTTGATGGAGTCCTGCTCGGCGGCCACGAACTGCACGAAGGCCGAGTGGTTGTTGAGGGTCTTCTCCATGTCGGCCAGGGTCGTGTCCAGCCGGTTGTTCACCGCCTGGGCCTGGGTGGAGAACATCTCGGTGACCTCGGCCTTGAAGTCCTCGTTGGAACGGGCGATGGCCTGGAAGCGGGAGTTCACCTCGTCGATGATCTCGAGCTTCACCTCGTCCGGACGGTTGGCGTAGGTCGAAAGCTCTTCCCGCAGGGCCGTCGAGACTTCGACCGCCTCGTCCACGGAGTCCTGGAGCTTGTTGACCTTCCGGTTGAGGAAGGTGTTCTGCTTCTTCAGGAGTTCGAGGTCCGTGTTGACCTTGTTGGAGAGATCGATGATCTCGGCTTGGTTGGTGCGGATCTGCTGACAGCCGGTCAGACCGACGAGCAGGATCGCGGCGAGAGCCAGGGACGAAAGTCGACGGAGCATCGGGATGGTTCCCCCTATCGGACCATGAGCGACGCACCGAACCCGTGGAGTACGAAGTCCGGCGACGAACGAGGGGTCGTGTGTCGCGGATGGAATTGTCATCAAGCCCGGATGGACCAGAACGCAAGGGAAACCCTGCGTCTCGAGTGGTGCCGAAAAAGTCTAGGCAGTGGGCCAACTCCTGTCAAGGCAAGCGTTTTCGTATGAGGTTCAGGGCCTCCTCGGCCCGCTGCCGGTCCTGGGAATCCCGGGCGGCTCGCAACGCCGATTCCATGGCCTCACGGGCCTCTCGGGGCCGATCGGCCTCCGCGAACAGCAGCCCCAGGTTGTACCAGGCCTTGAAGAAACCCGGTTCCAGGGTCGTGGCCCGGCGCCAGGCCGTTTCCGCCCCGCGACTGTCCCCGGCCAAACGGCGGAACCGACCGAGGCTGTTGAGCGGTTCGGGCGGCAGGCGGTCGAAGTCCAGGGAGGAGAGGATCCGAAAAGCGTCGGCATCGTCCCCGATCGACTCCAGGGTGAGCGCGTACTGGATCTGGAGATCGAGGTTCCCGGGGTGTTCGAGCGCGGGTCCGGACAGCCGGCGCGCCGCCTCTGTCCCTCGCCCCAGGTGATCGAGGACGCGTGCCGTGGCCATGGCATGGGTGACCGTTCCCCCCAGGACCGCTTCCACCGAGTTCAAGTGCCGCAGGGCGTTCCCATGGTTTCCGCGACGTTCCTCGATCGCGGCCAGGCCCAGCGACCCCCGGGCCTCACCCGGATCCCCGGCAAGCACGCGTTGGTAGAGAGCCTCCGCCCCGGCGAGATCCCCGGCGTTGAAGCTGGCTTCGGCCCGGGCCAGGCTCTCGCGCACCGGGTCCTCGGCGATGGCGGGAGCCCACGGAAGATTGCAACCGAGGTAGAGGACCAGCGCGACCCCGCGCAGAGTCCAGCTTCCGCACCGGAGCGCCATCGCGCCGGCTACCGCAAGGAGGACCAGGGCCGGCAGCGCGGGGGCACGAAACCGGGCGCAGACGAAGAACGCGATGAGGGGAAGGAGCACCAGCCAGGCGTGTCCCGCGACCCCCGCCCACGCCACCCGGCGCCGCGTGCTCCACAGCCCCACCAGGGCCAGCGGGATCAGGAGGCCGCTGGGCCAGTAGGCCCCCGGCACGCGCCACAGGAAGAGCGACAGCGCGGGGCTGTCGACGCGGGCCTCGTAGAGCGAGCGATTGTTGGGGCTCTCGTAGCCGTGGAGCAGATACCCGAGCTTGGCCAGGGAGAGCCGACTCGCCGCCAGGGGTGCGCTCGTCCACCAGCGCAGTCCCTCACGGAACCACACCGTGGAGGCTTCGGCGGGGTTGACCGAGCGTCCGGCGCGCGCGGCGGCCAGCCGTACCGTGTCCTCCTCGAAGTCCCGCCACCCGGTCAGGCGCAGTTCCGGGGGCAACACCACGCTGCGCCCGTCGGCCTCGGGGTGGTTTCCCGCGTGGAAGTTGATTCCCGCCTGGGTGGAGGGAAAGCGAAACCCCACCCCATGGCCGGCCATGAGAAGGGCCGGTCCGCTCCACAGGATCAGGGCGGGGAGCAGCGCGGCGGCGGCGTGTTTCCAGGAGCGGGAGGGTTGCCTGAACGCGAGGAGGGCGAGGCCGAAGGGAAACAGGGCGAACGGCGCCCGCGCCAGGGCGGCCAGGGCGTAGGCGGCACCGGCCAACAGCCAGGCACCGCTCCCTTCTTCCCGTGTTGCGCGAACCGTCGCGTATAAGCCCAAGGCGCCCAGGGCCGTGGCCAATGGAGTGGCCAGGAGTTCGGTTTCCAGAAAGAGCAGGGGCCCGGCCACGGCAACGCCCACCGCGGCCGCAACCCGGGGTCCTCGGCCCAGTCCCAGCCGCGCTCCCGTATGGAGAACCAGCAGCGCGGTGGCCACCCCGCAGGCCGCCCCCAGAAGGCGACCGGCCCAGGCGCCGGCTCCGAACAGGGCATAGAGCGCCCCCAGGCTCCACACGAAGAGGGGGGGGCGGAAGTAGGGGGCGCCGGCGTCCCATTCCCCCGCGGCCAACCGCATGGCCAGCGCGTCGTGGTAGGCGGAATCCAGGATGGGAGCGACAAAGAAGGGGCTGTCGCGAAAGGCGAGGAGATGCACCAGACGCACGACCACCGCCAGCCCCAGCACCCAGAGCGTTTCCGCGATGGAAACGGGGCGCGTGGGGGCGTGGGACATGGATCCGGTCGACTAGTTGAAGGCGGGGATCCCGGTGATGGTTTGTCCCAGGATCAAGGTGTGGATGTCGTGGGTTCCCTCGTAGGTCTTGACCGATTCGAGGTTGGTCATGTGCCGCATGATGGGGTACTCGGTGCTGATCCCGTTGGCCCCCAGGATGTCCCGGGCCACCCGCGCGATATCGAGGGCGATGGCCACGTTGTTGCGTTTGGCCATGGAGACCTGGGCGAAGTTCACCGTGCCCGCGTCCTTGAGCTGACCGAGCCGCAGGGCCAACAACTGCCCCTTGGTGATCTCGGTATACATGTCGGCCAGCTTGGCCTGCACCAACTGGAAGCCGGCAATGGGGCGGTCGAACTGGATGCGGCTCTTGGAGTACTCGACCGCGGTGTGGAAACAGGACATGGCCGCGCCGAGGGCCCCCCACGCGATCCCGTAACGGGCCTGGGTCAGACAGCCAAGCGGCCCCTTGAGCCCCTCGACCCCGGGAAGCCGGTTCTCGTCGGGAACGCGGACATCCTGCAGGACCAGCTCGCTGGTCACCGAGGCGCGCAGGCTCATCTTGCGCTTCATCTCGGGCGCGGTGAAACCGGGACGGTCCTTCTCGACGAGGAAACCGCGGATCACCCCGTCGTCGTCCTTGGCCCACACCACGGAGACATCGGCAATGGAGCCGTTGGTGATCCACATCTTGGCCCCGTTGAGCACCCAGTCGGTGCCGTCCCTGCGGGCCCGGGTCACCATGCCGCCGGGGTTGGAACCGTGGTCCGGTTCGGTCAGCCCGAACGCCCCGATCATCGCGGCGCTGGCCAGCTTGGGCAGGTAGAACCGTTTCTGCTCCGGGGAGCCATAGGCAAAGATGGGGTACATGACCAGCGCGCCCTGGACCGAGACGAACGAACGCAGACCGCTGTCCCCGGCTTCGAGTTCCTGCATGACCAGCCCGTAGGCCACGTTGCTCATCTCGGCACAGCCATACTCGGCCGGGAGGTTGGCGCCGAAGACCCCGAGTTCGGCCAGAGGGTCCTTGAGTTCGAGGGGGAAGGTGCCCTTCTCGAAGTGCTCCTCGATGATGGGGTTCACCCGCGCGTCGACGAACTCCCGCACCGCCTGGCGAGCCATCCGTTCCTCGTCACCAAGAAGATCGTCGAGTTGCATGAAGTCGTAGCCGGGGAACCGGGCCATGGCGGGTTCACTCCTTCGGGCGTGCACTGCCCCTGGGGAAGGCGGGAGTATAGAGGGGGCGATGGGGTCGAGCAATGAAGCGCGGTCCGCCGGCTAGGGGCCCATCGCACCCCGGGCCCGGCGGGCTCCCTCGTGGGTGGGGTCGAGTTCCAGGGCCCGATCCAGGGCGGCCACCGCCCCGCTCCGGTCGCCCGACTCGAGGAGCGCGACGCCCCGTCCGAACTGTCCGGCCGCCGTTTCCTCGAGATCCAGGGAGCGGGTGAAGGCATCCAGGGCTCCCGGCCAGTCCTTGTTCTCGAGCGCAGCGAATCCCAGGTTACGCTGGATCCGCGGATCGCGCGGTTCCAACTGCGCCGCGCGATGCAACGCGTCCACCGCCTCGGCCGGCCGTTGCAAACGCAGCAGACACAGTCCCAGGTTCATCCACCCGAGGGCGTATTGCGGGTCGGCTTCCAGGATGGTGCGCAGTTCCGTTTCGGCCTCCTCGGCCCGATCCAGACGCAGCAGGGCCTGGGCGAGGTTGTTCCTTGCCGTGATCAGTTGCGGATCCCGCTCCAGGGCGCGCCGGAAGGCATCCGCCGCGGCCCGGGGATCGTCGCTCTGGAGATAGCGCAATCCGAGATTGTTGAGGGTCGTGGCCGAGGCGTCCTCCAGAGCCGTGTCCTGGGCGTCGAGGGGATCTCCCTCCCCGGCCAGGGGCCGGGGGAGATCCAGGGTGAACGCTTCGCGCAGGACCCGCCCCTCCATGGAAGCGGGGGGGGCGCAGCCCAGGTAGGCGAGCAGGGTCGGGGCGATGTCGTGGACCCGCGCCCCCTCGACCGTTCCGGGGCGGACGCCGGGACCGGCAAGGACCAGGATCCCCTCGGGCGTGTGCCAACGCGCGGCGGCCGCCGTCCCGATCCGGCTCGACTCGCGGGGGCGGGCTTCCCCGGACTTGAACCCGTGATCGCTGACCACCACCACCAGGGTGCGCTCATCCACGGTGGCCAGGAAGTCCCCCAGGATTTCGTCCTGGTAGCGATACGCCGCGTCGACCGCCCCCCGAAAAGCGTCGAAACGCTCCGCGTCGATCCAGGGAAGACGGGGAGGGGTGAAGGGCATGAACAGGTGCCCCACCGCGTCCACCATTTCGAAGTAGATCAAACCGAGGTCCGGCGACTCGCCGGTCCATTGGTGGAGCGCCACGCGTCGGGTGGTCTCGGTGGCGGCGAGGGTCTGGACGAGGTTGTTGACGAGGGCCCCGGGTCGATACCCGGATGCCACCGCGGCCACGAGGGTGTCCTCGGGAACCTGCACGAAGCGACGGACGAGATCCCGGTCCAGGGTGGCGGGTGAGACCCTCAAGGACAGGGCCGTGTCGAGGAGCGATTCCGGGTGCACCGCCCGGGGATCGCGGTCGTCGACCCGGGTGCTGGTGGCGAAGGGAAGGAACCCGAAACGGTCGGTGACCATGCTGCCGGGAACCGGTTCGGCCGGGTAGGTGGCGAGCCACGCGCTCACCACGACCGTCTTGTCCCACGCCTCGAGCAGGGTCCACAATGCGGGAACCCGGCGATCGCCGCTGCCCACCGGAAGCAGTTTTCCGTCCGCGGTGCGGGTGACGAAGTCGAGGATCCCATGCCGTTCGGGGGAGACGCCGGTGGCGATCGTGGTCCAGATGAGCGGGGAGAGCAGCGGGGTAATGGAATGGAGCGGCCCGGACGCGCCGCGCTCGACCAGGCCGCGCAGGTGGGGGAGTTCCCCGGCCTCGAACAGCCGACGCAGGATGACCCAGTCGGCGGAGTCGATCCCGACCAGGAGCACCCGGCGGTCCGTGGCGGCCGCGGTTTCGCGGGCGCGGCGGCGCGCCTCGGTGGGGGCCCAGCCAAAACGGGCCGCATCCGCGGTCCAACCCGGAAGCCACGAAGCCATCCAGTCACCCCGGGTGGCGTTGCCGGCGATCAGGTCCTCCCCGCTCTCCCCGGCGACGAAGCCGCGCAACGCGGTGCGCAGTTCGACGAGGAGGGCACGCTCCAGTTCCAGCCCGGGATGCGTGGCGAGGATTCGCAGGTGGTCCGTGGGAGCGTCCAGCGCGACGGAGGCCACCACCTCCGCGGTCAGTTCCCGCTGATCCCGGTCAAAGAGGCGGTAGTCGCTGAGGTCGCGGCTTTGCAGGGTGACGGTGACCGGTGCGTCGGACACGGCGCGCAGGGGCTGCCAGCGTGGGGCGACGACCCAGCCCAGGACGGGGGTCAGGACCCGCGGGGGCGTGCCGGCCAGGACCCCCCCATCGGGTGGCACGCGTTGGATGCGAAAGCTCAACAGGGCAAGTCCCAGGAAAGCGAGAACCCCCAGGACGACGCCGCGACGGCGTCGGCTCAACGGTTCCAGCCGGGATCGTCGTCGGTGGGTCCGTCGTCGAGGTCCGGGAACCGGCCCTCCGGCCAGGCATCCGCGTCGTCTTCGCCATCCCCGTAGAGGGTCATCCGCACGACCTCCGCATCGGGGTTGAGGTGGAGCACGCGGTAGCCGTCGTGGCGTTGCTCCTTGATGAGGATCCCGTCCTCGATGGCGCCGGCCACCGTGTCCTGGGCTTCCGCGGGGGCCAGCCCGGGAAACTCGGCGCTGGTCGTCATCGCCGCCGCGACGTACTTGAAGGTGATGAACGGTTTCGATCGCTCCAGACGATCCACGAACCGTACGAACCGGGTGATCCGTTCGGCTTCGGGGACCGCGGCGAGAACGAGCGGTTCGAACTCGCCTGCCGCCGCCTCGATGAGGTCGTTGGAGACCGAACCCCGGACGCCGGCAATGACCACCCGCTTGCCGAACCGGCGTTGGATCGCGTGGACCAGTCGCAGGTAGTGACCGTCCCCGGTGACGAGGACGAAGGTGGTGAGCCAGGGACGATCGAGCAGGGCCTCGAAGACGTCACACGCCAGATCCAGATCCGCGCTGCCGCGGGGGGTACCCGAGAGGCGACGATCCGCCGTGTCCACCGGCTCGATTCCGGCCACGCGCAGCTCCCGCACACAGCGTTCCGGGTGGGCCGAGAATCCGGCGTACGCCCGGGCCAGGGTCACCCGCCCGTAGCGCGCCGCCAACTCCACCAGCAGCGTGCCGGAAACCTCACGCTGATAGGTGTTGAGGACACTGTATCGGGTGTTCTCGTAGTCGATGAACAGGGCAACTTCGTGGGACCGGGCCATGACCTCTCCGCGCGGAGGAGGACGGGACGAGGGAGACGAATCTGCCTCGCAGTGTACGGCACCCACCCGGCCGGCTCAACCGCCCGCGACGCGCCTCCCGCCCCCTGCTAGGATCGCCGCGAAACCCCATCCGGAGGCATGCATGGCAACGGTAACCGCGTTTCTCGGCGACGGTCTGCGCACGATGATCACCACGGAGGACCACCAGCTGGTGGCGGATGAGCCGGTGGAGCAGGGGGGCGAGGGAGCGGGACCCGGCCCCTACGACCTGCTGCTGGCGGCACTGGGGGCCTGCACCGCCATGACCCTGCGTCTCTACTCCGACCGCAAGGGATGGGCCCTGCGCAGCGTCCAGGTGGAACTCTCCCTGGACCGGATCCACAAACGGGACTGCGAGGATTGCACGGACGACGACAAGCATCCGTTCGTCGACATGATCGAACGCACGGTGCATCTGGACGGGGAGCTGGACGCGGCCCAGCGTGAGCGCCTGCGGGTGATCGCCGACAAGTGTCCGGTGCATCGATCCCTGGAAGGGCGCGCCCGGATCCGGACCGTGATCGCGTGACCCGTTCCGGGGCCCGGGAGTTGATCCGGGATCTGCGGGCGCGGGTGGGGGACGAGGCGGTGGTGACCGAGCCGGGTGCGCGTGCGGTCTACGAGTGCGACGGCTACACCCTGGAACGGGCCGTCCCGGACCTCGTGGTGCATCCCGCGGACGTCGAGCAGACGGTCGAGGTGGTGCGTTGCCTCGCCGCCCACGGCGCGCCCATGGTGCCTCGGGGCGCGGGGACCAGTCTGGCCGGGGGATGCCTCGCCCCGTCGCCGGCGGTGGTGGTCTCCCTTTCCAGATTGACCCGCATCGAGGAGCTGGATCCACTGCGCGGTCGAGCCCGGGTGCAGGCCGGCGTGGTCAACCTGGCCTTGACCCGCGCCGCGGCGCCGCACGGCCTACGGTTCGCTCCCGATCCGTCGAGCCAGTCCGCCTGTACCATCGGGGGCAACGTCGCCAACAACAGCGGCGGTCCCCACACCCTCAAGGAAGGGGTGACGGCAAACCATGTCCTGGCCGTGGAACTGGTGACCCCGGATGGCACGCATCGCTGGATCGGTTCCCCGTTCCCCGGCGCGGGCGGGCCGGATGTGACCGGGCTCGTGGTGGGAAGCGAGGGTACTTTCGGCATCGTGACCCGGGCCTGGGTACGCTTGACGCCCGCCCCCGCCGCCTGGCGGACCCTGCTCGCCGCGTTCGACAGCGTGGACGCGGCGGGCCATGCGGTGTCCCGCATCATCGCCTCCGGCGTGGTCCCGGCCGCGGTGGAGATGATGGACGCACCCATCCTGGTCGCGCTGCACGATGCGTTCGGGATGGAGTTTCCGGAAGGGGCGAAGGCCGTGCTCCTGCTCGAGGTGGATGGTCCCGACTCCGGACTGGACCATGAGGCCGCGGTGCTCGAAGCCTCGTGCCGGGACGCCGGGGCGACCAGCGTGCGGGCGGCGGCGGATCCCGGGGAACGGGACCGGCTCTGGTCCCCGCGCAAGCGTGCCTTTGGCGCCCTGGGACGACTGGCCCGCAACTACTGCACCCAGGACGGCGTGGTCCCACGCTCCCGGTTGCCGGAGGTGTTGCGACGCATCGAGGCGATCGGGGTACGTCACGCATTGCCCATTGCCAACGTGTTCCATGCCGGGGACGGGAACCTGCATCCCGTCCTTCTCTACGACGAGCGGGATCCCGACCAGGTACGCAGGGTGTTGGCGGCAAGCACCGAGGTCCTCAAGGCCTGCCTGGACCTCGGTGGGTCCCTGACCGGGGAACACGGGATCGGGGTGGAGAAACGCGAGCTCATGCAGGCCGCCTTCAGCTCCGACACCCTGACCGTCATGGGGCGGGTGCGGGCGGTATTCGACCCGGAGGGTCGCGCCAACCCGGGCAAGCTGCTTCCCGCGGGCGGGGGCTGCACCGACGATGGGAACCGGGACCGCGGTCTGGGACGGGTCCATCCGGGACGGCAGGCTCCCCAATGACCTTTCGCTGGGTTCTGGATCGGGTGACGCCGAAGAACGCCGAGGCGCTGGTGGACCTGTTACGGGAGCCCCAAGGGCCGCCGCTGCTGCCCACCGGGTCCGGCTCACGTTTGGGTCGCGGGGAGTCGCCCCGCGAGCCGGTTCGGCTCGTGGCCCCGGTACCGGGCGCGGTCATCCGGGAACACGCGCACGAGGACCTCACGGTGACGGTGGATGCCGGCGTACCCCTGGCCGATCTTCGGGACGCGGTAGCCGAGAGGGGACAATGGCTCCCGACATCCGGATGGTCGCTGGGGGGCACGGTGGGGGGATGGATCGGTTGCGATCATCGTGGCCCCCTGGCCGGCAGGTGGGGCAGCGCCCGGGACGCCGTGCTGGGAGTCCGTTTCCTGACCGGCGCCGGGGAACGGGTGGAGGCGGGTGGACGCGTGGTGAAGAACGTGGCCGGGTACGACCTCATGAAGCTGCTGGTGGGCTCGCTGGGAAGTCTCGGCATCATGGAACAGGTGACGCTGCGACTGCTTCCCCGGCCGATGCGTTGGCAGGGTCGGGTCTGGGAAGCGGACGTGGAGCGCGTGGAGGCACTGCATCTGGCCGTGGCGGGCGGGCTCCGCGCCTCGGCCCTCTGGTTGAGCGGGCAGGACGAGGGACTCCGTCTAGCGTTCCTTGCCGCCGGCACCCCGGAATCCGTGAACGACCTGTGCCGGCAGGCGGATGGGATCTGCGGCGCGGGGGTCTCCCTCGAGGAGGACGCCTGTCTGGAACACATCGCGCGGTGGGAAGGACAGACGGAACGGGTCGCGGCCTGGGGGGGGCTCCGCAGCCCCGGTTTCCGGTCCGTCGATCTGCTCGCCGGAACGACGCCCTGGGTGATCGATCTTCTCTCGGGGCGGTTCTGGTGCGCCGCGGGCCCTGCGGAGGTCCCCGCCCTGCGGGAACGCATCGAGGGCCAGGGCGTGTTGCACTGGGACGCAGCCGACGAAGGCGCTCCGGTCGTTCCCGCCTGGGGACAGCCGGGCCCGCCGGAGAGTGACCTTTGGGCCCGACTGAAGCAGGCCCTGGATCCCCGGGGCCGTCTGGTGACCGGCCGCTTTCCGGGAGGGGGATAGCGTGGCGGAACGGACGACCCCCACCCGGGAACTCCTGGATGCCTGTGTGCACTGCGGACTGTGCCAGCAGAGTTGTCCAACCTACCTCGAGACGGGCCGGGAGGCGGAGTCCCCACGCGGGCGGATCCATCTCCTGACCGGGTGGGAGGAAGGGCGCTGGGGCGCCGAGGCGGTGACGCCGCATCTCGATCCCTGCCTGGGTTGTCGCGCCTGCGAGACCGCGTGCCCCTCCGGGGTGCGCTACGGTGCGTTGCTGGAACGTGCGCGGGATCGGCTGGGCCGCGAAGCCAACGCGCCTCCCCGCAGCGGGCTGGAACGCTGGTTGGTGCGCCACGTCCTGTGGCGGGGGCGTCTCCTGGAGCGTGTGGCCGGGCCGGCGCGCCGATCGGGGTTGGTCCGGATGGCCAGGGAACTGTCCGCATCCTCTCGCCTGCCCGAATCGCTGCGCCGACGTCTGGCCCTGCTGCCCGATCCGGAAGCCCCGCTGCCGCCGTCTGCCCCGCAGAACCCGGTGCGGGGGGCCCCGCCGGTTCATGTCCTGCCCGGGTGTGTGGCCCGGGCCGCATTTCCCGCCACGGAAACGGCCATCCTGCACCTGCTCGCCCTGGCCGGATACCCGGTCGTTCGGGCCGACTCGACCGGGTGTTGTGGTGCGCTGGCCCGCCACGTCGGCGAGACCCGTCACGCCGAGGCCCTCGAACAGCATCTCGCCACGCAGCTGCCCGGGGACGCGGAGATCCTCGTCCCCACCGCGGCCGGTTGCGGGGCTCACCTGCGGGACCATCCCCCCTCACGCAGCGGGGGGACCCCGTATCGCATCGCGGACATGGTCGAGCTCCTCGTCTCGCCGCCCCGCCCCCTGGCTTTCCACACGCGTCCGGGTCGGGTGGCGTGGATCGACCCCTGTCACCTGAAACATGGCCAGGGCATCGCCGCAGCCCCCCGTTCCCTCCTGCGCGCGACCGGCGCCACGGTGATCGAGCTGGCCGAGAGCGACATCTGCTGCGGCTCCGCCGGCACGTATAATCTGGCCCAACCGGCCATGGCGCACCAACTGGGCCAACGCAAGGCCCAGGCTATTCGGGACGCCGGAGTGGACACGGTGGTCACCCACAACCCGGGATGCTTCATCCAGGTGCAAGCCGCCCTGGGAGCGGGCGGCCCCTCGGTGGTGTCCCTGCCCCGGTACCTGTACGACCGGGTGATCCCCTGACGATTCGGGATGCCGCCATTGCGCGGGTCGGCTAGACTCGTTGCCCCCCAAAGACAGAGGAGTCCAGCATGAGCACCACCCCCGAAGCGGTCCTGGAGGCGCTGAAGGCGGTCCAGGATCCGGATCTCAACCGCGATATCGTCAGCCTCGGATTCGTCCGGGACGTCACCGTGCGCGACGGCAAGGTCGCCTTGACCATCGTCCTGACCACTCCGGCCTGTCCGGTGAAGGACGAGATGGAAGCGCAGGCCCGCGGGATCGTCGCGGCCCTGCCCGGTGTGACCTCGGTCGAGGTCTCCATGACCAGCGACGTACCCAAGTCGCCGGTGAGTCTCGGGGACGGCATGCTGCCAGGCGTACGGCATACCGTGGCCGTCGCTTCGGGCAAGGGAGGCGTGGGCAAGTCCACCGTGGCGGTCAACCTGGCCGCGGCCCTGGCCGCGGATGGGGCCCGGGTGGGCCTGCTCGACGCCGATGTCTACGGGCCGTCGATCCCCATCATGCTCGGGCTGCGGACCGCGCGTCCCTCGGTGCGCGACGGCAAACTGGTCCCGCTGGAGCGTTTTGGCCTCAAGTTGATGTCGGTCGGGTTCATCGCCGGCGAGGAGACGCCGGTCATCTGGCGTGGGCCGCTGGTGGGGAAGCTGGTGCAGCAGTTCCTGGCCGACGTGCAATGGGGCGAGCTCGACTATCTCATCGTGGACCTCCCGCCCGGCACCGGGGACGCACAATTGACCCTGACCCAGGCCGCTCCCCTGGCCGGCGCGGTCATCGTGACCACGCCGCAGGAAGTGGCGCTCGAGGACGTGAACCGGGGGGTGCGGATGTTCGAGAAGGTGAACGTGCCGGTTCTGGGGGTGATCGAGAACATGGCCTGGTTCAACTGCACGAACTGTGGGACGCGGCACGAGATCTTCAGTCATGGGGGCGGGGCCGAGGCGGCCAAACGGTTCGAGATCCCACTGCTGGGCGAGGTCCCTCTCCTTCCCGCGATCCGGGAGGGGGGAGACCGAGGGGTCCCGGTCGTTGTGGGGGCCCCGGACAGCGAGGAATCCATGGCGTTCCGCGCCGTTGCCGGCGAGGTGGCGCGCCAATTGAGCATCCTCGCCGTTCCCGCCGGCTAGGTGAGCGGGATGGGGTGATTCGTTTTGAAACCCCTTGCAGGGGGGTCGACAGGAACTCCACTTTCGTGTAGCCTCAGACGGCAATGTGGGACGAGGCGAAGTATGCCCGCCCTCCGGTCCGCTAATGGACCCCCCGATCATGCCTCGGAGCACGCCTCAGGGAGCCAGTGTTGGTCAAGGCTTCAACCTCAAGTAAGAAAAAGACTTCCAAGAAGAAGGCCAAGACAACATCCCGCAAGAAGGCGGGGGCCAAGAAAGCCGCCGTGAAGAAAACCGCACCATCCCGCAAGACATCCAAAAAAGCAAAGACGTCGAAGAAGGCCACGGCCAAAAAGACCTCCAAGAAGAAAGCTTCAAAGAAGAAGGTCTCCCGAAAGAAGGTGTCCAAGAGCACCCCGGCCCGGGCCACCAAGAAGTCTTCAAGCAAGAAGACCTCCAAGAAGAAGACGTCGAAGAAGAAGGTTTCGGCCAAGAAGGCTCCGGTGGCTGCGAAGCCGGGCAAGGCGGCCAAGGTCGCCCCCCCGGCACCGGCAAAGCCGGCCCACAGGAACGGCGCCGATGAAGCCCCGGAACCGTTGCCGCCGCTCCCGACCATCGAGGAAGCGTTGGCCAACCTCGCCTACACCGAAGGCGAGCATGTGGTGCATCCCAAGTATGGCCTGGGCATCATCGAGCGGATCGTGGATCGCACCCTGACCAGTCGCACCGTGCCCTGTCTCGAGATCACCTTCCACCATCAGGAAATGACCCTGACCATTCCGGTGGATCATGTGGAGCGCTCGGGACTGCGGCAGCCCATCGGTCGCAACGACATCGACGGGGTGTTCAAGGTGCTCAAGGGGCGCGCCACCTTCGACGCCAAGCGTCGATCGGCCAAGCGGGTCGCGGACTACCGCAAGCGGCTCAACATGGGGGATCCCACCTCGCTGGCCGAGGCGGTGCGTGACCTCGCGCGGCTCTCCCTCAAGAAGTCGCTTTCCTACGAGGAGCGCAAACTGCTCTCCACCGCCATGCGGATCCTCAGCCGCGAGGTGGCCCTGGCGCGCAATCGCGAGCCGGACGACGTCAAGGAAGAGATCGAGAAGATCGTCTACCGGTAGAGGGCCGTCCCTGGAACCTCGAAGCGGGTCCGGGATGCTACGATTTCCTCATGCGACACGCTGTCCTTGGGCTGCTCCTTCTTCTCGCCATCCCGACGGTTCGGGGCGGAGCCTCGCCCGTAGCCGAAACGGTTGTCGACCACGACCGCGACTCTTCCGCGTCCTGGAAGGTCGGAGTCCTCGCCGCAGCGGATGCACGTGGAGGGCTCAGGGCTTGCAACTGTCCCGGCGAGCCCGCGGGTGGGCTTTCCCTGCGCGCCGGATCCATGACCCGTGCTGCGGCCCTGGGCTACCCGATGGTCATGGTCGACGGAGGGAACTTCGTGCCGCCGCCGGAGGACACCCTGCGCGAGGCAAAGTCCGCCCTCGTTCTGGATGCCATGTCTCTGATGCCCTTCGACGCGGTAGGGCTCGGGGACCTGGAGTTGGAACTGGGCCTGGCCTTCCTGCGCAAGGCCGCCAGGCGATTGCCCCTGGTCGCGGCCAATGTACAGCTCCCCCCGGACCTCGCCGCCCTGATTCCCCCGGTGCGGTGGTTGGAACGGGACGGGCTGCGCATCGCGGTGACCGGCTACGTGGACCCCATGCGCTACTACACCTGGCCGGTCGCCCTGGAGCGCAGTCCGGACAGCCTCCTTGTCCTGGATCCGGGCGAGACCCTCGGCCCCTTGCTCGCATCCATCCGCGACGAGGCGGATCTCGTGGTGGTCCTGGCCCATGCCGGCGCCCAGGACATCCATGCCCAATGGGGAACGACCTCCCCGGTCGATCTCTTCGTGCAGGGCGCCGAGCTCGATGCCGCCGAACACGTGGGGTTGGGTACGTCCCAGCTCGTGGCTCCCGGGAAGGACGGCAAACAACTGGTGATGATCAACCTGCTGGGAACACCCGGATCCGGGGTGGCGGTGGAGGAGTTCCGGATCTGGGACCTCAAGCGGGGAGGGCGCACCGATACACGCGTCGAGGCTCTCATCGACGCCTTCGAGGCGACCTGGATCAGCGCCCCCCGTTAGCGGGAGCGGCCGCGGGAGCGTCCTGTATCGGGGTCAGCCAGGCGAGAAGGTTGCGGAGCAGTTCGAGATTCTCTTCCGCCTCCGGTGATCCCAGACCCATCACCGGACCGTTTCCCTGACGTTGCGACGTGAACATGGCGGCCTCGGCGAAGAAGGCGGCACGTCCGTTCCCGTAGGTGTCCACGGCACCCTGATACCAACCGGCCACATCGGTTTGTGCGGTGTCCTGTTCGAACTGCCACGCGACGGCGGGTTCCAACGACACGGCCCCCTCCGGGAGGATCAGCAGGGGAGTGAGGTCTTCTCCGGTGAGCGCCGAGCCCATGAAGGTGGCCACCCGCTGAAGCGGCGCGAGAGGGTCCCCGGTGACGACATGGGAAGCCAGCGATCCGCTCTCCCGCGCGAAGACCAGGCGATTGCGCTGCGCCCCGATGACCACGAAACCGTTCCGGTAGCGGACGCCAAAGGCCTCGGCCAGGCTCTCCACGGCCCCGGGAAACGGCATGTGGTCCGCGATGAGGAGCAGCCCGCCTCCGGCGCCGACCCATTCGCGAATCAGCATCACTTCCTGGGGCGTGAAGGCATTGGGGGTGGGGAGGCTCCAGTCCTCGGCGTTGCGGGGGTGCAGCGCGTTGGCGATGACGAGGAGGTCGACCTCGGCCAGGAGTTCCGGGGTGAGGGCAGTCGTCGAACCGGCCACCCGATAGCCGTCGGCCCGGCACACCGCGGCAAAGGGAGCGTACCGACCGTCGAGGGTATGGAAGTTCGTGTGACCGCCATCGATGAGGATCCGGGGGCCGGTCCCGGAGGGAGTGCGGGGATCGGTGATCCGCGGATCGAATCCGGTGTCGGCCGCTTGCTGCGCACGGACCGGAACCACGAGAACGAGCGCGAGGAGGATCGGTATCACGCACAGCACGCCGTCCCAACGCCACGAACATCCCCGATTCAACATGGAGTCCCGCCTTCCCGGTCCTGTGGTGACTGCCGAGCGATGCTAAGATAACCCTCCCGCCGG
This sequence comes from Candidatus Eiseniibacteriota bacterium, assembly GCA_942491735.1. Classification (GTDB taxonomy): domain Bacteria; phylum Eisenbacteria; class RBG-16-71-46; order JABDJR01; family JABDJR01; genus CALOCN01. The sequence continues at coordinate 2,356,695 of CALOCN010000014.1, read as the reverse complement.
TTCCTGGAAACGATGATGACGGATCCCACGCCCGACACCCCTTTTTCCGACCTGGCCCGGCGCATTCCGGTGCTGGGCCCCCATGCGCCCGGCTATAGCGCCTATACCCGGGATGTCGTCCTGGAAGGTGCACCGGACGGTGTCGTGCGTCCCGTCAACGAAGCGGAGATGAGCGAAGTGCTCGCCTTCGCCTCGGATCGGGATGTCCCGGTGACCTTTGCCGGGGGACAGACCAGCGTGACCGGGGCCAGTGTCGCCCTCTCCGGTTTGCTGGTCGCCACCGAGGGCATGGACCGTCTCCTGGATATCGGACGGGATCCCGAGACGGGGGGCATGGTGGCCCGGGCCGAGCCGGGGATCTTCCTCGGCGACTTCCAGCGCGCGTTGGAGGCGGAGGGCTGGTTCTACCCTCCGGATCCCACCAGCCGCAACGAGGCCCGGCTGGGAGCGACGGTCGCGACCAATGCCACGGGAGAGGACACGTTGCTCTACGGTCCGACCCGGGCCTGGGTCCGCGCCTTGCGCGTGGTCCGCGCGGATGGGACACCGGCGACCCTGCGCCGTCCGGTGGATCATCGCCCCCGGGAAGAAAAGGGAACCGCGGGCTACTTCGATGCGGAACACCCCATTGATCATCTGATCGGAAGCGAAGGGACCCTGGCCGCGATCAGCGAGGTGACGGTCGACGTCATCCCCAGGCCTCCCGGGGTCTTCACCGGGCTCGCCTTCTTTCCCACCCTCATCTCCGCGCTGGAGTTCGTGGTCGCGGCCCGGAGGTGCGAGCGGGTGCGCCCACGCGCCCTCGAACTCATCGATGCCGGGGCGTTGGACCTGGTGTCCGGGAATCCCGAGGGCATCACCTGGCCCGAGGGAACCGGCGCGGCCATCGAATTCAAGCAGGATGTCCGGGACCCGGCGGATCGCGACGCCGCCCTCGCGGCATGGTTCGACCTGCTGGAAACCACGCTCCGCGATGCGGGAGCCACCGGATTTCTCGACCATGTCCTGGTCGTGGACGACGGCCCGGGTCGCGAGCGCATCCGGTCGTTTCGACACCGGATCCCGGCCACCCTCAACGAGATCGTGTCCCGTTTCCGGGAACGCGGAGGGGGCAAGGTCGGTACGGACTGGTGGGTCCCCTACGAACAGGCACCGGGGATCATGGAGCGCTGGCGGCAGGTGCTGACCGAGCGGGGCCTGCGACATGTGGTGTTCGGTCACATCGGCAACGGTCATCCCCACTGGAATTTCTTTCCCGAGGACGCGACGCAGCGGATGGAGGTCATGGGCGTGGTGAGAGAGATGTGTACCGACGCCGTGGCCCATGGGGGAGGAGTGGCGGGGGAGCATGGGCTGGGGAAACTCAAGCGGGACTTCCTGGCCATCCAGTATCCGCCCCAACGGATTCGCGCCATGCGCGACCTCAAGAGGACCTGGGACCCGAAATGGATCCTGGGCCAAGGCAACCTGTTCGACCCGGAGGCAATGTGAGCCGGCTTTATTCGAGTGTGCACGTCGTGGTCCTGCTTCTCCTGGTGGGTACCCCCGCGGCCGGCTGGGCCCTGACCGCGGAAGAGGCCCGCGAGGCCGAGTACGAGGGACGCTGGGACGACGCGGTGGCCGCATGGCAGACCCTGGCCCTGGACGCGGAACTCCAGGGAGACCCGGTCCGGGAACGCTCCGTGCTACGGGACTACCTGCGGACCCTGTACGTCCTGCGCAACCTCGAGGACCTCGAGCGGGAGGCGCAACGCGCCGCCGGTCGACATCCGGGGTGGGTGGACGCGATGCTGTACTGGGCGCGTGCCCTGGAGCATCAGGGGCGCGTCGAGGAAGCGATCACCCTCCTTGCCCCTTCCGCGGGACGCTCGTTCCCGGCCGCGGCGGCCCAGGCCCGCCTGCTCCAGCGGCTGGGGCGCCGGGAGGATGCGGCGGTCATCCACGCCGCCCTCGTCGAGGCGGATCGTCCCGGCGCCACCCTCTCGCCCCAGGATCGGGCGGCCCTTGCCGATGCGGCCAGCGCCACCGGGGACTTCCAGCGCGCGGCCAACCTCTATGAGCTGGCGTACCAGGACAGCGTGGACTACCTCGATGCGCGGATTGCCCTCACCTACCTGTTCCAGGAGAAGTATCAGGCCCAGCTTGCCGCGGAGGAACTGAACCAGGCCGGGCAGCTCTCCCCCTATCACCCCGACCTGCAACTGGCCCGGGCCGAGCTGCTCATGCTCAACAACCAGTTGCGGCGGGCCGAGGACTCGGCCGAGTCGGTGCTGGAGATCCGCGAGGACGCGGACGCGCGGGTCGTCCTGGCCCGTCTGGCCAACGTGGCCGATCGACCGGCCAGCGCCCTGGAACAACTGCAGGGGGTCCTGACGGCCAACCCGGGTCACCTGAACGCGCGCTATCAATCGGTGGTCGCGCACTACCTGGCCGGGGACACCACCGCCTACCGGCAGGAACTGGCGGGAATCCTCGAGATCGACCCCGACAACGTGGATGTGTTTCTCGAACTGGGGGACATCCTGGAGATGGGGCGGCGCAACCGGGAGGCGTTCGCCATGTACGGGCGCGTCCTGGAAATCGACCCGGATCACCCCCGCGCCCTCATCGACACCGGCCTCCTGCACATGCGGGAGGGGAACGAGATCGAAGCGCGGGGTCTCCTGGAGCGGGGCTTCGAGGGGGATCCGTTCAACATCCGGGCCTACAACCAGCTGGAACTGCTGGACGAGATGGACACCTTCGCCCGCTACCAGACCCCCAACTTCGAGATTCGCCTCGACGCGGACGAGGACAGCGTCCTCGTGCCGCTCCTGCAGCAGAGCCTGGAGGACATCTTCGAGGAGCTCACCGACCTGCATGGGGCGCGCCCCCGCAACCGGACCATCGTCGAGGTGTTTCCGACCCACAGCTGGTTCAGCGCCCGGGTGACCGGTCTTCCCTGGATCGGCAACATTCCGGCGGTCTGTTTCGGGGACGTCGTCGCCATGGACTCGCCCCGCATCCTGGCCGGCAACTCCAACTGGCGGGAGATCCTGCGTCACGAGTTCGGTCACGTGCTCGCCCTGGACATGACCGACAAGAAGGTTCCGTTCTGGTTCACCGAGGGGCTCAGCGTCTACCTCGAGCAGTATCCCCGGGGTATCAGCTGGGATCAGAATCTCAAGGCGGCCTACCTCGACGACCAACTGGTTCCGGTCGACTCCCTCACCCTCGCCTTCACCCGTCCCCGGGACATCCATCAGAGATTGCTTGCCTACCACGAGGCCGGACTCATCCTGCAGGACCTGGTCGATCGGCATGGATGGGACGCGGTGCCGCGGATGCTCCATGCCTTCGGGGAAGGACAGTCCCTGGCCCAGGCCGTGGAATCCGTGCTGGGGGAAACCCTCGAGGCGTTCTCCGCCCGGGCCCTCGCCCATGTCACCGGGACCGCCGAGGCCCTCCCGGTCTGGCCCCGGGCGGACGAGGAACGCACCGCTCGTCTGGCCAAGGCGGTGGAGGCCCTGCCGGGCGATCCCTACCTGCTACGCGAGCTGGCCCGGGCCCAGATCCAGACCGGCCTCCTCGAGGAAGCCTCCGAGACCGCGAAGAAACTGCTGGAGGCATCGCCGGAGGATCCCCGGGCCTACACCGCCCTGGGCATCGCCGATCAGGTCGCCGGGCGGGGGGAGGCGTCGATCCGCAATCTGGAACGGGCGGTTGCCGCGGGGACCCGGGACTTGCCGGCTCTGGTCACCCTGGCCGGCCTCCTGGAAGGGGAGGGGGATACGTTGCGCGCGCTGCAACTCTACGGGGATGCGATCGACCTCTATCCGTATCACACCACCGCCCTGACCCGTCGTGCCGCGCTGTTCACCGCCCATGGAGACTCGGCGGCGGCGCGGGACGAGTACGAGCGCCTGCTCAGCCGCACCGACTCGGCCGGTAGCGCCGCGGTGACCCTGGCCCGCCTCCAGTTGGACGACGGGGACGGCGACGCGGCGGCCCGCACCCTGGACTACGCGGTGGGAGTGTTTCCCACCAGCGCGGACGTGGAGGCGCTGCGCGGCCAGGCCTACCTGCTCCTGGACCGGGACGAGGAAGCCTACGCGCTGTTCGTGCGGGCCCGGCGACTGGACCTTCGAAGCGTGGAGACGATGATCGGCATGGCCACCTATTACCTCAAGCGGGAGGACTACGAGGAGGCGGTGTACTTCGCCGAGTTGGCGCTGAAGTACGCCCCGCAGCATCCGGTGGCCCGGCGCATTCTTACCCAGGCCCAGGAGTGGTAGCCCCGGACTAGTCGGTGCGCTCGGTGACCTCGATGAGGTGATAGCCGAACTGGGTCTGCACCGGTCCCTGGACCGAACCGACCTCCGCGCTGAACACCACCTGATCGAACTCGGCCACCATCTGGCCGGGCCCGAAGTTCCCCAGATCGCCGCCCTTGCGCCCGGATGGACAGGAGGAGTGCTCGCGCGCGAGTTCGGCGAAGTCCTCGCCCCCTTCGATGCGGGTCTTGAGATCGTTGCAGGTGGCTTCGCTGTCGACGAGAATGTGGCGGGCTCGGGCGCTGGCCATGTGGCACTCCTTGGGTTGAATCAGCGGAACGACGTGGACGGCACTACTTCTCCGCCGCGTCACGCCAGGGAAGGAAGTCGCGCGCCGCCTCGGCCAGTTGGGCCAGACGCGTCTGCACGCGACCAAACAGACTGTCCTCGGGGAAGAGACCGTCGGCACCGCGCACCCCGGTCCCGCGTTGCATGAGCAACTCGGCGCCTTCCTCGATACGACTGATGGCGTAGATATGGAACTTGCGGTCCCGCACCGCGTCCACCACCTGGGGGCGAAGCATGAGGTGGGGAAGGTTGGCGGACGGAATGATGACACCCTGGGTACCGGAAAGTCCGCGCGCCGCGCAGAGGTCAAAGAACCCCTCGATCTTCTCGTTCACCCCGCCGACCGCCTGCACCTGCCCCTTCTGGTTCATGGAGCCGGTGATGGCGAGATCCTGCCGAATCGGAACATCGCTGAGGGCGGAGATCAACGCATAGATCTCCGCCGCGGAGGCGCTGTCGCCGTCGACCTCGTCGTAGGACTGCTCCAGGGTAATGCTGGCCGACATGGCCAGGGGGTGATCGGCGGCAAAGGTCTCCAGCAGGTAGCCGGTGATGATCAGGATGCCCTTGTTGTGGTAGCGACCCGACAGGTCCGCCATCCGTTCGATGTTCACCACCCCGCTGGTTCCCGCGGCCAGGCTGGCCGTGATGCGGGTGGGGCGGCCGAAGCGGTGATCACCCAGATCGAGGACGGCCAGTCCGTTGATCTGGCCGACTACCCCGGCCTCGGTATCGATGAGGATGACCCCTTCGCGGATGAGACGCTGGGTCTTCTCCTCGACCAGGTTCACCCGGGTGCGACGCTCCTCGAGGGCGCGATGCACGTGCTCGCCGCCGATGGGGGCGCCGTTGTTGCGACGGGCCCAGAAGGCCGCTTCCCGCACCAGGTCGGCCACCCGGACAAAACGGGTGGAGATGCGATTGCGCTGCCCGGCCAGGCGTACCGCGTACTCGACGACGGCGGCCACGCCTTCCGCGGTGAAGTGGGGGAGTCGATCCTCGTCGCAGACCGAACGGACGAGGCACGCGTACTCGGTGATGGCCTGGGGACCCAGTTCCATCTCGGTGTCGAACTCCGCCTTGACCTTGAACAGCTTGCGGAAGTCGGGATCCCCGTCGAGCAGGTGATGATACAGATCGGTCGCCCCGATCAGGACCACCTTGACGTCGGATGGGATGGGCTCCGGTCGCAGGGCCCGGGGGAGCGAGGGATGGTCGCCCCCTTCGCTTTCGATCTGCACATGTCCGGTACGCAGCGCGCGTTTGATCACGTGCCAGGAACGCGTGTCGGAGTCGAGATCGTCGGCCTGCAGGACGAGGAATCCACCATGCGCCTGGACCAGGGAGCCGGCCTTGACATGGGTGAAGTCGGAGACGGTCATGCCGTTGCTGCGGTACTCCCGATCCACCGTGCCCCGGAGATTGCTGACGGTGGGGTTGTTCTCCCAGATCACCGGCCGCTTGGTCTCGCCGTGGTTGTCGAGGATGAGGTTGACCTGGAGCCGGCGGAGGATGCCGGCCCGGCTCTCCTCCTCATCCGCTTCCGGGGTGTTCTCCCCGCCACGGAAGATGGCCATGCGGGATTCCAGGAAGGCCTCGGTCTCGCGCAGGTACTCCTCCACCCCGTTGAGGGTGCGGAAGGTCCGGTAGACCCCGCTGAGGACCACGTTGAGGTAGGGGCGGGTCATCTGTCGGTCGAGGTCGTGCATGTCGACCTCGGCCTGTTCCACGAGGGTGTTGGCCGCTTCGCGAAAGGTGCGCAGTTCGCCTTCGAGGTTGGCCCGCACGGAAAGCAGACGTTCGAGATCCTCCCTGGGGAAGGTGCCTTCCTCGACCTTGCCCTCGAGATCCTCGAAGGCCACCGGCTCGCCGTCGATGACCGGAAGCAGTTCCGCCTCGGTCATCTCGCCGATCTCCACCTGGACGAGGGAGAGGCCCTCCGGCTCCGCCTTGGTCTTCATGGGGCGGGCGACTTCCTCAAGGCGGGCGGTGAAGCGCTTCACCCGGGCCTTGCGGCGTTTCTGATAGACCTCGCTCAGGAAGATCTTGGGGATCCCGTCCCGCAATCGCTCCACCGCGTCCAGCATCCGGTCACGAAAGCGACGCCCCTCGCCGGCGGGGAAGCGGAGCAGGCGGGGCTGGTCCGGGTTCTCGAAACGGTAGACATAACAGAGATCCTCGGGGACGAAGGTGGGATCCTCGAAGCTCTCCAGGAGATGTTGCACCGTTTCGGATCGGCTGGTCCCCGGTTCGCCCGCGACAAAGACGTTGTAGCCGTGGCTGCGCAGGGCCAGGCCCAGTTCGAGGGCGCGGATGGCCCGGTTCTGACCCGGTGTGATGGCGCAGGCCACCACGTCGTCGGTGCTGTCGAACCCGAGTTCGGACGGGTTGAGGGACCAACGGAGTTGCTCTGGGGGGACGCGAAGGCGATCGTTGTGGGTCATGGGGATCTCCGTGGGGCGCGCCTGAGGCCGAGCATCGTAGCATGGTCCCCCGAGGGGGTCACGCTTGTTGGCCGGTAAGGCCTTGTTTATAGTGCAGCCTGCTCCAAGGTTGGTCTTGCAGGAACGTTCCCGGTCCCCCTTGCCCATTGGAGACGCCATGCCCGCGCTCACCCTGGCCCTCGTGTTCGGCTCCTGGTTCCTGTTGCTCGGGTTAACCCTGGTCAACTTCATGGTGTGGAGCCGACGGCTCCAGGATCGGGACGCGTGAGCGGCGAGATCGACAGCGCGCTCTATCTCGGTTTCGGTCTGTACCTGGGTCTGATGGTGGTCATCGGCCTGGTGACCGTGCGGTACATGCGGTCCCTGGACGACTTTGTCCTGGGTGGACGCCGGCTGGGCCCGTGGGTGGCCGCGATCAGCGAGCGGGCGAGCGGGGAAAGCGCCTGGTTCCTGCTCGGTCTTCCCGGTGCAGCGTACGCGTTGGGTTTCAGCGAGTTCTGGTCGGTCATCGGGATCGGGTTCGGTGTACTCGCCTCGTGGGCGCTCATCGCCATGCCGCTGCGCCGGGCCACCGGGGAAATGGGCGCGATCACCATCCCGGGGTTTCTTGCCCTGCGCTTCCCGGACTCCGCCACGTCGATCCGACTGATCTCGAGCGTGATCATCCTCTTCTTCTACACCACCTACGTGGGAGCCCAGTTCGTGGGGGCGGGGAAGATCCTCAATGCCACCTTCGGCATGTCCGAGTCGACCGGGATGATCGTCGGTGCGGTGGTGGTCCTGCTCTACACGGTCATGGGCGGCTTTCTCGCCGTGGCCTGGACGGACCTCTTCCAGGGACTGCTCATGGCGGTGGTCGCGGTCCTGCTTCCCGCCCTGGCCCTGGTGGAGATGGGCGGCGTGGCCGGTGTGGTGGATGCCCTCGGCGCGCGGGGACCCGAGTTCCTCACCGTGGATGCGGGACAGACCGGACGGGCGTTCGTTTTCGGGGTCATGGTGGGGGGACTGTCCTGGGGGCTGGGCTACTTTGGCCAACCACATCTGTTGACCCGCTACATGGCCCTGCGCAGCCATCGCGATGTGCGTCAGGGCTCACTGATCGCCATGTCCTGGGTGCTGGTCGCCTACTGGGGCGCGGCCCTGATCGGCATTGCCGGCGTGGCTATCCTGGGGCCGGACCTCGCGGACCAGGAGCAGGTGATGCCGCTCCTGGCCAAGGCCCTCGTGCCGGCCTGGCTGGCCGGGCTACTCATCTCCGGCGCGGTTGCCGCCATGATGTCGACCGCGGACAGTCAGCTTCTCGTGGCCACGTCGAGCCTGACCGAGGATATCTATGTCCGTCTGATCCGGGGGGGGAAGCCGCCCGGGAATCCGGCCCGGCTGGTTCTCCTCGGTCGCCTCGCCGCGGTTGGTGTAACCGCGATCGCCCTGGCCATGGCCTTCCTCAACCAGACGCTCATCTTCGACATGGTGGCCTATGCCTGGTCGGGATTGGGCTCGTCGTTCGGACCGGTGCTCTTGCTGGCGTTGTGGTGGCGGGGAATCACCCGCCACGGCGCCCTGGCCGGCCTGGTGGTGGGGCTGGTCAGCACCATCCTCTGGAAACAGGTCGGGGGACTGCAGGAGGTGCTCGACATCAAGGCCGCGAGCTTCCTGTTGGCTTTCGCCGCGACCTGGTGGGTGAGCCTGGGCACGGGGCGAAGCGTCGCTCGGAACGAGCGTCGCGCCTAGACAGGGCGGACGCTCCCGTCCAGGCGGGTGGTGCCGGAGGTGGGACTCGAACCCACACAGTGTTGCCACCGGGGGATTTTGAGTCCCCTGCGTCTGCCAGTTCCGCCACTCCGGCAAGGCGATAGAGTTTCCTTGGCCCCGGCGTCCCTGTCAACAAGGCACAGACCTTGCATTGGGAGTGGATGGCCGACCCCTCGGCTACCTACCCGCGCGACACGACAGGACACTGCATGGAATCCCGCATCTATCCCTTGAGGCGTTCGAATGAGGCCCCGAAGACTCCCGCCGGGGCAAGGACCGATGCATCCCCAATCGATACAAGGGGTTGGAGGGAGGCCGAGGCCGGTCCGGGGGACGGGGTGGTCTATTTCCCCATTGCCGCGACGGCGGTGTGGCTCATCGACTAGACGTCGATCGGACCCCTGGGAACCGGGGTTCCGGTTACCGGCTTCCGCGAGGGAGTAGCAGGTAACCATGTCCCGCGGTATCCGCTGCCTTGGCGAGCGTGCCCCTCCTATTGTTGGGTCGTTGAGTCGGGCAGACGCGTTTCCACGGACAGGACGCGATAGGACCGGGAACCGTTGTCGTGGGGGACTTCCACCATCTCCCCGGTCCGACTCCCCAGAATCGCCTCGCCGACCGGCGCCTTGTAGGAGACCACGCTGTCCCCGAACTGCTGGTCTCCCTCGCCGAGCAGCCAGACCCGAATGGTCTTCCCCGGCTGATCCACTTCCTCGAGGTTGATCTCGGTACCCGGCACGGCAACGCCGGGTTCGCGCTCGAGGTCCTCGATGTGTCGTACCCGGTTGAGGACGATTTCCAGTTCCTCGAAGCGTTTCGCGTAGTTGGCCTGCTTTTCCTTGGCCGCGTGGTACTCGGCGTTCTCCTTGAGGTCTCCCAGTTCGCGTGCGCGACCGATGATGCCGGGCAGCACCGTCTTGAGTTCCATGCCGATCCGGGTCCGCTCATCCTGCAGTCGTTGCCAGGTGAGACGGGTCATGAGGATGTCCCCATCGAAGGGGTCCTCCTTCTCCTTCACCATCCGGTTGGACATGCGGGCAGCATGCCGCGCCCGGAAACCCTCTACTTCCTCGGCAATCTCCGCATTGCCGACTTCCTTGAGGAAATCGAGGAGGGGGAAACGGAACTTGTCGCTGGCGCTCCACTGCTTGAGCCGCGAGGTGATGGGACTCTGGAACTCGTCCGGAATCGGGTCGGCGGCCAGGCGTTTGCCGACCAGCGAGTCCGGATCGACGAACTTCAGCGCCCGCTTGCGGTGCGTCTCCCGTTGCGGTTTCTCGATGAGGTCGATCAGGGCCAACAGGATAATCTGTGCGTTCTCGGCACCGGTGGCGAGGACGCCGTCCCGGAGGCCCGCTTCGAGGATGTGCAGGGCGCCTTCGGACCGGGATTGGGCGGTGTCCAGGCGACGCCGCGCCGCGGTCTCACGCGCCTCGTCCGTACCCAACCGCTTCCACGCCGCCTTGCGAATCGCCGCCAGACGCGAGTCCAGCATCGCCCCGAGCGCTGCGGTATCGGTGAGGCGCTCCACCAGCGCTTCCTGATCCGCCCGGTTGAGGGCGTTGGGGTCGAACTTCCTGTCGACATGCGTCTCGGGCGTCGCTTCGGAGACGCCGGTACGCAGGAGCCACAATCCGGCCACCACCGCCTCGGCGGGGGAGGCATCGGTGCCCGCGGCCAGGACCCGGATCCGATCGCCATGCTCATCGAGGAGCCGTTGGCGGGAGTCCGGATGCTGGTCGAGGAAGGTCTCCATGACGGTGAGGATGGACTTGAGATCCTTGCCGGCCCAGGTGGGGATGTCCACTTCGCCCTCGTCGTCGCCATCCCCGGGGATGGCCAGGGCGAAGAAGTTCTCGAAGGCACGCGTCCCGTCGAGACGGGGGTCCTGGGCCGCCTTCACCTTGGTTGTCTTCCACCACGCGGCCCAGGAGGCGGGGGGAATGGGGGCGGGGGCCAGCGTCTTGCGAATGAGGTTCTGATCCCCCTCTTCCCCGGGGAGGGTGCGCAGCGCGAGCACCACCAGGCCGACCGGGTCGGCCTTGCGCATCTTTTGCAGGGAATCCGGATCGATGGCCAACAGCACGCGCAGATCGTCGGGTGCCATGGCCATGAGCGCGTTCTCCGCGGTGCCGTAGGACATGCGATGACCGGGCTTGCCGGGGAAATCGATGATCACGTTCTCGGTGTCGTTCTCGAGGATTTTGCCGATGCCCCAGCCGTGATGCCTGGCGTAGTACCCGGGAGGAAGGCGCAGCACCCGACGGAACCGTTCCAGGACCACCTTGCCGCTCTGGGACGGGCGCTCGATCTCCGAGGCCCGCAGGATGGCGTCCGGCTCCGGAAACTTCCGTACCCAGGAACGCGCGATCCGCAGCCCCGCAGCCCGAAGATCCTCCCGCTCGGGATGGGTGAGCCAGATCTCCTGGATCACCGGCCAGGCCAGGGGAGCGCCGTGCTCGGTGGCCATGGCGTCGGTGCCCATGGAAAGGACGCTCGAGAACAGATCCCAGGTCTCATGACGGGCCAGCAGTTCCAGGCTCCGGACCAACGACCGCACGGTGTCGTAACGCGTGTCGTCCCCCAGGAGCAGCAGGGCTTCCTCGGCCGAGGTGTAGTTCTTGTCCTCGATGAGTTCGGGAAGAATCTGTGCCGCGAGCTTGCGCGCCTTGGGCAGGTCGCCGCGCGCCTGACGCGCCTGCACCACCTGCCAGGCCAGTTGGCCATGTTTGGGGACGGCGGCATGCGCCGCTTCCAGAAGCTCGTCGGTGACCGCCTTCGGCCCACCCTGGGCGCGGGCACGGGACAGCAGGGGCACCGCGTCCCGCGGGAAACCGGCCAGCAACTCCGCGGTCAGACGTCCCACCGCGTTCCAGTATCCGGCCTGGTTGAGACGCTCGGTCACGGCCAGGGTGATCTGTTCCGCTTCCGCCGTCTCGCCTTCGGCATTCAGGCAACGGGAGAGCAGGCGATGCAGGCCAACCGTGGTTCCCTTGGCCGGGAGTTGGCTGCGTACGGAATCCGCGCTGGGCAGCGGGTCCACCGCGTCGGCGGCGTCGAGAGCGGCGAGGGCGGAAGACTCCGAGGCCAGCTCCTGGGCCAGTCGCTCGGCGAGATCGGTCACGGCAGTCGTCATGGTGGGAGCTCCAAAACGTGTTGAACGGAATAAGGGCAGCCATCCTAGCACAGGGAAGGGTCGGGGGACGGCAACGGATAACGTTGACATGGGGGGTAGGGGCTCAGTAGTCTCTACCGCCTTGCGTGGCGCGGCACTTGGCTTCGGGCCGGGAAGAGCGCCCCGCGGGACCCTCTTGGGGGGCTGTAGCTCAGCTGGGAGAGCGCATGACTGGCAGTCATGAGGTCACGGGTTCGATCCCCGTCAGCTCCACCATTCACCTTCCCGTGGCCGCGTCACTTCAGACGCAGCACCCGGGTCGTGCGCGACGGGGTCGGACCGTCGAACCGGATCCGGTAGATCCCGGCGGCAACCCCCCGACCCTGGTCATCCGACCCGTCCCACCGCCAGGTCACCCCATCGTCGGGAGGCAGCGCCTGTGCCGCTCTCCGAACTGTCGTAGACTTTCCGTTCGCACACACTCGGGAATCCACGGGGGACGACGTCGACATGGGCCAGGAGCGGACCGTTTCCGTCAAGGTGATCCTGGCCGCGATCGTGCTCCTCACCGCCCTGTCCTTCAGCCCCGCCCTGACCGGTGACTATCTCTGGGATGACGACGAGGCGGTGCGGGACAATGTGCTCCTCCACTCCCCACAGGGGCTGCGCGCCATCTGGACCCGTCCGGACCTGATTCCCCAGCAACACTACTGGCCCCTCGTCTACACCACCTTCTGGATCGAGTACCAACTGTGGGGCCTGAACCCGATCGGCTACCACGCGGTCAACATCGCGCTCCATCTCCTGAACGTGCTCCTGGTGGCCTGGTTGCTGCGCCGCCTCCGGGTGCCGGGGGCGCTCCTGGCCACCGCGCTCTTTGCCCTGCATCCCATTCACGTGGAGTCGGTGGCCTGGATCGTAGAACGCAAGGACGTCCTGTCGGCATTGTTCTATCTGATCGGCGCGGCCGCGTTCCTGATCTATCGGGAACGCGGATCAATGGGCACCCTGATCCTCGCGCTCGTCGCCTTCGTTGGGGCCATGCTGTCGAAGTCGATCGCGGTCACCCTACCCGTTGCGTTGTTGATCATCGTTTGGTGGCAGCATGGGCGGGTCACCCGCCGCGACCTGATCTCCGTCGCACCGTTCCTGGTGATCGGAGCAGGCATCGCACTCTTCGATGTGTTGATCTCCCGTTCGATGGTGCGCAGTTCGGATTTGACCCTGATCGAGCGTCTTTTTCTGGCTCCCCGCATCGCCGGGTTCTATCTGTGGAAGCTGGTGCTCCCGATCAACCTGACCGCCATCTATCCGTTGTGGGAGACCCGGGTGGGGGCGACCGGGATGACCGCACTGCTGGGAGGGGGAGCCCTGCTGGTGGGCGGGGCGTTGCGCGCACGGGCCGGGCATCGCGGCCTCCTCGCCGCGCTCGTGTTCTTCCTCGTCACCCTGGCCCCGCTTCTGGGTTGGGTCGACTTCGAGTACATGGTGCACAGCTTTGTTGCCGACCGGTATGTCTACCTGGCCAGTCTTGGGCCGCTGGTGCTGCTGGCCGCCGGGGCGATTGCGGTGCGGGATCGCCTGCGTCCCGGCCGGGTTCCCGCCGCGCTGGCGGGGGTCGCGTTGTGTGGCCTCCTCGCCGCGCTCACCGCCATGAACACGACCCGGTTTCGTTCCATGACCGCGCTGTTCGAAGACGTGCTCGAGGCCAACCCGGACTCCTATGTCGCGCATCAGAACCTGGGCTCGGAGCGGATGCAGGCCGGGGATCTCGCCGGGGCCGAGCGGCACCTGCGGGAAGCGGTGCGCCTGGCTCCCGGGAACGGCCTGGTGCAACACGGCCTGGGGACCGTCCTGTTGTTGTCGGATCAACCGGCCGAGGCGGCCATTGCCCTCCAGCGCGCCGTCGAACTCCGTCCCGACCTCACCGACGCGCGGGTGAACCTGGGGGCGGCCTGGGTCCAGACCGGTCGGCCGAAGGCGGGGGCCCTGGAGCTGGAGCGCGCCCTCGAATCGCGACCGGGGGATCCGGAGATCACGGCGAACCTGTCGCAGGCCTGGGTTGCCGCGGCCGGGGACGCGCTCCATCGGGGAGAGCTCGCCGAGGCCGAGCCCCTGCTGGTCCGGGCGGGGGTCCTTCGCGACCGGGACCCGGCCCTATGGGAGGCTCTGGGGCGCACACGGGTTCGCCTCGGCGATCGGGACGGAGCCAGGAAAGCCTTCGAGCGATCCCTTGCCCTCGCTCCGCCGAATCCCGGCACCCTGATCGAGATGGCATGGCTTCTGGCAGTCCCCGGGCCGGGCGGGGAATCCGACCCGGCACGTGCGTTGGAGATGTCCGAGGTCGCGGCTCAGGCGGCGCCCGTGCCGACCCCCGCCGTGATCCTCGAGGTGCAGGCGGCTGCCCTTGCCGCTGCGGGCCGGTATCCGGACGCGCTGGAGACGTTGGACCGCGCCCTGGGCGCCCCGGCCACGCCCGGGGATCCGGATCTCAGTGCCCGGGTGCGGGCGGCCCGGGCCCGCTACGCGGCTGGAGCGGTGCCGGTGGACGATCGCTTCCAGTAATACATGAGGGGAGCCGCCCGCTCCAACATGGCGCGCCTGCGTACGTTGACCACGCCGCGGTCCGTCGCTACACTGGGCCATTGCGTCCGCTCGGCAGTTTCCCGCCGACGGTAGGGGCACCGATCGCGAGGAGGCACCGTGGCCACCGAGGCCGACACCAACCGCTCAGTCCAAACTCCCGAGCCGGATGCCGCCCAGGGGCTCCAGGAGTCGTCCCCGGACGACGACGAGACCCCGGACCCCGCGCCGGTCAAGGAACTGATCTATCCCTCGGGCCCGGCCATGCACGTGGCCGCCGACGCGGTCCAGTTGACCTTCATGGATGCGGCCCAGACCCGGGCCACCGTAGCGCGGTCCCAGGAGTTGGCCGAGGACGGCGCGGAAGCCCAGGAGTTCCAGTTCACCTCGCCCCTCGGCGTGCGCCTTCCGGTGTTCGAGGGGCCGTTGGACCTGCTCCTGTATCTCATTCGCCGGGACAAGCTCGACATCTACGACATCCCCATCGGGCACATGACCGAGCAGTACCTCGCCATGCTCGGGGCCCTGCAGGTACTTGATCTGGAGGTGGCGGGGGACTTCCTCGTCATGGCCGCCACCCTCATGCGTCTCAAGGCGCGCATGCTCCTTCCGACCTGGCCCGAGGACGAAGAGGAGGATGAGGACCCGCGTTCCGAGCTCGTGCGTCAGTTGTTGGAGTACCGCACGTTCAAGGAAGCGGCGGCGCGTCTGCAGGATTGCGAAGGGGAGCGACGGCAACTCTACGGTCGGGGTTTCATTCCCGAGGTCCAGGTCGAGTTCCCCCTGGAGCTGGAGCCGGTCTCCCAGTTCGCGCTCATCGAGGCGATCAAGGACGTGCTGGCCCGGGTCGGGGAGGAGTTCTTCTACCAGGTCGAACTGGAAGACGTTACCCTGGAAGAGAAGATTGCCCTGGTGAACCACGAACTGGAGACCCGCGGCCGGGTCCTGTTCACCGACCTGCTCCTGCGTCACCCGCGCCGGATTCATGTCGTGGTTACCTTCATGGCGATTCTTGAGCTGGCCAAGCTGAGCCGGGTGGCGTTGGCCCAGGAGGCGGCCTTTTCCCAGATCTGGCTCTATCGCGTACAGGACGGGAAACTGGTACAGGATCCGGTGGGCCCCGAAGCTACCGGCGCCGATCCCGACCACGCACCGACAACAGGCCTCATGGACGTACCGGCAGATCCCGGTGAACCGGAAGTCCCGGAAGAGGAGACCCGCACCGATGGAACCGCATGAGCTCGTGTCGCTCGTCGAGGCGCTTCTCTTCGTAAGCGACCAACCCATGACCGTGAACGCCCTGACCAAGGCGGTGGACGACGAGGCGGTGACCGCCGCCGAGATCAAGGAAGCGCTCGCCACCCTCGAGACGGCGTGCGAGGAGAACCAGCGCGGGGTGCGGCTCGGCCGGTTTGGCCGCGGATACCAGTTCGTCACGGAGAAGCGCTACTCCCCCTGGGTGGAAGGGCTGCTCAGCGGACGCCGCAAGGCCCGGCTGACCCGGGCCGCCCTGGAGACGGCAGCGGTGATTGCGTACAAGCAACCGTTGACCCGTCTCGAGATCGAGCGCATCCGGGGGGTGGACGCGGGGGGGGTCCTCAACACCCTGCTCGAGCGTGGTCTGATCATGATCAAGGGACGGGACTCCGGTCCGGGTCGCGCGCTGATGTACGGGACCACCCAGACCTTTCTCGAATACTTCGGTCTGGGCAAGCTCGGGGACCTGCCGCGTCTCGAGGAGCTGGTTGCCCTGGCCAAGTCGGAACAGGCCGCCATGTGGGACGACGGGGAACTCGCCCGTTTCGAGAAGTTCGGGGTGGCCGAGGAAGACGTGCCCCCCATGCCGACCGAAGACGCCGCTCCGGAAGAAGGAGACACCATGCGCGACGACACCGACCAGGCCGCGGACCGTGCCGGGTTCCAGGAAGTGGTGGCGGATCTCACCGCCGACGAGGCGCCGGAGAAGGAAGTCCCGGAAGACGGGGAGGCACCGGCCAACCCGAAGCCGGCCGAGGATGACTTCGTTCCCCCGCGGATCGTGCGGACCTACGACGAGGAAGAAACGATCGAGATGCCGGGGCCGAACCTCGATCCGGACACGCCGACCGAGGAGATCCAGCTTCCCGATGAAGAGGAAGACGTTCTCGCCGACGAGGCCCACCCGCGGACTCCATGAGCCGCGATCTCGGCCCCTTGCGGGAGCGCATCGATGCGCTCGATCGCACCCTGGTGGAGACGCTTCTCGAACGCGCGGAGGTCGCCCGGGCCATCGGTCTCCTGAAGGACACGTCCGGTACCCTGCCCATGGACCCCGGCCGGGAACGCCGCGTCCTGGAGCGGGTGCTCGATCTCAACGCCGGACGCTATCCCCCGGAAGTCCTCGTCGGGATCTTCCGCGAGATCATTTCCGCCTCGCGCGCCATGGAAGGGGAGATCACGGTCGGCGTCCTGGGCCGGGCCGGGGCCTTCGCCGACCAGGCCGCCCGACGACGGTTCGGGAGCGCGGCCGGGCTGCACGCCTACGGTGACGCGGAACGACTCCTGGACGACCTGGAGCACGGTCGGGTCCAGTACGCCGTAGTGGCCCGTGACATCGGGGACGAGGACCCCGCCCTGGACCACTTCGATCCGTTCCTCCATCGCCAGGTGACCCTCTTCGGCGAGACCGTGTTTCGGGGTGGGTACGCCGCGGTGGGCGTCGCCGGGGACGACCCCGCCCTCGGCCCCGACACCATCCTGGGATCCCCGAGCGCGCTGGCTCGTTGCCGGCGCTATCTGCAGCGGCACCCCGGAGCCGACGTGGTGGCGACCGCGGACTCCGCCGAAGCGGCACATCGGCTGGGGAGCGGCCGCATCGCGCTCATCCCGGCCGGTCTGGCCCGGCCGGGTGAACAGGGGATCATCGAGGCGTGCGCCGAGGACGACCCGGACCCGCAACGCCGGTTCCTCCTCCTGTCGACCCATCCACCGGCGCGCAGTGGACGGGACCGCACCGCGCTGGTCTGCGTCCTGACCAACCGGAGCGGTGCCCTGGCCGGGTTGGTCGGCGCCTTTGCCTCGGCGGGGGTGAACGTGGACTGGATCGAGATCCGGGCCAGCCGGCGACGCACCTGGGAGCACACCTTCTTCGTGGAAGTCTCGGGACACATCGAGGACGAAGCGGTGGAAGCGGCGGTGGCGGCGGCCCGAACCGGGGCTTCCCATCTCCAGGTGCTGGGTTCGTATCCGATCGAGGACTAGGAAGCGTCTAGAGCATCCGGTAGCCGATTTCCTCGTTGCCGAAGATCCAGGCCACGGTGTTTCCGATCTCGATCGAGTCCGCGAGGTAGGTCTTGCGATCCACCCGCTCGGTGGCCCAGCCCTCGATCTGCCGGGTGAAGCGGCTCTCGTACATCCGGGCGAAGCGTTCCAGCCACCAGGTGACCCGGGCCGGTCGCAGGTCCACCCAGGTGGAGGCGTAGGTCTCCAGGGCGATCGGGTCGACCGGCACGGTGGGGCGGAACGTGCGGTAGGGGGGCGCGCTGATCACGGGGCCCCGCAACAGGGTCTCGCCGTCCGGACACAGGATGGGAATACCGATCGAGGTGGCGAGGCTGGCCAGCAGTGGATCCTTCTCGAGAAGCTCGAAGAGGATCCCGCTGATACGTTCGGCACTGCCGGTCTCCTTCCCCGCTTGTATCACGTCGGCCAAGCCATGGTACCTGCGGCGAAACAGATACGCCTCGAACAGGTGCTTGGCCAGATTGGGAGGGCCGAGCCGTCCCAGGGCGATGGAGGGGACGCCGTGTTCCTCTTCCAGACGGGCCAGCATCTCCATGGCGGCCGGTCGCAGGAGCCCGGCCTTGTAGGTGGAACCGAGCACCGACGAGTCGATCGCGCTCACCACGTCCCGGCCGGTTCCCGCTCCGGCGACTTCCATGACCACGATGTCCGCGATCTCCTCCGGCGTGATGAACTCCATCTGATCCAGCGCGGTGATGGCCTCGAACTCCCCCAGGGTAAAGAGCCCGTTCTCCCCGGTATCGACCAGGGGCACCCGCAGGGTCGGCGTCCCGTCGGGTCCGGCCAGGGTTTCGTAGCCGGCGGGGTCCGGGGTCAGGTCGAGGGAACTCTCGAGGCGGACCCTCCGCGGGCGATAGAGCGTGTAGGGCTCGTTGGCCGCGCCCAACTCGAAGCCCGGTTTGTCCGGTTGATCGCGACGGTGGTACTGCTTCCCCATCGCGGCGCGGAAATCGACCCCCCGATACCCGATCAGGGCGGCCGGTTTGACCTCCTTGATGATGGGACTCTCGGGCGTGCGAGCCATGAGGAACAGCATGCCGGTGTGGGCGAAGGCGATCGCGGTCTTGTTGAGCAACTGGGGACTGGGTCTCTCCTCGCCGTGGGTGTAGGGGATGTTGAGCCCCATGCCGCCGGTCCCGGTGGTTCCCACCTTGAGATAGATCCGCACCTTTGCCTCGGTCATGGCCCGATTGAGAATGCGGATATGCAGGATGATCTGGGGAATGGAGAGAGAGACCATCAGGGTCTCGACATGGTCCTTGAGCGACGGGGTAAGGGTTTCCGATGTGTCGAGATCGGCGCGCACCGCATGACAGGCGGTGTACACGTCCTGATAGGAGATGCCGGTTGCGGTGTTGACCGAGTCCACCACCGCGTCGGGTTTTTCCAGAAGAATGAGTTTGGCCAGGAGCGAGTCCCGGTAGGCGCTTTCCAGGTCCCCGTAGGTCTCGTCGAACAGACGCCGACGTACCCCCGGGTCCCGCCGATCCGGTTGCGCCGCGCCCTCCTCGGTGTGCGGGGTGGGCTCCCCGGGTAGAAAGATGTCCCCGTGGAATCCCCGGAACACCGTGCCGGGAAACTCGCGTCCCAGGGCAACCACCGCCTCGGCGGTCTCGGCCCGATACCGGGCGACGATCACCACTTCCCCCGTTCCCGTCGCGGCGAGCCTGCGGGCCACCTGGTATCCCACCAGCCCGCTACCGCCCAGGACCATCGCCTTCCGTGCACCCTGCGCCATGGGTCTCCGCTCCTTGTCGTTCCATTGGGGTCCCCCCAAGCGCATGGAGGGATCCCGGGTCCTGCCGGTGGGCCCTCCGGAAGGGCCCGATGACTGCCGGGAGCTTACCTGCGCTCCGTCCGGGTGTACATTCTTCGCCGGTCTCCCCACACTTGAGCGGTGACCCTCCCACCGATACACTCGGTTGTCGCACCACCGAACCGCTTGCAACGAACCGCAGGGAGACCTCGATGCACATCCGCGACGCCATTGCGCGCCTCGCTCCGTACCGCCCCGGACAGACGCTGGCCGATGTCCGTGAGTTCGGCCTTTCGGAGTGTGTCAAGTTGGGCTCCAACGAAAACCCGCTGGGACCGGCTCCGGAGGTCATCGAGGCGATGCGGGGGGCGGTGGAGAACACCCGTCTCTATCCGGAGCCGGGCGCACCGCGGTTGCGCGCCGCTCTTGCCGCGCACTACGGGCGCACGGTGGAAGAGACCATCGCCGGGGCCGGCATCGACGACCTGTTGGACCTGACCGTGCGCTGTCTGCTGGATCCGGGGGATGATCTGGTCATCGCCTTTCCCGGGTTCATCCGCTATGAGGTGGCGGCCGGCTCCGCGGGAGGACGCGCGGTCCGGGTCCCGGGGAGCACGGACAAACCCTACGAACACGACCTGGACGGCATGCTGGCCGCCATCGGCCCGCGGACCCGGATCGTGGTCCTGGTGAATCCCAACAATCCCACCGGTTCCCGGTTCACCCGGGATGCGTTGAATGCGTTCATGGAGCGGGTGCCGACCCACGTGCTGACCATTCTCGACGAGGCCTACTTCGAGTTCGTGGACGATCCCGAGTATCCCAATGGGCTCCACATCCTGGGCGGGGAGAAGCCGGTCCTGGTGTTTCGCACCTTCAGCAAGATCCACGCCCTGGCCGGCCTGCGGGTCGGGTTCGGTTTCGGCCCTCCCGATCTGATCGGGAACCTGGATCGCGCTCGTCTCCCGTTCAACGTCAATTGTGTCGCGCACGATGCAGCCATCGCCGCCCTCGGCGCCACGGACCATGTCGCGCGGAGTCGGACATTGGCCCGGGCCGAGACCACGTTCCTCGCCGAAGGGCTCCGGGCGCGGGGTTGGGTCGTCGAACCGTCCTGGACGAACTTCGTCTTTGCCCGGTGCCCAGTCCCGGGAGGACCGCTGGCGGACGCCCTGATGAAGCGGGGGTTCATCCTTCGACCGCTTACCGGGTTCGGTCTCCCGGCGCAGTACTTCCGGGTGAGCCATGGCACCCGGGCCCAGGACACGGCGTTCCTGGAGGCGCTGGATGCGGTCCTGGGGAGTCTCGAAAGGGCGTGAATCCCACTTCACAGCCTGTTCAGACGCTGGTACTTACACCGGAGCTTCCCGGTGACAAGTCCATAACCCAACGCGCCTACATCCTGGGGGCCATGGCCCGGGGAACCACCACCGTGGTCCATCCCAACCGGGGGGCCGACTGCCAATCCACGCTTGCCGCGGTCGCGAGACTCGGGGCAACGGTGGTGCCGGAGCCCGACACCGTCCGTATCGAGGGGACGGGGGGGCGGTTCCGGCCGGTGGACGGCGAGTTGGATCTGGGGAATTCCGGAACCGGACTGCGTCTCCTGGCCGGGGCGATCGCCGCGCAACCGTTCGCGGTCACCCTCGTCGGGGATGCGTCCCTCTCTCGCCGCCCGATGGAACGCGTATTGGCCCCCCTTCGCCGCATGGGAGCCCGCGCCGTCGCTCCCCAGGGGGATCACCCCCCGATCCGGGTCGGGGGAGGCGATGCACCGCTGACCGGCACGTTGATTGACCTCCCTGTCCCCTCCGCGCAGATCAAGTCGGCGATCCTCCTGGCCGGGATCCAGGCCGCGGGACGCACCGAGGTCCGAGGGGCCCAGGGAAGTCGTGACCACACCGAACGGCTCCTGGCGGCCTTCGGGGGAGAGGTGGAGACGTCTCCCGACCGGGTTGCGGTCACCGGGGGAAAGCCGCTGTGCGGAACCACGGTTCATGTTCCCGGCGACCCCTCGGCGGCCACGTTTTATCTTGCCGCCCTCGTGGTGGTGGGCGCCGGCAGCGTGGTCATGGAGGGAGTCGGGCTCAACCCCACGCGGTGCGCGCAATTCGATTGGTTCCGGCGGATGGGACTGGAGATGGAGATCGCCGGGAGCCCCGGGCACGCGGAACCGTTGGGAGGGGTGCGGGCACGGGTCGGAGCCCAATGGAGCCCGGTGAGGCTGGAGGGGGACGCCATCCCGCCGCTGATCGACGAACTTCCCGCGCTGGCGGTCGCTGCGGCATTCCTACCCGGCACCTCGGTCATCCGGGGGGCGGCGGAACTGCGACACAAGGAATCCAATCGACTCGAGACGGTGACCGAGGGACTGCGGGCGATCGGCGCACGGGTGGAACCGCGGGAGGACGGGTGGGTGATCGAGGGTCGCCGCGGACCCCTCCCGGGCGGTACCGTTGATCCGCGAGGGGACCACCGGATCGCCATGGCGTTCCTCGTGGCCGGCCTGGGTTGTGAACAGGGGGTGCGATTGGCGGACGCCGGGGGCATCGGGACCTCGGATCCGTTTTTCCTGAAGAACCTGGAGCGGGCGTATCCTACGAGCTAGGGGGCCCTTGTTCGGGGAGGCCTTGCCAGGAATCGAACCGGGAGTTGCCAAGTGAGTGTTGGTCAGCGCAAGCGGCGAATCCAGGTCGCGCTCGACGGCCCGGCCGGTGTGGGCAAGACAACCACCGCCCGTGCGCTGGCTGCCCGGTTGGGGTACCTCTACGTCGATACCGGCGCCATGTACCGTGCCTTGGCGGTTTGGGCCGGGACATGCGGGGTTTCCCCCGATGACGCGGATGCGGCGACTGCCTTGGCGCAGGGCGTCCAGGTGCGGCTGGAAACCGGGAAGAACGGGGCCCTGCGGGTCCGGGTGCAGGACACGGACGTGACCGACCACATCCGGACCGATGCGGCGTCCGATGGGTCCAGCCGGATCTCGGTCCATCCCGGCGTCCGGACGGAGCTGGTCCGCATGCAGCGTCATCTCGCCCGGCGGGGCGGGGTGGTCATGGAGGGTCGCGACATCGGGACCGTGGTGCTGGATCAGGCCGAGGCCAAGCTGTTCCTGACCGCCTCTCCCGAGGAACGCGCCCGGCGTCGCTGGCGTGAACTGCGCGAGCGGGGTGAGAACCCCACCCTGGAGTCCGTTCTGCGGACGATCCAGGAACGGGATGCCCGGGACTCGGGGCGGGAGGTGGCCCCGCTCCGGCCCGCCCACGACGCGGTGGTCATCGACTGCACCTCCATGGATCTGGAGTCCCAGGTGGCCGGCGCGCTCCGGGTGGTCGAGGTCCTGCGGACCCTGTAGCGCCATGCCCCGAGCGGGGTTGCACCCTGCCCTCCATGTGCTAAGCTTCCCGCGCTCGATACGCTCCCGCCCTTTCCGGTAGTTGCCGGGTGGGGTGACCGGCCTGGGTCCCGTTGGGTCCGGACCCAGGTTGCGTATCGTGATCCCACCTTGCAAAGGGTGGCTTCCGGACCACGGGGTCCGGGTCCTGCGCCACCGTCGGCGATGCCGCTTCCGCGGCAGCGGGCGGTTCCGTCCTTTCGGCCGGGTCGAAACCGGAGGACGCACACAAGACGCGTCGGGAAACCAGTTTGAGTTTCGAGGAGGTGATGTCGAAGGACGGGACAGATCGGATTGCCACGGAGCACGCACCCGTCGTGTATCCGTTGGCCAGGCGCAAGGACCCGTAGATCCTCGGCCGCGGCATTGTGCCGGGGTCGGAAACCCAAGATACCCCGGACCCCATCGGTCCGGGACGTGTTCGGAGGCAGTTACACCCATGTCCGAAGAAACCCAGGAGGCCACGGCGGAAGCGCCGGTGGAACTCACCCGCGAGGAAAAATTCGCCGCCCTGAAGATCCTCAACCGCGACGAGGATGAAGACGGATCCATTGCCGACAACCCGCTGGCCATGGACATGCTCGACATGATGGAGGAGTCGCTCCGCACCCTCGACGAGGGAGAGATCGTCTCCGGCACCGTGCTGCGACTGGATGACAAGGAAGTGCTGGTCGATATCGGCGGCAAGTCCGAGGGCGTCATTTCCATCAGCGAGTTCGCCGACGCCGGGTCCATCAACGTGGGCGACGTCATCGATGTCTTCCTCGAGAAGATGGAGAACGCCGACGGTCTGGTCGAGCTCTCCAAGACCCGCGCCGACTTCGTCAAGGTGTGGGACAAGGTCAAGGAAGCGCACGACGACAACCAGGTCGTCGAGGGACGCCTGCTGCGCCGGATCAAGGGGGGCGTGGTGGTCGACCTGTTCGGGGTCGAGGCCTTCCTGCCCGGGTCGCAGATCGCTTTGCGCCAGGTGCAGAACGTGGAAGAGCTCCTGCACCAGGTCATGCGGTTCAAGATCATCAAGCTCAACAAGCGCCGGCGGAACATCGTGGTGTCCCGCCGCGTGGTCCTCGAGGAGGAGCGCGCCCAGCTCAAGGGCAAGATCCTCGGCGAGCTGGCCAAGGATCAGGTCCGCGAGGGCGTGGTCAAGAACATCACCGACTTCGGTGCCTTCGTGGATCTGGGCGGCATCGACGGCCTCCTCCACATCACCGACATGTCCTGGGGCCGGGTCAGCCACCCGTCCGAGGTGGTGAACATCGGCGACAAGATCATGGTCAAGGTGCTGAGCTTCGACCCGGAGCGTGAGCGCATCAGCCTCGGGCTCAAGCAGCTCACCCCCTACCCGTGGGAGAACGTCGAGGAGAAGTACAAGGTGGGGACCCGCGTTCGCGGCAAGGTCGTCTCCATCACCGATTACGGCGCGTTCGTCGAGTTGGAGAAGGGCGTCGAGGGACTCATCTACATCACCGAGATGTCCTGGACCCGTCATGTGCGCCATCCCTCCAAGGTGGTCAACATCGGCGACGCGGTCGAGTGCGTCGTGCTCAAGGTCGACAAGGAGAACGAGAAGATCTCCCTCTCGCTCAAGCAGACCGAGACCGACCCCTGGGAGACCCTGGACCTCAAGTACCCCATCGGGTCCCGCATCACCGGCAAGGTCCGCAACCTGACCAATTTCGGGGCCTTCGTGGAGCTGGAAGAGGGGATCGACGGACTGGTCCACATCTCGGACATGTCCTGGACCAAGCGGGTCAACCACCCCTCCGAGGTGGTCAAGAAGGGCGACGAGGTGACGGTCGAGATCCTCAACATCGACAAGGAAGGTCGTCGCATTTCCCTGGGGCTCAAGCAGACCCAGGAGAATCCCTGGCCCCAGCTGGCGGCGCGCTTCGAGCAGCTGACCCTGGTCGACGGCACCATCACCCGTCTCATTGATCGCGGCGTGGTGGTGGACCTCGGCGACGACATCGAGGGATTCGTTCCCATGTCCCAGCTGGGCATCGACGAGAAGCAGAAGCCGGGCGACGTCTTCAAGGAAGGCGAATCGCTTCAGCTCAAGGTGACCCGGGTCGACGGCGACAATCAGCGCATCGTGCTCGCGGTGCGGGATGTCGAGCCGGTCGAAGGCGCGGACCTCGAGGAGGAGCTTCCGCCGCCGCCGGCGCCGCCCAGCATGCGCGAGATCGCCGGTCGCTACAGCGGCTCCGGTTCGGCATCCCTGGGCGACCGCCTCGGTGAGGCCCTGCAGGGGGCCGCGGATGCGGAGGCCACCGCCGAGGCGGATGCGGCAGCCAACGCGGAAGCGCCCGCACCCGCGGAGGATGCGGTCGACGGTTCCACGGAAGAGACCGCGACCGGGGAGCCGGCCTCGGACGATACTCCGGAGGAGGGAGAGCCGAAAGCGTGACCACCAGCGCGGAAACTCTCGGTCTGACCGGGACCGCGCCCAAGGTCGCTTTCCGCACCTTCGGGTGCAAGCTCAACCTCTACGAGACCGCGGGAATGCAGCAGGGGACACGGCGGCGTGGCTACGCCGTCGTGTCCAATGATGCGGACGCGGACATCGTGGTCGTGAACACCTGCTCGGTGACCGGGCGCGCGGACCAGGAAGCCCGGCAATACATCCGGAGTGTCCATCGCCGTGTGCCCCGGGCCCGGGTGGTGGTGACCGGTTGCTATGCCCAGCGGGCGCCCCAGGAGATCAAGGATCTGCCGGGGGTGGCGCTGGTTGCCGGGCATCGGGAAAAGGATGTCCTGGAAACCCTCCTCGCCGGGCTTCCGGATACGGGACCGGCACGGGTGGAGGTGGGGTCCCTCGAAGGGAATCCGATGACGACCCTGCGCGCCATCGGTCTCGAGGAGCGGACCCGTGCCCTGCTCCGGGTGCAGGACGGATGTGATTGCGCCTGCACCTATTGCGTGATTCCCCAGACCCGGGGCGGCTCGCGGAGTCATACCCTGGAGTCGGTACTGGACGAAGCACGACGACTGCTCGACACCGGTCATCGCGAGATGGTGCTCACCGGCACGCACCTCGGGCACTACGGATTGGACCTGAAGCCCCGGCGCCGGCTCTCCGAGCTGGTGGAGGCACTGATCACCCTGCCCTCGCCCCATCGTTTCCGGGTGCGTCTTTCCTCTGTCGAACCCCAGGAGATCGATGCCCGCATGGTCGAACTCCTGGCCGCTTCGGACGTGCTCGCCCCCCATCTGCATCTCCCGCTGCAGTCGGGAAGCGACGTTCAACTGCGCCGGATGCGTCGTTCCTATCGCACCCCGGTCTATCGCCGGCGCGTGCTCGAGGTGGCCTCACGCGTTCCCCGTCTCGGTCTGGGGGCGGATCTGATCCTCGGATTTCCGGGTGAGACCGAGGGGGACTTCCGGGAGACCCTTGCCTTCCTCAACGATCTCCCGTTCACCTACCTCCACCCGTTCACCTACTCGCCGCGCCCCAACACCCCCGCCGCGAGCTGGTCGGGACGACCGCCCGGGGACATGAGCGCCCGGCGGCTCGCCGCGGCCAACGCCCTTGTCGCGGCCAAGCATCGGATGTTCCGCCAGTCCCGGATCGGGGACCCGGTCACGGTCCTGGTGGAGGAGACCCGGGCGGACGGGATGTCGCAGGGCCTCGACGAGACCTACGTACGGGTTCGCTTTCCCGCCCGCAAGAACCTGGTCGGCCGCTTCGCCCTTGTCAGGGTGACCGGGTTGCAGGACGATGGTCTGGTGGGTGACATGATCGAGGGGATACCGTGAGGGAGCCGTCCATGAAAGCGCATCTCGAGACGTTCGGCTGCCAGATGAACATCAACGAGACACACGTCATCCAGAAGAAGCTGGTCGAGGCCGGTTACGAACTCGTGCCCAGGGCCGAGGAAGCGGACCTGGTTCTGCTGAACACCTGCAGCATCCGCGAGCATGCGGAGTCCAAGGTGGTCAGCCGGCTCGGACGGCTGCGCCCCCTCAAGGAGGACGGCACCATCCGTCTCCTCGGAGTGACCGGGTGCATGGCCCAGCGCCTGGGAGGGGAGTTCCTGAGCCGGGTCCCGTACCTGGATCTGGTCATCGGTTCCGGAGCCTACCCACGGTTCATGGATGTGCTCAACGCACGATTGGACAGCGGGCGGCCCCAGGTGGACGTCGGGTATGCCCGCGACTTCGTCATCGAGGATCACCCCGAGCTCAAACCGGGGGAAGTGAAGACGTTTCTCACCATCATTCGCGGGTGCGACAACGCCTGTCACTACTGCATCGTTCCCTTCACCCGCGGACCGGAGCGGTCCAAGCCGATCGGTCAGGTGGTGCGGGAGGCCGAGTGGTGCGCGAGCCAGGGGGTACGCGAGATCACCCTGCTGGGGCAGAACGTGAACCACTATCGCGATGGCGAGTTCGGCCTTGCCGACTGCCTGCGGCAGGTGGCCCGGGTGGAGGACATCGCCCGGGTCCGCTATACCACCTCGCATCCCGGCTACATGACCGACGATGTCCTGGTGGCCATGGCGCAGGAGCCGGCCATCATGCCCCACCTCCATCTCCCCATGCAGTCGGGAAGCGATCGGGTTCTCGCCTCCATGAACCGCGAGTACACCGCGGCCCGGTATCTGGCCCTGATCGATCGCGCCCGGGAACTCATGCCCAACGTGGCCCTGTCCACCGACGTCATCGTGGGCTATCCGGGTGAGACCGACGACGACTTTGCCCGCACCGTCGACGTGATGCAGCGGGTGCGATTCGACTCCGCGTTCATGTTCAAGTACTCCCCCCGCCGGGGCACGGTCTCGGCCGGGATCGAGGACGACGTGTCGCCCGGCGACAAGCAGCGTCGGTTGGCATCCATCATCGAGATGCAGCGCAGGATCTCCGACGAGCGGACATCCCGCTTCGTGGGAGGCGAGGTGGAAGTGCTGGTAGACGGGGTCAGTGGACGGGATCCGGGTCGGGTGGTGGGGAAGACCCCCGAGTTCAAGAACGTCGTGTTTCCCGGGGAGGTCTCCTGGATCGGCTCGCTGCGCCGGGTTCGGGTAACCGAAAGCCGGGGTATGACCCTCACGGGTGAACCGGTCCACGAATCGACCGCGGCGGAAGTCGTCGCCTAGGCGACCCGCCGTCGCGCAGGAGTCAAGCCATGTGGTTCGTCAAAGCGGTCCTGGGAGTCCTTCTCCTTGCCGGTCTCCTCCTCGTCTCCCTGTGGAACACCGACCAGACGGTCAACATCTATCTTCGCGGTCCCCACATCCCGACCATCGCCAACCTCGAGTTGCCGGTGGCCCTCGTCGGGAGTCTCGTTCTCGGAATGCTCCTGGGGTTCGTCATTTCATTCTTCCAGGTCGTCGCCTCCAAGTCGGAGGTTGCCGGGCTGCGGCGCAAGAACCGGGAGCTGACCCGCGAGCTCACCGACCTGCGCAACATGCCGGTCAAGGATCTGGATCCCGGGATTCTTCCGCCGGCCCTGACCGACGATCGGGACGAGGACTAGGCGGCCATGGACACTCCCGCACTCCTGGGCGCGGCGGCCGCGGTCCTGGCCCTCCTGCTCGTGGGTTGGGTGGTCTGGGCCTGGACCCGCAGGACGCGCCGCCAGGAACCGGCCAAGGAAGAGGCGTATACCCGCGCGCTCACCGCCCTGATCGCCGGCGACCCTCGGCTTGCCCTGGTCAGCCTCAAGGAGGCGGTCCAGGAGAACAGCGACAACCTCGACGCCTATATCCGGATGGGAGACCTGTTGCGCGACAGCGGTGAGGTCCAGAAGGCCCTCGCCGTGCACCGGGATCTCACCGTCCGCACCGGGCTGTCCGATGCCGCGCGGACCCGGATCCTGGAGAGCATCACCCGGGACTACCTCGCGGCCAAACGGTACGAGGAGGCGGGTCAGAGCGCCGAACGCCTGCTTCGTCTGGATCGTCACAACCGGTTCGCCCTGCGTGCGGTGCAGGAGGTGGCCGAAGCGCTGGGGGACTGGCCGCGGGCCATTGGAGCGGTGGAACAGCGTCTCAAGGCGCAGGGCAAGGACGACGGCTCCGAACTGGCGCGCTACCGCACCGCGGTCGGGGAGCGTGAACTGGCCGCGGACAACCTGAAGCTCGCCCGGGAACACTTCGACAAGGCCCTCGAACTCGACGGTGATTGTGTGGCCGCGCATCTGCATCTGGGAGACATGGAGCAGGCAGCCGGCAAGCTGGAGGCCGCCGTGGAGCATTGGCGCACCTACGCCCTGGCCACACCCGAGAGCGCCAACCTGGTCTTCGAAAGACTGGAGCGCGCGTTCTTCGAGTTGGGACATTTCGGCGAGGTCATCTCCTTCTATCGCGAGCTGGTCGACCGGACCCCGCGCGAGGCGGCCGCTCCCGCCCTCCTGGCCCTGGCCGAGATCCATCGGCGCAAGGGGGACCTCGAGGAGGCGGAGACCTTTGTCCGCGAGGCGCTGGAGATCGACCCGGCCAACCTGCGCGGTCATCGGCAGTGGGTGCGTTTGGCCCTGGACCGCGAGGATCCCCAGGCCGCGCTCGCGCGGCTCGACCGGATGCTGGCCAGTGCGGACGACCATGCGACACCCATCGACTAGGCGGGGTCTCCGCGTCCTCTGGGTCTTTCTGGTCCTGATCCTGGTTCCGGTCGCCGAGGCCTCCCTCGACCGTGTGCAGGCACTCGTCGCTACCGGACAGCGCGCGCAGGCACGGGAAATGCTCGATTCCCTTCTCGCGGTGGAGGCGGTCCCGATTGCCGATCGCGACCGGGCCATCCTCCAGCGGGCCACCCTCGAGGAGGACGGAGCCCAGTACGAGTCCCGCCTCCGCCAACTCGTGGGTGAGGATCCACAGGGACGCGCGGGTCATCTCCACCTCGCCCTTGGACACGTGGCCTTCGCCCGGGGCGATCTGGACGACGCCCTCGCCGCCTTCGACCTGGCCCGGGAGAGCGGGCTGGTGGAGGAGGGGTCCCTCTGGACGGGGCTTGCCGCCCTGGCATTGGGGGACGGCGACACGGCAAGGAGGAACCTGGAGCAGGCCGCCCGTTCGGGTAGCCGATCCCTGCGGCAACGGGCGCGTCTCGCCCTCGGGGATGCCCACCGCATCGCCGGGGATTGTGACGCGGCCATCCTGCAGTATCGTGCGCTGCGTGAGGAAAGCGGTTCCGGTCCGGGGTGGTGGTCCACCGCCGCCTGGCACGAAGCCGAGTGTCTGATCGCCCTCGGGCAGGAGGAAGACGCCGCCGTGCTTCTGGAAGTGCTCGGTGCCCGTGCACCGGATGCTCTCGAAGCGCCCCTGGCCCGCGAGCGCCTGGCGGGACTGGTGGTGGGGCCGAGCCCCCCGGTCAAGGATCCGGAGACGGAGGCGGCCCCCGCGGACACCGGTCGGGCGGGATCCCGTGAGTATGTCCTGCAGGTTGGCGCGTTCAGCGTGCGGGGCAACGCGGACGGTTTGGCCAGGGCCCTCGAGGGACGCGGCGTCGAAGGAGTGTTCATCGAGAGCGGTGCCGATGGTCTATCCCGGGTCCTGGTCGGGGCCTTCGCCGATCGGGATGCCGCCGAGGCGGTGGGGGATTCCCTGGGAGCCGGTTTCGGACTCGGTTTCACGGTGCTCGAGCGGGAGACCCCCTAGTGGCCCGGGATCCGAAACAGACGCCGATGATGCGGCAGTACCTGTCGCTCAAGGAAGCCCACCCGGATGCCGTCCTGTTCTTCCGCATGGGTGACTTCTACGAGATGTTCTTCGAGGACGCCGAGCTGGCCGCCAAGGTCCTCGGTCTCACCCTGACCACACGCGACAAGGGACGCCCCGATCCCATCCCCATGGCGGGGGTGCCCTATCATGCCGCCGAAGGCTACATCTCCCGTCTGGTGCGCCAGGGGCACCGGGTCGCGGTGTGCGAACAGGTCGGGGACCCGGCCACGACCAAGGGCATCGTGGACCGGAGCGTGGTGGAGATCGTCACCCCGGGAACCGCGGTCAGCGACACCCTGGTTCCGGAGACCCGCAACAACTTCGTGGCCGCGCTGCATCGCGACGGGGAGACGGTCGGTTTCGCGGCCGCCGATGTGACCACCGGCGAGTTCCTCCTGGACGATCTGCCCGCGGCCCGTTTCACCGAGGATGTCTCCCGGCTGGTGATCAGCGAGTGGGTGACCGCCGACGACGCCGACCTGCCCGGTCTTCCACCGGAGGCCCCGGTTCCGGTGCGACGACCCGGGTGGTGGTTCGACCCGGCCCGGGGTCGCACCCGCCTCACCAAGCACTTCGGCGTCCAGTCGTTGCGCGGGTTCGACTGCGAGGACCTGGGCCCGGCCATCGGGGCGGCCGCCGCCCTGCTCAGCTACCTGCGCGAGGTGCGCGGGGAATCCCTCTCCCACCTGGTGCGCATGCGTCGGCTGGCCGTGGCCTCGTTCCTCGGGCTCGATGCGACGACCCGGCGGAACCTGGAACTGACCCGGTCCATGTCCGGCGAGGAGCGGCAACCGACCGTGCTCACCGTCCTCGACCGGACCCGCACCACCCTGGGGACACGCCGGCTGCGGTCCTGGCTGGAACGCCCGCTCATCGATCGGAGCGCCATCGAAGCCCGGCTGGACATGGTGCAGGAACTGACCGAGCGCACCGAGGAAGCCGATGCCCTCTCCGCAATCCTGGGGGGCGTGCGGGATGTGGAACGTCTCCTGGCCAAGGCGGCCGCCGGCAAGGCGTCGCCACGCGACCTGCGCGGGGTCGCGGAGAGCTGTCTGGCCGGACCGCCCCTGCGCGAGCGCCTGGAGGCATTCCGCGGCGACGCCTGGGCCCGCCTTGCCGCCGCCCTTCCCGACCTCACCGATCTCGGCGAGGAACTGGATCGGGCCATCACCGAGGAACCGCCGGCCACCGCCGGAGAGGGGGGCGTGTTCCGCGACGGCTGGCACGGCGAGCTCGATGAGCTGCGAGGCCTCGCCCGGGGGGGCAAGGAGTGGATCGCTTCGCTGCAGCGGCAGGAACGGGAGGCGACGGGGATTCCCACCCTCAAGATCGGGTTCAACAAGGTCTTCGGCTACTACCTCGAGGTGACCGCGGCACACCAGGACAAGGTGCCGGAGCACTACATCCGCAAGCAGACCCTGGTCAACGCGGAACGGTTCGTGACCCCGGAGCTCAAGACCGAGGAAGAACGTATCCTGCGCGCGGAAGAACGTCTGCGCGCGCTCGAGCTTTCCCTGTTCGCCGGGTTGCGCACCCGGGTGGTGGAGCGTGCCGCCGATCTCCAGGCCCTGGCCGACGTGATTGCCGACGCCGATGTGGCCCTGTCCCTGTGCCGGGTAGCCATGGATCGTGGGTGGGTTCGCCCGGCAATCGTGGACGAACCGGTGCTGCGGTTTACCGAGGCCCGTCATCCCGTGGTGGAGCACCTGCTCCCGGCGGGCGAGTTCGTGCCCAACGATCTCGACCTGGACGGACGGGTCCGGCAGATCGCCATCATCACCGGTCCCAACATGGCGGGCAAGTCGACCTTCCTGCGCCAGGCCGGCATTCTTACCATCCTGGCCCAGATGGGATCGTTCGTTCCGGCCGAGTCCGCGCGGGTCGGCATCGTGGACCGGGTGTTCACCCGGGTGGGGGCATCGGACAACATCTCCCGCGGACAGTCCACTTTCATGGTGGAGATGGAGGAGACCGCGACCATCCTCAACGCGGCCACGGAGCGGAGTCTGGTTCTTCTCGATGAGGTGGGGCGGGGCACCAGCACCTACGACGGGCTGAGCATCGCCTGGGCGGTCACCGAGAACCTCCATCAACGGGACGAGCCGCCCCGCACCCTGTTTGCTACCCACTTCCACGAGCTCACCTCGCTGAGCGAGACCCTGGCCCGGGTGGTCAACCTCAACGTCGAGGTCAAGGAGTGGAACGGCTCGGTGATCTTCCTGCGCAAGATCGTGCCCGGAGCCGCCGACAAGAGCTATGGGATCCACGTCGCCGAGTTGGCCGGAATCCCACCCGGCGTGGTGGATCGGGCCCGGGAGATCCTGGGCCGGCTGGAGACCGGGCGATTCGCACGCACGGCCTCGCCCCGGGACACCGGGCCACGCTCCCAGCTCACCCTGTTCGAACCGGTGGGGAACGAGCTGCTCGACGACCTTCTTGCCGTGGATCCGGAACGACTGACCCCAATGGACGCCCTCCGCCTCATCGCGGCCTGGAAAGCGCGCCACGGAGACCCCTCATGAAACGGACCGCCTACGTCGGGATCATCGCGTTCCTCACCATGGGGGCCCTCGCCGGTCACGGCCATTTCACCCGGGCCCAGGCCCAGGAGGAGCGGGGTCGGGAACGACTGGACCGTGGGCTGCGGAACATCCAGGACGGAGGCAGCCCGCGTCCCCACCACGACGCCCCCCTCGCCGCGCAGGCGCCGGAGCAGGTCAGCGTCATCCTGATCGGAACCCCGGACGAAGCGGCCCTGGCCGACCTGGGCTTTCGGGTGATCACCCGCACCCGGGATGGAGTGACCGCCCGGGGTCCCCTGGCCACCGCCCCCCGACTCGGTTCGGTCCCCGGCGTCTGGCGGGCCTCCCTGGCCCGCAGGCTCGAGGCCCTTCTGGACCAGTCCCTGGTCAGCATTCGAGCGGACGGATTGCGTGAGCGGGTGGGGGACACCTGGGAAGGACTGACCGGAAAGGACGTCATCGTCGGAATCGTGGACAGCGGTCTCGATCCGGATCATCCCGATTTCCTGAAGCCGGACGGCTCCACGCGACTCCTCTACTACTGGGACCAGGGGCGGGAAACCGGCCCCGCGCCGGTCATCCCGCCGGGGGAAACCCTGTTCGGCACCGAGTGGACCGCCTCGGACATCGACAACAACCTGATCCTCAGTACGGACGAGGTGGGGCATGGAACCCACGTTGCCGGCATCGCGGTGGGAGACGGTAGCGCGAGCGATGTGCCGGAACGCCAGTATCTGTTCGCGGGGATGGCTCCCCTGGCCGACATCATCTTTGTCCATGTGGAGTTCACCGACGCCAACGTGGTCGATGCGGTGCGCTACATCTTTGCCCGGGCCGATGAGCTCGGTCGCCCCGCCGTGGTCAACCTCTCACTCGGGACCCAGGCCAGTCCCCACGACGGCACCTCGTTCCTGGAGAGGGGACTGACCGAGCTGACCGGGCCGGGACGCCTCATCGTCGCCTCGGCCGGCAACGACGGGATCGATCCGGTCCATGCGCGGCTGACCGTGCCCCCGGGAGGCCGGGACAGTGCCTCGGTGGTGATCGACTACGGACCCCAGGGGCCGGACGAGTTGCTCAATTTCATGACCGTGGATGCGTTCTACTACACCCCGGACGCATTCGAGGTGACGCTGGTTTCGCCCGGTGGACGTCGCTTCGGACCGATCGGGCTGGGGGAGGAAGTACCCGAGACCGCGACTCCGGACGGCACGGTGTCGCTCCTCCACTGGGACGCCGACTCCACCGTCAGCCCCAACATCGAGGTGGACATCGAGATCACCAACTTCCAGGCCGGGCCGGCCAAACCGGGCGTCCTGGCCGGGCCGGAACCGGCCGAGGGAACCTGGCATGTCGTGTTCCAGGACCTGGGCAGTACGGGGACGCGGGTGGTGGACCTGTGGATTCCTTCCGCCTTCCCGTTCACCGCGAGTTGGACCGCCCGGCGCCGGGTCACGGATGGAACCCTGACCTCTCCGGCGACCGCGATCGGCGTCCTTGCCGCGGGCGGGTACAACACCAAGGACACCTGGCTCAATCCCCTGGGGGGAGACGAGCATGCGCAGCTCCCGCCACAGGCACCGCCCGAGGCGAGCGCCCTTCCCGAGGCCCTCACCTTCTTCTCGAGCCACGGACCCACCCGGGATGGACGCCTCAAACCGGATCTCCTGGCTCCCAGCTACGTGGTCGTCTCGTCCCTGAGCGACGACGTCAACGCCTTCTTCGAGAGCCGCATCAACCCGGCCCGAACCATGGATCCCACCCGCGCCCACTACGCGACGGTGGGGACGAGCATGTCCTCGCCTCACCTGGCCGGAGCCCTGGCTCTGCTGTTGGAGCAGGAACCGGACGCGGATTTCCAGGACGTCCAGGCCCGGATCCGGTCGTCCTCCCGCCAGGACTCCTTCACCGGAGCGGTGTGGAACGCACGGGCCGGGTTCGGAAAACTCGATGTGGCGGCCCTGCTCGATACGACCCGCACCCCGGTCTCGGCACGCCCGATCTCGGTGGATGTGTTCCAGGAGGGCTGGCTCCTGCGATGGCACGCCCAGGACGACGACGGGGTCCTGGGATTCCGCATCCTCTCCCGGTCCCAAGGAGGGTCCTGGATCCAGCGGGACGAGCGGGTGGGCCCCGGCCCCCACACGTGGAGCGACACCCCGGCCCCCACCGGTGTGCAGTATCGGTTGATGGCCCTGGAACGGACCGGAGGCTGGCGTTTCTGGACCGACGTGGTTCCGGTCGGCGAGGCGGTTGCTCCGGCCCTCGTTCTGGGTCCGGCTTCACCGAATCCGTTCCGCTCGGAGACTCGCCTGCCGCTGCGGGTCGCCGCCACCGGAAGTTCGGACCTGGAAATTGTCATCCTCGACGCCCGGGGTCGACGTGTGCGAGGGTTTGCCCCGGTACGACTGGTCGGGGACCGCGCCGAGGTGACCTGGGACGGGCGCACCGATCAGGGAACCACGGCGGTCCCCGGGATGTACTGGTTCCGGGTCCGGGCCGGGCATGCCACCCGTGCCTATCGGGTGGTCAGATTGCCTTGAAGAGGGGGTAACGCGTGCGTTGGTTGTTGATGGCTTCGCTTTTGGTCTTCGGTCTCGCGAGCCCGGTTGGCGTCATGGCCCAGGACGCACCGGTCCCGCATGTCTATCTTTCCCCCACGGTCGGGATCATCAGTTGGGACGACAACGCCCTCCCGGTCGGCACGTTCGACAGTCAGACCTCCCCGGCTTTCGGGTTGCGATTCGGGTACGCGCCGGTCTCCGCGTTCTCGGGAGAGTTCGTTGCCCTGACCACCTCGAACGAGGCGACCTACGCCGGCCAGGACGGCGGTCCCCAGACCCAGGCCGACGTCCGCCTTGTCCAACTCGAGCTGTCCTTTCTGGTCAATTTCCAGACCCTGATCCGCAGTCGCGTCTATCCGTTTCTCGATCTGGGGCTGGGTTCCTCCCTGCGTAGCGGGGGACAGGAGACGTCGGACGGAGGCTCCGCCGATCTCACCAAGGTCTCGTTCCACCTCGGCGGGGGAATCAAGTGGGACGTGAGCCCGCGGGTTGCCCTACGGGCCAACTTCCGGGACACGTTCTTTACCGAGACGCGGGGGAGCGGCGATCTGGAGACCCAGGTCACGGTGGACTCGATCGAGCTCACCCTGGGCCTGGACTACCGGATACCCCTGGGATCGGGTGGAGGCGACAAGAATCGGCTTCGCTAGGACGGCTCGGTTGACACCGGAATGAATCGCCCATAGATTGTGTATGACTGAATAATTCACACATGGGGATTTACAGGGTGTTGAGGGAGGCCGGTGTGGCTGAGCAGGGCATGGCAGCAGCAGTCCGAAACTGTGCTTTTCAGACCTCCTTAGCCGCAGTCTCGGGCTGAAACCTCCTGTCGCTCCGGCCTCCCAATTCCCTCCCCGGTGTGGGCCCCCGGGTGCCGTGTGACCCCGCTTTTTGCTACCCTCCTCCTGCGGGAAGCCCGGATCCTGCATCATGCGCCGGCTGTGGGCGCCCCCCCGGAAACCCTGACCGCCCCTCGCACGAGACCCACTACGTGAACAGACGATCCTATCGAGCGATTCGACCGGTCCTGGTTCCCATCCTGGTCGGAGCCCTCCTGGTCACCGGGTGCAGTTCGGGATACGTGACCATCGACCGGGACGACATCTCGGCCGACGAGCCCGCCCGCTCCTACCGGGTGATGCTCACGGATGGTTCCGCGCGGGAGTTCATCTCCCTCACCGCGGAGGACGAGGCGTTGCTGGGCACGGAACGCGTCACCACCCAGGTCGCCGAGGGAGAAGGGGAGACCGCCCGAACCAGCACCTGGAACCGCTATGAGGAAACCAGCATTCCCTGGTCCGAGGTCGCTTCCATCGAAGCCGATTTCGGGGAAAAGAAGGATACCGGGGTGTTCCTGATCGCGGCCGGTGTCGCCCTGGGGGCTGCCCTGTTCCTGATCCTCGGCTCGTCCAGCGATGACCCCGACACCGATGACGGGGGCAAGGAACCGTTCTGATCCGGCGCGACCTGCGCCTTCCATCCGCATCCCTTTCCATCCCGTTTCGACCCTGCCAAGGAGTTCCCCCTCATGTCCGATCTGACCCTGGAGTTGACCGACGCCAACTTCGCCGCCACCGTCGAGGACGCCGACGTCCCGGTCCTCGTTGACTTCTGGGCCCCCTGGTGCGGGCCCTGCAAACACCTTTCGCCGGTGGTGGAGAAGGTGGCCGAGCTGTACGCGGGGCGCCTCCGGGTGGCCAAGCTGAACACGGACGACAATCCCGCGGTCGCCTCACGGTTCAACATCCGATCCATCCCCACCCTGCTCTTCTTCCGTGGCGGGCAGGTCGTCGACTCCGTGGTGGGCGCGGTGCCGGAGTCCAAGCTGACCGAAAAGGTGGATGCCGTCCTCGGCGGCTGAGCCGGGAATGACCGACTGGTTCGATCGCGCATTCGGACGCTGGTACCTGACCCTCTATCCCCACCGGGATCTACCCGAGGCGCGTCGTGCCCTCGCCACCCTGGGGTCCCTCCTTCCCACAACGGGCCGGGTGCTCGATATCGGCACCGGGGCGGGGCGATACCTGCGCGCCCTCGACGAGCGGGGTTTCGATGCGATCGGCATCG
The DNA here is from genome assembly GCA_942491735.1 of Candidatus Eiseniibacteriota bacterium. Lineage (GTDB taxonomy): Bacteria > Eisenbacteria > RBG-16-71-46 > JABDJR01 > JABDJR01 > CALOCN01. The sequence continues at coordinate 2,318,951 of CALOCN010000014.1, read as the reverse complement.
ACCGCTCGGCCAGCCTTCTCGCGGTGGCTCGGAATGATCTGGGGACGGATCGTCTGCTGCGCTCCGACATGCGCCGGTTGCCGTTTCGGGACGCCTCCTTCGCCTCGGTGGTCAGCCTGTTCACCAGCTTCGGGTATTTCCGCAACCAGGCCGAGCACGTGGAGCTGCTCGTCGAGTGGCGGCGCGTGGTGGGCGGGGCCGGGGTCCTCCTGCTCGACTATCTCAATGCCGGGCAGGTGCGCCGGGGACTGCAGGCGAACAGCGAGCGGACCGTGGACGACCTCGTCCTCGAGGAGCACCGCCGCATCGAACCGGGGGAGGACAGCGACTTCGTGGTCAAGGACGCGGTGGTGCGCCGAGCCGGCGGGGAAGTCCTCGATCGGTACCAGGAGCGGGTGGCGCTGTACGAAGGCCCCACCGTGGAACGGCTCCTTCAGGAAGCCGGATGGCATGTGCAATCCCGCTTCGGGGACTATGATGGGACCTCGGCCGAGGGGGATTCCCCCCGTTTCATCGTGCACGCCCTTGCAGGAGACTGACCGGATGACCCTGACCGTGTCCTGGCCCGTTGATGCCCCGCCCGCGCGCTCCCTCGCCCTGGAGGAAGCGGGCCCCAAGCACCTGCCGCCGGCACTGATTGCCCGATGGCGCGAAGCGCTTGACCGGTGGGAAGCTCCACCCGCGGTGCGCCGGTCCCTGGATCTTCTCGGGAATCCCGAAACCCGCATCATCGTGACCGGGCAACAGACCGGGGCCCTGGGGGGTCCCCTGTTCGGGATCTACAAGGCGTTTACTGCGGCCCGTCTGGCCCGCCGGCTGTGCGCTGAAGGCAAGCCGGCCATTGCCGTGTTCTGGGCCCAGGGGGACGACACGGACTGGGACGAGGTGGCCTGGGCCGCGGTGGCCGATCACGATCTCGAGGTCCATCGCGCCCGCTGGGAGTCACCGCTTCCGGCACGCCACTGGATCGGCAGCGCGGTGCTACCCGAGTCCGATACGTTGGACGCATTGCTGGAGACTCCCCAGCGGCGCGCGATGATCGGAAGCGGGGAGCCGGCGGGGGATCTGGGGGCGCGGTACATCCGGATGCTCCTGGCCTGGTGCGGGAAGGATGGCCTCCTGCCGCTGGACTCGCGCTGGGCGGAACTCCGTTCGGCGGGAGAGGCCGTGTGGCGGAACTACCGGGAGCACCACACCGAACTTGCCGAGGGGGTGCGCGGGAACGGGAAACGCCTGCGGTCCGGGGGAGCACCCGCTCCGCTCGACGACGACACCTGTGATCATGGGCTCTTTCCCCTGAAGGGGGAACGCCGTGGAGAGATCGACCCGGCCACCTGGGAGTCCACCGTGGACCGGCTCCTGGATGCGGGTCAGCCCGAGCGACTCGCCCCCTCGGTGCTGCTCCGCGCACTCCTGCAGGATCATCTCTTCGGCACGGTGACCCAGGTGGTGGGTGCAACCGAGGCCGCCTATCTTCTCCAGCTCGAACCGCTCTATCGGTTCATGGGGGTTCGCCCGCCGGTCCGCCTTTCCCGGCTGCGCGCGACCCTCGTCCCGCGGGGCTTGATTCCCGCGGAACGGGTGTCCGAGGTGGCGCACGATCCCGAAGGCTGGATCACCGAACAAGCGCAGGCGGAGATCCCCGCCGGGGCCCGCGCGGCCCTGGATCATCTTCGTCGTGACCTGGCCGAGGGACTGGACACCCTGACCGCGGCCGGCGCCTCCCTGGCCAAGGACCTGCCCCAACTGGCCGAGGCCGCGCGCCGCAAGATGGACGGCCAACTGGGACGGCTGGAGGAGACCCTCGACCGCCGGGCACGCCAGACGCTCTACAAGGCGCATCCGGAGCTGAAGCGGCTTCCGGAGTTCCTTCGGCCGCGACGCGGGGAACAGGAACGGGGGTTGTCGGTCGCGACCCTTGCCGTGCTTCTTGGCACCGAGGCGCCGGGTGCGGTGGCGCGGTTGGCCGACCTGCATCTCGATCGTCTCGCCGCCGGGGAGACGCACCACTTTGCCCTGGAGATTCCCCATGCTTGACGTGCTGGCGATCGGACCGCACCCCGACGACGTGGAACTCGCCGCGGGAGGCACGGTGGCGCACCTGGTCGAGACCGGGCACCGGGTCGGACTGGTCGACCTGACCCGGGGGGAACGCGCGACCCGGGGTACCCCGGCCCTCCGCGAATCGGAAGCGACCGCGGCCGCCGCCGCCCTGGGGGTCGTCCACCGGGAGAATCTCGGGATCCCCGATGGCGGGGTGTGCGCCACCGATCCCGGTCAGTTGACCGCGGTGGTCCAGGCGCTGCGGCGGCATCAGCCACGGCTTGTCCTGACCCTGCATCACGAGGACGACCACCCGGACCATATCGAGGGCGGTCACCTGGTCGAACGGGCGGTCTACCTGGCCGGCCTGCGCAACTACCCCGACGCGGGAGCAACGCCGCACCGCGTGGACCGTCTCCTCTTTGCCATGGGCAGACGCCCCTTCACCCCCAGCCTCATCGTCGACATCACCCCGTACCGGGAACGCAAGCGGACCGCGTTGCAGGCCTACGCCACACAGTTCCAGCGGGACCCGGATGACCCGCTGGTCACCGCGATCTCGGAACCCGGCTTCCTGGAACTCACCGAGGCGCGGGACCGCTACTACGGGCATCTGATCAACGTGCGGTTCGGCGAACCCTTCCGGGAGCGGGGACCGGTGCCGGTCCGCGATGCGGCGAACCTGCTCGTTCCGGGTCGGCCATGAATATCGGGATCTCCTGCTACGCCACCGAAGGGGGAAGCGGCATCATCGCCACCGAGTTGGGGCGGGAGCTGGCCCGGCTTGGTCACGAGGTCCACTTCATCACGTCCAGTCTGCCGGTCCGGCTGCGGCGGTTCGAGAAGAACATCTACTTCCACGAGGTGCGACCCGAGAACTACCCGGTCTTCCCCTACCCCCCGTACTCGCTCTCGCTGTCCGCGAAGATGGCCGAGGTGGCCACCGCGTATCGCCTCGACGTCCTGCATGCCCACTACGCCATGCCGCACGCGGCGTCGGCCTACCTGGCCCGGCAGATGCTCCGGGAGCATCCGATCAGGACGGTGACCACGCTGCACGGCACCGACATCACCCTGGTCGGGCAGGCCCCTTCGTTCGCCGCCGTCACCCGGTTCTCCATCGAGGAGTCCGACTGTGTGACCTCGGTCAGTGCCTGGCTGGAACGGGAAACCCGTCGCGCGTTCTCGATCACCCGCCCCATCACGGTCATCCCGAACTTCGTCGACACCGCGACCTTCCGGCCCCGCAAGGCACCGGAGCGGCGCGCCGCCTTCGCGGCCCCCGGGGAAAAACTGCTGCTGCACATCTCCAACTTCCGGCCGGTCAAGAACCTCTCCGCGCTCATCCATACTTTCGACCGGGTCCGGCAACGCATTCCCTCGCGGCTGCTCCTGGTCGGGGACGGGCCCGAGCGCGTGCCGGTGGAGAACCTGGTCCACGAATTGGGGCTGACCGAGCGGGTCCACTTCCTCGGCAACCAGGAGTACATCGAGGACCTGCTTCCGCTGGCCGACTGCTTCCTGCTTCCCTCCCTGCACGAGAGTTTTGGTCTGGTCGTGCTCGAAGCGATGGCGGTGGGGGTGCCGGTGGTGGCCACCAACGTAGGCGGCACCTGCGAGGTGGTCGAGCAGGGAGTGACCGGTTACCTGCGGGACCCCCATGATGTGGCGGGGATGACCGAGGACACGGTGCGGATCCTGGACGATCCCGCGTTGGCGGCACGCATCAGCGAGGCCGGCGTGCAGCGGGCCCGGACCCGGTTCCAGATCGACACCATCGTTCCACAGTACCTGCGGGTCTACGAGGACGCCTGCGGATGAAGTCGACGGCTCCCGGTGCGCGGCTACGCGAGTGCGGCCAGGGTGACGATCCGTCCCGGGGCGCCGCCGCTTCCGCGATGGGAGTGCAGCAGGTGCTGATGGCACCGGGTGCATACACCGGAGCGGTGCACGTGGGAGGGGGAGAGACCCGCGCGAACGAGGCGCGCCGCTGCCTCCGCGGCCAGGTCCACATGGGGTTTTCCCCCGGGGCGGGGGTGTCGGGTTCGCTCGAACCGTTGGGCCACCTCGGGCCCCACCTCGAAGCAACAGACGCCGATGGCCGGTCCGATCAGGGCGACGATCCGCCCGGGGTGATCAAAGGTCGCGACCGTGGCCTCGAGAACACCGTCCACCAGACCGCGCCAACCGGCATGCACCAGGGCGAGCCCCTCGTCGGGGTGACCCAGGAACACCGGCAGGCAGTCGGCGGTGCGCACGGAGACGAGCAGGCCCGGGGTTCGGGTTCGAACCGCGTCGCAGGAGGGGAGACTCCCGGCGGTCTCGGCCCAGCGAACGGTGGTTCCATGGACCTGTTCGAGGCTCACCGCGGGACGGGTGAGCGACGACGCGGCACCCAGCTCCCGGCCACGAAAGGCCAGTCGACGCAGACCACGCGGCAGGGGATCGGGTGCCAGATGCCAGGCTCCCTCGACGAGGCTCCAGGTCCAGTTCATGACGCGCGAGCATAGCAAGAGCCCCGGGACCCGGTCACCGTGGCGGGACCCGTGGGTGTACGTCGTGGTGGCGTTGGCCCTGGGATTGCGCGCCGCCTATCTGGTGGACCTGCGCGGGACGCCGTTCTTTGCCCATCCCCAGATGGACGCGCTCTATCACGACCGGTGGGCGCGGGAGCTGGCCTCCGGCGCCTGGTGGGGAAGCGAGGTGTTCTTCCGCGCCCCGCTCTACCCGTATCTGCTGGGAGCGTGGTACGCGGTCGTCGGCACCGACCCCCTGGGCCCGCGGATCCTGCAGCTGTGCATCGGGAGCGGCACCGCACTCCTCACCGTGGTCCTCCCATACCGGCACCTGGGACGAACTGCTGCCCTGACCGCGGGTTTTTTCGTCGCCCTGAGCGGCCCGCTCATCTACTTCGAGGGGGAGTTGTTGCTAGTCGTGTTGGAGGCTCCGCTGGGGCTCCTCGCGGCATGGAGCGTGGACCGGGCCTGGCGAAGCGAGCGGCCGGCTGCGTGGGGCGTGGCCGGAGTCTGGATCGGGGTCGGCGCCCTGGTCCGGCCGACGATCCTGGCCGCGGTGCCGGTGATCGCGTTCGCCTTGCTGCTGCGCCGGCGTCGAAGGGCGTTGCCCGCCATGTTGGCCCTGATCGGCTGCACCCTGCTCCTGATCAGCCCCGCCCTGGTGCGCAACTGGATGGTGGGTCGGGACCTGGTTCCGGTCGCGGCACAGGGAGGGCTCAACTACTACCTGGGCAACAATCCCGCGGCGGACGGCATGGCCGCCCTGGCTCCCGAGTTTCGCAAGACCTGGTCGGGCGGGATCGAGGATTCGCGGCGGCTGGCCGAGACGGAGCGGGGGCGCCCGCTCAAGGCGAGCGAGGTTTCCCGCCACTGGTTCGGGAAATCGGTTCACTGGGCCACGACCGACCCCATCGCGTGGGGGACCCTGCAGCTGCGCAAGCTCGCCTACTTCTGGGACGCGTACGAGATCCCCAACAACCAGGACTACTACTACTTCTCTTCGCTGGCCCGCACGCATCGTCTTCCCCTGGTCGGGTTCGGCCTGCTGGGCCCCCTTGCCCTGGCCGGGCTGTTCCTCGGGTGGCGGCGCGGACGCCTGGGTTTCGGTTGGGTCACGATTCCACTCGTCCTGATGGCGGTCATCGTCGCGTTTTTTGTTTGCGGCCGGTTTCGGGCGTCGTTGATCCCGCTGTTTGCGGTGTGGGCCGGCGTCGGGGTGACCCTCTTCCTGGAGGCGGCACGTCGCGATCGGCAACGGGCACTGTGGATTGGTGGCTCCGTGTTGCTGGTCGCCCTGTTCCTCAACCTGGACCCCTGGGGACACCGCAGGAACCACGGGCCGGCCGAATCGCATCTCCGTCTTGGAATCCACTATGCCGGTCTGGGCGATGCGGAAGCGGCAGCGCTTCACTATCAAAACGCGATCGCCGAGCAACCCCGTTTCGCCGAGGCATGGAACAACCTGGGAGTGCTACGCGCATCGAACGGGGATCCGGGCGGCGCCCGGGAGGCGTTCGAACAGGCCCTGCAGTCCAATCCGGACCACCCCAAGGCCTTGGCCAACCTGGCCAAGCTGCACTTCGACATGGGCGAGCGGGAATCCGCCGGTCTCCGGGCGCGGGACGCGTTGCGGGTGGCCGGCCGGGAGCCGGTGGCCCTCCAGACCGCGGCGACGGTACTGGGTAACCTGGGGCGCTTCGACGAAGCTCTCGATGCCTTTCGTGTTCTGCGGGCCCTGGACCCCGACAACCCGGCGGGGGTCACCGGGGAAGTGCGTGCCCTGATCCTGCTGGATCGTCCCGGGGAAGCGCTTGAGATCCTCAGGGCCCTGCCGCCCGGTCGCCTTACCGGGGAATTGCGCCGTCTCCTGGAGGACTTGTCATGATGGGTCTCGACGAAACCCTGTTCCGCTTCTTCAACATCACCCTGGGCTCCACCACGCTGGCTCCCGTGATGAAGGTGCTGAGCGATCTGCAGTCGTTCATTCCACTGATCCTCATCGCGGTCCTGTGGATGGTCTTCCGTGACGGGACCCGGGGACGGGTCACCGTCCTCATGCTCATCCTGACCGTGACCGTGACCGACCAGGTCTCGAGCAGTGTGCTGAAACCGCTCTTCGGGAGACCTCGCCCCTGTCGTCCCGAGGCGGGGATCGAGGGGGTGCGTACCTATGGTGTGGGCTGCTCGCACCGCGGATCCTTCCCGTCCTCCCACGCGGCCAACATCGCCGGAGCCATGCTGGTCCTCGCCCTGCGATACCGGCGGAGCGCTCCGTGGACCCTGACCCTCGCCTTCCTCGTCGGGTACAGCCGCATCTTCCTTGGGGTCCACTATCCCGCGGATGTCCTGTTCGGGTGGCTCGTGGGCGGGTCTCTCGCATGGGGCCTCGTGGCGCTCGGGCGAAAGGGGGAGGCCCGATGGCGCACCGTTCGGGGAGCCGGGTAACTCCAGACGCCAGAGGCAGATGGATTCGGTGGGGGAGTTGACACTCCCGGGTTTCGTGCCTAGACTTCCCAGTGCGGGGGTTGGAGCCCGTTTAGCTGCCCATCTAGAAAGGCTCCCCGTATGCTCTGGAATCGGACGCTCCGGCGTCCCCGGCCGCAGTCTGCGGCCCGCGCCATGACGACCCTCCCCGGTCGGCCGCGCAGACCTATGAGTATCCCCAGACACCCTATGAATATCCCCAGACACGGAGTGTGGATCGCCGCGATGTTCGGGATCCTGGGCGCCATGGCCCCGGGTGCCGTGGCGGGAGTTCCCGGGACCCCGCTGGATGCCGCCGCACCCCTGCTCGTAACGCCCCACGTCGCGAGCCCACACCTTGCGTCCTCTTCCGAGATGCGGCGCAGTGGCCAGGTCACCGATCTCAACGTCGTGGTCATCCTCATCGACTTCCCGGACCGTGCCGCGGATCAGGTGGCCCACCCGGTCGAGTACTACGAACAACTCTTCTTCAGTCGCGGCGAACTTCCCCACGGATCCGTAGCCGACTATTTCCATGCCTCGTCCCACGGCCGTCTCAACCTGAACGGGGTGGTGCGCGGGTGGTTTACCGCGCCGGAGCCCAAGTCCAAGTACCTGGCCAACGCCGGTGGGCTGGAGGTCTTCTACGACCCGGACTTTCTTTATGCGCGCGGGCTGGTTCGGGATGCGGTCCACCTTGCCGACCCCACGGTGAACTACGCGCACTTCGACAACGAGGGACCGGACGACGTACCGGACTCCGGGGACGATGACGTCGTGATCGACGGCATCCTGGTCGTACATCAGGGCGGACAGCGTGGCGGCGGAAGCTCGGACGGGTTCTTCAGCATGCAGTGGGTCCTTCCCAGTGCGATTCCCGTGGACGGCGTGTTCGCCTCGCCGTTCACCCTGACCCCGGAAACGGCCGGAATCGGCGTGCACCTCCACGAGTTGGGACACCTGCTCGGGCTGCCCGACCTCTACGACCGGGATGGTCCGTCCTTCGGTCTCGGCCGGTGGTCCCTCATGTCCAGTGGCTGGGCCGCCGGTGACCAGGTGACGCCCAACGATCTCGACGCGTGGTGCAAGGCGCAACTCGGTTTCGTGGATGTGGTCACCATCACCCGGAACATGCCCGGCCTGCGGATCGAGCCGGTCCACACCTCGGGGACCATCTATCGCATGTACCAGCAGACCGGCGGCAACTCGGAATACTTCCTCATGGAGAACAGACGGGTGAGTCCGCACGAGCCGTCGCTTCCGGGGGAGGGCCTGCTGGTCTACCACGTGGATGATCGGATCGTGCACAACGACAACCCCAACCACTACAAGGTGGCGCTCGAGCAGGCCGACGGTCTGTTCGAGCTCGAACTCCGGTTCGGGGGGGCCTCGCTGGGCGACGCAGGGGATCCCTTCCGCGCCGGCGACACGTTCAGCTGGTACTCGGACCCGTCCAACCAGAACTACGACGGCCAGGACTCGTATGTCTCGATCTTCGACATCAGCGATCCCGAGCCGGATGGAACCGTCACCGCCAACGTCTTTGTCGAACCCGGTGCCCTGTTGGCGGTGCTCGACATCCAGCTCCTGGAACTGGAGGGGAACGGGGACGGCCGCGTGCAGGCGGGCGAGTTGGCCGGGGTGGTCCCGCGCTTCCAGGCCGACCGCAACCCCGCGACCCAGTTGCGGGTCGAGTTGCGGCCGGTGGAGGCGGACACCGAGGTCCTCGACCCCCTGATCATCCTGCCTCAGGTCGGCCTGGGTGCGCCCACCGAGGTCCCGCAACCGATTCGGGTGCGGGTCCCGGCCAGCCTGCCGTCGGATCCCTACGGGTTGCCCCTGCGCATGGTCCTGACCTGGGACAACGCGGCGCCGCGCGACGTGGCGGTCGAGTTGGGAATCGGAACGGTGTACGGGATCGACGAGGGATTCGAGGCTCCGGAACACGGATGGGAGTCCGCACCGATTCGTACCAGCGCCAACAACCAATGGCTCTACGGACCGCACTTCGGAACGGGGGAGTCGGCCGGGTTCAAGTACGGCAACTTCCACAAGGGATTCTTCCGGGGAGGGGACGCTGCCCTGGTCTCACCCCCGGTGTTGCTCCCCCCCATGGCGGAACTGGTCTTCGACCACTCGGTGGATGTGTTGACCGGTGACTCGACCCTGGCCGAAGCCGGCGGCATCGTGGAGGTTTCGATCAACGGCGGCGACTGGCAGATCGCCGAGCCGGACGGCGGCTACAACGCCATCTTCAACGGGTCGAATCCGGAATGGCAGTCCCGCAGCGTGTACAGCCTCAGTCCCAACCGGGGGGCCTTCGAGTCGGCACGATTCGATCTCTCGAGCTTCACCGGGTCGGCGCGGATCCGCTTCCATTTCCTTTCCGAGAAGGCTTCGACGGAGGGAACCGGTTGGCGGGTCGACAATGTACAGATCCGCACCGCGGTGACCCCGGTCGAGGTGCTCAGCGCCGCGGCGAGTGTCGAGGGGGACGACGTGCACCTGCAGTGGGCGCTGGTCGATCCGCTTCCGGCCATGGTGCGCTGGGTCCGCGGCCCCGACCCATCCCGTGCGGTGCCGGTTGGCGACGGGTGGAGACCGGCGCGGGGCGAGGACCGAATGATCGATCCCGCCGCCCCGCTCCCCGGCCACTACTGGCTCGAGGGGCGTGAACGGGACGGACGTGTTGAACGGTGGGGTCCCCTCGAGGTGGCCGCCCAGGCGCCGACACCCGCCCGCCTGGCCTGGAGGGCCCTCGGCTCACCCGGTCGTGATGCGATCCGGTTTGCATTCGAAGGGGACCTACCGGGTGGGGCACGCATCCAGATCTTCGATGTTCACGGACGCCTCACCCACGAGGCGCCCCTGGATCCGGGAACCTCCTCCTGGACCTGGCGTGGGGAGTCCCGCGCAGGGAGCGCGGCGACCGGAGTGTACTTTGCCCGCGTGCGGGGGACCGCGCTTCGTCCGGTCCGGATCGTGAGGTTGCCATGAGAGGCGGTGCGAATCGTGCCTGGACTCCCGCGCCGGGGGGACGACTTGGGGCGGGGATCCGCACCCTGCTGCTCGCGCCGTGCCTGTTGGGTCTGCCGGGTCTGGCCGCTCCGGCCGCGGGGGCGACCTGGGAGGTGAACTCAGAACAGGTGCCGTCGCCGCAGGCCAACGCGACCCTCGGCATCAGCCTGCATCCCGCGGCCGCCGGGCCGGACGGTGTGGTCCATCTGACATACCAGAACCGGGTGGGGGACGAAGAGCAGTTCATCGTCTACGTGAACCGGCAGAAGGACGGTACCTGGTCCACCCCGATTTCATTGAGCGAACCGGGTCTGAACTCCAACAACCCGGCCGTGTCCCTGGACCCCAGTGGGGGTCTGCATGTCGTCTGGTCCGAGAACAGTTCGAACGGGGATGTGGTGTATCGGCGTCGGACCCCGGACGGGGAGTGGCTGGATGCCCAGATCCTTTCCCCATCGCCCGGATTCTCCCGCCGTCCGCTCGTGGCTGCGGACGCGTTCGGGCGGATCCATGTCGCCTGGCTCGATGGGCGCTCGGGCTTGCCGCAGATTCTCTACTGCGTCAACGAACCCGGTTCCCCCTGGGAAGACCCCCGGGTCATCAGTCGTGAGTTCGGTCTGCCGGATGACGTGACCCTGGTCGCCGACCCGGTGGGCGGGACCCACCTGGCCTGGTCGGACCGGGTGGGCGTGGACCAGCGGGGTCGCCCGATCCATGACCTGTTCTACCTGCATGTGGCCCCCGGTCAGGAAGAAACGGCCGAGCCGGTTCGCCTGGTCACCGGACCGTCGCGTTCCAGCAGCCCGTACCTTGCGGTGACCAGTGACAGTGCCGTGCACCTCGTGTGGCTGGACACCCGGGATGCCCAGGGGGGGGCGTACGACAGCGAGATCTACTACCGTCGTTTCCTCCCCGGGATCGGTTGGGGCAAGAGCAAGCGGTTCTCGTACGACCTGAGCCACCACGGGCGACCGGTCATCATCGAGGGCTCCGGTGGGACCCTCAACGTCGCCTGGGAAGACTATCGGGCAGGGAACCCGGAGATCTACTATCGCCAGATCACCCACGAGACCGGATGGGACCCCCAGGGAACCCGGCTCACCGACGATCCGTCGTCGTCCCAGACCCCGTTCCTGGTGACCCTTGAGGACGGCGACATGGTCCTGTTCTGGACCGACGCGGTCGGGTCGGGGGATTTCCGTATCTACGCCCGCGACGGGAACGTCTTTTCGACCCCCCAGTAGGCGCGATCCTCTTGCCTCGCCCACCTGGATGGCGGAACCCGGGTGCGCTGACCCCATCGTTGGGTCAGTGCCCCCGGGTTTTTCCGTCCTTCCCGGCCCGGATTGGCGAGAGGGGGTGGGGGTATCCGCGAATGTCCTTGTGGAACGGACCTTTTCGCGTTCCCGTCCCCTGGCGCGAGGGCTGGCACGACGGTTGCAATTACACATGGTACCGCTTCGAGATTCGACCCTCGGGTCGGGACTTGGTTCCCTGCGGTTCATGTGGCAGCCTGTGAGAGAGTTGAGCCGCCAATTTAACTCGTTTCACAAGCGTACGGTCCACGCGGGGAACCGGATCCAAGCGCCGGCTCGTGAGAGCCGGCGCTTCTCTTTTGCTCCCGGTTCCCTGTTTGACCCTGCGGGAACCCCTCTGCTAGCGTCCCGGTCCCATGGCAACATCACGGACCCAGGGTTTCCTCATCGGTTGCTTCCTTCTTCTCGCCGTCGGCGCGTTCGCCGTGGTGGGAATGGCACTTCTTGCCGGTTCGTCCCTTACCGATGGCGGGTCCACCTGGGTGGGAGGAGATCGTCTCGGGATGGTCTTGATCGAGGGCCCGATCACCGACTCCCGTGTCCTGGTCGAGGAGATCGAGGCCCATCGTGCCGACGCGTCGGTGAAGGCGGTCGTCCTTCGCCTGGACAGCCCGGGCGGAGAGGTCGCACCCTCCCAGGAGATCCACGCTGCGGTGGAGCGTCTGTCCGCAGTGAAGCCGGTCGTCGCGTCTTTCGGGTCGGTGGCTGCCTCGGGGGCCTACTACATTGCCGTTGCCGCCGATAGCATCCTGGCCGAGGGGGGAACCCTGACCGGAAGCATCGGGGTGATCTTTGCCTATCCCACCGCGGTGGACCTGATGGACAAGGTCGGAGTGCGGATGGAGGTCTACAAGAGCGGCCAGCTGAAGGACATGGGAAGTTACGCCCGCCAGCCCACCGGGGTGGAGGATGGCGTGTTCGACGAACTGGTGGCGGACGTCTTCGATCAGTTCGTCACCGCCGTCGTCGACGGCAGACCCTTGGACCGGGATCAGGTCCTGGCCCTGGCCGATGGACGGGTGTTCACGGGGAGACAGGCCCGGGAACTGGGACTCATCGATCGCCTCGGTGACCTCCATACCGCGACCGAGCTCGCCGCCGCCATGGCGGGGCTCCCGGCCAACACGACGGTGGTGCGGAAGTCCCGCCGACGCCTCTCGACCTGGCTCGATCTGTTCCTGAGCGACACCGCCCGCGCGACCTGGGGTCCCCGTCTGGAATACCGGCTCCGCTGACCAACGCCTTACCCTTCCCGGCCCCAGTCTCCCTCCCGCATCCGCTCGGTTCCTCGGGGCCCCGATCCATAATCTGCACTCGGCTATTCCATTCCAAACCCTGGATCTTGGGGTGGGTTCGTTGACACACCCCCTTATTTTGTGCTAGGTTCCCCAGCGGTGCGGAGGTCGCGACGGCCCGACGGTTCTGCGTGGGGCGCCCTGCGATGGGTCTGTGGCTGGGAGGGATACACCGTGTGATACCTTCCCCGTGTGCCTGAGTAGCGCCCGTGCGCGGTTCCAGGCATGCACGCCTGCGGCCAAAGCTTTCCCCGGATCGCCGGGCGGAAGATTCCAGTGAATAACCCCTGGATTCCTTCCGGTCTAGCGCGAATCCGGCGGCTCCAAAAGAGATCATGGGGTTGACCCTGAACCCCCACTACATAGTGCTGGAGGGCAGAGAAGTCCGTTCCGGACCCTGTGGTGACCGGGATAGCCGGTGGGAACCCCCTGCGGGATTCCGCCTCGGTGATCCTTGACACCGCTCCGGAAGATGGCTTTTCCATGTGGGGATGGGAACCTTCAGCGAATTTCCGTGTACCTGATACAGACAGACGCCCCCGGGTCTGTTCGCACTGTACGCCTTGTGGGCGGTGTGGAGGATTAGCATGCCTAAGAAGGCTGGAAAAGAGCGGCGGAAGTTCCCGCGGATCGAGTCGAGACTCGCTTTGCAGGTGGAGCACGTGGCTCGATCGGCCACGGAACGGCCGATGACAACGGAGAGCGTCAATATCTCCGGCGGGGGCATTTGTTGCCAGGTTCGTTCCTATATGGAGCCTGCGACCAAGGTCGGAATGACCTTGTTGCTCCCTTCATTTGGACGGAATGGCCAGAAGACTCAGGTCATTACGTGCAACGGGATCGTTGTTCGATGTGAACCGGATCAGACACCGGAAGACTTCGAGCTCGCCTGCGCGTTTACGGACATCAAGAAAGAGGACAAGAGCCTCATCCAGGAGTACATCGGCTGGCGGCTGATGCAGGACCTCGTGGACGAGCGATTGTCCCAGCCTTGACCTCTGGGCCCTACCCCGAGGTCGCACAGGAGAGCCGATGCCTTCCTTTCAGCCTCGGGGTCGGGTTGCCAAGACCTCCCGCCCCATCCTCCCGCTGCTTGCCCTGCTCCTGGCGATCCTCCTCACCTCGGTCGGTTCACCCGCCTGGGCCGTGGACAAGTTCGCCGCGGAGTTCCTCAAGGTAGGCGTCGGCGCACGCGCCATGGGAATGGGGGGCTCGTTCGTCGCCCTTGCCAACGATGCCACGGCCGCCTATTGGAACCCGGCGGGTCTGATTCTCCTGGAAAGCCGGGAAGCGTTCGGAACCCACGCCAGCCAATTCGGTGGGGTGGTCGCACACGACGTGCTCGGGGTCTCGGCCCCCATGGGCAACGGCAGCAAACGGGACGCGATCGGGATCACCCTGATCCGGTTGGCGGTGGATGACATCCGGGTCACCAAGGACGCCAAGATCGGCGAGGATCCCAACGGGAATCCCATTCTCGACCCCTCCAGGATCAGGACGTCCAGTGCTTCGGACCTGGCGCTGCTCCTGTCCTATGCCCACGGCTTCGGTGACCGCTGGTCGGGAGGCTTGACCCTCAAGCTGGTCCGTCAGTCCCTGGTGGATGAAGGTTCGAGCTTTGGCATCGGAGCCGACCTCGGCATGCTGTACCAGGCATCCCAGCGCTTCGCCTTCGGACTGCGGTTGGGGGACATCACGACCACCCAGCTCTTCTGGGACTCCGGGCGTCGCGAATCGGTGGCCCCCACCGTGACCTTCGGCGGACAAACGACCCAGCCCATCGGCGCGCTCCAGGGAACACTGACCCTCGGCGTGGATCTCGGCGTGGCTTTCGAGAGCCAGAGCGAAAGCCAACTGGGAGGCGACGACGTCTCGGGCAATTTCTTCCCGGGTATGGAATACTGGTTCCGCGAGGCGGTGGCGTTGCGCGCCGGGTCGGATGCCGGTAACTTTACCGCCGGGGCCGGCGTCCGGTACAAGCAGTTCGGCGCGGACTACGCCTACCTTGCTCACGATGCGTTGGACGCCACGCATCGCATCAGCGCTTTCCTGCGCTTCTGAGCCCAGCGCGGGTCAGCCCGCGCGCACTTCACGCCAAGAACGAGGAGCGGGACGGATGAAGGGAGTGATGGCTTTCATCCTGGCCGGGGTGCGATCCCCGGGGTTGTCCGTGCTGTCCAATCCGCGATCGGTCGCCGCGGTGCCGTTTGCCGGCAAGTACCGGTTGATCGACTTCACCCTCTCCAACTGCATCAACTCCGAGTTGACCCGGGTTGCCGTGCTGTCGCAGTACGCGCCGTTGTCGCTGGCCAGACACCTTGGCCGGGGTGAACCGTGGGACCTCAACCGACGCGGGGGGGGCGTGCGGATCCTGCAACCCTACGCCCGCCAGGACGGCGCCAAGTGGTACGAGGGAACCGCGGATGCGCTACGCCAGAACCTCGAGGTTCTCGAGGACTCGGGTGCGGAGCGGGTGTTTCTCCTTTCCGCCGATCTGGTCTACCGCATGGACTACTCCTGGATGCTGGAAACCCATCTGGCCCGCCGGGCCAAGGTGAGTGTCGCGGTAGCTTCTCCGCCGTCCGGGGAGAGCAATCGGTTTGTCATGGTCAACCTGGGGGAGGACGGTCGGATCGACTCGGCCGAGGTGCGCCCGGAAACCTCGAACGCCCCCTACGCGTTCATGGGGGTGCTGCTCTTCGAGATCGGATTCCTCCTGGACCTCCTGCGCCAGGGAAACCAGACCAACCTGCTGCTGGACCTGCTCCTGCCGCGACTGACCGACCCCGAGGTCGCGCGTGCCTATGTCTTCGAGGGCTACTGGGACGACGTCAGCGCCGTACCCCGCTACTTTCGCGCCCATCAGCGGCTGCTTGACCCCGAACCGGCGCCGGATCTCACCGATCCCGGTTGGCGTATCTACACCCGGAGCGAGGAAATGCCACCGGTCTGGTTCCGGGAGACCGCCCTGGTGCAGGACAGTCTTCTCGCCAACGGGGCGATCGTCGAGGGCCGTGTGGAACGATCCGTACTCTCTCCCGGTGTCCATGTGGGACCCGGGGCGGTCGTCCGCAATTCGGTTCTCCTGAACAACGCGGTGATCGGTCCCAACGCGGTCGTCGAACGTTCCATCATCGACAAGCACGTCACGGTGGGCCGTGACGCCCGGGTGGGAGCGGAGAACGGCCCGCCGGGGCCCACCGACGGCATCGCGGTGATCGGCAAGTGGGCCGCGGTCAAGTCGGGAACCGTGGTTCCGGCCGGTGCCGAGGTGACCGGCGGCGACCCGGTGGACCCGGGCGTGTACCATGCGCGCATGGAAGAGACCCTCCGATGATCGATGTCTACGTCATGCTTCTTGCCGGCGGGGTGGGCACGCGGCTCAGCGTGTTGACCGAGCGACGCGCCAAGCCGGCCGTCCCTTTCGGGGGCAAGTACCGCATCATCGATTTCGCGTTGTCCAATTGCGTGAACTCCGGGCTGTCGGACGTGGGGTTGCTGACCCAGTACCGGCCGGCCAGCCTCATCGACCATGTGGGCACCGGTGCCACCTGGGACATGGACCGCGCGATCGGCGGCCTCGAAGTCCTGCAGCCGTACCTGGACGAGATGACCGCCGGGGGTTGGTACCAGGGAACGGCCGATGCCATCTATCGCAATCTCGTGCAGCTCCAGCAACGCTCCGCGGAGGATGTGCTCATCCTGTCCGGTGACCACGTGTACGCGATGGACTACCGACCGCTCATTCGTTTCCATCGGGAGCGACGTTTTGCCGCAACGGTGGCCGTGACCCCGGTGCCGGAAAAGATGGCCAGCCAGTTCGGGATCGTCCAGAAGGGGAGTCGCGACCGGATCGTCGGATTCCAGGAGAAGCCAAAGACGCCGGTGGGCAACCTGGCTTCCATGGGGATCTATATCTTCCGCAGCGAGATCCTCATGCGGATGCTGCGCGAGGACGCGGCCGATCCTTCCTCATCCCACGACTTCGGCAAGGACATCTTTCCCAGGCTCATCGACACCATGGACGTCGGGGCATGGACCTTCGACGGCTACTGGCGCGATATCGGGACGCTGGAAGCATACTACGAGGCGAACCTGCGACTGCTCGACCCCGACCACCGACTGCAGCTCGCCCACCCGGACTGGCCCATCCGCACTCCCAGCCCGGACGCCCCTCCGGCGGTGGTGCGATCGGGCGGGCGCTTGTCCCGAGCCTGGATCTCCAACGGAGCCCGTGTGGCGGGAACGATCGAGGGCAGTCTGGTTTCTCCCGGGGTGGTGGTCGAGGAGGGCGCGGTGGTCCGGGAGAGCGTTCTGCTCGGCGATGTCCACGTGGAGCGGGGGGCCACGGTGATCCGGTCCATCCTCGACAAGCGCTGCCGGGTGGGGGCCGACGCGAGGGTGGGGGGGGACGGCAACGCGGCGGCCAACAGCCGCATCCCCGAGCTGCTCGCCTCGGGACTGACCCTGATGGGCAAGGACGTCGAGGTGGGGGCCGGCGCCACCGTCGGACGCAACGTTGCCGTGGCCAGCGGGTCCCGGATCGACCCGAGTCAGTCCCTGGCCGACGGGACGTGGTACGAACGCCCGGGGGCGGAGGCGGCCAGCCCCGCGGATTCGGTCAGCGCGGCAGCATCACCGACTGACCCGGCTTGATCACCTCGCGCCCGCTCAGACCGTTGAGCGCCAGGACGTCCCTGAGCCGTACTCCGTAGGTCCGGGAGATGGTCCACAGGGTGTCCCCCGCGACCACTTCGTGCACCCGCCGCCGCGATGCCGGAACCGCCTCCACGAACTCCCCGCGGGCGAACCCGTCCACGATGCTTGCGGCGCTCGCCTCGGGAACCCGGGCCCGCGCCGGATAGCCGTCCCCCGGGGTCACGTCATGGAGCCAGGCCGGATTCATGGCCCACAGGGAATCCGGGGGGACCCGGGCCGCTTCGGCGAGGGACTCCAGGGAGACCGGATGGGCCAGGGGCACCAGGCGGGTCGCCGTGGTGTCCGGGGACGGCAGGGATTGGGTCTCGAGGTAGGACGCCAGGCCGAGAATCCGCGGGACATAGTTCCGGGTCTCGCGCGGTAGCTTCAGTCTCCAGAAGTCCCGGGTCTCGTCCCGTGCGATCTGCCGCCGAACCCTCCCCGGACCACAGTTGAACGCAGCCAGGGCGAGGAGGCCGTCGCCGAACTCCGAGTGCAGCTCGGTCAAGTAGGTCGCCGCGGCCCGGGTGGCCAGATCCCAGTCCCGGCGCTGGTCCCGGTCCGGCGTGATGAGGATGCCGAGGTATCGCGCGGTGCGAGGCACGAGTTGCCAGGGCCCGACCGCCCCCTGATCACTGCGCGCCGCAGCGCGACCGCCGCTCTCCAGCAGGGTGACCACCCAGAGGTCCTCGGGCAGGTCCTGCTCCCACAGGGTTCTCTGGATGGCGAGGCGATGGGGAGCCATGCGATGCAGCCAGACCTCGACTCCATGCGGGTCGAGGTCGGTGAAGTGGGTGCGCCACCGCTCGACCTCCGGATGGGCCAGGGCTCCGGCATCCCACCAGGGGGGCGCCGGGTCCCGCACCGGCACCGGGTCCTCCTCGGCCATGGAGTCCGGGAGATCGAGGGGCCATCGCATGGCGACCGCGGCCCCGAGAAGGCTCTGCGCGGCCTCGGCCGGGGCGGGGGGGGAAAAGACCAGACGCTCCATGAGCCGGTCGAGGGTGGCGCGAGCCTCCCCGGAGCGGCCGGAGTCCAGATCGTGGGCTGCCTCGAGAAGGGCGGCGCGGCAAGCCAGCAGGTTCGGATCGTCGGATGGAGGGGGGAGCACCTCCAGGGGGGGCGGGCTGGTCGCACAACCCCACACCATCCCCCCGAGGAGTATTGCGCCCACTGACTTCCAGCTCATGAGGGGCCGGATTTTGCCATTCCGGCGGGGAGGCGTCCACCGTTCAAGGGGAGCGGAATCGGGTCGATAACCCCGGGGGGAGGATTCTCGTGACCATTGCCGATTATCGCCTGAACGCACTTGTCCGCGCACAACTCGTGCGTCGAGGCATCGAGATGGCCGGCCTGGAGCACGGCGTCACCAATGGCGTCGTGTATCTCAAGGGCACCCTCCGCAGCTACCTCGACCCCCGCACCGACGACCCGTCCAGAGCCCGACAGGACGAGGCCATGCTGGCCACCCGCATCGAACGCAGCCTCAAGCAACTCCCAGGGATTCGCGACGTGATCCTCCACATGGATCGCCTGACGAAGGTAGGAAGGCGTTGGAAACCGAAATGACAGACTCCACAGGGTTCTCCGGATTCGAACCGACCGACTTCACCGGACTGTTCCGGCTCGGACCGACCGTGCCCCGGATCTTCGAGAGCGACGCAAGGCTGCACCCGAACTGGGCTGACTTCCAGAACCGTTGGGCGCTGGTCCTGATGTGCCGGGGGCAGGTGGACGAGGCGGTCGGGATCCTTGCCCACTGCCTGGATATCAACCCCCGCTATTGCTGGGCCGGCATCAATCACGTTCAGGCTCTCGGGTTGAGCGGCAGGACCGGGACCGCCCGGGAGCGGCTGGCCGCGGTCACCCTGCCCCGGCCGTGGATGCGTTCCGTTCTGGCCGCGTTCCTGGACTGGTGTGACGGGGATCCGGAGACCGGGCTGGACCGGTTTCGCGGTCTGGAGCCCGGAGTCAGAAACCGACCCGACGTCCGTCGTCTCGAGCTGGCGATGAGCGGGGGAGCCGACGCGCCCGGTGAACTCGCCGAACTGGATCCCTGGGCCGCGACCCTGCTGCCGGCGGACAGCACGGGATCACGCCTCATGCTGCACGTCTTTGGACTGCATGAGCTCATGAACGCCACCGGACGCATGCTGGCCAGAATGAACGACATGGGAACGGCCCGCTACCTCGCCGAGGTGTCCGAGGCCCTGTGGTCGGATCCCGCCACGAACCTGAACCAACGCGCCTTTCTCGCGCTGCATGCGGATGAACCGGACGCCGCGGTCACGATGTACGAACAGGCGACCCGGATCGCCCCCGAGCGCCCCGAGGCGTTCATCAGCCTCGCCTACTACTGGAGTGCCGAGGGACAGCTCGAGCGTGCCCACTGGGCCCTGCATCAGGCCCTCGACCGGGCCCCCCGTTTTGCTGATCTCCACTACCAGATGGGGCAGTTGGAACACGCACGAGGGGATCTGAAACGGGCCCTCGCCTCGTACGAGCGTGCCCTGGAGATCAACCCCCGGTATTGCATGGCGAGGCTGGAACAGGCCATGACCCTGCTCGCCTTGCGGCGCTGGGAACCGGCCCGGGATGCCTTCGCCGAGGTCCTGGCCACCGATCTGAGGTCGGCCGACATCCTGATCCATGCCGCCGAGGCACACGAACACACCAACGCACAGGAGACCGCCCTGGAACTCCTCACCGAAGCGCTCGCGCTGGGTCAGGACCCCATGGTCGCCTACCGGATGGGCAGCCTGCTGGGGCGCATGGGTCGGACCGAGGAAGCGCGCAGCCGTCTCGAACAGTTCCTGAACTCGATTCCCGAATCGGAACGCGACGAGGCCCTGGCTCGTTGGCGCACGGACACCGGACTGGATCTCAACACGGGGGAGTGGACCCATGGCACGGACTAGGAACAACGGATCGTTCTTCTTCGGCTTGGCCCTTGGCCTGGTCGGCGCCCTGGGAGCCATCGTCGCCCTGGATCAGGGCTGGTTCAACGGCATCACCGGGAATCCGGTGGAAGCGCGGACGACGGCACCGGCCGTCTCCGAGCGACCGGTGTACCTGGCCGGCGGCCTGCCGGACGGCGTGCGGGTGTTCGCCGACGGACGCTCGCTCGACCCGGTGGCCACCCCCACGGGGGTCCGGGTGGACATCCCCGCGGAGGCGCGACGACTGGAACTGAGGGGCCCCGACGGGCCGCTCTGGTCGACCCGGGTCCATGGATCCCTTCCCGACACCCTGGTCCCGGAATTCGGGGGCGACGTCGTTCTCGAGTTGGGCACCCAGGCCCGGGGGGGAGCCCTCTGGTTGGATGGTGTGCTGATGGGCAATGCACCGGGGACGATCACCAACGTGGCTCCCGGCTGGCATGTCGTGTCCGTTCGGGACGGGGATCGGGTGCTCTTCGAGGATGCGGTCGTCGTCCACTCCGGCGAAGTCGCCCTGGTCACCGTGCCGCCGGTCCCGCCTCGCGGCAAAGCACGGGCCAGCGTACGCGCGCGGACCCTGACTCCGGGCGGCTACCATGAGCTCGAGGACGCACGGGTCATTCTCGATGGTGAGGACCTCGGTACGGCACCGGTCGAGACCACGGTGAGCGCGGGATTCCACAGCCTGCGGGTGGAGCATCCGAACCATGGCTCGCGTGTCTCGGTGTTGCACCTGGCCGCCGGGGGCACGCGGCACCTCATCGCGGAGTTCGGCGAGGAGGCGCCCCTGGAAGTGATCGTGTGTGCACCGGACGGCGCAGCCCGCGGTCCGGTTGCGGTGCCGGTGCGGGTGACCCGGGACGGGGAATCCGTGCGTGACCTGAGGGGATCCCTGCATGTGCTCCGGGGAGGCGGGGAGACCACCCTGGAGGTTCCCCTGGTTCCCTCGCTGACCGATCCGCGGGTCTGGGTCGCGGTGGTCCCCGCCGACGCGCTATCCGGTTCCGGACCTCTCGAGGGCTACGCCTTCTGTGCCGATGAGGCGGGTCGGGAAGGGTCGTCTGAGATCTTCCAACTGGCCCTGCGGTAGGCAGCTGGCGAGACGTGCCCCCGGGCCGGAGCGAACGATCTGCTATACTCCCCCGACACAATTCTTCCCGCAAGCGGCACCCTATGGTCGAGTTCGATTCATCGATTGCCGGAGAACGCGATCGCGGACTCCGGCGATACCTCAGAGTATTTGACTTCCCGCGTTGGGCCTCGTTGTGTTCGCGGCTTCAACCGGGTTTGCCGCTGCTACCGATGGTCTTCTCGGTTGGGCTCCTCCTGTACGCCGCCCCCGTTTCGGCGGTGGAGCCGCCCGGTTCCCAGCACCCCGACACTCCCGCCCACGTTCCGGATCATCGCCTGACCCTTCGGATCCACGACGAGACCGGGGCTCCCACCTCGGCCCGCGTTTCGGTCACCGTCCAGGACGGGGGCTTCGAGGTGCCTCCCGCGGATTCGGAGGTTCCCTTCTATCGGCCGGCGGGCAACTTCGGATACTTCTACGCGCACAAGAGCGCCGTGGTCCAGGTCCCCCCGGGCGAAGTCCGCATCCTGGTCTCCAAGGGGCCCGAGTACGAGCTGGTCGATCGCACCATCACCATCACCGGACGACGGGTGGAAACCATCGACCTCAAGCGTGTGGTCAACGCACGGATCTACGGTTGGTACAGCGGCGATACCCATGTGCATATCAACCATGGCGGGTATGGGGACGTCTTCGAGATCACCAACGAGGATCTGGCGATCGTTGCCGATGCGGAGGACCTCCACCTGACCTGCGCCCTGACCAACGGCCTCTACTTCAATGGAGGCACCGATCCCGCATCGACGCCGACCCGGCTCCTGCACTTCGGAATGGAGTACCGCAGTGCAGTCTATGGACACATGGCGATCCTCGGGCTGGAGAGCCTGCTGCCCAACGGGTGTTGTCTCCCGGGCACACCTGCCGTTCCGCTCAATCGCCACGTGGCCGCGCAGGCACACGAACAGGGGGCCATCACCATTGCCTCCCATCCCCTGACCACCGACCCCGACAACTTCCAGAACCCCACCTTGGCCTGGCCCTATAGCGGGTTGGGGCGCGAGGTGCCGGTCGACGTCATCCTGGGTGGAGTGGACGCTTTCGACGTCTATTCCTATTCCAACTACAACCGGGACATGGTGCGTCGGCTCTGGTTCGACCTGCTGGACCTGGGCTACCGGCTCCCCCTGAGTGTCGGCACCGACGCGGCGATCAATCGGAGCTTTGACGGCCCGGCCGGAGGCACCCGGGTCTACGTCCAGTGCGGCAACGAGTTCACGTTGGCCTCCTGGACCGCCGGTCTGCGGGCGGGACATTCCTTCGCCACCAACGGCCCGATCCCCATCAACTTCCAGATCGAGGGGCATGGGCCCGGGGAAGTCTGGAAGCGAACCGGGGACGAGACCGAAGCGACGGGACAACTCACGCTCTTCAGCCGCATGCCGGTGCAGCGCCTGGAAATCTGGGGATCGGGCGCCCTCCTTGCCACCTACTTCCTGCCCACGGGAGCAACCCATGTCGTGTTCCCGTTCTCGCTGACCGTACCTGCGGGCACCGCGTGGCTGGTCGGTCGCCTGGTGGGCCCGACCATCGACGATGCAACGGTCGGGTACGATCTGGAGGCACTGACCAGCCCGATCTGGGTGGAAGTGGGCGGTCGGAGCCCCAAGCCGACACCGGCCGCGGTGAACCGATTCGACGGATGGATCCGTGACCTCGAGACGCTGCTCATGGATCGGGAGGGGTGGAGCAGCAACACCGAACGGGACCTGGTCCTGGCGGAAGTCGGACGAGCCCGGCAGCGGATCGCCGAGCGAAGCCGAGGCGAGGAACCCGATACGGATCTCCCGCAGGACCTGGCCAACCCGAGCGTGACCGACGCACTCCGGTGGGAACCCTCCGCCGGCGGGGTCCAACTCCGGGTCCCGGGTGCGGGGAGCGGTGAGTTGCACGTCTTCGATGTCCAGGGTCGGCAGGTCTACGCGGGACCCCGACGTCCACTCCCCGGACCCTTTGCCTGGAACCCTGGAGAGCACCCGGTTTCACCCGGCGTGTACTTCGTTCGGGTTCGGACCACCAGCGGTGTCTCGATGACCCGCCGGGTGGTCGTGCTTCCCTAGGATTCATTCCGGGACCCACCCCGGTCGTGCCGATAGCCCCCCCGTCCCCGCGAGGTTGCGGGAATGGCGTGGCGAGCCCCCTTCGGCGTCCCCACCGCGCTCGGTCTCCTTCTCGGAGCCCGGTGGGATCCCCAGTCGGCGGCCCTGGCGGTCCTGTTGGGTTGCCTCGGGGTCGGGATGGCCCTGGCGTGTCCCAGGGTGCGCGTTCCTGCCCACGGCGGAGCCTCGGTCCTCCCCCGCGACGGTCTCCTGCAGGTTGCGGCGATCCTGTTTCTCGGTTTCGGCGCGGGCGCCCTGCGACAGGAACCGGAGCCCTGGCTGCGCGGGGCGCCGGACCTCTGGCTGATCGGCCGGGTCGTGGAGTGGGTTCCCGCGGACTACGGTGTTCGCGCCGTCATTCGGCCATACCGGCTTGACGGGGAGACGGTCCGGGGGAGGGGAACGCTGGTGGTCTTCGGCGACTGGGAGATGACGCCACCCTCCCGGTGGATTGCGCTGCACGGGCGGGTCGATCCCGAGCGGGGCGCGACCAATCCCGGGGGATGGACCCGTCCCGGTTCCCTGGGGCGGTTCCACCCGGATCCGACGGAACCCCCTCGCTGGGGACCGGGCGGGGTGGGGACCGCCGAGTCGCTGCGACGCACGCTGCGGGAACGAGCCGGGACCCGGCTCGGTGGGTTTGCCGGACGTTTTGCCGAAGCGCTGCTCCTGGGCAGGGGAGACGCCCTCCTGCCGGCGGAGCGGGAGGACTTTCGCCACAACGGGGCATCGCATCTGGTGGCGGTGAGCGGCCTGCACGTGGGTCTGGTCGCGATGCTCTGCGCGACGGTTCTCGCCAGTGCGGGGAGCGCGGCCCGACATCTTGGAATCCCGATCGCCACCTGGCTCTACGTCCTGCTGGCCGGGAGCGCACCTTCCGCGATGAGAGCGGGGGCCATGATCGCCGCCTGGCATCTGGGACGTTGGACCGGGCGCAACCGTCCCGGTTGGGCTTGGCTCACCGCGGTCATCCCCTGGCTGCTCATGTTGGATCCCGCCCTCGCCGAACGCCTGGGATTCCGGCTGTCGGTGGTTGCCGTGCTGGGGATCTTCTTTGGTCTGGATCTTCTGGGACCCGGGCGGGGGCGATGGCGACGCGTCCTGGCTCTGCCGACCGTGAGCCTGGGGGCACAGTGGGGGACCCTTCCCCTGGCCGTGAACGCGTTCGGCGCGCTCTCCCCGCTGGCCCTCTTTCCCAACCTGGTCGCCGTCCCCTTGACCGGTCTTTTCCTGCCGGCCGCCTTGCTGGGTCTGGTCGCGGGGAGTCCCTGGACCGAGACCGCCCGCATCCTCGCCGGTGCCGTGGGTTGGATCCTCGCTCTGGGTGCGGATCGGCTCCCGTTTCACGAACGCCTACCCGCCCCGAACCCTCTCGCGGTGTGGGCCGGTCTGGCCCTGATGCTGGGATGGTTCGGCCTGCGCCCCTCCACCCGGGCCCGAGGCCGCGCTCGCGGGGTTGCAGCCGTTCTGGCCTTGGCCGTTGCCGCTGCCGTGTTTGTTCCCCGTGCCGCTTCGCCGGGGCCTTGGGTCATGTTTCTCGACGTGGGGCAGGGGGACGCCGCGGTGCTGCGGCTCTCGGATGGGAGCGTGTGGGTGGTGGACACCGGGGACGATCGCGGAGGCAACGCGGCGAAACGGGCCATTCTACCGTTCCTGCGAAGCGAGGGGATTCGGCGCGTGGACGGTCTGATTCTCTCCCACCGGCATCGGGATCATGTCGGCGCTCTTGAGGCACTGCTTTCAGGAGTCACTGTAGACCGTGTCTTTGATGCAGGTTATGGGTCGCGTCGCGGGACCTCGGGGACGGTGGATCGGGTCCTCGCCCGGGCGAACCGGATCCCCTGTCTCGTCGCGGCGGGGGACACCCTCACCCTGGGTAGGCCAGTTGAGGGCATGGGCCCCCCCGACTCCGGACGGGCCCACCCCCGGATTCTGGTGCTGCATCCGGCTCCCGGCGACCCCGAAGCGTTGCCCCCGGGCGGGGACCTGAACGAGGCCTCGGTTGTCGTCCGGGTCGAGGACGGGCCGGTATCCATCCTCTTCACCGGTGATGGTGAGGATCTGGCCGAGGCGCAGTGTCTCGAGAACGGTCTTCCCCTGGCATCGACCCTTCTCAAGGTGGGGCACCATGGGAGCGCGGGCTCGAGCGGCACGGACTTCCTGGAACGCGTCCGCCCCCACTGGGCGATCGTGTCCTGCGGTTCCGGTAACCGCTATGGGCATCCCGACCCGAGGACCCTGGATCGGCTCGAGACCCTCGGAATCCGGGTCCACCGCACCGACCATGGCGGAGGAATCCGGTTCCGGTGGAACGAAGCCGGCCTCTCTGCGGCAGAGTCATTCCCTCCCCGCGGATTGAAACAACGATTCAGGCGGCGCGCGTCTTGAGGGGTGCGAACGGCTTTGGTAGATTGCTTGCGTCATTTCTGGAACGAGCCCTTTCCATCAGGAGCCCGCATTGACGGTTCTGGGAATCCTTGCCTCGGGTCGCGGGTCCAACGCCGCGTCACTGATGCGGGCTTGTGCCCGCGGCGACCTCCCGGCCCGGGTCGGCCTCGTGATTTCGGATCATCCCGACGCACCGGTCCTGGACCGGGCCCGCGAGTTCGGGGTCCCGGCCCGCTATGTCGATCCCCGGCGGCCGGGGGGCCGGCTGGATCCCGCGGCCGAAACCGAGTACATCGAGATCCTGCAGGACGCCGGGGTCCAATGGGTTGCCCTGGCTGGCTTCATGCGCATTCTCCGGGGTGGTTTCCTCCGCGCCTTTCCCGGCCGGGTGGTCAACATCCACCCCTCGCTCCTTCCGGCTTTTCCCGGGCTGGATGCCCAGCGCCAGGCGCTCGAGTACGGCGTGCGGGTCAGTGGTTGCACCGTCCATCGGGTCGACGAAGGCGTGGATACCGGTCCGATCGTGGCGCAGCGCGCGGTGCCGGTGGACCCGCTGGACACGGTGAACACCCTCTCCTCCCGGATTCTCGAAGCGGAACACACTCTCTACGTCGAGGCTCTCAGGAGCCTGCTTGCCACCTATGGCGATTGATGCCGCCTCCATCCAATCCCACCCCAGTCCCACCAAGGAGTACCGACCAGCATGGCCTCCCAGCTCTTCACCGGTCCCCCGGTAACACGCCTCGACCTCGGTGACCTGAAACCGAGCCATCGGGGCAAGGTTCGGGAACTGTTCGACCTCGACGACCATCTGTTGATGGTTGCCACGGACCGCATCTCCGCCTTCGACGTCGTCCTGCCCACAGGGATTCCGGGCAAGGGGCAGATGCTGACCCAGGTTTCCGTGGCCTGGTTCCATGCGCTCGACGACGTCGTCCCGCATCACTACGTTTCGGGGGCGGTGGACGACTTTCCGGCGCCGTTCCAGCCCTATCGGGATGTCCTGGAGGGTCGATCCCTCCTGGTGCGCAAGACCCGGCGCCTGGACGTCGAGTGTGTGGTGCGGGGGTACATCACCGGGTCGGGTTGGAAGGACTATCAGCGAACCGGCGCGGTGTGCGGCATCCAGCTTCCCAAGGGTCTGCGGGAATCGGAGAAACTGCCGGAACCCATCTTCACCCCTTCCACCAAGGCGGACGAAGGGCATGACGAGAACATCAGCCTCGACGTCATGGCGGACATCGTGGGGAAGGACATCGCGGAACGTCTCCGGACGCTGTCGTTGTCCATCTACACGAATCTCACCGCCTACTGCGCAACCCGCGGGATCATCGTGGCCGATACCAAGTTCGAGTTCGGGATGCTGGACGGCGAGATCATCCTCATCGACGAGGTGCTCACGCCCGACTCGTCGCGGTTCTGGCCGGCCGATCGCTACGAGGCCGGCCGCTCCCAGGAGTCGTTCGACAAACAGTACGTGCGGGACTATCTGGATACCCTGGACTGGAACAAGCAGCCCCCCGGACCCGAACTGCCCAGTGCGGTCATCGAGGCCAGCGCGCAACGGTACCGTGAGGCCTACGCCATGCTGGTCGATCCGGAGCATCCGCTGCGCTTCACGCGGGAGACCTGGAAATGATCCGGATTCGTCGGGCCCTGGTCAGCGTGTCGGACAAGACCGGCCTCGACGTCCTGGGGCGTGCCTTGACGCGGGCCGGCGTGACCGTGATCTCCACCGGGGGAAGCGCGGCCTGTCTGCGGGAGAGCGGTACCGAGGTGACCGAGGTCAGCGAGATCACCGGGTTTCCCGAGTGCCTGGACGGACGGGTGAAGACCCTGCACCCGGTGATCCACGCCGGCATCCTGGCCGACCGGAGCAAGCCGGCCCACATGGAGCAACTGGTCCAGCTCAACGTGGAACCCATTGATCTGGTGGTGGTCAATCTGTATCCCTTCGAGACGGTGGCGGCGCGGACCGACGTTCCCCTGGCCGAGTTGATCGAGGAGATCGACATCGGCGGCCCGACCCTGCTGCGCGCCGCGGCCAAGAACTCGGAGCACGTCGTCGTGGTCTGCGACCCCGAGGACTACGGCCGGGTGATCGGGCACCTGGAGAAGGGCGTGCCGGTCCCCCTGGCCCGGGAACTGGCCCTGAAGGTTTTCCGTCGCACCGGATCCTACGACGGCAGCATCACCGAGCGGCTGGGCCCGCTGATCGATCCCCCCGAGGCGCCGGTCCTGCGGGAGCGCATCCCCCTGAGTCTGAGCCGGGTGGCCTCGTTGCGCTATGGCGAGAACCCGCACCAGGAGGGAGCGCTCTACCGGCCGGCCGGGAGTGCCCCGCATGGGTTGGCCGCGCTGCGACAGCATCAGGGGAAGGCGCTTTCCTACAACAACTATCTCGACCTCGATGCGGCCTACCGGCTTGCCGGCGCGTTCGGGGAACCGGCCGCGGTCATCGTCAAGCATCTCAACCCGTGCGGGGTGGGGTTCCATGCGGACATGGAACAGGCGTACCGAAGAGCCCTTGCCGCGGATCCGTTGAGTGCGTTCGGAGGCATCGTGGCGCTCAACCGCCCGCTCACCGCCGCCGCCGCCGGGGCCATGCAGGAGATCTTTCTCGAGTGCATCGTCGCTCCCTCCGTCGAGCCGGCGGCCCTGGAGATCCTGGGCCGGAAGAAGAACCTCCGGGTGGTCGAGGCGGAGGTGTCCGGTCCGCCGCTGGGGCTTGAGATCCGGCCGGTGGCCGGTGGGTGGCTCGTGCAGACTCCGGACGGGGAGCGGGGGGATGTGGAACGCGCCGTCGTTTCCCGCCGCGAGCCGACCCCGGAGGAAGCAGCGGCCCTCGAGACGGCGTGGATCATGTGTCGTCATGCCAAGTCCAACGCCATCGTGCTCGGAGCCGGGGACGGGATGGTCGGGCTCGGGTGTGGGCAAACCTCCCGGGTCGACGCGGTGAAACAGGCTGCGGATCGGGCGGCGCGGGCCGAGCTTCCCTCGGGAACCCGGGTGCTCGCCTCGGATGCGTTCTTCCCGTTCCGGGACGGCATCGACGCCGCGGCGGCGGCGGGCGCCACCGCGATCATCCAGCCGGGAGGATCCGTCAAGGATGACGAGGTCATTGCCGCGGCGAACGAGCACGGGTTGGCCATGGTGTTTACCGGGCGGCGGAGTTTCAAGCACTAGGGAGACCCGATGATTCTCGTTCTTGATTTCGGATCACAGTTCACCCAGCTCATTGCCCGCCGGGTGCGGGAACAGGGGGTGTACTGCGAAATCCACCCCTACTCCATGTCCCTGGACGCGATCCGGGAGAAGGCCCCGGAGGGCATTGTCCTGTCCGGAGGACCGGCGAGCGTGTACCGCGGCGAGCCACCCAAACCGGACCCCGGGGTGCTGTCCCTGGGCGTGCCGATCCTGGGCGTTTGCTATGGACTCCAGGTCATGGTGGATCAACTCGGTGGTCATGTGGCCCATGTCGGGCAAGGGGAGTACGGGCGGGCCGTGGTCCAGCGGGACGGCGAGGGAACCCTGCTGCAGGGCTTTCCCGAAACCTCCACGGTCTGGATGAGCCACGGGGATTCGGTCACCGGGTTGCCCGAGGGGTTTACCGTCGACGCCCGGACGCGGGACGGCATCGTGGCCGCGACGGAGGATCGCCAACGTGGGTTCTACGGGATCCAGTTCCATCCCGAGGTGGCCCACACCGAGCATGGCACGACCCTGCTGCGCAACTTCGTGTTCGGGGTCTGCGGGGCAGAGGCGAACTGGAACCTGGCCGACTTCCTCGACCACGCGATCGGGAAGATACGGGAACAGGTTGGCGAGCAGGGCCGGGTCATCTGTGGACTGAGCGGGGGAGTGGACTCCGCCGTGGTGGCCTGTCTGCTGCACCGGGCCATCGGCGACCGGTTGACCAGCGTGTTCGTGGATCACGGTCTGCTGCGAACCGGAGAGGTCCAGGAAGTGCTCACCGTGCTCGGCGAGGAATTCGGTCTGACCATCCGGGACGTCGACGCCAGCGATCGGTTCCTGACCCGGCTGGCCGGGGTCGAGGATCCGGAGCGCAAGCGGAAGATCATCGGCGAGGAGTTCATCCGGGTGTTCGAGGAAGAGGCCCGGACGATCGAGGGAGCCACGTTCCTCGCCCAGGGCACCCTCTATCCCGACGTGATCGAGAGCGTCTCGGTAGCCGGACCGTCCGCCACCATCAAGTCCCACCACAACGTGGGGGGACTCCCCGAACACATGGACCTGGAACTGGTCGAGCCCCTGCGGGAACTGTTCAAGGACGAGGTGCGGGAGTTGGGTCGCCAGCTGGGGCTCCCGGAGAAGGTGGTGGGACGGCATCCGTTCCCCGGCCCGGGGCTCGCCGTGCGTATCCTGGGACCGGTCACCCGGAAGGACGCCGAGACCCTGCGCGAGGCGGATCGCATCTACATCGATGCCCTGCACGAGTTCGGTCTGTACGACGACATCTGGCAGGCGTTCGCGGTCCTCCTCCCGGTGCGCTCGGTGGGGGTGATGGGGGACGAACGCACCTACGCCAACGTGATCGCGCTGCGGGCTGTGACCAGCACCGATGGGATGACCGCGGATTGGTTTCCCATGCCCCCCGAGGTCCTGGGTACGGTGGCCAACCGGATCGTGAACAGCCTCCCCGGCGTCAATCGCGTGGTATATGATGTGACGAGCAAACCCCCCGCCACCATCGAATGGGAATGACCTCCACCCCAGGGCTGATCGGAGCGCCATGATGCGCTTGAGTCCGGCTCGGGTACTGCTCTCCCTAGCCATGCTGATCGTCTGGGGGGTCGACGCCGCGGCCACCCCGGCGGTGAAGCTTCAACCCGAGTTCTTCCAGCTGATCCCGGGCAACGAGCCGACGGTGTATCGCCTGGTGGTGGTGCCCATCCGTTTCCCGGAGGATCGGATCGTGGGGGGCGGCGATCTCCAGGCACGCCTCAACGACGAGGCACTGGACGCCCTGCGAGGCTACTACCTGGGCGCGACCGGCGACCGACTCCGCATCGAGGTCACCCTGGCTCCCGAGTTGGAGGCCTGGATGCCGCGCACCTGGTACGCGGAGGGTTCCACCTTCGCGAATTGTCACGGGGATCCACGCTTCGCCTATCCCAACAACGCGCGGCGGCTGGTCGAGGAAGCAATCACCCGCTCCGTCGATGCGGTGGACTTCCGACGGTTCGACAATACCGGTGACGGCATCGTGGACGGGTTGCTCGTGTTGCATTCCGGTCCGCCCGCCCTGGAAGGGGAGGTGGGGCAGGACTGCTCGGTCCTTCTTCCCCACGCCTTCGATCTGCTGGAGCAGCAGGTGTACGGGGACGCAACCTTCTTCCCCTACGCCTTGGCCTCGACCCAGGACGCGATCGGCGTGTGGGCGCACGAGACGGGACATCTCTTCGGGTTTCCGGATCTCTACACCCGCAACGGGCTGTGTCCGGGCCCCGGGGTCGGCGACGTGGCGCTCATGGCGACCGGGGCGAACCTGGATGAGGGACAGGCCCCGTCGACGCTTTCCGCCTACAGCAGGCAGGAACTGGGCTTCGTGAGCGAGCCGACCCGGGACCACGGCGTCCTGGGGGCCCCTCTCATCACCGTTCCCCTGGATGATGAAACCCAGTACATCCGCGCCGCCACCTCGGATCCCGACCGGTACTTCCTGGTGGAGCGACGCACGGGAGCCAACGGCCTCAACGCCCCCGAACCCGGATGGCTGGTCTACTTCGTGGATGCCCGGGAAGGATTCAACGGGAGTTGCACCCGCGCCCTGGTCGAGTTGCGGGCACAGGTTTGTCCCGGTTTCGGGGATTGCACGGCACGTCTCGATGACCTCTCGTCGCCGTCGCTCCAATACCCGGAGGGTCTCCCTTCGGGCGTCGTGCTCGAGTTCGACCCGATGGGGGTGCGCGCCTATCGGGATGGCCTACCCGCCTTGTCCGTGGAGCGGGTGATCCTCGACAACAACAACCGGACCCTTGCGGTCCGGGTCGCCAACACATCGATTTCCGGCGGCTCCGTGGATCTGCGCGCCCAATGGCCGGACACGAGCCGGGTGTATTTCAGGACCCCGGATGGGTCGCTCACGCGGACGACGACGAACCGGTTCACCGTCCCCGGCAACGACGTGGTTTTCTCGGACGGTCTGGTCTTGGTCCTCGAGCCGGAGGCCGCCGGGGGCACCGGGGACCTGGTTCCCCTGGTCCTCGAGGTGACCAGTCTCTGGACCCTCGAAACGGTGGTCGATACGGTCTGGGTCCGTTTCGGGGCGGGGGGACTGGCCCGGGACCTGGAGTCCTACGAGGTGGTGACCACCCGGGGCGAGTCCCCATGGGAATTCGTTGCCGACCAGTGGGTTGCCACGGGTCCCTTCGACCCGT
The DNA here is from genome assembly GCA_942491735.1 of Candidatus Eiseniibacteriota bacterium. Taxonomy (GTDB): domain Bacteria; phylum Eisenbacteria; class RBG-16-71-46; order JABDJR01; family JABDJR01; genus CALOCN01. The sequence continues at coordinate 2,286,646 of CALOCN010000014.1, read as the reverse complement.
TTCTGGACACGTCGCTCCTGAGCCCCTGGTTCCGGGTTCCGCTGAGCACGACCTCCGGGCCCCGGCCCCGGGCGGCGCTGCTCCTGGATCATGCCTGGGCCATCGAGGCGCTCGCGCCGGATCTCGCCCTGGATGGGATCCGGGTCGAACTCGTACGGCAGAACGGCCCGCAGGAGATCCTGGCCCCCGGGACCGGTTGGGGATACACCATCCTGCGCACGGGGGGAAGCGTGCTGGCCGGGATGGATGCCTTGTCGGGCCATGGGGATCGTCTGGATGCCCTCGGATCCGCGGTTGGGGGGGAAACGGTTCGACTGCGGTTGCGTTTGACCAGCGATTACGACGGCGGGGAAGGCTCCTGGACCGTTCGGGATGCCACCCTGGGAGCGCGATCCACCAACGAGTTCGTCCTGGAGCAGGTAGCGGAGGATCCACGTCGGGTACGGGTCCTGGCGCAATCGAACGGCGTGCCGGCCCGGATCACCTTGTGGGAGGGTGTCCCGGCGGTGACTGCAACCTGGCCCCTGGGTGAGGCCCATTGGAACGGCACCGCCGGCAGGGTACTCGAGGTCGCCCTGTCGGGGATGGGACCCCAGGCCCGGGTCGACTGGGTGAGCGTGGAGATCGACGGTCCCGCGACCTGGGACACCCGGCTCCTTTCGATTCCCGGGCCGTCGCTGGGCAGCACGGCCCGCATCACCGCCGCGCCCAATCCGCTCCCGGGTGGCGCTACCCAGACCTGGACCCTGATCGTGGACGCGGACGCGCCCGCCGGGACGTACACCTTGGCCGTGCTGGACGCCGCGGGAGGTGTGGTGCGGCAACAGTCCCTCGCGGTCGCCGGTCCCGGTACACGCACCACCGCATGGGACGGACGCAATGCGTTCGGAACTCCGGTTGCCGCTGGAGTGTATTTCCTGCAAGCTCGGGCCCCCGACGCCTCGGTTTCCACCGTCAAACTGGTCGTGACACGATGAACAGGACTCGAAGAACAGGCCGGGAGCGGGCCATGGGCGCGCTTGCCGCGCGTGCCGGGGTTCTTGCGTGGTCCCTGGCCGCTGTCTTCTTTCCCGTTTCCCTCGCCCACGCCACAACCGATACGGCCACCCTGACCGCCGCGATGGATTCCGTGGTGACCTCCCGACGCGCCCTGGTGGTGGCGGTGTTCCACGGGGACGGCGTTGCCCTCCGACAGGCCGGGCACACGCGCACCGAAGCGTTGCGCACCCTCGAGGAGGCCATCCGCACACCGGAACTCCTGCACGAACTCCCCTGGCCCGAGCGCGGAACCTGGCTCGAGTTGGCCCTGTCGGAACGACGACCGGAGTGGTCCGAAGCGCTCCTCTCCGTGTGGGGAAACAGCTTTCCCCCGGAGGGCTCGCCCAGTCGTGGCCGGGTCTCCCTTGCGGTGGGGCTCGCCGCGATCCAGGTCGCCAACGCGGATCACATGTCGCGGGAACGCATCGGCGATCCCATCCTGCTCGCCGAAGTGGCGTGCGGCATTGCCGCTCGCGAAACATTCCTGCTGCGGGACGAAGCGTTGTACCGGCTGTGGGCCATCGCCGACCAGGCGGGGGAGGACAGTGCGGCGGTGCAGTGGGCCGATGCCCTCGTCGCCGAGAACGTCCGCAGCCTGCGCGTCCCGCGCGTCCGGCTCACCCGGGCCCGGGCCATGCTCGAGCGGGGGGATGCCGCCGCGTCGGTCCAGGAAGCCCGCCTCTCCCTCCCGCACGCGGACAGCCCCGAGTTGCGGGCGTTCCTGGCCGAGGCCCTGTTGGCCCAGGGCTATGTCCGGGAAGCCGCGTTGGAACTGGAGGCCCTGGTCAACCGCTTCGGCACCTCGCGTCTGGCCGACGAGGCCCTGGCCACCCGAATCGACCTGGGCAAGGACGACCCCTCGCTGGCAGTGGCGCGGGGACAGGAGGTCCTCCTGCGCGAACGCATGTTGCCGGTGCAGGGCAGTACGGCGTTGCCCTGGATGATGGCCGTCCTGGACGATCCGACGGAGCCACGCGCCATCCGCGAGGACGTGGGGCTGCGACTCTCCCGCTACCTCTACCGCGCCAAGCGGTACCGGGACGCCGAGCCGATCCTGGAGTCCCTGCGGGATGCACAGCGGGCCGAGGACGCCAGGGAAGCCACGCTCATCCTGGCCCGCATCCATCGCAATACCGGTCGCATCGCGACCATGGACCCGCTCTACCGCTCGCTCCTGGACGAGGCCAACTCCGACGGGGTCGCGGCGAACTGGGAACTGGGGCGGGAGTACGAGAGCCTGGCCCGGTGGGCCGAGGCCGAAACGACCTACAGCCTGCTCATCACGCGGCATCCCCAGCACAGCCGGGCCCGGGACGCCCGGTTCCGACGGGGCTTCGACCGGTATCGTCAGGGGAACCTCGAAGGCGCCCTCGAGGACTTTCGCGCCGCGTTCCGCGAGAGTCGGGAGGCGGAGGATGAAGAGCAGGCCGCTTTCTGGACGGCACGCGTGCTCACCGAGTTGGGTCGGCCGGAAGAGGCACAGCGGGCGGCGCGGGCCGGAGCGGCCCGGAGCATGCCCGCGGACTACTACGGGGTAGCGTTGAGAGCACGGTACGACATCCGCAGCACGCCCCCCGACCGACCCGAGGCCTGCCCCCTGGACCCGTCCCTTCCCCTGCGCTCCCTGGCCGAGGAGGTCGGATGGGCGGATCCGGTCAAGCAGCACTACCTGCGCGGATTGCGGCTCGCGGAACTGGGGCAGCCGGCCCAGGCCCGACTCGAATGGACCCGGGCCGTGGATGTCGACGGCAGCAACACGGCCCTTCTCGAGGCGCTGACCTTTGCCGCCACCGCCCACGACCTGTTTCCGGAGGGCGTGCGCTGGGCGAACCGGTGCCGCTCCCTGCTCCCCTCCACGCATCCCCATCAGGGAGGATACGATCGGCTTTTCTACCCGGCGTGCTACCACGCGGACGTGACGGCCCAGGCAACCCACCGCGGCCTGGAGCCGGAGTTGATCTGGGCCCTCATGCGACAGGAGAGCCTGTACGACCCGATGGCGGTCTCGCGGGCCGATGCGCGTGGACTCATGCAGATCCTGCCCGCGACGTTGACCCGGATGATCAACGCGGGGGACGCCCCCCCGCTCGGGGTCGAGGCGCTGTTTCGTCCCTCGGTGAACATCGCCCTGGGAACCGGGTTTCTTGCCGAGCGTATGGCGGAGTTCGGGGATGAGGTGTTGCCCACACTCGCCGGGTACAACGCGGGCGAGGGCAAGGTCTACGAGTGGATCGAGCGCGCGGGTGGAGACACCGGGGAGGTCTTCATCGAATGCATCGGGTACCGTGAAACATACGGTTATGTGCGGCGCATCCCCTGGCTACGGTGGCTCTACGGCGCGTACTATGGTACACATGGAACGCTGGAATCCATTGGCTCCGAGGCACGCTGAGGGAGCGCAACGTGCCAAGGACGCATTCAACTACCGGGACGCGCACGCGCGTCCGGGCCATGTAATACGAGGGAACGCGTCCTCATGCCTTTGACTGCACGATGCCACACCCTGCGTCCGTTCAGGAACTCCGGGTGGTGGTCCTACTTCGAGTTGGCTGCAACAGGTCCCCGGGTCGCGCACTTCCTTGTCGTGGGTCCGGCGTCGGGAAGCGGCGACCGGGATGCCGCATTACGCGCGGGCCAGGCCGCGGTCCGGTACCTGAAGGGGATTCCGGCCAACGCGCCCACCTCGACCCTGCTCGAGGGCGCGGTGCGGATCGCCAATCACGAGTCGAAGGAACGGGAGACTCCCATCGCGTTGGGCGTGGCCGTCCTGGAGAACGAGACCGTCCGGTTCATGACATCGGGCGAGGTGTGCCTGGTCCCGCTCGCCCCGCAGGCCGGGGATCCCATCCAGGCCCACGAACCCCGCGAGGCCCCCGCATCCACCGAATTGCGGTTCTTCCTGGGGCGAATCCCGGGGGCGGGAAGCGAGGGCCCCCAACTGGCCGAGTTCATCAACCGACTGGAGCGGGGCGGCGTGGCCGACGGAGGCCTCATCATCTCGTTCGTGGCCAAGCAGGGATTGGCCGCAGTCGCGGCCGGTCGCGGGGCGACGCTGCGCCAGGCCTCCTCGACCCCACCCAGCCTGACCACTTTCGACCGGGACATGGCCAGTGGTGCAGTGGGCACCCCCGAAGCGCCCCGCAAACGCGGGGCCCAGGGCCGCGTCCCGGAGCGGGCCAGACAAACCGACTTTGCCGATCTCTTCGATACACCGGTGGAAGAGCCCGGGCGTGCCCCCGAGCCATCCGTCGAGACGACCCCGGAGCGCCCGGAACCCCCGGATGACCCGGCTCCCGCGGAGACGCCCAGTGTCGCGGCTCCCGAAGAGGCGATTACCCAACCGGCCCCGGCCGAGCCGCCCGCGGATTCGGATCCCGGCGCACCGCTCAGCGAGCTGGAAGCCCTGGCCGCCCTGGATGAAGCGCGGCAGCGGGAGGACCTGGACGAACTCGAGAGACTGGAAGCACTCGACGAGGCGACCGAGACCGCCGACGCCCCCCTCGAGGAAGAGGAACCCGAGGAGTCCGCGCCGGCCCTGGACGTCGAAGCCCCAGCCTTGGTGCCGCGGGACCTCGATCACGCGCCCTCGGTGGATGAGATCCTCGCCGAAGACGATTCGGAACCGGCGATCTTCCGGACCCGGAGCGAACCGGATACGGTGCGGGGAGAAGGGCTCCTGGACGAACCCTCGCGGGGTCTCGGGTTCTGGCTCGGGCTCATTGCCGCGCTGGGAGCGATCGCCATGCTGGTGACCTATGTCACGCAGCTCCGCCCGGGCAGCTCCGAGCCCGGCCCGGCCGCGGTCGAAGAAACGGACGCGGCCACCGCACCGCTGATCCCGGACCTGGCCTCGGTGCCTGCGGCCATCCTGTGGGAGACGACGTTCCCGCAGCCGGTGACCTCGACGCCCCTCGTCGACGGGGAGCGGGTCGTGTTCGGATGCCGCGACGGCAGCGTCTATGCTCTCTCCGCCGTGGACGGCTCCCGGGTCTGGGCCTACGCCGCCGGGAGCGGCTTTGGTTCGTCGCCCGCCTTGGCGGGTGAGGCGGTGGTTCTCGGTGCGTATGACGGGACCATCTATGGTCTGGCCCGCACGACGGGTGAAGAGCTATGGACCGTCCCCACCGGCGGCAAGATCGTGGCCTCGCCGGTGGTCGGGGACGACACGGTATTCCTGGGTTCGTATGACCACCATCTGTATGCGGTGAACCCCGTCGACGGAACCGTTCGCTGGAAGAAGGACGTGGGGGCGGTTCTCTGGTCCAGCCCCGCGTTGGGGGAGGGAGTCGTGGTGGTGGGGGACCTCAATGGGCGGGTGACGGCCTACGACCCGGCCACCGGATCCCGCGTATGGCGGGCCGAGGGGTTGGGAGCCATCTACTCGAGCCCGGTGGTAGCCGAAGGCAAGGTGATCCTGGGGGCGGGGACCGGCGCGGTCCTGGCCCTGGACGCCGCGACAGGCGAAACGGTATGGAGCGTGGATGCCGCGTCCGATGTGGGCGGTTCTCCGGCCTATCACGAGGGTCGGGTGGTGATCGGCGCCGACTCCGGCCGGATTCTCGGCATCGATGTCGCGATGGGTCAGGTCGTGTGGCAGGGGACGGTGGGGGGCGCGGTGAAAAGCCGGCCGGCGTTCCTGGGTGAAGCGGTCTGGATCACCGCCTACGACGGCGTCCTCCACGGATTCGACTGGATGACCGGCAAGGAACTGGCCGGGATCCGGACCGATGCCGCCTCGTTCTCCTCCCCGCGCATCGGGGACGGGACCGCCTACTTCGGCGCCATGGACGGCCGGGTCTTCGCGGTCCGACTGGGGTTGGCCGGCTCCTAGCCACGCAGACCCCCCGGGGACGCCAACTCCGGGCCAGAGACCAGCTTGCTCCCGGGAATCGGCCTCTGTTAGCGTTGAGGGTTCGTTCCACGTCCCGCGGAGTTTGGTCGCCCTCAAGGAGTCGGTTCGCCGCATGTTCGAGTCCCTGAAAAAATTCTTCACGCGCCTCATCGAGCGCCTGTTCGGCACGAAGTTCGAACGGGACATGAAGCGCATCCAGCCCCTGGTGGACGCGATCAATGCAAACGCGGAGGGCTACCAGGACCTGACCGACGAGGAGCTCAAGGCCAAGACGCCCGAGTTCCGCGAACGGATCGAGGCGGGGGAGACCGTGGACGACCTCCTTCCGGAGGCTTTCGCGGTGGTCAAGGAAGCCTGCCGACGCCATGTCGGCAAGACCTGGAACGTGGTCGGTCAGCCCATCTCCTGGCAAATGGTCCCCTACGACGTCCAGCTGGTCGGGAGCATCGTTCTCCACGAGGGAAAGATCGCCGAGATGGCCACCGGCGAGGGCAAGACCCTGGTCGCCCTCATGCCCCTCTACCTCAATGCGCTTCCCGGCAAGGGGGCGCATCTGATCACGGTCAACGAGTACCTCGCCCAGCGTGACCGGGAGTGGGTGGGGGCCATCCTCGAGTGGCTGGGACTGCGGCTGGACGTGATCAAGCACGAGATGACCCCGCCCCAGCGGCGGGAAGCCTACGGGGCGGATGTCACCTACGGTACCAACAACGAATTCGGGTTCGACTATCTTCGCGACAACATGGCGGTGCGCAAGGAGGACCAGGTCCAGCGGCAGCACCACTACGTGATCGTGGACGAGGTGGACAACGTCCTCATCGACGAGGCTCGGACCCCGCTCATCATTTCCGGGCCGGTAACCAAGTCCAACGACAACTACTCCGACATGCGTCCCATGGTGGACCGGGTGGTTCGCCTGCAACAGGGACTGGTCAACAACCTGATCCGGGACGTGGAGAAGGAACTCTCGGACGGGGAAGACGAGGACGTCTCCTACGAGACGGCGGTGAAGCTGCTCCAGATCCAGAGGGCGGCCCCCAAGAACAAGCGGTTCATCAAGCTCACCTCGGATCGTCCGGGTCTGGCCAAGAACATCCGCAAGACGGAGTTCGAGGCCAACCGGGACAAGCGGATGGGGGAGCTGGACGAGGATCTCTACTACACCATCGACGAGAAGACCCGGGACACCGACCTCACCGACAAGGGACGCCACGCCCTGGCCCCCAACAACCCGGACATGTTCATCCTCCCGGACCTCTCCGAGGAGATCGAGGCGATCGAGGCCAACGAGGAGATCGATCCGACCGACCGGGTGGCGGAGAAGGAGAAGGCATTCCTGCGGTATGCGCAGCGCGCCGACACCGTGCACGCCCTCATGCAGCTCCTCAAGGCGTACTCCCTCTACGAGAAGGACGTGGAGTATGTGGTCCAGGACGGCAAGGTCGTCATCGTGGACGAGTTCACCGGGCGCCTCATGCACGGACGACGATGGTCGGATGGACTGCACCAGGCGGTGGAAGCAAAGGAAGGGGTCCGTATCGAGGGCGAGACCCAGACCTTCGCCACCATCACCATCCAGAACTACTTCCGCCTCTACGAGAAACTGGCCGGGATGACCGGAACCGCCGAAACCGAGGCGACCGAGTTCTGGGAGATCTACGAACTCGATGTGGTGAAGATCCCCACCCACCGTCCCATGGCCCGCAGGGACCACAACGACTACATCTTCAGGACCCGGCGCGAGAAGTACAACGCGATCATCGAGGAGATCGCCCGGTTGCAGCAGGTAGGCCGCCCGATTCTCGTGGGCACCACCACGGTCGAGGTCTCCGAGACCCTGAGCCGTCTCCTCAAGCGGCGCGGGGTCAAGCACAACGTCCTCAACGCCAAGCACCACCAGCGGGAGGCGGAGATCGTCTCCCGGGCCGGGGAATCGGGTGCGGTGACCATCGCCACCAACATGGCCGGCCGTGGAACCGACATCAAGCTGGGGGCCGGGGTCCTGCCGAGCGACGGGTCCCCGGGGGCGACCGACGAGAGCGGGGACATGGGCCTCGCCATCATCGGCTCGGAGCGCCATGAAAGCCGGCGCATCGATCGCCAGCTGCGGGGCCGCTCCGGTCGCCAGGGGGATCCCGGGAGCACACGGTTCTTCCTTTCCCTCGAGGACGACCTGATGCGGCTCTTCCGCTCGGAGCGGGTGGCCACGGTCATGGAAAAGCTCGGAGCGGAAGAGGGTGAGGTCATCGAACACAGCTGGCTCACCCGTGCGGTGGAGAACGCGCAGAAGAAGGTGGAGCAGCAGAACTTCTCCATCCGCAAGCGCCTGCTCGAGTACGACGACGTCATGAATCGGCAACGCGAAGTGGTCTATGGGCTACGGGCCCGGGTGATCGACGGCGAGTCGATGCGGGAGGAGATCCTCGGCTACCTCGACGGCGCGGTGGAAACCGAGATCGAGGGGCATGTCACCGACCCCGAGGATCCGGTGAGCGAGGATGTCATCCGGCTGATTGCGGCGGACATCGAGATGCTGATCGTGGCCCCGATGTCCATCGATGCCCTCCTCGGCGAACGGGTCATGCTCCAGGACGTGGTGGCCCACTTCCAGGAACAGGCTCGCGACGCCTATACCCGACGCGAGAACGATTGGGGTGACGACATCACCCGCGAGGTGGAGCGCCGGGTCATGCTCTCCATCATCGACGAGAAGTGGCGCGACCATCTCTACGAGATGGACATGCTCAAGGAGGGGATCGGTTTCCGGGCCTATGCCCAGAAGGATCCCCTGGTCGAGTACAAGCGGGAGGGGTTCGGCGCCTTCGAGATCATGATGGGCACCATGGGAACGGAAGTCCTGCGTCGCCTGTTCCGCGTTTCCGTGGTGCGGGAAGGTCCTCCCGGTGCCCCCCAGGCCCCGCAGGGCGCCGCCGCACCCCGCGCGGTGGAACGACACGCGGCCTACTCGGCCTTCGATCAGAAGCCGGTCGCCACCGCCACCTCGGCTCCCCCCGTGGCCCGGGAGCCGATCAGGGGAGGCAAGAAGGTGGGCCGCAACGATGCCTGTCCCTGCGGCAGCGGCAAGAAGTACAAGAAGTGCCACGGGACCGCCGGCTGACCCCATGGACTCGCGTGTTCCGGTTTTCCTGGATCACCTGAAGACGGTGCGACGCTACTCCGACCACACCGTGGCCGCGTATCGGAGGGATCTCGCCGATTTCCGCGCGTTCCTGGAATCCCGGGACGGACGGTCTCCCCGGGTGGAGGAGATCGACGAGAACGCGGTGCGCGCATACCTGCGCAGCCTCACCCGACGCGGACTGTCCGAGCGCACCATGAACCGTCGATTGGCGACGTTGCGCTCGTTTCGCCGTTATCTGCGGGGGCGGGGGACCGAGGGCCTGGACATCGGGCCCGAACTCAAGGGGCCGCGGGCCCCCAGGCGATTGCCGCCGTTTCTCTCCGAGGAGGAACTGGCCGGACTCCTGGACGGGACGGCATGGGATCGGGATCCCCGCGGACCGCGGGACCGGGCCATCCTGGAATTGTTCTACGGTACCGGCATCCGTCTCTCGGAACTGGCCGGGTTGCGGGAACGGGATCTGATCCGGCCGTCCGCGTTGCTCCAGGTTCGCGGGAAGGGCAACAAGGAGCGGCGCGTTCCGGTCACCCGCCGCGCGCTCGATGCCCTCGACCGGTACCACGCCACCCTGCCCCCCCCGCGTCCGGGTGATCCGCTGTTTCCGGGGCGGGAGGGTCCCCTTTCCACCCGCACCATCCAGCGGCTGGTGCGGCGCCGGTTGCTCTCGGTTGCGGCCCGGGCCGGAATGAGCCCGCACCTGCTTCGCCACACCTTTGCCACGCATCTTCTGGATCGGGGGGCCGAGCTCCGCGCGGTCCAGGAACTGCTTGGCCACGCCTCACTGTCCAGCACCCAGGTCTATACCCACATCACCATGGAACGCTTACGCTCGGCCCACGCCCAGGCTCACCCCCGGGCGGAGGACGGGTCCTAGGAGATTCGGATGTCCACGCGTCACTTCCTCACCGTTACCGACTTCACCACCCCGGAACTGAATGCGCTCCTCGATCGGGCCGCGCTGCTCAAGGCGGACCTCGCCGCCGGGCGCCTCGACCCCCCGCTCAAGGGGAGGGTGCTGGCCCTGATCTTCCACAAGCCGAGTCTGCGCACCCGGGTCTCGTTCGAGTCCGGCATGTCCAAGCTGGGCGGGAGCGCGCTCTACATCACCGACAAGGAGATCGGGATGGGATCGCGGGAGGCGATCCGGGACGTGGCCCGGGTGCTCTCCCGCTATGTGGACGGCATCATGATCCGGACCTTTTCCCATGCCTGGGTGGAGGAACTGGCCGAGTACGCCAGCGTCCCGGTGATCAACGGACTTACCGACGCATTCCACCCGTGCCAGATCGTGGCCGACCTCCAGACGGTACGGGAGTCCCTGGGGAGCATCGAGGGTCGCAAGGTGACCTTCGTGGGGGACGGGAACAACGTGGCCAAGTCCTGGATGAACGCCGCGCGGCGCCTGCCGTTCCACTTCACTCTCTGCTGCGCCGAAGGCTACGAGCCGGATGCGGAGTTCCTCGCTCTCGCGCAGTCCGAAGCGAACGGGCGCATCGTGATCGAGCATGATCCGGCCAGGGCGGTGGATGGCGCGGACGTCATCTATACCGATGTGTGGGCCAGCATGGGTCAGGAAGAGGAAGCCGCGGCGCGCAGGAAGGTATTCATGCCGTACCAGGTGAATGAGGCCATGGTGGCCCGGGCCAAGCCGGATTGCGTGGTCCTCCATTGTCTGCCCGCACACCGCGGGGAAGAGATCACCGACGGCGTCCTCGACGGACCCCACTCCCGGGTGTTCGATCAGGCGGAGAACCGAATGCACGCCCAGAACGCACTGCTGGTCACCCTCATGGGAGGCGGACGCTGAGGATCCCCCGACCCGCCCCGGGCCGCGGCAGCCTTGCCGGGGCGGCAGGGCGGTGGATCGCCGTGGTCCTGCTGATGGCCGGGCTGATCGGCTGCGCCCGCCAGATGGCCCCCCCCGGGGGACCGGAGGATACCCGGGCTCCCGAGGTCCTGGCGGTGTCCCCCGACAGTCAGAGGACCGCGGTTCCCACGGATGCGTCGATCGTGATCGAGCTGAGCGAGAAGATCGACAACAAGACCCTGGAACGCGCGCTGTGGGTCACCCCGCAGGGGCTCGAGAAACCGGGAATCGATATCTCGGGAACCCGGGTCACCATCCGGCCTCGGCGCCCCTTCCCCGACTCGACCACGGTAGGCGTCCTGCTCACCACCGCGCTCAAGGATCGCACGCGGGCCAGGCGCCAGAACGCCATGCAGGCTCCGGTGCGGTGGGTGTTCTCGACCGGGGACTCGCTCTGGCCCGGCGTGGTGGAAGGCACGGTGGAGGTGAAGGGACGGGAGTCCCAGACCGGTCAGATCCTGGTCGCCCTGTTCAGCGGCGCGGCGGACACGGTTCCCGATATCAACACGACCGATCCCCAGGCCATCACCCAGATGTTGCCTTCCGGTGCCTACCGACTCGATGGACTTCCTGCCGACGGTGCCAGACGCTGGCTGGTGGCCCTCGTGGACCGCAACGAGAACCGGGTCCTGGACACGACCGGCGAGTTCATGAGCGCCCTCCCGGAGACGGTGATCCTCACTTCGGATCACCCCACACGCACTTTGCCCCTGGCCCTGGTTGACCCGGAGGCCCCCGGATCCATCCGGGGGATCCTCGCCCGGGCGGAGGGGGACAGTACCCCGGTGTGGGTGGAGGCCTTTGCCGCGGATGCGGACAGCTTCGCCACCCCGCGGGCCCGCGTGGAGATCAAGGGGGCCGGCCCGTTCACCCTGCGTCAACTGCCTCCGGGGGTCTACCGGTTGGACGCCTTCTGCGACCTCAACCGCAATCGACGACGGGACCAGGGGGAACCGGCGACCCAGCACGAGCACATCACGCTGGGCCCCGCCGAGGAACACGATGTGGGAGAATGGGCCGTTCCATCCTGCGGCCCGGCGCCTGCGCCCGGTCCCGTCGACCCGGAATCACCCTAAGGAGTTTGCCCGCATGTTCGAAGGTATCAGCGTCGCCCTCGTCACCCCGTTTCACCAGGACAAGCTGGACGAAGCCGGGTTCCGCGCGGTCGCCCGCCACGTCCTGGATCAGGGGGTCGTGGGGCTGGTGGCGACGGGATCCACCGGGGAGGGGAGCGCACTGACCCCGGCCGAACGGGAACGGGTGTGGGAACTGGCGGTGGAGGAAGCCGCGGGGCGCGCCTTCGTCCTCGCGGGGACCGGAGCCGGGTCGACCCGCGAAACGATCGAGGCGACCCGCGCCGCGGCGGCACGGGGGGTGGATGGATGCATGCTGGTCACCCCACCCTACGCCAAGCCGACCCAGGAGGGGCTTCGACGACACTTCCTGACGGTGGCGGATGCAGTGGACGTCCCGATTGTTCTCTACAACGTACCCGGACGCACCGGGGTGAACCTCGACCCGCGGATCGCCGTGGAGCTGGGACGACACGAACGCATCGTGGCCATCAAGGAGGCCTCGGGATCCCTGGCCCAAGCCACGGAGATCCTGCGGGGAGGCACCCTGACCGTGCTCTCGGGGGATGACCCGCTGGCCCTGGGACACTTTGCCGTGGGGGCTCAGGGCCTGGTCTCGGTGGCCGGGCACCTGGTGGGAGACGCGCTGACCGAAATGCACACGGCGTACCGGTCAGGGGATGGGACCACCGCGGCGGCCATCCATCAGAGGCTGCACCCCCTGGTGGAGGCGCTCTTTCTCGAGTCGAACCCCGGGCCCCTCAAGGCGGCCCTGGCCCGCCTGGGCCTCATCCGCAACGAACTCCGTCTTCCCCTGGTGTCGGCGGGGGTGGGAACCGTGGAGCGTCTGGGGATCGCCATGGAGGCTGCGGGGGTGAGACTACCCGCAGCCGCGACCGGCTAGGAAGTTTCGGCTTTGGCGGCGTTGCGGGCGAAGCGGGACTTGAGCCGATCGGCGCGACGCTTGGGAATGACGCGCTTGCGGGCGGCCCGGTCGAGCAGGGCGTAGGTACTCACCAGGGCCTTCTCGGCATCGTCCCCGGCCAATGTCGCCTGCTGCTTCAACTGCTTGCGCAACTCGGACTTGACCGCCATGTTCCGCTGGCGGCTCTTCTCTGCGGTCAACAACCGCTTGCTTGCGGATTTATGATGAGGCACTGGTTCCTCCGAAGATGAGCCCGTGGGCCCGGATATTTTGGGATGCAAAACGAGCGGGGCAGTCTACCAACCCCCTGCGGCACTGTCAAATCCCCACGGTCGCGTCAAATCCCCCTGTCATCAAGAGTTGTCCCGATTCTGCCGATATCCGGGGCAGGGAATTCCTAGGGGCGCGGTCCAGGTTCAGGGGATGGATATGGCTTTCGACGAGACAGGGAACAGGAACAACGGCGGGAACGGGGCATCCGGACCGGCCCTGGGGCCCGCGGAGGACCTGGGATCCGCCCTGGCGGGGGAGCGGGAGCTCGAACGGTCCCTGGAACGCATCCTGGGCGAACTGGCCCGGGCGCTGGATTGCCCGAGGGTGTCGATTGCGGTGGCGGACAACAACGACGAGCGGCTTCGGCTTCGGACCCTGGTCGTGGCCGGAGAGGCCCTCGACCTTGCCCCCCCCTCCATCACCGGCGAACCGGGTGTCTTCCTGAAGGGGCCGGCCGACCTCAGCCTCCCCGTCCGGGTGGGGGATCTCGCCGAGGCCACCCGGAGTCCCATGGACGAGGCCCTTCTCGAACTGGGATACCGGTCCTATATCCACCTGCCCCATCGGCTGGGGGATACCGTTTTCACCCTGAACGCGATCAGTCGGTCGCCGGGTCATTTCGACGAGGCCCGGATGTCCCGCATGGCCCAGGATCTTCCGGCCCTCACGGGGCTGAGTAGTCATCTCCTGGTGCTCCGGCAACATCGGGATCAGACCCGGTATCTCACCATGTCGAACCGCATGGTCCGGGAGCTGGCCGGGGTCCGTCGTCTGCGCGACGCGAGCGAAATCGTGGTCAACCGGATCGCGGATCTCCTGGATCTGGATCAGGCCAGCCTCTACCTCCTGAGCCGGGACGGTTCCTGGGCGACCTGCGAGGCCCTGGAAGCACGATGGGACGACGGACCCCGTGGACTCCTGCCCAGTATCGCCCTCAACGAGGCGCCCCGTTTCGCGGCGGCGCTGCGGGAACCTCCCTGTGTCTACCACCGGTCCGAGCCGCTGCAGCTTCCGGACTCCCTCAACGAGGGGCTGATGCTGGAACGGACCGGATCCCTGCTCATGATCCCGCTACGACAGGGGGACACCCCGTTGGGCCTGCTGTTCGCGCAGCGTGGGCAGGACAAGACCCCGTTCTCCTCGGTGGATGCGGCCAACCTGGAGTTCCTCGGCTGCCAGCTGGGACTGATCGTGGAGAGCCGCCGGGACCTGGAAGACCAGGAGCGTAGTGCGCGGAACTTCGCCGAACTCCTTGAGATGAGCCAGTCCGTGGCCTCCATCGCGGATCTGAACCGCATCCCGGAAATGGTGGCCCGGCGCGCGAGCGATCTGTGCGAGGCGGATGAGGCGACCCTGTTCATGCTGGAGCCCGAAGGGGACTCGTTGCGCCCGGCCGTTTGTCTGGGAGCGTATCCGGAAGAGGTGCTGCGGATCCGCGTGTCCCTGGGCGAGGGGATCACCGGCACGGTGGCGGCACGACGACAGGGCGAGATCATCAACCACGCGGAACGGGATCCGCGCTCGCGGCACATTCCCGGGACCCCGACCGAACCCGAAGCCATCCTGGCCTGTCCGCTGATCAGCGCGGACCGGCTGGTCGGGGTGCTGACCCTCCACAAGCTGGAGGGGCGGGTGTTCGATCCGATCGATCTGGATACCCTCGAGATCTTCTGCGGTCAGGCCGCCATCGCCCTGGACAACCAGCGTCTGTTCCTGGACGCGCGGGAAGCGGAGACCCGCCTGGTGGCGATGATGCACCACATGCAGGAAGCGGTGATCTTCGCGGACCGGGACGGCAACGTCCTGCTCCTCAACGCGGCGGCCCGGCGCCTGCTGGGCCTGGAGGATCGCGACTGGACCGGGGCGCCGGTATCCCGGCTCATGGAACGACTCAAGCGTCCCGAGATCGCCGAGATGACCGATCGGGTGCGTCGACACGACGAGCGCAACGTGGCCCGGGAAATCCTGCTCGACGGCAAGACCTACCTCTGTTCGATCTCGTCGGTACGGACCGAGGACGATCAGCCGGCCGGTGAGGTGTTCCTCCTCCACAACGTGAGCGAGCTCAAGGAAATCGAGGCGCAACTGTTGCAGTCGAGCAAGATGTCCGCGGTGGGACAGCTCGCGGCCGGTGTGGCCCACGAGTTCAACAACCTCATTGCCGCCATCTACGGCTATGCGCAGTTCATGCAGGAGAATTCGGATCCTGAGATGGTCCAGAAGGGGGTGGGGGTGATCCTCAAGTCCTCCCAGCGTGCTCGCGAGTTGACCTCGAGCCTGCTCACCTTCAGCCGGCGCCGCCCCGGTCACCGCGAGTTGGTGGATCTGGATCGCATTCTCAGCGACACCCTGATGCTGCTGGACCGGCAGTTCGAGAAGCACCGCATCCGGGTGGAACGGGAAACCTCGGGGCTACCGGTCACCGTGGCCGACGCGGGGCAGATCCAGCAGGTGCTGCTCAACATTCTCATCAACTCCATCCAGGCCATGGAGGGGGGGGGCAGCCTGAGGATCGAAGGACGTGGGGACGGGGGGACGCTCACCCTGACCTTTCGGGACGAGGGGCCCGGGATTGCCGAGGAGCACCTGTCGCGTATCTTCGAACCCTTCTTCAGCACGAAGGGTTCGCTCAGCGGGTCGCGGGTGGCGGGAAGCGGGCTCGGTCTTTCCACCGCCTACAACATCGTCAAGGAGCATGGTGGGGCCGTGCATGCGGCCAACAACGCCGACGGCGGTGCGATCTTCACCGTCACCCTGCCGGTGACCCGTCGCAGCGAGGTCCTGGCGCCCAGCGAGGCGGGATCGCCGGGGCGGGCGCCGCGGAGCCTGCGGCCCGAGGCGCAGATCCTCGTCGCGGTTCCCGATGCGCTGGTCCGGGACTCCCTCTGCAGCATCCTCGGTGAGCTGGGGCACGAAGTCACCACGGAGGGGGACCCGGCCCGTCTCCTGGACCAGCTGAACGACCTGGAGCCGGACCTCCTGTTCATTCCGTACCGGGCCGCCGCCGCCGATCCCATCCGCTTCCTGAAGCAGGCACGCCGGATCCGACCGCAACTGCCGGTGGTCTTCCTCACCTCGCGCGAGGAGGGGGAGCGGGTCGACGTGGATGGGGACCCCTGGGTGTTCCAGTTGGCCCGCCCCTTCAGGAATCGGGACCTGGTCGCCTTGACCACGCGGATCCTGAGCTTTCGACACCGCGAGGCCGGCTAGGAACCGTCCCACGCGGCTCACGGTTCAGGTGCGGCAAGAGCCGTAACAGACTGTTTTATTGTTGCTTAGAGCATGCCCCGGCCCTGGGCTCCCCCCCTGACCGCCTCGCCCCGAGCACCCGATAGCCGTCTCTCCGGGATCGGGACAGGACGCCATCTTATGATGGCGCAACAGCCTACCCCGGACTTCAACTGTGAGATCCGAGCCCGATCCGGTATACTCGTTCGTCATCTCTGGGGTACCGGCCACGGGTGTCTTGGGCACGCCGGGAGGACTCCAGGCAGGGGCGAAGGAGGGATGTCCGATCGGACCGTCACCGTCAATGGAGCACCTCGAGCGCGCGCTGAAACGTCTGCCCAGGCGACCCGGCGTCTACCTCATGAAGGACCGTCAAGGGAAGGTCCTCTATGTGGGGAAGGCCAAGCGCCTTGATGCCCGGGTGCGCTCCTACTTCAATGCGGGCGGAATGATCCATCCCAAGCAGGCCGCCTTCGTGCCCCGGATCCGGGACATCGAGACCATTGTCACGGATTCGGACGTCGAGGCGCTCCTCCTGGAGATGACCCTGATCAAGGAGAAGCGCCCTCCCTTCAATATCCGGCTCAAGGACGACAAGCGGTTCCCGTTCCTGAAGCTGACCCTGGGTGAGGCCTATCCCAAGCCGATCATCACCCGGCGAACCCCCCGCGACGGATCCAGATACTTCGGCCCCTATACCGACGCGGGGGCCCTGCGACGCACCCTGAAAATGCTTCGCTCCATCTTTCCCATCCGCTCCTGCATGGGTGAGCGCCCGGGGCGCGGGCCGCAGTATCGCGAGTGCCTGGATTTCCATATCCAGCGGTGTGCCGCCCCCTGCATCGACCGGGTCTCCCGATCGGAATACGGGGAGTTGGTGGATCGCATGGTGCAGTTCCTTTCCGGGCAGGGACAGGAGGTCCTCGGCACCCTGCGGGAGGAAATGGAAACCGCCGCCGCCGGATTGGATTTCGAGCGTGCGGCCCGGGCCAGGGATCGCATCCGGGGGGTGGAGCGCCTCCTGCGACGGCAGAAGATGCTCGACACCCAGGACCGCGACCTCGACGTGTTCGCGGTGGCGAGGGACCGGGATACGGCGTTCGGCGCGGTGCTGCAGGTGCGCGGGGGAAAGGTCCTGGGAAAGGAAACACGGCGGCTGGGCGGCACCGAGGGCTGGGACGACGGCGACGTGCTCCTGGCCTTCCTGGGTCAGTACTACCGCGAACGGGAGTCGATCCCCGCCGAGGTGCTGGTGTCCCGCGAACCGACCGATCACGGCGTGGTGGAAGCCTGGCTTTCCGACAAGTCGGGGCAATCGGTAACCCTCCGCATTCCCCGGCGGGGACGACTGGCCGGGCTGGCCCGGTTGGCCGAGGAGAACGCCCGGCACGATCTGGAGGAGGCCCGGGAGGATGACGGAACCCGTCATCTGGAGCCCTCGGTCTATGCCCTCCAGGAGGCCCTCGAACTGGAAGCGCCCCCGGTGCACATCGAGGGGTTCGATATTTCCAACATCCAGGGGGTCCATCCGGTGGCCTCGCTGGTGGTGTTCCGCAACGGCAAGCCGGCCAAGAGCGCCTATCGCCGGTATCGCATGCGGTCCCCCGGACCCGACGACTTTGCCATGATGGCCGAGGTGGTGGGTCGCCGCGCAGCCCGCGTGGTGTCGGGTGAGTTTCCGGCGCCGGATCTGATCCTCATCGATGGGGGCAAGGGACAGGTCAGCGCCGCGATGACCGCGCTCGATCAGGAAGGACTGGGAGGGATTCCGGTGGTCGGGTTGGCCAAACGGGAAGAGGAGATCGTGTTTCCCGGTCGTTCCGAGACCCTCAAACTCCCCCGAAGCCATGACGGTCTCCGGCTGCTTATCCAGGTCCGGGACGAGGCGCACCGGTTCGCGGTGGCCTTTCATCGGGTTAGACGCGGCAAGGCCAGCCTGGCCTCCGCCCTCGACGACATACCGGGGGTGGGGCACAAGCGAAAGATGCTGCTTCTCAATGCATTCGGAAGTTTCGACGAGGTGAACCGGGCCAGCGAGTCCGCCCTCGCCGCGGTGCCCGGGATCGGGTCCGCCGTGGCCCGGCGCATCACGACCCACCTGCACCCGGGGGCGACCGACCTCGCGCCCCCCGAGGACTCCGAGGAGATCCCCGGTGCCGCGTGAAAGCACCGCAACCGCCCTGTCCCCCGCGCTCGAAGCGGCCCGCGAGGACTTCCTCGGCTACCTGCGCTACGAGCGCCGCTTGTCGGACCGGACGGTGGATGCGTACGCCCTGGACCTGGGGCGCTACCTGGGTTGGCTCATGGATCACGGGTGCACGGCACCCGACCAGTTCGACCGGGACCGGCTGGAACAGTTTCTCGGCACCGAATCGGAACAGGGCCTGTCGGCAAGAACCCTGGCCCGCCGTCTGTCCTGCATCCGCGGCTTCCACGGCTATCTTCGCCGCCGCACCGAAGGGGGGGCGGACCCGACCGAAGGGCTCGAACTGCCCCGCCAGGGTCGTCGCCTGCCACGGGTACTGGATGTGGACACCGCACGGCGCTTGCTGGAGTCGGTGGCGGGGGAGGCGCCGCTGGATCTCCGTGACCGCGCCATCCTCGAGATCATGTACGGGTCCGGTCTGCGGGTTTCCGAAGTGCTGGACCTGCGACCGGAGGGACTGCGGCTCGGGGAGCTCTTCGTGCGGGTGATCGGCAAGGGGGACAAGGAACGCGCAGTGCCGTTGACCGGCGAGGCGGTTCGGCGGGTGACCCGCTACCAGGATCGGGGCCGACCCGCCCTGACCCGGGGTTCGGATCCCGGGATGCTCTTCCTCAACCGCAGGGGAGGCCGGTTCAGTCGCATGGGACTGTGGCGTATGCTTCGTCGTCGCGCGGTGAACGCCGGCATCGCGGGGGGGGATGTCCACCCGCACGTCCTGCGGCACTCGTTCGCCAGCCACCTGCTGGAGGGGGGCGCGGACCTGCGGGTCATCCAGGAACTGTTGGGACACGCCTCGGTGACCACGACCCAGATCTACTCCCATGTGGACCGGGGCTTCCTCCAGGAGGTTCACCGGACCTTTCACCCCCGCTCGTGAGCGGGGTCTTTCGCCGGCCAGGTTGCCCGGACCCGGGCGACTAGGGCCGTGGAACGTGACGAACGGAATGCTGTCTAACCCGGGCTTGGGAGACGGAGGATGTGGAACATGACGAACGGAATGGGGAGCGGAAGACGGGTTCACGGTAAGGAGCGCCTGCTCCGGATGGTCGGCAACGGCAGACGTTGGATCGGGGCGGCGGCGTTGGTTGGGCTCACCACGGGACTCTCCGTGCCCGGCGAGGCGATTACCCGGATCGAGGAGTCGGGGTCCATCGGACTGAGCGCGTTCGCGAGCTACGGGGGGATCTCGGGAAAGTCGCGCTATGGGCTGGATTTCAGCAGCGGGTTCGGCCTCGGGGTGAGCCTGCGGTACACGGTGTCGCCCCATTGGGCGTTGGGGTTCGAGTTCCTCGCCCAGAGCTACGACCCCAAGGACGACGTGGCCGAGGAGTACAGCGAACTGAAGTTCACCAACGTGATCGGGGAGGTCTTCTACTTCCGGGACCGGAGCGGGGATGCCTCCCAGTACTTCGTCTTCGGACTCGGGTTCTACCGGCCCGAGGTGCACCGCAACGACGAGACGGTGGCGTTTCCCACGGAGAGTCTGGTGCTCGAGGCGGGGATCGGTGCGGAAGTCTTCATCCGGGAAACCTGGGGGCTGGATCTCAGCGGTCGCGCCCTCGGCTACTTCGGGGAAGGAACGGTTCCCCAGGAAGAGGTCACCGAGGACGGCAACTGGTCGATCGGCTACCAGTTCCAGGCAGGGTTGATCGTCTACATCCTCCGGTAGCAGGAACGGCAGAGCTTCATGAGTGAACAGCACATCTACAACGTCGGCGACAAGGTCCTCCACGACGATTTCGGGGAGGGGCTGGTGGTCGATATCCGGGATCGTACGTTCTACGACATCCTGGAGGTCGTCTTTCCCGGCGGGGTGCGCCGCGTGTCCAGTATTCATCCGCTCTTGAGCCCGAAGCCAGCCGAGGAACTGCTGCCCCCTCCGCCCACCCGGCGACGCCGGAGCAAACGGAAGACCACGAAGCCCAACGGGGTTGCCGACCGGCAACGCTTCGTGATGCTGGACGAGTCGAGTTGGGGGCTGCTCGAGGAGGCGGCCCGGAGCGAAGCGGAACCGCTCGAGGACTACCGCCTGCTGCTGGAGGCCGAGGAACTTTCGTCCCGTCGCGGGTTCGAGCGGCTGCTGTGCCTGGAGCACGTGCGGGGAGTGGACCATCTGGAGTACCAGAAGGCCGCCTGCCTGCGCATGCTGAGGGATATGCGGGGCCGCGGGCTCTTCGCGGACGAGGTCGGGTTGGGAAAGACCATCGAGGCCGGCATGGTCCTGCGCGAGTACGTGCAGCGGGGTCTGGTACGTCAGGCCCTGGTCCTCGTTCCGGCCAGCCTCACCAACCAGTGGCGCGAGGAACTGGCCACCAAGTTCGGGCTGGACTTCGCCATTGCCGGGCGGCGCGGCGATTGGGCCAGCCAGCCCCTCCTGATCTGCTCGCTGGATACCGCAAAAACGGTGCGCAACCGGAATCGTCTCCTGAAGGGGAGTTTCGATCTGGTCATCGTCGACGAGGCGCACCGCCTGCGGAACCACCAGACCCTGGCCTGGAAGTTCGTGGCCGCCCTCAAGAGCAAGTACCTGCTGCTCCTCACCGCGACCCCGGTCCAGAACGACCTGCGCGAACTCTATAACCTGGTCAATCTGTTGCGTCCCGGAACCCTGGGCACCTATCGCGGGTTCCGCCGCCGGTTCATGGTCCGGGGGGACAAGCGACTGCCCAAGAACACGGGAATCCTCTCCGCCCTGCTCAAGAACGTGATGATCCGGACCACCCGGGCCCACACCAACATCAAGTTCCCCAAGCGGACCGTGCATATCGTGCCCTTCCAGCTGCGAGGCAGGGAACGGGCGCTCTACGATGCGGTGACCACGTTCGTGCGCGAGCGCTACACCGACACCGACAGCGGCGCGTTCAACAAGTGGCACTTCGTGTCGATGGTCCTGCAGAAGGAGATCGGCAGCAGCACCCCGGCGGCGTTGCACACCCTGGGCAGGGCGCGGAGCGATCCCCGCTACCGGGCCCACTGGACCGACCTCAACCGTCTCTACGAACTGGGGACGGCGGTGGAGCGCCACGCGAAACTCGACGGGCTGATGGAGATCCTGCGCAAGGACGAAGCGAAGGCGATCATCTTCACCCAGTTCAAGTCCACCCTGGAGTTCCTGACCCGGGCGTTGCGGGCCGAGGACATCTCGGTCTCCGTGTTCCATGGCGGCATGACGACCGCGGACAAGGATGCGGCAGTGGAGACCTTCCGCAACACGACCCGCATCCTGGTCAGCACCGAGGCAGGGGGGGAGGGACGCAACCTCCACTTCTGTCAGACCGTGATCAACTATGACCTGCCGTGGAATCCCATGAAGGTGGAGCAGCGGATCGGCCGGGTACACCGGCTGGGGCAGACCGGGGACATCAACATCTACAATTTCAGCACGGAGAACACGGTCGAGTCCCATGTGCTGGAGATCCTCCACCGCAAGATCAACATGTTCGAGCTGGTCATCGGGGAGATGGACATGATCCTCGGCGACTTCTCGGAGAGCCAGTCCTTCGAGGGAGCGGTGTTCCAGATCTGGGCGGCGGCCACCGAACGCCGGGACGTGGAGCGGCGGTTCCGTGACCTGGGCGACCAGGTTGCCCATAGCCGGCGGCGCTACGAGTCGATCAAGCGGCTCGACGAGGAGATCTTTCTTGGTGAGGACTAGCATGCCTCCCCGAGCGGACGGGGGACCCCTTCATGGCAAAGCGTGAGCCGGGGGGCCGGGCCGGGAACGGACCGGACCCGGCCCGGGATGTGCGCCCCGGGTCGGGAAGACACCGGTGGGTGTTCGATCTCCTGGCGCGGGCCGGGTGCCGGGTCGAAGGGGAAGAGAACGGGGTCTACTCCGTGGCACTGGCCGACGGCCTGGCCGACCATCTCGACCGGGAGCGGATCCACCTGACGTTCCGCAAGCGCCTGGCCGGGCGCAACGGGGTGGAGCTCGCCGCACCGGGGAGCTGGCTCCATGACGAGCTCCTGCGGTACGCGCGCACCCGGGGACGCTACACCGAGGTGTATCTGCCGGCCCGGGCCGATCTCAACCGGGACGGTCTCCTCGCCAACCGGCGTCCCGGTTTTTCGGGAGTGGTTGAGTGCATGGAACGGCGCTATGCCATGCTGATCCTGTTCACCTTCCGCATCACGGTGTATTCCCAGGCCGGTGAGGAATCCGTGAGTTCGGTGCTGTTCGACTGCGAGCGGGGCAAGGTGGTCAACCGCCCCCTGGCCCGGCGAACCCTCATGGGCGCGTTCCCGGCCGGGTCCGAGGAGTTCGCGGAGGCCCCGGCCGCGGATCTGGAAGCGGCGTTCCGGGCCAGCTGGGAGGTCCTCCAGGACCGGGTCGAGGAACATATCCGGACGATCGAGGCGGAAACCCGCCCCCAGGTCCAACGGGAGATCGCCACCGTGGAACAGTACTACCGCCAGCTCATCGAGGAAGAGAAGCGCCTGATGAAGTCACGGCTGAGTCGACGGGCCCAGGACGAGAGCCGCCAGAAGATCGACCTTCTCAAGCTGGAGTGGGAACGTCGGGTCAAGGACGAAGGGGAACGACTGCGACCGCAGGGGGTCGCCACGCTGGTCGCGGTGGCCCGGGTGCGGAGCCCCATGGAGCGGTGGCGCTGCCGGGTCGGCGAGGGAAGCGGGGCCACCGAACGCGATGTGTGGCTGGACCTGGCCCGGGGGGAGGCCTGGGGCGCCTGATTTTACCCCGTTGAAAGAGACCCGGCTTATCCGGGATAATGGACGCCGCTTTTTCCTGTCAGAGGGGGGCTGTGGCTCCCTCGAAAAGCCCCTCGCGAACAACCCGGGAAAGCCGGGAAGTCTCTCACCCGTCTCACTGTATTGCCTTGGACGACTCGAGGAGGACTGGTCTTCAGCCTCGGGACGTTTCAGGGAGGAGCCAAGGAGGATTCCGTGTACCGACCGAGCCCTCATGTGGCCGGCCGCACCCTGGTGGCTGTCCTTGCCCTAAGTGCCCTGGCCGCGAACCTGATACCGAGTCCCGCCTTCGCCGATGTCTCGCGCATCCGCGAGAAGGCCCTCGAGTTGCGCCAGAACCTGAACCAGCACCTCTATCGGTATCTGGCCCGTGCGGAAAAACCCGCCACGGAGCGGGTGTACAAGAACTTCGCGTTCATCCTCAAGCAGTCGACGGTGGACGAGGTCGCCGCGGAAACCGGTGACCCGCACTCCGAGGAGCTGCGGCTGTTTCTCGTCGAGTCCATCGTGAACCTGGACCTCGCGGCCTTCGAGGACGAGCAGCGGGCCTTCATGCAGTCGGCCCGTGCCGCACTGGATAGTGAGGAGCTCGACTACGTCACGCTCTACAAGCGCTTGGCCACGGCGGAGGACGCCGCGGACCGGCGCAAGATCTACTCCGCCATGGACCCCCTCTTCGAGACGGTCGGGATCTTCGGCAACGAGATCATGAGCCGCCGCGAGGCGAAGTACCAGCCGTGGGGCTTCGACAACTACGCCGACTTCTATGCCAAGCGGGAACAGCTGGACCTCGATGCCCTCGCCGCCCTGGGAGCCGAGTTCATCGTCGCTTCCCAGGAGACCTACGACCAGCTTCTGGAAACCATCACCCAGACCCAACTCGGGATCGAAGCGCGCAAGCTTCGCTTCTACGACGTGCCGTACCTGCTGCAGGGAAACCGGTTCGAGCACGCATTCCCGGCGGCCCAGCGCAGCCAGCGCATGGCCGACATCTACGGCGGATTGGGAATCCCGCTGGGGGACAACCTCCTGCTGGATGACCGCCGACGCGATGGGAAGGCCATGCAGCCCGGCGTCTTTCCCACCGCGGTACCGGGCGAGGTCAACGTCGCGGTCAACCCCGCGGGGGGAGTCGGGGACGATCTGGATCTGGTCTTCGCGGTCGGTTTGGCGCAGACCTTCACCCAATCCACCCAGACCACCTTCGAGACGGCGTATCTGCCCAACCTGGGCGCCCAGGCCGCGCTGGCCTACATTCCCACCTTCGTCATGAACGAGCCGCAGTGGCTGACCAAGCATGCCAACGCCGACCACTACGACGCGGCCGAGTACCTCAACTACCGTGCCTTCCGTCTTCTGTACGAGGCGCGGGCACTTGCCGGGAAGACGCAACTCGAGATCAGCGCCTACCGGGGCGGCAAGGAGTTGCGGGATCTCCAGAAGGAGTTCCGCGACACGATGAAGGACGCCACCGGCGCCCGGATCTCGAGCACCGATGCCAAGCGCAATTCCGAGGTCCTGGCCGGACTCAGGTCGGCCAGCCAGTTCCAGGGGCTGCTCCTGGCGGCCGGGATTCGACAGAACCTGGTGGAAGCGCACGGGGCGCAGTGGTTCGCCACTCCCGCCGCCGGCTCGGAACTCCTGACCCTGTGGAAGCAGGGCGGAGATCTCCAGGTGGACGCGGTCAAGACCGCATTCGCAAAGGCGGCGGTGGATCCCGCCGCCCTCATGCAGTTCGTCACGGATCTCATGTCCGCCGCGGGTGAAGCCGTCGGCGAAGAAGAGTAGGGGAGCCACAGGTGAGCGATCGACTGACCAGACAGCAACTGAAGGAAGACCCGCTACTCCAGGGAACCGCCGATGCGGCGGACTACGCCAAGGATCACATGCGGCTCATCATCGGCGTGGCCGCAGCGCTGATCGTGTTGTCCTCGGTGATCTATTTCGTGCGCACCGGCGCGGCGCGGGGCAAGGAACAGGCGGCGGCCATGCTGATCGAGGCCAAGACCGAGCTCAAGCGGGGCGCGCTCGAAGCGGCGGCGGGACGCCTGGAGGAACTGACCCGGGATCATGGCGGCACCACGAGCGGCAAGGCGGGTCTGCTGGTCTACGGCGATGTCCGATTTGCCCAGGGGCAGTACCAGGAAGCCGATGAGTACTACCGGCGGGCTGCGGAGGCCTACTCCAAGGATGCCGTTCTGTCCGATGCCGCGCGGCGCGGTCGCGCCGCCTGCCTGGAGAACCTGAGCCGTCACGAGGAGGCTGCGGAACTCTATCTGAGCCTGGCCGAGTCCGCCTCGAACGAGGTCATGGCCGCGGACACCCGCATGGCGGTGGCTCGAAACTACATGAAGGCGGGGCGCCAAGGCGAAGCCATCGCAATCTATGAAGAGCTTTCCCGCAACTTCAGCAACCCCCAGGTGGCCCAGAGCGCCCAGTTGCGCCTTGCCGAAGCCAAGGCAGCCGCGGCCGGCTAGGCGCGTGCGGCGTCCGCGGTTTCGCTCGGACATTGTGGTCCTTGACCTCGAGGCTTCCTCGCCGGTCAAGGGGGCCAACGATGTGTCGACCAGCAACATCATCGAGCTCGGCGCGGTTCGCCTCGACGGCAAGACCCTCGAGCCAACCGGAACGCCGTTCAGCGAGTTGGTGCGACCCCGGGATGTGCCGATCGAACCCTTCATCACCGAGATCACCGGAATTACCCCGGACATGGTGGCGGCAAGGGACACCTTCGAACACGTGGGGCGCCGGTTCGTGGAGTGGTACGGACCGCGCAACAAGGCCATCCTGGCCGCGTTCGGTATTTATTACGACCTGCCGCTCCTGCGCAAGGAGTTCGCCGCGTTCGGACTCGACTACCGCAGCGCCTTTGTCGGTGGTGGGCTGGACGTGCGCAGCGTGGCCCTGATGTGGCTGGCCCGCAATGGCCATGACACGTCGGGGATCAGCGTGGAACGCATGCTGGGAAAGATGGAGATCGTCCTGCCGGGGACCAACTTTCATCGCGCCCTGGACGACGCCAGGGCCACGGCAGAGATCCTCCGGTACCTGTGGGGGCCCCAGGGTGGGCTGGGCGGGCAATGAGCCTACACGAGCCCGGCACCCGCCTGGATGACCCCCATGGACATGTCGCATAATATATATTATGTAACGTAGAATCAGGGTTCCCCTCCAAGAAAGGTCCACAGGTTCATGCTCACTCTCATGCGTCGCTTCGAAGATTCCCCTGGTCCGAATCGGTGGGTTCGGTGTTCCGTCCGACTCGGGCTGGTCCTGACCGGCCTAGTGGTGTTCACCGGGCTGCCCGTGACGGCCCACGCGGATTCCCGATATGCCGAGGACGACGGGATGGTGCTGGCCTTCCAGCTGGGTCTGGGAAGCGGTGAGTTCTCCGTCGATGAGGGCAGTACCGGACAGGAAACGGGTGTCGCAGGCAACATGCGGTTCGGATTCCGCATGAGCCCCGCCTTCATGCTCTCGCTGGACATCGGGGGCTGGTCCGGCAATATCGACGACACCAAGCTCGGACAGCTCAACATCGTGGGCGCGCTGACCTGGTGGATCCGGGGTGGCGATGGAGTCTACCTCCGAGCCGGGGGTGGCTTTGGAGCGGGCCGCGCGGAGATCCCCTTCACGAGCGGCGGATCGTCCGGGATCGAGGAGAGCGGCGGCGCCCTCCTCATCGCGGCAGGCTACGAGTTCCGTACCGCCCCCCGATTCGGGTTCGGACCGGACCTGCAGTACAGCGTGCAGGAATTGAGCGGGGGCGTGTCCGGCTCGGCGGTGTCGCTGACCTTCGGGTTCAACTGGTACCTGTAGCCGCCCCGGTGACACGATCCGCGACTCGGCAGCCCGGGTCCCCTACCCTGTCGGCGCCCTACCGGGCCATCTATCGCACGATACGACGGGTCCCGGCGGGGCGTGTGGCCTCCTATGGCCAGGTCGCCCGCGAGGCAGGTCTGCCCGGTCACGCGCGACAGGTGGGGTACGCCCTGCACGCGCTGCCCGCGGGATCCACCGTTCCCTGGTTCCGTATTCTCAACGCACGGGGCGAGATCAGCCTGCGGGTCGAGGACGGATCGGCCGATGTGCAGCGCGCCCTCCTGGAGGCCGAGGGAGTGGAGTTCAACCGGAGGGGACGGGTGGACCTGAAGCGGTTCGGATGGAAACCGCGCCGGCGCCGAGCGATATGAGCCCGGGGCGGACCGGGCTCATCCGCGGGTTCCTCCCGGGTCTGGTTGCGGCGCTCGCGGTCCTGTCGTCCCCGGCTCCTGCCGCCGCCCCGCTCGGTTTTCCCGAAGACCACCATGGCTGTCTTCAGGCCTTCACGGGAACGGTGATCGGGTTGCACCTGCAACGGCTGGACCGCGAGCCGGCGCAGGAGGATCTCTTCGTGACCGAAGTGCGGATCGTGGTCGATCGCATCCTTGCCGGCCTCGACGCGGACACCCTCACCGTGGTCACCGGCAACACGCTCCGATTCCACTCCGACGGGTTCCTGGACGGGTACCAGGACTACGAGGGAGGGCTGGTGTGGTTCCGCCGCGGCGACCGGGTGCTGGTCGCCGCGCCGTTGCGGGCCTCGGACGGATCGATCGATCTCACCCGGCCGTTCGTTCCCCGGTTCGCCCGGTTCCTGGATCGCTCCCTGGACCAGACCGGACAACGTGCCCGGGTGGTGATCGGGTACAGCGTGAAACCGCTCCTGGATGCGGAGTCTCCCCGCCATCTCTCGGAAGGAGCCGAGGCCCTGCTCGACGCGGTGGAGGTGGAGTACGCCACTACTGGCGAGACCCTGCAGGAACTGATCGATGCCATCGAAGCGTTCGAGGATCAACGCTGCGGGGAGCGGCTGTTCGGGAGCGAGGTCACCGACTCCCCCGTCACTTTTCTGGGGTCCTTCTCCGGTCTGTTCCAACGCCCCCACGGCCTCGACGTCCTGGCGACCGGGGAGTTGATCCTGGCCGACGAGGACCTGCACGAGGTTCAGATCTTTGGCCGTGACGGCACGCTCTATCATTTCTGGGGCGGCCACGGCACCGACAAGGCCCGTTTCGATCGCCCGCTCGATGTGGCGGTCTCCCCGACCGGGGACATCTATGTGGCCGATGGGGACAATCACCGGATCCAGATGTTCAACTTCGGCGGGGAGTTCGTGCGCAAGTGGGGCAAGGAGGGGGACGACCGGGATCGGTTCGGTCTCCCGGCACGGGTCGCGGTGGGGCCCGACTCCACAGTGCATGTCCTGGACTCCGTGCATGCCCGGGTCCAGGTGTTCTCGCGGCAGGGAAACCTCCTGAGGGTCTGGTCCACGCGCGGTACGCCCCCCTCCGAAACGGCGCCCGGGGACGATCTCCCGACGCCCACCGCCCCCCTGGGTCTCGCGGTCGGACCGGACGGGGCGGTCCATGTCAGCGACGGGGACCAGAGGATCCACCGGTATTCCGGGGCCCCCGGGAGCACCGGGGTGGAATTGACCTGGGGCGGCCGGGGTTCGGGGCCGGGCGAGTTCAACGGCCCGGCGGACCTGGTGGTGGATTCCCGGGGTCGGGTGTGGGTCTGCGACACCTACAACTACCGCGTCCAGGGGTTCGATGCCCAGGGCAGGTTCCTGGGTATGTGGGGCGCCGAGGGGCTCGGAAACGAAATGCTGTGGTACCCGTGGGCCATCGCCGTCGCGGGCGATTCCACCCTTCACGTGGCCAGCGAGAGCGACGTTCGATCGTTTCGCATCAAGCGGTAGGCGGCATCGGTCGATCCCACGGCAGCGGGGCCCGTTCGGTCGAGTTCCGCTGGATCCCAATGCTGATAGAATCGCAACTGCATGCCACACCGCAAGCTCCACCCCATGCTGTTCCCGAGCCCCCGGATCGAGGGACCGCGCCCCGCGCGGAGGCTGGCCGCCACCCTCGCCGTCCTCGGATGGCTCTCCCTCGGGTTCCCCGCCAATCCATGGGCGGACTCCCCTCTCCCGGATCGTCTGGAGCGGTTGAACGAGCGGCTTGCCGCGTCCCCCGACGATTCCCGACTCCTGTTGGAACGGTCCCGGCTGCGATGGCGGGCCGGTGACGGTCCGGGAGCGCTGCTGGACCTGGAACGGGTGGACGCCCTGGACCCCGCATGGATCGGCGAAACCGCCACCCGGCGGGCCGGGATCCTCCTGGACATGGGGGCCCACCCCGAAGCGTGGGACGCGCTCCAGCCGGCGTTCGACCTCGGCGAGCCGCCCGCCGAGGCATTCCTCGTTCGCGCCCGTTTGCTGGCCAGGACGGACCCCCTCGGTGCGGCCCTCGACTATGGCCGGGCCCTCGATGGGCTTGGCCACGATCCGCAAGTGGAGGTGGATCGCTGCCGCGCCTGGGGAGAGGCCGATTATCCCGATCGCATGCGTGCCCAGGTGACCGCCGCCCTGGATGCGATGGGGCCGGTGCCCGGTCTGTGGGAACTCGCCCTGGAGTGCCTGTCTCCCGAAGTGATCCTGGCCCATGTCGCAACGTGGCAGGAGTCGTCCCATGCCAATCCCCTCTACGAGGTGGACCGGGCCCGGGCCCTGGATTCCATGGGACGTACCCTGGAAGCCGAAGCGGCCTGGACCCTCGTGCTCGACCATCTGGACCGGTTGTGTCGTGACGGGTGCGCACCGGCGCGCGCGGAGTTGGCACGCACCGTACGGACCCGACTGGATCTCAATCAGGAGAAGAACCCTCAATGACGCAGTCTAGCGCTCCCCCCATGAACATGCCTCGAAAGGGGATCCTGCTGCTCCTTGGGGTGCTCCTGATGGGGTTCCACACCCTGGGAGCAACGCCGGCCCTGGCGGTGGAGGACCTGATTCTACCCAGGGAATCCACCTGGAAGTACGAAGCGACCGGAACCGATCTGGGGACGGCTTGGAAAGACACGGCGTATGCCGACGGAGGGTGGCCCTCGGACCCGGCCATCCTGGGCTATGGCGAAACCTATATCGATACGGCAATCCCCTTCGGCCCGGATCCCAACAACAAGTACGTCACCAGCTATTTCCGCACCACGTTCACCCTGGCCGATGCATCGATCTACACCCGACTGACGTTGCTCGCCAACTATGACGACGGCTTCGTGATCTACCTGAACGGCGTCGAGGCGGCCCGGCGTTCCATGCCGGGCGGCGCGGTGACCTACGCTACCCTTGCCTCGGAGCTCCATGAGGGGGGCGAGTACGAGCACATCGACCTGGGCGGCTCCCTCCCCCACCTCGTGGACGGGCTCAACCACGTGGCGGTGGAAGTGCATCAGCGGGACCTCGACAGCTCGGACCTCGTCATGGACATGGAACTCCGGGCCGCGGACGACGAGTACGCCCTGCTCCCCCGCCAGTCGACCTGGAGGTACGAGGCGACCGGAACAAACCTGGGGACGGGGTGGCGGGACACGACGTACGCCGACGGGGCTTGGCCCTCGGACCCGGCCATCCTGGGTTATGGCGAGTCCTACATCGATACGGACATCCCGTATGGCCCGGATGCGAACAACAAGTACATCACCAGCTACTTCCGGACCACCTTCACCAACGCCGCCCTGTCGTCCTACACAAAGCTGTTGCTGCTGGCCAATTACGACGACGGGTTCGTGCTCTACCTCAACGGTGTGGAAGCGGTTCGACGCAGCATGCCGGGCGGGGCGATCAGCTACTCGACGCTGGCGGCAGCGCTCCACGAGGGCGGGGCGTACGAGCTGATCGACCTGAGCGGCTCCCTGGGGAATCTGGTCACCGGGACGAACCACGTGGCGGTGGAGGTGCACCAGCGGAACCTGAGCAGCAGCGATCTGGTCATGGACATGGAGCTGTTCGCCTCGGACTCCCCGGTCTACCTGACGCGCGGACCCTATCTCCAGTTGGCCACCCCGACCAGTATCCGGGTGCGGTGGCGGACCGACGTGCCGACGGCAAGCCGGGTCAACTATGGGGACGCACCGGGCAACCTGACCCAGGTTGTGAGCAGTGGAACGCTCACCACGGAGCACGAGCTCGAACTGACCCCGTTGGCTCCGGACACGGAGTACTTCTATTCGATCGGCGACGGGGTCCTGGTGCTGGCGGGTGGCGATGCGAATCACCGGTTTCGCACCTACCCCACCGCCGGCACGGTGAAGCCGTTCCGGGTCTGGGTGCTGGGCGACTGCGGGACCGGCGACTCGAACGCGGCCGCGGTCCGGGACGGGTTCGCGGACTGGGCCGGCAACGTCACCCCGGATGTGTGGCTCATGCTGGGAGACAACGCCTACAACACGGGGACCGACGGCGAGTACCAGGCCGGGGTGTTCGACATGTATACGAACACGCTGCGGGCCAGCGCGCTGTGGTCCACCCGGGGCAACCACGACGATACCCGCTCCGGCGACAACAACGACTACTACGAGTTCTTCACCTTGCCCACGGCGGGAGAGTCCGGCGGCGTGGTGTCGGGTACCGAGGCGTACTACTCGTTCGACGTGGGGAACACGCACTTCATCTGCCTGGATTCGGACGGCACCGACCTCTCCCCCTCCTCGGTCATGTGGACGTGGCTCAGCAGCGACCTCGCCGCGACGTCGGCCGAGTGGATCGTCGCGTTCTGGCACCATCCTCCCTACAGCAAGGGGTCGCATGACTCGGACATCCCGGGCGAGAGCGGGGGCCGACTGGAAGAGATGCGGGCCGAGGCGCTACCCATCCTGGAGGCGGGTGGCGTGGACCTGGTGCTGTGCGGACACAGCCATTCCTACGAGCGGTCGTACCTCATCGACGGACACTACGGGGTCTCGAGCACGTTCAACCCGGGGACCATGCTGCTGGATGGAACGAGCGGCAACGCGGCAACGACCGGGCCCTACGTGAAACCGGGCGGCGGCCCCACCTCCCACGCCGGGACGGTCTACGCGGTGGCGGGAAGCTCGGGCAAGACCGGCGGCGGGACGTTCAATCATCCGGTGATGCACATCTCGGTGCCGACCCTGGGATCCCTGGTGCTGGACATCAACGACGACCAGTTGGAGGCGTCCTTCATCGGAACCAACGCCGGCGTGATTGACCAGTTCACCATCTACAAGGGCGAGGCGACCGGCGTGCCCGATGCGCCGGTGGCGGTTTCGCCGATGCTGGCCCCGGCGCATCCGAATCCCATGACCACAACCGCACGGTTGGCGTTCAGCCTGCCCGAGCGGGGCGCGGTGCGGCTGCGCCTGGTGGACGTCCAGGGAGCGCGCGTGCGGGACCTGGTGGACCGGGAGATGGGTGCGGGCGAGCACGTGGTGGTCTGGGACGGGCGGGACGCCGCCGGCCGGGAGACCGCGGCCGGGGCGTACTTTGCCGTGCTGGAGGTGGCGGGTGAACGCCGGGTGAGAAAAATCGTCCGGGTGGAGTAGCTGGCGGCCAGCGGTCAGGGAGCCTGCCCGAGGCGCACGATGTTGTACTTGTGGTTGACTGCCTGACGGCTGCTCAGCACATCGGAACGCAGGTCGTAGATGCCGGGCACGGTCTCCTTCTGGGCCGTTGGGAATGGCGACCTGACGATCTGCTCCCACGGCGTCGTTCCGGCCGGATCGAAGGTCCATCCCAGGGTATCCGGGCGGTGCGCACCGGGCTGGATGGGCCACGACCGCTCCCGTAGCCGGATCGCTCCCTGCAAGGCGAAGTCCAAGGGATTGGGTCCCGCGATGTCTTCCGGTTCCGGATCGAACGGGCGGAAATCGGGGAAGAACAGGAGACCGTTCTCGTAGTCGATGTACTCCGGGTCTACCTTCCCGTCCGGTACAAACCGGTCCCCCACCAGGTTGTCCCTCTGGTCCAGGCCCAGGAGTTCGAGGATCGGCGTGGTGTCACCGAACTCATTGGTGAGCACCGACAGGTTGTCGCCCCCACGATCCAACTCGATGGACAGTTCGAAGGCGTTGGGATCCAGGTTCAGGTCGCCCAGGTTGTAGACGTTCTTGAGCTCCAGGCGCCGGGCCGGGGCCCAGGGTCCCTGGGTCAGATCCGCTTCCCACCCGTCCACCCCGACCCCGGGACGGATCATGCGCAGATCCAGGCTATCCGCCTCCAGGGCCGTGTTGCCGATCCGTACCGTTCCCCCCTGGGCGAGCTCGATGACATAGGAGACCGCCATGACCTGATCCGGGGTGAGCGGGCTCCGCAACTCCAGATAGGGCAGGGTCCAGGCGTCATTGACGAAGACGTTGTAATCCTCCACCGGGTCGAGCAAGTGGAACCAACCACGATAGGGCACGTCGGGCGTCACGTCGTAGGTGGGAATCCCCGCGGCGACCGGATCCACCTCATGGCCCGAATCATCAAAGAGACCGGGAGTGAGCCATACGCGCGCCGGCCGCGCGCCCAGTTCTTCGTTGTTGGCGAGGTCCCGGTCGTCCAGGTAAACGCGTAACGAACCGTCCACGATGCTGGGGATCGGTTCGTTGGGGTCGTAGAGAAGGAAGTACCGCCGCGCCTGGAACTGGTTGTCCTGCACCGTGGCCAGGACCTGAAGCGGGACGGGTGGGCCGGGATCCTCATCGCAACCGGATAGAACACATGCCATCGTGCCCAGGAACAGCGCAGCGCACACGCCAGGCTTCATGGATACCCCCTTGTCAAGTCGGCCTTGAAGGGTTCTACCCGGATCGGGAGAACGGGTTCCCGGGTCAGTTGGCGACGATGTTGACGATGCGCCCCGGCACGTAGACCACCTTGCGGATGGTCTTGCCCTCCAGGTGACGCTGCACGCCTTCGTCGGCGAGGGCGGTCTCCTTGACGGACGCCTCGTCGGCATCCGCGGCAACCTGGATCGCGCCCCGTTTTCGCCCCATGACCTGGACCACGATCTCCAGGGTGTCGTCGACGAGGTACTGCGCGTCGTAGGTGGGCCATGGCGCATAGGCGATTCCGGACGTGTGACCCAGCTTCTCCCAGAGTTCCTCGGCCATGTGGGGAGCCATGGGGGCGATCATGAGCACGAGCCGTTCCGCGAGGTCGCGGGGAACCGTGTCCAGGGGAACCAGTGCGTTGTTGAACTCGATGAGCCTCGCGATGGCGGTGTTGAACCGCATCTCGTTCATGTTGTCGGTCACCGCATGGGTGGTGCGATGGGCGATCCGCAGCAGGGCGTCGTCGGGCCGATCGTCCCCGACCCGCAGGGCGCCGGTGTCCTCGTCCACCAGGTTTCGCCACACCCGCTGCAGGAAGCGGTGCACCCCCACGATGGCGTGGGTGTCCCAGATCTTGGACTGGTCCACCGGTCCCAGGTACATCTCGTACAGACGCAGGGTGTCGCAGCCGTACTCGGCGAGCACGTCGTCCGGGCTCACCGCGTTCTTCAGCGACTTCCCCATCTTGCCGAGACTCCGGGTGACCTCCTCGCCGCCATGGAAGTACTTCCCGTCCCGCTGCTCGATCTCGGTCGCCTCGACATGGATGCCGCGGGCGTCCTGGTACGAGTAGGCCTGGATGTAACCCTGGTTGTAGAGGGTCTGGAACGGTTCCGGGGTCGTGACGTGTCCGAGGTCGTAGAGAACCTTGTGCCAGAAGCGGGCGTAGAGCAGGTGCAGCACCGCGTGCTCGACCCCGCCGACATACAGATCGACCCCGCCGTTCCCCATCCAGTACTTCTCCGCTTCGGCATCGACCATCCGGCTGCGGTTGCCGGGATCGATGTAGCGCAGGTAGTACCAGCAGGACCCGGCCCACTGGGGCATGGTGTTGAGCTCGCGGGTGTAGGTCACGCCGTCCAGGGTGACTTCGCGCCAGTCGGCGTCGGCCCGGGAGAGCGCAGGCTGCGGAGGGGTATCCGGGTCGTCGGTGCCCCGGGGACGGAAGTCCTCCAGGGGGGGCAGCTCCACCGGAAGGTCCTCCTCGGGGACGGCCCGGACGGTTCCGTCCGGCGCATGGAGAATAGGAAACGGCTCGCCCCAGTAGCGTTGCCGACTGAACAGCCAATCGCGCAGCTTGTACTGCACTTCGGGATGGCCCAGTCCCTGGGCTTCCAGCCAGGCATTGATGCGGTCCTTGGCTTCCGGGGTCTGGAGCCCATCCAGGGACACGCTGTCGTTGGCGGAGTTCACCGCGGTCCCGCTCCCGGTGAAGGGCTCCTCGAACGCACGCGGCGACTTCAGGTACATGGTTCGGGCGGCGGCGTCGTTCGTGCAGCCGGCCGGGGCGTGGCCCGCCTCGATCTGCTCGGCAAACCACTCGCGCGGAGGTTCCATTACCGGCACGATGGGCAGATCGAACGTCTTGGCAAAAGCGAAGTCCCGTGTGTCGTGTCCCGGGACGGCCATGATGGCCCCGGTCCCGTAGCCCATGAGGACGTAGTCGGCGATCCAGATGGGGATGGCCTCGCCGTTGACCGGGTTGGTCGCAAAACCACCCGTGGGCACCCCGGTTTTCTCCTTGGTCTCGGCCTGGCGATCGAGGTCGCTGCGATCCATGGCCACGCGTCGGTAGGCATCGACCGCGTCCCGCTGCGCCGCGCTGGTCACGCGATCGACCAGGGGGTGTTCCGGGGCGAGCACCATGTAGGTGGCGCCGAACAGGGTATCCGGCCGGGTGGTGTAGATCTGGATGGCCTGCGGCGTCTCCGTGGGTTCCGACGCGACAACCGGGAAGTGCACCCGGGCCCCGTAGCTCTTGCCGATCCAGTTGAGCTGCATGAGCTTGGTCGGCTCGGGCCAGTTGACCAGACTCAGGTCCTGGGCCAGCCGATCCGCATACCGGGTGATGCGCAGCATCCACTGCTTGAGCGGGCGGCGGAAGACCGGATAGTTGCCCCGCTCGGAGCGTCCGTCGTTGGTCACTTCCTCGTTGGCGAGGACCGTGCCCAGGGCCGGGCACCAGTTGACCGGAACCTCCGCGGCGAAGGCGAGACGGTGCTCGCTCAGCACCCGGTCCCGCTCGACGGCGTCCCGGGCGGACCACGCCTTGACCTCCGTGAACCGGGCATCCCCGGGTTGCAGGAGCTGATCCCCTTCCCCGGGGCGTATCTCGTCGGCCTCGAATCGCGCCACCAGTTCCGTCACTGGACGGGCGGCATCGACGGCCGGGTCGAACCAGCTATGGAAGAGCTGGAGGAAGATCCACTGGGTCCACCGGTAGTAGTCGACGTCGATGGTGCGCAGCTCCCGGTCCCAGTCGAAGCTGAGACCGCAGGCCTTGAGCTGGCGGCGCATGTTCTCGATGTTGGCTTCCGTGGTCACCCGGGGATGGGTGCCGGTCTCCACTGCATACTGTTCGGCCGGCAGACCGAACGCGTCGTACCCCATGGGGTGCAGCACATTGTGGCCGGTCATCCGCCGATAGCGCGCGACGATATCGGTTGCGATATAGCCCAGCGGATGTCCCACGTGAAGCCCGCGCCCGGATGGGTACGGGAACATGTCCAGCACGTAGAACTTGGGGCGGGAGGGGTCGAATTCGGGATCGCCCGGAATGTGGGCACGGAAGGTCTTGTTGGCCTCCCAGTGATCCTGCCACTTGGACTCGATGGAGCGGAAGTCGTATCGATTCATGGCGACGGAGTATACCCCTACCGTCAAGCCACGCGCCCCTCCCCTGCCCGGACCCTACCCCTGCAGCACGTCGCTGCTGGCCAGCTTCCGGGCCTCACGACGGATGTAATCCGACCGGGTGACCTCGGCCGCCGCTTCGAGCCGATCCACCGCGTCCTGGAGCCGTCCCTGGCCGATCAAGGCCAGCCCCAGGAAGAACAAGCCTTCGTCCCGCCGCCCGCTCTCCGGGTGCGAGCCCAGGAAACCCTCCAGCTCGGCAACGGCCCCGCCGTAGTCGCGGCTCAGCAACATCGCGATCCCGGCATCGAGCACCACGTCGTCGGCAAGCCCCAGTGCATCCTGCGGATCCAGCTCCACCACCCGATCAAACTCGGCCCGGGCCTGCTCGTAATGGGACAGGGCGAGAAGCGCGTCTCCGAGGGCATAGGCCGCGTTGGCGTCACCCGGACGCAACTCGGCCTCCTGCTGCAACTGACGAAACGGTTCCCGATGCGAGAGCCCGGCGTTGACGAACCCGATGTACTTGGAAGGCCCTTCATAGCCCACGAGACGGCCGATCTCGCGACCCTGCCGGTTGAGGAGGACCGTGGTGGGGTAACTGGTCACCCGGAACAACGAGACCAGGGAGCGTTCCCGATCCCCGTCGAGCTTGACCGGGATGTAGGCGCGGGCCGCCTCCTGGAATGCCGGGTCCCGAAAGGTGTTCCCTTCGAGCTTGCGGCACCAACCGCACCAGCTGGTGGCAAAGGTGACCATGAGGGGGCGGCGGGTGATCACCGCCTGCTCCAGCGCCAGTTGATAGTCCTGGGACCAGGCCATCTCCGGCCCGGCCTGGGCCTGCACACCCTCGGGAGCGAACATCAACGCTATCACCAGCAATAACAACACTTTCAACGTCACACCTACTCTGCTTTCGAGGAGTCTAGCACCCGGGGGTCCACCCACTCTATCATCGGCAGGTGCGGCGCATTCCCCAGTTCGCCCGGGAGCTCCCTCTCAGACCCCGCAGACCGCGCTCAGCGCTTCCTCGAGGACCGCTCGGGACTTGCGTGGGGATGACTTCAGGGTCCGATCCGCCGCGGTCAACGCGGCGATGGCGCGTTCGATCGACTCCCGATCGAACCGCCGCACCCCCGCCCGTACGTCGTCGGCCGCCATGCGCCAGATGCCGGCCGCCCGGAGGGCTTCGTCCGGGGACAGACCGGAGTCGACGAGGTCCCGAACCTTGGCGATCTCGAAGATCCGATGCGCGACCGTGGCCACCACCCGGATCTCGTTGTTCTCACGAAAGAGCAACGCGCCATCGGCGGCCCGCAGGGCGCCGGGCAGGTCACGGTGGGCCACCCGGCTTCCGATCTCGTAGAGCAGGCTTTCGTCCGCCTGACGCCCCACCACATCGAGGTCGGTCTCTTCGACGACCTCCCGTTCCCCCATGCCCAGGGCGACCTTCTCGATCTCCGGGGAGACGGCGGCCAGGGAGACCTTCTCCTCGAGATCACCGCCACAACGGCGAAAGAGCGCGGCCGCCACGTCTTCATGGCAACGCTTGCCGGCCTCGCGAAAGCGGATGGTGATCCACTTGAGGGTCTGCTCGCGAAAAGGGGTCCAGAAGACCGCCGCATCCGCGCCGGCCGCGGTGAGTCGCTTGTGCAACGAGTCGTTGGGATTGCGGGTGCCGGCCAGGACGAGAACGGTCTCGGGGGACGGGGACTCCACGTAGGTTGCCAGCACTTCCCGCGCTCCGCGGGAGAGTCCCTCGATCGCGGCGAAATAGACCAGGCGCCGCTCCCCCAGCATGGGCAGGGTGCGACAGGTGTTGATGATGCGGTCGACCTCGTCGTCGTTGCCGCGGAACCGGCTCACGTTGAGATCCCCGAAACCGCCCTCGTCACCCATCCCGGCCGCCATGCGGGCAAACAGTTCCTCCTTGAGGAACGTTTCCGGTCCCGACCAGAGCCAGACCCTCGGCCAGTCCCCCGCCTCGACCCGGCGACGCACGGCCAGGGAGTCCGCGGGACGCCCGCCCGCCACTACCAACCCTCCACGGTCTGGGAGAGAACCACATCGACGATCTGGCGAATGGCCACCGCGCGGGCCTCCAGTTCATTGGTCAGGGTCTGGTCGGTCTGGGCGCCCTGGACGACATAGCTCGCGCGGCCCGAGAGCTCCTCGTCGCTCCACAGGTCCTTGTTCTTGATGCGGTCCCGGAGTCGAACCGACAGCTTGAGAAAGACCACGTACTCCTGGGCCACGTTGTCGCTCCCGATGCCGAGCACCCGGTTCTGGTACTCGACCACGGTCCCCTCCAGCACCGCATCGGCATCACCGGAGACCACCCGCAGGTTGTTGTCGGCAATGAAGCGATCGGTGAGCGCCTCGGTCATTTCCTGCGAGAGCTCCGCCTGGATGGTTTCGTTCTCGATGGTGGGGATCTGGATGGTCTTGATGTGGCTGGGCAGCGACGGGTTGAAGGTGTAGGCACACCCCGACCCGAGGAGCAGGACGGGCAGGAAAAGCCGCAGGGAACGCATGGGGAAAGGCTACGCTACCCATGCGGGCCGCACAACGGGGAAGGCGAGCCCGGCCGGGTTCAACACGAAACCGGCCGCCCCCGGTCAGGGGAGCGGCCGGCGTGAGGGAGGCGTTTGGGGCCGGACCTAGGCGGCGTTGCGCCGGGAAGGCCGGGAAATGTCGTAGAGCTTCATCCGGTAGCGGAGCTTGTCCCGCTTGAGCCGGAGCAGGTCCGCGGTGCGGCTCTGGTTCCAACCGGCGGTCTCGGAGGCCTTGAGGATCAGGGTCTGCTCGATCTCGGCCAGCAGTTCCTCGAAGGCGATGCCGTCGGAGGGCATCGAGGGGTGCTCCAGGATCTGCTCCAGCCGCGCGGCGGGTGAATCGATCTCGCGGGTGGTGCGACCGGAACCCAGCTTGAGCACCCCGGCGTCGACCAGCTCGCCGGTCTCCAGGAGAACCGTCCGCTCCATGAGGTTCTTGAGCTCCCGGATGTTCCCCGGCCAGGGATAGCCGAGAAGGGCGCGCTCGGCCTCGGGAGTGAAGCCCTGGAAACCCTTGTTGAACAGCTTCGAGAACGAGTAGAGAAAGTGCTTGGCCAGGGGGAGGATGTCCTCGGGGCGTTCCCGCAGGGGGGGCACCCGCAGCGGCACCACCTTGAGTCGATAGTAGAGGTCCTCCCGGAACCGCCCCTCGTCGCACATCTTCTGCAGGTCCTGGTTGGTGGCGCTGAGAATGCGCACCGAAACCTGGATGTCCTTGGTTCCGCCGACCCGCTTGAAGGTCATGCGCTCGAGCACGCGCAGCAACTTGACCTGGATCTGGAGGCTCATCTCCCCCACCTCGTCCAGGAACAGGGTGCCGCCGTTGGCCATCTCCAGGAGCCCCTGCTTCTGCGAGCGGGCGTCGGTGAAGGCCCCCTTCTCGTGGCCGAACAGCTCGGACTCGAGGAGTTCCTTGGGAATCGCGGCGCAGTTGATCTCGAGGAACGGCTTGTCGCCGCGCCCGGAGAGATCGTGGATCATGTTGGCCACATGCTCCTTGCCGGTGCCGCTCTCCCCCTGGATGAGGACGCTGGTGGTGTCCGACGCGGCCACCTGCTCCACCGTCTCGTAGACCTCCGCCATGCTCCGGCTGTCGCCGCGCACCACATCCCCCTTGAACCGGTCGGACTGGGCCCGACGCAGGTGCCGCAGCTCGCGCCACAGGGTGCGACTCTCCAGCGCCTTGTCCACGGTGATGAAGAGCTGCTCGAGGTTGATCGGCTTGTTGATGTAGTCGTGCGCGCCGAGCTTCATCGCCCGCACCGCCGACTCCACATCCCCGAACGCGGTCATGATGACCACCTGGAGATCCGGATCGTCCTCCTTGAGCGTCTTGAGGATATCCAACCCGTGCATGTCGGGCAGGCGGAGATCGAGCAGGACCAGGTCCGGCATCTCCTCGGTCACCGCCTTGAGGGCCTGACGCCCTTCCCCGGCTGTGCTGACCTGATAGCCCTCGTCGATCATGGCCTTCTCCACGAAGTGGCGAATGGATTCCTGATCGTCGACGATGAGAATATGCGTGTTCTTCATCCGGCAGTCTCCGTCGTGTCGTACGTGGTGAGAGGCAGCTTCACGCTGAAAATCGCGCCGCCCCGAGATGCGTTGTTTGCGTAGAGTTCGCCGCCATGGCGTTCCACGATTCCGTGGCTGACATAGAGTCCCAGGCCCGTTCCGTTGGGTTTGCCCATGGTGTAGAACGGTTCAAAGATCTGTTCCAGGGCCGCCTCGTCGATCCCGTCGCCGGTGTCCCGGACCTGGATCACCAGATGCGGTCGCGCGGCATCGGCCGAGGCGCTTGCGCAAAGCCGGACTTCCCCGTCGGTCGGCGTGGCCTCGACCGCGTTCTTGATGAGGTTGAGCAGGACCTGCTGGATCTGGTCCGGGTCCACCGGAACCTGGGGCAGGTCGTCCGGCATGTCCATGCGGATGGCGACCCCCCGCTGTTCCGGCAACTCGCCCAGGCCCTGGATGGCCCGTCGCAGGAGCGGCTCCACCGTTTCGGGAACCTTGCGCAGCGGATGCGGGTGGGTGACCCGGAACAG
This sequence comes from Candidatus Eiseniibacteriota bacterium, assembly GCA_942491735.1. Classification (GTDB taxonomy): domain Bacteria; phylum Eisenbacteria; class RBG-16-71-46; order JABDJR01; family JABDJR01; genus CALOCN01. The sequence goes on along the minus strand of CALOCN010000014.1, from coordinate 2,245,220 downwards.
GTCCTCGACGATCCGGTTGAGACGCACGATCTCGGTCTGGATGAACTCGAGATTCTGCATCTGGGTCGGCTCGTCCTTCAGGTGCCGGGCCAGGTACTGCACGCCGGTTCCGATTCCGGTGAGCGGATTGCGGATCTCGTGCGCGATCCCGGCGGTGAATCGACCGAGGGCGGCGAGGCGATCCAGGGAACGAATGCGCTCCTCCATGCCCTTGATCTCGGTCATGTTCTCGATGGTGACCACCGCACCGTAGACTTCCCCCTGGGGATTGCGGAGCGGTGTGGTGGAGCACCCGGCGGGAAAGGCTCCCCCTCCGCGGCGGCACACCGCGCGTTCCACCCGGCGGATTCCCTCGCGGTTCTTGAGGGTCTTGCGCAGGAGATGGGTGATGCCGCCGCCGGGCGGATCGAGGCTCACCGGAGGCGAACCCCGCAACTCGTCGAGCGAGTAGCCGGTCATTTCCTGGGCGCTCTGGTTCATGGTCAGGACGCGCCCTTCCAGATCCACCGCGACCAGTCCGGAGGCCATGCTGCGCATGATGTCCTGACGGAACGCCTCTTCCCGACGCACTTCCTCCTCGAGGAGCACGTTCTCGAGGGCGGTCCCCACCGCGTCCACGACCGAAGCCAGCAGGTCCTCGTCCATTTCGCCGATGGGACGACTGCCGGCCCGCCGGCCCACCGCCAGGACCCCGACCACGCGGTGGCGGTTCTCGCCGTGGCCGCTGAGCGGGTGAATGACGTAGGCATCGAGGTCGTCGACATGGAAGGGGGCGAGCTGGGGCGGGATCTCCGAGCCGATCACGAACGGGGCCCCGTCCGTGGCCGAGCACCGATGAAACCGGTTCTGGCGAATGCTGTCACGAAGGGCCCCATCCCAGTCCCCATGGAGCCGGAAGGGGTAGCAGCTCGCCCCGCCGTTGCGTACGGCGACCCAGCCGTGGAGCATCTCGGACGTCTCGTCCCATACCCCGACCAGCGCGAGTTCGTGATCGAAAGCCTTGTGCAGATAGAGGGAGACGGTCTCGGCCACCTCCCGCGGCGTGCGCAGGGTGAGGAGGTTGGCCACCAGCTCACGCAGGGAAAGGAGCTGGATCGAGGTCTCGATGACCCGGCGCTGGGTGGATTCCAGGGAGTCCGCCAGGTCGTGAGCGAGGTCCATGAGCTGGATTTCACCGTCGAGGGGCGCCGCCTCCGAGGCCGGGGACAGGATCCCAAGCCCTCGCAGGTCATCGAGCCTTCGCTCGAGACGCTCCCGCGGTTCCCCTGTGGGCAAAGCGGGCACAGTTTTGGCCGACGCTGGGTGACTCTTCACACGGACCCTCCTCCGGTTGGTTTTCGACCGGGGGAAGGCGATGGTTGAGCAGAAGTTGGCTCAGGTCGGGGGCTTAGGCCACTTCATCGTGCGGATTGCACGATCCGGGGTCCGGGCGCCGGCGGGACGGAGTGGACCGGGGCTCAGACGAAGAGCGGGCGGTTCTCCTGGACCCAATCGATGAGCTTGGTTACACCCTCGCTGGGGGTCACTTTGGGGGCCCACCCGAGCTCCCGCTGCGCCTTGGTGATATCCGAGACATAGACCTTCTGGTCGCTGGGGCGCCAGTCCCCGAACGACACCTTGAGCTCACCGTCCACCCGCGAGCGCAGCATCTCGAGCAGCTCCAGCAGGGAGAGGGTCTTGTCCGGGCCGCCTCCCATGTTGAAGACCCCATGGGAATGGTCGGAACCGAGGAAGGCCCGGTAGGCCCCGACCAGGTCCTCGACCCAGAGCAGGTCCCGTACCTGTTTCCCGTCACCGAACACGGTGATGGGCTGGCCGGTCATGGCGGCGATGGTGAACCAGGCCACCCATCCCTGATCCTCCATGCCGAACTGGCGGGTTCCGTAGATGCAGGACATGCGGAAGACGCCGGTCTTGATCCCGTAGAGATGGGCGTAGTCCTGCATGTAGAGATCCCCGGTGAGCTTGGAACAGCCGTAGGGGGTGTGCTCGCACAGATCCACCGAGAAGCGCTCGCTGATCCCCTTGGCGTGTTCCCCGGCAAACTTCCAACGGCTGTCCCCCTCTTCCAGGGGGACGGCGTTGACGTTCTCGCCATAGACCTTGTTGGTGGAACAGAACACCACGGCCGGCTTGTTCTTCTGGTCCCGCGCCGCTTCCAGGATGTTGAACGCGCCGAACACGTTGTTCTCGAAGTCCGCGCGGGGATCGGTGACCGAGGTGGTGACCGCGGTCTGGGCCGCGGCGTGGATGATGACCTCCACCCCCTTGGCCGCCTCGCGCACCGTGTCGGGATCGCGCACGTCCCCCTCCAGGAGTTCCACTCCGGGAAGGGTGGCCAGATGATCCCAGTTGAACCGGGCGTTGCGGTCGTCCTTCTTGAGCAGCTTGGCGCGGCTGAGATTGTCCAGGACCCGCACCGGATGCCCCTCCCGGGCCATGATCTCCGCCGCATGCGAGCCGATGAATCCGGCTCCTCCGGTGACGAGTACGGTGCCGCGCTTGCTCATGCCTTCCCCCTGGCGAAGGCCCGGCTAGTGCCGGGCCGCTTCGCGAAAGTGTTCCACGGTCCGGGCCAGACCGTCCTCGAATCCGATCCGGGAAACATATCCCAGTTCGTTGCGAATACGTGCGGTGTCGGCCTGGGAGTGGCGGACATCCCCCGCCCGCGCCGGGGCATGCGCAACCTGGACCGGCTTTCCGGTCAGGCGTTCGATCCCCCGCAGCAGGTCGTTGAGCGAATGCCGGCCGCCTTCGGCGACGTTGAACAACCCCGAAGAGACCGCCTCGGCGGACGAGGTCATGGCCAGCAGGTTCGCGTCCACCACGTTGCTCACGAACGTGAAGTCCCGGGACTGCTCCCCGTCCCCATGCACCTCGGCCGGCTGGTCGCGCAGGGCCTGGCGGATGAAGAGCGGGATGACCGCCGCATACTGTCCCTCGGGATTCTGCCGTGGACCGAACACGTTGTAGTACCGGAGGGTTACCGTTTCCATACCGTAGAGTTCGCGGAAAAGCCGGAGGTACTCCTCCCCGGCCAGCTTGCTCAACCCGTAGGGAGAGATGGGCGCGGTGGGGTCGACTTCCTCCTTGGGCAGCTTCTCCAGCGATCCGTAGACGCTGGAGGACCCGGCAAAGACGATCCGGGGCACCCCGGTCTCCCGCATGGCGAGAAGCACGTTCAGCGTGCCGGTGATGTTGACGTCGTGGGTGGTACGCGGGTCATCGATGCTGCGGGGCACCGAGCCCAGGGCTGCTTCGTGGAAGACGCCATCGGTACCCCCCACCGCTTCGGTGACCGTGGCGACATCCCGCAGGTCCCCGGTGATGACCCTGAGCCGGTCCGGCCCCCTGCCCCGGATGGCCTCCACGTTTTCCGCCTGTCCGGTGGAGAAGTCATCGAGGATCCGCACGTGATGCCCCTCTTCGAGGAGTCGCTCCGCAATGTGGGATCCGATGAAGCCGGCGCCGCCGGTGACCAGGTAGGTGGACATCTGGCTAGAGCCTCCGGATCCGGGACGAGGTCATTCCCTTGAGGGCATTGCGGGTATCGAAGACGATCTGGGCGTGCTCCACCACGCGGGCATAGTCGATGTTCGAATGGGGCGTGGTGATGATCACGATGTCCGCCGCGGCGATGCGGTCGTCGCTGAGTTCGACGGACTGCAGGGCAATGCCTTCCTCGGCCATGTCGGGCACGAAGGGGTCGTGGTACTGGACATCCGCCTGGAGACGGAGCAGGTGATCGATCACGGCGATGGCCGGAGACTCGCGCACATCCTCGATGTCCCGCTTGTAGGCCACTCCCAGGAGCAGCACCGTGGAACCCTTGACCGGCTTGCCGACCTCGTTGAGGGTCTCACCCACCTTGGCCACGACATGCTGGGGCATGAACCCGTTGATGAGGCCGGCCAGTTCGATGAACCGGGCCTCGAACCCGACCTGCCTCGCCTTCCACGAGAGGTAGAAGGGGTCGATGGGAATGCAGTGCCCACCAAGGCCGGGACCCGGGTAGAAGGGCATGAAACCGAACGGCTTGGTGGCCGCGGCGTCGATGACCTCCCACACGTTGATGTCCATGCTGTCGCACATGAGGGCCAGCTCGTTGACGAGCCCGATGTTCACGCTCCGGAAGGTGTTCTCGAGGAGCTTCACCATTTCGGCGACCCGGGTATCGGAAACCGGGATGACTGTCTCGAGGGTGACGCCGTAGAGGGCCTGGGCCATCTCGGTACAGGCCGCGGTCACGCCGCCCACCACCTTGGGAATGTTGTGGGTCCCGAAGTCGGGGTTCCCCGGATCCACGCGCTCCGGAGAGAAGGCAAGAAAGAAGTCCTTCCCCACCTCGAGCCCGGTGGTCTCCAGCATGGGGAGGATGAGCTCCTCGGTGGTCCCGGGATAGGTCGTGCTCTCGAGGATAATGAGCATCCCCGGATGGAGGCGCTTGGTGATCTCCTCGACCGAGGCCACGATATAGGAGACATCCGGGTCCCGGGTCTTGCGCAGCGGCGTGGGCACGCAGATGTTGATGGAGTCCACGTCGTTGAGCCGGTCGAAGTCCTCGGTGGCCACGAGGTGCCCGGACTCGACCACGGCGCGGAGATCCGCCGCCGCGACATCCCGCACGTGGGAACGGCCGGCGTTGATGCCCTCGACCTTCTCGCTCGAGACGTCGAACCCGACCACATGGAAGCCCGCGCGGGCGTACTCCACGGCGAGGGGTAGGCCCACATAGCCCAGACCGATGACTCCCAGACGGGCCGACTTGTCTTTCAGTTTTTCCTGCAACAAGATGCGCTGCTCCTTGAAAATGACTTCGAGGTCGCGGGGGCCGCTCCTCGCGCACCCGATTTCGACCCCAAAGACAGGCAAAAGAGTCTATCTCTCCCCGGGGTCGGGGTCCATAACCGAACGGGCAACCGGGTGTCTCCTAGGGGTTTCGGCACGCCGAAGAACGCGGTTTAGGCGGCCAGGGCCGAGATTCCGGCTCCAACGCCGGTGCTCAGCGCGTTGAGCACGTGATGGGAGAGGAGCCCCCGGGATCCCAGGAGCGCCTCGGTCACGTTCCCCACCACCGCCCCGAGCAGGATCGCAGGGACGGCGGACGCGGGAGCCAGGCCCACCTGGTTTCCGGCAAGGGCCACCAGCAACGCGGCAACGACGCCGATCAGGGTCCCACCAACGGACATGGCGCCGGGAGTCCCCACCACGGCCGGACGCAGGTTCCGCAGGGACCAGGGACGCCCGGGAAACAGCGGCCCGGTCTCGGAACCCGCGGTGTCCATGGTCGAGGTGGCCAGTGCCCCGAGAAAGGCCACGGTGTAGATCGGATCGCCGGTCCACCCGGCCATGGCGGCGCAGACCGCGGCCACCCCGATGTTGGCCAAGGCATGTTCCGCTCCCCGGGCGCCGCCCCCCTCCTGGGCCACGCCAAGCCCGCGCTTGCGCGCATAGGCAAGACGGGTGAACAGGATGCCCAGACCCACCATCACGCTGAGCACCGCGAAGCCGGGCCAACCGAGGCCGAGCACCACGGGAATCCCGACCAGGAGTCCCCCGACCACGCCGGAAGCTCTCAGTGCTCCCAGGGCATAGGCCAGTCCGGCCCCGCCCCCGGCGAGGGCGAGAGCGAGCAGGAGGGATTCGGGCAGGGTTCGGGGTTCCATGGACGCTCCTGGAGGACAGGAGCAAAACATTGAAGCACACGCCCCCGCGCGGCAACAGAGCCGGGCGCGGGGGGGCCGGGATCAGGCCAGTTCGGGAATGCGGGCCGGGTTCCCCGGTTCCTCGGCGGCGATCACACAGTTGCGACCCGCCCGTTTCGCCCGGAACAGGGACTCGTCCGCGGCGGCGAGCAGGGCTTCCATGGTCGCGCCGTGTTCCGGGAAGCTGGCCACGCCCACGCTGACCGTGATGTCGCCCGGCTTGCAACCGGTGAACTCCGACACCGCGACCGCCTCGCGGATCCGGTTCCCCATGGTGACCCCACCATCGGTGCGGGTCTGGGGCAGGATGACGAGGAACTCGTCGCCGCCGTACTTGGCCACGAGATCGATCGCCCGCGAGCTGTTGGCAAGGATCGCGGCCAGATCACGCAGGAGCTGACTCCCGCCCAGGTGACCGTGCTCCTCGTTGTACATCTTCAGATGGTCCACATCGAGCATGATGATCGAGAAGACCTGCCCGTACCGGGACGCCCGTTCCACCTCGCGACGCAGCGCGGCCTTGAGAAAGCGGTAGTTGTAGACCCGGGTCAGGTCGTCGGTCACCGCGAGGGTTTCCACTTCCTGGAACGAGCGAAGGTTGGCGATGGCGCTCGAGACATGCCCGGCCAGATGCTCCAGCAGCTCGCAGTCCTCGGAGGTGAAGGGACGTGCCGTATCCCGTACGCCGACCAGGAGGCCCGAAGGCTGATCCGGTCGCGCCACCGGGGAACCGATCCAGGATTCGGCCCCGACGATGTCGAGAAAGTCCTGCCGACTGGGGGCCTGTCCCCCACCCCGCGTCCAGGTCAGCGTGGCCTGGGTCTCCAGGACACGGGAACCCAGTTCCCCCGGACCATCCCAGGTCTCGGTGCGGGGACCGCCGGAGTCGCTCTCGGAGACCGCGGCCAGACCGTCGTCCTGATCCATCGCGGCATAGGCGAGATCCACATCCAGGACCTCCCGCATGAGTGCGGCGGTGCGGTTGAGGATTCCCGCCAGGTCGCGTCGACCCTCGTCGAGGTCGTAGAGATCCCGCAGGCTCCGGCTGAGAAGGCTGTAGTTGTCCTGGCTGCTCATGGTGATCCTTCCGTACAAAAAAATCGGTGCGCGCCCTGCTCCCGGTATCGGCAGGAAAGGCCGCGCAATGCAGCGAAAAACCGGGGAGGCTCTCCGGTGGGGCAGTTCACCCCGGGGCGGGCACCGGCGCGTAAACCTTAGGGGTATCTAGTCTTCAGTGGATGAGCGGAAGGCGTTTCGCAGGAGACCCAGTCCCCGCACCCCGAGGAACACGGCCATGGCCAGGACCAGACCGGTGAAGCCCAGTTCGAGCCAGTCGGGGACCTCGGTGCCCCGCGCCTCCATCCCCTCCACCATGCGCTGGAAGGCACCGAACCGCAGGTAGACCACCATCCCGGCCAGGACGAGGTTCAGGACGCCCATCGACGCCTGGACGACCCTCACCGTGCGGGTGTCGTATCCAGGGCGTTCCCAGCTCATCGGACCACGGCGAATTTGGCCAGCTCCACCGCCCGGGTGCCGCCGCCCTCGGAGTTGAAGAGCTCGACCCGGACGAAGAAGAGCCCGGGCGCCAGCCGTGTGCCGCTCCCGAGGATGTCCCGCAGGGGGACGCGAGCCTGGCCCGGATTGACGTCCGGGCCGGGGAACACGGGATCAAAGGAGCGATCCACGGTTCCCAGCACCTGACCCTGGAGGTCGATCACGCTGAGCCGGACCGGCCCCCCCTCGGCCAGTTCGTAGTGGAAGACCGCACTCTGCACATCGTGGGTCGGGTTGGGGAAGACGTAGGCCCGAACAATCCCCCCTCCGGGCTGTTCCACCGCGACGGGTTTCACTGCCCGTTGCGCGGATGCCGTTCCCGGATCCAGGGTGGCCACCACGTTGACCGCGCCGGCCTCGCCGGAAGCGACGATCCAGGGGACGGTATCGCGCCGATGCCCACCGGCCGGGAGACCGCTGGAGGGCATGAGGGTGGAAAGCTCACGCAGGAGCTGACCGTCGGTGGTCTCCAGGCTCACCACGAGGGTGTAGGGGGACTCGCTGTTGCCACCGTGATTCACCACCCCCACCTGGACCTGGACGGTGTCCCCCACCGTCACCTGGGGAGCGTCGACCTCCAGTCCGTTGGCGATGAGGAGGTCATCCTCGTCGATGCGCAGGTCGGGGGAGCCGGTCTCCCCCCAGCGCGCGGCGAGCCGCAACACCAGATCGGCGGCCGCGGCGGCCTGGGAACCGTTGTTGGTGAAGACGTTGTCCACCGTATCCGTGCCCCGGTGGTAGTGCGGGGCGAACTGTTCGATGTTGATGGCCTCGATCAGCAGCACCGCATCGTAGCCCGCGTCCCAGAACGGTCCATGATCGCTGAACCCGATGCCGCGCACGACCCGGGTCAGGGCGAGGCGATCGGAAAGCACATCGCCGTCGAGGGAGTCGTCGGCGGCCCCAATGAGGCAATCGGCAAGCCAGCGCGAACGCCCGTTGGTGAGGACGACGAGCGAGTCCGCGCCACGCGGGTTGAAGGCCACCATGTCCAGGTTGACGAACCCGTAGAGGGTCTTGGCCGCGGCAGCGAGGGAATCGGCCATGTACCCGCTGCCCAGGAGGAATCGGCTGGGTTCCACGAGCTGCTGCTCTTCCCCGTCGAAGAAAACCACCAGGAGATCGGCCTGGGGGCGACGTCCCCGCTCCCCGAGAACGCGTACTGCTTCCAGGATGGCGGAGACCCCGCTCGCGTTGTCGTCCGCCCCCGGCGCCGGGGCGGTGAACGGATCCCAGGACTCGTCGTTGACCCCGTCCCGTTGCGAGGTCGCATCGAGGTGCGCTCCCAACATGACACACCCGGGTCCCGACGGGCCGAGGGCGCCCGGCACCACGCCGACCACGTTGGCGTAGGCCTCCCGGATGACCTGGGGCCCGTCATAGTCGAACCCGGGATAGAACGTGTCCAGATAGGCGAAGCCGCCAAGGGGAGCGAGCCGTCGTTCCAACTGCTCCCGCAGGTACACCAGGTAGTTGGAGGTGCTGGGCAGGGGGCCGAACCGGCTGGGGGGGCCAATGCCCGTCTCGCCGCTGAGATCGCGCGCGACGGAAAGGATGGAGTCCGCGGAGACCGGGCTCTGGGCCTGCGCTCCCGGGGGAAGCAGGGCCGCGAGGAGCGGGAGCACGAGCAGGAGTCCCGCGAAAAGACGGCGCAACCGGTGTGGCGGCATGGACGGAACCCTCCTGGGCCCGGGAGGGATGCCTTCGGGTGGAACCGCGAAGGAAGAATGGTACGCCCGACAGGATTCGAACCTGTGACCTTTGGCTCCGGAGGCCAACGCTCTATCCAGCTGAGCTACGGGCGCACGGAAACGACGGTCGAAGCCGCCGCGAATTTGGACGCGGGAGTGTGTCACGGGGTTCAGGGGGTGTCAACCGGAGGGACGCCGCGCAGCGACTCGAGCATGGCCCCGGCGTCCTCGGCTACGATCAGGGACTCCCCCACCAGAAGGGCGTCCACTCCGGCCCGCTCCAACCGCTCCACCATGGGACGGTCCCCGATCCCACTTTCGGCAACGGAAACGACCCCGGTTCCTTCGAGCGCCGGCAGGACCCGCTCGGTGCGGCTCACATCGACATGGAAACGGGTCAGATCCCGGTTGTTGACCCCGATGACCCGGGCTCCCGCCTTGAGCGCGGTCTCGGCCTCGCGGGTGTCGGTGACCTCGACCAGGTGGTCGAGGGAGAACGCGGCGGCGATGTCCAGGTAGTCCTTGAGCTGGGTCGGATCCAGCACGGCCACGATGAAAAGCAGGGCGTCCGCCTCGGTGGCCGCGGTCTCCAGGATCTGCAGCTCGTGCACGTGGAAATCCTTGCGCAGGAGCGGAAGGTCCAGGGCACCCCGGCGCGCCAGGGCAAGAAAGGCAGGATCACCCTGGAAGAAATGCGGCTCGGTTACCACCGACACCGCGCTCCCGCCGTGCTCCCGATACACCGCGGCCTGGGCCGCGGGATCCAGGTCACCGGACAGGAGCCCCTTGGACGGCGAGGCCTTCTTGACCTCGCAGATGAAACGCACCGGATCGCCGGGGTCGGTGCGACCGAGGGCGCGGGCAAAGGGACGTCTGCTCCCCGCGCGAAGATGGGCCCGGGCTTCCAGCTCCCGGCGGGAAATCGCCCGGCGTCGGTCCCGCACGTCCTGCAGGGTGCGGGCCACGATCTCCCCGAGGATACCGCCGGAACTCACGAAGGCTCCTCGTTGGAAAGCCGCACATAGGTGGTCAGCGCATCCCGGGCCCCGCCCCGGTCCACGATCTCCCGGGCCTGCTCCAACCCTTCGCTGAGGGTCTCCGCTTTTCCGGTCACGTAGAACACGGCCGCGCTGTTGAGACAGACCACGTCCCGCATGGGGCCCGGCTCCCCCTCGAACACGGAACGGATGATGGCCGCGTTGGTTTCCGCATCCCCGCCGGCAAGGGCCTCGACCGGGACGGTCTCCAGCCCGAGTTCCCGCGGATCGATCACACCCTCGCCGACCGCCCCGTCCCTCCACTCGCTGGTCCCGGTGGGTCCCGAGAGGGCGATCTCGTCCAGTCCCCCATCCCCGTGCACGACCATAGCGCGCTCCAGACCCAAGAGACCGAGCACGGTGGCCGCAGTGTTCCGGTGCTCGGGGGCAAAGATGCCCATCACCTGGTGGGTCACCGGAGCGGGATTGCACAGCGGGCCCAACAGGTTGAACAGGGTGCGCATGCCGAGTTCCCGCCGCGGTCCCGCCGCGTGGCGCGCCGCCGGATGATACGCGGGAGCAAAGAGGAAGACGAAGGACGCCTCCTCCAGACAGCGTTGCGCCATGTTCTCGTCGAGCTCGATCCGCGCCCCCAGCGCTTCCAGGACGTCGGCGCTTCCACACTGGCTGGAGATGGATCGGTTCCCGTGTTTGGCCACCCCGATGCCCGCGCCCGCGACGACGAAGGCGGTTGCGGTGGAGATGTTGAAGGTTCCGGCGCCGTCCCCTCCGGTGCCGCAGGTATCCACGAGCGGCCTGCGCTCCGTCTCGAAGCGACGACCGTGGGCCCGCAGCGACTCGGCCGCCCCGGCGATCTCCTCGGCGGTTTCTCCTCGGAGGGCCAGGGCCATGAGAAACGCACCGATCTGGGTGTCGGTGGCGTCGCCCCGCATGACCACATCCATGGCGGCCCGGGCGGAGGCCCGGTCCAGTCGTTCGCCGCGGGCCAGGCGATGGAGCACATCCCCGAGGCCGGCCACGCTCACGACGATCCCTCCAGCGAGCGGGGTTCCATGCCGCACTCCCGGAGGAAATTTCCCAGCAGGTCCTTGCCACTCACCGAGAGGATGGACTCCGGGTGGAATTGCACCCCCCAGGAAGGATGCGTCCGATGACGAATGCCCATGATCTCCCCTTCCGCGGTCCAGGCAATGACCCGAAGCGGGTCGCTCACCGATTCCCGTTCCAGCAACAGCGAGTGGTACCGGGTCGCGGGAAAGGGATCCTCGAGCCCCCGGAAGAGCGTGTCCCCGTCGTGATGCATGGGCGAGGTCTTCCCGTGCATGAGACGCCCGGCGCGGACCACCCTGGCCCCGAACACTTCCCCCAGGGCCTGGTGACCCAGGCAAACTCCGAGCAGAGGGGCGGTGCCGCTGACCCGTTCAATGAGCGCCCTGGTGATGCCCGCGTCGGCCGGCACCCCCGGACCGGGAGAGACGACATAGGCATCGTAGCCGCGGGCCACCACGTCGTCGGGGGTCGTGCGATCGTTGCGCTCCACATCCACCTCGGCCCCGAGCTCGCTCAGGTACTGCACGAGGTTGTAGGTAAACGAATCGTAGTTGTCGAGCATGAAGATGCGCACCACGTCCCCCCTCAGGTCCGGCTCCCGTCGCCGAGCAACGCGCGCGCCGTCCGGCGAGCGCTCTCCCCACCGGAGCGGCCGGCAAGCATGCGCGCCAATTCGTCTTCGCGCGCCGCGCCGGTCAGGGTGCGCAACGCGACCCGGGTCCGCCCTCCCTCGGTGGTCTTCTCGATGCTGAGGTGGTGTCGCGCCTTCCCGGCCACCACGGCCAGATGGGTGACCACGAGCACCTGACGTTCCTCGGCCACCCGGGCGAGGCGGTCCCCCACCGCGTCGGCCACCAACCCGCCGATTCCCGCATCCACCTCATCGAACACGACAAGGGAAACCGGGTCCGCGGAACGCAACACCGTCTTGAGCGCCAGCATGACCCGCGACACTTCCCCCCCGGATGCAATACGACCCAGCGGGCCGGCCGACTCGCCCCGGTTGGCGGCGAGGGTGAACCGCGCCGACTCCGCGCCGCGCGGCCCTACGCGTCCGTTTTCCGTGGGGGCTCCCTCGGTGACCGGAGCGAGTTCCACCCGGAAGCGGGCATCGGGCATCCCGAGGGTGGCGAGTTCGCGGGAGACCGAACGGCCGAGCCGGGTGGCCGCCTTGCGTCGCGCCGCGGTGAGCGGGGCGGCGGCCAGGGCAAGACGGGAACGGGACTCGGCCACCGAGGCCTCGAGCTGCTCCAGCCGGGCCGGTCCTTCATCCACCGCGGCGACCCGCGCCTGCAGCTGCTCCAGTTTGGCCAGGAGTTCATCGGCGTTCCCGGCGCGGTGCTTGCGACGCAGGTCCTGGAGCGCGGCGAGGCGGGACTCGAGTCGTTCCAGGCTGGCCGGATCCGAATCCAACTGATCCCCGTAGGCCTGCAGTTCCCTTCCCACCTCCTGGGCGGTGACCACGACCTCGTCGAGCTGGGCGGCCAGGGGGCCCAGGGCGGCATCCAGGGACGCGGCCTGACCCAGGGCCCGCGCGGCCCGGGAAAGCAGATCGACCGCCGAGGGATCGCCTCCTTCGATGGCCTGCAACGCCTCCGCCCCCGCTTCGGCCAGACGGCCGGCATGGGCGATGACCCGCCGCTCCTGATCCAGGGTTTCGTCCTCCCCCGGCCGGGGGTCGAAGGCCTCCAGTTCCTGGAGCTGGAACCGATGGAACTCGAGTTCCTCGGCCCCGGCCCGGCTCTCATCGAGTGCCGCGTCCAGACGATCCTGGGCGGCCCGGGTTTCCGTATAGGCCTCCTCGACCGCTTGCGCCTCGGCATGCACCTGGGCGAAGGCATCGAGGTACATGAGGTGGCTCTCGTCCCGGAGCAGCCGCTGCTCGTCGTGCTGCCCGTGCAGGTCGGCAAGCAGGCTCCCCACCCGGCGAAGCTCGGTCACGGTCACCGGACGGTCGTTGAGGTAGGCCCGGGAGCGTCCATCACGGGAAACCACCCGGCGCAACAGCACCGCGCCATCCACCACGACATCCTCTGGTAGACCCGCATCCGCGGCCGGCTCGAACCGCGCCACCACCTCGGCCGCGTCGGCCCCCCGACGCACCAGGTCGGCGGAAGCGCGAGCGCCCAGGGCCAGGGACAGGGATCCCACGATGAGAGACTTGCCGGCCCCGGTCTCACCCGTGACCACGTTCAGCCCGGGACCGAAGGTGGCGGTCTGTGAATCGACCAGCGCAAGATTGGAAACGAAGAGTTCGGTGAGCATGGTGTCCCTGGATCAGCGATCCTTGGGGATTCCTCCCCAGTTCAACTTGGTGCGCAGGATTTCATAGTAGGGGCGGCGGTCGACGAAGGCCAAGGCCAGGGTCCGGTCGGAGCGACGAATGGTCACCGGCGTTCCGGGGGGCACCTGCTGCGCGTCCTGGCCGTCGGCGGTGATCTTCAACGAGGCGTCCGGGAGCAGGTTCTCCACCTCGAGGGTTTCCTCGTCCCCGAACACCAGCGGCCGGGTGGAGAGTGAATGGGCGCAGATGGGGGTGGCGACGAACGCGCCCAGGGACGGGTGCACGATGGGCCCCCCCGCCGACAGCGAGTACGCGGTGGAGCCGGTGGTGGTGGAAACGATGAGCCCGTCCGCGGTAAAGGTGCCGACGTAGGCACCGCCGATGCTCATGCGCAACACCACGGCCCGACGGGTGAAGGTTCCCTCGTCGACCACGATCTCATTGAGGGCGTGCAGTTCCACCGGATCGCCGTTCCCCGATTCCGTATCCGCGCGCAGCATCTCCCGGTGTTCGATGCGGTAGTTGCCGGCGAGGAGCGCGTCCACCGCGGCATCCGCCTCGTCCGATGGCACCGCGGTGAGGAATCCCAAGCCGCCCAGATTCATTCCAAGAACAGGAATGTCCCGCCCGCCCAGGGAGCGCACCGCAGCCAGCAGCGTGCCGTCGCCGCCCAGGCAGAGATGCAGATGGGAGCCCTCGTAGGGGTCCTCGGGCACGTCGCGCCCCAGGGCCCGGGCCAGCCCGGCTTCACAGGCGACCTGGACCCCGCCGGCCTCGAGCCGGGCGGCCACATGCCGGGCCACCGGAACCGCGGCCGACTTGCTGAGGTTCGCTTCCATGGAAACGCGTTGCGGTGTGGTCATGGGGTTCTCACAGATAAAGGAACACCGCGTAGGCCATGCCGACCGCTGCGCCGACAAAGACCTCGACCGGAGTATGACCCAGGAGTTCGGTCAGACGCTCGTGCTGGAATCCGCGGTGCGCATGCTGGTCGGCGACGATCCGGTTGAGAACCCGGGCCTGGAGTCCGGCCGCACGACGCAGTCCGGCCGCGTCGTACATGATGACCAGGCTGAAGAACAGGGTGACCCCGAACAGGGGGCTTCCGGTCCCGGAAAGGAACCCCACCGAGGTGGTCAACGCGGCCACGCTGGCCGAATGCGAACTGGGCATGCCGCCCGTTCCCACGAGGCGGGTGAAGTTGACCTCGCGATACCGGATGAGGTGGGCCAGGAACTTGAAGAGCTGCACCAGTCCTCCCGCCGAGAGCGCGACGATGTAGGGCGCGGAACCCAGGAACTCCTTCATGATCCGGCCATCCCCAGGAGACGCCCCTCGCTGTCCCGGCGACGACGATCCACCAGCTCAAGAAAGCCGGTGAACTCGGGCTGATGGGCCGGGAGCCGCCCCACTCGTCGGGCGGCCCGGGACAGTGCCCGATCCACCGCCCGGTGCGATGCGGGGAATCCGAGGGTGGAAGGGAACGTGACCTTCTCCATTTCCTCGTCCCGCCCGGCTTCACGCCCCAGCCGCCGGGCATCCCCGGCCGCGCTGAGCACATCGTCCACGATCTGAAAGGCCATTCCGGCATGCTCCCCGATGGATCCCAGAGCGGCGATCCGCGCCGGACTCGCGTTGGCGGCGATGGCGCCCAGACGGAGGGCCCCGGCGAACAGACGCGCCGTCTTGTGCAGGTGAATGTACTCCACCGTGGCCCGGGAGACACGCTTCCCTTCCGAAGCCACGTCCATCACCTGGCCCCCGATCACTCCCTGGCTGCCGGTGGCCCGGCTCAGCTCGGCCACCAGCCGCATGGCCGCCCGGGGGCCCAGGGCAGCGGACCGTCCACAATCGGCCAGGACTTCGAAGGCCTGGGTGAGGAGCCCGTCCCCGGCCAGGATGGCGACATCTTCCCCGAACACCTTGTGATTGGACGGACGACCCCGTCGCATGTCGTCGTTGTCCATGGCCGGCAGGTCGTCATGGATCAGGGAAAATGCGTGAACCATCTCCAACGCGGCGGCGACCGCGTCCGCCTTGCGACCGGTTCCACCACAGGTCTCGTACGCCAGCAGGACCAGCACCGGTCGCAGGCGCTTTCCGGGAGACAGCGCGGTGTACCGCATGGCGCGGTGAATCAGCGCGGGCCGGGTCCGTTCCGCGGGAAGGAGACGATCGAGGGCGGCATCGACCCGGACCGCCCGACGGGTGAGATAGCGGCGGAAGATGGCCTCGGGGCGGGACTCAGTCCGCATCCGGTGCAGCGTCCTCGTTCCGTTCCCGGCTACCCAGGGCGGAAGGATCCAGCCGGAACCCCTCGGCGGTCTCGCTCAGGGTGCGGATCCTCCCTTCGGCCTTCTCGAGGGTTTCCAGACAGAAACGCACGAGTCGGGTGCCCTCTTCATACGCGGTAAGGCTCTCTTCCAGGGGGACCTCCCCCTCCTCGAGCCGCTCCACGATGCCT
The DNA here is from genome assembly GCA_942491735.1 of Candidatus Eiseniibacteriota bacterium. Classification (GTDB taxonomy): domain Bacteria; phylum Eisenbacteria; class RBG-16-71-46; order JABDJR01; family JABDJR01; genus CALOCN01. The sequence goes on along the minus strand of CALOCN010000014.1, from coordinate 2,229,471 downwards.
TCGAGCTTGTCCAGCGCATCCTCGAAGGTGGGCTGTTCAGCCGACTCCCGCGGGGTCTTCTTCGTCATGTCGATTCCTCCGACGGGGGATCCAGCGGGCTTCCCGCTTCCACCGAGGTCACACGGGCGTGGGCCCGATCGTTGGCGAACTGCACCAGCACCGGAGCGCCGGGACCCAGGGTCCCGGTGTCCCGCAACAGGGTTCCGTCGGGGCCCCGGACCAGGGCATAGCCGCGGCCCAGGACCGCGGTGGGATCCAGGGCGGCGAGGGCGCGCGACAGGGCCGCGACCCTGGCCTGCTCACGTCGTACCCGCTGGGGCACCACCAGGCTCAGCCGCTGTTCCACCCGCAGAAGCTGGAGCCGGGTTCGTTCCAGATGCTGCCGTGGGTGATGTCGCTCCAGGGCGTGCTGCGCGCGCTCCACGGCAACGGTTCCCACCCGCGCCCGATCCAGAACGGCGCGACCGAGACGGGTGGAGAGGTCATCCAGTCGCTGTTGCTCACGCCCGAGAAAGAGATCCGGACGACGAAAGCCGTACCGGTTGGCCACCCGTTCCACCGCCGTCCGCTTGTTCTGGATGGCGCGGAGGGTGGTCCCTTGCAACCGGCCGTGATGACTGCGGACCCGTCCCGCGATCTCGATCCGATCCGGGACCACGATCTCCGCCGCGGCAGAGGGAGTGGGCGCACGCACATCGGCGACCAGGTCGGCGAGGGTGGTGTCGGTCTCGTGACCGACCGCCGAGACCACCGGGAGACGGCTCGCCGCGATGGCCCGGACCACCGGTTCCTCGTTGAACGCGTACAGATCCTCGAAGCTGCCTCCCCCACGCCCCACGATGAGCAGGTCGACTTCGCCATAGCGATTGAGGGCCCGGACCCCCTCCGCGATCTCGATGGCCGCCCCCTCACCCTGGACGCGTACCGGGACCAGGACCACCGAGGCGGCGGGCCACCGCCTCCCCAGCACCTGGATGAGATCCCGCACCGCCGCACCGCTGGGCGAGGTGACCAGACCAATGCGGGACGGATAGCGGGGCAAGGACTGCTTGCGATCGGCATCGAAGAGACCCTCGGCGGCAAGCCGCTCCTTGAGGGCCTGGAGGGCAACCATGAGTGCGCCCTCCCCGGCCGGGGCCATACGACGCATCTGAAGCTGGAGTTTGCCCTGGGGATCGTAGTAGGTCAGGGTACCGGTCGCTTCGACCTCCATGCCGTCCCGCGGCATGAACCGCAACCGCATGGCATCGCTGCGGAACATCATGGCCGGCAGCACCGCGCCCCGTTCCTTGAGGTTGAGGTACAGGTGGCCGCTGGAGTGCGGACGCAGTCCGGTGATCTCCCCCCGGACGGTGATGGCGTCGAAGCCGGCTTCCAGGGTCCGTTTGATACGCCGGGTCAGGGCGGCGACGCCCCACACCTTGGGTTCGTCCCGGGGTGGCTTGGGTTCCTCGAACAGACCGGGAATGCGCGGCTGTCGGTCAGGCATGATCCCCGAACGGCCGCGTGGTGTGCCCCTCGGCCGCGTCCACCGTATTGCGCAGCAACATGGCCACGGTCATGGGACCGACCCCGCCCGGTACCGGGGTCATGGCACTGGCCACGCTCTTCACCGCGGGATCGACATCCCCCACCAACCGGAACTTCCCCGGCTTCTCGGGATGGGGTACCCGGTGAATGCCCACATCCACCACCACCGCCCCGGGTCGCACCATGTCCGGAGTCACCGCGCCGGCCACGCCCATGGCGGCGATGACCACGTCCGCGCGACGGGTCCATTCGGCGACATCCCTGCTGCGGCTATGGAGAAGGATCACCGTGGCGTCGCGCCCGGCACCCTTCTGGCTGAGCAGGTTGGCCAGGGGGCGTCCTACGATATTGGACCGGCCGAGGACGGCGACGACCTTGCCCGACAGGTCGATGCCCTCCCGCTGGAGGAGATACCAGACCCCGAGGGGGGTGCAGGGAACGAAACAGGGCTCCCCCCGGGAGAGTCGCCCCGCGTTGGCCGGATGGAAACCGTCCACATCCTTGAGCGGATCGATGAGTCCCAGGAGCTCCACCGGGTCGTGACCCTTGGGGAGCGGGAGCTGGAGGAGGACCCCGTGAACCGCCGGGTCGCGATTGAGCTCGAGCAACGCCTGACGTGCCTCCTCGGGATCCGAGTCGGCTTCCAGGACGACATGACGGGAGGCCACGCCCACCGCCTCCGAAGCCTCGGCCTTCTTGCGCAGATACACCACCGAGGCCGGATCCTCGCCGATGCGCATCATGGCCAGGGTGGGAACCACCCCCTTGGCCCGCAACGCGGCGGCACGCTGGGCCACTTCCTGGTGGATTTCCTCTGCTCGTTCCTTGCCGTCCATGCGTTTGGCAGTCGTGGATTCCATGGAACTACTCCTCGAGTTTCCGCGTGATGCGGGTAATGGTTCTTGCCGTCCCGTTTGCGGGGTCGATCTCGACCCGAACGGCGAAGAGACGCACGTCCCCTGTCGCCGGGCGGAACCGCCGCCGCATACCGGTCACCATGTGTTCGATCACCGGCTGCTTGTCCATACCGATCACCCCGTCGTAGGGGCCGGTCATGCCGACGTCGGTGACGAAGGCGGTCCCCTGGGGAAGAATGCGCTCGTCCGCGGTGGGAACGTGGGTGTGCGTTCCGGCCACCAGCGCGGCCGTCCCATCCAGGTACCAGGCCATGGCTATTTTCTCCGAACTGGCCTCGGCATGGATATCCAGAATGAAGACATCCGCCTTCGCTTCGCGCGCCGCATCGCGCAGGCGGTTCACCGCGATGAAGGGATCGTCCACCGCCCGCATGAAGATGCGGCCCAGGACACAACCTACGGCGAGACGTCCCTTGGGGGTCTCCACCACCACCAGCTCGTGACCGGGGGTGTCCGGATGGAAATTGGCCGGACGGGAAATCCGGGGGTCGCCGGCGATGTAGGCCACCCCTTCCGGCTTGTCGAAGAGGTGATTCCCGCCGGTGATCGCGTCGACGCCGGCCCGGAAGAAGTCCCGTGCGGTCTCGCGGGTGAGCCCCGCTCCTCCGGCGGCATTCTCCCCGTTGGCGATGACGACATCGATGTCGAGTTCGGTGCGGAGTTCCGGCAGGAGCTTTCGGAGCGCCTGGCGTCCGGGCTTGGCAACCACATCGCCGATAAACAGGAGATTCATGTAAAAGAAAATTCCCCGCCGTGTGCCGTGTGAATCCGTTTCTTGAACCTAAAAACAACGGGGGTGTCCTAGTCCGGAGTTCGCGTCGTGCGCAAAGCGCCCGTCACTCCCCCCGGCATTCCGACTCCCGAGCCTTAGGTGTTGGCTCAAGAAGTATCCGAGTCATCACGAGCAGGACAGGGAATCCTCGAAACCCCCGGGACGAACCCGGACAGGTCCGTATGATTTTAATCCCCGTCCAGCGTCTCGTCCAGCATCGCGGCGAGGCGGCCGAGCCTCGCGTTGACTTCGCCGAGATCCTCCCGGCCCAACTGTCTCTCGTCGAGGAGCTCTCCGGCGAGGGTCAGCGAGGTCAACATGGAGACCTTGGCCGGCGGGAGCATGCCCGACGGGTCCAACTCCTTCATCTTGCCGTCCACGACCGCGGCCATCGCGCTGAGCGCGGCCTCATCGAGATCGGTGCGTATCTTGAACTCCGTCCCACGAATGGTGACGGAGGTTTCCTTGACGGGTGTGGCCATGGGAAATCTCCCCAGGGACCCGGAGTCTCGGCTACTCGAGACCCATGACGTCCATGCGTTCGAGAATTGCTTCGACCTTGCGTGCCACGGTGGCCCGGTCCCGGAGCAGGGTTTCGCGCTCGCGCTCCAGACGCTGAACCGAGCTGTTCGTGGTCTCCGCGTTGGTCAGTTCCTCTTCCATCGATCGTACCTTGAGCTCGGAGGCCTGCACCCGCTCGGCGAGCGCATTGCGCTCTTCCCGCAGTCGCCCGATCAGGGCCACCGCCTCCTTCACCCGGGTTTCCAGCTGTTCCAGCTTGCTCATGTCCAGGGCCGTATCCGGCTCCATCGCCACCGTGCCCGATTCGTTGCTCAAAGCGTTGTCTCCCTCCGACGAATGACCTGCTGTTGATCCAGGGCGGCGACCACACGCTCGATCGCCGCATCCACTTCCTGCTCCTCGAGGGTGCGCTCCGGTGAGCGGAAAGTCAGCCGGAGTCCCAGGCCGACATGTCCCTCGGGAATGTGCTTTCCGGTGTACCGGTCGAAGAGTTCGATCCGGGTGAGCTGGGAACCGCCTTCATCGCGGATCCACTGACGCACCTGGCCGAACTCGACTCCGTGGGGCACGATCAACGCGAGATCCCTCCGCACGGCCGGGAAACGGGACGGCTCACGATAACGAACCGGAACCCCGCTATCCAACGGCAATGCCGAAAGACGAACCTGGGCGGCGTACAGGGGTCGCCCCAGATCCCAATGTTCCCGCGTCGCCCGATCCGCTTCCCACACCATGGCCACCGATTCCTCACCCCGAACGGCTTCGAGTGCCCCTTTCGGAACAAAGTCCAGGCCATTATAGGGACGCCACTTAGGGCGGTCAATTCGGAAGGCTGCCAAGAGGGCCTCGACAACTCCCTTGAACCCAAGAAAATCCAGGGAACGCCCCTGCCGTTCCAGGCTGGGAGGGAAATCCCCTCCCGTGGCGACAAGACCCACCCATTCGGTCTCCACGGGCATGGGGCCCTCCGATCGTCGGAACGCCTTGCCCACCTCGAAGAGCCTGACCTGGGGGGACCCGTGACGCACGTTGTGCGCGGCGGACTGGATCAGCGAGGGGAGCAGCGACAAACGCAGTCCTTCCTCTTCACGGGTCGGTGGGTCGAGCACCCGGAAGAACGACGCCGCGGCATCCCCGACGAGCTGGGCCCGTTCCGGGTGCGCCGTGTCGACGAGGGTCCGGGTGAGGGCCTCGGAATACCCCAGACCCCGCATCACCTCACCCACCTGGCGACGGCGCAGTTCCTCGGGTTGGACCGCGGCCCGGACCGCGCTGGCGTTGTAGGCACGGGTGCCGATGCTGTCGTACCCCCGGTGCCGGGCCACCTCCTCCACCAGGTCGCAATCCTCGAAGATGTCGCGTCGCCAACTGGGCACGTTGACACTCCAGGGATCCGTGTCGCGATCCACGGCGAACCCGAAGGAGATCAGCCGCTCGGCCACTTCGGCATCCGGGATGGAGTCCCCGATCACCGCGCCGACCCGCTCCGGACGCAGGGCTACGGTACGGGGCGCATCGAGAGCGGGGTCCGCCACCTCGACCATCCCGGGTGCGACCGTGCCGCCTCCGACCTCCGCAAGCAGCACCGCGGCCCGCTGCGCCGCCCGCGCCACCCCGGCCGGATCCACCCCGCGCCGGAAACGGATCGCTGCGTCGGTGTCCATGCGCAGCTCACGCGAGCCGCGCAACACCCGCTCGGGGCGGAACCACGCGGCCTCCAGGAGAACGTCGGTGGTGGCGTCGACCACCTCGGTGTTCGCCCCACCCATGACGCCTCCCACCGCGATGGGACGCTCGCCGTCCGTGATGAGCAGGACCTCCGGGGTGAGATTGCGATCGGTGCCGTCGAGGGTCCGGATGCGTTCCCCGGGCCGCGCGCGGCGCACCAGGATCTTCCCGGTGCCCAGGCGGTCCATGTCGAACGCGTGCAGGGGCTGCCCCATTTCCAGCATGACGAAGTTGGTCACGTCGACCACGTTGTTGATGCTGCGCTGCCCCACCGATTCCAGCCGGCGCACCAGCCAGGCCGGCGACGGCCCCACCGTGATCCCGCGCACGCGATGCGCGGTGAACCGCGGGCAATCCTCGGGTGACTCGACCTCGACCGCGAACCCGTCCGCGACGGAATCCCCTCCGGCCTCCACCGTCACTTGGGGGAGCCGCAGCGGCTTTCCGGTGAGGGCGGCGATCTCGCGGGCGAGGCCGATGTGGCTGAGGGCATCGCCCCGGTTGGAGGGAACATCGACATCGAACCGGGTGTCGGGAGGACCGAGCACCTGGGCGTACGGGGTCCCGATCGGGGTCTCGGGCAGTTCCATGATGCCGTCCGCGTCGTCCCCGAGACCCAGCTCGATCTCGCTGCAGATCATGCCCCGGCTGACCTCGCCACGGATCTTGGACTTCTTGATCTTCAGCCCACCGGGGAGAACCGTGCCCACGGTAGCGATGGGGCTGTAGATCCCCGGGCGCACGTTGGGAGCACCACAAACGATGGACAACGGCTCTTCGCTGCCGATATCCACGGTACACAGGGTGAGCCGGTCCGCGTTGGGGTGCTTGCGGGTTTCCAGCACGTGGCCCACCACCACACCCTCGGGGAGATCCCCCACCGTTTCCACGGATTCCACCGCCAGACCGGCCATGGTGAGCCGGTGGGCAAGCGCATGGGGATCCTCATCCACGTCCACGTAGTCCCTGATCCAGTTCAAGCTGTACAGCACGCGTTCGTCACTCCTCTGAGACAGTCCATGGGGGGCCGCGAAACCGCGGAGTCTATCACGCACCGCGCGGCCCATTGCTTGCCGGAGACTCGGCCGCCTCGTACACTCCGCCGGTCGAATTCCCTTCCCCTACCGGAGACCGTCTTTCCATGAACCTGTGTTGCGTCTCCCTGCGGGGGCTTCCCTGCTTCCTCGAGGACGGAACCGGTGCCCGGGGCGGTTCGGAGACCCAGACCGCGCTGCTGGCGTCGGCCATGACGGCCCGGGGGCACTCGGTGAGCGCGATCGTGTGCGACTACGACCCGGCCGGCGCGGGACGGCTCCGTGCACCGGGAGTCACCCTCCACAACGCCTACGATCTGCGGGACGGCGTGCCCGGTCTACGGTTCCTGCCCCGCTGGCGCGGACTGCACCAGGCCCTGGTGGCCGCGGACCCCGAGGTGGTGTTCACAATGTCGGCCGGGTCGGTGGTGGGACAGATCGCCTGGTACTGCCGGGGGGCCGGACGCGGTTTCGTCTTTGGCACGGCCAGCGACACCGACGTCGTTCCGTCCCGGATCCGGCTGGGTTGGCGGGACCGACGCCTCTATACCTGGGGACTGCGTCGGGCCGACGAAGTCATCACCCAGCACGGCCGCCAGCTGAGATTGCTCCAGCGGAATTTCGGCATCAAGGGAACGCCGATCGGCATGAGCGCCCACATCCCGGATGCGCTCGGCTCCCCCACCACTCCGCCCACGGTGCTGTGGCTGGGAAACTACCGCGCGGTCAAACGGCCGGAGTTGTTCCTGGATGTGGCACGGGCCTTCCCCGAGGTGCGGTTCGAGATGCTGGGGGGCAAGGTGCAGACCGAACCGGATCTGGTGGGGTGGGTGGAACAGGAAGCCTCGAAACTCCCCAACGTGACCTTTCATGGCCCGACCCCGGATCCGTCCCCGTTCCTGGAGCGGGCCTGGGTCCTGCTGAACACATCGAGCGTGGAAGGGTTTCCGACCAGCTTTCTCGAGGCCTGGGCCTACGGCGTTCCGGTGGTGTCGTACTTCGACCCGGGCGAGCTCATCGCGCAGCGGGAAATGGGGATCCTCGCCGACTCCCCCGAGTCCATGGCGGACGGTTTGCGTCGGATCCTGGAGAGCCGGGACCTGCGGGACACGCTGGGACAGCGCGGGCGGGACTACGTGGTGAGCGAGCATGCGGAATCCGTGGTCACCGACCGGTTCGAGCGGGTCCTCGCGCGAGCGGCGGAGGCACACCGAGGTGCATGACCGCCCGGCACCGTTCCTCCTCGCCCTCGTCCTGACCGCCTTCGGGGTCAGTCTCTTCCTTCCGGAACAGAATGCAGGGCGAACCCTGTTGGCTCTACCCGGTGCGTTCCTCCTCCCCGGCTTCCTGGTCGCGGGACTCCTGGGCGCGGACCCGGGTCGCACCCGCTACGGCCTGCTCGCTCCGCTCCTCTCCCCGCTCATCCTGGGCGCGGTCACCGCGGGGGTCGGGCTGGCCGGCCTCTCCCCGACCCTGTGGGTGCGGGGGGTGATCGTGGTTTCCGGTCTCCTCGCCATCGTGCTGGAGCGGCGGGACGGTGAGGGATCCCGGTGGGACACGCCCCCCGCTTTGGCCTGGTGGGTGGGGGCCGGCTTCGCCCTGGTGGTGGCGAGCCTGGTCGTGCCGTTCGAGGGCATCCGGCTCAACTCGGACGCCTGGTTCCACAGCGCGGTGATCGCCAACATCGAGCGGGGTGGCTTTCCTCCCCGGGATCCGTACTTCTCGGGGATGCCCCTGCAGTACTTCTGGTACTACCACGCCGTGGTCCTGGGCCTCATGGAATCGACCGGGCTCAGCCCCCTCGCCTCCATGAGCGCGCTCAACCTGAGCTGGGTACTGATCAGCGTCCCGGCGGCGAGTCGCATCGCGATCCACCTCGGCGCGAGCCCGCGCGGGTCGGTCTGGGCGGGAGTCGTCTTCCTGGGTGGGCTGGGCGGCTTGTTCTGGCTCTTCTTTCCGGTGAAGCTGATCAGTGCGCTCATCGGGGACGTGCGGGGCATGGAGGCGGTGCGACAACTGGTGGACCTGGATCCCTTCGACATTCCCTCCACCACCCGCGTGACCCAGATCGTGTTCAGCTCGAACTTCGTGCTCAAGAAATTCATCGTGTCCAACGCCGCCTCCGGCGCGATGGTGCTGGGGCTGGTAGCCGCCCACGCCGCCATCCGTTTCGTGACCGACGGCAAGCGACGCGGCATGGCGCTCTTCTTCGTGTTGGCCCTGGCCGCGTTCTATCTGCACGTCATCATGGGGGGGACCACCCTGGCCGCGCTGGCCGGTGGGGTGCTGCTGGGAACCGTGCTGCGTCGCATCACCCGGGCCCGCGCGTTCGCGGTTTCCGGCACGGTGCTCCTCGCCCTCGTCCTGGGTCTCCCCTATCTGCGCTTGACGGCGGGAAGCAAGGAAGCGGAGAACCTGTTTCCGATCGGGGTCAGCCTGCTGGCCTGGGTGTCCCTGGTGTTCACCCTCGCCGCCGTGGTCGCCCTGGCATGGCCCACGCTGCGACGTCTCGCTGGGCGACCGGGGCATCCGGGGTCGGCGCTGTTCCTGGGTTGGACCCTGTTCGCCTTTCTTTACGCGGTGTTCGGGCGCCTCCCCGGACCCAACCAGTACGACAAACCGCCGCTGGTCGTGTTCATGCCCCTGGCCATCGCGGCCGGGGTGACCCTCCCCGCACTGTGGTCGCGTCTGGCCGGGCGCTCCGGCCTTCGCTTCGTGCTTGGGGTGTTCCTCTTTCTCTATCTCGTTCCCGAGAACGCGTTCCGCTACGCGGGCTTCTTCGCCGACCGCCATGGCGCCTCCATTGCCCCGGACGAGGCGTCGGCCTACCGCTGGATCGGGGAGAACACGCCACGCGACGCGATCTTCATCGACTCCGAAGACCGGGTCGAAGTGCTGGTGCGGGGGCCGAGGCGTCAGTACTGGGGCCGCCAGACCTACGCGGAGCAGTGGGGCTATCCGGTGGACGAGATGACCGTGCGGCGGGGCGTGCGGGACGCGTTGTATGCCCCACATGCTCCTACATCAAGTGAACTGAAGCCGCTATTCGATTTGTCCGACGCGGTTTATGTAATGGCGCGCGAGGAGGATTCCCCGGGAGCGGCGCGGAGACTGGCGGCATCCCCGCTGTTCGAGCCGGTCTTCTCCGAGGGTGGAATCACGATCCTGAGGCTGGTCGCGCCGCCCCCGGCATCGTAGAGCGCACCAGGGCCCGATTGCCCGGAATGAGCGCATCGAGCTCCGCTTCGAGGTCGCGACAGAGGGTCAGGACCTCCGGGGCCAGTTCCAGGTCCGCGGCGGCCCGCACCGAACGGGAATGGACGTGCCGGGTCACTCTCTCCTGGAACGGGAGTCCCAGGAAGGCAAAGAGTTCCCGGGTCTGGGCTTCGACGTCCGCGACCAGGGTCTCGTAGCGCAGCAGGTACACCTCGGGCCGTTGGGCGAGGGCCTGCTCGAGAACCAACCGGTTGCGCACCCACCACACCAGACAGGTGCACTCCACGGGGGTGAGGCTGTCGCGGTAGACCCGGCGGAGGATCTCCTTGGCCTCGGGAGTGATCCCCTCCTCGAACCAGCCGCCATGGTGCTCCCCGCGACCGATGCGGCGGATGGCACGGTCCGCGGTGGCCCACATGGAGACCGCAGACCGCGCGGCGTCGGCAAAGCCGCGCACCATCCAGATAATGCGCGCGTCGGGAAACCGGTTCAGCAGATCGGTGGCGAGATGGCTGTCACAGATCGGCTTGAAACAGACCACCGGTGCGGCACTCCGCGCGATTGCGGAGGCCACCGCCTCGTACCCGGCCAGCCGGAACCGATCGAAAACCGCGGACCTGTGCGCCTCGTCGTAGATCTGGGTTTGGGAGTGCATCTCGAGCAGGTACATGAGCATGCTGGTCCCGGAGCGTTGACGCCCCAGGACGAACACCGGGCGGGAGTCCACCGGGGAAAGGAAGCGGCGTCGGGACGACTTGTAGAGACGCCACCCGTGCAGTCGGAGCTTCTGGGGATCCTTGAGGGAAGACAGTTTCATGATCGCGGGAGGGGAATCCGACGGCGCGTCACGAGACGAGTCGGTGCATCCAGCGTCGACCCGTGTGTTTGACCTGGAGCGCGTAGTACCACGACGGGAAGGGGCGCGAAACGGTCGCCCGTGCATCCTCGGCACTCAGCGGACCGGCCACCGAGACCTCGTTGGCCCGCAGGGCATCGAGGTGCTCACGCACCGCGGGGTCGTTGGCCACCCGCGCCCGGACCTCCGCCTCATGCTGGGCGAACTCGGGTTTGAAGGTCTCGCTGCCGCGGATGACCGAGCGCCCCTGGCGCACCTGTTCATAGGCGCCCTGGCTCCCGAAGAGGTAGTGATGCGGGGTGTCCCAGAAGTTCACCATGGCGGGGTCGAACTCCATGCCCACCGCCTTGCAGACATCCGCCAGCTTCCCCCCGGGGTCGGCCACGAACCCGTGGTAGTCGATGGACCGGAAGGGCACTCCGGTATCCCGCAGACGGTTGTGGAAGTTGAGGAACACCTTGCGCCAGCCCCACAGACCCTTCCCCCGTTTCCAGTACGAATGGGCCAGGCTGACCGGATCCTTGAAGACGACCAGGGTCATCACGTCGAGCCCCTCGCGGGCGGCGTAGTTGCGGGCATCGAGGAGCCAGCACCAGTCCTTGGAGGAATCGACCACCACCTGGGCGTCCAGTTCCCGGGTGATGAAGGCATGCGCCTTGTCCTGGGGGTTGGCCTGGATGCGGGTCATGACCGGACAGGGCACGGCCCCGCACCGGCACGCCCCTTCGTAGTGGTAGGAGCGCCAGGGGCGATACCACGCGTAGATCTCCCCGCAGGCAAAGGCTCCGGGAGCGCTTCCCAGGATGAGATGGAGCATCGTGGTGCCGGAACGACCGGCGCCCACGACCTGGACGAGACTGGCCAAGAAAAGGGACCTCTCGGGAGGCGGAACTGATGTCAAGGAAACGGCCTACAAGAATACCACAGCTTCCCGGTGCGGCCGGAAGGGCCCTCGGGCTGTGGTACAATTGCTCGCTCTTATGACCCCACCCAGGAACCCCGACATCTATCCCACCCAGGGCCGCGTGGCTCCCTCCGACCGGGCCCGCGTGCTTGGCCAGCAGGGTTGCGTGGTCTGGCTCACCGGGCTCTCCGGTTCGGGCAAGTCCACCGTGGCCCAGCGCCTCGAGGAGCGGCTGGTCGCCGCCGGACACGCCGCCTTTGTCCTGGACGGCGACAACCTGCGGGGCGGGCTCAACGCGGACCTGGATTTCTCACCGGAGGGGCGTACCGAGAACATCCGCCGGGTGGGCGCGGTGGCCGCGCTGATGGCCGATGCAGGTCTGATCACCCTGGCCGCCTTCATCTCCCCCTATCGGGCAGACCGGGCCGGCGCCGCGCGCGCGGTGGGACCCGACCGGTTCTTCGAAGTGTTCATCGACGCCCCGGCCGAAGTCTGCGCCGAGCGGGACCCCAAGGGACTCTATGCCCGGGCCAAGGACGGGAAGGTGGCCGACTTCACCGGGATCACCGCCCCCTACGAACCCCCCCTGGACCCCGCTCTTATCGTGAAGACCGATGCCGGCTCGGTCGATGACTCAACCGACGCCATTCTTGCGCTCCTCGAGGAGCGGGGCGTCCTCTCCCCTACTGCCGACTGAGGCCCCGGAGACCGCGTTGCCCTCCTACAACCTGAGCCACCTCAAGGAACTCGAAGCCGAGTCCGTGTTCATCTTCCGCGAGGTCGCGGCCGAGTTCGAGAACCCGGTCATGCTGTATTCGATCGGCAAGGACTCCTCGGTGCTGGCCCACCTGGCCAGGAAGGCGTTCGCGCCGGCCCCCATTCCCTTCCCGTTCCTTCACGTGGACACCACCTTCAAGTTTCCGGAGATGTACACCTTCCGGGAAGCGGCGGCCAAGCTGTACGGCGTGAAGATGCTGGTCCGCCGCAACGAGGAGCGCCTGGCCGAGGTCGGCTCCGACCCCACCTGTTGGAGCTGTGCGCTGTGCGCAAGCCAGCTCAAGACCAGCGCCCTGGTCACGGCCCTGACCGAAGGCGGCTACGATGCGGCCATCGGGGGGGCGCGACGCGACGAGGAGAAGTCGCGGGCCAAGGAACGGGTCTACTCGTTCCGCGACGAGTTCATGCAGTGGGAGCCCAAGGACCAACGACCGGAACTGTGGCGGCTCTACAACTCCCGTCACCGCAAGGGGGAGTCGTTCCGGGTCTTTCCCCTCTCGAACTGGACCGAAGCCGACATCTGGCACTACATCTATACCGAGCGGATCCCCATCGTTCCGCTCTACTTCGCCGCCGAACGGCCGGTGATCCGCCGCGAGGGCATGCTGGTCTACGCGGGAGACATCAACAAGCCGCGTGAGGGGGAAACGGTGGAGACGGTGAGTTGCCGGTTCCGCACCCTGGGCTGCCAGCCCTGCACCGGCGCCATGGAATCCAAGGCGACGACCCTGGAGGAGATCATCGAGGAAACCCTGCTCGCCACGACCTCGGAGCGCCAGAACCGCGCGGTGGATGCGGAAAGCGGCGAAGGCTCCATGGAAGACAAGAAGCGGGAGGGGTACTTCTAGTGGACCGGACCCCCGACGTACTTCGCCAGGAAGAGGACAAGGACCTGCTTCGCTTCCTCACCGCCGGAAGCGTGGACGACGGCAAGAGCACCCTGGTGGGGCGGCTCCTCTACGAGGCGCACGGCATCTACGAGGATCAGCTCTCCGGGCTCTCGGGCAACCTGCGCAAGGGCGTGGAGCGGGAGGACGAGATCGACCTCTCCCTGCTCACCGACGGCCTCAAGGCGGAGCGGGAGCAGGGCATCACCATCGATGTCGCCTACCGCTACTTCTCGACCCCCCGTCGCAAGTTCATCATCGCCGATTCCCCGGGTCACGAGGCCTATACCCGCAACATGGCCACCGCGGCCTCGACCGCGTCCCTGGCCATCATCCTCGTCGACGCCGAACGGGGGGTGACCACCCAGGGGCGGCGCCACACCTTCATCTCCGCCCTGCTCGGGATCCCGCACATCGTGGTCGCGGTGAACAAGATGGACCGGGTGGACTACGACGAGCAGCGGTTCGAGGAGATCCGCGAGGAGTTCGCGTCGTTCGTGACCAAGCTGGAAACGCGGGATCTCCACTTCATCCCGGTCAGCGCCCTCGTCGGCGACAACGTGGTGACCCGCGGGGACCGCATGCCCTGGTACCAGGGAACGACGCTGCTCAACCACCTCGAGACGGTGCATGTGGGCAGTGACCGCAACCTGATCGACCTGCGCTTCCCGGTCCAGTCCGCGGTGCGCCCCCACGCCGACTTCCGTGGTTACGCCGGCACCGTGGCCAGCGGGGTGATGCGCCCCGGAGACAAGGTACGGGTGCTCCCCACCGGGACCCGCAGCACGGTGAAACGTCTGCACGGGGTGGACGGAGTGATCGAGGAAGCGTATCCCCCGCTCCCGGTCATCGTGGAACTGGCCGACGAAGTGGACGTGAGCCGGGGGGACATGATCGTGCACGAGCACAACCTCCCGCGGGTGGACAACGCGTTCGAGGCCATGATCATCTGGATGGACAACGAACCGCTCACCCCGGGGCGGAACTACCTCATCAAGCACGCCACCCGCACCGTTCCCGGCACGGTGACCGATCTACGGTACCGTATCGACGTGAACACCTTCCATTCCCACGACGCCGAGCAACTCCAGCTCAACGAGATCGGGCGCACCGTGGTGACGTTGCACCGATCGGTCCCGTTCGATCCGTACAGCAAGAACCGGGAAACGGGAGCGTTCCTGGTCATCGACCGCACCAGCAACCGGACGGTGGGGGCCGGCATGATCCTGGACCGGGAGCCGGCCACCCTCATGCGTTCCAGCGGCCTATGGCAGGGGGAACCGCTCACCACCGGTCTGGAGGTCCGCGAGGGACTGGTCTCCAACGCCTCCCGGGCGGAACGGATGGAGCAGAAGCCGGTCACGGTCTGGATCACCGGGCTGCCCGGCTCCGGCAAGACCTCGCTCGCCCAGGCCCTGGACAAGCGGCTCTACGACCTGGGGCATCACGCGTTCGTCCTGGATGGGGAATCCATCCGGGCCGGTCTGTCCCGGGACCTCTCGGTCTCGGCCAAGGATCGCACCGAGAACGTGCGGCGCATCGCCACCGTGGCCGGCCTCATGAACGACGCCGGGCTGGTGGTGATCTGCGCCCTTCTCGCCCCGTATGCGGGAGACCGGGAGCGGGCCCGCAAGGCGTTGGGGACCGAACGTTTCCTTGAGGTCTTCGTCACCGCGCCGGATGCGGTGCGCCGGGAACGCAAGCCGGAACTCTACGCACGCGCCGACCGCGGGGAGTTGAACAACTTTCCCGGGGTCAACGGTCCCTACGATGTGCCGGAACGGCCCGAGGTGACCCTTGATACCTCGGTCCTCTCCCTCGAGGATTCCGTGGATCGCATCATGGACCGACTCACCGAACGGGGGTGCTTCTCGTGAGCAGGCTGGCCAGGGAACGATCGGTCCTGGAGGCGCGGATTCGGGAAGCCGGCGACGTCATCCTGGAGATGCAGAAGACCGGTTTCGAGGTGGCGCACAAGTCCAACGCCGACCCGGTGACCACGGCGGATCTCGAAGCGGACCGCATCCTGCGCGAGAGCCTGACCGCCGCGTTCCCGGATACGGGGTGGCTGTCCGAGGAAACCCGGGATGTCCCGGAGCGCCTCGCCGCACGGCGGGTGTGGATCGTGGACCCCATCGACGGAACAAAGGAGTTCGCGACCGGCATCCCGGAGTACGGGGTTTCGGTGGCCCTGGTCGAGGATGGAAAGCCGGTCCTGGGCGCGGTCTACAACCCGGCGGTGGGCGAACTCTACCTGGCCGAAACCGGGCAGGGGGCCACCCTCAACGGAACGCCGATCCGCGCCGATGCGCGCACCCGACCCCTCCCCATCCTTCTGGCCAGCCGATCCGAGGTCAAGCGGGGCGAGTGGGAATGTTTCGAGGCCCACGCGACGGTGCGCATCTGCGGCTCCATCGCCTACAAGTTGGCCCTCATCGCGGCCGGTCGGGCCGACGGGACCTTCAGCCTGGGTCCCAAGAACGAATGGGACATCGCGGCCGGAGTCCTCCTGGTGGAGGAAGCGGGCGGCATGGCCACCGACGTCCAGCGCCGACCCTTCGTCTTCAATCAGGCCGACACGCTGGTCGACGGCATCGTGGCCGTCTCCGCCCCCGCGCGGGAGACCATCTGGGGGTTGATCGAAGCCGCGCCCGATCGTTCCTGATCCGTCGACGAGCTACCTGCGGCGCAACCGCCGCGTGATCACGTCCATCAGCCCGCGATACGCCCCGAGATCCGCGACCCGGGGCACGAAGACCCGGGACGCCGGAAGCCCGGAGTGCTTCAGGAAGAAGAACGTGATGATGGCCGAACGGAGCATGTAGGCCAGGCTGCTCGCCCCCGCCGCCCCGTTGATCCCGTAGCGCGGCACCAGGACCAACAGCATGGGAATGTTGGCGGCGAGCGCGATCACCGAGGCGATGCTGCTCAGACCCGGACGGCCCGTGCCGGCCAGGTACTGCTCGAGCAGGAGCCCGAAGCTGAGCGCCACCACTCCGGGGAGCAGCAACCACAGGGCGGTGATCGCCCCCTCGAACTCGATCCCGAACACCGCGACCACGATCCACAGGGCGGCGATCCCGAGAAGCAGCGCGGGGACCCCGGCGAGAAGGATCGACTGACGGGCCAGGAACGCGGTCTGGAGCGCGGCCTTGGCCGGATCCGAACCGGCCACTTTGGGGAAGAGCACCTGGCTCACCGCACCCGGGATGTAGTTCACGAGATCCGCCAGCATGGTGGATACCGAGTAGACCCCGACCGCCGAGGGACCGACCAGCGGGTTCATGATGAAGACGTCGAGACGGAGATTGGAAAGCTGGGCCACCGTGCCGAGGTGGACGCGCAGACCGTAGCCCAGAACCTCGCGGGTCGAGACCGGGGACTCTCCCCCGTTGGCATAGCGGGCAATCACCGCGAAGTCGAGACTGGCCAGGAGCAGGACCACGAGGGCGTAGCTGAGCATCCCGGCCTGGAGGCCACCGGCCAACCAGGCCACCAGAACGAGAAGCAGCACCACCTTGAGCACCTGGGAGGCGACATGGATGGCGGTCTGGGTCCCGAAGCGCTGCATCCCCTGCAGCAGGCCGTCCCCGAACGAGATGATCATGTAGACCGGGATCAGGGCCAGGGAGAGGAGTACCCAACGATCCTCCAGCCCCCGCAGGATGCTGTCGCCGATCACGCCGCGAAGCAGGTACCCCCCCACCACGTAGAGGGCGGCCAGGAGGAGCCCCATCCCGAAGACGATGGCGACCAGCTTGCGCCGCTGGACGCCCCGTCCGGCGAAGTAGGCGGCGGCGGAGCGTATCCCCAGCCCCCCGAAACCCACCACCAGCCGGGGAAACAGGAAGACGAGGTGGATGATCCCCTTGCCCTCGGCCCCCAGGGCCCGGGCCACGACCACGCTGGCCACCATGCCGGCCCCAACCGTCACCACGCGCAGCCCGAGCAGGTAGGTGGCGTTCCGTTTGAAGCTCATGATGCGGTTTCGCGGAAAGGAGCCACCCGGAGGGGCCGATACCAGGAACGGGACCCGCGCCAACCGCGGCGTTGACACCCCGCGCCCGGGACCCGAGAATTCCCGATCTTTCCCGAGGACCCTCCATGACCTTCTACGCAAAGAAACCGGACGAACTCCCCCCGCTGGGGGCCAAGGACTACGACTGGCGTGGTCTGGCGCCGGCGGACCTGGAGGCGGCCAAGCGGTTCTGGCTCAAGCGGGTCAACTTCTTCATCGGCCAGCTTCCGCGGGAACTGGCCGAGAACAAGTCGTCCCGGATTCTCTACGTGGGGTGCGCGTTCGGGGCGCTGCAGCGGGTGTGGGTGGATCTGGGTTTCGGTGCGGTGACCGGAATCGAGTGGGACGCCCCCCGCGCGGTCCTGGCCAAGGAGTACGGATGCGAGGTCCTGATCGCGGACTACCGACAGCTTCCGTTTCCCGACCGGTACTTCGATGTCGCGGTGTTCGACCGGGTCATCCAGACCGAACTCAACTACGCGGATCCCCGGGACCTGCAGGACATCTTCCGGGTTTGCCGGGATCGGGCGGCGATCTTCTTCCTGTTCCATCTCAGCTGGGGACCCGGCGACGTGAAGAGCCTCGAGGGTCTGGGGTGGGACGTGCATTGGGGAATCCAGGAACAGGGTCTCGTCCATCTCACGCTCTACCGCGGTTGCACGTTGGATGCCCCGGCCTCGCGGAACCCCTGGCGCTGGATGGTGGCGCGCACCCGTCGCCGGCTGCAGACCCTGCTCAAGCGCTGACACCGCTCTAGAACTGACCGAGGAAACGCAGGTCGTTCTCGAAGAAGAGCCGGATGTCCGGCACCCCGTGCCGCAGCATGGCGATCCGCTCGACTCCCATGCCGGCGGCATAACCGGACACCTTTTCCGGATCGTAGCCCACGTTGCGCAGGACCTGGGGATGGACCATGCCCGAACCCAGGATCTCGATCCAGCCGCTCCCCTTGCACAACCCGCATCCCTTGCCCATGCACTTGAAGCAGGTGATGTCCATCTCGGCGCCCGGTTCCACGAAGGGAAAGTAGCTGGGGCGGAACCGTACATCGAGGTGCTCGCCGAACATGGCGTGGGCAAACTCGCTGAGCGCGCCCTTGAGATCCATCATGGTCACGCCGTGGTCGATATAGAGCAGCTCCACCTGGTGGAACTCGGAAGAGTGGGTCGCGTCCTGGGTCTCCCGCCGGTAGACCCGGCCCGGAAAGACCATGCGGATGGGAGGGTCGTTGGATTCCATGACCCGGATCTGCACCGGTGAGGTGTGGGTGCGCAGGACGACCTCGTCGTTGACGAAGAAGGTGTCCTGCATGTCCCGCGCCGGATGCCCGACCGGCATGTTGAGCGCCTCGAAGTTGTGGTAGTCGTCCTCGACGTCCGGGCCCCGGGCCACGCTGAAACCCATGCCGTGGAAGATGTCGAGGATACGCTCCTCGATCCGGGTCAGGAGGTGCTGGGTGCCCCGGGCGGGTTGGACCCCGGGAAGGGTCGGATCCAACCCGGTGGCGGCCCCGGCCGTGGTGAGGGCGCTCTTGCGCGCTTCCACGGCGGCCTCGAGCGCCTTGCGCGCTCCGTTGGAGGCCTGCCCCACCTGGCCCCTCACATCCGGGGAGAGGTCCTTGAGACCCCGCAGGATGGAGTTCAGGGGGGACTTGCGGCCCAGGAACCGGACCCGGGCGGCCTCCAATGCAGCGGAATCCGGCGCGGCCTCGATCTCGGCCACGCCGGATTCGCGGATCCGTTCGACGTCCTGGAGAACTTCGGTCCCGCTCAGCGGCCCACCGCCTCCTTGGCGACCGAGGCGAGCTGGTTGAAGGCGGGGCTGTCATGCACCGCGAGTTCGGCCAGGACCTTGCGGTCGATCTCGACGTTGGCCTTCTTGAGACCGTTGATGAACACGCTGTAGGACAGACCGTTCTGCCGCGCGGCGGCGTTGATCCGGGTGATCCACAGACGACGGAAATCCCGCTTCTTGCGACGCCGATGGGCGTAGGCAAAGTTGAGGGCGCGCAGATAGGTCTCGTGCGCGGACTTGTAGAGACGCGAGCGACCGCCGAAGTTACCTCGGCTGGCTGCGAGAACTTTCTTTCGCCGGGCGCGGCCCGGCACCACTCCACGTGCGCGTGGCATGGTCTACCTCCTGTCGGCCCGCCTGGGCCGGTTCAACCTGCACCGCCCGCCACCCTCGTGGCCGGGCACCGGACTACTTCCCGTTGGGGAGCATTCCCTTCACGCGCTTCTCGTCCGCGGAGGTGACCATCGCCGGCTGACGCAGGCCCCGCTTCCGCTTGGTGCTCTTCTTGGTAAGGATGTGGTTGGCGAACGCCTTGCTGCGCTTGACCCGGCCCTTGGCCGTCAGCTTCAGCCGCTTGGCGGCACCACGGTTCGTCTTGAGCTTCGGCATATTGCCTCCCGGAGAGCCTGGGGCTCCCCGTCTACGCCTCGGAGGGCGTATCGCCCTCGGTCGGCTCGTTTGCCGCCGGCGCCTGGGCCGGCTTCTCGACAGGTGTCTCCGCCTTGGCCTCCGCGGGAGGCGCCGACCCTGCGGCCTTGCGCTCGTCTTCCCGGGTGGACTCCTTGGGCTTCACCTTCTCCTTGCGGGGCATCATGTACATGGTCATGGTGTGCCCCTCCTGACGTGCGCCGGCCTCGATCTGCCCGATGTCCTCGAGCTCCGCGGCCGCCCGCTCCAGAAGTGCCCGACCCAGCTCCGAGTGGGCGATTTCACGCCCCCGGAACTGGACGATGAACTTCACCTTGTTGTTGTGTTCCATGAACTCACGCGCATGGTTCACCTTGAAATCGAAATCGTGGTCGTCGATCTTCGGTCGGAACTTGACTTCCTTGACCTGGATCCGGTGCTGCACCCGCTTCGCCTTGGCCGACTTCTTCTTCATTTCGTACTTGTACCGGCCATAGTCCATGATCCGGCACACCGGCGGCGATGAGTTGGGCGACACCTCGACCAGGTCGAGCCCGCGCTCGCGAGCCATGGCCACCGCGTCCCTGGATGCGATGACCCCGACCTGCTCCCCGTTCTCGTCCACGACGCGCACCATGGGAATGCGGATGCGCTCGTTGATCCGGGTCGTGTCCTTCTGGATGTCTTTTCTGGAGACGATTCGTCTGGCTATGCGCCTAACCTCCTGTCGTGGGTCCTCCGCGGGCAGGCCCCCCTGCCGCGGACCGCTCGGGCCGTGTGCCCGAACCTGTCAAACAAAAAAAATCGGAGCCATGCAGGGCACGACTCCGTTCACGCAGGAGGACATCGGCGGATGGGACGTCCCACCCCGCTGCCGGATGTCGCTCCGCGCCCCCACTGGGGGAACCCGGTAAGCCGTCGAGGGGTGCCTTGGTATCAGGAGCCCTCCGCGACCGGGTGAGAAGCTGTGCCTCTACTTGGCGCAAGCGCACCATGTTAGGCGCGCTCGTCCACCTCCGCAAGGATTTTTTCCAGGAAGTCCCCCTGGGAGAGCCCCCCGAGGTCCCCTTCCCCCCGCTTGCGCACCGAGACCGTCCCCGCCTCCTCGTCCCGCCGCCCCACCACCAGCATGTAGGGGACCTTCTGCATTTCGGAATCCCGGATCTTGGCACCAATCTTCTCGTTACGGTCGTCTACCTCGAGCCGGATCCCGGCATCGCGCAGCCCCTGGGCCACCTTTTCCGCGTACTCGACGTTCTGGGAGCTGATGGGCAGGACCTTGACCTGGACCGGGGCGAGCCAGACCGGGAAGGCCCCGGCGTAGTGCTCCACGAGGACCCCGAAGAAGCGCTCCAGGGAACCGAGAAGGGCCCGGTGGATCATGTAGGGGCGATGACGGTCTCCGTCCTCCCCGATGTAGGTGAGGTCGAAGCGCTCGGGCAGGTTGAAGTCGAACTGGATGGTGCTGCACTGCCAGGAACGGCCGATGGCGTCCTTGATCTTGATGTCGATCTTGGGGCCGTAGAAAGCGCCCCCGCCCTCGTCCACCTGGTAGGGAAGGCCGGTCTTTTCCAGGGCCTGGACCAGCGAGGCCTGGGCCGCGTCCCACTGGGCCTGCTCCCCCACCGCCTTCTCGGGGCGGGTGGAGAGATAGAGATCGAATTCGGTGAAGCCGAACGAGCGCAGCATGTCGAGACAGAACCGGACGGTGCTGTCCATTTCCTCGTCCATCTGGTCCGGACGGACAAAGAGATGGGCGTCGTCCTGGGTGAATCCGCGGACCCGCAACAGGCCGTGGAGCACTCCGGGAAGCTCGTAGCGGTACACGGTGCCGAGTTCCGCCCAGCGCATGGGGAACTCGCGATAGGAGTGTCGCGTGTTCTTGTACATCATGATGTGGAACGGGCAGTTCATCGGCTTGGCGTAGTAGTCGGCGTTGTCGAGTTTCATGGCCGGGTACATGGACTCGGCGAAGAACTCGAGATGACCCGAGGTCTCCCACAGCGTGCTGCGTCCCACATGGGGGGTGTAGACGATCTCGTACCCGTTGGCCAGGTGCCGTTCACGCCAGAAATCCTCGATGACGGTGCGGACCCGCCCCCCCTTGGGGTGCCAGAAGACCAGACCGCCCCCCACGTTCTCGTGCAGGGAGAACAGGTCGAGGTCCTTGCCCAGGCGGCGATGGTCCCGCTTCTTGGCTTCCTCGATGCGGTGGAGGTAGTCGTCGAGCTGCTCCTGGGAAAACCAGGACGTGCCATAGACCCGGGTCAGGGCGTCCCGCTCCTGATCTCCACGCCAGTAGGACCCGGCGGTGGAGAGCAGCTTGAAGGCGTGGAGCTTTCCGGTGGAGGGGAGATGCGGTCCGGTGCAGAGATCGACGAAATCGCCGTGCTGGTAGATGGAGACCTGGTCGTCGGTGATCCCCTCGAGGATTTCCACCTTGAACTTGTCCCCACGGCGCTTGAACTCCTCGATCGCCTCGCTGCGGTCCATCCAGGACTTCCGGAAAGGGACGTTCCGCTTGACGATGTGCTTCATCCGCTTCTCGATGGCGGCGAGGTCCTCGTCCGAGAAGGGGGTATCGGTCTGGAAGTCGTAGAAGAACCCGTCCTCGATGGCGGGGCCGATCGCGTACTTCACCTCGGGAAACAGCTCGTTGACCGCCGAGGCCATGATGTGGGCGGAGCTGTGGCGGTAGAGGTCCTGGCCATCGGGATCGTCGAAGGTGATCAGGGTCACGGTGGCGCCGTCCTGGGCCGGCTCGTAGAGTCCCTTGAGGGTCTCCCCTTCCCTGACCGCGATCACGTCCTTGTTGCGGCCGAGCTTCTTGACCAGGTCGCCGTAGGTCTTGCCCTCGGCGATCTCCAGCTCGCGGTGGCCGTCTTCCTGGATGAGGGTGACCTTCGGCATACCGTCTCCTTGGGTTTCAGCGGATACGACAACGCAGGCCCGGGGCCTGCGTGGGACGGATCATCTGATGTCGTCCGGGGTGCCCCGGGGGCAGGATCCGGGATCCAGCCGTCTGATGGTGGGCGATACTGGACTTGAACCAGTGACCTCCTGCATGTCAAGCAGGCACTCTAGCCAGCTGAGCTAATCGCCCCCGTTAAAACGAGCGTAAGAGGATAGCACCCCCCGAAACCCTGTCAAGAACGGAGCTTGGGATTACTGGCGGGTCTCACCGCCGCCGTCGTCCTTGTCCCAGCCGTTCCCGGAATCGTCGTCGTCCTCGTCATCCTCGTCCGGGATCAGGTCGTCATCATCCTCGTCGAAGGCATCCCCCTCCTCGCCATCCTCATCGTCCACCTGGTACACCTCGTCGCTGCCGCACTCGGGGCAGTAGCGGACGTTCTCCCCGGCTTCCGGATCAAAATCCGCCTCGAAGCTCTTGCCGTCCTCATCCGTGTACCCGCAGTTGTCGCATTGCCACATGGCGCGATCTCCTCCGACGGTTGCGTTCCCTGCTCACTTGGGGGTCCAGAGAGTAACCAAGGCCTCCGGCAGAGCCTAGTGGAAAAGACGTTTCTGGCCCAAGGGGCCCAATGAGGGTCTATACGACTGGAACAAGGGGGGTTACGTGGATCGCTTCGAGCGCTGGAATCGGGGGTTCACCGCATTGACCTGATCCCGAATCCAGGGGTGCGGGTCCTCTCTCTCGGTGAGGTGGAACCCCTTTTCCCGGAGGTAGGCATCCACGACGGCGCGGGTCCGCATCCCCTCCCCTTCTCCCCGGTCGGCGAGAAAGTCGTGGCAGGAGACACAGATGTGGTGGGTCCTGGCCAGGGAGTCGGTCATGCCGGCCAGGGCGTGGCGTTCCGCCCCCTCGATGTTCATGCGGAGGAAGTCCAGGGACTCGATCCCGTGGTCGCGGACGATGCCGTCCACGGTGGCACCCGGCACCCGGAAGCCGGACTCCACCCCCACGATGGTGCTGGCCACATGGGTCTCGTCTTCGCTGATCAGCGCTTCGGTCTCATCGTCCTTGACCGCGACGTTGAGGCACACGACGTTGTCGAGGTGGTTGAGTTCGCAGAACCGCTGCAGGCAACGGAAGGTGGCGGGATGCGCCTCCACCGAGATCACCTTGCCGGTGGGACCCACCGCCCGGGAGAAGGCGTAGGTCTCGGTTCCGATACCGGCCCCGATGTTGAGGATGGTGTCCCCCGGTTGGGGCTTGTACTGCCAGAGCCAGTTCTCGGTCGCCACCTTCACCATGTGGTCGAAGGTCATGTTGAAGTCGATGCGCCGGTCGATGAACACGCCATCGGGAAGGTAGTGCAGCCAGCCGTCGTCGTAGCGGATCCGGGTGTAGGTACCGGTCTTGAACTTGGAGTACACCGACGCGGCGGCTCCCAGGAGGGGGCGGCGCGAGGGATGCTCGAGAAAACGACGGACGCCGTGGCGAAAGCGGGCGACCGGAGACTCGGTGTTTTGCGGCAAGGTACTCTCTCCCAGCAACGACCCGACCCCGTGTCGGCGGGATCCATGAACAGCGGCCGATCATCATAGCCGCCCCGGCCGCGTGGAGAAACCGGCGTTTAGCCCGGGCCAAGCAGGGTCAGGCGCACCGAGGCCACCTGCCCACCCTGCTGGAGGCGGGCAAAGTAGACCCCGGGCGCGATGTGCCGGTCGGCGGAGGCGGCGTTCCAGGGGAGTTCCTGGCGGCCCGGGAACCGGATCTCATCCCGGTACGAGGTGACGAGACGCCCCCGCAGATCGAAGATCGAAACCAGCAGGGGCCCCGTGGACTCCGCATCGAAGACCAGGGTCGTGGCGCCGCGGAAAGGATTGGGCATGGCGGTGAAGCTGACGGGAAGGGTGGGAGCACCGCCCACCACCAGGACCCCGTCCTCTTCCCGCAGGGACAGTGCCCTCCCCCCATGACCGTAGGCCTGGATCTCGACCGGCTCCATGGGAAGGTACAGGGTCTGGAAGGTCTCGGCGGGCCAGGAGGCCCCTTCGGCGTCGAACACGGCCAACACGCCCCGACGCTCCCGATCCCGACCGGTGGCTGCCTGGAAGGGCGGGTTGTCGGGTATCTCGGGTTGGGTTACCCCCTCCGGAAACACCACCTGCAGCCCGAGGACTTCCTCCTCGATGCGCAGTTCAACCGCGACCGGCTGTCCGCCCAGGGTCACCACGCTGGGGGCGGGTAGGGCAAAGATGAGGTTGGTCACGCAAACCACATCGAGAATGTTGATCGCAGCATCCTCGTTGCAGTCGGCGGCGGTCAGTTCGCGGGGACTTGGAGGCTCCTCCTCCCCCAGCAGGATCTCCACGAGCCGGATGGCATCTCCCACGTTGACCCGGTTGTCGAGGTTGACGTCGCCGGGAACGGTCGTGATCACCTGGAACGATCCGTTGCGGGTCTCGGTGGGGATGGCATTGGCGAAGGGGTCGGACAGCACGGCCTCGGCAATCTCCAGATCGATGGTGGAGTCGACGGTGGCCATGGAGTCCACGTGCACCCAGATGCGGGCCACGGTTCCGGTGCCGGACCGGATGGAGTTGCCCTCCAGGGAGTAGATGAGGATACGTGAGCTGATGGAGTCGCTGAATCCGATGCTCATGTCCTCGGCGCGCTGGACGAGTTCGACCGCGCTCACCGAAAGCCAGTCTGGCCGGTCCCGTAGCAGGAGATCCACGCCATACACACGCTCCGAAACGGAGAGATTCAAATCGATGGGTACGGCACCGAGGGTGGCATCGAGCGTGTCATGATCCGCCGGACTCCCGGACGCATTGCCCAGCGAGAGGATATTCTCGATGGGGCCGGCACCCCCCTGGAAGTACTGGATGCGGTTGTTTCCGGTATCGACCAGGTAGAGTCCATCCGCGTTGTCGCTCAGCATCCCCCGGGGCTGGATGAACTCGCCGGCCTCCTCCCCTTCTTCCCCGAAACTGCACAGGAGATTCCCGTCGCCGTCGTAGCGTTCAATGCGATGAGTGCCGGAATTGGACGTGTAGATGGTCGCGGCCTCGTCCACGGCAAGATGGCCGCTGTAGAACGGGACGTCCCAGAAGGCAATCGCCAATCCGCCGGGGGTGAACTTGGTGATCCGCTCGTTGCCGAAGTCGGCGACGTAGACGTTGGAGCCCTGGTCGATATCGATCCCGGACGGGCGGTCGAATCGGACAGGCGAGGTACCGGTCCCTCCCCACTGCCGCAGGAAACGCCCTCCCGCATCGAATACCTGGATGCGATCATTGAAGGTGTCCGCCACATAGATGTCACCATCGGGGCTCACCGCGATGCCGCGGGGATTGTCGAACTCCCCCTCCCCTTCACCCCGCTCCCCGAAAGACCGGACATGGATGCCGTCCACGGAGAACACCTGGACCCGGCTGTTCCCGGAGTCCAAGACGTAGATGAGATCGTTGGCGTCGATCACGACGGCATGGGGATCCCGGAACTGTCCGGTACTGCTGCCCCCGCGGCCCCAAGTGGCAATGAAACGGCCCAGGGAGTCGAACTTCTGAAGCCGGTCGTTGCCGGTCTCCACCACGTAGAGGTTTCCCTGGGAGTCGCCCGCGATATCAATGGGACTGTTGAACCGACCCGGCTCGCTACCCGGGCTTCCCCACTCCAGAACATAGTTGGGGGGATTGCTGGCCCGGGCAGGGGGCGTGGATCCCGCGAGGAGGAAGACGGCAAGAAAGGCGATTGAGCGCATCGTGGAACCCTCGAGCAAAGATTCGCTGACCGACCGACCCGGGGATCCTGGGTGCCCCGGGGTACCTGCAGGCTATCACACAACAATGCGGGCAACCGGGGTGTTCCGGCTGCCCGCGAGGGGGATGGAAGTGGTGCCCCCGGCGCAGCTCGGGCGCCAATCAGAAGGTGCGGCTGGCTCCGGCACGACCTGATCCAAGCGGGACATCACGTCCCGGAACTCAAGGGCATGTGAGATCAGTTCAAGCGGCGTGGCGTAACGTAGCCGGCATCGTCCCTCAACCGAGGGTCCTAACGGGGACTCCTCACCCGGGCCTTGATCTGCCCCCAGCGCATGCGTTGCACCGGGACCGCGGCCAGTTCGAAGACCTTGATGAAACCGCTACCGTCGGCCACATAGATCCGGCCCGCGCCGTCCATGGCCACGTCGCGCGGTCGATCGAGTTGCAGGTCGGGGAATCCGGCGTTACTCGCGGTGGCCGAATCGCCCCACGCGGATGTCCAGTCTCCATGGGTGCCCAGAGACTGGATCCGATCGTTCCCGTAGTCCGCGACCAGGATCTGGTCTTCCCGAAGACCCAGGCCCCAGATCGACATGAACTCACCCGGACCGGCGCCACGGGTCCCCCATTGGTTCAGAAACGAACCGTTGGGGGCAAACTTCTGGACCCGGTCCTGGTTGTCACCTACGTACAGGTTGTCGTCGGAATCCATGGCCAGAGAGGTGGGCCCACTGAATTGACCCGGGCCGGTCCCCATGGCGCCGATCGTGCCGAGATGGTTCCCGCTGGTGTCGAACCGCTCCACGCGGCCATTGGAGAAGTCCGCCACGTAGACGATATCCCCGCTATCGACAACAACATCATTGGGGTCACGGAACTGACCCGGCCCCGTCCCGTTGCTACCCCAGGCGAGGAGGAACGCACCCGAAGGGCTCCATTTCTGAACCCGGTGGTTGTACGTATCGCTCGCATAGATGTTCCCATTGGAGTCCTGGGCCACCCCGCCGGGTCGATTGAGCTGACCATCCCCACTCCCGGTCCCTCCCCACACGTCCAGGACCGTGCCGCTCGTGGAGTAGCGGGTCACTTGGTCCTCCTGGTGGTCCGTGACGAGCAGGGTGCCGTCGGCGAGCACCAGAATGTCCCGAGCTCCGGGCGCGGACCACTCCGTGACCAAGTGAGCCGGCTGCGCCGCGGCGAGAGCGGCGATCCCGTTGAACAGCAGGATCATGGCGAATCGCAGGATCGTCTTCATGATTATCCCCCAAGCCCGGGTAGTCGAGAAACACGAGGCCCATCTGAGGGATCGGGGACCCAGGACACCATCTAACACCGGATCCGGGGGATCGAGACGCTCAAGGGGGCGCCCCGGCGGGCCGCCGCGTAGGCGCCTGCGGCCATCAGGAAAGAAAATGGTGCCCCCGGCGCGATTCGAACGCACGGCACGCGGTTTAGGAAACCGCTGCTCTATCCACCTGAGCTACGGGGGCACTCAAAGCGGCAGAAGAGGTTAGCAGCATTGGCTCAAGTGCCACAACGGGGGGTGTGCCCTCAACTGTGCCCTCTACTGTGCCCTGTGCAGCGGTCTCTTTAGCCCAAATGCACATTGGCTGCCTCTCTGAACACCGCGTCATCCGACAGTTCTCCGTAGCGTTCGGTTGTCGTGATCGAAGCATGGCCAAGAATGCGCCGAAGCGTTTCCTTGGACCCTCCCCTCTCCAGCCAGCGGCAAGCGAACGTGTGTCGGAGCTGGTGAAAGTGCCAACGAACGCCCGTGGCCTCTCGTGTCAATTCCGTCACCCATCGAGCCGTCACGGGTCTCCAGTCGGAGACAAACACGGACGACGTTCGCTGCCGCAACTCTCCGAGGGCCTCCAGGGCTTCAGCACCCAACGGAACCCGGCGAACCTTGCCGCTCTTTGTGTTCTCCAGGACAAGGTGAGGGCTTGGTTGCATGACGACGTGTCGCCACTGCAACTGCCGAATCTCACCCCACCGGAGCCCGGTATAGAGGGCCAGGTCAACGATGGCCTTGTAACGCTCCGGCGTGGCACCCCGGATGGCTGCCAAGTCCGAATCCGACAGCCGGGCCGGAGCCCGCTGCTTGATTCGTGGCAGCACCGAGGATCGCCACGGCGAGCGGTCCAACGCACCCACGTCAACCGCGTATCGGAATAAGCACCGTACATCCGAAAGCAGATGATGCACCGTTTGGGGAGAGAGCTTCTTTGGATTGCGCTCCTCGCGAGGACGCTCCAAGGATGCTCTCAACGCCCTCAGGTGCTGGACGCCCACCGCCTCCAACGCTAGCGCTCCGAGCACGGGGTTGACGTACTCGTGTAGCCGGTAAGAAGCGGTCTTGTGATCTGCTTCGGATCGACGCTGCTCAACGTACTCCGAGAGCCACCGCTCCCCGAACGCCGCAACGTTCAGGGTAGCGGACGGCTCTAGCGGTTCGCCGAAGTCCAGTTGCTGAGTCATCAGAAGGGCTTTGCGTCTGGCCTCCCGCAGGTCGGTTCCGAGGCTCCTGCGGATCTCCCGCCCTCCGAACCGTCTGCGGTAGTAGTACGCCTTGCCCCGCCGAATGAGGTAGCGAGGGAGCTTAGGCATTCTGCCTCCTCTCCACCTCCCCGAGCCAACGGAACAGCGACTCTCGGCGGAATCGTATGCGGCCCCCAGCCCGCAGGCAAGGCAGCCGCCCCCCTCGAACCCACCCATAGACGGTCATCGGATGCACCTGCAATAGCTTGGCCGCATCCTTGACGGTCAACAATTTGTCGGTACTCATGCGCTCACCCCCTCTCGTTTCCGACTACTAGAGAATCCAGTGACAGAACTGACAGAAAACACCCACGGGTTGACGAGGTAGCGTGGGCTTGGCTTCCGACCTCGCCTCCCCGGTTCCTGGGACTCGTCCTTATGCCGGAGGTGTCCAGTGTCAATCAGGACCTCGGCTCCGGCCCGAACATCCCCAACGCACTTGAACAGGGATTGCCCCTGAACGGCTCTATGGAGCTCCCTGAGGCTTTGTTCTTCCTGCCCGATACGCCGAACCGCTGGCAGTAGTCGCTGAGCCTTCAGAACGTCCGGGTCGGCATGCATCGTCTCGAAAGCCGCCCGCGCATGATGGATTAGGTAATCCTCCCCGAACGAGACAGCCCGTTCCATGATCTCCAGCGACACCTCGCCCAAGTCCGATGCGATAGCGACCACACCGGCAACCCGAGCCACGTGTCCCGCGAGTTTCCCTGCCCAGTCTCCGAGGTGGGCCAGGTTCCCATCCTCGTGCAGACGGGGCTCCAAGCGATCCTGAAAGGCCCTCAGGGCCTCTCGGGCATTGGGACTGCACGGGATCGCTTCCCCACCAAGGGAGACAGCGAGCAGGGCCTGCAACCTAGCCCCATATGCATTCGCTACAGACTCGGGGATCGGCTCCGTTCGCGAACGTCTCTTGCCGAGATTGCTCGGCGGCATTGCATACAGAAAGCGACCGAGCAACCCACGCCCTCGGAAGCTGGGAACGGAGGCTAGGTCCTCAATTACCGACGGCTGCACCGTGAGAGCCACGGTCAACAACGGGGACTCAATCCTCTCGGACCTGTCGCGCCGATCCACGGTCAACGAGTCGCCCGAGTGTGCATGCAGAAACACACCGATATTCGGATTCCCGGAATACCGACCGCCGAGAACCGCGAACAACTCCCCACCCTCAGCACCGGCGACAAAGAGGTGTCCTCCGTGGGCTGCCAGGAGTGTGGTCAACGTCTCCGGCGTGGCGTTGTCCACGAGAAGGCGAGGCAGGACCGCTCTCGGCGTAGTTGACAGTTCTTCTACTAGCGCGTCCTGCTCGTGCTGACGCTCTTGGCGCTTGGCAGGGTTGCGCTCCTTCGCAATGTCCTTTCGCACGTGTTCAAGTCGCTGCTCCAAGGTTCGGCGGTACTCACGCGCCTTCTCTACTCGTGGCCGTTCGGCCTCCTGCCGTTCTCGCTCGTACTCCTGCACTGGATCAAGTGCCAAGCGGTGAACAGGAGACTTTCGCGAAGCAGGGGGAAGTGCCACTGCACAGTAAAGGTTGAGCGGTTCTCTCCAACCCGACCCGAGACAGATCGTCGCCTTGCCCGCAACCGATGCAGCGAGGGTTGAGAGGACTAGCATCCCCGCAAGGTCTCGCGGGGTCTGCGTGAACTCAGCGACCCCGGAAACGAACGAGTCTGCCCACCCAGGAAGCAGCCCACACGGGAATACGGGACGATAGCTTGTGGTCAGTGGGGTGGGCACTTCCCACTCCCCCCGCAAAGAGCTCAATAGAGCCAGTTCCAGTGACGCCCCTTTGGCTCGGCCAGGTAGTGGAGGGTCCGAAGCCAACGACGGTACTCCTCATCGAAGAATTCGGGACTCATCCCAAGTTGAGAAACCGCCATGCGGACTCGGCTCGATACTCTCGGCCTCAGGCCGAGTTCATGTTCGAGGATCTCCCGGGTAGAAACGCCAAGAAGCGCAGCGAGCTGGGGAACCGACAAGTGTCGGCCTCTTCTATATTCCTCAATCGGACTTAGCACGTTACCTCCTTCCCCTTTCCAATACGGAGAGGGCGATTGGGCGGGGGTGTGCTAATGTCCGTTCGGACACAGCACGGCCCCGCCGCGTTGTCGTCTTGAAGAGAGGTGTCCCCCCCTCGCCAAAGGTATGGGGCACCTCTCTTTCCATTCGATCAAAGGCCGACTCTCACGGGCCTTGTGTTGTCACCATACTTGCGGTCTACATTTCTTGGCTAAGCATAGCGTTGCATGCGACTGGGGAATTACTCGTTAGTTGGTTGATGCCAAACGCGTTGCGGGACCGCGAAATTTGTACTCGACCGGACGTATTGGGAACTCCCCAGTCTGGCATGGTTCCTGTCCAGATTACTCCACCGACAACATTCGTTCGGACAATCAGTTAGCCGCCTCAGGCTAATTCAGCACCATGCGCCGTCTACTCCCACACCGCAGTCCGCATGGCCTCAACAATCTCAGCGGAACGCAGGTGATCAACGTACTGCTGAGTCACAGCCAAACTTGTGTGCCCGAGAATCCGTCTCACCTTGTGAAGAGGTTCCCGTTCCGTAAACGGTCAGCGGACGACGTAGTTCCCTCCGGGATCCAGTCTTGGTAGAACGGTAGCGACCCAGTTGGGGTCGCATTCTTGTATCTACGAAGGAAGGAGCGGAGGGATGACTGCGAAGACGCGCGTTCGGCGGACCCGGGAAGAGTGGCACCGATTGGTGGAGCGGTACGAAGCGGGCGGTCTGAGCCAGCGGGAGTTTTGTCGCCGGGAGGGACTCAACGACAACACGTTTCGCCTTTGGCGGAGCCGGGTTCGCTCCACGAGCACCTCGACCGGTCCGTTCGTGGAGGTGGTTCCCGTTGCCAGCCCGGAGTCGCCCTGGTCGATCGAACTCGAGTTGCCGAGCGGGACGAAGCTCCGGCTGCGTGGTTAGGCATGATCGCCGGGAACGAACCGCGTCGGATTCTGCTGTACGGGTCCCCTGTGGACATGCGCAAGTCGTTCAACGGTCTGCTGGCCATCGTCCAGGGCACGCTGGGTGAGGATTCCCTCACGGGAACTCTGTACGCGTTCGTGAACCGTCGTGGGAACTACCTGAAGTCGATCTACTGGGATCGGACAGGGTACTGCCTATTCGCAAAGCGACTGGAGCAGGGTCGATTTCGGTTTCCCGGTGGTAGCGGGAAGCACGAAGTGAGCGAAGCGATGTTTCGATTGCTTTTGGACGGAATCGTTCTTGAAAGAAGACGGAGGATGGATTAAGAAAGAGGCATGACACGAGCTGAGCGCGCCGCAACGATGAGTCAGGATGAAGTGGTCGCGTTGCTCGAGTCCCATGATGAACTCAGCGCCCAACATGAAGAGCTTTGCCGCCAAGTGGCGTGGCTGAAGCGACAGGTGTTCGGATCGAAGTCGGACCGCCGGGTGCCTCTTCCCGGGGAGCAACTCACGCTCGGTGAGACGGATCCCGATGGTTCGGTGACTGCCGCAACGCTCCCTGTGAGCTCCCAC
Source organism: Candidatus Eiseniibacteriota bacterium (assembly GCA_942491735.1). Taxonomy (GTDB): domain Bacteria; phylum Eisenbacteria; class RBG-16-71-46; order JABDJR01; family JABDJR01; genus CALOCN01. Next base: position 2,197,157 of record CALOCN010000014.1, on the reverse strand, counting down.
CAACGCCGGCGGTCTCAGCCCCCGGTGAAGACCGGAGAGAGTGGCATTCGCTTCGACCCCTCGGTGCCGGTGAAGGTGATCGAGATTCCCAACCCCGAGCTTCACGACGTTCCCGCCGGTTCGTATGAGACGATCCGGGAGGTGGTGACGGAACGGCTGGTGCAGAAGCCATCGACCTTTGAGGTGCACCGCTACGTCCGGACCGTGGTGAAGCTCCAGGACGGGACGTTGAGCTGTCCCCCCGCACCGCCGTCGGTGCTGGAGCGCAGCCTGGCTGATGTGAGCCTGCTGGTGAACCTGGTGGTGGACAAGGTGCGCTACCACCTTCCCCTGTACCGTCAGCATGCACGGATGGCGGCGGCGGGAGTCCACTTGAGCCGGGCAACGCTGACGAACTGGTTCCATCGTACGGCCGAGCTGCTGGCGCCGATCCACGAAGCCCAGATGGCCTCGATTCTTCAGAGCGAGGTGTTGCTCATGGACGAGACCCCGATCCGGGCCGGTCCGTCCAAGAAGAAGCGGAAGATGAAGACGGCGTACTTCTGGCCGGTGTACGGAGACCGGGGCGAGGTCGGGTTCCCGTTTTCGTCAACGCGGAGTCACCAGGTGGTGGTGGACACCCTGAAGGGATACTCGAACACGCTGGTGACCGACGGGTACGCAGCCTATGACCGCTACGCGGAGCAAGTGAACGAGCTGGTCCATGCCCAGTGCTGGGCCCACGTGCGCCGGAAGTTCGTGGAGGCGGAGGCCAGCGAGCCGGAACTCTGTGGCCGGGTGCTGGATGGGATCAGCACGCTCTACGAGCACGAGGCGAAGATCCGGAATCAGGAAGACGTGAAGCGGCACGCCTACCGCGGGGAACACGCGAAGCGGGTGGTGGATCGGATCTTCGAGGATCTGAAGCAGGCGTTCGAGGATCGGATCCTGCTACCGCAGAGCCCGTTCACCCAGGCGGCGAACTACGCCCTGGAACGGGAGGCCGGTCTAAGGGTGTTCCTCGAACATCCTGGAGTACCGGTGGACACCAACGCCGTGGAACGAGAGATCCGGCCGGTGGCCATCGGGCGCAAGAACTGGATGTTCTGCTGGACCGAAGTGGGTGCACAGTACGTTGGGATCCTGCAAAGCCTCGTATCGACCTGCCGACTCCAGGACATCGATCCCTACGTCTATCTGGTGGACGTTCTGCAGCGTGTGGACTCCCATCCCCAGAGTCTGGTCCGCCAGCTCACGCCGAGACTGTGGAAAGACCACTTCGGCCAGGACCCTCTACGCTCCCTCGCCGAACGCGGTCAATAACGCCGCTCGCTGACCGCTTACCCCGTTCCGCCAAGGATGCCGCCCTTGAGTGCCGGAGTCCGTGAGGGTGCACGCGCTTATCGAGCCCCGCCCGTTTCGCGAGTCGGCACATGACGGCCCGCACATACCGAGGGTTGAGCGGCTTCCCATCCAGCGTGCAGAACACCGACTGCCGACCGTTGTGGCCTAACGCCTGCCGCCGATCCAACCATCTAGCCACGTGACTCATGGCCTCATCATCGAGTGCCACCGTTCGGCGCTTGTCTCCCTTGCCATGCTGAACCGCCAGGGAGCCCGTCTGCGGGTCCAAGTCCTTTGGCTGAAGGCTCAGGGCCTCATCCAACCTCAGAGCGGCTCCATAGAGCGCGGCTATCAGAGCCCTGTTCCGAATCCCGGTGGGAGCGCGACCACTCGCAGCCCTAATCAGGCTCCGAACCTCGTCCGGTGAGAGCAAGTCAATATCGCGCTTGCGTTTGCGGGGCATTGCGAGAACCTCCTAGTACCGAATTGATACGTTTTCAGTACTATATAGCGGTCGTCGCCTCCCTCACAAGTGCAATCGGTACTCTACTTGCCAATTCTGTCTATTCCGTCACGCCCAGACTAGCCGGGTCCCGGTAGGCGGCTGCATAGGCGGTAGCCACCCTACCGAGACGGCGTGGGCTAGGTCGTAGGTGCCTCCTATCGATTTGCCCCGCCCAAGCCGCGTCTTCCCGACCTCCCTCTCGCCCGGCTGAATGACCATCGGCGCAAGCTACTTGTCGCCATGCGACGGCGAGGACTCCGAGGAAGGACTCCCTGGCCCCGGTAAGGCATCTCCAATGCGCCGGAGATGGCCGAGTATCTCGGAGAAAGCCTGAAGAAGAGCAGCAGTTACGATCAGATCGACGAAGACGGCCCCTCCGACAAGCAGCCCCCACCCGTTGTATGAGAACTGTGGACTCATTGCCAGGACGACTGCAACGATGCCGAGCAAGACGCACAACAAAGCAAGGGCTCCAAGAAGGGGCTGCATCATCGTGACTGCTCCCCCGCCAAGTCCTTGATCCGGCATAATAGACTTGCGGAGAAGTAGAAGAAGCCGTTCATTGGTCTTGCCCTCCGGTTGCCTTGATCCGTCCCCAAGTTGTTTGCTCCACGGGAGTGGGTCCGCCCGGGAAGGCTCCATATGCGATCCACTGACCATCGGAGAGTTGATAACACTCGTCCGAAAACGTCACGATGTTGGAGCCTTCCGCAAACTTGACGTCAGAGATGGGAACGGGAAGGTCTCCAGTGACGTACCTAAAGTACGTTCCCTGGTTAAGACCGCCGGGGGGAAGTATCCAACACTGGCCTGCCGAATCCCAGATATAGTCGCCACTGATAGCCCAGATGAGGCCCTGCTGGGCGATTTCAGCGTCTGCCCTTTCCGGGCCAATGCGAATACCAGCCAACATTGCCAACGAGAGGCAAAGCAAGCCTGCTGAGAGGTAGAAGAACCTCTTCATTGTCCACCGTCCTTGTGGTCGTTCTTGATACGGCCCCAGGTGGAGGACTCGACGTTGACGGGGCCTCCGGGAAGTGTTCCGGCACTGACCCAACCCAGAGATGTGCTGTAGTAGAAGATTTCATCCCACGAGGTAACAAATTGGATGTCCTTAAACAGTTTTATGTCGGTTGGTGCAACAGCGAGGGGCAGGTCGCGTTGAGACTGCCGTACAATGTTGCCGTCGCTATCAACCCCCCACGCTTCGCCTATCGAGGTGATGTAGATACCTCGATCTCCAAGCAAGATATAGCCTGAAGGGGCAACGTCGGCCTCTGCTTTCATCGTCCCGATGTGAATTCCCAGGGCAAGCGTTAGCGACAGGCACAACAGGGATACCGACAAGTACATGAGTCGTCTCATTGTCCACGGTCCTCAGAGGAACCCGACAGCGACAAAGCAGCCATGAGTTCCTGGTGGTTGTGACGTTGCTGTACGAAGATTCCGAACAGCATGCAGAGGCAGGCCAGCAACAGTACCGCGAGTGTTATGGACGAGGCCCCCACGGTCGAAACCATGTCCCAAACGGCTAGGACACCTAGAAGGAACCCAACAACCGGCCAGATCCTCACTGTCCACCCCCCTTATGGTCGTGCTTGATCCGTCCCCAGCTCGCATCCTCAGTCTGCACGGGTAGACCAGTCGGGGGCGGACCGGTGTTTGCCCAGGACCCGTTCTGGTAGGACCAGCCGTTCCCGAAGATGTCTACGACCTTCGTGTCGTTGCAGACCCAGGCCACCTGAGTGCCTGGTATCGGCAGTGGGGACGCAGGCTGTTCTACCCACCCAGAGGGTACGCCGCCTCCGAAGTCCCAAATGCTGCCATCCTCAGCAATGACCATGGCCCCTTGGCGCGTTCCCATCGAGCCAGCAGCCAATACGGGAGTTCCAGCGTAGTGCGCTTCCACTGACACTTGACCAATATGGATGCCCGCAACCAGCGTGAGAGAGAGGCAGAGCAAGCCTGCTGAGAGGTACATGAACCGTTTCATTGTCCACCGTCCTTGTGGTCGTGCTTTATACGTCCCCAGGTGGAGGACTCGACGTTGACAGGAGCGCCGCCAAAGATGTTGCCCGAGTAGCCAATGTGCTCCAGTCCCCCAGCGCCGATGTCAGCCCTGTAGACATCCCCCCCACTGGTGACTACAGCAACCGCACCTACTGCATTGGTGAAACCGACAATCTCGCCTGAACCTTGAGCCTCAGCAGTCCTCTGTCCCAAGTGGAACCCGATGAGCAGAGTGACAGCTAGGAAGCAGACAGAGCCGGTGAGGTAAAACAACTTCTTCATTGGAACCTCCGGGAAGGGGTGCAAACCAACTATACACACAACCCAGAGCGCCCCCCAAAGCATTGACAGAACTGACAGAACCCCGCCTATTCAACCGATCTGTCTATTCCGTCAATGCTTTCCAGGGTTTCCTCATACGCCCTCAGCAGCAGTCTCAGCGCCCGCCGCTGAGCAGTGGCCTCCCGGGTGTAGTACCCGTGCCTGTACATGCCGTTACGAGAACCTGGTGGAGCTCCACTTCCCGGGGCACCCCCGTGCATTCGGCAGCGGCGACGGCCTGTCACGGGCCAAGACCCGCAGGCTCCACCTCCTCGCATCTTGGCACCGCAACGCATGGGGTTGTCCTCGCTCAACTCCTTGCTCCCCTCCCGGCGGGGGGGCTTCCGCTTGACTCAGTCCTCTTCAAGACGCGCATCCACGACAGGACCGGTCAGCCGCACCTTGAAACCCCGATTGAGAACCTCGTCCAAGAAATGCTCGGTTCGCAGCCAGTCGAGTTCTGCGAAGTCAGATACTCTCAACTTGCAGAAATGGCATCTCACTTGAATCACGTTCTTCCCTGCGATTTCAAACTCTGCCAACTTGTGGTCATAATCCACCTCAATATCCACTTCAGCCAATGCAGTGTTCCTGCACGCCGGGCACTGCATTGATTCCCAATCGAGGTTTCCTGCGTCCACGGCCATGGTCTTGGCCTCTGCGGCAGCACAATACCCTTCGACCCCCTTGAGCCCCTCGAATTTCTTTAGGTGGGCGTAGAGCCTTGCCTGTACTTGCTCGGGCACGTCAGACTTGAAGTCAATCGCCAGGCTCGCGAGTCGGACCTCGTGTCCACCAACGAAATGAGATAGAGAGATTGTGAGTTCACGGGCGTAGGCACGGAGCAGGTCTGGAACGTGGCCAAACAGAAGTCGCTTGAGATCCTCCTCAGACAACTCGCTTAGCAAGCGGTGTGCAACTGTGTCTCTCTGATCTGCAAGACGATACAGCAACGCGGTATGGTCCCTCGTCACACTCGAAACTGTCGCTGCCCATCCTAGTGCTACCCTGTAGGAGAGAACCTCTTTGTTAGGCTTGTTCGCCAACGCTGATTTCTGTCTTGTTCTAGGCTCTAGGATTCTGTCGGCATAAATGCTCTGGACCGAGTGAGGAAAAGCGGCCTCTTTGAGCACGAAGACAGGATTCACTTCCCAAAGAATTCCCTTGAGAATTCGCTCCACCCCAAACGCAGTTAGGGCGACACAATCAAAGAGTTGCATGCCAGAGAGTGCCGCTGAATACTCCTGCGTGGCGTGGCGTAGAAACCGCCCCGCATCCTCAAACCATTCGTTCATTTCGCCGCTCCAATTTCGTTGTTCGTGGGTTCTGGTCGGGGACCGTCCATCACTACCTCTCCTTCCCCCCAACCGCCCCAACAATGGCCCGACCGCCGCTTTCGACATGTACGTGCTCAACTGTTACGTGCTGTCGCCCAGCTGTGCCCCGCAACCGCTGGAGAGCCTCCAGTTGTTCGGTGAATAGCCTCAAGAAGCGAGCCGCAAAGGCCGAGTGCGACCGGTGAGTCGCCAAGTCTAGAGGGTCCTGAATCCTGCCCAAGAGGCGGAGCGCATGAGCGTGTGTCGCTATCATCTGGACGGCAAGCATTGCCTCCAGCGTGCCACGCGGTTGGACGTCATGCAGGATTGCCAGGACGAGATTCGCGGCTCCCGCGACGTCCTCCCGTTGCCTATCCAAGACGCTCGTCAGGGTCGTAAGGAGATGAGTCTTGACGTCGGGATCTACAGTCCCCAGCGCGGCAGCCACTCGTTCGTGCCAGTCAGGGTGTGCGTCTCCAGGTGTCATCGCAACACAGCCGCCCTCCCCAGGAGTCGCCTTCATTTTTGGGGCTGGGGCAGCCGCTGGGGTCGCCTTCCGTCTCTTCCGAATGGCACTCATCCTCCGCACCTCTCGTTGATTTGGGATCGTAGTTACCTTGACCCACACGGCTCGGTCGGGTTCTTGGTTGTGAAGTTGTCCTGAAACGTGCGTATTGTTGGACGGGGATAGCATGGCGAGAAGAACTGCCAATCTGCTGGAGTATCGCCCAGGTAATAGGCACGCCATCGGCCATCAAAGGAATCACTGGAGCCGCAATAGAAGAGCGCTGCTTCCCGGTCAGGGCCAACTTCAAACTGCAAGGGTCGCTGGCACCCCCACTCGCGCTCTATTGGCTCCCCAGGCTCGGCCCTAACTATTCTTGCCGAGGCAAGCGCCCCCTCAGTCTCGACTACAACAATGCGAGGAGTCGGGTCGCTTGAACACCCAGAGCACAAGGCCAAAAGCCCGAGCAGCAATCCCAGCCCTCGTCGCCTCGTCTGTTGTGCGATCTCCAGATTCGTTACTGGCAGTCTACCCCAATCTTTCTTCTTCACCCGCCAACGGAACCTTCGTCTGCACGCGCCTTGCTTCGCAATGCTTCGTAGCTCCCGCCACTCAGAAAGTTGAGACCAAGGACAATCCCGTAGCTCCAGTAGCCAAGAAGCTCCTGTGTCTCAAAGGCCCGAGTAATCTCAATAGCAAGAATGGGCGCTACCGTTTCCGAGACAGGGAAGCGGGTTCCGAAAGCCCCAGATATCGATAGCTGCTCAACACCGTTCAGGCCCTCATCCATCGGGTCGCTGTATGACCATCCCCCGCTAGCGCGCAGGAACCAAAGCGAGAAATTGCCAACGATACCCGCCCGAAGTTCAAACTCGGTAGAGCTAGCTGTCTCACGTTCGATCTGCAACTCCCGGTATGTCAGGGAGCCACGCAAGTCGAGCTGAACCGACTCAGAAAGAAAGGGCTGAACCGCAAGCCCGACGGCTGGAATCTCAAATAGGGCTTGCTTAACATCGTCGCCATAGTCTCCGTAAGAGACATATCTGAACCCACCGTCCACACCGAACTCTACAGGCTTCCCAGCGTAGGCGAAGCCTGGCAGGCATGCCAACAGGATCACAAGCCATCGCATCTGCACGTCCTCCCCTATTGGATTCCTACCAAGTGTATGCGCCAAGATTCTCTTTGAAGACTACTTGCCTTGCCTGCGAGGCTTGGCCTTCTTCTTGTAGCCAGCGGCCTTCCGCGCAGCCGTTATCTTTCCCCTCGCACTTGCCCCCTTGGGGTATTTCTTCGCATGCGCCTTGCCCCCCTTCTTTCCAGCCTTCCGATTCGCTTCGCTCATACTTCTCCTCCCGGCAAGAAGTGAACGAATCCGCTTGCGGGTACGAACGCGCCCCTCTCAACGGTATTCATAGACCATTACGCCCCTGACGTCCACGACATACACAGTCCTTCCATCGGAGGACACTGCGACGTCCTGAGCGCCGGACAACTCACCGTCTTGCCATCGCGGTTCTCCCCCGTCAATCGGCATACCCCAGTGGGAGAGGAATTGCCCCGCCGCATTGAACTTCTGAACTCTTGGTGGGCCACCGGAGACCACGTAAATGCAACCGCTATCATCAACCGTCACCCCCCTGGGAGACTCAAACTGGCCTCGACCTTCCCCTTGTTCCCCGAAGGTCAGCACGTGCCCGCCTTGGCGGGAGAAGACTTGCACCCGATGGTTGCCTGCTTCGGTTAAGTACACTTGATCTAGGTGAATGGCGATTCCACGCGGGAGAAACAACTGGCCAGGTTCCGCCCCTTGCTTCCCCCAGGATCGTATTGGCTGTCCTTCGGGACTGAAGACGTGAATGGTGTTCCCGTCCTCCTCAACCACAAAGACGTTGCCCTCAGAATCAACCGCAACGTCTTTGATCCCAAAATGTACGCCTAGTCCTCCCCCAAACCGCCTCTCGTAAGCCCCCATGAGGTCATATCTACTCGTAAGACTTTTCCCAGCGTCAGTTACATATACATGATCCGCATGTATCGCAATCCCTGTAGGCCGTGCCAAGTCACCAAACCAGTCACAACTACCGCAGGGGCCTCCCCACAACAGGAGAAACTCACCATCTTCGGAGAACTTCTGAACTCTATGATTGTCCTGATCGACAACAAACAGATTCCCGAGGCGGTCAAGTGCTATTGACTGCGGATCGTCAAACTCCCCAGGTTCGTCATCTCCATTGCCAATGCCGATGCGACGAGCAAAGACCGGGGGCGGTTCGGGAAGCGGTGGGGGGGGGTCGGCCAATGTCTGACCCCGACTCGTACGCAGATCTGATTGGTTGCCCGCATCGTCTTCGATCCGAACACCGAGCCAAAGAGAAGTCTCAGCTTCTAGCCCAGTCACAGTTAGCGAGTCAATGCTCCCCGAAGGCGCGGGGGCTGGAGTGTGTTCCACCGGGTCCGCAAGGTGCCAGTTTTCCCTGCTGATTCCTGTTGGCGACGTTCTTATTAGGTAAGCCGAGGCCCTCCCCTCCGCCCAGTCATCCCCGGCGGCGCGCCACTCCCACGTTATAGAATTGTGGGTGGACCTCCGTACTCGCAAGTCCTCGGCCTCAAGAGGCGGTGTGTTGTCGGTTGTTCCGATTCCCGTGTCACTCCCGCATGAGAGACAGCCGCCCCCAAGCGCAAGCAGCAAGAAGATCAATGCGAATCTCTTCATTTCATGCCCCCAACAGGTGTGCCCTCTCGCTGTGCCACACTTGGCACTCAAAAGCGCTACAAACAAGACTATAACGCTTACACGGGCTGGAAGAGGGGCGAGCAGTTCGTATCGAACAGCCCATTGAATGAGCTAGACTTACCGCCCAAATGCAAGAGTCACAGTCCGTTGGCTCGGAGAGATCATGGGGGTTGATTTGCGGCCTTCCCGAATTAGGAAACCGCTGCTCTATCCACCTGAGCTACGGGGGCACTCAAAGCGGCAGAGAGGTTAGCAGCCTTGGCTCACTTTGCCGACTGCTCGCTCTCTGACTCCTCGGCGAGCCGACGGGTCTTGAACGCACTGCCCCACTCCTGCATGAGCCCCAGGATCTTCTCGAGGGATCGTCCGAACTCCGTCACCTCATACTCGACGCGAGGCGGCACCTCCGCGAAGACATGCCGTGAGATGACGCCGTCCGACTCGAGCTCGCGGAGCTGGAGCGTGATCATGCGCTCGGTCGCATTGGGAGTAAGCCGTCGCAACTCGCCGAAGCGTTTCTTCCCGTCCAGCAGGTGACAAACGAGAACCGGCTTCCACCTGCCTCCAATGACACTCAGGGTCGCTTCGACGTCGCAGCCGGTCCTCCAGTTGTACTTCCGCGCCATTGACGATCTCCTGCTGGGGGTCATGTTTCACGATACTTACAAAAATGTGGGTACTGGTCAAGAGGTGGGCTCCCTCCTATTGTCACGTGCAAGAAGGCAGGCCTGACACGCCACGGGAAACTCCCCCCGCGGCTCCCGGCCGTCACGAATCGAAACTTCAACGACAGAGAAGGGCGTACTCAATGAAGGCAATGCTTCTGAATGCCTATGGTCCCGACGCTGAATTCGAAGCCGCCGAGGCGGAAACCCCGGAGACCAAAGCCGGCCACGTCCTGATCAGGATCGCGGCGTCGAGCGTGAACCGGGTCGACACGATGATCCGGAGGATGGGTAAAGAGCTACCGCTCTCGCCCGACACGCCCGCCATTCTGGGCATGGACTTCGCCGGCACGGTGGAAGCCGTCGGCGACGGTGTGGAGGAGTACTCCGTCGGCGACGAGGTCTACGGCTGCGCCGGCGGGTTGGCGGATCTGCCCGGCACGCTGGCCGAGTACATCTCAGCCGACAGCAAGCTGATCGCCCACAAGCCCGGGAACCTGTCCATGCGGGAGGCTGCTGCTCTTCCCCTGGTGGCCATCACGGCTTACGAAGGCCTGACGCGCGCGGGCATCCGCCAGGGGCAAAAGGTCCTGGTCCATGGCGGTTCCGGCGGCGTCGGCCATGTGGCCCTGCAACTGGCCCGGCATTTCGGGGCTGACGTGTACTCCACCGGCGGCGGTGAGAGCCAAATGGCGTTGATTGCACGGTTGGGTGCGACGCCCATCAACTACAAGGCCGAAACCGTGGAGCAGTATGTCGCCGAACATACCGGCGGGGCGGGGTTTGAGGTCGTATTCGATTCCGTAGGTGGCGCGAACATGGCGAATTCGTTCGAGGCGGCCGCCCTCAATGGTCACGTCGCTTCGACCGTGTCACTGTGTGAGATCGACCTGTCCCTGGCTCACTTCAAGGGGCTCTCGTTGCATGTCATTTTCATGCTGATTCCGATGCTTCACAACCACAAGCGGGAGGAACACGCGGCGATTCTGCGCGACGTGGCGCGGATCGTCGAATCCGGAGGACTGAAGCCGGTGCTCGACGAAACCCGACACTCGCTGGAAGACGCTGGGGAAGCCCACGCCCGCCTCGAGAGCGGGCAAGCGATCGGCAAGGTCGTCGTTGAGAACTGAACACCGCCCCGGAGTGGGGAGAGACCGAAGGGGCTCCGCCGCTCGGCCCAGCGTGCCATCGACTCGTACATGACCGGTCTCAGCGGGAGACCAACAACGGAGATCGCCATGCCCAAACTCAGTCTCAAGCTCGTGCCACTCGTTCTCGCGAGCGCCGCGTTCGCCGCCACCGCCGGATCCCAGGTCCCATCCGACGGCGACGCGCCAGAGCACGCAGCCGAGGCAACGTCTGAGGTCGTCTTGACGTCCGAAGTCGAGTGGGAGCCGCTCAACCCGGCCCGCGGTGACAGGAGCCCGCAGGCCGCAACCCTCTGGGGCGATCGTAGCGGTTCTGTGCCGACCGGCTTTCTGGTCAGGTTCGTGGACGGCTTCTCGTCACCACCCCACCTTCACAATGTCTCCTACCGCGGCGTGGTGATCAGCGGCCTCATTCACAACGATGACCCCGATGCCGCCGCAATGTGGATGCCGGCGGGTTCCTTCTGGACGCAGCCGAAGGGAGAAGTCCACATTACCGCTGCCAAGGGCGGCACCAACGTGGCGTACATCGAGATCGAGGAAGGGCCGTATCTCGTCCTTCCCACGGAGCAGGCATTCGACAGCGGCGAGAGACCCGTCAACGTGGATCCCTCGAACCTCGTGTGGCTGGACGCCTCGAGCACCACGTGGGCCGATCAGACGGGCACGCAGGCCGTGGCCAATGGAGCGAAGGTGGCCTTTCTCTGGGGCGAGCCGCAGAGTGATCAGCCGAACGGGACACTTGTCAGGCTACCGGGCGGGTTTGACGGGAAGATACACAGCAACGGCTCGTCCATTCGCGCTGTCGTGATCCAGGGCCGACTACAGTTCCAACTGCCAGGGGTTGCGGACGTCAGGATCATGGAGCCGGGCAGCTACTTCGGCTCGAGGGGAGACTCCGTGCATCACCTCGCGTCGAAAGCAGGAGAGGAATGCATCCTCTACGTGCGCATGGAGGGCACGTTCACCGTCACGCCCGCGCAGCCCAGGAACTAGCCGCGCCCAACGCACCAGATCACGACGCCAGCCCGATCCAGGGCTTGACCCTCCCGGCCTCGAGGACTATAGTTGTTCAATGCAACTATTTGTTCCCGCACGTTGCGCCCTCCCCGGTGGACGGCGGCGGCAGGGAGGCCCATGAAATCGATCTCGCGCGACCACAGCAACGGCACCACCAACCAGCTGGAGCGTGACAACCAGGATCTCTATGAGGCGCTCGACCGGCTGGTGCGTGCCTACCAGTTCCGCGATCGTCAGCGTGCCTGCCACTACGAGCTATCCGTCAACGAGTGTTACGCGTTGCAGGCGACTCTCCGGCACGAGGGCATGACGCAGAACGAGCTCGCGGCGATCCTCCACCTCGACAAGAGTACGACCAGCCGCCTCGTGGCGAACATGGAGGAAGGCGGCCTCATCAGGCGCGTCCCCGACCCCGCGGACGGAAGAGCGCACCGCCTGCTTGCAACAAACGCCGGTCTCCGCCTCCATGATCGTGTGCGCGAGGATCTGTTGACCCGCCAGCGTGATCTCATCGCCGATCTCCCGCGCGGGGCACGCAGTGCCGCGATCCTCGTGCTGCAGCGCCTCGCCGATACGGCGACACGTGCCTTCTCCGGCACCGACACTGCATGCCAGGACTAGGAGAGAACGCAATGCCGAAGCATCCTGTTGCCCGCCCCGGTGCTCGCGAAGCGCAACGACCCTCCCCTTCGCCACGGACGCAACTGCGGAACGCGCAGCCTGGAGACGCGGCGCGTGTGCGCACGCTCCTCGCCGCGGAATCACTTCCGGTCGAAGGAGTGGACGACGACCTGATGCAGCACACGTCGGTCGCCGTCCGTGGGGACACCGTCGTGGGCAGCGCCAGCATCGAAGTGCACGGTGAGGTTGGCCTCCTCCGCTCCGTGGTGGTAGCCACGTCCCTCCGCGGACGGGCCCTGGGGCGCCGGCTTGTCGAGGACCGGATCGCGTGGGCTCGAACCCGGGGGCTGCACACGGTCGCGCTCTTTACCGAAACCGCACATGAGTTCTTCCAGCGACACGGATTCAAGGACATTCCCCGCGCGCAGCTCCCCCGAGAGCTACACGGGTCGTTCGAGTTCGGATTCTGTCCCTCGACCTCGAAGTCGATGTCCCTCGATCTTCGCCAGGTCAGAGCTCGACAACATCCGGTTCCTCAAGGGGAGAATCGGGACGATTCCCCGCCGTCAAGCCGCTGAAAGGAACGTAGATCAATGAACGTGTCTTCCGCACGTCGCTGGGCTCTTTCGCTGGTGGTGGTCCTCGGCGTCTTGCCGGAGACGACCATGGCCCAGGCCACTTGCACCCCGAGTCCCTCGTGCGAACCTGCCGCGTGCGCACCCACCGCGACCCCGGCCGTGGAATCGGCCACCTGTGCCCAACCTGCGGCGAGCTGCGGGCCGTCCAACGGGGCCACATGCAGCCTGCCGACCGGTTCCTCGTGCGGTGCGCCCGACTTCATCCCCTTCGATCCCGTCACCGGGTCTGGTCCCGCAAGAACCGGGCTGGAGCTCGTCGATCTTGGACCGATCCTCGAGCCGGTCCGCGCCGTCTTCCGCGTGCCCGGGATGGCCGCCGCGGTCATCCGTGACGGACGTCTCCATGCGATCGGTACGGCCGGCATCCGACGGGTCGGTTCCGACCAACCGCTCACGGTCGACGATCCATTCCATCTGGGATCGTGCGGCAAGGCGGTGACCGCCACCGTCGCGGCGGCCCTCGTGGACCAGGGGCTCATCGAATGGGACCGCACGATCGCTGAGGCGTTCCCGGAACTCGCCTCGGCGGCGCGCGCGGAGTACCTCGGCGTGACGCTCAGACAGTTGCTCTCGCATCGGGGCGGATTCGCCTCACGCAGTGGCGCCTTCGATGACGCGATCGCCGGCTTCCGGGGTGAGCTTTCCGAACAGCGGGCCGAGCTGGTGCGCTACTCCGTGGCCACCGCTCCCGCGTACGAGCCGGGCACGGCCTTCCACTACTCGGACATCGGCTATTGCGTTGCCGGAGCCATGCTCGAGCGCGCCACCGGAAAGCCGTGGGAGGAGCTCGTCGAGGCGTACCTCGCGGAACCGATGAACCTGCAGTCCCTCGGGTTCGGCGCTCCGGGCGCCATGGCTCCGGAGTCGGCGCCGCGCGGGCACCTGCTCACGGAGGCCGGGCTCGTCGCGCTCGGAGTTGGCCCCGGGGAGGACCTGGCAAACCCGTCGATTGGTCCCGCGGGCACGATCCACATGAGCCTTCGCGACTGGGCGACGTTCGCCCAACTCCAGCTGCGGGGAGCCCGCGGCGAAGAGGTTGCCTTACTTTCCAAGGCTGCGTTCTCGGAACTGCACGGCGATTCGTTCCATCAGGGCTACGGCTTGGGTTGGTTCCTGGCCCCGAGCACCTGGGGCAGCGGTACCGCGCTTACCCACTCGGGATCATGTGGAGCCTGGACCGCAGTGCTGTGGATTCTTCCCGAGCAGAACGCAGCCCTCCTGCTCGCGACGAACTACGGCGGCGGTAGCGGTAGCCGCGCGCTCCAGTTGGCCGCGGAGCGGATTGGCGAGGAGTTCCTCCGGCCATAGTCTGGGCTGCCTGACCACCACCGCGAACATCGAGCCCCGGTCCGCACCTCCCACCACGGCTTGTCCCGCCGCCTCCCCGGGGCAGGTACCTACTCGACGCGGGTTGATGCTTTCTACGGAGCAACAAGAGCGCTAGTATCCCCCCCGCATGAAGACCAATCAGAAAATCCTCATCCTCGGCCTCGGAGGCGTCGGTCGTCACCTCGCGACAAAACTCGTCGACGAGGGCCATTCGGTCACCCTCATCGAGACCGACCCGCAGAAGATCCGGGATGCGGAGGGTGACATCGACGCCCGCATCGTCCTCGGCGATGCGATGAGCCATGCGTGCTGGGTCGAGGCCGCCGCATCGAGCATGGACTATCTCATCGCGGTCACCAACGATGACGCGGTCAACATCCTGGCCGCGATGATCGCCGACCGCTTCGGGATTCCATGCAAGATCGCGCGGGTGCGCTCGCGGGGGCTGTGGGTCAAGGGCGCCGTCCTCACCGCCGAGGACCTGAAGATCGACTACGTCATCCAGCCGGAGGAACTCGCCGCACAGGAGGTGGCGAAGCTGCTCACCATGCGTGCCGGGAACAGCGTCTTCGAGCTTGGGGAAGGATCCATGCAGGTCATCGGCGCACGTATCGGCGCCACGTCCGCCCTGCTTGACCACCGGATCAGCGACATTTCCCGACTCATGAGTTTCAGTTTCCGGGTGGTGGCGATCTCCCGCGACATGAATACCCTGATCCCCGGGGGCGAAGACGAAGTCCGGGTGAACGACTATGCCTACTTCCTGGTCCGCGAGGAGGATGTGCCCAGCCTGATGCTGGTGGTGGGGATGGGAGCGAAGCGGCGGCAAAGGGTGATGATCATCGGCGGAGGCGATATCGGTGGGCGCATCGCGGAACTGATCGAGGGGTCCTTCAAGCTGAAACTCATTGAACGGGATGAGAGACGGGCAGAGGTGTTGAGTCAGCAACTCAAGCAAACGGAGCTCCTCCACGGCGACGGAGCCGATCCCAACATCCTGCTGACGGCGGGGCTGCTCTCGGTGGATACGGTGATCACCGCGACCGGGGACAATGAAACGAACATCATGACGAGCGCGCTGGCGAAGCACCTGATCCGCAACCAGCCCGGGTCCCGCCACGGCGAGGAAGCCAAGACCATCACCCTGGTCAAGCGCGAGGAGTACATGGCCCTCGCCTCCTCGATGGGCTCGGACATCGTACTGAACCGTAAGATCCTTGCCGGGGATCGCATCATTGCCTACCTGTTGCGCGGGGAGATGTTGTCGGTGGCTCGTCTTCACGGCGTCGATGCCGAGGTCGTCGAGCTGGTCGCCGCTCCCAACGCCCCGGTGACCCGGTTCACCCTGGCCGAGGTGCCGGGTGCCCTGGCGCTTCGCGGCCGGATGATCATTGGTTGTGTCCTGCAGCAGGGCGAGTGGCACACCGCCACCGGAGACACACGGATCGAGGCCGGCAACAGGCTTGTCGTGGTGTGTCGACCGGACGCTCTTCCCGACGTCGAGCGGCTCGTCCTGGGATAGGGCGTCATTCCATGGATTCCAACGCGTGAACTACCGTTCCATCGTCTTCGTGACCGGTACCCTGCTCCTCGTTACCGGAGCCTCCCTCGCGCTCCCCGTGGCCTGCTCCCTGTGGTACCGGGGGAACGATCTCGTCGCGCTCGCGGTCTCCATGCTCCTGCTGACCGGGGTCGGCCTCCCCCTGCGACTCCGCTCCCGGGCCGACAAGAACCTCGGAACCCGCGAGGCCTTCCTCATCGCGTTCTTCGGCTGGGTCGGCATTTCCGCCGTTTCCACCCTGCCGTTCCTGATCCACGGATCCATCCCTTCGTTCACCGACGCCTTCTTCGAGATGATGTCGGGCTACACGACGACCGGGGCCACGATCCTGACCGACATCGAAGCCCTACCCCGCGGACTGCTGCTCTGGCGCAGCGAGACCCACCTGCTGGGCGGCATGGGCTTCCTTACCCTTGCCATTCTTTTTCTGCCGCACGGCGTGGGAGGCCTCAGGATATTCCGAGCGGAGTCGAGTCCGGGACAGACGATCACCCGGGAGCGCTTCACTGCCCGCAACCGCGATGCGGTCAAGTACCTCTGGATCATCTACCTCACCCTCAACCTCGCCCAGGTCGTGTTGATGATGCTGGGAGGCATGTCGCTATTCGATGGGCTTTGCCATGCCTTCGGCACCGTCTCCACTTCCGGCTACTCCCCCTACAACGACAGCGTGGGACGGTTTGCCAGCGCCTACATCGACTGGATCGTCATCCTGTTCATGTTCCTGGGTGGCACGACCTTCATGTTGTTCTTCTTCATGGTGCAGCGGGAATGGAGCGTGGTGTGGAAGAACACCGAGCTGCGCTGGTACCTCTCGCTGACCGCCCTGTTCTGCCTGGGCACGGCACTGGTCCTCTGGACCCGTCAGGTCTACGAGCCGCTCGACGCACTCCGGTTCGGCACGTTTCAGGTCGTTTCGCTCCTCACCACGACCGGCTTCTCCACCGCGGACTACGAACTCTGGCCCCAGGCCGCGCAGATGCTGCTCTTCGTGGTCTGCTTCATCGGCGCATGTGCCGGTTCCACGACCAGCGGCATCAAGATCATCCACTACGCGCTGATCTGGAAGTTCGGTGTCGCCGCGGTCAAGAAGATCTTCTTCCAGCCCCTGACCGTCCTCTCGGTGCATGTGAACGGGCGACGGGTCGACGACCTCACGATCTACCTGGCCGTCTTCTACTTCATCGTCAACATCGTCATGGTCCTGCTCGGTGGGCTCGTCCTGACCCTCGCCGATGACATCGACTACCTGAGCGCCATGAGCGCGGTGATATCGGCCCTGATGAACATCGGCCCGGGCTTCGGTGCGGTGGGGCCGTCCGAGAACTTCGCCTTCTTCTCGGATTTCAGCAAGTGGTTCCTGTCCTGGAACATGCTGGTGGGTCGTCTCGAGCTGTTCTCGGCCCTCGTCCTCTTCTACCCGTCGTTCTGGAAGAGCTGAGGGCACCGCCAGACGACACGGGCCACGAGGGTCAGCATGTTCCGCATTCTAGCGGATTCCGTGGGATCAGGTGGGTCGGGGGGATACCGCACGGCCCTCGGCCAGTGCCTGCAGGGCATCACCGATCCGGGCGGCAGCCACATCCACCCCGTACTTCGTCTCGGCAAGCTCACGCGCAGCCACCCCCATGGAGCGCCGCCGATCCGTGTTGTCCACCAGCCCGGTGAGGGCGAACGCATGCTCCGAAATGTCCTTCGGTTTCACGAAAACCCCCTCGACGTTCTCGCTGAACATCTCCGGGATGACCGGAACATTGGTGGTCACCACAGGGAGACCGGAGGCGAGCGCCTCCAGTACCACGTTGGGGAAGATCTCCGCGTGGGTGGGCAGGTAGAACAGATCCGCCTCCTGGTAGGCAGCGACCAGGGCCTCACCTTTCAAGACCCCCGCGAATTCGACCACTCCGTCGAGTTTCAACGTCCGTGCCTTTTCCCGGATGGCCGCCTCTTCGCCCGGTGTCTCGCCAATGCCGCAGAGCCGGAACCGCACTTCCCGTCCGGACTCGACCAGGGACTTGGCCGTTTCCAGGAGATCCCACGTGCCCTTCTCCCGGCTCAGGCGGCCCACGGTGAGGATCCGCACCGGCCCTGGCGTGGCCCCTGCTTCCGCTGGGCGAAAGCGCTCCGTCTCCACCACGTTCGGTACGACCACCAGCGGTTGCTTGGGGAACATCACTCCAAACGCACGGGCCAGACCGGGCGACAGAACCAGGGTAGCCTGGGCCAGGGACATTCCCCACCGGGTGAACCCCGGCACCGGCGCTCCGTCACCGCCGAACAATTTGCCCATGGGCCGTCCGTGCAGGTGGCAAAGCACCGGCCGGCGAAAGAACCGACACACCGCCATGAGCGCCACGTCCCGCACAAACCCGGTGTCGGACGTCGCCTTGATATAGACCACGTGGGGCCGGTGTTGCAGGAGCGCGAGCTTGAGTTTGGCCACATGCCAGAACAGATACGGAAGGCTGTCCCAATGGGGCCGATTCGGGAACACGTGCTGCCGCCGTTTGGCTGTGGAGAAGGGAATCAACTGGAACCGGGTGGTCAGCCCCGATCCCTCCAACAACCTCATGTTGTTGGCAAGGCCCCCTACCGCGGGCGGGTGCGGACCAATCATCAGGACGCGGCGTTCCATGGCCAAATGCTACCCCGCCTATCCCGCCCGTCGGCGACCGGGGTCGCGCAGGGGCGACGTGTTCACCGGCAGCACCCTCCACACCCAGCGTCGCAACAGGGACTTCATGCGAAGCGCGGTGTACCACAGCGGATATGGGGTGGGAGCCGGTGTGCGTCGTTCTTCCGTGGTGAACGGTTCTCTGGTCGCCACGTCGTGACCCCGAAGCGCGGTGAGAATGCCCTGGACCCGGGTGTCGGCCGCGAGCCCCTTCTCCACATCCGGAAGCATGGCCTGGAAAGCCTCGCTGAATGGCTCCTTTTTGTGGATCTTCGACTGCCTGGCCACGGTCTGCTCGTAGGCGCCCTGGCTCCCGAACAGGTAATGGTGCTCCTTCTCCCAAAACCGTTCCTTGCCAACATGCCATGGCATCCCGATGGAGCGGCAGATGGCCCGGAGCTGGGTCTCGGGGTCGGCGACCAGTTCGTGGAAGTTGACCGTGCGGAAGGGCATCTTGAGAGTGAGCAGGCGCTCGTACACGTTGAGGAACTCGGACCGCCAGTGCCCAGGACCCTTACCCCGCTTCACGTAGGCGTGGCTCAAGTTCACCGGGTGACGCCACAGGACGAGCGCCACTGTATCCAATCCCCGCTCAAGCCCCGCGCGGCGTGCATCGATAGTCCAGGAGAGATCCTTGGAGGAATCGACGACAAAATCCACGTCCCGCTCCCGGGCCACCGCGGCGTGGAAGTCCGCTTCCCGCGCCGCCTTGAGGGGGTCCAGCACGGGGCACGGGGTCTTGCCGCAACGGCAGGCACCCTCGTAGTGGTAGTAGCGCCAGGGGCGGTACCACGCATAGACCTCTCCCACCGAGAACGCGCGTGGATCGTTCCCCAGCATGAGATCGAGCATGGTGGTGCCGGATCGGCCGGCACCCAGGATCTGCACCAGTGTGGGCATGGTCAGCGAGTCAACTCCCCTCCCGAAACGGGACAGACGAGCATATCAGAGCCGACCCGCGTCGCTAGCGGCCCGGGTCAGAATGCGGCTCAGCGACTCCAGATGCGACTCCCAGCCGAAATCCAGGGACCGCTGTCTCGCCGCCCTGGCCCGTCGGTCAAGGTCCGCAGGATCGGCAAACACCCGGTCCAGGGCGGCAGCGAGCATTGCTGGGTCCTCGGGCGGCACGGCGAGACCCGTGTCCTTGCCCAACACCTCCGGGATTCCGCCCACCGCACTGGCTACGGGCACTAGGCCGCGCGCCATGCCCTCGAGGATCGCGTTGGGAAACCCTTCGCTGCGGGAGGGGGCGACCAGAACCCTGGCCGCGTCGAGATACGGACCGAGGTCTTCGCGGGGTACGAAGCCGGCGAAGGTCACCGGAAGCCCCACAGCCATGCGTTCCAGGCGTTTCCGCTCCGGCCCGTCCCCGATAAGAGTCAGCGGCTGGGGTCGCTGCATTCGGGCGAGAGCATCGAGCAGCACATCGACGCCTTTCACCCGGTAGAACCGGCCCAAGTAGACCATCCCGGTCCGCTCCCCCGCGCCAGGTTCCGTTCCGGGGTCGATAGCATTGGGAAGGATCTCGATACGCTCCCACAGGGCGGCCGCGCCCGATGATCCCAGGTGCTGCTCAAGCTCTCCCAGCAACTCGGTGCGTAGCGCCTCGGTTTGCATCAGCACGGCCTGCGACCCGGCGAGAACCCGCGGGGTCCAATAGCGGAACTTGCGCGAGGCACCCAAGCGGATTTCGGCCTGGCTGCGGATCCAGGACACCAACGGCACGCCCTGACGACCGGCCCACAGACCCAACACGCCGTTGATGACCATCTGATAGGCCAGCACCACATCGGTTCCCCGCCCATGGGCGGACCACTCCCGGGCAAAGCTGGCGAGATGGGAAGGAAAGCTGAGGCCCTTCACGTTCCAGGTCGCACAGCGCACCCACCGCACCCCGTCCTCTTCCACCACCGTGGGCAAATCCGGAAGCATGCGACGGGCATAGACGGTCACGGTGTGCCCCCGCGCGGCCAGGCGACGCGCGGTTTCCGCGGCTTGACGCTCGGCGCCACCGGTCGGATACGGAGGAAGGCTGGAGGTGAGAATGGCCAGGTTCAAGGTGAGATGGTTCCGGTGGGAGATGGGTCGGCAACCCGTGCATCTTAGGGGGGCGGCGTCCTTTGGACAACGCGTCGACTTGACACCGTCGCGTCCTGCTTCGACCATGCCCGGATGCTTTCCGCCCTCCTGTTGATTCTCGCCTGGATCCTGTGGGCCCTTCCCGGGGTCGCGCTCACTCGCATCTGCGGATGCGCGGACAAGCGGGACCCGTTGGGGTTCGCGGCGGCAACGCTGTTCCTCTCGACCGCCGTCTCCACCCTGGCCGCGTTCCTGCTCACCCTGGCCGGCCTGAGCATGTCGATTCTCCCCTGGCTGTTGACCGGACTCGGACTCCTGGGCGCTCTGGGGCTTGGCCTGCGCCCGGCCGCGTCGACGCTGAACGGCACTCCCTCCCGACTCTGGCAACGCGTGGGTTGGCTTGGCCTGGCCGCGGTGGTGGCGCTGGGGCTGGGACAGGGGGGCACCCTGGCCTGGCCCACCGATGCACCGGACCACGTGGGGACGCTACGGGAGATCCTGGCCACCGGCTTGGCCTTCCCCACCGAGGCCTTCCATCTGGGGGCCGGTGCCGAGGGCTTTGACCCCCGCAAGGGGCTCCTGCATCCGGTCTACGCCGCCATGGCCGATTTCGCCGGGCTGGACCCGGTCGACTTCTGGCTCCTCATCCCGGGCCTCTCGGCCTTGTTCCCCGTGCTGGGGGCCTATGGCTTCCTGCGCTGGACCGGGGCCACGGCGGGTGTCGCCACCATCGGGGCGGCTCTGGCCCTCCTCACCTGGAGCGGGGGACCCGGCGACGGGTACGTCCCGTACTCGGCCTATCCCAACCAGATCGGCGCCGCCTGTTTCTGGGCCCTGATGGGATTCTGGATCCATCTGGCCGGTAAGCCGCATCGCCGTCTCCTGATCGCCGCGCCTCTCCTCCTCTGGTGCCCGGTGGCGGTCCACCCCATGTACACCGTGTTCGTGGCGCTGTTCGCCCCGGTGCTGGTTCTTGCCGTGGTAGTCTGCCGCCGTGCCTCGGTGCGCCCCCTCTTGGTGGCCGCCCTGGGGGGTGCGGTTCTGGTGGGGCCGTATCTCGCCTACCGCCTTTCCCAGTTTGCTCCCGCCAATCCGATCCACGAGGAGATCCAGGGCATGCTGCTCCTGGGCGATCGGTTCATCGCCAGCCCGAGCCGTCTCTGGCCCGCGGTCGGACTCCTGGGACTCATCGCCTATCCGGTCGCGGCCTGGCTCGCCGCCTCGCGCCTCAAACAGTCGCTGCACGCCTGGGTGATCCTGACCGCCGCCCTGCTCTTTCCCCTTCTCGCGTTCAATCCCATCCTGGTTCCCATTCTCCAGGAGCGCCTCACCTACCTGATCTTCCGCGCGCCCTGGTTCCTCCCGCCGTTCCTGGCCACCGGCGCGGCCCTGGCCTGGTTGGCTGCTTCACCCCGACGCGGGGGACGCGTCCTGGCGGGGCTCCTGCTTGCGGTGGGATTGGTCCCGGGACTGGCCACGGTGCCCCACTGGTTCGAGCGGGTGCACGCGCGCGCGGGGGTGGACGATCCCTTGCGGATGCGGGATGCGTTCGACGCACTGGAGGCAGCGCTTCCCCCGCGATCCGTCGTCCTGGCCGACCCGGTCACCGCCTACATGATTCCCGCGTTCACCTCGCACCGGGTGGTGGCGGGTCTCGATCAGCACACCTCCCCCAACGACTCCCGGGCCGAGGAGCGGATCCAACGGGCCCGGGAAGCACTCTCCCCGGTCACGGATATCCGGCGATCCTGGAGCCTGTGCCGGGAGGCCGGGGCCGCGGCCCTCGTCACCAACCGCGCCCTCCCCCGCCACCCCCGCTCTTCCTACTGGGAGCCTCGACCGGAACACGTTGAAGCCAAACAGGTTCGACTGGACGCCTCCGACTGTTTCGAGACCCTGTTCGTCCGGGACGACCTGTCCGCGTTCCGCCCGGGATCGGCCTGTGAGAACTCCGGGATCGCCTATCGGCTGCTCCTGTTGCCGCTCCTCGCCTTTGCCGGACCGGACCCCCTCCTCACCCACCCGGACGGCCTGCAGCTCCTGAGGGGCCGCGTCACCCCCACCACGGTGACCTGCGGTGAGAGCGTGCGCCTCATCCTGGCCTGGGGCACGGTGCACTCCCTGGAGGGAGCGCGCAACTTCACCGCCTCGGTGCGCCTGGACCGGGTGGACCTGCCGGGCGGTGAGGCGCGTGGAGGCAAGATTGCGCGCAAGCTGACCGAGGCCCTGCGGCGGGAGAGCTATCGCACCCGGGTCGACTGGACACCGGCCGCGGGGATTCTTCCTCCCGAGCGCTGGCCCCCGGAGAAGGTCCTGGGGGATACCCTTCGCGTGGTGCCGCCCTGTGGCTTGGCTCCGGGAACCTACACGGTGTCGGTGGCGCTCAACCGGTTTCCCCACATGCCCAATCTGGGTGTGCGCGACTACCTCGACAACCGGGATCTGTACTCGGGGGTGGTGGTGGATACACTGCGCGTGGTGGGCTCGAACTAGCGCATCCCGCCGCGCCGATCGCGGGCGTCCTACTCGCCGCTGTAGTCGATGAGGCTGAGCACGTCGTGGGAGCCGAGCCGGGAGCGCCCCCCCAGGAAGCTGAGTTCGATCACGAAGGCCAAACCGACCACGGAGGCGCCCACCCGTTCCACGAGCTTGACGGTTGCCTCGGCGGTGCCGCCGGTGGCGAGCAGGTCATCGATGATGACGACACGGTCCTCGGCGTCCAGGGCGTCGCGGTGGATCTCCAGGGTTGCCTCGCCATACTCCAGGGCGTAACTCTCCGAGATGGTATCCGCGGGGAGCTTCCCCGCCTTGCGCACCGGAACAAAACCCACTCCCAGTCGCTGGGCCAGCCCCACCCCGAACAGGAAGCCCCGGCTTTCGATGCCGGCCACCTTCGTCACCGGCCGGTGGGCGTAGTGCGCAACGAACCGGTTCTCCACATGGGCAAAGGCCCGTGGGTCGTTGAGGATGGGGGTGATGTCCTTGAACAGGATCCCCGGCTTGGGAAAATCGGGAACATCACGGACAAAACGCTTGAGATCCAGCATGGCTACTCCGGGGTAGGCGGGTTCACGGGGCCGTCGTCGCCCTCGGAGAGTTCGACGAAACGTTTCAGTTTCTCCAGGGCGCGCTTCTCGATCTGACGAATGCGTTCGCGGCTCACCCCGATGCGCTGGCCGGTGTGGGCCAGGGAGTGCGCCTCGCCGTCGTCGAAACCGTAGCGGATCCGCAGCACCAGTTCCTCG
This sequence comes from Candidatus Eiseniibacteriota bacterium, assembly GCA_942491735.1. GTDB lineage: Bacteria > Eisenbacteria > RBG-16-71-46 > JABDJR01 > JABDJR01 > CALOCN01. The sequence continues at coordinate 2,173,460 of CALOCN010000014.1, read as the reverse complement.
CGCTCGGACAGCCGACCCAGCAGACGGGTCAGGCGCTCGTGCTCGAGCATCCGGTCCACCTGCTCCTCGAAGTTCTCGGGCGGGTTGGCCAGCTCCATTTCGGCCAGGGAGCCCATGGCCTCCCAGCTGGATTCGTAGTCCAGGTTCTTGATCGCCCCGATGAGGTGCTTCACCCGCTCCAGACGCTTGGGTTTCTCCTCCATCTCCGTCGCCACCTCGGCCAGACCGGGAGCATGTCCCAGACGGTGGCGCAATCGGTTCTCGGTGGCGAGGTAACGATTGACCAGCTGCATGACGTGGAACGGGATGCGCACGGTGCGGGCCTGGTTGGCGATCCCGCGTGCCATGGCCTGCTTGATCCACCACGAACCATAGGTGGAAAAGCGGAATCCACGCGCGTAGTCGAATCGATCCACCGCGGCGATGAGGCCCAGGTTTCCTTCCTCGATGAGATCCGGGAAAGGAACCCCGCGGTTGGAATAGCTGTGGGCAATCTTCACCACCAACCGCAGGTTGGAGACGATCATCTTGCGACGGGCCTCGTCCCGGTTGTAGGGCGTGGTCCCCTCGCGCATCTCGCGACCATAGCGCTGCTCGTCGGCCGGGGTGAGGAGCGGGTAGCGGCCGATGTCCCGCAGATACACCCGCAGGACATCCAGATCGGGGACCACCTCGGGTTCGGTCTTGCCGGTGGCGGTGATCAGGGACTCCTCGTGGATGTCCAGCCCAAGCTGGCGGGTCAAGTCCAGGAAGAGGTCGAAACGGGTCTCGTCGAACGCGTCGTGGGCAAGGAGGGCGTCGATTTCGCCCTGCAGGACGTGGCCGCGTGTCTTGGCGGCCTCCAGTACGCGGTCGAGCCGTTCTTCGAAGCTGGCGTCGGGGGTGGTCATGGCAGCTGCCATCCCAATGGATGCGCCGCCGCGAGGTCGACGGCAGAAAGCGGGAAAGAAAATGGTCGGGGCGAGAGGATTTGAACCTCCGACCCCCTCGTCCCGAACGAGGTGCGCTACCAGGCTGCGCTACGCCCCGACCGAAGGGTTGCGGGAGAGGACAAACCCTCCCGGCACAAGCAGCGGGTAACTATACGGGGGACCCCGGGCCCCGGCAAGGCGCTTTTATCCGGCGTCCTCCACCGAAAACCCTTCCCGTCCCAGCAACGGCACGAAAACACAGCGGCACAGCGCCTCTTCCCGAATCCGGTCACCGTCCCGGGTATAGCGCATGAGGGTCTGCTCCCGCCGATCACCGACCGGTGCGACCAGGATCCCGTCCGGGGTGAGCTGGTCGAGCAAGGCAGGCGGCACGGCCGGAGCGGCGGCGGTGACCACGATGCGGTCATAGGGGGCCGCCGCGGCGTACCCGAGCGATCCGTCCCCCACCTTGACCACCAGGTCCAGACCCAGCTCCTGAAACCGTTTCTGGGCCGCCCTGGCCAGTTCAGGCACCCGTTCGATCGTGATCACCCTCCCGGTGATGGTGGCCAGGACCGCGGCCTGATATCCGGATCCGGTGCCGACCTCCAGGACCTTTTGCCCCCGCTCCAGCTTGAGCGCTTGGGACATGAGGCCCACCATCTGGGGAGCGGAGATGGTCTGCTTGTGCCCAATGGGCAGGGCCGAGGCGCCGTAGGCCTCGCGCCACAGGGGCTCCGGGACAAAGAAGTGCCGGGGTACCTTGCCCATGGCGGCCAGCACCTGCGGATCGTCTATGCCCTTGGCCTTCACTTCCCCGCTCACCATCAGGGCGCGAGCCTGGGGAAAGTCCCGTCCGGTCATCACCCGATCCCCAGATCCAGTTCGGTGAGCATCCCCAATCGCTCGCGATCGGTGAGGTCGGTGAGCACGGGCGTCAGGGACACATAGCCGTCGGCGAGGGCGGCAAAATCCGTGTCCGGTTCCGGTTCCCATTGCGGGTCGGTTCCCCCGACCCAGAAGTAGTCCCGCCCCCGGGGGTCGGTCTTGCGGATGATGTCGTCCTCGTAGAACCGCGTCCCCAACCGGGTGACCCGGGTTCCCCGCACCGCGGTTAGAGGCACCGCAGGCACGTTGACGTTGACCAGGAACCGGTAGGGGTGATCCAGCTCCAGCAGTTGGGCTACCAGGGCCCGGGCCACCGAGGCCGCGGTGGAGAAGTCCCGGTCGGTGCGGGAGCCATGGCTGATCGCCACCGCGGGGATCCCCAGGATGGTCCCTTCCATGGCCCCGGCCACCGTGCCCGAGTAGATGACGTCCTCGCCAAGGTTGGGCCCCTGGTTGATCCCGCTCACCACGAGATCCGGCGGTTCCTCGAGCAGTTCCCGCACCGCGATGAGCACGCAGTCGGTGGGGGTACCGTCGACCGCCATCCGGCGCTCGCCGAACTCCTTCATCCGCAGCGGGCGATGCAGGGTGAGCGCGTGGGAGGTGGCGCTCTGCTCGTCCAGGGGCGCCACCACATGGACCTCGGCCAGATCGGCGATGGCCGCCTCCAGGGCCTGGATTCCCGGGGCGTGGATCCCGTCGTCGTTGGTGACCAGGATACGTTTCACGAGCGGGACCTCCGCAGCGCGCGCATTTCGCGCTGCCATCGCAGACTGCGTCCCACGAGCCGGAAGAACCGGAGCGTATCGCGGAACGGATGCACCTTGCTGACCTCTTCGCCGTACACCGCCGGCATGGCGACCTCCTGGATACGGAAGCCGAGGCGACCCGCCTTGATGAGGATTTCCGACTCGGCATCGAACCGCTCGGATTCCAGGGGGACCGCCTCCAGAACGGCCCGGCTGATCCAGCGGAAACCGGACTGGCTGTCGGTGATCCGGGCCCCGGCGAGGGCGCTGACCACCCACGAAGTGAAATGGTTGACCGCGACCCGGAGCCGGGGCATGTCGCCGGTCTCCTGCATGCGGGAGCCGACCACCATGTCGACGCCCCCAGCGGCATCGAGGAACCGCGGAATCCAGGCGGGATCGTGTTGGCCATCGGCATCCAGGGTCAACACCCCCGAGGCGCCGTCGGCCACCGCGGTCTCGAAGCCGGTGCGCAGGGCCGCGCCCTTACCCCGGTTGACCGGATGCACCACGACCCGGAAACCGGCTTCGGCGACCCGGGCCGGGGCCCCGTCGGTGGAACCGTCGTCCACCACCAGCACCCGCTCCGGGGAAAGCAGGGCCGCCGTCTCCCGCACCACACCAAGCAGGGGCTCTCCCCCGTTGTAGGCGGGAATGACCGCGAAGGTCCGATCCGAAGAGGGCTCAGGACGCGCCATGCGAGCCTCCCGCGCCGATGCCCGGAAACCCGGTCGGCGGACCGTCCGGCGGGGGGCCCGGGACCTGGGGATCGGCGGTAGGAAAAGAAGAGACCCGCCGCATGGGACGTGCCATGTCTCGGCGGGTCGTCGAACTGGTCGGGGCGACTGGATTTGAACCAGCGACCCCTTCCACCCCAAGGAAGTGCGCTACCAGGCTGCGCCACGCCCCGACCTCAAAAGGGGGTGAAGGACGGGCGAGCATACACGACAGGGAAAGCGGAGGCAACCGGGGATCCTCCTAGGCGGAGGGCTCGGTCTTGATTTCCTTGAGAATGCCCCGAAGCTCCCGCTGGATCTCCACCAGCATGGCGGCCCGATCCACGTCGTTGAAGCTGAACTCGAGCTGCTTGCGCACCGCGTCCTTCTCGTCCGTGAGCTTCTTGCGGGCGCCCGCGATGGTGAATCCCTTGTCGTAGAGCAGTTCCTTGATCATGGCTATGAGCTTGAGGTCCCGCTTCTTGTACATACGGTTTCCCGCCTTGTTCTTGCGGGGACGCAGCATCTTGAACTGCGTTTCCCAATACCGCAGAACATGCGGCTTCACCTTGGTCAGCGAGGCCGCCTCGCTGATCGAATAGTAGATCTTGGACTCCGTCTTCTGCTTCATGCTCCCCCCCGTGGGTGACCGGCGCCGTGCGAACCTTCCGACTTGGGCTCCCGGGTCATGAGCCGTCGGATTGCCTGCCCGGGCGATTCGTCCTCGAACAATACCCCATGAACACGCTCGACGATCGGCATTTCCACCCCGACCGAACGAGCCAACTCGCGCGCCACCCGTGTCGTGCGGACCCCCTCCGCCACCATGACCATGGACGACAGGACGGATTCGAGCGATTCCCCGCGGCCGATCGCTTCGCCCACACGCCGGTTACGACTGTGGCGGCTGGCGCAGGTGGTGACCAGATCCCCCACCCCGGAGAGCCCAAAGAAGGTCTCGGGACGCGCTCCCAGCGCGGTGCCCAGCCGGGTCATTTCGGCCAGCCCCCGCGTGACCAGGGCCCCCAGGGTGTTGTCTCCGAGTCCCTGTCCACTGGCGATCCCCGCGGCGAGGGCAATCACGTTCTTGAGCGCCGCGGCGAGTTCCACGCCGATGATGTCGTCGTTGGTGTAGACACGGAGCGCGGCATCGCTCACCGCCTCCTGCACCACGAGCGCCGCCCCCCGGTTGGACGAGGCGGCGACGAGCGCGGTGGGGTGCCCCACCGAGACCTCCTCGGCGTGGCTCGGGCCCACCAGGGCGACCGCGGGGGCCCGACCCTGAAGTTCCTCGTCCAGGACCACCAGGAGTCGCTTGTGCGTGCCCTCCTCGAGTCCCTTGGCCACATGGACCACCGGTCCACCGAGTTCCGCGGGGAGCCGGCGCGCCGTGTCCCGCACGGCGTGCGAGGGCACGGCCAGCAGCACGAGGTCCACTCCCTCCACCGCCTCCGGCAGGGTCTCGACCAGGATCAGGTTCGCCGGGAGTTCCACCCCCGGCAGGTAACGCCGGTTCTCCGCGTCCTTGCGCAGCGTCTCCCGCTGCCCCGGATCCCGCGTCCATCCGGGGACGGTGTGCCCCGCGGCGGCCAACCGTACCGCCAACGCCGTCCCCCACGAGCCGAGGCCAATCACCCCGATCCTCACCGGGACTCCCCTCCCAACGAAGAGAAGGGATCACCCTCTCCCTCGCGGACCCCGGCACGACGTCCCCAGAGGGTGGGTTCCCGCCCCTCGACGATGCGAACCCAGTTGGGGCGATGACGCGCCACGACAAGGACCGCGGTGATCGCGGCCAGGACGAGCACGATGGGATAGCGTTCCCCCAGACCGTCGCGGGTGGCGCCCACCCAGAGAGGCAGGGTGACGGCGGCGACCCCGGAAGCCAGGGACACCCACCCGCTGAGCGCAAGGACGGAGCCCCAGACCAGCACGCCGAGCAGAGCGGCCACGGGAGCCAGGCCCAGGAACACCCCGAATCCGGTGGCCACCCCCTTGCCCCCCTTGAAGCCGGCCAGCGGGGTCGCCATGTGACCGGCCACCGCAGCCAGACCGGCCACCGCGGGGACAAAGGCACTCCCGGGGACCAGGCGATGGGACAGGAGCACCACGGCGGTCCCCTTGGCCACGTCGAGCAGGAGCGTCAACAGCCCTTCCCGCCATCCCACGACCCGATAGACGTTGGTCGCGCCCAGGTTGCCGCTTCCGTGCGCGCGTAGATCGACCCCGCGGAGCCGGGCGATCCAGACGCTGAACGGAAGCGAACCCAGGAGATAGCCGACGAGAACCGCGATGACCGGATCCATGTCAGCTGCGCACCTTGTAGATGAGACGGATGGGGGTGGAACGGAATCCCAACCGGTTGCGGAAGGTGTTGACGAGAAATGCCTTGTAGGACGCGGTGAGGTCCCCGGGACGATTGGCGAAGATGAGGAAGGTGGGGGGCGAGTTCCCGGCCTGGGCCGCGTAGAACAGCTTGACCGGACGCCCCTTCTTGCTGATCGGGGGCTGCAGCTTGCGCATGGCGTCCTCGAGAATGGCGTTGAGCCGGCTCGTCGACACCCGGGTCACCCGTTCATCGTGCATCTCCCGGGCAATGGCCGGAAGACGACTCACCCGCAGCCCGGTCACCGCGGAGACGAAGACCACCGGGGCGGTGGCCAGGGTGGGCAGCTTGTCCCGCAGCGCTCGGGAAAGCTTCTCGGTGAGACCGGTCTCACGCTCCACCAGGTCCCACTTGTTGAAGACGAAGACGATGGACTTGCCCGCATCGTGGATCATGGAGGCGATCCGCGCGTCCTGGGCCGAGAAGACCTCGGTGGAGTCGAGGACGAGAAACGCGATGTCGCATCGTTGGATGCTGCGTGCCGTACGCACCGAGGCGTAGTACTCCACCCCTTCCTCGATATGCGTGCGCCGGCGGAGCCCCGCCGTGTCGACCAGGACATAGTCCCGGTTGTCGTAGCGGAACTGGACATCGATCGCGTCCCGGGTGGTGCCGGCCTCGTGGTGCACGATGACCCGTTCCTCGCCGAGCAGCCGGTTGGTGATGCTGGACTTCCCCACGTTGGGACGGCCGACCAGGGTGATGTGGATGGTGTCGGGGTCGACGTCCCCCTCGTTCAGCCTGGGGATGCGATTCACGATCGCATCGAGGACTTCGCCCACTCCCTGGCCATGTTGTCCCGAGAGGAAGAGCGGCATCCCGAAACCCAGCTCGGTCGCTTCGACCGCGGCTTCCTCCTGGGCACGTCCCTCGGTCTTGTTGGCCACGAGGAGCACCTTGTCGGAGTGGCGCCGCAACTGCACCGCGATTTCCCGGTCGATCTCGGTGAGGCCTTCCCGCGCATCGACCATGAACAGGATCAAGGCGGCTTCGTCCACGGCATGCTGGGCCTGGGTGAGAATGGCCGCTTCGATCTCGTCGTCGGTGCCGGGCACGAGGCCGCCGGTATCCATGAACCGGAACGGGACCTCGACCCAACTGGCCTGCGCCTCGCGTCGATCCCGGGTCACTCCGGGAAGGTCGTCCACGACGGCCTGGGCGCCGCCGACCACCCGATTGAAGAAGGTCGACTTGCCCACATTGGGACGTCCCACCACGGCAACCAGGGGAAGGATGGCCCGTGTCATGACAGCGACACCTCGAGCTCCGCTCCCATGTATCCGGCCGGAGCCTCCCGGGGCAGGGCATCCACATCGCGCAGGAGCGAATCCCATCCCCCTTCCACCGGAACGCCGAGTTCGCGGGAGAGGTCGGCGGGAGAGAGCTCGTCGAGGAAGATCCCCTTGTCGTTGATGGCCTCGTCCGGGACCAGGACCAGGTCTCCGGCGGCCACGCGGCCGCGCGCGGCATGCAGGAGATCCCGTCCCCCGAGCAGCCCCCCGCAGGTCACCGGACGTCCGAACAGCCGGTTCTCGATGGGCACCACGTGGATCTCGACTTCCGGAATCCGCGCGCGCAGGACCTCGATCTTCCCCTGCAGCACGCCGCCGAAACTCTCCCCGGTGAGGACCCATACCCGACGGATACCCCGTTCGACCAGATCCGCTCCGCGCGGCTGGGCCGCGTCGAGGAACATGAGGAAACTGCGCACCAGTCCAATGCCGTTCTCCCGCTGGCCGAAATCACCGTAGTAACGGGCCGGGGGAATGGGTTTGCCGGCCAGGAGAAGGAACTCGTCCGCCACGTAGCAGAAGGTCTCGCCGGTGCGCCGCTTCATGGCCCGTCCCCAGCGGCGGACCGTCTCCACCGCCTTGCCGGCATGCACGCGGTCGAACGTGGCCACCGGCGGCAGGTCTCCCCGATGGGCAGTGAGCCCCACCGGAACCACGGAGACCGACTGGATGGCCGGGTAGTACTCGGCCAGACCGAACACCGTTTCCTCCAGGATGGCCCCGTCGTTGACCCCGGGAACGAGCACGATCTGGGTGTGGAGGGTGATGCCCCCCTCGATGAGTTGCTCCAGACGCTGGCGAATCTCCCCCGCCCGCGGGCTGACCAGGATCTTCGCCCGGGCCTCGGGGTCCAGGGCATGCACGGAAACATAGAGCGGCGAGAGCTGTTGCTCGATCACCCGCTCGAACTCCCGTTCCTTGAGGTTGGTCAGGGTGATGAAGTGGCCGTAGAGATAGGAGAACCGATAGTCGTCGTCGCGGATGTAGAGGTTCTTGCGCAGACCCTCGGGAAGCTGATCCACGAAACAGAACGGACAGTCGTTGCCGCAGATGCGAATCCGCGCGTCGGGGAAAGTGAAGCCCAGCTCGCGTCCGTAGACCCGCTCGATGGTCACGGTGAACGGGGCCCCGTACACGTCCGCGTGTTCGAGGGTGAGCTCGAGGTGCTCCTCCCCCAACCAGAGGTGGAGATCGAGAAAGTCCCGCACCTTCTGGTCGTTGACCGCAATCAGCCGGTCCCCGGCCACGATGCCCGCATCGGCGGCGAGGGATCCGGGGGTGACCTCGAGTATCTGCACCGTGCCCTCCGGAAGAGACAATCAGAACTAAGTGCAAGTATTCAACAGTCTTACACGGGAAACGTCAAGCCGAATCGAGAGCAGGATGCAGGGGAAGGAGGGATGGAGCGGGCGACGGGATTCGAACCCGCGACAACCAGCTTGGGAAGCTGGCACTCTACCAACTGAGTTACACCCGCTCAGGGCACGGAATCCTACGCGGCCCGGGGCCGGTTGTCCAGCGGCGCGCTTCAGTCCCCCCGGAGGATGGGGGCGATCCGCTCCGCGGTGACCGCGGGGGGTTCCTCCGGTGGGATCCGGATCCAGGTCGCGCCGTCCAGGGCGCGGAACCAGGCGCGTTGGCGTTTGGTATAGCGCCGGGTGTTGATCACGATGCGCTCGCGCCAGTCCGGTTCGCTCAGCTCCCCCCGCAGATAGTCCAGGGTTTCCACGAATCCGACGCTGCGCAGGGCCGGATGGCTCAGGTCCAGGCCACGAGCCAGCAGCGCGCGCACTTCCTCCACCAGACCGCTCGCGATCATGGCGTCGATCCGCGCGCGCATGCGCCGTTCCAGCTCCGCCGGATCACGATCCAGGACCACCAGGTTGGCGGCGCGCCGGGTATCGCGACCGCTCCGGCGCAGGGCGCTGGCCGGGCGCCCGGTCAGGGCGTGGATCTCCAGGGCGCGGGTGATGCGCTGCCCGTCCCGGGGTCCGATCCGGCTCGCGGAGTCGGGGTCCACCGCAGCCAGTTCCCCATGCAGCGTCTCGGGCCCCTCGGCCTCGACCCGCGACCGCAGACGGGCCCGGAGATCGGGATCCCGGGGCAGGGCTTCGTCGAGCCCCCCCAGCGCCGCCCGCAGGTACAACCCGGATCCGCCCACCAACAACGGCACCCGGCCTCGCCCGGTGATCTCCGCGAGACACGCCGCGGCGCGTCGGCCGAACTCCCCCGCGGTCATGGTCTGATCCGGCTCGATCACCTCGACCAGATGATGCGGCACCCGGGCGCGCTCGGCGGGCGTGGGGGCGGCGCTTCCGATGGTCAGCCCACGGTAGATCTGTCGCGAGTCGACCGAGATGATCTCGGCCCCCAACCGTTCGGCCAAGGGAAGGCTGACCCCGGTCTTGCCCGCCGCGGTGACTCCCAGCAGGACCGGGACCGGGGCGGTGGGGTTCATCCGCCGCTGCGGCCGAAGCGCCGATGCAGGTCGTCCAGCTCGATGCGCAGGAAGACGGGGCGCCCATGCGGATCCCCCTGGGGTTTCTCCGTGGCGAACAGCTGGTCGATGAGGGCGTTCATCTCGGTCAGGCTGAGCTTCTGTCCCGCCTTCACCGCGCCATGGCACGCCACCGAACGGGCAATGCGTTCCTGGATGTCGAGCTGGGTGGGCAGGTCGGCAAAGTGATCCAGGACATCCCGGAGGATCGCCCCGTGCCGCCACTCGCGGAGCCCGGCCGGGATGGCGTGGACCAGGACCGTGGTCCCCCCGAACCGCTCCAGATGGAAACCCAACGCCTCCAGGACCCCGTGCACCTCGAGCAGGATCGAGAACTCGTCCGGAGCCAGATCGACGGTGACCGGGAAGAGCAGTTCCTGGGACGGGGCCTGCTCGCCCTGCAGTCGTCGCAGGGCCTGTTCGTAGAGAACCCGCTCGTGGGCGGCATGCTGGTCGACCATGAGCAGGCCGTTCTCGATCGCCGCCATGATGTAGGTCTCGTGCAGCTGCCACATGCTGGCCATGGCGGGCGCGCTTTCACCCGAAGCGCTCTCCTGGGGGGCGTCCGACACCCTCGAGGGAAACGGCACCACCCTGGCCGTCGAGGACTCCCCCGCGCCCCCGGGCTCCACCGTCGCGGCACGGGCCCAGTCGAGGGTCTGCTGCCCGGTGGAGGGTGCGGTGGCGGGAGGGGTTGGACCGTAGCCGGGTCGGTCGAGGTCCAACGAGGGGAACCGGGCCTCCACCCGCTCGCGCAGGATGCGGATGAGCCGGGGATAGAGTTCCCGTTCGCGGGCCAGACGCACTTCCCGTTTGGTGGGGTGCACGTTCACGTCCACGGTTTCCGGGGGCAGGGTGAGCAGCAGGACCGCTTCGGGATGTCGCGCCGGGGGAATGAGATCCCCGTAGGCCTGGCGCACCGCCGTGCGCAGGAGCTGGCTGGTCACCCAACGGCCGTTGATGAGGAAGATCTGGTGCCCGGCCCGGGCGCGGGCATCCTCGGGCGCACCCACGAAGCCCTCCAGGGTGATGTCGCGCCCCTCGTGCAACACCGGAATCATGCGTCCCACCCGTTCGCGTCCCAGGATCTGCTGCAGCCGGGCATGCAGATCCTCGGCCGGCGCCACGTCGACGCTGCTGCGACCGTCCACGGTGAGGCTCATCCCCACGTCGGGGCGGGCGAGGGCGTACGCGGAGACAAGCTGTGCGATATGACGGAGTTCGGCCGAGGTGCTCTTGAGATACTTGAGCCGGGCCGGGGTGTTGAAGAAGAGATCCCGTACTTCGATCGTGGTCCCCACGGCCCGGCCCACCGGAACCACCGGTTCGGGCAAGCCGCCGTCCACGACGATCTCGAAACCGGAGTCCTCCCCGGCGATCCGGCTGGAGACACGCAGGCGGGAGACCGCGCCGATGGCCCCCAGACCCTCGCCACGGAAACCCAGGGTCTCGATGTGGTCGAGGTCGTCCGGATTGACGATCTTGCTGGTGGCGTGACGCTCCACCGCGAGCGGAAGGTCGGCGGCGCGAATGCCGTGGCCGTCGTCGGTGACCCGCAGCACGCCGGTGAGATCCCCTTCGATCTCCACCCGGATGCGCCGTGCGCCGGCATCGAGGGAGTTTTCCAACAACTCCTTGATCACGGCGGCCGGGCGCTCGACGACTTCCCCGGCGGCGATCCGACCCACCAACGTCTCGGGGAGGACGAGGATGGGACGCGGGTTCACCGTGTCGAGTCCTCCCCACTCACCGCCATCTCCACGCGGCGCAGCCGCAGGGGAAGCCGGGGGTCGGGCGTATCGCTGGCCAGGTGGAGCCGAACGCCGTCGGCCGGCTCCCATCGGGTCCAGGGGGATCCGGGTCCCTCGAAGGTTGCTTCCAGGAGACGCTCCGGCATATTGAACACGCCGGAGAGATTCAGCCCGTTGCCCCGCGCGCCGGTGAGGGACCAACCCTCGGAACCGCGCCGCCAGGTCAACGAGGCCTGGACGTTGAGCACGCTCCACACCGGTTCCAGCCACGCGGCCAACGCCCCGGCATCGGCTCCGGAGGAGGGACGGCCGTGCTGGCTCAGGGAACGGGAGGTCTCGCGCCACTGCATCAGATCGCGCAACGCGATGTCCTCGGCGACACGCTGCAGGGCGGCGATGTTCAGACGGTTTGCACCGTCGCCCAGGACGCGCATCTCCCCCCATTGCTGGAGAGGGACGGTCACGCCGCTGTCGATATCGGCGTCGATGCTGGGCACGTCGCCGGTCCAGATCCAGGGCACCCAGACATCGGTGCCGCCGTTCCAGTAGAGGCCGATCGAGGCCTCCGCGCCCAGGGCCTGGTCCACCAGGTAACGGAAGGTGGCGTCGGGTGACGCCCACACATCCGGGGGCGGGGCGGCGAGTCCGTTGTCGTTGGCGGATGCGGGAGCGGGGGTCTGCGTTGCGGGCTGCTCGGTTTGTGCCATGGGTTCCACCTTGGGGTCCGGTTCCGGGGTCGTTTCGGGAATGGAATCTGGAGTGGGATCGGGTTCGGGATCGGGTTCATGATCAGGTGCGGGATCGGGTTCCACCATCTCCGGGCGCGACGGCGCAGGGGTGGGTTCCGTACGGTCGATCGCCGGGGCGTCCGCCGGCGGGTCGCCGATGGCTCGGACCGCCTGGGCCGCTTGTGCGGGGGCCCCGGGCGCGTCCATGTCCAGGGTGTTCACCGCGATCGGCGAGATCACCCGCGCGCCGAGTTCACGCCACCGCTCGACCAGCTCCGCGATGAACGAACCGCTGGCCGCGGGAATGACCGCCACGTCGTCCGCGCGGGGCTCGGGCGGGACGGTCGCGGCCGGCCACTCGGAAACGGCAGCCAGCCTGAGGATGAGCGCGTTCTCCTGGGGATGAAACACGAAGACATCGGGGCGGGGATCAAGACGGGCAACACGGGACAGGACGTCGACGTCGTCGTCACCCAATCCCAAGAGCACCAGTCGCGACATGATCTCCCTCTCCCGATCCAGGCCGGTATCCGCGCGGGCGTCGCGCGTCAGGAATCCCCGGGGCGCAACGCCTGGAGCGCTCGGGCCACGGGAATCTCCAGTTGACACCGGAAGTGCGTCTCCGGACAGGTGGGGCCTCCGTGCAGATGACACGGACGACACGAGAGGTCGACCTCCAGGATCCGGTGGCCCTCCCCCGCCGGTTCGAATCCGAAGGATCGCACGGTAGGCCCGAAAATGGCTACCACCCGTGTGCCCACGGCGGCCGCCAAGTGCATCAATCCGGTGTCGTTGGTGAGCACCACCTCGAGTTCGGCCAGCGCGGCGGCGACCACGCCGAGCGGCGCCCGGATCTCCCGGTAGGTGTCGGTCTCGGGCCAAAGCGCGCCCCAGGCCTCGGCCAGCGCCGCCTCGTCCGGACCGAAAAACACCGCGACGGGGCCGCTTCCCCCCGCCACGAGCTGTTTCCCCGTTTCCACGAACCGCTCCAGGGGCCACCGCTTGGTGGCATGACGCGCTCCCGGGATCAACCCGACCCGGGTCGCGGACCCCAGCAGGGCCCGCATCCTCTCCTGTTCGGCCGGGTCCGGGCGGACCGAGGGAAGGCCGGTACCCCCCGGCGCCACCGCGTCCACGAAGGCGTCCAGCATGCGAAACCCCGGGGGCGGTCCGCCCTGCTTGGTGCGCACCAGGCGGCGCCGCGCCGCACCGTAGCGCTCCGGACGCCGCACCTCGCGCCAGCCGGTCAGGAGCCCCAGGGCCCGGGTGCGGGGGGATGCCTGGAGATCGAAGACCGTCCGGTAGCTACGGGCCCGCAGACGCCGGGAAAGGGCCACGACCCCCGCTCCCCCCCGCTCCTTGGGGGACCAGGAGATGACCTCTCGCACCGCGGGGTGGCGGTCCCAGACTGCTGCCCACTCGGACTTGACCAGGACATCCACCGCGCCGTCACCCCAGCGGGAGCGGGCCGCCTCGGCCGCCCCGGTGGCCAGGATCACGTCACCCAGGGAACCGAGGCGGATGAGCAGGCGGGATGGCGCCACTAGGCGCGGCCCTTGCGCCTCGCCGGCCTCAGTGCCGCCTCGAGCACGGACTTGATGTCCTTCACCAGGACGAACTCCATCTCGTCCCGCACCTCGTCCGGCACGTCCTCGAGATCGGGGCCGTTCGCCTCGGGCAGCAGTATCCGCTTGATCCCGGCCCGACGCGCCCCCAGGACCTTCTGCTTCACCCCCCCAATGGGAAGCACCGCGCCACGGAGCGAGATCTCCCCGGTCATCGCGGTATCGGACCGCACGGGGCGGTCCGCCACCAACGAGACCAACGCGGTGACCATGGCCACTCCCGCCGACGGACCGTCCTTGGGCATGGCCCCGGCCGGCACGTGGATGTGCACGTCCTGACCGTCGAGCGCGGTGGTGCTTCCGCTCAGGTCCTCGAGATGGGTGCGCACCCAGGAGAGCGCGGCCTGGGCGGATTCCCGCATGACGTCGCCGAGCTGACCGGTGAGGGTGAGCCCTCCCCGACCCTTCATCTGCGTCGCCTCCACGAAGAGAATCTCTCCCCCGAACGGAGTCCAGGCCAGCCCGGTCACGATGCCCTTGCGGTCCTTGCGACCGCGTCCCTCGTGGTGCACGCGGGGACGGCCGAGATACTCGGCGAGGTTCTTCCCGGACACCGAGACCTTGACCCGCTTGCCCCGCGCGACCCGGGTGGCCACCTTGCGGGCGACCCGGCTGATCTCACGCCCCAGGTTGCGCACCCCCGCCTCGCGCGTGTACTGGGAGGCAATGGCGCTGAGCGCGGATGCGGTGAACTTCAGTTGCGCCGCGGTGATCCCGTTCTCCTCCAGGGCGCGCGGCACCAGATAGCGTTTGGCGATCTCCACCTTCTCCCGGGTGGTGTACCCGGAGAGCTCGATGACCTCCATGCGGTCCCGCAACGGGGCGGGAATGGTGTAGAGCGAGTTGGCGGTGGTGACGAACAGGACCCGGGACAGGTCCACCGGGACGTTGAGGTAGTTGTCGTGGAAGCTGTCGTTCTGGGCCGGATCGAGAACCTCGAGCAGGGCCGAGGTCGGATCCCCCCGGAAGTCGTTGCCCACCTTGTCGATCTCGTCGAGCATGAACACCGGATCGGGAGCCTTGGCATTGACGATACCCTGCACGACCCGTCCCGGCATGGCGCCGATGTAGGTGCGCCGATGCCCGCGGATCTCCGCCTCGTCGTGGAGCCCTCCCAGGGCCAGGCGCACGAAGGGCCGGTCGAGGGCACGGGCGATGGACCGCCCCAGGGAGGTCTTTCCCACTCCCGGAGGCCCGGTGAGGCACAGGATGGGACTGCGGGAGTAGTCGGTCAGCTTGCGCACGGCGAGGTACTCGAGGATGCGCTCCTTGACCGTCTCCAGGTCGTAGTGGTCCTCGTTGAGCACCTCCTCGGCATGATCCACGTCGATGGAGGGACGCTCCACCGGGGACCACGGCACCTGGAGCATCCAGTCGATGTAGGTCTTGGCGATGGAGTATTCCGCGGCCTGGGGCGGGATCCGCTTGAGCCGCTCGGACTCCTTGGTCACCGCGGCCAGGGCGACCTCGGGCAGGTTGGCTTCGAGAATGGCCCGCTCGATCTCCTCGATGTCCGGATTCCCGTCCTCGCCCCCCCCCAGCTCCCGCTGGATCGCCTTGATCTGCTGACGCAGATAGAACTCGCGTTGCGAGCGCTCCATCTCCCCTTGCACTTCCCCCTGGATGCGCTTGCCGAGGTCGAGGATGTCGAGCTCGCGCACCATGAAACGGGTCGCCTCTTCCAGCCGACGGTCGGCGTCGGACTCCCCGAGCAGGACGAGTTTCTCCGGAAGTTTGATGTTGAGGTTGGCGGCGAGGAAGTCGGCCAGACGGCCCGGGTCCTCGATGTTGAGCCCCACCACCTTGAGTTCCTCGGGCAGGTAGCCGGTGGCGTCGACCAGACGCTGGAACAGCTCGAGGGCGTTGCGGCGCAGGGCCTCGGTACGACGCGACGGCGACTTGCGGGTGGGAACCACCTCCACCCGTCCCTTGAGGAAGGGTTTCTCCTGCACCGTTTCCACCAGACGCACCCGGTTCACCCCCTGGACGAGCAACCGCATCCCGCCGTCCGGGAACCGGAGCATCTTGTGGATGACCGCCACCGTCCCGATGCCCACCAGTTCCCGGTCCTCGGGAAGCTCCTCCCCTTCCGCCTCGAGATCGTCGTCCGGTTCCTCGTCCCCCATCGACGCTCCCGTGGCCGAGGCCAACTCCTCGGCGTCGTTGGGCTGGAG
Organism: Candidatus Eiseniibacteriota bacterium; assembly: GCA_942491735.1. Lineage (GTDB taxonomy): Bacteria > Eisenbacteria > RBG-16-71-46 > JABDJR01 > JABDJR01 > CALOCN01. Next base: position 2,157,743 of record CALOCN010000014.1, on the reverse strand, counting down.
GGTGAAGAGACCGATCATCTTGCTTCCGGCCAGGGCCTCGTCGGCCAGCGCCATGAGCCCGGGGCGGCTGACCACGAGGGGAAACATCATCTGCGGGAAGACCACCAGTTCCCGCAGGGGAACGATGGGCAGCACCTGCGGAATCTCGATGGCCTGGCCCGAGTCCGTCTCAACCTTGAGCATGGTCGTCGTCATTCTGTCTCCTGGGGGGCCTGGACCACGGTGATCTCGATCTCCAACGACTTGGCCCGCTTGCGGGGTCGGAGAATGATCTCGAGGATGCCGGCGCGATAGCGTGCCGAGGCGCTGGCCCCGGCGTAGCGATCCGGTAGCCGCACCGTGCGGGCGAAGGGACCCAGCGCGATCTCCATCTTGTGGAACCGTTTCTCCCCCTGGCCGCCCAGCTCACGCCGTACGCCGCGCACGTGGAGCAGCACTCCCTTGAGGTCGATGCGCATATCGTCCCGCTGCACCCCGCTCAGGTCCATCCGCACCACGAAGGCCTCGGGGGTCTCGTAGGCGTCGGTCGCCGGATACCAGAGTACGTCGCTCAACCCGGAGCCGTCCGGGTCGAGAAACATCTGTTCGACCAGATCCCGGAAGTTGCCCCATCGCTCCTCGAACCGTTGTCCCGCCATGCCGTCTCCTACCAGGTGGAATCCATGTCCAGCGACTCGTCGAATGCCATGACCCCCAGGAAATCTTCCTTGCGGTCGTCGTCGGTCTTGCTCATGAGCCCGACCCGGATCAGGTTGTAGACGATCTCGCCCACGTCGGCGCCGTCCTTCAGGTTCCAGGCCTGGAAGACGGTGCGCGCCATGGGCCCGAACTCGTCGATGGCCAGCTCCCGCACCCCCACCAGAACCTGCGGACCGGTCACATGCTGGCCGGACCCGCCCCGTCCGTGGCGCTCACGATGGTACTGGAGCCCCCGCTCGACGAAGAGATACGCCTCACGCGGATAGCGCGGATCCTCGGCCAGCACCACATCGAGAAGGCTCTCGAATTCGAAGGCCGGTTCGCTCACGGTTCGCGGTCCGCCGCGTCGCCGATCGCCGCGCCCCAACTCACGTCGCCGACCCGGCCCAGCACGGAGTCGCGGCGGAAGTGGCGATCGTCGGTTTCCGGGTGGTCCCGGTTCATGTGCAGTCCCCGGCTCTCATGACGCGCGCGCGCCATGCGAAGGATGATCTCGGCGGTCAGGGCAAGATTGCGCAGTTGCAGCAGGTCGGTGTCGACCTGGAACCGCCGGTAGAACTGTTCCACTTCGTCCCGAATGAGACGCAGGCGCGGCTGCGCCGCGGCCAGTCGCTCGTCGGAACGGGCGATACCCACATAGTCCCACATCAACCGACGCACCGCGTCCCAATTGTGGTTCACGATGGCGTCCTCCCGGGGTTCATTGCCGGTGGGGGCGATCCACGGATCGGGATCCGGCGGAGGATCCCCGGCCACCAACCCCTCGAGATGGGCGGAGGCACGCGCGGAAAAGACGAGGGCTTCCAGCAACGAGTTCGAAGCAAGACGGTTGGCCCCATGGAGACCGGTGTGGGCCACCTCCCCGATCGCGTAGAGCCGCGGGATGTCGGTCTCCCCGTGGAGGGTGGTCCGGACTCCACCGCACATGTAGTGCGCGGCCGGAACCACCGGAATGGGTTGGGTCACCGGGTCGATCCCCAGGCCGCGACACCCCTCGACAACGCCGGGGAAACGCCGTTCCAGGAACTCGGGGGCCAGCGCGGTGGCGTCCAGCAGCACGTGTTCCTCGCCCCGGGTCTTGATCTCGAGGTCAATGGCCCGGGCCACGATGTCCCGTGGCGCCAGATCGCCCCGGGGGTCGTGCCGGGCCATGAAGGTCTCCCCGTCCAGGGTGCGCAGGACCGCTCCCTCCCCCCTCAGGGCCTCGGTAATGAGAAAGCGACGCGCGGTGGGGTGGTACAGACAGGTGGGATGGAACTGGACGAACTCCAGGTTGGAAACCCGTGCTCCGGCCCGGAAGGCCATGGCGATGCCGTCCCCGCTGGCGATATCCGGGTTGGAGGTGAATCGGTACACCTTGCCCGCTCCACCGCTGGCCAGCACGGTGGCCTTGGCCCGCACCGGCACCACCTCATTGCCCGGGGTGACCAGGATGTAGGCGCCCCAGCAGGCTTCCCCGTCCAGGGTCGAGCCCCGGCTCATCCGGGACTGGAGGATGAGGTCCACCGCGAAATGATGTTCCAGGACAACGATATCGGGGTTGTTCTCCACCGCTTCCAGAAGGGCCCGTTCCACCTCGGCCCCGGTCCGGTCCGCAGCATGGACGATCCGCCGCACCGAGTGTCCCCCCTCCTGGCCCAGGTCCAGGTCCCCCTCCTCGGCCCGGGAGAAGTCGACCCCGAGGGAGATCATGCTCCGCACCAGGTCCGGGCCTTCCTCCACCACGGCACGCACCGCATCCGGATGGCAGAGCCCCGCCCCGGCGATCAGGGTGTCCCGGGCGTGCAGGTCGGGATCGTCCTCGGGGGCCAGGGCGGCGGCGATCCCCCCCTGGGCGTAGTTGGTGTTGGACTCGGCCCGCTCCTTCTTGGTCACCACCAGGACCTTCCCCCAGCGACTGGCCTCCAGAGCGCACCAAAGTCCGGCAAGACCGGAGCCGATAACCAGGGTGTCGGTCGAGCGGGGGGTCTGTTCCATGGGGCGGGCCTTCATGCCGAGGGACGTTCCGGGATCCGGGGCGAGTTCCTAACCGGCGCTCGGAGCACAGGATGATAGCTTCCGCTTCACCTGGTCTCAACGGGCCAAATCCCCCAGAACGAACGGGGTTCGCGACTCGGTCTTCAATTTCGCGGGGGAGAGCCGATCATCACTGCGTGGCCCCGCTAGCGAACGGGAGCCTCATGGGCTGGCCATCCCGCCGATGGCATACCGACCCCGGCATGGTCCGGGCGTCGGCCCGCGTCCACGAGACGCGAGCACACGTTTCAAGGAGGAATTGAGCATGACGCTCCATCATCGCCGGGCCTGGGTCCCTCTTGTTGTGGTTGCACTGGCCCTCGGGGCGACGAGCTGCAATCAGCCGGAATCCGGGACCCGCAACGTCGTCGATGTGGTCTCGCTGAATGGAAACGCGCCGCTCCAGTCGGACGTGTACAACCTCGGCGACAACAAGTTGGACCCCTCGGACGACTTCATCCCGGTCGATATCGTCGAGGTGACCTTCCGGTCCCGGCCCCACGACAAGATCGTGGACAGCACGGTCGGACCCGGAACCCCGTTCGGTTCGGTCCGGTTCCTTTCCTACAATCTGGTCTGGGCCGGGGACAATCCCAACGGCGCGGACCTCGATGGGGACGGAACCGTGGACCTGCCCAACCAGACCGACGCCGCCATGAACGTGGTGGTCCCGACGGGACAGGCGGCACAGGCCTACATCTCGATCGTTTCGGGTGGCGCCAAGACGGTTCCCCCGGTGTCCTGCCTGGGACCGGTCGGCGGAGCCTGTGCCGGTGTCACCGGGGTCGAGTTCGTTGCCTCGGCGACGATCACGTTCTTCGGTACGGAAGAGACGAGCGGAGACGGCATCTCGCTCACCCGTGGACTCAACGTGTTCATCGGGGACTGGGGCGACGACTAGACCGCAGCGGTCAACGCAACGCCAAGTTTCACGACGGGGGGGCCGATCCGGTCTCCCCGTCGTCGTGTGTGCCCAGGAGGGCGTCGAGCAGCCGGTCCACCCCCTCCACCACCTCCAGCCGCGTGGAGAGCAGGAGCCACGGGTCCCGGGTGACACCGACCATCCGCACCGCATCCTTCTCGGTGGTGAGGGGGATCGCATCGGCGTCCCGGGCCGCATCCTCGCAGGCCGACAACTCCCCGGCCGTGAACGGATGATGATCGGGGAACACCGAGTGCCCGGTGACGTGCAGTCCCGCCTGCTGTGCCGACGCGCGGACCCGCTGTGGGCGCGCGACCCCGGTGACCAGGTGAACCCGCTCTCCCTTCCCCAGGAGCGCGTGGGCACCCCCCTCCAGGCGTCGTATCCCGTCCACCACGGTCCGGGCACGGAAGCACGGTAGCCCGGTCGTCAGCGGTTCCCGGGGCCGGGACGCGGTCCCGATGTGCTCGTCCCAGCCGGTCATGAGGAGGTGGGTGGCCCGGGAGAGGGCGGCGGGGCGTTCCCGCAGCGGCCCGGCCGGGAGCAACCGACCGTTCCCCAACGGGCGCGCCGCGTCGAGCAGCACCAGATCGGCGTCGCGGGCCAGCTTGCGATGTTGAAACCCGTCATCGAGCACCAGCACGTCCGGCGCTTCGGGGGAGGCCAACAACGCCCGGCCCCCCCGCGTGCGATCCGGATCCACCTGGATCGGAACGCCGGGGAAACGCCCGGCCAGGAGGACCGGCTCGTCGCCGAAGCGTTGCCAGACCCCGGGGTCGGTTCGATCCGGGGGGACCCGACCCGTGTCCGCTCCCCCGTAGCCACGGGTGAGGACGCCGGGTCGTCGCCCCCGTCGGGTCAGCGCCTCGATCAGCGCGATCACGGTGGGCGTCTTGCCCGTACCCCCCACGGTCAGGTTGCCGACACTCAGGACCGGCACCGGCAACCGGTGGGGCCTGCGCCAGCCGCGGTCGTACAGGGCGTGATACGCCGCGCTGCCGGTACCGTAGAGTCCGGCCAGGGCGCGGCCCAGCAACCCGGGGATCGGGACCTCGGTCTCACCCCGCATGGAGAACGCCCCGTTCCTGCAGCCAATCAACGGTTCGTTCGCCGGCCCCACGCAGCTCCCGGGCCACCCCGCGCGCGGCTTGCGACGCGGCCCGGCGCCGCTCGGGGTCGAGCCAGACCCGCACCGCCTCGGCCAGGGACGGGGCATCGTGGATCTCCACCGCGCCTCCCGCGGCGAGCAGCCGCCGGGTCTCCTCCCGTACCGTGGCCGTATGGGGCCCCACCAGCACCGGCGTTCCGCACACCGCGGGTTCCATGACGTTGTGCCCCCCCAGAGGGACCAGGGTGCCGCCGACCAGAGCCATCGTGGCCCGCGCGTAGAGCCCCCCCAACTCCCCGTGCGTGTCTACGATCAGCACGTCCGCCTCGGGATCCTTGCTCTCGGGACGACTGCGAAGCGCGGTTCGCCATCCCCGCGCGGCCAGCGTCTCGGGCAGATCCGGCCATTGATCCGGGTGACGCAGGGCCAGCACGAGCCGCAGGGCCGGCGTGTTCCCGCGCAGGTGGGCGAACGCGTCCAGGACCGGGGTCTCCTCGCCCGGACGCAGGCTTCCCACCACCCACAGTGGATCCGACGGCCACGGGATTGCCGCGGGATCCGGCTCGGGCAGGCGATCATGCTTGACGTTGCCGGTCACCCGAACCGCCGCGGCTCCGGCTCCCAGTTCCAGGTAGCGTTCCGCGTCGACCTCGGTGCGAGCGGCGATCGCCCGCATGGGAGCCAGGAGCGGCGCGTAGAGCGACCGCAGGCGACGGGTCCGGGGCCAGGCCCGATCCGAGAGGCGCGCGCTGACCACGGCGGTGTGGATGCCGGACCGGTGAAAGGCGTTCAGCCAGTTGGGCCAGAGCTCGGTTTCCACCAGGACCAGGCTCCGCGGGGCTCCCGCAGCGAGAACCCGGCGCAGGGCCCCGGGGGTGTCGAGGGGCGCATAGCGAACCGCGTCCCCCCATCGCTCACGAGCCGCGGCCTGTCCGGTACGGGTCTGGGTGGTCACCCGCATGCGCGCCCGGGGAATGCGTTGCCGCACGCACCGCACGATGGGTTCCAGCGCCATCACCTCCCCCATCGAGGCGGCGTGCCACCACTCGTCCAGGGGATCGGGTGGGACCCGTCCGAGGCGTTGCTCCCGTTCCTCGCCCTGGATCCCACGCAAGGCGAGCAGCCCGGGAGCGAGCGGATCCACGACGCGGGTGAGCGCGGCGTAGACGGCGCCCAGGGGGCTCATCGAAGCACCGCCGCGTCCGCGCGCGACTCCAGTTCGACCAGGGTGGTCTCCAGACGTAACCGCCAGGGTTCCAGCTCCTCGCCCGCCGGTACGCGCAGCGGCTCCCCGAAGACCACCACCCCCCGGGCACGGGGTTTGGGGATCTGGAAACGATCCCAGGAGGACAGCGTCCAGGCCGGGCTCGCGGCGACCCCCACCGGCACCACGGGACAGCCGGTTCGGGCGGCCAGCGCCACCGTCCCCACCTGGGCCCGGTGACGGGGTCCCCGGGGCCCGTCCGGGGTCAACGCCACCGAATCCCCGCCCGCGAGGACCGATTCCAGGGCGGTCAGCGCCTCCCGGCCGCCCCGACTGCTGCTGCCCCGGACCGCATGATGTCCCAGCTTCCCGAGAATACGGGTAATGACCTCACCATCGCGGGAACGACTGACCAGAACAGTGATTCCGGAGTGCCCGAGGTGCAGGGGCAAGAGCCAGAATCGACCGTGCCAAAAAGCGTAAATGACTGCCTTGGATGACTCTATGGCGTCCGTATCATGTTGCTTGTCAACATGCTCTACTCGCGCCAACTTGGAGAGCAGGGCAATCGCCCCGGCGGCGAGAGGGACGCCGAGGGTGGTCCCGAAGCGCCAACGCAGCTCCCGCGCGTTCACGCCGGGGTCTCCAGGGCAAGGGCGATCGCCTCGGCGGCGCGCGCGGCGGCGTTCCCCTCCCCCAACCGCGCCGGGAGTCGGGCCAGGTACTCCCGCTGGCGGCCACGTTCCGTTTCGTCGAAAAGCAGCCGGCGGGCGTGGTCGGCCACCGCATGGGGGGTGAGGGCATCCTGGAGGAGTTCCGGGACGGTGTCCCCGCCCGCGGCGATGTTGACCAGGCCCACCGTGCGGATCTTCACGAGATGCCGGGCCAGCTCCCAGTTGAGCCGCCCGGTGCGGTAGACCACGAGGAGCGGGGTTCCCAGAAGACCCGTTTCGAGGGTGGCAGTGCCGCTGGCCACCACCGCTGCCGTGGACGCGGTAACGAGGTCCGCGGCCGCCCCGGTCCACAGGGGAACGCCGGCCGAGGTCGCCGGGGCGAAGGCGGCGTCGGGAAGACCCGGGGCGCGGCTCACCACCACCGAAACCCCCTCGTCCCGTAGCTGCAACGCCCCCTCCAGCACCGCGGGAAGAATACCGGTCACCTCCTGTCGCCGACTCCCGGGAAGCACGGCGAGGAGCGGTTCCCGCGGACCGAGACCCAGCTCACCCCGCACCACCGCCGGATCCACCCGGGTGCGGACGGCATCGACCAGGGGGTGCCCCACGAAGGTTGTGTCGATCCCCGCCTCGCGGAAAAGCGGTTCCTCGAAGGGAAACACGACGAGCAGCTGATCCACCGCCCTGGCGATGCCGGGGCGACGATCCCGCTTCCAGGCCCAGACCTGGGGGGCAATGTAGTAGAGCACCCGATGGCCGCGTTGACGTACCGCGTGGGAGAGTCGCAGGTTGAAGCCGGGGTAGTCGACCGGCACCACCGCATCCGGTTGCCAGGTCTCGATCTCATCCCGAACCCGGTGGAACAGACGCCAGAAGTACGGAAGCCGGCGCGCGACCTCGGCGAAACCCAGCACGGAAAGATCGTCCACGTGGGCCATGAGCTCGGCCCCTTCGGCGGCGAGGGCGTCGCCACCCAGTCCCCGCACCTCGACGTCCCCCACCCGCTCGCGCAGCGCCCGCACCACCGCCGCGGCGTGCCGGTCGCCCGACGCTTCCCCCGCGCTGATGAACACGCGGCGGGGCATCAGCCCCCCTTGGCGGCGGCGATGGCGGCCTCGACCCGGACCATGGCCCGCAACGTGCGCAGCGCTTCCTCACCGGGGACGCCGTCGTTGGGTTCGCCGCGGATGGCCGCGGCAAAGGCCTTGTGCTCCTCGACGAGGGCATCCTCGCCGGTCCCGCCGACCGTGCTCCGGTCCAGGACCTTGAGCATCTCCAGGGGAGAACCGCTGGCCAGGATGTCCCGCAGCGCGTCCTCGCGCCGATCGGTCAACCGGTACACCGTGCTGGTGCGTTTGGCGCAGTCGGCCGAGACGTAGGTGCCCGGGATGAACATGCGGAACTTGCGGGTGCGCTCCAGGGAAACCCGACTGGCGGTGAGGTTGGCCACCGCGCCCGAGGGAAAACGGAGACGCGCGTTGGCGATATCGACCCGCTCGGTGATGACCGGAACCCCCACCGCGTCGATCTGATCCGGCTCCTCGCCGACGAAGGCCAGGGCGAGATCCAGGTCGTGCACCATGAGATCCTGCACCACATCCAGATCCAGATTGCGCGGCACCAGGGGGGCCAGCCGATGACTCTCCACGAACAGGGGGGCAGGCAGTTCCGCTTTCAGGGAACGCAGGGCCGGGTTGAATCGTTCCACCTGTCCCACCTGCAGGACCAGGTTCCGGTCCCGGGCCTCCCGCACCAGGGCCCGGGCCGAGTCGAGCCGCGCGGTGAGCGGTTTCTCGACCAGCACGTGGCAGCCGGCGGCGAGCGCTGCTTCCACCGCGATCCGGTGGGACGCGGTGCTGGTCGCCACCACCGCCGCATCGGCCCCGGCCAGGGCCTCCTGGGGGGTGGCGGCGACGCGGCAACCCAGTTCCCGGGCGACCGCCTCGGCCCGTTCGGGGTTGCTGTCCTGGACGGCGACCAGCCGGAAGGCCGCGCCCTCGGCCAGCCGGGCCGCATGACGCGACCCGAGATAACCCACCCCGAGAACGGCAACACGCAGTGACGGGGATCCGGTCAACGGGTGACGCCGCGCTCCGAGGCCAGGAAGAAGTTCACCAGGGTGCGGACCTCGGGGGTGAAGTTGACCTCATCCTGGACGCGCTTCACGGCCTCGGCCACGGTGAGCTTGCCTCGGAACAGGATACGGAAGGCGGTCTTCAACGCCCGGATCGTCTCCGGGGTGAACCCGCGTCGTTCCAGACCCACCACGTTGATACCGAAACAGGCGGCCGGGTTGCCGGCCACCCGGGTGAAGGGCGCCACGTCCTGGGGAATCCGCGAACCCCCGCCGATCATGGCGTGCGCCCCCACGTGGACGAACTGATGGATGGGGGTGACCCCGCCCACGATGGCATAGTCGTCGAGGGTGACATGCCCGGCCAGGTTGGCCGAGTTGGCCAGGATGACGTGGTCTCCGAGCAGGCAGTTGTGGGCCACGTGCGAGTACGCCATGAGGAGGCAATCCTTGCCGACCCGGGTTTCGGAGCCTTCCCCGGTGCCCGGGTTGAGGGTGGCGAACTCGCGGATGGTCGTCCGGTCCCCGATGACAAGACGGGTCATCTCTCCGGAAAACTTGAGATCCTGGGGCTCGGTGCCCACCACCGCATGGGGGAACACCCGGCAGTTCGCGCCGATCACGGTGTGACCGTCGAGCACGGAATGGGCGCCGACCGTGGTCCCGGAACCGATCCGGACCTCGGGGCCGATAATCGCGTAGGGCCCGACCTGGACGCCGCTGTCGAGTTCCGCCCGTCGGTCCACGACCGCCGTGGTGGCGATGTCCGTCATGTTCCCTCCTTACCCCCCGGGGACCCTAACGGTCAACCACGGTGGAGAGCAACTCGGCCTCGGCGACCAGGCTGTCGTCGACGTACGCCTTTCCCGCCATCTTGCAGATTCGCCCCTTGAGCTTGATCAGGGAGAGCTCGAAACGGAGTTGATCCCCGGGACGAACCGGGCGGCGGAACTTGGCCCGATCGATCCCCATGAAATAGACGAGCTTTTCCCTGGGACGGGCCACCTTGTTCAGCAGCAGGACACCGCCGGTCTGGGCCATGGCCTCGATGATGAGCACGGCCGGCATGATGGGATGATCGGGAAAGTGCCCCACGAAGTAGGGCTCGTTCACGGTGACGGACTTGATGCCTACCACCTTCTCGTCGGTGAGCTCCACGATCCGGTCCACGAGCAGGAACGGATAGCGGTGCGGCATGATCTGGGAAATGGCTTCGGTGTCCCACACCTGCCCCTTGCCGTCGGGCCGCGGGGGCAGGTCGAACCCGGTCGCCTGCTGCTCGGCCTCGGCCAGTGCCTTCACGAATCCGATCTGGCTCTGGTGCCCGGAGCGCCAGGCCATGACATGCCCCCGGATGGGCCGGCCGAGGAGGGACAGGTCCCCCATGAGATCCAGCACCTTGTGACGAACGAACTCGTCCGGGAACCGCAGGCCTCCCTCGTTGATGACTCCCTCGTCCCCGACCACCACCGCGTTGTCCAACGATCCGCCCTGGATCATCCCGGCATCCCGCAGCGCGTCCACGTCCCGCTTGAGCACGAAGGTCCGCGCCGGGGCGATCTCCCGGGTGAAGATCTCCGGGACCACATCGAACACCGCATGCTGGGTGCCGATGATCGGGCTGTCGTACTGGATGGTGAAGGAGATGCGCAGGCCGTCGTGGGGCAGCCCCACCAGCTCGGCGCGCTGGTCCTGGAAACGGACCGGGTGCGGGATCTCGAAATAGCGACGGGGCACCCCGAGGCGTTCGATTCCCACCTCGCGCAACAGCTTCACGTAGAGCGCGGCGCTGCCGTCTCCCGGTTCGGCGAGCTCGGTGGAGCTGAGTTCGATCCGCAGGTTGTCGAGGCCGAGACCGGTCACCGCGGCGAGCAGGTGCTCGACCGTGTGTACCTCGGCCTCTCCGTGACGAAGAATGGTGCGGCGCCCGTGGCGGTCCTCGTAGACCGCGTTCTCGGGGGCGACGGGAATCTCGGGGAGCCCTGCGAGATCGGTGCGCACGAAGCGGAGACCGGAACCGGCCGGGGCGGGCTTGAGCGTTACGCGACAGCTCTCCCCGGTGTGCAGTCCGACTCCGTCGTAGGAGATCTCCTGGGCCAGGGTGGTCTGGGTCTCACTCAAACGATGTTCTCCGCCCGTCCCTCGAGCTCTTCCACGCGTTCTTCCAGGGCGCGAAGTCGGTCGAACAGGGACGGGAGCTTGCGGGTGTAGCCGGTCAGCCGGCGGGCGCGATCATGTTCCATGGCCGGGTAGCCGGATACCGTGCGGCCCTCGGGGACGTCCTTGGTCACCCCGGACCGCGCAGCCACGATGGCCCGGTCCCCGATGGTGAGATGGCCGGCCAGCCCGGCCTGCCCTCCCACGGTCACGCTCTTGCCGATGCGGGTGGAGCCGGAAATGCCCACCTGGGCCACCAGCACCGTCGACTCCCCCACCACCGCGTTGTGTGCGACGTGAACGAGGTTGTCGATCTTCACCCCGCGCTCGATCCGGGTCACCCCGGTGGTGGCGCGGTCGATGGCCACGTTGGCCCCGATCTCGACGTCATCGTCGACCTGCACCGAACCGATCTGGGGGATCTTCTCGTGCTGCCCGGCATGGGGCACGTAGCCGAAGCCGTCCGAACCCAGCACCGCCCCACAGTGGATGATGACCCGGTTTCCCAGGGTGAGCCGCTCGCGCACGGTGACGTTGGGGAAGAGGACGCAGTCCTCGCCGATCACCGTGTGCCGACCCACGAACACGCCGGGGTGAAGCACGGTGCGGGCCCCGATGCGGGCCCCCGCTTCCACCACACAAAGGGCGCCGATGCTGGCCTCGGGGCCGATCACCGCATCCTCCTCGACCACGGCGGAGGGGTGCACTCCGGGGGCGGGGTGGAACCCGTTCTCGGCCACCACCCGCAGGACCTCGACATAGGCCAGGTAACTGTTGGGAACCCGCAGGAGCGCGGCCGAGGTCTTTCCGCTGTAGTCGCTGGGCACGATGACCGCGGAGGCCCGGGTCTCGGCCATGAACTCGGCGTAGCGCGGGTTGGCGAGGAAGGTGACGTCCCCCGGTTCCGCTTCGACGATCCCGGCTACACCGCGGATGGGGACGGAGGCGTCTCCCTCCAGATCCGCATCGAGGCGTTCGGCGATGTCACCCAGCGTCCACTGCATACCTGTTCCTGTCGGTGGCGGCCCCGAACCGCGGTCCGGGACTACTGGTCCTGTGCGTTCAGCTCGTCCAGGACGCGCTGGGTCAGATCCAGTGCGTCGTCTGCATAGACCACGTTGCCGTCGGTGGCGTCAAAGATGATCGAGAACCCCTCCGCCTCCCCGATGCGCTGAAGGACCGTCCGGATCTTCTCGATGATGGGCCGGGTCAACTCCTCGTTGCGTTGAGCCACCCGCCCGTTGGGTCCCCAGATGTCCTGCGCCATGGCGTCCAGCTCGGCCCGCTTGCGCTGCAGATCCTCTTCCCGCTCGGCCCGCTTGGGCTCGCTCAGGATGAGCCGCTGGCTCTCGTACTGCTCCGCTTCCGCGGCCAATTCCTGACGGCGCGTTTCGAGGTCCCGCGTCCACTGGTCGAGCTGGGCGTTGAACTCCGCCTGGGCCGTCTTGGTTCCTTCGTACTCGGCGAAGATCCGCTCGGAATCGATGAAACCCAGCTTGAGATCATCCGCCGAGGCGGAACCGGCGAGAGATACTAGCAAAAGGATGACGGAAAGGATACCGCCCCCCATCCGGATGTCGCGCACGTCCTACCTCCTGTCTGCAGGCATCGGCCGTCTCTGGCCGAGAGAGTTAAACTGTTGAACAACAAGCAATAAGCTACAGGGTCCGATTCTCAGAAGATCCGACCGAACTGGATATGGGGCTGCCATGCCTGCCGGGTGTAGAGCCCGGTGGCCCGGTCGAGTCGATCGTAGCCGTAGGCGTAGTCGAATCCGATCAAGCCGAGCAGGGGGACTTCCATCCTCAACCCGAACCCGAGGGACCGGTGCAGGCTGTCCCAGCGGAAGTCGTCGACCCGGTTCCAGGTTCCCCCGAACTCGCCGAACACCAGCCCGTGCAGGGGGTCGGCAATGGGAAACTGGAGCTCCGACGTGAAGGCCCACATGTAGTGCCCACCCGGGTAGAAGACCCGCGTCGCGTTCACGTTGTACTCGGTCTCCCCATCCCGCACCGCCTCGGTGATGTCATAGCGGGTCAGGACATTGCTTTCCGGGATGATCTCGAAGTCCTCATACCCGCGCAGGGCCTGAAAGGTGGTACCCCCGAGCCGGAAGAGTTCGCTCGATTCCTGGGGGAAGACCAGGGTGTAGCGCGGAACCGGCACCGGAAGATCGCCGCCTCCCAGGACGTCCAGCGTGTCACGATCGGTGGACCCGGGAGCGATGTCCGAATCCACCGTCCACTCGGTCGGGTTGATGGGAGTGGTGCGGAAGGCCTCCTCCACCGCCCCGAAGCGGCTGCGCAACATGAGGATGGGTGCGAACGACCCGGCGCGGACCGTGGGCAGGTACTTGGCCAGGTCGAGCTCGTACTTCTGGAAGATGAGGTCACCCCCCATCGGCCCCCCGGTGAAGTTCATGCGCAGGCGGGCGTTGGATCCGAGGGTCGGATAGATGGGGTGGTTGGTCGAGTTACGCACCAGGGTCAGGGCGAGGCTCGAGGTGAGCGCGGTCTCCTGGGCAATCTCGAAGCCGGTCTGGAAGAAGGACAGGCTGTCCCCGACGATGAACCCGCTCTCCTCGAGCACGGTCTGGTTGGAGAGCCGGTAGGTGGCAAAGAGCCGGGTGTAGGGCATCGGGAGCGGTCGGCCCACCCGGAACGCACCCCCGGTCTGTTTGATCTCCAGGGTGGGACTCCCCTCGATGATCCGGTTGGTGCTGAACAGGTCAAATCCCACCGTGGTGGGGGTTCCGCGGAACCACGGCTCGGTGAAGCCGATCTCCGCGTTGTTGCGCTGGCTCCCCCGTTCCAGGCGGAGGTTGAGGCTCTGGCCGTTTCCGAAGAGGTTGGAGTGACCCAGTTCCATGAATCCGGTCAGGCCCACCGCGCTCGAGAAACCGAACCCGGCCGAGGCGGTGCCCACCTGGCGCTCCTCGACCCCCAGCACCAGATCGATGTCCCGTGAATCCCCCGGGACCGGGCGGGTGTCCACGCTGAAATCCTTGAAGTACCCGAGTTGGGCCAGCTCCCGCTGGCTGCGCTGGAGCATGTTGGCGCGGAACAGGTCGCCCGGGCGCAGGGCCAACTGGCGTCGGATCACCTTCTCCTTGGTCCGCGTGTTCCCGGTGATGATCAGGTTACGGATCCGGGAAGGTTCCCCCTCGATGACCCGGAAGGTCACGTCGACCGTGGAATCCACCGCACTGTAGTCGGGTTGGATGGAGAGGTAGATGTACCCGAAGTTGGCGTAGGTCTGGTAGGCCTCCTGGATGGTCTCGGTGATCTTCTGCTGGTTGAACACGCTCCCCGAGGAGAACTTGGTCAATCCGTAGAGCGCCGGCGCGGGCAGGGCCACGTTCCCCTCCCACTTCACGCCCCCGACGGTGTAGCGCGGCCCCTCCACCACCTGGACCTCGATCACCACCTTGTCTTCCTTGCTCCCCGGGAGGATCTCGTAGCCCTGCACGGTGCCGTCGCGAAAGCCACGCTTGGCCATCTCGGCCTCGACGCGTTCCATGTCCTCCTCGACCACCCGGGGGCGCAGAACGCCCCCCTTGAGGAACCCGGTGGTTCCCTGATCCATGGCATCCTTGAGATCGTCCTGTTCGAGTTGGCGGGTGCCCACGAAGCGGATCTTCTCGACCCGCACCAGGGGACCCTCCTCGATCTCGACCAGGAGGATCCTCCGGGAATCGGCGTCCCCCGGCAGATAACGGGGACGTACCCGCACCCGGGTGTAGCCCTTCTCCGTGTAGATCGCCGCGGTCCGTCGCTCCACCTGGGCCAGCAACCGATCATCGGCCATGCGGCCGGTCAGGGTGCCCAGGGCCTTGTTGAGCTTCTTGTCCTTCATCTGGTCGTTGCCGGAGTACTCGACCGAGGCGACCCGGGGATTCTCGGACACCCGGATGGTAAGCCGGATCGCCGTACCTTCCACGGCGCCTTCGACCGCGATGTCGTTGAAGAACCCGAGACCGTGGAGCCGCCGGATTCCCCGGCGCACCGCGTCCATGGAATAGCGGGCCCCGGAGGACATGCCGAAGGCGCGGCGGATGAGGTCGTCGTCCACGCTGACGTTGCCCACCACCTCCACCGCGACCACGGAGTCCGGGCTCACGGTGACCTGGGCGTGGGCGGACGCCGGAATCAGCGCCCACAGAGCGAGCGCAGCAAGGAATGAGAGGATCAGATGGCGGTGCCGGCTCCCCCCCGGGGTCCGGCGTTCACGCACCCTGTTCGACTCGCTCGCCTGTTTCCTGGTTCTCCTCGCGCTCCTCGAAGGTCAGCTCGTCTCCCTTGCGCCCGACCCGGATCACGCTGCCCGCCGAGAACTTCCCGGCCAGCACCAGCTCGGCCAGGGGATCCTCGATGAGCCGCTGGATCGCCCGACGCAGCGGCCTGGCCCCCATGCGGGGGTCGTAGCCCTTGTCCACGATGAGAGCCACCGCGGGCGGGGTGAGCGACATCTCGAGCTGATGCTCGCGCAGACGCACCGTGACCTCGTTGATCAGGATCTTGACGATCTCCTCGATCTCCTTGCGGCCCAGGGCGTGGAACACCACCACCTCGTCCAGCCGGTTGAGGAACTCGGGGTTGAAGGCCCGTTTGACCTCGTCCATGACCGCGTCCTTCATCTTCTGGTAGCTGGCATCCTCGCCGGCCTGGGCAAAGCCGAGGCTGGACTTGCCCTGGATGGCCTGGGCGCCGAGGTTGCTGGTCATGATGAGCACGGTGTTCTTGAAGTTCACCTTGCGACGCATGCTGTCGGTGAGCGAACCGTCCTCGAGCACCTGGAGCAGGATGTTGAACACGTCCGGATGGGCCTTCTCGATCTCGTCCAGGAGGACCACCGAGTACGGCTTGCGTCGGACCTTCTCCGTGAGCTGCCCCCCCTCCTCGTAGCCGACGTAGCCTGGAGGCGCGCCGACAAGGCGGGAGACGGAGAACTTCTCCATGTACTCGGACATGTCCACCCGGATCAGGGCGTCCGGATCATCGAAGAGGAATTCGGCCAGCACGCGGGCCAGCTCGGTCTTCCCCACGCCGGTCGGTCCGAGGAACACGAAGGAACCGATCGGGCGTCGCGGATCACGAAGCCCGGCCCGGTTGCGGCGTACGGCCTGGGAGATGATGTGCACGGCCTCGTCCTGGCCGATGATCTTCTCCTTGATCGCGTCTTCCATCCGCAGCAACTTGCGGGATTCGCTTTCCTCGAGACTCGAGATGGGAATACCGGTCATCTTGGAAATGACGATCGCCATGTCGTCGACGTCGACGGTGGTGGTCTTCACCGACCGGGACTCGTTCCACTCGCGCTTGAGGAGGGAGAGCTGCTTGCGCAGGTCCTTTTCCTTGTCCCGGTAGCTGGCCGCCTTCTCGAACTCCTGGTTCTGGATGGCCGCTTCCTTCTCCTTGGACAGCTCGCCGATCTTCTCTTCCATGTCCCGCAGTTCCTGGGGGATCACGGAGAGGCTGAGCCGGGCCCGGGAGCCCGCCTCGTCGAGAACGTCGATGGCCTTGTCCGGAAGATACCGGTCGGAAATGTAGCGGTCCGAGAGCACCACCGCGGCCTCGATGGACGCGTCGGTGAACTTGACCCCGTGATGCGCCTCGTACTTGTCGCGCAGTCCCATGAGGATCCTGATCGCGTCCTCGGAACCGGGCGGGTCCACCATGATGGGCTGGAACCGCCGCTCCAGGGCGCCGTCCTTCTCGATGTACTTGCGGTACTCGTCGAGGGTGGTCGCGCCGATGCACTGGATCTCGCCCCGGGCCAGGGCCGGCTTGAGCATGTTGCTCGCATCGATGGCCCCTTCGGCCCCGCCCGCCCCCACGATGGTGTGCAGCTCATCGATGAAGATGATGGCGTCCTGGGACTCGCGGATCTCGTTCATGATCGCCTTGAGGCGCTCCTCGAACTGTCCACGGTACTTGGTTCCGGCCACCACCGCGGCGAGGTCCAGGGTGACGATCCGCTTCTCGTGCAGGATCTCGGGGATCTTCCCCTCGACGATGCGCGAGGCAAGCCCCTCGGCAATGGCGGTCTTGCCCACCCCCGGCTCGCCGATCAGGACCGGGTTGTTCTTCTTGCGCCGGCACAACACCTGGACCACCCGCTCGATCTCGTTCTCCCGACCGATGATGGGATCCAGCTTCATCTCGCGGGCAAGCAGGGTCAGATCACGCCCGAACTGGTTCAGCGCGGGGGTTTCCGACTTCTCGTCCTCCTGCGCCTTCCCGGCCGGCGGACCGCCGAGGAGCCGCAGCGTCTCGTCCCGGACCTTCTTGCGGTCCACCCCCAGCTCCTGCAGCACCCGGGCCGCGACCCCTTCGCCCTCGCGAATGAGCCCCAGCAACAGGTGCTCGGTGCCGACGTAGTTGTGGCCGAGCTGCCGCGCTTCCTCGATGGCCAGTTCCAGCACCCGCTTTGCCTTGGGGGTGAACGGAATCTCCCCCAGGGTGAGGGTGCTGCCGGGAGCGGCCACCATGCTTTCCACGGTGGTCCGGATGACCTCCAGGTCCAGGCCGAGGTTGGTGAGCACGTTGGCCGCGATCCCCTCCCCCTCCCGGATGAGCCCCAGGAGCAGGTGCTCGGTGCCGATGTAGTCGTGTTGAAGTCGTCCTGCCTCTTCCCGAGCCAGGTACATGACCTTGCGAACGCGTTCGGTGAATTTGTCCTGCATGTGATGAGTCCCCTCCTGGACCTCAGCTACCCGATGGCGAGTCGTCGGAAGATCTACCCCGCCGGGGGGCCGGCGGTTCCGCCGCGCCGGTTTCGGCGAGGCGGCTGCGAATGTACTGGGCCCGCTGGAACCTTCGTTCCTCGCGGTTCAGGGCGCGTCCGGCCCGGCGCTCCACGTGGCCGGGCTGGGAAAAGATGAGAATCTCGTTGAGCGCGGTGAGCGGGCACAGACCCGGCAGCTCGAACATGATCCCGAACCGGACCGCGGAGGCCAGGTTGACCACATCCTCGCTCGAGATGAGCCTGGCCTCACGCAGGATGGCGTAGGCACGATAGACCTTGTCCTCGAGCTCCACCCGGGCCTGGGCGCGAAGCACCTCACGCGCTTCGTCCTCGTAGCCCAGGATCTGCCGCACCACCTCGTCCAGGCGACTCACGATGGCGTGCTCGTCGCTCCCCAGGGTGGTCTGGTTAGAGATCTGGAAGAAGTTCCCCATGAGCTCGGTGCCTTCGCCGTAGAAACCCCGCACGGCCAGCCCCATCGCGGTCACGCTGCGCATGACCTTTCTTGCCCGACGGGTGAGCACGAGGGCCGGCAGATGGGCCAGCACCGAGGCCCGCATCCCGGTTCCCACATTGGTGGGGCAGGTGGTGAGGAAACCGAGATCCTCACTGAAGGCATAGTCCAGCCTGGCGTCGAGCAGGTCGTCGAGCCGGTTGATGCGGTCCAAGGCATCCCCCAACCGCAGACCGGAGACCACGTGCTGCAGACGATAGTGGTCCTCCTCGTTGACCATGACGGTGATGGTCTCGCCCTGTCCCACCACCACACCGCGGCGCTTGTCGCCCCGGGCAAGGTCCCGCGAAATGAGACGGCGCTCCACCAGGAACCCCATGTCGCTCTCGTCGAGATCGTCGAACGGAATGAAGGTGGCGTCGGTCAGGGCATCCACGTCGCCGATGACCCGGCGCAGCCGGTTGACCACGCTGGTCTGCTGTTCCGGCGTGGCGGCCGGCGGAAAGGGCACCGAGACCAGGTTGCGGGCAAGGCGGATCCGCGAGGAGAGGACCACCGAGGCGGCCGGCCCCTCGTCGACCGCCCAGCTGGGCGCATCCTGGACCATGCGGCCGAGCAGCGCCGCGGCGGCGTGTCCGTTCCCGCTCACGAAAGCTCTCCGCTGGACGGGGCGCCCGCTTCCATGCGGCGGATCTCGTCCCGCAGCGCGGCCGCCCGCTCGTAGTCCTCGGACTCGACCGCACGGTCGAGTTCCTCGTTGAGTCGTCGCAGCCGGGGCAGATGTCCCGGGGAATCGTCCTCGGCCACCGGGGTCTTGCCGACGTGGCGTACGGTCCCCTGCACGCGCCGCAGGAGCGGTTCGAGCTGGGCCCGAAAGGTCTCGTAACAGGTCGCGCATCCCAGACGCCCGGTTTCGCGGAACTGTTCGAGACGGATCCCGCAGGACGGGCACGCGGTGGCCCCATCCTCGCCGTCCCCCAGGTTGCGAATGAGGGCGGCCAGGGAGTCGGGGGTGTGCGATTGGGTGGTGGTGGGTTCCAACCCCTGGTTCTGGGCACAGCCGACGCAGAGACGCTGCACCGTCTCTTCTCCGGAAACCATTCGACGCACGTGGACGTTGGCGGGATTCTTCCCACACTCCTCGCACACGGTCGGGTCGTTCTGTTGGGCGTCGCTCATAGTTCACCCCTCGGGGGGCTCTGCCCCCGGATGGGCCCATTATCCGCTCTCACGGTGTTATCGGCAAATCGGGCAATCCGATGGAGTTTCCCGTCTTCCAGTCGGTACAAGGCATCCGCGAGGGCGGCCAACCGTTCGTCATGGGTCGCCACCACGGTGGTTTGCCCCCGCTCCTGGACCAACCGCTC
The DNA here is from genome assembly GCA_942491735.1 of Candidatus Eiseniibacteriota bacterium. GTDB lineage: Bacteria > Eisenbacteria > RBG-16-71-46 > JABDJR01 > JABDJR01 > CALOCN01. The sequence continues at coordinate 2,138,321 of CALOCN010000014.1, read as the reverse complement.
CAGAAGGGCGTGCAGCTCCTCGGAGGTCTCCGAATCCAGGTTTCCCGACGGTTCGTCCGCCAGCAGGAGCACCGGCTCGTTCACCAGCGCCCTTGCCACCGCCACCCGTTGCTGCTCTCCGCCGGAAAGCTCTCCCGGCCGGTGGGTTGCCCGATTGGCCAACCCTACGGCCTCCAACAGGTTAGAGGCCGCCTTACGCAAGTCATACCGATCCCGCCCTCCCATCAGTCCCGGCATCATCACATTCTCGAGGGCATCGAACTCCGGAAGCAGGTGATGGAACTGGTAGACGAACCCGATGGATCGGTTGCGAAACCGGGCCCGCTCCCGCGCGGTCAGGGAGAAAATGTCTTTCCCCTCAAAACGGACTTGGCCTCCCGTGGCCCGATCCAGGGTCCCCAGGATATGCATCAGCGTGCTCTTGCCTGCCCCGGACGACCCCACGATGGCGGTCAGGGAGCCCCGATCGGGGCAGAAATCGAGTCCATCCAGTACGCGCAACTCCCCCCCAGGTGTGGCAAACACCTTGTCCAGGCCCAGGACCTCAAGAATGGGAGGTGCGGAAGTCGGATTTCGCAATGGAACCGGCGATGGTACGAGGGGGGGTGATCCTTGTCAAACGACGGGCCGACAGGCGACTACCGCCCTGGACCTAGGCCTCGCGGATGGCCTCCACCGGATCGAGCTGGGCCGCCTTCCAGGAAGGGTACAGGGTGGCGAACATGCAGAGCAGGAAGACCACCGACACCACCACCACCACGTCCCAGGCTTCCAGTTGCACCGGCAGGGTACTGAGGAAGTAGACGTCCCCGGGGAGGTTGAGCGGATAGCGATCCAGGACCCAGGTCGCGGCGATGCCGATCAGGGTTCCCATGGCCAGACCCAGGAGTCCGATCTCGGTTCCCGTGGTCATGAAGATGAGGAGGATCTTCTCGTCCGATGCCCCCATCGTCTTGAGGATCCCGATCTCCCGCTTCTTCTCCATCACCACCATGATGAGGGCGCCGATGATGTTGAACGCGGCGACCATCACGATGAGCAACAACAGGAGTCCCATCCCGAAACGTTCCAGCTTCATCCAGGTAAACAGGTTCTGGTTGAGGTCGATCCAGGTATTGATGCGATAGGGATACCCACCGAGGCGGTGTAGCACCGCATCCTTCATCTGCGGCGCGGCGAACACATCGTCCAGCTTCACCTCGATTCCGGTGGTGCCGCGACGGAGGTCGTAGAAGGACTGGGCTTCCTCGAGGGCGATGAACGAGAACGACGAATCGAACTCGTACAACCCCGAACTGAAGATCCCGGCGACCTGGAACTTGCGCAGCTTGGCCACCGTGCCGAACGGACCCGCCTTGCCTCCGAACGGGTTGGCCAGCACCACCTCGTCCCCCACCGACGCGCGCAGACGGTCGGCCAGGTTGCGTCCAAGGATGATCCCCGGCGGCTCCCCCGGTTGCGCGGTGAGGGTGGTGACCGACGGGGTGACGTTGTCGGCAATGGTGGTGACCAGACGCTCCAGCTCCAGATCCACTCCCTTGACGATCACGCCGTCGGAACGACGACCGGCACGCAGGAGCCCCTTGGCATAGACGAAGGGGGCGACCCCGGAAACGCCCTCCACCTCACGGATCGCGGCAGCCACCGAGTCCGGGTCGACCATGGTGTCCCGGTCGTACCGCAACACGATGAGCGCGGCGTTGGTCCCGACGATCCGGGCCCGCACCTCCTGCTCGAACCCGTTCATCACGGCCAGCACGATGATGAGCACGGCGACGCCGAGGGCCACCCCGGCCACCGAGATCCAGGTGATGATCGAGATGAAGCCGGTCCGCTTCTTGGAACGCAGGTAGCGGTCGGCGACGAACAGTTCGAAACGCAAGAAGGACTCCGTTCAGCGCGCCAAAGCGCCGGGATCCGGGGAAACCGCGGACTCCGCCGCGGCTCCGGGCGGCCGACCCGGGTTCCCGGGAATCTCCCGGGAGGTCTGCGTGGCGGGGTCCCCGGGGATCTCGATGGGGTAACGGTTGGTGAAACAGGCGTAGCAATGCGAATCGGGGTCGGCCACCGCCCGGCGCAGACCGGCTTCGGAGAGGTACCCGAGGCTCTCGACGTCGAGGTACCTGCGGATCGCCTCGAGGTCGTTGTTGGCCGCGATGAGTTCATCCCGCGACGGCGTATCGATCCCGTAGTAGCAGGGCCCGATCACCGGCGGGCTGGCGATCCGCAGATGAACCTCCTTCGCCCCGGCCCGCTTGAGCAGACGGACCAGCTTGCGGCTGGTCGTGCCCCGCACCACCGAGTCGTCCACCACCGCAACCCGCTTGCCCTCGAGGATGGGCCGCACCACGTTGTACTTCACCCGGACACCCGCCTCGCGCGAGTGCTGTCCGGGGCGAATGAAGGTCCGCCCGATATAGTGGTTGCGGATGAGGCCCAGTTCGTAGGGAAGCCCCGAGGCCTCGGCGAACCCCAGCGCGGCCGAGTTGGACGAGTCGGGAACGGCGATCACACAGTCGGCGTCGGCCGGGTGCTCCGCGGCCAGTTCCTTGCCGAAGGCGCGACGCGCGCGATCCACCGACTCCCCGAACACGCTGCTGTCGGGACGGGCGAAGTAGATGAGCTCGAACACGCACTGGTGCAGGGGACGCTCCTGGAGACGTCCGACCGTGACCGGGCCGGAGGGATCCAGACGCACGATCTCCCCCGCCTCCACCTCCCGCTCCACCGTGGCCTCCACGATGTCCAGGGCACAGGTCTCCGAGGCGGCGATCCACCCCCCGTTGACCCGCCCCAGGGCGAGAGGACGAAAACCATGGGCGTCGCGGGCGGCATAGACCCCGTGGGGGGTGAGGACGGTGATGCTGAACGCACCCTCCACCCGGCTCAGCGCATCCTGGAGTCGCCCCTCGAACGTCCCGGCGCGGGAGGATGCTATGAGATGAACGAACACCTCGCTGTCCGAGGTGGTCTGGAAGATGGAGCCCCGGGTCTCCATCTCCTGCCGCAGGCGGCCGGCATTGGTGAGCTGACCGTTGTGGGCCAGCGCCACATCCCCGCCGTGATAGGTCACCCAGATGGGCTGGGCGTTGCGGATGTTGGAGCTGCCCGCGGTGGAGTATCGGTTGTGGCCGATGGCCCGGGCCCCGGGAAGCTTGGCGAGCGCGTCGGCGGAGTAGACATCCGAGACCAGCCCCATCTCCCGGTGGTGATGGAAGCGCCCTTCGTGCGAGGTCACGATACCCGAGGACTCCTGGCCCCGGTGCTGCAGCGCGTAGAGGGCGAGGTAGGCAACCTCGGCCGCGTCCTTCACCCCCGCCACCGCGACCACCCCGCATTCCTCGTGCAGGGCGTCATCCGGTCCATCGTCCGGCAGTTCGTCGTGCATCCGGCCAGAGGCGTCGTTCGTCTTCATGGGTCTCCAACACGGTCGCGGACCCGTCCGCACCGTGTCATGGAAGGATGTCCAGGGCCCGCGCAAGATCCTCGGCGGATGGCGGGCGCACGAAAGTAACCGCGTTCTCGACATGCGGGTTGGCCAACAGTCCGTGACCGCGGTCCCGCACCACCGCCATCTCCTCCAGCAACGACCCTGCGTCCCCTTCGGGCAGCAGATCCAGCTCCCACAGGGTGGCCCGCGCCGAGCGGGGCGGGTCCCCACCGACCAGGTCATGTCGGGTCAGGGTCTCGCTCAGTCCCGCCCCCGCTCCCGGTACCGAGACCAGGATCCACCCGGTTCCCCGGGGGGACAGCGCCTGGGCGTCGCTCACCGTTTCCCAGGCGTGCTTGTTCGGATTGACCAGCAGGTTGGTCTCCCGCGCCAGCCGTTCCACCGTGCCCCGCGCCGCCTCGGCCGACGCCTGGGAGAACCCGAGGCACCAGATCTCCGATCGAATCAGACCCCGCACCCGGTCCCCGTACCCCAGGGCGCGCCGCAGGGCGTCCAGGGCGGTGTACGCGGTGGGGTCGGCCACCTTGAGCCAGGCGCGTAGCGCCACCACGGTCATGATGCCCGCTCCTCCTCGTCTCCCCAGCGCAGGAAGTCCACCATGGACTGGAACACGCGGAACCCCGGCCCGGGTCCATCCAGTTGCACGCGGTCGCCCCGCGCCTCGCGGCGCCGCTCCCCCCAGTCCCCGGGCGTGCGCTCGGGGACCTGGCGAAGCCAGGCCGCCCGTTCCGGATGCGGCATGAAGGCGAGCACGTTCCCCTGGGGGTTGGTCACCCCGGCCGCTCCCAGGAGCGAGCCGTTGGGATTGTGCGGATATCCCGGATCCTCGTCCCCCGCCAGCGAAACATAGCGCAACGGGACCAGACCCCGCTCCGCCCACTCCCGGAACTGCTCCGGGTCCCGATGGGTGAATCGTCCCTCGGCGTGGGCCAACGGCACCGGGACCAGTTCCCCGTTCTCGAACCGGGAAGTGAAGGCGGTTTCGCGTCCCTCCTTGAGCACCTTGACCACCACCCACCGGCATTGATACCCGGTCCACCCCCGATTCCGTCCCAAACCCATTTCCACGTGTCCCGGTTGCAGCCCGGGGACGAGACCGGCCTCGACGAGGATCTGGGCTCCGTTGCAGATACCCAGGACCGGCTTGCCGGCCTCGGCCGCGCGCCCGACCACATCCAGCGCGGGGGTCTTGGCCGCGACCGCACCGGCTCGCACCCGGTCCTCGTAGGAGAAACCACCCGGAAGGACGAAGGCGTCATAGGCCTCCAGTTCGGACGTCGGCTGGTTCCAACGGACGATGTCCGCCGCCGCTCCGGCCGCCTCAACCACCTCCCGGGTCTCCCGTTCGCAGTTCATGCCGGGAATCTGCAGGATCCCCACCCGGTGTTCCGCATCCTCGAAACGCCTCGCACTCATCGCAGGGCCTCCTCGACGCCGGTGCGCCATCGGGATTCCAGTCGTTCCAGGTCGATCACCGCCAACTCCCGGCTGTCCACCGCCAGGGTGAACTGGGGACGCCGCTCCACGATCCCCACCTGGCGCACCCGCACCGCGCGTTCGCGGCAGGCGGTGGTGATGTTCTCCAGGTGATCCTCGTCCACTTCGAGCAGGAACCCGCCGGTCTCGGTAAAAAAGAACGTGTGCGCGGCGAGGTCCCCCAGCTCGGGTCCCGGATCCAGACGCAGACCCAGCCCCCCGGCCAAGGCCATCTCGGCCGCGGCCACCACCAGTCCTCCCTCGCTCACGTCGTGGCAGGCCAGAACCCAGCGTCGCTCCACCGCATCGAGCACCAGATCGATCTGATCCCGCACTTCGCCGAAGCGGATCTCGGGGGGAGTCCCCCCTTCCAGGCCCAGATGCCGATGGAACGCGGAGCCGCCCAGTTCGTCCCGCCGCTCTCCGAGCAACAGGAGCCGGCTCCCCTCCTCCTTGAGGGCGGGGGTGATCGCGGAGGCGTAGTCCTGGAGGATGCCGAAGCAGGCCACGGTGGGTGAAGGAGGAATGGCTCGCCCCCCCGTGGACTGGTTGTAGAAGGAAACGTTCCCGCTGACCACCGGCACCGGTGCGCCCGGCTCCCCGCGCAGACCGATTTCCCGGGCCGCATCGCCGATGCCGCGCACCCCCTCGGTGAACTGGCGAAAGACCTCGGGGTCCTCGGGGTTCCCGTAGTTGAGGCAGTCGGTGAGACACCAGGGGGTGGCCCCGACCGCGGCCACGTTGCGCATGGACTCGGCCACCGCACCCGCGCCCCCCTGGTAGGCATCCAGCGCCCCGTGGAACGGGTTGCCGTCCACACTCACCGCGAGGCCCACCGGACACCCGGTGACCGGGATGCAGACCGCCGCGTCGGCCTCGCCCGGACGAATCACCGCGCGACCCTGCACCTCACTGTCGTAGTAGCGATAGATCCCCTCACGGGATCCCAGATGCGGACCGGACAGGAGCGCGGTCAAGACCTCTCCCACGTCGGGTGGGCTCTCCAGGACCGGCGCGGGTCGCGGCGTGGGTGCCGGCCCCACCGTGCGTTCGTACCGCACGCCGTGGGTAATGGCATCCACGGTAACCTCGCACACCGTGTCCCCCTCGTGGGTGATCCGGTAGAGGTTGTCCTCGGTGCGCACCCGACCGATGATCTGGGCCCGGGCGCCGGGGTACAGGTGCGGAAGCTCGAACTCCTCGTTGTAGATGGCCACCATCCGTGCGGCGTGGGCCTCGGGAACCACCCAGGCATAGCGTTCCTGGGTTTCGGAACAGGCGATGATCTCCGGCTCCCGGGTGTTCCCGTCGACCGCGACGTGGGTCAGTTCGATCTCCGCCCCGAACCCTCCCTCCGCGGCCAGCTCGCTGGTGGCGCAGGCAATCCCCCCCGCCCCCAGGTCCTTGAAACCGACGGCAAAGCCCTCGCGCTTGGCATAGGCCAGCGCGGTCCGGTTGGCCTCGGTGAGCACGCGCTTGAGGAACGGGTCGGGGACCTGGACCGCCCCCTTGTTGCTCTCCACCTCGCTCTCGTCGAGGTCCGCCGAGGCAAAGGAGGCACCGCCGAACCCGGACGCATCGGTGGGCTTTCCCACCAGCACGATCACGTAGGGTTCGGTGCGGGCCGCCTCGGGGACGCGGCTACGCACCAGATCCGCCTCGGGAACCACCCCCACCGCCACCACGTTGACCAGGCAGTTGTCGTCGTATCCGGCGTCGAACAGCACGTCGCCACCCAGGTTGGGCACCCCGAGGGCGTTGCCGTAGTGCCAGATGCCCTCCACCACGCCCTCCGCGATCTCCCGGGAGCGTTCGGCGTGGGCGCCGCCCAGGTCGCCGAAACGCAGGGCGTCCAGCACCCCGATCACCTCGGCCCCCATGCAATAGATGTCCCGCACGATGCCGCCGATTCCGGTGGCCGCCCCTTCCATGGGAACGACCTGGGACGGATGGTTGTGGCTCTCGTGCCCCACCACCAGGGCCCAGCGGGTTCCCTGATGGGTGGTGAGGTAGACCACCCCGGCATCCTCGCCCGGCCCCAGGATCACGTGGGGCGCCTCGGTGGGGAGATGGGCGCCCAGCACGGAGCGGCTCGACTTGTAGGAGCAGTGCTCGCTCCACAGGGTATCGAACAACACCGCTTCCACCCGGGTCGGATCCCGTCCGATCAGCTCGGCCACCCGGCCCGCCTCGCTCGGGGTGAGTCGCAGCCCGGCCCCGGTCAACCGCTGGGCGATGCGCTGGTCATCGTCACCGGTAAAGGGAACGACCGGACTCTTCATTGTCCTGCCTCCGCGCCGAGCACCCGCTCGAAGATACGCTGGACGTTGCGCAGGTTGTGTCGCACATCGAAGGCGAAGTCGATCTCTTCCCTGCTCATCACGTCGCTCACCCTGGCATCACCGCGCACCCGATCCTCGAACCGGGCGCCTCCCTCCCAGGCTTCCAGGGCGTGTCCCTGCACGATGGCGTAGGCGTCCTCCCGACGCATCCCGCGTTCGGTGAGCGCGAGCATGAGCCGCTGCGAGTAGACCATGCCTCCGGTCAGATCGAGGTTGGTCCGCATGCGCTCCGGATCCACGCCGAGATCCCGCACCACGCCGACCATGAGGTGGAGCTGGTAGTCGACGAGGCCGAAGGTGTCGGGAAAGATCATGCGTTCGGCCGAGGAGTGGCTGATGTCCCGTTCGTGCCACAGGGCCACGTTCTCGAGGGCGGCCAGGGCGTTGCCGCGGACGATACGGGCCAGACCGGTCACCCGCTCGCAGGTGATGGGGTTCCGTTTGTGGGGCATGGAACTCGATCCCTTCTGCCCCTTGCTGAACGGTTCCCAGGCCTCCAGGACCTCGGTGCGCTGGAGATGACGGATCTCGGTCGAGAACTTCTCCAGGGACGCGGACAGGTTGGCCAGGGTGCCGACGAGGGCGGCGTGACGATCCCGCTGGATGATCTGGGTCGAGACCGGCGCCGCGGCCAGTCCCAGACGGTGACAGACGTACGCCTCGATCTCCGGGTCCAGATGGCTGAACGTCCCCACCGCACCGGAGATGGCCCCCACCGAGATCCCGGCCGCGGCTTCCAGCAACCGGTCCTCGTGACGGCAGAGCTCGGTGTACCAGCCCAGGAGCTTGAGACCGAAGGTCATGGGCTCCGCGTGCACCCCGTGGGTGCGACCGATCATGGGCACGTCGCGATAGCGCAACGCCTGGACCTTGACCACCGCGCTCAGATCCCGCAACCCGCCCAGGATCAGCATGGACGACCGACGCAACCGCAGGGCAAGCGCGGTGTCCAGCAGATCGGAGGAGGTGAGGCCGTAGTGCAGCCAGCGGCTCTCGTCCCCCAGGTTCTCCGACACCGAGGTCAGGAAGGCGATGACATCGTGCTTGAGCACGTTGTCCAGCTCGATGACCCGGGCCGGATCGATCCGGGCCCCGGCCCGGATGGCCTTCGCCGTTCCCGGCGGCGCGATCTCGGCGCGCTCCAGCGCCTCCACCGCGGCCAGTTCGACCTCGAGCCAGACCCCGAACTTCTCTTCCTCGGACCAGAGCCGGGTCATCTCCGGGCGTGAATACCGGTCAATCACGGACGGCCTCCCCGGGTCTGACCCGGAATCTCTTCGAGTCGTACCGGCACGTCGGCGAGCTCGCCGTGCCGTTCCACCGTGAACACGATGGTGTCCTCGACCCGCGCCCCGAAAATGGAACGACGTGCGTCCCGGGCACTGGTCACCGGTTCCCCGTTGACCGCGCGGATGAGGTCCCCCAACCGGATCCCGGCGCGCTCCGCCGGGGATCCTCCCTCGAGACTCCACACCACGAGGCCGCGTTGATCCCGGGTCCCGAGCTGGTTGGCCAGGGCCGGGTTGAGCGGCTGCACCGCGATCCCGATCCAGACGTCCCGCACCCGCCCGTGCCGGATGAGTTCACCCGCCACCTCGATCGCGGTCTCGATGGGAATGGCGAATCCGAGTCCCATGGACCCGCCCCCCTGGGTCAGGATGAAGGTGTTGATCCCGATCACCTCGCCCGCCGCGTTGACCAGCGGACCGCCGGAGTTCCCCGGGTTGATCGCCGCGTCGGTCTGGATCATGTCCTTGTAGATGGCGGCGCCATCCGAGAGTTTCACGTCCCGGTGGATTCCGCTGATCACCCCCACCGTCACCGAAGGACGCGGGTCGTCGATGTAGTTCCCGTACGGGTTCCCCAGGGCCACCACCCATTCCCCCACCATGAGATCCCCGGAGAGGTTGACCGGCGAGGTCACGAACGACTCTCCCCCCGAATCCACGGTGCGGATCACCGCGAGGTCGTAGGTCGGATCGCTCCCCACCCGCTCCACCTCGTACTCCAGGCCGTCGGAAAGACGCACCCAGATGCGGTCCGCGTCGGCCACCAGATGGTGGTTGGTGAGAAAATAGCCGCGCGAGTCGAGCACGATCCCCGAGCCGATGCGCGATACCTGGTTCCCGCTCCCCTGCATGTCGGGAAAGAACCGCCGGAAGAACTGCTGGCTGAGGTCCGAACCGGTGAGGCTGCGGGTTTCCAGCGTGATCACCCCGACCACGGACGAGCCCACCTCCTCGGCCGCACGGACCAGCGCGGTGCTACGGGACACGGCCAGGGAGACCCCCGGCTTCGTGGCCTGAGGCTCGCGGGTGCGCTGCCCCCACAGGAGCACTCCCGCCACCAGAACGCCCCCCAGAAGGATCCCCACCAGCAGTGATCTCATGAACTCTCCAGGGGACCCAGACCGGCGAGACGGGCCACCCGGTGCGCCGGATCCGCTTCCCCGGGGTCATCGGGGTAGGTCACCCGGGCCAGGTACAGGCCGCCCGCGGGAGCGGCGGCTCCGGCGCGGCCGCGGTCCCCGGTGGCCAGCACGCGTTCCAGATACCCTTCGGGCGCCCCCGTGCGATGGCCCTCCAGGAGCGCTCCGACCAGGGCGCGCACCATGCCGTAGAGAAAACGGTTGGCCGACACCGTCACCAGGGCGCCCCCGTCCACACGGTCCCAGCGGACCTCATGCAGGGTACAGAGCGTGGTCCCGGGGTCCGAGCCGGTCTTGGTGAAGGCAGCGAAGTCCTGTTCACCGAGTAGACCGGCCAACTCGCGCGTGGCGGCCTTGCCGTCCGGCAGCGCACCGACCTGCCAACGGCGATTGCGAAAGAAACTGTCCGGGCTGAGCCCCAATGCATAGACATACGTTCGCGCGATCGCCCCATATCTGGCGTGAAACGAGGAATCCACCGGGAGGACCCGGCGGATTTCCATATCGGATGCAGTCACCGAATCGAGAGCCCGGGCAAGATCCACCGGCTCCCACTCCCGGTCCACCTCCACGTGCGCCACGGCGCCCACCGCGTGCACTCCGGCATCGGTTCGCCCTGCGCCGACCGGCCTCACCGGCAGGCCGATCCGGGCCAACCCCGCCTCCAATTCACCCTGTACCGTGCGCCGACCGGGCTGAACCTGCCACCCGGAAAAGTCGGTGCCATCGTACTGAAGGTCGAGGCGATAGCGCCACCCCATCAGGGCACCCCAACCAGGAAAGCCACGCTTCCGGCCGCGGTCACCAGGGCCCAGTCCCCCACCCCGAATCGCCACGCCCGGGCGAATCCCCGCTCCCGACCGGGACGGTAGCCCCGAAGCTCCAGGGCGAGGGCCAGGGCCTCGGCCCGTTCCACGATGAGAACGAGCCACAGGGGGACGAGCGCGGCCACCCGTCGGACCCGGGCGAACCCGGTGCGCGGCCCCCGACGCAGGCGATCCACGGCCAGCAGGCGTCGCGCCTCCCCCTGCAGGGCGGTCACGGAACCCAGGGCGAGGACGATGGGAAAGAGCAGCGCATGGACCCGCCGCCGCAGGGCGGGGAGACCCCGCACCGACCACTCCAGGCTCGAGGCGAGATCGAGGATGCCGGTGGTGACCACGAGCCACGTGGTCACCCCGGCCAGGGCGGCCAGCCGGAGAAACTGGGTTGCGCCCACCTGGAGCCCTTCCCGGGTGGGACGCAGCCAACCCAGCCCGGACGGACCCATTCGCTCCCCGGGAACGAGCAGGCCGTTGACGACCAGCGCTACCACGCCCAGGAAGAGCACCGCCCGCACCAGGGCGCCGAGACGACGCCGATCGAGACCGGCGGTGGCGACGAGGAGCATCGCGGGCAGGAGCCCCCACGCCGCACGATCCGCCGAGGCCAGGGTGAGGGCGCCGCAGATCAGCAGCGCGGCCAGCGTCTTGGATCGGGGATCCAGATGACGCCAGGGGGTCACGCCCGTCGTCCCCGGATCCAGGCCGTCCCGACCAGGAGGGAGGCCCAGACGAGCGACAGCCACACGATCCAGTCGCCGTGCCGCACGTAGAAGGTGGGACCGGTTCCCACCTCGACCGCACCCACGAACCGGGCCGGAACAAAGGTCGCCGTCCGATTCATGGGAAAGCCGTAGGGGTCGAGGATGGCCGAGATCCCGGTGTTTGCCGCCCGGGCCATTCCCATCCCGGTCTCGATGACCCGCAGCACATTCATCTTGAAGTGCTGATCCGGCGCGGCCGAGTCGCCGAACCACTGGTCGTTGGTGATGTTCACCAGATAGCGCGCTCCGCCGAGGCTCAGCTCGCGGGCCGGCCCGGGGAAGATGGACTCGAAACAGATGAGGACCCCGAACGGCACCCGCAACTGGTTGAACACGCCCGGTTCCTCGCCCGGGGTGAAGTTGGACTGGCCGAAGTCGACCCGGTTGAGGAACGGGACCGGGAAGTACTCGCTGAACGGCACGAGATGACGCTTCTCGTACTGGTCCACGATCCCCTGGCCGGGAACGAGGAGCCCGGCCGCGTTGGTGATGAACCAACCGCCGTCCTCCAGGGGATGTCCGTCCGGGTAGCCGGCCAGGACCGGGACCCCGGAACTGTCGACCGCGGCCGTGATCTGCTCGAGATAGCGCAGCTCGCGGGGGAGAATGGCCGGAACCGCGGTCTCCGGCCAGATGACCAGATCCGGGAGCCGGGTGAACTGGGACTCGGCCAGCTCGAGGTGATGCTCGACGAGCGCGGTGACCACCGAGTCCCGCACTCCGTGCGCCCACTTCTCCTTCCCCACGTTGGGCTGGACCACCCCAACCCGCACCGCGGCCCGCGGCTCGCGGGAGGCCAGGACATGGCGCCCGTGCAGGTAGGGCACGGTGACGAGGAGCGAGAGCCCGGCGAGAGCGAGCATCTTGGGCCAGACCCAACGGAGGTCGAGGTAGGCGTGGACCAACCCGCCGAGCAGCGCCAACCAGAGACTCACACCCCACACCCCGGTCAGCGACGCGAACTGGATGAGATGCGGGTTGTCGGCCATGGCATAGCCGAGCACCCCCCAGGGAAAACCGAAGGTTCCTGTTCCCCGCACCACCTCGAAGAGTACCCACAACGGTGGCACCACGAAGCCGAGCGGAACCCCCCGGCGGGTCGCCCAGGCGCCGATCATGGCCACCAGTCCCGGGTAGATCCCCAGGTAGGCCGCCATGAGCCCCAAGGCGGGGAACATGACGAACGGGATGGTCACGTTCTCCTGGGGAAGCCTGGGAATCCAGTGGAGCAGACCGAGAAAGAACACGACGCCGGTGAGATACCCGAGCCGGAACGCGCGTCCCGGGCTCACCGCCCCGGAACGGGGGGTCCCGGGGAGATGGATGGCGACGAGGAGCGGCAACAGTCCGATGGCCGAGACCAGACCCAGGTAGAAACGCGGGAACGCCGCCGCGAGGAGAAGACCGGAGAGGACGGCGAGGGCGGGGCGGAGCACCTAGCTGAGACGCACTTCGCGGCCGCTCACCGCGGACTCGGTCAGTGCTTCGACCACCCGCAGCACCTGAACCGCATCGTGACCGGGCGAGAGCGGTGAGTGTCCCGATCGCACGCACGCGATGAAGTGGCGGATCTCGTTCTGGTACGACCGCTGGTACCCGCTTCCGTGCGGCCCCAGTCGGGGGGTCACGTTGACCAGGCTTCCGTGCATTTCCTTGAGGATCTCCGGCGGCGACAGATGGGCGACGCCCCGTTCCCCGTAGAGATCGAGGGTCGCCGTCTCCTTCTCGGCATGCATGCCGTAGGACACCTCGAGGGTGATCGACGCACCCCCTTCCAGCCGCAGGAGCGCGGTCGCGGTGGTCTCGAGCCGGTCGTCGACCGGCACCGGGTGCGCCGCGGCGAGTACCGTGACCACCCGGGGCGTATCGAGAAACCACAACGCGAGGTCGAGTATCTGCACGCCGAGGTCGAGGATGACGCCTCCTCCGGCGTAGCGCTTCTGGGTCTGCCAGGCCGGGCGACGCTGGGTGGGGGGCGTCCTGAGCCACCCCGCCTTGACCGAGAACACCTCTCCCAGCTCCCCTTCGCTGACAAATCGCTTGAGGATGTTGGCGTCCTCGCGAAAGCGGTTGTTGAACCCGCTCATGAGGATCCGATCCGCCTTGCGGGCCGCCTCGACCATGGCGGCCGCTTCGCTGCTGCCGCGGGAGAACGGCTTCTCGCACAGGACATGTTTTCCATGGGCCAACGCGGCGAGGGTGGCGGGGGCGTGGAGATGATTGGGGAGACAGATATCGATGGCGTCGAGATCATCGCGCGCGGCCAGCTCCTGGAAGGAGTCGGTCACGTACCGCACGTTGTACTTCGCCCCGACCCGTTTCGCCTTGGCCAGATCCTCGTCGCAGAGCCCGGCGATCTCCACCCGGGGCAGTCCGGCGTAGGCAGGCAAATGGGCCACCTGGGCGATGGCCCCCGCGCCCGCGATACCGACCCGGACGCGGTCGCTCATGCCCGGGGTTCCCCGACCAGTCGGACCGTGCCATCCCCCGGTGTGACCTCACCGACGACGATCCGGTCCTCGGGGTGTGACGCGATGAACGTCTCCGCATCCGTGGGCGCGAGGGCGACGACCAGGCCGATCCCCATGTTGAAGGTACGGTACAGATCGTCCTGGGGCACGGCGCCACGCGCTCCCAGGAACCGGAACAGGGGCGGCACCGTCCAGCGGTCCAGGTGAATGACCGCGTCCATCCCGGGCGGCAGCACCCGGCGCACGTTGCCGGGAAGTCCCCCGCCGGTGATGTGGGCCGCCCCCTTGGAGCGGCCGCGCAGCTCGCTCAGCTCGGGCAGATAACTCCGGTGCACGGCGAGGAGCGCATCCCCGATCGAGGTCCCGGTTCCGGGCACCAGCGCGGCCGGATCCACCGGATCCGCGTCGAAGAGCACCTTGCGAGCCAGGGAATAGCCGTTGGTGTGCAGACCGGTGGACCGGATCCCGACCAGGTGGTCCCCCACCGAAATCGCCGAACCGTCGACGAACACATCGCGATCCACCGTGCCCACGATGCAACCGGCGACGTCGAACTCGGGCGGGGTGTAGACACCGGGCATCTCCGCCGTTTCACCGCCGACCAGGGCCACCCCGTTGGCGCGGCAGCCTCGGGCCGCCCCGATCACCACCTGTTCCACCAGTTCCGGGACCAGCTGACCCATCGCGATGTAGTCGAGAAAACAGAGGGGTTGCGCCCCGTGGACCGCGATGTCCCCCACGCAATGGTTGACCAGATCCTCCCCCACCGTGTCGTACCGGGTGAGGAGCATGGCCACCTTGAGCTTGGTTCCCACCCCGTCGATGCTGGTCACCAGGTAGCGGTTGGGATCCCCGCCGGGAATGCGCACCAGACCGGCGAAGGCCCCGACATCCCCCACCACCTGATCGCCGAAGGTGGAGCGGACATGGTCCTTGATCCGCCGGACCGCCTCCTCGCCGGCATCGATATCAACCCCTGCGTCCCGATACCGGATGGGGCTCATGAACCGGACGACGCAAGTCCCGCGTTCACCACCGCGGGACGGGCCAGGAGTTCCGGTTCGGGTTCGGTGGCCGCGCTGTCGACGCGGATCTCCCCCCGGGCCATGAGACGGTCGAGCGCGGCGACGACCCCGGGGTCGAACTGGGTACCGGCATGACGCCGGATCTCCTCGATGGCCGCCTCGATGGAACGGGCGCCCCGATACACCCTGTTGGTGGTCATGGCGTCAAAGGCGTCGGCGACGGTGACGATGCGGGCACCCAGCGGCAGGTCCCCCGCGGGCAGGCTGTGGTAGCCCCGTCCGTCCATCCGCTCATGATGGAAGCGAACGATGGGACCCAGGGTGCGCAGGGCACCGACCCGTTCCAGGAGATCCGCGCCGAGATCCGGATGCTCCCGGATGATGGCCCACTCCTCCGGGGTCAGACGCCCCGGTTTCATGATGAGGTCCCGCTGGGACATCTTGATCTTGCCGATGTCGTGGAGAAGACCCGAGTACTCGATGCGTTCCACCTGGCGTTCCGGGAGCCCCAGTTCCCGGGCCAGCATGGCGGAGAGCCGCCCCACCCGCTGCGAATGCTTGCGGGTGTAGGGGTCGAACTCGTCGATCACCCCGGCCAGCACCGCGGCGAAGTCCAGGAGATCCTTCTTGGTATCGACGTAGAGCTTGAAGGTGTAGCGGGCCAACAGGAGCGGGACCACGAACAGGAGCACCCCGCCGATCCCCAGCGCGCTGTGCACCACGGCGATGGCCGCCCCGAACGGGAGCGAGGCCACCATGTGGAAGATGGTCCAGATGTAGTTGACCTGCCACACGTGCCAGGCGTTGCGCCCCTGGGAAAGCGCGATGACAAAGCTCACCATGAGGGTGTTCAGCGCGAAGTAGGTGAGCCCGCAACCCAGCAGGGGAACGATGATTTCGGGGAACGCCGGCGCCACTCCCACCGTTCCACCCAGCAGACGGAACACCCAACCGGCCACGATGACCGTGCCGGCAAACGCGCTCGCGTTGAACAGCGCCTTGTGCAACGGGCGGCGCTGGATCCCGATCTGCAGGATGAGGGTGGCCACGAACTCGGCGATGGCGGTGGGGACCGGACCCAGGATGAGGATCCCGGCGTAGTCGACGGTCGAGGAGACGGTGATGAATCCCCCGCCGGGAAGGGTGACCGGCGCGGCGTCGGTGAGCAGGATCAAGGCGACCCAGAGCAGGACCAGGGGCCAGGATACGGAGGGTTCCATGAACCAACCGCCCAGGAGAAGGCTCAGGCCTCCCAACAACACGAACGCATAATACGGGGCAAACCACGGGGAGACTGCTCTCCCCGACCCTGCCGTCATGCGGTTCTCCATGGGTGCGCCCTCCTTGCAACCATTCAAACCACGCGGACCGGGCGGCTCGACGGATTGCCGGAGCCCCCCGGATCGGCTCATCTTCCACAAGAACGGCCGAGCGTCCGTGCCTCGCTTACATCCAACCCGATTTGCCGTCGAAGATCAGAGAGAGAATGTCCAAAAGAAGCTCGACCATGGTTTCCTCCTGGTTCGAGGACTGAGCTCAAAGGCTGCTACCGGGGTCGCTTCGCTTGGGATTCGCTTCGCTTGGGAATGACGGAAGGGCTGAAGGTCCTTTCTATGGCAGGGACGTCGGCCGGATTTCGTACTCGATCGGCTCCTTGAACCGGAGCCGACCCAAAAAGCGATTCAGGGCATCCAACGTAGCATAGACAACCGACTGGTGCAAGTCGTGGGCGGCGGTGCACGAACCGGTTAACACCTTCTCCGACCGGTCCTTATAGAACTTCACCACGACCAGGATGACCTCGGTGTCCCCCACCCGGACCGTCTCCACGTCCCCCATGCCGAGGGCATAGCCGGGCTCGAGAAACTTGGATACCGCATCCAGGGTGGCCTCCGCGGTGAGTCGCGGGACATCCCGCCGCGAGCTGGCCCCGGAGGCCTCGCCGGCCGCGTCCCGGTCCCCGAGGGAGAGCTCGACGGTCACCTTGCAGGTGGACTGATCGAGGACGGCGGACACCCGGCCGTAGCGCAGGCGCAACACCGCGGGCTCCTCGTGGAGGTAGGCGGAAGGGAGGGCGAGAACGGTCGGGCCCTGGCCCGTGTCGTGGGAGGCGTCGTCCGGCATGCTGTCCCTCTTTTGCGCCACGCTGATCTTGCGGTAGTCCACATCGAGCTGGAACTCGGCCTTGAGGGCCGAACGCACATCCCGCACGATCTGCTTGGCCGGGCGTTGCCCCTCGGCCAGGATGTTGATCTCGGAGATGGCCGTCCCGTCGCGGGTCAGGGTGATGCTGGCTCCGGCCACCGTTTTCAGGCTGACCAGGAGCTTCTCGGCCTGTGCGGCCCAGTCACGCCCCAACGTGTCGTCGCTCAACGGCTCCCCCTCCGGTTTGCGCCCGCCCCGGGCATCGACACGGATTGTAGCGCAACTACTCCGCGTCGAAGTGGGAGAGACGCTTGATCTCCCGGAACCGCCCCTCGATCTCGTCCCGGGTGGCCGAGGCCAGACGGTTGAGGCTGAACGCCTCCACGGTGAACGAGGCCAGCACGGTGCCGTAGATGACCGCCCGGCGGATCTCCCGCTCGGCCCACGGGTCGTCACGGGAGGCCAGATAGCCCAGGAACCCTCCGGCAAAGGTGTCCCCCGCCCCGGTCGGGTCGAAGATGTCCTCCAGCGGATACACCGGCGCCGAGAACATGAAGTCCCGGCCATGGACCAGGGCGCCGTGCTCCCCCTTCTTGATGATCATCAGGGACGGGCCCATGTCGAGGATCTTCCGCGCCGCCTTGAGGAGGTTCGACTCGCCGGTGAGCATGCGTGCTTCCTCGTCGTTGAGCAGCACCACATCCACCCGCCGCACCACTTTCTCCAGGGACTCGGGCGCCCCCTCGATCCAGAAGTTCATGGTGTCGAGCACGGTCATGACCGGGTCGTCCACCTGGTCCAGCACGCCCAGCTGCAGCTCGGGATGGATGTTGGCCAGGAACAGGAACCGCGCCGCCCGATGCTCCGGGGAGAGCTGCGGCTTGAAATCCTCGAACACGCCCAATTGGGTGTCGAGGGTGGTGCGACTGTTGAGGTCGTACCCGTACTCTCCCGACCAGCGGAAGGTACGCCCGGGCGCGGTCTCGATCCCGCTCACGTCGATGGACCGTTCGCGGAACAGGTCGATATGGGCCGAGGGAAAGTCGTCCCCCACCACGGCCACGATACCGACCGGGGTGAAGTGGCGCGCGGCCACGGAGAAGAACGAAGCGGAGCCGCCGAGGGCATCCTCCATTTCGCCGAAAGGGGTCTTGACCGTGTCCAGGGCCACGGATCCGACGACGCAAACACTCAAGGCGGGTTCTCCCTTCCCCAACGACTACATGCGTTCCGGCGCCTCGATGCCGAGGAGCCGGAGACCGTTGGCGAGGACCTGGCGCGCCGCGCGTGTCAGCGCGAGCCGCGCACCGGTGATGTCGGGGTCCGGGCCGATGACCCGGCACTCGTGATAGAAGACGTGGAAGGTCTGGGAGACCTCACGCAGGTACTGGGTGATGCGGTGCGGTTCCCGGGCCAGGGCCGCCCCCTGCAGGAGCTCGGGAAACTGGATGAGGGTCTTGAGCAGATCGAACTCGGGTTCCTCGGACAGGCGCGCCAGGTCCGCATCCTCGTCCGACGCACCCGCCTCGGCCGCCTTGCGCAGGAGACCGCAGATCCGGGCATGGGCGTACTTGACGTAGAACACCGGGTTCTCCTCGCTCTCCCGACGCGCGAGGTCCATGTCGAAATCGAGATGGCTCTCGGCCCGACGCATGAGAAAGAAGAACGCCGCCGCGTCCCGCCCCACGTCCTGGATGAGTTCCTCGAGGGTGATGAACTCCCCGGCCCGTTTGGACATCTTGACCGGCTTGCCGTCGGCCAGCAGGTTCACCTGTTGCACGATCAGGATCTGCAACCAGTCGCGTCCGAACCCGAGCGCCTCCATGGCCGCCTGCATCCGCGCGATGTACCCGTGATGGTCGGGACCCCAGATGTCGATGGCGGTCGTGTAGCCCCGGTCGTGCTTGTCGGTGTGGTAGGCGAGATCGGCAAGGAAGTAGGTGGGCTCCCCGTTGGCCCGTACCAGGACCCGGTCCTGGTCGTCCCCGAAGTCCGTGGCCCGGAACCAGACCGCGTCGTCCTTTTCGTAGACGTGACCCCGGTCCCGCAACCGCTGCAACGCGGAGGCCACTCCTTCCGGGTACAACTCGGACTGGCGGAACCATCGATCGAAGGTGACCCCGTAGGCCTTGAGATCCCGTTCCTGCCATTGGAGGATCCGGTCCACCGCCAACGCCGCCATGGCGCGCCGCGGGTCCTCGGATGCAAACGCCGCCTCGGCCTCCCCTGGCCCCAGGTCCAGGGCAAGGTCCTTGAAGTACGTCCCCTGGTAACCCCCTTCGGGGATGACCGCCTCCCCCTCGCCGCGAGCCTCGCGCACCCGGGCGAGAAAGGTGTCCCCCAGGAGATCGATCTGTCCCCCCACGTTGTTGCAGTAGAACTCGGTCTCGGTGCGGAAGCCGGTGAAGGCGAGGATCCTGGCCAGGGCGGCGCCGAACGCGGCCGCGCGGGCATTGACCACGTTCAGGGGACCGGTGGGGTTGGCGCTGACGTACTCGACCTGGACCGGGGCACCCTGACCCAGATCGCTCTGTCCGTAGCGTTCCGCCTCGTCGAGGATGCGGGCCAGTTGCGAACGAAGCCGGTCCCGTGACACGCGCACGTTGATGAACCCCGGGCCGGCGATGTCCACCTGCTCCACCAGATCGGTGTGGACGCGCAGGCCTTCGGCGAGGTCCCGGGCGATCTCCCGGGGGGCGCGGCGCAGGGTCTTGGCCAGGGTCATCGCGGCCGAGGTCGCGTAGTCCCCGTGCCCGCGTTCCCGGGGAACGGTCACCTCGAGGCGGACGGCCTCCAGGTCGAGTTCCGGCCAGGCTTGTCCCACCACATCGAGGAGCGCCTCACGAATCTCCCGTTCCACCCGTCACCTCCTCGCGGGGGGCGTCTCCCCACAGTCGCTCGAGCATGTAGACCTCGCGCGTTTCCGGCAGGAACACGTGCACCACGAAGTGCACGTAGTCCATGAGGATCCAATGCTTTCCTTCGCGGCCCTCCACGTGCCAGGGCTTCTCGCCCAGGGAGCGCAATCCCTCTTCGATATGGTCGGCCACCGCCCGCACCTGGGGTTCCGAGTCCGCGGTGGCAATGACGAACCAGTCGCACACCGGGGACACGTCGCGCAGATCCATCACCACCACGTCGTGGGCCAGCTTCTCCGAGGCCAGGTTTCCGGCGCGGACGGCGAGATCGTGCGGGGTGATCGACTCCTGGTCCGGGGTCACCGAAGCGCTCACTGGCGTCGATCCAGAACGTACTCCACGGCATCGCGCAGGGTGTCCCGGATGGAACCGGCATGGAAGTGATCGAGGAGTTCCAGCGCACGATCGGCGTGTCCCCGCGCCCGCTGGCGGGCGTACTCGAGACCGCCGTGACGCTCGGCGAAGACGGCCACCTCGGCCGCGCCGGCCTCGTCGAGTTCGTCGGCGCGCATGCGCTCCTGGATGGCGCGGGACTCCGGTTCGGGCGCGGCCCGGAAGGCGTGGATGAGCGGCAGGGTCACCTTGCCGTCGCGGATGTCGGAGCCGGTGTTCTTGCCCAGCGACTCCACATCCCCCTCGATGTCCAGGAGATCGTCGGTGATCTGGAACGCCATGCCCAGGCTGGTTCCGAAGTCGGACAGGAGCTTGCGCTCCTTGCCGTCCCCGAAGGCCAGCAGCCCCCCCACCTCACAGGCGGCGGAGATGAGCACGGCGGTCTTGCCCAGGATGAGCCGGTTGTAGAGGTCCTCGGTCATGTCGAACCGGAGCTGGCACTGCAGTTCCAGCATTTCGCCGAGGCTCATGCGATGGGTGGCCTTGGCCAGGCAGTTCATGACCTCGAACATGTTGTTCTCGGCCAGAACGAAGAACGCCTTGGAGTAGAGGTAGTCCCCCATGATGACCGAGGTCTGATCGTTCCACACGCTGTTCACGGTGGGAACGCCGCGCCGCAGGAACGACCGGTCGATGGAATCGTCGTGCACCAGGGTCGCGGTGTGGATCAGTTCGACGATGGTCGCGGCAATGATGGCTTCACGGGTGACGTCGCGACCGAGCCGGTGGGTCAACAGGAGCAGGGTGGGCCGGAAGTATTTGCCCTTGACCCGCAGCATGTGCTTGGAGATCTCGTTGATGAGCTCCACATCGCACACGAAAAAGCGCGCAAGTTCCTCACGCACCTCTGCCAGGTCGTGCTCAACCGGGTCTCTCAGTCGGGCCACGTTCACCCGGGAACGGGTCTCGGTTCCCTGGGTCTTTTCGATCATGGATGAACGGATTCCTGGGGTGAGTTTTGGGTCGAGAAGATCACGCGGCCGGGGGCCCGAATGGCGCAAGCCCGGGTATTCTCACGAGTTACCGGGGGACCCTATCAGGGCGTCCCGGGGGTGTCAAGCTGGGAGGCCGCCAGAACGGGGGCCGTGGGCCCCGGCAGGGCCACCGCGATCCCCTGCCCCGGCTCCAAACCGTCCAGGAGACGGTCTGCCGCCTGGAGCGCACCGGTGAACCCGGCCCGGCGCGCACCGGGAATCGGTTCGGACTGTCCGCCCCCCACGGTCAGCGGATTTACCCACTTCCCGTTCTCCTGCATCCGGAAATCGAGGTGGGGACCGGTCGAGAGGCCGGTGCTTCCCACGTATCCGATGACCTGCCCCTGCTTGACCCGGGTTCCGGTGCGGACCCCGGCCGCGTACTTGGACAGGTGCGCGTACTGGGTCAGGTAGGTCTTGTTGTGCTGGATGCGCACCGTCTTCCCGTAGCCTCCCCGTGTTCCCACCGATTCCACCTTGCCGTTGCCCAGCGCAACCACCGGGGTTCCCATGGGCGCGGCGTAGTCGACCCCGAGATGGGGGCGGTATTTCTTGAGGATGGGATGGAACCGTTTGTGGGTGAAATGCGACGAGATGCGGCGATAGTTGAGCGGGGATTTGAGGAAGAAACGCTGGATGGAGTGCCCGTCGCGCGTGTAGAACCCACCCGACTCGCTTCCCGCTTCGTCCCAGTGGTAGGCGAAGGCTTCCAGGGGCACGGCCGCCCCACGGGGGTGATAGCGGGCCGCGTGGATGCGACCGTACCCCATGAGCACCCCGTCGATCCGACGCTCCTCGACCACCATCTCGAACCGGTCCCCTTCTCGGGTCTCGGTGAAGAAGTCGAAATCCCAGGCAAACAGATCGGCGAAGTCGGCGACCAGCGCGGGACTCCCCCGCACCGCGCGCAGGCTCAGGTAGAGGCTCCCTTTCACCGGCCCGGCCAGCTTGACCAGACGGAAGTCGACCGGGTCCGTTTCCAGGTGGGCGGCGAACCCGTCACGGGAAGGCTCCACCACGACCCGCTCTCCGGGGGAGCGCTGGTAGTCGAGCCGGTTCACCACACCGCTCTCCAGACGCCAGAGCCGAAAGGTGTCCTCGGGACGCAGGTGCCCCAGATCGGCGTGTTCGGAAAACGCGGCCACCCAGGCCGAGACCGAACCGGGGGCGAACCCCCAGGCCTGCATGGCCGTGGCCAGGGCTTGCCCCGGCTGGAGTCGGTGGATTTCCACGCAACTCATCTCGCCGGAGGCCACCGGGCCGGCCGAAGCGGTGCGCAGGCAGGTGGACACCGAGGTCAGTTCGGAGTAGGCCACCGGAGTCCGGCGCATGTCGAGGGCGGTGTTGAGCCCCACCACGAGCAGCAGAACGGCGGCGCCCAGCGCCCCCAACCGTCGCATCAGTATGGTCGTCTTCACGTTCGGTGGGATCCCCTCCATACGGCGCCTGCAGCCGTTCCTGCCAATCTATTCATCCGATGAGGCGTCGTCAACCATCGGGTTGAGGGTCCGTGCGATTTCCAGCAGACGCTCCCGGGTATTGAGCCCGGGATCCTCGATCACCCGATCCAGCAGACGACCAAGCAGCCGCCCCAGTTGCGGGCCGGGCCCCACCCCCAGGCCCTCCATGAGGGCTCTTCCGTCCACCGCGAGATCCGCGATGGACACCGCGTCGTCCCGGGCGATCACCGCCTCGATCCGTTGCTGGAGCTCATCCAGACCCACCGAGGGATCCTTGCCCATCCCCGCCGCCACACGGTCGGCGCGCCGCAGGGTGAACAGATCCGGCAGCGACTCCCGTCCCACCCGGGCCAGGAACCGCCGCACCGCCCCATCGGTCCATTCGGGCGTATAGTGAAACATGTGCTCCCGGACCAGGTGCACCACGTGGCGACGCTCCTTGCCGGAGAACCGAAGTCGATCGAGGACCTCGTCGGCCATGCGGGCCCCGACCACCTCGTGACGATGGAAGGTCCCCTCCCCGTCCACCTCGCGCCGGGTTCGCGGTTTCCCCACGTCGTGCAGCAGCGCGGCCAGACGTACCCGGGGTTGGTCCGCCGGAGCGGCGTCCACCGCATGCAGCGTATGCTCGTAGACCGGATAGGCGTGGTAGCGGTTCTGCGAAACCCCGACTCCTTCCAGCAGCTCCGGTAGGACGTGCCCAAGCAAACCGGTCCGGCGCAGGATCTCCAGCCCGACCGAAGGGCGGGGCGCCCCGAGCAGCTTCAGGAGTTCGTCCCGGATCCGTTCCGCGGCCACCGCCTCCAGGGTCGCGGCCAGTGGAGCCATCGCCGCCTCGGTTTGCGGATCGAGCGCGAACTCCAGGGTGGCGGCGAAGCGCGCCGCGCGCATGAGGCGAAGGGCATCCTCGCCGAATCGCTCGGCCGGGGAACCGACCGTGCGTAGCACCCGGTGCTCCAGGTCCTCGAGCGCCCCGTCCACGCAGACCAGGGTGTCGCTGCCCGGGTCCAAGGCCATCGCGTTGACGGTGAAGTCGCGTCGCCGCAGGTCTTCTTCGAGGTTGGCTTCGAATCGCACCCAGTCCGGTCGCCGCCCGTCGGTGTAGGGCCCCTCCAGCCGGTAGGTGGTCAGCTCGATCGGCTCCCCCCCCTCGTGCACGGTCACCGTGCCGTGACGCATCCCGGTCGGCACCGCATGGGGCCACAGGGCCATTGCCTGGTCAGGCTCCGCCGAGGTCGCCACGTCCCAGTCGGAAGGCGTGCGACCCAGCAGCAGGTCCCGTACCCCCCCGCCGACCAGCCAGGCATCGTGGCCCGCCTCCCGCAGACGTGCGCACACCCGGGCCCCGTGGGCATAGGATTGACGCGCGGCGGGTCGGGTCAGGCGTGGCGGGGCGGGTCGGCGGTCCATGGGACCATCCTACCGCGAGGATCAGGCTGCGGGGAGCAGCACGCGGAAGGTCTCGCCATCCTCGGGATCGTTGACCCGCTCGAGCCGGCCCTGGTTCCGCTTGAGGATACGGTCGACGGTCCCGATCTCCGGATCTCCCCCGGAATCACCGGTGCCCTCCACGAGTCGCAATCCGGAACGGATCTCCACCCCCACCCGCTTGCGGCGCGGGTCTTCCCAGGTGCGGATGGATACCGACGACTCCGATCCCGCCCCCCCGTTCCCGGCCGCGCGACCGAAGAGGGTGAGCAACACCTGCTGGATCTGGCCCGGATCCATCTCCACGTCCGGAAGCGGTGAGGCCGGGTCGAAGCTGAAGGTGACCGACCGGAAACGGGGCTGGGGTTTCACGA
Organism: Candidatus Eiseniibacteriota bacterium; assembly: GCA_942491735.1. Classification (GTDB taxonomy): domain Bacteria; phylum Eisenbacteria; class RBG-16-71-46; order JABDJR01; family JABDJR01; genus CALOCN01. The sequence goes on along the minus strand of CALOCN010000014.1, from coordinate 2,113,851 downwards.
ACTCCATGGTCTTCTCGACCAGCTCGTTCACCCCGAACACGCTGCGCTTGCGGCCCTGGTGCGAGAAATCCATGAGTCCCTTGGCCAGTTCGGACATGCGGGTGGCCAGCTGCCGGATCCGCTCGGCCTCGTCTCCCACCGAACCCTCCTCCCCCGGTGTCATGCGACGCAGCAACAGTTGGGCCCGACCGGAGACCGCAGCGAGATAGTTGTTCAACTCGTGCCCGATCTCCGCCGCCATCTCCCCCTTGGCCGCCAGGCGTTCGTTGGTGACCAGCTTGGACTGCGCCGACTCGAGCTCGACATAGCGCTGCGACCCGTCCCGCACGAAGAGGAGCGGCATGGCGCACAGGAGAATGCCGCGATAGCCGAGGGTTCCGTAGCAGAACACCGCGAGCAGGGCGACGAGGATCATGGCGGCCGAGGTCACCAGCTCGGTCTCGTACCCGAACGCCCCCCGCCATGCTTCGGACCAGCGGACCGATCGGTCGGTGCGCCCCCGCATCGCGCTGAAAATCTGGTTGGGCAGCAGGTAGGCAACTCCGGCCAGGGAAAGCCCGACCAGCCGCGACGGATCGAGCAGGGCGCCGCTTGGGGCGCCGGTGGTCCAGGGGAGATAGGCGCCGGCGCCCAGGAGAACCGCGGCCGCCACCCCGGCGGCGGCTCCGTTGCTCGCTCCCCGGGCCAGGGCCGAACCCAGGCCGCGTCGCCGCCAGATCAGGGCCCCGCAGACCGAGCTGACCACGATAATGACCACCGCGGGACCGATCGGCAGCAGGGCCAGGGTCGCGATGTGGGCGGCGGGGGCCATGGTGAGGCTGGTGTGGCCGTCCAGGGACACATGCCAGAGGGCATCGGTGACGAGGCAGACCAGGAACCAGGTCAGGGCCACCACCCACAGGGGGCCGGTGTCCTGCCCGAACGGGAGGAAGAGACCACCCAGGAGAGCGGCCAGGATCAGGGTATGGGAGCGAACGGGCAGGGACAACGACATGGGATTCTTCTCCCGGTCGTTATCGGCAGGAACGCGCCCCCCCTTGAGGGGCCCGGTGGGCCCGCCGCTGGGGGCTCAGGCGGAGGTGACGCCGGCCGGCGACCAATCCCCGAGGTCGGCCACCCGGTGACAGGCCACCCAATGGTCCGGGGCAATCTCGTCCAGCGACTGATCGGTGCTGGCGCACTCGGGACGTGCATCCGGACAGCGGGGATGGAAAGGGCATCCGGAGGGAGGATTGGCCGGGCTGGGCACGTCACCCGACAGGATGATCCGGTTCTTGGCACCGCCCGGGACCGGCACCGGAACCGCGGAGAGGAGAGCGCGTGTGTAGGGGTGGCGGGGGTTGTTGTAGAGATCATCCCGCTCGGCCAACTCCACCACGCGACCGAGGTACATGACCGCCACCCGGTCACTGATGTGCTCGACGACGGCGAGGTCGTGGGCAATGAAGATATAGGTCAGGTCGAGCTTCTTCTGGAGCTCGCCGAGCAGGTTCACGATCTGGGCCTGGATCGATACGTCCAGCGCGCTGACCGGCTCGTCGCAGATGATGAGGGTGGGTTCCACGGCGAGGGCCCGGGCGATGCCGAGCCGCTGCCGTTGCCCGCCGGAGAACTCGTGCGGATAGCGCCGGGCGTGGTAGGCGCTGAGTCCCACCATCTCCAGCAGTTCGGCCACGCGGCGATTGGCCGCGGCGCCGCGGGCCAGCCCGTGGATCGCCAGCGCCTCCTTGAGCATCGCTTCCACCGTCATGCGCGGATTCAGGCTGGAGTAGGGGTCCTGGAAGATGATCTGGACCTCCTTGCGCATCGCCCGGAGTTCCGGGGTGGTGAGATGGGCAAGGTCCACCCCGCGATAGCGGATGGATCCTGCGGTGGGTTCGATGAGACGCAACACCGAGCGACCGGCCGTGGTCTTGCCGCAGCCGGACTCCCCCACCAGCCCCAGCGTCTCCCCCGGCCTGACCCGGAGATCGATCCCGTCCACCGCCCGCACCGCACCGACCGGTCGGTTGAAGAACCCCTTGCGGATGGGGAAGAACTTCTTGAGCCCTTCCAGGACGAGGAGGAACTCGCCGTCATCCCGACGACGACCCCGCCGCTCGGCCCGGTTGAGCACCTTCTCGACGGTCAGGACCGGGCGACGGGCCCGATAGACCAGATGGAACCCGATCCACAGCCCCACTCCGATCAGGATTCCCATGCCCACCGGAGCCCCCACCAGCACCAGCAGCGTGGGTGAGAGCGCGGCGAGAAGCGCCACCGTCCCCCAGGTGGGAGGACCGGCCATGTCACGGACCCGGGCATCCCGTTCGATGTCGACCGAGTACACACCATAGATCCCGAAGAGAACGAGGCGGGCCATGACGCCCCCCATCGGCATACCCTCGTCCCGCGCCTCCTTGCGGGTCCGCTTCCAGAACGGGAACCCGAGCACAATGGCCATGAGATGGGCGATCAGCAGGTTTCCGTCCATCAGAAGGTCACCCCCTGCGCCATGAGGGCCGGAACCTCACGCCATCGATGACACCGCACCATGTGATCCTCTCCGGCCGGTTCAAGAACCGGCTCTTCCCGCGCACAGCGTTCCTCGGCGAACGGGCAGCGGGGATGGAACGCGCATCCGGACGGAAACGCGGTGGGTGGCGGCACGGTGCCGTGAATGACGCTGAGCACTTCCTTCCGGTCACCCATCTTGGGAATCGATTCGAGCAGCCCGATCGTGTAGGGATGCTTGGGGCCGTTGAAGATGGCATGGACATCGGTGTGTTCCACGATCTTGCCCGCGTACATGACCGCGACCCGGTCGCAGTTCTCGGCCACCACCCCCAGGTCATGGGTGATGAGGAGGATGGCCATCCCCCGATCCGTCTGGAGCTTCTTGAGCAACTCCAGGATCTGGGCCTGGATGGTCACATCGAGCGCGGTGGTGGGTTCATCGGCGATGAGCAACGCGGGATTGCAGGAGAGGGCCATGGCAATCATCACCCGCTGACGCATTCCGCCCGAGAGCTGATGTGGATACTCGTCCACCCGCTGCGCCGGAATGGGGATGCCCACCAGGGTGAGCATCTCGATGGCCCGCAGACGCGACTCCTTGCGCCCGACCCCCTGGTGCAGGCGAATGGCCTCGCCGATCTGGTCACCGACGGTGTAGACCGGGTTGAGCGCGGTCATGGGCTCCTGGAAGATCATCGAGATCTCGTTCCCCCGGATGCGCCGCATTTCGTCGTCGGACATCTCCAGGAGGTTCCTGCCCTCGTAGGTGATGGTGCCGGCGGCAATCCGCCCGGGGGGCATGGGGATCAACCGGAGCACGCTGAACGCGGTGACCGTCTTCCCGCAGCCGGACTCCCCCACGATACCAAGGGTCTCCCCCGGGGAGACGTCGAAGCTCACCCCGTTGACCGCGCGCACCACGCCGTCGTCGGTGTTGAACACCGTTTCCAGCCCGTTCACCTCGAGGATGGGGCCGTCCCCCTTGCGTCCCCCGCTCACGTCCTGCTCCATTCGCTACTCCACAAGATGATCAACCCTCGACTTTCTTGGGATCGAGGGCGTCCCGCAGTCCGTCCCCCATGAAATTGAAGGCAAGGACGGTGAGGAAGATGAACACACCCGGCGCCAGGAGCCAGGGGAACGAGGTCAGGGCCTTCACCCCCTGGGCCTGCTGCAGCATGTTGCCCCAGGATGCGATGGGTTCCTGGATGCCCGCACCCAGGAACGACAGGGCCACCTCGCCCAGGATGTAGGCCGGCACGCTGAGGGTGGCGGCCACGATGACGAAGGACAGCGTGTTGGGCAGGATGTGCCGGATGATGATCCGCATGGAGGACACACCCAGCGCCTCGGCCGCGGTGACGTACTCGTTCTCCCGGATGCTGAGCACCATGCCCCGGATGATCCTGGAGAGCCCGGCCCAGAAGACCAGGGACAGGATCAGGATGATCATCAGGTACATCAGATCCGAACGGAGATCGGCCGGGAAGGCGGCCCGCAGGGCCAGGATGAGATAGAGCGAGGGCACGGACATGAGGATTTCCGACCCGCGCATGAGCATGTTGTCGGTCAGTCCCCCGTAGTACCCGGCCACGCCTCCGAACAGGAGTCCCAGCGAGTAGGTGATGAGAATCCCGAACAGGCCCACCGAAAGCGAGATGCGCGAACCGAACAGGAGTCGGGAAAAGACGTCCCGCCCGAACTGGTCCGTACCGCAGAGGAAGACCTTGCCTCCCTCCTCCACCCCGAACAGATGGATGTCGGTCGGAATGAGCCAGAGGAGCCTGTACTCGGAGCCCTTCACGAACAGCTTGATGGGATAGCGCCGGTCCGGCTCCACCTCGTAGCGGGTGCGCAGGCGATCGGCCAGGGTGGAACCGTAGACGAAGGGACGGGACCAGTTGCCGTCGGCATCCTTCACATGGATGGGCGTCGGCGGGTGGAACCCGTGTTCCCGATCCTGCATGTCCGACGGATACGGGGCAATGAAGGGGGCAAAAAGTGCCCCGAAGTAGAACAGGACCAGGATGACGCTGCCGATCACCGCGATCTGCGACTTGCGGAAGTGCCGCCAGAACAGGCCCCAGGGGCCCACCCCCTTGACCGGTTCCGCGCTGGTGGTGGGACGTTCGTCGGGTCGACGCGCTTGCGCAGTGGCCACGTTACACCTTGATCCGCGGATCGGTGATGGCGAGCAGGATATCCGCGATGAGGTTGCCCAGGATGAGCAGGGTCGAAGCGAGGAGGACGGACCCCATCACCACGTAGAGATCGCGGGCAAACAGGGCGTCGATGGTCACCCGGCCCAGACCGGGCCAGGAAAAGACAACCTCGACCAGGAAGGCCCCGGAAAGAAGGAAACCGAGGGTGTAGCCGAACAAGGTGATGAGGGGATTGATGGCGTTGCGCACCGCATGCTTGACCACGACCGTCCGCTCCGGAAGCCCCTTGGCCCGGGCCGTGGTCACGTAGTCCGCCCGCAGCACGTCGAGAAGGTTCCCCCGCATCTGCCGCATGCGGCTGGCCAGGGGAACCGTGGCCAGCACCACCGCGGGGAGGAACAGGTGATGCATCATGTCCACGGTGCGGGGCCACCAACCGAGGGTCTCCGCGTCGAGGTCCTGCATCCCCCCGATGGGAAACCACCCGGTCTTGGCCGCCAGCAACAGGAGAAGCAGGGCCAGGAACACCTCCGGGATGGATAACCCGATGAAGGCGACCAGGGAGGACATCTTGTCGACCCAGGAGTACTGACGCACGGCGGCGATGATCCCGAGCGGGATGGCGATGGTCCAGGTGAAGAAGGCCGCCGCCACCGCGAGCAGCAGGGTGTTCAGCAGCGCCGGCTTGAGGACGTCGAAGGCCGGCTGGTGCCGGGCGAAGGACTCCCCGAAGTTCTGGTCCACCGCGATGTTCTTGAGCCACATGCCGTACTGGATGTACCACGGCCTATCCAGCCCGAACTTGGCCCGCATGGACGCGATGGTCTCGTCGCTGACCTGGGGGTTGAGCTCCATCTGGGACAGGAAGTCCCCCGGGGCGAGCTGCATGACCATGAAGGTCAGGAACGAGATCCCGAACAGCACCGGGATCATGTGCAGGAGACGCTTGATGATGAGCTGGGTCACCGGCCTGGCCTACTCCTGGCCCGGCGCCACAACCGGCCGGGCCCCGGCGGGGTCGAAGCTCACCGTCTCCCCGCGCCACAGCACCCAGGGCCGCAACACGCTGGGCTCGAGCCCGGTGAACTTGTTGCGGATGGCGATGAAGCCGCGGCGGTTGACCGTGTAGAGCATGGGCGCGTTCTCCGAGAGAACCCGCTGTACCCGGTCGAAGATCCGCTTGCGCTCCGCGTCGTCCATGGACTGGATCTGCTCGTCCATGAGGCGGTCGATCTCCGCTTCCCATTCGGTGGCCGGCTCGGGCTGCTCGGGGTTCCAGAAGTGGGTCTTGCCCGAGGACTTGAAGACGTTGGAGCTCATGATGGGATCGGGCGGCACGCCACCGGTCAGTCCCAGCATGATGGCGTCGTAGTCGTAGCTCTCGCGCAGCTTGGTGATGATGCTGTTGAAGTCCGACGGGGACAGGGTGCACTTGATGCCGACCTTGGCCAGGTCGTTGGTCAGGATGTTGGCCATCCCGATCCGTTCCTTGTTGTCCGCGTTGGTGAGCAGGATGAAGGAAAGCGGTGTTCCGTCCTCGGACTCGCGCACGCCGTCGCCATTGCGATCCTTGTACCCGGCATCCTCGAGCATCTTCTTGGAGACCTCGAGGTCGTACTCGTAGCGCTTGACGTCCGGGTTGTACCAGAGCTTGTTGGCCGGAGGGATCGAGCCGTAGAGAGGATCGGCCATCCCGTAGAACACGGTGTTGGCCATGGCCTGACGATCGATGGCGTGGGCCACCGCGCGACGGAAGTGGACGTCGTTGAAGATCTTCGACTTCTTGGGGTCGACATACGGCTTCCCGGTATCCGGGTTGCTGCGGGGGTTCATGTTGAACCAGACCATGTTGGTGCCCATCTCGGAACCCAGATCCCAGACCGTGTAGTTCCCCTTCTCCTCGCCGTCCTTGAGCATGGCGTAGTCTTCGGCGCGGAAGTACACCTCGTCCGACTCGCCGCTCTGGAACTTGAGCACTTCCGCGTTCTGGTCCGGAACGATCAGGTAGACCAGCTCATCGAGGTACGGCAACCGGTTTCCCTGGGGATCGAATCGGTAGTAGTGCGGGTTGGGGGCCAGGACCACCTTCTGCTGGCTCACGAACTGCTTGAGCCGCCAGGGTCCGCAGGTCACGATCTCCGAGGGATCCGAGTTCACCCCGTAGGAGGACTCGAAGTTGCCGGCGGCGTAGGGACCGGCCAGCTTGTGCTCGGGCATGATGTAGACCGAACCGATCACGCTGAGGAAGGCACCGTAGGGCTTGGGCAGACGGATCTGCACGGTCAGGTCGTTGATCTTGGAGAACTCGAAGGGCTCGCCTTCCACCCGCACCAGCGCGGAGACCGACGGATTGATGGTCTCGTCGTAGACGATCTTCGAGGAAAAGACGATGTCATCCGCGGTCAGGGGTTCCCCATCCGACCAGCGAAGCCCCTCGCGCAGGTGGAAGGTCCAGGTGAGCCCGTCCTCGGAACGTTCCCAGGACTTGGCCAGGGCCGGTTCGACCTCGAAGGTGGAGTAGTTGAGATTGGTCAGCCCCTCGAACAGCGGGCCATTGGTGATATCGGTGCTGGAGGTCTCGTTGGCCCCGAGGGAATTCCAGGTCTTGGGGTCCTGGCGCAGGGTGGCGATATAGCGCCCGCCGTAGCGGCCGTTGGCCGCCTCCATGACCCGCGCGTCCGCCGGACGCGGATTGGGGTCCTCGCGGGTCACCTCGGGAGCCGGGGCCGCGGCGGACTTGTCAGCGCTCGCCGTGTCGTCGGCGGCCTGGTCCGTGCCGCCTCCGCAAGCAACCACCCCCAGGGAAAGGGCGGCAAAGAGCAAAACGCTGAAGTTCCGGGATCGTCGCATGGAAAGCTCCTTGGGAAGCATCAAGCCCACTTAAGTGCGTTCAGCGAGGGGGGTTATACAGAAGAGCATGAGGAGTATAGGAAGGCGTCCGGGGCTTGTCAAACGGACCCGCCCACGCCGGATTGGACCTCTGGAGCCGGGGAAGCCCCACCCTGACTATTGGATGACCGGGAGACCCAACCAGGTCTCATAGAGAAAGCGAAGCCGGTCCAGAGCCAGGGAGATACGCGCCATGACGGTGAACCCGTAGGACGCACCGAAGGAGATCATGAGGAAGTAGATGCCCACCCGGGCCACCCCCCCACCAAAACCGCGGTGTTCCGCGGAGAAGAAGAAGTAGTAGAGGCAGGCCAACAGTCCCGTGATGAGGATCACGTTGGAAAACAGGCCGAGGATGGACATGGTGGTGGCGATCACCCCCTCGGCGCTGCGCATCGTATCCAGGGAGCCGTCCGCCATGAGCGGAATCAGGTTGGATCGGATCTGGACGATCAGGTCACCCTGGGCCGCGCCGATCACCGCCAGACCGGAGAACGCCCCCACCATGACCCCCATGGGCCAACGGGACAACCACGAGGCCGACGGGACAAACCGGGCGAACATCATGATGCCCAGGATGAGCGCGAAGATGCGCCACAATTCCCGGGTGAACTCCCCCCCGATGGCCGCCGAGGCACTGTTTTGCACCGGCTGGAACAGGTTGGGAATGAGCACGTTGTCGAACTGGATGCTGAGGTAGTACCCGGCGGCCACCCCGACGAAGAGATACTCGGCAACCTTGTAGAAGGGGTTGTCCTTGAACAGGTAGCTGAGAATGGCAACGGTCAGGATGGCCGAGAGCCAAACCCAGGGATCACCGCTAGGGCTCACGACTCGCTCCCCGCCACACGACGGCGTTTGTTGACGAAGTAGAGAATGTTACCGATCAGGATCAGGACCACGATGGTGACGTGACCCAGGCTCTGGCCGGCCATCCCGGTGGTGGCCACCCCGATGCGGCCGGTCAGCTTCTCGTACTCGGCGGCTCCCGAGAGCCCACCCAGCAAACCCGACAACTGCCCGGACTGGACGTAGGGGTAGTACTCCGGCGCGCTGACCGCGGTACACCCGGAGACGATGGGAATGTTGTAGCGGGAACGAACCTGTTGCACCCACTCCTTGGTCCCCGGATAGCCGGCGGACACGTTGACGATCACCTTGACGTCCTCGAAGGTGTCGATGACCCAGGATCCGTCGGGCTTCTTCTCGGCGAGCAGCGGAAGCTCCTCGACCGGGGTGCGGTTGAAGTCGGTCGGGTAGACCCCGCGGAACGACTTCCCGAGCTGGACCATGACGCTCTCGCGCCCCTCCTTGAACCCCAAGTTGACGTAGTCGACACCGGAAACCTTGCCGTACTCGTCCCCCACCTGCTGCAGGGCGCTGGCCAACAACGGTGGACCGGCCGGCCACAGGGTGGCTCCCACCACCTTGATGTCCTTGCGGAAGAGGTGATCCAGGGAGGAGACCAGCATGGGTTTCAACTCGGCCTGGGAACCCGGATCGTAATCCGCGGCCAGGTAGACGACGTCCCCCGGCTGCAGGGATTCGATCAGGTCGTAGTATCCCTGGACCTCGGCCGAGACGCGGATGGGGAGCTGGATGGGAATGAACAGGGGTACCGAGATCGCGATGAACATGATGACGAACACCCACCGGCGGTCCATCTGTTCGATGCGCAGCAGCAGGTCGGCCATGATCAATCACCCCCCAGGAAGTTGCGTTCCAGACCGAGGATGACCTTGAGACCGGTGGAGATGGCGCCCAGCGCGGCACCGATCAGGATGGCCCGCTTGGCGGCCAGGTTGGGCACGTTCATGATCCAGTCGGTGAAATCGGCGATCCCGGGGATGATCTTCTCCCCCACCGGAACCCGTCCCAGCATGACGATCACCGCGGTGATGGCCAGCAGACCCGCCTCGACCCGCCGCACCCTGAACGCGCGAAACGCGGCCGAGGCGATGAACCAGGCCAACAGGGCGAACATGGTCATCTGCAACGGCACGTAGACCGTGTTGTAGACCTTGTCGAAGAGCGTGCCCCCGGTGACTCCGGAGAGACCGTAGGATCCGAGCGTCCACTCGGCGTCGATGCCGAACGCCCAGCGGACGATGGGGATGATGGTCCCCAGCAGCATCATGAAGGCGAGGCCGGTGATGAGGAGGGCGGAATAGCCCCAATCCTTCTCGCGACGACTCACCTTGAGCAGGTTGATGCGGGCCACGTTGGCCACCCCGAGCAGGGCGGCACAGGCGGTCATGATGACCGCCCACTGCTGCAGCTCCGTACCCACCGGCTCGAACTTGGGGATGAAGAAGTCCGCGATCATGAACCAGCCGACGATCATGGTGATGAACAGAGGCACTTCGCGTCGGAGCATGTTCAGTCGAGCCTCAGGAAGTCGGTAAGGGTGTTGTTCCCGAGGGTTTCCATCACCGCGCCCAGGACCAGCAGGACCATGATGAGCACCTTGAAGTAGTCGATCCCCTTCAGGGTGCCGACCAGCTTGGGCTCCATGGAAAGATACGCGGTGGCGGCGTAGAACTCCTCGCCGATGAGCGTGTAGTCACACGCCACGACGAAGAACGGGAGCTGGTGGATGTTCGCCGTGCCGGCGATCTGCACCGCACCGGTCTGGAACCCGGTCTCGGCGAGGATGAGGCTCTCGGCAAAGAACGAGCCCATGAAGAGGTTGGCCGCCGGCTTCTCCCGCAGCATGATGCCGTCCACCCCGGCGGTGAACGCGAACTGCTCCTCGGAGAGATAGCGGATGTTGTTCTGGTTGTAGGCGTCGGGGACCCCGACATCCAGATAGGCGCCCTTGACCGTTTCCTCGGCCAGCGGAACCACGAACGCCTTGCAGATGGGGACGATGAGCGGCGTCTCGTACTGGGCCACCGTCCGCGCCACGTTGCCCAGGATGATCATGGAGTAGATCGTCTGGATGTTGTTGACGTCGTCGATGCCGGGTACGTAGAGCACCGGCTTGCCCATCTCGGTGGCCCGGCCGACCGCCTCTTCCACCGCATCCAGACCGGCGATCTTGCGCACGAAGAACTTCTTCCCACGCTGGGCCAGGTTGATGCAGAAGACGAAGATGACGGTGAAGATCAGGAGGGAAACAAAGACCGGTGCGGCGTCGGTCTCGAACCAGGCGGCCTCGGGAGCGGCGGCGGGCTCGTCCCCGGTCGCGTCCTGGGCAAAGGCGGTGCCAGCCAGGGAGCCGGCGAGGGCGGGCGTCAGAGCCACCTCGGCCACGCCTCCAACGAAGGCACATGTGGCCACGAGGGCCCAGAGGGCCAAGGTTACCTTGAGTCGCGTCATGGACGGGTCCCGGGGGATGACACAGAAAACCTGCACTTCGGTGCGGGTCATCCCACGCCGTCAGGCGCGGGTACGAGGTCGACCGAGGCGGGGGAACGCTAACAAAGGGCTCCGACGGTGGTCAACGGAAAGATTCTTGCCGAAGGGTCAGATATCCACCCGCGGCACGCGATCGTTGGTCTTGCCCTCCCCCCAGAACTCCTCCTCCGGGGATCCGATGTTGGGAACGAGCAGCACGACCAGCACCAGGTAGGAGTACAGCCCTGCCACCGCGACGAGGCTCACCCACCAGGGAATCGGGCCCACCGCCACCGCCTCGAGCAGGGGCGATCCCTTGGGCATGAGATGCCACGCGTGGAACACCTCGACCGCCCAGGCCAGGAAAAGCAGGATGAACAGGACGAAGTAGTTGCGAAGGAAACGCGCACGCAGCGACTGGTGATAGGTGATCTTGAACCGCGGGTGGAGCAGATCCTCCGCGACGAGCCTTCCCCAGTTCGAGACCGGACTGTGCAGGTCCCGGCGCAGGATGGGCCCGAAGAAGTTCTCCTCGAGCATGTGGACCCGGCCCCGCCACAGGTCGAAGAACCGGAACCGCCGCGCCTCGATGTGGAGATAGGTGAAGACCAGGACCATCCCCGCCACCATGGCCACGTGGGAGTTCTCGGTCTCACGGAAGCTGAAGGTGACCAGGCCCAGCACCGAGATGATGGCCCAGTTGGTGGTGTTGTCCAGACGCAACCGCCACTGGGTGGCGCGATCGAGATTCCCGCGATAGAAGTGGACGAGGCTGGTGATGTACTCGGAGCGACTGAGCGCCTCCTCCTCGAAGGAGGGCAAGGGGTGCTCGCCGCTGGGATATCGCCGTTCTTCGTTCATGGCTTCGGGCAACCGGGGGCGTACCCCGTCGCTCAGCGAACCTCCATGGTCTTGAGGATCTCGAGGCTTCGCTCCAGGGTCTGGGGACGCGAGGCTCCGAACAGGAAACTCTTCACCGCGGGGAAGGAGCCGGCGTAGGGAAAGGCCTCCTCGGCCGGGGTCACCCCGGAGGCGAGAATGGACATGGCCATGACGTCGAGCCCGGAATCGGCCAGGGACGCCTCGCAGGCGGCCTGGGAGGGATTCATGAAGAAGCCCCCCTTGTTGACCGAGGTCATGATGGCCGCGTCCTCGACCCCCTCCTCGCGCAGCTGCCGGACCAGGGTGGGCAGGTTCAGGCTGCCGAACCCCGGGCGGAAACCGCGCTTGCGGACATGGTCCGCATAGTGTCGCAACACGCCCTTGATTTCCAGGGCGAGGAGCAGGTCCACCACCACGTTGTGAAGGAACACGGCACGGATCGGGATGTCCCGGAACAGCTGCATCTCCAGGTCCACCAGCACCGTGATGAGCTTCATGAAATCACCGGTGGCCAGCCCCAGTCCCCCGCTCATGAACATGGAGAGGCTTCCCCCCACCCCGCCCTTCTTGAGCTGGTCCTTGAGCACGGGATAGAACCCCTTCTCGTTGAGGGCCATCACGTACTTGAAGGCGTAGGGAATGCAGGGATAGAGCCCGAACCCCGACCATGCCCCGGGATCCCGGCGCAGGGCATCGCAGATCCCTTCGGCCCGGGGATGCGAGTGGAGCATCATGCCCCGGATGCCCCGGTCATAGGCGGCGCGCATCACCGAGAGGATCGCCTCGTCGGTAGCGAAGCGCTGGGCCTGCTCGAAGGTGCGTTCCTGGGATGCGTGGTTCACGGCAAAGAACTGGTTGTCGCCGAGGACGATGCGGTCGAGCGCTCCGTTGCTGCTCATCGGGAGGCCCCTCCATGCATGGCTTCCAGTACCCGCTGGGTGGCCAGGGCCGAATCGGCCGGACTGCGCGACGGCTCCCCTCCCGCGACCGACTTCAGGAAGTCGTCGGCCTGGCGCGAGAACATGATGTCCCCGACGAACATGTCCACCGGCTGGTAGAGATCGGTGACGTTCAGCGCATGCCATCCGGCGTCATGACCGGCGTGCGATGCCTGCAGCATCCAGCGGAGCTCCGAGTCGGTCACGCTCAGCTTGCCGTTCTCCCCCGTTACCTCGATCCTGTTGTACGGCTTGCGGAAGTCCTGCATGGACCAGCTGGAATCGAACCAGCCTGAGAAATCGTCATAGTTGAAGACCGCGTGCACGGTGTCCTCGACCTCCTCCGAGTACCAGGACTCCTTGTGCGCGTGGACCCCCCGGGGCTCGCCGAACATCCAGACCAGGAGATCCACACCGTGGCAGGCGAACTCGTTGATGACCCCCCCACCCCCGCCGGACTTGGCCTTGCCCATGAACCGCCAGCTCTTCTCGACCCGTTTCTGGACGTCCGAGGAGTACTTGACCGAGCCGAAGCCGAGAATGCGTCCCAGGGCCCCCGAGCGCACGATCTCCCGCGCCCGCTCGAAGGTGGGCGCATAGCGACACACGTAGCCCACCTGGCTGCGCACCCCGGCCGCGCTCACCGCGTCGGCCACGTCCTGGGCTTCGGCCAGGGTGGTCCCCAGGGGCTTCTCCACGAACACGTGCTTGCCGGCACGGGCGCAGGTCGAGGCGATGGCCGAGTGGGCGCTGGTCGGGGTGGCCACGTAGACCACATCCAGCGCCTCGTCCCGCAGCATCTTCTCGTAGTCGTCGTACATGGTCACGTCGGGCAGGAACTTGCCCAGGGCCTGCAGCATGAACTTGGAGGTATCGCAGAAGGCGGTGACCTTGAGGCGCGGGTCGGTCTTCACCGTGGAGGCGTGGACCAGACCCATCTTTCCCATCCCGATCACCGCCGCGTTCATCGGTTCGCTCATGAAACTCCTCTATCCCTCGATCATCTCGACATTGGCCCGGGGCACCACAGCCTCCACACCGTCATCGAATTTCACCTTGAGTACGCGGACCCGGGTGCCGCTCTCCATCACCGCCAGTTCCGGAGGCAGGTCGGTGACCTCGCCCAGACGTCCAAAATACGGTTCACGAATGACCCGGATCACCATGCCCTTGTCCAGTCCCTTGGCGAAGGCATCCTCGGTGGCCACGGCAATGGAGGCATCCTGGTGCGGGACGATGATCTCGGGCCGCATTACCCCGGCCCGGATCTGGGTCGCTCCGTTGACCGAGGCCTTCTTGCCTTCCAGCGCCTTCAGGAGGTTGAAGGTGCGCCCGGCGATGGCCAGCTTGCCGAAGCCCTCGGTGACGATCACCGTCACCCCCAGGTCCTCGCCGCCGGTGATGGCCACCCCGAGATCGAACCCGAGAATGCGGCGCAGGTCCGCATCGGCGATCCCGCCGGCCACCACGGCCACCGCCCCCTTCTTCTTCGCCTCCATGATCACGTCGTAGGTGGCCTGGGCCCCCACCACCGCGATCTTGCCCTGGAGGTCCCCGATGTCCTTGACCGTGGCCACCGCATCCGGCGACGACACCACCATGGTCAGGGTCCCCACTCCCTCGCCGCCGATCCCGAAGATGCCCTGGATGAGCGCCCCCTGGGTCTCCATGACCACCCCCTCGCCGGGAAGCGCCTCGCGAACGGTGCCGTCCACGTAGGCGTCGATCTCGACCGGGATGGCCGGCTCGCGCAGGGCCACCTGTCCGGTTACCGAACTGACCGACTCGATGGTCCCGGTCACGGTGGACTTGGCGGTGGACTTGAAGAGACCGAACAGCGACTTGGACTGGGCGATCGCCTCGCCTTCGGTGACCGCATCCCCCTCGCCCTTGAGCATGCAGGACGGCACGTCGGCCGGCGGCACCCCGAGCTGGTTGGCCACGTTCACCGTCTTCACGTTGCCGGGAAGCGCGGTGCGGGCCACCACGTCCTCGGCCTTGAGCACGGTCCCCACGGTGGTGACCACGTCCCCCTTGAGGGGAAGGCGCCGCATCTTGTCGATCGTCGTCTGACCGGTGACCCGAAGTCCCGGCGTATAGGCATGTGCCACGAAATTCCTCCTTGAGGCGGCCCGGGCCGCCGACCGCCTAGACCGAAACCGCTTCCGGCTTCGCAGTCGGATACATGTCCACGGCGCGGTTCCAGCGGGTGAGCGCTTCCACCCGCTTCTGCGTTTCCTGGGGCAGGACAAACGGACGGCGGCCCCGGGCGTCCAGCAGCACGCCGGCCACCCCGCCCTTCATGGTCCGGCGCACCGGCTTGCCCTTGCCTTCCCCGAAATCCATCCCCTTGGCCGGGGTGAGGGTGGCCTCGGCCTCCTGCCCCCCGTCCAGGGGAATGAGCACCAGATCCCCGAGCTTCAACTCGTGCCGCTGCTCCTGGCCGTCCGGCATCCGGATCACCGCGGTGAAGCAGGGCTGACCCTCCTTGGCCGTCCCCCACGGGGCGACCACGGTACCGAGGCGGATGAGACAGTCCTTCTCGAACACCTCCGTGGCCACCTCGGGGTAGCGGGTGGAGAGCACCCCGAGCTGGGGCATCATGAAAATGGAGTCCACCGCGAGTTCGGTCACCCCCTCGGGGAGGAAGGCGTCGGTCATCATGAGCAGCGACTGCTGCCGACGCGGGGCGTGGGAAAGCACCCCTCCCGAGCCCACCACCAGCTTGAGGCTGTCCAGGCTGACCAGGGTCTCTCCCGAACTCGACTGCTCGAACGTATCGGAGATGGTCCGCTCCTGCTGCACGCCCTTGAGCCCCACCGCCAGGGCCTTGTGCTGCTCGAAGGCCAGGCGCAGCGCCTCGCGGCAGATGGCCTGCTCGAGCATCAACTCGTCGAGGCTCTGGGGAATGGTGGTGGGACGAATCATCTTGTTCTTGATCCGGTTGCGCAGGTCCGCCTCGTCCATGTCGAAGGGAACCCAGCGCATGACGTTCTCCACCTTGGCCTCGGCGAGCACGTTGGAAACCGAGTAGGACATGCCGAGGTTCGCGGAGACGGTGCGGTTGAACACCTCCGAGAACACCGAGAAGACGTCGGTGGTCGCGCCGCCGATGTCCACTCCCAGGACGTCGATCCCCTCCGCCTTGGCGATGGTCTCGATGATGGTGCCCACCGCGGCCGGGGTGGGCATGATGGGAACCGGGGACCAGGACATGAGCTTCTTGTAGCCGGGAGCCTGGGCCATCACGTGCTCCATGAAGAGATCGTGGATGGCGTGGCGCGCCGGCATGAGGTTCTCCTGCTCCATGCTGGGCCGGAGATTGTCGACCACGCTGAGCGAGGTCTTCTCCCCCAGCAGGCGCTCGACCTCGCTGGTGGCGTCCTTGTTGCCGGCGTAGATGATGGGCAGCTTGTACATGGTGCCGAGCCGCGCCTTGGGATCGGCGGCGGCGATGAGCTCGGCCAACTCCACCACGTGACGGGTGGTACCCCCGTCCACCCCGCCCGAAAGGAGGATCATGTCCGGGCGGAGCTGGCGGATGCGCTGGATCTTCTCGTGCGGAAGTCGCTTGTCGTTGGAGGCGATCACGTCCATGACGATGGCCCCGGCTCCGAGGGCGGCCCGTTCGGCCGACTCCCCGGTCATGCTCTTGACCACCCCGGTGACCATCATCTGGAGCCCTCCACCGGCCGAGCTGGTGGAGAGATAGACGTCCACCCCGGTGTCCCCGTTGCGCGGGGTGATGATGGTTTCGCCGTCCAGAAGGCGACGACCGGCGAGCTCCTCGACCTCGCGGATGGCGTTGAGCACACCGCGGGTCACGTCCTCGAAGGGCGCCTCCACCGTGGTCGGGGCCTCGCCGCGGACCACGAGGCGGAACTCGTCCCCCACCTTCTCGATCAGGATGGCCTTGGTGGTCGTGCTCCCGCAGTCGGTGGCGAGCACCGATGTGATGGTCTTTGGCAAATCGCTCATTTGGGCGTTTTCCTCGGTTTGCGTTCGTCCTCCTGGCGGTTGCGGTCGGCCGCTTCGATCCGCTGCAGGAAGACCTCCATGTTCTCGCGGTGCTCCATCAGCGCCGCGAACCGTGTGTATCCATGTCCGGTGAAGAGCGCCTTGACCATGGGTTCGAAGAACACCATGGCCTGGCTCCCCACGAAGCTCATCGGCTTGACCGACTCGAGGAACAGCACCGCGGGGGTGGCCATCCGTCGCTCGGCGATCCACTGGGACAGCCGATCGAGAAAGGCGAGATCCTCCGCGGTCATGTCCACGCCCGCTTCGTGTCCCTCGCCTCCCGTCATGTCCGACTCTCCCCCACCGGTTCGGGACCGAACCGGCGGACAAAGGCGATCACCTCGTCACGATGATCGCCGTAGCGCAGCTGCACGTTCCGATACGGCTCCAACGGATGCCGTCTTGCGAACGGGCTCAGGGTGAGCCCCTTCTCTCCGGCAAAGGCACGCTGGAACGCATCCCAGGGCCGGCTCAGCCGCAGGAACGGGGAGCGGACTTCCACCCCCGTCTCGGTGAGTCGGTATCGCGTCCTGACAAAGAACGACCCGAGCCCCCCCACCAGGACCAGCACCGCGAACCCGCCCATCACCGGTCCTCCCCACACGAACGCGGCGTAGATCGACGCCGCCATGACGGCGAGGGCGGATCCCCCCCGCACCCGGTCGGCGGCCAGGGGCCAGACCGACCAGGACAACTCGCGCGAACCCTCAGACTCCAACATCCTCCGGCGTCCATTTCAGCTTGGGATGACGCGCCGCCCGCGCCTCGTCGGGACGGGACACCGGTGTGTTGTGCGGCGCCCCGGTCACGTTCTCCGGTTCCTCGAGGGTCTCCCTGGCGATGGTCCGCATGACCTCGATGAACCGGTCCAGGGTCTCCTTGGCCTCCGACTCGGTGGGCTCGATCATCAACGCCTCTTCCACGATGAGCGGGAAGTAGGTGGTGGGAGCGTGCATCCCGAAGTCGAGGATCCGTTTGGAGATGTCCGAGGCGCGCACCCCGTGTTCCTTCTGGCGTACCGCGGACAGCACGAACTCGTGCATGCAGGGTCCCGGATAGGCCAGGGTGTAGTCGTTCTTGAGCTGCGACATCAGGTAGTTCGCGTTGAGAATCGCGTTGCGACTGACCTCGCGGAGCCCGCTCGCTCCCAGGCTCATGATGTAGGTCAGGGACCGCACCAGCACCCCGAAGTTCCCGTAGAAGGCATGCACCCGCCCCACCGACTTGGGCCGGTTGGAGTCGAGGATGAGCTGATCGTCCCGCTCGGCCAGCACCGGAAAGGGCAGGTAGGGACGCAGGTCCTCCCGCACCGCGATGGGTCCGGCGCCCGGCCCCCCGCCGCCGTGGGGCTGGGAAAAGGTCTTGTGCAGGTTGAGGTGCATCATGTCGAAGCCCATGCTTCCGGGCTTGGCCAGACCGACCAGGGCGTTCATGTTGGCCCCGTCCATGTACATCAACCCACCCGCCTCGTGCACCGCTTCCGCGATGTCCTGGATCTCGGTTTCGAAGATCCCGAGCGTATTGGGGTTGGTGAGCATGACCGCCGCGGTGCGCGGCCCCAGCGCCTCGCGCAGGGTGTCCAGATGCACCCGTCCGTCCCGCCCCGACTTGATCTCTACCGTCTTCATGCCGGCGATCCGCACCGAGGCGGGATTGGTGCCGTGGGCCGAGTCCGGGATGATGACCTCGTCCCGGTCCTCTCCCTGGTCCCGGTGCCAGGCCCGCGCGACCAGCATGGCGGTCAATTCGCCCTGGGCCCCCGCGGCCGGCTGGAGCGAGACCGCGGGCAACCCGGTGATCTCGGCCAGGACCTCCTCCAGGGTCTTCATCAACTGCAGGGCCCCCTGGATCGCCTCGGTCGGAGCCATGGGATGCAGTTCGGCGAACCCCGGCAACGCCGCCATGCGGTCGTTGATCTTGGGGTTGTATTTCATGGTGCACGAACCGAGGGGATAGAACCCCTTGTCGATGTGGTGGTTGAGCACGGAAAGGTTGGTGAAGTGGCGCACCACCTGGGGTTCGCTCACCTCGGGAAGGCGCAGGGCGGCCTCCCGGGCCAGCCCGTCCGGAATGAGCGCCGGCTTACCGTGGGGGGGCAGATCCATTTCCGGAAGCCGGTAGCCGCGCATTCCGGGTCGCGAGTCCTCGAAGATCAGGTTTTCAGACACCGGCGGCCTCCCCTACCGACGCGCGGACCGCGTCGACCAGCGCGTCGAGATCCGGACGCAGGTTCTTCTCGGTGGCGCACACCAGCAACCACCGTTCCTGGGCATCCCCCCAGACTTTCGGGTATCGCGCCATGTCGATCCCGGGCACGACGCCGTGGTCCAGACACCGCCGGATCACCTCCGCGGCCGGGATGGGGCATTCGAGCACGAACTCGTGGAAGGCATGATGGCGACCGAAGGGAAGGCTGAACCCTTCCAGGTCGCCGAGGCGTTGGGCGATGTAGTGCGAACGTTCCAGGCACTGCTGGGCCGCTTCCCGCATCCCCTCGGGACCCATGAGGGAGAGATACAGGGTGGCGCGCAGGGCGAGCAGGCCCTGGTTGGTGCAGATGTTGGACGTCGCCTTCTCGCGGCGAATGTGCTGCTCCCGGGTCTGCAGGGTAAGCACGTAGGCGCGCTTGCCGTTGCGATCCACCGTTTCGCCGACCAACCGGCCCGGCACGTAGCGCACGAACCGCTGGTTACAGGCGAAAAGCCCCAGGGCCGGTCCTCCGAAGCTGGGCGAACTTCCCAGGGAGAGCCCCTCGGCTACCGCGATGTCGGCACCCACGCTGCCCGGGCTGCGGTAGAGAGCGAGGGCGTGCGGCTCGAATACCTGGACACAGACCGCGCCGGACGCGCGCGCCGCGTCGAACACCGGGGCCACGTCCTCGACGATGCCGAAGAAGTTGGGGACCTGGAGCACGAGGGCTCCGGTCTCGACGGCCAGCTGCCCGGTCACCCAGTCCCGGTCGATCACCCCGTCCGGACAGGGGTCGCAGACCACCTCGATGCCCTGCTCCCGGCTGAAGGTCTCCAGTACTTCCCGGTAGCCGGGGTTGAGGGGACCGGCCACCACCACCCGCTTGCGTTTGCTCACCGCGGTGGCCAACAGGGCGGCCTCGGCCAGCGCGCTCCCCCCGTCGTAGAGCGACGCGTTGGCGAGGTCCATCCCGGTCAGCTCCGACATCATGGTCTGGAACTCGTAGATGGCGGTGAGGGTGGCCTGGGCCACCTCCGGCTGGTACGGCGTGTAGGCGGTGTAGAACTCGGAGCGGAAGCTCACGTGATCGATGGCCGCGGGCACCATGTGATCGTACGAACCGCCCCCGAGAAAACTGCGGGTGGACCCGCCATGACGGTTGCGCGCGGCCAGCTCGCCCATCCATCGCGCGATCTCGTACTCGCTACGCGGGCCATACAACTCCAGGGGGCCGGTCAGCCGAAACGTCTCCGGAACCGGCGCCAGGAGTTCCTCGAACGAGGACACCCCGATGGCGTCGAGCATGGCGCGCTCCTGACCCTCGGCGCGCGGAATATAGGGTGAACTCAACTCAGGCTCCCTCACCCACGTGGGCGCGATAGGCCGCCGCATCCAGAAGCGCCTTGACCTCGGCCGTATCCGCGACCTCGATCTTGACCATCCAGCCGTCGGCGTACGGGGACCCGTTCACCTTCTCCGGCTCGTCGACCAGGGTGTGGTTGACCTCGAGCACCGTCCCCCCCAGCGGGGCGTACAGGTCGCTCACCGTCTTGACCGCTTCGATGGTTCCGAACACCCCGCCCCGCTCGACCGCGGTCCCGGGCTCCGGCAATTCGACGAACACGATGTCCCCCAGTTCCCCCTGGGCGTAGTCGGTCACCCCGACCTCGGCCACGTTGCCTTCCAGGCGGACCCACTCGTGTTCATCCGTGTACTTCAGATCCTCGGGCGTCTCCATGCGTTCTCCTCGCGACGATCAGGTCGTCTTCCTGGGCGGGGCCTTGCGGGACCCCTTGGTATAGAACGGGAGCCGGCGGACCTGCGCCGGCTCGTGGCGACCGCGAACATCGATGGCCACCGTGGATCCCGGGGCCGCGTGGTCCGGGTCCACATACCCCATGGCCAGGCCGCGGGCCAGGCTGGGAGCGTAGGTTCCGCTGGTCACGCGCCCCACCGGGGTCTCCCCGGCCAGTACCGGGTAGCCGGACCGCGGAATCCGCTTGGGCGCTTCCGGCTCCAGCCCCACCAACCGCCGGGGCACACCGGCCGCCTGCTGCGCGATCAGCGCATCCCGACCGATGAAGTCGTCCCCCTTGAGCTTGACCGCCCAGCGGAGACCGGCCTCGAGAGGCGTGGTGGTGTCGTCGATGTCGTTTCCGTACAGGCAATAGCCCATCTCGAAACGCAAGGTGTCCCGCGCGGCAAGCCCAATGGGCTGGATCCCCGCCCCGGCCCCCGCCTCCATGAGCAGGTTCCACAGCGACACCGCCTGCGCGTTGTCCACGTAGAGCTCGAACCCGTCCTCGCCGGTGTAGCCGGTGCGCGAGAGCAGTACCGGGACCCCGCCCACCGTGGCCGGCTGTGCGGTGTAGGTGTCCATGGGATCCAACGCGACCGAGGCGAGCGGTTGCAGGACCTCGCGGGTGCGGGGGCCCTGGATGGCAATGAGCGACGTGCGATCCGACTCGTTCGAGAACGTGATTCCGTCCGGCAACCGCTCGGTGATCCAGGCCGCGTCCTTCTCGATGTTGGATGCGTTGGGAACGATGAAAACCGAATCCTCGAGGTGGTAGAGGATGAGGTCGTCGATGATCGTCCCGTCCTCGCGACACATGGGCGAGTACACCGCCTGCCCCGGTTCGGTCCCGGTGAACCGGTTGGTGACCAGGCGATCCGCCGCGGTCACCGCATCCGGACCGGTGAGTCGGAACTCCCCCATGTGGGACAGGTCGAAGAGCCCCACCCCGGTGCGCACCGCTTCGTGCTCCGCGAGCTGTCCGGCATAGGACAACGGCATGAGGAAACCACCGAAGGGAACGATCTTCGCTCCCAGCTCGGCGTGTCGTGCATGCAAGGCGGTTTTCTTGTCGGGGCTCGCGCCCATGCGGTGTTCTCCGTGGGAATGCCTGAGGCGGGCGTGGGTTGGACCCTGGATTGTCCGGTCTCGCCGGAGTCAGGCCAACCCGGTTTTGGCAATTCGCCAAAACCGAACGCCCATCATGCGTTAGAGCACCGGAGATCCTAGCACAGCACGGCCCGGGATCGCCCCTGGGCAACCCCGGGCCGGCGACTACTTGCCGTTCTTGTCGGCTTCGGTCTGGCGGAGCGAGGTTCGGCGCCCCGGTTTGGGGCCCTTGCTCCGGGGCACCTTCCAGCGATTGAGGAACTCGGCCAGGATCCGCACCCCGGCCCCGGTCCCCCCGCGGCCCTGGTAGGCCTTGGCCCCGTCTCCCCAGGCCACCCCGGCGATATCGAGGTGGGCCCACTTGTAGGAGTTGGTGAAGGCCCCCAGGAAGGCGCCGGCGGTGATGGCTCCGGCCCCCCGTCCCGCGGTGTTCTTGATATCGGCGATGTTGCTCTGCACCATCTTCCGGTACTCGGACCACAGCGGGAGCGGCCAGGCCCGTTCCCCGGCCTCGAAGGAGGCCTCCCAGACCTCGTCCAGCAGCCACTCGTCGTTGCCCATGAGCCCGGCGGCATGGCCCCCGAGGGCGATCACGCAGGCTCCGGTCAGGGTGGCCAGGTCGATCACCGCGTCCGGGTCGTACCGCTTGGCGTACTCCAGGGCGTCCGCCAGCACCAGCCGGCCCTCGGCGTCGGTGTTGAGGACCTCGATGGTCACCCCGGCCGACGAGGTAAGGATGTCCCCGGGCTTGTAGGCATCGCCGCTGGGCATGTTCTCGGTCGCGGCGATGATTCCCACCACCTTGATCGGAACCTTGCTGGACGCGGCATAGCGCATGGCGCCGATGACCGCGGCCGCCCCGCCCATGTCGTACTTCATCTGATCCATGTCGGCGCCCGGCTTGAGGCTGATCCCGCCGGTGTCGAAGGTGATCCCCTTGCCGACGAGGCACACCGTCCCCTTGGCGCCGCGCGGGGCATGCTCCATGACGATGAACTTGGCCGGCTCGGTGGCTCCCTGGGCCACCCCGAGGAAGGACCCCATTCCCAACTTGGCGCACTGCGCTTCATCGAGGATCTTCACCTTGAAGCCGAGCTGACGTCCCAGCCGCTTGGCCGTGTTGGCGAGGAAGGTCGGCGTCACCTCGTTGCTGGGTCCGTTGACCAGGTCCCGGGCTTCGTTGACCGAGTGGGCCACCATGGATCCGAGGGTCACCCCGGCCGACACGCCGGGCGCGGCGGTCTTGTTGCGGACCAGGATCTTCAGGGTGGTCAGACGGAGCGGTTTGTTCCGGCCGTCGGTGAGCCACTTCTCGTACCGGTACGCACCCATGAGGATGCCCTCGGCCAGGGCCCGTCCACGCGAGGTTCCCTGCGCCTTGGACTTCCCCCCGTCGATGGCCAGCACCGCCCGGGTCACCTTGAGGGATCGCAACGCGTTGACCAGCCCGTTTCCGAAGACCCGGGCCGTCTCGTCGTCCTTGGACCCCGCCTCCCCGGCACCGACCAGCAGCACCCGCGCCGGTACCTTGGACCCGGAACCTTCCGGGTAGAGCACGTGGGTCTCGCCCGCGTTCCCGGTGAAGTCGCCTGCATCCACGGCGCGGGAAATAAGTCCTCCGAGTTCCCGGTCGAGATCCTTTGCCGAGTCACTGAGCTTGCCCGTATACACCGGCACGGCGACCACGGGTCCGCCGATGCCCACACAGGATCCGTGGGTCACCGACATCTTGATGTTGACTTCCATGCCTCCTCCTACGGTCGACTGGTCACGATCCCCGCGGCTCGGCGCCGGGATCGGGGTTTCTTCATGCCGAACAATTCGGCGAGGGCGCGCCCGGTATGGGACCGGGGTTCACGCGCGACGTCTTCAGGGGTTCCCTCCGCCACCACCAATCCACCCCCATCCCCGCCTTCGGGCCCCAGATCAATGAGATGGTCCGCCGTCTTGATCACATCGAGGTTGTGCTCGATCACCACCACGGTATTCCCGCGGTCCACGAGCTGTCCCAGAACGGTCAAGAGCTGGCCGACGTCGTGAATATGAAGGCCGGTCGTCGGTTCGTCCAGGATGTAAAGCGTCTTCCCGGTGGCCACCTTGGCCAGTTCGGAAGAAAGCTTCATCCGCTGCGCCTCTCCCCCGGAGAGGGTGGTGGCCGGTTGCCCCAGATGGATGTAGCCGAGACCCACCCCCTGGAGGACGTCCAGACGCCGTCTCACGTTGGGAATGGTGCCCAGGAACGAGGCCGCCTCGTCGATGGTCATCTCCAGGACATCGCTGATGTTGCGGCCCTTGAAGGTGATCTCGAGGGTTTCCCGGTTGTACCGCTTGCCGTGACAGATGTCGCAGCGCACGTACACGTCGGGAAGGAAATGCATCTCGATCTTGACCACCCCGTCGCCCGAACAGGCTTCGCAGCGCCCCCCCTTCACGTTGAAGGAGAACCGGCCGGGCTTGTAGCCGCGCACCTTGGATTCCGGCAGCTCGGTGAACAGGTTGCGGATCTCGGTGAACACCCCGGTATAGGTGGCCGGGTTGGAGCGGGGGGTTCGCCCGATGGGCGACTGGTCGATGGTCACCACCTTGTCGAGATGGGCCAGACCGTCCAGTTTCCGGTGCTTGCCCGGGGTGTCCGCGGCGCGATGGAAATGGCGGGCCAGGGCCTTGCTCAGGATCTCGTTGACTAGGCTGCTCTTTCCCGAACCGCTGACCCCGGTCACCCCGATGAAACAACCCAGCGGGAACGCCACGTCCACCTGGCGCAGGTTGTTGGCCTCGGCCCCGCGCACCACGAGATCCTTGCCGATCCCCTCGCGACGGGTCTCCGGCACCGCGATGTCGAGGCGCCCGGTGAGATAGCTCCCGGTCAGGGACTTGGGATTCTTCTCCACCTGCCGGGGCGTCCCCGAGGCGACGACGTGCCCCCCCTGCTTTCCCGCGCCCGGACCCAGATCGACCAGATGGTCGGCGGCCCGGATGGTGTCGAGATCGTGCTCGACCACGAGGACCGTGTTGCCGAGATCGCGCAGGGTGATCAGGGTGTTGAGGAGACGCTGGTTGTCCCGGTGGTGAAGGCCGATCGACGGCTCGTCCAACACGTAGAGCACGCCGACCAGACGGGAACCGATCTGGGTGGCCAGACGAATGCGTTGCGCCTCCCCCCCGGACAGGGTGCCGGCCGAGCGGTCGAGGGTGAGGTACTCGAGTCCCACGTCCACCATGAAAGCCAGCCGCTGCCGGATCTCCTTGAGCACCTGGGTGCCGATGATCGACTCCCGGGAGGTGAGCTCGAGCGAGTCCACCCAGGCCAGGGCCTTCCCGACCGAGAGCCCGGTGATCTCGTGGATATTGTGCTCATGAACCCGCACCGCCAGCGACTCCGGCTTGAGCCGGGCTCCCTCGCAGGCACGGCAGGGCGCCAGACCCATGTACTCCTGGATGTGTTCCCGCACGTGCTCGCTGGAAGTGTCCCGGTAGCGACGCATGAGATTGGGGACCACTCCCCGCCAATCCTTCTTGTAGGTCACCTTGAAACGGGAGTCCTTGTAGACCACGTCCATTTCCTTCCCGCCGGTGCCGTGAAGGATCACCTTGCGCACGCGGGCGGGGAGTTTCTTCCAGGGGGCCTTGAGATCGAACTTGTAGGCCTTGGCCAGGGCCTTCATCTGGGCGCCCAGCCAGGACGAATCCATCTTGCTGCTGTAGGGAGCGATCGCCCCCTCCAGGATGGAACGCTCCGGATCGGGGACGATGCGATCGGCATCCACTTCCATGCGGGTGCCCAGACCGTCGCAGTCCGGGCAGGCACCGTAGGGCGAGTTGAACGAGAACATGCGCGGCTCGAGGTCCGTGTAGGAGAGCGCGCAGTCCACGCACGAGGCATGTTCGTTGAGGGTGCGGTCCGGTGCCCCCTCCACCACCACCGTGACCAGACCTCCGCTTTGACCCAGGGCGGTCTCCAGGGAATCGGTCAGACGCTGGCGGTGCGCGGCCGAGGGCTTGAGCCGGTCGACCACGATCTCGATGGTGTGCTTGCGCTTCTTGTCGAGCTTGGGAGACTCCTCGAGTTCCACCCACTCGCCATCGATGCGGGCGCGCAGGAACCCCTCCCGTTTCATCTCTTCGAGGTCCGCCCGGTACTCCCCCTTGCGACCCCGCACGATGGGGCTGAGGATCTGGGTCCGCTTTCCCTTGGCCGTTTCCAGGAGAAGGTCGGCCATCTCCTGCACGGTCTGGCGGCTGATCGGCTTGCCGCACCGGGTGCAATGCTGGTGACCGATCCGGGCATAGAGCAGACGCAGGTAGTCGTAGATCTCGGTGGCGGTGGCCACGGTGGAACGCGGGTTACGCCCCGCGGTGCGCTGCTCGATGGAAATCGCCGGCGAAAGGCCGTCGATGTGGTCGACATCCGGCTTTTCCATCTGCCCCAGGAACTGACGCGCGTAGGCGGAGAGACTCTCCACGTAGCGTCGCTGTCCTTCGGCGTAGATGGTGTCGAAGGCCAGGCTGGACTTGCCCGAACCGCTCACCCCGGTCACCACGACCAGCTTGTCGCGGGGGATATCGATATCGACGTTCTGGAGATTGTGTTCGCGTGCGCCGCGAACGGAAATGATCTGCATGGATGGGGACCGGACCTCCGGCGCGATCGCAGGGCGACCCGGCGGGGCAGAACTCGGGGGTGCGGGCGAAGCGAGACCAGAAGCCGCTGAGACTAGGGAGACCCCCTGTCCCTGTCAAGGAAGGGGCCGATTCCGCGACGATCCGATACAATGCCGCCCGTGACCCCCACTGCGACCCCCCGGCACCCCCACGCACGCCTCGACACCCTCATCGCCCTGGCCGTGTTCGCGCTGGGGGCGGTCCTCTCGGTCCTCCTGGCCGGGCTGGCCGGGGACGAGGAGGTTGCCCGCTATCTCATCGCCCGCAACGCCCCGGGCCAACCGGATCTCTTCCTGAGCCTGGTCGGCCGCCCGTTCGTGACCACCGTCCTCGCCCTTCCCGCCCAGTTCGGCCTGGTGGGGGCCCGCCTTGCCTCGGCGTTGGCCATGGCCCTCGGCGCGGTGGCGGTGGCCCGGGGGGCACGCGCGGTGGGCGGGCCCGCTCCCCTGGCCGTGGCGGCGTTCTTTGTCGTACAGCCCTTCGTGCTCGCCCATCTCGCCACCGCGATGACCGAACCCTGGACCGCTCCCCTCGTGGCCTGGGGAATCCTCTGCTTCATGCAGCGGCGCTGGGTCCCCTTCGCCCTCCTGTGGGGTCTCCTCCCCCTGGCCCGGTTCGAGATGCTGCTCCTGCTCCCGCTGGCCATCGCGGTTCTGGTGCACGCCCGCGCCTGGCGCGCGCTCCCCCTGGCCTTCCTGCCCTTGATGCTCTGGCACATCTCCGGCGCGGTCCAGACCGGGGACCCGCTCTATCTCCTGCATCTCCCCCGCCCACGGGAGTACCCGGCGCGGGAGGCCCTCCATTACGTCCGCAGCCTGGGCTGGATCCTCGGCTGGGGGCTGCTCGTTCCCACCCTGCTGGGTCTGTTCTCCACCCTGGAACGCCTTGCCTCTCCCGCCACCACCCGGGGGCCGGCACGTGAAGCCAACCGCCTCCTCGGTGCTTCCGCCTTGGTCCTCCTGGGTCTTCTCGGCGTCTACACCTGGCTCGCCACGTTCACTCCCATCACCTTCGGCAACCTCCGTTACCTTGCCTTCGCCGCTGCACCGGTGGCCTGGCTCGGGGCCGAGGGGGTGCGCGCCCTGGCCGGTCCGCGCCGCCCGCTGCTGTGGATCGTGCTGGGACTCTGCCTGGCCGGTTCGCTCACCGCATGGCGCAGCCCCCTGCGGGGCGACTACGAGATCATGGCCGCGTTCACCCCGTGGCCCCTCGTCGCGACCCTCCTGTGGGGGGCGTGGGCCCTGCTTCCACGTCGCGGCGTCCGCACCGGCACGTTCCTCGTGCTGGTCCTGTCCCTGGTCGCGTTGATGGGTCGGGGGGATACGCTCCATCTTCGGGCCAAGACCGAGCACCGCGCGGTGGCCCGGGCCGCCGCGCTCGTCGACCGGTCCTTCGTGGGACGCGTACCCATCATCAACGCCCATCCCCTGCTCGCCCTCGAGCTGGGGGGGAATCCCTACGACGACACGGTGTTTCCCTCCTCGGAGCGGCGCCGGGTGCGGGACGCGGCACCGGGAACCCTCTGGTTCTGGGAGTCGCACTACACCGGGCGGGAAGGAACCGGGTTCAACCTGCTTCCCCTGCTGTCCGACTGGAGCATCGTGAGCGGGGTCCTGGCCGAGGACACGACCTGGGCCGGCGCGTTCCTGGTCCGCCGGGGGGCTCCCCCGCCACCCGGGATGGTGCGGGCCGGTCTCGACTCCGCCGGGTGGATCAATGCCGCCCTCATCGCGGAGTTGGGAGTCGCTTCGGAGCTGAAGGCGGTGCGACGGGACGACGGGAACGAGAACCGTCGACGCGCCCTGGTCCTGCGCACCGAGCAACTTTCCCGCTTCGGACGGGGAGAGGACGCCCTGCGTATTCTGGACGAAGCCGGCCCCCCCCGCACCGCCGAGGACTTTGGAGTGCGCTCCATCATCCTGCAACGACTGGGACGCGGCGAGGAGGCGGTGGACGCGGCGCGCCGCGCGCACGAGCTGGCGCCGGAGGAGACCGACTACCGTTTCATGCTGGGACAACTCCTGTGGCGAACCGGCAAGCATGACGAGGCGGCTCCGCACATTCTCGGTTCCGTCCACGCCTTCGAGAAGAGTTGGGACGCGCGCTTCCTCGCCGGAGAAGCACTCCGGGAACAGTCCCGCTGGAACGAAGCGAAGGCGCACTTCCTCGCCGCGGCGGCGCTGCGTGCGGAGGACCCCCAGGCGAGCATGCGGGCGGCCGAGTGTGCCTGGCTGGCCCAGGACCTCCCCGAGGCGGAGACGCGACTGCGCGCCCTGGTCGAGACCTATCCCGCCTATGTGATCGGGTATTACATCTACGGTAACTTCCTGGAGGCGACGGGACGGGTCGACGCCGCGCGGGATGTCTGGGAGGCGGGGTTCGAGCGGACCGGGGATCCGGGCCTGGAAGCCCGGCTGCGCCAATCACGTGGCCAGTGATGCGGCGGAGCGCCCCGTCGCCTACTCGTAGCGCAGCGCCTCGACCGGATCCATGCGCGAGGCCCGATAGGCGGGCCAACTCCCGAAGAAGAGCCCGACCGCGGCCGAGGTGCCGAACGCGGTGAGGTAGGTCCACAGGGGAACGTGCGAGGGCAAGGGGGTCAGGAGATCGACCAGGCGCCCGATTCCGGCCCCGAGCAGGATACCGATGATCCCGCCGCATGCGGTGAGCACGATGGCCTCGGCGAGAAACTGGTACAGGATCTGACGACGATTGGCCCCCAGCGCCTTGCGCACTCCGATCTCGCGGGTGCGCTCGGTCACCGAGACCAGCATGATGTTCATGACCCCGATCCCCCCCACCAGCAACGCCACCGACGCGATGGCCACGATGACCACGAAGAAGGCGCCGGTGACCTGGTTGTAGATCGAGATCAGGCTCCCCTGGGTGACGAGGGCGAAGTTGTTCTCGTCCTGGGGACGCAGCCCGCGCGAGCGACGCAGCGCCTCCACCATTTCCTCCCTGGCCCGCTCGAGCCGTTCCGGGGAAACGGGACGCGCGGCGATGCGGATCCGTTGACGCTGGCTGGCAAAGAACCGTTCCAGGGCGGGGCGCGGAATGAGGACCTCGTTGTCGAGACTCTGCCCCAGGAAGTTGCCCCGCTCGGCCAGCACCCCGACCACGGCGAACTTCTGGTTGCCGATCTGTACCGTCTGCCCCACCGGGTCCACGCCGCTGAACAGCTGTTCCACCACACCGCCACCCAACAGGACCACCCGCGCTCCCCCGCTGAGCTCGGCTTCGGTGAAGGCACGTCCGTCCCCGAGATTACGTCCGTGCACCCTCAGGAAGGACGGATCGATTCCCAGCACATCGGTGAGCCGGCTCTGTTCGTTGCCATAGCGGAGTCGTCTCCGGGTCTCGACATGGGCGGTCACCCCGGCCAGGGAGGGGCAGGTCTGCTCGAGTTCCAGGGCATCGCGGTCCTTGAGCCAGGGCCGCTTGAGGAGCGAGTCCGGCACCGACCCCACGAACACCCCGGGGTCCCATCGTCTCACCCGCACCACATCGGACCCCAACTGGTCCAGCTGACCCTGCATGGACCGGTTGAGCCCCTCGACCAGACTGACCATCCCCACCACGGAGCTGATGCCGATCACGATGCCGAGGATGGTCAAGCCACCCCGGAGCTTGTTGGCCCGCAGGCTGGACAGGGCCAGCCGCACCACTTCCACCTGCCAACCGGCGGCGAGGAGCGTCCTACTCATAGCGCAGGGCTTCCACCGGATCGAGACGGGCGGCGCGGAATGCCGGCCAGCTGCCGAAGAACAGACCGACCAGGGCCGACACGCCCAGTCCCAGCAGGGTGGCTTCCGCAGTGATGCGGGCCGGGAACCCGGTGGCCGCGGCCACGGTGAGCGCCAGGGCGAACCCGATACCGACCCCCACCACCCCCCCGGCAATGGTGATGGCCAGCGACTCCAGGACGAACTGGTTGAGGATGTCCTTGCGGCGCGCTCCGAGGGACTTGCGGATGCCGATCTCCCGGGTGCGCTCGGTCACCGAGACCAGCATGATGTTCATGATGACGATGCCCCCCACCACGAGGGAGATGCTCCCCACCCCGATCAGGACGGCGAAGATGCCCCCGGTCAGGCTGCGATAGAGGTCCATGAGGGCATCCGAGGAGTAGATCTCGAAGTCGTCCTTGTCCCTGGGACGCAGACCCCGCTCACCGCGCAGGATCCAGCGCATTTCCTCCTGGGCTTCCTCGGTGGGCACCCCGTCATACGGTTGGGCCATGAGGGTGAAGGTGTCCAGGCTGCGGAACCAACCCATCATCTCGGTGATGGGGATCCCGACGAAGTTGTCCGTGCTCTGCCCCAGGATGTTCCCCCGCTCCCCGTAGATCCCGATGACCTCGTAGCGGCGACTCCCGACCCGGATGCTCTCCCCCATGGGATCGCGATCCGGAAACAGTTCCCGGGCCACCATGTGACCCAGCACCGCGACCCGCCCCTTGCGCCGAAGGTCGTCCCCACGCAGGGGGCGGCCTTCCTCGATGGGATAGGGATCCAGCATGGGGGAATTGGGGGTGAGACCGATCACCGCGATGTCGCTCAGCCTGCGGTCCCGGTAGCGCACCCGCTCGGTGGTCTGGAGGAACGCCCCCACCGACTTCAGGGTCTCGTTCCGCTCCTGCACCGCCTCGAACTGGTCCAGGTCGAGATCCGGGCGTCGCATGCGGGTGAGGAAGTTCTCCTCGCTGAAGGAAAGACCGATCTTGTCGGCATAGAAAACGTTGGCTCCCTGGACGAGGATCTTCTCCGACACGTAGTGGTTGAGTCCCTGGATGAGGCTGACCAGGGTGATGACGGTGATCACCCCCATCACGTGCCCCAGCAGGGTCAGCGCCGTGCGCAGCTTGTGCGACCAGAGGGAGGCGAAGCCGAGCTTGAGTCCCTCCCACAGCAGGAACATCAGCCGGCTCCCCCGCGCTTTCCGTCCTGGCGTTCGTCGAGGGCAATGCGACCGTCATGGAGTCGGATGCGCCGGGCCGCGTGCTCGGCGATGTCGTCCTCGTGGGTCACCAGCACGATGGTGTTTCCGGCGGTGTGAACGCTCTCCAGGGCGGTCATGATCTCGTGGCTGGTCCTGGAGTCCAGGTTCCCCGTCGGTTCGTCGGCCAGGATGAGCGACGGGTTGTTGACCAGGGCCCGGGCGATGGCCACCCGCTGCCGCTGCCCACCCGAGAGCTCGGTCGGCCGGTGCTTCATGCGATCACCGAGACCCACCATCTCCAGCGCCGCCGCCGTGCGTTCCTTGCGTTCGACGCGGGGAATCCCGGCGTAGATGAGCGGCAACTCCACGTTGTGGAACGCGTCGGACCGGGGAAGCAGGTTGAAGGTCTGGAAGACGAATCCGATGCGGCGGTTGCGGATCGCGGCCAACTGGTCGTCGTCCAGCTCGCTCACCGTTTCGCCGTCGAGCGAGTAGCTCCCGGTGGTGGGCGTATCGAGACAACCGAGGATGTTCATGAGGGTGGACTTGCCGCTCCCGGAAGCCCCCATGATGGCCACGTAGTCGCCGCGAGTGATGTCCAGATCGACCCCGTCCAGGGCACGGACCTCGACCGCTCCCAGGTCGTAGACCTTGGTCAGATCGCGACAGCGGATGAGTTCGTCCACCGGCTACTCCGAGTCACCCGTGTCGCGGGAGACCACCTTGATGCGGGTTCCCTCCTGCAGGTCGCGCAGGATCCGATAGGGACCGCTGACCAGGGTCTCCCCCTCCTCGAGCTCCCCGCTGACCTCGATGCGGGTGTCGTCGGCGACGCCCGAGGTCACCGGGACGAAGGTGGCGATGTCCTCCCGGACCGCGTAGACCCCTTCCACGATCTCCCGCTCCCACTTGCGCCGGGCGTCGTCGTCCAGGTCCTTGGCCGGGGACTCGGGTGGGCTATCCCCCCGTTCCCGCGCCGCGGCCCGCGCTTCCTTGAGCAGGGAGGCCCGGGAGCGGGCGACCAGGGCCTGGATGGGGACGCTCAGCACCCCGCTCCGGTGCCGGGTTTCCACCTCGACATCGGCGGTCATTCCCGGTCGCAGTCGCGGCTCGCTCCGGGCGAAGCGCACCTTGACCTCGAAGTTGATAACCTCGTCGCCGGTACCGGCGCCGGCCCGGCGTCCCGAATGCCCCACCGAAACCACGGAGCCCTCGAAGGTGGTGTCGGCGATCGCGTCGACGGTGATGACGGCGGACTGCCCCACCGCGACGTCGATCACGTCGGTTTCGTCCACTTCCGCCTCCACCTCCATGCGACTCAGGTCGGCCAGGGTGAGGATGACCGTGCCCGGGTTGTTCATCGTCCCCACGATCACGTTCTCGCCGATCTCGATGTTGAGCCGGGAGACCACGCTGGAAACCGGGGCCCGGTACACCGTCTTTTCCAGGTTGTCACGCGCCTCGTCGAGGGCGGCCTGGGAACGTTCCGCGTCCTGGCGACGGGACTCGGTGTCGGCGACCTGGATTTCGTAGTCGGCGAGGATGTTGTCCAGGCGCTCCTGCGAGGCCAGACCCTTCTCGAACATGGCCTGGACCCGGGTCTTCTCCTTGGTCAGCTTGTCGAGCCGGGCCTGGGCCAGGTTCTGGCCGGCCCGTGCGCTGGCCAGGGCGGCCCGGGACTGGGCGACCCGACTCCGGTAGGCGGTGTCGTCCAGGCGGAGCAGGACGTCACCGGCCCGCACCGAGTCCCCCTCCTGGACGTTGAGTTCGACCACCCGACCCGGTACCTCGGCGCTGATGTCGACGCTGGACACGGCGCGAATCCGTCCGGGCGCGGAGATGGTGGCGGTGAGGTCCACCCGGGTGACCGTATCCACCCGGGCCTCGACCTCGGTGCCGGAGGATCGATTGAGGTTCGCAACAATGATCACGGCCAGGGCCGCGACGGCAAGACCGACAATGAGCCAGCGTTTCACGCCGTGCCTCCTCGCGTAGCTGAAGTGGGGACGACCGCGAGGCGCCCAAGGGAACCCCGGCGCCGGTGGGCTGTCCGGCGCCGGGATCACGACCTATTGCGGCAGGGGCGCTCCCCGGGCCTTGTCGAGGGCGGCCTCGGAAATCTTGAGACCGGTCAATGCGTTGACATGGGTATTGCGGGCGCGGGTCAGGGCGACCTGGGCTTCCAGCAACTCGAGCACCGTGCCCAGACCCTGCTGATAGCGTTCGGTGGAGAGACGCACGTCCTCCTCAGCCGACGCCACCGCGTTGTCGGCCGACGCGATGGAGGCAATCGAGGCGCGGTAGTTGAGAATCGCCTCTTCCAGTTCCTGCTGCACCCCCAGTTCGAGGTCCTCGAGCTGGTACTCGCGACGACGCTTCTCGGCCTTGGTCCGCTTCATGGAGCCGGTGTTGAGAAACGCGTCGAGGTTGACCGAGGCCCCCACCCGCACCGACCAGCCGTCCCGGCCGACATCGGAATCCTCCGGCGAGGGAAAGTTCACCAGCTGCCCCTGCTCGTTGACCGAGTTGCGCACCTGATCGCTCTCGGAGCTCCCGGAGGTGGTGCGGATGTCGAACGAGGCAAAGAGCGCGGGAAACCAGGACCAGCTTGCCGCCTTGGCCATGCTTCCCGCCGTTTCCAGGCTCTGCCGCGAGGCGACCAGGTCCGGGCGTCCGACCGCCTCCTGGGCGGCCTGGGTGCTGTCGACGGTGATCGGGGTGGGATCGAGGGTGCCGTCCAGGACAAGGCGGGTGTCCGCGCTATACCCGAGCAGCGTGGCCATACGGGTCAACTCGATCGCGGTCGCGTTGATCTGCTGGATCAGGGCCAGCTCCGCTTCCGAGACCCGGACCTTGGCCTTGAGCACGTCGGCGCGCGCGACCGATCCGAGTTCGAACATGCTGGTAATGCGCTCTTCCTCGTCCTGGGCCAGCCTCAGGTCCTCGGTCTGCACGGTCACCAGATCCTGGGCGCGCAGCACCAGGTAGTACCGCTGGCGCACCTGGAAGGCGAGGTCCTGGGAGGCCGCCTCCAGGGAGTAGCGGGCGCCGGACAGATCCGACGAAGCTCCCTTGTACCCATACCAGAGCGGGAGGCTCAGATCGATACGGGCCGCTCCGGACCAGGTGCCGAGATCGGACTGGTTGTCGAAGTCCAGCTTGCCGGTCTCGACCGTCCTGATTGTCCCGGTGGCCGGGTCCAGTTCCTGGACGAGGGGAAAGTCGAAGACGGTGTTGGTGCCCTCATCGTGGGCATACGCGTACGATCCGCTGAACCCAGGCAGGAGTCGCGCCAAGGCCTCCCGCTTGGATCCCTCGGCGATCCCCACCGACGCCACCTGCTGCAGATACACACGGTTCTGCTGCAGGGCGATCCGGACCGCGTCGTCCACGGTCAGGGATCCCGCCGGCGGGGATTGGGCCATCGAGATGGCCGGGTAACAAAGCGCCAACGCCCCCAGGAGCCAGCGCGCTCCTGTCACGGTCACGTTCCTCATGCTAAAAAGCCTCCATGTGCAGCACCACGGTTTTGTCTCGACCGAAGGGTGGTCCACCGACCATACGATCAAGGGGGGAAAGGGGTTGCGTCGACCGGGGAAAGGGCCTCGACTATGGAGAGCCCTACGTCCCCTGTCAAGCCGGGGCCCCCGGGGCGGGAGCGCCCCGGGCCAACCGGGTCCCGGCCACGCAGAAAGCCGTTCCGGGAAGACCCGAAACGGCTTTGTATCCAATCATTCGCAGCGGCTAGTTCAGGTTGAACTCGAACGGGATCACGATCTTGGCCTTGACCGCCATGTCCCGCTGCTTGGCCGGAGTGAACAGCCAATCCATGGCCGCTTTCCGCGCCGATTCCTCGAGGCTCTTGATGGTGTCCGAGCGGACCACCCGGGCCGCGACCACCCGTCCGTTCTCATCGATGGTCACCTCGACCACAACCGTCCCCTCCGCACCGGCGGCGCGGGCGAGCTCCGGATAGGCCGGCGACGCCGTCTTGATGGCCTGGGGCGGTGTATCGAAGGCGTAGAACGAGTCCCCGGTGCCGCTGTCCTCGGGAATCTCCGGCGGGGCAAAGGGGTTGAAGTCCGTCTCCGGGATGGTCTCGTCCATGCTCACATCGTCCGAGATCTCCATCTCGGTGGGGAGCTGGGGAGCCTGCACTTCCGGAGGGGGGGGCGGGATGACGATGTCATCCGGAATGTCCACCGCCTGGATCTTCTCGTCCTTGAGACTGTAGGGGGTGATCTCGATGGGCGGGACCAGCCAGATCGCCACCGCATGGATGATGGCGGCCACGAGAAGGGTGACCTCCATGGTGCGCAGGTATGTCTCCTTGAACTTGAAGTTCTCGGTCGACATATGCGTGCCGCGAAGCGCGCGGGTGATTTCGGCTTCGGTGCTCACGAACCCTTCTCCGGATCATTGGTGAAGGAGGCGTTCAGGGCCTGACCCTCTTTCATCATCTCGATGACCTCGGCCGCGATCTCCCACGGCACCGACTGGTCGGCGTTGAGCCCCACCACGAGGGTGGGGTCGTCCTGCTGCTTGGCGAGCAGGATGGGCGGGATATCGACCATGGTCACGTAGTTGTCGTCGATGGTGATGGCGTTGGCGCTGGCCACCCAGATATGGGTGACCTGGTTGCGCGGCACCCGAACCCCGTTCTCGGCCTTGGGCAACTTGACCGGGAGCCCTTCTTCCAGCTTGAAGATGGTGGTCACCATGAAGAAGACGAGCAACAGGAACGCGATGTCCGCCATGGACGAGGTCGGGACCCTGCCCTCCACGTTGAGCGTTCTGGAGAACCTACCCACCGGTGCCCCTCCTCGTCTTGAGCGAGATGCGCTTCGCCCCGCCCCCCTTGAGTTCGTCCAGGATGTCGATCATGGCCCGATACGGCGCCTGACGATGCGGCTCCACCGAGACGACCAGGTTCTCGTTCGCGGCGGAACGCTCGCGAACCAGCGGCTTGATCGCGGCGAGGTCCGTGGGAACGTCGTCCACGAGGAAGATGTTCCCGCTGATGTCCGTGGTGATCACCATGACGTTCTTGCGGTTGATCTCCACGTTGTTCGCCTTTTGCGACTTCTGCGGGAGGATGAGCGATAGCCCGAACTCCTCGGCAATGGTCGTGGTGGCGAGGAAGAAGATCAGGAGGAGAAAGGCAACGTCGGCCATGGCCGAATCCGGGATCTCCTGCGGAGGCCGTACCCGCCGTGTTTTTCCGTCAAACATACCCATGGTCAGTTTCCTCCAGGAAGCAAGCCCTTGCGGGTCTGCCTAGCCTTGGTGGCCTTCCATGTCGACCAGGGTGTCGACGAGCTCGACCGAAGCCTCTTCCATCTCGAGCACGAAACGGTCGATGCGGGAGATGAAGAAGTTGTTGGCGATCTGGACCGGGATGGCCACGATCAGACCCGAAGCGGTGGTGATCAGGGCTTCGGAAATACCGGTGGCGACCAGCTTGGCCGAAACCTGCTCGGCGGCGGCAATGGCTTCGAACGCGTTGATCATCCCGGACACCGTCCCGAGGAACCCGAGCAGCGGGGCCACGTTGGCGATGGAGGCGAGGACGATGAGACCCCGCTGGAGGAACGCCATCTCGATGGTCCCGGCGGATTCAATCGCCTTCTCCACCGCTTCCGGCCCCTTGCGGGCGCGAACCAGACCGGCGTACATGATGGCGGCGATGGGTCCGCGGGTCTTCATGCAGACATCCATGGCCGCGTCCACGCCGTCATTGCGCAGCGCGCCAACGATCTGGGCCATGAGCTTGCGGGTGTTGACCCGGGCGCGGGAGAGGGTCCACAGACGCTCAAGGATCACGGCAAAGGAAAGCACCGAACAGAAAAGAAGCGGCCACATGAAGTTGCCGCCTTTCTGGAAGGTGTCGATGAGGAAACCGATGGCCGGGAGAGTCCGTTTCTCGGTGACCCCGGAGTCGGTGGGGAGGGCTTCGGTGAGGGGTTCTTCCTCACCCGCCGCCGCGCCGGCCAGCGCGGTGTCCGCGTCGGTCGCCGCGGCGCTGTCGGCCTCCTGGGCCGCGGCGTGCGGGGCGAGGGCCAACCCGCACACCAGCATGAGGGCCAGGGCCCATCCAAGGATTCGTGACGTCGCAACCATCAGATCGTTCTCCTTCACGTCGCTGCCACACCGGTGCTACCGGCGGGGATCATGGAGCGGAGCCGATGACTCGGCACACTCTGTCCGGTGAACCCCCGATCCCCTGGAACGCTGGTCCGCGGGACAGGAAGGCTCGTCGAAATCCGAATGGAAGAGGGAAATCGTGCTGGGACTGAGGTAGGCAGCGAACGATCCACACCAGAAGACCGTCCAGCCCGACCAAGCATAGGGATGGGTCCGGGGGGTGTCAAGCGTGGGGGGGCCAACCGATTATCCATGCCGGGTCAGGGCCCCAGGCGGTGGATCATGCGGGGAAACGGAATGGCTTCCCGCAGGTGGGCCAGACCGCAGATCCAGGCCACGGTCCGCTCCAGCCCGATCCCGAACCCGGCATGGGGCACGGATCCGTACCGGCGCAGATCGGTGTACCAGCGGAAGGCCTCCTCGGGCAGCCCATGCTCGGTGATCTTGCCCTCCAGAACGGCGAGATCATCCTCGCGCTCCCCTCCCCCAACCACCTCGCCGTACCCCTCCGGAGCCAGCATGTCCACGGACAGGCTGAGCGAGGCGTCCTCGGGGTCCCCCTTCATGTAGAAGGCCTTGATCGCGGAGGGAAACCGATGCACGAGAAGGGGTTTGTCGTAGTCCTCGCTGAGCGCGGTCTCGTCCGGAGCGCCGAAATCCCCCCCTTCCTCGAAGGGAAGCCCCTTCTCCCGCAGACGGGCCGCGGCATCCCGATAGTGCAGCCGGGGAAAGGGCGGAACCACCTTCTCGAGGAGCGTGGTGTCCCGCTCCAGGATCTTGAGCTCCTCCCGGCGTCGATCCAGGACCCGGGCCACCACCGCGCTGACGAAACGCTCGATGAGCGCCATGTTGCCCTCGAGGTCCAGATAGGCCACTTCCGGCTCCAGCATCCAGAACTCGGTCAGGTGACGGCGGGTCTTGGACTTCTCGGCCCGGAAGGCCGGGCCAAAGCAGTAGACCTTGCCGAAGGCCATGGCCGCCGCTTCCATATAAAGCTGTCCGCTCTGACTCAGATAAGCGGGTTGGCCAAAGTACTCGGTCTCGAAGAGGGTGGTCGTCCCCTCGCAGGCATTGGGGGTGAAGATGGGGGCATCGATGTTGATGAACCCCTCCTCGTGGAGCCACTCCCGCATGGCGAGAATGACCTCGTCCCGGACCCGCAGGATGGCGTGGGGACGCTTGGACCGGAGCCAGAGATGCCGGTGGTCGAGCAGGAACTCCGGCCCGTGCTCCTTCTTGGTAATGGGATACTCCTGGGCCTGCGAGACCTGCTCCACCCCGGTGACCCCGATCTCGACCCCGCCCGGGGAGCGGGGATCCTCCCGCACCTCCCCCGTCACCCGGAGGGCGGATTCCTGGGTGAGCGTCTCCGCTGCCTCCCAGACCTCGGGAGAAACTTCCTTCTTGAAGACGATTCCCTGCACCATGGCGGAACCATCGCGCAGGACCAGAAACTGTAACTTGCCACTGGAGCGCTTGTTGTAGAGCCAGCCCTGAAGTTGTACCGACTCCCCGAGGTGGGAGCCGAGGTCCGCGATCCGAACGATCTCGCGCATGTCGGGTTCTTTCACTGGGTGGGGATAAAGCCGCATCGTCTCCGGGCCGATACCAGCCACAGGGTCCCCGAGGAGGAGCCCGCCGCCGTCAGACTTCGAAAACGGAGCGAGGACTATAGGTTCGACGGTTTTTGCATGTCAACCGAAGCGGACTGGAGACGCCTGCATGAAGGCACTGGCCACATTGGCTGCGCTGCTGGTATCGATGACGACCCTTGTCACCGTGTCCTGGGCGGAGCTGTTTCCTCCGATGTCGACGAACCTGTCCGATCCGGACGCGATCGTCGCCTCCATGCGTCACCGCGGTGCGCGTGACCTGCCGTTGGAAGCACTGACATTCTATGAGGCGGGCCTCGCCGCGGCGCGCTCGGGCGACCGGGAGCTGGCCGCGGACCGGTTCACCCACGCGGTCGAGTTCGACCCTGCCTTCCCCGAAGCCTACATGGCGCTGGCCCGGGTGCAGCTGTTCTCGGACCCCGTCGCTGCCGCCCGTTCCCTGGTCGGGGCCGGTCGGGCCTTCCTGGGTTCGTTCGGGGCCCAGCATCTCTTTCTTGTCAACTCGCTGTTCGCCGGTCTGGTCGGATGCGGCCTGGCCGCGCTGCTCGTCGTGCTCTACGCCGCGCTGCGACTGCTCCATCGTGTCCACCATTCGGTTTCCGAGATCGGGCGACGCTGGTTCCCGGC
Source organism: Candidatus Eiseniibacteriota bacterium (assembly GCA_942491735.1). Taxonomy (GTDB): domain Bacteria; phylum Eisenbacteria; class RBG-16-71-46; order JABDJR01; family JABDJR01; genus CALOCN01. Next base: position 2,074,043 of record CALOCN010000014.1, on the reverse strand, counting down.
CCCGGTCGCCGCGGTGATCGCCGCGCTGCTTTTCGTGACCCCGTTCATGTGGCGGGTGGGTCTGGTTCCGGTCTCGCTTCTCTTTGGCGGAATCATGTGGAACTGGATGCAGCGCGGGGAACGGCGGGCGGTGGCAACCCTGGCCCTGCTGGCGGTGGTCAGTCCCCTTCTCCTGTGGGTCCTGTCCCCCGCGATCTACTCCCCGCTGGACCCGACCGAGCGCCCCATTCTCATCAGCCGGGCCATGGCCGCACCGCACTCGCCGGAGCTGGTCCGCACCCTGCGCGAGGCCATCGATCGCCACCCCGACGACCCCGCTCTCTGGTTCGCTCTCGGGGCCATGGAATCCCGGGGCGGCGCACTCCATACCGCCGATCAGGCGTTTCGCAAGGCCATGGAACTCGGCGCGCCCGAGGCCGAGGCGCAGAACAACCTGGGCGCGGTGGCCTTCCGGCGCGGCCAGTACGACCAGGCCATCGATCACCTGCAGCGCTCGGTGGAGAAGGACAGCCGTCTGGCCGCTCCGCACTTCAACCTGAGCCAGGCCTACGCCAAGAAACTCTATTTCGAACGCGCGGACTCGGAGATGCTCGAGGCCAATCGTCTTTCGTTCAACCGGATCCGGGCCGCGTTGCGGCTGCAGAGCGAGGCGGCGACCAGCCTCCTCATCACCGAGCCGTTGCCCGCCTCCTCGTTGTGGAAGAGCACCTGGAACGGTCCGCGCCGGACCCCCGAGCTTCCGTCCTGGATGCGCTTCGCCTATCCGGGAGCGCTGATGAGTCTTCCGGTCATGGGTCTCCTGCTTTTCGGGGCCGGGCTCTATGTGGGACGACGCATCCATCACATCCTGCCCAGCCACGCCTGCACGAACTGTGGGAAGGCGGTGTGTCGTCGATGCCTGCGACGGATCCGCAAGCAGGCCTACTGCACGGCCTGCGGCGATGCGCTCCTGCGGATCCACAGCGCCGCCTACTCCCGGCTGGTCCTCGACTCGCGTCTCAAACGGGGTCGCTCCATCCCCGCCCTGATCCTGCGGGTCGGCACCTGGATCCTTCCCGGGTTCGAAGCGTTGCGCAAGGGACATACCGCGATCGGCGCCGCCCTGGGCGCGGCGACCCTGTTCACGTTGCTCGGCCTGCTGCGCGGCGTCGTCCCGGTGTCCCGCCTCGCCTGGCTGGAACAGGGACCGGGTCTGTGGTGGCCCGAGATCCCGTTGCTCTCTCTCGTCGCGATCATGGCCTTGTCCCTGATCGCGGGAATCAAACTCAACCCCGTTGTTCCCGAACGCGAGGCCGATGCCTCGGACGAGGGAGCCCTCGACCCGTACGGCGAGGACACGCGCCACACCCGCGCGGCGGCCTGATCGGAGAACCGGAAAATGGCAATTCGTGGGGGCTTGGCCGAGTTCTCCGTTGAGGAGTTGCTGCAACTCCTCAACATCCAGCAGAAGACCGGCGTGCTCGTGCTTTCCGAAAGCCAGGGCACCGGCTATCCCCTGTTCTTCGAGCGGGGCCGTCTGCTGGCCGCGGCCGACCGGCGGGAAAGCGGGCGGCACGCGTTCCTCAACTACCTCGAGACCAGCCTGCTCGTCACGCGGGACCAGGTGGAGAGCATCGAGGACATCTGCAACGCCACCGGCAACGATATCTTCGGGGTCATCCTGACCAGCGGCATCATGGGACGGGACCGTCTCATGGAGGAAATGCGCCGCTACTCCCAGCGCATCATCGACGAAGTGGTGGTGTGGCACGAGGGAACCTACGAGTTCTCGGGCGACGAGAAGAGCCTTCCGCCCCAGGGTCTCCAGCTCAAGCTCAACCCCGAGGAGTTGCTGCTGGAGAGCATGCGGCGGCGGGACGAGTTGGCGACCCTCAAGCAGTCCATGCTCGCCCCCGATCTCGTGCTCGCCCCGGTGGGCGGCAGCTCGACCGAGCCCTTGCCGCGGGAATGCACCCTGGTGTTCGGGTTCGTCAACGGGGGCCGCAACATCTCGGAGATCTGTCGCCTCTCGCCCCTCGGCGATTACGACACCTACGAAGCCATCTCCGAGTTGCTGGGCCGTCAGCGCATCATGATCGTGGATCCGGAGGAGGCGGCATCCAACGGGTTCGGGCGCGGATCCGGACTGCGACTCTCCTGGCCGGCCATGGCCGCCGTGGTGTCCTTCGTCCTCGGATCCGCCCTGCTGGGAATCGGACTCTCTCCCATCCTGGAGCGGACGCGGGTCGCCGAGTCCTGGCTGGATGACGAGGTGCAAGCACGACGCGTGGCCGCGCGGGAACACCTCGAAATGCGGGTCAACGACCTGATGCTGACCCTGGACACCGGCGACTCGCCCGACTAGGAACCCAGCCGCCGCACCCCCCACCGCGCGGCCCCGAGAATCCCACCGAACACCCCGTCCGCCAGACCGTGCGCGGTGACCTGCGGTAACGCCCTGCGGCCGTTCCCGGTCAGGACCAGCGCGGTCAGCACGCCCGCCGCCCGACCCGCCTCCATGTCCGACACGGAGTCCCCCACGAACACTACCCGTTGCGGGCGGAGCCGCAACGCCGTCATGCTCCGGGTGAGCATCTCCGGGGCCGGCTTGCGGCAGGCACAGGGCCCGGTGAACTCGGGATGATGCGGGCAGTAGTCGGTCCGATCCAGGCGGACCGACTCGGCGGCGAGGAGTTCACGCAGTCGCCGGTCCATGACCCGAAGCCCCCGGGCATCCATGAGCCCCCGCGCCACCGCCGACTGGTTGCTGACCACCGCGAGGCGCGCCCCGTGCTCCCGCAGCAGACGCAGCGCCTGGCCGGTCCGTGCGTAGAGGCGCAGTTGCCCGGGCCGGGTCGGGTGATGCGCATTGGGAACAAGGGTTCCGTCCCGGTCCAGGAACACTCCCCAGGGTGAATGTCGGGTCACGATCTGCCTCCCGGTCGGAGATCCTCAAGGGCGCGGAGCACGTGCGCGACCTCGGTGCCCCGCAGACAGAGCAGATGGGCATCCCCCTGGAGGGGACACCGTCGCCGAAAACAGGGGCTGCACGCCACCGCATGGTGGAGCACGATCCCCTCGTGCGGTTCGGGCCCGGTCCAGCGGGCCGAGGACGACCCGAACAGGGCGACCACCGGCGTCCCCGCCGCGCGAGCCATGTGCATGGCGCCCGAGTCGTTGGTCACCAGGACGCGGCACCGTCCCAGGACGGCAATACCGCCACGCAGGTCGGTGCGTCCGGTCAGGTCCCGGGCGCCGCACGCGGCCAGGGTCTCTCCCGCCGGGCGCTCCTGGGCACTTCCCACCACCACCACGTTCTCCCCCCGCTCACGCAGGGCACGCGCCAACCCCTGGAAACGGTCCAGCGGCCACTGTTTGGCCGACCCATAGGCCGCTCCCGGGGCGAGGGCCACCGGGGAGGCCCCCTCCGGAATCAGGTCCCGCGCCGCGGCCCGGGCCGTTTCCCCCGGGTCCAGGGCAAAGCTGGGTTCCGGGGCGCTCGTGCCTCCGGCGGCCACCGCCAACTCGACATACTGGCGCCACAAGGGCCGGTCGCGGGTGCCCGGCGCGAGTCGATCGGTCAGGCCGGGCGCACGCCAGAACGGTCCGCGGCCCAGGCGCGCGGCGGCCCCGGAGACCCGGGCGAGCACCGCGCCGCTCATCGCCTCGGTGAAGACCAAGGCGCGTTGGGGGGCAAAGGCGCGTAGCGGGGCGGCCAACTCCAGGGGGGCTCGACTCCCACGGGCCTCCAGCAGTTCCTCGAACTGCGACAGCGATCGGTACAGTTCGATCACCCGGGGATGGGCCACCCCGAGGTAGCGTTGCCCCTCCCCGGGGAGGGCGCGCAAGGCGGGCAGGACCTGGACCGCGTCCCCGATCCAATTGGGAAGGCGGAGGACCCAGCGGGTCCCGGGCTCGGGAGCGGACCAGCGTGGACCGGTCACGGTCTCCGGTAGACGAGCAGGAACACCCCGAGTCCCAGGGCAATCACGGCCACCAGCAGGTGCACCCCGAGCCAGGCCACCACCTTGCTCAGCACCAGCAGGAGCCCGAGGGAAACCAGCGCCACTCCGGCCACCGCGCGCGGATTGGTCGCGACCAGGGCCGCCTCCTCGCCTTCCCCTTCTTCTCCCTCGTCCGGCAGGGTGACCCAGAGGACCGCGTAGGCAATGACCCCGATCCCGAACAGCGACGTGGCCACCACGAAGCTGATGCGAATCCAGGCCGGATCCACATCGAAGTAGTCCCCAAGTCCACCGCACACGCCGGCAACGACGCGGTCCTCGATGGATCGTTTGAGTTTGCGGGGCGGATCGAGCGTGTTCACGGGCGGCATCTTAGCAGGTCCCCGGGGCTCAGGGCTTGCCCGGACCCATGGTGGCCAACTCGGCCAGCACCGACTCGGCCCGCGGACGATCCGGGGACCGGGGGAAGCGGCGGAGGAACTCTTCCAGGACATAGCGGGCCTTGCCATACCGGTCGTCCTCGATGAGCACCCGGGCCAGTCCCATGTACGAGGGCTCGAAGGCGGCATCGATGCCCAGCGCCTCCTGATAGGCATCGGCGGCCTGGCGCGGCTCCCCCATCCTCTGGTAGAGGGTGGCCAGGTTGTAGGCGGCCCGGGGATCCCCGGGCGCCAGGGACCGGGCCCGGCGGTATGCGAGCAGGGCGGCCTCGAACCGCCCCGCCCCCAGTTGGGCCGAGCCCAGGTTGCCCCAGGTCACCGGGTTCTCCCCGTCCATGTCCACCGCCGCCTGGAGCATGCGCAGACCCAGTGCGTCATGCCCCTGCCCGCACAGGGACACCCCGAGGGCGGAGAAGTACTCGGCGAGCGGGCGGTTTCCGGCGAGGTCGGTGAAGAAGGTCTGCGGGATCCCGCTCAGGTCCCTGAGCGGGACATCGTCGCGCCGGCGCAGGACACGGATTTCCGGCCCCGTGAACTCTCCCGGAGAGAAGTGCGCCACCTCCTCGAAGGCGCGCTCCACCGCGGCATAGAACTGCACCTGGGCCGGGTACTCCCGGGGGGCCGCGAGGTAGCGGGCGTGCACCCCAGCGGACAGGACCACGTAGTCGAAGGTGGCGTAGAGAACCGGGGAGTAGGCCGGGTCGTAGATATGGGGCGTGACCCCGTGGAACGGCAGGTACAACACGGTGAAGCGGGAGCGATCCGGTTCGGGCCCGTAGCGTTCCACGAGCAGGGACTGCCCCTCCTGGACATGGGACTCGATCCAGGCCAGGGCGGCGGCGCGGGTGTCGACCCGTCCTCGGCCTCCCAGATCACGGAAGGCCGAGACCGCCGGAACCGCGAGCACCGCCAGGGTCAGCAACGACGCGACCCCCGCCCGCAGCCCGGAACGACCCACCCGGCGGGACACCTCGGCCACGCCCACCCCGGCCCAGGCGGCGATCACCGGAACCAGCGGCAACAGGTACCGGGGAGCGGCCATGCGCCACGATCCCAGGACCACGAGCATGAGGAACACGAACGCGGCCGCGGGAATCCAGGTCCCGCGGGTCTCGCGCCGCATCAGCAACGACAACGATCCCACCGCCGCGGCCACCGCCACCGGGATCGTCCAGCCCACGGGAATGGCGTGGCCAAAGTAGAAACCCCACGCTCGCCCCTCCTCCCGTCCCAGGTGACCCAGCGCCATGTGCCGACGCTCGAAGAGGATGTCCTGGAGCGCGGTGCCGGGATCGAGCAGGACGTAGGGGCTCGTCGCGGCGAACACCACCGCCGCGGTGACCAGGCTCTGCCAGAGAAGGGAGGAGCCGAGCCAGCCCAGGGGGCCGCTTCGGTCCCGCGCCACCTGCAGGGTATGCGCGGCAAGAAGGGACACCAGCACCAGCGCCCCGGGGTACTTGGCCGAGGCGGCAAGACCGATCCACAGTCCGGTCCACAGGTAGTCGCGACGCTCCCCGGACCCGGCGAGTCGGGTCGCCGTGACGAGGGCGGCGGCGGTGAACAGCGCCAGGGCCATGTCGGGGCTGACCAGGCGGCTTTCCAGGATGGCCATGGGAAGCAGGGCGACGACCAGCACACCCACCCAGCCCGCGGCCGGTCCGGCCAGTCGACGACCCAGGAAGAAGACCGGCAGGACGAGCAACGCGCCCAGGATCGCCTGGACCCAGCGCCCCAGGAGCACCGCCGAGGTGAGGTCCTGGGCCAACAATTGCCGGAAATCGTTGAGCGACGCGACCGACCCCCCGAGGCTGAGCGCGAAGTACCAGATCAACTGGATCGCGAACTGGAGGTTCAGGGTGAGGCTGGGGTACTTGAAGAAGTGCGGGTTGACGTCGAAACTCCCGCCGGGTTCCCCCCAGTACTCCACCGCTTCCCGAACCGGCGTCGCCTCTTCGTGGATATCCGGGAAGCCCCAGTCCAGCCCCACGCCACGCACGGCCAAGGCGGCGAGCAGGACGAGAAGGAGACCGGCCGCGGCACGACGACTCACGCGGGACGGTTCCCCACGTGATCGCGGAATCGGACTGGTCGGGACGGGCGTGCAATCATAGGCTTGCGTCGCGACGGGAGGGGTCGTCGCTCCATGGCCGTCGCTCCATGTGACGGGTCGGGACAACAAAAACGGGCCTCCGCCGGTCGCGGATGAGCCCGCCTCAGGGGATCGAGTATAGGAATGGGTGATTTGTCGGGTCAAGACGAGCCGAAGGGCACGCGACGATGGCCAGGCTGGGGAGCAGGCCTGGCCATCGCCACCGGATGGGGTCTCGTGTGCCTGGGATCCATGCTGGCCGCGACCGGGGGCAAGCTCTCCATGCCGCTGGACGATGCCTTCATCTTCTTCCAGTACGCGCGCCGCGTGGTGGAACTCGCCCCGTTCACCTACCAGGCGGACGGTGGCATCAGCGCCGGCGCGACCAGCCTGCTCACCGTCGCCGTGCATGCGGTGGGCTATCTGGTCGGGTTCCGGGGCGCCGCCATGGCGGTCTTCGCACTGCTCCTGGGGATCGGCTGTTTTGCCTGGGCCGCGAACAGCGCGGCCACCCTCGGCCGGCGCCTCACCCCGCGGGTTCCCTGGCTCCCCCCGGCCCTCATTCTCACTTCGGGGCCGCTCATCTGGGGCTTCCACAGCGGGATGGACCTCCCGATCTTCGTCGCCCTGGCCCTGGCCTTTGCCGCGGCCTGGCCCAGCGACGCCGCTCCCGGGCGGAAGCTCTTCATCCTGGGCGCCCTGCTTGGGCTCGCACGACCCGACGCGATCTTTCTCCTTCTCCCCGCGGCCGCCCTGGGTGTCTGGCGCTGGGGGCCCCGACCCGGATGGCTGCTTCCGGTCGGGGGCGGGCTCTTCCCCTTCGCCCTGCAGTTCCTGCTCACCGGTCGCCCCCAATCCGCCTCCATGGAGGTGAAGTCGGTGCTGGCACATCCGGGATTCGCGGTCGACGCCTGGCTGGCCGGGGGCGCGGCCTACCTCCAGGTCGTCCTCAAGGGGGTGTTCGGGGGAGGGATCGTCAACGACGCCGAAGGCGTCTTTGCCAACAATGGATCGGCCATGGGGCACTACCTCGTCCCGTTCGCGCTGCTCTTTCTCCTGTTCGGGGCGGTTCCCGGAGCCTGGCTGGAGGCGCGACGACGACGACCGGGACCCTTCCTGCTGCTGCTGACCTGGACCGCGCTCCTCTTGCTCGCCCAGGCCTTCACCGTACCGCGGGGGTGGCATTGGCACCGGTACCTCATGCCGCTCTACGCGTTCACCCTGCCCCTCATCGCGGTGGGGGTGGAGCGTTGTGGCCGGTGGGTGGAGAGCGCGTGGGAGGAACTCGGTCCGGGGGACGGAGCCCGGAGCATGGGGGTCTTTCTTGTCCTGCTCGCCCTTCCCGGAGCCGCGCACTTCGCCGTGGCCTACGGTCGCAACTGCGCCGACATCCGCTTCCAGCACGTGGAGCTGGCCGAGCGGCTCAACCGTGGCGACCCGGTCCCTCCCCGCCTCCTGGGCATCCACGATGCGGGGGCCCTCACCTACTTCGCGGACTACCCCACCCTGGACCTGGAAGGGCTGACCAGCCCCAGGTTCCGGGACGCCGCCCGCCTGGGGGGCGCGGGGGTCTGGGAGGCGGTCGAGCGGATGGAGCCGGCTGAGCGACCGGACGTGCTCGCGGTCTACGCCAACTGGTTCGACGGCGACTTCGTGCGCCTGCACCGTCCCCTGGGCGCCCAGCGGCTCTTTCGTCCCTCGATCTCGGCCGGCAACCCCCTGTCGCTCTACGCGGCCGATTGGGGCCTCTGTGGATCGGGGGATCTCCCCCGGGACCCGGCCCTGCTCGGGGATCTGGAGGGATGGCGCCTGAGGACCTCCCTCGATGTCGCCGATCTAGAGGAGGAGGAGGCCCACCACTACCGGTACGGGATCCTGGACGGGGCCTATCAGACCCTGCTCCGGGCCCTGAGCGCGGCGGACGGGCAGCCGGTGGTGGACGGAGGCCGTCTCATCAGCGGCCACGAGACCCTCCGGCTGGAGGGACTCACCCCGGGGTCGGACCTCCTGATCATCGGCCGGAGCCATGCTCCATTTCGAATTCGGGTGGATACCCCAGGGGGTTCCGCGGGTACATGGACCGAGGGCGGCAACGCCGAAGGGTGGAGGGAATCCGCATTCCTGATCCCCGGATCGCTGATCACCGACGCGGTCCTGGACCTTCGGCTGTCGTCGGACGATCCGCATCACTCGGCATACGGGGCGTTCCACTACTGGTTCTACCAGCGGTGAACGTCCAGGGCCGTGACGGAGCGGGGTGGCAAGCCTGACCACGGGTGCTATAATCCGTTGCAGGCTCCAGGCTTCCCCTCTTGCAGCAGCGATTACGCCCCCCTCCGCGTGATCGAGACAAACTCGAGATGGCCGGCGTGACCGGTCTCGGAGGTACGTATGTCCAAGGTCAAGGTCCCATCCTTGATGATCATCGGGGCGGTCCTCATCGGCTTCCTCCTCGGCTCGACCCTTTCCGGCGGCCAGGTGCATGCCGAATCCAAGGGGCTCCTGAGCCAGCTTCACGTGTTCAATCAGGTCCTGCGCTATATCAAGACCAACTACGTGGAGGAAGTGGACTCCGAGGATCTCGTCCAATCGGCGATCACGGGCATGCTCGAGCAGCTCGATCCCCACTCCACCTATGTCAACTCCGATGCCTTCTCCCGCATGAACGAGCGCAACAGCGGGGAGTACGAGGGAATCGGAATCTCCTTCGAGCTGCGCGACGGCTGGATCACCGTGATCTCGGCCATCGAAGGCGGCCCCTCGGCGCACCTGGGCATCCGACCCGGAGACCGCATCGTCACCATCGAGGGGGAGACGGCCAAGGACCTGGCCAGCCAGGACGTGGTGGGCAAGCTCAAGGGACCCAAGGGAACCAAGGTCAACATCGGGATCGCCCGTCCCGGTCTCGAACGGGATCTCGCCTTCTCCATCGTCCGGGACAAGATTCCGATCTACTCGGTCCCCTACACCTTCATGATGGACGACGACAAGACCGGGTACGTGCGCATGATCCGCTTCAGCGCCACCACCTCGGAGGAACTCGAGACCGCGCTGCGCGATCTGGAGCGCCAGGGCATGGAGCGGGTGGTCCTGGATCTGCGCAACAACAGCGGCGGGTTCCTCAACCAGGCCATCGAGGTCGCGGACAAGTTCATCGACGGCAACGAGGTGATCGTCTACACCAAGGGCCGGATCGAGGGATCGAGCCAGTACTACTACAGCACCGAGGACGCCACCCTGGCCAAGTATCCGCTCATCGTGCTGGTCAACCACGGCAGCGCCTCCGCCTCCGAGATCGTGTCCGGCGCGGTGCAGGACCATGATCGCGGCCTTGTGGCTGGAGTCACCACGTTCGGCAAGGGGCTCGTGCAGCGGCAGTACATGCTTTCCGACGGCGCCGCCCTGCTCCTGACCGTGGCGCGGTACTACACCCCCAGCGGCCGGCTCATCCAGCGCCCTTACGAGGACCGGGACGAGTACCTGGAGCACTTCCGGCGTGAGCAGGAAGACGGCGATGCCGCGGTGGCCGAGATCGACACCACCGATCTCCCGGTCTATCACACGCTCAACGAGAAGCGCGTGGTCTACGGCGGGGGCGGCATCGCGCCCGATATCACCATCGAGTCCGACCGCGAGTTCAGCGACGCGCAGGTCAAACTGGAGCAGAGCCAGCTCTTCTTCGAGTTCGCGGCCGAGTTCGCCACCCGGGAGCTGGCCAAGGACGAGTTGGACCTGACCTGGTTCGTGCGCAACTACAAGGTCGACGACGAGACCCTCGAGGGATTCCTCGAGAAGGCCCGCGACACGGATGTGGTCGAGCTCACCGAGGACGAACTGACCGAGGAGCGGGAGTACATCCGTGCCGCGATCAAGCGGGAACTGGCCGGCAACCTGTGGGGCGTGAACGCGCGTTACCAGGTCTACGCCCAGGAAGACCCGGTGATCGCGGAGGCCATGGACCACTTCCCCGAAGCGGTGCAGATGGCCAAGCTCTACGAGGAAAGCAGCGCGAGCCAGCGCTGATCCCGGAGGCAGTACGGACAAAGGCCCGGGTCCCCATGGTGGGACCCGGGCCTTTGTCGTGAAGACCGGCGTGCAGACCGGATTGCCTGCGGCTAGTAGGCGCCCTTGAGATCGAGACGGCGAATCCGGGTGTGCAGATGCTGCCGGCTTACTCCCAGGTCCCGCGCGGCCTGCGAGACATTGCCGCCCGCTTCCTTGAGCGCGTCCAGGACCAGTCCCCGCTCGGCCAGTTCCAGCGACTCCCGCAGCGTGTTCCCCGCGATCGCGGCGGGGGTGCGTCCCGGGGTGAGACTGGGAAGCAGGTCCGAGGGAGCAATGATGTCGGACTCGGCCAGGGCCGCCGCGCGCATCATGGCCGCCTGGAGTTCCCGCACGTTCCCGGGCCAGGCATAGCTGAGCAGCACGCGACGGGACTCCGCGCTGAGGCGCAGCCCCGGACGGCTGTTCTTTTCCCGTTCCTCGTTGAGGAAGTGATCGGCCAACAGCATGACGTCGTCCTTGCGATCCCTCAGGGCGGGCAGCGGGATGGTGATCACGTTGAGCCGGTAGTAGAGATCCTCGCGGAACAGCCGGTCCTGGACTCCCTGGGCCAGGTCCCGGTGGGTCGCGGCGATGAACCGGACATCCACCTTGCGGTCCTTGTTCTCCCCCAGTCGACGCACTTCGCTCTCCTGAAGCACCCGCAGCAGCTTGGCCTGCAGGACCAGGGAGAGATCCCCGATCTCGTCCAGGAAGAGGGTTCCCCCGTCGGCGGTCTCGACCAGGCCGACATGGTCCCGCTCGGCACCGGTGAACGCGCCTTTGCGATAACCGAACAGTTCGCTTTCGAGAAGCGCGTCGGGAATGGCCGCGCAGTTGATGCTGATGAAGTTGCTGGCCCGTCGCGGGCTGTTGAAGTGCAGCGCCCGGGCCACGAGATCCTTCCCGGTGCCGGTCTCCCCGTTGATGAGGACGGTCACCGGGCGCTCGGCCACCCGCTCCATGATGGAGAACACGCGTTGCATGGCGTCGCTGTGTCCAATGAGCTTGTCGAAACGGGTACGCTCCTCGAGCGCTTCCTTGAGATTGCGGTTCTGCACCTCGAGGCTCACCGCTGCCTCCTGCAGATCGCGGCGGTGGCTGGCCGTTTCCAGGGCGATCCCGGCCTGGGCGGCAAACGCCTCCACGATACGGACCCCCTCCTCCCCCAGCAGACCGGCCGCGCGGGCACTGTCCATGTAGAGCGCTCCCATGACCCCGGAAGGACCGGTGAGCGGCACACAGATCACCGTACGCAGGGAGAGATCCCGCACCGAGCGCAGGGCCCGGAATTCGGGATCGCTGGAGGCATCCGAGATGTACTCGGTGGAACCCGAGGTGAGGACCTTCTCCAGGATGGTCTCGCTGACCTCGACCGAGACCTGCAACTGGACGTTGGAGGCATCCCGGGAACGGGAGGCGGTCACCGACCGGGTGCCATCCTGGGCCGACTGGAAGAAGAAGGCCCGATCCATGTCGGAGATGTCGAGGGCGGCATCCAGAATCCGGTCCAGCAGGTCCTCGACCCGCTCCACATGGCTGAGCGAACGGGCCACATCCAGGACCCGCATGAGCTTCTGACGGCGCTCCTGCTCGATCTCGAGCTGGCGCTGCACGCCAGTGCGCCGCGTTTCCAGCTCGCGGTCCTCTTCCTCGCGGAAGGCCTGCTCGAGCTGCTCGATCTCATCGAGATCGGTTTGGGGGGGCGTCGGGTCCCTGGGATCCGATTCGCTCATGACACCGTCCGGGGTATTTGACTGAAAGGAACTTCCGGGAGAGAGCGTTTAAGACTACCGGATTTCCTGGACGGTGTAAACGATTGTTGACGCTCGTCGGGTGATCAGGCTGCCCGACGCTCAGAATCCTCTTCAATCTGCGACTGCAATCCATGTCTGGACAATCGATAGCGCAGTGCTCCCCTCCCCAGCCCCAACAACCGGGCCGCCTCGCTCACGTTCCCTTGCGCGCTGCGCAGGGCCTCCTCGAGGACGGCGCGCTCGATCTCCTCCCAGCTCAGCGGCCCGCGGGAGAAGTCCACCGCAATCTGTCCCACCGCGCTGCGTGAGCGTGGCAGGTCCAGATCCGACACCACGGAGCCGGGCTCCGCCATGAGCGCGATGCGCTCCATCTGGTTGCGGATCTCCCGCACGTTTCCGGGCCAGGGGTAGGCCTCGATCTCCCGCAGGAGGCCGGGGGCCAGGGCCAGGGTGCCACGACCCAGACGGCGTGCCGCCTCTTCCAGGAACGCCGCGCTGAGCAGCCAGGCATCCCCCGGTCGTTCCCGCACCGGCGCCATCTGCAACCGCACGACATCGAGCCGGTAGTACAGGTCGGTGCGAAAGGCCCCTTCGCGCACCTCGGCGGCAAGGTCCCGGTTGGTCGCCGCGGTCAGGTGGATGTCGAGAGGGATTTCGTCCCGCCCGCCCAGACGCCGCATGCGGCGCGAATCGAGAACCCGGAGCAGCTTGGCCTGCAGACCCAGATCCAGTTCCCCGATCTCGTCGAGAAACGCGGTGCCTCCCTGGGCCAGTTCCAGCAACCCGATCTTGGCCGAACGGGCATCGGTGAACGCACCCGGTTCGTGCCCGAACAACTCGCTCTCGAGCAGGTTGGTGGGGATCGAAGCGCAGTCCACCTCGACGAAGGGCCCATGAGCGCGGGCCCCCAGGGCGTGCAGACGACGCGCCGCGACATCCTTCCCGGTCCCGCTCTCTCCGGTGATCAGGACGGTTCGGGCCCCACCGAGGGCAACCCGGTCAATGAGCGCGCGCATCTCCACGATGGCCGGCGACTCCCCGAGCATGGGGGGCGGAGTGGCCAGGGCGCGGCCCCGCTCGCGCGATCGGAGCACCCGATCGGCGATGAGCCGGACCTGATCAATGACGTCGGAACGGGAGAGGAGACCGCGGGGACGCAGGGTTGCCGCCAGTTGATCGACCGCGGCGGACTCGGGGGGTGCGATCCAGATGCGTTGGCAGCGGGCCGAGACCGTCCTGAGCCGGGCCAACAGCGCGTCCATACCGCCGTCGGTCCCCGCACTGAGAAACGCCAACTCGGGCTCTTCATCCGACTCGGTCAGGGCTTCGGTGGCCCCCCGGGCGGCGGCAAAGGCCCACACCCGATGCCCCTCCTCCTTGAGCACGGTGCGCAGCGATGCGCGCAGCTTCTCTTCCGGTTCCACGACCAGGACGGTCAGGGTCATCGGCGCATCTCCGCCTTCTCCACCGCGGCCTGGAACCGGTCCACCTGTTGCCGCAGGTATCCGTTCTGCGGATCGGTGGCCAGGGCACGTTTGGAGAAATCGTTGGCCAACTCGAGATCACCCCGGGCGAAGTGGATCTCGGCCAGGGTATCGAGAACCTCCCAGGACTCCGGCTGCGCGGCGAGCGCCTCCTGGGCCAGGGTATGGGCCTCGGTCATGTTGATCCGACGCCCGACATAGAACCAGGCCAGGGCGTTCTTGAGGTCGGGATCATCGGGAAAGTCCCGGATCGCCTGGCGGTAGAGGTACACCGCGCGGGCGTCCTCCCTCGCGGCAAGGTTCCTGTTGCCGGCCTCCAGGGCCGCGTTGGCCAGCCGAACGTGAACCGGGGGGAGGAAGGTACGGGCATGGAGCGAGTAGAGACGCTTCAGGTCCGTGACCGGATCCGGATGGTCGTCCACGCGAAGATCGATATAGCGGTCGTTGCCACCACCGTACCCGCCGTGTTCCTTGACCACGAGCAGGGCCGCGGACTGCTTGCCCCGCCGATCGCCTCCCGCGGCGTCCCCCGCCTCGAGCGCGGCCAGAAGCCGCTCGGCCAGGCTGCCCTGGGTATTGAGCAGCGCATCTTCCATGGCATGGAGCACTTCCTGGGAGACGAGGAGGTTTCCCTGGATCGCATACCCGTCGCCGCTCACCCCACCCGCCCACTCCTGACAGCGCTCCCCGGTGTAGGTGGCGGCGGTGCCGTCCGGGCCGACCAGACCGACCTGCCGCGTCGCCCGGCGCGGGTCACGACCGAGCACCCGATTGAGAGCGACCGGCGCGGTGGTACCCCGCTCGAGCAGGGTGAACATCGCCGGAGCGAAGGCCGGTTCCGCCACCGCCTGGGTGGCCATCGCCCCGCGACCGATTTCGGCCCACGGCACCACCGAGCCCACGGCGAGAAAGCGGGACGCCACCGCCACCCCCCACTCCCCGTTCTCGAGGTCCGCGGCGACGATGGAAAAGGTCGCCGCGGCAGGCGGGGTCTGGGGGGCATGGGCATCGGCATGGGTCGCCGGGACAGCCGGGGCCAGGAAAGTCAGCAGGAGCAGCAATCCGTTACGGCTCAACTCGTTCCTCCTCGAACAATGCGTCCCGTCGCGTACCGTGCGACGGTTCCCCCTTGGTTATCGGCAGCCGGGGCCCGAGGGTGAACCTCCGAGCCCGGGATCCCGCGCCCGGATGGCCAGGGGAGGAAGTCCTTCCCCCGCTTCGATTTCCGTCAACAGCCGGGTCATCTGCCCATGGATACCCGGCCCGGCGGCCACGATGTTCCCGGCAAAGAGATCCAGGGGCTCCCCGAGGTAACCGCTGACCCGGCCTCCGGCCTCGGTCACCACCAGCACCGCCGCCGCCATGTCCCACGGAGCCAATCCCTCCTCCCAGAATCCATCGATCCGGCCCGAGGCCAGATAGGCCAGGTCCAGGGCCGCACTCCCCCCGCGCCGGACCGCCCGGGCGCGTTTGAGGAATACCCGAAACTGGGTCAGATTGTCCCGCCGGGAACTGTGCACGTCGTAGGGAAACCCGGTGACCAGCATGGCGTCCCCCAGGGTGGTGACCGCGGAGACGGAGAGCGTTTCGCCGTTGCGGGTCGCCCCCCGGCCGCGGATGGCCTGGAACAGTTCGTCGCGGACCGGATCGTAGAGAACGCCCAGCACGGGGCCGTCCGGGCCGACCAGACCGACCGAGACGCAGAACATGGGATAGCCGTGGGCGAAGTTGGTCGTGCCGTCGAGTGGATCCACGATCCACCGGTACGACGAGGACCCGGTATGCCCGCCCCCCTCTTCGGCGAGGATCCCGATCGCGGGATCCAGCGCGGTGAGGCCCTTGACCAGGAACGCCTCGGAGGCGCGGTCCGCTTCGGTGACGAGGTCGATCGACGCCGCCTTGTGCTCGATGTGTCGCAGGCGACCGAGATGATCGGAGAGGATGGCTCCGGCACCGCGCGCGAGGTCGGCCACCGGAAGGGACAGCGTTTCGGGATCCATGCCGCGATGCTACGGGGCGGGGTGGGTCCCGACAACCCGCCTCGGACGTGCGTGACCGCGAACGCGTCTAGTCCCACCCTCCGGTTCCCTGGAACACCGGGAGGTGCTCTTCCACGAGGGCGTAGGTGGAGAAGTGATTCAGGTTGATCTTGAACACGCCCGCGGCGGGGTCGTCGAAGCCACCGACATCGACCCAGGCCCCGGCCTCCGGGTCCCACCACAGCATGGTATGGAACCCACCGCCGGTCTTGTACTCGACCCGACAGGTCACCGACTTCTCGAAGGTGCTCGTCTCGGACAGGTTGAAGTGCCAGAGCGCCTCGGTGTCGTCCGGCTGGATGATAGTCAGGGTCTCGGTTCCCTCGAAGGCTCCCGGAGGGAAGACCAGGGTGAGGGCTCCTTCGGTCACCGTGGATCCCGCGTCGCCGTCGAGCTCGACCGTCTTCTCCATCGGTTCCCCATGGATCTTCTTGCCGCCCGGGCCGGTGCCCTCCGGATCGATCTTCACCGGGGTGGTGCTCCCGGTCCAGGTCTTGGTTTCCTCTTCCTCGACCGCCTTCTTCCCTCCCACCGTCCCGCCCACCGTACGATCCGCGGCCTGAAGGGTGGCTCCCGGGGCAGCCGGGCTGAGGGGATCCGCGGCACAGCCCGAGAGCAGGACCACGCCGGCCAGCACCGCCCCCAGGAGACCTGCGAATCCCCAGCGCAGCGTTTCACGTCCGGTGCGTGCGTCCCGTTTCAGGGCAATGCGGCGAAAGGTGCGGTCGTTCATGGTGTGTCCTCTCAGGCTGCAATGACGCCCGGCTCACGACGCGCGGGAAGGCGGACGCGGAAGCGCGCGCCCCCCTCGTCCCCTTGTTCCACGCGGATACGGCCGGAATGGTTGCTGACGATGCGGAACACGGTGGAAAGACCGAAACCGTGTCCCGTCTTCTTGGTCGTATAGCCGGGTTCGAAGATGTGGGTCCGCTCGTCTTCCGGAATACCGGGGCCGGTGTCCTCGACGAGGATCTCGACTTCCTCCTCCGCCGCGCACCAACCCACCGAGATGAAGAGACGACGCGGCAGCCGCCCCGACTCGACCATGGCGTCGGCCGCGTTGAGGACCAGGTTCATGATGAGCTGCTGGATCTGGGCCGGATCCACCGTGACGTGACCAATCCGCGGATCGTATTCGGAGGCGATCTGGACCCCGTCGAGCCGGTTCTGGGGACGCAGGAACTCCAGGCTCTGCTGCACGAGGGCGGACAGGTCGGTAGGCTCGGGGCGACTCTCCAGCTGGGAGAAGTCCATGAGCCCCTTGCTCAGGGTGGACATCCGCTGCACCTGGGCCGCGATGTTGCCGAGACGCTCACCGATCTCGTCCCGGCTCGCCCGCTCCCCCTTCATGTCCAGCATCTGGAGGTTGCCGGAGATGACCGCGAGGTAGTTGTTCAGCTCATGACCCACCGAAGCCGCCATCTCTCCCTTGGCCGCCACCCGTTCCGAGGAAACGAGGGCACGCTGGGTGGCATCCAGGTCGATGAAGCGCTCGCAGGCATCCCGGATGAAGAGCATGGGGAGAAAGAAGAGAATGATCCCGGCGCCCCCCACCGCCTGATAGGTAATGGTCGCGACCGGAGCGAGCAGGAAGAGGGCGATGGAGCTGACGATCTCCACCGGATACCCGAAGTTCTCCCGCCAGGCGGTGTAGTAGCCGGTGCGCGAGACGAGGGCGAGGATGCCGCTGACCAGACCGATATTGACCGCGTAGTAGACAAGGAAGGACACGGCGAGCGCCGGGAAGAGCCGGAACACGAGCCCCCCCTCGATGGCGTCCCGCATGGGCCCGCCCAGGGCATGATAGGTCAGCGAAGCGGCGCCCACCGCGGCCGTGAGTTGGGCCGCGTTGAAGAGCGCCTTGTACCAGGACTGGCGTTGTACGACGAGGTTTGCGATCAGCCGCGCGGCCCACACCGCCGGCAGGAGAGCGGCCGAACCGGCCAGGGGGATGACGGCGAGATGCACCGTGCTGGCCATGCTCACCTGACCCTTGCGGGTCGGGGTCTGCAACCAGAGCAGTTCCCCGACCAGGAAGGAGAAGGTCCACAGCGCCATGCTGCGGGGGTCGGGCGGCCATCCGGCAAGAAGGGCGCTGGCCAGGGCCACGGCCCCCACGAGCACGACTCCCACCACATAGGAAACCGTGGCGGGAGTGAGCGAGGTCGTGGGCGGCGCGACCCGTTGGCCGAGCATCATCGAGCGCGACTCACGACCGATGGCCCGCTTCATGGCGATGGCGGCAGCGCTGACGGATGATGGGGTGCGGCTCCGGGCTCCGCTCCCACGCCTGGGTGCTGTTCGCGTGACTGGTTTCCCCCCTGTCGCCGGGTGCGACGACCGGATGTTCTGATTGCATTGGGTCTCCCTGTTTTCGACATCGGGACAGGCCGACTTTGTAAACTCTTTGCAGATTGCGGGCCAGCCCATGCACAAGAAACGAAACGGCTTAACCATATTTATTTGCAAGTAGTTACACAGGCGCATGCAAGCGGCTTCGAGGAGACCGGTCCGACCGGAATCGGGTGCGGGAACGCACTCGTGGCTGGGATCAACCGCTGGAGGAGTCCAGCCGGGGGGCTAGCGGGAGACGCCGGTGAATCGGAACGAGCCCAGGTGGAGCGTCGGCATGGTGAGAGCCCCGGTCTGGGCGGTTTCGGACCACCAGGACGGGCAGGCCACCCGCTCACGGGAAATCGCCCGCACGTCCCGCAGCGCCTCGACCATGCTCTGGGTGAACCGGAGGTTGCGCACCCCGCGGGTCAACTTCCCGTTCTCGATGAGAAAGGTCCCATCACGGGTCATGCCGGTCATGAGGGCTTCGCGCGGATCGAGGAATCCGTTGACGTAGTGGAGCCGGGTGACCAGGAGTCCGCGTTCCACGCCCCGCACCAACTCGGACGCGGGGGTCTCTCCCGCCTCGATGAACAGGTTCATCGGTATGGGGGCTCCCCCCTCCCCGGACTTGGGAAGCGCATGCGCGGTGTTGACGGTCCCCAGGCGCGCGGCCCATAGACTATCCGTACCGAATCCCCGCGCCACCCCGCGGGAAACGATGTCGAGCCGGTGTTTGGGCTGCCCCTCGAAGTCGAACGGGGTGGGCATCCCGGCCTGCTCGGTCGCGTCGTCGTAGAGGGTGACGTTCTCTCCCATCAACGCCTGTCCCAGGCGCCCGGCCAGGGCGGATGTCTCGTCCTGGATCCCCTGCGCCCCGAAACAGGTGTAGGTCATCCACTCCATCAACTCGGCCAGCGCGGGCGGCTCCAGGATCACTTCGTAGGACCCGGCGTCGATCTCGGTCGGGCGCGCACCGCGCAGGGCCTTCTCGATGGCCCGATCGGCCAGCGCGACCACATCCACCTCGGCGATGTCCCGGCTGATCCCGCACGCGTACCCCGAACTGTCCTCACCCAGGGCCACCACGTTGGCCGCGGCGGTGGTGAGCGGCGCCTGGACCGCAATCCCCTTCGTGTTGACCACGGCCAGGGTGGACTCCCCGGTGGCGATCGCGCCCGCTACGTCGAGGCCGTGCGACGCGGCCCGGGCGAACACTTCCCGGAACGCATCGGCCCGCTGGGCAGGCGTCACCGCGGCGGTCGCGGGAACATGGGTTACCAGGTCCGGCACGGGACCCGGGCCGGGAAGTCCGGGATGATCCGGATCGCGGGGGGCGAACCGGGCCAACTCCCCCGCGTCGGTCAGGGCGCGACCGAGCGCCTCGGGACCGAGCCCCTGGGCCTGTGCGCACCCGGTGCGTCCTTCCCGCAGAACGCGGGCCAGCACCCGCGCCCCCTCGCGGGAAACGTGCTGGTGCACCACGGAGTTCCCGGCACGGGCCAGATCCTCTCTCCCGGTCATGACCACCAGTTCGGCCTCGTCCCCCTCCGCCGTGCGCAAGGCCGCGGTGAGGGAATCGAGAAGACCGTCGTTCCCGGTCATTTCGACACCCCCACCCGGACGTTCTCGAACCTGGCCGGGGGGGCCCCGTGACTCACATGCATGACCTGCATGGGCTCCCCCTTGCCGCACGAGGGCAATCCGGTCAGCAGCCAATCCTCCTCGCCCCCCACCGCCGTGCACGCGCCCCAGAACTCGGGAGTGCTCCCGGTATAGATGGGGTTCTTCAGGAGTCGCGTCCGCTTGCCGTTCTTGATCTCCCAGGCCAGCTCGCAGCCGAACTGGAAGTTGAGCCGAAGATCATCGATGCTCCAGGCCTTGTTGGTCCGGATGTAGATGCCGTCCTTCACGTCGGAGAGGATCTCCTCGAGCGTGCCCTCACCCGCCTGGAGATTCACGTTCACCATGCGGATGAGCGGGAGATGGCTCCAACCGTCCGCGCGCATCGTACCGCCGGAAGCCGTGGCACCGATGCGCCCCGCCGTCTCGCGGGAGGTGAGATAGCCGACATGGGTTCCCTTCTCGATCAACGGGGCACGATGCGCGGGCACCCCCTCGTCGTCCCAGCCGAAGGTCCCCAGCCCCCCCGGCGTGGTCGAGTCGGCGTGGATGGTCACCAGGTCCGATCCGTAGCGCAAGGAACCCAGCCCGTCGATTCCCATGAAGCTGCCCCCGGCGAGCGAGATCTCGGTTCCCAGCACCCGGTCGAGCTCGGTGGGGTGACCGCAGCTCTCGTGCACCTGGAGTCCCATCTGGTCGGCATCGATCACCACGGTGGTCGTGCGGTCGGGACAATCCGGGGCGTGACACAGTTCCACCGCGGTGGTCGCGGTTTCGGTCGCGTGGGCCAGGAGATCGATGTCGCGCACGAACTCGTAGCCGCCCGCGCGGAAATTCCCACGGAAGGAGTTCGGATAGGAACGGCGCTGCACCTCGTCCCCCACCTTGGCCGTGGCCACGATACCGGCGCCGCACTCCACCACTTCCTGTTCGAGATCCGCACCGTCGGTGGAAACGAAACGCTTGCGGAACCGGTAGGCGTCGAGCGAGGCCTCGGCGGACACGATCCCCGTCACCGCCCGCATGGCGTCGACCGCCCCCACCAGCAGGCTTACCTTCTCGCCCAGGGGGACTTCGAAGGGGTCCTCGCCCAGCGGCGTCCGGTAGCTCCCCCGCAGCGGCTCGACCGGCACCAGGGAGACCGGGTCGCCACCGGCGCGCGCGCTCGCCGCGGCGATGGCCAGGGCGCGATCCACGGTGGCTTCCATGGACGCTTCCGTCTCGCGATCGCTCGCGGCAAAACCCCAGGCGCCGTTCAGGAGACAACGGACACCGAATCCGCGACTCCATCCGCGCACCGCCGGCTCCAGAACACCGTTGCGGTTGAGGAGGTTTTCGCTTCGGGTTTCCGTCCAGCGAATGTCCCCCGTCGTGACACCGGCCCGCCGCAAACGGGTCAAGCCAAGCTCCAGAAGATGTGCGGTCGCGTTCACCCAACTGCCTCCGTGGTGGCAAGGAGTTCCGCGGCCGGCTCGGACGCGGGAACAAGGAACTGCCGGGACCGTCCGGTGGAATGACCGATCAAGGAGGGCGGAGACCGGTCGCCATCGAGGCGGCCCCGGCAAGTCAAAGTGCGGGGTTCCTGACAGTGTACCACCCTATGCTGCATCCGGTTCCGGCAATCAGCTCACCGCGTTTCCAGGAGAGAAAAGCACCTCTCTCAACCCCGATCCGGTGAGCCACGCGGTGATGTTCCCCTGCTCTCCCTGGGCACGGAGCCGGCCCAGACCTGCTTCCGCGGCCGCTGCGGCCCGTTCCGCCGCGAGCCCCAGCGCGCCCAGGCGACGTTGACCTTCCAGGATCTCGGTATCGGACACGGTCAGGATAAAGCCATGGTGCCGATCCAGGGCGGCCAGAATGGCCTCGCGTCGCGGTGGGTCGGCGATATTGATCCCCGCCGCACAGGACTGCGCTCCCCAGCCCGGCCGGGTGAGTCCCGGAGCGGCCCCGGACTGCACCGCGACCAGCGTGACCGTGGAGGCATCCGCGGCCTGGTCCAGGCTCAAGGCCAGCCCCAGAAGCAACGATCCGTTGCCCACCGGCACGATCCACACTTCGCCGGCGCGGGTTCCCGCGGCAAGGACTTCCCGCCCCGAACGGGCGGTCCCAAGAATGAACGCCGGGTGAAACACGTGACTGGCGAGAAAGGCCTGCGACGCTTCGGCCAGCGCCCGGTCTGACGCGTCGGAGCGGGTCCCCTCGGCCACCGTCTCCGCCCCCAGGGCGGCCAGGGCATCCCGTTTGGGACCGGCGAGGTTGGCCGGGGTATGCACCCGCAACGGCAGTCCCCCCCGGGCCGCCGCCGACGCCGCGGCCAGCGCCGCGCTCCCCGAGGAGTCCAGCACCAACCGGCGCGCTTCGCAGGCCGCCGCGAGCTCGATGAGCACCCTTGCTCCCCGATCCTTGAAGGAGCCGGTTGGATTGAGGTCCTCGCGTTTCCAGCGCACCCGGGTGTCCCGGGGATCGGACCACAGGGGAGTCGGTGGCAGTACGCCGAGGGGCTCGCCGGAGTCGGGGTTCCCTGACCCTTCCCACAGGCCACCGCACCCGCATCGGGGCGGATAGACTGGACCGGTCGTGGCGTGGGTGCCGCACTGCCCGCATCGAAGATCCCGCAGACTCAGTCCCAGCCTCCCCCGGCGACCACCATCACCGTGGTGTCGTCCGGCAACGGTCCGCTCACGAACCGGAGCACGTCGCGGGTGATGGCGTTGACCAGGAGTCGCGGGGGCTCCTGGGCGTTGGTCTCGACAAGCTGGACCAGTCGATCCAGACCGTACTCGCCCCGTTCGTCGTGCCAGGCCTCGACCACGCCGTCGGTGTAGAGCACCAGGCGATCTCCCGATTGCAGATGAACCCGCCCGGAGTCGTAGGTCACGCCGGGGAACGCCCCGAGGACGAGACCGCCGGTCTCGAGCCAGGTTCGGCTCCCATCCTCCCCCAGCAGCAGCGGTGGATTGTGACCCGCGTTGACATAGGCAAAGGTCCCGTCACGATCCAGGAAGCCGAACACCGCGGTCACGAACTCCGTCTCCCGCAGGCTCGAGGCAAGAAACTCGTTCACGTCCGAGGCCAGCTCCGCCGGGTCATTGGCCTCCACCGCCTCGATACGAAAGGCGGCCCGCACGCTCGACATGATCAGTGCCGCGGGGACCCCTTTCCCCGAAACGTCGGCCACGGCCAGGGCCAGGCGACCGTCGGGTCGTTCCATGACGTCGTAGTAGTCCCCGCTCACTTCCTTGCTGGAGAGGGTACGGGCAGCGAGACCCCGCTCGCCGATGACCGACGGGATATGCGGCAGGAACGTGTGCTGGATCCGCCGCGCGATGCTCACTTCCTGGCGTAGCCGTTGCTGCTCGGATTCCTCCTCGAGAAGCCGTGCCCGCTCCAGGGCCGCCGCCGCCTGCCCGGCGAAGGTCTGCAGCAACTCGAGGTCCCGCGTGGTGTAGGCATCGCTCCGATCGCTCTCCAGGTTGAACACCCCGATCACCCGACCCCCCACCTTGAGCGGGGCCACCATTTCCGAACGGGTTTCCGGACGCGCTTCGTGGTAGCGCTCGTCGTCCCGCACGTGCGAAACGATCTCCGCCTGCCCGGTCCGGGCCACCCAGCCGACGATCCCCTGGCCCAGCTTCAGCCGGACCCGCTCCTCCTCGGACTCCCGGTAGCCGCGCAGCGACTGGTTCACGATCTCCAGATGATCCGCACCCAGGACATGGATCACCGCCGCGTCATAGGGGACGATCCGGGCCAACAGGTCCATGATCGAGCCCAGCAGCGACTCCAGGTCGAGGGTCCGCGAGAGTTCCTGACCCGCTTCCTGCAGCAACCGGGTCTCGAAGCGTTCCTGGCGCAGGACCGAGTACAGCAACGCCACCTCGAAGGCCGGAGCGAGAGGGGCGAGGAGCGTGCTCAGCGCGGCGTCGTCGGCCACCCATCCGGGTTCCGGATCCGCAAGCTCCACCAGGGCGACCGTCCGCCCGCGCGAAATCACCGGAGCGGTGAGCACCCGCCGTATGGCCTGGCCGGATCGGTGGGCCAGGGCACGAACGATGCGATGGGACGGGGCCGATCCCTGCCGGCGCGTGGGCGGGGTCTCCAGGCGCTGATCCCGTTGGGCGCGATCCAGGAACTGCACTCGCTCGGAAACATCCCCCACCCCGGGCACCCATTGCACGAGCTCACGGGAGAATCCGGGGTTGTGCGCAACCAACCCGCATCCCGTGCCACCGGTGACCTCGATGAGAATGCGCCCGACCTCGGACAGGAAGCGGCGCAGGCTGGGTTGCGGGTCCACCGCTCCCAGACGTTCCTCGAGCGTCCCCTCCGGGGGGTGCGGCGCGGTCACGCCACACCGGCCAGTGGATACTTGTACCCGTTGCCGGTCAGGAAAAGCACCACGTCGTCCTCGGCGCGCAGCCACCCCTGCTTCGCCAGGGCCCGGGCCGCACACCAGGTGGCCGCGGCCTCCGGCGCGACATGGAGACCCACCGCGGTCCCCAGTTCCCTGCGCGCGGCCTCCATGGCTTCGTCTTCCACCGCGATCGCGGTTCCCCCGGTGACTCGCAGCGCATCGAGGATCAGGTGATCCCCCACGGATCCGGGAACCCGAAGCCCTCCCGCGGAGGTCCGGGGGTCGGGCCACGGTGCGGCATGGGTGGCTCCGGCCTCGAACGCGCGCACCAGGGGGGCGCACCCCGTCGCCTGCACGACCACGAACCGGGGCGGGGGACCGTCGACGAGACCCAGCGCACGCAGTTCGGCATCCGCCTTGGCCATGCCGACGATGCCGGTCCCTCCCCCGGTGGGATAGACGACCACGCTCGGCCAACGCCAACCGTTCTGCTCGACCAGTTCCAGACCCATCGTCTTCTTGCCTTCGGCGCGGTAGGGCTCCCTGAGGGTGGAGAGAAAGAACCAATCCCCGGCCCGCGGGTGCGCGGCGAGCCATGCGCCAGCCTGGGCGATATCGCCGTCGACGTCGTACCCGGTCGCTCCGTGCAACGTCAACTCGTCCCGGAACGGCTGCGGCGTATCCATCGGCAACGCCACGTGCACCTCGGCGTTCCAGTAGGCACCGTAGGCCGCGGCCGCTCCCCCCGCGTTGCCCGCACTGGGTAGAGCGAAGCGCTCCGCCCCCAGTTCGACCGCACGCGCCACCGCGGCAGCCATGCCCCTGGCCTTGAACGAACCGCCGGGATTCTGTCCCTCGTCCTTGAGGCGAAGCGAGCGGACCCCCAGCCGGTCCGCCAACCGTGGCGCTGCCAGGAGCGGGGTGTTGCCCTCGCCCAACCCGCGCCGTCGCGCCGGATCCCGCAAGGGAAGAATCTCAGCCCAACGCCACAGTCCCGGTTCCCGGTCCCGAAGCGCGGCGCGGGTGAGCGTGGCGCGGGCGGCATCGAGGTCGTAGACGGCCTGCCAGGTTCCCCCGCACCCGCACAGCGTCTGCAGCAGGTCGGCATCCCCCGTCGCATGGCAGCGGGCACACTGCAGGTGGGAAAGCGCCGAGGCCGGCGTCACGGGGCGGGTCTCAAGTGCTGGGAAAGTAGAGAATGCGTCCGCAGTTCTCGCACACCTTGACCGGGCGATCCGCGTCCACTTCGGAGAAGAACTTGGGAGGCACGCCCTGGAAACAACCCAGACAGATCTTGTCGACCACCGGGACCACGGCGCGGCCGTACTTCTCGGCCAGCCGTTCGTAGATACGCTGCCAGCGCGGATCGATCTTCGCAAGCAGGGTTCCACGGGCCGTCACCAGGGGTTCGATGTTGTCCATGGTGAACCCGAGACTCTCCAGCTCCGTGCGACGTGCTTCGTCCCGCGTTTCCTTGATGAGGGTATCGAGGTCCTGCAGGGTGGTGAGAAAGTCGAGTTGATCAGGCACCGTGGTCGGCCTCCTCGATGATTTCGGACACTTCGTCGAAATCCGCCGATTCGAGCATGCGGCGACGGTTCTTGGCGCTCTTGACCATCTCCACGATCTTCCCCAGCACCGGGAGATAGAGATTGCTCCGTTCCTGGGGAGGTGCCACGGTCAGGAACAGGAGGTGCACCGGCTTGTCGTCCATGGCTTCGAACGCGATGCCCTTGCTGGACCGCGCAAAGACCACGGCGAGCCGGGTGATGGCCAGGGTCCGACCGTGCGGGACCGCGACCCCCCGTCCGATCCCGGTGCTCCCGAGCTGCTCGCGCTGCCGCAGGGTCTCCAGGAGAATCTCCCCCTCCCGGATCCGGTTGGCCCGCACCAGCGCCTCCACCATTTCCTTCAACGCACCGCCCTTGTCCGTCGCTTTCAGTTCGGGGATGAACAGGTCTTCCTCGAAGAATTCACTGAGCCGAATCGTCACGGATATCCCCTTAGACAGGAATGAGATGGAAAAACTGAATCAAGAAGAACCTGAAGTCGCCTGGAGAGATGCTCGGCAAGTCTAGCCCTGCCCCTGCGGGGTGTCAATTTTCCCCTGACATCGCGCGACGAGCTCGAGCTGCGAGGCCGCGGCGGCCGACGCGTCGTGATGGTCGCTCACCCACCTTCGCCCCGCCTTCCCCAACGCGGCCCGTCGTCCGGGATCCGCGAGGAGCGCCACCACGCTGTCGGCCAGGGCGTCCGGCTCATCCGCCGCCACGACCTCGACCCCATCCCGGGGGCCCATCCCGAGGACGCCGATCCGGGTCCCCACCACGGCGCGCTCCAGGGCCAGGCTTTCCAGCAGCCGAATGCGAAGGCCGCCCCCAAACCGCAGCGGAATGAGGACCACCGCGGCGGTGAGCAGGGTGCTGCGCACGTCCCGCACTTCACCCAGCACCTCGGCCCCGGCGTGTCGGGCTCGTTCGGCGAGGGCATGCGGAAGCCCCATGCCGGCCACGGCCAGCCTTGCCTCCGGGGCCAACGACCGGACCCGGGGCCAGACCGCGTCGAGGGTGAAGGCCAAGGCATCCCGGTTGAAGTCCGCGGCGAAGGAACCGAACAGGAGGATCCGCCGGCTGTCCTCCTGCGGATCGTCCGCCCCCCGACCCCGTAGTTCCCCGCTCAGATCCAGACCGTGGCGAAGGATCCCGGTCGTGGCCGGCGAAACCCCGAGCCCGATCGCCGTCTCCCGGTCCGCCTCGGTGAGGTACCAACTCGCCGGTGCCGCGATCAGGGCGTCCCGTTCCCGGGCCGCTTCCAGCGCGCTCCACCGACCGCCCCGCCCGGACTCCTGGGCGAAACGCGCCGCCCGCTGGCGGGCCTGAAACTCGATGTCATGGGCAAACAACACGGCCGGTCGGTCCCCCACCCGATCCAGATAGGCGCGGGTCATCCAGTACTCGCAGACCACGAGGTCCGGATCGAATTCCCGCACGTCCTCGTCGAAGCGACGCAACAGTTCGGGGAGTGCGACGTAGGCCTCCACCGGAGGGATGGCGGGGCTCCCCGTCCGCAGCCGCCACCGATACCACGCACGGTGGAACGCGGAACGGCGGTTGGGAGCGAGCACCGCGCGCACGGTGAGCCCGGGAACCGCCCGCTCCAGCGCCCTGACCTGCGGGGCTTCATCCCGGGTGAGAAGCCGGGTAAAGAGGCGGATGGTGTGGTGCGGGGCCAGGTGCTGGAGGACCCCCAGGGTGACCCGGCGGGTTCCCTGGCTGGGGGGGTAGGGCAGAATGGGTTTCACCCACAGGATCTTCATGCGCGCTCCCGCAGCACGGCCCGGTATACCGCTTCGGTGCGTCGCGCCGAGCGGTCCAGGGTGAACTCGTCCTCGTAGCGCATCCGCGCGGCCGCCCCCCAGCGCGCGGCGAGGGTGGGATCCCCGGCGAGCTCCCGCACCGCGTCGGCCCAGGGCTGCGGATCCGTGGAGGACAGCAGGCGGCCGGTCTTGCCCTCCACCACCACGGCCCGGGTTCCGGGAAGATCGCTGACCAGGGCCCCCCGGGCC
The DNA here is from genome assembly GCA_942491735.1 of Candidatus Eiseniibacteriota bacterium. Taxonomy (GTDB): domain Bacteria; phylum Eisenbacteria; class RBG-16-71-46; order JABDJR01; family JABDJR01; genus CALOCN01. Next base: position 2,046,373 of record CALOCN010000014.1, on the reverse strand, counting down.
GCCGCGGCCGCTTCCAGCAACACGAGCGGCATCCCCTCGAGCCGTGAGGAGAGCCCCAACACATGATGATCCGCATGAAACCCCGGGTCCTCGACCCGACCTCGGAAACGGACCCGTTCCCCCAGGTCGAGTTCCCCGGTCAACCGCCGGAGGCTTTCCAGGGACTCACCATCCCCGGCAATATCCACCTCGGCCGTCGTGCCGGAGGCGGCGACACCGCGCAGGAGCAGATCAATCTGCTTGCGCGGTTCGAGGGTCGCCATGACGCCGATCCGCAGGGGCTCGCCCGGCGGGAGCGGTTGTGGGGGGCCGGGATCGGGGACCCCGTTGGGCACCGCCTCGATCTTCCCCGCCGGAACGCCCTCCGCGACCAGCGCCTCGCCGCAACCCTCGCTGTTCACCACGATGCGCGACACCGCGCCGGTGGTGGCCAACTTCACCAGGCGTCTGCGGCGGGATCGCGGCAAGTGGGTCAGGTGCTCCGAGGTCACCACGGGAATCCCGGTGGCCATGCGCAACCACGCCGGCAGCAACCCATGCGCCCCATCGTAGGTGGCGGGAAGGTTGACATGGATGAGATCGAACCGCTCACGACGCATCCAGGCGGCAAGCCCCGGCCAGCCGGCCACGCCGGGGGATGCGGCGTGATACGGAATGCCCAGGCGCTCCAGACGCTCTCGCCATCCGTCGAGACTGGACCGCGCGGGCAGACCCACCGACGCCTCCCAACCGGGGAGGCTCAGCGCCAACCGCTCCAGATAGACCTCGGCGCCCCCGAACCACTTGGCCTCGGAGACCAGGGCAACCTGCGGCATCTACCGCCCTCCCCGTAGACGCACCACCGCCACCGAGACTCCGGGGGCGCTCCACCGGGCCTCGAGATCGCCCCGCTCCACGATCCACTGCCGCAGTCGATATTCGGGGTCCTCGAACCACAGACGACTCCCCACCCAGAACACCCGCTCGCGCCCGGAGAGCATGGGATCGAGCAAGGCCTCCCCCGCCGTCTCCCGGGACAGGAACTGGGCGTAGAAGGTACGTAGCGGTGCCGGCCCGGCATAGTAGCGACCGAGCGGTCCCGACACCCCCTGCTCAAGAACGAGGTCGTGCTCGGTCACGTTGGCTTCGAGGTAGGCGGCGGTCTCCCGGAACCCTTCCTTCACATAGTCCGGGTGAACCGACTGCCGCACCCCCCCCACAACCATGGGAACGAGCAGCCCGGCGGCGAGCACCGCCGCCCACCGTGGCCGGCGGCGATACATCGCCACCCACCCGGCAGCAAGCAGGAGCAGGAAACCCGGCTGGGCCACCGCGGCGTATCGGGGGTTGAAGGCCTTGAAGCCCAACAGCGCCACCCCGGCCGCGGCCAACACCGGGATCACCGACCAGAGCAACAGCAACCGCACGGTCGGTTCCCGCAACCGGCCAAGGGCGAGCGCACCGCACACACACGTAGCCACCGCGGCCAGGGCGAGTTCGATGACGTGGGGGCGAAACGCCTCCAGGGCGGTGGTTTCGTGCAGGGTCCGCAGGGCGGGACCCAACCCGTAGCCGCCGAGAAAGGTGGTGTAGGTGAAGGGGATGGCCGCGGGATGAAAGTTCAACACCGCGCGGGGAAGCGGCTCGTCGCTCCCGATCCCTCCCAGGGAGACATGTCCACCGAACTCGAGGCGGATCCAGTATCCGGCGATCACGAAGGCCACCGCCAGCGCGCCGACCCAGCCCGGAACGCGGCGCGGGGCCGTCCACACCAGGAACAGGCCGAGCGCGGGCAGGAGCATCGCTCCGCTCAGGTTGCACAGGAGCAGGACGCCCAGGGAGACCCCGTGCCACACCCACCGGCGTGCCCCCGGCGTGCGTACGGCGGTGACGAAGGTATCGAGCACCCAGAGTGCGGCCAGGAGCAGAAAAACGTAGTTGCGGACCTCGTGCGCATACCACAGGAGAAACGGGGACAGGGCGACCAGCCAGGTCGCGGCCAGAGCCGCATCGGGAAGCACGCGGCGGAACACGCGGGCCGCCACCACGACGAGAAGGATCCCGGCCAACGCGGACCAGGACCGCAGGGCGAGGTCCCCGGAGCCGAACAGGGCGGTCCACGCGCGGAGCAGGACGTGCGGCAACGGACCCTGCGGATTGACCAGGACGTCGGCCCATCGGAACGGTTCGCCGATGGAGGCTGCTCGCAGGGTGAGGATCTCGTCGATCCACAGCGAGTCCCGGGTGAGCCCCACCAGACGCAGTACGGCCCCGGTCAGGATCGGAAGGACAAAGCGGGATGGCGGCGGCGCGGAAGGGGTCATGCCCACGAACGAATCCGTGCTGCCCCCGGGGGGTGGATCAGTAGGCGCCTTCGCGTGAGATCACGGCGGGGAGGGTGCGCAGAAGGATCTTCAGGTCGAGCAGGAAGGACTGGTTGCGGATGTACTGGATGTCGAGACGCATCCATTCCTCGAACCCCAGTTTGCTGCGACCGGAGATCTGCCACAGGCAGGTGATGCCGGGTTTGACGTCGAGTCGACGACGCTGCCAGGGCTCGTATTTCTCGACCTCCTCCGGGATCGGTGGGCGGGGACCCACCAGGGTCATGTCTCCCCGGAGAACATTCAACAGTTGAGGGATTTCGTCAATGGAGGTCCGGCGCAGGAACTGGCCCACCCGGGTGATCCGTGGATCCCGGGCGATCTTGAAAACCGGACCCTCCGCTTCGTTGAGGTGGAGCAGGAAATTGCGGGACTCGTGGGCACCGTCCACCATGCTGCGGAACTTGTAGAAGACGAATGGCTGCCCCCCCTGACCCAGGCGGATCGACTTGTAGAGGATGGGGCCGGGCGAGGAAATCCGGATGGCCAACGCGATGAGCGGGAGAAACGGGAGCAGCAGGAGCAGGCCCACCGCCGACCCCGTGATATCCAGGGCACGTTTCCCGTACCGGAGATAAAGGGTGTCTTCGCGCTCGTCGGTCAGCAGGGCCGGAGCGGGAATATCGTAGCTGCCTCCACCGGACTTCTGTTTCAAGGGGATGGTCTCCGATGCCTCGGCCGTGTGCATGAGTCCACTCTGGCTGTCTTGATTTGCCGGCTTGTACATAGGGTGCTCGCTCGATGCTGATCGGGTGATGCGGGTGGCCGGGGCGAGGCATCGGGCCTTCCCGATACCCTCACGTCAGGCTGCAGCCCCCATGGCACAGGGGTGCTTGGGACTCCGGGTTCCGTTCTGGCGTTGATCCAGTCCGGTCCCTGACCCCGCATCAAGCGAGATCCCGAATGACGCCGGAAAAAAGGCCGACTGGGTCGTCGTCGGATGGCAGCACGGCGTCTTACTCCGTGAGGACGGACTGAAAGCAGGTTGCACGGTGTGTAGCAAGTGGAGTCTGGGAAGCACCTCCGGACAGCATCGAAAGTTCCCAGTGAGGAGTAGAACGAGGTTGATGAGACCAATCTCATTCCTGTGACAGCACGAAGGAAAGTATAACAAGGGCAATGACTTGCGTCAAAACTTTTTAAGTTTTTGTTAAGTCTGCCCGCGCCTAGGGGATGCCCCGGTTCAGGTCCCATCGTTGCCCCACGCGGCAAGGACCTGGATCCTCGCCAACGTGCGACCCGACCAGCGATCCTGCTCCTGGAGCACGTCGCGCAAGTCGATCGTCTCAAACAGGTTCCGGGCAAGGACCCGAATCGACAGCCGGTACTCCCCCGCCTCCAGGGTGGCGGGCAGGTGAATCCGGCAGGTATCCGCAACCACCCCCCGGGCAGGCCAACCGGGGCTCGGCCATGCCCCCGCGAACGGTTGGACGGGCGTGCGGTACCGGTCCAGGGTCTCCGGTCGGTCCAGATGCATGCGCAGGTGGCGCGCAAGCTTGGATCCCGAAGCGGGAGCCGTGGCCCGCACGAGCCGCACGTGCGCCTGGACCGGCCATCCCGCGGCCAGGGCCTCCGGATCCCGATCCACCTGCTCACCGGACCACCAGAAAACGCAATCCATGGGCTCTCCGGCGCGTACCGGGTCCGGGAACTCCACCGCGACCAGGCGCACACCCTCGGCCTCTCCCTCTTCCCGGGGTATCGGCTGCGCAAGGCGGCCGGGAGCCGATGCCGTGACCGGGGGGGACGGAGGCGCCGTGGCCAGGAGTTCCTGGGTGAAGCCACTGCCGGTGGTCATCCCCCACAGCCCCCAGTCCGTTCCCGCGCCTTCACGATAGGACCAGCTGGAGAATTCGAGCGCGGCCACCCGGGACGGGTACAACGCCGGGTCGGATCCCACGGCAAGGTCCTGGTCTCCCCCTCCGCGGGGGTCCCGGACCAGCAGCACGCGGTCTGCTCCAGAGCGGCGCAGGAGGTCCAACCGATCCCCATCCCGGGTCTGGGGCGCCAAGAGGATGCCGAGGTTCACCAAACGCCGAAGCCCGTGTGAATCCAGCGGATGGCCGTGCTGGTGGTACACGGTGATCGGATCATGCTGGGTTTCGGACGCGATCAGGGCACTGACCCGAGGCGTCGCCACAACCACGAGGGTGTCGGGTTCGGCGCGCAGCACCGCCAACGCCTCGGCCAGCGCGGGTGGGCGATATCCGGCCACCCGGGTGGGCTCGAATCGGGATAGCCCACCGGGAAGCGCCCAAAGGACAAGAGCCCCGACCAGCAACGCTCCGGCCCTCGCCGGCCATCGCGTCCAGGCAAAGGCCACCGGCAAAACGAAGATCCAGGGAGCGAGGACAACCAGTTTGATCGGCAGCGAGCTGGTGAACCGTGCCCCCAGATCGAACAGCCCGGGGATCAGCACCGGGCCCAACCCACCGAACGCCGCCGCCAACACCCAGGCCCGGGGAGCCCCGGCGGGAAACCGTCGCCAAAGGAAAGGGAGCAGCCCCACCCCCAGGAGACCGATTCCCCCCAGAAGGCGAATGAGTTCGCCCGGCCACAGCACGCTCCATCCCTCGGCCAGACCGAACACCGGCATGACCTGGAGGTGGAGCGGATTGGGGTCGCCGCTCAGTTGGCTCCAACGCCAGGCCGCCACGGGAAGGAGCAGCCCGACGACAAGGGTCAGGGTGCGCAGGGCCCGCGACCTCGAGTCGCCACCGGTTCCCAGCAGGACCCCCACGGCGGGCACCAACAGGAAGAACGGCGCCATGGGGTGAATGCAACCCGAGACCGCACCCAACACCCCCGTGGCCACGATCCAGGATCGGCGCCCCGTCCGCACCGCCTCCAGGAAGGTCCAGGTCGCGGCCAATGCCGTCACGTATCCCATGTGGGCGCCATAGCCGATCCGGGTCATCCACGGCGTTCCGTACCCGCCCAGGAAGACGGCGCCCAGCCCCATGGCCACCGCGGCCCGACCGGAGCAGAGACCGAGTGCCAACCCGACCAGGCCCAGGAGGGCCAACCAGGAGGGGGCCACCACGGCGGGGACGCTGGGCCAAAGCCGATACGGAGGGACTCCGGACAGCTCCGAAGCCACCGCCAACCCCACGTGATACGTCCCCTTGCGGGGGTCCGGGACGGTGATCTCCCCGAATGGAACCAGCCCACTGGCCGGAAAGGGATCGCCCGTACGCAGGATGTTGTTGACGGTGGTGACGTGATCGGGGCCGTCGCTCGTCGCGCTGGTCGGAGCGCCACTCCACAGGGCCAGTCCCACCGAGCCCACAAGAACGAGGAGACCCCACCGGCCCGGACTCGCCGAGGGCCCCTCGGTGCCACCGGGCGAAGCCGAACTCCGCTCCAGACCGAACAGGAGGAGGACAAAGGTGCAAAACAGCGTGGCCGCGCCCAACACCAAGGGCGCAAGTCCCAACAGGGCACCTCCCAGCGCGGCCATCGCCCCCAGGAAGAGCGAACCCGGGACGGCCAGGGCGAGGCGCACCCAGGGTCCCCGCTCCCGCACCCGGGGCAGGATCCCCCCCAACGCCAACCCGGGGAAGAGGAACACCGCGACCAGGGCACACAGACCCCGCCACGCGTCCGGGACCGGTACCGGGCGGAGCAGGCCGACGAGACAGAGGGCAAAGAGAACGAACAGCAGGAGCGGAGCCCGGTGTCCCGCTCCCCCCCGAACCGTCACGCTCCCTCCCCGTCGTCCTCCATGGCGCGGCGGAGCGAGAAGTTCTGGCGCCAAAGGTGATAGAGCCCGAGCAGGGTCAAGGGAAGGAACTGCACCGCGTGATAGTAGAGCGCATAGCTCAGGGCCACGCTCTCGGAAACCCCGAACAGCAACAGCCCGTACTTGGCCCCCACCTCGAAGGTCCCGACGAACCCGGGCCCGGACGGGAGCATCACCGCCAGGGCACACACCACCACCATGACGATCGAGGAGTGCGGCGGAATGGCAAGATCGAAGGCCACGTTGGTGAAGAAGAAGCTCCCCGCCATGGCGACCCAGGTCAGGAGGGAGAGAAAGGCGATCCACAGGAGGTGATGTCCGCGGGAGAGCACCTCGAGGCCGTCCAGGAACCGACTCACCAACCCGTTCACCTTCTCCCGCAACGCCGGGGGCAACGGCCGGATGAAGAAGGCAATGATGGAGAGCAACCAATGGCGTTTCCAGCGAAAGAGCATCATGACCACGAACATGACCAGGCAGATGGCCAGGGCGACATACCCCGCCGCCTGCACCCAGGGGGCCAGCGAGTAGCGCAACAGCATCACGGCCAGGAACAGCAGCAGGGCCAGGAGATCGAACGCCCGTTCCACCACGATGGTGGCGAACGCCGTGCTCTTGGAGACCCCGGCGGTGCGCCCGATGCTGTAGGCCCGCACCAGCTCGCCCAGTCGCATGGGGAGCACGTTGTTGGCCATGAAGCCGATCATGGTGGCGCAGTACGCCTCGCTCGTTGCCACCTTCTTGATCGGCTCGAGCATGAACTTCCAGCGATAGGACCGGATCCAGATGGAGAGGAGGGTCGAGCCCACGATGGGGATCGTCCAGATGTAGTCGATGGTTCCGAACACATCGAAGAGTTCCTGGTAGTGAATCCCCCGGAACGCGATGTAGAGGCTGATCACGGTGACCAGCAGACCCAGAGCAATCAGCCAACGCCGATTCATTCTCCCCCCTCCACCATGCGTGCGGGAACGGACGGTTGCTGCGCGTAGCCGAACCCGTCCCCCTCGATGTACAGGCCGTGCCACAGGGTAAAGGTGAGCAGACCCCACAGCTCGAACGAGCGATCCCGCCGGCCGGTCAGGTGTTCGTCGAGAAGGGTCCGCACCGCCTCGGGTCGGAACAGACCCAGCTCCCGCTGCCGCCTCTCGCCCAGTTCCTCCTCGACCAGCGGTCGCAGGGGGCCCCGGAGCCAAACCGGAATCGGCACGTTGAATCCCTTCTTGGGCGCGTCGAGCAGTCTGTCCGGAACCACGCCGCGCAATGCCTTCCTGAGCAGTGCTTTCTTCTCCCGGTTCTTGAACTTGATGGACTCCGGAATCCGGGCGGCGAGTTCCACCAGCTCGTGATCCAGGAACGGCACCCGGGCCTCCAGCGATACGGCCATGGACATGCGGTCGACCTTCACCAGCATGTCGTTGGGAAGATAGAAGCGCGTGTCCACATGGAGCAAGCGGTTGATGGGGCTCCACTCCTGCGACTCCCGGAAATGCTCCTCGTAGAAACGAAAGGAGTCGAGCGGGGCAAAGGACCCGGCAAAAGCATCGGTGTAGAGCCCGCGCCGCGCCGCGTCATCGAGGATGTTGCGCCAGGAATAGTGGGCGCGTTCCATGGACAGCTCCGCGCCGTGGACGAACCGCTTGGCCTTGAACTCCAGGGAGACCTTGCGCGAGGACGGAGGGATGGCCCGGACCAGCGGTGCGATCACTCCCCGGCGCAGGAACTGCGGAACCCGGCGATAGCGGTCCCGCCACTGATAGGCCTGATAGGTCTCGTAGCCCGCGAACAGCTCGTCTCCCCCGTCGCCGGAGAGCGCCATGGTGACGTGCTCCCGGGCCAACTGCGAAACGTAGTAGACGGGGATGGCCGAGGAATCCGCGGAAGGCTCGTCCGATTGCCAGACCAGACGCGGGACCAGATCGGCCACGTCCGGACTCACCACCAGCTCGTGGTGCTCGGTGCCGAACTCCCGTGCGGCCACCCGGGCCTGGGGCAACTCGGAGTAGCTGGGTTCGTCGAACCCGATGGAGAAGGTCTTGACCGGGCGGTCGAGGTGCCGGGCCATGAAGGCGACCACCGCGCTCGAATCGATCCCCCCGGAAAGAAAGGCCCCGAACGGCACATCGGCGACAAGGCGCCGGCGGACCGCGGCCTCCAGCCCGTCCCGCACCGCCTCCACCCAGTAGTCCTCGCTGCGCCCCTCCTCGGTCTCGTAGGAGAGCTCCCAGAAGGGTTCGGTGCGCTCTGCCCCGTGTTGCACGATCAACCGGTGACCGGGGAGCAACTGGCGCACCCCCCGGATCGCGGTTTCCGGGGCCGGCATGTAGTTGAAGGCAAGGAAATCGTGCAGGGACTGGGGGTCCAGTTCACGGGGGACGCGGGGATCGGCGAGGATCGTCTTGAGCTCGGAACCGAACCAGAGCCGTTCCGGGGTACTGCGATAGAAGAGCGGCTTGATGCCCAACCGGTCCCGGGCCAACAGGAAGAGGTCCTGGCGACGATCGTAGGCGGCAAAGGCGAACATCCCGTTGAGATCCCGGACGCACTCGGGGCCCCGGGTCAGGAACAGCTTGAGCAGCACCTCGGTGTCGGAATGGGTGCGCAGGGGGACGCCCTCCGCCTCCAGCTCCCGGGCCAGCTCCCGGAAGTTGTAGATCTCGCCGTTGAACACGATCCACGCCGTCCCGCTCTCGTCGGACATGGGCTGCGCCCCTCCGTCGAGATCGATGATGGCGAGGCGGCGCATCCCGAGGGCGGCCGGTCCCACCGTGACGCACCCCCCGTCGTCGGGGCCGCGATGGTGGATGATCTCCACCATCCGGCGCAGCGCATCCGGGTCCGGGCGTCTCTCCCGTTCCCGCTCCAGGAATCCGGCGATGCCGCACATCAGCGGTGGGTTTCCCGTCGCAGGGCGGCCACCTGATCGGCCAGCAGCCCGATGAGAAAGGTCAGAACGGCCGAGATGAGAAGAAAAAGGGTGGCCATGGAGATGGTGCCGCTCTTGCGGAAGTAGATGCCGCCCCACAGCACTGCCCCGGACATCATGAGCCCGCTGGCGGGGAGAAAGACCCGCAGCGGATCCAGGAGGGTGATGAGGCGCACGATCAGGAGCAGGGTATCGAACCCGTCCGAGAAGATGCTCACCGTACTGGCCGAGCCCTGGCGGCGGCGAATGGTCACCGGCACCCAGTTGACGCCGTGTCCCCCCTTGAGCAGGAGCAGGGTCAGGGTGGTCGACGCGGAGAAACCCTCCGGCAGAAGGTGCTGGTAGCGCTCCAGTACCGGACGGCGCACCACGCGATAGCCGCAGTTGAGATCGGGAATCGTTTCCTTGGCCAGGTAGTTCGCGGTCCAGGAGAGGATCTTCTTTCCCGGGCGGCGCAGAAGCGGCGCATCGGACCCCTTCCCCCGCATCCCGGTGGCCATGTCGGCTTCGGCGGCTCCGGCGAGGAGGGCCGGGATGTCGGCCGGATCGAATTGTCCGTCGGCGTCGTAGAAGAGACACAGTTCGTACCGGGTCGCGGCGATCCCGGTGCGGAGCGAGGCACCGTAACCCCGGTTCTTGGGATGACGACAGAGCGTGATGTCCGGGCGACCGGAGAGCACCGCGGCGGTCTCGTCGGTCGATGCGTCGTCCACCACCACCACTTCCCACGGCATCTCGAGACGCGCCAGATGCGTGGCCAATTCATCCAGGGTATCGCCGATGGCTCCCGCCTCGTTGTAGGCCGGGATGATCACGCTGAGTCCCGTGACGGACGCTTCGACGCTCATGAGGGACGCCCTCCCCTGCCCGCCAGGATGGGGGACAGCCGCTTCCAGGCCGGGAAATTGGCCCGTTCAAACAACTCCTGTTCCTCGGGTCCCACCACCCGGAAGATCCGGATCCCGACCAGGAACAGAACCATCCCGGCCAGTACCAGGAACGCGAGCTCCCATGGGCTGCCGATCCGATCCCTCAGCGGCCACAGGACGAGCATCCCTGCCGCCGCGGCGTAGACCCGGGCCAGGAACCCCCACGGAATGAGGATCCGCACCCCGATCCTGCGCAGGACGACGGTGTAGATGGCCGGCGACAGCGCCATCACGACACAGACCGGCACCACCGCCCCCGCCACCCCGTAGCGGGGTATGAGGAGCAGGTCCAGACCGAGGTTGAGGGTCGCGGTAACCGAGATGATGGCCAGCGCCAATCGGGACCTTTCCAGGACGTAGAACACCATCCCGAGGGGGGTGGTCAAGAACGAGATTCCAAACACGAAGAAGAGGATCTGGCACACGGTCCCGGTGAGATCGTAGGAGCCCCCATAGAGGAACCGCACCGCCAGATCCCCGGTAAGGACCCCTCCTACCGCCATGGGGGCGACGAGAAGGAACAGCAGTTTATAGTACGCGGCCGTGGCGCGCTGCAAGGCGCGTGGATCCCGGGTGTAGACCTCGGCGAAACCGGCCATGACCAGGGGCCAGATGGCCCCGGGCACGAACTCCAGGATCATCTGCGGCAGCCGGTAGGCCAGATCGAAGATTCCGGCCTCCCCCGCGGTGCGAAACCATCCCAGGAAGAGCACCTCGCTTTGACGCCAGGTAATGAGGTTGAGGATCCCGATGGCCAGGAACGGCAGCGAGTAGCGGAACGCGTCCCGCAGCTCCACCGCGGCGGGCGCGGCCTCCTCCGGATCCTCCGGCTTGGCCATCTGGCTTCGTACCCGGAACAGGAGCAGCACCAGCAACAACATCTGGGCCGCCCCGGTGGCCAGGAGCACTCCGGTGATTCCCAGACCCCGATCGAGCAGGACCGCGACCAGGCCGACATAGAGCAACGACGACGCGGCAATGGCAAAGCTCACCCCGCGAGCGTCGTAGAGCGCGTTGGCGACCTGGGTCACCGTGGCTCCCACCACTTCCGGGAGGAGCAGGGCGACCCCCAGCAACAGGAAACCGGCGGCCAGCTCTCCGGTCATGCGTTGCAGCAACGGCTGACCGATCCAGAACACAAGCAGGACCGCGGCCCACAGGAGGACCTGGATGAGGATGATGAACCCCACCGTGCGACCGGGGCGACGATCGGGATCCCGTCGCCAGAGATGCAGGTAGCGCAGGATTCCCTGGCTCAGTCCCGCCCCGACCAGAATGAGCAGGAAGGCGAGCACGTTGCGGATGACGGCAAGGATGCCGTACTCGTGCATGCCCAGACCCCGCACCACCAGGATGGAGCCGACCAGACCCAGCAGGACCCGCGCCACGCGGGCAGCCACGCTCCAGCCGAGCGCACTGCCCAGGCGCTGTACGTGATCGGGACGGCTCACCAACCCTCCGTGATCCGCCGCTTCATGGCGGGCAGCACCGAGACCAGGTGATCGCTCTCGAGGGGAACCTCGCGGTCGGACAGGAAGCAGGCATCGGAGGTCGGGTGGTCCGGGGTGAACCCGTGCATTCCGGCCAGGGGCTCCCCCCCCATGTCGCTGGGGAGGATGAGGGTTCCGGGATCGGCGAGAAAGAACAGGTCCCCGTACTCACCGGCCGGAAACGAGGATCCCCAGGACTCCAGGGTGGCGTCGTCCACGACGTGCCCCCACGGCACCGCGTCCAGTGCCGCGCGCAGCCGGGCGGGATCCTTCACGTTCCAGAACCGGGCCACGGTGGAATCGATGAAACCGTCATAGTCCCGGTGCCGAACCAGGTCGGCCTCGACCAGGGCGGCGCCGAGATCCCCGGTGCCGGTGATGTCGGTCATCCCATGATCGCTGAAAAGGGAAATCCCGAGGTCCCCTTGCGCCCGCATGGCCTCGACCACGGAATGGACCTGGGTCTGGAGCGTCTCGAGGTGCCGGTCGAACTCCCGGTGAACGCTTCCCACCCGGTGCTGGGTCGCATCGACCTCGGTCAGGTACAGAACCACGGTGCGCGGGGCGTCCTCCCGGATGACCCGGAGCGCGGTCTCGATCTTCCGCGCATCCGGAATCCTCCAGTCCGAGACATGGTAGGGCTCCCCCCGCTCGTGCAGCCAATCGATGAGGGTGGGCGTACCCGGGAAGGATCCCAGCCCCCAGGTGTCGTCCTGCTCCACCGGCGCCATCTCCGAGAGCACGCGCCAGGGAACATTGTAGATACTGAAGTAGCCCTTGATGCGGTTCTTGCGACGCCAGTACTCCTGGACCCGAACCCTCACCCGCCACCGGTTGGCGATTCGTCCGGGCAACTTGTCCAGCCAACCCGCCTCCCGGAAGGGGCGCTCCCCGGTGGCGCGGCGAAACAGGAACCAATGCCCGTGACGGCTGGGCAACGCACCGGTGAGCAGGGTGGGAATGGCGGTGCTGCTGAACCCGAAAATGGTGCGCAGCTTGCGACGATGCGGCAACAGGTCCCCCAGGAATCCGGTGCGCTCCGCGGTCAACCAGCCCAGGGCGTCGACGAGTAGAATGAGTTGCTGCTTGCCGGGTCGGGTCACGGGTGCCAGTCCTCCACCGCGATCCGGGCCTCCCGCTGCCATGCGGGGCCGGTTCGCGCATTCCGCGCGGGACAGTACAGCAGATCGGCAAGGTCGAGGAACCGGCGCTCTTCAACGGTCAACTCCCCGTCGCCGCGCAGGGTGCGAACCACGGTCCGGGCCAGGGCCCTGGGGCTGGCCAGCGACCGGCTCCGGGCGTATCCGCGCAAACGGGCCGGATAGTCGTCCCAGCCGGCAAACGGCCCAACCCGTCGTGCCTCCATCTCCCGGAATCCCGCTTCATGAAAGGCGCGGGCTTCGAGCCACAACGCCCCTGCATCCGCCGCGGAAGGAAACTCCGGGCAACGTCGAAACGCCGCACCCCGGGCGTAGGCGGCGACCAGGGCGGGATCCGCGACGGGATCCCCGGTGCCGGTCCCGGCGACCCGCCGGGTGCGTTCGGCCTGGGAGGGGTGATACGTCCCACGGCCGAGTAGCAGGGCGTCCCCCACCGCGAGGATGGACTTGTGGGCGGCGATCACGCTGAACCGGATCGCATCGTCATCCCCCGCGCCGTCGCCGTCACCGGGAAGCCCCGGCCAGAGGCGGTAGCCGGCCCACAGGAGACCCATGCCGCGATTGAAGAGCAGGCGGGATCCCTCGGCCGGGTCCAGCGCATCCACCGGGAACCGCGGCACGACGACCCCGGAACCGGGACGCTCCCAGAGCGTGCGAACCACTTCCCCCAGTTCGTACCAGAACAGGGTCGGCGGCGCCGTGGCCATGATCTCCGGGGTCACGTAGCCGAAATCCACGAAGTCGATACCGAACTCCAACGCGAGGCGTTTGGAAAGTTCCCGGTACGGCGCGGTATCCCGCGGCAAGGAATCGAAGACGAGCAGGAAGTCGTAGTCGTTGAAACCGCGCACCACCCCGCTCGCGTCCTCGATCACCACCCCTTCCCCCCGGGCATACCCTCCCAGCAGCAACACCGCCCGCAGGCCCTCGGCGTCGCCCAACTCGCGAACGGCTTCCACCGTGCGGTCAAAGTCGGCCCGGACCCGCTCCTCGGCGACCGCGTCCCCGTCATGGGTATAGGGGTTCACGGGCGCCCCCCCGCGATGATCCCGGCGAACTGGGCAAAACGGTACGCGGCGGCACGGGGCCAAAGGGTCCCCCGTCCTTCCGCGGCAAGCCGGCGGAGATCGGAAACGGTCTGCTTGGGCCAGCCCAACAGCAGAAGCCGCATCCCCTCGGCCGGGTCCCCGCCCTGGCGTCGGGTTCGGGCTTCGTCCCGGCAGCGGGCATAGGCCTGACGCAGCGTGTACTCGTGGGAGTGGATCACCGCGGCTTCCGGGGCATACGCCACCCGGTGCCCGCGCGCCCGGACCCGGTCCGCCCACACCGCATCCTCGGCAATGAACAGGGTTTCGTCGAACGGTTCCTCGTCCCATACCGCGCGCCGCGCGGCGGAGTTCACGTTGCTGTAGGGAACCCCGGGAGGCGGGTCGGAGGGGTAGCATCGTTCCAGTTCCCACCGCTCCAGCGGAAAACAACGGGGACGCGGAAGCTGGCGCCCGAACACCGCCGCGGTTCCCGGTTCCTCCAGGGGCTGGACGAGGGCGGCCAGCCATCCGGGTGACGTGGGAAGCGCGTCCTGGCTGAGCATGGCCACCACCTCTCCCCGTGCCTCCCGGAACCCGAGGTTCGTGCTCAGCGCGTGGGTGAATCGGGCCGGCTCCAGATCCACGATCCGCACTCCCCGCTCCCGGGCCAGGGCCACCGAGCCGTCCCGGGAACCCGAGTCCACCATGAGGATCTCGGTGATGGGATGGTCCTGCTCGTGCAGCCGGTCCAGCAGGACCGGAAGATCGGCGCCGGGGTTCAGCGTGCGCAGGAGAATGGTGACCGCGACCATGGAAGTCCCGGCTCCTAGAGGCGGCGGTAGATGAATTCGGGGATCACGTACTGCTGGCGGTTCATGACCACCCCCAGCACGGTGGCGCCGCGATCCTGCAGCCGCTCGATGGCCCGCTGGACCACCTCCCGCTTGGTGCGACCGGCCCGGATGACCAGCACCACGCCGTCCACCAGTTGCGACATGACCGCGGTCTCGGGGGCCGAGAGCACCGGGGCCGCGTCCAGGATGGCATAGTGGTACTGGCCACGCAGGTAATCGATGAAGGGCGCCATGTGATTGGCGGTGGTCAGGACATACGGATCCGGGGCTACCCCCTCCGAGGGCAGGACATCGAGTGCCTCCACTCCGGTCGCGCGGAAGGCCCTCGCCGCGGGGAGCGATCCGTCCAGGACGGAGGCAAAACCACGCTGGGGATCGGCGAGAGGAATGGGACGAGGGTCCGCGTTGCGGAAATCCGCGTCGACCAGGCCGACCCGGATCCGGGGATCGTGAGCCAGGAGTTGGGCGAAACGGGCCGAGATGGTGCTCGACCCCTCTCCGGGAATCGCTCCGGCGACCAGCACCGTGCGTTGCGGATGATCCGGGAGTATCTGTTCGATGGACGCGCGCAGGGCCGAGAGTTCACGGGCAAATGCCTCCTCCAACGGAGGCAACCCCGGCTGTCGACTCAAGGGACGCTGGGGGAGCGGGGTGGGGGCCACCGGTTGCGGCCCGGGCGAGGGCGTGTCCACCCGCTCGTCCGGCTCGGCATGCGCCATCCCCTCGGGGCCCTGGGTGGGCTCCTCGGGTTCCTCGTGCGGTGTTCCGCGTCCCTGCCCCGCCTTGCGCAGGGCATCGGAAATCTTGCTCATGGGCTACCGCCGGGTCTCGGGAAGACTGGCCAGCACCGGAACACCCAGGTAGTCCTCGGCATCCCGGGGCGTTCGCAACGAGTGGTCCAGGCTGTCGACGAAGAACGCAAGCAGCAGTCCCACCACCAGGCTCATGATGGGGGCCAGGGCCATGCGGACATAGTCGCGGGTGCGCAACGGATAGGGCGCCCCGGACGGCGAAATCGTGGTCACCGTGTAGTCGGGTGAGGTGTTGATGTTGGTGGCGCTGGCGACCTGGTCGTGTTCCAGATCCGAGCGGCGCTCGTTGGCAAGCCGGATGTCCTCGTTGATCCGGTCCAACTCGACCCGCGCCGCGGGAATGAGGGTCAGCTCCGCCCGGAGCCGCTCCTGGTGTCCCCGCGCCGTGACCAGTTTGGATTGGAGCTGCAACAGTTCCTGTTCCATGAGCCGGATGGTCTCCTGGATCTCGCGGTCCAGCATGGACTGCGCGGAGGCCAGGGCCGACTCGGCCCGCTTGAGTTCGGGATGTTGCGCGGTCAGGGTGGCGGACAGTTCGTCCCGCTCCATGCGGGCGCGGTTGGCCTGTTCCCGGAGCTGGTTCAGGGTGTAGGCGTTCTTGTACTCCACCTGGGCGAAGTAGGCGGCGTCGATGTTGCCGCTGGCCACCATGGCCCGGCTCGTCTCGAGGTACTGCTGAACCAGGTCATAGCGGGTCTCGGCCTCGATGATCTCGTGATCGCAGGTCATGAGCAGGTTGGCCACCCCTGCCTCGCGCGAGGATGCGCCACCCGGACCCAGCTGGGCGAGGATGCGTTCCCGCTCGTCCTGAAGCGCCCGCACTTCGGCCCGGACCTGGGTCAGTTCCGCCTCGAAGTACCCCTTGACCGCCCCGAACTCATGACTCTTCTGACGGAATTTGGTATACGCCTCCATGACCGCCGCGGTGGCCGGCTGGCAGACCGAAGCGTCCTGACTCGCATAGGTGATGACGAGGATGTTCGATTCCCCGACGACCCCCGCCTGGACGCCGCCGCGGTGGATCCGAACCGGTCGTCCGATCGTGCCTTCCTCGTGCCACGTATCGAGAATGACCTGGGCGTCCCGGGCCACCGGATAGCTCTTGACCGTCTCGATCTCCGAGGAGATCTCCTCTTTCCAGGGCAGAACCCGCACCGAGACCCCCGGAGCAGTCACCGATTCCTTGCGCCCGCGCTCCACCTTGACCCGGCCCTCGGATTCATAGGTGGTGGGGCTGCGCAGGTTGAGCAGGACCACGGCCAGGGTGGTCACGCTGAAAACGGTGAGAATGATGTACTTCTGCCGGAACAGTACCGCGACCAGGTCGCGTACGGTTGCCTGACGATGCGGTGTGGATTCCATGAGGCTACTCCTGGCTCGCGGCGGCCTCGCCGCCGGTGGCACGGACCAGACGTCCGTACACCAGATCCGTGTGGAACATCTCCCAGCCCCGCAGATACAGCGTGGGACCGGCGGCCAGTCCGCCGAACACCTGCTGCACGAATTCCGAAAGTCCGGCGATAAAGGTCTGGGGAACGAAGATGATGTCCGAGGGGGCCAGAAGCACGTCCCACGCTCCCTCCCCGTTCATGACCGCGTCGAGATCGATGCGACGGGCCACCGCCTTGTCGTTGCCGATGCGGCGCAGCAACACCACGCTGTTGAGATCCGCCCCGAACACCGGGCCGCCCACATGGGCCAGGGCCTGCACCATGGTCATGCCCCCGTGCAGGTCCATGTGTCCGGGACGCGCCACCTCGCCCAGGATATACACCTGCTGCGGCGCGAACTCGAGCACATTGATGGACAGTTCGGGGTCCTTGAAATAGGTGCCATAGGCGGTGGTCAGCAGGCTGTCCAGCTCCGGCACGGTGAGACCGGCGACCACGACGTCATCGACGATGGGCAGGGAGACCGCGCCGTCCGGACGGACCCGCACCCGGGTCGAAAGCTGTCGCTCGAACAGGAAGTCGACCGAGAGGTGGTCGTTGTTGTTGAGGATGTAGCCGGGCTTGGCCGCCTGGAGCGCCTCGAAATAGTAGGTGTCCGCCTCATCGGCCTCGACGGTTTCCACGGAGGGCAGCCCGGGAGGGCCTTTTGCCGCACAACCCATCAGTAAGATGACCGGGAGCGCCGCCAGGGCGCGGGTGATCCAGCTCATGGTCCTCGTTATCGGTCCTCTCGTCTTCGGCTAAAGCGTTAATGGCCCACAGGTTCGACGGCACGATGGGCCGCGGGTCACCTGGAAATCCCAAAATACGGGAAACCAGTCGACGGCTGGGGTCCTGGCTGCGACGAGGGCAGGACGCCCGGAATGGTGCTTGCCGCCACGATACGTTGTCCCCCCAAGGCGGATTCCCCCATCTGACAGGGGACCCCAAGGCTTAACGATGGCTCGCGGCTGACCTCCTCCGGGCTGGAAAGGAGAGAACGTGAATCAAGCAAAGAGCTTACAGGAGCGCGCGAAGCCTGTCAATCCGGCTCGGAGCTCCGGATCCGGGCCAGTTCCCTGAGAACTCCGGCGGTGAACAGGGGGATCAGGATCTCGTGATGGCCGGTGAATTCCAGCCCCACCCCTCTCCCCTGGGCGTTGGGACGCCCCACCACATTCATCCGGGGCCGGTAGTGTCGGATGAAGTCGAAATTGATGGTGGTCAGCTCCGAGAGACGCGCCCCCAGGTTGGCGGCAATGGAAAAGGCCTTGAGGAAGACCTCGGGCAGGATCACCGCGGAACCGATGTTGAGAGCGACCCCTCCCTGGAAGTTCTCGAGAACACCGGCCAGGATCCGGAAGTCGCGGAGGCTGGTCTCCCCGATCGCCCCCCCGTCGGCGCTGGCGTGCTGGTGCAGGATGTCGGTTCCCAGCGCCACGTGCACGGTGGCCGGACAACCGGCCCGGGCGCAGGCGGCCAGGACGCTGAGCCTCGCGTGCGGCGCTTCCCGAAGGGACGCCCCCAGGGCCTCCCCCAGCCCGAGACCGTTGGCCGCAGCCTCCCCGGTCACCGCGTTCATCCCCTCGGAAGTTTCCCGGGACATGCCGAACTCGCCGGCCCCCAGAGCCGCCTCCACGTCCTCCGAGGTGCGGCCGAACCGCGCGATCTCGTAGTCGTGAATCGCGGCCGCCCCGTTCATGGCCACCGCCCGGATCACCCCGGCCTCCAGGAGCTGGATGAGCAGGGGGGCCGAGCCGGTCTTGATCACATGACCGCCGATCATCGCCACCACCGTCCGGCCGTCGGCCGCAGCCCGGGCCACCCGGGCCACCGCGGTGCGCAGGTCACGACCGGCGAGGAGATCCGGCATCGCATCGATCAGGTCCGCCATGTCCGGGCGGACCGGCTTGGCGAAGGTCTCGATCCCCACCTTCGATTCCCGTTCTTCCACCTTCTGGGTGCGGATCCGTCCGAGATCCGCCTCGCGAAATCGACTCATGGACCCTCCCCCTTGAGCATCAACTCACGCACCGGGATACCGATCTTGTAGCGCTCGAGCTCGGCCGTCACGCTCCCCACCTTGATCTTGCTCTTCATGAGAACGGGCATGCGGCGTGCGTCGTCGGTGAGCCAGATGGTGAGGGTCCCCTTCTGCTGGAACACCCCCTCCGACTCCAGCTTGGGCTCGATGACCACGCAGCGGAATTTCCCGGCCGGGACCTCGACCTCTTCCTTGCGCAGGACCCGGACGTGCAGGACGTAGCTCTTGCCGTTGGCATGGTTGGGAATCGTTACCGTGTTGCCCACCACCATGGGAAACCCGCGCACATGGTAGAACGCGCTGAGCACGTCCTGGGACGCGGGCAGGATGTCGAACCGCTGACCATCCTGGTAGAGGGCGACGTTCTCCCGGTGATCGAACCGCACCGTCTCGTCCTTGCGGAACGATCCCTCCCGGACCTTGCGGCTGAAGCTCAGGGGAACCAGGCGATCGAGCGACCAGGTCGAGGTGTACCGGTTGTCGACCGGGTAGAAGCTGTTGAAGAACCTGCTGGACCGGGCGACCGAGACCAGCTGGATCACCGGTTCACCGGCCGACTGGGTCATGCCGGTGACTTCCAGGGAGGCGTTCCCCGCCCGGACGGGCCCGAACTTGACCGCGAACTCCAGCTTCTCTCCGGGTCCAAATGGAACGCGGAAATTCGCGGGCCGACCGGGGGCGGTGGGCGCGGGTTCCGGTTGGGCAGTCGCCGGACCGGCCAGGCCAAGGATCAGGGCGACGGATGCAATGCGTTTCATCGAGTTGTCCTCTCTACTCGATGCCGGTGTGCCCGAAACCACCCTCTCCCCGTTCGGTGGTCGGAAGCGACTCGAGTGCCACGAGGTCCACGTTGGGCACCTGCGTGAACACGATCTGGGCGATCCTCTCGCCGTCCGCCACCGTGAACGCCGTCTCGCCGAAGTTGGCGAGGATGACGCCGAGCGGACCCCGATAGTCGCTGTCGATCGTCCCCGGCCCGTTCAGCACGAAAATGCCATGCTTCAGGGCGAGCCCGGATCGCGCCCGTACCTGGCCCTCGTACCCTTCCGGAATGGCCAGGGCCAGACCGGTGGGCACCAGCGCCACCTCACGGGGAGCAATGCTCACCGGAGCGTCCACACGGGCCCTCAGATCGAAACCCGAGGCACCGCGGGTCGCCCGATGCGGCGCGCGGGCGCCGGGGCTCAACAGGGTATACCCCACCCGGACCGGTTCGGATCCCATCAGCTCGCCTCCACTTCCACCACCGTCCGGAAGTCCTTGAACGCCAAGGATTCGGGGCGGGCCGGGCCCAGGGCGACCAGACTCAGCCCCCGGGGGTCGAGCAGACCGGCCGCGGCCTCGAGGAGATCGGTTTCGTTCACTCCTTCGAAGGCGGCCAAAGCGGTCTCGACCGGCTCGTAGCGCCGGCGTGAGAACTCGGTACGGGCGAGGCGGGACATCCGGTTGCTCAACGACTCCTGCCCCATGATCAGGCTGCCCCGCACCTGCGCCTTGGCCGCTTCCAGTTCCCCGGGCATCAACCCGTCCTTGAGGAAGCGGGTCATCTCGGCCGAGGTGCGGGTCAGCGCTTCCTCGGCGCGCGACGGATCCACGGCCAGGTAGACGCTGAACACCCCGCAGTCCTCGAAGTGCTCGGAGTAGCACTGGACGGAGTAGGCGAGACCGGCGTCCTCGCGGATGGTCTGGAACAGACGACTCGACATGCCCCCGCCGAACATCTCGGTCAGCAACTGCACCGCGTAGCGTTCCGGGGCGGTATCGGCCGGCGCGGGAGCCATGAGCACCAGGTGCAACTGGGAGCAGTCCGAAGGATGGACGGCCAGGGTCGGCTGGGCCGCGGTAGGCGGGCGGCGGGCGGTTTCCGGGCCGCGCTCCGGCAGTCGGAGATGGGTCTCCACCGCGTCGGTCAGGGCGTCCGGGTCGAAGGCGCCGGCCGCCGTCACCACCGTGGTGGGACGCACATAGCGCCCGCCATGGAACGCGGCCATCACGTCATGGTCCAGGCGGGCCAGGGAGTCCGGGGTGCCAAGGATGGAGGTTCCCATGATGTCGTCCGGCCAAAGATGCCGGTGCGCCAGATCCCCGACCAGATCCTCGGGGGCATCCTCCACGCTCTTGAGCTCTTCCAGGACCACCCGGCGCTCGAGGTCCAGCTGGTCCGATTCCAGGCGTGGGGTGGAGACCAGGTCTCCCAGCACGTCCGCGGCAAGGGCCAGGTCCTCGTCGAGCACCCGCGCATAGAAACAGGTGGTCTCCTTGGTGGTGAACGCATCCAGGGAACCGCCGACCCGTTCCAGGCTCTCCGCGATTTCCCTGGCGGTACGGCGCGCGGTTCCCTTGAACACGACGTGCTCCAGGAAGTGCGCCGCCCCCTCGAAGCCCGGTGTTTCATCGCGGCTTCCGGTGTCGAACCAGTATCCGAGGGCCACCGAGCGCCTCCCCGGAACGACCTCCCCCACGATCCTCACTCCACCCGCGAGTTCCCTGCGAAACGGTTGATCGATCATCGAGACACCCCTTCACGACAGCGAGGCCCCGCGCACGCACGGGGCCTCGCCCATCCCCTTGCGGGGAAACTTCCTGAATGACCCGGAGAACCGGGACCCGGTCTCCTAGCTGTTGACGAGGAGCGCCTTGCGGGAAAGGCGAACCTTCCCCTCCGGGTCCACCGACAGCACCTTGACCTGGATCCGGTCCCCCTCGCGCACGATATCCTCGACCCGTTCCACCCGCTGGGTGTCGAGTTCGGAGATGTGCACGAGACCGTCCCGGTTGGGCAGGATCTCCACGAAGGCCCCGAAGCGCTCGATACGACGCACCGTACCCTCGTAGACCGCCCCCACCTCGGGGTCGGCGGTGATGCCCTTGATGATGTCGAGGGCCTTCTTGGCTCCCTCGGCATCGTAGGCCGCCACCTTCACCGAACCGTCATCGCTGATATCGATGTTGGCGCCGGTGTCCTCCTGGATCTTGCGGATGACCTTGCCTCCGGGACCGATGATGTCCCGGATCTTGTCCGGGTTGATCATGATCATGGTGATCTTCGGCGCGTAGGGGCTCATCTCCGCGTTGGGCGCGGGAACCGCTTCGTACATGATGTCCAGGATGCTCAGGCGGGCCTTCTTGGCCCGCGCCAGCGCTTCCTTGAGAATGTCGAACTGGAGACCCCGCTTGAGCTTGATGTCCATCTGGATGGAGGTGATGCCCTGGCGGGTTCCGGCGACCTTGAAGTCCATGTCACCGAGGTGATCCTCGACCCCGAGAATATCGGTGAGGATGGCCACCTTGTCGTCCCCCTCGATGAGACCCATGGCGATCCCGGCCACGTGGGCCTGGATGGGAACGCCGGCGTCCATGAGAGCGAGGCTGCCACCGCAGATGGAAGCCATCGAGGAACTGCCGTTGGACTCGGTGATCTCCGACACCAGACGAATGGTGTAGGGGAACCCCTCCTCGGCCGGGATGACCGGCTCGAGCGCGCGCTCGGCCAGCTTGCCGTGACCGATCTCGCGTCGGCCCGGGCCCATGATCCGCCGCACCTCGCCCACCGAGTAGGAGGGGAAGTTGTAGTGGAGCATGTAGCTCTTCCAGGTCTCCCCTTCCAGCTGGTCGATCTTCTGCTCGTCGGATCCGGTACCCAGGGTGGTGATGACCATGGCCTGGGTCTGGCCGCGGGTGAAGATGGCCGAACCGTGGGTGCGCGGGATGTACCCGGTCTCGCAGGTGATCTGGCGAATGTCCTCGGCGCCGCGCCCGTCGGAGCGGATCCCCTCGCTGAGCACGCGGCCCCGGAGGTGCTCCTTGACCAGGGACCCGAAGGCCTTCTTGATGAAGAACTCCTGCTCCGGGTAGTCCTCGAGGAGCGCCGTCACCGCCTCCTTCTTGACCTTGCTCAGGGCCTCGTCCCGCTCGGACTTCTCCTTGAGCACGTTCGCTTCGCGCGCGGCGGTCCCGAACCGGCTCTCCAGGGCCTCGGCCAGTCCGTCCGGCATGACGAGCGGGGTCAGGACGCGCTTGGGCTTCCCGGCCTTCTCCATGAGCTGGCGCTGGGCGGCGCAGATCTGCTTGATGGCCTCGTGGGCCCCGGACAGGGCCTCGGCCACCTGCTCCTCGGACACCTGCTGGCCGCCTCCCTCCACCATGACGATGGAGTCCTCGGTACCGGCCACCACGATGTTGAGTTCGCAGTCCTCGACTTCGCTGATGGTCGGGTTGATCACGACCTTGCCGTCGACCATGCCGACCCGCACCGCGCCCACCGGACCCGGGAAGGGGACGTCCGAGAGGTTCACCGCGAGCGAACCCGCGTTGAGCCCCAGGACGTCGGAGTCGTTCTCGGTGTCGTGCGAGAGCACGTTGAGCAGGACCTGGATCTCGGCGCAGAAGGCCTCGGGGAAGAGCGGCCGCAGGGAGCGGTCGGTCATGCGACAGGAGAGGATCTCCTTCTCGCTGGGGCGTCCTTCACGCTTGAAAAAGCCGCCGGGGATTTTTCCGGCGGCGTACATCTTCTCGCGGTAGTCCACGGTCAGGGGAAGGAATCCCCGGGTGGGGTCCCCCTCTTTTTCCGCCACACAGGCGGCGAGGACCATGGTGTCGGCGTAGCGGGCCACGCAGCTGCCGTTGGCTTGCTTGGCAATGTGACCCGTTTCGAGCGTCAGGGTTCGCCCTGCCAGCTCGATGCTGATCGTTTCACGCATTCAGTTGTCCTTTCAGGGTGCGGGCGGCTGTCCCCACGGACGAGCCCTCCCGCTGGAATTCGACGACTCGGGGCTGATTACTTGCGCAGCCCGAGGTCCTTGACGATCGTGCGATAGCGATCGATCTTGGTCGCCTTCAGGTAGTCGAGGAGGCGTCGTCGTTGGCCAACGAGCTTGAGCAGCCCGCGGCGGGAATGGTGATCCTTCTTGTGGATCCGAAAATGCTCCGTGAGGTACTTGATGCGCTCGGTGAGGAGTGCGATCTGGACTTCCGGAGAGCCCGAGTCGTGCTCGTGCAACCGGTACTTGTCGATGATGCTTTTCTTGTCGTCTTTGGTCAGTGACATGACCATTTTCCTCCCAACGTAATAGAATCTACGCCACAACCCAGGTTGGGACCCAGTGGAGGGCGGTACGGATGTCTAGGCCAAGATGCAAAACAGGCGAGGGAGAATAGCACCCCCCTACCGTTTGCACAACACTAGCCAAGCGAGTTATCGGCAGGAATCTCTGTGTTCAACACCGCGCGTGCAGTTTGCACGTCGCGGGCGATCTGATCGGATAATTCCTTGGCATCATTGAACTTACGTTCATCCCGGAGACGCCTCACGAAGTCCAGGGACAAGTCGGCACCCCGCAGGTTCACCACCTCCCCCAGGAGATGCGCTTCCACCCGCATGGGCCCCTCCCCGAAGGTGGGGCGGCGTCCCACATTCACCACGGCATCGGCCCCGTCGAGGCCCGGGCCATGCACCCGCACTGCATAGACCCCCCGGGCCGGCAGGAGTTTCTCCCCGCTCACCTCGAGGTTCGCGGTCGGGAATCCCAGCCCGCTCCCCCGCCCGTCCCCATGGGCAACCGGGCCGCGGACGGAATAGGGACGCCCCAGCAAACGAGCGGCGAGGTCCATCTCCCCCGCCGCCACCGCGTCCCGGATCCGGGACGAGGAAAGCGGCCCCTCGGCATCCCGGGTGGGGGGGATCCCCTGCACGGAGAATCCGAGTCGCTCCCCCAGCCGGGCGAGCGCGGGCAGGGTCCCTTCCCGGCCCTTGCCCATGGCGAAGTCGTAGCCGACCACCAGTCCCGCCACGCGATAGAAGGGAAACACGTGATGCACAAGGAACTCGCGTGGGGACCGGGCCGCGAGACGTTCGTCGAATCGCAGAACCCGCACTTCCTTTGCCCCGGCCTCGCGCAGGGCCTCGACCCGTTCGTTCGCGGTGGTGAGGCGCGGAGCCGCTTCCCGCTTTCCCAGAACCACGTCCGGGTGCCGGTCGAAGGTGAAAACCACCGGAGTCCCCGAAGCTCGCCTGCCCGCCGCGACCAGGGCGCCCAACACCGCGCGGTGTCCCGCGTGAACGCCGTCGTAGACCCCGATGCTGATCACCGCGACCGGGGTCACAGTTCCTCCGGGGTCAGGAACACCCGCTCCAGTCGGAACCGCTCTTCCCGCCGGGCCAGGGCCAGCAGTCGCCCTCCCGGGGCCAGGAGTCGATGCGTCCGCTCCCCGGTGACCCGACCCTGGGGATCCGTCCAGGAGCCGTGGGTCACCGCACGGGCATCCGCTGCCTCCAGGGTCACCGCGGGATGCTCCGGAAGGGTCTCGGCCGGGGGGCGTGCGAAGGCCAGCAACCCGTTGCGGTCCAGGGTCTCCAGTCGGTCCTCCGCCACCGCATGTTCCAGACCCCACGGACCGACCGCGATCCGCACCAACCGGTCGAGGCTGGCCCCGACTCCCAGGGCCCGGCCCAGGTCGTGCCCAAGGGTCCGCACATACGTCCCGGTTTCGCAGATGACCCTCAGGGTGGCCACGGGGGGCTCCCAGGCGGTCAACTCCAGATGATGGATGGTGCGCTCCCGCGGAGCCGGGTTCACCGGGACCCCACGCCGGGCGAGGTCGTGGGCCCTGCGCCCGTCGACCTTGACCGCCGAGTACGCGGGGGGAATCTGGGTGATCCGCCCCCGGAACTCCGGCAGCGCCGCCTCGATCCGTTCGCGGGTGAGTCCCGCCGCATCCACCTCGGCCAGCACCTCCCCGGTCCGGTCCTGGGTATCGGTGGTCCGCCCAAAGCGGACATCCGCCTCGTAGGTCTTGGGGTATTCATGCAGTCCGTTGACCAGTCCGGTCGCGCGTCCCCACAGGACAATCAGGACGCCTTCGGCGAAGGGATCCAGGGTTCCCGCATGCCCCACCCGGCGCAGCCCCAGGATCCGCCCGACCCGGTCCACCACGCGGCGGGAGGTGCCCCCGCATTGCTTGGCCACGGCGAGGGCGCCGTCCGCGGAGCGGTCAGTCTTCATCTTTCCCTTCGTCGAAATCGCGTCCTTCCTCGATTCCCCGCAGGAGTTCGGCCACCCGCTGGGCGTGTTCCCCGGATCGATCGGGAAGGAACTGGAGCTCGGGGATGTGCCGCAACCGGATCCGGGGCCCGAGCCGCGAGCGCAGGAACCCCTTGCCCCGCATGAGCAGGCGAATGGAATCGTCCAGGGCGTCGCTGTCGAGGTTCGAGACAAAGATGCGGGCCACCCGGAGGTCCGGGGTCATCTCCACCCGGGTCACGGTCACGAAACCGAGCCGGGGGTCCTTGTACTCGCGCTGGAGGATCTCCGCCAACTCGGCCTGGATACGATCGGCGACCTTCAGGGCGCGGGGGTTGGTGGACATGCTGGACTCCGTTCAGAACGTGGCGGGTCGAACGTCCCGCTCGACCCGCAGGAGTTGGGCTCGTGGATCGCGCTCCACCACCTGGGCGATGCGATCCGCAAGATCATCGAGATAGCCGGGGTCCGTTCCGACCGCGGTCGCTCCCAGCACCGCACGCTGCCAGACATCCTGCCCCTCGACCTCGGCCACCGCCATGTTGAGCTGGGTCAACCGGGCCTTGAGGCTGTTGATCACCGAGCGCTTGGCCTTGAGCGACCGTGAGGCCGGCACCAGCAACTCGATTCGATAGACCCCGACGAACATAGCTCCTCACCGCGTGCGGGATGAGCCGCAGGGGCGACCGGCTAGAGCCGGCGCGCCACCTCTTCGATGATGTAGGACTCGATGATGTCCCCTTCGCGCAGGTCGTCCCGACCGTCGAAGCCGATACCGCACTCGTATCCCGCCGCGACCTCCCGCGCATCATCCTTGAACCGCTTGAGACTCCCGATCCTGCCTTCGAAGATGACCTCTCCGTCGCGGATCTGGCGGGCCCGATGGCTCCGCGCGACCGTGCCCTCGGTGACGTAGCAACCGGCGATCGTCCCGGCCTTGGAAACCCGGAAGACCTTGCGCACCTCGACACGCGACTGCTTGCGCTCCACTTCCTCGGGCTTGAGGAGGCCGGCCAACGCGCTCTTCACGTCCTCGACCGCCTCGTAGATGATGCCGTAGTGGCGGATGTCCACCTGGCTTCGCTGGGCGACCTGGGCCGCATTGGGCTCCACCTTGACGTTGAACCCGATGATGATCGCATCCGAGGCGTCGGCGAAGTTGACGTCCGATTCGTTGATCTGTCCCACACCGGAGTGGAGGATCTTGCTCTTGACCTCGTCCGTGCCCACCGCGCCCAGCTGCTCGGCCAGCACCTCGGCCGAACCGGCCACGTCCGCCTTGATGATGAAGTTGAGCTCCTGCAGCTCTCCCTTGCCCACCAGCTCGCTGACGTCGGTGAGACGCACGTGGGACTTGCGGTTGGCGGCATCCCGCTCGACCAGGGCCCGGTGCTGCCCGATCTCGCGTGCCTTCGACTCGCTCTCGGACACGAGGAGCACATCGCCGGCATCCGGGGTCTGGGACCACCCGGTGACCTCGACCGGAGTGGAAGGACCGGCCTCCTTGACCCGCTTTCCCCGTTCGTTGCTCATGGCCCGGACCTTGCCGTACACGCTGCCGCAGACGAAGGGATCCCCGACCCGCAGGGTCCCGTTCTGGACCAGGACGGTGGCCACGGTACCGCGTCCCTGTTCCTTGCGGGATTCGATGACCACGCCCCGGGCATGCCGCTTGGCGTTGGCCTTGAGTTCCAGGAGATCCGCCTGGAGCAGGATGATCTCCAGCAGTTCCTCGATCCCCTGCCCGGTCTTGGCCGAGATCTCGACCGCGGGAATGGTGCCGCCGAACTCCTCGATGAGGATGTTCTGGTTGGCCAGGTCCGACTTGAGCGACTGGACATTGGCGTCCGGCTTGTCGATCTTGTTGATGGCGAGAATGATCGGGACCTCGCCCCCCTTGGCGTGATCCACCGCCTCGAGGGTCTGGGGCATGACGCGATCATCCGCGGCCACGACCACGACCACGATATCGGTGGCCTTGGCGCCACGCGCTCGCATGGCGGTAAAGGCCTGGTGACCGGGCGTATCGAGGAACGCGATCTCGCGACCGCCCGAAACCTGCACCTCGTAGGCACCGATGTGCTGGGTGATGCCCCCCTTCTCCCCCGCCACCACGTTCGCCTTGCGGACGTAGTCCAGAAGGGAGGTCTTTCCGTGATCCACATGTCCCATGACGGTGACCACGGGCGGGCGGGGAGACAGGTCCTCCGGGCGATCCTCGGGCTCTTCCGCCTCGAGTTCCTTGGCGCCGAACTCCTGTTGCCACTCGACCTCGTGACCGAATTCCATGGCCACGATCTCGATCGTGTCCTTGTCCAGACGCTGATTGATGGTCACCATCTTGCCGAGCGTGATCAGCTTGGTGAGCAGTTCCGGCGCCTTGACCCCCAGCGCCTCGGCGAGTTCGGCCACGCTGGCCAGTTCCGGGACCTCGATGACCGAGGGCTCTCCGGGGACGGTCTCGACGGTCGGGGCCCCGGTTTCCACCGGAGCCGGACCGGTTCTGGACCGACTCGGGGCCGCCTTGGCCGCGGGGGCCGGGGCCGGCGCGGGAGGAGGCGTCTCGATCTTCTTCTTGTACTTCTTGGGACGGCCTTCGCCGAGACCGGCCAGGGTCTCCCGGACCTTCTCCTGTACTTCCTTCTGGTCCACCGGGCGTCGCTTGCGTCGGTCCGCCCGGGGCTGGGGAGAGGGAGACGGAGCGGGCGAAGGGGCCGGCTCGGGCTCGGCCACGGGCTCCGGCTCCGCGGGCGCTTCGGCCTGCGCGACCGGTTCGGGCTCCACCACGGGCTCCGGCTCCGCGGGCGTCTCCTCCTCGGGGGGAGCAACCGCCACCGATCCCGGGTGGGGCTCACCGCGGGCCTCCCTTTCCAGGGCCGCCTTGATCTCCTGCTTGCGGGCGTCGTCTGCCTTGACCGCACTCTTCTCTTCCTGGAACTTCCCGCGCACGAGATCCACGGCCGAGTCGTCCAGGGTACTCATATGACTACGGGCTGGAACACCCAACCCCTCGAGGATTCCCAACAGGGCCTCACTCGAGACATTGAAGTCCTTGGCCACCTGATAAACACGCAACTTCTGGGTCAACACAAACCCCCAATTGAACGATTCACGCGGTGCAACGGCGAACCCGCATCACTCACGCGCTGGCCGGCCCGTCCTCGACCGATACCTGCTGATCCTTGCGATCCGATTCCTCGGCCGGCTCGTCGACCACGGCGTCTTCCGCCGGAGCCTCCTGGGCCTGGGCCACCGGCTCGCCCTCTTCGGCTTCCCCGGATGCGTCCTCGGCCACGGGCGTCCCGGCTTCCTCCGACGCGTCCGCCTCCACGGGCTCCGCGCCATCCTCCCGGGATGCCTCGGCAGCCGACTCCGGACCCGACTCCGACTCCGACGCGTCTTCATCCCCTTCGGCCCCGGCCTTGAACAGGGCTTCGCCCTGGGTGGCCGGTTCCTCGTCCGCCGGGTCCGGCTCTTCCTCGACCGCACGCGCGGCCGCTTCGGCGCGCCGGGTGGCGAGGGCGGCGATGGCCATCCCATAGACCTTCTCGGCGACCGTCTCGGGAAGACCCTCGACGTCACGCAGGCCGTCGAGGCCCACATGCTCGATGTCGGTGGCATTGATGATGCCGGCGTCCCCGAGGAGCTTGGCCAGCTGCTCGGTCGCGCCGTCGAGTTCGGCCACGGTCAGGTCGACTTCCGCCGCCGCGTCCTTGGCCGACACCTCGCTCTCGGAGTGGACCTCGATCTTCCAGTTGGTCAGCTTGACTCCCAACCGTACGTTCTGGCCCAGCTTGCCGATGGCCAGGGAGAGCTGGTCGTCCGCAACGAGGAGGGTCGCGGTGCCCGAGTCGTGATCGATGGCAACGTCCAGCACCTTGGCCGGCGACAGGCTGCGTGAGACGAACACGGTGGGGTCCACCGACCACGGCACGATGTCGATCCGCTCGCCCCCGAGTTCCTTGACGATGGACTGCACGCGCGAGCCCTTGATGCCGACACAGGCACCGACCGCGTCGATCCGCGGGTCGTTGCTGGCCACCGCGATCTTGGACCGGTGTCCCGCCTCGCGGGCCACCGCCTTGACCTCGACGGTGCGCTCGGCAATCTCCGGCACCTCGGCCTCGAACAGCTTGACCAGGAAATCCGGATGGGTCCGGCTGAGCACGACCTGGGGTCCACGTGCTTCCTTGTCCACCTTGATGACGATGGCGCGGACCATTTCCCGCTGCCGGAACCGGTCCCGGTGCATGACCTCCCGGGCCGGGATGATGGCCTCGGCGGTGTCCAGTTTGAGGATGATGTTTCCCCGGTCCACCTGCTGCACCACGCCCCGCACCACCGAGCCGACCTTGTCGGAGAAGTCCGAGAAGACCCGCTCGCGTTCCGCCTCCCGCACGCCCTGGATCAGGACCTGCTTGGCGGCGGAGATGGCGTTGCGCCCGAACTCCGCGATGTCCAGGGGAATGACCACGTCATCCCCCACCGAGGCGTTGGCCTGGTAGCGCCGGGCCTCGGTGGCGGTGAGTTCGAGCCCGCGATCCGAGACATGCCCGACCACCGTCTTGGTCATCAGCATCTCGATGCCGCCGGCACTCTCGTCGAAATTCACCACGATGTTCGCGTTGGCGCCATGCTTGCGCTTGGCCGCGGACAGGAGGCTGGCCTCCAGGCGATCCACGAGGATCTGCAGGTCCACACCCTTCTCACGGGCGATCTGGCTCAGCGCTTCGACAATGTCGTAGTTCATGCCTTCCTCTCGGATCGCGACCCCGATCGCGGTTTCCTGTCCCGGTGTGCGGCCCATGGATCCCGCACCAACCTGGACTTCTTGACCGCATCCAGCGGAATCGCCATGCGTCCGTGCTCTTCCGTATCCAGCAGCACGTCGCCGCCTTCCTCGTCCAAACCGGCCAACACCCCGACATGCTGGTGTCGCTCGTCGATCTTTTCGAATGTCGTGATCTTCACCCGTTCGCCGGCGAAGCGGACATAGTCCTTCGCGCGCCGGAGCGGACGGTCGATGCCGGGACTCGACAGCTCGAGAACATACTGTCCGTCGATCACCGACTCCTGGTCGAGATGATCCCCAACCGCCCGGCTCAACTTCGCACACTCCTCGATGGTGATGTTCCCCTCCACCCGGTCCACGAGGACCTGCACCGTGAACCCCCGGGGGGCTCCAACGCACATCACATCCACCACCTCGAACTCGCTCCCATCGAGGAGCGATTCCACCGCATCGAGGATTCGCGAGTCGAGCTCGGCCATTTGGCAATAACCTGTTATGGGAAAAGTACTTGGATTACGCACCCGTGGGGCGCTGAGTCGCTCTTCCGCACAAACGAAACCGAGTGGGCACCATGCGCCCACTCGTAATCAGCAACTCTACACCACGCCTCCGACCCGCGGCAAGGGTCGGTCCGGGAACCCTGCCCGACGTCCGGGAAAGACAGGCTAATTCACTGTGCGGCACATCCTTGAAGCATCAGGGGACCAGGACCAGGGACAGCATGACCCGTCCCACCGAGGCCAGGGACCCGGCGGACACGCCCCGCAGGTCGTCCGCGACGGTGTGCCAGTGGACATAGTCGAGGTCGATCAGGTCCACCGTGGGCAGCCCGGCGTCGAGAAGCGGAATGTGATCGTCGTAGACATCCTGCCCCGGTTCACGCACGAAGGGAGCGGAACCCAGCTGTTCCGCCCGGGCCCAGATCCAGTCGACCACTTCCGGGGCCCGCAGGAGGGAGTTCACTTCCACCGGAATGCGCAGGTCGACGTCCCCCACCATGTCGAGCACCACGCCCCGGTCGTAGGCGGCCACGCCCTTGGCGGCAAAGTGCTGGGAACCCAGCGCGTACGTGGTGGGCGCCCCTTCCTGTCCGAGGTCCTCGCCGTCGACGAGGAGCAGATCCACTCCGCGCTCGAGACGTGCCGAGGCGAGGTGCTGCGCGATCTCGAGCAGGACCGCCACCCCGGAAGCGCCGTCGTTGGCGCCCGGTACCGGGTCCTCCCGCTTGGCCGGGTCCGGGTCACGATCGGCCCAGGGTCGCGAGTCCCAGTGCGCGACCAGCAACAACCGCCCGTTCCCCTCGGGACCGAACCGACCGAGGATGTTGCGCAACGGGCGGACCGTGCCGCGCGGATCCGTGACGGTGAAGCGGTCCTCGACAACCGTCCCCCCGGCCGCGGTGAGGGTCTCCACCATCCAGTCGCCGCAGGCCTCGTGGGCCGACGACCCGGGGACCCGGGGACCGAACGCGAGCTGGCGTTCGACAAAGCCGAAGCAGCGGTCGGTATCGAAGCGGTCGGCGGCCTCGCCGGGAGTCAAACCCTCGGGCGGAGCAGGAACCTCCGCCTTGGGAAGCCCCGCCGCTGTCTTCGCCCCCGTCGACTCCGAGGTCGACTCCCCGGAACCGCAACCCAGAACAAGAAAAAGAAACGCAAGTCGCAGGGCGCGCATCAGAACCGGAACCCGGTCTGGAACTGGAGGCCCAGCGAACTGCGGGTGAACCCCCGATTGGGCTGCCGGGCCTGGGCAAAGTTGAGGCGGAAGGTCCCCGAGATGGTCCGGGTGAAGGGGAGGGTGGCCGCGGTGGACAGGGTGAGGTTGGTGTTCTGGTCCTCCTGGACGAAAGCGGCCTCGGTGCGACGCGTGTTGGTGTTGTAGGTGAAATCGATATCGAGGTTGATATCCCGGCGCCTGCCGCCGGTCTGCCGGGTGAAGGTTCGCTTGAGCCCCACCCGGTAGTTGGCCGTCTTGGTCACGGTGCGAACCTCCTGGGATCCGATGCGTGCGCTCACCGACTCCACGCTGGTGCGATCCGTGGACAACGTGGTGGACCAGCCCCATTTGAGAGTCCCCTGGATACTGATGAGTGGTTGCCACGAGGTGGCGGTGGAGGTGCTTTCGTCCGGCTTGTCGCTGGTTCCGGTCACCGTGGTCTGCTTGCGATAGCTGGTCGCGGTGGGCCGGAAGTCACGAAAGAGATTCCCCAGGAAGGGAATCTTCTCATGCAACGTCCCCCAGTTGAACCGGATCTCCGGCCAGGTGGTGTCCTTGGTCAGACGGGCCGTTGCTCCCAGCCCGTTCTCGGTGCTGGAAGTGATCCTCTGGTAGGTCATGTCGAGTTTCACCTCACGTAGCAGGGTGAGGCTCGAGGTGCCCCGATAGGTCTTGCCATCGGAGAAGGACTGATTGAAGGAGCCGGCGGAGAATACCGGGAACGCGGTGCTTCCCAACCCGAAGTCCTGGGACAAGCCCAGTTTGTAGGCCAACGGCACCGTGCCGTGGATTCCCCCCACCGTGTTCGACTTGCGAACCTGATAGGACCCCTGGATGTCGGCGAAACGGACGATGTTGGTAAAGAAGGGACGCAGCTGGTCCTTGATCGATCCCCCCTTCTTCTCCTTCTCTTCCTCTTCCCTGGTGGAGTCCGCGGCGGCCGCCCCCCTTCCCGGCTGCCGGGCCCGGGGCCGGTTGGGATCGATGGTCCCCGGATTGGCAGGCTGGGGACGCGCCTGGTTCTGGTTCGCGTTGTCCCCGGGTCTGAAGAACGAAGACAGCGCGCGTCCCAGCGGAATGTTGAGGCTGAAGTTTGCGGTGTTGTTGTTGTTCACCCTTACGATGGTGCTCTCGGCCCGGGCCGAGGTGTTGGCCGGGTTCGAGTTGATGGTGGACCCCGAGGTCCAGGTGAACCGCGGACGCACCGCTCCGGCGAAGGGGGGCGTGTAGTTGAAGTTGAGCGAGTGGGACTGGTTGACCCGTCGTCCGGTGGGGATCCCGAGCAGCGCCCCCTCCTGGGTCTGGGTCCGTACCACCGAGGTATCCGCTCCGAAGTGGGCATCGATGAGGTCCCGCTGCTCGGCATAGGTATAGTTGAGCACCCGCAGCGGCTGGAAATTGGCGTTGAGGTTCAGCATCCCGGTCTTGGTGCTGGTGCTGTCCCGGACGGTGAGCGCGGTCTGCCCGAGGTCGCGAACGTAACGACGGCTCTTGCTGGTCCCGCCGTTGAGCCCGGCCGACACGCTGCGTGGAAGCAGATAGAAGTCCAACCGCTTGAGCAGTCGGAAGGGGGCCACGTTGCCGAAGTTCAGCCCGTAGGAAATGGACCCGGTGCGGGACTCGGTGGTGTCGACCTGGGTGGGGAGGGTGTTGCGCGACTTGTTGATGGCCCCCGAGAAGCTCATCGCGTCCAGGGTGTAGCGGAGGATGGGTGACTGGGGTCCCAGGGGACGCCGCGAAAGGTTGAGGGACATCGTGGACTGGGAACGCTGGGTAATGTCGGTTCCCGAGTCGAGGTCGCCCGTGTACTCGATGTCGCTGTTCGGCTGGAACTTGGGCACCGACTTGTCGCTGCGGGTGGACCAGCGGAACGGGGCGTTGACGCCGAGTCCCTCCACGAACTTGTGCAGACCGAGCGACGTGTTGATGTTGAACGACCGGACATTGTTCCCGCTCCCACGGGGTACCCCCAGGCGCAGGAAATCGGCGGAGGTCAGGGCCCATCCCGCGTTCACCGTACCCAGGTCGGCCAGCACCACCGAGGCACTGGTGGTTGCCGCCACCCCCGTGTCCCGGCGCACCTCGCCCATGGTCAACTCGTCGTACCAGACCTCCCCCTGGATGAGGTCGTGACCCGCCTTGTTGCGGACCCCGACAATCAGCCGGCGCACCCGGCTCATCGACGGCATGCCGCGCACCGTGACCTTGAGCCCGTTGCCGATGTCCCCGCGGGGCCTCCCCGGCGCGTCGGGATCGTCACCCGGCCCGACCAGGAACGAGTCGGCCGGGGTGTTCTCGGCGAATCCCAGCTTCCAGGTACTGAGCTCGGAGACCGGAATGGTGAACGGAATCCAGCCCTGCAACGACGGGTTGAAGGAGGGGGGGGTTCGGCGTGGATCGTTCTCGGTGAGGATGGTCGACACCTCGTAGTAGGACAGGCTGTCGGTGGCCTGGTTGCTCCCGAAACGAATGTAGAACTCGACCTGGTCCAGGGTGTCCATGAGGGCGAACCGCGGGTTCACGTAGAACGAGAAGTTGCGATAGAGCGTGTAGTCCCTCACGTCCTGCAACGACCGCACCGCGCGCAGCTCGTTGTCCGCGCCGAAGTTGGTGAACTCCAGCGAGATGCTCTGCTCCCGCTCCTGCTGATTGTTGATCCGCTCCACCTGGAACGGCGAGAAGTAGTCCGGGGTCTCCTTGTTGTTGACCACCGCGACCTGGAACTCCTCCCCTCCCAGCTGGGTGTTGGGGTTGGGCAGCTCCTTGGTCAGCTCCCACCGGTTCCCCGCGATCTCGATGTTGGCGATCTGCACATCCAGGGTGTCGCCCGGATCGATGCCCCGGAACCAGAGACGGATGTGCTTGACCAGGGACAGATCGGTGGATCCGACCTGGAGGTGCACGTCGTTGATGGGAATGCGGTACAGACGCCAGCCGTTCTCGTCGATCTCGGCCTGGGAGAGGTCGGTGGGGGGCGGGAAGTCACGGCCGTTGTCGGTGAGCGCCTCGCTGGTCAGATCGATCCGGTACTCGCTGTAGTTGTTGGCGACGTTGAGGGCTGCGTCGTCATTGAGATCCTCGGAGTCGGAAAACTCGTTGCGCTCCGTCCCGTTGATTCCACGGAACTTGGCCACCCGCTCGGCCAGGGTGTCGTCGGGGAGTCGGGTGTCCACCTCGGGCAATCGGTCGTCCCCCAGGGGATCCTGGTCACGGGAAAAGGCCCCGAATCCGGTGCGGATGTCGTCCGGGTCGGCGGTTTCCACGGAGTCCACCGATTCCCCGCTCGGGACATTGCGGGACGAGAACAGCCCGTCGAGTCCCGTGTCCTCAAGAAGCTCGATCCGCCCGCCGCTGCTGTTGCTGTCCTCCCGGTCGAGTCTCCCGTTGGCCGGTGCGGGTGGGGTCAGGGGGTCCCACAGGGCATCCTCGCTCACCGTTCCGATATCGATGAGCACTTCCCCCCGGCGTTCGTGTCGCTTGTTGTCGTAACCCTTGAAATCGTTGATCCAGATCTCGATGAACTGCGACTCGGTCAGGTCCACGCCGTCGAAGGACAGCGGGGCGGAAAGCCCCCCCCAACTCCCATTGACCCCGGCCCGCTCGTACGGTGCGTAGACGATCTCCAGGGCCGAAACCAGATCGTTGGCCGCGCTGCTCGCATCCTCCCGCGGATTGATGTCCCGCACCCGCACGGTCTGGGGGGAGAACCAGAGCAGGCTTCCCCGGTCGGTCGGCTCCGGAGTGACGTCCAGCGGAACGTCGCCCACATACTCCACCGCCCGGGCCGGAGCACTGGAGTAGAACCACGAGGTACGGTTGATGCTGGCGCTGGTGACCGTCTCCGCTCCTTCCATGTCGTCGATGTAGATGATGTCCTTGGTGTTGGGATTGGGGAACGACAACCCCACCGCCCCGGAAAGGGAGAAACGGGACGGGGCGGTGCTGCGCACGAAGGGCAGCTTGTCCACCAGCCGGGTCAAGCCCCAGGGGGTGCTGTTGTACTGGGCGGCGAGGTCACCCACCGTGGTCTTGGTCGGCTCCTGGCCCAGACGCGGTCGGCGGTCCGGGACTCCCCGGCTCTCGTGCAACCAGGAGGTGGAGTAGCTGAACGCGGCGTCCCGGGGGGCGTTGCGGGTGAGATTCATCCCCATCAGGCTCCTGGAGCCGCGGGAGAATGGGGAGTCGAACGAGTACGAGACATCGAGCTGGGCTCCCGGTAGCCGCGCCTCCTCGTTGAGCAGCTCCACCTCACCCAGCTCGTAGTTGATGCGGTAGTCCTGACCGGCGACCAGGGGGCGGCCGTCGAGAGTGACCGTCTCGGAGTTGGGCAGGATGTCCCCCAGCGCGTTGAGACGGATGGTGCTCACCGCCGAGCGGAAGGTGGAGACGATGTTGTACTTGTGGTTGGTGGCCTGGCGGCTGCTGAGCACATCGGATCGCAGGTCGTAAATCCCCGGCACCGTTTCCCGTTCGACCGCGTCCTGGGATGAAGGGGCGATCTGCTCGTACGCTGTTGCGCCTGCCGGGTCGAAGGTCCAGCCCAGGGTGTCGGGTCGGTGGGCATTGGTCTGGATGGGCCAGGAGCGCTCTCGGAGCCGGACCGCTCCCTGCACGGCAAAGTCCAGGGGGTTGGGGCCCGCGATATCCTCGGGTTCCGGATCGAACGGACGGAAGTCGGGGAAGAAGAGCAGCCCGTTCTCGTAGTCGATGTACTCCGGGTCCACCTTACCGTCCGGTTCGAAGCGATCTCCCACCAGGTTGTCCCTCTGGTCGAGACCGAGGACCTCCAGCAGCGACGTGGTCTCCCCGAACTCGTTGGTGAGCACCACGGCGTTGTTGCCCCCCCCGTCGATCTCGATGGCCAGCTCGAAGTCGTTGGCATCCAGGTTCCGTCCGCCGAGGTTGTACACGTTCTTGAGCTCCAGGCGTCTCGCCGGGGCCCAGGGTCCCTGGGTCAGATCCGCTTCCCACCCATCCACCCCCACGCCGGGACGGATCATCCGCAGGTCCAGACTGTCCGCCTCCAGTACCGTGTTGCCGATCCGCACCGTCCCCCCCTGCGGGAGTTCGATGACATAGGAGACCGCCATGACCTGATCCGGACTGAGCGGGCTGCGCAGCTCCAGATAGGGCAGGGTCCACGCGTCGTTGGTGAAGATGTTGTAGTCCTCGACCGGGTTGAGCAGGTGGAACCAACCCCGATAGGGCACGTCGGGCGTCACGTCGTAGGTGGGAATCCCCGCCGCAACCGGGTCCACCAGGTTGCCGGCATCGTCGAAGAGGCCGGGCGTGAGCCAGACCCGCGCGGTCCGGGCCCCCAGTTCGTTGTTGTTGTCCAGGTTCCGGTCGTCCAGGTAGACCCGCAGCGACCCGTCGACAATGGTGGGAATCGGCTCGTTGGGATCGTAGAGAAGAAAGTAGCGACGGGCCTGGAAATTGTTGTCCTGCACCGTTCGCGAGCTGACCTGCCCCCCACCGGAGAAGTTCGCCGTCCCGGTCTCCCCTTCCTGACGGCTGGCGATTCCGGTCCACAGGATGTCCCCGACCTGCCCGTTGGCCTTGATCCCGAACAGACCCTCGGTGCGTGCCGAAACGGAAACGAACTGGGTCCGGGGCAGGGTCAGGTTGGTGTTGCCCAATTCGATGTTCTGGATGACCTCGTCTTCCTCGCCCCGGTAGCGGATCTGGATCGCGTTCTCGAGGGGGGTGAGGGCTTCGCTGTTCTGTCGCACATCCACGAACAGCTTGGTCCCGATCGTCCCCTGGAGCGAGACATCCAGACGCTGGCGCATTTCCAGCTTGGGGAACAACGATCCCCCGCCACGCTCGCCGGTGACCTGGTCCTTGACCCAACTCGAGGTGCCGGAGAACGTGAGCTGCTGGCTTCCCGAGACATTGAGGTTGGGCGCCCCGGGACCGAACAGTTTCTCGGTGAAGGGAAGCTCCACGCCCAGGTTGAGGTTGATGCCCCCCTGCCCCTGGTTCTGCCCCTCCGCCACGACCCGCCGGTTGCTGTCGATCCAGATCTGGCGCAGCTCGTCCTGGACCGCGAAATCCACGTACTGGGCGGTGGTCATGGCCCGATTGGGCAGCACCACCTCGGCGCCGGCCTGATAGGCGATGAGGACCACATCGCGATCCATGTCGTAGGTCACATGTCGCTTCACCTGACGCGAACCCATCCCCAGGCGATTGCGCCGCGGAATGTACCGGCCCAGGGTCCAGTTCACCTGCTGCAGCGGGTCGGCGGGGTCCGAGAGCCCCAGGGGGCCCTCGTAGAGGGAGGTGCCCCGGCGGGGAGCATGGGGGTTGGGAGTGGCCGGGCCGGAGAGGAAGGAATCGAGGGGGGTGGGAGCCGGTTCGGAGGGCTCCGGATCGGGGAGCTCGGGGAGCGCCGAGGGCTCCGGGGTAGCGGGAGCGAGGGCACTCTCCTCCGCGGGCGGCTCGGCGGCCCCCGTGGAGTCGGGATCCTGGGCAAATGCCGGGAATAGACTTCCCGCCAGCGCCGGTATGATCAGACAGCCGGCCGCCAGAAGCGGCCTGA
The DNA here is from genome assembly GCA_942491735.1 of Candidatus Eiseniibacteriota bacterium. GTDB lineage: Bacteria > Eisenbacteria > RBG-16-71-46 > JABDJR01 > JABDJR01 > CALOCN01. The sequence goes on along the minus strand of CALOCN010000014.1, from coordinate 2,007,527 downwards.
ACCAGATAGCCAGTGCCCTCATGGACCTCCCCGAAGGGCCCTAAAATTAACGTCAATAACGGGTTGCAACCACTCCCGGGGTGTCCTGACCCCTTGAGGGTCCCTCGCGACTACCCTAGACTGCGCCGTCAGCGTCACTTGCCGCCAATCCTCTTGTACACCGGCGGGACCCCGTGAGTTTCCGAAGTCCCAACATTCTCGAACGTTACGTGCTCCGGGAGTCCATCCTGCCCTTTGTGCTGGGGTTCTCCCTGGTCACCTTTCTGTTCTATATGGATTTCCTCTTCGACTTCCTGAGCCTGTTGCTCTCGAAGGGGATTCCGACCATGGCGGTGCTGGAGCTGTTTCTCCTGGCCATGGGGTGGATCGTGGCGTTGAGCGTGCCCTGCGGGGTGCTGGTTTCGGCGCTGATGACCTTCGGCCGCATTTCCCAGGACAACGAGGTCACCGCGATGCGCGGGCTGGGGGTCAACATGGCCCGGGTGATCCGGGCCCCCCTGGCCGCGGCGGTCATCCTGGCCACCCTGATGACCGCGTTCAACCACTTCATCCTCCCGGAAACGAACCACCGCTTTGCCAACCTCATGCTCGCCATCCACCGCAAGCGCCCCCCCGCCGAACTCAAGGCCGGCATCTTCAACAACACGTTCGACGACTACAGCATCCTGGTGAAGTCCATCGATCACGACACCGGGACCATGAGCGACATCACCATCTTCGACTACTCCGGGGGAACGGTACCCACCACCATCCTCGCCCGCAGTGGACGCATGGAGCTGATCGAGCAGAATACCGGCATCCGCCTCGATCTTCACGATGGAGAAATCCATGTGGTCCCCGGAACCGCCGCGGCACGCAAGTATCGCCGCGGTCGGTTCGAACTGCACACCCTGGTTCTTCGCAATGCCGGGGCGGTCTTCCAGCGCGCGGATCGCGACAGCCGTTCCGATCGCGAGATGAACGTGACCATGATGCTCGAGGAGATCGGCCGGTTGGACGAACAACGGGACAAGCGGGTGGTCCGGCTCGAGGAGAAGGCCCGGGAAGCGGGATTCACCTCCTATGACGCCTACGTGGACGAGTACGGTCCGCCCCGGCCGGTGCCCGGACTGCTTGGGTGGTTCGGACGCCTCACCCGGGGATCGCCCGCGGTGGCGGACAGCGCGCGGGGCATCCGGGTCCGGGACACCCTGCTCAGCGACCTGAACGAGATCGAGGGCCTCGAGCGACGGATGAACGCGTTCCGGGTGGAGATCCAGAAGAAGTTCTCCATCCCCTTCGCCTGTGTGGTGTTCGTCCTGGTCGGGGCGCCGCTGGGGATCCGAACCCGCAAGGGCGGGTTCGCCAACATGGCGATCGCGGTGGCCATCTTCGTGCTCTACTACCTCTTCCTCATCGGGGGAGAGCAGTTGGCCGACCGTCGCATCGTCCCCCCGGCGGTGGCCATGTGGCTTCCCAACGTCGTCTTCGGGGTCCTGGGGCTGTGGCTGACCGCCTCGGTGACCGGCTGGGGCCGGTCGCGGGGCATGCGATGACCCGGACCCGCCGGCGGATCCTCCCCCCGTTCTGCGCCCTCGACCGCTACGTCCTCTCCGAGTTCTTCCGTTTCTATTTTCTCGCGCTGATCGGGTTCGTGGGGTTCATCCACCTCTTCGACGCCTTCGAGAAGATCGACACCTTCATCGACCACAACGCCTCGCTGCTCCAGGTGGCCCGCTACTACCTGTACGCCACGCCGTACAACGCCCTGCTCATCGCTCCCATCGCGGCGCTCCTGGCCACCTTTCTCACCGTGGGAGGCATGACCCGGTTCCGCGAGATCATCACCATCCAGGCCGCGGGCATTTCCGTGTACCGGATCTTCGCTCCCCTCTACATCCTGGGGATGCTGTTCTCCCTGGGCAGCTTCGGCTTCGGTGAGTTCGTGATGCCCGAGGCCAACCGCAGGGCCCGTGAGATCATCGACGGGGAGATCAAGGGACGTACCCTGCGCAATCTGGGAAGCCGCACCAACGTGACCTACCTCGGGCAGCACAACCGGCTCTATCTCATCCGCCGCTACGACATCCCACGCCAGTCGATGATCGACCCCACCCTGCAGGAGTTCGAGGGGGAACGGTTGAAACGACGGGTGGACGCCCGCAAGGCGGTGTTCAGCGAAACCGGATGGGCCTTCACCGACGGCGTGGAACGCCGCTTTGGCGGCGACCGGGAAGAGGCGATTCCCTTCGATTCGCTGTTCGTGGAACTCCCGGAGGTCCCGGCCGACTTCGCGCGGGAGGAGGTGCGACCGGACGAGATGTCCTACCCGGAACTGGCCCGCTACACCGAGCGGGTGCGTCAGAGCGGGAGCAGCGCCGAGGTCTACGAGACGGACCTGCGTCTGCGTACCGCGTTCCCCTTCGCCACCATGGTGGTCATCCTCATCGCCTCGGCCCTCGCCGTCCAGATCCGCCGCGGCGGCATCGCCATCGGATTCGGTTTCACCCTGCTCATCACCTTTGTCTACTGGTGCGGCATCCGGGCCGGACAGGTCCTGGGGCACAGCGGAACGTTGCCCCCCCTGGTCGCGGCGTGGATCGTCAACATCATCTTCCTCGTGTTCGGGGTGGTGCTCCTGGTGCGCTCCCCCAAGTGATCGCCCTCACCCCGGAGTCGCTGCGGCTGGTGCTCCTGGTCAACCTCGACCCGCGGGGTCGGTTCGATGCGGCCCGGGTGCGGGCGGCGGTACGCGGCGGAGTCACCCTGCTTCAGGCCCGGGGCAAGGGACTCCCGACCCACCTCCTCATGGAGGGAGCGGGGGCGTTGGTCGAGACCGGGCACGCGGTGGGGGTGCCGGTGCTGGTGAACGACCGCCCCGATGTCGCGGTGGCCCTGGGAGCCGACGGGGTCCACGTGGGGCCGGACGATCTTCCCCCGGCCGACGCCCGCGGCGTGGTGGGTCCCCTCGCCCTGGGAGTTTCCACACGCACCCCGGAACGGGTTTCCCTGGCCGAAGCCGCGGGCGCCACCTATCTGGGCGTGGGCGCGGTACGGGCGACCCCCAGCAAACCGGAGGCCGCCGTGCTGGGGATCGAGGGGGTGGCGGCGTTGGCCGGACGGACCCGGATTCCCGTGGTCGCCATCGGGGGGGTGATTCCCGCGGACGTTCCCGCGTTGCGCCGGGCGGGGATCGCGGGGGTGGCGGTGCTCAGCGGCATCCTGGGTGCCCAGGATCCCGAGGCGGCGGCGCGTGCCTATCGGGAAGCCGAAGCAGGCTAGCCGGGAGCTACCGCGGAGTCTTCCTGGGCATCCACCCCGATGTTCATGGTCTCGATGAACCGGGTGTTGATGTCCCCGGCCTGGAACGCCGGATGGTCCAGCACCCTGAGGTGGAAGGGAATGGTGGTGTTGATTCCCTGCACCATCATCTCCCCCAGGGCAGCCCGGCCCCGCTCGATGGCCCGGGTCCGGTCCGCGCCCCATACGATCAGCTTGCCGATCATGGAGTCGTAGTTGGGTGGGATGCGATACCCGTTGTAGACGTGGGTATCGACCCGCACGCCGAACCCTCCGGGCAGATGGAGAAAGCTCACTTCGCCGGGGCTGGGGCGGAAGTCGTTCTCGGGATCCTCGGCATTGATGCGGAATTCCATGGCGTGCCCGCGCATCTGGATGTGCTCCTGGTGCACGCTCAGTCGCTCTCCCGCGGCAACGTGGATCTGTTCCTTGACCAGATCCAGTCCGGTCACCCACTCCGTCACCGGGTGCTCCACCTGGAGCCGGGTGTTCATCTCCATGAAGAAGAACTCCCCGTTCTCGTCCAGGAGGAACTCCATGGTCCCGGCGCCCGCGTAGTTGATGGCCCGGCAGCCGGCCAGGGCCGCTTCACCCAGGGCACGGCGCAGATCCGGCGAGACCGCGGGCGACGGGGACTCCTCGATCAGCTTCTGGTGACGACGCTGAACCGAGCAATCCCGCTCCCCGAGATGGATCAGGTTCCCGTGCTGATCCCCGAGAATCTGGATCTCGATGTGACGGGGACGCGCGAGATAACGTTCCAGATAGACTGCGTTGTTTCCGAAGGACGCCTGCGCCTCGTTCTGTGCCATGCGAACGGCATCGGCAAAATCGTCCGGGGTCTCGGCCACCCGCATCCCCTTGCCGCCGCCGCCGGCCACCGCCTTGATGAGCACGGGGAAGCCGACCGTCCTCGCCGCCTCCATAGCATCCTCCAGGGTCCCCACCACCCCGTCGGAACCGGGAACCACCGGGACCCCGGCCCGGACCATGGCTTCCCGCGCGTTCGCCTTGTCCCCCATGGCCCGGATCTGGTCCCCGGTGGGCCCGATGAAGACGATGTTGCAGGAGTCGCACACCTCGGAGAAGTCCGGGTTCTCCGAGAGGAATCCGTAGCCGGGGTGGATGGCGTCCGCCCCGGTCACCTCGGCGGCCGAGATGATGCGGGGGACGTTCAGATAGCTCTCGGGGGCCGGGGGCGGCCCGATACACACCGCCTCGTCGGCCAGGCGGACATGGAGCGAATCGCGATCGGCCTCGCTGTACACCGCGACCGATTCCACGCCCATCTCCCGACAGGCACGGATGATACGGACCGCGATCTCGCCCCGATTGGCGATGAGGATCTTGTCGAACATGGTTTCCGCCCCCCAAGGGGGATCCAGGGTCGCAACGACCGGGATCGGGCCCGTGCGGTTCAATGCCGTGCCCAGGACGGTACCTGTCCCTGCCCGCATCCGCAAGCCGGGACTCCGGCGGGATCCAGGCCCGGCAAGGGGGTGCCGCCGGGGCGTAGGGCCCCGGCGGCCCGGACTCAGGCCGAACGCTCGCTGGAGAACCCGTCCCAGGACTGATCGGAGGCCGAGGTGATCCCGTGCGCCCGCAGGTCGAACTCCGCCGGGTTGGTGCAGTTATGCAACGCATCCTCGTAGGAGATCTTCTCTTCCCGGTAGAGTTTCATCAGGTGCTGATCGAAGGTCTGCATGCCGTACTGGGACACCCCCTCCTGGATCGCCTTGTGGATCAGCGGGGTCTTGTGGGCGTCCAGGATGTACTCCTGGATGGTCGGGGTGTTGATCATGACCTCCACCGCAGGTACGCGGCCGGTGCCGCTGGAGTGCGGGATGAGGCGCATCGAGACGACCGCGGCCAGGTTGGACGCGAGCAGGTAGCGGACCTCCTCGTGTTCCTGGAGCGGGAAGAAGGAAATGATGCGGTTGATGGTCTGCGCCGCGTCCGGGGTGTGGAGCGTGGACAGGACAAGGTGACCGGTGTCCGCGGCCATGATGGCGACCTTCATGGAGAGCTGGTCACGGATCTCGCCGATGAGGATCACGTCCGGATCCTGGCGCAGGATGTGCTTGAGTCCCTCGTTGTAGGACTCCGTGTCGATCCCCACCTCGCGCTGGCTGATCAGGGAGAGGTTGTCCCGGTGCAGGAACTCGACCGGGTCCTCGATGGTGATGATGTTGCGCGGGATGTTCGTGTTGAGATGGTCGATCATCGACGCCATCGAAGTCGACTTGCCCTGCCCGACCGTTCCGGTGACCAGGATGAGGCCTCGCGGCTTCTGGATGATGTCGGCGAGGACCGTCGGCAGTTGCAGATCCTCGATGCTGGGCACACCGAAGGGAACCTGCCGGAAGGCCATGGCCACCGTGCCACGCTGCTTGTAGAAGTTGGACCGGAACCGGCAGAGGCCGGGGATCGAGAACGCGAAGTCGATCTCGGAACACTTCTCGAAGTGTTCGCGCTGGGCCGGAGTGAGGATCTGCTCCACCACCGCCTCGATGTCCTTGTTGCTGGGACGTTCCTCTTCGAGAGGAATCAGGGTGCCGTCGACACGGATGGTGGGGGGTGTCCCGGCCTTGATATGCAAGTCAGAGGCATTCGCCTCGATCATCTGCTCCAGAATGTTCCGGATGTTCATCGTGAGAGCCCTCCGCCCCCCGAATCAAGCCTCCTCGACGAGGAACAAGGTCTGCCCGAACTCGACCGCTTCCGCGTCATTGACCACGATCCTGGCCACGCGTCCGCGAACCTCGGACTGAATCTCGTTCATCAGCTTCATGGCCTCGATGATGCAGACGGTCTGGCCGGGCTCGACCGAGGTGCCGGGGTCCACGTAGGCCTCGGCATCCGGGGCGGGTGCCCGATAGAACGTCCCCACCATGGGCGACTTGATCGGCACCAGTCCGGCGGTATCGTCGGCCGCGGGCCCCGAGGGCGCTTCAGCGGACGGCGCTGCCACCGGCGCGGGAGGGGCAGGAGCGGCGAGGTGATGAGCCGTGGTGACCTGGGGGACGGTTGCTGGAGAGTCCGCTCCCTGCTTGCGGATACGGATTCTCCCCCACCACTGCCAGATATCGACCTCGCCGATCTCGCTTTCCTCAACCAGTTGGATAAGACGGCGGACCTCTTCGAGTCTCATGGTCTCCCTCGTGTGAGCCCCGGCGGGGTGGTGACGTCCGGCACCCTCGAATCAGAATCGAGAGCCCGGGCTTTCTTCTTGTGTCTCATGCGGTTACAAAGGCAACCGCCCGACGCAAGAGGGGCCCGGGAATGTGGGGCCAGACGCTAGCACCGCCTACCTGGAGTGTCAACACGAAGCGGGTTCTCTTGCCCCGTACCTTCTTGTCCAGACTGAGCTTGCGCGCGATCACCCGTTTATCGGCGCTTTCACGGGTGAGCTTGAGCCCCAACCGGGTCAGCAGGGCATCCTGGCGCTGGCCCACCTCCCCCACCGAAACCCCCAGCGTCTCCCCCACCCAGGCCGCGGCGCGCATCCCGATGGCCACCGCTTCCCCGTGGCGCAGGGCGCCCCGGGCCTCGGATTCCAGGGCATGTCCCACGGTGTGTCCGTAGTTGAGGATGGCCCGGACGTCCTGTTCCTTCTCGTCCCGGCTCACCACCTCCCCCTTGGCTTCCACGCAGGCGGTCACCACCGGGGCCAGCGCGTCGGCGTCGCGGTCGAGAATGCGCTCCGCGTTGGCTTCCAGATGCTCCAGGAGATCGGGGCGCAGGGTGACGCCGATCTTCACCGCCTCGGCCAGCCCCGCCCGGAAGTCCCTGGCCGGGAGGGTGGCCAGGAGGGATGGGTCGGCAATGACCAGCCGCGGCTGATGGAAGGTGCCGATGAGGTTCTTCGCGGCGGCGAAGTTGACCGCGGTCTTGCCGCCCACCGCGCTGTCCACCTGGGCCACGACCGTGGTGGGAATCTGCACCAGGGGCAAACCCCGCATGAAGGTGGAGGCGGCAAAGCCGGCCAGGTCACCCACCACGCCGCCACCGAAGGCCACGACCGGGGTCCATCGATCCACCCCGGCTTCGACGAAGGCATCGTAGAGGGCACGGGCCCGGGCGAGACTCTTGGAACGCTCGCCGGGAGGAATGTCGAGCCAGAGACCGATCCGCACCCCGGCCGCGCGGAACCCACGGCGCAGGCGCCGACCATGCAGACGCGCGACGGTGGCGTCGGCGACCACCACCACCCGGTCGGTCTCGAGGAGCCGGGCCACGTTCTCCCCGGCGGTGTCCAGTTCCCCCGGACCGATCCGCACCGGATAGACCGCATCGCCGGCCCGGACCCGGATGGAGCGGCTCACGGCAAGGCCTTGAAGGTCGCGAGGATTCCCTCGATGCGGCGCAACATGGGCATCTTGTCCTGACCGGGGGCGAAGATGATCGCGATGAGCAGATACGACCGGCCGTCGCGGTGGATGGCGTAGGCGCGGAACGGCCCCCCGATGACCAGCCGCTCGTTCTGCCAGACGCCGTCCCACTTGAGCGCGGGCTCGTCCTGGAACAGGGTGGGAAAGATCCGGGTGTGCCGCGGGTCCACGAAATCCCCGTCGTTGTAGCGGGTCAGCACCGAGGCGATGATCGGCGACCAGACCTCCTCGGTGAGGGGGACGGTCTCCTCCATCCAATGGATCATGAGGATGCGGCCCGGATCGTCGGCGGAGAGGGTGACCACGCGCCCGATCTCGTCGGCCGCCGCTTCGAACCCGGGAAGCAGCTTGAAGGTGAACCCGTAGTTGCGGCCCAGGGCGGAGGCGAGGTCCGAGTCGTTGCCCAATCGAAACAGGGTCCGGGTGAGTCCCCTCGCCGCGGAAATCTCGAACTCCTGGCGAAGCCGCGACGAGTCGGCCGGGGCCAGCAGGTCGAGCAGCTCCTCGTCGGACCACGCGGCGAGAACCAGGGTGGTCTGTCCCGCGGCCCAGAGGTCCTGGAGAATGACCCGGATGGGCTGACGCGCGTCCAACGCTTCCTGTCGGTGCGGGTGCAGCCATCCGCGCACATCCCGCGACAGCTTGTCCCCCCTGGACAGGTTGGCCGCGATGATCTGGTTCTTCACCACCCGATGCACCCCGAACCGACCGTAGTCCACGAAGTCCAGGGTGAAGGCCGGCTCGAACCCCACCACATCCACGGGATAGGCATAGGTGGATCGGATGCGATCGGCGAGTTCCCCGTCCCGCGGCGTGTTGAGGACCACGCTCACTTCATGCGCCCGACCCACCGCCCCGGCCTGGATGTCCGGACCGCACCCCGCCAGGGGGGTCAGGACAAGACACAGTGCGGCCAGGAAGCGTCTCGAGGATTCCATGGGGAGGAGTATAGGGTCAGCGGGCGTTGGGGGCGACCCGTGTACCCAGGATCGGCTGTGCGAGGAACTGGTCCATCTCGGGAGACCACACCACGACCGGCGCCTGCTCGATCAGCACATACGAGGTGAAGTGGCGACCCCGACGCAGGTAGCGCACCGGGATCGTGGCCCCGGGGAGGGTGGCGTTGACGAGGGCGGACAGTTGCTCCGGGCTCTCCACCCGGGCCCCCGCATACTCGAGAATCACGTCGCCCGGGATGAGCCCGGCGTCGTCCGCCGGCGCGTTGTCCACCAGCTGATGCAGGAGAATTCCCTTGAGCCGGCGCCCGCGGCCCTGGGTGACCTCGGTGAGTTCCACCTGGACCCCGAGATAGCCGCGCTCGACGTGCCCGAACTCGATGAGATCCTCGGCGATCTCCAGGGCCCGGTTCATGGGAAGCACCAGAACCGCGCTGCGCGGCTGCGCGGTGGCAACCACGCCCCGGTTCAGGTAACCGGCCAGTAGATGCACTCCCGGTGGCAGGATGGCGGTGGACGGATCGAGGTCGATGCGCCCGGAGATGAGCCCCACCGCTTTCCCGTCCTGATTGAGCGCGACTCCCCCGGTGAACCCGGGAAAAATGGGGGAGGCCACCTCGATCATGTCGGTCTCGCTGTAGGCCAGGGTGACTCCGCCCACCACGGTCACCGTTCCGAACGCGGCACGGGGCGAGTCGGGAGGACCCCAACCCACGGAGACGATGAAGTCCCCCGGGAACAGGATGGCGGCCGGGGCCACCGGGACCGGGGGCAGACCCAGACCGGTCGCCTCGAGGACCGCGATGTTGGAGCGCCAATCCACGCCGACCACCCGGGCCGGAAGGGAAACCCCGTCGGTGGAAGCGACCAGGACCTCGCGTCCCGGCCCCACCACGTTGGCGCAGGTCAGAATGTAGCCGTCCCGCAACGCGAGCCCCGAACCGATCACCCGACTGGGACCCTCGGCCTCGCCGGAATCCGCCTCGCGCGGACGGATCACCCGGACCAGATGCGGTCGCGCCGCATCGGCCAGGGCAATGACCTCGTCGCTGAGATTGTCCAGGGGATCGGTGTCACCCGGTTCCGCGGCCAACAGCGGCGCCGAGAACAGCACCGCCGCGAACAACGAAACCAGGGTTGGACGCGGGTCCGCGAAGGGCATCAGAAGGTCACCATCACCTTGGACTCGGAGGTAGCGCTGGCCCGGGTCAGGATGGGAGTCCCGCCCCCGGTCGGCTGCCGCAGGGTAAAGCTTTCGAGCACGTAGGTGTCCCCCGCCATGCCAATGGGTGTGGCCTCCCCGTTCGCGATCCCGGGATGCAAACCCTGGAGGCTGGTGACCTGCGGGATATCGGCGGGTCGCGCATCACCCGACGCGTTCGGGACCCGCTCGGCCAGCTCGACCGACCGGATGTCCTGACCCAGGTTCGTGGAATCGGTCCCCGGGGTCAGCACCTGATTCACCCCGAGCAGGGCGAGGGCAAGGGCCGCGGCCGCGGCCAGGGGCATGAGCCAGCGGGAGGCATTCCCGTGGATCTCCGGAACCACCGGCTCGTCGAGCCCGGCCGGTTCCAGCCCATGGGTGCGAGCGAGGACCCGCTCGGTGAATCCGTCGCTGACCGTGGTGCGGGGAAGGGCCTGTACGCGACGCAGGGTCTCGCGCACCTCGGCTATCTGCTGGCGGCAACGACCGCAAGCCAGGAGGTGGCCGTCCACGAACCGCGTTTCCGCGGGTGAAGCGTCCTCCTCGATGTAGGCGGAAAGGAGGGAATCGACTCGATCACAAGAACGCATGCACAGCTCCTCGATGGGCTTCCCGAAGGTGCACGCCAGGCCGGTTACAACTCGGTCTTAGCGAAAACCTTGAGCTTCTCCTTCAACATGAGGCGCGCCCGATTGATTCGGGAGCGCACGGTACCGCCCGGAATCTCCAGCATGTCCCCGATTTCGTCGTAGGACATCCCTTCGATATCGCGCAGCACCAGACATTCGCGGTAGACCTCGGGCAGCTTCTCGATCGCCGCCTCGACGGCATCGTTGGTCTGCTCCCGCTCGATGGAGCGGTCCGTGGCCGGGGCGTCCTCGTCCTTCAGCATGGGATCCGCGGTGCCCATGATTTCCTTGAGGTGTTCGAGGCTGAGGACGTTGCGCAGGCGTACCTTGCGCCGGATCTCGTTCTTGGCCAGGTTGGCCGCAATGGTGAAGATCCAGGTGGAAAACTTTCCGGTCTTCCGGTAGCGCTCGCGGTGGAGGTACACCCGGACAAAGGCCTCCTGGGCGAGGTCCTCCGAACGTTGGAAGTCGCGGACATACCGGTACACCAGGTTCTGCAACCGGTTCTTGTACCGATCCACGATGCAGGCGAACGCGGCTTCGCTGCCGGCCACAACATGGTCCATCAGGTCCTCGTCGGGCAGGTCCTGGTAGAAACTCCGGGTTTCCAGACGGGCCTCCATCAAGATCACAGGGTACCTCCGGGGAGTCCTACCCTCCAAAACCCCGCAGGTTCCCAAGCCGTGGCGATTTCCGGGACGCCCCGGAGGACCGCAGGGTATCATAGGCAACGTGTTTCCGGGCCGGTTCCAGGAGGACTATCTTGCGTCGTTTCATGCACTTGCAATGCGTCATGGGCCTTGGCCCGGCAGGGATCGGCACCCGGGCCCTCGCCGCCGCCCTGATCGGGAGTGCCGGACCGGTCCTCGCCCAGGAGACCGATGTCCCGGTGGAGGTCCAGGAAACCGATCGGGTGGGCATGGGCGCCCGGGCAACCGGGATGGGCTTGGCCATGGAGGCGGTCGCCGACGACGCCACCGCGCTCTTCTTCAATCCGGCGGGCCTGGCCCAGATCGGGCACACCGAGCTCTCGGGCGGCCTGCAGATCGTGGACACCGACCGCACCATCACCCACGTGCAGGGCAACACGACCTCGTACAGCGCCAGCCGCCTCGAACACCTGGCCATGGTGTTTCCCATCCGCACCTACAGCGCCGGGATGGCGGTCGCCTTCGCGTATCAGACCCTCGCCGACCTCGACATGCGTCTGTTCAAGGAGGGCTTCCTCATCGAGGCCACCCCGCAGCAGCGCGGCCTGTTCGAGCTCGAGGAGTTCAACCGCACCGGTACCGCCCGCGCGGTTTCGGGAGCGATCGGGCTCAACGTCTCGAAGAACCTCTCCATCGGCGGCACCCTGAGCCTTCTCGTGGGAGACTCCAACGAACAGGTCACCACCGCCAACTACCGGGTCACCGACCAGGGGGACTATTACGAGTTCGACCTCGGCAGTCCCGGTGATCCCGATGAACGGGTGTACGAGGAGCTGGTCGATCGGGGCGCGGACCTGACCGGCATCGGGGGGAGCATTGGCCTCCTCGGTTCGTTCGGACCCGGATTCCGGGCCGGCGCGGTGTTCGACTTTCCCACCAGCATGACCTGGAGCGGCGGCGCGGACTTCCGGGCCGAGGACACCGAGAAGATCGACACGGTGTACGGGGTCGCGTTCCGGGACGAGATCACCCTCCCCCTCTCGCTGCGCGGGGGCCTGTCCTGGACCGGATCCGGGCTGCTCGCCTCCGGCTCCGTGCGATGGACCGACTACGGGAGCATCGACTTCGAGGGACCGATCCTCGCCCCGCCCGGTCCGGGAACCTTCCAGCGCGAGTCCGCCTACCGCTCGGTGTGGGCGGTCAACCTGGGACTCGAGTACCTCATCCCCAGGTCGCCGGTCAAGGTGCGGGCCGGGTTCTACACCGAACCCCTTCCCTACAGGCTCATCGCCGCCGACACCGACTTCACCTTCGTGCCGTCGGGGCCGGACGAAACCGGGACCTCAACGCTCACCCGCGACTATCCCCAGGCGGTGATCAGTTCGGATCGTTCCTACTGGACCGCCGGTGCCGGAGTGATCCTGCAGAAGGTGCTGATCCTCGACGCGGCCTATGCCCGGGGCTCCTGGGAACGCTCCACTCCGGGGAACTACGAGAACAGCACCACCTTCTATCCGACCACCCCGACCACCGAGAGTGTCACCACCCAGGAGATCTTCATCACGGCCAGGGTCCTGCTCGACTAGCGCTACAGATAGTCGCTGTCCCCTTCGGTGAGACCGTAGTTGCCAAGGTCGGCCAGCGCACCCAACGTGGATTCCGGGGCCACGAACCAGCGGGCGATGGGAACCCCGTCCCGACGCTTGAGCAGGGCGAGGCTTCCCGCCATCCGCGGCCACGCGCCGTTGACCGGGGGGCACCACTCGAGGAAACCGGCGTGAAGGGACAGCTCGCGGAAGAGGCTCACCAGGGCGCGGGCGGTTTCGGGGGGATCCTCGGTCCCCCACACATCGGCAAGCCGGATCCGGTTGCCCGCGGCAACGGTCACCGCCAGCAGCCGGGCCGGACCGGTCTCGGGAAAGCGCCAACCCTGGTATCGGTGTCCCGATCCACCGCCGTATCGCCAGCCGACAAAGGTCTCGTCCCGGATCCCGATCACCCGGGCCGGCGGATGGGCTCGCACCCGTTCCCACACCGGGGCCGCTTCGGTGGTCAGGTCCGCTACCGGGCGCCACACCCCGCTCCCCCTGCTCAGCCGGATCCGCCACAGGGCACGCAGCAGAGGGTCCGCCAGTCCCGGCCATCCCTCGCGCAGCGCACCCAACCGCAGCACCACCTGGCGTCGCTGGAGCAGGGTATCGACACGGTTTCCTATCCTGCGGTGACCGGGGATCGAACGCACGCTGGGAAAGAGAAAGATCAACGGATAACCGAGGTCGGCCGCGGCCGCGTTGAGCGCGTTCCCGATGGCCACCGAAACCCCCTGGTTGCGGTAACGCGGATCGGTCCAACTGCGCGCGTACTGACCGAGACGCACGATCTCCCCGTCCACGAGAAGGTCCCAGGGGACCATGGCCCGGGTCCCGGCCGGCTTGCCGTCCGGTCCCTCGGCAACCAGGACGAGGCCCTTCCCCATGGGGTTCCGATCGAAAAGCCACTGGGGATCCGGGGAACCGCTGTCGAAGAGCGTGCGTTCGGTGCGGGCCAGGTAGATCCGTTCGTCGTCGGTCGCTTCGCGGACCTTCCACTTCCCCATCTCAGGCTCCCGGTGGCTCGGGAAAGACGAGCGGTTCCTGCTGCACCCGCACGATGGAGCCGTCCTGGACGATCGACACCGGTTGCCCATCCAACGTCAGGGCAACCGCGGCATCGCTTCCCATGTCCCAGGAGAGGCCACCGAGATCGTTCGCGACCAGATTGCGTCCATCGGGCAATGGATCGGCAACGACTTCCCAGGAGCCGGGAGTGGATCCCGGAACCAGTCGCGCCGCGGTCCGTGCTTCCACGTAGGTGAGAAGCCGCGCGGTGGTGGTCACCCACAAGCGCTGCTCCTGCACGCGTCCCGCCAGACCGCGCAGGGCGTCGAGCGCGGGTGCGGGAAGATCACGGAACCGGCGTCCGGCGTGTTTCCCCCAATGGAGGAACATCGCGCTCACGCCTCCGTTTGCTTCAAGGGTATCGAGGGTGCGCGGCGCCAACAGCCAGGCGAGGTCCTCGAAGGTGGCGCGACGGAAGTCACCGTAACGGATGAAGGTCTGCACGGTCCGCCCGTCCCGCAGCGTGCGTGGGGCCAGGAGCCGGTTGGGACGCGGGTCCGGGTTCGGATAGGTCGCGAGCACCTCCCGATAGGCCAGTCGGCGAGCCAAGCCGCGCCGGGCGAAACCCAGGGTCTCGCGGAGTGCCTCGCCACCGGGAAGCCAGTCCCCCGGCTTCCAGGGGCGCTCCTGACCCACCACCCGGGTCAGGTCGCCGATCCAGGCGTAGCGGAAACCCAGGGGCCAGGTGAGGTCCAGGTGATACTCCGGAGCCGGCGCCCCCTCCGCTTCCGGATTCTCCGGAAGATCACCGCACCCCATCCACAGGTTCTGGAAGTCATGCCCTCCGCCGTGGTTCACCCAGACCGGGGGAACAAACCCTTCGTCCTGTAGCACCCTCGCCGCCCGTTCGGCATGAGCACGGGTGAAGCCGCCGTGGCGGCTGAAGTTGCCCCAGCTGTGCAGGGTGTCCAGATGACCCGACCGCCCCAGGGCGGCGAAGTAGGGGGCGAAGTCCGAGGGGCGATCGCCCAGTTCCCGGAACCAGGATGCCGGTTGCTCGTCGAAGTGATCGCTGTAGAACCAGAAGGACTCCCCCACCTCGAGACCCAGGCCGGCACCGTGCACGGTGGTCTCGCGGGTATTGAGGAAGCGGAGAAACTCCCACCAGCCACGGGGGTCAAGGACATCGTCGATGTCGTTGGAGATGGCCAGGGCGGCCCGGTACGGGGGTGGAAACGGCAGCAGACGGGGTGTGGACATGACCGCGCGACCTTACGCCACCGCGCGCGCGGCGACAATCCGGATGGCTAGCGGTCCCCGGCGCGGGTCGCGTTCTTGATCCGTCCCCAGGTCGACGGCTGAACCGGGGTTGCGGCGAGACAGGGGTTGAAGCCCAAGGCTCCGTCGAACCCGATGCGCGCTCCCGGAGCCGCGGCCCGGCCCACCCCATTGCAGGAGACGGTTTCGACCGGTGGCGTGGCGGTGGGGTGATGGACCACGGTCAGGGTAGCGGACCCGTAGGCGTACACGTAGAACGACCCAGCCATGGCGTGAGCTCCGTCGGTTCCCAGCACGGTGCGTTGGCAGTTGGCATCCGTGTCCCAGAGGATGCGATTGCCGGACCCGGAGGCCGGCCAGCCGGAGGATGGAACGTCCTCGTCCGCGCAGAGGATCCAGCCAAAGATGCCCACGTCCTGGGAGCCCTCGATACCCAAAGCCACCCCCCCGACCCCGTCGCCGGAGTCCGCCTGGGCCACGAACAGGTAGACATAGCTGGGCTCGAACGAAGGCCAGGTCGTGGCGAATTCACTACAGGGGATGCGCTGGGTAAGTGGGTCCCGGGTCGTGCAACCGAAGTAGGGTGAAATCCCGGAGAGCGGAGTCACCATCGCCTTGGGAGTGACCGGGTAGTTGGCGTGGAGAACGACAACCGGGTCATCGAGGGAGCCCGCAACGCCTTCCGAGACGACCCCTGCGGACATCAGCAGAATCAGGAACGCGGAAAGAAGGAATCGCATCGGTACCTCCCCGGCAACGGAAGCGGACCTACGACGACCCCATTCTACAACAGCTTTACCAGTCGTTCTCATGGAGGATCACCGGAAAGCAGGCGCTTCACCTCACCCCACGTGGTGCGTTGTATAGGCGTGGGGGCGAGACAGGGGTTGAAGCCGGCTCCGGTCTCGTAGTCCACCCGTGCCCCGGGTTCCATGGCGGCTTCCCTCGCGGAACAGTCCACCATGGCCACCCCGGGAACGGAAGTGGGATGGCTCACTACCGAGACGCTACCCGCTCCGTAGGAATAGATGTAGAACGACCCCACAATGGCGTGCACCCCATCCGGTTCGAACAGGGAGCGCTGACAGTTGAGATCCGGATCCCAGATGACACGATTGCCCGAACCGGACACGGGCCAAGTCGCGGAAGGGAATTCCTCGTCCGCACAGAGACCCCAGCCAAAGATCTGCGGCTCCCCATCGATCGCGATGCCGAACGAGGCACCGGCTACCCCGCCGGAGTCGGCGCGGGCCACGACCACGTACAGTCTTGTTCCCTCGAACGCGGAGCGCCTGGGCGTGTAGTTCCGGCAAGCCACCTGCGGGCTGCAGTCGGAGAACCCTGGCCTGGGGCAGGTGGTAGTCGCCTTCCCGCAGCGGTCGTCCCGGCACTCGCCGGGCGGGCACCCATCGTGGTCACGACAATCAGGAGCGTTGACGCAACACGACAGACTGACATGGCTGCCTCCAGGAGCATCGCCGGAGCCCAATCCCTCTCCAACGGGTCTGGACCCACTCTACATCACCCCCAGCCGCTCCAATCCGTTCTGGGCCGCCGCCTGCTCGGCCCGCTTCTTGTTGGTCCCCTTGCCGAGACCCAACTGGTCCCCCTTGACCGTCACCTCCACCGTGAACACCTTCCGGTGGTCCGGCCCGGTCTGGGACACGATGCGGTACCGCGGGTAGGTGCGGTTGCGTTCCTGGATGATCTCCTGCAGCACGCTCTTGTAGTTCACGTGGCTGCGGTTGCCGAGGATGGTGTCCACCTCCTCCAGGAGATGACGTTCGATGAACCGGCGGGCGGCCGGGATTCCCCCATCCAGGTACAGCGCTCCGATCACCGCCTCGAACCCATCGGCGAGGATGGAGGACCGGAACGATCCTCCCGACTCCCGCTCGGCGTCGCTGAGCAGCAGGTGCTTTCCCAGCCCCAACCGCTTGGCCTGTTCGGCGAGGACCCCGCGGCTGACCAGCAGCGACTTCATCTTGGTCAGCTCCCCTTCCTGGAGGTCGGGGTAGCGGTGGTAGAGAAACTCGTTGACCACCAGTTCCAGGACGGAGTCCCCGAGGAACTCCAGACGCTCATTGGACCCGGGGAGCTCCCCCCCGTTGCTGTTGAGGTAGGAGCGGTGGGTCAGCGCCCAGCAGACAAGCTCCGGGTCCGAGAACCCGTAGCGGATATGCTTCTCGAACTCTTCCACGATGGGAAGCAGTTCCGGTTCGCACAGGCTGCGGCGACGGCGAAGCCCCACCCTGCGCACCAGGTCGCGAAGGCGCATCTCGGGTTTTCCGGCGGACTCCGACCCGACTAGGTACCTTGGCCGGCCTGGTTGGGCAGACCCGTCCTAGTCGAAGCGGCCGACCGCGAGCGTGACGTTGTGACCGCCGAACCCGAGCGAGTTGGAGAGGGCAGCTTGGATCGTGGCCTGACGAGCCTCGTTGGGGACACAATCCAAGTCGCACTCCGGATCCGGTTGCTCGTGGTTGATGGTCGGCGGCAGAACCCCGTTCTTGATGGCAAGAACCGAGGTAACGAACTCGACCCCCCCCGCGGCACCCAGCAGGTGCCCGGTCATTGATTTGGTGGAACCCAGGGCCAGGGATCGAGCAAGGTCTCCAAAGACCGTCTTGACCGCGGCGGTCTCGGTCTTGTCGTTCAAAGGGGTCGAGGTCCCGTGGGCGTTGATGTAGCCGACGGCATCCTTGGGAAGTTTCGCGCTGTCCAGGGCCGCCTCGATGGCCCGGGCCGCTCCCTCGCCGCCCGGGGACGGCGCGGTGATGTGATGCGCGTCCGCGGTCAGGCCGTAGCCGAGCATGCGGGCGTAGATGGGAGCGCCGCGCTTGCGCGCATGCTCCTCCTCTTCCAGCACCACGACGCCGGCCCCTTCACCCATGACGAATCCATCCCGCCCTATGTCGAACGGACGCGACGCGGTCGCCGGGTCGTCGTTCCGGGTGGACATGGCCTTCATGGCGCAGAACCCGGCAAAGCAGAGTTCCGTGACCGTAGCCTCGCTTCCCCCGGCCACCATGACATCGGCGGTGCCTTCACGGATGAAGCGGAATGCCTCGCCGATGGAGTGGGCGCCGGACGAGCACGCGGACACGGTGGCGAAGTTGGGACCCTTCATGTTCCAGCGGATGGACACCAGGCCCGAGGCCATGTTGGCGATCATCATGGGAATAAAGAACGGGCTGATACGGCCCGGCCCCTTCTCCATGAGGATCTTGTGCTGGACCTCGAGGCTGGCGATACCGCCGATACCGGTACCGATCATGACCCCGGTGCGGAGGGGGTCATACCCCCCATCGGCGAGTCCGGCGTCCTGCACCGCCTGTTGCGAGGCAGCCATGGCGAACTGGGTATACAGGTCGCTCCGACGCGCCTCCTTGGAGTCCATGAACTCCGACGGGTCGAAGTCCTTCACCTCACCGGCCATGCGGGTGGGCAGGGCGGACGCATCGAAACGGGTCACCGCTCCGATTCCGTTCCGGCCGGCCACCAGACCGTCCCAGAAGCTCTTGGGGTCGTTGCCGATGGGGGTGACGGCCCCGAGGCCGGTTACGACGACATTGCGTTCCATAATGATGTGGCTTCCGGAAAGCTACTTCACGTTTTCCTGGAGATACTTCATGGAATCCCCGACGGTCACCATCTTCTCGGCGTCCTCATCGGGAATTTCCACGCTGAACTCCTCTTCCAGAGCCATGATGAGCTCCACCGTGTCGAGTGAGTCGGCGCCCAGATCGTCGATGAACCGGGCTTCCGGCTTCACCTGATCGGCGGAAACGCCGAGCTGCTCCACGATGATCTCTTTCACGCGATCCTCGCTAAAGGCCATCGCTTGATACCTCCATAATCCTTGTCGTAAACGGTTCTTCCGCCCGGAAGGACGGCGCAAAAGATTAGGCCATGACCATGCCGCCGTCAACATGGACGACCTGACCGGTAATGTAGCCCGCATTCTCGGAACAGAGGAAAGCGACCAGCCGGGCCACCTCCTCCGGGGCCCCGAAACGGCCCAGGGGAATCCCGCCCAGCATGGCCTCCCGGGTGGCGGGCGGCAGGTCGTTTGTCATGGCGGTTTCGATGAAGCCCGGAGCGACCACGTTGGCGGTAACTCCGCGTCCGGCAAGCTCCTTGGCCACCGAGCGGGTGAATCCGACCAGCCCGGCCTTGGACGCCGCATAGTTGACCTGGCCGGCGTTGCCCATGGTTCCCACCACCGATGAGATATTGACCACCCGCCCCCAGCGCAGCCGCATCATGTCCCGGGCGAAGACCCGGACCGTGTTGAAGGCCCCGTCGAGATTGGTCCGCAGGACCTCGGACCAGTCCTCCTGCTTCATGCGGACCAGGAGCTGATCCCGGGTGATTCCGGCGTTGTTGACCAGGATGCCCACCTTGCCCAGGGCATCGGTGGTCTCCCGGGCCGCGGCCTCGACCGACGCCGGATCCCCGACATCGACGGAAAGCACGATGGCGCGCCGTCCCATGTCCCGGATCCGTGCTGCGATTGCCTCGGCCGGACCGGTGCCACGGGCGGCGAGGGCGACATCGGCGCCCCCCTCGGCCAGGGCGAGCGCGATGGCGCTGCCGATTCCCCGCGAAGCGCCGGTGACGAATGCGATCCGGGTTTCGGACTGGGTCATGCCAGCACTCCCTGGAGCTCCTCCGCGGTTCCCGCGGTGGCACACTCGGCGCCGCGGTCGATCGCCCGCAGCAGCCCCTTGAGCACCTTGCCCGGTCCGACTTCCACGAACGGGGGGCCGGGATCCGCAAGCAGGGACCGCATGCAGTCCTCCCACCGCACCGCGCTGGTGAGCTGGCGGGCCAGGGACTCCCGAATGGCTTCGGGGTCGGTCACCGCGGTGGCGCTGGCGTTGGCCATCACCGGTATGGCCGCGGGACGGATGGGAACCCCGGCCAGGGCCTCGCGCAGTCCCACGTAGGCCGACTCCATGAGAGGCGAATGGAATGCGCCGGACACGGGGAGCGGGACGGCCCGCTTCGCCCCGGCCGCCTTGGCCGCGGTCATGGCCGCCTCCACCGCCACCGGTTCACCGGAAATGACGACCTGGCCGGGTGAGTTGAGATTCGCCGCCACCACGATTCCCTCGGTCACGTCCGCGCAGACCGATTCCACCCGATCCCCTTCCAGCCCCAGGATGGCCGCCATCGCGCCCGGTCGCTCGAGACCGGATGCGTACATGAGATCCCCCCGGGTGCGGACCAGACGGACCGCGTCGGCGAAGTCGAGGGACCCGGCCGCGACATATGCGCTGTACTCCCCCAGGGAGTGACCGGCCGCGGCCACCGGGCTCCGGCCCATTTCCTCCAGCACCCGCAACGCGGCCACCGAGTGGGTGAGGATGGCCGGTTGGGTGTTCTTGGTCTTGATCAGGTCCTCCTCGGGACCCTCGAAACAGACCTCGGACAGGGAAAAGCCCAGCGCCTCGTCGGCGGCGTCGAACACGGCACGCGCGGCCGGGAAGGCCTTGGCGAGGTCCTTGCCCATGCCCACGAACTGCGAGCCCTGGCCGGGGAACAGGAAAACGGTACGGGTCACTTGGACACCCCCCATCGCAGGACCGAAGCGCCCCACGTGAAACCGCCACCAAAGGCCACCAGGCCGACCCGGTCGCCGGTCTTGATCCCGCCGGTTCGTACGGTGTGGTCCAGGGCCATGGGAACCGAGGCGGCGGATGTGTTGCCGAACTTCTCGATGGTCACCACCACCTTCTCGGGGGGTATCCCCAGCCGTTTGGCGGTGGCGTCGAGAATCCGGATGTTGGCCTGGTGCGGAATGAACAGATCGAGATCGGCCACCGTGATGGAGGCATCGGCGATGGCCTGACGAGCGATCGATTCCATGCCCCGCACCGCGATCTTGAAGACCTCGTTGCCGGCCATGGTCACCGCGTGGAGCTTCTTCTCCACCGTTTCCACGCTGGCCGGATTCCGCGAACCCCCTCCCGGCATGTAGAGGAGGTCGTCCTGGTTGCCGTCCGACCCGATGGCCACCGACCGGATCCCCAGCTCCGGATCGTCCGACCCCTCCAGGGTCACCGCGCCGGCCCCGTCGCCGAACAGCACACAGGTGGAACGCTCCGTGTAGTCCACGATGCGACTGAGGGTTTCCACCCCGATGAGGAGGAGGCGCTTGGCCTGGCCGGAGAGGATGAGCGAGCGGGCGAGGTTCAATCCGAAGATGAATCCGGTACAGGCGGCGCTGATGTCGAAAGCCACCGCCCGGCTTGCCCCGAGCTTTCCCTGGAGCGTGCAGGCACACGAGGGAAACGGATAGTCGGGCGTCACCGTGGCCACGATGATGTGATCCAGATCCGTGGCGCGCCACTCGGCGGACTCGAGGGCGCGGGTCGCCGCGTGCAGGGCAAGGTCGCTGGAGGCCTGGTTCGGGGCGGCGATCCTCCGCTCGCGGATCCCGGTCCGGGTGCGGATCCATTCGTCCGAGGTGTCGACGATCTTCTCGAGATCGGCGTTGGACAGGATGCGTTCCGGATAGTAGGACCCGGTGCTGCGGACGACGACGCTCTTAGGAAGTGGCAACGTTTCCTCCGTTGACCCGGCTCATCTCGTCCCGGATCTCCTCGGTGATCCCGCGCGAAACGAGATCCCCCGCGATACGCAGGGCGTTCATGACGGCCTTGCCGTTGGAGCGCCCGTGACCGATCAGGGCGACCCCGTTGACTCCCAGCAACGGCGCCCCGCCGTACTCCGTGTAGTCCACCCGGTTCTTGAACCGGCGCAACGACGGCTTCAGGAGCAGGGCGCCCATCTTGGCCAGCACGTGCTCCCCGATCTCCCGGCGCACGGCCCGGATACCCCAACTGAGAAAGCTCTCGGCGAACTTCAGCAGGACGTTTCCGGTGAATCCGTCGGTGACCACGACGTCCGCCTTCCCGTGCAGGATGTCCGCGCCCTCCACATTGCCCACGAAATCCACGCCACTGGCCGCCAGGAGAGAATACGCCTCCTGGACGAGTTCGTCCCCCTTGCCCGGCTCTTCGCCGATGTTGAGCAACCCCACCCGGGGACGGGGGATGTCGAGGAAAATGCGTGCGTACACTTCCCCGAGGATGGCGAACTGGAGCAGGTTGGCCGGCTTGGTGTCCGAGGTCGCCCCGACGTCGAGGATGACCACCCAGGGAGGATTGCCGTCGATCGGGATGAGGGTGGCGATGGCCGGCCGATGGACTCCCGGTATGCGGCCGATATTGAGCAGGCTGGCTGCAACCATGGCCCCGGTATTCCCGGCGCTGAACACGCCTCCCACCGCTCCCTGCCGGACCAACCGGGTGGCCACGTTGAGCGACGAGTCCCGTTTCTTCCGGTAGGCGTCGGCGCCTCCCTCGTCCATCGTCACCGCTTCCGCGGCGTGGATGATCTCGATCCCGAGATCGGACCCTCCGCACTCCCAGAGGGCACGGCGGATCGCCTTCTCGTCGCCGACGAGCACCGGTTCAACCCGATCCCCGAAGTGGCGTACCGCCTCGACCGAACCCTCCACGATATTGTGGGGGGCATCGTCCCCCCCCATCGCGTCCACGGCGATCCGGGGACGCCCGGTTGATGGTCGGGAGTCGGTCATGCCGGTCCGGATCTAGCCGAGCTCGGGCGTGGTGATCTCACGGTCCGCGTAGAACCCGCAGGCGCTGCAGACGCGGTGCGGACGCTTGGGCTGGCCGCAATGGGAGCAGGTACCGGCCTGCGGACGGCTCAGTTTCCAGTGAGTGCGTCGCTTGGCCTGCCGGGTCTTCGAGTGGCGACGTTTGGGAAGTGCCACGGGTTCCTCCTGGGAATCGGGGGCGTTCGCCCTCCGGGAAATGGAGCAGATCCAGGTTCCGCCGCGGCGGGCCCTGGCTGCCTAGTCGTTCGTGTTCCTGATCTCTTTGAGGGCTTCCCACCGAGGGTCGGTCGGACCGGCGGCGCACGCGCACTCGGACTCGTTCAGATCCTGGCCGCAGTTCGGGCAGAGCCCCCGACAATCGGGGCGGCACAGGGTCGTCTGCGGAACCTCGAGGATCACCGCCTCTCGGATGGCTTCCCCAAGGTCCAACTCGATCCCGTCATGATAAAGGACCGATCCCTCCTCCGCCAGAGCCGCCTCGTCCCGGGCGGAGTCGCTCCCCCGCCGGTCCGCGAAGACCAGCAGGCTTGCCGACAGGGACCCGGTCACGGGAGCGGCACAGCGCGAACAGGGGGTGACGGTCTCCACCCGGATCTCGCCGTTGACCGTGATCTGATCCCCACGCCGCTCGGCGTCCAGATCGATCCGCAACGGACCCTGGGGCACGAACCACTCGGAAAGGTCATACCCCTCCGCCGGCTCGGCCTGCTGCACCGGAGTGTGTCCCTGGGCAAGGGGGTTCAGCGGCAACTTCACCGGAAACTCCGTCAGGCCACCGGCTCATCGGGGAAGAAGAACGGGATCTCGGTGCTCGCCGACTCCGGGGAGTCCGACCCGTGCACCGCGTTGGTCCCGATATCCACCCCGTAGCGGCCCCGGATGGTATCCGGCGCGGCCTTGCTCGAATCCGTGGCCCCCATCAGGTCGCGGGCCTTGGAAATCACGTTGGCGTCTCCCTCGAGCACCACGGGAATCACCGGCCCGGACGTCATATAGGCGACGAGGTCGTCGAGGAACGGCTTGCCCTCGTGCACGGCGTAGAAGCCGCGCGCACGCTCCGGGGTGAGCTGGACCATCTCCAGGCGCCGGATCCGGAAACCGGCGCTTTCGATCATGGCCAGGACGTTCCCGACGTTCCCCTTCTGCACGGTGTCGGGCTTGAGAATCAGCAGGGTCTTGTTCAAGTCGTTATCTCCTGTGCAAGCAAAAAAAAGGGCGCCGTGCGCCAACCGGCGAAGGACCTTATCAGCAGGGGGAGGACGGTGTCAACCGACTGCGGGCGAGGAAACTAGCGGGGTGGATCCGGGTCCCGGGGGGGGCCTTCGCGACGCTCGCGGATACGGGTCGAGGATCGTCCCGGGGTCAGGGGAATGATCCGGACCTCGCCGCCCCACGCCGCGGCCTCGGGTCCCCCCACCACATCCTGTGGACGGTAATCCCCGCCCTTCACAACGAAGGAGGGCCTCAGGGCGACGATGAGCTCGCGGGGGGTGTCTTCCGGAAACACCACCACCCGGTCCACCGCCCGCAGCGCAGCCAGCACCCGGGCCCGGTCCTCGGCCACCACCCAGGGGCGGTCGGCCCCCTTGAGCCGGCGGACCGAGTCGTCGTCATTGACCCCCACCACAAGGACGTCACCCAGCGCGCGGGCGGCCTCCAGCAGGTCCACGTGCCCGCGGTGAAGCAGGTCGAAGCACCCGTTGGTGAACACGACCTTGCGGCCCTCACCGCGGTGTTCCCGGGCCCAGGCCGCCGCGGCGTCCCGGTCGAGGACGAGGAAGCTCACTCCCCCTCCCCGGAGAAGGAACCGCGCAGGGCCTTCATGTCGGGAGCGGCGGTGCCGACCTCGGCGACCACGAGACCGGCCGCGTGGTTGGAAAGGATCGCCGCCTCCTTGGGGGAGGCGCCCCCGGCAAGGGCAACGGCATAGGTGCTGACCACGGTATCCCCCGCGCCGGTCACGTCGAAGACCCGCCGGGCCACGGTAGGAAAATCGGTCTGCTCTCCCCCGGCCTCGAACAGGCTCATGCCCCGTTCCCCCCGGGTGATGAGCAGCGCCTTGGCCTCGAGCCGGGCCAGGATCTCTTCCCCCGCCCGGGTGACACTCGCTTCGTCCCGGAGCTTGTAGCCCAGGACCTCCCCCGCCTCGAACTGGTTGGGGGTGAGCACGGCCACGCCCCGGTAGGCGAAGAAGTGCAGGTCCTTGGGATCGACACAGACCGGGATTCCCCGGCCGGCCGCCTCCTCCAGCACCGTTTCCAGCAACTCGCCGGTGATCACCCCCTTGCCGTAATCGGAGATGATCACCGCCGCGGCCTCGTCAAGGACCTCGAGCATCCGGGTGCGCAGGGCCCGGGCGGGTCCGCCGACCACCTCGTCCCGACTCTCCTGATCCGCCCGCACCACGTGCTGACCCCGCGCCACGATCCGGGTCTTGACCGTGGTGGGACGCTCCGGATCCACGACCAGACCCCCCACATCCAACGATGCCGCGGACAGTTCCTCGACCAGTTGGCGGCCGGTGAGGTCGTCTCCCAGCACCCCGATCAGGTGAGGCGACGCCCCCAGGGCATGCACGTTGCGGGCCACGTTGGCAGCCCCCCCGAACCGCGCGGACTCCCGCCCCACCTCGACCACCGGCACGGGAGCCTCCGGGGAGATGCGGGTCACGTTCCCCCAGAGGTAGCGGTCGAGCATGACGTCGCCCAACACGACCACGCGGCGACCGGACCAGGCACGGATCAACGCATCCACACGGGCCGGGTCGAGACGGGTCCAGATTCCTGTCATGAGTCCGCGTTTCTGGGCATGAATCCGTCCGGGTTGAGGAGTCGTTACGGCCGGCGACCGTGAAAACCGCGCGAGTGTAGCACCCGGTACGGTCCCGCGCACCGCGCCGGAGCCCCCTCAGCGCAACCCTCCGGCCGCCCCCGGGAGCCCCCCCTTCTCCTTGAGACTGGTGTATCCCCGGGTCCCCACGATCACGTGATCGAGCAGGGCGATGCCCAGGATCTCGCCCGCTTCCACCAGCCGCCGGGTGATGTGCAGATCGTCGTCGGAGGGGTCGGTCTCGCCCGAGGGATGGTTGTGCACCACCACCAGACTGGCCGCACCCAGTCGCAGGGCCGGCTCGAAGACCTCGCGGGGGTGCACGATGGAAGCGTTGAGGCTCCCCACCGAGATGGTTTCCCGGGCCAGAAGCCGATTGCGGGCATTGAGATAGAGCCCCACGAAGTGCTCCCGGCGGGCGGTCTCGAGGTCGGCCACCACGTCCCGCACATCCCCCGGGGTCGAAAGGAGCGGACGATACGACCCGTCCCGGGCCGCCAACCGCGAGGCGAACTCTGCGAGGGCGTCGAGCCGGACCCACTGGGCCGGCGAGAGCCCGGTCGGTTCGGCCCAGCCCGGGGGAAGACGGGGCCACCCCGCTTCGAGCAGTTGACGGGCCAGGGCATCCCCCGCGCGCCCGCCCCGGGGACTCAGCAGCCGGGCCAGGAGTTCCTCGTCGGAACAGGCGGAGGGGCGGGGGGGACCGGTCAGGGTCAAAAGACCCAGGGACTCGCGGAAGCAGCGTCCGGCAGGATCTGCCGGAAGATAACGCACCGTCGACATGACACCTCCAGGGGTGAACAGGACGGGGCGTTGGGAAAAAAGCCGGGGGGAGTCCCGACCGGGGCTACTTGCGGCGGCTCTTGCGGAGCTTCTTCTCTTCCCGGATCCGGGCCTTGATGCGCTCCTTGCGGCGTTTCCTGCGTTGTTTCAACTCGCGACGGCGTTCGGTCATGGGACCTCCGGGTAAAAGCCAGGAACTCGGAATGGAGGGCAAGTGTACGAGGAGACGGCAAGCCGCGACAAGAGCAACCCCAATCTATCGGATTCATTGACCATGGCCTCCCCTATGTGGCATAATTTACGAGCTACATGAGCCTTAGCTAAAAACCTTGCCCACCGTCTTCCTCAGACTGCCTGCCACCCGGACCGAAACCGGGCCGCACGAACCTGCTCAACTCCAGCTCCAGCTGAGGTGCGCCTAGCTATGCGACTACGCCTTGCCTTGACCCTTGGTCTATCCCTTGTCACCGGCTTCAGCTCGGCTCAAGGGGCGCTCGTTTCCAAAGACGTCACGGTGGACCCCTCGGGGATTCACCTCGACCAGGAAAACGGAATCACCACCATCCGCTTCACGGGTGGAGTGCGCGCCCTGCCGACCGGAACCCCGGACCTCCCCCTCATCCCGGTGCACCTGGCGCTCCCGGGGGACGACGCGGTCATTTCCGCGCGCATCATCCCCCTGGAAACCCTGACCTTTCCGGGGTTTCATCAGCTTGGCGCCACGCCGCGGGTCACCCCCGAACATGGCCTCGCGCCGGCGTCCCTGGACCCGGCCATCGCGGGATCCAAGGTCCCCTATCCGGCCGACCGGGCGATCCAGGTCTCCTCGGGCCGCATGCGCGGCCATGCCATCGGTTCGGTGGCCGTGTCCCCTTTCAGCTGGAACCCGACCACCGGGGAGCTCACCGTGGCCACCCGGTTCCGGGTCGAGGTGACCACCGGCCCCTCGGATCGCGAGGAACCCCTGCGACTGCTGCGGGAGACCCCGGCGGGATACGAGAGCTTCTCTCGCGCCCTGGCGGAACTTGTGGGCGGGACCCCCGAGGCCCTGCGCGCAACCATGCGGCTCCAGCCGCAGATCAATAGCGGCGCGCCCTTCGACCCCCGCTTTCGCCCCACCGTGGATGGGAGCGCGGTCGAGATGGTCATCATCACCGACACCGCCCAGGAGCCCATCTACCAGCAGCTGGCGGACTTCCGGACCGAGCTGGGCCTGACCACCGTGGTACGGACCGTGTCCTGGATCGAGGCCAACTATCCCCTGGGGGTCGACCTCCAGGAGACCATCCGCAACTTCATCAAGGACGCGGTTTCCAAGTGGGGTACCGCCTTCGTCCTGATTGGCGGGGATACCGGGGTCATTCCGGTGCGCTACGGCTTCACCAACTTCTTCGGCAGCGAGGAAATCCCCACCGATCTCTACTACAGCGATCTGGACGGCAACTGGAACGCGGACGGGGACGCGGTGTTCGGCGAGGGGGACGGCGGCGTCCCCAGCCCCGGGGACGAGGTCGACCTGCTGCCGGATGTGTGGGTGGGGCGACTGACCTCCAACAACCCGACCGAGGCACAGGTGCTCGTCGACAAGGTGATCGACTACCGGCAGAGCCCTCCCCTGGGCTACCAGGACGACATCCTGCTTCTGGGTGAGGTTCTCTTTCCCCAGAACTGGCAACTGGGAGACCTGATCCAGTTCGACGGCGCTCTTCTCTGCGAGGACGTGCTCGACTCGGTCACGGTGGCCATCGAGCCGGTGCGGTTGTACGAGAACTACACCGGTTGGCCCGGTTCCATCGAGGAATCCAAGGCGACGGTCATTGACTCCCTCAACGCCGGCTTCAACCTGGTGCACCATGTCGGGCACGGCTACATCAACACCATGGCCGTCGGCAAGGACGGGCTGACCCTCATCAACTCCGACGCCGATGCCCTCGTCAACGGCAACGAGACCTTCCTGCTCTACGCGATCAACTGCACCTCCGGAGCCATCGACTTCAACTGCATTTCGGAGCGGTTCCTTTCCAACCCCAACGGGGGCGCCTACTCGGTGGTCGCCTCCACGCGGCTGGACTTCCCTTCCACCGGGCTCGCCTACCAGAACGAGTTCTACGGGCTCCTCTTTCAGCGGGACGTGGTCCGGCTGGGTCAGGCCTTCGGCATGTCCAAGGCCGGGTTCACCGTCTTCGCCTCCCAGGACAACACGCACCGGTGGACCCAGTTCACCCACATCTATATCGGGGATCCCTCGATCGAGTTCTACACCGATGTGCCCACGCCTCTCGCCGCGACCCATGCCGCGACGTTCGAGCTGGGACAGGGCACCTTCTCGGTCAACGTGACCTCGAACGCGAGCCCGGTCTCCGGCGCGCTGGTGACCCTGTTCAAGGATGGCGACGCCCATGTGCGCGGCACCACCAACGCCTCGGGGGACGTGGTGCTCAACGACCGCCCGGATCAGACCGGGACCTTCTCGGTGGGGGCCTCGGCCTTCAATACCGTCCCCTACGAGGGAGTGGCCACGGTCACCGCGCCCGGCGCCGCGCCCTATCTCCACGCGGAAAGCCAGGCCATCACCGACGACGGCTCCGGAGCCTCCTCGGGCAACGGGGACGGGCTGACCGATCGTGGGGAAACGATCGAGCTGGACATCACCCTGCACAACGGGGGAAGCGCGACCGAGACCCTGGTCTCGGCCAGCCTGACCACGCTCGACCCGTACCTGACCATCACCGACAACGCATCCGCCTACCCCGACATCGGCGCGGGGGCCTCGGTGGCCCCCACCGATCCGTTCGTGATCCAGGTCGGCGCGGATGCGCCGGATCGCCTGGAAGCCGTCTGCACCCTGACCATTTTCGGGTTCAACGACACCTATGTGCAGGACGTGATCCTCTATGTCCACGGCCCGGTCATTGCCGTGTACAGCCAGGCGGTACGGGACACCGTCGGCAACGGCAACGGCAACGGGATCATTGCCGCCAACGAGGACTTCGTCATCATTCCCAAGGTCCACAACATCGGGCTGGGCGAGGCCTCGGGGCTCCAGGCGCGTCTGCGCAGCTCCGATCCCGCGGTCGTCCTCGTCGACACGGTGAGTGTGCTGGGAGACGTCGCGGCCGGCGCGATCGTCTCCAATCCGGCCGACGGATTCCGGTTGAGCCTGACCGATGTGGTCTCGCCCCACGAGTTGACCCTCGTCTTCATCGACGACCACGGTACCGTGCATACGCAACAGATCGACTGGCTCGCACCCGCGGTGGTGAACAACGTGGTGGCCTTCGGAGGCAGCGACTACATCGGACTGAAGTTCGACCCGGTGGCGGACGCGGACCTCTACGGCTACGCGGTCTATCGCTCCCCCGCCCCCGGGGGGCCCTACACCCGGATCAACCTCTGGACCACCGAGGGAACGGCCTATTTCGAGGACGCGGATCTTCCCGGTCTGACCCGGTTCTACTACAAGGCCGCGGCCATCGACTCCTCGGGGAACGAGGGCCCGCTTTCCCTGGAGACCTCGGCCACCACCACGCTGCCGCTGCACGCCGGATTCCCGGTCGAGGTGGCGTCCGCCTCGACCGGCGGGGTGACCTTCGCCGATCTCGACAACAACCCGGCTTCCCTGGAGATCCTGGCCGGGGGCGAGGAGATCTACGCGGTCAACGCCGACGGGTCGGACTTCGTGGACGGCGATCAGGATGTGCGCACCCTGGGACCCATCACCAACTCGAACGGCAACCTGTTCTGGAACACCCCGGCCGCGGGCGACGTGGACAACGACGGTGACCTGGAAGTCGCCGGTATTTCCTGGAACGACGCCCTGCTGCACGTGGTGGACAACCAGGGAGTCCCCCTGCCCGGCTTCCCGGTCAGTGCGAACCCCACCGGGGTCAGCCAGCCCAACCCCCTGGGGTCGGTCTGCCTGGCCGACCTCGACGTGGACGGGGACCTCGAGATCATCTGCGCGGTGGCCAACGCGGTCCTTGTCTTCCACCACGACGGAACGGAGTACCTGGACGGGGACGCCGACGGGGGCACCCACGGTGTCTTCGCCCTGACCGGAACCAGCTTCTCCTATGGAACCCCGTCGGTGGCCAACCTCGACGGCGACCCCTATGGCGAGCTGGTGGCCGGGATGCGCGACGGCAACATGTACGTGTGGAACCACGACGGGACGCTGGCCCCGGGATTCCCCTTCGCCTCGGGGGGGGACATCACATCGAGTCCGGCCATCGGTGACGTGGGATCGGACGGCAGCGTGGAAATCGTGTGGGGCTCCGGCAACTCGCTCGTCCATGCCCTCCGGATGGACGGCTCCCAGTCTCCCGGCTTCCCCGCCGGCGCCCAGCTCAACGAGGACTACGACTCCTCCCCCGCCCTGGCCGACATCAACGGCGACGGCGCCCTGGACATGGTCATCGGGGCCTCCAACGGAACCCTGTTTGCCCGCAACGGACTCAACGGGGCCCATCTCCCCGGCTTCCCGATCATCATCGAGGACAGCCAGGGGAACCGGGTCGCCATCCGTTCCTCGCCCGTGGTGGCCGATGTCGACAACGACGGGTCCCTGGACGTGGTCTTCGGCGGCAAGGACGGCCGGGTCTTCGGGTACAACAACTCGGGCAACCCGGTCGATGGTTTCCCCATTCAGACCGGAAACCTGGTCGAGAACGGCTGCGCGATCTGGGACGTGGACGGCGACGGGCTGGTCGAGATCATGGCATCGAGCTTCGACCAGAAGATCTATTGCTGGGATACGCCCTGGGCATTCAGCGAGGCTCGCGCCCCCTGGCCCATGTTCAAGCGGAACATGCGCAACACCGGCGTCTACGACGACGACGTGCTGACCCAGGTGGCGGCTCCGGATCTGCCGACCATCGGCGGACCGGCCCTGCTCCAGAACTACCCCAACCCCTTCCACAGCTCGACCGTCATCCGGTATCGGGTTCCCGAGGGGCTCGGTTTCCAGCCGGTGACCCTGGAGGTCTTCGATGTCTCGGGCCGGGTGGTCCGGACCCTGATCGACGGCAGCCAGCTGGCCGGCGAATACGAGCTGCGTTGGGACGGTGAGGACGAGGCCGGACGCACCGTGGCGGCCGGAATCTACCACTATCGACTCCAGGCGGCCGGGCAGACCTCGGCCAACCGGATGGTGCTCCTGCGTCGCTAGACCGACGACGGGGGGCGGGATTCTTTCCCGCCCCCCGATCTAGGCACCTTGAGGCCCGCCCCGGCGGGCCTTAGTCTTGTCCCCTCCATGCACACCCTCCTCCGGCTACGCCCGTACTTCAGGCCCCTGTGGCCCACCATCCTGCTGGGGCTGGTGCTGATGGGGATCTATGCGATCCTGAGCGGCTTCTCGATCGGCCTCATCCTGCCCATCATCGACAAGGTCTTTGTCCACGGCGGGGGGCCGGCCGCGGGTGACCCCCTTCCGGTCCGTGAGGGGCTTGCCGCGACCTGGTCCGCGCTGACCGACGCCCTGACCGCCACCGGGTCATTTCCGGAGCGGCTCACCGAGGCCAAGAACGCCACCCTGCGGGGCCTGGGCGACATGCAGCGGCAGAGCCCGCCCCTGGAGGTCCTGAGCTGGCTCTGCGGAATCACCCTGATCGCGGTGCTGCTCAAGAACGCGGTGGAGTTCGGGCGCCGCACCACCTTCTACTACGTCCAGCAGAAGTCGGCCGAGGCGATCCGCTCCGATCTGTTCGACAAGACGATGCGGTTGCCGCTGGGGACCCTGCACCGCTACCCCAGCGGGCAACTGGTGAGTCGCATCGTCACCGACGTCGAACTGGTCAAGGAGTTCAGCGTCAACACCGCGGTCAACTTCCTCCACCACCTGTTCCAGGTGCTGGTCTACCTGGGCATCTCCTTCATGGCCAGTCCCAAGCTGGCCATGGTCAGCTTTCTCATCGTCCCGCCCATCGCGGTCATCACATCCCGCCTGTCGCACAAGCTGCGCAAGCACAGCGGACTGGCCCAGGCCCGCATTGCCGCCCTGACCTCCTCGCTGACCGAGACCCTCGGCGTCATCCGGGTCGTGAAGTCCTTCGGGACCGAGCCGGAGGAAAGCCGACGTTTCGCGGAATCGGCAAAGGCGTATCGCCGGACCGTGGTCAAGCTGCTCACCATCGACGGCATCGCCGCTCCCCTGAGCGAGTTCTGGGGGGTGACCATCGGCGTGCTCGTGCTCTACATCGGGGGACGCCTGGTGCTGAGCGACACGGCGGAGATGACCCCGGGGCGTTTCTTCGTGTTCCTGCTCGCACTGCTGTCCATGCTCCACCCACTCAAGCAGCTCTCCGGTGTGGTCACCGCGTTCCAGCGTGGCATCGCGGCCTCGGCCCGCCTGTTCGAGATCCTGGATCTGGAGGAGGAGACCGACGCTCCCGATGCCCGCCCCATCGAACGGATGGAGCGGATGATCCGTTTCGAGAACGTGACCTTCGGCTACGATCCGGCACGCCCCGTTCTCTCGGAGGTGTCCTTCGAGGCCCCCATGGGATCCACCACCGCGCTGGTCGGACCCAGCGGTGCGGGAAAGACCACCCTGGTCGATCTCATTCCCCGGTTCTACGACATCCAGCAGGGGCGGATCCTCTTCGATGACCAGGATATCCGTGAGTTGCGCCGGCGCGACCTGCGCACCCTGATCGCCTCGGTGAGTCAGGAGACGCTGCTCCTGAACGAGACGGTGGAGGCCAACATCGCCTACGGCCAGAAGACGGTGGACCCGGAAGCGGTACGGGAGGCGGCGCGGGTGGCCAACGCGGCGGAGTTCATCGACGCCATGCCGCTTGGCTATGGGACCCAGATCGGGGAACGGGGCGTGCTGCTCTCGGGCGGCCAGCGTCAACGTCTGGCCATTGCCCGCGCGGTGCTGCGCAACCCCCCGGTGCTCATTCTCGACGAGGCCACCTCGGCCCTGGACACCGAGTCGGAAGCCCTCGTCCAGCAGGCGTTGGACCGGCTGCTCGAGGGTCGTACCACCTTCGTCATCGCGCACCGCCTGAGCACCATCGTGCGCGCCGACCGGATCCTCGTCCTGGACGGCGGGCGCATCGTGCAGTCGGGCACCCATACCGAACTGGTGGAACAGCCGGGCCTCTACCAGCGACTCTATCGCCTGCAGTTCCGCGGGCAGGAACGTCGGCACATCGATGCGATGGAGTCCTGAGACCGGGCGTCCTCCGGAGCGGGTCCTCCTCATCCAGCTGCGCGGCGTGGGGGACGTGGTGCTGGTCACCCCGATCCTCGACGCACTGCGCACACGGTGGCCCGACACGAAGATCCACTGGTTCACCGACCCCCGGATCCCGCCCCTCTTTTCCGGCGATCCGCGGGTGGACACCTTCTGGATCCAGACCGGATGGCTCCGGATCGCCGCCTACGCGCAGCGCCTGCGACGGGAGCGTTTCGACCTCGTCCTCGACCTCCAGTCCCTCCCGGTCACCGCGGTGCTGTCCCGGGCCACCGGCGGCTATGTCGTGGGATTCAGCAAACGGGGCCGGGCTCTTTTCCAGGATTGCCCGGTGGACCTGCGCCGGCACCGGGGCACCGGCTACGCCCTGGATCACAAGCTGGACCTGCTGCGGGCCATCGGCATGGAGGTGTCGGTCGGTTCACCCCGTCTCGCCCCCCCCTCCCACCCGCACCCGGTCTGGAACGACACTCCACCCGGGGCCCGGGTGGCCCTCGTTCCGACCAGTCACCTGGACCACAAGCGCTGGGACCCTCACGCCTTCGCCGCGGTCGCGGACGGGCTGGTGGCCCGGGGGGCGACCGTCATTCCCTGTGGCGGTCCGGGGGAGGAGGATCAGCTCCGCGCGGTGACCCGGCTCATGGCTTCGGCGCCACCCGACCCGGTCGTCGCCCGGGACCTCGCCGGGTTCAAGCAACTCCTGGCCGGCGCCGACCTCTTCCTGGGCAACGACACGGGACCCCGCCACATCGCGGTTGCGTTGGGCCTAGCCACCATCGGCTGGTTCGACACTCCCAACCCCTCCAACTGGACCCCACCGGACGCCGAACGCCATCCGGTCATCTGGGACCGCGACAAGGCGGCGGGCCGCTTCCTGCGCGAGGACCTGATCGTTCTTCGCGAGGATCCCGCCGAGGTCCTGAAGGCCGCCCTGGAGCTCCTCCCCGCCCTGGCCGCCACCGGGCACACCCGGTGAAGGTGCTCCTGGTCACCCAGGACATGCCGCCCCGCCCCGGGGGAATGGCGCGGTACTACGCCGCTCTCGCCGCAGGGCTGGGAAGCGCGGGTCGGGTGGCGGCGACCCGGTGGGAGGGATCCGCGCCGCGGGGTGCGGACGGAACCCCGGTGTGGGATCTGGGGATCGACGCGGAGGGAGCGCATCGTCCCTTGGCGGCCGGAAGGATGCGACGCTCGCTGGGTCGGTACCTGGCCGACTGGTCACCGGGAGTGATTGCCTGTGGCAACCCACGTCCCTTTGCCGGCCTCTGCGCGCGGCTGGCCCGCGGCCGTCGCTCTCCCTGGATCGCCTTCCACCACGGGGCGGACATCCTCCGCACCGAGAGTCGCTGGAACCGGCTCCTTCGACGTCCCCGCTGGAAGCGTCTCCTCGATGGTCCCGCATTGCACGTGGCCAACAGCACCTTCACCGCGGACCTCCTGCTGGGCTTCGGGATTCGCCCGAACCGCATCGCCGTGGTCCATCCCGAGGTCGACACCACACGGTTCCGCCCGGTGCGGGATCCCGACGAACGGGACGCCCTGCGACGGGAGTTCGGGTTCCCGCGGGACGGGTTCCTCACCCTGTTCGTGGGGCGGCTGGTGCCGCGCAAGGGGGTCGACCGGCTGGTCCGGGAACTGGCCGGGCTTCCCCGGGACGTTCATCTTGTCGTGGCCGGGCCCGGAGAGCGGGATCCCTGGATGGACGCGGCCCGGGCCGCGGGAGTCGCCGATCGGGTGCGGTTCCTGGGCAAGGTGGCCGAGGATCGACTGCCCGGCCTCTACCGGACCGCGGACCTGTTCGCCACGCCCTCACGGGCCCGCAAGGATCAGCACGATGTCGAGGGATTCGGGATCGTCTACCTGGAAGCGGCCGCCTCGGGGGTCCCGGTTCTGGCCGCGGCCACGGGTGGCGTGGGAGAGGCGGTCGCCGACGGGGAAACCGGCATCCTCGTCCCCCCCGACGACGGGGAGGCCCTGGGAGCGGCGTGGCTCGGGCTGATCCGGGAGGCCGAGCGGCGCGGGGCGATGGCCCTGGCCGGCCCCCGGCACGCGGCCCGTTTCGGTCCGGGAACCTCCGCCCGGGCCCTGCTCGCCGCCCTGGAGAGTCACCGCGTCACAGCGTCTTGAGTTTCTCGTCGGCCAGGTGGGCCTCGTCGGAATCCGGACACTCGCGCATGACCGTCTCGAAGTAACGGCGCGCGGTGGACTGGTCCCCGGTACGCAGGAACGCATAGCCGATCTTGAGGGTGGCCGCGCAGACCTTGTCGCCGTCCGGGTAGAGATCCCGCACCTTGAGGAACTCCTGCACCGCGACCTCCATGTCCCCCTGGCTGTAGTTCGCTTCGCCGATCCAGTACTGCGCGTTGTCGGCCCGATCGGAATCCGGGTAGTACAGCAGCACATCCTGGAACCCGGCGATCGCCAGGTCGTACTTGCCGCTGAGCAGGTCGCGACGGGCCGCTTCGTAGAGGTCGTTGACACCGGCCGGCGCGGAACCGGGATCCCGGATGGGATCGTTCCCCATGACGACGCCGCCCCCCTCGGTCCCGGTGACCGGCGGCGGCATGGGTCTCGGCTCCGTACGGGTGATGCGCTCGAACCGCCCCCCCTGCTCCTCGAGCTGGACGAGCAACACCTCGAGGCGCTGCTCGATCATGGAGAGCTGACTGTTGTTGTCGGCCCGCAACGAGGCCAGGGATTCCGACTGTTCGTCGAGACGCGACTCGATATCACGAACCAGGGACAGGAGTTCCTGGGTCTCGCGATGCATCGCCTCGACCTCGCTCCGGGTCACCTCGACGTTGGACGACTGGTTGAAGAACGAACTGCAACCGGACAGGAGCAGGCAGGCGCTCCCTGCAAGCACGAGACGACCGAGGGGTGTACGGTCGGTGCGCATCATGGCGGGTCTCCGATTCGGGAAGCTAGCGGATGTTGAAGTGCACGCGACGGTTCAGCGCCCATGCCCCATCGTTGTGGCCCGGGTCGAACGGCTTTTCCTCGCCGTAGGACACGGTGGACAACTGGGTCGCATCGACCCCGAGATCCATCATGTAGCGCATGACGGCGTCGGCGCGCTGCTGTCCCAGGGCCAGGTTGTACTCCTGGGTCCCCCGTTCGTCGGTGTGTCCTTCCAGGACGACGCGCGCGGACGGGTGAGCCTTGAGATAGTCCGCGTTGGCACGCAGGACGCTTCGGGCATCCCCGCGCAGGTCGAACTTGTCATAGTCGAAAAACACGTCCTGGACCTGCTGGCGCCAGTCCATGTCGGAATCGTCTTCCGTGACCTGGCCGGTGGTGCCGTCGTCGGCCCCGGTGTCCGTGTCGGTCTCGGCCGGCGGATTGGTCGTGATTTCCGGATTCGGGTCCGGTTTCGAGGAACAACCGGCCACCAGAGCAAGAACCATCACCATCAGGACAGCGCGGATCGCTTCAATACGCATTCAATTTACCCTCCAGCAAGACGTTGCTGATAACGGCGTCAACTGTAGTCGAGCTACCTGCGCCCGACAAGCCATCCAGATACCCCGATCGGGACCGGGAGTTCCCACTCAACGGGCCGGCACCGCGGACCAGGAGGGGCCGTAGTGGTTCCCTCCCCCGACCACCAGGGGGCGTACCCGTCCGGAGTCGGTGTGGAGAACGTAGATCCCCTTCTGCCCACTCCGGGTGGAGGAAAAGACCAGGTGGCGTCCGTTGGGGGCCCAACTGGGATCCTCGTCGCTACCGGGTCCGTAGGTCAGTTTGGCCTCTCCCCCCAGCCCGCTCGGCGCGACCCGTGCGATGCGGAACAGTCCCTCTTCCCGGTATGCGTAGGCGATCCGATCCAGGGTGGGAGACCAGCCGGCCAGGTCGTTCCATTTGCCGTTGAAGGTGAGCCGCTCCTGGCCGCCTCCTTCGGCATCGATGACATAGATCTGGGGCGTGCCGGCGCGGTCCGAGGTGAAGACCAGGCGTCGGCCATCCGGAGACCAGTCGGGAGACGTGTTGATCCCGTTGGAACGGGAAATGCGGTTGGCCCTGGAGCCGTCGGCCCGGCAGACGTAGATCTCGCTCTCCCTCCCCGACGTGTTGGAGTAGGCCATCCGGGAGCCGTCCGGGGAATAGGCCGGCGCTCCCTGCACCCCGGGGCCACCGATCACCCGGCGGCTCTCTCCGCTGGCCACGTCGAGAGCGTGGATGTCGGGGTCGCCTCCGGCATAGGACACGAATGCCACCGAGGCCAGATCCGGGGACCATGCGGGCGAGAGGTTGATCGACCCGTTGCGGGTGAGCTGGGTGAGTCCCTTTCCGTCGTAGTCGACGGCCCAGATCTCCTTGTTGCCGGTTCGATCGGAAACGAAAGCAATGCGGGTGCGGGCCACTCCCGGTTCCCCGGTCAGAAAGAGCACGATGTCGTCGGCGAACCGATGAGCCAGCTCCCGGTACAGGGCCGGGGTACCACGGTAGTTGCGGGCCAGGGTGATGGTGCGGTCCGGGAGTTCCTCGATGGACCCCCGCAGCACGAGTTCCCCCTGGGACACCTCGACCGTGGCGCGAATCAGCGCCTGGGCCTCACCGGCCGGGATCTGGTCCTCGGGTCCCAGGGACGGGATCTCGGTGAACCGGAAGTAGTCGCTGTAGTCGAGGTCGCTGATCACCACCTCGTAGAGAGCCTTGGTGTCGTTGGGAGTGGCCCCCAGACCGGGAGCGAACCTCTCCACCAGGACTTTCATCTTTCCCGCGGCGTAACCCTCGATGGTTACCGTCTCCTCGCGACTCTGGGCCCGGGCCGGTTCCGCCACCGAAACCTGTCCGACAAAAAGCGCACAACACAGCAACAGGATCTTCACTCGGGGTCTCCTAGGGACTGCCCGTCCGTTGGACGAACTCGACGGTAAGCCCCAGCTCATCGCCACGATAGGACTGGGGCAAGGGGGGAAGGCGGGGGATGTCCAACAGGGTGCCCAGGGCCGCGCGGTCGAACAGGCTCCACCCCGAGGCGTCCTTGATCCTGGGACCGCGAATGGTACCGTCCCGGAGGATGACCAGGTGCACGCTGGCCAGGGCATCGCGATCGGATCCGCCCGGCTGTCGCTGGAACCACTTGCGCGCGATGATCGCCTTGACCCGCCGCAGGTAGTTGTCGTCCCGGAAGTCCTCCTGATCCACCATGCCCACCGACACCGGCTCGGGGGGCGCCTCGGGAATGTCGGGCGCCTTCTCGGGCACCGGCTCCGGTTTGGGCTCCACCTTCGGTTCCGGTTCGGGTTTGGGTGG
This sequence comes from Candidatus Eiseniibacteriota bacterium, assembly GCA_942491735.1. GTDB lineage: Bacteria > Eisenbacteria > RBG-16-71-46 > JABDJR01 > JABDJR01 > CALOCN01. The sequence goes on along the minus strand of CALOCN010000014.1, from coordinate 1,968,820 downwards.
ATCCGGTTTGGGCTTGGGCTTGGGTTTGGGGGGATCCGGTTTGGGTTCCGGTTTGGGTGGATCCGGCTTGGGAATCACCACGGGGTCCGGCTCCGGGGGCTTGGGCTCCGGTTTCGGCGGTTCCGGCGCGGGTTCCGGCTCCGGCTTGGGCGGCTCCGGCCGGCGGGTCGGCTTGGGCGGCTCGAAATTGGGGACCGGATCCTCGACCAGCGCGACCGTGTAGATGGGGTCCGCGTAGACCGGGTCCGGTTTCCGGGACAGGGGAATGGACATGAGGAGTCCACCCGCGAGGTGGACGACCACGCTGGCCAGGACAAATCGGCGCATGCCATTCGTACCGGCACCCGGCTGGCGCGCCCTCGAACGCCGGGTCGGTGCCTGGTTTTTTGTCATGAGTGGAACCGGTCGCGACCGGACGTTTCCTCCCCTGTATACCCCGCACCGGGTCAGGAGTTTCCACGCAGGGAGTCCGGGTAGCTCGACGACGGGTGACCGGGTATTCTCTCGGTCCCGTAAACCCCTGTCAAGGAAGCCGCTATGCCTCGTCTCCCCCTCATACCGCTCCTTCTGGCCGGCCTCCTCTGGCCGGGGGCCCTGTCGGCGCAGACGACGGAAGATGCCGGCGTACGGTGGCTCCCGTCCGAGACCCTTTTCCCCCGGCTCAAGGCCGATCCACGGGAGCCGCGGTTCGGCCTCGGCATCTCCAGCGATCCCGACCGGTTTGACGGAGCCCTGGGCGGGCCCGTTCCCGTCGTGCGGTTCCAGGCCGGGGAAATCCCCCTCGAAGTGCTCATCGAGGCCTCCGCGATCTTTCGAATGGGCCGCCAGGGCCGCTTCTTTCCCCTGCTGGCATTCGACGGTTACGTCGGGTTGGGCTTCGAGGCGCGTCGGGCCGGGTGGAGGGCCCGCCTACGGCTCTTCCACCACAGCGCCCATCTTGCCGACGGGGCGCCCAATGTCGCCTTTCCCGCGCCGACCTTCAGCCGGGAATTCGCATGGTTGGACCTTGGGTGGAGTCACCGGCAGGTCTTCGTCTATGGGCGGCTGGGGTGGACCTGGCACGCCATCCCGACCACCGGTGAAGGGCCGGCAGCCGCGGTGGGTGCACAGGCCGAACTGGGAAGCGGGGCGCATCGACTGCTCCTTGCCGTGCACGTCGACTCCGATGCGGAACGGGAGTGGCATCCCAACACCTCCCTGCTCGCGGCATGGATCACCGGCCAGCCCCGCCGCTTTCTCGCCGGCTTGCGCTACTACTCCGGTCACCGCAACTTCGGACAGAGCTGGTATACACGTGAAGAATTTCTTGGAATCGAGTTTCAATTGACACTTTCGGATGAGTTGTAATCCGGTGTCACATGGCCAGTCCCGCCCCGTAACCGGTGTGACAATCCGGTTGGGAATGGTAGTCTTCCCATGGCTCCTGCCTGCCGGTTTCGGCACCCGGGAGCAGGAATGAACCCTCTGCAAACCAACTGGAAACACACCCGTCGAGGAGGGAAGACCATGGCCCGAACCCAACGCAGCACCGTGAACCGGCGCGGGCGCAGACCGAGCCTGAAAGTCGCGGCGCGCAAGACCGACAAGATCCAGAGGGACGTCGTTTCCCTGCTGGAGGATCTCAAGGATCTCCAGGAGCGACTCCTGCGACTGGACACCCTGCTCGAGGCCTCCCGGCGCGCGGACCAGCAGAAGGCGAAGATCCGCGCCAAGACCAGCAGTCGTGGTATCCGGGGCAAGGGTCCCAACGTGCGCGACGTCGCCTACCAGCTCCTGGCCCGGCGAAAGAAGCCGATGGGTATCCAGGAGATCTCGGACTTCGTCCTGCGCAGCAAGAAGGGCAAGGCCGGGGCGAACTTCACCCAGAACCTCGGCGCGGCGCTGGCCCGCGACCCGCGATTCGTCCGGGTAGGACGGGGCACCTACACCGTCCGACGCTAGCGACGGCGAAACACGGTATAGGCGTGCTGCGTGTTCGGCGGGGAATCCGTGTCGATGGCGTAGAGATCGTGAAACCGCTCCCGGGCAAACAGGGACTGTCGATAGTCGAGTTTGTCGGGGTCTCCCCCCAGCACACGGATCCTCTTGATCCGGGTCCGATTCACCTGCACCCCGAAGTCCCACACGATCCATCGAGGGGCGAGATCCAGCAACCGGTCCAGGTCGTACCGGTGGTGCCCCGGCATCCACGCCCCCGTATGCCGGACCTTCCGGCCCGCCACTTCGGGGTCGTTGATCCCCAGCACGTCGTAGGCCGGGCGCTCCGAGAAATACGGGATGGCCCCGGCTGCGGTGACCGCGATCACATCATCCGGGGCGGCCACGTCCGCGAGCCAGAGACCGAGTTCCCGGCCGATGTTCGTGTAGTCCGGTAGGCGGTCCCGTTCGTGCCAACCCACCGAGATGTGGGCGGCGAGGATCAGGGTCACCGCCACCCCCCGTCGCGCCCCCGCGGCGGCGAAACCGGCCCGCTCCGCCACCTCGGCCGCCAGGACATAGAGGGCCGGGAGCAGGGGCGCCACATAGCGGGTGGCTCCCATCCAGTCCCCTCCCACCACCACCACGAAGCCCACGCCGAACACGGCCAACCCGGCCGGCAGAAGCCACCAGAGCCGCGGTGCGTCGTCCGGACGCCGCGTGGCGCTGGATCCGGCGCCCCAGGCCACCACCAGGAAGAACAGCAGCGCGGCATGCGCCAGGGCCCACGCACCGACCGTGGCCAGGCCATGGGAGGCAACCCCGGGGTCGGGTTCGAACTTGGCGAAAAAGGTGTTGGGCAGGAGCTGCCCGAATTCGGTCCAACGGAACGCGAGGTAGGCGCCGAACGGGACCATGCCCAGGAACCAACCCGCCACGAGCCGACCCCGGGACCAGGCAGCCCACAGGAGCCAGCCCAGACCCAGGAGGGCCCAAACGATCCCCTCGGGACGGCTCAGGGCAAGAAGGGACCCGGCAAGGCCCAGGACGAGGCCGCGGGGGAACCCGGCCTGGTCACGGTCCACACCGCTGGCCACGAGCAACCAGACCGCAACCCAGAACCCCGCCGAGGCGGTTTCCAGACCCGATCCGGCCCAGGTTGCGGCTCCGACATCGAGCCCCCACCCCCCGAGCAGGACCAGGGTGGGCACGAATCCGAACCCGCGCGCTCTCGCCAATCCCCACAGGACGATCGAGGTGGCGAGGAGAAACACCGTCCCCAATCCGGGAGCCAGGGTGTGCGGGGCAAGCCCGGCGCGGGCCGCCACCCCCAGGAGCCCGGTCCACAACGGATTGGAGAACCCTTCCACCGCAACCCCGTCGTTCCAGGTCCAGCCCAGCCCCTGGGCCCACCGGGCGGCGTAGCGGAACGAGATGAACGCATCGTCGACGAGGGCACCGGCCCGCTCGTGGAGCTGGAGATACACCAGGAGTGATTGGGCAGCGAGGACGGCACCCAGGAGCAACAGGCCACGCGTGGCGGCGGCGGTGGGCTGCGTGAAGGGAGGGGTCATGGTGCCACGAAACGGCCCGGAACCCACCGTGGGGCCCCGGGCCGTTCTGGACTCCACTCGGGGACCGCAGGGGATCCCTCGCTCAACATGGTGCGGAAGAGGGGACTCGAACCCCTACACCCTTGCGGGCACAAGGCCCTCAACCTTGCGCGTCTGCCAATTCCGCCACTTCCGCACGAAGACTCACTCAGTTGTCGCCGCTGTCCCCATCGGGATCGGGGTCGGTTGATCCGGGATTCGAGGTGCCGGGATCCGCGGTTCCGGGGTCCCCCACCGGAAGCGTTCCATCCGGGCTGGCGCCACCGGTGGGAAGGACTCCCCCGTCCGGCAAGGCGAGCGGCTGGGTGGCCGCCGGAGGCGGGGCCACACCCGGCGAGAAGTTCGCATCCCGAATCACGCTCCGGGTGTCCGAACGGCCGCTGGAGAGGATGGCGAGGACCAATGAGGACACCATGAAGGCGATCCCCAGCATGGTGGTCGCCTTGCTGAGGAACGTCGCCGCTCCCCGGCCTCCAAAGATATTCTGGCCCGCGCCCCCCTGGCTCGCCCCGAAAGCGCCGGCGAGTCCGCCCCCCTTCCCGGACTGGAGCAGAACGACCAGAATCAGGACCGCGCAGATGATCAAGTGTAGAAAGAGCAATGCGTTATAGATCACGACCGACTCCTGGGCAAGTATGCCCTCAAGAAAGACCGACGGAGTCTAGCAGCCGGACCCAGGCCAGTCAAACGACCCTACCCGGCCGCTCGGATAATGCCGAGAAAGCTCTCCGCGTCCAGGCACGCTCCGCCGACCAGGGCCCCGTCGATGTCCGGCTGCCCCAGGAGTTCCGCCGCGTTGGTGGGCTTCACGCTGCCCCCGTAGAGAATGCGCAGATCCCGGGCGATGGCCGGGCCCAGTGCCTTGGCCAGCTCCACCCGCAGAAAGGCATGCACTTCCTGGGCCTGACCCGGGGTGGCGGTATTGCCGGTGCCGATGGCCCACACCGGTTCGTAGGCCACGATCAGCCGTGCGGCACTCTCGATGGACAGGCCACCCAACGACCCGACCACCTGCCGCGCCAGGACCACCTCGGTCGCCCCGGCCTGACGTTCCGCGTCGGTTTCGCCCACGCATACGATCGGCACCAGCCCGCCGGCCAAGGCGGCCACGGTCTTGCGGTGGACCTGCTCGTCCGTCTCACCGAACAGGGTCCGACGCTCGGAATGCCCCAGGATGACGTGGCTGCAGCCGGCCTCGCGGACCATGGCCGCACTGACCTCCCCCGTGAACGCTCCGGAGGACTCCCAATGGAGGTTCTGGGCACCGAGAGCGATGGTTCCACCGGCCAGGACACCGGCGGCCGCCCCAAGGTGCACCGAGGTCGGGCAGTAGACCACGTCACAAGGGGGTGACTCCGCGTCCACCGCGGATCGCACCGCCCCGAGCAGGGCTTCCAGACCGGGCCGATCCAGGTTCATCTTGATGTTGCCGGCAATACAGGGAGTTCGCATGGATCAACTCCTGTCGGTCAGGGCGGCCACCCCGGGCAGCTCCTGCCCCTCGAGGAATTCCAGGAACGCCCCTCCCCCGGTCGAGACGTGGGAGTAGGCCTCCGGGGCCATTCCGGCGCGATGAATGGCGGCCACGGAGTCCCCGCCCCCCACCACGGTGATCCCACCGCGAGCGGTGACGGAAGCGACATCCCGGGCCACGGAAAGCGTTCCCTCGGCAAAGGCTTCGACCTCGAACACGCCCAGGGGACCGTTCCAGACCACGGTACGGGCATCGGCCAACGCGGCACGGAACCGTTCGCGCGTCCGGGGCCCGATGTCCACCCCCATGAGGCCGTCGGGAATCTCGGGGCCGGGGGTTACCTCGTAGGGCTCCGAACCGTCGGCGGATGCGCACACCACCGAGTCCTCGGGGAGAACGATCTCCACCCCGGCCTTGCGCGCGGCGCCAAGAATGTCCTTCGCCAGATCCACCCGGTCCGTTTCGATGAGGGAATCGCCGATGGCAATGTCCCGCGCCGCGTAGAACGTGTAGGTCATCCCGCCCCCGATGAGGATCCGGTCCACGATGGGCATCAGGTTCTGCAGCACCTCGATCTTCCCCGAGATCTTCGCCCCGCCCAGGATCGCGACGTAGGGCTTTTCCGGATCCGCGAGCGCGGTGCCCAGGAAGTGGAGCTCCTGCTCCATGAGTCGCCCGGCCGCGGCGCGGCGGATGTGCTTGGTCACCCCGACCGTGGAGGCATGGGCGCGATGCGCCGCACCGAAGGCGTCGTTGACATAGAGCTCCCCGAGTTCGCCGAGTTGCTGGGAGAACCCGGGGCCGTTCTCCTCTTCCTCCGGATGGAACCGCAGGTTCTCCAGGAGGAGGATCCCGCCCGGCTCGAGCTTCTCGCTCGCCTCCAGGGCGGCCCCGCCCACACAGTCGTTCACGAAGCGGATCTCCTCGCCCATCAGCTCGGCCAGTCGCCGGGCAACCGGTTCCAGGGAGTACCGCGCATCCGGTTCCCCCTTGGGCCGACCGAGGTGGGAGATGAGGACGATACGCGCTCCCCCGTCCCGCAACGCCTGCAGGGTGGGGAGGGACGCACGAATCCGCGAGTCATCGGTGATCGCCCCTTCGCGCAACGGGACGTTGTAGTCCACGCGCGTCAGGACCCGGTGACCCCGAACGTCGAGATCATCAAGTGTGAGTTTGTTCATGGGTTCAGGATCGACTGCCGACGTAGCGAATCAGGTCGATCACCCGGTTCGAGAAACCCCACTCGTTGTCGTACCAGGCGAGCACCTTGACCAGATTGCCGTCCATGATCGAACTCATGCCGGCGTCGTAGATACTGGAGTGGGGATTGCCCACGATGTCGGTGGAAACGAGTGCGTCCTCGCTGTACTCCAGGACTCCCTTGAGCGGGCCCTCGGCCGCGCTGCGGAACGCGGCGTCCATGGCTTCCTTCGTGGTCGAACCGTCCAGCTCGGCCACGAGATCCACCACCGAACCGTCCGGCACCGGCACCCGGATCGAGATGCCATCGAGCTTGCCGAGAAGTTCGGGAATCACCAGGCCGATGGCCCGCGCCGCGCCGGTCGTGGTCGGGATCTGGTTCACCGCGGCACTACGGGCGCGACGGAGATCCTTGTGGGGCAGATCGAGGATGCGCTGGTCGTTGGTGTAGGCGTGCACCGTGGTCATCCAGCCCCGTTTCAGGCCCCAATTGTCGTGAAGCACCTTGGCCACCGGGGCGAGGCAGTTGGTGGTGCAGGAGGCGTTGGAGATCACGTGATGCTTGGCCGGATCGAAGGTCGTGTGATTCACGCCCATGGCCAGGGTGGCATCCGCCCCCTTGCTGGGAGCGCTGACGATCACCCGGGAAGCCCCCGCGTCGAGGTGAACCGCCGCCTGGTCCCGGGCGGAGAAGATTCCCGTGGCCTCGATCACCAGATCCACTTCGAGATCCTTCCAGGGCAACCTGGACGGATCCCGCTCGCTGAGCACCTTGAAGCGGTCGTCGCCGCAACGAATGTGATCCCCGTCCACCTCGACCCGACCATCCAGCCGCCCGTGCACGCTGTCGTATCGCAACAAATGAGCGAGGGTCCGGGCGTCGGTCAGGTCGTTGACCGCCACGAAATCGATGTCCGAATCCCCCATCGCGGCACGAAAGACGAGCCGACCGATGCGGCCGAACCCGTTGATGGCTACTCTCACGGGAAAATCCCTTCCTTTGATGTGGATGGCAGCGCGGGCCCGGAAATCACTACCGGCCGCGCCCGTGGGCAAAAAGAAGCGTCGATCCCGATGGGGATCGACGGCGCGGAAAGTCTAGTCGGGGTCCCCGGCAGTGTCAAGAAATCGACCCAAGCCGCTGGGTGCAAAAGCGTTACCGGTGCGGTGTGGCCCTCGTCAGTACCCGATGAAATCCGACTGGAAACGCAGGACGTAGTGACCGGTCCCGGTCTCGTCGATGAAAACGAACTGGAGTCCGTTCACCGTGACCCCCTCCTCCCGATGCGGGAACAGGGGACGTCCCTGCCGGGTGTAGATCCAGGTCTCGAAAGGTCGCGTGTCGAAGCCGTCCGTGGTCTGGAGCAATCGTCCCCGGTCGTCGATCTCGGACAACGTCTCCACGTCCCCATCGAGCTGGTTGGTTCCGGTGGGCATGAGCTCCCGATCGATCTCATCCGGCTCACCGTAGCGGATGAAAATCCGGCCCCGGTCGGTAAGCATGCCCCGACGACCATGGTCCTTGTACATCCGGTTGGCGAAATCCACGCGGCGCATGAACTCGTTGCGGATCTCGTTCTGAGCGGTGCCGGGGCTGGGATCCCGATCGGCCCAGAAGGTCTCGAGGTGGACTTCCCGCTCCCCTGCCGACATCATCATGAACTGATCGTAGTCGTCCTCCTCGAAGAGCACCTTGGCTTCGTTGGCGATGTCCTCCTCGGTGTAGGCCCAGAACTGGTTCTTCCAGAGGATGTTGAACGGTCGCTCGGACTCCATCATCTCGCCCGACTCCGCGTCGGTGATCACGAGGCGGAGACGGTACTCACCGGTAGGAAGGTTGGAGACGTCGAAGCTCACCACATTGACCCAATCGGGTGAGCGGGAGCCCACCGTATCCCGCTTGCTCCTGACCGTGGTGCTGTCCGGGCTCAGGACCTCCTGGAGCAGGTGATAGAGAATCTGTCCTTCCGGGCGCGACTCCCGGTTGTCGTAGACCTCGACGTAGGCGGAAAGCAGGGGTTGGAGCAACCCGTAGCTGCGGGCCGGGTTGGGGACGACATCGAATCCGTTCTTCTCGAACATGCTTTCCTCGGTGCGGGTCCGCACCTCCCACGCGAACTGGATGTCACTGCTGGCAAAGGCCTTGCCCGGGAAGGTGGGAGGGACGAGTTCCCCCTCCGCCGCTCCGTTCTTGCGTTTCCCGGTGACCATGTAGAGAAGCCCGCGCTTGCGGGCATTGAGGTCTTCCACCTCGATCTCGACGAAACGGGTGCGGGGATCCAGCGCTTCCCGGAGCAGGAGCAGCTGGGCATGGCTCGGGGACTGGGTCACCTCGATGTTGGGAACCCGGAACTCGTAGTTGTGCCCCGCCTCCCCGATCTTCTGCCCATCGAGGTCCTTGAACTTCAGCTTGAGGAATACGCGTCCCTCGAAGTAGTCGTCCCGCTCCTCGAACTTGAGCTGATTGTTGTTGATGCGGAAGTAGTACTCCTCCACCGGCTGCCCGTCATCACCCTCGAAGGCGGCATGATCCGCCTGGAACCAGATATCCCCCCGCGAGGAAATCGGGAACGAGGTGACGGCCAATGCATCCCCCGTGGCGAGGAGCAGGCAGAAGACCGTGATGAACCCGGGGGCGAGTGTCCGGAAACGCATGGTCGAGTCCTTGGGTGAAATGACAAGGCGGCACGACGCTTCTGTCGTGCCGCCAAGCCCACTGCGGTGACGAAAGCCCGCGATGCGAGCGGAAACTGAACCGGCTAGAAACCGATCTCCAGCGTGAACCGGTGCGTACCCGACAGGTCGCCGAGGTCCGTGTAGGAGTAGTCGAACTTCATGTCGGTGGAAACCGAGGCCGGGAAGATCACACCCATACCGGCGGCAAATGTCTCCGCGTCGTAGCCGAAGTTGAGACCGCCGCGGAAGAACAGGAACTCCTTGAACCCGTACTCGGCGCCCCAGTTCAGGCGCTCCTTGTTGTCCGGCGGATGGCTGAAGTCGCCGGACGTGGTGATCCGGTGGTCCAGGGAGTTGTAGAGGTCGATGGCGGCACCGACCCGGAACAGGATGGGCAGTTTGCCGGACCGGGATTCATCGATGAACTTGAGCTCCGTCCCCATGTTCGCGATCTGCATCCCGATCTTCAGCGACTGGAACCCGGTATCGTAGAGCGTTCCGATGTCGAACCCGACCGCGGTCGCCGAAATGTCGTCGAGATTCGCGGTGATCAGGCTCGCCCGGAGCCCCACCGAGAACTTGTCGGTGAGGGACCGCGCATAGGTCAGGCCGTACGACGCGTAACCCGCGTCGAACGTGGTGCCGTCCCCATCGGGACGGTACACCGTGGTCCGATCCATCCGGTCCATGTACAGGGACCGCGCATCCACCGCGAGCATTCCGGGCAGGAAGCTCAGGCTGAACACGTAGGACACCTGCGTCATGTTCATGTCCGCAATCCAGTTGGTGTGATTGACGGAAAGGATGTTCTTGGAAAGACGCGCCACGCCGGCCGAGTTCCAGTAGATGGACGACGCATCGTCCGCGACCGCGACAAAGGCCGCGCCCATCGCGGTGGCGCGCGCCCCGATCGGGATCTTCAGGAACTGTCCGTCGAACGTTCCGACCTTCTCGAAGAATTCAGCTGCGTCCGCACGATCCGTCGTCGCCCCGGACGCGATCATCCCCACTAGCGTGAGTGCCACGACCAATCGATTCACCGCAGTACCTCCTGTAAGCCCTCGATCCGATTTCCGGTTTTTCATACCGACTACCGGATGATCACGAACCGGCCGCGACAAATGCCGCCGGAGTACTCGACCGAGTACACGTAAATGCCACTGACGATCTGCTGCCCGTTCCGGGTAATCATGTTCCAGTAGTAGGTTCCGTCGCCGTTCACGCCGTCGTGAGTGGCTTCCTGGATCAGATCACCGGCCAGGGAGTACATACGGATCGTCGAAACCTCGCCGTCCGGCAGGTTGCGGAAAGCCAGTTTGGTCCCGGTCGGGTCACGGTCACTGGGGACAAGGTCCCACTCCGCGCCACCGCGATAGGGATTGGGCACGACCTTCACGTCGTCACAACCCGCGGTCGCGTCCCAACGGGGAACCACGGCCTCGGCTTCGACCGCGGTCGGTTGACCGCTCAACTCCACATCCTCGAACTCACCGGTCACGCTGTTCTTGCGGGTTGTGACCCCGAAAGCGGTCACGGAGTAGAAATAGAGCTTGCCGTTGAGGATGCCCCGGTCGTCCACATACTGGTAGCGCCCGATGGGGTAGATCGACTTCCCGTCGTCGGTCAAGCCGATCGCGCCCACCTCGCGCACGGTCACGTCACGCAGGGCGACCGAGCCCTGCTCCTGGGCATCGTCGGGATTGAGCCGGAACTCGGCCAGCTTCATCCACTCCTCCGGAGACGGCCCGATGGAGCCCTCCGGTCGCTGCCAGTTGTCCACACGCCACACCCGATACCCCTCGAAGAGTTCCTCGCCGGTAATGGGATCGATGCGGAGTTCGGAGGAGTTGTCCCACTGGAGAATGACTTCCCGGTCCCCCGATGGGGGCACGAACGCGCGCAGGTTCGGATCACGCAGGGCATCCAGGCTGGGGTCCGTGTTCATTCCGGGGGGCGGCGGCGCCGTGGTGCCGACCCAGTTGATCAGGGTCTCGGCCCCCTCGATGCCGGTGCAAGGATTGCAGTCCGCATCCACCCAGAGGCACTCGGGGCGCCGATGGATGACTTCGGTGGCAAGGGTGTCGCAAGGGTCGTCCCACACGACCTGATCGCCGGGCTCGAGGGCACGCAGGCACCGCTCCTTGCCGTCGATACCGGTGTCGGGATCCAGGTCCGCATCGATGAAGCGGCCGTTGAACACCCGCTGGGCGTTGACCGCGTTGGAGCGGAAGCCTTCCTGGCCCTCTCCAATGACATAGGCGGTCTGGAAGGTCAGCGCTTCGCCCGGGTCCAGCTGGGCGAACGGGCCGGCCGCGATCACGTAGCGGTAGTCGTCCGGCTTGGACGCGTTGCGCTGCGGCTTGGTCCCCTGTGAGAGCAACTGGTAGCGCTCGTCGTCGTTCTGGGGATCGGAGTTCTGCCCCGAAGACGAGAACCAGGCCACCGTGGTCAGTCCCACGTTCTGCGGGGCGCGAATCCCGGTATCGTCGGTGGTGTGACCGAGGAAAAGGCTGCCAAAGACACCGGAGACGTCACCCCCGGTGATGGAGGTCCCGTTGTCGGGCGCGTCCCACATGAACGCCGCATCCATCTTGAGATCGATGACCGAACAGGGACCGTCCTGCTCCTGGTCCACAATCGTGGTATCGATCCCGGCCCAACCCACCAGGTCATCGGTCCAGTATCGCGGCGCGGTCTTGGGACCGGCGTCGGAGTCGGAAAAGAATCCGAGGTAGATTTCCTTGAGCCGCTGCTCACCGTTGTTGATGATCTCGAAGTCGATGCCCACGAACTCGTTGAGTCCGGTGGTGGACCACTGGAAGGAGCGCTGCTTGACCAGCAGGTTCAGGGGATAGTGGTCCGAAACCTGGGCCACGGCCTCCGGGGTGTCGTCCCGGTACATGGCCGAGAACATCTGCTGCCCGATCGCCGCGTAGTCCTCGTCGATGCGGCCGTCCCCGTCGTCGTCCAGGCCGTTCTGGAAGTCCTCGTCGAACAGACCGTCGTTGTCATCGTCCGCGGCCGCCGGATTGGCCCCACCCAACCGTTGTCCCGCCTTGATTCCCTCGAAGGACTCGTAAATGGTCCAGACGGGGGCCAGCTCGGGGCGCAGTTCGAAGGGAGACGTCGTCGACACATGGGGCTCGGAGTCCGAACCGATCGCTCCGAACCAGAGCCCGGAGAAGAACAGGTACTCCCCACCCCGCCAGCCGGCGGAGAAGTCGTCGATGAACGGGTTGCCGATGATCCCCACGTTGGTGACCTGCAAGGTCAGCAACCCCACGTTGTGGGTGAAGATGTTCGGCTCACGAATGGCATACAGGTTGTCGGGACCCCTGCCATACGCCGATGGAGGCTCGATGTCGGACCGCGCGAAGGCGGCCTCCGGACCAAGAATCGCGGCGATCGCCACAGAGGCGACCATTGCGCTCCTGACCCAACCGGAACCGATGCTACGCATGAGCTGGGTTCTCCCTGGGTTGGACCCTGTCCTGTTTCGGTTGCTCATACCCGTCCCCTGTGACAAGCCCTGTCAGTGGGTTTCAGAACTTCACGCTGAGACCGAGGCGGATATTCCGGCCCTCGGCAAAAACACGCGGGTCGTTCAGTGGCACCCAGTCCTGGATGCCGTCTTCGTTCTCGTCCGTTCCAAGATAGGCGCCGCCGGCGCGCCCCGTCTCGGTGTAGAACACCTGATAGTCGTTTGCGCCGGCCTGGGGAGGCTGAGGGAATTCTCCAGGGCTCAGGACCTGGATATTCGTGGCGTCCAACAGGTTGTTGGCCCGAAGGAAGAACTTCACCTGCTGTCCCCAGAGGCGGTAGTGCTTCTCGGCCTGCACGGTCAGGCCCGAGGCGCTGGGCAAACGAAGCGAGTTGGTCAGGGCGGGATCGAACTGGCGCTCGTTCCGGCTCCGCGGTGTGTACGGAAAACCGGTGCCCAGCGTCCAGATGAAGTTGACCGCCCAGTTGCCGGGCTGCGCCACCGTCGCGTTGGCGGCGAAGGTGTGGCGCTGATCCCAGTTGAGGGGCTGCTCCGAGATGGGCAGGTAGAGGAAGTCCACCTGCTGCTGGATATTCGGGTCCGAGGCGACTCCGGTCGCAACACCATAGGTGTAGCTGAGCTCGCCGGCAAAGTTGCGGGTGAACCGCTTGGTGAGGCTGAGCTCGAACCCGCGGGAGCTTGCGTAATCCTTGTTCACGTACTGGCTGATCAGGTTCGGACTGTCCCCGGAGGAGACCTGTTCCGCGGTGAGCAGCCCGAAGATGTCCTTGAAGTACACCGTGAACTGGCCGAACACGTTCTCGGTGAACATGTGCTGCAACGCGGCCTGGTAGGCGACCGTGGTCTCGTTCTCCAGGTTGGGATTGCCGCGAACCACGACCGACGTACCCCGGTTCTCGTAGATGAACCGGCGATCCGGGATCTGGCTGAAGCGCCCATAGTGGAACGAGAACACGTCACGATCGGAAATGGGGTAGGCGATACCGACCCGGGGGCTCCACTGGTCGCGTACGCGATTCTCGACCTCGGACGCGTCGAGCTGGTTCCCGATGGAGAACACGTCGTACCGCAATCCGGCGTTGATGACCATCCCCTCGTGTTCCCACCGGTCCTGCACGTAGAAGGAACCCTCGGTGTTGTACACGTGGTAATCGCTTCGGATGAGTCCGATCTGCCCCTCCGAGTTGATCCGGTTGGGGAAGTTGATGTTGAAGTTCTCGAGATCGTTGTAGACCACGTTGAGACCGGTCTTCATCTTGTGCGACCCGATCTCGCTGGTCCAATCCGTCTTGATCGTCCACGCCTTGGTGGTGCGGTCGGTGTAGTTGGACACATCGCCGTTGGTGGCGAAGAAATCATGGGTGCTGAAGTTGATGCGGTCCCGCCACTGGTCCGGATACTGGCCCTCGTACTCCCATGGCAACTGGCCCGCCACGGCGGAGCTGAACTTGAAGGCGGTCTGGCTGACCTTGAGCGAGTAGAAGGTGCCGGGGCTCAGCGTGTGGTTCCACACACCCTTGTAGGTGGTAAACGCGTTGGTATTGCGCGTGGTGTGATCCGCGGCATTGTAGTAGACCCAGTTCGCATCTTCCTGCCGCTCGCTGAATGCACCATAGCGGGTCACGATCTGACCGGTGTCCGCCACCGTGTCGATCCGGGTCTCGGTAAAGCCGACCTGGCTGAACGCGTGGCTGTAGCTCTCGAACTCGCGGTTCGTATCGATGATCTCGAAGGTCAGCTTGTAGTTGGGGCCGGGGCGCCAGGCCAGCTTGCCCTGAAGCTGCATCTCGTTGTTCTGGCGATCCTTGTAGTTGATGAAGTCGAGCACCGAAGTGACCTCGCGCGTCGACTGCGTGGCCAGATAGGTGTCGGTCCAGGTTCCCTGGGCGGAAACGTAGTAGGTCAGGTTGCGGACCGGAAGAGGACCACCGAGCCCGACGGAAAGGCGATCGAAGTTGTTGTAGGTCCGATCCGGAGCACCGTAGTCGTCGGTCTGGAAACTGACCTCACCGGCGAAACGATCGCCCCCCTCCTGGGTGACGATGTTCACGACGCCCGACTGGGCATTGCCGTACTCCGCGTCCATACCCCCGAGGAGAACCTGGGAGTCGGAAACGGACACCGTGGACACGTTGACGGTTCCGCCGCTGAGCGGATCGTTGACCGGGATTCCGTCGATCTGGTACTGCACCTCGCCGGCACGCCCGCCACGGAAATGGAGCTGACCGGCCTGGGACACGACGCCGGACTTGAGTGCGACCGCTTCCTGGAAGGTATCGACGGGAAGCCGCTCGAGCTCTTCATCGGTCACCCGATGCATGGTCGAGGAAGCCTTCTTGCGGATCATTTCCCGCTGCGCCTCGACGACGACCGTCTGCATGGTCGCGACCACGGCCTCGCTGAGACTGAAGTTGAGCGTGAGTTCCTGCCCGGCGTTGATCTCGATGGTGCGTTCCTGGGCCTCGTAGCCGAGGAACGAGACCCGCACGCTATACGTCCCGACCGGAATGTTGGAAACGGTGTAGATGCCGTTGGTGTCCGTCATGTTTCCCAGGTTGGTACCGAGGACGACGACGTTGGCGAACGCCAGAGGTTCGCCCTTTGCATCGCTGACCTTGCCGGTCATGGATCCCGTGCCCTGAGCGAGGGCGGATCCAGCAACCAGCAATGACAATGCGCAGACGAGAACCAGGACGCGTGATGCGATCCATACGCGATGAGTGCCCATGACCGCGTCGGCTCCTTTCAATTGAGGGACATCCCTCGGCAGCCCTTGATACGAAGACATGCAACTATATGCACCAGGGCCGGTTGAGTCAACGGACCCAATCCGTCCAGGGCCACATCGGGTCCATGGGGACCGTTGCCTGCCCGATTCACCCTGACCGACCTCGATGACCGGAAACCATCCGGTCACGGGACGGCCAGCGACAGAATTCAAGGGGGGACGAAGTCTCGCTGACGGCATCCCCCTGATCCGGCTTCGGGAGCGATCTCCACGGAGCCTCCGTCCCTGGAGGCGTCAGCCTCGTCCGGGACAGACCAAGTTCCTGGCCGCCAATAAGACGGCGCAAGCTATGCAAGTCATTGAAGTAGCGAGACTTTCGTGAGGCAGCAGCCGTCGAGCACCACTTCGACGACTTGAGGAACTGGACTGATCCAGTTATCGGGACTGTACTCTCCGACCTTGAGGCTGTCAAGCCCAAGTCGTTGAAGACCCAGCCCTTGAATCGCGCTCCCCTGCCCTAGAACAGATAGCGCATGTACGCCTGGAAGCGATTCTGATCCGCGTCCAGGTCCGAGTTGAGCATGATTTCCCAGGCGATATCGATCTGCCAGATCGCCCCCATGGGAACCACCCCCAACCCGACCGTCATCCGGGTGTTGCTGTACGCCCCGTCCAGTTCGGGCGCCGCGGCAAAGGTCAGATCCTGACTGGTCTGGGCGAACCCCGCGCGCCCCACCATGGTCTCCCCGAACATGTACTCACCACCAATGCGGAGAATGGTGGCGTTGCGCGTGTCGGTGGCGGTGGTCTCGAGGTGGGTCGTGTTGACGTCGAAGTTGTCCAGCTTGATCTCGCCGGCCAGAAGAAGTCGATGCTTCAGGGTCAGCCAGGACAGGCCGGCCAGGAACTCGGTCCGGTCCACCGACGTCTCGTTGGCCGCCAGCGAGGAAGGAGCGTTGGGGTGGGTGAGAACCGTGAGATCCTCTCCCCCCGTGGCGAAGGAGGCCGAGGCCAAGAGGACCTTGGGACTGATGTCGAAGGCGCCACGCACCTTGAAAACCTCGGTGGTCCGCTCCTCCGTCATGTCGACGGTGGTGAAGGCAATGGCATCGGGAGTCGGGTTGAACTGGAAGCGCTCCGACCAGCTGGCCATGATCGTCTCTTCGCCCTCGATCGCCTTGCGCGTGAAGTCGATACCGGCCTGGAATCGCTCCCGCGCGATGAACCCCGAGAGTCCGACCAGACCACCGGGTCGCTCCCACTCGTAGGTATCGGTGTGGAACGGCCCCACGCTCTCCCCGTCGATGGTTTCCTGGATCAGATCGCCGCGGGCGGCAAGGGTGACCCCCTCGACCGGGAGCCAAGCCAAGGCCAATCCTCCGCGGAGGGTCCGCCCCGAGTGGTCGATCGTGTACGGCTGGCCGGTTGCCCGCGTCTCCGACTCGCCGGCCGTTTCCAGGCGAGCCCCGATCGAGAACTGCGAGCCAAGGTACTTGTTGAAGAACAACGAGAAGCCGGAAGCGGAAAAGGTCTGCGTGGTACTGAGGTACTCCCGTGAGTCCAGCTCGTTGTAGTTGATCCGACCGCCCACCCCGATATTGCCCGGCCGGGCCAGACCCAGTTCCACGATGCCGTTGTTGAACTTGATGTCGTCGTTGCGGGTCGCATCTCCCCGCTCCACGAATTCGTTGTGGGTGTACCGGATATCCACGGACCAGGAGTCCTTGTCGTCCCCGTATCCGGCCGGGTTGTCGGAGTAGTCCCAGAGATTGATCTCGTTGTTCTCGTCACGCACCGCGATCTCGAGGCTTCCCATGCCGTCGAGACGGACGGCCCCCGCTCCACTCACCGGCCGCTGCTCGGGCAGGAGGAAGAAGCGATCCACGCTGAGTTGTGCCTCACCCGCCGCCGGCAGAAGCGCGCCCATCACCAGGGCGACGACAACGGGGAAGGCGAAAGAGAAACGGTGTGGAAAAGTCACGGAGGTCCCTTTCACTAGCATCGGCGCACCGGCCCCGGAAGCTTCTGCTTGTCGTTGTCGAACTTCAGGAGAATGACCGCGGAGCCGCTCCCGACCTTCCCGGACGCGTCCAGAACCCCGATCACCATGCGATACGTGCGTGTGGGATCCATCGGAAGGTCGTCGCTGCGCCCGGTATCCATGAGGCGCATCATCTCCAGGGTCCAGGTCGCGAACCCCTTCTCCTGCAGCGCTTCGTAGGTGGCGCGGCACCGCACGTCACGCGCGCTCCCCGAAGGAAGCGCGAGCGCCCAGCCCTGGACCTTGTCCACCTCGCCTCGCAGGAGACGCGTGCTCCACTTGCGGGGCACTCCGACCCGCGAGCAGGCCAGGGTGTCGCACACCTGCAGCGTCTGGGAAGTGGGCCACCACAGGCCGAGATCATTGGGAATCCCGCCATTGAGAGCGGCAAGTTCCTCTTCGGTGGGTTCACGCGAATTGAGCGGGCATGGATGGAACCGGTCGGGGACCGGGGCCCGTTGCCGGAAGTTCTTGACGTAGGGACGGTCCCCGGCGTCCGCGACCACCGCGCCGGTTCCGTCGATCCACAGGTCCTCGGCAAAGCCGGACTTGTTCTGGAACCGGGAGTAGATGAAGTCGGGAAGACCGGTGATCGGATCCGTGGCATTCCAGTTGGCGAACTGCCACACGGGATGCAGGTTGGAACGCCCGGCCCGGAAGATCCAGAAATCCACGTCCTGGACCCCCGACACCGTCACCCCGGCCGGGGTCTCGGGTCCGACCTGACCCAGGAGCTGGGCATTGGCGTCCATGAGGTTCATGTCCAGCGCCGACTCGGGGGAGTCGGTGATGTCCTCGATGAGGAAGAGGACCTGATCCTCCCGACCGTTCACGTTGGTCCGATCCCAACCCGACTTGCTGACGAGCAGGGTGTCGCAGGCCTGGGTGACCAGGTCATAGGTGGGCGGGGCCGTGGGGACGTAGTTCCCGATCCCGAACTCCTCACCGTAGATGAGGAGATCCGGATTGATGTCCTGGTCGTTGTCCGGATAGCGAACGAGGAAGTACACACGATCCTCGCCGCCCAACCTGGACTCGTCGGTCCAGATGGCGCGGACTTCGAGAATGTAGGCGTCTCCCCCGTTGCCCCGGTCGCCGTTCATCTGGACCAGGATGGGTTTGGCCGAGGACCATTCCTGGTCCTGCGCCACACCGTCGATCATGGGCAACACATCGTTGCAGGGGTCCGGACTGGCTCCCGGGTCGCCGTAGGCGACGGTCAGGGTCAGGACCTCCTGGATGGCCTGGTCGTCGATCTGGTTTACACCGGAGCAGCCCCAACCGGCCATGAGCCACAGGGTGGCCGTGGTCAAACCGGCGAGCACGGACACGCGTCGCAGAGTCATTCTTCGCTCCTCACGAGCCTCTTGGTTTTCGCGAACCTGGGGTCGAATGGGGGGGTCGATCAGAAGCCATAAGACGTTACTCGTCACGATTTAGCGTGTCAAGCCGGTGTGGACCTCACGGGTTCTATTGGATCGGATGCGGCTGACGAAGGGGTCCCCGTCGATCCAGAATCGCCACGGACGTCGGGTACCCCGCCGGATTCCCACCCGGGGTCCCGAACGGATCCGGGAAACCCCGGAACCGTCATTCCGGATCGTCAACCGTGGGCCCCTGAGGGGGTCCGTATTGAGCCCGAGATCGATATCCAGGGCCTGACACAGACGGGAGGGGCCGGACGTCAGGTTGAGCAACCGCTGACTGTTCCTACGCTTTTTCATGCGTTCTATTCCCGCCAAGGGGCTCAGGGCCCGAATCAGGACCGCGGCGGGAAACCCGGTTCTTTCTGTCACCGCGTTGACGAGATGGTGCATCCCGTAGGTGAAGTAGACGTAGGCCACTCCGGGGGGGCCGTAGAGGACCCTGGTGCGGGGGGTGAGACCCGCCGAGGCATGGCAGGCGGGATCCGACTCCCCCACGTAGGCCTCGGTTTCCACGATCCGACCCGCGGTCCAGGTTCCGTCCTCCTCCCGACGGGCCAGGACGCAGCCCAGCAGGTCCTTCGCCACCTGCAACGTGTCCCTGCGGTAGAACCGGACCGGCAGGGTCCGGCCCGGGAGGCGCTTCCAGCCACCTTCCCCGGTCCTCACCCGAGCCCGGCTCCCGGGTCCACCCCGAGATCCCGTAGGCAGGCGCGCAGCTCGGTCTCGATCCTGTCCCGGGCTTGGGGGGTCGTGCCCTCGGCCCGCAGGACCAGGACCGGTTGGGTGTTGGAGGCCCGGATGAGCCCCCAGCCGGTCTCGAACCCGATGCGGGCGCCATCCACATCGACCACCGGCCGCTGTCCACGGTACCGTCCCAGCACTCCCGCAACGACCTCGAACTTGAGGGCATCGGGACAATCGATCCGGATCTCCGGCGTGGCGTGGTAGCGGGGAATCGTGTCGACGAGCGCGGAAAACCTCTCTCCGCCGGCCGCAACCAGGGCGGCCAGGCGTCCCGAGGCGTAGATGGCATCGTCGAATCCGTACCACTGGTCGGCAAAGAACAGGTGACCGGACATCTCCCCGGCCAGCAAGGCTCCCCGGGTCGCCATCTCCCGCTTGATGATGGAGTGCCCGGTGGGCACCATGACCGGCTCGCCGCCATGGGCCTCGATATCCTCGATCAGCGCCTGGGAACACTTCACCTCGAACAGCACCGGCGCACCCGGATGGACGGCCAGGACCTGTCTGGCGAACAGGGCCAACAGCTGGTCTCCCCACACGATGCGACCGGTATCGTCGAGGGCGCCCAACCGATCCGCGTCCCCATCGTAGGCCAGGCCCAGATCCAACTCCTGCTCCACGACCGCGCGCTGCAGATCCACCAGGGTCTCCGGCAGGGTGGGATCGGGCATGTGGTTGGGGAACGATCCGTCGGCCTCGCAGTAGAGTTCGACCACCTCACAGCCCAGGGCGCGAAAGAGCCTGGGGGCCGCCTCCCAGGCTGCCCCGTTGCCCGCGTCCAGACCGACCCGCAGCGGCCGGTCCAGCGAAATCCTGGAGAGGAGGTCTGTCAGGTAGCTCTCGCGCGGGTCCCAGGCGGTGAGCTCCCCCACCGCCCCTTCCCGGAACGTTCCGGCCTCGATCCGGGAACGCAGGTCCTGGATCTCGCGACCGAAAAAGCTCCCCTTGCCCCGCATCATCTTGAGCCCGTTGTACTCGATCGGATTGTGGCTTCCCGTGACCTGGATCCCGCCGTCGAGGTTCCGGTGGTGGACCGCGTAGTACAACGTCGGGGTTGGAACCGCACCCAGCCTCACCACGTTCACCCCCGCGTCGAGGAGCCCCTCCACGAGCGGCGTTTCAACCGCCGGCGAGGTGTCGCGAACATCCATCCCCACTGCCACCCGGGCGCCTTCCGGGAGTACCGACCCATAGGCTCGCCCGATGCCGCGCACGACGTCCGGAGACAGATCCGGGTCGACCCGGCCGCGGATGTCGTACTCGCGAAAGATGTGCGGGTTCACGGGGTCTCCTTGGGCCGACCCAGATCCGAACGCAGGTAGGCGTCGATGAATCCGTCGATCCTGCCGTCCATCACCGCCTGGACATCCCCCATCTCGTGGTGGGTGCGATGATCCTTGACCATGGTGTAGGGCTGGAACACGTAGGAGCGCATCTGACTTCCCCAGGCGATCTCCTTCTGCTGGTCGTAGAGCGCGTCCAGCTTCTTCTGCTCCTGCTCGAGGTGGTGCGCGTAGAGACGGGCCTTGAGGATCCGCATCGCGTTGTCCCGGTTGCGATGCTGGCTTCGCTCGTTCTGTGATGTGACCACGATGCCGGTGGGTTCATGGGTGAGTCGCACCGCCGAATCCGTCTTGTTGACGTGCTGTCCGCCCGCTCCGGATGCCCGGTAGGTGTCGACCCGGAGGTCGGAAGGGTTCACCTCGATCTCGATGGTGTCATCCACCTGGGGATACACGAACACCGAGGCGAACGAGGTGTGTCGTCGGCCGCTGGCGTCGAAGGGGGAAATGCGGACCAGGCGGTGGACCCCGGATTCGGCCTTGAGGTACCCGTAGGCATACTCCCCGTTGACCTCGAAGGTGGCGTCCTTGATCCCCGCTTCTTCACCGTCCTGATAGTCGAGGGTGTGGGTGGAGAAGCCGGAGCGTTCGGCCCAGCGCAGATACATGCGCAGGAGCATCTCGGCCCAGTCCTGGCTTTCCGTCCCGCCGGCGCCGGGATGGATGGACACCACCGCGCCCAGCTTGTCCTGCGGTTGGGAAAGAAACGACTGCAGTTCCAGGCGGTCCACCCGCGCGTTCAGATCCTCGATGAGGGACCCCACCTCGGCCAGGGTCTCGCTGTCGGACTCCTCCTGGGCCAGCTCGAACAGGTCCAGCGTGTCCGAGACTTCGGTCTGGACCCCCTGGAAGGCGTCCAACACCACCTTGGCGCCCTTGAGTTCCTGCACGGTGGCCTGCGCCGCTTCCGGCTTGTCCCAGAAGCCGGGCGCAGCCATGGCTTCGTTCAACCGCTGGACGGCGGCGAGCTTGCCTGGGACGTCAAAGATACCCCCGTAGCCGCTCCATCCGTTCGGTCATCTCGGTCAGCGCGCGACGTATGTCCTGGGTCTCCAAGGGGTCCTCCTGGTCTCGGCGTCAAGAACGCGCGGCGTCGGCGGCAAGCCGACGCAGCATAACGGCGAGCAAGTGTACCCGCTCGCGCAGGGCGTGTGCATCGTCGTTGTTCTCGATCTCGAAATCCGCGATACGGCGCAGTCGGACCTCGTCCACCTGGCGATCCAGACGGGAAAGCGCCTCGGCCTCGGTCAGCCCCTTGGCCATGAGCCGTTGCAGACGGAGCTCCCGGCGCGCGGTGACCGCGACGATCCGGTCCACCAGAGGTTGGGAGTCCGCGCCGGCCGCTTCACGCCACTTGAGCAACACTGCGGCCTCGAGCACGGCGAGATCGTGGCCGTCGGCGGCCAGCTCGGCCAGGGCCCGATGCAGACGGACCCGCAACGGAGGATGCACCAGCGCCTCCAGCCGGGCCAGTCGATCCGCGTCGCTGAACACGATCCGCCCCAGGGCCCGTCGGTCGATCCCGCCCGCCTCCCCCCGCACCGTCTCGCCGAACTCCTCGACCAGGGTGGCGACCAGGGGGGATCCGGGCGCGTAGAGCGCGTGCGCTTCACGGTCCGCGTCGAGCACGGGTATGCCGTGCCCGGACAGGATGCGCGCCACCGTCGACTTGCCGGAGGCGGTGGCCCCCACCAGTCCGACCCGCAGCATCAGGGACGCTCCCCGCGTCTCAATGGATGGCCTCCCAGTTCTCCCCCACCCCGGTGTTCACGATCACCGGGACCGAAAGCTCGATCGCTCCGGCCATCTCCTCGGTGACCAGACGCTCCACCGCTTCCGCTTCCCCGACCGGCGATTCCAGGACGAGTTCGTCATGCACGGTCAGGAGCAGGCGCGCGGCGAGCCCCTCCCGGGCCAGGCGACGGTGGACATTGACCATGGCCACCTTGATGAGATCGGCCGCGGTGCCCTGGATGGGCGTGTTGATGGCCAGCCGTTCCGCCGCGGCCCGGGCCGCGGACCCCCGCTGGCGGAGCGCCGGGAGATAGCGCCGCCGCTTGAGCAACGTGGTCACATAGCCCTGGGCCCGGGCCTGCTCCAGGGTGGAGTCCAGATACCCCACCACTCCGGCGTACTGGGCCTTGTAGTTCCTGATGAACGCCTGGGCCTCCTTGTTGGCGATGCCCAGCGTCCTGGCCAACCCGAAGGGCCCCTGGCCGTAGAGCACGGCAAAGTTGACCGTCTTGGCCTGTCCCCGTTGCAGATCGGTGACCGCCTCCGGCTCGACCCCGAAGATCCGCGCGGCCGTGTCCCGGTGGACGTCGATCCCGTTGGCAAACGCGTGCACCAGCACCGGATCGCCGCTGAGGTGAGCCATGATCCGCAGTTCGATCTGGGAGTAGTCCGCCGAGACGAGAACCCAGTCCTGGCGACCCACGACAAAGGCGCGACGCACTTCGCGCCCCAGGGGGGTGCGGATGGGGATGTTCTGCAGGTTGGGGTCCGACGAGGAGAGCCGTCCGGTGGCGGCCACGGTCTGGTTGAATCGGCAATGGATCCGACCGGTTTCCGGGTCCACCAGCGCGGGGAGTGCGTCCACGTAGGTCGACTTGAGCTTGGAAAGCTGGCGGTACTCGAGGACGACCCCGGGCAGTTCATGTTCGTCCCGCAGCGCCTCCAGGACCTCGCTGTCGGTCGAGAACCCCGTCTTGGTCTTCTTCCCGGGAGGGAGCGCAAGGCGTTCGAACAGCACCTGGGCCAGTTGGGACGGCGAGTTGATGTTGAACTCGGTCTCGGCCAGGGCGTGGGCGCTCCGGGTCAGCTCTCCCATCCGCGTGGCCATCCGTTCGCTCATCGCCTGCAGGTAGGGCACGTCCACCGCAACGCCGGCCTGTTCCATCGCCCCCAGCACCTCGGCCAGGGGCATCTCCACCTCGTGGAAGAGCTCGGCGAGCCCGATCGATTCCAGCCGGCCGGTCAGGTCCGCTCTCAGTCGACCGGTCATGTCGGCCGCCTCCCCGGCGTAGCGGACCGTCTCGGCCGGGTCGGTGGCTGCGGCGGCGATCCGCTTCGCCCCCTTCCCTACAAGTTCGGCCCACCCGAGCATGGTCTCCCCCAACCGGTCCCGGACCACGGTCTCCAGGGTATGGCGACTCTCCGGATCCACCAGGTAGGAAGCAAGGGCGGTGTCGAAAGTCACCCGCGGTACCGGGAACCCATCCGACTTCAGTTGATGATGGGCCAGCTTCGCATCGTGCAGGGTCCATGCAGGTCCCGGTTCGGCAAGGAGCGGACCGAGAACCTCACGCACCCGATCCGCGCCCAGGGACGGACCCGCCGTATGCGCCACCGGAACATAGGCTGCATCCTCGGGATCGGCGGACAGAGCCAGGCCGACCACGGTGGCGTGCAGCGGATCCCCGTCGGCGACCACGGTCAGGGCCAGGCGTTCACGTGTGCGCAACGCGGCGACCAGTTCGCGGAGGGCGTCGACCGTCTCGATGAGCCGGTACTGCGTGTGCCGGGTGAACAGCGAAAGCGGCTCGGCCACTTCCTTGCGGGAAACCCCGAGGTCGGCGAGCATGCGTTGGAAATCAAGGTCCCGGAGTATCTTCACCAGGGCATCACCGCCGGGGGGCACGGTCTCCATGGCGTCCAGGGACACCGGCAGATCCAGATCGGTCCTGATGGTGATGAGTTCCTTGGCCAGGAGAGCGATCGCCTTCTTCCCCTCGAGCTTCCTGCGCAGGGCCGGTTTGAGCGTCTCCAGACGCTCGAACAGGGCTTCCACGCTGCCGTGCTCGGCGATCAGGGTCCCCGCGGTCTTGGGTCCGATCCCGGGAATCCCGGGAACGTTGTCGCTGGTGTCCCCCATCAACGCCAGCACGTCCACGACCTGGTCCGGCTCGGTCACCCCGAACTTGGCCGGGATCTGATCGGGGCCAATCAGGGTGGGCTCCACCGCCGCGGCGCCACCGCGACCGGGGTTGAGGATCCGCACGTGCTCGCCCAGCAACTGGTAGAAGTCCTTGTCGCCGGTCACCGCCACCACCTCCAGGTCGGGGCCGGCCAACTGGCGGGTGTAGGAACCGATCACGTCGTCGGCCTCCACCCCTTCCACCTCGATCGAGGCGCAGGGCCAGGCCGCGACCAGCTCCCGCACCCGGGGAAACTGTGCCCGCAACTCGTCCGGGGTCTTGGCCCGGTTGGCCTTGTACTCGGTGTAGCGCTGGTGACGGAAGGTGGGGCCCGGCGCATCAAAGACGACCGCGATGTAGTCGGGGCGTTCCTGACGCACGAGGGCGTGCAGGGTATTGGCGAATCCGAACACCGCCCCGGTCGGTTCGCCGGCGCGGTTGCGCAGTCCCATGCGGGATAGGGCGTGGAAGGCGCGGTAGATGAGGGCCGACCCGTCGAGAAGAAAGAGCTTGCGGCTCACCCGGACTCCTTGTGGTAGAGACTCCTGGAACCGATGTAGTCGGCGACCGACGCGGGGACCAGGTGCCGGATGGAAAGGTCACGGGACACCCGCTCGCGGATCGCGGAAGCGGAAATGGCCAGGGGGTTGCCGGTCACCACCCGCGCCCGCGCGGTGACCCCGCGCGGCACCGCATCCACTGCGCACCCCGGCCGGTCCACCGCGATGACCGAGAACCGGTCCAACAGCCGGTCCGGATCACGCCAGCCAGGCAGTTCGATGAGGCTGTCCAGCCCCATGATGAAATGCAGGCGCGCCTGCGGGTGCTGCTCCTGCAGGGCCTCCAGGGTTACCGCGGTATAGCGGGGTCCGCCCTCGGCCAGCTCGATGGTCGAGATCGCGGTGTGCGGTTCGTCGGCGAGGGCCAGCTCGATCATGGCCACCCGATGCGAGGCGGCGGCCAACGACCCATCCGGCTTGTGCGGCGGACGGGCGGCGGGAACAAAGAGGACGCGGTCCAGGCCGGCGGCCTCGCGGGCGAGCAGCGCCACGTGCAGGTGACCCCAGTGGATGGGATTGAAGGAGCCGCCGTAGACCCCCAGCTGCAAGCTCACCGGTTCGGTCTCCCCCCGCGCGCGGAGCGCTGAATCACGGTTCGACGGCGGCGTCCGCCGAATCGGGCAGTGTCCCGTTGATGATCTGCTCGATCTCGTCCCTCGGCAACCCCAGCCTGGTCATCTCTTCCTCGGCCCGCGCGAGATGCTCCTGCGCCTTCTCCACGAAGGGGCAATCGGGCGACTCGAGGATCACCCGCTGGGACCACCGGCCCGCGCGGGGCCAGTCCTCGCGCTTCACCGCCACCTCCACCATCTTGGCCATGGCCGGACAGACCCACTCCGTCTCCGGATAGGTGGTCACCACCCCCTCCAGTTCGTGGTACGCCGCGCGCCAGGACTTGATCTTGGTATAGGTAATGGCGTTCTTGTACGACTTCTCGGCCAGCTTGGTGCGGGCGTTCAGGATGTGCTGGCGGGCCCGCGGGACCAGCTCACTGTCCGGATAGCGGCTGATGAAGGACTGGAACTCCACGATGGCGGCCAGGGTCTCCGACTGGTCCAGCTCCGGTTTGCGGGACTGGGAGAGGATGGCCAGACCCAGGTAGTAGGCGGAGTCCTGGGCCCAGGGACTCTCGGGAAACTCCCGGATCACCCGGCGGAACCGCTCCTCGGCCTCGTAGTACAACCCGTCCTCGTAGTAGGCGCGCCCCAGGAGATGGGTTGCCTCGTCGACAAGCCGACTCCCGGGGTGTACGGCAAGAAACTGGGTCAGGGCAGCCACCGCCCCGCGGTAGTCCCCCTCGTCCATCAACGACTGGGCCAGGGCCACCTCGTTGGCAGGGGTGATCGACGACGACTTCTTCGTCCCCGCGCAACCGGCAAGGAGCACGGACGCCGCAAGCATCACGACGGGAATGATGGAGGTACGGGCGGGGCAACGGACCCGCAGGCCCGGGAGGACCAGCCGTACACGGAAGGTTTGGAGCATGTGGAATCAGTTCTGGTTGGCGTAGAAGAGGTAGACTAGCCCGATCACGATCCCCGTGACTAGGGCCGGCTCCACCAATCCGCTGAGCCCCTTGCTGTCCAGGGCCGGTGCGGTGAACGGCGAGTTGTCTCCCTCCAGGAGGGAGAGCTTCTTGGAGGGGACGACGTCGCTGCGGCTCGCCTCGGAGGTGTTGCCCCAGACCACCCGTTCCCGCTCCCCGGCCAGGAGGTGCGCCTGGAGATTGCACCGGGCGAGGCGCTGCACCTGCTTCGATCCGAGCGGGCTCTTGCGGTACGTATCGGGGTAGGACATCCCGAACTCCACGATCCGATAGCGGAAGACATACTCGGCCCCCGGTTCCGGTTCGGGAGGGGGAGCGGTTTCCAGCGAGTCCCCGTTCGTCCCGTCGGTCTCCTCTTCCGCGACTGCCTTGAGGAAAGCGGAAAACCCGGCTTCGTTGAGACGATTCAGGAGCAGGTTCTCGATGAACCAATCCGCCGAATGGGAGCCCTCGGCTTCCAGGACCAGCACGCCGTCCGGGGGGCCCTGGAATCCGATCATGAGCTCGGAGACCGCCGATTCGGCGACGTCCTCCAGCATGCGGTAGTTGGTCGGGTAGGTCTGCTTCACCGCGGTTCCCAGATCCTGGGCCCACGCCGGGCCGCAGAAAGCGGCCGACACCAGGACAAGGCAAGCGAGGAACGCACATCGGCCGGGTCGATTCATTCGGTTGTCTCCACCAGGGGCGTCGAAAGGTCAGCGGGATCGGCGGCGGCCACCCCGACCAGGTCCACCGCGTCGGCGCCGGTGATCGTTACCGGGTAGAACCTCCCTGCCTCCAGTCCGGTTCCCGCAACCCGTACGCTTCCATCCACCTCCGGGGCTTCCCGGACACTGCGGCCCCGGGCCGGAGCGCCCGGTTTTGCTCCGGTCTCGTCGATCAGGACCTCGAGGGTGCGTCCCACCTGGGCCCGGTTGATGGAGAGGCTGATCAGGCCCTGTTCGGCCAGGACCCGGTAGTGGCGCTCCTGGATGACCTCGTCCGGAATCGCCCCCGGGAGCTTGGCCGCCGGAGCGGTGTCCTCCACCGAAAAGGGAAAGGCCACCAGCTTGTCGAAGCGGGTCTCCCGCAGGAACTCCAACAGCTCCTCGAACTGATCCTCGGTTTCCCCCGGAAAACCCACGATGACGTTGGTGCGCAGGGCCATCCCGGGAACCCGTTCGCGCAGGGTGCGGATGAGTCGGGTGATGGTCTCCTTGTCGGTCTGTCGTCCCATCCGCTTGAGCATGGGATCGGCAATGTGCTGAATGGGCATGTCGGCATAGGGCACGACCCGCCGGCAGGTCGCCACCGCGTCGATCAGTTCGGGTGTCCAATAGAAGGGGTTGGCGTACATGAGCCGGATCCAGCGCAGCTCCTCGACCGTATCGAGTGCGCGCAGCAACCGGTCGAGGCTGGGCGCCCCGTAGCGGTCGCGGCCGTACGCGGTCAGGTCCTGGGCAATGAGCACCGCTTCACGCGCCCCGGCCGCGGCGAGCGTCCGGGCCTCGGCGACCACGTTCTCGATGCTGCGGGAACGCTGTCCGCCGCGCAGCTGGGGAATGATGCAGAAGGTACAGGTTGCGTCACAGCCTTCGGCAATCTTGAGGAAGGGGGAAACCGGGGAGGTCGACAGGACCCGCTGGCTGGGGTCGCCATAGACCGCGTCCACGTCGTCGGCGGTGGGACGAAACGTCTTGCCGGGGGTGAGCAGCCCTTCCACCACCTCGACCACACGGGCCACGTCCCCCGTCCCCATGACGGCGTCCACCTCGGGGATCTCCTCCATGAGCTGATCCCGATACCGGTCGCTGAGACAACCCGCCACGACCAGGGCGCGCAGCCGTCCCCCCGCCTTGTGCTGGGCTACATCGAGGATGGTGTCGATCGACTCCTGGACCGCGCTCTGGAGGAAGGCACAGGTGTTGACCACCGCGGCATCGGCCTGGGTGAGGTCGCCGGTCGTCGTATAGCCGGCACGATCCAGCCGCCCGAGCATGACCTCGGAGTCGACCTGGTTCTTGGGGCACCCGAGGGTGACAAAGGCAATTTGCGTCATGGATTGATTTTACCGGGATGGGTTATAGCGGCACGCGAAGAGCTCACTCCTCGGTCCCGGCCAGGACATGCTCGAGTCGGACGTCGTCCATGAGGATCTCGCGCGGCTTGCTCCCCTCGGAAGTGGAGACCACACCGGCCGCCTCGAGCATGTCGACGAGACGAGCCGCACGAGCATAGCCCACCTTGAGGCGTCGCTGCAGCATGGAGGCGGAGGCCTGCCCGGCCCCTACCACCAGCCGGGCCGCGTCCTCGAAGAGCGGATCGTCCCCCAGCCCCCCCGCCGCCGCTTCCGGTTCGGCCATGGCCAGGGCCAGGGTGGCATCGGTATCCGGCTGGCCCTGCCCCTTCCAGGCCTCGGCGAGCCGCTGGGTCTCGCTTTCCGAAACGAACGCCCCGTGCACGCGCATGGGAAACCCGGTTCCCGGCGGAAGGTAGAGCATGTCCCCCTTGCCCAGGAGCGACTCGGCCCCGTTCTGATCCAGGATGGTCCGGCTGTCGTGGCGGGTGGCCACCTGGAAGGCGATCCGGCAGGGGAAGTTGGCCTTGATGACCCCGGTGATGACGTCCACCGAGGGTCGCTGGGTGGCCACGATCAGATGGATTCCCACCGCGCGCGCGGTCTGGGCCAGACGGGCGATCGGCTCCTCGACCTCGGCCCCGCTGGTGATCATGAGGTCGGCCAACTCGTCGATGAGCACCACGATGTAGGGGAGCTTCTCCTCCCCCGACTCCCGCGGTCCCTCGGTGGCCATCTTCTCGTTGTAGGACTGGATGTTGCGGGCTCCCCGCTTGGAGAGCACGCGGTAGCGCCGCTCCATCTCGATCAGCGCCCACTTGAGGGTGCGTGCGGCGAGCTTGGGGTCGGTCACCACCTCGGCGAGCAGATGCGGGATCCCGTTGTACATGGGGAACTCCAGCATCTTGGGGTCGATCATGAGCAGGCGAAGCTCGTCCGGGGTCCGCTTGAGGATCAGGCTGGTGATGAGCGCGTTCATACACACGCTCTTTCCGGAACCGGTGGTTCCGGCGATGAGCAGGTGGGGCATCTTGGTGAGCTCGGTGATCACCGGGGCGCCACCGATGTCACGCCCCAGGGCCAACGGCAGGGGACTCGAGGCGTCCCGGTAGGCCTTGGTCTCCAGGAGTCGTCGCAGGAAGATGGGCGCCGGCGCCCGATTGGGCACTTCCACCCCGACTGCGGCCTTGCCGGGGATGGGGGCGAGAATCCGGATGCGATGGGCGCGCAACTTGAGGGCCAGGTCGTCCTGACGGTTGTTGATCTGGGCCACCCGGACTCCGGGACCGGGCTCGAACTCGTAGCGGGTGATGACCGGACCGGGGTGGACCTCCCCCACCCGACCGGTCACCCCGAAGTCCCGGAGCGTTTCGGTCAGGGTGCGGGAGTTGTCCAACAGCTCCTGTTCCTCGACCGGCGGACCGGTCTCGGGAACATCGTCCAGGATGTCGGTGGCCGGTACGACCATGCGCCCGCGCTTCTTCTTGACGTTGGCCGTCCCCTCCTTGGCATGCAGGCGGGCCTGCAGCACCGCGTCCTCCACGTCCTGGGGGTTGGCGTCCACGAATCCCCCCTCCGCGGGAATCCGCCGGATGGGAACCCCATGCTCGTCCATGTCGGCGGCGCGGACCGCTCCGTTGCCGGTCGCGGCGACCTGTTCCTCCTCGTCGTCATCCTCCTCGTCCTCCTCGTACTCGTACTCCTCGTCGTCTTCTTCTTCGCCCTCCTCGCCCTCCTCCTCGTCGTCTTCGTACTCGACCTCCTCGTCCCCGTCCTCCTCCGCGTCGTCGGCCTCTTCATACTCTTCTTCCTCGGCCTCGACGATCAGCGGCGACGAGTGGGTCTCCGGTTCAGGGACCGGTTCGCGCTCCGCCTTGACCGCCGATCCCGCCTTCGGCTCGGAACCTCGCCCGGTCCCGAGATCCGGGCGGGAGAGCAGGGCCGACTTGAACCAGGTGGCCAACGCGACCACGGCCCGGACCACGCCGCGCCCGGCGGCTACCAGGCCGTGCCCGGTGGAGCGCAGCACGGTGGCGCAGGCGTGGGAGACGACCCGCCCCACGGTCACCAGGGCGCGCTGCCAGCGCTCGTCGAGAAGACGCAATTCGAGAAAGACAATCCCGGCGCCCGCGGCGAGCAGGAGCAGGACACCGCCGGCCGGACCGACCGTCTCCCGCACCACCATCCACAGGCCGCGCCCAAGCCCACCGGAGACCGCCGGGGTGGCACCGAAAGCAGCGAGCAGGGTGCCCAGGAGGGCCACCAGGGGGAGACCCACCAGGCATCGCACCGCCAGGGGAACGGCGGGACGCAGGGCCACCCGGTTCCAACCCCAGGCGAGGAAAACCACCGGGACCAGCCCGGAGAGCACCCACCCCAGGCTGCCCAGGAGCAGGGTGGCCACCAGCACACCCAGGGGGCCGGTCGCATTACGGAAGTTCCCGGAGAAGGGACCCAGGCTGGGGGGAGCAAAGCTCAGGGCCCGGTCCGCGATCCACTGGGACAGGGAACCGCCGTCCAGGGCGGAGGCGGCGTAGGTGCCGGAATCCAGGGTCAGCAGCGCGATCGCCACGAAGAGACCCGCGGCGATGAGCAGTATTCCGAGCCACCGTGCAGCCCGGCCGTTGGGACCTGCTTTTCGGCCCTTTCGCTTCGACGCCATGACTGCCCTCCTGGTGCGCCCCGCAGCGGGACGCTCCGTCATGGTGCCGGCCGCGCTCCGGCGATGTGGGGCCGGCGCCGGGTGCGCTGGGCTACCCGGGCCGGTCCGTTGTTCGATGCTTCCAGGACGATCAGGCGTGCTTCTTGATCTCGCTTGCCCGGTTCGTCTCTTCCCAGGTGAATCCGGGCTCGTTGCGGCCGAAGTGTCCATAGGCCGCGGTGGCGGCGAACTTGGGCTTGCGCAGGTCGAGCGCTTCCATGATCCCCTTGGGGGTCAGGTCGAAGACCTTGCGGACGATCTCCGTGAAGGCTGCGTCCGCGATCTTCCCCGTACCGAATGTGTTTACCATGACCGAAACCGGTTCGGCCACCCCGATGGCGTAGGCCAACTGAACTTCGCAGCGGGCGGCAAGCTCCGAGGCCACGATGTTCTTGGCAATCCACCGGGATGCGTAGCTCGCCGAACGGTCTACCTTGGAGGGGTCCTTGCCGCTGAACGCACCGCCCCCGTGGCTCCCCACACCACCGTAGGTGTCCACGATGATCTTGCGCCCGGTCAGACCGGTATCGGCCAGCGGGCCCCCGGCCACGAATCGACCGGTCGGGTTGATGTGCATGGTGATGGGCTTCGCGCTGTCGATGAGGTGGGCGGGAATAATGGGGTTGATCACCTGCTCACGGATGGCGTCCCGCATCCTCCCCATGCCCGCATCGTCCATATCGCGGTGCTGGGTGGAGATGACCACGGTGTCGATGCGCACCGGCGTGTCTCCATCGTACTCCACCGTGACCTGGCTCTTGCCGTCGGGGCGGAGGAAGTCGAGGGTTTTGTCCTTGCGCAGATCGGCGAGGCGACGCACCAGCTTGTGGGAAAGGGTGATGGGGAGCGGCATGAGCTCCTCGGTCTCATTGCTGGCATAGCCGAACATGAGCCCCTGGTCCCCGGCTCCCCCGGTGTCGACCCCCATGGCGATATCGCCGGACTGGTTGTCGATGGAGGTCACCACCGCGCAGGTCTCGCTGTCGAACCCGTAGGCGGCATCCGTGTAGCCGATCTTCCGGATCGCGGCACGCACGATGTCCGGGATCTCGACATAGGCGGAAGTCGAGATTTCGGCCGAGATGAAGGCCATCCCCGTGGTCACCAGGGTCTCGCAGGCAACCCGGCATTTGGGATCCTGGGCGATGATGGCGTCGAGGATGCTGTCGGAGACCTGGTCGGAGACCTTGTCCGGATGTCCTTCGGTGACCGACTCGGATGTGAAGAGGTGGCGCTGCGCCATGGGATTGAACTCCTGGGAATACGGGAAGGGGGCGAACGAAACCGGAAGAGTCTACCAGCCACGAATTCCCCGAACAACCGACAGTTATGGCTTCTTTGGACCTGTCAGGTGAGATGGATCTCGCTCGAATCCCCCACATTGAGCCTGCGAAAGGCCCCCTCGACCACGGCCTCCTCCCCGATCAGGGAGGCGTCGAGCAGCATGTTGGAGACCCTTGCCTTCTCGTTCACGATCGAATTCCGGATGACCGAACCCTCCACCCGGGCCCCCGCGGCGACGGTGGTGAAGGGGCCGATGATGCTGTTGCTGACCCGCGCGGTGGGGTCCACCGCGACCGGCGGAATGAACACCGTGCCCTCCATGTGCGGCACCTCGCCTCCGTTGCGCATTTCCAGGAGGTCCCGGTTCGTCTCGAGCAGGGTCTCCGGCTTGCCGCAGTCGTACCAGCCCTCGACCGGAAAGGTCTCCATGGCCTCGCCCCCTTCCAGCATGGCCTGGAGAGCGTCGGTGAGCTGGTACTCCCCGGCCGTCGTGGTCCCGCGGCGGATGAGCTCCTCGAGGGCTCCGAACAGACGAGCCGAATCCCGCAGGAGGTAGATTCCCACGATGGCCAGACGACTGGTGGGATGCTTCGGCTTCTCCACGAACCGCTTCACCTGATCGCCCTCCATCTCGACGATCCCGAAGCGCCGGGGATCCTCGACCTCCTTGACCCCGATCTGGCTGACCGACTTCGAGAGCACTCCCTCGAAGTCCACCCGGAAGATGGTGTCGCCGAGGACGATGAGCAGGTCCCGATCCCCCACCACGTCGCGGGTGAGATAGATCGCATGCCCCAGCCCCTTGCGTTCCGGCTGATCCACGTAGTGGACCTGGACTTCCGGATAGTGGCGGCTCATGTACTCGCGCACCCGGTCGCCCATGTAGCCGACCACGAGCACGAACTCGCGCACCCCGATGGCGAAGAGCTCGTCGATGATGTGGGCCACCATCGCCTTGCCGGCCACGTTGATCAGGGCCTTGGGGACGGTGTGGGTGTGGGGGCGCAATCGACTGCCGACCCCGGCGACGGGAATGACCGCTACGGGAAGACTCATGAGTGGCTCGTGGTCCCTTCTGCGCCTCCCGTGAGACGCGACTTGAGTTCGATCATCAGTGAGAGGCCGGCGGGATCGGTCCCCGCCTTCCCGGCCACGGCCAGGCTGACCCACGTCCCGGCATAGGCCAGTCCCAGCGCCTCGGTCCATGGGTCCTGGTGGGGTTCCTCGATCTGGACCAGATGCATGCCGTGGTCGCGGAGGACTCCGAGCAGGGTATCCCAGATACGTCGCCGTTTCGGCTCCCGGGGGGCTCCCAGCGCGATCCCGAAGAGCGGAATGCGGTGTCCCGCCTCGGGGGCGACCGACATGATCATGTTGTGGGAAGCCTCGGGCATGGACCAGACCATGGCCGGGATCTTTGCGTTCTCGGACAGATCGCCCGCCCAGCGTCCCGCCGCGGTGGTGGCCAGCCCGCGGGAGGCAATCAACGCGGGGAGGGCCACGAGAAGCCGATCGATGAGCGCGGGGTGGGCCGCTCCGTCCCGCCACCGTTCCCCCACCGAAGCGAGATGTGCGGCCACGTCGGTCCAGTCGCGCTCCACGCCCTCGACCAACCCGGCCCCGGCCCGCACCAGGTAGCCCAGGGCGCACCGTGGGGCCAGCCCCGCCGGGACCGAGGCCCGGGGCGCTCCGGTCCCGCGTGCCGCCTCCATGAGCTTCCCCCCGGAGGCCACCGCGGCACGACGCAGCCCTCGCTCCCCCGCTTCCACCCACGCGCCGAACGTCTCGGTGGTGTTCCCGGAGTATGAGACACACAGCAGCGTATCGCCCGCCTGCACCCAGGGTGGGAGCACTTCATCCCGCCAGACCACCACGTCCCGTCCGTTGCCGATGGCCGCGGCAAGGAACTCCCCGGCCATGCCGGAGCCACCCACCCCGGCGATAATCAACCGGCCGCCGCGGGAGAGCCGGCCCCCTTCGGGGTCCGGGACCCAGGCGAACTGTTCCGGAATACCGGCAACCTGATCCACGATGGATGCGCTCACGAAGTCACCTCCGGTTCCCCGGGGTCGTTGTCCTCGGTCTGGCCCAGGAACTCGGCGAAGGGCGCGCCCATGCGCCGGTGGATCAGCCGACGCACGGCCGCCCCGTCGCTCGCGGCGAGCGCCGCCTCGACGAGATCGATACAGGCGGCGTAGTCCACCGAGCGCACCGCCTCCTTGATCTCCGGGACCAGGGAGGGGCTGACGCTCAGCCGGTCGAATCCGAGCCCAAGCAGAAGCGGTACGGACAACGCGTTCCCGGCCATCTCTCCACAGATCGACACCCGGCGGCCATGGCGATGACCCGCCTCCACGGTCTGCCGGATGGCGCGCAGCACCGCCGGGTGATGCGGGTCGTACAGTCCCTGCAATGCGGCGTTGCCCCGATCCAGGGCAAGCAGGTACTGGATGAGATCGTTGGAACCGACCGAGAGAAAGTCGCTCTCGGCGGCCAGTTCATCGGCGATCCACACCGCGGAGGGCACCTCGATCATGACCCCGAGCGGGAGCCCCGGTTCGTGCTCGATCCCTTCGGCGGTGAGGCCCCTGGACACCTCGGCGATCAGGGTCTTGGCCGCCCGCAACTCGGAGAGCGTGCTGATCATGGGGAGCAGCAGACGGGCCGTTCCGTGGGTGGCGGCGCGCAGAATGGCGCGGACCTGGGTGCGAAAGATGTCCGGGTGGGCCAACAGGTAGCGGATGCCGCGCATGCCCAGGAACGGATTCCGTTCCCGTCCCATGCCGAGATACGAGGCGACCTTGTCCCCTCCCACATCCAGGGCGCGGAAGACCACCGGGCGGGGGGCCATGCTGCTCAGGATCCGGCGATAGACCGTGAACTGCTCTTCCTCGGAGGGGGCCTGACGGCGGCTCATGAAAAAGAATTCGGTGCGAACCAGGCCGATTCCCTCGGCCCCGCGCATCAGGATGCCCGGCACTTCCTCCGGGGTCTCCATGTTGGCCGCGAGCAGCATCTCGTGACCGTCCCGGGTCCTGGCCGGCCCGGCGGCGTGGCTCATCTGCTCGGCCCGCACCCGCTCGAACGCCTCGCGACGCTGTTCCAGGTGCTTGAGGGAGGCGGCATCCGGATGGACCGACACCACTCCCTGGAATCCGTCCACGGCCACGATCGCTCCGTCCCGCACCGCCTCGGTGAGCCCGCGGACCCCGACCACGGCCGGGATGCCCTTGGCCCGGGCCATGATGGCGGCATGGCCGGTCACCCCCCCGGTCTCCAGGACCAGCCCCCGCACCCGTTCCGGATCCAGCTGGACCGCGTCCGAGGGGGCGAGTTCCTTGCCCAGGAGAATGCCGGCCAACGGCGGCACCTCGACCCCCTCGCTGGCGCTTCCCAGATGCCGCAGGACACGGGACTTCACGTCCAGCAGGTCGATGGCCCGCTCCGAGAAGAAGTCGTCCCCCAGGGATTCCAGCTGATCGGCGATCTCGCGCACATGGCGCCGGAAAAGGAACTCCGCGTTCTTGCGCTCGGTGCGGATGGCCTCTTCGGTCCGTTCCACGGCGAGGGGATCCTGCAGCACCATGAGCTGCACATCGAACAGCCGCGCCGAGTCCTCACCGAGGTCGTGCTCGGTGGTCTCGCGCAGGACGGTCAGCTCGCCTCGCGCGGCGGTCAGGGCATCATGGAACCGCGCGATCTCCGCCTCGACCTGCGAGGACGGGACATCCCGCTCCTCCACCTGCCCCGCGACCTCGGTGAGTCGGAACACCGGGCCGACCGCGATCCCGGGGGAAGCAGCAAGACCATTGAGGACCTGGGGAACCGGGGACGCCGCGGCGGCGCCCGGATCAGGCGTCTTCGCCAAACTTGTTCTCCACCAGTTGCTGCAGGGCGTCCAGGGCAGCGACTTCGTCGTCGCCGTCGGCCCGGACGCGGATGGTGCTCCCGCAGTGGGCGGCGAGCATGAGCACGCCCATGATGCTCTTGCCGTTCACTTCCTGCCCTTCCCGTTCCACCCAGATCCCGGACCGGAACTTGGCCGCCATCTTGGTGAACTCTCCGGCCGCCCGGGCATGCATGCCGCGCACGTTCACGATGAGAAACTCCCGGGTGGGCATGGGAACAGGGTCTCCTTGGGTCACTGGGTCCACAACGCGATCAGGAAGCCGACCATGATAACCCCCCCTCCCAGACGGGCGCCATCGAGGCGACCTGTCCGCCCTCCCCAGACCCCCACCCCGGCGGCCAGCAATCCCCACAGGACCTGCCGCGAATCGAGGGTCGGACCGAGCAGGGAGGCTGCCACGACCAGGAAAGCGACCACCGGCACGAGGGCCGGAACCATCCGCTGGACCCGGACCAGGAACGGGGCACGCAGGACACGTCCCACGTCCGCCCCCAGCCCATACCCCCGGATCACCCCCCCGATTCGGGTCGGAATGTGGATCAGGTTGTAGAGCACGAGAAACAGGACCGCTCCCGCCCCCCCCCAGATGAGGGCCGCCGCACTTCCCAGAAGGGCGGCAACGGGCCGAATCCCGTTCCAGAAGAGTGCATCCCCCACCGCGGCGAAGGGGGCCTCGAGGGCGCGCTTGATCCGGGGGAGCCGTTTCAGGGCGGTTTCGTCTCCTGCCGCGGCATCGACCTCGACCCGGGCCACCGCGCCCAGGACGAGGCCGGAGAAAGGCGGGTTGGTGTTGAACCGCTCGAGGTGCCTCTCGTAGAACGCCACCCGCGACGGGCCTTCCGGCCACGCCCCGGCCACCGGTAGCAGGGCGCTGGCCGCACCCAGCCCCTGTCGGCGCTCGGGATTGAAGGAGGCCTCCAGGAAAAAGGTGTGGAGGGCCAGTTCAGCCAGGACCCGGCGGGGCGGACGTGCGGCGGAGGGTGAGGTCATCGGAGCCCCCACCAGGCCGCGGCGAGAATGCCCACCGAACCCAACCAGACAAACGGGCCGGGGCCGGTCGTGCGGCGGGCAACCGAGGCCCCCAGTCCCGCCCCAAGGAGTCCCATGGCCACCCACACCCCGTCGCCCCGCATGCCAATGGACGCCCGCAGCAACTGTTGCCCGAGGACGAACCCGCCCAGGGCCAGCACCCCCCCCAGGACCCCGTTACCGGGAATCCCGAGCAGGTTGGCCCAGCGGATACCCCGCGGATCTCCCGCGGCCGCGGCGCGCTCGGCGCGTCGCACCAGCCCACCGCGTCGCCCCCGCAACCCGGGGACCAGTCGTCGCCCTACCTCGGCGGTCACCAGACCGGCCAGCAGGGCTGCGGTGAGGGTCGCCGCGTCGGGGACCAGCAAACGCCCCAGGAAGGAAAACCCTTCCGCACCCAGGCACGCGGTCCCCGCGGCGGCCACCGTCGCCGGCCCGCTCTTGGGGAACGACGCACCACCCAGAGCGAAGTCGCGGCACCAGAAGGCCTGCAGCACCACCCCCACCAGGGCGCCGGTGAGGGGATCCCCCAGCGCCCAACCGGTGAGCGTTCCGGCCACCAGGGGTTGGCTGACCATGATCTGGAGCGCGGCCGTGGTGTCGATCCCGGTCCACACTCCCAGCAGCAGCACCGCGGTGAGGCGATCCGGGGTCAGGTCGCTCAGAGTGCCGAGACCTCGCAGCGAAACGTCACCTGGAACGGCTCGCCGGGGGCCGCCTCGATCTGCCACCAGGGCAGGAGCGCCGAGGCCTGGTAGATCCGCTCGAAGCCTCCCTCGGACAGGGAGACCGTCTCGATGGGGGCACGCCACAGGGTGGCCGGGATGTCCCAGGCCAAGCGGACCGCGAACCCGCGGTGACGGTCCAACAACTCCACCGACCCGCAGGACCCGGTTTCCCCGAGCGAACCGAACCGGCTCGCGTCGGGATCCACCCCCTGGATGCGATAGACATGATCCGGGGAGTCGCCGGCCAACATGGCGAACACCCAATCCACCCCGAAGCGGACCGAGAGCGGGGCCTCGGTGGGTTCCACCCGGTAGGCCACCGAGAAACCGTCCTGGGCCCCGCTGAGCCCCAGGGTCTTGGTGACCACGACCGCGACCGGGTCGCCTCCGCGCCACACCGACCCGGTGCGGGTCAGGGTCACCGCCCGCTCGCCGCCGACCACCGACTCGTTGACCACGTACTCGCCGTCGACAAAGTCGCCGAGTTCATGGATGGTGCCGCGGCGATGCTGTTCCGGATCGGCGTCCTCACGCAGGAACCGATCCACCAGGGACACCCGGCGATAGCGATCGTAGTGCAGGAACCGTTCGAGCCCCTCTTCCTTGGCCAGGACCAGATCGTGGATGCTCTTGGAACCCTCCTGGGGCGCTCCGGGGGCCACCGCGCCCCGGACCTTCGCGTGATACGCCTCGGGGCGACGGGTGAGCCCGTTGCCCAGCGCGGCCCGGAACGGTTTGGCGCTGATCTCGTGCAGGGTGCCTCCCTCGTCGGGGGCCAGGACCAGGGTGAGGGTCGCGTTGCGCAGCACGATCTCGTCCCGTCCGTCGCAGTCGAAGTCCAGGGTTTCCGAAGCGGTCCAGACCGCCTCTTCCCGCGCCCCGTCGAGAATCGACTCCGCGGTCAGGAGCTCGGTGTAGAGCGCGTCGCGCAGGTGCGGGAGGTAGAGCCCCCCGAACACCCCATGCCAATAGGCGCAGTTGCACTGGGCCGCCCAGACATGGTCCATGGCCCGCGCGGACCGCTTCGGGTCGCGGATCGCCATGCGCTCCGCGTCCCGCCGCACCAGGAGCATGCGCTTGTTCAGGTGATCGCTCTCCGGGTAGCGCGCGAAGAAGTTTCTCCAGAAACCGCCCCGGACGAACTGCGCCGAACGATCCCCTTCCAGCTGCTCCCGGAACACGTGCAACCGTTGTTGCGCGTCCGGGGGCAGTGCCCACTCCATCATTTCCTCGTAGGACGCGGTCGGGAGATAGACCTTGCCGACCGGGCGACGATCGTTGAGGACGTCGCCGGGAACCCGCACGTGGAGCCAGTCCGCGTTCTCCTGGAGCAGGGTGAAGAACCGCTCCAACCATCCCTCCTCGTAGACGAGGGCGTGGGTGTTGGGCCAGACGCCGAACTTCTCCCCGTCGTCACCCAGAACGGCGACCCGTCCCGGCGATTCCTCGGCCAGGCGGCGCAGGAGCGCGATGGTCTCCTCGGGGGGACGAAACGGGATGGCGTAGCGCAGCTCCTTGGAGATGGGAAAGACGGCCAGCGGCACTCCCTGATCCTCGGTGAGGTAGTGACCCCACAGGTCACCCGGTTCGGTGCCGGCGGCGAGGAAGTGCGAGTCGTCGACCATGGTGTAGGTCACCCCGGCCCGGGCCAGGGAGGAGACCAACCCCGGCTCCCACACCCGCTCGGTGAGCCAGAGTCCCTGGGGGCGCCGACCAAACCGATCCGTCAGCCACTGGGACAGCTTGCGGATCTGACCCTCGCGGTCCCCCTCGGGGATGGAGGGCAGGATGGGCTCGTAGTAGCCGCCGGTCATGAGTTCGACCTGGCCCGCCTCCACGAGGCGCCCCAGATGATCGAGATACTCCGGCCGGTGGAGGCTCAGCCAGTCGAGGAGGCAACCGGAGTTGTGGAGAGCCACCCGCATTCCGGGAAACCGTTCCAGGACCTCCAGGAAGGGACGATAGGCGCGTTGGTACGCATCCTCGATTACGTCGTCGAAATTGCCCACCGGTTGGTGGTTATGGATCGCGAGCAGGAAGTCGATCGAAGGCAAGCCGCTCCTCCGCAAGGGAAGCCCCGAGATCCGAGGCGGGATGCGACGGCACGTCCTGTGCCGTCAAGCGCACGCCTTCCCGGTGCAGGTCGGTCAGCGCGGCGATGTCCTCGCGGTCCACGTAGACATAGTCGAGCCAACGGCGCGTACCGGGTCGGTAGTGCAACCCTCCCACGTTCACCCGGGTCACCGGAGCGCCCAGACGCACGAGGGTCAGCATGGAAACGGGAGAGCGTACCAGCAGAACCGTGCGCGGCGAAACGCCCGCCGCGAGAGTTCCTGCGGCCCCCTCCAGGGAGCTGACCGTCACCGACAAGCCGGGAGGCGCCGCGCCCCCGATGAGATCGGCTTCCCAGGGGTCGGCCGCCGCCGCGTCGTCGGCGACGAGAAGGGCCTGCGCGTCGACATCGGGGACCCACGCCACGACCACCTGACCATGGACCAGACGCTCGTCGATCCGGGCCAGGACGAGGCTCACAGGACCTCGCCGGCCAGATAGGCCATGACCCCGTCCCGTCCCCGGTCATGGAGATGGCGCAGGAGATCCTCGAGGCCGTCCTGTTCCCGGGACCGGAGCGCGGCGAGAAAGACCGGCAGGTTCACCCCGGTGACGATCCCCACGTGGTCCCTGCCCCGGCTGGCCAGACGGGCGGCCTGGCAACAGGATCCGAAACCGAGGTCGGTGAGGATGAGGGCCGGGCCGGGATGCGCGTCGAGCCAGGCCTCGATGCGGGCCTCCACCACCTCCCGGCTCAGTCCCTGGTTGGAGAAGGCGTCGACCCGGGGGCGTTCGCCGAGGATGGCCCCGGCCGCGCTGAGCAGTCCTTCCTCGAACCCCGGATGGGCGACGAGAAGGATCGGAACCCTGGGCTCGCTCACTCCAGGTCGTCTCGGGCCAGCGAGGTGAGCCGTGCATTCTGGGTCATGATCTCGCCGAGCTTCTTGTCCAGTTCCTGGGCCGCGTCGTAACCGTAGGCCTTGACCAGGTAGTTGAGTCCGATGGTCTCGGCGATCACCGTGATGTTCTTGCCCGGGAAGATGGGAACGGTGACCAGGGGAATCTGCACGCCAAGGATGGTGGTCAGATGGTCCTCGAGACCGGTGCGCTCGTAGTCCTCGTTGTCGTCCCAGTCCTTGAGGTGCACCTCGACCTCGACCCGCTTCTGGAAACGGACGGCGCGGATCCCGAACACCCGCTGCAGGTCGATGATGCCCACCCCCCGGATCTCGATGTGATGCCCCAGCACCTTGTTCGCCGAGCCGATGAGGACGTTCTCGTGACGACGCTTGATGGTGACCACGTCGTCGGCCACCAGACGGTGCCCGCGTTCGACGAGGTCCAGGGAGCACTCGGACTTGCCGATGCCGCTCCGCCCGGTGAACAGCAGTCCCACGCCGTAGACATCGACCAGGGAACCGTGGGTGATCTTGGTCGGAGCGAAGATGTCGTCCAGGTACGCGGTCAGCTCGTGGATGAAGGGGGTGGTCGACATCGGGGTGCGCAGGACCGGAATCCCCTTCTCGATGGCGCGAAGCAGCAGGTGGGCCGGCACCTCCAGATCCTTGGTCACCACGATCAGGGGCACCTGGAAGGCAAAGAGCCTGTCGATCGCGATGGTGCGGAGCGACTCGTCCATGGAGGCAAGGAGACCGATCTCGGTCTCCCCCACCACCTGGATGCGCTCGGAAAGGAAGTTCTCGGTGTAGCCCGACATGGCCAGACCCGGACGGTTGATATCGCTCACCGCGATGCTCACCGGCGACTCGAGGTCCTCGGTGAGCTGCTCGAACTCGAACGCGTCCCCCCGGTCCTCGATGAGACGCTCGACCGGGATCTGGTTCATCAATCGAGGTGGACGTCGACGACGCCCACGTTGCCGTCACGGCGCTTGTAGAGAAGGGTGGGGCGCCCGGTTTCCTGGTTGGTGAAACCGAGGACTTCCCGCTTGGAGACCCGGATCTGGGCCGCGGCCTCGGCGACGCTCATGCGGACATGGAACTCCCCCGCGTCCTCGCTGACCAACCCGCGCAGATCGGATTCGTCGAACGGATCCTCGATCTCCTCCTCGACCTCGACCAGCCCTTCCATGTCCATGGGGGTCACCGCCCCCTTGTTGCGTCGTTTGAGCCGGTCCTTGTGGCGGCGGACCTGGACTTCGAGCTTGTCGATCACCTGCTCGATGGCCACGTGCTCGTTGTCGGCCACCGCATGGCTGGTCAGCGGCGTCCCGTTCGCGCTGAGGATGGCCTCCGCGTGGTAGCGGTTCCTCTCCAGGTTGAGAACGATCCGCGCATCGAGGATGCGGTCGAAATAGCGCTGCAGCTTGTTGAGGCGGGCCTCGGCCCGGTCCTTCACGCTGTCCGGGAGGTTGCAATGCCGCGTGGTGATCTCCGTGTTCATGATCCTCTCCTCTTCCTCCCCGCCTGCTAGTCGTGGCGTCGACGCATCCGCGCGCTGGGCATCCCCAGCTGTTCGCGGTACTTGGCGACCGTCCGCCGTGCGATGTCGACACCGCTCGCCTTGAGGGTATCGGCGATCTTCTGGTCGGACAGCGGTTTCGCCTTGTCCTCGTTCTCGATGAGCCGGTGAATGGTCTCCTTGGCGGCCTTGGACGAGATGTCGTCGCCGTCCGCGGTTCCCAACCCGCTCGAGAAGAAGAACTTGAGCTCGAACACGCCGCGGGGGGTCTGGACATACTTCCCGTTGGTGACCCGACTCACCGTGGACTCATGCATTCCGATCTCGCGCGCCACATCCTGAAGCGTGAGCGGCTTCAGGTGCATCACTCCATGGTCGAAGAAGGCACGTTGCTTCTCCACGATCTTCGACATGACCTTGACCATGGTCCGGCGACGCTGCTCGATCGTCTGCACGATCCAACGAGCCGACTTGAGCTTGCTCTTCACGAAATCCTTGGTTTTGCTGTCGTTGCCTCCCTGCCCCATGATGACCCGCTCGTATCCGCGGTTGATCCGCAGACGGGGAACGTTGCGGTCGTTGAGGGACACTACGTAGTCGTCCCCGACCCGCTCCACCACCAGATCGGGGTAGATGTAGCGGGCTTCCTCCCCGGTCATCTGGCCGCCGGGATTCGGATTCAGGGTGGAGATCTCGTCCATGGCCTCCTGGATCTCCCCCACCCCGACCTTGAGCGCACGGGCGATGTCCATCACCCGCCGGTTCTTGAGCGATTCCCAGAATTCGGCCACGATGCGATAGGCGTCGTCGTCGTCGGCATAGCCGCGTTGCCGCAGCTGGACGAGAAGGCATTCCTGGAGATCCCGTGCCCCCATCCCGGCCGGCTCGCAATCCTGGATCATCCCGACCAGCCGCTTCACGGTGGGCAACGGCATGCCGGTCAGCTCGACCAGCTCCTCGTCGGTGGCGGTGAGGTAGCCCTTGTCGTCGAGGCAGCCGAGCATGAACTCGAGGGTCTCCTCCTCTTCGGGAGTCACCGACCGCAACAGCAGCTGCTGCTTGAGATGGTCGTGGAGGGTGACCGTGGCCACGTTGACCCGCTCGTACTGATCCTCGCGGCGTTCGGATGAGGGGGCGTTCCCCGAGTCGCTGGCGTCCTGGAGATAGGCCTCCCAGTCCACCTCGTCGTTGCTCGATTCGTCCCCGTTCTTCTCGGGTTCGGAACCGTCGAGGCTGGCTTCCGGGGTCTCGGAGACGTCGTCGACCTCTTCCAGCAACGGGTTGGTCTGAAGCTCGGACTTGAGCTCTTCCCGCAGCTCCAGGGTGGGGAGGGTGAGCAGCCGCAGCGCCTGACGCAGCTTCTGCGTCATGATCAGCGTCTGTTTCTGCGTCTGTCGAAGCTGGTGCTTCATCTCCATGGGGAACCGCGATCTCCTAGAGCTGGAACTGCTCGCCGAGATAGATCCGTCGCGCCATCGGATTTTCCGCCAGCTCGGTGGATGTCCCGGACAAGAGAATCTTGCCTTCGTAGAGAATGTACGCTCGATCCGTCGTGCGCAAGGTCTCACGCACACTGTGATCGGTAATGAGGATGCCCAGCCCGCGTGATTTCAGCCGGCTGATGATTTCCTGGATCTCCCCCACCGCGATGGGGTCGATACCGACGAAAGGTTCGTCCAGGAGCAGGAACGAGGGGCGAGTGACCAGGGCACGGGTGATCTCCACCCGTCGGCGTTCGCCGCCGGACAGGTTGTAGCCCTTGCGATCGGCAAGGCGGGCGATGTCGAGTTCGTCGAGGAGTTCCTCGAGCCGCTGGTCCCGCTCGGCACGGGACAGGTCGAGACTCTCCAGGATGGAGAGGATGTTCTCCCGCACGGTGAGCTTGCGGAACACCGAGGCTTCCTGCGGCAGGTAGCCGATCCCCAACCGGGCCCGCCGATACATGGGAACCCGGGTCAGGTCCCGACCTCCCAGGGTGATGTGACCGCGGTC
The DNA here is from genome assembly GCA_942491735.1 of Candidatus Eiseniibacteriota bacterium. Taxonomy (GTDB): domain Bacteria; phylum Eisenbacteria; class RBG-16-71-46; order JABDJR01; family JABDJR01; genus CALOCN01. Next base: position 1,923,959 of record CALOCN010000014.1, on the reverse strand, counting down.
CGCCTGCAGGAACCCGACGATCATGTAGAAGGTGGTCGTCTTGCCCGCGCCGTTGGGACCCAGCAGGCCCACCACTTCCCCGGGATTCACTTCGAGGGAGACCCCCTTCACCACTTCGATCTTGCCGAAGCTGCGATAGAGGTCGTGGGCGGCGAGGATGCCCTCCTGCTCAGTGACTCCGTTCGATGACACGGTCTCGGTCGACGAGAGTGACATGCACCTCTTCCTTCAGTGTGTAGTCGGACAGGTCCGGTTTGGATTCGAACCCGACACCGGTCAGGATCCGGTCCGGCTTGTTGATCTGGACCCATCCCGGACCGGAAATCAGATCCAGTTCACGATGGTACGACAGTTCCTCGGTGCGAAGGGTGTCCCCCTCCGCGGTGGTGACCAGCACCTGTTCCTTGGCCGTGAAGTCCTCGTTGATTTCATTGGCCACCCCGGAGCGCGAGGTGAGCCACGAGGCCTCCTCGCCGGACTCGTCGTAGAACGTCAGACGCGGTTCGTCGAGGTGGATCTCCGGCTGGCCGGGCACCCGATAGGCCACCCGCGCATTGAGCACCCACACCAACACCCCCTCCTGGGTCTCCGACAGGCTGAAGCCGCGGATCTCCCGCTCGAGGGGATTGGATTCCTCCGCGAACTCCTCGCTGTCCAGGTCCACGCAACCGGCAAGGGCCAGGATGGCGCCGCCCAGGATGATCAGCCGGACGCGCACGACGGATCTCCACCGGGAACGACAAGACGGCCTTCCGTATCGAATATCGGCTCCCAGCGTGGGTGAATCCACATCCACTGTGCGGGGCTGACCGCAATCAGGCGTTCCAACCCCTCCGCGATCCGCTGCGTGATCTCGATCACCGTCCCGCGGGGCTCGATGGGATCCAGCACCGTGACTCCATGGGTGTGGTCCGGCAGCCGGTGAATGGCGAACGGAATCAGGGGAACGTTGGCGGCCAGGGCCAGCTTGGCCGGTCCCTCGGTAATCACGGTGGGCTGACCGAGAAACTTCACGATCACCCCGCCCTGACGCACCCGCTGATCGGCGAGCACACCCAGATAGCCCTTCTTCTTCAGATGGCGCAGGGCGGCCAGGGGGAGCCCCTCGCTGGAAATGGTGGTCACCCCCATGCGGGCCCGATGACGCGTGAGGGCAGCCTCCAGGCGGGGTTCCCTGAGGGGTCGGGCCATGGCCTTGAAGGGGAACCCGTTGCGGGTCAGGGTGGCGGCGAGAATCTCCCAGCACCCGAGATGTCCGGTGACCACGATGGCCCCGGTTCCCGCGGCCCGAGGCCCCTCCAGGGGGCTTCCGTCCGGAATGGTCACCAGGCGGGCCCGTTGGTCATCCGACAGGCCCGGATAGCGGAGGAAATCAAAGCAGTTGCGACCCAGTTCGCGAAAGACCTCCCGGGTCGTCTCCTCGATCCGATCCTGGTCCCAATCCGGATGGACCCGGGCCAGATTCCGGTGAGCGATGCGGCGATCGCCCGCGGCGACGGCGTGGGCTCCCCGCCCGAGTCCGGCACACATCGACCGCCCCATGCCTTCGGGCAGGACCCGGAGACCGCGGGTGAGCGCCTCGGCCGAGCGGAGTCGGATGGATCGCCTTAACTCTTTGATGTCCATGGTGTTATAGAGCCTCTAGAAGGAGGCTAGCAGATGGATTGCGCGAGGTAAACCACCATCATGCCAAATCCGTGCCAATTCGGCAGTTCAGCTGGCGGGACGGTTCCCATCCAGGCGCAGGCAGTCGTGGAGATGGAGGATTCCCACCGGCTCGCCGGACTCGACCACCACGAGGGAGGTCACCGGCCCGGGCTCCCGGGCCTCCATGCGGCGCACCGCGGTGGCGATGAGGGCCTCGGGGTCGATGGTGCGGGGAGAGGCGGTCATGACCGTTGCGATGGGCGCCGCCATGGCCTGGTCCCCGCCCGGGGCGAGGAGGATGCGTTTGAGGTCCCCGTCGGTGAGCACGCCCCGCAGCCGGCCGGTGGCATCGGTGACGGTGGTCATGCCCAATCCCTTCTCGACGATGGTGACGAGACCGTCCCGCAGGGTGGCATCCACGGAGACCACGGGAAGTTGATCCCCGCCGTGCATCAACTCGCGTACCCGGGAAGCGATTCTTCGCCCGATGAGTCCGCCGGGGTGAACGAAAGCGAAGTCCTCCTGGGTCAGGCCCCGACGACGCAGGAGCGCCACCGCCAGGGCATCGCCGACGGCCAGGGTCGCGGTGGTGCTGCTGGTGGGGACCAGGTCCAGGGAACAGGCCTCCTCCAACGGTCCAAGGGCAATGGCCACGTCCGCCTCCCGGGCCAACGGCGACCCTGCATCCTGGACCACAACCAGGATCCGGGCCCCGCGACGCCGCACGTGGGGAACCATATCGAGGATCTCGGCGCTGCCCCCACTCTTGGAGATGGCCAGCAGCACGTCCCCTTCGCGCACGATTCCCAGATCCCCGTGAAGGGCGTCGGTGGGATGGAGGTAGGTTGCCGGTGAACCAATGCTGGTGAGCGTGGCGGCGATCTTCGCCCCGATCGCCCCGCTCTTGCCCACCCCGGTGACCAGGATCCGTCCCCCGGTCGACTCGAGAAGGGCAACCGCCTCGGCGAACGAGGGCCCAAGACGATCCCGGACGGTGAGCAACGCCTGCGCCTCGCGCTCCAGGACGTCCCGACCGATGTGAAGCGGGTCCCGGTCCCGGTCGCTCACAGGCCGGGACCGCCGGTGTCAACCTCGCCGAATCCGAAACCGGTTTCCTGGTTGAGGAAAGCCTGCACCGTGCGGATCCGGATCCCTGCCTCGTCCAGGAGCCACTCCACCGCATCCCGCACCGCTCCGGCGCCCCCGGGAACCCGCGTCACGTACTTGGCCGCCTTGCGCACCTCGTGGCAGGCGTCCGCGACCGCGATGGGCGTGCCGACGCGTCGCAGCACCCCGAGGTCCTGGAGGTCATCTCCCACCATGGCGACCCGGTTCCACGCGATGTCCCGTTCCGCGAGCCAGGTCTCCAGGAACGACTCCTTGTGCTTCACCCCGACCGCGTAGAACGCCCCCAGTTCCCGGGCCCGTCGCCGGGCGGGAGGAGACGATCGCGCGGTGAGAAACAGGACGTCCGCGCCCGCGGTCTGGGCCAGCTTGATGCCCACCCCGTCGCGGGCATGGAATCGCTTCCACTCCCCCTCGCCCCCGTCGAGGATGATCCCCCCGTCGGTGAGCACACCGTCCACGTCGAGCACCAGCGCCTGGATCACACGTCCACTCCCGCCGCGTCCAGATCGCGCATTGCCTGCCAGGTTGCCGCGAGGTGTCGCAGGAGCCTGGGGATCTCGGTCAGGGGAAGCTGGGTCGCGGGATCGCTGAGGGCCGCGTTCGGATCGGGATGGGTCTCGAAGAACACGGCATGCGCGCCGGCCGCCACCGCGGCCCGGGCCAGCGGCAAGGCGAACTCCCGGTCCCCCCCGGTGACCTCTCCCCCGCCCGGCAACTGCAGGCTGTGGGTGATGTCGTACACCACCGGACATCCGGTCTCGGCCAGGATGGGGAAGCTGCGCATGTCGACGACGAGGTTGTTGTAGCCGAACGAGGCGCCGCGCTCGGTGAGCAGGACCTGGGACCCCCCGGCCGCGCGTACCTTCTCCACCGCCCTGGCCATGTCCCGGGGTGCAACGAACTGCCCCTTCTTGATGTTGACCGGAACACCGGTGCGTCCCACCGCTTCCAGCAGGGAGGTCTGGCGACACAGGAACGCAGGAATCTGCAACACGTCCAGGACCGCGGCCGCCGCGGGGACCTCTTCCGCGGTGTGCACATCCGAAAGGATGGGCAGGTCATGCCGCTCGCGCAGGCGCTCCAGGATGCGGAGTCCCTCGGCCGCGCCCGGCCCGCGATAGGACCGCACGGAACTGCGGTTGTCCTTGGCGTAGGACGATTTGAAGACGAGGGGCAGATCGTGTTCCGCGGTGAGGCGCTTGAGCTCGGTGGCCACCTCGTCCACCAGCCCGGCGTCCTCGATCACGCACGGGCCGGCGATCACCGCGAGACGGCTTCCGTCGAACCGCACGCCCCGCGCGGCAACGGCGTGGGAAGGTCGTCTCATGCCTGGCCGGCCGAGAGTGCCTGATCGTCGCTGTGATCGCGGCTGCGTGCCGCCAGCGCGGCCCGGATGAAATCCTTGAACAGCGGATGCGGGCGGTTGGGACGGGACCGCAGTTCCGGATGGAACTGCACCGCCACGTACCACGGGTGATCCGGAAGCTCGATGACCTCGACGAGGTCCCGCTGCGGGTTCACCCCGGAGATGCGCATGCCGTTCTTCTTGAACGTTTCCCGGAACGCGTTGTTGAACTCCCAGCGGTGGCGATGCCGCTCGGCCACCTCGGCCACGCCGTAGGCCTCGCGGGCCACGGAGCCGGGCTCGAGCAGGCAGTCCTGCGCGCCCAGACGCATGGTGCCTCCCAACTGATCCGTCTCCTTCTGGTCGGCCATGAGGTCGATGACCGGGTACGGGGTCTCCGGCGCGAACTCGCTCGAGTTGGCCCCCTCCAGGTCGCACACGTTACGGGCGAACTCGATCGAGGCGCATTGCAGACCGAGGCAGATTCCGAAGTACGGAATGCCGTTCTCGCGGGCAAAGCGGGCCGCCGCCACCTTGCCCTCGATGCCGCGATCCCCGAAACCGCCGGGGACAAGGATGCCGTCCGCTTCCCCCAGGACCTGGCGCGGATCCTTCTCCGAGAGTTCCTCCGAATCGACCCAGCGGATGCGTACGCGAGCCTCGTTGGCCGCACCTCCATGGGTGATGGCCTCGATAATGCTCTTGTAGGCGTCGCGAAGATGGGTGTACTTGCCGACCACCGCGATGGTGCAGGACTCCGGCGCCTCCTTGATGCGCTGGACGATGGTCTTCCACTCCTCGAGTTCCGGTTCGTCCGCCTTCAGATCCAGGATCTCCAGCACCCGCGCGTCGAGTTGTCCCTGGTGCAGGGTCAGCGGCACCTCGTAGATGCTCTCCACATCCGGGGCTTCGATCACCCGGTCGGTGTGGACGTTGGAGAAGAGGGCGATCTTCTCGCGGATCGGAGCGGAGAGGCTCCACTCCGCGCGACAGATCAGCACGTCCGGTTGGATCCCGATCTCGCGCAGTTCCCGCACCGAGTGCTGGGTGGGCTTGGTCTTCATCTCACGCGCCGCCTTGATGTAGGGCACATAGGTGAGGTGCATGACCATGCAGTTGGTCGGTCCGAGGTCGAGGCGCAACTGCCGGATGGCCTCGAGGAACGGAAGGCTCTCGATGTCGCCCGCCGTGCCCCCGATCTCCACGATGGCCACATCGACCCCGCCGGCGTCCCCGACCATGCGGATGCGCCGCTTGATCTCGTCGGTGACGTGGGGAATGACCTGGACGGTGGCGCCCAGATACTCCCCGTCCCGCTCCCGGCGAATGATGCGGTCGTAGATCTGTCCGGTGGTGATGTTGTTGAACCGGGACAGGTTGCGATCAATGAAGCGTTCGTAGTGTCCCAGGTCGAGGTCCGTCTCGGCGCCGTCGTCGGTCACGTAGACCTCGCCGTGCTGATAGGGGCTCATCGTTCCCGGGTCCACGTTGAGATAGGGGTCGCACTTCTGCAGGGTGACGTTGAGCCCCCGCGCCTTGAGCAGGAACCCCAGCGACGATGCCGCAATGCCCTTGCCGAGGGACGACACCACGCCCCCGGTCACGAAGACGTACTTGGTCACGCTTCCTCCTTAGATTTCAATCGTCGCAAAGTGTCCTGGGCCCTGGCCAGATCACCGGGGGTATCGATCCCCAGCGCGGGCCAGTCCCCCACCGCCACCCCGATGGCGGCTCCATCTTCCAGTGCTCGCAACTGCTCCAACGACTCGCGCCGTTCCAGCGGGCTTACCGGGAGTCCTACGAACCGCTCCAGATAGGCGGCCCGGAAGGCATACAAACCCACGTGCCTCCACCCGGCCACCCCCTCCGGATTTCGCGGATAGGGAATCGCGGCCCGGGAAAAATACAGCGCCCGCCCCGGTGGCCCCATGACCACCTTCACCACGTCCGGGCGATCCAGATCGTCCGGCCCGGCGGGCACGGCCAGGGTGGCGATGGCCACCTCCGGATCCTTCAACAAATGCTCCACCGCCCGGTCGATCGCCTCGCCGGGCAGGAACGGTTCGTCCCCCTGGACATTGACCACGACGTCGTACCGATCGCCGGCTCCGGCCAGGGAGCGCATGACGGTGGCCACCCGATCGGAACCGGACGGCAGGTCCGCCGGGGTCATGACCGATTCCACACCGGCCCCGGATGCGACCCGGGCGATGCGTGGATCGTCGGTGGCCACGATCAGCCGATCCAGGGTCTGTGCCTGTCCCGCGTGACCCATGACATGAGCCAGAACCGGACGATCGCCGAGGGGTGCCAGGAGCTTCCCGGGAAACCGGGTGGATCCGAAACGAGCGGGAATCACACCGAGCACACGCACGCAGCGTTGTTCCCTCCCGGCGTTCCGCGTGGGCCGTCGGAACCGCGCAGGGTTCATGGGACGGTCAACGGAACGGCGGCGACAGCAAGAGGTTCGTGGATCAGGAACGAATCGAAAGGTTCAAGACCGATCGGGCAGCCTCGTCAGAGACCGGCCGGGGCGTCCGCGGGACCGAACTCGTGTCGGTGGACGCAGTTGCGGAGGCCCGATCTACCTTAGCGAACGGGCGGGGTTTTGTCAGGAGTCTTTTTCGATCAGGGATAGCGGGACTTGAGAAATCCCCAGCTGACCGGCGAGGTGGGGGTAGGACTCCCGGTGGTGAACCGATGGACGCACCCATTGGCGTCCGCGACGATCAGCGTCCCGTCCGCGGCGACATCGATGCCGGCGACAACACCCGACTCGGGTCCGGTCTCCCAGACCCCGGTCAGGACGCCCCCGGCCCCCAGGCGCTGGATCCGGCCGGTCCACTCCTCTCCCACGAAGACATTGTCACCCTGGGAGCAGAGCCCGGTGGGCCGAAACGGAGCCAACTCGGCCGTCCGCCCGGGGCGAATCGGTCCCAGGGGGTCCCCCTCGGCGGTGTAGCGCTCCACGCGGGAGGTGGCATACCCCGACCCCAACAGCACGCCGTCCCCGGCTACGCTCAGGGCGACCAGGTCCCCCAGGGTGGCCCACTCCCGGGACCATTCCCCGCTGGGGGTGAAGACCTGGATCCGCCCCGCATCGGCGACATAGATCTCAGTCGTGGTCGCGGCGATCCCTCGGGGGCTGTCGAATCGCCCCGGTTGGGTCCCTTCGGTACCCCAGGTGCCGATGAAAGCCCCCTGGTCATCAAAGACCTGGACCCGATGGTTTCCCGTATCGGCGACATACAGCCAGCCGCCGGGACCCACCGCGATCTGTTGCGGGGTATCGAACCGGCCCGGCTCGCTCCCCCACTCTCCCCATCCCCCCTGCAGGGCGCCGTCGGCGCCGAAGTGCTGGACACGATGCAGGCAGGCATCCACCACATAGACGGATCCGTTGGGGTGGGCGGCCACGTCACGAGGGCACATGAGCTGGCCGGCGTGCGTGTCCCATCCGCACCAACGATCCAGGGCGTTGGGATCGGCCGCGCCGGCCACCGGGACCAGACACACCAAGGCGGTCATGGAGATACGGGCGCCCAGGGCAAGGATGCCACGCTGGACGTTCAGGGGTCGTTTGGATCGCATGTCAGGTCCCTCCCAGGTTCGTCCCCCGGTTATCGGCCTGCCGGAACCCGAACTTCAGGAGGAGCGACGTACGCGTTGACCCGGTCCGCAGGAGGCTGTATATTCATCGCTTCATCCGGATGGATTGATTAAACACATGACCACACTCGTACGCCTCAAAGCCCTCGCCGACGCCACCCGCCTGCGGACCCTGTTCCTGCTGGAAGCGGAAGAGCTTACCGTGAAAGAACTTACGGACATTCTCGGCATGTCGCAGAGCAGGGTTTCCACTCATCTCGGGGTGTTGCGGGAGTCCGGGTTCGTGCGGGACCGACGCCAGGGCACGTCCGCCTTCTACTCCCTGAGCCGGGAGGGCGAGGCTTCCGTCACCTGGGAGGCGCTCCGCGCCACCACCCAGGAACCCTCGGAGACCGAGCGGGACCGGATCCGGCTGGCCGAGGTCCTGGCCCGCCGGGTGGAGCCGGGCCGCGAGTTCTTTGATCGGGTCGCCGAGGGATGGGACACCGGGCGGAGCGAGTCACTGGGAACCTATGCCGGTTCCTTCGCCCTGGCCGGGCTGATCCCCCGCGAGCTGACCCTGCTGGATGTGGGAACCGGCACCGGATCCCTGCTCCCCCTCCTGGCCCGGCACGTGGATCGGGTGCTGGCCGTGGATCTGAGCCGGGGCATGCTGGAACGGGCCCGGGACCGGGTCCGGGCGGCCCGGGCCAACTCGGTCACCTTCCTGCGCGCGGACGCGGGGCGCCTGCCGCTTCCCGACGCCAGCGTGGATGGCGCGGTGATCAACATGGTGATGCATCACCTCAATGATCCTTCGGCCCTGCTCCGGGAAGTGTCCCGGGTGCTGCGCGAGGACGCGCGACTGGTCCTGATCGACTTCGAGACCCACCAGGAGCGCTGGCTCCTGGACGAGGAGGGGCATCGCTGGGCCGGGTTCGAACCGGCCCAACTGGGCGCCTGGTGCATCGATGCCGGGCTCAGCGTTCCCGAGTTCCAGCGGATCCCCACCCCCACTTCGGGTCGGTGGAGCCGCCTCAACGTGTTCACCGCCCGGTCCGGCCGGGCCCAGAACGGCGGTCGCGTCCGCGCCCGCTAGAGAGTTTCGACACGGCCTGCGGGTCGTTCGACAACCGCGGCACATCGCCGCAACGCAACGCGGCCTCGAGCGCCGCAAACGAGGAGAGACAGAATGGCCAAGACGGCAAAGAACGGAAAGAACGGCGCCGCGACCCGGGCCCAGGCCGGGTTCGACACGGGCAAGAACTTCAAGGTGCGCGACATCGAGCTCGCTCCCGCCGGTCGTCGGCGGATCGAGTGGGCCGAGAGCCGCATGCCGGTCCTCATGGCCCTGCGGGAGAAGTACCGCAAGACCAAGCCCATGAAGGGCATGCGGGTCGCCGGTTGCATCCACGTGACCAAGGAGACCGCGGTGCTGGTCGAGACCCTGCGGGCCGCCGGGGCCCAGGTGTCCTGGTCCGGCTGCAACCCGCTCTCCACCCAGGACGACGTGGCCGCCGCCCTGGCCGCCAAGGGCAGCAGCATCTACGCCTGGCACGGGATGGACACCAAGGACTTCTACTGGTGCATCGAGGAGACCCTCGCCTTCAAGCCCACCCTCACCCTCGACGACGGCGCGGATCTCATCATGACCGTGCACACCAAGCGCAAGGACGCCGCCGACGGCATCCTGGGCGGCACCGAGGAGACCACCACCGGCGTGCAGCGGCTGCGGGCCCTGGCCGACGACGGCAAGCTCATGTACCCCATCGTGGCCGTGAACGACGCCGAGACCAAGTGGGACTTCGACAACATCTACGGCACCGGTCAGAGCTCGCTCGACGGGATCCTGCGCGCGACCAGCGTGCTGGTGGCCGGCAAGACCTTCGTGGTGGCCGGCTACGGTCACTGCGGTCGCGGCACCGCCATGCGGGCCAAGGGGATGGGCGCCAACGTCATCGTGACCGAGATCAAGCCGACCGCGGCGCTCAAGGCGGCGCTCGAGGGCTTCCAGGTCATGAAGATGGACCAGGCGGCCAAGCTCGGCGACATCTTCATCACCACTACCGGGATGAAGGACGTCATCACCGAGCGTCACTTCAAGAAGATGAAGGAAGGCGCCATCGTCTGCAACACGGGTCACTACGACTGCGAGATCAACATCGCGGATCTGGAGCGGCTCAAGAAGTCCAAGCGGACGATCCGGGCCAACAACGAGGAGTACACGCTCAAGGACGGCCGCAGGATCTACCTGCTCGCGCAGGGACGTCTGGTCAACCTGGCCGCGGCCGAGGGGCACCCGTCCGAGGTGATGGACATGTCCTTCGCCAACCAGTTCCTCTCGCTCCTGCGTCTCACCCGTGAGGGAGCAAAGATGGACAAGCTGGTCTACGACATCCCCGAGAAGCAGGACCAGGACATCGGGGCGCTCAAGCTCAAGACCATGGGCATGGGTCTGGACAAGCTGACCCCGGAGCAGATCGCGTACTCCACGGACTACCTCGCCGGCACCTAGACCGGAGAGCGTCCACGCGAACGGAAGAGGCCGGGCTCCCCAAGGGGCCCGGCCTTCTTTCCTGGGGGTCGAAGGCCTTCAGCGACCGCCCTCGAGCGCGTATGCGGCCGCTTCCCGCACATCCGGATCGCGGTCCCCAAGCGCTCGCTCCAGGGCCGCCCGGATCTCCGGGGTTCCCGGTACCCGCCGTAGACACAGCACGGCGGACCGCCGCACGCCGGCATCCGGATCATCCACCATGCCGATGAGCGTCTCCGCGAAGGCTCCAGTCAGCCCGGAGACGATGACGACATGCAGGGTCCGGTCGCGCACCGTCGGGGATGGATCCCGGGTGAGGACCGCGAGTTCCCACCGGTAGAACGGTGTGTCCCGGAACCCATCCCTGGTCTCCCCTCGATTGGAGAGGCACCCCAACACGGCGAGACGCACCCTGGCATCGGGATCCCGAAACCCCTGGATCAGGGTCGTCGAATCCACCGGGATCCCGTGAAGGATCCGCCAGGCCTCCCAGGCTTCCCGGCGCACGCGAGAGCTGGGATCGGCCAGACCGGCCCGCAGGGAGGACTCGAGGTCAGCGAACTGGTTCCTGGTCGCCAAGCGCAGACAGTCGGCCCGGCGAACGGAATCCGGAGAGACCAACCCGGACTCGACGAGCGGCAGCGCCCGATCCGGTGCGGTTCGCCAGAGTGCCCGGAGCGTCGCGGACCGCACAAAGGGATCGGGATCCTCCAGCGACGGGACGAGCGGGTCGAAGAGGTACCGGTCCTCATCCCCGTAGCGACCCGCCGCCTCGACCACGGCCAACCTCACCCCGGGGTCCCCGTCGTCCAGGGCCCCCACAAGATCGCGCCCCGCACGAACGCCCCCCCTTCCCCCAAGCCCACTTGCCGCGAGGCGGCGAACTTCGGGATCCGGGTGTTCATGAAGGACCGTCAGGACCACCGCCGGATACTCGTACTGGCCATACGTACGGGGCAGCCCCCGCGCCGCGGATTCACGGACACGCCCCGAAGTGTCTGCCAATGCCTCGACCAGGAGCGGCCTTACCCGTGGGCCTGAACCACGAAAGCGGGTCGACGCGAAGACGCAGGCCACGCGTTCGCCCACCGTCCCCTCCCGGAACCAGCGTTCCAGCGCAGCGAGCGAGACTCGGGGTTGTTTGGCCACGGCGCCCAGAGCCCGGATGGAGGCGGTTCGTGACTCGAGGGTCGACGCCGTATCCGCCTGGGCAATGAGCCGAAGCACGAGCTCGCGATCGAATCGCCCGGGCAAGGTGGGAAGATCGAGGGTGTCAAGGAGCGCGAGGAGGTCCGCGGCACGATCAGCCCGTGCCGTGCCGGAACAAAGACCGGTGGACCACAACCCGTTCTGTCCATGCGCCACGACGACGTAGCGGATCCCCTCCCTGAACGTGTACCCGCAGGCCGCGCCGTCCCGTACGGTGGCCACTTCGACCTCGAGTGCGGGCTCCCCCTTGAACATCGTCTCCACGTCGAAACGAACAAACAATCGATCGGCGCCGGAAAGGATGCGGGCACCGGCCGAGGGATCGTTGATCTCGACAACCCGGCCAAGGAAAAGCAGGTCCGCGCTTCCTACGACCTGGATTCCTTCGGCTGGGACACAACTGCAGGCGCGGGCGGTGATGGGGGCGAGCAGAATGGCCAGGGGTAGGGCCAGCAACACCAGGTGCAGGCGTTCAGTGGGCATGATGACGACCTCGAAGCCCGGGTCGATGGCAAGTATAGGGCATGGCCCGGCAGGACCGGGACCGATCGATGAAGGTCCCGGAGGCTAGCGGGGAATCACGTAGAACAGAACACAGAAGAAATGGCACGCACTCCCGGCCAGGACAAAGACATGCCACACCGCGTGATGGAACGGGAGACTGCGCCATACATAGAACACGACCCCCAGGGTGTAGGCCAAACCGCCCGCCACCAGCAGCGCGAGCCCGCCCGTATCGAGCCCCCTTGCCAACGGCTTGATGGCCAGCACCACCATCCACCCCATCAGGAGATACAAACCCAACTGCACCCTGCGAAATCGCCCGCGGGAAATCGCCTCGAGCAGCACGCCGGCCAAGGCGACCCCCCACGTGATCCCGAACAGGGTCCAACCGAGCCCTCCCTGGAGGGTCACCAGGGTAAACGGGGTGTAGGTCCCGGCAATGAGAACAAAGATCGCGGCATGATCGAGGATCCCGGCCACCCGTTTGGCGCGCCCCGGAGGAAGACCGTGGTACAGGGTGGACGCCCCGTAGAGCAGGATGAGGGTCGTTCCGTAGATGGTGCAGGCCACCACATGGACCGCCGTTCCCCGCTGGGCCGCGAACACGATCATGATCACCTGGGCGGCGATCCCCAGGGCCAGCCCCAATCCGTGGGTCAGGCTGTGCGCCAGTTCCTCGCCAAGGGAAAACGGTTCGTCATGATCCTTCACTCCAGGACGGCCCAGGCACCGGCAAGGTCGAAGGCAAAGACCGCGTCCCGGAGGAAATCGGTCACCGTGACCACCACCGTGCCGCTGGGCCAATCCATGGCCGCCGTCTCGAAGTGGGTGGGTCCCGGTGGCGGGAACTGCACCCACTGCGTTCCCCCGTCGCGGGTGAGATAGATGGACTCGGCCACCACCACCACTTCCAAGGGATCGGCCGGGTTCACGAAGAATCCCCCCGGCACGCGCCCCACCTTGCGCAGTTCCGTCCACTTGCGGGAGGAGGCGTCCCGCGTCTGCACCGATCCATCGAACACCGCGTACAGGTGCTCCGGATTCCCGGCAGCCCCCGCGGCTTCCACCCGACGCACGCCGTCGGGAACGGGAATGGCGCTCCAGGTGCGCCCCCCGTCGGCGCTGCGCCGCAGGAGCGGGGACACCCCCTGCCACCCCGCAATGAGCACGGACCCTTCGGCCGCGAACAGTCTTGCCTGGATGATCCCCTCGAACGTCCCGGGCGATGCCTGCCGGGTTGATCCGTCGGCCGCGGTCACCAGGACCCGATCCCCGTCGATGCGCCACAGTGCGTCTGTTTTGTCCCGGTACAGATCGAGAATCCGAACCACCGGCTCCAGGGGGACGATGGGTTCCCAGGAAACGCCGCTTCGCAACGTGTACAGGCTTGCCCGGGGATCATCCTGGGCCAGGTGGGCCGCGATCCAGATGGCATCCTGGGTCTGGGCCACCGCGGTCAGACCCAGGTCACCGACATTCCCCTCCAGGTCGGAGAAACCCAGCGGGGCCTGGACCCAGGCGCCGGTGAACGCCGGTCTCTGGACGGAAACACTGCCGGTGCGCTCCATGACCACCAGGCCGCCCGGGCCCACCGTGAGCCCGGTGATGTCGCTTCCGGATCGACCCAGCGACTTCCAATAGGAGGGCAAGGAGAGTTCACCATCAACCGTGGGGCCGGAGTCCTGGGCGCACCCCAGGGCCAGGGTTCCCAAGACCAACCAGAAGATCCAGGGATGTTTCACGCACTCCCCTCCAGTACAGCCCTTTCCTTCTCCGGCGACATCCCGGCCTTGAGCTGGGTCCCCACCGGGCGCCCCATGTCCCAGGCCAGGGTTTCCCGCACCGTCTGCAGAAGCGGTCGCAGGGTGAGCCCGGCCGCGATCGCCCGGGAGACATCCACGTCCATGACCCCCATGCTCTCGGCATCGATCACGAACGGAAGGTCACTCCAGTAGTTGAGCCCCTGATCCAGGAAGGGTTGATCGGGAAGCCAGACCGGTTCGGCGGAGCTTCCGCTCGCCTCGCGAATCGTGCCGATCACCGTCCCCATGGTGTGCGGGGTATCGGGGCCGGTGGTGTTGAACACGCCGCCTTCGCCCCGCTCGGCCATGGAGAGCACCCACCGGGCGATGTCTCCCCCGTGGATCAACTGGATCGGCCGATCGGGCGGCCCGGGAATGGGAAAGCGTCCTCCGCAGGCCACGCGCCGGACCCAGAAGGTGAACCGGTCCGTGGTGTCGTAGGGACCCACGATCATGCCCGCACGGACGTGGAGAACCCGGCCCGGCATGGCGGCCTCGGCCGCTTCCTCGCACAGTGCCTTGAGTCCGCCGTAGGCTTCCGGAGTCACTTCCTCGGTGGTGGGGTCCTCCAGCACCTGGACCGGCGCGGATTCGTCCAGCCTGGCCGTATGCTCCGGGTACACGGAGATGCTGGAGATGAAGGTGTAGTGGCGGGTGCGCTCGGCGAAGAACCGGGCCGCGTCCCCCACCAGACGCGGGACATAGCCGCTGGGATCAATGACCGCGTCCCAGGTCGTGTCACCCAGCTTGGACAGGCCCCCGTCCCGGTCACCGTGGACCTGGGGCAGGTCGGGATAGAGGTCGGGAGCGGATTCACCCCGGTTGAACAGGGTGATGTCGTGCCCCGCTTCAAGGGCGGTCTCCACCAGATGGCGGCCCAGGAATCGGGTGCCGCCGAGGATGAGGAGCTTCATACCGGTCCTTTCGGAGTCCCTGGGGGACCTCCATGGTATCAGCCCGCGTCCAGCCCCGACGCGATGGTTTCCCGGACCTGGCCAAGAAGGGTTGCGGTGGTCGCGCGGCGTCCTTCCGGGATCTCGATCGGGGGATGGACACGAATGTGGATCGTCCCCGGCCGGAAGAGCCAAGCACCCTTGCCCCAGATCTCCCGCGAACCCCGTACGCTGACCGGCAGCACCGCGACCCCGCTACCGACAGCCAGCAGGAAAGCCCCCTTCTTGAAGGGGAGCATGGTGTCGCTTTCCGAGCGGGTCCCCTCGGGAAAGATGGCCAGCGCGGCCCCGGGCGGTAGCGCCTTGGCCCCGGCCTGGATCTGCTTGAGCGAGCTGCGCCCGTCTTCCCGGTCGATGAGAATGCAGGGACTGAGCGCGATGGCCCAGCCCAGGAACGGAATCCAGCCCAGGGACTTCTTGGCCACGTAGCGGATGCTGTGTCCGGGAAGGGCCGCGGTAAGCGCGGGGATGTCCAGATAGCTCCGGTGGTTGGCCATGAGGAGGACCGGGCGATCCGCGGGGAAGTGCTCGTCCCCTTCCACGACCAACCGGACCCCCAACGCCCATACCAGCACCCGGCACATCTGCTGGAACTGCCGGTCGTACCACTTCCCCTGTTTCTCGAACGGGCGGAGCAGGCAATAGCTGATCCCGATATAGGTGCACCAGACCAGGGAAAAGAGCGCTCCCCAGACGGTGGTCAGGACGTGTCCAACCCGGGACATCGCGACCGCGCCGCTACGCCGGGAGTTCGCGGATGCCGTCCTTCACCTCGTCGGCCGAAGCACGCAGGGCGGCAAGCCCGGCCTCGTCCAGGGGCAACTCGACGATCTTCTCGACCCCACCCGCGCCCAGGATGACCGGAACCCCCACGTAGGTACCCTCGACCCCGTACTGACCGGTGCAGAGCGCCGCGGCGGGCACGAACCGCTTGTTGTCGAGCAGGATCGCTTCCACCATCTGGGCCGCGCTGGCCCCCGGTGCATAGAACGCACTTCCCGTCTTGAGCAGCGCGACGATTTCACCGCCCCCCTTGCGCGTACGTTCCACGAGGCGGTCGATCACCTCGGGTGCGAGCAGGTCCTTGATGGTCACCCCGCTCACCGTCGCGTACTGCGGAAGGGGAACCATGGAGTCCCCGTGCCCGCCCAGAACCATGGCGTGGACATCGGTCGCGGCCACGCCCAGTTCCAGGGCGATGAAGGCGCGGAACCGCGCCGAGTCCAGCACACCGGCCATGCCCACGACCCGGTTGGCCGGGAAACCGGTGGTCTTCATCATGTGGTAGGTCATGATGTCCAGCGGATTGCTCACCACCACCACGTAGGCATTGGGGGCGTACTTCTTGATCTGGCCGCCGATGCTGCCCACGATCTCCGCGTTCTTGAGCAGGAGGTCGGTGCGGCTCATGCCCGGCTTGCGCGGAAAGCCCGCGGTGACCAGGACCACATCCGAACCCTCGATGTCCTCGAAGCGGTTGGTGCCGAGGACCCGGGAGTCGTAGCCCCGCACCGGCCCCGCCTCGAGCAGGTCCAGTCCCTTCCCCTGCGGAATCCCCTCGGCGATGTCCACCAGGAGCACCTCGCAAATACCGCGCTCGGCCAGGTACAGGCCGGCCGAGGCCCCCACGTTTCCTCCACCCCCGATAACACTCACCTTCTTCATGTCGTCGTCTCTCCTGTGAACCGTGATCCGTTGCCGCGACACCGCACCGGCGCCGCCTCAGGTCGCAAAAAAAAAGGACCCGCATCTCGGCCATCGCCGGGAGCAGGTCCCTGAAAACACTCCTGAAACACTGGAGGGTCTTACTCGACCGGGTCGATGGCAACCATCTTCTTGTCCCGTCCCTTGCGATGGAACCGGACCTTGCCGTCGATGAGGGCGAACAGGGTGTCATCCTTGCCCCGTCCCACGTTGGCACCCGGATGGAACTTCGTGCCGTGCTGGCGCACAATAATGCTGCCCGCAGTCACGTTCTCGCCCCCGAATGCCTTGACCCCGAGTCGCTGACCCGGTGAGTCCCGGCCGTTACGGCTGGAGCCGACGCCTTTTTTGTGAGCCATTTGGGTGTCCTTTCCTGGCCTAGCCCGAAATACCGCTGATCTTGATCTCGGTATAGTCCTGTCGGTGGCCCCACTTGCGGCGATACTTGATCCGCCGCTTGAACTTGCCCGCCACCAGCTTGGGACCGCGTCCGTGGCTGAGCACCTGGGCCGAGACCACGGCGCCTTCCACGGTGGGCGTGCCCACGCGGATGCCGTCGCCGTCCCCCACCAAAAGCACGTCCTCGACGTTGAGGGTGGAACCCGCATCGGCCTTAAGTAGAGGCACCTTAAGGACTTGGTCCTTTTCGACCCGGTACTGGAAACCGGCAACCTTGATCACTGCGTACATTCTGATGTCTCCCTGGGAGCCAGCCTACGCCAAACCCCCCGACAAAAAGAGCGGCATAGACTAGCAAGCAGGTCCGGATGAGTCAACTCCCCTCCGCCCGAGACACAAGGGTGGGGTGCCTCTCCGTGCAGCGGGGAGGGGCCACCTGGCAATCGGACCCGTCTTCCCCTAGACTCCCCGTAGTTGCTCCCTCAAGTGGCGGACCATGCACTCGCACTTGAAGGGAGTTTTTTCATGCCTCGTATCCTTCCCCGCATTGTGGCGGCCCTCGGCTGCCTCCTGCTCCTCCCAACCACCGGCCTGGCCGGCGAGGTGACGGTCGAGAACGGCTCGCTTTCGGGCAAGACGATCCACGCCACGGTCGCCAACTCCGGGACCACGCTCCAGACCGTCCAGGTGGGCGTACGCTACAACGATGGCAACAAGCTCCAGGACATCGTGGTCAACGTCAAGGTGGGGCCGGGGCAAAGCGTTCCGTTCAGCGTCAAGGTGAAGGGACCCAACCCGGGTCTGCTCACCATCACCGACGACATTGACCCCATGGGCGCCGCACCCGGCCCGGGCGAGGTCATCGTCGGCATGACCGAGGGACCCGATCCGATACCGAACTAGAGACCCGTGCCACGATCCGGGTCCAGTGGCCCGGAGCGTGGCATGACCGTTCCCTACCGGGAAACGAGTCCCTAGGGCCGGAATCGTTCGGTCACATCCTCGTTGGTGCGGGGGAAGATCACCTTCACGTCCCCCCGGGGAAGTCTCGGGTCGTCGCGCAGGTCCAACTCGAAGCTGAACTTCTTCTCCAGCCCCGCGAGGCGCTCGGCGTACTCGGCGTTCATCAGGTGCTGGGCCAGTTCCGGAGCCACCCGCAGCTCGATCAGCTTCTCCTGGGTGTTGACCCCGATCCGGGTCAGCAGACGCTCCACCTTGAGAGCAACCGTCTCCAGGGACAGCACCTGACCGAGACCGGAACAGGTGGGGCAGTCGTCGGAGTAGTAGCTGAGCAGGCTCGGGCGTTCCCGCTGCCGGGTCATCTCGACCAGACCCAGCTCCGAGACATTGAACGTCTTGGTCCGGTTGCGGTCCCGTTTCAGGTGGCGCCGGAGTTCCTCGAGCACCGCCTTCTTGTTGCTCTCGTTCTCCATATCGATGAAGTCGAGCACGACGATGCCGCCGATGTCGCGGAGTCGCAGTTGCCGGCTGATCTCCTTGGCCGCCTCCAGGTTGGTCTTGGTGATCGTGTCTTCCTGGTTCTTCTTCCCCACGAACCGACCGGTGTTCACGTCGATGGCGATGAGCGCCTCGGCCTGGTCGATCACGATGTAGCCGCCGTGCTTGAGCCACACCTTGCGCTCGAAGAGCTTTTCGATCTCGCTCTCGATACGGTAGTGGTCGAAGATGGGCAGCTTGCCGCGGTAGGTGTGCACCCGCTTGACCATGTCGGGCGAAACCGCGTTGAGGTACTCGACGAGTTCCGCCTCGATGTCCGGGTTGTCGCACACCACCTCGGTCACGTCCTCGGTGAGCAGATCGCGGATCAGCCCCGTGGCCAGCGACATCTCACGGTGGATCAGGGCGGGTGACGGGGCCGAGGACGAGCGCCGTTCGATCTTCTTCCACAGGCTGACCAGGTGGGCAACGTCCTGGGTGAATTCCTCCCGGGTGTGCCCAGCGCCCGCGGTGCGGACAATCAGCCCGGCTCCGGCCGGCTTCAGGTCGCGCAGGATCTTCTTGAGCCGGATCCGTTCGTCCCGGCTGGGGATCTTGCGGGAAACCCCCACGTGATCCGCTCCGGGAAGAAACACCACGTACCGGCCGGGGAGGGTCACCTGCTGGCTGACCCGGGGTCCCTTGGTCGAGATGGGTTCCTTGGTGACCTGGACCACCACCTCCTGGCTCTTCTGGAGGTGGTCCTCGATCTTGGGCGCCGGATTGTCGCGCCGAGGGGCGGACTGGCGGCGACCACGTCCCCGACCGCCGCGTCCCCGGTCTCCCCCGCGTCCACGACCCCCGTCGCGGCCGCCTCCCTGGGGACCGCCACCGCCGCCCTTGTCTCCCTCCTCCTCGTCCTCGTCGTCGAGATCAATGTCCTCGCCGAGAGCACTGGAGAGATCGGAGGCGTGGAGGAACGCGGTCTTGGCCAGACCGATCTCCACGAAGGCGGCCTGCATCCCGGGCAGGACCGCGTTGATCTTTCCCTTGTAGATGTCGCCGACGATGCGGCGCTCTTCCGGGCGCTCGACCAGCAGCTCGGTTAGCTGCTTGTCCTCCAGGATGGCGACCCGGGTTTCTTTCGGGTCCGAATGGATGATGATGGACTTTTCCATGGAAGCCTCAATGGACCGTTCCTCCTCGGACCGGATGGTTCCACCAGGCGAAATCCGGAGCGACGACGTCGAGAGGATCAAGGACCTTGTCACGGCCCGGGATGTGAAGACCGCTTCGATGCACTCGAAGCAGCCGCTCGTCGAAGTCTGCCCAGGAACACAACCTGGATGTCAGGGTCTCGGGGCGTACGCTGTCGGGAGAGTTCAGGGTGAGACGGAAGCCCAGGACGGGCCTCCCTCCATCGTCGCGTACGACCTCCGCCCGAACGAGGGACGGACGTGCGTTAAAGGTTTTCGAGGTCTCTCCCCGGGTCCTGGTCACTTCCAGGGTATCCGCGGCCAGCGCGCCGGCCACCGCCTCGTCCAGTCGGTCCTTGAGCGAATCAAAGTCCAACCGGCCGAGGTAATCGTGGATCAGGACGTCGGAGAAGGAGACTTCATAGTCTGCAAGCTGGATCGCCGCGTTCAACGAGGTTGCTTCGGTCCGAATCGGTGCGGCAGCCACCACCCCGAGTCCCTCGATGAGGTTCTCGGAGAGCACCCGCGTGAAGGTCTCGGGGACCTCGCGCGCGAAGGTGATGTCGACAAACTCGGCGCCGCTGGTCATGCCGAGCGGCAGGGGCGGTCCAAAGGAAACCCGGGGCTTCCTTTCCTTTCCCTGCGACATGGCGACCGGCAGCTGAACCTTGCGGAACGCCCGATCAAAGGCGCGGGTGACATCGAGATGAGCGGAGAACCGCATGGGCTCCGACTTGGAAAACCGAACACGGTAGCGTTCGGCCGTCCGTCCGGCGCGTCCCCGTCCCGTACGTCGCGGTCTACGCCCAACCATCCAGGTGGGAGGACCGCTCCAGCTCGGGGCCGGATCGTCGTCGGACGTCCGCTCGAAAACCGAGGCGACCCATTGCCCCATCAGCGCCGAATCCACGGCCTGCCGGGCAAGGGTCTGTGGAAACCCGGGACCGGGACCACCCGCGGCCTTGGCATGGGCCAGGGCCTTGTCCCAGACGTCCGGATCGAAGGCTTCCGGGTCGGACTGAAGATGCAGTCCGCGCCCGGCGAGATGCTGAAGCAGGGTGGCGGGACAAGGCGTCCCTTCGACGAGGCAGGCCCGGGCCCGCGCCGCGGCGCCGGGTCGGGAGGCGATCTTGATGCGGCGGGCCATGGGGCGTTGCCGAATCCCCTCGGCAAACGCCTCGACGTCGCTCCCGGTGCCCTCGGGGACAAGCGTCACCGTGAGTCGCGGTCCGCCATTGCGGGGCCTCAGGGCTTGAATTCGTTCCAGGGTAGCGATCCAGGCGTCGCGATCCTCGGCGGTCTCCCCGGCCAGACCGACCCGGATCTGGATGCGGATCGCGGCCCATCCGCCCCGCAGGGCGGTGCCGGCCGCCTCCACCAGCGCGTCATCGCTCAGCGGATGACCGGCGACCCGACGCAGGGACTGCGACGGCGCCACCGGGGCAAAGGTCAACTGGCGACTCTGGGCCCCCTTGAGCAGCTCGCGGGCGAGGGCCGGCTCGAACTGATCCAGGTGGACCTCGGCCAACCGCACATGCACCCCATGGGGGGAAAGCCGCATGTTGAGGGATTCGAGAATCCTGACCAGGTCGGGATGCCGCCCTGCATCCTCGCCGGTGAGATAGATTTCCGGGTGCCCCGTGGTTGCCAGGAGCGCGTCGGCGCCGGCAAGAATGGAACGGGCGTCCCGGAATCGGATCGTTCCCGGTTCGGACCGCCGCGAGATCTCCAGACCCAACTCCACCGTTTGTCCTGGCGCACTGGGCACCAGCGGAGGCATTGGGGCCGGGGGAAGCTCCGGGAACCAGCGTGCCGCGCCCTGGTCCGTGTCGCGCGCGATCACCCCGGGAAGGCCCGCGGCCTCCGCGAGCATTCTTTCCCGGTCCGTGGAAGAAGCGCCCCGCAACGCACCGGCCCAACGGGCGAGATCGGTGACAAATGCCTCGGGGTCGCCGGGCAGGACCAGCTCGGCCCAGTGGGCCCCCAGTCGGGGCGTCTGTGCGAGAGCACCGGCAAGCAGGACCCAGGGAGCCGCCGCATCACGGCCGGCAACCTGGGGCTCGACGCCTCCCAGGGACAACAGATCCAGCAACTCGGGAAGGTCGACCGGATCCTCGGGCAGGGCGACGATGACGTCGTAGTCCCGCAACGGTCTGCGGTAGCGCATCCCGAACCAGGGCAGATCCCGGGCCCGCAGTGCCTGGATCATATCTACCTGGGGAGCAAACGCCACATCCACCGCGGTCCCCTCCACTCGCCGCAGCGCGGCAAAGAGCCCCTGTGGCTGCGGGCGCCGAAACGCCTCGGCCGAAGGGGACGGAACCACCAGGCACACCCGACGAGCCGCATCATCGAATACCGGGTCTCCCGCCTCGAGGGTGAGGGAGACGTACTGGCCCGGCTTGGCGACAAGTGGGAGGATCGAATCCTCCATGTGATCCAAAGGGTTCATATCATAGGGAGACTGGGACAAGAGATTGCGACAAGGATGCGGTGGAAGGCCAAGAAAACACCCGCAAGGCACCGCCCCGCGGGGAATTGAAACACGCTAACCCTAGTTACGTAACGGGCAGAATAGCATGAGGTTCGGGAATCCCTCAACCGGGGGGATCTCCGTCCCCGCGGGGCCCGCCTCACCTAATCCACCACATGAATCGGTGCAGGCTAACGGATTCATGGCCAATGGGATCGCCTAGGCCAGAGCAACGGATACACAGTGAATCCGGGTCGCTCCGGCCTCCAGGAGCGGTTGCGCGGCCGCGAGGAGGGTGGCCCCGGTTGTCGCGACGTCGTCCACCAGGACGCAACGCGCGCCCCGAACCTGCATTCCCCTTGCCATCGCGAAGGCGCCGGACACGTTCCTGCGCCGGGCGGCTCCGGCAAGCCGTGCCTGGGCCCGTGTTGCCCGCCGACGCACCAGGAGTCCCGGGTGCATGGGAATGCTCCACAGGGACGACCACTCCCGCGCGAGAACCTCGGCCTGGTTGTAACCCCGGTCCCTCCGTCGACCCGGGGCCAGGGGAACCGGCACCATCAGATCCGCCGCCGGCGCGTCCATCCGACTCGCGGCCAACCGGGCCAGCGCGGGGCCCAGGTCCACCCGTTCCTCGTACTTGAGCGCATGGATGATGGCGTCCAGGGGCGACTCCATCCACAACCCGCAGGCAAGCGACAGCCGGGCGTGTGCCCCCACGCGGCAGTCCCATCCACCCTCACGGTCCCCCACCCGCCCCTCGCTACGACAGACGGGGCAGATCCGCACCGGGGGAAGGAGCCGCAGACGTCGCCGACACGGACCGCAGATCCATCGCCGGGCCACGAGTTCATCGCTACAACCCGGACAGAGACGCGGCAACACCGCATCCAACAGCCACGTCCCCCAGGACCGGGCGCTTTGCCTCCATAGCAGGATTTCATCCCCCTGGACGGGGTGGTGCACAGAGGTCGGGGATCAGGGAGCGCGGAGAAACCCGTAGACAAAGAACGTGTCGGGTTGTCCGCCGTAGGCACGGAAAAGATAACCGAACCGCGGGTCGTTCATCAGCAGGGAGAGATCGACATCCCCCTCCAGGCGATGCCCGTAGTGGTTGTCCCACAGCACCAGGGATCCCGGCTGCGCCTTCTCCAGGTTGGCCTGGGTCAGGCGTGGGGTGCGGTGGCGATCGTAGCGATCGCGCCCGGTCAGGAAGGCAACCCAGGGGTGGTTGGTGTAGACGATCAGTTGATCGTTGAGAATCCCGCGTTCCACGAGTTGATCCAGGGATCCCCTGAGGGCCTCCCGCTCCGGGTTCAGCTCATGGGGCGGCGTGACGCGCAACGTGAGCACGGCGACGGCGACCAGGAGCCCCCCCGCGATGACCGGCGCCGGAAGGGATCGTGGCCGAACGCTCCACAACACACCCAACAGACCCAGCACCGCCGTGACCACCCACCGCGTCTCGACCCGCCCCTCCCCGACCAGCGAATGGGCGATCAGGGTATGGGAGAGACTCCACGCGACCAGACCCGTCCACCCCACGGCTGTTCCGATGCGCAGGAGGCGGGATCCACCCCCTGCGGCCCACGTCCCCACACCCCAGGTCGCGACCAGGGCCAGCGCCGGCGCGGTGGCCACAACATGGCGGAGAAAACCGATGCTGCGCCCAATGGAGATCGCATCCCAGGCGAGAAGGGTAAGCAGGACCCAGTGGGTACCGGCGAGGACGGCGGCGAGCAGGGGAAAGCGATTCCCAGCGGACCGCTCCCCCACCCGCATGACCGCGCCCCAGACAACGAAGAAGGCGACCACCGGCCCCAGGATGACGATCCCGTTCCTGAGGTAGTTCCACACCCCGAGACTGTTGAGGGGTTTCGAGTGGGCGCCGCTCAGCACGTAGAGCAGGTTTCCGGTGGTGATCCAACCACCCAGGTTCCACAGCGCGACCGGAACGAACGCGGCAAGGAGGACCTTCCAGGAAACGGAACGCGCGGCCGCGGCAAGCACGATCAGCATCAGCACCGCGGTTTCGATCCGGGCCAGGGGGAGCAGTCCCGACAGCAGCACCGCCACATCACGGCGACCGGCATACCAGGCCCACAGGATCCCGGCCAGGGTGGCCGCGGCGATCGGTTCGGCCAATCCGCTGTAGGAGAGGTCCAGCACGATGGGCTGGAAAAAGAAGAACCCCGCGGCAACGGCCGGAAAACGAAGCCCCCCCGCGCGGGCCGCCATCCCGACACAGAACGCGGCCAAGCCGCTCAGCACCGCACTGGTCAACTCCACCCCGAGATAGCCCCCGAGCCGGGCGGGAACGGCAAGGACAAGAACGGCCAGGGGCATGCCCCACCGATCGAGCAGAAGCGTGGGGTCGGAGAAGACCTGGCGGGCCATGTAGTAGCGATCCACGTCGTCGTCCTGGTAGGTGCCCTCCGAGAGCATCGCGTAGACGCAAGCCACCACGAAACAGACCACCGCCGCGGCCAACACCGGGTAGGGACTCGCCGCGTCACCGGAGCGGGCACGACGAGCCTTGGCCGAGGTCACAACTCGTTCCGCCGAAGACCCACGTTGAGCAACAGCCCCACCTGGGCCAGGGTGGCCATGAGGAAGGTCCCCCCGTAGGAGATGAACGGCAGCGGCAAACCGGTGACCGGCGCCAGGCCCAGGGTCATTCCAACGTTGACGATGATATGGAACATCCACACGCCGCAGATCCCCACCGCAAGCAGGCTGGCGAACCGGCTACGCACCTTGACGGCAAGGGAAAGACCACGCGCCACCAGCAACGCGAACAGCATCAGGAGCGTGGCGCATCCGGCAAAGCCCCACTCCTCTCCCAGCACGGAAAAGATGAAGTCGGTCTGGGGTTCGGGCAGGAAAGCGAGCCCCTTCTGGGTTCCCTGCAGGTGTCCTTTTCCATAGAGCCCCCCCGATCCCACCGCGATCTTGGACTGGATCACCTGGTACCCCGCGCCCACCCGATCCTTCTCCGGCTGCAGGAACGTAGTGACCCGGTCACGCTGGTAGGGACGCAGGGAGTTCCACAGGATGGGTGTGGCCGCTCCCACCGCCATGTTCACCGCCAGCACCGCCACCACGAGCTTGGACCTGGCGCGACGGAGCAGGAGCCCCACCCCGACCAGCCCCAGGAAGATGAGCCATAGCCAGAGGTTCACCGAAAGAATGGCGCTGAGCAGCGGCGAAGCCAGAACAAGAATCACCCAGAGCGAAAGCCCGGACCAGAACAGCATGGGCACCAGGGCGGCGGGGACGCTGAGGGAGGTACCCAGATCCGGTTCGGCGAGGATGAGAAGGAACACCAGACCCGCGGCCAGCAGCGCGGGAACCAGATCCGAGGGACGGCCCACGTTGAGCCGGGGCCGCGAAAGCAGCCGGGCCAGGAAAAGCAGCAGGGAAATCTTGGCCACCTCGGAGGGTTGGATCTGGAACCCACCGAGGGCCAGCCAGCGTCGCGCGCCTCCGCGTTCCACGCCGAAGATGGGTACCGCCACCAGCAACAGCACCGCCACGCCGAAGAGCAGCGGGCTGTACTCCTCCCAGACCCGAAGCGGAACCGCCGCCGTGATGAGCATCACGAAACCACCCATGGCCAACCACTGGAGCTGCCGTCCGAACAGGGCGCTGCGTCCCGGATTGGCCGGGATGTGGGTCGCCGAGTACACCGCGACCATGCCGACCGCGATCAGGCTGGCCACCGCGAAGAGCAGCGGCCAGTCCACATTGCGCCACCCGCGGCTTCTCACTCGCTCTCCCCGCGGGGAACGCGGTCCGGCTGGGTGAAGTAGGCGTAGAGAATCTTCTGCGCCACCGGCGCCGCCACCGCCCCGCCGTGCCCCCGGTTTTCCAGCACCACCACCACGGCGACCTCGGGGTTCTCGGCCGGCGCGTACCCGATGTAGAGCGCGTGGTCGAAGCCCGGGTTCTCCGCGGTTCCGGTTTTCCCGGCCACGGCTACGGCGGGGACCCGGGATCCCTTGGCGGTGCCCACGCTGGCCGCCATCTCCATCCCCTGCTGGATCAGCGCCATCCGGGCCGCATCGAGAGGCACCCGATCCGACTGGGCCATGCTGATCGCTCCGTCCCGCGGTTCATCCTCCCTACCTCCCCCCAGTTCCTTGAGCAGGTGGGGACGCGGTCGACGGCCTCCGGTGGCCAGGACCGCGGTGTGCTGCGCCAGGGCGATGGGAGTGAGCAGGATCTCCCCCTGACCGATGACCAGGTTGAGCGCCACGCCGCGACTCCATCCGCGCACCCCGAACCGCTCGTCGTACCAGGCCTTGTCCGGCACGTTTCCCTTGCGCTCGCGCGGGAGGTCGATCCCGGTCCGATCATCGATCCCGAACAGATCCGCGTAGCGGGCAATCCCGTCGACCCCCAGGGAAACCCCGGCCTGATAGAAGAACACGTCGCAGGATTCCGAGATGGAGGTGAGCAGGTTCATGGAACCGTGTCCGCCACGCTTCCAGCACTTCTTGATGCTGTTCCCGTAGGGATACCGACCGTTGCAATAGACCCGGGTGGTCGCCGGATCGATGTGTCCCTCCATCATGCCGGCGTAGGCGGTGAGCATCTTGAACACGGAACCGGGAGGATAGGCGGCGTGGACCGCACGGTTGATCTGGGGGCGTTCGGGCCGGTTGAGGTCACGCCAGAGCTCGGGCGAGATCACCCCCGAGAACACGTTGGAGTCGAACCCGGGGCGACTGGCTATGGCGAGGATTTCTCCCGACCAGACGTCCATCAGAACCACCGCGCCCCGCACTTCCCCCGCCTCTTCCCCCTTCACATCGAACCCGGCCCCCTCCAGGGCAGCCTCCGCCGCTTCCTGCAGGACCGAATCCAGGGTGAGCACAATGTCCCTTCCCGACCGGGGAGGGACCGGCTCGTCACGAAGAAACGCCTCGCTCCGGCGCCCCAGGGCGTTCACCTCGACATAGTGAATCCCCTCCTCGCCGCGCAACTGCTCCTCGTACCGACGCTCCACCCCGGTGCGTCCCATGATGGAGCCGGCCCGATAGCCGCGTTCCTCCAACGTCTCCAGGTCCCGGTCGGAGACCTCGTTCACATAGCCAAGAATGTGGCAGGCCAGGGTGTCGGCCGGGTAGTCCCGCACCGCCTCCACGTCCACCGCGATTCCCGGCAGCAGGGAGCGATGTTCCTCGACCCGCGCCACCCGGGTGCTGTCGACGTTCCGCTCCAGGCGAATGGGCTTGTAGGTCCGATAGCGCTGGCGGGCCACCTCGGTCCGGTAACGCTCGACCGATCCCCCCACCAGGGAGGCCAACGTGGTGAGGGCCGCGTCCAGGGCCTCGGGATCGCGGACCAGGGGTTCCGTGTTGGGGTCGATGACGATGGTGTAGCTGGGGCGCACGTCGGCCAGCACGCGTCCGTCCCGGTCCAGGATCCGCCCGCGTGGACCGGTGAGGTACTCGGGTCGAAGCCAGTTGCGTTCGGCCATGGCCTGGCTGTGGTCGGCGGTGAGAACCTGCAACTGGAAGAGACGCGCGAGCAGGATGACCAGGGCAATGAGTCCCACCGCACTGAGCACGAGTCCGCGCTCCCGCCGATCCGCGCCGCTCCGGGATCCCTCGCCGGTTCGCCTCATGGGCCCAGCACCACCCGGCCGGGGCCCCGGTGGGATGCGGGCGGCGGGTCCTCGGCCAATGCGCGACGCAGGGCATCCTCACGACGACGCTCGCGCCAGACCCGATACCCCGCGTGCAGCGCCGGCACGATCAATGCGGTGAGCAGCGCCGAGGGAGCGACGAAGCGTCCCATGTAGCCGAATAGGCCGTCGAAGGCGCCTCCTCTCAGGACAAGAAACACGACCCCTCCATGGAGCAGGGCCGAGAACACGATGAGCACGCCCTGGGTCAGCACCGAGTCCCGGTAGACGGTGCGCCCCAGGAACCCCACCCCCCATCCGATGAGCGCCAACGGCAGGGCGTCCACCCCGATCGGCGTTCCGTAGATGAGGTCGCGGAGCGACCCGAAGAGGAAGCCGACCACCGCACCGGCCGGCGGGCGCCAGGTGAGCCCGGTGATGACCACGAGGCCCAGCAGGAAGTCCGGTTGGGCCGGAACCCGCCCCAACAGGGCAATCCGGAAGGCTTCCAGGGCCAGGGCCGCGCCAAGCAGGCCGAGCCAGCGGGTCATGATCGCCTCAAGGGTTCACCCCGACCGAGTCCTGGGTGCCCTCGAAAAGCGGACCCTGGAGCGGGAGGAGCACGAATACTTCTTCCAGCCGGAAGAAGCTTGCGAACGGACGCAGGGTGATCAGCTTGAGGAGACGTCCCGGGGGCTCCTCCACCGACGCCACCCGACCGACCGGAAGACCGGGGGCAAACACGCCCCCCAGCCCGCTCGAGACCAGGGTATCTCCGGGGGCGATGTCCGCCTGGACCGGAACCTTGCCCACGCGGAGGTCCGCACTCCCTGGATCCCACTCGACGATGCCCAGGACCCGGCTACGGGTGTCCCGCGCGCTGACCGCGGTGGTCTCGTTGATGAGGAGGCGGATTCGCGACCGCCTCCCCCACACGGCATCCACCACCCCCACCAATCCATCCACGGTCACCACCGACTCCCCCCCGCCGAGACCGACGTTGGCCCCCAGGTTGATCCAGGCCATGCCGCGGATCGGGTTCAGATCCAGACCGATGACCCGGCCGGCCAACGCCCGGAACCCGGGAGGGGACGCAATCCCGAGCAGCCCACGCAACCGACGATTCTCCCGCTCCGCCTCGCGAAGCCTGGCCACCTCGAGTTCCAGATCCATGATGCGATCCGACTGGACGCTGGTCGCACGGTAGGCACGTAGGACCCGCCCCGGGTAGGACAGTAGGGTGAACAGACCGCCGCTCAGCGTATCCAGCGCCGGGGCGATCACCGGGGGGCGCCGCAGCATCACGCTGGTGGTACCGGCCGCGAGAAGGACCACCGCGGCCACAACGACGAGAAGGCCGCGGCGTCGGTCCACCAGGGTGACCGCGCGTCCGGTCGCCTGCGAGAGGAGCCCGCGGAATGCCATCCCCGGAACCGGTTAGTCCCGAAAGGGTTTCATGAGAACCTTCTCGTAGAGCTCGAGGTTCTCGAGCACCTTGCCGGTGCCGAGAACCACGCACAGGAGCGCTTCGTCGGCCACGGTAATGGGAAGGTTCGTCGCCTCGCGCAACAGGACGTCCAACCCACGCAGGAGGCTACCGCCCCCCGTCATGAGGATCCCCCGGTCCACGATGTCCGCGGCCAGTTCCGGAGGCGTCTGCTCCAGCGAGTTGCGCAACGCCTCGACAATGGCCCCGATGGGCTCCTGCAGGGCTTCGCGGACCTCGATCGAGGTGATCTTGATCGTCTTGGGGATGCCACCGATGAGGTCGCGTCCCTTGATCTCCATCTCCTCTTCCTGGTCGAGGGGAAATGCGGACCCGACCCGCATCTTGATCTGCTCTGCGGTCTGGTCGCCGATGAGGAGGTTGTAGGCCCGTTTCACGTACTGGACGATCGCCTCGTCCATCTTGTCCCCACCCACCCGCACCGAGGTGTCGTGGACGATCCCGTTGAGGGTCATCACCGCGATCTCGGTGGTTCCCCCCCCGATGTCGATGACCATGTTGCCGCAGGGTTGCTCCACCGGGAGCCCCACCCCGATGGCGGCGGCGATGGGTTCGGCCACCAGCATCACCTCGCGGGCGCCGGCAGCCTCGGCCGAGTCCCGCACGGCACGTTTCTCGACTTCGGTGATTCCCGAGGGAACAGCGACGATGACCCGGGGCCGGACAAGGAACTTGCGCCGCTGGACCCGCTGGATGAACTCGCGGATCATGTCCTCGGTCTTCTCGAAATCGCTGATGACGCCGTTCTCGAGGGGGCGGACGGCGAAGATTTCCTCGGGCGTACGGCCGAGCATGGCCTTGGCGTCCTTGCCGACGGCGAGCACCTTGCCAAGCGAGCGGTCCACCGCGACCACCGAGGGCTCGTTGAGGACAATGCCCTTTCCCCGCACATAGACGAGGGTGTTGGCCGTCCCCAGATCAATGGCCACGTCGGTGGTGAAGACTCCCATGACCTGATCGAGCATGTTTCCCGCTGTCCTTTCGCCAATGTTCACGTTCGTGCCTGAACGCTACCAAACGGGTTTGGATACCGGCAATAGGCTAGGACGGGGAAACCGTGTCCGGAGCACGATTTCCGGCGTTGCTACGGGGCAAGGAGGACCGGACCCGCTCCCTGGAACTGGCGAAAGAGGTCCGCATCGAAGTCCGCGTCGTCCGGACGTAGCGAGTTGATCCGTACCCGACCCCTGGCATGCAGGAACCGACCCCCCCGCAGACACAGGCCCACGTGCCCGATGCGCGCCGCGGTGGGGCCAAAAAACACGAGATGGCCGAACTGCGTCTCCATGGGGTCCCTGGAGATATAGGCCTCGGCCTTGACCCAGCGATACTGGTCCCTGGAATCCCGCGGCAGCTGCACCCCATGCAGCGAGAACACGGTCTGGGTCAGCCCGGAGCAATCGAGCCCCTTGGCCGTGACCCCGCCCCACTGGTAGGGCACGCCGAGAAAGCGATGCGCAGTCCGCACCAACTGGAAGATGTCCTGCGGGCGCTGGCGGGGCCGATGGGTTCGCTTGTCCAGAAGCAGGTCTTTCACGTGGAGACAGCCCTTCACCCCGTCCGGCAACACGACCCGTACCCAGTTGCCGGTTCGCCCGGTGCGGGACAGGCGGGCTCCCAGGGGCGCTTCACGCAGGGGTAGGCTACGCGCGGTATTGCTCTCGCGAACACGGGCGACGAGCGAGTCCACTTCGGCCACCGGACCCCCGCGGTACAGTGCCGCCTCGGCCGGGGTGGGTCGATACAGCGACCAGGAGCGAACCCAGCCGGTGTAGCCATCGGGAGTCCGGACGCGACACCACTGTTCCCGGTCACGCCAGGAAAGGGCGGTGAGCGGCGTTCCCAGAATGGCCTGGGAGACCTGCTCCGCGGCATGCTCCGGGCGCTTGCGCAGCTCGGCGACGGCTTCATTGACGATGACGACGGCCATGATGGAGTGCCCTATCGGTCGCGGCGCGGGCCGGTGAGACGAAAGTCCCCGAGACCCACATCCTGGAAGACGAACTCGAGACCCCGGTCGACGTAGTACCAGACCTCGGTTGGAAGGCGATATGTCGCGTCCCTTGGATACTCCACCCGATCGGGTTCCCCGTAAAGAATGTGAATGCGCCCACGGTCGGTTCTCCAACCGGGAATCAGCCCCCCGTACCGACGCTCGGTGGCGCGTACCCGGCGAATGAACTCCGTCATCGTCCGGTTCTCGGGCAGATCCGGTGTCGGGTCGCGTCGCTCCCAGAACCGTTCCCACAGCTCGGGAAGGTCGCGATCGAGGGCGCGTTCGAGGGCATCCCGCTCGGTCCGGGTGGCCACGTAGCCCAGGGTGACCCGCACCTGTTCCGGATCCCGGAACCGCGCGCCGCGGGAGGCATCCACGTCGAACTCCGCCTCGCGGCGATGGGACTCTCCTCCCCGTTTCACCTCCACCCGCAGCCGGTGGCGGCCGGTGACCAGGCGGTCCAGGGTGGGTTCGATCAACACCGAGATCTCCCGGGGCGCGGGATCCGGCTCCAGTTCGCCGACCTCGATCACCCGACCCGTCTCGTCCCGCACCGACCAGTCGATCCGCAGCGGCTCACCCCGAAGCCCCGGTTGCGAGACCACGCTCAACGACGCGCAGAACTCGGGCGTACGGTCGCCATAGACCGGTCGCGGCAACGGAAGTACCCCGCCCTCCGTCTGATCCGCATCGAACCGATCCACGGCCTCCAGGGCACACCGCCCCAGGACCAGGTCGGAGACGGCCAACGGCGATGCGGCGAAATCCGGCACCTCGCCGCGCAACTCGGCCTCGGTTTCCATGTCCCGCTCGAGGTCCAGGACCAGGAGAGAGACCCGCACCTTCCCGGGAGGAAGAATCATGGTGCGCACCCAGCGCACATCGCCATCCAGGGGGAACGGGCCCTCGGACACCGGGGACGGGCGGCCCACCCGGCCGGTCCAGGACGCGTGGGTCTCGGTGTCTCCCCCGCCACGCACCAAAGCGGTCAAACGCAGGGTGGTCGAGTCGAGGTCGGATTGCTGGAAGAGCGCGTGGCGCGGGATGACCACGAGCAGTCGCGTCTTCCCGGCGCCGTCCGGGGTGGGCAGCGAGTAGATCGCTCCGTCGAGGGGAATCGCCACCCGACCCACGGAGGGGGACCCACCGATCAGGGCGGCCAGCAGGATGAGGCGTCCGGCCGGCCCCGCGGCCGGGTTCAACCGCCGATCCGGTGCATCGCGCGACCGTCCGTGGGGCCGGTGGCCACGCCCGCGGCCAGGTCGCGATGGAACGGGTGTTCCTCGGGCTTGAGACCGATCGCCTTGCGGAACAGGTTCGCCACGTCCTCGTCGGAACCCCCTGCGCGCATGAGAGCGCGGAAGTCCATCTCGTTCTCGTTGAGCAGGCAACCGCGCAAACGCCCCTCGGACGTCAGTCGCACCCGGTTGCAACGCGAACAGAACGCCCGATCCGAAATCGGCGAGATGAACGCCACCCGCCCCGCCCAACCGGCCGAGGTGAAACCCTGGGCCGGACCGGCGTCCGCTTCACGTTCCAGCGGGGTCAACGGGGCGATGGCCTCGATCCGCGCCCGCAGGTCGTCGCTGCGCAGGACCTGCTCGGCGGTCCATCCGTTGCCGCCGAAGGGCATGAACTCGATGAAGCGCAGGTCGATGGGCCGGGTGCGGGCCAGTTCCACGAAGTCCTCGATCTCATCGTCGGTCACGCCGCGGATGAGCACGGTGTTGATCTTGACCGGAGCGAGGCCGGCGGACACCGCCGCATCCAGCCCCGACAGCACCGCGTCCAGCTTGTCGTAGCGGGTGATGTCCGTGAACCGATCACGACGCAGGGTATCCAGGCTGATGTTGACCCGATCCAGTCCGGCTGCGGCCAGGGCCGGGGCAAAACGGTCCAGCAGGATGGCGTTGGTGGTCATGACCAACTGGGTGAGACCGTTCTCCTTGTGCCGCGCCAGACGCGCCACGAGGTCCACGAGGTCCCGGCGCACCAGCGGCTCCCCGCCGGTGAGACGCACCTTGCGCCACCCCAGGGAAACCGCGACCCGCACCAGGCGATCGATCTCCTCGAAGCTCAGGACCTCTTCCCGCTCGACATGGTGGGCGTCGAGCGGCATGCAGTAACTGCACTTGAGATTGCAGCGATCGGTGACCGAGATACGGAGATAGGTGATCTCACGACCGAACGGATCGACCAGGGGCATTCAGCGCCTCGTTGCTGGAGTGGGTAGGGGTCGATCCAGCTTAGCGTTTGGAGGAGGTCAGGAGCAAGAACGTCCCGAGGGCGACCAGACCCAGACTGATCCATTGCGCCACGGTGAACAGGCCAATCGGGTCATTGGTCCGCCAGAACTCCACCGCGAAACGCTCGATCCCGGCCAGGACCAGATAGGTGCCAAAGAGGCGTCCCCTCGTCTCCTGGAACGGAACCCGCAGCTTCCACAGCAACGCGAACAGGGCCAATCCGGCCGCCGCCTCGAAGGCCTGGGTCGGTATCACCGTCACCCCGGGCGCGGTAGGGGGCTGTCCCTTGGGAAAGGCCATCCCGATCCAGGAGTCGGTGACCCGACCGTAGTCGTCCCCGTTGAGGAAACAGCCCAGGCGCCCCACGCCGTAGCCGAGCCCAAGCAGGGGCGCACAGATGTCCCCCATCTCGCGGAAGGCGATTCCGTGGCGTCGGGCCACCACCACCACGGCGATGAAGCCGCCGATGAAACCGCCGTAGTAGGTCAGACCGGACCCGGAAAAGATGGACCCCACGGGATCCGCGACCGTGCTCGGCCAGTGGTCGAGCAGGTAGTAGAGCTTCGCCCCCAGCACACCCCCCACCATGGCGGCGAGGGTGGTGGTTCCTCCCAGATCCGGGGAGTAGCCGCGCCGTTTGAAATCCTTGGAGACAAGCCAGGCGATGAGCAGGAACCCCACCGCCAGCGCGAAGCCGAAGGAGTGCACGGTGATGGGGCCGATCTTGAACAGATGGGGAATCATGGGACAGGGACACTAGGAACCCGGGAGGCGGGTGTCAACTCCGGGGTCGGACCGGTCTCCTCGGCGAGGCTCGCCGTGGCGGCGTGAGCCAGGAACCAGACCGGGAACAGGTACCGTGCCCCGCCCAGGAACGGCAGGTGGCCCAGGGTCCACATGGCGACCGCGGCGAACCAGACCTTCCCCACCGGTCGACGGCGTCGCAACGCCATCAACGCCCCGACCCACAGCAGGACATGAAACCCCTGGGCAAGGACGAGCACGACCAGGGCCGGTGCGCTCCCCCACTTGGCCCGCAGCTCCGCCCGGTAGGTCACCAGCGGTGCGGCCACCCAGAGGCGGGCCGCCTTGACCGGCATGAGAAAGAGGGTCCGGATCGGATTGCGTCGGATGAACTCCAGCGCACGTTCCCGCGAAAGGCGCTGATCCTCCAGCTCGTTCCCGGTCTGCGGCACCCCTCCCGGCGGATCCGCACGCCCCCCGTTGGCGTTGGCGTTGTTTCCCAGCAGGAGATTCATGGCGCCGTTGGTGGCCAGCAGGACCGGCTCCCCCAGGACCCGGTCGTTGCGCTGGGCCCAGAGGCCGAGCGCGATCCCGTTGACGAGCAGTACGGCGGCGGCGGCCAGGATGGCGACCCGAACCGGCATGCGTCGGCTCGCGGCAAGCACCAGGAGAACGGCGGGAGCGATGAGGAACGCGTGCCCCCGCGTGAAGCCGGCCAGGGTAAGGGCCAGTACGGCGATCAGCAGCAGGGCCCGGCGGGGTCCAAGGGTTGCCGCGCACAGGGAGACCAGACCCACCGCGAGCAGGGCCGCACACACTGCTTCGGACATGAGAAAGGCCGGCATGACGATCTGGGTGGGGTCGATCGCCATGAGCACCACGGTGCGACGCGCGGCACGCGCACCGGCGAACCGCCGCGTCAACGCAGCGGTTCCCCACAGGAGAATCAGCGAGGCAAGCACGCCCACCGCCTGACCCACGCGCACGTCGGAACCCAGGAGACGATACGCCCCGGACAGGACGACCGGGTATCCCGGCGGGTAGAGCGCCGTGGGCTTTCCCTGGAAGGCATAGGTTCCCCTGTCGGCCAGGGTGACCGCGGTCTCCTGGTAGAAGGTGCTGTCCCAGGTGTTGGCCACGAGGGGGAACACCGAGGTGACCAGCATCGCCCCGACGCGCAGCATCACCCCCACCAACAGCACGCCCCGCCAATGACGTTCCAGCATGGCCAGCGCCTCTTGCCACCGGCTCACGACGGGACTCCCGGCGCCTGCTCCCGCCCCTCGGCCAGCGCCTGGAGCACTCTGGCGTCGGTGGGAAAGGCCAAGGGTGTCGCCGGAGTCGCGGGAGGGAACCAGTCGGCCCGGTCCGCGTCCCCCCCGGCGCGCAGGGTGCCGCCGGTGACCCGACCCAGGAACCAGATGCCGACCGAGTGGGCCTCGGGGTCGTGGGTGTTCGAGAACACCGCATAGACCCGCCCGATCTCCACGCCGAGCCCGGTTTCCTCGGTCAGTTCCCGCCGCGCCGCTTCGCGTACGTCTTCATCCCACTCCACATGGCCGCAGGGAATGCACCATGCGCCGGGGCGGGTGTTCCCGCTGCGCCGAACCAGGAGCACCCGTTCCCGGGAGTCGCGCACGATCACCGCGACCCCGGTCTTGGGGTTCCGCCACCAGACCCGATCACAGACCCCGCACACGGCGCGGGGACGACCGCCTCGCGGTTCGGTCCGGGTGGGCGCGCCGCACTGCGGGCAATACCGGGTGGGCTCCACGACCTGTCAGCGGCGAGGGGCCTGGGTGGGGGGTTCGCTCCCCACGGGCATCCCGACCTGGGCAAAGAACGTGGACGGGGTCTCCGGGTGCAGGAGGTGATCGAGCGTCATGCCCTGGGCGCGACAGGCCTCGACGAAAAGCCAGGCCTCCTCCGGGGAACGTACCGGCACCCGGCCCAGGCGGAACCCATCGGGAAAGTGATCGCTTCCGTTCACCGGCTCCAACTGCAAGCGAACCAAGGGGTCCGCCAGCATGACTTCACCCGTGTTCGAGCTGCCGCCCAGCACGAGGAACCGCACCCCCCGCAGGGCGCAGAGCCCGGCCAGGTAGGTGAGTTCCGGGGAAGCGGGGTCCAGGAGATCATGATCCGGGACCGTCACCACGTAGGCTCGGCATCCCTGCTCCCGATTCCACTCGACCAGGGCGGTGAACGCGGGAAGATGCGCGCGGGGGGAAACGAGAAGGACCGGTTGTTCCCCCGCCCGGCCCACGGTGCCGGTGTCGGCGGGGACAACGGTGGGTCCGGCCCACCAGAGGAGGGCGAGGGCGAGACCCGCGAACGGTAGGACCACCGCCATACGTACGGTCAGGTCACGGAAAGTGGATCGTCGCTGTTGGATGTGCGTTGTCTCCCTGGGAGGGTTGAGATCGCGCGGATGGTAGGATCGGCCTACGTCGCTGTCAATACCCGCCCCGCACGAGGCCCCCTGTGTCCGACTTCGATCTCGATCCACGAACCCTGGCCCGGGAGGAATCCCTGACCCTGACCGGTCCGGCCGGGGTCCTGGAGGCCAAGTGGCGCCCCCCGCGGGACGGCACCGCACCGCGCGGCGTGGTGGTGGTGGCCCACCCGCATCCCGCTTTCGGCGGCACGATGATGAACAAGGTGGTCTTCCACACCGCGCGGGTGCTCAACCACGACTTGTCGGTAGCCAGCCTGCGTTTCAACTTCCGCGGGGTGGGGGCGAGCGAGGGAAGCTATGACGAGGGACGCGGCGAGGTCGATGACCTGATGGCCGCGTGGAGGTTCGCCTCGCAACGCCTTCCCGGCGCGCCGCTCCTGGCCACCGGATTCTCGTTCGGGGCCGGGATGACCCTGCTCGCCTCGGCGCGGGCCGACGGGACGGTTCCGGTTCCCCTCGCCCTGGGCCTGCTGGGCGTGCCGCTGAGGATCATCGAGCCCCCGGATCCGTTCCCGGTTTCGATCCCGGTCGCCGCAGTGCACGGCGAGAACGACCAGTACACCCCGCCCGACAAGGCGGCGGACTACTTCCGGGCCTGGCCCGGATCGTCGGCGTTCCATGTGGTCCCGGGGACGGATCACTTCTTCGAGGGCAAACTACCCGAGGCGACCCGGTTTCTCAGCCGGCACCTGGGACGCATCCTCGACGCGTCGGAGGGATAGACCGCGGCTCAGTCCTTGCCGGGGAACAGGTTTCTCAGGATATGGCCGGCGATGGCCGGGTTCTCCTTGAGACGGCGCAGGGAATAGGCGTACCAGTGGCTCCCGAAGGGGACGTAGACCCGGAGCCGGTGACCTTCGGCCAGGATGCGCGCGCGCAGGGCCTCGGTCACCCCCAGCAACATCTGGAACTCGTAGACCGAGGGGTCCAGACCGCGATCCCGGATGAGGCCGAACGCCGCTTCGACAAGGCTCACGTCGTGGGTGGCGATCCCCGTGTAGGCCCCGCCGTCGAGCAGGTCTCCCAGCAACCGCGTGTAGCTGGACCGGATCGCCTCCGGGTCCTTGTAGGCGATGGTGGGGGATTCCCGATAGATGCCCTTGCACAACCGCACGTTCGCGGACTCCGCGACCAGGGCCCGGATGTCGTCGGCGCTCCGGTGCAGGTAGGCCTGGATCACGCAACCGACCCGGCCGGGGTGTCGATCCCGTAGCCGGCGATAGACATCGAGGGTCGACGTGGTGACCGAGGAGTCCTCCATGTCGATCCGCACGAAGTTCCCCAGTTCCCGCGCCCTGGCCACCACCTTTTCGGTGACCCGGTAGCAGAGTTCGGGATCGATGGTGAGACCCATCTGGGTGAGCTTGATCGAGACGTTGCTGTCGAGCCGTTCCGCATGGAGAACATCGAGCGCGTCCAGGTACTCCTGCCCGGCGCGATGCGCTTCGGCCTCCGTGCTCACGAACTCGCCCAGGACGTCGAGGGTGGCCATGAGGCCGTCGGCGTTGAGCGCCCGCACCGTGTTCACGGCGTCATCGAGCGTCTCTCCCGCGATGTAGCGGGAGCTCACCCGTCGTACCACCGGACGCGGCACGAGGGGGAGC
Organism: Candidatus Eiseniibacteriota bacterium; assembly: GCA_942491735.1. Taxonomy (GTDB): domain Bacteria; phylum Eisenbacteria; class RBG-16-71-46; order JABDJR01; family JABDJR01; genus CALOCN01. The sequence continues at coordinate 1,885,854 of CALOCN010000014.1, read as the reverse complement.
GAACGGGCGATGGCACTGTGCATCCAGTTCACGAGCCGAACGCCTCCTCGAGCCGGCGGCATGCCTCGTCGAGATCGGTGTCGCTCTTGGCAAAACAGAATCGCACCAGGTGCTCTCCCCCGCCGTCGGCGTAGAAGGCGCTCCCGGGAATCGAGGCCACGCGCGCCCGGCCAAGAATCACGTCCGACGCCTCCTTGGCCGTGGCCACTCCCAGTCCGGTCGGTTCCACCATGAGGTAGTAGGCGCCGGCCGGTACCCGGGGCTTCCATCCCAGACGCTTGCAGGTGGCGACGATCCGGTCCCGTTTGACCTCGTAGTCCTTCGCCATGTCGGTGTAGTAGTCCGGGCTGACCTCGGCGAGGGCGTGGGCCACCGCGTGCTGGAGCGGAGTGGGAGCGCAGACGTAGTAGAGGTCGTTGAGCACCCCGAGAGCCTGGGCCATGGGCCGGGGCGCCGCGGCAAAACCGATGCGCCAGCCGGTTACGGAGAAGGTCTTGGAGAATCCGCTGATGGTGATGGTGCGATCACGCGCTCCGGGCCGCGAGGCCAGGCCCACATGCTTGCGTCCATCGTAGAGGATGTCCTCGTAGATGCCGTCGGTGACGCCCCACACATCGTGCGCCTCCATGATGCGGACCACCCCGTCCAGTTCCCCGGGGCTCCACACCTTTCCCGACGGGTTGGCCGGGGTGCAGACCACGATGGCCCGGGTCCGGGGCCCGACCGCCGCGGCGATCGCCTCCAGGTCCACGCTGAAGTCCGGATCCAGCAGGGGAACCGGTCGGGGGACTCCCCCGGCGGCGAGGATGGTGTTCCAGTGATACCCGTAGAACGGTTCCGGGAGGATGACCTCGTCTCCCGGATCGAGCAGGGCCATCATGGTCATGGCGAAGGACCCGGTCGCCCCGACGCTGACCACGATCTCGGTCTCGGGATCGTAGGTGACCCCGTTCTTGCGTTGCTCGCGTTCGGCGATGTGTCGACGCAGCGGCTCGACCCCGTCGTAGCGACTGTAGGTGGATTGGTTCGCCTCCACCGCCCGGATCAGCCCGGTCTTGAGCTCGGGAATGGTGGGAAGGTCGCAGATGCCCTGACCGAGGTTGATTCCGCCGACCCGCTCACATTCGAGGGTCATGCGGCGGATGTCGGACTGGGCGAGGGAGCGCATGCGCTGGGAAAGCTGGAGGGTTTGCATGCGCGCGATGATACGGGTTTCGCGCCTCCCGCTCCATGCCCAAAGACTTCCGGGGGAGCCCTCGGGACCGGGTCTAGAAGAGCCGCAGCACCTTGACCGCCTGACGCTCGGTGGCCCCCTCGACCCGGATGAGGTAGACGCCGGCCGGAGCGGGACGGCCCGAGTCATCCCGACCGTCCCAGCTCACCCGTGCCGAGCCCCCGTCGACGGACAGGGGCAGCGTGCGCACCCTGCGGCCACGGAGGTCCCATACCGAGACCGTCACCGGTTCGTTGGGCGCGGTCCCGGTGAGTTGAACCCGGTCGCGGAACGGATTGCGATCCGGGGCGAATGCCATGCGGGCCGGGGTCACGTCCACGCTGCGCTCACCGAGGGTGATGCGCTCGCCTCCCCGCTCGATCGCGGTAAGCCGGTAGCTTGCCCGGCCGGGGTCGGGAGTGGGGTCCGTGAAGGACGTGGTTCCTGCGGGAAGCCAGCCGGAGTGGAGTTCCCGGACCTGCTCCCCGGAGATCGCCTCCACCCGCAACCCGGACAGGGCCTCGGTGTCGGCGAGCTGCCAGCGGACCTCCACCGCGGGGCCCACGATCCGGGCGTCCATCGAGACCAGCTTGACCGGGGTGAAGAAGTCGGGATTGACCAGCAGGTTGGCGTACCCGGCCTCGGCCCCCGAGGCGATATTGCCGAACGGGGCGCCGGAAAGAAGTTCGGCCACCGCGTCGCCGTTGAAGGACCCGACGAAACGCACGGCCGCGCCAAAACGGTCGTCTGCTTCGAAACTCGGCACGGGCGGATTCGAGGTCACGGTGAGATCCGGCACGTTGGACGGCGATGCCTGCCCAAAGAACACCCGCACCTCGCCCGAGTTCACCGCCGGAGTGTTGGCTCCGGGAGCGCCGGCGGCCAGGTCCGGTACGCCGTCCCCGGAGATGTCGAAGCCGCCGTCGACCGAGTAGCCCAGGTTGTGCCCGCCCACCGTCCCCACCGCGCGCCAATCATGGTTGGTGTCCATGAAGGAACCCCCACGAAAGACATACACCGCCCCCTTGTCCTCACCCTGGGAACTGTGGAACGGGGCGCCGATGAACACGTCGTCATAGCCGTCTCCGTTGAGATCCCCTGCCCCCGAGACGGCCCAACCAAACGCGTCGCCGCCGAACTCGCCCGAGAGGGTCGTCCGATTCGGCGCAACGAGTACGGACTCCCGCCCGTACCAGATCACCGCGCGGCCGGAGTTGAAGTTGTTCACCTGCGGAGCCCCGGCAATGAGATCCCCGTAGCCGTCCTTGTTCACATCCCCGGCGTTGTCGAGCGAGGTGCCCAGCGACCAGTTGGGATCGTCCCCGAAAAGGGTGTGCGCCGGAACGATGCCGGCGACCAGTTCGCGACCAAAAAAGATGCGCACCTGACCGGACGCCACACCCGGCCCGTTGTGATCCGGAGCGCCTACGGCAAAATCGTCGTAGCCGTCGTCGTTGAAGTCGAATCCTCCGGCGAGCGAAGCACCGAAGTGCGCGCCGGGAAGATCTCCGTCGAACGTCCAGGCCGGATCCCGCGGACTCGTGCTTCCACCCAGGTACAGGTAGACGCGTCCGGCCGCGGCGCCCCCCGGCGAGTTGGTGTTGTAGAAAGGAGCGCCGACCAGGAAGTCGTCATAGCCGTCCCCGTTCACGTCCCCGGCGGTGCTGACCGCGAACCCGAACTGGTTTCCCGAGATTTCACCTTCATAGGTTCGTACGGGGAACACCGGGTATCCGGCCGCCTGGCCGTAGGTCAGGGTGACCCGACCCACCACGCCGGTCCCGGTGCGGGCCTGGGGAGACCCCACCAGGAAGTCGTCCAGACCGTCGCGGTTGACGTCGCCGGCCCAAGCCACCGAGCGGCCGAACTCGTCGCCCGAGATCTGACCCGAAAGCACCTGGGCCTCGGCCGCGGTCGCTCCAGCCCAGAGCAAGAGCGTGATCAGGAGAGCCATCCCTCCCCACCGGTTATTCGACGACTTCATGAAGCTTTCTCCGTAATAGAATGACCAGCAACGGATTACGAGCACTTTTTGACAGCGCAGGGCCGACTCCTCGCCCGTCGACGGGAGTCGTCTCCCTCAGGTTATCGGCCAAACCCTATCCAGCGTGAGGATGGCGGCTTACCCCGGGTTCGGGATAGGGTTTTTCCCATGAGCAAACTCGCCAGCATTCGTGTGGTCCTGGTCCGCCCCGAGAAACCCGGGAACGTAGGGGCCGCCGCGCGCGCCATGCGCAACTTCGGTATGAATCACCTGGTCCTGGTCGCCCCGGCCTATCCGCGGCCTCAGGATGCCTACACTTGGGCCCGGGGCGCGGAAGACGTGATCGAGAGCGCGGACATCGTGGAGGATCTCGCCACCGCCGTCGCCCCCTGCACGCGGGTCTGGGCGACCACCCGCCGAACCGGGCGCCACCGCCACGGCGCGCTGTCGGTGCGGGAAGCGGGGGCCGAGGCCAAGACCATGGGGCTGGCCGGAGAACCCGGGGCATGGGTCTTTGGCCCGGAACCCAGCGGTCTGCAGAACGACGACCTCTCCCGCTGCAGCGCCCGGGTGGCCATCCCCACCGCCCCGGAGCAGCCCTCCATGAACCTGGCCCAGGCAGTGGCCATCTGCGCCTACGAGAGCTGGTCGGCCTCGGTAAGCGCACCCGACCCGGAGGCGCGAAGGATCGCACCGGTGAGGGCGCGTCAGGACTTCTACGACCACCTCGAGGAGACCCTGATGACGGCCGGGTTCCTGGAGCCCCATACCACCGCGGCGAGGATGCCGATCCTGCGCGCCCTGTTCGAACGTTCGCGTCTCGACGACCGGGAAGTGCGCATGCTCCGCGGACTGCTGCGACAGTTCGTGTGGTCGGCTCAACACGTGGATTCTCAAGACGAGGGACCCGACGGGCGATAACCGGGTACGGGCCAAGCCCGACCGGAAACCGCATGTCACGACCCAAACTGCGTCACCAAGGCGCCACCCCCATGACCCGCGACGGCTCCTGGACCCTGCTGGGCCCCGGCTCCGTGGTGCGGGGCGATCTGCTCCTCACCGGCGATGTGCTGATCCACGGTCGCGTGGAAGGGCTCGTGGTGACCGACGGAACGGTCCACATCGACGCCGAAGGCTCCATGGAAGGGGGCCTGCGCGCCCGCCGGGTGATCGTCGAGGGAACCTGTCGGGGCAGGATCGAGGCCACGGAGTCCATCCGCATCCATCCCCGGGCCTACGTCCAGGCCGAGGTCCACACGGAGACGCTGATCGTGGATCCCGGGGCGCGGTTCTTCGGGGAGCGCAGCGGACCGGACCGCCGGGATCCCAAGGCGCAAAGCTACCAGGACGGACAGCCCGGACAAGCCTGAGCGGCAACCCACTCTCCCGCAGCAATTTTCCAGCACCACCTCACCTGCTTTGTGATGTAGCGACACAGGGGATGGTGGAGTCCCCACGCCGCAACCGGTACCCTTGCTCCTCCCCTGGAGGTAAGCAACGTGGCATTGAAACGCATTCCCATTCCGGTTCGAGTGGACCTGGCTGTCGACGGCGCACGGATCGACGTCACCTGGCAGGACGGCAAGATCATTCAGTATCGCGCCTATGACCTGCGTCTGGCCTGTCCCTGCGCGCAGTGCGTGGATGAGATGACCGGAGAGAAGATCCTGGACCCGGCCAGCGTCAGCGAATCCCTCACCGCCGTGGAGACGGGCCGGGTGGGACGCTACGCCCTCCGGTTCCGCTGGAGCGACAACCACGACACCGGGATCTACACCTACGAGAAGCTCCGGGACGGCTACCGCGGCGAGACGGTCGACTAGGCCGATCAGGGAAGCAGAACCAGGCGTCCATTCGATTCGCCGGCGGGACCCAGCAAGCGGTGGAAGTAGACGCCCGGAGACGCCCGGCGACCGGAGTCGTCGCGGCCGTCCCACCGCAGCGTATGGGCTCCGATTCCGCGAACCCCGAAGTCGATCTCCCGCACGATGCGCCCCGCCACGTCCAGAACCACCCAGCGCACGGCCCCAGGTGTGGTCAAGGCGAACTCCACGCGGAGCGGACCGCGTGAGGGATTGGGGGCAACCCGCAACGGCGTTTCGGGAACGGGAAGCGCCGGTGCCCCGGTCGTGGTCGGGGCGCTGCACGGGGCCAAGCAGGGGTTGCAGCCGTCCCCCAGCGTCCCTGCACTGGCCGCGAACGCGGCCCAGCCGCGGGAGGACGCATCCACCGTAGCCTCCGCCCCGCTACAGGGCGCCATGATCGGTCCCCCCGCGGTGGGGTGTTCCTTGGCTGCGATGAAGCCCGGGCCGTAGGCGGCGACATAGAAGTACCCCAATGCCGGGGCCGGATGCTCCGGACAATTCTCCGAACTCCAGAACAGGGTGTTGCCCCCGCCCAAGGGCCAGGACCCGACCGGAACCTGGCTGTCCGTACACCGAGTCCAACCGTCAATCTGGAGATCCCCGCCGACTTCGATCCCCACCTGGAGACCGGCCAAGCCGGGGTCACCGGTGGACGCGGTCCCAAGCATGTACACGTTGTAGAAAGCACCCGCTGGATCCGAGGGGGCGAAGGTGGTCAACGTCCCGCAACCGACCGGCGCCGCCCCGCAATGCGTCTTGGCCGTGGCGGCCGCGATGTGGAAGGCAACCTGGGGCCCATTCCGGGGAACCGCACTGAACCACTGGACACGACCGTTTCCGCAATCCGTGACCGCGGCCACACCCCGTTCCCGGTCAACACGGACATCGTTGGGGGCGCGACTTCCCTGCCCCGAACAGGTGCTGAACTCGCCGAGTGCATTGCCCAGATTCCCCACCGACCCCTGCAAGGCACCGAGGTGGGTGTAGACCTCCAGCTCGTTGTCGTCGATGTCACAGATCCATACGTTGTTGTACGCATCCACGGACAGCTTGTTGGGATATCCGTCGACAGGCCACCAGCGGACAAAGGTGCCGTCGGTCTCGAAGACCAGGACGCGTCGGTTCCCCGCGTCCGCAAGGTAGAGGTTCCCGTCCGGCCCGAACTCGATGGAAGTGGGGTCCATGAATTGGCCGGTACCGGAGCCCTGACTTCCCCACGCGTCGACGAACGATCCGTTCACGGTGAACTTCGAGATGCGGGCGTGGTTCCAGGCGCTCGCTCCCTCGCAGATGTACAGGTAGCCCTCGTCATCGAAGGTGAGATCCCATGGGAACTGCAACTCGCCCGGGTCCATGCCTCCCACGGCAAAGCCGCCCTGGTAGGTCCCGTTCGGGCTGCGGACCTCGACCTGGGGGCTGAGCAGCGGGGTGAAGGTGTAGACCCGGCCGTCGGGAGCGACACCGAGTCCCCTCCCGTAGTTGGGCACCAACCACGATCCCAGGTAGGTCCCATCCGGGGCAAAGCGTTGGATGATGTCGTTCTGGTTGTCCCCCACGAAAACGGTCCCGTCGGAGCCGATATCGATGTACTCCTGCCGGAAGGGATCGGGCAAGGGGAACTCGCCGATCGGGTAGGGAACGGTCGCCTCCGCAAGCGTGATGGGGACCAGGGAAGACAACAGGACAAGGCCGGCAACGAGGGGGCGCATGGTGTCTCCTTATGGCTAAAGGAAGTCACGAGCAACCTATGGCAAAACTCCAGGAGCGGCAAACGTCAAGAAGATGTCAAACCCAACCGTTCCAGGCTCAGGACTCCAGCCAGGACCTCGGATAGTCCGGATCGTCGAATGCCATGGCCGCCGTGGTCACGGCCAGCGGCCGGAACGTATCGACCATGACCGCGATCTCGTCGGTCCGCTTGGCCCCGACCGACGCCTCCATGGTACCCGGGTGCGGCCCGTGCGGCATGCCGTCGGGATGCCAGGTCACGGAGGCGAACTCGATCCCCTTGCGACTCATGAACTCCTCGGACGCGTAGAACAGGATCTCTTCGCTCTGGGCGTTGGAGTGGTTGTAGGGCGCGGGAATGGCGTTGGGATCGAAATCGAACAGCCGCGGCACGAACGAACAGACCACGAAGCCGTCCGCGTGAAAGGTCTGGTGCACCGGCGGGGGCTGATGGATGCGCCCCACGATGGGTTCGAAGTCGTTGATGTTGAACGCATAGGGGTAGTAGCAGCCGTCCCATCCCACCACGTCGTAGGGATGTGCACGCACCACGTGACGGGTCAGCCCGTTGTCCCGTTTGGTGAGGATCGCGAACTCGCCGGTCTCCTCGTGCGTCCGCAGTTGCGACGGAGCCCGGAAGTCCCGTTCCGAGTACGGCGCCCCTTCCAGGAACTGACCGCTCGGGTTGCGGTAACGCCGGGGAATGTCGATGGGAGCCGCGCCCTCGACGACAAGGATCCGGTGCGGCCCCTCGTCCAACTCCACCCGGTGCACGATGCCGCGCGGGATCAGCACATAGTCCCCCGGGCCAAAAGCCAGGTCCCCCAATGGCGAGGTCAGCGTCCCCTGCCCCTGGGCGACGTAGAGGAGCTCGTCGGCCTGCCCGTTGCGATAGAAGGACTCGGCGGAAGCCACGGGGGCGGCCAGCGAAACCGTGACCTCGGTGTTGAAGAGAATGGGTGTGCGGTCCTGGACGGGATCCCCGCCCTCGGGCACCGCTCCCAGCCGAAAATGGTGCGGGCGCAGCGCCGAGGGTCCCACCGCGACCGGAGCCACCGAACCGAGGAACTCGGTGCTGAGGAGCTGGGTGGGTCGCTCCAGACGATAGAGCAGCGACGAAGGGCCCTGGAACCCGCGGTTGCCGATCAGCTCCTCGTAGTGGAGGCTCCCGTCATCCTTGGGAAAGACGGTGTGGCGCTTGCGCGGGAAACGACCCCGCTTCTGATAGAACGGCATCAGAGGTTGCCCCGGCGGTCCTGTTCCCGCTCGATCGCCTCGAACAGTGCCTTGAAGTTGCCCTTGCCGAAGCCCTGGCAACCCCGCCGCTGGATGATCTCGAAGAACACGGTGGGACGATCCTCGACCGGCTTGGTGAAGAGCTGGAGCAGGTAGCCCTCGTCGTCGCGATCGACCAGGATGCCCAACTCGGCCACGGCTTCCTTGGACTCGCGGATGTCCCCCACCCGCGTCCAGGCCTCCTCGTAGTAGCTGGCCGGGACCTCCAGGAACTCCACCCCCTGCTCCCGCAGTCGCGAGACGGTGTGGATGATGTCCCCGGTGAGGAGCGCAATGTGCTGCACCCCGGGTCCCCGGTAGAACTCGAGGTACTCCTCGATCTGGCTCTTCTTGAGCCCGGGCGCCGGTTCGTTGAGGGGAAACTTGATGCGCCCGTCCTTGTTGGACATGACCTTGGACATGAGCGCGGTGTACTCGGTGGAGATGTCCTTGTCGTCGAAGCTCATGAAACGGTGGAAACCGAACACGTTCTCGTAGAAGGTGGCCCACGCGTCCATCTTCCCCAGCTCGACGTTCCCCACGATGTGGTCCACGGTGAGGAGACCCACGTTGGGGCCCTCCACGTGATTCTCGACGAACCCGGGAAGGAACGGACCGTGGTAGCCGTTCTTGCCCAGGAAGCTGTGCACGGTCTCGCCGTACGTCTTCACCGCCGAGCGACGCACCACGCCGGAGGAGTCGGAAAGATCCGCGGGGGCGTCCGCGGCCGGTCCGCCCCGGTCGGTGGCCACAGTGAAGCTGTGGTCGGCGTCGTCCACCTCGAAGGCGATGTCCTTCACCCCGTCCCCGTGCTCCAGGATGTGCCGGGCCATGACGCTGTCCGGGTCCAGGGGGGTGGTGAAGACGAACCGGATCTTGCCCTGTTGCAGGACATAGGACGCCCGGTCCTTCAGTCCGGTCTCGGGGCCCGCATAGGCGACCCGGCTGAACCCGAAGGCGTTGCGATAGAAGTACTCGGCCTGTTTGGCGTTGCCCACCCAGAACTCGACGTGGTGGATGGCCTTCAGCGGAAGCGAATCGGTGATCACGGTCATGGGAGGCACACCCCTTGGGCACATGCGTCCGGGGTCACGGGCACCAGAGAACTTCGCGTGGGCCTGCGAGGGGGAAGAGTATAGCCCGTCCTACGCCTCGGCGGTGACGACCTCGCCCACGGAAAAGTACTTCGCGGCCGGGTGATGGAAGACGAGCGCCGAGACGCTTGCCTCGGGATCCATCATGTAGCCGTCGGTCAGCTCCACCCCGATGTGCTTCTGGGGCTCCAGAAGCCGCCACAGGGTCGCCTGATCGGACAGGTCGGGGCAGGCGGGATACCCGAAACTCACCCGCAGGCCGCGGTACTTGGCCTGGAAGAGCTGCTGCCGGGTCAGATCCTGGGGATCGGGAAGACCCCACATGGTGCGCAGGCGGGAGTGCAGCATCTCGGCAAAGCCCTCGGCCGCCTCGATGGCCAGGGCCTGGAGCGCGTAGGACTTGAGGTAGTCGCCGGACTGCTTCCAGGCTTCGGCCTGGTCCCGCACCCCGGAACTGGTCGTGGTCACGAACGTGGCCAGGTAGTCGGTGCGTCCGCTGTCCCGGGGCGCCACCCAGTCGACCAGGCTCAACCGGCCCCGGTCCCCCTGACGCGGGAACCGGAACTGCGCCACCGACTCGCCGCCCGGCTTCTCGGCCAGGTGCACCGAGTCTCCTTCGGACCAGGCGGCAAAGAACCGGTAGAGCCCCTTGGGCTGCATCAGCCCCCGCTCCAGCACCTCGTCCTTGAGCCGCTCGATCTCCGCCTCCAGTTTGGCCGTCTTCACGTCCCCCTGGGCGCGGAGCCGCTCGATGGAGCCGCGCAGGCCCAGGTGCTTGGCGAACAGCATCTGCGGGTTCACATAGGAGAAGATCTCGGTGAGGTCCACCCGATCCAACACATGAAGCTTGAGATCCGGTGGGGTCGGGATGTCGGTCTCCTCCCATCCCGAGTTGGCGGGGAGCGGCGCGACCACCGGGGCCTTGGCCGGTGCCTCCGCGCTCCCCTTGAGCGCCCGTCGTTCCAGCAGGTCGGCCCGCTTGTCCGGGTTCATGTACTGGTTGCAGACCTCGAGTCCGTCCATGGCGTCCCGGCAGTAGATGACCGGTCCCTTGTACTGGGGGGCGATGCGGTTCGAGGTGAACCGAGGGGTGAGCGCCGCCCCACCGACCAGGATGGGTACGTCGACCCCGGCTTCGGCGAGATCCTCGGCGGTGGCCACCATCTGCTGCGCGGACTTCACCAGGAGCCCGGAGAGCCCGATCATGTCCGGCTTGTGCTTCTTGGCCGCCGCGATGAGATCCTGGGGGGGAATCTTGATGCCCAGGTTCACGATCTCGAAACCGTTGTTCCCGAGCACGATCTCGACCAGGTTCTTGCCGATGTCGTGCACGTCCCCCTTGACCGTGGCCAGCACGATCTTGCCCCGGGCCGCGGTGTCGGCCTTCTCCATGTGCGGTTCGAGATGTCCCACCGCGGCCTTCATGGCCTCGGCGCTCTGCAGCACTTCGGCCACGATCAGCTCGTTGGCGTTGAACAGACGCCCCACCTCGTCCATCCCGGCCATGAGCGGCCCGTTGATGATGGCGAGAGGACGGGTGTCCTTGAGCTTCTCGTCGAGGTCCTCGGGGAGTCCGTCCCGGGAACCCTCGATGATGTAGTCGGCGAGCCGCTCGTCGAGGGTGCGGTTCTCCTTGTGCACCGTGCGGACCGCGGTCCGATCGCGATAGTACGCGGCAAAAGCGGCAATGGGATCGTCACCCCGGTTGTGGAGCAGGTTCTCCGAGAGCTCCCGCTCCTCCACGGGAATGGAGGCGAAACGCTCCAGCTTCTCGCTGTTGACGATGGCCATGTCGAGCCCGGCCTCCACGTTCATGTGGAGAAACACCGAGTTCAGCACCTCGCGCCCCGCGTTGGGGAGTCCGAAGCTGACGTTGGACACGCCAAGGATGGTCTTGCAACGCGGGAAGCGTTCCTTGATGAGCCGCACCCCCTCGATGGTCTCGATCGCGCTTCCCACATAGTTCTCGTCGCCGGTGGCGCACGGAAAGACGAGGGGGTCGAAGATGATGTCGGTCTCGGGGACGCCGTACTTCTCCGTGAGCAGCTTGTAGGAACGCTCCGCGATCTCCAGCTTCCGTTGCCGGGTGATCGCCATCCCCGACTGCGGGTCCTCGTCGATGGTCCCGACGATGACCGCCGCCCCGAACCGCCGCACCAGCGGCACCACCAGATCGAACCGCTCCTCGCCGTCCTCCAGGTTGATGGAATTGATGATCGCCTTGCCCTGGCACTTGCGCAGCGACCGGTCCAGCACCTTGGCGTCGGTGCTGTCGAGCATGATGGGAACCTTCACCTTGCGGGTGACCCGGTCCAGGAACTTGTCCATGTCGACCAGCTCGTCCCGGTCCGGATCGGCCAGACAAACGTCGATGATGTGCGCGCCCCCGCGGACCTGCTTGCGCCCCACCTCGGCCGCTTCCTCGAACTTCTCGGCCTGGATGAGCCGCTTGAACTTGCGGGACCCGATCACGTTGGTCCGCTCCCCCACGATGATGGGGCGGTTCTCCTCTTCCAGCGACAGGAAGTCGATCCCCGAAACGCGGGAGATCCGGCCCTCGCGCAACGGGCGGGGCTTGCGCCCTTCCATGGCCTGGGCAATGGCCCGGATGTAGGCCGGGGTGGTCCCGCAGCAACCGCCCACGAGATTGACCCAGGCGTGCTCGGCGAAACGGCCGAGCACCCGGGCCAGATCATCCGGGCTCTCGTTGTAGTTCCCGTCCTCGTCCGGCAGCCCCGCGTTGGGCACGCAGGAGACGAACCGCTCGGAGATTTCGGACAGGGAACGGATATGGTCGGTCATGAACGAGGGCCCGGTGGCGCAGTTGAGGCCGAGGCTGAGCAGGTCCACGTGTTCGAGGCTGGTGTAGAGCGCCTCGACGCCCTGCCCGGCCAGCATGGCTCCCATGGGTTCGATGGTGCCGGAGATGGACAACGGAAGCCGGCGACCGGTTTCCCGCATCGCATCGGCCACGCCCAGCACCCCCGCCTTGATGTTCAGGGTGTCCTGGGAGGTCTCGATGAGCAGGAAGTCGGATCCTCCCTCGATGAGGCCGATGGCCTGCTCGCGGTAGGTCGCGTGCATTTCGTCGAAGGTCACCCCGCCGGTGACCGAGATGGTCTTGGTGGTGGGCCCCATGCTCCCCGCAACAAAACGGGGGCGCTCCGGGGTTTCCATCTCCGCGGCGGCCCGTCGCGCGATCTCCGCCGCCACGCGGGAGATCTCCCGGGCCTTGTCCTGCAGCTCGTACTCGGCCAGCACCAGAGGGGTGCTCCCGAACGTGTTGGTCTCGATGATGTCGGCCCCGGCCTCGAGGAACTCCCGATGGATGGCCTGGATGGCCTCGGGTCGGGTCAGGTTGAGGTTCTCGTTGCAGCCATCGAGGTCCGCCCCCCCGAAGTCCTCCGGGGAAAGGTCGAGGGCCTGGATGGACGTACCCATGGCCCCATCCAGCACGAGAATGCGCTCACGCAGGAGTTCAAGGAGGTTCTGGGCGCGGGGGTCAAAGGACTTGGGGTCGAGAGTCACGTGGGTTCCTGCCTGGGGGGATGATTTCCGGGTTTCGCAAGGAGGTGCGCCCGGCGGATAAACGGCGAAAGACGATGGTATCACAGGGGTTGCCCCACGTAGGGATACAGCGGGACTTCGTGTCACCGGGCGGGGTGTGCCGGTGCGGTAGGCGATTACCGACTTGGGCCGTCGGGCATGGGACACGTATAGTCAATACCTCGGCCCGCCGCTTGCGCCGGCTCCCCCACCCACGCAAGCCCATAGTCCCCAACCGATTGCAGCCCATGAAAACTTCGTCCCGGCGGTCACGAAAGACGCTTCGTTTCGTTTCCTTCCTTGCAGTGGGGCGCCGGGTCGCGTGATTCAGGAAGACAAGGGGCTGACGCCCCAGGAGATCGAGCGGGTTCGGCAACGTGAACCGGTCGCCCTCAACGCCTTCCTGGAGCGCTACTTCGACCGTGCCTACGGCTATGTGTGTCGTCTCGTGCGTAACCCGGACGAGGCGGAGGACATTACCCAGGTGGCGTTCATGAAGATCCACCGGGCGGTGCACACCCTGGACCCGGACCGGGACCCGACGTCCTGGGTGTTTGCCGTGGTGGCCAACACGGTCCGGGACTACTGGCGCTCCAGGCGGTTCAAGCAGTCCCGGGCGGATCGATCCATCGAAACGACGGTAATCGCCGATAACCTGACTGCGGAGGACGATCAGAACGCACGCGATGTGGCCAAGGTCCTGGAACGGGCCCTGGCCGGCCTGTCGGAGAAACTGCGATCGGTCGTGTTGCTGCGGGACTACGAGGATCTGAGCTATGCACAAGTGGCCGAGGCACTCGGAATCGCCGAGGCGGCGGCCCGCAAACGACACTCCCGCGCACTGACCGAACTGAGGCGCGCACTGGACGACGCCGACAAACCAAACGAAGAACGAAGAAAAGCATGAGCGATCCCACCAACGACAACCGCGACGAGGAACTCCGCGAACACATCCGGAACCTGTCCCCCGTTTCGCCCAGCCCCACGTTCAAGGAACGGGTACGGCGTCAGTTCGTGGGCGAGGTTCCCTATCCCCGCGAGGTGGAGCGGGGGTTCCCAAGGGACCGATCCCTCCGGCCGATCGTCTGGGGCGGGACCGTGCTCGCAGCCGCCGCGGCCCTGGTCATCGCGTTCCTGACCCTGACCTCCCCCCCCGACTGGACGGTGATCTCGACCCAGGGGAACGGCATCATCCTTGTGGGGCAGACCGAGTCTCGTGCGGCGGAACTGGACGGACGGATCATCCCCGCCGGCAGCACCCTCCGGACAGGCCCCCAGGGAGGGGTGGTGCTGGCCCTGGGCCGCGAGGTCATCCTCGAGATGGGACCCGAAACCCAGGTCACCCTGGACTCACGGCGCAGGGGCTTGAGCGGGCATCGGCTGATCGCGACGGTCGACCGGGGGACGACCATGGGATCCACCGGGCCGGACTTCGCCGGGATGGACCTGCAGACCCGGGAAGCGGCGATCGAGGTTCGCGGGACGACCTTTGCCGTGATCCAGGAATCAGACTACACCTGCGTCTGTCTGCTGGAAGGAACGATCGAGGTCACCCCTACCGGCTTGGGGGCAGCACACCGCGTCTCCTCCCACAGCCGCTACGTGGTCTACGCCGATGGAGGCGCTCCCCAGGAGTCTCCCCTCCCGGACAGCGAGCGGGTCCTGCTGACCGGGGTCCGCGACCGCGCGTTCGGTCCCTAGTCCGCCCGGGGCGGGAACAGGAACTTGAGGATCTGCTCCATCCGCCCGGCCCAGGCCGCTTCGTTGTGCTCGGCCCCCGCGTCCTCGAAGTAGCGCAGATCCTGATCGAGCACCCAGCCCGTGTCGATCAGCACGTCGCGCAAGGCGCGCGCCGAGGCCACGATCGCTTCCGCCGCCTCGCCACCGGTACCCCCCTCGGCCGTGCCGATGTCCACCCAGACGCGGCTATCCGTCTTCCCGTGGTCCCGTACCTGGTCGAGGATGTCCGAGTTCGCCCACCACACCGCGGGGGACACCACACCGATCCGGGAGAAGGTGGACTCCAGGCTCAACGCGAAGTACATGGAGACCAGCCCTCCCAACGACGAGCCGGCCACCCCGGTCTCGGCCCGTTCCGGCCGGGTGCGGTAGGTCGCGTCGATGAGCGGCTTGAGTTCCTCGACCAGGAAACGCCCGTAGTCGTCCGCACCTCCACCGGCACGACGCGGATCCGGAACCTGGGTGTACTCGTGAATCCGATCCGCGGTGTTGTACACCCCGACCACGATCAACGGTTCGATCTCGCCGGCCTCGATGAGCCGCTCCACGGTTTCATCCACTTCCCACTCGATGCCCAGGAAGGAGGTCGCGCGATCGAAGATGTTCTGCCCGTCATGCATGTAGAGGACGGGGTACCGCTTCTGGGGCAGATCCGCGTATCCGGGAGGCAGGTAGACGATGACATGCCGGTCGAGACGCAGATGCGCGCTGGGCACGTTGCGATGCAGGCGGATGTCCCCGGTCAGGGTGCTGGGCGGGCCCTCGTCGATCTTGTCGCGCCAGGCCGCCACGGACAACTCGGCGGTGACGTCCCCGTCCACGGTGAGCCGCCGGTTCTGGATCTCTTCCCCCGCCTCCCCCTTCTCCACCGTCTCCCAGCCACCCCGGGTGACCTTGAACTCGAGCTGGGTCCCCTTGGGAAACGATGCGGTCACCGTGCAGACTCCTTTCAGGCTCCAGGACGCCTCGAGACCGCGCCCGTTCCAATCCCCCAGGACCGGGTGATTCCCGGAAAGCCAGATCTGGGCGTCGGGCGGGGTGTCCGGCGGAACAAAGATGACAAACGAGACCCTTGGCTCGGCCGGTCCAGCCTGCTGGGTAGGCTCCAGGGCCGACCCGCAACCGGGAAGCAACAGGGCGAGGAGCCCCAGGAGGGACCAGAATCGGGAATCGGGGCGTCGGGGTCCACGAAGCAGGTTCGGCATCGGGCAATGATACGCTCCACCGCTCCCCACGGCAAAAAAACCCTTGGCGGAACCGGGAGCGGCCCGGCACTCTACGAGCCGACTGCCAAGGCGACGCTTCCTCCCCGCCCCGCAGCCCCGGAGTATTGATGGCCCCATCTTCCACATCCCAAGCGGAAGCCGCGACCTTTTGCCGGGGGATCCTCCCCCACGTCTCGCGCACCTTCGCCCTGACCATCCCCGTCCTGCAACAACCCCTGCAGGACGAGGTCGCGGTCTCGTACCTGCTCTGCCGGATCGCCGATACCATCGAGGATCGTGCCGATCTCGAGCCTGGTACCCGGGATGCCCTGTTCACCTGTTTTCGCGCCCTGATGGAGGCCCCCACCTCACGCCGAGAGATGGAACGATTCCAGGGTCTCTGGCCGGTGTACGACGACCCGCATCACGAAACCCTCATGCGGCGCGTGGACGAGGTCCTCACCTGCTACGACGCGTTCCCCCACCCGGCCCGGCAGGCGACGCGTGACTGTGTCACCGAGATGATCGACGGGATGCGGACCTATGCCGAGCGGGACGCCGGGGAAGCGGTACGCGAGGTATGCACGGATCTCGATGCCCTCGAACGGTACTGCCACTACGTGGCCGGTACGGTGGGCATTCTCCTGACCCGTCTCTTCGCACGGGAGGTGCCGGGGTGGACGACCGCGGGCATCGAGGAGCAGGGACGGCGTTTCGGCCTCGGTCTGCAGTTCACCAACATCCTCAAGGATCACCCTGTCGATCGCGAACGCGGGGTCAGCTTCCTGCCTCCGGTCGCCCTGGAAAAACGGGGATCCAGCTGGCAACTCACCGACGCGGGACGCGAACTCTACGTGGGGCGTGCCCTGGAGCATCTCGACGCGGGACAGGCCTACCTGCTGTCGATCCCCACCGGGCGACCCGATCTGCGTCTCTTCTGCCTGTGGGCCCTGCACCTCGCGGTGGCCACCCTGCGACGCATCGCCCTGGCCGAGACCCGGACCAAGGTGACCCGGGACGAGGTGACCCGGGTGATCAGCACCACACGAGCCGCGGTGGCCGACGACGCCGAACTGGAGAGGCTCTACGCCCAAGCCCGCGCACAGGTGCCGCTTCGCTGATCAGGGGAGAAAGACGACCCGTCGGGACTCGGTGCCACGGGGCGTTCTGAGCGCGTAGAAGTAGACTCCGGGCGCCGCACGTTGCCCGTTGGCGGCCCGCCCGTCCCAGCGCGTTTCATGTCGGCCGGCCGGGACCGAGGGCAGGTCCATCAGGGTGCACACCAGGGCCCCGGACACATCGAAGACCTGGAAACGCACCGGTCCGGGCTCCTCCAGGCTGAACTCCATTCGCGTGGAGGCGCTGAAAGGATTCGGAGCGGCCGTGCCCAGACGACCCGCTACCGGTGGCGCCATGGGGTCCACGCCGATCTGGTTGTTGGTCGTCTCCACCAGGGCGAAGATGTCCAGGTAGTCGGTCTCGCCGCAGACGATGTCCGTCTCCGTATCGAGACTGCTGCGGATGTTCTCCCAGCCGATCCCCGCGCCTCCGACGTACTCGATCAGGAAGAGGTTGTCCTCCGAGCCTTCCACGAACTCCGGGGTGTAGGGAACGCAGATCTCGACGTTTCCCACGAACTCGAACGTGGTCTCGAACCAGAGGAAGAGCCCGCCGGTCTTGGGGACCGACTGCAGGCCCTGGGGAGGGGGCACGGGACAGCAGCCCAATCGGGGCGAGATGGTGCCGGCCACCGACACCGAGTCGAAGGTCAGGGTGCTGAAGAAGGACTGGATCACCACGTCCCGCCCCTGGGGCACCGGGGTAACCACCGGAGGCCCGAACTTCTGCACCCGGTCGTTGAAGGTATCGGCCACGTAGGCGCAGTCGCCGTCGAGTGCGATATCGGTGGGGAAGTTGAAGTTGTTCGCGGCGGGGCCAAAGCACCCCCACTGCTTCACGTAGGTCCCGTCCTGGGCGAACACCTGGACCCGATGGTTCCCCCGATCGGCGGTGTAGACGAGAGCGTCGTCCCCCACCGCGACTTCCGACACCTGCACGAACTCGCCGTCCTGCGTGCCCTCGATCCCCCACTCCAGGAGGAAGGTCCCCGAGGCGTCGAACTTCTGCACGCGGTGATTGAGCTTGTCGGCGATGTAGACGTTCCCCGACGCGTCCACCCCGACCCCGAACGGTTCGTTGAACTCCCCGGGGTCACTTCCCGGGGTTCCATCCCCCCCGTTGGCTCCCCACCGGGTGATGAAAACGCCGTCACGGTCGAATCGCTGGACCCGGTTGTTGCTGCTCTCGGTCACATAGACGTTGCCGAAGGTGTCGACGTGGATCCCGGAGGGGTTGCGGAACTGGCCATCCCCGGTGCCGAACGTACCCCAGGCTCTCAGGAAGGTGCCGCCCGGGGTGAACACCTGCACGCGGTGGTTCCCGAGATCGGTGACATAGACATGGCCGCTGTCCGGATCCACCGCGATGCCCCGGGGTGAGATGAACTGTCCGGTCCCGGACCCACCATTGCCCCACTCCAGGACAAAGGTCCCGTCGGGCTGGTAGACCACCACCCGGTCATTGAAGGTATCCGCGACGAAGACCTGGGACCCGTCGGCGGCAATACCGAACAGCCGGTCCAGGGGCTGGGAACCTCCCACGGACCATTGCAGGAGGTATTGCGGCGGCTCCTGGGCGTGGGCCGGGACGGTGAGGACAACGAGGAGGATCAGACAGAGCAGACGCGGCATCGCAGGAGTCTAACAGTCGGATTGAGCCCAGGTTCCATCTGCTGACATAATGCCGCACCCCCTGTTGTCCCTTCCCCGGAGATGCCATGACCCGTGCGTGGATGCTTGCCCTGATGGTCCTGCCCTGCCTGCTTGTCGGAGCCCCGGTGGCAGATGCCCAGGAAGAGGACGCTCCCCCACCCGCGGAGGAAGGAGAACGCAAGCGCCCCCGTGACCGGCATCTGCGCCAACCCAAACTCTGGTCCGCCAGCGTGTGGGGGGGATACAGCTTCGGGGATCAGGTCATCGGCTCCACCGACTTCCCCTTCGTTTCGGGAGCGGTGGCCCGAGCGGTGAGTAGCTCCCTCGCCCTCTCCGCCACCGTGACCTGGCTTCCCATCCCGGATCAACGGGTCCTTCCCCCCTGTCCCAACCCCACCGAGGGCTGCCCACGAACCGCGACCATCGAGAACACCACCTGGGAGATGGCGCTGGGAATGCGGTTCGCCAACTACCGGGGAGGCGGGCTCACAGGATTCGCGGAGTTCGCCCCCGCGATCTACTACGGGCGCTGGACCCGCGTCCTGACCTACGAGGATGCCTCCCGGAACGTGGAAGAGCCCTTCAACCGGTACTACTTCGGCTTTCACCTGGCCCTGGTGTTTCCGATCCGGATCTCCCGGTCCATGGGGGTCGAGGTCGGGGTCCGCTACCTCTGGTCCGAGAACGTGGATATTGCCGATATTACCGGGGTGGACCAGACCGAGCTCAACGGGCTGCGCCAGACGCAGGTCTTCGGGGGTTTCGGCTGGCGCTTCTGAGTTCCGTTGTCCTGGATTTTTTTTGCCGACCCCTCGGGAACCCGGGATCGGGGTGCGTACTGGGAGTGAAGGTCACAGACACTCACCCCGACTCACTGAGGAGACAGGACAATGAAGACGCTCACCCTTCTCGCCATTCTCACTTCCCTCGTCGCGTTCACCACCGGTTGCGGACAGGATTCCGTCATGGGTCCCGCCAACGAGTTCACGGCCCAGGATGCCTCGAACGACGGTGAGATCAGGGACGACACCCGGAACCGCCCCCCGGGACAGACCAACGAAGACGACGTGGCCGAGGACGACCGGAACGCCAAGCAGGACCCGGCGACCCCCAACCTCGACGACATCATCAACGGTCTCGATGACGGCAGCTTCCCCGACGCCGGAACCGGCGACGGCGGCACCGGCACCGGCCACACCGAAGACGTGAAGCGAGGGAAGTAGTCCCCAGGACTCTCCCCCTCAGACCAGCCCCCCGGGGAAACCCGGGGGGCTCTTCTTGTTTGGTGGGGCATGGGTTCGAGGAACGCACGGTTTCTCGGAGGAACTTCCGCAACCCCTCGGGAACCCGGGATCGGGGTGCGTACTGGGAGTGAAGGTCACAGACACTCACCCCGACTCACTGAGGAGACAGAACCATGAAGACGCTCACCCTTCTCGCCATTCTCACTTCCCTCGTCGCGTTCACCACCGGTTGCGGACAGGACTCCGTCATGGGTCCCGCCAACGAGTTCACCCCCCAGGATGCCTCGAACGACGGTGAGATCAGGGACGACACCCGGAACCGCCCCCCGGGACAGACCAACGAGGACGACGTGGCCGAGGACGACCGGAACGCCAAGCAGGACCCGGCGACCCCCAACCTCGACGACATCATCAACGGTCTCGATGACGGCAGCTTCCCCGACGCCGGAACCGGCGACGGCGGCACCGGCACCGGCCACACCGAAGACGTGAAACGAGGAAAGTGACCGAGCCTCGAGGAACCTCCACACCGCGAGGCCGGCCCCCCGGGGAAACCCGGGGGGCTTTTCCTTGTTCGGGAGCCCCGTCAACTGGGCGGGCCCGAAAGCGGGACGCGTGGTATTCTTGTCGCCCCAACCCACTCCCCCGGCAACCACGAGAGACGATGTCCCCTTCCCGAGAATCGCTTCGCAACCAACTGGTCCACCTCGGGGTTCTCTGCCTCGCCGTTTTCGGGTTGTCCTGCTCGGGTGCCTCGAAGCCTCCCTCCATCGTGTTCATCCTGGTCGATACCCTCCGCTACGACTATCTCGGCTGCTACGGGTTCGACGGCCCCATCTCCCCCAACGTGGACGGGCTGGCCGCCGAGTCCGTGGTCTTCGATCGTTGCTATGCCCCGGCGCCCTGGACCAAGCCCTCGGTCGCCTCCATGTTCACCTCCCTGAACCCGGCCGGGCATGGAGTGACCAACCATCGGGGCGGCATGTGGGGAGCGCAGGACGAGGATCTCCAGAAGGGGGTGTTGCGGGACGAGGCCTACACCTTCGCCGAGATGCTCCAGGCCGGCGGGTACGCTACCGCCGCCTTCGTGGGCAATCCGTGGCTGACCTGGGAGTTCGGCTTCGACCAGGGATTCGATGTCTACAACTCGGTGGTAAGCCCTCCCGCGGATCGGATCACCCTCGAGGCGGAGCGGTGGCTGGCCTCTCGTGACGACCGCAAGCCCTTCTTCCTCTACCTGCACTTCATGGATGTGCACGACCCGTATGCCGCACCCGAGGCGGCCTACCAGGCGGTGCGCTCCAGCCCCTCCCTGGCCACCGAGGCCCTGTTTTCCGACCCGGAGTGGGAACGGGTAATCCGGGCTCACGGAAACTCCGAGTGGATGATGGACGCACAGGGGAACCCCCGGGAGGAGACCCGCCGGCTGGAGACGGTGCGGGGACGCTACGCGGCCGGGGTGCGGGATTTCGACAACCGGATCGGACCGTTCCTGGAGCGTCTGCGCGAGAACGGCCTCCTGGACAATACCTACCTCGTGTTTACTTCGGACCATGGCGAGGAACTCTACGACCATGGGAACTGGGGGCACGGCTATTCGCTCTACGAGCACCAGATCCGGGTGCCCTTGATGATTCGGCCACCGGGTGGGATCGCCGGAGGACGTCGTGTGGATGATGTGGTGGGGCTGATCGATCTGTTTCCCACCCTGGCCGCCTGGGGAGGCACCGACGCCACGGGGGCGGAAGGGAAGGACCTGTCGCCGGTGATCGCGGGTGACGGTTCCGGCGGGACCCCGCTGGTTTTCTCGAGCGCGGTGCGCAACAACCCGCAGATGTGGTCGCTCACCGCGGGGGTCTACAAGCTGATCGTGAACGGTTCCGCGCAGCGCTCGGTGATGTTCGACGTGGTGGAGAACCCCGAAGAGACACGGAGCGTTGCCGCGACCCGGGCAAAGGA
This sequence comes from Candidatus Eiseniibacteriota bacterium, assembly GCA_942491735.1. GTDB lineage: Bacteria > Eisenbacteria > RBG-16-71-46 > JABDJR01 > JABDJR01 > CALOCN01. The sequence continues at coordinate 1,864,230 of CALOCN010000014.1, read as the reverse complement.
GTTCGACGAGCTGCGCGCGACCCTGGACGAGATCCTCAAGGCCCAGGAGGGGCAGGACCTGTTCACCCCCACCTCGCGGCCCATCTCGGACGAACAACTGGAGCGTCTGCGTAGCCTGGGGTATATCGACTAGTTCGGGGCTCATGCTGGATTCCCTCTGCTCCCCCACCCGTCTGGAGATCGACTTTGCCGGACTCGGGGTCGAACCGGGAGACGTTCTCCTGGTCCACTCTTCGCTGAGTGCCCTGGGTTGGGTCATTGGGGGCGCCCCCACGGTGGTGCGGAGCCTGATCGATCGCCTGGGACCGAACGGGACCCTGGTCATGCCGGCCGCCACCCCCCTCTGTGCGGACCCTGCGGACTGGCCGCCTCCCGGAATCCCCGAGGATTGCCACGATGCCGTCCGGGAGCACCTGCCGGTCTTTGACCCGGCGGTCACCCCCACCACCATGGGCGTCATCGCCGAGACCTTGCGCACCTGGCCGGGTACCGTGCGAAGCGATCATCCCCTGGAGTCGGTCTGTGCACGGGGTCCCATGGCACACCGGATCGTCGGGAAGCACTCCCTGGCCTTCTGCGAAGGCCCGGGAACGCCCTTTGAGCAGGTGGTCAACCTGGATGCCCGGGTGCTGCTGCTCGGGGTGGGCTTCAACCGCTGCACCCTCCTCCATTTCGCGGAGTCGCAGGTCGCGAACCGGCGCACGGAGAAGAGTCGGTACGCCCTGATGCGGGACGGGAAACGTGTCTGGGTGGAGGTCGACGACATGGCGGCGGACCGGGACAGGCTGTTTCCGCAGGTGGGATCGGCGTTTCTCGAGGCGGGCCGGGCAGTGCAGGGTCGCGTGGGGAACGCGGAGGCCGTACTCTTTGGAGCCCGCGATCTGGTCGCCTTCGCAACAGCCCATATGGAGGGGCTCCCTGGATGATCGGTACCACCTTGGCCCATTACACGATCCTGGAACGGATCGGGCGTGGAGGCATGGGCGAGGTGTTCCGGGCCCGGGATGCCAGGCTGGGTCGGGACGTGGCCATCAAGGTACTTCCCCCGGAGCTGGCCGGAAACCCCGAGGCACGGGAGCGGTTCGAGCGCGAAGCCCGGGCGGTGGCCGCTCTCCAGCATCCGAACATCGTCACCCTGCACTCGGTGGAAGAGGCCGACGGCATCCTGCTCATCACCATGGAACTGGTCGCGGGAAGGACCCTGGCCGACCTCATTCCCGCCTCGGGGATGTCCCGCGAGGAGTTCCTGCGGGTTGCCCTTCCCCTGACCGACGCCGTGACGGCGGCTCACGCTCGGGGCATCCTCCATCGGGACCTGAAACCGCTCAACGTCATGGTGGACAGCAAGGGCTGGGTCAAGGTCCTGGACTTTGGGCTGGCCAAGTTCTGGATGCGCGATGCCGAGACTCCGGAAGAGGCACTGACCCGGGCCCACGCCACCGCTCCCGGCACCCTGCTGGGGACGGCAGCGTACATGTCCCCCGAACAGATCTCCGGCGGAGCGATCGATGGACGCTCGGACATTTTTTCCCTGGGGATCATCTTCTACGAGCTTCTCACCGGAACGCGCCCGTTTACCGCAGCGCACGCGGTGGGACTCCTGTACAAGATCGTGCACGAGGAGCCGGCGCCGCTGGAGGGGGTGGACCCGGATCTGGTGGAGTTGGTGACGCGGTGCCTTTCCAAGACACCCGCGGATCGCTATCAGACGGCATCGGACCTTCGGGCTGGATTGACCGGCGGTTCGATGAACACCGAGGGGGCGTCCCTGGCTCCGCGCGGCGCGGTGACCGTGGACTCGTCCGCCCCCCGGGACGCGGTACGGCGGGGCGCCTATCGCGAGGCGGCCGACCTGCTTCTGGCGGCACAGTCCGAACGCGAGCTGACCGCCCAGGAACTGGAACTGCTTGCCGAAGCCCTGCGATGGCTCGACGACGTGGAACTCCTGTTGCAGACCAACGAATCCGCCTTTGCCCTCTACTCCCAGGCCAACGACCACGTTTCCGCGGCGCGGGTCGCCCTCAACATGGCCGGCGACAGCATGTTCAAGAACGCGGTCAGCGTGGCCCGAGGCTGGCTGCGAAGGGTGGAACGCCTGCTGGAGAAGGCCCCCCCCTGCGTGGAGGTAGGGTATCTGCGTCGCCGCCAGGTCATGGAAACCATGCAGGCAGGTGATCTGGATCGGGCCCGGACCCTCAATACGGAGTGCGCCGAGATTGCCCGGACGTTCGGGGACCGGGATCTCGAGGTGGTGGCGCTGCACGACGAGGGACAGATCCTGATCGCGACAGGACAAGTGGAGGCAGGGACCGAACGGATTGACGAGGCCATGGCCGTGGCCATGAGCGGGGAGACCAGCCACACCACGCTGGGGAACCTGTACTGCCGCACCATGAGCGTGTGCAAGAACCTCTCCGACTACAAGCGTGCCCGCGAGTGGAGCGAGGCAGCCTGGCGCTGGTGCGGGCCCCTGGCCGAGAACCCCTACCAGGGTGTTTGCCGGGTCCACAATGCCGAGACGCTACGACACCACGGCGACTGGACCCAGGCGGAAGAAGCTGCCCGGCGCGCCTACGGGGACTTCAGCAGGTCCGGCCATCGGGATCACGCCGGAACGGCCATGATCGAACTCGGCCAACTGGCCATGCGACGTGGGGACCTCGACGAGGCCGAAGCGGCCTTCCGCGAAGCGCACGAACTGGGCTGCGACCCCGTTCCCGGACTGCCGCTCCTGCGGCTGGCCCAGGGGAAACCGGGTGCCGCCTTGCAGACCATGGACCGGGCTTTGCATGGGATCCGGGATCCGCTACGACGGGCCCACCTGCTTCCGGCGCACTTCGAGATTGCCATGGCCGCCGGCAAACCGGAGGAGGCCGCCCGTTCCATCGAGGAGCTTTCCCGAACGGCCGCTGCCTACAGCTCCCCGGGGCTGGGGGCGCAGGCCCTGCTGGGCCAGGGCTGGATGGCCCTCGTGGGCGGCGATGCGGGCAACGCGGCGACCTTGCTGCACGAGGCCTGGTCGTTGTTCAAGGAGCTGGCACTCCCCTACGACGCGGCTCGGGCCCGGGTGCTTCTGGGCCGCGCCTATCGGGATCTGGGGGCGACCGAGGACGCGCGCATGGAACTCGAGTCGGCGCGCAAGTGCTTTATCGGTCTGGGGGCGGGGCCGAACGTGGAGGACGTAGACCAACTGTTGGCGTCGCTGAACTAGAACCGCGACTACCGAGGAGGACACAATGAGCACGGACATCTGGCCGGCACTTCCGTTCGGCGAGTGGAAGGATACGTACGCGACACTGCATCGTTGGACCCAGATCGTGGGCAAGGTCCGCACCGTCCAGTCACCCTGGATCAACCACTCCTGGCACACCACGTTCTATGTGACGCCCCGGGGTCTCACCACCTGGAGCATTCCCCACGGGACCGACACGTTCCAGCTCACCCTGGATCTGGTGGATCATCGGTTGATCGTGGAAACGAGCCGGGGGGATGTGACGGGGTTCGACCTGAAGCCGATGTCGGTGGCCGCGTTCTACAAGGCGCTGATGCAGATCCTGGCCGGGGTCGGGATGGCGGTGACCATCCATGGCAAACCCAACGAGCTTCCGGATGTCACCCCGTTCGACCAGGACGAGGAGCATGCGTCCTACGACCCCGAATACGCGGGTCGCCTGCGCCGGTTGCTGGTGCAGTCGGACCGGGTGCTGACCCGTTTCCGATCCGGGTTCCAGGGCAAGACCAGCCCCGTGCATGTCTTCTGGGGCGCGCTGGACATGGCGGTGACCCGGTTCTCCGGGAGGCCGGCCCCGCAGCACCCGGGCGGGTTTCCCAACCTGCCGGACTGGATCACCCGCGAGGCGTACTCGCACGAGGTGAGCAGCGCGGGCCTGTGGCTGGGTGGCGAGGACGCCCCCGCGCCCATGTTCTACTCCTACGCCTACCCCACTCCGGAAGGCTTTGCGGAAGCCAAGGTCCGGCCGGCCGAGGCGTTCTGGCACGGGGACCTGGGCGAGTTCTTCCTCCCCTACGACGTGATGCGGGCCGCCGCGGATCCGGACGCGATGCTGATGGAGTTCCTCCAGAGCACCTACGAAGCGGCGGCGGATGCCGCCGGGTGGGACCGCGAAGCGCTGGAACGCAAACCGAACCCCGCGGACGGTTAGGAGCCGAGGGTGAGTCGGGAAGCGCAGTCCAGGGGCTGGGGCCTGGTGGCGTTCCTCGTGGGCGTGTTCGTCGCCCTCATGGTTCTGGACCTGATCCCCACCTCCGAGCCTGCGCCCGAGAACGCACCGGTGGCGGTCGGACTGGTCTGCGCGGCGCTGTTCATGGCCGCGGGCGTGGCCATCATGCTGCCCCCCAAGAGCCGGTGGCGCTTGCTCTGCGTCGGGGCGATCCTGCTGGGGTTTACTTTGGTGGGCGGGTGGATCGCGTTCATGGCGCCGCCGGACGGCTTCGAGGGCGGCGTGCCCTTCGTGGGGCGGGAGTTCAACACGAAGATCGCCCGGGGGATGTTCGGGACGGGCGCGGTGATCTGCGGGCTCATGCTGATTCCGCTGGGGCGGGAGTTTGTGCGGGGTGGGAAGGGGTGAGCCGCACGCCGGCACTGGGGGCGAGTTGCCGATTCAAGACCGGAAAGAAAGAATGGCGTCCCCAACGGGATTTGAACCCGTGTCGCCAGCGTGAAAGGCTGGTGTCCTAGACCAAACTAGACGATAGGGACGCACAAAAGGGGGGCTGGACGGCAAGCGTCTCAGCGGGCCAAGGACTGTAGCAATATGCTTTCGACCGGGTCAACCGGAGTCGTGCGCGCCTGGGGGACCTTGATCCCAGCGACAATCCTCGAGACGGCGCAGGCAAGAAAGTCCACCCGGGTGGACTTTGCCCAGGAGACCGCCAACCCGGCGATGACTTTCCCCGGGGAGACATGCCCTCCTAGTCGACTGACTTTACCCGGGTAGTCCTCACCTAGTGTCAACCCGGGGAGCCACCACCACGCGACGAGCGCATTGAACCGGGCGACACTTTCCCCCGGGGAAACTCCAGGCAAGATCGCTGCTCGTGTCGTCGCCCCGCTCCCAAAAGTGGACAACGTTTTCCAAGTCGTGCGCCCCCCGACAACGAACCCAAACCACTTCACCCATCACGCGAAACAATGATTTGAGCAACGATTGAAGACAAAAAAAGGCCGGGGGGTGATCCCCGGCCTCGCTCCGTGCTGGAATCGGGCTAATAACCCGACTGGAGGGCAACCAGCTCGAAGACTTGTCGCACTGAACGTACGACCTTCTTGGCAAGGGTAGCTAGAAAGTGTGGCCGCGAGGGATGAGCAATTTGGCCGCTGGGCCAGCGACCGTCGCGGACAACTCGGCTAGGCTACCGGCTGCCATTATATCAACCCCCCCAAACCCGTCACCCCCTAATCGGGGGCAGACGGAAAAAGGGGCGCTATCTCATCTTCCGGACGAGCCCAACCACCTTCCCCACGATCTTGAGCTGCCGGGGATCGGGGATCGGGATGGGCTCCATTTCGGCGTTTTCGGGGATGAGCTGGATGCTATCCCCTTTGCGTTCAAAGCGTTTCACGGTCGCCTCGTCCTCGATCATGGCCACCACGATGTCCCCGGACCGGGCATCCGGCTGGGGCCGGACCATGATGTAGTCGCCCGGGCAGATATGGGCGTCGATCATGCTCTCTCCCTGGACCTCGAGCATGAAATTGGACTCCCCACCTACGAAATCGGGGTCGAGGGTCAGGCGCTCCTTGATCTCTTCCTGCGCCAAAAGCGGGGATCCGGCGGCGATTCGGCCCATGACCGGAACGCTCTGGCCGACGGCGTTGGGGCGAGGACCCACCAATTCGATGCCCCGGGAGCGGTCCCGAGTCCGAATGATGAAGCCTTTGCGCTCCAAGGCGAGAAGATGGTCTGATGCCGCCCGAGTGCTTCGCATGCCGAATTCCTTGCAGATTTCGCGAAGCGTCGGGGGGTATCCGTTTTCCAGGAGATGACGATAGAGATAGTCGTAGATCTCCTGCTGACGAGGGGTCAGCCGTTCCATTAGGTCCCCCATCCCCTAAACCGCCTGGTCCAGGGGATACTGCTGATTAAACAGATTGGATTGTGGATCTGCTGAAACTGCCCTCGCCTGGAAATCTACTGCACATACGCCGAGATCTCCATGGGTTTCTGGCTCAATGGACCGCTGGAGGCGTAGCGGGCGCGCCGAGGCGGCCAGTTCCAGGAGGAAGCTGTTGCGCCAGCCCTCCCCTGCTTCCGCCGCAACCGCGGGCCCGATGGAGACGGCGCGGCGAAGGAGGTCAAAGGCGCCATTGCGCCGATAGGACTCCCACTCCCTTGCGAAAGCCCGGTGCCGCTCGACACGGGCCTTGCGGGACACCCCCTTGGAGGTGCTCTGGAGGCGACGGACCAGGATGCGGCGAATCGTGTAAAGATCTTCCTTACAATCAGTTGCTGAGTCGATTCGGCGTGTTGCGATCACGAGACCTCCGTAGAATTGGACCGAGTCACCAGAGCGGCGGTGACTCGGCCCTCCAGCCCGCAACCGCTGTTGGATCCGTCTCGCCCGAGAAGATCCAAGAGCGGTAGGCCTGAAAGCCAGGGCTGATGAAGATGTCGCCCGGTCGGGGCCGGCTTTCGTCCGCCTCACCCGACTTCCCCCGTCTGTGTAGAGTCGAACGACTCCCCAACCGGGCTACGTTTGTCTGCTGCACATATGTATACTACTCAGATGAAGCCGCCGCAAGCAGAAAACTCCACCTTTGTTTAGTATTCCGGCAACTGACTGGGGGGCTGCTAGTTAGATTTGTCGAGGTAGGCGGCGAGGCGGGTCTCCAGGCGTTCCCACTCTCCAATGGCGGCTTCGAGCTCCGCTTCCAGCTCCTTGAGCTTCGCTGTAAGTTCTTGCAAATGGGCCGGTTCAGTCGCTACAGCGGGATCGGCCATCTCGAACAGGATGCCTTCCTTCCGCTCCTCCAGCGCTCCAATCAACCCCTCCGCCTCGTCCACCCGCCTGCGAAGTTTGGCCTCGTCCCGTTGGCGCCGCTTGGATTCCTCGTACTGCTGCTTGCGGACTTCCTTCGAGGCCTCGGCCGCCTGGACCGCTTTCTTTTCCTCCGGCTTGGGCGCGACAACCGGCGCCGCCGCCGCCTGCTTCTTGCGGACGTAGTGGCTGTAGCCGCCTTCCCACACCCGGGCCCCGGTCGCGGTCATCTCGATGACATGGTCCACCACCTGATCCAGGAAGTAGCGATCGTGACTGACCAGCAACACCGTTCCTTCGAACGACTGCAACGCGGCTTCGAACACCTCGCGCGACTCGATGTCGAGATGGTTGGTGGGCTCATCGAGAATGAGAAAATTCGCCCCCTCGCGCACGAGCTTGGCCAGGGCAACGCGGCTCTTCTCCCCGCCCGACAGATGATTCAATGCCTTGAACGGGGCGTCACCGCGAAAGAGAAACGCTCCCAGGAACGTCCGGATCTCCTCCTCGGAAGCCTGGGGAGTGACCTTCCACACCTCCTCCAACGCACTCTGGGGACCGCGCAGCTCGGTCTGTTCCTGTTCGTAGTAGCCGATTTGCACTCCTGGCCCGATCCTGAGCGTGCCCCGATCGGGACTCTCCTGCCCGATCAGCTGACGAATGAGCGTGCTCTTCCCCACTCCGTTGGGGCCTATGAGCCCCACCTTCTGTCCCCGTTGAATGGTGAAGGTGACGTCCGAGAACACGTCGATCTCGCCGTAGCTCTTGGCCAGCCGCTTGGCCTCGACGACGATCCGCGCCGTGCGCTCGGCCGGCGGCAGCTTCATGCGAATGCTGGAGGCGGGCCACTCGGGCGCTTCCATCCGTTCCATGCGTTCCAGCCGATTGCGCCGTGACTGGGCCTGCTTGGTCTTCTGTCCCACGATGTTCTTGCGGATGAAATCCTCCTGGCGGCGGATCTCCTCCTGCTGCATCTCGTACTTCCTGAGCTGATCCTCCAGGCGCTGCTCCCGCTCGACGAGGAAGTCCTCGTAGTTGCCCTGGAAGCTGTGCAACCGGCCCCCACGGATCTCCACTACCTCCTTGGCAAGGCGGTTCATGAACATCCGGTCGTGGCTGATCACGACGAACGAGCCCTGGTAGCTGCCGAGAAACCCCTCGAGCCACTCGATCGCGTCCAGGTCCAAGTGGTTGGTCGGTTCGTCGAGGAGGAGAAGGTCGGGGTCTCGCAGCAGCACCCTGGCCAGAATGGCGCGGTTCTTCTGGCCGCCGCTGAATTCGCGCAGGGGGCGATCGAGGTCCCGCTCGGTGAAATGGAGTCCCTCCAGGACGGATTGGATGCGGGACTCGAAGGTGTACGCGCCTTCGGCCTCCAAACGATCCTGCAGGGCGGAGTAGCGCTCCAGGAGTTCCGCGCCGTCCGGGGAGTCCTCCTGGATCCGGCTCAATCCGCGGGTAACCTCGTCGAACTCGTCCTGGAGCTCCTGGATGTGCTGGAGGCCACGGGCCGCCTCATCACGGAGGGTGCGATCGTCCGTGATGACGGTTTCCTGCTCCATGATCGCAACCACGGCCCCCGGGCGGAGCCAGACCGTGCCGCGCTCGGACTCCATCTCGCCGGTGAGGAGCCGGAACAGGGTGGTCTTGCCGGCGCCGTTTCGCCCCACCAGGGCGATCTTGGCTCCGTCCTTGACCCTCCAATGGACGCCGTCCAGAACGTCCTGGGAGCCGAATCCCTTGCTGACATCGGTGATCTGAACCAGGTGCATAAGGCGGGGAAGTATACGCGGCGGGGGTGATGAAGCGCAGGAAGGGAATTAGTGACCCCGAGACCGAAGTCTTCCGGGATGTGTACGACATGGTGTCTTACAACTCCAGCCCCGGGGTCGGCCGACAACTAAACATCGGATGCCCGAGCCCTGTCAACAGATCGCGCCCTGGGTGGTCTTCCCCAAGCCTGGCCGAGATCAGCCGCGACCCCTAACCCAATGTTTTGGAATGGCCTAGAGATGCGCGCCGAGAGTGGTGCGCCGAAAACCCCATTGGCGCGTGAACCCCGTCGCGGGGTCTGACCCACCGGTTTGCACGCGGTTTCGGGGAACACGGTTTAGGCAAACATTTCTTATCCCTCGCCCGATAACAAGTTAACGGCGCAATCCCCGGAGTTGGTCGGGTTGGCACCGCTCTTGCCCTAGTGAACAGCGCAGACGCGAACACGAAGTCGATCCCGATACGGGGACGAGGGAGAACAGACCAACATGAAGACCTACACGTACGCCAAGAAGATGATCGCGATCGGGATGATCGCTCTCCTCACCACCGTCATGGTTGGTTGTGGACAGAGCACGGTGACCGGCCTGGATGCCAGATCACTGGAGACCCAGGCTCCGCCGCAGCCGCCCGTTGACGATCAGCAGCCCGGGTGGCATTAGGCGCATTATCTGACGCAGGTCAGAAGCTTCTTAACGGCCCTCGACTGGAGGTACTCGCGCCTCCAGTCGAGGTCGTCAATTGAGTTTGTGATGCTCTTGAGGGCCGCAACTAGTTGGCGTTTGACCGGCAAAGAATTCTCTGGGGCCACGTTTCTCAGAATCTCTGCGCCCCAGTGCACTAGATCGAGACTTCGCCCCTGATCCGTAAGCTCCTGAAATGATTCCCAGCACTCATCGTAATAGCCCAACTCCGTTCCAATGATTCTGCCAATCGGCCGGAACTTGATGTACTGATCCGATTCCAGGAATTCGCTTACAGACTCGAAGTCTAGCCGCGCCTCGTCAACATCTCCGTCGCCCGCCTTCACGAGTGCGACCGTTGCTTTCATTACCGCGGCATTGTCCTTTCGCCCGACTCTCTCCAGGTGATCAACGGCCTTCGCAAAGCACTCACGAATTGTGGGCGAGTCACTGCTTTCCAATGAAAGCCAAGCCTTGTATTGAGACGCAAACGCCCGGCCGCTGTCACCGCCGTGCCTCTCGATGTAAGCGCAGTCGTCTTCAACGCGATCCCCCATCGACGAAAGTGCAGCCAAGTACGCTCGAAGCCTAACGGCCTCATAGGAAAGAACCTTGTCGGTACCTGCCTGACTCAGCACGTACTCGAGCCGCCTCCTCGCATTGCCAAATAGACCCAATCCAATCTCAAATGACGCAAGAAACAGCGAGACCATGTGTACATGCCGATCGCTCTTGTTAGCCACGGCAATGCGCAGCGCCTCGGACGCCACGTCTACGGACTCCCTGAAATTGCCTAGGTTGTTGATGGCGGCGGCAGATCGGGTGGAGATCATTGCGTAATCTGTCCACGCGGCCCTCTGCTCGGCCAAGTGCCTTGCTCGAGAAGAGGCGCGATAGGCATCTGCGTTGCGGCCAGTTTCCAGCATGTATCCGGCAGTTCCATGGAGGTAGAGCGGATCGGATTCGCACACGGAGACTCCAAGCTTCTCCCTTGCCTCTTCAAGAATAGCCCCCATCGATTCAAAGTGTCCCCGTTGCCCGGACTCCCTTGATCGCCCTACGTAGTACTTCAACGTCAATGAAGAGTCAGCCCGGATCGCCTCCCCCTCCACTTCCCCATACGCCGCATCCGCCTTGTCGAACTCCCCCGACTGCCACAAGGCCTCGGCCGCCTCCAGCTTTGCCCACACCCGCGTCTCCCCTTCCGCCGTCTCCCCCAACTCGTTCGCTTCCCTCACCGCATCCTCCCAGCGCCCCACCGCCTCCAACACCTTGATCAGCTTGCGACGAAGCGCCCCCGCCGTCTCCGCCTCGATCCCATCCGATCCCAGCATGGCGCGAAGAAACTCGAGCTGCACGGAAAACTCCCGCAGGGCCTCGGCCGCTTCCAGCCCAAGACCCAGGAGTTCCAACCGGTTTCCTACCGGCGTCTCCAACGCCACCAGCGACCGCACCAACGCGATCACCGCTTCCGGCTGGCCCTGATGAATCCCCGCGGTCAACGTGCGCACGACGTAGTCCCGGTCCACTTCCCCTGCATCGATCAAGTGATCCAACAGGCCCAGATCGGCCGGGACCCTGGCCTCCCGCGCCGCCGCACCCACCCCCCCGGCCGCCGCAGCCCGCGTGCTCGCGTCCGCCACCTGCCGCAACGCATCGGCGACCAGCGGATCCGGAACCCGGTAGCGGGGCCACAGACCCCCCTGGTCCACCACGACGTAGAATCGGTCCACCTCCGCCAACCGGGCCGACACCTCGCTCTCGGGCGCGTCCACACACGCGGTGAGTTCGTCCACTCCCAGGCCGTGTGAGCTCACCGCGAGCACGAAGAGAATCCGGCGGGTCAGCGCATCCCACCGCTGCCAATCCGTTCCTGCCTCCCGCGCCAATGACGCTTCAAAATCCGCATCCGAGTGGGAATCCACCGGTTCCTTGGCACCGGTGCTCCACCACTGCATGAGGGCGCGCGGGGTAGAGAAACTTCCCGCGTCCACATGGGTGCCGCCATCCTCGGCGGTCAACTCGGTCAGCAACCGGTTCATGGCCTCCGGCGGCGGCCCGCTCCAGTCCAGGGTGGAAACCGGCATCACCCCCTCCAGCCAGCGCGCATCGTCATCGGAGTCCACCGGCGCGGTCTTGATCACCAGCCGTCGTGCGCCCCCCGTCCCCTCGGAGACGAACGCGCGCAGCAACCGGGCCTGGATCCCGGTCACCGTGTGGGGCCAGTACACCGCCACGTCCTGGCCCCGGAACCGCTCTCCAAGCTTGCGGACAATGGCCACAGGGTCCGGGGCCTCGGTGGAACCGGCCAGCCAGTCCGCCACCGTGTCGTAGGGCGGATTCCAGAAAGCGGACCAACCGGCGGAAACCAGCCGCCGCACCATGCCCACGGCCAGGGTCCGCCGTCCCACCCCCGTTCGACCCCGCACCACGATGCCCGAAACGGGGCTTGCTTCGGCGCCCAGCACGCGATCCATTTGCTCCTGGATCACCGGCTCCAGCCCCTGACGCGTCGTGTCGTCGACCCGGGGCCCCGAAACGACCGGTTCCCGTAGGGACGCGCCGCGCCACGCCCGGCGATCCACCTCGCTCGCTCCAAGGCCCTTGATGCTCGACCCCAGATCGTCACCGACCCGCCGTGCGGGCGCCGGCACGGACTCTCCGGTGGCGGTTCGGCGCAGGATCTCTTCGACCGCCACGCCGTCCCAGGGACTCGCCTTGTCGATCCAGGTGATCGCGGTGGCGGCCAGTCCGTACAGGTCCGAGGCCGGGCTGCAGCCTTCCCCGCGCGCCGTCTCGGGAGCCATGGTGCCCGGCGTGCCCCGGACTCCGGCCTCCCGCGCCGCGTCCAGGGGAAGGGTCAGTCCGAGATCGGCCACCTTGGCGCGCCAGGAGGTCCCGTCCTTCCAGACCAGGATGTTCCCCGGAGACACGTCGCCGTGAACCCACCCCGCGCGATGCAGGTAGGCCAGCCCGCGGTGAGCCTGGGTCAGCGCGGCCAGGACGGCCTCTTCACCTCCCAGATCCCACACGGTTTCCGGCTCCACCGCAGGAACGTACTGGAGCAGATGACCCCAGGTGTCCCCGTCCCGCACCAGATCCAGCGAACGAATGAGACAGGGGTGCCTCAGGGTGGAGAGCAAGGCAAACTCGTGGGCCAGGGCCTCCCGGCCGGTCGGGTCGGATGCCACCTTGAGCGCGCAGGCCCTGCCCGTCCACCGATCCATGACGCGGAAGAGCTGGCCCTCGGCGCCTCGGCCCAGCGGCTCCCACTCGGAAAATCGACCGGCAAAACCGGATCGGGGAGGTGAGTTCATGTCGGTGGATTCCAGGGTGTCTTCCGGGGTGACGGGATGGGCTCACCTTCGATGCAACGCACACACACACTAGGACACCCCCTTCCGCACCCGCAACGCCAATAAGCCCGTGCCCGCCAAGCAGGTGCGGAACCCGGGAAGACTCCGGATCGATCCCCCACGCGCCCCTTGCCCCACCGCGGGGGATCCGTCAAACTGGCTCCCCTCAACCCCCTTGCGTCCTCGCTCCACATTCATCCGCCGAGAGGAGGCGCCATGCCGAGCCATGCACGCCTAATCAAGTCGCTTCTGATTCTCTCCCTTGGCTTTCTGGTCCCGGCAGCATCCCTTGCCCAGGAGGAATCCGCGTACATCCGTCTGGGAACGGACATCGTTCCCACGTTCCAGAGCATCAATCTCAGGGCCGATGCGGACAAGGACGACTACAGCGGGAGCGTCGACATCACCCTCCGGGTCGACAAGAAGGTCGAGACGTTCCACTTCCACAACGAGGGTCCGACCCTCACCTCGTTCAGCCTCCGTGGCGAAGCGGGACCGATCGAGGCAGCCTGGGAACAGGTCGACCCCCACACCGTCCGCGTCACGCCGACCGAGAAGCTCGACAAGGGGGAGTACCACCTCGCCATCGAGTTCACCAACGAGTTCGACACCCAGGCGGTCAGCCTCTATCGCATGGAGTACGAGTCCCAGGGATACGCCTTCACCCAGTTCGAGGCGGACGACGCGCGCGGCGCCTTCCCCTGCTGGGACGAGCCGCAGTTCAAGATTCCGTTCCAGTTGACCCTCTCCGTCCCCCGTCGTCACCTCGCCGTTTCCAACACGCCGGTGGAGAGCGAAAGCTCTGAAGCGGGATGGACCACCTACGTCTTCAAGCGCACCCAGCCCATGCCCACCTACCTGTTGGCCCTGGCCACCGGTCCCCTGGAAGCGACCCCCATGACCGGGCTCGACATGCCGGCGGCGATCTACACGGTCAAGGGGCAGCGGCACCTGACCGGGGCCGCGCTCGAGATGACGCCCCCCATCCTGTCGGCGCTCGAGGCCTATTTCGGCTCCGACTATCCCTACGAGAAGTGCGATTTCATCGCCATTCCCGAGTATTGGCCCGGTGCCATGGAACACCCCGGCGCGGTCACCTACGCGGACCGGATCCTGCTCCTGGATCCCGATCAGACCAGCCTCTCCCAGCGACGCACCCTGGCCCGGATCATTTCCCACGAACTGGCGCACATGTGGTTCGGGAACCTGGTCACCATGCAGTGGTGGGATGACCTGTGGCTCAACGAGTCCTTTGCCGACTGGATGGGCGACAAGATCGCGCACCAGGTCTTTCCGGGGTTCGACCAGGACATCAGCACGGTCAAGAACGCGCTGGGGGTCATGGGCGGGGACGCCATGGCCACTTCGGAGCCGATTCGGCGACCCATCAACAACCCCGAGAACCTCATGGAGGGGGTAGGACTCGCCTACAACAAGGGCAAGGCGGTGCTGGCGATGTTCGAGGCCTGGGCCGGCGCCAACGCGTTCCAGGAGGGGGTGCGCGGGTACATCGAGGAGTTCGCCTGGGGCAACGCCGAGGCCAAGGACCTGTGGAAGGCCCTGGACAAGTCCTCGGGCAAGAAGATCTCCAAGGGGCTCTCCACGTTCATCGAACAACCCGGGCTCCCGCTCATCAGGGTGGAAATCGACGGGAACAAGCTGAAGATCACCCAGGAGCGCTTCCGCAACTACCAGACCCAGTCCGAGGACCTCCAGTGGAGCGTTCCGGTGGGGCTCAAGGTGGGCATGGAAGGCATGGTCCATACCGAGACCGTCTTCCTGGACGGCAAGGACAAGACGGTCAAGCTCGACGGTCAGCCCTACTGGGTGTATCCCAACCTCGGCGCACGCGGATACTACCGCTGGGAGATGCCGGTCGGCGCCCTGCAGAGCCTGTCCGAAGGCGCGGTCGAACAGATGACCGCGGTGGAACGGGTCGAGATCCTGGGCAACCTTTCCGCGTTGCTGCAGGCAGGATTCATCACCGGTGACACCTACCTGAGCGTGCTCCCCAACTTCGCCCAGGATCCGGAGCCGCTGGTCATCACCAGCGTCATCTCGGCCCTGAACGGGGTGAAGATGGCCTTCGTCCCGGCCGAACTCGAGGAGGATTTCGCGGCCTATATCCAGCGGACCCTCGGCCCGGCCGCCGAACGTTTTGGTCTGGAAGCACGTCCCGGCGAGGATGAGACGGTCTCGTTGCTTCGCCCCCAGCTGATCGAGATTCTCGGGGTCGATGGACGCGACGACTCGGTGCGGAAGATGGCGGAGAACCTGGCCAAGAACTACATGCGCAACCCGACCGGTGCGGATCCGGCCATCATCTCCACCGCGCTACGCATCGCCGCCATGAACGGAAACGAGGCGCTCTACAACACGTACCGCCAGCAGTTCGAGACGACGGAGATACCCACCGATCGGCGCCGCTACCTTGCCGCGCTGGGGTCCTTCCAGGATGCGGCCATCCGGGAACAGGCACTGGCCTATTCGCTGGAGGGCCCGCTGCGACCCCAGGAGCTGTTCGCGATCGGACAGGCCGTGGCGTCGAGCGCCGAGGGCCGTGACCGGCTCTTCGAGTGGATGACCGAGAACTACGACACGATCCTCTCGAAGGTCCCCCCCATGTTCGCATCCTTCATGCCGGTCTTTGCCGGGGGATGCTCGGCCGAGCGACTCGCCACCGCACAGGCGTTCTTCGGGGATCCGGCTCGCGCCACGGATGCAGCCAGCAAGCAGTTGGCCAAGGTGAGCGAACAGGTCAACGACTGCGTGGGGCTTCGGGAACGCGAGGGGGCCGCGGTGGCCGCCTACCTGCGAAGCGGTGGCGGAGAACCCTGATTCAGACCGCCACCGGCGCCGGGGGAATCAATGCACCCGCTCCAGCGGGAGTCCCCCGGCACCGTAGGCGTCTCCGGAGTAGTCCAGCCGGTTTCCGCGCCGGCGAAACGACAGCACTTCCCCCTCCTCGTCGGTGAGATGGAGGTCGATTCCGTCCTTGCCCTCCGTCCAGGTTGCCGGACGGAGGAATCCTCCGGGCGGATCGCGGTCGATGAACTTCTCGACAAGGAGGGCGTCGCCACCCGGGTAGAGGGTCAAGGTGACCACCCGTCCGGGACCCGATGCGGCGGGCAGTCCGGTGAGATAGACCCGGGTTCCTTCGGCCAGCTCACGAGCCGGGTTCCCATCCCCGCATCCGAGGACCAGGGTCAGCATCGCGCCGGCAACGACCCGATCGAGCCCGATCACGCGCTTCATGACTAGAACGCGAGAATGAGGCCGGCGGACAACTCCCCCTGCCAGATCCAAAGCGAGTTGGGGTAGTTGTAGCAGAAGCCTGCCGGGTCGCAGAAGATCTGGCTGCTGGAGCCCAGGTAGGTCCCCAGACCGCGAATCTGCCCCCGAACGCCGACCTGCTGCTTGGGGAACCACTTCAACCCGAGGCTCAACCCACCCGCGAAACGCGTCGTGTTGGAGAAGTCGGGATCCTTGGTGGTGATGTAGTTCACTCCACCGGTCAACGAGGCGAAGGGAACAAGCTTTTCCTTGGGCTGCTGGTAGGTGAAGCCGAACTGCCAGTAGTTCATCCCGATATCCAGCAACGGGAGGTCGGACTCGGCCGGGATCTTGAAATCCAGGGTCGTGCTCTGCTTTGCGTAGGACATCTCGAACTGGGCCTGGCGGCTGATGGGGATGTTGATGATTCCCCCCCAGGTGAACCCCTCCTTGATCCGGAGATCACGCGCCGTGATGGGCTGCTCGGTGGAACCGTAGGTCCCCCCGCTGAAGGAACCACCAAAGGCAAAGCCGGCGAACGGGGTGAACTCGATCTTGTTGCGCGTGCGCGCGTGGGCGTCGTGCTGCCCCGCGATCAACACCACGACCACCATCAGCAATACGCGTCGAAGCATCTCTAGTCTCCTAGCGGCGTCACTTGGGCGGGAATTTGGAGATGATGGTATCGACCAGCTCGTCGACCTTTTCAAGGCGCTCTTCCTTGGGCGTGCTGGGCTTGAAATCCCCGTGCGCCGATCCCTGCCAGATCAGCAGGTCCTCGGCCGCGTCCCGGATCCCGACGCTCAGGAGGCCTTCCGCCCACTGATCGGTCTCGCGATAGCCTTCCGAACCGAAATTGGGACGGCTGAAGGATTTGTCGTCCACATGGGCCTGGATCTGCACCAGCAGGTCCCCTCCCTCGGGCACGTAGGTGTATCCCCGCTCCGCCATGGCCCGGGTGACCTCGCGCCGAATGCGGTCCCGGAGTTCCGGATTGTTCAACCGGGGGTCTTCGCTGGCAGGCGCCTCGGCGTAACGCCACTGCCACGTCTTGTAGTCGGCAAAGTCCCAGGTAGTGTCGTACTCCGTATGGACGCTGGGACCACTACCGCAACCGGTCAGGACAAAAAGGACAGCGATGGCCATCAGGCACAGTTTCATGGAAGAGCCTCCTCATCGGGGAATCAGCGAGGGAGTATACTCGTCCCGCCCAAGTCCTGGAACCTCCCACCTACGGCGGCCCATTCCGACGCATGAGAGCACGACACTGCATCCTGGGGATGCTCGCGATCTGTTTCGCGGCCACC
Source organism: Candidatus Eiseniibacteriota bacterium (assembly GCA_942491735.1). Taxonomy (GTDB): domain Bacteria; phylum Eisenbacteria; class RBG-16-71-46; order JABDJR01; family JABDJR01; genus CALOCN01. The sequence continues at coordinate 1,846,842 of CALOCN010000014.1, read as the reverse complement.
GGGCTCGCCGATGCCCAGATACCCGACGACGCCGATCGCTTCAAGGGGTGGTCGGTAGCCCGCGTGCGCGTGGAGGGACTGCCGAAGGCCTTCGCCGACGAGCTCCTGGGCGGTCTGGCCCTCAGCGGGGACAAGAAACTGTTGGGCCGCAAGCGATCCGACTTCTTCGGGTCCATCCTGGAGCAGGACCTCGACCGGACGCGTCTCTTCCTGGCCCGCCACGGCTACCCGGACGCCCAGGTGGAGGTGGGCCTTGAGCCCCTGGAGGCCGAAGAGGAACTCACGATCACCCTGCGCGTGATCGGCGAACCCATCCGGGTGGAGTCGGTCTCACTGGAAGGATTCCCGGAGTCCCTGGAGTTCGACGATACCTCGGTCCTCCCCCTCGCCGAAGAGATCTTCCAGGACGCCCGGATGAACGCCGCCTCGGCCGCCCTGACCGACGCCCTACAGCAGGAGGGGTACTACAAGGCCGAGGTTGAACTGGTGCTCGACCGGGCACGCTCGCGACGGGTTCACGTGGTCTTTCTTGCCAAGCCCGGCTCCATCTATGCCTTTCGCGAGACCCGGGTGCGTGGCGCCCCGGAAAACCTCCAGGGCCTGGCCGTCCGGACCGCCGACCTTCGCCGGGGAGTCCGGTACTCCCCCCGACGGGTGCGCGATGCGGACGAGAACCTGCGGATCCTCAATGTATTCGGGCAGATCCGCATCGACCTGGCGCCGGTGGGCACGGACAGCCTGGACGCGATGATCACGGTGACCGAGCGGGACCCCCGGCTCTTCGAGGCCGGGCTGGGCTACTGGACGGAGGATCGGCTGCGGGTCTCGGCCCGTTGGCAACACCGGAACCTGTTCAAGGGGGGGCGCGGGTTCGAGGCCTCGGCGATCTGGTCCCAGTTCACCGCCCGGATCAGCGCCGGGACGTGGTGGCCCGCGTTGGTGTCCCCGCGAAGCCGGCTTGAACTGGAGGCTTTTGGCAGCCGCGACACCGAGCCCAACTACGTGCAGCGGGACCTGGGTGTGACCCTCCAGAATCGTTGGTACCTGGCCCGCCGCAGCTACTGGACCCTGGGAGTCAACCTCTCGCGGGTCGATGTGTCGTCCGACGTCGCCGACTCGCTGGAAATTCCCGAGGCCCAGGGGCTCGTGACCACGATCGGGGGCGGCCTCGATCTGGACAACACCAACGATCCGGTGCTTCCCACCCGGGGAAGGTTCTTCCGGCTGCGGTTCGACCTGTCGCCCGACCTCGTCTCGGTGAGTCCCTATACGCTGGCCGAGGCGAACGTGGTCCAGTTCCGCACCCTCAAGGGTCAGACCTTTGTCTCCGGGCGCATGCGACTGGGTCTGGCGTCCCCCATCTCGGGGAACACGGAAATCCTCCCCAACCGGCGGTTCTACAGTGGCGGCAGTACGACCCATCGCGGGTTCGGGAGACGAAAACTCGGACCGGTGGACATCAACGGGGATCCCCTGGGCGGCGAGGCGGTATTGGAATTGTCGCTCGACCTCCGCTTTCCCATCTGGGGACTCCTGCGGGGGGCGGTGTTCATGGATGTCGGACAGGTCTGGGGCACGGTGGAGGAAACGCGTCTGGACGAAATGGAAGTCGCCGTGGGTCCGGGAATCTGGATCAAGACGCCGGTGGGGCCGGTCCGGCTGGACTACGGGCACCGGTTGACCACGCGTTCGCCCGAGCCCCGAAACGCCTGGCACCTCACCTTTGGGACCACGTTCTGATGAGCCCACGACTGCGACGCCTCCTGCGCATTTCCCTCCGGGTCGTTCTCGGCCTGCTCGGTCTGGTGGGACTCGTGCTGCTGGTCTTCGTCACGTTGGCCCCGGTGCGATCCGCCGTCCTGCGGGTCGCCATCGACAAGGCATCGGACACCCTCCCCGGAACCCTGACCGTGGATGACGCCGGTTGGCCCAGCCTGGCCCGGATCGATCTCAACGACGTGCTCTGGACGGACGCCGGCGATACCCTCCTGTCCGCGGAGCGTCTCTTCGTGGATGCGCGGATCCGTCCGCTGCTCAGCAAGGATCTTGTCGTCAACTCCATCGAAGCCCTCGCGGTCCAGGCGAACCTTCCCGCGCTCCAGGCCCGCTTCCCGGCCCCGGCGGTGGACTCGACCGTGGTCCAGGAACCGGCTTCCCCCGGCGGGGTGCCCTATCTTCGGACCGGTTCGCTTCCCGGAGTTCCTTCGGTCGCGATCAACGCGATCCGTATCACCGCGTCCCGGGTGGTCCTCCCCGACTCCACGACGGTGCGGGACGTGAGCCTGGATCTGGGTGCACAACTGCTGGCGGAAGCGCCGGCTCGCCTCTCCGTGAACGACCTGCGAGCCCACTCCCCGGAACAGGGGTGGCGGCTGGGCTCGGGATCGCTGGTTGCCGAGCCTCGGGACAAGCGGGTCCACGGGGGCCTCGCGATCAGCGTCCAGGGACAGCCGGTCTTCGTGCGCCTCAGCACTCCCGCGGATCGCATTCTGGTGGCCGTCACGCCGGACTCCGCGCAGACCGTTCCGGACATCTGGGGCATGGAGCTCTCGCTCGCCCTCGTGTTCGACGGGGAGGTCCCGATCGGCGCGGACTACGAACTGACACTGGTCACTCCGTCGACACCCGAACTGGACGCGCTGTCCCTGCCCGGAGTCGCGGTGGAGGGACTGCCCGATCTGGATCGACTCCGGATCGAGGCCTCGGGGAAGGTCCACTGGGACCCCACGGTCCGGGCCACAGCGAACGTTCACCTTCGCGGCAACAGCTGGATGGAACCCGGGTTCCTGCGCGCGACCTGGGACAGCGGACGCCTGGACTGCGACAGTCTCGATGTGGGCCTGCCGGGTCTGCGCGTGACCGGAACCGCTTCCATGGCCGATACGCTACTGGCCCAGGCACGTGTCCGGATCCGGGGAACGCAGTGGCTGACCCTTCTGCAACCGGACACGGCGCCACCCGACTCGCTGGTCGCCGACCTGCGCGCATCGGTTTCCGGTGCGGTGGCGTCCCCACGGGTCACCCTGCGACTGGATGGTGGAGTCCGCTCCGGTTCCACCACCATCGCGCCGCTCACCCTCGACGCGTCGATGGCCCCCGACCGCAGCGGGACGTTCCGACTGCGGGCGCGCACGTTCGACCTGTGGGCCGGTCTGGAAGGAGGCTTTACCCTCGGTGATCGGATCATTGCCGACCTGTCCCCGCTGCGCATCGTCGATGCCCTCGCGACGAACAAGCTGCCGGAGGGCGGCAAACGCAGCCGGGTCACCTTTGACCCGACAACCCGGGATCTGGAAGTCAAGGACCTCCGGATGACCGGCGAGCTTGGGGAACTGCTCCTGGCCGCGTCCCTCGAGGACTTCGTGAACGGGTCGGCAAGTCTCGATTGGACGCTCAACCGGGCGCCCGCTCCGCTGATTCGACTCCTCGACGACCGGCCCGCGGAGCGGGACGCCCTGGCCTCCGCGTGGCAGAAAGAGGAGCCGGTCTTCTTCGACCTCGATTTCACCAGCGCCCGCAGGGACAGCGCGCTGACCGCGACCGCGACCGGCAGCTTCCGGCTACCGGGGCCGCGGAGGTTGCGCGCCCTGCTTCCCGAGAATGCCTCGGTCGACGACCTGGGACCGCTTGCGGGGTCGCTCCGCATCGGGGTGTCGCCGTCCAAGGACGGGCCGGCCTTCGCCGCCGATGTGGATCTCTCGGCCACCGAGTGGATCGACGCGGCCCGGGTGGTCGCGCACGGAACGGCCCAGGAGATCGCCGTGGACAGCCTGTCGCTTGCCCTCGACGGGGTGCGGGCGTGGATCGCCGGCACCGTGGGGGAAATCCTCGACCTGACCGGGTTCGTACAGGTGGACAGCCTGGCCTTGGCCCGACGAATCCTCGGCATGGAGCGGGACGATCTCGAGGCCCGGCTGTCCCTCCAGGGAGACGTGCAGGGAACACGCGCCAAACCGAAAGCACACGTCCTTCTGGAGGGCTCCGCGGACTACGCCGAACACTCGGTTCCCTCGTTGAGGGCCGAGGTGCGCCTCGACGAGGGACGCCTCGACGCATCGCTCGATGCACAGGCCGATCTGGCGGACGGCGCGCTTCGGATCGATACGGCACAGCTACGGGTCACCTCCCTCGCCGATACGTTGTTCCCGGCCCGCATCGACCTCACCGTGGAAGGACCCGAACTGGGTCTCCGCCAGACGGTGGAGGTCTCGCGGGACGACGGCTGGTTTGCCTCGTTCGACACCCTGGCGGTTCGGCTACGCAAGGCCGACTTCAGCAACCAGGGTCCTTTCACCATCGCGGTCAACGCGGAGGCGGACAGCCTCCACATCGACGGGCTCAACCTCACCGGCTCCCTGGGTCGGATTCTCGTGGACGGAGGGGCCGGTGCCCATGGCGCCGACCTGATCGCCCAGGTCGAGATGGCCCTCGCCGAGACGCCTCCGCCGGGCATCACCCTTCCCGAAGGTCTCGAAGGGGTGTGGCCGGACAGCATTCGTTTCAACGTGCGGGCCGAGGGGACGTCGGACGTGCGATCCGATCTGTGGGTGAACGGCATCGACTACGCCGGGAAGCAGGGTCTCAGCCTGGTCATGGACCTGCACGGCAACTCGGAACGCGTCCTGACCAACGTGCGTTTCGGAGACGCAACGGAACAGCTGATCGAGGGCACCTTCGAGGGCCCCGGGACGGTCTCGGTCTACCCCCCATCCCTTGCCATGGTGGATGGGGCACTCAAGGGCAATCTCCAGCTCAACCGGCTCCCGCTGCCCCTGTCGCCGCGCAACCCGGACCTCTTCGCCATGGGCGACGGGGAACTCACCATCGGGGGAGCACCGGATGCGCCCTCCCTGGGACTCGACCTCGGACTGACCTTCCCCCAATGGAAGAAGCTGGCCGAGCACCGGTTCGAACTGGACATGCAGTACGGCCAGGACGGCGCGGATTCGATGCTGGTGGTCGGGATGGACCTGCGCAAGGGAAGCCAGTCGCTGCTGACCGGACGTACCGAAGTGCCGCTTCGAGTGAGCCTTCTCCCCACCCTGGTCGAGGCGTCGGCGACCCGCCCCATGTCCGCCAAGATCACGTCCGAGTGGATCGCCCTCGCCGATTTCGACGAGCTCCTTCCTTCGGACGTGGCGGTTGCGGGTGAGCTCAAGCTGGAACTTGCCGCGGAGGGGGGGCGGGAGTCGCTGGGCTTCGACGGAAACCTGACCCTGCGGGACGTCGAAGCCCGTCTGGCCGGGGCCGCCCGGGGCGTGGTTGCGGGTCGGCTGGACCTCGGCGGCACCCTGGAGCGCCCCTCGGTCCGTGGGGAACTGGAACTGAAGAACGGGATCATTCAGATCCCGGAACAGAAGCGCACCCTGCTTCCCTACTCCGGTACCGCGGAACTGTGGCAACAGACCGCGTGGGCCGCGGAAACCGATTCGGTCCTGTTGGTGCGGGACACCCTCACGGTTTCGCGGGAGCCGTTGGATCTTGATCTCGACATCCGCATCGTCATCCCCGGCAACCTGTGGATCCGGGGACGCGACATGGAACTCGAACTCGAGGGGGATCTCAAGGTGGCACAGGCCGGGGCCCAACCCACCGTCACCGGCAAGCTCAAGGCGCGGCGCGGCGACCTGCGCTTCGTAGGCCGCCAGTTCCAGGTGGATCGGGGGGACGTGTTCTTCTACGGAGGGGACGAGATCAATCCGTCGCTCGACCTGCGCCTCAAGAGCGAGATCGACAACCTGACCTTCTGGGTTGCCGTGACCGGTACGGCGCTCGAGCCCAAGCTCAAGCTCAGCTCGGAACCGGAAGCGCTGAGCGAGGGGGACATCATGTGCTACCTGGTGTTTGGACAACGCTGCGACGAACTCGACAGCGGTCAGGGGGATCTGGTGGGGCGGATGGCGGCAGGATACGCCTCCGCCGAATTGACCCAGGCCCTCTCCGGGGAACTCGGGGTGGACATGGTGTCCATCAACGTGGGCGACTCGCAATCCAGCGCGTCGGTCACGGTCGGCAAGTACCTCTCCACCAAACTGCTCCTCAAGTACGAGCAGGCGCTGGACAACACGAGGGACTTCTTCCTCAATCTGGAGTACTCACTGACCCGCAACATCAAGTTCACCACCCTCGCAGGCTCGCGTCAGTCGGGCGCGGAGATCCGCTGGAGCGTGGAGTACTAGTCGCCGGAGGAGAGTCATGATGATCCTGTTCACGCCACATTCGTTTCGCCGTAGCCTTCTTCCCGCGGCGCTGCTCCTGACCCTCGCGACGGTGCTGACCGGCTGCGCGATCAACCCGGCCACCGGCAAACGACAGATCTCCCTGGTCAGCGAAGCCCAGGAGATCGCCATGGGAGAAGAAGCGGACCCGGCCATCTCGGCAAGCTACGGCCTCTACGACGACCCCTTGCTGCAGAAGTACATCGACGACCTCGGTCAGAGCCTGGCCGAGGTCTCGGAACGGCCGCAGCTCCCCTGGACCTTTCGCCTGGTCGACGATCCGACGGTCAACGCCTTCGCGGTGCCCGGCGGGTTCATCTACATCACCCGGGGCATCATGGCCTCCCTCAACTCGGAGGCGGAGCTGGTCGGCGTGATGGGGCACGAGGTGGGACACATCACCGCACGCCATTCAGTGAACCAGATCACGCGGCAGCAGCTGTCGCAGATCGGGATGGGCGTGGGCATGATCGTCTCCTCCGAGTTCCGCCGGCACGGTGAAGCCATCATGCAGGGTGTCCAGATGATGAACCTGAGCTACAACCGTGGGGACGAGTCCCAGTCCGATGCCCTGGGCGTGCGCTACATGACCCGGCTCGACTACGACCCCAACGCCCTGATCGGGGTGATGAAGACCCTGGGCATCGTCTCGGGCGGGTCGGGACGTCTTCCCGAGTGGCAGCTCACCCACCCGTACCCCGAGAATCGGGAAGCCGAGCTGAAACGGATCATCGCCGAGTCCCCGGTGGACTACTCGGGCTACCAGGTGAACCGCAATGCCTACCTGCTTCGCATGGACGGCATGACCTACGGGATCAATCCGCGCGAGGGCTACTTCAAGGACGGTCTCTTTCATCACCCGGACATGGCGTTCCGTCTGGCCTTCCCGAGGGGGTGGGAAACGGTGAACCAGAAGACCATGGTCGGCGCCATCAACCCGGAGCAGAATGCCATGATGCTGCTCACCCTGGATCCCGAGTCGGATAGCGTGGAGGCTGCCATGACGGCCTTCACGGGCCAGGAGGGAATCCAGGTCGGGACGCCCCGGAACGAGACGGTCAACGGTCTTTCCGCCCGGTTCGCCGAGTTCTCGGCCCAGAGTGACGGGACGCCGCTGGACGGCGTGGTCTTCTTCATCGCGTACGGCGGCAACATCTACCAGCTGATGGGTTACGGCGTGCGTTCCTCCTGGTCGGGGAACGGGGACCTGGTGTTCCAGTCCATCCGCACCTTCCGCGAGGAAACGGACACCCGGGTGCTCGCGGTCCAGGGGGCCAGGCTGGAGATCGTGGAGGTACCCCGCTCCATGTTCTTCACCGAGTTCCTCAAGGAGTTTCCCTCCTCGGTGCCGGACCAGGAAATCCTCAACATCAACCGCATCGTGGCTGATGAGCGCCTCAACCGTGGCATGCTGATCAAGCGGGTGGTGGGCGGCCAGCTTCCCTAGATCTGCTTCGACCGGAAACGAGGAACGCCGCGGAACCCATTGGGCTTCGCGGCGTTCCTCGTTCCAACCGGAGCCGGGGGCTCCTACTTCACGATGCTCGCCTTCTTGATGTAGTCGAGCTTGGGGAAGTCCGCTTCGAGGTAGGCATTCCCACGCTGGGCAATGATCTGCTGCGAGGGCCCGGATCCCCGGGGAGCTCCTTCGCCATAGGCGGCGTAGAGTGCATCCGCGGCTTCCATTCCCTCGATCACTTCACCAATCGGCGAGAAGCCCTGCTTGTCCAGCCCGGCGTTGTTCCCGTAGTTGATGAAGAGCTGGGTGGTCCGGGTGTTGGGTCCACCGGTGGCGAAGGTCACCATGCCACGCGTGTTGCTCTGGGTCACCGGGTCATCCTTGAACCGGGCGCCCTGCCAGGCCGCGTTGATCTTTGGATCGGCATGCATCCCGAACTGGGCCATGAACCCGGTCAGCACCCGGTAGAAACGGGCGTTGTCGTAGTAGCCGTTACCGATCAGGTTGAACACGCGATCCACGCCCAGGGGCGCCCACTCGCGGTTGAACTGGATGACGATATCCCCCTTCGTGGTTTCGAACTTCGCCTTGAAGGTGGCGGGGGCCTGGGCGTTCAAGCTGCTGGGGTCCATGAGCGGGTTCCCCGCCTTGGCGGGCTCCTCTGCCTTTTCCGTGGGTTTGGTCTCCGGCTCGGCCTTCGCGGTCGGAGGAGCGGCGCTGTCGGCTGTCTCCGCCGTGTCGCCGCCGCCGCCGGTGCAACCGGCGATAAGCATGGCGGCAGTAGCCACCGCACTGAGAATCAGGATCCGTGTCATCGGCTCGTAGCTCCTTTGCTCGTGAATCATTTCGTCCGACGAAAAGAGGCGGGCATTGTACCCTCCGAGCCCAGCCGGGGCCACCCGGGATTCCAGAACCCCCTTCAGGGCCCTGGAGCCGGCATCAACCCCTCCAGAAGGGCCTGCGCCAGGGTGTCCGCGACCACCCGGTTTCCCGCCGCGCCCCAGTGGGAGTCCCCGGCCAGGAACAGGTCGAGGGATCCACGCCCCCGTCTCAAGGCGGGGGTCACATCGATGACCCGGGCCACCCATTCCTCCGTCCCGGCCTTCGTTGCCATGCGCCGGGCGCTCCGGGTGAATACCGGAACCAGCAACCCGCGGGCGCCGGTCGGTTCCACCTCGGCCTGCCGGGGCAGGAGGAGCAGAACCAGGGGACGGGGCGACACCGCGGCGGCGAGTTCCCGGATCCGGCTCTCCATGAGGTTCGTCGCGGCGGGACCCGCGCCCTGGAGGTTGAGTTGAAGGGCCAGGGTGTGATCATCCAGCCAGGACAACACGCGACTGGCCCGGATGGCCCGTGAGAATGCCGAGCCCGGATCGCGCGGACCCGCATGGTACCCGGCTTCCGGGTCCTGGAGGAACCGCCGGTAGCGCAGTTCATCCGCACCATCGTTGGCCAGCGAGAGGGACACCAGGACCAGATCCGGATCCACGGCCCCGGCCACGCGCTTCCACTGGGTCAACGCCTGTCCCAGTCCATACCCGGGAACGCAGGCGTTGATGACCTGGGCGCCCGGATACACGGACCGCAGCCGCGCCTCGAGCTGCGTGGTGGCCATGATATCCCTCGGTACGCCCCACCCGAAGAGATAGGAATCCCCCAGGACCAGGACACGGGGCCGACCCGTGAAGGGAGGCGGCTCGGCGCGCAAGCCCAGGCCGTTGGTGCGCAGGCGGATCGGATGGATTCCGGATGGAAAGATCCCGTCGGCCGAGGGGGGCAGCACCCATCCCAGTTCGGGGTCCGGCAGGCAGCCCAGTTGAACCGGCGACGCGGCGAGAAGGCGTCCGTTCCCTCCCCGGGACAACGGATCGGGCCACTGGACCTGGAACACGCGCAGCAGGACCTCGAGGAGGAGCAGCACGACAACCACCGAGGCGGTGGCCAAGACCATGCCCGCGGCAAGGCGACGCAACCGGTAGGAACGCACTAGGGTATCCGGAGCACCTTGCGCACACGATGCTCCAGGGGGGTGTCGAGCCGGACGAAGTAGAGTCCGGTCGCGGCGAGGCTCCCGTCGTCGGTGCGGCCGTCCCAGGTCAGCACGTGGGTCCCCGCATCACGGGGTCCATCCCAGAGACGCCGTACCCGGGCACCCCGCGCGTCGAAGATGACCACACGGATCGCGCCGGGCTCCGCAAGCGAGAAGGCAATCCGGGTGGTTGCCCGAAACGGATTGGGAGCCGGGCGGGCCAGGACAGCCCCCCCCACGAGGGGCGGGAGCACCGCGGGACCGTGCCAGGTACGGGCGCCGGTGCGCCCCACTTCAAGAAGCCAGTACCGTCCCCCTTCGCGGGGAGGGGCCGGGTCCAGGAACCCGTCCACCGGCGCGGAGACGATCAACGCGCCACCCAAACGCACGCGTTCCCCGGACGGACCCTCGCGATACACCTCGAAGCCCGCGTGATCGACCACGTCCGTGATTTCCCAGCGGAGCCGGGCTCCCCCTTCCGTTCGGGCCGCCGTGAAGGCAACCACCCGCACCGGGGTTGCGCACCGCACGGTCACCGTGGTCGCGCAGGTGTCCGCGGAACCACACGCATCGGTGGCGATGAAGTTGACCGGCGTACTTCCGACGGCATAGGGACCGGGTGGATCCAGGGACAACACGACCTCGTCCCCATCGGGATCCATGGAGCCGGAGTCCAACATCTGCGCGGTCACCGCAACCGGGCCGCAACCGCCGGTGGTATCCGCGTCCACCACGAACAGGGTGTCACAACGCGCCGAGGGGGACGCGTTGACGGTGATGGTGGCGCTGCAGGTGTCGGCCCAGAACCCGTCGGTGGCGATGAACAGGACCGGCGTCTCCCCGGGAGGAAAGGGCGCGGGCGGCTCCAGACGGAACTCCAGCGGATCCCCGTCCGGGTCGTTCGAACCCTGGTTCACCCGGAGCGCGGAGACGTTCGGCGAACAGGAACCCACGTCCCGGCACTGGGCCGAGGGAGGCGCGCCCGGATCCACGAATACCTGCAACGTGTAGATCTGTGGCTGATCCACGGCACGGGCCAGGGTGACCGCGATGTAGTAGGTGCCGCCATCCGGGAAGGGAAACGCCTCGACGAACTCCTCGTTCCCCGCGGGAAGGGTGGGTCCGGAGACGACCAGGGTCGCGCCGTCCTCGCGCAGGATCTGAAGGGTCGGGTCGTTGTTGCTTCCCGCATCGAACGGGAACCCGCTGCTGCAAGCCGCGTCCTGGGGGGCGACCAGATAGGTCTCCCCCACCGGAACGACGCGGACGGTGAGTTTCATGGTGGGGGCGAGGCTGATCCTGAAGTAGTCGGCGTCCAAGGCCCCGTCCAGGCTGAGCAGCGGGACCTCCAGGGTATCCCCCGGCACCGGGTCAAGCAGGGTGGCGGTCGACGGGAGGTCGTTGCGCACGGGGTGCTCCAGCCAGTCCCCGTAGTTCACGTGTCCCGAGAGCTGATCGTCCAGCTGGGGACCGTCGAAGTTCGTGCGAATGGTCGGTTCCATGAGCTTGGAGCCGTCCTCGGGACAGGTGTGCGCGATCCCGAGACCATGTCCGTGTTCGTGGGCGACCAGATTCCGCAACGCCCGATGCTCGTTGGTGGCCAGACCCATGAAGCCGATGTTGTCGAGGTCGAGCACCATGTCCCCGACGTTGGGGAAATAGTTGAACCCGAAGATGTTGCTCCCCTGGGTCCCGTCCACCGAGTAGCCGCTGATGCGGACATCGGGGCGCACGCCGAGGACACCGGGGCTGACCGCGAAGTCGGCGCCGTCGTCGTTCGGCTCGTAGACATAGCGCACACCGATCAGCTCCGCCCAGCGGTCGAACACCCGCGAGAAGAAGGGAAACCAGGGGCGTTGGGTCAGATCGTCCCCGCCCGGTCCCGCCCCGAACTGGTTGTCGAACGCGCTGATGAGACGGCTGGTGCCCGGCCGGGACCCGTCCTCGTTGCGGGTGCCGTCCGGAGCTATCCCCCAGGTGAGGGTGATGGGGCTGTTTCCGGCGAGACCACTGCCGTTGGTGGCTGTGGTGGTCCACCGGTTGACCAACTCGAATGCGGTGCCGGACAGACCGGACCGGGGATCGAACGCGGCCACGATGTCCGGATCGCTGCCCTCGACCCAGCAGAACACCGGTCGCAGCCCGGGGGGCGCGCTCAGCGATCGCAGAAGCAGGGACTGCTGCTCCGGGTTGAGTCGCGTGAGGATGTCGCCGTCGACCCAACCGCGCGCCCCGGCCTGGAGTTCCGGATCGACCGGCGAGGAACCGAATGCGACGAGGAGAGCGAGGAGGCCCAGGGCCAAGGGGAAACGCGACGCGGTCATGGGGTCCGGCCCGCTCCAAAGCGATCGAGGATCGCGGCGCGCGTGGTGACGTAGGCTTCCTCGTCCCGGGTCAGATCCAGGAACGCACGAAACGCCGTCTCCCCCGGTTGGGGACGGCCCAGGCGGCACTCGACGATTCCCAGGTCCAACTGCGCGACAGGATCCGAGGGGCGGGCCTGCGCCTCACGGCGCACCGTGGCGGCGTGGTTGGTCAGGTCGTCGGAAGCGCTGCTCCGGTCGAGCAGGGCCATGAACGGGCTCACCCCGGTCGGGTGCTCCGCCTCCAGGACCTGTCGCCAGTACTCAAGGGCCAGGGTGATCTCTCCACGTTCCTCTTCCCGAATCGCGGTCAAGGTCAGGGCCAGGACGTGATCCGGCTTGATTTCCAGGGTGCGCTCGATGTCAGCCCACCCCCCGGCGTCTCCCGATCGTGTGCGGGCCAGACCGCGGCCGGCCAGGGCGTCCGTATTGTCCGGTTCATTCTCCAGCACCGTGTTGAAGTGTTCCATGGCCTCCTGTACGTCTCCCGCATCCAATCGTAGGGCGGCGGCGCGAACCCTGTCCTTGTTTTTCTGGCGCTGCACCCACTTCTCCAACTCGTCCCGGGGATGCGGAAAACTCCCCTGCGCGGACGGCTTCGCGGTCTCGGTCTCGCCAATGTAACCAAGACTGGCCAGGACCTCGGTGCGTTCCGGGTCGGGGTCGGACACGGCGGAGGCAAGCACCCGTTCCCGGGTCTCCGCACCGATCAGCGTCTCCAACTCCCCTCTCAGGGTGTCCATGGGAGGCACGCTCCCGAGGTCCTCGACCTCCGCCGGGTCGACGGAAAGATCGTAGAGTTCGTTCTCCGGACCAAAAATGGCCTTGTGCGGACCCTTGCGAATCGCCCGCAGTTCGCTCCATCCGTAGGAAACGAGGGTGCGCATGGTCTCGGCGTAGAGCGGGGCGGGATCGGTCTCCGGAGTGTCCCGTGACAAGGCGCGACCGTCCCGTTCGGGTTGCACGGAAGGAAGCCCGAACCACCCCGCCAACGTGGGCTCCACATCCACCAGACTGATGGGGTCCTCCCGCACCGCTCCCTGCGGGAGCCCGGGCCCAGCCACGATCGACACCACATGCAGCGTGGACTCGTAGAGGAGGAATCCGTGCAGGGTCTCGCCGTGTTCGCCCAGTCCCTCCCCATGGTCCGAGACCACCATGACCGTCGCGTCGGGCCGCTCCCGCTGAAGGGTCACCAGGAACCGCCCGATCTCCGCATCGACGAACGACACTTCCGCGTCGTAGGCACGGCCGGGGTGCCATGAACTGTAGGGGGGCGGTGGGTCGTAGATGGTGTGCACGTCGAAGTAGTGGAGAAACAGGAAGAAGGGATCCCCGGCAAACCCACGAACCGCGTCCACGGCAAGATTGGTCACGGTGTCCGCGCGCCGACGGGTGGTGGCGTACTTGAGGTTGGCGAACTTGTGCTTGGGATTGTAGACAGGGTAGGGACCCTTGAAGTCGTCGTCATAGGTCTCGAACCCCTCGGCGAGCCCGCGATCGCGCGAGAGCACCGAGGAGGCGACCACCGCCGCGGTTCGCCACCCGGCTTCCCGAAACCGCTCGGCCAGGGTGACCTCACCGGAACGCAGGACGAACTTCTCGTTGTCCCGCACCCCGTGCTGCATGGGTAGCCTGCCGGTGAGCAGGCTGGCCACCGCGGGAAGGGTGACCGGAACCGGTGTCATGGCCTGGCTGAACCGCACCCCCCGCGCGGCAAGCGCGTCGAGGTGCGGCGTTCTTGCGACGCTACTACCCATGCAGCCGATGCGGTCGCCTCGCAACGTGTCGATGACGATCAACACCAGGGCCCGGGACTCCGCATCCGGGGTATCCTCACCGGCTCCGCCACTGCATGCGAGCACCGACAATGCCAGCAGGAGTGCCGGTCCGAGGCTCCGAGTCACCATGAATACTGGATTCCCAGGAGATAGGTCATGAAGTCCAGTCGATCCTCGTAGGCCAGGTCCTGGACCTGAAGGTGAAGACGCGCGTCCAACCGGACCGCCCATCGCGCCCGCGCAGGCACGCGGAGACCCGCGCCGAGATGAATCCCGATGTAGTTCGCTCCCCCGCGCGGATCATCGTCCCAGAAGTAGACACCCGCGCCGGCCGTGGCATACGGCCGGACATGGGCCCAGTCGGGTTCCAGCCTACCCGAGAGGCCCAGGACAAGGACGGTGGCGTCCTCGCGCGGCCGGAAGAACCCTAACTCGGGGCCTATGGCAAGAAAAGGCGGGAACTCGGCGCTGAACAGGGCCAGCCAGCCAAACCGTGCCGCTCCGTCGCCATCGGAGCCTACCGTCCCCCCGCCGAGCGCCGACAGGGAGCCGAACTTCGCCGCTTCCGACGAACGCGTTCCGGCAAGCAGGCCAAGCAGGAGTATCGTCACCAGGAGAGTACGTTTCATGAGCCCATCTCCTGCCACCGCGGAAAGGCCGCACCCAGGATCCCGCCCAGAATCACGCCGGCGGTGACCCCAAGCACCCCTCCCACCAGCGCCCCGACGATGATCGCTCCCACGGGGCCGGGACAGTCCCCGGTCTCACAGAGCGCGCTGACCACAAGTCCCACGAACCCACCAAACCCGGCGCCGCCGACGCCGCCGACGATGGCTCCGACCCGCATCCCGGTATCCACATGACGCCCGCGCTCCCACGCGCGCGTGACCGACTGGAATGGAATGGCCAACGTGTCGCCGGCGTCCTGAATCAACAACACGTCGACGCCCCGCAGCCCAGTGTAGTCCCCCTGGGACCGCACCCCGGGCGTCGTCTCGATGCGTAGGGTAGCCCCCGGTTGCAGGGTGAGAAAGAGCCGCTCGAAGTGGTTGACCGCGGACGTATCCGCGGGGGCCGGGGTCGTTTGAGCCCCACAGGGGCGTGGCGGGACCCCCAGCATGAGAATGCCGACGATGCAGAGTCGGGCGATGATGCGGCCGAGCGAAGTCGAGGGTTTCATAGGCGGGCCTCGCAGATGACTACGAGGGAGGTCCTGCCGGGGGTTAGGCTACCACGAGCGAAGTCGAGGGATGCGAGGCAATTGGGGAAAGCGGGCAAGTAACTTTCTATTAGCTTTTTACCGGTTATGAGAGTTACTCTTGAATTGTAGAGGCCATTCAGATAACCCCTCAAAGCGATCCCGGAGGTTATGTGCTTCCCTTCCCTCAAGCCAAAGAGACGGCGATCCGCTTTGTCAACGACATGCAATCGTTCAAGTTATTGAACGATAACATTTTATGCGAAACACTGATCAGGTGGAATGTGGACCAGGGAGTCCTCCCTCCCCGAACAGCTGCAACCATGCTCCGGGCGGTCCGGGAGGACGCAACCCGGGTGGCCGAGGTTGGGGAACGTGCGCGGCTCCTGGGGGAGGCCGTCGGCCATCTTCTGCGGGCGGCAGCCCGATCCGGTACGGCGGGACCACAGGATCTACGTGTGCTCAACCGGGAACTGATCGCCGGCACCCGCCACGGGCAGCTCGTGCGGGGCCCACGGCGTCTGGACTGGGGATGGACCGCGACCACCGCCCCGCTGGAGCGCCTGTTGTGGGTCCCCGCCGTGTCCAACGCACGCCTTCTGACCCGGGGAGATTTCGCTCGACTGCGGGTCTGTGCCTCGGCGGACTGTGGCCGACTTTTTCTGGACCGGACCCGCAACGGCAGGAAACGCTGGTGCTCCATGAAGGGTTGCGGAAACCGCGAGAAGGCCGCCCGGTTCCGCAGTCGGCACCGGGACCGTAGCGACTCGCCGCATTCCGTTTGACCCCCCGTTGACCCCCGCACTAGTGTGAACCCGAGTTGCGTTGTCGGTCCCCGATCCCAGGAGGCTTCATGGCGACACGTGCAGGTGTGGGACATAGCACTCTCACCACCTCGAGAGATGCCGGACGCGAAGCCGCGGCAGCGGCCCTGGCCGCGCTCGGGGAACACCCCGCGGACATCGTCGTCGTCTTCTCGACCACCGGATACGACCAGGCCGAGTTGCTGCAGGCAGTCCGCGAGAGCTGCCCCGATGCCCGTATCAGCGGGTGTTCAGCCGAGGGGGTCATCGCCCACGACCTATCCGCGGAGAGCGATCACGCCACGGCGATCATGGCGCTGTCCTCGGATTCCTTCTCGTTCCATCCGTTCCTGGTGGAGGGGTATGACGTGGACTCCCGCAGGGCCGGCGAGGTACTGGCCGAGGAGGTCGCGGCCGCAGGCACCCAGGATCTGGTTTGCCTGCTTCTCTTCCCCGACGGGTTGACCGGCAACTGCTCCAGCTTCCTCAAGGCAGTACATGCCCGGCTCGGCATCCCCGCCCTCATCGGCGGCGCCGCGGCCGACGCGCTCACCTTCGACCGGACCTACCAGTTCCTGGACACGCGGATCGCTTCCGGCGCAATCTCCGGCGTGGCCATCCGGGGACCGGGACGGGTCGAGATCGCGGTAAGCCATGGGTGTTCGCCTATCGGACTGGAACGGACCATGACCCGGGCCGAGAACGGTTGGGTCTACGAGATCGACGGGCGCCCGGCGTGGAGCGTCTTCAAGGAGTACCTGCTCGGCGACCCGGAGGACCTCAACGCGGAAGGGGTGGTGCATCTCTCCCTGGGACGCACCATGGACCCGGTGGACACCAACGAATACTCCCCGTTCATCATCCGTACCCCGCTCAGCCTGGACAAGAGCAACGGGGCCCTGTTCTTTCCCGGAGGCGGCCTGGAAACCGGGGAACCGGTCCAGCTTACCCGCCGGGATCACGGCACCATCAAGGAAAGCGCCCGTTCCTGCGCCTCCAGCATTCTCGATCGCAATCCCGGTCAGGACCCCGCCTTCGTCTTCCAGTTCGATTGCGCAGGCCGGGGCCGACTCCTCTTCGGCAAGTCGGCTTCGGAAGAGATCGTGGAGCCGCTCCGCAATACCCTCGGCGCCGGACTACCCTGGATCGGTTTCCATACCTACGGGGAAATCGCTCCGGTGTCGGGCACCCCGTACTACCACAACTACACCGTCGCTCTCTGCGCCTTCTACGACCCGTCGTGACAGCCTCCCCCACCAACCCCCCGCCGCGGGATGCGGATACCGAAGTCGCACGACTCCGCCGTCAGAACGCCGAGCTCAACGACCAGATCAAACTCCTGGTCCGGACCGAACAGGAATTGTATCGCTCCCGCACCGCGCTCAACCGCGAACTGGAGCGCATCCAGGCCCTGGGACGGTTCGCCCTGGCCTCCTCCTCGGAGCTCGATACCGCTGCGGCGGTGATGGACCATGCCACATCGCTGCTGGGGAGCGTCTTTGACCTCGACCACGCGCGGGTGCTCCAGATCAGCGGCAACCATGCCCGGGTCCTGAATACCGGCCGTGAAGTCGAGATCGACCCGGAAGGCCTGGAGCACCTGAGGAGACTTCCCACCGTCCTCTCCCCCTACGTGGACGATGCCGTGATGCAGTGGTTGGAACCGGTCTCCGGGATGCTCGAAGCCCTCTTCCCCGAGCTGTCACCGGACATCCGCGGTGCTTCGCTCGTCCTTATTCCGCTGCGTCCCGGGGACGAGCTGTTCGGGTTGATCGGAGCCTGCCGGCCCAGGACAGCCCGGCGGTCGTTTCATCGTGAAGCCCCCGGCGAGACCCATCGCCCCTTTCTCCAGCTTCTGGAGAGCCATCTCAACAGCGCGCTCCAGAACACCAGCCTCAAGAAGTACCTTCTGGAACAGAGCACACGACTGGCCGAGGCCAATCAACGCCTGACGACCAGCCTGGAGCACCTGGAGCGGACCCAGGATCAGCTGGTCCAGGCGCAGAAGATGGAAGCGGTGGGCCGGCTTGCCGGAGGGGTGGCCCACGACTTCAATAACCTGCTCACCGTGATCACGGGACGTGCCGAACTCCTGCGACGGCACACCGACAACCCCGAGGCCCACCAGGACCTGGACCGGATCCGGGATGCCGGGGACCGGGCCGCGCGCATCATCAACCAGTTGCTCGCCTTCAGCCGGCGCCAACGCGGCAAGCCGGAGGCGATCGATGTCGGCCACCTGGCCTCGGACATGGGAGACCTGCTGGGGCGCCTCATCGGGGCACACGTGCGGTTGCACCTGGTTCTGGGGGACGGCAGCTATCATGTCTGGGCGGATCGCGCCCAGGTCGAGCAGATCCTGCTCAACCTCGTGGTGAACGCCCGGGACGCCATGCCGCACGGTGGCACGGTGACGCTGTCCCTTTCCGAAGCCAAGCCGGAAGTGTTGGCCAGGGCGAAATCGCTCGCGGAACACACCCGGTTCGTGAACATCGAGGTTTCCGATCAGGGCGAAGGCATGGACGAGGCCACCCGGGCCCAGATCTTCGAGCCCTTCTTCACCACCAAGGAACTTGGGCGCGGGACCGGCCTGGGTCTGTCGACGGTGTACGGCCTGGTCCAGTTGAATCAGGGAGACATCCTGGTCGAGAGCGCTCCGGGAAAAGGCTCGCGGTTCAGCGTCCTTCTCCCCGCGACCGAGGCCGCGATCGCCACCAGCACACCGTCCCCACCCGCGCTGGACACCGCGGCCCCGGTCTCCCGGTGCGTCCTGCTCGTGGAGGACGAGGAAGGGATCCGCGACCTGGCGGCTCACATCCTCGAAGCCCACGGGTACCACGTTCTGGTTGCCGGCGACGGGATCGAGGCCCTGGAGGCGGCGCGGCAGTCACCACGGAAGATCGACCTGCTGCTCAGCGACGTGGTCATGCCGCGACTGGGAGGACCCGCCCTGGCCCGACAATTGGTCACCCGGGACCCGGACCTGCGGGTCCTGCTCATGACCGGCTATGCGCCGGAGGACATCGATGTCGCGGAGGACTGGATCGTGCTGGCCAAGCCGTTCACGCCGACCGACCTGGTCGAGGCCGTCCACCAGTCCCTGGGAACGGGGAAACCCTAGCCCGTTTGCGGGGAAGCGAGCTGCAGCATGCGCTGCAACCGTGCGGATCCCGAGCGAGGAAACCACGGATCACGGCTCAACTGCGCGTGGGCGCGGGCGAAGTAGTCGGCCGCCATGGACCCCTCCCCCGACTGGAGAGCGCACTCTCCCAACTCCTCCAGCACGTAGCCGGTGGGAGCACCGTCCGCCTCGAGTTCGGCGAGGAGGGCCGACTGCAGGGTCCGCGCCTCCTCCATTCGCCCCATCAGCCGGTAGGTCCGGGCGATGTCGCATCGCGCATCCCGGACCGGCTGGACCTGCCCCCGCTTCTCCCTCTCGGCGAGCGCGCGTTCAAAACAGTCGAGGGCATCCTCGAACCGCTTCAGCTCGAGATGCTTGTGCCCCTGATTGGACCAGAGCGTGCCCAACCAACGGGTCGCGGCCGGAGCGCCCGAACGGTGCGCCAGGGCAATGGCGCGGGCGTTCCAGGCGATGGCCTGGCCCGGATCCCCGACGTAGCCGAGCATGTGGGCCGCGTCCATGGCGAACTCGAGAAGATCGGGATCCGGCAACGCACTCTCCAGGGCCAGCAACGCGCGCGCCTGGGACTTCTCCGTCTCACCCCCGTCATTGAGCCACCGGGAACGCTCCAGGAGACACCGCACCCGGACCCGGGTCGAGACGCTCTCGAGGTCGCGCTCGATCGACTCCAGAATCGCCGCGGCCTCCTCATACCGTCGCTGCAGGGTCAACGCACGAGCGAGCTGGGTATTGAGTTCGGCAAGATGCTGGGCGTCGCCGCCCCGTGCCAGCGCGTCGCGGAAGCGTCCTTCGGATGCCGCCGGATCGGAATAGTCCCAGAGCGGGTCGATGCCGGGGGTGCTCACTGGTGGACCCCGGCCGCTTCGCTCCCGCTGCGGGCGACGAACTCCTCGTAGGTTCCGTCGAAGACCAGGGGCGGCTGGGGGGCGGTGCCGTTGCCATCCCCGGGTCGCAACTCCAGGACGCGGGTACTGAGCCCGCGCAGGAACATGCGATCGTGGCTGACGAACAGCATGGTGCCCTCGAAGCCGCTCAACGCGGAGACCAGCATCTCCTTGGTGTCGAGATCGAGATGGTTGGTGGGCTCATCGAGAACCAGGAAGTTGGGCGGGTCGTAGAGCATGCGCGCCATGACGAGGCGCGATTTCTCCCCCCCCGAAAGGACCCGTACCGGTTTCTCGACGTCCGACCCCGAGAAGTGGAATGCACCGAGCAGGGTGCGGATCGCCCCCTGGCTCTCGGCCGGGTAGTCCCGCTCGATCTGCTCGAACACGGTCAGGGTCGGGTCGAGGAGATCCAACGACTGCTGGGCGAAGTACCCGATGCGCACTCCGGCCCCGGTCTTCACCTCGCCGGCATCCGCCTGGAGGCTGTCCGCGATGAGCTTGAGCAGGGTCGTCTTCCCGGCCCCGTTGCGACCGAGAACGCACCAGCGTTCGGTGCGCCGGATGGTGAGATCGAACCTGTCGTAGATGATCTTGGGACCGTAGGCCTTGCTCACCCCGTTGAGCACGGCCACCTCGTCCCCCGACCGCGCCGGCTGGCGGAAGTCGAACTTCACCACCTTGCGACGACGCGGCAACTCCACGGTTTCGATCTTGTCCAGCTTCTTGACCCGGCTCTGGACCTGGGCCGCCTTGGCCGCGTGCGCGGAGAAGCGTTCGATGAAGCGTTTTTCCTTGGCCAGCATCGCCTGCTGACGGGCGAAGGCCGCCTCGCGGTTGGTCTCCGCGATGGTGCGGGCCTGGACATAGTCGTCGTAGGTTCCGGTGTAGGTCACGCACTCGCCACCGTCGATCTCGATGATCCGGCCCACGATGCGGTTCATGAAGTCCTTGTCGTGGCAGGTCATGAGGACGACGCCGGGATAGTCCTTGATGAACTGCTCCAGCCAGAGAATGGACTCGATGTCCAGGTGGTTGGTGGGCTCATCCAGCAGCAGCACGTCCGGACGTCCCAACAGGACCCGGGCCATGCCGATCCGCATCTTCCAACCGCCGGAAAGCGCTCCCACATCGGCGTCGATCTGGGCGTCCTCGAACCCCAGCCCGTGCAGGATCTCGCGCGCCCTGGCTTCGAGGTCATAGCCACCACCATGCTGATAGGCTTCCTGCACCTCGCCGAAGCGCTGGAGGATGGCCTCCATCTCGTCCGCGCGATCCGGGTCACCCAGGGCGTGCTCCAGCTCCATGAGTTCGTGATGGAGGTCGCCCAGGTTGCCGCTTCCAGCGATGGACTCCTCCAGGACGCTCCGTCCGGACATCTCCCCGATGTCCTGCCGGAAGTACCCCATGCTGACCCGCCTGGGGATGGAGATCTCACCGGAGTCGGGGGACTCCTCTCCCATGAGCATGCGGAACAGGGTGGTCTTTCCGGCCCCGTTGGGACCGACAAGGCCGGCCTTCTCCCCCGCGTTGAGCTGGAAGCCCGCCTCGACGAAAAGGACCTGCCGTCCGTACTGCTTGGTGACGTTGTTGAGACTGATCATGGGCGAAGGAGAATAGCACCTGGGGCCGACCGGATGTTACGGGCAAGGAGGAAGCGATGCAGGATCAGTCGCCCCGGTCCTGAAGGATGTAAGCGGCCCAGTTGTACGGATGGGCCGAGTCGGGAACCGCGAGCAGAGCGCGCTTGGCTCGGGTCAGGGCGATTTCTACCGGTTCCCGCCCTTCACCCCATTGCTCCACGAACAGATCCATGAGTCGCGCCGACTCCGCGTCCCCGACATCCCACACTGTCTGGATGACCTGTGACGCGCCCGCATCGAGAAATGTGTCACCCAACGCCGGTCCGGTGACGCGTCCCTGGACGTAGGGGGCTCCACTGGAACATCCGGAGAGAACGACCAGGGCAGGGATGGGCACCGCTCCGGACCGAACGTCCCGGGGATAGACCAGATCATCCGATGCGGCCGAGTCACCCGGTGCGAGAAGCATGGCCGGGAGATAGGGATACTCCCGATCACGCAGCACGTGGCCAACGTAGTAGAGATAGGCAGGAGTTTCGGCCACCGCCAGGAGGGAATCCCTCGTGGCCCACTTCCCTCCCAGTACGGCGGTGTTCGGGCGGGCATGGACCACGCGGGCTGCTTCCCGCTGTCCGTGGAAGAGCTCCGGTACCCCTCCAAAGGCGCGGCGGGTACGGGACGAGGCGCGTGGGTCCGAGACGACGATCCCGGCCAGATCGGATGAGGAAGGTGCACTGCGCCCCGGGCTTCGCCGGTACACCACGGACCACGTGGCAATCAGGGGTTGATAGGCGGAGGGATCGACGGACAACGCTTCGAAGGGAAGCAGCCGAATCCAGGCGTCGGGCGTGACAATGAGCCTTCCGCCGGATGAGCCCAGGACGGCCGGAGGAAGAAGCCCCTGCGCGAGGGCGTGGAGCTCCCGGACAAGACCCGGATCCATCACCCCCTGGGGCCCGGGATCCTTACCCAGCATCGCGACACAGTTGCGGATCCGGGTCTCGAACCGTGTCAAGGGTGCCACGAGTGCGTCCCGAACAACCCCTTTTCCGGTCTCGGTCCAGCGCACCACACCCCGGGAAGAGACGTAGAACAGCACGCGGGTCTCGTTTCCCGGTATGGCAGGTGTCCCCGGCTTTCCCTTCAACGCCTCCGCCGCCAGGTCAACACAAGCGCTCAGGACACCCTCGGCTGCCCCTGTCCCAAGATGGGAGTAGATCCTTCTCCATTGCCGCTCAACGGCCAGACCTCCTGTTGGATGATCGGCCAGGATCTCGTGCAACAGGTCCCGCTGGGCACGGCAGCCCTCGACCACCAGGTAGCTCCACGCGGAAGCGTCCATGGCGGAGAGACGATCTTCCAGGTCCGAGAGTCCAGCCCGAAGGCTGTCCAGGGCGGCCAGGGTATCACCCGCGTCCAGATGCAATCCCGCCGTGAGGGCGGCCATGCGATCCCACTGGGGAGCTTCCCCCACGTCCCTCGGGTGGAGTTCACGGAACCGGGCCAGGTGAACCCACGCCGAGTCGGACAGTCCGACTTCGCGGTAGGCCACGGCCAGGTTGGCGTGATGCGGACTGGCCGTGTATTCCCGCCCCCGGTAATCATCCTGAACCTGAAGGGTGATCCGGATCGCTTCCCTGGACTGCCCGCGCTGAATCAGACCCAGCGCCCAATCGGAAGCCATGCTTCCCCAGTAGTTCTCAATCGTGTCATCGAACCGGATTTCGTTCCGCACTTCGGAGAACATGGCATTGGCAACTTCGACGCTGCCCAGGGCCATTTCCCGCCGCGCCATTTCCCATTCCGCCGTAAGCGCATACCGTGTGGCCAGCACGGGGGCCACCGAACGTATGTTTCCGCACAACACCGAGACCCGCTCGGATTCACGCAGGACCAGATCCCAACAGCCCAGCCGGGCATGGTGTCGACTCTGGTTCAGGAGGAAGCGAATTTCCAGGTCATCACCGGCAATCCGGCACGGTTCATTGGCTTCGCGCATCGCATCCAACGCAGCCGTGTTGTGTCCCCGCCGCGACTGCAGGTTGGACATGAACTCCGAGTACCGCGCCTGATGCGCCGCGAGCCCGTGCTCAACCGCCACATCACGGAATCGTTGATAGTAGACGGTTGCGGAATCGGGGTATCCCGCTTGGGCGTAGCGCACGCCCAGGACGCCCAGGCTTTGACACAGAATATTGAGGGAACCAATGCGTTCGGCCTGGGCTACCGCTCGACGTTCGTAGGCAATGGCCTTCCAGCCCTGGGCCAGGTTTCCGTAGACCTGAGCCAACTCACCATAGAGACCTGGAGGCGCGATGTCCCCCGGCAACCGCGCAAAACCCTCCTCGATCTCATGGAGATATCCCACCTGCACGAGAGGGTCCCACTCATTCGCGGCAACGGCCACTCGGTCGGCAAGCTGGATCCATTCCCAGTAATCCACGGCGGGCAGACTGAATAGGGCTTCCATCAGGCGACGGATTCCTGACTCTCCCCAAAGCGTCTCTACCGCGGTGGCCAGACGCAGGTTGAGGGTCCGTGCCCGTGGAAGGGAACGCTGGAAAGCATCGAAGGAGGACTTGTCCGGGGATACGCGCGGCCACAACGCACCAACCCGCGTGTACCCGAGCCCTTCCACGTAGCCCTGGAACTCCGGATCCGGAGCCTCGAGAAACATGTACAGCTCCGCATCCGACAAGTCGGGAGCCCAGTCGGGTGAGGTTGTACAGCCGGTGCACACCACACCAAGGATGAGCACGACGGACGCTGAGAGTCGTGCCAACACGAGTGGGATCATGGGCTTCCGGGAGGAGTTGATACTCACCATGAAGAGTCTACGGATGAAACAACGCAATTCCTCATGAAAGTTAACTCTTTTTATGTCATAGGGATACGGCACTTGTCTGAGGTATACTGAGCGAATACTAGGAGCGCCACATGAGGCCAATGACCCCACCCCCGGACACCGCCGCCGCCTTGGACTTGATTGCACGGATTCATGCCGGGTCCGAGGACGCTTGGCATGAGTTCATCGATCTGTATGGGGACCTCATCTACACCGTCATTCACCGCTACCTTGGAAGTGGCGACGATGATGATCGTCGGACCGTGTTCGTCGATGTGCTTGACGAGTTGTTCCGCGGTCGCCTTCAGGACTTCGATGGAAGATCCCGGATGACCACATGGCTGGGCATTCTGACCCGCAGTCGGTGTATCGACTACCTCCGGAGTGTCCGGGGCCGACGGGCACTTCCGGAATGGACCCGCTCACTTCCATCCCTCCAGCAAAGGGTCTTCTACCTGTTCTTCATCGAAGGGCTCTCCGGGCGCTTGCTCTGCGAAAGGCTCCAGGGTGAGGGATACAAGAACTTCGACTTGGGCTCACTGGCCACGGTTCTCTCCCAGTTGGATTCCCGCCTGGAGAGTCGATCCCGCCGGCGCCTTGCCTTCGATCTCCAGGCCCGGCGTATTGGGGCGCTGTCCGGTCGATTGTTGGACTTCTTCCATCGCGCGGAGGTGGAGAGCGAAGCCCGACAGGATCACGCGGCAACGGACGCCGAACTTCAGCGGCAGGACGCAGCCGATCTCCTGCAACGCATCCAGGACTTCATCCTGAACCTTCCCGAGTTGGAGCGGCACATCATTGAACTGCGGTACTACCAGGAACACACAGCCAGACAAACCGCCGAGATGCTGAATCTGGAGGGGCAGCGCCGGGTGTACACGCTGGAGGGAAAGGCTCTCCGGCGGTTGCGTACCCTGCTTGATGCCTGAGCCGGACTCACCATCAGGATCCGAGGAAGCAATGAAAAATCGCTATACCGACCGGGATCAGCGGGCGAGAACCCACGTGCCTCCGGCTCTACTCGGCTCCCTGCTGGAGGAAACCCTGGATCCACCTACGCGGGACCGGGTTCAGGTCCACGTTCAGGACTGCCCTCGTTGCCTGGCAACGTATGGGGAACTGGCTCGCATCGCGGTTTCCTCCGGAACGGGGGTGGGGCTCGAAGCCGCTCCCGAGTCCTGGGTAACCCAGACCAAGGCCTTGGCAAGTCCCCCTCGGGCGCCGCGCCGAGGCTTTCCGCGCGGCCTCGCTGCCGTGACCCTCGCCGCCGCGGCCATGGGGTTCGTGCTGATCCCCCTCCTCTCCCGCTCTCCGGAGTTCCGGGTTCCGGCCTCGGTGGAACAGCAGCTGCAACGCTCCTCCGACTGGGTCTTCGTATCGGGTCAGCCCCAGGAACTCACCTTCCGAAGCAGCGGCACCCTGGTTCCGGGGGTCGAGGCCGACCTCGGGACCATGGCCCGCGAGTACGACACCGTGATCGAACAGGGAAACACGCCTTCCCCCGCGTTCGCCGCCGCGCTCATCAACGGGTATCTCGCGGTGGGCAATCTGGAGAGCGCCCGGGTTCGACTCCGCGATGCCAAAGCGCGTATCCCGGAAGATGCGGATCTCCTCCAGGCAGAAGCCGCCGTTGCCTACCGGGAGAGCCGACTGGTCGAGGCCCGCGCACTCCTGGAGCGGGTGCTGACCCTGGACGCCGGGAATGCCATCGCGGCACGCAATGCCGCTCTC
Source organism: Candidatus Eiseniibacteriota bacterium (assembly GCA_942491735.1). GTDB lineage: Bacteria > Eisenbacteria > RBG-16-71-46 > JABDJR01 > JABDJR01 > CALOCN01. The sequence goes on along the minus strand of CALOCN010000014.1, from coordinate 1,820,806 downwards.
GTCGAACAGGAGTTGACCGGCGAGCGCTAGAGTGGTTTGTGACCTCGTTCTGGCTACTCGTGCTCTCGCGTGCTCAACACCGTCGGCAGCACATGGTTCACCATGAGGTCGTTCACCTGCCGATGGGCGTAGGGCTGCCCGTACGCGCTGGCCGTGACCACCGCGACCAGAGGCTGGTCTCGGAAGACGAAGATCTTGTTTCCCCCGTTTCCGCTACAGGCGGAGTAGGGCAGGGACGTCCCGTCCACTTCGAAGGCATCACACCACCACAGGTAACCGTATCGAAACCCGTCCACCGCCTCCACCCGGGGCTCCAGGGACGCCTCGGCCCAGCCGATGGGAAGGACGCGACTCCCCTGCCAGGTGCCTCCGGTCCGATACATCTCGCCGAACTTGGCGAAACCGAGCGGGGTGAGCTGGACCCCTCCCGCGGTATTGGCCACCCGTTGCGGCGTGTGCTGCCATTCGTAGCTGTCGATACCCAGCGGGGCAAACAGTTTGCGATGTGCGTAGGCCTCGAGCCCCCCCGGTACGGCGCGGTTGAGGATGTCCCCCAGCACGACGATCCCCGCGGTGAAATAGGCCCAGCTGTCGCCCGGTTCCCGATCCGCCATGGGCAGGTTCAGGGTCCACTCCACCCAATCCGCTGTCGGATACATGTTCTCCTCGTTGCCGATGGACTCGGGATCGAAATCGAACCCCTCGAACCCCGAGGTCATGGTGAGAAGCTGCTCCAGGGTCACGCTCGCCTTCTTCCCGCTGGAGTTGTCGAACTCCGTGAGGTCATAGAAGTCGCCCAGGGTCTGGTCCAGCCCCTGGATATGCCCTTCCTCGATGGCGATTCCCAGGACGGCCGAGGCAAACGTCTTCCCCACCGAACGCGGATTGTGGGTGTCGGTGGCCGTCGCCCCGTTGTAGTACCGCTCCACGAGGAGCTCCCCGTCGCGGATGACAATGATGCTGTTGATCTGCTGGTAGGTCTGGTCGGCGACCTTCGCATCCAGTGCGTCGATGCGTTCCTTGTCGAAGGTCTGCGTACTGCGTTTCCACCCCTGGGAGTCATCCTGTGCGTGGGCGGACCGAGGGGACACGAAAGCCAGGGCCGTCGCGGCCAGGGCGCAAGTCAGGAAGACGGAGTCGATCAGGTTCATACGTTCCTCTCGAGCCAGGCGATCAGGGGATCACGGGCCGATGTCATGTTCTGCACCAGGGCGGCGCACGCGGCAGGCATGTCGCCAGCTTCCAGCGCATCGAGAATGGCCTCGTGTTCGTCCGTGGCAACGGACACGTGCGATGCAGAGGCCAGGTAGATGTGCTCGTAGCGACGGGTCTTCCAGATGAAGTCATCGATGAGCCCAAGCAGCAGGGCGTTGGGGCAGTGGCTCAGCAGGAGGCGATGCCACTCGTCGTCGAGGTCGATGATCCGGGTCACCCTGCGGGGGTGGCTCACTAGCACGCTCCTGGGATTTTAAGACAAGACTGGGATGTTGCCACATGAGATACCTTAGGGTATCATTATGAGTATTACGGGTTTCTGTATGAGACCCTGAATTATCACATTCTCTTCCGGGAGGATTCATGAGCCAGCCACAAGGTTCCCCACTGGCCGAGGTCGCGGATCGCCGCTGGGAACTCATCGCGGTCGCCGTCTTTCTCATTGCCCTCAAGTCCGTCGCCTCCGCCCTGATGGCCGTCACGGATGCATCCTGGGTGCGGTACCTGGATTGGGTCGAAGCGGCCACCGCCCTCGGCGCGATGGCGATCGTGCTCCGACTGCTCTTCATCAAGTTCGCCCGCGTCCCTCGCGCCCAACGCGGTCGATTCCTGAGCATGGAAACCTATGTCGGAAGCGCGTTCAAGAGCGCCGCCTTCAAGTCCTGGGGGGTGACCTTTGTCCTACTGAGCATGTTGGCCACGGCCGACCGATTGCTTCAGAAAGCCCCGGCCGAGTTCTTTCTCAACCTCGTCATCGCGGCCATGCTCTTGGTCTTCAGCCTGACCTTCTTCATCCTGAGCCGATCCACCGAGGACGAGGAACCGGCCGGTGCATGATGCCGAACTGAAGAACCGGATCCGGGTCTTCAGGGCGGAGCACAAGCTGAGCCAGTCCGATCTCGCGCGCGAAATCGGGGTGTCACGCAAGACGATCAGCACCATCGAGGTGGGACGTTTCGTACCGTCCACGGTGATCGCTCTCCTGATCGCTCGGCGCTTCGGCGTTCCGGTCGAAGACATCTTCTCGCTGGACTCCGAATCGTGACGCAAGGCTATTGCCGGGATTGCCGGGCAGTCCACTCGCTGGGGGTTGGGAGAGCCCGGGAAGAGGCGCTGCGGATCATGGAGGGTTTTCGCACCACGGGGCGTCTCGACTACGAACGTCCAGCGGCACAAGCCGATCCCCGGCTCGCGGGATCCCGGATCTGGGAGACCGAGGGACGCATGTTCGGCGTCCTGGAATGCGAGGACGACCAGGGGTGGACGTCGTTCCTGCGGGGGTTCTCGTCGCTACCCCGCCGAGCCCAGTGGCTCTCCGGCTGGGTTCCTCCGCTCATTGATCGGCAGACCCGAGCCCGGAAGATCCTCCCGGTAGAGCGACGGATCAAGCACCTGACGCTGCGGCTCGATGCCCTTCCGCCCGGTAGCCCCGAGGTCCGCCGGCTCATGGAGCAGCGTCGGGAGCTCTCGCGAGGCATGATCGAGGCGCTGCTCGACCTGCGCCATGTTCGCAACCGGAACGAGACAAGGACCCTCCGCGAGGCTTTCGCCAACCCGGGCGGCATTCCCGGCGGTGTTGGGGATTGCTGCGCACCCAAGCTCCTGACCCACGCGGCGCATCTTGGCCTGGAACCCAGGGGTCTGGTGGAGTTCTTCTGGGGTGAGGCCGCTCATCTGGAGAATCGGGTCTCCGGCCGGTTCTACTTCCCCTGCGAAAGCCGATGCCAGCCGCTCCTGGGATTCCTGCTCTGCGGAGGAAACGCATGAACCCGCTCCCTCCCTTGCGCATCGTGCACGAGGACCCGGGCTTTGTCGTGGTCGACAAGCCGAGTGGGTTTCTCGCCGTGCCCGGCCGCGGGCCGGACAAGCAGGATTGCGTGGCCAGGCAGGTCATTGACGCCTACCCCGGATGCATTCCCCATCCGGCGGTCCACCGGCTGGACATGGACACGTCCGGTCTCATGGTGTTGGCCTTGCGCCGGGACAGTCACAGCGAACTGTCGCGGCAGTTCCGGGAGCAGGAAACGCGCAAGGAGTACATCGCCCTACTCGACGGCGTGGTGCAGGACACCGGCGGCCGCATCGAGCTTCGCTTCCGGCTCGACGTCGACAACCGGCCCATCCAGATCCACGATGAGGTCCACGGCAAGCTGGGCATCACGGAGTGGGAACGACTGGAAGTCGTGGAAGGCAGAACCCGCGTGCTCTTCCGTCCGGTGACCGGCCGCACGCATCAGCTGCGGGTTCATGCCGCGGACCCGAGGGGCCTAGGGATCCCCATCGTGGGGGATCCGTTCTACGGGACCGGGACCGGGCCGGGTCAACTCCTGCTCCACGCCAGCCTGCTCGCGTTCAAGCATCCGGAAACCGGCGAAAACCTGACCTTCTCCTCATCCCCGCGGTTCTGAGGCCTACGCATCCCGACCACGCTAGTCGATTCGCACCATTCGAGCGGTCATCTGCTGACTCCGCGTCTTGACCCGGACAAGGTAGACCCCCGCCGGAACCTGCCGCCCGTTCTCGCCCCGGCCGTCCCATCCCCAAGCCCACGGACCGGCGCTCACATCCGGGAAGTGGCGGTACATCCTACGCCGGCCCCCGATATCGTAGATGGCCACCTCAAGATCACCATCCTCCTGAATCGCCCAGCTGATCCGGGCCCTCTCTGAGAACGGGTTCGGGCTCAGCTCGATGCGCGAGGACACGATCGGCCGCCCATCAGGGCCAGACCACTCCGGACACTCCACCCGACAGCCAGCTTCATCGTGGTCGACCTGGAGCGTCCGCGGCAAGGTCCAATCACCTGCCCCGCAGTCAGCCAGGACACGGGCACGCCAGTAGTAGATCCCGGCGGTCAGCGGTGTGGTGACCTGCCAGACGGGATTGGGATTGCCGATGAACGAGGTCGTAGGCGAAGAGAACGCGTCATTGATGTCAATCTGGAACTGGTACGCCACCGCAATCGGATCTGCAGCACAGGTAAGTGTGGGACTGGCAGGCTCGACGAAAACCACACCCTCCGCAGGTTCGAGCAATACCGGAGCGTCCGGTACACCACTTGCCAGACTGACCGTGATTCCGGGACCGTACAATCCCGAGGTGATCACGTCCAATGCACCGTTTCGATCAACATCGGACAGCAGGATGTCACCCCGGTCGACGATGGCCGCCGGCGTCTCGTGGAAGACAAAGGCCACTCCCACTCCGGGGTCGGACACATTCTCGAACCACCGAACACCCTGGGCGCCAACCTGGCAAGTGACCAGATCCCGATCCCCGTCTCCGTCGATGTCCCCAACCGCAATCCGAAACCCAACCCCTTCCCGGTTGGTTGGCGAGCCGACGAAGGAGAGGAACTTGCTCACAAACGCTCCATCTTCAAGCCGCCCGAGCACCTCGACCCACTGCCCTCCGGCATCCAAGGTCGACGACACGACGATCTCCAGGACGGCGTCTCCATCAAGGTCCGCGGCCTGAATCGAGGACACACGGCATGAGAACCCGTCCAGTCCACAAGCGGGGGATATCGGGATGTCCATCGCGCCAAACAATCCATCCCCGTCATTCATGTATGCAAGCGTACCGGCCGTACTTGCCAGCATGATGTCCATGTCACCGTCATTGTCCAGGTCCGCGCCCTCGATCTCGAACCCGCCGCCGATGGAGGTGTATCTCTCGACGACGCCTCCCAAGAAGCTCCCCCCGTTGCTCCGGAGTACCCCCAGGAAGCCCCCCTCGAACCCGCCATCTCCCCCGGCGACCAAGAGGTCCAGGAAACCGTCGTTGTCGACGTCCACGACCTCTACCGCGCCGCCGGCACCATGGGCTGTCCACCCTATATTGGCCACCGGAATCACGTCATTCGGCTCCAGGGATAGCATTCCGGCGCCGTTGTTGCGCAGGATAACCAGCTCTTCTTCGATCTCCGAAACCGCAATCACGTCCACATCGGAATCGTTGTCCACATCACCCGTACAGAATCGCCCTACCGCACGCCCGGCATCGACGACGCTGACGCCTATCGGATCGAACCCCCCACTACCGTCGTTCCAGAGAATCTCGAGCGACGAGGCGATCGTTCCGGATCGCAACAGATCCGGGTAGCCATCGCTATCAAAGTCGGCGGCAGCCACGAACTGGGAGGATTGCTCCGGCAGTGTAGTCAAGGCCGGGAAGCTACCGCCCCCACAGCTTGGGGCAATCATCCGATGCGTGCTGCCCTTGAAGACATTGCCTGATCCGGTCCCGACATCCCGATGTACGGTCACCGACACGACCTCACCCGCCTTGATGTCCGCCGGAAGCCCCTCCGCGGAAGAGGGAAACACCATGAGCTTGGAGGGGCCCGTCTGGACTACGCCAAAGTCCACGTCCTCACTCGCGATCTCCGACCTCCTCTGCAGCACCCCGGATTCGGAGCCCCTGACCGTGACCAGACACGGTGCCAGAGTCTCCGGGTTACCGGAATCCGGCTCGGGACAGGACGAGAGCGGCTGGAACGCGAAGGGTGCGTCGTAGTCCAGGATCCACGGATACGTCAGTCCCACCGAATTGCGGGGGGGAACTGTTGCCGCAAGACGAATAACCTCCGCCCCCATGATCAGGCCGGGCTTGAAGATGGCCACCATGTCACCCATCCGTATGTGCTGGCCCGGCGTGAACAACTCGCGACAATCATCCAACGTGTTGTTCATGTGGTTGTCCCCGGGTTCGGTCCCTCCGCAGGCGGACAAAAACGCACAGTTCGTTCTCGATGCCAGATCGCCATTGAAGAGGTGTGGGGACGTGTCCTCGATCTCATCCCCGGGGTCCCCGCACCCGCCCTGCCACGTGTGATACAGCCCCAGATGGTGGCCGACTTCGTGAACCAGGATGTCTCCCGTGTACACGGCAGGGTTAGAACCCAGGGGCAGGGTTTGTTGATCGACAACGACCCCGTGCTGATCGCTGTCCTCCGCGTATTCCCAGGGGAACGTGGCGTATCCCGAGTAGAGTCCTACGTCCCCGACACTCGTGACATAGACATGCATGACCTCGGGGGCAAACCCGACCTGGGTCTGACGCATCATTTCCGCCGCCTCCGGGGAACCGGCAAGGCTGGTGCCCCACTCGAAGCTGTCGATGGGCAGGATCGGGGGAGTGACCGGGACAAAAGTGAAGACTGGTTGCCCGTTGAGGAACGCGGCGTTCAGGACGTCAAGTTGCTCGTCGATCCGCTGCTGAGAAACGCTGACTCCATCCGTGATCACGTGGATCGCAATGGGAATGGTTATTGTGGTCTGGGCCGCTTGCACCCGACCCAAGCCATCAGCCGCCCGTTGATACCGATACTCCTCGAGTACGCGACGTACGCCAGCTTGCTCTCCGTGAGTCAGATCTTTGGTTCCGCAGAGGAGCTGGGCGCCAGCCTGTTGACTGTTGAGAAGAAGTAGACCGACCACTACCCATGTGCACACCAGAAGTCTCACGGATTCCCCCATAGGATTGTGCCAGGAAACAAACACCGAGCTGTTCCACTCGGCCTTTCCTTAGCATACGGACGACAGGCGTGGATTCCCGGCCCTACGCTCCTGACCCCCCAATACCCGAAATCCCCCGTTCATTCTCCTTCCTACCCGCGCTTCCCGCAGCCGGTGAAGCACAGACGACAGCACGACCGGGGGTTGAAACCACGCGGTCATTCCCATAGCATGCGGCCGTCGGAGCTGGAGGCAATCCAAACGAACCGAGGAGCTGTAATGACCCGTCGGATACGGACACTCACCATCGTACTCGTCGCGCTGATGCTCACCCCGATGATCGCCCTCGCCCAGACCACCCTGATCGCGTCGTATTCGTTGGATGGGACTGCCGTCGACGGCACCGGAACCCATGGCCCCATGGAACTGATCAATGCGCCCTTCGAGGAAGGCGGAGTCTATCTGAACGGCAACTACGTGGGCTCCCAGCCCGACTCCTCGCATGCCGGGACGCCGCTCATCCCGTCGCTCGACATGGGGGCGTTCAGCATCCTGGTCGACTTCAAGGTAGCCGAGTACCCGTCGATCACGAAGCCGGTGATCATCGGGGGCAGTGGCTGGCGTTGGGGGGGAGGCTCACTGACCTCGGATGGAAAGCTTCAGATCGCCTACAACAATTCCTCCGGGGCTACCGGCGACCAGGTCGTTTCCCTGGATACATGGCACACCCTGATCTTCACCTATGACGGCAGCACAGGGTCCTTGTACCTGGACGGCGCGCTGGTCACCACCCAGGACTACACGCTCGTGCACGGGGATGACCGCGACGTCAGCACGTCCAACGGAGCCCTCGGAAGAAGTTTCAAGGGACACATCCGTAATCTGAACATCCACAACGGCGTGGTCGACGTGGTGCCGGTGATGCCGCGTTCCTGGGGATCGATCAAGGCCGCCGGTAGGTCGCTTCCCCGAAGGTAACCCACGCTCCGTCCTTCATGACCGAGTCCTCCACCACGACGGTACCATCATTCGTGACTTGATAGACGGTACGACCTTCCTCGGTCTCCGGAGTCCCCCAATGAACGGTGAGCGTCGCGTTGTTCGTCTGGCCCTTCAGAGGCTGGACGACCCCACGCGTGTCGTACCACGTGCCATCCAGCTGCCCTTCATCGGACGGCTTGTAGAGGGCCGTGGCCTCCAGGACAGGCGTCACTCCGTCGGCAGTCTTCATCCCGTTGCGGAACGAGAGCTCCAGGAACACGTCGTTGAGGACCCACTCCCAAGACATGTGGAAGACGGCATCCCGGCCAAAGAGGGTCCCCTCCCCTTCCCAAGTGCCCGCCAGTTGATCCAGAACCGAGTCGGACTGAGCCGTCGCGATCCCCGGGAGAGACGAACAAAGAAGCCCGACGAGTAGAGCGGTTATGATTCCATGCATGGCGCATAGCCTACGCACCTACGGTTTGGATCACAACCACCGCGACAACGAGGTCATGCAGGAGAATAGGGTTGGGCTTCAGATGAAATGGACCGCTTCCACGCCCGGATCAACGCCCCTCGCCGAAGGCACGGTGCACACCTGGGGAATCGCGCTTTACGAGGCGGCACATCTTGTTGCCCCGCGACTCGGCCTGCTTGACGACCGCGAGCGGGAGCGCGCCGAGGCCATGGCCACCCTGCGGTTGAAGGAGCGGTTCGTCCTCGCCCATGGCGGTCTCCGCCAGGTGTTGGCCGGATACGCGGGCGTCTCGCCGGCGGAACTACGATTCGTGACCGGTCCCCACGGCAAACCGGCGCTCCCCAACCGCCCGCCCCCTCTCCGTTTCAATCTCTCGCACTCAGGTGACCTGGCGGTCGTCGCGGTGAGCACGCATCACGAGGTCGGAGTGGACGTCGAGTGGCTGGGCCGTCGGCGGGCCCTCGATGCCATCGTCGATTCGCTTCATCCCGGCGAGTCCCTGGAGCTGGCCCAGACCGGCAGCGTTCACGATCCACGGGCCGTGCTCCAATGCTGGACGCGCAAGGAGGCCTACCTCAAGGCCCTGGGCACCGGACTGAGGGTTGCCCCGGACACGTTTCGAGTGAGCGCGCGTCCCGGCGATCCCCCTTGCGTACTGGAACCCGCAGTGGACGACACCGACCACATCTGGACCGTGCGGGACCTGGACTGCGGGGAGGACTATTCGGCCGTGGTGGTGGCAGAAGGGGCGGGGGTTTCGGTGCGGAGCTTCACGTTGTCGTCGGATTGAGACACAGGCCCTGCCCAATCGAGTTCTGACCTGAGCGGCGCTCTACGTCGTAACGCGCCTGCGCTCACTGTGATCCACCCGTCTCTTCCTCCATGGGCCGTGGATCCGCCGCCCGCAGAACCCGGACCGAGTCGCCCTGGATCTCCAGCACCTCGATGGGGCCCCCGTATGCTGCCGCCATGCCAACGTCGATGCACCATACTGCGCCGTCGCAATAGCTGGTGATGCCGTCGTCCTGAACGGTATGGCTGACCATGATGCGGGTAGCGCCCAGCAACTCCAGGGTTTGATGAAGCACCGCGCAGGCCGTGGAGTCCGGCTGATCGGAGTAGAGGCGCGTCCACTGGGGGCTGTCGGAACCTTCCAGAACTTCCGGGCGAGCCGCCTCTCCACGCAACCACGCTCTTGTTTCCTCATTGATGCGGTCAATGCCGTACTGGACGTGTTCGGGCAGCACACCTCCATGGACAAACACGTTCTCGCCCAACTGCAGAATCAGCGATCGCTTGGCCAGCATCAGGGCATATGGCCTGCCTGGTAGCAGGGCGGCCATGCGGGCTCGCTGATGCGGTTCGTAGGCGGCCAGAATAGTGTCCGCCGGATCATAGTTGCCCACATCCTCGAAGTCCTTGAACCCCCCCTCGGTCACGTAGCGCAGATCACCCTTGGCATTCATCAACTCGTGGTTGCCCAGGAGGGGATAGAACGCCCCACCGGCAGCGGCGGCCTCCTCTCCCAGTGCATCGAACAAGTCGAGGATCGCCTGCTCATCTTCACCCCGGTCAAGCTGGTCGCCGGTCTGAACCACGGTCAGATTGCCGCCGACCCAATGATCCTGCTCGTCGATGGCTCCTGCCAGACGAAGCGCAGCTCGCGTCGCCTGGAGATCGCCGTGGACGTCGCCAATAGCGACAATCCGGGACTCGTCCCGCGAAGTCGAGGCGGAGCACGCGACAAACGTGAAAGCCAGGATGGAGGCCAAGGCACAAGACAGAATGCGCATTGTTTTCATGGGCTCTCGAGAGTGGGTTGACTTGTTGGGGACTCGGCGGCGTTGGTGGTGGAAGGGACCGAGGTCCCGGTGCTGACCTTCGCACTGCCATCGGACTGAGGCACAGCCCCATTCCGGGTCGCGGGTCTGGGAGCGGGGCGTCCTCCACTTCCCGCGCTCAACACCGATCCCACCGCCTGGGTGAGGGTCGTGATCGACGGCGTCTCCATCATGGCGCGGGTCGGGAGCGCGATGGCCAGGTCGCTGTCGATGTGGTTCTTCAACTCCACCGCCATGAGCGAGTCGAACCCCAGTTCGTTGAGAGGACGCTCCACCTCCAGCTTTGTCGCCGAGACTCCGAGGACCTTGCCCACCTGGCCCCGGACATACTCCAGGAGAATCGCCTCACGATCGGCCAAAGACGCCTGGCGAAGCGCGTCGCGCACCCGGCTTCCTTCGTCATCGGCCGCCTTCTCCGCGGCCAGTTCGGCGAAGAGGTTGGCCACCCTCCGGGCAATGCGCATCTTGGCCAGGGCGGGTCCGGACACATCCCAGTTCAGGCGAATGAAGCCCAGCTGTGCACGCTCGCTTTGGAGCATGAAGTCGAGGCCCTCCATGGCCTGGACGGGCGAGAAACCCAGGAACCCACGCCGGGTGAGAATGTCCCCGACCTCGGCGTTGCGGGCCACATAGCCCACCTCGTCCAGGCGCCCCCAATCAATGGCCAGCACCGGCAGGTTCTCCCGGGCCCGATAGGAGGCGAAGGCGTCCATGCACGCGTTGGCCGCCACATAGTTGGCCTGCCCCGGAGTGCCCACCCACGAGCTCACCGAGCTGAAGAGCACGAAGTGGTCCAGCGGGTCCTCGAGGGTCAATTCGTGGAGGATCCAGGTTCCCCTGACCTTGGGGTCCATGACCCGCGAGAAACGGTCCGCATCCAGTTGCAGGATGACCCCGTCGTCGAACACCGCCGCGGAGTGGAACACGCCCCCCAGGGGCGGCCGTGTGGCCCGGACCTGTTGCAGGACCGCATCCACTGCCGCACGGTCCGTGACGTCCGCGGCCAGGGCCATCACCTGGGCGCCAAGGCCCTCGATCTCCCGCACTGCCTCATGATCCGCTTGGGTGGAGGGACCGCTACGACTCAACAGCACCAGATGTCCCCCGCCCCGCTCGGCGATCCAACGCGCGGTGCTCAGTCCGAATCCACTCAGCCCGCCGGTGACCAGGTAGGTGCGATCGGCGCGAAACTGCAGGGGTTCGGGATCGCTGCGGACGATCTCCACCTGGGGGTCGCCCAGCGCGATCACCACCTTGCCAATGTGCCGGGCCTGGGCCACGTAACGGAAGGCATCCGCGATCCGCGAAGCCTGGAACACGGTGTGGGGCAGGGCATGGTACTCGCCGGCCTGGAATCGCGCCCCGAGATCGTGGAACATCCCGCCCAGGAGCTCGGGTCGCTCCTGCCCCATGCTCCCCAGATCGATCACGTGGAAGGACAGGTTCCGGCGAAAGGCCCACAGGCCAACCCGGCTGTTCTCCTGGATATCGCGTTTGCCCAGTTCCAGGAATCGCCCGAAGGGCGCAAGACACGCCAGTCCCTTTCCGATGGCTCGCCCGGCCAGGGAATTCAGCACCAGGTCCACGCCGCGCCCCCCGGTGAGACGCAGGACCTCCTCGGCGAAGTCCAGCGAGCGGGAGTCGAGAACGTGATCGACCCCGGTCAGTCGCAGCAACTCACGCTTCTCGGGACTCCCCGCGGTGGCGAAGATCCTGGCTCCCGCGCGTTGGGCGATCTGGATGGCGGCCATGCCCACCCCGCCGGCACCGGCCTGGATCAGCACGCTCTCACCCCGGCGCAACCGCCCCACTTCGTGCAGCGCATAGTGCGCGGTCAGGAAAGCCACGGGAAGGGTTGCCGCGTCCTCGAAGCTCATTCCACGGGGCAGGGGAAGGACCATGGCCGCGGGGGCCACGACCCGCGAGGCGAAGCATCCACGAGCCATGGTCACCACCGGATCGCCCACGCGGAGATCGCGTACCTCGGACCCCACCGCCATCACCCGACCCGCGCATTCGTCTCCCAGCAACAGGTAGTCGTCCGCCTCGGCGGGATAGAGTGCCAGCGCCTTGAGCACGTCACGGAAGTTGAGGCCTGCCGCGATCACCTGGATCTCCACCTCCAGGGGACCGATCGCGGTTCCGGGCACCTCTTTCCAGGCGAGCTCATCCATGGTCCCGGAAGTGGACGCTTGCAGGCGATACTCCAGGTGGGGCGCCGCGCGTCGTTGCACCGGGCGGTGGATGTATCGTGCCCGCGTGCATCGGGGAACGAACCGCGATTCGCCCCGCAGCGCGATTTCCTCCTCGGGATCCTCGCCCTGCAGCTCGCGCAGCAGGTTGGCCGCTGCTTGCGACGCGGGATCATCGCCGAGGTCCACCATGCGGATCCTGATCCCGGGATGCTCGTTGATGATCACCCGCCCAAGACCGATCACCGCCGCCTGCCCCGCAGCGACGGGATGCGATGCTCCGGGCGGTACCTGCACCCCCCGCGTTACCAGCATCATCGACATGCCCGCGCTGATGCGGTCCGCGTCATAGAGAGCCTGCACCAGATGAAGGACGCTGTGGGCTCCGAGTTGTTCGGCGCGTCGCAGGGTCCCCAACGACATGTCCCCCTCGGCGTCCAGGCTCCAGAGATGGATCACCCCCGCAAGCGGTTGGTCGGGGTCGAGGTCCTGGACCAGTCGAATCATGGCCCCGGGGTCGCCGGGAGGGATCACCGCGCGGCCGTCCGAGGGAGCCCGATAGGACCCGCCCGGTTCCACGACCAGGGTCCTGGCCCCCGCCTCGGCCAGAAGCGAGTCGAGATGGGCACCCACTCCCCGGTAGGGCGTAGCGGCTCCGTGGCCGGAGTCCAGCGAGTCGATGAAGAGGAGCCAAAGCCCCTCATCGAGAGACACGGACTCCTCCGCAGCGACGGCTCCGAGGGTCGCCGTCTCCTCCCCAGGCGCCTCACCCGCCCGCGCCAACAGCACGACCTGTGCGGAGTGGGTCTCGCCCGGGAGCAGCGAAAGCGCCTCGGGATCCTCGAACCCGGTTTCGCGCAGCAACTCGATCCAGCGGTCCCGGGGCAACAGGGCGTAGTCGGGGCGCAGGTCGAGATCCTCGAAACGCCACCACCCCTCGGTCAGACCGAACACCAGATCGGCGGACGCGCTGCGCACCTCGACCTCCACGAACAGGAGCACCCCGCCCGGAGCCAGGAGACGACGCACGCGCCGCAGCGTCTCGCGCAGATCGACCGTGGCATGGAACACGTCCGAGGCCACGATCACATCCGCGCATCCCGGTTCGAAACCCTGGGCACGCGGGTCGGCATCCAGATCCAGGACGCGGAAGTCCACGAAGGGATAGTCGCCGAACCGCCGCTCGGCGCGGGAGAGGAAGGCCGCCGACACATCGGTGAAGGTATACACGGTTCCCATCGGGTCCAGTGCCGGGAGCAGGTGCGCGGTCAGGCCGCCGGTTCCCGCCCCGGTTTCCAGCACGCGCAGGATGCTCCCCTCGGGACGACTGGCCCGAATGCGGTCCAGCGCCGACCGCATCATGTGGTTCACCACCCGAAAGGTCGGGGAGTTTGCGTAGAACGCGGCCAGGGTATTGGTGGGCCCCTCGGGGAAAAGCAACTCGCGTGGATCCATGTCCCCCCGCATCACCTCGACCAACCGCGGCGCGCAGCGCCCCTGGAGCAGGAGCTCCGGATAGGACGCCGGGTGCTTCGACCAGTTCCCGCGCCAGAGTGCCTCCGGGTCCAGCGAGGGCGGGGTACGCACCACGTCCCAGGAGGTCCCCGAACCGTTCGCCCCGGCCACGCGACGCACCCACCCCGCCTGTTCCAGGTGCCAGAAGAACCCCTGCAACAACCTTCGATGGTGGGGCGCGGCCCCGAGCCTATCGGCCGGCTCCTCGGCAGGAATGCGGTCCCCCTCGTTCAGGGTATAACCGAGGCCCCGCAGGAACTGCACCATGAACGCCCGGGCCGAATCGTCCATGTCCCGATAGGCATCCGGCAGGCGTTCCGCCAGATCCAGTTCGCGAACCAGGCTGGCTCCCTCGGCGCGGGCGTGGGCGGCCAGGTCGGCAATGGACGGCAGGGGCGAGGGCACCCGCGGCGTGGCCAGGGTGACCGGGTGGGGACGATTCTCCCACCGCACGTCGTAGATCCATTCGCGGGGCCCTTCCACCCCGGCCGACTTGCGCCGATCCAGCGCCCGGCACCGGAAGCCCTCGAAGCGGGCCAGGATCCGGCCGTCCTCGTCGAGGACATCGATGTCGCCGTCGAGAAGCCGGTCGCCGAAATGGCGCACCTGGGCATGCACCTGAACCGTGTTCCCGGGGGAAGCGAAGAAACGGACCCGGCGCACATAGACCGGCAGGAGCAGCGAGTCCCCGGTGGGGTTGGACCCGGGAAGCGCGGCGATCAGGGTCTGGAAGCAGGCATCCAGAAGCGCGGGGTGCACTGCATAGGATTCCTCCAGGAGTCCCGCGGATAGACCCACTTCAGCAAGCGCTTCGCCGTTACGGCGATGCACCCGGCGAATCCCCTGGAAGCGGGGGCCGTAGTCGAGTCCCACCCGACTGAAACGTTCGTAGATCGCTTGGGGATCCAGGGCTTCGGTCAGGGAGGCGCGGGTGGCCTGCAGGTCGCGATTCCCCGTGACCGGAGGCGCGGCCTCGAGGTCCAGTTGCCCCTCACAGTGCAGCGTCCAGGGGTTGTCCGAGTTGGGGTTTCCACTGCGAATCCCGAATGTCCCCTCGTCCGTGTCAAGGCGACACTCGATCACCGTGTCGTGGTCCCCTTCCTGGATCAGCAGGGCGCGCTGGAATCGGACTTCCTCCAGCGACACGGCGGAGCGCCCCGTCAGGCGCTGCACCGCGGCCACCGCCATTTCCACATAACCCGCGGCAGGAAACACGGTGTGATGGTCCACGCGATGATCCACGAGGTAGTCCAGAACCCGGACATCCAGGGGGGTCTGCCAGGTGGGTTCCGCCCCGGTGAGGCGATGTCGCAGGAGCGGGTGCGGGTCGGGAGTCAGACGAGAGGCGCGCAACTCCGCGGACTCGTGCCAATAGCTCTCGTGGCGCCAGGGTTGCGGGGGAAGGGAAACCACCCGCTTGGGTCCGGGAAACACGGTCTCCCAGGCGACGTCATGTCCAAGCAGGTGCAGCGATCCAAGCGAGCCCAGCAACGCGGCCTGCTCCGGCTCCCCGCGGCGCAATGACGATACCGCCTGCCCTTTCGCACCGCGCGCATGCAGGCACTCCGCGATGTAACCGGACAGGACGGGATGAGGCCCTACCTCCAGGAACGTGGTCATACCCCGGACAACTGCCTGGTCCACCCCTTCGGCAAATCGCACACGATCCCTCAGCCCGCGCCACCAGTACTCCGCGGTCAGTCCGCTTGCGGCCGCCGCGTCCCCGGTCACCGTCGAAAGCAGCGGGATCGACCCGTCGCGACACGCCACGTCGCCGATCGATTGCACGAGATCGTCGTGCACCGGGTCCAGCAACGGACTGTGGAATGCATAGCGGACCTTCAGCGGGCGGTTGAACACCTCGCGCTCGGTGAGCCGCCGCGCGACTTCCGCCAGGGCATCGGGATCCCCGGACAGGGTGATCGCGGTGGGGCTGTTCGCGGCGGCCACCGCGACCCGGTCGGCGAAGGGAGCGATGAGTTCCTGGGCCTCCTCGACTCCCAGCCCCGCGGCCAGCATGGCACCTTCCGAGGAGGGGCGATCCATGGTGCGCCCCCGGTGAAAGACGATACGGGTGGCCTCGGCGAGGGTGAACATGCCCGCGGCATAGGCGGCGGCGATTTCCCCCGAGCTATGTCCCATGACCGCCGCGGGATGAATCCCCCAGGACTTCCACAGATCCGCCAGCCCGGCCTGGACGGCAAAGATGGCCGGTTGCGCGATCGCCGTCCGGTGCAGTTGGGAGGTCGCCTCGTCCCGGGCGAGTTCCTCGAGCAGCGACCACTCGGCGAGTCCGGCCAGGGTGGCGGCACACGCTTCCACGGTTTGCCGATAGACCGGCTCGCGCTGGTGAAGCTCATGGCCCATGCGCGCCCACTGGGAACCCTGACCGCAGAACGCGAACACCAGGGGCGACGGGGTCTGGCCCGCACGCTGGACCGGCTGGATCCCCGCCGTGCGACGTCCCTCGATGACGCCATCGAGACGATCCACCAGCTCCGCGCGGTCGGCGAACACCAGACTCACTCCATGAGGGTGTCGCGGGCGGCGGGTGCGCGCGGTGTGGCACAGGTCGGCAAGAAGGGGCGTGTCCTGCGCCTGCACGAGTCGGCGCGTGCGGCGCGCCAGTTCCACGAGGGTCTCGGGGGAACGGGCGCTGAGGGGGAGAAGGCCGAGCGCTGCCCCCATCGGCGGGTCCTGATCCCCCGGGGCCACCGTCTCCATCGGGTAATCCCGCAGGATCACGTGTGCATTGGTCCCCCCGAATCCGAAGGAATTGACCCCGGCGAGCAGGGGGCGCCCTTCCCTCGGCCAGGGCTGGTTGCCGTTGGCTACCCGGAGCCGCAGTTCATCGAAGGGAATGTCGGGATTGGGCGTCTCGAAGTGCAGGTTGCCCGGTATTCGTCGGTGCCCAATGGACAGGGCGGTCTTGATGAGACCCGCCACCCCGGCTCCGGCTTCGAGATGACCGATCTGGGACTTCACCGAACCCACAATGCAAGGCCGGTCCGCCTCACGGCCCTCGGCAAGTACCGACCCAAGGGCCTTCGCCTCGATGGGATCCCCCACCGCGGTGCCGGTGCCATGGGCCTCCACATACTGAAGGTCCGAGGGTTTCACCCCGGCCCGGCGACACGCTTCCCGCAGCAGCTCGGCCTGGGAGTCCCCGTTGGGGAGGGTAATCCCCGAGGTGCGACCATCCTGGTTGACCGCGGTGGCGAGGATGAGCGCGTGGATGCGATCCCCATCCGCGACGGCGCGGGAGAGCGGTTTGAGCAGCACCATGCCCGCGCCTTCGCTGCGAACGAAACCGTCGGCACCGGCGTCGAAAGCCCGACAGCGTCCCGTCGGCGACAGCATGGTAGCGGCGCTGAAGGCGATGTAGTTGGAGGCGCCGATGATGACGTTGACTCCCCCGGCCAGGGCGACACGGCTCTCCCCCTCCCACAGGCTGGTGCAGGCCAGGTGCGTCGCGACCAGGGAGGACGAGCAGGCGGTGTCCACCGCGACGCTTGGCCCCTTGAAGTTGAAGCAATAGGAGACGCGGTTGGCCGCGATGCTGAACGCGCCGCCGGTCGCGGTGTGGACGTCCACCTCCCGCGTGTCGTGGACGGTGGACTGGAGGTTCGCGTACTCGCTGGTGGAGATCCCCACGAACACGCCCACCGGGGTGCCGGCCAACCGTTCGGGAAGCTGGCCGCCGTCGTCGAGGGCCTCCGAGGCGGTCTCCAGGAGCAGCCGGTGCTGGGGATCGATAAAGTGCGCCTCGCGAGGCGAGATGCCGAACGCCTCGGGCTCGAACCCGTCGATACGCCTCAGGAAACCGCCCCACCGGGAGTAGGTCCGACCGGGTACTCCGGGACGCGGATCAAACTCCCTTCCGGGGTTCCAGCGATCCGGGGGTACTTCGTGCACCCCATCCACTCCGGCAACCAGGTTTTGCCAGAAGGCGGCCGGGTCATCCGCCGAGCCGGGAAAACGGCAACCGATACCAATGATGGCGATCGGTTCCCGGGAGGCCGGGTCGTCGGCTGGAGGGGTCACGGCCATGCTCAATGCTCCCAGGGTTGCGATGGCAAGGGTGCCGGACCGCCGACACCCCACGAGCATAGTCTGCCGCCTCGACCGGAGCAATGACGCGGACTACACTCCCCTTGATGACCCTCGTGGAGTTGCAGCAGGTCGAAAAGACCTATCATCTGGGTGTAAGCGAAATCGCCGCCTTGCGGGAGGTGAACCTGAGCCTGGAGCGGGGCGCGTTCGCGGCGGTGTGGGGACCCTCCGGCTCGGGAAAGTCCACCCTGTGCAACCTCGTGGGAACCCTGGACGTTCCGACCGCGGGCCGGGTAATCATCGCCGGGGAGGACGTGAGCGGGCTCGGCGACGACGCCCGGGCCGATTTTCGCAACCGGACCCTGGGGTTCATCTTCCAGAGCTTCAACCTCATCCCGGTGCTTTCGGCGCTGGAGAACGTGATGCTCCCCCTGCAGATCCCGGGAATGTCCGCGGACCAGGCGCGGCCCTCCGCCGTCGGTTGGCTGGAGCGGCTCGGCCTGGGAACGCTCCTCGGTCACCGCCCCGACCAACTGTCCGGAGGGCAGCGACAGCGGGTGGCCATCGCCCGGGCGCTGGTGGCGAGTCCTTCGCTGGTAGTGGCGGACGAACCCACGGCCAATCTGGACTCGGATACCGCGATGGAGATCGTGAACCTCCTGCGGGAGATCAACCGGGAGCAAGGCACCACGTTCCTGATCTCGACCCACGACGAGCGGCTCCTGGAGCGCGTGGATCGTCGGATCCAGCTTCGCGACGGGCGGATCACCGGGGCATGAGTACCCTCCTGCGAATCGCCCTGCGCAATCTGCTCAAGAACCGGCGGCGCACCCTGACCGCGGTGCTGGCCATCGCCATGGGTTACGCGGCGGTGAACGTGTTCGGCGGGTTCACCCGCTACATCAACTCCAACCTGCGTGACAGCTTCATCTACAACCAGGGCAACGGACACCTGAGCATCTTCCGGGAGGGCTTTCTGCGCAACGGTCTGCTGGACCCGGGTAGGTACCTGCTCACCGAGAGCGAGACCGACTCCCTCCTCGGGTCCCTGGGCGCCCGTCCCGAAGTGCTCCTGGCCACCCCCCAGCTCTACATCACCGGCATCGTGAGCAACGGGGCCGCCTCGACCATCTTCATCGGGGCGGGACGGATCCCCTCGGACGCGGATGCCATGCGGCAGCGCGCTCCGGGGATGCTCGGGCGTCTCACCCCCTACGAGGGGGAGGCCCTACGGGACGACGCACCGGCCGGGGTGGGGCTGAGCGAGGGGCTGGCCTCGTTGCTGGATCTGCAGGTAGGCGACGGGGCCATCGCGGTCTCCCCCACCATCGACGGACAGATCAACGCCCTGGACGCCGAAGTGTTCCAGACCTTCGAGGCCGCGGTGGATCTGCTCAACGACAAGCTCATGTACGTCCCGCTGCGCTTCGCCCGGGATCTCTATGCCACCGAGCGGGCGGACCGTATCATCGTCATGCTGGAGCACACTTCGGACACCGAACCCATGCGCCAGGAACTGCAAGCCGCCTTCGAGGCACAGGGATCCCCTTTCGAGTTGCGCACCTGGGAGGATCTCTCCCAGCTCTACCGCAAGGTCCGGCAGATGTTCGATCTCATTTTCCTGTTCCTGTTCATCATCGTGCTGGTGATCTCCGTGATGAGCGTCATCAACACGGTCAACATGGCGGTCATGGAGCGCATCCGGGAGATCGGCACCCTGCGGGCCCTGGGCATGCGGCGGGGACGGATCGTGCTCCTGTTCGCCCTGGAAAGCGCGGCGCTGGGGATCGTGGGTTCCCTGGTCGGCGTAGTGTTGACGCTCGCGGTGTGGTTCGGGGTGAGGCTGGCCGAGCCCACCTGGGTGCCGCCGATCATCACCGCGCGGATTCCCCTGGAGATCCACCTGGTGCCGGAGTACCTGGTGGGGGCGTTCTTCTTTCTTCTTGCCCTGGCCATGATCTCGGCCACCTTCCCCGCCCGCCGCGCCGCGCGACAGGAGATCGTGGATGCATTGGGACATGTGTAGACCCCTACTCGCGGCTGCGCTTCTCGCCGGGGTCCTGCTCGCTTCCCCCGCCTACGCCGACGCCGACTCCGTCGATGTCGTTGGGATCCTGAGCCGGGCAGACGACGCGCGCGGGAATCTCGAAGGGATCACCTGGACCCTGGACATCGTCTCCCAGGAGGGCGACAAGAGCACGACCATGACCCTGGATGTAAAGACCCGGGGGTACGATTTTCTCAGCGAGACCCGCTCCCCGGCCACCTCCAAGGGACAGAAGCTGCTCCTGGTCTCGGGGAACATGTGGTTCCACAAGCCCGGTTTGAGCAAGGCGGTGCCCATCGCTCCCCGCCAACGCCTCATGGGGCAGGCCTCCTACGGCGACATCGCCGCCACCAACTATGCCGAGGACTACGAGGGGGAGATCGTGGCCGAGGAACCGATCGACGGCGAGCCGTGCCTGGTGTTTGCCCTCAAGGCCCGGGAACGCAACGCGACCTATGACCAGGTCCGCTACTGGGTCTCGAAGGACCGAGGGGTCGGCGTACGGGGCGAGTACTTCACCGTCTCGGGGAAGCTCATCAAGGTGGCCCGGATGGAGTACCTGGAGATCACCAACGACGACGGCAACACACAACCCTTCGTCTCCAGCATTGTCATCAACGACGCCCTGCTGCGGGACAACGTCACCACCCTCGTGTTCCGGGACCCGAAGTTCGAGAAACTTCCGGATCGGCTGTTCAACGTGAACCTCCTGCGCAAATGAGGCGGTGCGCAGCGGCACTGGTCCTGGGCCTGAGCCTCGTCACGACCCCGGGAGTGCTTCCGGAGGCCGCCCACGCGGACATCCTGGAGGAGCTGGAGCAGGGGTTCGGCTATCGGGTGGAGACCCTGGGCTACTACGCCTTTACCGAACTCGAGCCGGACGGCGCCGATCCGGGCAACATCCTGGACTTTGCCCATCACGAGGCCAGGCTGGAGCTACGCCCCGATCTCGACCTCGATTTTCGCCGCCTTGCGTTGGGTTTTCGTCCACGCTATCGGATCAACTACCGCAGCTTCGACTCCGGCCCGCAGGCCAACACATCGGAGACCGGAGACGAACTGTTTATCCAGGAGTGGGAGATCGGGCTGAGCCTGACCGACGCCCTGCTCCTTTCCACCGGCCGCATCGACCTGCAGTGGGGGCCTTCCTATCTGTTGTCCCCTTCCAATCCCTTCAACCGCAACAACGGACTCAACGATCCCCAACTGGAGCAACCGGGCCTCGAGTACTCCCAACTCGCCTGGATGCCCGGTTATCGGTGGACCCTGACCCTGATCGCCAATACCGGGCCGGGTCGGTTCACCTCGGGTCGGCCCTTCTCGCCGCGCTACGCGATGCGCGTGGACTACACCGCCGACGGTTGGTTCGGTGGTCTCATCGGTTCGATCACCGAGGACGAGCACGACCCGGTGATCGGAGGTTTCGCCGGATGGACCGTCACCGACGCCCTCCTGCTCCACGCGGAATGGAGCGTGGACACCGCGGTGGAGAGCGGCGATCCGGTCAAGGAGGGGGACTACCTGCTGGGGGGGTCCTACACCCTGGGGGGAGGTGCCTTCGCCGTCGCGGAGTTCTTCCGCGACGGGACCGGTTGCGAAGCGCCGAACATCGTCACCTGTTTCAACCCCTTTGCCGGAGACCCGGCCGACCCCACCGACCTCTTGTTCCGGCAGAACTACGTGCTCCTGCAGTTCACGCACCCCTCCTGGTTGGATCAGGTGGCCTGGACGGCCCGGTGGATCCATGGCTTCGATGACGGATCCAGTCGCCTCATGGGTTTTCTCGAATGGACCGCCACCAATCACCTGCAGCCGTTCTTCACCGGGTTGGCGGACTTCGGCGGTTCCCGCGACGAGTTCGGGAGCGTGGTGCAACTCGCGCTGCGGGCCGGGGCGTCGTTGGTCTTCTAGGCTACCCGCGGGGCTGGGGCTACCGGACCGGGCCTGCCCCGGAGTATCCTCTGAGGCCCGAGGGGCCGCCCGCCACACGGGCGGGGATCAGCCCGAATTCCAAGCCCGCATGCACGGAAGGAGAACCCGGATTGCAAGGCTCCCTCAGGCATGCCACCTCGGTGGTCCTGGCCGCTCTCCTGCTCGCGACAGCGGACCCCGGCAGGGTGCTTGGGAACCCGCCGGCCACGACCACGGAGATCCTGCTCACCTCCGAGGCCGGCCACAGGGTTGCGCGCCTCGCCAACGTGGCTTTCCAGCCGGGCGTTCCCACCGGCGTGGTCATTGCCGTCTACCCGGACCAGGAAAAGCAGACGATCCACGGCATCGGCACATCGTTCACGGAGTCCTCCGCATTCGTGCTGGCCCATCTGGACCCCGAGCAACGCCACGAAGTGATGCGCAACATCTTCGGGGAGTCCGGCGCCAACTTCAGCCTCACCCGCACCCACATCGGATCCTGCGATTTCTCGGTCGAGGGCAAGTACTCCTATGCCCCCACCGACGACGATCGCGAACTGGCCTCGTTCAGTATCGATGAGGATCTTGCCGGATTCGATCCCGCGCGGTACCCGGGAATCCGGGACGCCGGCTACGATCTCCTTCCCATGATCCAGGAAGCCATGGCCATCAAGAAGGCGCAGGGGGACGAGGGGCCCTCCATCGTCGCCTCGGCCTGGACGGCCCCTCCGTGGATGAAGGACACCGGAGAGTGGTACATCCCCGGTTCCCCCGAGAACGACTGGCAGGGCGATGCAGGATCCCTAAAGCCAGAGTACGTAACCACATACACCGAGTACCTGGCGAAGTACCTGAATGCCTATCGCGATGCCGGAGTTGGTATTTGGGGTCTCACCCCGGTCAACGAACCCCACGGGAACGGCGGGCACTGGGAGAGCATGCACTTCACCCCGGAGACCCAACTCAGCTTCGTCGTGGACCATCTGGGGCCCCGTCTCAAGGAGAGCGGTCACGGGGAGACACGGATCCTGGTGTTCGACCAGAACCGGGATGGCCTGGAGGAGTGGGCCAATGCCATCCTGCCGGATCCCAGGGCCGCGGAGTTCGTGTTCGGGGTGGCGGTGCACTGGTATGCCAGCACCTTCAAGGTGTTCGAGGATGCGCTCGACCGGGTGCACGCCAGGTATCCGAACTACGCCATCGTGCATACCGAGGGCTGCATCGACAACCTCGGCAACAAGGCAGGGGGCGGGATCGAGGACCCCGAGGGGTTCCAGGAGTCCGGCTGGTTTGGCAACGACGCGTTCTGGTGGAACGCCACCGCCACCGACTGGGCCTACACGGCCAGCTGGGCGGGTGAGGCGGCGGCGGATCATCCCATGTACGTCCCGGTTCATCGCTATGCCCGCAACATCATCGTCAGCCTGGACCACTGGGTTGGCGGGTGGATCGACTGGAACATCGTCCTGGACCGGGAGGGCGGCCCCAACCACGTGGGGAACTTCTGCGGCGCCCCCATCATGATCGATACCGAGACCCGCGACGTCTACTACACCCCGATCTACCACGTGCTGACCCAGTTCAGCCGAACCATCCGTCCCGGGGACCGAGCCGTGCGGACGACCACCGAGCGGGACGGCCTGGATGCGGATGCGTTGCAGGCCTGCGCCACGATCAACGACGACGGCGTGGTGAGCGTGCAGATCCTGAATACCACGCGGGAACCGATTCCCTTGAGCCTCCGGATTTCGGACGGCTACGCCTCGATCACCATCCCGGCGAACTCGGTCCAGACCGTTCGGGCCCAGCTCTAGTCCCGACCAAGGAGATTCCCGTGAAGTCTATCCTGGCCCGACTCGCCCTCATCCTCCTGATCCTGTTTGTTCCCTGCGCAGCCCACGCGGAGAAGATCATCGTGGTCAGTCACGGACAGGCCAACGATCCGTTCTGGACCGTGGTCAAGAACGGGGTCCAGATCGCGGGCGAGGACATGGGGGTGGAGGTGGAGTACCGCTCCCCGGAAAGCTTCGACATGATTGCCATGGCCCAGCTCATCGAAGCGGCGGTGCAGCAGGAGCCGGATGGGCTGGTGGTCTCGCTTCCCGATGGCGACGCCCTGGGGGCCGCGGTGCGCAAGGCGGTGACGGCCGGAATTCCGGTGGTGTCCATGAACTCGGGAAGCCATGTCGCCGCCGAACTCGGAGTGCTCTTCCATGTGGGCCAGGAGGAGTACGACGCCGGGGTGGGCGCGGGTAAGCGTCTGCGGGAATTGGGAGTCACGCGGCTTGCCTGCGTGAACCATGAGGTGGGCAACGTCGCCCTGGATCTCCGGTACCAGGGCGTCGTCGACGGCTACGGCAGCGACGTCGTCCTCATCTCCACCGCAGCCAACAGTGTCGACGACGTGTACGCCAAGGTCAAAGCCACCCTGCAGGCGGACGACGGGATCGACGGCATGATCACCCTCGGGGCCAGCAACGCGGGTGAACCCGCTCTCAAGGCCATCACCGAGGCGGGGCTCCTGGAACAGGTCCGTTTGGCCACCTTCGATCTCTCCCCCACCGTCCTGGAGGCGATTCGGGACAACCGCATGAGCTTTGCCGTCGACCAGCAGCAGTTCCTCCAGGGATATCTTCCGGTGCTGCACCTGGCGCTGTACCTGCGGTACAACGTACTCCCGGGAGGCGACCTTCCCACCGGTCCCGGTTTCGTGACCGGGGAGAACGCGGCCAACGTGATCGCGCTCAGCGCGAAGGGACTGCGTTGAGCCAAGACACGGAGTTCGCTGCCCTGCCTGCCTCGCGGCTTTCCGGGTTCCTCCGTCGTCCCGAGTTGGGATCGATCGCCGGCATTCTTCTCGTGGTCGTCTTCTTCCTGATCTACGCGGGTCCGGAAATGTTCTCCCTGGGCGGAATCATGAGCTTCCTGGAACCCTCGGCCCAACTCGGCATCCTGGCCGTAGCCGTGGCCCTGCTCATGATCGGCGGGGAGTTCGATCTGGGGGTGGGCTCCATGATCGCTTTCGGGGGCATGATGATCGGCGTACCCCTCACTCTTTGGGGCTGGCCGCTCGAGCTCGCCCTGGCGACGGCCTTCCTGGTGGCGGCGGTTGTCGGGGGGATCAACGGACTCCTGGTCCTGAGAACCGGTCTCCCCTCGTTCATCGTGACGCTCTCCTCCCTGTTCATTCTCCGCGGCGCCACCCTGGTCGGTTTGAAGTGGGCCACCGACGGCGCCACCCAACTGCGGGGAATCCGCGACGCTGTTCCCGAGGATCACTGGCTCCTGCCCCTCCTCACCGGAGACATGTTCGAGGGAGCCTTCCGCAGGTTTGCCGAGCTCGGGTGGATCGGCACCTTCAAATCCGGGGCGCCCAAGGTCCAGGGACTTCCGGTGGAGATCGTCTGGTTCCTACTCCTCACCGCGCTCGCGACCTGGATCCTGCTCGCGAGCCCGTTCGGGAACTGGATCCTTGCCGCCGGGGGCGATGCACGCGCCGCCCGCAACGTGGGGGTTCCGGTGGGGCGGGTCAAGATCCTGCTCTTCATGGCCACCGCCTGTGCCGCCGTCCTGGTGGGCACGATGAATGCCCTGGATTTCGGATCCACGGATGCATCCCGGGGCACCCAGAAGGAGTTCGAGGCCATCATCGCCGCGGTGATCGGGGGCTGCCTGCTGACCGGCGGTTACGGCAGCGCCATCGGCGCGTTCCTGGGCGCCATCCTGTTCGGTATGGTGTCGATCGGGATCTCCTACACCGACATCGACCAGGATATGTTCAAGATCTTCCTCGGCGGCATGGTGCTCCTCGCCGTGCTCTTCAACCGCGTGCTCCGCAACAGGATGATGGCGAGTCACGGATGAGCGCACCGCTGATCGCGATCCGGGACCTGTCCAAACGCTTCGGCAACGCCTGGGCCCTGGCGGGGGTCTCCATGGACGTGGTTCCGGGCGAGGTGCATTGCCTGCTCGGGGACAACGGGGCCGGGAAGTCCACCCTCATCAAGGTGCTCTCCGGGGTCCATCGACCCACCTCGGGAGAGATGCGCTTCGAGGGCAAGCGCGTGGTCCTGGGTTCGCCCCGGGAAGCCATCGCGCTTGGGATCGCCACCGTCTATCAGGACCTGGCCATGATCCCACTCATGTCCATCACCCGGAACTTCTTCCTGGGCCGGGAACCAACCCGCGGGGTGTTTCCGTTCCGGCGATTCGACTGGAAGCACGCGGAAGGCGTGGTCCGGGAAGAAATGAGCCGGATCGGCCTCGAGGTGCGCGACCCGGGTCAGCCTACCGGCAGCCTGTCCGGCGGGGAACGCCAGTCCCTGGCCATCGCGCGAGCGGTCCACTTCGGCGCCAGGCTGCTCATCCTGGATGAGCCCACTTCGGCCCTCGGCGTGTCCCAGACCGCGTCGGTGCTGCAACAGATCCACGCCCTACGCGACCAGGGGCTGGGGATCATCTTCATCACCCACAACGTGCGCCATGCCTTTGCCGCGGGGGATCGATTCACCGTGCTCGACCGGGGGCGCTCACTGGGAACAAGGACACGGGAGGAAGTCACCCTGGACTCCCTGCAGGACGCCATGGCGGGGGGATAGAAGACCCGGTGTCCTCTACCCCGACCTAGGGGCGCACGCAGTGAAGGGTCTGTTCAGCGATCTCGAGTTCCTCGTTGGTGGGAATCACGAAGATCCCCACCGCTCCCCCATCGACCTCAATGGCCCGGGGCTCCTCACCCTCGTCACGATTTCGGCCCGGGTCGACGCGGATCCCCAGCCCCTCCAGCCCGGCACACACCCTCTCGCGGATCTCCGGCGCGTTCTCCCCCACTCCGGCCGTGAAGACGAGACCGTCGACTCGGCCGAGCACGGCGGTGTAGGCGCCGACGTACTTGCGGATCCGATGCACATAGACCGCCACGGCGAGCCTGGCGCGTTCGTCGCCGGCCGCCTCGCGATCGAGCACATCGCGAAGATCCGAGGCGCCGCACATCCCCAGAAGGCCGCTCTTGCGGTTGAGCGCGGCCCCCACGGCATCGGGTGACAGACCGGTCTCCGCGGCCACGTATCCGGCCACCGAGGGATCCAGGTCGCCGCTCCGCGTTCCCATGACCAACCCTTCCAGGGGGGTGAGGCCCATCGAGGTCTCGACGCTGCGTCCGCCCTCGACCGCGCACGCGCTGGCGCCGTTGCCCAGGTGCAGGGTGATGAGGTTCAGCTCCGTGATCGGCCGGCCGAGCAGGGCTGCTGCCTGCTTCGCCACATAGGCATGCGAGGTGCCATGGAACCCATACCGCCGCACGCCATGGTCCGCGTACCAGTCCTCCGGGATCGCATAGCGATAGGCCCGGTCCGGAAGCGTCTGATGGAACGCGGTGTCGAAGACGGCGACCTGGGGCACGTTCGGGTACCGCTCGAGGGTAGCCTGGATGCCGGTGAGGTTGGCCGGGTTGTGGAGGGGGGCCAGTCGGCTCTGCTCCCGGATGGCAAAGACAACGGTCTCGTCGATGCGCGTTGCCTCCCGGAACGCCTCACCGCCGTGCACGACCCGATGCCCGATGGCTCCAATGGGGTGCAGGTCGTTCACCAGTTCCCCGTCCCGCAGCAGGGCGGCGACCCCATCGACGGCGGTCGCGTGATCCGGAATGCTTCCCGCCTCGCCGATGCGCTCGGTCAGCCCCGCCGCCAACGTGGTTCGGCTTTCCATGTCGAACAGCCGGTACTTCAGGGACGAACTCCCCGAGTTGAGCACGAGGATCCTCACACCGTCTCCCGGGCCTCGTTGGCCTGGATCGCGGTGACGACGACGGTGTTGACGACGTCGGTGACGGTGCAACCGCGGCTCAGGTCGTTGACCGGCTTCGCCAGCCCCTGGAGCACGGGACCAATGGCCACGGCGCCAGAGGAACGCTGGACCGCCTTGTAGGTGTTGTTGCCGGTATTGAGGTCGGGGAAGATGAACACGGTCGCATGCCCCGCCACCTTGCTCTCGGGCAGCTTGGCCCGCGCCACACCGACATCGACCGCGGCGTCGTACTGGATGGGGCCATCCACCGCCAGATCGGGTCGCCGTTCCCGGACCAGACGGGTCGCTTCCCGTACCTTGTCGACATCCTCCCCCGAACCGGACTCCCCGGTCGAGTAGGACAGCATGGCCACCCTGGGCTCGATACCGAAGAGCATCGCCGTCGCCGACGAGCTGATGGCAATGTCGGCGAGTTGCTCGGCGGTCGGCCGGGGGTTGACCGCACAGTCGCCGTACACGAGCACCCTGTCGGCAAGACACATGAGGAACACGCTCGAGACGACCGACGGTCCGCCCTTGGGACGCAGAAGCTCCAGGGCGGGGCGGATGGTGTGTCCGGTCGAATGCGCCGCACCCGAGACCATGCCGTCGGCCCGCCCGCAGCGCACCATGAGCGTACCGAAGTAGCTCACGTCCCCTACCACGTCCCTCGCCACATCCTCGTTGATCCCCTTGTGCCGGCGCAGGTCATAGTACGTTGCCGCGAACTCCTCCCGCCACTCGGAGGTTCGGGGATCGACGATCGTCACCTTCTCCAGATGGATTCCGAGCCGCGCCTCCAGGGCGCGCACTTCGCCGGGATCCCCGAGAATGGTGAGGTCGGCCACGTCACGGCGGGTGAGGATCTCCGCCGCCCGCAGGATGCGCTCGTCGTTGCCCTCGGGGAGGACGATGTGCCGGCGGTCGGCCTTGGCCCGCTCCACCAGTTCGTATTCGAAGCGTAGCGGGGTCATCGTTTCCGAACGCGTCACCTCGATCCGGACCTCGAGTTCCGTCACCGGGACGTGTTCCTCGAAGTGTCCCAGAGCGGCCGCGATCTTCCGCTCATCGTCGCAGCCGATGACCGGAACGAGATCGGCAATCGTCCGCGCCGTTTCGTAGCTGTCCGAGCCCACGCTGATGATGGGCAGGTCGACCTGGTGCATCCCGTCTACCAGCCGGGCTACCGCCGGGTGCAGATCCAGGTTGCCGGTGAGGACGATGCCGGCGGGGTTGGGATAGTTCTCCGAGCGCACCGTGGCCATGCAGGCCAGGACGAGATCCGCGCGATCGCCTCCGGTGATGACCACCGTGCCCTTTTGGAGCCGCTCGAGCACGTTCTCGATCTGCATGGTGCCGAGCACGAAGTGCCTCGCGTTCGCCTGCAGGCGCTTCGCGTCACCATGAACCAGTCTGCCGTCCAGCACCTTGAGCAGTTCGGTCAGGGTCGGGAGCCCGAGGGTGGGCAGCTCGGGCACGACGAAAACCGGGTCCTGGAACGTCCACTCCCGGGCCAGATGCTCACGGACCGACTCGACGTCCTCCGGGCGCACCCGGTTCACCAGGGTGGCCACAACCGCGCAGCCCGCCTCCACGAAGGCACGGCGCCCCGCGATCGCGGCGTCGAGGAGTCGTTCGGGAGCACGCCCACGACCGTTGGCCACATAGAGCACGGGGCAGCCCAGGTGTCCCGCAACCCTGGCGTTGAACTCGAACTCGAACGCCGCCGACAGATCGGTGAAGTCACTGCCCGCGCACACGGTGAAGTCGGACCGGGACTCCACCTCGTGGAATCGCAGCAGGATCCGCTCCAGGAGCTCGTCGGTACGACCCTCGGCGGCGATCTTCCGTGCCTCGTCGTGCAGACAGGCGTGGGAGAACCGCGCCTCCGGATTCTCGCCGCTGCCGTAGCGACCCTGCATCAGCTCCAGAAGAGCGTCGTCCTGCCTACGGATCACCGGGCGGAAAAAGCCCACGTGCCCCACCCGGCGCGAGGCAACCTCCATGAGACCAAGCGCAGCCAGGGACTTCCCGCTCCGCGCCTCGGATGAGGCAATGTAGATGCTCGTTGCCACGGCGTGCCCTTTGGATACCTGTTGTGCGCCCAAATCCGTGATCCACCGGGGATCACTCCGGTCTGGCGAAGCTCCTGCCGCCGCCCAGGAGTGTAGATCGGTCTCCCCCCATGGCGTAACAGTGAACATTCGATTCAATCCGGACCGTCGCGTCCTACGGCCACCCCATTCCATTGATTTATTGGAATCTCGACGGACCGAGGACCTATTGGTCCATTTCCGACCCAGGTCGTAGGATGAATCCGCTGAACATAACGATGCTTCACTTGCTTGCCATGGTTGCCCGGCGAGCTGCTCGCGGGCCCGACGGTTCCATTGCAGAGGAGGCCGTCAACATGGGTACCCAGAACCTTCCAGGGCCGTTTCTCCTGGATCGGACCCGGTTTCCGGACCTCCTGCGCACTCTCACCGGCCACGGCTTCACGGTCCATGGGCCCATCGTGCGGGAGGGCGCCATCGTCTACGGTCCCATCCACTCCGTCGACGATCTGCCGATCGGCTGGACCGATGAGCAGGGGCCAGGCTCCTACCGCATCATGCCGCGAAACGACCAGGCCCTGTTCGGCTATGTGGTGGGCCCCCATTCCTGGAAACGCCTCTTCCACCCGGCCCGGGTCCGCCTGTTCCAGACCCAGGGTACGGGCGGCGACGTGTCCCTGGTCCCCGAGCCGATCCAGCGCCCCCGGTTGGCCCTGCTTGGGGCGCGACCGTGCGAAGTCGCGGCCATTCGCATCCAGGACCGGGTGCTGCTGGGCGGCGAGTTCCAGGATCCCATCTACCACGGAAACCGCGAACAGGCCTTCCTCATTGCCGCCAACTGCACCGAGCCCGGCGCCACCTGCTTCTGCACTTCCATGGGCACCGGCCCCCGGGCCCACCAGGACTATGACCTGGCCCTGACCGAGATCCTCGAACCCGACCGCCACACCTTCCTCGTGGAGGTAGGGAGCGAGCGGGGGGCGACGTTGATCACGGAGCTGGAACTTCCCGAGGCAAGTGCCGAGGACCGGGAACTGGCTTCCGACAAGCTGGCCAACGCGGCCGGCCGGATGGGGCGTAGCCTCGATACCACCGAGATCGGAAAGATCCTGCACGAAGCGGTGGAACACCCCAGGTGGCATGCAGTCGCCGGCCGGTGTCTCGCCTGCGCGAACTGCACCATGGTCTGCCCCACCTGTTTCTGCACGTCGGTCGAGGACGTGACCGACCTCACCGGGGATCATGCCGAACGGTGGAGGTTCTGGGACAGCTGCTTTACCACGGACTTCTCCTACATCCACGGGGGAAGCGTGCGCAACTCGACCCACTCCAAGTACCGACAGTGGATGACCCACAAGCTGGCCTCCTGGCAGGACCAGTTCGACTCGCTCGGCTGCGTGGGCTGCGGCCGCTGCATCACCTGGTGCCCTGTGGGCATCGACATCACCGAGGAGGCCGCCGCGATCCGGGACACCGTGACAGCGGGAACACCGGAGCACGCAGGGAGCAAGGAACCATGAACGACCTGAACGAGGGCCTTGGACGCATTCTGTCCGAACACAAGTTCTTCAACACCTTCAGCCCCGAACACATCGCCCTCATTGCGGGGTGCGCCGAGAACGTGGTCTTCCGGCCGGGAGAGTATCTGTTCCGCCAGGGGCAGCCGGCGGATCATCTCTACCTGATTCGCGAAGGCCTGGTCTCGCTGGAACTCAGCGCGGCCGGAAAGGGCACCGTGGTCCTGACCACCGCTGGCCGGGGTGAGGTGGTGGGCTGGTCCTGGATCGTCGCCCCACACCGCTGGAGGTACTCCGGCAAGGCGACCAAGGTGACGCGTGCGATCTCCCTGCGGGGGGATTGCATCAAGGGGAAGTGCGAGAAGGACTATGAACTGGGTTACCGGTTCCTGAACTCGGTGGTTGGGGTGTTGGCTCACCGCCTCGAGGCCGCCCGGATCCAGCTCCTGGACATCTACGGGACCGAGACCCGGAAGGGTGGATCATGACCACCTCCCCCGTCATGGGACGACCGATTCAGAATGCCTCCAAGCCGGACCTCATGATCCCGAACCTCTACCGGGTCGTGAAGCGCCGCAAGGAGACGTACGACACGGTCACCCTCGACCTCGAGCCCAAGAACGCCGGGACACGGCTTCCCTTCACCCCGGGCCAGTTCAACATGATGTATGCGGTCGGTGTCGGTGAGGTCCCGATCTCGATCAGCGGCAATCCGAGCAAGGTGGACCACGTCGTCCACACCCTCCGCTCGGTGGGCCCCGTCACCCAGCGTCTCTTCACCCTGCGCAAGGGCAACCTGGTTGGCCTGCGCGGACCGTTCGGTACCCACTGGCCGCTGGATGAGGCGGTCGGTCTCGATGTTCTCATCGTGGCGGGGGGAATCGGTCTCGCTCCCCTGCGCCCGGCCATCTACGAGATCTGCCGCAACCGGGAGCGCTACGGGCGGGTCTCCGTGCTGTACGGGGCGCGCACCGAGGACGACCTCCTGTTCACCCGCGAGTTCACGGAGTGGCGGGGCCGCCACGGAATCGACGTCGAGGTCACCCTGGACCGGGGGCACTTCGCCTGGACAGGTCAGGTCGGCGTGGTGACCACCCTGATCGCCCAGGCCGAGTTCGACCCCACGCACACCCTCGCCATGATCTGCGGCCCGGAGATCATGGCCCGGTTCTCCGTCAACGAACTGCGGGGAGCGGGGATTCCGACCCGGGAGATCTACATCTCCATGGAACGCAACATGAAGTGCGCGGTCGGACACTGCGGGCATTGTCAGCTGGGCCCCGAGTTCGTCTGCAAGGACGGCCCGGTTTTCCGGTACGACCGCATCCGACCCTGGTTCATCCATGACGAGGTCTAGCATGAAAGCGCGTCTTCCCAAACTGGCGGTCTGGAAGTTCTCTTCCTGCGACGGGTGTCAACTGAGCCTGCTCGACTGCGAGGACGAACTCCTGGCCGTCGCGGGAGCGGTGGACATCTGCTACTTCCCGGAGGCCACCCGCAGGGTGGTGAAGGGGCCCTATGACATCTCCCTGGTCGAGGGCTCCGTGACCACCCCGGAAGAGGCGGAACGGATCCACCGGATCCGCCGCATCTCCAAGCTGGTGATCACCATTGGGGCGTGCGCCACCGCCGGAGGGATCCAGGCGTTGCGGAACTTCGCCGACGTGAAGGAGATGGCCAGGGTCGTCTACGCAAGGCCGGAGGTTCTGGAGACCCTGACGCGCTCGACCCCCATGGCCCACCACGTGGCGGTGGACTTCGAACTGCGCGGGTGCCCCATCAACAAGTACCAGCTGCTTGAGGTACTCAATGCCTTCCTCAACGCCCGCAAGCCGAACATTCCCGAGCACAGCGTGTGTCTGGACTGCAAACGGAGCGGCACGGTCTGTGTCATGACCGCAAAGGGTATTCCCTGCCTGGGACCGGTAACCCACGCCGGCTGCAACGCGCTCTGCCCCAGCTACAACCGCGGGTGCTTCGGATGCTACGGCCCCATCGACAACCCCAACACGGAGGCGCTCAGCGCCCAACTGGCGGCCCTGGGGTTGGCGAGCCCGGAAATCCTCCGGTTGTTCCGCTCCTACACCGCCGGAGCGCCGGCGTTCAAGACTGCGAGTAGGACCCATGAGCAAGCGTAAGACGATCAAGGTGGACTACCTGGCCCGGGTCGAGGGGGAGGGTGCCATGTCGGTGAAGATCAACGGCGACCGTGTCACCGACGTGAAGCTCAAGATCTTCGAACCGCCCCGCTTCTTCGAGGCGTTCCTTCGCGGCCGCAACTACCTGGAGGCCTCGGACATCACCTCCCGCATCTGCGGGATCTGCCCGGTCGCCTACCAGATGAGCGCCGTGCATGCCATGGAGGACATCTGCGGGGTGACCGTCGAGGGCTCCCTGCGCGAACTCCGGCGACTTCTCTACTGCGGCGAGTGGATCGAAAGCCACGTGCTCCACGTCTACATGCTGCATGCCCCGGATTTCATGGGGTACGAGAGTTCCCTGGAGATGGCCCGGGATCACCGGGAGGTCGTGGAACGGGCGCTGCGCCTCAAGAAGATCGGCAACAGGATCATGGAGGTCGTGGGAGGACGGGAGATTCACCCCATCAATACCCGGGTCGGTGGATTCTACCGGTCGCCCACCACCGGGGAACTGGACGCCCTGGTACCGGATCTGGAGTGGGCCCTGGAAGCGGCATTGGACACGGTGCGGCTGGTTTCCACCTTCACCTTCCCCCAACTGGAGCGGGACTACGAACTGGTGGCCCTGAGGCACCCGGACGAGTACCCCCTGTGCGAGGGGCGTCTCGTCTCCAATCGGGGCCTCGATATCGCCATCGAGGAGTACGAGGACCACTTCGTGGAAGAACACATCCCCCATACCAATGCGCTTCAGTCCCATCGCATGGGTGGGGGCGCGTACTTCGTGGGCCCCCTGGCCCGTTGGGCCCTCAACCGGGATCAGCTCTCCCCTCTGGCCCTGAAGGTGGCCGAGGAGGTGGGGCTCACCTCGGACTGTCGCAACCCCTTCCGGAGCATCATCGTGCGCGCGGTGGAGACGGTGTTCGCCTGCGAGGAGTCCCTGCGCATCATCAAGGCCTACCGGGAGCCGCCCAGGTCCTTCATCGAGACGGTGCCCCAGGCCGGCGAAGGATACGGCTGCACCGAGGCCCCGCGCGGAATTCTCTATCATCGCTATCGCATCAACGAGGAAGGATTGATCCAGGAAGCCAAGATCACCCCACCCACCTCGCAGAACCAGAAGACCATCGAGGAGGACCTCTACGACTTCGTGTCGGACCACATCACCCTCGAGGACGAGGAGCTCCGGCTACGCTGCGAGCAGGCGATCCGCAACTACGATCCCTGCATCTCCTGCGCGACCCACTTCCTGGACCTGAAGGTGGATCGGAGATGACCGCCTCCGCGGTGCGGCAGGTTCTGGTGGTCGGCATGGGCACCACGTTCCGCGGGGACGACGGGATTGGGCTGGACATCGCCCGGGACCTGGCGCCCCGCCCGGGTCTGGAGATCCTTCGGCATCGCGGGGAAGCCCTCGACCTGCTCAACCTGTGGGTGCGCACCGACACGGTCATCCTCGTGGACGCACTGCAATCCGAGGACACCCCGGGAACCCTGGTGCGGATCGAGCTTGCCGACGGGCCGCTGCCCCTCAATGGCGCGGTGGCCTCGACCCATCTGTTCGGTCTGCGGGAGACCCTCGAGCTGGCCCGCACCCTGGACCGCTTGCCTTCACGGGTTGTGTTCCTTGGGGTGACGGGAAGCCGGTTCGGGATGGGAGACGCGCGTTCCCCGGAGATCGAGGAGGCGATACCCAGATTGCATCGCATGGTGAACAAGGAAATCAACCGCGTACTGGGCGCCTAGCCAAGGGAGGACACTGAAATGCATGAACGCAAGGTGATGGACGACCTGATGAGCCGCCTCTTCACGGTCGCCCGTGAGCAGAACGCGGATCGGGTCACCGCGGTCCATGTGCGCCTGGGCGCCCTGTCCCACATGAGCCCCAAACACTTCGAGGAGCACTTCGAGGAAGCCGCACGGGGCTCCCTGGCCGAGGGAGCGCGGGTGGAGGCCGAAGTGATTGCCGAACCGACCCATCCCCTGGCACGGGACATCGTGCTCGAGAGCATCGAGATCGCGGAGGCGTCATGAGCCTGGTCGAGACCCGCGCCGTGGGGCGTTCAGGCGCGCGCAGATTGTCCGTCCGGGTCCAGGGTGCGGTGCAGGGCGTCGGGTTCCGACCCTTTGTCTACCGCGAGGCCGTTTCCCTGGGCCTGGACGGAAGCGTTCTGAACTCGATCAACGGGGTCGAGATCGAGCTGGAAGGGCCTCGCGCGGATCTGGAGAGTTTTCTCTCCCGGCTCGAGGGCAACCCTCCCCCCCTGGCCCGCATTCGCCGCATCGATGCGGACTGGTCGGCGCCGCGGGGTATGCAAGGCTTCCACCTCGCACCCTCCAGCGGCTTGGGAGCGAGCGGAACGGTCGAGGTCCTTCCGGATGTGGCTACCTGCCCCGATTGCCTGGCCGACATCCTGGATCCCTCGAACCGTCGCTACCGCTATCCCTTTACCAACTGCACCAACTGTGGACCCAGGTTCAGCATCATCGAGTCGCTCCCCTATGACCGTGCGGCAACGACCATGCGGCATTTTCCCATGTGCGATGCCTGTCGGGACGAGTACGGCAATCCCCTGGATCGGCGTTTCCACGCCCAGCCCAACGCCTGCCCCGCCTGTGGGCCCCAACTGGACCTGAGAGAACCCGGGGGGCGCGTCGTGGCCCTGCGGGACCGCGCGCTGTGCGAGACGGCACGTCGGCTCCGCGACGGCGCGATCGTGGCGGTCAAGGGTCTCGGTGGGTTCCACCTCATGGTCAGCGCGGGGGCAGCAGCAGGGGTGAGGGAGCTTCGGCGCCGCAAGCACCGCGAGGCAAAGCCCTTCGCGGTGATGTTCCCCGGCTGCCGCGAGCTGGAACAGGCCTGTCGATTGAACGAAGCGGAGAAGCAGCTGGTCACATCCTGGGCGGCGCCCATCGTCCTGGTGCGTCGTCGCGGGAGGGATCCGCAGTTGTGCGAGGAACTGGCTCCTGGAAGTCCGTTCCTGGGAGCCTTCCTCCCCTACACACCGCTTCATCACCTGCTTCTGGCGGAGGTCGGTATTCCCCTGGTGGCCACCAGTGGCAACCTGTCCGATGAACCCATCTGCATCGACGAGGACGAGGCCCTGGATCGCCTGGGGAACATCGCCGACTGTTTCCTGGTCCACAACCGACCCATCGCGCGTCCCGTCGATGACAGCGTGTTTCGGGTCGTGATGGACCGCCCACTTCCCCTGCGCCTGGCGCGAGGGTATGCCCCCCTGTCGCTGAACCGACCGGGACCTGCCGGTGTGCCGGACTCCGAAGAAGCTCCCTGCGCCGCGCTCGCGGTGGGAGCCCATGAGAAGAACACGATCGCCTTGACGCGGCCCGGAGGGGTGGTCCTGAGCCAGCACCAGGGGGATTTGGTGTCGCTGCAAGCCGATGCCAACTTCCAGCGGACGGTGGAGACCCTCAAGGGTCTCTACCGGGTGCGCCCCGGCCGGGTGGCCTGCGACCTTCATCCCGACTACCGCTCCACCCGTTACGCGGAGAGCCGTTTCGCGGCGCCCGTGCGGGTGCAGCATCACGTGGCCCACGTTCTGTCCTGTGCCGCGGACAATGACGTGGGTCCTCCCTGGCTGGGAGTAGCCTGGGACGGAACGGGCCTCGGCACCGACGACACGATCTGGGGCGGCGAGTTCATTGGCTGGGATGCGCAGGGACTCCTTCGACGCGCCCACCTGCGCACCTTCCGCCTGCCCGGTGGGGAGAAGGCGGTGCGGGAGCCTCGGCGAGCGGCCCTGGGGCTGCTGTGGGAGATCCTGGGCGAGGCGCTGTGGTCCCGGCACGCTCTGGCCCCCGTGGCAGACACCCCGGAACGTGAGCGGGTCCTGCTCCGGCAAGCGCTTCAGCAGGGTCTCCATGCCCCCGTGACCTCCAGCGCGGGGCGTCTCTTCGACGCCGTGGCCTCCATCGCCGGGCTCCGGCAACGCGTCAGCTTCGAAGGCCAGGCCGCCATGGAACTGGAGTACGCCCTGGAAGACCCGCAACGGGAGGGCGCCTATCCCTTCACGATCCGGACCGGACAGGACCCGTTGGTCGTGGATTGGGAACCCGCCATTCGGGCCCTCTTGGCCGATCTTCAGGCCGGTCGCAAACCGGCATGCGTCTCGGCACGTTTCCACAACGGGCTGGCAAACGCCATCGTCCAGGTGGCTGATCGCCTCGGGTACGAAACGGTCCTCCTCACCGGAGGCTGCTTCCAGAACGCCTGGCTGACCGAACGCACCGTGCATCGCCTGCGCGAGACTGGACACAGGCCGCTATGGCACTTGCGGGTGCCACCGAACGATGGCGGAATCGCGTTGGGCCAGATGATGGCCCTCGAGCAGGAAGGACGTTGACCCATGTGCCTTGCCGTACCCGGCCGGCTGATAAACATCGACGACGCGGATCCCACCTTGCCGATGGGGACGGTGGATTTCGGCGGGGTCCGAAAGGACATCCAGCTCGCCTTTGTGCCGGAGGCCAGGGTGGGCGATCACGTGCTGGTCCATGTGGGGTTCGCCATCCAGGTGGTGGACGACGTGGAAGCGGCTCGGATCCTCCAGGCCCTGGAATCCCTGGAAGAACCCAACCCGGAGTTCGAGACACGATGAGACCCCAGAGCCCCTACCGGGACCCCGTACTCGTGCGACGGCTTGCCGCGGAGATCGATCAGGCGGCCACGCGACCCTGGACCCTCATGGAGGTCTGCGGGGGGCAGACCCACGCCATCGTGCGCTTTGGGATCGACGAACTCCTCCCGGAGCGGGTGACCCTCGTCCATGGCCCCGGCTGTCCGGTCTGCGTGACGCCGGTGGCTCTGATCGACAAGGCGCTGGACCTGGCCGGCAGACCGGGAGTGACGCTCTGCTCGTTCGGGGACATGCTGCGTGTGCCCGGATCCAGGGAGGATCTCTTCGCGGTCAAGGCGCGGGGAGGCAGCGTTCGCATTGTCTACTCTCCCATGGATGCCCTGGAGATCGCAGCCGACAACCCGGACCAGCAGGTGGTGTTCTTTGCCGTGGGCTTCGAAACCACGGCCCCCGCCAATGCCATGGCGGTCTATCAGGCCAAGCAGCGTGGCCTCCGGAACTTCAGCCTCCTCGTCTCGCACGTGCTCGTTCCCCCGGCCCTGCGGGCCATCCTCACCTCCCCCCGGTGCCGGGTGCAGGGCTTCCTTGCCGCGGGTCACGTCTGCACGATCATGGGAACGGAGGAGTACGAGCCGGTGGCCCGGGAGTTCTCGGCTCCCATCGTGGTCACCGGCTTCGAACCGGTAGACATCCTGCAGGGCGTTCTCGCCTGCGTGCGCCAGCTGGAGGAGGGGCGCGCCGAAGTGGAGAACCAGTACACGCGCAACGTGCGCCCGGAGGGCAACACGGAGGCGCAGCGACTGATCCGCGAGGTGTTCACCATCAAGCGCCGGGCATGGCGCGGTATCGGCGAGATCCCCCGGAGCGGGTTGGGCCTCACCGAGGCCTACGCGATCCACGATGCGGAACGACGGTTCGGGATCACCGCGTCCGGGGTGGAAGAGGACTCGGAGTGTCACAGCGGCCTGGTCCTCCAGGGGCTGGAGAAGCCCAGCGCGTGCCCGGCTTTCGGGACCCGTTGCACGCCGGATCACCCCCTGGGGGCCACCATGGTCTCCTCGGAAGGGGCATGCGCCGCCTACTATCGCTATCGCCGGGTAGCCCTGGCCGGGAGGTCGTCATGAGCAGTGGGAAGACGTTTGACCTGGCTTGCCCCATTCCCCTGGCCGAGTACCCTCGCGTCCTCATGGCTCACGGCGGTGGCGGCAGGCTCATGCACAAGCTCATCGAGACGCTGATCGCGCCCGGCTTCTCCAACCCGATCCTGGACCAGTTGCATGACGGTGCGGTCATGAACGCACCCAGCAAGCGCATCGCGTTCACCACGGACTCGCATGTTGTACGTCCTCTCTTCTTTCCCGGCGGCGACATCGGAACCCTGGCGGTCAACGGCACCGTGAACGACCTCGCCATGTGCGGCGCGCGCCCCCTTTGGCTCTCGACCGGGTTCATCGTGGAGGAAGGGTTCGAGATGGAAACCCTGTGGCGCGTGGTCCGCTCCATTCGCGGGGCGGCGGACGCGGCCGGGGTGACCATCGTGACCGGGGACACCAAGGTAGTGGAACGAGGGCACGGGGACGGCATCTACATCAACACCGCCGGGGTGGGCGCGGTGGAGGCCCCGGGTGCGATTGGCCCCCGGGAAGTGAAGCCGGGCGACGTGATGCTGATCAGCGGGGATCTGGGACGCCACGGCATGGCGGTCATGTCCCGGCGGGAAGGCCTGAGCTTCGAGAGCGGGATTCTCAGTGATTGCGCCCCGGTACACGAACCCGTCCTCGATCTGCTGCAGGCCG
The DNA here is from genome assembly GCA_942491735.1 of Candidatus Eiseniibacteriota bacterium. Lineage (GTDB taxonomy): Bacteria > Eisenbacteria > RBG-16-71-46 > JABDJR01 > JABDJR01 > CALOCN01. The sequence continues at coordinate 1,781,224 of CALOCN010000014.1, read as the reverse complement.
GGGTACCCGTCCGATGCCTGCGGGACCTGACCCGGGGCGGCCTCGCCTCCGCGCTGACCGAGATCGCGACGTCGGCCGGGATGACCCTGCGCGTCGAGGAGTCCGCGATCCCCGTTCGCGAGGATGTGGCCGGGGCGTGCGGCATCTTCGGGCTGGATCCCCTGTTCGTGGCAAACGAAGGCCGTTTCGTCGTGTTCGTTCCACCCAAGCACGTGGAGCGGGCACTCGAAGTCCTGCGTGGGCACGAGGTTTCCGCCGGTGCGGTGCGGATCGGCGAGGTGGGCGCGGCAATCGAGAGCGGACTGGTGACGGTCCGCACCGGGTTCGGTGGCGAGCGGATCCTCGACTTGCCCAGCGGCGAGCAGTTACCCCGGATTTGTTGAGGATGTGGCCTGAGCCCCCTACACCATCCTCGCGCAGGGGCGTAAGCTGATCCACTACAGCTCACCGCAGCACGTCGTTTGAGCGGAAGCTTTCCCGGGAGGAAGACCGTTTGGAACAGATCCAGGAGATAGCATCCCGATTTATCGAGTTGGCACGCGGCTACCTGAGCCAGCCCGAGGCGCTCTTTCAGCTGGGTTTGATCGTCCTGTTGGCCCTGGCCTCGGCGTTTCTGTCAAAGCGCCTCGCTCCCCCGCTGCAGGAACTGATGCGCCGCGACATTCCCGGTCTCACCCCGGTCCTCAGCGCGGTCCTGCCGCGTCTTGGTTGGTTGTTCCTGACCATCCTCCTGGCCACCGCCTACCTGATCACGTCCGCGGTCTCCTGGCCGTCTCCCAACTACCTGCTGTACGGAGCGCTGCTCTTGTCCGGCGCCTGGTTTCTTGTCACGGTGGTGTCGCGGGTCATACGCAGTCGTATCCTGGGCCGCATCCTGGCCGTGCTCCTGTGGTTGTTCTTTGCCGCGTCCATCCTGGGCGTGCTGGACGACACCGTCCGCCTCCTCGACTCCGCCGCCCTTCAGTTGGGCTCCACGCGCGTGTCGGTGCTGGGGGTGCTGCAGGCCGCGGGTTTCGTGGGCCTGCTCCTCTGGGCAGCATTTGTCGCCGGCAACTTCGTCGACGGCCGAATCAAGCAGCTCGATGAGCTCACTCCGTCGCTCCGGGTCCTGCTGGGCAAGCTGGTCCGGATTCTCCTCATCGTCCTCGCGGGCATGACGATCATGCGGAAACTCAACATCGACCTCACCGCCCTCACCGTGCTCTCGGGTGCGGTGGGCGTGGGACTCGGTTTCGGGTTGCAGAAGGTGGTCTCCAACTTCATCTCCGGCATCATTATTCTGGTTGACCAGTCGATCAAACCGGGAGACACGATCACGCTTGGGGACACGTTCGGCTGGATCCGGGAGCTGCGCGCACGCTTCGTGTCCGTAGTCACCCGGGACGGCCGGGAGTATCTGATACCGAACGAGGACTTCATCACCACCCAGGTCATCAACTGGTCGTTCTCGGACCGGTACGTGCGGTTGGACGTTCCTTTCGGCGTGTCCTACGACTCCGATCCGCACGAGGTGACGCGTCTCGCCATCGAGGCCGCGGCCGGGGTGGACCGTGTCGATGCGAACCGGAAGCGTCCGGTGTGCTGGATGACCGAGTTCGGCGACTCGTCGCTCAACTTCCTGCTCAGGTTCTGGATCGACGATCCCCAGGATGGGTTGACCAACATCCGTGGCAAGGTGCTTCTGGCGTTGTGGGACACGTTCAAGGAGAACGGGATCGCCATCCCCTACCCGCACCGGGAGGTCATCATGAAGACCCCGGTCACGGTATCGCAGTCCTCTCCGGGCAACCCCGACTCCGGTCCGGAGGCCGCACCGCCCACGGCGTGAGGAGGCCTCCGCCTGTCGGCAACTCAGTGATTGCGCTATGCTCACCGTTCAACGACAGGTTGGACGACCCATGCAAGACACCCCTACAGGCAAGTACCTGCTACTCCTCAGCATCCACGGCCTTGTTCGTGGACACGATCTCGAACTCGGCCGGGGCGCCGACACAGGCGGGCAAACCAAGTACGTCGTCGACCTGGCGACTGCATTGGCAATGCAGGACGACGTCGCGCGCGTCGATCTGGTCACACGCCGCATCGTCGACTCCACGGTAAGCGACGACTATGCCCAGTCGGTCGAACCGCTGTCCGAAGGGGCCCGCATCATCCGTATCGACGCCGGGCCGGAGGAATACATAGCCAAGGAACAGTTGTGGGATCACCTCGACAGTTTCATGGACAACCTGGTGCAGTGGTTGAAGGGGCAGGACCGCACCCCGGACCTCATACACACCCACTATGCCGACGCCGGTTACGTGGGGGTGCGGCTCGCCAACCTCCTGGGCATTCCGCTGGTGCACACGGGCCACTCGCTGGGGCGCGACAAGCGCAAACGGTTGCTGGCGAAAGGCTTGTCGCGGGAGGAGATCGAAGCAACCTACAATATCGCACGCCGTATCGACGCCGAGGAAGAAGTGCTCGCCAATGCCTCGGTGGTCATCACGAGCACGCACAACGAGATCGACCAGCAGTATGGCCTCTACAACTACTACGATCCCGACCGCATGGTCGTCATTCCGCCCGGTACCGACCTGGGGCAGTTTCGCCCACCCGCTCCGGACGAGACCATCGACTTTTCCAAGCAGGTCGATCGCTTCCTGACCAGCCCCGACAAACCCCTGATCCTCGCCCTGGCACGGCCCGACGAGCGCAAGAACTTCCTGACCCTGATCGAGGCCTTCGGCGAATCCAAGTCGCTCCAGATGACGGCAAACCTGCTGATCGTGGCTGGAAACCGCGACGACATCCGCGACCTCGACACCGGGGCGCAGTCGGTCCTGACCAACATCCTGCTGTTGATCGACGCCTACGATCTCTATGGACGGGTAGCCGTCCCGAAGTTCCATCGTGCCGACGAGGTCCCCGATATCTTTCGACTGGTGGCGGCGCGGCGCGGCGTTTTCGTCAACCCGGCCCTGACCGAGCCGTTCGGCCTGACCCTGCTGGAGGCCGCCGCAAGCGGCTTGCCGCTGGTGGCCACGGAGAATGGAGGCCCGGTCGACATCATCGGCAACTGCCGCAACGGTGCGCTGGTGGACCCACTGGACCCGCAAGCCATGACCAGCGCACTCCTGAAGCTGCTCCGGGACCGGGAGGCATGGACCACGGCCTCGCGCAACGGCCTGCAGGGAGTGCGGAAGCACTACTCGTGGCAGACGCATGCGCGCCGTTTCCTGGACACGATCGCCGCACTTCCGACCCAGCCCTCCCCCACCCCGCACCCGCCGCTGGATCCGACCCGGTTGCGGCACCGGGACCGCGCCCTGTTCACGGACCTCGACCAGAACCTGGTCGGCAATCCCGGCGCGCTGCGACGGTTCATCGAGGTCATGCGCGCGAACCGCAAACGCGTCATCTTCGGCATCGCCACCGGACGACGCATCGATACCGCATTGGCGCTGATGAAGCAGCACCGGATCCCCCGCCCCGACGTGCTGATCAGCAGCCTCGGCACCCGCATCCACTACAGCCAGGCCCTGGACTCGGACGACTACTGGTCGGCCCATATCGACCACAACTGGAATCGGGAACGGATTCGTAGCGCCCTCACCGATCTGCCGGGCATGACCCTGCAGCCGAAGGTCCAGCAGACGCCGTTCAAGCTCTCGTACTACTACGATGCCCAGGACGCTCCCCCGGTCGAGCACATCATCAGCCTGATCCGGAAGAGGGAACTGACCGCGAACGTCATCTTCTCCTTTGGCCAGTACCTCGACATCCTGCCCTCGCGCGCATCGAAGGGTCAGGCTCTGCGCTACGTCGCGCAACTGCTCGGCTTTCCGCTGGAGCGCACCCTCGTAGCCGGCGGGTCCGGAGCCGACGAGGACATGATGCGCGGCAATACGCTCGCCGCGGTGGTGGGCAACCGTCACCACGAGGAACTGTCCGACCTGGTCGAGCAGGATCGGATCTACTTCTCCAAGCAACCGCACGCGCAGGGCATCCTCGACGCCATCGATCACTACCGCTTCTTCGACGCACACCGGGCCCTGCACGATTGATGCTTGAACGGCTGCTCATCTGTACCGACCTCGACCGCACCCTGATTCCCAACGGGCCACACGCGGAATCGGCGGGGGCCCGGCGTCACTTCGCCAGACTCGCCGGGGACGTCCGGGTCACCCTGGCCTACGTCAGCGGCCGTCATCGGGAGCTCGTGGCATCGGCCATCTCCGAATACTCCCTCCCGGTACCGGACTACGTCCTGGGAGACGTGGGCACGACCATCTACCGAGTCGGACCACGGAATGCCTGGGAGCGTCAGCCGCGTTGGGAGCAAGAGATTGCCAAGGACTGGAACGGGCTCACCGCCCGGGATCTGGAGTCCGCGCTTTCCGTGCTGCCGGACCTGCGTCTGCAGGAGCGTGCCAGGCAGAACACGCACAAACTCAGCTACTATCTGCTCCCGCAGGTGGATCGCACCGCGCTGACCCGCCGCATCGAGTCCCGCCTGGGGTCGCTGAACGTTCGCGCACGCCTCATCTGGAGCATCGACGATTCGAACGATACCGCCCTGCTCGACGTGCTACCCGCACGCGCCTCGAAGTACCACGCCATTGAGGCACTGATGCAGGATACGGCTTTCGACGGTTCCAATACCGTGTTCTGCGGCGACAGCGGCAACGATCTTGAGGTCTTGGCAAGTCCCATCCCCGCGGTGCTCGTCGCCAACAGCACACCGGAGGTACAGCAGCTCGCCCTGCGGATGGCGAAGGATTCGGGACACCCCGATCGTCTCCATATCGCCGGAGGGGCCTTCATGGGTCTCAACGGCAACTACAGCGGCGGCATGCTGGAAGGCATCGCCCACTACTATCCGGAGACCGTGGATTGGATGGGCTTTGCCCGCAGGGACTTGCGACCATGACCTCGGACCGTCCGTGCATCTTCGGCGAGGTGCTCTACGATCACTTCCCCGATGGCACCCGCGTCCTGGGGGGCGCGCCCTTCAACGTAGCCTGGCACCTGCAGGCCTTCGGGGCCAGGCCCCTCCTGATCAGTCGCGTCGGCGACGATGCCGAGGGGGAGGCGATCCGTGCCGCCATGAAGGGGTGGGGCATGGACCTGCGCGCACTGCAAACCGACCCCGAACGCCCGACCGGCCGGGTCTCTGTCAGTTTCCATGATGACGAGCCCGCCTATGACATCGTCGCGAACTGCGCCTACGACGCGATCGAGGCGGCAGCCGTTGCCACGACCCTGGTCGACACGTCATGCCGGTTCCTCTATCACGGAAGCTTGGCGCTACGCACCGAGGCGTCACGCGGGGCACTCCGGGAGCTTGCGGCCGCGACGCACCTGTTCCGGTTTGTCGATGTCAACCTGCGCTCCCCCTGGTGGAGTCGGGAACAGGTCGTGAAGAGCCTGGGCCGGGCGCGCTGGGCCAAGCTCAATGAGGACGAATTGACCCTGTTGGCGATCGGGGTGGATGGCACCGCACCGGATCCCGCCCGTTTCCTGCGCGAATTGGCCCTGGAGGGACTCCTGGTAACGCGAGGGGCGGCGGGCGCCGAGCTGCATACCGCCGATAACGAGGTTCTGCGGGTCCGTCCCGACCGCACGGGGCAACGGGTGGACACGGTCGGCGCGGGCGATGCCTTCGCCGCGGTCATGCTTCTGGGCCTGATGCGTCAATGGCCGCTCGATCGGACCCTGAGGAGGGCACAGGAGTTCGCCTCGCGCGTGGTGGGTCACCGTGGCGCGACGGTGTCGGATCCGGGCTTCTACAAGCCGCTGATCGACCAATGGGGCCTGGCCCAGCGAAAGCCATGAGGAAGTAGACGACCATGTACGAACAGGTATCCCATTCGCTGCTCAACCGCATCCTGGACGAGCTCAAACCCGATATCCGCAAGCGGGACCTGCGGAACTTCTATACGCGTCTTGGCGCCAACTTCTACGCGATCCATTCCCTGTTTCGTCACCTCTACGGCGAGCGGGACGACTTCGATGCGCAGATGCTGCGTCTGGTCGAGGTCATGACCGGCCAGTACCTGAAGCGCGACTCGAAGCTCAAGGCGGTCGACATCGAGCGGGAGCGGAACCACAACTGGTTCCTGGACAAGGAATGGGTCGGCATGGCCCTCTATTCCGACGGCTTCGCCGGTGACCTGGAGGGCCTGCGTAAGAAGCTGGGTTACCTGCAGGAACTGGGCGTCAACCTCGTCCATGTGATGCCGATCCTCAAGTGCCCGCAGGGGGCCAGCGATGGGGGCTACGCGGTCAGCGACTTTCGCGACGTGGACGAGCGGGTCGGAACGCTGGACGATGTCCGCTCACTCGCCCGCCACATGCACCGTAGGGAGATGCTGCTGACCCTGGACGTGGTTCTCAATCACACGTCGGACGAACACGATTGGGCGCAGCGCGCCCGTCAGGGCGACCAGGAGTACCAGGACTACTACTACGTCTTCGATGATCGCATCGTGCCCGACATGTTCGAGGAGACCATGCCCGAGGTCTTCCCGGACACCTCCCCCGGCAATTTCGTATTCGATGAGGCCATGAACAAGTGGGTCATGACCGTGTTCAACAGCTACCAGTGGGATCTCAACTACACGAATCCCGCGGTCTTCATCGAGATGCTCGACATCATCCTGTTCTGGGCCAACCAGGGCGCCGACATTCTCCGCCTCGACGCAGTGGCTTTCCTATGGAAGAAGATCGGCACCACGAGCCAGAACGAGCGTGAGGCGCACCTGATCCTGCAGCTCATGAAGGACTGCTGCCAGGTCACGGCTCCGGGCGTGCTGTTCATTGCCGAGGCGATCGTGGCTCCGCTGGAAGTCATCAAGTACTTCGGCGAGGACGCGGTCATCGCCAAGGAATGCGAGATCGCCTACAACGCGACCCTCATGGCCCTGCTGTGGGATGCCGTCGCCACGCGCAATGCCAAGCTCCTGAACGAGGGCATCCACAGCCTGCCGGTCAAGCTGGAGCGCGCCACCTGGCTCAACTACGTGCGTTGCCACGACGACATCGGCCTTGGCTTCAACGACGTGGATATCGTCAAGGTGGGCTATGAACCGGACAAGCACCGGCGCTTCCTGGTGGAGTACTTCACCGGGGACTACGATGCCTCGCCGGCCCGCGGCAAGCCGTTCGCGCGCAACGACAAGACCGGGGATGCGCGTATCTCCGGGTCCCTCGCGTCGCTGGTGGGACTCGAGGCCGCGCTGGAGACCGGCGAAGCGTCCGCAATCCAGGAGAGCATCGACATCATCCTGTTGCTGCACGGGATGATCATGTCCTTTGGCGGCATCCCCCTGATCTACTACGGCGACGAACTGGGCACATTGAACGATCGTGACTACCTCAAGGACGACGCCAAGGCACACGACAGCCGCTGGCTGCACAGGCCCCGGATGAACTGGGACGCGGCGGAGTTGCGCAAGGAGCACGGCAGCGTGCAGCAACGGATCTTCGAAGGCATCCGGAGGATGATTTCCGTACGCAAGAGCACCCCCGCCTTCGCCGACTACAACGACCGCGAGTTGATCGATACGGGCAATCCGCACCTCTTCGCCTTCATGCGCACCAATCCGTTGCTGCATCGGGACCATGTGCTGATCGTGGCGAACTTCGACAGCTCACAGCATTCGCTGAACCTGGGCGACCTGTTCCACCGCGGTCGCTTCGCTTTTGGCGGGTTGCAGGATCTGTACAGCGGCGGTTCCCCCAGCCTGTTCAACGATCAATTGATGCTCCCCCCCTTTGGGTTCTACTGGCTGACCGAGGAGGGTCAGCGCTAGGAGCCCGGAGGCGCACACGCCGGCGTAACCAACGCTGCCGCGGCGCTTTGGGGTCATCCCCACAGGGTCGCGAGAAGCGCACGTCCCGCGCCGTACTACACTCGGGGGACCTTTCGACCTGACCCCCATTGTTCCGGGCGTGAATTCGGAGGTTTCCATGTCCGTGCGTCGCATCCTCCCGGGCCTGGCTTTGGCTCACCTGATTGCCCTGGGTCCCTTGCCGGCAATGGCCCAACACTCCGCACCCGGTTCGAACCATGTCGTCATCGGAAGCGATGACCGCGTGCAGGTAATGAACACCACCGAGTTCCCCTGGTCGGCCATCGCCAGTATCCGGTGCCTCGGTTACGTGGGGACAGGCTTCTTCGTCTCGCCGTACCACATGGTGACCGCGGCGCATGTCGTGGACATCGACAAGGATGGAGTGGCCGAGCCGCCCAGCACCATCACGGTGACGCCGGGGCTCAACGGATCGCAGCAACCCTATTGCACGCTTGGGGTGACCGAGGTCACCACACATCCCTTGTACAGCTTCAGCGGAGGAGGCTACGACATTGCCGTCCTCACCCTGGAGAACGGAGTGGGATGGGTGACCGACAACTTCCGGATGCAGGTCGAAGACATGGGCGACATCCTGGGCCGGACCTTCACCCTCTCCGGCTACCCGGGTGTACCCAAGGTGGGGCCCTACGGTACGCAGTGGACCTTGGACAACCTGGCCACCTCGGAACTGGACTCCCTCCGCTTCCTCCACATCATCGACACCAGCAAGGGGCAAAGTGGCAGTCCCATCTTCAGGGACTACGGGGTGGACGACTACCGGGTGGTCGGGGTTCATGTGGCTGGGGATCCCGTGGCGCAAGAGAACTGGGCGGTCCATCTCAACCAGACCAAGTTCGATTGGATCCAGAGCGTCATCTCGGCCAGCACCCTGCCGACGGACCTGCCGGAACTCTCCGGGTCGACGGTGGACGGACAGACCTTCGATCGACAGATCGCACACTGTGGAGGCCCCTTGGACGTGACGATCCAGCTCCTGAACCAGTGCGGTGCGATCTCCGCAACCCAGATACCGGTGTTGTACCTGCTCAGCCAGCCCGGCGTGCCGTCGCCCCACCCGCTCGGGCAGGGTGTCGCGGGAAACGTGGACCCGGGTCCGGGAAACGGGGTCCCGGTGACCTACAGTGCCGTCATACCCGAAACCGTCCCGGACGGTGTCTATCGCCTGGGATTCCAGATCGACCCCGCCAACGTCATCACCGAGACCAACGAGAACAACAATGAAGGAGGATCGGCGGACTCCGTTCTGGTCACCCGCATGCCGCCCACCTTCAACGCGATTCAGGATGCGGCCATCGTTTGCGGTGCCGCCTACACCGGTCCCCTTCCCAGCCTGACCTACCCGAACTGCATGACCCCGGTGGCTTGGGAACTGGTGGAAGGACCCACCGGCATGACCGTCGACGCCCAGGGTGTCGTGAACTGGCCGGCACCCACGATGGGTACCCATACCGTCAAGATCAAGGCGACGAACTCGGGAGGGTTCGGGACGCGGACCTGGGACGTCGTGGTGCAACCGAAGGTCCCGGTGATCCTTGCTCCGACCGGAGAATCGATTCCGTGCTGTGGAGCCTACGGGCGATTCCTCCAGGTCAGCGATCCGCAGTGCATGGACCATCCAGGCGATCCGGTGACCTGGGCCCTACTCGACGGACCGGCGGGCATGACGCTCAACGCGGCAACCGGAGCGTTGGGATGGGCCAACGTGGTCGGCGAGAGTCACCGGATCGAGGTCTCGGCCACCAACAGCAGCGGCTCCGGATCCGCGGAGTGGAACCTGGAGGTCACGGGAGACTGCAACAGGAACGGGGTGAAGGACACCGAGGAGCCGGACGGCGACGCCGATCTGCACATCGACGAATGCGACAACTGTCCCGGCGTGGCCAATCCGGGCCAGGAAGACGGCGACGGGGACGGCGTCGGCGATGCCTGTGACAACTGTCCCGGTGATGCCAACGCCGACCAGGACGATGCCGACGATGACGGCGTCGGGGACGCCTGCGACACCGACCAGGACGGGGACGGTGAGGAGAACGACGAGGACAACTGCCCGGAAGACCCGAACCCGGGCCAGGAAGACGCGGATGAGGACGGGGTTGGCGACGGGTGCGACAACTGCCCCACCACCCCGAACCCGGACCAACTCGATCTCGACAACGACGGAATCGGGGACGCCTGTGACGAGATCCTCGCGGCCGAGGACACCCGGATTGCCGACAGGATTCGACCCCTCACCAACGCTCCGAATCCGTTCCGCGGGGCCACGGAGATCCGATTCGACCTCGCCGCCCCGGAAGGAGACCTGGTGCTGGAGGTCTTTGACATGCGAGGGCGAAGGGTTTTCCGCCTGTCGTCCGGGTATCGCGCGGCCGGTACGCACACCGTGCGGTGGGATGGACGAAACGCATCCGGAGATCGGGTGGCCGCGGGGGTCTACTACCTGATCCTACGCGCTGCGCACCATCGGGAGACCAGAAAGCTCCTGCTGATCCCGTGAGAGGGCGCCTGTCGTCGGCAACCGGTATCCCGGGCAGAGCATGGTACCCTCCGGGGGCTCTGGGCCAGCGTCTCAACTGTGTGCTTCTCACCAGAAAGGACTCCACCATGGCTCGCCTTGCGATACCATGCGGCCTCCTCGCCGCCTTCCTTCTCCTGGCTCCCCTCCCCGCACTGGGCCAGAACGGCTGCTGCATTGCCCCCGACAACGGCAGCGGCACGGCCACGATGCCCCCCTACTGCACCTACTCCGGCCCCATGGTCATGAACACCGGGTTCACCGGAGGCTCCTCCATCAACATCCAGGCAGAGTTGACCTTCATCAACATCAGCTCGGTCCCCGGAGGGAACCTGGGAGGAATGCGTTCCACCTTTGACGGCAACCTCCAGATGACCATGTCGGGACAGGGCGGCCTGGCCGGGCTCAACCGGTTCATCACCATGTACGTGACGGGGGTCATGGACTTCGCTCCCCGAAACAACGGGGACGCGGTGCAGTCGTTCATCGGTGACCTCTACGACATCACGGGAGAGGTCTTCGGGGACCCGGACTTCTGCACCCTGCGCCTCCAGGGGGGGACGGTCTATGGACTCCCCAGCCCGGGCGACAACACCCTGACCCGGCTCGGACTGCCGGGGAGCGACTTCGAGGTCGACAGCTTCTTCGACATCGAGTACCGCATCGAGTTCCAGGGATGTCCGGGGAGCGCGCTGGAAGGGATGGGCGGGACCACCCAGGAGACGGACCGGTTCGAGCTGTGTCCGAACCCCGTCCCCACCGAGACGGTGACGTGGGGCACCATCAAGCGGTCAATGGGCATGCGGTAGGCCCGTATCGCCAAAGCGGACTCCCTCCCGGTATCGCGCAACGGTGCCGGGAGGGAGAGGTTCGCAACCCCCTGCCCTGATTCGCTCAGCGAGTCGCTATGCCCCGGGGTCGCCAGGAGCATAGACCTCATAGTCAGGGTGCCACATGGACCGCTCTATCAACGGCTCCACTTCCTCGTCGGAAATCGTTCCTCCCAGCTTGAGATCCCGAGCCTTGCGAATCACCGCGGCAGCCACCTTGGCCGCAACTTCACGAAGCCTCCGGACATCCGGGTACACGGCGCCGCGTTCAAGACGATCCGGAGTGACCGTCTCTGCCAGGGCGAAAGCCGCGGCCAAGGTGAGTTCATCGCTCACCTCACGCACCTCGCTGAGAATGCATCCCAACCCCAGCCCCGGAAACACGAAGACATTGTTCCCCTGGCCAAACTCGTGCACCTTGCCTTCGTACTCCACCGGGTCAAAGGGACTCCCGGTGGCGAGAATGGCCCGGCCCCCTGTCCAACGCAGGGCTTCCGCCGGCGTGCACTCCGCCTGGGAAGTGGGGTTGCTGAGGGGAAAGATGATCGGTCGGTCCACATGGCTTGCCATTTCCCTGACGATCGCTTCCGAGAAGATGCCAGGTACAGCCGATGTTCCGACCAGAACGGTGGGACGCACCCTCTTGACCACTTCCAGCAGATCGAATGGCCCATTCGGGGAAAAGCCATACTCCCTGGCCACCTCCGCGGACATTGCCACTTCTTCCTTGTATGGATCCTTGATCGGTGCATGTGCGCTGACAAGACCCTGGCTGTCGACAAAGACAAAGGCCCGGTCGGCTGAGTGCTCGTCACCACCCAGGCTCAGAAACGCGGTCCGGATGAGTTGCCCGATCCCGACACCGGCCGCCCCCGTTCCGACGAAGACGATTCTCTGATCCGGGAGCTGGCCGCCGGCGATCCGGATCGCCGCGAGAAGGCCAGCCAAGGCGACCGCGGCAGTCCCCTGGATATCGTCGTTGAAGCTCGGGACCCTGCGGCGGTAGCGCTCCAGGACCGTGAAGGCGTTCGTCTTCTTGAAGTCCTCCCACTGGAGAAGAGCACGAGGATGGACTTCCCGGACTCCCTCGACGAATTCCTCGATGAAGTCATAGTAGGCCTTGCCTCTCAGCCTCCGTTCGCGGTACCCAAGATAGTAGGGGTCCTCCAGTAGCGCCGCGTTGTCCGTCCCCACGTCAAGGCTGATCGGAAGACAGCTGGAGGGTGGAATACCGGCCGCGGCACAGTACAACGCGATCTTGCCGCACGGTATTCCCATGCCGCCCGCCCCCTGATCGCCAAGTCCAAGGATCCGTTCGTTGTCGGTAGCGACAATGAGGCGCACTTCTTCCTCGGCGCCATTCCTGAGAATGTCAGCGATCTGGCCGGTATCTTCCGGAGTGATCCATAGTCCCCGAGGTCTGCGGAATATGTGGCTGTACTCCTGACAGGCCCGCCCAACCGTGGGCGTGTAGACGATGGGCATCATCTCCGGCAGGTTCTCGACCAGGACGCGATAGTAGAGAGTCTCATTCCGGTCCTGCAGGGCGAGGAGACCGATGAACTTCTCCAGGTCGTCGGACTTGGACCGAAAGTGCTCGAGCTCCAGGGCCACCTGCTCCTCGATCGTTCGCGATCGGCTGGGCAACAGACCCTGGAGACCAAACGCCTTTCTCTCCTCCGGAGTGAAGGCGGCTCCCTTGTTGTGCCGCGGGGAATTGAGGAGCCTTTTGCCCCTGAGCCCCTGCTTCAAAGCAACCCTAGTGTCAGTAGCGGTTTCAGTGGCCATGGCAAACTCCTTGCTGGTGAGGCAGACGAATCACACGCAAGAGTCTCATGGAACCGGAGTCAGGCTCACCGAGATTCTGGATGTCGATAATCAAGAAGACCTCGCCATGCCAACAACCGACCAGTCCAGTCATGGATCCACGTACGCCTCGCTACCGACGCCCCCACGGCACCCCTGGCCATACAATCGATTCTCCAAATCCAGCCAACCTATCGTGCCACTACGCCGTCCTGGGACTACCCTAATTAGGAGACATTTCGAGCCTTGTCACCCGACTCTCGGGAGTAGGCATGTTCCAGAAAACCAGCATAACGCTCACGATCACCGCCCTCTCCGTGGCGCTGTTCACCACGACTCTCTTCGCCCGCAATCCCATTCGTCGGACGTTCTTCAATGACGTGTATCCAACCGCCCTGCAGAGCCAGCTCGACGATCTGCCAAGCAACTCCGGGCACTGCGGCGCTTGCCACTTCGACTTCGACGGTGGAGGACAGCGCAACCCCTACGGCCTGAGTATCGAGATCGGGCTCGGGAACGGTCTCAGCAATCTCGAAGCGATCCTCGCCGTGGACGGGGACGATGCGGACGGCGACGGGTTCACCAACAACACCGAGATCACCTCGAACCTGTTCAACAACACGCCGACCTTCCCCGGGCTCAACGCGGGCAACGTGGGGCAGATACTGAACGTGTTGCCCGCCGAGGTAACCCCGTACCTGACGCCTTTGGGATCCGGTGATACCACCCCCCCCGTGGTCGCCGTCATCGGCCCCAACGGCAGTGAGACCTTCGCCGCCAACAGCGTGCAACCGGTCACCTACACGGCCACGGACGCCAACGGCATCTCGCATGTGGACGTCTACATGTCGGACGACGGTGGTAGCACCTGGAAACCGGTGGGCAGGAACGAGCCGGACACCGGCACTTTCTCCTGGTTCGTCCCCAACCGTCCCGGGGCGACCCTGATCAAGGTGGAGGCCTACGACAACGCCGGCAACGAGGGTGAGGACGCGTCCGACAACACCTTCACGATCACGCAAACGCCCCCCGGGGTGGTTCCCACCACGTTCCGGGACATCGACATGCCCGGAACCCAGCCGCACGAAGGCGCCATTCTGGAAGACCCGACAGGCTGCGCCACCTGTCATGGGGGATACAACGCCGCGGTGGAACCCTGGGAGAATTGGCGGGGCAGCATGATGGGGCAGGCCATGCGGGACCCCCTCTTCCTGGCCACCATGGTAATTGCCGAACAGGACGCCCCATCGGCAGGAGACCTCTGCCTGCGCTGCCACACCCCGGGCGGCTGGCAGGAGGGTCGCTCCGTCGATACGAGCGGTGGACTGATCACCGAGAAGGACCGGTGGGGAGTCCAGTGCGACTTCTGCCACCGCATCGTGGATCGGAACTACCTCGCCGGCGTGAGTCCGGCCGAGGACGTGGACGTGCTGGATGACATCGTTCCCCTTCCGGCCCAGTACGGCAACGGGCAGTTCATCAACGACGGAGCCCCTTGGCGGCGCGGCCCGCGGGCCGACGCCGACGCCAGCCACCAGTTCCTCGACTCCCCCATTCACCGCTCCTCCGACCTCTGCGGTACCTGTCACGACGTGAGCAATCCGGTCTTCGTGAGAGTGGGAACCCACGACTATGCGCCCAACACATTCGATGAGCCCCATCCGGACGGGGACCTGCGCAACATGTTCCCGGTGGAGCGGACCTTCAGCGAGTGGAGCCAGAGTGAGTACGCGACCACCGGGGTCTACGCTCCCCAGTTTGCCGGGAACAAACCGGACGGAATCGTCTCCACCTGCCAGGACTGCCACATGCGGGACGTGGCGGGCAAGGCCTGCAACGAATCCGGAGCACCCACCCGCTCCGATATGGGTCTGCACGACCTGACCGGTGGGAATACGTTCGTGCCGGACATTCTCTCCACGTTCTATCCCGGCGAGGTGGATGCGGCCGCGCTCGAAGCCGGAAAGGTGCGGGCCCGGGCCATGCTCCAGATGGCGGCCACCCTGGAGGTGACCCCGGAGCCGACCGGTGTCAGGGTGCGGGTCATCAACGAGACCGGACACAAGCTCCCCTCCGGGTATCCCGAGGGGCGGCGCATCTGGCTCAACGTCCAGGCCCACGATGCGCAAAGCAACCTGGTGTTCGAGTCCGGCCACTATGACCTGGCCACCGCCGAGTTGGACCACGATCCGCAGGCCAAGATCTACGAGATTCACCCCGGAACCAGCCCCGGCCTCGCCGCCGCGCTGGGCGTCCCGGGAGGGCCGGGATTCCACTTCGTGCTGAGCGATACGGTGTTCCTGGACAACCGGATCCCACCCCGGGGGTTCACTAACGCCGCGTTCGAGACCATCCAGTCGCCGCCGGTCGGCTATGCCTATGCCGACGCTCAATACTGGGACGATACCGACTATGTGCTTCCCGCCAGCGCGAGCACGGCCACAGTGCGGCTCTACTATCAGACCACGAGCAAGGAGTACATCACCTTCCTCCGCGACGAGAACGTGACAAACTCCCTGGGACAGGACCTCTACGATGCCTGGGTCGCCCAGGGTATGTCCCCACCGGAACTCATGGCCGAAACCACGGTCAACGTGAACGTAATCGTCTCCACCCCCGAGCCCTCACCGCCCCCGTTCGGGATGCAGCGGGCCGTTCCCAATCCGTTCCGGAGCCAGGCCGATATCGCCTTCTCCATCGACACGCCCGGCCGCGCGCAGATGAACGTCTACGACCTGAGCGGCCGGCGGGTGCGCGCCCTGATGGACGAGCAACTGCGGCCCAGCGACTACCGCATGGTGTGGGACGGACGGGACGACTACGGGATGCGGGTGGCGGCCGGCGTGTATCTCGTCCGGCTGCAGACACGGGACAAGGTGGACACGCAGCGGGTGATCCTGATTCGTTGAGATCGGGGGGCCGGGAGTCCGGTGACCCGCACGTTCATGCAGCTTGAGCGGAGGCTGTGGGATGCCTAGCCTGGGACGCTGATACCGTCACCCAGGAGGTCCCATGTCGCCCGCGTCCCGTCGAGTGCTCCCCGTCCTCATCGTCCTCGTTCTGGGGCTGCTGCCCGTCCGCGCCCATGCGGATCCTCCGCCCCTGCAGTTCACCTTCGGGGAGGGACAGCTTGGAGGCCCCCGGGGCCTGTCCATCCTCGGGAACGAGATCTTTGTCCTGGAGTACGGCACCACCCGGGTCTCGGTGTTCGACCTGGAAGGGAACTTCCGGCGCAGCTGGGGTACGCAGGGCGAGGGGGACGGAGAGCTCTTCCAACCGAACCGCATCCTGGCTACCCCGGCCGGAGAGGTCTACATCAGCGATTTCGTGCGTCATGACATCCAGGTTTTCGACCTGGAGGGAACGTATCTCCGCAAGTGGGGCGGAGCGGGAAGCGCCGACAGCCAGCTCAACTACCCGTACGGCATGGACGTGGACGCCGCCGGCAACATCTGGGTGGCCGACCGCGGAAACCAGGTGATCAAGCAGTTCACGCCCCAGGGCGTTCACCTCCTGACCATCGATACCTCCGAAGTGAACGGCTGCACCGACATCGTGGTTACCTCCGACACGGTGTACGGGTCCATGTGGGGTCACACCTTCGGAGGGGTGCGGCGCTGGGACCTTGCCGGGACCTTCATCGGCCAGTCCACGGCGAGCTTCCAGCGCTCCGAGGGGATCGCCGCCGCCCCCGGCGGGGACCTGTACGTGGCGGCCGGCGCCCCCGTGCACCGGATGTACGCCGTGGAACCGGAGGACCTGACGCTGATCACCGACTGGGGGGGCTACGGAACCGACGATTCTCAGCTCCAGGCACCCGCCGATGTCGCCGTCAGCGCGGCCGGCGTGGTCTACGTGGCCGAGAGCAACGGGGGAAGGGTGAAGGCCTTCTCCTACACCACCGCCGTCGAGCACACGACCTGGGGCCGTATCAAACGGACCTACCGCTAGTCAGTTGCATCGCCAGGCCCTTGGTCCTCAACTACCTTCCTCCTCGTCCACTCGGATCAGCACGACATCCGTGGACTCCGACCCCCTGCTGACAATGATGCGCTCTCCGTTGGGCGAGACAGCCCTCAGGTTTTGGATCGCTCCGGAATCGAAGCTGGTGCTCCGGCGCGACCAGTCCTTTCCCGGAGCCACGCTGGGGGCCATGTCGAGGGACCGAAGGTCAGCTGTACGGGTCACTTGCATACAGGACGGTCTCGTCGTCCAGCCAGGTGACGCCCGCTCCCCCGTCGTTGCGATTGCCCCGCGTCAGCTGTCGGGGTGTTGTGGGCCTCTCCATCTCGACGAGCCAGAGATGCGACGTCGTCTCCCTCTGTGCCGCACAGATCGTACGCCCGTCGGCGGTGATGCTCAGGTCCGCGTAGGAACTGGCACCGCGGTGACGAGGACTCCGCTTCCATCGTGGGTCCAGCACACGGCACCGACGGTATCCGTGGGCAAGTCGAGGGTCCGGTAGGGCCCACCCTGCGCCGGAACGATCAGGATCCGGGACGCCGGCCCACTCTCTTCTTCCAGGAAGGCGAGCAAGGCGATGTGTTCCCCAGCCGGCGACCAGCTCAGGGATCTCAGCATCAGGATCTCGGGCGCGTTCTCCGGTGACATGAGGGTCAACGGCTCCTGGCCATCGATGGGAAGGCGCCGGGGAGAGCCCCCCAGGGACGGCTTGCGGTGGATGTGGGACTCAAACCGGGTGCCCGTGGCGTGCGTGGATGGTGACGATGTTGGGGTGGTTGAGGGCGGCAACCGCCTGGGCCTCGCTCAACGCCACGCTGCCGCGCGAGCTCGTCCGCATCACCAAACTAGCATGCAGCCATCCCGCTCAGCCCCGCGCGGGCTCCCGGAACTTCTGGCCCAGTACGTCTTCGCAGGGGGCACAACGTTTCTTCTTCCGGTTCTTCTCCCGGGATTCGTGATCAGGGTAGACGCCCCTATCCGGGGCCACGCGGATTCCCAACCGGATCTGGAAGCAGAACTGCCTCCAGCCAGGAGCCACCTCATGGCACACACCCTTCGATTCGCTCCGTGCACTTGCCTGGGGGTCCTGATTGCCCTGGTCTCGGCGTCGGTTGCTGCGGCAAATCCATCGAGCGCCTGCGCCGTGGACGCCGTGATCGACACCAGTCAGGCTCTATTCGGCAATCCGGTGGTGGCCACCGCCGACGGCACGCTTATCGTGGCCCGGACCCGGGAGATTCCCGGCGCCAACGAGATCGTGCTCCACAAGTCGATCGATGGCGGCGACACCTGGTCCCAGTGGACCACCCTCCCCCACCCCCCGGGAACATCCGATGCCAGCCCGGTCCTCATTCTGGCCAGCGAGAGTCGCCTGCTCATGGCCTGGGTGCGGACCGATGGCGCGAACCAGCAGGCCTGGACCGGATTCACCGACCCACACGCGATGTTTCCCGCCTGGACCACCAGCCAGAGAACCGAGCACGGAACGTCGGTGAATTGGGTCCATATGACCACGACCGCCCGATATGAAGATCCTTATGCCGTGTTGCTGGCCAGCACGAACGTGAATGCAACCAGCTATCTTATATCCCGCTCGGCAACCCGGGGAGAATCCTGGGGCCCGTCATACTCGTTGCACTCCGTGGCCACGGACCTCACCCTGGGAGTGATTCTGCTCGAATCGGGCCCCCTGGGAGTGGTGCATGCAGTGTGGAGTCAGCGGGATCCTAACACCGAGATCGACCGGGAAACCTACTACGCACGGGCGGTGAACTACGGGGTGAACGGTCTCACCGACTGGTCGGCCCACGTCGCGCTGACCACGGCCGCGGACAGCCTCAGCATGTTACCGTACGGAATCGCCTCATCGGGAATCGATGACACGGTGCTCCTCGCTCTCGGCACCGGAGCCAGCCCCAACATCATCGCCGCGACCACCATGCGCGCAAGCTTCGACGCCGGAATCACCTGGGATCCCGCGGATAGCCTTGGAATCCCGGCGTTTCTACTACCCACGCTCGCCGCCTACCCGGACGGGAGCGGGTTTGCCATGGCCGGCTTCGACGCGACGACATTCCAGCATGCCCTGGTTCGCGCCGCACAACCCAATGTGTTGAGTTGGTCAGCCCCGCTGCAGTGCTCCGATGGCCCGGCCTTCGTGTCCGGGGGTAGTTTCCCGCGATCCTGGGTGGTGGTGCATCCGACCCTAGCCAACCAGTTGGGCATGGCCTGGACGGTGAGTCGCGCGGTCCCTGATCCGGACAGCCTCTTCTTTGACGCAGAGTGGATGGCCCAGCCCGGGTTCCCGCGGCACGCCCGCCTGCTCAGCCTCGTTTCCGTGCCTTCGTTCACCGCGGAGTTGATGCTTGTCGAACTCGACGGAGACGCAGAACAGGAGTTCATGGTCGGGTTGGGCGCTTCCATCGTCGCCTACGACCACGATCTCACCCCGGTCTCCGGCTGGCCCAACGTTACCTTGCCAGGGGGTGACGAACCGGCGACTCTCGCTTCCGGAGACCTCGACGGGGATGGCTGGCCGGAGATCGTGGTGGGCTCGGTCATGGGTTGGGTACACGTCTACGACCGTCAGGGGAATCCCATCCCCGGCTATCCCGTGGATCTCGGGACGAGCGGACCGGCGTTTGTCTGCGTCGCTCCCATGCTCAACTCCCTTTCCAACCAGGTGATCGCCACCAGCTTGAACTACCTCTCCGTGCTCTCCTTCGGCAGCAACATCCCTGGGTATCCGGTAGCCCTTCCCACTTCCTTCGTCTGGCAACCGGCGGTGGGTGATGTGGACGGAGACGAGAGGAACGACATCGTGATGGCAGGTGCCACCACCCTGCACATTCGCACCCCCGACGGGGTCTCCCTTCTCGACCAGGAACTGGGACTCTTTCCCACCGGCGCCCCTGCCCTGGCCGACATCGAGAACGACGGAGATCTGGAAGTTGCTGTACCCACCCTCAGCGGCGTCGCGCTGTTGCATCACACCGGGGCGGGATACGGAGGGGGGTGGCCGGTAGGCACGGGTGCGAGCGTAAGATCGGTGGCCTTCTCTCAACTGATCGGATCCCTCAACCCCGACGTGGTTGCCGTCACCAGCAACGGCGACACCTATCTCTTCTCCCACGACGGCACCCTGGCCCCTTCGTGGCCACAGAACAATGGAGAGACCGATCAGTACGGCGCGGCCATCGTGGAGAACCTCAACTCCGCCTCATCCCAGGTTGTGCTGGCCAGCCCCGGACTCACCGTGCAAGCCTGGACCCACGCCTCCGGACCGCTGGGTTTCTGGCCCAAGTCCCTCCCCGGATTCGGCGTGCTCACGCCAGCCTCGGGGGACCTGGACAACGACGGCTGTGTGGAACTCCTGGTGCTCAGTGAGATCGGGTTTGCCGGAGCGGGGTTCGTGACCCTGGTAGAAACCGGCGGAGCCTTTGACCCGGATCCCGTACGCCGCTGGCCCATGGAAGGAGGGAACGCCGCGCGCGCCCGCTGCCTCAACTGCTCCAATTCTCCCAGCACTACCGCGGTCGCCGAACGGGAAGCGGCGACATCCAGCCTTCATCTCCTCGCCTACCCCAACCCAACCACGGGTGCGTCCCGGATCGCGTTTCAGTTGCGCGCCGGCGAACGCGCACGGGTCGACCTGTTCGACATCTCGGGGCGCAGGGTGAGACGCCTCGACGCAGCGCAAGGCGGGGGGCGGGTTGAGGTTCACTGGGATGGAATGGACGCGAGCGGACACCGGGTGTCCCGGGGAGTCTACCTCGCGCGTGTGGTGACCTCGGGCGGCGACCCAACCCGCACTGCGACCACACGACTCGTGGTCTTTCCGTAGGCAGCGGGTCAGGAGCCTGCTGCCGTGCGCTCGCGCCGGACCCGGTCGGCCTCGGCAGGCTTGCCCCAAAGGGCGAAGTTCTCGGCCAGGTGGTTCCAACTGGACTGCGTATCGGGATGCTTCACTCCCAGTTTCTCCTTGCGCACGGCCAGCGCCGCTTCCAGCAAGGAGTCCGCCCGGGCGAACTCTCCCGAGCGGGTCTCAATCACCCCCTGGATGTCGAGGCACTCCGCCGTGCGCGGATGGTCCGGGCCCAGCGTATCTTCGCGGATGACCCTGGCGCGGTTTATCGACACGCGAGCCGCCTCCAGTTCGCCCCGGTCCCGCTGCACCAGCGCGATGCTTCGCCAGGACGTGGCGACATCGGGATGATTCTCGCCAAGTGCGGTGCGCCGCACGTTCAGGGCGCGGGTGTGCAGGCTTTCCGCGGCGGCAAAGTTTCCCATTCGGTAGTAGTAGTACCCCAGGTCGCCCAGGCTGGAGGCCAGATCGGGATGGTTTTCCGGCAGCACGGATTCCTCGATGGCCACCGCCTGCTCCGCCGCGGCAATGGCGTCGGGCAGCCGGTCGAGGTGTTGATAGATGCTGCCCAGATTCCCCAGGGTCTGCGCAAACAACGGATGCTCGTCACCCAGGGTGGTCCGCCGGATCTCCAGCGCTCGAAGCTGGAACTGCAGTGCGCCATCGTAGTCTCCTCGACGCGTTTGCACCTGGGCCAGGTTGTTGTACGCCGTGGCCACCGCGGGATGGGCGTCGCCGACGCGTTCGCGCAGGATGTCCAGCGAGGCTCGAAAGGCGGCTTCGGCGTCGTCCAACTTGCCCTGGATACCCAGGGCAACGCCGAGATTGTCGTAGGTGGTGGCAAGGCCAGGGTGGTTGGCGCCCAGGGTCTGTTCCTTCATGGCAATCGAGGCGAGGTACAGCGACTCGGCTTCGGCATAGCGCCCCAGCTTGCGATGGTAGTAGCCCAGATTGGACAGACTTTCGGCCACCTTGGGATGCGCCCCGCGATACGCCGCGAGACGGCCGGTGTAGACTTCCTGCTGAACCTGCAGGGCCTCCTCGTACTGCCCCTGGTCCGCACGAAGCGCACCCAGATTGTTGAGCACATCCAACCGCTCGGGGTCGTTGGGGCCATGGAGTGTGGTGAGCACCTCCAGCGCGCGCACCAGCGCGGAGTCCGCGGCCTCATAGCGCCCTTTCGCCTGGCTGGCCACCCCAACGCCGCTCAGGGCGGCCCCGGCAAGCTCCCCCGACGGTTCCCCCAGCTCGCCCAGAGCTCGCAGGGCTTGCCGGTTGGCGCTTTCGGCCTCGTCGAACCGGCCCAGGTGTTGGAGCGCAATGCCCAGCAGTACGCGAGCCTCCGCCGCATCGCGCACCAACGGCCCGCCGGGAGGCGACACTGCAGCCTGAACGGCATGTAGGAGCAACGACTCCGCCTCCGCGTAGCGCCCCAGACCGATGTTCGCCCTCCCCATCGATCGCAGCATGGCGCCCTGCACCACCGCGTCCCCAGCCACCGCATCGACGCGCTCCATACCCCGGTCCAGCAATTGGGCCGCTGACAGGCTCTGCAGGTCCTCGGTGTTGTACGGGTCCGGGGCCTGGAACAAGTCCACCAGGAAGCCGCTTACCTGGCGCGCCTTCTCCGCCTCCGCCCTGGCGTTGTCCCGGGCTTCCGTCGTCGCCACCTGTTGCATGGTCATCCCAATGCTGAACACAACCAGAAGCAGCACGGCCAGGGCCGATACGGCCACGCCCCCCTTGTGCCGGCGGACGAACTTACCAGCCCGATAGGCGGCGGTGGTGGGGCGGGCCAGGACCGGGTGGCCGTCCAGGTGGCGCATGAGATCCTCGGCCAGTGCGCGCGCGGTCCCGTAGCGGCGGCGGGGTTCCTTGGCCAGAGCCTTCAGGCAAATCAGATCGAGGTCGCCGCGGGCCTGCCGGCGCACTGTGTCCTGCAGGGCGACGGTTTCCTCCTGCCCACTCCCCACGGCGGCGCGGCGCGTGGAGGGAGGGGAGGGATCGTCTTCGCATACGATGCGTTCCATCTCGGCGGGGGACTTGTCATCCAATCGATAGGGCCGGGATCCGGCCAGAAGCTCGTAGAGCATCACCCCGAGGGCATACACGTCGGTGGAGGTGGTGATGGCGCCGCCACGAACCTGTTCCGGCGCCGCGCATTCCGGGGTCATTAGCCGTACTCCGGTACCGGTCACAAGGCTATCGTCACCTCCGCCGATCAGCTTGGCGATGCCGAAGTCCAGCAGGCGGACATGTCCTTCCCGATCCACGAAGACGTTCGAGGGCTTGAGATCACGATGAACCACCAGGCGTTCGTGCGCATGCTGCACCGCGTCGCAAACCGACAGGAAGAGCCGGATGCGTGAGCGCAGATCCAGCCTCTGCTCCGCGCAGTAGGCGGTGATCGGACTTCCTTCCACGAAGTCCATGACCAGGTAGGGTTGTCCTCCCTGGGTCACGCCGCCATCGAGGATCCGCGCGATGTTGGGATGGGCCAGTGACGCCAGGATGCGGCGCTCGACGTTGAACCGGTGCACGAGTTCGTCGTCGGCCCCGGTACGGTTGAGGACCTTGAGCGCGACCTTCCCGGAGTGAACCCCGTCATCGCGCTCGGCCAGGAACACCACGCTCATCCCGCCGCGTCCGGCCTCGGAAACCAGCCGGTAAGGACCCAGCCGCGTCCCCGGGGGGAGTTCACCGAACCCCCCGGGTCCTTCCAGCCGGTCCAACGAAGCCCCGACAAACTCCGCCGCCGGCTCATCCAGGACCAGGGACTCCGACTCCGCGGCCCTGAGGAGCGATTCCACTTCCGCGCGGAGCCACGGTTCGACCCCCGGGGCCTGGAGCGCCTCCCGGCGCTCACGCGGCGTCATGTCTTGGACCCGGTCGAAGAGGGCTTCGACCTCTCTCCAGGCCTCCGGAGTCAGGCGCGGGCGTGATGTCATGTCAGTCCTCCGCCAACTCCCTGCTGAGCCAGGCCCTGGCCTTGACCCAGTCGTTGCGCACCGTGCGCTCGGTGATGCCCAGGAACTCGGCGACTTCAGCCTCGGTCATGCCCCCAAAAAAACGCATCTCCACGACCTGCTCCAGGCGAGGGTTGAGCTCGGCGAGCCGCCGGAGCGCGTCGTCCACAACCAACAACACGAAACCCCGGTCCTGTACCGGAATATCCCGGTCGGTCAAATCGACCGGAATCTTGCCCCCTCCCCGCTTCTGGGCCTGGTTCCGGCGAAAGTGATCAATGAGCACCTGGCGCATGACCCGGGCTGCCAGCGCCATGAAGTGAGCCCGGTCCCGGGCCTGTACCCGTTTTCCGTCCACCAGCTTGAGGTAGGCCTCGTGAACGAGGGCGGTGGTGCGCAGGGTGTCCCCCGCGCTCCCCCGGCGGAGTTGGATGTGGGCCAGCCGGCGCAGCTCCTCGTAGACCAATGGGAACAAGTGGTTGAGGGCGGCCGGATCCCCGTCTCGAACGTCGATCAAACGTTGCGTGAAGTCCATGAGTCCCCGAACCCCCGTGTTTCCCAAATAGCGGCTACCGGGCACCGTCAAGTCTACTCTGGAAACGGCGGGTCGGGTGAGCCTGAGTTGGCAGCCTCGTGTCCGGCCGTTCGACGGCCAGGGGTGCGCGCGGTATCCCATCCGGGGCAGGGCTCGCCGAGGTCATCGTGGGGGCCAGGCCCATGAAAAGGGCTGCTGTGGCTGGCTTGGTGGATACGCCCCGGTCTACAGGATCAGCCGCAGGCGCAGTCCAACAACAGGAACCACGCTACTTTCTCCCTGTTCTGCGGGGAGAATGAGTTGGAGGTCCGGTGACAACTCCACAACCCGGGCGAGCTGCATTCGCCAGAACAGTTCAAATCCGGTCTCGTTGCTGAGAGATGGATCCACTGGATCTGCGTGCCAGAAGCCCAAACCGATGCGGTCGTCCTCGAAACCGAAGGGGCCCAACCACTGCAGTCCTCCGGCAACCCGAGATTGAAAGACCCGTAGTGGATTCTCCGCATGGGCGTATCTGAAGAAGGCACCATGAGACGCGCCGATGTCCTGATCGGCGCTGATGGATATGGACCCTCCCGCGGCCTGAGCCGATTCCCCCTCGCCAATGGCATCGGTGTAGTGGTAGGTCACGCGATAGTTGCCTTCCCGCTCACCCCAGTTCGGGGTCCAGCCCAGCTCGGCGAGATACTCCCAGTTGCCGGTTTCCAGAGACTCCACATCGATGCCCGCACTTGACGCATCCGCGTCGCGCACCATTCCCGAGATGTAGCCCACCCCGGTCCGCACCTCACCGAATGCCGCCAGACCCCCGCGGGCGGTGAACGGCACCACGGGGTTGTTCACGATCATCGGGGTAAAGAAGTCCTCCCGATCACTGACCGCGAATCGGTTCTGATTGAAGGTCACCCGGGTGGTGATCTTGCCCAGCATCACCCGGGCCGCCTCGCCCGCCAACTGCTGCTCCCAGGCCAGAAGCTGGAGATGGTTGCTGCTGCGATTGGGGTAGGTATCCCCCCCATTGACCGGAGAGATCACTCCCAGGGAATCCATGAACTCGGTGGTCGTAAGGTCGCTCCAGGTCAGGGCGTGTTGAAACCACACGTAGAGGCTACCTTCTCCCAGGTCGCCCAGGTCATAGGCATTCCACAGTCCGATGAGATTCAGCTCATGACCACCGTGAAACTCCCCCGCTCCCCACTGCAGGATGGGTGCGTACTCGATCACGTAGGACAGACCGGTGGACTCGCGCAGCTTGGTCTTGAACGCGAAGTAGCCATTCATCTCCCCAACCGCGGCAAGGTGTGACTCCTTCTTTTCCGGGTCCTCGTAGTTCTTCAGAACTCCCAGTTCACCATAGCCTGGCGGGTCGATGCGGCTACTATCAGGTTCCGCGGCTATCGCCACCCGGGCCGCGACCATCAACATCAGGACCAGCGCGCAACACTTCATGCCCCAAAGCCCAGTACGCGCTCGAGAGTCCATACCAGGGCCAGGGCTCCCATGGCACGGGCCAGCGCGGGGCGACCCAGCACCGAGGGAATCGACACCCGGGTCGCCACCCACCCCACTACCCACACCGCGAGTACAAACATCAGTTGCCCCGCTTCGACCCCCACGTTGAATGCCGGGAGTCCAACCCACAGCTCGGATGCCGGAAGCTGCATCTCGGTGAGCGCACTGGCGAAGCCCAGTCCGTGCAGCAATCCAAAGCCCAGGGCCAGAGAAGCGCCGTGTCGGGACGCGCGACCGTTTACCACAGCTTCCCGGGCGGCAAAGACAATCGACAGGGCAATGCTCGCTTCCAGAGGAGCGGAGGGCACGCGGGCCAAGCCCAAGGCGGCAATGGCCAGCGTGATGGAATGCCCGACTGTGAACGCGGTGACCAGGTTCACCAGCTTGCGACCCCGAGCGAGAAAGCAAAGACACAGGACAAACGCCAGGTGATCCCATCCCTGGGCAATGTGGTGCATTCCCAGGGAGGTGTAGCGCATGAAGGTGCCGAGAACCGATGACCGTTGGCCCATCAGCGCAGCGATGGGTAGCTCAAGGCCTGCCCCTTCACCCCGTATGAACTGTCGGGTCTCGCTCTGGTCAACCCACGACGCAACCACCAGACCGCCGTCACACTCCCAGGGCAGTACCACCGTGTCTTGCGGTCCAAGCGTGCGCCCGGAGAACACGAAGCGGTGCACCCGGTACTGACTGCGTTCACGCACGCAGGCTGCACTCTGGAGGCTCAATCCCGAGGGCAGAAGCGGTGCGGGCACTTCCAGGGTGGGTTGGACCTTGGCTTCCAGGGTATAGATGCCCGGAGACGTTTCAGCGAGGCGAATTCTCGCCACCGCGAGTTCATGACTCTCCGCCAGAGCGGGCAGGAGGAGACACAGGCTCAGGACCAGCAACACCCAGCGTTTCACGACGACCGTTCCCGGGTCTCGATCACGATCTCGTAGTCGTGTCGGAGGTCCTCAAGACTTCGCGCACGGGCATTTCCCTGCCACCACCGCGCCCAATCCTCGCGCAGGCGAGCCGATACGACCTCGGGAGCCAGGAGTTCGCTTGCGTGCCGGGTGAGTACCTCCACAAAGTGCACTCCGCGCCCTGAGTGCAGGGGGCCGTACCAGCCTCCCACCTCAAGGGCTTCTACCTGCTTGGCGAACTCCGGACCAAGCACTGCGATCAGTTCTGCCTGGGTGATACGATCCAGTTTGGATCCCATCCAGAACCTCTGGCCCAGCGTGTCGGGGGCGGCTCCCTGGTTGAGCTGCGTCAGGATCGATGCGGGATCCTGCGGGACACTCTCGTAGAACACGTGGTGGAACGTCATCGACGGCAGGGTGCTGTACAGCTCCGGGTTGGATTCATAGAATGCCTGAAGATCTGCCTCGGCGGGATCCGGGGCCACCTCTTCGAGCAGGAACAGCATCTTGCTGATCAGGCGCTGACGAACCCGGCCATCTCCCTGATCCAACCCCTCCGCAAGCGCCGCCCGCAGCAGCACCTCCTCGTTGACGTAGGCATCAATGAGCTGATCCCGTTCGTCAGGAGTCACTGCCCGGCCCAGCACATCCTGCTTGGCTTCCACCAGAGCGGTGATGACGTCCTCGGTCACGTGGATGGAGTTTTCGTTGTCGTGCATGGCAGCATTCACCAGGAACAGGACCCCGGCCAGGCAGGCGAACTGTGCCAAGGGCTCCCTTGTCAGAGAGGTGGCGCGAGCTCTCACGCGGCTCACGAAGCTAGTTCTCATCGTCCACCATCACAGGAGCGAGATAGTTCGGCTGGGTGATGCCCCGCTTGCGCACCGCAAGCCCGTTGAGGGCCTGGCGCAGCACCGCCTTCGCATTGAGGAGTGAGGTGTAGCCCGGGTCCGAATCCGGACGCAGCTCCACGATCTCGATTCCCACCACGTTGCCTTCAGCGCACAGTCGACGCATGAGAGGCAGGACCTCACGCATATACAACCCACCCGGTTCTGGCGTGGAGGTTCCCGGGATGAAGGCCGGATCAACCACGTCGACGTCGAACGAGATGAACAGGTGCTCCACGCCTTCGGTGGCTTCCTTGAGTGCGTCCTTCATCACTGCATCCCAGCCCCGCAACTCGACCTCGGCCATGGTGTGGTAGCGGATGCCGGCGGCTCGCGCCTCACGCAGGGTTGCCCCGTCGGTGGACGTCGGCCCGCGCAGGCCAACCTGAACAATGTTGCGCCCCTCCACCAACCCATCGTTGATCAGCGCCCGAATGGGGTTACCGTGAGTGACCAGGTGTCCAAAGCCAGTCGGGGCATAGTCCTGATGCGCATCAAAGTGAATGACTCCCACATTGCCCTTGCCGTACACGTCCACCAGCCCCGCCACGTCGGGGTACATCAACGCATGCCCCCCGCCAATGATTATCGGAATGGTTCGCTTTCCGCCCTCGATCTCCACCGAGGCAATCTCCCGCACCATTCGACGGATTTCCGGAATGGTCCGCTCCAGGCTCATCGGTTCCATGGGGGCATCGCCGTAGTCCACCACGGTCATCTCGTGGAGCGCGACGATGTCGGTGTCCAGTTCCGGCATGGCCCAGGATCCCCACAGGTGGTAGACCTCCGAGCGATGGGGGTTGCGCATCTCCATGGGCCCCCAGGTGCGTGCGCGCATGTCACCGACGAGTTCGGCCCCCATGATGGCCACCTCGACATTCCCGGCCTTGAGATCCTCAGGGGTCAGGGCGACGGGAAGGTGGAAGAAGGTGGGAATGCCAATCCAGGGAAACCCTCCCTCGTAGCGCTGGACATTGATGGGGCCCGGTTCCCGACCGTCGGACAGGTCGTCCCGGACTTTCTTCCACATGTCATAGCCTGGATCCTCGGGATTCAACCGAACGACTGGAGTGGTTCCGTCGAACCCTTTCTCGGGGACCTGGGCGTCGGACGCGCCAAGGCAGAAAGCGGTGCCGCCAAGCAGCACGATGAGAGACAGTTTTCTGGGGTGCAGTGCGAACATTCCAAGGCCTCCTCAGGACACGAGTCGTGATCAGGCGGCTGCGGGCGCGGCCGACTGACTCACGTACTCGGGTCTTGAACGCAAGGCCCGTACCAGAACCAATGCTATCTCAAACAGTTTCGTAAATGACTATGTAGCAATACTATGCAGGCCTGCGTGATCCCACCGGAGAGCCCCATGAGACCGGCTCGCGATATCTCGCTAGCTGAATATCGAGACGTGGAGATCGTGGGCTAACGAGAGATACCGAGTTTCTTCATGCGGGATCGCAATGTGCTTGGGTTGACCCCAAGAATCTCTGCCGCCCCACCTGGCCCGTTGATCTTTCCACCCGTGGCCACCAGGACCTCCTGAATGTAGCCAGATTCAACTTCATCCAGAGTCGGCCGCTCCGAGCCCTCCGGCACCACCATTCGCGGGCGGGTAGGGATAGAGAGGTTGCTGGTGAGGCGAAGAACCTCGTCCGGGCAGCTAATCACGGACCGTTCCACCACATTCATCAGCTCCCGAACATTCCCCGGCCAGTCGTAGATCGTGAGCTCGTGAAGCACCGTCGAAGGGATCTCCCGAATCACCTTCCCATGCCTTCCGGCAAACTTTGGCACCAGGTGCTTCACCAGGAGCGCAATGTCCTCCTTGCGAGCACGCAGAGGCGGCACGGTGATGGGGTACACGGCGAGGCGGTAGTAGAGGTCTTCGCGAAAGGTCCCCGCACCCACCATGGCGAGCAGGGGTCGATTGGTTGCCGCGATGACCCGGACATCCACCTGCTCCACAGTCTCGCTTCCCACCCGTTGAATCTCCCCCTCCTGAAGCGCACGGAGCAACTTCGGCTGGAGGTCCAGCGGAAGTTCGGCCACCTCATCCAGGAACAGGGTGCCTCCGTGGGCGAGCTCGAATCGTCCTTTGCGTACGCGGTTGGCGTCGGTAAAGGCCCCCCGTTCGTGCCCGAACAGCTCGCTCTCAGCCAATCCCGGAGAGATGGCTGCGCAGTTGAGCCGAATGAACGGACCGGCAGCGCGGGGGCCGGTCTCGTGGACAATGCGCGCGACCAGCTCCTTGCCGACCCCGGTTTCGCCCTCGATCAGCACCGTGGCGTCGGTCGTGGCCACCTCGGCAATCAGTCGATGAATGTCGGCGATGGCCGTGCTTTCGCCGAGGAGGCGGGTCGACACCTGTTGGGATCGATCCTCCTCGCGAAGATAGACGTTCTCTTCCTGCAGGCGCTTGCGAAAGACCTCCGCCTCGCGGAATGCTGCATCGCGGCCCGCTTCCGCCCGACGGCGGTCCGTTATGTCGGCGCCGACGGCGAGCACCCCATCAGGAGAACCGTGCGCGTCGTAGAGCAGAACGGAAGACCAGGCAACGGCGCATCGCCGGCCATCCTTGGTGAGCAACTCGGCCTCCACCGAAGGCAGCAGTTTCTCGTCCATCGCCTCGGCAAACCCATGCAAGCGAAGCTCTCGATCTTCCTGGGGAAACAACTGCAGAAAGTTCCGGGCTACCACGTCCCGTGAAGCGTGACCGGTAACCTTGGTGAAGTGGGAGTTCACCAGCTCAACCCGACCATCCCGACCCACAATGACAATCAGCAGGTGCACTCCCTCAAGCAGCGAGTTCCAACGTTGCTCGCTGGAGACCACCGCTTCGGCCAGCTCGAACTTGCGCACGAGCTGCGAACCAAGATCCGCACTCAGGATGACGATCATGATGAGAATGGCCGGAGTCAACAGGTACGGGAGGTCCACACTGCCAAGATCCACGAGCAAACCATGGAGCAGGCCGGCACCAATGACTGTGACGCCAGCGAGCATTAGCAGCAGCCCCTGGCGCCGTCGTTCGGTTCGCATCAGCCGCGTGGTGCCGAAACTCATCAGCGCAACCAGAGAGAGCCCGGAAACATCGATAAGGAATCGCCAGGCATTGATGGGCCCGGAACCAATGGATATGACATCTCCCCACGGCATCACCGGACGACGCAGATCGGTAACCTGTTCAAAGACCACTCCATGAGCATGGAGTGCATTGACCACCAAGGTGGCGAAGATGACCCCAGTGACCCCTATCCCAAGGGACTTGAGCCCCTTGACGTAGGACACCACGAACCAGGTCACGGCGATTCCCCAGGTCAGGGTGATACCCAATTGCCACTGCATGATCTGCCCGTAGCTCGACGGAGTCTCCGTGGCATACATGGCAATTTCCGAAAGCGCCTTGACCGTGCCAAGGATGGCGGTTGCCCCAAGCCAGAAGTGAGCCGGCCGACGGGGATGGCGGGCCCCCACCATGAGGTAGATGACTCCCATGACCAGGCAGCCGCCCGCAGTCAGGAAGAGCAGAGCAGTGAACAGCATCAGAGGAAATTAGCGGCATTCGCGCGGTATTGCGAGGGGTTGTTGGGAAGCCCGGGACAGCCGGGATCAGGGCCTGGGGGGTGAGTGATACACTCCCTAGCCTTGCGCGCCCTGTTCGCGTTCTCATTCGTCGAGGACGCGCGCCAATCGGCCCTGGCTTTCGACGATGAGGGGGACCTCTGTTTGGTGAGTATTGACGGGGATGGTGAGGGTTACGAAGGAGTCCGCCCTCCGGAGCGCCCAGACGTTTGCGGCCGACGCCATCACGAGCAGCCAATCCCCCGCCGGTTCCCGGTTGAAGGACTGACCGTTGGACCCGAGAAGGGGGCGCTGGTGATCGACGGCGGGTCACTCGGGGTCAACGGTGCCAACAATTTCAAGCGTTTCGTCGAACTTGCCGGTGGCGAGCAGGCGCGCATTGTCATAGTCCCCACCGCGGAGCCGGGCGGAGACACATCTGTCCTTGATTGGATGCGCAAGTCGTTCATCGAACGCGAGTTCCGAGCCGTTCTCGAGCGTGGGGGCGCAATCGGCGGCAGCTCGGCCGGGGCCACGATCCAGGGTTCTTTCCTGGCGCGCGGCGACACGTCGGGCAATACGATCATGCTCGGAGATCATCAACGCGGCTTCGCCTACCTCAAGAACGCCGCCATCGATCAGCATGTCATTGCCCGCAATCGTCAGATGGACCTGATCGAAGTCCTGGAGGATCCCGAAGGCAAGATGGAGGACGGGCACGCCCGGCAATCGCTGCTCGGGTTGGGCATCGACGAAGGTTCGGCTGTTGTGGTCATCGGAACCCAGTTGGAGGTCATCGGAAAGGCCTCCGGCGGCGCGTTGCTCTACGATCAGTCAAGCTGGCCACCCCAGTTGCCGAACAAGGAGACGTTCCTCCTGCTGGGCCCCGGATCGAAGTACGATCTGAGCAAGCGACGCGTTCTCAAACTCGTCGAGCCGGAGCTTCCGCCAACAGCCGACGGGTGACGCGCCAGCCACCGCCCGACTCCGGGCTACCTGAGAACCACCATCCGTCTTGTTTCGACAAAGCCCCGGGTCCGCAGGCGATACAGGTAGATTCCGCTCGAGACGCGCTTCCCGCGGTCGTCGGTACCGTCCCAGAACTGCGATGTCCGGCCCGCCGACTGCACTTCGTCCACGAGCACCCTGACCCGGCGTCCGGTCACGTCGTAGATTTCCAGGGAGACCTCTGTCTCGACGGGAAGGTCGTAGCTGATCGTGGTTGCGCTCCGCAACGGGTTGGGAGCGTTCGCGTGCAGCGCAAAGCGTTCCGGAAGAGCGGGATCCGGTACCGGAGTGACGGCTCCCGCCGATGCCGGCCCGCTTTCGTTTCCGGCGTGGTCCACGGCCGTCAGCTTGTAGAACACAGTGGCTTCGCTGAAATCGGGATCCGCCCAGCTCGTGGATGCAGTGCCCTTGACAAGGTTCCCGGGCCCCGGCACGAAACCGGGGCTGGACCCGCGGTAGACGCGGAAGTACTGGAAGTCAGCCTCGGGCGCCGGGTCCCAGGAGAGATGGTTCCCGCTCCCTCCGTAGGCCACGCTCATCCCGCCGGGAACCCCGGGGGCAATGTTGTCAACGGAGTACCCGCTGTCGGCGGGGCTGTCGTAGAACACGGTAGGGTTCGTAGTGTGGGCGGATACGAAGTAGACGGAGTACGGGACAGTCGCGTCGGAGGAGTCCCCCACAGTCGGAACAAGGGTGATGTACTGATCCTCCTGGCGCGCGGTCACCGAGGCCACAACCGCCCACACCCCGGGCGGCGAGGCCGACGAGGCCGACTCGGCCGGCGTCACGATCCGGTACAGCCGGTCCTTGTGCACAACGAGTCCCTTTCCCGGCTCGCCGCGTACGGTTGCCTCCCCGAGCTTCATCGTCACAGGCTCCTGGAGAGGCATTGCGCTCTCGCGAATCTCCGCCACAAGCGGGGCGGAGTCGATCCTCCGGTGCACGTCGTACGTGGTGGCGGGTGCGCTCGACTCGTCGGTGAAGTCGAACCCGGACCGCGTGAAGTAGAGATAAGCCCAGCCGCCCTGATCGCTCGGTACATCGACCACCGAGTCAACTGCGGCGTGGAAGTTTCGCCACTCGATCTTGAACTCGGTGATCTTGGGTGCTGACATCCGGGCGAGGCCGAATAGGTTGGCCCGCCAGCGCAGCGTGTTGCTCGTGAATGCGTCTGACCACTCTCCGGACTCGACGTCGGAAGAATAGAAGTCGGAGCTGAACTCCAGGTACGCGGTGGGAACGCCGGTCGCCGTGAGCCGCGCTCGTCGGGCGGGCATCCCAGTAGGGATTCCCGTGGATTGAACAGCGTTCCGGGAGTGATCTGACTCCCGCTGGAACAACCGGGCCACGACCAGCGCGTCGCTCTCCCCGATCAGAGCCAGGTCGCCGTTCACGAAGAGCGACTGCGTGACCCCAAAGAATCCCCCGCCGAGGGGAAAGTACTGGGGCGCGGCCGGGTTGGAGATCTCCACCGGCTGGATGAAATCGGCCACTCCAGGAGTCATGGGAAACACGTAGTTGCCCGACAGCTCGAGGCATGCAACGAGTCCGTAGAGGGGGTCGTGTAGGAGAACGGGAAGCGTCGGGTTCGTGATGTCGAGCACGATCACCCCGCCCGCTCCGAACCCGTTGATCGCGAAGTCAGCCAGATAGGCAAAGTTGCCATCGATGGCGATATCCCGGTAGAACACCGGATCACGCGTATGAGAGTAGGTGGCGACCAGGGACGGGAGCGTCGGGTCGGAGACGTCCAGGATCTGGATGCCCAGGTCGCCGTCGGCGACGTAGGCCAGGTCTCCGGCGACGACCACGTTGTACGCCGTCCCCGGGGTGTTGTAGTAACCCACCTGGCTCGGCGCCGTGGGATCGGATATGTCCATGATCCGGAGACCGTTCGAGGCGTCCGCGGTGTACGCATAGTCCCCCCCGATGGCGATCGCCAGACCGCTGGAGGTCGGATCGGATCCGAGAATCACGGGAGCGGAAGGCGTCGAGATGTCAATCGCAAGGAAGTTGTCCCAAGTGGCCACGTAGACATGGTCGCCGTCGGCCGAGAGCCCTCCGTAAAAGGTCGCTCCAATAGAGAGCGAGCCGATTTCAACCGGCAACGTGGGGTCGGAAATGTCGACCGTCCGGAAGAAGCCGGACTCATCGAGAACGCTCGCCACGTCTCCGGAGAAGACCGCATCGAGGACTCCGCTCGGGTTGCTCAGGCTCCCCAGCTCGGCGGGCACCGTGACGTCGAAGACGTCCACGACATGGAGTCCCGAGTCGCCCGCGGCAACGTAAGCATACTCGCCGGCCACAGTAACCCCGATCAAGTCTCCGGGCAGAGGAATGGAAGCCAGGGTGCCGGGGTTGGTGGGGTCGGTGATGTCGAGGACCCTCATCCCGCCTGTTTCGGTGACGAATGCGTAGTCGCTCATCACGTCGACCGAGAGCACGCCAACTCCCGGCACTGTGGCGGCCAGCAGAGGCGTCGTGGGATCGGATACGTCGATCACCCGGAGACCCGAATCGCCGTCGGCGACGTAGGCGTAGTCGCCCCAGACGAACACGTCGATGGCGGCGCTGAGCGCGTTGTACGCGCCCAGGAACGTAGGCGTCGTTGGATCAGTGACGTTCAGGATCTCAAGTCCGGTCTCGTCGGCGACGTAGGCCACGTCCCCCACCACGAACGGGCGGTACGCCTTGCCTGGGGTATCGTAACTCCCGGCCTCGAACGGGGCCGCGGGGTTGGAGATGTCGATCACCCGAAGGCCCGAATCGCTGTCGGCAACGTACGCCCAGTCTCCGGCAAGCGTGACCCCGAAGGCGTCGTCCGGGGTCGTGATGCTTCCGAACAGGGACGGAGCGGCCGGGTTACTGATATCGACGACCTGAAGTCCGAAGGCGTCGGCCACGTAGGCGAAGTCACCGTCCACCGCGATCGAGATCGGGACCCCCCCCGTGTTGAAGCTTCCCGTGAGCACCGGCGCGCTTCGGTCGCTGATGTCGATGATCTGGAGCCCCCCGCCGAAGTCCGCAACGAAGGCATGCGCCCCGGCCACGGCGACGTTGAACGCCCCTCCCGGTGTGTCGTAGGTGCTCAGGAGAGAGTCCCGGAAAGGGAACGTCCTGGCTTCCCCGAGGAGGGTGTCCCAGACCGCGGTGGTCGCGGCAGCGTCCCGGTAGGCGAAGGTTGTGAAGTCCTCGATCAGCTCCTGCGACGGAGCTCCCGATGACAAGACCGGGATGGAGACCAGGAGAATGACCCAAGCGGTGACAAAGGCGAGGCGTTCCTGGGACATGGATCGCTCCTTCCAGCGAGGTAGTGAGCAGGACAGAGTGACATTTCGCGACGCTGGGCGATCCTCAGTTCCGAGGCCTCCATCAGGGAAACACGCAAGTCAGGTGGGGAAGCGGAAGTAGTCTTCAGAAGATTCCACAAATACTTGTCCCTCCCGGGAACCCTCTCCCCGAGCGGATTCGGCTTCGGACCCCGGGACAGGGAGCATTGGACGGCCACCTGGCGGGTCCAAGCTCTTGCTGCAATTGAACAATAGACCTGGACGGAGTATCCTCAGCCCATGAAATCGCAGATCAGTCCGGAGTACATCGCCACCTTGCGCCGCATGTCAGGCGAAGACAAGTGGCGCTCCGCCTTTCAGCTCTACCGAGACGCACGCACGCTCAAGGCTTCGGCCATCCACGACCAGCACCCGGACTGGAGCGAAGAGCAGGTATGGCGGGAAGTGAAGGAGATCTTCCTTCATGCCCGAAGCTGAGCCGTTCCTCCTCTACACCCAACGCCTCAACAAACTGGGTCTCCCCTACATGGTCTCGGGAAGCGTGGCAGCCATGTACTATGGAGAGCCCCGCCTGACCCACGACATCGACATTGTACTCAAGCTCCGCCGGGGCGACATCGAGCGGTTTGCCGCCGCCTTCCCCGGTGAGGCCTTCTATTGCCCCCCGACCGAGGTCATCCGGATTGAACAGGCTCGAGAGGAACGCGGGCACTTCAACTTGATCCACCACGACACAGGATTCAAAGCCGACCTCTACCTTGCTCGAAACGATGCACTCCATCGCTGGGGCCTGGCTCACGCCAGGGACGTGACGTTCCGCGGCGAGCGGATCTCCCTCGCGCCACCGGAGTACGTCATTCTTCGCAAGCTCCAGTTCTATCGGGAAGGAGAATCACAAAAGCATCTTCGTGACGTTCACAGGATGCTCCTTGGGCTCGGGGAGGAATGGGATCGGGCGATCCTGCTGCAACTCATCGCGAGCAACGGGCTAGCGCCGGAGTGGAACAAGGCGCTCGTTGTCGACGAGTAGATCGCCCGCAACCTCAGCGGGGGTGTACTTCGTTCGTCTGGAGACGCCGGAGGGCCGATCGACTCGGCGCCTCGTGCGCGTGCGGTGAGTCGGGTGGAGGCCGCATTCTGCCAACTTGGAGACACTATCCGACTGTCTCATCAAGAGCACCCCAGCTGCGGAGCGAGAATCCCGGCCACGAAGGACTTGCCCGAGGGCTGTGCAGCCACGAGGACCCGAATCCGTCGATGGGTTTCATCCGCCCGACCCGCGGTCTCCGCAGCCCTCATGGTGAACGAATAGGCGTTCAAGACGTCGAGACGGGTGATCTCGTAGCCGTAGCCCGCGATGAGCCAGCGCAACGCGGCCATTCCGGCCTCCAGAGCGAAGGCCGGATTCTCATCCGAGAAATCGCGCGCGGCCCGGGTCAGGGTTTGAGGGGAAGTCGGGGTTCGGTTGGCCAGCGAGATCGCCTCGTCGAAGAGTCTTGCGTCCTTGGCCGCCGCGAACCACTTGCCCTCCTCGCCGGGGGTGAGCTCGATCAGGTCTTCCAGGATTTCCGCCGGCGTCTTGTGCGGATACTTTCGCCGGATGGCCCGGAACCAGGCCAGGTAGGTCCCGGCCCGGTTGGCCACGAGGCCGTACCGCCGGTAGGACTCCTCGACATGGCCCGAGGTCAGCAAAATCTCCTCGCAGGCCCTCGCGATGGCGACAGGACGGTCGTTCAGCCCCCACCCCTCCTCCGCGTAGCGGATCGCCTCCGCCCCTTTCCCCATCGCCGCGAGGGCCTTCACCCCGTACTGGCGGTAGTGCCACGTGTCATAGGGCGCCATCTCGAGCAGGTCGAGGAGCTCCTGGTGACGCCCGGCGGCAAGCAATGCGCTCAGGCAGATTGTCGTGCCATTGAAGAACCCGCGGAGGCTGGGATCCGGGCTCCAGGCCATCCTGCAGATGCCGATAAGGTTGTCGGCCCAATGCGATGCGACAACTGGAGAGGCGCAGAGGTCACCCCAGTGGTCGCCCAGAAGCTCGATGTACGGGATAACGTCTTCCTGGTAAGCGTCCCAGAGCCTTTCCAGCCATGCTTCGCGGGTTTCCGACTCCGCAGGAGCCCCGGCGATGATGGGGACGAGCGCCTCGATCGCCTTGTTGACGGCAGTGCCGATGGCACCGGAGGAGCTGTCGACCTGCTCGAGCGCGGGGGAGAGCTTCACCAGGAACTCGACTGCTCCTTCCGCCGCGAGAACCCTGTCCCGGCGTGCGACCTTCCTGATCTCGGAAACCGCCTCCTTGACACGCTTGATGGCGGGCTGAGACCTCCAGCCAAACGCATGCCGCCGGAAACGGGTCTTGAACTCCCACCTGTGGGCCTTGGCTTTCACCATATGACTCCCGGTCATCCCGTCCGCAATGGGCGACAGGCTCCAGTAGATGATCCTAATTTACACTGGGTACATGAGTTAGGAAATCCTGACGTCAACTCCCTTGGGATCCTCTTACGCCGCCCTGCCCCCCCTCTTGCTCGTGGTGATTCTTACCGCCAGAACCCCCACATGTCTCTCTTTCTTGAGGTCTTGACGAACGCTGCGCCGGAAAAGTGATTGAGGATTTTGTCATCGGTCACCGTGATGAACGCCTGGTTAGGACACTCTCCCGCTCACGCGGCTAGAGCGTTTGGTTCGGTGAACCGCCAGCTCTTCTTGGCTGTATCCCTGGTGAGCGTTGTCCTTCCCCGCTTTGTCTTGGTTTCCAGCTCCTCGGCGAAGTCGGCGAATCGCTGGATGGGTGCCATTTCGATCCAATCTGGCCTTGAAACCCCCGGCAAGAACGACCCTGAGCCCAAGCTCTTGATCAGCCTTGAGACCGGGGGTGGCCTTCTTCTCTCGTTCGATCACCGCCCGACGGGTGAATTCCAAGTCGTCGAGCAAGATCATCTTGAGTGAACTGGCTTGCCTTTCGGAGAAAGCGCATCTCTCGTCCCGATAGCATCGCGGCTTCAGCAGAAGCTCGAGCGCCATCAGTTCCATCAGTTGATACTCGGCTTCAATCTGCACATATCTGGTAGCGTCGGGGGGTCGTCTTCTTGACCTTTACGCTTCCACAAGCTTGGCATGTCTCGCTGGGCGCGCTCTCCACTTCCTCTTCCATCAGATTCAGATCTCATGGATTGTGACGTAACAGCACGGGGCCTTCGATCGAGAAGTGCTCGTTCACGGCCTCTTCCTCGAAGTGATCGCTGATCCTGCAATAGCGTTTGCCGAGGCTGTTTTCCTCCAGGATCTCCTTTGCCCGCTTTCGTTTCACGGAATCTCCGTTCGGTCAGATGTCCGTTCGCGGGTGATCAATAGGTGCATTCACTCACCCGAAGGTCAAACAGATCTTACGCTTCCTCCAACACTTTTCTGGACAGGGAGATGCTGACCGCACGTGCGGTGCAATGGTGCCGGGAGGGAGACTTGAACTCCCACGGGGCTAGGCCCCAACGGATTTTAAGTCCGTTGCGTCTACCAGTTCCGCCATCCCGGCATCGGTTGCAGGATAGCAGGTTACGAATCTAAGGGGGTGGGTTCAGGCGGGGGTGATCCGGTGATCCCCTTCCTGATCTGCACCCATCCCCTCGTCCGCTCTTGCGTCACCGGGAGTCGTGGCCCCAGCACACTACTGGCTTGCTTCTTCCAGAACCTGTCTGGCCCTTTCGTCATCACCCATAGACTCATACACAAAGGCAAGGTTTCTCAAGCTGGTTGCGTATTGCTCGGGGAAGTCATCTCGCATCTCGCCGAGGATCTCGCAACACTCGGCAAGTGGGGGGATGGCGTCTTCGTATCTAGCCGTAGCCACATAGAGCTTGGCGAGGTCATTGAGGCAATCGGCATAGGCTCGGCCCTCTCCCAGAGCCTTCTGTCGCTCCGCAGCCTCCAGTAGAACGCGTTCGGCGTTGTCGTAGTCCTTCTGAAGAAAGTGGATTTCTCCCACAAGAGATAGGTTCAGGACATAGGACTCATCCTGTTCTCCCAGTCTCTTCCGGTCATTTTCCAGTGCTTCGACATAGAGTTCCTCTGCCTCTTCGAAGCGACCCACTTTCTGATAGTTCAAGGCGAGGAATCGCAGGCTGACGGCATAATCATGAGATTCCTCCCCCTTGGTCTCACGATACATTTCCAGAGCCAGCCGGGCCATCGGGATGGCCTCTTCGTACTCTCCCTCGCTGTAGAGCTCACTCGCTCTATTGTCCAGTTCTCTCGCCTGAATCTCTTCTGCCGACTCGCAGCCGGTCAGGCCGAAACAGAGTAGTGGAACGACAGCGAGAGTCTTGAGAAGAACCGAACAGAGAGCTGTCCGCACGCTACCTCACCACCAGCAACTTCCTCGACAAACGCACGTCCCCGGCGCGGAGCTGATAGAAGTAGACACCCGATCCGACTTTGACCCCGTTGTCGTCAACGCCGTTCCACACCACCTGGTGCTGGGCAACGCCCAGTTCCTCCTGATCCATCAGGGTCGCGATGCGCCGGCCCTTCACGTCGTACACAGCCAGACTCACCACTGCGGCCTCCGGCAGGGAGAAGCTGATCACCGTGCGAGCGGTGAACGGGTTGGGGACACTCTGGGGCAGAATGGCCTTGGCCCCTACCGTCCCGTCACCGGGGACTCCGAGAATCTCGCCGATCATGAAGAGACTGTCGCTTGTCGCTTCTCCCGTGTTGAGGAACGGGTCATAGGCAACGATCCACACCAGCGCACTATCCGACGGCGCGTTCGGGATGGTCCAGCTGTACGCCGAGTCGTTGGCCTCTCCGGAGGCGATCTCAATGAATGATTGCCCGCCGTCGACCGAGTAGTAGAGGCTCACGGAATCCACGCCGCTCGCGTCCGTGGCGGTCCAGGTGATGTCCTGCGTATCCCCGATGATCCAGCTCTCGCCACCGGTGGGCGCGGTCACCGCCACAACGGGCGGAACCGTGTCCACGTCGGCGATCGTGAACAGACTGTCGCTCACGTCCTCGCCCGTATTGAGCGCGGCATCGTAGGCAACGACCCGCACCAGCGCACTGTCCGTTGGCGTAGCCGGGACAATCCAGGGGTAGGACGAGTCGTTCGGCTCGCCGGAAGCAACCAGGTCGTACGTGCTTCCGCCGTTGACCGAATAGAAGATACTCACCGAATCCACCCCACTCGCATCGGTCGCGAGCCAGGTGATGGTCTGCGCGCTGCCCACATTCCACGTCTCCCCGCCGTTCGGCGAGGTGACGGTGACCGCAGGCGGTGTGCTCTCGGTTGCGATCGTGAACAGGCTGTCACTTTCGTCCTGGGCCTGGTTGAGGCTGGCGTCGTAGGCCACCACCCGCACCACCGCGCTGTCCGTGACGGTACTCGACACGATCCACGGGTAGACGGAGTCGTTGGCCTCACCGGTGGCGATCGTGAACGGGAACGTGACGCCTCCATCGGTCGAGTAGTAGATGCTCACCGAATCCACGCCGCCGGCGTCGGTTGCTGTCCAGGTGATGTCGTTCGAGTCGCCCACGTTCCAGGACTCTCCGCCGTTGGGCGAGGTCACCGTGACCACCGGAGGGGTGGTGTCCGGTTCGGGCTGAAGCAGGTAGTCCACCGTGTTCTCGAGGAGCTCCCTGGCCACCGTAGCGCTGGTGACCTGGCCGAAGTTGAACGCGAAGTACACGTTCTGGGCCGTGGTGGGGTCGAGATCCTGGTCGTAGACGGAGACCCCGGCGTCGCCCGGATCGGCGGTGGGCTCGTAGATGACGTAGGAATCGGTTGGCGTCATGGCATCTTCGCTGCCGTACGCCGTGTAGGTGATGCCGATACTGCCCGGCAACGCGTTGGGCGTGGTCGCGATGGGGTGGGTCGCCTGGCCCCCGATCAGGAGCAGCGCGCCGACATTGTCGCCGTTCCATCCACTGGAGTGAAGCACGTCGCTCATGATCGTGGCGTTGTTTCGCCAGGTCCAACCCACTTCCCCGCCCTCGAGCAGATACTTCTTGCCGGCCTGGGCGTGGGCAATGAGGGCGTTCCGATAGGTCAGGTTGGACAGGCTGGATTCGTTGATCCCGCTGGAGGAGATGAGGAGGTCATAGCTGTCCCAGGTTGCCGGATTGGTGGCGGCCGGTGTTTCCACGACCACCGAGTACCCGGCATCGAGCAGGTACGTCTCCATATCCCCCGCCGACTTGCCGTACGGGGTCTTCTGGAGGTCCCGGGTGTGCTCTCCCTTGTCCGACTTGACGATGGGACTGCTGGAGCTCGGGTCGTCGTCGATGATCAGGATCACCCCCAGGACACCAATGATATCGAACATGTGATACCCGGACGCGGGATGCAACGTCTGGTTGCCCGCCACCGCAACGTCCCTCGCCACGATTCGGTATTCGACGGAATCGCCGATGGCCACCATCGTGGTATCGATATCAAACGCTCCGCTGTAGACATCCCCCGACGTGTTCACCAGATCGAAGCTGCCGGTGATGGCCCCGTTGTTCACGGAGTACTCCACCCAGGAGCTGTCGATGCCCAGGTTGTCGGTGATCGTGGCCTGCACCACCGCGGGCCACTGGATGTACGCCTGGTTTCCAAGGGGCGTATGGACAATGACCGGAGGCGCAACGTCCGCACCGGTCTGGAAGGCGTGATAGTTCCCCGGAGCTCCCCCGGGGCTGGTGCTGGCCAGTCCGCCGTTGTCGGCGGCGAAGATGTAGTAGTTGTAGTCCGTCGGGACGCCGGTGCCGGGGATAGCAGCGGTGTAGGTGTCACCCGACTGCAGGACCATGTCCAGCGTATCCGTGAAAGCCCCCCCGGTGCCGTAGATCAACCGGACGACATCGAGGGGTGACGACGCCACGATGTCGGCGCTCACCGCATAGGGCCCGAGAAGGTCCTCGGAGTCCGGCAGCGGCGTGTGGGTGATGGACGGGACCGGGACCGTGATGTTGTAGCCCCGCTGGGTGAACCAGAACTCGATGGAGCTGAGGTTGGCGCCGCCGTGGAGGTTCAGATCGGCCTGGACGAAGGCCTGGGCGGCATCTTCCTGGTTCGTGCTGCTGTTCGTCATGGACAGGGCTTCCAGGAAGTTGAGATCGGTGGCCGTCCTGCCGATGTCCTCCCAGATCTGCATCAGGGTGGAGGACCACATCTGGCCATCGGTATGAACCTGGCCAACGAGACCTCCCGGGTAGGTGGCGGCGTAGTTCGTGACTCTCCCCCCCCAGTACTCGTTGTGGCCGTCCCACTGGAATACCCAGTAGTACTGGGGATCCGATGGAGTCCAATGACCCAGGCTGCGATTGTAGGAATTGGTCCAGTAGTCCCCGCACCCTTCACTGAGCCCGTTCACCTGCGAGAGATTGCCGTTGGTGAGCCAGTCATGCAGCCCGTGCCCCAGCTCGTGCAGGATGACGTCCGCATCCTCGGCGTCGTCGACTCCCCCCTCTCCCCAGGCCAACTCTCCCGTACTGGAAATGTAGTGGGAATTGTCGTCGCCTCCCAGGCCGTGCGGGTCACCCTTCACACCACCGCTGTACTGGGTGGGCATCAGACTGAAACCCAGCGTCTCGTTGATGTACCGCATGGACTGGTCGATATGGAAGTACACGTTCGCGGCTTCGAAGTCCGCGGGATTGCGCGTGAAGTGCCACACGCTGTCCGCCCGGCTGTAGACCCCGTTGAAAGGCGCCTCGCTATCCACGATCTGGGCGTAGGGTCCCCGGAGGTGATACATACCGTCGAACTCGATGTCGGGCAGGGTCCGCTGCACGATGTGGGCGGTCAGCGAGTCCGTATCGGCGTCGTTGTTGTCCCCGAACTGACCGCCGGTCTGATACGTCGCCCGGGCGTGGGTCAGCGGATCCGGATCGAACACCCAGCCGGATCCGTCGGTCGTGGCGTGAACCGCCTTGTTCTCGGCCCGCAGGATCTCCCCCGTCACCGCATCGACCAGGATCTCCCAGTCGCCGAACATGTCCTCAGCGGGCACGATGGTGATCTCATGCACCAACCGGGCGACGGAATTGTGGAGGTACACCACCGTGGCCCGGTCCCGGTGGCGGATCGTGCCCTGCACGTTCAGATACCCGTCGGCGATCCGCTCGGCCGCAGCGAGCGACAGTGACGGAGTGGAAACACCCAGATCCACCAGGGGCTTGTAGTCGCTCATCACGAACGTCACCATGTTCTGGCGATTGATGTTGACCACGATGTCCCCGCCGTACATGGGATAGCCGTCGACATGCTGGCGGAATCGGACATGATAGCCACCGGGCGTTTCCCGGGTGGAGGAATGCTGCAGGTCGCTGATGTCCGGTTGCATGCGCAGAAGCGCGCTGTTCTCCTGGAGGTATTGCGTTGCCATGTTCAGCGGGGTGGACGGGGTGACCGCGTAGTTCACCGAGTACAGGGCGACCGGAGCGCCGGTCTCCCTGCTGACCCGCATGTTCTGAAAGCGATAGGAACTTTCACTCTCACTGGGGACGATCTCCAGCTGGCGCGGAGCCGCGGGCTTCTGCGCGGACGCGTCGGCCACGACGCCAAGAAGGGTGAGGATGGACAACAGGGGAGCAACAATCAGCGTGGTGCACTTCACTGGGGATCAACTTTCCCGGCTGGTCGCCTTGGTGAGGGGGTGATGTCGGGCCCAGGTAGGCTGGGCTGGGCGGCGGTGCGGATTATCCCACATGTCGAGGGCCGGGGTACTATCATTCCACGATCGCTCCTGAGAACCGTTCAAGACCAACCATCCACCGCGGAGCTCCCTCATGGATTCCAGAGTCACCTCCCTC
Organism: Candidatus Eiseniibacteriota bacterium; assembly: GCA_942491735.1. Lineage (GTDB taxonomy): Bacteria > Eisenbacteria > RBG-16-71-46 > JABDJR01 > JABDJR01 > CALOCN01. The sequence goes on along the minus strand of CALOCN010000014.1, from coordinate 1,736,926 downwards.
TACAACGAGTACATCCACGGCGATATGCCCCGCCGGGACTTCCTGCGCCGGGTCACCGAGATCGCGGGAAGTACGGCCGCCGCGACCACGCTCCTGTCCCTGCTGGAGCCGAATTGGGCCCACGGGCAGCAGATCGACCCCGGAGATCCGCGGCTCACCACGAGCACCGTCACCTATGAAGGCCCGAGCGGTCCCGTGCAGGGCTACCTGGCCCATCCCGCCGAGGCACCGGGCCCCCTTCCCGGCATCCTGGTCATCCACGAGAACCGTGGGCTGAACGCGCACATCAAGGACGTGGCCCGGCGTGCCGCTCTGGCCGGCTATGTGGCCCTGGCCCCCGACGGACTGAGCTACGTTGGCGGCGGTCTCGAGGACCAGGAAGCGGCCCGCGACCGGTTCCGGAACGCCGACTCGGAGAGGATCACCACCGACGTCATGGCCGGAGTCCCCTACCTCGCGGCAAGCGGGAACTGCACAGGCCGGGTGGGGACGGTCGGGTTCTGCTATGGAGGTGGAGTGTCCCTGCTGTGCGCAGCCCGGGAAACGGCGGTGGCCGCCGCGGTCTGCTTCTACGGCCGCGCATTGAGCGACGACGCCGTGGCCAAGGTGACTGCTCCGCTCATGATGCACTACGCCGGCACCGACGAGCGGATCAACGCCGGGATCCCCGAGTTCCGCGCGGCGCTCGACACGCACGGCGTCCCCTACACCATCCACATGTATCCGGGGCAGGGGCACGGTTTCCACAACGACACCAGCGAGGCGCGGTACGACCGTACCGCCGCCGAACTGGCCTGGCGTCGCACGCTCAGGCTCTTCGAGGACTACCTACACGCGTGACCGGAGCCCCGAGGGTTCTCAGAGGGTTCCGTCGAAGTGGAACACCTCGTAAGTGGGGCGGTTGGCGTCGGTGGTCTTGTTCTTCACCAAGACCTTGGCCCCTTTCGCCTTGGCCCACGCGGCGGGCGCCTGGGTCGTATCGACCGTGATGACGCACCCCGGCTTATTGAAGTCCCAGTCGATGTGCTCGCCGTTCGCATCCCAACTCGCCTGGGCCAGGATGGCGTCGGCCACCGTCTTTTCAAAGTTGGCGCGCGGGATCTCGTTCATGATGATGTACGAGGTCTTGGACGTCGTGGCCCCGGCAAGCGGATTGACGGTGGGCTTCCCCTTGGCCGTTCGGTTCTTCTCGTAGAGCGCGACCGGGTCGTTGGCCTCGAACGGCGTCGTTTTCGTGCAGGTACAGTCGGCACCGCTGGGCAGCTTGTCCTTACAGCTGGGCGCGGGGTTCCCCGAACCGGTCTGGTGCTTCTTTTCCTCGTGACCGCAGTGCTTGCAGAGGAGGCGCTGCTCCGCCGTGGTCCGGTGACCCGCCTGCTTGAGGAGCTTCGCCTGGTTCGCGGAAGCATACAAGGCAGGGAGGGCCTTGAACTCGTCCTCCGTCATGTCCAGGATCTGCTTGCCACCGGTGGGATCCTTCTTGGTGTAGGTGAACAGGTGCTTTTTCGTGAAGTTCTTGTCGAACTTGATCGTGATGACCTTGCCGCCCGTCGCCCGGACCACGAACTCCATGTTGGCGGTGGTGACCCGGGTCTTGTGCTTCTGCCCGTCGGCACCGGTGTACTCCTCGTACATGTTTCGCAGGAGTTCCGATGCGTTCGTCTCGGGTTCGGGGAGTCCCGGGATCAAGGGTCCTACGGACATGGTTTGCGCCTCCAGGGTTCATATTGGGTAGGCGCAACGTACTCCCGTTCCCGGGTGCGAGTCAACGCTCCCGCGCCGCCGCCACCTGCCGGTAGGCATCCCGGAACGGCACCCCCCCGGCCACCAGCTCCAACGCCCGCTCCGTGGCGTAGAGCTCCTCGGTGAGTGCCGCCGCGCAGGCTGCCTCGTCCACCGTAAGCCCCTCCACCACGAGGGTCATGGCGCGCAGGCAATCGAGGGTCACTCCCATCCCGTGCATGACCGGGCCCTTGGAGAGCTGCGTGTCCCGGTTGTAGCCGGACATGAGGCCCGCGGTGAGGGTGCGGACCTTGGTCTCCTCCCCCAGCACCACATGGAGATTGCCCCGCACCAGCTCCAGCACGTCGGGATTTCGCTTCTGGGGCATGATCGAGCTCCCGGTGCACAAGGACGCAGGCAGGGAAACAAACCCGAACTCACGTGTGGAGAACAGCATCAGATCCACGGCAAGCCGGTTGAGCCCCTGCATGACCTGACTGCACGCGGCGAGGATCAACGTCTCCATCCGGCCCCGGCTGAGCTGCGCGTACATGGGATTCGTCTGCACCCGGGCAAAGCCCAGCTCGGCCGCGGTGCGCTCGCGGTCCAGGTCGATCACCGGCACACCGAATCCGGCCGCGGATCCCAGGGGACACTGGTCCACCGATTCCAGCGCCAGCTCCACGTAGCGCCGATCATCCTCCGCCGCGGCCCCAAAACTCCCCAGCCAGACCCCAACCGTGGTGGGCATGGCCGGCTGCATGTGCGTATAGCCGGGCATGGGAGTCGCGCCCTTCTCCTGGCACACCGCGCCGAGGGCCGCGACGTACCCATCGAGCGCCGCGAGCACGGCCGCCAGCTTCTCCTTCTCCCACAGACGCATCGCGGTCAGCACCTGATCGTTCCGCGATCGGCCGGTATGGATCTTCTTCCCCGCATCCCCGCACCGGGCGGTGAGGAAGTTCTCGATGGCGGTGTGGCCATCCTCCTCTCCCGGGGCGATGACGAACTCCCCTCTTGCCGAGAGTGCCTCGATCTCCGCCAACCCCGCCTCCAGCGACGTCAACTCGTCCGCCGTCAACACCCCAATGCCGTGCAGCATCCGGGCGTGGACGCGCGAGGCGCGGCAATCGTGGGGAATCAACTCGAGATCCAGGGATGCGTCACTGCCGGCGAGAAACGCTTCCAACCAGGGATCCACGGCTTCCTTGCGTGTCCAGAGCGTGCTCATCCCGTCACCACCACTTCCTGCGCCTGCTTCTTCTGCTGCGCCTCGGCCCGCTTCCGGCAAATGGCGTGATGTGCCTTGAGCCGGATGGCGTTGATGCGAATGAACCCCTGGGCGTCGGTCTGATCGAACCCGCCTTCCACATCCATGCTGGACAGCTCCTGGTCGTAGAGGGAACTTGGGCTATACCGGGACACCGGGTAGACGCCCCCCTTGTACAGCTTCACCACCACATGGCCGTCGATGAGTTCCTGACTCTTGTTCACCGCCGACATGAGGAACTCCATTTCCGGACTGAACCAGAACCCGTTGTAGATGAGCTCCGCCACCTTGGCCGCCAGCATGTTGCGCAGACGCATCACCTCCCGATCCATGGCCACCCCCTCCAGATCCCGCAGGGCCGCCATGAGAATGGTGCCGCCGGGGGTCTCGTACACGCCACGCGACTTCACCCCCACGAACCGGTTCTCCACCATGTCCACCCGGCCCACGGCGTGGGCGCCTCCCATCGCGTTCAGGTAGGTGAACAACGGGAGCGCCCCCTGGACCAACGTTCCGTCATCGAGATTGGCAACCTCGACCGGAACCCCATCCTTGAAGGCGATGCGCAACTGAGCCGCCTGGTCCGGAGCCCGTTCCGGAGCCACGGTGCGGGAGTAGACCTCGGGGGGCGCCACCCGGCTGGGATCCTCCAGGATGCCCGCCTCGTGACTGATGTGCAGCAGGTTCTCGTCCTCGCTGAACGGTTTGGCGCGGGTGGACTTGACCTCGATCCCGTGCGCTTCGGCATAGCGGATCATGTCGGTGCGGCCCCGGAAGTCGGCCAGGAACTCAGAGTCCTTCCAGGGGGCAAAGACCTGGATCCCCGGATCCAGCGCGTAGTACGCGAGCTCGAACCGCACCTGGTCGTTGCCCTTCCCGGTCGCCCCATGCGAGACCCACGCGGCCCCCTCCCGGTGCGCGATCTCGATCTGGCGCTTGGCGATGAGCGGCCGGGCCACCGCGGTCCCCTGGAGGTAGCGCCCCTCGTAGGTCGCGTTGGCCGAGATCATGGGGAAGATGTAGCCGGTCACCAGCTCTTCCTTCAGATCCTCCACATAGACCTTGCTGGCCCCGGTGGCCAGAGCCTTGCGCTCGGCTGCGGCCAGGTCGTCGGTCTGGCCCACGTCGGCAATGTAGGCAATCACCTCGTAACCCTTCTCCAACAGCCAGACCAGGATCACCGAGGTATCCAAACCGCCGCTGTAGGCCAGAACGACCTTCTTGCCGTCTGCCTGCGTCTCCAACTCCATTTCCTTCTCTCCTTTGGCTCAGGGCAACACGAGCGAGCAAGGATAGAGAGACGTACGTGAGTTGCAAAATTCATTATTGTCAGCTATTAATGATTTCAAATGAGTTTACTTCACCACGGCGTCGAGGCCTTCAAGGCCATTGTGGAACAGGGCACGGTTCATGGAGCGGCCCGGCAGATCGGCCTCAGCCAGACCGGGGTCACCCAGCGTATCCGCGCCCTGGAGCGGGAGCTGGGTACCACCCTGTTCGTGCGCTCACGCAAGGGGATGTTCCCCACCGCGGAAGGAGAAGCGCTGGTGCGCTGGTGCCAGCGGGTGGACGACCTGGAGGGGGAACTTCTCACCTTCGTACGTCGGGGTGACGCGGCCCTGGACGTCCGGGTGACCGTGACCGGCGCGTCCAGTCTGATGCGCGGCCTCTCGTGAACAACCCGGACGCCCTGGCCGACCTGGTGACGGCGGGCCTGGGTTACACGGTGCTGCCCGAGGACTTCGCGCAGCCCCGGCTGGCGGCGGGATCCCTGGTGGACCTGTGCCCGGGTCGGTGGCTGGACCAGGAGATCGCGTTGGCGTGGTACCCCCGGCATGAAATGCCGACCTACTTCCGCCGCCTCATCGACGCGATCGGATGAACCGAACCCCCAGCTAGAGCATCGACATCAACAACGTGGCGATTCCCAGGAAACTGAAGAACCCGGCGACATCGGTGACCGTGGTCAGGATGATCGAGGAGGACTGGGCCGGGTCCTGGCGAAGCGAGGTCAGGATCATGGGGATGACCGCTCCAGCGAACCCGGCCGCGGTCATCGAGATGATCATGGACACACAGATCACCAGGGACAAACCCAGCGAACGACTCCAGATATAGACGGCCGCGGCCGTGGTCAGGGCCACCGCCACGCCGTTCAGGAAGCCGGCGATCAGTTCCTTTCCCGCGACCTGCCACCAGTGGCGGACCCGGATCTCGCGCAGGGCCAGGCCCCGCATGGTCACCGCCAGGGCCTGGGCTCCGGTATTGCCGGACTGGCCGGCCACCACCGGCAGGAGAACGGCCAGCGCGGTGAACTTGGCGATCGTCTCCTCGAAGATGCCGACGACCGACGCGGCCAGGAACGCGGTGAGCAGGTTGATCTCGAGCCAGGGAAGGCGCTTGCGCACGGCAAAGAGCGGTGAGGAGAGCGCCCGCTCGTCCTGACCGGCCCCGACCATCTTGGCCATCCTCGCGCTGGCGCTCTCGGCGGTGGTGGCCAGGAGTTCGTCCTGGCGAAGAACCCCCACAAGTCGGTTCTCGAAATCGACCACAGGGAGGGTGGCCACCCGGTGCTCCTGGAGGGTTTCCAGGACGGCGGCCCGTGACGAGGTGGCAGGAACACTTGCCGGGGGACCGTCGACGAGAGAGCGGAGGGTCTGTCCCCCGTCGGCCAGGAAAACCGTCTGGATGGGAATGGCGCCGACCAGAACCGCGTTCCCGTCGACCAGGAACACGTCCTGAATCCGCCGCCGCTTGAGGCTCCGCACCTTCTGGATCACATCGCGCACCGTATCCTCGGGGCGGAAGGTGACGACCCGCGGGTCCATGAGTCTCCCGGCGCTGTTGGCGGGAAACTCGATCAACGAGGTCAGGTCGGTGGCCAGCCGCGGCTCGATAGCGGCCAACCGCTCTTTGCGCTCGCGCTCGTCAAGGCGGGCCAGCAGGGACGCGGCCAGTTGGGGGTTCATGAGCTCGAGCATGGGCCCGCACGTACCCGGAGCCAGTTGCCGGAACATCTGCTCGGCGTTCTCCGCAGTCAACTTGCCCAGCACGGAAACGGCCCGTCTCGGGGTTTGCTGCGAGATCCACTGCGCCCCCACTTCGACCCGGGACTTCTCCACGACCCGGGCCGTGTCTTTGGGATGACGATCGGTCAGCGCTTCGGAAAGGCGGCGCAGTCCCCCTTCGATACCTTCGCTCATGACTTGTCTCCCTGCGAGGGCTCAGCGCCGGGTCTGGGAGGGGCCAACACCGAACCCAGAAGGGCGTTGATCCCGGTTCGGAAGAGGTCTCCCAGGGCTTCGGATGTCTCGCTTCCCCTGGCCGCCAACTCCAGTTCGTCTTCCAGGCGTCGCAGCTGGACCAGGTCAAGGGATCCCAGCATCACTCCCCGATCATCGACCACCGGCAGGGCATGGGTGTGTCGCCAGCCCTCATGTGCGAGAACAGCCGGGAGTCCTGCCGTCGCGCGGATCGTGTACTCGGCGTCACGTTGCAGGGAGCCGACCCGCGCTCCGGAGGGGGCAGAGAAGAGCGCGGCCAGGGAAACGACTCCGGTGAGTACCTGGCTGTCGTCAACGACACCAATCGGGTCCGCTACCGCGACGCTGCGCTCCTGGATTCGCCGTCGCGCTTCGGCCACTTTGAGATTCCCGGGAAGGACCAAGGCATCGGGGTTCATGAAGGCCCCCGCCGTTCCCGCGGCGAAGTCGATGAAGGCGCGGATGGGGTTCCCGACCCGATCGGGAACCCTGGCCAGGAGCTCTTCCCGCGGCGGTGTCTCCATCAGCCGCAGGATGTGTCCGCCCACATAGACCGGAAGGGCCGCCACCAGGGGGCCCGCCTTCCCGGGGTCCATGGCGACGATCACCTTCGCCCCCGAAGCGCGCACCATGTTCCGAAGCACGCGTGCGGCCTGGTCCGGTTCGAGAGCGACCAGGATCCCGGCAGCCTCCCGCGCATCCAGCGTCTCGAGGATGCGGGCGGATTCGATCGGGTGCTCCACGAGCATCGTTCTGGCGAGGTGATAGTCGAGATCCATGGCTGCTCCAGGAAAGGGAGGATGATTCGATGGAGACGGCGACCCGCGCGCGTATCAAGTAAGGTATCCGTTGTCGTCCCAGCAATCCAGTACCCCCGCGGAATCACGGCAGATGACCGAACTTCCCGGGACACTGTCAGGAGGTGCTACATGGCGGGCAGCGTCGATCTCGGTGCATTCAGCGGGGCCATCTCGGACACCCTCCGCGAGACGGGTTCGCGAATCCTCACCCTCATTCCCAACTTCCTCGCCGCCCTGCTCATTGTGCTGGCCGGCTGGATGGTGGCCCGGCTGGCCGGCTGGGTCATTGGTCGCACCCTGGGCCGGTTGGGCCTGGACCGCGCCATGGAACGGGTTCGAGTCAGCGAGGTCCTGCGCCAGGCCGGGCTGACGGACAAGGTCTCGACCATGGCGGGACGACTCGTCTACTGGGTCGTGTTCCTGATGTTCCTGCTCTCGGCGGCGGAAACCCTCCGATTGACCGCGGTTCGGCACACCCTCGACCGGGTGATCGCGTTCGTACCGGACTTCCTGGGGGCGGTGCTGATCCTTGTCGTGGGAATCGCCCTGGCCGGATTCGTGCGAAACCTGATCGTATCCGCCGCCTTTGCCGGGGGTCTCCTCCAGGCGGAGGGCCTGGGGAAGGCCTTTCGCATTGGGATCATCCTGGTGGCCGGCATCCTGGCTCTGGGGGAGATCGGGGTCGACACGGATCTCCTGGTCTGGGCTACCACGGCGCTCATCCTGGCCCTGGGCATCAGCGCCGGCGTCGCCTTTGCCCTGGGCTCGCGCCGGGTCATGGAGCACATGCTGGCCGGCCACTACCTGCGCCGAAGCCTCCCGGCCGGAAGTGAGATCATGGTGCGGGAGCGTCGCGGGCAGGTGGCCCGGGTCGGGGCCGTGGATACGCTCCTGACGGATGGAGAACGGTCCTGGAGCCTGCCCAACGGAGCGTTGCTGGAAGAGGTCGTGGACCGCTAGAGGAGTGCCCGTGACATCCGAAACCTCGCTGCGTCGCACCCTGGGGGTGGGGAGCGCGACCCTTCTCGGGCTGGGCTCGATCCTGGGAACCGGGGTGTTCGTCAGCATCGGGCTCGTGGCCGGACTCGCCGGGGTGTGGACCGTGGCCGCTGCGGCGCTGGCGGCCCTGGTCGCGACCTGCAACGCACTCAGCAGCGCCCAGCTTGCCGCGGCCTACCCGCAAAGCGGGGGCACCTATGAGTACGGCTACCGCCTGCTGCACCCGTTCGCGGGTTTCACCGCGGGATGGATGTTCCTGTGCGCCAAGAGCGCATCGGCCGCCACCGCGGCACTTGGCTTCTCCGGCTATGCCCTCAATGCCCTGGGAGTCGACGCCCCGGAGGCGAGGATCTGGCTCGCTTCGACGCTCGTCGTCGTGCTCACCGCCCTGGTGGCCGGCGGCATCCGGCGCAGCAATGCCGCCAACACGATCATCGTTTCCATGACCCTGCTCGCCCTGGCGGCGTTCGTCGTGGCCGGGCTCCCCACCGCGTCCGGGAACTGGAATCGCTTGCCCTCGGACCTTCCCTCCGTGCGGGACATGCTCGAGGCGATCGCGCTCATGTTTGTCGCCTACACCGGCTACGGGCGGGTGGCCACGCTTGGGGAAGAGGTCCGCGACCCGGCCCGGACGATTCCGCGGGCCATCGTCACCACCCTCGTCGTTTCGGCGCTCATCTACATCGCCGTGGCCGGGGTAGGCGTGGGCGCCCTGGGCGGAGACGCGCTGCTGGGGGCCACCGAAGGCCGGGGCGCCCCGCTCGAGGTGGCCGCCCGGACGTTCGGAGTACCGGGTGTGGCCGGGCTCGTTGCCATCGGCGCCGTCACCGCCATGATGGGAGTGCTCCTCAACCTGCTCCTGGGACTGTCACGCGTCCTGTTGGCCATGGGTCGCCGAGGCGACATGCCGCGCGTCGTGACCCGCATCGACTCACGGCGCTCTTCGCCGACCGTGGCGGTTGGCGTGATTGGGGCGCTCATCCTCGTCCTCACCCTGGGGGGCAGTGTCAAGCTGGCCTGGAGCTTCAGCGCGTTCACGGTGCTCGTCTACTACGCGCTCACCAACGTGGCTGCGCTGAGGTTGCCGAGGCAAAAGCGCCTCTACCCGAGGGCCTGGTCCATCGGCGGGCTCCTGAGCTGCGCGTTCCTGGCCTTCTGGGTGGAACCCCGGGTCTGGATGGTTGGGTTGGGCCTCATCGCGGCCGGCTTTGCCTGGTACCGGGTCGCGAAACGGAACCGGGAACCGGCAAGCGCCTGATGGCGGTTCAGGTTCCCAGACCCGGGAGCACACGCACTCCCGGGCCTCGGCCGCTGAACCCTAGGACACCGCGGTCGGTGCCTCGAACGCGTCGAGGGCTTCCTCCCGCGTGTCGTAGGCCTTGAAGAGCTGCAGGACACCGGTGACCACCATGGCGGTTCTCGCCTTGCCGGTCACCTGGCACAGCTTGAACCCGCCCTTGGCGTTCGTGACGCTGGTGTACATGTGCACCAGCACCCCGATGCCGCAGGAGTTCACCCGCTTGGTCCGCTTCAGGTCCACGAGGAACTTCCGCTCCCCGTTGGCCAGCTGGGCCTTGATCTCTTCGATAATCCTGGACGTGTCCGCTCCCCCCCACATGTCCCCCTTCATCACGAACACGACTACGTCTTCGATCTTCACTACGTCGAATCTCATCGGACTGCACTCCAGAACGTCAGCCACCCAGAGCGGCGCGGCTGATCGGGACATGAGAGGCATGAACCGCCGGGATCTCCCGGTGTTCGCCTCCCCTATCCTGAACAACGTCTCGAGTGAGTGACCTGCACATGGAATCCATCCTGGATCAACGTTCCGGGGGGCCAACCTTGATCAGCATGAGATCCATCGTGATGGCCAAGTTTCCCGAGGGTTATCAGGAGCCCTTCCACTCGCACACCGCGAACTACCACGCCGTCCTGATCCAGGGCGAGTTCCGTTCCTTGAACTCGGATCGTGTGGCCGAGCCGGAGAAGGTGCTTGGGCCCGGCTCCCATATTTTCCAGCCGGGCGGAGAGAACCACGCGGAGCTCAACGCAGGCAGCGGAGAGTCGCTGGCCCTCGTCTTCCTCGAGGGCCCCGTCGACTTCGTACCGGCGGAGTAGGGTAGGGGCAGGGGCCTACGACATCCCTTCTTGCCTGCCTAGCTTCGGCAAGACGCCCCCGGGTCTTCCGAAGTGCGGAACCACATCACCGGCCGCGGGACTCTGCTGGGGATCCACAAAACAGCCCCGGCTACTCGACCAGTAGAGACAACCGATCTGGTCGACCGGCGCTCTGCCGATGAACTGCTCGGCCGCGGCCAGCATGGCGAGCCACTCCTGCTTCATCGCCCCAAGGTCGATGGGTTCCGTGACCATGAGCGCGGCAAAATCCTCGACCCGGTACCGCCCTCTCCGCTTGAGAAGTTCCAGCAGGGAGCGCGGGCTGAACCCCGGGTCCTTCCCCACCGCCGCCCAGCACAGGGGACCCAGCGGAAGAATCTCCCGGTTGATGGTGAGAATGTCGAGAAAGTCCCGAGGTTCATCCCGACCCGCCAGGGCCAGGACCTTGTTCACGGCAAGATCAATCTGGTGGAGCAGGAATCCTGCGTCCGGGTCGAACACGGTGGGCATGAATCGCCAAGCCGTGTCGTGAGCCCACTCGATCTTTGTCGTTTCGCTCCCCCCTGAGACCAGTGCGCGCAAATAGCCCGGTTGGTTCATTTCCAGATCGACGGAGAAGCCATTGGCGACCAACGTCTGCCGGTCGAGCTCGAATGCGGTGGCAACGCGTTCCTCGGAGTCGTGGAAGTAGTCAAGGTCGTTGCTGTAGCGCTTCGTGTTGGGAGCAAAGTGAAGCGCGGCGCCACCCGCCAGATGACTGTCGGGCGACCGGTTCACCGCTAGGAGGCGAACGATCTTCACTTGGATTGCGGTCAGCGGCATAGCCTCGCGGCCACCTCCCAGGCCTCTCGGTTTCCATTCTTGCGCAGCCCCTCGATCACCCAAGGGATGTCGGCTGCGGTTACCCGGTAGGCGGGGTCGCAGGACCAGAAACAAGCAGCGTGGAACCGCTTGTAGGCACGGCGCGCTTCCCGCACCCGGACCATCTGTCGCGCGGTCTCGCCACCGAGTCGGCGTCGGCTCTTGAGCCCGCCCTTGCGGCCAATCCGTGACAGATGTTTTCTCAGGAGTTCAGACATGAATGCATCATAACCGGGTTATGATGTTATGTCAATCATAGCATGGGGTTATATCGGCTAGGGCCCAACGATCTCGCCATGGCACAGCCGCCCCGACAGGGGCGACTTGGGCCCTCAACGTCCAAGGATGACGCTGCGAACGGTCCGCGTCACCCCCGGAGTCACCAACTGGATGAAGTACGTACCGGCCGCTACCGACCTTCCATCGTCCCCCCGACCGTCCCAACGCACCATGCGCTCACCCGCGGGAAGCGTGCCGTTGACCAGTTCCCGGATCACCCGCCCATCGACGCCGAACACCCGCAACCGCACCGGAGCCTGCTCGGGAAGGCTCAGAAGCAGGTCGGCTCCGGCGGGTGCAGGATTGCGCAGCGCCCGCAGCGTGGCACGGCTTGGAGGCGGCGCCGCCTCGAGCAGGTACGGACCAAACCGCTCACGGCTCCCGTCCCTGGCAAGGCCCTCCAGGAGATAGGACACCTCTGGACCGGCCGGGACGGACGGATCCATGAAAGCGTAGTCCGGTCCACCGGTTACCAGACCGGTGTTCACGCGCTGCGACTGGCCCTGGGTCTCCCGGTACACGTCAAAGCCCAGGTGATCCACCTCCCCTTCCGTTTGCCACCGGAGCTCGGCGCCGGCCCCGGCGCGCCGCGCGGCAAACGCGACCAGCCGCACCGCCACCACATCCACTCTCGCGCAGTTCCCGAACTCGCTCGCCCCCTCGGGACCCTCCGCCGTTGCGGTGAGGATCAGCAACTCCGGTTCCGCAGGTAGCGGCGGAAGCGCCTCGCGCTGGAACACGCCGCTGAAGACCGCATCACCCTGACCGTCCGTCGTCACCGGAACCCCCCCCAGCAACACGGACCCGCCCCCGTGACCCGACTCGTGGCAGTCCTCCCCGGCATGCACGTGAACGACAAAGCTCGTGTTGGGAGTGGAAGCAAGCGTGCCCTCGACCAGCACGCTCCGGGTGGTGAACGTCGCCGCGGTCAACAACGGGTGGTTCTGGAGTCCATTGGGCCCCTCATCCGCGTCGCCTGGGTCGTTCGCCGTGACGCCGAACGCGTCCTCGGTCCCGCCCACCAGGTCATGATCGATCCGCGCGTTACCCTCTCCCGAGAGACCCAGCACCTGGTTGCCGGTCCCGGAGAGCACCGCGACCGCGGCGCCCCCGTTCCCGGAGATCAGGTTGCCGTCCCCGGGGGTTTCGCCCCCGATCATCGTGCTGTCGGCGTCCACCACGGTAATCCCGTTGCCGCCGTTCGCCACGCCCACCGCGTGTCCGGGAGCCGCGGTAGCGATCCCCCCGATCACGTTGCCGGTCAGTACATGGTTCGCACCGTTCTCGACCCGGATACCGTCCCCCTCGAAGTTCTCGATGCGGAAACCACGAATGACCGCTCCATCCCCGCCAACCACCAACCCCGACGCACCCGGCGCCGAGGATCCATCCAGGGTGACGGACGGATTGCCCGGCTCGTATCCGGGCTGGGTCGTGGCATCCAGGAGCACCGGCCCGGCAACCAGCGGCAACTCCGACTGCGGAGTGATGACCGGAGTATCACCGATGGCGAAGGCCACTGCCTGTCCCCCCGCCAGCGCGTTGGTTTCCTCGATGGCCGCGCGCAACGTGCACTCGGCCTCCCCGCCCACCTGTGCCCCGGTATCGCACTCCCCATCCCCCGGATTGGCATCCCCGGCATCCCCGGCCGAGTTGACGATGATTCCCTCCGCGGTGACGGGTGGATCAATGGGAATGCAATTGGAGAACTCCGAGCTGTTGCCAGCCGCATCGGTGGCCGTTGCGGTCAGACGCGTCGTACCGGGTGGAACCAGCGCCGCGATCAGGGTCGTCCCCAGCGAGGCGAGCCCGTCCTCGTCCGTGACCACTTCAATCTGTTGCCAATACCGCTCCCCTTCCCCAAACCCGCTCGGGTCACATCCCGTGCTTCCGTAGAAGTCGATCGCATAGCTCGCATTCGCCGCCGCGGTCAGCGTTCCCGTGACCCCAACGTCCCCGGCTCCAGCCATGGCCCGGGCCCGGGTCAGGACCGGCCGAGGCTGCCCCGCATTCGCCACACCGCTCCCATCATTGGGATCCACGCCCCCCGCACCCAGGTCGATACCCAACCCGCCGTTGTTCTTGGCCGCGGTCCGGTGCAACCGATGACGATCCCCGGTGGGGATGCGGATCCCCGCGCCGAGGTTGTAGGCCACCACGCCACCCTCGATCCGGTTGTCCTCGCTCTCCTCGATGAACACCCCCCCGACGAAGTTTCCCGGCAGCAGGGTACGGGTGATCTCGGTCCCGATGAAGTTGTTGAGGATCTGCGTGCCCTTGCCCTCCCGGACCCACACGCCGTACTCGTGACTCGCGGTGATGACGTTGGCCCCTCGTTCGTTGAGGGCGCCGACCCGGGTACTGTCCACGTTCCTGAGCAGGATGCCCGAGCCCCGGTTGGAGATGAAACCGGTGACGCCGGCGTTGGTCCCGATGGCGTTGCCCAGGATCACGTTCCGATGACTCTCGTCCTCGACAAGGATCCCATGGCCGTTGCCGCCACCCGCCTGGGTTCCCGAGATCACGTTTCCGGGAGGAGTGCCGGCTGCATCGGTCACCCCACCCACGATATTGTCGGTGCTCTGCGTACGAATGCGGATGCCGACTCTTCCGTTTCCCCGGCCGGAGGCGCCGTCTGCGCTGAGGCCGATCCAGTTCCCCTCGATACGATTCCGCTGGCTCGACTCCATGTCGATGCCATAGCCGTGGGCGGCGATCACATTCCCCGCCCCGGGGCTGTCTCCACCGATGAGGTTGTCCGAGCACTCCCACAAGAAAACCCCGGTGGGAGGATTGGGGAGTGCGGTCTGACCGGCGGCATCGAGACCCAGGATGCAACCCTGGACCCGGTTGTTCACCGACTCCTCGCCGAAGATGACGATCTGCTGACCCATGGTGCCTCCGCCGGCAGGCCATCCAAGACCGTTGTTGGCCAGGACACAACCGTCTCCCGGTCCCGTGCCACCGATCCGATTGCCCGCCGCACGGGCAATGAAGACACCGTCCTCCCTACTGCCGATGGGAGAGACACCGTCCGGTGCCACGCCGATCCAGCATCCGGTGACCGTGTTGTTGTCTCCGGAGATGCGAATGCCTTGCCCACCCCAGTTCCCGATCGAGAACCCGTGGATCTCGGAGCCGTCCCCGGTGACATTGAAACCGGGGTCATTGCTGACCGGTCGTGAGAGGGATCCATCCAGAACCACGATGGGGTGATCCACGTATCCGGGTTGGGTGCTCGCGTCGATGACCATCTCGGAGTGGATCCCGGGCATGATTCCCGTCGTCGGCTTGAGGGTCCAGACGCCGCCGGCGTGACCGGGATCGGTCGTGGGAATGTCGAACCGGATGCGATCCCGACCTTCGAGCGCGTTGGCCTCCTCGATGGCGGCGCGCAACGTGCACTCCGGCTCCCCGTCCACGCTTCCTCCCGTGTCGCAGGATCCGTCGCCCGGGTTCGCGTCCGCGCTGTTCCCGGTGGAGTTCACCACCAGTCCCGTTTCGGCCACCACCAGGGTGGAGGTCTCACCGGCCCACACCACCTCGAAGGCGAATGCCCCGTTCTCGTTCATGACCCCGGGAAGCCCGTCGGTACCCGGGGTGTTGATGATCCCCGGACCCGGATTGCTTGCCGCCAACGGGGAGTTGCGCAGGTTGATCCGGATGGGTGTGCGAGTGTCCCCCGGCTCCAACTCGAACGGCGCCGAGGTTCGCAGGAGTAGCCCCAGGTCCTCGGAGTCGCCAACCCAGAGACCATTGCTCCCCGTTGGCGGAAGACCGGGGCCCACCACTTCGGCCGTGATGGCGAAGTCTCCGGCCGCGTTGCAGATGAATCCGCCCACTCCGGCGAAACCGCCGTAGGTCACCCCTTCGTCGAATCCGGGAGCCGCATCCCCCTCGTAGGCGATCTTCACCGGACTCGCGCCTGGTTCGGGTTGGTACCAGATTCCCTTGGCCTGTCGACTGAAGAAGGAACCGGTCACCTCCTCTTCGGTCTCCGCGAGAAAGAGGACTGTCCCGTCGTCGCGCAGCGCGAAGCCCAACCCCTTGCGAAAGGTGGTTCCGGTTCCGTCCGCGGCGTCTCCCTGGACAAACACCGGCGTGGGCCCACCGGCTCCCAGGGTCCAGATTCCGGCCTGGTCCAGGTAGTGCCCCATGAAGGCGGCATCGGCCGAGGCGTTGATGGCGAGTTGGGAGAGGAGCAGTTCCTCTTCGAGTGGAATTGCTTCCGCGGTGAGGAGCGGCAGGAACTCACCTCCGGCCAGCTTGCGGAAGACCCCCCGGATGGGATTGAACCCGGGTCGGCTTCCGTGCAGTCCCACCACCTGATCCCCGCCGGGATTGAGGACCGTGTACACCGTGTTCGCCTCGAGGCCGGTGATCTCGTACCCATCCAGGCCCGGAACATCGCTTCCGTAGAGGAGCTCCGCCGAGACCGTGAACCGATTGGGCCCGGCCAGGACCACCGCGGGGTCCTGGTCCAACTGCGTGCCGAGAACGGTCAGGAACTGAGCCTGGCCCCCGTTGAACCGAACGAAGTGGGGCAGGTCGAGCATGGGTATTGCGCTGGCCGGATCGTCACCGCGGATCAGGATGCGCCAGGTCTCCAGTTCGCGGTCGTACTCGAAGAGGTGCTGCGCCTGGGGCGTGTCCGGCTGGACGCCGCCCCCCGAGACTCCGGAGTACAGGGCGATACGGTCCGCGGGATCCACGTAGAGACGAAACTGGAAAGGGCCGGCCGCGCCCGAATCGAAGTTGAAGCCATCGACCCCGGGAATGGGTGAGCCGTCATAGGCGAGGGGACTCAATCCTTCGTCGGTTTCCCGCCACAGACCCAGCCTGAACCCGAAGTCCCCCTGGGTCACGGCAGCCTCGAAGACGACCTCGCCATCCTGCAGCACATAGGCATTGTGGAAGCGGAAAACGATGAAGTCCTCGGTGCCCCCGCCTGGAAGCGGTGCCGCATCCCCGGAATCGGCCACCCGGCGCAACTCGTATCCCGCCCCGGCCGGGGAAGCCTGAATCAGCACAACAATCGTCAGCACGAACAATGAACGCAGCATGACCTCGCACCTCGCCTTTGGGTTCCAAGCCATGAACCAAAACGCGACCATAACTCTCAAGGTACGGCCTGACCACTCCGGCCTTGCCCGCTGGCCGCGGTGACGGTCAGCATTCACTCCTTCAACAACTTACAGGGGACACCAACACGTCCCTCACGGACCTGGGACAAACACCTCCAGGAACGCGCGGGCAAATGGAGACGCCTGCACTCCAAGCTCGGTCCAGGCCACCCCGGCACTCAGCCCATCGCAGTTCGACAACAGGATCGTCGAGACCCCACGTTCGGGGATCTTCACGTACAGCGCGGAGACGGTTGGCGGGAACCAACCGAAGTGCCACACCACGGTGAAGCCCCGGACCTCCTCGACAAACCATCCCAGTCCGTACGGCAGGGCCTCTCCCTCAGACGTCCGGGCCGCGGTCCACATGGCCTGTTTGCCTTCCTCGGACACGAGGACGTTGTTGTCGAGCGCGATGTCGAACCGGGCCAGGTCCTCGACCGTGGACACGACTCCCGCCGCGGTTTGCAGCGAGTAGAGCGGGCGGTACTCACTTCCCAGGAGGTCCCGACGCGCCTTCGTGGTCAGCGATGGGGCCCGGTAGGCGGGATCCAGGTTCCAGGGGGTTACGTCGGTCTCCGGATCCAGGCCGAACCCCGGGTAATTCCCGGGAACCGCCTCACCATTCTTGATCCGGTAGGGTGTCGCGATCTCCGCCACGACATCCTGTATCCAGGGCGCTAGCTGTCCGGGTGAGGAACGGTTCATCCCGAGGGGTTGGAGGATCCGTTCCCGAAGCACAACGGGGTAGGACTTCCGGGCGACATCCTCCACCACCCAGGTCAAGTCGGCAAAGATGTTCCCACTATAGGCGTAGGCGTCGCCGGGCGGGCTCGCTTGGCTGGTGTGGGTAAGAACGTGCCGCACCGTGATGGGGCCCTCAACGTACCGGGACGGATAGTGCGCCCAGGATCCCCCTCCCGGCTCGAACCAGGGGTGGATGACGAAGTCGGCCATGCGGGCATCCAGGTCCAGCGTTCCCTCCTCCACCAGCATCATGAGCAGCAGGGAGGCCAACGGCTTGGAAAGGGAGGCGAGACGGTACGGCGTGTCGCCCGCGGCCGGAACCCGCTGTTCCAGGTCGGCGAAGCCGAAACCGCCCGACCAGGCCATCTCCTGCTCCTGGACCACCGCGACCGAGAGTCCTGGGAGATGGAGCGACGTGGCCAGGCTCTCGGCTGCGGCGACAAACGTGACGAGCGGCCCACTGGAGCCCTGGGCACGGACATCCGCGGGCGACGCCCCAACGGCCACCAGGATGATCATGGGGACAACGATCAGGGAATACATAGACCCTCCTTCTGCCGTCAACGACGCAAGACCATCCCTATGTGTTCAATCCGGGCTCCCTTGTGTGGGGACGTACGATGGGTTCATACTCTCCCCGTCGTAGTCTCCCCACGCTGCGAATGCGAGCACCTCGCTTGAACTGCAAGATGGCAACCATAGGAGCCCCGTCATGTGTCGGAAACCGGAAATGCTCGGTAGATCCCTTGCCCTCGTCCTTTGCACCCTCATCGTCACGGCCTCCCCGGTCGCCTTGCTTGCCGAGGACGCCAAGGAGACAGCCGCGCCCGACACGGACGCGCTGGCCATCGCCGTGTCCGACGCCCAGAAGGCGAACACCGCTGCCTTGACGCAGTACAACTGGCAAACGACCACCGAACTCACCATGGAGGGAGAGTCCAAGGCGACCAGCATCGCCCTGATGCAGTTCGATGACGACGGCAAGCTCCAATCGGACTCGATCGGCGGCGAGTCCAGCATGAAGCAGAAACGCGGTCTCCGGGGCCGTGCCCAGAAAAAGAAGGTCGGCGAGTTCGAGGAATACCTCGAGGGCGTACTCAAGCAGTCCTTCCAGTACATCTTCCTGTCCAAGGGCAACCTGGTCGACATCTTCGACAAGGCCGAGATCACCGAGGGGGAAGGGGGCACCGTGATCACCTCCGCGAACCTCTTCGTCAAGGGAGACGCGCTCACCATGAGTGTCGATCCCACCACGAATCTCCTCAACGGCCTTACCTTCGACACTACCTACGGGGAAGATGCCATCACGGGGACGGTGAAGTTCAAGACGCTCAAGGATGGGCCCAACCATCCCGACACCTTCGAGCTCACCATCCCTTCCAAGGAAATCACGATCACCTCGAACACGCACGACTGGGCCAAGAAGCAATAGAACGACCCATACAACGGAGGACGCAATGAAAAGGAAACCGAACCGGACAGGCATGGTCGTTCTGGCAACCATGGCGGTGCTGACCGCAGCCGTGCCGGCTGTGGCCCAGGACGCAGGCAAGCTCGAAATCGACAAGGCAAAGGGGGCTTTCGACCAGCCCCCCCCCTACTCCCCCTACGCGAACCGCAGCTACCCCACCTACCCGCTGTTCGGCGATACCCATCTGCACACCGCATTTTCCATGGACGCGGGCGCGTTCGGGGCCCGACTGAGCCCCCGCGATGCGTACCGGTTCGCCAGAGGGGAGCAGGTCACGGCGTCCAGCGGCCAGCCGGTCAAGCTCTCGCGGCCCCTGGATTTCCTGGTCGTGGCCGATCACTCCGACAACATGGGGTTCTTCCCCGATCTCCTGTCCGGGAAGCCCGAAATGCTGGCCGACCCGACCGGCCGCAAGTGGTACGACATGATCCAGGCCGGCAAGGGGGGAGAAGCGGCGGTCGAGATCATTGTCTCGTTCTCGCACGGCACCTTTCCCCAGGACCTCATGTACTTCCCGGGCACGAAGGCGTACCGCAACGCCTGGCAAGAGACCATCGCGGCCGCCGAGGCATTCAACGACCCTGGGCAGTTCACCGCCTTTATCGGGTACGAGTGGACTTCCAACACCGGCGGCAACAACCTGCACCGCAACGTCATCTTCCGGGACAACGGGGACAAGGCCAGCCAGGTTCAGCCCTTCACGGTCTATCCTCCCATGGGGAGCGACAACCCTCGCGACCTGTGGAAGTGGATGGACAACTACGAGAAGAAGACCGGCGGTAGCGTTCTCGCCATCGCCCACAACGGCAACCTGAGCAACGGGACCATGTTCCCCCTGATCGAGTCCTTCACCGGCAAGCCGATCGATCGCGCCTACGCGGCGGAACGCGCCAAGTGGGAGCGGCTCTACGAGACGACGCAGACCAAGGGTACCGGGGAGTCGCACCCCTACCTGTCCCCCAACGACGAGTTCGCGGACTTTGAAATATGGGACAAGGGCAACCTGGACGGCAGCGTATCCAAGACCCGGGAAATGCTCGAGTTCGAGTACTCCCGCTCAGCGTTGAAGCACGGGCTGAAGCTGGAGCAGGAGCTCGGGACCAATCCCTACAAGTTCGGGATGGTCGGCAGCAGTGATGCACACACCGGCCTCGCCGCCCTGGCCGAGGAGAACTTCTTCGGAAAGACCACACCGCAGGAACCCAGCCCCGAACGGATGCTCAAACCGTTTCTCTCCAACCCCGAGACCGGCGTTACGGTCATGGACTGGGAGGTGGGCGCCTCCGGCTACGCCGCGGTGTGGGCCACCGAGAATACCCGGGAGGCGATCTGGGACGCCATGCAGCGCAAGGAGACCTATGCCACGACCGGCCCCCGGATGATGGTCCGTTTCTTCGGTGGATGGGACTTCACGGCCAGCGATGCCACGAACCGGTTCCCTGCGCACGCCGGGTACACCCGGGGCGTTCCCATGGGAGGCGACCTCCACCCGGGACCGGCCGGCAAGTCCCCCACCTTCCTGGTCGCTGCGCTCAAGGATCCGATCGGGGCCAACCTCGATCGCTACCAGATCGTCAAGGGATGGGTGGCTGCCGACGGTACCCTGCACGAGCAGGTCTACGACGTGGCCTGGGCGGGTGACCGGACGCAGGATCCCGAAACGGGCAAGGTGCCGGCGGTGGGAAGCACGGTGGACATTGCCAATGCCGGCTGGACCAACACCATCGGGTCGCCCGAGTTGATCGCGGTGTGGACGGACCCCGACTTCGACCCGGCCGTTTCGGCGTTCTACTACGGACGCGTCATCGAGATCCCGACCCCCCGCTGGACCGCCTACGACGCGAAGCGATTCGGCGTTGAGCCACTCCCCGGCACGTCCATGGTGCTTCAGGAACGGGCCTTTACCTCACCGATCTGGTACACCCCGGGAGAGTAGCAATCACCGAGGCCCGACGCGGAGGCAACGGCCGCGTCCGACAACCCGCAGCCCTGGTGGCCCTGATCCTGGTCCTGACCCCGGCCGGTGCGTTGTGCGCGCCGGCCGGGCCCCTTTCCGGACGCATCGTTGTGGACGGCCTGTTCACGGACTGGAGCGATCGGTCCCGGGTGCACGAGGTTTCGGCCCCCGACCCGGAGGACCGGTCCGCACTGATCGAGGCGGTGTGGATCCATTCCGACCGGGATCGGTTGTCCCTGCGGGCCCGCCTTTCCCGCCAGGTCCTTCTCCAGGGCAACAGCAGGCTCGTGTTGCATATCGACACCGACGGAGATCCCGGGACCGGCCTTCCGGTCGACGGCCTGGGCGCGGACTTCTCCTGGCACTTCTCCGAGCGGGAAGGCCGACTCCGGGTCATGGGCGTTCCGGTGCGGCTGATCCAGAGCGATGTGGAACTTCGCCAGGCGCCGGTGATCTCCGCGGACGAATTCGAGATCTCCGTCGCCCGGCGTGTCTCGGTGGTGGGAGCGCCGTTTCTCCCCACACCCAGGATCGCCTTGACGCTGAGGGAAGAGTCCGAGGGTCAGGTGATCGGATCCACCGGGCCTCTGGAGGTGGACCTTGACCCGCAGGCTCCTCCGCCTCCACCTCCTGTCCGGGTTCCCGAGAAGGATCCGGATCAGTTCCGCACCCTCACCTACAACGTTCTCTACGACGGTAACTTTGAACGGCCCTTGCCGTTCCGGAGAATCCTGGGGGCGCTGGAGCCGGACGTTCTCTGCCTGCAGGAG
Source organism: Candidatus Eiseniibacteriota bacterium (assembly GCA_942491735.1). Taxonomy (GTDB): domain Bacteria; phylum Eisenbacteria; class RBG-16-71-46; order JABDJR01; family JABDJR01; genus CALOCN01. The sequence goes on along the minus strand of CALOCN010000014.1, from coordinate 1,715,543 downwards.
ATCTACCGGCACTCGGTGGACGAATCGCTCGCATGGATCCGGCACATCCTGCCCAACACGACATGGCACGCCGCGGGGTTTGGTCAGGGAGTCATTCTCTCGCGCTTCCCGGTGCTGGAGTGGGGCCCCATCGGCACCCGGCGGCGGGGTGCCTGGGCCATCCTGGATACTCCCGACGGCAAGCTCGCCGTGGTGAACCCCCACGCTCCCTGCTGCCAGGACGATGCGGGGCGCCAGGACGAGTTCGACGCCCTGACCGCCTGGATCCGGGACTCGCGGGCCTCGGGGCTTCTGGATCCCCGCACGCCGGTGATCGTGGCCGGGGACATGAACCTGGTCGGGGACGCGCAGCAGCTCACCACGCTGCTCGAGGGGGCCATCGTGGACACGGCGACCCATGGTCCCGCGGCACCTCCGGACGGCGACGGAACCCCCTTCGTGGATGTCGCGCCCTATCACCTCTCCGGTACCGAGACCTACACCTGGCGCAGTGACCTCGGTGAGTTCGCCCCGGGCAAGCTCGACTACATTCTCTACACGGACAGCGTGCTTGGCCTCGGCCGGTCCTTTGTCCTGTGGACACCCGACCTGGATGAGACCGCCCTGAGGGAGGCCGGCCTGGAGGTGGAGGACACGCGCGTGGCTTCCGATCACCTGCCGGTGGTCGCGGACTTCTATTTCCGCGCGGCGACCTCTTCACGCTGAGCAAGGTTCAGCAGCAGGACACGTAGGATCCGCTGCTGCTCCTCGGAGGGCACCTGATCCACCGCCTGGGCCAGGGCCCGGATGGTCTTCGGGCTCTGCCCGCCTTCCTCGGTGATCCCCTGCTCTTCCTGGAAGTCCAGCAATGCCTGGGCCGCGGCCGCGTCCCACTCTCCGGATCCCTCATCGACCAGGTACCCAAGCGCGGCCAGCATCGCCTTCAGGAGCACGCGTTCCTCGTAGCTGAACCGCTCGGGCACCAGACCCGAATCGTGGATCTCGATCTGATCGGCCTGCGTGACCACGATCTGGGGCTTGCCCTTGTAGGTCTCGATGGTGCCGGTGACGCAGAGATCAAGACCATCGTAAAGACGATCCGGAGCCTGCTCGAACTGATCGCGGAACTTGCCCCAGATCACCACGGTGAAGGACTGCTCCGGATACAACCGATCGAAGTTGATGAAGGTGGGTTCCCCCTTGAGATGCGGGAAGTATCCGGTCCCGGCCACGGGGCCACAGACGGTCACCTGTTTCCCGACGTACCGGGTCGCGTCGGTCGACTTGATCGTCTCCGGCGAGGTCCCTTCGTCGGCCAAACCCATGGCGGGGACGAGGGTGAGGACGGCAACGAGAAGCAGCATCCAGCGGCGGGGGGTGGGACGGAACATGGAGGTCTCCCGGAGTCGAAGCCAGAACACGGCGGGCGGCCCGGACGGGGGCCCGTCTCCCCTAACGTTGGATCATGAGGGGGCAGTCCCGCCACCCTTTCTTACTTTGTTCGCCGACCGAACATAGTGCTATGATCCCTTATCCGCCTTTGAGATCCCCGCACTTGGAGAGCCACCTTGAAGACCCTGATTCTGCTCGCGACCGCCTTGATCCTCATCCCCCGTGGAGTCTCCGCCCAGGTTGGACCCCTGATCTGGGAAGAGGATTTTTCCACTCTCGACAACTGGATCGTCGAGACCGGCAACGGAAGTTGGGGCTGGGGCAACGGGGAACTGGAGTTCTACAAGACCGAGAACGTGACCCTCAGCGAAATGCCGGGCGAACCCGGGAACCCCGCCCTGCGCCTGACCGCCAAGCAGGAGAGTGGACCGGGCATCACCGACCAATGGGGTAACCCGCTCAACTACACGTCGGGTCGGGTGAACAGCAAGTCCAAGGTATCCATCCGCTACGGCATGATCGAGACGCGGGTCAGCATCCCGGACCTCGACCTCGGCGGGTGGCCCGCGGTCTGGCTCCTGGGTACCAGCAACTACGCCTGGCCGCGGTCGGGTGAGATGGACATGTTCGAGATGGGGTCCACCCAGGCGTTTCGCGATCTCCACGACACGCACAACGGCGGGAACGGCCTCGACAACTCGACGGTGAACCAGGCCGTCGGAGCCAACGCGATCTTCTACTCCGACGCGGCGGTCAACCCCGGCAACCCCTCCGGCGCGGCCAGTCTCTCCTGGGATCCCACCGACGTCTACTGTCGTCCCTACTACAACCATGCCAATCCGCTGGTGAACCGCAGCCTGATCTACCGCCTCTACTGGGACGACAGCAGCCTGCGCTTCACCGTGGTCGACGGCGGCACCGAGTACGACCTGTACGAGACCCCGTTCACCATCGACGCCGAGTCCGACGAGTTCAACGAACCCTTCTACCTCATCGCCAACCTTGCCGTGGGCGGCGCATTCACCGACGCCTACAACCTGGGCGCGCCGGGGAGCGGAGCCCCGGTGACCATGCCCTTCCCGGCCGACATGTACCTGGACTACATCCGGGTCTACGAGTGGAACGGCCAGGGCGAAGTGAACCTGGGCCCGCCCACCCCCGAGGTCGGCGTGTTCGGCATCTTCACCGACAACACCCCCACCCAGGGCGGCCTCCAGGCCGGTGTCACGTCCGAGATCTACATCTGGGAAGGGACCCTGGTCGACGGGACGATTCCCCCGCTCGAGGGAAGCAACGGCATCACCTGGCAGACCGCGGGGCTGGGGTGGTTCGGCGCCGGCATCATGGCGATCCAGCCGGTGAGCCTGTTCGACTTCGGGTCCGGGGACCTGAAGTTCAGCATCAGGATTCCCGCGAACGTGACCTTCAAGATCGGGATCATCGACGCCTGGGGGAACCAGTCCTACGTCTCGTTCCCGGCTCACCAGACCACCTACGGTCTGGTCCGCGACGGGAACTGGGGGCAGGCATCGATTCCGGTCGGCGACATCCGCGGACCCGCCATGGATCTGCGCATGATGCAGTACCCCTTCGTGATCCTCGAGGAGAACGGGACCGCCTGCGAATTCGCTCTCGACGATATCTACTGGGATTCGGGTGTCACCCTGGACGTGGACGATCGCGGTACTGCCACGGATAGCCGCCTTGCCCTCCACTCCCTCCCCAACCCGTTCCGCTCCAGCACCGAGATCCGCTTCACCCTCTCCACGGCGGGCCACTACGAGGTCACCATCTACAACGTGGCCGGGCAGCGGATCACCGCCTACGGGGCCTACGGTGATGCCGGCGACAACGTGGTCCGCTGGGACGGCCGTGACGCGACCGGAGCCACGGTAGGCGCGGGGGTCTACTACTACCGCTTGGAGTCCGAAGACGCCTCGGCCACCCGGAAGATGCTGTTGCTCAGGTAGGCGGGGCGCGGCCTAGGAGAACGTCTCCGCATACGCTTCCTCGTGGAACCCAACCAGCAGGGTTTTCCCCCTGCGGATGGCCGGGGCGCGCAGGAAACCGGACGGCCCGATCAGCGCCTTCAGGAAATCGGGGTCCGTCACCGCGGTCGCCTTCATCTCGAAGACCAGCACCTTCCTGCCCCTGGCCGCCACCACGCGGGTCACCCCTGCCAGCACCCCTTCCAGATCCCCCGGCTCGTAGCGTTGCTTGCTCGCGTTCACCGTTTCACGAACGGTGACGCCGGCGCCTTCCAGGAAGGTGTCGGCGCGTTTGCAGCTCGTTCAGCCCTTGCGGTGGTAGTACCAGTCGATCGACTTCCCCATCACGCTCTCTCTTTCTCGTTCCTACTGGAACGGGGTCGGATCTCCCTTGCCCACCCGGACCACCACCGGTTCCTCGCCGGTCAGGTCCACCACGGTCGTGGGTTCGGAACTGCAGTCTCCCCCATCGACGATCAGATCCAGGCTTCTCTCCAGGCGATCCCGGATGTCCTCCGGGTCGGTCAGCGCCGCGTCCTCCCCCGGAAGGATCAGGGAAGAGGTCATCATGGGCGCGCCGAGGGCGCGCAGCAGGGCCAAGGCGATGGGATGATCCGGGACCCGCAATCCGATGGTCTTGCGCTTGGGATCGACCAGTCGGCGCGGCACCTCGCGGGTCGCCGGAAGCAGAAGCGCATAGGGACCCGGGGTCACCGTCTTGAGCAGGCGAAAGACCGGGGTGTCGAACTTGGCGTAGGTGCCTGCCTCCGAGAGATCGTGCAGGAGCAGGGTAAACCGATGGCCCGGATCAATGCCGCGAATGCGGCAGATCCGTTCCAGCCCCGCCTTGTTCGCCATGGCGGTCCCCAGGGCATAGCACGAGTCGGTGGGGTACGCGATCACACCGCCGCGCTCCACCACCTTCACTACCTGTTCGATCAACCGCGGCTGAGGGGTCACGGGATGAATGCTGACGTAGTTGCTCATAGGCAAGAGAATACGGGCTCACGAGGTCGCGTGTCACCGAGGCCTTGACCCTCCCCACCTCCCCCCCTAGGCTGACCTCCCGTGAAAGCAATCGTTTGGCCCCGCTACGGCTCACCCGACGTTCTGCGTCTGGAAGACGTCCCCACACCGACTCCCGGGGACAGCCAGGTTTTGATCGAAGTCCATGCCGCCTCGGTCAACGCCGGCGACTGGCATCTCCTGCGCGCGGACCCGTTCCTGGTGCGGCTCTTTGCCGGCTTGCGCAAGCCCAAGTTTCCCATTCCCGGGGCCGACCTCGCGGGGCGGGTGCATACGGTGGGTTCCGGGGTCACTCGGTTCCAACCAGGAGACCTCGTCTACGGGGATATCTCCGGGGACGGCTTCGGCGCATTCGCCGAGTTCGCCTGCGCCCGCGAGGATCTGCTCGCTCCCCTGCCGGAAGGAATCGACCCGGAAGTGGCGGCTGCGGTCCCCGAGGCCGGAGTGACCGCCCTCCAGGGACTGCGCGACCATGGGCGCATCCAGGCCGGGCAGCGGGTTCTCATCCATGGCGCATCCGGCGGAGTGGGAACCTTTGCCGTCCAGATTGCCAAGGCGATGGGAGCCCACGTCACCGGGGTGTGCAGCACGCGTAGCGTGGATCTCGTGGCCTCGATCGGCGCGGACCGGGTGCTCGACTACACCCGCGAGGATTTTGCCCGGGAGGATCATCGCTACGATCTGATTCTCGCCACGGGAGGAGACCGTTCCCCCCTGGATTACCGCCGGGCGCTGACTCCTACCGGAAGGTTCGTCCTGGCGGGAGGTTCCATGCGTCAGTTGATGCGGACCGTGATCCTGGCCCCCTGGCTCAACCTCATCGGAAAGCGGCACCTGGGGAACTACCTGGCCAAGCCCAACCAGGCCGACCTGGTCGTCCTCAGCGGACTCCTCGAGGCCGGCAGCGTGGTCCCCGTGATCGATCGGCGTGAACCCCTGGAGAAGGTCCCGGAAGCCATTCGCTACGTCGAAGAGGGGCACCCCATGGGCAAGGTGGTGATCAAAGTTTCCGATTCCACCGGAATGCCTTGAAAGTAAACGAGTTATGCCTTAGCATCAATGCCTTCTGACCGACTCTCCTCCCACACATCGCGTTGTCCCTTGCCCACCTATACAACACCCCTAGCCCAGCGACTGGCCTCCCAGGTCCAGAGTTCCGTCCGCACCCGCGGCACCACCTACTTCCGCAAGGGAGCGGTGATCCAGATCGGCGGGGACGATGCGAACATCCAGGCCGAGGTCCAGGGTACGCGGCTCTATACCGTATGGGTCGGCCCCGGCGAGGGCGAAGGCGAGTTGGATGCCTATTGCTCCTGCCGATACTTCGAGGACCGCTTCGATATCTGCAAGCACATCTGGGCGGTCATCCACTACGCCGATCGCCACCGGCTGCTCAACGAGGCCCGGATGAGCGAGGATCTCGCCCTGATCCCCGACCTGCGATTCATGGACCGTTTCGAGGATCCTCCCGAGGTCGCCCCATCCACGCGGCGTCAGCGCGGCATCGTTCCCTGGGAATACGCGCTGCGAAACGCCCACCGCCCCGAGGAACTCTCCACACCCGCCGATCCGATCGACCCCGAGGCATGGCAGATTGCCTATCTCATCGACACCCCCACCTCACCCCGGGGGATCTCGGTCACGGTGACCACCCGGGAGCAACGGGCGGACGGCCTGCTCGGCAAACCACGCCCCTGGCGGGTCAACGACGGGGCACCGTTCCGGGTTCCGGATCCACGCGACGCGGAGATTCTCGCCCTGCTCCTGGGCTCGAGCCCCTCGTCCTTCGGCGTCCAGTACGACCAGTTCCTTCGCCAGAGCGACCCTCACCTGACTCGACAGGGCGAATCCACGTTCTTCCTGCGTCGTCCTACCGAAGCGATCCTCCTGGAACGCATGTGTCTCACCGGACGCGCCCTGGTGAACGCGCCCCGCGGCCTGGAACCGGTGGTCCTCCGCTGGGATGACGGCCCCCCCTGGGATTTCCGCCTCATGGTCACCGAGACGGGCCGTGACGGTCGGCTGCAGGTCCGGGCCCGCCTGGTCCGTGGCGAGGAGTCCGTTGCCTTGACCGATCCCAGACTGCGGATCAGCAACGCGGTGGTCCTGATCGAGGACGTAGTGGCCCCGGTGGCCACCGCCGGCGAGGGCTGGATCGACCTGGCCACGAATGCCCAACCCATCGAGATCCCGGCCGAGGATCACGATGCGTTCCTGGAGAAGATCCTCCTCCTGCCCGGGTCGCCCCAGGTGGAGCTCCCGGCCGGTCTCAACGTGGAGGCCTCGGAACCCGAGCCGGTCCCGCTCCTGATCGTGGACGAACCCGATAGCAGCGGTGCCCCGGCCCGCATGGTGGCCCAGCTCCGGTTCGACTATGCCGGGCACATGGTCCGGCACCGGGAATCGGGTCTCAAGCTCTACGACCGCGCCGAGCGCCGTCTCCTGGTGCGCGATCCCGATGCGGAACGGGCGGCCGCCGATCGCCTGGTGGAACTGGGTTTCCGTCTGCCGCGCACCCGCCCGGACTCGGAGACCACCTTCTCGCTGGCCGCGCGGAACTTCGGCCCGGCGGTGCGCCAGCTCATCAAGGACGGCTGGAGGGTCGAGGTCAAAGGAAAGCGCTATCGCAACGCCGGGGAGTTCCAACTCGAGGTCACCTCGGGAATCGACTGGTTCGACCTTCACGGCTCGCTCGCCTATGGCGAGACCCACCTGAAGCTCCCCGAGCTTCTCCGGGCCGCCACGGCCGGAGAGACCTTTGTTCGCCTCGATGACGGCTCGATCGGCCTGATCCCCGAGGACTGGATGGCCAAGTACGGTCTCCTGGGGAATCTGGGCAAGTCGCACGAGGACGGACTGCGGTTTTCCCGCACCCACGTCGCGGTGCTCGACGCCCTCCTCGCCACCCTTCCCGAACCCCGCTACGACGACCGCTTCAGTGAGGCACGTCGGCGATTGTCACTGGGCGCCGGGGTCGGACCCGCCTCCCCGCCGGCATCCTTCCAGGGCACCCTCCGGGACTACCAGAAGGATGGGTTGGGTTGGATCGGATTCCTCCGGGACTCCGGGTTCGGCGGCTGTCTTGCCGACGACATGGGCCTGGGCAAGACGGTCCAGGTTCTCGCCCTGCTCGAGGCGCGCCGCCACGAAGCCGGGGACAATACGCCCCGACTCCCGTCCCTGGTCGTCGTCCCCCGTTCCGTTCTCTGGAACTGGCACACCGAGGCCGAACGCTTCGCCCCGAACCTGCGGGTCCTCGTCCACTCCGGTCCCAACCGCCAGGTCGACTTCCCCGACTGTGACCTGGTGCTCACCACCTATGCCACGCTCCACCGCGACATCCTGAAATTCCAGGAGGTTGCCTTCGACTATGTGGTGCTCGACGAAGCCCAGGCGATCAAGAACGCACGAACGGGCCGCGCCAAGGCGGTTCGCCTGCTCAAGGCGCGACACCGGCTGGCGCTCTCCGGCACCCCCATCGAGAACCATCTGGGCGAGCTGTGGAGCCTCTTCGAGTTCCTCAACCCCGGCATGCTGGGCAGCGCGGCGGGGTTCCAGAGACTGGCGCTGAGAAACGGAACGGCCGATGCAGGGAACCTCTCCCTGGTCGCCCGGGCGGTGCGCCCGTTCATCCTGCGGCGCACCAAGGAACAGGTGGCATCCGAGTTGCCGGCCCGCAGCGAACAGACCCTGATCTGCGAGCTCAAGGGAAAGCAGCTGCGCCGGTACCGTGAACTCCGTGAGCACTACCGCACGTCCCTGAAGCAAAAGGTGGACGAGGTGGGTCTGAACCGATCCAAGATCCACGTTCTGGAAGCCCTGCTGCGTCTGCGCCAGGCCGCCTGTCACCCGGCGCTGATCGATCCGGAGTTCGAAGACGAGGAGGGGGCGAAGATCGAAGCGTTGCTCCCCTTGCTACGGGAGATCATCGACGAGGGACACAAGGCGCTGGTGTTCTCCCAGTTCACCCGCTTTCTCGCCATCGTGCGACGCCACCTGGATGACGAAGGGATCCCCTACGAGTACCTCGACGGGCGCACCCGCAAGCGGGAAGAGAAGATCGCCCGCTTCCAGGAGGATCCCCAGTGTCCCCTGTTCCTCATCAGCCTCAAGGCAGGCGGGCTGGGACTGAACCTCACCGCGGCGGACTACGTCTTCCTGCTCGATCCCTGGTGGAATCCCGCGGTGGAAGCCCAGGCCATTGATCGCGCCCACCGGATCGGACAGACCCGCCAGGTGTTCGCCTATCGGCTGATCGCCAGGGACACGGTAGAGGAACGCATCCTCGAACTCCAGGACGCCAAGCGGGACCTCGCCACCTCGATCATCACCGAGGACCGGAGCCTCATGCAGAAGTTGGCCCCCGAGGATCTGGAGATCCTGCTCTCCTGACGTCGGGCCCGGCGGTCAGAACGTGAACCCGATCCCCAGAGTGGGACCATGCAACGTCGCGTCGTAGGTGTACCGCCCGATGTTTTCCCCCTCGGTGAAGTCCGCATAGAGCGCCCGATAGCCTGCCCAAAAGGACACTGTCGACGAGACATGGTAGGCCGCGTTGAACCAGAGGTTCCAGGAGATATCGGACGTATCGTTCGAGATCCCGAATCCTCCCACGTCCCCGCGGAAGTCGAACTCGACCCTGTTGGACGGATGGAACGAGGCGCGGACGCCCAGGAACGGGTCCAGCCAGTCGACCCCGAGCCGGGTGGGAGTCCGGTCTCCGCGCTGCAGCTCGAACTCCTGACTCCAATAGCGGATGCCCACGATCGCGCTGACATCGGGTGACCACTTGGATCGGGAATCCAGCAACCGAACGACCCCGCCCGACTCGATCACCCGCAGGACAAGACTCGCATCAACGCTCACCTTGATGGGGCCGCCGGTCTCGAACCCGGTCGACATCCTGGCGTAGACCTGACCGAGGAAGACGCCCCAATTCCCGTTGCTGACCTCGAAGTGCGACATGATGGAGGCGTCGAGCGCCTCGAGGACATCGCCGAGCGGCGTGTCCGCGGGCACGTCCTGTCCCACCAGGGTCAGGTCACCGCTGACCGATGTGAGCCAGAAGTAGGGCGCGATCCGGGCCCGCCAACCCTGCTCCTCCTCCTGGGGACTCGCGTTCGCCGGCAGGGCCAGGCCCAGAAGAAGGATCGTCAGTACACATCGCTCAAGGGCTATCCGCACGGTTGTCATGGGCTGGCTTTCCTGGGTAGGGACACTTCGAGGCACTCGAGGTCCGGTGAGCAGTCGATCCAGTCGAAGGCGACGGATGGGAGGACGACCATGGAGTCTCCGGACTCGATTTCGATGTCGGGAACGCCGGCGGTCCGGAGCGCCGCCCTTCCCTCCAGCACGAACAGGAAGCGCTGTCGATCGGACGGGTTGGACGAGACCCCTGCCGGCCCCCGCGCGACCCGGAGCACCCGGGCCGTGGCCACCTCACGCGTTGCTTCCCCGATCCCAAGGTCCCGCGAGAGGAACCCTTCCCTATCCGATGCTTCCCACCCCGCGTCCTGGGCCACGTGCCGGTGGAAGCGCTGCCCGTCGAAGTCGCGATCCGATCGCACGCTCCCCGTGGGCAGGGTCAGCTCGTGGTCGGCCCACGTCTCATGCTCGGCCGGGCAACCCACTTCGATCACCTCGAGCCCGGCCGAACTCCCGAGGACCCGGTGCCGGATCCCCGGCGGCTGGAGAACACAATCGCCGGCGTTCATGACGAAGGGCTCACCCTGATCCTCGTAGACTACACGGACCCAACCCCGATAGCAGTAGATCATCTGGAAACGGATCTCGTGATAGTGGACATAGTCGGGCACCGGCCCCTCGTCGGCAATCCGGATGTGCGAGGCCACGGTCCAACCGCCGAGCCGCCCGGGGATCAGATCCCGGTACTGCATCCCGGCGCGTCCGACATGCCAGTTGCGGTCGCGGCCAAACCGGGTGACACCCAGCGAAGGGTGGGCCGACACCGGCTCCCGGACGGGGCCCGCGCTGGAGACGAGTCGAAGGGACACGCCGAACCCCGAGAGTTCAACCGCCGTGGGGCGATCCGCCGGGAACACCATGTCGATACGGAACCCGAGGTTCCCGGTAAGGAAAGCGACCGCGGCGTCCAGGTCCGCGCAGGGGATCTCGGCCGGGCGTGACACCATCCGGAGGGTCCTCCTGCTCTCCACCGGCTCACGCACTCCGGCTCAAAAGCCGCTGGCGACCGGGAAGGCAGTGTCCTAGGATGGATCCATGATCCACCCCTACAGCAACGCTACGCAGACACGCTGGAATCGTGGCGAGTTCCGGGTTCAACTCAACCTGCCCAACAACTCGCGACCCATGGGATTCTGCGACGGCACCCCGGAAGACTACGCGGAACTCCTGGCCATCGCCGAAGCCGAAGGGGCGGAGGACGTGGTCATCCACAAGAAGCACCTCAAGACCGGTCGCGAGGTGTGGACCCTGGGCGGCTAGAGCGGCCCAGGGCATCCGCGCAGCGCGAGTCGATGATCAGGGCTAGTCGACGATATTGGCTCCCACGACGGCGGCCATCTGCATCATGTTGATGGTCTCGCCTTCCTTGAGCTGGGTCAGGTCGGTGAGCTTGCCGGACTTGCTCGTCGACTTGGTCTTGCAAAAAATGGGCAGCAGGGTGGCGTCGGCGACGATGAACTTGCCGGCATTCTCCGGCTTCCCGTTCTCGGTCTTGGTCTGCAGGCCGTTCGCCTTGATGTAGTCCCACAATTTCTTGGTGATTTCGGTCCGGGGCAGCTCCGCGACACCCAACATGGCCGCCAGTTCGGCCTGCAGTTTGACCGGCTTGCTCAATCCCTTCGCTTCGGACATGCGTATATCTCCTTGTTGTTCAATGCGTTACGACACAATCGCTATGCCGGATGGGTGGCGTCGATCGCGACAGCGTACGTTACCCGGTTTTAGCACCCTACGCCAGCAGGGCGGAGGCTACTTCCCCCCCGTCTTGCGGGGCAGGCTCTTGCGCTGGGCGGAAGGAGCGTTGGCTGCCCCACGCTTCCACGGCTGCGCCGTGTCCCGCCGAGGCGTCTGGTGGTGGGCGGTCCGATCCATCCCTCCGGCCGCGCTGTCCTCGGCTGGGCCCTCGCCGGCCTCGGCCGGCTCGTTCTCGATTGCCGCCGCCGCTTCCTTGGCCGCGGCGGCACGGGCCTCGCGTTGCGCGGCCTCGTCCTTGACCAGGCAGCATTGCTTGTACTTCTTCCCGGAACCACAGTGGCACGGGGAGTTGCGGCCCCGGGTCTTGTTCTCCTGATTCATTGGCTGGCGCCTCCTTTGACACGGGAGTATAGCGCGAGGGCTGTTCCCGGCCACTGGGAACAAAAACACAATCTTTTCTCCTTCCCGTGTCGATCACTGCTATAGTGCCCCTGCGCATTTGGCGCACCCTTCTGAAGAAACCTCCTGACGTGTTCCGGATTATTCCGAATTCCTCCTGAGTTCTCTCCACGACCCGGTGTTCCAACGACCTAGTAGGCCCTATGCCCTTGCCGCGTCCGTGGCGGGGATTCCAATCGGGCCACACTCCTGAGTTCGGGTGGAGCGATGCGCAGTCCGCCCGATCGAGGAATACCATGTCCCAGAAGATTTACGTCGGCAACATGCCGTTCAGCATGACCGAGGACAACCTCCGCACCCTGTTCGCCGAGCATGGCTCCGTGGACTCGGTGGCCGTGATCACCGACCGCGAGACGGGAAGCCCCCGTGGCTTCGCGTTCGTCGAGATGAGCACCGGTGCCCCCGAGGCCATCCAGGCCCTGAACAACCACTCCGTGGATGGTCGGGCCCTCAAGGTCAACGAGGCCAAGCCCCGCGAGGGTGGCGGCGGCGGCGGCGGTCGTCGGTCCAACTGGTAGATCGTGCCGGGAGGGGGCAACCTGTTTGCCCCCTCCCCCACTCCACTTCCGGGTCGCTCCCCCACCAAGCGCCCCGTTGATCCATCGCCCCCCCCCGGGGCGACCCCGCAGGCTCCCACCGCTTCGCATCCGCCCCACACCGCTATGCTAGGGTGACCTCCCTTTCCGATGCGTCCACGGGGCATGGCCATTGCGACTTTACCTCCTGATCCTCGTCATCTCCCTGGCCACGCTGCTGCTGCAGCTGCTGGCGACGTTTTTGCCCAGCCCATCGAACTGGGGTGCGCACCACTATGCGTTTCTTCCCCGCTTCTGGTGGGTTCTCGGAGCCCTGCTGGGCGTCGCCGCCGGCGGGGGATTCTGGCTGGGCACGCGGGGGCGCCCCTCCTGGAACCTCGGATCCCGCCCGGCCCAGGTTCTCGTTGCCGTGAGCGCCGGCTTGGTCTTCTGGCTGGGACGCGAGCGCATCTGGCTTCTGGGTGACGGCGGTTTGTGGATCACCCAGATCCAGAACGGCACGCTTCTGTGGCACAACGAACCGGCCTCGCTGTGGGGACACTTCGCACTCAATCGCCTGCTGGGTTCTCCCTCGCCCGCGATTACCATGGCCGCGGTCAGCATTGCCGCCGGGATCGTCTTCGCCCTGCTCGCCTCACGGTTCTGCGGCCGCACCCTGGGGCAAACGCCCGGCGCCCTGCTCGCTTTCGCCCTGCTCATGCTCTCGGGCTTCACCCGGCTGTTCTATGGATACGTGGAGACGTATCCGCTTCCCGCGGTGGGGCTCACCCTCTTCCTGATGCTGGGCGTCCGCGCCGTGCGATCGGGAAAGGGCGCCACCGCCGCCATCCTCGCCTTTGTCCTCACCGTTCCCTTCCATGTGAGCGTCCTCTTCACGACTCCCGGAGCGCTCTATCTCCTGTGGAACCATCCCCCCATCCTCCGTCATCGCAAGCGGGGCCTGTTCCTACTCCTGGGTGCGGCGGTGACCGTGTTGGGGCTCCTCATCCTCTCGGGACTCGCGCAGAAGCTGGTCGCCACCTACGGGATCTACGCCACCAAGCTCCTGCCGCTGGACGGTGCCGAGGGGAACAAGGTCCCGTACGGGCTGCTCAGCCTGCCCCACCTCAACGACTTCTTCCAGGAACAGCTCCTGCTGGGGCCGTTCGCCGCCCTGCTGGCCCTTCCCATCCTCCTGCTGCGGATTCCCAGGGGTCTTCCGGGCGAGGAACGGTTTCTTCTATGGGCCGGCCTTCCCCTCTGGGGCGTGTCGTTCTTCTACAACCGGGAGATCGGCGCGGCACGGGACTGGGACCTGTTCTCGGTCGCCGCCATTCCCCTGCTTCTCTTCGTCGGCCTCACCCTGGCCCGCCATCCCTGGTGGCGGGAGGAACGACGCCTGGCCCGCCGGGCCGGCGCGATCCTGATCGCGGTCACCGTCTTCCATACCGTCCCCTGGGTCGTCGGGGACACCTACCCGGCGCAGGCCATGCGCCGCTTCCGTCTCCTGAACCACGAGGACGCCCACGTGGCTCCCTTCGCTCGCGCCCACGCGTTCGAGGAGTTGTACAAGATCCACCTCTCCAGCCAGGACATCCCCGCAGCGGTCGACGCGTTGACCGTGGCGCACCGGACCCAGCCGCACACGCCTCGGTACGCCCTGAACCTGGCCACGTATCTCATGCGGACGGGGCGCGCCAGGGAAGCCTTGGCCGCCCTGGAGATCACCGCGCCCTTCGCGCCGGGGGATTCCCGACTCTTCTATCAGTTGGGGCACGCCCGATGGCAAACCGGAGACCTCGACGGAGCCCGGACCGCGTTTCGCCGGTCCACCACCTTGAACCCGGGGTTCGAGGAGTGCTATCTCTCCCTCGCCCGACTGGAACTCCGCGACGGTTCACCCTTGGCCGGGCAAGTCGTCCTGTCGGAAGCCGCGCGGCGGTTCCCGAACTCCGGCAAGCTCGCCCTGCTCGCCGGGCAGATCTCGGTGGAGCTCGGGGACATGGATCAGGCGGAACGCCTCCTGGGTGCGGTCCTCCGGGCAAGGCCCAACGAGGCCCAGGCCCTCACCGGGATGGGACGGGTCCATCTGTCCCGGGAGGACTTTCCGAGCGCCCACGAGGTGCTTTCGCACGCCCTGCGCCAGGATGCCAACCTTGGCGAGGCATGGCTCGGGTTGGGCGAAGCCTATGAGGGGATGGGAGACGCCGCGAACGCAGTAACGTCCTACCACACCGCGACCCGCTTCATGCCCCAGGATCCGGAACCGGTCCTGCGCGCGGCCCGGGTCATGGCGCAGCAGGGAGATCTCGCGGATGCGGTGGACTGGTTGCGCGCGTTCGCGGCCAGGGACAGCGCGTCTGCCGGGGCCGGGCAGGCGTTGCAGCTCATCGAGGAACTGCAACGCCCCTAGGCCGAACAGGACGGTGACCGGACCGGGTCTAATCGCCGTCCGGGTTGTGCAGCTTGATCGAGCCCCAGGACGCGGGCTCGCTGCGCACCGGACCGCACGCCTCGATCTTGTAGCAGCCCCCGGCAAAGCTGGTCACATAGAGCGTACCGTTGCAGAAGGTCACCGAGGAGGCGCCGGCCACGGTGGCATAGAGGGTGCGGGTGCCGTCCGACTTCACGCGCCAGATTTCGCCGGTTCCCAGGTCGGGTGCGAACATGTCCCCGTCGAACCCCGGCCCGAAGGCCCAATCGAATCCCTCCGGAGTGCTGAACCCCCCCGAGAACAGGGTGGCCGTCCCGGCCGGATCCACGGTGACGATGCCCACCCCCGGGACAACGCCCTGGGAGGTCGAGTACAGACCGGACCCCCACGCTCCACCCGGACCGAATCGGATGTAGGTGGCCTGCACGGTGGAGAACGTGCTCACCACGCCGGCGTTGGTCACCTTGCTGATGGGGCCGGAGAAGGCGGTGGTGGCGAAGAGTTCGGTGCCGTACGCGCCGCTGGGATCGAAGGTCACGTCCCCCGGCGAGGGGATGTTGGCGAACAACGAGGTAATTCCCCCGGGCGTGATCCGGGTGATGCGGTTGGAGCTGTTGACCGCAACGTAGAGATAATCTCCGAAGTCAGCAGCCGGACCCGGGCCAAAGACCAGTCCCACCGGGAAGAAGAGATCGGGAACCCCCCCGGCAAAGAAGAACATGTTGTCGAGGAAGTCGACCTGATCCACCGTGTTGCCGTTGCTGTCGCTGAAGTAGACGTAGTCTCCCCAGATTCCGCCGGGGCTGCACTCCCCGCCTTTCGCCCCCACACCCGGCGGGAGCGTGGTCACACAGAAACCGGGCTCGTTGACAACGAGTTGGGCGGAAGCCGGGACCTGCAGGAGAACACAGGCCAGGACGACGACCGGGATGAGAATGCGACGGTATCCGACTCCCATGGAGCAACCCCCTTGAAGCACAATTGAACTTGGAAGTGTTTTCTGGCGAGTGCTCAAGTATAGCGGACCCCCATCCGATCGCATCCGCCCAAGTGCGGCCGCTCCGGCGGCCTGGTTCGGCGTGGACTAGTCGGGCGACGCGTGTCGCGTGGCCTCGACTCCCCCATCGCATTGGAAACCCTTGCGGATTCCGGCGAGCTCCGCCCAGATGGCGTGTTCCCTTGGTTGCGGGGAGATCAGGAACATGACGACCCGATGTTCCGCTTCGGGGCAGTCCATGATTTCCACTTCCAACCGCAAGGTGAGGGGTTCCACCTTGACGAAGGCGTCAAAGGTGACCGCGTGCCCGGAGAACTTCTTCTCGTCCTCCTCATCGGGGATGAGCTCCACGTCGAACTCGAGCGCATCCACATCCACTTCCCGCCCGCGGGATTCGACCACGGCCCGGGTCAGGCCGGCAAAGTAGTGCTCCAGGTCCTTGGCAACCCGGGCATGGGACAGATCCGTCCCCGCCGGAACCCACCACACGAAGGCATAGGACCAGTAGTCGGGGGCATCGGCGGTCATCATCCCGGGGGCAAAACGGAGTTCTTCGATCCCTTCGTACTCCAGCTCCGGGGCAAAGCCCAGCGGAAAGGGAATCGTCTCCGAGCTCCATCCCTCGGGGAGTGGCATCCCGAAGGGGATCTCCGGCCCGTGCTCCCCTTCCTGGGCCCATGCGGGTTGGACCGCCGGCAGCAGGGACAGCAGGGACAGCAGGAGGAAACAACCAAGCAGGAAACGCATCGAGCCGGGTTGGATTGGACGGACACGGGCACTCATGCGATCCTCGATTCAGGTAGAAGAGACAAGACTTGCGGGGGAAGACGACATGGCGCTCCCCTCGCGGCCGCAGGAGTCTACCAACAGAATCCTCGGCCCGACCCTCTCCGTTGGAGGTTTTCCGGTGTCGAAGACGTTGCCCGGACCGCTCGCGACCCTCGACGGCCTGCGCTTCCGATTTGGATCAGGGGTAGCCAAACGGAAGCTCCGGCTACTGGATAAGCTGGCCCACACCGATCTGGAAGACGCGGACTCGGTGCGACGGTTGCACGACCTGCTCCGGTTCATCCGCGCCTATCCCGACAACCGCGCCGTTCTGGACCGGGTGGAGACGATCCTGGAAACCTTCCCGGAACGGGATGACTTCCGGCACGCACGGGAGGAACTGATCAACTCGGGCATCGCCGGAACCGAGGTTCACTTCCGCTTCTACTGGTTCACCCTCTGTTGGCTGGCCGAGCGCTGCGGGGGGCGCCTCCGGATCGACTGGACTGCCTTTCGGGGGAAGTCCCGGGCGCTACTCGATTCGCGGCTCACCCTGCTGATGCCCTTCAACGAGACCCTGGCCATCGAGGAGGCCTCGCTCTCCACGAGGGAGTGGATCGAGCAACTCAAGGGGGACCGGGAAACCGACGCCGAGTTCGTGGTAGGGCGTTTTCATGCCCTGAAAGCGGACTCGCTTCCCCGTGAGGTCCTGTTCGAGGAGATCGATATCCCCTTCCGGCTGCTTCCGGGACCGACCACCCCCAGCACGACCCTCGAGTGCCATCGCTCCGCCCCGGTGTACTTCCAGACCCGCCCGCCTCACAGCGGTCGTGACACGTTCCGGCGGGAGATCGCACGCGAGCCGAAGGTGCGCTCCGTGCCGCGGCGCGAGGCCCGTACCCTGATCGCCATGGCGCGCACCCTGATGGTGGTACGCGAGCGGGACCTCGATGCGTTCGTCCACGCCGACGAGAACGACGTCCGCATGTTCACCTACCCCGAGGGGATCCAATTCGCCTGCATGGGCACGATCCCCCAGCGGCGGCAGATGCTGGACGCGGCCTACGGGTTTCTCATCCTTCGCAACGGCATCACCATCGGCTACCTGCTGGCCGCGGGCCTCTTCCACTCCGCGGAGGTGGCATACAACCTGTCACCGGAGTTCCGGGGCGCCGAGGCGGCTCATCTCTATGGACGATCGATAGGGGTGGTGCGACACCTGTTCAAGGCGGATGCCTTCGTGGTCGACCCGTACCAGATGGGACATGAGAACCCCGAGGGGCTTCGTTCCGGCGCCTGGTGGTTCTACTACAAGCTGGGCTTCCGCCCCCGGGATCCGGTCATTGCGCGTGCCGCTGCGGCGGAAGCGCGGAAGGTGAAGGAGACGCCCGGCTACCGTACCGGCATGACCCGGCTCAACCGTCTGGCCTCGGTCAACATGTACCTCGATCTGAAGGAGCCACGGGACACGGTCATGGGCGAGTTCCGCCGCGACACGGTCGGCCTGCGCCTCTCGAGCGCCATGGCGGGCCGGTTCGGATCCAAGCGGGAAGAGGGGCTGGAGGCGTGCGCACGGGAAGCCGCCCACCTGTTGGGTGTGTCCCTGGACACGCTCCCGCCCGCGGAACGAGACGCCTGGACCCGGTGGGCCCCGCTCGTCGATCTGCTCGGGGCACGCTCCTGGTCCCACGGCGAGCGGGAGTCCCTCGCCGCGGTGATCCGGGCCAAGGGGGGGCGACGGGAGTCGGACTTCGTGCGCCGGTTCGACCGGCACCGGCGGCTGCGCGAGGCCCTCTGGGAGCTGTCCAGTTCGTGAGCCCTCCCCCACTGTTCGTCCCGTCGAGGACACGGTAGCATCGTGCACCCATGAGCCCCAACCGACTCCTCGTTCTTCTTGCCGTGGCCCTGGGAATCTTCCTCGGACTGGGTACGTTTACCTTCCGCTATGCGGAGGGACTCTCCTACTTCAGCAAGAAGCCCGAAGCCTGCGTCAACTGCCACATCATGCAGCCCCAGTTCGACTCGTGGCAGAAGGCGAGCCACCATGGCGTCGCCACCTGCGTCGACTGCCACCTCCCCCACGACTTCGTCGGCAAGTACCTGGCCAAGGCGTCCAACGGGTATCACCACTCCAAGGGGTTCACCTTCCAGGACTTCGACGAGCCCATCCGTCTCACCCCGGGCAACCTGCGTATCCTCCAGGCCAACTGCCGGGAGTGCCACTCGGAGATGATCCATGGGCTGGTCGCCGGCGCCACCACCGATGCCGACGCGGTGAACTGTCTCCATTGTCATCGCTCGGCCGGTCATGGCGAGAAGGTGGGGTTGGGCGGACCGGATCGCGGTGAAGAGAAAGAACTCCCTCGGGGAACCCCCGGGAAAGGCATTCCGCAATGAAGCGCGTCCTTGTCGTTGTCATCCTGGTCACCGCGTTGGCCACCGGGGCCCTCGTGGCCCTGATCATGAACATCTCGCAGCGGAAGTCCGAGGAGCGGGACCGGTTCCCGGTCCTGGTCCAGGTGACCGAGGACGACACCGACCCGGCGATCTGGGGCAAGAACTGGCCACGTCAGTACGACTCGTACCTCCGTACGTCCCGGGCCACCCGGACCCGTTTCGGGGGACACGGGGGCAGTGAGGCCCTTCCGGAAGAGAAAATCGAACGGGACCCCTGGCTCAAGCGGATGTTCCTGGGGTACGCCTTCTCCATCGACTACCGGGACCGGCGGGGCCATGCCTACATGCTGGCCGACCAGGAACAAACGGAGCGGCAGACCAAGCCGCAATCCGGTTCCTGCCTCCATTGCCATGCCTCCATCATGCCGCTCTACCGCGAGCTGGGGGACGGCGACCCCATCAAGGGGTTCGAGGAGACCTACAAGTACGCCTACAAGGATCTCAATGCCAAACTGCACGACATGGGCCACGCCCACCCGGTCTCCTGCGTGGACTGCCACAGCCCCCAGGACATGCAGCTGCGGGTCACGCGCCCGGGGTTCATCCAGGGCATCCAACGCCTGGCCGAGTCCGATGCTCCGGTCCCGCATCTCCCCTCCATGGAGGAGTGGCGGGCCGGGGAGCGCAAGACACCCTACGACCCCAATGTCCACGCCTCCCGCAACGAGATGCGTTCCAACGTCTGTGCCCAGTGCCACGTGGAGTACTACTGTGGGAGCGGCATGCCCCTGACCTTCCCGTGGGGGGAGGGGCTCAAGGTGGAGAACATCGAGTCCTTCTGGAACAAGACCAAGAACCCGGATGGTTCGCGTTTTCTCGACTATCGTCATGCCGAATCCGGAGCGGAGATCCTCAAGGCCCAGCACCCGGAGTACGAGCTGTGGTCCCAGGGGATCCACGCCCGCAGCGGCGTCTCCTGTGCCGACTGCCATATGCCCTACATGCGCGAAGGGGCGAGCAAGATCTCGGACCACTGGGTTCGCAGTCCCCTCCTCAACGTGAACCGGGCCTGTCAGACCTGCCACCATTTCGAGGCCGAGGAAATCCTCGCCCGGGTGGACGTCATCCAGGATCGCAACCACGAGCTCCTGCAGCGCGCCGGCGCCGCCCTCATGGACCTGCTCGACGCGGTGGCGCAGGCCAAGTCGGAGGGCGCAACCGCCCGGCAACTGGAGGCGTCACTGGAACTGCAGCGCAAGGCGCAATGGCGCCTGGACTTCGTGGCGGCGGAGAACTCCATGGGGTTCCACGCCCCCCAGGAAACCGCCCGCATCCTGGCCGAGGCGGCCGACTACGCGCGTCAGGGGGAATCCGCCGCGCTGCGCTGGCGGTCCTCCGGCGAGTAGCGCCGCAGGGTCAGATCCGGGCCTGATAGGTATAGAGGTCGTAGTAGCGCCCTTCGCGGGCGATGAGTTCCTCGTGGGTGCCCCGCTCCACGATCCGGCCGTCCTCGAGCACGAGGATCTGGTCCGCCCGCCGGATGGTGCTGAGCCGGTGGGCGATGACCAGGGTGGTGCGACCCTGCATGAGCCGCTGGAGGCTCTCCTGGATGAACGCTTCGGACTCGGTGTCGAGGCTCGACGTCGCCTCGTCCAGGATGAGGATCCGCGGATCGGCAAGGATGGCGCGGGCGATGGAGACCCGCTGACGTTGTCCTCCGGAGAGCTTCACCCCGCGCTCGCCGATGAGCGTATCGAGACCCTTCTCGAAACGATCGGTGAACTCGTGTACGTGGGCCGAGACCATGGCGGACCGGAGATCCCCTTCGTCCGCGTCGGGCCGCGCGAAGAGCAGATTGTCGCGAATCGTTCCCTCGAACAGGAACTCATCCTGGAGCACCACCCCGAGCCGGCTACGATAGGCCCCCAGCCGGATGGTGGACAGGTCGTGACCGTCGACCTTGACCGTGCCCCGGGTCGGGGTTCGAAACGACGCGGCCAGCCCCGCGGCCGTGCTCTTGCCCGACCCCGAGCTCCCGACCAGGGCGGTCACCGTACCGGGCAGCGCTTCGAAGCTGATATCCCGCAACACGTCCTTTCCCGCCTCGTAGGCAAAGGAGACGTGCTCGAACACGATGTGTCCACGCAGGTCCGGGAGCTCGACCGTACGACGCGGGTCGTCCTCCTCCTGCTCCATGCCCAGGATCTCTTCCATCCGGTCCAGCCCCGCGAAGGCCTCGGTCATCTGCGTCCCGATGTTGCTCATCTGCACGATGGGTGAGATGAGGAAGGCAAGATAGAGGGTGAAGGCCACGAAGTCCCCCACCGTCATCTCGCCGTTGATGATCAGGGTTCCTCCCACCCCCATGATGATGACGCTGGTCAGTCCCATGAGCAGGGTGGCCAGGCTGGTCACCAGGCTGGTCGCGGTCAACGATTCCCGTACGTTGCCGAACACACGCTCCACGCCGTCCTCGAAGACCCGATCCTCCTGGGCCTCGGCGTGGAATCCCTTGATGACCCGGATCCCGTTGAGGGTCTCGGTCAGTCGTCCCGTGACCTCGGCGGTGATCGCCCCCCGCCGCCGGAAGATGGGGCGGATGTGGGCGAAGGCCTTCATGGAGATGAGCCCGAACACCACGATGGGGATGAACGCATAGAGGGTCATGCTGGCGTTGATCCGGACCAGCAGCACCCCCGAGACCACCGCGGTGAGCAGCCCCCCCACCAGCTGCACGAGACCGGTGCCGACCAGGTTCCGCACCCCCTCCACGTCGTTCATGATGCGGGAGACCAGCTCCCCGCTCTTGCTCCGGTCGAAGAACCCGACCGGGAGACGCGCGATGTGCCGTTGCATCTGTGCCCGCAGGATCGAGATCAGGTGCTGGGCCTCGACGCTCAGCAGACGGGTGAGCAGGAACGAGGTCACGGACTGGACGAGCAGGGCCAGCCCAACCACGACCAGGATCCACTTGAGCAGCTCGGCGTCCTTCTCGACGATGACCCGGTCGATCAGGTACTTGGTGGATCCGGGGAGGACCAGTCCGGACATGCGGTTGATGCCGACCAGGACCAGCCCCAGGAAGACCAGCTTGCGGCGCGGCCAGATGATGGTCGAGAAGGCGTGACGGACACTGGCCAGGGAAACGCGTCGTTTGGACATGCCCCGATCATCCGGGCTCGACGACCAAAGGGCAAGCTCCCGTGACTACTCCTGGGGCACCAGCCCCCTGGCCGCGGCGACCAGAAGCTGGACATCCAGGCGAACGCGGTGGTTCGGATTCACGTAGCTGAACCCGATTTGCCCGTCGGCGGTGACCACGAACACGGCCGGCACGGGCAGCGAGTGGTGATCCATCCCGGAAGCCGCTTCCAGGTCGATCCCGTACCCGTCCTTGTACTTCGTCACCATGTCGTCCGGCATGCGCCAGGCCAGGCCAAAGGCCTTGGCCGCGGCGAGGGAAGCATCGGAATAGAGCGCATAGCCCAGCTCGTTCTCCTCCCGCACCGGCTGCAACTCGGCCACGCGGTCCGCACTCAGCGCGAGAAGGGTATACCCGAGGGAGTCCAGTTCCGCTTCCACCGTGCGCAGCTCACCGAGCTGCATGTTGCAGTAGGGTCACCAACCGCCACGATAGAAGATGAGTACGGTGGGCTTGCCCCCGACCGCCTCGTGCAGGCTCACCTCATTCCCGTCCAGATCCTGGATCAGGGCGTCCGGGATCTCCGTGCCCACCAGTACGGGACAGATCTCGCCGGGGCTCGAAGGCAGTTCCATGGGAGACTCCGCCAGGGCGCGGCCGGAAAGGGCCAACGCCAAGAGTACGGGAAGGAGCAGGACAGGTCGGGGAAATGCGATGGGTAGGGTCATGTGGGGAATCCTAGCAGGCGAACGCAGGAACCTTCCACCCGATGCGTCCATCCGGTATCCTTCGCGCCATGTTTGGATCCAGCAGTGCACCCCGTATCATTTTCGCGGTCGGCATCCTCGTGGTGATGGGCTTCATCGCAGTCCAGATGTTCTTCAGCCTCACCCCGCCACGGCACGCCGACCATGACCACGCCATGGCCAGCCTGAAGGGAACCGGTTTCGTCCGTATCGAGGATACGGCGGGAAACCGGCGGAACCTGGTCGGGACCCCGGGACGTGTGCTGGTCCTCCACTTCTTCCGCATGGACGGCAACGCCTCCGAAGCCGGAGAAGCGGCGGCGTTCGCCCGCACCATCGCCGACGATCCGGGCATCGAGGTCCTGTTCGTGGCCAGCGCCCCCTCCTGGGACGGGGTGCGCGAACGCGCCCAGCATCTGGGCATCCCCGGCGCGTCGCTCTACCTGGACAAGGATCGCAAGGCGGGCGACCTGCTTGGAGTACGGCGCTGGCCGGAAACCCTGATCTACGATCCCCATGGAATGCTGGTCTTCCAGGCCAAGGGCCCCCTCGACTGGGCGTCCCCCTCGCTCCTGTCCGAGCTGGAGCGGGCCAAGGCGGGTGTCGAGGAAATCCACTAGACGGTTCCGCCGCAGGCTATCGCGGCACGGTCACCGTGACCGGGTCGCTGGGGCCGCTCTCGTTGAGGTTGTCATCGACCGAGGTGGCCACGTAGACGTACGTGGACCCGGCCTCCACCCGCGTATCGATGAAGTCCGGGGAGAGCAACCCCGAGATGACCGGGAGCAACGGATCCGGCGGATCGCGCAGCAGGTTGTAGTGGCGCAGCGTCGGATCCGCGACCGGATCCCAGCGCAACCGGATGATCCACCCGCCTCCCGGGTTCTCCTCCGCCTCCCCTTCCAGGTTGAGCGGCGGCGGCGGCGGTGTGAAGTCGACGAGGGTCCGCACCCGCTCGGTCGGCAGGCTCTCGATCCCGGCCGGGGTCACCGAGGTCATGCGATACCAGTAGGTTTCCCCGTCGACCACATCGTCGTCGAGGAACGCATCCTCGACCAGTAGATCCCGGTTCTGCAGCTGATAGTCCGCGTCCGTGGGCTCCCCGACACCCCGGGCCCGGTAGAGATTCCAGCCGTCGATGACGGCAAAGATCTCCGGCTCGGAGAACCAGGTCACGCTCACCCCGCCCCGGGACGGGAACACGCCGAGGTCCTCGGGAAGGGGGATGTTGGCCGGGTCGTCGAACCCCCCGCGCGGGGTGACGGAATGACCGCACCCGACCATCCCCATCAGCAGACACAACCCGAGCAGACGACCGGCTCCGTTCATGACCCGCTCCAGCGCCACACGGGACTGGTGGCGATGGCGATGCTGATCCGGGTCCCGCTCAGGGTGTTCTCCCCCGCCACCGTGCTGCGCAGCTCCAACTCGACGCCGACTCCGGCCCGGGTATCGAACGAGGCCACCCCGGCCAGGTCGAGCCAGGTGGGGTCCACCGTGGTGGGATCGAACCGCAGGTCGTCCGGGCTCCCGTTGAGGGTGGAGTCCCCGATCGGAACACCGGCGCGCACTTCCCCCCGCACGTTGAACCGGCCCTTGCCGGAACCGCCGCTCACCGCCGCCTCCAGCAGGGGGCGAAACGGATCGCCGCGATAGCGAAAAAAGACATCGCCGTTGACCCAGTACCCGGTTCCCGAGGTTCCCCCCTGGAGAAAGAGGGCGAGCTCGTTCACCCCAGAACCCAGGGACGGATACTCGTCCGAGTCGTAGCCGGTGGGAAAAAGGACCATGGCTCCGGTGGCCAGGACGAACCGGGAGTCCTGGAGAAGGCCCCGCTTGATGGCGAGCCGGATGTCTCCCAGGCCCCAGGTCTTGAACGCGGCCGAGGGCTGGACCGCCTCGACGTACTTCCAGGTCAGGTCGGCGATCAGGTTCCAGCGCGGATGGACCCCCCACTCCATGTAGAGCGTGCTGGAGAGATCCTTGAACTGCGTGTCCCGTGTTCCCCCGCCCGCGTCGTCGAAGGGCACCCGATCCCCCGACGCGTCGTACCGCTCGTCGGTCCCCAGGTAGCCGGTGACGAAGCGCACATAGGTCGTCCCCGGCTCCTGGACCCAGGCCCCGGCCTGGGCGAACCCGGGGTAGAGCACCATGAGGATCGACAGGACAAGCAGGCAGGGCTTCAAGGCGTTTGAGACTCCTTGGGGGCAGGGTTCAGCAACAGTACGGAACCGTCCCCCTGGTAGGACCCGGGAATCGGGGCCAGGTTCCCCGGGAAGCCCGATCTCAGGTCCGCCAGGCCTCCGGCAGGGCCGATGCCGCGTCCGTGTCGAGAAGCCAGAGGGCTTGCCCACCCGGCGGTACCACCATGCGGGCCGGATGCTGTGGAGAGGCCTCCGAAGCGGTCAGCGTGGCCCGGACCGCTTCCGCCTTGGAACCGCCCGAGACCAGGAAGAGGGTGAACGCCGTGGAGCGCAGGGCCAGCGGCGTCAGGGTGATCCGGTCCTGACCCGAAGGATGGTGGGTGGCCGCGGCATAGGACATGCCGTAGTCGGGCCAGTTGTCGGCGGGGAAAAGGGATGCCACGTGCGCGTCGGCGCCCAGGCCCAGAATGACCAGGTCGAAGAGCGGTTGACGCTGGGCCCAGACCTGGAGTTCCCGGTGCGCCTTTTGGGCCGCGACCTCGGGAAGGTCCTCGCCACGTAGGCGGATGACGCTGTTGACCGGGATCCCCAGGGGCTCGAGAAGCACCTGGAGCGCGGAGCGGTAGTTGGAGTCGGGACGACCGGGAGGGACCGCTCGCTCATCGCTGAAGGTCAACCACACCCGATTCCAATCCAGCTTCACCGACTTGGCCAGGATATCGAAAAGGGGTCGGGGCGTCCGGCCGCCGGGGAGGACCAGACGGGCCACCGCGCGCCCGAGGGACAGGCGCGACACGATTTCCCGCGCCGCCCCTTCCATGAGGGCGTCCACCGACTCGAAGACCTGGATGGTGTGTCCTTCGGGGAGTTTGAAGTCCTTCATGCGGCGCGCATTCTCTCAGATCCCCGCCGAGGGGTCTACGTCGCCGGAGCGCCCGATCACCGCGAGAAACTCGGCGCGGCGGCCCGCATCCTCGCGAAACACGCCGCGCAGGTCGGTGGTCACGGCCAGGGAGGCCGGCTTGCGTACCCCCCGCATGGTCATGCAGAGGTGGCTCGCCTCCACGGCCACCGCGACTCCCCGGGGGCGCAGATGCGTCTCCAGCGCCTCGGCAATCTGGCGCGTGAGTCTTTCCTGGACCTGCAGCCGCCGCGAGAACAGGTCGACCAGTCGCGGAATCTTGGAGAACCCGACGATGCGCCCATCGGGAACGTAGGCCACGTGGGCTTTCCCGACAAAGGGCAACAGGTGGTGTTCGCACAGGGAGAACAGCTCGAGGTCACGGGTCATGACCATCTGGTCCGAAGACTCCTCGAACACCGCTCCCTCGAACAGGGTCTCGGGCGACTCGCGCATTCCGGCCAGGAGTTCGGTGCGCCAGGCCTCGGCGACACGACGCGGCGTGTCCAGCAGCCCGTCGCGCCGAGGGTCCTCACCCACCCCGGAAAGGAACGAGCGGACCACGTCCTCGAGACGTTCATCCGGTGACGGGTTCTCAGGCATGGGATTCTCCCGGCGCGGAAACGGCGCTCCAGGCCCGCTCCACATCCTCGAAGGTCGACCTGGGCACGCGACCCTGGGCCAGTTGGGGATTGCCTCCCCCCCGCCCGCCCAGAATGGTGTTGAGATCCCGTAGCAATTCGGATGCGGGACGGGCCGAAGCCACCGGCGCCGCCACCGCGATCCGCCAACCCTCCCCGTCCGGGGCGGTCACCAGGACCGGCTCTCCAGCCGCGGAGGCAACCCCGGGGGCCACCTTTCCCACCCAGCCTTCGCGCCCCACTCCCAGGTCGTGCAGGGTGATTCCCTCGGCGCAGCGGGTCACAAGTTCCGCTTCCACCCGCCGACGCAGTTCCGCCTCCAGGCTGTCCGCACGGGCACGGGCTGCCCGGAACTCGGTCAGCAACGCTTCGGCACGTGCCGGCGTCTCCAGGTCGTCGGTGGTGAACGTCCGGCCCAGGCTGCGAAGCGCCTCCAGGCGAGCGGCGTAGTCGCGCAACGCGCGCCGCCCGCAGACGAACTCGACCCGCACCCCGCCGCGATGACGCTCGCAGCGCAGCACCTTGATCGGACCCACCTGACCGGTGCGTTCACAGTGCGTCCCACAACAGGGGGACGCATCGACTCCCCGCACCGAGACCACCCGGATCGCACCCTCGACCGGCGCTTCCTTGCGAACGGTGGGCGGAAGGTCACCGGGCGCGTTGTACCAGGTGACCTCGACCGGTGTGTCTTCCAGCACCGCGTCGTTGGCCGCCGCCTCGGCCCGGGCAAGGCTTGCCTCGTCGACTTCCCGGTCCAGATCGATGGTGCAACGCTCCACCCCGAGATGGAATCCAACCGTGGCCGCCTCCGCCACCCGAAGACAGGCGGCGCTGAGCAGATGCTGGCCGGTGTGCTGTTGGCGGTGATCCAGGCGCCGATCCCAGTCGACCTCCCCCCGGACGGTCCCCTCCCGGAGCGAACCGCGAACCCGATGCACGACGAGTTCCTCCGCTTCGATGACGTCCAGGACCGGAAACCCGTCCAGCGTTCCCACATCATGGGGTTGCCCCCCTCCGGTGGGATAGAACGCGGTGCGATCGAGGCACACGTCCACCGTCCCCGGCTCCGGACCGGGCTCGACCGAGAGCACCTTGGCGTCGAAGGACCGAACGGTCCCGTCATCATGGTAGAGTCGTTGGGTTTTCATGGGTTCCGGCCACGCGGCAAGGAGGAAGCACTTGAGTATACGCGAGTCGGAGGGAAACGATCGCTGGCCGGAGCGGGTTCGCATGGACGGATCGGAGGTCCGCACCGCGTTTCGCGTCCGCTATGCCGAGACGGATCAGATGGGGATGGCGTACTACGCCAACTACCTGGTCTGGTTCGAAGTGGTGCGGGGGGATTTCATGCGCGCGGTGGGAATGCCCTATTCCGAGTTCGAGTCGCAGGGCATCTTTCTCCCGGTCACCGAGGCCACGGTCCGGTACCGGTCCCCGGCCCGCTACGACGACCCGATCGAGATCGTCGCCTCCATCGAGGAAC
Source organism: Candidatus Eiseniibacteriota bacterium (assembly GCA_942491735.1). GTDB lineage: Bacteria > Eisenbacteria > RBG-16-71-46 > JABDJR01 > JABDJR01 > CALOCN01. Next base: position 1,687,628 of record CALOCN010000014.1, on the reverse strand, counting down.
TCCGCACCCGTCGCGTGGTCTTTGTCTACCGGGTAGAACGGGAGGGACGGGCCCTGGCCACCGGATCTACCACCCACATGCCGATGGACCGGGAGGGCAAGCCGCGAAGCTTTCCGGAGGGACTATTCTCCCGGCTCCAGGGCTATTGCCCGGGACGGCAACCCTAGTTTGTTGTGCTATAGTGTTCTAGGTACGTTTCCCGGGCAGACTTCCGAGGCCAGATGATCCACCGCAACTGTAGTTCAAGCCATTCGATCCACCCGGCCCTGACCGGGCTCTTCCTGGTGTGCATCGCTTTAGTCTATTGCTCGGCAAGTTCTTACGCCAACGATCGCGCATCCGGTCACGGGTCTGCGGTGCTCTCGGCCCTTTCCGGCGCCTCCCACACCACCAGTCTCGACTACCTGACCCCCGAAGATCCCCTGGACGAGACGCCGATCTTCCACCCGGATCAGACACCCCGTGCCCGGACCTCGCAGGAAGAGTTGGCCGCATTTGCCTACAAGCTTTCCTATGCCGGGGTCCTGCTGCTCACCGCGGACCAGCTATGGCGCTCGGTCGACTCGGTCATGGAAAGCCTCCGCTATCGGGGGCTTTCGGGCACCGAAATGCAGCTGAGAATGCAGCCCTCCACCGGGGGCTTCCGGGTCACGCTGCACCTGCGACGCTCCTTCTAGGGCACGCGCAGGTCCCAGCGCCCCGGGACCCGGATCGAACCCCTTCCCTACTTGGCCTTTTCTTCCCGGATGATCTGGGTGGCCAACTGCACCACCGTCCCGCACTGGGGATCGTTGACGAGGCACTCCTCGATGGTGTCCTTCGGGCATCCACAGGTGCAGTTCTCGGTCTTGATGCGATGGACGATCCGGTTGGCCTGCTCGTCGGTCATGCCGCCGAACTGGATCTTCACGAAACTGCCCTCGGTGGGGAGATCGGACAGCGTGTAGGTGGCGTTGGGATCGTACACGGTAGCGAAACGGTTCGGATCCACCGGGGGCGTCACCGGAGGTGCTTCCGCGGCCGGAGGCGGCGTGGTCTCGGTGGGGGTCTCCGTCTGGACCACGGGATCCGCCTTCGGCGTGACATTCTCGGCGGTTTCGTTCGTGGATCCACTGTCGCCGCTCGAGCAGGCAACGAGGCTGAACGCCAGTGCGGCAAAAAGACTCCAGGTCATCAACGTCTTCATGATCCGATCGACTCCTTTGTAAGGTGGGCGGTGGCCAACCACCGTTCGGCAAGCCGTCAAGAATAGCAGGTTGACCCGGGGCACGCGAAGCGCCCCCCTGGCCGGGCGGCGCGTTGACGATGGTCAAGACCGGTGCTAACTTGCTTCCAGTTGGCAAGATGGACCATCATTCGGGAGGGGTCTCGTGGACGCTTCGTGCATCTTCTGCAGGATAGCCCGGCACGAAATCGACACCGATGTCGTCTACGAGGACGATCATCTCATCGCCTTCCGCGACCTCGCGCCCCAGGCTCCGGTCCATATCCTGGTCATCCCCAAGCAGCATGTCGCCGGCGTCGACGACGTGCGAGCCGACCACGAGACCGCCCTGGCCCGGGTTTTTCCCGCCGCCGCCCGGATCGCTCGCGACCAGGGAGTCGCCGGAGGCTACCGCCTCGTCGTGAACACCGGAGAGAGCGCGGGGCAGTCGGTGTTCCATTTGCACGTGCATCTTCTGGGCGGCCGTCCCATGACCTGGCCCCCGGGCTAACGGAAAGGCGGTGGCAAGGCCACGCCGGCCCCGGGAATGACTCCCGGAAAAAGCGTGTAGTTCAAGGCATAGGGGCAGTTGGGTGGGGAGCAAGGTGAGGGCGACTCGGACCCGGACTCGGCGGGCCCCACACAGGTGGTCAGATCCTGACCGGTGCCCATCCCTTGGGCCTACCGACCCCGGGGTCCACACACCCCGCCAACCACACCCGGGAACGTCGAGTTTTTCCTGCCGGCATGACGCACACTGTTGCAAGCTGTTGACTTGCTTTGAGTTGACCTTACCCCCCTCCTCTCCGGGTAACGAGACCGCCGGCTTTTTCGTCCATTTGGGCATACGAGTTGCAATATGCCTGAAGTGGAGCCGATAACCTGACAAGGACCCGAAACACCCGCCGCGCGCGGCCCAAGTAGCGGATCGACGCGCGACTACGAACAACGCGCCGGGCAGCGATGGAGTTGTCGCGGTGCAGGGAGCGAGGTTGGCATGCCGCGCAAATTCGACATGATGTCGATGGCCGGAGAGCTTCAGGACCTGGAGTCCTTCCGGGAACTCAATTGGGAAGGCAGCTTCCAGGACTACCTGGATATCGTCGCCGAGAACCCCCAGGTCGTTCGCACGGCGTATCAACGCCTCTACGACATGTTGATGTCCTACGGTGTCGACGAGTACGTCGACTCCAAGAAACACATTGTCCACTACCGGTTCTTCGACGACCCGGACGGGGGCGGTCGCGACGCGGTCTACGGCCTCGACCTTCCCCTCATGAAACTGGTCAACGTGGTCAAGTCGGCCGCGTTCGGGTACGGGACCGAGAAGCGGGTCATTCTCCTGCACGGTCCGGTGGGTAGCTCCAAGAGCACCATCGTGCGCCTGCTCAAGAAGGGGCTGGAGCGCTACTCCCGCACGCCCCAGGGGGCGCTGTACACCTTCCAGTGGCATCTCCCGGACAACGGGGCCGAGAGCACCGAGCCCAGCCCGATCCACGAGGAGCCGTTGCTCCTCATTCCCAAGGCCTGGCGGGCCCGCATCCTCAACGAGCTGGGACTCCAGGAACGCCCCTACCCCACCAGCCATCTCGCGGAAATGGACCTGAGTCCGGTCAGCCGGTTCCACTTCCAGGAGCTGTTGACCCGCTACCACGGGGACTGGAGCAAGGTGGTCGCGGAGCACGTGCGGGTCAAACGTCTCATCTTCAGCGAACAGGACCGCGTGGGCATCGGTACCTTCCAGCCCAAGGACGAGAAGAACCAGGACTCCACCGAGCTCACCGGCGACATCAACTACCGAAAGATCGCGGAGCTGGGTTCCGAGAGCGATCCGCGGGCCTTCAACTTCGACGGCGAGTTCTGCGTGGCCAACCGCGGGCTCATCGAGTTTGTCGAAGTGCTCAAGCTCGACGTCGCCTTCCTCTACGACCTGCTGGGAGCCTCGCAGGAACACAAGATCAAGCCGAAGAAGTTCGCCCAGACCGACATCGACGAGGTCATCATCGGGCACACCAACGAACCCGAGTACCGCAAGCTGCAGAAGAACGAGTACATGGAGGCGTTGCGGGACCGTACGGTGAAGATCGACATCCCCTACATCACCAAGCTGTCCGAGGAGATCAAGATCTATCTCAAGGACTACAACCAGGGGCGCATCCGGGGCAAGCACATCGCGCCCCACACGGTGGAGATGGCCGCGGTGTGGGCGGTGCTCACCCGTCTGGAAACACCCAAGAAGGCCGACCTCAGCCTCATCCAGAAGCTCAAGCTGTACGACGGCAAGCTTCTCCCCGGCTACACCGAGGACAGCGTTCGCGAGCTCCGCAAGGAGACCACGCGCGAAGGCATGGACGGTATCTCCCCCCGCTATATCCAGGACAAGATCAGCAACACCCTGGTCATGGAGGGCACCCGTTCCATCAACCCCTTCATGATCCTCAACGAGCTGGAGTCCGGGATCAAGCACCACAGCCTCATCGACAACGAGGAGGTCAAGGACCGCTACCGCGAGCTCCTCGGGGTGGTGCGCGAGGAGTACGAGAACATCATCAAGAACGAGGTCCAGCGGGCGATCGCCGCCGACGAGGATGCCATCGGCAAGCTGTGCTCGAACTACATCGACAACGTCAAGGCCTACACCCAGAAGGAACGGGTGCGCAACAAGTACACCGGCCAGGACGAGGAGCCGGACGAGCGGCTCATGCGTTCCATCGAGGACAAGATCGACATCCCCGAGAGCCGCAAGGACGACTTCCGGCGCGAGATCATGAACTACATCGGGGCCCTGTCGCTCGAGGGCAAGAAGTTCGACTACAAGATGAACCCGCGTCTGCACCGGGCCCTGGAACTGAAGCTCTTCGAGGACCAGAAGGACTCGATCAAGCTGACCACCCTCGTCTCGAACGTGGTCGACAAGCAGACCCAGGAGAAGATCGACATCGTCAAGAGCCGCCTCATCAAGAACTACGGCTATGACGAGGAGTCGGCCACCGATGTCCTGAACTACGTGGCCTCGATCTTCGCCCGGGGGGACGCCAACAGTTGACGCCTCCCCGGGGAGCCACCCCGGGGCCGCGTCGACCACCCGAAGGGTGAAGTGCCGTGACCCTCAGAATCGAACAGGACCACCGGCGGTTCCGCCGGATCGTCCGTGGCCGGATCAAGAAGGAACTCCGCAAGTACATCACGCGGGGTGAGCTGATCGGGAAACAGGGAGACCGCCTGATCTCGATTCCCCTGCCCTCGATCGACCTGCCCAACTTCCGCTACGGCGACAACCGGGGCGGCGTGGGACAGGGCGAAGGGGACAAGGGCACCCCGGTGGACGGAGAAGGACAGGCCGGCAACGAGGCCGGCGACGCCCCCGGACGCCATGTGCTGGAGGTGGAGGTCACCCTCGAGGAACTGGCCAGGATGCTCGGCGAGGAACTCGAACTCCCCAACATCCAGCCCCGCAGCAAGCGGAGTATCGTGAGCCGCAAGGACCGGTACCGCAGCCTGCGTCGTTCCGGTCCCGAATCCCTGAAGCACTTCAAGCGGACCTACCGGCGCGCCCTCAAACGCCAGATCATCTCCGGCACCTACGATCCGGGAAAACCCCGCATCATCCCCATCCAGGATGACCGGATCTACCGTTCCTGGACCGAGACCGAGGAGCCCCAGGCCAACGCGGTGATCATCTACATGATGGACGTCTCCGGTTCCATGGGGGACGAGCAGAAGGAGCTGGTCCGGATCGAGGCCTTCTGGATCGATACCTGGCTGCAGAGCCAGTACGAGCAGGTCGAGACCCGCTATATCGTGCACGACGCCGCGGCCCGGGAGGTGGACGCCCATACCTTCTACCATCTGCGCGAGTCGGGCGGGACCAAGATCTCCAGCGCCTACGACCTCTGCCGGCGTCTCATCGAGGACGAGTACCCTGCCGAGGAGTGGAACATCTACCCGTTCCACTTCTCCGATGGGGACAACTGGGGCGGCGGCGACACCGAGCTCTGCCTGCGGCTACTGCGGGACTCCCTGCTCCCGGTGGCCAACCAGTTCTCCTACGGCCAGGTGGAGAGTCCCTACGGAAGCGGCCAGTTCATCAAGGACCTGGAAGAGAACTTCGGCGACGAGGAGCACGTGGTGACCAGCCGCATCGACGGCAAGGACGAGATCCTGGACTCCATCCGCACCTTCCTCGGAAAGGGGCGCTGAGGTGACCACGACCCTCACCCCGGAACTGGCCCAGTGGAAGGAACGCATCGAGGCCATGGCCAGGGAGGCCGGTCTCGAGTTCGATCCGGTCATCTTCGAGATGGTCGACTACGACCAGATGAACCAGGTCGCGGCCTACGGCGGTTTCCCCACCCGGTATCCGCACTGGCGGTTCGGGATGGAGTACGAGCACCTTTCCAAGTCCTACCGCTACGGGCTCTCGAAGATCTACGAGCTGGTCGTCAACACCAACCCGGTCTACGCCTACCTGCTGGGCTCGAACTCGGTCATGGACCAGAAGCTGGTCATGGCCCATGTCTACGGTCACGCCGACTTTTTCCGCAACAACACCTGGTTCCAGCACACCAACCGCAAGATGATGGACGAGACGGCCAACCACGCCAGTCGCATCCGTCGCTACATGCTGCAGGTGGGGCAGGAACGGGTGGAGACCTTCATCGACGCCTGCCTGTCCATCGAGGATCTGATCGATCCCCACAGTCCCTTCATCCGCCGTCGGGCCGGGCAACCGGTGGAGGACGGCGACCGCCCCACCGTGACCCGCCTCAAGAGCAAGGACTACATGGACTCCTTCATCAACCCGCAGGAGTACCTGGACGCGCAGGAGCACAAGCTGGCCGCGGAGGCGGAGAAACGCAAGGGGTTCCCCGCGGAGCCGGAGCGGGACATCCTGCTCTTTCTCATCGAGCACGCCCCCCTGGAGGCCTGGCAACGGGACATCCTCTCCATCGTACGCAACGAGGCGTACTACTTCGCACCCCAGGGTCAGACCAAGATCATGAACGAGGGGTGGGCCTCCTACTGGCACTCGAAGATGATGACCGAGCAGATCGTCTCCGACGCCGAGATCATCGACTACGCCGACCACCACTCGGGGACCATGAGCATGCAACCGGGGCGGCTCAATCCGTACAAGATCGGGATCGAGCTCTTCCGGGACATCGAGGACCGCTGGAACCGCGGCCGGTTCGGCAAGGAGTACGACGAGTGCGAGGACTACACCCGCAAACGCGAGTGGGACCTCAAGCTGGGTCAGGGGCGGGAGAAGATCTTCCAGGTGCGTCGGATCTACAACGACGTCACCTTCATCGACACCTTCCTCACCGAGGAGTTCTGCCGGGACCAGAAGCTGTTCGTGTTCGCCCACAATGACCGCAGCGGTCAGGACGAGATCGCCTCCAGGCAGTTCGCCCTCATCAAGGAAAAGCTGCTCTTCGCCCTCACCAACGGGGGGCGCCCCTTCCTCTACGTGCGGGACGCCAACTTCGCGAACCGGGGGGAACTGTGCCTCTGGCACCGGTTCGAGGGAGAGGAGATCAAACGGGACTACGCGGAACAGACGCTGCGCAACGTGGCGTTGATCTGGGGACGCCCGGTGCACCTGGAGACCCGGTTCGATGGGCAGGACTCCCGGCTGACCTGCGACGGCGAAAGCATCAGCGAAGAGGAGACCGGGCTCGAACTTCCCTGAGTCCCCTCTCTCCTAGCTTTTCCCCACTACCCCGATCTGCACGGTCACGTTGTCCGGGCCACCGCGTTGCTTGGCCAGTTCGACCAGGGCCCGGCAGGCCTCCCGCGGCGCCTCTTCCGAGGCCATCCGGGCGATTTCCTCGTCGTCGACCAGCCCGGTCAGGCCGTCGCTGGCCAGCACGATCACGTCCCCGGCTTCCAGTTCCACCGGACCGCAGAGATCCACCGGAACCCTGGCTTCCCCTCCCAGACACCGGGTCAGCACGTTGTGTCCGTGGTTGCCGGCATGTTCCTCCCCCACCGTCCGGCGCATTTCCTCGGCCAGGGTGTGATCCTGGGTCAGTTGACGAATGACCCCGTCCCGGAGGTGATAGGCGCGGGTGTCCCCCACGTGCCCCACCACCAGTTCCCTGCCCACGACGGAAGCCGCGGTGCAGGTGGTGCCCATCCCGCCCAGGGACGCGTCGGACTTGGCCCGGTCACGGATCCGCTGGTTGGCCGCCTTGAGCGACCGCTTCAGCGTCCAGGCCACATCCTCGTCCTCGCCGTCCATGAACGCGGCTTCCACCGACTCCACCGCCAACCGGGAGGCGACCTCCCCCGCGGCGGCGCCGCCCATGCCGTCCGCAACCACCATCACGCACCCGTGGAGATTCTCCGCCGCGAACACCGTGTAGGCGTCCTCGTTGTTGTCCCGCACACAGCCTTCGTCCGTGTGGGCCGCCACCATCAGGCTCCACTCCCCGATGGCATCCAGGGGATAGTTCTGATTGGACCGCACCGTGGTCTCGATCACCTCTTCCGGAGGCATTTCCAGGACCGGAACGATGCTTCCCTGCGGCTCGGTCCACCAGGGACGATGGACCTGCTCGGGTTCGATGAACCGGCCTGTGCCGGCGACAAACTCCGCCATGGCGCGCGAGTTGCAACCCTCCTGGGCCAGGTAGTCGAGCTCGGCAGCGCTGAACTCGGCAAACAGACGCCCGTCCGCATGCAGATCCAACAGGACCTCGACCACGGTTGCGTCGAACTGGGTCCCGGCGTTCCCGAGCAGCTCCTCGAGCGCCTCCCGCGGCTCCAGACCCCGCCGGTAGGGACGGTCCGAGGTCATGGCGTCAAAGGCGGCCACGGCCATGATGATGCGCGCGCCGAGGGGAATCCGGTCGGAGCGAAGACCCCTGGGGTATCCCTGGCCGTCGGGCTGCTCGTGATGGCAATGAACGATCTCCGCCGCGTCCTCGTAGAACCGCAGCGTCTCCAGCATGTCCCTGCCTACGCCGGGGTGCTCCCGCACCGACGCAGCCTCGGCTTCGGTGAGACGACCGGGCTTGAGCAGGATCTCCCGGCGCACCGCGGTGCGACCCACGTCGTGCAGGATGGCCGCGTATTCGATGGCCTCGATCTCCCGCTGGGTATGACCGAACGCACGCGCCACCGCGACCGACATCTTGGCGATGCGGGACGAGTGTCCGCGGGTAAAGGGATCCGCCGCGTCCACCGCTCCCATGAGCATGCGCACCGCATCCAGATGCCCCTTCTGGGCGTCCCGCCACATGCCGTGGGCATAGCGGGCAAAGAGGAGCGGGATGAGGCACATGGAAACCGCCGCCACCCCGACCCGGATCTGGGTGACGGTGATGAGGACGGCAAACGGCGCCATGAGTATCAGGTGCACGCCGACCCTCCACGCCGCGGTGCGGGGCAGGGACGGACGCGGGCGGTGATGGGCGATGAGCGCCACGGCCAGCAGGGAGAGGCCGTTGCGGATCAGCGTATAGGTCGCGGCCGCCCCGGCGAGGGGAAGCAGGCTGCCGCCGTCGAGCAGGAAGAGGGAACCGAACCCGCCACCCAGCGTCCCGTAGACGGCACCCGCCGCCCACACCGCCAGGACAGCGCGGGAAAGAATCAAGAGGGACTCCGATATCGGACGCCACCCGCGGGTGCTGACCGAGGCCACGCGGGACAGCGCGGCGATCCACAGGGCCGGACCCGGGCCAAAAGCGAACAGCGCACCCAGGTCGAAGACCGGGGTCAAGGTGATCTGCCCGCCGCCACGGGGCAGGGGCAGCGGAGTCAGGGATGCCACGGTGGCCATGACCAGCCAGAGTCCCAGGGCCGTGTTGAGGGAAGGGAGCCCTTCCACGATGCCGAACGCATCGCCGGTGACACCCAGGACGCCGATGGCGGCCAGGACCAGTGCACCGGCGTAGCTCTTGTAGAAGACGTTGTTCCGAGTCACGCGGCGGTTCCTTTCCCGTAGCGACGGCCGTCGCTCATGCGGCTTCTTCGCGTACCAGATAGCGTTCGAACTGGGACCGGTTGACGGCCCGGTCGTAGGCGTCCTGCGAGGAGATCCTCTTCTGCAGGACCATTTCCTTGAGGACGGTGTCCAGGCTCTGCATGCCCACCTTGCGACCCGCCTGGATGACGGACATCAACTTGTGGCTTTGCCCGGAACGGATGACCGCGGCTGCGGCCGGCGTGTTGATGAGCACCTCGGTGACGGCGACCCGGCCGGTCTCGTCCGCGGTCCGCACCAGCTGCTGGGAGACCACCATGCGCAGGCTCTCGGCCAGCATGGTCCGTACCTGTTCCTGACGACGGGCCGGAAACGCGTTGACCACCCGGTCGACGCAGCGCACCGCGCCGTTGGTGTGCAGGGTGGCCAGCACCTGGACCCCGGTTTCCGCGGCGGTCAGGGCCATGGCGATGGTATCCAGATCCCGCAGCTCCCCCACCATGACCACGTCCGGGTCCTCGCGCACCGCATGACGAAGCGCGTCGGCGAAAGTGGGGACATGGGTCAGGAGCTCCCGCTGGGTGACCACGCACTGCTTGGCCCGGTGCACGAACTCGATGGGATCCTCGATGGTCACGATGTGGCCACGCCGAGTAGCATTGATCTGGTCGATCATCGCGGCCAGGGTGGTCGACTTGCCCGACCCGGTGGGGCCGGTGACCAGGGTCAACCCCTGCGGTTGCTCGATCACCGAGGCCACCGCGGGAGGCAACCCCAGCGAATCGAATCGGGGCACCTCGTTCGGGATGGCCCGCAGCACCGCGGCCAATCCATGCAGGTGCCGGTTGACGTTCACCCGGAAACGACCGAGTCCTTCCGCCTCGTAGGCGAAATCCACGATCCCCCCTGCCTCGAACCGTTGCCGCACTTCCGTCTCCATGAACTCGTCCAGGATCCGTTCCAGGTCGTCGCTGGACAGGTCGCGGAACCGGACCTTGTGCAGGACCCCATGGATACGGATCCGGGGTGGCTCTCCGGAGACCAGGTGGAGGTCGGACCCCCCCTGCTTGACGGCAAGCTCGAGAAAGGAGTTGATCCGGTTCATGCCGCGTTCCCCGCTGCGCCGGTGTCGGTCCCAAGCAGGGCCAGCAGTTCGGGACGGGTGACGAAGCGGGCCAGGTCCTTCTTGTCCGAAGCCCGCAGGAACGCCTCGTCCGGGTCGATGTCCCCGGACTGCACGAGACCGACCAGGGCCTGGTCCATGAGCTGCATCCCGTAACGACGACCGGTGGCGATCGTCTGGGGCAACTTGAAGGTCTTGCCTTCCCGGATGAGCTGGGCCACGGCCGGCGTGTTGACCATGATCTCCACCACGGCCCTCCGACCCCGGCCGTCGGCGACCCGGACCAGATCCTGGCTCAGCACCACCTTGAGGTTGTCGGCGAGGGTGTTGCGCACCTGGTCCTGGACCTCGGTGGGAAAGGCGTCGATGATGCGGTGCACCGTCTGGTGGGCGCCCCGCGTATGGAGCGTGCCCAGGACGAGATGTCCGGTTTCGGAAGCCTCCAGGGCAAGGGAAAAGGACTCGTAGTCCCGCAGCTCCCCGACCAGGATGACATCCGGGTCCTGCCGCAACGCGGAACGCAGACCCTCCTCGAACGAGGCCACGTGCACCCCCACCTCCCGCTGGATGATCAGCGAGTTCGCGCTCCGGTGGACGAACTCGACCGGATCCTCGAGGGTGATGACGGTCAGGTTGCGGTGGGCGTTGATCTCGTTGACCACCGCGGCCAGGGTGGTCGACTTGCCGCTTCCGGTCCCTCCGGTGACCAGCATGAGACCGGAGCTGATCCCGGCAAAGCGGGAAACCACCGACGGCAGACCCAGGGTGTCCAGGGTCGGAATAGTCTCGGGAAGAACCCGGGCCACGGCACAGAGCCCGGAACGCTGGCGAAGGATGTTGATGCGGAACCGGCCGAGACCCTCCGCGCTGTAGCCCACGTCGATGGAACCCTGCTCCTGGAGTCGCCGGCGCTGATCCTCATCGAGGATCTCCCGCAGGATGCCTTCGGTCTCCTCCGTGGTGAGGTCGCGGTACTTGACCGGGATGAGTTCCCCGTCCTGTCGAACGAGGGGCGGCCGTCCCACGGTGAAGTGGATGTCGGAGCATCCCTGCTGCCGTCCCAACTCGAGAAACGCATCCAGTCGTGGCATGTCAGCTCCGGGGTTCCAGGAGGCCCAGGGTTGCCTGGAGATCCCGTTCGAGGAGCTCGGCCGACCGGTGCCGTTCTTCCGGATCCCGGGACATGCACCGTGCGACGAGATCGTTGATCTCGGCCGGGATCTCGGGGCGAAGATCGCAGAGCGCGGGGACCTCCGCTTCCAGATGCTGGAACAGGACCTGGACCGCGGTGTCCCCCCGGAACGGCTTCACGCCGCTCAGGGTCTCGTAGAGAACCACGCCCAGGGAGTAGAGGTCGGTGCGGGGATCCACCCGTCCTTCGCTGATCTGTTCCGGAGCCATGTACTCCGGGGTTCCCACAAGAAGGCCGCTCCTGGTGAGACGGGATCCACCCCCCTCCATGGCCGAAGCCAACCCGAAGTCCACCACCTTGATCCGGTCGTCCCGGCCCACCAGAAGGTTTCCCGGTTTCACATCCCGGTGCACGATACCGCAGGCATGGGCGGCGCCCAGGCCCCGGGTCATCTGGACGGCGAGACGCAGCGCCCGGCCCGGAGCCAGGCGACCGTCCCGCTCCAGGATCTTCCCCAGGTCGCGGGATTCGAAGTACTCCATGGAGACCGCGTAGGCCCCCTCGAGATCCAGGAGATCGTGGATGCGGATGACGTTGTCGTGGGTGATCTGCCGGGTGAGCTTGAGTTCCTGGAAGAACCGCCGGCTGGAAACGTCGTCGGCGCTGAACTGTGGATTGAGGATCTTGAGAATGAGGCGATCGTCGACGGTGAGGTCCTCGACCAGGTAGACCGACCCGAACCCCCCCTGGCCTACCCGCCGGATCACCCGATAGCGATCGAGCAGGATGGTGTCGGGAGGCAGATCGGAAAAGTTGAGCATGCGCCGCGCAGCCGACGCGGGCGCCGGCTGGGTTTCCGGTGGAGCGGGCGGCTCGGGCTCCGGCGGACGCGCCGAAGGACGCGGGACGGCGGTAGGGCGTCCCGCCTCCGGGCCCAGGGTGCGGCCGCTCATGCGCAGGGGCGCATCCGCGGCGCGTTCCGAGGCGATGCGTTTGCCCAGGGCCTCCTGGATCAGCTCACGGTCGCGGCTGTTCAGATCCGTACGGGAGCGGAAAGCATCCAGAGCGGATCGGGCCTCGGTCGCCACCTCCGACCCGTTTCCCCGGGCCAACTCGGCCAGCGCGGGCAAGGCCCGGGTATCGCCGATCTGCCCCAGGGCCCGCGCACACAGCGGGGCGGTCTCGCCGCCCCGATCCAACAGGTCGACCAGGGGCTCCACCGCCCTCGGGTCGCCGGCCGTGCCCAGGGCGTCGATGGCCCGCTCACGAACCCACCAGTCGGGGTCCTCGAGGGCGTCGATGAGGGGCAGCACGGAACGTTCACTGGGGACGGAGTTGAGGATCTCCACTCCATAGCGACGCAGGAACTCATCCGATTCGCCGAGCAGCCCCACCACCGCTTCCACGACATACTCCCCGCCCAGGCTTCCCAGGGCGTCCGCGGCACGGACCCGCACCCACCAGTCGGCATCCCGCAGCGCGCGCACCAGGTCCTGCACCGCTTCCGGGGTGGCCACCGCGTTGAGGACCTCCACTGCGGCCCGTCGGGCGAACTCGGACTCGTCCTGGAGGACCTCGATGAGGAACGGCACGGCCGACACATCCCCGAGATCCATGAGCGCGTCGATGGCCGCGGTCTGCACCTTGAGGTCGGCGTCCCGCAGGGACCGGACAAGACCGGGGACCGCCTCGCGGACCCGGGCGCGGTGCAACGCACGCACCGCCTCCAGACGCACCCCCTTGTTGTCGTCCTCCAGCATGCGCGCCACCGCCTGACCCGCCGCCGGTTCCTGGAAACGTCCCAGGAGCTTGATCATGTAGATGCGCACCCACCAGCTGTCGTGTTCCAGGAGCACCACCGCGCGGGGAATCACCGAAGGGGTCGCGGATCGCTCCAGGATACGGAACATGTAGGCGCGCACATCCTTGGTCACCGAACCGAACTCGGTCATGAGCCGGTCGATGGGAAACGCATCGGCATGCGCATCCATGATGGTCTCGAGCGCCGCCCTGGAAATGCGCGACTCCCCGACCCAGGTCAGGAACAGCATGGGATCGATGTTCTTGGCATGGGACAGGATCCGGGTCGCGCCCTGGACCACCGCCGCGCTCGGCGAGGAGAGGGCCTCCACGAAATAGGCGAGGTTGTCCTCGCTCACCAGTCGGGTCAGCACGGTCGAGGCGGGCTCGCGCGCGCTCGCGTGCCCCAGGAGATCGAAGAGCCCGGGAATGACCTCGGGGCCGGATTCGATCAGCTTCTCCTGGAGTTCACGCAGTTCGTCCGCCCCCAGCGCATCGGCGCCCTGGAGCTTCTGCAGGGTGCGCCCCGTCTTGAGCCCGCGAAAGAACTTCATGAGGTCGGGGATCAGCCCAGAAGCCGGGTGGTACCGAACCCGAACGCGGTGCCCAGGGCAAAGGCCACCGTGGCCACCACCCACAGACGGCTTTTCGTGGACGGGGGCGCGGCCGCCGGTTCGTTGATCCGGGTTGCCTCCTGGTCGTTCTCCTGTGCCGCCCGCTTCATCATCCGTTCCAGTTCGGCACCGGTAAGAACCGTGGTCCCCTCCAGGGGAGGCTTGACCGCGTTCTCGTGCTCCTCACCCCGCCGATCCTCTTCGTAGCGGAACCACAGGGAAAACTTCCCGATCCTCAGCAGATCGTCGTTCATGAGGAACTCGGTGGTCAGGGGCTCGTCGTTGAGAAACGTGCCATTGGCACTCTGGAGGTCCTGGGCCTGGTAGTGGCCGCCGGGCCCCCGGGTAATACGAACGTGCTCCCGCGAGACCCCGGGGTTGTCCAGGTAGATGCTGCATTCGGGGCTGCGCCCGATGGTGATCTCATCCTGGTTGAAGTTGTAGGTCCGGACCGGGCGTCCCTTGAGGGACACACGGATCTTGAGGATCTTGGTTTCGGTCATGGGACGTCCCTTTCCTTGTCCGGATGGCACCGCGTGGGGTGATGCCCCCCCGCTCGTTATCGGTTGGGACACGGGACGTCTGAAGGACAAGGCGCGGGGCGGAGAGGAGGTTTGCCGACACGACCGGAAACTCGGAAACTACCAATCTACATATTATATTGTTTTACAATGACTTACGACGATTGTTCAATAATCGACTTCAAGTGCCCGACAAGCCTAGACCGGGATCGGCGGGTCCGAGGCAGCGATCCAAACCAGGAAAAGATCCAGCAGCATGCTGGTCGCCAGGAGCAGGACAAGCCACAACCAGGGGCGACGACGAAAGAGCGCTCTCATGGTCCGAGAAACCTCCCCTCGACAACACGAACTTCCCCGCTCACCGAGTCGGTCACGGTGAACACGACCGGGAACGGAGCCTCGTACCGGTCCCTGCGCAGGGTGAGGAAAACCGGAACGCGGGTATCGGCCATGCCGGCCAGGACCACGCGATCCTGGGGCAGGATGACCCCGGGCACTTCCCCGGAGGGAGTGGTCGATCCGGTGAAGCTCACCCGATAGACCCGTTCCTGCGCCTCCTTGTTCTGGATGCGCAGGGTATAGAGATTGCGAAAGTGGTCGTTCTCCAGCACGTAGGGCATGCCGCGGGCCCGCAGCAGCTTCGCTTCGAACGGCTGCCGGCGGCTGCCGGCGAACAACGCCACGCCGAGCCCCACCAGGGCCAGCAGCGCATAGACGAAGGCCCGGGGACGGATGAGGCTCCGGCGCTTTCCGGTCTCGAAACTCCGTTGCGAGTCGTAGCGGACAAGCCCCCTGGGCCTGTGGATCTTGTCCATGACCTCGTCGCAGGCGTCGATGCAGTTGGCGCATCCAATGCACTCCATCTGCATCCCGTTGCGGATGTCGATCCCGGTCGGACAGACCACCACGCAACGATGGCAGTCCACGCAATCCCCCCCGTCGTCGTTGACCCGGGAGCGCGGTTCTCCCCTCCCCCGGTCATACCCGATGATCACCGTGTCCGCGTCGATGAGTGCGCTCTGCAGACGCCCATAGGGACAGATGATCAGGCAGGTCTGCTCCCGGAACCACGCGTAGTTGAAGTAGAGAATCCCGGTCCAGGCCAGGGTCCACAGGAACGCGGGGAGATGCTCGGTCGGCGAGGAAACCAGGACATGACGGAGTTCCCGCCAGGGAATGAAGTAGGAAAGGAACACATGGGCAATGGCCACCGAGAAGACCACGAACAGCCCATGCTTGAGCGCCTTGCGCCGCACCTTGTCCGGGGTCCACGGCCCCTTGTTGCGACGCAGGCGGGCCGAACGTGAACCCTCGATCCACCGCTCCACCCAACGGTAAACCCCTTCCAGGAACACCGTCTGGGGACACGCGTACCCGCACCACACCCGGCCGAACAGGGAGGTCGCCACGAACAGCGAGAACCCGATTCCGCTCAGGATGAAGAAGACCAGGTAGAAATCCTGGTTGGTGAAGGTCTGGCCGAACAGGAACGCCTGCCGACCCGGGATGTCGATGTGAACCGCCGGCCAGCCACCGACCGGGATCATGGGCAGGGCGACATAGACCAGCATGAGAAGCGCCCACATCGCGTGCTTGCGCCTCTGCCACCTTCCCGACACATCGGCGGGATGGATGAAGTTGCGCGACCCGTCCGCGTTCACGCTGTACAGCGTGTCCATGTCCGGCCATCGGATCTCGCTGCGCTTGACGGTCACTCGCTCTTGGCCCCTTCCGAGGCCGCGTCCATGGGCTCCCCTTCGGGCGCCTTCCCCGGCACATTGGTGTTCTGCAGGGTCAACAGGAACCCGACCACATCCATGACCCGGCGCGGCCCCAGCTGGTTTCCCCAGGCGGCCATGCCCTTGTCGAGCACACCGTTGGTCACCGTCTCGTACATGTCCATGGGCTGACCCCCGTGGACCCAGTAGGCATCGGTGAGGTTGGGGCCCACGATTCCCTCGCCCCGTTCGCCGTGGCACACCACGCAGAACTGCATGAAGATCTCGCGCCCCGCCTCGACCCGGGCCGGAACGGTAGCCAACAGCTGCAGGCTCTCGTTGCTCAGGTCCTGATCCCCCATGCGGGCCAGCTGCGCCTCGGCCGCCTGGACCATCTCCACCTCGTAGCGCTCGGGCGGCAGCTTGCCGGAACCGAGGGTGTGGAAATGGAGCCAGTAGAAGACCGCGAACACGATGGCCCCGTACAGCGTGTACAGCCACCAGTTGGGAAGCCGGTTGTCGTACTCCTGGATCCCGTCGTAGTCGTGATCGAGTACCTGATCCCGGGTTTCCTGATCCGGACTCATCGGCGACCCCCTTCGGTGCTGTCGCGATCCTCCTCGAGGGGAAGCGAGGCCATGCGATCGAACGACGTGGACCGCAGCACTCCGGTCAGCACATAGACCAGGACGCCGACGAAGGTAAGGAAGAACACGATGAATGCGAGCAGGGGCCAGATCAGGTGATTGCTGTCGACGAGAAAGTCACGAAACATGAGCTACCTCCCTGCCTGGGTAACGAGGGTGTCGGCGACCGGCTGGGGGCCTCGGCCCAGCCGCTGCAGATACGCGATGAGGGCGACCATCCGGCTTTCCGGATCGATCTCGATGCCCTGGGTGGCCAGGTCCCGGGTGATGAGTTCCCCCTGGGACACCGCGACGTCGGATGCGGTCAGGACGTCCTGGCCGCTGTAGGGAACGCCCAGCTGCTGCATGGCCCGGAGCTTTGCCGAGGTCGACTCCAGGGCGACCCGCTCGTCACGCAGCCAGACATAGCCCGGCATGTTGGACCCGGGCGAGGTCGAGCGTGGGTCCATGAGATGCTGGTAGTGCCAGAGGTTGGGGTACTTGCCTCCCACCCGGTGCAGATCCGGTCCGGTCCGCTTGGAACCGAACTGGAACGGGTGGTCGTAGATGAACTCCTCCAGCCGCGAGTACTCCCCGTAGCGCAGGGTCTCGTGACGGAAGGGGCGGATCATCTGGCTGTGGCAGTTGTAGCAGCCCTCGCGCACATAGATGTCGCGTCCCTCCAGCTCGAGCGGACTGTACGGCTTCTGTTGCCACGGGGATCCGGCGGTATCCGCGGCCTGGTCCCGAATGACCACCGCCGGAACCAGTTCGGCGATCCCCCCCGCGAGCACCGCCAGCAGCACCAGCACGGTGAAGGCCAGGGGCCTCCCTTCCAGGATGCGGTGCCAGGCCGGCTGGTCGCCCTTCCCCCGACCCATGGTCAGGTAGGCGACCGCCACCACCACCAGCCCGGCGAGCAGGGCAAGAATGGCCTTGATGACCGACGACATGATGAACAGGGTGCCGAAGAACAACACGAGCAGGGTGAAGACGATCGGTTTCCCGCTCCACAGGGGCGGGGACGCCGCACCGGCCTGCTTCACCGGGACCACCACATCCACTTCGCCGTTCACCGTCTTCCCCTGGGCGATGGTCTTGAGCAGGTTGAACACGAGAAGGATGAACCCTCCCAGGTACATGAGACCGCCGAGGAGACGCATCACATAGAGGAAGCGGGCCGAGAGCAGGCCTTCCACGAAGTCCGGATACTTGAGGAATCCGTCGGCATCCAGGGCGCGCCAGAACAGGCCCTGGTTGATCCCGCTCACCCACATGGCAACCACGTAGAGAAGGATCCCGAAGGTCCCGATCCAGAAGTGGGCGTCGGCGAGACGAGTGGACCAGAGTTTCGTGTTCCACAACCGCGGGACCAGCCAGTAGAACATCCCGGCGGCCATGAACCCGTTCCACCCCAGCGCCCCGGCATGGACGTGGCCGATGATCCAGTCCGTGTAGTGGGCCAGGGCGTTGACGCTGCGAATGGAGAGCAGCGGCCCCTCGAAGGTGGACATGCCGTAGAAGGTCACCGCCACGATGTAGAACTTGATGACCGGGTCGGTGCGCAACTTGTCCCAGGCCCCGCGCAGGGTGAGCAGCCCGTTGAGCATCCCGCCCCACGACGGCGCCCACAGCATGAGGCTGAACACCATGCCCAGGCTCTGGGCCCAGTCGGGAAGCGAGGTGTTGAGCAGGTGGTGCGGTCCGGCCCAGATGTAGACGAAGACCAGGGCCCAGAAGTGGACGATCGAGAGCCGGTAGGAATAGACCGGACGCTCGGCCGCCTTGGGCAGGAAGTAGTACATGATGCCGAGGATGGGCGTGGTGAGGAAGAAGCCGACCGCGTTGTGGCCGTACCACCACTGGACCAGGGCATCCTGCACCCCGGCAAAGATGGGATAGCTGTGGGTGAGGCTGGTCGGCAGGTGCAGGTTGTTGACGATGTGCAACACGGCGATGGTGATGATGGTGGCGATGTAGAACCAGATCGCCACGTACAGGTTCCGTTCGTTGCGTTTGGCGATGGTCCAGAAGAAGTTGATGGCGAAGAGCACCCACACCACCGCGATGGCGATGTCGATGGGCCAGATCAGCTCCGCGTACTCCTTGGACTGGGTCAGTCCGAGCGGCAGGGTGATCGCCGCGGCCACGATGATGAGCTGCCAACCCCAGAAGTTGATCCAGCTCAGGGCGTCCGAGGCCATCCGCGTCTTGAGCAGCCGCTGGGTGGAGTAGTAGATCCCGGCGAACATCATGTTGCCGACAAAGGCGAAGATGGCCGCATTGGTGTGCAGCGGGCGCAGACGACCGAACGAGAGCCAGGAGGTCCCCAGGTTCGCCTGCCACAACCAGAGCTGGGTGGCCACGATCGCCCCCACCAGCATGGCCACCAGGCCGAAGGCGATGGAGGCCCAGATGAAGGCCCGGGTAATGGAGTCGTCGTAGACGATGTGTCGGGTTTCGACGGCGTTAGTCGTCATCGTCGGCCTTTCGGTCAGGGTTGGGTTCCCGAGGGTCCTCCTCGAGAGGCAACAGTGAGAGTCGGTCGGCGTGGTCGAAATCCCCCTGGCGCACTCCCTTGAGGAACAGGAGGAGCGCCCCGATCCCGAGAACCAGGCTCACGAATACGGTGATGATCAGGACGTCCATGCCGACTCCCTCCGTAGACGGAACGTGGTGACCGAAACCAGGAGAAGCGAGCTCACCGGCATGAGAATGGCCGCGGCGACCGGGGTGACGAGTCCGGCCAGGCAGCAGCCGATCGCCCCGGCGTTGTAGAGAACGGCGAGGGCAAGGTCGTCGCGCACCACCGTGCGCAGTCGGCGGGCGGCACGCAGCGCGTGGCGCACCGCGGCAATGCCTTCGCCCAGGAAATACAGATCCGAACGCGCGGGGACCGAGGGATGATCCACGGCCGGTGTCGCGGCGCAGGTCGCCCGGTCCAGGGCCGGCGCGTCGTTGAGGCCGTCCCCCACGAAGAGGAGGTCCCCACGATCGTTCCCGGCCACCCACTCCACCTTGCCCTCCGGGGTGAGCCCGCCCAGGGCACATGCGACGGGGATGCCCACCCGCTCGGCCAGTCGGCGCACCCGGCCCGGTTCGTCCCCGCTCACCAGATAGACGGTCTGCCCTTGCGCCCGCAGGGCATCGATCTCCTCACGCGCGTCCTCCTTCAACCTCTCGCCGAATCGCAGCGTCACCACCGGTTCCCCATCCCGGGAGAAGACGGTTCCGGTCCGGTCCGACTCGGCGGCGGAGTCGGCGAACCCGGGGCGCCCCAGTCGATAGACCGTTCCTTCCCGCTCCAGTCGCACCCCCATTCCGGGTACCTCGCGCACCCGCTCCGCGGGAATGCGGTCACCCGGTTGCAGGAGGGCCCGGGTCAGAGCCGCGCTCATCGGGTGGTTGTTGTGCGCGGTGAGGGACAGCAGCGCGGAGCGATCTGCGGGAGCCAGGGTGGCCAGCGCATCCTGCGATTCCGGGTCCAGGGCCGGCGCACCCACGGTCACCGTCCCGGTCTTGTCGAAGGCAATGCGACGGACCGCGAGCAGTCGGTCCAGGACCTCGTGGTTGCGCAGGAACACGCCGCGGCGGCGAAGCCCGGAAAGGGTGAGCTCCCGGGCCAGCGGTACGGCCAACCCGAACGCACACGGACAGGCCACGACCAGGACGGACACGGTGACCTGAAGCGCGCGGTCCCAACCGGCCCCGATCCAGGCAACAAACCCGACCACCCCCAGGGTCATGACCGCGGTGACCCAACCCAGGCTGACCCGGCGCCACCAGTCGCCCCGGTCCATCGGGCTCTCCCCACGACGCGCGAGCAGGTCATGGAGCACCGAGGCCCGGAACGGTTCGTCGGCCATCACGGTCACCGGAGCATCCCCGGCATGGAATGCACCGGCCGGTACCCGCTCGCCCGGTGCGAAGGTGACCGGTTGGGACTCCCCGGTAATCCAGTCCAGGGTAAACGTCGCCGGATCCCCCTCCAGCCGTGCCGCCACCGGAAGGAACTCCCCCGCCACCACCCACAACCGGGTCCCGGTTTCGATCCGGTCCGCGGAGATGATCTCGAACTCCTCGCCCATGCGGCGCCGTACGCGCACCGCTTCCAGACGGTCATCCTGGAGAAGACGCGCCCGATTGCGGGCCACGACCCGGTCCTGGAGCCAGCGCCCCAGCAACATGAGGGCGATGAACACGGTGACCGAGTCGAAGTAGGCCCCCTCGATCCCCTGCGTCGCGTAGGCCGCCACCGACCCCCCGTAGGCCAGGACGATCCCCAGGGCGATGGGAAGATCAAGGTGGACGAGTCCCCGCCGCATCGCACGCAGGGCGGAGCGGATGAAGACCCAGCCGCCGACCCCGAGCGCCACCGTGGCCAGAATCAGGCTGAGGACACCGAAAATGCGCCCCAGCGGATCGCTGGGCTCGAGCCCGAGATAGAACGCCAAGGCAAAGACCATCGCGTTCATGGCCGCGGCCACGGTGATGCCCAGCCGCACCGCGAGCCCATCCAGGCGCGACCGATCCTCCTTGAGGTCCGGCCCGAAGCGATAGCCGAAGCTCTCCGCCTCCTCCACCCAGGACTTGAGCGAGCCCCGGCCGGGGTCCCAGCTGACCTCGGCCTTCCCCAGCGCCGGATCCAGGGTCAGTCCCAACCCGCCCGCGTGCCGGCGAAAGGAGGACTGCAGCAGCCAGACACAGGCCGCGCAGTGGATGCCCTGGACATCGAGGGTGAGACGGCAGGGCCCGTCGTTGGGGGCCTCGGCCAATGCCGCGTCGAGCCACAGGAGCGAGTCGCGACGCTCCCCCAGCGGAGGCGCGGTGGACCCGCGACGCAGACGGTAGTAGTCACCGTACCCGCTCCCCTGCAACAGCTCGTAGACCCGGGCACAACCGTCGCAACAGAAGGGATCCTGACGACCGCGTCGCTGAGCGGGCACCGGCAACAGGCAGTGTGTGCACAACCCGTCGTCACGGGCTGCGGGGAGGGCCGACCGGGAGATGGTCCCGTCGAGTGATGGTGTCAGAAGGCTGGCGGCTGTGCTCATCCCGATGTCCGCGGTCGTCACCATGAATCACTTCCATGGTGCGCCGCCGGATCAAGTTAGCAGGGTCCCACCGGTTCCAACCGCATCTCTTTGTACATAACGCTATTCAATTGGATCAAGAGACTATTTTGATCACTTATATAATTGTACCCAGGGGATCGTTTTTGTCCGCTTTCCCGGGAGTGGGTCGCCTAGTCCCGCCCCAGGCTCTCCCCCCAATTGGAAACGACGACGACCGCGCCCTGGGTCGACTTGCGGACCGCGAGGAGGAACGTCTCGGCGTCCACCGTGTGCCACGTGGTGGTGCCCGGCGGGATCCGGAACAGCAACTGCGGATCGCCGAAGACCGGCGGATCGCCCAACGCGATCTCCACCTCCATCAGGCTCTGTCCGTCCGCATCCAGGTAAAGCAGCGCACCCGAATCCGGGTGCCAGAGCGGACGGGCCTCGTTCTCACCGAAGGGGGCGCCCGTCCCGCGGGTCGTCACCTGGTAGTCCACGCCCTTCTCCGGGAACCGGGTGAGGTGGATCTGGAACCGGCCGCTCTTGTCGGAGCGATAGGCCACCCACGCGCCGTTGGGGGAGACGGAGGGGTTCAGATCGTCGTCGTCGGTGACCAGGAACGACTCGACCCGTCCGGTCTCCACGTGCAGGAGAAAGATGTCGTTCCGGCTCGAGCCGAGGCCCAGATCCCGGAAGACAAGGATCGCACCGTCCCGTGACCAGGTCTGGGGGAGACAGAATCCCGGCCCCGGTTCCGCCAGGAGCCGGTCCGATCCAAGCCCCCCCTGGTCTCGCATGTACAGACCGATTTTTCCGTTTCTCCGGGACTGGAATGCCATGCCCCGGCCGTCAGGGGTCCAGACTGCGTGCCCGTTGCGGCTGGGCTCGGTGGTGAGCCGGCTCAGGGCGCCCCGATTCAGATCGACCATCCAGAGATCGGTCTCATTCTCGGGGGACCGTCGGGTCACCACCACCCGCTCGCCGTCGGGCGAGATCCGGAAGCCCGAGTAGACGTCGTCGGGGAGGTCGATCGTATCCAGATGCCGCCCGCCGCGGTCGTACCATCGGAGTTCGGAGTAGAGGGGATCCTGGTGGTAGACCAGGGTACCGTTGCGCGATGCCGACACCGGACCGCTGCGGAAGTAGTTGCGCTCTCCCCCGGCCAGGTCCTTGAGGGCACGCGGCACTCCCGCGACCTCGAGCCGGTCCGGGTCAAAGGGGACGGCATAGAGCAGGTCGTCCTGGTCGAACAGCAGGTAGCCGGGCGGGACGAAGTTGGCCATCCCGACGCCCCGGTGCACGGTCCGGGGCGTACCCCCTTCGCGGGAGGCCACACGTGTCTCCGCGAGTCCTTCGGCAAGGATCGAAACGTAGAGGAAGTGGTCGTCGTCGGGGAGGAACTCCGGGTACCGCTGGCCCTTTTCGCCCTGGGTGCTGTCCACGGTGGTGATCTCCCGGGGGACCCCGCCCGACGCGGAAACGATCGATAGCGGCCCCAGGGACTTGGGCGCAAAGACGATGTCGCCGCTGCTGGACCAGGTTCCACCCCGCCCGTTGGGCGCGTCACAGATGGGCTGCGGGGGGAGATCCCCCGAGGCCGGGATCCGCATCATCTTGCCCTCGACGAAGTAGCCGATGGTGCGACCGTCGGGTGACCAGAAGGGCTGCCATCCCTTGTCGGTCCCGGGCAGCTCCCGGGGTTCCAGGTCATCGAGCTCACGAACGTAGAGGGCTCCGTTCACCCTGGAAGAGACGAAGACGAGCATGCTCCCGTCCGGCGAGATCGCGATGTCTTCCGGTTCCGGACTGATGCGCACGTCCTGGGGGATCCGCACGGACAGACGCGTGACCCCGGGGTCCACCGACGGCCCCCGGTTCCCGACCGCCCACAGCGCGGTGAGGGCAATGAGCCCGAGCCCCATCAATGCAACCAGCAGCCACGGCACCCGCGCCGAGGGGCGCCGGGCGGGCGGCGGGACCGGTGCCTCCGGGATGACGCTCTGGCTGCTGCTCCCCTCTCCCAGCCACCGCAGTTGCAGCTTGAGGTCGTGCGCGCTCTGGATGCGGTCCTCGGGATCCTTGGCCAGGCACGCGTTCACCAGACGATCCAGCGCGGGGGGACTCACCGGCTGGAGTTCGGTGAGGCTCGGCGGTTCGGAGGTCATGATGGAGGCGATGAGGCTGGCCTGGCTGTCCCCCTCGAACGCCCGACGACCACTGGCCATCTCGTAGAGGATCGCCCCCAGCGAGAATAAATCCGCCCGGGCGTCTGTCTCGCGGCCTTCCAGTTGTTCCGGCGCCATGTACTGGAGCGTGCCGAGGATGGAACCCTCGCCGGTGAGCGGCTCGTCGCTCGCCCCCGGTTGGGTGACCACGGCGGAAGCGTTGAAGGGGCCGGCGACCGGACCGGAGCCCTTGGCCAGGCCGAAGTCGAGAACCTTCACCCCTTCCCGGGTGAGCATGATGTTCCCCGGTTTGAGGTCCCGGTGCACGATCCCGCTGCGGTGCACCTTGTCCAGGGCGTCGGCGATCTGCGATCCGTAGCGCACCACTTCCCGGGTGGAGAGGCAGCCCCTCCCCAGACGCTCGGTCAGGGTGGTCCCCTCCAGGAGTTCCATGACCAGGTAGTCGACGCCGTCCTGGTGACCGATGTCGTGGAGCACACAGATGTTGGGGTGGTTCAAACCCGAGATGAGTTTGGCTTCCCGATCGAATCGCTGTCGGAGGGTGTCGTCGGTCAGGTCGCTGGAGAGGATCTTGACCGCGACCTCCCGGTCGAGGCGGGTGTCCGTGGCGCGGTAGACCTCCCCCATGCCCCCGGCTCCGAGCGGAGCTTCAATGCGGTAGTGGCCGAGCGCGGTTCCGGGTTCGAGCGGCATGGGACCTCGTGGAAGGTGGGGCCCGCATTATGTCCGATGGTGCGTCCGGGACACCACCCTCGGCGAACGAGGCCGCCTCAATACACGACAAACTCTCCCCATCGCAAGTGTGGAACCACCTCCAGGGTAGCCAAACCGCGCAGGACAAGCTGGGCGGCCACCGCGGCCAGGAACACCGCCCCCAACCGGTTCAATCGTGCCCGCACGGCGGGAGAAATCCGCGCCGCGGCCAGACCCAGGATCAGCAGCACGGGAAGGGTTCCCAGTCCGTACAGCACCAGGAGCAGGCCTCCCACCCCGGGATGCGCGGCCGCCGCCGCCCCCAGCGCCACCGCCAGCACCGGACCGCAGGGAAGAAACCCGTTGGCCAGCCCCAACGCGGCCTGGGACCGGGCGGACCGCGCGGCGATAAGACGCCGGATCCGCTCCCCCACCCGCCGTCCCACGCCCCACGGGTCCGGCAGACCGGCCGAGCCGAACCCGGTCAGCATGGAGAGGGCCAGGAGCAGCATGCCTCCACCCAGCACCAGGGCCAGGACGCCCTGGACCTCCCGCGCTCCCGACCCCAGACGCACGGTGGCGCCGGCCAGGCCGAAGGCCGCGCCGATGAGGCCGTAGGCCAGGATGCGGCCCCCGTGATAGAGAAGGAGCGACCCCAGCAGCGCCCCACCTCGCGCACCCTGGCGGTCCCGTTCCATGGCAAAGGCGGTCTGGATGGGCCCGCACATGCCCACGCAGTGCCCCAGACTCACCGTGAGCCCGGTGAGCGCGACCAGGGCCAGATCCAGCGAGGCGGCGCCTTCGGCCACGAGCGGATGGCAGCAGCTGTCCATGGTCTCCTCGACGGTGAAGCGGGGGCGGGGCGGCCCGCCGGGTTTGTCCTTTTAGGGCGGAGGCCCTTCCGGTATCCTCGTTCGTCCTCTGCCGTTTCCATGCGGTTCCCTGGAACCGCGGGTCCGGCTTGCCTATTCTCCCCGACACTAGCAAGGAACGTCATGGCCGAGATCACTCTGATCCCCGGTGACGGGATCGGCCCGGAAATCACCCTCGCCGCCCGCCAGGTCCTCGAAGCCTCCGGGGCGGACATCACCTGGCGCGAAGCCCTCGCGGGCCAAAGCGCGTATGAGTCCCTGGGCAACCCTCTCCCCGAGGAAACCCTCGAGGCCATTCGCACCACCGGAATCGCGCTCAAGGGACCGGCGGCTACCCAGGTCGGGGTGGGTTTCCGCAGCATCAACGTGGCCCTGCGCAAGGAATTCGATCTGTACGCGAATGTCCGCCCGGCCCATGCGTTCCCGGGCGTGTCCTGCCTGTTCCCGGAACTGGACCTGGTGGTCATTCGCGAGAACGTGGAGGGGCTCTATACCAGCATGGAGCATTGGGTGGGACCGGGTCACTCCGCGGCGATGGGGATCGGGGTCAATACCCGTCACGGCATGGAACGCATCTGCCGGTTCGCCTTCGAGTACGCGGTGGCCAACGGCCGGAAGAAGGTCACCGCGGTCCACAAGGCCAACATCCTCAAGATCTTCAGCGGGCTGTTCCTCGAGGTCGCCCGCGACATGGCCCCGGAGTACCCACAGATCGAGTTCGAGGATCGCATCGTCGACGCCATGGCCATGTCCATGGTCCGCGATCCGTACCAGTTCGATGTCGTGGTGAGCACCAACCTGTTCGGCGACATTCTCAGCGATCTCGCGGCCGGCCTCATCGGGGGCCTCGGTCTCGCCCCCGGCGGCAACATCGGGGAGAAGGTGGCCATCTTCGAGGCGGTCCACGGCACCGCTCCGGACATCGCCGGCAAGGACATTGCCAACCCGT
This sequence comes from Candidatus Eiseniibacteriota bacterium, assembly GCA_942491735.1. GTDB lineage: Bacteria > Eisenbacteria > RBG-16-71-46 > JABDJR01 > JABDJR01 > CALOCN01. The sequence goes on along the minus strand of CALOCN010000014.1, from coordinate 1,661,203 downwards.
CCTCGCTCATCCTGGCCGGCATTCTCATGCTGCGACACATGGGCGAAACCGGACCCGCGGACCGGGTGGAGCGGGCCCTCACCGCGGTTCTGGCCGAGGGAACCTCGGTAACCCGCGATCTGGACCCGGATAAGGGCGTGGGAACCCGCGCCATGACCCAGGCCATCCTCGACAAACTCGGGGGCTGAGCCGTTGGCTCCGTGACCCCGGTTCGCTACAATCCACGGGCCCTACCTCTTTCCCGGCGCCCCGCCCTCCAGGAGACTCCGATGACCCTGACCCGCACCGCCCCCTTCGCCAACGAGCCCTTTACCGACTTCTCCAAACCCGAGAACCGCAAGGCCCAGGAAGAAGCGCTCGCGGCGTTTCGCACCCGGCTGGGCCGCACCTACCCCATGCTCATCGGGGGCAAGGAGGTCACCGCGAAGGAGACCTTCACCTCGGTCAACCCGGCCAACCACAGCGAGGTGCTGGGCACCTTCCAGAAGGGGGGCGCCGAGGTCGCCGATCAGGCCCTGGAGGCCGGGTGGAAGACCTTCGAGACCTGGGGCCGGGTCCCGGCCCAGGAGCGCGCGGGCATCGCCTTCAAGGTGGTGGAAATCATGCGCCGGCGCAAGTTCGAGATCAGCGCCTGCATGATCCTCGAGGCCGGCAAGAGCTGGGCCGAGGCCGACGGCGACACCGCCGAAGCCATCGATTTCCTGGAGTTCTACGCACGCCAGATGCTGCGCATGGCCGAGCCCCAGCCGCTCACTCCGGTGCCGGGCGAGGACAACAAGCTGGCCTACATTCCCCTGGGCTGCGGCGCGGCCATTCCCCCGTGGAACTTCCCCATGGCCATCCTGGCCGGCATGGCCGCCGCGGCCTGGATCGCCGGGAACACCGTGGTGCTCAAGCCCTCCGAGGACACGCCGCTCACCGGCATGCTCTACATGGAGATCCTCAAGGAAGCGGGGCTCCCCGACGGCGTGGTCAACTTCGTCACCGGCGACGGCGCGGTGGTGGGGGGCCGGCTGGTCGAGCATCCCCGCACCCGCTTCATCAGCTTCACCGGCTCCATGAACGTGGGGCTCGAGATCAACCGCAAGGCGGCGATCCGTGCCGACGGGCAGCTCTGGATCAAGCGGGTGGTGGCCGAGATGGGTGGCAAGGACGCCATCATCGTCGACGCGGACGCGGACATCGATTCCGCAGTGGACGGGGTGCTTGCCGCTGCGTTCGGGTTCCAGGGTCAGAAGTGCTCGGCTTGCTCCCGCGCCATCATCGACGCCGGGATCCATGACACCTTCGTGGAGAAGCTGGTCGAGAAGGCCAAAGGGCTCACCCAGGGATCGCCCGAGGATCTGGCCAACTTCATGGGTCCGGTGGTCAACCAGAAGGCCTACGACAAGATCACCAAGTACATCGGGATCGGCAAGAAGGAAGGCACGGCGGTCCTGGAGGGCGAGGCGAGCGATGCCACCGGCTGGTTCGTGGGACCCACCATCTTCACCGGGATCCAACCCACCGACCGGCTGGCCCAGGAAGAGGTGTTCGGCCCGGTGCTGGCGGTGATCAAGTCCCACGACTGGGACCACGCCATCGAGATCGCCAACGGAACCGAATTCGGCCTGACCGGCGCCGCCTACACCCGCGACCCGCGCAAGCAGCAGGACGCGCTGGAGCGGTTCCATGTCGGGAACCTCTACATCAACCGCAAGTGCACCGGCGCCCTGGTGGGGGCGCATCCGTTCGGCGGCTTCAACATGAGCGGCACCGACTCCAAGGCGGGCGGAAGCGACTATCTGCTCCTGTTCACCCAGGCCAAACTCATGTCGACGAAGCTCGGTTAAGCGGACTGGATGAAGCTCTCCGTCCTGATTCCCGTGTACAACGAGGAAGCGACCATCGAAACGGTGGTGCGCGCGGTTCGCGCCGTGGATCTCGATCTGGAGATCGTGGCCGTCGACGACGCCTCCACCGACGGCACCCCGGCCATCCTGGAACGCCTGGAGACCGAGGGGCTCATCCGCAGGTTCCGCCAGGAGAAGAACCAGGGCAAGGGATCCGCGGTGCGCCGGGCCATCCAGGAGGCCCACGGGGAGATCTGCGTCATCCAGGACGCGGATCTGGAGTACATCCCCAGCGACTTCCCCGCGCTCATCCGCCCCATCACCGAGCTGGGGGCGGACGCGGTCTACGGCTCCCGCTTCCTGGGACCCCACCGGGTGTTCCTCTACTGGCACTACACCGCCAACCGGTTGCTCACCTGGATGACCAACGTCCTCTACGACACCATGCTCACCGACATGGAGACCGGCTACAAGGCGGTGCGCACCGAGATCCTGCGGGACATGAAGCTCAAGTCCAACACCTTCGATATCGAGCCCGAGATCACGGCCAAGCTGTTCAAGCGCAAACGCAAGGTGTTCGAGATCCCCATCACCTACAACGGACGCACCTACGCGGAGGGGAAGAAGATCGGCCCCAAGGACGCGGTGCTGGCGGTGATGGCGCTCTTCCGGTTCCGTTTCAGCAACTGATATGATGGGGTCTCCCCCATCCACCAACCATGAAACTCGCCTTCATCGGAACCCACGGGGTCGGCAAGACGACCCTCTGCTTCGACCTCGCCGCCCGGCTCAAGCGGCTGGACTGGTCCGTGGACATGGTCAAGGAGGTGGCGCGTGACTGTCCCCTCCCCATCAACCGGGACACCAACCTGGATGCACAGGAGTGGATCCTCCACACCCAGATCGCCCAGGAACTGGCCGCCATCCACCGTCACGAGATCGTGGTCTGCGACCGGTCGATCCTCGACAACTACGCCTACCTGGTGAACAAGCTGGGCCGACGCCCCGAACTGGATCCCCTGGTCGCCTCGTGGCTGCCCGGATACCGACTCCTGGTCAAGGTCCCCATCTGGCGCCGCCCCACCTACGACGGCGTGCGGGACACGGGACGCGACTTCCAGGAATCCGTGGACCGCTCCCTGGACGCGCTCATCGAGGCGTTCGGGGTGAACGTGCTGCGACTGGATGCGTCGGGGCCGGACGGCTGGGTCGAGACCGTCCTGGACGCCCTGGACCTCCCTCCCCGGGCGGAACAGGTGTCGATGTTTCCCGACGAGAACTAGGGGTTCGGTCCGGCGGATAGGACAACGGCCCGGGCTTGCCACCCGGGCCGTTGCGCGAAGCCTTGTCCCCGTCGCCTAGGGGCTCTTGGGCAGCATGAGAATGCGGTTGTTCCGCTGATCCACGATATACATGTTCTCGGAGGCGTCGAACACGACATTGGTGGGATTGAACAGACGGGTGTCCAGCGGGTTCTCGCCGGCGCCGCCGGTGCTGCCCAGCGATCCGCAGGTACCACACACGGTCTCGATGGGCGCGTCCAGCAGGTGGGCCACGCCGGTCACGCCGGGCGCAGGCTGGGTCGCGGTGTGGCCGACCACGATCCGGCGCACGCAGTGGTTGAACGTGTCCGCGATGTAGATGTTGCCGTCCGGGCCCACCGCGACGCCGCCGGGAATGCGGAGCTGGGCCAGCTTGGCCGGGCCACCGTCTCCCTGGAAGCCGGGCTCGCCGTTTCCGGCCACGGTGTACATCTTGCCGTCCACGTCGATCACGCGCACCTTGTTGTTGAGCGCGTCGGGAATATAGATCCGCCCGTCCTCATCCAGGTCAATGCTCCCGGCCGGCCACCCCATCTGGCCCACCGGAAAGTTGAAGCTGGCATCCAGAGCGTCGATGCCATCTTCATCCTGGGCGCCGCCCCGCTGACCGGTGCCCGCGATGGTGGTGATGATGCCGTTGTCGATTTTTCGGACACGCTGGTTCACCTCGTCCATCACGATGGCGACGCCATCCGGCGTCCACTCGATGTCCACCGGAAGATGAACCAGGGCATCCTCCACGGGACCCCCGTCCCCGCCGAACGCACGACGGCCGTCGCCGCAGTAGTCCTCGAGTATGCCCGTGCTGAGATCCATGCGCATGATCTTGGTGTTGTGCCAGGCGCACAGGTACACGTAGCCATCCGGCCCGAACGAGATATCCGTGGGGTGGTTGAGCTTGGTCTCGGAGGCGAGGCCGGGGCGTGCATCCCCGAGTTCGCCGGTGCCGATGATCGTTCGCGTGATTCCCTGGTCCACCATCCGGACCCGGTGGCTGTTCCAGTCCAGGATAAAAGCCCGACCGTCGGGATGGAAGCTCAGGCTGTAGGGCAGACTGAGATGGGTCTCGGTTGGCGGGAGGTTCTCGTCGCCGGCCGCGTTGAGTCCGGTGCCGGCCCAGATATACGCCCGGGAGTAGGGCCCTGCGGGGCCCGTGGCTTCGTCGGTGCCGCCGCAGCCGGCCACGGTCAAGGCGAGGAGGCACAGGAGGAGGGTCGTACGGATGGGAATCATGATGCGTCCTCCGGAAGTCTCATTCTGCGAATGCGATGGTTGTACGTGTCGGCAATGTAGATCCTACCTTCGCCGTCGAAGCCAATCCCCTGGGGACGGTTCAACTCCGCCTCCAGGGCGGACCCCCGGTCCCCGGAAAAGCCCTGGGTCCCTTTCCCCGCCACCGTGGTGATGACGCCGGTGTCCAGGTCGATGGCGCGGATCCGGTGGTTCAGCTCGTCGGCAACGTAGAGTCGACCGTCCGGGCCGATCTCGAGGTCGAGCGGGTTGTTGAGCATGGCCTGGGTGGCCGGACCGCCGTCGCCGCTGAATCCCGCCTCGCCCGTCCCTGCGATCGTGGTGATGATATCGGCCCCGAAATCCACCATCCGGATACGCTGGTTCTCGCTGTCCGAGATGAAGATCCGGCCCGCGGCATCGATGGCAAGCCCCCCCGCGGTGGGCGGGTTGCCCCCGGCGGGCAGGCTGATCATCGCGTCCGATGGGGGCCCGTTGTCCCCGCCGAAGCCGCGATCCCCGGTACCCACGACCGACGTGATGACGCCGTCGGCATCGATGCGCCGCACGCGTTCGTTCCGCTGGTCCAGGATGTAGAGTTCACCCGTGTCGGTGACCACGGTCGCGGTCGGCTGGTTCAGGAGGGCGTCCGACGCCTCGCCGCCGTCTCCTTCGAACCCGGCTCCGGCCCCACAAACGACCCGCACCAGTCCGGTCGCGGGGTCGTAGCGACGCAGCTTGTGGTTATGCCAAGCCGAAAGCAGGATGCGCCCGTCCTGAAGTTCCACCAGGTCGGTGGGGTGATTCAGGCTGACTGTCCGCCCCGGCACGCCGGGCTCATCGAAGTCGTCCTGGTCCGGGGGACCGTCCCCGACATAACCATCCCCGATCACGGTGTGCAACGTGCCGTCGACCTGGAGCCGACGGACCGCGTGGTTGTTGTAGTCAACGACGTAGACGTCGCCCCCCGAGGTGACCAGCACGTCGATGGGCTGGTAGAACCAGGAGTTGAGCGGCGTGTGCCCATCGCCGTCGTATCCGGCCTGCCCGGTGCCGCCCCAGGTATAGAGGATCCCGGGGTCGTCCGAATAGACCGGCCCGTCCGGTTCCGATGTACCGGAGCAGCCAGCGAAGATGAGCAATGCGAGCAAGGTGACCGGCACCCAGGACCGGGGTCGCCGTGAGTTGGGGGGGATGCGGGGAATGCTCTTCCCGATCCTGCCAGGCGAGGTGTAATGCACGGAACTCTCCTGATGAGTTGGGGTACCCCAGAAGGCTGACTCCTTCCAGAGTGCATAGCGTAACCGAGGGATTATAGCAGACCGGCGACCCAGGCCCAAAGGCGGCGACCGGAGGAAAAAGCCTGCTACACTTACTGGTGATGAGTACCCTATCCGCACGATCCGGTTCCCCCGGGGTCTGGATCCCCATGCTGCTGGCCGGTTTGGCCCTCCTCATGGGGGGCTGCTCCGAAAGCCCCACCGAGCCTCCGCCCGTCGATCTCGAGGACGGGCACATCTACACGGTCATCGGCACCGGTCGCCCCGGGTACAACGGGGACGGGCTCCCCCCGACCCAGAGTTTCCTCTACTGGCCCATCGACCTCATCCAGGACTCCGAAGACCGTCTCATAGTGTTGGACTGGAACAACTTCCGGGTCCGGCGAGTGGATCACGATGGTCTCCTGCGGACAGTGGTGGGGACCGGGTTCGAGGACTTCGTGGTGGATGGGAGCCATGCGCTGGAGACCGCGCTCCACCACGCCTACTCCCTGGATCTGGACACGTCCGGAAACCTGTTCATCGCCGGATTCCATATTCCCCAGGTCATCCGGATCGACACCGAGTGGATCTCCCGCATCGTCGCCGGGCGGGAGTTGCCGGGCTACGACGGCGACGGGGGCCCTGCGGTGGACGCGGCCCTGGACTCCCCCTGCGGAATCGCCGTGCACCCCTCGGGCTTCCCCATCTACATGGCCGACACCTACAACGACTGCATCCGGGCCATCGACGCCTCGGGGATCATCGCCACGATCTGCGGGACCGGCACTCCTGGCTACCGCGGGGACGGCGGACCCGCGGTGGACGCGGAGCTGAACGAGCCCTACCGGATCCGCTTCCACACGGAGACCGGCGCCCTCTACATTAGCGACACCCTGAACCATGTCATCCGGCGGATCAACGCAGACGGCATCATCGAGACCGTGGCCGGGAACGGCACCAAGGGTTTCTCCGGCGACGGCGGCCCGGCCCTGGAGGCCAGCCTGGAACGTCCCCAGGACATGCGGGTCGGTTCCGACGGACGGCTCTATATCGCCGACACCTACAACCACCGCATCCGGGTGGTGGATGCGGACGGCACCATCCGCACCCTTGCCGGAATCGGCACCCGGGGCAGCGAGGGGGACGGCGGCCCCGCCCTGCAGGCTGAGCTCAACTATCCCCACGCCATCCTCTTCGATGCGGAAGGCAATCTCTGGATCGCCGATACTTTCAACTCAAGGGTGCGCGTCGTTCCCGGCGTGATACCCTCCCCCGCCGCTCCCTAGCCCCGAGGTATCCGTTGCACCCTCGTAGTTCTCGAACCGTGCGTTCGCTGATCCGATCGATCCTCCCGCTCGCCGCCATGGGAGCTGTCGCCTTTCTTGCTTCCTGCTCCGACAGCGGGGAGCCGTTGCCGCCGCTCGACTGCACCGGCTCGGTCGACACCACCGGCGCCGCCACCGTCAGCTATGCCGCGGACATCGCCCCGCTCTGGGCCACCTACGGGTGTCTCAACTCCGGGTGCCACGGGCGACCGCTCATCAGTTCCGAGTACTCGACCTCGAGCCACGAAGACGTGCTCACCCCGGGCGAGCAGGCCCGTAGCCTGCGGATCTGTCCGGTGGTGCCGGGGGATCCCGACGCAAGCTATCTGGTCCGCAAGCTCGAGGGCGGACCCAACATCGGGGGCGAACGCATGCCCGATGAGGGGGACTTCATGACCCCCCAGGACCTCTTGAAGGTGCGCACCTGGATTGCCGAGGGCGCCCGTGACAACTGAACTCCTGCCGCAGTTCGCCGGGAGACCCCGAAAGGAGACTTTCATGACCCGTTGGATCCGGCTGTTTCCGGTCCTTGTTGCCTGCCTGGCCCTGGTCGGGTGCGGCGAGGACGGGGGCAACGTCACCGTCAACTTCACCCACGATGTGGACGGGGAAAGCCTCGTGCTCAACGACATCCGCTACACCAACGAGAACGGCGACGACTACTCGGTGACCAGCCTCGTGTACTACGTTTCCAACATCCAGTTGATCCGCACCAACGGCGACACCTACAACTTCTTCAACGGCGTGGTCTACCGCGACGCCGCGGACGCCGGAACAGGAACCGTCAAGGGCATGGGTGTGGCGGGCGGCACCTACGACATGTTGCGATTCACCTTCGGCCTCACCGACGATGTCAACGTGACGGACGGTCTCCCCGCCACCACGGAGAACATCAACATGGCCTGGCCGGAGCCCATGGGAGGCGGGTACCACTACATGAAGCTCGAAGGCAACTTCACCCCCAGCGGGGGCGGGGACGCCATGAGCTATCGCACCCACACCGGGCGCAACGGAACCCTCCCCCACTTCTTCACCGTGACCGTTCCCTTCAACGCGGTCACCGTGGACGGGAACGACCACACCATCACGGTCTCCATGAACATCAACCAGTGGTACGAGAACCCCACCACCCTGGCCATGACCACCGACCCCATCATGGCCAACGTGGATCGACAGAACGAACTCGCCGCCAACGGAGCCAGTGCCTTCACCGCCACGGCGGCCGCGGGGAACTAGCCATGCCGCGGCGCAGGGCAGGACAGGGATGGGGGCGTTTGCGCCCCCTCCTCGCCCCCCTCGCGTTCCTGGTGGTGGGAACCGGCTGTTCGGACTCCGAACCGGGCCCCACCCCCATCACGGTCACCGGCCGGGGGCTCCCCCCCATGGTGGTCCCTGCCAACAACCCCACCACGGTGGAGGGGGTGGCACTGGGCCGCCGACTCTTCCACGACACCCTGCTCTCCGGGGATCGCACCCAGGCCTGCGCCAGCTGTCACGCCCAGGAGTTCGCGTTCACCGACAACGGAGAACGATTCTCGGTGGGGATCGACGGCATCGCGGGCGACCGCAACGCCCCTGCGGTCATCAACGCGGGATGGCAGGACTTCCAGTTCTGGGACGGACGGGTACGGACCCTGGAGGACCAGGCGCTGCAACCGGTCCCCAACCCCATCGAGATGCACCTGGAGTGGAGCGTGGCGGTGGAGCGAATTGCCGCCGATCCGGTCTATCCCGGGTTGTTCCAGGCGGCCTTCGGCACCGACGCCATCACCTCGGATCTCGTGGTCAAGGCCATCGCCCAGTTCGAGCGCACCCTGGTCTCGGACGACTCCAAATTCGATCGGGCCCGACGGGGTGAGGCAACCCTGAACGATGCCGAGCAGCGGGGCTTCGACCTCTTCTTCTCCGAACGGGCCGATTGCTTCCACTGCCACGGCATCCCTTTCTTCACCGACAACCGGTTCCACAACACCGGTCTCGACTCCACGTTCACCGACACCGGCCTCATGGCGATCACCGACAACCCCGAGGACCTGGGCAAGTTCAAGAGCCCCACCCTGCGCAACGTCGAGTTCACCGCCCCCTACATGCACGATGGGCGGTTCGACACCCTGGAAGAGGTGCTGGAGCACTACAACTCCGGAGGGCACCGGAGCGCAACGGTGGACCCGTTGATCCGGGTCGGAGTGGGTCTGGGATTGACCGAGGACGAGATCGCCGACGTCATCGCCTTCATCCGCACGCTGTCCGACCCGGGGTTCCTCACCAACCCGGAGTTCTCCAGCCCCTTCCCCTGAGTCCGGCTCCCCTACCCGTAGAGGCCGGCCACCCACTCGCCGTAGCCGTTGTACTTGAGCGTGGGAACCAGCTCTCCCGTCCCCAGCAGCTCCTCGGTGGCCTGGGACCACTCCGGGTGTGGCACCGCCGGGTCCACGTTGCTCAGGAAGTCATAGGCACGGGGATCCGAGTCGCTCCAGAAGGTACGAGGCTCGGTGGCCAGGAACTCCACCCGGGCGATGGACTTGATGGATTTGAAGCCGTACTTCCACGGCAGAACCAGACGCAACGGGGCCCCGTTCTGCTTTGGGAGTTCGCGGCCAAAGAGCCCCAGGCCCAGCAGCGCGAGCGGGTTCATCGCCTCGTCCATGCGCAGGCCCTCGTAGTAGGGAAAGATCCAGGCCCGGTTGGGCATCTCGTCCGGCTTGTAGGCCGAGACGAACCGCACGTGGGTGGCCTCGGGCCTGGGATCGCACCAGCGGATGAACTCGGCCAGCGGATACCCCACCCAGGGCACGGTCATGGCCCAGGCTTCCACGCAGCGATGCCGGTAGACGCGCTCCTCGAGCGGGGCCACCTTGAGAATGTCCTCCAGGGTAGCCAGCCGGGGCCTGTGGGTGAGCCCGGTGATCTCCACGCTCCACGGATCCACGGTGAAGTCCTTGGCCACGCACCACACCTCCCGCACCTCCTGGGTGAACTCGTAGAAGTTGTTGTAGCCGATGGCCTGGGTGTGGTCGGTGAGGTCGCGTGGCGGCGAAAGCCGGTAGGCCGGATTGGGGGTGACGCCGGAAAGGATCGCCTGATCGATGGGGGGCGTCTCCCCGGCGCAAACCACCGGCCCCGGATCGCCGCCCGGGTCCAGTAGGGCCTCGTCCGCACAGCCCGGGATCAGACCCGCCAACCCCACGAACCCCGCCGCCTTGAGGAACCGCCGCCGGTCCCAGTAGATGGACTCCGCCGTGGCGTCCCGGTCAGGACGGTTCCAGGGCTGGGGGCGGAGGATACGGGACATCGAGGCTCCGATTGCGCGTGGGGTGGTTCCGGTCGCCCAATAAGTGTAACAACCCCACACATGCCCTACGGCAGGAACTGTTCCGGCTTGGCCAGCTTCTCGGGCAGGTAGCTCTCGATCACGTAGTTGAGCCCATGCTTGGCCAAGGCCTGCTGCTCGGCACGGACCCCCATCTTGATGAGCTGCTCGAGGGCGCGTTGCCAGGGCTTGTGGTGCTGCACGAACGGATCGTTCTTGATCGCGTCCTTGGCCCGCTTGATGTCGGTCTCGGTCAGCGGGTGGGTGGGCAGGTCGTAGTCCTTGATGTCGTTCGGGGTCACGCCAAGGAACCGGGCCTGGGGCACACAGAAGTACTCGTTGAGATGGGCCGCGTTCCCCGACCCCACCTTCAGGGTGCGGTAGATGTTCATGAAGCCGTAGGGATCCCCGTCCACGAACACGTAGACCGGGATCTTCTTCTGGTCGGCGAGCCGGCGAATGAACCGCCGACAGGCCCGGGTGGGCACGCCGCCCATGGAGACCAGGATGCAGTTGGCCGACTTCCAGTAGTTGTGTTTGACCAGCCGCTGGAACATGGCCGAGGTCTCGATGACCAGGATGAACTTGGCCTTGGTCTCGAACCCCAGATGCTCCACGGAAATGGGAATCGAGTAGGCGCCGCTCCCGAACTTGGTGCAGTCGATGCGCAGGACCTCGCCGGTGTCCCGGTCCTGATCGGTCACCACCAGCTGCCCGGCAATGTCCCCCCCCTTTTCCTCGGGGATGAACCCGAGCTGCTCCCGGTTCACCCCGAACAGCGCCTCGATGTCCTCCATCACCGTGTCGGATTCGGGCTGCTCCATGAAGCGGGCGTCGTCCCAGTTCTTGCTGACGTAGTAGGCCTCCCGCTTGCTGGCGATGTCGTCCTGTTCGACCAGCTCCTTGGAGAGCGCCATCATGCGCAGGCTCTGGGCAAAGGTCTTGACCGTGTTCACGGTCAGGGTCCGCTCCTTGGACTTCCCCCGCATCTCGAAGTGCCCCTTCTTGACCGAGTACTTCACGTTGGCCAGGGCGCGCAGGGGCAGGTGCAGGGAGGGTTTCTGCCGCTTGAGGATCTTGGTCTCGATGTCCTTGGCCTCGGTCCGGATGAGCTTGACCGTATCCTTGACGACGGTGTTCTTCTTGGCCACGTGGTTACCTCAGTGTTCGAAGCACCGCGCGCACCGGGGACGAGTCGGCGTCCACCAGTCGCAACGGCAGGGCGATGAGCTCGTAGTCCCCGGCCGGGGCCTCGGAGAGGTCCAGCCCTTCCAGGTTCCGCATGCCCAGTTCCAGCAGGACGTGATGGGCGGGCAGGTCCTTGGAGTGGAACGGATCCACCGACGGGGTGTCGATCCCCACCAGCTTGACCCCGAGCTTGCCAAGCCGGCGCACCAGCTTGGGATCCAGATAGGCGAAGTCGTCGGTCCAGGAGTGCGGGTCCGGGGAGGTTCCGGTGCGGAAGAGCACCCGCTCCACGCCGTAGAGCTCCTCGCCGAACAGCGACTCCTCGTTCACGAACGGCGCCCCGGTCACGTCCACCACCCGACACTTGCCCAGGTACGGGTCCAGGTCCACCTCGCCCACCGGGTCCCCGTTGGGTTGGAAGTGGAGCGGGCCGTCGGCGTGGGCCCCCACATGGGGGGTGGTGGTGATGGCGGACACGTTGCAGGACGCGCCCTCTTCCATGCGGCTGACCCAGGAGACCGCGTACTCGGTATCACCCGGCCAGACCGGGACACCCTTTCCCACCGGAGGCGAGATGTCGATGATGCGACTCATCCGTCCAGCTTCCGCGAACGCTCCAGGGTTCCCTTGAGGGTCTCCACGATCTTTGTCTCCTGTTTCTCGCTGAGATCCAGGATGTCCCGCAACGCGATGCCGATGTGCGGGATGTACTTCTCGATATAGCTCCGTTTGCGCTCGGCCTCCCGCTCCCGTTTGCCGCGACGGATGTGGATGGCCAGCTTGCGCCCCACCCCCTGCACGGCGAGCTTGATCTCCTTGAGGATCTCCGGATAGTGGGCGATGGCTTCCTTGGACTCGCTGGTGAACGGCACCCAGGCCGAGGCGATGTGCACCATGAGCACCATGGGCCCCACCGGCAGCGCACCGCGGGACTGTTGCACCTCGTACCCGCGCCAGCTGGTGCCGACCACCGCCTTGTTCACCGCGCAGGCGCCGTGCTGATAGAGGAGCGGCACCCGGTTGGCGAAGCGGAACAGCTTGAGCTGCTCGTCCCCGGGGAGGTCCCCGCCGTAGGCCAACGCCGCCTCCACCTGGAACGGGTTCCCGCGATACACGGCCGGGCTGCGGGTGGCCGCGGCATAGAAGTCCGCGCTCACCTGCTGCCGGAGCGCGGCCAGCAACAGCTCCTCGCCGATCGGCGACAGGCAGTTGGTGGGGGGCGCCATGAGCTTGGCGCTCTGGATGGACCGGAACAGCGCTTCCGCATCGTTGCGACGCACCCTCCCCGGCGAGGCGGTCTCCTTGATCTTCGCCGAGGCAAGAATCCCCGAGGCCACCTTGCTGCTGACCCGGGAGAATTCCGTGGTGAGAAACCCCTTCACGTTGCGCGAACGCGTGTCGGCCAGCATGCGCATGAGCACGCCGAGTTCCACCCCGTGCGGATGCGGCTGGATCTCCAGGGGCTCCTTGGGAAGCTCCTCGGTCGCCCGTTCCCACACCATGGGCGGTCCCTTGGGAGGCACGTAGGTCAGGCTCAGGTGGGGGTTGGCCAACGCGGTCTGTTCGAGGTAGGCATCCACGCTGCGGGGCCCCTTGCGGTAGGTCGCCTCGAGCTCGATCTCCACCCGGGTCCCCTGCTCCCCTTCCCACTCCACCTCGCGGTCCCCGCCGACCACCGGTGCATTCTTGCGGGTGTCGATGTGGATCTCGAAATGATGCGCCGCCTTCCTCTTGCCGGGGCGGCTGACGATGACCACCGGCTTTCCGGTGGTGAGCTGTCCGTACATGCCGGCCGCGCTGATCCCGATCCCCTGCTGCCCCCGCGACTGGCGCAGGCGATGGAACTTGGACCCGTAGAGCAGCTGGCCAAAGATCCTGGGCACCTGGTTCTTGACGATGCCGGGGCCGTTGTCGGTGATGGCGATGCGGAACCGGTCCTCGGCAAGCTGGGTGATCTCCACCTTGAGATCCGGAAGGATGTCCGCCTCCTCGCAGGCATCCAGCGAGTTGTCCACCGCTTCCTTGATGCTGGTCAGCAGCGCCTTGGCCGGGTTGTCGAATCCGAGCAGGTGCCGGTTCTTGGAGAAGAACTCGCTGACCGAGATCTCGCGCTGTTTCTTGGCCATGGAGGCCGCGTTGGCCGACGGACGGGAAGCGCGGGACCGCCGGGCCGGCTTGGCCGCCGGGGCCGCCTCCTGCGGGTCCTCCCCCGGATCGACAAACGGCTCCGGCGCCGTCTCCGCGGCGTCGAACGAGAGTTCCGCCTGGGTGTCGGACTTGGCCCGGGGCTTCCTGCCCTTGGGTTTCGCGGTCGAGGTCCGCGTGGTCGCCGGCTTCCTGCCGCTCCGGGTGGATCGTGCCGAGGTGCTGCTCACGGTCTTCCTGCCCCCTTTGCCTGTTGCTTTCTTCTTACCCGCCATGTGTCTCCGGGCAAGGATGAACCGACGTCCTGCCGGTCGGGTGGGCTGGAATTGTCGCGTCGCGCCCCCGAACCGGAGGTGGCGCAACGCGACTCGTACTCTAGAGACGCCTCCCGGCCCCTGTCAATCAGCCTCGCCGACGTTGACGCGGTTTCGCGACATTGCCATAGTGGACCTCCCCGCCGACGCAGGAGATTCCCCATGCACACGCCTTTCCGCACGTCGATCGCCCGCACCGTCCTGCTCGCGATGCTCTCCGTCCCGGCCACCGCCGCGGCCACCGAACTGCAGGTGGACGTGACCGAGCTCGTCCTCGACAACGGCATGACCTTCCTTCTCGTCCCCGACCCGCGAAGCCCCGTGGTGACCTCGTTTCTCTACGTGGACGTCGGCTCCGTGGACGAGGAACCGGGCATCACCGGAACCGCCCATGTGCTGGAGCACATGATGTTCAAGGGGACGACCCGGTTCGGCACCACGGACATGGAAGCGGAACAGCTCATCCTGGACGAGGTGGACGCGGTGATGGCCGAGTTCTTCCTGCTGCGGGACCGCCAGTTGCGGGGGCTCGAGGCGGTGGACGAGGCGCGGCTGGCCGCGCTGCGTGCCGTGGCCGACTCCCTGGAACTCGCGGCCCGGGAGGTCACCGTTCAGAACGACCTCGACGTGGTGACCCGCAGCCGCGGCTTCTCCGGGCTCAACGCGTTTACCAGCGAGGATCAGACCGTCTACATCGAGACCTTCCCGCCCAACCTCCTGGAAGTGTGGGCCCTCTTCGAGTCCGCGCGCATCGCCGACCCGGTCCTGCGCGAGTTCTACTCCGAGCGGGACGTGGTCATGGAGGAGCGCCGCCGTTCCTATGACACCAGCCCGGACGGGCGCATTTTCCTGGGCCTGATCGGGGCGGCCTACGACGCCCATCCCTACCAGTGGGGGGCGATCGGCTGGGAGAGCGATCTCCAGGGCCTCGAGCGTGCTCCGGTGGAGGCCTACTTCCGGGAGAACTACGCTCCCAATCGTCTCACCGTCGCCCTCGTCGGCGGATTCGACCTGGACCAGGTGAAGGAACTGGCCGAGCGCTACTTCGGGCCCATTCCTCCCTCGGGACCGGCGCAAACCGTGCGCACGGTGGAACCGGCGCAGCAGGGCGAGAAGCGGTTCACGGTCCGGTTCGAAGCCACCCCCCGGCTGGCGGTCGGCTTCCACACCACCGCCATGACCCATCCCGATCGCGCGGTGGTCGAGGTGCTCGACGTGCTCCTCAGTGGCGGGCGAACCTCCAGGCTCTACCAGTCCCTGGTGCTCGATCAGGAACTGGCCGCCGATGTCGGCACCTTTATCCGCGGGGACAAGTACCCCGGGCTCTTCATCGTCTCGGCCGACCCCAAGGAGCCGGACCAGCTGGAAGCCCTCGAGGCGGCCCTCCTGGAAGAGCTGGCCCGCATGTCCCGGGAGCCGGTGACCGAGGTGGAGCTGACCAAGGCCAAGAATCGTCTCGAAGCGGACCTCATGCGTTCATTGAGGGATCCGACGCAACTCGCTCTCAATCTAGCAACTTACCATGTGATCACCGGGTCCTGGACCTCCCTCATGGAGGCCCACGCGGCGGCGCTCGACGTGACCGCGGAGGAGATCCAGCGGGTGGCCGGAGAGCTGTTCGCCCGCAACAACCGGACGGTGGGGCAGCTGAAACCCAACCCCGAGACGGGAGGAGACACCCCATGAACCGCCCCACCCGTGCCTGCCTCGCCCTCGTGGCTCTCGTGGTCGGCGGCACCCCCGCCCAGGCCCAGGAACGCATCTCCCTGGGCGAAGAGCAGCTGCGCGAGCTGGACATCCCCCCGCTCGAGTGGTCGGTGCCCCAGGTCGGCAAGGAAGTCACCCGGTTCGTCCTGGACAACGGGGCGGTGGTCTATGTCTATCCCGACCACCGGGTGCCGCTGGTCACGATCACCTTCCGGTTTCGCGCAGGTACGTTCTACGAACCGGTGGATCGGGCCGGGCTCTCCAACATGACCCTCAACCTGCTCCGCACCGGCGGCACCACCCTCCACAGCGACCGGGAGATCGACGAGGAACTGGACTTCCTCGCCGCCGAGATCACCACCAACCCGGGTGACGAGGCCTGCGACCTGAGCCTCGACGTACTGACCAAGGACCTCGACCGGGGCCTGACCCTGCTCGCCGAGATGGTGCGCACGCCCGCCTTCCCCGACGACCGCATCCGATTCCGCAAGGAAGAGGTCAAGAGTTCCATCCGTCGCGCCAACGACAATCCGCGCAACGCCGCCGGTCGCGAGTTCGCGGAGCTGGTCTACGGGGATCACCCCTATGGGCGCGCCCCCCGCTGGGACCGCATCAGGATGCTTTCCCGCGAGGATCTGGTCGACTTCCATGCGCGTCACTATCACCCGGGAAACCTGTTCATTGCGGTGACCGGCGATCTGGACCCGACCGAGGCGCAACAGCGGCTGGAAGCGGTGCTGGACGGTTGGGAAAGCGGACCGGCGCCCACGGTCCGGGAAACCCGGATCACCCCCGGCGCCGAGGAGGGTTCCCTCGTCCTGTACCAGAAGGACCTGACCCAGACCGCGATCGTTTTCGGCCGCCCCGCTCTCGATCGCAACAGCCCGGATATCTACGCCGCCCAGGTCCTGAACTACGTCCTGGGGGGCGGCGGATTCGCGAGCCGGCTCACCCAGCGGGTGCGGGATCGCGCCGGCCTGGCCTACAACGTGAACAGCTCGCTCCCTACCGGGCGCCGCGATGCGGGCCCGCTCACCGTCCAGAGCCAGACCAAGACGGAAACCACGGTGGAGGCGCTGACCATGATGCGGGACATCATGGCCGAAATGGCGGTGGAGCCCATCCCGCCGGGCGAGTTCGACGGGGCCAGGAACGCCATCCTCAACGGATTCGTTCGCGGCCTCGCCAACACCGCGACGGTGGTCCAGGCCCTGCTCGACCTGGAGTTCGAGGACCGCCCGCGGGACTACTACACCACCTACCTCGACCGGATCCGGGCTGTGACTCCCGAGCAGGTGCAGCAGCTGGCCCGCCGGCTCTACGCGCTGGACTCCATGGTCACCGTGCTGGTGGGGAACGTGAGCCGGTTCGAATCGGAGCTCTCCCGGTTCGGTCCCACCGAGGTGCGCGAGCTCCCCGAACAGGAACTCGACTAGCTTCCCGGATTCCGGAAAAGCCTGTAACTCCCGCGGAAGTCTCCGGTCTATAGGTCCGGAACGCGGTACCACCCGAGTGGCGTCAGAGCCGCCTTGCCCCGCATCATCGCGTTCGTCTCTTGCCGGCTGAGAGAGCCAGGGCCCTCCGACTTGCCCACTGCATCAAACGCTCTCCAGCCGGCATTTTTCTGTTCGCGCCCCACTGCCGCGGCTTCTTGCTAGACTGGACGGCTGTTATGCGCCGTCGAATCCCGCCTCCCTCGCCGTTTTGCCTTGCCCTGGGTAGCCTCCTCGCTCTCGGAGCCGCCGGTCCCGCCCTGTCCCAGACCCTGCAGGAACGGATCGACGCGGCGAGCCCCGGCGATACCGTCCTTGTGGCGCCCGGCGTGTACCCGCGCCCGCTGACCGTGGCCTCGGCCATCACGCTCCTGGGAGAAGGTCCCGGGGAAAGCCGGCTGGGCGGTCTTTCGGGGGATCAGGCCACCCTGGCCGGGCTGGTCCTGGACGGAAGCCTGGGCGAACCCATCATGGTCCAGGCCGGGGACGGCCTGGTGTTCCTCGACTGCACGTTTCGGGACGGGATCGAGGCGGTCCGGGTGGCCGGGGGGGCCTCGGTGCGTTTTGACCAGTGCCGATTCGTGGACATGCTGCGCGGGGTGGGGTTCAGCGAAACCCCGGGCGATCTCGACTTTGTCTCCACCACCTTCACCCGCTGCGCCGAGGGCGTGGTGGGGGGCGTGTTCCCCTGCCCGGGGGGTGAGCGACACCCGGCCCCGCCACGGGAGGACGCGAACCGCCTCGGATTCCTTGATTGCCTGTGGAGCGGAGGCGGTCGGGCGATCGATGTCTCGGGCCCGCTGCGTTTGGACCTGAAGGACTGCGAGCAACGCGGGGGCAGTCAGGGACTCCGGGTCGTGGGAGGCGCTCTCACCCTGGCCGGTGACCTGCTCCTGGACGGCGCGGGGACCGGGACCGGCCTGGAGTTGCGCAGCGCCCATGCCGTGCTCGATGCGGTCGTTCTCTCGGACTGGGACACCGCGCTCCTCGTGGGGGACGGGAACTGCAGCGTCTACTCGGACGTCGTCGTGGGGGGCTCCCTGGCCACCGGGTGCGACATCGGCGGTCTCCACACCCTGATTCTCGAACAGCCGGAACCGATCGACGCCGAGTATAATTTCTGGGGCAGCACCGAGTGCACCGAGGTCCTGGCCAACATGATGGGCCAGACCGTCGACATCATCGTGGACGCACAACGGTTCCGAGTGATCCGCTGCGGCAACACTCCGGTGGAACCGTGGACCTGGGGACGCCTGCGTTCCGCCTTCCATCCCGGGAGGGCGCAGTGAGGATCCTCGCCCGACTCAAACCATATCTGCTGCGACATCGGCGCATGCTGGGTTGGGGATTCCTGGCCCTGCTCACCTCGGACGTCCTCTCCCTGGTCGCGCCCTGGATCCTGCGCTGGGCCATCGACGGTCTGGGTGAAGGGATCACCCGCGGCGAACTGCTCCAGGCCGCCGGGCTGCTGGTCTGTGTGGCCCTGGCCGGTGGGGTCACCCGGTTCCTCATGCGAAGACTGGTCATCGGCGCCTCGCGGGAAATCGAGTACGAACTGCGTCAGGACTTCTTCGCCAAGCTCACCACGCTCCCCTTCGCCTACTACAACCGGACCCCGACCGGGGACCTCATGGCGCGGGCCACCAACGACCTCAACGCGGTGCGCATGGTGGTCGGGCCCGGCATCATGTACTCGGTCAACACCGCGGTGCTGCTGGGGGTGGGGCTGGCCCTCATGCTGGTGCTCTCGTGGCAGCTGATGCTGATCGTGCTCATTCCCCTGCCGCTGATTTCCGGCTTCATGTATCGCTACGGCCGGATCATCCACAAACGCTTCGAGTCGGTGCAGGAGCAGTTCTCCGATATCACCGCACGGGCCCAGGAGGTCTTCTCCGGTATGCGGGTCGTCAAGGCCTACGTGCAGGAAGACGCCGCCCGGGCCGACTTCGCCGAACGCAACCACGAGTACATGCGGCGCAACCTGAGCCTGGTCCGCATCAACGGTCTGTTCATGCCGGCCATCGCCTTCCTGGCCGGGTTCGGGAGCCTGCTCGTGCTCGCGGTGGGCGGATGGCTGGTCATCGAAGGCCGGGTGACCCTGGGCACCTTCGTCGCGTTCAACGCGTACCTCCACATGCTGATCTGGCCCATGATCGCCCTGGGATGGGTGGTGTCCATCTTCCAGCGGGGAGCCGCGTCGATGAAGCGGATCGTCGAGGTACTGGACACCGTCCCGGACATCGCCAGCCCGGCCATGGCCGGCCCCCTTCCCACCCCCAAGGGAGACCTGGATCTCCAGGACATCCACTTCGCCTACCCCTCCCGCCCCGAGGTCAGCGTCCTGGGCGGAATCGACCTGGGCATCCGCGCCGGTGAAACCCTGGCCGTGGTGGGGCGCACCGGCACCGGGAAGACCTCGCTGGTGAATCTGGTCCCCCGTCTCTACGACCCCACCCGGGGACGGGTCCTCCTGGACGGCAAGGACCTGCGCGAGTACCCGCTCGAGGAACTCCGGTCGCGGATCGGCTACGTGCCGCAGGAGACCTTCCTGTTCAGCCGCACCGTGGGCCGGAACATTGCCCTGGGAGTTCCCGGGGCGAGCCAGGGGGACATCGAGCGGATGGCCGAGCTGGCCAACCTGGCCGGGGACGTGGAGGACTTCCCCCGCGGCTACGAGACCATGGTCGGCGAACGCGGGGTGACCCTCTCGGGGGGACAGAAACAGCGCACCGCGATCGCCCGCGCACTGCTCCGCAATCCCACCGTGCTCATCCTCGACGATGCCCTGGCCAGCGTGGACACGCGTACCGAGGAGGCGATCCTGAGCGGCCTGCGCGGCTACATGGCCGATCGCACCACCCTGCTCGTGGCGCACCGGGTGAGCACGATCAAGCTCGCCGACCGCATCGTGGTCATCGAGGGGGGGAAGCTGGTCGAATCAGGGGACCACGAGACCCTCCTGCGGGCCGGGGGCGCCTATGCCGAACTGGTCCGCCTGCAGGAACTGGAAGAAGAGCTGGAGGCCACCCAGTGACCGACCGCGACTTCCACGAAGAGGAGGCCCTGGGCAAGGCCTACGACGCACGTCTCATGCGGCGGCTCCTCACCTACCTGCGTCCGCACCGGGGTACGGTGGCCATCTCGGTGGTCCTGCTCGTGGCCACCTCGATCCTGGAGCTGGCCGGTCCGTTCCTCACCAAACTGGCCATCGACCGGACCATCGAGACCCGGGATACCCACGGACTCCTGGTCATCTGCGGCATCTACTTCGCCACCCTGGTGATGGTCATGCTGCTGGGTTACGCCCAGATCTACCTCATGCAGATGGTGGGGCAGAAGATCATGCTCAAGCTGCGCGAGGAGATCTTCGGTCATCTCTCGCGGCTCCATGTCGCCTACTACGACCGCAACCCGGTGGGACGTCTCATCACCCGGCTCACCGGGGACGTGGAAGCGCTCAACGAGATGTTCACCAGCGGCGTGGTGGCCATCTTCGGCGACGTGATCATGCTGGTGGGGATCATGGGCATGCTGCTGGTGCTCAACTGGAAGCTGGCCCTGGTCACCTTCGCCGTGCTCCCGTTCCTGTTCATGCTCAGCCTGTGGTTCCGCAGGAACGTGCGCGAGACCTACCGCGACGTGCGCATCCGCCTCGCCCGCATCAACGCCTTCCTCCAGGAGGCGATCAGCGGCATGTCGATCCTCCAGATCATGGGACACGAACGGCACAGCCGCGAGGAGTTCGCCGACTACAACCGCACCCACACCGAAGCCCACCTGCGCAGTGTGTTCTACTACGCGACCTTCTACCCCGGGGTGGAGTTCTTCTCCGCCCTCGCCCTGGCCGCGGTGATCTGGTTCGGCGGCATCAACATCCTGGAGGGTGCCTTCACCCTGGGCGGGCTGGTCGCCTTCATCCAGTACGTGCGCCGCTTCTACCGGCCCATCCAGGACCTGAGCGAGAAGTACAACATCCTCCAGGGCGCCATGGCCTCCAGCGAACGGATCTTCGAGCTGCTCGATACCGAGACCCTGGTCGTCCCGCCCACCGATCCGGTGCACCCCCGGCCCTCCCCCGACGTCCCCTCGGTCTCCTTCGAGAACGTGTGGTTCGCCTACAAGGACGAGGACTGGATCCTGCGTGATGTCTCCTTCGCGGTGGGTACCGGCGAGTCCCTGGCCTTCGTGGGTCATACCGGTGCGGGCAAGACCACGATCATGAACCTGCTCCTGCGGTTCTACGACGTCCAGCGGGGACACGTCCGGGTGGATGGGGTGGATGTCAGGGAGTGGGATCCCCGCGCCCTGCGCCGCCGCATGAGCCTGGTCCTGCAGGACGTGTTCCTCTTCCGGGGAACGGTGGCGGAGAACGTGCGCCTGGGTACGGAGGGTATCGGGGACGACGATGTGGCCGAGGCGGCCCGCAACGTGAACGCCCACCGTTTCGTGGAGCGGCTGGAGGAAGGCTACGGCGCCGAGGTCGGCGAACGGGGAGCCTCGCTGAGCACCGGGCAGAAACAGTTGCTCTCGTTCGCCCGCGCCCTGGCCCACGAGCCGGACATCCTCATCCTGGACGAGGCGACCAGCAACGTGGACACCGAGACCGAGTCGCTCATCCAGGACGCACTCACCCGCCTCATGAAGGGGCGCACCTCGCTGATCGTCGCCCACCGCCTCTCCACCGTCCGCGGCGTGGATCGGATCGTGGTGCTCCACAAGGGGCAGGTCCGCGAGACCGGGACCCACGCCGAGTTGCTCAAGCTGGGGGGGCTCTATTCCAAGCTCTACCAGCTCCAGTACAAGGACCAGGAGGCCCTCGCCTCCCCGGCTCCCCCCGCCGCCGCCTCCTGAGCCACGCCCCGCATCCGGTTCCTTGTTGCCGCACCGGGGGCCTGCTAGGCTCCTCTGTCGGTTTTGCCAGGCCGCTCCCGGCCCCCATGGAAAGGACACCTCATGCGACACGTTCTGCGGACCCTCCCCTTTGCTCTCCTCGCCCTGGCCCTCGCGGCCTGCGGATCGGAGCCGGAATCCGGGTCCCCCCCCGTTGCCGAGGCTGGCCAGGAAAGCGCCCCGGCCGTGGCCCGCGCCCCCCGGGGTCCGGCCGCCGCCACGGTGGAAGGCGAGACCATCACCATCCCCGAAGTGCGCCGCGTGGCCACCAACCTCAAGCGCCAGAGCATGGAGCCGGACGAGTCGGTCGAGGGGGAGACCTACGACGAGCGGATCTATCGCACCGCCATGGATCGCCTGATCGAGCAGCTGGTCATCCAGGTCGCGGCGCAACGGGACGGGATCAACATCACGGACCCGGAAGTCCAGGCCGGCCTGCAGCAGGTCATGGCCCAGGCGGGCGGGCAGGAGAACTTCAACCAGCTCCTCGCGGTCAACGGGTCCACCCTGGATGACGTGGTGCGCGACGTCCGGGCCAGCATGTACGTACGGCGTTACTTCGAGAAGGTGGTCGGGGCCGAGGGGGAACCCGAGGTGACCGAGGCCGAGATCGAGGCGTTCTACAACGAGAACGCCGACCAGTTCGGCCCCCGCCCCACCGTCCACGCCCGCCACATCCTCATCATGACCCGCCCCGACATGGACGACATGGCCAAGGCGGAGGCGCTGAACAAGATCAACCAGGCCAAGGCACGGGTGGACGGCGGCGAGGACTTCGCGACCGTGGCCAACGAAGTGACCGAGGACCCCACCAATGCCGGCAAGGGCGGGGATCTGGACTGGTTCATGGAGGGGGATATGGTGGGCCCGTTCAACGACACCGTCTTCGCCATGGAGGCCGGCCAGGTGAGCGACGTGGTGGAGACGCAGTTCGGGTACCACATCATCAAGCTCGAGGAAAAGAAGACCACCGAGGGTCGGAGCCTGGAAGAACTGACCCCGCAGATCCGCATCTCGGTCATGGGGCAGAAGGCCGAGGCGCGCTTCCGCGACCTGGTGGCGAACCTGCGCAACGACATGTCGATCGAGATCAAGCCGGTCACCCCCGAGGCGGTCCAGGGGATCTAGGCCCGACCGGCTTCGCGGGCCCGTCTAGTCGATGTAGCCCAGCGAGCGTAGCTTCTCTTCGTCTTCCGCGCTGAGCGGGGTGGGGTCCTTGGCCCCTCCCGCCATCCCCAGGTCCACCCACCGACGCAGCATCGGGGCCAGTCGTTGCGCCTGCGGATGACTCGCCGCGTACAGGTCGCGGGTTTCCCCCGGATCGCGGGTCAGGTCGTAGAGCTCGAACATGAGTTCCGGAGTCTGCCCCGGGGTCCAGATGAGTTTCCAGTTGTCGTGGATCACGGTACGGAAGCGGCCCTGGACATCGAAGATGACCCGTCGCCGAACGAGTTCGGGGTAGAAGCTCCGACCGCACTCCGCGAAGACCGCTACCGTGGACTGGTGCTCCCCCCGCAGGCTGGGCAGGAGCGACCGGCCCTCCACCTGCGATGGCAACCCCTCGGGGCGTGCGAAACCAAGCAGGTCGGTGAGGGTGGGGACCACATCGACGAGGGAGGCCCAGTCCTCCACCACCGCGCTGCGTCGACGGGGGTCGCCCGGCGGCAGCACGAAACCGAGCGGAACCCGGAGTTCCGGTTGGTAGACGTAGTCGCCGTGATCGTAGAAGAAGTCATGCTCGCCCAGACTCTCCCCATGGTCGGCGGTGAACACCACCAACCAGTTCTCCCCCAACGCTTCCTGCAGGCCGGCCACCAGCCGCGCCATCTGGTCGTCGGTGGCCCGGACATCCGCCGCGTAGAGGGTGCGGACATGGGCGTTCACCGAGTCCGGCAGCGGGTTTCGAAAGACCGCATTGGCCTTGCCCAGTTCCTCGGGGTAGGCGTTGTCCCCCAGCCCCCCCTTCACCGAACCAAAGCTGTGCTTGTAGGGCCCCGCGTACCCGGGATCGAAGGCCTCGGCCAGTTCCTGCGGCGGCATGTACGGGACATGCGGATCGATGTAATGCACCCAGAGGAACACCGGGCGCGACGCCTCCGGGACGGCGAGCTCCGCGGCGTGGCGCAACGCGACATCGGTGGTCGCCGCGGCGTCCCGCCAATCACCGTCCATGTCGTAGACCTCGAACCCGCGGCCCAACTCCCGTTCCGGGGTCAGCACATGGTTCGACACCACGGCCCGGGTGGCATAGCCGTGCGCGGCGAAGGTCTGGGCCAGGCTCACCGCATCGGCACCCAGCGGATCCACCAGGGTGCGCACGCCGGTCGTGTGCGGGTAGGCGCCGGTGAGCAGGCTGGCCAGGGACGGCGTGGTCCGAGGCGTGGGAGCCAGGGTGTTGGGGAACAGCACTCCCTGGCCCAGCAGATGGTCCAGGAACGGCGTGGTGGGAAGGGGGTGGCCGTTGATCCCCAGGTGGTCGCTGCGCAGGGTATCTACCGTCAGCAGAAGGACATGGGGGGCCGGAGGGGCGCTGTCACCGCAGCTCAAGGACCCCAGGGCGAGAAGAAGCAGGGCGAAACAGCGCAGAAGGCGATTCATCCGGCGAGTATAGCCGAGTGGACCAATTCGAATGGGGCTTGCGGGGGTCAGGACCGGGTTGCACGTCCCCCCCGACCCGGGGTAGACTCCTTGGCCCTATGCCCCACGTGGGCTTCGTTTTTCGGACACGGGCTCCCCCGCTTCGGTGGGGCGGGTTCATCTCAATTGTTGAGGAACATTCCGCATGGGTAGTCTGATCAAGAAGCGGCGCAAGAAGATCCGCAAGCACAAGCTCAAGAAGCGCCGCCGCCGGAACCGGCACAAGAAGCGCAACCGCTAGAGTCGCTCCGCGGCTCGTTCAGGGTTCATGGTCGCTCCGCGTGTCCCACCGATGCGCGGAGCGACTGCCGTCTAGGTTCCGGACTTCCCCGACCCGGTCAGGGCAGCCAGGGCCGTCCGCAGCAGGGACTCCACGCTGGTCGCCGCTTCCCCACCCGCGGCGCCCCGGATGGAACGTTCGGCCACGTTCCGCGCGTAGCCCAACGACACCAGGGCCTCGATCGCATCGCGCTCGGGCCCCGAGGCGGTCGTCGCCTCCCCGGCCACTTCGCCCAGGGCATCCTTGAGTTCCAGGGCCAGACGCTCCGCCGTCTTCTTCCCGATCCCCGGGAGACGGGTGAGAAACGCCAGGTCCCGCTCGCGAATGGCGCGCACCAGTTCTCCCGGTGGCGAACCGGAAAGCGCGTTAAGGGCCAGCTTGGGCCCGATCCCCGAGACTCCGGTCAGCTTGAGAAACAAGCGGCGCTGGTCCTCCACGCTGAACCCGTACAGGGTGAGGGATTCCTCGCGCACCACCAGGACGGTGTGCAGCGAGACCTCGGCCCCCGGCTCCCCCGCTTCCTGGGCGGTGGCCAACGGCACCAGAACCTCGAGCCCGATTCCCCCGACATCGATCACCAGGCGGGTCGGCTGACGATCCAGGAGCCGTCCGCGCAGATGGGCGATCATGGTGCCAACGGGACCCGGCTACGGTGCCAATGACACACCGCCACGGCAAGGGCATCCGATGCGTCGGTGGACGGCAGGGCGCGCAGCCCCAGCATTCCCTGGATCATGAAGGCGACCTGTTCCTTGCCTGCGCCCCCCTGACCGGTGGTGGCCATCTTGATCTCACGCGGCGCGTACTCATGCACCGGCAGACCGGCTTCGCGGCCGGCCAACAGGATGACCCCCCGCACATGTCCCAGGACCAACGCGGAACGGGGGTGTTTGTGGAAGAACGCGGTCTCCACGGCCAGGACATTGGGCTGATGGCGATGGATGACCTCCACCACACCCCGGTAGATCATCTGAAGACGATCGGCCAGATCCAGACCCGCCTTGGGACGCAGGGTGCCCGCATCCAGGGCCCTCAGGGTACCGGGACCCGCTTCCACGAGCCCGTACCCGGTTGCCTGGCTACCCGGATCGATTCCCAAAACCTTTGTGTTCATTGAACTTGGACCGCTCCTCCCGTGTCCGACCCCGCTGACGCCCCGGCACGGCGAGTTTATGCCGAGGCGGGCCGATTGGGCTATACTCGGCATCAGTTGGAGCGGTCCAACAACCCATTGAACCTGGCTGCGGAGCCTGTGACAGGCTCCGGAAAGGACGCCTTCCCATGCGCCTTGCACTCCCGGCAACCGTTACGTTGCTCCTCGTCGCCGCCATGGCCCTGCCGGCCCATGCCACTCCGGTCACCTTCAACTTCCAACCCGCGCCAGGAGCGACCAGCGTCAGCGTGGCCGGGAGCTTCAACGAGTGGAACACCGGCCTCCATCCGTTGGCCGACGAGAACGGCGACGGAACCTGGAGCGGGACCCTCGATCTGCCCCCCGGCGAACACCAGTACAAGTTCGTGGTCAATGGGGACCAATGGATCGCCGACGAATCCGCCCCCAAGATGGTCGACGATGGGTTCGGGGGGAAGAACTCCGTGGTCGTGGTGGGTGATACCGCGATCACCCTCGGTGCCGCGGCCGGCGGCGCGGCGGCCACGGAACCCGCGGCCGATCCTGCTGCCGAGGATTCGCGGGTGGTCACCTTCAGCTACCAGCCCCCCGACGGGACCTCCTCCGTCACCGTCGCCGGAGAGTTCAACGGCTGGAACACCGGCGCGACCCCGCTCACGGACGTTGATGGGGACGGGCTCTGGACCGCCACCCTCACCCTGGCCCCGGGCAAGTATCCCTACAAGTTCGTGATCAACGATACGGACTGGGTCACCGATGAGTCCGCGGCCGAGTTCGTGGACGATGGTTTTGGCGGTCAGAACGCGGTGGTGATCGTGGACGCCCAATCGCCACCGGCGAGTTCCGTGGGAGCCGTTGCGGGGGCGGCGATGGCCGCCTCGGCGGGCGCCGTCATCGCAACCGACGGAGCGGCAGCGGACGGCGCAACCCGTTTCTCCTGCAGGGCGCCGTCCGGGGCCGCCACCGTGACCGTAGCCGGAACCTTCAACGACTGGAACGTGTCCACGCACCCCATGGTCGACGCCGACCAGGACGGGGTCTGGGAAGCGGACATCCCCCTCGAGGCGGGACGCTACGAGTACATGTTCGTGGTGGACGGCGAGACCTGGCTCGTGGATGACGCGGCCACCGAGTTCGCTCCCGACGGGTTCGGCGGCAAGTACTCGGTCCTGCATGTCCGTCCCGGAGGAAGCGGGACCGGCGGCGGTGCGGCCGCCGTGGCCGTGCCGGTGACCGCGGCCGCCCTGGCCCCCTCCGGCTCGGCCACCACGCCGGTCACCTTCCGCTACCAACCGGTCATCGGCGGCGTGGAGTCGGTGGCCCTGGCCGGCAGCATGAACGACTGGAACCCGGCCGCGACCCCGCTCACCGATGCGGACGAGGACGGGGTGTGGGAAACCACCCTCGACCTGCCCCCCGCGCCCTACGAGTACAAGTTCGTGATCAACGGGGACCAATGGTTCGCCGACGATCACGCCATCGAGAGCAAGGACGACGGGTTCGGCGGCACCAACTCCGTGGTCACGGTGGGCTCGGTCGCCCTGATCACCGGACCGGGGGGCAACCTGGGCTCGATCGAAACCGTTGCCGCTTCCGCCGCCCTGCGTGAGGTCCTGTTTCGCTACCGCCCCGGGAGTGCCCCCACCGAACTGTCCCTGGCCGGATCCTTCAACGACTGGACGGTGGGCAAGACCCCCATGACCGACGAGGACGGGGACGGCGAGTACCGCGCCATCCTGCTCCTGGAGGACGGCGAGTATCCCTACAAGTTCGTGGTGGACGGGAACTGGGTCACCGACCGCGAGCACGCGGACAGCTTCATCGACGACGGGTTCGGCGGGGAGAACTCGGTGGTGCGGGTGGACGATCGTTTTGCCGCCATCACCGTCGCCCTCGGGGACGGCCGGATCGCCGAAGGCGGCATCGAACACGTTCAGACCGGTCGGGCCATCAACAACCGGGGCGACGGTACGGTGGAGTTGTCCTTTGTCGCACACCGCAACGACATCGAGGGCATCACCCTCGTCACCC
Source organism: Candidatus Eiseniibacteriota bacterium (assembly GCA_942491735.1). Lineage (GTDB taxonomy): Bacteria > Eisenbacteria > RBG-16-71-46 > JABDJR01 > JABDJR01 > CALOCN01. The sequence goes on along the minus strand of CALOCN010000014.1, from coordinate 1,633,105 downwards.
GCTCCGGCGGGGCCGAGGAATCCGTGGCCGCGGTCCCGGCCGGCGAGGACGGCGCGTTCAGCTACTGGAGCGCCACCGTTGCGGTGACCGCGGGGAGCGGGTTCTCCTATGTTCCGGTCTACAGGGACGCCGGCACCTCCGCCTACCTCACCCGGACCGGGTTCAGCGGGGACCGGCCGGCCGAGGACACCTGGTACACCTTCACCGAGGACCGTTTCCCGCCGTTCACGACCCCCGAGTGGGTCCGTGACGCGGTGATCTACCAGATCTTCCCCGACCGGTTCCGCAACGGGGACCCCGGCAACGACCCGACCTTCGACGCCTGGTACTACGAGGGGCGCAACCGGCTTCCGGATTCCGGCCGGACCAACGGCGAGTACTACCACTTCGTCAGCGACTGGTCCGACGTGGCCGGACTCGTCCGCAGCCCCTACCGGACCGACGGCAAGCCGGACTATTTCTCCTTCTATGGCGGCGATATCGCGGGGGTGCGCGAGAAGCTGGACTATCTCCAGGACCTCGGGGTGACCGCGATCTACTTCAACCCCATCGCCGAAGCCAAGTCCAACCATCGCTATGACTGTGCCGACTACCTGAACCTGGATCCCAAGCTGGGCACCAACGACGAGTTCGCCGCCTTCGTCACGGACGCGCACTCGCGCGGTATCCGCATCATCCTCGACATCGTCTTCAACCACACCGGGAACTCCCACTGGGCGTTCAAGGACGCGGTGGACAAGGGCCCCGAAAGCGCGACCTACGACTGGTACGAGTTCCGCAAGTGGCCTCTCCCCGGGACCTTCACCGAGGGGGGCCCCAAGCCGGAGGACTACTACGCCTGCTGGTGGGGTTTCGGCGACCTGCCGGATCTCAACTTCGATCTCTCCCGTCCCGCGGCCCAGGAAAACGGAATCCGCGACATCGCCAAGGCCGACCCCAACACCGAGCTGCTCGTGCACCTCAAGGAAGTGGTGGATCGCTGGATCGGCGAACTGGACTGCGACGGCGTGCGTCTGGATGTGGCCAACGAGGTCCCCTTCTGGTTCTGGCGCGAGTTCAACACCTGGGTCAAGACGATCAAACCGGATGCCTACATCGTGGGTGAGATCTGGGGGAACGCCTCGGACTGGGTGGGCCCGCACGGTTTCGACGCCACCATGAACTACGCCTTCTTCCGCGAACCGGTCCTGAAGTTCATCGGCCAGGGGAACGGGTCGGCCCGTGAGTTCGACCGCTCACTGGCCGCGGGGCGCAATGCGTATCCCAGCCAGGCCGTGGCCACCATGATGAACCTGCTCGGCAGCCACGACACCGTGCGCTATCGGCAACAGGTGGGAGGCGACCTGAACCGGGTCCTTCTGGCCATGCTGTTCGGCATGACCTACGTGGGCGCGCCGCACATCTACTACGGGGACGAGATCGGCATGATGGGGGGCAAGGACCCCGATTGTCGCCGCACCTTCCCCTGGGACTACACCGAGGAACCCGAGCGGGTGGCGGTCCACGACTACGTCCGCACCCTGGCCCGGGCCCGGGCCGATCACGAGGCGCTGCGCCGGGGCCGGTTCACCACGGTCGGAGCGGACGGTCAGGTCTACGCCTACCTGCGCGAGTCCGGTGAGGACCGGATCCTGGTCGCCCTGAACGCCGGCACGTCTTCCGGCGCGGTGGTCCTGGACGAAACCCTGCTGGGGAACTTCACCGAGGGAGTGGATCTGGTCAACGGGGAGACCGTGTCCCTCCGCGGCTTGACCCTGCCCCCGGTCTCGGGGCGCGCGCTGGTGTTGCGCTAGACGGGATCCGCCTCCCGCCTACCGTACCTCGATGCGCTCCCCCGTGGGATCCGCGGAGAGCAGGACCCGCAGACGACCCAGGATGGGGCGCAGCCCCGTCTCCCCCGCCGGGTCCAGTTGGGTGACCCGGTCACCGTGCCGCGCCACCCAGGACCAGGTGATGGCGGCCAGGGCCGCCCGTTCTTCCGCGCTCAAGGGACGGTCCTTGAGCCGGGACGGCGCTCCCCCGGTTTGTCCCTTGAGGAAACGGGACAAGTTGCCCTGCAGGGAGCGGGGGACCCGGGAACGACGGGGCGCGGTTTCCCAATGGAACCGCCCGTCCCGGGCCACCAGGCACACGTCGACCGCGCGGGGATCCACCGAGGGGAGGAGCAACAGACGGACGGCATCGGTGCGGGTTCGCCGGGGTCGCGTGTGCACTTCGATCTGCACGTTGAGGGCCGGAGCCTCGTCACGGATCCGCAGGTACTCCTGGAGCAGTGCCTCGAGCTCGCTCCCGCATTCGCGCCAGTCCAGGTGTACCGCCCGGGCGAGGAGGGCCGCTTGCTTCTGCGGTTCCGGCGCCTCGGGCAGGAAGTGCTGCGCCGCGCGCACGGCCAGATTGCGGGCCTTCCCGATATAGAGCGGACGATTCCCGGAGTCGAGAAAGCGATAGGTTCCCGGCGCGGCGGGAAGCGACTCCAGGGCAACCTGGATTGCGGGGACCGGACGCACCACCGCCGGCGCCGCCTGCGCCGCCGGATCCGCCAGCCGCTCGGCCAGTGCCACCACGAGGGCCCCACCCAGGCTCTCCGGATCCTCGGCATCTTCCCAGTCCGGCAGGAGAGCCGCGGTCAAACCGCCCGGGCCGCGACCCGCTCGCACGCCCAGGCGTTGCAGGATGGTGCTCAGCGGAAACAGGGCGCCGCCTTGTTCCTGCACGTCCCGGGAGAACCGGTAGGCGGCCGGGGTCCAACGGAACCGGGCTCCGGGCCAATGGACCAGCAGCGCTTCGGCGGGGGGATCGGTCCAATCCTCGAAACCGACCCGGATCGCCTCCCCGGGCGTGTAGCGTGCGACCAGGACGGGGCCGGTGCCCGGATCCAGCATGAGGAGGATCGGAGGAAGAGGCTCGGTCAGATGTCGTCCTGGGTGAGGCTCTCCAGGGGCCGGCGACCGGAAAACCCGCCGTCCAGGGTGTGCCAGGTGGAGATGTCGTCCTCTCCCTCGCGCCAGCAGAGGAAGACCAGACGGTCTCCCTTCAGGGCAAAGAAGTCGATCAGCCCTTCGCGGAGCGACTTGGGAACGCATCCCACCTCGAGCAGGTCGTCCTGGACCCCGCGCATCTCGGCGACGAGGGAGGACTCCAGCTGCTCCTTGCGGGTGAGCTCCAGGAGATCCGGGTTGTCGTCGGACCCTCCCGACGAGGACACCATGCGGAGCACGGAGAGGTCCTGTTGCACGACATCGAAGGTATCCGCGAGTTCGCGGAATCGCCCCAGCCGACCCCGGATGAACGGGATCAGGGATTGGGCTTCCTCGACGGTAAAGAGCCTGGGTCCGAGTGCTTTCGATTCGGTCATGGGACGGGTGGCCTCCTGCCCCCACAGATCGGCCGGGCGGTCCCCAACCTTAGCAAGGACCCGGCCCCGGACTCAATGGTGCAACGACGTCCCTCAGTGCGGGGGCGCAATCCCCGGATCCCGCTCCAGGGCCCGGTCCCGGCGCATCCGATGGATCGCCGCGTTCACCTCGCCGCCGTAAAGGGTGAGCTGCGCGCTGATCTGCACCCACAGGATCATGATGATGAGGGTGGTCGCGTTTCCGTAGATCTTGTCGAATACCGCCACTTCCCTCAAGTAGATCTTGAATCCCTCGGTGACCAGGAACCACAACACGGTAAAGACGAGCGCCCCCGGCCAGGCCGTCCGGTGGGCCTGGTTGAACTTGGGGGCAAGCCAATACAACAGGAGCGAACTGAGGAACACCCCTCCCACCGCGAGCGGGCGCTTGTAGATGAGGATCCACTGCACCAGGTGCCCCTGGATCCACTGGAACTGGTCCAGCCCCTCGTTCAGGTCCCCCCCGAACACGAAGAGGACGAAGCTCACCACCATGAGCAGGGCCCCCCCCAGGGCCAGCCCCAGGGCCATGAGCCGGCTTCGCCAGGCCGATCGGGTCTCGCCCAGGTGGTAGATGCGGCACAGGGCATGGATGTAGGCCTGGAACACGTTGCTCGAGGTCCACAGCAACGCCACCATGGCCAGCGGCAGCAGGAGACCGGGCCCCGGCTGCGCCACCACCGTGCCCACGTCGTGCAGGATCCGCTCCCCCTGATCCCGGACGAACTCCGATGCCGCGGCGGGGCCGATGCCTTCCATGAACGTGGTCAGGAAGTCGAGGTTCTGCGGGTTGCGCCCGAACACCAGGCCGAGGATCAGCGACAGGAGGAGCAGCAGGGAGAAGATGCTGAACAGGCTGTAGAAGGCGATCCCGGCCGCGAAGAACGGACAATCGTCCTGCCAGAACCGGACGAAGCTCTCCCGGAGGATGCTCCAGACATCCAGGACAATCCGATGGAGTGGTCCGGAGTCGGGCGGATCCTGTCGGGGCTTCACGGGGCGGCGACGCGTCCGGGTGGCCTGGCCTGGTCAGAGCTTCTCGAGGACACTATCGGGAATCTCGAAGTTCGCGAACGCCTTCTGGACGTCGTCCTGCTCCTCGAGCATGTCGAAGAACTTGAGGAACTTGCCCGCCTCGTCCTCGCCCAGGGTCTTGGTGTTGGTGGGAAAGCGATCCAATCCGGCCTCGGCCACGGTGATCCCGTGGGTCTCGATCGCGTTGAGCACCGCATGCAGGTCCCCGGCGGCGGTGATCACCCGCCAGACGTCGTCGTCGTCCCCCTGGACGTCCTCCGCCCCGGCCTCCATCGCCGCCTCCATGATCGCTTCCTCGCTGACCCCGGCCCTGGCAACCTGGATCACCCCCTTGGGTTCGAAGATCCAGGCCACGGATCCGGTGGCGCCGAGGTTGCCTCCATGTTTGGTGAACACGTGGCGCACCTCGCTGGCGGTGCGGTTCCGGTTGTCGGTGACGATCTCGACCAGGACCGCCACCCCGAACGGCCCATAGCCCTCGTAGACGACTTCCTCGAACGCCGCCGCCCCCTCGAGGTCCCCGGTCCCCTTCTTGATGGCCCGCTCGATGTTGTCCTTGGGCATGTTGGCCGCCTTGGCCGCGGCCACGGCGGTGCGCAGGCGCGGGTTGGACTCCACGTCCCCGCTCCCCCCGCTGCGCGCCGCGATGGTGATCTCGCGGATAAGACGGGTGAAGATGCGCCCCCGGGCGGCATCGGCGGCCCCCTTCTTGCGCTTGATGGTCGACCATTTCGAATGTCCGGACATTCCTGTTCCTCGTCGCTCGGGCTGTGTTCGCCTGGTGGTTGCTAGTGGGATACCGACTCTTCGAGTGCGGCCTTGGCTTCCTCGATGATCCTGTCGGCCATGTCGCGCGGGACTTCCTCGTAGGCATGGAAGGTCGACAGGAAGCGGCCGCGTCCCTGGGAAAGGGAACGCAACTGGGCCCCGTAGTGGTACAGCTCACCTTCGGGGACATGCGCCTTGACCAACTGCCCCTTCCCCTCCGGCACCATGCCGAGGATCCGGCCGCGGCGGGAACTCAGGTCCCCCATCACATCGCCGGTGTGGTCCTCGGGCACCCACACCGCCAACTCCACGATGGGCTCGAGCAGCACCGGCCCGGCGTCCTTCATGACCTTCTTGAATGCCATGGACCCGGCGACCTTGAAGGAATTCTCACTCGAGTCGACCGCGTGGTACGACCCGTCATAGATGACGACCTTCACGTCCACCACCGGATACCCGGCCACCGTCCCCCGGGTCATGGCCTCGACCACGCCCTTCTCCACGGCGGGAATGAACTTGCTGGGAACGACACCGCCCACGACCTCACTGGCGAACTCGAACCCCTGTCCCGGCTGGGGCTCCAGGCGAAGCCAGGCGTCCCCGAACTGCCCCCGGCCGCCGGTCTGCTTCTTGTAGCGACCCTGGCCCTTGGCCGACTTCCGGATGGTCTCCCGGTAGTGGATGCGGGGACGCTTGACATCGATCTCGATGTGCCGCTCGCGGAGCTTCTCCTTGACGATCTCGATGTGGAGCTCGCCCATGGCGTGCAGGAGCTGCTGGTGCATCTCGGGGTCCCCCTCGAGGCGCACGGTGGGGTCCTCTTCCATGATCTTGTGCATGGCGAGACCGATCTTGTCCTCGTCCCCCTTGTTGACCGCGACCACCGCTTCCTTGGACGTGGTGGCCGGGAAGTCGATGGGGGCCAGTTCGATGGGCTCCGCCTTCAGGGTCAGCGTGTCCCCGGTGTGGGTGTGCTTGAGCTTCACCGCCGCCCCGATGTCCCCCGCCACCAGTTGGGCGACCTCGTGCCGCTCCTTGCCCTGCAGCAGATAGAGCTGGCCCATCTTCTCGGCGGAGCTGCGATTGGCGTTGTAGGCCTCGCTACCGGAGTGAAGCGTCCCCGAGCAGACCTTGATGAGGGACATCTCCCCGAGATGGGGCTCGATGACCGTCTTGAAGACCTGGGCGGCCAGGGGACCGTCGGCGCGACACTCGAGCACCGTCTTCTCCCCGTCCGTGATCTGCTTCTGGGGGTGATCGGCGGGGGAAGGAAAGCAGACCACGAAGGTGTCCAGCATGCGGCGGATCCCGATGTTCTTCGTCGCGCTGGCCACCATGGTGGGATACGCGCCTCCCTTGGCCACCCCCAACCGCAGGGCGGAAAGGATTTCCTTGTCGGTCAGCGCTTCCCCTTCCAGGTACTTCTCGATCACCGTGTCGTCGAACTCCGCCACCGCCTCGATCATCTTCTCCCGGGCCGCCTCGGCCTTTTCCCGCAGTTCCGCGGGGATCTCCTCTTCCTTGGGCGTGTGCGAGGCATCGGTGTACATGTAGGCCTTCATCTTGAACAGGTCGATGAGGCCCTTGAAGTCCGCGCCCTGCCCGACCGGGAGCTGCAGCGGAACCAGCTTGTGGGAAAGCGACTCCTGCGCCTGGGCGATGGTCCTGTCGAAGTCGGCGTTTTCCTTGTCCATCATGCTCACGCAGACCAGGGTGGGGATCTTCTGTTTCCGCGCCATCTCGAAGGTGCGTTCCGCCCCGCCTTCCACCCCCGATACCGCATTGAGCACCAGGAGCGCGCTGTCCGCGACATGCAGGGCCGCCGTCACCTCGCCGACGAAGTCGTCGAACCCGGGGGTGTCCAGGATGTTGATCTTGTTGTCGCGCCACTCCCCGAAACCGGTAGCGACCTGGAGGGAGATCTTGCGCTTGTGTTCGGCCGGGGTGTAGTCGAGAGTGAGGCTACCGGCATCCGTGCTGCCGAGTCGCGAAATGGACTTCATGTCGTAGAGCACCGCTTCGCCGAGGCTGGACTTCCCGCAGCCTCCATGTCCAATAAGCGCGATGTTCCTCAAACTGTCGGTTGCATGGTCCTTCACGTCGGCCTCCTATGACGCACCCAAGTCGCGTTCTGACCGCCCGGCACGAATCCGGGCATCGATGACGGGTCGAGGACCCACGCGCCCGCGGGGATGGGGCGCCGGGCTGGTTGTCAACCGCCTCGAAACAGTGGGGTCTAACCGCTCCAAGCTAGCACCGGCGTTTGACTTCGGTCAACCGGTGTCTTTCTCTTGCTAAGGGTTCGGAGGCCCCCTATCCTCTTGACCTCGCCCTTTGTACCCGGAACCAGAACTGGCCGAAACCGAGGAGATTCGATCCCATGAAGTTCAGCCACCGCAAGGATGGCGATGTCGTCATCTTCGACCTCAAGGGGGACCTGGTCGGAGGGCCGGACACCTACAAGATCAAGGAGGCGGTTACCGACCTCCTCGAGGAGGGGGAACGCAAGATCCTCCTCAACATGAACAAGGTCGATTTCGTCAATTCCACCGGCGTGGGCATCATCGTGTCGGTGTTCACCAGTATTCAGAACGCGGGCGGGCAGATGAAGCTCTGCAACGCCAACGAGAAGGTCTCCAGGATCATGATGATCACCAAGCTCCTGGAAGTCTTCGAGTCCTACTATGATTGTGATGAGGCGATCCGGGCCTTTGCGAAGGCCTGATCCCATTTCGTTGACAGAAGGAGACGGTTGATGAAGTTCAGCATAGACAAGGAAGGGGACGTGATCCAGATCGTCCTCAAGTCGAATCTCGAAGGCGGTCCTGACACCTTCCAGCTCAAGGACGAGGTCACGGCCAAGCTCGACGAGGGGGAGAGGAAGTTCCTCCTCGACATGGAAAAGGCCAGCTTCGTGAACTCGACCGGCATCGGCGTCATCATCGCCGTGCAGTCGAGCATCACCAACACCGGCGGCGTCCTGCGGGTCTGCAACGTCAGCGATCGCGCGCGCCGTGCGTTCGTGGTGACCGGTGTGTGGTCGCTCTTCACGGTGCACGACTCCGTGGACGAGGCCATGGGCGCCTTCTCGGCCAGCTAGCCGGGTTCCCGCGGCAGCTCCGGAAACCGGAACGCCCGGTCCCCATGGGGGCCGGGCGTTCCCATGTCCACCCGGCGTTCCCATCGTCCAGGCTGGCGCGTCCGCTACGGACTGCCCGGGTCCGGCTCCTCGGGAAGCAGGTCGGCCACCGGCTTGAGCAGGTTGGTGATCCGCCAGTCCCCGATGAGATAGACCGTTCCCTCCCGCCTGGAGGAGGTCAGGTAGCGCTGGCTCGCGGAGTTCATCTCCCCTACCGTCAACACGGTCTCTTCCCCGTCCACCCCGATCACGGTCAGGGTCGCGTGGGCCTCCCCCAGTCCGGTGTCCACGGAGTCGGGGATGTCGTCGGCAAACCCGTCCGCGTTGAAGGCGGCCAGGCTGCGGGAAATCTGCTCCGCATTCTGGGTCCGGGCCGCGGAAGTGTCCCCATCGGCCACCACGACCCACCCCGAATCCCCCTGGGCCAGGGTCCAGGTCGCCGCGGCGCTCTCCGACCGGATTTCCCGGATAGCGGCGGGGTCGGTCCGCAGCAGGACCCGGTCCCGGAAACCCTGGGCCCGGGTGAAGAGATTCTTGTTGAGCCCGCGCACCACGTGGACCTCGTCGCTTCCCTCGGCGCGCGCGTAGCTAGTGGTGAAGTCGCTCCCCCCCTTGCCCACGAAGAAGTCCGCGGCCACCGCACCGTCGCTTCCCGAGACCTTCACCCGCACTCCGGATGCGTCGACCTCGAACTTGGACTGGTTCTCCGGGTTGGTCGAGGCGACGCCCTGGGAAGTCGCTCCCTCCAGCGCGCGCAGCAACGCACCCACCGCGGTGGTGTCGGCCGGGTAGTCGTTCCGGCTGGCCACCACCCAGCCGGCCCCGCCGCGAGCAAGCACGGTCGGGTCGGACCCCGGCGCCTGGATCTCGATCCGCGCCACACCGGCGGGAGCCCCGCCGGCGAAGAATCCGGAGGTCTCGCGATCCGAGTGGATGTTGTCCTTGAAGGGATTGGCCAGGACAAGGACGAGGGCAATCAGCACCACCGCCACCCCGACCAGGATCAGGAACGATCGGTTCATGCCGCACCTCCACCGAACTCGACGGCGTCACGTCGTCGCTTGGCGCCTTGCCAGCGCCAGCGCAGGATTCCGAAAGCGGTGACCAGGAAGGGCACCGCGAACACGGCCAGCGCCTTGAGCAATCCGCGCCGGTCCTCATCGACCTCCCGCAGCGGCCGGTCCACCGCGGCCCGGGACCGGATCTCGATGAGGTCCGTGCCCAGGGTCATCCAGTCGACCGCGTTGGCGAGGAAGAGCGCGTTGTTCTGGTACTGCTGCAGGAATCGCCCGTCCACGAGGTTCCAGCTCCCCACCACGACGATGCGGGTCTCGGGGCTGGTCTGCGGACCGGCAGCCGCCGTGCCGGTGGTATCGCCCGGCACGGGGGACCCATCGGCCCAACGGGAGGTGAACGACCCACTGAGCGCCACCGCCAGGTCCTGGGCCTCGAAGGCATCCGGCGGGGTCACCTTGGACTGGGGGTTGAGATCCCACGGTGCGCTCTTGGCAAAGGAGCGCTCCGAGGACCGGGCCAGCACCTCGGCGCTGACCGCTCCCCCCGAGTCCGGCGCGGAGAGCCGCAGCGGGCTCGTCCAGGGCAGGACCAGGGACTGGAGATCGCTGGTGATCGCGTTGTCGCGCGAAAGCCCGGTATCCAGGGACTGGACGAACCAGGGGTAGCGCAGCGAGAGCGGGATCACGAACCCCACGTCGAAGCTGACCAGGGGGGCCTGGGCATCGACGACCAGGGTGCTCAGGACCTCCACGCCGTAGGAACGCAGGAGCTCTCCCATGCGCACCTGGCGGGGCCTCGCCTGCAGGGTGTTCAGGTCCACGTTGACCGCGTTGGCGAAGGCGAGCAACCGCCCACCCCGCATGACAAACTGGTCGATCCGGTAGAGGGCCTCGTCGCTCCAGGTGTCGTCGTCGATCACCACCAGGGTGGTGATGTCGAACGGGACCTCGGCGGCGTTGAGGTCCACCGCGCGGGTGGTGTACTGCTCCCCCAGGACCTGTTCGAAGACCTGCGCGTTCTGGGCCGCGGCCCCGGTGACCGCGATGCCCACCGTCCGCTCGTCCGTACTCACCTTGACGATGGCCGAGGTGAGGTCGTACTCCAGCCGGGTGATGTTCTGCACGATGGGAATGACCTCGGTCTGATCCTCGTACTGCACCGCGATGCCCAGGAACGCGGTCATGACCTCGGCCCGTTCCTCCTGGTACTGGCTCAACTGCAGCTTGGGGATCCCCATCATCTGTACCGACTGGGCCAGGGCCGGATCCTCGTCCGGGTCGATGAACTCGACGGTCAGCCGGCCGTTGGCCGCGGCCTCGTACTCGTCGAGCAGGTCCTTGACCTGGCGGTCCAGGGTGGCGAGATACGAGGGCAGGTTCTTCGAGAAGTACACCTTCACGTTCACCAGGTCATCGAGCCGTTCCAGCACGTTGCCGGTGGAACCGCTCAGGGTGAATTCCTTGTTCTGGGTGAGATCCAACCGGGTGGCGAACCGGCTTCCCAGGAGCCCCACCGAGACGAGGATCAACAACACGATCAGGGTCCGCAGGATTGGGTTGTTCGAAAGCGACTGCATCACGCCCACCTCCTTCCGGACAGGACCTGTTGATTGAGGAAGAGGAAGAACGCGGTGACGCTCACGTAGTAGATGACGTCGCGCGAGTCGATGACCCCCCGGCCGATGCTCTCGAAGTGGGCTCCCAGCCCCAGGGAGCGCAGGAGCGGAGCGATGCTGGTGGGTGCGGTCAACAGCACGAAGTTCTCCCCGATGATGAAGAGGGCGAAGCAGGCCACCACCCCGACGATGAAGGCGATGATCTGGTTCTCGGTCAGGGATGAAATGAACATCCCGATGGCCAGATAGGCCGCCCCCAGGAACACGCTACCCAGGAACCCGCCGATCACCGGACCCGGGTCCAGGTTCCCCAGATAGGCGGTGAGCAGCACCAGGGGGAATTCCAGGAGCACGGTGAGGGAGACCAGGGTAAGACCCGCGAGGAACTTGCCCACGATGACCTCGCCGTCCCGCACCGGCAGGGTGAGCAGGATCTCCGCCGTGCCCATCTTGCGTTCCTCGGCCCACAGCCGCATGGACACGGCCGGGACAAAGAACAGAAACATCCAGGGAAGCAGCGCGAAGAAGGGTCGCAGATCCGCCTGGCCATAGAGGAAGTAGCCGCGGAAGAAGAGCCACGATGCCGAGAGCAGGAAGACCACCATGAAGATGTAGGCGATGGGCGAGTTGAAGTAGCCCATCAGCTCCCGTTTGAAAACCGCCTTGATTCCACTCATGCGTTCCCCTCCTCGCCGGTGGTCAACTCCCGGAAGACATCCTCGAGACTCGCCGCGTCGGGGCGAAGCTCGCTGAGCGCCCATCCCCGCAGGGCGGCGAAACCGGACACCCCTTCGGCGAGCCGGTGCGCATCCACCCCCTGGGCGGCCCGGATCCGGTAGCGAAGCCGGTCCCCATCCGCGGCCAGGAACTCCACCGCTTCGGTGAACTCCGCCGCGGCCAGCCCTCCCTCGATGTCCTTCCCGTCCCCACGCAGGGTGGCCACCACCCCGGTTCCCCCACCGGCCCGCGCCATGAGCTCATCCGGGGTCCCGGACCCGACCAGCTTGCCGCCGGCGATGATGATCACCCGGTCACAGGTCGCGGAAACCTCGGGCAGGATGTGCGTGGAGAGAATGACCGTTTTCTCCTGCCCGATCTCCTTGATGAGGCTGCGGATCTCCACGATCTGGTTGGGATCCAGCCCGCTGGTGGGCTCATCCAGGATCAGGACCTCCGGTTCGTGGACCAGGGCCTGGGCCAGACCCACCCGTTGCCGGTACCCCTTGGACAGCTGGCCGATGTTCTTGGCCAGGGCCGGCCCGAGCCCACAGACGTCGATCACCTTCCGCACGCTCCTGCGTCGCTCGGAAGGGGGGATATCGCGCATTTCGGCCGACCACATCAGGTAGTCCACCGTGGCCATATCCTCGTAGAGCGGCGCGCTTTCCGGGAGGTAGCCCAGGCGCTTGCGCACCTCCAGCGGCTGGGTCTGGACCTCGAATCCCGCCACGCTGGCCCGACCCTCGTCGGCCGGGATATACCCGGTCAGCATGCGCATGGTGGTCGTCTTGCCGGCACCGTTGGGTCCCAGGAAGCCCAGGACCTCCCCCTGCCGGACCTCGAACGACACCCCGCGAACGGCGGTGAAGGCCCCGTAGCGTTTAACCAATCCGTCAACAGCGATCATGTTTCGGTTGTCCTCATGGTTTGCCAGGCTGGCATCGTTTCGGAGAGGCGAGGTATTATAGAAACGTCGGTTGGAGTGTCAACCCGGACGCCCCTACCACGCCCATCCGCCCGGTATTCCCGCCCCGACCGGCAAGGAGTCCCTGTTCCATGATCCGTTCGTGTTTCCCGTCCGAGAACCCCGTCGGCCGGGCCCGTGCCCTCCTCGCCACGGGTCTCTCGACCCTCCTCGTCCTGTCCAGCCTCCCGGCCCCGGCGTTCGCGCTGGAATCGGGCGAACCGGATCCGGCCGCCTTCAACCTGCTGCTCGCGGAGTACGTGACCGAGACCGGGGTCGACTATGCCGCCTGGGCAAAGGCGGGCACCGAGGGGCTCGACACCTACCTGGGGGCCCTGGAAACGGTGGACCTGGCCAGGATCATGGGCAAGGAACCCCGCGGGGCCATCCTCATCAACGCCTACAACGCCTGGTCGGTACGGCAGATCCTGGAGCATTGGCCGGTATCCAGTATCAAAGAAATTCCAGGATTCTTCGACACGAATTCAATTCTTATTGCGGGCGAACAGCGCACCCTGGACGCCATCGCGGCGACCCTGGGTCAGACCCTGCAGATGTATCCCGACTACCCGTTCGCCCTGGCTCCGGGGGCGCGCGGCCTTCCCGCGCTGCAGCCCGAAGCCTACGTGTCGGATACGTTCGGCGAACAACTGACCCGTTCCGCGGAGTCCTATCTCAGGGGAGTGGGTGAACCCGTATTCGATCGGGAAGCCAACGTGATCTACTACCCGCCGGGCATCCCGGACAACCGGGAGATGTACGAGGCACAGGAGCGAAAGCTCCTGGGATACCTCAGCAACTACATGAGCCTCTCCGCCGTGGTGGAGTTGAACTCGGCCCAGCCCGCCGAGGCGGTGCTCGAGATCGATTGGAGCATCAATACCCCCACCCTGTCCCGGGACAAGGAAGCAGACTCCGGTCAATGAGCGACCAGGAGTATCCGACCGCCGTCGCGAAGCTGAATCCCCAGGGTTGGTCCCGTTGGAAATCCGGTCACCCCTGGATCTACCGGACCGGGGTCACGGTGATCGAGGAGCGCACCGGCGAGGAGCCGCTGGCCCAGGTCCTGGATCCCCGGGGCGAGGTCCTGGGGCAGGCGCTGCTCAGCCGGGAGTCCCAGATCACCCTGCGGCGCCTGACCCGCACCCCGGAACCGGTGGGGCGGGAGCTCCTGGCCACCCGCATCCGGGAGGCCATCGCCTACCGCGAACGCATCTTCTCCCGGCGCGACGCCGTGCGTCTGGTCTTCGGCGAGTCCGACGGTCTTCCAGGCCTGGTGGTGGATCGCTATGGCACCCACATCGTCCTCCAGACGCTTTCCTGGGGTATGGCCGTCCTCCAGGACGAGATCGTCGAGATCCTCATGGAGGAACTCACCCCGGAGTCCGTGCTGGCCCGCAACGACCCCAGCGTGCGCACGCTGGAGGGGCTCCCGCGGGGCGTGGAACAGATCGTGGGGACCACACCGGAGAACGTGACCTTCCACGAGGGGGATCTGGTCATCGTGACCGACCTCGTGGGCGGCCAGAAGACCGGAGCGTTCCTGGATCAGACCGAGAACCATCTCCTGGCCGGACAACTGTCCAAGGGGCGGGTGCTGGACGGCTTCAGCTACACCGGCGGGTTCGGCCTCGCCGCCGCCGGGGCCGCCGACGAGGTGGTGATGGTCGAGACCAGCAAGGCGGCCCGCAAGAGCGCGCGCATGAACGCCAAACGCAACGGCATCGACAATGTGTCCTTTGTCGACGACAACATGTTCGACTACCTCAAGCGGGCCGACAAGGAGAACGCCAGGTTCGACGTGGTGATCCTCGATCCCCCCGCCTTCGCCAAGAACAAGAAGGAACTGGACGGGGCGCTGCGCGGGTACAAGGAGATCAACCTGCGCGCCATGAAGATCCTCCGTCCGGGTGGTATCCTCATCACGTGCAGTTGCTCGTATCACCTGCGGGAGAACCTCATGGACGAGGTGCTCACCCGCGCCCAGGCCGATGCCGGACGTTCGTTCCGGATCCTGGAGCGCAGACAGCAGTCGCCGGATCATCCGGTGCTGCTCGGTTTCCCCGAGAGTGTCTATCTCAAGTGCCAGGTGCTCGAGCGGCTCGACTGACCCGAGACGGCGAGGAGCCCATTCCGTGTCCCCTGCATCCCGAGACCACGATCTCATTCATGACTGGAACACCACCGGGGACACCGCCCCCCCCCGGACGCTGTCCTTCGACGACGAGTCGTTGCGGGACGGACTCCAGTCCCCCTCGGTGACCGATCCCGAGATCGGAACCAAGATACGGATCCTCCATCTCATGGAAAGCCTGGGGATCGACTCCGCCGACGTGGGTCTCCCCGCGGCCGGTCCCCGGCCCTACGCGGACACCCTGGCCCTGGTCCAGGAAACGGTGAGCGCCGGAATGAAACTCCGGCCCAACGCCGCGGCGCGGACCCTGGTCAAGGACATCGAACCCATCGTGGACATCTCCCAGAAGACCGGTCTTCCGGTCGAGGTGGCCATGTTCATCGGTTCCAGCCCCATCCGGTTCTACACGGAGAACTGGACCCTCTCCAAGCTGCTGGGGCTGGTCGAGGAAGCGGTCACCTACTCGGTGACCCATGGCATCCCGGTCATGTTCGTCACCGAGGACACCACCCGGGCCACCCCGGAAACCATCAAGGCGCTGTACCAGTGCGCCATCCGCAGCGGGGCCAAACGCATCACCATCGCCGACACGGTGGGCCATGCGGATCCGTCGGGAGTGCGAGCCATCGTGAAGTACGTCCGCGCCATCGCCGACGAGGTGGACGAGGGCGTGCTCCTGGACTGGCACGGTCACAACGATCGCGGGCTCGGCGTGGTCAATACCATTACCGCCGGCATGGCCGGGGTCGACCAGCTCCACGGAACCGCCCTGGGAATCGGCGAGCGCTGCGGCAACGCGGCCATGGACCAGCTGCTGGTCAACCTGAAGCTGATGGGCGTCATCGACAACGACCTCTCGCGGCTCGGCGAGTACTGCGAGACCGTCTCCAGCGCGGTGGGGATCGAGATCCCGGTCAACTACCCGGTTACCGGACGGGATGCCTTTCGCACCGCCACCGGCGTCCATGCCGCCGCGGTCATCAAGGCCGCGCAGCGCGGGGACGACTGGCTCGAGGACCTCATCTACTCCGCGGTACCGGCCTCCATGGTGGGGCGCGAGCAGGTCATCGAGATCGGACCCATGAGCGGCATGGCCAACGTCTCCTACTGGCTGACCCGGCACGGATACGACCCGACCCCCGAAGCGGTGGAATCGATCTTCAAGGCGGCCAAGCAGGCCAAGGAAGTCCTGGGGGACGCGCAGATCCACCGTCTGGCCAAGGACGCGGGAGTGGAAGCCCGGGCCTGATCCTCGACAGGGTGCCGACGGGCGCCTAGGGCAGGATCTCGAAGTAGTCGAACTGGCGCAGATCGGCGGACAGCGTCACTTCCCATCGCTGGAAATCCTTCATGCCGCGGAACTTGGGAATGAAGGCGAAGAACTCGTCCTGGCGTCCGTCCAGGTAGTGGAGTCGCAGGGAGAAGGCGTTGGCCCACTGCAGCCCGAGGTCTTCCCGGTTGAAGGTGGCCTGCTCGAACAGGGACTGCTCCATCTGTCCCATGAAGTCGACCCGGGTCAGCTGGTTGAACGGAATCTGCACCGGGGACTCGTACTGGTCCCGGAAGAAACCGAAGAAGTAGTGCTTGCCCCGACGCCCGCCATAGAATTCGATTTCGAACTCGTCCACGATGAATTGTCCCGAGGAGGAATAGAACCGCACGCTCCACACGTTCCGGTCCACCGGCACCCCCGGAACGGGATCGGGGGCGTCGACGCTTGCCCCGCCGGCCGGGGCACCGGCGCCGCTTCCGCCGCAGCCGATCGCGCTCACAAGAAGGACGGGAAGCAGGAGACGCAGACCCCGAGTAGACGAGAAGCTGCGAAACAGGTTCCGGACGTTTCTGCTCGACACCACGAAATCCTCCCTGTAAGGCTCTTCAGGCCACGCCGTGATCCGGCGAAGCATCGGTGGCAGCATACCAGCCGCCGTCACCGGCCTCAACGTACCCCCGGGGAGCCAGTCCATGATCCGTCATCTGGGTGACGCGTTCACCCGCTTCTCGCTCCGTTGGATGCCGCATCCGTTCGTCTTTGCCATCCTCCTCACCCTCATCGCCTTCCTGCTCGCTCTCGCCTGGGCGCGGGTGTCCCCCGGCGAGGCGGTCACGGCGTGGTACTCCGGCATGTGGAACGGGGGCCTGCTCACCTTTGCCTTCCAGATGGCCATGATCCTGGTCACCGGTCACGCCCTGGCCGAGACCCCTCCGGTGCGTCGCGTCCTGGCCGGCCTCGCACGGCGCGTCCACGGAACCGGGTCCGCGGTCGTCCTGACCTCGCTGGTCGCCATGATCGCCGCGCTCCTCAACTGGGGCCTGGGCCTGATCGTGGGAGCCCTGCTCGCGCGTACCGTGGCCCGCGAGGCGGCCCGTCGCGACGTGCGGGTCCACTATCCCCTGGTGGTCGCCGCGGGCTACACCGGGCTCCTGATCTGGCACGGAGGGCTTTCCGGTACGGCGCCGGTGACCATCGCCACCCCGGGCCATTTCCTGGAGGCGCGGATCGGCGTCATCCCGGTCAGCGAGACCCTGCTCTCCCCTCTCAACCTGGCCGTGACCGGTTTCCTGCTGCTCGCCGTACCGCTCGCCCTGATGCTCATGGCGCCCCGGCCGGACCGGATCGAGACCGCGCCCCGGGAACCCGAACCGCCCCCCCCCAGGGATCCCGCTCCGGGTGCCCTGGGGCCCACGCCGGCCCAGCGCCTGGAGAACAGTCGGTCGCTGGTCCTGATCATGGCCCTCGCCGGCCTGGGCTACCTCGTTCCGTACTTCCTGGAACGGGGCTGGGACGGGGTCAATCTCAACGCGATCAACTTCGTCTTTCTCCTCGCCGGACTCCTGCTGCACGGAACTCCCCGCCGCTATGCGGACAGCGTGGACGAGGCGGTCCGGGGGGCCGGGGGGATCCTGCTCCAGTTCCCGTTCTACTTCGGCATCATGGGGCTCATGTCCGGAACCGGACTGACCGAGCGGTTCGCCGAGGCCTCGGTCTCCCTGGCCTCATCGGCGGGCGAGGTGCTGCCGGTGGGTTCGGTCCACGCGGTGATGACCTTCCTCGGAGCGGCGGTGGTGAACCTGTTCGTGCCGTCCGGGGGCGGCCAGTGGTCGGTGCAGGGTCCCATCGCGGTGGAAGCGGCCGAACGGCTGGGAACCCAGCTCACCGACACGGTGATGGCGGTTGCCTACGGCGACGAACTCACCAACATGCTGCAGCCCTTCTGGGCACTCCCGCTCCTGGCCATCACCCGGCTGCAGGCGCGGCAGATCGTGGGCTACACCTCCCTGCTCATGCTGCTCGTGGCGCCGGGGATCCTCGTTCTGCTCGCCCTGTTCGGCGCGGGGCCACGATGACCCTGGACCAGATCGGCTGGATGCGACCGGTGCTCGTGGTCCTGATCACGATCCTCTCCGCCGCGTTGTGGTTCGGCGCGGATTCCCTGCGCCTGCGCGGGGCGAGCCGGCTCCACATTGATCCGCTGGACATACGCGGGCGAACGCTCCGCCGCCTGGCCATCCTGCTCATGGGATGGGGGGGCTGGGTGCTGCTGCACATCGCGGCCGGACTCCCCGAGTCCTGGCTCACCACGGTGTGGGCGCCGCTGGTGATCGTGGTCACCATGTCCGCTTCGTACCCCGCGCTCCTCGTGTCACGCTCCTGGGAGGCCGGCTCGCTTTCCCCCGAGGATCGTCCGGTGCCAGCCCGGGGAGGATGGGTGTGGGTGATCCTCAGGGAGATGCTCCCCCTCTCGACCTATCTCATGACCATCCTCGTCATCCGCTCCCACCTCGGAGACATTCCGGACGAGGTCCCGGTGCGTTGGCTCCCGGGCAGCGTGGCCCACTGGCTCCCCAAGCTGGATGCCCTGCGGGTACTGCGTCACCAGACGATGGTCGCGTACCTGGTCCTGTTCCTGCTGGAAGGGGCCTACCTCATCGTGCGCTGGATGATGGGACAGCGCGGGGACATCGCCTCGCGACTCCTGACCCGTCGGCACTGGCTCTATTTCGTGTTCCGGGTGAGTTGGACCGTGTTGTTCGCGGGACTCAACCTGGGTCTCGTCCAGCACGCGGTCGACGGGCAGCCGGTGCTGCCCTACGTCCTGCCGGGGGTGGCAGGCCTGGTGGGGTTCGCCGTGCTCACGGCGCGCCGAAACCGGCAGCTCCGGGACGGGAATGAACCCGTCCCGGAGCGTAGATCGTGAGATCGTGAGATCGTGAGATCGTGAGCGGCGCATGCGCGCCGAAGACGACTGTTCCTAGGGCTTCTCGTTGCTGGAGCGCAGGCGCGCCTCCCGCTCCATGTACTTCACCGCCTGCGCGGTGATGACCACCTTGGTGGACACACCCTCGGAGTCCGACTCGGGGTGGGTGTGGATCAGGGCGTCCGCTCCAACCTTCCGCGCCGTGTCACGGAGTTGCTTGAGCACCGTGTCGTAGGTGGACTTCTCGGAGAAGGAGGCCTTCATGGTCTCCGACGCCGTGAGGGTTCCAATGACCACGTAGGGTCGATTCACGTCGCCGGTATGGATCTCCACCGGCGAGTTGCTGCTCTTGGCCTCGTACTCCACATCATGGGCACGCACGAAATTCACGCTGGAACCACAACCCGAAGCCAGAACCAGCACCGCTCCCGCGGTCAGTATCAGGACGATCCGTCGCATATGGGTCTCCCTCCCAGGGGATAAGGTCTCGATCACACACCACCCCGCACCAGTCAGGTAATCGGCCCGATTCCGGGGTCACTTGACCCGCGAGAAGGCTCCAAAGCCTCCGAATCGGGACTTTTCCCCCGAAATGGTTTGACAAGCCCGCGAGCCGCAGTGTTTCATAACGCCGGAAACGTGGTCGGGACGGGCTTTTCCGGACGATCGCCGCTCCAAACACGTGTGTCGTGAGGCACAGGGTTCTCACGAGGGTGTTCTCGACAGGGTGCTCTCAGGAGAGCCAACCGCACCCAGATCAGAGGAGTTTTCAATGGCTAGGAAGGCAGCGAAGAAGACCAAGAAGAAGGCCAGCGTGGACCTGATCATTTCCAAGGCGCGCACCAAGGCGGCCGTCCGGAAGTGCAATGTGTCCGGCGACTTCTACGGAGCCCTCGACAAGAAGGTCCGTGAGATGATCAAGAGTGCCGAGGGCCGCGCGACCGACAACAAGCGCAAGACCCTCAAGCCCTGCGATCTCTAGAGCCCAGTTGAGTTTGGACGAGAGCGGCGCCCCTCGGCGCCGCTTTTCGTTTGCCCTTTTGGGGCCCCCCCGGCGACCGGCGAATCCCCCACCCGGCCCTACGATACGACCTCGCCAACCCGATTTTGCCCGTTTTGGACGGTTGCCCCACAGGCCCAAGGGAAGCACAATTGGACCGGTTTAACGGGCCCATGAGCCCGATACGGCAATCCCGAAGGAGGCTCCCCATGGATATGGTCATCCGCAGCGGACGCTCGGTCTGCTCCCTCGTCTCTCTGGTCGTGATGGGTCTTGTTTGCGCCGCGTCCGTGGCGGGGGCCCAGAACATCACCCTCACCGGGTCGGTCACCTACACCGGGACCGAAGCCTTTCCGCCGGCCCAGGTCAGGGTTCTCGAGGATGGCGCCACGCAGGTAGGGACTACCGCCACCCTGCGCACGGATGGATCCTTTTCCGTCTCCGTTCCCGCGCCGCTCACCACCACCTCCTACACGGCCGAACTCACCGCACCGTGCTGGTCCATCGACCCCTTCCGGTTCGACCTCGCCCCGGAGGAAACCGAGCGGGCCCTCGGGACGGCAACCGCGACCGCGGCCGCAACCGACTTCACCACCATCCAGCTCGTGGGAAGTTTCACCGGATGGAACATCGGCGCCTCCCCGTTCATGACCCTCATGAACGCCTGCGCGTGGAGCGACACCATCGCGCTCGCGGTCGGGGACCATGCGTTCAAGTTCGTGACCGACGAGGACTACGACGATCCGCCCAGCTATGCGGACTTCTCCGGGATGAAGCATGTGCTCCCGGGTGGACCGTTCAACGTGGGGCTCTTCAGCGGGTTCGGCGGGGACATCCAGATCACTGCCCCGGTGGCGGGCGACTACATCTTCACCCTCGACGAGTCGTTGCAGTCCTTCTCGGTCACCCTTGTCGGGGGCGCACCCACCGGATCGGTGGGCGGGACCATTGCCTACACCGGACTCGAGTCGCCCCCCTACCCGGCGGCCACGGTGACCCTCAAGCAGGGGGATGTGACCCGCGTCACCTCCAGCAACCCCACCACCGGAGCCTATGGCTTCGCCGTCGTGGCCCCGGGCGACTATTCGGTGGAGATCACCGCGGCCTGCTACACCCCGGAGACCATCGCTTCGGTCACGGTCGGCTCGGCAGCGGTGGATCTGGGCACGACGACCCTGGATCCGGGCACCTCCGAGTTCACCTCCATCTCCTTCGCCGGGGACTTCAATGAGTGGAACCTGACCGCGGCTCCCATGGTCCAGGGAACCGCCTGTGTGTGGACGGTGGTGACCGAGATCCCGGCGGGCACGTTCAACTCGAAGTTCGTCACGAACAACAACTTCGACAACCCGCTCGATTACGGCGGCAACGAGAGCGACGATCTGGCCGTGCCGGGGACCCACCCGGTGAGTCCGGCATCGGGTTTCGGGAGCTCGTTCCGGTTCGTGGTCAGCGAAACCGCCACCTTCGTGGTCACCCTGAACGAAGCGACCCAAACCGTGCGGTTCGATCTGCAGACGGCGGTCGAACCGACGACCTGGGGCCTGATCAAGGCGGGCTACGGCAACTAGCGGCCCACCACGGCGACACGATCCGCATCCCGTCGCGCGGGCGGGAGCGGCTCGTTCCCCAACGCGTAGCGTTCCACCAGATCCCAGGTGCCGGGGCAGGCGTCCTCGAACAGCTCCCGCAGGAGTACGTTGTCCACCGCCCGGCCGGTCCTGGTCACTGCGTGCTCCTCGAAGAGCCTGCGCAGGATGGACTCCAGGGTGCCATCGCCGCACCGGAGGGTCATCTCGCGATCGAGAAGTCGCGCCACCAGATACCCGCGCGAGTAGACCAGGGTGTAGATGTCGGGGTCGTCCATGACCCGCGCCGCGTCGGCCATGGTATAGGCGGAGGCCCGACTCTCGCGATAGTGCCGTTCCTTGCGATCGGCCACCGCCGCGGCCTCGGTGGGGCCCAACACGCCGGCCTCTTCCATGAGCCGGTAGGCGAGGTACTCGGTCACCCCCTCCATGAGCCAGACCAGATCCGGCGCGTTGCGGAACGGCGGCTCGGCCGCGGCGGTCACCGCGCCCCCGAGATAGAAGTGCAGGCACTCGTGCGCGGCGAGCGAGGTGAGATCCTCGAGGCTCCGGAATCGGTCCACCGTCGCGGCGCACAGGAAGGCCCCGCTCTCGCTGGTCCCCATGATCACGCTGCGCCCTGCCTGGTCGGCCAGCGTGCGATAGACCGCGAGGACGCGCAGGGTCTCCCCCTGTGGCGGCGCCCCAAACAGATCGAGCATCCCGCGCAGGACCGGGAACAGGCGGTTGGAGATCCCGAGCCCCAGGGTGGGATCGCCGGCGCCCTGGGTCAGGACGGTCATGTCCAGCGGCCCCACCTTGAGACTCGAGTCGTCATACTCCCCCGCCGCCACGACCAGGCTCCAGAGATCGTGCCCGGTGTTGGGGGCGAAGGTCTGCGAGGCCGCGGGCCAGGAGGACCACTGGTCCCAGCCCTCCGGCACGGTCACCCGGACCGTCGCTTCCAGCGGGGCAAAGTGATCGATCTCGTCCGGCAAGAGGAACAGGGCATAGCCCAGCATGAGCATCCGGTCGCGTGAGGCAAAGCTGGCGTGGGGCGCAATGTCGGGATCATGGGATCGCACGCGGTAGCGCAACACGAGGTCCCCTTCGGGGCGCCGGTCGAGGATCCACAGGGTCTCGTTGGGGCCGTCCTGGCGGACCATGGTCAGTCCCCCGCCCTCGCTGTCCCGCGCCTCGTGCCCTGATACATGACCCGGTTGGTCCTGGACCAGGCCCCAGCCCTGCAGCATGCGGAAGGCGGGTTGATCCTCGAGGATCCCGGAGGCGGTCAGGGTCACTTCGAACCCCTGGCCGGGAACGACGGCCACGTCGTAGCGCAGGCGGATGTCCTCGTTGGGATTCTCGCCGTTGTCGCTGTTGAGGATGACCAGCATGCCGCCTCCAAGAACAAGGAAGAGGCACACCGAGAGAAACGAAGGACGCATTCGGCTCCTGGGTGCGGACCCCGGGCAGACCGTGGGTTTCCCACGGAAGCTGGTTTATAGTCATAGGTTCGGCAGGGCGAACGGGCCCTGTTAGCGTTTTGGGGACGACCAGGGAGGTCCGGATGCGGGTCACGGTGAATGGTGAGAGTCTCGATGCGGCCCCGGAGTGGACCGTGGCGGGGCTCCTGACCCATCTGGAGCTGACCTCGCAGCGGGTCGCGGTGGCCCGCAACGGCGAGGTCGTGCTCCGGGCGGACCACGCACGGGTAGCCCTGGAAGAGGGCGACACCATCGAAATCATTCACGCGGTGGCCGGCGGCTGACCGCGCAGCAACGGAGACACGCCATGACGGCAAGCAACGGTACGCAGGAACAACTGGTTTTCGGCAAGTATCGATTCACCTCCCGTCTTCTCACCGGAACCGGGAAGTTTCCCGACGCGCAGACCATGCGGGAGGCGCTCAAGGTGAGCGGAACCGAGGTGGTGACGGTCGCCATTCGACGGGTGGATCTGGCCGACCGCGGACAGGACAGCATTCTCGGGGTGCTGGCCGAGGGCGGTTACACGATCCTCCCCAACACCGCGGCCTGCTATACCGCCAAGGACGCCATTCTCACCGCGCGGCTGGCCCGGGAGGCCCTGGATACGGATCTGGTCAAGCTGGAGGTGATCGGGGACGAGAAGACCCTCTTTCCCGACAACATCGCCCTCCTGGAAGCGGCCAAGGTGCTGGTCGCCGACGGCTTCACCGTTCTTCCCTATACCAACGACGACCCGGTTCTTTGCAAGCGGTTGGAGGACGTGGGCTGTGCCGCGGTGATGCCGCTGGGCGCTCCCATCGGGAGCGGACTGGGAATCCGCAACCCCTACAACATCCGCATCATTCGCGAGGCGGTCCAGGTGCCGGTGATCGTGGACGCGGGAGTAGGCACCGCTTCCGATGCCGCCCTGGCCATGGAACTCGGGATCGACGGGGTGCTCATGAACACCGGAATCGCCGGGGCCAAGGATCCGGTGCGCATGGCCCGGGCCATGCGCGACGCGGTGTCGGCCGGACGGGATGCCTACCTGGCCGGTCGGATTCCGCGCAAGCTCTACGCTACCGCGTCCAGCCCGCTCGAGGGCGTCATCGGAACGTGAGTCGCCTGCCCGCGGGATTGATGCTGATCACGGATCGCCGCATCGCCGCACATCCGCTGATCGATGTTTCCAGGGCGGCGATCACGGCCGGGTTTCGCTCGGTCATGATCCGGGAAAAGGATCTGGGGGGGCGCGAACTGCTGGAACTCGCCAGGCCCATCCACGCCGCCTGCCTTGATTCCGGCGCGCTCTGCCTCATCAACGATCGGCTGGACGTGGCACTGGCTCTCGAGGGAGCGGGCGCCCACGTAGGTCGACACGGCATGCCGGTCAGGGATGCGCGGAGGCTGTTGGGGCCCACGCGGCTACTCGGCTATTCGGCCCATGACGAACAGGAAGCCTCGGAGGCCTTGGCCGCCGGTGCCGACTACGTGACCCTGAGCCCCGTGTTCGACAGCGTGAGCAAGAGCGGTCTTGTTGGACGGGGACCCCACTGGTTCGCCGGGACGGCCAGGCAACTGGGATGGGATCGCGTGGTCGCCCTGGGAGGGGTGACCGGAAAAACCCTCCCCCACCTGCGCGCCGAGGGCCCGGTCCGGGCCGCGGTGTGCGGGGCGCTCATGAGCGCCCCGGACCCAACGGAAGCCGCCCGGGAACTGGCCCGGGAGTCACGCCCCCGGTAGGCCACAGGCCTCCGCAGAACCTCCGCGAGCGGAAGAGGCCCTGATTGGATCACTCGCGAAGAATGCAAGATTTCAACCTTCAACCCATTGCCTAGAAGCAACTTAGCTTCCGAGATTTTCCCCGGGGAAACTTCCGGCTCGCCCCGGCGTCCAGTCAAGTCACAATTATTGTGATATACTGAGCTACCCCGCTGGTTACCCAATCCGAAAAGGAGCGCACCATGTCGCTACCCCGCACCTGTCCCCGGTGTGGCGCACGCGCGGGTGACGCTCTCAAGATTTCCTCCACGATGTCCCATCGTATTGCTCGCCAACTGCAGTCTGGGGCCGGGTTGGCGGCGCCACTGGGACTCCTTCTCGCGTTCCTCTACATCAACCGCGAGGGACTCGCATGGGAGCGTGGGCTCGGGACCATGCTGATCGGGTCCATGGTTGCCCCCAGCCTGGTTCTGTATGCGGTGAGTATGTTCTTCCCGCACGTCCGCGCGGTGAGCTGTGCGAGTTGCAGCTGGTTTGACGAGGTGCACGTCTCACGCTGGTAGAGGTGCAGGTCTCAGCCTGGTATCTGGGCATCCCTTGGGCTGGGCACTCCCGGCCCGCCCCTGTCCCCTAGCGCTTCTTGCGGCCCTTCCTCCCAAAGCTCGGCGCCTTCTTGGGCCCGCTGCTCTCCGCCTTGCGCTCCGAGGACGCCTTGCGGCGCCCTCCACGGCCCGACGACTTTTTCTTCTTCCGCTTCTCCAGCTCCTCCCGCCGTGACGGGGGCCGCTTGGACTTGGCCTTGCCCTCGAACGCGCCTTGCGCCTTGCGTAGCCTCTTCTGGCGGGGCTCCCCCTCCCCCGGTTCCTCACCGTCATCGGTGAGCACGAAGTCGATCTGCCGCACTTCCTTCTTCACCGCGAGCACCTGCACCTCGATTCGGTCCCCGAGGGTGAAGCGTCGTCCGGAGTTCGATCCCACCAGGGAGAACTCCTCCTCCCAGAACTCGTAGTAGTCGTCGGCGAGGTTGTTGATGTGTACCAGCCCGCTCACGTGGTACCGCTCGAGTTCCACGAAGAAACCGAACACCTCGACCCCGGTCACCACCCCGGTGAACACGTCGCCCACGTGGCGCTCCATGAACTGGATCTTCTTCATCTCCACCGAGTCCCGCTCCGCGCTCTCCGCCTTGCGTTCCATGTCGCTGGAATGGCTTGCCGTGTCGTCGAGCCACTCCCGGTACCGCGCGTTGTCGGCCATGGCCCGCTTTTGCCGTCCGGAAAGGACCCGCAGCGTGCGGTGCACGATCAGGTCCGGGTAGCGGCGAATGGGTGAGGTGAAATGGGTGTAGTCCTTCAGGGCCAACCCGTAGTGCCCCAGGGGCAGGGTGTCGTAGCGGGCCCGGGCCAGACTGCGCAGGACCAGGGTGTTGAGGATGTGTTCCTCCGGCTTCCCCTCGGCCGAGGCGAGCACGCGCTGGAGTTCCTTGGGCGGTACCGCCCCCTTGGAATCTGTGAAGAGCGAGTACCCGAAGCGTCCGAGCTTTTCCTGCAGCTCCTCTAGCTTCTTCTCCGACGGGTCCTCGTGCACCCGGTACATCGCGTCCACCTTCGACTGCTTGAGGTGCCGCGCCACCACCTCGTTGGCCAGCAGCATGAACACCTCGACCAGCCGGTGACTCTCCAGCCGCACCACCTTGCGGATGTCGACCGGGAACCCCTCCTTGTCCAGCTCCACCCGGCTCTCCGGCAGATCGAAATCCAGCGCCCCCCGTCGCGCGCGTTTGAGGTGCAGGGCCGCGGCCAGCTTCTGCAGACGGGTCAACAGCCCCGAGACGTCGTCCAGTTCCTGCCGCAGGGTCTTGTCGCCGTCAAAGAAACCCTGGGCCTGCTCGTAGCTGAGCCTTCGGGTGGAACGAATGACCGTGTCCTCGATCCTGAAGTCCAGGATGCGCCCACGCGAGGTGATGCGGATCATGGCCGACATGGCCAGCCGGTCCACGTCCGGATTCAGCGAACAGAGGTGGTTGCTCAGCTTCTCCGGCAACATGGGAAGCACCCGGTCCACCAGGTAGACGCTCGTACCCCGGGTCCGTGCTTCCTCGTCGACCCGCATCCCGCTGCGTACGTAGTGCGTCACATCCGCGATGTGCACCCCGAGTTCCAGGGTCTCCTCGTCGATTTCCCGCAACGACAGGGCGTCGTCGAAGTCCTTGGCCGTCACCGGGTCGATGGTCACCACCTGCTCGCCCCGCAGGTCCCGGCGGGTCGCGATCTCCTCGGCGGAAATGGTGTCGGGAATCGCCGCGACCTCGGACTCCACTTCCTCCGGGAACCCGGTGGGAAGACCGTTGTGCTTGATGATCATGAGGATGTCGAGGCCCGGATCGCCCGGCATCCCGAGACTCTCCGTGATGCGCCCCACAGGAGCTGCGGTGTGGCTGCCCCAGTCGATGACCTCGACCATGACCTTCTCGCCGTCGCGGGCGTCCCCGGCCTCGTCCAGCGGGATGAACAGTTCCTTGCGGAACTTGGGGTCGTCGGGAAGCACGGTGGCGAAGAGTTTGGTCCGCTTCACCGTCCCCACGAACTCGGAGCGGGCACGTTCCAGTACCCGGACCACACGGCCCTCGGGGCGCCCCCTTCGATGCCGTTCCACCCGGACCGCCACCTTGTCCCCGTGGAAGGCGTTGCCCAGGTCGTCGGCGGGGACAAAGACATCGTCCCCTCCCACCGCCTTCTCGGGCAGGATGTACGCCGACCCGCTGCGGATGAGGGCCACGTGTCCTACCACCAGGTTGATCTTGTCCGGGGGCGCGTAGCGGGATCCCTTGACCCGGTAGATCACGCCGTCGTCGGTGAGGGTGCGGAGAAACGCCTTGAAGGCGCGGTAGTCCTGGGTCGGCACGTCGAGGACGCGGGCGAGCTCCTTGGACTTGAGCGGACGCCCGGCCTGGGACAATGCCTTCAGGACGGGTTCCTTGAGAAAGTCGGTCATTTGGTTGGGTCCAATCAGAACATGGGGTTGCCGGGCGCAAACAGGAGAACGGCTTCCGCCTCCCTGAACTGTGCGTTCATGGCCCGGGTCTCGATGAATGTCATGACGATGCGCTCCATGGGCACCGTCTGGCGAAAAAGCACGGCGGCCGGATCTTCCGGCGCCAGGTCGAAGTGGCTCTGAGCCACCCTGCGGTCAAAAGTAGCCGCGATCAACGACCCGTTGGCGGGGGGTTCGAGCCGCGCCCGCAGGGTCATTCCCCGGAAGAGCACCGGGTGGGAGAGTCCCAACCGGGGAAAGAGCGCACGGACAAAGGCCATCCGTCGCAACAGGTGTCCGGCTCGTTGCTCACGGGTCCACGGGTGCTCGAACACCTCCGGATCCCGCAGTCGGCGATCCTCGTAGGCCACCAGGCCCAGCTCGGCCAACACCACCCGGTGGCCGTAGACCAGGTCCCCCGAGTACGGGTTGCTGACCCACTGCCGGGAGAACGCGGACTCGACCCCGGCCAGATCCGCTTCCTCCATCCAGGCCTCGAGAAGGGTCCACAGCCGGGGGTCGGTCTCCCCCGCACCCGCATCCACGGCCACGCCCTCCAGCGGGTCCCCGGGCCGGCCCGCGATCCACGCGCCGGCTTCGGCGGTGAGGGCCTCGAGGCGGGCCTGGGTCCGGACCCGCATCGCCGCATCCGCGGGGAGATCGCCCGGGCCGGCGCACCGCTCGATGATCTCCCCGAGAAGCTCCACCGATTCGGCGTCGGCGCGGGGTTCTCCCCGACGGAACTGGTAATGCCCCACCTTCTCCAGGGGAGTCTCCCAGACCGCTCCGGTGTCCTCGAATCCCCGGATCTCCACCCGGACAAAACCGGCCTCGGGACGCAGGCCGACCACCACGACCGGAGTCCGACGGGCGTCCATGAGACGTCCGGTGTTTCCCGGAACCAGATGGTGAAGATCCCCGGGCTCGAACAGATCGTCCGGTTCGCGGTCGGGATCGTGTTGATAGATGTTCATGGGCCGGCCGGTCCTTGCTACAGGGACCCGCTCGCGCCCGGCCGGGTGCGGGCGGGCCTACCTTGTGGAATCACCCTTGAATGCACGGTCCTTGAAAAGCACGTTGAAGGTGGTCAGGCTGCCGTAGATCCGGGTGATGTACTGCTGGAGTTCCACCTTGTCCCCTTCACTCAGCTTCTTGTTCCCGTTGATCTTCGCTTCCATCACCCGCAGCCGGTCCCGCACCATGACCAGCTTGTGGAAGAAGCTCTCGAGCGGGATCTCCTTGGACTGGGCGGAACTGTCTCCCGGCTTCATGACCAGGGTTCCCCCCTCCCAACGGCTTCCCATGCGCACGTCGGAGATTCCCATTTCCTCGTCGAGCACCGCCCGGACGATCTCGCGGAACTCGTCCACATGCATGCTGGGGGTGATCTCGGAAGGATTGCCGCGAACCGAGTCCGCGTTCCAGTCGTTCATGGTGTCTCCTGAGGTGGCTCCGGTCCCAGCACCGCGTTCTGAAGCACCGTCTGATGCTGAACCGAACTACCCGGGGGGGCGTTGATCCCCACCGTCTTGTCCAGATAGTCCCCGGCGTCGTCGTGAAAGAAGACGATCACCTCGTTGGGAATGGTGAAGGCGCCCAGCCCACTTCCGGCGGCGTCGGTGCGCTGCAGCACCTCTCCGGTGGGAAGGTCGGTGAGGAGGTATTCCCCCAGGGCGTCGGTGCTGGTGCGGAACGGCTGGGTGGGGTCGTCGACGACCCCCAGCCCGGAGCGGTTGACCAGCACCTTCCGCTGCACCACGGTGCCGGCAAGGCTGGCCGGATACCGGATGAGGATGGTGTACAGCCCGTTGGGCACCTGCAGTCCGGAAAAGTCGCTCCCGTCCCAGAGGACCTCCCGCAGTCCCACCATGGCCCCGCTCTGGGTGAGGAGCTGGATCTGGGTGTTGACCCCGCTCTCGACGCCCCACACCTCCACGCTGATCGTGGTGGCGACATTGACCTGGATGGGGAGGGTCATCGGATGATCGTCGTCGATCCGGGAAATGGGGTTGGGATAGGGATCCCCGACGACCAGGGTGTCCGTTCCCCCTCCCGACAGTTCCTGGGAAAAGGGTCTCGCCGAGGTCACCGGGACAAAAAAGGAGGGGGAGACCCGGATCTGGGCGACCGGGGTGTCGCTGAAATCGACCACCCGCCCCTCGATCCGTGTGCTGCCCGAACTGAAGAAGTCCTCGCTGCACCCGGCCGCCCCCAGGAGGAGCAGACCGAGGGCACAGCGCAAAAGCGGTTTCATGGCCGGTGATCGTAGAGTGCGGCGGGTTCCCTGGCAACCGGAACCGTCCCCCTTCCCCGCCGGGGGGAAGGAACCGGCCTCCCCCGCTGGCGGTGCCCGGGCGATCCGGCTAGCATTGCAGCCTCGCCCCAAGGAGGACGCCATGGACCTGCGGCTCAGTGAGGAACAGCAGGCTCTCCGGGATCTGGCCCGGGAGTTTGCCCGCAACGAGATCGAACCGGTGGCCGCCCACCACGACAAGACCGGTGAGTTTGCCCGGGAGGTCTACGAAAAGGCCTTCGAGGTGGGGCTCATGAATACCCACATACCCGACGAGTACGGCGGCCTGGGGCTGGGCTCCTTCGAGAACTGCCTCATCGCCGAGGAGCTGGCCGGTGGATGCAGCGGCATCTACACCTGCATGGAGGTCAACACCCTGGCCCAGGCCCCCATCCTGGTCGCGGGAACCCCGGATCAGAAGGAGCGGTTCCTCGCCCCCATGATGGAGACGCTTTCCTTCGCCAGCTATGCGGTCACCGAGCCGGATGCGGGAAGCGATGTGTCGGCCATCCGCACCCGGGCCGTGCGGGACGGCGACCACTACGTGATCAACGGCAGCAAGATGTGGATCACCGGCGCGGGACACGCCTCCTGGTTCTTTGTCCTGGCCTACACCGATCCCGAGGCCGGGTATCGCGGCATGACCGGCTTCCTGGTCCCGGCCGACACCCCCGGTATCTCCGTGGGCAAGAAGGAATGGAACATGGGGCAACGCGCCTCGGACACCCGGGCCATGGACTTCACCGACGTGCGGGTCCCGGTGGAAAACCGCCTGGGTGAGGAGGGCGCGGGCTGGATGATCGCCATGAAGGCCTTTGATCGGACCCGACCCCCGGTGGCCGCGGGGGCGGTGGGAGTGGCGCGCCGGGCGATGGAGCACGCGATCACCTACGCCAAGGAGCGCCGCTCCATGGGTGTTCCCATCGCCAGGCACCAGGCCATCGCCTTCATGATCGCCGACATGGCCAAGGACATCGAGGCGGCGCGGCTCCTGGTGTGGCAGGCCTCCTGGAAGGCCGACGTGGGCGAACGCAACACCCTCGACGCCGCCTTCGCCAAGTGTTTCGCCGCCGACACCGCCATGCGGGTAACCACGGACGCGGTCCAGGTGCTGGGCGGGTACGGCTACAGCACCGAGTACCCGGTGGAGAAGCTGATGCGGGACGCCAAGGTGTTCCAGATCTACGAGGGCACCAGCCAGATCCAGCGGATCATCATGGCCCGCGAACTGCTGAAGGACTGATCCATGCTATGGGGTGTACTCGTTGCGACGATTGTTCTGGTGTGGGGGGTCTGGGTGTTCAACCGGCTGGTCCTCCTGCGCAACCGCGCGGACGCCGCCTGGTCGGATATCGACGTGCAGTTGATTCGCCGTCACGACCTCATCGGGAACCTGGTCGAGACGGTCAAGGGATACGCAACCCACGAGAAGACGGTGCTGGAGGAAGTGACCCGCATGCGGGGGAACGCGGAGAGCGCCCGGGTGGCCGCGGAGCCGGGCGAGGCCGGTCGCTCCGAGGCCCAGCTCGCCGCCGGCGCCCGTAAGCTGTTCGCCATCGCCGAGGCCTATCCCGACCTCAAGGCCAGCGAACGGTTCCTGGATCTGCAGAAGGCACTGACCGAGGTCGAGGACGATCTCCAGAACGCGCGTCGCTACCACAACGCGGTGGTCCGGGACCTCAACACCCGGGTGCAGTCCGTGCCGGATCTGCTGGTAGCGCGGCCCCTCGGATTCAAGGAACGCAGCTTCTTCGAGCTGGAGGACACGCGACAGGCCGAGGCGCCCCGCATCGATCTGGGTACGGATGGAGGCAACGCATGAAATGGACTCGCGTGGGAGTGCTTGTGCTCGCGCTGACCCTGGGACTTTGCGCGCAGGAGGGGACGCTCCTGGCCCTGCCGGAGTCCACCCCACCGCTCCCCCTCGAGGAGGAACTGGTGCTGGGCCTCGACGAAGAGCCCGCCCTGGGGGACATCGCGAGCGTCTCGATTGGTCCCGACGGGGACATCTACGTGCTGGACCGCGGGTACAAGGTGGTCCAACGCTACAACGCACAGGGCGAGCACCTGGCCGAGTTCGGGCGCGAAGGGGAAGGCCCGGGCGAGTTCTTCAACCCGCGCTGTCTGGCCGTGCGCCAGGACGGGCTGGTGGTGGTGGCCGGGACCTCGATCTGGATCACCGTGTTCGAGCCGGGCGGCAAGCCACGGCAGAGCATCCAGCGCCGCTTCAACTCCTTCGTTGGACACGCGGTGTTCGCCGGGGATGGGACCCTGTACGTCACCTCGCTGGACCGGGAGACCGACACCGTGATCCAGCCTTTCCGGGGTGACGCCCTGGAGGAAGGCGATTCCTTTGGGCGGCTCATGGACGAAACAGAGGAAAAGCCACGGAACCCGCAGGAGGACGTGATGCGCCGGGCCCGAGCCGCCGGACCCCTCGCCTTCGCCACCGACGGCAACCTGCTCTACTCCCCCATGGTGCCCCAGCGCATCGACGTGTTGACCCCGCAGGGTGAGCTCCTCTCGTCCAACCCGGCCCGTCGCGACGAGTCCCGCATGCCCATCGTGGAGACCTCCGAGGGGGCCATGACGGTGCGCGTGCCCACCTCGTGTACCGCCCTCGTCCCCTTCCCCGACGGTCGCTACCTGACCGTGCTCTGGCAATGGCTGGACGCACCGCAAGACGAAGGCGAGGGCTGGCCCTCCGAGGCCCATGTGGATCTGTACGGCCCGGATCATGCGCGGCTCGCCACCTGGACCGTGCCGAACGGCTTGGGGGTCCGGACCGGCGACGCTCAGGGTCGCCTCTACATCGCCGAATCCCGCGAGAACGCCGACGGGGACGAGGTGCCGGTCCTGGTCCGCTATCGGTTCAAGGAACCCCCCGGAGGCAACTGATGCGATCCCCAGGGGCACAGCGGGCAGTGTGGGCTCTCGCCTCGTGCGTCCTGGTTGCCCTGAGCCCTGGTTGGGTGGAGAGCATCCCCGATTCGGATCCACCGTTCGACGTCGTTGAAGAGCTGGTAATCGGGTTGGACGAGGATCCCCCGCTTGGGCGCATCCAGGATGTCGATATCGGCGCGGACGGGAGCATCTACGTGCTGGATACCGGCTACCAGGTGGTGCGGCACTACTCCCCGGAGGGGGAGCACCTGGCCGACCTGGGCCGGGAAGGAGAAGGCCCGGGCGAGTTCTACAACCCGTTGTGCCTCGCCGTGGACGCGGATGGCTTGATTGCCGTCGCCGGGAACTCGACCTGGATCACCCTGATGAACCCGGATGGGACCCCCTTGAACAGCATCCAGCACCGTGCGAGCAACCATGTCGGGAGCATGGATTTCGATGCCGCGGGACGGCTCTATGTCACTTCGTTCGATCGGGAGACCGGCGCGGTGATTCATGTCTATGACACGAAGACGTTCAAGAAGCTGCGGTCGTTCGGGCGACTCGCCGAGGAAGGGACAGGAGAGGGGCAGGGCCTGGAGCAATCACTTGACCTGGAAACAACCTTGGCAGCGGGGCCTCTCGCCATTGATGCAGGCGGCCGTGTGCTGTACTCACCCGTCGCCCCCCAGCGCATCGATGTCTATGACATGGACGGGAACCTGCAATCCCGTAACACGGCACGCACCGCGGATGCGTTGTTGCCCCGTATCAAGACAACCGACTCCGGAGTGTCCGTGGAGTTTCGCTCCGCCTGCTTTGCCCTGCTTCCGCTGTCCGGAGGCCGTTACTTGATCTCACTGTCGGTCTCGACCGGGAACACTCAACCCGGCGGGAAAGGATGGAACAGGTATCTCGACCTCTACGACTCCGAGCATCGTCCGATCCGGACCTGGTCACGGCTGGGAAGGCTCGGCCTGGCCGCCGTAGACGCCGAGGATCGCCTCTACACCGCCGAGTCCCGCGAGATCACGCCCGGCGAAGACGTTCCGGTTCTTGTACGCTATCGGTTCACCCCACCCCACGGAGACAACTGATGCGCAACGCGCCATCCGTAGGCTCTTTCTCACCCGCCGCACTGCTCCTCCTTGCCCTCGCGGTGGCCCTGCTTCCTTCCCCCGCCCACGCGGATCGGGGCGGGTTCACCATCACCAGCTTCCATGCGGACGTGACGGTGAATCCCGACGCCACCATCCGGGTCGAGGAACGGATCGAGGTCGACTTCTCCGAGAGTCGCCACGGGATCTACCGGACCATTCCGGTGCGCTACACGGACCCCAAGGGGTACGGATTCTCATTGGGGTTCCGGCTGGTCGAGGTGGTGGACGACCAGGGAATGGCCTACGGCACCAAGGTGAGCCACGAGGGTCGGTTCGTGAAGATCCGCATCGGCGACGCGGACCGCACCGTGCATGGGCGCAGGGTCTACATCGTGCGCTACACGGCCCAGGAAGCGGTCACCCGGTTCGCGGAACATGACGAACTCTACTGGAACATCACCGGGAACGACTGGCCCACCACGATCGGCCACGCCTCGGCCACCATCCACCTTCCCGCCCCGCTTCCCGCCGACTCGCTCATGGTGGCCGGATACAGCGGTGCCTTCGGCAGCACCGAGCGCGCGGTGGAGATCCGCTACCCGGAGCCGGGGCTGGTCCGGGCCGACGCCCAACGTTCCCTGGCCGCCCTGGAGGGAATCTCCGTCGCGGTGGGATGGCCCCAGGGATACGTCGCGTTCCCAAGCAGGACGGAAAAGACCCTCCGACGGGTCACCGACAACTGGATTCTCCTCGCTCCCGTCCTGGCCTTCTTCCTTCTCATGCGCACCTACCGCAAGAGCGGCAAGGACCCCCAGGGGCCCGCGGCGGTCATGGTCCGCTACGAGCCGCCGCCGGACATGACCCCGGGGGAAATCGGGACCCTGGTCGATGAGCGTGTGGACCTGGGCGACATCACGGCCAGCCTGGTGGATCTCGCGGTGCGCGGTTTTCTCACCATCCGGGTGGAGGAATCCAAGGTCCTCCTCTTCTTCAACAAGGAAGAGACCTTCTTCGAACGGGGACGTACCCCCAAGCCGGGCGAGTTGCGCGCCCATGAGGAGCTCGTCCTGAGCGGCATCTTCAAGCACGGAGAAAAGGTCTCCACCGCGGATCTCAAGGAGGAGTTCTACAAGGACATCCCGGGGATCAAGGACGCCATCCTGGACGACCTCACCGAGCGCAAGTACTTCGCCGGCAAACCCACTTCCGTGCGCACCCGCTGGGTGGTGACCGGCTTCGCCGTGGGGATTCTGGTCGGAGCGGTCGGGCTCCTGTACATGGCCTTCCGCGGCTACGAGTCCCCCCTCGTCCCCCTGGTCAGCGCCGTGCTCACCACGCTGTTGTTCGTCATCTTTGCTCCGGCCATGCCGCGCCGTACCGCGGCCGGTGTTCGCATGCGGGTGTGGGCCCAGGGATTCGAGGAGTTCGTGGACCGGGTGGAGCGGGAACACCTGGAGGCGGCGGAACGTCGCAATGTCTTCGAGACGCTGCTCCCCTACGCCATGGCGCTGGGCGTGGCCGGTCGCTGGGCCAAGAAATTCGAGGGGATCTACGAGCAGGCCGGGCCCAGCTGGTACGTGGGACATCACGCGCTCCACCACATCTCCACCTCCTCGTTGGAACAGAGCGTGAGCAACGCCATGGCGTCCGCCGGCAAGAGCATGGCGGCCAGCCCCCGTTCCAGCGGTTCCAGCGGGGGTGGGTTCTCCGGTGGCGGCGGGGGTGGAGGGGGCGGCGGCTCCTGGTAGCGGGGACACGGTTCCCGGCCGAGTACCCGGTATCCAGCCGGCGTACCCACCAGGCCACTTGAAGCAAGCACTGCAATCAGCATGCGCAACAACGGCTTAGGTCGCATGATCTAGCCCCCGATAATCCCGGTACGCGCCTTGCTCTTCACGACGATCAGGAGGTGATCGTCATGAACCCTCGGCTAGTCCTCTCCGTCCTGACCGTTTCGAGTGTCGCCCTCTTGCCGGCGCCCTACGTATTGGCCCGCGGCTCCGGAGACGACCTCAGGCTCCTCGGCCGGGTTCCCAACGGCGTCTACGCCCTCAGCCCGCCCCACCTGTTCGCGCACGACGTGGGCCCGCTCAGCCTCGAGATCACCAACATTGGCCGCTTCGGCAACGAGCGCTCGGACCGGCTCAATGCCGGGTGGCACGGCGGCGACTATCTCTACGAGTCCGGACTGTGGATCGGCGCGGTGGGAAGCGACTCCGACGTGCACGTGACCACCGCCTCTCCCGGGCTCGAACTCCTCCCCTACGTGGAACCCCGCTGGACGGTGTACGAGTCCTTCGAGGGCACCGGCGGAGGCGACCGGACCAGCCCGCAGGGGGCGGACCTCGCCGACGACGATGGGGACGGACTGATCGACGAGGACTTCCACAACGGTCTCGACGACGACGGGGACGGTCTGGTCGACGAGGACTTCGCCGCCATCGGCCAGCAGATGTTCTCGACCATGTATCGGGACGACACCCCGGAGACCATCGCCCTGAACCCCGACCACCGGCCGCTGAACGTGCTCATCAAACAGCGGAGCTTTGCCTGGGGAAGCGAGAACCTGAACGAGTTCGTCGGGGTCGAGTTCGAGATCATCAACGACGGGGAACAACGCCTGCGGGAGTTGTATCTCGGCTTCTACTCCGACTCGGATGCCGGCCCGCGCAGCAACCCGGTGTACTTCGACGACGACCTGGTGGGGTGGGCGGCCATCGACACCACCGCGATCGATCCCACCCGGACCGGCCCCTGCTCGTCCATTCCCCTGCGTATCGAGACCGCGTTCATGTGGGACGCTCCCGACAACGGAACATCCATCGTCGGCGGCGACGTGCCGGGCGTGTTCGGAAGTCTCTTCCTGGGACACACCACCGACGACACCGGCGTGCGCGCCCCGCAGCGGGTGGGGCTGCATACCGTGGCCTGGTTCAGCCGCAGCGGCCAGACCAGCGATCCGGCCGACGACCAGGAGCGCTACCAGCTCATGGCCAGCGGCACCAAGCCGGCCGCCAACGCCCGGCAGCCGGCCGACTATCGCTACGTGATCACCGCCGGTCCCTTCGCCACCCTGGAA
This sequence comes from Candidatus Eiseniibacteriota bacterium, assembly GCA_942491735.1. Classification (GTDB taxonomy): domain Bacteria; phylum Eisenbacteria; class RBG-16-71-46; order JABDJR01; family JABDJR01; genus CALOCN01. The sequence continues at coordinate 1,595,973 of CALOCN010000014.1, read as the reverse complement.
CCGGGCGAGTCGCTGGTCTTCCAGACCGCCTACGTGATCGGCGACGGGCACGACGGATTCCGTCGCAACGCGGTCACCGCGCAACGGGTCTTCAACGGGATCTACGCCGACGCCGACCGCAACCCGGAGACCGGTATCGACGGCCGCGAACGCTGCCTGCGCATCCTCGAACCGGGAGACGTGATCCGCTGGGACGATCCCTGCGACACCCTGGCCATCTCCCAGACGATCAAGAGCCCCTTCTGCACCTGGGTCGACGACGACTGCGACCCCTGCACCGGTGTGGACGGCAACGAGACCCTGATCAACTGGGTGGGCACCGTGCCTCCCCCCGCGCCGGAGCTCAACACCGACCCGACCCTCGACCCCGCCCGCAACCCGGACCTGCGGGTCTACGTTCCCGCGGCCCAGGACCGACATGTGGTCCTCCAGTGGGACAACACCTCGGAGCTGCGGCCCGACCCGTTCACCGGTCAGGACCTGTTCGAGGGCTACCGGGTCTGGCGAGCCGACAACTGGGAACGCCCCGAAGGCTCGGCCGGGCCGGCCGCCCACGAGTGGATGAAGATCGCCGAGTTCCGGTTCAATCCGGAGGAGGCCCAGGAGCAGGGCTCACGCCACCTGCGGGAGATCACCATGCGCGAGGTGCCCTCGATCGGGGTCACCGACACCGGCCGGGAGATCTTCCCCATTGGTCGTTACCGCTACGAGGATCGGCGGGGACTGATCAACGGGCGGAACTACTTCTACGCGGTGACCGCCTTCGGGGTCCAGGAACGGGTGAACCCGATCACCGGTCTTACGGAAGAGTTCGAACTGGGGGGCGTCCCCAACGCCCTGGAAGCGGAGTCGGTGGTCCCCCGGTGGGAGGCGAGCGGGAACGGCTGCGATCAGGTCGGGGTGGTACCCAACCCCTACCGGGGGGGCGCCGACTGGGATCTCCGGCCGGCCGATCACGACCCGACCGGAACCAAGATCGCCTTCCGCAACCTGCCCCTGGAGCGTTCGACCATCCGCATCTACACCCTGGCCGGGGACCTGGTCCAGGAAGGGAGCCACGACGGCGGGTCGGGCGACGGCACCTGGTTCTGGAACCTGATCACCCGCAACGGACAACTGGTGGTGAGCGGGATCTACCTGTGGACGGTGTCGGTGGATTCGGGACCCGAGGCGGGCCGCATCTGCCGGGGACGGCTGGTCATCATCCGCTGAGGGGGGCCTTGGCCCGTTCGCTTTGCTGGATAACCCGGTTCAGGGGATGATACCAAGTTGCGTATGGTAATAGATTGCAACCATGAAGACACGGGATCGCAACGACGCCATGAACCGATTCACCCGGCTTTGCCGCGAGCGGGGACTCCCGCTGACCTGGCAGCGCCGCACGGTGTTCGAGACCCTGGCCGGGCGTGAGGACCACCCGACCGCCGACGCGCTCTATACCAGCGTCGCCGAGCGGTTCCCGGGGATCTCCCGCACCACGGTCTACCGGGTGCTCGACACCCTGGTGGAGCTGGGGGTGGCCAACCGCGCCTCCCATCCCGGGGCGGCGGTCCGATACGACGCCCTCACCCACCCCCATCATCACGTGGTCTGCACCCGGTGCGGCCGCATGGAGGATGTGGTGGATCCCGCGCTCGACGCCCTGACCGCCACGCGGTCACGACCGCACGGCTTTCGAATCCTCGAGGTGACGGCATTCTTTCGCGGGCTCTGCCCGGACTGCCGCAGGAACGAACCGGGCCGCACCCCCGGCGCGAAACGACGACCGAAAAAGGAGACTTCCAGATGAGTGTTCAGACCCTCCTCCCCTCCCGTATGGACATCCCCGCCGATGCGCGCACCGAGCTGGTGACCCTGCTCAACGCCCGCCTCGCCGATTCCCTGGACTATGCGGGCCGGCTCAAGCAGGCCCACTGGAACGTGAAGGGCATGCAGTTCGTCGCCCTGCACGAGATGCTGGACACGTTCTTCGCCGAGGCGACCGAGTTCGCGGACAGCCTCGCCGAGCGTGCGGTCATGCTGGGCGGCATCGCCCGGGGCACCGTCCAGGTGGCGGCGACCCAGTCCGCTCTCCCCGACTACCCGACCCAGGCCACCGGTGCCCAGGACATCCTGACCGCCCTCGCGGACAGCGTGGCCCGGCTGGGGGCCCTGGTGCGCGAGGCGATCGACCTTGCCGACGCGCAGGGGGATGCCGACACCGCGGACCTGTTCACCGAGGTCTCCCGGGGCCTGGACAAACAGCTCTGGTACTTCGAGGCCCATCTCGCCGGGTAGTCCCGGCCCGGCTCGGCGCCTCGATCCGGCCGTGACGGAACCGGATCGAGGCGCTATCCTTCCCTGAACGTTCCTGCGGGCTTCCGGAGACACATCCCCCAATATGATCAGCAGGCCCACCATGGTCCGATGCCTCGTATCCGCCCTGCTCCTGCTGGCGCTCACCGAGGGAACCGCGCTCGCTCGCGGCGACATCGAGGACCCCACCGTGTTCGGCCGCAATGCCCAGGGGCTCCTTGCGCTGTGGCCGCCCAACCTGTTCGGGCACGATGCAGGACGGCTCTCGCTCCAGATCACCAACATCGGCCAGTTCGGGAACCCCCGCAACGACAACTTCAACGCCGGTTGGCGGGGAGGGGAGTACCTGTTCCAGTCGGGGCTCTGGGTGGGAGCGATCGGCAGCGACTCGGAGCCCCACGTCTCCACCGCGGTGCCCAGCGAGTTTCGCCCCGATCTGGATCCCCGCTGGACGGTGCGGGAGTCCTTCGAGGGGGTGAAGAACGGCCAGCGGGTTGGAGTGCTGGGCAACGCCTTTGCCGATGATGATTTCGACGGGCTGGTCGACGAGGACTTTCTCAACGGACTCGACGACGACGGGGACGGCCGGGTGGACGAGGACTTCGCCGCGGTCGGCCAGCAGATGCTGGCCTGCATGTACCGCGACGACACGCCCGAGGCGGTCTCGTCGACCACCGACCATTACCCCCTGAACCTCCTCGTCAAGCAGGCCTCGTTCCAGTGGTCCACCGACGCGGTGGACGAGTTCGTGGGGATCGAGTTCGAGATCATCAATACCGGGGAGCAGCGGCTCAAGCAGCTCTATCTGGGGTTCTTCTCGGACTCGGACGCCGGCCCCCCCAGCGCACCCAGCTTCTGGACCGACGACCTGGTGGGCTGGGCGCACATCGACACCACGGTGGTGGATCCGAACCTCAACGGCCCCTGCTCCGTATTCGATCTCTCCATGGACGCCGCCTACATGTGGGACGCCCCGGACAACGGCACCACGACCACCGGAGGGGACGTCCCCGGGGTCTTCGGCAGCCTCTTTCTCGGACACTCCACCGACGACACCGGGATCCGCGCCCCCCAGTCGGTGGGGCTCACCACCGTGGTCTGGTTCAGCTCCACGGGCGCGAACTCCGACCCGCGCAACGACGACGAACGCTATGCCCTGCTCTCCAGCGGCACCAAACCCACCCGCCCCGGAAACCGCCCCGACGACTACCGCTACGTGATCGCGGCCGGTCCGTTCGCCCAGCTCAACCCGCAGGAGTCGCTCATCTTCCAGACCGCCTACGTGATCGGGAACGGGCACACCGGCTTTCGCACCAACGCGGTCAACGCCCAGCGGGTGTTCAACGGGATCTACGTCGACGCCGACCAGAACCCGGAAACCGGGATCGACGGCAAGGAGCGGTGCCTGCGCGCCCTGGAGCCCGGCGACGAGGTGGTGTGGGACGACCCCTGCGACACCCTCGGCACGTCCATCACGCACCGTCGCCCCGAATGTCTCTGGGTCGACGCGGACTGCAACCCCTGCACCGGTATCCAGGGGGGCGAGCAACTGGTCAACTGGGTGGGCACAGTCGCTCCCCCGGCGCCGGCGAACAACACCGATCCCACCCTGGATCCCCTCCGCGATCCGGACCTGCGTGCCTTCGTCCTGCCCGCCGCCGACCGCAAGGTGATCCTGCAGTGGGACAACTCCTCCGAGCTCAGCGCCGACCCCATTACGGGTGAACAGCTCTTCGAGGGCTACCGGGTCTGGCGAGCCGACAACTGGGAGCGCCCGGAGGGCTCGGTGGGCCCCTCCGCGGAAGAGTGGATGAAGATTGCCGAGTTCCGGCTCAACCCGGACGCGGCCCAGGAGAAGTCGGCGTTGCACCTGCGGGAGGCCACCGTGCGTACGGTCATCCCCATCGGGGTCACCGACGACGGCAAGAACGTCTACCCCATCGGGAGATACCAGTACGAGGACACCGACGGGATCATCAACGGGAAGCTCTACTTCTACTCCGTGACCGCGTTCGGGGTGCTGGAGCGCCGCAACCCGGTGACCGGGGAGCTCGAGAAACTCGAACTCGGCGGACAGCCCAACGCCACCGAGGCCGATGCGGTCATCGCCCGCTGGGACGCGGTGAGCGGCGGCTGCGACCGGGTCACGGTGGTCCCCAACCCCTATCGCGGCGGTGCGGGATGGGATCTCATTCCGGCCGACCACGACCCCACCGGAACCAAGCTGGCCTTCCGCAACCTCCCCGAGGGACGATCCACCATCCGCATCTATACCCTGGCCGCGGACCTGGTGCAGACCATCGAGCACGAGTCGGCGGGGGGCGACGGCACCGTGTTCTGGAACATGGTGTCGCGCAACGGCCAGAACATCACGAGCGGGGTCTACCTGTACTCGGTCGAGGCCTCCTCCGGCGATGCGGCGGGGCAGATCTGCCGGGGACGCTTCGTCATCATCCGCTGACCCTCAGGAAGGCGTGGGGACCTGCTCTCCGGCCAGCATCAGCACCTTCTCCATGACCGCGGCCAGCTTGGTGTCCGGGGTCGAAGCCCCGGCCGTGAACCCGATCGTAAGCTCCCCCGCCCCGGGAAGCCAGTCCGCGGTCCGCACCGTTTCCAGGGCATCGATCGGCTGGTGGGTGACGCTGTCCGCGTGCAGGTGATCCGGATCCTCGATGTGATAGGTGGGGATTCCACGGTTCACCGCGATACGGGCCAGGTTCTTGGTGTTCGACGAGTTGAACCCGCCCACCACCAGCATGAGATCGAGAGGATCCCCGTCGACCAGATCCAGCACCGCGTCCTGGTTCTCCTGGGTTGCGTTGCAGATGGTGTCGAAGTCCCGGAAGGACTCGCCGGGTTGACTACCGGTCCGCTCCGCGGCCACCGCTTCGATGCGCTGTCCGATCTCCCGGCTCTCGCTGGCCAGCATGGTGGTCTGATTGATGAGGGCCACCCGCTCCAGGTCCCGTGCCGGATCGAAGCCGGGGGAGGTCGCGTGCCCCAGACGCTCCATGAGGGCGGCCCCGGAGACCTTCCCCCGCATGGCGTCGCAAAGGAACTCCGCCTCCTCCAGGTCCCGCACCACCACGTACTTCCCTCCCTCGTGGAGGATGAGGCTGCAGGTGGCCCGGGTCTCGTCGTGACCCAGGGTGGCGTGGATGATCGTGGTGTAGCCGGCCTCGATGTTGCGTTTGGTCCGCAGATGCGGCTTGAGCACCCAGGGGCACGTGGTATCGATGATGGTGGCCCCGGTCTCCTTGAGACGCTCCACATCCTCCACTTCCGCGCTGAAGGCTGGAATGATGGCCACGTCGTCCGCGGTCAACTCCGCGAACCCATCCCCATCGGCATAGATCCCCTTGATGAACCGCGCCCCCCGCTTGATGAAGTCGCGGTTGACCCCCGGGTTGTGGATGATCTCATTGAGGATCCAGATCCGCTTTCCGGGGTAGGTGTCGATCGCCTTCTGCACGATGTCCACCGCCTTGTCGACCCCCCAGCAGAACCCGAACTTCTGCGCGCAGACCAGCTGCACGCGACCCACCCGGTAGCGATACCGGTTGGCCCGGAGGGTGTCGACCAGGGTGCTGGCATAGCTCTGCCGCTCGTCGGAGGACGATCCGGCGCGCCCTTCCTCGCGTGCGAAACGGGTGCCCTTGATGATGCCGTCTGTGTCGGCCATGCGCTCAGGATGTCCTTTGGAGATGGGTGGCGAACCAACCGGTGATCCGGTTCAGGCGTTCCAGGCGGTTCCTGGGACGACCGCCCCGGGAGAGACCGTGGCTCTCTCCCTCGAACTGCACCATCTCGGCCGGCTTCTTCAGCACCTTGAGCGCCACGAACAGCTCCTCGGCCTGCGAGATGGGACAGCGATGGTCTTCCTCGCTGTGGATGATGAGCAGCGGGGTCTCGATGTTCCGAACGTAGTGCAGGGGGGACATGCGCAGATACTGGAGCGCGGTCTCCTCGTTCTCCCAGGGTCGGCCAAAGAACTCGTACTCGAAATCGAACCCGAAGTCGCTCTCCCCGAAGAAGGAGTAGAGGTTGACCACGCTTCGCTGGGTCACCGCCGCCTGGAAGCGGTTGGTGTGTCCGATGATCCAGTTGGTCATGTACCCACCGTAGGATCCCCCGGTCACGCCCAGACGCGTCTCGTCCACATAGTCCTGCGCGACCAGGTGATCGGTGACCGCCATGAGATCGTCGTAGTCCACCCCGCCCCAGCCCTTGACGATGGCCCCGGCAAACTCCTCGCCGTAGCCGTGGCTTCCCCGCGGATTCGTCCAACAGACCACGTAGCCCAGGCCGGCGAGGTGCTGCATCTCGTGAAAGAAAGTGTACCCGTACTGACCATGGGGACCCCCGTGGATTTCCAGGATGGTCGGGTAGCGCTCACCGCTCCGGAATCCGGGCGGCTTGAGAATCCAGCCATGGACGGACACCCCGTCCCCGCTGGGTACGTGGATGTCCTCCGGTTCACCGATCCAACGCGAGGCCAGGAGTTCCGCGTTGTGCTGCGTCAGCACCCGGGGCGTGCCCCCCTCGGCGGGATCCAGAACAGCCACCTCGGCCGGTGCCAGATGGGTGCTCTCGATCAGCGCCAGACGGCCTCCCTTGGCATCCAGGCTGAGCGTGCCCACTTCCCGTCCCGGCGGGGTCAACATCTCGACCTCTCCCCCGTCGGCGGCGACGCGCCCCACCCGGGTGCTCCCGCGCTCGGAGAGAAGAAAATAGATCCGCTTCCCGTCCGGCGACCAGATGGGTGCTTCCCACCCCCCGCCAATGTCGGCGGTGTCCGAGGCGGTGACGTTCCCGGCCGTGGTGGCCAGACCCGGCGTGAGGAGCGTGGGCTCCCCCCCGGCCGCGGGAACCCTCCACACCTTCACGTCGCGCCAGAAGGATTCTCCCTTGTTGGGACAGACATGCCCCAGGTAGGCGATGGTCTTCCCGTCGGGCGACCACGACGGGGAGGCCGCGGGGCCATACTCGGGGGTCAGTCGGCGAATCTCCCCCCCCTGGACCGGTACGGTGCAGATGTCGATGTTGTCGAGTTCGTAGAGCGGCTCCGGAAGCCGATTCGAGGCGAAAGCCAGGGTCTTGCCGTCGGGAGAAAAGACCGGCCCATGGTCATCGGTGTCGCCGTCGGTGATCTGGCGGGCCTCGCCGGTCCCCACCTCCACCACCCAGACATGGGTGTGGGCATCGAAGAGGTATCCCGAGCCGTCCTCCTTGAAATGCATGGTGCGAAAGACCTTGAAGGCTGCCCGCTGGTCGGCCTCGTCCTTCTTCTCCGCTTCACGTCGTGCTTTCTCTTCCTCGCTCAACGGGCTGTAGGAAAACGCGATACGGGATCCGTCAGGGGACCAGGCCAGATCCATGATCGAGCCGTCGAGGTTGGTCAGACGGCGGGCCTCCCCTCCCCCGAGGGGCAGGAGATGGATCTGGGCCCGCTTGTTCTCCCGGTTGGAGACAAAGGCCAGGGTCTTTCCGTCCGGGGACCAGGTGGGTTGGGTATCCGATTGCTTCCCGAAGGTGAGTTGCCGGGACGCGCCCCCCTTCGTGGGAACGAGGTGGAGGTGGGTCGCGTAGCGATTCCCCTCCAGATCGGCCACCTTCACGGTGTAGGCGATCAGCGCGCCGTCGGGGGAGACGGCGGGGCTGCCGACGAACCGGATACGGAAGAGGTCTTCTCCGGAGAGCGGAGGATGGTCCTGGGGCATGGCGAGTCCTCGAAAGCGGGGTGAAGCGGTCCAGAATAGCATGGTGACCGGGGCGGGTCATGGCTCGCGCTACCGGGTACCCGCACTGCTATAATGCGGCCCGCTTTGACCCGCCCCGCAAGCAAGGGCACTCGCCCGATGCGCGGGCATAGGAGGTTCGGATGATTGTCGGTGTCCCCAAGGAAATCAAATCCAATGAGCAACGGGTAGCCCTCGTTCCCGCCGGTGCTGAAGAGCTGATCAACCGCGGCCACCAGGTCGTCGTGGAAACCGAGGCGGGTGTCGGCAGCGGCTACACCGATACCGACTACGAGCGCGTGGGCGCGGCCGTAGCGGCGACCCCCCAGGAGGTCTACGAGCGGGCCGACATGATCATGAAGGTCAAGGAACCCCTGCCGCCCGAGTATCCCCTCATGCGTGAGGGACAGATCGTCTTCACCTATTTCCACTTCGCGGCCAGCGAGGAACTCACCGTCGCGGTGCGGGACTCGGGCTGCGTGGCCATCGCCTACGAGACGGTCCAACTCCCCGGTGGGGAGTTGCCACTTCTGGTCCCCATGAGCGAAGTCGCGGGACGCATGGCGATCCAGGAAGGGGCCAAGTTCCTCGAGCACCGCATGGGCGGCCGCGGGGTCCTGCTTGGCGGCGTGCCCGGTGTGTATCCGGGACAGGTGACCATCCTGGGTGGCGGCGTGGTGGGAACCAACGCGGCCAAGATGGCGGCCGGCATGGGTGCCGATGTGGTCATCCTGGACCTGAGCCTCGACCGATTGCGCTACCTCGACGACGTCATGCCCAAGAACGTGCGCACCATGTTCTCCAACCGCACCAACATCCGGGATGCCATCAACCGGTCCGACCTCGTGGTCGGCGCCATTCTCATCCCGGGCGACCGCGCGCCGTGGCTGGTCTCGCGGGAAATGCTCAAGGACATGCGGGAGCGCTCGGTCATCGTCGACGTCGCGGTGGATCAGGGTGGTTGTATCGAAACCTCCCGCCCCACCACGCATGAGAACCCCACCTACGAGGTGGACGGCATCATCCACTACTGCGTGGCCAACATGCCGGGCGCGGTGCCGCGGACGAGCACCCTGGCCCTGACCAACGCCACCTTCCCCTACGCCCTCATGATCGCGGACCACGGGTGGCGGGAGACGGTCAAGCAGTGGCCCTCGCTGGCCCCGGGCGTCAGTACCGTGGACGGCAAGGTGACCTACGAGGCGGTGGCCAAGGCGTTCGGGATGGACTACGTGCCGCTGGCGCAGGTGCTGTAGCCGACGCCTAGCGGCTCGCCGGCCCGATCAAAGGTTCGCGGCGATCTCCGCCATGGTCCCCGCGGCGTCCTCCAGGGTGTCTTCCCCGGTGATCAGCGGCGGGGCCAGCCGAATGATGTGATCGTGATGCAGGGTCCACCCCACGAGGAGCCGCGCCTCCCGACACCGATCGGTGAACGCGGCCGCCTGGGCGCCTTCCCGGAACTCGATGGCCAGGAACAGGCCCTTGCCGCGGACTTCACGGACCACCGGCAGCGGGGTCAGCCGGTCCCGAAGCATCCCGAGAAGCTTCAGGCCCACCCGCCCCGAACGCTCGACCAACCCTTCGGCTTGCAGCACACCCAGGGCCGCTCGGCCCGCGGCGCACGAGACCGGGTGCCCGCCAAAGGTGGTGACGTGGGCCAAGGGCGGATCATGGGTCAGGGTAGCCAGGTGCTCGGAGCGACCCACAAAGGCGCCCAGTGGATAGCCGCCCCCCAACGCCTTGGCCAGGACCAGCAGGTCGGGAGTCACCCCCCAATGCTCACAAGCAAAGAGTGAACCGGTCCGGCCAAAGCCGGTCATGACCTCGTCGAAGATCAGGAGTGCCCCCACCTCCCGACAGCGGGCGGCCAGCGCGGGAAGAAAAGCGTCCTGGGGAATCCGGATTCCCCCCTCGCCCTGGATGGGCTCCACCACGACCCCGGCCACGGATTCATCGATCGCGGTCAGCGCGCCTTCATCGTTGAACGACAACCGGGTCACGGGCCCCAGAAGTGGCTCGAAAGGATCCCTGTAAGTGCTGTTCCCTGCGAGGCTCAGGGAGCCCAACGTGTCCCCATGATACGCCCCGTCAAAGCTCACGTAGCCGGGCCGGCCGGTGACCTTGCGGGCCACCTTGAGTGCGCCCTCAATGGCCTCGGTCCCGCTGTTGGTGAAGTAGACCCGGTCCAGTCCATCCGGCGTGACCGAGGCCAGGTCCGCCGCGTAGAGGGCCTGCGTCTCCTGGATGTACTCCCCGTAGACCATCACGTGGTGATGCCGGTCGTTCTGCTCCCGCACCGCCGCCACCACGGCCGGGTGGGTATGACCAATATTGGCCACCCCGATCCCCGAGAGCAGATCCAGGTAACGGTCACCGTTGGGGGTGATCAGGTAGGCGCCTTCCGCACGCGCCACCTGGAGGCCAATCGGCGAGGGGGAGGTCCACGCGACATGATCGCGGAAGGCTTGGGTCCAGGTGCGGGTGTCCTCCGGATTCATGCGGCTAGTCCACGGTTCCACGGCCGCGCTTGAGGAACTCGGCCAGGTTCGAGATGCCGTCGGCCCGCCAGCCCGCGGGAGGGTCCTGGAGGGCTTCGAGCGGAGCACACCACAACCCGAGGTCGGACGCGAATTTCTTCCAGGGCATGAGATCTTCCGCCGGCCCCAGCACCCCGATCCCCTGCAGATAGCCCTGGGACTCCCAGAGGAGATCACGCAACGCCTGGTAACCCGGATGGGGCACCACGCGAACGACGCGCTGGGCCGGCCCGGTCTCCAGGGTGGGACGATCGTCCCAGACCACCGTCCACTCGGTCCCTTCGGCGGCAAGAAGGCCGGTCGCTCGCCCGTCCCCCATGGCGTAGCGGACCCGGAAGGCATGAACCCGGGCACTGGCCTCGGTGTCGCGGGGCCCCGAGGGCCACTTCGCCTCCCACGCGCGCAAGGCTCCGGCGAGGTGTCGCGCCGTCTCGCGGGGGTTCGGCGAAAAGAGAATCCGCGGGGAGAGACAGCCGGCCTGATCCCACAACACGATCTCCCGTGCCACCCGTGACCAGGTTTCCCCGTCGGTGACCCTGGCCGGCTCGGGAAGAATACCCACGGAGATCCGGGGGCCGTGCATGAGAACCCGACCCGGGTGGCGCCCGTCCAGCGCGGCCATGGTGTCGGCGTTTCCGCTGGCCACGGCAAGATCGACCCCTTCGAACGCCCGGGCCTCGGACTCCGTGTCCCCCCCGCTCCAGGCCCAGATCGCGACCGCCTTGCCCAACACCGGCGCGACCTGGTCGAGGGCGCGCTTGAGGTAGAACGGGGTAACCGGATCCCCGGAGGCCGGTTTGAGCGCCACCGCGGAACGGGCCAGCAGCGATTCACAGACCGCAGGGATGGCCAGCCCGGCCACGTTGCCGGCCAGGATCTGGAGCACCACCCGGGGGCCCCGCTGCTCCGCCATGAGGCCGGCTTCGCGGCGCGCCGAGCGCAGCCACGAACCCAGCGCGTCGACTCCGTGGGCCCGAACCGCGCGCTCCAGTCCGAACCGCAGCATGCCCTCGCTGGCCCCGGTGCGTTCGCACAGGTCCGTGGCCGCCCGGTCGCAGAATCCGCGTTGGCGTTGCCAGAGAGCCAGCGCGGCGGTCAGGCCCTCGATGACAGTGTCGTCGCTCAGTTCGCTGAGTGGACCGGTCGCGGCGTGCAGATCGGAAACATCCATGGGGTTAGTGTCCGGGACGCGTTCCCTCGCGGCAAGGGTTCATCACCAAGCGACCGCACTCAGCCCAGGAGTTCCTCGGCGGTGAGGGAGCAGCCCCGCGGCGGTGCCCCGGTGATCCGGCCCCGGAGTTGGAAGCCTCCGTCCACCTCCACTCCCAGGTCCTCGGTCACGACCCAGGAAACCGTCCAGGCATTGGCCAGGTCGCAATGGGCCAGGAGACCGGTCTCACCCGGCGCGCGCGGGCGCAGCGTTTCCGGATCCAGTACCCGGGTCCGCATCCAGGGTGGGCCCAGATAGAGCCGGCTGAGAGGCGCGCGCGGGTCCGCGACATGGCGGGCCAGGGTGTTCTCGTAGAGTTGCGAGCAGAGCTCGGTCATGCCGTACTCCCCCACGATGTGGCTTTCCGGGATACCCAGCATGCGCTCGGCCCGTTCGAACAACCCCGCGCGGGTGACTTTCCGGGTGCGCCCCTTGAACCCACCGGTGTCCATGATGCGGCTCCCCTTGGCCAGCATGACCGGGTAGAGGAGCCGGTTCAGGAAGTCGTCCAGGGCAAGCGAGGTGGCCAGGAGCAACACCGGGGTTCCGTACTCGGAGACCTGGGCCAGGGAGAGAGCCAATCCGTTCACATCCAGACCGTCCCGCCCCAGCACGCATCGACTCCCCTCCTCGCCGAATCGCTCCAGGGCGCCGGCACACATGTAGGCAAGCGAACTCTCGGGTGCGTCCGCGGGCGCCGGGATCAGGGCGAAGGTCAGCATCCGTTCGCGATCCCACAGCAGGGCCCGTCGAAAAGGCTCGGGCCAGGAACGATCGTAGAGATCCGTGGAGGGAAGGTGGTGCGCGCCGCGTCCCGCCTCGCCCCGGGTGGTGCCGCTGGTGCGAAAGACCCGGGTTGGCGGAGCGGTGGCGAGCGTCGTCTCCTTGAACGCGGCCACGGGAATGGGAGGAATGTCCTGCCAGTGCCGTACGGCTCCCGGGTCCACGCCGCGCGAGCGGAGAAAGTTGGCGTAGGGAACGCAGTGCGTCGCCTGATAGCGGATCACCTCGAGAGCGAGTGCGTCGAACTTCCCCGCCTCGGGAGCGTCGATGAAGTCCCGCACACCCTGGACCGGATCGGGCACGGACCGGCTCATCGCACCATCCTCCGCTTGACCCGGGCAATCGCGGCAACATTGCAGAGCGTCGCGACCGCCACGATCCAGAGCAGGTCCACCGCGTTCCCGGTCGTCCACGTGCCGTGGGATGCCGCACGGGAAAGCCGCACGCTGTGGTAGAGCGGCGTGAACCAGGCGGCGGTCTGCGCCCATCCGGGGAGCCCCGATACCGGAAAGAAGATCCCGCTGAACAGGAAGAGCGGAGTGAGCCAGATCGTGTAGTAGAAGCTGTAGAGATCGATCACCGAGATGAAGCTGGTGAAGAGAAGTCCGATCGAAGCGAACATCCAGGCAGTGAGGAAGACCACCGGCAGGACCAGGATGCCGCTCCAGCTGGGCGTCAGACCCAGCAAGGCAACCACGAGGGCAAAGATGGAGCCGTAGACCAGACCCCGGGTCAACGCCCACAGGATCTCCCCCATCATGGCGTCCTCGAGATTGACCGGGGTGGCGGTGATGGCGTCGTACACCCGGGCGAAGTGCATTTTCACGAAGACATTGTAGGTGGTCTCGAACGTTCCCCCGTTCATGGCGCTGGCCACGATGAGCCCCGGGGCAATGTATTCGATGTAGGACATGCCCCCCATGTCCCGGGTGATGTACGCCCCGAGCCCCATTCCCATGGCGACCAGGTAGATCACCGGTTCGAAGAAGTTGGGAAGGATGTTGGTGATCCAGGTCTTGCGGTAGACGGTGAAGTTCCGCATCCACACGTGGCCGGCCGAACGGAAGGAGACCGGGAACGCGCTCATTCGGTGAGACTCCGACCGGTGAGTTCCAGGAAGACGTCCTCCAGGGTCGCCCGGCGCGAATAGAACTCCGCCCCGTCCAGCTCCTCTCCGGTGAGGTCGTGCAGCAGACCCTCGCCGTCGTCCGTATAGAGGAGGAGTTTCTCCTCCAGCATCTCGTGCCCCCCGATCCGCTCCCGGTAGCGTTCCAGCATCCGGTCCCGTTCGGCCCGTGGGGCGCGCAGTTCAACCACTTCACGCGCCACATGGTGTTGGATGAGATCGCGAGGGCTCCCTTCGGCGAGAATCCGCCCCCGCTCCAGGATCACCAGACGGTCGCAGAGCTGCTCCGCCTCGTCCATGTAGTGCGTGGTGAGAAGCAGCGTGCGCTCCTCGCCCTTGAGCTGCCGGAGACGCTCCCACAGGAGATGCCGACTCTGCGGATCGAGGCCGGTGGTGGGCTCGTCCAGGATAAGGACCCGGGGTTCGTTGATCAGGGCGCGAGCAATCAGGAGCCGGCGGTTCATCCCCCCCGAGAGCAGCTTGACCATGACGTCCGCCTTGTCCCGGAGCTGAATGAAATCGATGAGCCGCTCGGCCCGCTCCCGCACCACGTGGCCGGGGAGACTGAAGTAGCGCCCGTAGACGGAGAGGTTCTCCCGCACCGTGAGATCGAACTCGAGGGTGTCGTGCTGCGGGACCACCCCGAGTTGACGCTTCACCTCCCGGGGTCGCTCCCCGACCGGAATGCCCAGGACGGTGAGCTCCCCCGCGCCGAGGGGAGTCGAGCATCCGATCATCCGCATGGTGGTGGTCTTCCCCGCGCCGTTGGGACCGAGGAACCCGAAGCACTCCCCCGGCCGCGCCTGGAAGCAAATCCGGTCCACCGCGCAAAGGGATCCGTAACTCTTTTCTATGTCATTGGCTACAACAGATGGCTCGCGTGACAAGACAGGCCTCCAGATCGGGACCGACTCGCTCCGGGTTCATGATCCCCGGGCATGGTAGCCGATCCCTCCGGGTCGTGAATCCCTTGAACCCAAGGGATTTGCGGAAAAACACTATTCACAAATCCAGTAGGGAATGCAATTATGCTGCGCTTGATTGGCATCTGAGGGGAAAGGACGGTCTCATGATTCGGATTTGCGCTCTTCTTGGCATCATTGTTCTTGTTTTGGCCTCCACGCTGACGGCCCCGGCTCCGGCTGAGGCATTCGTTCACGGCATGCAGATCTCGCTCAACGGCAGGGACTATACCGTTCAGCGACTGGCCGACCGGGTCTGGCGGGCCAACCTGGGGGGTCTGGGTTACATCCAGGGCGTCGCGCCTCCCAGCGGCGCCGGCATGAGCTTCAGCGGGGCGGTGACGAACTTCGGCGGTTCCAGCTCAAATTTCCACTTCACGTTCATCAAGGGCATCGCACCGCTCATGAGCCCGGGAACGGCCTATTCCGCACTCTCCGGAGATGTCCTCTACCAGGAGAATTGCCTTGATTGTGGAATCTCCGCCGGTGGGATCCTGACCCCGCTGGGACCCAACGGCACGGTGGCGTCGTTCTACGTGGAAGACGTGAACGCAGGTGTGGACCTCGGACCGGGCGTGGATGGGTTCGATCCGACCAGCCGCATCCCTTCCGCCTTCTCTTTGGGGGGTTCCAACTATGGTCCCTTCAGCGATTCTGCTCCCTACAACAGCGGGGCCCAGCCCTGGGAAGAGCTGACCACCAAGCTCGACTTCACGTTGGCCAGCGGCGCGTCCTTCCAGTTCGAGGGAGAATTCAACCTCGATGGTCGGAACCCCGTTCCCGAGCCCGGCAGCCTGATTCTGCTGGGAATCGGCGTCCTGGGTGTGGCGTTGCGTCGCCGCTTCGTCTAGTCGCAGCAAGGTAGCGTTTGTTTGCCAAGGCGCCCCGGGTTTTCCCGGGGCGCCTTCGCGTATCCGGCAAATGGCCTTGTCGGGGTGACGCTCAGGGAACCCGCACCACCCGCTGGGTGGCATTGACCGAGGCCGATCGCAGCCTCAGAAAATAGACGCCCGCCGGGGTCGCAATCCCCGAGGCGTCCCTCCCGTCCCAGGTCAACCGGGTGGCCAAGCCGAGGGTCATGCGTCGCACCAGGCGACCTCGGACGTCGTAGACCACGAGGTCCGCGACCTCCCCGGTGGGCACGGAGACACCGATCTCCAGGGCACCCCGGAAGGGATTGGGGTGTGCGGAGAGCGTCGGTTTGGGCGTGGTGGGGCCTGGCCCGGCGGCGGTCACCGAACACCCTTGCCCGTTGACCCCGATCAACGTCCCGCAGGGACTGGAGGCGGGGAGAAGCGGTGAAGTCCCCGACAGCGTGTAGTCCCCGGCGGCGGTGGGAGCGGCAAAGCAGGTCGCCGGGGCGCAGAACTGCGGGTCCTGGAACACCTGGGGGCCGTCGTAGGTCAGGTCGATGGCGATGACGCCGCTCGAGTCCACGTTGCTGCATAGAAAGCTCACGCTGCTCGTGGCGTCCGGGAGAAAGGCCTGGGCTCCGGCACTGTCGGCGCAGTTGCCCCAGAGGATGGTCCGGTCCAGAAATGCTCGCAGTTCCGGCCCCGCGAGTCCGCCCCCCGCAGTCTCCGCCCGGTTGCCCACGACCGTGCTTCGAGTCAACAACAGGTCGATGTCCCCTCCCCACTCAAGAATCCCCGCAAAGCCTCCGCCAGAACGCGCGCGGTTCCCCGAGACAAGACAACTATCGACTTGAACCGGGTCGGAATATGGGACCGTGTTGTCGAGAGCCAGTCCGCCGCCGTTTCCCCCGGCCACGTTTCCGGTAACCGTGCAGCCGATCAACTCCGCCCCACTGAACACGAGACCTCCCCCTCCGACACCGGCGGCCTGATTGTTCCGGATGACGCAACGCCTCGCCTTGATCGACCCCCAGACACCCCCACCACCGCTCCACGGGTAGCTGGAGTCGGAGTTGACGTTGTTCTCAATCAGGCAGTCCTCCAGAATGAGAAGGTGCCAAACAGTGCCGTGCGGAGTGAACTGCTGCATTCCCCCGGTTGCTCCCACACCCAGGTTGCCGGAGTACGTGCAACGTCTGTGGGTCCCCGTGCCGGAAAACCCTCCCCCAGCGTTGCCAAGAAACTCGCAATCCTCGGCTAGTCCAACACCGACGAAACCGGTGCCCGAGTTGCCTTGGAACTCCGACTCGGACGCGTTGATCAGCCCGTAGGCACCCGATCCGAGATTACCCTCCACCACGCACGCATCAAGAGTTGTCCTCAGGTCGCCCGTTTCGGCGGACTCGTAACCGTCGGCGTGGATACCGGCACCTGCGTAGCCCAGGTCGGCCGTATTGCCCCGGAAACCGCAGTTCTCGAACCGCAACATCGGTGCGTCCTCGGCCGCCGCAACAAACACGCCGCCCCCGCGCGTAGCCAGGGAACTGTCGAACCGACAATTGCGAAACCACGGAGTCTCGGTGGGTCCGATCCATGCGGCCCCGCCGTCGAGCAGGGTGTCGGGAAACCCACCCGTGGTTCCGGCAAACCCTTTGACGAAGGTCAGGCCGTCCACCACCGATGTCGAGTCCTCCCCTTCATCGAACACGATGCCCCGCGCCGATCCCTGGCAATCCACGATCGTGCTCTCGGGGCCTGCCGGCGCCCACAGGGTCAGGTTCTTCCCGCGGAAATCCAGGTTGGTGTTCGACGGTCCTCGATAGACTCCCGGTGGCACGACAACGGTGTCGCCGTCCGCCGCCGCATCGAGGGCACCCTGGATGCCGTTGCGGGCAGTCACCCCGAAGCCGATCGCATCGATCCAGGGAGTCGTGTTTCCGGTTTCGGTGCAATTGGCGAAGAACCCGCAGTAGTTCACAACCCCCACTGAAACCCTCACCTGCTCGGCATAGGCGGGAATCAGATCACTGAGATCCAGCAGATAGGAATTGGGACCACACCGCGGTGGATCGACAGGATAAACAAACCCGGTCGAGATCATATCGGTACTTCGAACCACGCCGGTCAATGGACAGGACTCGGGATACCACTGGGCTCGCGCGGTCAGGAACACATAGGGGAGGAGCGGAAGATCCAGGTAGCCGTCCAACCGCAGCACACGCTCATCGGATCCGGTGCGACCGGCCGCGGCGAGATCGATCCAGGGGGAAACGACAAGATCCGGTCTCCTCTGGTGGCTCCATAGCGGCGGAGCGCCGGTGGCAGGGTCATGGAAGACCAGGACGGAATCCCCGAGGGCACACGGGGACACCTCCGGTGGAATGGGACCCAACGAGGCCACCGCCTGCAATCGTGACATGGGAGGCGTCTGTTCGCTGCAGGTCGGATAGCGGGGAGCCCAATCATCCCATCCGGACTCGAAATCCGCCGTGTAGGAGATGCCCACACCGGTAACACCCACGTTGTCGACGGCGAAGGCACCGCACGCCGTCAACGACAGTCCATCCTCGTCCGAGTAGGTACCGTCGCTCACCACGCAGAATCTCAAGAGAAACGGGCCCGGTGTGGAGCGCAGGTCGATTCCAGGGTTCAGTACGGCATTCAGACTGCCGGTAGCCGAGCCCGACCTCGAGTCGACCGTCACCACGTCGTCGTTCCCAGTCGTATCGACCATGGCGTAGGCGTAGTCATAACCCTGCTCGGTGTCCACGACATAGTCCCATGACCAGTTGACCGCACCTGACCCGGCGTACTGGAACTCCCGCTCCACGCAGATGTTCCAGTTGTTCCCGTAGCCCACCCCCCCGACCCAACACAGGGAGTCCGCCTCAGAAGAGCGTACCCCCGCCCACAGGGACGCACTGCCTCCGAGGCCCGCCGGGCTCCCGACGCACGACGCCCCGGCAAAGTCCGTGGTGGTGAGCCGGCGAAACAGCCCAGTGCGGATGTCGAGGAGTGGAGAATCCGAAGGGTATGAGACCCAGCCCTCCATGGAGGCGTGGTAGGTGGGGTCCTTGCAACTATCCGGCGCGTGCTGGAAATGCGACCCCACTCCGCTCTCGAAGGTCCAAACCGAGTCCTCGATCGCTTCCCAACGCATGGAGTCGGCCGCCCAGAACGTCCCGCCGAACCACACCGTGTCCGCGGCCAAGGTGGCGACGGTGGCGGCATCCTCCCACGGAGTCAGCTCCCGCGTCTGCGGGTCGGCGATTTCCAGCGGTCTAGCCCAGGCCAAGACGGGAAGGTTGAGGAAGCAGATTGTAAGTAGCCAGCGCTGTGTCATTGGAACACCCCCGTTGAACGCAGGACCCTGGGAGCGACCCAGCTATGTGTAGTCTATGGAACATCGTTGCAACCGGCCGGGTTCCAACAGCCTGAATTGCCCTCCTGACGACCACCGGACCGCCCAATCGGCTTGAATCCGGAATCCCGTACGGAATGCATCGCGGCCCAGGGTCCCTAGCCGCCCCCCGCTGCTTGGTGTATCCTCCCCCCTGCTCGCAAGTTAGCCCTCTTTCCTCATGCGAGACCCATGGACATCCTCGAAACCCATATTGATCCCGGTTCTCCCGAGTTCAAGGACAACGCAGCCCGGATGGAAGGCCTCGTGGCCGAACTCCGGGACAAGGTGGCCACCGCCCGCAAGGGTGGGTCGGAAAAGGCCCATGCGCGTCACACCGAGCAGGGAAAGCTCTTCGTCCGCGACCGCATCGCCAAGCTGCTCGATCCGGGGACCCCGTTCCTGGAGCTGAGCCCCCTCGCCGCCATCGGTCTCTACGACGACGCCGCCCCCTCGGCCGGGATCGTGACCGGAATCGGCCGGGTCTCGGGCACCGAGGCGGTCATCGTGGCCAACGACGCCACGGTCAAGGGGGGCACCTACTTCCCCATGACGGTCAAGAAGCACCTGCGGGCCCAGGAGATCGCGCTCGAGAACGAGCTTCCCTGCATCTACCTGGTCGACTCGGGCGGTGCGTTCCTACCGCTCCAGGACGAGGTCTTTCCCGATCGCGATCACTTCGGTCGCATCTTCTACAACCAGGCCCGCATGTCGGCCGCACGCATTCCCCAGGTCGCGACCGTGCTGGGCTCCTGCACCGCCGGGGGTGCCTACGTTCCGGCCATGAGCGACGAGGTGGTGATCGTGCGCAACCAGGGCACGATCTTTCTCGGCGGTCCCCCGCTGGTCAAGGCGGCCACCGGCGAGGAAGTCAGCGCCGAGGATCTGGGCGGCGCGGAGGTCCACGCCCGCAAGTCCGGCGTGGCCGACCACCTCGCCCAGGACGATGAGCACGCCCTGCACATCACCCGTTCCATCGTGGAAAACCTGGGACGTCGCAACTACGAACCGGCCGATCGCACCGCGCCCGAGGACCCCCTCTACGATCCACGCGAAATCTACGGGGTGATCCCTCCCGACTTCCGCAAGGCCTTCGACGTACGCGAGGTCATTGCCCGCGTGGTCGACGGCAGCCGTTTCCACGAGTTCAAGGAAGCCTACGGCTCCACCCTGGTCACGGGATTCGCCCGGGTGCACGGGTATCCGGTGGCCATTCTCGCCAACAACGGGGTGCTGTTCTCGGAGAGCGCGCTCAAGGCGGCGCACTTCATCACCATGGCCGACCTGCGCCGCATCCCCCTGGTGTTCCTGCAGAACATCACCGGGTTCATGGTGGGCAAGGCCTACGAGGAAGGCGGCATCGCCAAGGATGGCGCCAAGATGGTGCACGCGGTGGCCAACGCCTCGGTGCCCAAGTTCACCACCATCATTGGCGGATCCTTTGGCGCGGGGAACTACGGCATGTGTGGCCGCGCCTTCCAACCGCGCCAGCTCACCATGTGGCCCAACGCGCGCATCTCGGTCATGGGAGGCGAGCAGGCGGCCATGGTCCTGGCCCAGGTCAAGGAGGACCAGCTGGCACGCCAGGGGAAGAGCTGGACGCAGGACGAACGCGCCGCGTTCATGCAACCCATCCTTGACACCTACGACGAGGAGGGAAGCCCCTACCACAGCACCGCGCGGCTCTGGGACGACGGAATCGTGGATCCCGCCGAGACCCGCAACCATCTCGCCCTCGGGCTGGCCGCCGCCTATCGCGCACAGTGGCCGGAGCCCCGCATGGGCGTGTTCCGGATGTAGCCCGTGAGCGAAGCCCTGCGCATCGAGACCCGGGGACCGGTGGCCCACGTCACCCTGTCCCGACCGGACGTCCACAACGCGTTCGACGACAAACTCGTCGCCGCACTGCGCGCCGCCGCCGATCACCTCGCCGCCGAGAACGCGGTGCGGGTGGTGGTGCTGGGCGGCGAAGGCAAGTCGTTCTGCGCCGGCGCGGACCTCAACTGGATGAAGCGCATGGTGACCTACACCCGGGCCGAGAACGAGGCGGATTCCCTTGCCATGGCGGAGATGTTCCACGCCTGGAACACCCTCCCCAAACCGGTGGTGGGACGCATCCACGGCGCGGCCATCGGCGGCGGAACGGGGTTGGTCGCGGTGTGCGACATCGCGGTGGCCGCGGCCGAGGCGGTCTTCGCCTTCAGCGAAGTGCGTCTGGGCATCCTTCCCGCGGTGATCTCCCCTTTCGTCGTGGCCAAGATCGGGGTCTCGGCCGCGCGTGACCTGTTTCTCACCGGTTCCCGTTTCAGCGCGGACCGCGCCCGCAGTATCGGGCTCGTCCACCACGTGGTGGACGCCGAAGCCATCGACGATGCGGTGGAGCGTCGCGTCCACGCCCTCCTGGCCGGGGGCCCCCTCGCCCAGGCCCGGGCCAAGACCCTCATCGCGGAAATCGCCGGGCACGATCCGGCCGAAGTGCGCACCCTCACCGCCCGGGTCATTGCCGAAGCCCGCGCCGGGGACGAGGGGCAGGACGGCATGGCCGCATTCCTTGAGCGCCGCAAGCCGGGCTGGCAGGAGGAGCGCTGATCATGTTGCGGCGCGTACTGGTCGCCAACCGGGGCGAGATTGCCCTGCGGATCATTCGCGCCCTGCGGGAGCTGGGCGTGGAGTCGGTGGCGGTGGCCTCGGAAGTGGACACCCAGGCCCCTCACGCCCTGGCCGCGGACCGGGTCGTCGTTCTGGGCCCCGCGCCGGCGGCCGAGTCCTACCTGCGGGTGGACGCCCTGTTGCACGCGGCGCGGGAGACCGGATGTGACGCGGTCCACCCGGGGTACGGCTTTCTTTCCGAGAACGCGGACTTCGCGCAGGCAGTGACCGAGGCCGGACTGGTTTTTGTTGGGCCTCCCGCATCGGCCATGCGCATCATGGGTTCCAAGACGGCCAGTCGCGAGGCGATGGAGGCGGCCGGGGTTCCTATTGTTCCCGGTTTCCAGAAGCCGGACGCGACGGAGGCCGAACTGCTGGCAGCGGCCGAGCGGCTGGGCTATCCGGTTCTGGTCAAGGCGTCCGCCGGAGGCGGCGGCAAGGGCATGCGCGTGGTCACCGCCCCCGACGAGCTGGTCTCGGCCCTGTCCCTGGCCAGCAGCGAGGCCGGCGCAGCGTTCGGCGATGCCCGGGTCTACCTGGAGAAGTACCTGGAGCGCCCGCGTCACATCGAGATCCAGATCTTCGCCGACCACGAGGGCAACACGTTCCACCTC
Source organism: Candidatus Eiseniibacteriota bacterium (assembly GCA_942491735.1). GTDB lineage: Bacteria > Eisenbacteria > RBG-16-71-46 > JABDJR01 > JABDJR01 > CALOCN01. The sequence continues at coordinate 1,573,805 of CALOCN010000014.1, read as the reverse complement.
GGGGAGCGCGAGTGCAGCGTGCAACGGCGGCATCAGAAGATCCTCGAGGAAGCTCCCTCCCCCGCCGTGGATGCAACGCTGCGGGAACGGATGGGAGCGGCGGCAGTGGCGGCGGCGCAGGCGGTGAACTATCGGAACGCCGGAACGGTGGAGTTCCTCCTGGGAGCCGACGGCGCGTTCTACTTTCTCGAGATGAACACCCGTCTCCAGGTGGAGCATCCGGTCACCGAACTGGTGTACGGGGTGGATCTCGTCGCGGCCCAGGTCCTGACCGCGGCAGGGTTGCCGTTACCCTTTGACCCCACCCGGTCGACCCCACGGGGACACGCCATCGAGGCCCGGGTCTACGCCGAGGATCCGGCGAACGGATTCCTCCCCCAGACCGGACGCGTGCTGTGCCTGCGACATCCGGAGCGACCCGGAGTCCGCGTGGATTCGGGGCTGGCCGAGGGACTGGAGATCGGCGTGCACTACGATCCCCTCCTGGCCAAGATCATCGCCTGGGGGGAGACCCGCGAGGCCGCCACCCGGCGGTTGCAGGTGGCGCTCCGCGAGACGGTCATCCTGGGGGTGCGCACCAACGTGGACTTCCTGGGAGACGTTCTCGCACTCCCGGCCTGGGATTCGGGTGCGCTGCACACCGGCTTCCTGGACGAGCATGATCCCCAGTCGATCGACACGGACCGAAGCCCGCCGGACGCGGTGCTGGCCCTGGGTGCACGGGCTTCGGCATCCTCCTCACCTTCGGGCACCGGCTCCGGGGACACCCGTCTCCCGACCCCCTGGTCCACGGTCGGGGGCTGGACCCCTCTGGAGACCGAGTGATGGAGACGAAGTTCACGCTCCCCGAAGGCACGGTCACCGTCCGCGCGGAAAGCGGAGACCGGGTGGTGATCCAGCGTGGAGATCAGGATCCGGTCGGGATCAATGTCCAGGCACTGGCCGAGGGCTCCCTGGTGATCCCCGGCGAGGGACGCGGCTACGCGGTACGGGACCAGGATGCGGTCTGGGTCCATTGGCAGGGCCGTACCTGGCGTCTTGACCTGGACCGGGGCCGGACCCGCGCCCGGGGCGGCGGCGGCGGGGGCCTCGGCTCGCCCATGCCCGGTCAGGTGCAGAAGCTGCTGGTCGCGGTGGGCGACCGGGTCGAGGAGCGCCAACCTCTCGTGGTCGTGGAAGCGATGAAGATGCAGATCGAGATCAAGGCACCTCATGCCGGAACGGTGGTCGCACTGCTGGCCGGCGAAGGGGAACAGGTGGGGGCCGGCGTACCGCTGGTGGAACTGAAGGCAACCGAGTCATGAGCGGCCCGGACCGCGTGACCGTGGTCGAGGTGGGACCCCGCGACGGTCTGCAGAGCCAAGGCGCGGTGATCACCGCGGACCAGAAGGTCGAGTTCGTGAATCGACTGGGCGCAAGCGGGCTACCGGTCATCGAGGTGGGCGCGTTTGTCAGTCCCAAGTGGGTACCCCAGATGGCCGACTCGGACGAGGTCCTGCGCCGCATCACCCGACGCGAGGGGACCCGGTATCCCGTCCTCGTTCCCAACGAGACCGGGCTCGACCGCGCCATCGAAGCGGGAGCACGCGAGATCGCCGTGTTCACCGCCGCCTCCGAGACCTTCAGTCAGCGGAACACCAACGCCTCCATTGCCGGGACCATCGACCGGTTCCGACCGGTCACCGAGCGGGCGGCTGCCGAGGGAATCCGGGTGCGCGGCTATGTGTCGACCTGTTTCGGGTGCCCCTACGAGGGAGCGGTGGAGCCGGCGCAGGTCCTCGCCGTAGTGCGGCTCCTGGACGGGATCGGGGTCGAGGAGTTCTCGATCGGGGACACCATCGGGGTGGCCGGCCCCGGCGACATCCGGACGGTGTTCGGCATGCTGCTCGGCGAGTTCCCTGCCCCCCGACTGGCGCTCCACGCCCACGACACCTGGGGCACCGCGCTGGTCAACTGCCATGCGGCATGGGAATCGGGAATCGGCATCTTTGACACGTCGGCCGGAGGAGTGGGAGGCTGCCCCTACGCCCCCGGAGCCACCGGCAACCTCGCCACCGAGGACCTGGTCTACCTGTTCGACTCCCTGGGGGTGAGAACCGGGGTCGACGTCGACCGGGTCGCGGAGGCTTCCGCGTATCTGGAGGGGGTCCTGGGCACACCGCTCCCGGGGCGAACCTACCAGGCGTTGAGGTCCCGGAGGAGCACAGGATGAGCAACTTCGAGGGGACGGAAAAGAAACTCGAGATCATGATGCGTCCCGGGGCCCCTTCCCTTCGATCCAAGGGCAAACCGTTCTGGTCGGAGATCGTGGCCCTCTCCCACGCCACCATCCTCTCCACCCTGGGGAACACGGAAGCGGACGCCTATCTGCTGTCCGAGTCCAGCCTGTTCGTCCATGACGACCGGTGCATCATGATTACCTGTGGCCGCACCACCCTCATCGAGGCCGCCCTGGAACTCACCCGCCGACTCGGCCTGGACTCCATCCGATCGCTCATCTACGAGCGCAAGAACGAGAACTTTCCCGGGCTCCAGCCTTCGACTTTCGACGACGATGTGATGCGGCTCAACGCGAAACTCCCGGGCACGTCGATGCGCTTCGGGGATCCGAAGGGACACCACGTGTCCCTCTATCACCTGGACCGCAACGCGGCGCCGGATGCCAACGACGTGACCCTGGAGATCCTCATGTACGGTCTCGACCCCAAGTCGGCCGGACGGTTCAGCGGTGGCGACACCACCCGGATCCGCACCGGGAGCGGGATCCTGTCCCTGCTTGCCGGGGAGGCGGTGGACGACCACGCCTTTGACCCGGAGGGGTACTCGCTGAACGCGCTCGAGGGCCCCACCTACGCCACCGTCCACGTGACCCCCGAGGAGGCCGGCTCCTACGCGAGCTTCGAGACCAACCGGGTGCTGGGCGACGCGGGTGTACGGGACCAGGTGCAGCGGGCCATCGAGGTCTTTCGCCCCCAGCGGATGGACGTCATTCTGTTCCAGCGCAGGGTCCATTTCGGGGACCTGGGCACGGAATACCCGCTCGTCATGGAGGAATTGCGTCACATCGGAAACGGCTACAACGTCCAGTTCTGCCACTTCGCCCGGGCCATGTCGACCAGCGGACACGCCATAGGAGACGCATCGTGAGCAACGAATCGACCCCCACCGGGGAATTGGATCTCTGGCTCGAGGAACGCCACCACAACGTGGTGGGATCCCGGTTCCGGGTTTCGCGGGTCCTCTTCTCCGGGAAGAGCGACTTCCAGCAGATCGACGTGGTGGAGACGGCCGGCCACGGCCGCATGCTCCTGAACGACGGGCTCATCATGCTCACCGAGCGGGACGAGTTCATCTACCACGACATGATCACCCATGTCCCGCTCTTCACCCACCCGAACCCCCGGAGCGTTCTCGTCATCGGGGGAGGCGACGGCGGGACCGCTCGCGAGGTGTTGCGACATCCCGGAGTCGAGACGGTCACCATGGTCGAGATCGACCCCGTTGTGGTGGAGGCCTGCCGGGCGCACATCCCCCAGACCTCGGCCAGCCTCGACGACCCGCGACTGACCCTGCTCATCCAGGATGGAGTGCGGTTCGTGCGGGAGACGGATCAGGAGTTCGACGTGATCATCATCGACTCCACCGATCCCATCGGGCCGGCCACGCCGTTGTTCGGCCTCGACTTCTACCGCAACGTGTTCCGGGTCCTGGGTGACGGCGGCATCGTCATCGCCCAGGGGGAATCCCCCTTCTACGAGATCGAAACCCAGAAGGCCATGCTCACCCTGCAGAGCCAGCTGTTTGACCGGGTTCACATCTATTGCTTCAGCAACATGAGTTATCCGGGCGGCTATTGGTCCTTCACCTTTGCCTCCAAGGGTCCCCACCCCATCCGGGACCTGGACCCGGCGCGGGTGGAGGCAAGTGGTCTCGAGTTCGGCTGGTATTCGGCGGATGTCCATCGGGCTGCCTTCAGCATTCCCGCCTTCATGCAGCGCGAGCTGGGCCCGGTCCTGAGCGATCTCTAGGACGGGCCGGGGTTGTCGATCGCAACCATAAGTCCCGGTTGATGTTATGGATGATTTTGGATCGGGTACAATGTTCCCGCTGTCCCCGACCGGCATTCCAAACGCGTCAAGGAGATCCATGAGCCAGGAACCCGCCCCGTATCGTCCCCAGAATCATCTGCGCATTGTCACCGCGGCCTCTCTCTTCGACGGGCACGACGCGGCCATCAACATCATGCGCCGGATCATCCAGGCCACCGGGGTCGAGGTGATCCACCTGGGGCACGACCGCAGCGTCGAGGAGATCGTCACCACCGCGGTGCAGGAGGATGTCCAGGCCATCGCGGTCACCTCGTACCAGGGTGGCCACATGGAGTTCTTCAAGTACATGCACGACCTGCTTGCCGAGCGGGGGGCAGGGCACGTGAAGATCTTCGGCGGCGGCGGCGGGACCATTCTCCCCGAGGAGATCGAAGAGCTGCACCGCTACGGGATCACCCGGATCTACTCGCCGGACGACGGACGTTCCATGGGACTGCAGGGGATGATCAACGACATGCTTTCCCACGCGGACTTCCCGCGCGGGGCACAGCTCAACGGGGATCTGGGCCACCTGGCGAAGAAGGATCCTCCCTCCATCGCCCACCTGATTTCCGCGGCGGAGAACTTCCCGGAAGCCTCGCGCGATGCGTTGCGTCAGGTCGCGGACACCGCGGGGGCCAACCCGGTGCCGGTCCTCGGCATCACCGGGACCGGGGGCTCGGGCAAGTCCTCGCTGGTGGACGAACTGGTGCGTCGCTTCCTGATCGACTTTCCCGATCGCACCATGGGGATCGTCTCGGTGGATCCCAGCAAACGCAAGACCGGAGGCGCGCTCCTGGGCGACCGCATCCGCATGAACGCCATTACCGACGGGCGGGTCTACATGCGTTCCCTGGCCACCCGCCAGGCGAATCTCGCCCTCTCCGCCCATATCAAGGACGCGCTCAACGTGCTCAAGGCGGCGGATTTCGATCTGATCGTGCTCGAGACTTCCGGGATCGGACAGTCGGACACGGAGATCGCGGACCATTCGGACGTCAGCCTCTACGTGATGACCCCGGAGTACGGTGCGGCAACCCAGCTCGAGAAGATCGACATGCTGGACTTCGCCGACGTGATCGCCATCAACAAGTTCGACAAGCGGGGGGCCGACGACGCACTGCGCGACGTGCGCAAGCAGTACAAGCGCAACCACAGGCTGTTCCAGGTCGAGGACGATGCGCTTCCCATCTTCGGGACCATCGCCAGCCAGTTCAATGACCCGGGTACCAACACCCTGTACCGGCACGTGATCGCCAAGCTGGGTGAGAAGACAGGCGCCGGTTGGACGTCCAGCTTCACCCCGGGCGGTGTCTCGCCGCGAGCCCATGTCATTCCCCCGGAGCGCACCCGGTACCTTTCCGAAGTGTCGGAGACGGTGCGCGAGTACGCGCGTTGGGCGGAAAGCCAGGCCCAGGTGGCGCAGCGGTTGTATGCGCTTTCGACCTCGGCGGAAATCCTGGAAGAGAGCGAGGGGGCGGGCGGCACCGACGCGGTGCAGGCGCTGGGGGAGGCCAGGGACCGGATAGGCCGGGACCTCGATCCGCGCAACCGCGAGTTGATCGAGGAATGGCCGAGCCTGCGGGACCGGTATCGTGAGCCGGAGTTCCGCTTCAAGGTGCGGGGGCGCGAGATCGCCATGGAAACCCACACCGAGAGCCTTTCCCACACCCGGGTGCCCCGCGTGTCGCTCCCCCGCTACGAGGCGTGGGGCGACATCCTGCGCTGGCGCCTCACCGAGAACGTCCCCGGCCAGTTCCCCTACGCGGCGGGAATCTACCCCTTCAAGCGGCAGGGCGAGGACCCCACGCGGATGTTCGCCGGCGAGGGCGCACCGGAACGGACCAACCGACGCTTCCACTACGTCAGTCTGGGCATGCCGGCCAAGCGGCTCTCCACCGCGTTCGACTCGGTCACCCTCTACGGTCGGGATCCGGACCTGCGGCCGGACATCTACGGCAAGATCGGCAACTCCGGGGTGTCCATCTGCTGTCTGGACGACGCCAAGAAGCTCTACAGCGGGTTCGATCTGGCCGATGCCAAGACCTCGGTGTCCATGACCATCAACGGTCCGGCGCCCATGTTGCTCGGCTTCTTTCTCAACGCCGCGGTGGATCAGCAGTGCGAGCGGTACATCACCGAGCAGGGCCTGGGCGGGGAAGTCGAAACGAGAATGGTGGAGCTGTTCCGGGAACGGGACGCCGAGCGCCCGCGGTATGACGGGGCGCTCCCGGAGGGGAACGACGGGCTGGGATTGACCCTGCTGGGAGTGACGGGGGATCAGGTCCTGCCGGCGGAGGTCTACAACGAGATCCGCGGACGCACCCTGTCCCAGGTCCGCGGGACGGTGCAGGCCGACATTCTCAAGGAGGACCAGGCCCAGAACACCTGCATCTTCTCCACCGAGTTCGCCCTGCGGCTCATGGGTGACGTGCAGGAGTTCTTCATCGACAACGAGGTGCGCAACTTCTACTCGGTATCGATTTCCGGGTATCACATCGCCGAGGCCGGCGCGAACCCCATCACCCAGTTGGCCTTCACCCTGGCCAACGGGTTCACCTATGTGGAGTACTACCTCTCGCGCGGGATGGACATCAACGCGTTCGGGCCCAACCTGAGTTTCTTCTTCTCCAACGGAGTGGATCCGGAGTACGCGGTGATCGGCCGGGTGGCCCGACGCATCTGGGCCAAGGCGATGAAGCTCAAGTACGGCGCGGACTCCCGGTCGCAGATGCTCAAGTACCACATCCAGACCTCGGGGCGGTCCTTGCATGCGCAGGAGATCGACTTCAACGACATCCGCACCACGTTGCAGGCCCTCTATGCCATCTACGACAACTGCAACTCCCTGCACACGAATGCCTATGACGAGGCAATCACCACCCCAACCGAGGAATCGGTCCGCCGGGCCATCGCCATCCAGCTCATCATCAACCGGGAGCTGGGGCTGGCCAAGAACGAGAACCCGCTCCAGGGCGCGTTCATCATCGAGGAGCTCACCGATCTCGTCGAAGAAGCGGTACTGACCGAGTTCGACCGCATCACCGAGCGGGGCGGGGTCCTGGGGGCCATGGAGCGGATGTACCAGCGCAGCAAGATCCAGGACGAGAGCCTGTACTACGAGACCCTCAAGCACACCGGCGAGTTGCCGCTGATCGGGGTGAACACGTTTCTGAGTTCCAAGGGCTCCCCCACCGTCCTGCCCCGCGAGGTCATTCGGGCCACCGAGGAAGAGAAGCAGGCCCAGATCCGCACCCTGGAGAACCTGCACCGGCTCTACGCCCCCGAGGCGGCAGAACGTCTGGAGCGCGTGCAGCAGGCTGCGGTCCACAACGAGAACGCCTTCACCCAGTTGATGGAGGCCTGCAAGGTCGCGTCCCTGGGACAGATCACCGACGCGCTGTTCGCCGTGGGCGGGCAGTACCGCCGGAACATGTAGCTGCGGGATGAGGCGGCAGCCCGGGGCCGCTTTCCCGGGGAAAGCCGCGGACAGGGGCGCGCAGCCCAACGTGGGCTCGGGTCTACCGAGTCCACCCGGGTGGACAAAGTTCGCCTCGTACTTCCGAAGGGTCACCCGACGCGAACGGACAGGGCGGGGGCGCGCAGCCTAACGTGGCCCGGGTCAACCGAGTCCACCTGATGGAATGGACTCCTCCCGGAGAAGGAGGCATCTTAGTGCCATCCATTAATCGGCCCATGATGGCCATAGCCAGGAGGAGTCCGGATGCAGCGTACCATCGCAGTGGTGGACAAAGCCCATCTCGTACTCCCGCAGCGGCACCCAACGCGACCAGCCGGGCGGGGCGCGCAGCCCGGGAAGGCGGACAACCCATGCAGATTGTACTTGGATTGGCCAGTGCATCCCGCGACATTTCTACGCCCTAACCCATTCCATTATATTACGTTACTGGAATTCGTCTCCCCGGGTAGACACCGGAATCATCATCCTGACCGCCAGGGTCTGGGGCGCCCCCGCTCGCTCTCTCGTTGGCCCTCGGTCGTGCCACCCTTCCACGCGCCCACAACTACCCCGCGTGGACGGTGTCCGGGGAGGAGTTTGGGGCCATGAGCCAACATGATCCATGTCACAACAACTTCTCCAGACGAACCACGACCAGCCGGGAAACGGCCCCTTTCTGAACAAGTCGAGCCGAGAAACCGGTTGCTCCGGCATCCGCTTCTCCCCGTGGCCTGCGTGGAGAATCTGGCGGGTCACCCCGCCGGTCCGAGACAGGGCGAGTCATCATCCGGGGTAGACTCCCCGCGCCCTCCTGCTCGCCCCGGCAACAGCTTCCCCCTTGACGCCCCCGCGTTCAGCGGCAAAGGTATGTGCGGCACTGACCTATCCCACCCCTCGGAGGTACCATGTCGCTCGGCCACCGCATGATCCCGCTCGCGATGGGCTTGGTTTGTTCGATTTCCCTCTCCACGCTCCCCCCCAGCGCCGCGCTAGCCCAGAGCAACGCCGGCCTCGCCTCCCTGCAGGTTCCCGTGGGAGCCCGGGCGGAGGCCATGGGCCGCGCCTATGGCGTCCTGGAGTCCAGCGCCTTCTCCCCGTTCTGGAACGTGGCCGGGATGGCCTTCGTGGAGGGGCTGGAGGTGGCCTACCATACCGCCCGATTGGTACCGGATCTGGCCGATGACGTGGATCACTACTACGGGTCGGTGGTCTTTGGGACCAACGTAGCCAAGGGATCCACCCCGGTCCGGTTGGCTCTGGGCGTCAACATGACACGGCTCAACTACGGGGAGTCCATCCTGACGGACCCCGGGAGTCCGGATCCCGTCGGAACCTACGAGCCCACCGAACAGACCTGGGGATTCGCTTTTGCGGCGGGGTTCGCGGACATCGTTTCGTTGGGGGCGCAGGTGAAGAGCACCAACGTCGACCTGGGCCCCATCCGTTTTTCCGGCGGGTCCGATGCCAACGCCGAAGGCTCCACCACCGTCTGGGACTACGGCATCCAACTGAAGACACCGGACCTACCCCTCGGCAACGACCGCGACTCCGCGGTGGGGATGCTTCGTTTCAAGGGCGGCATCGGCTGGTCCAACAACGGCGACGACATCGTGCTCATCGAGGGTGAGCCCGGCGACCCCACCCCCTACGTTCGCCGGGAGAGCCTGGGTGCCGATCTGCACCTCTTCCCGGGTAAGCAGATCATTGATCCCGCGCAGGGTGGTTTCGCGGCCGGGCTGGCCAAGGCCCATGTGATCAACCTGCGCATGGCCCTGGGGCGCGAGGTGTCGCTGGTTGATGACAGCGGCGGCCCGGGTGATCGGGCGCCCAACCAGAACCTACGGGGGTTCGAGGCCTCGATCCTCGATCTGCTCTTCCTGCGCTGGGGCAATATCAACGACCCGAACGGCCAGATCAAGGGAGCCACCTACGGGTTCGGAGTCAACGTGCTGGACTACGTGGGCTACGACTACGCCATCATCCCGCAGTTCCGCGAACTGGATCACGTGAAGAAGCACTCGGTGTGGGTGCGGATTCCCCTGGACCCGTTCCCGGCCAAGTAGTCCGCCGGCCTCTGCGTCCCGGCACGGCGAGGTCCGCACCGCGCCTGAGTGGGCCGGGACAGAGCGAACGCTTTCCTCCCGCAACGGGTCCGGGCCTCACCGGTCGAGGGTTCTTCAGGCGGATCGGCGCTCCGCCTCCTGGATGAACGCCCGTCGTAGTGCCTGGAGCCGCGCCTCGGCGCGCCCCCGCGCTGCGCTAAGGTTCTCGTCGTCCCCCGTGGCCTCGACTGTCTCGAAGTAGTACTTGATCTTGGGCTCGGTTCCGCTGGGACGCAGGATCACCCGGGACTCACGGGAAAGCTCGAACACGAGCACATTGCTGGGCGGCAGATCCAGCCGGCTGCTTTCTCCGGTCGCACGAACGATCCGGGTTCCCTCGAGCACATCGGAAAAGACCAGGATGGGGTCGCCCCCGATCGCCGCCGGCGGCTGCTGGCGAAAGCTCTCCATGATGGTGCGAATGGTCGCCATGCCCTGCGCACCGGGAAGGGTTTCGCTGTGTTGCGCGGTGACATGAACCCCGTACTCCCGGTAGATCCCGTCCAACTGGTCGAGCACCGTCTCCCCGTGCGCCTCCAGGAAACGAGCCAGGTCGGCAAACACCAGCGCCGCGCCCAACCCGTCCTTGTCCCGCACCAGCTCGCCCACCGTATAGCCCAGGGCCTCTTCGAACCCGAACACGAAGGTCTGCCTCCGCTCACGCTTCCTCGCGATGGCCTTGTTGGCGATCCACTTGAACCCGGTGAGGGTCTCGGCGTAATCCACCCCCAACCGCTTGGCCACCTTCGAGAGCAGGGTGGACGAGACGATCGTGCTCATGACAATGAGATCCCCGTCCGGAGCATTCTCCGACAGGAGGTAGTGCCCCAGGAGGATCCCGATCTCGTTCCCGGTCAGGGCACGGTACTCCCCCGCATCGTCACGGAGAATCACCGCGAGCCGGTCGGCGTCCGGATCGTTGGCCAGAATGAGGTCCGCTTCCTTTTCCCGTCCCAGGGCCAGCGCCAGGTCCATGGCCCCCGGCTCCTCCGGGTTGGGGAACTCCACGGTGGGAAACTCCCCGTCCGGAGCGGCCTGCTCGGGAACCATCCAGAAGTGCTCGAACCCGGCCCGGGTCAACGCCTCGCGAACCCATCGCCCCCCCACCCCGTGCATCGGGGTGTAGACGATGCGCACCGATCCGGTGGAGCGCGGCTGGCACTGCAGGGCCAGCACGCCGGCCAGGTAGGCTTCCCCCACTGCCTCCGCCACCGCACGAACGCGACCGGTAGCCAGTCCCTCCTCGATCGGCATGAGCGCCACGGACGACGCCGACTCCACCCGGTCGATGGCCGCGCTGATCCCCTTGTCATGGGGAGGGATGATCTGGGCCCCGTTCTCCCAGTACACCTTGTAGCCGTTGTAGGCTGGCGGGTTGTGACTGGCGGTCACGACGATGCCGGCCGCCGCATCGAGATGGGTGACGGCAAACGCCACCAGCGGCGTCGGAGCCACCTCGGCAAAAACATGGACCGGAATTCCCGCTGCGGCAAGCACCGAGGCGGTGTCCTCGGCCAGTTCGGGCGAAAGCCGGCGCGCGTCGCGCCCCACCACGACGCCGCGCTCCCTGACCTCCGGGATCGTTTCCAGCAGATAACCCGCCAGGCCTGCGGTCACCCGACGGATCACCGCCCGGTTCATGCGGTTGGGTCCCCCACCCAGGAGTCCCCGCAATCCCGCCGTTCCGAACTCCAGTCGGGCCCGGAACCGCTCGGTAAGCTCCGCGGTATCCCCCGCATCCAGCAGGGTCTGGAGTTCGGCACGGGTGGTGGGGTCGGGGTCATCCTCGATCCAGCTTCGAACAGCTTGCATCAGGTCGGTCTCGTTCATGGGAGTTTCCATCAGGGTTGAGGTGCGGGACGCGGCGGTTGTGCCGCGAACCCCAATCGATCCGCAATGCGTCGTAGGGTGTCCGAGGGCGGGTCCGGGCCACCCGATGCCCATCCGGATTCCACAAAGAACACGTTCTGTGCCTCCCAGGTATCGGCCCTGGGTTCCAACTCGTCCACCATGTCGAGCAGGGCAAGGACCAGGACGGCGTCGGCTTCCCCACCGCCCCGACAATACGACAGGGTCTTCTCGCGGAGCCGACGCTCCACCACCTCGACCAGACGCGCATCGTCCCGATCGAGGCCGAGGGAGGCCAACCGCCCCAGCCGGGCAGTCCAGGAAGCCGCCTGGGCAGGGTTCAGTTCGGACCGTTCCAGTTCATGGAGGATCGACTCCACCCAGGCGACCTCCAGCAGCCGGGCCAGTACCCCGGGCGGGCGAACGTGTCCACGCTCCAGGAAGCGGATGACCGGCTCGATCCCGGACACCAGGGCCATCTGGGCCCGGGCGGTGTCCCTTTCCACGCGTCGCAGGACATGGGCGGTAATCTGCCGTGCCGCCTCGGCGTCGAGGGTCTCCGCCGAGACCACGCGGCCCTGGGCGGGAAACGAAGGAAACAAACCCACCACCGACTCCCACACCGGTCGTGCCGTGACTTCGTCGAGCTCGACCTCGGCACGAGGGCTGTCGTCGACGGTCACCCGGTAGCGGAACTCGCAGCGCTGGCGCGTCCGACGCTGGCGCACCTCGACCCGTCCGGTCTCTCCCTCTCCCGGAGTGACGTGGGTGTCATAGGCCGGGACGGCGGGGAACCCGGTGCGAGCCAGACGCAAGCGCTTGACCAGTACGGCCTCGGCCGCCACCTTGCCCGCGTCAACACGTGTTTCGTGGGCGAGCCGGCGCAGCATGTCGGCGCCACTCTCATGCGGAGCCCGGTTGCTCCTGGCCTCCTCCAGCTCGGAAAGGACGTCCCCCAGCACCTCCTGCGGAAGATCCACGCCGGCCAGTTGGATGGCCCGGGCGGCGTAGCGGAGAACCTGGAGGGTCTCGATTCCGGACAGATCGTTGAAGAACCAGCCACAGGAGGTGAACATCAGGAGCCCATGTCGGGACATTTCAAGCAGCCGCCAGGGTTCGGTGGGGTCCTCCACGGGACGCCCCCAGGTCCTTAGGAAACGCTCACGTCCGGGTGGCGACGGATCCATGAGGACTTCGATATAGGCGTTCCGCGCGCCCCAGGCATCCGTGAAGCAGGCGGCTCCCCTCTCCTCGAAAATCCGGTCCAGCGCTTCCCTTAGCCGAACCAGCCCGGCGTACAGCGGAGCCCGCCAGGCCTGGGTCCAGCCCGGCTCGCCCCCCGTGGCGCACCCGCAGTCCGAACGCCAGCGCTCGACTCCATGCATGCAACTCCACGACCCGGGTTCCGACACCTTGGCTTCCCAGGCGGCGGGGTGTTCGGCCAGGAGCGCCGCCCCGTTGGTCACGTTGAGGTCCCCATCATGGCGCAGTTCCCGCAGGGCAAAGGCAAGGGCCATCTCGCCGAACCGGTGATGGTGACCGTAGGTCTCCCCATCCGTGGCGACGGTCAGGATCGGCGCCTCCTCCGGGAGGCCCTTGGCCGCGGCGCGCAGGCGATCGGCAAACTGCCCCCCGCTCTTGAGCAGCCCCTCGAAGGCAATTCCCCGGGAAACCTCCCCCTCGTAGAAGAAGACCGAGAGCGAACGGTCGTCGCCGGTCTGGACCGTATAGGGACGACCCAGATCCCCGGCCCCATCCGCAGCACGCCACTGCTCGCCGGGAGCGCGACACGAGGCAAGTTGCCAGGGGGCCAGGATGGTGAAGCGAACGCCTTCCGCGGCCAGGACGTCGAGGCTCTCGCGATCGGCCGCGGTCTCGGGCAACCAAAGACCCTCGGCGTCACGCCCAAAGGTCTCGCGGAAGTGGGCCAACCCCCACTTCACCTGGGTGACCTTGTCGCGACGGGTCAACAGGGGAAGGATGGAGTGGTTGTAGGCCTGCGCCATGGCGTTGCCGTGACCCAGACGATCCACACTCTCCCGATCCGCGTCGACGATCACCTGGAGCGTCGCGGGGTCCACCGGTCGCATCCAGTCGACCAGGGTTGGACCCAGGTCGAAGCTGAGGCCCGCGTAGTTGTTGACCAGGGTCTCGATGCGCTCGTCGGCATCGAGCACGCGTGCGGCACGGTTCGGCCCGTACGACTCGCGCAGGATGCGCTCGTTCCAGTCGTGGTAGGGGCGCGCCGAGGCCTCGCGATCGATGCGTTCGGTCCAGGGGTTCTCGCGCGGGGGCTGGTAGAAGTGTCCATGCAGAACGAGGTGTCGCACAGGGAGGATTCTAGCGCGTGCGACGCCCGGGGGGCACCGGGCACCGCTCCCGGGGGACCCGGGAGCGGAACAATAGTCGGAGACGGACCCCGCGGGACTCGCAAGGGCCCGTCGCGGCGAAACCGGAGCAACCCGACCAGGACAGGATCCCCGAGGGAACGACGTCGCCTTCTGACCGCTTGCAGAGCAACCGGCAACCGGTAGGCACACAAAAAAATGAGCCCGGGACCCGAAGGTCCCAGGCTCAAGAAAAAACCCGGCGGTGTGCTACTCTCCCACGCCTGCTAGGGCGCAGTACCATCGGCCGCTGAGGTGCTTAACTACCGTGTTCGGAATGGGAACGGGTGTGGCCACCTCGCCATAACCACCGGAAAACGTGGCGTCGACTACCCGCTTCCGGTGAAACGAGCGCCGACAAGACGACGGCCCTGCAGTCGAAGGACCGCAGGGCCGTTCAAGAATTGACAACCGAAGCGATGAGAAATTGGGATCACGATTCACTAAGCAGCAAGGTACTGACCGGAAAAAAAACCGGTCAAGCCGCACGGCTTATTAGTACGGATCGGCTGAACGCCTTACGACGCTTACACCTTCCGCCTATCAACCTTGTAGTCTCCAAGGAGCCTTTAGGTGGCTTATGCCACGGGATATCTCATCTTGAGGTCGGCTTCCCGCTTAGATGCTTTCAGCGGTTATCCGAACCGAACGTAGCTACCGAGCGGTACCCCTGGCGGGATAACTCGTACACTAGAGGTTCGTCCGTCCCGGTCCTCTCGTACTAGGGACAGCTCCTCTCAAATATCCTGCGCCCACGTCGGATAGGGACCGAACTGTCTCACGACGTTCTAAACCCAGCTCACGTACCGCTTTAACCGGCGAACAGCCGGACCCTTGGGACCTTCTCCAGCCCCAGGATGCGATGAGCCGACATCGAGGTGCCAAACCCCTCCGTCGATGTGGACTCTCGGGAGGGATCAGCCTGTTATCCCTGGCGTACCTTTTATCCGTTGAGCGACGGCCCTTCCATACGGAACCGCCGGATCACTAAGGCCTGCTTTCGCACCTGCTCGACCTGTATGTCTCGCAGTCAAGCTCTCTTATGCCTTTGCACTCGACGCCTGGTTACCAACCAGGCTGAGAGAACCTTTGCGCGCCTCCGTTACATTTTGGGAGGCGACCGCCCCAGTCAAACTGCCCGCCTGACACTGTTCCAAGACCGGATTCACGGCCTATGGTTAGACACCCAATGGCACAAGGGTGGTATTTCAAGGTTGGCTCCACGAAGGCTAGCGCCCCCGCTTCTCTGCCTCCCACCTATCCTACACATGAACAATCAAGTGCCAATGTCAGGTTACAGTAAAGGTGCACAGGGTCTTTCTGTCCAGACGCGGGTAAGCGGCATCTTCACCGCTGCTACAGTTTCGCCGAGCTTTTCGTGGAGACAGCACCCAGATCGTTACACCATTCGTGCAGGTCGGAACTTACCCGACAAGGAATTTCGCTACCTTAGGACCGTTATAGTTACGGCCGCCGTTTACCGGGGCTTCGGTTTGGTGCTTTGCACAGCAAGCCATGCTAACACCGCCCCTTAACCTTCCGGCACCGGGCAGGTGTCAGTCCCTATACTTCGCCTCAGCGGCTTAGCAGAGACCTGTGTTTTTAGTAAACAGTCGCCTGGGTCTATTCTCTGCGGCCCATCCAAAATCCGGACGCGAAGTCCATTTCCCAGATGGGCACCCCTTATCCCGAAGTTACGGGGTCATTTTGCCGAGTTCCTTCACGAAAAATCACTCGAGCACCTTAGGATACTCACCCCGCCTACGTGTGTCCGTTTACGGTACGGTCACTGGATCGACTCCCATAGAGGTTTTTCTTGGCAGCATGATTAGGGCCAGTTTGTGGACAATGTCCTCCCCATCGCGTCTCGGAATTGTTCCTCCGGATTTGCCTAGAAGAACTTCCTACACGCTTAGACCGGGATATCCGACACCCGGCTGGCCTTTCACTTCTGCGTCACCCCATAGGTCAAACGTCTCACCAGTGGTACAGGAATGTTGACCTGTTTTCCATCGCCTACGCCTTTCGGCCTCGGCTAAGGGTCCGACTAACCCTGAGCGGATTAACCTTCCTCAGGAAACCTTAGGCTTACGGTGAACGGGTTTCTCGCCCGTTTTCTCGCTACTCGTTCCGGCATACTCACTTCTGCTTCGTCCAGCAGCCCTTGTCAGGCCACCTTCAACCTAGAGCAGAACGCTCCCCTACCACTTGTGCAAGCACAAGTCCGCAGCTTCGGCATCAGACTTAGTCCCGAGTATTTTCGGCGCAGGATCACTTGACTAGTGAGCAGTTACGCACTCTTTAAATGATGGCTGCTTCTAAGCCAACATCCTAGCTGTCTGTGCAATCCCACATCCTTCATTCCACTTAGTCTGAATTTTGGGGCCTTAGCTGGCGGTCTGGGTTCTTTCCCTCTCGGA
>CALOCN010000014.1:0-1552500 GCA_942491735.1 Candidatus Eiseniibacteriota bacterium | reverse complement strand
TCCCGGCTTTACCCCCGTCTCCACCATGGGTAGCATGCAGTCATGCGGAACATCATCGTGGCCTTCCTCTTCAGCCTCCTCGCCGCCGCGGTGGGGCTCGCCCTGGTGCTGCGGGTCGGGGGTCGCGATCTCCCCTCCCCGTCCCACCTGCAGGTCATCACCCCGGCCACCAAGACCCAGGTCTTCGACAAGGACGGTCGTCTGATCGGCGAGTTCTTCCGCGAGAACCGCAGCCTGGTGCAGCTCGACGAGATTCCCGACCACCTCGTGCAGGCGTTCCTCGCGGTCGAGGACCGCGACTTCTGGAACCACTGGGGGGTGGACGTCTCCGGGGTGACCCGGGCCGCGGTCAAGAACGTGACCAGCGGACGGGTACGTCAGGGGGCGAGCACGATCACCCAGCAGCTGGCCCGCAACCTCTTCCTCACCCACGAGCGCAGCGCCGAGCGCAAGATGAAGGAGGCGGTCCTCGCGCTGCGCATCGAGCAGAACTACTCCAAGGCCGAGATCCTGGAGATGTACCTCAACCAGATCTATTTCGGGGACGGCGCCTACGGCGTTCAGGCGGCCGCGCGTCGCTTCTTTGGCCGGGACGTCGGCGAGCTCAGCCTGGGGGAGGCGGCTCTCCTCGCCGGACTCCCCCGGAATCCGCGCGACTACTCTCCCCGCCGACATCCGGAAGCGGCGATGAAACGGCGGAACGTGGTCCTGCGCTCCATGCTGGACTGCGAGTTCATCGACGAGCCGGTACGCCAGAGCGCCCTCGCCGAGACCCTCAACGTGGCCGCGGCGCCGCTGAGTCCCGACAACGCTCCCTACTTCATGGAGATGGTGCGGCAGTTCCTGGAGCGCGAGTACGGGAGCGAAGCGATCTACGAGGGCGGACTCACCGTCCACACCACCCTCGACCTGCCCCTCCAACGTGAAGTGGATCTGGCCCTCGAGGAACACCTTTCCGATCTGGAGAAGCAGACCAAGAGCAAGGCGACCCGGATCGAGTACCTTGCCGCGCGCGAGCAGGGGGAGTCACGGCCGGTGGACTACCTGCAGGCCGGGGCCCTGGTGGTGGACCCGGAGACCGGAGCGATCCGCGCCCTTTCCGGTGGTCGCAGTTTCGAGGAAAGCAAGTTCAACCGGGTGACCAGCGCACGCCGGCAGCCCGGCTCCTCGTTCAAGCCGTTCGTATACCTGGCCGCAATCCAGCGGGGATTCTATCCTTCCTATACCTTGCTCGACGCCGAGATCCACTTCGACGAACCGGGACAGGACCGGTGGCAGCCCCGCAACTACGACCGGGAGTACCGGGGCCAGGTCACCATGCGCTACTCCCTCGACCGCTCCCTCAACGTGCCCACGGTGCGGCTC
Source organism: Candidatus Eiseniibacteriota bacterium (assembly GCA_942491735.1). Taxonomy (GTDB): domain Bacteria; phylum Eisenbacteria; class RBG-16-71-46; order JABDJR01; family JABDJR01; genus CALOCN01. The sequence continues at coordinate 1,551,135 of CALOCN010000014.1, read as the reverse complement.
CAGGAAGAGATCGGGGTGGACGCGGTCATCCGAGCGGCCAAGGCGTGCGGTCTGGACAGCCGGATCCCGCGGGTGCGCAGCATCGCCCTGGGGTCGGCGGAGACCACCCTGGAGGATCTCACCTACGCCTACACCGTGTTCGCCAACAACGGTATCCGGGTGGAGCCCATCTTCATTACCCGCATCGAGGATCGGGCCGGGAACGTGCTCAAGGAGTTCCGCCCCGAGCGTCGCGAGGTCCTCTCTCCCGCTCCGGTCGCGCTGCTCAACGACATGATGGCCTCGGCGCTCGACTACGGAACCGGCGCGGCGTCCCGACAGATGGGCTTCCAGATCCCGGCTGCCGGAAAAACAGGCACCACGGACGATTATTCCGACGCATGGTTTATCGGATACACCCCGCGGCTGGTTGCCGGCGTGTGGGTGGGGTACGACCAGAGAAAACCGATCGGCCGGGGGATGTCCGGTTCCCGCGCCGCGCTCCCCCTGTGGACGCGGATCATGCAGTCGGCGACCCGGGACATGGAAGCGGAAGACTTCGACCGGCCCGAGGGGGTCGTCGAGCGCACGGTGTGCAAGGAAACGAGCTACCTCTCACGACCCAACTGCCCCGAGACCCGCAGCGAGGTCTTCCTCGACGGCCAGGTACCGTCCCAACGCTGTTACCTGCACGGGTCCACCATCGACATACGTCTTCGCGATCGATGGGGCGACAACGACACGGACGACAAGGACGAGGAACCGCAGGGGGACGAGGAAGAAAAGTCCCCTCCCCGGTAGCACCGGCCTTCCCGCAGGCTCCCCCCGGCCGAACCCCCTCCTAGCCGAACGCCAACGCCAACGACTCCGCTCCCGCGGCCAGGGTGCGATCCACGTCCGCTTCGGTGTGGGCCAGGGAAAGGAATCCCGCCTCGTACTGCGAGGGGGCCAGGTAGATGCCCCGGTCCAGCATGGCATGGAAGTACCGGGTGAATGCCCCGGTGTCGCACCCGGTGGCATCCGCGTAGTTACGCACCGGTTCGGCGCGGAAGTAGAGGCAGAACATGCTTCCCACCCGCTGGAAACAGAGGGGATAGCCCTTCTCCCGGATGAGCTTCTGCACACCGGCTTCGAGCCGCGCCCCCAGGAGTTCCAGGGCGCGGGCGGCCTGGGGCTGAAGCGCCCGCCGCAACGTGGCCAGCCCGGCCGCCACCGCGAGCGGGTTCCCGGAAAGGGTCCCGGCCTGGTACACCGGCCCCGAGGGGGCCAGACGCTCCATGAGGTCCCTCCGCCCCCCGTAGGCCCCCACCGGGAGCCCTCCACCGATGATCTTGCCCAGGGTGACCAGATCCGCGGTCACCCCGTATCGCTCCTGTCCGCCCCCCGGTGCGATGCGGAATCCGGTCATGACCTCGTCGAAGATCAGCAACGCTCCGTGCCGCCGTGTGATCTCCCTCAACGCCTCCAGGTAACCCGGTTGCGGAGGGATGCATCCCATGTTTCCCGCCACCGGCTCGACAAAGAGACAGGCAATGGTATCGCCGTGTTCGGTGAAGAGGCCCTCCACCGCATCGGGATCGTTGAACGGCACGAGCAGGGTGTCCCGCACCACCGCCTCCGGGACACCGGGGCTGTTGGGTACGCCGAGCGTGGTCGCCGCCGAGCCGGCCTGGACCAGGAACGCGTCGCCGTGTCCGTGGTAGCAGCCGGTCACCTTGATGAACCGGTCGCGCCCCGTGGCCGCCCGGGCCAGGCGTAGCGCCGACATGGTCGCTTCGGTGCCGCTGTTGACCAGACGCACCATGTCCATGCCCGGGACCCGCTCCACGAGAAGCGCGGCCAGATCCACTTCTCCCGGCGTGGGCGCCCCGTAGCTGGTGCCCAGGGCCGCCGCGGCGCCGATGGCCGCGACGACCTCGGGATGCGCATGCCCGAGGATCAGGGGACCGTAGGAGCCCACGTAGTCGATGTAGGCGTTTCCGTCCGCGTCCTCCAGCCGACACCCCGCACCCCGCACGATGAACGGCGGGGTCCCCCCGACCGGCCCGAAGGCCCGCACCGGCGAGTTGACGCCGCCCGGTATGACTCCCCGGGCCCGATCGAACAACGCCGCACTCTGTCTCGATTCCGAGCTCATGGTTCCCATCCCTTTCGTAGTTCCGTGGCCGCCTCGCGGGCGAAATAGGTCAGGATCATGTCCGCACCCGCCCGTCGGATCGAGACCAGCGACTCCATCATCACCCGTGCCGTGTCCACCCAACCGTTGGCTCCGGCCGCGTGCACCATGCTGTACTCCCCGCTCACCTGGTAGGCCGCCACCGGAACGCCGAAGGTCTCCTTGACCCGGAACACGATGTCCAGATACGGGAGGGCCGGTTTGACCATGACCATGTCGGCCCCCTCCTGAAGATCCTGCTCCACTTCGCGCAGGGCCTCGTCGCCATTGGACGGATCCATCTGGTGGGACCTGCGGTCACCGAACGCGGGGGTGGACTCCGCCGCGTCGCGGAACGGTCCGTAGAACGCGCTCGCGTACTTGGCCGCATAGGACAGGATGGGCAGGTCGTCGTGATCGGCGTCGTCGAGGGCGTCGCGGATGGCCTGGACCATGCCGTCGATCATGCCGGACGGCGCCATGACCTGGGCCCCGGCCCCGGCCAACGACACCGCCTGGGTCCCCAGGTTGACCAGGGTCGCATCGTTGTCGAGTTCCTCCCCGTGCATCACGCCGCAGTGGCCGTGATCGGTGTACTCGCAGAAGCAGAGATCCACGATGCGGACCAGTTCGGGGGCGGACTTCCCCATCGCTTCCAGCCCCCGCTGGACGATCCCGTCCTCGCGCCACGATGCGCTGCCCTCGCCGTCCTTGTTCTCCGGGATGCCGAACAGCATGACCGCACCGACGCCCGAATCCCGGATGCGCGGCGCCTCCTCGGCAAACCGATCCACGGACCATTGACTCACCCCGGGCATGGACGCCACGGGACGGTCCACTCCGGATCCGGAACAGAGGAAAACGGGAAGAATGAAGTTGCCGGGGTCCAGACGCGTCTCGCGGACCAGTCGTCGGAGACCGGCCTGTTTGCGCGTGCGTCGAAGCCTGAGATCGGGAAAAGTGCTCATGGGGTCCTCGATCGAATGCGTTGCAGGGCCATCGTGACACCGGTGGCGCCGGGTTCGTGGCAAACCGAGACATCCCCGGCTCCCAACTCGCGCAGGCGTGATGCGGTCCGCGTACCCACGGCCAGCCACCGGGCCGTATCCCTCCATCGCCGCACCGCGGGATGGGAATCGGCATGGAGTTCCTCGGCCGCGGAGGGGCTGTGGACGAGAATCACCGCGGGTTCATGGGTCCCCAGGGTGACGTAGTCCCCCGCCTCCAACCCGCGGCGGCGGGTCGTGTAGGCCGGAAGGAGAGTGACCCGGGCTCCGAGCGCAGTCAACTCCCCGGGAAGCAACGTGCGTGCCGTGCCCTCGCGATCCCCGCAGGGGATCCAGATCGCCAGGTCGGACAGGGACATCGTCCGCGCATGCTCAACGACCGCCTCCGCGCTCTGTCGTGTCTCCGGGTACCAGGTCCGCCAGCCGAAGCCCTCGGCCACACGGGCGGTGGGTTCCCCGACACACCAGGCCTCGGCGGCGCGGCGGGTTGCCGCGGCGTCCATGCCGGCTTCCAACGCCCGCACTGCATTGGCGCTCACGAAGACGACGAGGGCGGGGATTTCGGGGGGCGGTTCGAACGGAACCGGACCGACCTCGATGACCGGGATGGACACTGCCTGGAATCCGGCCCGGCTCACCGCGTCCACCGTTTCCACGGCGGCGGACCCGGGGCGGGTCACCCAGACCGTTCCGCTCACGGACCGGGTCCGCGTACCGCGGCCAGCACCCGGTCCCCGCCGGCCGCGAGCAGTCGTCGTGCGATGTCCCGCCCGAGGTCCTCGGCCTCCGTAACCGGCGCATCGCGGACCAGACGCAGGACCGCGCTCCCGTCCGGGGAGGCGATGAGTCCCTCGAGACGCACCCGATCCCCTTCCACGTGCGCAAGCGCGCCGACCGGAACCTCGCACCCGGCTCCCAGTTCGGCAAGGAACGCGCGTTCGGCCCGGGCGCGAATCCGGGTCTGCGGATCCTCCAGGGGCAGCAACAGGTCCCGGGTCGCGTCGTCGTCCCGTCCCTCCACGGCGAGGATGCCCTGGCCCGGGGCGGGAACCAGATCGCCCGGTTCCAGCAGTTCGGTGGCTTCCCGGAGGCGACCCAGACGGGAGAGTCCGGCCGCGGCGATGAGCATTCCGTCGGCCAACCCCTCGCGGAACTTCCGGATCCGGGTGTCCACGTTGCCGCGCAACGGAATCACGGAAACCCCGGGAGTATGCGCACGCACCTGGGCCTCGCGACGCAGCGATCCGGTGGCCACCGTCGACTGCGGGGTGAGATCGGCGAAACGCAGTCCCTCCCGACCGAACCAGGCGTCCCGCGGGTCCTCGCGTTCGGGATGGGCCCACACCCGCAACCCGGGCACCGGTTCGGTGGGCAGATCCTTGAGGCTGTGCACTGCCACATCGGCCCGCCCCTCCAGCATGGCCTCCTGCACTTCCCTGGTGAAGGCACCCTTGCCCCCGATGACCCGCAGGGAGGCTTCCTGCTGCAGGTCCCCCGTCGTCTTGACCACGCTCAGATGGACGACCAGACCCGGGTGCGCCTCCTCGAGACATTTGGCAACCCACCGGGACTGGGTCAGGGCGAGCGTGGAGCCCCGCGTGGCGATCGTGATCTCAGGCAAGGTCGGACTCCTCGAAGTCGCTGATGTCCCCATCGTCCTCGTCCAGATGAAACACGCGCCGCAACGTGGCCAGGCGTTCCATCTGCACCGGATCGTCCGGGCGATAGTGTTTGATCTCCGTGGTCAGTCCCATGAGGAGCTTGCGCACCAGGGTCCGGCTGAAGACCTCCAGTTGCTCGCGATCTCCCGCCGCGAACCGTTTCGCGTTGCGTCGAATCTCCGTCTCCCGCACCGCTTCGAACGCGGCGTGGATGTCCGCGATGACCGGGGCCGAGGCGAGGCTGCTCCACCACCGCATGAATCCCTCGACCTCCGAACTGACCAACCGCTCCACGGCCGGGACCTCGTCCCGACGCAGCGCGCGGTTGCGCTCGACGATTCCCTCGAGGGCATCCATGTCGAACCGGAACACGTTGAAGATCTCGTCCACCGACGGATGCACATCGCGCGGCACGGCGATGTCGATGAGGACCAGGCTGCGTTCGCTGCGTCGCTTCATGACCGCACGGACGGCGGGAGCTTCAAGGATGGGCGTGGGAGAACCGGTGGTGGTGACCGCGATGTCCACCGACGCCAGGGCCTCCACCAGACCGTCCATGGGAACCGCCTGCCCCCCCAGCTGCCGCGCCAGGTCCTCGGCCCGGGACAGGGTGCGGTTGGCGATGAGGAGGGGTTCCACGCCCCGCGACAGGAGATGCTGGGCGCAGAGCGCCCCGTTCTCCCCCGCCCCGATCAGGAGCGCGCCACGCCCCTTCAGGCTCTGGAAGACCTTCTCGGCCAGATCCACCGCGGCGAACGCCACGGACATCGACCCGGTGGAGATGCGGGTCTCCGTGCGGGCCCGCTTTCCCACCCGGAATGCCCGGGTGGCCAGCCGATGCAGCAGTGTCCCCGCGGTTTCCGCGGAAACGGCAATGTCGTAGGCCCCCCGAACCTGCCCCAGGATTTCCTGCTCGCCGAGAATCTGGGAATCCAGCCCGCAGGTCACCCGGAACAGGTGATGCACCGCCTCCCGATCGAGGCGGCGGTAGAGCAGGTCCGGCGTGTCCCCCCCCAGACGCTCCGCGAAGAGCCGGCGGGTCAGCACGTCGGACGCGACCTCCACTTCCGGGGCAAGGGCGTACACCTCGGTCCGGTTGCAGGTGCTGATCAGCATGGCCTGGGGAATGTCGCTCTCCACCTTGAGCCGCCGCAGCAGGTCCATCGCCTCGGCCCGCGAATAGACCACGCGTTCGCGCACGTCGAGGGAGGCGGTATCGTGATTGAGACCGAGGACCACGAGCCCCATCAGCCGCTGAACTCGTGGAACCGGGTGAAGAAGAAGTTCACCCCGAAGATCGAGAAGAGGATGACCACGAACCCGATCAGGGAGGAATAGGCCATGCGGGGCCCACTCCACGAAGTCCATCGACGGGCCGCGATGGCCAGACCGTAGACCAGCCAGGTCACGCCGGCCGCGACGACCTTGGGGTCCAGATGGACTTCCCCGTAGATCCGGCTGCTCCAGGCCGCGCCCACCGCGATGGCCACGGTAAGAAACATGAACCCGACCAGCGACGCGGCGGCGTTCATGCGGTCCAGGATATCCAGGGAGGGAAGCCGCCGGAACACCAGGCCGAATCGCTTGCGGCGGATGTCCTGGTAGAGAAGCAGGTAGAGGAAACCGTAGACGGCGGAAACAACGAACGCCGAATACCCCAGCACCGCCGCGCTCACGTGCAGGCTGAACAGGCCGTCCTGGAGGATCTCCGGAACCTCGCGGTCGAGTTTCGGAAACAGGGTGTTGATGACCTGGCAGGCCAGGACCAGGAACAGGATGAACGGGCCGGTGTGCAGCGTGCCCGCCTTGGTCTCGACCCACAGATAGGTCGCGGCCACCGCGAAACCCACCGCCCCCACCACCTGGAACACGTTCACCATCGGGATGTGTTCGAAATAGATGGTGAATCCCAGGAGATAGATGAAGTTGGTGACCACCGAGACGGCCAGGAGCGGCCGAGCCAGGCGGCGCACCGTCTTGTCCTCGGAGACGAACACCAGCAGGTAGTTGAAGAACGTGAAGCCGAACAACACCGGAAGCAGGTGGAGGAGGACGTTGAGAATGAGCTTGGTGTCGATCACGCGGACACGCTCCGGATCGCCAACCGCCCGGGGGAACTCATGAGGTCCATGAGGCGCTCCCCTGCCAAGGAACCGCCCCCTCGGCGGTCACCAGGTAGCGGACCAGGGGTCGAGCAGGCGGCGCCTCCTCGCCGATCCGCAACGCACCGGCCACCCGTTGGGCGCTCACGGTGCGGGCGGCATCGATGTCCGTGGCGTGCACCTCGGCCAGCCGGTCGCCGGTCTTCACCGGATCCCCGTAGACCTTGGAGAGGACGACACCCACCGCCGGGTCAATGGTGTCCTCCGATCGGCGGCGCCCGCCGCCCAGGTCCACCACCGCCATGCCCAGGGCATAGGAATCCAGGTCGGTGACGAACCCGTCCCGGGTGGCCAGCACCGGTTCCACCACCGGGGCGGCGGGAAGAAGCTCGGCGTCGTCGATCACCGCGGGGTCTCCCCCCTGGGCTTCGACCATGATCCGGAACCGATCGCGACCGGAACCGTCCGCCACCGCCGCGTCCATCCGCCCCTGGGCGTCGGCGAAGTCCCCGGTCACCCCGCCCAGACACAGCATGGCCGCCCCGAGGGTGCGCACCAGCTCGGTGACGTCGTCCGGGCCCTCGCCGCGCAGACAGTCGATGGCGGTGCGGGCTTCCAGGGCGTTCCCGATGCGTCGCCCCAGGGGGGCCTCCATGTCGGTGACGAACCCCACCACCCGCTTGCCCATGAGGGTCCCCACCCGGACCAGTTCCCCGGCCAGCTTCAAGGCATCCGTTTCCGTCTTCATGAACGCGCCACGACCGCACTTCACGTCGAGCACCAGCGCGTCGATGCCCTCGGCCACCTTCTTGCTGAGAATGCTGCTCACGATGAGCGGAATGCACTCCACCGTGGCGGTGACGTCGCGCATGGCGTACATGCGCCGGTCGGCGGGAGCGAGATCCTCGGTCTGCCCCCCCATGGCAAATCCGGCGCTCTCCAACACCTCACGGAATCGCTTGGGGTCGAGGTCGGTGCGCAGGCCCGGGATGCTCTCCAGCTTGTCGAGGGTCCCGCCGGTGTGCCCCAGGCCGCGACCCGAGATCATGGGTACGGCAACGCCGTTGGCCGCGACCAGCGGGGCCAACGGCAACGAGATGAGGTCTCCCACCCCGCCCGTCGAGTGCTTGTCCACGGTGGCCGCGTCCAGCCCGGGCCAGGACAGCGTGGTTCCGGAGTCCACCATGACCCGGGTGAGGGCGGCGGTTTCGGCGGGGGTCATTCCGTTGAGGGTGACCGCCATGAGGAACGCCCCCATCTGATAGGGGGCCACGCTCCCGTCCACGAAACCCCGGATGAAGAACTCGATCTCCTGATCGGTGAGGGCCTCGCCATCCCGTTTGCGGCGAAGAACCCCCGAGGGGGAGAGGCTCATGAAACGACCTGCTCGGGTTGGGGGGCGGTCTCCGGTTCCGCGGCGGCGACCAGGCGTTCCGCGACCCTAGCGGCCTCGCGGATGCAATCGTTGACGCCCACCCCATGGTACGCGTTGCCGGCCAGGTAGAGCCCGGGGACGTTCGCCACGTCGGCGTCCAGCCGGGCGATACGCTCGAGATGACCCACCGTGTACTGCGGAATCCCGCGCGGATGTCGATAGAGCACGTGGGTGAGGGGCGTGCCGCTGACCTGGAGCAGCCGCTCCACTTCCTTGCGCGCCAGATCCACGGTCTTGCCGTCGGCCAGCATGGCCCCTTCGGGATCCCGCGCTCCACCCAGCATGACCCTCAGGTACGCACGGTCCGCAGGCACATGCTCCTGGAAAATACTTCCCGGCCACAGGCAGCCGATGAGACGCGGCCCCTGTCCCCGGGGGACCAGGAATCCGAAACCGTCCAGCGGATGCCCGACCTGGCTTCGCGGGTAGACCAGGCCGACCACCGCGATCCCGGCGTAGGGAATGGCGTCGAGTTGGCCGGCAATTCCCGGCCAGCCGTCCCGGAGCAACCGGCTCCCGGCGTGGGCCGGCGTGGCCACGAGGACCCGGCGCGCCAGCATGGGCGGACCGGTTTCGCTCTCGATCCGGAATCCCCGCGGGTTTGTGCGGATCGAGGAAACGGCGATCCCGCTCCGCATGCGGTTCCCCAACCCCCGGCAAAGCGCGTCGATGAGGACACCCATTCCCTGGTCGAAGGACCGGATGGGAGTGGAACGTTGACGGGACTCACCGCGTCGTTTGCGTTCCCGGGCCATGGCGATCATGCCGCGGACCACGCCGCCGGATTCCGCTTCCATGCGGGTGATGGCCGGGAAGGCCGCCGCCATGCTGGTCTGCCCCGAGTCCCCGCCAAAGACCCCGGCCACCAGGGCGTCGGCCAGGACGTCGGCCACCTCGACGCCGAAACGCCGGGTGAAGAACTCACGCACCGTCTCGTCCCTGGATGCGCGGCTGCGGATGAACGGTTCGACCAGGGCGCGGGCGCGACCCCGCCGCGACAGGAGGTCGGAACCCAGGAACCGGGGCGGGGCCATGGGAAGCGGGCGAAGCTCCCCCCGCACGAACAGGAACCGCTTCTTCGCCGCATCCCCGGAGACGACCGAGCGCGACTCCAGACCCAGGTCGCGTACCAGGTCGCTCGTGGCCGGCGCGTTGTCGAGGTATCCGTTGGGACCCCACTCGGAGATGCAATCCTCGATCCGATCGCTGAGGATGGTGCCGCCGGCGCGGGTCTCCCGCTCCAGCACCGCGACGTCCCACCGCGGCTTGCGGGCCACCACGGTGCGGGCGGCTACCAGCCCGGAGATGCCGCCACCCACCACGACCAGATCCAGGAGTTCGTTGCTCATTCCTCGAACACCTCGCTGGGTTCGACGGCAAGGGTGCTGGAGGCGCGGCGGCGACGTCCTTCCTGGTGCACGAACTGCACCAGATCGGCCACCGCGTCGATGGGCGCTTCCGGAGTGATGCCGTGACCGAGGTTGAATACATGGGGCGTGCCGATGCCGACCTCATCCATGATACGCGACACCTCCTGTCGCACCACGGTGGGAGGAGCAAAGAGCGCGGCCGGGTCGAGGTTTCCCTGAAGGGGTCGATGGACCCCCAGGCGACGACGGGCATCGGCGGCGCTGGTCCGCCAATCCAGGCCAAGCACGTCGGCGCCGCTGGCATCCATGAGCTCCAGCAACGCACCGGTTCCGTTGCCGTAGAGAACAAGGGGAACGTCCGGAGTGTGAACCGCTTCCACGATGCGCCGCACATGGGGCAGCACATGCTCCTCGTAGTCGGAGGGACTCAGGAGACCGGCCCAGGTATCGAAGAGCTGCACCGCCTGCGCTCCGGCCTCGATCTGGGCCAGCAGGTAGTCCGCGACGACCAGGCTCAGCTTCTCCATGAGGGCGTGGAAGGCGAGGGGTTCGGCGTACATGAGACGCTTGAGACGGTGGTAGTTGTTCGACTTCCCCCCCTCCACCAGGTATGCGGCAAGGGTGAAGGGCGCACCGGCAAACCCGATCAGCGCGACCGAAGGCGGAAGCTCCCGGCGCAACGTCCGCACGGTCTCCAGCACGAACGGCACCGACCGGGTGGGGTCCGGTCGTCCCAGACGCCGGATGTCGGCCTCGGTGCGGATGGGGGACGCGATGACCGGCCCGGGGGCGAAGGTCAGGTCCACCCCCATCGGCTCCACCGGGACAAAGATGTCGGAGAACAGGATCGCCGCGTCGAACCCGAAGCGCCGGATGGGCTGGAGGGTGACCTCCACCGCAAGGTCCGGGGTCTTGCACAGGGTGAGGAAATCCACCTGCTCCCGAACCCGCCGGTACTCGGGCAGATAGCGCCCGGCCTGGCGCATGATCCAGATGGGCGTGGTCTCCACCGCCTCCCCACGAATGGCGCGGAGAAACAGGGGATCAATGGAAGCGTCTACGCTGAGATGTGTCGTCGGTTGGGTCATGGTTCCTCTGCGGCCTGGGTGACCGCCCAAGTGTACTCTTCGGGTCGCCTGCTCGCCACGATCCGAGGCCACCCTCGGCCTCCATTCTGGCGAACTGTGCTATCGTCCCGCCCCATGTCCGACCCTTCCCAGCCATCCCCACAGGCCAAGGCAGAGCGGATCCGCGACGCCGGCCCCCCGCTCGAACGGGTGCGCGCGCTGGCCCAACTCCTCACCTCCCCCGGAGGCTGCCCCTGGGATCAGGAGCAGACCGTCGAGACCCTCACCCCCTATCTCCAGGAGGAGATGTTCGAGGTGGTGGAAGCGGTGGCCGAAGGCAACCCCGAGGGGTATCGCGAGGAACTGGGGGACCTTCTCTTTCTCATCATGCTCCTGGGTACGGTGGGAGAACGGTCACGCTGGGGCTCCCTGGACGCGGCCTGCGACGGGGTGGTCGAGAAGCTCATCCGGCGCCACCCCCATGTCTTCGGGGGGGGGGACGAGATCGGCTCCGAAGGGGCGCTGCGCCAATGGGAGGAGCTCAAGCGGGATGAGCAGGAGGCCGCGGGCGCCGAGGCCCCGTCGGCGCTGGGGAACCGACCCAAGGGGCTCCCCGCCCTGACCACCGCGTTTCGCATCTCGGAGAAGGCGGGTGCGGTGGGATTCGAATGGCCCAACGTGGCCGAGGCCATGAAGAAGATCGACGAGGAAACCGGGGAGTTGCGTCGGGAGCTGGAGGGCGAGGCACGGGCCGAGCAGCTGGAGGACGAGATCGGGGACCTGCTGTTCTCGGTGGTCAACGTGGCCCGCTACCTGCGGATCGATCCGGAGCGGGCGCTCCGATCCACCACCCACAAGTTCACCCAACGGTTCCGGTACGTCGAAGGGAAACTGCGGGAAGAGGGCCTCACCCCGGAGCGCTCCGACCTGGCTACCATGGACCGGTTGTGGGACGAGGCCAAGGCCAAGGGCGTCGGTTAGCCCCAAGAGGCGCCCCTTCTAGACTTCTAGAACACGCGGCCGGTGGTTCCCGAGGACGAGTTGTTCAGCCGCAGTCGCTTGGTGGACACGACGAGAATCTGGGCCGGGTCCCTTCCCACGTTGCGGAAACCGTGCGGTCGGTCGGACGGATAGTGGATGGCGTCTCCCCGATGAAGCTGGAACCCCTGCTCCCCCACCCGGTACTCCACCGATCCCTGGATCACGTAGGCGGCCTCTTCCCCGGCGTGGGCGGTGTAGACGATGTCCTCCACCTTGCCCGGCTCCAGATACAGCATGTACGCGTTGAGGCGGCCGCCCGGTATGCCGGGGGTCAGGTACTCCCCCCTCACCTTGGCCTCTTCCGGGGGAATGGGCTGACGTTCGTCCCGACGCACGAAGGCCACCTCGTTGAGTTGCTCTTCCTCGAGGAAGAACGAAGCTTCCTTGCCCAGGGCGTTGGCGATCCGAACCAGCGCGCCGATGGTGGGTGAGGTCTTGCCGCGTTCGATCTCCGAGATATGGGTCGCACTGAAACCGGAGACCCGCTCCAGATCCTTGAGGGTGAGCCCCTGCTGTTTGCGCGTGGTGCGAAGTCGGCTGCCGAGGTCTTCCTTGGTGATCATGTCCATCTCCTAGAGCGTGAATCGCGGCCAATCGGCCCAGAAAACCCGGCAGGTGGACTCGCCCAGGTTGAGCATCCTCAAGGGGTGTGACGCCTTGAAGTGGATGCTGTCACCGCGACGCAGGACAAATCGTTGCTCCCCCACTTCGATCTGGAGGATGCCTTCGATGATGTGGAGGAACTTGTCGCCGGATCGAGGCTGACGAACCATGGGTTCGGTCATGTCCGGCTCGAGGTCCAGCACGAACAGCGAGAGTTCGGCGGAGGGGTTCTCTCGGGTGAGGATCTCCCACTCGGCCCGATGCTTGGGGCCGACCAGGCGGTCCCGCTCCCCGTCCCGGGTCAGGGAGATGTCATCCCCCACCGGCAGGTCCACGAGAAACGACGGATTCACCTGGAGCGCGTGGGCGATCTTGGTCAGCGCCCCCACCGTGGGCGAGGTCTTGCCCCGCTCGATTTCCGAGACATGGGTGGCCGAGACCCCAACCCGCGCCTCGATGTCCTTCAGGGTGAACCCCTGGGAGAGGCGGAGTTGCTTGATCCGCTTGCCGAATTCCACCGTGTTCATGATGTGCTGCCTCCCGATGCCTCAACCAACCCGGCCAGCAAACGGCGTAAGTGACTTGTGTATAGGATCTTGAGTCGACCGACTTGAAGTGTCAACGTCAAGATGGATCAACGACGACATCGACAACCCCAACTGTAAGTTTCCCTTACGAATACGGGAAAGCTTACTCCTAGGACGAGGGGGAATCCGGGACGTTACCCGGACCACCGAAAGTCCTTCCACTAAAGTGGTGCAAGTGTAGGTGTCGGCAGGGTCGAACTCCGGCTTAACGGCAAAAGCGGAAGATCCTTCCTGGATATCCGGTATCCGGGGCTTGAAGGCCCGAGCCTGAGGGGGTTCAATACCCCGCAAGCGAAACTCCCACTGACCCACAAATCCGTGTAGGCTTCTCCGCGAAATGAACCAACCTCTGATCCTCGATTCAATCCACCCACGTCAGGCCATCGGCCGGAACTCCTTCCGGGCGGTGCTCGCCGGTGCGTTCGTGTTCATGGCGAGTTGGATCGGAACCGGTCATTCGGGCATGCCGGGTTCCGGGGATCCGGTGGTGGGAATGCCGGACGGGATTCCCACCTGGGGGCTGTACGCGGGGATCCGGCCCGCCGCGCAACCCGGGCGGCTCTTCGAGTTGGGTGTCACCGTCACCGCCTACAGCAGCACTCCGGGGCAAACCGACAGCACGCCGTTCCTTACCGCGAACAACAGCAGGGTGCGCCCCGGCATCATCGCCCTCTCCCGCGACCTTCTGCGCAAGTACACGCCCGGGGCCCCGTTCGAGTTCGGGGACATCGTCGAGCTGGAGGGGATCGGCCGTTTCCAGGTCGAGGACACCATGGCGCGTCGGTTCTCGCGGCGTGCGGATATCTGGTTCGAGTCCACCCGCGTGGCGCTGCGATGGGGCAAACGCGAGACCAACCTCGTCAAGCTCACCCCGGAGACGTCCAAGCGGGGCGTCTGGGACGGATCGATTCCGCTCGAACACGCCATCTCCGACTAGCGGACCTGCTAGCCTTCCCCACGCTCCAGGCTTGCGTAGATGCTCATGTAGGATCCGTACCGCTCCCGCGAGATCTCACCCGCCGCCAGCAATCGCTGCACTTCACACCGGGGCTCCGAGGTGTGGCTGCAGTCCCGGAACCTGCAGGACTGCGCGGGTTCCTTGAACTCGGGGAAGTGCGCGGCCAGCTGATGCGCCTCGAGTCCGGAGAGATCAAGCACCCGGATTCCGGGGCTGTCCACCAGATGACCGCCACCGGGAAGGTCCAGCATCTCGACCCAGGTCGTGGTGTGTCGTCCCTTGGAGGTCTGCGCGCTCACCTCGCCGGTCCGCAGGTCCGCTCCGGGGACGAGCCGGTTCATGAGGCTGCTCTTGCCCGCGCCGCTCGGTCCGATGAGCACCGAGGTGCTGTCCTTCAGGGTTTCGGCCAATGCGTCGATCCCCCGCCCGGTCAGGGCGCAGGTGTAGCGCACCGGAATCCCGATCCCCGGATAGTGGGCCAGGGCGGTGGGAGGCTCCTGGGCCAGATCCATCTTGTTGACCACGATCAGGGTCGGGATGCCGCAGGACGAGGCCAGGACGAGATAACGATCCACGGTGGCCGTCTTGAGCGGCGGCTCGGCAACCGACATGACCACCACCGCATGGTCCAGGTTTGCCGCCAGCAGTTGGCGACGTCCGGGGCGTCCGGAGGCGGGGCGGGCCAGCGCATTGACCCGGGGGTGGATTTCCGCGACCAACGGACCCCGATCCCCCATCTCGACCACGACCCGATCACCCACCCCCACCGGATCCACCCACTCCTGGAATCGATGGCGGAATTTCTTGGGAACGTGCGCAACGACCTCTTCGGTCTCCAGACGGACCGAAAAGCGGCGGCTCTTGACGCGGACCACGAGGCCTTCCTGGTTGCTCACGGCGCAGGAGTGTAGCGGGTTCGTCGGTTCCCGGTCAGATTGGGTTCGCCTCTAGTACCGGGGGACGGATGGGTCCACCTCGTCGGACCAGGCCAGGATGCCGCCCCGCAGGTTCCGGACCCGGTCGTATCCCGCGTCCAGCAACAGTCGGACCGCCTTGCCGCTGCGCAGCCCGGAACGGCAGTGCACCACCACATCGCGATCCCGCTCCACTTCCCCCACCCGATCCAGGAACTCCCCGAGGGGAATCAATCGGGCACCGGGAATGCGGGCGATGTCCACCTCGTGGGGTTCGCGCACATCGATCAGCACCACCTCGTCCAGACGCTCGGACAGTTCCCGCACCGAGATCTCCGGTACCGCTGCGGGAGGCGCCAGGTCCCCCACACCACAGAACGCTTCGTAGTCGATCAGGTCCCGTTGGGTGGGGTGCTCCCCGCACAGGGCGCAGGCCGGGTCCTTGCGCAGACGCACCTCGCGGAACTCCATGGCCAGGGCATCGAAGAGGAGGAGGCGCCCCACCAGGGAGTCCCCGAGACCCAGGACCAGCTTCACCGCCTCGTTCGCCTGCAGGGTTCCGATGATCCCCGGGAGGATGCCCAGCACGCCCCCTTCGGCGCAGCTCGGCACCAGACCGGGGGGGGGTGGTTCGGGATACAGGCACCGGTAGCAGGGGCCCCGGGTGGCGTCGAAGACCGACGCCTGCCCCTCGAAACGGAAGATGCTCCCGTAGACGTTGGGCTTGCCCAGGAGCACGCACGCGTCGTTGACGAGGTAGCGGGTGGGAAAGTTGTCGGTCCCGTCCACGATGATGTCGTAGCGATCCAGGATGTGGAGGGCATTGGCCGAGGTGAGCCGGGTGTCGTGGGTCTCCACCTTCACGAACGGGTTGATGGCCGCGATGGACTCCCGCGCCGAGTCCAGTTTCCTGCGCCCCACGTCCGCGGTGCCATGGATGACCTGTCGGTGCAGGTTGGTCTCCTCCACCACGTCGAAATCGACCAACCCGAGCCGGCCGATCCCGGCCGCGGCCAGATACAGGGACAGCGGGGAACCGAGGCCGCCCGCACCGATGAGCAGCACGCTCGCAGCCTTGAGTCGCTTCTGCCCCGCCACCCCGACCTCGGGAATGATCATGTGCCGGCTGTACCGGTTCATCTCCTCGGGACCCAGTTCCACACCGTTGCGGGTAGCGGTGTCGGCGGGGCGGGATACGTCCCCCCCTCCGGCCACCGCGGGCACGATGCTCAGTTCCTCGTGGGGGGCCAGCGGATGTCGTTCGGGAAGGTCGCGCAGGTTCTCCGTCCCGACGAAGATGTTGATGAAGCTGCGCAGTTGCCCGGAGTCGTCATAGAGATGCGACTTCAGTTCCGGGTGGAGGGAGATGAGGGACTCGAGGGCCTCGTCGGCTACCGCGCCGGCAACCTCCACCTTGGCCTGACCGGCGGCGTACTTGCGAAGGACGGTGGGAATACGAACCGTAACCGGCATGGGTCATCCTCCCGTGGGCGCCGGACGGCGGGCGCGGTTGCGGGGGAGCCGGGGCCCGGTGGCGATGGGTTCCTCGTCGAACCGGACATGGTCCTCGGTCAGGGCCCAGGAGCGGAGATCCTCCGCCCGGCGTTGCCGCACGGAGACGATCACGTAGGAGAGTCCCGGCAAGGCGTGACGACGGTCGAACTCGGAAGGCTCCGCCGGTGCGTCCGGATGCGAGTGGTACACCCCGACGATCTCCAGTCCGCGCGCCTCCGCGTCGATCTCCGCCCGCAGGTAGGCCTCGGGCGAGATCAGGTAGCGATGATGCGCCGCGTCCGTGCGCTCGTTCTCGGCCGGGGCAAGCTCGGTGGCCAGGCGCGGGTTGTCGTAGCGGCCGAGCAGGAAGCCGCAGCACTCGTCGGGGTAGGCCCGTTCCCCCGCTTCGCGAATCGCGTCCGGTAGATGGGAGTCGAGAATCAGACTCATGGCGTGGGCCTCCAGTAGGGTTCCTCGTGATACTTGTCGTCGTTGTCCGGGAATACCGTGACCACGACACCTTCTTCCAGGCGTGCCGCCACCCGCTCCGCCGCCACCGCGGCGGCCGCCGCCGACGGTCCCGGAGCCAGCCCTTCGTGGGCCTGCAGCCGCCCGGCCATGTTCAATGCGGAGTCCGTATCCACCCGCTCGGTGGACCCAGCGAGGGAAGGGTCATGGATTCCCGGCACCCGCGCCGAGTCCAGGTGCTTGAGCCCCTCGAGCCCGTGCAGCGGGGAATCCGGTTCCACGGCGATCAGTTCAACGCCGGGAAGATACCGCTTCAGTCGTCTGCCCGTACCGACAAACGTCCCGGTGGTCCCCAGTCCCGCCACGAAGTGGGTCACCGTCCCCCGGGTCTGATTCCAGATCTCCGCCCCGGTGCCATGATAGTGCGCTTTCCAGTTGGCCGGGTTGTTGTATTGATCGGGGTAGAAGTACCGGCCCGGCTCGGCCAGGGCACGCCGCGCGGCGGCGTCGATGGCCCCGTCCATGCCTTCCTGGGGATCGGTGAGGATCAGTTCCGCTCCCTCGGCGAGGATCCGGTGTCGCCGCTCCCGGGAGAGATTCCCCGGGGCGACCACGGTAACCCGATACCCCAGGCGGCCCCCCAGCACCGCGTAGGCGATGCCGGTGTTGCCCGAAGAGGCGTCGATCAGGGTCCGCCCGGGGGTCAGTCCACCCCAACGCTCCCCGTCGAGGATCATGGCGTAGGCGGCCCGCGCCTTGACCGAGCCGCCGAGGTTCTCCCACTCCGCCTTGGCGAAGACCTTGACCCCGGCCCGGGGTTCCAGGGACCGCAAGCGCAGGAGGGTCGTGTTGCCGATCCGGGCGCCGAGTTCCCGGCGGGGATCGCCGATCGACTCCCGGGTCGCGGGGACACGAAGGGTACTCATGATGTGCAAAGCCTCCCTGGGAGGTCCCGCCAAGGGCGGGAGGGTCGGGTGGGCGAGGGGGATGCTTCGCGGGTCGAAACAAAAAAAACCCACTCGCCCGGAGGAGAGTGGGTGGATGCTGCCTCGAAAGACGCCGGCTAGATCGATCCGCTCCCCTCCCGCGCACAGGCGCAGGAACACACACAGGCCGTACAACAGGAGCTGGCGATGCCAAAGCGCAGCGTATTGACCGTGGGCAAGGAGTTCATGGGTCGGGTCGATCCTTCGAGTGAGTTTCGGCTAAGGTCCCTATCAAGATAGCGTGGAACATGAACTCCGTCAAGGATCCCCTTGGCCTAGGCCCGCTTGCCCCGGGCCACCCGATGCAGCCACAGCACGAACCCGACAAAGCCGGCCAGGCCGATCCCGGTGGCGATGGGTTCGAAGCCCTCGGGGGCGATCCGCAGGACGTTGGTGTTCTGGGCCGCGGCGAACGGAATGGCCAGCAGGATCCCCACCAGGGCCTCACCGGTAATCAACCCGGAAGCGAAGAGCAACCCGCGCCGCTTGGAACGACCCAGTTCCTCGGCGTTCCCGGCCAGGGAGCGGGCCACCGCCCAGGCCACCATGCCGCCGGCGAAGATGGGAACGGTCAGCTCCAAGGGCAGGTAGATACCCACCGCGACCGCGAGAACCGGGGCCCGGAAGGTGCTCTTGCGGGACTCGAGGACCTTGTCGAAGATGATGATGGCCACCGCGATCAGCGCCCCGATCGAGATCATGTTCCAGGGCAGGTTGCGCGAGAACACGCCGTCGGCCACGGAACTCATCAGGGTTGCCTGGGGTGCCCGGAGCGCCTCGCCGGGGTCCATCCCGGGACGCGGAAACACGTCTCCCAGACCGTAGGCCGTGAACAGGAGCTGGAGAATGGGGGCGATGGTGAAGGCGGCTGCGGCCACTCCCACGATCTGCATGATCTGCTGCTTGCGTGGCGTGGCGCCGACCAGCTGACCCGCCTTGAGGTCCTGCAGGTTGTCCCCGGCGATCGCGGCGGCGCAGCACACGACCGCCCCGACCAGGATCGCGGTTGCCGCGGCGGCCAGGGCCTTGGTCTCGTCCACCGCGAAGTCGATCTCCTTGCCCAACAGGACGAGAAGAATGAGTGAGATGGCGAGAATGGTGGCGATGGTCACCCCGGAGATGGGGTTGTTGGACGATCCGACCAGCCCGGCCATGTAGCCGGCCACGGAGGAAAAGAGGAACCCGGCCACCAGGGAAAACGCCACGCTGAAGAGAAGGGTGAGCGTGTAGGTCTGCCCGGTGATTCCAAGGACGGCCGGGTCGATCACCGCGCGGAAGACGAAGAAGATGGGAATGGCCAGGAACAGCGTCCCGATCAGGACCACGTTGATGGGCGTGTCCTGTTCGGTGCGCGGGACCGCCATGCCTCCTCCGGCACGGGAAGCCTTGACCGCGGCCCAGGAGGCGGCGACGCCGTCGCGGATGGGCTTGGCGAGGGCGACCAGGGCCCACACCCCGCCGGTAGCCATGGCGCCCACGCCCATGTAGCGGATCCGCGCACTCCACACTTCGGCGGCCAGGTCGTAGCCGGTCGCGCCTCCCCCGATCGCCTGCAAGGTAGCCGAGTCGGCCAACGCGGTGTAGAGCGGGATCCCCACCAACCAGGAGATCAGTCCCCCGGCGAAAACCAGCACCGCGATGTTGAGCCCAACGATGTAGCCGACCCCCAGGAGCGCCACTCCCAGCTCGGTTCCGTACCCGAACACCGCGCCGCCCGCGGTGAACGCACCGGTCACCGTGCCGGAAGCGACCCGGAACCCGGTCTGGCAGAGCTTGAGGAGAGCACCGGCAATCCCGGCGATGGCAATGAGCTTGGCCCCTTCCCCACCCTCGGTCCCCGCCTTGAGGACCTCTGCGGTGGCGGTCCCTTCCGGGAACTGGAGCTTGGCCTCGAGGATGAGCGCGCGACGCAGGGGAATGGTGAAGAACACCCCGAGGAGTCCGCCGAAGAGGGCGATCATGGAGGTGGACAGGAAGTCGAACCCTTGCCAGTACTGGAGGGTGATGAGGGCGGGAAAGGTGAAGATGACCCCGGCGGCCAGGGACTCCCCCGCCGAAGCGGAGGTCTGCACGATGTTGTTCTCGAGGATGTTCGAGTCGCGGAACATCCGGAGAATCGCCATGGAGATCACCGCGGCCGGAATGGAGGCCGAGACGGTCATGCCCACCTTGAGCCCCAGGTAGGCGTTGGCACCGGCCAGGACCGCGGACAGAACGGCCCCCAGAACCAGTGCGCGGATCGTGATCTCGCGCGGGCTCTCCGTGGCCGGAATGTAGGGGACGACGGGGTCGGTGGACGACATGCTGCCTCCTGATCACGGGTTTCTGGACCGCGGCGTACCTTAGCGGAGGCCCTCGTTGGCCGCAACGCCGACCGGGGACCCGTCCCTCAGCATCGCTTCACGAAAGGCCTGGAAACCGGGGGCCTCACGGGTAAGGGGTTTGGGGGGCAAGGCACGAATCTGTCGGCGGGCATCCTCGATCCGATCCGCGGTCAGCGGGTACTCCTCGGCGAACCGGACCAGATCCTCACGACCGGAACGGGCGAGTTCCTGGAGTCCCCGCAGGGCGTCGATGACACCCAGGGGATCGATGCCGGCCTTGTAGAGATAGGCGATGGCCAGACGATCGGCATCGCGTACCGCGTCCTCGCCCGCGTCCACGAGGGCCCCATGGTGGATCACATCGCTGAGGATCTCCTGGTAGACGTCCTCACCTTTTCCGCGAAGGGCCCGCTCCAGATCCTTCTCGTCGAACGCGTTCGAGATGCGCTCGGCCGAGTGCCGATCCAGACCATGCGCAACCTGATGGGCCAGCACCGCCATGAAAACCGCGTAGTCGTCGGTGTGGGCCAGCAGCCCGGAGTTCACGTAGATGTGTCCCCCCAGGAGCTCGTAGGCGCGCACCGTGGTATCCCGCACGGCATGGAACATCCATTCACGACCGGCCGAGGCAAAGTCGCCCCGCGCCTCGTCCAGGATGTGCCGGCCGCTGGTCTCCAGGAACGCGGTCGCTGCGGGATCATCCAGGAGCTGCAGGGTCGCGTTGACGTCGCCGGCCAGCCGGGCTCCCAGGGCCCATTCCTCGCCGAGGGTGAGCATCTCGTGACTGCCCCGGTACGGCGCGCAGGAGAGTGCGGCTCCCGACACCAGAAACAGACAGATCATCAGGAATCGTTGCATGAAGGACCGACCTCACCTGCCCAAGTGGATTCACATTCTAGCAGGGTCCCTTCCGGCCCGCGGGTCCGGCGAACCGGGCCTCCCGGGAGGAGGAAACTTCTTGTCACCCGCCGGGGGTGCGGGATATGGTGCCCCGCGGTAGTGGAATCACCGTCTCTCGCGGCTGGGAACCCCATGAACCCACGGTTTTTCTCGATCTGCCTCGCCCTTCTGCTGACACTCCTGGTGTCGGTTCCGGCGTTTGCCCAGGACGTCGACGGCCCTCCCGCGGTCAAGTGGAACCTCCTCTTCATCCTGATCCTGGTCGGCGGGGCAATCCTCACCTACACCCTGCGTGCCCAACGCGGAGCGTCCTACACCATCCGCAAGATCCCCGGGATCTCGGCCATCGAGGAAGCGGTCGGGCGCGCCACCGAAATGGGCAAGCCGGTCCTCTACGTCCCCGGGCTGCAGGATCTGGACAACGTGCAGACGGTGGCCGGTGTCACCATTCTCGCGTCGGTGGCCAAGCAGGTCGCGGAGTACGACGCCGAACTCGAGGTGCCCACCGATCGCTCCCTGGTCATGACCGCCTGCCGCGAAACGGTGCGCGAGGCGTATCTCTCGGCGGGTCGTCCGGACGCCTACAACGAGGATTGGATCCACTACGTGACCGACGAGCAGTTCGGCTACGTGGCCTACATCGACGGCTACATGGTCCGCAACGAGCCGGCCACCTGCATCTACATGGGCGCCTTCTTCGCGGAGTCGCTCATCCTGGCCGAGACCGGGTTCTCGGTCGGCGCGATCCAGATCGCCGGCACGGCCCAGCCGACCCAGCTCCCCTTCTTCGTGGCCGCCTGCGACTACACGCTGATCGGCGAGGAGCTGTTCGCGGCCAGCGCCTATCTCAGCCAGGATGCCCAGTTGCTGGGGAGCCTCCGGGGGCAGGACTTCGGCAAGGTGTTCGCGATGGCTTCCATCCTGGTCGGATCCGTGCTGGCCACGGTGAACGGATTCACCGACGACTCGCTCGGAACCGTGTTCGCCTGGCTGCAACGCCTCTTCTCGTCCAACTAGGAGACCGTTCGTGCTGATCCGGATCTGGCTCCCCGTCCTCGTGACCGGCTTGATTGGCGGGGTTCTGGTTGTCTCGT
Organism: Candidatus Eiseniibacteriota bacterium; assembly: GCA_942491735.1. Classification (GTDB taxonomy): domain Bacteria; phylum Eisenbacteria; class RBG-16-71-46; order JABDJR01; family JABDJR01; genus CALOCN01. The sequence goes on along the minus strand of CALOCN010000014.1, from coordinate 1,528,990 downwards.
ATTTCATCACCGCCCTCGAGCCGGTGGTCGAGCCCGAGATCTCGGACTGGTTCAACATCCTGGCCGCGGTCGCTTTCATCCTGGGTGGCGGCAACCTGGTCCGGGTCCACCTGATGAAGCTCTCCCGGCGCGGCCGGGACTGGCCGTACAGCCTGGTCACCCTGGGCGGTTTCTTCTTCACCCTCGTGGTGGGGTTGCTGAAGATCGGGGTTCCCGAGCCGCGCTGGCAGAACGACGTCAACAGCCAGGGGTCGCTGTTCAACTTCACCTATGACGGCATGTTCGATCCGTTGCAGTCGACCATGTTCTCGATTCTCGCCTTCTTTGTCGCCTCGGCCTCCTATCGCGCCTTCCGTGCCCGGAATCCCGAGGCCACCCTGCTGCTGGTGGCGGCGTTGATCATCCTGCTCGGACGCACCTTCGTGGGGGTGTCCATGACCGCGTGGTTGCCGGACCAGCTCCAGTTCCTTTCCATCCCGTCGCTCTCCAACTGGATCATGTCCACCGCGAACATGGCCGGGCAGCGGGCGATCCTCATCGGGATCGGCCTGGGGGTGATTTCCACGTCGCTCAAGGTGATCCTGGGAATCGAACGCTCCTACCTCGGCGGGAGGGACAGCTGATGGCGTCTCCGCTGGCACGTCTGGGCCAACTGGACCGGCGGTTCATCTTCATCTTCATCGCCCTCGCGGTGATCATCCCCCTCGTGTTCGAGGCGGAGTTTCCCGTGGTGACGACGCCCATCGTCCAGAACATCTTCGATCAGGTGGAGTCGCTCCCCGAGAACTCGCTCGTGCTCATCAGCTCGGACTACTCCCCCTCCACGGTGCCCGAGAACCAGCCGATGCTGGAGGCGGTGGCGCGTCACGCCCTCCACCTGGGGCACCGTCTGGTCCTGATCACCCTGTGGCCGGCCGGCCCGCCCATGATCGAGAACATGATCCGCAATGTCATCGTGCCGGACTTCCCGGACGCGGTGGACGGCGTGGACTACGTGAACTTCGGCTTCAAGGCGGGGAACCAGGGCGTCATCAACGGGGCGTACTCGAACTTCAAGGACACCTTTCCCGTGGATGTGAACGGTGTCGCGGTGGGGGGTATTCCCCTCATGGCCGAGGTGAACCGGCTGGACGACTTCGCCCTCATCGTAGGGATCGGGTCCGGGTTTCCCGGGGTCAAGGAGTGGATCCAGTTCGGGAGCGACCGGGCCGATGTCCCCATGGTGGGCGGCGTCACCGCGGTCGAGGCGCCGCTGCTCTACCCCTACTTCCCCAAGCAGTTGCTGGGACTCATGGGAGGATTGCAGGGTGCAGCGGAGTACGAGGCCGCGCTGGTCACCAGGTACCCGCAGTTCGAGGAGTCCTCGACCCAGGCGGTGAAGCGGATGGGACCGCAGACCGTGGCCCACCTCGTCATCATCGCCTTCATCGTGGTCGGAAATATCGCCTATCTCGCCTCGGGGCGCGGGAAGGACACGGTATGAACCTGAGCACGGATCTCGAGGTCTGGGTCGGCGCACTCCTCACCCTCATGATCTTCTCGTTCCTGTACAAGGACAACCCGTTCTACAAGTTCGCCGAGCACCTGTTCGTGGGGGTGAGTGCGGCGTACTACATGGTGCAGGGCTTCTGGTCCACCCTGGTCCCGATCCTCTTTGCCGAGCTGTACCCGCCCATGGTCCGTTTCGCGTTGCCCAACATCGCGGACGCGGAGCCCAATCCCCTCAAGATCATCCCGTTGCTGTTCAGCATCATCCTGCTGCTGCGACTGGTCCCGCCGGCGGCGCATCTGTCCCGCATGGCCATGGGCCTGGCCATCGGCTTCGCGGCCGGGACCAACCTGACCCGCTACCTGACCTCGGACTTCGCGGTGCAGATCCAGAAGACCATGCTCCCGCTGGTCGTCAACGATGGCGGGTTTTCCCTCGGTCAGACCTTTTCCAACCTCTTTGTCGTGGCCGGCGTGATCTCCGGGCTGGTCTACTTCTTCTTCTCCAAGGAACACACCGGTGTGCTGGGGAAGGTGAGCCGGTTCGGGATTTACGTGCTCATGATCTCCTTCGGCGCGGCCTTCGGCTACACGGTGATGGCCAGGATCTCGCTCCTCACCGGGCGCATGGAGTTCATCCTCGGCAACTGGCTGGGGATCATTTCCCCCTAGCCCCGACCCCGGTCGGGGAGGCCGCTGAGCCGCCCGGTTCGTGGATGCGGTGGGCGACTTCCTGTCCCACTCCGGTTCGGCCGCCTGGGGTATAGTGGTTGCCTTGATCCCTCTTCCCTACCTCGCGCGGAGGCCCCGTTCCCATGACAAACGACATTCTCAAGGCCCTGGACGCCCAGGGTCAGAGCATCTGGCTCGACAACCTGACCCGGGACATGATCCGCGGGGGACGCCTGGCCGGTCTGATCCGGGCCGGCGTCACCGGGGTGACCTCGAACCCGGCCATCTTCCACAAGGCGATCTCGGCCGGGGAAGGCTACGACGCGGACATCCGCTCCCTGGCCGAGGGAGGGGCCGACGCCACCGCGATCTACGAAGGGTTGGCCATCCGGGACATCCAGGATGCCTGCGATCTCTTCCGTCCCGTGCACGAAGCGAGCAACGGGACCGACGGCTACGTGTCCCTGGAGGTCTCGCCGCATCTGGCCCGCAACACCCAGGGCACGATCGACGAGGCGCGACGCCTGTGGGCCGCGGTGGGGCGGGAGAACGTGCTCATCAAGATTCCCGGTACCCCCGAGGGCATCCCCGCCATCCAGACCTGTCTGACCGAGGGCATCCACGTGAACATCACGCTGTTGTTCAGTCTGGAGGCCTACGGTGCGGTCATGGAGGCCCATCTCGCTGCCATGGAGGCCCGCATGGCCCGGGGCCTGGACCTGGCCAACGTGGCTTCGGTGGCCAGCTTCTTCCTGAGCCGCATCGATAGCGCGGTGGACGCGAAGCTGGATGCCCTGGGGACGTCGGCCGCGACGGCCCTCAAGGGAACCGCCGCCGTGGCCAGCGCCAAGCTGGCCTACCGGGCCTGGTCAGCGGTCTACTCCGGCGAACGCTGGGAGAAGCTGAAGGCAGCCGGAGCCCGGGTGCAGAAGCCGTTGTGGGCCAGCACCTCGACCAAGGACCCGTCCTACCCGGACCTCAAGTACGTGGAGCCGCTCATCGGGCCGTTCACCGTGAACACGCTCCCCGACGAGACGCTCGATGCGCTGTTGGACCACGGGACGGTGGCCAAAACGGTGGCCGACCAGGTGGACCAGGCGCGGGAGGCGCTGACCGCTCTTGCCGGGGTGGGCATCGCCCTCGAAGCGGTAACGGACGATCTGGTGCGCGAGGGGATCGAGAAGTTCGTCGCGCCCTTCGATACGCTGCTGGCCGGAATCGATGCCAGACGCCGCACCGTCGCCTCGTAGAGCTGATCAGGAGAGTCCATGCCCCGCATCCTTGCCATTGCCGGAAGCCTGCGCAAGGCATCCTTCAACAAGTCCCTCCTCGACGCCCTGGCCAAGATGGCCCCGGACGGTTGGGTGCTCGAGGTCGCCACTCCCGAGGGCATCCCGCTCTATGACGGCGATGCGGAGGTCGCGGACGGCCCCCCGCCGGCCGTTGTTGCGCTCAAGGAAAAGCTGATGGCGAGCAACGGCGTGATCCTGGCCACGCCCGAGTACAACCATTCACTTCCCGGGGTGCTGAAGAACACCGTCGACTGGTTGTCGCGACCCAGCAAGGACAACGCGAAGGCCTTCGGGGATCGGCCCTTCGCCGTGGTGGGCGCGACCCCCGGGAGCGGCGGGACCCGCATGGCCCAGGCGGCCTGGCTGCCGGTCCTGCGCGCGTTGGGGGTCCGAATGTGGTTCGGCGGCGGGCTGAACGTTTCCTCGGCCCATCAGGTCCTTGCCGACGGTCACATCACCGATGAGGCGTTGCGGGATCGCGCTCAACGTTTCATGCACGGGTTCTGCGCGTTTGCCGGCCGGGGTCAGGCCTAGGGAGAGCGCAACGCGGCCCGGGAAACGGAAACGGCCCGCCCGGGATATCCCGAGCGGGCCGTTTTCAATGAGGCTCCGGGGCCGCAGAACGCCGGTCAGGCTCCGGCGTACCGTCCTAGAAAATGACGCTATCGAGCAGGACGAGGAAGTAGTTCTCCTTGCCCTCGAACGGAACCATGGTCACGTCCGCTCCGGCCGCGGCTATCATTTCGCCGCGTACCGCCTCCTGATCGGTGAGTTCCATCTCACCGTTGAGCGTCTTGATCGCGATCTCCACCGCGGCTTCGATGGTCACCATCCCGATGGAGATGGGCCAGGTCGCCATGCGTCCGTGCTGATTGGCCTCTTCCACCTTCTGCGCGATCGCCTGGCGGATCTGACCCATGTCGCCGGCCTGTTCCTCGGTGATGGCGATACCCAGCGCTCCGGGATACCCATGGGTCGGCGACGGACAGCACTGCTCCGGGAAGATGGCGTTGTTGTCCATGACCGAACGGATGAGGGGTTCCTGCATGCCGCAGTTGGTGGAGAAGAACGCGGTGTCCTTGCCGTACTGGGAAATCTGCCGCGGTACATCCTCCAGGATGAACTTCTGCGCACCGGGGAGCCCCTGATCGCCGGTGGGGTCCGGTGCGTTGACATAGACGAAGCCCATGCCGAGTTCCTTGGCCTTCGTCTCCATGATGTCCTTGCGCCGGGCCAACAGCTCCTGGCTCATGTGTCGCGGGAACGAGTAGTGGACGAAGTTGGTCGCCCCCATCTCCTGGGCAAGCTGGACGATGGTTTCGCCACGCATGAGATCGTCCGGAATGAGCGACAGGTCGGCGTACTGGCTGATCTGGTGCGGATCCTCGTGGGGATTGTCCAGGATGAACACCATCTCCGGCCGAAGCTCGCGCACCTTCTTGATCGCCGCCATGGTTCCCGGCACGCCCTGGGCGACCACGATCGCCTTGACCTGCATATCGGCGGCCAGGTTGAGGATCTGGGCGATGGTCGTCTCCTGCTCGGTCATGAAGTTGTCCGGATAGGTGACGTGGCGGATACGGTCCTCGCCGTAGCGTGCGATCATCCGCTCCGCTCCACGGTACTCATCCTCGCCCTGGGAGACGGTACCGGTCATGATGCCGATCTTGAACGGCAGCGAACCGTCGGCCGAGGCTTGGTCCTCGGAGGCGCTGCCTCCACCGCATCCCCAGCCCACAACGGCCGAGAGCAGAACCATTCCCCATGCGACACGCTTGATCATCCGGAATCCTCCTTGGCCAAGGCGATAGAAACAGAGAGGGGGCCCGTCCGGGGAGGCAAGTGTAGCACCCCCCTGTGATACGGTGCGCCCGGGATGGGGGCGATCCGGATGGGGGGCGCTCCCGCCGCACCTTTTTTGGGCGGCGAGCTACAACCGACACCCACACCGGGGGATACGAGTCCCGTGACCAGCCGTGATGCAGGCAACAGAGATTCCAGGCCGTGGCTCCTGTGGGACGGGACCTGCGGGTTTTGCTGCTGGTGCGTGGAGTGGGCGCTTCGCCGTGGCGCGGAGCACCACTTCAGGATATCGGCGTACCAGGACGCCCCGACGCCCCCCGTCGATGAGGCCCTCAGCGCAGCCTGTGCCAAGGCGGTGCAGGTGATCCACCCCGACGGACAGCGTGAATCCGCCGGGAGGGCGGTCCTGACTGTCCTGAAGTCCCTTGGCTGGAGCGGGTTTGTCCGGGTGCTCCGGATTCCTCCCCTGATCTGGCTTGTCGAGCTGGGCTATCGGTGCGTCGCTGCGAATCGGCCGTTCCTGGGTCGCTTCGCTTCCGCCGACCCGGCCGTCTGTCGCGGACTGGATCCCGGTGCGGCGGGTCCCGGCTGCGCCCTGCCAGGCCCACCGGGGGCTTCGAACGCGGCCCCGGTCGCTCCGCCTCCGGAGTAAAGCCGTTCCCCCTGACATTCCCCGGGGAAACTCCGCCGTACGGGACCGCTTGTCCTGAGACCCGGCCCTGGAGCATCTTGACGCGCCACTAATCACACACGTAGTATTTCTGCGGACGTCCTCCCATCGTCCTCGTCATGGACAGACAGCCCCTCACAACCTTGAGGCCCTGTCACCAACCTCCAGGAGGACGCTCATGTCGCTCATCGCAACCTCGCACCCACAACCGTCGGGGGCAGAGGCATCACAAGAGGCCGCGACCGCCTTGTTGGGCACACCCCGACATGCCCAATTCCGCAGGAACCTCCCCGCCTTTCGCGTGCACGAACGACTGCACGCCTCACTCGAGGCCATGCACCGGGCCGAGTCCTGCGCCGTACTCTGGTTCGGCGAAGTCGTCCGACGAAAGCTGTACCGGAAGCTGGGTTACGTTTCGATCCACGAGTATGCGATCGGCGCGCTGGGCTTCTCCCCCGCGAAGACCTCCCAGTTCCTAAGGCTCACCGAGCGTCTCCGGGAGCTTCCCCTCCTGCGTCGCGCCCTCGCCGCCGGGAAGATCCCCTGGACCAAGGCGCGCGAGGTGGCAACCGTCGCCACGCCCAGGACCGAACGGGATTGGTTGAAACAGGCAACCCATTGTTCACGCCTGGAGTTGGAAGAGAGGGTCCGCACCGCTCGCGCAGTGGCTCAGACGAAACGTGGTGGGTCACAACCCGCTCTGGACCTGCGCCCCACGGCGGGGGCCGGGCCAAGCCAGGATGCGGTTCCGGGAACGGCTGGGCAACCCGGATCCAACACGACCGAGGGGGGCCTGTCCCTGCGCGTGACGACACCGGAGGAAGCGGGGACAGACCCGAGCGTCGTCGGGTTGGACCCGGCAAAGCCGCCGATCCCCGATGCTCCCGTCGTTCTTACCCTGCGACTCGACGCACTGGAATTCGCGCGGTACGAGGCGCTTCTGGAAGCCCTGCGCAAGCAGGAGCATCGCGAGAAGAAGGAACTGCTGATGCTCGCGGGACTGGAGGCACTGGTTCTGTCAGGAAAGCCCGCTCGTTCATCCACCGTCACCGCGGGTAGCCGACCCGCAACGCCGGAGGCAACGGAAACGATCGGCGCGGACACGCCTCGCGAATCGCGAGAGGACTCCGGCCAACCCGCCGAGGACCGGGAGAGTGACCGCCCCGAGGCAGAGCCTCACTTTCCCCGGGGAAAGAACATCCCTCGATCGCCCTACCAGGTCTCAGTGCTCCTGTGCCCTCAATGCGGGACCGGAGAAGTCCCGTCCCGCAGGGGCCCTCTCAAGCTGAGTCCGGCTACGCTCAAGGCGATCCTCTGCGATGCCCATGTTCATGGCCACGGTCGAGCCAACCGGGCTTCCATTCCCCCATCAACCCGGCTCGCCGTGCTGGTGAGGGATCGATACGCGTGTCGGGTCCAGGGGTGCCGCAACACGAGGTTCCTGGCCGTGCACCACTTGAATCCCCGCGCAGCCGGCGGCGGCAACGACCCCTCGAACCTCATCACCCTCTGTTCCGAGTGCCATCGGTGGGCTCATGACAACTCCCCTTGACCCACGGGGGACGTCTGCGGGCGGGAACAGCCTGGGGCACCGTTCTGCTACGATGCCCTGGGCTTGATTGAGAGAGCGTATGACCTGGCGATCGAGGCTCCGCCGCGCATCCATACCGGGGGCGCTGGTGGGCACCCTGCTGTTCCCCGCCGCCTGCGCGGATGCCCCCACCGCCGGCTCCGCGTCCAGCGACGACACCCCGACCACCGCTTTCGTCAACGTCACCGTCATCCCCATGGCCGAAGGCGCGCCCGAAACCATCCTCCCCCACCGGACGGTGCTCGTCCAGGACGGGCGAATCCTGAGCGTCCTCCCGACCGGTGCATCGATCCTGCCTGCCGGTGTGCGTCGGATCGACGGGACCGGCCTGTTCCTCATGCCGGGACTCGCGGACATGCATGTCCACATCTCCTCCCTGGATCTCTCGGTCTATGTGGCCCACGGCATCACCATGGTGCGTAATTGCTGGGGTTGGGAGGGACTGCAGGGCCACATGGCCCGCGCGGAGGCAGGGGAGATCGTTTCTCCCACCATCCACTCGCTCAGCCCGGGAGTGGACGGAACCCCTCCCAGCTGGCCGCAGACCCAGATCATCATGGACCCTTCCGAGGCTCCTGCCCTGGTCGAACGCCTGACCGGGGACGGGTGGCCGGTGCTGAAGATGTACCAGAACCTGAGACTCGATGTTTACAACGCGGTCGCCGCCGCGGCGAAGGAGCGGGGGGTTCCGTTCAGCGGCCACGTTCCGCATCGGGTAGGCATCGACCGGGTCCTGGAAGCAGGGCAGGATTGCATCGAGCACCTCAGCGGCTACGAGGTGGCAATCACGGCCCAGGGTGGGCAGGGATATCCTGCCTGGTTCCGCATCCACGAGGATCGCATTCCCGCCCTGGTCGGCAAGACGGTGGAAGCCGGAACCTGGAACTGTCCGACCCTTGCCATCTTCATCGCCCTCGCCGGTCGTCAGCCCGCAGCTTCCCGGGAGGCCATGGCTGCCAACCGTCGGCAATTCGTCAAGGCGCTCTACGACGCCGGCGCTCCTCTTCTGGCAGGCACCGACTCCGGAATCGACGTCGTGGCGCCCGGGTCATCCCTCTTCGATGAACTTGCCGAGTTCCACCGTGCCGGCATCCCCCGGGAACAGGTCCTGCGCATCGCCACCCGCGAAGCGGCGCGCTACCTTGGTGAGTCCGGCGAGTGGGGAGCGGTCGAGACCGGCATGCGGGCCGACCTCATGCTTCTCGATGGCAACCCGCTGGAGGACCTGACACCGCTCCGGGCGCCCCTCGGGACCATGGTTCGTGGCCGGTGGTATCCCGCGCCCCGCTATGCCGCTTCCTCGCCGCCGCCCATGAACCGGTAGATCATGCCGCCCAACACCGCACCCACGATCGGGGCGACCCAGAACACCCAGAGTTGCTGGACCGCCCAGCCCCCCACGAAGATGGCCTGACTGGTGGAGCGGGCGGGATTCACCGATGTGTTGGTCACGGGGATCCCGATGAGGTGAATCAGGGTCAACGCGAGTCCGATCGCCAATCCTGCCATTCCCGCCGAGGCCTTCGAGTCCGTTGTCCCGAGAATGACGATGAGAAAGAACGCGGTGAGCACGACCTCGGCAAGGAGCGCCGCGCCCATGCCGTAGCCGCCCGGCGAGTGCTCGCCGAAGCCGTTGGCGGCAAAGCCCGCGGCCTTCACCGCTTCCCAGTTGCCGGCGCCCTGCACGATCAGCATGAGCACGAACGCGGCGCTGATGGCTCCCGCGACCTGGGACAGCACGTAGCGGGGAAGCTCCGAGGCCGGCATTCGCCCCCCGGCGACGAGGCCGACCGATACGGCGGGGTTCAAGTGACATCCCGAGATATGACCCACGGCATAGGCCATGGTGAGGACGGTCAATCCGAAGGCCAGGGAGACTCCAAGCCAACCGACCTGAGAACCGGCAAGCACGGCCGTCCCGCATCCTCCGAGAACCAGCCAGAACGTACCGAAAAATTCCGCGAGCATTTTCCTCGCTGCCACGGTCCCTCCTTGTTTGGCGGTCAAGTTCACACCTGACGGGCATCCTAGGAGGGAGACCGGAAAGTCGTCCACACCAAAACCGGACAGGAGAAATCGCCTCGGCACAGTCCGCTGCGGAAGGGCCCCGGGTGCCGGGTGTCGGGTGAATTCTTGGACCTCACCCACGAAGCACATCCCAATCTGGAAAATTCTTTAGAAACGCTCCGCGGGGACGTGCGTGGACCGGTCAGCCCCGGCGGGTTTTCCAGGCATGGAGCGCCAGGGTGACTCCAATGACCGCGTAGGCGATGAACTCCCGGAAGAACTCGCCGATCTGAGCGCTTCCCAGAAGCTTTTGTCCGGCGATGGGAGAGACCACGAACAGGGTATGGAACAGGAACGTGCCCAGCAGCGCGTTCCAGATCGAAGCCCGGGCCACGGTGGCGCCACCGACCAGGATCGCGGCGATGGCGTAGGCCCCCACCTGTTCATGGCTCTGATAGGTGTTCATGGTCCCGATATTCTGCAGCCACAGGACGTGACCTATCCCGCCGAGCAGGGTCGAGAGCACCACCGCCCGCATCCGGTTTGCGTTCACGTTGATGCCGGCGATCTCGGCCACGTGGCGGTTCTCGCCGACCGCGCGCAGGTCCTGTCCCGACTTGGTCCGCAGGTACCAGCGCAGCCCCCAGCACAGGAGACCGATCAGCACGAAGGTGGCCACCGGAATGAAGAGCTTCAGCCCCATGAAGGGAAAACTGGGGCGGATGAGCTCGTCCAGCCGGTGCTTGGTTCCCACCAGGTCGATGGTGTTGCGCAGCCCGACTCCCGTCGGCAGCAGGACCCGCTCGTTGCGAAGCGGCAGGATGGGTCCGGCCATGAGAAGGAACGCCAGCTGATAGATCCCGTTGGCGAAAAAGGCGAGGATCATGCCGGTGATCATCTCGCGCCCCTTGGCCCGGTTCATGAGAAGACCGGTCAACCAGCCGAAGAGCAGGCTCATCGGGATCGAAACGAGCATGGCGAGGAAGAGCGCGTCGAGTCCCTCCCAGTTCTGGTTCTCGACGACGATCAGTCCCACCTGACCGCACATGGCCCCGATCACGATCCCGAAGTTGAGCCCCATCCCGGCCACCACGGGAATGATGAGTCCCAGGACCAGGAACAGGTTTCGGGCCAGGCGGGTCACCACCTCGTTGGCCAGGAACGGAGCGGGAATCTCGGCCGCGTAGACCCCACCCAGGCACACGATGCCGAACAGGATGGGCACCACGTTCTGCGTCAGTGCACCGATCACGCGCTCCCGGGAAAACTTCACCCCCATCAGCTTCCCCCATCCCTGCGGGTGAGAGCGTAGAGGATGATGCCGTTGGAGATGATGAGCCGGGCGATCTCGGGAAGGTTGCCCCACTCCGCCCCCGCCCCCTGACGCACCACCAGTTCATTCACGACCGGCAGCGACGTGGTCAGCACGCTCTGGAACAGGAACGTCCCGATGATGACGTGCCCTACCGTCGCGCGACGCACCGTCGCCCCCCCGATGAGCAGGGCGGCCACGGTCGGGAAGGCCATGAGGAGCGGCGCCTTGTAGAGCTGGACAAATCCGTAGGACTGGCTGAACAGCACGATCCCCACCGCGCCCAGCATGGTGGACAGCACCACCCCCAGGGTCCGCATGCGGGAGACGTCGATCCCGCTGGACTCGGCGAAACGCGGATTCTCCCCGGCCGCGGACATGGCCAGTCCCACCCGGGTACGCAGGAACAGGGACATGAGGCCGCACAGCGCCAACCAGAACAGCAGCAACCCGGTCGGGAACCGACCGGCCCCCACCGGGAAGGAGAGAAGTCGATCCAGGTACTGCGGATAGTATTCCGAGAGGACCAGCGTATTGCGGAGCCCCGCCCCCCCCAGCGGCCACACCAACTCGGGGTTGGCCACCGGAGCCACCAACCAATAGATGGAGGCCCCGGCCACGGAGGCAAAGCCGACATAGATGCCGACCATCATCTCCTGGCCCTTCACCCGCTCCAGAAGTTTTGCGTAGAGGTAGCCGGCCACTGCCCCGGTGAGCCCGCCCAGCCCCATACCGCCGATGAGCCCGGTCCAGCCCCTCAGGTTCACTCCCGGGATCCGCGCGTCCATGTCCATGAGGGTGACCATGCCGAACAGGCCGAATACGATACCCAGGGGAATCCCGAAGTTGAGCCCGACTCCGGCCCGCACCGCGGGGACCAGAGCCAGCACCAGCACCCCGTTCATCCCCGTCCGTACCAGGCAATCGGTCACGAGGAGGGAAAAGTCGAGACCCGTGCCCACGTAGGACACGACAAACAGACCGGTGAGGAACAAGAACAGGACGAGCCGCGTCCATCCCAACCGACCCACGAACTCCAGCACGCCACTCAAGAGGAGCGTCCCTCCACGAGCTGGGCCTTGCCGCCCATCAACAATCCGAAATCGACATCCGGCGCGTCCGGCGCCAGTACCCCGGCGACCCGACCGGCATCGATGATGGCGATCCGATCGCAGATACGGCGAAGCTCCCCGAGCTCGCTCGAGGTGAGGACGATGGTCGTTCCGTGGTCGCGGTTCATGGCCACGAGCAGGTTCAGGACCAGATCCTTCGCCCCGACATCGATCCCGCGCGTGGGTTCGGAGACAAAGAGCAACTGGGGCTCAAGGGTGATCGCCCTGGCCAGACACACCTTCTGCTGGTTGCCGCCCGAGAGCCGCCGTACCGGTTGCCGCGGCCCCCGACAACGGATGTCGAAGTCCTTGATGCAGGATTCGGCATGACGACGCGCGGTCGCGGTGTCGAACAGGGCGAGGAGCCCGCTCCCCTTGAGGAACTTGCCCTGGACCTGGAGTGCGGTCGCCGCGATGTTGTCCTCGATGGGTTCGTCCAGAAGGAGGCCGACCCCGCGCCGGTCCTCGCTGACAAAGGCCAGACCCCGCTCCAGCGCGGCGCGCGCATCTCCCAGGGGTACCGGGGTTCCGTCCAGGGTCACGTTGCCGGTCGCCGGAAACAGCCCCATCACGCCGTTGGCGATCCCGATCTTGCCCTGTCCGGCCAACCCTCCAATGCCGAGAATCTCCCCGCGGCGAACCTCGAGGTCCACCCCCCGCACCATTTCGCCCGGCATGGAGACCTCGAGCCCGGAAAGGGTGAGATGGATCTCCGAGGTCCGATCGTCGGTACGCGGCGGAAGGTCCCGTTGCTCGATCTCGCGACCGATCATGGTCTCGGCCAGGGTGGCCACCGTCGCGTTGGCCCGGTCCAGGCTGGCCGCCATGGAGCCGTCCCGCAGCACGGTGATCCGGTCCGTCACCTCGAGGATCTCATCGAGGCGATGGGTGATGAACAGGATGGCGATTCCCTGTTTGGCCAGCGACTTCATGGTCTCCAGGAGCTCGGCCGCCTCCCCTTCGGTCAGGACCGCGGTGGGTTCGTCGAAGACCAGCACCCGCGCGTTTTCCTTGTCGACCTCGCGGGCGATCTCCACGAACTGCATATGCCCCACCGGAAGCCCGGCCACCGGAACCATCTCATCCAGGGACATCCCGATCCGGTCCAGGGACTGTCGCGACTCGGCGCGCATCCGCTTCATGTCGAGGGTGGCCAGGGCGTGGGAGGCCCCCCGGGTCACCGGTCCCAGCGCACGGCTGACCGGGTTGGGGTGGGTCCGCTCGCGGTTCAGCTTGATGTTCTCGGTCACCGAGAACCCCGGCAGCAGCATGAACTCCTGGTGGACCATGCCGATCCCCAACGCCATCGCCTCGCTGGGTGAACGGGGCTTCACCGCGCGGCCATCGATTTCGATCGTTCCCTCGAACCCACCGGTCTCGTGGATGACCGGCATCCCGAACAGGATGTTCATGAGGGTGGACTTGCCCGCCCCGTTCTCCCCCACCAGGCCATGGATCTCCCCCGGCTGCAGCTCCAGGGTTACCCCCTTGAGCACGGGATTGCCATAGTAGGACTTCTTGATGTCCCGAAGGACCAATGCGGGTTGGGTCATGTAGGTGGGATGAACGTGGGTTCGGGGGGCAAGAGGTACGGTCCGAGTGCGAGCGGCAGAGTGTACCAGAGGGGTCGGAAGCGGGCGAGGTCGGCCAAACCGTTGCCGCTGGCCGGTTGCCACGACGACGCGGTCCCGGTGCCCCTGGTAGACTCGGCCGCCCATGCAGTCCCCGTTGGGTCGAACTCCAGCTTCGGACCCGGCCCGTCCGGGCCCTTCCCGCTCACCGCGAGTCGTGGCGTGAGTTCCCCGCCGACCCCGGTGCGCGTGCGTGGGAGTCGCCTCGTTCCCTGGGCGGTGGCCGGAGCTGTTGCCCTGGCCTCGCTGGTGGCATGGATCGGACTCCGCGGGGGAGCCCCGAAGGACCTGGGTATCACCATCCCGGCCAGGACCCGACTCCTGGTCCTACCGTTCGAAACCCCTCGGTCGGATCCCGACGACGTCTGGGCTTCCGGCATGAGCGGCGAGATCACCCGCCGCCTGGCTTTCGTGGAGTCCCTGGAATTGATCACCCTGGAGGGAAGCGACGGGGGCCTCGGGACCCATGACCTGCCGACGCATCTGCGGACCGGCCCCCCTCCCGACTACACGCTCACCGGCCTCGTTGAGTCCGGCCCGGAGGGAACGGGTACGCTGCGGATGATCCCCCGGCTCGCCCGGACCGGCGACCCCGCGTCTCTCTGGTCCGACACCTTCGACTCCCCCCTCACCGTCCCGGACCTGTTCAACGCCCAGGCCCGGATCGCCGAGCAGGTGTGCCAGGAGCTGAGTCTGATCCTGCGGGACGAGGAACTGGAGGCGGTGCGATCCCACCCCACCGGCAACACGAGCGCCTACCGGCTCTACCTTGAGGGGATCCACGAGCGAAACCGGGCCACCCCCGGATCCGTGGCCCGAGCCCGCGAATTGATGGAGAAGGCCCTCGACCTCGACCCCACCTTTGCCCCGGCCTGGTCCGCCCTGGCCCACACGCTGGTCCTGTTCCCGTCGTACGGTGTCACCAACCTGTCGACCCGGGATGCCTATCTGCGCGCCGAGCAGGCCGCGCGCCAGGCCCTGTCACTCAACGCGAGGCTCGCCGACGCCCATGCCGTGTTGGGGCACGCCATTGTCCAGGGTCGCTGGGAGTGGAACGAGTCCCGTGTTTCCCTGGAGCGGGCCCTCGAACTGGCGCCGGCGAACGCCCAGGCGCACCAATGGTACGGCCTGTACCTGGTCGCCGCCGATCGCGTGCCGGCCGCCGAGGCCCACCTCCGGCGCGCCGTGGCCCTGGCCCCCGGATCCAACGAGTCCAGGGTTCTTCTCGGCGCGTATCTCCTGGGTCGGGGACAAACCGAAGAGGGGGCTCGTCTGATCCGGGACGTGCTGGATCTGGAACCGGAACATGCCGCCGCCCAGACCCGCTGGGCCGGCCACCTGACCCGCGGCGGGGAACTCGACACGGCGGCAGCGCTCTACACCCGCGCGGGAATGGGCGTGGACCTCTCCGAGTGGATCGCCCTGGACGACCCGCAGGAACGGGCAGGACGCATCGGCAGTTGGGTCGAAGCCGGGGTCGCGGGACGCCTGGAGGCCGCTCCGCTCGCGCTCCTCCTCGCCGCCCTGGGGGAAGTGGATCAAGCGCTCGAATTGACCGCGGTCGCGATGCGGCGCAAGGAACGCGCCATCCTGCTCCTCCCGATGTTGGAAGAGGCGACCGACCTCATCGCCACCCCCGGCTACCTCGAACTGCGCCGAAGCCACGGCATGCCCCTGGAGGCCCCCTCCTTGCCCTGACCCCGGGTTGGGAATAATGGCGCAACCCTTCCCGTCTCCGGCCGATAACGGTTAGGATCGCCCAAGGCCGTGTCCTTGGACAGGAGGCACCAATGACCGGGACTTTTCGCCGACATTTGATCAATATTATCGCGCTCGGAGCCATTGGCTTGGCCGGGTGCGCAGGCTCCCCCGAGCCTCCCCCGCCGGAACCGGTCGCGGATCCCGAACCCATGGCGGTTTGGACCTTCCAGGACTCGCTCGAGGTGGGCATGGTCTTCAGTGGCCAGTCGCTCCCGCCGGAGTACCGGTACGACTACGAGTTGACCCTGATCAACCAGTCACCCAACGCGCTCCTCTTCAAGAGCTTCGACGTCCTCCTCGTGGACGCTGCCGACGAGGAAGTCGCGCGTCATTCCCAACCCACCCCGATTCGCCTGGATCCCGGCAGGTGGTACGTGTGGAAGGGATCCCTCTACCTGGGGCACGAGATGGGCAACCGGGTCGCCGGGTGCACCGTCGATCGGCTCATGCTCGAGGTGGAACCGGTGCCGGTCTCGGACACGGCGCTCGAGGACTCCGCCGCGGTCACGGAACCGGAACTGGAGCCGGCCACGGAGCCCGGCGAAGGACTCTAGTCGGAGCCTTCCCGCCGCGTCTCCCGGGTGAGGGCGAGCCACCCCGCCACCGTTCCCCTTCCACCGCCGGAGAGGCGCGCCAGCAGTTCGTCTTCCAGTTCGAGGACGAACTCCTGATCGTCGAAGGGCATGTCCCTGTACATGGGTCCCCCCTCGAAATGACATTCCTCGCACTGATCCCTCAGCACCGGGACCACGGCGGCGCGAAACAGGCTGTCCGGATCCTTGCCGGTAAAGTCCGGAGGGGACGGCCGACAGGCGGCGAGCGCCAGACCGACCAGGCACGCGGACAGGACGAAGGCGCTGCGGGGTCCCCCGCCGCTCATGCCTGCTGGACCCGGACCCGCGGAAGATGCCCGGCAATGCGCGCCACGACCTCGTAGGCGATGGTGCCGCACCACCCGGCCATCTGGTCGGCGCTGATCGTCTCGTTCATGCTGTTCCCCAGCAGGACGACCTCATCCTCCTGCTGGATCCCGTCGATATGGGTCACGTCCACCATGGTCACGTTCATGCAGACCCGGCCGCGCACCGGGGCGCGTTGTCCGCGAATCAACACGTGTCCCACGTTGCCCAAGGCGCGGTCGTAGCCGTCGGCATAACCGACCGGAAGAACGGCCAGCCGGGTCGCCACCGGTGCGCGCCAGGAGCAGCCATAGCCCACATAGGCCCCGGCGGGGATCTCCTTGACCTGACCGACCCGGGTTTTCCAGGTCAGGGCCGGCTCCAGCCGGAGCGCGCTCCCTTCCAGGTGGCCGGCCGAGACGCGGGTCTCCTTGCTGGGCCAGATGCCATAGGAGGAGATTCCCACCCGAACCATGCCGAAGTGCGATTCGGGAAAGAGGATGGTCGCCGCGGAGCACGCGGTGTTGCACAGGGGAATGCGGACGCCCAGCGCGGTCACCCGATCCACCAGGGCGCGGAAGCGGTCCAGTTGTTCACGGGCATAACCGTGGTCGGTCGTGTCCTCGATATTGGCGAAGTGGGTGGTCAGGCCTTCCAGATGCACGCCGGGCAACCTGCCGATCAACGCCACGTACTCCGGCACCTCGCTCTCCGGGACCCCGTAACGATAGGTCCCGGTTTCCACCTTGAGATGCACGGGAATGTCCCGGCCCCGGTCGTCCGATTCCCGCGACAGGGCCTCGATGCTTTCCCGCGAGAAGACAACCGGCGTTCCCTCCCCGTCCACGATGGCCGACCAGGCGCCCAGGGGAACGTGTCCCAACACGTGCACCGGAAGACGGACACCGGCGTCACGCACCGCCTGCAACTCGTTGACGTTGATGACGGCGAGCCGGTCCACCAGACCGGCCGCTTCGTCTTCGCGGGCGACCAGGTCCAGACCGTGGCCGTAGGCGTTGGCCTTGACCACATGGGTCAGCTGCACCCCGGGACCCAGCCGATCCCGAAAGGCGTGGATGTTGGCGTTGAGCTTCACCGTATCCACTTCCACCCAACTGGACGCGGTTCGAACCGCCTTGGATCCGAGCGGCGTCATCGGACTCTCAGGCTCACCCCGACCCCGTCCCGGACCGGCATCAGACTGGAGGTATAGTCGGGGTCGTTCCACATCTCCCGGATGTAGGTGCGGACGCCTTCGGTGTCCGGCTCGGTCCCACCGGCGGCCACGCGACCGCTCCACACGAGGTTGTCGACGATGGCCAGGCCACCGACCCGGACCCGATCCCGGAAGCACTCGTAGCCGGCCGGGTACTGGTGCTTGTCGATGTCCATGAATACGATGTCGAACTCGCCCGGCGTGGCCTGCAACGTTTCCACCGCGTCGCCGGTCGTGAACACCACGCGGTCCAGGAGCCCCGCCTCGCTGAGGTACTCCCGCGCCCGGGCCGAGTTCGCGCGATCCCCATCGGTGTGGTAGATCCGACCCTCGGGACCGATCGCCCTCGCGAACCAGAGCGTGGAGTAGCCGAACCCCGAGCCGAGTTCGAACACCCGGCTGGCCCCGGTGAGGGTGGCCAACTGGAAGAGCAGCCGGCCCACCTCGGGCCCCACGATGGGAAAGCCCCGCTCCTTCGCTTCCTCGTGCATTCGTGTCAAAACCGGGTCACCCGGGATCTCGGCGAGATCCCGCAACCAGGTCTGGACTTCCTCGTTCATGAACCCCATACCGTCTCCCTCACCGGGTGCGTGCCCCGCACGTGAACCCGGATACGACGAGGCGGGGCCACAACAGCCCCGCCCCAGTTCATCAATGTTGTTCTAGTACGTTGGCAGGGACGTGTCCACCGAGAGGGACCAGCGATGGATCCCTCCGGCCAGACTGCGTACCGACTCGTAGCCGAGTTCCCACAGGATACTGGCCGCCTCGAGACTGCGAAGTCCGTGATGGCTGTAGACCACGATGTCGTCGTCCCACTCCAGTTCCTCTTCCGCGCGGTAGCGGAGCTCATTGAGCGGAATCAGCCGCGCCTCGGGCAGGGTGACCACATCGTGCTCCCACGCCTCCCGGACATCCACGAGCACCAGCGGCTCTCCCAACTCGAGACGCTTGTGCACGGTGGCCGGGGATTGTTCCCAGTGGTCCACCTTGTCGGTTTGCCCATGTCCCCCCCACTCCGTCGGCTGCCAGGATCCGGCTCGATCCGAACGTTGATGCCGCATGTGTGTTCCTCCCGGCGGCCTGGGGCCGCCGTGTCCTACGGGCGGGGTCGGGTTCCCGATTGGAACCTCAAGCTGAATGGTGGCACCCGTCACCCCACCCGGACAAGGGCCGGGACGTGCGCCCCACCCCCTGCTTCGAATACCCGGTGGGAGCGAATCCGTTCCGGGGATTGTAACACGCGCTGTTTCAGTCCTTTGCACCGGCGGCTGGGGTCCGCAGATTCTCTCCGTCCACCGGATTCACCACCGAGGGCAAGCGCTCGCCGGTGATCAATCGGGACCCCCGACGGAAGAACAGGTAGCTCTGGACCCAGGATAGGAAGGTCACCAGGCGATTGCGCCACCCAATCAGGAAAGCGACATGGATCGTCGACCAGATGAGCCAGGCCGGGAATCCGCCAAAGACCCGGCCGAACAACTCGGCCACGGCACGTGAGCGACCGATGGTGGCCATGGTTCCCTTGTCCCGATAGGAGAACGGGGGCACCGGGTCCCGCGAGCCGGTCCGCAGTTCCGTGCGGATGACCCGTGCCGCGTGACGTCCCATCTGGATTGCTCCCTGGGCGACCCCCGGAACCGGCTCGCCGCTGTCGGCGCTGACCGCCGCGGCCAGGTCGCCGATCACGAACACCTCGGGGTGCCCGGGCACGGAGAGATCCGCAGCCACGGTCACGCGACCTCCCCGGGCCAGGGGGGATCCCAGGGTCCCGGCAATGGGGCTCCCGGTGATCCCGGCGGCCCAGATCACGTTGCCGCAGGGCAGCGTCCGATCCCCGTAGAGGACCGCGTCCTCGGTGATCCCGGTCACCTGGCTTCCGAGCACCACCTCCACTCCCATCCGCTCCAGATCACGTTTGGCGATCGCCGAACTCCGCGGGTCCATGGTGGGAAGGAGTCGATCGCCGCCCTCGATCAGTACCACGCGGGTGGTGCGCGAATCGAACAGACGGAAGTCCTCCGGGATGACGTCCACCGCCAACTCCTTGATGGAGCCGGCCATCTCCACCCCGGTGGGGCCGCCGCCGATGACCACGAAGGTCAGCTTGCGTCGCCGCGCCGCCTCGTCGGACTCCACCTCCGCTTCCTCGAAGGCGAGCAGCATGCGGGAACGCAGCTCCAGGGCGCCCCCCAGGCTCTTGAGGCCGGGAGCGCGGTCCTTCCATCCGTCGTGGCCGAAATAGTTGTCCACCGCTCCCGCGGCCAGCACCAGGTAGTCGTAGCGATACGACTCCTCCCCGGTGTGCACGCGCTTGGCCACCGGGTCCACGGACTCGACCGCCCCCAGGACCACCACCGTGTTCTTCTGCCGACTCAGGATGGATCGCACCGGGACCGCGATCTCGGCCGGGGTCAGGGCGGCCGAGGCCACCTGGTAGAGCAGGGGCTGGAACAGGTGGTAGTTGTTCCGGTCCACGGCCAGCACTTCCACCGGAGCCTTCTCCAGGGCCCGGATCGCGGCCAACCCTCCGAACCCGCAACCCACCACGACCACCCGCGGCCGGCGCTCCCCGCTCATGATTCGAGCACCGAGGCCACCGCGCGCCAGTGGTCCGCATCAATGGTCTCGGTGTCCCCCTGGATGAGATTCTGCCGCTCGAAGAACGCCAGCCGAATGCTCATCCCCAGGACCAGCGCCGCCTTGAGGCCGGGATTCCCGGCCGGGATGCGTCCCGCGTCCATGGCGGCCTGGATCTCCAGGAACACCACGTCACGAGGCACCTTGTGCCGGGTAAGCCAGGGAGCGTAGTCCGAGTGGAAGATCTGAAACAGGAACGCATAGGCGTGGGGGAAGGCCCTGGCAAAGACGAGGAGTCCCTGGAGCGACCCCACCGTGCGCTCCTCGGGTTGGGAGTATCGAGCGGCTCCATCCTCCATGGCGCGGATGAGCGAGGTCTGGGCCTCGTCGAAGAGCTCCAGGGCAAGGGCGTCCTTCCCTTCCCAGTGCTTGTAGATGGCGGCCTGGGAGCAGTTGGCCCGCCGGGCGATATCCTGGGTGGTCGTCCCGGCAACCCCTTTGCGGGCCATCAGTTCAAGCGTGGACGAGCGAATTCGATCCCGGGCAGACGACACGAGAACCTCCTGGAGTGTGTAAACATTTACTAACCCACTCCCCTTTCCCTTGTCAAGGGCCCCCGCGGGTCGCTACCCTCACGAGCCACAATCCCCGGATTTCAAAGCTCTTACGCATGGGATAAGGAGACCGTCTTGGCCTCATCACCGTTTGACCTCGTCGTGATCGGCGCCGGCCCCGGAGGCTATGTCGCCGCCGTCCGTGCCGGACAGTTGGGCTTGCGCACCGCCGTGGTGGAACGGGACAAGGCGCTGGGGGGCACCTGCCTCCTGCGCGGCTGCATCCCCACCAAGTTCCTGCTCCAGGCCGCCCTGCACAAGGAACAGCTCTCCCACCTCGGGGCCTATGGCATCGAGGTCACCGGAGTCACCCACGACTGGCAGAAGACCCTCAAGGAAAAGACCAAGACCGTCCGCCGCCTGAGCAGCGCGATTGGTGGTCTCATGAAGAAGGGAAAGATCGAGGTCATCGCGGGACATGCCCGGCTCGACGGACCGGGCAAGGTCGCGGTCGCGCTCAACGATGGGGGCACCACGACCCTCGACACCAAGCATGTCCTCATCGCCACCGGGTCCTACCCCCGCATGCTCCCGTTCCTGGAACGGGACGGAAAGCGGATCATCACGTCGGACGAGGCGCTGGTGCTTCCGGAGATTCCCAGGTCCATGGTCGTGGTCGGCTCGGGCGCGGTCGGAAGCGAGTTCGCCTCCATCTACAACGCGTTCGGCACCTCGGTTACCCTGGTGGAAGCCCTCCCCCGTCTGGTTCCCACCGAGGACGCGGACATCAGCGCGGTCATCCACAAGGCGTTCACCAAGCGCGGGATCGCGGTACGCACCAACGCCAAGCTGGAAAGCGCCGACGTCACCCCGGACGGCGTCTCGGTCAAGGTGACCACGGACGGCACCACCGAGACCCTCGACGCCGAGGTCCTTCTCGTCGCGGTAGGCCGGGGGCCCATCAGCAAGGACCTCGGTCTGGAAACCACCGCCATCCAGCCGGACAAGGCGGGGTTCATCCCGGTGGACGAGTACATGCGCACCGCACAGCCGTCGGTCTACGCCATCGGCGATGTGGTGCCCACCCAGGGACTCGCCCATCTGGCCTCCAAGGAAGGCATCCTCGCCGTGGAGCACCTGGCCGGACAAACGGTGCGCCCCATCCGCTACGAGACCTGCCCCAACGCCATCTACTGCGAACCCGAAGTCGGTTCGGTGGGGCTCACCGAGGAACAGGCGCGGGAACGGGGGATGGATGTGAAGACCGGCACCTTCCCCTTCTCCCATTCCTCCAAGGCCATGATCGGCGGGCATCAGGAAGGCCTGGTCAAGATCGTCGCCGACGGCGCCTATGACGAGGTGGTCGGGGTGCACATCGTCGGGCACAAGGCGACCGAGCTGATCGCCGGCGCGGTGCTGGGGCTGTCGCTCGAGACCACCGCGGAAGAAATGGGCCACGCGATCCACCCCCACCCCACGCTGTCCGAAGCGCTCATGGAAGCCGCGGAGAACCTGCATGGCAAAAGCATCCACATCTAGGGGGATCGGGAAGGCCTCCCGGGAGGTGCTGACCGTCGAGGTCACGCCGTACCGGGCCAAGCGGGGCGCCCCCTCCACCCGGCTCACTCCCGACCAACACCGGGAGCTCTACCGGTGGATGATGCTCACCCGCCGGCTCGAGGAGCGGCTGGTCAACCTCTACCGCCAGAACCAGGTCGTGGGCGGTCTCTACCGCAGCCTGGGACAGGAAGCGGAAACCATCGCCGCGGTGTATGCCCTGGAGCCCCAGGACATCGTGGCGCCGCTCATCCGCAACATGGGCGCGGTCCTGCTGCGCGGCTACAAGCCCCGGGACATCGCCATGCAGTACATGGCCCGGGGAGGCGGACCCACCCGGGGCAAGGATCTCAACATCCACTTCGGCACGGTGCCCAATCCGGGTGTGGCCGGTCCCATCAGCATGCTGGGAGACATGATCCCCGTGTGCGCCGGGATTGCCCTCGCGGCCAAGCTCAGGGGAGAGGACCGGGCCACCCTGGCTTTCCTGGGGGACGGCGGCACCTCGACCGGTGCCTTCTACGAGGGCATGAACCTGGCCACGGTGTGGAATCTTCCCCTGATCGTCCTGGTCGAGAACAACGGCTACGCCTACTCCACCCCCACGCATCGCCAGATGGCGGTGAAGCAGATTGCCGACAAGGCCAAGGGGCTGGGCTGCACCGGCGACACGGTGGATGGGAACGACGCCCTCGCCGTCTATGACGCGGTGGCCGCGGCGCGCAAGCGCGCGGTGTCCGGCAAGGGCCCGACCCTGCTCGAGGTCATGACCTACCGGCGCAAGGGACACGCCGAGCACGACACGCAGAAGTACGTGCCGGAAGGCGAGATCGAGTGGTGGGCCCGGAACAACGATCCACTGGATCGTTTCGAGGCCACCCTGCTGGAGGCCGGTCACGCGACCCGCGAGGACCTCGATGCAATCCAGGCGTCCATCCGCGAGGAGCTCGAGGTGGAGTTCGACGCGGCATTCGCCTCGTCGATGCCGGATCCGGCCATCGCCATGGAGGATGTCTACGCGGATCCGCCCCGGGTGGTGGATCATCTCGCGCCGTATCGCGATCGGGGGGGTGAGCGATGAGCACCACCACCGCCCCCGAAACCACCTATCTCGAAGCCCTGCGCGAGGCGCACTTCGAGGAGATGCGGCGGGACCCCAGCGTGCTCCTCATCGGGGAGGACGTGGCGACCTACGGGGGCGCGTTCGGGGTCACCACCGGCCTGCGCGACGAATTCGGCGAGAACCGGGTCCTGGACACGCCGATCTCCGAGACCGGGTTCACCGGCGCGGCTTGCGGGGCGGCCCTCATGGGATTTCGCCCCATCATCGAGTACCAGTTCATCGACTTCATCTCGTGCGCGTTCGACATCATCACCAACTACGCCGCGCCCCAGCGCTACCGCAGCGGCCAGTCGCTCCCCCTCGTTCTGCGCGGCCCCAGCGGGAGCGGCGTGCGGGGGGGCCCGTTCCACAGTCAGAACCCCGAGTCGTTCTTCTTCAACACGCCGGGGCTCAAGATCGTGGCGCCCTCGACGGCGTACGATGCCAAGGGACTGTTCAAGGCGGCGGTGCGGGACGACGACCCGGTGATCTACCTGGAGCACAAGTTCCTCTACCGCCGGGTCAAGGAAGTCCTCCCGGTGGACGAGGAGGTCCTGGTGCCGTTGGGCAAGGGCATTGTGCGGCGCGAAGGCACGGACCTGACCCTCATCACCTACGGAGGGTCCATGCACCCGTCCCTGAGCGCGGCGCGCACGGTGGCCGGGGAAGGGATCTCGGTCGAGGTCATCGACCTGCGATCCATCCTTCCCTTCGACGAGGAACTCATCCTGGAATCGGTGCGCAAGACCTCCAAGGCCATGATCGTGCACGAGGCTACTCTCACCGGCGGGGTGGGCGCGGAGTTTGCCGCACGGATCACCGAGAAGGCGTTCGAGTACCTGGACGCTCCCATTCTCCGGGTGGCCACCCTCGACGTGCCCATCCCGTACAGCCCGCCTCTCGAGGACTTCATTCTTCCCAACCCGGACATCATCGCCAACGCGGCGCGCAAGCTCGCGGCGTACTAGGAGAACGGACATGGCTCACGACATCATCATGCCCCAGATGGGCGAGTCCCTCGCCGAGGGCACCATCACCAAGTGGCTCAAGAAGGTCGGCGACACGGTGGAGCGGGACGAGCCCCTCTTCGAGATCTCCACCGACAAGGTGGATGCCGAGATCCCCTCCCCCACCAACGGCACCCTGCTCGAGATCAAGCACGGCGAAGGCGCCACGGTGGAAGTGAACACGGTGGTCGGTCTGATCGGCGCCGCGGGCGAGTCCGCGGGTTCCTCGGTCAGTGAAGCCCCGGCCCCGGCGGCGGAACCCGCCCCGGCCGCGTCGGGACCCGCGCCGGCTCCTGCCACGGCCGCCGCGCCGGCCCCCGCACCCACCGCGCCCCAGGCGGCCCCCGCGCCACCGTCCAATGGCGGCACCGCCACCCTCGAGAAGCCCTTCAATCGGTACTCGGCCGAGGAGCTGCGCAAGGTGCGCTCCTCGCCGGTGGTGCGCCGCATCGCCGCGGAGAAGGGCATCGACATCGGGCAGGTCGCCGGCACCGGGATCTCGGGGCGGGTGACCAAGAAGGACATCCTGGGCTACATCGAAAGCGGCGCGGCGCCGAGCCATGCTGCACCGCCCGCACCCATGGCGGTCCCGGCCGGCGCCACGCATGCCCCGCTCTACCTCCCGGACCTCGCCATTCCGGCCTTCGCCGAGGGCGAGCCGGTCGCCGTCGAGCCCATGAGCGTGATGCGCCAGAAGATCGCCGAGCACATGGTCTACTCCAACAGCGTCGCGGCCCACGTCACCTCCTTCTTCGAGGTGGACTTCGAGGAGGTGGCCAAGCAGCGCAAGTCGCTCAAGCCCGCCTACGCCGAAAAGGGCATCAAGCTCACCTTCCTGCCGTTCATCGTGCGGGGCGTGGTGGACGGGCTCCAGAACTTTCCCTACCTGAACGCGTCGATCATGGGCGACCAGATCGTGTTCAAGAAGGACATCAACGTGGGCATCGCGGTGGCCCTGGGCGACGGCAAGGGCTTGATCGTGCCGGTGCTCAAACACGCGGACGATCTCAACCTGACCGGGGTGGCCCGAGGGATCCACGATCTGGCCGAGCGGGCCCGGACCAAGAAGCTGCTCCCGGAGGACGTTCAGCGCGGCACCTTCAGCATCACCAACCCGGGTGGCTACGGTGGTCTCATGGGGACCCCCATCATCAACCAGCCCCAGGTCGCGATCATGGGGATCGGGGCGATCGAGAAGCGGGTGTGCGTGGTCAACGACGCCATCGCCATCCGGCACAAGGCCTACATCTCCATGTCCTACGACCATCGGCTGGTGGACGGGGCCATGGCCGAGCTGTTCATGGCCCACGTGAAGCGGTTCATCGAAGCCGGGAACATCCAGTAGCGGTGCGAACCACCGGCGAATCCCCCCAGCTCGAAGCGTATGATCCTTCGATGACACGCGCTCTCGAGACCGACTACCTGGGCCGGGTTCCCTACGAACGCGGCCTCGCCCTCCAGGAGGCGCGGGTGGCCGCGGTCAAGGCGGGTTCCGCCCCGGACACGCTCTACCTGCTGGAGCACGATCCGGTCCTCACCCTGGGACGCAACGCCACCGACAAGAACATCGTGGCCACGCCGACCGAACTGGAGGACCAGGGCATCGCGGTGTTCGAGTGCGGACGGGGGGGCGACGTGACCTATCACGGGCCGGGACAGCTGGTCGGCTACCCCATCGTGAACCTGGCTCCGGATCGCAAGGACGTGGGCAAGTACGTGCGCGGTCTGGAGGAGGCGATCATCCGCACCCTGGCCGAGTACGACATCACCGCCGGGCGCATCCAGGGCCTGACCGGGGTCTGGGTGGGAGACGAGAAGGTCGCGGCGATCGGGGTCCGGGTGTCCCGCTGGGTGACCAGCCACGGCTTTGCCCTGAACATCGCGCCCAACCTGAATCACTTCGACACCATCATTCCCTGCGGCATCCGTGACCATGGCGTGACCAGCCTGGAACGTCTCATGGACCGGCCGCCCACCCTGCCCGAGGTGGCGGAGCGGTTTGCTCCCCACTTCGCGACCCTGTTTGGACGGGATCTTCGGAAAGGCATCGCATGAGCTCGCGCAAACCGCTGCTGAAACGCCCCGAGTGGATCAAGATCCGGCTCAACCACACCGAGGAGTTCCGCGAGATCAAGCGTCTCGTCGCCGATCTCAACCTCAACACGGTGTGCGAGGAGGCCCGCTGCCCCAACATCTACGAGTGCTGGGGGGAAGAGAAGACCGCGACCTTCATGGTCATGGGAGACATCTGCACCCGGCGCTGCATGTTCTGCAACGTGGAGAAGGGACAGCCCGGCTTCCTGGATCCCGAGGAACCGCGCCATGTGGCCGAGGCGGTGCAGAAGCTGGATCTGCGCCACGCCGTGATCACCCAGGTCAACCGGGACGACATCCCGGACGAGGGAGCCGGACATTTCGCCGAGACCATCCGTCTCATCCGGGAACTGAACCCGGCCTGCCGGGTCGAGGTCCTGATCTCCGATCTCCAGGGAAACTGGGACGCGCTGGAAACCCTGCTCGACGCGAAGCCGGACGTGCTGGCCCACAACACGGAGTGCGTGCCGCGGCTCTACAAACGGGTGCGGCCCTACGCGATCTACGACCGGACCCTGGAGCTGCTCAAACGATCCGCCGCGGCGCGGGGGGACCGCACCAAGGCCACCAAGTCCGGCATCATGGTGGGGCTGGGCGAGACCCATGACGAGTTGCTCTCGCTCATGGACGATCTGTGCGCCGCCGATGTCGACATCTTCACGGTGGGGCAGTACCTGCAGCCCACCAAAAAGCACCTGCCGGTCATGAAGTACTACGAGCCGGACGAGTTCAAGGTGCTCTACGACGAGGCCATGGCGCGGGGGTTCCGCTACGTGGAGTCCGGGGCCCTGGTGCGGTCGTCCTATCACGCGGGGCGGGGCGCCGAGGTGATGGAGAAGCTGCTGGGGGCGAAGTAGCCCGCTCTACCGCCCGGTCTTGGTCTGGACCACCGGCACCAGTTCCGGATCATCGGGATGCGCCTTGCGGTACACCTCGAGGAGCGCGTTGCCCTTGTCGGTCCATTGGATGTAGTTGAGGGCGCGCCCCAGGTGCTTCATGCACACCGGCCGGCCGGCCCGCAGCAGACAGGCGGCAAAGGGCGCCACCGCGGCGATGGTCGAACCCTGGGAAATGGCTTCCCCACCCCAGGCCACCCAGTCCGGATTCTCCCCCGCGTCCCCCTGCTCCAGGATCCGGTCCCACCCGGCCTGGAACGCGGGCAGATCGTCGGCCAGGTAGCGTACGGTGAGACGTCGCATGAGCAGGAACTCATCCTGGACGCCCGCCGCGGCCGCCTGGGCATAGAAATCGTCCGCCGCCGCCAGGTCGTGTTGTCTCACCGCCAGGTCGCCGCGCACGATCAGCACCTCGGGGTTGTCCTCGGCGTCGGGTCCCAGACGGGAAAGAAGTGCCTCCGCCGGTTGATCCCGGTCCCACTCCAGGTACCAACGAACCAGCCGGACGCGCAGCGTCTCGATCCGTGACAACCCGGCGATGCGTTCCACCTCGCGGGACGGCTTCGCCCGCGGCGCCGGAGCATGGGGCTCGGAGTCCCGGACCCCGAAGAAGGTGGCCACCCGCTTCCGGCCTTCCCCCGCATCCACCGCGGAGTGCCCGAGGTACTGGAGCGGCGGAGGCGCCTCCCCGGTCTCGGCCGCGCGCCACAACCCGGTCAGGCTGCGGAAGGCGTTCACCTCGGCCCCCGAGACCAGGAGGTACTTGATCCCCTGCTTCTGCATCTCCGACAACTGTCCGGTCGGTATGGGAACGACCGGACAACCCAGGTAGTAGCCGATATGCGGCTTGCGCGCGGCTACCGGTGTGGTCGCGTCGAACCGATACTTGGTCCGCATGTCGCGGCTGAGTTCCAGGACATCCACCGGCGGGCCCTTGCCATGAAAGAGGTCATGGGAGACCCGGACTTCCCTCACGTTGGCGATCACTCCCGGGATCACCATGGCCAGGATGGCCGCGGCGACCGGGATCCAGGCCCGGCCCGGGCTCGGCAGGCGAGCCAGAAGGAACTGCCCCAGCGCGCCGAGCCCCACCGCCCACCAGAGCAGCAGCGGCAGCATGAACCGATAGCTGTAGAAAACGGGCAACAAACTTGCGTAGGTGGCCGCCCCGGCCAGGAGGAAGGCGAGCCCCCGGCGGCTGGTGAAGGTTCGCACTCCGACCGCAAAACCGCACAGGGCAAGAACCGCCCAGGGAATCCCAACCAGGTGCTGCGCATCCTGGATCACGTGACGGTAGCTGTTACGTCCCATGGCCACCAGGAACCGGCCCGGATCGGTACGCACCACCTCGCCCAGGGTTTCGAATCCCACCGCGCTCATGAACTGGCCCTGCTGGGCGAACGCGGGATTGCTGACAAAGACCTCGATGGCCACATTCTGGAACGACTTGCTCCACAGCGGATCCCCGGTCTCACTCCACAGGTAGAGCGCCCAGGGGGCCATGACAAGCAGCCACACCCCAAGGAAGATGGCGGCACGGGTTGCTGCCCGCGGCAGGGGGCGGACCGAAACCGCCGCGATGACCACCGCGGCGGGGACCAGGGCCAGACCGTTGTAGCGGGTAAGCCAGGCAAGTCCGGCCAGGAGACCGGCCAGGGCCCACCGACGGGGTGTGTCCCCCTCCGCCAGCAGGAGGGTAAGACAGCCCAGGAACAGGGCGAGGAAGAACGGGTCGGTGCAGGCCCTGAAGCTGTACTGGATGAACGCCGGGTTGCCGGCGAAGAAGAGCGCGGCGATCAGCCCCGCGGTGGGGCCCACCACCGTGCGCACGAGGCCCCCGGCCAGACGCACCACCACGGCCGCCGAGACCGCGGAGAGGATCTTGGCCCCGGTGAAGGCATCCAGGAACGACCAGTCCAGGAAGCCGGTGATCAGGTAGTAAACCGGCCCCCGGAACCCGTTCATGACCGAAGGCTCCCCGGAGAACCACTCCCGGGCGTACTTGATGAAGTCGCCGTAGAAGTCGGTCTCGACCCCGTAGTCCCCGATGGGGCGCCCAAAGACCGCCACACCCAGCCAGAGAAGCCCGGCCACCCCGGCGATCAGGTTCAGGGGATCGATCCGGCGAAGCCACCCGAGGGTCCTGGCCCCGGTGGTCCCCTGGCGGGGAGTTCTTGTCGGCTTGGAGCGGCTGCGTTTCTTCAAGAGGAGACTCCGGGGTGGGCAGGAAGGGTACCACGCAGTGTGGGACAGGGTCGCCGCGTCCGCGCCCCCCGGGCGGAGTCGGTAGCGATCCACCCGCATCCGGGATAGAATGCGGGCTTCCCTGCAAACTCCGGGAGGTCCGTGCCCACATGTTCCCCTTCCGTAGAGACATCATCGAGGAGCACGCGGACGAGGCGGCGTTTCTCTACCGGCAACGCGAGTTCGCCTTCACCTCGAGGCGCGAGGACATGGACTCGCTCCGATTCCAGGACGAGCGGCTCCTCGCCCACCTCGACGCCCTGCTGGTCTCCGGGGACGCGGCCTGGAAACCTGTACGCAAGGGACTGGAGACCGACGACCCGGGTGAGGTGTTCGTCGCCGCCTGGGTGGGCCTCGGTCACGCCCCGACCGACCTTCCTGAACACCTTGCGCGGGCCGTCGAGGATCCCGCCCGCTGGGAGGCCTTGCGGGCCGCGTTCCGCCTCGCGTTGCGTCCCGTTTGCGACGAGGGACTCACCCGTCTGCGCGATCATGCCGCCCCGCGTCTACGGGCCCTTGCCCTGGAGGGACTGACCGTCTGGGGCGAGCAGGTCCCGACCGGCCCGGTGCTCGAGGCGCTGGAGTCCGGAGACCCGCTGTGCATCACCTGCGGCCTCGCCGCGGCGACCCGGCTGCGGGATCCCGCGCTGCGGGATCCGGTGCGAACGATTCTCCGGCAGGCCGCCCCCGTACTGGATGCGGTTCGTGCCGGCTTTGCCCTGGGAGTCCCCGATGCCTTCCCGGTTGCCAAGCGCATTGCCGGGGAGGACACCCCGCAGGCTCGCCTGGCCCTCGCCCTGATTGCCTGCGCCTGCGGCGAGGAGGCCGGCCCGGTTCTCATGGAGGCGACCCGTCGTCCGGGAACCTCCCGGGACGCGGTCATTGCCCTGGGACGACTGGGACACCCCGAGACCCTGACCACGCTGGTGGAGGCGGTGGAGAAACCGGCCGCGGCCCGCCCCGCCGGTCGATCGCTGGAGCGGCTCCTGGGAATCGGGCTCGAGGAAAACGGTCTCACCCTGCCCGAGCCGGAAGAACCGGCGGACACCGGGGAAGCGGATCTGGACCTGGACGAGGACGACGATCTGCCCCGCCCCGATCCGCAGGGCGTACGCACCTGGTGGAGCGAACACCGACGACGCTGGGGCACCGGCAATCGCCTGCACGCCGGTGAGGTCTTCACGTTCTCGCCGGTCTTCACCGAGGTCCGGGAGGGCGTGCTCCCCGATCGCGAGGCGGCGGTGCTGGAGTGCCTCTACCGTTTACCCGGACTTCCCTGGTTCGAGACCCGCGGATGGGGTCGGGACCAGGATCAGCATCTGGATAGCTTCATGGAACGCGCCGAGGCCGCCGCGCCCCTGGCCCTGCGTGCCAGCAAGGGATGGCCCACCCTGGCCACCGCCGGATGACCGGCGAAGGAGACGGAATGGACAACGGGAAACGCCACGCGGAAGTGACGATCGAAACCGGGGAAGCCCCTGCTTCCAGGCCGATGGATCCCCCCTCCCCGATCAACCCGGTGATTGGAGCGCAGCGGGGACGGGTGACCGCGATCGACGACGCGGGGAGCGCCTACGTGGACTTCCCCGCCGGCGCGGGTCCGGTCGCGGCAACGGTGGCGGCTCCATGGCCGGGGGGAGCGCTGGTCACCGCGGTGGGACGCCCGGTGGTGCTGGTGTTCGAAGGCGGAGACCCGGCAAGGCCGATCATCGTCGGCTGGCCGGACCTCGACACGGAGCCCACGGCATCCCAATCGCCCCGGCACGTCCAGGTGGACGGGCGGACCGTGGTGGTGGAGGCGGCACAACGCCTCGAACTCCGATGCGGCAAGGCCAGCATCGTGCTCACCGAAGACGGCAAGATCCTCCTCAAGGGGGAGAACCTGCTCAACGAGGCCCGGCGGCTGAACAAGATTCGCGGCGCCGCGGTGCGTATCAACTAGCCGTGTTCGAGCTGATCAACGAGACCGGTCTCCCGGGGCAACTCCTCCTGGGTCCCGACAAGGACGGTTACGACGTGATGACCGCGGTGCTCAAGGGAACCTGGCGTATCGAAGGGGAGCGCTGCGTGCCGCACGAGGAGCCGGTCCCCATCGTGGCCGGGGATCAGCACTACGAGGATCCGGAATCCTCGAGCGTCCGGCTGGAATCGGATCTTGCCCCATTCAAGCCCGCCACCGACGTCGTCCTGCTCGGGCAAGCCTATGCCCCCAGGGTCGGGGCCAAGGAGTCCGAGGTCCTCTTCGAGGTCGGCTCGGTCTCACAACGGGCGCGGGTGTTCGGTGAGCGCTATTGGTCCATGAGCCTGGGTGTGGCCAAGACCCACGGCCCCAAGCCCTTCGAATCCATTCCCCTGCGCTGGGAGCATGCCTTCGGAGGCGCCCAACCCAAGGACGACGGGGAGGGTTTCGAGGGGGCCGAGGAACGCAACCCTCTCGGAACCGGTTTCGTCAAGAAACGCTCCGGGTTCGTGAACGGGCTGCGGCTCCCCAGCTTCGAACATCCCAAGCAACGGCTCAAACGCCCCGGACAGACCCCGGAGCCGGTCGGGTTCGGGTTCGTCATGCGTCACTGGCTTCCCCGCCGGGACTACGCGGGCACCTACGACGCCGCCTGGGAAACGGACCGCATGCCGCTGCTGCCCGAGGATTTCGACGAACAGGCTTTCTGCGGCGCTCCGGGAGTGCTCCAGGCCACCCCCTACCTGCAGGGAGACGAGAACGTCACCGCGTTGGGTGTGCGACCGGATGGTCCCCTCCAGTGCGCCCTTCCGGGAGTACGGCCCAACTTCGAGATGCATTTCGAGGGGGGGTGGCAGCCGCTCGAGCCGGCCCTGGACACGGTGGTCGTGGATGCCGAAGCCCGGCAGGTACACATGACCTGGCGAGCGCGACACACCGTGCACAAACGTATCCTGAGGATGCGCGCGGTACGGATGAGGATGCCGGCATGAGCGACCCCCTTGCGGTGATCGAGAGCTACGGTCTCACCACGGCGGTGGGAGGCAACACCCGCCAGTCCTGCGCGGCGCTGCGTGCCGGCCTGGCCCGCTTCGAGAGCACGGACCTGCATCTCTGTTTTCCTCTCGACGGGAATGCCGAAGACCTGGAGCCCCCCATGGTCTCCCGGGTGGCCTCGCTGGATCCCTACCTCGGAGGGACCGAGCGCCTGGTCACTCTCGCGCTGCCCGCCCTGATGGAGGCCATCGGGACATCGGATCTTTCCCGCCCCGACCTGGACACCTACGGACTGCACCTGGCCCTGCCGGCATCCTGTCGCCCCGGACCGGAAGACCTTCTCTCCTTTCCGGACCGGTTGATCCAGCGAGCCGGGCTGGCCAAACCCGACGCCCTGACCGTTTCGCGGGCCGGTCACAGCGGCTTTGTCGAAGCCGTCGCCGAGGCGGTCCGCTACCTCCGCAGCGGCCGCAGTTCGGTGTCGCTGGTGATTGCGGTGGATTCCCTGGTGGACCGACAAACCCTGATCTGGCTCGACGACGCCGACCGTCTCAAGTGCTCCCGGGTTCCCGACGGAGTCATGCCCGGCGAAGCGGCCAGCGTTCTCGTCCTGCGCTCGCGCACCGCCGACCACGGGGTGGGCACGGTGGAGTCACTTGGACTTGCCGAGGAACCCAATCCCCTTCTCGAGGATCGCCCCGGGGTCGGAGTCGGGCTCTGCCAGGCCATGCGGGAGGCGGTGTCCGCCCTGTCCACCCCCCCGGACCCCGCGTGGGCGGTACTCGACCAGACCGGAGAGCGGTACCGGGCCCAGGAGTGGGCCTACACCATGACCCGCCTTCATGCGATCCTGGGCCCCATGCGCCATGACTGGTATCTCGCGGATTGTATCGGCGACGTCGGGGCAGCCACGGGAGGAGTCGCCACGGCCCGGGTCCTGGCCGCCCATGACCGGGGATACGCCCCGGGGGACCGGGCCTGGATCCTGCTCAGCTCCGAGACGGAAGGACGCGGAGCGCTCGTCGTGGGCGGCCCGCAATGCGTCAAGGCCGGGAAGGGAGCAGCCTGATGTCGGCTACCGTTGTCGTCAACTTCATGACCGTGGTGCACAAGAAGTCGACCGGCATGGTCGCCTTCTTCCCCGACGTCTGCCTCACCCCCGCGCCTCCGGCCCCCGCCCCCATCCCGATTCCCTATCCCAACATCGCGCAGTCGTCCGATACCGACAAGGGATCCAAGAAGGTGGAGATGGACAAGAGCCCCATCATGCTCAAGGACGCCGTGTTCAAGAAGAGCAACGGGGACGAACCGGGGACGGCCAAGGGCGTGGTAAGCCACAACACCCAGGGCAAGGCGGAGTTCGTGATGTTCTCCATGGACGTCAAGGTGGAGGGAAAATCGGTGACACGATTCCTGGATGTCATGGTGGGCAACGAACTCAACGGCAAGCCACCCAACACCCCCCCCTTCCCCGAACTCCAGGCCCCCCTGGTCGTCTCGTTGCTGTTGGATGAGGACCCGGGCGAATGGGACATCGAGTCCATCGAGGAGAAGGAGTAGTGGCCACCATTCGCCAGTACGTCAACCTCCCCCTGAGCCTGGACAAGCACTACGGTCGCTACTACTGGCTCCAGGTCAAGATCAAGGAAAAGAAGCCGGGGGCATCCGAGGGCCAGCTCGTCTACCTCTTCTGCGAGGACAACGGCGAGAACATGGACCCCAAGTTCGTCAGCTCCTTCAACCGCGCCGGCGGCTTCGCCTTCAATCCCAAGCACCGCAAACTGGTCATGATCCAGAGCAAGCTCGCCATGGGCCTGGTCAAGCTGTCCAACGTGGGCGGGGACAAGTACAAGTTCAAGGTCGGCAAGAAGTTCGACAAGTCCGGAGCCAAGGACGCCAAGCAGGATGTGGAGATCTGGCGGAAGATCTTTGTCCGGCATGGATACATGAAGCCGACCGGGGGGGCGGCGCGCATCTTCCGCCCCGTACCCCAGGCCGACTGGGGGACCGTGAAGACGGAGCTGGACAAGGTCTTCATCGAGCTCGAGGAGGACGGACCGAGCACGGTGACCCACGAACCCTGGTCCCGCACGGATTCCCCGATCCGGAACCTGGACCGGGGCAAGGGGGCCATGGAGTTTCCCGATCAGTCCACCAAGCTGGTCTTCGTGGACCGTATCGGGAAGGCCAGCTGGACGGAGACCCACACCTTCCGTTTCAGCGGAGGACGGTTGGGTGGAACCCACGACTGGACGATCCCGGGCGGCGTCTACACCTGGCCGGAGACCGACTGGGTGCGGGGATTCATCGACATCCGGGACAGCAGCGGCGACACCATCCTCAGCATCACCGATGTCGGCAAGATCCGGTCCACGGTGAAGAAGAAGGGTGGGTACCGGCACCCCGATGGCAAGGTCACCAAGAAGATCCGCTTCGATTTCGGTTCCTGGCTGGGACTCGACAACCTCAAGCGGATCGGCGGAAGCGTCAAGATTCGCCTGCGCATCCGGATCATCGACGACACCGCCATGGGGTTGGCCTGGCCCAGCCCTCCCAAGATCCTCATTGCCACCCATCACCCGATCTCTTACGACGCGGGGGGTTACCTCGAGAACACGACGATCCACGAGCTCGGGCACAATCTGGGGCTCAACGTGAAGAACCTCGAGGAGTTCGATCCCGATTCCGGGGCACATGACGACTGGGTCGAGAATGGCACCTGGTACGACAACAGCAAGGGCGGGGTCGGAACGCACTGCAGCACCGGAGCGCACCTGGAAGAAGAAACGCGCCGCGGGGTGACCCGGGAGGTCTACAAGGACGGGACCTGCACCATGCTGCACTATACGAACGGCAAGGTGGCCTTCTGCGACATGTGCGCCAGAAACCTGAAGCTGGCCCGGTTGCGCAAGCTCGGCAAACGGAACGTATGGCCCAAGGGTTGATCCCCCTTCTCCTGACCGTCCTGGTGTTGGGATGCGCGGGAGACCACGGGAAGCAAAGCGGGAACGGGGCCGAGGAGCCCAGGGAGAGCAGGACCACCATGAACGTCGACGACAGCGTCTACTTCGCCTTGGACCTGGAGACGATTTCCGGGGATCCCTGCGAGGGAACGCCGCAATGGACAGAGGAAGAACCCGGACTGCGCATCGGCGCCCCGGGCCGGGTGCCCCTGGGCGGCACGGTACGGATCCCCATCTGCGCCGTGGCCAACTTCGACGCGGCGACCCGGGACAACCTTCCGGATCAACTGTGGCAGCACATCTCGGTCGTCGTCGTCGACCTGGAGACCAACGTGGTGTACGCCCAGTCGCTTGGGGATCCGTCCCCCATCCCCAGCCCGGAAGCCCTGGCCCCGACCGGACCGGACGGCGCCGCTCCGGTGGACATCGTGCCCACGGACGCCCCGGGTGAAGTGGCCGAGGACGACGAACCGGACTTCGTCATCGAGGGCGGGGGATTGGCCCAGTTCCGCAACTTCGACCTGTTGGACATCGTGGACCTGCCCACGACCCCGCGACGCCTCTACGTGCACCTGACCTACGGCGACCAGCAGTCCAATACGGTGGAAATCCGTCTCG
The DNA here is from genome assembly GCA_942491735.1 of Candidatus Eiseniibacteriota bacterium. Classification (GTDB taxonomy): domain Bacteria; phylum Eisenbacteria; class RBG-16-71-46; order JABDJR01; family JABDJR01; genus CALOCN01. Next base: position 1,492,965 of record CALOCN010000014.1, on the reverse strand, counting down.
AGGAACAGGACTAGTGGCGGGTCCCAACTTCAATCGCACCCCGGAGTCCCCGCCACTCCCGCAAGCGGGTTCCGGAATCACGCTCGGTCTCAAGCCGGGAGGGACCACGGCACGGACCCTGGCCCTGGGATCCTATCGGGTGCTCGCGGAAGACCGCGAACGCCTGGCCCCCGGACCGATCCGGCTCCAGGTCTGGCTGGTGGCGATTGGTCGCGACTCCCGGGTTTCCTGGACCGGGCGCCCCGGAGGAGATGCGGTGATCTTCCCGGGCGAGGAACCCGGGGAGGGAACGGTCACCGGCTACTTCACGGTGAGCCTGGGGGAGGTCTGCGGGTTACCGGCGAAGTTCGTCGGGGTTCTCGACGTGTTCGCGGTGGTGGGGCCGTGGAGAAGCAAGCCGGTGGAGTTGAAGCTGGGCTAGCCCCTTCCCCTCTAGTTCTGCTTGATCTTGCTCGCCTCGATAATCAGGTCCCCGCCCGCCTTGAGCTTGATCTTCCCCGAGCCGTCGATCGTGATGTCCGCTCCCTTGAGCGTGATGGTGCCGTCGCTTTCCAGTTTGAGTTCGGCACTCCCGGTCTTGAGATGGATCTCGTCACCGGCCTCCACGCTGAACTTCTTGCCCACGTTCAGGGTCTGGTTGTCGGTGACATCGATTCCCCGGTTGGCCCCCACCGTGATGCTCTCGTCGCTACCCACCTCGAGAGTCCGTTTCTCGTTGATGGTCAGGGTGTGATCCTTGCCGACCGTCTCGTTCCGGTTCTCCCCCACCGACTGGGTCTCGTCCTTGCCCACGTCGATCGTCCGATTCTCCCCGATCGAGATGGTCTCGTTCTGCTTGACCCCCTCGGTGCGGTCGTTGCCGATGGTGATGGTCTCGTCGTGCTTGACCTCTTCCCGGCGATCGTTTCCGATGGTGATCGTCTCGTTCCGCTTCACCTCTTCCGTGCGGTCGTTCCCGATCGTCGTCTTCTCGTCGTGGTCGACGTTCTTGGTCCGGTCGTTGCCCACCCAGTGGGTCTCGTCGTGCTCCACCTCGATATCCTGGTTCTTCTCCGCATGGATGAGGATCTGCTCCTCCCCTTTGAGGTCCTCGAACCGGATCTCGTTGTAGTTGTCCCCCGAGCCGTCCTTGGTGCTGCGGCTCTTGATCCCGCTCTGGGTCATGGCCCCCGGTAGCCCGTAGGGAGGCATGTTGTCGGCGTTGTAGACCCGTCCGGTGACGAGGGGCCGGTCCGGGTCCCCTTCCAGGAAATCGACCACCACTTCCTGACCGATGCGCGGGATGTGGATCCCGCCCCAGTTGGTCCCGGCCCACAGCTGGGCCACCCGGATCCAGCAGGAACTGTTCTCGTTGGACTCGCCGTAGCGGTCCCAGTGGAACTGCACCTTGATCCGGCCGTACTCGTCGGTGTAGATCTCCTCCCCGGAGGGCCCCACCACCACCGCGGTCTGGATTCCCTGCACGATCGGCTTCTGGGTCACCCGGGGGGCCCGGAAGGGCTCGGCGCTGGGGATGGCGACCAGGGAGCAGTTGAAGCTGGGCCCGCCGGATCCACCGGTTTCGTAGGCGTCGGAGGCGATCTCGTGCCGGGATTCGACCACCAGATACTCCCGGTTCTGGTCTTCCCGGTCGTGCTCCTCCAGGGTGAAGAGCGCGCCGACCGCCATCCCCCGGGCGTTCCCCCGGGCGGCCACCCGCTCGTGATCGGCCTGGAGTTCCTCGATGCGGATCTTGGCATAGTCCGAGCCCTCGCTGGACTCGGTGTACTCCCCCGGGTAGTCGTAGACCTCGTATTCCGAGTGCTCGTGTTCCCGCGAGACGGTCGAGTTGGTCTTGAGATCCGCCTTGGGTTTGGTGAAGTCGAACTCGTTGAGGGCGTAGGCTCCCGGGCGTACCCGTTTGGTGAGTTGCCACTGGGACAGGTGGTCCCGCTCCCGCCGGGTGTCGTTGGCCGCGGGAAAGAACGGCACCGTCCCGTATCCCTCCGCCGCCTCGTGGGCGCTGATGTCGTTGCACAGGACCAGCACGTGCTTCTCGGCCTCGTGCTTGAAGTAGTAGTAGATCCCTTCCTGTTCCAGGAGCCGGGCCACGAAGTTGAAATCCGTTTCACGGTACTGCACGCAGTAGTTCCAGGTGCGGGTCGTCCCGGAGAGCTTGTCCTCTACATCACTGAACCCGTGCTCCTTGAAGATCTCCTTGACGATGTCCGGGACCGTGGTCTCCTGGAAGATGCGGCAATCGCTGGTCCGGGTCAGGAACCACAACCACGGGCGCAGGATCAGCTCGTACTCGGCATAGTGCGTGTCCATGGAGGGCACGAGGGAAAACTCCGTGACCAGCCCGTTGAAATGCCGCTCGCCCCCCTCCGGAAGGGTCACGCTGATGGTGGCACTCTTGCCGACCAGGTCGTCCAGGGCAATGTCGCGACTGCGACTGAGGGCCCGCACCCGGTACTCGAACAGGCTACTCAGCCCATCCGTGGCCGACAGGCTCTGGAAGAGAAGGACATCCTCGCCGAGGGGGGTGGTGAGGGAGACAAGTCGGGTTTCCTGCATCATTCCTCCGGCGAGTCACGGAAGCGACGGACCACGGACAGCGAACTGAGCATGAGAATCACGGTTACCGTCCCGGACACGAACAGGTTCTCGATGATGGTTCCGGGCTGATCGAGCAGCCAGGCCGCGACTCCCAACACGAGGAGCCCCACCCCCATGGCGGTCAACAGGGCATGGACCTTCAAGAGGAGGGAGCGGAGCGGACGCGCCGAGGACATGAGCGTCGCCACCACCCCGAACAGCAGGCATACCGCACCCACCAGGAGTCCGGGCAGCCAGGGCGGGGAAAACCAGGGATCGTTCATGATTCACCCCATGACCAGGACTTTGGTCTGGGAGGGGGCGATGGTCGTCCCCGCCGGCGCATTGGCGTTGGCCCCGTTGTGCCCGGTCATGCAGGTCATGCAGGTGACCGCCTTGCCCTGGGCCTTCACCTTGCTGCTCGCCTTGCGCCAGGCCATCTTGCCCATGTTGAAGGGGGAGATCATCCCCTTGAGGGTCCCGGCCTCGTCCCCCATCGTGGTGGAGGTATAGGACGCCTTGGTCACCGCGGCCTTGTTGCAGAACTTGACCTTGGTCGAAGTCCCCTGGGACTGGCTGGTCGAAATCTGATTGGGATAGGGAATGGGAACAAACGGGGCCGGCGGCGCCGGCGTCTTGCAGACGTCCGGAAAGACGAACACCATCCCCGAGCCCTTGGTGAATGCTGGAAACATTGGCCGGTCCCCCTAACCGAGATCGATCGACTCGCCGTCGATCTTGACATCCTTCTCCACGCGAAGGAAGAACTTGCCGCCGGTGAGCCGGAAGGCGTCGCGACCCACCGCCACGAAACGTCCGCTGGTCAGCCGCCACGTGCGCTCCACCGTCTGGTGGATATCCGTAGCCCGCGCGCGCACCTGCTCGGTCCACGCATCCAGCCGATCCACCGCCAATCGTATCCGTTCCCAGGTCGTGGTGAGTTCTTCCCCACGGATGGTGGCATGCTGGAGTTGGGCTTCCGTACGCTGGGCGGTCATGCGCAGGGTCGGGGTCACGACGTCGACCCGATCCCGCCCGATACCCAGGCGGGCCGAGCCTTCCGCGGACCCCAGATCCACCCGCGCCCCCCCGATCCGGGTCGGCCCGTCGCTGTCCAGGGCGATCCCCTTGCCGGAACGCACCCGCACCGCGCCGTCCGGGACGTCCAACTCGAGGTCACCGGCCGGGATACGCAGGCGGGTGGTGCGGGTCGACGCGTCGTACTCGAAGACGAGGTCCCCCTCGGGCGAGAAGACCTGCAGCGTGTCGTCCTCCCCCAGGCGGGCGCGGGCCCCGGCTTCGGTGGTGAGTTCGGGTCGCGCCCGTGCCGTTTCCGGATCCCGGGTGCGACGCGGTTCGTGGGCGGTGCGTGCCTTGGTCTCGTTCATGGTCATGCCTCATACTCTTCGGGTGTGGGCGGCTCGAAGTCCTCGGCCGCGGCGCGTTCCTCGTCGGTTCCGAGCGCTCCCTTGCGGTTCGCTCCCCCCATATCCGCGCCGTCGTCGCGAAAGCGGTGCTGATCCGTTCCCCGCAGATCGCTCTGGCGGAAGTCCCCGCCACGCATGTCCGCCCCGGCGAGAATAGCGTACTGGAGGTTCGCTCCCACCAGGGCAATCCGCCCGGCCACCGCGTTGTCGAACAGGGCCCGCTCCAGATTGGCCTTGGAGAGATCGGCCCCGGTGAGGGTGGCTCCCAGGAAATGGGCTCCCCGCAGGTCGGCCCGCCGGAAGTTGGCCTGGGTCAGCTTGGCCCTGGGGAACTGGGCATCCCGCGCCTTGACCGAACGCAACCGGGCCCCCTCCAGGTCGACCTCCACGAACTCTCCCCGGACCAGGGTCGCCCCCTCGAGGTTGGCCCCGGAGAGATCGGCCCGGGCACAGTCGGCATCGGTGAGGTCGAATCCCGCGAGGTCGAGTCCGGTGAGTCGGCCCTCGGACAGGTTGCACTCCACGAAGGATCGCGGGATCGAGGCGCAGGTGGTGAAGTCGAAACGGCGCGCGTCAACCCCGGTCCAGCGCGATCCCCCGAACGCGGCCCGCTCGACCCAGGCTTCCGAGAGGTCCGCTCCCTCGAGCTCCGCGTCTGCCCAGGCGCTTTCGCGCAGATCCGCGGCCACCAGTTGCGTCTCCACCAGACGGGCACCGGTGAAGGATGCCTCACCGAGTTTGGTCCGGGAAAGGTCGGCCCCTTCCACCGTGGCCCGGTCGAAGCGGGCCTTCTCCAGGACGCACTCGCTGAAGTCCCCTCCGTTGATGACCGCCCCGGTGAAATCCGCCCCGGAGGCGACGCACTCCAGGAGAAGACATTCGGTGAGCCGTGCCTGGGCGAAGCGCGCGTTCCCGAGTTGGCTGGTCCTGAACAGCACCTTGTTGAGGGTTTGTTCCGACACATCGAGGTCGGTCAGGTCGCACCGTTCGAAGGTGACCTCGGCCGGATCCCGGGGAAGGATCGTGGTGCGGAGATCCATATCGAGGAACTTGTCCCCCTCGAAGGTCACGCCGGTCAGGTCCACCTCGGTGAACCCCACCTTTTCCAGGATGTTCTTGAGGAATCCGGCTCCGGAGAACCGGCTGGCCCGCAGGTCCCCGCCAAGGATCACCGCGCTCACCAGCCGGGAATCGGAGAAGTCCAGACCGGATCCAGTGCAGCCGGTCAGCACGCTCTCGTCCAGGACCGCCTCGTGGAAGATCGCCTTGTCCAGAAGCACCGAGTCGAAACCACACCGCTTGAGGGTGGTCCCGGTGAAGTCGGCCCCGGAAAAGTCACAGGGCCGGCGATAGAAGCCGAGGATCCCGATCCCACGGAACCGCTCCACCGCCATGGGCGGCAGCCCCAGTTCCTCCAGGGGGATCTCGACCTTCTCCGCCTCCCGCACGGCCAGGTTCCCCGGCCCGGCCATGAGGGTCTCGAGGTGGGCCCCGCGGAACGAAGCCCCCTGGGCACGGACGTTGGAGAACACGGTGCGCTCGAACCGTGCCCCCTCCAGGTTGGCCCCGGAGAGGTCCACGTTGTCGAACATGGCCCCGGTGAAATCGGCGCCGCGCAGGTCCGCCCCCCGCAGCGAAATCGAATCCAGGAACGCGCCGCCCAGCCTGGCCTCGACGAGGCTTGCCCCGTCTAGATCCAATCCGGCTATGGACTGCTGGGAGAGATCCTCCCCCGCCCCCACTCGCTGGATGAGATCGGCAGCGTTGGCGATCGGAGTGCGCTCGCTCATGAGTCCAGCTTCGACTTGGAAACGAGCGCCAACTCGAAACGCGCCCCGGCAAGGGTCGCCTCGAGGAACTCGGCCGAGTACAGGTTGGAGCCCCGGAAGTCCGCTCCGGTCAGGTCCGCCCCCTCGAAGGTCGCTTCGTGCAGGTTGCTCTTGAGCACCTTGGCCTTGACCATGCGCGCCCGGGTGAACGAGCCCGCCTTGAAGGTCACCGCGGAGAGGTTCGCTTCCCCCAGATCCGCGCGCGCCATGTCCGATCCGTCGAGGTCGGCGAAACGGAAGTCCGCTTCGGCGAGTTCGGTCCGGACCCAGTTGGATTCCTTGGCCTGGGCCCGTGAGGCACGAAACCCCGAGAGCATGGACTCGGAGGCGCGTAGTCCGTTGAGGATCGCCTCGGTGGCGTCGATTCCCTCCCCGGTGACCTTCTCGAAGGCCGCACCGGTCAGGTTCGCCTTGCGCAGGTCCGCGCGTGAGAGGGTTGCCCCGGTGAAATCGGCCTCGGGGAACTCGGCCTCTCCCAGCAGGGCGTCCGATAGATCCGCGCCGGCAAAGGACACCTTCTCGCCGGTCGCCTTGACCAGGTTCGCCTTGATCAGGTTCGCCTTGTCGAAGACCGCCTCCTCGAGGATCGCCCCGGAGAGATCCGAACCGCCCAGATCCGCCCCCGCCGCATCGGCCCGGGAGAGGTCGGCGCCGGTGAGCACCGCCTTCTCCAGGATGGCCCGCTCCAGGACCGATTCGGACAGGTTGGCGCCGGTCAGGTCACACCCGCCGAGGTTGGCTGCCCGCAGGCCGGCACCGCTCAGGTCCGCTCCGGCAAAGTCGATCCCGGTCAGGTCCAATCCATCCAGCGCCGCTCCCACGAGCGAACCGCCCGATCCCCGCCGTTCGACCACGTCCTGCCGGGTCAGGGCGGGAGGCGGGATGTGGTGCCCGTGCTCCGCGAGGATCGCCTCTTCCATCTGCCGGCTCTCTTCGTCCTGGGGGGGAAGGTTCTCCCGGTCGAAGTCCGTTCCCTCGAACCCCTCCGCCATGACCGCTTCGGCCTTGGCCAACTCGGCTTCCACATCCACGGCCAGGTCGTCGGCGGTCTGCGGTTCGGGCTCCACCACCGGGCTCTGGAGACGGGACTCCATGTCGCGCCGATGCTCCCCTTCCGAACGCACCGGGTCCGCCAACGGCTCCGTCGCGAAGTAGAGGCGCTCCACTTCCTCGCACTCCGGCGTGGTGACCTGGGTCACCCCACGCCAGACCAGGACCGCCTGCAACGCTTCGGCGTCAATGAAGAGGGTGTCGCACCGCATGGGGATTTCGGTGAACGCGCTCTGCCCCTGGATGTCGACCACCGAGTGGCGGAATGCCCGGGCGCGCAACGACGGCAGGGTGAACTTGAGCTTGGGGTGATCCGGGTGCAGGTGGGTGAGGACCACGTTCTCGTTGGACTCCAGGTAACCCTCGAAGTGCTGATCCTCCGGTGCCGCGTTGAAGATGGTCCAGTCCATGTCCTTGGCGTAGTTGGGCCAACGCTCGGTGGCCCAGTCCCCCTTGTAGTTTCCCGCCTTGGAGATCCGCTGGGGCCACAGGAGCGGTATCGGACCCAGCCCCGCCGGGTCCGGCTTGGAGCGCGGCGTCTTGATGCGCTTGCGGGGCGCTTCGATGTGCGGCACGGGAATATAGACCTTGCCGCCCGGAGTGGTCCGTTCATCCCGCCCCATCCCGGCCGGGTTGTTCTTCCACCCCTCTCCCCCGTAGGCGTACTCGTAGCGCAGTTCCTGACGGTCGAACGGCGCCGGATCGGTGGGCTTCTGCCCGAAGGCTCCCTTGCGCCAGGCGCGGATTCCGGAAACGACGAGGGATTTCCTGAGGTCCCCCACCCGGACGGAAACCTTGCACTCGCCGGCCGGACCCCCGGGCGGATAACAGGCTCCCGCGACAAGGTACTCCGCCTTGGGTTTGAAAGGAACGAGGTCGCTCGCGTAGCGCGGCGGACCCACCCCCTCCTCGTCGTCCTCGAACGGGATGTCCCCCATCGGCATCAACTGTTTCGCCGCCGGTGTGACCACGCCTCCGGGCACGATGTCGAAGGTCCCCTTGAGGAGAAGGGTCAGCCGATACTCGTGGGGCCGTCGCTGGGTGACCACGAAGCTCGGGTGAAGACCACTGGCGTCCAGAAGTTGCATGGAGATCCTACGGGGCGTTGATGCTGCCGTTCTTGATATATCCGGTGACGTCGAGGTCGCCGTCGATCTTGACCGGACCCTTGAGGACAATGGACCCCCCGGTGATCTCCACCGTGGCCCCGTCGATATCCATGCGACCGGCCTTGATCGTGCACCCGGGGAAGTCCCACTCCTTGGCCGGCCCCTTCTCCACCTTGATTCCCGACGCGGTGGAGATCTGGGCCCCGGCAAAGAGCTCGATCTTCACCCCGCCGTGAACCGACGTGCTGAGGCCGAGGATCTGCTCCGCCTTGATCCCGCCGGTAAACTCGCTGAAGGCGCCCGCCTTGGACTCGTGCTTGGAGGCTGCGACCATTTCCTTCCAGGCCCCGCCGACGGTGAACTCGGTCATGCCCCCCACCGTGGTGGTGGAACTCGCGGCCACCGTCGTGGTGTCCGTGGCGCCCACGACCCGTTTGCAGGCCGCGGCGATCTTCTTCGACTCGCTCGCCCCCACGGTGATGGTCCGGGACGCCCCCACGGTCAGCTTGTCGGTGGACCCCACCTTCACCTCGCGCGCCGCGCCGATGGTTTCCTTGTGGTTGGCCCCGACATCGATGGTCTTGTTGGCCCCGATGTCCTCCTTCTCGTTGCTGCCCACCGTGCGGTTCCGGTTTCCTCCAACGTGATGCTCGTGGTCGGCCTCGATGATGTTGGTCTGGAGCTTCTCGGCGTGCATGTAGATCTCTTCCTCGCCGATCTTGTCCTCGAACCGAAGCTCGTTGAAGTTGTCGGGCCCCCCACCCTTGGAACTGCGGCTCTTGATCCCGCTCTGGGTCTTGTTGGCGTCGAGATCGTAGGGGGGCATGTTCTCCGCGTTGTAGACCCTACCGGTGACGATGGGCCGATCCGGATCCCCTTCCAGGTGCTCCACGATCACTTCCTGGCCGATGCGTGGGATGTGCATGGCCCCCCAGTTCTGGCCGGCCCAGACCTGGGCTACCCGGACCATGCAGGAACTGTTCTGGTCCTCGGGCCCATGACGATCCCAGGGAAACTTGAGGGAAACCCGGCCGTACTCGTCGGTGTGGATCTCCTCGCCGGGAGGGCCGGTCACCACCGCGGTCTGGGGACCCTGCACCACCGGCTTGGGGGTGATCCGGGGCGAGCGGTAGACGTTGGAGGTGTCCAGCGCGGTGAACCCGCAGGTGAAGATCTCGCCCGAGTCCCCGGACCCGGTCTCGAAGGCGTCCGACTCCAGTTCGTAGTTCGCCTCCACGATGAGGTACTCGAGGTTCTGGTCGTCGCGGGGAAAGTCGGTCAACGTGAACAGGTTGCCCACGGCCAGCCCGCGTGCGTTGGCCGAGCCGCGGCGCGTCTCGAACTGGGCCTGGAGTTCCTCGATGCGAACGCCCGCGTAGGTTTCCCCGTCACCCCGCACCTTGTACTCGCCGGGATAGTCGTAGACCTCATGGTCCGCGTTCTCGTGCTCACGCACGTACATGTGGGTCACCTGGAGATCACCGCTCGGGTTCTCGAAATCGAACTCGTCCAGCACCACGGTGGAGGGCTGGACCTCCTGGCTGTGGAACCACTCGTAGACATGGTCCCGCTCACGGCGGTCCATGTTCTCGGGCGGGAAGTACGGGACCTCGGCGTATCCCTCCGCGGTCTCATGGGCGCTGGACCCGTCGGCCAGGACCAGGGTGTGCTTGCTGTCCTCGTGCACGAAGTAGAAGTAGATCCCCTCCTGCTCCATGAGCCGGGCCACGAAGTTGTAGGCGGTCTCCCGATACTGGACGCAGTAGACCCAGGTGCGGTAGTTCCCGCTGAGCCGGTCCTCGAAGTCACTGAACCCGTACTGGCGGAAGACTTCCTTGATAATGTCCGGTACGGTCAGGTTCTGGAAGATCCGACAGTCCGCGGTGCGGGTCAGGAACCAGAGCCACGGGCGCAGCACCGCACGGTAGTGGGCGGTCTGACCGCGGTGGGGAACCTGGGTGAAGCGGGTCACCAGACCATGGAAGAAACGCTCGGATCCGTCCGGCAACTCCAGGGTCACCGTCATGGGCTTCCCCAGGATGTCGCTGAGAGCCACGGTTGCATCCTCGCTCAGCATGTCCACCCGGTACTCGAAGAGTCGGCCGAGTTTCTCGACCGCCGACATGCGTTTGAAGACGAGGACGCCGTCATCGAGCGGCGTGGTCAGGGTGATCAACCGGGTCGACTGGTCGAGCATGGGAGCCCCCTATCGAGTGGGTCGGAAGGCCGAGGCAGTGGCGCAGGTACCGTAAACAGAAGCAGTTAAGGCGAATCGAATCCTACCGCATCCCGGTGTGGCTGCCCAGCCGGGATTGAGGCATGATCCCCTTGGTTTCGCACCCGGAGGTGATGTGATGGCTGGTCGTATGGAGTTCTCGTTCAACGTTCCCAAGACGGAAAGGGTCCGGACCCGCGAGCGCACCCGGGGCGGCCCGTTTCGCATCCTCGTCCTTGCCGATCTCAGCGGACGCGACAACCGCGGCCTGCTGGAGCCGGGGCCGGCTTTGGCCGCACGCCCCACCCTCCAGGTCGATGTCGACTCGTTCGACACCGTGCTGGCACGGCTCTCGCCGACCCTGGAACTGGGACTCCCCAAGGGAGGACAGGTTTCGGTAACCCTCACCGACCTCGATCACTTCCATCCGGACGAATTGTACCGTCGCCTGGAACTGTTCCAGGGGCTGCGCGATCTGCGGCGCCGCCTGGGCGATCCGTCCACGTTCGCCGAGGCGGCCTCCGAACTGGAAACGAACGAACCCCCCGCATCGAACACTCCCCCGGACGCGGCGGAGCAGGCGGCTCCGGACGAATCGGACGGGGACATGTTCTCCCGGCTCCTGGGCAAGGAACCCTCGGCACAGCCCCAGGCCAGGGCGGGACGGCGTGGATCCTTCGACATCGGCAACTTCATCGCGGGGGTGGTCGGGCCACATGTGGTTCCCGAGCCGGACCCGCGCGCCGAGACCTACATCGCCGGGGTGGACGCCGCGACCACGGAACAGATGCGCGCCCTCCTGCGACACCCGGCCCTGACCGGGCTCGAGGGAACTTGGCGCTCGCTCCGCCACCTCATCACGCACCTGGAGACCGACGAGGATCTCACCGTCCATGTGGTGGATGTGGGGCGCCAGGAACTCATGGCCGACCTGGCCATGCTGGCCGAGAACCCGGCCCAGAGCGGGCTTCATCACATCCTGGTGGAGTCCACCCACGTCCCTGGCGCGCAACCCTGGTCGGTGGTGGTCGCCGACGGGGAGTTCCATCTCACCGGGGCCGACATTTCCACCCTGGCCGCCCTGGGCGCGATGGGGTCCCGGGCCGGCGCCCCCGTCCTGGCCGCGGTCTCCCCGCAGGTGGTCGGTGCACGCACCGTGGACGAGCTCGCTGATCCCTCGACCTGGGCCTACCCCACCGAGGACGCGGCGGGACTGTGGGACGCCTTTCGGGCGTCTCCCGCCGCGGGTTGGGTGGGAGCCCTTCTCCCCCGCATCCTCCAACGGCTGCCCCATGGGGCGGATACCGATCCCATCGATGCGTTCGCGTTCGAGGAAACGGAATCGGCCGGCGACGGGGACTCCCTGGTCTGGGGCTCAGCGGCGTTCGCCGCCGCGCTGCTCCTGGGCAAGTCCTATCGCGAGCGGGAGTGGGAAATGCAGCCGGGAGACCACCAGGAAGTGGACGACCTGCCCACCTACGTGTTCCGTCGCGATGACGAGCCCCATCTCAAGGCGGTGGCCGAGGTCTACCTCAGCGAGTCCGCCGCCACGGCGTTGTTGGGGCGCGGGGTGATGCCGTTGATGAGCTACAAGGATCGGCCAGCGGCACGCCTGTTGCGATTCCAGAACGCGGCCGGCAAGCCCGGGGCCCTCCCCGGAAGATGGGGATAGGCACTCTGCCGGGACTCCGCCCTTAGCCCTTGCCGGAGTCCTTGCCCAACCGCTCGTTCCCGTGCTTGAAATGCCCGGTTGCCTTGGCCATGGCGAGCTGGATGGCTCGTGCATCCGCCCCCGCGACGCGGGTCAGGAACCGGACCGCATCCCTGCCGGCCAGGGTCGTGACGACCCGGCCGGCGAAGGAAATGCGTACCTGCCCGTTCTTGGTTTCCCGGTAGCTGAAGGGCTCGTCCAGGAGCGGGTCCTCACGATCCATGGGTCAGGCGCTGCGGCGACGTCGCCCCGCGTTGCGGCCGTAGGGATTGCGCCGACGCCCGCTCGACTCGGCGGCCGGAGACTCGGAGGTGGTGGCTCCGGAGATCCGACGGCTGCGATAGCCCCCGCTGCTCCGGCGCTGCCCGCCGCTTCCGCCCGCGTTGGCGTTTGCGCTGCCGGTCGCGCCACCGTTGCCGTTGCCGTTGCCGTTGCCGTTGCCATTCCCGCTCCGGCGGCGATTGCCGTTACCGTTGCCGTTGCCGCCACTGCGGGGACGGGTACGCGGCGCTTCACGACGCATCTCCACGCCGTGATCGAACCCCTCGATCTTGCGACGGGGAATGGGCGCGCCGATCATGCGCTCGGTGGCCCGCACCCAACCCTGGTCGCCGCCGGTCACGAACGTCCAGGCCATGCCCTCGCGCTCGGAGCGGCCGGTGCGGCCGATCCGGTGGGTGTAGGCCTCCGGGGTATTCGGAACATCGAAGTTGATGACATGGGACACGTCGTTCACATCGATCCCGCGCGCCGCGATATCGGTCGCGACCAGGATGTCGTACTGGCGGTTGCGAAAACCGCGCATGGCCCGGTCCCGCTGGGCCTGGGACAGGTTCCCCTGCAGCCCGATCGCCTTGTACCCGTCCCGGCTGAGCGACTCGGCCAGACGCCGGGCCCGCTGCTTGGTACGGATGAAGATGATGGCCGAACGACAATCCTTGCGGGTGAGAACATGCTCGAGCAGTTCCCGCTTGCGCTGTTCGGAGACCAGGCACAGGGCGTGATCGATGGTCGAAGCCGGAGCGGCATCGGCCAGCTCCACCACATGCGGCTCGTGCAGCAGGTCGTTGGTCAGACGACGCACTTCGCGGGGCATGGTGGCGGAAAAGAGCAGGTTCTGCCGTTTCGCCGGCATGGCCTGGAGAATCCTGCGGACATCGGGAAGAAAGCCCATGTCGAACATGTGATCGGCCTCGTCCAACACCAGGGTCTCGACCTTGTTGAGACGCAGCAGACCCTGCTGCAACAGGTCGAGCACACGGCCGGGGCAACCGACCACGATCTCCGGGTGGTTGCGAAGGGCGTTGACCTGGTTCCCCATGGAGACGCCACCATAGACGGTGACCATCTTCAGTCGGGTGAACTTGGCCAGCAGACGGATCTCCGTGGCGATCTGGTTGGCAAGCTCCCGGGTGGGAGCCAGGATGAGGGCGCGAGGCCCCTTGCCGCGATGCAGGAGCAGACGATTGAGCAGGGGCAGGGCAAAGGCCGCGGTCTTGCCGGTGCCGGTCTGGGCCAGGCCCAGGACGTCCCGGCCCTGCATGCCGGCGGGAATGGTTTCGAGCTGGATCCGGCGGGGGCTTTCGAAACCGGCGGCGCGAATCCCGCGCTCCAGGGCTTCGTGAAGTTCGAACTGGTCGAATCCGGTGGTAACGGGCGATGCGGTAACTGACATGAAGACAATGATCTCCGCCGAACGCGGACAGGCTGGGCCTGTACGGCACGGCCGTACTCTCCAACCCAAACAACAGAGAAGGGGTAAGAACAATGAATAGGCGGCGTGATCTCGGGGGGCTGGTGGAGATCCTGTTGTTCGCCACGGTCGGGCAACTACCCGACTGAGCGACATAGCCTAGCGGGTCCAGGAGGATTCCGCTACCTCTATGTTTAGGGCCGGTTCACCGATCCCGGGTCCACCGGGAGAGGATGGTGTCGAGGTGGTTGGCGAACCGGTTCCGGTCCCGCCGGCTCAGGGCGGCCGGACCGCCGGTGTGGATCCCCCCACCCCGCAGCGTATCGAGAAAGTCCCGCATGTTGAGCCGCGCCCCGATGGTTTCCTCGGTGTGCAGTTCCCCCTGGGGACTCAGGGCCTGTCCCCCCTTGGCGATCACCTCCGCGGCGAGAGGAATGTCGGCGGTCACCACCAGATCCCCCGCTTCCAGCCGTCGCACGATCTCGTTGTCGGCCACATCCGACCCCGCACCGACCTGGATGAGCGAAATGTGCTCGGCCCGCGGGATCCTCATGGGCTGGTTGGCGACCAGGGTCAGGGGAATCCCGGTGCGCTCGGCGGCCCGGAAGAGAATGTCCTTGATGACGCCGGGGCAGGCGTCCGCATCGACCCAGACTCGCACGGGCACGTCCCTTCAGGTTGGCAAGGGCCGAGGCCCTAGCGTGAGGCCCGGATGATCAGACCCTGGACCGGCTCACCATGTTCGAATCGCAGGGTTTCGAGCTGCATCTCCACCTCGCGAAAGCCGGCCTGCCGGATCACCTGCTCCACGTAGGTCCGGTCGTGGCCGTAGCGGCCGTGGGGATGCAGCCGGTACCCGGACGGCACCGATTCCTCTTCCGCTTCCAGGGTGAACACCACCGCTCCCCGGGGGCGCACCGCACGGGCCAGTTCCCGGAACAACGGCTGCAGGTCACCGAAATAGTTGAACGTGTCCGCGGCGACCACGAGATCGAACGCCCCGGGGTGACGCTCCAGGTATCCGGTGATCTCGACCACCTCCAGGTGGTCGTAGACCCCACGCCCCTGCGCCTTGGTCAACATGCCCGGGGAAAGATCGATGCCGACCAGGCGACGCGCCAGGGGACGGAGATCCGGACCGCACAGACCGGTGCCGCAACCCGCGTCCAGGACATCCAGGCGGTCCGACTCCCTCCCCACCCAGTCCCGGCAGACCCGGGCGACCAGGCCCGGGGCCCGATAGCCCAGTTCGGCGAGGTGCTCGTCGAACGCGCTGGCGAACCCGTCGAAGATATTGCGGACAAAACCGTCCGAGGCCCTTCCCGGCACGTCGTCCCCGGTGAAGGCCGAAAGCATGTGACGCGCGATGGGGTTCTCCGGGTCCTGGCGCAGGGTATCCCGGAACATGGCGATCGCCTCTTCCTCTTCCCCGGACCGGTGGAAGGAGTCCGAGAGGTTCCGCTGCGCCTCGCTGTAGTCCGGGCGCAAACGCAACGCCTCCTTCCAGGACGCGACCGCTTCGCTCTCCCGGCCGGAACGGGTCAGCACGTTGGCCAGGTTGTGGTGGGCGTCGGCGAATTCCGGATCGAGCTCGATGGCCCGGCGCAGATGTTCCTCGGCCTGCGGAAGGTCCTGCACCGTCTTGTACACCACACCCAGGTTGTTGAAGGCATGCACGTTCGCCGGATCGAGGGCGATCACCTTGTGGTAGGACTCGAGGGCCTCCTGCACCTGTCCCGACTCCTTGAGCACGTTGCCCAGGTTGAGATGGGCGGCGGCATGCCCCGGTTCGCGGGTGAAGGACCTGCGAATGAGGGTGACCGCCTCCCCGCTTTCCCCCTGCTGGTGTTTGAGAATGCCCAGGAAGTGGAGCGCATCGGGGTGGTCCGCATCGCTTCGCAATACGCCCCGATAGATCTCCTCGGCCTTCTCCAGCCGACCGGTCCGGTGCAACTGCACCGCCATGCTGAGCGCTTCGGGGATGGTGACCTCGAGTTCCCCCTTGTCCTTGCCGCGCGAACTCACACGGACTCTCCCGGTCGGGCCACGTGGAGCAGATGCGCGCGTACCGGCTGGCCCCCTTCGCTGCGTACGAACCGGTTGTCGTGGCCGTGGATCCGGAAGCCGGCGGCGAGCATCACCTCACGCACGTACTCCTCGGTCTGGCTGTACCGGCCGTGGGGTTCCAACCGGAAGGTGGCGCCCGGCTCCGGCGCCTCCATGCGTTCCAGGGTCAGGAAGAAGCTCCCCCCCGGCTTGAGGCTGGCGTAGGCCGCTTCCATCGCTTCCCGAAGGTTGCCGAAATAGACATAGGTGTCGGCGGAGATGATCACGTCGTAGACCCCGGGGTGCTCGTGGCCAAAGGCAATGAGGTCCGCCTCGATCAACTCGTCGTACCCTCGGCCTTCCGCCTGCTCCAGCATGCGCGGCGAGAGGTCCACCCCGACCAGTCGCGAGGCATACCCGCGCACCTTGGGACCGCACAACCCGGTGCCGCAACCGGCATCGAGCATGACCCGATCCCCGCTGGGCTCCCCCAGGGTTTCGGCGAGGAGCCCGCACACCAGCTCCGGCCCCTTGTAGTTGAGCAACTCCAGTTTCTCGTCGAAGGTCTTGGCAAACCGATCGAAGGTGAGCCGCACGTAATCCTCGCTGCAGCGATCCGGAACGCCTTCCCCGGAACAGGCCGCCCGCATGTGGGTGGCCACCGGGTGCCCCGGTTCCTGCTCCAGCCACTCGTCGAACACCCGGGCCGCCTGGTCGAACTCACGGAAACGGTAGTGGAGAAACCCGAGGCTGCGCAGGGCATCCACGTAGCCGGGGCGCAGGCTCAGCACCTTGCGGTAGATGCGCGCCGCCTCCGCCACTTCCTGCTTGTCCGCGTGGGCCACGGCAAGGTTGAAGTACACGTCCGGGTGTTGGGGTCGGATCTCCACCGCCTTGCCGTAGGAGGCGATGGCCTCATCCAGTCGGCCCAACCCGCGCAACACGTTTCCCATGTTGTTGTAGGCCTGCAGGTAGTCCGGCTTGAGCGCCACCGCCCGGGTGTAGGCGGCCACCGCTTCCTCGAGCTTGGCCTCGAGGGCAAAGGCGTTCCCGGCCGCATAGTGGGCCAACGCGGTATCGGGCGCGACCTGCCCCACCTTCCGGAAGGCCTGGAGCGCCTTGGCCGTATCCCCCTGCTCCTGGAAAGTGTTGCCCAGGCTCGCGTAGGCCTCGGCCATGGTCGGGTGGGTCACCAGCACGCCCATGAAACAGGCCGCCGCCTCGTCCAGCCGACCCAGATCCCGCAGGACATTACCCAGGTTGTTGAGGGTCTCGTAGCTCGAGGGATCGAGCTCCAGCGCCCGCTGCTGGGTCGCTTCCGCCTCGACCGCTTGCCCCTGCTCCCGCAGACAGACCCCCAGGTTGGTCATGGCCCGGGCGTGATCGGGGGCGATCTCCAGGACGCTGCGGTAGGCCGCCTCGGCCTCGCTGAACCGGCCGAGCTCCTTGAGGACGTTGCCCCGGTTGTTGCGCAGATCGGGGTCGGCGGGATCGAGGGTCTCGGCACGTTCCAGCAACCGGAGAGCTTCCTCCCCTTCCCCCTTCTGGTGCAGGAGGACGCCCAGCATCCCCAGCACCCGGGCGGAGTCCGGGCTCCCGGCCAGGATCTCCCGATACCCGGCCTCGGCCGCTTCCAGTTCCCCCGCGCGGTGACGGGCGATGATCCGCTCCAGTTCCTGCGACAACGCTTCGCTCATGATGCCCCCCCCGGTCGTCGTGCCGTCATCACCAGGCCGTGCACCGGCTCCCGGGCTTCCTGACGCAATTCCGCGGTCTCCACCCGGTCCACCGTCCAGCCGGCGGACTCCAGCACGTGACGGGCATAGCCCTCCGTGTGGGCATAGCGGCCATGAGGCTCCAGATGAAACCCTTCCGCCGAACCGCCCCCCGCTTCCAGGGTGAATACCCACCACCCACCGGGTCGGGTGGCGGCGAAGGCGGCCGCGGCGGCGTTCTCCAGACGCCCGAAATAGTTCATGGTGTCGACCGCGACGATGAGATCGAACGCCGCCTCCCGCGAGCGCAGGAAGGTCGTGAGTTCCCCTTCGTGCAGGGCGTCATAGACCCCGCGCGCCCGGGCCAGGGCGAGCATCCGGGGGGAGAGATCCACCCCCTCCAGGCGATCGGCATGGGGGCGCAACGGCTCTCCGGAAAGCCCGGTCCCGCACCCGGCATCCAGGGCCACGGCTACCCGCTTTCCACCCAGCGCGGCGGTCACTGCATCCGCGACCACACCCGGGGCCTGATAGCCGAGGCTCCCCAGCTTCCGGTCGAAGGTGCGGGCAAACTCGTCGAACACCGTCTGCACGAAGGCATCGGATGCGCGGTCCGGTGCGTGATCACCCCGGAACGCGGCCAGGAAATGCGTCGCCACCGGGTTTCCGGGTTCCCGCTCCAGCCACCGTTCGAAGACCTCCGCCGCCGCCTCCAGGTCCTCGCGCAGGTAATGCAGGAGCCCCAGATTGTGGTAGGCGGGACCCCGCGAGGGATCCAGTTCGATCGTCTTCCCGTAGGCGACCCGCGATGCCTCCAGGTCACCCAGCTCTTCCTGCGCCACCCCCAGGTTGTACCAGGCGTCGACCAGCAGGGGGTCGAGGTCGAGGGCGCGCTGAAACGCCGCCGCGGCCCGGGAATCATCGCCGCGGATCTGAAGCAGCGTCCCCATGTTGCTGTGGGCCCGGGCGTGATCCGGATCCAGTTCCAGGGCACGGGCATAGGCCGCCGCCGCTTCCTCGAAGCGCTCCTCCGCCTGATGCACGGTACCCAGGTCGTTGTGCCCCCGGGGATCGCCGGGAGCCAGACCGATCGCCTGGCGAAACGCGTTCCCGGCTTCCTGGAAACGACCCTGCGCCTTGTGCGACTCCCCCAGGCTCAGCCAGACCCCGGGATCATCCTCACGGACCACGAGGGCCCGGCGGTAGGTCGCCACCGCCTCGTCCAGGCGTGCCGCCGATCGCAGGGTATTGCCCAGATTGACCAGCGCCTCGAAGTTGCCCGGTTCGCGTTCCAACGCCCGTTCCAGCGAGACGATGGCCCCCTTGGGGTCGCCGCTCCGATTGAGCGCCACCCCCAGGTTGACCCACGGGCCGGCCGCGCCGGGAGCCAGGGTGGTCGCCTCCCGGAAGGCGTCGGCCGCATCCACGAACCGCCCCTGGTCCATGTGGACATTCCCGAGATGGATCCACGCATCGACGAACCGGGGCTCCAGGGTGACCGCGCTCCGGGAGGCCGTCTCGGCCTCGGCCAGACGCCCCAGCGAACGCAGCACCACGGCGAGGTTCGATGGATACATGGCCGTTTCGGGGCTGGCCTCGATGGCCCGACTCACGTAGAGCACCGCTTCCTCGGGATCTCCCTGCTGGAACCGGGCCATACCCAGCAGGTGCAGGACGTCCGGATCGGCAGGTTGCGTGTCGAGGACCTCGCGATAGAGCTTCTCCGCCCCGGTCAGATCGCCGTCCTGATGCAGGGCCAGCGCCTCGGCCAGGATGGCCGAGGCATGCGGCCCCCTGGGCCTACTCGAACTGATAGCTGAATTCCCCATCGGTCACCGAGACATGCACCTTCTCGATGGGCTTGTTCTCCACCATGCGGGTGAGGAACTCCCGGCTCACCGTCGGGAGCACGGTGTTGGTGAGGATGTTGTCGATGAGACGCCCGCCACTTTCCAGTTCGGTGCAGCGGCTGACGATGAGATCGATCGCCGCATCGTCATAGGTGAAGGGCACCTTGTGGTTGCCTTCCACCCGCTTCTGGATGCGTCGCAACTGGAGCTTGGTGATGGCGGCGATGATCTTGTCGTTGAGCGGGTAGTACGGAATGGTGACGAGGCGGCCCAGGAGCGCGGCCGGGAACACCTTGAGCAGGGGCTCGCGAAGCGCCTTGGCGATCCCCTCCGGATCCGGCATCAGTTCCGGGTCCTGGCACATGCTCATGATGAGTTCGCTGCCCGCGTTGGAGGTGAGGAGGATGAGGGTGTTCTTGAAGTCGATCATCCGCCCTTCCCCGTCCTCCATCATTCCCTTGTCGAAGACCTGGAAGAAGATCTCGTGCACGTCGGAGTGCGCCTTCTCCACCTCGTCCAGCAGGACCACGCTGTAGGGACGACGCCGGACCGCCTCGGTAAGGATCCCGCCTTCGCCGTAGCCCACATACCCTGGAGGGGCTCCCTTGAGGGTGGACACGGTGTGCGCTTCCTGGAACTCGCTCATGTTGATGGTGATGAGGTTCTGCTCCCCACCGTACATGGCCTCCCCGAGGGCGAGCGCGGTCTCGGTCTTGCCCACCCCGGAGGTTCCGGCCAGCAGGAACACGCCGATCGGCTTGTTGGGATTGTCGAGGTTTGCCCGCGCGGTCTGGATCCGTTGCGCGATCATCTCCATGGCATGGTCCTGGCCGATGACCCGCTCCTTGAGCCGGTCGGCCAGGTTGAGCACGGACTCGATCTCGTTCTTGACCATGCTCCCCACCGGGATCCCGGTCCAGTCCTCGACCACCGAGGCCACGGCCTGGGCGCCGACGCTGGGCAGGATGAGCGGCTTTTCCCCCTGGACCTCGGCCAGCTTGACGGTCAGATCCCTGAGCTCGGTGAGGGCCTCGGCGCGCTGGGCATCCGAAAGCTCGGCCGGCTCCGGCGACGGTCCGGCGGTGACTTCGGTCGCCTCGGCCTCCTCGTCCGCCGATTTCTCGAGTTCACTCTCCGTGCCTTCCACCTTGCCGGTGGTGCCACGCAGTTTCGCGCGCAGTTCCAGGACCTGTTCGACCAGTTCCTTCTCCGCGTTCCAGCGTTCCTCCAGACCGGCCAGGCGGTCCTTCTCGGCGGCGAGCTTCTCGTTGGCGTCCTTCTCCCGGTCCTTGATGTCCACCCCGACCGCGCTCTCGCGGCCGATGATCCCCAGTTCGTTCTCCAGGGCCTCGATCCGCCGACGGGAATCGTCCACCTCGGCCGGCACCGCGTGCTGGCTGATCGCGACCCGTGCACAGGCGGTATCGAGCAGGCTGACCGACTTGTCGGGCAACTGCCGCGCCGGAATATAGCGATGGGAGAGCCGCACCGAGGACTCGAGCGCCTCGTCCAGGACCTGGACCTGATGGTGCTTCTCCAGGGTGGAGGCCATGCCCCGCATCATGAGGATCGCCTTCTCCTCGGAGGGTTCATCCACCTGGACCACCTGGAACCGGCGGGTGAGCGCCGGATCCTTCTCGATATGCTTCTTGTACTCGGCCCAGGTGGTGGCGGCGACGGTGCGCAGGGTGCCTCTGGCCAGGGCCGGCTTGAGCAGGTTGGCCGCGTCGCCGGTTCCGGCGGCGCCCCCCGCGCCGATCAGGGTGTGCGCCTCGTCGACGAAGAGAATGATGGGCTTGGCCGAGGACTGGACCTCCTCGATGACCTGGCGCAACCGTTCCTCGAACTCCCCCTTCATGCTCGCCCCGGCCTGGAGCAGGCCGATGTCCAGCGAAAGAAGGCGCACGTCCCGCATCGGGGGGGGCACATCACCGGAGGCGATCCGCAACGCGAAACCCTCGACCACCGCGGTCTTTCCCACTCCCGCCTCGCCGGTGAGGATGGGGTTGTTCTGCCGGCGGCGCATGAGAATGTCCACGATCTGGCGGATCTCCTCGTCACGCCCCACGATAGGGTCGATCTCCCCGTTGCGGGCGTTCTCGGTCAGGTCCACACAGAACTGGCCCAGCGCTTCCTCCTTGCCCATGGCGGCAGGCGATGCCGAACCGCCCTCCCCTCCGGCCGCGCCCCGGTTGCCGACCCGGAAACCGTCCTGGGAGCCGAGACTGGCCTCGGGCGAGCCGTCCACCACCTCGGCGAACTTCTCGACCAGGGTGTCCCCCTTCACCTTGTCGAACTCGCCCGAGATGGCCAGCAACTCGTTGCGCAGCCCGCGGGTCTTGAGCATCCCGACCACGAGGTGTCCGGTGCGAACCTGCGACTCCCCGAACATGAGCGTTCCGTAGACCCACCCCCGCTCCACCGCCTCCTCGATGTGGGTGGACAGATCGGTGATGGAGGAGGAACCGCGGGGCAGCTTGTCCAGGGAATCGGTGATGTCCTTGGCCAGCCGCGAGGGCTCGAGGTTGAACTGCTTGATGATGCGTTGCAGGTCGGAATCGGAGAGCTGCAGGATCTGGTGGAACCAGTGGACGATCTCCACGTAGGGGTTCCCGCGCATCTTGCAGAAGACGGTGGCGCTCTCGATCGATTTGTAGCCGACGCTGTTGAGCTTCCCGAACAACGCGACTCGACTGATTTCTGACATGGCTATGCTCCCGAGGATGTCGCCCCGGCCGTGCTGCGGACGTCGTCCGGCACCGGGGCCTGCGGATCGAAAACGAGGTCGCCGGCATCTTCGTCCCGGGGGCCGCCGCCCATCCAGGTCGTCCAGCCGATGCGACCAAAGGAACCCAACATGAGGGACGGCACCTCCTCCTTGCGCAGGATCAAACGCACGTCCCAATCGAACTCGTAACCGATGTAACTGTGCACGAGGCTTCGCAAACGCTCCACGCTCCTCCCGCCGGGAAGGAGACGTTGGTAGTCCTTGAACGGCATGGGTCCGAGCATGATCCGGATCTTCTGGTTGGTCACCCAGACCCGCGTTCCCAGCATGGTGGACGAACCGAGGGCGCCGTTGCGGCTCCCCAGTTCCCACACGTTGCTCGTCTCCAGCGGCACCCACTGCCCGATGAACTCCTCGATCCGGCAGGGCACCCGGAGGTAGCTCTCGAGGATACGCGACAGGCCGTCCGCGTGTCGTGTCCCGCTCCCGAGGAGACCGGAGTAGTGCAGCCGGGAGCGGACCGCAACCGGATCCCCCAGGGTCTCTTCCCCGAGCATCCCGAACAGGCTCCCGACATACCCGGAAAAGCGGTCCCGGTCCGGACGGTCGTACTCGACCACCGGTTGGGCGTTGGCCCATGCCCGGTAGAACAGGGACAGGATGCGGTGATGGAAGATATCGGCGAAACGGCGAAAGGTGGCGTCCCCGAGATTCCGCTCCCGGTCCCGGGCGAACTCGGTCAGGTGGTGCGGAAGCGGCCCGTTGGGGCCGAACAGTCCGGTGAAGAACACCGCGAGCTGGGGACGCCCCTCGATCTTCCCCGGTTTGAACGAGGCGAGCGTGGCGGGGGCGAAAGCCAGGGACGGTTCCTGGGACAAGCGCACCGGATCATCCACGGCGCGCACCGATTCCCCCAGCCGGGGTCGACCGGCGTGCTCGGCCTCCAGCCGACGCAGGGCATTGAACAGGCCGAAGCGCCACGGAGCTTCGGCGAGCGCCGCCTCGAAGGCACTCCGGTGCCGGGCAGGGTCAGCCGGCTCCGCGCCGGCTACAGCGTGTGGCGGTTCCCGATCCGAATCGGCCATCGAGCCACTTCCCCCCGTTCGACGGTGCGCAGGGTGGTCTGGGTAAAGGAGTTCATCGACACATAACGGGCAAAGAAACGCTCGAGCACCTCGCCGAGAAGAAACACACCGGAACCCTCGAAGGCGACCTCCTCCAGCACCAGGGTGATTCCCATTCCGCGCCCGTAGCTGATGGGCCCGGGGGTGGGAAGACGCCGTACCACCGACTCGGCGGTGACGGAACGGACCCCGTCGATCTGCTTGCGCAGCGCCGGATCCATGAGGTTGCTGTAGAGCATGAGGAGCTGGCGAAGCGCCGCCGCTCCCTGTCGCTCGTCGGTATCCATCAGGGTGTGGAAATTGGGGGTCAGATGCGCGATCAACCGCCACGCGGTGTCCCCGGTGGCGTACGGCGCGACCGGTTTGGTGGGACCGGCCAGGGCGCGCACCGAGTCGACGGGAGCGCTGGACTCCATGGTGAAGTCGGTGCTCCCGCGCCCCACTGGCATGGCCAGGGGAAGATCGCGGTTGGTGCACAAGGCGTGGACGGCAAGCTGTTTGAGGTCGAGCGGATACGGGGCTTCCCGCGCATCCACGATCGACATGTAGACCTCGCTTCCGGTGTAGCTGGAACGAGGGCCCTTGGAACGCTGGCGGGAGGACATCAGCCGGGGCGACCGCCGAACCGTGTAGTAGGCACGATCCGAGTCCACGTTGCCCAGGTCGTCCAGCCCGTAGAGCGGCCGGAACTCCCGTTCGATGTCCGAACCGAATCCCGTGACCTCGGTGACCGAGTGGATCTCGAAGTCCATGGGGCGGGTGCGATCGGCCACCAGGTGGAAGTCGTGATCCCGGTCGCCGAGATGGATGCGGTCGGCCCGTTTGGGAAACAGGTTGATGGCCGGCGTGCAGAAAAGGGCCAGATCGTTGACGTCGAGCGAGTTCTCGAGAGCCGGGTTGAAGCGATCGAACAGGATCAGGATGTCGACCGCGTTTCCCTTCTGCCGCCGGATCGCGGGGCCCAGACCGTTGAGCTCGGCGAAGAGGAAGCGATCCGGCATGGCAAAGTACTCCTGCAGTAGCCGGTACCCGCCGAACGACCGCCGCCCCACCGGCAGCAGGGCTTCCTTGTCGGTGAACCCGAGAGGGCGCACCGGCGCGTCGTCCACCACTTCGCGCCAGGGGGCCGGGGTCTGGGTGGGACGAATGACCATGGCCACGCTGTTGGCAACGAGCTGCTCGTAGAGCAGCATGCGGGTCTCGTCCCCGCCGCGCAGGAACAGGGGGAGGCTCTCCACCGAGGTCTTGTCGAGCGTGAGACCGCCGGTGGTCTGCAGACGCAGACGCAACCCCGCCTTGACCCCCGGGATGTCCGGGATGTCCAGCCGGGCCACCGATCCCGAATAGGTGAAGTAGTCCAGCTCGGTGAGCTCCAGGGGCCACAGGGTCACGTCATGGGCGGTGCGGTACTCGCAGGAAGTCTGTTCCCCCTTGCCCAGGACGCTGCGCAACACGCTTCCCCGCCCGATGCTGAACCCGTCGGCCAGCGCCCCCTCCATCCGGTTGGGGTTGAACTGGACCACCGCCATGGACGGGGTGGGGGCGAGGTAGTGCGGATAGACGGTCTCCAGAAGGTGCTGGGTGAAGCGGGGGAACTGCTCGTCGATCTGGAGCTGGACCCGGGCGGCGAGAAAGGCGAACCCTTCCAGCAGGCGCTCGACATAGGGGTCCGCGCACTCGAACCCGTCCAGGCCCAGACGGCTCGCGATCTTGGGGAACTCCCGGGCGAACTCCCCCCCCATCTCCCGTACGAACTGCAGCTCCCGGTTGTAGTACTTGAGCAGCCGGGGATCCATCAGGAACCTCCCGTGTCGGCCACGGAAACATGCCCGGTTTCCAGATCCACTTCGGTCTT
This sequence comes from Candidatus Eiseniibacteriota bacterium, assembly GCA_942491735.1. Lineage (GTDB taxonomy): Bacteria > Eisenbacteria > RBG-16-71-46 > JABDJR01 > JABDJR01 > CALOCN01. Next base: position 1,468,036 of record CALOCN010000014.1, on the reverse strand, counting down.
GAGATACAGGTGCAGGGGCAGGGGCTGGGCCCACATTTCCGCGTTGATCTCGAAGGTAAGCGCGTTGCGGTTCATCTGGTCCTCGAGCACCACCGCCTTCACCTTGACCGTGTTGGTGAGCAGCCGGGGCTCGAAGTTCAGGATGGCCTGACGCACCATCTTCTCGACCATACGGGTGTCGGTCCCGGAAGCCGTGCTCCCGGTGAGGTCCGGCATCCCGTAGTTGAGCACCGAGTTCTCGACCTGGGGATACGGCTCCAGATCCTCGACCCCCTCGAGCGAACCGGTATTGAGGAGCCAGGCCAGGTCACGGAGCACCACCTCACGCAGGCGGCGCAGGGACAGGACCCGGCGATCCCGGGACTCCACTCCGTTGTGCGGCTCGTCATCGGTGAGTCGGTCGAGGAGGGACGGTTGAAGACGTTCCTGGGAAGTGAGGTCAGCCATCGGAGTCCGCGGGGCCCTCCCCGTCCGGCTCCACGGCCGTGTCCAGGGTCACTTTGCGCACCTCCAGAAGAGGGGTCTCGGCCTGGTCGGTGGCCAGGAGTCGCTGACCCAGTCCGGCGTACGCGCCCTCGCCGAGTTCCACCCATTCCGTGCGCCGGCTGAGCCGCACTTCTCCCCGCTCGTCCTGCGCCGAACCCACGTACCGGGTGGGAATGAGCGCCACCGACTCTCCGCCGTTGGCCCAGGTGAGATGCGCGGGGGTCCACACGAGGTCCCGCAGGTCCTCCGGCGCCTCGATCTCGATGGAGGCGATGTTCTGGAACGGGATCCAGTAGTACTTGCCGAGCAGGATCGTTTCCAGGATGGGCCCCAGGCGGGAGTCCGCGTCGGCAATCCACTCGAAAGGGGTTTCGTTGAGGGTGCCCGAGGTCGCGGGTGCGTCCTCCAGGGCCCGTTCACGCAGGGAGGCCGCTTCGGCATGCTTGCCCTGGGCCTGCACCCGCACCGCCTCGATCATCAGCGCGACCCATTCCTGGGGTTCGCCGAAGACGAGCGGGGAACGCTTGCCGTCGAAGACCTCGTTGCGCAGGACTTCGCAGGCCAGCGCGTCCCGGTAGGTCTGCACCATGGGGATGGCCTGGGCATCCATTTCGCCCGCCACCTTGAGCTGGTTGAGCGCCCGGTCCCACTGGCCGAGGACGGAAAGGAGTTGGAAGAGGAATGTCCGGTGCTTGGGATCGGCGGGATCCTTGCGGACCTGGTCCTGCAACGATGCGAGCGCGTCGTCGAGCTTGCCTTCTCGCAGGCTCTCTTCGGCAGTCATGGTGAATCCCCCGGGCCGGGAGGCCCATCCGCGCGGAAAGAAAACGGCGCGAGAGCAGGGCCGTGCCTTCGACCATGCCCGTGACTCGCGCCGTCGGCGTGGACGGTCCCATGGGGACCGCCCACGTATGACAAACGACCGCTACAGCGTCTTGTTCGCGGCGATGTCCCACTTGAAGAACATCTCGGCTCCGCCACTCCCGTCGTCCTTCTGGGGGGTGTAGGAGTAGATGCACTGCGCGAAGTTCAGCGTCACGTTCTCGGTCAGCTTGTCCTCGCCACCACTACCACCGGTGCTGACCGAGGTCACGAGCACCTTCTTCATGGTGATCTTGATGTACTCGAGCGGCGTCTTGCCCGCCTTGCGCACGGTGAGGAGCGCTTCGGGGAAGTGGTCGCCGTTGGCGCAGTACAACATGAGGACGGGCGAGGACTTGTCCACCCACTTGGTGAACGAGAGATCCTGGATGGACACCTTGCCCGCGCCACCACCGCCACCGGTGTGGAACGACCCGGACTGGGACATCCCCCAGCTCCAGGCGAGGACGTCGATGTCGTCCTTGTGCGTCGCGTCCTGGGACTCTCCCTTGATCTCTCCCTTGAACTTCATGAACATGTCGACAGCCATGATCAGTTTCCTTTCTGTAAGAGCCTGAGGCTATCTGCCGAATCAAGATCGAGGGACTGGGCCGGTGACACCCGGGACTCCGGCCTCCCCCCGGGTATCTACCCTTCCTTGCCGGACGGCAGCTTGGACACCAGCCGCAAGGAGACGGTGAGTCCCTCGAGCTGGTAGTGCGGCCGCAGGAAGAACTTCGAACTGTAGTAACCCGGGTTCCCTTCCACCTCTTCCACCACGACCTCGGCCGCGGCGAGCGGCTTCATGGCCTTGGTGGCTTCGCTGGAGTTGGCCGGATCACCATCCACGTACTGCATGACCCAGTCGTTGAGCCAGCGCTGCATCTCGGCGCGCTCCTTGAAGGAGCCGATCTTGTCGCGAACGATGCACTTGAGGTAGTGGGCAAACCGGCAACTCGCGAACAGGTACGGGAGGCGAGCGGCGAGGTTCGCGTTGGCGGTGGCGTCGGGATCGTCGTACTCGGCCGGCTTGTTCAGCGACTGGGCGCCGATGAACGCGGCAAAGTCCGAGTTCTTGCGGTGGACCAGGGGCATGAGGCCGTTCTTGGCCAGCTCCGCCTCCCGGCGATCCGCGATGGCGATCTCGGTGGGGCACTTCATGTCCACGCCGCCGTCGTCGGTGGGGAAGGTGTGGGTGGGCAGACCCTCCACCGAACCACCGGACTCGACACCCCGGATGCGCGAGCACCATCCGTACATCTTGAACGACGTATTGATGTTGACCGCCATGGCGTAGGCCGAGTTCGCCCAGCAGTACTTGCCGTGGTCGGCGTCCTCGGTCTCCTCCTCGAAGTCGAACTCCTCGACCGGCTCGGTCTTGGCGCCGTACGGCAGACGAGCGAGGAAACGGGGCATGGCCAGACCCAGGTACTTGGCGTCGTCGGAGTCCCGCAGGGAACGCCAGGCCGCGTACTCGGGAGTGGTGAAGATCTTGGTCAGGTCACGCGGGTTGGTGAGTTCCTGCCAGGACTCCATCTGCATCATCGACGGCGCGGCGCCGGCGATGAAGGGAGCGTGCGACGCCGCGGAGATCTGCGCCATCTCGGCCAGGAGCTCGATGTCCTGGGGGCTGTGGTCGAAGTGGTAGTCCCCGACGAGGCACCCGTAGGGCTCCCCACCGAACTGACCGTACTCCTCCTCGTAGACCTTCTTGAAGATGGGGCTCTGATCCCAAGCCGTTCCCTTGAACTTCTTGACCGTCTTGTGGAGGTCCTTCTTGGAGATGTTCATGACCCGGATCTTGAGCTGCTCATCGGTCTCGGTGTTGTTGACCAGATAGTGCAACCCGCGCCAGGCGCCTTCCAGCTTCTGGAACTCCTCGTTGTGGAGGATCTTGTTGATCTGTTCGGTCATGCGCTGGTCGATCTCGGCGATGATCGACTGGATGGTCTGCAGGACATCGTCGGAGACGATGGTCGTCTCCTGCAGCACCTGCTCGGCCAGGGTGGAAACGGCCTGCTCGACCGACTCCTTGGCCCGGTCCGACTTGGGCTTGAACTCCTTCTGCAGGAGCGACGAGAACTCGCTCGCCTCGATGGTGCCTTCCGCCCCTTGGGCTTCGGCAGCTTTTTCCTCTGCCATGGCTTACTCCTCCCCGCCTTCCTTGGGCGCCGAAACAAGGGACTGAAGCAGGGAGGGATCCTTCATCGCCTTGGCGATGAGCTCTTCCGCCCCCGTCTTTCCGTCCATGTAGGTGATCAGGTTCGCCAACTGGGTCCGGGTCTGGAGGAGCTTGTTGAGGGAGTCCACCTTCCGGGCCACGGCCGCCGGCGAAAAGTCGTCCATGCTGTCGAAGGTGATGTCGACGTTGAGATTCCCCTCACCGGTCAGGGTGTTGGGAACGGCGAACGCAACACGGGGCTTCATTGCCTTCATGCGCTCGTCGAAGTTGTCGACATCGACTTCGAGGAACTTCCGGTCGGCGACCGGAGCCAGCGGCTCTTCCGGTTTGCCCGAGAGATCCGCCATGACGCCCATCACGAACGGCAACTGGATCTTCTTCTCGGCTCCGTAGAGCTCTACATCGTATTCAATCTGCACTCGGGGCGCCCGGTTCCGGGCGATAAACTTCTGGCTGCTCTGCTTGGCCATCGAATCCTCCTGTATGCCACGCCGGTTGCCTGCTCACCGGGGGCACCCGGATGTGCATTGGCCGCGTAAACGCGCAATTGCGTGCAGCTTAGTCGATACTAAGCCTTCAGTTCAACCATCAAGTCCAACTGTCCTCCGCCTGTGCCCCTGTAATGTTCTGCACTTCGGGCACTCCACTGGGGCTGAGGTCCTTGACGATGTCCAAGAAGTTCATGGACACCAACCGTTTCGCCCGTTGCAGCAGCAGCGGAACCGGGCTCGAGGGTTCATTGCGGGCGAAGTAGTCGCACGCCTTGTCCAGCACCCGGATGACGTCTTCGCGGCTGCTGATTTCCCCGGTGATGGGCTTGCGCCCTCCCCCAGCTTCGCCCCCCTCGACGCCCTCTTCTTCACCCTCGGCCCCCTCGCCGACCCCCCGCCGGGCCAGGCGATCGTCGAGCACCGCCTTGGCCTGGACCAGTTCCGCGGGAAGACCGCTGAGGTCGGCCGAGTTGGCCGCCCCGACCAGCTGGGTCAACAGGTCCTCGATGGCCCGGGCATCGTCGATGGAGCGGTTCACCGCCTCCGCGGTGGCCTGGAGCTCGGCCACGTCGATTTCCATGAACGCCCCGTCGATGGCCGTCGTTTCCGGCACGTTGTCCATGTCGGAGGGGGCGCTGATCACTCCCGAGGCGATATCGATGTCCCGCAGCCCGAATTGCCCCAGCATCCGTGAGGACACGAGGGGCGCTTCCCGGATCCAGCGCAGGGTGGAATCGGGGTCGGCCAGGGCGGTCACGGTGTTGACCCGGAAGGTGGGATCATTGCCGTCGTCGGGATCGAGCACGGGATGCAGACCGTCCCAGAAGGTCTCCAGGAAGCCCCTGACCAGGGCCAATCCATCCGCGAATCCCACGAACCCGTCCATACGCAACAGGGCGCGGGTGAGATGGATGGCGATCCGCAGGTCGCGAGTGCGGGTAAGGATCTCCAGACCGCTTGTCTTGACCGTCTTCCAATCGGGATCCTCGGCCTCGATGATGCTGTCCCCGACCTGCTGTTCGTCCTTGCCCTGGGATGCCTGATCCAGGGCAATGAAGGCCGGGTCGTACTCGAGATCCTCGCCGCACGGGGACTCCTCGGAAACCGGGACAAGAAAGCTTTGGACGTCGATCACGCTCATGGTCGGGTTCCTAGGTGATGGGGTCGTAGGGATAACGAACGAATGCGTACAGTCGAACACCTGCATTGCACGGCAGGAAAGCCTTGGCCAGTGTAGGCAACCCTCCCGGGGTCTTCAAGCGCCCCCGTCCCGAACGGCCGCGACAAAGCGCGGGATGAACGCACCGAGGACAGGATCCCCGTCGAGAATCCGCTCGGCCGCCTCCGCGGCGTGCCGGGCCCGCTCCGGGGATGCCGGGGTCTCGGTCATGGGATAGATCGCGTCCATCTCCAGTTCCGGCTGCAGGAGGAGAAGATAGCTGAGGACGGACGGATCCCCCGGGTGGACATCCAGGAAGGCCGGCTGCCGGCCGCTCTCGGTCCAGAACACCGAAACCCGATTCGCCAACGCTCCGAGAAAGGCACGGCAGAGACCACCCCACAGGGAAACACAGGCATCCCGGTGAGCGGCCGCGACCGGCATGGGAAAGCGGAGAAAGAAACCATCGAACCCGGCTGCGCCGCGGGCGGCACGGGGCTCCAGGGCCAACAGGTTCGCCCCGATCCGGCCCAGGGCGCTTGGTCCACCCACCGAGTCGACGACCCCGCGTGCCGGCTCGGCGCACGGCCGGGCCTCGCCCCACACACCGGCCAGGCCCGCCTTGAGGGCCTGCGCGTCGGCCGCGCCGGCGCTATCCCCGAGCCGGGTCGCGCTCAGGTAGAGATCCGTGCGGTCGGCCAGATCCGATGCGGGCACGCCGGAACCCCCCACCTCGGCGAAGATGGCCAAGGGAAACTGACGACCGCTCCGGTCGTGCCCGGTAACCAGGGACCCGGCCAGGGTCCCCGTCCCCCCGGCCAGCCGGAACAGGAACCGGATGGGCGGCGCGGACTCGTAGCGGGCCGTCCAATCCTGGGCCATGCGCTCGCGGGCCAACCCCACCCCATCCAGGAGCCATTGCTGGAACGCGGCCCCCAGCGGGGACGATGCGTTCTCGGCAATGAAGTCCGCGGCGAACGGCGCCTTGCCGAAGTATCCCGCGGACACACCTTCAGGAAGCACGATCGACTCGCTCCTCGTCACTGGGTGATGGACGAAGGCAGGCTGAAGCGGAAGAAATTCTTGGACAGCGGATGGTTTCCGGAAAGCCCCCTCACCTCGTAGCTCACCTCGACACCGGCCGGCTCGCCGGAAAGGGTCCAGGTGAGACGCAGGTCGGCGTTGCTTCCGCCCTCGGCAATGGACGCCCGTTGCAACATGCGGAAGAAGCCCCACACGCCGGCGTACTCCATGTCCCGGATCGTACCCGAGTCCCCGGCGTCGAAACGGAGCTGGGCCCCGTTCTCACCGTTGGGCCCCGGCCACTGGAACTCGACCCAGTTGCGCGCACCCATGCGGTAGAGGAGGTCCTCCCCGCCGATGAGGATCTGGGTGGAACGGGAGGTAATCGCCAGATCCAGCGGATTGGGGGGCCGGGGCCGCAGACTGAACCGGAAGGAGGCCCGGGACCCGCTGGGGAACACCGCGCGACGAATCCGATACGCCTTCTTCATCGCGGTGAGGAAGTCCCCCGAAAGGGTCACCCCGCTACCCTTGGGTTGACCGTCCATGCTCACCTTGTCGGCCAGGTTCGCTTCGTAGAACGACCAGAAGGTGCCCCCCGGCGAGAAGAACTGCTCGAACTCCGAAATGGCGATGTCCCGATCGCTGGTGGGGTCGAGAGGGAACCGGCCGGAGAGGTCACGGAACTCCCGGTATACCGGCTGCCAGGCCTGTCCGAGGTTTTGGGTGGCGCCGCGGATCACCGTTCCCGACACCGAGGAGACGGGAAGCATCAGGATGCGCCCCACCTCGGTCACCATGGCCCCCGACGTATCCGGCGGGACCTTCTGGGCAACCCAACTCCCCAGGGCAAGAATGGGCTCGCTGGTCTTGGGGTCCGAGGACTCCACGATTTCCGTGTACTGGTCGCTGATCGTGCTGATCTTCTCCAGATACTCGTCGGCCAGCGGCATGTCCCCGTCCGCGCGGGTCAGCACGGTGAAGCCACCCATCTCGGGTCGCCGGAACATCTCCTGCACCGCGGCGAACTGTTCCTGGACGCGGATCATGCTGGGGTCGTCGAAGGTGGTGTTGTGCGACACCTCGCGCAGCACGGCCAACACGGGTGACGAAGGCTTGGAGGACGCGTCGAGGAAGGTCTTGGTCTCCTGCACCCCGCCCCCCTGGAGCGAGACCCCGTTGACGAAGGTCCGCCAACGATCCGCGTACTCGCTGCCGTACCGGGTGACCATGAAACCGCGCAACGACGGGGGACTCCCGTTGAAGGCACGTTCCATGACCCAGTCCTCGCGATAGGCCTCGACCTCGTCCAGGAAGCCCTTGACCGGTCCGTCCCACGCTTCCTTCGTGTAGGTGCCCGGGACGGGGTCCTGCCCCACCACCGTCTTCACCCCACCCACGATGCCGGAAACCGTCTTGTCGGCCACGTCGCGGGTGCGACGCCCCAGTTCGGGATAGACCAGGTCCACCGTCCAGTAGCGCTGCAGTGCGGCCCGGCTACGATCATCCAGGGGATCCGTGTCGCTGGGAATGGGCGGATACAGCATGCCCATCTCGGCCGGATAGCCGCTGGCGTAGGCCAGTTGCTTCTCGATGAGTTCGTGATACGCCTCGATCTCGCCGTCGATGGTGATACGGCTGGCCGGGGCCCAGAAATTGGTCAGGTGGTCCGCAACGAGCGGCGCGTCCCCTTCCTTGAGGCGCTCCGCGGGATCCAGGAGGATGCGCCAGGTGCGGTAGAGACGGTAGTAGTCCACGAACCCCACCCGGAGGCTGTCGGCGTTGCGGCTGAGTTCCACGCTGAGGGAACGGATGGCCGGGCGCATGACCGCGTCGTTGAGCACGGAGAGGTAGAGGTTCCGGGTGTCCTCCACCGCGCGGTCCGCCTGATAGGTACCCAGGGAGAGCGCCTTGGAGACCGGGTTGCCCTTGCGCCCCATCTCCTCGATCTTGCCCCGCAGGGCATCCAGTGTTTCCAGGGAACTCATGGGGAGTTCCTGGGTCCGGGCGTCGACGATGGCCTGCGACTGGTCGGCCAGCGAACGCGCGTCGGAGAGCAGCCCCCGGTTCAGGACCGAGAGCCAGATCAGGGGAATGAGAAGGATGAGCAGCGCCACCGCGCCGATGGTGAACAGCTTGGAACGCTTGGACCGGCTGGACCGCTCCGCCTCGGCGGAGGGACCGGCGATGTGCCGGTCCGGGAACATGATCCGGGAAAAGACATTCTCGATGAAGTAGCTCTTGGTCTGGCTGGGCTCGACATACATGGCCTCGTCGGCCTGCCCCATCCCGAATCCGGAGAGCATCGCGTTGATGACCTGATCGATGGGCCGCCCTTCCTGGGTTCCGCTGGTGAAGTAGAACCCGCGGAAGATGGGACGCTCCTGGTACGGATTCTCCTTGAACAGCGACTCGATGAAGAAGCCCAGGCGGCGTTGCAACGCGTCGAACTGCAGGGGGAAGAAGAGGACGTCGGGGCGGTTTTCCGCCGCCGCGACCTGGGACATGCGCGGGATCCGGGAACGGTGCAGGCTCTCCGACAACGCCCCCATTTCCTGCTCGAACAGCGCCGCGGCCGGCGTTTGCGCCACCTTGTCCCGGGCCAGCGTTGCCCCCCACACATGGGCCCGTTCGTCGCGACCCAGGTCGCCGAAGAACTCGACGAAACCGCGCACCAGGTCGCACTTGGTGAACACGACATAGATGGGGAAGCTGATCCCGAGGTGCTCGATCACCTCGTCGATGCGGGCGCGGATCTTCTGTCCGTGCTGTTCCACCATCTCTTCGCTGCCGCTGAGCAGGTCCTGGATGGAGACGGCGACGATGAGACCGTTGATCGGTTTCTTGCCCCGCGTGTCCCGGAGCATGTCCAGGAAGGCCACCCACTCCTTGGTGTCGTCCGATTCGACCGGCAGGGTGTAGCGACCGGCGGTGTCGAGCATCACCGCTTCGTCCGCGAACCACCAGTCACAGTTGCGGGTTCCGCCGACCCCCTTCACGGTGGGACGCTTGCTCGTCTTGTCCATGTAGGGAAAGTTGAGTCCGGAGTTGGTGAGCAGGGTGCTCTTTCCCGAAGCGGGCGGTCCGATGATCATGTACCAGGGAAGGACGTACAGCGCGGAACGGCCGCCCGACTTCCCGACCCGGGAGGTCTTGAGCGCCTCGATCGCCTCGGTGAGGTTTCGCCGCAGCGCCTCGACCTCGGCCTCGCGGCCGGGACGGGTGGCGTGCAGTTGATCCTGGGCCTGCCGGTCCAGGGAAACCTCCAGCACCGCGGCCGCCTTGGCCGCGCGCACCCTCATCACGATGAGAACGATGACCCAGATGAGGAAGATCGCCGCGGCGGCGATGATGATGTACAGCCAGGGCAGCTGGAACTGGTACCCCAAATAGACAATGAGGCCGATCAGTCCAAATGCCCCGCCCGTGATGAGCGAAGCCGGTCTGAAGAAGAAGGAGAGAAAACCCATCGATCCCGATCCTCCGGGGGCTGGAGCGCGCGGCTCCTAGCCGCCCAATCTCTCGAGCAGCTGTCGCATGGTCTCGGCGGTGGAGTCCGCCGCGCCGCGCGCCAAAAGGAAGAACACGAGCACGAGAATGAGCGCTCCCGGGATGAAGAGGACCAGGGTCAGCCACATGGGAATCCCTTCCCCCACCGCTTCCGAGAACTCATCCGGGCGATTCCAGTTGGGGGAGAGCTTGGCCATGCTCCATTCCCGCCCCTTGGCCAGTTCCTTGGAGAACTCACCGATCACCGCATCCAGCTTCTCGCGGCCGAAGAGCTTGAACCGCCCCTCGAAACCGAGGGCGAGGCAGTCGAAGTAGACCTCCAGCGTGCGCCGGTTCTCCTTCACGTTGGCCCGCAGCTTGTCGAGCCGGGTGAAGAACTCCTCCCCGGCCACGTTGATCTTGTAGATCTCCTGCTGGAGGGACATGGCGCGCCAGGACTCCTTCCCCTGCCAGTCGGAGTTGAACACGGTTTCGTCGAGAAGGGCGACGATCGCGAAACGCGAGTCGTCGATCTCCTGGCGATGGTAGCCGTGGCTGGTCGCCTGCTTGTCGAAGCGGTCGAACAGACGATGGATCTTCTGGCGCACTTCGTCCGGCTCCCCGAGGCTCGAGGAGATCCGCAACGAAAGACACATGGACTGCAGATCCGACGTCAACTCACTGAGGGAAGGGACGCGCACCCCGCCCGGGCCCACCCGGGAGAGTTCAATGGAGGGCAAATCGCCGGCACCCAGCGGTGTCCCCTCTCCTTGCGACCTTCGCGGAATCTCGGGCATCAACTACCCCCTCAGGGCGATCAGCTCCAGCTTCACGCCCGGGAATTCGGGTGGCACGTAGAAGGCGATGGCACGGGCTTCCGCGACCAACCCCCAGACGTCGCCGGTCTTCTCGACCTCGAAGTAAACAAAACCCGCCTGGACGGGAAGTGACGGCGGGAGGGCCGCCACGTGTCGGATCTCCACCCCGCGCAAGGCGTTCTGAATCAGGAAGTCGATCCGGTCCGGAGGCCCGATCTTGGACTGGCCGGGGAATCGACTCTGGATTTCCTCGTTGCCGACGTTGGCGTAGACCCCCAGATACCAGCCGCGGCCGGGCTCCATGAGGCGGTCGTCGTTGACCTCGCCGGTATGGATCGTCTCTTCCTTCTTGGTCAGAGGGATCCGGTCGTAGTTCTGCGGCAGGACTTCGCGCAGCATCTTGGGAAGCCGCTCGGCAAGGTCGGTGAAGGTACCGTCCAGATGCTCGTGATCGTAGGGGGGAATGTCCCGCACGTCGAGGTCGCTCATGGTGGTGAGTTCCCCGGCCATGGCGGCGAGCATCCGGTACACCGTCTCGGGGTGATTGCTCCGGCTGCGCAGGAAGTGGCTGAGCACGGGGATGTACTTGTTCACCGCGCCGAGGAGCCAGAATCCGGCCCCGTCGTCCCGACTGAACTCGGCCACGCCCTGCCCGCGGTGCTGGCGGCGATCGCTGAGCGACTTGGAACGGGCCACCAGGAGATCCAGGAACCGGCTCAGGGTCTTCCCGATGTAGTCGGATGCGGCGATGCGAAGACAGGGAGGGATATAGCTCTCCCGATACTCGTAGCCCCCCTCCGGCTTGCGGACCACCTCGGCGATCTGGACGTGGTCGTAGTCGCCGATGTTCTCGTGGGGGAAGAGGAGTCGCAGGTTGGCGCGGGCCACCTGGATTTCGCGTTCGTTCTCCCCGCTCGTTTCATCGAAGGTCTTGATCACGTCCGGCGTGTACCGCACGTCACCGTTGCTGGACCCGGAGTCCCCGACCTGACGCTCACCCGGCCGGTGACGTCGCAGGCCGAGGTAGATGGGAAACTCGTTCATCCCCACCTCGAAGTGATCCTCGAGGCTCCGACTCGCGGGAGCGGGATCGCGGTCCGGCGACGAGAAGATGGATCCACCCGGGGTGACCCCCGCCACCTCCCGCACCACGACCTGGCCGTTGTGGATGGCTTCGTCGTCCAGTTCCAACCCGGTCAGGCCGTACTGGAACGGGCCCGAGACAAGAAACAGTTCCGCGGTCGCGGACTCATGGAATCGGTCGAAGTGCTGCAGGTGCTGGGGCGTGAGGAGAAGCCCTTCGCTCCACACCACGCGAGTGCGCTTGGCCATGTGTGCTCCGTGTGCGCGATCGGGCCGGCGCCTTGGCGTCCGCCCCGATCGAATACAAGTCGGTTGATACGGCGATTGCCGCCCAAACCGGCTATTCGGTGTCCTGGAGGCAGTATTCCCCGGCGGTCAGGGTGATGCGTCCGTCCAGTGCGTCCATGGGACGTACCCAACGCCAACATTCCCCCTGGGTCTCGCAGAAGTTCCCGATGACCGCGATCACCTTCGTGTCCCGGTGCGTCTCGAACTCCGGATCCTGGGACCCGCCGGGGTCCAGGATGACCTCGGTGCTCTTGAGAAACTCCTCGCCCAGTTCGGCCTCCTCGTTATCCCAGAACTGGGCCAATCCCATGATCGAGATCTTGGAGTCGCTGGTCAGTTCATAAATGCGCACCACGAGGGCGCGGCCAATGTCGTCGCCGCAGGAGTTCAGCTTCTCGTCACAGACAAATCGAAACGAAACCTTGTCCCCGGCGGTATCGATCTCGGCCACCGGCTCACTGCCGCCGCAGCCGCACCCGGGCAAGCCCACCGAAACGATCAAGGAAAGAGCAATGACAACGGGACCCGAGCCACGGGTCCACCATTTGCGATTCAAGATGACACCTCCTCACCATCCGTTCCCGAAACGGGCCGATCCATGTCGGCCTGTGTGGCGTTTTCCGTGGTACCCCCCAGACGGGAGTGACGGAACCGCAAGTATCCGCTACGAAAGCCTTCCCGGTATAGCCGGTCCACGTCGGCCGGCTCCAGATCCTTGAGTCGACGGAACCGGTGGAGGAACTCCTCCCAGATCGCCTGGATCATGACCGGCTGAAAACGCGCCCCCAGGGCGAACGGCCCCACCTTGATCCGGGTTCCACGCATCTCCTCGCGGATCTCCGCCGGATCCAGGCGACGCAGTAACTCCTTGGAGCCCTGCAAAGTCGCCTCATGATACCCCTCCAGCAGCGCGGCATGGTGGACTTTGAGTTCCTGGATTTCCTCTTCCACCCGGGCAAGGGTGGCGCTGTGTCTTGCATGGTCGAGAAGGCCGTTGAGCAGGTCGTCCGCGGACACATCCGTCGAGGATTCCGCCTTTTTCCCCATCGAGTAGGCCTTCTCGAAGAGCTCCTTGCCCCGCACCATATCCCGGTGGAGTCCGGTGAGTACACGCAGCGTGTTGCTCGTCCGCAGCAGCAGATCGGCAAGGGCCTGGCCCTCCCGCGCATCGCCCGCCCTGCCGGCAGCCTCTGCCAGGGGCGCCAGAGCGCCAAGGACCGACCCGGTCTTGGGGTCCATTTCCGTCGACCTTCCTCCCGGCGGAAACCCGCCGAGTCACATTGACCCTCTTCCGTAAAGGCTTGTACTATCTACAGCAACGGCATCCGGGGGTCAAGGTGGCCTGACCGGAATCGCCGCTGCCTCACCGTGGACGACCCCTATCTTTCCCTCTCAGCGCTGGCCCCGGAACACCGACGCTCGGCTCGGGCGCGTTCCGGTTTCTGGATTGGCACCGCTCTCGCCCTCCTCGCGCTGGCCACGATCCTCTTCTTCACGCTCCCCGGGCGTCAGCTGGACCGGCTCGAACGCGCCCTGACCCCGGATCCAAGCGAGGAGAGCACCTCCGCACCGTGACCCCGCGCGCGGTTTCCCTACCGGGCCTGCTTTCACGCACTCTCGGGGTCCACCTCTGGCGCCTGGCGCACCCGCTTCCCGGGACGTCCCGGGCCTGGCGAGGATTCGCGATCACCGCGGTGATCCTCGCCGTGGTGGCGGGCATGGGCGCGTGGGCGACGGCGCGGGAGGTTGGCCGCACCGCGGACTCGGTCCGGCGCCGTTCCGCCGGGACCCCGCTGCTGCATTGCGCGGCCGCCCTGGACTCCCTGGCCGAGCAGCCCTGGACCCGGCTTCAACCCGCGTTCTCGAACCGGACCCATGGCCTGGCTGATCGGATCCGGGAGGGGCGCGGGTCACTTCAGGCATTACTCGATGTATATGATTCCAACCGATTACAAATCAATCGGTTGACAACACCGGGTCGACTCACCCTGAGCTGGGATGACCTCGCCTGGATCCAGGAGGCTCTCGATGGCGTGGGGACCCCGTGGCACCGGGGCACACTCCTGTTCGGGGAGGTGGAGCGAGCCACCGCACCCTACCGTGAACTCGCCCGCTCACCCAGATCGGCCCTGGGCGGCACGGTACGAGAGGCCCCCCCGCGACATCTGCTGGCCATTGCCGCCGCGGAGAGCCGTTCGTTTCTGGGGGGTGTCGGGGACCGCTTCGAGGTGCCTTTGGGGGCAGGCCCGCTCATCCTATCCGCGGTGACCGCGACCGACCGGCGGGTGCTGGAGGACCGGAGCCTCCCCCCCGGGGAACTCGGGGCGCGGGTTGTCTTTCCGGCAACCGGGCTTCGCTTCGGCCTCGCGTTCGACGCGGAACTGGAAGCTGCCGCCCCCCCGCTCCCCGGAATCAGCGACGAGGCCCGAGCGGAGCTGGGCGATGCCACATCGCGTTGACAGACCACGGTACGGGTTCGGACAATCGAACCATGCCCCCCAACCCGGAGTTCACGTGACCCCAACCCACCCGGTTGTTCCCGTTGTCCTTCTCCTCACCCTGCTTGCCTCCCTCGTCGGCTGCGGCGGGGGCGATACGGTGGTGCTCACCATCATGGACACGCAGAAGAACCGGATCGCGGGGGTCGAAGCCCGACTGGTGGGCGACAATCGCCTTCTCGACACCACCGACGCGCGGGGGGAAGCGACCCTGGAACTTCCCGGGAACACCGAGGCCCGCGTCCGCCTCGTACCCCCTCCCGGGCTGGAGAACAGCTACCGCTTCACCGAGACCATCACCGTCGACGCCGATGACCGGGACAACGGAAGGAAACTGGTGCGCTGGGAGGCGGGTGACCGGCGCGAGGCCACCACGGCCACCCTGCGGGTCACCAGCGAACCGGCCGGGGCGGTCATTCGCCTGGGTGGCGCGGACTATGGAGCCACCGACACCGTCCTGCGGGACCTCCCGGTAGGCCGGGTCCAACTCGTACTGGACCTCGAGGGCATGCATCCCGATACCGTCGACATGTTCCTCGTCGCGGGAGAGAACACCTACCACCGCCGGCTGTTGCCCCTCGAGGTGACCACCGCCTCGCTCCTGGTCCAGTCCTTCCCGGCGGGAGCCGCGGTGACGCTCAACGGCAAGGCCACCGGAGAGTCCACCCCCGCGACCTTCACCGATCTTGCCCCCGGTCGGTACAGGGTATCGGTGTCCAGGAGCGGCTATCGCACCTTCGAAACCCGTGTCACCCTGGCCGCGGGGAAAGAGGGCACGGTGCACGCCGGGAACCTCGAGGAAAAGGGGGCGGTCAAGTCTCCCGCGGTTCCGGTTCCGGCTCCGACCGCGGCCCCGACCCCCCCGACCCGCACCCAGTTCACGGTGAAGCCCTATCCCGGCTATGCGGAGGTGTATGTCGACGACGATCCGGTCAACCGGAACCAGACCGGCGCCTTCGTGATCACCCTCGCCGAAGGTCTCCACACGTTTCACGTGGTCAACCGGAGCATCGACTCCCGCTTGACCTATACCGTCACCCGCGACGACCCCAACCGGGTCCTTCTCCTGAACTACGAGCAGGGCCGGGTCGAGGCGCGTCCCTGAACGGACGCCCGAGGAGCATCGTCATGAATCACCGCGTTTCCCTTGCACCCGTCCTGTTCACCCCCGTGCTCCTGTTTCTCATGGGCATGGTCCTCCCCGCCGGCGCTACCGCGCAGTCCACGGTCTGCGACGCCTACCGCAAGCTCGACTTCGATACCGCGATCAAGCTCTCGGACAGTCTCCAGGAAGCCGGGATCGACAACGCGGCCAAGGTCGACGGGTACATGTGCCGCGCCGCGACCCTTGTCGCGCAACGCAACATGGACGGGGCCAGGGAGGCGATTGCCAACATGCTCGCGCTGGACCCGACCGCACGGTTCTCGCCGGACTACGAGTTCCCCCCGCCGGTCATCGAGCTCTACCACGTGGTGCGGGAAGCGATGGAACCGGCCGGTCCGGACATCCGCACCGTGGCCATCGGGGACTTCGAGGACAACTCGATCTACGTCGGCGGCTCCAAGGACCTCGACACGTCCCGGTTCGCCGGGGTTCTCGTCCACACCATCACCGCGGACCTCGCCGCCGCCACGCCGCTACGCATCGTGGATCGCCAGCGGACCCGCACCCTGCTGGACGAGATCGAACTCTCGCAGTCCGGTGTGGTGGGGGAAAACGCCGCGCAGGCCGGCAAGCTCCTCGGGGCCCAGACCTACATCTTCGGGCAGTACGTGATCCTGGACAAGAAGACCGTCCGCATCGATGCCCGGGTGGTGCATACCGAGACCGGAGAGATCATCCTCACCCGTCAGGTCACCGGGGAGTTCGCGGGAAAGGCGGAGAAGTTCCTGGCCCTGGAGAAGGAACTGGTCCTGGGTCTGGCCGCCGGAATCGAGAGCATTCTCAGCGGAGCCGGCGACGAGACGGATCTTCTGGACCCCACCGAGGCCTACTTCAAGACGCAGGAATCCTCCGTGAAGGGACGCAAGGCCTACGTCGAAGCGAAGTTCCTCATCGCCGAGGCCCTGGAGATGGAAGACGCGGGGAACTACACCACCGCGGCCGACGTGTGGAAGCGGGTCCTGGAGAAGGATCCCGAGAACGAGGTGGCCGAGTTCCGTCTCAACATCCTGGAAACGCTGGCCCTCAATCGCGACAACTGAACCGTCTAGGGCTCGACGCTCACACCCTTCCAGAACGCCACATGATCCTTGATCCGGCCCGCGGCTTCCTTCGGCGTGGCATAGAACCAGGCCGCGTCCTCGTTGACTTCGCCGTTCACTTCCAGGGTGTAGTAGCCGGCTTCCCCCTTCCAGGGGCAGTTGGTGCGGGTGTCGCTTTGCCGGAAGAACTCCATGTTCACCGAGTCCGCGGGGAAATAGTGATTCCCCTCCACCACGACCGTGTTGTCGGATTCGGCAAGTACGGTCTCGTTCCAGATGGCCTTGGCCATGGGTCGACTCCTCCAGGGTTGGGCCCAGATGAACTGGACCCGGGTGACAAGACAAGGCGAATTCCCACCACGGTGGGTGTTCCCGTTCCTACACTCTACCCATGATTGTCATCCGTATTGAAGGGGACGAAATCCGGCTGGAACCCGGCGAGTGGGAACTCTGGGTCGAGGATGGTCGCGTCCCCCCCCATGCGTTGCTGCTGGACACGGACGGCCGGTGGGTGCCGGCGGCCGGGCACCCGGAGTATCTTCGACTGCGGGCCGGTCGAACCGCCCCCCCCGAGCCGCCGGCCCCGGACGTGCGTGGGGTGCTGTTCCCCCGGCGCGGGATTTCCGCCACCGAGACCCTCCTCGTGGTCAACCTGCTCGTGGCGGCGATCCTCCTGGTGCGGTTCGGGAACGCCTATCTGGGAACCATCATCCAGTGGGTCAGCGGCAAGTGGGTCCTGGTCGATCGGGACAACGCGGTGTGGTGGTGGATCCCCACCCTGTTCCTCCACGCCGACGCCGGGCACCTGTTTCGCAACATGGTCTCCCTGGTCGCCGGTGCGGGCGCGGTGGAGTTCCTCATCGGGAGCCGCTGGACGTTCCTGGTCTACCTGGTGACCGGAATGGGAGGGGCCTGGTTTTCCTTTGTCGGACACGGTGGTCCCCCGCTGAGCATCGGCGCCTCCGGAGCGATCTTCGGCCTGGCCGGTTGCGCGGTCGCGTTCGTGGTCCGCCGTCGCGCGCTGTTTTCCTATCGGCAACGCTGGAAGGCATGGCGGGTCTACGTTCCCCTGTTCGTCGCCATGTTCATGCCGTCGCTGCTCCATGCCGACTACTACGCCCACACCGGGGGGCTCGTGACCGGGCTCCTGTTGGGACTCGTCCTGGCCCCGCATCCCCGCGTGGTGGAACTGGCCGAGGCCGCCCGGGCCCTGGATCGCTCCCGCGGCGACTAGCCTTCCCGGGAATCAGAAGGCCAATGCGCAGCCATCGCATCGGCGCTCGCTGCCGGCCGCGTACGTGCCGTCCGGGCCGCGAAGGATGACCTGACCCCGCCCGAACCATTTCGGGCTGTGGGTGACCTCGATCTCGTGCCCCGCCGCGCGGAGAAAGTCCACCGTCTCCCGTGGCCAGGCCGCCTCGAGAGTCACCCGCAAACCCTCGTGCCAGTGCCAGCGGGGCGCATCCAGGGCGGCCTGGGGGGTCCACCGCAGGTCCACCAGTCTCCGCGCCACCTGGACGTGCCCCTGGGGTTGCATGTGCCCCCCCATGACACCGATCGGTCCCCAGGGTTTGCCGTCGCGACCGAGGAATCCGGGGATGATGGTGTGGAGCGGGCGCTTGGACGGACCGGGAGCGTTGGGGTGATCCGCCTCCAGCGTGAACCCGGCGCCACGGTTCTGGAACGCGATTCCGGTCCCCGGCACCACCACCCCGGAACCGAAGCCCATGAAGTTGGACTGGATGTAGCTCACCATCATGCCCTTTGCATCGGCGACGGAGAGATAGACCGTGCCCCCCTCGCGGGGGAGCCCTGTTTCCCTAAGCTCGGCACGTTCGCCGATGAGACCGGCCCTGCGGGCCAGATAGTCCGGAGCCAGCAGGTCGGCCACGTCGCGCACCATGTGCTCGGGGTCGGTGATGTGCGCCTGCGCGTCGGCAAAGGCCAGCTTGATGGCCTCGATCTCCGCGTGCAGCGAGGCCGGATCGTCCCACGCGGGCACCGGTCTTCCCGAAAGCATCCCCAGGGCGGAGAGGGCCACCGCCCCCTGGCCGTTGGGAGGCAGTTCCCACAGGGTCGCGTCCCGATGATCCATCCCGATCGGATCCACCCAGTCGTTGCCATGGGCGGCGAGATCCTCCGCGGTGAGGAGACCGCCGGTGGAGGCGGCATGGTCTGCGATGACCCGGGCGAGATCCCCTTCGTAGAGGTCGCGCGACTCGGAGGCGGCAATCCGTCGCAGGGTCCGGGCGTGATCGGGCAGGGTCACCCACTCTCCCGGCTCCGGCCCACGTTCGCGCGGGGCAAAGGTGGATCGCCAGGCGTCAAACAGCGGAGCCGATTGTGCCCCATAGCGTTCGGCGGCCATCTTCCAGTAGTGGCTCACCATGGGAGCGACCGCATGACCGCCGTCGGCGAGGCGGATCGCCGGCTCCAGGACCCGGGCAAAAGGGAGGTTTCCGAACCGAAGGTGCAGATCGGCCCACGCCGCAGGCGCCCCGGGGACGGTGACCGGGAGCCAACCCAGCTTGGGGAACGCGCTCAGACCGGACAGTTCGGGGAGATCCGGCCGGAGGGCACGCGGGGATCGGCCGCTGGCGTTGAGGCCGTGCAGGGTCTCCCCGTCATGCACCAGGGCAAAGGCATCCCCGCCCAGGCCGTTGCTGGTGGGCTCCACCACGGTGAGCGCCGCCGCCATGCCGATCGCCGCATCCACCGCACTCCCCCCCGCCCGCAGGAGTTGGATACCGATCCCGGTGGCCAGCGGGTGGGAGGTCGCCGCCGCGCCCTCCCGGCCGTACACGGTGCCGTCCGGCATGGGAGGAGACGACGGCCCGGATCGGCTCACTGCAGCAGCTCCACGATCAGCAGACGTTCCAGTTCGGGGCGTAGGTGCACCTCGTCGAAGCGTCCCCACTTGTCCCGGTAGACGTATTCGGGCGGGAGATCGGACTCCATGCGCAGCAGGACCGGATCCAGGATCCTGCGGACCCGAAACACGCTCCCGTGCCGCGCCTCGGTCATCCCCTTGACGATGTAGGCCAGGTCGCACCACTCCCCCGCCGCGATCGCATCCTCGACGAGCGCGGACGCAGCCCCCACATCCTCCCGTTCCAACGCCACCCACGCGGCCAGGGCCAGCACCCTTGGATCCCCGGCATCCAGGAGCAACGCGGCATCCACCTGCTCCGCCGCACGCTCCACGTCTCCCGCGCGCAGCAGGTCGAATGCGTAGTCGCATCGGAGATCGACCACCCCGGTGCGCATGCGGACCGCCTCTTCGTAGCGGCCCCACGCGGCGTCCCAGTCCCCGGCCAGGGCGTGGGCCTGGGCGAGGCCCCACAGACCGGTCGGGCTGTCGGCCTGGTAGTCCAGCACGCGCTGGTAGGCCTCCCGGGCGGCGGGCGCGTCACCGGCCAGCCAGGCCAGACGACCCAGCTCCGCGTCGAGCCGGTTCCGCTCCGGCTCCCGCACCCCCTCCCGGGCGTGCTCGAGGGAGGCCCGCGCGGCGGCGAGACCATGACCGGCGTGACGGTGCGCGTTGCTTACCGCCAGGGCCAACGACGCGCTCTCCACGTGGGTCTTCGCATCGCGCTCGGCGAAACTCACCTGCTGGTTTCCCCATACCTCGCGTTTCGACGGGTCCGTGGGCGGCTTGAGAAGCATCGCATAGCGCAGCGACGCCAGACCGGTCTCGGAAGCGGGGTCCCGACGGAGCGCCGCGTTGTAGCTCCCCACGGCGCGCTCCACCTTTCCCTGCTGCAGGTACTCGTCCCCCCGGTTGACGTAGCCCACCACGTAGCAGCTCTCCACATCCGCTTCGACCATGAGCTCTTCCACGAGGCGAATCAGGGCGGGGTCCATTTCGGTCAGCCGCGAGGTCACGATCTCCCGATAGTCGTAGTCGTCACGACGGGGCGAGAAAAGCGCGTTGGCCCCTTCGGCGAAGTACTCCCACACGCTTCCCCCGGCATAGCGGCTGAGGAAGGCTTCGGTATCCGGGTCGGCCTCGTCCCGTTCCTTGGTGCGTCGATACAACTCCTGGATGGCACGGCTGCGATCCGGGGTCTGCACGCCGTGCACCTGGTGGGTGAGTTCGTGCAGCACCGTGTTGTAGCGGTTGTAGATGGAGCGCTCCACGTCCTCCACGCCGGTCACCGTGTGATAGCCGCCACACCCGCGGACGTCGTCCCAGAGACGGGAGTCGTAGTTGATGCGCTGATCCCGCAGCAGCTCCTGACCCGGGGTCTCCGAAAGCAGTTCGTGGAGCGGTTTGATGTAGTAGGTCGCTTCGGCCTCGACGAGGACCGGGATGTAGCGTTCCCACGGCGCCAGGGCCAGGGCGACCTGCTTCCGGTGCCGGTCGCTGAGCGCGTCCCAATTGACGACGAAGGTCTCGATACCCGGAACGTCGGGCATCGCGCTGGCATCGAAACGTGCCCGATCCGCCGCACGGTGGATTTCCACCGCCATACGCTGGGCCTCCAGCGCCTTGGCCAGGCCGTTGTGGGCGCGGCCGTATTCGGGGCACAGGGCGAGCGAGGCCTTGAAGTAATCCCGAGCCGCGCCGTAGTCGCCGCGCATGAAGGCCAGGGAACCCAGACGTGCCGGGATTTCGGCCCAGCCCGGCTGCTGTGCACCCATGGCCTGGTAGACCCCTTCGGCCGCTTCATAGTCCCCGGCCGCGAAGAGAGCATCGGCCATCTCGATCTGATCTTCCCCGGCCCCGGCGAGTGCTTCCGGGTAGGCTTCGTAGAGTTGGCTGTAGTTCTTGCGGGCATACCCGTTGCCCAGAAGATAATGCGCCCGTTCACTATAGGGCGATGTCTTCACCGCCAACTCGAATGCGTCGATCGCTTCGTCCGTGCGTCCCAGTCGGATCAGGGTGAGCCCCGCCTCGACCAGGAGAAGCGAGTCGCAGCCCACCTCCCCCAAGGCACGTTCCAGCTCCGCAATGGCGGCGTCGTAGTCCCGGGCCTTGTAGTGGACACGGGCCAGCCCGGCCCGGGCCATGGCAATCACCGCCGCAGTGGGCTCCCCGTCAAGCGCCTTGGCGAACCCGGCTCGGGCCTCACCGAGGTCCCGTCGGGTCAGGGCGAGTTCGGCCCGGAACAATGTCTCCGCTACCGTCGGCGAGGCAACCCGCGCCTCGATTGCGGCATCGATGCCGGCGAGGTCCGCGCGGGCCAGCCTCCAGCGATACGCGGCCATCCGGACCGGGGCGCTGTCGGGAGCCTCGGCCAGCAACGACCGGGTGAGTTCCGGGACCCCGTCGAGGGTGCGGGTGGCCAGGGCGACGTCCACCGCGACGAGTCGCTCCTCGAGGGTGAGGGGGGTTCCGTCGTCGAGCCGGGCCAGCGTGCGTTCCAGGGCCCGGTCGTGAGCCCCCGCCCGCAGGAGCACGGGGATCGCCTGCGCGAACGGGGCGGAGTCCGCGTCGTTCGCGGCGAGCCGGGCCGCCTCCAGATCGACCCGGGCGGGATCCAGCAGGTCGGCCCGCGCGAGGGTGGGGGTGGCCAAGAGGACGAGCAGGGACAAGAGCAGGGGTCGGATCACGTTCCATCTCCCGGGGTCTGAGGGACCGCCAAGTATAGGCGCACAGCGGGAGACGCGCGACGCATGACCGGTCCGAAGGGCTCACCCTCCAAAGAGTGAACGCCCCCGCCACGATGGGCGGAGGCGTTCCACAAAGGGCCGTCGAAAGTGCCAAGGCTGTCCGGCTTTGACTCTTCAGTCGATGAGGATGAGTTTCCTCACTTGGCGCTCCGCGCCGGCCCTGAGCTCGTAGAAGTACATCCCGGCGGGGACTCGTCCCCCGGTCTCGGTGCGCCCGTCCCAACCCACCTGATACGCGCCGGCCGGCTGGTGGCTGTCCACCAGGGTCCGTACCAGCCGTCCGTTGACATCGAACACGGACAGGGTCACCGGACCCGCGTCCCCCGTGCCCACCCGGTACTCGATCCGGGTGCGCGCCGTGTGCATGGGGTTGGGCACGTTCTGGGCGAGGTGGGTGACCCCGAGCCGGGGACCGGCGTCCGATGCGTCGGTCGTGGCACAGGGATTCGTCTGGTCGCACCCGGCCACGAAGGTCCCGGAGTCGGTCAGGGAGATGTCGTCCACCCACCACCCCACGTGCGGCGGCGATGTGTTGCTGTTGTCGCATCCGATGCGCCAACGGATGAGCACCACCTGGCCGGCGTAGAGCGGGTCGCCGAGCACCGAAGTCATGGAGCCCAGGTTGACCGTCTCGGTGACGAACCCACCCGAGTCCCCGCTCCAGAAGGCCTGTCCCGGCGCGAAGGGACCGCCCCAGGCGGGGCCGGTGGCGTTGAGCGAGGAGTTGTAGGACTGGCCGATGTCGGTCCAGGTCGCCCCGTCGTCGGTGGAGATCTCCAGCACCGCTCCGTCGTAGGTCGACTCCATGACATAGCGGTGCTGGAAAGTCAGAACCGAGGTCGAGGTCACGTACAAGGGAGGTGACTGCAGCCACGCGTTGGTGATGGAGGCCTGGTTGCTCGCGAACCAGGAGTGGGTGGGACTGGCCGCCGCGCTGGTCACATAGCCCCAGTCGTCGGCACCGGACTCGGCGCCATGGGTGAACCCGTTGGGCTCCACCCCTTCCATATCGTCGAGGAACTGCAGCGGCTGGAAGGTGACGTCCGTTTCCAGGAGCAGGTCGATGATCCCGGTCACGCCGTATCCGCCGTCGGCCGTGAACTCGATCTGCAACTGGGCCGCGCTCTGGCAGGCGGCGCTGGGGGAAACCAGCACCCGGTAGGGCTGATCCCCGCTCTCGAAAGCCTGGGAACCCAGGTCCCCATAGCTCGCCGACCCCTGGAGCACGTACAGGTCACCGGAGAGCGAGGTCAGGGTTCCCTGGACTCCGGTGGCGTTGCTGAAGCTGGCGTTGCGCACCACGATGTCAAGCGCGATCGCTTCCCCCGCGTCCGGCTGCCCGTCACCGTCACAGCTCTCGGTCTCGGTCAGGGCAAAGGACTCCAGTGCCAGCACCGGCGGGTCGCAGGTCAGGGCGACCGTCTGTTCCACCATGTTCCCGTCCACGTTCCCCTGGCTGTCCCGGGCCCGGACCAGGAAGTGGTACGTCTGGTTCGGGGTCAATCCCTCGACCCGGTACTTGAGGAGCGGGGTCGAGGCGAGCGGGCTCGTGGTCGGAACCGGTGTGGTGGTGGACGCGTAGATGAGGTAGGTCACCGGTCCGCTCACGTCGGTCGCCTTGGACCACTTGAGATCGGCGGCATTGCAGTCGAGGGTCTGCGGATTGACCGCCGACTCGAGCCCGGCGAACACCGGGGGGTCGATCTCGGCCCCCGGGCAGAGCGCGGTCTCCTCGCACTGCTCGCGCAGGATGGCGGCGTCGTTGATCGAATAGTCGTCGATGTTCCAGCCCGGGACCGCGACCCCGCTCGAGGCCAGGTCGGTGCCGAGACGGAAACGCAGCCGGCACTGGAGACCGGACCATCCGGACATGTCCAGGGTGACCTGGTCGAACAGTGGATATGCGGGGTTGAGCCCGTTCCAGGCCGGCCGGCCGGAGAGGGAGGACTGTGGATTCACGGTCAGGGTGTCGTCGTAGCCGGTGCTGGTCAGAGCCCCCACATCGACCCAGGTCGCCCCGTTGTCGGTCGAGAGCTCGAGCACTCCACCGTCCCAATCATCCTCGAAGTCGTACTTGTGCCAGAATGTGACGACGCTGGTCGCCCCGGGGATGAAGGCCGGGGGTTCCAGGGAGACATCCTTGCCGGTGGCCGGAGCCCCGGCGAACCAGGAGTTCCCCGGGACCGCTCCCACGGTGTGGTTCCCGTTGGTGTTGTGGGACCAGTCGTCCTCATTGATGTAGGCGTAGTGACGCCACCCGTTCTCCTCCCCGGACTCCATGTCGTCCTCGAACAGCGGGAACGGCACGAACAGGGAGTCGAGCCCCAGCGGCACGATCAGGGTCTCCGCGGTGGCGTAGCCTCCGTCGGCGACCAGATCGAGCCGTAGCGAGGCGAAAGTCGAACAGGCGACGGTACCGTCCGCGCTGATCCGGAACGGAATGATGCTCTTGCCGAACTTTCCCCGGTCCAGATCGGGAAACTCCGCCGTGCCGTCGACCACGGTCACCGACGGAGTCAGGCTGGTCAGGGTCGCGGAGATGCCGGTGGCCGGCAGGGCGGTGGGGAAGTTGCGCACGGTGACGGCGAGGCTCACCGTCTCCCCCGGGTCCAGGAACCGATCCAGATCGCAACCGCCGCCCACCTCGGCATCGGTGGCGGAGAGACTCGGGACCCCCTCACAGACCAGGCTCGCCCCGACATCCAGGGTCATCTTGAGATCGGCCGTGCTGATGTTGGAAATGCTGAGCCCGGTCGGGACCCCGGCGTGGTCCCGGGCCGAAGGCAGGGTCAGGTCGTTCCAGGTGTCGTTGTTGGACGCGCTGAAGAAATCCTCCGGTTCACCGAACCAGGGCCCGGCGAGCGGGGCAGCCGCGGTCTGCATCTCCCACTGGTTGTCGGCCTCGATGACCATGACCTGGTAGTGGGACGCAAGGCATGGATTCCCACCCGGGCAAGCCTCGTCGTTCTGGGTGAGTACGTTGTTGTCGATGTGGGTGATGAGAAGGCCCTCGCCAAGCAGGAACTTGTCCCACTTTTTGCGCTGGCGGTTCTCGACGAGGAAGTACTCCCCGGTGGAGTAGTCGCCGCCGGTCCACATCTTGAGCGCGTCCGCGCTGTCACCCAGGTAGTACAGGGTCTCGCTCGCGTCGCAAACCACTTCGCGCGGGGCGAGCCAGCCCAACTGTTCCTTGCTCCAGGCGCACATCTGGGTCGGGGTGGCCGGGTGGGAGTAGTCGCCTCCGTAGGAGCCCGCGGCCATGAGTCCGAACAGACCGATCCCCCCCGTACTCACCGCTCCGGCCGGGTCGTAGGCGGTGCGGTCGTAGAGATCCGGAAGCCCCAGTGCGTGGCCGAACTCGTGGCTGAACACACCGATCTCGATCCGGCCTCCAAAGCAGGAAACGGCCGGCATGATCACATAGTCGTCGATGACCAGAGGCTGACCATTGAAGCCGATGTCGTTGGTCACGAACGGTCCACTGTGCTGCGCCCAGCCGGAGTACACGAACGAATGGGACCAGATGTCGTCACCGCCGCACTCCCCGCCTTCATTGGGATGCACGAGCATGACCAGGTCCACCACGCCATCGTCATCGCCCGAGTTCGGGATGTTGTCCGGTCCGTCGTTGTCGTAGAGGGAGAAGTCGGTTCCGGGGTCTGCGGCAACGAGGGTGTGATGCAGGTAGGCCCCGGTCTCACCGTCGGCCCGGTCCACCCCGAGACCGTTGTCGTCGCTGTAGTAGAAGCTGCCCGGCTGCGGCAACGTGTACCAGCCAAAGACGCCCCCCTGGAGGTCGAACGTCCCATAGGACATGTCCAGGTAGTGCTCCCGCATGGAACCGGGGTGTCCCTGGGTATTGGTAGCGCCGTAGTCGAGGCTGAACAGCTGGTCGATCAGATCGGCGGTGGGCCAGTCCGGGGACCCCTTGTCCGCGTAAAGACCGCAAAGGACCGGAGCGTAGCGGGTCGTGGTGACCCGGGCCAGGGACGCGGTCTGTGCACCCTTGAGCGTGTATCCGGTTCTCAGCATCTGTTGCACCAGCCGGGCGCGCTCGGCCTTCTGACGCTCGATCACCGGACGGAATCCGGTTCGGGGCAGAAAAAGAGTGGGGTCCTCGGCGATGAGCTGCCGCACCGAGGCGGGAAGGCCCTCGGTGTTGCCCGGAGCGGGAGGCGGCATCGCTGCCGAGGTGGCGGCGAGGAGGGCGGAAAGAGAAAAAGCAAACAGGGTCGTGACGAGCGCGTACGCCCCCGGGGTCCAGCGGGTCCTTGGGAGGTTCATGACTCGGTACTCCTTCCCGGGGCCCCGCTCTCCTCCCCACGAGGAGATCGTTCGCCCTGGATACCGAGCAGGACACTGCCGCCGCGGGGTTGACCAAGCCTTGACCCGGCACCGGGTCCCCCCGCCTAATGACGGACGGTGCTTGCACTTGGATGAAGTACCGGGGAGGGCCGTACCGAGGGTTCCGGGGGGAAATGCAAATGCGCCGGGCGTGAACCCGGCGCATTCCCCGTGGGACCGAAAGATCGCCCTCCAGTCCCACAGACGCAAGGACAGGGTGTTAAAACGGCGCTAGCCGCGCGACCTCCCTGTCCGACGCATTTGACTGCTACTCATAGGCAATCAACCTCCCCCGCCTCCATCGGCGGCGCCCCGTCAGATCGACGCGTCTGCTCACCCGGTCGAGACCGGAGTGGCGCGCGTCCTACCGTCCGTGACGAGACGTTCGGAACGGCTCGCAAGCGAGCCTGGCCCACTGGGTGCGGGAGGAGACTTCAGGGGTCTCGACTCCCGACCCCCGACGCCGCGTGCGCCGGGTCCGAACGTCAAATGTAGCACAGCCGGGGGGCCGCTAAACAAATCTCTGGTAACCGCGGGCACACACCCACCACCCGGGGCGCCTGGCCACAGCGCCGCAACGGGTTGGGATAAGCGATATTGTCACTTTGAATGCGGAGTTCGCCCCCCCACGGTGGGGACTCGATTAGAGTATTCCGTCGAACCCTGAGGAATCGCATCGTCATGTCATCCAAGCCCCGGGCGAACCGCTCCCTGTTCATTTTCAGCGGGGTTGTCGCTGCATCGGTCATGTTTCTCCTTCTCGCCGGCGCCATGGTGACCAGCACCGGCTCCGGCCTTGCCGTACCCGATTGGCCGCTTTCCTTTGGCCAGGTCATGCCTCCCATGGAAGGGGGCGTGTTCTATGAACACGGTCATCGCATGGTGGCCACCGCGGTGGGGTTCCTGAGCATCATCCTGGCGGTGTGGCTGTGGCGCGCGGAGACCCGGCCCTGGCTGCGGCGCATGGGATGGATCACCCTGGGTCTGGTGATCCTGCAGGGGCTCCTGGGCGGCGCGACCGTCCTGCTCAAGCTTCCGGTGGCGACGTCGGCTGCCCACGCCACCCTGGCCCAGGCCATCTTCCTCCTCGTGGTGCTCATCACGCTCGCGCTCTCCCGCGCCTGGAACCGGGAGGTCGGCCCGGGGGACACTCCGGCCACGCTGGCTCCGTGGTCCACCGCGACCACCGCCGCCATCTTTCTCCAGCTCATCCTGGGGGCGGTCATGCGCCACATGAACGCGGGCCTGGTCATCCCGGACTGGCCCACCTCCTTTGGTGGTCTGGTTCCGCCCACCTTCACCGCCGAGGTCGCGGTCCACTTTGCCCACCGCACCTGGGCCTACGGGGTAGCCCTCCTGGTGGTGATCAGCACCACCCTCGCGCTGCGGGACCGCAGCGGCAGCCCGGCCCGCGGCCTGGGGATTCTCCAGTTGGCCCTTACCGCGATCCAGATTACCCTGGGGGCCTCGGTGATCCTGACCGGGCGCCAGGTGCACGTCACCAGCACCCACGTGGTGGTGGGCGCGCTCCTGCTCGCGGCAAGCTTCGTGCTCACGGTCTGGAGCTGGCGACTGCGCCCCGCGCAACCGCGGACCCTGCCTTCGAACACAAGTGTCCACCCTGGAAAGGTCACGGCGTGAAACAGAGCATTGCCATCGGCAAGGGCGCGAACGAGGCCAAGGTGCGCACCCCCTCCCGGCTTGCGGACTACATTGAACTCACCAAGCCGCGCATCACCCTCATGGTCGTCCTCACCGCGGCGGCCGGCTACTACATGGCGAGCAGCGCCGGCCTGTCGCTGAGCGGCCTCTTCCACGTCATGCTGGGCACCGCGCTGATCGCGGCCGGGGCCAGCGTGCTGAACCAGGTGCGCGAGCGGGATGCCGACGCACGCATGACGCGCACGGCAAACCGGGCCATTCCCGCGGGGCGGGTCAGTCCCCAGGCGGGACTCCTGTTCGGGGTGGTGCTGGGGCTTGCCGGCGCGGTGTACATCACCGCCACCCTCAACCCGGTCACCGGACTCCTGGCCAGCGCCACCCTGGCCAGCTACGTGTTTCTCTACACGCCGCTCAAGCGGGTGACCTCCTACAACACGCTGGTCGGCGCCATTCCCGGGGCGCTGCCGCCGGTCGGCGGGTGGGCCGCGGCGACGGGGGGAAGCCTGGGCTGGGAACCGTGGGCGCTGTTCCTCATCCTGTTCCTCTGGCAGATCCCCCACTTCCTCGCCCTGGCCTGGCTCCTGCGCAAGGACTACGCCCAGGGCGGGTTTCGCATGCTCCCGGTGGTGGACCCCTCCGGACGCAGCACCGGAGTCCACATCGCCATCACCGCCGCCGCGTTGATTCCCGTGGCCCTGCTCCCCACCCTGCTCGGCATGACGGGAACGGTCTACTTCTTCGGCGCCCTCGCCCTGACCCTCGTCTACGCCGGACTCAGCTTCGGCATGGCGCTCCGGCCGGGAACCACCCTGGCGCGATGGGTCTTCCTGTCCTCCGTGATCTACTTGCCCCTCCTCATGGGGTTTCTGCTCTTCGACAAGCTCCCGGCTTGACCTCATGAGCGCCACCGTCACGAGCCCCCCCACCGCCGACCCCGGCCAGGCCGGTTCGGCCATCAGCACCCGGGGATTGGGTTTTCGCTATGGCGACCGCGTGGCCCTGCGGGACCTCGATCTGGACGTCACCGAGGGCGCCGTCGTCGCCGTGCTCGGTCCCAACGGAAGCGGCAAGAGCACGCTCTTTCGCATTCTCGCCACCCTGGTCCCCCCAACCTTCGGGGAAGCGACCATCCTGGGTAAGAACCCCGCATCCGAGGCCATGGCGATTCGCGCCCAGCTGGGTGTGGTCTTCCAGTCCCCCAGCCTCGACCCCATCCTGACCGCACGCGAGAATCTGACCCATCAGGGCCATTTGTATGGACTTAGGGGGCGCGACCTCACCCAACGCGCAAATCGCCTTCTGGAAGTCGTGGGGCTCCTGGATCGCGCCCACGACCGGACGGCCGAGTTTTCCGGCGGCATGCGCCGTCGGCTGGAGATCGCCAAGGCGCTTCTTCACGATCCCCGTCTCGTGGTCCTGGATGAGCCCTCCACCGGCCTGGACCCGGGAGCCCGCCGCGAAGTGTGGGACTACCTCCATACCCTGCGCCGGGAGAACGGCATGACCGTGGTCTTCACCACGCATCTCATGGACGAAGCGGCCGCGGCCGACCGGGTCCTGGTCCTGGACCGCGGGGTTCGCGTGGCCCACGACACTCCGGAGCGGCTCTCGCAGCGGGTGGGTGGAGACATGCTCACCCTCAGCACCCCGGACGCCGAAGGGTTGGCGCGCGACCTGCGCGAACAGTTCGACTACCAGGTGGCGGTCGAGTCCAGCCTGGTGCGCCTGGAGCTGGAACACGCACACCAGCATGTGGCGCGCCTGGTCGAGACCTTTCCCGGCCGCATCACCGAGGTCTCGGTGCGCAAGCCCGATCTGGAAAGTGCCTTCTTCCATCTCACCGGTCGCCACTTCGACGACCCGGGCGAAGGTGACGCATGACCACGATCCTGCTTCCCGCCTCCACGCTCTGGCTTCGCGAGGTGGTGCGGTTCCTGCGCCAACGCAACCGGGTGATCGGGGCGGTGGTCTCGCCGCTGCTCTTCTGGTTGCTGATCGGATCCGGGGTCGGGACCTCGTTCCGGCCCGACGGCGCGAGCATCGAGGGCGGGTTCCTGACCTACGTGTTCCCCGGCACGCTGGCCCTCGTGGTGCTCTTCACCGCCATCTTCGCCACCATCTCCATCATCGAGGACCGTCGCGAGGGGTTCCTGCAATCGGTGCTGGTCGCGCCGGTGCCGCGCAGCGGAATCGTCCTGGGCAAGATCGCCGGGGGCGCCACCCTCGCCGTGGGACAGGCCCTGATCTTCCTGCCCCTGCTTCTCTTCTTCGATATTCCCCTCGATCCCCTGCGCATTCTGGCCCTGGTCGCCCTGCTCGGTCTCATGGGGTTTGCCCTCACCGGACTCGGCTTCGCCCTGGCCTGGCGCATGCAATCCATCCAGGGGTTCCACGCGATCATGAACCTGCTCCTGCTTCCCATGTGGGTGCTCTCCGGGGCACTGTTCCCCCCTTCGGGGGCGGCGACCTGGGTGCAGTGGATGATTCGACTGAACCCGCTCAGCTACGGCGTGGCGGGAACCCGCCGGCTTCTCCTGCCCGAGGATGTGGTGGCCGGGCTTCCCAGCCTCCCCGTCGCCTTCCTGGTCAGCGCCGCCTTCGCCGTGGCGACCTTCCTGCTGGCCCTGGCCGCCTCCCGCGGACACACCGCCGGGGACCTCCGGTGACCAACACGCCCCGGGAGCGGGTTCTCTGGTTCACGCTCATCGCCGGACTGTTGGGGGTGACGATCATGGGGCTCATCGCCCTCCTGGATCCGCCCGCTCCGCCCCTGGAGCCGTTGGCCCAGCTCCCCCCGTTCACGCTGACCACGGAGCGGAACGAACCGCTCTCGCTCGGGGACCTGGAGGGATCGGTCTGGGTGGCCGGTTTCCTGTTCACCCGGTGCCAGGGTATCTGTCCCCGCCTCGCGGTGTCGCTCCACACGCTCCAGGAGGAACTCGACCCCGGGGACCCCTGGCGACTCATCGCCTTCAGCGTGGACCCCGATCACGACCAACCGGGGATCCTCGCCGCCTACGGGGAAGCGCACGGCGCGGATCCGTCACGGTGGACTTTTCTTACCGGTCCGCGGGAGACGCTCTGGGACCTGATCGGGACCGGCTTCCTGCTCGGAGTGGCCGAGGGGGGCCCGGAGGACACCGAGCTGATCGTCCACACCCAGAAGCTGGTGCTGGTGGACCGGAGCGGGACGATCCGTGGCTACTACGACGGCCTCGACGCCCAGGACCTGGAACGCCTCCTGCGGGACACGCGGCGGGTGCTGGCCGAGCCGGCCTAGATGAACGTCCACGACCTCCCCACCCTCAACGCGTTGCTCAACGGCCTGAGCGGGGTCTGGCTCATCCTGGGCCTGGTGTTCATCCGGCAGGGCAATCGGGACGCCCACCGCAAGGCCATGCTCGGCGCCCTCGTCACCTCCACCCTGTTCCTGGTCAGCTACCTCATCTACCACGCCTTCGCCGGATCCAACCGGTTCGATACCGAGGGCGGGTGGCGCACCCTGTACCTCGGCATTCTCCTCACCCACACCGTCCTCGCCGTGGTCATCCTGCCCCTGGTCCTGGTGACGGTAGCCCGCGCCCTCCGGTCCAACTTCGAGGGACACAAGCGCATTGCCCGTTGGACGTGGCCGCTGTGGATGTATGTCTCGGTCACCGGCGTGGTCATCTATCTCATGCTCTACCACCTGGACCCCGCGCTGCAGCGGGCCGGGTAGCCCTTCCGCGGGCGGTCTCGACCGGCTCGGACGGCCGGGGTAGAATCCCCCTCCCAGAAACTTCAATACAATTGCAACCGTGGGAGACCAGCTCATGAGCACGACGGTGCGTCATCGTTACGAACGGGTTTTGGAGCGCGGCCAGGAGTTGGCGGACCTCAACAGCGCGGGCGCGCTGGTCGGATGGGATCAGGAGACCAAGATGCCCAGGAAGGGGATCGAGGGACGCTCCCATGTCTCGGCCACCCTGGCCGGAATCCTGCACGACAAGATCACCGACCCCGTTCTCGGCGAGGACCTGGCTATCCTGGCCGCCGACACCGGGGAGCTCCAGGAAGAGGCGCGGGCCCTGGTCCGGGAGTTTCGCCGCATTGCCGACCGGGAAACCCGGGTCCCACGGGACCTGGTCCGGGCCCTCGCCGAAGCCCAGGCCAAATCCACCGCGGCCTGGGCCGAGGCTCGCAAGGCCAACGACTTCGATGCGTTCCTTCCGCACCTGACCGGGATCATCCGTCTCAAGCGGGAGCACGCCGAGGCATTGGGCTACGCGGACGAGCCCTACGATGCGTTGCTGGAAGACTACGAGCCGGGCACCTCCACCGCGACGGTGGCCGGGATCCTCGGAGATCTCCGTGACGAGCTGGTCCCCCTGGTCCGCAGCATCGCGGAGTCCAACGGTCCGGACAATGGACTCCTGGCCGGACCGTACGACCTGGAACGACAGGACACCTTTGGCCGCGAGGTGGTGGCCGCGATGGGGTTCGATCTGGAAGCGGGTCGACTGGACCTCTCCGAGCATCCCTTTACCAGTGGGATCCATGCCGGGGATGTTCGGCTCACCACCCGCTACAAGGACGATCTCGGCGTGGGTCTCTTCGGCACCATCCACGAGGCCGGCCACGGTCTCTACGAACAGAACCTCTCCCCCGCCAACCGGCGCAATCCGCTGGGTCATGCCACCTCCCTGGGCATGCACGAGTCCCAGTCGCGGATGTGGGAGAACATGGTGGGACGCGGCCGGCCGTTCTGGAAACACTTCTTCCCCCGGCTCAGGGAGCTTTTTCCCGAGCGGCTCGTCGGGACCGATCCCGACACCTTCTACCGCGCGGTGAATCGGGTGGAGCCGAGTCTCATCCGCATCGAGGCGGACGAGATCAGCTACAACCTGCACATCGTGATCCGCTTCGAGCTGGAGCGGGAGTTTCTCTCCAACCGCCTCCAGGCCGTGGATCTCCCCGAGGCCTGGAACGCCAAGTACTCCCGGTACCTGGGAATCACCCCACCGTCGCCCGACGTCGGAGTCATGCAGGACATCCACTGGGCGGCGGGGCTGGTGGGCTACTTCCCCACCTACAGCCTCGGGAATCTCTACGCGGCGCAGCTCTACGAGGCCGCGACCCGGGACATCGCGGACCTCGAGGAACGGATCGCCGGGGGTGACCTGCTTCCCCTGCGGGACTGGCTGGTCGAGAACGTCCACCGTTGGGGACGTACCTACTCGGCCCTGGAGCTGATCGAACGGGTGACCGGGCGCCCCTTCAGTGCCGCGGCGTTCAAGAACTACATCCGGTCCAAGTTCGGAGAGCTCTACCCCCTGGGATAGGTGTTGCAACCCGGACGATTCCGTCGTCGTATGATGGGGAGTCGCAACCACCTCGACCCCAACCCGAGAGCAGCCTGTGACCATTCTCTATATCGACCCCCTCAAGCGCGGCTGGGACCGGATGGTCTCCACCCTCTTTCGCCCCTTCAATCTCAGCCTCTGGCTCGGAATGGGATTCGCGGCCTGGATGGCCGGGTTCGTCGACATCGGCGCGGGGCAGTGGAACAGCGAGGGGCTCGACTGGACAAGGAACACCACGGGTGACCTCGTCGAGGGGCTCATCGCCCTCACCGTGGTGGCCGGCATTGCCGCCGTCGGCATCGTGACCGGAATCATCCTGCTCTGGGTGGGATCCCGGGCCAAGTTCGTTTTCATCGACAACGTGGTCCAGGGACACGGAGCGGTGGTGGAACCGTGGACCCGGCACGGCCGGCAGGGAGACTCGCTCTTCCTCTGGCGGCTCGCCTTCTACGCGGTGTACGCACTTCTTCTCGTCGCGGTCGCGCTTCCGTTCATCTTCTTCGCCAACCTGGGCTCCGGCGACGGCATCACCCAGGTCCTGGCCGGCGCGACGCTCATGCTCATGATGGGCGCCCTGTGCATTCTCATCCTTCCCTTCTTCTTCGTGAACCTGATCCTCAACGACTTCGTGGTGCCGGTCATGTACCGCCACGGGGTGAGCGCGACCGAGGCCTGGGGACAGTTCATGCCGGTGCTGCGGGAGCACCTGATCCAGTTCATCCTCTACGCCCTGATGGTCTTCGTGCTGCAGATCGGAATGGGCCTCGCCCTGGCCGCGGTCGCCATTCTCACCTGTTGCGTGGGCGGGGTCATTCTGTCCATCCCCTTCGTGGGAACGGTCCTGCTGCTGCCGGTCTACGTGACCTACCGCGCGTTCAGCCTGGAGTTCCTGGCCCAGTTCGGTGATACCTGGAGGGTCCTCCCGACCGTCTCCCCCACCGAGCCCCCCGAACTGCCGGTCCCGCCGGCCTAGGGCCGCCTCATGAAGCAGCTGCAGGAGACGCTGACCCTCTCCCCCCCGGGCCGCGGGCTGCACGAGGTCACCGGAGAGGTGGCCGCGGTGGTGGCCCGCTCCGGCGTGCAAACCGGGATCTGCCTTGCCTTTCTCCAGCACACCTCGGCCAGCCTGGTGATCCAGGAGAACGCGGATCCCAGCGCGCGCCGGGACCTCGAGCAATGGTTCCTGCGCGCCGCTCCGGATGGCGATCCCGCCTACACCCACACCGCCGAGGGCCCCGATGACATGCCGGCCCACATCCGGGCGGCCCTCACCTCGACCTCCGAGCAGATCCCGGTGGTGGCCGGTCGGCTGGGTCTGGGGACATGGCAGGGGCTGTACCTGTTCGAGCACCGCACCCACCCGGGAAGACGTCGGCTCGTCGTTACGGTGTGGGGCACCGCCTAGCCTCTTCGTCGGATTACCCGTCCCCCGGTGTAGACTGGGGAGGAACGTACCTCCATCCAGGGGAGACCTTTGGACTGGGTGACCACCTCCACCATCCTCAGCGAGTTGCGGGAATCCGGCAACGAGGCGGCCTGGAACCGGTTCGTCGAACGGTTCCGTCCACCGGTGATCGGCTTTGCCCGCCGCCTGGGGCTGTCGGATCTCGACGCCGAGGACGCGGCCCAGGAGACCCTCAGCGCCTTCGCGCTGGCCTTTCGCGAGGGACGCTACGAGCGCGACCGGGGCCGCCTCTCCAGCTGGCTTTTCGGGATCGCCTGGCGACAATGCCAAAGCCAACGCCGACGGGTCGGCCGCCCGGACCAACCCATTCCCACCGGACTCGAGGCCAAGGCGTTCTGGGCCCATGTCCCGGACCGGGATGCCGCGGGCGATCTCTGGGAACGACACTGGAACGGGCACCTGCTGCGCGCCTGTGTCGAGCAGGTCCGCACCGAGGTGAGCGACGAGGCGTTTCGTGCCTATGCGCTCGTCGTGCACGAGGAACGCTCCACCGCCGAAGCAGCCACGGAACTCGGGATCGAGGTCAAGGCGGTGTACAACCACAAGCACCGGGTGCTCAAGCGACTGCGTGCGGTGCGCGAGGAACTCGAGAACACACAGGAGCCCCCCGGTGACCTGCCCTGAGCACGCCGCCCTGGAGGCGTGGGCGGAAGGGGACACGTCCTTTGCCGGAGGGGTCGACCTCGATGAACATCTGGCCTCCTGTGTCCGGTGCCGGCGGATGATGGTGGAAATCCGGGCCAATCTCGAGCTGGTGACGGCGTTGCGTGACGCGTCCCTCGATGGCCCGGACGAACCCCACCGGGTCCGGGAGATCGGCCGGTACACGGTCATCGGCGAGCTGGGGCGCGGCGGTATGGGGATCGTGTACCACGCCAGGGATCCACACCTGGAGCGGAGCGTTGCCATCAAGGTGTTGCCCGGTCGTCTGGCCGCTCAACCGGAGCGGTTGGCCCGCTTCCGACAGGAAGCCCGCGTCCTCGCCGCGCTGAGTCATCCCAACATCGCCACCGTGTTCTCGCTGGAAGAAGACGGCCCTCGGCCCTTCATCACCATGGAACGGGTCGAGGGGCGCACGCTCGAGACGGCGATTTCCGGACCCCGGTTGTCCATGGCCGAGGCGCTCTCCACGGCGCGGCAGATTGCCGCCGCCCTCGACGCCGCCCACGTCCGGGACATCGCGCACCGGGACCTCAAACCGCACAACGTGGTGGTGAACCCGGACGGCCTGGTCAAGGTCCTGGACTTCGGCTTGGCAAAGATCCTGGGAGGCACGGGAACCTCGACCCGGGTGGACCTCCAGGCCTCCTCGCCCGAGGCCGTGTTGGGTACGCCCGGCTACATGAGCCCCGAGCAGCTCCGGGGCAGCGACGTGGATTCCCGCACCGACGTCTGGTCGTTCGGCTGCGTACTCTACGAGTTGCTCACCGGGTCACGTTGCTTCCCCGGGGCAACCCCGGCGGACAGGGTTGCCCGTTCCCTCTCCGCGGATCCCGACTGGAGCCTCCTGCCCGCGGCGGTTCCCGAACGGGTCCGCGCGCTCATCGCCCAGTGCCTGCGCAAGGAAACCGCGTCACGACTGGGATCCATGGCCGAAGCGAGACGCATCCTGGACGAGGTGCAGGCCGCGCTCCTGCTCCCCGGCTCCGACACCCGACGCAGCCTGCGCGCCTCGGAGGTCCCCAACAATCTCCCGTTGCGGCTCTCGAGCTTCGTGGGGCGGGAGGCCGAGCTCGAGGGAATCCAGGAACTGCTCGAACACGAACGGCTGGTCACCCTCACCGGGGTGGGCGGGTGCGGCAAGTCGCGGCTGGCCCTGGAGCTGGCCCACCGGGTACTGGAACGCTTTCCCGACGGCGTCCACCTCGTCCAACTCGCCCCGGTCACCGACCCGGATCTGGTGCCGCGCCGGATCGCCGGTGCCCTGGGGGTGACCGAACGCTCGGGGCAGGACCTCTCCCGGCTCCTCACCCGAAGGGTGCAGGCCGGGCGGCTCCTCCTTCTGCTGGACAACTGCGAACACCTGCTGGGGGCGATCGCCGCCCTCGTGCGCAACCTGGTCGAGTCCGCCCCCTCGGCGCGCCTGCTCACCACCAGCCGAGAGGGGTTGGGAATCACCGGTGAACGGATCGTCGCCGTCCGCTCCCTCCCCGTTCCCGATGCGGACGCCGGTGCGGCCGAGCTGGAGACGAACGACTCGGCCAGGCTGTTCCTGGAGCGAGCCCGATCCGTGGAGCCGAGCATCCAGCTCGACCCCGAAACCCTGGGCGCGGTAACCAACATCTGCCGGCGGCTGGATGGGATGCCGCTGGCCCTGGAACTCGCCGCAGCGCGGGCGCAGGCCCTGCCGGTCGTGGA
The DNA here is from genome assembly GCA_942491735.1 of Candidatus Eiseniibacteriota bacterium. Classification (GTDB taxonomy): domain Bacteria; phylum Eisenbacteria; class RBG-16-71-46; order JABDJR01; family JABDJR01; genus CALOCN01. The sequence continues at coordinate 1,430,666 of CALOCN010000014.1, read as the reverse complement.
AATCTCCCGGCGTCTGGACGACCGTTTCCGGCTCCTGTCCGGGGGGAGCCGCACCGCGCTGCCCCGGCACCAGACCCTGAAGGCGCTGATCGATTGGAGCCACGACCAGCTTGGGGAGCGCGAGCGGGTTCTCTTTCGGCGCCTGGCCGTGTTCTCCGGCGGCTGGACCCTGGACGCCCTCGAAGCGGTCTGCGCCGGGAACGGGCTCGAGGACTGGGAGCTGATCGACCTGCTGACCAGCCTCGCCGCCAAGTCCCTCGTGGAACGGGATCCGGACGGCGGTCTGGCCAGCGGGGTCAGCCGCTACCGTCTCCTGGAAACGGTGAGGCAGTACGCCCGGGACAGGCTTCTGGAATCCGGCGAGGCGGCCGCGGTGCGAAGCCTGCATGCCGGGTATTACCTGACCCTCATCGAGTCGCTGGAGACGGAACTCTTCGGCCCCGGCGCGGTGATGGCCGGGGAGCGTTTCGAAGCGGATCACGACAACCTCCTCCTGGCCATGGAACCCCTGTCCCCCACCCTCGAGGACGGTCAGCGTCGTCTGCGTCTGGCCGGGACCCTTGGACGCTTCTGGGGAACCCGTGGGTACTGGGCCGAGGGGCGTCGCCTTCTCGAGGAGTGCCTCCTGGATCCGCTGTGCACGGATCGCACGCCGGCCCGCGCCAAGGCCTGCAACTGGGCCGGAAACCTCGCCCACTATCAGGGAGACTACGCACGTTCGGAGAGCCTGCACCTGGAGTGCCGGGACATCAGCCGGGAGACCGGGGACCGCTTCTACGAGGCCTCCTCGTACAACAACCTGGGTACCCTGGCCAACTATCGGGGCGATGTCGATCAGGGGCGGCGCCTGCACGAACGCAGCCTGGCCCTGCGACGTGGATTGGGAATCCCCTGGGCGGTCTCGTTGTCGCTCTACCAGGTGGGGACCACGGCTCTGCGCCAGGGTCGTCCGGCCGAGGCACGCGCCCATCTGCACGAAGGGTTGGCGTTGGCCCGGGCCGGCGAGGATGCCCTGCACGTCGCGGCCATCCAGGTCAGCCTCGGCCTGGTGGATGCCATGGAGGATGATTTCGCCACCGCCCTGGAGCGCTTCGACGAGAGTCTCGCCCTGCACGAGGAGTTCAAGGAGACCTGGGGAGTCGCGCTGGCACGGCACTACCGCGCGTTGGCCCTACGCCGACTGGGGCGTCGTGACGAAGCCGTCCGCGAGCAGTTGGCGAGCCTCGACACACGACACCGGATGGGGGATGTCCAGGCCATCGCATCATCACTCGACGGGGTGGTGCTTCTTTTCCAGGAACGGGACCCCCACGCGGCGGCACGACTCCTGGGAGCCTCCAATGCGCTTCGGGAAAGCATCCAGGCCCCGCGCGCACCCTGGGAGGCGACAGAGATCGCCCGCGCTCACGAGGTGCTGCAGGCTTCCCTCGCCGATGCGTTCGACGCGCGCCTCGCCGAGGGAGCCGGCCTGGGCGCCACCCGGGCCACCGCCCTGGCACGGCTCCTCGCCCGTTCCTGACCCCGGGTCAGGGCCGGGGAGGATCGCCCCCGGTAAGCCGATCCAGGGCCCACGCCGCGTGTTCACGCACCAACGGGGACTCGTCCAGGAGAGCGCCTTCCAGCGCGGCCACCGCCCCTTCCCCCCCCACGTTTCCCAGGGCGACACAGGCATTGCGGGCCAGCCCCTCCCGACGCGCGCGCATGACCGGGGTTCCGGCGAACCGAGCCACGAAGGCCTCGGAGGTCATGCCCACCAGATCGACCAGCAGCGGGGCGAGGGTCGCGGCCCGGGGATGGAAGTCGGCCTCACGGGTTTCGCGGGCGAACCGGTTCCACGGACAGACATCCAAACAGTCGTCGCAACCAAATATGTAGTCACCAATTAGAGGCCTGAGTTCAAGCGGTATCGACCCGCGATGCTCGATGGTCAAGTACGAGATGCAGCGCCGCGCGTCGAGCTGGTAGGGCCCGGTGATCGCCCCGGTGGGACAGGCTTCGACGCACCGCTCACAGGTGCCGCAGTGGTCTTCCTCGGGGGCATCCGGTTCCAGGTCCAGGTCGGTAAGCACGTCGCCCAGAAGAAACCAGGAGCCCAACCCGCGACTGACCAGGTTGGTGTGTTTCCCACGCCATCCAAGCCCGGCCCGCTCCGCCCAAAGCTTCTCCAGCACCGGTCCATGGTCCACGTAGCGCCGGGTCGAAGAACTCGGATAGGCCTCCAGGATGGCGGCCTCCAGACGTTTGAGGCGCCCCTCGAACACCTTGTGATAGTCCCGGCCGCGGGCGTAGCGGGCCACCCGGCCCGAGGGCCCCGGCCCGGTGACCGGCGCCTCGCCCGGCTCCTGCGCGGGGGCCCAGTGACTCAACGCGACACAGATCACCGAAGCGGCTCCGGCGAGGACCCGGGCCGGGTCCAGGCGTCGCTCGGGTTCCCGGGCGAGCCACTTCATCCCGCCGTGTCGTCCGTCCGCGATCCAGGCCAGGTAGCGATCCCCCTCAGGGGTCCCGATCAGGGACCGGACCCGGGCAATCCCGACCGCGTCGAACCCCAGTTCGAGGGCGAGGGTTCGCACATCCTGGGATCGCTGGGAAGCGGTGGGCATCTCGTGGACTCGTTGAAAAGGGGTTACAATGGTCGCCTCTCCCGGAACAGAGGCCATGGCAGTATACCGGGCGCCGCGCGCCCGGACCGAGTCGTCGTGCGCCCCCGCCGGGCCCGAATTCATGGAGACCCGTGCATGCCGCACCTGATTCTGACCGGTTCCAAGGGGAACACCCCGCTCCGTTTCGAACTCCGCGAGGGCACCCAGGTAGTGGGTCGCAACTCCGAGTGCGAGATCGCCATCCTGGACACCGCGGTTTCCCGCAAACATGCGGAGATCGAGGTCTCACCCAAGGATGAGGTCCTGGTCCGGGACCTCGGCAGCACCAACGGCAGCTACTACAACGGGAAGCGTTTCGAGGGCGAGATCATCATCAAGCCGGGAGACCGGCTCCGCTTCGGGCACGTCAACCTGACCCTGCTCAAGGGAGGGACCTCGATCATCTCCCGCCAGTTGGCACCCGAGGGATCCGTACCGGCCACCCTGACCACGTCCATCCAGGAGTTGCGCTCCCAACCGGCGCAGAGTGAATCGGAAAAAATGCTCAGCGCCATCGCCGAAGCGGGGCAGATGCTGTCGCAACGGATCGAGTTGGAGCAGCTCTACGAGGAGATCGTCAGCCTCCTCTCCCGGTTCATCAAGGCGAGCCGCATTCTCATCCTCTCCTCCATGAACAAGGAAGGAGACAGCGAGATCCTGGCCTCCCGGCTCATGGGGAGTGCGGCGGACGAGCCCCTGCGGCTGAGTCGGCACATGCTGAGCGAGATCATCGAGAAGAAGCAGTCCATCCTGACCAAGGACGCTTCGCTGGACCAGAAGTTCTCGGCCCACGAGAGCATCATCCAGGCCGGGGTGATCGCGGCCATGGGCGCCCCGCTCTTCGACAACGAGAAGGTGCTGGGCGCGGTCTACGTCGACTCCAAGATCCCCGGCGTGGAGTACAGCGAGGACAACCTCATGCTGCTCACCCTGCTGGCCAACATGATCGCGGTCAAGATCACCAACAGCCGGCTGGAAGTGGCCGAGCGGGAAGCGGAGCGGTACAAGGAAGAGATCGCCATGGCGGAGCGGATCCAGCGGAACCTGCTCCCCCAGGACACCTTCCAGCCCGACGGGTATCACATCTTCACCCACATGACCCCCTGCACCGAGGTGGGAGGCGATCTCTTCGATGTTCGCCAACGCACCGACGGCCGGGTCTGGATCTCCCTCGGCGACGTGACCGGGCACGGCATGGGGGCGGCCCTGCTCATGTCCAACGTCATGGCCGGATTGCAGATTCTCGAGGACGCCCTCGACGAGCCGTTGGAGCTGGTCCAGAGGCTGGAGAACCATCTGCTCCAGCACGTCGAGGTGGGCCAGTTCGTGACCATGTTCGTGGGGATCCTCGATCCGGCCACGGGGCAGCTCGTCTACTGCAACGCCGGGCACAACCCCCCGCTCATTCTCAAGGGCAAGCAGCGCACCGAGCTTCCAGCCGGCGGGATGGCGGTGGCCATGCTCCCCGGTCAGTCACGAACGCCTTCGGAAATCGTTCTTCAACCCGGGGAGACCCTCCTCGTGTTCAGCGACGGAATCCCCGAGACCCACGACAACGAGAAACTCCAGTACGACGAGGTACGGATGGAAGACTGCCTGGACGAGCTGGGATCCCTGCCGGGACCCGAGATCGGCAAGTATCTTCTGAAGGACGTGGACGGGTTCCGCAAGAACGCCGAGGTCGAGGACGACCTCACCCTCGTCGTCGTGCACCGCCACTAGCCCCGTCAGATCGGACCACCGCATGAATCCGCCAACCCCGCGCATCGCCGTTCTCGGCGGCGGGCCCATCGGCCTGGAAGCCGCCCTTACCGCCCGGTCACTCGGGTACCCGGTTTCCCTCTACGAGCGGGGCGAAACGGCGGGCAACGTCCGGGACTGGGGGCATGTCCACCTGTTCACCCCCTGGTCCCTCAACGTCTCGGGGCTTGGTGAGCGCCGTCTGATGGAAACCGGGCACCTGGCACAGCCGCTCTCGGGATCCTCCGACTGCCCCCGGGGCACCGAGTTCCGCGAGCAGTACCTGATCCCGTTGAGCCGGCTGCCCGAGATGAACGGGGTGATCCGGGAACACACCCGGGTCATTGCGGTGGGTCGCGCGGGACTCCTCAAGGGGGACATGAAGGGGCGCGCCGAGGAGCCGTTCCGCCTTCTCCTGGAAACCCCGAACGGGGAGACCACCGCCACCGCCGACGTCATCGTGGATGCCACCGGGACCTATGGAAACCCCACCTGGCTGGGGGCGGCGGGGATTCCGGCTCCGGGGGAACGCGCCCTGGCCGACCACATCGTGACCGGCCTGCCGGATGTCCCGGGTGCGCTGCGCAGCCGGGTCGAAGGTCGTCAGGTGCTGGTGGTGGGGGGGGGATTCTCCGCCGCCACGACGGTATGCGCGCTGCTCGAGCTGGACGAGACCACGGTTCGTTGGGCCACCCGGGCGGGCTCGCCTCCCCTGGAGGAAATCCCCGGGGATCCCCTCCCCACACGCCTGGAGCTGACCCGGCGCGCCAACGCCCTCGCCGCGGGCGCGGATCCGCGGTTGCAACACATCCCCTTCTCCACCGTGACATCACTGGAACCGGGAGCGGATCGGGAGGTCCGGGTCACCCTGGAGTCCCCTTCCGGGCCACGCACCCTGACCGTGGACGTCGTGGTGAACCAGACCGGCTTTCGCCCGGATCGGGACCTGCATCGCGAGCTCCAGATCCACGAGTGCTACGCGTCCGAGGGCCCCATGAAGCTGTCCGCCGCGCTCCTCGGGGCGGGGGAAGGCGACTGCATGACCCAGGAAGGTTTCGGCCCGGAAACCCTGGTCAATCCGGAACCGGGGTACTTCATCGTGGGACAGAAGTCCTACGGCCGGGGCGCCCGGTTCCTGTTGCGGATCGGTCGGGAGCAGGTGCGGGATGTCTTCCGGCTCGTCAGCGGCAACCGCGCCCTGGATCCGGATGTGCCCGAGACCCTGCATGCCGGCTGAGACGGTCTTCGATCCCCCGGCCCGGCTTCCGCTGACCCGTCTCTCCTCGCTCTGGTTCCAGGTCACGGGTCTGCTGTGCAACCTGGAGTGCACCCACTGCCTGGTCGACTCCTCCCCCACCAACCGAAGCCTCGCCTTCCTGGAGCGGGATCTGATCCGCTCCCGGCTGGACGAGGCCGATGCCCTGGGGGTGAAGGAGATCTACTTCACCGGGGGGGAGCCGTTCCTCCATCGGGAGATGCCGGAGATCCTCGAGGACACCCTGACCCGGTTCCCGGCCACGGTGCTCACCAACGGAACGCTGATCACGGAGCGACTGGCCACGCGCCTGACCGCCATCGCCGCCGCCTCGCGGTTCTCACTCGAGCTGCGGGTCAGTCTCGACCACCCCGATCCCGAAACCAACGACACGGTCCGCGGTGCGGGAGCCCACCTCAAGGCGGTGCGTGCGGTGAAGCGGCTGGAGGATGCGGGATTGCTCCCCATCGTCACCGCTACCGAGTTCCTCCTCGCCGGGGGAGCGGAGATCGGGAGTGTCTACGAGCGCTTTCTCGAAGTGCTTCGCGCGGCGGGAGTACGGCGCCCGCGCCTCAAGATCCTCCCCGTCTTTCACACCGGCAAGCTGGAGAACCCCGCGGAAGGCGGTGCGATTACCCGGGCCATGATGGAGGGGTTCGATCCGGCGCTACTCCAGTGCTCCGAGACCCGGGTCGTGGCCGCGAACGGGGTCTACGCCTGCCCCATCCTGGTCGGCAAGCGAATCGCCCGCACCGGTTCGGGAACGGTGAGCGGGGCGCTGGGCGACGTACCCCTGGCCCACCATGCATGCCGCACCTGCTACGACACCGGCATGACCTGCGGGAACTGGTGATGCCCGCGGTGAACGAGGCGACCGCGGCGGTGGCCAATCCCGAGGCTCTTCCCGGAGTGTTTTCCCGGGTCGCCGTGTTCGGGGGTATCTACAACAACTACCTCGCCCTGGAGACGGCACTCGCCGACGCCAGGGAGCGCGAGGTCGAGGCCGTTTTCTGTCTCGGGGATCTGGGCGGCTTTGGCCCCCACCCCGACCGGGTCTTCCCCCTGTTGCGCGAGCACCGCGTGAAGGTCATGCAGGGCAACTACGACGTCTCGGTAGGTACGGGACTGGATGATTGCGGCTGCGGCTACACCGATCCCCGGGACAACCGGTTCGCCCAGATCTCGTACGACTACACGTTCGCCAACACATCCCCGGCGAACAAGCGCTGGATGGCGGAGCTTCCTCCCGCCTATCGATTCCGCCTGGGCAGGACCGAGGTCCTCACCTGCCACGGTTCCCCCCGCTCCACCAACGAGTTCCTCTGGGAGAGCGCCACCCCGGACGGGCTCCTGCGCCACTTCCTGGACGCGGCCGGGGTGGACCTGATCCTGGGCACCCATACCGGCATCAAGTGGCAACGCCGGTTGGGGAACGACCGGGGGTTCGTCAACGTGGGTGTCCTGGGTCGCCCCGGGAACGACGGCGACACCCGGGTCTGGTACACCGTGCTGGAAGCGGATACGGAGCGGGGATGGTCGGCCGAGTTCGTGCCGGTGGCCTACGACCACGAACGCCTGGCCCGGGAGATGCGCGAGGAGAAGCTGCCCGAGGAGTTCGTGGAAACCGTGATCAGCGGCTGGTGGACCACCTGTCTCGAGATCCTCCCCGCCAAGGAACGGGTCAACGGGCGTTTCTAGCCCTCGGCTCCCAGCTCCCTCTCCACTTCGGCCACCTCGTCCGGGGCAAGCATCGTGAAGTGTTCGATACGACTCAGGACGGACGCGGTGCCGAAATACTCCCCGGCGCAAACCGCATGGATGAACCCGGAGGGCTGAAACCGGCTCTCCTCGAAGTAGACGAGGGGAATCCGCCAGGCCTCCTTGGCGATCATCTTCCGGCACGAACGGCACCGGGCACGCCCCGTGGGAGCGCGCCCGGCCCCGTGAATCCTCGGCAGACGCGGATGGGTCACGCCTTCGCGGGCCCAGGCTTCCAGTTGCTCGCGATCCCCTGACGGGGCCGCCTCGGTCTCCAGGCCTTCGAGAAACGCCTCCGGACGCATCAGGGCACCACAGGGAACGTGGAACCAGAGCGACATCTCGCCGTCGCCATAGGGGTTGGGCCGTCGTTCGCCGAACCGCAACGCATCCTTGGCGATGGGTTTCCCACAACCGCGGCACTTGGCCCGGCCGGAAGGAGCGATTTCGAAGACACCGGACACCGGGCACCTCCCGTCGGGTTCAGGCCGACTCCGGGACCACCCTGGGAAGCTTCTTGTTCAGGACGATCCAGCCCCACACGCCGGAGATCACCGACGCGACCAGGATACCCACCTTGGCCTCGTCGAGGTGCTGCTCACTCATGGCCAGCTCGCTGATGAAGATGGCCATGGTGAAGCCGACCCCGGCCAGACACGAAGCTCCCCAGAGCCCTCCCCAGGTCACTCCCGCCGGCATCGCCGCCCGACCACTGCGGATGACCAGCCACGCGAACAGGGTGACTCCGATCTGCTTACCCACGAACAGACCGAGGATAATACCCAGGCTGATCGGGTTGAGAAGTCCCTCGGCGTGTTCCGAATTGAACGAAACGCCCGCCTTGAAGAGGGCAAAGAGCGGAAGGATGAAGAAGGCCTGGTAGGGCTGGAGTTGGTGCTCCAGGCTCATTGCCGGCGACCGTGCGTCTTCCGCGGCCAGGTAGAGGTCGTCCAGGGCGTGGCGCATCTGGGCATCGGTGACGATCTGGGTCTTGGAGGGGTCCCCGGCCCGCAGCTTGGCCAGCCGATCGGTGGCGATGGTGACGAACTCCCTGGGATTGATGTTCCCGCGCACCGGCACCATGAGGGCGAGGGCGACCCCGGCGATGGTGGCGTGGATACCGGAGAGAAGAACCGCCACCCAGACACCGCAACCCAGGGTGACGTAGATCCAGAGGGGCTTCACACCGAGACGCCCCAGGAAGAACACGGCCACCAGACCCACCGCGGCCAGCCCGAGGGCCACGAGATTGATCGAGGAGGAGTAGAAGAGGGCGATGACCAGCACCGCGATGAGGTCGTCGGCGATAGCCAACGCGGTGAGAAAGACCTTGAGGCCGATCGGCACCCGCTTGCCGAACACGGAGAGGATTCCCAGGGCAAACGCGATGTCGGTGGCCATGGGGATTCCCCAACCCCGGGCCCCTTCCCCACCGGGGTTGAGAAGGAAATAGATCAACGCCGGAACGATGGCTCCACCGAACGCCGCCACCACCGGTAGGGCGGCGCTGGACATGGTGGAGAGCTGTCCTACCCGCAGTTCACGCTTGATCTCCAGACCGACCACGAAGAAGAAGATCGCCATGAGCCCGTCGGCAACCCAATGACCGAGGGACAGGACGTAGTCGTGGTGATCCCAGCTGATCCCCAGTTCGGTGTGGACCAGCTTGTGGTACAGGTCGGCCCACGGGGAATTGGCCCAGACCAGGGCCAGGATGGTGCAGGCCAGCAGGACCACGCTTCCCGAGACCTCGGACTTGAAGAACCGCTGGAACATGTCCTTCTCGTGACTGAGGGTCCGGGAAAGGCTCATTCGGGAACTCCTGGCTCGGTTTGGGGAAGGATCGAGGGAACGAAACTATAGGAGGCCGATCGGCTTCCTTCAAGCAGGCACGACGAGCCGTGCTCCCTCCACGAGGTCGTCCGGCGCACCCAGGACCACGATGACGTCCTGTGGCTCCAGTCGCAGGTCCCCGTCGGGGTTGGGCAGCAGTTCACCCTCCCGCTTGACCGCAAGCACGGTGATGCGATGGGCCCGGCGCAGGTTGCTTTCGGCCAGGGTCTTCCCGGCCAGGGGGGCGCCTTCGGCCACCCGCAACGTGTTGATCTCGAGCCCCGAGGGGTCCAGGGCCAGATGGGCCCCGGCCCGCGTCCTGGGATGCGCGCGCAGGGCCTGGTATCCCTCGGCGCGGATCTCTCCCACCACCGCCTCCACATCGGACTTGGGAATGAGATACCGCGTAAGCACCCGGGTGAAGATCTCGATCGAGGACTCGAAATCCTCCGGGACGACCTGGTCCGCGCCCAGTTCCAGGAGCGGTTCCACTTCCTTGGCAAACCGGGTTCGCACGATGACGTGGACGGTGGGGTTCATCTCCTTCGCCTTGGCCACCGCGGTGCGGGAGGCCACCGAGTCCGAAATGGCCGCCACCAGCACCCGGGCCCGGAGCACCCCCACCCGGTCCAGGACCCCGGAGTCCACCGCGTCCCCGTAGAGGATGGGGACGCCCTCGCTTCGAGCCTGGCGCACCGTCTCCGGGTTCATCTCGAGGACCACGAAGGGCAACCCCACCGACTTCGCCGCCTGGGCCAGGTGCCGCCCGACCGGACCGAAGCCGAGAATGATGATGTGGTCCATCAGGCGGTCCGCGATACCGGGTGCGTCCCCCGGCAATTCCCGCTCACGATCCCGACGCGGAACGAGCCTTCCCGCAGCTCCGGCCACGAAGGGCGCGCCGGCCATGACCAGGGGGGTCAGGGCCATGGTCAGGGTCGACGCGGCCAACAGGATCTGCCCGATCCGCTCGTCGATCACGCCATGCACCTGACCGGAGGCCAGAAGCAGCAGGGAGAACTCCCCGATCTGGGAGATGGCCAGACCGGCCATCACCGCGGGGCGAATCGGATACCCGAGCAGCACCACGATGCCGGCGACCAGCACCGCCTTGAGGATCATGGTCCCCACCGCCAGCGGCACCACGAGATGCCAGTTGTCCAGGGCAAGCCCCACGTTGAGCAGCATCCCCACCGAGACAAAAAAGAACGCGGTGAACACGCGGCGCAACGGAAGCACCGCGGCCAGGGCCTCGTGGCTGTACTCCGAGTTGGAGATGATGAGACCGGCCAGGAACGCCCCGAGGGCCAGGGACAGATCGGCCAGATAGGTCATGAGGGCGATGGCGAGACAGATCGAGATCACTGCGAACAGGAACAACTCCCGGTCCCGGGTCCGGGCCACCTGGAACAGGATCCAGGGCACCGCCCACCGCGAGGCCACGATCACGGCAAGGAACGCGGCCGAGACCAGGAGGCGCCCCGGTTCCGGCGTCGCGCCGGCACCGGCCAGCCAGGGCACCATGAGCATGAGCGGTACCACCGCCAGATCCTGGAAGAGCAGGATGCCCAGGGAGAGCCGGCCGTGCGGTGCATCCATTTCCCCCCGTTCTTCCAGGGTCTTGAGGGCGATCGCGGTGCTGCTCAGGGCGCAGAACGCGCCGAAAAAGATGGCCGGGGCCAGGGAGTTGCCCAGAAGCAGGAAGACCCCGGTTCCCGCCCCGAGCGTGGTGAGAACCTGCAGGAGTCCCCCACCCAGTGCCGATCGGCGCAGCCGCAACAACGCGGACGGGGAGATCTCGAGACCAATGGTGAACAGGAGGAGCACCACCCCGATCTCGGCCAGCACCTCCACTTCGTGTCCGTGGGATACGAGGGCGAAGCCGAAGGGTCCGGCCACGATTCCCACCCCCAGGAATCCGAGGATGGTGGGAATGCGCAGGCGATGGCAGATGAAGAGGGCCACCGCGGCCGCGCCCAGGATGACCACGAGGTCGCGGAGTACACCTTCCACGTTGGCCTAGGGACCGTCGTACGGGGGTTGCGCTACCCCCGCCGCCCAGGGCTTCCGACCGCCGCCGGAACCGCTCGAATTCCTTCTCGAGATCCTCGTTCGCCCGGCGCAGGGATTCGAGTTCCCGCCTGAGATCGGCCACGCCGTCTCCCGGGTTCCCCCCGCGCAACTGGCGGATGGCCGAACGTGCGGCGCGGGTTACCGCGGCATGGTCGTCCCTCTCCGCCGCGCGCTCAAGGGCCGGGATCGCTCCCTCGTCGCCGAGACGAGCCAGTGCCCTCGCGGCGCCCGACCTAACGATGAGCAGGTTGTCCTCCAGGTACGGCTCGAGCTGACGACGCAATCGACCCACGGCACGGTCATCCGTTTCGAGTTCCGCCCCCAGCCTGGCCGCCGTGCTCATGGCGGTGGTGCGGGTACTCGGGAACGCGCCCGGGCGCATGAACGGGGTCACCGCATCCAGGTTCCGGGGATCCTCCAGCGCGGAAAGCCCGCGCAGGGTGCGTCGACGCACGATGTCGTTCCAGGAGTCACGGCGCAGCGCGCGCACCAGCAGCTCCCCGGACTGCTCCGACTCCGCGGTGGCGATGGCCGCTGCCGCCGTCTCGGCAACGTGGGGTGACGGGTCGTCGAGGACGGCCCGGATCAACCGCTCCAGGACCTGCTTGTTCGCGACATGCCCGAGGGCATCGATGACCCTGACCCGGGCCCGGACCGGCAGCGATCCATCATCCCAGGCGGCCAGGAGCAGATCGCGGGCGGTGTCCGTCCCCAGGTCACCCAACCCGTCGGCGCACACCCCGCGTAGCCCGTAGAACACAGCCTCGTCCCGCAGCACGCGGTCCAGGGCCGTCTCGACCGCCCGGCCTCCCTGCTTGCCCAGGGCGCGTGCCGCCCGCACCCGGCTGAGCAGGGACGGGGAGCGTTCGAGCTGGGCGATGAAGGCGTGGGCCGACTGGCGTACCTCGAGTTCCTTGACGACCTGTTCATCCCGATCGAGTTCCACGAAGTCGGGAATTCCGGGAGCCTGGAAAAAGAACTCCTGCTCGCTTCCCGCAACGTGGACCGGGAAGGCACGCTCCCAGTCCGGCCCGGTGAGGTGCAGGTCCAGGGGAAGGGCGAACAGCGCGACCCCGGAGTCGGTGGCCTGCGTCTGCTTCACCGTCACATGCACCAGGGAGGCGTCGGCGTCCCAACTCCAGGTCATGGACAACTGGGGATGTCCCCCGCCGTAGACCCAGTCGTCGAAGAACCGGTCCAGCGGAAGACCGCTCAGCGCCTCGGCGTGGCGACGCAGGTCCTCGCTCACGATGCCCTGGCCGGCGCACTCCACGGTCAGGGTGCGCAGGTACTCCCAGAACAGGTCCTCACCCAATCGCTGCCGCAGCATGTGGATGAACAGCCCCCCCTTGGAGTAGGAGACCGAATCGAAGAGATCCACCGGGACGTCGTAGTCGAAGCTGACCAGGGGGCGCGTGGATCCCGACCCGAGATAGTCGGTCAGCATCGTCCAGAGTTCCCATTGGCCCCGTTCGGAACCCTCCGCGAACTCGAAGTACATCGCTTCGGAAAAGGCGGCGAATCCCTCGTTGATCCAGATGTTGCCCCAGTTTCGGGCACCGACCAGGTTGCCCCACCACTGGTGCGCCAGCTCATGGGCAAGCAGGTTCTCGCTCCCGTAACCCTCCCCCACCACCGGGTCGTGCAGGGTCCGGTGGGTCAGGGTGGAGTTGGCGATATTCTCCATCCCGCCGAACAGGTAGTCCTCGAGGGTGGACTGACGGTAGACGGTGTAGGGATACGGTCCGAACCGGTCGACAAAGATGCGCATCATTTCCGGCAGGCCGGCAAAGGAGTGCTCGGCCAGCTTCATCCGTTCCGGGCGCACATGGCTCAGGATGGGGATTCCCCCGGCCGCCTGTTCAAGGACGGCAAACTCGCCCACCACCACGGAGATCAGATACGGGGCGTGGGAGGCATCCATCCGGTAGTGCCAGGTCGTGGTGCCGTCGCCGTTGTCCTTCCGGTCGAGCAGCTCGCCGTTGCCCAGGACGGTGAACCGGCTCCCCATGGTGATGAGGGATTCGGAAGTCATGCGTTCGTTGGGGTTGTCGTAGCAGGGAAACCAGAAGTGGTTCTCTTCTTCCTCTCCCTGGGTCCAGATCTGGCGGGCCCGGTCCGGGTAGGCGGAGTCCGGAATGTTCCAGTTCACCCCTTCCGCGGGGCGCACCACCTCGTAGGCGATCTCGATGGCCAGGGGTTCCCCGCGCCGCGCCGGCTCGGGCAGGGTGACGGTGAGGGTATCGCCGAGCACGCGCCACGGGAGGTCCGCTCCCCCCTCGAACCCGACCCGACCGAACACCATGGCGTGCTGGTCGAAGTGCAGTTCCCGCAGGCCGTCGCGCAGGGGGGCGAGTCGATGGACGACCGTTCCCACCACCGCCCGGTCTTCCCAGCGGAAGGTCACTTCGAGGCGGGTGTGCAGGACATCGTAGTCCCGGTCCCGATCCCAGTGCCGTTGCCCACCCCACGCGGGATCCGGACGGAACAGCCCCGGGAGCAGGACCAGACCGCCGAGGAGCAGGCAGGGGAAGAGCAGACGATGGAGGGCATTCACGGGGGATGAACCTGACACACCGTGTCACCGGCGTCAACGATTCCCACCCCACCGCGGGTGCAACCGGCCGCGGCAACGCGGTACACTACCGGGCCATGCCGCTCCCCGGGCCGCTGTCCGCCACTGGCGCCGTGTCTCCCACCCCGGTCCCGACCGGGGTTCCTGAGAGGATCAACATGTTCACCCGTCTTCGACTCCGCACACCGCTCTTCGCGGTGATCTCCCTCGTGGTTCTGCTTGGTCCCGGCGCCTCCCACCCGGCCGCCTCCGGGGACGCCGCATCGGCGGTCTCCCAGGAACGCCTCATGGACGGGGTCCGCTGGTTGGCCGACGACGCCCGGGAAGGGCGGATGACCGGCAGCCCGGCCGAGGAGGCCTCGGCGCAGTGGATTGCCGATCGCTTTGCCGAGGCCGGTCTCACCCCGCTCGGCAACGACGGGACCTTCCTGCAGCACTTCCAGGCCACGGTGGGAATCGAGCTCGGCGAGGACAACGCCATCGCCATTCACGACGGGGAACGGGTGACCGATCTGGAGTTCGAGAGCGAGTGGAATCTCTTCGGCTTCAGTTCCAGCGGCGACGAGACCCTCCCGGTGGTGTTCGCCGGCTACGGGATCACCGCCCCCGAGTTCGACTACGACGACTATGAAGGGTTGGACGTGGAGGGGAAAGCGGTCCTCGTCCTGCGGCACGAGCCCCGGACCTACGACCCGGACAGCCCCTTCGACGGCGACCAGCACTCCCACCACGCCTTCTTCCGCAACAAGGCGCGCAACGCCCTCGAGCACGGCGCCCGGGCCATGATCCTGTTCACCGGCCCCGGCAGCAAGGAGTACGGGCGGGATCCCATCATCCGCCCCGCCGCGGCGGAGCAGCTGAGCGGCGGGGAGCTCCTTGCCGTGCATGTCAGCAAGGAGGTGGGAGAGGCGCTTCTCTCCACCGCCGACGTCGAACTCGACGACTGGGTGGACGGGGTGGACGAGACGCTCAAGCCGGATTCGTTCCCCCTCCCGGACCGCATCAGCGCCCATCTCGACGTGGCCATCGAGAAGAAACGGACCCTGGCCCGGAACGTGGTGGGGATGATCCCCGGCACCGACCCGGACGCCGGTTCGGTGATCCTGGGTGCGCACTACGACCACCTGGGTCGGGGCAACTCCAGCTCGCTGGATCCGGACGCCATCGGAAAGATCCACAACGGCGCGGACGACAACGCATCGGGAACCTCGGCCGTGGTGGAGTTGGCCCGGGTGTTCGCCCAGGGGGAACCGCCGCGCCGGAACATTGTTTTTGCCCTCTTCTCCGGTGAGGAGCTCGGGCTGTTGGGTTCGGCCCACATGGCCGGCCACCCCCCGGTGGCCCTGGAAACGGTGCAGGCCATGCTGAACCTGGACATGGTGGGACGACCCAACGACAAGAGCGTACAGATTGGCGGGGTCGGGACGTCCCCGGTGTTCGAGGGGCTGGTCGAGGAAACCATGAAGGAATCGTGGCTGGAGGCGAACACCAGCTCGAGCGGGATCGGTCCCAGCGACCACACCAGCTTCTTCGCCAAGGGTGTCCCGGTGCTGTTCTTCTTCAGCGGCCTGCACTCCGACTACCACCGCCCCAGCGACGATACGGACGAGATCGATGCCGAGGGCTACACCGAGATCGTGCGGGTGGTCGAGGTACTGGCCCGCAACCTCGCCGATCGCGAGGACCGGATCGCCCTCAACCAGGGCAACGAAGCCTACAACCCTCACGCGGGTGAGGGGGTTACCGGCCGAGGCTACGGTCCCTACCTGGGCACCATTCCTGACTTCGGTGACCACGAGGGCGGGGTGAAGCTCACCGGCGTCCGCGAGGGAAGCCCGGCCGAACTCGCCGGCGTGCGGGGCGGGGACATGGTGATCCGGTTCGGGGGGCGGGAGATCGGCGACCTGTACGAGTACACCGACGCCCTGCGGGAACATGCCCCGGGCGACACGGTCGAGATCGCCCTGCTGCGGGACGGCGAGGAAATCGTGGTCCAGGCCGTGTTGGGATCCCGCTGATCCCCGGCCCTAGGACGACGGCTTGATGCGGACCATCCGGCCGTCGTTCTTGATGTCGATCACCCCCAGCTTGCGGATGTACTCGGTGAGGGCGCTGAGGTCGCTGTACCCGGCCACTTCCTTGTTCTCGTCCGGGATCTCGTCCCGCACCCGCCACATGCCGCTGTTGCCCACCGAGAGATAGTTGGTCATGGCCACCCGGTAGATGCGGTCGGGGTCGATCGGCTGCCCCCCCACGGTGAACTCGACGATCTGCTGCCCGTCTTCCCGGTTGGGGTCGAACTTGATGGCCCCTCCGGAGATGAACAGGCTGAGCCCGCGGCTCGAGGCCTTGTCTTCCATGATCTGGTGCAACATGGTGCCGCTCATGCTCACCACCACGAGCTGGTTGTCGAAGGGAGAGATCTCGAAGAGCGCCTTCTCGGTGATGGGGCCGATGGGGAGATCGTTTCTCACCCCGCCGGTGTTCTGGATGGCGAAGTCGGCTCCGGTCATGTCCCGGTAGGCATCGGCCACCACGAAACCCAGGAGACCCGCCTCCGAACTCACCCGGCTGAGAAAGACCTTGGTCTCCCCCACCACGTTCTCGTCCATCCCCTGCTGGGCCTCGGCCACCGCGGCCGAGATGTGGGCGGACACATCCGGCTCGGGCCAGAACTCCTCCTCGAAAACGGTAACCAGGGCCCCGCGGCTGGCGTGGGTCTTGAATCCGAGCGAGGTCTTCGTCTCGCGATCCACCAGCAGGGTGATGTGTCCCAGACTGGATCCGCGGGCGTACGGCTCGAAGACCAGGGTGTGGGTAATGGGATCGACCCAGGGCTCGTCGTATCCGGTGTGGGTATGGCCGGCGAAGATGGCGTCGATCCCCGGAATGGTGTGGGCGATCTCCATCGCGTTCATGTTGGCGTGGGGAAGTTCTCCGGCTTCCTTGCGCTCGATCATCTTGCTGAATTCCTGCTCCCGCTCGCGATACCAGGGGAGCCCGACGTGCATGAGCACGAGGACGATGTCGGCTCCCTGCTCCTCGCGCGCCCAGGCAACGTCCCCCGGGATCTCGTCGTACACCGGGCGGAAGTCGAGCCCCTCGATGTTCTCGGGAAAGGCCATGTTGACCGTTCCCTCGGTGCAATAGCCCAGGATGGCAACCCGGATCCCGTCCAGGTCCTTGATGATGGGCTTTCCCATCCAGGGCACGCGCTCACCGGTGCTCTTCTCATAGACGTTGAGGGCCATCATGGGGAACTCGGCCAGTTCCACGAGGTCCTTGGTCACCTGCCAGCCGAAGTCGAAATCGTGGTTCCCCAGGGCGTTGGCGGTGTAGTCCACGGAGTTCATCCACTCGACGATGGCCCGGCCCTCGGTCACCTTGCCCAGGATGGTCTCCTGGAAGATGTCCCCGGAATCGAAGAGCAGCACGGGACGCCCGTCCTCCTCGGCCTTTGCCCGCACCTCCTTCAGATAGGAGGCGATGGAGGCCCCCCCGCCCATGGGGGGCGGGAAGTTGGGGTTGAGATAGGTCGCCATGGAGCGGTCGATATGACCGTGGATGTCGCTGGTGTAGAGGATGTCGATCTCCAGGATCCCGTCGTCCGCCAGGGCGGGGCCGGAAAGGAAGACCAGGACAAGGATGGCGGGTATGAGGACTCTCATGGCGTCTCTCCCTCGAAGAGGCTGCGGAGACCGGGCTTGTTGGGCGGAAAGTGGTCGCTCACCGAGCGTGCCACGTCGATTTCATAGCTGACCCCGTCGGTCGAGACCGTGACGTTGATCCCGTCGTTGCCGGTGAGGCTGAGTCCCAGGGGTTCGGCGCGATCCGAGGCATAGATGTCCGCGGCACGGCTCCGGAGCCGGGAAAGGACTTCCCCGCTGGGGAGGGTGCCGTTGTTCGATTCGTAGGTAGCGATGGGGATCATGCCCACCCGCGGTTGCACCGCATCCAGGAATCCGGCGACGCTGGTGTCGTCGAGGCCGTGGTGGTGCACCTTGAGCACGTGGCTCTCGAGCGCCGATCCGGAGCTGGAGAGCACACGCTGCTCCACCGGGGCCTCGGAGTCGCCACCCATGACGAAACTCACGCTGCCGTAGGTGATCCGGAGCAGGGCGGAGTCGTTGTTGAGCCAGTCCCCCTCACGATCCCCCCCGATGCTGCGCCCCCCACCGGCGTTCAGGGCCTGGACACGCACCGCGGCATCCCAGGCCAGGGCGGAGTTCGTGGCCTCCGTATCCCCTACCGCGATCATGGCCGAGCTGATCTCGTGCTCCTCCAGGGTTTCCAGCAATTCGTCGTAGGCGAAACGGGAGGCGGACTTGTTCTCGTAGTCGATGTAGAGCCCCACCGGATAGGCGCCGAGAACCCCGTCGTCCAGGGTGAAGGAATCCCCCACCAGTCCGCCGATGTGATCGGCGTGGATGTGGGTGCCCATCACGAACTGCAACCGCTGAACGCCTTGGTTCTGCAGGAACGCATCCACGTTGGGCCAATCCCTTCGTTCTCCGCCGTCGATGAGAATACGCGCCTCACTGGTGGGCATGGACAGGAAGTGGGAGTCCCCGAACCCGACGTCGATCATGGTCCAGGTCAGGGTCGCCATCGGCGTGGGTCGCTGACTGACCGTGAACGACACCTCGCCGGACGCGGTCTGGGTATTCGATTCGCTCCGATTGAGCACCTGCAGGAAGATGGTCTCCCCGTTGCGCACCGAGATCAGCGGCACATTGTGAATCGATCTCAGGGCGCGGTCCCCGCGGAGGTTCACCTCCGGATAGGCAACATGATCATACTGGCCCGAGGCACGCCCGTAGCGGACGGATCCCATCACCTGCTCGCTGGTCTCCCAGCGGACCACGTTCCCGGTCAGGGTGATCGGACCATCGACCGGGCTGGTAATGGGCTGCGGATTGGAGCATCCCGGGACAACGAGAGCCCAGAGCGCCGCCGCCCCAAGAAACAACACATTGAAACGCAAGAAGATACACCTCCGGACGGAGTGGGTTGCCCCCCACAGGACTACCGTCTCGGCCCCGGTTTGCGTCCCGGTCCCTGGCCCCGGGAATCCGCGTCAGTTGCCGAACAGGTACGTGGCTCCGAGCGTTCCGGTGATCATCGAATCATCCACCTTGTCGCGACCGAGGCCCACGGCCGGGCCCTGCTCGTCCCGCGGGCGGACCGGCGTTTGGCGGCTCTCCCGCTTGTAGATCTCCAGTGCGATGTCGATGGTGATGTTGTCCACGATGTAGCCCACCCCGAAGGTAAACGTCACGTTGTTGGCTTCGCGCAGGGCGTAGGACTCACCGTAGCGAAAGCCGATCCGGGCCGGGAGGTTGTTGTAGAAGATGTGCTCGAGACCGAACCGCGCCTCCCAGGTGTCCTCGAGGGTGGTCGGCGGATAGAGGTCCACGCCGTCCGCCCCGGTCGGATCCTGTGCCGCCGGCGTGTCGTCGACGAGATCGGTCCAGGGCGTGTAGAGAAGATCGAAGGCAAACGTGGTCTTGTAGCTGTTGCGCGGCCGGTAGGTGAGCCCACCCTGCACCCGCAGGGGATACTCCAGCTTCCCGTTGCCTGGATCACCGGTGACATCCTCGCCGTTCTCGAAGACGGTGAAGTCGTTGTCGAGCGATGCCTTGGTCTCGAAGCTGCCTCCGACCGTGATCCGCTCGTTGACCTCCACCAGACCGCCCAGGGTTGCCGACCAGCCGTTCAGACGCCGGTTGACCTGGCTCACCCCGGCCGCGGAGTTGGGGTTGCGGGGCACGAGCGCGACCCGGTCCTTGTAGTCGGACCAGTAGTAGTTCACCGCGAGCCCGACCCCGATCCCCTTGTCGAACTGATAAGCGGCCCCGAGGGCGATCATCTGCACGATTCCGGAGGTCTCGATAAAGAGCTGGTTGATGATCTCGTCCGAGGTGTTGGTGGTCCGTCGTTCGTCCGAGTAGTCGTAACGGGGGTCATAGCGGGTGAAGTAGCCGCCGGAAAGAAGAACGCCCTTCTCTCCCCACTCGTCGAGGACGAACCCGGCATTGATGGTCCCGTAGCGATGGTCGTTGACGGCAATCGCATTCTCGTCCACGAACGAATCGAAGGTGTCGTAGAGGGAAACCAGTCGATCCTCACTGACCCGGTTGAGCCCGGCCAGGAAGTCGACCCGCGTCCCCCGGCTGAGCACCATCGCGGCCGGGTTGTCGATGAGGCTGTAGGATCCGTTCCCCAACGCGACCCCGGTGCCGCCCATCCCGCGCGAACGCGCGGAGATACCGAGCTGGGGCGTACCGTAGCTGCGATCGAGGAAGGTAAAGGCGGAAGCGTCCACGGCCAACGCCGCCAATCCCGCCACGAGAATGAATGTCGTCTTACGTATCATGATCGTGCTCGCATCCTAGAACGAGAAGTCCAACTGGAAACGGAAGGCGGACTGGTCGTCGCGTGCATTCGTGGCATCGGGCGTGGGTGCCACGAGACTCCCGAAGTTCCTGATGTCCACATAGGTTCGCGGACGTTGATGGTCCCGCGTCCACTTCAGACGCCAGGTCATGTGCTCGGACAGGCGATGGCTAAGCATCACCCAGTTCCGGAACCCCTCTCCGTCCACCACGATGAACTCGTTGTCCTCGAAGTTCCAGAGGAACCCGTTGTACATCTCGACGGCGAACTGCACCTGGAGAAAATCGCTGAAGTTGTGGGTCAGTCGGCCCATGATCGCGCGTCCGGGGATTCCCGCCGACGAGGTGGAATCGGCCTGGGTATCGCCTCCGGTCGCGGGTCCGTTCAGGCGACCCCGGGGAGCAAAACGCACCGAAGAGGTCGAGAAGAGCAGATCCACCCGGTCGAAGCGGGAAAGATTGACCCGCATGTTGAATCGGGTTTCCCAGGACTGGAACTTCCGCACGTCCTCGATCTCGGACTCGTCACGGGCGGAGAACCGGTGCCGAACCCGGAACCGGACCGGGAAGATGGGCCGGTACTCCCCCCACAGCGTGGCACGCCGCAACGGGGCGTTGTCCACCTTGCGGACCCAGTTGTCGAACTCGGCCGAGATGGTGGCCTGTCGCGTGGGCTGGTAGCGCGTGCCCAGGTAGAAACCCCGTTCGGACTTGGGGGAGGGCGTACCGCCCTGGGCGCCGAGAAAGGCCCAATAGGGGTTCTTCAACCGGAAGGCGTTGCCGTCGAGGATGGTCTGCTCGAAGCGGGAGTCCTCGGAGAAGGCGCGGTTGTACGGGTTGTCGTAACCGATATCGTAGTCGCGGTAGAGGGCGAGGAAGTTGAAGTTCTCGTATTGCACGTAGGCATTGGCCACGAAGGCTTCGGGCCCGCTCCCGAACATGCGGCCCAGGGCGCTCTCGTTGGTCGATGTTTCGAGCTTTCCGTACTCGGCGGCCAGGGAGACGTTCTTGAAAACGGTCTGCGCCTCGGCACCCCACACCCGCCGGTAGTTGCCCAGGGCCACGCTGTTGTATCGCGCCCCGATCTCGGCGTCACGATCCTCGAGACGGCCCGGATCAATGACCAGGGTGAGCGGATTGGGATCCCAACGACCCAGGACCGGGGACCCGGGGAACATCTCCGCGGCGTTGTTCTCCGTCTTGATCTCCACTCCCGTGGCCCCGACATAGGTTCCGGGAAGGATCTCGAACTTGAGATTGCCTCCAATCACCCGCTCGTCCATGACGTCCCGCATGGGGAGGAACGGGTCCGTGCCGTTCACATCCTGAAGGACGCCGCTCTCGATGTCGTCCCGGATGGAAGCCATGAAGGAGTTGGAAACCCGGGGGATCATGCGGAAGTAGGAGTTGAAGGAGCCGTCGGGGTTGAGGATGGCGTCCTTGTCGTCCTGGGAGTAGAAGAAGGTGCCGCGCACCCGGCCCAGGCTGGCATCCACTCCCAGCCCACGCATGGTGAACTCGTCGCTGCGGGACTGGTCACCGCGCAGGCCGATGAAGCGGGGGTTGAACCCGAACCCGGTGCGTCGCGAGCTGAAGAAGTCGGTGGCGTCGAACACGAGCCCCTGGCCGAAGCTGGCCGAGAAGTTGCCCGCCACCGCGCTGTTGAGCTTGAGCCGCCCCAGCGGGGTGTCGGTCCCGGGGAGATCCTTGAGTTCCAGGAAGAACTTGCTCGTCTCGTTCCACTTCTCCTCGCCCAGGTTCCGATGGCTGATGTAGCCCAAGCCCCAGTACCGCCCGAAGCGCAACCGCAGCTTGTTGGTGACGTAGGGGCGACTGGCGCCGAGGTCCATGCGCCCGGCATAGGTATTGGTGTCGAAATTGCGCACGTCCCCGCTGACGTTCTCGATCAGGATGTCGTCCTGGTCCAGCGAATACGGCGTGTTGTAGAGGCGAACCTGGTAGTGGCCGCTCAGGTGCCGCTTGTCCCGGGTCGAGGTGTAGTTCACGAAGTCCCGCAGGTTGCGGTATCCCCAGTAGGAAAGACCGGTGGAACTGCGCAGCTGGCGTTCGTTCTCGATGCGCCCGGACTGGTTGATCTCCTGCAGGATCGCCTTGGCATCGACCGGGGACACGTTCTGGAAGGAGACAAGATCCCAGAAGCTCAGGTCGTTGATGTTGATCGGTTCGCGCAACGCGTCGACGTAGGCATCGACCTGCCCCTCGCTGACCCCCTCGTTGGAAAGCATCCGTTGCAGGACGAAATAGCGCTCAAGGGTCCGCTGCTCTTCTTCCCGCAGTTCCTCGCGGCGGATCTCGAAATCCGGGGTGATCACGATCAGGGGGCGCAGGGTGGCGAAAATGGCCGGGGTCATGCCCTTGACGTGCATCAGTTCATAGGCGTCGTCGAAGTAGGAGACGTAGGTCCGGTACCGGTAGATGGCAAGGGCCATCTCGGGGGTGATGGGCAGGCTCTCGAGTTCCGTCAGCGGCGCCCGGTTGAGATCGATACGATCCCCGATGTCCAGACCCGAGGCCTGCGCGCGGGCAATCCCGGGCAGGGCGAGAAGGACAGCTATGAGGCCGACCGCTACGGCAAGACGTGATCCGTGCACCGGTTGGCTACTCCTTCTTCTCCGGGAAGACATACTCGATGCCGAACTGGTGCGTGCTGTTGAGCGTCCCTCCCCCACTGGAGAAGCCGTAGTCGATGTTCAGCCCGGTCCAACGGAAGCCGGCCCCGAAGGTGAAGGTGGCGGGGTTCGAGTGGGCACCTCCGCGCAGCAGGAAGTAGTGCGTGATCTCGAACTCGGTCCCGACCCGATACTGCACCGTCTCGTCCCCCTGGGTGAAGTCGAGGTCGAACAGGGTGGTCACGCCGCTGTAGGGCGTGTAGGCCGCTCCAAGCCCGATCCTGCGGGGGAGTTCCTCCTTGTCCGTGTTCCCGATCCGGGGATTGTTGATGTTGATGGCGTAGAACCCGACCGTGGTCCGTTCCTGGATGGTGGCCTGGGCCGCGATGTCCAGGCCGAGGACGTTCGCGCTACCGGGGTCGATACCCCCCACGCTGGTGCCGAAGTCGAGCGAGTAGTAGTTGATGGCCCAACCGAAATTGACCGTGGACTGGAGGTCGCGCAGCAGGGTGAACCCGTGGGCAAGGGTCACCGTGGTCTCCCGGGTAAGGTCCTCCCCCTGGTAGTCGACCCCGAAGTGGCGGAGGGCAAACCCGATCCCGCCGAACTTCCCGATACCCACGCCGCCGGCGACGTTCGATTGGCTGGAGAAGTCCGTACCGAACGGCTGCGTGTAGGCCGCGGCGGCCCGGATGGGACCGGCCCCGGCCAACGCCGCCGCATTGTGGTACGGCGCCCAGGCATCCAGGCCCAGAGCGACGTATGTCTTCCCCATGGCGCGTGTGCGCGGGGATACCTCGATGTCCTCGAAAGCGGCCCAGCCGGTATCGGCCACCGCCCCGAGTGTGGCCACCGCGGCGGCCACGCTGAGGATTCGTTTTGCGCCCGTCTTCATTCGCTCCCCCTAGTTGAGCCGCACCGCGACCACGATCGGCACCTGGTCGGTGGTGACCTTGCCCTGGAGGTCTGTAGATTGCAGATGACAGATATAGAGACCGGCGTTGACGAACTCGAAGGTCTCGTCACGCCCGTTCCACTCCCGCTCGATCTCACGGGGACCGAAAACCCCGTCAAACAGCGTGAACACCAGACGCCCCTGCGTATCGAAGATCCGGCAGAGTGCGTTGGAGTTCTCGGGGCCGTCGAGGACGATCTCGATCTCCTCGAGGCCCTTGATGAAGGTCTTGGCTTCCACGGTGATCCGGGCCGTACGGGCTTTTCCCTCGACGGCAAGGAAGCTGAAGCTGGCCCCCTCGGGAATGATGTTCCCGCAGAGGTCCGGGATGTTGGACGCCTCGACGGTGTACTGCGTCCCCTCGACCAGTTCGCCCCCCAGACGCAGGGTCACCACGGATCCCTGGGAAGTGGCCCGGTCAACCGAGAGCACCTGGGAGGGATTGGAGGTGACGAAAACCCGGTAGTTCCCGCTGGTCTCCGCCGGCCCCTGGACCACCGGCTCGGAGAAGCTGACCACGACCTCGTTGGTCCCCCCACCACCACTCGCGTTGGTGAGGATGGGTGGGTCCGTGTCGCCGGAGCAGTCCCCCGCCTTGACCAGGTCGAAGCTGTTGCCCAGGGTGATCTGGAACTCATCGGTACCGAACAGGGCGCCCGCGCCGCGCGCGGTCACCGACTCGCCCACCTGGAAGTCGTTGGGGTTGATCCCGAGATCCGTATCGATGCGGACGGTCAGGAAATCCCCCCCGCCCCCGACAATGAAGTTGACGCAGCAGGCGCCCACGCCGGTGGTGAGGATCGAGGTGATCTCGGCCGAGGTCTCGATGTAGGTTCCTTCCCACTGCCGGGAGTTGGCCGCGGCCACGGTGAGGTTCTGGGCGGCCAGGGGAGGCATGGAAGCCATGATCAGCCTTGGCGTGTAGTTCTCGATCTCGATCGTGTCGAAGAAGGCGGTCACGTCCCCGTTGATCTCGACCACGTTCCCGATCCCGTTGACCGCCGCGGTAGCGCCGTTGCCGAAGAGGTTGATGCCGCGTCCGCTCCCGTCCTGGATGTAACCGCTGGGCGTCCCTCCACGGCTGTCGGTCGGGATGTAGACCTGGCAGATCACCGTGACTTCCTCGCCGATGATCGGCCCCGGGTTGGCCTCGTTGCCGGCGTTGTCCTGGATGTCCGAGATGTTGGTGATGGTTGCCGCGGAGCTGGTGAAGCTACCCGTGGAGCCCACCAGGGGCCCGCCGGTGATGCTGGTCACGTTGCTCACGCTGACCGTGTAGGCCTGGCTCCGGGGCAGATCGCTGTTGGTGGTGAAGATCACCGTTTGCCCGTTGGCCTGGAGCTGCGCCGAGGCGATCCCCGGATCCGGTGAGAAGGCGTAGTTGGCCACGTTGACCGCCCCCGAGGCGGAGGCGCGGTCCGTGTAGGCCACCGCGATCCGATCCGCGCCGAACTGCCAGGCTCCGGCCACGCTGAACGAGCCGGGGGCGCTGGAGGTGAACATGGTCGTGGAATTGGGGGCGATGACGTTCCCGGCCTGATCCTGGACGTTGCTCACCGTCACCGTGTAGCTGGTCGCGTTGGCCAGCGCGGTCCCCACGGTCAGGTTGACCGAGGACCCGCTGGGAACGGCCGAGACCACGGTGAGGGCGGCCCCTCCGGTGGCGGCCACCGTGTAGTTGGAAGCGACGTTGGCTCCGGTACCCACTCCTTCACTGAAATTCACCCGCACCCGGGTGCTGCCACCGTCTCCGGACGCGGAGGTGAGGGTGGGAGGATCCGTGTCGTCGCCGGCGGTGAACTCGTCCGCGCTCCCCACCGAGATCTGGTACTCGGAGTCGCCGAACCGGGATCCCGCCCCCGAGGCAGTGAGCGTCTCACCCACCTGGAAGTCTCCGGGGTTGATCCCGAGGTCGTTGTCGACCCGCATGGTGAGATTCGCGCTCCCGCTGGACACGACGTAGTTCGCGGCACCGCCGACGCCCGAGGTGATGATCTGGGCGATCTCTCCCGTGGACCTGATGTAGGTCCCTTCCCAGTCGTCCGAGTTGGCCTGGGCCACGGAAAGTACCCGCGGGGCGAGCCAGGGCTGATTGGAGGCCAGCACGCTCGCGTTACGCAGGTTCTCCAGCTCGACGGTCGAGAAGAACATGAGGAAGTCGCCGGTCACCGCGCTGACATTGCCCCGGTTATCCAACGCGGCAAGGGTGGTCCCGCCGAAGACGTTCAGCCCCCGACCGGAACCGTCCTGGATGTAGCCGCTCGGGGTGCCCCCCCGCGAGGACTGGGTGATGAAGACCTGGCCCACCACGGTGAACGGGGTGCCGTCCAGGCTTGGGTCGGCCATGCCCTGGATCTCGGCGATGTTCGTGACCTCGGCGTTCACGGTGGTGAACTCCCGCGGCCCGCCCGATACGAGACCTTCCCCGGTTGAGCTGGTGACCCCGCTCACCGTCACCGAGTAGGGCATGTTGCGCGGAAGGTCCGAGGAGGTCCGCAGGACGACGGTCTGGCCGTTGTCCTGCACCGTGGCCCCGCTGAAGGTGAGGGCCGGAGTGAAGTTGTAGTTGCCGGTGTTGGCCGCGGTCCCTGCATCGACCGGCTTGGAGAAGGTGACGCCGACAAAGTCCGCGCCGAACTGGAAGGCCCCACTGACCGCGAACACCTCCGCGGCCGAAGAGACGAAGCTCACCATGGAGCCGGGCGCAATCACGTTCCCGGCCTGGTCCTGGACGTTGCTCACCGTCACCGTATAGCTGGTTGCGTCCTCGAGGGCCGTCCCCAGGGTCAGGGTGACCGAGGCGCCGCTGGGGGTAGCGGAAACCACCGAAAGGGAGGCGCCTGGGTTGGCGGCCACCG
Organism: Candidatus Eiseniibacteriota bacterium; assembly: GCA_942491735.1. GTDB lineage: Bacteria > Eisenbacteria > RBG-16-71-46 > JABDJR01 > JABDJR01 > CALOCN01. The sequence continues at coordinate 1,403,952 of CALOCN010000014.1, read as the reverse complement.
TGTAGTTGGAGGCCACATTGGCGCCGGTTCCCACCGCCTCGCTGAAGTTGACCCGGACCTGGGTGCTACCCCCGTCTCCGGATGCGGAAGCCAGCGTGGGGGGATCCGTATCGTCGCCCGCACTGAACTCTTCGACGTTGCCGACCGAAATCTGGTACTCGGAATCGCCGAAGCGCGAACCCGCGCCCGCGGCGGTCAGGGTTTCCCCGACCTGGTAGTCCCCCGCGTTGATCCCGAGGTCGTTGTCCACCCGCATGGTGAGGTTCGAGCCGCCGCTGGAGACGATGTAGTTGACCGCCCCACCCACCCCGGAGGTGATGATCTGGCTGATCTCCCCCGTGGACTGGATGTAGGTCCCTTCCCAGTTGTCCGAGTTCGCCTGGGCGACGGAAATGGGCTTCGGAGCGAGGAACGGCTGATCCGAAGCCAGCACGCTCGCGTTTCTCAGGTTCTCGAGTTCCACGGTGGAAAAGAACATGAGGAAGTCGCCGGTCACCGCGCTGACGTTGGCCCGGTCATCCAGCGCGGCAATCGTGGTCCCGCCGAAGACGTTCAGTCCCCGACCCGAACCGTCCTGGATGTAGCCGCTGGGGGTACCGCCCCGCGAGGACTGGGGAATGAAGACCTGACCCACCACGGTGAACGCGGTTCCGTCCAGACCCGGGTCCGCCATGCCCTGGATCTCGGCGATGTTGGTCACCGTGGCGTCCACGGTGGTGAAGTTGCGAGGCCCTCCCGAAGCCAGACCCTGGCCGGTGGCGCTGGTCACCCCACTCACCGTCACCGAATACCCGGTGTTGCGGGGCAGGTCCGAGGAGGTCCGCAGAACCACGGTTTGCCCGTTGTCCTGGAGCGCGGCGCTGGTGATGGAGAGCGCCGGATTGAAGCTGTAGTTGGCGGTGTTGGTGGCCGAAGCGGCGTTGACCGGGGAGGAGAAGGTCACCCCGACGTAGTCCGCGCCGAACTGGAACCCGGAGAGGACGGCGAACACATCGCCGGCCGCGCTGGTGAAGTCGACGGTGGAGTTGGCGGCAATGGTATTGCCGGCGGCATCCTGCACGTTGCTGACCCGCACCGTATAGGTCACGGCCGGAGCCAGGCTCGAGGCCAGACCCAGGGTAACCGTCGCCCCCGACGGCGAGGCGCTGTTCACCGTGATGGCGCCCCCCTCGTTGCCGGCCGGGAACACCTGGTAGTTCGAAGCCGTTGCCGCGCCCGCGACCACCGGCTCGGTGAAGGTCACCACGACCGTGGCCGTGCCTCCTTCACCGGAGGCGGAGGCCAGGGCAGGGGGCGTGGTGTCCACGGCCTCCATGCCCGGGGGCGAGGGATCCGCTACCTCCTCGAAGGTCACGCTGAGATTCTCGCTGGTCTCATCCCGACCGCCCACCCCGTTGCTGCCGGTCGCGGTCTGGGTGCCCTCGCTGTCGTCCTGTCGAACGAACGCGCCCCCCACGGGGTTGGCCGGGGAAGTAATGTCCTGGCTGGCAATGGCGGTGTCGTTCAGGTAGGTGCCGCCCCGGATGGTCACGCCGGACTTATCCACACCCTCGGCCTTGTCCCCCCAGACGACGTAGTCCATGTCCACGACCAGGGGGCTTTCTCCGTCCCAGTAGAACAGGATCACCACCTCACCGCTGTTGCTCAACCCCGGGTTCTCGGTGCCGTTGATGGATCCGGGACGTGCATCCCGCATGTCCGGAACGTTGTCGGGAGGGTCGTTGTCTTCCCACAGCTCGATATGCGGATCAAGGCCGTAGCGTTCCTTGAACCCCATGCTTCCGTTGATCCCAACCGAGAGCTCCTGCCCAGGCTGGATCATCATCCCCGCGGGGAAGCGGGCAAAGAAGTCGCCAAAGCTGCCACCACCAATGGGAAGGGCGGGATCCGTGATGTTGTAGTAGAACTGGCTGCCGTTGGCGAAGGTGGCATCGGTCAGGTAGTAGTTGGACAGATCCACCGGTGATGCGCCGGGATTCTTGATGACCACGTACTCGGTCGAGGCACCGGGAGGGCCCCCACGCACTTCCACCTGGGAAAGCAGGAGTTTTGCCTGGGCCAGCGCCGTGGACGGAATTAGCGCGACGACAAGGAGGGCAAGCGCCCAAACCCCTGGACGCGGAAAACGGATCATTCGCATCGGCTGGAGCCTCTTCTCTCCCCTGACCGTGGGTCCGTGGTCGAGGAGGATCGATCCTGTGGAAACCGTGGAAACGGATCGGCGAGATCTGACCGAACTCACCGGCGGGTCGATCCCCAAGCAGGGGTGCGTCCCGCGTCCACCGGGCTGAATCCGTGAATGCATTTGCGGATCGGCTGGGGCTGGAGGGCTCTGGCCAATCCAAGCGAATCGGCAGTCTAGCGCGAGGCCCGGGGGACGTCCACCCAGATCGGGTTGGTAAAAGCAATTCGCCGGACGGCGGAAAAGCCCCCCTTGACGCCGGAGCCTCCATCGGCCACGCCCCGATTCCCCTCGACAAGAACGATGACGGATGTACTCCCAAGCACCGATACCTGCACCGGCTCATCGAACCGGACCGGGTCCGTCGTTCCCGGGACGGGGAAGACCGAGTCCACTTCCCCATTGACGATGATGCGCACACTTCCCACATCCACCCACGGGGGCGCGCTGACCCGGAGACTCCCCTGCAGTGTTCCCTGCGAACGGGTCAACAGGTCGCCCGGACCGTGTCCCTCGAGCTCGAATTCGATGAACGGCCCGTTGGTCACCTGGACCCTACCCTTGCGCAACGCCCGCAGCAGGGCTTCGGGAGTCACCGGTTCATCCCCCACCTCAACCAGGTTCCGGGGATAACCGACTTCCCCCCCAATCAGGGAATGACAGTCCGAGTTGCCCACCGCAACCGGGGCACGACCCGAGGCGACAAGGCCCAGCCAGTCCGCCCACGCCGCGTCGAACCCGCCGGGTCGTTTCCCGTTGAGTACCTCGATGAGATCGAAGTCCAGACGCAGGCCGGCCTCGCCGGTCAGGGTTTCGGCGGAGAAGGACATGTGATCGAAGTAGCCGTCGCGACCGGAGCGGGGGTGGTTCAACTGGATCAGGGCATCGGGATTCTCGGCCCGCAAGGCATCCAGGAACACTCCCAGCCGTTCCGGCGTGACGTCCGCCGTCGGAACCCCTTCCCCGGGCGGCACCGGAAACACGCCCAGATGGACTCCGGGCAGGGTGATCTCTTCCCCGGTCAGGCTTCGCAGGGACCGGGCAAGACGCGGCCGGGGCACCGATTCGTAGTCCGAGCGCCAGCCATGATCCAGCGACGCAAACCAGTCGATTCCCTCCGCGGCCAGGCTGACCAGACGGTCCCCCGGAGGGACCATGCTGTCCGGACTGCGACGACCATGAACATGGAGATCCATCGACACCCATCCGGACATCGGCCAGAGGGGATCCAGGACGGCGTGAAAATCCGTGGTTTGCCCGGCCTGGAGAGCGGCCGGGAACGTCCGGGCTGCGTACCCTGGGCCGCGGGTTGCCGTCACCTCGTAGTCGCCGGGGGCCAAAGCGAGGGTCAACGTATCCTCGGCCGAATAGACCGAGTTCCCCATGGCGACGAGGCCCTCGATCCGCTCCAATTCCGGCACGGGGGTTTCCCCTAGGGCACGGAACACCCATCGCGCCGCGGTCTGCTGCCCCGACCGGGTGGTGGCCGACAGCCGGACGGTGGTCGGCCTCGGGAGTTCCACCTTCAGCGCCTGCTCGGACCCGCTCGCGACCCGGACTTCCGGTCCCATCCGACGACCGTGGGAGGGATGGGAAACGACCACCTCGTACTCCCCTTTCACGACCAGCACCGACGCCGATCCCGATTGGCCGGTTTCGGCCCGGGTCACCGGTTCGCCGTCCCGCAGCAGTGTCACCACCGCATCGCTGATCAGCAATCCACCCGCGGCCCGGACCGCCACGTCGACCCGCCCGGGAAGCCGTCCCCGGTCCCGTTCGATCCGCGCCCCGGCATCGCCGGCGCTCCCGCGGGCAATGTAGAGACGCCGGGTGTAGCTCACCGGTTGCCCCGGGTAGAGATCCACCGTGGCCACAATGGGGTCGGACCAGAAAACCCCGTGGGGTCCGTCGAGGGTCGCCCCTTCGCCAACCCACCCATAGGCGGTGGAATCTCCCGAACCCAGAAGATAGGGAACCTCCGGGCGAGTCCCCGCCAGGTCGCTCCCGAACCCCGGAGCGAATACCCTTGCCGCCCCCCACTGGATCGCATCGCCCAGGGCAAAGCCGACCAGGGTGTCCGTCCCCCCCTGGGTCAGCGTGGTCCGTATCTCCAGGTAGTCGGCCCCCGAGTCCAGGCGATAGAGGGTCTCGACGGCAAGGTCCGGTTCCGTCGAGTCGTGCCCCCGTGCGATCAGGGTCCGCCGGGACATCACCGAGTCCGTGGCGGCGGACACCTCATGGTAGTTGGCTTGCCGGGGGAATTCGTCGTTGAAGTAGGTGAAGATTTCCCGCAGAAGATCGCGCCCACCCCCCGGGGCCGCGTCCACGATGTTTCCGGCGGAGACCGCGAAACCGTCCCCGCGGGGACTCCCGGAGATCACCACCCCGAGGCGTTCGTTGAAGAGGTACCAGTCCCCTGCTTTCCCCGCCACGAGGTCCCCCCCCAAGGGGGCCGGCCCGGCGAGTTGCTCCAACCCCACGAAGGGATCGGCCGAGGGCTCGGCAACCAGGAGACCCGGAGGGGAATCCCCGCCGGCGCAACCGACGAGAAGCACGAGCAGACAGGGCAGGGGCAGGATCCTTTGGGGCCATCGCATCCGGGAATCCTACCCAGCCCCTCCCGCCCCGCACACCCACGGTCTGTCGCTGGAAAGGAAAAAGGCCGGACGACGAATCGCCCGGCCCTCTTCCACGAAGCGCTGCAGGTTCTAGTTCACGAGCATCAGCTTGCGGGTGATCTGGTCCTGACCCACGGTCAGGCGATAGAAATAGATCCCGCTGCTCAGCCCTTCCAGGTCCCGGGTGCTGAGGGTCGCCACGTGCTCACCGGCATCCTGGATGCCGTCGACCAGCGTCTTGACCACCCGACCCTGGAGGTCGAACACGGTGAGCTGCACCGGCAGACCGCCGTTGGCACCCGGCGAGGCCGGAACCTCGTAGCGGATCTGGGTGGAGCGCCCGAACGGGTTGGGGTAGTTCTGATGCAGACGCATGACCGGCGCCGTGCCCGGATTGTCCACCCCGGTCTGGCTCAGGAGCGTGATGTCCGAGGGGAACCGCGGGACGATCTGGTAGTTGGTGTCGAACGGCGAGCCGCCATCGAACTGTCCACCCACGCCGGTGATGTTGGCGATGGTGGAGGTCAGGACCAACGGCGCAATCCCGGTGTCGCTGTCGATGAAGACATCGCTACCCGGGAAGCAGTTCGAGATGAGCGGGCTCTGGTTGGCGAACACGGTGTCCCCGGGGGACTCGAAGATGAAGTTCGCCGAGAGCACCCGGATGAGAAGCCCCTCGGTGGCTTCGCCGAAGTCGCAGGTGAGCACCTCGACCGGAGCCGGCGCGGCGCCGGGGCCGTTGATGTCCACGAGCAGGGTGTCGCAGTCGCCGCCGTCGGTGAGTTCCAGCTTGCCGTTGAACTGGGTCAGCTGTCCCTCGGCGGTGATGTCGTCACCCAGCCCGGGCGCCACGGTGTGCGTCCCGAACTTGAACAGGTTGATCCCGCCGGTGGCGTCCTGCACGTAGTAGTCGGTGTTGGTCGTGCTGTAAACCCCCGGTGGCACGGTCACGTTGCCGGTGACCCGGGCACCGTAGTTGTTGTACAGGTTGACGCCGTTGCCGTCGTTGACCCGCAGGGTGGACACGTTGGTGGTACCCACGAAGTACCCGCGAGCAAAGCTCGTCACGGTCGAGGACCCGCCGAGATCCACGGTGTACTCCACCAGGTCCTCGTTGCTGGCCTGTCCCGGGATGGAAGCGGACCAGTACGAGACATCGGCCACCGTGGAGTCGTTGGTCATGGCGGTGTTGGTGATGCCGCCCCCGTTGACCGACCAGTTGAGGGTGGCGCTGGAGGCATCGGTGGCACAGACCACGATGGTCGCAGCCTGACCGGTGATGGGCACGCAGGGCGAGCGGGAGAGGTCCACGAAGTCGGGCGGCGGGTTGGCGCAGCTGGGGTTCGGATCACAGGGGGTGTCCTTGGAGGTATCACCAAAGTCACCAATGACCCAGATCAGGCTGTCGGGGCACACGTAGATGTGGCCGGGAGCAAAGAAGGTCTCCGGGTAACCCACCACGGTGTCGCAGTAGACCAGCTCGTCCGCGCCCGTATCCTGGGCGGGATCTTCCATGATCGCCACGCAGTCGAGCTCCAGGTCCCAAAACGCGGCGTCGATCACGCCGTCGTTGTCGAGGTCGAGGTCGTCGCCGATGCTGAGGGTGTCGTTGAGACCCTCGACAAGAAGGTAGGTGATGTTGTCGCTGTTCTCGAGGCTGAGGGTCCCGCTGAGCCGCTGGGCGCAGGTCAGGGCCGCGTCCTTGGTCACGGTCCAGAAGCCGTTGGCATCGGTGCTCTCACCGTTGAGACGCTCGAGGGACTCGATCACACCCGAGTTCCCGGCAGGCCCCGAATCGCCGAGGACGACGATGGAGAGGCTGTCCAGGGAGAAGGAGGCGGTACCAAGCAGCTCGATGTGCTCGCCGACGTCTGCACCGGTATTGTCGATGCGGATCTCGTTGATCTTGACTCCGGCCTCGATCTGGCCGCGGATCTCACCCCCGGTATTGGTAGCCGTGTGGATGTTGACGTACATCCGGCCGGCGAGGATGTCGGCCTCATCGGCCTCGGAGTAGTTCCACACCCCGGTCTTGTATCCACTGGTGCCGGGAAGGCTGTGCTTGACTCCAGCCCCAACGCCACGGTCCGCGGGGCCGTGGATATGGGCGACGGTCTCCGCGCCCGTGAGTTCGCCGGCGTCGTAGCTGATGGTGTACGTCATCGTATTGGCCACGTCGTCGATCACGAACGTCCCGCGACCGGTCGCGGGGGTCGTGATCCCTGCCTGCATGCCGTCCAGCGTGGCCTTGTAAGTGTGCACCGCGGCATCGGCAGCACCGATCAAACCGACCATGGACACCAGGCATACGAGACCGAAGAAAGCGAGCTTCGTGTTCCTCATGTTGCCACTCCCTAAAGTGTGAGGATCACCAGGTTGCGCGGAACGGGGAAAAAGGAAAAAACGCGCAAACCCCTACGGTGCACCCCTATTGGAAAAGTTGAGCCTACCCGGGATGCAGTCTAGCGCGAACCGCCACGCGATTCAATGACAGTTTCTTGACAATTCGAGTCAATCGTTTTGGGGGCAAGTGGTTACGGGGCGGAATCCCTAGTCCGCCGCTGAGGGGAGGCGGGGTATCAGCGCACCCAGAAACGAGATAAAGGAACTGTGAACCCGTTTTGACACCTCGATCACCTCGTCGTGATTGAGGGGGTGGGCCGAGAGTCCGGCCGCCCGATTCGTCACACAGGTGATCCCCAGGACCTCCATGGCCAGGTGTTTGGCCACGATGACCTCGGCCACCGTGGACATGCCGACCACGTCCCCTCCCAGGGTCCGGGCCATGGCGACTTCGGCCGGGGTTTCGTAGGTGGGGCCCAGGTTTCCCCAGTAGGTCCCGGTCCGGATGCGGGCCAAACCCAGTTCCGCGGCGGTTTCCTGGGCGATCCCCAGGAGCCTCCGCGAGAAGGGTTCTTCGAGATCCACAAACCGGTCCGAATCCACCACCGGCCCCCGTCCGCGCAGGGGGCTACGGAAGGTCCAGTTGATGTGATCCTCGATCAGCACCAGATCCCCCGGCTCCAGTCGCGGATCCATGCCCCCGGCGGCGTTGGTGACGACCAGGACCCGGGCTCCCAGGGCCTGCATGACCCGCAGGGGAAAGGTGATCTGGGAGGCCGAGTAGCCTTCGTAGGCGTGGAAGCGCCCCTGCTGCGCCACGACCGGGATCCCGGCGGCGCTTCCCAGGACCAGTTTCCCCGCGTGGCCCTCCACGGTGGAAATGGGAAACCCCGGAAGCTGCGCGTAGTCGACCGCGGTGGCATCCTGGAACCCGTTGGCGAAGTCGCCCAGACCGGAACCCAGGATCAGGGCGACCCGGGGCACGATCGGCGAGTGCTGCCGCACCGCGGCCACGGCCCGCTCGATCTCGTCGGTCCCGAAACGAATCGTGTCGTCGGCTCGAAAGTCGCTCATCGTCTCCTCAGGCCGGTTGGGCCAGCATGCTGCGAACCTTGGTCACCAGGAGATCCACCGCGACCTCGTTCTCCCCTCCCTCGGGGATGATGATGTCCGCATACCGCTTGGAAGGTTCCACGAACTGGAGATGCATGGGGCGAACGTCCGAGAGATAGCGCTCCAGCACGGATTCCAGACTGCGCCCCCGGAGCAGGATGTCCCGCTTGATGCGGCGCAGGACCCGCACGTCGGCGTCGGTGTCGATGAACACCTTGATGTCCAGCATGCGTCGGAGCGCGGGATCCTCCAGGACAAGGATCCCCTCCAGCACCACCACGCTGTGTCCCTCGATCCGGACGGTCTCCGGCTTGCGGGTGTGGCGGGTGTAGTCGTAGATGGGCTTCTCGATGGGTTGGCCCCGCAGCAGGGTCTGCACATGCTCCAGCAGGAGCTTGTGGTCGAAGGCGTCCGGGTGATCGAAGTTGGTCTTGGCCCGCTGTTCCACGGAGAGACCGGACATGTCCCGGTAGTAGGCGTCCTGGTCGATGATCGCCACCTCGTGCGAGCCGAAGCTCTCCTGCAGTCGGTTGGCGACCAGGGTCTTGCCCGAGGCGGTGCCTCCGGCGATGCCGATAAGAAGAGGGCGTTCCAAGGAATCTCCTCGCTGGGGGGGCGGGAACAGGGTCCGGTACGGATCCGGACTAGGCTATCACTATCGGCCGGGGCCGGAAGACGTCAGAAATGATCCCGCGGCGGTACGTGCTCGGACCCGAAAGTGCGGGCAATGAGGCCGTCGAGCTCGTCCAGGGTGCGCTTGAGCAACGCCACCTTCTTGGCCAGGGGAAGGAAGGTGCTCTTGAACCCGTCCACCGTGATCTGACGCACGTCCCGGATACCCAGGTCGAAGGCCTCGACGGCAAGCCGGTACTCGTTGGTGATGTTGGTGTCGCTCATCAGGGTGTTGTCGGTGTTGAGGGTCACCCGAAGCCCGGCGTCGTAGTAGAGCTTGAACGGGTGATCCTCGAGGCGGTCCACCACCCCCGTCCCCAGATTCGAGGTGAGACAGATCTCGAGCGGAATCCGGTGATCGTTGACGTAGGCCATGAGATCCGGATCCTCGTGCAACCGCGTCCCGTGTCCAATACGATGCGCGCCGCAATAGTGGATGGCCTGATGGATGCTCTCCGGCCCGTAGCCTTCGCCCGCATGGCAGGTGCAGTTCACGTTGCTGTTGAGAATGGTATAGAACGCCTTCACGTGATCCTTGGCCGGGTAGTCCTTCTCGGCCCCGGCCAGGTCGAAGGCCACCACCCCGCGTCCCTTGTACTCGACGGCGAGGTCGGCCAGTTCGGCGCTCTTGTCGGGATGGATGTTGCGCATGCCGCACACGATCGCCCCGGTCACCACCCCGGTCTCCCGCTCCCCGTCCTCGAGCCCGGCCAGCACCGCCTCGAGGATCTCCGGCATGGAGTGCCCGTGCTGGACATGGAGAATGGGGGAAAAGCGAACCTCCACGTACCGCGCGTTCTGCGCCGCGGCATCCTGCACCACTTCCTTGGCCACCCTGCGGCAGGCCTCGGGCTCCTGCATCACGGAGAGGGTGATATCGAACGCCTCCAGGTACTCCTCGAGCGACTCGCAGCTGTCGCCGCAGGCCAGCTTGGCCATGAGGTCCTCGGCGCTGTTGGTCCTGAGGGTCACCCCCTGTTCGCGGGCCAGGTCCTCGACCGTGCTCAGACGGAGCGATCCATCGAGATGCAGATGAAGATCCGTCTTGGGGATCTCGTGCAGGAACTCCGGGTGCTCGAGAATGCGTCTTGTTTCGTCTTTCATGTCCTACCCTCAGCCCATGTTCGCCCGTGCGAGCAGGCGTGTGTGCGCTTCCGTCGAGCGGCTACGGATCTCCCGGTCCTCGATCCGGACCAACTCCGCCTTCTCGACAAGGATCTCCCCGTCCACCACCACCCACCGCACTGCGTCACGCGCCGCCGCGTAGACAATGCGATCATAGATGCTTACCGGATCCGGCCCAAACGATTGCACCCGATCGAGGTCCAGGACCAGGAGATCCCCCGCTTTCCCCGGCTCCAGGCTCCCGATCTCGCTCTCCAGCCCCACCGATCGCGCTCCCTCGATGGTGGAGATCTCCAGGGCGTCCCGGGCGGTGAACCGGCCGGGACCCTGCTTCCATTGCTGGAGAAGCGCGGCCAGGCGCATCTCGTGCAGCATGTCCATGGTGTTGTTGCAGGGCGCCCCGTCGGTCCCGAGCCCCACGTCCACCCCCTCCAGGGACCGGAGCATGATGAGATCCGCGATCCCCGAGCCCAGCTTGAGGTTGGAGCTGGGGCAGTGCGCCACCTTCAGCGGTCTCCCCTCCAGGATACGGACATGCTCTTCGCCGAACCACACCCCGTGGGCAATGCGCAGATCCCGGTCCAGGATGCCGGTGGTGTGGAGGAACTCCATTTGTCCCGTGCCCAAAGCGGCACGCACCGCTTCCTCCTCGAGGCGGCTCTCCAGGGCGTGGGTATGCACCGGCAGGTTCAGCCGCCGGGAGAGATCCGCGGTCCCCTCCCAGAGCTCCCGCGAGCAGGAAAGCACGAACCGGGGACCCACGCAGGCCGAGATCCGGCCCTCGGCCGCGCCGTGCCATTGCCTGGCCAGGGACTCCGCTTCGGTGAGCGATGCGGTCGTGTCCTCAAGGAGTCCGGAAGGGACCCCTTCCCCCGTATCCATGAGGCACTTGCCGGCCACCGCACGCAGACCGGAATCGTCGATGGCCCGGAAGATGGCGTCCATCTCCTGGACAAGACCGATTTCCTGCACCGTGGTGGTGCCTCCGAGCAGGCAGTCGGCCGCGCCCAGCATGCCGGACCAGTAGGCACTGTCCGTGTCGTGGGCCGCTTCCAGGGGCCAGATCCGGTCACGCAGCCAGGCCAACAGCTCGCGATCCTCGGCCAGGCCCCGAAACAGGGCCTGTCCCAGGTGCACATGCGCCTGGATGAGTCCGGGCAACACCGCGGCGCCGTGAGCCTCCAGCAGCCGGGTCGCCGGGGGAACCTCAAGATCCGGACCCACCGAGACGATGCGGCCGTCGGTGACCAGCACATCCCCGCGCAAAACGCGCCGGGCCGGATCCATGGTGACCACCGTTCCGTCGCGCACGAGGAGGTGGCGATGGGAACGGACGCGGCTCACGGGGTTGCGTACACCTCTTCGCGCAGCACGCCGATGTACGGCAGGTTGCGGTAGAGGCCGTCATAGTCCAGGCCGTAGCCGACCACGAACTCCGAGGGACACTCGAAGCCGATGTACTTGACCGGAACGTTCTCGGTGCGCGCCTCGGCCTTGTTGAGCAGGGCGCAGAACTCCACCGAGGCCGGGTGGCGGGTCATGAGGTTGTCCAGGAGATAGCGCCCGGTGAGGCCGGTGTCGATGATGTCCTCGACCAGAAGCACGTGGCGCCCGTCGATCGCTTCGTTGAGGTCCTTGAGGATCTGCACCACCCCGGAGGACTTGGTCCCGCCGCCGTAGGAGCTCACCGACATGAAATCCACCTCGAGCGGCATGTTGGCCGCGCGTACGATGTCCGCCATGAACGGAAAGCAGCCGTTGAGGATTCCGACCAGAAGCGGTCTCTTGCCTTGGTAGTCACGGCGAAGGGCTTCGCCGAGCTCGGCCACCTTGTTCCGGATGTCCTCTTCGCTGAACAGGACCTCGCGGATATCGGTGCCGATTCCGTTGTTCCAGTCGATCATCCTCTGCTCCTTGGTAGGCGCTGACATGGGTCCTCCCTCAACCGATCAGGATACCGGCCAGGCTGGCGGTCAGGGCACTGGCCAGGGCGCCGGCCAGCATGGCGCGAAACCCCAGACGGGCCAGGTCATGACGACGGCCCGGAGCGATGCTCCCGATGCCGCCGATCTGGATGGCGATGCTGCCCAGGTTGGCGAATCCGCACAGTGCGTAGACCGCGATCACCTGGGCCTTGTGGGAAAGCCCCATCCCCCCCAGTTGAATGTAAGCCAGGAACTCGTTCACCGCGAGCTTGGTTCCGATGAGACGCCCAACCTGGCCCGCTTCGTCCCAGGGAACCCCCATGAGCCAGGCCAACGGCGAGAACACCCACCCGAAGATCTTGGCCAGGGAGAGACTCTCCAGGGCCGGAACGGACCCGGCCAGGGGCGACGAGAGTTCCAGGAGCAGGAAGTCCACGAGGGCGATGAGGGCGATGAAGGCGAGCAGCATCGCCCCCACGTTGGCGGCGAGCTTGAGACCGATCGCCGCTCCACCCGCCGCGGCGTCGATCACGTTGACCGCATCCTTCTCGACCTCGGCCTTGACGTACCCCGCGGTCTCGCTGGTTTCGGTCTCCGGGACCAGGACCTTGGCCAGCATCAGCGCGGCCGGGGCGCTCATCACGCTGGCCGTGAGCAGGTGCCCCGCGTCCACGCCAAAGCGCACGTAGGCGGCCATGACCCCGCCGGCCACGGTGGCGAATCCGCCCACCATGATCGCCATCAGCTCGCTGCGGGTCATCCCGTTGACATAGGGTCGCACGACCAGGGGGGCCTCGGTCTGGCCCACGAAGATGTTGGCGGCACAGGAAAGCGTCTCCGAGCCGGAGGTGCCCATGGTCCGTTGCATGACCCAGGCGAACCCGGAGACCAGCCGCTGCATGATGCCCAGGTGGTACAGCACGGACATGAGCGCGGAGAAGAAGATGATGGTGGGGAGCACGTGAATGGCGAAGATCACCCCGAGACCAACCAGTTCCCCGCTGGCGCTGTCGGTGATCTGCATGTAGCCCTGCATCTGGCCCGGGCCGATGTTGTCGACGATCTCCTGGTTACCCCGGTAGAGGTTGCCGAACAGGAAACCGGCGCCGGCATCGGTGAAGGAGAGGAGACGGGCCACCGCACCGCGAGCCCAGCCAAAGACCGCCTGGCCCGGCGCGGTCTTGAGCACGATGAAGGCGAAGAACAACTGGAGCCCCAGGCCCCAGGCCACGATCCGCCACCGCACCGCGCGACGATCGGTACTGGCCAGCCAGCAGACGCCCAGGATGACCGCAATGCCCAGGATGCCGATGAATCGGTCCAAGCTGCCTCCGTGGTGGACTCAACAGGAGAACGGTCGGGGCATTCTGCCGGTGTCTCCCCCCGGCGACAACCCTAGTCTCCGCTGGACTGCGCTTGCGGGGCCGGAGCCATGTCGTTCCAGTACAGGAACGCGTTGTACACGAACCGGTAGTCGGCCAGGTTGAGATGACGGTGCATGGGGTTGAAGTTGAAGAGGATCACTCGCCCCCGTCCCACCGGAAGGTCGAGAATGGCCGGCTTCCCGTCGAGCTTGCCCGCGATTTCCCCCGCCCCGCTCAGGACCACCCGCTTGTCGGTGGGAGCGTCCGGATCCGCTTCACCATCTCCCGCAGCGCGGTCCGGGTCCTCGTTCTTGAGACCGAACTGCAGCACCACCTTGTCCCGGTCATGCTTGCCCACCTCGAAGATGGGGCCGCTTCCCCGGAACACGGTCGGATAGCGGTCATAGCCATAGAGGATGGGGTGATCTTCCCGGTTGGCCTTGGCCCGGACAATGGACCCCGGAGTCCGCTGGCTCGCGGACCCGCTCACGTTGCGCACGATCCCACCATCCACCGGGAGCCGGCCCGCTTCGAGAGCGGTGATCAGCACCCCGCCGTCCCGCACGAACTGATCGATCTCCCCGAGACCACTGAACCCCATCCCCCCGGTGATGTCCGGGGAACCGTTGGGGGTGCCGTGGCTCGGGTAATCGGTGGTCGCCACGTAGGGAAGCGGTCCGTACGCCGGATCGATCCCGTGCACGATGCGGCTAAGGTCCCCGCGGGTGCGCGGAAAGAAGATCACGTCGTAGTCGTTACGCAGACGCCCGGCCCGGACGTCATCCGGAGAGAGCAGGGTGTAGGCAATGCCGTCGTTGTCCAGGGCATAGCGAACCCACCCGCAATCCTGGGTGGCGGTCCAGGTGTGGAGCACCCCGATGCGGGGCAGGTCCACCAGGTGCACCGGCACATTGGGCGCGCGGTCCACCGTGCGCAGGGTCAGCCCGAAGTCGCGCGCCACCTTCTGGGCCCGGCTCTTCTCGATCCGCACGATCCAGCTTCCCGCCGGATAGGTGACGCCCCCCTCGGTGATCTCCTCGCGGATCGCCTCCACCCGGCGATCTCCCAGGATGAACCGGGCTTTCATGAGCCCGATCTGACCATGGTCCTCGATCAGGTAGATGGGACCGTCCCCCTCCACCTTGCCCTCGTAGTTGAGCGGCTCGGTGAGTCTCCCCATGGAGGTATCGAGAATCGCCGCGTCGTCGATCCGCGTCCCCTCGACCCCGAACATGAGGGGCCAGGTCCAGGCCACGTCGTCGTAGGGCGGGTTGGCCTCGTCCTCGGGAAAAGACTGTTCCTCGAGCAGGTTCTTCGCCCCGTTGCGGTAGGGCTGATCCATGCGGACCACATAGCTGTTCTTGGGGAAGGTCTTGCCGTCGGTCTCGAAGGACTTGCCCAGACGATGCACCTCGATCCGGTGCTCCTGAAGCAGGTTCACCAGATGATCGAGGCGGCGGATGTCCTTCTGATCCTCGGGGAAGATCCAGGCATAGGGAGCCTCGGTGCGTCCCTTGGTGAGGGATCGCTCCGCCTTGATCCAGCTGTTGCGCAGCAGTTCGGTCCGGTGACCCGCGGCGTACTGCAACGCCTCCAGTACCCCGGCCTGCATGTAGTTGGTGTTGTTGCGCAGGGACCAGGTGACCTTGGAGTCCGGAGGCCAGGGGCGGTACCACTGTTCGGTGGTGACCGGCTTGCCCACGTACTTCACGTCGTCCAGTTCCCGCTCGAAGGTGCCGGCCATGGAGTTCCCGAAGGTCTCGAAGAAGCGGCCGGTGCTGTTGTGGTTGTTGGCCACCGAGAACAGGTAGCCGGGCCACCATCCGTCCCAGAAGCCCCAGGTCCACACCCCCGGCAGACCCATGGCGGAGAGCTCGGAGGTTTCGTGGTAGGCGAACTGGGTCCACTCGCTGATGGTCACCGGATCCAGGGCGTCCGAGTAGGGACCGTGACCGGTGGAGATGTAGAGCAGGGGAAGCGACTCGTGCAGGTCGTGCAACACCTGGGGGTGTGCCTCGAAGAACGTGCTGTTGATGGCCCGGGTCAACGGCAGGGTGAGCTGCATGCCGTCCCGGTTGTTGTCGTGGAACACGTAGTCACCCCAGTAGGGCGGGCTGGAGAAGCGGCGCAGCTCGTGGAAGGGAAGATCGCGTCCCTTGAGATGGCGGTAGTACCAGTCCACCACCCGGTCGCGACCGTCCGGCTCCACCACCGGGGTGATGAGCACGATCACGTTCTCGCGGATACGCTGGATCTCCGGGATCTCGCTCACCGCGAGCCGGTAGGCCAGTTCCATGACCATCTCGGGGGACCCGGTCTCGGTGGAGTGCAGGCCGGCCAGGATGTGGTAGACCACCTTCCCGTCGGCGGCCAGACGCTCCATGAGCGCGCGATCGGTCTCGCGCGGATCGGCGAGTTGTGCGGTGATGTCGTAGTAACGCTGGAGCTGGGCCAGGTTCTGCTCGCTGGAGATGGTGGCCAGGAGAATGTCGCGTCCGCCGTTGGATCGGCCGATGGTCTTCACCTGGACCCGGGGGCTGTCGTGGGCGAGGCGGCCGAAGTAGTCGTGGATCGTATCGACCCGGGTCAGCTCATCCGGGGTTCCCACGAGGCGTCCCAGGTGGTCCGACGGTGAGGGCACCGAGGAGGACTCCGGTACGTAGGAGACGATTTCCGGCAGGTACCGGGGATCGGTGGTGTACTCGGCGATCTTCTCCTCGCTGCCGGACTCGGCGCGATCGGGAGCCGGCACCGCCGCGGCAACAACCGGTACAGCCAGAACCAACGCGATCAGGGTCGCGCGCATCGCTAGTCGGGACGTCCTCATGGGCCACTCCTCCAGAGGCGATCCAATGTGATCGGCGATCCGAAGGGGACGGATCCGATTCGGCGGCAAAGTATAGCGGAAGTGCCGCCAACGCGCCTCTACCGCTCCAGCGGCGACTCGTCTTCCCACACGACAACGTAGAGATTCCGGTCACCTTCGCCCGAACGGGACTCCCTCGGGGTGCGACCCCGCCGCAGGTAGAAGGTTTGCCCACTCTCGGTGTGGAGCACCACCGGTTCTCCGGCCTCGTCTACCCGGTCCAGGGTCACATCCATGATGGTTCGGCTACGGACCATGAGCATCCCGCCGTTGCCGGGCGTCCCGGGCAGGGTTTCCAGGATTTCCACGTCCAGGTGGATATCGCGGATGTGCTCGTCCGAGAACAAGCCGCCCACTCCGGTCGAATCGGTGTCCCGGCGCCAGCTGCCGTTCTCGACATCGGCGGAACCGGTGAAGAGGAAGACAAAGTCCTGGGCGATCACGTCCAGGTACGCATCAATGTCCCGGTTCGTGTACGCCCGCTCCAGGTTCTCCATCACGTTGTGGGGCGTCGTGGCCGGAAGATAGCCTTCTTCCGCGGCATGCGCCCGCGGGGTGGCCAACAGGACAACGATGAGGATCGACGGCACAACAATTCGAATCATGGGAGCCTCCGACCGAATGGGTTCAACAGGACCTTGAACCCGATACTCCCGCCGGGGTTCCCTGCATCCGCGTTACTTCACCGCGATGTCCACCTCGTCCACCACGCCCACGATGACCGCTCGCACCGGCGCCGAGCTGTCACCCAGCACCTGGCGGGCCGAGTTTCCCTCGTCGATGAGCAGGACCAGGTTTCCGGGGCCCGCCTCGACGGTATCGATGGCGATGACGTACTTGCCGTCCGGTTCCAGCGCGGTGTCCAGGCGGTCCACCAGCAGCAGCCGGCGCCCCTCGTAGAAGGGATGGTTGACCGTCGAGGTCACGGTGCCGGATACGCGTCCCAGGAACATCAGCCCCTCTCCACATCGTCCACGATTCCCACGATCGCGTGATCCACGGGAACAAACGTCTCTTCCAGGGCCACCGCCGCCTCGCGCCCCCCAATGAAGTAGACCATCTCCCGGTCGCCGGCCTGGTTTGTCGCGTCGGCGCAGATCACCGGATCCCCGTCGTCCTCGAGGTCGCGGGTCAAGGGCTGGACCAGCAACAGGCGAACGCCCTCCAGGCCGGGGCTCTTCACTGTGGCCACCACCGCGCCGCGCACGCGTCCCAGATGCATCAGCCTTCGCTCCGGTTCCACTGTGCGGCGAAACGGGTCGAGGCGAGCACGTTGTCCGCCATCTCCTCGTGGAAACGCGGAATCACCACCTGATGCAGGAGGTTTCCCGTTTCGATCGCCGCGCTTGCCTGTTCCATGGCGGACTCCACGTCGTGCTGGGCCCCCGAGACAAGAAAGACCGCTTTGCCTCCCAGACCGTTGGCCAGTCGCAACTCGATCAGCTCCACCTGCGCCCCCTTGAGCGCGGTGTCCGCGGCCGTGATCCCGCTGGCCGAGGTCCGGGTCTCGAACACGCCCAGGGTGTCGATCTCGCCGGTCAACCGGGCACCGGCCACCGCCCGCGCCACCTGAGGGTGGATGTCCGGCAGATAGAGCCGGTCCACCAGCGCTCCCCCACCGGCATGGGCGCCCGCTTCAAGGGCTTCCTCGACGCTGGCCGGATCCCCGTCCACCAGGACCAGGAACCGGCCTGGCTGCACGCTTCCGGCAACCAGGGCGCGCACCGGCGAGCGCTTGACCATGGCGTCCCCGGCCCGGATTCCCAGGGCCACGGAAGAGAACTCCAGGAGCCCCAGCGCGGGCTCGGTCACGCCCGGAACCAGGTCGTCTTCCAGATCGGGATCGCGGGGGACCTGAAGATCCACGACTAGACGATCCGGAACCGGTCCACCAGCACGCAGCGCCGCAGGCGGGTAAAGGTACGGGCGCGGGTCATGCCCTCCCCGGTAGGGCTGGCGATGGACATGGAGGTGAAACCTTCTCCCCCAGCGCCCAACCCGGCCAGGGTGGAGCCGTTCTTCACGTAGATGGAGCAGTCCATGACCCGGGCCATCCGGCTCAGCGCGTCCACGTTGCGCGAGTGCATCATCGCGGTGTGACGGAAGCCGTGCTCGGCCCGTTTGGCCAGGTCGATTCCCTGATCCGCGTTGCGGATGCGGGCCAACGGCATGACCGGCATCATCTGCTCGGTCCATATCAACGGGTGATCCGTGTCCACCTCCACCAGCACCATGCGGATGTCGTCACCCACGTTGATACCGATCTCGGACAGGATCACCGAGGCGTTCTTGCCGATGAGATCCCGGTTGATGACACCCGGCTTTCCGGGGCCGCGCAACTCCTTGAAGATCACCTTCTCCAGCTTGCCGATCTGCCAACCCTTGAGCTCGTAGGCGCCGGCCGCCACCATCGACTTCTTCAGGCGATCGGCCACCGAGTCCACGCAGAAGATCTCCTTCTCCGTGGTGCAGACGATCTGGTTGTCGAACGACCCGCCCCGCACGATGTCCGCGCCGGCCTTCTCGATGTCCGCGGTCTCGTCCACCACCACCGGCGGGTTGCCCGGCCCGGCACAGATGGCCCGCTTGCCGCTCTGCATGGCCTCCTTCACCACCCCCGGTCCCCCGGTGACCAGGAGCAACCGCACGTCCCGATGACGCATGAGGGCCTGGGCCGACTCGATGGTGGGGCTGGCCACGCAGGTGATGAGGTTGGGTGGACCGCCCGCGGCCACGATGGCCTGGTTGAGCAGCTGCACCGTCTTGGCCGAACAGTTCTTCGCGTTGGGATGGAAGTTGTAGACCACCGAATTGCCGGCGGAGAGGATCGAGATGGAGTTGTTGATGACGGTGGCGCAGGGGTTGGTGGTGGGGGTGATGGAGGCCACCACCCCGAACGGGGCCAGTTCCATGAGGGTCAGCCCATGGTCCCCGGTCTGCACGGTGGGCTCCAGATCCTCCGGGCCCGGCGTCTTGTTGGCCACGAGGAGGTTCTTCTCGACCTTGTCCTCGTAGCGGCCGAGACCGGTTTCCTCACGGGCCATCCAGGCCAGCATCTCCGCGTTGTGCCGCATGGACACCCGCATCTGGTTCACGATGTCGAAGCGGAGGGCGAGGCTCATCTCGCTCATCGCGATCTGGGCCCTCTCGGCCGCCCCAACCGCGGAGTCGACGTCGGGAAAGATCCCGTCGGATCCGGGTACCGGTCCATCGGGGACCGGCTGGCCCTGGGGGCCGCGCGTCTCGCCGAAGGAGGCGAGCACCTTCCCTACCGTCCTGTCGATGTCTTCCCGGGAGACGCTCATGGGTCTCCACCTCCCACCGGTGAACGCACCGGCCCGTTCACGAACCTGCCTTGTCGAAGACGCGTTTGCCGTCCATCTCCCAGCTGTCGACGATGGCCATGACCACCGCATCGCAGGGGCGGTCCTGGGTCATCGATGTCTGCCGGGCGCTGGAACCGGAGGCGTAGAGAACGATCTCTCCCTCTCCCGCGCCCACCGCGTCGCTGGCCACCACGAACGAGCCGGTATCCTTCCCCTGCGCGGTGATCTGGCGCAGGAGCAGGAACTTGAGCCCCTCCATGGAGGGTTCCTTGCGGGTGGCTACCACGGTGCCCACCACACGAGCCAGAAGCATGACTGGATCCTCGACGGCGCGGGGCCGTCCGGTTGGTTACTTGCCGCCCGACTCCGCTTTGGCTTCCTTGGCGCGACCAAGCGGCAACGTGAGGTCCACGTTGACATGCGGACGCGGAATGACATGGACACTGACCACTTCACCCACCCGTTCCGCACCCCGCGCCCCGGCTTCCACCGCCGCCTTCACCGCGGCCACATCCCCACGCACGACCGCGGTCACGTACCCGCCGCCGATCTTCTCGTAGGAAACGATTTCCACCTTGGCTGCCTTCACCATTGCGTCTGCCGCTTCGACCATGGAAGCGAATCCGCGGGTCTCGATCATGCCGAGAGCGTCTGCCATGAGTCCCTCCGATACGGTTTAAGCCTCGTGATTCCGGCGAGGCTCACTTTGTACGAACCACAAAAACGAACCGGCGCGCTACTCCTCGCGCCCGGCCAATCCCTCGACCGCCTTGACCGCGGCCTCCGATCCGACATCGATGTCCTGCTCCTCGCCGCCCAGGTACACCCGGCCGAACGATCCGAAAGTACGCACCTCGAGAATGTTCACGTGCGCCGCCTTCTCGGCCTCGTTCGCGGCGAGGGCGGCGTAGGCGGCCGGCTCGAGCTCCATGACATAGAGGCTCTGTCCCGGTTCCAGCATGTTGCCGTGCCGCATCCGGTTGATGAGCTGGCACTGGAGCGGGTCCACCCGCCGGATGATCTGGTTGGTCAGGACCTTGGGCTTGCGCCGATCGGTCTCCTCGATGCCCAGCGCATCCAGGATGGCCTGCCCGGCCTGACGCACATCCCCCTGGGAGTCCGAGTGGACCTCGAGCAGCCCGTAGAGACGCTCCACCACCTGCATGCCGGGATAGACGTTGACCGCCTTCACCGCGATGTCGGTGATGCGGTTGATCTCGATACCGGGCGAGATCTCCACGTAGAGCGCGGCCTGCCCCTCCACCGGCAGGAAGCCGCTGGCCACCGTGCCCAGGAAGGCGGCGTACTGCGCCTGCAGGCTGTCGAGAAAAACGTAGGATCTGAGATCGATCCGGGACGTGCTCATCAGTAGTTCCCCTTGGGTGGGGGGCTCGCGGCCTCCCCCTTGGACTCCTTGACGATGGACACACCGGCCGAGGCCCCGATGCGCGTCGCGCCGGCCTCGATCATGCCCACCGCATCCAGATACGACTTGATGCCACCGGAGGCCTTGACCCCGATGTCCGGCCCCACCGTGGCCCGCATGATGGCCACGTCGCGTAGCGTTGCCCCGCCCGAGCTGAACCCGGTGGAGGTCTTCACGAAATCCGCGCGGGCCCGTTTGGCCAGCAGGCAGGCGGCGACCTTCTCCTCGTCGGTGAGGAGCGCGGTCTCGAGGATCACCTTGAGCAGCGCCCCCGCGTCGTGGGCAGCCTGGGAGACCTCCCGGATGTCCTCGAACACGAGCTGATAGTCGCCGCTCTTGAGGGCCCCCACGTTGAGCACCATGTCGATCTCGGTCGCCCCCTCGCGAATGGCCCGTCGGGCTTCGAACGCCTTGGTGGCCGAGGTGGTGGCGCCGAGCGGGAACCCGATCACCGTGCAGACCTTGACCTGGCTGCCCCGCAGCAGCTGCGCGCAAAGCCGGACAAACCCCGGGTTCACGCACACCGAGGCAAAGTGGTACCGGGCCGCCTCGTCGCACAGGACCCGCACCTGGTCCTCGGTGGCGTCCGGTTTGAGCAGGGTGTGGTCGATGGTCCGGGCGATATCCTGGGGAATCACGTGGGCCCCGGGGCTCCCGCCAATCCGATCCGCCCCGGCCGCGACAAAGCTGCGCACGGTTTCCGGGCTGCGCTGGCCGGGGTGGGTCCCCCGCGCGTGATCCTCACTGAACGCGGGGT
Organism: Candidatus Eiseniibacteriota bacterium; assembly: GCA_942491735.1. Lineage (GTDB taxonomy): Bacteria > Eisenbacteria > RBG-16-71-46 > JABDJR01 > JABDJR01 > CALOCN01. The sequence goes on along the minus strand of CALOCN010000014.1, from coordinate 1,382,235 downwards.
TCGGGTGCCGGAACCCATCCTTGTACCCCGCCGGGGCATGGGACGGGTGGGGATGAAGCACCGAGGACTCGGCCGGGGTCGGGGGCGTTGAGGGCGGTGGCGTTGGGGCCTGCCCCGACTCCGCCTGGAGCCGGGCCATGACCTCGCGGATTACCGCCTCGACCAGCGCGGCCTGATCCATCAGCGCGCCTCCTGCGGGGTCTGCATGAGGGCGTCGATCTTGGCCACCCGGCGCAGATGACGCTCTTCCGTGCAATCCGTGGCAAGAAAGGTGGCCACGATCTGTTTGGCCAGGGCCTCGCCAATGAGCCCGGAACCAAGGGTGAGCACGTTGGCGTCGTTGTGCTCCCGGGCGTTGCGGGCGGTGGAGAGGTCGTAGCAAAGGGCGGCCCGGGCCCCGGGAATCTTGTTGGCGGCCATCGAGGAGCCGATCCCGGCCCCGTCCACCATGATGCCGAACCGGGCCCGACCTTCGGCCACCGAGCGGGCGACCGATGCGGCAAAGTCAGGATAGTCAACAGCTTGGGGGCTGTTGGTTCCCAGGTCCACGGGGGTCCAGCCCAGGTCGCGGACGTGGGCAACGAGGAGGTCCTTGAGGGGGTAGCCACCATGATCGCCGGCCAGGGCAACGGTTCGGGACGCATCGCCCGAGCCGGGTGCACCTGCCACCACGCGCTCTACCACGCTTCTGACGATCTGTTCGAGATCCCGCTCTTGCACGTGCTTCCCCCGGATCGCTGAGATCGCTACCCTCGAGGGCGGCATCATGACACACTTGGGGCGATCCTGCTAGGGAATCGAATAAACGCATGTGCATTGGTTGATATGAAGGGGAGGCAACTGTGCATCTGGAGCTCTCGCTTGCCGATCGGGTGGCTCTGGTCACCGGGGGGACCCGTGGTATTGGTTCGGCCATCGCGGGTCGACTGAGCCAGGCCGGGTGCCGAGTGGTTGTGGGGTCCACCCGGAAGCCGGACGGCCCGCTCCCGGACAGGATGACCGGTGTCCACGGCGATCTCGCCGACCGGGAGACCCCCGCTCGCTATGTCGCCGCCTGCCACGAACGTCATGGCCGACTCGACATCCTGGTCAACAATGCGGGTCTGTGGGAAGGCACCGCCGCCGACGTCATGGATCCCGAGATCCTGCGCAGGACCCTCGCCGTGAACCTGGAATCGGCGATGGTCCTCACCCGTGAGGCCCTCCCCTTGTTGAGGGGGTCCCGGGCCGGCCGCATCATCAACATCTCCTCCACCGCCTCGCTCACGGGCGAGCCCGGCTACGCCAACTACGCCGCCTCCAAGGGAGGACTGGATGCCTATACCCGGTCCCTGGCCGTGGAGTTGGGCCCCGAGAACATCACGGCGAACGGGGTCGCGCCCGGCTGGACCGAAACCGAAATGTCGGCGGCGGCGCTCATGACTCCGGCCGGTCGTCGTGTCGTGGAGTCCGTCCCCCTGCGCAAGGTGGCGGTCCCGGACGACATCGCCTATGCGGTGGTGTTTCTCGCCTCGGACTGGGCGGGGCACATCAGCGGGGTTACTCTGCCCGTGGACGGCGCGTTTCGTTTTCGCCGCTGAAGGAGATCCCGTGAGCCCCAAACGCCCCACCACATGCCCCTGGGTCGGCGACGACCCCATCTACCATGCCTATCACGACACCGAGTGGGGCGTGCCCGAGTACGACGACCGGGCCTTGTGGGAAAAGCTCATCCTGGACGGGTTCCAGGCCGGTCTCTCCTGGTTGATCATTCTCAAGAAAAGGGACGGTTTTCGCCGGGCCTTCGACGATTTCCAGCCGGAAAGGATCGCGCGTTACCGCGAGGCGCGGGTGGAGAAGCTGCTGCTGGACCCGGGGATCGTGCGCAACCGCCAGAAGGTGGTGGCCACGGTGGGAAACGCCAAGGCGTATCTCAAGTTCCAGAAGGAGGAGGGCAGTTTCAGCGAGTTCCTGTGGGATTTCGTGGGAGGCGCGCCCCGGCAGAATCGGTTGCGGGAACTGGCCGATTACCCCGCCAAGACGGACGAGTCCATCGCCATGAGCAAGGCGCTACTGGAGCGCGGCTTCCGCTTCGTGGGGCCCACCATCTGTTATGCCTTCATGCAGGCGGTGGGCATGGTGAACGACCATGTGGTGGGCTGCCCGCGCCGCAGCGCGGTGGCCAAGCTCCGCCGGTAGCCCGGGGCTCCCTTACGGCCCCGCCTTCTTGTACTTCTCCCCCACCTCGAACTTGTCCGCCTTGACCGGCTTGAGCTCCACCTTGTCGAGCTCGCTGGTGAAGCTGAAGAACACCGGATCGCCGTCCTCGTCCATGGTCACGCCCTCGCCGAACATGGACTCCACGAACGCATCGGTCAGGGCCCCGGTGGCCTCGTCGGTGAGTTGCTTCTTCAGCCCGCCGAGACTGGGGAGCCCGCCTCCACCGCTGTCCTTCTCCTTCTCCTGCTCCGCCATCTGCTTGGCCAACTCGGCCCGTTGCTCCGGGGACAGTTGCGGCCCGATCCGCACCGTCATCTTGGCCGGAAACCCCTGCAGACCCTTCATGTGCGGGGTCAATGCATCCATGCCCAGGCCGGTCGCGGCCAGGGCGGTGGCGAATCCGAATTCCCCATCGGCCGCGTTGTCGACCCATGCCTCCTGGAATCTCTCGGCATAGGCCTTGGCGAACGCCTTCTGCTCGGCCGCCGCGGGGAAATCGGGAGCAAGCCAGGTGTCATAGGTGATCTTGTAGGTGACTTCCTCCCCGGTCTCCACATCCTTGCTCGTGGACCGCATGACCAGCACCGTCCGCTCCGCTTCCACCCCGGCGAACTTCTTCTTCTCCCCCGGCATCTTCATCTCCATCTTCACCTCGCCCCCCTCCACCTGGGGCATCGGCTTCTCGACCCCCTCCTTCGCTTCCTCGTAGCCCCCCTCGAACCGGGCCCGAGCCGCTTCCACCTGCTTCTTCATGTCCTCGAAGGACATCTCGGTGTAGGTCTTGTCCTCCTCGTTGACCGAGATGATCTTCCCGCTGTCGAGATCGGTGATGGTGCGGGTCTTCGAGCCGCTCATGAACGGCTTGAGGAGAGGACTCTTGATGTCCATCTCGGTGATCTCGACCTGTTTGTTTCCGGAGATGTAGGTCTCGGTCTTGCCCTTGGTGCCGCCCAGACCGGCAAAGCCGCTGGTTTCGGTCTTCATCTTGATGAAGCAATCCGCGCCGGCCATGCCGGTGAAGGTCAACAGCGCCGCCAGGACCAGGAATACGACTCGGGACATGTTCAACTCCTACGGAATCGGCTTGGAAAGCCGTCGGCAAAGACGGCCTTGGGGTGGATGCGTTTGGCGCGTTCCAGAAGCACCGCCTCGGACTCGGGGCGCTGGGGATCGGGCAGACAGCACTCGACCGGGCACACGGCCTGGCACTGCTCCTCGTCATGGAACCCCACGCATTCGGTGCAGAGGTCGGGATCGATGATGAAGATGCCGTCGCCGGGGCGAATCGCCTCGTTGGGGCACTCCGGCTCACAGGCCCCGCAATCGATGCATTCGCTGGTGATGTGGGTAGACATACGGCGATCAGTCGCCGGCCCGGAACCGCCAGAGGTCCCGTTTGAGATCGCGACTGATCGGCTTCTCGCCCAGCCAGACCGCGAAGACGGCGGTGGCGATCCGCTGGTCGTCGATGACCGGCTGGTCCTTTCCACCGATCACCGTATGGAGTCCGCTTCCCGGGTACCAGGTCAGGGCCACGGCATCCCCCGTCACGAAATCCCGCTCCCGGAAGAAGTCGATGAACCGGTCGCGGTTCGCCAGGAGGTCGGCGGAAACATCGTCCCCCAGGGCATCGTCGAACGCGGACTCCCAGGCACCAACGATCTTGCCCCGGTCCACGTCACGCAGGAAGTGCATCTCCACCCGCCGAGGATAGTTGCCCTTGACCAGGGCCGGATACGGATTGGCCGGGAGGTCGCTCACCGAGTCGCCCAGATAGAGGACCGCCTCGTAGACCTTGAAGGTGAGCTTGGTCCGCAGGCCGGACCCGGTTGCGGTCATGGACTCGGAGCGCTCGCCAACACCGACCTCGATTCGCGCGGGAATCGGGGTCGCGGTCTCCTTGGCCTGGATCATTTCCCCTGGAAGGGGGCGAACGACCAGGTCCGAGGCGGGTGCAAGAGCGGGAATGGCGAGGGCCATAAGCCCCATGAGAACGGTTTGGCGCAGGATCATCACGGTTCCTCCGTATGAGGACTATACCCGTGAAACCGCGATTTTCTCCACCGACACCCGGATCCGTGCGTCAACCACCAGTGAGCCAATCCCTTCCGGCATGGCCTTGATCGGGTTCAGATCAAGCTCGGTGATCCGGGGAAAGCGCTCGATCAACGCCGCAACCCTGTGCAGCAGGTCCCGAAGCGCCGCCAGATCGGAGGGTGCGCCCCCCCGATACCCATCCAGGAGCGGGAATCCCCGAATGGCGCGAATCATCTCGTCCGCGTCCAGATCGGTGAAGGGCAGGAGCCGGAACGCCACATCTCCAAGGAGTTCCACGTTCACCCCGCCCAGACCGAACATGAGCAGCGGCCCGAAGACCGGATCCTGCGTGGCCCCCACCACGACCTCCACGCCCCCCTCGATCATGCGCTGCACGGTAAAACCGTCCAGGTCCCCTTCCAGCCCACGGGCGCGTAAACCGGCCCGGATCCCTGCCGCCGCGGCGCGCACTTCGGCCTCGGTGCGCAGGTCCAGCTTCACCCCACCCACATCGGTCTTGTGGGCAATGCGATCGGAGTGGAGCTTGACCGCCACCGGGAACCCAAGCCGGGTCGCGGCCAGCACCGCCCCCTCCTCGTCCTTCGCGGTGACCGACTCCGGCGTTCCGATTCCGAACGCCCGCAGGACCGTCTCCAGTTCGTCCGGGCGCAACCAGCCATCTCCCCCACGCGCCCCGGCCGTCTCCAGCACCGACTCCACCGTCGCCTCGTCGACTCCGGCCAGGGTCGGGACCGTACCCTCCGGGCGGGCGAGCCAACGACCGTAGCGAGCGGCGCGTCGCAGCACCCGCACCGCGGACTCGGGAAAGGCATAGGAAGGAATGCGCGCCGCCTCCAGGGTGCGCAACCCCTCCGGCACCCCGTGACGACCCAGGAAACAGGAGACGATCGGCTTGTCGGACCCGGTCGCCCCCCGGGCAATCGCCTTCCCCACCTCCTCCGGCGCGGTGACGATGGGGGGAACATAGATCACCAGCAACGAGTCGACGTTGGCGTCGGCGAGCAGGTGGCGGGTCGCTGCCTCGTACTGTTCCGGCGAGGCCGAAGCGATCATGTCCACCGGATTGCGCACGCTGGCCTGGGGCGGGAGCAGCCGGGTCAGCGCTTCGGTGGTGCGGGGTTCCAGATCCGTCACGGTCAGGCCCCAGGCCTCGGCCGCGTCGGTGGCCAGAATACCCGGGCCCCCCGCGTTGGTCAGCACGGCCATCCGCTTTCCCCTGGGCACCGGCTGGTGGGCAAGGAACGCCGCCATGTCGAAGAGCTGCTCCACCGTGTCGACCCGGATCACGCCGGCCTGGGCCAACAACGCCTCCACCGCCGCATCCGCCCCGGCCAGGGCTCCGGTATGGCTGGACGCGGCCGAGGACCCACGCGCCGTCCGCCCGCTCTTCACCGCCACGATGGGCTTTCGCCGGGAAGTCCGTTTGGCCAGCGGGGTGAATCGGCGCGGGTTACCGAACGACTCCAGATAGAGCAGGATGACCGAGGTCCGGGGGTCGCGGTCCCACCAGTCGATGAGATCGTTGCCGGAAACGTCGGCCTTGTTCCCCATGGAAACGAACTCGCTCACCCCGATATTGAGATCCCGGGCGTAATCGAGGATGGCCAGCCCCAGGGCGCCGCTCTGGCTGGCGATGGCCACGCTCCCTTCGGGGGGGAAGGTGGGGGCAAAGGTGCCGTCCAGCCGCACCGTGGGGTCGGTGGAGAGGATACCGAGACAATTGGGGCCAATGAGCCGCGCTCCACTTTCGCGCACCCGTTCCACGATCCCGGCCTCCAGCCGGGCGCCCTCGGCACCGGTCTCCTTGAAGCCGGCCGAGATCACCACCAGCCCCTTCACCCCGGCTTCGAGGCACTCGTCGACCACCCCGGCCACCGAAGGGGCGGGCACGACCAGGATGGCCAGGTCCACCGGACCCGGTACGTCGGCGATACGGGGATACGCACGCACGGACTGGATTGACAGGTCGCTCGGGTGTACGGGATAGACCGGCCCCTGGAACCCGTGGGAAATCAGGTTGCCGAAGATCTCGCCACCGATGGATCCCTTGCGGCTGGACGCACCGATCACCGCTACCGAGCGCGGCTTGAGCAGGCCGTCGAGCGTACCCCTACGCTTCACCCGGTCTCTACTCGGCCATCGCAGCCGGCCGCACCACGAGAACCGGACACGGGGCCTTGCGCACCACCCGTTCGGCCACGCTGCCGATCAGGGCGTGCTTGATTCCGGTCCGGCCATGGGTGGCCATCACGATGAGGTCGGCATCGATCTCCTTGGCGAACTTGAGAATGGCGGCATACGGTGCGCCGTGAACCACCGTGCGGTGGATTTCCGCACCCACCGGAAGCTCGTCCAGGGAGAAGGACTCCAGCTCGCGGGCTGCTTCCTTGGACATCCGGGTGCGCACGTCCGGTCCCATCGCCGCGGTACCGATGTACCCGTAGCTGAGCGGGACGTCGTCCACCACGTGGCAGACGTGCAGGATGCTTCCGCTCTCCAGAAGCCCGATGGCCGCGTCCAGGGCGGACCTGGAACTCTCGGAGAAATCGGTAGGCACGAGGATGCGCCGGTACTTGTTTGCCATGATCCTCACCTCCATTGACCGGAGGGGCTCACCACTGTGGCCAGGAGCCTCCTCCACCCAATATATCGACACCCGCGACGCCGCATGCCTTTCAATTCCGGAATGCCATACTTCGAGAAAAGAGAGCGTGCTTGTCGGGGACGGCGCCAAGCGGCCACACTTCCCCCATGCCCACTCCCAAGCGCCGCTCCACAGCTCTCCTGCGACGGGCACTCCTGACCTGGTACGACGCCCATGGCCGCGACCTGCCGTGGCGAAGGGAGCCCAGCGCCTATCGCACCCTGGTCTCCGAGTTCATGCTCCAGCAGACCCAGGTGGCCACCGTACTCCCCTACTTCGACCGGTTCCTGGAGCGCTTCCCTACCCTGCAGACCCTGGCCGACGCGCCGGAAGAGGCGGTGCGCGTCGCCTGGTCGGGGCTTGGGTACTACCGCCGCGCGCGCAACCTGCAGGCGGTAGCGCGGGTGTTGTGCGAGCGCGGCGGGGACCTGCCCGCGGACCTCGAGGCCCTGCGTGAACTTCCGGGGGTGGGGGACTACACCGCGGCCGCGCTGGGAAGCATCATCCACGAACTCCCCCGGGGAGTCGTGGACGGCAACGTGATCCGGGTCCTTTGCCGACTGGAAGCGATCGGCGACGATCCGCGCAAGGCCGGGGTGAAACGACACCTGCAGGAACTGGCCGACCAGCTATTGGATCCGCGGAGGGCGGGCGACTGGAACCAGGCCGTGATGGAATTGGGGGCGAGGGTGTGTACGCCCCGGGCGCCGCAGTGCCCGCGCTGCCCCTTGCGACGGGACTGCAGCGGATACGCAGAGGGGGATCCGGAACGCTATCCGTCCAGGCCGCCCAGGGTGCAAACGGTGAGCGTGACCCTCGCCGTGGCGGTCCTGCGACGGCGAGGCGCGTTTCTCCTGGAACTGCGACGGGATCCCAGGCTGCTCGACGGCATGTGGGAGTTTCCTTCTCTGGAGGTTGCCCAGGGCGCGGACCCGCGGGGAGCGGTGATCGAACTGGTCGAGGATCGGTTCCCCGGACGCCACCGGGTAGGCGCGGAACTGGCGCGGGTGAAGCACTCCATCACCACGCGGCGAATCACCGTGCGGGGTTTCGCGGTGGCAATCGACCCCACGCCACGGGCCAGGAAGGGCACACGGATGTGGGTGACCGTGGAGGGGGCAAGAGAGCTACCCATGTCGTCCATGACCACGAAACTCCTGCGGGAGCTGTCGCGACTGGAGGGCCGGCATGGCTAGGCTCCGGGCCTAGTCATCCCCCTCGAACAGCCAGACCTGGTTCTTCCAGGTACGGATCTCCACCCGGATCGACTCCCCGAACGCCGAGTGGAACCAGTTGAACTCCATGCGGTCCGCCGCGCGAGCCAGTTCCCCCTGGGACGGGAACATGAAGTACCGCGCCTCTCCGGTCAGGCCCCAGGGGTCGTCGTGTCCGGGATCCAGCGCGAACTCGGTGAGATCGAAATCCTCCAGGACATCGGCCATCATCTCGTCGCAGAACCCCGTGGTATCGGTGCAGGTGAACCGGAAGGAGTCGCGCCGCAGTCGCGCAACCTCGCCGGACAGGAGTTCCAGGGCCGGGGCACCGGTGGACAGGACGCTGACCGAATCGGAGACCTCGATGGTCAGCTCCAGGCTGTCCGAGGCAAGGGTGATCCCCACCCGATGGACTCCCGCGAGCATCCGACCGAAAACGAGCGCCCCCTCGAGCGGGCCGGGCGGCTCCGCGCACCCCCCCACCGTCGTGATCCCGGTGATGGCCAACCCTGCGGTAGCGGCCGGGTCCTGGGTGGCCTCGCGGTCCGAGAATCCCGAAGCGGCGAAGACGAGGTTCCCGTCCGGACAGGAGCTGCTCTCGCGGGTCTGGAAATGGAGGCGGGTGGCCGGCTCCGGCCCCCGGGCCAGGTTCCATCCGTTGATCCCGGTCGAATCCGGAAGGGTCTCGGTCAGCGACAACACGAGCCCGGAAACCGGAATCAGGGACGAAGGAGCGGGGTCACCGGAACACCCGGCGAACGGGATGAAGAACAGGTACGCAAGGGAACGTCGTACGGAACCGCGCATGGGACACCTCGCGATTCAAGCCCGACAACAGGTCAAGTGAACCCTAATCCCCACCCACCAACGGCATCAACTCCGCCGGGTCGTAGGGCCCCCTCTGTTCCTTCGTCTCGTCCCGGATCCGCTTCACCGTGGCCGCGTCCACCGGCTCGGCCTGGTTTCCCCAGGACTTGCGCACGTAGGTGAGGATCCGGGCGATCTGCTCGTCGCCGAGCTTCCCTCCCAGCGGCGCCATCTGGTTCTTGTACCGCACTCCCTCCAGCTCCAGCTCGCCGCTCATCCCGTGCAGCACCACCCGTACCGCGGCGTCCACGCTGCGCACGGCCCAGGTCTCGCCACGCAACGGCGGGTAGAGATGCGGTGCGCCTTTCCCGTTTCGGCCATGACAGGCGGCACAGTTGGCCCGGTACTCGCGGCGGGCCTGCTCCAGGGTTGGATCCGCATCCGCGGCATCCGGCTCCGGCGGCTCACCGGAACAGCCGGCGACCACCAAAGCCCCCATCGTGACCAGGACAAACCGGGAGCGCATCTTCATGCCTTCTGCCCGGCCTTGCCGAAGATCCCACGCGCCTTCTCCAATGCCCGCACCAGGGCATCGACCTCGGACTCCGTGTTGTAGACATAGAACGAGGCGCGGGTGGTGGCCGGGACGCCCAGGAGTCGCATGAGGGGCTGCGCGCAATGATGGCCCGCGCGAACCGCGACCCCCTCCGTATCGAGAATGGTGGCCAGGTCGTGGGGATGGATTCCCTCCACGGCAAAGCTCACCGCACCCCCACGATCCTTGCCCGCGGGGGGGCCGTACACGGTCATGCCCTCGAGGCCACCGAGCGCGTCCAGGGCATACCGGGTCAACGCTTCCTCGTGCTCGTGCACCGCTTCCATCCCCAGTTTCCGGAGATAGTCCACCGCGGCGGCCAGCCCCACCGTTTCCGCAATGGCCGGGGTGCCGGCCTCGAACTTGTGCGGACCGGTCTTGTAGGTCGACGACTCGAAGGTCACCTCCAGGATCATCTCGCCCCCGCCCAGGAACGGGTCCATCGAGTCCAGCAGTTCGGGACGGGTGACCAGGGCGCCGATTCCGGTCGGCCCCAGCATCTTGTGCCCGCTGAAGACAAGAAAGTCCACCCCCAACGTGTCGACGTCGACCGGCATGTGCGGGACCGACTGCGCCGCGTCGGCGAGCACCAACGCCCCCACCGAATGCGCCGCATCGGCGATTTGCCGCACCGGATTCACCGTGCCCAGCACGTTGGACATGTGGCTGAGCGCGACCAGCCGGGTGCGATCGGTGATGAGGTCGTCCAGACCGCTCAGGTCCAGTCGGTAGTCCTCGGTGAGCGGGATGAAATCCAGCACCGCGCCGGTGTCCTTGGCCGCCATCTGCCACGGCACCAGGTTCGCGTGATGTTCCATGTGGGTGAGGAGGACGCGATCCCCTTCGCGCAGGTTCTTTCGCGCCCAACCGTGGGCGACGAGGTTGATCGCTTCGGTCGTGCCCCGGGTCCAGACCAGGCGCTCGGCGCTCGCCCCGACAAACCCGGCCACGGTCTCCCGCGCCCCCTCGTACGCTGCGGTGGCCCGCTCGGCCAATGTATGCACCCCACGATGCACGTTGGCGTGGTCCCGCTCGTAGTAGACCCGCATGGCGTCCACCACCTGGCGGGGTCGCTGGGAAGAGGCCGCGCTGTCCAGATAGACAAGCGGCTTACCCCGAACCTGGGTCTGGAGAATGGGGAAGTCCTGGCGAATGTGCTGAACGTCGAGCATGGGGTTTTCCCGGGTGAGAGCCTGAAACACGACTAATCTAGTCATCTTTAGAGAGCCCGGAGACCGGGTCAAGCGCCAAATTGGCGAGACCCGCGCCCGGGAGTCTCGACAAAGGATAGTGGCACAATCCCTTGGGACCTTCAAAGGAAGCGTCGAAACCGGCTTCCGGGATGGGCAGGACCCCTCCCAGGTCGTACCCTACGCGGCATGGATACGCCCTCGGGCCAGCGCGTCATTCTGCGAGGCACCAGTGCCGCCTTCACCCCGGAGGAACGCCGCGGCGTGGCCGGACTGACCGGCCTGCTCACCCTGCGGATGCTGGGTTTTTACCTCGTCCTACCGGTCCTCACCCCCTACGCCCAGAGCCTGAGCGGCAGCACCCCGCTCCTGGTGGGCCTCTCCGTGGGCATCTACGGTCTATCCCAGACCCTCTTCCAGATTCCGTTCGGGGCGCTCAGCGACCGCTGGGGGCGAAAACCGGTGCTCACCCTGGGTCTCGCCCTCTTCGCTGCGGGGTCCGCGGTGTGCGCCATCGCCGACACCACGTTCCTGCTCGTCATGGGGCGACTCATCCAGGGCATGGGAGCCATCGCTTCGGTTCTGGTCGCCATGGTGGCCGACCTGACCCGGGACCGGGTGCGATCGCGGGCCATGGCCCTGGTCGGCATCTCGATCGGCGGCTCCTTCGCCATCGGTCTGCTGTTCGGCCCCACCGCGACCGAGCACGTGGGCATTCCGGTCCTGTTCTGGTTCACCACCGGGCTCACCCTCCTGGGCATCGTGGCCCTCTGGACCCTCATCCCCAACCCGCCCCGTCTCTCCCATCACGACGACACGGAATACTCGGGGGAGCATCTGTTCGAGGTGGTGCGCAATCGTCACCTCCTGCGCCTGGATTGGGGCGTCTTCAACCTGCACATGTCCCTCACCGCGATCTTTGTCACCATGCCGTTCTTCCTGGAACAGCATCTGTCACCGGGGGCCATGTGGCGGGTGTTCCTCCCCGCCATCACCATCGGCCTGGCCGTGATGCTCCTGGGGCCAAGGCTGGCCGAGCGGCGGGGCGGCGGAAAATGGGTGGCCCTGCTGGGTCAGACCGTCCAGGTCGCCGCCCTCATCATTCTCGCCATCTCGACCCCCGCCACACCCACCCACTCGCAGATCGGGCTCACCACCCTCATCGCCGGGCTGTTCCTGTTCATCATCGCCTTCGCCCTGCTGGAGCCGCTGTTCCCGGCGCTGCTCACCCGGCTCTGCGGTCAGACCAACCGGGGCACCGCGGCCGGTATCTTCAACATGAGCCAGTTCTCCGGCGCGTTCGTGGGCGGGGTCGTTTCCGGGCTGTTCCTGGAGCGAAGCCTGCAGGCGTTGTTCTGGTTCCTGGCCGGAACCGGGTTCATGTGGCTTCTCGCCGCCTTCCGGCTCGAGGACCCGGACCACCTGAGCGTGGTGGAGCTGCCGGTGGGCAAGGCGGGTGTGGAACAACGGCGCAAGGCGGTGGCCGCCCTCCTGCGCATGGGGGGAGTCGAGGACGTGGCCTGGGAACGGGACGCCGAGCGCATCGTGGTCCGCTTCGCCGAGGACCAGACCCACGCCGGCGCGCTCATCGGCGAGGCGGCCCGGCACCTCTCCCCTCCGCAGGACTAGCTGATCTGTCCTCGTTCGATCATTTCGGCCCGGGATCCGGCCTGATAGTCCGGCTCGACCTTGCGCGACACCTTCAAGGCAAGGGCATGACCCACCGAAGCCACCACGATACCCAGGATCGCCCCGGCCACGATGTCGATGGCGTAGTGGAACCCGCCGTACACCGCGCCCAGCGCCAACGCGGGAACAACCGCGGCGTAGGCGATCTTCCAGGGGAGGGTGGCATAGCGTGAAACCATCATCCACGCCGCAACAGAGACCGACACGTGGCTGGAGGGAAACGCGGTTCCGATCGAGGAACCCCGGTCAATGAAGAAGCGCGCCACCTTGGGCATGACGTAGCCGTAGCCCTCGGGAGGCCCCACCGGCCAGACGTGATAGGGGCCGGTGACCGGCATGGCGATGAAGAACGCGAAGGAGCAGAAGAAGACCAGACAGACCGCGGCGAGGGAGCGCTCGAAAGCGGCTCGGCCGCTCCCGGCCCAGACCGCGACGAGCAGACCCGGGGTGATGAGGTAGTAGATGAAATAGCAGAAGTGCAGATACTCCCCCACCGCCTTGATGGGCACCCACTCATGGAACTGATTGCTGGGCAGGCTGCGGAAGATCGCCTCTTCGATCGCGATGATCTCCTCGTCGAAATACCGATCAGGAAAGAAGACGTCGTTGAGGAACTCCTGCTCGATATAGAAGAACGAGAACAGGATGATGGGATAGATCGCGAGCAGGAACATGCCGAGACGGCTGCGGTCCAACCCATACCAACGAGCGCCGACGATGGCCAGGATACCGGCCAGATGCAGGGCGCCGATCAACGGCCCGTGCTCGATGCGGCCGGGAAAGACCAGGATCATCGCGAGGCTCAGGGCAAGATAAACGCAGACGAACAGGTCGTGCGGGTGCAGAAACCAGCGGCCCCCGGCCCGATCATTCGAACTCATTCTCGAATCCACCCCTGGTTCCGGTACCAATCCATGGTCCTGCGGAACCCTGTTTCGAAGTCCGTTGCTGATTCAAAACCGACGTCGGCCCGCGCCCGGTCCGCGCTGCACTCCCACGCGGGAGCGAGCAGCCCCTTGAGCCGGTCCCAGGGGACCGGATTGGGGCGTCCCACCAATCCCGCGGCGAGACCCGCCACCTTCGATACCGGAGCCAGCGCCCCCCGGGGTACCTTGGCGACGTGAAGCGACCGTCCCAGGGAGGCCGCCATCACCCGGGCAACGCCGGTCCAGGTCATGGGCTTGTCATGTGCCAGGTAGTACGTCCTGCCGGCACTCGCCTCAGGCTGGGCCAGGGCGACGATGCCCCGGGCCAGATCCAGGGCGTATACCGACGAGAGCTTCTGCTCATCCCCTGATATGCGAAATCCCCAGCCGCGCCGTACCATGTTCGCCAGGACGAGGAAGTCCGTATCACGGGGTCCGTAGACCGCGGGAGGGCGCACGATGGTGGCGGGGATATCGCCAAGACCGTCGCGAAACTCCGTTTCACCCCGAAGCTTGCTCTCGCCGTAGAGATCGAGTGGCGTATCCGGAGTCTCCTCGGTGCGTGGAGTCCCCGGTGTACTGGGTCCCCCCGCGGCCAGACTACTCACCAGCACCCCGCGTCGAACGGACCCCGCGGCACGCGCCGCCTCGGCCACGTTGCGGGCGCCGGTCGCGTTGACCTTCAGGTACCCGTCGAGGTTGTCGGCCTTCATGATCCCGGCCACGTGGTACACGACCTCGACCCCCTCCATCGCCGGAGGAAGGGTCGGGACCTCGGTGACCTCGCCATGGACCAACTCGACCCTCTCCGCGGGAAGCCAGCGCAGGTTGCTGGTAGGACGGACCAGGCAGCGCACCCGGTGCCCCGTCTCCAGCAGGTGATCCACCACGTGGCTGCCGATGAACCCGTTGGCTCCGGTGACCAGTACGGAGAGTCCCATCCTACTGACCCGTGTCCCCGTCGTAGATACGATAGGTCTTGTAGACCTCGGCCCCGATGGCATCCAACGGGCGCCGCATGGCCGTGTTGTCCTCCAGGATCCAGCTGAACTCCCCGGTGTGGATGCCCTTCTTGGTTCCGTACTCGAACAGGTCCCGGTAGAGGACGACATCGATTCCGCTTCGTCGCACCTCGGGGACCAGACCCAGGGCCAGCACCCGGCAGGCGTTGATCTTCCGCATGTTCCAGAGAATCCTGAACAGGCCGAAGGGCAGCAGTCGACCGTTGGCGTGGCGCAGGGCCTGGTTCACGTCGGGAAGGGCAAAGGCAAAGGCGATGGTTTGGCCGTCCCGCTCCGCGAAACGCACGAAACCGGGGTCGATGACCTGCTTGAGTTCCTTGGCCATGTGGGTCACTTCGGCGTCGGTCATGGGAACGAAACCCCAGTTGCGCTCCCAGGCCTGGTTGTAGACCTGGCGGAAGCGCTCCACCTCGTTGTCGAAGTCCTTCATGTCCAGCGGCCGATAGGTCACCCCGGGGTTGCGTTTGGCCGCGATCTTCGCCCCCCGGACCAGCCGCTCGGGGAGGCCCTCGTCGTGCATCACGTAGGCCAGCAGGTCCTTGGCCTTGGCCAGCCCGCTTCCCTTGAGCAGCGCGTCGTAGTACGGAAGGCTGTGGGTCATCATGACCATGGGCGGATACTGGAATCCGTCCACGAGGATCCCGCACTCCTCGTTGGTGCTCGGGTTCATGGGACCCATGAATCGCGGGAGCCCCTGCTCCTTCAGCCAGCCCCGCACCGCATCCACCAGGGCCCGGGCCGTCTCCTGGTCGTCCTCGCATTCGAAGAACCCGAAGAAGCCCATCGCCTCCCCGTGGAAGTCCTCGTGGGCCCTGTTGCGGATGGCCGCGATGCGCCCCACCACCCGGCCGTCGCGGCGGGCAAGAAAGGGAACCACGTCCCCGTGCTGGAAGAAGGGATGTTTGGCCCGGTCGAAGAGCTTCTTGAACTCCCCGATCAGGGGGGGGACCCACATGGGGTCGCTCCGGTACAGATCCCAGGGGAGCACGGCGAAGCGGTGGAGGTCCTTGCCGGACTCGACAGGTTCAACGATCAGCGACATCGGGAACCCGCTTAGGCGATGAGACCGACTTCGCGGCCGACCTTCTTGAACGCGGTGAGGATCTCGTC
Organism: Candidatus Eiseniibacteriota bacterium; assembly: GCA_942491735.1. GTDB lineage: Bacteria > Eisenbacteria > RBG-16-71-46 > JABDJR01 > JABDJR01 > CALOCN01. The sequence continues at coordinate 1,366,781 of CALOCN010000014.1, read as the reverse complement.
CAGATGCGCATCGGTATGGGTGGCCATGTACGAGGTCCGGATACGACTGGAGCTCTCGGGTACGGCCGGGGCCACCACGGGGTTGGTGAACACGCCCTCTTCGAACAGACGCTTCCAGAAGACGAAGGTCGGCTCCAGCTTCCCGACCAGGATGGGCACGATGGGAGTATTCGACTCGCCGGTATCGAAACCGAGGGTATGGAACTCGTTCCGCATGCGGTCGGAGATCTCCATCACCCTCAGGCGCCGCTCGGGCTCCTGCTTGATCAGGTCCAGGCACTTCTGCACCGTGGCCACCGCATAGGGGGGCATGCTGGCCGAGAAGATGAGGCTCCGTGCATGGTGTTTCATGTACTCGATGACCGAACGCTCACCGGCGACGTAGCCCCCGATGGAGCCGAACGACTTGGAAAAGGTCCCTACCAGCAGGTCCGAGTCGTCGAGGGTTCCGGTGTGCTCGCTCGCCCCCACGCCGGTCTCTCCCAGAACACCCACCGCATGCGCCTCGTCCACGAGGAGCCGGGCGCCGTACTTGCGACACAGGGGAACGATGTCTCCCAGGGGGGCGATGTCCCCTTCCATCGAGAACACCCCGTCCACCACCACCATCTTCCCCCGGCGGGGGTCCACGTTCTTGAGGTTGTTCTCGAGATCCGCCATGTCGTTGTGACGGAAGCGTCGCGTCTCCCCGAAGGAGAGCCGGCAACCGTCCACGATGCTGGCGTGGTCCAGACGATCGGTGATGACCGCATCATCCCGCCCGACCAGGCTGGCAATGGTCCCCAGGTTGGTCTGGAACCCGGTCGAGAAGACCAGGGCGGCTTCCTTCCGGCAATACTCCGCCAGGTCCCGCTCCAGCTTCTCGTGGATGTCGAGGGTTCCGTTGAGGAACCGGCTTCCGGTGCAGCCCGTCCCGTAACGGCGACCCGCTTCCTCGGCCGCCGCCATCACCCGCTCGTCGTGGGTGTAGCCCAGATAGTTGTTGGAGCCGGCCATGACCAGGCGATGCCCATCGACGAAGACCTCGTGGGCCCCCGACTCGCTGATGGGCATGAAATACGGGTAGAAGCCCGAGGCCCGGGCTTCATCGGCCCGCGTAAACGCGTACGCCTTGCGAAAGACGTCGGCGTAGCCGGAATCCTGCGCAGGTGTTGTCGTCGACGGGTTCGGATCCATCAAAACTCCAGAACACGGGGGACATTTCGAGCATTATCGAAACGCACTCAAAGGAAGGAAGTGCACTAGGTTAGCCCGTTGGGGGGGCTTTTCCAAGCCACAATACCCCACCCGGGGCCCTGCGCCGAGACCCCAAGTCGATCGATTATCTCGATACCTGTCGTTACCGTAGCGTGATGCCGGACAACAGCTTGGATAAGCAGGCCCGATTCCGGTAGAATCGACCCGGTCTCAAGTCCTACCCAACGATCAGGAGTCACGATGGCGGTCCGGAATCCCAGCAAGTCCGCGCTCGACAACGAGCAGCTCATCGGCATGTACCGCAACATGGTCCTCTCGCGTCGCCTCGACGACGCCGAGATCAACCTGAAGCGCAAGAACCAGTACTACTTCCAGATCTCCGGGGCAGGGCACGAAGCGGTGCTCACCGCGGCCGGCATGGTCCTGCGGGGGGGCTACGACTGGTTCTACCCCTACTATCGGGACCGCGCCCTCTGTCTCCAGATCGGGGTCTCCCCCCGCGAGATGATCCTCCAGGGTGTCGGGGCCCACGACGACCCGGCCAGTGCCGGACGCCAGATGCCCAGCCACTGGGGACACGCCAAGTACAACCTGGTCAGCCAATCCAGCCCCACCGGAACCCAGCACCTGCAGGCGGTGGGATGCGCCGAGGCCGGCATCTACTTCTCCAGACGCGAGGATGTCCCGGCCGCCACCCACCACTTCCAGGAGGACGAGGTCGTCTACACCTCGACCGGCGAGGGAGCGACCAGCGAGGGCGAGTTCTGGGAGGCGGTCTCGACGGCCTGCGTGCGCCGGCTCCCGGTCCTGTTCATGGTCGAGGACAACGGCTATGCGATCAGCGTGCCGGTCAGCGAACAGACCCCGGGGGGCAGCATCAGCAAGGCGGTCTCGGGATTCGAGGGGCTGCTGGTGGAGGAGTTCGACGGAACGGACCCGGTGGCCAGCTACGAGGCCATGAGCCGCCTCGTCCAGTACTGCCGCGAGCGCAAGGGGCCGGCCCTGGCCCATGCCCATGTCACCCGCCCCTACAGCCACTCCATGTCCGACGACCATCGCGCCTATCGCTCCGCGGAGGAACTGGCCGAGGAAGAGGCGAACGACTGCATCACGAAGTTCAAGACCCGCCTGCTTGAAGGCGGTGTTCTCTCTGAGGCGAAGCTTGAAGCATTGCACGCCGCGGTGGACGAGCAGATCGCCTCGGCCATCGACTCCGCCCTTGCCGCGGAGAAGCCCACTCTCGACAGCGCCGGCATGTACGTGTACTCCCCGGACATGGATCCCACCTCGGAGGACTTCGAGACCCAGCCGGCCCCCGGGGGCGAGGAGGACTACATCGTGGGCGCGGTGAACTCGTGCCTGCGGGACGAGATGGATCGCGACTCCCGCATCGTGGTTTTCGGGGAGGACGTCGCCGACGCGTCCAAGGACGATATTCTGGACGAGGCCAAGGGCAAGGGCGGCGTGTTCAAGGTCACCTGGGGACTGCAGAAGCGGTTCGGGTCCGACCGGGTGTTCAACTCCCCTCTCGCCGAGGCCAACATCGTGGGGCGGGCGATCGGCATGGCCACCCGTGGCATGAAGCCGGTGGTGGAGATCCAGTTCTTCGACTACATCTGGCCCGCGTTCCACCAGATCCGCAACGAGATGTCGATGATGCGCTGGCGCAGCGGCAACCACTGGAAGTGTCCGTTCGTCATCCGCGTTCCCTGTGGCGGCTATCTGCAGGGCGGGAGCGTGTACCACAGCCAGTCCGGCGTGGTGCTCTTCACGCACAACCCGGGTCTGCGCGTGGTCATGCCCAGCAACTCACTGGACGCGGCCGGTCTGCTTCGCACGGCGATCCGTTGCGACGACCCGGTGCTCTTCCTGGAGCACAAGCACATCTACCGCCAGCCCTACGCCAAGGCCCCGTATCCCGGGCCGGACTACATGGTTCCCCTGGGGAAGGCCTCGGTGAAGCGGGAAGGCACGGACGCCACCATCATCACCTACGGCGCCACCGTCCGTCGGTCCGAGATGGCGGCCAAGGCGCTGGAGAAGGAAGGGATCTCCATCGAGGTCCTGGACCTGCGCAGCCTCTCCCCCTGGGACAAGGAAGCAGTCGCGGCCAGCGTGCGCAAGACCGGCAAGGCCCTCGTGGTCTACGAGGACACCTTCAGCTGGGGTTACGGGGCCGAGGTCGCGGCCTGGATCGCCGACCACTGCTTCGAATGGCTCGACGCGCCGGTCAAGCGGTTCGCCACCATGGACAACCCGGTCGCCTACGCGCCCAATCTGGAAGACGTGATCCTCCCCCAGACGGCGACGATTCAGGCCGCGGTGAAGGAACTGGCCGGCTACTAGGGGCCAAGGAGTCGTACCCGCGCATCAAGGACGAGAACCCTGGGCGACCCTACTCCATCATCTCCGAGGGTTCGATCAGGCGCCGCTCCAGTTGTCTTGCCCAGCGATGCGCTTCCCAGGCTCCGCCGTCCGGTTCGCTGGCCACGACCATGAGGCCGTGACAGACACCGGCAATGACCCGGTTACGCCACCAGCGGCGGTCCATGGACTCGGGGGCGTCGTTGCCGAAGGGGCTCAGCAGCAGACCGCCGGCCTCCAGGATGCGCTCGGCGAGGGGGCCCCGATCCGATTCCAGCAACGTGTCCAACCCGCATCCGGGAATGGCGATCGTCTTGAGACCCTTCTCCAGGGCCGCTTCGTGGGCAACCACGTCCACTCCGGGAGAGATCCCGCTGGCGATGAGCATCTCGAACTCGGCCGCCACGTCCACCACCCGCCGGGTGTCCTTGATGATCTCCGGGTTGGGGTCCCGCGTGCCCACCACGGAGAGGATGGGGCCCTGCTGGAGGAGGTCTGTCTCCCCCATGGCGCGCAGGATGCGCGCTCTCCCGGGGACCTCCTGGATCCGCTCGGGATAGTCCCTGTCTGAGGGCCTGAAGAGATGAATTTCCCGGACCGGTGTCTTCATGGTGTCGTGGTTGGACCGAGGTAACGGCCTCGTGTCCACTCTACCGCGTCTTGGCGCGGCGCAAAACCCTTTCACTCCATTCGGTGACCGCGGTCGCGGTCTCCTCCATCACGTCATCGAACGTCCTGCCGGATCGCTTGAGGACTTTGAAGCCATGATCGGCCCCTTCGATCCAGTGCAACGTGCCCCCGGGGAGCGCATCCACCGCGTGCTCCATGAGTTGCGGCGTGGCAAAGGTGTCCCGGGTGCCGGACAGGAAGAGCATCGGGGCGGTGATGGCCGGGAGATGCTCGGTCCGTAGCTTCTCCGGGCGCCCCGGAGGATGCAGGGGATAGGCAAACAGGACCAGGCCGCTCACCGGGAAGGAATCCGGCTCCGCGGCCGCCATGGTGGCGATGCGCCCCCCCATGGAGCGCCCTCCGGCCAGCAGCGGGAGATTCCTGGCCTCTTTCGATGCGGCGGCCCAGTCCCTGACGTCCTGCCACACCTCGACCAGGACAGGCGCCCGATCGGGAGACTTCCGCCCCTGTTCCTTGTAGGGAAAATTGAATCGCAGGGAAGTGAACCCCACTCGGGCCAGGGTCTCGGACAGACCGACCATGCCGGCGTGATGCATGTCCGCACCGGCGCCATGGGCGAGAAGAAGAACGGCCCGGGGTTTGGATGCGAATGTCCAGGCGGCGGACACCTCGCCGCGGCGGGTCTCGATCCTGTGATCACTCATGCTTCACCTCAGATGGTCGTATCGCCTCGAAGCAGTCCGATAAGAAAGAGGACAAAGAGGACGTTGAGAATGAGCCCGTCCACCTTGCCGATCTGCCGACGCCCCAGGACCATCATCGGCCCGACCAGTGCGGTCAACAGGAGCATCCACCAGCCCGCCCCCAGCGTCCAATCCGAGAGTCCGACCATGAAACCCGGATTGATCTCCAGCGGTCGCAGGATCGCTCCCACGCCAAAGATGGCCAGCAGGTTGAATATGCTGGAACCGATCACGTTCCCCACCGCCAGATCCGAATGCCGACGCAGGGCGGCGACCAGCGAGCTGGCCAGTTCGGGAAGGCTGGTGCCCATGGCCACGATGGTGAGACCGATCACGCGTTCGGAGACGCCCATCCGGCGGGCAATGCCCCCCGACCCGTCCACCATCCAGTCCGCGCCCTGGATCATCAGCCCCACCCCCAGCGCGAGCAGGATCAGGTTGATCGCCATGCGCAGCGGGGTTCGAGGAATGTCGCTCGCGTGTTCGCCGGCTTCGCTCTGCTCCTGGAACTCCCGCTTCGAACGACGCACCTGGAACCAGCTGAAGGCAACCAACAGCCCCAGCAGGATCACGCCTTCCACCCGACCCAGCCAGCCGTTGCCCATGAGAAGGAGCACCAACACGGTGGCAAGAAGGAGAAAGGGCCAGTCCACACGGAGGTTTCCCCGCGATGCCGGCATGGTAACGATGAGCGCGGTGAGGCCCAGCACCGGGGCCAGGTTGAAGATGTTGGAACCGATCACGTTTCCGACCGCCAGATCCGGGCTTCCCCGAAGCGCGGATTTCACGCTGACCACGAGTTCCGGCATGGAGGTGGCGGCGGAAACGATGACCAGCCCAACCACCGCGGGGGTGATCCGGAACTGATGGGCAAGCGCCACCGCGCCCCGAACCAGCACCTCTCCCCCGACCACGAGCAGCACGATCCCCAGGGCGATCAGCCCGACGTCCATGGCCATCAGGTGGGGATCCCGAACTCGCGCAGCGCTTCGTTGAGCGAGGTCTTGCGATCCGTCGACTCGCTCCGCCGGCCAATCACCAGCGCGCAGGGGACGGGATACTCCCCGGCGGGAAACTTCTTGGGCCGCATCCCGGGAATGACCACCGATCTCGCGGGCACCCGTCCGCGGGTTTCCACCGGTTTGTCCCCGGTCACGTCCACGATCGCGGTGGAGCCGGTCAGCACCACCCCGGCGGCCAGGACCGCCTCTTCCTCGACCACGACCCCTTCCACCACGATGCAGCGGGACCCGATAAACGCCCCATCCTCGATGATCACCGGCCGGGCCTGGACCGGCTCGAGGACTCCCCCGATTCCCACTCCGCCCGAGAGATGGACTCCGGCACCAACCTGGGCGCAGGATCCCACCGTAGCCCAGGTGTCCACCATGGTGCCCCGGCCAACATGGGCGCCGATGTTGACGTAGGAGGGCATGAGGACGACGTCCGGAGCGATATAGGCCCCGTAGCGTACGGTGGCCGGCGGGACGACCCGTACCTTGGCCCGGTCGTACCCGCGTTTGAGCGGGATCTTGTCACGGTACTCGAAAGGTCCGTGTTCCATCACCTCGACCGAGTGGGAGACGAAGTAGAGCAGGATCGCTTCCTTCACCCAGTCGTTGACGACCCACTCCCCGTCCACCGGTTCGGCCACCCGGATCTGGCCCCGATCGATACCTTCGATCACCGATTCCACGGCGCGGGAGATCAGATAGTCGTTCAGGCGGCTCCGATCCCGAAAGGCATCCGAAACCAACGCTGCCGCTTCCGTCCACTTCTCGTCCAAACCGACCTCCCGGGGTGAGCGTCCCTGTGGCGGGACGGGCAACTACTATACGGAGGCGCGGGGCAGACGGGCTAGGGCTTCCTGAAGCTCCACCAGCGACCCGCTAAGGGAAAGCCGCACATAGCCCTCGCCAGAGGGCCCCATGGCGCTTCCCGGCAGCAGCACGACCCCGCGATCCAGGCAGCGTTCGCTGAACGACCCCGAGGTCTCCCCCTGCGGAACGGGAAACCAGACGTAGAGGGTGGCCTGGACATCGGGCACGCGGTAACCCAGCTCGCGAAGCCCGGGGACCACAACGTCCCGCCGCTCCCGGAATCGCTCCCGCAAGGCGACCACATGGTTCTCGTCGGACCATGCCGCCACCGCCGTTCGCTGGACGAACTCCGGGGTGGCTACCCCGAGACCGGGGCGGATCTTCTTGAGCATGGCGATGAGTCGCCGATCCCCGGCCAGGAAACCGGACCGGAAACCGGCCATGCCCGATCGTTTGGAAAGGGTCTGGAGGATCAGGAGGTTGGCGGTTCCGGCCTCGATGGCGCCCGCCGGCCGCTCCCCGAAGTAGATCTCGGTATAGGCTTCGTCGCTGGCCAGCACCACACCATGTTGCCGGCAGAGCTCGGCCGCCCGTTCCAGGTACCCGCGTCCCGCCACCGCTCCGGTGGGGTTGCCGGGGTAGTTGAGCCAACAGAGGCTGGTCCGCCGCCACACCGACTCCGGGATGGACTCTAGGTCGGCAAGAAACCCGTTCTCTTCCCGGAGCGGCAGCGGATGGACGGTTCCACCGGCAGCCTTCACCCCCAGGGCATAGACCGGGTACCCCGGATCGGGAACCATCACCAGGGGCCGGGTCGCGGGGTCGACCAGCATGGCCGGAAGGCTGTGGATGACCTCCTTGGAACCGTTGGTGGGCAACACCTCCGTGTCCGGATCCAGATCCACCCCGAACCGCGCGCGCACCCACGTGCAGATCGTCTCGCGCAGGCGCGGAGAGCCCACCACCCGTGGATAGGGGGACAGGGTCGGCAATGCGTCCAGATATGCCCTGCGGATGACCTCGGGAGTGGGCTCCCGTGGGTCCCCCATGCCCAGGTCGATCACCTGGACGCCCCGTGCTTCCACCGCGGCGCGAAGATCGTCGAGACGGGAGAATGGATAGGGAGCCAGGCTCCGATAGTACGGACTGCTCGGCAGCTCCGGATTCAAGCGCCCGCTCCGTTCGCGGCGAGGACGGCCCGCATGACCGCGTGGCACCGTTCCAGGTTGGCAATGGGAATCCGTTCGTCCCGTTTGTGCGCCAGTTCCGGCAGGCCGGGTCCGAAGTTCGCCGCAGGGACCCCGTGGGCCGCGAACTGGGCGACATCGGTCCAGGCCTGTTTGGCCCGGGCGGTGATTCCCTGGTCGCGGGTGAACCGTTCGAAGAAAGGGGCGTCGGCCCGCGCGGGTGCGGCCGGTGCGAGATCGGTGATCTCGACCTCGTCCGCCCCGGACAGGACGGTGCGGATGTGTCGTTCCGCGTCCTGTGACGTGCGGTCCGGAGCAAAACGGAAGTTGACGTTGAGAACGAACCGATCGGGAATGACGTTGCGGGCAACTCCTCCCTCGGCCAGGGTGACGTTCATCACCTCGCGATAGGTAGCCGGTCCATCGACATGCTCGCGCACTCCCTGCTCGGCGATCCTCCGGATCAGCGTCGCTCCCCGGTGGATCGCGTTCTCCCCCAGCCAGGGGCGCGCACTGTGGGCGGCCACCCCCCGGACGGTCGCCTTGGCGTGGAGGGCCCCCAGACAACCCAACTCCAGGGTGTTGTCGGTAGGCTCCATGAGCACCGCTGCCTTGACCTCCCCGAGCCAGGGTTCGCTGTCGAACAGCGGTCGCAAGCCATTGCGCGCATAGGCCACCTCCTCCTGGTCGTAGAACACCAAGCCGAAGGCACTCCCCGAGGGGGGCCGCTTTGCCAGGGCCAGCATGACCGCGAGCGCCCCCTTCATGTCCGACGTTCCAAGCCCCACCACCTGGTCCCCTGCGATAGCGGGGTCGGGATGATCGTTCTCGGGAACCGTATCCAGATGACCGCCCAGGACGATCGGCGGGTTGTCGCTTCCCACCCCGGCCACGATCGCGTTGCCATGACGACGCAGGAAGCGGGGACCGGATGTGCGCAGCAGACGCATGACGTGATCGGCAATGGCGCTCTCGTCGCCGCTTTCGCTGGCGATCCGCACGAGGGCGAGGGTCTCGGCGGCAAGAAGGGAACCGGGACTGCTCAAGGTCAGGGTCCGGGGACGAGGGGCCAGAGGAGCGGAATGAGGCTGACCACGGTGACGAAGCAGATGATGCTCAGCGGCAGTCCCATGCGGGCAAAATCCAGGAAGCGATATCCCCCGGGGCCGTAGACAAACAGGTTGGTCTGGTAGCCGAAGGGGGTCAGGAAGGAGGCCGACGAGGCGAAAGCGACGGCAAAGGCGTAGGGGCGCGGATCCAGCCCGAACCCCTGGGCGGCCACGATGGCAATCGGGGTCATGACCACGGCACAGGCATTGTTGGTGATCAGTTCGGTAAGGACCAGCGTGCACAGGTAGGTCGCCACCAGAAGGGCGAACGGTCCCATCTCCGCCGCGTTGTCGGTCACAAAACCGGCGAGGTGCGCGGCCGCACCGGATCGCTCGAGGGTCAGGCCGAGGGAAATCATCCCGGCCAGGAGAAACAGGGTGCGCCGATCCAGGGCACGGTAGGCCTCACGCAGGTTCAGACAACGGGTGAGGACGACAAGGAAGGCTCCCCCCACCACCGCCTGCACGAGGGAGACCAGCCCCACGCTGGCCATGATGACGGTGAAGGCGAGGATAAGGATACAGAGCGTTGCGCGATCCTTCCGGGGGCGCGGCGGGTGCACCTGAACCAGGCTCAGGATCTCGGGCTGGGCGGCCAGCGCGCGCAGGCGGGTCTTGGATCCGTAGAGCAGCAACACGTCTCCCAGGTGGATCGGAACCCACCCGACCTTCTCCGAGATCGTTTCCCGATGGCGGTACAGGGCGATGGCGGTCACCCCGAACCGGTGCCGGAAGTCGAAGTTCTTGAGGGTGCGATGATCGAGAGGCGAGCCCGGCGGTACCACCGCCTCGGCCAGGAGCATCCCGCCACCCTGCAGGGTCTCCTGATCCACCTTGGTCTCGGCATGCAGACGCAGCCCCTCGGTTACTTCCAGCCGGCGAATGGAGGCAAGCGGCGCCCGAACGATCAGCACATCCCCTTCGGCAAGGATCGAGGCCTCGTTGGGTGCGAACTTCAGTAGCCCGCGATGGACTTCGAGCACGTCGAGGTCGTATTCGGTAGCGAGATTCGATCGCTCGAGGGTCGTGGCAAGGAGGTCCGAGCCGGGAAGGATCTCCACCTCGGTGATGTACCGCCGCAGAAGATAGTCTGTGGCCAGGGATTCCGCGCGACGTCGCATGGGAATGAGTTTGGGGCCGATCGTGGTGAGATAGATGAATCCCACGACCGAGATCGCGAACCCGATGGGGAAGAAATCGAACATGCCCATGGGCTCGAGCCCGTGATCATCGACAAAGCTCGCCACCACGATGTTCGTCGAGGTCCCGATCACCGTGCACATCCCGCCCAGGATGGCCGCGTAGGACAGGGGCATGAGAAACTTGCTGGGAGACATCCCCCTGTCGCGACAGATACTGAGAATGACCGGGAGAAACACCGCCACGGTTGCGGTGTTGCTGATGAACGCGCTGAGCGGGCTGACCAGCAGCGTCTGGAACCACAGGAGCCGGCGCTCGGATCGCTTGACGTGTCGGCGCAGCCAGTAGGCAATGCGGTCCGCGACCCCGGTACGCTGGATTCCCGCGCTGAGAATGAGCACGGATGCAACGGTGAGGGTGGCCGGGTGACCGGCGCCGGCAAAGGCCTCCATGGGCGTGGCGGTACCGGTGAGGATGAGGGCAACGATCACCATGAGACCCACCCCATCCGGCGGGACCCGGTTGGTGATCAGGAGCACCATGGCTCCGACCAGGATGAGAACGAGGGTCAGATCGTACAAGGATGACCTTCCATGAACGGAGCCTAATGAACCCGGGCCAAGCGCGCCAGTGGACTCTTGCAGGCCAAATCTACGGCTAGTCGTCCCAGGAACCGCCGGATCGACGCCGCTTGGCCTCTCCCCGCCGACGCTTCTCGCTGAGGCGTTTCTCCTTCGAGGCGCGGGATGGCCGGGTCTTTCGCCTGGGTTTGGGGGGCGTGAGCAGCACCACCAGGCGCTGCCGGAGCCGGCCCAGGGCGTCCTGGAGATTTCGCCGCTGGGATCGTTCCCGCCGGCCAATCACCACGATCCCGCTGGGTCGGTGGTGCAAGCGGATCGCGGAGAGGGTCTTGTTCTTGTGCTGCCCCCCCGGACCTCCAGCCTTGAAGGCGGTCACGTCACACTCCTCCAGGAGCGCGTCGTCGTCCTCCGGCAACCGGTAGGTCGCCCTGAGTTCCGCCGGGGTGGGTCGTTCGTCGCTCATATCCCTATCCCCCACCGCCACCCAGGGCACGAATCCGGCTCACCCGATCGGCGAGGGGCGGATGGGTGGAAAACGCCCCCTGGGCCCGCTTCTCGAAGGACTTGAACGGATTGACGATGTAGAGATGCTGGGTGGCCCGGTTGGCCGCCTCGAGCACTTCCTGATCCCCTCCCAGCTTCTCCAGGGCCGAAGCGAGCCCGTCCGGATGGCGGGTCAGTTCGATCGCCGAGGCGTCGGCCAGGTACTCCCGCTCCCGCGATGCGGCCAGTTGGATCAGACGACCCAGGAGCGGCGCCACGATGGACAGGACGATGGCCACGACAAAAACCACCAGCATCAAGGGATTGCCCCCGTCGCTATCCCGGCGGGACTTGCGCCGGCCGCCGCCGAACCACAGCATCCGGCGAAACGCATCGGCGATCAGGACCAGCATGCCGACCAGGACCGCCAACAGCATGGAGAACCGGATGTCGTAGTTGCGGACGTGGCTCAGCTCGTGGGCCAACACGCCCTGGAGCTCGGCCCGGGTCAGTTTCTGGCGGAGGCCACGGGTAATCGCCACCGCCGCGTGGGCCGGATCCCGGCCGGTCGCGAACGCGTTGAGGGCGGTGTCGTCGATGAGATAGACCCGGGGCATGGGAACGCCTCCGGCAATGCACAGCTCCTCGACCACGTTCCACAACTGGGGGTCGTCGGATCGTTGGATCTCCTTGGCCCCGCTCATGGCCATGACCGCGTTGGCCCCGCCGTAGTACGTCCCCAACGCCACCAGGACCGCGACCCCCAGGGCGATCAGGGCGGGAACGATCCCGGAGCGGAAGTCCTCCCCACCCAGGATGACCAGGGCAAAGACGTACACCGTCCCGGTGAACAGGACGATGAACGAAGCGACCAGCATGGCCGACCGCCTGCGGTTCTCCGCGATGAGCGCGTGGAACGTTTTTGCCATGGGAAGCGAGCGGCGCTAGAACTGCACCTTGGGCGCCTCGCGCTGGGCCACGTCCTCGATCTCGAAGTAGTCCTCTTCCTTGAACCCGAACATGCCGGCCACCATGGTGGCGGGAAAGCTCTGCACCTTCGTGTTGTAGGTCGCCACACTGTCGTTGTAGTGCTGGCGGGCGAAGGCGATCTTGTTCTCGGTCGTGGCCAGTTCCTCCTGCAGGGCGAGGAAGTTGGTGTTGGCCTTGAGGTCGGGGTAGGACTCCGACAGGGCAAAGAGCTGTCGCAGGGCTCCGGTCAGCATGTTCTCGGCCTGGGCCTGCTGCGCCACCCCGCTTGCCGACACCGCGGCGTTGCGGGCGTTGATCACCGCTTCCAGGGTGTCCTTCTCGTGCTTGGCGTACCCCTTGACCGTTTCCACCAGGTTGGGGATGAGGTCGTAACGGCGCTTGAGCTGGACGTCGATCTGGCTCCACGCGTTCTTCACCAGCTGGCGCAACTTGACCAGCCCGTTATAGATCCCGATGAACCACACCGCGATCAAGGCCAGTACTCCCAAGGCAATCAGGAACGGCATGCGATCCCTCCCTCTACTCGGTTGATTTCCAGGGCCACAGAGCCAGGAGCTCCTCGGCGGTCTGGAAGTGGATCAGGGACGTGTCGTCCCGTTCGGCAGCGTAGCCTCCCGCGAGAACCACGACCACCGCGGCGTCACTGTCACGACAGGCCTTCAGGACGGCGCGGTCCCGGGCCCGCAATCCCTCCAGCGAGAGCCCCAGCCCCCCCAGCAGATCCTCCCGGTAGGGATCCGCCCCGGCCACGTAGATCACCAGATCCGGCCTGCGGGCACGCACCGAGGCTTCGAGCCCCTGCTCCAGGATCTCCAGGTAGGGCTCATCGGTCAGTCCGTCCTCGAGACCCAGATCCAGGTCCCCCCGCTCCTTGACAGGATAGTTGTTCTCCTGATGCATGGAGAAGGTAAAGACCCGTGAATCGTCGGCAAAGATCCGCGCCGTCCCGTTCCCCTGGTGGACATCCAGGTCCACCACGGACACGGATTTGACCGGGCGACCCTGGGCGTTGGCCAGGGGAACCCCGTCGTCCACGCCCATCGCGAGACGCGCCGCGTAGGCGATGTCGTTGAGGTAGCAGAACCCCTCGGCCCGGTTGGCGAAAGCATGGTGGAAACCCCCGCCGATATGCATGGAGCCTCCGCCGGCCAGGGCCAGTTCCACCGCGGTCAACGAACCGGCGCAGGCCAACTCGAACCATTGGGCGATCTCGGTGGTCAAAGGCAACTCGGACGACAGGGTGGACGGGGTGGTCCTCAGCGAGAACAGGTCATCCAGATAGCGCGCCTCATGCACATGCTCCAGAAGACGCCGCGGCCGCGGCTCGGGTTCGAGGAACGCCCCCGTATCGACGAGTCCGGACTCCAGGAGCCGCTCCTTCACCCGGCGGTACTTCCAGGTAGGAAAGACGTGCGCCCCGATGTCCGCCTCGTAGGAGTCGCTATGGACAAATACGCAAGCGGGCATGGTTGGGTTGCGTCGGGATCAGCTGCCGCGGATCTCGATGGTCACGCTCTCGATGATGATCGGGGTCAGCGGCTTGTCGTCGGTGTTGGTGGGCATCTCGTTGATGTCGTACACCACATCCATGCCCTCCATGACTTCCGCGAAAACGGTGTGCTTGTCGTTCAGGTGTTCCTGCGGGCTGACCGTCACGAAGAACTGGCTCTTGTTGGCATTGGGATCCCCCGAGTTGGCCAACCCGACCACTCCCGGTCCGTTGTAGCGCAGGCCCTGGTGGAACTCCCCCTTGAACGGCCGCCCCCACAGGCTCTCCCCACCCATTCCGGTGGCGGTGGGATCGCCGGTCTGGATCATGAAACCCTTCATGACCCGATGGAAGATCATCCCGTTGAAGTATCCCTGCGCGGCCAGCCCCTTGAAGTTCGCCACCGCGAGCGGTGCCTGCTTGGGGAAGAAACGCAGGGTGAACGTACCGAGGTTGGTTCGCACCACGGCGATCTCATCCGTGGGCCCCGGGTCCCGCTTGAGCGACCGGGCCAGGATGGGGTTCGAGGAGGCCTTGGCCTCGTCCCGCATCACGGTGCGGTCCTTGGTGGAGAGGGTGGGGTCCGCGTTGAGGGAGCCCTCGTTGCTGTCGGAATCCGACGGCGTAACGGCCGCGTCCCCGCCGGACCCGCCGGTGGTGTTCGACGTGGTCTGAGGGGCGTCCTCAGCGACGTCGGAGGTGTCTTTCTTGCCGCAGCCCGCCACGGCGAAGACCGCACACAAGCAACCAATGAACAGGATCCGCTTCATGATCAACCTCTCCGACGCTTTGGGTGGTCAGTTCCGGGGAACCCATTCTACGGCGGCGGCCCACTTCCATCAACAGCCGGAGCGGATCCGGGCGAACCGGCCTCCCCCGGGCTCGATTGACGCCCTCCCGGGGGTGGTTCAGAATCCGTCGTCCACACCAAGGGGGTATCGATGTACACGCTGGATCTCTCCGGGAAGACCGGGCTCGTATTTGGGGTGGCCAACCACCGGAGTCTTGGCGCGGCCATCGCGCGTTATCTCGGAGGGGCCGGGGCCCGACTTGCCTTCAGCTATCAGAACGAACGCCTGAAGGGCATGGTGGAAAAGGCGGTTGGCGACCTCCCCGACTCCCTGTTCTACGAGTGCGACGTGACCAGCGACGAGGACCTCGCCCGGGTGTTCGCCGGCGTGGAAAAGGACTTCGGCAAGCTGGACTTCCTGGTCCACAGCGTGGCCTTCGCCCAGAAGGAGGACCTGGAAGGGGCGTACCGGGACACCAGCCGGGAGGGTTTCCGTCTCGCCCTGGAGATCTCGGCCTACTCCCTCCTTCCCATGGCCCGCCTCGCCGCGCCGCTCATGAAGGAGGGGGGATCCATCGTCACCCTCTCCTACCTGGGCGCGGAGCGCGCGGTCCCCAACTACAACGTCATGGCCACGGCCAAGGCGGCCCTGGAGCAGGCGGTCAAGCAGCTTGCCCTGGACCTGGGACCGCAGAACATCCGGGTCAACGCGATCTCGGCCGGGCCGGTCAATACCCTGGCCGCGCGCGGCATTGCCGGGTTCAAGGACTTCCTCAAGGCCTACGCCGAGAAGTCGTTGCTCAAACGCAACATCGACCAGGACGAGGTGGGCAAGGCGGGATTGTTCCTGCTCAGCGAGATGGCCAGCGGGGTGACGGGAACCACGCTCCACGTGGACGCGGGATACCACGTCGCGGGCTGAGTCCGGTCAGGCAGGGGCGAGGTCGAACAGGTTGCCCTGGCGGGTCTCGGCCACCCGCCGGTAGCTCTGTCGGTGGAGCCAGCAAGCGCCCAGTTCAGCCAGGGCGCGGCAGTGATCCGGGGTCGGGTAGCCCTTGTGCTTCGCGAAACCGTAGCCCGGGTAACGCACGTCCATGCGGGCCATGAGCGCATCCCGAAAGGTCTTGGCGACCAGGCTGGCGCAGGCGATCTGGTAGAACTTGCCGTCCCCACCCACGTGCGCTTCCTGCGGCGGGTCGATCCCCGGAATGGTGCGGGCATCGACCAGAACCAGTTCCGGGGTGACCTGTAGCCTTCGCACCGCCCGGGCCATCGACTGTAGGCTGGCCTGATAGATATTGATGCGGTCGATCTCCCGCGGGCGGGCCAGCCCCACCGCCACCGCGACCGCCTCGGCGACGATTTTTCGTGCGAGCTCCACGCGGAAGTCCGGGTCCAGGACCTTCTTGGAGTCGTTGACCCCGGAGATCGCCGATTCCGGAGGCATGATGACCGCCGCGGCCACCACCGGCCCGGCCAGGGGGGACACGCCGGCCTCGTCCACGCCGGCCAGCAAGCGGATCCCGCGTTCCCGGTAGGCGGTCTCGCGCCGCTTGAGCCATCCCACCGCGGCGGGCTTCTTGCGCTTTCGTTTGCCTTCCGGGACCATGGGCGCATCGTATGCGGGAGCGCGAGGGGTCGCAAGGTCTACAATCGAGCGAGCTCGAATCACTCCAACCAAGGAGCCAGCGTGGTCAAGATCTACACCCGGACCGGGGACGACGGGAATACTTCACTCTTCGGCGGCGGCCGTGTGCCGAAGACCCATGCCCGGATCGAGGCCTACGGCACGGTGGACGAGCTCAACGCCCAACTGGGCGTCTTTGCCGCGGGCAACGAGCACGAGGACCTGGGCCGGGTGGTGGGGTCGATCCAGAGCCGGCTCTTCGATGTCGGTGCGCACCTGGCCACGCCGGTCGATGCGGAGAAGGCCCGGGGCGCCCTCCCCGTCCTGGATCCGGGAATGGTGGAGGAGCTGGAACGGGTGATCGACAGGCTGGAATCGGAACTCGAGCCCCTCACCACGTTTATCCTGCCCGGAGGGTCGCCGGGCGCGGCGGCGCTGCACGTGGCGCGCACGGTCTGCCGGCGGGCGGAGCGGGCGGCCGTCCATGCCCGGGAAACGGCGGCCCAGGACTTCGACCCGGTGATCCTCACCTACCTCAACCGGGTCTCCGACCTGCTGTTCGTCATGGCCCGCGTGGTCAACAAGCGGGCCGGGGTCCCCGAGCCGCAGTGGCGGCCCCAGCGCCCCTAGGCCTGCTCCAACCGGTTGCGCAGCGCCTCGAGTTCGTTCCGGAGCCCCTCGGGCAGCTTGTCCCCGAACTGGTCGAGGTGCTTCTCGATGAGCGGCAACTCTTCCTTCCAGGCTTCGACGTCCACCGACATGAGTTCCTTCATGGTCCCGGCATTGACGTCGAGCCCATCGGTATCGATGGCACCCTCGGCGGGGAGCAGGCCGATCGGGGTCTCGGTGACCGAGGCCTTACCGTCGGCACGCTCGAAGATCCACTTGAGCACCCGCCCGTTCTCGCCGAATCCGGGCCAAAGGAACTTGCCGTCCTTGCCCTTGCGGAACCAGTTCACGTAGAAGATCTTGGGCATCTTCTCGCCCCCCTTGGCGCCGACGTCGAGCCAATGGGCGAAGTAGTCGCCCATGTTGTACCCGCAGAAGGGCAACATGGCGAAGGGGTCGCGCCGCAACTCACCGATCTTCCCCGCCGCGGCGGCGGTCTTCTCGGAGGCCATGATGGACCCCATGAAGGTGCCGTGCTGCCAACCGAAGGCCTCGGTCACCAGGGGAACCGCGGTGGCCCGGCGTCCGCCGAAGAGGATGGCGCTGATGGGAACGCCCTTGGGGTCTTCCCACTCGTCGGCGATGACCGGGCACTGGCTCGCGGGAGTGGTGAAACGGGCATTGGGGTGCGCGGCCACCCGCCCCGCATCCGGGGTCCACGGGCGACGGATCCAGTCGGTCGCCTTGGCCGGCGGCTCCGGCAGCATGTCTTCCCAGTACACGTCCCCGTCGTCGGTGAGAGCCACGTTGGTGAAGATGCTGTTGGCGTGCATGGTCTTCATCGCGTTGAGATTGCTCTCGTTGGATGTCCCGGGCGCCACGCCAAAGAAACCGGCCTCGGGGTTGATGGCGTAGAGACGACCATCGTCACCGAACTTCATCCAGGCAATGTCGTCGCCGATCGTCTCGGCCTTCCAGCCGGGAGTGGTCGGAACCAGCATGGCGAGGTTGGTCTTGCCGCACGCCGAAGGGAATGCGGCCGCGATGTACTTGCTCGCCCCCTCCGGGTTGGTGAGCTTGAGAATGAGCATGTGCTCGGCCAGCCAGCCCTCGTCGCGTGCCTGAACGGAGGCTATCCGCAATGCGTGACACTTCTTGCCGAGAAGCGCGTTCCCACCGTATCCGGAGCCATAGGACCAGATTTCACGCGTTTCGGGGAAGTGGGTGATGTACTTGTTCTCGGCGTTGCAGGGCCACGGCACGTCGGGCATCTTGGGATCGGTGAGCGGATAGCCCACGGAGTGGATGCCCCGCACGAAGTCCTCGCTGTCCCCCAGGACCTGCAGCACCCGGGTCCCGACCCGGGTCATCAGGTGCATGTTGATGACCACGTAGGGGGAGTCGCTGACCATGACGCCGATCTTGGCGATGGGGGAACCGACCGGTCCCATGGAGTACGGGATCACGAACAGGGTCCGGCCCTGCATGGCGCCGTCGTAGAGCCCACGCAGCTTGGTCTTCATCTCCGAAGGATCCGCCCAGTTGTTGGTGGGGCCGGCGTCCGACTCCTTGACCGAGCAGATATAGGTCCGATCCTCCACCCGGGCCACGTCACCGGGATCCGAACGCACATAGAGGCTGTTGGGGCGCTTGTCCTCGCTGAGCCACATGGCGGTCCCGGCATCCACGAGGGCCTTGGCCATTTCCTGGTATTCGGCCGGGGAACCGTCGCACCAGCGAACGTCATCCGGCTTGAGGAGGGCTTTGGCCTCCTCGACGAAGGCGAGGAGCTTGGCGTTGGAGGTCTGGGTGGAGACCGACTGGGTGGACATGAGCGCCCCTCCATCGATGGTTTAACCTGTTGTACAGGAACCGCTTACTAGGCTGGATCCCGAATCAAAACGGGTCGGGGAGGTGCCGTGGCGTGACAGGTTGTGTGCCCCGGACGGGGCGCGGCATGCTCCTCGACCGGTAGAACCTAGCACCCATGGGGCTGCGGTTCACTTCCGTTCTCTGGATAGCGGTTGTCGCCTGAAGCCGCGTGACCCGGGCCGATTCGGCCCGTATGCTCTTTCGTCCATGACCGTCTTCCAGCCTCTCCCAGAAACCGGCCGCCGCTTGGTCCTGTCCCCCCAGGGCTCCCTGGAGCTGCACCGGGAACCGCTTCCCAAGGTCGCACCCACCGAGGTCCTGTTGCGGGTCCTCCACGCCGGATTGCGCCCCTACGATCTGGACCCCCGGGTCTACGCCGGCAAGACCCCGCCGGGGATCCCGGTGGCCGAGGTGGTGGCGATCGGAGAACGGGTCCGGGGCTGGGGCTCCATGGACCGGGTGCTGATTGCCGGCGACTCGCTGCGCGAGGAGATCGGGGTCCCTGGGCTGCAGGAGTACTTCACCGTCCCCTCCCGGACGCTGCAGCGCCAGTTGGGGCGGCGCCTTCCCACCGACCTCTCCCCCGTCGACGCCACCCTGGTGCCGGCCGCGGCGACCGCGTCGCGCCTGCTGCGGGCTGCCGGCGTGGGTGACGGGAGCCGGATCGCGGTGATCGGGCTGGGGCTGGTGGGACAGATCGCCATGGTCATGGCGCGTCATGACAAGGCGGACCGGGTGCTGGGGGCGGATACCTCCGCGACCCTGCGCCGGAAAGCCGAGTGGGCCGGGGCGACCCGATTGGTCCGTTTGGGAGAAGATCCGTTTGCCGCGGTCGCGGCGCAGCACACCGAAGGTACCGGACTCGACGCAGCCATTGTCCTGTTGCCGGACGCGGCCCTGACCCACGAGGCAGTGCAGAGTCTGAGCGTGGGGGGACGGTTGGTCCTGGGTACGCCGCTGGACAGCTCGTTCCTCTTGGCGTTTCCGGCGGGGCAAGTCCAGGACCGCGACCTGTCGATCATCGGGGTCAATCGTTTCCAGGAGAGCGATGTGCGAACGGCCATGAACACCCTGCGCAACGTAAGCGCCGAGGTCCTGGTCTCCCGGCGGATCGGGGTGGAGGAGATTCCGGGGGCGGATCTGGAGCCCAACTACTGGGAGCATGGCACCCATGTCGTGATCGATTTTGGCGGCCGGGGCTAGACAATATCTTCACATCAGATCGCAACGCACTGTCGGGCATTGACTTCGCAACCTTGCCGAACTCGATTTGTCCGGCTATAGTTAGGTAACCCTCTTCCGACACGATCCCCTCCCGAACCTAAAGCTGCCTCGGGAGCGATGCAATGTCGACAAACCGGCCAACCTCCCCGTTGCCACGATCCGTCGTGGCGCTCCCGGCACTGTGCGGCCTGCCCTTCTACGCCGTCGCCCGCACGTGGGCAATCACAATCGTCAGGGCGTGTGCCTTGGTTGTCATGGCGGGTTGCGCCAGCGACTCCGAGCCCCCGAACCAGCCGCCGATGGTCACGATCACGTCCGGCCCCGTCGAAGGGAGCGAGGTCGACTTCCGCGTGCGGGTGGGATGGGAAGGATCCGACCCGGACGGGCGCGTGGTCCGCTACGAGTATGCGATCGATCCCCCGGTGGAGTTCACCGAGGAGGAGATGCTCCGCGGCGGGCCGGGCTTCGACTGGATGGACCTGCCCGCCGAGGACGGTAGCCCCGCCCGGTCCCGGATGAGCAAGACCGTGCCGGGTGGATCCGTGTTCGTGGACTGGTTCCACTCCACCGATCCCGATCAGGACTTCAACTTCTCCGCCGCGAATGCAGAGTCGGTCTGTGTGGACACCACCTGCGCACCCACCGGCCGGGCGACCGGCTGCCATACCGTCTATGTCCGTGCGGTGGACAACCGGGATGCGGCCTCCGAGGCGGACCGGGTGGCGTTTACCGCGACGACGATCGTGCCGGAGACACGATTCACTTATCCAGCCGTTGAGCGGGAGCTCCTGACCGTTGGACAGCATTTCCGAGTCCAGGTTGGTATGGAGGATCCGGACGGGAGCACGACCACGTCCGGAACGCCGTTCCTCTACAAGCTCATCAACCTGTTCGACGACCTGAACCCGCCGGTCGACCACTTCCGGGTCCAGTCCACGGACATCTTCCTGGGGCCGGACACGCCGCCGTGGCAGTTCAACGACGGAAGCGCCCCCCTGGACCTTCTACTCAACACGCCGAAGCAGTACGTGCTGGCCGTGCGCGCCATCGACCCGGCAGGCGCCGCGGATCCGTTCCTGGAGTGGAACCGCAATGCGATCAAGATGCAGGCGTTTCCAACGGCGGGGTTCCCGAGCCTCCAGGTCTGCGAAGAGGTCATCGGGTGCGACGACTACATGGGAAGTGGGCACACCTTCAGCGCCCAGGTGCCGACCGGCGTTCCGTTGGACTTCTCCTGGAGTGCCTCCGCGGAAGCCTACGGTGGAGCCATCTGGGGCTACAGCTGGGGAGTCGACATTGTGGACCTGGAGGCCGAGGGGCCGGGGAGCGGGTGGAGCGGATGGGGAGCACAGGTTCGAGGTACCCCGCAGCCCCTGGTCTTCAACGATCCGGGATTCCACGTGCTCTATGTCAGGGCCCGGGACCTGGCCGGGGTCACCACCCTGGGGACCCTGTTTCTCGAGGTCGTTGAGATGACCTTTGACCGCGAGGCGCTCCTGGTCGACGACAGCCGGGACGGGGTTCAACCTAGCGACTTCCAAAGGGACCAGTTCTGGCTGGACCTGGTGGACAAGTCCGGGCGGTTCGACGGAGAGCCGGTGGACGTGTTTCCCACCTACGGCGACAACGATGTGGGTTCGCTCAGCCCGCTTCTGCTGACCCTGGAGGACATGTCCCGTTATCGGCTGTTGATCTGGGACTACTCAGGCCCAGGCGGCCGTAGCGACCAGGCAAGCAACGAGCGCCAGATTCGAATACTGGCGATGTATCTCAGGGCGGGCGGGACGCTCTGGCTCAGCGGCACCGGCACCAACGGGTTCATCCGGCCCGGAGGACTCGGAGAGCAGCCGGGGGACCGCTTCGACTTCGGTAAGGAATTCCTCAAACTCACGACACTGAGCCGGGACAGCGAAGGGTTCTTCGCTTACGCCCAGCCCGTGGTCCCTCCCGGCGGCGGCGAGTCCACGTACCCCGAGATGCGAGTGGACCTGGACAAGCTGAACCGCGTCTCCCAGCAGGACGGCGGGATCACCGGAGTCGAAGCGCTGTTCGACCCGATTTTTCCTTCCTCCTTGCCGGGATTCACCGGCGAGATCGAATCGCTCTACACCTACGGCGCGGTGGGCGAGACGTCCCCCTTCCAGAACCGTCTCTGCGCCACCCGCTGGCACGACCCCGACCCCCAGCGACCCCAGGGCCGCGTCCAGTGGTTCGGTTTTCAGATGTACTACATGTTCGACGACCAGGCCCAGGAGGTCTTCAACCGCACCATCGACTGGTTCCGGGAGGAGACGGCGGCGCCATGAACAACCTCTCGACGTTGTACGCCACTTTCCCCGGGGAAACGCACAACCCCTGGAGGTTGTGCGTCCACCCGGGTGGACAAATCAACGATTGGGCTCAAGACAAGACATCCCGCATTTTCTGGGCTTGAAAGGAGTTCCGCATGAACCATCCGAGACCCACGAGACGCATCCCGTTGCTTCTCTCAACCGCCCTACTCCTGTTCATCCTTCCCAACCCGGGCTTTACCGCGGAACTTGCCTACGATGACGGAACCGCCGAAGAATGGATTTCCTGGGCCGGCGAAGGAAACGGTGCCGCGGTTCGGTTCACCATCAACGCGCCCCAGCAACTCCATTCCGCGCGCGTCCTGGCTACGTACACGGAGGACGAAACCCTGGAAGTGCTCGTCCTGAACGCGAACGGCGCCGGCGGCAGCCCGGGGGAAGCGCTCAGGGGTGAGACCCTCCAGGTCACAGCGAACACGCTGCAATTCTGGAGCGTGAACTTCAACCCTCCGCTCGACCTCCCTGCGGGGGACTTCTACATCATGGCCATCCCCACTTCCGATGTCGTCATCGCCCAGGATACGAGCAGTCCCCTGGCTGGGCGGTCGTGGGAGTACTTCGAGGGCGCCTGGACCCAGCAGCCTTCGGACTTCATCACTGGGAACGTCATGATCCGCGCGGGAGTGGAGCAGTTTGTCCCGGTGAGCCGGACTTCCTGGGGGCGGATCAAGTCGGAACTGCGGAGTTCCCCCTAACCGATAGCCCTCAACCCAGGTAGCTCTCCAACCAACCCAACACTTCGGTCCACCAGACCTTGCGGTTCTTGGGCTTCAGAACCCAGTGCCCTTCGTCCGGGAACCAGAGCATCCGGGCCGGTACCCCCTGACGCCGCAGTGCGGTGAACAGGGTGAACCCCTCCCCGGAGACACAACGGAAGTCCTGCTCGCCGTGGATGATGAGCATGGGGGTCTTCATGTTCCCCGCCTGGAGATGCGGCGACCACTTGCGGTACTCCTCCGGAGCCTCCCAGGGCAACCCGCCGAACTCCCACTCGGTGAACCAGAGTTCCTCGGTGGCGTACTCCATCATCTCCGTGTTGAAGATCCCATCGTGGCAGACCAGGCACTTGAACCTGTTGGTCTGGCCGTTGATCCAGTTCACCATGTATCCACCAAAGCTCGCGCCCGCCGCCGCGGTGCGATCGCGATCGCAGAACCCGTACGCGTCCAGAACGTGGTCGAAACCCCGCTCGAGGTCCTCGTAGCAGGCCCCGCCCCACTCGCCCCGGATGGCGTCGGTGAACTCCTGCCCGTAGCCGGTGCTCCCCCGCGGGTTGATGGCCACGGTCACCCATCCCCGCGCGGCGAACAGCTGGGTGTTCCATCGCTCGTGGAAGTCCCGCCCAAAGGCGGCCTGGGGCCCCCCGTGGATGAGGAACACCACGGGGTACTTCCTGCCCTCGTCGAAACCCGGAGGCTTGTAGAGCATCCCGTGGACCCGGGCCCCCTTGGCCCCTTCGAACCAGAAGTCCTCGACATCGTTCATGGCCAACTCGGCCAGGACCTCCTGGTTGATGGGCGCCAGGTTCTCCGGCTCGCCACCGGCCAGCGGCACCCGATGCACCTCGGGCGGGGAGACCGACGACTGTCGGACAAAGACAACGGACTCTCCATCCGGCGTCAGCACCGGCTGACTATCCGCTGCGCCCTCGGTCAACGGGGCAGGTTCTCCTCCCGCCGCAAACACCCCGAAGATCCGCATCGTCCCCTGATCCTCGGCGGCAAACACCAACCGCTTCCCGTCCGGGGTCCACACCGGGACGTCGACGCTCCGGTCAAAGCCCGGCGCCACCTCGCGCACCTTCCCCGACTTCCGGTCCAGCATCAGCAACTCGGTGCGGTCGGCTTCGTAGCCGGCCCGACGCATGCCCACGAAGGCGAGTTCACGCCCGTCCGGCGAGTACGCCGGATAGGCATGCACTCCATTCCACGTGCTCACCCGCCTGGGATCTCCCCCCTCGGCCGGTACCGTCCAGACCTGGATGCTCGTGGAAACCGCCTGGGCGTCGTCCCGCAGACAGACGAACGCGACTTCCTTGCCGTCCGGTGAGACCGCGTAGTCGGGGTCCCCGGTCAGCGCGCGGGGCGGCACCGGGTAGGGACCCGGCGTGAGGTCGCGCGCCTCACCGCTCTCCACGTCCACCACGAACAAGTGGTTCACCTGGCCATCCGTCCACTCGTCCCAATGGCGGAACATGAGGTCCTCGAAGATCCGGTGCCCGCCGACGGCGTCGCGTTCCTTCTTGGTCTCTCCGACGTCCTTGGGATTTGCCGTCCCGCCATAGGTGGGCCCGTGCACCAGGAGCCGTTTCCCGTCCGGGAACCAAACCGGTCGCGAGGCGCCCAGCGGAAACCGCGTGACTTGCCGGGCCTCTCCCCCCGCCGCGGGCAGGATCCAGACCTGACTCTCCCCGCTCCGGTTGGAGGTAAAGGCAAGTCCCGACCCGTTCGGCGCCCAGGCCGGGTCGCTGTTGGAAGATCCCTGATGGGTCAACCGCGACAGCGTCCCGGAACCCAGCTCCAGGCGGAAGAGTTGGCTGTCGTTGACGTTGGCCTCGATATCCGGCACGACCCCGGCAAAGACCACACAGCCTCCGTCCGGGCTCACCCGGGGTTGCTTGGCCCGGGTCATGCGCAGGAGATCATCGAAGACGAGAGGGCGTCGTTTCTGGGTCATGAGCGTCTCCACGTGGAAACGCCGCACCCAGACCAGGCGCGGCGCTCACTTGTCACGAACGAATCCACGGCGGCAGCACCCTGTCCCAGGGTGGTGGGCCGTGGTTCAAGAGTCCTAGTCGGTCACTTCCCAGGTGTCGCCGGCACGGAGCAGGTCCTCGAGGGTCCCTTCCCCCTTCTCGTCCCGCACCCGGTTCACCTGGTCCCACACCGTGTTCTCGAAGGCCGGTGCTTCCACCGAGCGGTAGACCCCGATGGGCATGGGGAACGCCGGGGGAGCGAGGCGGGTGAGGGCGAATGCGTGCACCGGAGAGTCCTCGTTGACCCGATGCACCGCGATGTCCTCTTCGGTCACCCCACCCTCGCCGATCACCACCGACTCGTAGCCGGTGCCGGTCCAGCGGAGTCCCTGCCGGCCATCCTTGCCGAACCGGATGGGTTTCCCGTCCTCGAGAATGATGTTCATGGTCTCGCGGACCTCGCGGTCGGTGAAGTCCGCGAAGGCCTTGTCGTTGAAGATATTGCAGTTCTGGAAGATCTCGACGAACGCGGTCCCCTGGTGGGCCGCGGCCTCGGCGATGATCTCCTGCAGGTGTGACTTGTACACGTCCACCGAGCGCGCCACGAACGACGCCTCGGCCCCCAGCGCCAGGCTCAATGGGTTCAAGGGACGATCCACCGATCCGTACGGGGTGGACTTGGTGCGCTTGCCGACCTCGGACGTGGGCGAGTACTGCCCCTTGGTGAGTCCGTAGATCCGGTTGTTGAACATGAGGATCTTGAGCCCCACGTTGCGGCGCATGGCGTGAATGAGGTGATTGCCCCCGATGGACAGGGCATCCCCGTCCCCGGTCACCACCCACACGTCGAGATCCGGGTTGGCCACCTTCACCCCGGTGGCCACCGCCGGGGCGCGCCCGTGGATGGTGTGAAACCCGTAGGTGTTCATGTAGTACGGAAACCGGCTGGAGCAGCCGATCCCGGAGACCACCACGAACTTCTCCTTGGGGATTCCCAGGGTCGGGAACACGGTCTGCACCGCGTTGAGGATCGCGTAATCGCCGCACCCCGGGCACCAACGCACTTCCTGGTCGGTGGCGAAGTCCTTGCGGGTCAACGCCGCCGCGCCGTTGCCGGTGGTCGTGCTCATGATGTTGCCTCCGCGGCGAGCTCGTTCACCTTGTCGAGAATCTCCTCGACCGCGAACGGCATGCCCTGAACCTTGTTGAGTCCCACCGCGTCCACCAGATAATCGGCCCGGATGAGCTTGATCAGCTGGCCGGTGTTGAGTTCCGGCACCAGCACCCTGCGGTAGCGCCCCATGATCTCCGGAAGATCCCTGGGGAGCGGGTTGAGATGGCGCAGGTGCACATGTCCCACCTTCACTCCGTCCGCGAGCGCCCGCTTGACCCCGCCCTGGATGGCCCCGTAGGTCCCCCCCCAACCCACCACCAGCACATCCCCGGAGGGTTCCCCGTAGATCTCCAGCGGAGGGATCGAGTCGGCCACCCGGGCCACCTTCTCGGCCCGCATGTCCACCATGTGCTGATGGTTGTCCGGGTCATAGTCCACGTTGCCGGTTCCATCGCTCTTCTCGAGACCACCAATCCGGTGTTCCAACCCGGGAGTCCCCGGCTTGGCCCAGGCCCGGGCGAGGGTCTCGGGATTCCGCTGATAGGGCTCGAACGGCGTCCCGTTACCGGCCGGCGCATAGTGGTACTCGATCTCCGGAAGGTCCTTGATCTCCGGGATGCGGAACGGCTCCGCCCCGTTGGCGAGATAGCCGTCGCTCAGGAGCACCACCGGGGTCATGTAGGTGATGGCAATGCGAGCCGCCTCGAAGGCGATCCAGAAGCAATCGCCGGGGGTAGCCGAGGCCACCACCGGGAGCGGACACTCCGAGTGCCTTCCATAGAGGGCCATGAGGAGATCCGCCTGCTCGGTCTTGGTGGGAAGCCCGGTCGAGGGCCCACCCCGCTGGATGTTGATGACCACCAGGGGCAGCTCGGTCATGACCGCGAGCCCCATAGCCTCGCCCTTGAGCGCCAGGCCGGGACCACTCGTGCTGGTAATCCCCAGAGCCCCGGCGAACGACGCGCCGATGGCCGAGCTGATGGCGGCGATCTCGTCCTCGGCCTGGAAGGTGACCACGTTGTAGTTCTTGTAGCGGCTGAGTTCGTGCAGGATGTCGCTGGCCGGAGTGATGGGATAGGAACCCTGGAACAGGGTGATCCCGGCCCGGCGCGCGGCGGCGACCAGCCCCAGGGCAAGGGCGCCGTTCCCCGAAATGTTCCGGTAGGTCCCCGGCTCATGTTTGGCCGGCGGGACGTCGTAGACGGTCTGGAAGAGCTCCGTGGCGCGGCCGTATTCGACCCCGCCCTTGAGAGCAAGCTTGTTGGCCTCGGCCAGATCCGGACGGCTCCTGAACTTGGAATCCAGCCACCGGTTGGTGGTGCTGGCCGGCCGGTTGAACAGCCAGTAGGTCACCCCCAGGGCAAAGAAGTTCTTGCAGCGGTCCTTTTCCTTGGGGGTGAGCTTCGACTCCGCCAGGGCCTTGCGGGTCAGATCGGTGAGCGGCACCGGGATGAGGCGGAATCCGTCCAGGCTTCCGTCCTCCAGGGGATTGGCCTTGTAGCCGACCCGCTCCAGGTTCCGCTGGGTGAAGTTGTCCGTGTTCACGATGAGGATGCCGCCCGGCTTGAGCAACTTTGCGTTCGTGATGAGGGCGGCCGGATTCATGGCCACGAGGACGTCGGGGCGCGCGCCCGGGGTATGGATCTCCTGGCTGGAGAACCGGATCTGGAACCCCGAAACACCCGGAATCGTTCCGGCGGGGGCGCGGATCTCGGCCGGGAAATCCGGAAAGGTGGAAAGGTCGTTCCCGATCATCCCCGTGGTGTTGGTGAACTGGGTTCCGGTGAGCTGGATCCCGTCCCCGGAGTCACCGGCAAACCGGATGACCACGTCGTCGAGTTGTTCCCGCGGCTGTGCGGCCTTGGCTTCCATGGAATTGGTGCCCTGAGCGAGCGAATTCAAACGGGCGGACCCCTCGCATACGGCCCGCCGCGCACGGTGTGTAGGCGCCGAGAATGGTAGCACAGGGTTCCCCGGGACGCCCCTGGATGCATTTCGGGTTGGGGCCCCGAGTTCGTGGGGGTATTCTCCCCCTCCCAACCATGACCTATCCCTGGAGGCCCCGTGAGCACAACTCCCACCGCCGCGATCCAACGTTTGGAGTCCCGTTTCGATCAGCACCTCGACACCCTGATGGACCTGGTGAGGATTCCCAGTGTCTCGGACCCGGAGTACCCGGCCGCCGAAGTGGCACGTTCGGCCAAGGCGGTGTGCGACGTGATGCGCGGGGTGGGCCTCGAGAACGTCGAGGTGCTGACCATCGAGGGTTCCCATCCCTATGCCTACGGGGAGTGGCTCCACGCCGAGGGGGCTCCGACGGTCCTCCTCTACGGACACCACGATGTCCAACCTCCGGGACGCCCCGAGAAGTGGATCACGCCTCCATTCGAGCCCAGCGTCCGTGACGGGCGCCTGTACGGCCGGGGCGCGGTGGACGACAAGGCCGGGGTCATGGCTCACATCGCGGCCATCGATGCCTTCCTGGGGGAAGGTGGAGCGCCTCTCAACCTCAAGTTCATCGTGGAGGGAGAGGAGGAGACCGGGAGTGAAGGATTGGAGCGTTTCCTCACCGAGTACAAGGATCGTCTGGCCGCCGATGTGATCGTCCTGACCGACACCGCGAACCTGGACACCAGCGTTCCATCCCTCACCTATCGTTTGCGGGGAATCGTGGTGGTGGATGTCGAGGTCCAGGGTCTGGACCACCCGCTGCACTCCGGCATGTGGGGGGGGCCCGTCCCCTGCCCCGCCCTGGGGCTCTCCCGGCTCCTGGCCGGACTGGTCGACGAGACGGGATCGGTGGCGGTCCCCGGCTTCTACGACAGCGTGAGGGACCCGGATCCGGCGGAGAAGACCCGGCTGGCCAAGCTGCCCTTCACCGAAGCGACGTTCCGCGAGCAGGCGGGGCTCCTGCCGGGAGTGGATCTGGTGGGTGAACCGGGCTACTCGGTGTGGGAGCGCATGTGGGTCCGTCCTTGCCTTTCCGTCAGCGCCATGGAGGCGAGTCGGATCAAGGGCGGCTCCAACCAGATCGTCGACGTGGCCCGGGCCCGGGTCGGCATCCGCGTGGTCCCCGATCAGGACCCGGCGGCAATCGGCGAGTTGATCGCGGGGCATCTGCGGCGGTCCGGTCCCTGGGGACTCAAAGTTTCGGCCACGGTGTCCGCTACCGGCGGGTGGTGGATCACCGATCCGGTGGGCCCGGCCTTCGACGCCGCCTATCGCGCCATGACCGCCGGCTACGGAGTGGAAGCGACCGCGATCGGCTGCGGGGGATCCATCCCGTTCGTGGAGCCCTTCGCCAGGGTCCTCGGTGGCGTTCCCGCACTTCTGACCGGCGTCGAGGACCCGGTGTGCAACGCACATTCGGAGAACGAATCGTTGAGCATCGACGACTGGAAGAAGGCCGCGCGCGGAAGCGTGCACCTCTACCAGGAACTCTCCACCGTCCTCGGCTGAAACCGGCCGGTGCACTTTGCACTGGCACTTTTGCCGCAACTGCTCCTATCATGCGCAACGCGAGCGAACTCTCGGGTTCTGGAGAGATGCGTTGACAGCAAACCCCCGTCCAAATCTGGCCGTCGTACGAGAACGCGTTTGGAACGCGCTCGATGAATGGCCCGATGCCCAGGCCCGACGCGACATGGTCGCCCTGTGTCGTACGGATGATCCGGAGCGACTGCGCGGGATCGGCAGATCCCTGGCGCGTTGCGGCGTGTCGCGTCGCGAGGCCAGCGAGACCTTCCTCGACGAATACGAGGCGGATCGCCGGATCGCCCTGCGCTCCGCGGTCCTCTACGCACGCACCTTCCAGTTCCGGGATTCACCCCGTGAATTCGTCCGCGAGCTCAACCGGGTGGTTTCCGTCCCCGGCGCCAAGCCCTGGCCGGCCGTCATGGACGCTGCGTATCTCATGTGGCGACGACGCCCCCGGGACATGTTCCGGCTGTTGACTCCGTGGCTAACCCACCGCGATCCCATGCGACGCTGGGCTGCGCTCCATGGACTGGAACTCCCCGCCCGCAAGGAGGCACGGCCCGCGCTCAAGGTGCTGCGGCTCTTTCGGGGGGAACGCAACCTGCGGGTGCGCCGGCTCCTGGGGCACATCTTTGGCCAGAGCCTCTACCCCCGCCATCCCCGCGAGTCCCTGGAAGAAATGGCGACCTGGCTCAGCGACGGCGCGGCGGCCGCACCCTCGGTCGCCCGGTTCGGCGAGTCCCAGGCACGAGCCTGGTTCGAGAGTGGCCGAGGGAGCGAGCGCCAGCGCCGCAGCCTGCTCCGCGCGGCCCGCGAGTATCTCGACGACGACGACGCCGACGTGCGGGCCCACGCCCGTGGGCTTGTGCGCTCCATCGAAGACTAGCCCCCAACGGCGACAGCTTCCGCTTCCCTTTCTCCTCGCCACGACCGCTTGGGCAAAAAAAGAACCCCGGCGCCTTGAGCACCGGGGTTCCTGGAGTCATTCAGAGGTCGGGGCTTTGCCAGCTTGCCCGCGCTCCTCTAGTTGCCGAACTGGTTCTTGATCGCGCCCCACGTGGTGGGCTCAACCGGCAGGGCCGGGTTGACGTCCAGCTTGGGCTCGCCGCAACCGAAGTACCCGAGGGCACCGCGATCCACGCCGTCGGCGTTCACGATGGACGAGCACACGGCAAAGAGGCCGTCACCCAGGGTCCCATCGAATCCACCACCGCCATCGCTGACGCGGTTGTACAGCGAGCCACCGGTGAAGATGAACTCCCCTCCAATGTTCCCACCGCAGTCGGAACCGAAGATGCTGTTGGTGTGAGTGTACAGCGTGGAGAAGGCACCCGAGACGATCATGTCCCCGTCCTGATAGCTGGCCTTGTTGCTCAGGTCAGCGTCCGGAGTGTCGTCGCAGTAGACCTCGAAGGTCCCGCCGCTGTAGTTGGTGTCGTAGAAGAAGTAGAACATGCCATCACCGGAAGTCACGGTCCCGAGGGACGTGGCGTTCTTGATGACCCAGGTGTACTCCTTGCCAGGATCCATGGCGTCCAGATCGTCGAAGGGGCAGTTGAACTGGGCCACCTCTCCCACGATGCACAGGACGTCGCCCGGAGTCGACGTGTGGTCCCCCACCGCCCGCGTGCCTTCCTGCGCGTATCCCGAACCGAAGTCGATGACCGGGTTCACGATACCGCTGGCCGAAGCCGCGGTTGCAGTGAGCGTAACCGCGCACACCGCTGCGAGCAGCTGCAGATGGTGTCGACGGTTCATGGTATTAGTCCCCCTCCGCGAAGGTGTTCTTCAAGTTGCCCCAGGAGGTCCGCTCGACCGGAACCGGATCCTGGATGAAGACCTGGCCATCGATCTGCCAGTCGTAGCCGGGCGGAACGATCACGCCCGCGCCGTCATGGGTCAGACCGTTCAGCGACATGGACATGGTGCGGCTCTCGACCGGGATACCGGCGAGCTGCGTGCCCTCGTTCCAGTCGATGATCGTCTGCATGTTGCCGTTGCCGGTGGACGTGTTCACGACGAAGATCACGTTCTGCGTGTCTCCGCCAAGAATCTTCTCACCATCAGTGAACGTGCTGGTGATCGCGGGCCAGACGACGGGGCCGGAATTGTAGTCCTTGAGCGTCCCCGTGGTCTTGCTGTCGCAGTACACATCGATCGGCACCGGCGCGTAGGTGTAGATCTCGTTGGGACCGAACGGACCGGCCGAGGAGATGTGGCAGGTGTAGTCGATGACGAATGTGTATTCGTTGGCGACGTAGTCCAGGGTGAGGAACGTGGCGTTGTGACTCACCACACAGCCCATGGCGGTGTAGCAGGTCCCGACGTCTCCCAAGTCACCCCACTCGACCCAGTCGAAACCGTTGTAGTCGAAAAGGAAAGTATCCGCGGATGCGGCGAAGGAGAAGATCAGCGTGGCCGCGAGCGCAAGCGCTAGGCCTCGGCGACGTAGATCCTTCATGAATGACCCCCTTGCTGTAATCGAACGAGGAGTTGAGGACTTTGAAGGGTGCTGTGGCAGCAAATGCCCCGAGCAGCCCATTGGGTGCACACAAGCTGGCTCAGACCATTTAACACCACATATGAACTCGATGTCAACTCATAAGCTCCCATGGAACAAGAACTTACAAAATGCGACCGGGATTCTGGAGTTGTTGCGGCACAACAGGTTGCCCCCCTGACCTGAAGCGACCTGGGAAGGCCCGGGGGTCCGCAATGGCCTACCGGGCGGGCTTTCCCGGCTCGGCCCCCTCGAAAACCCCGTCCTAGAAGGGATCCCCGGTCCTGGGGAAGGCCTTATCCAGCTCCTCGAGGTCCCGGGAGGTCAGTCCCACCGAGGATCCCTTGGCGTTCTCCTTGAGCTGCTCCACGCTGGTCGCCCCGATGATGGCCGAGGACACAGCAGCCTGGCGCAGCACCCACGCCAGGGCCACCTGGGCCGGTGTTCGCTTCTTGCGCTTGGCGATCCGCTCCAGCACCCCCACCTTCCGGAGGTTCTCCTCCCCCATCCACTTCTTCATGAACGCCTTGAACTTGGTCGAGGCGCGGGAGCCCTCGGGCACCTTGCCCCCCTTGTACTTGCCGGTGAGAATCCCCTGGGCCAGCGGGCTGTAGACGATCAGGCCAATCCCCTCCGTCTCGCACCGCGGGATGAGCGCCGGTTCAACCCGACGATCCATGAGGTTGTAGGGGGGCTGGGTCGAAACAACCGACTCCCAACCGTTGCGCTCACACAGACGCAGGACCTGCACCGTCTGTTCGGCGTTGAAGTTGGAGATGCCGAGGTAGCGAACCTTCCCCTGGCGCACCAGGTCGTTGAAGGTGGAGAGCCATTCCTCGAAGTGGGTGTCGTCATCGGGGGCGTGGGCCTGGTATAGATCGATGTAATCCACTTGCAACCGCTTCAGGCTTTGATCCACGCAATCCATGATGTGCTTGCGCGAAAGCCCGGCGCCGAGCGGCCCGTCCCACATCCGACCCATCACCTTGGTCGCGACCACGATCTCGTGACGCGGGAGCTCCTTGATCGCTTTTCCCAGGGCGGTCTCGGATGCGCCGCGGAAATAGACGTCGGCGGTATCGAAGAAGTTGATCCCCAGGTCCCACGCCTTGAGAATGACCTTGCGGGACATGTCGTCCTGGTCCGCGGCGCCGCCGAAGGTGAGCCACGAACCCAGGGAAATCTCGCTGACCTTGAGCCCGCTGCGTCCGAGTCGTCTGTACTTCACAATGCCTCCTCTTTCGGTCCGGACCCGGCGTGGGTGCGGGAGCCGAGAAGCCTACTGTGTTCACGGAGACGAGCCAAGCCTACGACGGACACGGGGCTCGTCCCCGCCCGCGCCCGGAGACTCCATGACCGCTTTCGTCGACGATCAACTCGATGGCCCCGTTCCCATCCGGTTCCGGGCCCGGACCGGCCGAGGCCCCGTGCTCCTGGGTGCGCATGGTCTGGGGGACAGCGGGCGCACGTTCCCGGAGTTGCTGGAGCACCGCGCGCTGCGGGAGTACGCGGCCCTGCTTCCCGATGTCCCCGGTTTTGGTCTCAGCCCCCGGCACGCTCCGGCTACGCTCACCCTGGGCGGACAGGCCCGGACGCTGATCGACTTCGCGGCCGCCCGCGGCGTTTCAAGCTACGTGGTGCTGGGCCACTCCATGGGGGGTGCGATCTCGATCGCCATGGCCACCCTGGACAGGGAGCATTGCGCGGGGGTCCTGAGCCTGGAAGGAAACCTGACCCTGTCCGACTGCTCCCTGAGCGCCGAGGCGGTGACGGCGGACGCGAACGGCACCTACGACGCATGGCGGGAGGCCCTGTTGCCGCGCTACCGGGACGAGGGGGTGAAGGAGCCCGGAAAACTCCGCTATCTGGAGAGTTTCGTGCTGGCCGATCCGGTGAGCTTTCTCGAAGCGTCCCGTGCCCTGGTGCAGGAAAGCACCGATTCGGACCTGGGTCGGCGCTACGCGGCGCTCGACCTTCCCACGCTTTATCTCCACGGCGGTTGGTCCACCCCCGAGGAAACCGCGACCTTCATTCGCGAGCAGGGCATCCGGTCCGCGTTCTTCCCCGAAGCCGGGCACTGGCCACACTGGGATGCACGCACCGAGGTCGCCGAAACCTGCGCGGCCTTCCTGGCCGGGCTGGCCTAGGCCCCACACGCGCGGGCTCCGCGCGGAGGGCGCTGGCGGAGCCCCTCGCTACGCGCGGGCTTCGCGCGGAAGGCGCTGGCGGAGCCCCTCGCTACGCGCGGGCTCCGCGCTCCGGGCGCGAGGGTACTTCTCCTCCTCGGTCGCTCCCGAGAAACGGTCCACTGGACCGTTCCTCGCTCGCTGCTGCACGCGGCATGGGGCCCCGGCCGGCTGCCCTCGTTGCTACAAGTACGCGTGTTGCTTGTGGCGCCGGCCGACCCATGCCACGCGCAGGCCTTCGTCGTCGGAGTACCCTCGCCCCCTCCACGCGAATCCCGCGGGCCCGGGTGCCGGCTACGGCCCCGGCGCCTCCGCCATGATCCGAGCCAGCCCCTCATCGGAGACGGTGAGGAACCCCGGCTCCATCAGACGCGGAGTCAACAACGCCCAGTTGGGATCCCCGGCGAAAACACGCCGGAACAACGGCAGCGATTCCGGCAGACGACCGGCATTGGCCAACGCGATGGCGTGCCAGTACACCATTTCCAGATTGTCCGGGTTCAGACGCTCGGCCGCGCCGTACTCGGCCTGGGCGAGTTCCGCGTTTCCGGCCCCGATCGCCTCGTCCCCCGCGTTCATGTGCTCATAGGCCCGGTGCAACTGCACCAGACGCGCCAGCTCGGTCACCGGGTCCGGGTGATCCTCCACCCGGAGGTCCATGATCCGGTCTTCCCAGGGACGTCCGGTCGCCTCGCCCGACACGATGAGAATGGCCGCGGACTGCTGCCCCCGGATGTCCCCCTTCTCCCGTTGCGCGGCCCGCAGGGCGGCCAGGAGACGCGCGGCGAGATCACCCTCCGCGGCAACATAGCCCTCGGCCATTGCATCCCAGACCGTGTTCCGTTCCATGAGATTCGCCTGCACCGAGAAACCGGCGCCGGTCAGGTGACCGGCCTGGGCAATACAGCGGTCCCCGGTGTGCGCGGCCACGTTGCCCGCGGCGTCCACGACCGCCACCTGACGGATCGCCGCGCCGGGATCGGCGGCAAGCAGCCCGGCCAATGCCTCCTGGGCGGTGCGCCCGGCCCGGAGGAACTCCAGGGCCAAGGGACCGTAGGAAGGATCCACCAGCGACTGGGTAGCCACCGCGCCGACGCCGGCCTCGGCCCACGACACGATGGACCCCACCGAGAACCAGTGCGATTGCACGGCGACGCCCATCTGACCGGTCGCCGCATCGTGGGCGACGATGGAGTAGGTGTGCACCGGACGGGTGGGGGCAGGTTCCGCTTCCAGGACAAGACTGCAGAGGATCAGGAACACGAGAGCCATCGGGCCTCCGGAGTAGGAGTGGATTGTCCCCGTGCTATCGCAGAACGAGGAGCTTGTTGGTGACCGTACGTCCGGCCGCACTGAGCCGCAGGAAGTAGGTCCCGGCCGGAACCGGGGCGCCCTGTCCGCCACGCCCATCCCATTCGATGTGTCGGGTACCCGCTTCCGTGAAACCCTGGGTCAGGGTCCGCACCCGGCGACCGGAGACGTCGAAGACCTCGAGGCGCACCGGAGAGGCATGTCCGAGGGTGAAGGTAATGCCGGTGTGACCCCGGGACGGGTTGGGAAACGCCCGCAAGACCGGGCCCGGGAGCGCGGCCAGATCGTCCGCCCCCAGGACGACGGTCGGGGCATAGGCCACGACTTCGATGTCGTCCAGCAACCAACCCTCCATCTGGAGACCGTTGTCGCTGGTGATCCGGAATCGCAGACGCAGGTCCGACTCGCCGACGTACGCGGCAAGGTCCAGTTCCTCGGCCAGCCAGAACCGCTGGTTCATGTCGTAACCGGGAACCCCGAGCGGTTGGGTTCCGTTGCTGTAGTCCCCGGTCATGCCGTGGCCGGAACGCGTGTTGCGCCCGGCGACGGCTCCCCAGTTGGATCCGCCGTCCGTGCTCACCTCGACCCGGGCAAAGTCCCACCCACCCTCGATGTTCCATTGGGTCCGGAAACGCAGGAACGCGAAGGCGGCACCGCTCAGATCGATGGCCGAGTCCAGGGTGAGTCGCGCATCGGCAAACGGGGCGTATTCCCCGCCGGGACTGTCCGAGAAGGCGGGATTTCCGTCGATGGTCTCGGTGGACCACCCACCGGTTGCCGTCCAACCGGTGGTCCCCGCCGAGGCATCATCGGAAAACACGACCGTAGGCGTCCCGATCCGAAGCGACAGGGTATCGCGCCCCACGTACCCACTGCCGTCGCTCAGCTCCAGATAGAGCGGGATCAGGGTTCCGTTGACCGCGGTGGCGCCAGCCTGCAGCGTGAAGAAGTCGCCGCCCGAGGGCCAGGCTTCTCCCATGGGGCCCAGATCGGGATAGACCGCGGTTGCGTCGGTGACCGTGACATCCGGATGCCCGGAACCTAGGGTTACCGTCACCCCGCCGCTGCTGGCCTGGCGACCGATGTTGCGCAGCAGCAATACCGCGTTGCGGGTCGTGCCCGGCAGCAGGTCCCCGGATCCCGAGAGCACGGTCAGGCTGTCCCCCTGCAGGAAAGCCCCGGCGCAATAGGCCAGAACCACGTTCGAGTGCAGGTTGAGTTCGGTCAGGGGAATGATCCGGGACACCGGCGGCCAGAACCCGTCGTTCTGGTCCCCCACCTCGGTGGTGTAGGAGAACACCTTGGGTTTGTTGGTCACGTCGCCGTACATCCAGTCGTTGGCTTCGCCGTTGACCGGATACAGCACCTGATCGCCGCGCCCATAGCCGTACTGGGTCTTCTCGGTCATGGCGTCCGCCTGCCGGATCAGATGTTCATCGTCCGGGCTGGCGGTGGTGGTGTATCCCCAGGGATAGAGGCAGAGTTCGTAGTGCGTGTGGTAGTTGTTCGCGGTGGCGAAGTTCCGGCTGTCCACGTAGTCCCGCATGACCTGGGTCTCCGGCTCCGAGAACGCGGACGGACCCCGATAGGTGGGACTCGAGGCGCTCCCCGAGGACCCCTGGTTGTCGAATCCCCACTGGTATCCGTAGTTGCGGTTGAGATCCACCCCATCGGCGTTGTTGATGATGGTGTCCCCGTTGTTGTCCCGCAGGTTCTTGCGCCAGAACCCGAACGACCCGGTGTTGATCCAGGTGTTCTCGTTGCGGACATACCCGTCCGGGTTGACGCAGGGGACGAACCAGGTCTCCCGGTTTTCCACCAGATAGGTCAACTCGGGGTCCGTGCCATAGCCGTCCAGCAGGCGAAGCAGGTAGCCGAGGATCGCCTGCATGCCGCCGGGCTCCCGGGCATGATGAAGGGAGGTGAGCAGGACCTCGGGGCGGGTCCCCATGGCCTGGGCATGATCGAACACCCCCACGGCAATGATGGGCCTGCCCTGGAGCGAATAGCCAAGGGTGTCGAGCTCGGCAACCAGATCCAGGGTGTCGCAGGTGGCCACCGAGTCCAGGATGGCGAAGATCTCGTCCAGGTTCCAGTAGCCGGCCAGCGATCCCTGTCCCTCCGGGGGGATGTTCCAGGCCCCGCCCGAATCGGGAAGACTCGCCTGGCGAAGACGGCGGTTGGGGGGGGCCAGGGGTGAACGGGCCGCCAGCGCCGCGCCGTAGTCAGGGACCGCGACCCGGAAGGACAGCCCGGCCGTGCCCAGAAGGCCGCGTGTTCCGGGCCAATCGAGGACGCGGGCGCGGAGTCCGGGGCGGTGTTGGATGATGTCCAGATCCGCGGCGACCGAGGACCAGGCCCGGCCCACATCGCGCAGGTCGACCTCGAGCACCGAAACGGGAGCGTCCCACCCGGCATCGAGCGGTTCGGGGGCCGCAGCGGCCGCACCGGAGGCCTGCCCGCACGGCATGGCGGAAACGGTAAACGTCATGACCGCCAAAAAAGCCAACTTGCGGGGGAATAGGAACATGCACAGGATTATACCGTGTGGGGGCTCGTCGAGCCCGACCGATGTCATTTGGCGCGCCTCGATCCCAGGGGGTAGACTCTTCCGCCATGCTATCCAAGAACCTGTTCCAGAATCTCGTCGTGATCGTCCTGGTCGGAATCGGCCTGGGAATCGGGTACAACCTGGTCAGCCCCAAGCAGGTGCCCTGGGTTTTCGTGCCCAAGGAAATGATTTCCCTCGAAGACGCAGCCGGCCAGGCGGCGTCCCAGGAGCCCGGGGAAGCGACGGGGGTGACCCACGAGGACCCCAAGCCCACCGGCGCGGATCCCTACGCCGGCCTCATCCCCGAGTCCAAGTACCCCATCGAGATCGGCCTGGAGAAGGCCAAGGAGTTCTACGATCTGGGCGGGCTCATGGTCTGCGATGCCCGCGAGGAGACCGAGTTCGCCATGGGCCACATCGCCGGGGCGCTGTTCACTCCCCACGACGAGTTCGTGGCCGATGTCGAGTGGCTGGACGCGACCGCCAAGTCCCCCAAACCCATCATGATCTACTGCGACGGCGGCGACTGTGAGCTGTCGCTGAACCTCGGGTTTGCCCTCAACGAATCCGGGCATCGACGCATCCTGATCTTCAAGGACGGGTATCCGGCCTGGGAAGACGCGGGCTACCCCACCGAGACCGGAGGCCATCCATGATCGAAGTCGGGATCTTCAACTGGCGCTATCTCTTCCGCCTCGCCATTGGCGTGGCCTTCATCTGGGCCGCCCTGGCCAAGATCGGCGACCTCAACACCTTCGCCGGTCAGGTGCACAACTTCCGCATCCTCCCCGGCTCGATCGAGAACCTGTTCGCCATGACCCTGCCCTGGATCGAGGTGGTGGCGGGGCTTTTCCTGATCCTCAACATCGCCCCGAGGGCGGCAACGGCCCTCATGACGCTGCTGCTCCTGATGTTCTTCGTGGCCGTGTCCCAGGCCCTGGTCCGCAACCTGGATATCGACTGCGGTTGCTTCGGCACCGGTGACGCGGGATCCACCGCGATCAAGACCCTGATCCGCGATGTGGTCTTCCTGGTCGCCGCGTTCCTCGGTTGGCCCCGCAAGGGGGAAACCCGGATCCTGGGCGTCCGCGACGAACTCAACCAGGGGATCTAGGGGTCTTCCGGACCCCGCCTGACCCGTGGACCCCCAGCTGATCCTTCTTCTCTTCGGCGCCGGCGCGGCCGCGGGAGTGATCAATGCCGTGGCCGGCGGGGGTTCCATCCTCACCCTGCCCCTGCTCGTGTTTGCCGGACTTCCGGTGGGCGTCGCCAACGCGACGAATCGGGTGGCCATCGTCTTCCAGAACGTGGGAGCCATGGCCGGATTCCGTCAGGGGGGCTACGTTCCCGGTCGGGAGGCGTGGCTGCTGCTCATCCCCTCCGTCCTGGGTGCCGCCCTGGGCGTCCGTCTCGCGGTCGGGCTGGACGAGCGCACCCTCTCCCGCGCCATCGCGGTCATTCTCGTGCTCATGCTGATCCCTCTCTTTCGCCGGAACCCGGGGCCCACCGGTGGAGCGGTTCGCCCCGCCCTTCGCTGGTGGACCTGGCCCGCCTACTTCGCGGTGGGGGTCTACGGTGGGTTTGTCCAGGCCGGGGTGGGATTCCTCTACCTCGCCCTGCTGGTCGGCGCCCAGGGCCTCGACCTGGTCCGGGCCAATCTCATCAAGGTTTTCCTGGTCCTCATCTACAGCGCGGTTGCCCTCGTGCTCTTCGCGCTGGAAGGGCAGGTCGCGTGGGGCCACGGGCTGATCCTTGCCGTGGGAACGACGGCCGGAGGGTGGCTGGGCGCACGCCTCGCGGTGACCCGCGGCGAGGGCTGGATCCGGGCCGTGCTGGTAGTGGCGATCCTTGTTTCCGCGGCCAAACTCATGGGCTGGCTCGACCCGCTCCTGGGAGGATGACTCAATGAACGGCATCGTCGATCTGCACACCCACTTCTTTGGTCCGGAGTTCTTCCGGTTTCTTGCCGCCGCGGCGCACCCGGAGGGGGATCCGTCACCCGGTCTGGCGCGACTGGAGGCAGCGGGGATTCGCCCGGCCACCGGCACCGCGACCGAACATGCCGATCGATGGCTGGAGGAAATGGACGCCCACGGGGTGGAAACCATGGTGACCTTCGCCAGCCTGCCGGTCGAGGTGGACTCGGTGGCGGAGGGTGTGCGTGCTTCCGGAGGCCGACTGGTCCAGTTCGCCCTCACCGACCCCACCCAGGCCGACGCACCGGATCGGATCGCCCGGTGGGTCGCCGAGCAGGACGTGCGCGGGCTGCTGCTCTTCCCCGCCATGCACTGCTTTGACCTGTCGGCCCCGGCCATGGACGCGGTCTATCGCGAGGCCGACCGCTCGGGACTTGCCATCCTCGTCCACATGGGCACCCTGCGCGTGCGGGTGCGGGACATCCTCGGCTTGCCCTCAAACTTCGACATCACCTACGCCAGCCCCACCCGTCTGGCCGGTGCGGTGGAGCGGTTCCCCAACGTGCGGTTCATCATTCCCCACTTCGGCGGGGGCTACCTGAACGAGACCCTGGAACTGGGGCGCGCGCACGGGAATGTCTCGGTGGATACCTCGAGCAGCAACTCCTGGATCCGCCTCCAACCGGGAAGCCTCACCCTGGCCCAGGTGTTCGAGCGAACCCTGGAAGCGTTGGGACCCGAGCGGGTGCACTTCGGCACGGACTCCAGCGTCTTTCCCCGGGGGTGGCGTGACGACGTCCATCAGGAACAGGTCGAGGCGCTCGCGAGCATCGGCGCCGATGACGCAACCAGGAACCTTGTCCTGCGCGGCAACACGCTGCGACTGCTGGGACGGGACGGCGGCGCGGGCTAGGAGCCTGTGCCGTAGGAGTTCAAACAGGGTAAGTTCCCCATCCGAACTGGCTTTTGGGCTTGATTGAGATTCAATGACTGCGGATTTGTCGATGGCTCGTCGGGTTTCGGGCGCATGACCCGGGGGCCGTGGCGTCGTGTTTGCTCGACGCTCACGCTTGCCGAAGCGTTTCCGCTCGCCGTCCCCTTATTCCCATGCCATAAGGTGATTCATCCGCTTCAAGTTCATCGCCAGACACACCAACTTCCATTCCCCTCCGACCTTCTGGAGACCCCGCAAACTGAACGAACGAAAGCCCATCACCGACTTGATCCAGCCGAAGGGCGGCTCGGCAATGTACTTTCGCTTGCGGTACGTCTCCTTGCCTCGCTTGGTCTTCATCTTCCGCTGCATCTGACTCCGGTACGTACTCGTCGGCTTCTCGTCCTTCGCCTGTTCACCCCGTCCCATCGCGACATACCCATCGATCCCCCGACGTGCCACCGACCGTAGGTTGGTCTCCGACGCGTAACCAGCATCCGCCAGCATCTTCCTCGGGGTCCCCTTCGTGTTCCTTCGCACCTGGTCCAGCATCGGCCGTAGCTGACCCGCGTCCGACGCCGATTGCGTCACCTCCGCCGCCACGATCACCTGAGCCTTCCCATCCACCGCGATCTGGGCGTTGTAGCATTGCTCGAACCCCTTACCACTCTTCATGATCCGACTCTCCGGATCCGTGAAGTTCTCCTGCGCCGTTCCCTTCGGCACGCCATACTCTCGCTGGTAGGGACGCCCTCCTCCCTTTGGCTTCTGATCATCATCCTTGTCCCGCCCGCGCTCCCGGTCCGACTCCGCCTGCCTCGCCTCCAGCCGGGCCTTCGCTGCCTGGATCGTCTCCAACCGGTCCCGACGACGCGAAAGTTCCTCCGGCAACTCCTCCCCCGTGCGGTCTCGACCAAACTTCCGATCTTCCCGCTCATCCACCTTCCGCGCGCGACGCGTCAGATCCCGGATCTCCTGTCTCAGACGCTTCTCCTCCTTCTGCATCCGCTCGTAGCTCATCGCCTTGTGCTTGCTCGCGTTCGCCTTCACCTTCGACCCGTCGATCGCCACCGTCCCAAGCTTCACCATCCCTACCTCTTGCGCGATCCGTAGCACCTGCACGAAAATCGACTCGAAATCCTCCAGGTGACGCTTGCGAAACTCCGATATCGTCCGGTGCGCAGGAAAGTTCCCCGCCGACAACACCCGGAAGGCAACATCCTCGTACAGCTTCCGAGCAATCCCACGGGACGAGAACACCCCGGTCGCGTATCCGTAGATCAACACCTTCAGCATCATCGACGGCTCGTACGGCTGTTTGCGACGGCCGTCTCCATCGTACGGAGCGTAGAATGACCGGAGGTTCAGCGCATCCACCGTGTCCGACACGAAGTATGCCAAGTGATCCTCGGCCAGCCAATCGCGGGGATCCGGGGGTAATAGAAAAGCTTGCGTCGGATGATAAGGACGAAATGACGTGCTCATGCACAGCACTCTACAATACCTTCAAGCCTGTGTTCTACGGCGCAAGCTCCTAGGGTTTAGAATCCCAGCATGAACGTCAACGCCAGCTACGAGGAAGGGCATCTGATCGTCGCGGCGATCCGGGTCCTGGAGCACCGTCACGGCGGCCGCCCTCCTACCATCGAGGAGATCACCCAACTGGTGGGGGGCTCCGACGAGTGGACCGGCGTTCTGGTCCGCGCCCTGGCCGGCGCCGGTGTGCTGCGCACCCTGAAGGGACCCTTCGAGACCCGGGTGGAGATCGCCGATCATGTCGGCCTCGAGGCGCTCCCCCGAGAGGAAGCGTCCTCCGGCGTGGACCGGGAGATCCAGGAGTTCTCCGCGCGCAAGAAGAAGGAAGAAGAGAAGCTGCGCAACCTCTTTGCCTCGGGCGACGCCATGAAGAAACAGAACGAGCGCATCGAGAAGATCGCGGACGCGTTCAAGGATCTCCAGAGCGACACACCGCCGCGCGCCCCGCTCTTCCGGGACAAGCCGCGCGACGAATCCTCCTAGCCCGCGGGCCCCTCCCCTTCCCGCTCACCCCCACAGCGGGACGCCTCGGCACAGGTCCTTGCCGGACAATGGGCTAGCCCGTTTCTTCCCTGTTGGAAACGGGCCTCTTGACCACCGGAACCCGGGGCTCCCTCCCCTGCGGGTCAAGTGCCCCGGCCAACCCTCCGAAGACAGTCCGAATGGTGCATGGACCCCAACAGGAGATCGAGCATGGACCTGCGTGACATCGGCGTCGGAGCCTTCGGCGGAATTGCCGGCCGCGTGCTGAACGGCGCACTTTCGTGGACCACCCTCGCCACGGGGATGACCCTGGCCGCGCTCGGCGGTGTCCTCATCTTCATCATGGATCGTCTCGGGACGCCGGAGGCGGCATCCGTGTGCATGGTGATCTTCTTTGCCATGGCCCTGGCCCGGTTCGCCCTCAACGGCCATGCCGGCGAATGGTCCGGGTCCATCTACTCCGGCCGGGGCGGTGGCTGGGGACAGGTGGCGATGGTGGCCGGCCGGTACCTGGCGCTGTGCGCGGTCTGGATGCTGCCCGCCCTTCTCATCGGCTGGCGACCGGAACACATGGGCGAACTCCTGGGCTCGGCCATGATGGGCATGGGCGGGGAAGGCTCGGTGGTCCTGTCCGCCTTCGTGGTGACCCTCATGGCGGTCAGTCCCCCGCTCTTCCTGATCATCTCGGTCGGCGCCGAGTCGATCACCGACATCTTCAGTCCCCAGCACTGGTCCTCGACCTTCCGCGGCCGCGGCTCCGATGTGTTTCTCGTCTTCACCCTGTATCTGGGAGGGCTCGGGCTCCTGTTCGCGCTTTCCTTCCCCATCCTCACCGCGGTCTTCGTCGAAGCCCCGAAGCTGGGTGGGGTGCTGACCCTGGTTGCCGGTGCCTGGGGCGGAGGAATCTCGGTTTCCCTCCTGGGCCGCCTGTGCGGGTTCTTCGCCCGCTTCGCCGACGACTCCCCGGCCGCGACCGGCGACCCCGTCTCACCCTCCCCGGGGACACTCGAGGAGACCCCCGCCCTGAGCGCCGGCGCGGGTGAGAGCAGGCGGGTCATCCAGGGCAAACCGCAGAAACCGGATCTGGGCCTGATCGAGGGCGGGAAGATCCGTACTCCCTCCGGGAAACCGCCGCTCATGGAAGCGCGGTCCAGGGTGGACGAACTGCAAAGCCGGTTCGAGCGGGATCCCAAGGACGCCCTTGCCGAACTGGACCGGCTCCGCGAGGAGTTCGCCCCCAACCCGCTGGTCATGCACGCGCTGTGTCTCATGCGTCATCGGCACAACGACATCCCGGGCTCCCTGGAGCTCGCCGCGGAAGCGATGAGCATCTGCCGCGAACGGGGCGCGACCCGTCTCGCCGCCGATATCTACGCCCTCCATCTGGAGAGCGCCCCCACTTTCTCGCTCGACCGGGACGAGGTGCTGACCTTTGCCAACGCCCTGCGCGACGGTCACGAAACGGGCGCCGCGGAGCGTGTCTACGTGAGTCTCCTGGCCATCGATCCCGGGGAACGCCGGGCGGTCAAGGGGTTGCTACAGGTGGCCGAGGCCTGTCTGTACTCCGGCAAGGGCGTACCGGGAGACGCCCTGCGGATCTACGAGACGATTCTCGAACGGTGCCCGGATTCCCCGCTGGCCGCATTTGCCCAGGAAGGCATGGTCGAAGCAAAGCGCCGCGCCGCACTGGGGTAGGAGCCGGGGAACCGGGCCGGAGCTACGCGCCCGACTCGGACCCCCGCGTCCCAAGGCGCCCGCGAAACGCCGACTCGACCCCCGCCCGGATGTCCAGCATGAGACTGAGCAGCGCGGGAACCAGGAACAGGGTGAACACCGTGGACACGATCAACCCCCCCACCACCACGCTCCCCAGGCCGCGATAGAGCTCTGAACCCGCCCCGGGATACAGCACCAGCGGAAGCATCCCGAACACCGAGGTGCTCACGCTCATGAAGATCGGGCGAATACGGGTGCTGACCGATTCCCGGATCGCATCCCGTTCCGACATCCCGTCGC
Source organism: Candidatus Eiseniibacteriota bacterium (assembly GCA_942491735.1). Classification (GTDB taxonomy): domain Bacteria; phylum Eisenbacteria; class RBG-16-71-46; order JABDJR01; family JABDJR01; genus CALOCN01. The sequence continues at coordinate 1,321,856 of CALOCN010000014.1, read as the reverse complement.
GACGGATGTAGTGCAGGGTCTGGTGAACAATGAGAATCGCGTTGTTCACCACCGTACCCACCAGGATGATGAACCCCAGCATTGTGAGGACATCGAGTGGTTGGTAGGTCCCGAGCAGGTTCATGACGGCCAGCCCCAGGAAACCGCCCAACGCGGCCAGGGGCACGGAGAACATGATGACGAACGGATAGACGAAGTTCTCGAACAGGGCGGCAAGCAACAGGTAGGTGATGACGAGGGCGAGGAGGAAGTTCCAGCGAAGGGACTTCCAGGTCCTGGAGAGGTCGTCCGCGCTCCCGCTGAGATGGACCTGGTAGGCGCCTCCCAGCCGGCCCTGCTCCCGCATGGGAGTCAGGATCTCCGCCTCGATGGCTTCCATCGCCGCTTCCAGCGGGGTGGTGTCGCTGGGCGTGACCTGGATGGTGATGGCGCGCTCCCGCTCCCGGTGGTTGATGGTCACCGGCCCGCTGGCCACCTCCACCGTGGCCACCGAACCCAGGGTGACCAGCTCGCCGTTGGGAGTGGCGATCGGCATCTGTTCCAGGAGGTGGGTGCGATGGGCGAACCCCTTCTCCGCCATCACCGTAAGGTCGATGGCCCGGCCCTCGAACTGGTACTCGCTCGCCTTGGCACCGTCCACCAGCGCGCTCACCGCGAAACCCAGCTCGCGGTTGGTCACTCCCAGCTCGGCCGCGCGCTGGCGATGCGTGCGCACCCGGACCTCCGGGTTCCCGAGATCCAGGCTGGGAATGGGACGGGCCTGCGAACCGGGAAGGATCTGGCTCACCTTGCCCATGGTTTCGCCCCCCAGTGCGATGAGAGCCATGAGATCGGGCCCGGTGAAGTCGATGTCGATGCTGCGCCCTTCCCCGATCCCGCGGGAAAAGATGCTGGCCTGGTTGATGAAGAAGAAGGTCCCGGGCAGGTGCGCATTGATCCCCTGGAACGGTCCGATCAGTTCGCGGACGCGGAGCGGGTCGTTGGCGGCCACCCCGGCGAAGGCGAGATTGCGCAGCCCCACGTAGAAGATGTTGCGGATCCCACCACCCGGCATCTCCTTCGCTTCGGGGGAATCCGGGTCCACCTCCCACATCTCGTGGAAGGAGCTCTTGAACACCTCGTTGTTGGAAGAAACCTCTTCCAGGTTGTACCCGGGCGGAGGAAGCAGCACGCCAAAGAGGAAGTTCTGGTTCCCCAGCGGCAGGTACTCGGTCTTGGGCATGAGGACCATGCTGAGGCCGATGGAGAGCACGGTAAGCCCCACGATGAGCGAGATCCGCTTCACGTTGGATCCGGTGATGGAGTACACCGTGTTGGTGATGCCCTCGTTGACCCGGTTGGCCAGACCGACCATCCCCCACAGACCCTTGAATCCTCGGGCGGGGGCCGGATCCCCCTCCGGCCGGGTCTCTCCACCCCCGAGAATCCTGGCCGAGAGACTGGGGATGACCGTGACGGAAATGAACAGCGAAAGGCCCACCGCGCAGGTAATGGCAATGGCGATGTCACCAAAAAGCTGTCCCACTTCCCCCTCGATGAACACCACCGGGACGAAGACGGCAATGGTGGTCAGCGTGCTGGCCAGCACCGCCCCCCACACCTCGCGCGCCCCCTCGAAGGCGGCGTCCCGCCGGCTCTTCCCCATCTGCCGGTGCCGGTAGATGTTCTCCAGGACGACGATCGAGTTGTCCACCACCATCCCGACCGCGAAGGCAAGCCCGGCCAGACTGATCACGTTCAGGGTGCGCCCGAACCAGGACATCATGAGGAACGTACCCACGACGCTGATCGGGATGGCCACCGCGATGACCAGGGTGCTGCTGAAACTGCGCAGGTACAGGAGCAGAATGAGGATGGCGAGGAACCCGCCGATGAGCAGGCTCTGCTGGACCAGCGAGATCGCGCTCGAGATGTACTCGGTCTCGTCGTAGGCCTGCACCATGTGAAGACCCATGGGGACCAGGGTGGAGACATTGAGGTCCTCAACCGAGGCCTGGAGTTCGGCCATGGTCTCGAGGGTGTTCGCCCCCGCCGCCTTGACCGCGTTCATGGCCAGGACCTGATCCCCCTTGTGGAAGACCTCGGCAAAGGCCTCGTCGTACCCCAGCACCGCGACCCCGACATCGCGCACGTACACCGGAACCCCGCCACGCACCGCAATGACAATGTCCTCGATGTCCGAGGGGGACTGGTACTCGCCGATCGTGCGCACGGTGTACCGGCGCTTGCCTTCGTCGAACGCGCCGCCCGAGTAGTTCCGGTTCTCCCGGTCGAGGGCACTGGCCAGCTGGTTCAGGGTCACCTGCCGCGCGGCGAGACGGGCCGGGTCCACGATGACCTGGACCTCGCGCTCGCGACCGCCGTAGATGTTGGAGGCCGCCACCCCTTCCACCCGCTCGAAGGTGGGCTTGATCGTTTCGTCGGCGAAATCGAACAGGGTCGAAATGTCGCCGTCGAATCCGTTCTCGGGGAGGGGGCGCAGCACGAACCAGGCAATGGCGCCCGCATTCACGTCCACGCTGCGGATGACCGGCTTGTCCACGGTGGGTGGGTAGGAGGGAACCTGATCCAGGCGGTTGGAAACCTTGAGCAGGGCCGCGTCAACGTCGGTTCCCACCTGGAAGGTGAGGACGATGGAGGCCCGGCTGTCCGAGCTCGAGCTCTCCATGTTCACCAGCCCCTCCAGGGACTTGAGTTGTTCCTCCTGGGGCTCGACGATCTCCCGTTCAACCTCCTGGGGGCTCCCGCCGGGCCAGATCGTCTCCACCGTGACTTCGGGATCCTCGACGTCCGGAGTGAGCTGGATCGGGATGCGGGTGAGGGACAGGATCCCGAACAGGACGATGAGGATCACCACCACCGCGGTGGTTACCGGATAGTTGATGGCGCGCTGGATGATGTTCATGGCAGGGGGTACTCCAGCGGTTCACCGGCCACGGTCATGCCGGGAAAAATACGCTCGTTCCCACGGGTAATGATCTTCATTCCCGGCTGGACATCCCCGAGAACGGCAACCCACTCGCCCGCACCCGAACCCAGCTGCACCATCACCGGCATGGTGGACCCGTCCTCGTTCATCACGTAGACCATGCGATTGGGGCCCTGGGGAACGATCGCGTCCTTGGGAACGATGACCGACGCAACCGGGTCTCCCACCTGGAGGGCGACCTGGGCCAGCATGCCCACCGCGATGCGCCCGTCGGGATTGCGCAGGGCCACCTTCACCGGAAACGTACGCGCCTGGGGATCCGCCCGCGGAATAATGGAGGCCAACCGGCCGTGGATCTCCAGTCCCGGAATCGACTCCAGGGTGACGGCGGCCTCGGCGTCCCTGACCAGCTGGGCGAAGTGCCGCTCGGGAATGTCGACCCGGATCTCCAGGTCGTCCAGGGAAAGCATCCGGACCACCGGGGCCCCGATGCCGACCCACTCGCCCGGTTCGATGTGTTCCTCGACCACCACCCCGGTGAAGGGAGCCCGGATGGTGCACCGGTCCATGTCGTAGCGGATCTGACTGATCTGCGCCTTGAGCGCCTCGGTCTGCCCCTCCCAGGCCGTGAAGTCGGCATGGGCATCATCCAGTTCGCTGTCGGAGAGAACGCCTTTGGTGTGCAGGTCCTTGGCACGTTTCAGGACCAGGGTGGCACGCTGCGAGCGCGCCGCCGCCTCCTTGAGCTGTCCCTGCGCCGCCTCCAGTCGCAGCTGCAGGGACCGGGTGCGCAGGGTGGCCAGCACCTCCCCCTCGGCGACCCGGGTTCCCTCCTGCCCCGGCACCGACAGGACGAGGCCGGCCACTTCGCTGGCCACCTGGCTGTTCTGACGGGCCCCCACCGTCCCGGTGAGGCGGATGCTGGAACGGATGGCGTGCTCACGCGCTTCCGTGTAGCGAACCGGCGAAGCAGGGGGCCCCTGGGCGAGGGAAACCGAGGGCGCCGCGAGAGCGGCGCAGAGAACGGCACCAAGACAGGCCGCGATCCACATCATTCTTTTCATGATCCATCCAGGACGGGGGGAAGGGTAAGGGGACGCACAGTATATACCCAGTCCCGGGACATTCGTCCTCCGTCGAAATATACTACGCCGGGAATTCCCCTCCGGGGCGGCAGGCCCCTGCCACCGGCCCCTCGGAGCCGTGATACTGTCCCCCGCTGCCCATGCTGACCACGCGACGGATTCTCTCGACCTGGTGGCCGCTCGCCGCAAGCTGGCTCATGATGAGCCTGGAACTCCCCCTGGTCAGCGCGGTGATGGCCCGGCTCCCGGATCCGCAGGTTGCCCTGGCCGCCTACGGCGGGGTGGTGTTTCCGCTCGCGCTGATCATCGAGGCTCCGGTCATCATGCTGCTGGCCGCCTCGACCGCGCTCTGCAAGGACTGGGCCTCCTACGTTCTCCTGCGGCGGTTCGCCTACGGCACCGCCTGGATCATGACCGGGATCCACCTCCTCATCGTGGCCACGCCGCTGTTCGACCTGGTGGTGGGAGGGATCCTGGGCGTTCCCGAGGCGGTCCGGGACCCCTCACGGATGGGTCTGCTCATCATGCTCCCCTGGACCGGAGCCATCGCGTATCGGAGATTCCAGCAGGGTGTGCTGATCCGATACGGCCACTCGAAGGCGGTGGGGATCGGGACCGCGGTGCGGTTGGCCGGGAACGTGACCACACTTGTCGTGGGCGCCCTGGCCACGTCCCTGCCCGCCATCGTGGTGGGAACCGCCGCGGTGTCGGTGGGAGTCACCGCGGAAGCAGTGTTCATCGGCTTCTGGGTTCGCCCCGTGCTCCGGGACCGGCTGCGTCCAGCGCCTCCGCTGGAGCAGACGCTTACCTGGAACCGAATGCTCGCGTTCTACGTGCCGTTGGCCCTCACCTCGATGATCCAGCTCATCGCCCATCCCATCGGCAGTGCCGGCATCTCGCGCATGCCGGTGCCCCTGGAGTCCCTCGCGGTCTGGCCGGTGGTCACGGGGCTCGCCTTCGTCTTCCGTTGTTTCGGGTTTGCCTACAACGAGGTCGTGGTCTCGCTCCTGGACCAACCGGGCGCGGCGAAAGCCCTGCGCCGGTTCACGCTCGGGCTGGTCCAGGTCATGACCCTCGCGTTCCTTGCCCTGGCCGCCACCCCCCTGGGCTGGGGATGGTTCCGCGGAGCATCGGGGCTCGACCCGGAACTCGCCCGACTGGGAGCCTCGTCCCTGTGGATCGCGCTGCCGCTCCCCGCGCTGGCCGTCCTGCACTCCTGGTATCAGGGCAGCCTGGTCCACGCGCACAGGACGCGTGCGGTCACGGAATCCGTGCTCCTGGGCCTGATCCTCAACATCGCGGTGCTGGGGGTCGGAGTGATCGGTCAGCGTTGGACCGGGCTGTACGTGATGATCGCCGCCATGACCGTGGGAGGCACCGGCATGGTGCTGTGGCTACGGTGGCGTTGTCGATCCCTGGAACGCTACTGAAGCTTTGTCATGCGTCGCGATTCGGTGAAGTCCCGCGTCTGCAGCCGCACGAAATAGATTCCGGGACGCGCCTCGCGCCCGTCGTCCATCCGACCGTTCCAGACCGCCTCGTGGCTGCCCTGGCCTTGCCATGACTCCTCGAGCAGTCGCACCCGACGACCCTGGATGTCGAACACGGTCACGCTGACCGGGCCGGCCTCGGCAAGGCTGTAGGAGATGACGGTGCGCGCCGAGAAGGGGTTGGGACGGTTCGCACCCAGCACGTTGGCCGCCGCCGGGGCAAACGGATCCGCGTCGAGGATACCGGCCTGAACCGTCGCCTTGAGCACGACCACGAGGTCACTCTGGTCGAGCGCGCCCGGATGGATGAGCCGATCCCGGGTCGAGAAAGTCAGCGTCGCGCAATAGGTGGTGTCGCCGGTGGTCGCGGCCCCCACGTCGTCGAAGGCGAGGGTGTACTTCTCGGGAGTGCCACCGACATCGGCCTGGGAGAATCCGCCGACAATGGAAAAGCGACCGCTTCCGCCCACGATGACTCCGGCATGGACATCGAGCAGGGACTGCAGGGCGTCGTAGCCGAGGTTGCTCACCGAAACGCAGGAGTCGGAGAAGTCGCCGACCGGGTGCGTACCGAAGTCCAGGGTGTCGGCGAGTACCTGGACGATGTCGTCCAGGGACGGGACCGCGTGTCGCAGCACGGTGCCGCTGAGGGGAACGAGCACGGTGGGGTTGTCCGGATCGTCGGTGCTGACGGTGAGGTCACCCGCCTTGTTGCCTTCCCCCCCGGTGTTCATGCTGATGGTGTGCCCGGCATTGGCCCCGGCGATCAGCTGGAAGGACCCTCCCGGGGCAAAGAACCCGGCCGGAGCGGCGAGGCTGTAGTCCAGTTCGTCCGCGGGGGCCAGGGCGATGTTGTCCACGGTCAGGGTCTGCTGCGCGGTGGCCCCTACGATCACCGTGCCGAACGCGAGCGAAGCGTCGGTCTGGACACGCGCCGGAACCTGCAGTTCCAGGAACACCGGAAGGTGATCCGAAGCGGTGTGCAGGGCGCTGGCCACCGTCGCCCCCTCGGGAATGGTGGGCGCGTCGACGATGGACAGGTTGAAGTGCTGTCCGTCCTGGCCGAAGGCGTCGTAGGTACCGGCGATGTAGTCCAGCCCCTCGTCGTCGTCGAGATTGTAGGTGATGAGGAGCTGGTCGAATCGATCATCCATCCCGCCGGTGGCCCCGCCGTCGCCGAGGTTCGTGGTGCGCGGGCTCTGGGTATGGATCCCGGCAAAGGTGCCGTTGTTGTACCAGGTTCCGGGAAGGTTGATGGGGTCCTTGACCCGCCCCACGTTGTTGGCCTGGGATTGCACCATGTCCTGGTAGGCGTTCTCGGTGGAGGAGCGCATGTTGAAGTCCCCCACCACCATCATGCGCGTACCGGCGGGCTGGCCGTTCATGAAGTTGCGCAGCAACGTGGCCTCGACCTCCCGCGTGCTCTTGTCGCTGGAGCCGGAACCGGCCTTGAAGTGGTGGACGAACACGATGACCGACGCCTCGTCCGAGGTGTATCCCACCGGGCGAAGCTTGTACCAGGAGATATCCCGCGGCGCGTTGCCAATGGTGTCGGCGGCTACCACGGTCATGGTGCTGGTTCGGTAGTAGAGCCCCTGGTTGAAGGACTGGCTGGGATCGTTGAAGAACGTCGCGAGGCTCCACTGACCCGGCTCCACGACGTTGAGCACGTTGTTGCGGAATCCGTTGATGGCCGCCGAGTCCTGCACCTCCTGGACGGCGATGACGTCCAGGGTCGGCATGTTCTGGATCACCGTGCGGAACGCCGGGTTCCGGGTTGCCGACTGGTTGTCGTAGTTGAGCAGGTTGTAGCTGGCGATGCGAATGGCCGCGGCGGGGCTGGCCAGTACGGGAAGCGCCACCGCGACGACGAGCAGGGCAAGGAGGCACGGGCGCGAGAAACGGGGATTCAAGTTCATGGCGTTCCCTGCGGCGAAGCTCGAACGCTCCAACGCATCGGTGCAGATTGCGAAGTTGGGCCGGACACTGGCTATTTGATTTTACATGATTTTCCCTGCTCCCGCCACGGGACGGAGGCCCAAGCCCCCGTCCCGCAACTCCTAGGGCAACCGAACCACCCGAATGCCGGAGCCCCGATCATCCCGCACGTAGTACACGCCCGGAGCCACGCCGCGTCCGCCTTCGTCCCGCCCATCCCAGATCCACTCCGCGATTCCCGAAACCTCGCGGATCCGGGCGCCGCGGACATCGAACACCCTGAGCGTTCCTTTGGGTGAAGACCCCCACAACCGAACCGACCCCCGAAAGGGATTGGGCGCCGCGCGCAGGGCAACCCTGGGACGGGAATCGGGGGCCGCGGTCACATCGGAAGCTTCCAGTACCAACGGTTCCGCAACGACGACGGACACGGTGTCCTCCCCCGCGAAACCCGCGATGACGAGGTCGTCCTCATCCTCGCCCAGGGGTTCGCGCCAAACGGCCCACACGCTGTCCCCCTGCGCGGCCACGGCCAGATCCGAAGCGAAGACCGACGGCGGGCTGAGGGGAATCCCACCCGTGGGATGGATGCCTCCAAGCGGATCGACCAGGGCCCGGCGGGCCTCCCGCCCCGAGCCCCAGCTGCGAAGCCAAACCAGGACGTAGTCGGAGTCCACCACGGCCAGCCGCGCGGAATACTCCAGATCCGGCGTCGCGGCCAGGGTGACCGGTGCAGTGAGCGGCGTACCGTCGTGGCAGACGCGCCTGCCCTGGAGATCCCCGCCCCCGGTGTCCATGGACCAGGCCACCCAGGCGTCCTGGGGTCCGGCCGCGACGTGGGGCCAGCCGGCATCGACGCCGGTCGGCGAAACGAGCACCGGTGCGCCGCTGGGCTCTCCCTGGGAATCCAGTTCCCGGAGCCGGATACGGTAGACCGGTTCCCCATCGGGCCGTTCCGCCCAGGCCACGAGAAACCCGCCGGCGGTCGCGGCAACGCTCGGCCAGCGTTGATCGGCAGTGCCCACCGCGAACGGAATGCCTCCCGCATCCCGAAGCCCCACACCGCGGTCCCAACGCGCCAGGTACAGATCGCCGGGGGCATCCCGTTCGTCTTCCCAGATCATCACGCCGACCTCGGCCCGTACCGCAACCGTTCCGCGGGCCACGAAGTGCCCCCCCGAGGTCACCGGGGTGGTCTGCACCAGACGGGGCGGCCCGGTCACCGGCAGCTCGGCCGCCTCCACCCGCGAATAGCCGGTCCCGGGCCAGGTCTCGCAAAGACAGAGCGACCAGGCAGCGGTGGCGGCGACGGAGGACCGGACCTGGGAGGCCTGGCCCGCACTCACCGGGGAGGCGACGAGGGTGGGCGGGGGGCCCTGGAATCGCGACCAGAAGATCCGGGACCGGGACGGATCGGCGTCATCGGTCCACGCGGTGAGAAAACCGTAGGGACCGCGAACCAGGGTGGGCCTGCTCTGCGCTCCGGGGGGCGGAGTCCCCGCCGGAAGCAAAGCGGCGCAGGGCACCGCGAGAAGAGTCAGGGCAAAGGCCAGCAACGCGGGCAGAAAACGTGAACACATCGGATGGTCTCCCGGGACGGGGAGATCAACCCATGGGAAGTGGACCGGCTCAGCGTAGCACGAAGGTCAGACGGTGCGCTGCGTTCCGGGTTGCCTGGCCGGTGCCGACGGCTTCTCCCGGATGGGGGGATCATGCGTCACGTACTCGAATCTCTTCGTGAAGTCGTTTGCGCTCATCTTGCCCATGGTGGCGAGCCGGGCCACGCTCCGCGGATCCTCGAAGTCGCTCGCCTCCAGCCGGATCATGTAGTTGCGGGCAATGCGGTACGAGTCGCTGTCGATGTCCACTTCGCGGATGCGCGCCTTGCCCGACGCGGGATCGAGGATCGACTCGAAGGGAATCGGAATGAGCCGCCCCTTGTCGATGGCCACCATCGCGTCGTCCCCTCCCGAGAGCAGGAACTCGACCGCGGCGTGCCCCAGATCCTGGGTGTACTCGAGATCGAACGGGATGGGGTCGGCGCACCGCAACTCGTAGCCGATGTCCTTGTCGACGATGGTTCCGGAGATGCCCCGTTCGCGGAGCCGGCCCCGGACGATGTTCTTCACCATGCGACCCAGCTCGACCTCGGAGAGACGGATGTGGCCGTGCGCATCCCGTTCCACCGGGAAGAGCCGGGCCAGTTCCTCGGGGTCCATGCGCTCCGAGAGCCCCTCGGCCAGTACCGCCACCCCGTAGCCGCGCCCCATGGCGTTGCGCTTGATGATGGCCCCTTCGAGAATGTCGCACACCGTTTCCATGGAGACCTGCTGGTTGCGGAACTCCTCGCCGATGACGGTCAGGGTCACTCCGGCCGCCTTCCCGATTCCCAGCGCGAGGTGGCCCGCCTTGCGTCCCATGGAAACGAGGAAGTACCAGCGATTGGTGGTCTGGGCGTCCACGATGATGGACTGGACCAGCTCCACTCCCCGATGCCGGGCCGTCTCGTAGCCGAAGGTGGGCATCCCGCCCGGTAGCGGCAGGTCGTTGTCGATGGTCTTGGGCACGTGGGCCACCGCGAACTGTTCGCCGGCAATACGGTTGAGGTGCATGGCCGAGGTCGCGGTGTCGTCCCCTCCCACCGTGACCAGGAAGTCCACGTTGAGTTCGCTGAGGGAACGCACGGTGGCTTCCAGATAGCGTTGGTTGGTGGTGGGGTTGGACCGGCTGGTGCGCAGGATCGACCCGCCCCGGTAGTGGGCCCGGGAGACGTCCTCGATGCGGAGCTCGGTGTGACGACTGGAGTCGCCCTGGGCCAACCACTGGAAACCGTCGTAGATCCCGATGACCCGCAGGCCGGAATTGATGGCGTGGATCGCCACGGAACGGATCACCCCGTTGATGCCGGGCGCGGGTCCTCCCCCCACCAGAATGGCAAGGTTTCGCCCATGATGTAGCGGGTGTTGAACCACGTTGTCTCCTTGGATGGACCCCCCCGAGGGCCGAGCGGCCGTCGAAACGGCGGCCCCCGGGAAGGTCGCGGGGGACTATACCGCAAGTGGACCGGTCCATCGAGGGAGCGTCCAGGGGGCGCGGCGGCGGCACCCAAGTCGCGGCCGTCGTTCCAAGCCGACCGAAGACAAGGCCTTGCCCGCCTATCCCCGGTTGGCGCTTAGGGGTTGGCCGGGGGGGCGCTTCTGTGTACGGTTAGAAAGCGTAGCGCTTGTCGGCCCCCACCCTGCCCGAAGGAGTTTCATGTCGGCCATTCCGGTCACCCCCCAGAACGTCTTCTCGCGCGTCGCCCATCGTACCGGCCTTCTGGGAGACACCCTGGCCAAGCGGAAATCCATCGCCGCCGTGGTGACCGCGACCTGCGGCGTCCGCGGTGACAAGCTCGACGGGATTCACCTCTCCCTGGCCGCCCGGTTCCCCGGCTACACCCAGCAGACGCTGCTGCGGGCCCTGCAGGAGCGCAAGAGCCTGATCCGGACCTGGGGGGTTCGGGGAACACTCCAGGTCGTGCCCCGGCCCCAGGTCAGCACCTACCTCGCGGCGGCCGGAATCACCGCACCCCGGTGGATGCGTTTTCTCGATGCCCGATCCAAGCTTTCCACCACCGCCCGGCTGCGGCTCCTCAAGCGTCTTTGTCCCGAGGTCCTCTCCCGTGAATCGCTGCGCAGCTCGATCAGCGACGCCAACACCCGACTGTTCATGCTGCGCGAGGCGGCACAGGAGGGCTACATCGTCTGGAAGGACGGGGACGGACCCCAGTCCAACTTCGTCTGGACCAAGGACTGGCTGGGGCAGAAGATCGAGCGGCTCCATGACTACAACGAACTGGTGGGCTGGTACCTCGAGTCCTACGGGCCGGTCGGAGCACCGGATCTGGCCGGGTTTCTCGGGGTCACCGTGGCCGCGGCCCGCAAGCTGATCGCCAAGCACCGGGTGTCCGAGGTGATCGTGGAGGGCGAGGAGTTCTCGACCTTCCTCAAGGACACCGACCTCGAGGAGCTGCGCGGTATGCGCAAGAGCCAGAGCAAGGGCATGGTGATCGTGCCGCCGGCCGATCCCCTCCTGTTGGCCTACAAGACACGGTACCGTCCCAACGAGGAAGCCGGCGACGACCAGGGACTGGTCTTCCTGGACAGCCGCCTGGTGGCCTGGTGGACCCTCGTCCGCGAGGACGCCGCGGTGCATTTCCTGGAGGATGTGGACCAGAAGGCCGTCCTGGCCGGTATCCGTTCCCTGCTCGACCGCGCGGAAATCCAACAGGATATCAACCTGGTCCCCGCCTGATCCCGCCCCACCCACATGCCGTTCCCGGGTGAATTCGCCGCGCTGGGTACGGCCGCGCTGTGGGCGATCGGCTCCCTTCTCTTCACCTTCGCCGCGCGGCGAATCGGAACCTTCACCCTCAACCTGGTCCGGATCACCCTCGCCTTCCTGATCCTGGCCGCGTTCCTCACCCTCACCCGCGGCACCGCGTGGATTCCGGCCCCGGGGGACGGGTTGGTCCTCCTGGCCCTTTCCGGTTGGATCGGACTCACCCTGGGGGACTGGGCCCTGTTCGGGGCCATGGTCAGCCTGGGCCCCCGACTGGCCACCCTCCTGATGACCCTGGCTCCACCCCTGGCCGCGGTGCTGGCGGTTCCCCTGTTGGGGGAACGGCTGGGCGGTCTTGCCGTCCTGGGGATGGGCATCACCCTGGCCGGGGTCGTCTGGGTCGTTCTCGAGCGGACCTCGGGAACACCCCTGCCCCGTGGTCATCGCATTCGGGGGGTTGTCCTCGGATTCCTCGGCGCGTCCGGCCAGGCGGTAGGCCTCGTTCTTTCCAAGATCGGGATGGGCGACGGGATCGATCCCCTGGCCGCGACCGCAATCCGCATGGCCGCGGCCATGCTCGGGGTGTGGCTGATCGCCCTGGTCGCCCGCCGTCGGGTCCGGCTGGCGGATCTTTGGCGTGAGCGGGGGGCGCAGATCGCCACCGTTGGCGCGGTGGTGGTCGGGCCGGTGATGGGAGTGTGGCTGTCCCTGATCGCCGTCCTCCACACCCAGGCCGGGATCGCGGCCACGCTCATGGCCCTCACTCCGGTGCTCGTTCTGCCGTTGGTGCGGGGGGTCCATGGGGAACCGGTATCGAGTCGAGCGGTCCTGGGAGCCCTGGTTGCCGTGGGCGGGGTTGCCCTCCTGTTCATCCGATCGTGAACGCCGCGTCCCATGGCTGCTCGCCCGCGCGGCGTGTGACACCGTGGTCCCCATTGGCCGCCGCGTGCTCCAGCAGACGCCACACGACCTCGGTTTCTCTGGGCACCTCGAGGTGCTCGGCCAGGGCGGGAGCGGTCCAGGACCGGGGTTGTGCCCGCAGCACGGCGAGCACGCGTCGCCACAACTCCAGCGCGGCCCCCGCCGCGACCTTCCCCGCTTCGACTCCCGGCTGGTGATAGGCATTGACCCGGATGAGGCTCGCGTAGAGACCCACCGCCCGCTCGAAGAGCGCGACCAGGGCGCCCACGCTCGCGGCATCGACCCGGGGCAGGGTGAGGGTCAATGAACGGCGACCGGCCTCGCTGAGGGCCCGCCGGGTCCCCAGGAGAAAACCGAGCAGATAGTCCCCGGAGGTAACGTCCGGCTCCATGGCCTCGGACGCGCCGTCCCGATGACGGAGCACATCGACAAACGCGGCAAAGAAGTCGTCGGGACCGTCGCGCAGTTGCTGGACGTAGGCGTGCTGGTCGGTCGAACCCTTGTTGCCGTAGACGGTGAGACCCTGACGCACTTCCCGACCGTCCAGATCCAATGCCTTGCCCAGGGATTCCATGACCAGTTGCTGGAGGTAGCGCCCCAGGAACAGGAGGCGGTCCTTGTAGGGAAGGACCACCATGGCCCGCGCTCCCTGTCCTTGGCCGGCAGCGAACCAGGAGACGGCCAACAGCGCGGCCGGGTTGCGGTTCAGCGCGCCGTGCCGGGTGTGGACATCCATGGCCCGCGCACCGGCGAGCAGCGCATCGACATCCACTCCCCCCAGGGCCGCGGGCAGCAACCCGACGGCGGAGAACAACGAGGTCCGTCCTCCCACCCAGTCCCACATGGGAAAGATCTCCAGGAAGCCCTCGTCCCTCGCGGTCTTCTCCAGCGCGCTGCCTTCACCGGTGACCGCGACGGCGTGACGGGCAAAGTCGAGCCCCCGGGCGGCGAATGCGGCCCGGGTCTCCAGCATCCCGTTGCGGGTCTCCTTGGTGCCGCCGGATTTCGAGACGACAAGACACAGCGTCCCGGAGAGACGGTCCCCGAGGGACTGGTAGAGCCTGTCCATGCCGTCGGGATCCGTGTTGTCCAGCACATGGAGCGGCAGGAATCCGGGGCGGCCGAGGGCGTCGGCAAGGAACTGGGGCCCCAGGGCCGACCCGCCAATACCGATGAGGAGGACGTCGGTGACCGCCTGACCCTCGACCCGAAGCCGTCCCTCGCGCACCTCGGTGGCGAAGCGCTCCACACGCTCCCGGGCCAGGCGGATCGCCTGGGAGAGCTCGTCGGCCGGTGCGAGGTCGGGGTCCCGCAACCAGTAGTGCCCCACCCGGCGCTTCTCGTCCGGATTGGCGATCGAGCCGTTCTCCAGGGCCGCCATGGCGCCCAGGGCCTCGGGGATTCCCTGGGCCGCCGCGAGCAACTCCGTGTCGGGAGCCATCCGGCTCACGTCCAGGGACACGCCGAGGGTTTCGTCCGACCAGAACCACCGCTTGAAACGTTGCCAGTCCTGCAGGGTCATCAGTTCTCCTCCATGGCCGATGGTCGCAGTTCCGCGCGGCATGGACAAGACGGCCGACGGTTGAGACCTTGACCGGGAGCGCTGTACTCTTCGCGGCGTGACCGCTCTCGTGAAGTTCGCCGGCGCCGGAACGACCCCTCTACGCCTCTCGGCGCTGGTCGCCTTCTGCGCCGCGACCGTACTCCTCATCCCGCTGGAGATTCCCCTCGCCGGTGTTCCGGCATGGGTGCTGGCCGCCTACCTGTGTCTCAGGGAGGGGGATCGCCGTTTCACCCGCCGCATGCTGGTCCTGCTGGGTGCGGTGGCCGTCCTAGGTGTGGCCCCCATCAATACCGACACCTCGACGCCGCACTTCACGCTGCTGGCCTCGATATTCCTCGCCGTCATCCTGATCCCCTATCTGATCCTGAAACGGACCGACCCGGGGGTGATTCGCTACCAGCTCTTCCCCACCCGGTTTCGCTGGCTGGATCTGTTCTACGTAGCCATCTCGATCCCGCTCGCCTGGGGCGCATTCGAGCTCTACTTCAAGGTGGTCAGCCCCGAGGTCCCGTTCAACTGGGCGCTCCCCCCGGACCCGGTCGCCGAGCAGACCTGGCGGTTGTTCGCGGGGATCAACGGGGTTGGGATCTGGGACGAGCTCTTTTTCGTGAACACGGTGTTTGCGGTGTTGCGCAGCATCTTCCCCTTCCGGATCGCCAACCTGGGCCAGGCCGTGGTGTACACCGCCGTCCTCTACGACATGGCCTTTACCGGACTCGGTCCCTTCCTGATCTACGTCTTCGCGCTTACCCAGGGCTCCATGTTCGAGGAATCCGAGAATCTGCTCTATGTCCTCATCGTGCACCTGATCGTGGACTATTTCCTGCTTGCCGGGATCCTGCACGCCTACTACCCGGGGCAGCATCTGCTCCCCTTCTGACCGGCAGGGATGAAACCCGACCCGCCTGCGATACTATTCCCGGGCCCCATTCGGAGGATCTACATGCAACGTCTTGCCCTTTTCCTGTCCCTCGCCCTGCTGCTCCCCGCTTCCCCGGGGTTCGCCGTGGAGCGCGGCCTGAACGAGGTCGTGGTCACCCCGGCCTCCCCTCCCGGTGATCCGGAGGCGGTGGTCGCGTTCCTCACCGGATGGCCCGGGTTCGAGTCGGCCTCCTGGGACACCTCGGACAGCACCTTCAGGGCGACGGTCCGGGACAGTGCGACCTACTCCAATGCGGAGTTCCTCAACGGGTTGGTCGCGACCGGCCTGCAGCCCGAGACCGTTCTCTACCGCTTTCAGGAGGTGCGCTGCGACCAGTCGACGGCCCAGCTGCTCTCTCCCTGCAACGGCATGACCTTCTGGGTGAGGCACTCGCTGTGGGCCGCCCGGATGTGGGAGTTCCTGGGCAAGAACCCGTATGGGCGGCAGGTGCCCCTCCATGTCGAACTGCGGGTCCTGCCCGCCTCGGCCGACGCTCCCGACACCGCCATCGTCCAGGGATTCACCCTGGCCACCGAGAGCGAGTACGTCCAGTCCAGGATCAAGGCGATGAAAGAGGAAGCACGCAGCAAGACCGATAACTGACGGCCCCGACTGGATCTGCGAAGTCCGGGGTTGCCTTTCGAGAAACTTGTGATAAGCTCTCCCGACTTTTTGCGCCCCTCGATTGGGGCGATTTTTCCGCGGTCGATCCAAGCCTCGACCACTCCCGTAACCCGCATCCTTTCAAGGGAATAGACCCATGTTCAAGGACCTGAGCAAGGTTCGAAATATCGGTATCAGCGCCCACATCGACTCGGGTAAGACCACCCTGACCGAGCGCATCCTCTTTTATACGGAGAGAATCCACGCCATCCACGAGGTGCGTGGCAAGGACGGCGTGGGCGCCACCATGGACTCGATGGACCTCGAGCGGGAGCGCGGGATCACCATCGCGTCGGCCGCCACCCACGCGCAGTGGAAGGGGCATCACGTCAACATCATCGACACCCCCGGGCACGTCGACTTCACGATCGAGGTCGAGCGCTCCCTGCGCGTGCTCGACGGCGCGATCCTCGTGCTCTGCGGTGTGGCCGGCGTACAGTCCCAGTCCATCACGGTGGACCGGCAGATGCGCCGCTACAACGTGCCCCGCCTCGCCTTCATCAACAAGCTGGACCGGGTGGGTTCCAACCCGGTTCGGGTGTCGGGCCAGTTGCGGGAGAAGCTCGGTCTCAACTCCGTTCTCATCCAGATGCCCATCGGCCTGGAGGCCAACCACGACGGGGTGGTCGATCTCGTCCGGATGAAGGCCCTCTTTTTCGAAGGGGACAACGGGGAGAGGATCCGCGAGGCGGATATTCCGGAGAACCTCCAGGAGGAAGCCAAGACCCGTCACGACGAGATGCTGGATGCGGTATCCATGTTCGACGACGAGCTCATGGAGTCGGTCCTGGAAGGGAACCCGACCGAGGAGCAGGTCAAACGGGCCATCCGCAAGGGCGTGATCTCGCTGGAGCTGTGCCCGGTGCTGATGGGTTCCGCCTACAAGAACCGGGGCGTCCAGCCCCTGCTCGACGCGGTCAACGACTATCTCCCCAGCCCCGCGGACGTCGAGAACGAGGCCATCGCCCTGGAAGACGGCGAGGAGAAGTCGTTCAAGGTCGTGCCGGACCCCGAGGCTCCGCTCATCTCGCTCGCCTTCAAGCTGGAGGACGGGGCCTACGGACAGCTCACCTACATCCGCATCTACCAGGGATCGCTCAACAAGGGCGACTTCATCTTCAATGCCAGGACCGGGAAGAAGGTCAAGGCAGGCCGTCTGGTCCGCATGCACGCCTCCGCGATGGAGGACATCGAGAGCACCATGGCCGGCGACATCGTGGCCCTGTTCGGCGTGGACTGCGCCTCGGGCGACACCTTTACCGACGGCAAGATCGAGGCATCCATGATGTCCATGTTCGTGCCGGAGCCGGTGGTCAAGATCACGGTGAAGCCCAAGGACAACAACGCCAAGCAGAACATGTCCAAGGCGCTCCAGCGATTCACCCGTGAGGACCCCACCTTCCGGGCCAGCGTGGACGAGGAGACCTCCGAGACCATCATCGCCGGCATGGGTGAGCTTCATCTCGAGGTCTACATCGAGCGGATGAAGCGCGAGTACAACGCCGAGGTCGAGACCGGGATTCCGCAGGTGGCCTTCCGCGAAGCCATCACCATCCCGGCCGATTTCGACTACACGCACAAGAAGCAGACCGGTGGTTCGGGGCAGTACGGCCGCGTGGTCGGTCGCATGTTCCCCACCGAGTCCGGCGAGTACGAGTTCGAGAACAAGGTGACCGGGGGCAACATCCCCACCCAGTACATCTCCGCCGTGGACAAGGGCTTCAAGTCCTCCCTGGACAAGGGGCCCCTGGTCGGCTTCCCCATCGTGGGGGTGGGGATTTCCCTCACCGACGGGAACAGCCACAACGTGGACTCCTCGGACATGGCCTTCCAGGCCGCAGCCCGCGCCGCGTTCCGGGAGGTGTATCCTCGGGCCAAGCCCCAGGTGCTGGAGCCTCTCATGAAGGTGGAGGTGGAGACCCCGGGCGAGTTCCAGGGGGACGTGATGGGGACGCTCATGCAGCGTCGTGGCATGATCATCGGAACCACGGAGGATGCCGGATTCGTACGGATCGAGGCCGAGGTACCGCTGTCCGAGATGTTCGGCTATGCGACCGCCCTTCGGTCCTCCACCCAGGGCAAGGCCGAGTTCAGCATGGAGTTCTCCCGCTACGCTCCCGCGCCGCGCGAGATCGAGGAAGAACTCATCAAGAAGTACCAGGAAAAACGAGCCGCCGGGAACAAGTAAGGAGAGCGTTCATGTACACGAAGGACGTCAACGACAGAAGCCCCCTGCGGGTATTCGAGAAGTCCATCCACGGCGGCCTGGGCAAGGGCAACCTGGGAATCGTCATGTCACGCGCGGGCGTGGGCAAGACCGCATGCCTCATCGGAATCGCCCTGGACGACCTCATGCGGGGGCGCCGGGTCATCCACTTCTCGCTGCACGACTCGGTGGATCGCGTTCGGGAGTTCTACGACGGGCTGTTCGAGGACCTGCGACGCACGGTCAACCTCGACGACGCGCTCAACACCCATCTCAAGGTGGAGCGTTCCCGACTCATCCACACCTTCCGGGGCAACACGTTCTCCGTACAGCGGCTCCAGGAGGACATCAGCTTCTACAAGACCCATGCCCACTTCCAACCCGAAGCGATCATTCTGGACGGGTTCGACTTCGTCAACGCCTCGGAAACGGACATGGCCGCGCTCAAGGAAATCGCCAAGAACGAGAACGTGGAACTGTGGCTCTCCGCACTCACCCACCGGGATGAGCCGATCACCAATCCCAAGGGCATTCCGAATCCGGTCGCGCGGTTCGAGGCCTGGGTGGCGGTGATGGTGCAACTGGAGCCCCAGGACGGCGCCATTTCCCTGCGCCTGCTCAAGGACCACGAGAACACCGACACCAGCAACCTGCACCTGCGGCTGGACCCCCGGACCCTCCTGCTCAAGGAAGACTAGGGCTGGCCGGTTCGGAGCACTGGGTAGTAAGGGCCTGCCTCCCCACACGGGGGCAGGCCCTTTCCCTGTCCTGAGCTTGGGGTCTCCCCAACCACGACCGGCCTCACTCGGAGGTTCCGCGGACAACGCCCATGCGGGAGCGGGCATCGCCCGCGGCATCTTCATGCGAGTGACCGGGAGGTTCATGCGAGTGACCGGGAGGCGCCTCCTTGGACATCTCGCGATCGATGCGGCGGAACTGGATGAGGTGCACCCCCACATGGACCGCAATGAGAAGGCTGGCGAAGACTCCGATGACAAAGATCTGTGTGTCGCTCATCGCTGCCTCCCGGCGGCAAGTCGGAACCAGATACCCAAGGCTAGAATGGAAGGAACCCAAATCCCTACAAACTGCCCTGCTTCCTTCTGCCCGGAGAACCAGAGAGACACACTGAGCAGGAACGAAAGCAGCACTGCCGCCAGGAAGGGCATGTCGATTTTTCGGATCATGGCCATTGACTCCTTTCCAGGTCGAAACCCGGGGCCTTTCCACGTGAACCGGGACCGCCAACACCCGTCGAGGGCCCCCGGTTGAACTTCCAAGAGTGAGAGTGTGTACTCTTGTCTAAGATTTGTCTAGTATTATGTGGACAACGGCCTCGGCTCTCAGGCATTATTCTATACATTAACTAGACAGTTAGTTCAGCTTACCCACCGTGAGGTCCCAATGAACACACCATCCGCAGGCGCCCACCTCATCCTCGGCGCCACGGGCGCCATTGGTTCCAGCGTGGCCAGGCTCCTGGCCGACCGCGATGCTCCGCTGGTGCTGGGAGCGCGACATCCAGACCGACTGGCCGAACTGGGCGACGCCCTCGGCGCTGTGACCATCCCCGTCTCCGCCGAAGACCCCGAGTCCATCACCCAGGCCGTCGCCCGGGCGGAGTCCGAGTTCGGGCGTCTCGAGGGACTCGTCAACTGCATGGGGAGTCTTCTCCTCAAGCCGGCCCATCTGACATCGGACGAGGATTGGGAGGACACCATGGCCGTGAATCTCACCTCGTCGTTCTACGCCGTGCGGGCCGGGGTCAAGGCCATGACGGCGAGTGGCGGGTCCATCGTGCTCGTCTCCTCGGCCGCAGCGCGGATCGGACTCGCCAACCACGAGGCCATCGCGGCCGCCAAGGCGGGAGTGGAAGGACTCGCGCGTTCCGCCGCGGCGTCCTACGGACACCGGGGGATCCGGGTCAACGCCGTCGCTCCGGGTCTCGTCCGTAGTCCCCTGACCGAGCGCATTACCCGCAACGAAACCGCCCTGCAGGCTTCCCGATCCATGCACGTTCTGGGACGGGTTGGAGAACCCGAAGAGGTCGCGTCGGCCATCGACTGGCTCCTGGATTCCGGGCGCTCGTGGGTGACCGGCCAGGTGCTGGGGGTCGACGGCGGACTGGCCACGGTGCGCTCCCGACGCTGATCGAATCCGAACTTCGACCGAACCTCAAGGAGATCCCCATGTTCAACTTCCTGAAGTCCGACCCCCACAAGAAGCTCCAGAAGCAGTACGAGAAGACGCTTGCCGAGGCGTTCCAGGCCCAACGCAACGGAAGGATCGAGTTGTTCGCCGAACTCACCGCCAAGGCGGAAGCGATCCGCAAGGAACTGGACGGCCCCGATGGGACGAGTGCCTAGCGGCCCCGGATCCGCGCGGACCCGGAATAGATCTGCCGCAGGGCGAGCCTACCGGACCCGGGAGAGCCAGAGCGGCCCGTAGGCGGCACCCGCCCGGGACCCGGTGTTGTCGCTGTCGGTGAGCACTCCCACGCCCTCGATGCGGGTCGCCGGCTCCCCGAAAGCCATCCGGTAGTCCGCGGCCAGATCGCGGATCTCGTGCACCCAGCCCGGGGCCTCCCCGGACTGGACGACGATCATGCGCACGTTGCGCGTGTACGGATTGGGGATGACCGTCCCCTCGGGCAGGGATTCGCTCCACACGTAGAAGATGGCCTTGGTCTGCCAGGGCAGGAACCCCTTGTCGAACACCACCGCCACCGACGCGGCCCGGTCGTCTCCCGACTTTTCCCGCAGGGACTCACCCGTGGGAAACTCCACCACCTGCCAGGTCCACGCCAGCTGCAGACCACGGACCGGGATGGCTTCGAACTCCTGGTACAGGGTGGAGGCGGAAGCCGAGGACCGCGCCGTCACGTAGGCGCCTCCCTCGGCCGGGACCACGTGGTAGAGCGTGCGACCGTCCAAGCGGCGCTCTTTCCAGGCTGGGTGGAGACGGGACTCCGCATCGGCCCAGGAGAACACGCGGACGATCTCGCTCCGGGACGCCGCGGGAGCCGGCCCGGAGGCGGTCGCCCCCGCGGGGGGCAACCAGCCGCAGGCGATGAGAAGAACGGCAGCGAAGTTGGTCTGCATCATGGTGACCCGACCTAGCGCTCGTTGAGTGACCAGTCGAAGTCGAGGTGTTTCGGCGGCGGCGCCCCCACCCGGGTCCGTTCCTCGACGGTCAGACGACCGAGGATGTACGCCCACGCCGAACCGGACTCCTTGCGGAAGTCCTCCTCGAACCAGTCGAAGATCTTCGAGATCCGGGGCGGGGAGTCGAAGATCCGGTTCCGGGAGGGGTCGCGGAGAAAGCCGTCCATGGCGGCATCAAGCTGTGCGTCGAGCTGCTCCGGATCATAGGCTTCCGACGCCAACACCGGGCAGGAAGCGGAGGCACAGACAATCGCGGCATGGATGCGGGGGTCGTTGAAGTTCGTGCGCAGGATCCGATGTTCCACATCATCCAGGGATCGGTCGCTCCCGGCCGCGGGAAACCGGATCTTGAACGCCTTGAGGGTGGGGACGACCACGATCTTGCCGATGTCGAGCACGCTCTCCAGGGGCCAGTGATCCAGGATGATCTCCACCATCCGCGCGTTGTACACGTTGATCCAGAACGCCTTGCGCTCGTCCCCGCTCCATCCGGCCAGATTCGCCCCCGCGGTGCGAGCGAGGTACGCATCCAGGAGTCCCCGGTCGGTGCGCAGGCCCTCGTAATCCACCTTTCCATCCGCTACATGGCGCGTGAGCAGCTCCGACCAGTCCGCATGGCTGAACGACGGATCGCCCGCACCCGGCACGGAGCCCAGGAAGGCGACCAGAACCAGGACCGGGATCACGGCGTCACGACTCCCGCTCCAGTTCCAGGAGCTTGCGCTCCATGTCCCGTTTGGGTATGAAGTCCCCCCGGGTGGTCGCCGCCGCGACACCGCCCCGCAGGACCTCCACGGCCTCGGTGCGCTGCCCCATCGCGATCAGGCAGGTCCCGAGGTGGTTGTAGGCCATGCTGTAGTCCGGCTGCGCCGCAATGGCTGCCCGGAGCCGGGGAACCGCCTCTTCGTAGCGTTCCAGGTCAACCAGAGCCTTTCCCAACCCGAAGTTCGCCACCACATCCTGCGGATCCAGTTCCAGCACTTCCTCGAAGAGGGGGATGCGTTCGACCAGGGCCGCCTTGCGGGTAGCATCGGCCTGTTGCGCCTTGGCCTTGGCTGCCTGCTCCCCCGCTTCCTGCTTCCAGACCAGGAAGGTAACGTGCCCCTTGATCTTCTCCGCGTCCTCGATACGCCCCTGGGCCGCGTAGTACCGGCTCAGGTTGGTCCAGGCCATGACATTGTCCGGGTCCATCTGGGTCAGCGACTCCATGATCTCGATCGCTTCGGGCATTCTCCCGAGTCGTTCCAGGCAGACCCCCGCGGATTCGAACGCGTCGTACCGGGAGGGATCCATCAGGGTCGCGCGCTCGAAGCGATCAAGGGCCCGCCCAAGTTCGTCCGCCTCGAACGCCTCGAGTCCCTCGCGAAAGAAACGCTCGGCCTGCTCGCCCGGACCCGGAGGGGCGTAGATGGGGAGCGCGCTGACCGTGGCCGGTTGCAGCCGGCCGCCGGTCCGGACGTGAAGCACGAACCCGGGTTCGGCCTGGAGTCGTCGCACCATGGCCAGGGCGATGGGGCGATCGAGACTGGGAGACCAGGTCGAACTGCGAACTTCTCCCACCGGCTGATCCTCGACCAGAAGCAGGCTTCCCGGCGCCGGGACAACATCCCCATCGAAAACCAGCCCGCGCAACAGCCGATTGACCCGACCGCGCGAGTGGACCCGGGCCACGGTCTCCTGCCCCAGGTAGCAACCCTTGTCGTGCGACACCATGCCGGGAAGGTCGAGTTCCAGGAGCAGTGTGCGTTCATCCATGTCGACGCCCAGACGGGGGCGTCCCCCCTCGATCCGCAGGATCTCCAGGTCGTCGGCGTCCAGTTGCGCCGCCTCGGGCTCCGCGTCGCGAATCGCGGAGACGACCCGCGGTAACGCGTCCCGGTCGATGATCAGCTGCCCCCCCACGTCGCCGGTCCAGGGCCGGGACAGGTAATGCGACGGGACGCCGGCCAGGGTGATCGGAACGTGCGACCCGGCGTCCGTGGGAACGCGACCGCCGGTCAGCCGGGAGAGGAGCGCAGGCGCTTCGGGGCCGTGCAGCTCAAGCACAACTCGACCCGCAGTGGCTTCCATGGTGACCCGCTCACGGAACCGATGCTCCTCCAGGCGGGCCAGCAACCCGTCCAGCACCTCGCATCGCGCCAGGAGAACATACCCCTCGTCCGTGGCCAACAACTCGAGGTCGGCGGTCACACGCCCCTTGCGATCGAGATAGGCGGTGTAGGCACTGCGCCCGGGGGCCAGATCGGCCATGCGAAGTGGAAGCTGGGCATCGAGGAAGGAAGCGGCATCTTCCCCGTCGACGCGGCCGACGGCAAGCGGGGATTCGGTGGAAAATCCAACGCGGGAGCGCGTGGTCCGGACCCTGTTGTTCGAATCCCCCTGACGGCTGGGCACCGTCACACGCTGAACGATTCCCCGCACCCGCACGTGTTCTCGGCGTTCGGGTTGCTGAACACGAAGCCCTTCCCGGAGAGACCGCCCTGGTGATCCAGGCGACAACCCTTGAGATACAGCAGGCTCTTCGGGTCCAGATAGGCATGGAAGTCCGGAGCGCTGAACTCGAGAACCCGGTCTCCCGGTTCCTGCAACCCGAATTCCACCACGTAGGAGAGCCCCGAACATCCGCCACCCCGGACACCCAGTCTCAGACCCAGACCCTCCCGGTTCTCGGCCGCGAGCAGTCGGGCCACCTCGTCCCGGGCCGCCTGGGTGATGTCGATCAGAGATTCGGTATTCGTCTCTCTCATGGTTCCTTTCCCACTTGCTAGATACAACAATGGTAACGAGTTGGAACGTTCGGGTCAAACCCCGGGGGCCGGTGCCCCCGAGCCGTGACTACTTGTAGCGATAGGTGATACGACCCCGGGTCAGGTCGTAGGGCGAGAGCTCAACCGTGACCTTGTCCCCGTTGAGGATGCGGATGAAGTGCTTGCGCATCTTGCCGGAGACATGAGCCAGGATCTCGTGGCCATTCTCCATCTTCACCTTGAACCGGGCGTTGGGAAGGCTGTCCACGACAATGCCTTCCACCACGATCGCGTCCGGCTTGTTGGTTGGGCCGGTCGAGGTCGCCGTTGCATTCTTGTTCTTCTTTTTCTTGCGTCGTCGGGGTGGACCCCCAGGTCGTCTACGAATTCGAAACCTCCTGCGTACTGAGTCTTGGTGGCCGGTGGGAAACACTCGGGCCGGGCACCCAAACCGATGAGTCTACCCGATTTGGTATGATCTTGGGAGTCTGGCTCGAATGCCCGCACCCTCGACCCGCTTTCCGGCGCCCCGACACCCTAACCAGCCCCGCAACCCGATATATTGCAACACGTTAACCGCAAACACCCACATCTGCTGCGTTTCCAGGTTCTTGCCCTGCTTTGGCTTGTGGGGTGGGGGTACCCCATTGCCGAGGCCACCCCCCCCGCCTTGCCCGACTATTTCCAGAGCGAGGTGGTTGCCACCGGGCTGTCCCTTCCCACCAGCCTTGCCTTCCTTCCCGATGGCCGGACCTTCGTGGTGGAGCAGTACACCGGCGACCTGAAGCTCGTGGTGAATGACAGCGTCTCGACCGCTCTCTACACCGTTCCCGATCTCAACATCGCAGGGAACGAGCGTGGGCTGCTGGGGGTCGCGGTGTCCCCCGGCTGGCCGGCACAACCGCACCTCTACTTGTACTTCAGCCGAACCCCGGGAGACGCCTGCTACCTGATCCGACTCACCGCGACCGGTGATCTCAGCGACGGACAAAGCTTCAATCTCGCTGTCGGATCGCGGTACGACATCCTCACCGATCTCCCGGACTTCCACGGCCGTCATCAGGGCGGCGGATTGCGGTTCGGTACCGACGGCAGCCTGTTCGTCTCCGTGGGGGACGACAACGATTTCTGCGCCGCCCAGGATTCCTCTTCGTTCGTGGGGTGCATACTCCGCCTCGACGTGGCCGCCCTCCCCGACACCGGCACCGGCCCACCGTCCAAGGCGCTCATTACCCCGCCGGACAACCCGTTTCCCGGCCCCGACCCGAACGTACGCCTCACCTTTGCCTACGGCCTGCGCAACCCGTTCCGGTTCGCCATCGACCCCCAAACCGGCCTTCTCTATGTCGGAGACGTGGGACAGGACTCGATGGAGGAGATCAGCGAATGCGCCGGGGGAGAGAACATGGGCTGGCCGTTCCGGGAGGGTACCCTCCCGGTCTCCGCGGTGGGGTGCACCGAACCGGGCGGGATGGGGGCCCAGACGTACCATCCCCCCATCATGGTCTACCCGCACCCCAGCGGCACCAACGTGGTGCTCGTAGCCGGGGTGGTCTACCGGCGGGCCGGACTGGGCGGGGACGTGTTCCCCGAGTTCTATGACGGTGTCCTCTTCTACGCGGACTACTACATGGGATTCATGCGCGGTCTGAAGAAGATCGACGGGGTCTGGCAGCAGATCACCCACCTCCCCGGTCAACCCAACGCGACGGATTGGGGAACCGGTATGGGACTCGTCCCCGAGTTCAAGGTAGGTGGGGACGGATCCATCTACTACCTGCATCAGATCGACGGCACGCTCAACCGCATCCGGTTCACCGGCAGCGGCATCCTGGACGCCGGGCCCCCTTCGGCCCGGCCGCTACTTGCGGTGAGCCCTTCCCCGGCGCCGCGCGGGGGTCCCATCGAACTCACCTTCAGCATCGCTTCGGCCGGCGAGGTGCGGATCGATCTCTTCGATATCCGCGGCCGCCGCGTGCGATCCCCTTTCTCGGGGCGTTTGGCCGCAGGGGATCACCGGGTCCGCTGGCAGGACATGGGACCTTCCCTTGCCGCCGGCGTGTATTTCCTCCGTGCCGACGGCCCCGGTCTCGGCACCTCGCGACGCCTCGTTGTGATTCCATGAAGGGCCGCGCAGGATCCGCTCTCCTGACCCTCGCGCTGCTGACCGGTACTGCCCTTTCCGCGCCCGGTGCGGTGGTGCCCACGGACTACGCCGACCAACCGGTCGCCGGGGGATTGGATCAACCCTCCAGCTTCGCCTTCCTGCCCGACACCCGCATCCTGGTCGCGGAACAGATCACCGGAAGGGTGAGGCTCGTGGTGCAGGGGGCGGTGGCCCCGGCGCCGATCCTGACCCTCCCCGATCTGAATACCTTCGGCCAGGAGCGTGGGTTGCTGGGAATCGCCGTCGACCCCAGGTGGCCTGCGTCCCCGTATGTCTACCTGGCCTACACCCGGGCCCCCGGCAACACGACCTATCTCACGCGCTTCCGGGCGACCGGCGCCCTGTCCGATTCAACCAGCGACAGCCTCTCCCTGGGGGATCGGTACGACGTCCTCGTCGACATTCCGGACGACCACCAGAACCACAATGCCGGAACCCTCCGCTTCGACAATGCCCACATGCTGTACATGAGCGTGGGGGACGACTCCAACCAGTGTACGGCCCAGGACTCATCGGACTTCCGTGGGGTGATCCTCCGCATGAACGTGACCGCGCTGCCGGACTTCGGCTCGGGACCGGCCGACAAGGCGCTCCTCATCCCCTGGGGAAACCCCTTTCCCATCACGGACCCCGAGGCCGCGCTCACCTTCGCGTTCGGCTTGCGCAACCCGTTCCGTTTCTCGATCGACCGGGTGAACCGGGTGCTCTACGTGGGGGATGTGGGACTGGCCTTCTTCGAGGAGTTCAACGAGGTGCACAGCGGGGACAACCTGGGTTGGCCCTTCCGGGAGGGGGCGGCCGTCCGTACCACCGCGCCCTGCCCCGAGCCGGGTGGGGCGGGCTCGCAGGACTACACCGGTCCCATCGACGAGTACTTCCAGGCCCAGCCCAGCGAGTTGTATGCCGTCGTCGGCGGGCCGTTCTATCGCTTCGTGAACGGCGGAGAGCACTCGTTCCACTACGCCTATGACGGGACCGTCTTCTACTCCGACTACTACCAGGGATTCCTCCGCGCCCTGCGCAGGGTGAACGGGGTGTGGACACGCATCGGCGACGAACCCGGACAGCCCAACCCGAACGACTGGGGCACCGGTTTCGAAACGGTAGTGGACTACGCCGTCGGGCAGGATGGCGCCATCTACTACCTTCGCCAGTTCCCGGGTGAACTCCGGCGCATCGTCCACACCGCGGTCCTGCTGGGCGCGGACCCGGATCCCAATCCGGCCCCCACTCCCCGCCTGATCCTCTCCCGAAACCCCTGGCCCGCCTCCACTGGACCGCTGGGCATCGGGTTCAGCCTCGCCGAGGCCGGCCCGGTCACCCTGGCCGTCTTCGACGTCCGTGGGCGTCGGCTGGACCTGATCCTCTCCCGGGATCTCCCTCCGGGGCCGCTTCACCTGACCTGGGACGGCCGGGACGGCAAGGGAAGCCCCGTCCCCCCGGGGCGGTACTACCTGAGACTGGACGCCGGCGGCGTGACCTCCCACCACCCCGTCACCCGCCTCCCCTGATATACTCCGCGCCCCCTGGTTCCCGGGTTCGTTGGCTTGACCGACCACCCTGTTCCCCCGTCCTGGAGACCTCAATGAACGAGATTCGCTGGAAGTCCTTCGTGCGTTCGCATCTCATCCTGGCCGCTTCGGCCGGGGCTGCGGTGTTCGGCTTGGCCCTCCTGCCGGGTGGGGGCGTTCCCCTCGCCGCGGCGCAAAGCGGTGAGGAGGGTGCGGAGAGTCTCACCCGTGAAATCGATACCCACCTCGAGCGCGCCCAGGGGTACCTGGATGCCCTCCTGGGGGTCACCGGGGAACGGACGATCGAGAACACCCTGCTTGTCCTGAACAACCTGGGTATCGAGATCGATGCGGCAGCGAGCAAGGCTTCGCTCATGGAGAACGTGCACCCGGACGAGACGGTGCGCACCGCGGCCGAGACCGGAAGCCAGAACATCCAGGCCTTCACCACGGCCCTCTCCCTCAATCGCGACGTCTACGAGGCGGTGACCGCGGTGGACGTCTCCGGGGCGGACGACCTGACCCGCCGCTTCAAGGAGCTCACCCTGCGGGACTATCGGCGCTCGGGCGTCGACAAGGACCAGGAGACCCGGGACCGCATCGAGGCCCTGCAGAAGGAGCTGGTCGAGATCGGTCAGGAGTTCTCCCGCAACATCCGCGATGACGAACGTACGGTCCAGTTCGATCCGGCGGCTCTGGAAGGACTCCCCAAGGACTACATCGACGGGCACCCGGTGGACGAGAGCGGAAAGGCCAGCATCACCACCGCCTATCCGGACTACCTCCCCGTCATCAAGTATGCGCGAAGCACGGCGACCCGGGAACGGATGTACCACGCGTTCAACAACCGGGGCTACCCGGCGAACAAGGAGGTCTTCACCCGGCTGCTCGAGAAGCGCTACGAGCTGGCGCGGTTGCTGGGGTACGACAACTGGGCCCACTTCATCACCGACGACAAGATGGTGGGGTCGCCCGAGGAAGCCGCCAGGTTCATCGAGAAGCTGGACGGTGCGGCCCGGGAGCGCGCGGAGCGGGACGTGGAGTCCCTGCTCGCCCGCAAGCGCCAGGACGACCCCGCCGCGACCCGAGTCGAGGACTACGAGAAGTCCTACCTCAGCGAACTGGTCCGGGCCGAGCAGT
The DNA here is from genome assembly GCA_942491735.1 of Candidatus Eiseniibacteriota bacterium. Taxonomy (GTDB): domain Bacteria; phylum Eisenbacteria; class RBG-16-71-46; order JABDJR01; family JABDJR01; genus CALOCN01. The sequence goes on along the minus strand of CALOCN010000014.1, from coordinate 1,293,086 downwards.
ACGACTTCGATTCCCAGGCCCTGCGCCCGTACTTCAACTACGACGATGTCAGGAACGGAATCCTCTCCCTGACCTCGACCCTGTTCAGCGTGCGCTACGAACCGGTAACCGATGCTCCGGTCTGGCACGAGACCGTGGAGTGCTACGACATCTTCGAGGGGGACACCCACCTCGGCCGCTTCTACCTGGACATGCATCCCCGCGAGGGCAAGTACGGTCACGCGGCGCAGTTCAACATCAACAGCGGCGTCAAGGACCGTCAGGTCCCGGTGGCGGCCCTGGTCTGCAACTTCCCCGGCGGAGACGACAGCGGCGTCGCGCTCATGGAGCACAGCGACGTCGAGACCTACCTGCACGAGTTCGGCCACTTGCTGCACACCATCTTCGGCGGCAACCAGGAATGGATCCGCTTCTCCGGCGTGGCCACCGAGTGGGACTTCGTGGAAGCCCCGTCCCAGATGCTCGAGGAGTGGTCCATCGACTGGTCCACCCTGGCCACCTTCGCCAGGCACTACGAAACCGGTGAGCCGATCCCGGCGGCGCTGGTGGAGCGACTGCGGGCGGCCCAGGACTTCGGCAAGGGCATCTACATCCGACAGCAGAACTTCTACTCCGCCGTCTCCCTCCACGCCTACAACCAGCAGCCGTCCCGGGTGAGCATGGAGAAGATGGTTCCCGAACTGCAGACCAAGTACAGCTCGTTCCCCTACGTTCCGGGCACGCAGATGTACGCCTCGTTCGGTCACCTCGAAGGCTACTCCGCCATGTACTACACGTACATGTGGTCCCTGGTCATCGCCAAGGATCTCTTCAGCCGGTTCGACACCGCGAACATGCTCGATCCCAAGGTGGCCACGGAGTATCGCCGGACCGTGCTGGATCCGGGCGGGACCCAGGATGCCGCGGACCTGGTCGAGGAATTCCTCGGTCGACCCTATGGGTTCGACAGTTTCCGCGATTGGCTCAACGGGGCCGAGGCGGCAACGCCCTAGTTCGAGCCTTCACCGGTCACACGGTCCGATGAACGTATTCCTGGTGCCGAAACCCATGGCGTTCCGGTGGGGAGGGCTGCTCCTCCCCTTCTTCCTCGTCCCGACCGGTTGCGGGGACGGCGGGGACTCGGGGCCGGCAGCCGTCGTCGAGGCGGAGCCCGAACCCACCCGGGGTCGCTGGGGCATCTACCGTACGCACCGGTTCGACACGGACATGACGGAGGAACAGCAGGCCGAGGTCCGGCAGCTGGAGGCACTCGGCTACCTGGGCGGGTCCACTCCGGCTCCCTCCCGGTCCAGCGTGGTCGTCCATGACAGGGACCAGGCCTGGCCGGGGCTGAACTTCTATACCTCCGGACACGCGGCGGAAGCGGTTCTCATGGACATGGACGGGACGGTGCTGCATCGATGGAGCCGGCCCTTCCTCGACGTCTGGCCCGACTACCCCGGGGCGGAGGGGAAGCAGGACACCGGATTCTGGCGACGTGCGCACCTCTTCGCCAACGGGGACATCCTGGTCATCCACGAAGGACTTGGACTCCTCAAGCTGGACCGGGATTCCAACGTGATCTGGGCCCACCCCTATCGTGCGCATCATGATCTCGAGGTGTTCGCGGATGGACAGATCCTGGTCCTCACCCGCGAGGCCCACATGGTCCCGGGGGTGCGCCGGGACAAACCGGTGCTCGAGGACAAGGTGACCCGTCTGGCCGAGGATGGCACCGAGATGGAAACCGTTTCCCTGCTGGAGTGCTACGAGAATGCCGGACCCGAGGAGTCGTGGCGCACCGCGTCGAAGCGGTTCTGGGCCAAGGAGCGGGAGCGGCGCATCGCCTCCCCCGCCACCGACATCTTCCACACCAACTCCCTTCGGATTCTCGACGGAGGGCTGGAAGCGATCAACCCCGCCCTGCGCGCCGGCCGGATCCTGGTCTCGTTCTGCCACCTCGATCGCATCGCGGTGGTGGATCTGGAGGAGAGACGTGTCGTCTGGTCCCAGGGCGGCTACGCCCTTCAGCACGACCCGCGCGTTGTCTCGGACGGAATCCTCGTCTTCGACAACCACTGGAAGCCCAGGACCGCCTCGCGGGTGGTGGTGACCAGCCCGGCCGACAACGGGGTGGTCTGGCAGTACGGCGGCCCCGATGCGGGCTTCTTCTCCAGCACGTGTGGAGCCGCTCACGAACTACCCAACCGCAACATCCTGATTACCGAAACCGATGGAGGGCGTGCCTTCGAGGTGACCCGGGACGGGACCATCGTGTGGGAGTTCTACAACCCGCACCGGGCGGGACCCGGTGACATGTACATCGCGAGTCTCTTCGAGGTGCGACGATTCCCCCGGGACTACGCTACCTGGTTGCCGTAGGTCCGCTTTGGAGGAAATCGACACCCTCTGGTAGCATGCGGGTCGAATGAAGCCGCGCGTGCCCCCTACCGAGCCCGGACTCCGCCGTGTCCTCACCTCCTGGGACGTGGCTGCGCTCATCGTCGGGATCATCATCGGTTCCGGTATCTTCGCAACCCCACCGGTCATCGCCGGTCACCTTCCCGGCACCGCGGCCATGTTGCTGGTCTGGCTCCTCGGTGGGTTCATGTCCCTGTGCGGCGCCCTCTGCTTTGCCGAGTTGGCCGGCATGTTCCCTCATACCGGCGGGTCCTACGTCTTCCTGCGCGAGGCCTACGGCCGCATGCCCGCCTTCATCTACGGATGGAGCGCGTTCATGATCACCTACCCCGCGTCCATCGCCGGGGTCAGCGTGGTCTTCACCGCCTACCTGGCGCGCCTGTTTCCCGCGGTCGAACCGGTGCGGCCGTACGTCGCGGCCGGCCTTTGCCTGACTGTCGCCGCGGTCAACATTGCCGGGGTCCGCCTCGGCGCCCTGACCCTGCGGGCCTTCACCGCAGCGAAGGTGTTGGCCCTCTCGCTGATCTTCGTGGTGGCTCTCCTGGCCGGCCGGGGCTCGATCGCGAATCTGGAACCCCTGTGGGGCGCACCCGAGGCGGGCTGGTCCCTGGCCCCCATCGCGCTCTCGCTTGCCGCGGTCCTGTGGACCTACGAGGGCTGGTCGGACGGTCCCACCCTGAGCGGCGAGCTCCGCGACCCGTCCCGCGACATGACCCGAGCCCTGGTCATCGGCACCCTCGGCATCACCGTCATCTATGTACTGACCAATCTGGCCTATCTGTTCGTACTGGGTGTCGAGGGAGTGCGATCAACCGACTCGGTCGCGGTCGACGTCGCCCAGCGCGTGATGGGAGACGCCGGGTCCACCTTCGTCACCCTGCTCGTCCTGGCTTCCACCCTGGGTTCCATCATGGGCATGATGATCGGCGGATCCCGTGTCTTCTATGCCCTGGGGCGGGACGGGTTGTTTATCCGGGCCGTGGGAACCGTCCATGCAACCCGACGTACTCCCGCAGCCTCCCTGGGCGGTCTTGCCCTGATCGCAGCGCTCTATTGCCTGGTGGCCACTTTCGAGGGAATCGTCCGCTACTTCGTGTTCATCTCCACCCTGTGGTTCATCCTCAACATCGGCTCGGTGATTCTCCATCGCATCCGTCGACCCCACGCGGACCGCCCCTTCCGGGTCCCCTTCTACCCCTGGCCGGTCGTGCTGTTCCTGTGTGCGGCGATTGCCTTGTGGATCCAACTGTTGCTGGAGAACACCCGCGACTCCCTGATCGGCATGGGTATCCTGCTCCTGGCGGTTCCGGTCTATCACGCCTGGCGCCGACTCGCCCCCCACCGCTGATCTGCGGTAGGATGCGTCCCGAAGTCGATCGCCGGACCGTGTCCGGGAGTTCTTTCGTGTACGGGGAGAAGACATCCGTGAGCGAGCACAGTGAATCCAAGGGAACCTTCCTGCCCGATCGCCTGGCCGCATTCACCGACGGCGTGATTGCCATCGCGATTACCATTCTCGTCCTGGGCCTGGAAGCACCCTCCGCGCGCGAAGTCCCCGAGAGCAAGCTGGGGGAGTTTCTCCGTGGAGCCCTGGACCCCGCCCTCGGGTTCGTCACGAGCTTCATTCTCGTGGGTACCTACTGGATGCAACACTTCGCGGTCTTTCACTATCTGCGGGGGGCAAACCGGCAATTCGTTGCCCTGAACCTGTTGTTTCTCATGTGCGTCTCGTTTCTCCCCTTCGCCACCGGGATCCAGGCGGCCTACCGGGACGACGAGCTCGCCATGCTCTTCTACATCTCCTTCGTGAGCATTACCGGATGGTCCCTGTTGTTGCTCTGGCACTACGCCATCCACGGACGACGACTGGTGGACTCCGACCTGCCCCGGGAGATCATTGCCGGAATCAGCCGACGCCTCCTGCTCGCCCCCGTCCTTGCCCTCCTTGCCTGCGGCGTCAGCCTGATCAACATCCCGCTGAGCCGGCTGGTCCTGCTCCTGATTCCGATCCTCTATTTCAAGCAGAGCGCCACCGACGCGGCGTGGCAAGGCTTCAAGCGCGGCTAGGGTGACCCCGGGCCAACGCACATCCCCCCACAACCTGACAGGTAGCCATGGCCAAGAGCAAGAAAGACAAGAAGAAGCGCAAGAAGCCCAAACCGGGCGCCCTCACCGCGAAGACCGCGGACAAGCACATCCTCTACGAGGAGTCCGTGCAATGCGTGGAAGCCGATGTGGACTTCTTTCGCCGCACCTTCAAGAGCCATCGCAAGCGCCCCCTGCGCACGCTCAAGGAGGACTTCTGCGGGACCTCGGCCCTGGCCTGCGATTTTGTCTCGCGTCACAGGGAAAATCGGGCGTGGGGAGTGGACCTGGATCGCCCGACCCTCGACTGGGGCATCGAGCACCATGTGTCGCGGCTCGGAGCAGCCGCCGACCGGGTGACCCTGATCGAGGACAACGTGCTCCACGTCACCGAGCCCAAGGTGGACCTGGTGGCCGCGCTCAACTTCTCGTTCCAGATCTTCAAGGAGCGCAATCAACTCCTGGAATACTTCAGGAAGGCGAGAGCCTCGCTGGTCGAGGACGGAATGTTCGTCCTGGATGTGTTCGGCGGCACGGACGCCATGGAAGCGCTCGAGGAGGACCGATCCATTGATCCGGTCTTCCGGGATGACGGCATTGCCGTTCCCGCCTTCACCTACGTGTGGGAACAGGCCAAGTTCAACGTGGTGGACAACCACATCCTCTGCCACATCCATTTCAAGTTCCGGGACAAGACCCGGATCAGGAAGGCCTTCACCTACGACTGGCGGCTCTACAGCATCCCGGAGCTCACCGACCTGCTCCGGGACGCCGGATTCGCCAGGACCGAGGTCTATCTCGAGGGCTGGGACGACGAGGCGGACGAGTCGGACGGGGTCTTCCGGCGCAGGACCCAGTACGAGAACATGCCGGGGTGGATCGGCTATGTGATCGGCCTCCGCTAGCCCCGCCATGGGTCCTTGACTTCCCGCCCGGGATCATCAAGGCTGAAGACATGGGAACTTGCCTCCGGGGCCTGATCGGCCTCGCTCTTCTCATTGCCCTTGGCGGGCTGTCGATCCACGAAATCGTGGTCGAGCATGATGAGACCCACCAGGACTGCCCCGTCTGTCTGAGCCACACCGGCAAGACGCTGGGCCCGGCGCTGGGCCAGCAGTGCCCACCGCCTCCCCTGCACCCGGGGTTGCTTCTCGGGTTCCTCGACACCCCCTCGACTCGGGTGGCCGCCACCGCGTGCCCCTCCCGGGCCCCACCCCTCCCCGCCTAGTCCCTCCGTCGCCACACTTTACGTCCCTCTATCATAGGAGGAGGCATGCGACGTCTGCTGGCCATTCTGGTCGCGGGGCTCGTCTGTCCCCTGTGCTCTGTGCCCGCCGCGGCCCAGGGTTCAGGAAGCTCCGGCATCAATCCGGACATTTCATTCATTGTCGATACGAGAGCCCTGGCGGGCGACACCACTCCGGACGACCTCGAACTCATCCTCAGAGGGGTTGAGATCGCGGCCCAAGGGGCGCTCAACCCCTGGCTGCGTGGGGACATCTTCTTCGGTTTCCACGACGAGACCCTGGAACTCGAGGAGGGATACGCCAGCTTTACCGCCCTCCCGGGGGGGCTCGGACTCCGGGCCGGAAAGTGGCGGGTGTTCTCCGGCCGATTCAACATCCAGCACGCCCATGTCTATTCCTTCCTGGACTATCCACTCCTGGTCACGAATTACCTGGGAGAGGAAGGCTATGCCTCCGTCGGAGCACAGCTGAGCTACCTGGCAGACCTCAAGGGAGTGCCGGTAACCCTCAGTGGCAGCATTCTCAACGCTCCTCCAGGACAGGGACACGAACACGACGAGCACGACGAACACGACGAGCTTCACTACACCCTTGGACGGGTCGCGGACGAGGGGGACAGCGTCGAGACCGCCCCCTCCGGGAGGTCCCTGGGCGACATGTCGTACAACGGTCGTGCCACGGTCTTCTTCACTACCGGGGAGTTCAGCTGGCTCGAGGTGGGCGGAACGGGTGGTACGGGAGTCACCGATGCAGAGGAAGGGTTGCGCCATACGTGGTACGGCGCCGACTTCAAGTTCAAGTGGCGACCGGGCCGGGCCCGGAGCCTTACCCTCTCCGCGGAGGTTCTCGCGAACCGTATCGACCACCATGAGGAGGGCGAGTCCAGAACCACCACTCCCTTTGGCATCTTCGGCTACGTGGACTACCAGTTCGCGCGAGCGTGGAACCTGGGAGCACTGGCCGACTACGCCCAGGATCCGGAGGACACCGAGTTCACCCAGCTCGGACTCGGTGTGTTTGCCGGCTACTCCGTTTTCGAGGAGACCACCGAACTCCGGCTGCTGGCCCGCAACGACTCCTTTTCCGGCGGCGCCCCGGACGCGGTGAGCGTCCAACTCCAGCTGGTCTTTTCCCTGGGCCCCCACAAGGCCCACTCGTTCTGATGAGGTTCACCATGAAACCGATCACGATCCCGATTCTCTCCGTCCTGCTCCTGTTCAGCGGTCCCGCCGTGGCGAAGATCAATGTGGTGTCCACCCTCAGCGATTTCGCGGCAATCGCGGCCGAAATCGGGGGCGAACGGGTGGAAACCGAGGCCATCGCCAGCGGCCGCATGGATCCGCACTATGTCGAGATCCTTCCTTCCTACATGCTCATGGTCCGCAAGGCACGGGTCTTCCTCGTCGGGGGCATGGATCTCGAACCCTGGGCTCGCGGCGTTCTCGACGGGGCCCGCAACTCGAACCTGCGGATCGTCGACTGTTCCGCCAATATCGAGATCCTGGAGAAGCCGACCGGACGGGTCGACATGAGCATGGGCGATATCCACAGCGCCGGGAATCCGCATTACTGGCTGGACCCGGCCAACGGCATCCCGATCGCCCGGACCATTCACGCTGCCCTGGTCGCGGTGGACCCGGAAGGGAGTGCGTACTACGATGAGCGACTGGCCGCGTTCGAAGCGGCCCTGACCGGGAGGATCGTGGCCTGGAAGGCACGCATGGAGCCCTTTGCCGAAACGGAGCTGGTCTACTTCCACAACAGCTGGCCCTACTTCAACGCGGCCTTCGGCCTTGACGCGGCCGGCTTCGTGGAACCCAAGCCGGGTGTGGACCCCAGCCCGGGACACAAGGCACGGATCATCGAACTCATCCAGGAACGGGGCATTCGCGTGGTGGCCATGTCCCCCTTCTACAGCAGCAAGGTACCGGATAGCATTGCCAAACAGACCGGTGCCCGGGTGGTCGTGCTGGCCTCCTCCGTAGGGGGAGTCGACGGCGCCGAAGACTACTTCGGGCTCTTCGAGGTCAACACGCAACGTCTCGCCCAGGCCCTGGAAGCGGCTCCCTGATGTCCGATACCCTCGTCGGATTCAAGGGCGTGGCCCTGGGCTACGCCGGAAAGCAGGTCCTTCGCGACCTCGACCTGGCCGTGCAGCGGGGCGACTTCCTGGGTATCGTCGGACCCAACGGGTCCGGAAAGACAACCATCCTGAGGGCGGTCCTGGGACTGTTGCGACCCACGGCCGGCACCCTGGTGCTGGGAACCTCTCCCGAGGGAGGGCGCCTGCACCTGGGATATGTCCCCCAACGCGAGACCCTGGACGAACGCTTCCCGCTCAGCGTACTGGATGTGGTGATGATGGGGCGCTACCGGCGCGCGGGAAGAATCCGGAGGCCCGATGCCCTGGATCGGGAGCAGGTCGAAACCGCGTTGCGGGCGGTCGGCATGGAAGGACGCAGCCACACGTTGTTCCGCAACCTTTCCGGAGGACAGAAACAACGTGCCCTCATCGCCCGCGCCCTGGCCGGTCAGGTGGATCTCCTTGTGCTCGACGAACCCACCAGCGGGATGGACCTCGGAGCGGAGAGCCGGGTCATGAACCTGGTCGACCGCATCCATCGGGACCGGAGCCTGACCGTCCTCCTGGTCAGCCATCAACTCAATACGGTGGCCCGCTGGGTGCGCCGTCTGGGCCTCCTGCACGAGGGGCGGTTGGCCGTCGGCGACCTCGACGAGATCCTGACCGGGGAGAGCCTGTCGCGGGTCTACGGCGAAGGGACCCGGGTCGAGACGGTCGGGGGTCGTCGGGTCGTCCTTCCCCCCGGAGGGGCGTCCTCGTGAGCAGCCTCGAGATCCTCACCCTGCCCTTCGTTCGCTCCGCCCTGGCCGCCGGAATCCTGGTCTCGATTTCCTGCTCCTATCTCGGTGTGTTCATGGTCCTGCGCCGCACCGTGTTCGTGGGCATCGCGCTCGCCCAACTGGCCGCGCTGGGCGTGGCCCTGTCGTTCTATCTGCCCGCCCCTCCCGAGGTGCTCGCCCTGGCCACCACCCTGATCGGGGCATTGCTTCTCGGAAGCAACGTGGGCGGACGTTTCGTCCCCCGTGAGGCGCGGATCGGCTTCCTCTATGTAGCCGCGGTCGCGTCGAGCACCCTCCTCGTGGCAAAGAGCGCCGACGGCGAGGCCCATGTCCTGGGTCTCCTGTTCGGAAACATCCTCACCGTGACCGACGGGCACCTGTGGATCCTCCTCGTGGTCACGGTGCTCGTCCTGTTGCTCCATGCCGCGTTCTACAAGCAGATTCTCTTCGCGAGCTTTGACCCGGAGACAGCCCGGGCGGCCGGCTTCCGCGTTCGGGGATGGAATGCGCTGTTCGACCTGTCGCTGGCCCTGGTCATTGCGGTCGGGCTCCACGAGGCCGGCTCCTTGCTCGTGTTTTCGTACCTGGTCCAGCCCGCCCTGGCCGGGCTGCTGCTCGCCTCGAGCATGCGGGGCGTCATCCAATGGGCGATCGGCCTCGGCCTGGCCGCCACCCTGTTGGGAGTTGCCGGCTCCGTGCTTGCCGATCTGCCCACTGGACCCAGCGTGGTCGCGGTGAATGCCCTGTTCGTGGTGATCGCCATGGCCTCACACCGGGTTGCCCGGGCCTCCGGAGCCGCTTGAAGGCTCCCGGGACACCGGGTAAGCTGGGTTCATAGGAGTTGCCACCATGGATCCACAAATCAAGATCATCGTTACCGCGACCGACTTTTCCCGTTTCTCCGAAGGTGCGCTCCCCCAGGCCGCCCTGGTCGCACGACAGTTCGGCGCCGCCCTGCATCTGGTGCACGTGCTGGAGCGCCCCGAGGACGTTCCCTGGTGGCTCGCCGAACAGGAGTACCACGCGCGGCGCGGGGCGCTCGAGGACGAAGCCAAGGCGCATCTGCGCAAGACCGTCGAGACCTTCTTCCCGGATGTCGACGTGACACCGCATCTGCGGATCGGCTCCCCGTCGCAGCAGATCCTCGCCGCGGCCGACGAGTTGAAGGCGGATCTGGTGGTCATCGCCACCCATGGACGGGGAGGCCTCTCCCGCCTGCTCTTCGGTAGCGTGGCCGGGAACGTGGTTCGCGAGTCACCGTGCCCGGTCATGACCGTTCGGCCGGACCAGATCAAGACGCACAAGAACTGATCCTCGGACTGCTAGGCTTGCTTCCGGAAGACAGGTCCAGTTTCGATTCCTAGCCCCAATCCGCCAGGGAGATCGATCGTGAGCCGTCCCCCCCTCCGCCACGCGCCGATCCTGTTCGCGTTGACCCTGCTCGCAGGAACGCTTGCCCACCTGCCGGCCCGGGCCCAGGCCGGGGAGGAACGTCTCCCCGCCATGCTCCTGCCGGCGCACAACGCCCTGTTCAAGGCCAAACACACGGATCGGGTCACCGAGGTCGCGGTACGGGTCGGCGACCGTGTGCGCGCCGGGGATGTCCTCCTGAAGATCTACAGCGCCGAGCAGCGGGTGGGGCGCGACCGGGCCCAGGCGGAGCTCGAGCAGGCCCGGGCGGATCTGGAACGCGCCAAGGCACTCCATGAGCGGGGCGGAACCAGCGATGAGGTCCTGGAGGACGCCCGGACCTCGGTGCGCCTGGAGGAAGCGGACCTGGAACTGGCGCGCATCCTCCTCGAGGAACGGACGATCCGGGCGCCGTTCGACGGGGTGGTCACCGAGCGGTTCGTGGACGCGGGGACCTCGGTGGAAACCGGCGACCTGCTCCTGCGGGTGACCGGGCTTTCCCCCCTGCGGATCGAGGCCCTGGTTCCGGAACGGTTGCTGGGGCGGTTCGGCGGCCCCCTGCGGGTGGAGCTGATTCCGTCGTTCCCGGACACGGTTCTCGTCCTGGAGATCGACGCGCGCCCCATCGTCGTCGACGCGGCCAGCGGGACCTTCCCCCTCGTGATCGAGATCGACAATCCCACCGGGCGGCTCATACCCGGGGTGAGTTGTGATCTCCTGGTATCCAGCAGCGCCCCATGACCGCGCCCCGACTCTACAAGCTGCGCGAGGACCTGGTGGTCCGCAAGCGCACCTTTGGCGGGGACGTGAAGTACGTGGTCAAGGATCCGGACCGCCTCGAGTACTACACCATCGACGAGCTGGCCTACCACCTGCTGTCCCTCTGCGACGGGAGGAAGGATCTCGCCACCATTTCCGAGGAAGCCCAGATGCGGTTTCCGGGACTGGGACTCAACACCCTGACCCTGCTCAACCTCTACGAGAGCTACCGCTCGTTCCACTTCTTCGAGGATGCGTGGGAGAAGAACATCCTGCTCATCGAAAGGCGACGCACCAACCGCATGCGCGCCCTGCAACAGGCGTTCGCCAACCCGCTCTTCATCACGTTGCCGGCCTGGAACCCCAACGCGTTCTTCGACCGCATCATCGACCACATACGGTTCCTGTTCGGCCGGGCGGCGCTGGTGGTCTACGCCATCATCATCCTGGCCGCCATCGTGATTTCCACCACCCACGCCGACGAGTTCGCCCTGGGCATGGGCGAACTGTGGGTCATCCAGGGCAAGGCCTTCCTGGGCATCGTCGTCCTGTGGTGCGTGCTGCTGCTGACCGTGGTCCTGCACGAACTGGGTCACGGGCTGACCTGCAAGCATTTCGGCGGGGGGGTCTACAAGCTGGGTTTCCTGTTCATGTACTTCAACCCGTGCATGTACTGCGACGTGACCGAGGCCTACTTCTTCGAGGACAAGAACAAGAAGCACTGGGTCACAATTGCCGGCGGGATCGTCGACCTGGTCACCGCCTCGCTGGCCACCTTTGTCTGGTTCCTCACTCCCCAGGATCTCTTCATCCACGAGGTAGCCCATCGGGTGGCGTTGTTCAACGGGGTGAGCGGTATTTTGGTCAACTTCAACCCGCTGATGAAGTACGACGGGTACTACCTGCTCAGCGACGAGCTGGAGATCCCCAACCTGCGCGGGGATTCGTTCCGGTTCCTGGGAAACCGGATGCGGAGCCTGTTCGGGCTGCCGGTCGAGGAGGAGCTCCACACGCGGCGCGAGCGGCGCATCTTCTGGATCTACGGAGTCCTGGGGGTCCTGTACGCGATATTCGTTCTCTGGTTCGTGCTGCTATTCTTCGGGGGTTTCATGGTGGCGAAGCTCGGCGCGACCGGCTATCTGATCACCGGTGCCGTGCTGTTCCTCATGACCAGGAGATACCTCTGGGGGCTCGGCCGATTCATGCGATTCATCGCGCTGGACAAGCAGGGACACTTCAAGCGCTACGCCTGGGCCTACGGCCTCGGGGTCATCGGCCTCCTCGCCATCCTGGTTGCGCTCCCCATCCCCCGCCACGTGCGCAGCGATTTCCGCTTTGTTCCCGGATCCGAGTTCGTGCTTCGCGCACAAGAGCCGGGGCTGATCGAGTCGGTACGGGTCCGGGAGGGAGACACCCTCGGGAACGGGGCACGCCCCATCACCCTGGAGTCGGGATCGCTGCAGGTGGAACGGGCCCAGGCGGCGAGCGGGCTGACCGCGGCGCGCGCCGGGCGGGCCCATGCGCAGGTCTCCGGGGACGCGTCACGGGCCGCGACCGAGACCGCCGCGCTCACCGCCCAGACCGCGCTGCTGGAGCACCAGGACCAACGAACCCGGCGTCTGGAACCGGTCGTGCCGGTGACCGGAGTGGTGCTGACCCCTTTCGTCCACGAGCTGACCGGCATGGCCTGCGCGCCCGGGGACACTCTGCTGACCGTCGGCACCCTGGACCCGCTACGGGCCGAGATCCTCCTGGACGAACAGGACCTTGGTCTTCTGGACACGGAACGCCGGGTGGAGCTGCGCACCCGGGCCAGACCGGGCGAGGTCCTGGAGGGGCGCGTGATCTCGGTTGCGGACCTCCCTATCGACGGGACCCTGCGCATGCGGTACCGCGTCCTGGTCGAGGTGGACAACCCCGGCGGAACGTGGCGTCCCGGCATGACCGGTGTCGCCCGGTTCGATGCGGGAAGGGCGCCTCCCGTGCAGCACTTCTTCAACCAGATGGCGAAGCTGTTCCGCATCGAGTTCTGGATTTGAGGCGCCCATGAACGACTCTTCCCAGGAGGCCCGCGGCAAGGAACTCGAAAATCTCTACGCCCAGCTCGCCCAGAGCGCCACGCGGCTCATGGTGGTCCATGAGGCGAGTCAGATTCTCCGCTCCAGCAACGACCCGGAGGAACTGGCCGAGAAACTCCTTTCGGTCATCGCCGAGGCCACCTTCGCCGGCTCCGGTTGTGTCGCCTCGCTGACCGATGATGAGCTCAGGATCCTCGCCACCCGCGGCATGGAAGATCACGAGGCGGACAGCCTGGCCGAGGACGAGGCGGAAGCCGGGGTCTGGTTCCATGTGGCCGACGCCACCGAGACCCGGATCCGCGACGATCTCGTCGCCGACCTGGAACTTGGGGAGGACGAGGATGCGCTCGCCGAGGATCCCGACGATCCCCCCGCCGCGACGCGCTCGGGTGCACCCCACTTCGATCTCTATCTGCCGTTGCGGGTCGAGGACAAGGTGCTCGGCGTCCTGGCCCTGGGCCGCAGGGTCGACGGCAAGGAGTACGGCAACGAGGAGACGCGTCTCGCCGAATCCCTCACCGCGCATCTCGCCCTCGCCCTGGACCACGCCGCGCTGTTCGCCGAGCGCACGGAACGGATCGAGCAGCTTTCGGTCCTGCTCCAGATCAGCAAGGAGATCACCAGCACGCTCGATATGGAGCGGGTCCTCTCGACCATCGCCCATATGACCAGCATGGTGCTTCCCAACCTGCGCACCGTGGTCGCCCTCGCCCTGGACGGCAGCCCGTCCATCCGGGCCAGCTCGGATCCCACGTTCGTCCCGGAACAGGCCAAGAACGATCCGTTGCTCCCCGCCCTGCAGTGGGCGGTGGCGGGTCGGCAGTCCATAAACACCTCGCAATCCGAGCTGGAATCGGACGAGGACGCGGACGGCCGCGACCTCCTGCTGCCCTTCCTGTCCCGGGAGGGAGGGCCCCGCAGCCTCGCCCTGGTGCCCCTGGAGGACGATCAGGGCATCCTGGGCATGCTGGCCATCGAAAGCGAAGCGGACGACCCTCCCCTGGACCCGGAACGGGAAGAGCTCACCACCATTCTCGCCAACCAGACCACGGTGGCCATTCGCAATGCGGAGCTCTACCAGCAGATTCCCATGGCCGGCATGTTCCGCCCCCTCATGGGCAAGGGAACCGCGGGGGGACGCCGCAAGCTGCTGGTCCGCGCGGCAGTGACCGCGGTGCTGCTGGGGTTGGGATTCCTCGTCCCGCTTCCGGCCTGGGTCTCGGGCGACACCAGCCTGCGCCCGGCGAATCTCACCCCGGTTCGCGCGGCCACCCAGGGATCCCTGGCCGAGGTTCATGTCGCCGAGGGGTCCCGGGTCAACGCGGGCGAACTCCTGGCCACGCTGCGACCGGATGAGCTGCGGGTCCAGGTCGAACAGGTGCGCGCCGCCTCACAGAAGGCCCGTTCGGAAGCGGCCAGCGCGCGGATGCGCGGCGATCTGGCGGTATATCGCGCCCAGCAGGCGAAAGTGGGAGAGCTTCTGGAAACGGAAGACTTTCTCATCGGCGAGTTGGATCGGACCACGCTTCGCGCCCCCATGGACGGCGTGGTCCTCACCCCGGACCTGCACCTGCTCCTGGGGGACTGGCTTCCCCGGGGGCAGACCCTCCTGGTGCTGGCCGACCTGTCCGCAATGGAGGCCCACGTGGCGGTTCCGGAGGAGGACGTCCATCGGCTGGTCGAGGGAGGCAAGGCCCGCTTCAAGGTGCATTCCTACCCGGGACGAACCTTCCACGGGGAAGTGGCGCGGATCGCTCCCGCGGCGGATGCGGACGGCACGTTCCGGGTCACCGTGCTGGTGGCGAACGAGGATGAAGCCCTGCGTCCGGGGATGACCGGGCGCGCCCATCTCAACACCCCGGCCCAACCCATCCTCACCACCTGGCTGCGCGGCTGGGGTCGCGCGCTCCGCCTGAAGTTCTGGTTCTGACCGGGACCTAGCCGGCGCCGAGTTCCCCAAGCCGGGCGCGCGCCGTGTCCTCGTCCTCCTCGAGGTTGACGATGGTGGTCAGGTTCACCACCTCAAGGACGGTCCGGACACGCGCGGATGCTCCGAACACCGCCAGTGAACCCCCGTTCTGCTGGGCCCGGGTCACGAGGCGGATGAGGATTCCCACTCCGGCGCTGGTCAGGAGTTCCACCTCGGAGAGATCGAGCAGGAGGTAAGGGGTCTGGGCGGTCAACCGGTTTCCTACCGCATCCCAGAACAGGGTGGCTCCGTAGGCGTCCAACCGCCCGGAAGGGCGGGCGAGGACCGCCTTCTCGAGTGATTCATCCTGCTCGCATACGATACGCATACCGTCCTCCAAAGACGTACCAACAAGGTGCGGCCCCCCAGCCCCTGGACCGGGGCCGCCGCGAATGCGGAAAAATCGGGAGGGCAAGAGAGTACACGTTTCCTCACTTTCTGTCGAAATCTCCACCCGCCCGCCGCAGGGCTGATTCCCAGCCACCATGCAGCAACGAGTTACCGGGTTCGGGAGTTGGAACAGCCTATGCATAGAGAGGGGGCAATACTCGAATCGGGGGCGGCCGCTTATCCCCCCGCCAACCCAAATCAGGAGGCCTTCGATGTCGATTCGTTCCTTCAAGCGCCCGGCAGGCTCCGCGAAGACGACATCCACCCACGGCGTAGCCGGCTCGGTGGATTTGTCCGATGTGAGCAAGCTGACGGTCAAGGAAATCGCGGCCCTGACCCCGGCCGCCATCGCCAAGATGACGCCGAAGCAGGTCGTCTCGCTGACCCCCCGGCAGGTAGCCGCGTTGGCACCCCGGCAGGTCGTCGCGCTGACCCCGAAGCAGGTCGCCACCATGACCCCGCGTCAGGTCGTCGCCATGACCCCCCGCCAGGTAGCCACCCTGGCGCCCAAGCAGGTCGTCGCCATGACGCCCAGGCAGGTAGCCACCCTGGCGCCCAAGCAGGTCGTCGCCATGACGCCCAAGCAGGTCGCCACCCTGGCCCCCAAGCAGGTCGTCGCGCTGACGCCCCGGCAGGTAGCCACCCTGGCTCCCAAGCAGGTCGTCGCCATGACGCCCAAGCAGGTCGCCACCCTGGCCCCCAAGCAGGTCGTCGCATTGACGCCCAAGCAGGTAGCCACCCTGGCTCCCAAGCAGGTCGTCGCGCTGACGCCCCGGCAGGTAGCCACCCTGGCTCCCAAGCAGGTCGTCGCCATGACACCCAAGCAGGTAGCCACCCTGGCTCCCAAGCAGGTTGTCGCCATGACGCCCAAGCAGGTCGCCACGCTCACGCCGCGGCAGGTTGCCACGTTGACCCCGAAGCAGGTCGCGACCTTCACGCCGAAGCAGATCGCGGCCCTTCCGGGCACCTAGAGGGAACCCAAAGGGGTTTCCGTGCCCCACCGGGGCACGACCGATGCTTGCTCACGTTGGGTCTGCAGGCATCTCCACAGGGGATGGGGTCTCTCGCTGGAGGGACCCCTCTTCTGTGCCCACTGGCGGCAGTTGCGGCCGGTGTTAGACTGAACGGGCTGGCCGCGATGAATTGGGAAAGGAGCCCCCTCATGTTCCCCCGGTTACTGATGGCAATCGTTGTTCTCCCTGGGCTTGCCCTCGGAGCGGCCGCCAGCGACGACCCCTATCTCGTCCCCGAACTCTGTTCCGTTCCCGACATCCTCACCGTATCTCCCGACGGCTCGATTTCGTTTGTCGTGAATGTGCAGGGCCAGGGAGGGCCGCTCTCGGGTTCCTATGTCTCGGTTCACATCGGAGCACTCAACGACGACCTTCTGGCCTACTGCGCGGGGCAGGCACGGGTGGGACCCGATCTGGACGACGGCTCGTACCGGCTGGGAGCGGGGGTAAGCGACGTCAACGGAGACGTCACGTTCTTCATGGTCGGAGGCGGTTGCATTCCCACGGAGAGTCTGGGGGACAACTGGGTGGTCGAAGTTCGTGCCGACGGCGTCGTGCTGGACAACATCGTGATCAACTCTCCCGATGTCGTGAACAGCTCCGGTGACCGGCCTTTGGCATCCGGCCAGGACAACTGCCTGCCCCAGGGAGGCGGCGGAGTCACGGAGGTTGGACTCTCCGACGCGGTGGCCCACACCGGAAACATCGCCCTGGGGCTGGTGGACCTGTGCTCCAAGATGACCGCGCCTTTTGGAGATCCGGTGGGTCTCGCCGACGGGGTCATTCTCACCGAGTACATCAAGGCGGGCACATTCTGTACCTGCCAGTGACCGCCTAGGCGTTCAGGACCAGCGACCGCGCTCGAACGCCTCGGCCATGCCGACCAGATCTTCCTGGTACTCGAGCGGCATCTTGGCGAAGGCCTTGCGCAGCGCCGCCAGACGGGTGGCGGGGGTGCGGCCACGGGTCATGGCGTGGCGTGCGGTTTCCATGAAGCGCTCCAGCTTGCCTCCCACCCGTTGCCGGTGCCCGTTGCTCCCGGCGATGCGGTTGCAGGCCGCGGGCAGCGACCAACGCTCGGCGGCCAGGGCCCGAAAGCCCTCCCCCTGGAGGTAGTAGGTCAACCCGCTGCGGGAGCAGACCGGAATCTGCCGGGGATCCGCGGACTCCCGTTTGCGGGCGGTCAACATGCGTTCGGCCAGGGCAATGTTGAAGTGATAGAGCCGCAGCTGATCCATGACCCAACGGCCCACCTCGACCGGTGTGGTGACGACCTCGTCGCCGGACTCGTCGAGTCCCATGTCCTCGTCCAGACGGTGACGCGAGAAAACCGAACGCACGTGACGGTCGGTGATAACCCGTGCTCCCCGCGTCTCGATGAGGAGCGCGCTCACGATGTTCTGCAGTTCCCGCACGTTCCCGGGGAACGAGTAGACCATGAGACGTTTGAGGGCCACGGGATGGAAGCGCGGGCGTCCGGTTCCCAACTCCTGGGAGTGGAGATCGAGGAAGTGATCGACGAGGAGCGGGATGTCCTCGCGCCGCTGGGCGAGGGTTGGCAGACGGATGGGAAACACACTCAGGCGATAGTAGAGGTCCATGCGGAAGCGTCCCTGCTTCACTTCGCGCTTCAGGTCCCGGTTGGTCGCCGCCACCACACGGGCCGCGGTCGCCTGGGAACGCTCGCCTCCGACCGGGGTGAAGGTCTTCTCCTGCAGCACCCGCAGCAGCTTCACCTGGGCCGCGGGGGACAACTCCGCGATCTCGTCCAGGAACACCGTCCCCGAGGCCGCGCGTTCGAACACGCCGTGATGGGTGCGGTTGGCCCCGGTGAACGCGCCCGTGACGTGACCAAAGAGTTCGCTCTCCAGAAGGGTCTCGGGAATCGCGCCGCAGTTGATCGCTTCGAAGGGAGCCTCGGGACAGGCCAACTCGTGGATGATGCGAGCGGTGAGCTCCTTGCCGGTGCCGGAGTCGCCTTCGAGGAGGACGGGGCTATGCGTTGCCGCCACCCCGACGAGGTCGTTGAGAACGGTCCGCACCGGGCGGCTCCGTCCAACAAATCGTTCCAGCGCGGGATGCGAGGAGGCTTCGTTCCCGGTCATGACCTCGTCCTGATCCGGGGGTAATGATTCATAGCCGCCCGAGGAATGCATTTCGGCCTCACTCTACACGAAATGACCCGGGAATGCACACCGAACGCGGGTCGCCCGGGTACCCAACCGGTTGCCGGAGAGTCTATTGGGGGGGCAGGGATCCATCCGAGGTCCCTCGAACTGCGCGCTCGACCCCACCCCCCCCGCTGTCCCACAATGAAGGGCCTCTACGGATAGGAACGCGGCCGGGCGCCGCATTGCACAGGAACATGCGGGAAAGGAGTCCGATCGTGCGGAAACCGGTGGTGTTGGTGACGGGGGCAAACGGCGAGGTGGGGCACGGTCTCATCGAACAGATCGCCGCGGAACAGACCATGGACATCCTGGCGCTCGACCTCGACCCCATCGACCCGGTGGTCGGGGCCCACTGTCGAGCGACGTTTGTCGGCAACATTCTCGATCGTCATCTCATGGAGCGCATCGTCAGCGAGTACGAGGTCCGCGAGATCTATCACCTCGCGGCACTCCTCTCCACCCGCGCCGAGTACACGCCGGAGACGGCGCACCAGGTCAACGTCGAAGGGACACGCGGGCTCCTGGAGCTCGCCCTGGAACAGGCGAGTTGGCAGGGCGAACCGGTGAAGTTCCTCTTCCCGAGTTCCATCGCGGTGTACGGTCTTCCGGACCCGGCCACCAAGGAGCGCGCGGGCAAGGTCAAGGAGTACGAGTGGACCGCACCCACCACCATGTACGGGTGCAACAAGCTCTACTGCGAACACCTCGGGCGGTACTTCGCCAACCACTACCGCCAGCTCGCGGCCGAACCCGACGCACGGCGGGTGGACTTCCGCTGTATCCGGTTCCCCGGCATCATCAGCGCCAAGACCCTTCCCCAGGGGGGGACCAGCGACTTTGCCCCCGAGATGATCCACGCCGCGGCCAGCGGGGAACGGTACGCCTGCTTTGTCCGGGAGGACTCCATCATTCCATTCATGGTCATGCCGGACGCCATCAAGGCCATCCGGGGGCTGGCCACTGCGGACGTCGACCGGCTCAAACGAAGGGTCTACAACGTGACCAGCTTCAGCCCCACCGCGGGAGAGATCCGTGACCGGGTGCTCCAGGCTTTCCCCGATGCGGACATCGCCTTCGAGCCGGACACCCGGCGCCAGGCCATCGTCGACACCTGGCCCCTGGACGTGGACGACGGCCCGGCGCGCCGCGAGTGGGGCTGGGACCCGGAGTATGGCCTGGGTGCGGCCTTCAGCGACTACCTGGTGCCACAGATCACCCGGCGTTACCGGGAGGCGACCTCCTGAGGCGCGGCCCGTCATGACGGACGACTTCGAGCCCGAACCGGCGGAAATTCCCATCGACGGCACCCTGGACCTGCACACCTTCCATCCGCGGGAGGTGAAGAGCCTGGTTCCCGCGTATCTGGAGGAGTGTCGCGCCCGGGAGATCTACACGGTGCGCGTCATTCACGGGAAGGGAACCGGTGCATTGAGGGAGACCGTGCACCGGGTGTTGGAGAAGCTCCCCTATGTGGTCTCGTTCACCCTCGCCGGCGACCGCAGCGGTTGGGGTGCCACCCTGGTGGAGTTGGAACCCCAGACCGACTAGGGCGCCTCAGGCGTCCTCGAGCCAATCCCGGGGGGGCAGGAACTCGCGCAGGAGTCGCTCCTCTTCGCTCCCCGGTTCCGGCTTCCAGTCATACTCGAACCGAACGCTGGGGGGCATCGAGGCCAGGACCGCCTCGATGCGTCGCCCCGACTGCAGGCCGTAGCGGGTCCCGCGATCGTAGAGCAGGTTGAACTCCACGTAGCGGCCGCGCCGGTAGAGCTGGAAGGAGCGCTCCCGCTCGCCGTAGGGCGTGTCCTTGCGCCGGGCAAGAATGGGTCGGTAGGCATCCAGGAACGCGTCCCCCACCGCGCGTGTGAACTCGAAGCACCGGTCGAAGCCGCCCTCGGCGAGGTCGTCGTAGAACAGACCACCGATCCCGCGCGCCTCCCGACGATGGGGCAGATAGAAGTACTCGTCGCACCACGCCTTGTACCGCCCGTACACGTCCTTGCCGAACGGGTCACAGGCCGCCTTGGCCGTGCGATGCCAGTGCAGTGCATCCTCGGTGAACCCGTAGTAGGGAGTGAGGTCGAACCCGCCCCCGAACCACCACACCGGATCCGGGTCGTCGCGTCCGGCCAGGAAGGCCCGCAGATTGCAGTGGGTGGTGGGTGCATACGGATTGCGCGGATGAACGATGAGCGAGATCGCGGCGGCGGCGAACGGTTTCCCCGCCGCCTCGGGGCGTTCCGTACTGGCGGAGGGGGGCAGGGCGTCACCGAGGCTGTAGGAGACGTTGACCGCGGCCCGCTCGATGACCCTGCCCTCGCTGAGCACTCGCGGGCGCGAAAACGCTCCTCCGGAACCGGTACGCTCGTCCTCCAGGAACCGGGCGCTTCCGTCCTCCTCCTCGAGAGCAGCGCAGATGCGGCTCTGCAGTTCCAGGACATAGTCGCGAACAGGCGCCAACCCGTTTTTCATGGGGCCTCCGGCCATGAGGATTCTTGCAGGGCAACAGGGGCGGGGGGAGACCCCGCGAAATCGGCCAGGATGCGGTGGATCGTCCGGACCCCATCGGTAAGCGCCCCCGGACCCGGCTGAAGGATCGTGCCCGAGTCGATCGCGTGCACATGGCCGTCCCGGACGAACGGCGCCTGCGCCCATCCCGGCCGGGCCTCCACCCAGTCCCGGCGAAACTTTCTCCCACACCACGAAGCGAGATAGATGTCCGGCTTCCGCTCCAGGATCCGACCCGGGTCCGACAGGGTTCGATCCTTGGCCAGCCTGGCTTCGCGGAACTCGGGAAAGACATCGATGCCACCGGCGATCTCGATGAGCTCGGTCACCCAACGAATCCCGGTAATGATCGGGTCGTGCCACTCCTCGAAGTAGACCCGTGGCCGCACCGGGAACGCCGCGGCCGCCTGCTCGATCCC
Organism: Candidatus Eiseniibacteriota bacterium; assembly: GCA_942491735.1. Classification (GTDB taxonomy): domain Bacteria; phylum Eisenbacteria; class RBG-16-71-46; order JABDJR01; family JABDJR01; genus CALOCN01. Next base: position 1,271,778 of record CALOCN010000014.1, on the reverse strand, counting down.
GCGCAACTCGGCCACGAGTTCCTCGGCCAGCGCCTCGCCCCGTTCCGGCAGATCGACCAGGGCCGCCACGGTGCGGATCATGCCCAGGATCTCCGGGACGGAGCGGTGGTTGAAGCAGTGCACCTCGACCCCGGCCCGGATCAGCGCGGCACAGATATCGGCCTGGAGGTCCGAGAAGGCGAGCACCAGGTCCGGTTCCACCGCGAGGATGGTCTCGGTGTCGGCCTTGGTGAACTGCGAGACCACCGGTTTCTCCCGCTTGGCCCGAGGAGGCCGGACGACAAAGGTCGAGATGCCGACCAGACGATCCTCGGCGCCAATGCGGTAGAGGGTCTCGGTGGTCTCCTCGGTGAGACAGACGACACGACGAAAGGCATGTCGTGTTCCCAGGCGCAGCGGCACCGCATCTTGCGCTTTCCCGGTTGCGGATTCCGGCATGACCTGATCCCCTCTCCTTCATGCGACACAACCCGTTGGCGGGACTCGCTCTTCTTCTGGCTTCCGCGGCCCTGTGGGGTGCCCTCGGCACGCCCCCGATTGTAACCGCACCCTTCGCCTGGCTTGCCGCGTTGTGGCTCCCGGGCATGGCGTTCCTGGGCCGGACCCGCTCCGGGGACAACCCGCTGGAGCGGGCCCTGCTCGCCCTGGGCGCGGGACCGGTGCTCTTCGGGGTCTTCGTCTGTCTTCTGCGCCTGGTGGGGATCCCTTTGGCCTCGGCCGCGCTGGCAATCATTCTACTGTCTGCGCTCACCGTGGTGGCCACCCCGCCTTCGGCTCCGCTCGGATTCCCGCGGGGACGTGCGGTGTGGACGGTCCTCGTGGCCGGCTTGGCCGTGGTGGTACTGGGAGCCTATCCGTCGCTTACCCACGAGCCCCTGCGCTTGCGCGACGATGCGTTGCTGCATCTGCCGGTCATGCAGCGCGTGCTCGCGGGGGAATTCCCCCCGGGCAATCCGTTCCTGACCGGAGAACCGCTCGCCTACTTCTGGTTCTACCACGTGGTGCTGGGCGGCGTGGCTCGACTCACCCACCTTCCCCTGGACTGGATTCCCGCCGGGTTCAATGTCCAGGCGTTGATCCTGTTGCTGGCGGCGGTGGACCGGACCGCCCGGCGGTTCGGAGCCGGAACGACGGCAAGGGTGTTCGCCCTGTTGTTGCTGGCGGTGGGGCTCTCTCCCTGGGGATGGATGCGCCAAGCCTACTACCAGTGGACGCGGCCCGACCTGAACTGGGCCCTGATCGAGACCCGGGGCGCCCACGCCATCCTCCCCCTGCTCTCCCCCCAGGAACCCCGACTGGCCGCCTTCCTGACCAAGGTCGCCATCTCCAACGCACTCCCCGCCAGCCTCGGACTCATGCTCCTGGCTGCCGTCCCTCCCCGGATCTCCACCCTCGGCGCGTGGCTCCAGCGTACGGTGTGGATCAGCGGGTGTCTGCTTTTTCACATGGCTACCGGGGCGCTGCTGGCCGCCGGTCTGGCGTTGCAGTGGATCCTGGCCCGGTGGGTCTCGTCCGGCACGACCGGGAGTTCACGCAAGGCGCTTGCGGCGCTGCTGCTGAGCAGCCTCGTGGTGCTTCCCTACCTGCTTACGGTGATGGGGGCGCGGGAGACCGGGAGCGCCACCGTTGCGTTTCAGCCCCTTCGCGCCCTCGAACTCAACATCCCGCTCCTGGTGATCTGGGTCCTCGCCCTGCTGGGAGCCCGGCGCTGGATCGGACAGGATGCCTCGCGTGACTACCTCCTGGTCGGGATCCCCGCGTTCGCCCTCCCCTGGCTGGTCCACCTCGTCGACGGGAACGAGTACAAGGGCATTTTCTTCCTGTTCGTTCTTCTGCTCCCGGCCGCCGGAGCAGGATTGGCCCGCATTCCCGGGCGCATCCCCTGGGTGGGGCTCCTGGTCATCGCGCTGGCCCTGCCGACCGCCTGGACCGCCACCCGGGTCCTGGCCCGGGACGTACCCCCGGAAAGCCTCGATCCCTTCTCGCGGACCGAGCTCAGCAACCTCGCCAGGAGCCTTCCGCAGAATGGGGTGATCTGGTCTCCGGACCCCGGGCGAGCCTACAGCCCCTTCACCTTCCCCCTGGGGAGACCCAGCTATCTGAGCGACCCCTATGCCCTCCAGATCCTGGGTCAGTGGGGCGGGACCGAGGCCCGCTGGCGACGAGGGTCCCTGGAGGCGGTCCGGGGAACCGATCCGCTCAGCGCCTTGGCCGCCGCCTCGAGCCGCCTTCCGGGTCGCCCGCTGCTGGTCGCCCTCACCCCTTCGGACCGGCGTCGGTGGCCCGGCCTGGAACGGCGATTGATCCGCCTGGGGGCGCCGCAACTCCTCTCCCACCCGGCCCTGAGGGTCTACGGGCCGCCACCCGCACCCTGAGCCGCAGGCTGAAGCGTTCGAGCTAATCGATTGTCGGAACGCTGTTTGAGCAAGATCGTTCATGCGGGTTGCCAGATCCCCCGGATTACCCTATACAATCTGGCCCCGCTGACGGCTCGCGTGGCCCAGCCGGAGAAACACCATGCCAAAACGTCTTGTAATCGTCGAGTCCCCCGCCAAAGCGCGGACTATTTCGCGTTTCCTGGGGAAGGACTACGTGGTGGATTCCAGCATCGGGCACATCCGGGACCTGCCCCAAAGTGCTTCCCAGATCCCCACCAAGGTCAAGAAAGAGCCCTGGGCCCGCCTTGGGGTCAACGTCGAGGGGAACTTCGAGCCGCTCTATATCGTCCCCGCCGACAAGAAAAAGAAGGTCACCGAGCTCAAGGGGCATCTCAAGAACTGCGACGAACTCCTCCTGGCCACGGATGAGGACCGCGAGGGGGAGGCCATTTCCTGGCACCTCGTGGAGTTGCTCAAGCCCAAGGTTCCCTACAAGCGACTGGTATTTCACGAGATCACCCGCGACGCGATCCAGGCCGCCCTGAACGAGACGCGCCCCATCAACGAGCAGCTGGTCTCCGCCCAGGAGACCCGCCGCATCCTGGACCGGCTGTACGGGTACGAGATCTCGCCCCTCCTGTGGAAGAAGATCGGGCCGGGCCTCTCCGCCGGACGGGTCCAGAGCGTGGCCATCAAGATCCTCGTCGACCGGGAACGGGCCCGGATGCGGTTTCGGGAAGCGGCCTATTGGGACATCGAAGGACTCTTTGCCACCGAGAAGGGCGAGGAGTTCCCGGCCAAGCTGGTGCTGCTCGACGGCAAGCGGGTGGCCATCGGCAAGGACTTCGACCAGGAGACCGGCAAGCTCAGCAACCCGGATGTGGTGCTGATCGACGGGGAGCGTGCCCGCTCGCTGGCCGAGAAGATCCGGACCGGGCCCTGGTCGGTCACCGGGACCGAGACCAAGGGGTTCACCCAGAACCCGTCTCCCCCCTTCACCACCAGCACCCTCCAGCAGGAGGGCGCGCGCAAGCTCCGTTTCAGCGCCCGGAGGACCATGCAGGTGGCCCAGCGTCTCTACGAGAACGGGTACATCACCTATATGCGTACCGACTCGGTCACGCTTTCCGACCAGGCCATCCAGGCCGCACGCGAGTCGGTCACCACGCTCTATGACGAGACCTATCTCTCCCCGAAGCCCCGCCAGTTCAAGACCAAGGTCAAGAACGCGCAGGAGGCGCACGAAGCGATTCGACCCTCGGGAGACAAATTCCGCACCCCCGAGCAACTCAAGGGGGAGCTCGAGTCCGATCAGTACAAGCTCTACGAGCTCATCTGGAAGCGGACGGTGGCAAGCCAGATGGCCGAGGCCCGCGGACGACGCATGACTGTCCGCCTGGCCGCCGGTGAGGCGACCTTCCAGGCAACCGGCAAGGTCATCGACTTCCCCGGCTTCCTGCGGGTCTATGTCGAGGGCTCGGACGATCCCGAAGCGGATCTCGCGGACCGTGACACCCTGCTTCCGGACATGTCCCAGGGAGATCCGTTGGACTGCCGCGGGTTGGAACCCAAGGAACACCGGACCCTCCCCCCGGCCCGCTTCACCGAAGCCTCCCTGGTCAAGGAGATGGAGGCGTTCGGGATCGGCCGTCCCAGTACCTACGCGAGCATCATCGAGACCATCCAGCGCCGGGAGTACACCTTCAAGAAGGGGTCGGCCCTGGTCCCGGCATTCCTCGCCTTTGCCGTGGTCTCCCTGCTAGAGAAGCACTTCCCGGAGCTGGTGGACACCACGTTCACCGCCCGGATGGAAGACGATCTGGATGCCATCTCCCGCGGCGAGCAGGAATCCATCCCGTATCTCAAGTCGTTCTACTTCGGGAACGGCCGCCAGGGACTGAAGCCGCAGCTGGTCGAGAAGTCGGAGAAGATCGATCCGCGAACGGTCTGTTCCATCCCGATCGGTGAGGACAACGGCGAACCGGTCATTGTCCGGGTGGGACGCTATGGTCCTTTCCTGCAACGGGGCGAGGACACCGCTCCCATCCAGGAAGGCACGTCACCGGACGAGATCACCCTGGAGAAGGCGCTGGAACTCCTGGCTCTCCCCCAGGGACCCCAGGAGCTGGGGAAGGACCCGGAGACCGGTTTGAGCGTGTTCGTGCGCGAGGGGCGTTTCGGCCCCTATGTGCAGCTCGGCGAGCTGGACGAGAACGACAAGAAGAACAAGCCCAAGACCGCCTCCCTGTTCAAGGGGATGACCTCGGCCGGTGTGGATCTGGAAACGGCGCTCAAGCTGCTGAGCCTTCCCCGCACCGTGGGACAGGACGAGAACGGCGAGGATGTGGTGGTGACCAACGGTCGCTACGGCCCCTATGTCAAACGGGGTAGCGACACGCGGAGCCTGGAATCGGAAGCGGCGCTCTTCACCGTGACCCTCCCCGAAGCGCTGGAGATCCTCAAGCAGCCCAAGAAGGGACGCGCCCGCAAGTCGGAGCCGCTCAAGGTCCTGGGCAAGGCGAAAGACCTCGAGGACGCGGAGCTCAAGCTCATGCAGGGGCCCTACGGAATCTACGTCACCGACGGCAAGACCAACGCCGGTATCCCCAAGGGTTCGGATCCGGACACGGTGACCATTGAGCAGGCGGTGGATCTCATCAAGGAACGCCTGGCCCGCGGCCCGGTAAAGCGGAAGAAGAAGACGACGAAGAAGAAATCCGCGGCCAAGAAGAAGACCACCAGGAAAAAGACCGCGAAGCGCAAGACGACGAGGAAGTCCTCCTAGGGGGGCACCCGACCCGGCTTGAGGCGTCGCCCGACCCCGGGTGACGCTGGGGGCTTGCTTGTCCTATTCTCACCTCCATGCGGCCTTCCCTGCGGATCCTGTGCGGTCTCCTCATCCTGCCCTTCGTCTCCTGCGCAGGCAACGACACGGTCATCGTCTACGCGGCCTCGTCGCTGACCGTTCCCCTGGAACGGATCATCGAGTCGTTCCGGACGGAAACCGGACAAACCGTGCAACTGCGAACCGGAAGCTCCTCCACCCTCGCCGTGGAGATCGAGAACGGCGCCCCGGCCGACCTGTTCCTCTCCGCGGACGAGACCTGGATTCGCGACCTGGAAACCCGGGGCATTCTCGAACCGGGACGTTCCCGGGTCATCGCCTGGAACCGCCTCGCCTTTGCCGTTCCCTCGGCCGGGCCGGATGTCCCCGAGCGACCGGGATCCATGGTGGGCATGAAGCGCTTCGTCATTGCGGACCCGGATGTGGTTCCGTTGGGACGGTTCACGGAGGAGGCCCTGCGGCGCACCGGATTCTGGATCGCCGTCGAGGAAGTGGCCTTCCGGGCCCCCGATGCGCGTACCGCCCGTACCCTGCTCGAGAACGGGGAGATGGATGGTGGGATCCTCTACGCAACGGATGTCACCGGGAATGAACGGTTGACCCTCCTGCACACGTTCGCCCCGAACACGCACGCGCCCATCGTGTATGTCGCGGCGCCGGTTCGAGACAGCCGGCACGCTGCACGCGCCGCGGGATTCCTGGAGTACCTGTCCGGCCCGGCGGGCCGTGCCGTCCTGCGCGAACTCGGCTTCGGGGGGACCTAGCGTGCCCCTCTCTCCCCACGAGCTGAGCGCGCTGACCGTTTCCCTTCAGGTGGCCGGATTGGCCTTGGCCCTCACCCTGGTCCCCGGGGTGTTTCTGGGCTGGCTCCTGGCCAGACGGCGGTTTCCGGGCAAATCGCTGATCGAGGGTCTCGTCTTTCTTCCCCTGGTCGTCCCCCCGGTGGTGACCGGCTATTTCCTGCTGAAGGTGCTGGGACGCCAGGGTTGGATCGGCGGGTGGGTGCAGGAGACGTTCGGCATTTCCCTCACCTTCAACCTGTTCGCCATGGCGGTGGCCGGAGGGTTGGTGGGACTCCCGCTCCTGGTTCGATCGGTGCGGGTGGCCATGGAGAACGTGGATCCCGGGTTGGAGCAGGCGGCCCGCACCCTGGGGCTCGGACCCTGGGCGACCCTGGCCCGGATCACCCTTCCCCTGGCCCGCTCGGGCATCATCGCAGGCAGTCTTCTTGCCTTTGCCCGGGCACTCGGGGAGTTCGGGGCCACGGTCATGGTCGCTCCCAACCTGCCGGGGACCCGGACCCTGGCCCTGGAGGTCTATCGCCAGGCATCGGTCCCCGGGGGAGAGACCGCGATCCTTCGCCTCGCCCTGCTCTCCATCGGCATTTCGTGGATCGCCCTCGTTCTGTCCGAGCGTCTCGCCGGTCGCCCCGGGCGGCGCTCATGATCCGCATCGAGCTGGAACTCCAGCGCGGAGAGTTTTCGGCCGCGGTTGAACTGGACACCGAGGCCCGGGTGAGCGGTCTCTTTGGACCGTCCGGCTCCGGCAAGTCCAGCACCCTGCTCGCCCTGGCCGGGGTGATCACCCCGCGACGGGGTCGCATCGAGATCGGGGGCACGGTGCTGCTGGATACGGCGAAAAACATCTCGCTCTCCCCGGAGAAGCGCCGGGTGGGGGTGGTCTTCCAGGAAGGCCGGCTGTTCCCCCATCTCGACGTCCGGAGCAATCTCACCTTCGCCCGCCGGGCCCCCATCCTCGGTGGGCCCGACCTGGACGAGATTGCAAGCCTCCTGGACCTTGAGGGACTCCTGGACCGCCCGGTCACGGACCTCTCCGGGGGTCAGGCACGCCTGGTTGCCATTGGGCGGGCGCTGTACGCCGCGCCCCGGCTCCTGCTGCTCGACGAACCGCTCACCGGACTCGACCCGGCCCTGCGGCGACGGGTCCTCGCCTATCTGCTGCGACTGAAGGAAACGGTCGACGTCCGCATGTTCTACGTCAGCCACCACTTTGCCGACTTCCTCGCCCTCGTGGATGACATGGCCATCCTCCGCGCCGGTCGGGTGCAAACCACCGGCTCCCCCGCCGCACTCCTGGAGGTCGCCCTCGCCGATCGGGGGGCCGGACCGGTGGAGACCACGCTCACCGGAACGGTGGAGGCGGTCGAGGGAGAGGATGCCATGGTGGAGGTCGAGGGCGCCCGGCTGCTCCTTCCCCTGCCCGGCCGTCGCGTGGGGGCGCGCGCCTATGTCACGGTCGGCGCGGCCGACGTCCTGGTCTCGGTGGGCGCGCCTCCCCGCACCAGTGCCCGCAACACGCTGTCCGGGACGGTGGTCCGGATCCTCCCCGCCCGCGGACATCTCCTGGTTTGCGTCGACGTGGGTCCCCTGATCTGGGCCGAAGTGACCGAGGCCTCGCGGGAAGCCCTGGGACTGGGGCCGGGGGTCGAGGTCACGCTGCTCATCAAGGCCAGCGCCCTGCGCGGCGTTGCGCTCTGATCGCCCAAATCGCTCCCGCTGCGCTAGAATTCCCCCTCGCCATCCCTACCGGGGCCCGCCCGGCCCCCCGGAATCCCCATGGAGACCCAGAATGCCCATCAGCAAGGAACTACTCGAGATTCTCGCCTGCCCCCTTTCGCACGCTCCCCTGGTGGAGGACGGCGACACCCTGGTCTCCACCGACAAGGAGACCCGACGCCGGTACCGCATCGATGACGGGATTCCCAACATGCTCATCGACGAGTCGGAGGAGCTTTCCGAAGCCGCCTGGGCGGAGATCATGAAGAAGCACGGCAAGGCGTGATCGAAGGCGGTGCCCGGCACTTCCCCGAGCAGGAGGTCACCTACCTCAACTGCGCCGCCCAGAGTCCGCTCCCCAACGTGACCGTGGAGGCCATGCGGGAGGCGATCGGGATCAAGACCCTCCCCAACCGCATGCCCGACATGCTTCTCTTCGAACTCCCCAACCGGGCCCGGGAGGCGGTGGCCCCGATCATCGGGGTCCCGGCCAACGAGATTTTTCTCGGCAGCGGCATGTCCCACGGATCCAACGCGGCCGCCCACGGGTTTCCCTGGACCCCGGGCGACGAGGTCATCCTCACCGCCAACGAGTTCCCGGCCAACATCTACATCTGGGGAAACGCGGCCAGGCGCGCCGGTGCCCGCGCGATCCATGTCCGCGGAACCGGGCGCGGCGCGACCACCCGGGAGGTCCTCGCCGCGGTGACCGATCGAACCCGCGCCATCATGGTGAGTCTGGTCGACTTCGGAAGCGGCCAGGTCCAGGACGTGGAACAGCTCGCCGCCGTGTGCCGGGCGCGAGGGATCTTTCTCGGGATCGACGGAACCCAGGCGGCGGGGGTGGTTCCCCTGGACGTTTCTTCCATGGGCATCCAGCTCTTTACCGCGGGCTGCTACAAGTGGATGCTGGGACCCTACGGTGCCGGATTCGCCTGGTTGAGTCCGGACTGGTACGAACGTATCGACCCCACCTACGTCACCTGGACCGCGGCCGCGGGGGCCGAGAACTTCAACAGCCTCCCCCGGGAGGACTGGACCTGGGTGGACACGGCCAGACGCTACGATGCCCCGGAAACCGCCTCGTTCGTCAACACCACCGGCATGGCGCGCAGCGCCGAGTTCCTCGTCGAACTGGGAGTCCCGGCCATCCATGACCACGTCACGGAGCTGCTGGACCAGGTCGTCGCGGGTCTGCCGGCCCCGTATCGCCGCCGGGGCGAACCGGGCCCCATCGCCTCCCCCATCCTCCTCCTGGAAACCGACGACGCCCAACAGGTGCATCGGGACTACGACCGCCTGCGTGGGAACGGCTTCTGGGTGAGCCTGCGCGAGGACGGCATCCGCGTTTCTCCCCATGTGTTCAACACACCCAACGACATCGACCGGTTTCTTCGGACCCTGGCCGAATGACCGGGGAAACAGGTTCATGAAACTGGCAACATGGAACGTGAACGGCATCCGGGCCCGGCTTCCCCGTCTGGTGGCGTGGCTCAGGAGCCGGCAACCGGATGTCCTGTGCATGCAGGAAACCAAGGTCCCCAACGAGGAGTTCCCCTGGAAGGAACTGGAGACGGTGGGCTACCGGGTCGAGACCCACGGGGTGAAGGGATTCAACGGGGTGGCCATCGCCTCCCGCATCGCCCTGGAGGATGTGACGCGTGGCTTTGCCGGGGATCCCGATCCCTCCAAACCGAGGGTCATCGCCGCCACCGCGGACGGCATCCGGGTGGTCAACGTCTACGTGCCCAACGGCCAATCGGTGGGCTCGGACAAGTTCGCCTACAAGCTCGACTGGTACGACCGGTTCCGGGAGGCGATCGCCGCCGATCATCGACCCACGGACTCCATCCTGGTCTGCGGGGATTTCAACGTGGCTCCGGAGGACAAGGACATCTACAAGCCGGAACGTTGGCGCGACAAGGTCCTGACCACGGCGGAGGAACGTGGCCGCTGGAAGGAACTGCTCGCCTGGGGTTTCCAGGACGGACAGCGGGTCCTGAGCGACGAGGCGGGAATCCACACCTGGTGGGACTACCGGCTCATGGCCTTCCAGCGTGGATGGGGTCTGCGGATCGACCACATGCTGGTCACCGACCCGGTGGCAAGGCGCCTGCGGGACATGACCGTGGACACGGAGGAGCGCGCGGGGGAGAAGCCCTCGGATCACGCCCCCGTGATCGCAACCCTGGAGTGAGCATGGACATCGCCGCGCTCCGCGAGACACACTACAACGCGACCATTCTCCAGGAGCGGATACTCCACGGAACGGTCATGGTGTTCCGGGTCCAACCGGACAACCCCATCCCGGCTCCCCAGGCGGGACAGTGGCTGGAACTCGGTCTGGGCGCCTGGGAACCGGTGATGGAAGGAGCGGAACCGGGAAGCACCCGCCGCTCGGGCCCCGAGGCGATGATTCGGCGCGCCTACTCCATCAGTTCCCCCATCCTCAACGAGACAGGATCGGGACTCCCCGAGGCCGGCACGCAGGCCGGGTTCGAGTTCTTTCTCAGCCTGGTCATCCCTCCCGCGGCGCGGGCCGGCAAGGTCCCCAACCTGACCGGGCGACTCTTCTGCCTGCGGCAAGGGGATCGGCTGTTTCTCTCCGAGACTCCCATGGGCGAGTACACCCTGGCCCCGGTGAAGGAGGGGGACGACATCCTCTTTCTTTCCACCGGAACCGGCGAGGCCCCCCACAACGCGATGATCGCGGAGTTGCTCCGCAACGGGCACACCGGACGCATTGCGCATCTGGTGTGCGTCCGTCACGCGGATGACCTCGCCTACGACAGCGCCCACCGGCGTCTGGCCGGGTTGTTTCCGGGCTATCGGTACCACCCCCTGGCCACCCGGGATCCGGGGGGGGACCCCCGTCACTTCCAGGACTACCTGCGCGAGGGATCGCTCGACGCCCTGGCCGGTTTTCCCATGGACCCCGCCAAGGTGCGGGTCTTCCTCTGCGGGAACCCGGGAATGATCGGGCCGCCCCGACTGTTGCAGGGGGTGCGGGTCTTCCCCGAGGAGCCCGGGATGGTGCAGTTGCTCGAGTCCCTGGGGTTCGATGCCGACCACCGCACCGGGACCACCAACGTGCACTTCGAACGCTTCTGGTAGGGGTCAGCCCACTTCGAGCATCCGGTCCACCGCCACCTTCGCGCGCACCCGGATCGCCTCGGGAACATCGATCACATACCGTGTGTGGAGCAGTGCGTCCCGCGTCTCCTCCAGGGTGATCTCGTTCATGTGCGGGCAGCGTACGGTGCACAGCCGGACCATCTCCCGGTCCGGGTTCTGGGCCTGGATGTTGTCCCCCATGCTGCACTCGGTCAACAGCAGGTACCGGCCGCTCTTCATGTTCTCCACGTGACGGATCATCGCGGTGGTGCTGCCCGAGAAATCCGATGCCTCCACCACCTCGGGGGAACACTCCGGGTGCGCGAGCACCACCACGTCCGGGAACTGCCTGCGCACGTTCTCGATGTCCTCGACGGTGAACTTCTCGTGCACCTCGCACCGGCCACCCCAGGCGATGACCGCGTTCTCCACCGATTTGAGATCCGGGGCGGGACCTTCGCTCCGCAGCGACTCCCTGGAGGGAAGGATGAAACGCAACCCGGCATCCCGGGCCACGTTTCCGGCCAGGTACTCGTCGGGGAGAAAGATCACGCTCTCGTGCCCCTTCTCCAGCAGGTGGGCCATCATGGCCTCGGCGTTCCCCGAGGTGACGCAGTAGTCGGACTCCGCTTTCACGTCGGCGTAGGTGTTCACGTAGGTGACCACCGGCACCCCCGGGTAGCGGGCCTTGAGACGGCGCACATCCTGTGCGGTGATGCTTTCCGCCAGGGAGCATCCACCGCGCGCGCTGGGCAGAAGGACGGTGCGCCCGGGATTGAGGATCTTGGCCGTCTCGGCCATGAAACGCACCCCGCAGAAGACGATCACATCCGCATCCGCTTCGGCGGCGACCCGGCTCAGATAGAGCGAGTCCCCGGTCACGTCGGGAACGGAATGGAACAACACCGGTTCCATGTAGTTGTGGCCCAGGATGATCGCGTTCTTCTCGCGCTTGAGCCGGTTGACCTCCACCGCGACCTCGGCCTTGAGGAGGATTTCGGCCGGGGGAACGACGTCGCCAAGTCGCGTCCGGAGATGGTCGATCATGGCCGGTACGGTGTCGGGATACTGGATGGTTCTCATGGGGAAGGAAGTGTAGCGGCCCGGAGCGACCCGGCGCCACCGCGGCGTGAAGGCGTCTTGCCCTCCATGGGGGGCATTTGCCATGATGCACCGCGCCCCGTGCCACCCTCTTCCCCTGGAGATCCCCATGCGACGACCCCTCGGTTTGGCCCTGACCGGCCTGTTCCTCCTCGCTTCGGTTTCGACGACTCCCGCCCAGTGGGAGGACGTGAGCATCGTCCCGGAAGAGCTCGCCCCCGGGATCTACATGCTCACCGGGCGGGGGGGCAACATGGGGCTCTGCGTCGGCGAGGACGGGGTGCTCCTCATCGACGACCAGTTCGCGCCGCTCACCGACAGGATCCTCGCCGCGGTGCGGGAGATCTCCACCCGGAACATCGGTTTCCTCATCAACACCCACTGGCACGGCGACCACACCGGCGGGAACGAGAACATGGGGAACGCGGGCGTGGCCATCGTGGCCCACGACAACGTGCGGGCCCGCATGAGCGTCGAGAACTTCAACCCGCTCTGGGACCGCACCACTCCCCCCTCCCCCGAAGCCGCCCTCCCCGTGATCACCTTTGCCGAGGAACTCAGCTTCTTCCTCAACGGCGAGGAGATCGAAGCGGTGGATTTCGACAACGCGCACACCGACGGGGACGCGGTGGTCTGGTTCAGGACCGCGAACATCGTCCACATGGGGGACATCTTCTTCAACGGGATGTACCCGTTCATCGACGTGTTCTCCGAGGGTTCCATCGACGGGGTCATCGCCGCGGTGGAAACGGTGCTGGAGCGGACCAACGGGACCACCCGCTTCATCCCGGGGCACGGCCCGGTCGCGGATCGTGAGGACCTCGACGGCTACCTGTCCATGTTGCGCGGGGTTCGCAGGAACGTGGCCGAGGCGCTCGCCGCCGGCCGCACCCTGGAGGAGACCCAGGGCGCGACCGCGGAGTGGGACGAGGTCTGGGGAGGCGGGTTCATGAATCCCGAGGTCTTCACCCGCCTGGTCTACGAGTCCCTGGGTGGCGACCCCGGGGAATAGGCCTCGCCCGGCTCCTAGCTGATCGAGACGACCTCGCGGATCTCGGAAACCTGATCCTTGAGGAGCTTCTCGATCCCCATCTTGAGGGTGGCGGTGGAGGACGGACAGCCGACGCAACTGCCCAGCATGTAGACCTGGACCACCCCGTCCTCGTAGCCGGCGAACGCGATGTCCCCCCCGTCCCGCTGCACCGCGGGACGTACCACGTCCTGCAGGACGGTGACGATTTTCCGCTCGATGTCGGTGTAGGTCTCCAGGTCCACCTGGGGCGGGTCCAGGGGGGCACCCCCGTGGGTGAAGTACTGTTGCAGTCGCCGGCCGATCTCCGGGGTCAGTACCTCCCACGCCACGCCGGAATCCCGGGTCACCGAGACGAACCCCTTGGCCACGAAGAGCTGGCGCACTCCCTCCGCCTCCAACAACATCCGTACCAGGACAGGGGACGCTGGAACGGCGTCCCGTTGCAGGAAGGTGGCCGTGCCTTCTCTCATGAGGTCGCGGTTGACCATGAACTTGCGCGAGTCGGGGTTCGGCGTGTCGTCGACATGCACCCGCACATCCGAGAACACGACATAGCGGCCGTCCCGGTAGTCGATGGTATAGCCGTCGAGGCGTTCCCAGTCCGCGTCGCTCACCGCACAGGGCACCGGCATCTCGGTGCGAAGCGGACGATCCGGCGCTGCATCCACCCGATCGAAGCCCACTCCCACATCGAACCCGATTTCGGAGGCCCGGGTGAGAACGAAAAAGGCGATGGGGCTGTCCCCGTCATGGGCCTCGAGGTTGGACTCGATCCCTGCCCGCGCGGCGTCGGTGAGGGCCAGTCCCCGGCCGGGACCACTCTCCTCCTGGTTTCTGAGATTGCGGACAATATCCTTTATGCCCATTATGTCTCCGTGCCCTGGGAGGTATCCCGGGCGAGGGGTGGGTACCATGGAGATCCATGGCGAAAGCCGCGACGGGCGCCACGCTGGCTCCCTGCGGGGCGGCGATCCTGGGATCGTTTGGTCATCCCGCCGTCTCCCATGGGTTTACCCGATCCGCCGCAGGGGATTCCTCCTGAAGCGGGACCGGGATCCGGCCGATGGATTCCTCAGGGGTCCCATCTCACGCCGGGGAGACAGTTTATGTCGTTTTTGATCATTCTGGCCATGGTTGCGACATGCGTCACGCTTCTGTACCGGGGCCGCCCCTACCTGGGCTGGGTCGTTCCGGTCGGAATCGGTCTGGCCGCGTGGATGATGTCCGGCGCGGCCTATCCCGTGCTGTTCGTCCCCTGCGTCGCTCTCTACGGCGCGGCCGCGGTGGTCTTCGGCATCCCCTCCCTGCGCCAGGGCCTGGTCACCGGCCACGTCATGCGATGGGTCTCCGGAATGCTTCCCCGGATCAGCGAGACCGAGCGTGTAGCCCTGGAAGCGGGCACGGTGTGGTGGGACGGGGATCTGTTCTCGGGGCGCCCCGACTGGGACAAGCTGGCCGCGTTTCATCCGCAACCCCTCACCGATCGCGAACGGCGCTTCGTGGAAGGGCCCACCCGCGAACTGTGCGCGCTCCTCGACGACTTTGCCATCACCCGGGCCGGGGATCTTCCCCCGGAAGTCTGGGACTTCCTCAAGCGGCATCGGTTCCTGGGGATGATCATTCCCGAGACCTACGGCGGGCTCGGGTTTTCTGCCGCCGCGCACTCGGCGGTGATCACCATGCTCTCGAGCCGAAGCGTGGCCGCATCGGTCACTGCCATGGTCCCCAACTCGCTGGGCCCCGCCGAGCTCCTCCTGCACTACGGAACCGAGGATCAGAAGCAGCACTTTCTCCCCCGCCTCGCCCGGGGGGAAGAAATTCCCTGCTTCGCGCTCACCGAACCCGGCGCGGGAAGCGACGCCGCGTCCGGCACGAGCCACGGTGTGGTCTGCCGCGAGACCCGGGACGGCCGTGAGGTCCTGGGCATCCGCCTCAACTGGGACAAGCGCTACATCACCCTCTCGCCGGTGGCCACGATCATCGGGCTCTCCTTCCGCCTTCGCGACCCCGAAGGACTTCTCGGGGGCCCGGAAGATCTGGGCATTACGGTCGCGCTCGTCCCGGCAAACCTTCCGGGAGTCGAGACGGGACAACGACACGACCCGTTGCACACCCCGTTCCTCAACGGGCCCACCCGCGGACACGACGTCTTTGTTCCGGTGGACGCGATCATCGGCGGCCCCTCCATGGCGGGACAGGGCTGGCGCATGCTCATGGAGTCGCTGGCCGCGGGGCGGTCCATCTCGCTCCCCGCGTTGGCCACCGGCGGAACCGAGGCCGCCCTGCGGGTCACCGGGGCCTACGCGTCGGTCCGCGAGCAGTTCAAGCTGCCCATCGGCCGGTTCGAGGGGATCCAGGAACGTCTGGCCCGCATCGCCGGTCTGACCTACTTCACCGGCGCGGCGCGGGTCCTGACCGCCGGCGCGGTGGACGCGGGGGAAAAGCCGGCCGTGATCTCCGCCGTGGTCAAGGCCTGGCTCACCGAGTCCAACCGCCTGGCCACCAACGACGCCATGGACATCCTCGGGGGGGCCGGCATCAGTCGCGGGCCGCGCAATACCCTGGCCAACGGCTACATGGCCCTCCCCATCGGCATCACGGTGGAAGGGGCGAATATCCTGACCCGGAGCCTGATCGTGTTCGGGCAGGGGGCGATCCGTTGTCACCCCTTCGTTCTGAGGGAGATCCACGCCGTCACCAAGCGGGATCTCGCCGGGTTCGACGCGGCGTTCTTTGGCCATGTGGGTTTCGTGTACACCAACGGGGTGAGGTCCTGGCTGCTGGGACTGACCGGCGGTCGCCTCGCTCGCCCCGCTCTCGGGGGGCCCCTGCAGGCGTACTTCGGGGAACTCTCCCGGTTCAGCGCCGCCTTCACCGTGATGTCGGATGTGGCCATGCTGGTCCTCGGGGCCCGGCTCAAGCGAATGGAGATGCTGAGCGGACGGATGGCGGAAGCCTTTGCCTGGTTGTATCTCACCTCGGCCGCCCTCAAACGGTTCGTGGATGAAGGGCACTCCGAGACCGATCTGCCCGCCGCCCGCTGGGCTTGCGAGTACGGCCTGTTCCAGGTCCAGCAGTCGTTGGCTGGAGTCATCGACAACTTCCCCAACCGGGCCGTGCGCCTGAAACTGCGCGCGATCGTCTTTCCCCTGGGCGCCCGGCGACGCCCCCCCAGCGACGCCCTCAGCGGCGAGGTCGCGCAGGCCCTCCTCTTTGGCGGGTCGCTATGGGAGCGCCTGACCTCGGACATCTTTGTCCCCGATGCCGCGGATCCCGGTCTGGGACGACTGGAGGCGGCGCTCGCCTGCGTGGTGGCGGCCCGTCCCGTCCTGGCCAAGCTGGCCGCGCTGGTCAAATCCGGCCGTGTCCAACCGGGCCCCCGAGCGGTTATGGTGGATGCCGCGTTGGAGGCGGGGCTCATCTCCGAGCCCGAGGCGGAACTGGTCCGCGCCGCCGATGCGGCCCGCGACGACGCCATCCAGGTGGACGACTTTCCCCCGGCGTACTTCGCGCGCGATGCCGCCTTGAACCAAACGGACGAACTCTCGGGACGGGAATCAGCTTGATATGGTGTTGACTCGACTTGACGACGTACGGGCACTGGCCGAACGCCTGCGATCCGCGGGCACGTTCGGCTTCGACATGGAGTTCCAACGCGAGCGCACCTACTGGCCCAAGCTGCAGCTCCTGCAACTGGGCACCCCGGACGAAGCGGTGGCCGTGGATCCCCTTGCCCTGAACGACCTCACGCCCATCTGGGACCTCATCGCCGACCCGTCCCTGACCAAGATCGTGCATGCCGGGCGTCAGGACGCGGAGATCTTCTACAACGCGACCGGCACCACCCCGGCCAATCTCTACGACACCCAGGTTGCGGCGGCCCTGGTCGGGCTGGGGGAACAGGTGGGCTACGCGGCCCTCGTCCAGCGCCTGCTGGGGGTGCGGTTGCAGAAGCACGAACGCATCACCGACTGGGGTCAACGCCCCCTGCGCGAGGCGCAGGTGGAGTACGCGCTCAACGATGTGCGCTACCTCCATGGGATGAAGGCCCAGCTCGACGCCAAGCTGAGCTCCGGCGAGCGGTCGACCTGGCTCCGTGAAGAGCTCACCTTCTACGAGGACGCAACCACCTTCTCGGTGAACCGGGAGACGATCTACCAGAAAGTGTCGGGGTGGCGGACCCTGAACCGACGCGGGCTCGGCCTCCTGCGGGAGCTGGGCCGATGGCGGGAGGAGACCGCGGCGGAGCGGGATCTTCCGCGCCAACGTGTGGTGCCGGACGACGTCCTGGTGGAGGTGGCGTCCCGCCGACCGGAGTCGGTCCGGGACCTGAAACCGCTGCGGCGTCTGCACCCCCGGGAACTGGAACGCAGCGGGGAGCAGTTGATCGAGTGCGTGCGGCTGGGCATGGCCATCCCCGAGGACGAACTGCCCCGTCTGCCCAAGGGCAAGCGGGAGGATCCCGAGGACGCCCTGGTGGGCGACCTCATCTCGGTTCTCCTGCGCAAGCGGGCCCGCGAGAACGCCATTGCCGTTTCCTACCTGGGCACCCAGAAGGACGTGGCCAGGCTGGTCGAGTGGCTCTCCGGGGGGCGTGAGGGAGATGCTCCCGCGCTGGCCAAGGGCTGGCGCGCCCGCATGGTCGGTGACGAGCTGGGCCGCCTCTATGACGGCGGGATCTCGCTGCGTGTGGCCAAGCAGAAGGTGACGGTCCGGGAAACCGACCCTCGGTAGGTACCCCGGGATGAAAGTGCACCTCGTTGGTCGCACCCTGCTGCTCAGCCTGACCCTCCTCTGCGGTGCCTCCAACGCGCACGGAGATCTCCCCGGGTGGCCCGATAGCACCGCGACCGGCAAGACCCATTTCCTGCGCGGCTCGTACCAGGGAGGGCACGTCCTCCCCTCCAACGACTTCGTAAAGGGGAGCAACAAGCGGGGCGAGCCCATCGAGGCGTTCCAATCCGCGCGCATCGAGTTCGGTTGGCAGACCGACGGCGCCCATCCCTGGCAGCACCTCTACAACTTTCCCGCCTACGGGATCGGCTTCTTCGGGGGGGACTACTTCGAGTTCCAGGACGAGATCGGAAACCCCAGTGCCCTGTACGGCTTCTTTCTTTGGCCCATCAAGCACTTCAACAGTCACACCAAGGTCTCGGTCGAGCTGGGTCTGGGCCTCTCCGACGACTGGAAGCCGTGGGACCCCATCAGCAATCCCAACAACATCGCCATCGGCGCGTTCCGCAGCATATTCATCGATGCCGGGGCGGTGTTCTCGTGGGGCCTGGGAAACCATTGGGATATCGATGCGGGGATCAAGGGGAGCCACTTCTCCAACGGAGGCACCAAGAAGCCCAACCTGGGGATCAACCAGGTGGGGGGCTCCCTTGGGCTCACCTATCGACTGGGCTCGGGTCGCCCCACCCTGCCCGGGAAGCGTTCGTTGCCGCCGTTCGATGCGGTGTGGGAGTTCCTCGTTGCGGCGGGGGGCGGAATCAACAACATCAACTTCGACACCGAGAGCTCCGACGTCATCAACAAGTACAAGAACGTGGACTACGCCGTTTTCAACCTGCAAGCCGGCGTGAATCGCCAGGTCGGGTACATGTCCAAGTTCGGCGGGGGTATCGACGTGACCTACGATGCCTCGGTGGGAGCCCAGATCGACGCATCGGACGGGGAGGTCGATGATGTGACCACCTCGACCCTCGACAAGATGGCGCTGGGCCTATGGGGCGGCTACGAGCAGATCATCGACCGGGGCAGCATCCTGCTCCAGCTCGGATACCAGGTGCTGCGCAAGGACTTCGATGGTTCACTCCCCCCGTTCTACCAGCGCCTGGGGATCAAGTACCACGTCCTCCCCGATACCTTCGTGGGACTCAACGTACGCTTCCATGGGTTCAACACATCGGACTATCTGGAGTTCAACATCGGGCAGCGCTGGCTCAACTGATGCCGGCCGGAGTTTCCCGGGAAGTCAGCGGGGACCGGTCACGTGACAGGAGGCGCACATCCCCGGCGCCAGGTCCCCCAGCCGGTCCGCGTCGAAGCCCGGCCCGTGAGGGTTCACTCCCCAGCCGGTCTGAGAGTGGCACTTGAGGCAGTCGTTCTGCTGGTGGCAACTCGCGCAGGTCTCCATCTCCTGTCGCGCCGCCTGGCCGTGGGCAATGAGCCAGTATCCGCCGTAGGCCTCGTGGTAGGAGGCGGTCCGGGGATCGGTCGGGGCCAGACCGGTCTGCAGATGACAACTGCGGCAGAAGACTTCCTGTGAGTGGCAGTCCGCGCAGTTGCTGTCCCGTGCGTAGGCGTCGGCCTCGTGGCGGTCGAGGTAGTTGGCCGGGTGGAACCCGGGTCTCGACGGTGCGTAGTGGCAATCCTCGCAATAGGCCTCGGTGTGGCAGGCCATGCAATCCATGGAGCGACTGGCCGCGATCACCGAATGGGCGACATCGAACCCCGGGACGTGTTGGGGAGGGAATGCCTCGGCGAGGGTGATACCGGTGGGCCCGCCTTCACGGGACAAGGGCAATGTGTCCCGGCCGGGAGGCGGAATGACCCCGTGGCATCCATCGCAACTCGACTGGACATGACAGTTGGCGCAGGTCTCACCGGCCGCGACCGCGGCGATGCCGTGTCCCCCGGCCAGCCACTGGTTGTCCTGGTGGGACGCGGGCGCGGGCCAGGCGCCCTCCCGCCCCGCAAGCAGGGAGTGCACCCGATCGTCGTAACCCAGGTCCCGCACGCTGGCCAGGCGATCCGCATTGAGATGACAGGTCTCGCAGAGATCACGGGAGTGACAGACCGCGCACTGGCGGGTGCGTTCGGCGGCATCCTTTCCGTGGCTCAGCAGGAACCCCGAGGAAGCGTGGCCCTCCGGCTGGGGGAACCCGGCAATGCGCTGCGCCGGCAGGTCCACTGCCCGGACCAGGGGAACGTGACAGGTCGAGCAGTCGGTCTCCGGGGCCAGGTGCTGCGCCACCCCGTGGCACTCCAGGCACGCATCGCGGGTCACCGGTTGTACCTCCATCCGGGTCTCTCCCCCGCCGTGGCACGTGGCGCAGCTCATGTCCGGAACCGCCATGTGGACCTCGTGCTCGAAACGGAGGTTGCTTGCCGTCCGGGGCGGAACGTCCCAGAGGACCGTATCGAGGCGCGCTCCGTCGTGGCAGGCGGCGCACTCCGCGACGGTCACGGTGTAGGTGCGAGCAAGGTCACCCCCCGCCACCCCGGCGTGGCACGCGGTGCAGTTGGGGAACAGACCGGCATGGGCATCATGGGGGAACGGTTCGGGAGACTCCTGGGCAGGAAGGCGGGAGACAAACGGGGCGGCAAGCAGCAGGGCCAGCACGAGGAGCAGGGCGGCTCTCATTGGACCGGCCTCCCCAGGGTGGGCTGGGTCGCACGGGGCTCCGACCCGAATCGCCAGGTTCCGGCAAAACGCAGGCGCCATTGGTCATAGTCATCGAACCCGGGTCGATCCTGGAACCCATGGCGGTAGAAACCCACCGAGGCGTCCAGGTCCACCGATCCCATGGGGACCCTGCCTTCGACCCCCAGGCCCAGGGTGGTGCCCTTTCCGAATCGGTACTCGATGCTGCGCTCCGTGGCCACGGCGAAGGCCCCCAGTTGGACTCCGCGTCCCAACACGCGACGGCCTCCGATGTCGAGGCTCGCCCGGTCCGCGCCCCCGGTGACCCGGGCTGCCCGGATAAAACCGGACCACGGTCCGTGGGCATAGCGGGCTTCCCCGAACGCGCGCCAGCCCTGTTCCTCGATGGGAAGAAACTCGGCCCCGGCGTTGGTTTCCTCGTAGGTGCGATACGCCCCTCCGCCCTCGAATGTCCACCGGGAGGTGGCGGTCCAGGTGAGTGAGCCGAGACCCTCCGCGTACCCTACCGGCGAGAAGGCCCCCCAGATGGTCCACAACTCCAGGAAGGGCCGATAGTACCGAACGGCTCCGGTGGCGCGGAGCCGGGCACCCAGCGGCCCACTCACCCGCACCCGGCCGTCGTTCATGTGGCCGTAGGCCAGATCCAGGTCGGTGGAGGCCTCCACGGAGATCCGTCCCGGACGCCAGGAGAGGTCCAGACCGGTCCGCTCACTGTAGAGCCCGTAGCCGTCCGTTCTCCGTTCGCGCTGATAGATGGCACTGGCCGAGAACACGCGTCCCACCTGGACCCACGCCTCGGCCCCCAGGAGCACGCTCGGCGATCCGGGCGGCCGCTCCTCCACCTCCGCCAGCAGCTCACCGGTCCGGGGCTGGTTGATGACCCGGGCCCGGCTGCGCCCCCCGAAGGCCTCGATGCGGAACACCGTTCCCGGGCGCCACTGCACGGTGCCTCCATCGAAGAAGTACACCCCAAGGCCCCCTCCACGCTGCACTCTTCCCAGGCGCACCCGGTACTGGGGTCGTTGGAAGTCGAGGTGGAGGTCCACCGCCTCGATCTCCTCGCTGCTGCGGGGCCAGAAGCTGTCGCTCCCCATGCGGGACCGCAGCGCGGCCCGGAAGGAGAGCCCGCGATACCCCGGCCACGCGGTGAGCCGCAGTTCCTGGGTGAACGGGGTTCCCCAACTCACCCCTCCCGCCTCGTACCAGTAGCAGTCGAGGCCCGGAACACAGGTGACCGGCGTGCCGTCGGGAAGCACCTGGTCCGTACCCTCCCCGGGTGTTTCGGAATCGGGCACCGAGTGTCGTTCCAGGACCCGATACTGCAGGAAGGACCCAATGAACCGGACATCCCCCCGTACGCCCTGGGCCGTTGCGTCCTGGGCCCAAAGCGCCAGCCAGACCCCCGCCAGCCACCATCCCCGTTTCATCGCCCGTCCCTCCGGGATTCCGGGGTCAGCTTGTGACACCCGGCACAACTCAGACCCGGCTCGTGATCCTGCTGTGCCTCGTGGCAGGAAAGACACTGGTTGCGCCGGAAGTCGAGGGCGAGCACCCCGCTCCCCTCGCCATGACACCCGCTGCCGGCGCAGGTCCGGTCGGCGTGGACTTCCAGGACATGGGCATTGGCCGGCGGCCCGCTGTGGCATACCGCGCAGTCCGCCTCGGCGCGGTGGTGGTTCTCGTGGCATCCCGCGCAGTCCGCTCCCGCCGACAGGGCGTTGGCGCCGGCGTGGCACTGTTCACAGGGGAGCTCCGCGTGACGGGCGTGATCGAACGGCAACCGGCGGGTGTACTCCGTTCCGGCAATCTCCAGGGTGGCATTGACCCGCCGTACTCCGGTGAGCGCTCCGCCGTGACAGGTCGCGCAATCCACCCCGGCCTCGGGACCATGGTGACAGGACATGCAGGTCTCGACCTCGGTCATGACCAGCGCGGCATGGCGCTCCGTGGTGCTGTGACACTCACGACACGCGAGGTCCGGGTGCCGGGCATGGGGGAACCGCTCGGCGCCCGCCACGCCGGGTGCCGGTACATCCCCGGCCGGACCGGCGAGGTTGCCATGGCAGGACTGGCAGTCATCGCCATCCGCGCTCCAGCGATGGGGCACGTGGCAGTTCATGCACTCCACGAACACCTCGGCCTCGACCCGGTGGAACACGGTCTCGGTCCAGGCACGTGGGTGACAATCCGAGGTGTAGCAGGTCTGACGCCACTGGGCGCGGGTGCGTTCCTCGTGGGGATGATGACATCCGGCGCAGGCGAAGTCGTGGGCCGGCTCGTGCAGCTCGTCGGCGGGGACCCGCTCCAGCATTTCGGCACAGGTGGCGCAGCCCTCCGTGCGATCCGCCCCGGGTTGGGCGGTTCCCGGCGGGATGGCGATCAGGAGTGCCCCCAACCCGAGAAACCCCAGTACGACTAGCCATGGCGCGTACCGCATGACGGCGACCGTTCAACCCCTCGCGACGAGGCCCGCGGCGTGTGCCGCGGGCCCGTCCAGCCGGTTAGCGAGCCACGGACCCTGGTGATCCGTGACGGGAGTCAACCCCGAAGCGGGCTACTCATCTTCCAGAAGGACCCGTGGTGAGGATACTCCGTATTCGTCCCTGACGGCAGTCTTGGTCTCGGTAAGGAGCAGGCGCATCAGGAACGAGTTGTGAGCGGCGGTTCCGGGGTGGCGAGCCAGTTCCATGTTGAACTCGGCTCCCTTGGCCACGGTGCCCGGCTCGAACTCGGCCTCGTCCACCTGGTCGAGAAGGGCTTCCAACTCGTCGGCCGAAGCCAGGAGGTCCGCCTCGGTGGAAACCCAAGCCGACCGCGCCGCGGTCTCGTCCGCGTGGCAGCCGGAGCTGACGCAGCTGGCAAAGCTGCGGTCGCTGACATCACAGTCCTGCTGATCGGGCGGCAACGGAACCCCGTTGACGTCGACACAGGGGATGGCCTTGAAGGAGTGCCCCACCGCGTTGACGATGAAGTCCCCGGTCTCGGCATCGGTGACCTCGCGGGACGACACGTGACAGGTGGCGCACAGGTTGGTGTTGCGCTCGCTGCCGTGGCTCCCGCGAATTGCGTCCGTGGGAGGCACGAACCCGGGAGGCCACCAGCCCACCTCCTCACCCAGCACCAGCGGTCCCTCGGGGGAGTGGGGACCCCGGCCACCTTCATCGGGCTCGGCCCGTTTGTGGTGGCACTTGATGCACATGTTGTTCTCTTTGCTTGCCGCGTTGAGCGGGAACCGCATGTTGCCCGGGTTCGAGGTCCCGTGCGGATCGTGACAGACCACGCAGACGATGGGCAGCTGCTCGGCCTGGTCCTTCTCGGCGTAGTCGCTGTCCACGCCGAAGGAGGCCAACGCGCCCTGGGCCGTATGGCAGGGCTGGCAATCCTCGCGGCCTCCCGCGTTACCGTTGACGTTGGCGTGGCGGGACATGGCCCACTCGTTGACGAAGCCATGGTGCGAGCCGTTGTGGCACTGACCACAACGCAGCAGCGGATCGTCGCTCACGTCGATGCTCACCTCGACCTTGTTGTCGTCCGGGTTCATCACGTGATCCAGCCCCGGGCCGTGACAGGCCTCGCACTGGACGTCGTAGTACCGGGCCTCGGGAGCGCCGGCGTAGCCGCCGCTCTCCGTGCTGTTGCCCAGCGCGCCGGTGGCATGGCAGTCCTCGCAGAAGGCCTGGGCATAGCCGCTGTCCTGGAGTCCCTTCCAGGCGGCGGCGTGTCCCTGGACTTCCCCGTTGGCGTCCTCGTTCTCCCAACGGGCCTGCACGCCGGCATGGCAGTTGCCGCAGGTGGTCAAGGCCGCGCCTTCGCGACTGTAGCCAAGGAAGTCCTCGGCCCCGGCGGGGGGATCGTCGTAGGGAGGAACCACCACCTCCTCGGTCTCGGTGCAACCGGTCAGGATCAAGGACAGCCCCAGGAGGAGCGTGGCGGCTAGAAGGGTCGGGCCGAAGATATTCGGTTTCATCGGAAGCCTCGCATGAGCCTGGCAGCGGCCGGCTCGGGTTTTTGGAATCCAACGCTCCTTTGATATCACGACAAATGCGGTAAGTAAACCGGGATCCGACCTCGTAATCCATTGTCCAATAAACAAATAGGATCTTCTTATCGGTTATGTCTTCTTTATCAAGGACGGACTCGAGTGGAAGGTCAATCCTCCTCGACGTCGGCCTCAAGCAGCCCTTCGTAGACCGCTCCGTCCCCCACATGACACTCCGTGCAGCGCATCACCAGGTCCGGGTCATCGACATTGATG
This sequence comes from Candidatus Eiseniibacteriota bacterium, assembly GCA_942491735.1. GTDB lineage: Bacteria > Eisenbacteria > RBG-16-71-46 > JABDJR01 > JABDJR01 > CALOCN01. Next base: position 1,247,146 of record CALOCN010000014.1, on the reverse strand, counting down.
GGGTGGTGAAAATCGCTCCCGGCCAGGGCAACCCAGCCCGAACTCAGCTCCGGGCGTCCCTGGTCCACGATCAGATGGCACAGGTTGCACTCGTTGCTGATGGTCTCCCCCGCCGCGGTGCGCAGGTCGGAACCGTGACAACGGAAACAACCGGGAGATTCCAGATGCCCGTTGTGCTCCGGATAGCGGTCCCAGCGCACCCGCATGCCCGGGAAGGTGTTGGCGGTGTAGATCCGCTTCACCTCCTCCACGCTGGCCTCGGGGAGGGGGATCCCGTTCTTGTCGTAGAACTCCCGCAGTTCCCGGTCGATGGATGCCAGGGCCCCCTCCACGGTCTCGAACTCGTTGGAGAGGGCGAGCACCGCCTGTCGCTTGATCCAGGGGGTCTCGGGGCTGATCCGTCCCGCGGCCATGGCCTGGTCCACCGCCTTCATGGGACTTACGAAGCGATGGGCCGGCCGATTGTGACAGTCCAGGCAGGCCATGGTCCGCAGCCGGTGTTCGGCCTCCCTGGCGGCCAGGGTGTCCGCGGGGAGCGGGGCTCCGGACCGGGTATACACCCGGGTCTCCCCGTCCTGGACCCAGGTCACCTGATCGAAGATGAGACGCTGTCGATCCGCGGCCACATAGGTGATCTCCTGATCGAGATGCCAATGGGCCCCTTCGGCATCCTCACCCAGATCCGCGGAGGGACCGCCGACCAGGTTGAGCATCTTGATCTGCCAGTGGGTGTTGTTCCGGTCCCCGAGGAAGTAGTCGACCACTTTCCCCGGGCTATGGTGGCGCTTCTGGGTCCAGTGGCACTGCAGGCAGACCACCTCGTCGGGAGGGAGCACCTCCACCGGTGTGGGAACCGGCTTGTGGTAGGTGCCTCGGACCGCCTCGACAAGCTGCCGGGCCCCGTTCAGCTTCGCTTTCATGTACCAGTCCGCGCCGGGGCGGATATGACACTCCACGCAATGCACCTCGGCGTGGACGCCGGCCTGGTGCGCGACGAACTCGGGTTCCATGATGGCGTGGCACACCTCGCCGCAGAAGCTGTTCGACTCCATGTACTCGTAGCCGCCGTACATGCCCAGGGTGGTGAGAAAGAGGAAGATGCTGGTACCCACGACAAAGAGCAGTGCGGCATTGCGGTGCTGCGCCTTGCCGAAGTCGATGGTGATCGGGGTCCGATCCTTGCGCCGACGCTCCCGCCACATCCCGACCGGAATGAGAAGCAACCCGAAAACCAGCACCGCCGGGAAGAGGAAGAACAGGACCGCGCCCAGGTACGGATTGGACCCGTGGGCGAAGTTGTCCATGAAGTAGAGGATGACGATCGCGGCCAGGGCGAACAGGGCGAATCCCGCCCCGAGGAGGGAGATCGGGTTGTAGGAGGACTTGGGAAAGGCTTTCATGGCTTGGCCACCTCCAGGGCGCCGAAGGCTTCCGACAGACGACGCACATCATCCGGTGTCAGTTCGAGATCTCCGGCGGCGGCGTTCTCACGCGCCTGTTGCGGGGTACGGGTTCCCACGATGGCCGCGGTCATCCCGGGTTGATGCACGACCCAGGCGATCGCGACCTGGACCGGCGTGGCGCCATGGGACTGCGCAAGGGGGATCAGGTGATCCCGGACCACGTCGTTGATGGCCTCGCGATGTTCCGGGCGGAACAACTTGCGGGTGGGGCGAAGGTCTCCCTCGTCAAAAGTGCGATCGGCGGTGACCTTCCCCGAGAGCAGTCCCTGTTCGATGGGTGAGTAGACGATCACGCCCACCCCGCGTTCGCGACACCAGGGCAGGACGTCCCGTTCCACCACCCGGTTGAGCAGACTGTACCTCGGCTGGGTGCTGGCCAGGGGAACATCACCCAGCGAACCGATGGTCTCGTCGAGCTGCTCCACCGAGAAATTGGAAACCCCGACCGCCCGGATCTTCCCCTCGCGGTGCAGTTCCCGCATCGCCCCCATGGTTTCGGGGATGGGCGTGCCGGGATCGGGCCAATGGCACTGGAGAAGGTCGATGGTCTCGATTCCCAGACGCCGCAGGCTCGCCTCGCACTCCGCGCGCACGGACTCCGGACGCAGATTGCGATGGATGGCATGGCTCGCGCCGTCCGGCATGACCATGTCGAAGTCGAACGCCCCTTCGGTGGAGTCCCACCGGAGGCCGCACTTGGTGAAGACGAGGGCCCGGTCCCGCCTGCCCTCGAGCGCCCGACCCACCACTTCCTCGGAGCGACCGAACCCGTAGACCGGCGCGGTGTCGATGGCGTTCATTCCGAGGTCGATCGCCTGATGAACCGCCCGTATCGCGGTGGCGTCGTCGCTGGGGCCCCAGTACCAACCCCCGTACGCCCATGCGCCAAGAACCACCCGGGGACACCGTAGTCCACTCTCACCCAGCGGCGCCGTCTTCACCTGAACCTCCCGCGTCGGCGGTGTCATCGCCCCATGCGACTCCGCGCCCGAGTGTACTCCTGTACCCGCACCTGTGGCGAGACGACGCGTTCCCCGCGCGCGCCCATGGAGGTATACTCCCTGCGGTTTTTCCCTCGCCATGGAGCGTGATGATCGTGAACGAGAGCCTGCGTGTTTTGATGACCGGTCTTGTCGACTATGCGGGGCTGTTTCCCCCCGCCGGGTTGGACATGTCCCCGGCGGTGTCGAACTACGCACGCTATCGGGTTTCCCCGCTCGCCTGGATGCTGGGACGTTTCATCTGCCCCGTATCCCGGCTCCAGGAGTTCGGGTCCGCGGCAGGGGACCGGCTCGATTCCGCCAACCCCTGGGAACTCAGTGTCCTCGCCACCGGGGGCGATCGCGCGACGGAGTTCCTTGCCGCGCTGACCGGGGACATCGAAACCCTCGACGCCTTCCACGGGCGATCGGGAACAACGGCCCGAACCGACGCCATCGAGGTGCGGTTCCCCGCGGCGCTCCACGAGGCAGGTACGCGGGAAGAACTCGCCGGGTTCCTGCAGTCGGCCACCACGCTGCTGGGTACGGCGGAACACTCCCCCGCCTCGGTCTTCTTCGAACTGGATTTCGTGGCGGACTGGCCGGAGCGTCATCGCCAGGTGGCCAGTGCCGTTGCCGATCACAACCCGGGCTCGCCGGTCACCTTCGGGCTGAAGGTCCGCACCGGCGGGGTCACCCCCGAGGCCATTCCCCATCCCGACGCGGTGGCCGGTTTCCTGCTGGAAGCCCGGGATGCCGGGGTTCCCTTCAAGGCCACGGCCGGGCTCCATCATCCCTTGCGCCACCCGGATCCCGGCCTGGGTTCCCTGCACGGATTCCTCAACGTGTTCGTGGGAGCCGCACTGCTCTGGCATCGACGGATCGAGTCCGAGTCGTTGCGGGATCTCATTCGCGACGAGGACCCAACCGCATTCGGCTTCCAGGATGCCTCACTGAACTGGAGGGGCCTGGACCTGGGAGCGGGGCCGCTGCGGGAAGCCCGGAAGTCCTTTGCCATCTCGTTCGGGAGCTGCAGCTTCGAGGAGCCCTGGGAAGATCTCCACCGCATGGGACTCCTCCCCACACCTCCCCCGGGGCAGACCCCGTCCCAAGGAACCCGATGACGCATCACCATACGCACGACCCCTCGCTCCGCTCGTGGATCCCGGTCCCCGAACACTCCGACTTTCCCATCCAGAACCTGCCCTTCGGCGTCTTCCGGCCTTCCGGGGAAACGGCACGGGTGGGGATGGCCATCGGGAACTCCGTGGTCGATCTCGCTGCCCTGGACCACGAGGGCCTCTTCGAAGGGACCCTCGCGGGGGGGCAGGGGGTCTTCGCCGGGGAGTCCCTCAACGCGTTCATGGGCCTGGGGCGCGCGGCATGGAGCGAGGTTCGGGACCGGCTCTCGGATCTGCTGGCGGAGCGGGGCGGTGACGCACCCCCGGAACGCAAGCGGGTGATCCCCGCGGTCCATGATCTCGAAGCGGTGGAACTCCTGCTCCCGGCGGCAATCGCCGACTACACCGATTTCTATTCCTCGATCGAACACGCCACCAACATGGGAAAGATGTTCCGCGATCCCAAGAACGCGCTCCTTCCCAATTGGCGCCACATTCCGGTGGGGTACAACGGGCGGGCCAGTTCGGTGGTGGTCTCCGGAACACCCATCAAACGCCCGCACGGACAGACCAAGGCGGACGACGCCGAGCTGCCGTCCTTTGGTCCGTCCCGGCTTCTCGATATCGAACTCGAGATGGGGTTCCTCACCGGCCTGCCTACCGCGCTCGGGGAACCGATTCCCATCGAACGCACTCCCGCCCACATCTGCGGCATGGTGCTGCTCAATGACTGGAGTGCCCGCGACATCCAGAAATGGGAGTACGTCCCGCTGGGGCCGTTCCTGGGCAAGTCCTTCGGGACCACGATCTCTCCCTGGGTGGTCTCCCTGGACGCGCTGGAGCCGTTCCGGGTGGATCAGCCCAAGCAGGAGCCGCCGGTGCTTCCCTACCTTCGCGAGCCGGAACCGGGGGCCTATGACATCGAGCTCGAGGTCCTGCTGCTCACCCCGTCACTGGACGACCCGGTCCGGATCGCCCACACCAACTTCCGACGCATGTACTGGACCATCTATCAGCAACTCGCCCACCAGACCGTCAACGGCACCAACATCCGCCCCGGTGATCTCTATGGTTCCGGAACCGTGTCCGGCCCCACCGAGGACTCGTTCGGGAGCCTGCTCGAGCTCACCTGGCGGGGCACCAAGCCCATCGAGCTGCCGAATGGGGAGACCCGCAAGTTCCTCCAGGACGGAGATACGGTGATCCTGCGCGGATGGTGCCAGGGAGTCGGCTATCGCATCGGTTTCGGGGAATGCCGGGGAACCATCACCCCCGCAGGCTGACCCGCCTCGCTTGTTCCAAACCCACGAAGGAGACGCCATGCATCGACGTCCTCGATTGCTTCTCGCCGCCGCGCTTTGTGCGATGACCCTCGCCGTCGCGACCCTCATTCCCGGCTCGGCTTCGGCCGACACCACCCTGGGCGGGGGGTTGGCCTACCAGACCAACGCCGGCGACGTCGGCATCCACGGAAGGGGCGTGTTCGGCTTTACCCCCCGGCTGCGCATCGTTCCCAACATCAACGTCTACCTGGGCAGCGGCACCTGGACCACGCTCAACGGGGACCTCCACATGAAGTTCATCGGCGGCAAGGGCCTGAACGCCTACGGTCTGGGCGGGATCCAGTACGCCACCGGGCTCGGGTCGGGCGAGGTCGGGGTGAACCTCGGCGGAGGAGTCGAACTCCTGGGCCGGACCGCGCACCGGTTCTTCATCGAAGGCAAGTACGTCATCTCGGACTACGACGGATTCGTCATCCAGGGCGGCATCCTGTTCGAACTGGGCGGCGGGGACGGCGACGCCAAGTAGACCCGGGCTTTCCACGGCCGGGGCGGGCTCGTCCCGGCCGTGACCTCAGGCCCCCGCGGGGGCCGCGTCCGTGAACAGCTCCGGACGCTCCTCGGCCAGCCCCTGCAGGTAGTGCTCCGCATCCAGGGCCGCGGCGCACCCGGCGCCCGCCGCGGTGATGGCCTGGCGATACCGGCTGTCGTGCACGTCCCCGGCGGCGAACACGCCCTTCACGTTGGTCTCCTGACCCTCCTTGAGCACCAGGTACCCGGTCTCGTCCGTATCCAGCTGACCGCCGAGAAACGCGGTGTTGGGAACATGGCCGATGGCGTAGAAGAGCCCGCCCACCTCGAGGGTCCGTACGGACCCGTCCACGGTGGACTTGACCTTGACCTGCTCCAGCACGTCGCTTCCGTGCAGCGATTCGACCCCGTGGTTCCACACCACCTCGATCTTCGGGTTGTTGAGCACCCGTTGCTGCATGATCCGGCTCGCCCGGAACTCGTCGCGCCGATGCACGACATAGACCTTGCTCGCGTACTTGGTGAGGAACGTCGCCTCTTCCATCGCGCTGTCCCCACCCCCGATCACGGCCAGCGGCTTGCCCCGGAAGAGAGGGAGCGCCCCGTCACAGACCGCACAGGCGCTCACCCCGTTCTGCCAGAAGGTGTCCTGTCCCGGAGGATCGAGCGTCTTGGCCCTCGCTCCGGTGGCCACGATCACGCTCAACGCCTTGTGCTCCTTGCCGTCGGATGTCCTGAGGGTGAACGGGACCGAGGACAGGTCCGCCTCCACCACGTCCTCGTACAGGGTCCGCGCGCCGAATCGCGTGGCCTGCTTGCGCAGGTGGTCCATGAGCTCCGGCCCGGTAACCCCGTCCGCGAAGCCCGGATAGTTCTCGACCTCGGTGGTGGTCATGAGCTGACCCCCGGGAATCTCACCCCGGTCGTTGCTGATGCTCCCCTCGTACACGATGGGGTTCAGTTCGGCCCGCGCGGCGTAGATGGCCGCGGTGAAGGCTGCGGGGCCGGAGCCGATAATGAAGACTTTTTCTGTCGGCAGGGACACGTCGATCTCTCCTTGCTGATCTGACCGCCAGGGACCCCACTCGGGGCCCCGGGAACCGGGATACGAAGGGTGGGCCCTCCGGGGGACACGACACGGAGGCATTACCCCTCCAGGGCGGCCAATCATCCTACACCGCCCGGCGGGCCGGGCGAACCCCCGCCCCCACGACGCGCCCCCCCACCCCGCGTAGAATGCCCAGCGGCCGGGGGGTCCTCCCTTCCGGCCGGCCGCTCCGGAAAACCCAGCGAGGACCGTGATCATGTCCAAGATCTTCGTGCCCAAGGAGACCGTCCCCGGCGAGACGCGGGTCGCGGCCGTTCCCGAGACCGTGAGGAAGCTCGTCAAGCGAGGCTTCCAGATCACGGTGCAAAGCGGGGCCGGCCTTGGCGCCTACCTCTCCGACGATGAGTTCAACTCGGCCGGGGCCACCCTGGCTTCGGATGCCGCCGCCGCCTACCGGGCCGCGGACATCGTGCTGAAACTCCACCCGCCGGCGCCCGACGAAGTGGCGGCGATGGGTGAGGGAACGCTGCTCCTTTCGTTCCTCTATCCGTTCAACAACACCGACATCGTTTCCAAACTGGCCCACGGAAAGATCTCGGCGTTCGCCATGGACCAGATTCCGCGCATCACCCGTGCACAGAGCATGGATGCCCTTTCCTCCCAGGCCAACATCGCCGGGTACAAGGCGGTGCTCATGGCCGCGGACCATCTGGGGAAGCTCTTCCCTCTTCTCATGACCGCCGCCGGGACCATCCAGCCGGCCAAGGTCGTGATCCTGGGGGCCGGGGTGGCCGGCCTGCAGGCGATTGCCACCGCCAAGCGTCTCGGTGCGGTGGTCGAGGTCTCGGACGTCCGCGCCGCGGTCAAGGAACAGGTCCACTCGCTCGGCGGCAAGTTCATCGAGGTGGAGGGGGCGGAGGACATGGAAACCTCGGGGGGTTACGCCAAGCAGGCCTCCGAGGAGTTCCTCAAGCGCCAGCGGGAGATCGTGCACCAGCACATGTCGGCGGCCGATGTGGTGATCACCACCGCCCTCGTACCCGGCAAACCCGCTCCCAAGCTGATTTCCGAGGACACGGTCAAGGCGATGCGCAACGGCTCGGTCATCGTGGACCTGGCCGCCGAGCAGGGCGGAAACTGCGTGCTCACCGAGAAGGGCGAGGTGGTGGAGCGCCACGGGGTGCACATCATGGGGTTGCTCAACATTCCGGGAATGCTTCCGGTGCACGCCAGCGAGATGTACGCCAAGAACCTGCTCAACGTCATGAACGAGATTTCGGACAAGGAAGGCAACGTCAACCTGGATTTCGAGAACGAGATCATCCAGGGATCCATCGTGACCCACGGCGGGGAGATCCGCCACGAGGGTGTGGCCGCGGCCATGACCGGAGGACAAAGCTGATGGACGTCAATCCACTGTGGGAAGCACTGAGAAACACGCCGTGGCTCCTGAGCGTCTACGTGTTCGTGCTCGCCATCTTCATCGGGTTCGAGATCATCACCAAGGTGCCCCCTACCCTGCACACCCCGCTCATGTCCGGAGCAAACGCGATTTCCGGAATCACCATCGTGGGGGCCATCCTGCAGCTGCAGCGCGGTGACCTGGGCGCGGCCAAGATCCTCGGGTTCCTGGCGCTGGTCTTCGCCACCGTCAACGTGGTCGGGGGATTCCTGGTCACGGATCGCATGCTCCACATGTTCAAGAGGAAGTAGACGATGTACGGAAAAGAGATCCTCGTCCATTTCGTCTACATCATCTCCGCGATCCTCTTCATCTGGGGGCTCAAGGGACTGACCAAGGTCCGCACCGCGCGGCGCGGCAACATGCTGGCCTCGCTCGGTATGCTGCTGGCCATCGTGGGCACCATCGTCGCCTTCGACCTCCTCGATCCGCTCTGGATGGTCGTTGGTCTCGTCATCGGCGGCCTCATCGGCGGGATCGCCGCGCGACGGGTCCAGATGACCTCCATGCCGGAGCTGGTCGCCATCTTCAACGGCGTGGGAGGCGGGGCCTCGGTCCTGGTCGCCCTCTCCTATGTCTACGAACACTCCGCCGGCATCGGTACGGCAACCCTGGCCGGCGCGCTGGGCGCCGACACCTCGATCTCCCTGATCTTCTCGATCCTCATCGGATCCATCACCATCTCCGGCAGCTACATCGCCTTCGCCAAGCTGCAGGGCGTCATGACCAGCGCCCCCATCCTGTTCAAGGGACAGAACTTCATCAACCTGGTGCTGGCCCTGGCCATGATCGCGGTGGCGGTGTGGTCCGGGTTCGTGGCCGCCGGGGCCAGTCCGGCCGCCATGGCGGCCATCGTCCTCACCGTGTTCGCCCTCGTCATGGGCGTCCTCCTCGTCATTCCCATCGGCGGGGCGGACATGCCGGTGGTGATCTCGCTCCTCAACAGCTACTCGGGTCTCGCTGCCTGCGCCACCGGGTTCGTCCTGCAGAACAGCCTGCTCATCATCAGCGGCTCCCTGGTCGGAGCTTCCGGTCTCATCCTGACCAACATCATGTGCAAGGCGATGAACCGTTCCCTGGCCAACGTGCTGTTCGGAGGGTTCGGAGCGGTGGCCAGCGGCCCCGGAGACAAGTCCGAGTACGTCAACGTCACCTCGGCCGATCCCGAGGAAGCGGCCATGATCATGGAGAACGCCGAGAAGGTCATCATCATCCCGGGCTACGGGCTCGCGGTGGCCCAGGCCCAGCACATCTGCAAGGAACTCGGGGACGAGCTGGAGAAGAACGGGACCGAGGTCCTGTACGCCATCCACCCCGTGGCCGGACGGATGCCGGGTCACATGAACGTGCTGCTGGCCGAGGCCTCGGTCCCCTACGAGAAGCTGGTCGAGATGGACGCCATCAACCCGGAGTTCAAGAACTGCGATGTGGCGCTCATCGTGGGAGCCAACGACGTGGTCAACCCGGCCGCGATCGACGATCCCCAGAGCCCCATCGCCGGCATGCCGATCCTCAACGCCCACGAGGCACGGTCGGTCATGGTCATCAAGCGCAGCCTCTCGCCGGGATTCGCCGGGATCAAGAATCCCCTCTTCGAGCTGGACCGGACCATGATGCTGTTCGGGGATGCCAAGGGCGTCCTCACCGGAATGAAGGACGAGCTTGTCGAGCTGAAGAAGTAGCCCGTCCATGTTGCTTGCCCTGAACATCCTGGGCAGCCTGGGCGTTTTCCTCTACGGCATGAAGGTGCTGAGCGAGGGCGTCCAGAAGATCGCCGGACAGCGCATGCGGTTCGTCATGGCCACCATGACCGGGAACCGCTTCTCGGGAATGCTGACCGGGTTCTTCGTCACCTGTCTGCTCCAGTCCTCCTCGGCCACCACGGTCATCGTGGTGTCGTTCGTCAACGCCGGCCTGCTCACCCTCATCGAGGCCATCGGCGTGGTCATGGGCGCCAACCTGGGTACCACGATCACGGCGTGGATCATTGCTGCGGTCGGCAAGTTCAGCCTGGCCAAGATTGCCATTCCCATCATCGGCCTGGGCCTCCCCCTCTACTTCGTCGGCAAGAACCGGGTCAAGAGCCTCGGGGAGGCGATGATCGGCTTCGGCCTTCTCTTCTTCGGCCTGGGGCTTCTCAAGGAAGCGGTGCCGGACGTCAAGGGGATGCTGGCCAGCGAGGATGCCGGGGTGCGGGAACAGGCCGAGCGCTACCTGGGGGCCATCAAGAGCCTGACCGGACACGGCTATCTCAGCTACCTCGCCTTCCTGGGCCTGGGGGTCATTCTGACCCTGGTCGTGCAGTCCTCCTCCGCCGCCATGGCCATCACGGTGACCCTGGCCATCAACGGCTGGATCGGGTTCGAGGAGTCCGCCTTCGTGGTCCTGGGCGAGAACATCGGCACGACCTTGACCGCGTGGCTCGCCGCCCTGGGCGCCAACGTGAACGCCAAACGCGCGGCGCGGGCGCACTTCATGTTCAACATCCTCGGCGTACTCTGGATGCTGGCCGCGTTCCCCCTCTTCGCCCAGGGGGTGTTGTGGATCGGTGCCCACCTTCCCGATTCCCTGCGGACCGCCAACCACGCCAGCGACATCGGGTTCAGCCTCGCCATCTACCACACCCTGTTCAACTTCGTGAACATCCTCATCCTGATCCCCCTGGTCCCACTCATTGCCCGGGTGGTCACCCGATGGGTCAAGGACCCCGGGGATGAAGGCCAGGAAGGACACCGCCTGACCTACATCACCCAGAACCTGGTCGCCACCGGGGAGCTCAACCTCCCGGAGGCGGAGAAGGCGACCATGGAACTGGCCAACCTGACCCGTGAGATGTTCGCGGGCTTCGTGGAGGTGTTCGAGAACCCGGACAAGGACCTGTCCGAGGACGTCCAGCGCCTGCGCGAGATGGAGGACAAGGCGGACGAGATGACCGAGGACATCACCGAGTACCTCGTTCGCTGCTCCGCCGACGAGATCGGACAGCAGAACGCCATGGAAGTGGCGCAGATGCTACGCACCGTCGCGGAGCTGGAGTCCATCACCGATACCATCTTCCGTCTGGTCAAGTTCGTCCGGCGCAAGTACCGCAAGGAACATACCTTCGTCCTCGAGGCGACCGAGGGGGTGCGCCGCATCGCCACGGTCACCGGTCGTTTCATCGACGTGTATACGGAGAAGATGTTCCGGGAGATTACCCCGGACACGTTCCAGGGGGTCCTCGCGCTCGAGGACGAGATCAACAAGCTCCGCAAGCAGCTCAACCGGAAGGCCATGAAGCGGATGGCCGAGGGTGGGTCGAACATCGAAGCGGAGATCCTCGCCATGGAAATCAACAACCATTGCGAGAAGATCGGAAACTACGCGCTGAACGTGATGCAGGCGCTGTACCTGATGAGCAACAAGCAGGAGGCTCCGGAGCGGGATGCCGAGATCAACAAGATCAGCGGGAGTCCGGCTTCCCCCCCGCCTCCCCATTCGTGAGACAATCCGCCCATGTTCAAGAAGCGCATTCTCGTCGTCGGGGACCACCTCATGGTGCGTCCCGAGATCAAGGGAAAGACCCGCAGCGGTCTCTACCTGCCCCCTTCCGTGGCGGACACGGAGGCGGTGACGGGCGGCTGGGTGATCCAGGTCGGCCCGGGGCTGGCCTATCCCGATCCGTTCGACGCCGAAGAGGAGCCCTGGAAGCGCAAGGAGCGGCGACGCCCCCGCTACATCCCGCCCCAGGCCACCGAAGGGGACTACGCCATCTTCATGCGCAAGGCCTCGGTCGAGATCACGTTCGAGGAGAACAAGTACCTCATCGTTCCCAACGGCGCGGTGTTGGCCCTGGTGCGCGAGGACCTGGACCCGGGGACTTCCCGGAGTGACGATCCCAGCACCCACGAAGCCTGATTCGGGCCGCTCGCGACACCTACCCGGGCGATCCTCTCCCGCGGGGCAGCCCGGCGCATCATCCAACCTATTACAGCGTAACGATTTGAAGTTAACGGGGCCAATTGGTTAGGATGGCTTTTGCCGGGATTCCCGCCGCCCCCCGCGCTATACTCCCATGCCCTGTTTCGTATTCGTTCCCCCAGGAGATCACTCCCATGCCTTCGCGCCCCTGGACCGTCAAGAACTCCGCCCAGCTCTACAACGTGCCCGGGTGGGGTCTGGGATACTTCGGCATCGACGATGCGGGCCACCTCACCGTCCACCCGGACCGCGATCCCGACCGGAGCCTGGACCTGTTCGATCTGGCCACGGACCTCCACGCCCAGGGCGTCAGCCTCCCCCTCCTGGTTCGGTTCTCCGATATCCTCCGTTCCCGCATCGAGGATCTGACCCACGCCTTCGAATCGGCCATCGCCAAGACGAGTTTCGGGGGGGCCTACACCCCGGTCTATCCGATCAAGGTCAACCAGCAGCGGCACATCATCGAGGAGATCCTGGAGTTCGGACGACCGCACGGGATGGGACTCGAGGCCGGCTCCAAACCGGAACTCCAGGCGGTCCTCGCCCTCACCGAGGATACGTCCCATACCATCGTCTGCAACGGCTACAAGGACGAGGAATACATGCGCCTCGCCCTCATGGCGCAACGGCTGGGGCATCAGGTGTTCATCGTCATCGAGATGCTGCAGGAGGTGGACACCCTCCTTTCCGTGGCCCGGGAAATGGACATCACGCCCACGGCGGGGGTTCGTATCAAGCTGGCCACCCCGGGGTCCGGCAAGTGGGCCGAATCCGGCGGCGAGAAGAGCAAGTTCGGTCTCAACGCCGCGCAGCTCGTGCAGGCCCTGCGCAAACTGCGCGCTGCCGATGCCCTGGACACGGTCAAGCTGATCCACTTCCACCTGGGGTCCCAGATCCCCAACATCCGATCCATCAAGGCCGGTCTGGCCGAGGTGGGTCGGTACTACACGGAGCTGCACAAGCTGGGGGTCGACGTCACCCACATCAACGTGGGCGGCGGTCTCGGTGTCGACTACGACGGGTCCCGTTCCAACCGTGCGTCCAGCACCAACTACTCCATGCAGGAGTACGCCAACGACATCGTTTGGACCCTCCAGGAAGTGTGCGAAGAGAACGATCTCCCCGCTCCCCACATCATCACCGAGTCGGGACGGGCACTCACCGCGCACCACGCCATGCTCCTGGTCAACGTCATCGACGTGGAGCGCCCGCCGGCCCGGCACGTGGCGGTGGACCCGGAGAACGACCACAACGTCCTGGTGTCGCTCTGGGAGAGCCTGCAGGAAGTGAACGAGGGGTCACTGCGCGAGGTGTACCACGACGCGCTCTTCGCCAAGGAACGGTCCCAGGAGCTGTTCAACTCGGGCGTGTTCGGTCTCCACGACCTCGCCCGGGCCGATCACCTCTACAATCGGATTCTCACCGAGATCGAGCATCTCGCGGATCACCAGGCCCACGATGACATCCTGGCCGAGATCCACCGCACCCTGACCGACAACTACTTCCTCAACTTCTCCATCTTCCAGTCACTGCCGGACAGCTGGGCCATATCCCATTTGTTTCCCATCATGCCCATCCACCGCCTGGACGAGAAACCCACCCGGGCCGGGACCCTCCAGGACATCACCTGCGATTCGGACGGGAAGATCGAACGCTTTGTCGGCGGGCGCCGCAGCAAGACCACCCTCGAGTTGCATCGGCTGCTTCCGGGCGAGCCGTACCTCCTGGGCGTGTTCCTGACCGGCGCCTACCAGGAGATCCTCGGCGACCTGCACAATCTCTTCGGGGATACCAACGCGGTCCACATCCGGCTGCGCAACGGCGGCTACGAGATCACCGACCTGGTGGAGGGGGATACGACCACGGAAGTGCTCGAGTACGTGCAGTTCCATACGTCGGATCTCGTCGCCACCTTCCGCCGGAAGGTGGCGCGCGCGAAGGGACTCACCCGGCAGGAAGCCAACACCTTCATCGCGGACTACATGGAAGGACTCGACGGATACACGTATCTGGAGTCCCCCCTGGAACATGTCGGCGAGTCGGAAGAGGATCACGACTCCCCTCCCGAGAGCCACTCGGCACCGGGCAACGGCAAGTCCCCGGAGACGCAGGAGCCGAAATCGGAACGGGCGTCCAAGTAGCCAGCTGTTAGACTCGAGGCACCTTCCTCCCGCACCCAAGGAACCATGCTCCGCATCCCTGCCCTGCTCCTCCTGCTGATCCTCACCCGTCCCGGTGGAGCCGTGGCCCAGGACCTCGCGGACGAAGTGTTCTACCACTTCATGCCCATCGCCTGGCGGGACTCGGATCTCGATCCCAACCGGTTCGGCGACTTTGGCGGGATGACGGCGTCGCTCGACTATCTGGCCGACTCACTCGGGGTCACCGCCATCTGGATGAACCCCATCCACCCATCCCCTGCCTACCACGGCTACCAGCACGGGCGCGGGGACGAGCTCAACGCCTGGTTCGGAACCGAGCCGCAGTTCACCGCCTTCCTCACCGCGGCCCACGCCAAGGGGATCAAGGTGTACCTGGACTTCGTCGCCTACGGCATCAGCCACGACTCCCCCTGGTTCCAGGACGCGTTCGGCAACCCGGCCAGTTCCTACGACGACTGGCTCGCTTTCGAGAACGGAAGCAACACGAGCTACCTGGGCTCCACCTTCCCCACCTGGAACGGGGCCACCGTCGGATTCATCCACTGGGATCTGCGCGATCCCGGCCCGGTATCCCTGGTCACCCAGTGGGCGCAGAAGTGGCTGGATCCCGACATGGACGGGAACTTCACCGACGGGGTGGATGGCTACCGCCTGGATCATGTCTGGCAGACGTACCCCAACGGGCCGGACGGGTGGGGCTACCACATCGACACCTTCTGGGCTCCCTGGCGGGATTCCCTGCGCGCAGTGAACCCGGACGTGATCATCTTCGGCGAACAGGCGGACTGGGGGATCCATGGTCAACAACTGTTCGAGGGCATGGACGCCACCTTCACCAAGCCGTTCGAGTTCGCGGCCCGCTATGCCCTGGCCACCGGCGATGCCGGCGCGTTGATCGGCGAGATGGCCAACACCCTGGGCGCCCTGGAAAGCACGGCGCTTGTGGGGACCTTCATGGCCACCATCAGCGACCACGACGTGGACCGGTTGGGGTCGGCCATCGGGTCCGGGTTCGATCGCGGGAAGGCGGCGGCGGCGGTGCTGCTCACCCAGCCGTTCCCACCGGTGATCTACTACGGGGACGAAATCGGCATGCTGGGGACCAAGAACACCGGCTATTCCGGAGACGCCGCGGACATTCCCATGCGGGAGCCCTTCAAATGGAACGCCGTTGCCGGTCCCCCCATGTCCAACTACTTCATCCTCAACGGTCCCGCCTATACGGGACGCATCTCCCAGGACAACGACGGGCGCAGCGTCGAGGAGCAGCTGGGGGTACCGGGATCGCTTCTGGAGGCCTACCGGGAGCTGATCGCCCTGCGCAAGGCGAACGTGGCCCTGCGCCACGGGGACTACGCTCACGTCCCCAGCGGGGACGGGTCGGTGTGGGCGTTCGTGCGGGAGGATGCGGGTCAACAGGTCCTGGTGGTCATCAACGTGTCGGGGAGCGCGGTCGGCAATATCCTGGATTTCACGGACTTCATGATTCCCGGCGGCACCACCACACCAACCAGCCTCCTTGACGGCGGCACCAAGCCGGCCCTGACCGACGCCGGCAAGGCATCCTACGCCCTACCCCTGGGCGGTTACGCCTACGACGTCCTGGAACTCGACATCACCCACCAACCCGCCTTCTCCCCGATCGACGGCGCCGACATCCCGGCCGACTTCAGCGGACTGGTGGCAGCAACCCAGAACAATGGGACCGGCCTCGGGGACAACCAGGTTGAGATGAACCGACTGTTCGTACGCACCGAGGGCACGGATCTTCATGTGGGGATCACCGGAAACCTGGTCACCAACGCGGTGGGGCTCTGCCTTCTCGTCGACAGCGAAGCGGGCGGACAGAACGTTCTCGACTTCACCGACGCCCCAACCCCACCCAACGGTCCGGACCAGCTCACCGGGCTCGCCCTCGACCCCGGCTTCAGCCCGGACCACATGCTGTTCGCCAACCTCTTCAACGGGACCCTGTACGTGGATCGTTACGAGCTGCTGGACGGCGGCGGCGTGGACAAGACCTACGTGGGGCAGGGAACGGCCAACGACGGGAACGGGGACCTGACCGGCGGCAACAACCCCAACGGGATCCAGGTTGCCATCGACAACTCCAATACGGACGGCATCACGGAGACCACGGTGGAACGGGCACCCATTCCCACCACCGGCATCGAGATGGTGCTCCCCTTTGCCGACCTCGGGATCCCCACCGGACCCGGGCAGGTCAAGCTCGCCGCCTTCTTCCTGGAACCGGACGGGAACGTATCCAACCAGTGGTTGCCCGGGGTTGGCGGTGGCTTCGGGAACCTGGGAACGGCCCCCGACATGACCCTCCTGCCCGGGGCGCAGTGCGTCCTTCTCGGTCTCCCCCGGGAATCCACCGGAGCAGTGGATCCTCCCGGGCCCGGCGGGCTGTCCCTTGCCGTGACCAATCCGGTGCGGGGCAGTGCGGCGATCCGTTTCGATCTCCCGGCAGCGTCACCGGTGGGAGTGGCCGTTCTGGACGTACAGGGGCGGGTCGTTCAACGCGTCCTTGACCGGATCCTCCCCGCCGGACCGCACGAGACCATCTGGGACGGGCGCACCGAGACCGGTCGCCTCGCCCCGGCCGGGGTGTACTTCGTTCGCTTGATCAGCGAGACCGGATCACGGTCAACGCGCCTGGTGGTCCTGAAGTAACCCTGCGGAAGCGGTCTGGATAGGTCGCACTAGGCCCCCTTGGCCGTCCCGTCGTCCTGGAATCCGCACGTCTTGTGGGTGCCGTCACAGAACGGTTTGTTGGCCGACGCGCCGCAACGGCAAAGCGCAATGGCCGGGCGTTCGCTGACATCGATGACGTTGCCCTCGGCGTCGGTCATCTGTACATCACCCTGGATCAGATACGGTCCGTTCCTGTTCACTTTGATGGTGGCCATCGGTGCTCCTGTCAGTGTTTGTGATTCGTATTCGGCGCGTTCTCAGGATACCAGGGATACGTCCCAGTGATCAGCGGCGGAGCGGAGTCCGTCCACATCCAGGCCCATCCCAAGGGCTCCCAACACCGTTCCCGCCTCGTCCCGACTGCCCAGGAGACGCCGCGCCGCGGTGCGAAAGCCGATTTCCCAGTAACGGGCAAAGTTTCCCGGTCGCAGCACGGCGGTCATGAGATCGAACACCGTGTCCGGTTCCGGCTCCACGAAGAACACCGGAATGTCCGGATGCGCGGCGCGGAATGCCGCCCGGCTCGCCTCGTCCTTGACCTTGGCGGCAATGCGGGCCGACTGATCCAGGACCACCGCGGCTCCCGCGCGGCCCAGGCGCCCCTCGTCCCCGGCCTGGGAGGTCGCCTCCAGACGGGTCTGCCGGTAGGCGGAGAGAGGAGTGACCGCCAACACCGCCCGGGTGGCCGGCACCACCCCGAGGTCCAGATGGATGGGGTTCCAGATCTGCCCGTCGATATAGTCACGCCCCAGGATGCGAACCGGTTCCATGTAGTAGGGAATGCAGGTGGATGCGCAGGCGGCCAGACCGACCGGAACGTCCATCACGTGCCCGTGACCGAACACCGCACGCGACGCCTCGTTGAGGTCCGTGGCGGTGATGCGCAGCGGCATGTCCAGGGCGGCAAAGGACCCGTCCCTCCCCGACCATCGCGCCGCTTTCCCGATCACCCTCGCGATGCCCTCGTTGGTGAACACCCCCGAGGGCAGCTTGCGATGCATGTCGAACACGACGTCCAGCCAGGAGTCGCGACGCCCTTTCTCCCGGCCCCGGATGGAGTCCGGGAGTCCGGCCAGGGCCTTGACCCATCCTCTTGCGTGGCGATCCAGGGGAAGCCGGTACACATCCCGGGTGTTGAGCCACAGGGGATGTTTGGGGCCGGTGCGGGCCGCGGTCAGCGGCTCGGTGGCCGCAATCCCCAAGGCGAGAAAACTCCCCACGATGGAACCGCAACTGGTCCCCACCACCACCGGCGCCTGGGCCACGGTCCAGCCGTCGATCCCGGCCTCGAGGGCCGCCACCGCACCGAACTCGTAGAAGGCGCCCGAAACACCGCCCCCGGCCAGACAAAGCGCGAGGCCGGTTCCGGACTGGGTCATTCCTCGCGACCCACCGGATACAGATGCCATCGCTCGTCGAAGAACGGGGTCTTCATGTAGAACCACTGGAGACGCGCTTTGGGATCGGCCGCGAACGACGGGTTGGTGCGCAGCTCCCGCGCGAATTCCTGGGCCAGACCGAGGTCGTCGGTCATCATCTGCATCGCGGTCGGCTCCACGACATAGCCTTCCACATACTCGGTGCGTTGCAGGAGTTCCAGGAAGAACCCCCAGCGGAAAAAGGAGTCCGGCGCCTCCGGCTCCAGCAGGTGAACCACCAGGTCGCCCAGACGTTGGTCCGTCTTCACCCGAACGCTACCGGGATAGTAGATCTCGGTACGCGTCTCTCCCTTGACCCCGGTCGACACCCGCATCCGTCCCTCGAAGGGCACCGGATCCACGGTGGGATTCACCAGACGGTAGAGCGTCACCTCCACCTCACGCGCTTCCTGGAGCGTTTCCATTTCCACCCCATGCGCGGCCAGACGCTCAATGACCTCCGGAGCGGTGGAGGGAATCCAATACGCCTTGGGGCGCTCGACCGAGGCGATGACCCGCGTCTCCACCGCGTAGGGCACCACCATCATCTCCGGCTCTCCGGTCCACTCCACCCGGACCGCGCCGGACACCGCGGAGGGCCAGCGCCGGCTGACGATCCCCTTGAAATCGAGGGTGGGCGGAATCCCCTCTTCCGGCTTGAAGTCGAGCGGGACTTGTCGGCGACGTACCTTGGCATCCTCAGCCGACGCCTTGCGCAGCTGGCCGCCGTGCCGCCCCAAGGTGCGGAGCGTGCTCTCCAGCAGCACATAGGTTCCCAGCACCCGCTGGTCGTAGGGCTTGAGGCTGTGGTTCTCCACCAGGACGGTGGGCAGGTGGATCAGATCCCCGTAGCCGTTGGAGTAGCGGGGCTCGGCCGTCCACCCGGTGATTCCCTTGCTCAGGTCCAGGTCGTCGATGGCGAACACCAGGGGGCCCGGGATGTGACCCATGGCCTCCAGGTCCCGGGTCGTAGCAGGGGCGAAGACCGCGTCCAGCCAGGCCGCCGAGTTGGGCGAATGCGCGAAGGGACCGTTGTAGCCGAAGGTGATGTCGTACTGGTAGTCCACCCCGTCGGTGACATGCAGGTCCAGGTAGAGATCCGGCGACCACTGCCGCAGGGTCCCGACCAGGATCCGCACCTCCCGCGTGTCCAGTTTGGCAAAATCCCGGTTGAGGTTCAGGTTCCGCGCGTTGGTGCGCCACCCCATCTCCGCGGGTCCCCGCTGGTTGATGCGGTGGTACGGGCCGAACCGTTCGTGACCGTCCACGTTGAGCACGGGAATGAAGAGGAAGTTCGCGGTGTCGAGCAACCCGGCCTTGGCCCGTTTCACCGTCATGTCGCGCAGCAGCATCATGCCGGCGTCCTTGCCGTCGATCTCCCCGGCGTGGATCCCGCCGTGGGCCAGCAACAAGGGTTTCCCGTCCCGGGCCAGGGCGTCCGGGGTAAAGGCCCCCGAGGACGAGGCCACCACCATCCAGATCGTTCGACCCTGGGGACTGGTGCCCAGCTCCACCAGTTCCAGCTCCGGTGCCTCGGCGGTCAAGCGCCGCAGCCAGGCGATCGTCTCCTCGTAGCGCGGCGTGGCCGTTCCCCCGCTGGCCTCGAACGGGGTCACCCAGGGATCCCCCGCATCCACCATGAGCGAGCGGCTCCCCCCGTTCCAGGGAGTGAGCGGCGGCAGGATGGCCTGCTCCCCGGTGTTTCCCACCACGAGATGCCCGCTCTCGTCCGGACCCTGGGCCACGGCAGGGAGCCCGGTCAGGGCAGTAAGAACCACGAAAAGAAACGGAACGAGGCGAAGGTGAGGCATGAGACCTCCGGAATCAGCCCTGCTTGGAAACCGGTGCGGAGGGGATCGAAAGGACCGGTTTTTCGGGATGGCGACGATAGAGGAGGATGGTCCGGCCCAGGATCTGGACCAGGCTGCTCTCGCTGGCCGCATCCAGCTCCAGCGCAACCTGCTTGCGGGGGGTGGCGCAGTTGTCCAGAACGCGGAGCTTGATCAGCTCGGCCCCGGCATGCGCCTCGGTGATCGCGGTCAGGACGCTGGGGGTGACCCCTTCCTTCCCCACGAAGACGACGGGCTTGAGTGGGTTGCCCAGGGCGCGCAGGGCCCGCTTGTCGGCACCGGTCAGTTGCATCGGGGAAGGCTAGCACAGGGACACCGGAACCGGCGCTGCTCCAATGCCTCGCCGGACCAAATCCCGGTTGGCCGGACCGGCTCCGTGTGGTCGAATCAATGCCCATGACAGACAACGCCTGGCAGGTACACAAGTTTGGCGGGACCTCGGTGGCCAACGCCGACCGGTTCCGCAATGCAGCCACCCTGGTCGAAGCAGCCGGGTCGCCGGTGGCGGTGGTGGTCTCCGCCATGGGGGGCGTGACCGACGCCCTCCTGGAGGCGATCGAGCTCGCCGCCGCCCAGGACGACCAGTCCCGGGCCCGCTTGCGGGTTGCCCGGGATCGGTATCTGGAAGCGGCTGCCGACCTCCTGGCCGGCGATCACGTGGCCACCTACCAGCGCGCCATCGAACGGGATGCGGTGGATCTGGAGGACATCCTGCGCGGGGTCTGGCTGACCCGCTCCGCGTCCGAGGCCACTCGCGACCTGGTTTCCGGCTTCGGTGAACTCTGGTCGGCCCGACTGCTGGGGAGCTTCCTTCCCGGCGCGGCCTGGCTGGACGCCCGGGAGGTCCTGGTGGTGCGGCACGGCGAGACCGGTCCCGCGGTGGACTGGGAACGAACCGGGGAACTGCTCTCCGCCTGGCTGGCCGCCCACCCGGTCCAGCGGGTCGTGATTACCGGCTATGTGGCCAGCGACCCCGACGGCAAACCGACCACGCTCAAACGCAACGGAAGCGACTACTCGGCCTCCATTTTCGGCGCGCTCCTGGAAGCCTCCTCCATCACCATCTGGACCGATGTGGACGGCGTCCTGAGCGCGGACCCGCGCCGGGTCCCGGAGGCCGAGATCCTGGACTCGCTCTCCTATGACGAGGCGATGGAACTCGCCTACTTCGGGGCCAAGGTGCTGCACCCGCATACCATGGCCCCGGCCATCCGGGGCGGCATCCCGATCCGGATCCGCAACGCCCTGCGGCCCCAGGTCCCGGGCACGGAGATCCGGGCCGCGGTGGAAACCGGCGGCGCGATGGCCACCCCCCGCGAGGCGGTGAAGGGGTTCTCCTCCATCGAGGCCGCGGCCCTGATCAGCGTCGAGGGGACCGGCATGATCGGCGTCCCCGGCGTGGCCCATCGACTGTTCGGGGCCCTGCGCGAGGTGAACGTCTCGGTGATCATGATCTCCCAGGCCAGCTCCGAGCACTCGATCTGCTTCGCAGTGCCGGCGACCGAGGCCGTGCGCGCCAAGGCGGCCATCGAACAGGCCTTCTACGCCGAGCTGCATCAGGGACAGATCCAGACCGTAGCGGTCAGCGCCCCCTGCAGCATCGTGGCCGCGGTCGGGGACCGCATGGTGGAGACGCCGGGAGTCGCGGCCCGGTTCTTCGGCGCGCTGGGATCGGCCGGGGTCAACGTGATCGCGGTGGCCCAGGGATCCTCGGAGCGCAACATCTCCGTGGTGGTGGCGGGAGCGGATTCGGAGAAGGCGCTGCGCGCGGTGCACGCGGGGTTCTACCTCTCCGATCAGACCCTGTCCCTGGGCCTGATCGGCCCCGGACTCATCGGAAGCGAGCTGCTGGCCCAACTCGCACGCCAACGCGGGTTGTTGCACCAACGATTCGGTATCGACCTGCGGGTCCGGGGCATCCTCCGGTCCCGGCGGATGCTGCTCGACGATACGGGGATCGACCCGGGTTCCTGGAAGGAATCCTTCGAGGAGCGCTCCGAGCCCGCGGATCTGGAACGGTTCGCCCGGCACGTCCGCGCCGAACATCTCCCCCACGCCGCCCTCGTCGATTGCACCGCGAGCGATGCGGTGGCCGGGCACTACGCGCAGTGGTTGAGGAACGGGCTCCACATCGTCACCCTCAACAAGAAGGCCGGATCCGGACCGCTTGCCATGCATCGCGAGCTCATGGAGCTCTCGCGGGCGGCCACCCGCCACTATCTCTACGAGACCACGGTGGGAGCCGGCCTGCCGGTGCTGGGCACCCTGCGGGATCTCATCCAGACCGGAGACCGGGTGATCGCGGTGGAGGGGGTGCTCTCCGGGACGCTCGCCTATCTGTTCAACACCTTCGACGGGACCCGCCCGTTCTCGGAGATCGTGCGCGACGCGCGGGAACGCGGGTACACCGAACCGGATCCGCGGGATGATCTCTCCGGCATGGACGTGGCACGCAAGGCGATCATCCTCGCCCGTACCCTGGGCCAGGACCTCGAGCTCGGCGACATCCCGGTCGCCAGCCTCATTCCGGAGGCCCTGCGCGATGCCGCGGACGCCCAGGCCTTCCTCGACGGTCTCCCCGCCTTCGACGACGCAATGGAGACCCGCCGCAGGGAAGCGGCCGAGGCGGGCGAGGTGCTGCGTTACGTGGCCACCCTGCCCGGTGAGGGTTCCGGGTCGCCACGGGTCGCCTTGACCCGGTATCCCGCGGGACATCCGTTTGCCCGCATCACCGGGAGCGACAACATCATCGCCTTCACCACCGATCGCTATCGGGAGCAACCGCTCATCGTGCAGGGCCCGGGCGCCGGTCCCGCGGTCACCGCGGCCGGCGTGTTCGCCGACCTCCTGCGCCTCGCCTCCTACCTGGGAGGGCCGGCATGACCGAGGCCACCGCGTTCGCCCCGGCCACGGTGGCCAACGTCGCGGTCGGCTTCGACATCCTGGGTTTCGCCCTGGACGGGGTCGGGGACACCATCACGGTCGCCCGCACCGAGGGGGCATCCGGAGTGCTGCTTGCCCCGAACGAGGACGGGCTCCCCAGCGACCCCCTGCGCAACACCGCTTCCGTCGCGGCGCTGGCCATGCTGGAAGGGGAATCGATTGCCGGACGCTTCCACATCCGGGTGGAGAAGGGCATTGCCCTCGGATCCGGTATGGGGGGATCCGCGGCCTCCGCGGTGGGCGCGGTGGTGGCGCTCAACGCATTCCTCGAGAGTCCGCTCGGCCCGGCCGCGCTTCTTCCCTATGCCCTCGCCGGCGAGGCGGTGGCCAGCGGGGCGCCCCACGCCGACAACGTAGCGCCCTGCCTCTTTGGTGGGCTGGTCGCCTCGGTGCCGGGAAACCCGGGTCCCCGCATCGTCCAGATCCCTCCCCCTCCGGGGATCGAGTGCGTGCTCGTACGTCCCCATGTCTCGGTCCGGACCGCCGAGTCCCGGGCCGCCCTCCCTTCGAGCATCCCGCTCGAGCTGCATGTGCGACAGTCCGCCCGGCTGGCCGGCTTTCTTTCCGCCTGCTTCCGTCGCGATCGGGACGCCCTGGCCGACAGCATGCGCGATGAGGTCGTGGAGCCCCACCGCGCCGCGGCCATTCCCGGATTCCACGACGCCCAGGCGGGAGCCCTCGAAGCCGGGGCCCTGGGTTGCTCCATCTCGGGATCCGGACCGGCGGTGTTTGCCTGGACCGATCCGCCCCATGCCGCGGCGGTGGAGGCGGCATTGGTCGCCGCGTTCTCCCGGGCCGGAGTGGCAAGCGACGCCTGGCGCTCCCCGGTCGGAGCCGCGGGTGCCCGGCGGGTTCGCTGGTCATGAAGTATCTCAGTACACGCGGACAGAGCCCCCGGGTCGATGCCGCGGACGCCCTGGAGCGTGGGCTCGCGCCGGACGGCGGCCTCTACGTACCCGAGGAACTCCCGACCTTTGATCCCAATGCCCTCGACCCACGGACTCCCATCCCCGCCCTGGCGGCCCGGGTCCTGGCACCGTTCTTTGCCGGGTCCCCCCTCGAGAACCACGTGGAGGCGATCTGTCGCGAGGCGCTCAACTTCCCCATTCCGTTGGTCCCCATGGTCCCGACCGCGGAGGGACCCCCCCAAGGACTGGCCGTCCTCGAGCTGTTTCACGGCCCCACCGCCGCGTTCAAGGATGTGGGCGCGCGTTTCCTCGCCGCCGCTCTGGAGCGACTGGACCAGGGTCGGAACCTCCCTCCCCGGACCCTTCTCGTGGCCACCTCCGGGGACACCGGGGGCGCGGTCGCCGCGGCCTTCCACGGGCGCCAGGCGTGCAACGTGGTCATCCTCTTCCCGGATGGCGGGGTCAGCGCGCGACAGCGCCGCCAGCTGACCGGATGGGGCGGCAACGTGCGCGCGTTTGCCGTACGGGGTTCCTTCGACGACTGTCAGCGGATGCTCAAGACGGTGCTCGGAGACCCGGACGCGGTTCAGCGGCATCGGCTGACCACCGCCAACAGCATCAACCTGGGACGCATTCTTCCCCAATGCACCTACTACGCCTGGGCCTCCCTCCGCTACAGAGCCGAGCATGGCTGCGAGCCGGACCTGGTCATCCCGGCCGGCAACATCGGGAACTCGGTCGTGGCCCTGTGGGCCCGCGCCATGGGATTCCCCATCGCCCAGGTGCACCTGGCCACCAACGCCAACTGCACCGTACCCGACTTCATGGCGACCGGCCTCTGGGTCCCGAGACCCTCGGTGCCCACCCTGGCCAATGCCATGGACGTGGGTGATCCCAGCAACATGGAACGCGTGTTTCATGCGTTCCCCAACCCGCTGAAGTTGGGCATGGCGTTCACCGCAACGTCGGTGGACGACCCCACCATCTCCCGGGTGATTCAGGAGGGCCCGGGGACCTGGAATCGGATCTGGGATCCGCACACCGCCACCGCGGTGGAGGTGGCCCGGATCCGGAAAGTCGGGCTCGGGATCCTGGTCGCCACCGCCCACCCGGCCAAGTTCGAGACCATCGTGGAGCCGTTGATCGGGAATCCGGTCCCCATCCCGCCCGCGCTGGCCGCGGTGCTCGATCGCCCGGAGCAGGCGGAATCCCTGGAACCCACGCCCGAGGCCTTGCGGGGTGTCCTGGATCGCTGAGTCGCAGGCGCATTGACACGCTACGTCCACTGAACGCTTCAACGCATTGTCTATGAATGAATTGAGTGGACACAATTTCGGGTCGTGACGGGCCCTGCCCCCGGAATCACCCTGGAGATCCGTCTCCCCGGAACCGGGGTGCCAAGTCACCGGGGTCATGGAATACTACCTGCCTGCCGAGTACTAATACGTGATGCGATGACATCCCAGCAAGGAGGGGCGTTTCCATGGCGGGTTTGCGGTGGCTCGCGCGGGCCGGTTCGATCGCGATCGCGGTCTTCGTGTTTCTCATGGTCTCCGACGGCGACATCGACTATTTCAACGGGGGCATCACCACCCTCAGCGGCGCCATGTTCGCGATCGGTATCGTTGGACTGCTGGTCGGCATCCCCTGGGCTCTCTTTGGCGGAGGGCTCGCGCTGACCGGAATGGTCGGCTTCTACGCCCTGGAGATCAACGCCTGGGGCGGTCCCCCTCCCGGATGGATTTTCCCCGCCATGGTCGGCCTGGCCATCGTCTATATTTTCCTCGGGCTGACCGACAAGAAGGCCGGGACCTGACCCCAACCGCCCCGCGCCACCTATACTTGGCGCATGTCTGTCTTCAACCTCAGCGCAGCCCTGCACCGCGACGTCATCCCCTGGCGTGAACTGGACTGGCCCCTCGATTGGGATCGCCATTTTGGCCGCGTGGCGCCGCTCCGGGTGGAGGTGGGTTTCGGGAACGGCGAGTTTCTCCAGTCCCTCGCCCTGGACGACCCGACTTCGAACCACGTGGGCATCGAGGTCTCCTGGGTCTCTATTCATCGCCTTCTGAAGCGGATCCACCACAACGAAATCGGCAACGTGCGCGGCCTGCTGGGGGACGGGGGGTTTCTCCTGGAGCATGCCTTCGCGCACGAGTCGCTTGCCTCGATCACCCTCAACCATCCCGATCCGTGGCCCAAGAAGCGCCACCACAACCGACGACTGATCCAGGCCCCCTTCCTGACCATGCTCGCCCACCGGTTGACCGCCGACGGAACGGTAACCATCCAGACCGACCATGCGGACTATGCCCAGTGGATCGCCGAGGCCCTGGCAGGCCAGGACGCCCTGGCGCCGGTGGAGGGACAAGCGCATCTGAGTCGGGGCGAAGGACAGGCCAGTACCAAGTACGAGCGGCGGGGGCGCGAGGCCGGATACCGCATTCACACTTTCATCTGGAAGCGGGCGTTGCGCACGGGCGCGGTCGCCCCGCCTCCGGAGGAGACAGGACCCATGCCGAACGTCCTCCTGCAAGGCCCCCTTGGCGATGACGCGCTGCTCAAGGATTTTTCCCGGGTGACCTGGCGGGACACCTACCGGGGAGCCGAGGTGATTCTTCAACTGGAGCGGCTCTACCGCAACGAGGACCACCGGGACTGGCTGTTCGAGGCCCGGGTCCAGGAAGGCCCCTTCACCCAGCACTTCGCCATGCAGGTCACGGCCCGGCCGGACGGCACCCTGCTCATCAAGCCGGGCGCGATTGGACATCCTCGTCCCACCTACGGGGTCAAGGAACTGGTGCGCCGGACCGCGGGACTCATTGCCCAGGCGCACCCGGAGCTTGGAGTGCACTCGAGCAGCGTGGGGGATCCATTGCAACCCTCTCCCCCGGTTTCCACCGCCTAGCCCCCCAGATCGCTCGCTTGGGCCCTCCATGGGGTACCCTTGTCGTTGATCCAACATGTGGGCGGGCTCGTGCCGCCATCGCCACCCTCGGCGATTGGAGAAAACGACATGTCACGACTCCGCTGGTTCACCTCCGTCGCCCTGGTCCTGGCGGCGGGCCTCCCCGTCGCCGCTCTCGGCCAGGACCGGGACGCGGTTGGGACTCCCAACGATCCCCACCACTCGGTGATCTCCCTCCCCGTGGTGCACACGCTCCCCGGCATGGACGAGGTCCGGGTGGTCCGGGAAATCCCGTTCTCCGCGCCGGACGGTGACTCCCTGTTCTACGACCTCTATCTGCCGCCCGGGTTCGATGCCGGGACGCCTTCCCCGGTCATCGTGTTCGTGAACGGAGCCGGCAACCGCGGTGGCAGGCGTCTCAAGGAGTGGCCGGTCTACCGTTCCTGGCTCCGGCTGACCGCCGCCTACGGACTCCCCGCGGTGATGTGCGACACCCGCTTTAGCCACGCCGCGGAGGACTTCGCCCTCTTCATGGAGCACCTGCGCGACACTGCGGGCTCGCGGGGATTGGACCCGGAGCGCATGGGACTCTGGGCCTGCTCCTCCAACGTCGGCACGGCCCTGGACTGGATGATGGACCCGACGAGGACGTTCGTTCGCGCCGCGGCCATCTACTACGGTCG
This sequence comes from Candidatus Eiseniibacteriota bacterium, assembly GCA_942491735.1. Lineage (GTDB taxonomy): Bacteria > Eisenbacteria > RBG-16-71-46 > JABDJR01 > JABDJR01 > CALOCN01. The sequence goes on along the minus strand of CALOCN010000014.1, from coordinate 1,219,729 downwards.
GGGGGACGTGCCCAGCATCCGTAACGATCTCCCGCTGCTCTACGTCCTGGCCGGCCGGGACAACGCCGACCTGAACGAGAGCATCCGCACCCTGGTGGGACGCGCGCTCACCGGGGAGGCCCCGTGGCGGTTCATCCCCTACCCCGACGGCCGGCATGCCTTCGACGTCCTGGACGACACCGCCGAGACCCGTCTCATCATCGATCAGACCTTGGCCTTCCTGGAGACCTTCGTCACCGACCCGGTTGGCGACCCGGTCCTTCCGCCCTCCCTGGCCAGGGACGCGCTGGGCCCCTGGTTCTCCCAGGAGTACGCCGAGGCGGCGACGGCCTATCGACGCTATGTCGAGAGGTATCCTGGGGACGGGCTGGGCTGGTCGCGGCTGGCCACCTCCGAGTTGAACCTGGGAAACAACGGGGCCGCGGCCGAGGCCTACGCCCGGGCCGCCCAGGCCGACTACCGGGTCCGGGGCAGTCTCTACAACCGCGCCTGCGCACTGGCCCTGGACGGGGACGCCGACAACGCGCTGGCCGCGCTGGAGGCGGCATTCGATGCCGGCTTCGACGACAACGAGCAACCCCGGCTGGACCCGGACTTGCGGATCCTGCTCGCGGATGCGCGACTTCGGATCCTTCTGGACGCCCACACCACGCGCTCCACGGTGAGCCTCGTGGACGCGCAGGAACCGGGAGAACGACTTCGGGTCACCGGTACGGTGAGCGACGGCGACGGCAACCCGATCCCCGGAGCTCAGGTGTTTGTCCACCAGACCAACGACGACGGCCTTTACGCCCTGGACCAGGGACCCACCCCGCGTCTCTTCGGGTCCATGATCACGGACGAGGATGGGAGCTACGCGTTCGACACCGTTCGACCCGGAGCCTATCCATCCGGGGATATCCCCCGACACATCCACTACCGGGTCCAGGCATCCGGCTACGAGGAGGTGGTGTTCGAGGTGCTGTTTGCGGACGACCCGCTCGTGCGGGGAGCGGCGCACGGACGGGATCTCGTGGTGCAGCCGCGGGCCGGTTCGCCGACCGATCCACCCACCGCCGTCGCCGACGTGGTGCTTCGCCGGGGGCAGCCTTGATCGGGCACCCCGGCCCGCGCATGAGGTAGGCTCACCCGGTGTCCCGCGATACCCGCACCCGGGCCGCCTTGGAGCGCCGCAACCGGGAACTGACCATTCTCAATCGCATCTCCGAGGCCACCAATCGGTCGGTCTCCCTGCGGCACGCGCTGGACACCACCCTGACCCTCGTCCTGGAACTCCTGGAACTCGACACCGGTTGGATCTGGCTGCTGGATGACGAAACCGGCAATCCGTATCTGGCTGCCGGGAGGAACCTCCCCCCCGCCCTGGCCGGTGAAAGCGAGCGGATGCAGGGGTCCTGCTACTGCCTGAAGACCTACATGGCCGGCGATATGGACGGCGCCGCCAACATCAACGTCATTGAGTGCAGCCGTCTGTTCGGGTTGGTCGACGGCACCAATGGGTTCCAGTTTCACTCAAGCATTCCGCTCTATCTCGTTGAACGGCAACTCGGTGTGCTCAATGTCGCCTCGACGGATTGGCGGGAACTGTCCGAGGACGATCTGCGGATCCTGCACACGGTGAGCGACCTCCTCGCCGCGGCCATCGAACGCACCCGGCTCCATGCCCAGGCCTCCCGGCTCGCGGCCATCGAGGAGCGCAACCGTCTGGCCCGGGAACTCCACGACACCCTGGCCCAGGGACTGGCCGGGATCGCCATGCAGCTGGAGACCGCCGACGCCCGGTTGGATGATGGGGAGACTGCCGGGGCGCAGAGCGCCCTGGTGCGCGCGCTGGAGATGACCCGGACCGGGATGGAAGAAGCGCGACGCTCGGTGATGGACCTGCGTGCCGCCCCCCTCGAGGGACGCAGCCTCTCGGAGGCCCTGGAATCCATTGCCCGGGACACGGCCCGGGAATCCGGCTTGAAGGTCGCGTGCGATACCGAGGGCGCCCGTCGTCCCCTGCCGGCCCGGATCGAGACCGGGCTCCTGCGCATCGCCCAGGAAGCGCTCACCAACGTCACCCGTCACGCCGCGGCGTCCCAGGTCCGCCTGCGCGTGACTGCGTCCGCGGACGCGTTGCATCTGGTTATCGCGGACAACGGCGCGGGGTTCGATCCCACCCACGCTGCCTCCGGTCGGTTCGGTCTCATTGGCATGACCGAACGCGCACGCCTCATGGGGGGCGAGCTTCTGGTGGAGTCCACCGCGGGCGAGGGTACGCGCATCCGGGCCATCGTGCCCCTGGACCCGCCCCCACCGGGGGCACCCGATTCCGATCCCCTGGAGGTCGTATGAGCCCGACCATTCGTATCCTGGTTGCCGACGATCACCCGGTGGTGCGGGAAGGTCTGGTGGCCATGCTCTCGACCGAGCCCGGTTTCGAAGTGGTGGGCGAAGCCGAGGACGGCGATGTGGCGATCGCCCGGACGCGTGAAACGACCCCCCACGTCCTCCTGCTGGATCTGGAGATGCCGGGAAAGGACGGGATCGCGGTGCTTCAGGCTGTGCGTGAACTCCCCGATCCGCCGGCGGTGCTGGTCTTCACCGCCTTCGATACCGATGAACGCATCCTCTCCGCGGTGCGCGCCGGCGCGCGCGGCTATCTGCTCAAGGGCACTCCGCGTCGCGAACTCTTCGAGGCGGTCCGTACCGTCCACGAGGGGGGCACCACGCTGCAACCGGTGGTGGCGAGCCGGCTCATGCAGCACATGAGCGAGGAGGAATCGACCGAGGCCCTCACCCCGCGCGAGATGGAGGTGCTGGGCCTCCTGGCCAAGGGACTCCCCAACCGGGAAATGGCCGGGGTGCTCTCCATCACCGAACGTACGGTGAAGTTCCACGTGAGCGCCATCCTGGCCAAGCTGGGGGCGGGGAACCGGACCGAGGCGGTGTCGATCGCGGTCAATCGGGGTCTGGTACGGCTGTGACCCGGCCCAGGATCGTCTCCCGCACCTGAGCGGCCTGCCACAGGTGGCGGCGCTGATGGGCGCCCAGAAAGGCCAACGCCGTCAGCAGGTTGAACCGGACAAGGCGCGAGATGGGGGAACGGATCCGGATCCGGGACCAGTCGAGTCCCTTGCCCTCCCGGATCCGCTTGAGGTACTCGTCCTGGTACAGGGAGAACCTCCCCAGGCACTCGGTCTGATCCGGAAAGTCGATCGGGGTGAAGGCGCCCGGGGAGGGGAGCCGCAGTCGCACCGGCGGTTCCATACTGCTCACGATCCACTTGCCCAGGAAGCCATGGCGATAGGGTTCGCCCCCCTCCCACCCCGCCACCCGTGCGGCCTCGATGGCATCCTCGAGCAACGGGAGGTACGCCCTCGCGCTCTGGTTGAGGTGCCCGAGACACTCCCCGATGCACCACGACTTCGGCGTCGGTCGCTGGGCGAACTGTGCCTCGGACAGGGAGCCCACGATTTCGACCGCTTGCCGGCGGGCCGCCTCGAACCCGGCGGCCAGGGCATCCGCCTGGGCACCCACTAGTCGCCTCCCTGCAGGAGGCCGCCCAGGAGCCCACTCCCACGACCACCACCCGATGCCCCTCCCTTGGGGAGCCGCGGCATGAGCCAGGCCAGGAATGCCTGGCTGCTGCGGGTCTGCAGGAGCAGCTTGCCGGTGCCCCGGAACTCGCACACAAGGCCTTCGCCCGAGAGCACGGTGGACTTCCAACCCCCCACCTTGCGCACATCGAAGTCCAGCCCCGAGGTGAATCCCACCACGTGGCCCGTATCCACGATGTAGTTCTGCCCCGTCATCTCCACCTCGTGGATGGCCCCGTAGCTGGAGAAGATCAACGGTCCGGTTCCGCTCGCCTTGAGCAGGAACAGCCCCTCGCTGCCAAAGAACGTCTTGGCTCCACCCCATTGGGTATCCACTTGCACCGAGGTGGGACCGGCGATGTAGGACCCGGACTGGAGGAAGAAGGTCTCGCCGGCCAACTGACGCACGTTCACATCCCCCGGCAGCGCGGGCGCGAAGGTGATCTCTCCCTGGGCTCCCTGGGAGGTGAAGGTGTTCATGAAGAAGCTCTCCCCCCCCAGGACCTTGCGCTTGAGCGCACCCATCACCCCCCCCCGCATGCCGGTCTCGATGGAGATATGGGAGGACATGCTGACCATGGCCCCTCCCTCGGCCTGAACGGTCTCCCCCGCGGCCAGGGAGCAGATGGCGAGGGCGTAGGACGGTTGGTACTGGATCCGGACATCCATGGATGGGTCTCCTAGGGGTGACGGCTCGATGAGCCTGGTGACAGGGTAACGCCTACCCCAACGTACGAAAAAGGGCCCGAAACCGTTGCGGTTCCGGGCCCTGGGTCTCGGGACCACCAAAGGTGGTCCAAAGTGGTCCTCTACTCGGACGGCATCTTGAACAGACCCGCGTCGATCCCACCGTTGAGAACGGGATCCCCGTCGGCCTTGAGCTCGATCACCTGGTCCCCGTCGTGGAGAATCTTGCGGTGATAGGCCCACATGAAACCCTCGATCTCGCGGTAGTCGAGGAGCACCTCACTGGCCAGGACCGGGCTTCCCATGAAGTCCGTGTCCCGGTAGTCCATGCGGGCGATCAGCTTGCTGTCCTGATCCACGTAGATCTTCCAGGCCTTGACGTTCTCGCTGTGCACGTAGACCACGTCACAAACCATCCCCTCGACCTCGGCCGTCTCGGCCAGGGCCTGCAGCTTCAGGTCCGGGTAGCTGTCGAGCAGGTTCATGAGATCGCGTTCCTGCTGGGCCTCGAACTTGGCCATGTCCTCGGCCGGCATGGGCTGCGGTCCCTGCATCTGGTCCATCCAGCCTTCGCCGTTGCAGAACGACTGCACGATGGTGCCCATGGGAAGCTTGATCTCGGCCCGCTCACAGCCGTCCGGATAGGTGCGGCTGGTCACCGAGGAGATCTGCAGATCCATGCCCTGGATGGCCAGGGTGCCCGATTCGCGCAGGACCATGTCGGTGACCGATCCGAACGCGGCAATACCGGCCGCCTCGGCCGCTCCGGCGAGCAGCTTCTGGCCCGCCTCGAGACTGGCCGGGGTGGCCTCGGGGATCTCGTCACCTTCCGGCTCCGGGATCTCGATGTCGAGTTCGGTGTAGGCGCCGAGGGCACCGAGACTCTCGGAGAAGTTCTCCTTGGTGCCCACGATCAGCGTCATCACGTCCGGATACCGGATGTTGCGCTTGGCCGCGGCGAGCACTTCCTCGGCGGTCACGTCGCGCACCGTCTCCTGGTAGGAGGTGAGGAAGTCCATCGGATAGCCGTAGTACTCGTAGTTGGCCATGCGGTTCAGGACCGAGAACTTGGACGAGAGCTGGAACACCATCGCGTTGAGGATGGCATCCTTGGCCGCCGTCATCTCGGTGGCGGTGAACGGCTCCGCCAACGACTTCTCCACCTCCAGCCGCAGGTACCTGAGGGTGGTCGCGGTGGAGTCGGACTGGGTGATGGCGTAGAAGAACTGACCCCCGGGATGGTGCAGGCCGGCGCCGGCCGCGGAGCCGGTGGCGTAGGCCAGACCCAGGGTGGAACGGATCTCGTTGAAGAGCCGCCCGGTGAGCCCGCCCCCCATCACCTCGTGATAGACCATCATGGCCGCGTAGTCCGGGTCATCCATGCGAAGACCCTCGTGGCCGAGCACCACCGCGGACTGCGTGGTGTTGTCCTTGTTGGCCAGGAAGGTGCCGGTGACGTCCGAGGGGTTCACCTCCGGATCCGCCGGGAGCGGCTTGCTGGACCGGGCCCAGTCGCCGAAGGTGGACTCGAGGAGCGCCTTCATCTCCCCGCTGTCGAAGTCCCCGTAGACCGTCATGATGACGCGGTCCGGATGGAAGTACTCCCCGGCAAACGCGATCATGTCGTCACGGGTGATGGCGTCGATGGTGGCGTACTCGGTGTGCCGCGCGTAGGGATGGTCCGGGCCGTAGATGAGCTTGGGCATCTCCCGCTGGAGGATGCCGATCAGCTCGTCATTGCGGCTGGCGATCCCGGTGCGCGCCTGCTTCTTGGCCAGATCGATCTTCTCGTCCGGAAAGGCCGGGTTGCGCATGAGGTCGTTGAGGATGGTGAAACCCTCGGCGATGTCCTCGCTGAGGGTGGACACCGAGGCAAACCCGGAGTTCTGGCCGATGGAGGTCTCGACCGAGGCCCCCAGGGACTCGAGCTTCTCGTCCAGGGCATCCCCGTCCATGCTGGTGGAGCCACCGGTCCGCATGACCTGTCCGGTCAGACCGGCCAGACCCACCTTGTCCGCCGGCTCGTAGATGGAACCGACCCGGATCAGGGCCTGGGCATCCACCACCGGGAACTCGTGATCCTCGAGGAGGAACACCACCATCCCGTTGCTGAGCTCGATCCGCTCGGGCTCCGGGGTCTTCATCTTGTTGAGTTCGGGGATCTCCATGTCACGCGGATCGGTCCACTGACCGAGCGCGCTTCCCGCGACGGTCAGGCAGGCCATCCCCGTCAGGAGCGCCGCCCCCAACCTCTTGTTCAGCATCGTTCGCATTGCATTTCCTCCGAAAGTGGGGGCGCCTAGGATGTCGGCTCCGCGGGTTCCTTCTTCTCGGCCTTCTTCAGGGTGCCGACGATCCGGTTCCCCGGGCGCAGGGCTTCCTTGGCCGCGGCCTGGACGTCGGCCACCGTGACGGCCTCCATCTCATCCACGTAGTCGAAGAGCTTGCGCCAGTCGCCGAGCTTCTCGTTGTACTCGGCCAGCTGACCGGCCAGGCCGTTGTTGGAACGCAGTCCGCGGATGAAGGCGGCCTTGTTCATGGTCTTGACCTTGGCCAACTCTTCCTCGGTGGGGCCTTCCTCGGACAGACGCTCCAGCTCCTCGTAGATGGCCGCCTCGACGTCCGCCGGCTCGACGTCCTTGGCCACGAGGGCCTGGATGATGAGCAGCGAGGGGTACTTGTTGCCGAGGAACCCGGACCCGCCGCCCGCCTGGGCCGCGATCTTGTCTTCCTTGACCAGGCGCTTGTAGAGACGGCTGGAACGGCCGCTGCCCAGGATGTCGCCCAGCAGCTCGTTGGCGAACCACTCGTCGCTGCGGCGTTCGGGGATGTGGTACCCGATGAGCACGAGCGGCTGCGCGTCCTCTTCCCGGTTCACCCGGACCTCGTACTCGTGACGGGGCTCCACCGTACGCACCCGGGGCGGATCCTGCCCCTCGAGGACACCCTCGAAATAGGTGTCGGCGTACTTCTTGACGTCCTTGTACTTGACGTCGCCCACGAGGGCCACCGTCATGTTGGAGCCGACGTAGTACTTGTTGTAGAACTCCCAGGCATCCTCGCGGTTGATCCGCTTGAGGTCGGCCGAGTGGCCGATGACCCCGCCGATCCCGTAGGGATGGGCCTGGTAGGCCACGTTGACCCAGTCCAGGAACAGACGCCCGGAGGGGCTGGACTCGGAGAAGCGGCGCTCCTCGTAGACCACGTTCCGTTCCTTGTAGAACTCGCGCAGGACCGGATTGGTCATCCGGTCACCCTCGAGCCGGGACCACAGCTCCAGCCGGTTGGAGGGCAGGCTGTAGTAGTACTGCGTCCAGTCGGTGAAGGTGGAGGCGTTGAGCCCGCTGACCCCGTTCTCGTTGAGGATCTTCGAGTACTCGTTGGTGAGCACGAACTCCTGGGCCGCTTCCTGGGCTGCCTCGAAGGCCGCCTCGAGATCCGCGATGACCTCGGGGTCCGCGTCGGGCCCCTTGTCCATCTCCATCTCCAGCGCAGCCCACGCGGCATCCTCGGCCGCCATGGCCGCGATCTCGGCGTCGTAGTCCTTGGTGCCCACGGTGGGCGTTCCCTTGAACGCCATGTGCTCGAACATGTGGGCGATCCCGGTATGTCCGGGCAGTTCGTCGACCCCCCCCGCATCCACGTAGGTGCGGAAGGAAAAGACCGGGGCCTCGGGGCGTTCAACCACGAGGAAGGTCAATCCGTTGGGGAGCGTGTATTCCTTGACTTGGGACTTCAACTGATCGAAATCCCCTGAGCCCGCCAAGACGACCGCGGGGGTAACCGCGAGTGCCAGGACGGCGCACAGAACGAGGGCTCGGGTCCTCATAGTGCCTCCGAAACGCTTTGGGTGTGTCGTAAGTGACCGTATGGGGGTGTGAAAACTGGGCCGATCACCCGATGGGTAGGCTTCGAGGCAATGACATTAGCACAGGGCCGCCTGGCCATCCAGTGTCTCGCATAGAAACCACATCAAGCAATGGGCTATAAGTAGATGTCTAATCGGTGATTGAGCGACTAGAGCCGCCGGGATCCAGCCTCGGTCACCTGGGCAAAGACCGCTTCCAGGGAGTCGTTCATGGCTTCCAGGAACCGCACCGAGGTGCCGGTCTTGACCACGGCGGCCGCCAGCTCGCGATAGGCCGACTCGGGATGCTCGGTCACGAACTCCAGGCGCTCGGCGTCCAGGACCTTGAGTTCCCGCACGTGCGGCATCGAGAGCAACGCGGCCCCGAGCCGGCGTGGATGGTCCAACTCGAGCAGGATGCGATGCGGGTGCCGGTCCCGCAGCTCCCGCAGGATGGTCTGGATCCGACCGAACCCCAGCAGACGACCATGGGCCAGCACCCCGACCCGGTCGGTCAGCGTTTCCACCTCATGCAACACATGAGAGGAAATGACCACGGTGCGGTCCCCCTCTCCCAGACGCTGGATGGTGTTGCGCAGCTCGATGCGGCTGGGCGGATCCACACCCAGGAACGGCTCGTCGAGGAGCACCAGCTTGGAATCCAGGACAAAGGCAAGGCCGATCTTGAGCCGCTGGCGCATACCCCGCGACCAGGTCCCGTACCGGCGCGTGCCATGCTCGGTGAGGTGGACGAGGTCCAAGGCACGCCCGGCGCTCTCCTTGGCCTGGGCTCCGGAGTGCCCCCGGGCCAGGAACCCGATCTGGAGGTTCCGAAACGCGCTGAGCCCGTCGTAGAAGTTCTCGGTGGCCGGGACAAAGGTGATCTGCTCACGCACCGAGGGATCGGTGAAGGGGTCGCCGCCCAGGACGGAGACCGACCCTTCACTGGGGGCGTGCAGCCCGGTCAGGACCCGCATGAGGGTGGATTTCCCGCTCCCATTGGGCCCCACGATCCCGGTAATCCCGGTTCCCAGGGCGAGGTCCACCCGGGAGAGCCCCACCACCTCCCCGTAGAACAGGCTCGCCGAGTCCAACCGGACCCGGACTTCGGTGGGAGACACCGCGCTTCCGACAACAACGGACTGGCTCATGGGGTCATCTCCGTGCGCACGCGGAACATCGTGATCAGGAAGCCGAACAATCCGTACAGGGTGAGGGAAACCACCGAGGCCACACCGAGCCCGTCCCTGCCCCCCTCGAACAGCGCCTCCAACAGACGCTCCACCGCATCGTCCGCCGCCATGGCGTTGTTGTCGAACCCCCAGATCAGACCGCCGATGCCGGCCGTAACGACCAGGCATCCGATGGTCACCAGCAGCGCCCAGCGGGCCCGCTTGACGATCGCGCTCGATCCCACGGTGAGTCCGGAAAAACCGATCGACATGAAGGAGGCCACCACCAGCACCTTGCCCATCAGCCAGGCGGAATCGGTGGTCCCGACCTCGTTGCCAAGAATGCCCTGTCGCAGCACGGCGATGAGCAGACCGGGAAGAAAGAGCAGGAACAAGCAGGGCACGGCGACCGCCATCATCTTGCCCAGGGCATAGTGCCAGGGCAGGACCGGCCGCACCGCATAGAGGTACAGCACGTCCTCGGAACGGTCGCGCGCCACGCTGGGGGTGCCCAACCCCAGGGCCAACAGGCCCACCGGCACGGCCTGGAACTGGAGGACGCGGAAGACCGGGTCCCACCCCAGGTCCATCCCGGCCGCCTCGCGAACCAGCACCCGTACCACCAGCACGACGCCCATCACGATCGCCGGCAGGATGCTGAACAGGAAGAGAATGCGCACCAGCTTGCTGCGGGAGGCGATGGCGATCTCCCGCCGGGCAATGGCCGCGACCACATGACCATGGCTGGGGGACCGATGGGTCCCCCCCGGCAGGGTCCCCCGCTCCATGACCGCCGAACCCGGGTTACTGCTCACGACGTGCTCCCCCCATGACCTCGACCACGGCCTCCTCGAGGCTCTGGACATCGCGACCCAGGTGACGCACCTCGGCCCCGTACTCCACCACCGTCTTCCAGAAGAGGGGCAGATCGGCGCCGTCGCGCAGTTCGAAGAGAACCCGCTCCTGGGCCGTGGCGTGAACCTCGAACCCCGCCTTGCGCAGCATCTCGCCGAACGCGGGGTCCAACCCGGGGCCCCTGGCGCTCAGGACCTCATGGCTTCCGGTGATCAGCTTCTCCACCGGACCGGAGAACGCGACCGTCCCCGCCTCCAGGAGCAACATCTCGTCACAGACGAACTCGGCATCGTGGAGAATGTGGGTGCTGAGCAGGATGCGGCGTCCCTCGTCCCGCAGGTCGCGAATGAGATGGAGCAATTGTCGGCGTCCCGGCGGATCCAACCCCACCGTGGGCTCATCCAGGATCAGGAACTCCGGGTCGTGAACCAGGCACATGGCCAGTTTGGTCCGCTGTCGCATTCCGGTGGAGTAGGTCTTGGCTCCGCGGTAGCGCTCCTCCCCCACGTCCAGGGCATCCAGGGCGCGATGGGCCCGGCGCAGTGCTTCCCGTCGCCGGAGTCCGCTCAACATCCCGGCGAAGGCCACCGCATCCACCCCGGATCCCCCGGGAAAGACGCCGGCCTGTTCCGCCATGACGCCACCGCGGGCGCGCACTTCCATGGCGTTCCTTGGAATGTCGAGCCCCATGACACGGACCCGTCCGGATCGGGGGCGCAGCACGCCCAGCATGGCCCCGATCAGGGTGGACTTGCCGGCGCCGTTCGCCCCCACCAGGCCGATCGCACGCCCGGCCAGGGTAGCGTTGATACCGCGCAGAACCGGCTTGCCGCCGCGGTCCAGCACCAGATCCTCGATCTGAATCCAGGGATCGCGCATCAGCACATCTCCCCGAGGTTCATGCGGGAGAACCGCATCGCGCTGAGGGTCAGCGCCCCCGCGGTGATGAGCACCAGCATGGCGGTGGAAAAGACGACGTTGGGCTCGGAGGTCGCGATCTGCACCGGCAGGTCCATCTGGATGATCTGATCCGAGAGCACCCGCACATGATAGGAAGGTGCGAAGTTGCGCAAGCCGAAGGGAAAGGTTCCCAGGGGAACGTCGATGATGAACGTGAGCCCCAGCGCCGCGATGAGGCCGCGGCGGGTGACCAGATGCAGCAGACCGAACAGCGAGGTATAGGCCGCCCCTCCCAGAATCACCGCGAGCAGCTCACCCGGGAGGTCCTCGACCGTCCCCTCGAAGCCGTGCACCACGAGCACGCAGCCCCCCATGATCATGGCCAGCACCCCGGCGGTGACCAGGGTCCGCACGATGAGCAGGGTGGGCCGAGGCACCGGAGCAAGGATGTGGTAGAGAAGCGTCCGGTGGTTGATCCCGTCCCGGATGGACATCTCGGACATGACGATGGCCGCCACCGGGACCCCGGGGAGAACCGCCACCTGTCGCATGCCCTCGAGAGCGTCGGTGGTGAGGAAGTTGCTCATCCGGCCCATGAGAAAGGCGATCCCCACCCCCCCCACGAACAACACCGAAATGGCGAGGATGATCCACAGGGCACGGGCCTGGAAGAGGATCGCGGTATAGGCCCGGAAAGCGATCAGGGCGGTGGACATGTCGGCGTGGATCTCCTCCCCCGAAACGGGTGTCCTGTGTACTACGGGCCCGAGGCGTCCGGGTTGCGTGTCCCGGCCCCGCCGGGCCCCAGCACGCGCCGCAACCACCCGCCGATCGCCTCGATCTCCTCCATGCAGACCTGGTGTTGCATGGGATAGGCATGCCATTGGACCTCGTACCCCAGGTCCTGGAGGAGCTCCCGGGCGGCCAAACCCGCTGTCATGGGCACCATGGGGTCGTATTCCCCGTGCCCCATGAACACGGGCGTGTCGGCGTTGGCCGGGGTCCGCTCCGCCGCGGTGGTCTCCGGAAGAAGAAGGTAGGTGGAGAGGGCCATGAGCCCGGCCAGACGGCGCGGATGGCGTAGGCCCCGGTGCAAGGCGATCGCGCCTCCCTGTGAGAATCCGGCCAGGACGATCCGGTCCTCGGACACGCCGCGCTCCACCTCGCGCGCGATGAGGTCCGCCACATGGTCACCGGACGCGCGGATGCGATCCGTGTCCTGGCGCCGCTCCAGGTCTGCCTCGGTGATGTCGTACCAGGCCCGCATGACCATCCCGCCGTTGATGGTAACGGGGATCTGGGGGGCGTGCGGGAACACGAACCGGACCGTGTGGTCGGCGGGCAGGCCGAGATGCGGGACCACGCTCTCGAAGTCGTGACCATCCGCTCCCAGGCCATGTAGCCAGATCACGGATCGGGTTGCGTTGGTGCTAGGCTCGACTTCAACCGTAGGCAGATAATGAGTGCTCATGGAACCGTTCGCAGATTGGGTGATTCGCGGGACCCGGAACGATAGCGCACCCTCCCTTGGGTGCACACTCCCGAGACCGAACCCTCATCACCGCACCCGCATCCTCCGGAGACCGCATGATCACATCCTCCTTTGACTGGCCGGCGACCCTCAACCGGCTGGAGAACGCCCTCCAAGCGGGCCTACCCGGAATGGAGGCCCAGCGGCGTATGGCGCCCCGCCCTCCCGTGCGCAGATACGACGGAGCCATCCCGGACACCCGGGTGGAAGCGGGCGGGCTTCTATTGCTCTACCCCCATCAGGGAACCACCCACCTGCTCCTCACCGTGCGCAGCGACCGGCTCCCCAGCCACCGGGGTCAGGTTTCCCTCCCTGGCGGGGTGTTGGAACCGGGCGAGACGCCGCGCGGGGCAGCGCTGCGGGAGGCGCACGAGGAAGTCGGCGTCCACCCGGACAGCGTGAGGCTCCTTGGGGACCTCTCGCCGCTCTACATCCCGGTCACCGGGTTCCTGCTCCACCCGGTGGTGGGAGTGGCCCGGACCCGACCCGACTACATCCCGAATCCGGATGAGGTGGCGCGGGTCATCGAGCCGTCCATCAACGAGTTGGCGGATCCCTTGAACCTGAAACTAGAGCGATGGACCCTCGCCTCCCGGGACCGGGATGTCCCCTATTTCCGCCTCCGCGACGAGACGGTCTGGGGTGCGACCGCGATGATCCTCGCGGAATTCCTCCACCTGCTGGGCGCTCCGCCGAAGCCCGAGCGTCTGGACCGCTAGGAGGGGAACCGCTTGCGCATGGAGGCGTTGAACTCCTGCGTTCCCCCCGGTGGGACACTCAGGTAGCGCCACCTCCCATCGGCCACCCGGCGAGCGATCAGGACGATCTGACCCACGTGATAGCCATAATGGGTGAGTTGGCGGTGGATGGCCCGGGTCACCGTATGGGGCTCGCCACGAATCGTGACGTCACGGTCCAGGTCTTCGGGTCCCAGCGATGCCACCGCAGCGTCCAGAATCTCCCACCCGGACTTCCAGTGACGCATGAGGCTGGATCTTGTATCCGCTTGATCCAAAACAAACTCTGACTCACGATTCCGATCAGCCTTTTCCCCGTCGGTGGTGAGGAAGTCGGTCCAGCGGGAGCGCTGGTTCCCGGCAAGGTGCTTGACGAGGACGGCGAGGCTGTTGCCCACGTCGTCGGGGCGGGCGAAGAAACCCGAGTCATCCACCTGTTCCAACGCCCCCTCGGCCAACGCCCTGAGTTTGGCGAACTCCTCGCGGACCTCCGTGATGTATCTCGCTCCATCCATGCTCCACCTCCAGACCCGAATGTTCCTGCAAGACTAACGCCCCTCGGCCCCCCCGTCCCCTTCACGCCCGGTTTCCTCCAGGGCGCTCTCGAGCGAGAACCGCGTGTAGAGCTCCCGGAAGGGCGCGCTGTCCCGATGCAGTTCGGCGAACGTTCCGTCCGCGATCACCCGCCCCCCTTCCAGCAACAGGATCCGGTCCGCCCGTTCCAGGGTAGCCGGACGATGGGTAACCACCAGGGTGGTACAGGTGGGGAGCTCCTCGAAGAGCGCCTTCCACACCGCGTCCTCGGTCGAGGCATCCAGCGCCGACGTGCAGTCATCCAGGAGCAGCACGGATGGGCGTCCGGCCAGCGCCCGGGCAAGGGCCACGCGTTGCTTCTGCCCGCCCGAGAGTTGGATCCCCCGGTTCCCGACCACGGTCTCCAGCCCCTCGGACCACTCGGCCAGATCCCGCTTCAGGGCCGAGACCCGGACCGCCATGTCCAGGTCCTCCCGGGGAATCCAGGAACGCCCGAACCGAACGTTCTCCCGCACGGTGTCCGAAAAGAGAACCGGATCCTGGGACACCATCCCGACCCGTTCCCTGAGCGCGCCCAGAGGCCACCCGGAGACGGACTCGTCCCCCATCGACAGGTGTCCCGAACCGGGATCGACCAGTCGCGGAACGAGATTGAGAAGCGAGGTCTTGCCCGAACCCACTTCTCCCACCACCGCCGTGATGGATCCGGGGACGGCTTCGAAGCTGATGCCGGTGATGGCCGGATGGTCCGCACCGGCGTAGCGGTAGGCGACGCCCTCCGCGGTGAGGGTCAGCGGTTCGGTCGTGGTGGACGCCGCCTGGCGGGGAGCCACAATCGGTTCGCCGGGCCGACGGGGCAGGAGGCTCGCACGCCGCGGATCGCCGACCTCGGGCTCCACCTCCTCGAGTTCGCTGATGCGGGAGATGCTGACCGCGCTCACCCGGCCCCGCACCAGGAACTGTCCCAGATCGAACATGGGCCAGACCAGGAGCAGGACATAGGCATCGAATGCCACCAGCCGTCCCAGGGTGATGTCCCCCCGCATGGCCGCGGCACCGCCAACCAGGAGCACGAGAATGATGGCCAGTTGCCAGATGTGTCCGTAGAGCGCATCGATGAGGGTCTGGTAACGCACCGCGCGGATCTCGGCTCGCCGTTGACCCTCGATCGCCCCCTCGACCAGGGCCTTCTGGGTGGGCTCGACCCCGAACCCCTTGACCACCCGGATCCCGCTGAACGCGCTCTCGAGCGCATCGTTGATTCGGGAGATCGCGGACTGGACGGCGCGATAGCGTCCCTCCAGCCTCGAGGCGACCAGGATATAGATGCCGATCAGGATGGGAAGCGGCCCTGCGGCGGCCAGGGTCAACCCCGGATCCATGCGCAGCATCATGAGGACGCCGAAGCCGATGACCACCAGGGCTTCCAGCGTGCGCAGCAGACCCGAGCACAGGTACCAGGCCAGCTTCTCGGTCACATCATCGGTGAGACGGGTGACCAGATCGCCGGTACGGAATCGGTGGAAGAAGGACGGCCCCATGCGGAGCATGTGCTCGAACGCGCGAATCCGGATCCCGTAGTCCATGCTCAGGTTCACCTTGAGGCGTGCGAACTGGAGCAGGTAGTAGACCGCGGCATGCAGCGCGCCAAAGGTCAGCAACAGGGCGACGTTGATCAGGAGATGACGCGTGCTGAGCGAACCCTCGATCCCGTCCACGATCCGTTCCAGGAACACCGGATACATCACGGTGACCAGGCCGTTGACCAGGGTCAGGGCGACGATCCAGGCCAGCATGGCCCGGTACGGACGCCAGTGTTCCACCACCCATGGAATCTGTTCACGAAGCGATTTGCGCACGGGCGTCCTCCTTGAACTGGAGTCGGTAGAGGGTGCGATAGAGCCCGTTCATGCCGAGCAGGGTCTCGTGGT
Source organism: Candidatus Eiseniibacteriota bacterium (assembly GCA_942491735.1). Classification (GTDB taxonomy): domain Bacteria; phylum Eisenbacteria; class RBG-16-71-46; order JABDJR01; family JABDJR01; genus CALOCN01. The sequence goes on along the minus strand of CALOCN010000014.1, from coordinate 1,203,954 downwards.
CACCGGACTCGACGATGCGCCCCGCATCCATGACCAGGATGCAGTCGCTGGTCCGGATCGTGGAGAGCCGGTGGGCAATGACCAGCGCGGTCCGCCCGGTGAGGAGTCCGGCCAGCCCGGCCTGGATTCGCGCCTCGGTGACCGGGTCCACGGAGCTGGTCGCTTCATCGAGGAGGAGCAGATCGGGGTCGCCGGCCACCGCCCGGGCGAAGGCCAGGATCTGCCGCTCCCCCACCGAGAGGTTCTCTCCCCGCTCGGCCAGTTCGGTCCCGTAGGCCTGGGGCAGACGCTCGATCACCGCGTCCGCTCCGGTGCGGGCGGCGGCCTCCCGTATCCGGTCCACCGCGAGCCCACGCCCCAGGTCCAGGTTCGACATGAGGTCACCCGGGAACAGATAGAGATCCTGGAGCACCAGACCCACCCGGCGTCGCAGGGCGCCCTGGGACAGGTCGCGGAGATCCACCCCGTCGATGAGGATCCTCCCCCGGGTCGGATCGTAGAACCGGAGCAGGAGCGAGAGCAGGGTCGTCTTCCCCGCACCGGTGGCGCCCACCACCGCCCAGTGTTCCCCTGCCGGCAGGGTGAACGAGACGTCCCGCAGCACCCACTCCCCGTCCTCGCGATAGCGGAACCACACCTTCTCGAAGGTGATGTGCTTCCCGAGTCCCGGCCAGGGCACCGGCTCCCGGGGGTCCCGGATCGTGATCGGCTCACGCAGCAGGAGAAGGATCCTCTCCGCCGCGGCAATCGCCTTCTGCAGCGTGGCGAACTGGTCCGAAAGCCGGAAGATGGGCTCGAAGAAACGTCGCACGTACCCGAGGAACATGGCCAGGGTGCCGATGGTCACCAACCCGGCGAGGGCCCACATGCCCCCCACGCCCAGGATGAGGGCAAAGGCGAGGCTCTCCTGGAAGACCACGAAGTTGAACCAACCGATGAAGAGCCGCTCCCCGCGGACAAAGACGTCGTACCGTTCCCGGTTGACCTTCTGGAACTCGCCCAGCACCCAGCCTTCCCGGTTGAACGACTGGATGACCGGCATCCCCTGGATGAACTCGGCCAGCCGGGCGCAGACCTCCGCGGTCAGGGTGCGGCCCCGGACAAAGAAGGGATGGGCCCGGGACTGGAAGTACCATGCGCTCCCGAAAAGCAGGGGGATTCCCGCCACGGTGACGACAGCCAGACGCGGGCTGGCCACGAACATGGCCACGAACATGCCGATGAAGAGCAGGCAGTCTCCCAGCAGCATGACCGCGGTGGTGGTGAACAGCATGCGCAGGGCCTCGGTGTCGTTCTCGACCCGGGAGAGGAGGCTCCCCGGCGGGTTGCGGTCGTAGAACCCGAGCGAGAGGTCGAGCAGGTGCGCGAAGAGGTCGCGCTTGAGGTCGGCCATGAGCCGCTGCCCCGCCCACTCCAGCCAGTTGCGCATGATATAGAAGAGCATCATGTGGGCCAGCTGCACCGCGAGGAACAACCCCACCGTGACCTGGAGGCCGGCGAGGTCCTTGTTCGCGATGTCCACGTCGATGGCGTGCTTGATCAGCACCGGCCCCAGCACCACCAGACCCGAGGAGGCGACGAGGAGCAGGAAGCACCCGACGAAGTGCCGCAATTGTCTGCGCATCAGGGACCAGAGCACCGAGACCACCTCGCGACGGGTGACCTGCGGAACCGGGGAGTTCCGGGGGGATTCCGGACTTGCGGGTGCGGACATGGCGCGCTCCAGACAGAAGAAGGGGGCCGCCGGACAGGCGACCCCCTTCATGAGGAAAGCCGCGTCGACCGGCGCAGAAGCCGACTCGAAGGACCGGTCCACCTCCACGCGACCCATGGGACGCGCGTTTCCTGGAGGTGGTAGACATCTCTCGCTGGGCGAGAGAGCTAGTTCGTGGTCACTCCGATCATCGGGACTCTCCTGCGTCGATTGACGCGGCTGAATGTGCTGCGAACCCTAGCACGTGGATGGGATTTATTGTCAAGCGGAAAGCCGGTTCACAGCGGCACCCGTTCCCCCCGCTGGGCGAGACGGAACCCGTTGGATTCCAGTTCCCGGCGCAGGGGTTCCTCGTGCAGCACCGGATTGGTGTGGTTCATGTGGATGAAGCGGATACTCCCCGGTGCGTCCTCCGCCTGCCCGCGCAATCGGTGCATGGTATCGACCATCATGGGATGCGGGATCTCTCCCAGGTCGCGGTCCGGAAGCTCCCGCCCGTCGTAGAACGTTCCATCCAGATAGGCGACATCCACCCCTTCCATGAGCTGCTCGAGCAGCCCCTTGTGCTTGTCCCAGTTGTCGATGTCCGGGACAAAGAGGACCGTGCGCTCCGGGCCCCGGATACGGAAAGCCATGGTGTCGGTGAATTCATCGCGATGCGGGACGGGAATGGGAGTGACATGAAGCCCCGGGGCAAGCTCGAACTCCACGGACAACTCGAAGGGCAGGATCCTGATCTGTTCCAGATCCACGAGCAGACTCCACGGGCCGTTGGTCTCGAGGAAGCGCCCCATGCGCGGGCTGGCGTGGACCTGGATGCCGTCCGTGGACGCCACCTCACGTCCGAACTGGGCCAGGCCGGTGTAGTGCCCCATGTGGGCATGGGTCAACAGGAGCGCGTCGACCGGGCGCCGGTTGAGCCCGCTCTGACCGGTCAGGGTATGGAGGGTGGCGATCTGGGCCTCGATGGCCGGAGTGGCCTCGATCAGGATCAACGCCCCGGTCCGTGCGTCATGGATTCCCAGCGACGCGGGATACAGGGACTCCCCGGTGCGACGCGCCTCGGTACAGCAGTCCCGTTCGCATCCCAGGTGCGGCAGGCCGCCGTCCTGGACCGTCCCCAGGACCAGGATCTCGTAGCGGGACTCCGCGGCGGGCCCGGCCCCCCGGGGCGCGAGACCCACGAGGACGCCCAGGACGAGGAGGAGTTGCCCCCTCATTGGAGACCGGGAATCCCGGCCAGCGCGGGCCGGAGGGCCTTGGCCAACGCGGGGTCCGCCTCGATTCGCGTGCGGGCCATCCGCAGTCGCCGATCGAGGGCGGTCACCCGCGCTCCGTTGGCCGCGTCGAGACCGGTCAGGGTGAGGTGCGCGTCGCCGCCCATCGCGGCAACCGCCTGCTCCATGGAACGAACCCCGGCCTGGATCTCGCCCGCCGCCTGCTGGGCCCCGGACACATCCGGGACCGATTCCGCGGCCCGGACCACCCGGTCGTAGGCATCCAGATAGGCCTCGATCTGCTGGACCTTGGAGGTTCCTTCCGTGTCCCCTCCCGCCCCCCCACCGCAGCCGGCGACCGGTATAAGCACGCAAGCCAACGCAAGCCAAGCACCTGTGCGATTCATGACCACGAGTCTCCCTTTGACCGCAAGTCCTGTCAAACCCGGTTGTCGGCGCGCCCGCTGACCCGGTAGCCTCGGTCCTCGTTCGGGGCCAACTTACATCACGGAGGACTTCATGCAACGAATTCTCAGCCTCTCCCTGGTCCTGATCCTGCTCCTGGGATCCCTCGGCTGCGCTTCCAAGACCGAGACCGGCGCCGCGGTCGGAGCGGGCACCGGCGCCGCCGCGGGGGCACTGATCGGAGCGGCCACCGGGAACACCGTGGTCGGCGCCCTCATTGGCGCCGCGGTCGGAGGCACCGCGGGCGCGATCATCGGGAACTACATGGATCGCCAGGCCGCGGAACTGGAAGCGGATCTGGAGGGGGCGACCATTACCCGGGTCGGCGAGGGGATCAAGATCACCTTCGACTCCGGACTCCTGTTCGAGGTCAACAAATCGGACGTCAACGCCGTTTCCCAGCACAACCTGGCCAACCTGGCGGTGATCCTCAACAAGTACGACGATACCAATGTCCTGATCGAGGGACACACCGACGCGGACGGTACCGAGGAATACAACCAGAAGCTCTCCGAGCGACGCGCGGTGGCGGTGCGCAGCTTCCTCGCTACCCAGAGCGTGTACGCCGCCCGCATGACCACCATGGGCTATGGCGAGAGTCAGCCGGTGGCCGACAACGACTCCGCTGCGGGCAAAGCACAGAATCGACGGGTCGAGGTGGGCATCATGGCCAACGACAAGCTGAAGAAGGCCGCGGAGAAACAGGCCGGCGAAGGCTAGAGCACTACCGGTAGAGCCACTCCATGGACTCGGGGGGCAACCGGACCAGATCGAACAGGGTGGCCACGAACTCCCGGTTCTCGCCGGCGCGGGCCGGGTTCCGGAACTCCCACACCACCGTTCCCGAAGGTGTGACCTCGAATGCCCGGCCCTGGTTGGACTCGACCACCAGCACGTTGCCTCCCGGGAGGGCATGGGCCAGTCCGCAATCCCAGGTGAAGAAGGTCTGGTGAGGCTGCTCCCCGTAGCTCCAGAGCGGGCTTCCGGTGGTCGGGTCCACCACCAGCACGCGCGAGCGGTCGCCGAGACCCCGATTGTCGAACACCATGAGCCCCCCGCCGGGCAGGAGCTCCGGCTCGTGCTGCGCGTTCCAATCGCCACGCAGCGCCCACACGATGCGGCGATCCCGGGGGTCAAGGACCGCCACCACGTCGATGTAGCAGACCGAGATCAGGAGATTGCCCGCCGCGAACCCGGGGCCGAATTCGGGAAGGCCCTCGGTGAGCAGGGTGACCGTGTTGGTGTGGAGAATGTCTCCCGACCCGGGACCCCGGTCCAGGAGGTGTGCGAACTCCGAGCCCTCGAAGGCCTCCAGGATGGAGATCTCGGTCATCACCCGCCCGTCGCCGTCGAGCAGCGTAACGAAATCCTCCAGGATCGGTTCGGTAGGGTGGATGCGGGGAATCATGCGGGGACGACGGGTGAGGACGTAGATGTACCCCGCCGGATGCAGGGAGAGGTCGTGGTGCGCTCCGCCATCGTACGCCCACAACAGCCTGGAGTCCCGGTCCAGACGCACCGCGCCCAGTCCCTCGTAGATGGCCAGGATCCCCCCGTCCGGAAGGACATGGACCCGGCGGAAGAAGTGCGCACCCGGGACACCCGCGGGAATATCGTAGTCCGGGAAGGCATCCTCGAAGCGGTAACTCCAGCGATGGAGGACCTCGCCTTCCATATCCATGAGGATGGCCTCGGGACCATGTCCCGACACCACCAGGTTGAGCCCGGCCCAGCTCGAGTCGGGCTGGAACACCGTGACCCCCGAGGCATCGGGCGCCGGAATGGTGCCGCTCAGATACCCGATGGAGCGCAGCCGTTCCATGAGCTCTTCCTGTTGGGGGGTCGTTTGGGTGTTCGCGGGCGCCTGCAGGCGCCACCGTCCCGGAGGCGCTTCGGGAACCCGGGCCAGCACCGGTTCCTCTTTCGCCTTGGCGCATCCGGCGAACAGGATCAGCGCGGAGAGAACCCAACCCCACCGCCTCAAGGCGTGGCGAGGTCCACGAACGAGGCCAGGTCCGCCTTGAGCCGACGCAACGACGGGAGATGGATGTACATCATGTGCCCGGCCTCGTAGTACCGCATGTGGATGTGGTCGCGCAGGGTGGGATCGAGGCCGAGGCGATTCACCGTGTACTCGGTGGCAAAGTACGGCGTGGCCAGGTCGTAGTAGCCGTTGGCGATGAACACCTGCAGATCCGGATTGGCGTTCATCGCGCCGCGCAGGGTCTCGGCCACGTTGACATAGCGATTCTGGTACTCCCCGTAGTTCCAGGGGCGCACCCGGCCGGTGAGGATCTCGTAGGGAAGATCGCTCTCGAACTCCAGTTCCCGGCGCAGGTAGTCGTTGAGGGTGGCGGTGTAGGGGCCCTGGATCTCGGAGTAGCTGGGGTCGTAGCCGTATCCCTCCCCCGCGGCGTCCCGGTCGATCCCGGTGAACCGGCTGTCCAACCGCCCCACCGTGCGTCGTTCGTCGCGACGCAGTTCCTTGACGAAGCGATGCATGGGTATGCGGTAGTCGGATCGCTCCAGGAAGACCCGGGAGAGACCGGTGTAACGGGAAAGATCCTCGGCCAGCCGGTCCCATTCCTCCTGGGACAGGGAAGCCCCCTTCATGAGGGCCACCGAGTACCGTTCCAGGGCGAACCGCTCCACCTCGTCCAGGAGCTCGGGCAGTTCCCGTTCCTGCAGCTCCCGGGGGAGCCGGCCGTGATACCAGGCGGTGGCGGTGTAGGTGGGCAGGAACAGCACGAACGGAAGGTCGTTGCCGGTGTGAAAGCGGATGGTCTGGAATTCCAGCACCGAAGAGACGAGCATGATGCCGTTGAGGTAGAGACCATGGCGTTGTTGCAGGTGACCGGCCAACCCCGCGGCCCGGGTCGTCCCGTAGCTCTCGCCGATGAGGAACTTGGGGGAGCCCCAGCGTTCGTTGCGGGTGGTGTAGAGCCGGATGAACGACCCCACCGACTCGATGTCCTCCTGCACCCCATGGAATTCCCCGGGCTCGGCGGCCTCGGGAACCGCCCGGCTGTAGCCGGTGCTGACCGGGTCGATGAACACGAGGTCCGTCACGTCGAGCAGCGAGTAGGCGTTGTCGACCAGGCGATAGGGCGGTGCGGGGGCGTTCCCATCCTCGTCCATGAGGACCCGGCGCGGGCCGAGCACTCCCATGTGCAACCACACCGACGAGGATCCCGGCCCCCCGTTGAAGGAGAAGGTGACCGGCCGGTTGGCAGGGTCTCCGCCATCGTCCCGGGTATAGGCCACGTAGAACACCGAAGCCTTCGCCGTCCCGTCCTCCTCCTTGAGCACGAGGGTTCCCGCGGTGGCCGTGTAGGCGACCGGCTTCCCGTCGATGATCACCGAGTGGCGGGTCGTGGTGAGCTGATCCTCCGGGAGGATCCCTGCGTCCTCCGCGTCGGCATCGGCCCATGCGGGAGCGACGGCAAGACCGAGAGCGAGGCCGATGGCGAACAGGCAGCGCAGTTTCACGGGATCTCCTCCATGCGGGAATGCTTGACCGGAAGGGACGCAGAGTATAAGACGTGCCTCCCGGCTTTTCAGGTCCCCTTCCGTGGAGGCATCATCAACTTCGCCCCCGGCCTGCGCTTCATGGTGGGCGCGGCCTTCTTCTTCAGCCTCATGAGCGTCTGCGTGAAGCTGGCCGGGGAGCGGCTCCCCACGCCCCAGATCGTCTTTGCCAGAAGCCTGTTCAGCCTCATTCTCACCGCATGGATGCTCCGGCGTGCCCGGGTGTCCCCCTGGGGGAACCGCAAGCCGCTGCTTGTCCTGCGGGGACTCCTGGGGTTCGGTGGGCTCCTCGCCTTCTTCCACGCCATCACCGCGCTGCCCCTCGCCGATGTGACCGTGCTGCACTACACCAACCCGGTGCTCACCGCTCTACTTGCCGGCGTGGTCCTGGGGGAACGCCTGTTGCGCCGCGATCTGGCCGGGCTCGCGCTGGGTCTGGCCGGCGTGGTGTGCGTGGCCCAGCCGCAGTTCCTGTTCGGGGGGCTCTCCAACGAACTCGACCTGCGGGCGGTCGGGATCGCCCTGGTGGGTGCGGTGGCCTCGGCCCTTGCCTACACCACCGTACGCGCGCTGGGGCGTACCGAACACCACCTGGTGGTGGTGTTCTACTTTCCCCTGGTGGCCACGCCGGCCTCGCTCCCCTTCCTGGCCGGAAACCTGGTTTGGCCCACCCCGTTCGAGTGGGTGATGCTGGTGGGGGTGGCGGTCACCACCCAGATCGCCCAGGTCCTGTTGACCCGGGGCCTGCACAGCGAGCTGGCCGGGCGGGCCATGTCGATGAGCTACATCCAGATCGTTTTTGCCACGGTGTGGGGGTTGCTGCTCTTCGGGGAGCGCCCGGGATGGCTCACCCTGATGGGGGCGCTGCTGGTCGTGTTGGGCACCCTGACCGTGGCTGGAGCTAGACCTTGGGTGCGCTCACCACACGGGACTGGGTGAACTGGCGATGTCCCTCGCGCGAGCTGTGGAAGCCGTAGCCGCTTTCCTTGGCCCCAACCCAGGGTGACCCGGAGGCGCCGCCGCAGCTCTTGTTGACCCCGATCATCCCCGCGTCCAGACGACGCGCGACGGCCAGCGCGTGCGCCCGCTCCCCGAACACGGTGGCCCCCAGCCCGAAGGGGGTGCCGTTGGCCAACCGGACCGCCTCGTCCTCATCGGTGAAGCGCGCGATACAGGCCACCGGGCCAAACGTTTCCTCGCACATGATGGGCGTGGCGGGGGGCACGTCCACCAGCACGGTCGGGATGACGAAGTTCCCGTGATGCCCGCTGCCTCCGGCGAGGACCCGGGCCCCGTCGCGGATGGCGGCTTCCAGCTGACCCAGCACATGGTCCCGCTGGCGTGCGTTGATCATGGGGCCCACCCGGACCCCTTCCTCCGTTCCCGGTCCTACCTTGACCTCCCCGGCGAGGGCCTGAACCCGTTCCTGGAACGCCTCGGCCACCGTGTCGTCCACGTAGATCCGCTCCGTGCTGACGCACACCTGTCCCGCGTTGCGGAAACTGTTCAGCACGGCAAACCGGGCCGCCTCGTCCAGATCCGCGTCCTTGAGCACGATCATGGGATCCTTGCCGCCCAACTCCAGGATGACCCGCTTGAGCCCCCCCGCCGCCGAACCGAGAATCCGCTTGCCGGTCTCGCGGGAACCGGTGAAGGCAATGAAGTCGACGTCGGCGGCGACCAGGGCCCGCCCCTGATCATCCGCCCCATGCACCACCTGCAGCACGCCGGGAGGAAGGGTCTCGTTGAGGATGTCCGCGTAGGCCTGGGCGATGAGGGGCGTTTCCTCGGAGGGCTTGAGGATCACCGTGTTGCCAGCGACCAGCGCGGGGATCACCAGCTGGTGCGGCATGGCCAGCGGGAAGTTCCAGGGGGTGATCGCGGCGCACACGCCGAACGGGTCGTGGTGGACCTCGGACGCGGTGCGGGTGTCCTCGAGCAGATCGGGTTGGATCGCCTCGGCGATTTCCTCCAGTTCCTCTGTCCAGCTTCCGGCGACTCCCAGGACCTCGCCCCGGGCCTCGCGCAGTGGCTTACCCATTTCGCGGGTGATGAGCTCTCCGAGCCGGTCGCACTCCGTGGTCAACCGCTCACCCGCGGGTGCCAGAGCCGCCAGTCGGGCGGCAAGCGGAAGCGCCCCCCACGTGGTCTGAGCCTCGCGGGAGCGGGCTACGACGGCGGGAATCGCGCTCTCGGAGGTGACGGCGACCTCGCCCACCGTTTCGCCGGTGGCGGGGTCGAGCGAACGAAGCGTCGCTTCGAGAAGGCTATGCATGAAGGTGGAGTCCCGGCGCGCGGGGGCGCCAATCAGTCGTTGTCGGGAAGCAGGGTGCGGGCGAAGTCGATGCGGCCGTACCCGATCGTCGGAGACGCACTGCCGGGAAGGGTACCGGAAGCGATCCTCTCCCCTACCTCGGACGAGGTCAACGTAGGGTCCTGGGAACAGACCAGCGCCGCAAGCCCACTGACCATCGCCGCCGAGAATGAAGTCCCGCTGCCCGAGGCATAGCCCCCTCCCGGGTAGGCGGAAACGATGCCCTCCCCGGGAGCTGCGGCAAAGACCTGCCACCCGTAGTTGGAGAAAGCCGAGAGTCTACCGTCCACACCGACGCTGGCAATGCCGAGCACGTTCGGGTAGGCGCCGGGGAACTGCAGGGTGGACGTCGCCCGGTTTCCGGCCGAGGAGACGATGACCACCTCGGCTGCGTCCAACATCTCGATCTGTTTGCCGACCGCAGCGAAGTCGTTGTTCATTCCTAGGCTAAGGTTGACCACGTGCGCTCCCATTCCGACCGCCCTTTTCAAGGCGTTCCTGAGCACCACGGCCATCCCCACCCCATCGCTGTCCAGGACGCGAAAGACCAGGAGCTCGGCCTGGGGAGCGGCAAGGGCGATCAGCGCCGCCACGTGGGTTCCGTGGCCATACGCTTCGTCGACGGTCCCGTTTCCATCATTGTCGACCCCGTCGGCAACCTCCCACGGAGTGTCGTCCTGATCGACGTAGTCCCATCCCCCCACGATGCGCCCCACCAGATCCGGATGGGTTGGGTCGACTCCCGTGTCCAGGATGGCCACCCGCACGCCGGCGCCCCGGGACACGGTGTGAGCCAGATGGATCCCCAGGGTGCCCATGAACTCCTGGACCTCATAGCTGCCCGAGTCGAGGGCATCGTCGAACGACAGGCTCATCCCGACCGGTTCCGGAACCACAAGACCCGGATCCTCTGGGACCGCGGGGAGCCGGTCCCTGGGTACCTCCGGGACGACCTCGACGGGAACGGTCCACGCCGTTTCCAGCGTACGGGGAGAGTCGGGGGCCATCGCGGTCTCGCTGCAGCCGACCACGACAACGCAGCCGATCAGCAGGAGGGCAAGGTTGGAAGTAGGGAGAGAAAGGTTCACTGCGAATCCCCGGAGGTGGAAGCCTGGAACAGCCCACAGTATACCATTGGCCTAGGGCATTCCCACGTGGTGGAACGCCGCCCAGATGGCGGGGTGGGCACCGGTATCACGGCACTTCAGCGCGGAGGCCCTCAGGGCTTCGCCCGTCCGACGGCCCTGGTGAATCCCATCATAGATGGACTCGAGCAAGGGGCCCATTCCGCGGTCCGGGCTCTTCCATTGGGTGAGCAGGAGGCGTTTCGCCCCGGCGCGCAGGAAACCACGCCCCAGGCCCGTGCCCTCCACCCCACCATGGGATCGCCCGCTCTCGCACGCGCTCAGCACGACCAGGTCCGCGACCAGACCCACTTCCTCCAGGTCCAGGAATATCAGCTCGTCGTCCGCAAGCTGAAGGGATGAGAACGCCGGACTCTCGGGCCGGAAACGACCGTGCCCGGCAAAATGGACGATCCGGGCCCGGGGAGCGAACTCGAGAAAGGCGGCCCGGGTCGCATCCCCCCCGGTAAGGATGCGTGACCCCGGTACGATCCCCGCCAGGGTCCTGGCCTCCTCCTCTGCCTGGGGGGCGTCGTCGTCCGCAACCGCCAGAATCAGGGCGGGGCCCGGGACAGGATCCGACGCGGCCGCGCGATGATCGAGGAAGTGCGAGACCGACGGCGTCACCATCACCTCTCCTCCCTCCCAGAGAATTCGCCCCCCGCAGGACAATGCACCCCAGGGAATGGACTCCCACCTGTCAGGGGGACAGATCAGCAAGCGTTCCGCGCCGCTCAGTTCGCTGACGAACTTCCCGAGGATCCGTTCGCCGAGACGCACCAGCACATCCTCGGTGCCGTCGATCAGGGATCTCATCCTGCGTTGGGTGAACTCGGGATCAACGAGAAAGCGCTCCATCTGATAGCGCAACTCCTCGGCAAGAGAGGCCACGCTCGCCGCATCGACACCTGGGCCAAGGACCTCCACCCTCTCCCGGCCGATCAGCATGGGCACCACCCGGCGTCCGGTCGGGAGCCAGTGGATCCAGAGTTCCCCCGGCTCCAGGGCCCCCTGCAGATCGACAAGGGTGTACCGCCTCGAGTCCGGCCTCGTCCGATGCAGCTGCCCCCGCCGAACCTGCTCCTCGATCTCTCTCTCGAGTCGCGCGATCCGCCTCCGGTTCGCATCGGACATCCGTCCGCCTTCCCTCAGGAAACGCCGTTCCTTTTCCGTCCGGGTGGCCCACCGCCCCCTGAGTTCCACCAGCTCCGGGCTGGGAGAGCTCCCCGCCGTGCGGCCGCTCCATCCCAACTCGGCATGAAGCGCACTTTCCAGAAGGCGGTCCGGACGTTCCCCCGACGCGATGAGGACGCGCAACAGATCATGGTGAAGGTCCCTGGCCCAACGCAGGTGGGCCTGGACCAACTCCTCGTTTCCGAGCGCCATACGCACACCGTCCAGAAGCCGGGCGGCGCGCCGCAGGGCAACTCTTGAGGAGTCGAGCCGCTCGTCCTGCTCGGCCGCCAAGCCCAGGAGCTGGTAGGCCCGGGCCCGCAGGATCGGCGAGGCCGAGCGCCCCGCGTCCTTGCGCGCGAGTCGAACCCATCGCCGACAAGCGGTCAGGTCGCGCCGCACCAGGGCCCGTCGAGCCAGTTCCAGGGAGGCTTCAGCGGCCCACACCCGGTGGCCCCCTGCACGGAAACGTTCCCGGATGCCTCGAACCTTCGTCTCGTCGCCGCCGCTGGGTTGCGCCTCGGCAAGCCGCAAGCTGAGTCGATCGCTGAGGGACGGATTCCCGAGCCTGGCCAGGGTTCGGGCCGCCTGCGCAACCCGGCGGCGTCCCCGCCTGCGTTCCTGGCCGCGGAGATCGACCACGCCGGCAAGGGCAAGAGCCCTCGCCGCCTCCATCCTGAGACCCAGGGCACGAAATCCACGAAAAGCAAGCTCGGCCAGATGACCCGCCTCGGTCGCCAGATGCAGGGAAAAGTACGCCTCGGCCCGATCCAGACGGCAGTTCTGCCGGCCCCGCTCATGCCCCAGGGCCGCAAAACGATCCTCGCAGGCGAGCAGCCCGCGCAGACCGACCCGCACGTACAACCGGGATATCTGGAGCCCGGCCCGTGCGTAGTCCGCGTGCAGGACGACAAGTGGATTGTCTTCTTCACCGGCAACCCTGCGAACGGACTCGTACAGTCTGTCCGCCGCGTCCAGTTCACCTACCTGGATGAGCGTGTTCGCGATGTTGAAGTCGGCAAACGCGAGGTCCATTCTCGGGGCACTGTCCTCGAGAAGGGACCTCGCCTGCCGATATCGTTCGAGCGCCGCTTCCGGGCGATCACGGCGGTACTCCAGGTTGCCGAGATTCGTCAGCAACCGGCCGGCCGGGAGCACCTCCCCTTCCTCCAGCAACACGCCCAGTGCGCGGCGCCCCACCCGAATCGCTTCCTCGAATCGGTCCAGGTACATCAGGGCATCCACGTACCCGATGTCGGTCCGAGCCGCTCCAATCCGGTCCGCTCCCCGGGCAAAGGCGCTCCTGCTGCGCCGATAGGCGACCAGCGCTTCGTCATGACGTTCCAACCGCCTGAGGGCGCTGCCTGCGAGTCTCCAGGCTTCCCCGGCGCATTCCCGATCCCCCGAAGCCATGGCCCCGCGGCCGGCGCGCTCGGCAAGCGACAAAACACGACGGGGGTCCCGGGGCATCGCCTGGCGCGCGGCGATCAGGAGTGAGCGGGGATCGTCGTGGGTGGGCATGGACCCGGTCAGGCTTTGGGGGCGGGCAACTGTGCCTGGATTCTCATTTCGCGGCCCAGGAATTGAAACGTATCGGGAGGCGAGGCCAGGCGGGGCAGATGGAAGGCCCCGAACCGATCCGTTGCCACCACGCCGAGCGGGCTGGACCCGTCGAGTACACGGACCTCGATACCGTTGAGTCGCGCGTTGCCGGGCCCGTGTACCTGCCCTCGCAGGTCGAGATGGCCGCCGTCGAGGGGCAGGAGACGCACGTCGATCTCGATCTCCGATGAGCGAAACAGGAGGTATCGCTCATTGGTCGGGATCCCCCGCGCGCCAACCAGCGACCGGGAATCCCGTACCAGGTCGGCCATGACGAACAGCGGCCCGCGTCGCCGCTGGGGCGAGAACAACCGGCTCCAGCGGGTCACCAGCTCCTCCGGTGCATCGCCGGCCACGGCCTCCCGCAGTCCCCCAACCAGGGCGCGCATCGAATCGGTCACTTCCCGGCAGGTGAGACACGGCGCCTCGACGTGTCGGCGCACGCCCCGCCCTGCTCCCCTGGGGTCCAGGGCATAGAGCGCGAGAATTTCGAGTGGGGGATGCCTCGGATCCGTCATTCCCGTCTCCTCGAAAAGGGACCCCCCGAGGCGAATCCGCTCCGGCTCAGAATCCGGTAGAGCTTTGCCAGACAACGCGCACGGGTCGGCCCGATACTGCCGACAGGTTTGCCCGTCGCCTCGGCGACATCAACGTAGCTCGGTCGTTCCTCGAGGAAAAGATTCTCCAGGAGCAGCCGACAATCCGGCTCCAGGAGATCGAGGGCGGCACGGACCTCCGCGCTGCGCCGTTCCTCCTCGAGGAGATCCTCGGCGGAGATTTCCCGGGAGCGGAGGTCGTCGGGGAGCTGGACCGGGTGGGGGGTCAGTTTCCGGAGTCGCTTGAGAGCGATCCGCCGCGCGGTCACCGCGAGCCAGCGGGGAATGGCAACGGGATCCCGGATTTGGTCCGATTTTTCCAGGAGCACGATCCAGACGCTTTGCGCGACGTCGGCGGCATCCTCCGGGAAGAGTCCGGTCCGCACCGCGGTCCCATACACCAGCGGAGAGTACTCCCGGACCAGGATTTCCCACGCCTCGGCCTCGCCCTCCCGCACCCTGGCGAGCAGGTTGATACGCTCATTCTGACGGGCGGCACGAGCATCGAGGGGGGACATCACACACTCCTGGCTGGCAAGTATAGCAGGCCACCATTGCTACATCCGGTGAGATTCTTGTATCAGGCGGCGCTGCGGTGGGCACCTGTGCACGGGGGGGCATAGTGCCCCGACCACTTGGTTGGCTCCGTGGATGGAGGAACTCCATGCAATTCCAGAGGAAGCATCGTTTGGGGGGCGTCGTCACGCTCCTCGCTGCGAGCATTGTCCTTTCCCTCGGCCTTTTCGCCTGTTCCAGTGATGACGCTGCGGTCACCGGACCGGCTCTCCAGCGATCCCCCGGCTACGACCTCTCGATCAACAACCCCCAGATTCAGGCGGCGATGCAGGTGCAGAACCGCCATACCCCCGACATCATGGCGGTTCCCGGAGTGGTGGGAACGGCGACCGGCAAGAACACGGCCGGTGACGTGGTGATCAAGGTCTATACCGAGAACCCCATCCCGGCAGGCAAGCTTCCGGCCATGGTCGAAGGCTTCCATGTCGAGCAGGTCACAACGGGTCGTCTCATTGCCCTCAAGGGCCCTCCGCCCATGGACGGTGGCGGCGACAACGATGACCCCAAGGCCAAGCAGGACCTCCCGGTGAAGATGGGAACCTCAGGCGGCTGGGGGGACGACCTCGCCAACGGGTACTGCTGTGGCGGCACCCTCGGCTCCCTCATCGAGGACGGCAACGGGAACCAGTACGTGCTCAGCAACTGGCATGTGCTGTACGCCGACATCGTCTCCGGGGGGAACGGGACCGTTGCCGGCAATGGTGACCCGGTGATTCAGCCGGCCCTGATCGACGTGGGTTGCGTTGCGGGCAACGCCCAGAACGTCGCCACCCTGCTCTCCCCCAGCAGCGGCGCCAGCCTCTCCGGCGGGAACTTCGCCAATATCGATGCCGGTATCGCAGCCGTCATCCCCGGCAATGTGGATGCTTCGGGGGCCATTCTCACCATCGGCACCATCTCGTCCAGCACGGTCGCCGCGTCGGTGGGCCAGGCGGTCAAGAAGATGGGTCGGACCACGGGTCTCGGCCGGGCCACGGTGGACGGGCTCAACGCCACCGTCTCGATCAGCTACGAGAACGAGTGCGCCGGCGGCACCGCGTTCACCAAGACCTACACCGGCCAGATCGTCACCACCAACAACCGCTGCCGGTTCCTGGACGGCGGCGACTCCGGGTCCTTGATGGTGGAAGACACGAGCACCGACCCCCGCGCTATCGGCCTCCTGTTTGCCGGCAGCTCGAATTGCAACAAGAACGCCATCGCGATCGCCAACCCGATCGACGAGGTTCTGTCCTTCTACTCCGGAAAGCTCCCCGGGAGCGTCACCATGGTGGGCAACTAGCCGCCCCTTGACGGCTTCGTGGAATGGGGGCGGGTCCGCTTGCGGATCCGCCCCCTTCCTGTCTCGTAGCGTATGATCGATTCCATGAGACCCCTACCGTCCCCTGGCCCGCTTCTCGTCGCCTTGGCCGTACTGGGACTGGGCTGTCATCCCAAGGAGGATCCCCAGGTGCCTCACCGCCCTCTAGTCGAGGTCATCCAGGAGCACGGAGAAGGGCTGCTGGCCACACCAGGAGTCCAAGCGGTCTACGAGAGCGCCCTCCCCGACGGCGTCCCCTGCCTCAAGATTGCCGCCGACTTCGGCGCGCTGGACCCGGCACATCCGCTACCGGAGCGTCTTGAGGGGTATCCCGTGGTTGTCGTCGACACCGGCCCGCTCGCTCCCCGCTAGTCCTACCAGCCGAGGTGTTTCCAGTCGAAGGATCCATGGAGGACCTTGCGCGCCTCCAGGTTGATGGCCTCGGACCACAGGTCCACCGGATTGAGATCATCCGTCAACACGGGGGCACCCTGGATCTCCGGCACGAACCGGTTCTCCCAGGCGTGCATCTGGGTGATTGCCACCCAGTGGAGATAGTCGTCATCAATGACGTCCCGAGGCCGAGTCAGCGTATCGTCGGGCTCTTCCAGATCCCGATCACCGGCCAGAATGACGATGTTCCCGAGCGCGGTCGGAGGCTCCGCCAAGGGAAGCGCCTTCACCGTCTCGAAATGCTCCCGCAGGGTCGCGGTCAATGAACTCAGGAACTGGCCGTGCCACCCGACCTGCTCGATGTTCATGGCGACGACGCCACGTTCGGTCAGTCGGCTCTTGAGCAGGCCGAACGCCTCCTGGGTGACCAGATGGAACGGCACCGCACTGCTTCCGAACGCGTCCACGATGACGAGATCGTAGAGCTGATCGGTTCGCAACAGGTACTCCCTCGCGTCCATCACGTGGACCGTGGCCTCCCTAGGCTGGAGCCCAAAGAACTCGGCGGCCACCTCGGCGATCACCGGGTCGATCTCGACGACATCCACATCCCACCCGGCATGGTGGAAGCTCTTTGCAATGGAGCCCCCCCCCAACCCGAGCAGCAGCAGGCGACCCGGCTCCGCAAAATGGAACTTGGTCAGATCCATGACCACGGCATACGGATAGAGCGTCTTCCAGGTATCCCTCTCGACGACGGTATGTCCCCCTCCGTCGATGATCAGGAGGCGTTCCTGCTCCCAGTCCAGGACCCTGATCTCGGCGTAGGGGCTCTGGCGAACCGCGACCAACCCACGATCCGGGTCCGGCTTGACCTCGCCGGTGGTCCAGCCCAGGAGGCCGAACAGGGGCGCCGCCACCAGGGCGAGGATGGCTGGCTTGCCTCGTCTACCGACGGAAAAGGCGATCGCGGCGGCGAGGATCAACAGAGCCCCGATCAACATGATCAGTCGCCCCACCCCGATGTTGGGGATCAGAACGAATCCCGTCAGGAGGGCGGCCACCACGCTGGCCAGGGTGGACACGGCGTAGACATCCCCTGCCGTGCGGCCCACGTTGCTGAGATCCGTGGCTCGCAGACGAATGGCATAGGGACTGACCGTACCCATGAGGGTCAAGGCGGGACCAAACAGGATGGTGGCGGTGATCAGAACCGCCGCCCGTAGTCCGAGCGGCTCGGTGAGTTTGAGTACGGGATACTTGAGCCAGGGAATGGCAATGACCAGCAACCCGGCCACCGCCAGGACCATGCCGAGTCGTGCGTAGGAAGGACCCCGATCAGCCCACCGGCCACCCAGGACATAGCCCAGACTGAGCGCGGCGAGGGTCACCGTGATGAGGGCGGACCAGAGGAAGAGGCTCACGCCGTAGAACGGCCCCAGGATCCGCGTCCCCAGGATCTCGATGGCGAGGACGGAACCGCCGGAGAGAAAGACGATGGCATAGAGGGGGAGGATTCGGGTCACGGATACTCCTTCCAAAAAAAGGCGGCCCGCCCCCTTTCGGGGCGGGCCGCTTGTCATCCTGGACGGCTCGCAAGCCGCGGGCGGGCCTCGTAGGTCTAGTTGTACAGGGAACGCACCGCACCCCAAGTGGTCCGCTGGACCGGAATGGGGCAGGCCAGAGGGCAATCACCAACCAATACGTCTTCGCAGATGCTCTGTCCGTTCTTTACAAGGACAACGGGGACATCACCCATGGCCGGGGGCACGTCGGTGTAGAAGCAAAGCGTACCGGTTCCGGTCTTCTCGGCCTCGCATCCGTCGTCGATGGCATCCCACTTCAGGATGGGCTCATCGATCCCGATGGAGGCATCGCCATTGCAGTTGAACTCACCGGCGAAGTCAAAATCACAGTTGCCGGGATCGCCGCCCGTGCCGATACCGCCCGGCGAGTCGAACTCCCAGGTATGTCCGCAGGCCGCGGTGGCGCACTCTCCGAAGCTGCAATTCAGGGTAACGTGACTGAGACCCTTCTCGGTGTCCCAGTTGATGCTGACCGTGTACTTGAAGAGACCGGCATGGGGTCCGGAATTCATCAACTCGGAAGAAATCGATCCTCCCACACACTGGGCGGATGCCATGGCGGGCAGACAGATTGAAAGCATGATCGTCGTGGCTAGCAAGGTGTATCGCAAGGAAGCCTCCATCTACTTAGGTAGTCCCCCCCGGGAAGCCGCTCTCGTATGGCTCCGGATATCGCAGCATCATACCAGACTCCCACAAGGTTTTCCTCGCCCAGAGTGAAGGTCCACGACTAAGCGTTCGAGTAGCTCCCCATCCCGACCGACAAGACCACCGACAGGTTTCCCCTGGCTGGGTTCAGCCCCGTCTCGGGGATCTGCCCCATAAGAAATCCGCCAAAGCGATTCTGAAGTCCGGGTGCCGTGCGCATTGAGCGGTGCGCCGGGCGGCCTGCCACGTCCGGAATGCACGAGCCCGTGCGTTGCGCGAGACATCACCCAGGGCATATCGGATTTCCTGCAGGGGAGCGCATTTTCCGTGTAGATCGACCCAAGAGAGGGAACGCAGGCATGCCTCGGGGCACTCTGGCATCCGTCTTGCCTTAACACAGCGTGTCACAGCCCCGTCCACACGCAACCTGGAGGCACCAGAATGGGCCACACGAAACGAAGTCGAAACGCCGGATTCACCGCGGTCGAGATTGCGGTGAGCATGGTGGTCATCGGGCTCACGCTCGCCGCCACCCTGCCCGCTTTCGGCCGCTTCATCACATCCAACAGTCTCCAGAACGGAGCCGAGCAGATGGCTGCCAACCTCCGCCTGGCCCGGCAGATGGCCGTCTCGGACGGCGACGATCGCCTGTTCATCTGGGATGCCAGCAAATGGGCCTACGTCATCGTGAGGGACGAGAACGGCGATGGACAGGTGCAGTCCGGCGAGGAGAAGGCCGGCCCCTATTCGTTGCCCGAGCACGTCGAGTGGAAGTCGCCCGCCCAGGGAACCAACATCTCGAGCGGGATGATCACTTTCTCACCGGACGGCAGCGCCTCGACCTCGGGGTCGGTGATGTTCGAAAACTCCCGAGGAAACCAGGTCACGTTGACTCTCCTGGGACCCACCGGACAGGTTGTCCTGGAATAGTCGGAACCGCGCACGAGCAGACACGCATCGAGATTGGTGGGCATGAGGGCGTCCACCCGCAGCAGGGAAGGAAACAACAATGAAGACCATGTGGAAACGACTCACAAAGCGACTGCGGTCCAACGGCGGGTTCAGCCTCGTCGAGACCATGCTGGCCATGACATTCCTCAGTGTCGGCCTCATGTCGGTCGCGCAGATGATCCCCGCCGGCCTGGCCGGCGTGACCCAGGCCAGGGTGCGGACCATCGCGGTTCAGGCCGCCCAGGAGCGACTGGACGAGATTCGTTCGGCGAGTCTAACGGACCCCGAACTCCAGCCGGGCACCTACGCCGAGACCAACGGAAACTACACCCTCGGTTGGACGGTGACCAACAACGCGCCGGTCGTCGGCAGCCGTCGGATCGACATGTCGGTGACCTGGCAGTCCAGCCGCGGCACCCAATCCGCCGATCTCACCACGTACGTGACGGGACAATAGAGGCACACCATGAAACGAAACAACACCATCCGGCTCAACCAGTCCGGATTCACCCTCGTGGAAATGGCTATCGCCGTCCTCCTGACCGGGGTGATCGCCGTGGCCATCTTTACCAGCGCGGTGCAATCCAAGACGGGGTCCCGTATCGGCACCACCATGTCCGAGGCGCAGCAGAACGCGCGCTCCGGCCTGGACATGGTGCTTCGGGACCTGCGGGAAGCGGGCTACGGAATCGACGGGAGCGTCGACGTGGCGATCGAGGTGGCCAGCGAATACCGCGTCACCGTCCTCGTGGACGACGATGCGGACGGCGTCATCGAGGCCGGTGAGCGCATCACCTACTTCATGGATGACAATGCCGACGACCCCCTGGTCAGTCGCACCGACAATCCGCATGACTATGTCCTGCGGCGAATCGTCTCCACCGCCGGCGATCTCACCGCGACCCCGGCCAGCGGGGCCGGCGAGGTGGTGGCCTATGGGGTCACCCAGTACGAGGCCCTCGAGACGGTCACCCAGACCGAAGTAGCCGCGGCGACCGCGTCGGGGGGATTCACCCAGACCGGCGCAACCCGCTGGAACGTACGGGCCTTCGACTACTTCGATACCTTCGGCAACTCCCTGATCGGTGACGGCCAGGATCCTGCCGGGTCGAGCTTCGGCTATACCGTGGCGGATGTGGACCTGGGCAAGCCGGCCGGCAGTGGCAAGAGCAGTATCGAGGCGATCCAGGTGGAGCTGATCACCCAGGCCGCTCACCGGAACCCCGCAACGGGCAACTACCCCAGCATTCGCGTTTCCGGGACCATTCGCCCCCGCAACCTGAACCTCGCCGAGACCGCATCGCTC
This sequence comes from Candidatus Eiseniibacteriota bacterium, assembly GCA_942491735.1. Lineage (GTDB taxonomy): Bacteria > Eisenbacteria > RBG-16-71-46 > JABDJR01 > JABDJR01 > CALOCN01. Next base: position 1,183,461 of record CALOCN010000014.1, on the reverse strand, counting down.
GTCAGCGGAGACTACGTTCCCGGCGAGCCCCCGGCCGACGAGGAACCCCCGGCCGACGAAGAGCCTCCGGCCGATGAAGAACCTCCCGCCGAGGAGGAAGAGATCCCGACCGAGTGGCCGGATCCGGAAGATCCCACCTACACCACGATCGATCGCGCCCTGTGCATGGCGATCGGTGAGCTCAACGAGTTGGACTCCCAGGAAGGTTCCTACGTCACCGAGGACGGACAGAACGACATGGACATCGTGTTCGGCAACGACGCCGGCGGGTCCGGCACCCTGGCCACCTTCCTCGCCGGGCTCCCCGAGGGCTACAGCTCCGGTTGGATGTACAACTACTATCCCAACTACTACGGCCACACCGCCCGCGCCATCCATGGGATGGAAATGGTCGACCTGAACGCCGACGGCTACGCGGACATCGCGTGTGCGGTAGAAATCGGGGAGACTTCGGGTGGCCTGGAAATCTGGCTCAACCAGGGAGTAGTTTACCCCGGCCACGTGGGAATCGGAACGACCTCGATGGCGCCGAACCTCTACTACAGTTCCGGCACCGGCCGGGGCAACGACATCGCGGTGGGGGACATCGACGGGGATGGGGATCCGGACCTGGTGATCGGCACCAAGACCGGAAACACCAGCGGCAAGATCGAGGTCTGGACCAACGACGGATCCGGCTACTTCAGCCAATCGCACGTCCTCTCCGCCCAGGGTTACGTCCTCTCCGTCAAGGTGGCGGACATGAACGGTGACGGCCACCTGGACATCGTGGCCGGCAGCCGCACCCACAGGACGCAGTACCGAGGCAAGATCGAGGTCTGGCTCAACCAGTCCGGCAACGGGTTCAACTTCAAGAACAAGTGGACCTCCTCGGGGGCCGTCAATGACCTTGCCATCAGTGGCTTCAACGACGACTCCACGCCCGATGTGGCGGCGGCGGTCCAGACCAGCAGCAACGCCGGCCTGCTCGAGATCTGGAGCAACGACGGATACGGGAACCTTTCCCAGATCGACGAGGCCAACACCAACGGTGCCGCGCTTTCGATCGATGCCGGCATCCTCGATCCCTATGACACAACGGCGGACATCGTGGTGGGTACCGATTCCGGGACCATCCACGCCTGGTTCACCACCGCCGAGAACGGCGACGATGTGGTGGGGTCCAACGCCTCGTGGAGCGACCTCAACGCCAGCGGCGAGGTCCACGAAGTGATTGTGGTCAAGCTCGAGGCCCAGGAGGACGAACCCCAGTACGACCTTCTCAACGACATCGTGGCCGTGACCGCCGTCAGCGCATCCAGCGGCAACCTTGTCGTCTGGTTCAACCCATGGGTCTGGACCCAGTCCCAGTAGGAGTGACCGCGATGCGAATCCACCGAATCCTTCACAACGAGCGCGGCTCGGCCATGCTCCTGGCCATGGGGATGCTGATCCTCATGACCCTGAGCGGCGTGCTCTTCATGATGCAGACCAACACGGAGACCCAGATCGCCGGGTACGACCAGCGGTCCACCCAGGCCCTGTTCAACGCGGAAGCCGGGTACGCCGAGGCCCTGGCCCGGATCTCCAACCCCAACAACGACGCGATCTACATCGGTCCGGACGAGGGGGACTGGGTAGCCAACCCGGATTGGGGCCGGTACATCGTCATGAACTCCGGTGACTCCTCCCTGGATCCCGATATCGTGGTCGACGAGCAGGGCAACTCCTACACCGAGGTCGCCACCGCCCAGGGGTCCGACGCCATCGACTACCCCTGGGTCAAGCTCGAGTACAAGAAGAACGGGGCCGGCAACGTGCTCCTGTTCGGGGATCACGACAGCGACCTCACCACGGATCCGGTGGTCAACCTGACCACCGGGTGGCCCATCTTCATCGTCAGCGCCGAGGGGGCCAGGGGAACCGCCCAACGACGGGTGGAGATCGAAGCTGCCCGTTACCCCTTCGAGGCTCCCGGCGCGGCCATTTACGCCGAGGACGACAATTTCAAGTTCAACGGCAACGTGTTCACGGTCAGCGGTGAGGACCATGACCCGTCGGACTGGTCCGTCATCGGAGGGAACCCGGAGGTTCCCGGGATCGCCACCACCGAGGACCCGGACAATATCATCGGTTCGCTCTCGGCCGGCCAGACCGATCAGGTCATAGGCGAAGGGGCCAACCCCTCCATCACCACCTCCAACGTGGACCTCGACCTCGAGGCCATGCGGGACACCTACTCCGCCCAGGCAACGATCACCGTGACTCCAGGCACCCACTCCAACGAGACCTGGGGCGGGTTGGACGACTACGAAATCGTCTACTGTCCGGGCGATCTACACGGTTCCGGCCAGCTCATCGGCGGCGGTCTCCTGATCATCGACGGAGACTTCAGCTGCTCGGGAATCCTCGAGTGGTACGGAATCATCCTCGTCATGGGCGACATCACCTTCACCGGCGGCGGGGGCGGGAAGCATGTCCTGGGGGCGGTCCTGGTCCAGGGGGGTATCGACGAGCAGACGGTGGGCGGCAACGCCGACATTCTCTACTCGAGCGAAGCCCTCAACCGGCTCGCGGTGTTCGTTCCCTACACCGTCATCAGCTGGCGCGAACTCTAGGACCTGGCTCCCGTCGACCAGCCGACGAGCCACGCGAAACGGGCCCCTTGCGGGGGGCCCGTTTTCTCATGCCGTGGACCTGGCGCCGTCCCGACCCGTCACGATCGGTCTAGTAGGGATTGTCTCCCCGCTCCAGATCACGGGAATCCGGAATGGCCTCGTTCCCGACCACCTTGTTGACCGCGAACAGCCCCATCCACCGCCCCTCGAAGGAGAGCCAGTCCTCGCCCGCGTCGGGGTCAATGGGCTCCACCCCGTGGAAGCACTTGGCGTTGAAGTAGGTGACATCCCCGTAGTCGACCAGGTCGTCCAGATGCACCCGCCGGTCCTCGGCATCCACGTAGGCGCCTCCCTCGTGGAACTCCACCCCGCGCTTGCACATGGTCAGGGCCGGCACCGTGATCTGGTGGTAGTCGTAGGGGTCCTGGTGATGATGGATCCCCCCTCCCCCCTTGGGGTAGTACTGGAACGACATCCGGGCCACGCATCCCCGATCCGGCTCCAACCCCAGGAAGCTCTCCCCCTCCAGCCCACTCAGGCGGTTCTTCAACCGGTAGACGTCGCCAAAGGTGCGAAACAGGTTCAGCACGTCGTGGTTCCAGGGGAAGAACGAGAACGAGTGGAGACAGGCTCCCACGTGGGCCCGCGGGTCCCAGCGATCAATCCGGTGGAAGTTGGGGCAGTTGGGAACGATCGGTTCGTAGTTGGGAAGCGAGTTCAGGGCCAGTCCCTGCAGGTACTCCCGGATCCGCAACACCCGATCCTTGGACAGGAACCGGCGTCCGATGAACACGTCCCCCTGCTCGAGGTCCGCCTTCATGGAGGCCACCCGGTCCGGGTCGCCCAGAAGCGCTATCCAGTCATCGAATTCCTGAATGTTGCGTGCGTGCATACTCCGACCTCTTACTCGCCCGGGGAGGGCGGCGTCCACCGGATCGCTTCCTCGCTATCCAGGGACGGCGAAAACATGGGTTGGTCATAGCGTGCCCCGGCCACCGTCACCCGGCGTCCGTCGACCCGGATGCGATCCTCTTCCAGCCACCGTACCACCTGGAGCAACGCGCGGCATTGGTGAACAAACACCGTGTGACGCGTCCCCGCGACGTCCTCGGGATCCAGGGGACAAACGGTCTGAAGGATCATCTTTCCCTCGTCCATGACCTGATCGATGAACTCCACCGTGTTCCCGGCGAAGCGTGCGTGATACTTCACGGTATCGCCGAATCCGTCCATCCCCTTGAATGCGGGAAGCACCGAGGGATGCAGATTGATGAGCCGGTCCCGGTAGGCATCGCGCAACGCCTGGGAGAAGAAGTTCGTGTAGTAGGAGACGACGTAGTCGATCCCGTTCTCGTCGAGGTGCGTTCGGAGCCGGGCGGAAAATGTCTCCGGGTCCGGATCATGGAAGGCATGTACCGGCACGCCGTGGGCAGCGGCCTTGGCTTCCCCCTCGCACGGCCGGTCCGAGACCACCGAGTGGACCCGTTCGCGGAAGAACCCGCTCCCCAGGACCTCGTTGAGCACAGCCCCCCCGGTGGAGACCACCGCGACCAGCTTGAGCCTCTTCATCAGACCTCCCCGTTCCGGTAGGCCGGGAACCAGTTCGTTTCCGGACTCCCCTTCGCCTGCGCCAATTCCCGGTAGACCTCCGGCATGAGAATCCGTTTCCCCAATCGTGCGATGCGGGTCCCGGTGGACCAGCCGGTCTTGAACCGGGTCAGTCCATCATCGGCCGCCACAGCCCCGGCGCCCCCGCCGAAGTTGAGCCACCGGACGCGGTCACGAAACCACTCCAGGAGAAACCACTTGGTGGCGTAGGACGCGCGGTGCGCGTAGCCCACATCGCTCATGGCCACCAGGTGGCCCTGGGCCACGTCCCCCTGAATGAACCACCAGTCGAGCCCCACCCGTTCCCCCTCTACCCGCGCCTCGAAAAGCACCGACCCGGGGATCGCCAACTGCACCGCGAAGGCCTCACGCGAGAACGCGCGAATCCCGTCGATCCCGTGCCGGGTCTCCAGGGTTCCGAACAATCGCATCCAGTCGTCGAGGGCCTCGGCCGGGTTCCCGACCGGAGCCACCTCCACCGTGCGCTGGGCCCGCCGGACCGCCGCCCGGTGCGACGTCTTCACGAACGCCTCCCGCGGACGGGAGAGATCGGCCACGAAGTGCTCCTTGAAGGGATCGGCGGTGTCGAACGCCCCCCTGAGCACGTCCGGGGTGGGGTCCCCGAACGGATCCAGCACCGCGGTAACCGACACCAGCTCACCGGCCAACGCGTCCAGGTCGGCGGCCAATGCATCCCACCTGGCGCAGCAGAGCAAGGGGTAGGGGGCCATGGCGTCCTGGTAGGGCGTGCCGGGGATGCTCCGGGCCAGGAGGGCACCCCCGGACCGGGGCAGCGGCAGGGGCCGGCCGAAGGACGCCAGGGAGGCGGCATAATCTGGGTGGGCGTATCCGGAAGGGGCATCCATGTGCGTTAAACCTTTACTGGAAAGTATTTTACACCCACGACCAACCATTCGTATAGTACGGTTTCTGGTTCCCAACCAGCAACTCCGGGGTCATGATCAACCCTGGTATGGACGACAACGTATCCGAGGAGCCTCCCCACATCCATGTCCAATGAACGCGCCATGATCACCACGGAAAACAAGGTCGGCCTCCGCCAGGAGCTGGGGGAGATCCTCTACGATTACGCCCATTACCGCGAACTGCTGGTGGAGCTGACCCGCCGCGACATCCGTATCCGCTACAAGCAGGCGGTCATGGGTTTCGGGTGGGCCATTTTCATGCCCATCCTGATCGTCCTCTCGGGGGTGATCATCCGGTTCGCCATGGCCACCCTGTCCGGGGAGCCCCTGGATCCAGGCATCGTGGCCGGGATCACCCTCAAGGCGCTGCCCTGGTCCTTCTTTGTCGGGGCCATCGGTTTCGCCAGCGGCAGCCTGATCAACAACATGAACCTGGTGACCAAGATCTATTTCCCACGGGAAGTGCTCCCCATCTCGGCCTGCCTGGCCCAGGCCTTCGACAGCGTGGTGGGCGGCTTTGCCCTCATGTTGGCCCTGCCTTTCCTGGGCGTTCCCTTCACGGTGAACCTGCTCTGGGTCCCATTGCTGGTCGTCCTCCTGTTTGTCTTCACCGCGGGGGCGTCGCTCTTTCTTGCCGCGGCCAACCTGTTCTTCCGCGATGTGAAGTACATCGTGAACGTGCTCCTCACCTTCGGGATCTTCTTCACCCCGGTGTTCATCGAGCCGGCCATGCTGGGTCCCCTGGGCGCGCAACTCATCTTCCTCAACCCGGTCTCCCCCGCCCTGGAGGGCATCCGGCTGGCCGTGGTCGAAGGGCACAACCTGCTTCTCCCCCTCACCACCCTGGTCGACGGGGCCACGGTCACCGTGTGGTCCCCCTGGTACCTGGCCTATCTGGTCCTGTGGAGCGTGGGTGGGTTCATTGCCGGGACCATCCAGTTCCACCGGCTCGAGTTCCTCTTCGCGGAGTACGTGTGATGTCCGATCACGGGATCCGCGTCCAGGACGTGTGGAAGAAGTTCCACATGGGAGAAATGCACGACAGCCTCCGGGATCTCATTCCGGCCATGGCCAGGAAGTTCATGGGCAAGTCCCCTCCCCGCACCGAGCTCGCCGACGGCGACTTCTGGGCGGTGCGGGAGCTGGATCTCGAGGTGAAACCCGGCGAGGCGGTAGGAATCATCGGGCCCAACGGGGCCGGGAAGAGCACCACCCTCAAACTGCTCAACGGCATTCTCCGACCCAACCGGGGCCGGGTCGAGGTCCGGGGAAGGGTCGGCGCGCTCATCGAGATCGCGGCCGGCTTCCATGCCGACCTCACCGGACGCGAGAACACGTTTCTCCAGGGATCCATCCTGGGCATGAAACGCAGGGAGATCGAAAAGAAGTTCGACGAGATCGTGGCCTTCGCCGAGATCGAGGACTTCATCGACACCCCGGTCAAACGCTACTCCAGCGGGATGAACGCTCGGCTCGGCTTCTCCATCGCGACCAGCCTCCAGCAGGACGTGCTGCTCATCGACGAGGTGCTGAGCGTGGGGGACTTCTCCTTCCAGGCACGGTGCAATCGTCGCATGCAGGATCTGGTCAAGAGCGGCGCCGCGGTGGTCTTTGTTTCCCACAACCTGCGGGCCATCAACTCCCTGTGCGACCGCGCCTACCTGCTCACCCGGGGAACCACGGTGGCCAGTGGACCGGCCGAGGAAGTGGTCCGCCAGTACCTCGAGGGGGCGGGCGCAATCAGCGATGAGCAGCACAACGGCGATGTCCGCATTACCCGCACCGTGCTCACCGACGAAGCGGGCGAGCCGTGCGAGTTGTTCGAACCCGGGGACGCCGCCTTTCTCGAAGTGACCTTCGAAGCCAAGAACTTCGCCCCGGGGATGGGGGTCTACTTCTATCTGCAGGACGAGACATCCTATTCCGTGTTCAACATGTCCACTTTCCGCCTGGGACACCCGCCGCAGGACATGTTCCCGGGGGACAGCTGGACCTGCCGATTCGCCATGGACATGCATCTGGCCAACGGAACCTTCTACCTGGGGGTCATCGCCAAGCAGTACGACATCGATCGTATGCATGACCATCGCTTTCCCGCGGCGACCGTCCATGTGCATTCGGATCGGCTCGAGGTGCGGGGAAGCGCCAACCCCTATCCCAGGCTCGTCGAGTCGGAGTTCACCGCGGCCGAGGGGGAACGGGAGCGGACCCCGCGCAAGGACACTCGTGCTCCAAACTCCCCGCGCGGTAGCCGGGTCTCGCGGGGCTGAATTCCGCCTTCAAGGAAGCTCACCCCTGCCGGGGAGCGTTCCGTCCCAGGCGACGCAACTTTCCGTAGATCCCCGGAAAGGTGAGCCATAGCTGCCAGCGGAGGTACTCCGGGCGCAGCCACCATCCGGACGGATCCAGTTCCTTGGCCCGGGCCCAGGCTTCCCGCGCCTCTTCCACCTCGCCGCGTGATCCCTCGATCCAGGTCAGCTCACGGTATTCGGCGGCCATCCGGCGCCGGATGGCCGGGTGCAGCGACGGATCCAGGTGAGTCAGGAACAGGTCGGCGAGGGCCAGACGGGAACGCACGTTCTCCTCGGTGGAGGACTCGCTCCACATTCCCTTGCCATGGAACCGGTAGGTGGACATCACCTCGTCAATGAACCCCACCTTGCCTGCCATGCCGAGAAGCACTTCCAGGCAACGATCCCCGGATCGGTTGACGTAGTACCAGGGGGGGAACTCCCGCAGGGCGCTCCGGCGGGCGAACAGGGTATGGGTGGCCACGCTCTGACGGCAGACCAGCGATTCGAGGGGGATCAGTTCCTCCTCCGGGGGGCTGAGCCTGCTCCGGGTCGCCCCGCTGTCATCCACCGACTCGATGCGGAACCGGTGCCCCACCACGGAGTAGTCCGGGCGCGCATCGAGGTACTCCACCTGTCGTTGGAGCTTCCGGGGATGAATCCAGTAGTCATCCCCATCGAGGACCGCGATGTACTCGCCGCGGCACTGGACCCAGGCATCGGTGAAGTTGGGCGCCGCGCCGATGTTCGGGGCGCGAAACAGGGGGCGTACCACATCCGGATGTCGTGCCGCGTACTCCCGCAGGATCTCCGCAGTGCGATCCGTACTCGCGTCCTCCCCCACCACGATCTCCATTTCGAAGTCGCGCTCCTGGGACAGGGCACTGTCGAGGGCCTGGGCGAGAAAGTCCTCATGGTTGTAGGTCACCATGCAGACGCTGACCTTCGGGTGCTCGGGGGTCGGCACTCAGGCCCCGCCGGCCCCGGTGGCGAGGCGGGGGTCGAGACGTGAACGGATCGCCGCGGCGTTCCCGAGGACCAGCCGCAGCAGGCCGGCTATCCGGGAAACATTCCCGGCGGTCATGGCCTCGCCGGTAGGCAACACCATGACCCGGTCTCCCAGGGCCTCGGTCTCCGGAAGCAGGACCCCGTTCTCCGGGAAGTATGAGACGTAGGGCTCCATGCGATGGACGCCCGGGTAGAAATAGCGTCGGGCCCGCACGTTCTCCGCCACCAGCGCCGCGATCAACGTGTCGCGGCACAGCCCGGCCGCGGCGGTATCCACCTCGAAAACGATGTACTGGAAGTTCTGGCTTTCGGACCGGTCGTAGTCGATGAGGACCAGGCCCGGGATGCCCCGGGTGGCCTCCCGATAGGCCTCGTAGATGAGTCGGTTGTGCTCGACAATGGCTTCCATGCTGTCCAGGGTGGTCAGCCCCATCGCGGCGGAGAACTCGTTCATCTTTCCATTGGTCCCGAGATGGCTCACCGTGTCCAGATCCACGAAGCCGAAGTTCTTCATGAGCCGGATCCGGTTGGCCAGGGCCGTGTCGTTGGTCACCACCGCTCCGCCCTCGATGCAGTTCACGAACTTGGTCGCGTGGAAGCTGAACACCTCCGCATTCCCGAAGCCGCCGATCATCTTTCCCCGGTAGGAACAGCCGAAGGCATGGGCGGCATCGAAGAGCAGGGCGAGATCGTGACGCGTGGCGATGCCCTGCAGCGCCTCGATGTCGCAGGGTCGGCCCCAGGTATGGACCCCGATGATCCCGGTAGTGCGCTCGGTGATGAGCTCCTCGATCCCCGAGGGATCCATGGTGTGGGTCACCGGGTCCACGTCGCAGAACACCGGCGTGATCTCCTGCCACTGGAGGGCGTGCGCGGTGGCCACGAAGGTGAACGAGGGAACGATGACTTCCCCGCTGAGACCCGCGGCCCGGATGGCGATCTCGAGGGCCAACGTGCCGTTGCACATGGCCACGCAGTGTTCCACGCCGGTCAGGGACTCGACCCGCTGCTCGAATTCGCGCACCAGGGGTCCGCGATTGGTCAGCCAACGCCGGTCCAGGGCGCCCTGGAGACGTTCCAGCAACGCGGCCCGATCACCCAGGTTGGGCTGACCGACGTGCAGCGGCGCGTCGAACAAGGGGGGGCCCCCGAACACCGCCAGTTCATCCACCCGTTGTTTCATGCCCCGTCCCCGTCGGACCATACGGCCCAACCGATTCCGGTCGAGCCGAAACCGTTGCCGTTGTACAGCAGGTGTTTGCGACCGCCATGCCGGTATACATTGGGAAACTCGATCATTTGGGAGTCCCATCCCTCCGGCGAGACATCGATGCCGGCCTCGTCGTCCTTGCGGACCCACTCGATACCGTCCTGGGACTCCGCGTACCCGATGCGATAGGAGTGCTCCCGGTTGTCCCGATAGCCGGCGATGCCCCGACGCGAGTACCACATCCGGTACAGTCCGTCCTCGACGATCACCGAGGGACGGGCGATTCCGCCTTCCTCCGGTGAAGCAAGCTCGATGGCGACACGCCCCTCGCGGTGCCACTCGATGCCGTCGTTGGACTCCGCGTACTTCAGGTGGTACACCGGCTCGGCCCGGCCGTCGATCACGTCCCATCGCACGCCGTTCAGATACCACATCCGCCACCGCGATCCCTCTTTCAGGACGCAGGGGGACGAACAGAACTGCGGTTCGTCCCGGGTGCGATCCACGATGGGACCCTTGAAGAGACGCTGGAACGTCCTGCCGCCATCCTCGCTCACCGCCAACCCGATGGAGTTCCGGTATCCCACCGTGACGCCGGCGTTCCACCCCACGTAGTAGAGCAGCTTGCGGTCGCCGTCATTGACGATCCAGGAAGGCAGGGCTCCCCCGTCGTCGAAACTGCCCAGTTCCCCCCGGCCCAGTACCGGGCGATCGTGCCGGTAGAGCAGCCGGGTCGGGTCGTTCGCATCGACTTCCACGAAGGAGGTGACGGTGTGGGTCTGGGCGCTCCGGGTTCCGAAGTAGATACGGAGCCGGTTCCCGTCCACGGGATCCGCAGTGGGGAACTGGGTATGGCTCACCATCCAGTCCGTCTTTCCGACCGGGATCTCGAGGACCCCCTGCTTGACCCAACCCATCTCAGCCCTCCGAACCGGACCGGCGATAGTCGGCAACCCGGGGTAGCAGGGAATCGTACCCTCGTTTCATGTCGATACCGGCCATCTCGTCCGCGTAGGGCAGCGAGCAGTACCCGAGAACCGCCTTCTGATTGTCGGTGAGGCCCTCATAGATCTCCTGGGGCAGGTTGTAGGGGATATCAAACCCCTGCTTGAGCCACCAGCGGGTGCAGGTGGCGATCATCGACCAACGCGACGCCCCGGACTGGTTCTCACCACAGCCGTGCCAGATCCGGCTGTCCCAGATGGCCAGGTCGCCGGCCTTCGACTCCACCGGAACCGCCTCCTCGAAGATGCTCTGGTCGACATAGCGACCGGACCGGTGCGAGCCGGGGACCACCCGGGTGCACCCATTGGCCACCGTCTGATCCTCGAGGATGATGGCAGCCTGCATGACGAAGCAGTACTCGCCGCCGTAGGGAACCATCGAGTCGATATGCATGGGGAGCTTCTCGTTGCTGTTGCGGGCAAGGAAGTTCCGAAGGATGAAGCTCGCGTCCCCCTCGGGGATCTGTTTGAACCATGGATCATTGAGAAAGTGCTTGAGCAGGGTCTGGATTTCGGGCGTATTGAAAAACAGTTCGAGGAAGAACGGGTCCTTGTTCTGCAGGTTCCAGACAAAGCAGTCATCGCTGGCCAGATAGGGCTTGTTCTCCGCCAATTTGTCGTGGGTGCGATCGAACCAGTCCCGGATCTTGGCCAGGGCGGTCTGGACCTGATCCGTCGAGAAAACCCCGGGCACGGTGGCGTACCCGTCCTCCTCGATTCTCCGAATCACCGACTGCATGGGATCAACCCCCTCTGTTTCAACGGTAGCACCGGGTTAACCGATCGTCGACCTGGGCGGAACCGGCCACTCCGGTTATCGGCTAAATCCCCCGATACCTCCAGGGGAAACGGGATCGGGAGCCCGCTCCAACCCGAACCCCACAAGACAGAGAGCCCCGGAGCCAAGTGGGAAGGCTCCGGGGCAATTCGTTTCGGGACAGTCGGTTCACGCGTCAGGGACCTGGGGCAGGCACCCTGAATCCGGGTTCGGTATTCTCCCGGAGGGTCAGGGGTCCAAAGCCTTCCAGAACCTCCCCAACCTCGGCCTGGACCCCGATCGCGGTAATGACCAGGTTCTCCCGACCGAAGTACTTGCCGATGACCTCGCGGCACGCCTCGAGGTCCACCGCCTGCACCGCATCGAACAGGCCGTCGAGCCGGTCCCGGGACACACCATAGAAGGTCAGTTCGCTGATGGCCTGGGCCATGTTGGCCGCCGTTTCATAGTCGTAGGGGGTCTGTCCCAGCAGGTAGGCCTTGGCCGAGGCCAGGTCGGCTTCCCCGATGCCTTCCTCGTGCAGGCGATCCAGCTGGGCCAGGGCCATGTCCATGGCTTCCTTGGTGGTCTCGGTGGCGGTGAAGCTGCTGATGTAGGCGGGGCCCGCCGCTTGACCCGGGCTCATCGTGTACCGCGCGCCGTAGGTCAGGCCCGACTCGATCCGCAACGCGTTGTTGAGCCAACTGGTGAAGCGCCCTCCAAAGACCGTACGCACCACCTCGGTGGCCGCATGATCCGGATGATCGTACCTGGGGCCCAGGCTGCCCATGAGGAACCAGGTCTGCGGCGTATCGTTCTTGTTGACCAGGAGCACCCGCCGGGCAGTGGGGACCTGGGGTTCCGGAATGACCGGGGCGGGAACCGCCGCGGCCTGCATGGACCCGAAGGCGGCCTCGATCCTGCGCTTCGCCTCGGCGGGTTCGATGTCCCCGGCCACGGTGAGGATGACCCGGTCGGCGCCCATGTGGTCGCGATAGAAACCCTTCACGTCCTCCACCGTCATCGTCTTGAGTGAGGTCTCGGTGCCGTCGACCGGATTGCCGTAGGGATGTGAGCCGTAGAGGAACGCGTTGTGGTAGTCGGCCAGCACGTTGCGGGGGTTGTCCTTTGCCTGCACCACAGCGTCGGCCGACTGCCCGGCCAGCTTCCCGATTTCATCGGCGCTGAAGGTCGGGCGCAGGATCGCGTCGGCCAGCAGCTCGAGCCCCGCGTCGAAGTCCTTGGACAACAGGGACAAGGTCACCCGGGTCCGGTCGCGATTCACCGAGGTGGAAAAGCTCGCGCCCAGGAAGTCCATCGCTTCCGCGAAGGCCGCCGCATCCCGGTCGCCGGCCCCCTTGCGCAGGGCCTCGCCGGTGAGATAGGCGAGCCCCTCCTTGCCGGCGGGGTCCGCCGAGGCACCCCCCCGGATCCACAGGTCGAAGCTCACCATGGGAACGGTCGGGTGCACGAGGAGCTGGAGGGTCAATCCGTTGGGCAGGGTCTCCGTCTCGAACGCGGGAATCTGCAGCCCAGCGGCCTGTCCGGCGACCGGCAACATCAGGAGCACGGTGACAAGGATGAGGATCGTTCTACTGCGCATCGGCGGCCTCCTCGGGCGAAACGGGAATCAGCGTCACCACGCTGCGGTTCTCCGGGGTGAAGTAGGTGCCGGCAACCCGCATGACATCCTCGGCCTCGATCGCCTCGTAGGTACCCACCACGTCGAACAACTTGCGCCAGTCGCCATGGAACACATCGAAGGAACCCAGGGCATCGGCGCGACCCGAGATGGTGGCCATCTCCCGGTAGAATCCGGTGATCAGCATGTTCTTGGCCTTGGCCAGTTCCCGATCGGTTACCGGCTCGGTCGACAGACGCTGCAACTCCTCGTAGAGGGCGACCTCGACCTGCGGTCCCTCCACCCCCTCGCGGTTCTGCACGAGGATCTGGAAAAGACCGGGATCGAAGTTGCGATCGGTTCCGGACCAGGTCCACAGGGCCAGTTCGTCCCGGTCCACGAGCCGCTTGTAGAGCCGGCTGGACTCACCGGTGGAAAGAAGGAGATCGATCAGCTCCAGGACCCTCTGGTCCTCGTGCGCGGTCTCGGGCACGTGCCAGGCGGCGAGGACGCTCCCCAGCCCCGCTTCCTTGCGGAGCTCGGCGCGACGTTCGCCGCGCTGTTCGGGCTCGGTGGTCACCACCCCGCGCGGCACCTCCCGGGTCTCGAGGCTACCCACCGTGGCGTTGAGCACCTCGAGGGCCTCCCCGGTCTCGAACGCCCCGCAGATGATCATCACCACGTTGCTGGGGGTGTACCAGGCATCGAAGAACGCTTCCACGTCCTCCTGGCGCCAGCTCTCGATGTCGCTGCGCCACCCGATCACCGGCCACGAGTAGGGATGCGCCATGAAGGCAAGGGATCCCATGGCTTCCCACATCAGGCTGTGGTTGTCGTCCTCCACCGAACGCCGACGCTCGCTCATGACCACGCCGCGCTCGCTCTCGACCATCTCCGGATCCACGCTCAGGTAGCCGATCCGGTCCGCTTCCATCTCCAGGGTCAACCGCAGCGCCGAGGCCGGTACCCAATCCTGGTAGACGGTCACGTCCGAGGAGGTGTAGGCGTTGTTGGCACCGCCGGCCGCCTCCATGGTGCGGTCGAACTCGCCCGGGGGATAGTTGCGCGATCCGTTGAACATCATGTGCTCGAAGAAGTGCGCCAACCCGGTGATCCCCGGGGCCTCATTGCGGCTTCCCACCTTCCAGTAGGTGTAGATGGCGAGGTTGGGAATGGTGGGGTCCTCCCAGAGCAGGACTCTCATCCCGTTCTCCAGGGTGTGCTCGGTGACCGCGCCGGGGTCCATTTCGGCCCGGGTCACCCCGGGGGCGGCACAGGCGGCCAGGATCAGACCGGGCACCAGGATTCGGAAGAGGTTTGGTTTCACGGTTGCCTTCCTCTGAAATCGTGGGTGGGGCGCCCAATCTAGCACGCAGCCTCGTCTCCTGGAAGCGGCTTGCCGGGCGGCCCCGGGGGGGCGTAGGTTGGGTTTCCGGCCGCAGGAGGAGGATGAATCATGCAACTGGAACACGACACACACCGTCCTCGAGTCCACGAGACCGCCTACGTCGCGCCCAACGCCGTGGTGTCCGGAGACGTCACCATCGGGGAGCACTGCGCGGTACTCTACGGAGCCGTGCTCACGTCGGAGGGGGGCCCGGTCGTCCTCGGCTCCCATTGCGTGGTCATGGAGAACGCCGTCCTGCGGGGCACCCCGGGGCACGGCTGTATCCTGGGGGACGACGTCCTGGTCGGACCGGGAGCCCACCTGACCGGGTGTTCCGTCGAGGACGGAGCCTTCCTGGCCACCGGGTCCGCGGTTTTCAACGGTGCGGTGGTGGGGCAGGGAAGCGAGGTGCGGATCCACGGAGTGGTCCACGTCAACTCGGTCCTCCTGCCGGGATCCATGGTGCCCATCGGGTGGATCGCGGTCGGCAATCCGGCCAACGTGTTCGCCCCCTCGGAACACGAACGACTCTGGCCGATCCAGCGCTCCATGAACTTCTCCCGCACCGTCTTCAACGCCGATCGGGACGCCCCGGCCGGAGAGAAGATCCGTCGCTACGCCCGCGCCCTCGGCTCCCACCGGTCGGATCGCCCGCTCGACGAGTAGCCCGGTCGGGCCTATACTCCTTGCCGCATTTTTATCAGGGGAGACGGCTCCCCCTCACCGCACATCAGGAGACCGATCATGCGTGACATTCTCGAGCGCCTGGGCATCCAGGACGTCAACCCGGGCGGATTCTGTGGCGAGTGGCTGGGCTCGGGCGAGAACCTGGATTCCCACTCCCCCATCGACGGGGCCCACCTCGCCTCGGTCACCCAGGTCACTACCGGGGAGTACGACCGGATCGCCCAGCGGGCGCACCAGGCCTTCCTGAACTGGCGCATGACCCCCGCTCCGGTGCGCGGGGAGACCGTGCGTCAGCTCGGCCAGGCCCTGCGCGAACACAAGGCGGACCTCGGCGCACTGGTCACCCTCGAGATGGGAAAGATCCGGGCCGAGGGAGAAGGGGAAGTCCAGGAGATGATCGACATCGCGGACTTCGCGGTCGGTCTCTCCCGCCAGCTCTACGGCCTCACCATGCACTCGGAACGGCCCGGCCACCGCATGTACGAACAGTGGCACCCCCTCGGTGTGGTCGGAATCATCTCGGCCTTCAATTTCCCGGTGGCGGTGTGGGCCTGGAACTCCTTTCTCGCCGCGGTGTGCGGGGACGCAAGCCTGTGGAAACCGTCGGAGAAGACCCCGCTGACCGCGGTGGCCTGCACCCGGATCGCCGAGCGGGTCTGCCGGGATACCGGCGTGGATCCAGCGATCTTCAGCCTCGCCGTCGGTGATGGACCCGGCATCGGCGAACGTCTGATCCACGACCGCCGTATCCCCATCGTCTCCGCCACCGGGAGCTGCCGCATGGGGCACCGGGTGGGCGAGGTGGTCCATTCCCGGTTGGGAAAGACCATCCTGGAACTCGGGGGCAACAACGCCATCGTGGTGACCGGGAACGCGGATCTCGACCTCGCGGTTCCGGCGATCCTGTTCGGTTCGGTAGGAACCGCCGGCCAGCGGTGCACCAGCACCCGGCGCATCCTGGTCCACCACTCGAAGCGGGACGAGCTGGTGCGGCGCCTGGTCAAGGCGTACGGTCAGGTGAAGATCGGCAACCCGCTGGAGGACGGCACGCTCATGGGGCCGCTCATCGACGAGCAGGCCGTGGAAGCGGTGGAGGCGGCGATCCAGGCGGTGAAGGAGCAGGGGGGGACCATACTCTGCGGCGGCGAGCGGGTCACCGGGGGCGCACAGGCCAAGGGGTACTACATGACCCCCTGCATCGCCGAGGCCCGCAACGACATGGCCATCGTCCAGGATGAGACCTTTGGTCCCATCCTCTACATCATCCCGGTCGGGGACCTGGACGAGGCGATGCGACTGCACAACGATGTGCCCCAGGGGCTTTCCTCGGCCATCTTCACCACCAACCTCATCGAGGCGGAGACGTTCCTCTCCCACGTGGGCAGCGACTGCGGCATTGCCAACGTGAACATCGGCACCAGCGGTGCGGAGATCGGCGGCGCGTTCGGCGGGGAGAAGGAAACCGGCGGTGGACGGGAGTCCGGCAGCGATGCCTGGAGGGCCTACATGCGCCGGCAGACCAACACCATCAACTGGTCCAAGGATCTTCCCCTGGCCCAGGGAATCCAGTTCGGCGAGTAGTCCCGAGGATCATTCCTGGAGCGCCCCGGGTCGCCGTCGCGACCGGGGCGTTCCTACTTGCGCCGACGTCCGGTGACGCCCGCCCCGCCGAGAGCCCCCACATCCGACATCACCGCGATGACGAACACCGCCAACTGGAGGAAACCCCAGTCCCGGTCCCACACGTTGGCCACCACGCTGTACCACAGGGTGGTGTAGGGCATGAGCAGCAGACCCAACCCACCGATCAACCGACTGGGATACACATCGTGAAACCAGTCCGAGAACAGCCAGATGAGCACGATCGCGAACCGGGGGAACGCGGTGGCGATGAGGGCGACCAGACATCCACAGGGCATGGCGGAATCCTACCAGGGAGCAACCGGGTCACGCACTAGGGTGCGTCCAGGGAATCCGGCGAAACCACGTAGATCCCGATGGAGTCGATCGCCGCCGAGCCGAAGAGGCCGATTCCCCCGTCCACGGCAAAGAGCGGGGACTCGAAACTGTCGCCGGTATTCCCACCGAATCCGGTTCCTCCGCCGAATTCGGGTGTGGAAAGGAGGAGGTTGAACCAGTTCTGATCGACCTGGAAGACGTGGAACTGATACCGCCCGGTGAAGAACACGGCCAGCCAGGGAAGCCGGAGACGGCCGTCGGGGACGACCAGGGCAGGCGAGCTCTCGAACCTCTGGAAGTCCTCGAGATCCTCCGGATCGAGAAAGCTCACGTCGATGGCGAAGTCCGAATCGGGGTCCAGGCTGAACACCCCCACCTGGACCCCCGGCTCGTCCCCACGCGCGTACTGGGCTTCGACCAGGCCCTGCCCGTGCACCAGGCGGTTCTGCTCGTAGATCTCCTCCCCGCTCGTGTCGCTGTAGGTGGCCAGCTCACGAATCACCGTTTCCCCGTCCTCCTCCAGCAGCACCCATCGGTTCACCCGGAACGCCGCCGGAGTGTGGGTCACCGCGCGGACCCGACGGCCGTCCGGGAAATCGACTTCGAGGCGGTACTCGGTATCCGGAGCCACGCTGGCCAGCTGGGTCACGGGGAAGTAGACCCCCAATTCCGGGTCGGAGACCGTATAGCGCAGGGTGAAATCGGGGCCCACGACCTGCACCGCGGCGTCCCCGACCGCAGCCTGCTCCCGGGTCCAGGGTTCCTCCGGGCTGGTCGTCTCGCTGATCAGGATCTCCGGGAACGAGAACCCCACGATCAACTGGGCGTCCACCACCGGAATCCCGCTCTCCGAGGGGCCGAACAGGCTGCCCGGTTCGCGTTCGGTGGAACAGCCCGCACAGGCCAGGACAATGAGGAGCGCAACCGCTCGGGTGCTAGAAGGCAACGTTGACCCCCAGGCTGGGAATGACCGGCAACTGGTTCACGACCTCCGGTGCGTTCTCCGGGTCGCTGGAGTCGTACTGGACGAACCATTCGTTGCGGCGGCTATAGAGGTTGAAGACCTGGACGAACCACTCCGCTTCCAGGCCGAACAGACCGAAATCGCGGGTGAACGAGACATCCATCCGGTGATACGGGAGCAGGCGTGCGCTGTTCTTGGAGGAAGGAAGAACGAACCCGCCCTCCTCGGTGTTCCCGATGGCGGGATTGCGGATGCCATAGCGGGCGGACGCGGGAGTAAAGGCCTGCCCCGTTCCGTAGACGAGCCCGAGACTCAGGGTCGACTTCCCCCAGGTGTAGCTCCCGACCACGCTCGCATCGTGACGGCGGTCGTACTTGGGGGCGTAGGTATCGCCCTGGTTGACCCCCTCGAAGTTGCGTCGCGTCCAACCCAGGGTGTAGCCCACCCAACCCCGCATCGGCCCGATCCGTCGTTCGAGGAACAACTCGAGACCGGTGGCGTAGCCGGTCCCTCCGGTGTCGAAGATCGCATCGGTGGTGATGGGATCGATCTCGTTGGGAATGTTGTTGTCGAAAACGAGCAGGTTGTCGAGGCGGGTGTAGTACAACTCCGCCGCGAGCCGGTACTCGGGTTGCGGAAGCCAGGAGAGCCCGGCCGAGAGCTGCAATGAACGGCCGGGCTGGGTGGTCTCGTCCACGGGAAAGTAGAAGTCGCCGGCCGAAAAGGCCTCGGTGGATACCAGCTGAAGATACTGGTGGTAGACCCCCGCGCCGAAGTTGAAGGTGAGCCGGTCCGACAGGTCGCGGCTGCCCAGGAAGCGGGGCTCCCACAGGAGGCGGTCCCCGTCGCTGAAGAAGCGCAACCGGAGCCCGCCCCGCAACCGGGTATGCCCGGTCGTCGAGGACCACTCGTCCTCGGCGAACACGCTCACATCGAACGGGGTCGAGCCGTAGTCCACACCCGGTTCCAGGTTGAACTCCTGGGTATAGCCGAAGTCGTAGACCGAACCCTGGGCTCCCAGCGTGACCTGGTTCCGCTCACCGGTGCGCACGGCAAGGTCCCCACGCAGCGACCCTTCCCTCAACTCGTTGTCGATCCGGATCGGCGTGCCGAAGATGAACACGTTGGTGAAGCTCGTGTACTCGCTCCCGTACCCCACCACCGTGGCCAGCACATCGTCCGAGAAGATGTGTCTCCAGTTCGCACCCAGGGTCCGGTTCCCCCAGTCCACCCCGATGTAGTCGGTGGGGGTGAGCTCGAATCGGAGATCATCACGCCCCCAGTAGGCGAACACGTCCAGGAGATCCCGGTCCCCCAGGGTGAGGTCGAGCCTGCCGTTGAGATCGTAGAAGTAGTAGTAGGGAATCTGGGCGTCGTTCTTCCGCAATGCGTTGAGGATGGGGTCCAGATAGGTGCGCCGACCGGCCAGCAGCCAGGATCCGTTCCCGACCGGCCCCTCCAGCTTCAAGCGACCGGCGATGGTGCTCAGTCCGACAAACCCCTCGAACCCGTCCCGGGACCCGCTGCTGCTGGTGACGTCCAGCACCGCCCCCAGACGTCCGGTGTACTCGGCCGGATACGCCCCCTTGTACAGATCCACGTTGGAGACCGCATCCGGGTTGAACGTCGAGAAGATGCCGAAGAAGTGGCTGGGGTTGTAGAGGGTCACCTTGTCGAGCAGGATCAGGGTCTGGTCCGGTCCTCCACCCCGCACGTAGAGACCGCTGGAAAAATCGGAGGCCGCCTGCACGCCGGGAAGAAGCTGGATGGTCCGAATCGGATCCTTTTCGATCACTCCCGGCAACTCGGCGAGTTCATCCGAGCCCAGGCTGATCTGCCCGATCTGGGGGGTCTCCTCCTCGATCCGGGACGCGGTGACCTCCACCGTCTGGACCTCGAAGGCCTCCGGGACAAGGGCCAGGGTCACCACGACGCTGTCGTCGGGCGCAACCAGGAACGTGTCCGTCCGGGTGGCGTAACCGATGAAGAAGACGGTGACCGAGTAGGTTCCGGACTCGAGCCCGTCGAACCGGAAGCGACCCGACTCGCTGCTCGCCGTTCCGGTCGCGACCCCCTCGCCGGCCAGCTGGACCGTGGCAAAGGGCAGCGCATCGCCGGTTTCGGCATCGGTGACCCGCCCTCCGAGCCACGAGTCGGCAAACCCGGTTCCGGGAATCAGGGCCACGAGGAGAAGTGAAACAAGCAGGATGGAAAGGCGTTGGATCATTTGGTTGGAACGGCCCCAAAGGGTTGGGAAGCGTACAACAGGTCCCTCCGCTCCGTCATCGGTTTCCCCACCCGCGTGGTACAGTCCACCCGCCCCTCCCGGAATATCATGACCCACCGTTTCCACCGCTCTCTCCAGAACCCGTTTGCTCATGGCGCCATCGTGCTGCTCGTGGGAGCGGCCCTGGCCATGATCCTGAACCTGCCCGGTTCGGGGGCGGCCGAGGACCTCGGCCCGACCGAAACGGAAATCGCGGCCCACCTTGCGGACCTGCGCGCCCTCGAGACCGAACTGCGGGCCACGACCAACTTCGCCGAACTTGCCCCCTCGTCCCGCAGTCTAGGGACAAACCCCTACCGGGTGGTCAAGGTTCCCGATCAGCCCTACCTGGTGGGACTGCTGCGCGGTTCCGACCATCTGGTCGCTCTCGGCAAGGACCTCGACGAGCTCGCCCGGGTGGATACCCCGGAAAGCCCGACCGGAATCGCGGTGGACGGGGCACGCATCGCCGTGTGTGGTGAGCTGTCGAACCGGATCGCCTTCTACGAGGCGGGACAGAACGGGCTGTTCGTGCGGGGGGAAATCGCCGTCCCCGGCGCGGTGGGTCTGCGGGACCTGGCCTTCGGGAAGGATCATCTCTACGCGGTCGACGACGCCACGTCCCGGCTTCACGTCCTGGAACTCAAGCAGGATGAACACCGGCTGCAGGCCCGGGTGGTGGCGACCCTTACCGTCGGAGCAGGGGCGATCCGGGTGGAGCGTCTGGACGAGCTTCTCCTGGTGACCTGTGTTCTCGACCACGAGGTGTGGATCCACCGCCTTGACCAGGGTGTGCCCGATCCGGATCGCGCCCGGGTCATCCGCCACGACGGGCCCATCTGGAGCCTGTCCGCGGTCCGGGAGGGCAAGGACACCCTGGTCGCCCTGGGTGGGGTGGAGAACCGTCCCCTGGACCGGAGCGGTGGATTCTTCGGCTACATCGACTCGTTCGTGTACCTCTACCGGATATCCGGGGCGGCCCCCCCCGAACCCCTGGCCGCGATCAACGTGAGCGCCTACGGCGTGGTGACGCCCAAGGCGGTCTACCTGCATCGCGACCCGGACGACGCTCCCCGGTTGCTGGCCACCGGGTATGGAGGGGACTCCATGGCCTGGATCACCTGGCCGGACGGTTTCGCCTCCACCGCGGACGTGCAAACGGACCGTCTGCCTCCGGGAACCACGGATTTCTTCCCGGTCGACGACCGCGGCCTCATCGCGGCGAACCCCCTGCTCGACGCCTGGATCACCGCGGGAGAACACGGCTACTTCGTGTTCCACAGCGAGCCGACCGGGGAGGAAAACCCCGACCGCGGCTCGCGCTCCCGGCTGGGGGAGGCGCTGTTCTTCACCGGTCTCATGGGGCCGGCCAATTCCAGCAAGGACGCGGCGAGCCGGTTCAGCTGCGAGACCTGTCACTTCGAGGGACACGGCGACGGGCGGGTGCACTACACCGGCCGTCGGGACATCCACGCCACCACCCGTCCCCTGCTCGGCCTGTTCAACAACAAGCCCTATTTCTCCCGTGCCCTCGACCCCGACATGACCCGCATGATCAACAACGAGTTCCGGGTGGCCAGCGCGCACTCGGGTCTCGATCCCTGGTTTCCGATCTACACCGCGGACCACCCGTGGCTGCGGGAGTTCGGTCTGGACGAACCGAGGATCCCTCCCCAGGAGCTGCGGCGCGCTCTCATGGAGTTCCTGCTCGACTTCACCCATCCCCCCAACCCGTTCGCGGCCGGCCGGGAGAAGTGGACGGCGACGGAGCGACGCGGCGCGGAGGTCTTCCGGGACCGCTGCGAATCGTGCCACAGGGCCCGGCTCGTAGCCGACGACCCGGCCACCGCGGTCCCCTTCGAGCAGTGGGAGTCCCTGGTCTGTTCGCAGCAGGGACCCATCGTGTGGGGTTCCGCCGAGTATCGCCAGACCGGAATCCGTCCCTACGTGCATGAGGAAGGCACCCGCACCCCGTCCCTGCGGCGGGTCTACCGCAAGGTTCCCTACTTCACCAACGGATCCGCGCGAACCCTGCACGAAGTCCTGGGGAGGGTACAGTCCGGGGCAGGACACTTCCGGCACGGGACCGAGCCGGGGGACATGCCTCTTCCCCCCCTCCCGCCCGCGGATCAGGACGCCCTTGAGGCGTTCCTGCTCCTGCTCTAGCCTCCCCGTTCACGACGTGCCACAATGCGCCTGCGGCGCTGCCCGCGGGAAAACGATGAACGCAAAACGATTCCAGGAAATCTTTCTTCTGGCCGCGGTCCTCGTCATCACATTGCTCTTCTTCAGGATGATCAAGAGCTTCGTGATGACGATCCTGCTTGCCGCGATCTTCTCCGGCCTGGCCACTCCGCTGTACCGGAGGTTCCTGGGCTGGATGGGCGGGCGCAAGTCCCTCTCCTCGCTGTGCACGCTCCTCACCCTGTTTCTTCTGGTGGTGATTCCCCTCGGGGCGTTCATCGGCGTGGTCACCGCGCAGGCGGTCCGGGTTACCGAGTCCGTGGTCCCCACCGTCCAGCGCATCATCAACGAACCGGACGTGCTGTCCAATTGGCTGACCGGCCTCCCCTTCCAGGAGGAAATCGAGCCGTACCGCGATCAGATCATCACCAAGGCAGGCGAGATCGCCGGAACCCTCGGCAGCTGGGTCTTCCGCAGCCTCCAGAGCGGCACCGGGTGGACGGTCGGGTTCGTGTTCCAGCTGTTCATTCTCGTCTACACCATGTTCTTCTTCCTCACCGACGGTCGGACGCTCCTGCGCAAGGTGTTCTACTACCTTCCGCTCTCCCACGAGGACGAAGTGCGGATGGGAGACAAGTTCGTCTCCGTTTCCCGCGCCACCCTCAAGGGAACCATGGTCATCGGGGCGGTACAGGGAACCCTGGCCGGCATCGGGTTCGCCTTCGCGGGGATCGACCAGGCCATCTTCTGGGGAACGGTCATGACCGTCCTCTCCATCATCCCGGGGGTCGGAACCGCCCTGGTCTGGGTCCCCGCGGTGATCGCCCTCGTTCTGGGCGGGCAGACCGTGGCCGGGATCGTGCTGGGTCTCTACTGCGCCGTCGTGGTCGGGGCGGTGGACAACTTCCTCCGCCCGCTCCTGGTGGGCAAGGACACCCAGATGCACGAGCTGCTGATCCTGTTCGGGACGATGGGAGGCATCTTCATGTTCGGGGTGGTCGGGTTCATCATCGGCCCCATCATCTCCGCGATGTTCGTGGCCATCTGGGACATCTACGGCATCGTGTTCCAGCCCTACCTCCCGGCGGTGGGGGGAACCGAGGAGGAATCCGCATCGTGAGGCGACACCTCGCCGGCCTCGCCCTGCCTCTTCTTGTCATCGCCTGCGCCGGCGAGCCCACCGTGGAAGGCACCCGGTGGCGACTGGTGACCCTGAGCGGAGCCCCACCGCAGGGCGAGCAGGCCATTACCCTGCTCCTGGACGAAGGTCAGGCCTCGGGGAGCAGCGGGTGCAATACCTACACCGCCACCTACAGCCTCGACGGCCTCGCCCTGCGGATCGGACCGGTCGCCGGCACCCGGATGGCTTGCCCCGATTCCCTGATGAAGCAGGAGAACCTGGTGCTCTGGTCCCTGCGCAACGCCGAGCGGATCGAGCTGACCGGAGACAAACGGCTGCATCTGCGGGCGGGCGAACAGGAACTGCTCTTCGAAGCCGACTGACTCCAGGCGGTTACCAGCGCTTGGCTACCCGGGGGCGCAACCAGCCGGAACGGGGCGCCCACCGCGCCAACCGTTGCCCCCGACGCAGTCGCCGGTTCTCACGTGGAATGTCTCCCGGAGCGCTCACCTCGAACCAGGCCTTCCCCGCGGTCCAGTTCGCCTCGCGCAGTTTCTGCTCCATCCCCCCCGGAAGATCTTCCACATGGTGGGTCACCATGGGACCTTCGGGAAAACACCGGAACCGACCCGCGGTGTGCGGTAGCAGCTCCCGGACGAGTCGTGGAACGTGAACCGGCATCAGCTCCTTCACGAGTTCGTAGCCAACGCCGAGGTCGTTGAGGACATTGGCCACATGGCACTCGGGGTGGAGTTCGAAATCGAGGAGCCCGGGATGCTCGCGCAGGATATCCGCGTCCAGCAGGGCAAAGTCCAGGGCCAGGGAGTGGAACCGCTCCAGCCAGGCGGCGCTGGCCCATCCGGCGCCGCTTCGCTCCATGCGGTCCAGGTACCGAACGATCAGCGCATCGTCGAACAGCCAGGTGTCCGCCTCGAGAAGAACGACGTGGGAGGCACGTTCCGGAAGCTGCGCCACACCGTGCATCAGGAGTCGCGAGTTTCCCAGGGCGTGTCCCGGATTGTCGGTCAACTCGGCCAGTTCAACCCCGTCCCCAAGGAGTTCCCGGGGCACCGCGTGGCCGGCCTCGCGCCCGTTGGAGACGATCAGGACCTGATAACGGTTCCGGGTCCAGCCCTCCCGGATCAGGCGCAGGCAGACCCTGAGGTCGTCGATCCGGTCAAAGACACGCAGGAGAACAAGAACGTCGCGCATGGGGACGGGAGCCTACCAAAGGCGCCGCATGCGGGGCTCCCCCAAGATCTCGAGCCAAAACCCGTGCAAATCGCCCGACCGGCGGCCGGGCACCACACCCCACAACTCGTTGAAACACAATGAGCAGAGGCTCTTACGGGATAATTGAAGAAGATTTCCCGCCGAGATCGTTCAAGTCGCATGGTAATATTTCGGCTCTGCACATTAGCCCTTCATGCACACCCTTGAGGTTATCTTCATGACTAGGAAACGAATTGCCCTTCTCGCGGTTCTGGTCGCTTCGGCGATCTCAATTGCTCCCGCCGCCCAGGCTACGGTGTCGATTCACAACCTGGTCCCGTTCACCGGGGCCTCCGGATCCGTCCAGGTCACCGTGAACGACGCTCTCAACGCCGGGTTCGTCACCATCATGGTGGACGTCATCCCCAACCCGAACATCGGTGATCTCCAGGGAGTGTTCTTCAACGTCATGAACAACCCCGGGATTGCCGCGGGCCATGTGGTGGGCACTGATATCAACGCCTTCGCCACCAATACCAACAACATGGGCGGAGGGAACAACATCAACCCCTCCGGTCCCCGTGACATCGGTCTGACCATCGGTACCCCCGGCATCGGTGCCGACGACATCCAATCGACGTCGTTTACCGTTGATGACTTCGCAGGGTCGCTGACCACCTCGGACTTCAAGGACTTTGCCGTTCGCATGACCAGTGTCGGCGTTCCCGGTGGCCCCCGCACCGGGAGTTCCAAGCTGGGTGATGGCGACTGCGTCGACTGCACTCCGCCGGTTCCGGAACCGGCCACCCTGACCCTGATCGGTCTGGGCGCGTTGGGGATGGGTATCGCCCGTCGCCGTCGCCGCAACTAGACCCGCGACGGATTTCCGCTGCAGGCTTTGGGGCCGGCCGCCGAACAGGTGGCCGGCCTTTTCATGCGCAGGTCGCCGCGTCTAACCGGATCGCAGGAGATCCCGGATGGACTCCAGCACCCGCTCGGGGCGAATCGTCTCCATGCACCGGGTCCGTCGGCACTTGCTCAGCGTGCACTCGGAACAGTCCGCTTCCGGGGTGAAGACGAGTCGTCGATCGGTGTACGGCCCCCACCGCTCCGGGGTACAGGCCTTTGCCCTCGAATAGAACCCGACCACCGGTTTTCCGAGGCCAGCCGCGATGTGGATGGGACCGGTGGAGTTGGCGACCAGAAGGTCGCACCGGGCCACCAACGCCACCAGTTCCCCAAGGGAGAACGTCCCCGCGAGATTGCGGGCCCGGGTGCCCCGGGTGACCTGCCGGCACACCTCGACCTCCTCCGCGGATCCGGTGACCAGGACCTCGGCCCCGCTGGAATCGAGTCCCTGGACCAGCCTGGCCATGGAAGCCACCGGGAGGTCCACCGCGCTCCCCCCGCTTCCCGGGTGGACCACCACCACGGGAGGCTTGGGTGCCCATTCCCGCCACAGCATCTCCGTGGCGGCGCGGTCCTCTTCCCTGGGAGTCAGGCTGAAGTCCACGGGGCTGCCCGGGTCGATCCCCAGGGGACGCAGGAGTTCCAGGTTGTACTCCACCTCGTGACGGGACCCGCGTTGCCGGTGCACCCGCACCCGGTGGCTGAACAGGCTCGAGTACCAGCGATAGGCCGTCCCAATCCGGGTGGGGATCCTGGCCAGGCTGAGAATGCAGGCCAGGCGAAAGGAGGGATGCACAAGCAGGGCGGTGTCGAAGCCCCCCGCCCCGATACGCTGCGCGTTCTCGGCCAAGCGGGGCCGCCCGCCCCGCTCACCGAGAACCATGACGTCGTCGATGTGGGGATGACCTTCCACCAGCGGGCGGGTGTACTCGCGCACCAGGAACGTCACGCGGCTCGCCGGAAAAGCGGTCTTCAGCGCGCCGGCCATGGGAAGGGTCAGGACCACATCCCCGATCCGGTCCGTGCGCACCACGAGGACATTCCGGGGGAGAGCCATGGGATCGATGGTACGAGGCGACCGTCCCCCTGACAAGCAACCGCCACCGCGACCGGGCGAACTACTGCCAGAGGTGGATGCGACCCTTTTCATCCCCGGAGAAGAGGATTTCCCACTCCACGGGACTGAAGGCAACCGCGGTCGCCCCCCCCTCGTGCCCACCCAGCGAGGCCAGGTCGACTCCCGTATCCGGATCCCAGAGGAAAACCCTGCCGTTGGCCTGGGCGGTGGCGAACAGCGAACCGTCCCAGCCCCAGGCGACGTCCAGGGTGGACGCATCCTGCACGTACTGGTTGAGCAGTTGCTTGCGCTTGCGGACATCCCACACGGTGAAGCTCGAATCCATGTGCCCGGTGAGCAGACGCTTGCCATCCGGGGAGAAGGCCACCGAGGCCACGTCGGACTGGTCCGACACCTTGGGGATCTTCACCTCGTGGCGTTTCCCGCTCCTGCTCCCCTGAAGCTTCCAGAGGGTAAAGGTGTTGCCCATGGACCCCGCGGCGAGCAGATCCTGGGTGGGGGAAAAGGCAATCCCCCGCATGCTGATCGACTTGTCGAGGGTGCCGGAACCGGTTCGATCCTCGAGGTTCCACAGGAGCACGGGACCCCGGAAGGTTGTCGCGGCGAGGGTTCGGCCGTCGCGACTGGCCGAGATGGAAAACGCATGCTCCGCACCCCCCCGCAGTTGCACCGGGTCCCCCAGCCCACCGCGGGTGAAGCTGTGCATGACCACGTCGGTGTTGGCCAGACACACCGCGATCCGGTCCTCGCCGGGGATCAGGGTGAGATCACGGGGCCGGCCTTCCAGCTTCACCCCGTCGATCAGCGTGCCGGTCTCGCGATCCCAGAGCCGGAGCCCATAGTCGTCATAGCCCACCGAGAGGACCAGATCCCCCCGACTGGAGACCGCGATCGCCGTCACCGCTCCCTCGTGAGCCTGCCACTTGCGGACCCTGTCGGGCCGGGGCGCTCCCCCGCCGAGTGCGGCGGCCCAGTTGCCGCTTCCCACCGGCGCAGGCCCCTCCTGGCTGGCCCGCACCGAACGATCCAACTGCATCTCATCGCGGGACTCCGAGCATCCAGCCATCAGCGGAAGACAAAGGGGAACCAACAAGGTCAGGCGTCGCATGGGACCTCCGGGAGAAGGGGGTTCTCCCGGTTATCGGCGGGAGGACCCCTCCCCCTTGAGGGCACGAGAAAGCCGGCCCGGGGGCCGGCTTTCTCGGGGGCGGTGGGACGCTAGTTCCCGCCGGTCAGCTTATCCAGGACATCCTTGTAGCGATCCTTGGGCTGCACGCCGACCAGCGCTTCAGCCACCTTGCCGTCCTGGAAAACCAGGATGGTGGGGATGGACCGGATGCCGAACTCGGCTGCCGTCTTGGGATTCTCGTCGATGTTGAGTTTTCCTACCGCGACCCGGCCGTCGTACTCGCCGGCCAGCTGCTCCACGGTCGGGGTGAGCATGTGGCAGGGACCACACCATTGGGCCCAGAAGTCGACCAGGACCGGAGTCCCGCTCGCCACCACCTCGGTCTGGAAGTTCCCATCCGTGAACGTCTTGACTCCGTTCGCGGTCTTTGCGTTGTCGGACATCGTCAGCCTTTTTCCTTTCTCATCCCTGGCCACGGGGCCGGAACAAATCCTCGAGCACCAGCTTCACACAGGCCTCCAGCGGCTCGGCGCCGCCATCCACCTGCATGCGCATCAAGGCGCCCTCCCATGCGTTGAACAGAAAACCTGCGAGCAGGCTCGCACTCAGATCGCCTCGCACCGTCCCTTGTTCCTGGGCCCGCGCGATGGCCTCCCCGATCAGACTCTCGGCCTGCGCCATCGCGGCCGCCAATGCATCCCGGCACAGGTCCGGGGCGCTCCCCAATTCGCCGGCCAGGTTGCCCAGCAGGCAACCTTC
The DNA here is from genome assembly GCA_942491735.1 of Candidatus Eiseniibacteriota bacterium. Lineage (GTDB taxonomy): Bacteria > Eisenbacteria > RBG-16-71-46 > JABDJR01 > JABDJR01 > CALOCN01. Next base: position 1,154,785 of record CALOCN010000014.1, on the reverse strand, counting down.
GCGACAGTTCACGAACCGGCAGATCTCGTCGCGGTAGAACCGGACGAGGGCCGCATGCGCATCCGCCTGCGGGTCGGCGAGGGCGGCGGCCAAACGACCCCCCTGGTTGTCCGCGTAGTGGCGAACAACCTCCGCACCAAACTGCTCCTTGCTCTCGAAGTAGTTGTAGAACGAACCCTTGGGAACCCCGACCCGGTCCAGGACATCCTTGATGCCGGTCCCGTGATACCCCTGCCGGACAAAGAGGAGAACCCCTTCATCCAGCAGTCGTTGGCGGGTCTCCTCGGAAGCGCGTCGCATGACGAACAGTATACACGACCGGTCGTCTCAAATTCCTCCCTCTGCGTCCTTTCCTGGCAAACCGTGACAACTCCCCACCTGACAGTCACTTCCGCCCCTGGATGGGCAGCTACCCCTATGGCATAGTCCCATCCGGTCGGGCACTCCATCCCCCCTTTCCCCGGAGATACCGTGCAGCTCGGGTTCGTCATTGATCACACCAAGTGCATCGGGTGCCATGCCTGCACCGTGGCCTGCAAGGCCGAGAACGACGTCCCCCTCGGGAGCTTTCGCACCTGGGTCAAGTACACGGAGCAAGGGACGTTCCCGGAAGTCAAACGCTCCTTCGGTGTCCTTCGGTGCAACCAGTGCACCAGCGCCCCCTGCGTGACCATTTGCCCAACCGGCGCGCTGAGCAAGATGGAGAACGGGATCGTCGACGTGGACCCGGCGCGCTGTATCGGCTGCAAGGCCTGCATGCAGGGGTGTCCCTACGACGCCCTGTACGTGAACCCGCACTCGGGGACGGCCGAGAAGTGCCACTTCTGCGCCCACCGGGTGGAGACCGGGCTGGCCCCGGCCTGTGCCGTGGTCTGCCCCACCGAGGCCATCATCCCGGGGGATTTCCACGACCCGGAGAGCATCGTGTCGCGGATGAAACGCGAACACGACCTGAGCGCGCGCAAGGTGGAAGCCGGGACCGGGCCCAACGTCCTGTACCGCGATGCGGCGCCGGCGGTCATCGACCCCGACCTCACCAACGCGGCCGGCGGCTACCTCTGGTCCAACCGGATCGAGGGCATGCCGCTGGACGCGGAGAAGTTCCAGGCCTCCCTGGACGAGGCGGAGCAGCAGTCCCGCACCACCTACGACGTGGATCACCCGGTCCATTGGGGGTGGAAGGTTTCCGCGTACCTCTTCACCAAGTCGGTTGCCGCCGGGGGGGCGCTCGCCGCCGCCCTGCTCACCCTGGGCGGTGCGGGTGATCGCGCAACCCCGCTCCTGGTGGTGGCCCTGATCGCCCTCGCCCTCACCGCCGCCCTCCTGGTGGGGGACCTCAAGCGACCCGAGCGGTTCTTCTATATCCTGGCCAAGCCCAACTGGACCTCCTGGATCACCCGCGGCGCGTTCGTCATTAGCGGGTTCGGCGCGGTGACCGTGCTCGCCCTGCTCGCGCGCATCATCCCGCTCCCGACACCGGTCGACGTCATGCTCCAGAACGTGATGATCGTGGGCGCACTGCTCACCGCGGGCTACACGGGATGGCTGTTCGCCCAATCCAAGGGGCGTGTGCTGTGGATGCGCCGAGGACTATGGCTGCACCTCATGGCCCAGGCCATGGTTGCCGGTTGCGCGGTCGCCTTCATTCTCTACGCCACCACCGGAGCCTTCGCCGGCATGAGTCGAATCCTCACCGTCGCGTTCGGGCTCGCCCTTTCCACCCACCTTGCCTTCCTCCTCGTCGAGGAACACCTCGCACCCCGGGGCCGCTCCAGGGAGTATCGCCGCGCCGCGCGGTTGATCACCCGCGGGCCCTTTGCCATGGGTCACTGGGTGGGCGGGTTGGTCCTCGGAGTCCTCGTCCCCGCGCTTCTGGTCTGGGTCCTTCCCTCACCGGCCGCTTTCGTGATCGCCGGAGGCCTTGCCCTGGGCGGTCTCTACGTCGAGGAAGACATTCTCGTCAAGGCGGGCCAGTCCCCCTCGATCAGCTGAGGTCATCATGAAACAGGGAAAGCCGCCTCTCGACCGCCGCTCGCCGTGGGAACTCGCGGTGGCCCCCCCGCCCGAACGTTGGGATGACTGGACCGAGCTCGACGCGGCAGCCTGGCCGGAACGTCGCGAGCGGCGGTTCCGGTGCATTCCCACCATCTGTTTCAACTGCGAGTCGGCCTGCGGGCTGCTCGCGTTCGTGGACAAGGAGACCGGGGAGACGGCGCGTTTCGAAGGGAACCCGGTCCACCCCGGAAGCCGTGGCCGCACGTGCGCCAAGGGTCCGGCCACCCTGAGCCAGGTCCAGGACCCGGAACGGATTCTCCGGCCACTCAAACGGGTGGGCAAACGGGGCGAGGGCCGTTTCGAGGAAGTCAGCTGGGAAGCGGCGCTCGAGGACATCGGCGGACGGATCCGCCGCGCGCTTTCCGAGGACCGTCACGACGAAATCATGTACCACGTGGGCCGTCCCGGAGACGATCACTTCGTGCCGCGCATGCTCTCCGCGTGGGGGATCGACGGGCACAACAGCCACACCAATGTCTGCAGCGCCTCGGCCCGGGTGGGATATGCCTTGTGGAGCGGGGCCGACCGCCCGTCCCCGGACTACTCCGACACCCGGTTCATGCTGCTCCTTTCCGCTCATCTGGAAACCGGCCACTATTTCAACCCGCATGCCCAACGCATCATGGAGGCCAAGGAGAACGGGGCCCGGTTCGCGGTCGTCGATACCCGGCTCAGCAACACCGCATCGCACGCGGATCTGTGGATCTCGAGTTGGCCGGGGAGCGAGGCAGCGTTGCTCTTGGGGGTGGCGCACAACCTGCTCCGCACCGGACGCATCCATCGGGACTACGTGCGGCAGTGGACCAACTGGGAAGCCTTCCTCGAGGCCCGGGACCCGGACGGACCGCGCACCTTCGAGCGGTTCCTGGAGTGCCTGACCGCCCTCTACGCGCGGTTCACCCCGGAGTTCGTGGTGGAGGAGTGCCGTGTCCCGGCCGGGACGGTGGAGGCCCTCGCCGACGAGATCGCCGCCGCCGGAACCCGCTTTGCCAGCCATCTGTGGCGCAACGCGGCCAGCGGCAACCTGGGCGGCTGGCAGATCGCCCGTTCCCTCATGTTGCTCCACGTGCTCACCGGAAGCGTCGGCGTGCCCGGGGGGGTCAACCCCAACAGCTGGGACAAGTTCGTCCCGAAACCGTCCCTCTCCCCGCCCCCCATTCATCGCTGGAACGAACTCATCTGGCCCCGGGAGTACCCACTGGCCCACTACGAGATGAGCTTTCTCCTGCCGCACCTTCTCGAGGACCAGGGCAAGCGGATCGACACCTACTTCACCCGTGTCTACAACCCGGTCTGGACCAATCCGGACGGCATGTCCTGGATCGACATGCTGCAGGACGAGGACAAGATCGGGTGCCACGTCGCCCTGACCCCCATCTGGTGCGAGACCGCACACTGGGCCGACTACGTGCTGCCCATGGGGCTGGGGCCGGAACGCCACGATCTCATGAGCCAGGAGACCCATGCCGGGACCTGGATCGGGTTCCGGCAACCGGTGGGACGCGAGTACCTGCGCCGGGAGGGCAAGGCCCCCGACACCACCCTGGGAGCGAACCCGGGCGAGGTGTGGGAAGAAGCGGAGTTCTGGATCGCCCTCACCTGGCGCATGGATCCGGATGGAAGCCTCGGTATCCGCAGGTTCTACGAGTCCGCATCCTCCCCGGGCCACCCGGTGGGGCTGGACGAGTACTACGCGGACATCTTCGAGAACAGCGTCCCCGGGCTGCCGGAAGCGGCAGCGGCCGAAGGACGCACCCCCCTGGAGTACATGCGTCAGTACGGCGCCTTCGCCGTGCCCTACCAGGGACAGGAACGCTACGCGCGCGATCGCGAGGACGGTACCGGGGTGACCGGCTTCAAGACTCCCAGCGGCAAGCTGGAGATCCACTCCCCCACCCTTACCGAGTGGGGCTGGGACGAGGAAGCCGCGCCCGGCTACGTGCGCAGCCAGGTGCATTGGCGGGAACTGGAAGCCGAGGCGGGCGAGATGGTGCTGCTACCCACCTTCCGCCTTCCGACCCTGATCCACACCCGGTCCGGAAACGCCAAGTGGCTCCAGGAGATCAGCCACACCAATCCGGTGTGGATGCATCCCGAGGATGCCGATCGTCTGGGGCTCTCGACCGGCGACCTGGCCCGGGTGCGTACCCGCATCGGCTTCTTCGTGCCCCGGATCTGGGTCACCGAGGGAATCCATCCCGGCATCGTCGCCTGCTCGCACCATGTGGGCCGCTGGCGTCTCTACCGGGACGTGGGCGGGCAACGCCTCTCCACTTCCCTGGTGGATCTGCAGCGGGACGGTGACCTGTTCCGCATGCGGCAGAAGGAACCGGTGGGTCCGTTCCACAGCGCGGACAAGGACACCGACGATGTCTGGTGGCACGAGACCGGGGTGAACCAGAACCTCACCTTCCCGGTGCAACCGGATCCGGTCAGCGGTATGCACTGCTGGCACCAACGGGTGACCGTGGAACCGGCAACGACCGGCGACCGGTACGGCGACATCGAGGTTGATCTGGCCAAGTCCCGGGCGGTCTACCGCGAATGGCTGGCCCACGCCCGTCCGGCCCCGGGACCCGGCGGTTTGCGTCGCCCCCTCTGGCTCAATCGACCGCTGCATCCGGCGGAAGAAGCCTACCGGATGAACGACTAGCTTCGCCCCCTACTCCGTGTGGCGACGGGTCCACTCGTCGACGATGCGCCGGGCGAGGGTTTCCGCGCCGAGGTTCCCGGAGTTGATGAGGACCACGCCCGCGGTACCCGTTTCCGGGTCGATGCGCATGTAGCTGTAGAAGGACCCGGCGCTCCCGTTGTGCCATTGGATCCCGCTTCCGTCGTCGGGGACCACCCACCCCGCGGCGTAGGTCCCGGACTCGCTCCCCGGAGTGTGCAGCGTTTCCATGGTGGCCGCCGTGAGCAGGCCGTCCTCTCCCAATACTCCAAGCAGGTGGGCGCGGGCAAACAGGGCCAGGTCCCCCGCCGACATGTGGATGTCCCCGGCCGGATCCAGGCAGGACGGAAGCTCGTAGACACCGAACTCCTGCAACACCGGGGTCTGCCCCTGCATGAAGTGGCCCCGGGGCTGGTCCGGGTGTTCCGCGGTGGCCGGCCACCCGAACCCGGCCGTGGCGAGTTCCAGGGGATCGAAAACGAACTCCTCGACCAGGGTCTCCCAGCTTCGTCCGGTGGCGGTTTCGGCAATCACCGCCAACATGGAATAGCCGGCATTGGTGTAGGCAAAGCCGCCCACGGACCCCACCGGCTCCTCGGCCAGTACCGCCCCGGCAAAAACGGCGCGTTGTTCGGTGGGTGTGCCCTCGAGCCCCTGCATCCACTGCATCTGCTCCGGGGTGGGTCCGGTGTAGGGCGGAAAGCCGGCCTCATGATCCAGGAGCTGGCGCAGGGTGGCTTTCGCGTACGCCGGGTGAAGTTCGTATCCGGGCAGCAACGAGGCCAGGGTGGCTTCCGGATCCAGGGTGCCCTCCTCGATCAGCGCCCCGATGACCGTTCCGGTGATCGACTTGGTCACCGAGCCCACGTGGAACGTGTCGTCGTCCCGGACCGGAGTATCCCCGTCCACCTGCCGTGTCCCGCGGGCCGCAACCGCGACCACGCCGCCCCTGTCCGCGAAGGCGGCGGCGATGGCCGGCGCGCCCATTTCCGGAAGAACCGTCTCCAGCAGGTCTCCCAGCGTTTCCCAGCCGGCAAGGTCGAGTTCCGCCGCGCCCGGATCCCCGGTGGGCTGGATCCCGATGGACTCCAGCTTGTGCGGAGGGTCTTCCTCGAGGGTGAACGACAGTTGGAACCATCCCCCGGCACTCTCGGAGAAGACGACCAAGGTGAGCGAGCCGTCGGTGACCTCGATGATCTCCCGCGCTTCGATGGTCCCCAGCATGCCGCGGATCTGGCCGTAGAGTGCGATCCGGTCGTCCAGGCTCCGCCTCTCCAGGGCGGCGGCGGAACGGTTTGCCGCCTCGAAAGCGCGGATCTCCTCGTCGTCGGCGCCGTTGTAGACCTCGATGTAGTCCCGGGCCAACTGTCCCAGCGGAGAGTCGGGAAAGACCACCTGGGCGGTCGCGGTGCCCGGAATGACGAGCGCAAGAACAAGAGCGAAGAAAAACCTGGGCATCCGAAGCTCCTCCCTGGAGTCGTATGAGGGTCCGGAGAAACTATTTGAAAAATCACCAAAATTCAAGTAGAAATCACCCATGCCTTCCCGCGCCGAACCGGTCTATGTCATCCGCCGTGTGGACCAGCTGAAGGCCCTGAAGTCCCAGACCGGACTGCGGGTCCTCATGGGGCTGGAGGAAGCGGGCCCGTGCTCGGTAGGGGAACTCGCGGCACACCTCGGACTCAAGGCGGAGTCCCTCTACTACCATGTCCGACGGCTGGAGCGGACCGGTCTGGTGCGGGAGACGGAGCGACGGCAGGTCGGGCGTCGCGAGGAGGCGGTCTACGATGTGGTCTCCCGGCGCATGCTCATGGACCCCGAAGCCCGATCCCCCGGGTTCCTGGATGCGCTGGGGAAGATCTACGCGGCCACGTTGCGCCGGATCGGGCGACAGCTCGAGGACGCATTGGCCGGTGAGCGGTCCCGCAAGGGGCCCCGCAGGAACGCCCAGGTTCGCACCTACCTCATCCGCCTCCGACCGTCCGCCCAGCGCGAACTGCAGCGGCGACTCGAGGAGTTCGAGACGTTTCTCTACGAGAACAACGACCCACGGGCCGGGGATACCTTCTCCCTGACCTCCATCATTACTCGACAGCGCGACTGAGGAGCCGCCTACAGGTCCCGTGCCTTGAACGTGTCCCCCTGGGATAGATCCCCGGTTTCGAACCCGCGACGGAACCAGCGCACCCGCTGGGCCGAGGTGCCGTGGGTGAACGAATCCGGCACCACGTAACCCTGGGACTGCTTCTGTAACCGGTCGTCCCCGATCGCGGTCGCGGCGCGCAACGCCTCTTCCAGGTCCTGGTCGTCGAGAATGTCCCAGCGTCGCTCCGCGTGGTGCGCCCAGACCCCGGCCAGGAAGTCGGCCTGGAGTTCCATGCGCACCGAGAGCTGGTTGTACTCGGTCTGGCTCACCCGCCCCCGCTGGCGGTGCACCTCGTCCGAGATGCCAAGCAGGTTCTGGACGTGATGCCCGATCTCGTGGGCAATCACGTAGGCCTGGGCGAAGTCTCCCGGCGCCCCGAAACGGGTGGCCAACGCATCGAAGAAGCTGAAATCCAGATAGGCCTGCTTGTCCGCGGGGCAGTAGAACGGACCCACCGCGGCGCTGGCCAGACCGCAGGCGGAACGGACCTGACCGGAGAAGAGCACGAGCTGCGGCTCCCGGTAGGTCTGGCCCATCTCCTGGAAGAGCGCCTGCCAGACCTCCTCGGTATCGGCGAGCACCACCTCGACAAACTCCCGACGTTCATCGTCGATCCCCTCACCGGCGGTCTGGGTACCCATCTGGGTCGTGCCAAGTCCGCTCGATCCCCCCTGCTGGAGCAGGGTGGTTGGATCGACCCCGAAAACCAGGGCCAGCACGATGACCACCAGCAGGCCGCCTCCGCCCACCGCCGCCCCGGCCCGCCCACCACGGCGGTCCTGCACATTGCTGCTTCGACGTCTTCCTCGCCACCGCATCCGTACCTCCTGATTCCCCCTGTGCTTTCCCTGTCCCCCGCGGCCCAACCCGACCGGATCCGCCGTCCCGGATCGCTTCCCAAGTCGGGAGACCTCGATTACCGTAGGGGCTTCCACACATCCGGTCAACGCACGGGAAGGGCGGCTCGGGACATGACACAGGGCTCCAGCGGAACCTTCGGTACCCAGGGACTGGCGCGGGTGGGGACGCGCCTCGGTTCGCCGCTGGCCGTGCTCATCGTGGTTCCGCTCCTGGTGCTCGGGATCGGCGGGTTCATGGGACTGACCGGACAGCTGAGCCTGACCCGGGCCATGGAGACCCTGGCTCGTGAGCGGTTCGCGGACCGCTCCGAGGTGGCCAGGGGCCGGGTGGAACAGGTCCTGGGTCAAGCCCATCCCCTGCACGACCATTGGCACCGCTTCCTGAAGCTCCATGCCTTCTCGCCATCCATCGAGGACCTGTCCGCCTATCTGGTCACCCTCATGTCCAACCGAGGCGGGGTGAGTTGGGTGAGTTTCGGGCGGGAGGACGGGCGGTTCTTCGGTGCCTATCTCGACGATCAGGGGCGCCTGATCGCCAGCGACCGCCTCGTCCTCGACGACGGGACGAGCCCCCTGGAGGACTTTCTCATTGCCCCGGACGGGAGCGTCACCGTCATCCGCAACGAAGTGGACACCGGGTACGACGTCCGCACCCGGTCGTACTACCGACATGCCCTGGAACGGGGCGAGCGTTCCTGGACCGATCCCTACGTGTTCTTCGACAGCGGGGTGGCCGGGATCACCTCGGCCGAGCCCCACTACGATGCGCGGGGAGACCTGATCGGTGTGGCCTCGGTGGACTTCAACCTGAACGACCTCTCCAACTTCATCGAGAGTCTCAGCAGCCTTCCCGGTGAGCGGCTCTTCGTCTTCACTGCGGACCACACCCTGATCGCCTACCCCGGCAGCCGTCAGGTCCTGTCGGCCAACCAGCAGGGCCAGGGAACCGTCCTGACCCCGGACCAGGTGGACTCGGAACTCCTGATGCCCTTCTTCGAGGAGGTCACCGCTATCCTGGGCGAGGATGGTGGGGAGGACGACGGACCGGTCCGCCACTTCGAAATCCGCAACCCCGACGGCGTGCGTTCCCTGGCCTCGGTGGAAGCGGTTCCCCTGGTCTCCAGGCCGGACGCCGGGCTACCGCCCTACACGGTGTACGTGGGCGCCCTCGCTCCGGAACACGTCTTTCTTGGACCGGCCCGTGCGCACCGGATGCGCGCCCTGGGGATCGGCGGAGCGGCATTGCTGGTCGCACTCGGGGTGTCCGCGCTCTTTGCCTGGAACCTCAACCGCACCCGGCGCGAGGTCCTGCGGGCCCGGGCACGGGCCCGGGTGGCCGAGTTGGAGGCGAGGGATCTGGGGAGCTACCGTCTGGTGGCCAAGCTGGGACACGGGGCCATGGGCGAAGTGTGGCGCGCGGAGCACCGTCTCCTGGCCCGCCCGGCCGCGATCAAGCTGGTCCGCGCCTCACTCCTCGAGGGCAAGTCGGACGACGAGACCGAAGCGATCCACCGCCGGTTCGAACGGGAAGCACGGGTCACCGCCGAGCTGTCGTCGCCGCACACGGTGCGCCTCTACGACTTCGGACACACCGACGACGGAACCTTCTATCACGTCATGGAACTCCTGGACGGGCTCGACCTGCAGGAGCTGGTCGATCGCGAGGGGCCGCAACCGGTGGGCCGATGTGTGCGGATCCTGCGCCACATCGCCTCCAGTCTGTCCGAGGCCCATCGACGCGAACTGGTCCATCGCGACCTCAAGCCGGCCAACGTCTTCCTCACCCGACAGGGGGACGAACTCGACGTGGCCAAGGTCCTCGACTTCGGTGTGGTTCTCGTGCAGCCGGGTCGAGCGGACGCCGCCGCGAACCGCACGGTGGCCAACTCGTCGAGCGTGACCGGCACCCCGGCCTTCATGGCGCCGGAGCAGGCCATGGGACGGGTGGAGGTGGATGCACGGACCGATCTCTACGCCCTGGGCTGCCTCGCCTACTGGCTCCTGACCGGAAAGTTCGTGTTCAGCGGGGAGAACTCCATGGAAATCATGATGGACCATGCGCGCCGGGAGCCGGTTCCGCCTGGACGTCTCGTACCGGTCCCGGCAGAACTGGACGCTCTCGTGTTGTCCCTGTTGGCCAAGGATCCGGAGCAACGACCACCGAACGCACGCTCGGTGATCCATGCCCTCGATGCGGTCCCGCTCCCACCCGGTGGCCAATGGGGCGAGGCTCAGCAGGAAGCCTGGTGGAGCAAGTTCACCGGACGGGAGCCGCTCAGCGAAGTACCGCGCAAGCTGGAGATCTCCCGCCCGGTCGGGGTCACTCCCGCGGGGGACTAGACCCTAGGCGGTCGACTTGGCGCGTTTCCCGGTCGTCCTCGCCTTGGCCTTGGCTTCCTTGGCCGCCCGGTGTGCGCGCGCCTTGGGGATGTAGGTGACCGCGTCGGGTGTCTTGCACCCGGTCTCACCGTGGTCCACCTCGACCGGGCCAATGCGCCTGGCCGCGGCGATGGCCGCCTTCTCCAGGCTCGCGCTGCGGATGCCGATGCTGATCAGGGCCGTGTTCATGGAATAGCGAGCCCGGTTCCTGGCCTTGTGGATCCCGGACTCGATCCGCTCCAGGTACGGCCGGAAGGTCGCGTCCGGCAACTCCGGGTTTCCCGCGGCATAGGCGACCAGGTTCCATCCCGCAGCCCCGATCCACTCCTTCGAGGAGCGGGTCCACTTGTCCATGCGCTTTTGCGCGAACGAGGTCCGGGCTGCCAATCCGCTGAAGGCATCCGCGATGGGATAGCAGTCGAGATCCCCGGCCCAGGCATCGAGAGTCTTCGCCGTCATGGCCTCGGGATCGGCGATCATGGTGGCCAGCAGACGGGCGTCATGGTTGCCGCTGTCCCAGAGTTCCAGGGCCAACGCGTGATCCGTGCGGATCTCCTTTCGCAACGCACCGAGGTTGGCGTAGCTCACCCCGTACATCTCCCCCTGCACCCCGTGCCGGGCGTAGATCTTCCGGTTCTGGGCCGTCCCCTTGGACTTGAGCTTGCGATGGGCTTCGGATGCCTTCATGGGTTCCTCCCTAGTGCCTACGGCCGCCGCCTCGGGATCGGGACCCCGAACGGGACTGCTTCTGCGTGCCTCGAGACCGCTGCTGTGAACTCCGGTTGAGGGACTGGTTGCTGGAACTCTTGTTCTGGCTGGACCAGCCTCCCTTGTCCCGACTCTGCCATCCCCCATCCTGGGTCTGTCGGTGCACCTTCCCGTCGCGATCCGAGTAGACGTTGTTCTTCTTGCCGGGGGCGGCCTTGGGTTGTTTCTTGGCCGACGTGCCCGCACGGTTCGAGGCGCCGGGCCGGGCCGCCGAACCGGTCTTGCCGGTTCCCGCCCGGTTCTGCGCGGTAGGGCGGGTGGCCGGAGTCCCGGTACGTCTTACCCCGTTGCCCCGGTCCTTGTACACGTTCTTCGGGCGCTGACCTGCGCGGTAGCCGGCGGCGAACCCTGCCTTCGCTCCCTGGTTGTAGCCGTGGTGATAGCCATTGTGATAGCCATGCCGGTAGCCGGCATGGTAGCCCGCCGCTCCCCAGCATCCATGGTACGGCGGACGCCAACTGCTGTAGCCGAAGTGCATCCAGCCGTAGCTCACTCCCACGGAGAATCCCCAACCGGTCCAGGGGTTGTAGTGGACACCAAAACCATAGGTAACCGGTCTCGGGTAGTAGGCGGTGTGGTACCAGGGGTGGTAGTACCACCCGGTTCCCCACACCACGGAACCCCGGTAGTAGTAGGAACCCATGTAGGCCGGGGTGTAACCCACGTAGACCACCTCGGGGGTGGATTCGTAGATGTAGACGTACTTCACGTTGTAGTGCGGACACTCCGGGGGAAGATCCTGGATCTCCTTGGGAACCTCGGTGGCCACGGTCCACGGACCCTCGGGTCCCTTTCCGGTGAACCAGACCGCATCCTCGCAGGCCCAATAGGTGGAGTTGATCAGGAACACCGCCTTGTCGGTGTTCTTCGCATAGGCCGCTCCCGCATCTCCACACGTTTCGAATTCCGGATCGCCGTCGTAGGTCACTTCGAACGTGGCCGTCTTGCGATCGATCTCGGCGGTCTGGGGAATCGTATTCTCGAGGATGGCGTCCTTGGACGCCGTGGTCCCCGGAACACTGCCCAAAACCGTCTCCATGTCCGACCCTTCCGGAATGCTGGCGAAATCGGCCGGCAGGTCGTCGAAGTCGATGAACTTCCATTTGTTGTCGGTGAGTGACGAGGACTGGTACCACCGTCCCGCCAGGAGCACGTAGTACTTCTGGGTGGAGATGTCCATGAGGATGTCGCTCTCGGTGTTCTCGACATAGAGCAGGTTGGTTCCCTCGATGGGCTTGTAGGCAGGCTCCCCCGACGTCTGGATCAACTCGGCCGGCTCGATACGGACGAGAACCGTCGGGACGATCGGCTTGCCCGCCTCGTCCATGGGCTGTTCGGGAGCCTCGAAGTCGGGATCGTCCTTGGCCTGCTTGGCCAGATCCTCGTCGATCTTCTTCGACACCTTCCGCACATCCTCGGGCAGATCGGAAGTCACCGGCCACGCGTCGCCGGGGAGCTTGCTGGAAGTGAACCAGTACGCGCCGCCGCGCAGGTAGTACTTGCCGCTCCTGGTGTCCTGGACCAGGGTGAAGGCGGAGTTGACCACGTACTTCAGGGCCAACCCCTCGACCTCCTCCAGAATGGGCTTGCCGTCGATCAGCACCAGCACCGTGGGCCGGTCGGAGTAGATCACCTCGGGGGGCGAATCATTGAATCCGATATCGGCCCTGGCCTTGGTCACGTCTTCCATGGAGGCGACCAACTGGTCGAGGGACATCTCCAGATCCCACTTGGGAATCTCCTGCTCCAGGAAACGCTTCAACTGGTCGATCCGCTCCGGATCGTCGACCTCGGGGAACTTGGCGTCGGTGACCTCGATCGACTCGAGGGCGACGATCCGCGCTTCGAGATCGGTCGAGAGCCGCGACCGGGTCCAGATCGCCCCGAATACGGGGCTCTTTCCCTTCTCGGTATAGGAGAGGGCGGCCCGGCTCTCCAGCACGTCCCCGGAGAGGGATTCCAGCTCCGGCTGATAGATCACGATGCTGCCCTTCTCGGTGTCCAACTGGCGCGGCCAGGAAATGGGCTCCGGCTGGGCCGAGGCCACGGCGGTCAGGAGGCAGAGAAGAACCGGAACAAAGAGAACAGGGCGGGGACGTTTCATGCGGTCTCCTGAGAAACGGTGGGGGCAGGAAAGAGTACCAAGGAGACGCCCTCGTTCGCCATGGGCAGGGTTCTCCGGGCCGGCCCCCGGCCGGGGCCGGGTGGAGATTCCTCTCACCCCCGGCCGGGATCCGGGCCGCCCCGGGCAAAGGTGACGCGGTCGTTTCCGAGGAAGTTGACCAGGGTGGCCACGGCGATACCGGCCAGCACGGCCACGGTATCCCCGGAATCGGCAAACTCCCGCACTCCCCAGGCAACGCCCAGTTGCAGGATCGCGCCCACCGCGGAAACACCATAGAACGACACCAGGCGACGCAGGGGACCGTGCACCTTGGGCGTGGACCCTCCCCAGGTCCATACGTCGTTGAGGAGGAAGTTGGTCAGGATGCTGACCAGGATCCCGGCGATGTGGGCCAGTTCGAAACGCAGGGTCTCGTTGGCCACCGCCGGGCCCAGGGCGCTCTGCACGCCCCGGAAAACGAGCAGGTTCACCGCGATCCCGCTTGCACCGACCAGGCAGAATCGCAGGAACCGCGTTGGACTCATGTAGCCATGGTCCCGGATCCGGCCCCGGGCGTCCAGATCCGTTCCTGACCCTTTGGCCGGGTCCACAGGGCGGAGTATTCCTCTAGACTGCGCCCCATGGAATCCCGATCCCCCCTGAGCCGACTCCTGGCCTACTCCCGCAGTCATCGCGGACGCATCCTGACCGCGACCGCGTACTCCATCCTCAACAAGATCTTCGATCTGGCCCCCCCCCTGCTCATCGGGGCCGCGGTCGATGTGGTGGTGACCCGGGACGCTTCGCTCCTGGCCCGGATGGGGGTCCGGGATCCGGGCGACCAGCTGATCCTGCTCGCCGTACTGACCCTGCTCATCTGGGGTCTGGAGTCCCTGTTCGAGTACGCCTATGCGGTCCTCTGGCGCAACCTGGCCCAGACACTCGAACACGATCTGCGACTGGACACCTACCGGCATGTCCAACGTCTGGATCTGGCCACCTTCGAGGACACGTCGACCGGCAACCTCATGGCGGTCCTCAACGACGACGTGAACCAACTGGAGCGGTTCCTCGACGGCGGAGCCAACGATCTGCTCCAGGTAGGGACCACGGTGGTGGTGATCGGCGCCATCTTCTTCACCCTGGCCCCCTCGGTGGCCGGCTGGTCGTTCCTCCCCATGCCGTTCGTGCTGTGGGGGTCCTTTCTCTTCCAACGCCGTCTGGCCCCGCGCTACGCCGCGGTGCGAGAACGGGTGGGAGTGCTCAACGGGCTTCTCGGGAACAACCTGTCCGGCATCGCCACCATCAAGAGCTTCACCGCCGAGGACTACGAAGCACGCCGGGTGGACGCGGAGAGCCGTCGCTACGAGGCGGCCAACCGGGGTGCCATCGTCCTCAGCTCCGCGTTCTCACCGCTCATTCGCATGGTCATCGTGGTCGGCTTCGTGCTGACCCTCATCCTGGGCGGAAGAGCGGTCTTCGACGGGACCCTGGCCGTCGGCGCCTACAGCGTCATGGTCTTCATGACCCAGCGATTGTTGTGGCCCCTCACCCGCCTGGGACAGACGGTGGATCTCTACCAGCGCGCCATGGCCTCGACCACGCGCATCCTGGACCTCCTGGAAACCCCCATCCGGGTCAAGAGCGGCGGCCGGGCATTGCCACCGGGGACCGTGCAGGGTCACCTCCGGTTCGAGGGAGTCACCTTCCGCTACGGGGACGGGCCTCCGGTCCTGCGGGACCTGTCCCTCGACCTTCCCCCCCGACGAACGCTGGCCCTGGTCGGCCCGACCGGAAGCGGTAAGACTTCGCTCATCAAGCTCCTCCTGCGTTTCTACGAACCGACCTCGGGACGGATTACCCTCGATGGCGTGGATCTCGAATCGGTCAACCTCTCCGATCTGCGTGGAGCGATCGGGCTGGTCAGCCAGGATGTGTTCCTCTTCCATGGCACGGTGCGCGAGAACATCGCCTACGGCACCTTCGAGGCGACGGACCAGCAGATCCACGACGCGGCCCGGGCGGCCGAGGCGCACGCCTTCATCACCGGGCTTCCCGACGGGTACGACACCGTGGTCGGCGAACGGGGACAGAAACTCTCCGGGGGACAGCGGCAGCGCATCTCCATCGCCCGGGCCCTGCTCAAGGATCCCCCCATCCTGCTCCTGGACGAGGCGACGTCCTCGGTGGACAACGAGACCGAAGCGGCCATCCAGCGTTCCCTGGCCCGGCTCGCCCATGGACGCACCATCGTCATGATCGCGCACCGGCTCTCGACCATCCGCCACGCCGACCGGATCGTCCTCCTGGACAACGGACGCATTCTCGAGTCGGGTACCCACGAGGAACTGGTCGAGGGCAACGGACAGTATGCCGCGCTGTGGCGGGTCCAGACCGGGGACGTGGCGGATCCGCAGCCGGCGGCCCGGACGCTCCCTACTGATCCAGGGACTTGAGGGAGAAGCGCACCGGTACCACGACTTCGCCGGTCGCCCACTCACCGTTCTTCTTGCCGGCCCGGAACTCCCACTGCATGACTGCGGCGAGGGCGGAAACGTTCAGGTCGTGGGATGCGTTGGACAGCACCACATAGGCATCAATCACCTTGCCGGTGTGGTCCACGACCGCCGCCACGTGCACGGTCCCTTCGTAGCGATGATAGAGCGCGCTCTTGGGATACTCGGGTGGCTTCTGCCGCAGCACCAGCGGTTGAGTGTCGAACATGGCGGGGTTGGGCATGCGAATGAGTTCCGAAGCTTCCCGCTCCACCGGGAACTCCCCCGGGAACAGGCGATCCCACGGAAACGCCTCCAGGGTTGCTGAGACGTCGGCCGCCTCGAAGCTTCCGGTGGCCGTCCCGTAGTGGACGGTAAGCCCCGAAAGGTCCTCCCACCCCAGTCGCTCCCCGTCGCGAGGGATCCACCACAACGCCCACCGCGACTCTTCCTTCCCGAGCCGGCCGGCCAGTTCCCCCTCGGTCAGGGGGAGGAACCCACGGGACCATCGCCGCCCCTCCGCATCGACCATGGCCAGGTCACCCGGGATGAGAAACGGGTTCCTGCCCTCGGCCTTGGCAAAGCGAACCGCGAGCAGACGACCGGGACCCGGGGGAAGCTCGATCCGCTCCTGGAGCGTCGCGGCGTCGACCACGGTCAGGGTGAACTTGCCCCCAAGGGGTGCGTCGTCCACCTTCAGCCGCGCCCGCTCCCCCTGTGGGGAATCCGCGAAGGCCGGACCGCCGGCGAGCAACAGCACGAACAGGACCAGCCATGGGGCGATCCGCATCTCCACGATCCCTCCTTGGTTCAATCTTCCGTCTCCCCGTGCACCGACTCGAAGTCCAGGATACGCGGAGGATGTCGCTCGGCATCCAGGAAGCCGAGGAAACCGTCACGTGACACCGTGGTGGTCTGCCCGTTGTCGAGCGGGTGCGCGTTGATGGCCTGCCCGTCGAGGAGCCCGGCATCGAGCACCATCTCCACCGCTCCCTCCCGGTCATGGATCACCGCGAACGGCGTCACCGCACCGGGGATCACTCCCAGATAACCCATCAGGCGCTCGGCGCTCGCGAACGAGACATGCTTCGCGCCCAGACGACGCCCCAGTTCCTTGAGATCCACCACCCGGTCCTCCAGGAGGGTGACCAGCCACATCTTCCCCTTCCTGTCGCGCAGGAAGAGGTTCTTGGTGTGGTGTCCATCGATGCGTCCCCTGAGCGCCTTCGACTCCTCTACGGTATAGACGGGGGGATGCGCGACGTTGGTATGGGAAACCCCCAGATTGGTCAGCCGATCCAGGAATTCGGCCGCCTTCAGGGGAGCCGAGCCGTCACGTAGCCGCAGCGTGGAGTCCATGGGGTGAGCCTACCCCATCCGCGCCGGTCGGGGCGGCGTGGTAAACTGCGTCCCGTCGCCGCAACTTCCGGAGGCTCAATGGCTGCGCCCGCCCCCCCCAGTGCTCCCGCCGGCCGTGACACCCCCAAACGCGGGTGTGGTCCGGTGCGCCCCTCGCGCCATGGCCGCTGGCGGGCGGTCAGCCTGATCCTCGTCCACGTGGTGGCCGCGCTCCACGTGCTGCACTGGAAGATGACCGGCAGCACCCTCACTCCGGTCGAACCGAGCGAGGCCATGCAGACCCTGGGGCAGGGACTGGTCAACGCCGGGTTCATCCTGTTTCTTCTCCTCATCCTTTCGACGCTTGTCCTGGGACGGTGGTTCTGCGGCTGGGCCTGCCATGTCGTCGCCCTCCAGGATCTTTGCGGGTGGATCCTGAAGAAACTCGGCATCCGTCCCCAGCCGTTCCGTTCCCGGCTCCTCGTCTACGTCCCGATCCTCGCTGCGATCTGGATGTTCGTCCTCCCCAGCGTGGTGCGCGCCTTCATGGGTGAACCGCCGCCGGTGCCCGAGGCCCATTTCACCACCGATGATTTTTGGGAACGGTTTCCCGGGGTCGGGGTCGCCCTGCTCACCTTCGCGGTGTGCGGATTTCTCATCGTCTATCTCCTGGGCAACAAGGGTTTCTGCACCTACGGCTGCCCCTACGGCGGCGTCTTCGCCCCGGCGGACCGGTTGGCACCGGGACGCATCCGGGTCACCGACGCCTGCGAGGGATGCGGTCACTGCACCGCCACCTGCACCTCGAACGTGCGGGTGCACGAGGAGGTCCGTCTCTACGGGATGGTGGTGGATCCCGGATGCATGAAATGCACCGACTGCATCAGCGTGTGCCCCAAGGGGGCCCTGTACTACGGTTTCGGGAAACCCGAGGTGGCCAAGGGTCCGGCACGCGGCCCCAAACCACCCAAACGATACGACTACACCTGGCCCGAGGAAATCGCCATGGCGGCGTTCTTCCTCGTGTCGATCATCATCCTGCGCGCCCTCTATGATCATGTTCCATTCCTGCTCGCCCTGGGACTCGCGTCGATCAGCGCGTTCATCCTCATCGCCGCCGCACGCGGGTTCTACGCTCCCAACCTGCGGGTGGCGCGCTGGCAGGTGCGGACCAAGGGAAGGTTGACCCGGGCCGGCCGAGGGTTTCTGGTCGTGGCCGGTCTGTGGGCGGTGTTCCTCGTCCACTCCGGATTCGTGCAGTACTACACCCTGACCGGCGATCGCGCCCTTTCCCTGGCCCGGGTGCAGGCGGACGCCGGGCAGCAGGATGCCGCCCTCACCGGTCTGACCACGGCCCGGGACCGGTTGCTCCGGGCGGATCGTCTGGGTCTGGTGGACACGGCCCAGCATCAGGCCCGGCTCGCCTCGGTGCATTCCTACCTGGCCGATCACATCGCGGCCGAGAACTACTATCGCCGCGCCGTGGCCCTCGCTCCCGGATACGCGCAGGGGCACTACGAACTGGCGCGCTACGCCCTGGCCCGAGAGGATCGGGACGCGGCCATCGCCGCGCTCACCCGGGCGGTCAAGAGCAACCCGAACCTCCCCGGGGCGGTGGGGGAACTGGCGGACATGCTGCTCGCGGAGGATCGCGGGGACGAGGCGATCGCCATCCTGGACGAGTTGGTCGAGAAGAAGCCGTCGAACCCGGACCTGGCCCGCAACCGGGCCCTCGTCCGGGTCCAGCAGGGAGACATCGACGCGGGTCTGGCCGAGATCGAGCGCATCCTCGAACGCCACCCCGATCACGTGCCCACCCTCTTCGACCAGTCGCGCATCCTGGCCAACCGGACCCGGTTCCAGGAAGCGTACGCAGCGATCACCCGGGCCATCGGGTTGGAGCCCGGCTTCGGGGAGGGGCACTTCTTTGCCGCACGGGTGGCGGTGCGTCTGGGGGATCTGCCTGCCTCGCGCCGGCACCTCGAGGGGGCGCTCTCCACCGATCCCCGCAACGAGGTCTACGCATCCACATGGGCCGCGCTGCTTCAGCGCACGGGGGAGGCCGACACGGAGACGCGTCGGCTGGAGCTGCGGGACGCCTCGGACGGGGACGCGCGGTTTCGCCTACTGCATCTCTACCGCGTGACGGGACGCACCGAGGACGCGGATGCCCTGACCCGGGAGCTCGGTCCCAGGTGACCGGGGCGTGGCTTCTAGGTAACGTCCTTGAGGGTAAGACCTTCGTCCTTGAGAAAGGTCATGAGACCCTTCTTGTTGAGCGTCCGCAGGGCCCGGGTGGAAATTTTCAGGCGCACCCAACGGTTGAGCTCCGGCACGAACACGCGCTTGCTCTGGAGGTTGGGGAGCTGGCGACGCCGGGTCTTGTTGTTGGCGTGCGAGACATTGTTGCCCGCCATGGGCTTCTTACCGGTGAGTTGACAGCGTCGCGACATTTCGATTCTCCAGGTTTCAGGGGCGCGAGGCGCCCGGCGCTCTCAATACGTCTCAACAAGGATGAGCTCCCCCGCACAACGTCCGCGGGACAAGCGGCGAAAGAGTATACCCCAGAGGGGCACTCCAGTGGAGCCCGGAATCCAACCGTTACCCGACCCGTCATCTTTCCAGTCAACCTACTGCACATCAACAGGTTATGGAGATAGGCCCATGCCAAACCGCAAACCCGGCGCCGGATCCTCGGCCCCGTTCAGCCCGGAGTTGTTCCGATTCCTTCGCCAGCTGGACCGGAACAACAACCGGGACTGGTTCGAGGCCAACAAGGAGCGGTACCTGGAACACGTTCGGGATCCCATGCTCGCGTTCATCGCGAACCTGGCCACGCCGCTGCGCCGGATCAGCCCGCACCTGGTGGCCGACCCTCGCCCGGTCGGGGGATCCATGTTCCGGATCCATCGCGATGTGCGGTTCGCCAAGGACAAACGGCCCTACAAGACGTCGGCTACCGCGCGTCTCCAGCACGAGTCGGCCAAGGACGTCCATGCCCCCGGTTTCTACCTTGGACTGGGACCCAAATCGGTGACGGTCGGCGCAGGCATCTGGCATCCGGACGGCCCGGCGCTGGCCCGAATCCGCGGCCGCATCGTCGAAGAACCCGCGGCCTGGAAACGGGTGAGCCGGGGAAAGCGCTTTCTCGAACTCCATGCCCTGGGTGGCGAGTCGCTGGTGCGTCCGCCCCGCGGGTTCGATCCCGAGCACCCGTTCATCGAGGATCTCAAACGGAAGGACTACGTGAGCTTTGTCGCACTGACCGAGGCCGACGCCTGCTCCCCGGATTTCCAAAGGCAGTACCTCGATGTGTGCAAACGGGCCAAGCCCTTCGTCGGCTTCATCGCCGAGTCCCTGGGGCTTCCCTTCTGACCTATCGGTTCAGTCCCTCGAGGTCGCTGTCCTTCCGTGCCGCTTCGGCCAGGGCCGGATTGAGCCCTACCGCACGGTCGAGCGCTTCCCGCGCTCCGGTCAGGTCACGGTTGGCCAGAGAGATGACCGCAAGGTCGTAGAGCACTTCCGGAAGCATTCCCGGGATATTGCGGGCGCACTGCGCGGTCTTCCGTTGCCATTTCAGGGCTTCGGCGAAGCGCTCTTCCTTGAACGCGGTCCAGCCGCGGTTCCAGTGGTCGTTGACGATCCCCATGCGGACGAGACGCCCCAGTTCCCCCACCGGATCGGCGTGGTCGTCC
Organism: Candidatus Eiseniibacteriota bacterium; assembly: GCA_942491735.1. Classification (GTDB taxonomy): domain Bacteria; phylum Eisenbacteria; class RBG-16-71-46; order JABDJR01; family JABDJR01; genus CALOCN01. The sequence goes on along the minus strand of CALOCN010000014.1, from coordinate 1,134,274 downwards.
ACCCTCAGGTCCACCGCCTTGTCGCTGAAACCGCCGTACCCCGCACGTTCCCGCACCACCACGATGGCCGCCGACTGCTTCCCCCGGCTGTCCCCTCCCGCCCCTTCGCCCGCTTCCAGGGCAAGAAAGAGACGTTGGGCAAGGGCCTCACCCTGCGACTCGAGAAAGACCCGCTCCATCTCCACCACCACGTTCTCCCCGGTGAGGATGTTCCCCTGGACGGCGTAGCCGGGGCCGCTCCGCCCTCCGGCCCAGGGCACGCAGTCCGCCCCGGTGTAGGTGGCGGATCTCCCCTTCCCGTCGACCACCCCCACCTGGCGCGTGGCGCGTCCGGCATCCGGATCCAGAAGACGGGCGATGACCCGCGCGGGATCGAGACCCTCGATCAGGAGGTCCAGACCCTCGGGACCGAAGGTGGTGTTGGCATGGGACTGGGTCGCCACCGCGCCCACGTTCGCACGGGCATGGGGGACCACCGTCCCCACCGCGAAGAATCGACTGGCCACCGCGACGCCCACTTCGCCGCTGGGCGGATCGGCTCCAACGATGGAAAAGGTGCAGACCCTCGGCGCGCCCACGCTGCGACTTTCGGACACGAGACACCTCCCTGTGGGGGGAACGCCGCAGCCTAGCACGACGCCGCCCTCCCCCGATTGACTCGCCCAGGGCGCCCCGCTAGTCTCGCCCCCTTCCCCGCCATTCCTCGAGGAGGTTCCCATGTCCCGCTTGCTCGATACGGTTCTGCTCACCGCCCTCCCGGCCTCGGGCAAGTCCGAAGTCCGCCGGTTCCTCGGCGCCCAGGATCCGACCACGGTGGCCCGGGATTATCACATGGGACCCACCGTCCAGCTCGACGACTACCCCTACGTGCACATGATGCGACGCATTGCCCAGACCCTGGGAGATGCGGGGCACGACCCGATCTTTTTTCCCTCCAACGACCGACCCTTCACCGAGCCGCTGGACTGGGGCACCCTGATCGAGCTGATCAACGAGGACTACGAGGATCTGCATCAGCGCCCCTCCATCAACCCGGACTCCGCGGCGGCCTGGCTCCTGGACCGCATCGACAACGCCCGGGAGAAGGTGGGGGCCAAGCCGGCCCTGCGCTCCCTGGACCCTGCCGTGCGTTCCAATCTGGTCGGGGCCCTGGAAGACGAGGCGCGGGATCTGCTGACCGAGAAGTTGGCCGGCATTCCCACCTCGCTCGAGAACAAGACGATCGTCATCGAGTTCGCGCGCGGGGGCGCCCAGGGGTCCACCCTTCCGCTGGATCCGCCGTTCGGGTATCGCTACAGTTTCGCCACGCTATCGGATCAGATTCTCGCCCGGGCCAGCATCCTCTATATCTGGGTCACCCCGGAGGAGTCCCGTCGCAAGAACGACGAACGGGCCAAGCCGGGGTTGGAGGGGGATGCCTCGATCCTCCACCACGGGGTTCCCATCGCGGTCATGCTGGGGGACTACGGGACCGACGACATGGAGTGGCTCATCGAGAACAGCGACCGCAAGCGCAGCGTGAAGGTTGAGACCCGGGGCAACACCTTCCATCTGCCGGTGGCCCGGTTCGACAATCGCGACGACCTCACCACCTTCATCCGCGAGGACGAGAGCACCTGGCCGGCACAAGCGGTGGATGCCATTCGTGCCGAGCTGGGCGCCGCGCTCACCTCCCTGGTCGAGACCTCCCGCGACTGAACCGTCGGCGAGTCAGCAGAAGGCCGGGGCCACGGACTCCGGACGGCCCCGTTGCCGCGAGTCCGCCTTCCCGGGAGAGGGTTGCCCATAGGAACCCTCGTGAGAGGATGCGGTCATGACGGACACTGCCAAGGGCCGGATCACCCTCGCCCTGAAGGCCCTCCAGGATGGCGACGGCCGGGCCGGAGCCGACCTCCTCCCTCTTGTCTACGGGGAGCTGCGCAGGCTCGCCCGGGCCCGGATGGCCAAACTCCCTCCCGGCAACACCCTGCAGCCCACCGCCCTTGTGCACGAGGCCTATATCCGGCTGGTCGGCGAGGACGATCCCGCCTGGAACAGTCGGGGGCATTTCTTCGGGGCGGCGGCCGAGGCCATGCGACAGATTCTCGTGGACCAGGCCCGGCGCAAGTCGGCCCGCAAGCACGGCGGGGACCAGCAGCGCATGGATGCGGACGAGGTGGAGATCCCGTTCGGGGGAATCCGCGAGAACCTCCTCGAATTGGACCGGGCGCTGGACCGCCTGCAAAAGGAAGACCCGCGCAAGGCGGAGATCGTGAAGCTCCGCTATTTTGCCGGGCTCACCCGGGACGAGACCGCGGCCGCGCTGGGGCTCTCGGTGCGCACCGTCGACTACGAATGGCGCTACATCGTGGCCCGGCTGCACCGGGACATGACCGGGGACGAGCCATCCGGCGATTGACCTTGCCTCGCGTCTGGGCAAGAATCGGTTTCCACCATGGGATCTGCAAGCCGACGCGATGATGACCGGGTCTTCGTAAAACAGGGACGACGCCACTATCGTCGCCGCTACTCCTACACGGAACTCCGGATCGGCCTGGTCGTCCTGGTCGGGCTCGGTCTGCTCGTGGGCTGGGTTGCCTGGCGTGGGGCCCATCCGGATCCGGAGCTCTTCAGCACCGCCGAATCACTCCTCCAGACCGGCGACGAGATCCAGGTTTTCGAGTCCCGACCCCCGGCCGCGTCGACTCCGGCGGCGGCGAGCCCGGTCGATCGCTCCCCCCTGCCGGCCGGTCTGGCGCCGGACGGCTGGACCGAAGGCACGGTCTCCCGATTCGGATTCGACAACCTCTACGTGAAGATCAACGGTCGCGAGGACTACTACAAGACCCTCGGGTTCCAGGAACTGGTGTTCGTCACCCTGACCGATCCGGACAACGAGAGCCGGCTCATCGACATCGAGTGCTTTGATCAGGGAACGGCCGAGAACGCCCTGGGCGCGTACGCCGGCGAGCGTTCGCCGGGCATCGTGCCGGATGTAGCGGATGGCGGTCTCGTTCACCGGGACCGCAACGCGCTCTTCATGACCCGTGGACGCTATTACGTGCGGGCCATCGGGTCCGAGGACTCGGCCCCGATGCACACCGCCCTCGATCACATCAGGACGGTCCTGGTGGGCGGGATCGAGGGCGACGAACTCCCCTGGTCCTATGCCCTCTTCGTGGGTGGGCTGGGCCTGGATCCCGGCCGGATTTTCTACCTTGCCGAGAATGCGTTCTCGTTCGGGTTCGGCAACGAGGTGCACACCGCCCTGCTCGACGACGAGAGCGAGATTTTTGTCGTTCGGAGCGGGTCGGTGGAGGAAGCAGAGGCTCTGCAGGAGCAGTTCACCGAGGGGTTTCGGGGATATGGCAGTGCAGTGGACTCCCCGGACCCTGTACAATGGACCGAGGATCGCTACATCAAGACCGTGTCCGGCGTCACCCGGAGCGGCGCCTGGTTACTGGGAGTGCGCGGCGCCCCGGACCTGCCCTCGGCGCGATCCTCCTTGGAACAACTTCGCGACGCCGTGTCCCGTATGCCCCAGGCCGAGGCCCCATGACCCAGGATCCCAGGACTCCGCAGCATACCGATGAGCCACTGGCCGATGAGCCACTGGCCGATAAACCACTGGCCGATAAGCCACTGGCATCCCCCGATGCGGAGGATGAGCGCGGCTACCGGGAACTGCGCCGTCGCACGTTCCTGAAACAGGCAGGCATCCTGGGGCTGGCCACCGCGGGCGCCGGATGGGCGGCCCTCGCCCCCCCTCATTGGCCGCTGTCGATCAAGGATCCGGACGGGGAGCGAGGCAAACCCAGGGAACAGTTGCGGCGACTCCCTGAGAACGGGTTTGCCGTGGAGCGTCCCACCACCGCTCCGGCCCTGGGAGTGGCCCGCGGTACCGACCCCGACGCCATGGTACGCGCAGCGGTCGACGCCATTGGCGGCATCGAGCACTACATCCAGCGCGGGGACGTGGTGGTCATCAAGCCCAACGTCGCCTTCGAGCGGGTGCCGATCCTGGGCGCGACCACGAACCCGGAACTCCTCAAGGCCCTGATTCGGCTGGTCCGGGAAGCCCACCCCAGCGAGATCCGGGTCGCGGACAACCCCATCGAGTCCCCCGAGAGTTGTTTCCAACGCACCGGGATCCGCAAGGCGGCGGTGGAGGCGGGGGCCAGGGTCTATCTCCCCACTCCCGCGGACTTCGAAACCCTGCACGTGCCCGGCGCAACCTGGATCGAGGAGTGGCCCTTCTTCTGGTCCCCGTTCCGCGGGGCGGACAAGGTCATCGGCGTCTCCCCGGTCAAGGATCACAACCTCTGCCGGGCCAGCATGACGACCAAGAACTGGTACGGCCTGCTGGGCGGACGCCGAAACCAGTTCCACCAGGACATCCACGGCATCATTGCCGACCTCGCCCTCATGATGCGCCCCACTTTCGTCGTTCTCGACGGCATCCAGGTCCTCTACAAGAGCGGCCCCACCGGGGGCAGCCTGGGCGACGTGAAGCCGGGCAACACCCTGGTCGCTTCCACGGACAGTCTCGTCGCCGACGCATTCGGTTGGGACCAACTGCTCGAGCGTTCGGGCGAGGAACTCCCCGCCTACTTCGGCAAGTCGGTGGCCCGGAACCTGGGCAACCCGCTCTGGAAGGACCAGGCCATGAAAGAGGTGCAGGTGGGATGAGCCGTCCGTTCAAGGGGAGTGGGAGCAAGGACTTCTTCAAGCGCAGTCCCGACGGGTCCCCCTGGTACGTCCGGGGCCTGCGAATCACCACGGTGCGGATCATTTCCCAGGTGGTGTTCTTCTCCCTGTTCGTCTTCCTGCTCTGGGTGACCTGGGTCAGCCGCATGGGCGGCTATCCGGTTTCGTTGTTCCTGGAGATGGATCCCCTGGTGGGCATCGCCACCGCGATCTCCACCCACACCGTGTACCGCGGGTTGTGGATGGGGCTGTTCATCCTGATCCCCACCCTCCTGCTGGGCCGGGTGTTCTGCAACTGGATCTGTCCCTACGGAACCATGCACCAGTTCTTCGGGTGGCTGTTCAACATCCGCGGGAACAAGGACAACATGGACCACAACCGGTACCGCGGCGTGTACCGGATCAAGTACTACATCCTGGGCGTGTTCCTGATCCTGGCCGCGTTCGGGTCGTTGCAGATCGGCCTGCTCGATCCTATTTGCCTGCTCGTGCGCACCTTCACCGTCACCTTCATGCCGGCCGCGGACCTGGCCGCCAACGCAGCCAATGCCTATTTCGCCGGGATGGGCGTCGAGGTGCGTGGACTGTCCTTCCTCTCCTCCGCACCCGGTTCGCCGGACCAGCGTATCTTTGCCGGAGCCTGGTTCGTCGGCGTGCTCATCTTCGGTCTGATCGGCATGAACCTGATCATTCCCCGGTTCTTCTGCCGCACCCTCTGCCCCCTCGGAGCCACCCTGGGTCTGCTCTCCCGCTTCTCGCTGTGGCGCATCGACCGGGATCTGACCAAGTGCACCGACTGCGACCTCTGTCTCAAGCACTGCGAGGGAGCGGCCGATCCCCACGACGCCCTGCGCAAGAGCGAGTGCTTTGTCTGCTTCAACTGCATCGACGATTGTCCCGAGGACGCCCTTTCGTTCGCGCTGGCTCCGGTGCCGGTCAAGGACCGCATCGTGGGCAAGCTCAGAACCGGCAAGGGAAAGGTGAAGGAAGCCACCGCCACCCTGTTCGGAAAGAAGGTCATCTCGGGGCGCCCCGAGACGGTGATCGCCGGTCCGGACGTCCCCCGAAGACGCTGGGTGTTCGTGGGTATCCTGGGGTTCCTCTCCTTCCCTTTCCTCCGCCTGTCCGCCGCGGTGAACAACCGGGGCTTCAACGAGAAGGCGATCCGCCCACCCGGGTCGGTCGAGGAGTCGGAGTTCCTGGAGCGCTGTATCAAGTGCGATCAGTGCATCAACGTCTGTCCCACCAACGTGCTCCAGCCGTCATCGCTGGCCCAGGGGGGCCTGGAGGGGCTGTGGACCCCGGTCATGGACTTCGCGGTGGGCTTCTGCCAGCTCAACTGCACCCTGTGCAGTGATGTCTGCCCCACCGGGGCCATCCAGAAGATCTCCATCGAGAAGAAGCTGGGAGTGGCCGAATACATCGAGGCCGGCCCCATCAAGGTCGGAACCGCCTTCTTCAACCGGGGTCGGTGCCTCCCCTGGTCCATGGAGACCCCCTGCGTGGTGTGCGAGGAGGTCTGCCCGGTAAGCCCCAAGGCCATCGGCACCTACGACGAGGAGTTCACCCGCTGGGATGGAACCACGGTGACCCTGAACAAGCCCTACATGCGACCGGAACTTTGCATTGGCTGCGGAATCTGCGAACATGAGTGCCCGGTCATCGACGACGCTGCGGTCTATGTGACCGCAATCGGGGAAACGCGGTCCGAGGATCGCACCCTGCTCCTGAGCAGCAAGCAGACCTAGGCGCCACCCGCCAAGGAGGACCGATGGAACGGAACCCGAAGATCAGTCGACGCAATCTCCTCAAGCTGGGCGCCGCCGCCGGGGCCGCGGCCAGCGTGGGAGCCGGTCTCGTTCCTTCCCTGGCCAGGGCCCAGGACGAGGATGAGGGCGGTTCGGTGGAACTGCCCCAGGTCCCCCGGCGCACGCTGGGCAAGACCGGTGAGACGGTGCCCATCCTCCTGTTCGGCGCCGGGGTCAAGCTCGACAGCCGATTCGATCCCAAGCTTGCCGAGGCCTACCGGTTCGGCGTGAACTACATCGACGCTGCGGATTGCTACGGTGGCGGCACCTGCGAAACAAGCGTGGGCAACTTCCTGGCCCGCGCCGAACTGCGTGACAAGATCTGGGTCACGAGCAAGAGCGATGCCCACGACCCTGAGGGACTCGAGAAGACCCTCACCGCCGGTCTCGAGTCGATGCGTACCGACTACTTCAACATGTACTTCCTGCACGCGGTCGAGGATCCCTCACCGCTGAAGGACCCCGAACTGCGCAAGACGGTTGAGCGGCTCAAGAAGGAAGGCAGGATCCGTCACTTCGGTTTCTCCTGCCATGACGGCAACGTGGCCGAGCTCCTGCATCTCGCCGGTGAAGTGGGCTGGGTGGACGCCGTCATGTTCCGCTACAACTTTCGCCAGTACGGAAACACCGAGTTGAACAAGGCCATGGACGCCGCTCGGGCCGCCGACGTGGGGCTCATCGCCATGAAGACCCAGGGGTCCGAGGTCTCCTTCGAGGAGAAGTGGAAGCCGTTCGAACAGACCGGCAAATGGAACAAGCACCAGGCCGTACTCAAGGCGGTGTGGGCCGACGAGCGGATCAGCGCCGCCGTTTCGGCCATGAAGACCTTCGACATCCTCAAGGAGAACATCGCTGCCGCCCTCGATCGGCATGACATGGGGCAAGCGGACTATCAGGCCCTGGAAGAGTACGCCGCCGCCACCCGCGGCGCCGCCTGCGACGGGTGCGATCACCTGTGCAACCCCGCGGTGGACGCTCCGGTACGGATCGGGGCCACCCTGCGCTACCTCATGTATCACGATACCTACGGGGATACGGAGACGGCCCGGCAGCTCTTCAGCCAACTGCCCGAGGGTGCGCGGCGTCTGCGCGAGGTGGATTTCCGCCCCGCCAACGCGGCCTGCCCCCACGGGGTCGACGTCGTGAGCTACATGGCCCGCGCCAGCGAGGTCTTCGAGGCTTGACCGGTCCTCGATGTGTGATGGGGGCGGGACTCGAGGGTTCCGCCCCCATTCTTTTGCCCCGGCTCGCCCGTAAACCCCGACGCTGATTGCCGTAACACGCGCTCGCACAATCAGTTGAACTCTCACTTCGCGTCCGGTACGCTTGAGGTCCCTCTGGAAAGGCCCTCCGCGGGCTACTGCACCCCTGCGCTCGGCCAAGGACTCTTGTCATGAAGCCACGATGGCTCTCAACAGCGATTCTCTTCGGCACGCTCGGACTGGCCGCCCATCCCACCTTTGCCCTGCCCCAGTTCATCACCGAATGGGGCGGGGTCGGCAACGAACCGGGCAGGATGGACAGCCCGTATCACCTGGTTGTCGATGACCGGAACCACCTCTACGTCACGGACAGCGACAACCACCGCATCCAGGTCTTCGACAAGGAAGGCAACCTGGTCCGGTTGTGGGGACACAAGGGAACGGGTCCGGGGGAATTCAACATTCCCAGCGGCATCGCCATCGACGATGCCCAGGATGTCTACATCGGGGACTCGGACAACCATCGCATCCAGAAGTTCACCCGCGACGGCGTGTTCCTTCTCGAGTTCGGACAGTTCGGGGAGGGCCCGGGTCGGTTCAACTTCCCGGTGGGTGTCACCGTCGACGACGACGGGTTCATCTACATCGCGGACCAGTGGAACTCGCGGGTCCAGAAGTTCGACGCCACGGGAGGCTTTGTCGCCGAGTGGGGTTCCTTCGGCTCCACGCCGGGGAAGTTCGACCTGCCCACCGCGATCGCCTATCACCAGGGAAAGGTGTACGTCAGCGACGTGAAGAACCACCGCATCCAGTACTTCGACACCGACGGCGAGTACCTCGGCCAGTTCGGCCGTTTCGGTCATCGGGAGGGCCATCTCGAGCTCCCCTACTCGTTCACCATCGACCAGGACGGCAACTTCCTGGTCACCGACTCGGGCAACGACCGCGTGCAGATCTTCGACCCCTCCTTCAGCGTGATCGCGGTGTGGGGCACCGAGGGAACCGCGGCCGGCGAGTTCGATCTACCCTGGGGAATCGCGGTGGACCCCCTGGGCAACGTCTTCGTGGCCGACTCCCTCAACGACCGGATCCAACGCTTCGGACCCAGCCTGGTTCCGGTGCAGCGGACAAGCTGGGGACGCATCAAGGCGGACACGCCCCCCAAGTCCCGGTGAACCGCGTTCCATGAGGTTCGGCGCTTCCTTCCTGTCCGTGCTCGCCGTCTTCTCCCTTGGCCTGGCCAGCTGCGGGAACAACGAACCCACGGAACCCATCGATGTCGCGCGTCTGGAAACACTGATCGAGGCCTTCTCGCTGGCCCCGCTTCCCGAGCTCGAGTACCCCCAGTACAACCGCTACAACCCGGATCGCATTCGCCTGGGCCGGCTGCTCTTTTTCGATCCGATCCTGGGAGGCGAGTCCGCACCCTGGATCAAGAGCGCCGCGGGCAAGGCCCCCTACCGGGACCGAACCGACGACGTGGCCTGCGGCACCTGCCACCATCCCGCGTTCCATTACGGCGACGGCACCCGCCTGGCCCGGGGGACGGGAGCGGGATCGGTCAACGGCGAGGCCCTGGGGGACGCCCGGTCGCTGAACGCGGTCTCCTCCATCACCGGCCGGACCATCCCACCGGTGGCCCGGAACTCGCTCACCATCGTGAACGCCGCCCTGAACGGTCTGGGGACCCCGGCCTCCACCAACGAGAGCTTCCAGTTCATGGACGGACGGGTCACCCTGGGGCTCGAGTTCCAGGCGTTGGCCCCCTTCACCGTGCGCGAGGAAATGGCGGGGGACGCCTACGGCCGTGACCTGCTGGGGGACGCCCTGGGAGCCGATGCGGTGCGGGACAGCCTGGCGGCAAGGGTCCGCGCGGTGCCCGGCTACGAGCCCCTCTTCATCGCCGCCTACCCGGAAGAGATCACGAGCGCGAACGACATCCGGATCTCCCACGTGAGCAAGGCCCTTGCCGCCTTCGAGCGGGAGTTGCGCGCCCCGGACTCCCGCTACGACCGATTCGTGTCGGGCGACTATGGCGTGTTCACGTCCCGGGAAAGACGCGGGTTCGAGTTGTTCTTCGGCAAGGCCGCCTGCGGCGAGTGCCACCATGGCCCCATGCTCTCGGACTACGACTTCCACGTCCAGGGAGTGGCCGACGACTACGACGAACTGCTCCCCGGGTTCGGGGGCAAGGACGGGGACGGACACGACTTCGGGCGGTTCCACGCCGACCCGGAGGAGTTCGCCGATCGCAGGTACGCCTTCCGCACCCTCACCGTGCGCGAGGTGGCCGGAACCGGCCCCTACTTCCATAGTGGCAACGCGGCCACCCTCCACGCGGTGGTGGCCTTCTACAACCGCGGAGGACTCGGCCCGGACGACATCAGCGACGCGGAACTCATGGCCGCGGGAGCGGAGCGGGATCCGTCGATCCGGCCCCTCGGTCTGACCGACCCCGAGATCGACGCCCTGGTCGCCTTCATGCTCACCACCACCGGAACCCTTCGGCCCGGGCCGGACGGGCTCGACCTGAGCCGGGTGCCGGAGCGTGTTCCCTCGGGCCTCCTGCCCCCGGGAATCCCCACGCCGGAAGGGAACGGCCCCTTCCTTCCATCGCCCGATCCCAGGGCGGGCGGCCGGCCGTGATAGACTCGGTTCCCAGTCGGAGGAAACGACCATGATCCACAAGACCCTGTTCACGGGTATCGTCCTGGCCATCGCCTTCCTCCCCGCGGCGGGCGAGTCGGCATCCCATCAGTGGCGCTTCAACGAAGTGTTCAGCAACACCGACGGCTCGGTGCAGTTCATCGAGATGAAGGAGTGCTGCGGTTTCTCGTCCGAGCACGAACTGAGCGGCAAGTGGCTGCAGGCCGTCGCGGTGGACCGCCGCTACTCGTTCCGCGGCAACCTGACCGGCGATACGGCAAACCGGCATCTGTTGTTGGCTACCCAGGGATTCGCCGACCTCCCGGGAGCCCCCACCCCGGACTTCATTCTCCCCGACGGGTTCCTGCCGGTGGCCGGCGAGACCCTCGAGTACTGGATGTACACCAACGCGACCTGGACCTACGGCGCCCTGCCCACCGACGGGGTCACGGCAATGAACGCCGACGGATCCACCACGATCAACTCGCCGACCAACTATGCCGGTGACAGCGGATCGGTCAACGCGAACGTTCCGGTGCGGGCCATGACCTGGGGCCAGGTAAAGGCATCCGGACTCAGGATCGTTCTGCGCTGACCACCCCGGAGGACGGATCCCGGATGCGTATCCACCGCCAAACCCGTTTCCCGGTCGTCTGATGGGAAAGGGCGCTCCTCCCGAAGTGATCGTGCGTCGCGGCCCCCACCCCGATTCGCCGGTGGGGGGCGGGGGTCCCGGACACTTCCAGGACCCCGGGACCCTGAGCGACCTCGAGTTCCCCGACGATCCCCGTCCGCACCCGCTGGCCCCCGCGGCTCGGGCGGAGCCGTTCGCGGATGTCGACCTTCCCGACAATGCCAAGGCGCCTCCCCCGCCGAAAACCGGAGTCACCCAGGTGGCCAAGGAGTCCACCGACAGGGTGACCGTGGACATCAAGGTCGAGGTGCTCGAGGACGGGACCGACGCCTCGCTGGGTTCGACCGCCCGGACCAAGATCACGAGCAAGACCCTCGCCTTCACCTACCCGGGAGCGGAAACCGGCCAGGTGGACGGGGAAACCCGGATTACCAAGCTGTTGGGCAAGTTCACCCTGAACGGAACGATCCCGATCCAGACCGTGTACGGACCCAAGACCAGTGCCAACGCGCGGTCGGTGTATGGACGCGGCACCACCGCGGACGACAAGAAGGAGGGCAACGTGACCCTCGGATTCCACGAGAACTGCCATCGGGTGGACTATGTGGACTCGCTCCTCGCCGGCGCCGTTCCCACCTTCTTTGCCGAGGTGGGGATGACCCCGACGGAGTTCCAGCAGGCCAAGACGGACTTCCAAACGGCACTCAATGACTGGATCCCCGGGATCCGAGCCCAGTCCAAACAGACCACGGACGAAGTGGGCTACACCCTCAGCAAGTGCATCGAGGACGGCAAGTGCTCCGGGAACTGAGACGCAGCGCGAGCGGAGGCGGCAGCACAACATGCACCTGGGCCTCGCCGGAGGGGTGAGCCACCCTCACCTCGGTCGCGTGCAGCAGGTAACCGGGATCACCCGGTAGCGCGTCACCGGCGTCAGCGGGTAGACCCCCGGGCGCATACAGTGGGTCTCCGACCAGCGGGTGTCCCGCCGCCGCGAGATGGATCCGGATCTGATGGGGTCGCCCGGTCGCGATCACCACATCCACCAGGGCGCGATCGCCGAACCGTTCCAGGACCGACACCACGCTGCGGGACGGGCGGCCCTGCGGGCTTGCCGCGTGGACGGTGCCCAGGACGGCATGCGGCACCGGTCCAATGGGTGTGTCGATGCTCCAGGTGGTGCGCTGGGGATCCCCGGAGACCAGGGTGCGATACCGCTTGTAGACCGTTCCCGCACGGAAAGCCCGGGAAAGACGCGTCCGCGCGCGGGATGACAGGGCGAACAGGACCACACCGGAGGTCCACCTTCCCAGACGGTGCAGTGGAACCGCCCCGGGATCCCGTTCCCGCACCAGGGCCAACAGGGTGTTCTCCAGGTACCCGCCACCGGGCTGGCTGGGCAGCCCCGGCGGCTTGGCCACGGCCAGGACATCCGCATCCCGATACAACCAGGCGGTACCCCGGGGCACGACCGGCTCGATCCAGGGCTCACGGGACCAGGTGACCTCATCCCCCGTCTCCACGCACTGGGTCGGCGAGGCCCGTTCCCCGGCGACGCGCACCTCGCCCCGAAGCACCCGCTCCCTCCACTGATCCGGCGAACTGTGGCGGAAGGACTCGGCCAGGTAGTCGGTGACGGTTCGCCCCCCCTTTCCCGGAGGGACGTATCCCGAGTAGGTGAAGCCGCTGTTGGGAGCGGGTCGGGGGCCCGGAGAGGTGCGCATGATGGGAGCATACCAACCGGCGGCCATGCAGCACGCACGACCGGCGGGCAATCCGCACGGGAACGCGGGGAGAACAAACGGCCAAACCCCTCTCCAGGCCGTCTTGCTCCTGGCATGCGACTTGCGACCCCGGGAGGGTGGTTTCCCCTGCCATGGAGCAATGCCACCGATGCAGAACCCGAAGCGCGCCCGCCTCGGCGACCAGAGCGGGTTCACCCTGATCGAGCTGATGATCGTGGTGATCATCGTCGGGGTCCTGGCCTCCATCGCACTACCCAACTACCTGCGCTTCCAGCGGAACGCACGCGTGGGACGGACCGCGGCCGAGATGCGCAATCTCTCCACCGCGTTCGTGGCCTACCTCGCCGCCTACGGCCAGTACCCCCCCGACAGCCACCTCGAACTGCCGCCGGGAATGGACTCGTTCATCAATCCCAGCATCTGGGCCAACGAAACCCCCATCGGCGGCAACTACAACTGGGAAGGCCCGGACGGCTACGACTACGCGGCGATCTCCATCTTTTCCGCAGGGGGACTGAAGCCCGAGGAGGTCCGACTGCTCGACTCCCTCCTGGACGACGGCAACGTGGGCACGGGGAGGTTCCGCGTCACCGCCAACGGGCGCCCCACCTACATCATCGAGGAAGAGGACTAGCGCCGCATTCCGGGGATCCGGACACCTGCTAGAATCCGCCGCCTATGACTCCGGTCCGCGGCCTCCTCGTTGCCTCCCTGCTCGCACACGTCCTCGCCGCGTGGTTCAACGCGGGTCCGTTCCAGCCGGACGAGCACTTCCAGATTCTCGAGTTCGCCGCGTACAAGCTGGGAACGGTGCCGGCCCAGTCCCTGGCCTGGGAGTTCGCCGAGCAGGCCCGCCCCGCACTGCAACCCGCTCTCGCCTGGGCCGCTTTCCGCCTGTTCGGAGCCCTGGGAGTGTCCGACCCCTTCCTGGTCGTGTTCGCCCTGCGTCTGGGCATGGGACTCCTGGGTCTCAGCCTGACCCTGGTCATCCTCCGCCACGGGCTTCCATCGATCCGCAGCGCCGCCTGCCGCCGCTTCTTCATCACGTTCTCCCTGGTCTTTGCCTACCTGCCCTTCCTCCACGGCCGATTCACCTCGGAGAACGCCGCCGGGTTGGCCCTGTTCTCGGGCGCGTTTCTGGTCCTGCGCCTCCTCGACCCGGATCGGCCGCGGCGATCGGACGCACTGTGGGCCCTGGCCGGAGTCCTGCTGGTGCTTGCCTTCTACTTCCGCTTCCAGGTCGGATTCGCCATCGCCGGACTCGGCGCATGGCTCCTGTGGCAACGCCCCTCGCCTCGCATCTATCCCCCCCTCCTGGCCGGGGTGACCCTCGGCTTGGCGATCAACCTGGGTATCGATCGCTGGTTCTATGGGGACTGGGTTCTCACCCCGGTGACGTACTTCACCACCCAGATCCTGGACAATCGGGTGAACTCCTTCGGGATCGACCCGTGGTTCGAGTACGCCGTCCAACTGCTCATCTTTCTCGTCCCCCCCTTTTCCCTGGCCCTGCTGGTCGCGCTCGCCGTCGCCCTCGTGCGCGGACGGGGTCATCCCGTGGTCTGGATGGTCGTCCCCTTCCTGGTCGCCCATACCGCGGTGGGACACAAGGAACTTCGCTTCCTCTTCCCCCTCATTTATGTCCTGCCGCTCCTGCTTGCCATGGGGTTCGATGGATGGGGCGGTTCGAGACTCCCCCGTTTCCCGCCCGCCGTCACGGTCCGCTGGAGCCGTGCTTTCTGGGGTCTGAACCTGCTCGTCCTCGTCTTCTTCACCCTCAAGCCGGCCAACGAACGCATGATCATCTATCGCTACCTCTACAACGAAGGAGAGCGCGCCCCGTTCACCCTGTACGCCCTGGAGGATTCCCCCTACCGCGCGCACGGCCTGGACATGACCGTCTATCGGTCCCCGCGGGTGAGCGTGATCACCCACGCCTCCCCGCAGGCGCTCTCCGACGCGGCAGGAACCTCGGACACCTTGACCGTGTTCGTCTCCGGAGGGTTCGAGATTCCGGAGGCACTCACGGCGCTGGGTGGAACCTGGACCCGCGAGGCCGGAAGCCTCCCCGGCTGGTTGATCACGATCCACAACCGCTTCGATATCAATGTCAATGACTGGCTGTCCCGGGTCCGTACCTGGACCATCTATCGCCGGGAATGAGGCAACCCGGCCCCCGGGTCCGTCGTAGACGGTGGGGAAGCCACTTTTGACTTTTGCGGGGGTCTCCGGCACAGTACGGAACGCTCGTGGCCGGGTATCGCGCAACGCAACGTCGAAGGAACAACGAATCGTGGGTTGGGGAAGCCGCACATACCGCATCGGCGCCGGTCTCCTGACCCTGGTGGCTACCGTGGCCTACACCCTGGGACTGGTCCTCCCCATGACCACGTTCAGCACCCGGTTCCTCCCCCTCATTGATCGCACGGAGACCTACACCCTTCCCAGTGCGATCCAGAACCTGTTCGAGGACGGCGAGTTCCTCCTCGCCGGCATTCTCGTCCTGTTCACCTTCATCTTCCCCGTGATCAAGCTGTTCAGCCTGTTCATGGGAGTCCTCGCCGGATGGACGGACGAGTCCAAGCCCCTCTACCGCTGGATGCGGGCAACCGGCCGCTGGTCCATGCTGGACGTGTTCGTCGTCGCGGTGCTGGTGGTCCTGCTCCGGGTCGAGGCCATGGGGGGCAGCGTGGCCATGGTTCCGCGTCTGGGGATCTACTGCTTCGGGGGCTCGGTCATCCTGGCCATCTGGGCCGGGCATTGGGCCGAGACCGCCAACCGGATCGACGTCGCGGACCAGCACGCGAATTGACCCGGCCGCCGGGCTCCCGCGCTCCTTCCGCTCAACCACCCGCCGACCGCAACCGATAATCGGAACGGGATCCGGAACGCCCGTCGCGAGTCGATGGTTGCCTTCCGAGGGGCTGGACACTGGAGCCAACACAAAGGAGCTCGCGTATGCGTCCCGTCCTGTTCGCTGTTCTTCCACTGGTTGCGCTGCTCGGCGCGCCGTCGCCGGCCAGCGCCGAGGCCGACCCGCTGTTGACCTTCCTCCCCCGGGACCTCCAGGGGTTCCGGGTCGTTGACGTGTCCCGCGCCAACCAGGACCCTGCGCTGATCCAGCAGATCCTGTCCTCGCAACCGGGCCTCTCCGCGGTTGCCAGGGCTGCCGGTCCCGGGATCTGGTCTTCGGTCGAGTTGGCGGTTTCCGGCAGCACCCCCACCGGCGCCGAGGTCACCGTGCTTCGGTTCCGGGACGGCACGTCCGTGTCCCTGGAGTCGTTGATGGCCCAGCGTGGCTGCTCGCGGGTCATTCGCCTGGACGAGCGCCACCTGGTCATGGGTGACCCGGAACTCGTCGATCGGGTCATCGACGTGGTTCGGGTCGGCGCGGCAAGCGTGGTCCAGAACGACGCGCTGATGGTGCGGCTGATCGGGGTCGATACCGAGGCCGTCACCTGGGGAGCCACCATCGCGACCGCGGCGCCGACAAAGGAGTTGGCTTCCGGTCCCTGAGTTCAGGGAAGCCGCATCACCTTGTGGGTTTCCCGCTGCGATGGCGTCTCGAGAACGAGCAGGTAGAGCCCCGGGGCGGCTCCGCCTCCATCGACCGAGGATCCGCTCCACTGCACCGCGTGGTCCCCCGCGTCCAGCCAGGTGTCGACCAGGACCTCGATGCGCCTTCCCCTCACGTCGAACACGCTCACCGTGGCCCGTTCGCGTTGGGCGAGGGTGAAGGTCACCCCGGTGCGGGCGCGGAAGGGATTGGGAGAGCTGGCCAGGTTGTGGAACCCCGCGGGGCCGGGGCGTACCGCCGTGACATCACCGCAGGCCGCGAACTCCAGCTGACTGTTGCCCAGATCCGGCCCGAACAGGAAGTGCTCGTACACCGTTTCCTGAACCATCCCCAGCGGCTGGACCGCGGCGCCGAGGTCGGTACTCCCCGGGTCCACCGCGCCGCCGCCGGGGCTGCGACCCGCGAGGGCCCCGAACAGGGCGCCCTGGGAGGTGAGTGACCCGTAGTCGACGCGATGGGTCCCGTCCGGACGCAGGGTGATGGAGAAGGTGTTGGCGCCGCCGAACAGGAACTCGGGAACACCGGTGTAGGCGACCACGAAGTCGGAACCCACTGCGCCGGCGGTGATCGAGCCCCCGAGATCCGGAGTCAGATCGCTCCACAGCGCGGCAATACGGGGAGGCCCCGCCATGAGATCCGCGGTGGAGATGAGGAAGGCCGCGTCCCCCGCACCAAAGGTGAGACAACCGTTCGAGCTCACCCACACCGAGTCGTAGAGACCCCCGCAGAACGGAAAAACGAAGGGAAGGGGGATCCGCATGGCCGCATCGTCACCAAGGGAAAGCGCGTTGGGGTCCACATTGAGCACGAAGTCCGCGACCACCGGCACCCCCGCCACCGGGACCACCGGTACCGACACACAGGCCGAGTCGGTGGACAGGTCGCCGCTCTCGCCGGCCCCGTTCCAGTACTCCTCGAAGTAGTCCACGGAGGCGACGGGGGTGCTGAAACCGCCGTTGTCGATGCGGTCCACATACACCACGTAGGAAGCACCGGGAGTCAACCCGTTGAGGGTGTAGGCGCCGTCCGGCCCGAGCACACCCTGGGTGAGGTCTCCGGACAGGGTGGAGACCGCATCCCCCACCGGATCCGCGACGTTCCGGGCGATGATGTTCACCCCGGTCACCTCGGTTGCGTCCGGCATCCGGATGACACCGGTCAGGGTCCCATGGGTTCCCGGCCATCCCGCGGTGGGGTACAGATCGGAAATCGACACGATGTCTTCCCGCAGATCCACCGTCGACTGGGCGATCCCCGTACCCAGCGGCGAAGGGTCGATGAAGGGGTACATGGTCTCGACGTCGTTCACGGTAGGGAGCCCACCGAGGCCGGCACAACCCGAGGGCCCCAGGGCATCGCCGAAGAACACGATCGCCCCGTTGGTCTGGGCGTGGGCGAGGTTGATGGCGTGGCCCAACTCGTGGGTGATCACACCGGCAAACGCGGACCCGGGGATGGGGGCAAGGTCGGCGGGGTCCACCAGATTCCCGTTGAACACGGCCCAACTCTCCAGCAGATCCCGTACCCCGGTTCCCGAGTACTCGGGAGTGGCCACCCCGGCCACTCCCGGCGGGGCCCCGAAGAAACCCTGGAGGATGGATCCATCGTGATCGTAGATAACATGAATCCCTCCCCCGTTGTAGGGGCCGATCAGCGAGTCCACGTTGGCCAGCGTGATGTCGGTGGGAATGCCGCCCAGTTCGATCTCTCCGGTGACCTCACCGGCGAAGTAGGACGTGGGGACCCCGGTCCACTGGGCAAAGGCGAATCGGACCAGGGAATCGGTCTCGGCTTGGGTCAGCGGTCCCAGCGATCCGAGGTCGGTCCGCACCGAAACCGTACCCGGAGGGTAGGCGAACGGCGTTTCCGTGGCGGGATCAAAGAGGTTGAGCGGGCCACCGGCGTACGCGGGACCGGCCAGACCCAGCAGGAGGCTGCCCAGGGCGGCTCGCGTGACGAGGCGTTGCAGTGGCATCATGGTGAACCCGTGCCGCAATTGCAGCGGTCGTCGTGGTGGGGAGAACGACCCCTCGATTATATCCCGCCGGGGGTCCCACCCGGGCATCGCTTTCGCGAAACTGCTGCGGGAAATGGGCTTCCGGGGTACACTTTCGGGCTGGAACCCGGTGGTCGGGGTCCGGAAACACCTCAGCCCATGGAGCCGCTGTGTCCGTCGCCGAAACCGTTCCGCAGAAACCATCGAACACCGAAAGCGGGTTCTTCGAGGTCGACTACCCCGAACCCCATCGGGATCGTGGTCGGCGCATTCTCAAGGAACACCCCGAGGTGCGCGAGTTGTTCGGGCGTGAACCGCGCAGCGCGATCCTCGTCTTCGCCGTGGTGGGTCTCCAGCTCGGTTTGGCCTGGGTGCTCCGATCGGCGCCCTGGTGGCAGATTCTCCTGGTGTCCTGGTTCGTGGGCGCCTTCGCCAACCACACCTTGTGGGTCCTCATCCACGAATGCACCCACGACCTCATCGTGAAGGGCAAGGCGGGAAACCGGCTGCTGGGCATGGTGGCCAACATCCCCATCGTCATTCCCTCCAGCGAGACCTTCCGTGTGTGTCACCTGCGTCATCATCGATTCCAGGGGGACCACACCCAGGACATGGACATGCCTTCCGAATGGGAAGCGAAACTGATCGGAAACACCTGGTTCGGAAAACTCATGTGGCAGTGCTTCTTCTGGTTGTTCCAGGGACTTCGCATCAACCGACTGTCGCGACACAGCAGGACCTCGCTGCTCACCCCGTGGATCCTCTTCAACACCGTGACCATCCTGGGAACCAACGCCCTCGTCTTCTTCCTCATGGGACCGGGCGCGTTGCTCTACCTCACCCTGAGCGTCGTGTTCAGCATCGGCCCCCACCCGGTGGGTGCGCGATGGATCCAGGAGCACTACACGACCTTCGACGACCTCCAGGAAACCGGCAGCTACTACGGGAAGCTCAACACGGTGGCGCTCAACGTGGGACACCACAACGAGCACCACGACTTCCCGTTCGTGGCCTGGAATCGCCTGCCCCGGTTGCGCCGGCTCGTGCCCGAGGTCTACGGCCAACTCCACAGCTACTCGTCCTGGACGCGGCTCTGGCTCCGGTTCCTGTTCGACCGCAACATCACCCTGCACAGCCGGGTCGCGCGCGACGGGACGATCAACGCCCGGCGCCCCAAGGAGACCGGGACCGCCCCCGTCTGAGATGCGGCAGGTCTGGATTCCCCGCGCCGGCGCCCCGGAGGTGCTGTCCGTGCGGGAGGCTCCCGATCCCGAACCCGGCCCGGGTGAGCTCCGCCTGAAGGTGGAAGCGGCCGGGGTGAACTTCGCCGACGTGGTCGCGCGTCTGGGGATCTACGCCGACCTCCCCCGCATGCCGGTGGTGCCGGGATACGAAGTGGCCGGCACGGTGGATGCGGTCGGCGACGGGGTGTCGCGCGACCACCTGGGAGCCCCGGTGCTGGGGCTGAGCCGGTTCGGCGGATACACCACATCGATCTGCCTTCCGCAAATCCAGGTCTACCCCCGGCCCTCCGGAATGAGTGCGACCGAGGGAGCGGCCATGCCGGTCAACTATCTCACCGCCTGGCAGTCCCTGGTGGTCATGGGAGGTCTCAAGGCGCACGAGACGGTGCTGGTCCATGGGGCCGGCGGCGGGGTCGGCATCGCGGCAATCCAGATCGCCGGTCGTATCGGCGCCACCATCCTGGGCACCGCATCGGCCGGGAAACACGACGCCCTGCGGGAGATGGGCGTGGCCCACTGCATCGACTACCGCACCGAGGACTTCGAGCAACGGGTGCGCGAGCTGACCGGGGGACGCGGGGTCGAGCTCGTCCTGGACAGCCTGGGGGGAAGTTCCTTCGCGAGGAGCTTTCGAACCCTGGCTCCGTCGGGACGGTTGGGCATGTTCGGCATCTCATCGGCGGTTACGGGCAAGCGGCGCGCCTGGCTGGGCTACCTCCGCATGGCGCTGACCCTCCCCTGGTTCCGGTTCAACCCGGCGGCGCTCATGAACGGCAACAAGGGCGCCTTCGGGGTCAACCTCGGGCGCCTGTGGGACGAGGGGGACCGCGTCTCCTCCTGGATGACCGACATTCTTGCCGGATACACCGAGGGCTCCTTCAAGCCGGTCATCGCCCGGACGTTCCCATTGGAGCAGGCAGCCGCCGCACACCACTACCTCCAGGACCGCAAGAACCTGGGCAAGGTGGTCCTCGTCCCCTGAGATCACCCGCCGGGTGACCCCGGACGTTTCCCGGTTGACTTATTCAAATTTACATCATACATTGAATAGGTCATGTCCCACTCCCGTACCCGATCACCCGCCCGGAGCGCCGCCTACTGGATCCTGGATCGCAAGCAGATCCAGTGTCTTTCCTCCTCCCGTCGCCAGGACATGGTGGATCGACTCGCCGGCGACGGCCCCCTTTCGGTGCGGGAGCTGGCCCGGGCCATCGGAATGAAACCCTCGGCGATCTACCACCATCTCGAGCAGCTGCTCGCGGTGGGGCTGGTGATCGAGTCGGGGCACCGCACCGTCAACCGGCGCCAGGAAAAGCTCTACGCCACCCCCTCTCCGAGGATGCGTCTGCAACGGGCCCTGGCGGAACCTCGCTTCCGGGACCTGATCACCCAATCGGCCACCGCTCTCTGCCGTCAGGCGGAGCGGGATTTCGCCACCGGAATCCAACAAGCGGAGGCGGTGACCGAGGGTCCACGGCGCAATCTCGGTTTCTTCCGCGTCCTCGGCGCCCCTCGCCCGGACGCCTTGGCCCGGATCAATCAACACCTCGAAGCCATCGCAGAACTCCTGTGGGAGCAACCCCAGGCGGATGCCCCGCTCATTTCACTTGCATGGACGCTCGCCCCCATTCCCCGGCCAGGGAACGAGCAGGACGGCCCCTAGGCCAGGAGATCGCCCATGAAACCCGCGTTGTGCTTCCTTGCCCTGCTGCTCGCCGTGCCCGCCACCGCCGGTGACGATGCATTCCTCCCCGCCTGGGAGACCATTACCGGAGCCGATCTGGCCCGGCATGTGGAGATTCTTGCCTCGGATGCGTTCGAGGGCCGCGAGCCGGGCACGCCCGGTGAAGAGGCGACCCTGGAGTACCTCGTGAAGGCGTTCACCCGGATGGGGGTCGCGCCGGGTAACGGGGATTCCTACCTGCAGGAAGTCCCGCTGGTGGAGACGCGGCGCGACGGCACCCCGTCGTTCTCCATCCGCGATCGCGGCGAGGACACCTCCTTCACCTTCGACGACGACTTTGTCGCCTTCCTGGGACGGCCGGCTGCCTCGGTCGCCCTTTCGGACCTTCCGGTTGTCTTTGCCGGGTATGGGATCACCGCGGACGCTTTCGACTGGAATGACTACCAGGGGATATCGGCCGAAGGCGCTGCGGTGATCCTGTTTCGCGGCGAGCCCACCTCGCAGGAGGACTCCACCCTGTTCGCGGGCCGGATGCTCACCGTGCACGGTCTCCCCGGCACCAAGTACGACACCGCGGCGGGGATGGGAGCACGGGCCGCCATCGTCATCCACACCGAGGCCACCGCGGGATTCCCCTGGTCGGTGATGACCGGTGGAGGCGTCGGGCAGTCCCAGCAGTTCCTCCAGGACGACGCGAACCAGGAGAAGCTCGAACTCGTCGTGCACGTGAACGAGGAAGCGGGCCGCCGTCTCCTCGCCCGGGCCGATCTGGATCTGGACGACCTGCTGGCGCGGGCCGCCACCCCCGGGTTCCGGGGGATCGCCACTCCCCTACGGGCCTCCGCTTCGTATGCCGCGCAACGCAGGGAGATCCTCTCCCACAACGTGGTGGGCCGGATTCCGGGGCGGGAGACAAACGAGGAGTGCGTCATCTATACCGGGCACTGGGACCACGTGGGCCGGAACGAATCCCTGGACGGGGATCAGATCTTCAACGGGGCGGTCGACAACGCGACCGGCACCGCGGGACTGCTGGAAGTGGCCGAGGCCTTCGCCGCGCTTCCCGAACCACCGCGGCGCACCGTCTATATCGTGGCCACCACGGCGGAGGAAAAGGGGCTTCTGGGGTCCGAGTACCTTGCCCGCAATCCGTTCCTCCCCCTGTCACGGACCGTCGCGGTGCTGAACATGGATGCCCTCTTCCCCTTCGGATCCTTCTCCGCGATGACGGTTACCGCGTATGGGTCCTCGGAGATCGAGGATGTCCTTGCCGTCTCCGCGGCGCGTCTGGGCCGGATCCTCCAGGACGACTCGGCCCCGGAAGCCGGTGCCTACTATCGCTCGGACCATTGGCCGTGGGCCAAGCGGGGCGTCCCGGCGCTGTTTGCCGTGGGGGGGCCTCGCAACGAGGAGTTGGTGGAAGGACACCCCGTTCTGGAGCAGTTCATGGAGTACCTCTCCAACGGCTATCACAAGGTCGCGGACGAGTACGATCCGGAGACCTGGGACATGGCCGGTATCGAGGAAGACGTGCGGATCTTCTTCGAGACGGGGTGGCGGTTGGCCGAGGACAAGCGCTACCCGAACTGGTACTTTGGAAACCAGTTCAGGGCCAAGCGGGACGGGATGATGGCCCCCTAGAGAGGCTCCATGGATCTCACGATTGAACATGACGAGACGAACCGGCAGTTCCGAACGGTGCTCCCCTCGGGACCGGCCCATGTGAGCTACGCCCACCGAGGCGATGACGTGCTCGATCTCCAGAGCACCTTTGTCCCCCCCTCGGAGCGGGGACAGGGCGTGGGGAGAAAGCTGGTCCTGCACGTTCTGGACTACGCGCGGGAGCACGGGCTCCGGATCATCCCCAGCTGTCCATTCATTCCCCCCATCGTGGCGGACCACCCGGAATACCAGTCCCTGATCGCGCGGTAGCTTCACGCGCGTAAAGCATTGTCAATTAATGCATTGTAGATTTTCTTCCTTTTGATTGCAGGTTCCGTTCGTGGATTTCGAACTGTCCTGTGAGAGCGCAACCAGCCGCTCGACCATTCTTCCCTACCCATCCATACAAGGAGCAGCCAGATGTCCACGACCACCGAGACCCCCGCCATCGACATGGAAAAACTCATGCAGTTCATGATCAAGATCGTCGGCGAGATGGGCGCTGCCGCCACGGCGCCGCTCGTTCTCCTCGGCGACCAGTTGGGTCTCTACAAGGCAATCGCCGAGGCCGGCAGCGTGACCTCGGCCTCCCTTGCCCAGGCCACCGATACCCACGAGCGCTACATCCGCGAGTGGCTGGCCAACCAGGCCACCGGCGGCTACATCGACTACGACGCCGACACCGAGACCTACTCCATGAACCTGGAGCAGCAGCTCGCCTTCGCCAACGAGGACAGCCCGGTCTACGTGGGGGGCGCCTTCCACTCCTTCGTCTCCCTGTGGGCGGATCAGCAGAAGCTGGTCGAGGCCTTCAGGACCGGCGAGGGGGTGGGCTGGGGCAATCACCACAGCTGTCTGTTCAGCGGCGTGGCCAAGTTCTTCAAGCCCTCCTACAAGGCGCATCTGGTCCAGGACTGGATCCCGGCCCTGGACAGCTCGGTGCAGGGCAAGCTCGTCCAGGGAGGCTCCATCGCCGACGTGGGATGCGGGTACGGCACCTCCACCCTCATCATGGCCAAGGCTTTCCCGAACTGTCGCATCGTGGGCTACGACTTCCACGCCCCGTCCATCGAGAAGGCCCGCGAGGCAGCCAAGGCCGAGGGCCTGAGCAACGTGACCTTCGAGGTCGCCACGGCCCAGGACTTCCCGGGCGGGAACTACAACCTGGTCACCTTCTTCGACTGTCTCCACGACATGGGGGACCCGGCCGGGGCGGCCAAGCGGGTGCGCGGGACTCTGGCTCCCGGTGGCTCGTGGATGATCGTGGAGCCTGCGTCGCAGGACACCCTGGGCGAGAACATGAACCCGATCAGCCGGCTCTACTACGCCTACTCCACCCAGGTCTGCACCCCCTCGGCCCTGAGCCAGGACGGTGGGTTCTCGCTGGGAGCCCAGGCCGGCGAGGCCAGGCTCTCCGGGATCATCGGGGACGCGGGCTTCGGGACGGTGCGCCGGGCGACCGAGACCCCGTTCAACATGATTCTCGAGGCTCGCGTCTAGAAGGATCGCAGGCAGCGACAACAGCCAACGAAGCGGCGGGAGGCACCCAGGTGTCTCCCGCCGTCCTCATGTCGGGGTCGCTGAAACCCGGTAGCGGGACCCGGCCATCCTCCCTATGATTCCAGCGATGGCCGAGCCGAACACGGAAACACCCACCGGTTTTCTTGGATCCCTGACGTCCTACCTCGTCACCAACTTCACCGTGACCCTGTTCTGGATCCTGTTCTTCGTCCTCAACCGCACCACGGTCCGCGGTAAGGAACATGTCGGCACCGAGCCCAACACGCTCCTGCTCTCGAACCATCAGTCCATGATCGACAGCTTCCTGGTCGGGTTGGCGGTCTACTATCCCCGCTCCCTGGTCCAGCCCCGTCTCATGCCCTGGAACCCGGCCGCGGTGGAGAACTTCTACAACACCCCCATCAAGGCCTGGTTGGCCCGGCACTGGAAGTGCGTCCCGGTCAATCGCGGTCGTCGCGACATGCAGGCCCTCAAGCGCATGATCCAGCTCCTGCCCGACGCCATCATGGTTCTCTTCCCGGAAGGCACCCGGACCCGGGACGGCTCCGTGGGCGAAGGGAAGCTGGGAGCGGGTCTGGTCGCCCTTTCCACCGGGGCGCGGATCATCCCGGTGCGCATCGATGGGATGCGGGATGTGCTACCCATAGGATCCGCCATTCCCCGGATCGGGAAACGCATTCGGGTCTCGTACGGGAAACCCCTCGACTACTCGGATCTGCAGGAGGGACCGCGCGGACGCCACACCGCGCAGGACCTGGTGGACCGGGCCATGCAGGCGGTGCGGGACCTGGAGTCCTAGCGACCCGCGTCATGATGAACCGTCTCGAGGCGTTCTTCCTCATGGCATCGACCCTGGTCCTGGTTGCTCTCTCCCTCCCCTTCCTGACCCGCGATCTGTGGTGGGACGAGTGCATCTCCCTGGCCGGCTTCGCGCTCCAGGACCTCGTCACCACCCTGACCAGCTACCCCGAGCCCAACAACCACATCCTGTACAACCTTTCCAACAACCTGGTCACCCGGCTGATCGGAGTGCGCGACATCGCGGCCTGGTTGGATCGGGTCTGGCTGCTGCGGTCCCTGCACCTGCTGCTCGCCCTGGGGACGGTGGGGATGACCTTTGCCTTTGCCCGCCGGTTCCTGGGTTCGCTCGCCGCCTCCATTGCCGCGATCCTGCTCGTGACGAGCCTCCCCTTCCTGAACTTCGCCCTGCAACTGCGCGGGTATGCCCCCAGCATGTTTCTCTTGGTGACCGTCCTGTTCCTGCTGTGGGAGTGCGCGGCAAAGGGAGGGGCGGGCCGAGCGACCCTTCTCGCAGGGTCGGTGTTCGCCCTTCTGTACACGATTCCGTCCAATGCCTACTTCGTGATCGCGCTCGGTCTGTTGCCGGTTACCGGGTGGATCGCGGGCCGGCTCGGACGCCCTGACCTCGCGCCGATTCCCTCGTCCGGTGCGTCTCCGGCGCCCTGGTTGCTCATGATCACCGCCATGGGGGTGGGGTGTGCCCTGGCCGCCCTCGCCTATCTCCCGGTCATGGAACAGGTGCGACACAACGTCTTCATGGATCGCGTCCCCCCCGGTCGTGGGTACGTTCTCGGGACCACCCTCCCCCACGTCTTCCTGGCGTTCCTCTCCGCCCGGTTCCTGCTGCTTCCGGTCCTTCTGGGCGGTCTGCTGCGGTTGCAGAATCGGTGGGGGCGTTCGGACGCGGAACCGGGAAGGTCGCATGTCCCCGCGCTCCTGATCCTGCTGCTGATCCCCTTCGGGATCGCCTTCCTGCGCAACGACCTCCCGTTCCCACGCACCTTTGTTCCCCTCGCGCCGGTCGCGGCGCTGCTCCTGGCCGGTCCGCTGGCCGCGGTGCTCCGCACGCTGGTTGCGGGACCCACCCGGCGGGGGATTGCCCTCGGCGTGCTGCTGCTCTATTGCACGGCAACCGCGGTGTGGCAGCTGGAGGTCGTGCAGCAGGACCTGGCCCGGGACCTCACTCACGGCACCCGGTCCCAGAACCTGCTGCGCAACTACTATCAGGCGAAGCACTACACTCCCGGGCGATCCACCACCCTCCTGGCCCAGGCCGTCGCATCCCAACCGGGCCCGATCATTCTCGTGGACCCCTTCGATCGGATCTCGGTGCCGTACTACCTGGCGCGCCATGGGCTCAGGAGCTACCTGGTGCGGACGGTGGAGGCATTGGATGCCCCGGCGGATGGGAAGACGCACGCGTGCACGTTCCAACTGACCCACGCCACCCCGGAGGGGGACCTCTTCTCATCGGCCACGATCGAGATGAACCTGGCCGGGGCCCCGGGGCGCGTGCACTTCCTTCAGCCGGCGCTGCAACTGGTCACCCGCAACGATCCCAGCGACCACATCTACGTGGTGACGGCGTTCGCCGAGGCATTCCGGGAGCTGTACGAAGCCTTCTACACCGATGCGTTCAGACTGGAACGACTCGATGACGAGCGCAGCTCCAGCACCCTGTTCCGCCTGACCCGCATCCGTGGCTAGCCTTCCCCCGGTCTACGGGAGCTTGGCTCGCCACTCCGTCGCCGCTTCGGGTTGCCCCGTCTCCTCGTAGAGACGCACCAGGTGCTCGATGGCCTTCCGGGTCTGGGCATGTTCCAGGCCCTGGGTCGTTTCCAGTGTCCGGCAAACCCGAAGCAGTGAAGGTTCCGCGGTAGCCGGATTGCCACGACGGACGTCCACCAGAGCTCTCTCCTGGAGAGCGCGCAGGTATCGTGGATGCTCCGTGCCGAACTCGGCTTCCGCGACGACCAGCACGGCATCCAGTCCAGCGGTTGCTTCGTCGTAACGCCCCAGTCGAGCCTGCACGGATCCCAGTTCGATGATCACATCCACGGTGTGGGCGTGGGTCTCGCCCAGGGTCCTTAGGCGGACTTCGAGGCACTCCTCGAACACCGACTCGGCCTCTGTGAGCCGACCCACCCCGACGTGGACCAACCCCAGATTGTGGAGCGAGGTCAGGGTCCTTCGGTGCTCCACTCCCAGTTGGTCCCGTCGAATTTCATAGGCCCGCGTTATGAGGGTTTCGGCACGGGCATACTCCTCCAGTTTGAGGTAGGCATACCCGAGGTTGTTCAGGACGGTGTGGTACAGGCCTTCACCCGGAGTCTGTTCCACCAGCGGGAGCATGTCCTCGTACACCGCGCGGGCTTCCGCGTACTTGCCCTGGGAAGACCTCACACCGGCCAGGTTCTGATAGGCCCCCAGGGTCGTGGGGTGATCGTCACCGAAGGTGACCCGCTTCAGCTTGAGGTTGTACTCGAGAAGCGAGTCGCACTCGGCGACCCGCCCCTGATCGTAGCGAAGCAGCGCCAGGTTGTTGACCACGGAGCTGAAGGCCGGGTGATACTCGCCGCTGATCCGCCTCCGGGTCTCCATGACTTCCAGGTACAGCACCTCCGCCTCTTCCAGCTTGCCCTGGTAGGCATAGTGGTTGGCGAATCCGTCCATGATATTGAGTCGGGTTTCGTTATCCGGAGGCCAGGTGTACTCGGGGTTGAGGCACTCGAGAAACTCGGCTTCGGCTTCCTCGGTTCGCCCCGCATCCATCAGGAGCAACGCCAGGTTTCCGCGGGTCATCAGGGTCTCCTCGTGGCCCGGTCCCAGGAGCCTGCTGAACATGGCCACCGACTCCCGGAAATACGGTTCCCCCGCTTCGTATTCCCCCCTGGCATTATGGGCTCGCCCCATGTAGTCCAGGGTGACCGCGGTCTCGCGGCTGTCGCCGAGAAGAGCACGGCGGGTTTCCAGGGCCCGCTCGAGGAAAACCATTCCCTTGTCCGCTTCCCCAAGAACCGTGTACACCCGGCCAATGGTGTTCTCGATCCGGGCCCGGATCAGGGGACGATCCTCGAAGTCCCCTTCCGCACTCTCCGCGGCGGTGTCCAGCACCTGGACCACGGTAATGTCCTTGCCGCTCTGGTAGGGGTCGGCCTCGGCGAGCATCCCGGTGAGAAAGTCGGTCACCGCCTCGGCTTCGGCCTGGGCGGCCACGACCTGGCGCCGGCGACGATCCGAGTCCACCAGGGCCACCGTGAGAACGACAAAGATTGCGCCCAACGTGGCGATCAACACGCGCTGGCGCCGGACGAACTTGCCCACCTGGTACAGGGTGCTCGGGGGTCGTGCTTCGATGGGCTCGTCGCGAAGGTAACGGGTGATGTCCGCAGCGAACCCGCTCGCCGAGTCGTACCGACGGTCCGGGTTCTTCTCGAGCGCTTTCAGCACGATCCAATCCAGCTCCTTGCGGAGGTGGCGTGCCAGGGCTTTTCTATGGAGACCGGTCGAGGTCGTGGTGCTGGTGTCCGGGTCGTCGGGCTCCAACGCGCTCACCCGCGTACTGGGGCGCGGGGGATCCTCTTCCCGGAGAATACGCATGATCTCGACGAAGCCCGCCTGCTGCAGTGTGGCGCGGGAGAAGGGCAGTTTCCCGGTCAGCAACTGATACAGCACCACCCCCAGGGAGTAGATGTCGGCCCGGGTGTCCACGTTCACCGACCCGATGTCGGCCTGCTCCGGGCTGATGTACTCGGGAGTCCCGATCAGTTGGCCTTCCTGGGTGAAGATGGTCTGCGCGCTCGGGTCAACCTGTGTCGCTTTGGCGATCCCAAAGTCGATGACCTTGGGAACCGGGGATCCATCCACCGTGGTGACCAGGATGTTCGAGGGCTTGAGATCGCGATGAATGATCCCCTTCTGGTGCGCATGCTGCACTGCCGCGCAGACGCGGGTGAAGAGGGCCAGCCGGGTGTCCAGGTCCAAACGGTGCTTCTGGCAGTAGTCCACGATGGAGTCGCCGTCGACCAACTCCATGGCAAAATAGGGACGCCCCTTCTCCGTCGTGCCGGCGTCGTAGATCTTGGCAATGCTGGGGTGATCCATGAGGGCGAGGAGCTGGCGCTCCCCCTCGAACCGATTGAGGACGGCCCGGGTATCGAGACCGGCCTTGAGAACCTTGAGGGCCACCTTCCGACGCACCGGGTCGGTCTGATCGGCCCGGAAGACGTCGGCAAAGCCCCCCTCCCCGATAGGCTCCAGATGGACGTAGGGACCAATCCGTTTTGGATGGGGTTCTCCGGTGAGGGATGCGACAACCGGCTCCCGGATAAAGTCCCCGGTGGGCGTCTCGTCATGGGCCAGAAGCGCCTCGACCTCCTGGCGCAACGCGGGGTCATTCCCGCACTCCATGTCCAGATACTCGGTGCGGTCCGTACCGGTGAGGTCCGAGGCCTCCTGGAAGATCCGCTCCAGGCGCTCGTAGTGTTTTCGGTCGGTCACAGTGGAACCCCGGGGTCAGAGAATGATGTCCAGTTCCTCGCGGAGCCAGGATCGGATGAAGCGCCACTTGCGCTCCGCGGTTCGAAGCGGGACCTCCAGAACCTCGGCGGTTTCCTCCATGGTGAGGCCGGCGAAGTACCGCAGCATGACCAACTGGTGGCCCTGGGCGTCCAGGGTCTCGAGCTTGATGAGGGCGAAGTCCAGGTCAATGATGCTGTCGGTGGGGGGCTCAATGGCGATGTTTGCGGCTTCAAGCTCAACCCGCTGCCTACCCCCCTCCCGTTTCTGCGCTCCCTTGCGACGGGCATCCTCGACAAGAATGTCCCGCATGGCCCGGGCCGCGGCAAAGAAGAAGTGGCGCCTCCCCTTCCAGGCCGGATCCTGCTTCTTGGCCAGCCGCATCCAGGCCTCATGAACCAGAGCCGTTGGCTGCAGGGTCTGACCTGGAGGGATCCTCGACATGCGGTAGGCAGCCAGATCCCGTAACTCCTGGTAGACATGGGGCAGGACCTCACGCGAAGCAGCGTCGTCGCCGTCAATGGCGCGGTTGAGCAGTTGGGTGATGGCTTCGCGGTGTTCCGGCATGGAGGTAAAAACCTACCAGATCCCAACCGCTACCATCCAACCGTAACCAGGAAAGGAGCCACGACGGTGTTGCCGCCGTGGCTCCCGGTTACTTCGGAGTCCCCTACCCGGTAATAACGACCCGCCTCACCTGCTGCTCGTTCCCTGCACGAATCCGGTAGAAGTACACCCCGGCCGGGACATCTCCAGCCTGGAAGGGAACCTCGTACTCTCCGGCCTCGCGCCGCTCGTCCAGGAGGGTCCGGATCATCCGCCCCTGGATGTCGAACACGTGGAGGGTGACTTGCCCACTCTCGGGGAGCGTGAAGCGGATGAGTCCGGATCCCGAGCGGGGAAGCGGATTCGGCGCCATGGGAGCCAGGGTCAGGGTGCGGACCACGGTGGGTCCCTCCCCGCTCAGCCGGACCCTCACCGAGTGCGGTTGGGACAGGGTCCCCACGGAGGCGTCGGCGGCAAAGCTCGTCGTTTCTTCGGCCTCGGCCACCCGATCCTCCAGGGGATCGTAGATCCGGAAGGTCAGCTCTTCCCCCTCGACCTGGTTGCTGTACGCCATCAGGAACGCACGCGCGCCTTCAAGACCCGGTATGGACTGGAGCAGAGCCATCCCACGCAGCTCATCCCCGACGAACGCACCCAGGACCAGGCTGTTCCCTTCGACCACGGCGTCGTTGACCTCCACCGCCGCGGTGATGGTCATGTTGTACTGGAAGGCATGCGGATCGACCGACCACCCGGCCTCGTTCGCGCCCGTACCGGACTCTCTGGCCAGGTTGAGTCCCCTTCGCGAGGCCAGATCGATGGTCGGGGACA
The DNA here is from genome assembly GCA_942491735.1 of Candidatus Eiseniibacteriota bacterium. Classification (GTDB taxonomy): domain Bacteria; phylum Eisenbacteria; class RBG-16-71-46; order JABDJR01; family JABDJR01; genus CALOCN01. The sequence continues at coordinate 1,103,173 of CALOCN010000014.1, read as the reverse complement.
GGGTGCCCGCGGGAATGACCGGGTACTGGAAGGCGTTCCCCGAGTTCTGGGCGTTGGTGAGATACAGCTTGTAGGCCAGCCCCGGCTCCATCTGTTGGAGGCTACCCACCCACCCCTTGGTGTTGTTGTTGATCTTGAGATACTGGGCGAATCCGTACTGACTCTTGATGACGTCGTTCTCGGTGGGACTCAGATCGTCCAGTGCCGTGTTGACGTCCGTCGCCCCCTGGGGCAGGTAGGGGATCCAGGTCCACCCGTCCCCCACCGGCACATCCACGCTGTCCGCCTTGGCCGGAATCCCGTCCAGGGAAATCGTACCGGCCTCGGAGAGGTGGATCATGTATCCGGTGGTGTTCTCGATGGTGCCCAGGCTCCCTGCCCAACCCAGCGTGGGATCGAACTGGCTGAACGCGACCTGGGACTTGGCCAGGTCCCCGGAGATCAGGTTGAGATCGTCCAGGACTCCCCCGATGCTCATGTCCTGGCGGTAGAGGTTGAACGAGATCCAGGTCCACCCCTTGCCCACCGGGATCTGTTGCAGTGTGGATGGGGGTGTGTTCCCGGCCACGATCAGCTCCGGAACGTCGGGACCGCCCAGGATGTCGTCGGCCTGGAAGGCCAGGGTGCGGTCGGCCGCCGGGTAGAGTAGGCACTCCGAAGCGTCATAGACCTCGAACCGTACCGCTTCCCCGGAAAGGCGATTGCTGTAGACGCTGAGGAACACCATGTAGTCCCCCAGCTGACTGACCAGCTCCGGGCTGGCCAGACCCCGCATCTCGTTCCCGACGAAGGCGGCGATCATGTCGTCCGGATCAATGGATAGCGCCCCCCCAATGCTGACCTGGGCCACCACGGTCATCGATTGCTCGAAGCCAGCGGGGTTGAATTCCCAGGCAGGAGGCACACAGACCACCTCGAGCTGAACGAACAACGGTGTCTCGAGCACGATCTGGCTCAGACCGTTGCGCACTACCGCCCGAAGCGTCCCCTGATGGATGCCGATGGGAAGAAGCGGGTCCACGTTGAACCGGACGATCTCCGATTGCGTGGTCTGCAGGGTTCCCGTGGGGCTCGTTGGGGTGAGCCATACCGGCGCCTCGATGATCTCGTAGTCGACCGCGCCGTTGGTGCCGTTGACCAGGATCGCGCCGACACTGCCGGGGTTCCGGAAGGCCACCTCCCGGACCAGGCTCCCCTGCTCCCAGGTGAACACGGACTGGCGCACCTCGAACTCCCAGATCTCGGTGGAGGAGCCGTCGCGGGCCTCCATGAGATTCCCCGCAAGATCCCGGATTCCGGTCAGACTGGCGATGAGGGTCTTCCCCTCAAGGGAGGCCAGGTCGGGGGATACCGGGGTGATGATGACCGAGCTGCCGCTGCAGCTCACGTCGATCTGGACCGGCGTGGTGGTCAGGTCCAGGTTCACCCGGTCCAGGCTCACGTTCGCTGCGTTGAGCGACTCGCAGAGAATCGCCTCGTCGAACGTGACCTTGATCTGTTCTCCCAGGGAGAGCACGGAATCCGCGGGCTGTGGCGGCCCGAAGGGGGTGGGCGGTGTCAGATCCAACACCCCGGTGGCCGGGATGGAGTAGTTGGACCCGCCGTCACACCGGGTGAACCCACGGATCTCGTACCGTCCTCCCTGAGGCAGGTTGGTGATGTTCCAGAACAGGGACACGCTCTGGGGGTCCCCCTCGATATCGGTGGGGATCTGCACCTTCTGGATCTCTCCGATGGGGAGCCAGTTGTCAGTGTTGGCCAGGCGATACTCGGCGCCGACCGACTCGATGCTGTCATCCTCGCTGATCTGGAGCTCGAAGTCGTTGAGAATGACCTCGATGTTGTCGCCGTCGGTGGCGTTGTGGGTCCATCCGGACTGGGGTCGGAAAAGGCTGATCTCGCTGCACGGTGCCTCGAAACCAACCGTCACGGAAACCGTATCGGCCAACTGGAGCGGTCCTCCGTTCTGCCATCGGGCGTACTCGCAGGGAGAAACCAGCTGGAGCTGGATGTCCTCGTACAGATAGCGCCGGGGGCCCCGCTTCACGGTGAGGGTGACCTCCTGCGACTGCTGCGGCTCGATGAAGAACGAGATGCCTCCGTGAATGGGTGATCCGTTGGCGGCCAGCACCGCACCACCCGGGTTGCTGGTCTGGATGGTCCGCAGGACGTACTCACGCGCCTCGCCGCTCTGGCTGTCGTTGGTGAGGGCGAGGGTGAAGGTCGCGGCTTCGGTCGGAGGAACATCCCGCAGTTCCGGAGGTTCCACCGCGAGCAGGGCCTGGTCCCGGGGCTGCATCCGGGGCTCCCCGTCGTCGTTGTACCAGGGCTCCCAGGGGCAGGAGCTGGTTCCGCTCACCACCTCGAACACCGGGGTCCCGTAGACCCCGTCGTACCGAACATTCACGCTGAAAAAGTCGCCGATGTCGTCGTCGGAGAGGGTGTAGCCCACGGTTTCGGTTTCGGTCTCGGACTCCTCCTCCACGCGGGTGTACTCCCCCGTGACCCCGATCAGGAACTGGTTGTTGGTCCCGTTCCCCGACTCCTCGAACTTGAAGCCCAGGGCTCCCTCGTAGTTGGCGAAGGCCTTGACCGACCAGGTGAAGCTGTCCGTCTCGGTCTGGGTCTCGCTGTAGCTGAAATCCGCCCCGGCGCTGAAGGACCGGTTGGTGATGAGGATGGCGTCATCCTTGAGCCGGTCGTTGAGGTCCAGGTGCAGGGTCTGCCAGTTGTCCGCGGCCGAACTGAAGAACGTCGCGGAATCGGGGTCGGAGACCGACGCGGCGATTTCCTCGAGCTGCGGGATGACCGTATTCTCGATGTGATCGGCGGTGTAGAGATAGATCGTATCGAAGGGCTCCTGGTCGTCTCCTCCCACCGTGATCTGCTCCGACTTGGTGATGATGCAGGTCTGTGGATCGAACTCGATCACGTCCGTCTTGGCGAAGACCAGGTTGAGGGCCACGCCGAGGAACACGTCCCCCCCCTCCCCGACGAAGAGCTCGTTCGCGGAGGTGGAGAAGGTCTGGTCGATGGTGGTGCAGATGGTCAACCCGTCCCCCTGGGTCGCCGTGACCCCCACCGTCACCTTGTCCGTCGAGGAAACGGCGACTTCCGTTTTCGTGGTCCAGAACGGGGATCCCTTCTCGAACTCCACACCGGTCTTGGCGCCGATGCTGAGCCCCAGGGAGAGGGTCTCGAGTCCGATGTTCTGGATTACCGAGCACTCGGTGGTTCCTTCCTGGAGGAACGAGAAGGAGTTGTCCCCGGGAGGATCCCGAAGGATGAGAATCGGGAACGTCTCGGTCACGGACGTGAAGGTGGGGACGCGGGGCCGGTGCCCGGTGACGATGACCCACTCGGTCCTGGTGGCGAAGGTTCCGCCGACATCCGCCACCGCGGTGATCGGCTTCTGGTAGGAGCGGTCGATGCCCTGGGAGTCCCGACGACCCGCGAACACGTTGGGGGTGTTGGCGATGGTCACGTAGGTGGCCACGCCGTTCTCCACCGTGATCACGACCGGGTTGTCCGCTTCGTCGACGATCTCGTCGTAGATGGTGACGCTGGCGCTGTCCACCGGACACTCGTTGCCGGGACCGTAGTCCTCGAACACCTCGATGGTGAGCTGGACCTGGTCCCCCTGGGCCAGAACCGGCACGTTGCGCGGGGGCACGGTGCAGACCGCCGGGTCGAACCCGCTCACCCGCACCCGGATGGGGGCGCGATAGACGAAGTCCAGGGTGGTGTCCGCCTCGGCCAGGTTGATCTCCCGGGTCCCCAGGAGGTCGAAGAACTCGAGCACATCCGCCTTGTCGAGCCCGGCCGGGATGTTGGTCACGTCCCGCACGGTCACGAAGTAGGTCTGGGGCGGCAGCTGGATCTGGTAGTTCCCGTTGCCCAGGTAGTCTTCCTTGGAGAAGCAGCCGTTCTCGCTGACGAACTCGATCTCCAGGGTTCCGATATCGAGACCGCATCCTCCCCCGATCAACCCGGACACGTTCCGCAGGGTCGTGTCGGTGAACCTGATCCCGCTGGTGTCGGCGGTCACGGTCACCGGCAAGGTCGGCGGTGAGAAGGTGTGGTCCGCGAAGCGCGGCTCGATCACATGATCACCGATGGGCAGGGCGATGGAGAAGTTCCCGTTGTCGTCGGTCACACCCTTGACCTCGCCGTCGACAAGGATCTCGACGTTGGGAGCGAAGCAGAAGGCATCCGGGTCCAGGATCACGTTGGTGAGCTGGACGAACCCGCTCATGGTGTAGGAGGAGATGTCCCGGAACGCGACCTCGTTCTGCACCGGGCTCCCGGTGCTCAGGGTGATGGTCTTGAAGCCCGGCTCGAAGACCCGGTTCGGGAGCTGCGGGGTGACCTTGAAGGTGGTTTCGTTCCCGTAGCGCAGGTTGTCGAGCACGTAGTTTCCCTCGATATCGGACACCGCGCAGATGGTGAGCGGGGCGCCGGCGTTGCTCCAGTGGGAGCCCGCATCGAGGACGGCGTAGGCCGGATCGTCGGTCGGGTCGGCCGAGAACCGGCCGGTCCCTTCGTCAAAGGGCCAGTAACCCAGGAGGTCTTCCTCGTTCCCGGTAAGGGGCACGTTCATGAATTCCTGGATCTGGCTCTGGGTCCGTTTCGTCCCCCACAGCCGCACGTCGTCCAGCCGCCCCAGGAACCCGCCCATGCGCACCGAGATGTTGCCGGGCTCGGCGATGTCGTACTCGACGTTGCCCGCGAACTGGCCGTTGACATAGATGTCCACCTCGTCGTCCAGGTTCACCACGGCGGCGATGTGGTACCAGGTGTTGCTCTTGAAGGTCTCCCCGGCCGGCGCCGACTGGGACGTCCCTCCGGAGGCGTCGGAGAACACCACGCTCGAGGTCGAGGCCCCGATGACGAACTTCTCCTGGCTGCCGTTGAGGAAGCGGATGAAGTACTCCGAGAAGAAGTCCGCCCGGCCTTCGTTGACCCAGAACTCCAGGGTGAAACTCGACTCGACCGGGAGCTTCGCGGTGTTCACGTGTCCCGCCCCGTCGAAGAGCACCGAGCTGTTGGGAGAAGGATCGAGGCAGATATCGACCCCGTTCACCGCGGCTCCGGCCCGGGTCTCCACGCGGCCGGCAATCACCCCGTTGGGAGCCAGGCGGCCAAAGGCCGTCACCGGATCGGTCTCGATTCCCCCGCGCAGCGAGGTCACACCGTAGCGGTAGGCCCGCCCCGGCTGGGCCTCGAAGTCGTTGAAGCTCTGGATATTGGGCCCCGTGGACTCGATGAGCACACCGTCCCGATACACGTTGAACCCGTCTTCCGGGGTCGCCTGGGTGGAGCGATCCTTCCACTTGATCTGTATCCGATCGGCGTAGGCCGCGTCGGATGCGGTGACCTGCGTGGGCGGGCTCTGGAGTTCGAACAGGGCCAGGGACCCGGCGCCCGGACCGCCGACATCGTCACCGGGAGCACCGAAGACCAGGGTCCCATTGTCCATGGACACGGATCGACCAATGTCGTCCCCGCCGGTCGCCCGGCTCGTGGTGAGCACCTCCACCGGCAGGAAGTCCCAGGACCCGTCCAGGTTGCGCTCGTAGAGTTGGATCACTCCCGGGTCGGCACCGGTGGTGTCGCCGTCCGGCGTGCCCACCGCGAGGTACTTCTCCCAGATGGCAATGGATGGGCTGAATTGTCCGGCCCGGACCGTGGTCGGGAATCCCTGAGGGGTCAGCACGCCGTCGGCGGCATCACTGTAGACGTTCACGCTCCCCTGGTGGTCGACGATGGCCACCTGACTTCCCTTGGCATCCATGGCAGCGCCGAAGCCGGCGTTCTGGCCGAACAAGCGATCGCTCGAGAAGAGGGCACCGCCCCACACGCCGTCCACGCGCTTGGTGACGTATACGTAGGCTCCGTCAAAGGTCGATGAAGGCCCCGGCGCCGCGATGAACAGCTCGCCGTCCCGGAACATGAGCGTCTCCCCGAACAGGGTGGCCAGCTCGTTGTTGGGATCCCGGATGAGGTAGTCCACGTCGAAACCGCCCTCGCCATCGAGGCTGTAGATGCCCACCGTGCGGATGTCGCTGCCCTCGAAGATGCCCAGACCAGTCACGGCCAGGGTGCCGTCGAAGATGGTGGCGGTGAGCGCCGCGTTCAACCCCTGGCGGCCGTAGTAGACCCAGTCCCCCTCCAAGGTCCGCTCGTAGACCACGGTGGGACCGCCGTCCCCCAGGGCAATCGCGTAGTCCCCGTGAATGTCGACGACCTTCCCGTAGTTGGTCTCGGTGACCGGTGGAGCGAACTCGGCCGTCTGCACCCAACCGGTGTCTTCGCGCTTGTAGAAGTAGACCTTGCCCTCGGTGTCCTTGCCCGGAGCGCCCACGATCATGTGGTCCCCGTCGACGGCCACCGCAGTGGCGAAACGGTCCCCGGTCGCGACGCCGGTTCCGGGAATGAAGGTGTCGACCACGATGTCGATCGAGGTGTTGGGCGTGGTGAAGCTTCCGAAATCGCAGGCCGGCTCGGAGCTCGCCGCTCCGGACACGCTTCTCACGCAGTATTCGTACTCGACGCCGGAGGTTGCGCTCAGATCGGTCCAGGTTTCGGCGCTGGCGAAGGTCGTATCCAGGACAGCGAACGTCCCCGACGCGGCCGCCCGGCGTGAGATCTCATAGCCGGTCTCGATCACCGACTGGTCGACCCAGGCCAGCACCACCTTGCTGGCATACGCGTCCGAGGCGTTGAGGGATAGGGGTGGAAGAATGGAGCTGAACCCGGTGTCGACGGCGTCGGTCACCGGGGAGAGACCCAGGTCGTCGAAGGGTTGCACCGTGTACTCGTACTCCACGCCAAAGGCGATGGTGGCGTCGTCGTAGGTCATGGTGTCCGATCCCACGGAGTCGATCACCACCGGGGACCCGACCGCCCCGGCGACCTTGCGCAGGATGGCATACCCGGTTTCGAAGCGGGAGTTGTCGAGCCAGTCCACCACGACCATGGTCTCGAGGGTGCCGTCGCTGGCTTCCACGAAGGTGGGCTCGGAGAGACGCCGGCTGCCGGTGTCTCCGGTGCGGGTGGAAACGCCCAGCGCGTCCGCGGCCTCCACCTCGTAGTCGTAGAGGCTGTCCGGAGCGGCCGCAGTATCGACGTAGGCAGTGCGACCGGCGGGACGCGTGCCGAGCAGCGCGAAGGTGCCCGCGCCGCTGACCCGTCGGTAGACGTTGTAGCCGGTCTCGACCTTGGAGTTGTCCTTCCAGGTGATCAGCACCCGGTCCTCGTAGGCGTCATTCGAGGCGCTGACCTCGGTGGGGGCCTTGATTCGACGGAAGCCGTCGTCGCAGCCGGAGGGGGACTCGTCCTCGAACGCGGTCACGGCAACGACACAGTAGGTGTGGGTTGCACCCGAGGCAATGTCGGTATCCACGGTGGAGCGAAGGGTGCCGTTGACGGTACGGAACGGAGTGCCGTCCCGAAGGATCTTGAACAGCACGACCGAGGTCGCGGAGCTTTCCCACCTGATCTCGACAAACCCTTCATGCGTGCCGTCGCTGGCGGACACGTTCTGCGGAGCCAGAATGACCGCCCGGCGACCGGTGTCGGTGAGCGTGGTCGAGGTCCCGCCCGAGTCCGCGGCGGCGTAGACGCCGTAGGTGTAGGTGATCCCGGGCTCCGCGTCCGGGTCGTCGAAGCTCTCGGTGTCCGGGCCCAGGGAGGCGATGAGCACGCCGTCGCGCTCCACCATCCAGGCATCCTCGTGGTCCGCTCCGTCGTTCCACATGAGGTTGACCCGGTCGTCGAAGGTGTCGATGGTCGCGACCAGGCTGTCCGCTCCAGCCAGGGTCTGCGGTCCGCCGATTCCGGTGTCGGACACCAGGACCGACTCCAACACCGGGCCGCCGGTATCGACCACCGCGGCCACCGCGTAGCTGTGCAGGACCCCCAGGGAGTCCACGTCGTCGAACGCGGTGACGTCCAGACCCACCGTTCCCACAAGGTTCCCGTTGCGATAGACGTTGAACCCGGTCTCGTCCGGGGACTGGTCCACCCAGGTTATCCGCACCCGGTCGCTGAAGGTGCCGTCGGTGGCCTGCACGTTGCCGGGGGGCACCACGAAGCCGGTCCACCCGGAGTCCTCGCCACCGCGTGACGTGAACCCGTCGGCGTTGAAAGCGATCACGCGATAGTCGTAGACGGTGGGCGCGGCCGCGGTCACGTCCACGTAGACCTCCTCGCTCTCCCCCACCGAATCCAGCACGGCGAAGGCCCCCACGCCGGTGGGCCGGCGCAGGATGCGGTAGCCGCTCTCGATCAGGGACTGATCGATCCAGTCGATTCTCACCCCGTGGGCCAGGGTGCCGTCCGTGGCCACTACGCTTCCCGGCGGGAGAATGCGGCGGCTGCCGAGGTCGCTCCCCATGTCGATGGTCGTATCCCCCACCACGTCCACCAGCTTGACCGAGTAGGAGTACACGGTCCCGGGGTCCCCGTCATGGTCGACGAACGAACTGTCCGTGCTGGAAAGCACGCTGAGCAGCGTGGTGTCCCGCAGCACGCGGTAGAAAACGTCGAAGTCCCCGGCGTTGGTCCAGGTGACCTCCACCCGATCCTCGTAGAGGCTGTCGGTGGCGGCCACGGTGATGGCGGCGTTGGCCTGGAAGTCGGCGAGGCTCGTCCATCGGGCGGGCCGTTCGGGCCCGGTGAACTGGGCCAAGGCCTGTCCCGGAATCAGGAGGACGATCAGGAAGAGGAGTGACGTCAAAGGAGTACGCATGAATCGGTCCCCGCCGCGCAAGGCGCTGGAAAGTGGAGGTCACGGTGTTGTCGTTCGCCTAACAGCCGTGATTCCGGGGCGGGGCCCGCCAAACTTTCTTCGCCGGAGAAGCAATCGGGATCGGAACGCAACCCGACCAATCATCCTAAGTCAATTAGCACCAATATCTTGAAGGCTCGTCGCTAGAGTCCGCGGAGAATCGTCTGGGGGCGCACATGGGTGGGGTGCCAGGCGACCAGAGTGGCACTTCCCACCGCCAGACCCGTGGCCACCAGGATGAGGGAGATCGCCTCTACCGGGCCCAGGGAGAGGGCGACCGCCGGGAATTTTTGATTCACCACGCCCACCGTGATCAGCAAGCCCAGGATTCCGGTGCCGCTTCCAATGAGGCCAAGCATCAGGTTCTCCAGCACCACCGTCCACAGCACCTGGCCACTGCTGTAGCCGATCGCCTTGAGCACGCCCAGCTCGCGCTTTCTCTCCAGCATGGAGAGTCCCACCGCATTGGCGATCAGGACGGCACCGGCTACAAGAGCCAGCCCGGCCACCGCGATGACGAACCAGAACAACCCGGTCAGGATCCGGTTGATGGCATCGCGAAGGGCGTCTTTTCCGATCACCACGCTGGTCGGCACCGCCGCGCCAACCGCCTCGGCCACCGATCCCAGAGCCGTCTCCTCCACACCGACGTTTGCCTGGAGGGCCATCGGGCCCTCGCCGAGCTGTCGCGCCAACAGGAAGGGAACAATGAGCGCGTTGGGCGGCGCCCCCAGGTCCAGCATGCCGCCCGACTGGGCAAAGATCCCCGCCAACCGTACCGTCACCTCCGCACCGTCGCCCACCAGCCGCAGTTCGTCCCCTACGGCAAGGTGATTCCGTGCGGCCAACCCGGAACCGACAAAAGCCGCCTGCCCCGACCCCACCACGGCACTGTCCACCAGGGTGAGGTTCCAGCGCAGGTCGTGTTCCCGTCGCGCCACCACTTCCGTGAGACCGGCAATCAGGCTGTCCGAGGCCGTTCGCACCCGGGCATCCACGGAGTAGTCCACGTGGACCGCGTTCACCTGCGGGTGGTTCAGTGACTCGAGGAGCGCCGCTTCCTGGTCCGTGACCGAGTAGATGCGCAGGTTGACCCCCGACATGTCGATGTTCCGCCCCCGGGTCTGGTTCCGGGCGTTGTCGATGGAGATCGCCGCGAACCCGATCGACACCACCCCGACGAACAGGGCCACCAACCCGAACACGGATCGTTCCGCCTGGTGCTTGAGGTTACGGCGGGCCATCCCGATCAGGGGGAACCCGGGAACCGGGACCCGCACCACCAGGAACAGAATCACGCCCAGAAACAAGCCGAGCAGGGCCAGACCGGTCACCCCGCCCAGGACCACGCCAAAACCCTGGATCCACGATCCCAGGATCGCGCTGCTGATGCAGCCGAAGAGACAACCCAGCAGGACGTAGAGTCCGACGGTCGCAGCCTTGCGCCCGGCCCGCATGGGCAAGTCCTGATCCCGCAGGAGCAGCGAGGGACGCGCCTCGCTGGCGCGGACAATGGCGACCAGGGCAAAGGTGAGGGTGGTCAGCACCCCGACCCCGATCCCACCCAGCACCGTACCGGGATGTACCGAGTATCCCAACAGGAACGGCATGCTCTCGCTGAGCAGGTTCATCAACACATTCGCCAGGGGAATCCCAAGAAGGGACCCCGCGACTCCGCCCAGGAGCCCGATCAGGATTGCCTCCAGACCAAAGAGCGCCAACAGGTGCTCCTGCCGGTAGCCGATCGTCTTGAGCGTGGCGATCTCCCGCTTCCGACGCGCCAGAAGCACCTGCATGGTGTTGGCCACCCCGATCCCCCCGATCAGGAGCCCGAGGATTCCGGCGGCGTTGAGCATGAAGTCGAACACCTGGGCTTCCGCTGCCTCGGAGGTCTCGGGAGGCACGCGGACACTCCACCCCTCGTCCTCCAGGCGCTCGGCCCACATCGCCGGGTTGTCGGTGCCGATGACGACATGGGTCAGTTCCCCAAGCCCAAGCTCCCGGGAGGTGTCGACGCTGAAGTACACGCTGAGCCCCTGGCGATCCGGCGTGCCCCGGGCAATGCCTCCCACCCGGAGATAGGCGGGAGGGGCGTGGGGGGAGCCGAACAAGGCGAACGTCTCCCCCATCTTCAGATCCAGGCGATCGGCCAGATCGCGGGTAATGACCGCATCGCCAAGGCCCTGCAGCGCCTGCTCCATTCCGGGAGGACCGGGCAGTTGAAGCTGGAAGGATCCGCGGAGGGGATAGCGATCAGGGTCGATTCCGACCGCCTGGATCACGATGGTCGTGCGACCCGAGCGCGCGGTCTTGATCAGAACGGCCCGGGTACGGGCCAAGGGAGCGAGTTCCGTGAACCCCGCCTCACTGAGCCGACGCAGGTCGGTATCGCCGATGCTCCCCGCGCTGCGACTGAGAACCAGATCCCCGCCCTCCGCGATCCTCGGATCCACCAGCAGGGACTCACCGATGACATGGGAAAGTTGCTGCAGTCCGACCAGGGAGAGGACCCCGAAGGCCACGCATACCATGGCCAGACCGGTCCGTTGACGGTCCCGGATCAGGGATCGCCATGCGTGGGAGAGGAAGAAGCGCAGGGTCAAGACGATGCCCCGGCCACGCCGTCGTCCACGGGCGAAACAATGCGACCGTCCACGATGTGCAGCGTTCGCTGGGCTCTCGCCGCAACCGTGCTGTCGTGGGTCACCACCACGAGGGTGATCCCCAACTCGGTGTGGAGTTCGGCGAACAGGTCCAGGATCTGGTCGCTCATGGTCGAGTCCAGGTTCCCGGTGGGCTCGTCGGCGACCAGGATGGGGGGCTCGGTGACCAGGGCGCGGGCGATGGCCACCCGTTGCTGCTCCCCACCCGACAGCTGGTGCGGAAGATGCCCGGTGCGCTCGGCCAGTCCCACCCGGCTCAACATGGCCCGTGCGCGCTGACGCGCCTCGCGCCGGAACGGCCCCACATAGAGCGGAGCCTCCACGTTCTCCTGGGCGGTGAGGGTGGGAATGAGATTGAAGGACTGGAAGACGATTCCCACCTTCGCGTTGCGCAGCGCGGCAAGGGACCGCTCGTTCATGGTGGTGATGTCCACCCCATCGAGGATCACCGTGCCGGTCGTCGGCGTGTCCAGACCGGCCAGGATGCCGAGCAGGGTCGACTTGCCGGAACCGGATGGCCCGGTGACCGCGATCCAGGCGCCGGACTCCACACGGAAAGTGAGTCCCTTGAGGATCCGGATGGTTTCATCCCCCATGGGCAGGGAGCGAACAAGGTCCTTCACGGAAATGGCGGGGTGCGGCATGGCGTCCTTCGGGTGATCGGTGCGGGTCTGTGGAGGCATACGGCGACGGCCACGCCCGGGTTCCATCCCCCCGGCTATCCCGCTGTGAAGGCCGCAGCGTTCATGACAGCGCCCCGGCTCCCGATGATAAGGTGTCGACTTCACCCTGTCCCCGCAAAGGAAAGCAGCTCGTATGAGAAACATTCTTGCACCCTCGCTCCTGCTCCTGGCGGGCCTGGCATCCCCGGCCTGGGGCGTTCCAGTGGCGGTCGACAACCATAGCTTCGAGGATCCGTACCTGACCGGGAACCTGCCCGCACCCTATGCCGGCGACGTGCCAGCCGGGTCGTTTCCCACCGGCGGCACGCCCGCGGGTTGGACCGAGTACTACCCCGGCGGCGCCGCGGTGCCGGGATCGTTTCGTGGGGTGCTGAACCCCGGCGTCCAGGCGGACTACCCGCCCGGGGATCCGGCCTACTTTCCCTTGGGGTGCCCGGACCCCGACAACGCGGTGCTCCTGTACTACAGCGGAGCGGCCTCCGGGCCCGAGTTCGGGGTCTCCCAGGATCTGGGCGTCACCCTCCAGCCCAACACCCGGTACACCCTGACCGTCGAGGTCGGCAACATCGGTTCCGGCACGGCGCTGGTGGAGCCCTACCTGAGTCAGGGGTTCTATGACCTGAGCGGGTTCCCCGGATATCGGATCGAACTGGTCGCAGGCGGCGTGATCATCGGTCAGGACAACAACACCCTGGTCACCGCCGGAACCCTGGGCGACCCCGGCTCCGAAGGGACCTTCCAGACCAGCACGCTTGTCGTCGACATTCCCGGCGGTCACCCGCAGCTCGATCAGACCCTGACCATCCGGCTCATCTCGCTCAATCAGGCCGACGTCCCCGGGGTGACCGGAATCGAGGTCGACTTCGACAACGTGCGACTGGACGCCACTCCGCTCGCCGCGGTCCCGATCGGACCGTATGCCACCTGGATTACCGCGGGACTCCTGGGCCTGCTGGGATTCACTGCCCTGCGCCGGTTCCACGGCTGAGGCCATATCACGGAGCTGCGGGGCCGTCCGGTTGCGGACCCGATCAACCGGGAGGCGGAGGATTCGAAGGTGCGTCTCGCCGGTTCTTGAGGGAGGCAAGGAGCGCGGTGAGAACCGCGAGGAGGATCTCGTCGACGAAGGGGATCAGGTCCGGTATCAGGAGATCCGCGACCAGGAGAAAGCCGGCAATCCCGAACAGGCGAGGGTAGCGAAGCCCAGCCAGGTATCCGGCCAGTCCGCGAATGAGCGGGGTGCGGTTCACGATGTCACGTCCTCCGGCGAGTTCACCTCGCGTCGCGGATAGGGAACCCGAACTCCTCGTTCAGCCAATCCGATGTGCAGGATCCTGGGCAGTTCCATGGTGAGATCCCACCACGTATCGCCCTTGGTCCAGGCCCACACCGCGATCTCCAGCCAGGAGTCCTCGAGCTTCTCGACAAAGATGGTGGGTGCAGGCGACGGCAGGACGAGTTCGCTCGCCTGCAGGATGTCACGGCAATGCTGCATCACCACGTCCACGTTCTCGTCGTACCGGACCCGAACGGTGGTATCGATGCGACGAACGCGTTCGGAGGATCGATTCTCGATGACCTCGCTCCAGATCTTCCGATTGGGAACGAACAGGCGGCGGTTGTCGAACGTTACGATCAGCGTGTTTGCCAGTCCCATCTGCCGGACCTTGCCCAGGACGCCGCCGGCCTGGACGTAGTCGTCCACGTCGTACGGCTTGTAGATGAGAATGAACACTCCGGCGGCGAAGTTGGCCAGGGAATCCTGCAGGGCGAGACCGACAATGACGCCCGCCACGCCAAGACCCGCCAGGAGCGTGGTGGGATCCACTCCGAGCGTCCACATCCCCAGCAGAAGCCCGAACACGGTGCCGGTCGGGGCGATCAATCGGCTGATCAGGTCCCGGAGAAGACGGGACGAGCGCATGCGAAGACGGGCCAGGATCCAGATCGCCCAGAGCAAGAACCGCGTGGCCATCACGATGACGAACACGATGAGGAAGCGCAGCAGAATGGTAGGCCCGTTCAGCTTGAGCCAATCCCGGAGTTCCTCATAGAGATCCAGCACCAGTCCCTTGAGCACGTCCAGGTTGAGCAGGTCGTCCGTGACCGCCCCGGTCGTGCGGAAGGTCAGCTGGAGATACTGCGCCGAGGGGAGACCACGCGCCTCCATGACGTGCGCGATGTGCTGGAGGCTCTTGACGAGCGTCTCGACCCGGATCTCCGCCGCTTGCAGTCGGGCGGCTTGATCCGGATTGTCTCCACCGGACTTGCGAACGGATTCGTCCTGTTCATGGAGTCGGTCCCGCTCCGCGGAGGCCAGTTCCAACCGGCCGGCTAGATGCTCCGCCCGTTCGACAAGCGCCTCATCGTAGCCCTTCCACAGGCTTTCCGTGTCAAACCCCAGAATGTCCATGCGCTCGGCCGTGGACTTCATCAGGCTCACCGCGATCCCGATGCGTTCCTCGACCGAGGCGAGTTCGGCTTCAAGATTCGGAGCACTCTGCGCCTCCACGTCCGGGCGGCGCCTCTGAAGCCGATTCACGTCCTCGACGCTGTGGTTGAACGCCTCGGCGTAGATGGAAGCCTGGAAGCGCATGTGCGAAGCCGCTGCCCCGTACAGCGAGTCGCGCCGGGCGGTGGTCGAATCCATCTCGACCAGGACCCGGGAGAGGTCGCGGGTGAGCCTCTCCATGCGGTCCACGATCCGGTACGCCGCAACCCGTTTGATCTCGAATTCACCCGCGTTGCTCCGGTTCGCGGATCGCAGCAGGGCGGTGATTTCCTCCCGCTCCGAGTCGAGCTGCGCCAGGAGCTCGCGCGCCCTGTCCTCGGAAGTGGGCTCGCGGGACACGGTGACGGAGTCGGAAACCGCGGTGGAATCCTGAGCCTCGGCGCGGGCCAGGAACGGGACTCCCAGCAGAAGCGTCAGAAGGACAAGGCGGATTGCCGGGACCAAGAAAATGGGGTTCATTCCCCGGTCGCGGGACCGCTCATGCGGTAGATGTCGGCCAACTGGCCCGCATTCGACACGCTGCGCTCGAGATCCTTGATCAATCCGTCTTTCAACGAGTAGATCCACCCGTGGACCGACAGCTCCTGGCCGCGCCGCCAGGCATCCTGGACGATGGTGGTGTGGCAGACGTTGAGGACCTGGGCGGCAACGTTCAGTTCGCACAGGGCGTTCACGCGATCGGCGTCGTTGCCCCCTCGGGCCGTGGCCAGATCACTGCGGTCGTAGACATCCTTGATGTGGCGAAGCCAGTTGTCGATGAGGCCGAACGGCGTATCGTCGATCGCCGCGGCCACGCCCCCACATCCGTAGTGTCCGCAGACAATGATATCGCGGACCTTGAGCACCTCCACCGCGTACTGGATGACCGACAGGCAGTTGAAATCGGTGTGGGAGACGACGTTGGCCACATTGCGATGGACGAACACCTCCCCGGGCTGGAGTCCAACGATCTGGTTGGCGGGGACCCGGCTGTCGGCGCACCCGATCCAGAGATAGGGAGGAGCCTGTTGCCCGGCGAGCTTCGCGAAAAAGCCGGGATCCTCGCGCCGCATGCGCTCCGCCCATTGGCGGTTGTTCTCGAAGAGATGCTTGAGTTCATGCATGTTCAGTGACGTCCTGGGTGGAAACGGGTCGGAGGTTTGCGTGGGGCAAGCTTACCCCGAATGCGCGATCGCTGTCCCACAGGTGCTAGTCATGCCCCGCCGAAACCTGACATACTCCTTGGTCACTTTTCCTGCAGGGCTTGGGCCACTCCCACTCCCTCCTTGAAGAGACCGCCTCCACCCGGGGCGGTCTCTTGTTTTGCCTACCGGATGGGATTGCCCGCCAATGCTTCGCCTCGTCAAACGCTTCCGCCTCACCAAGGACCCCAGGACCGACATCCTGTCCGGTTTGACCGTTTCCCTGGCCCTGGTACCCGAGGCCATCGCGTTCGCCTTTGTCGCCCAGGTGGACCCCCTGGTGGGACTCTACGCCGCCTTCTTTGTCGGACTGATCACCTCCGTCTTCGGCGGACGCAGCGGCATGATCTCCGGGGCAACCGGCGCCATGGCGGTGGTCATGGTGGGCCTGGTCACGGCCTACGGCGCCGAGTACCTCTTCGCCGCGGTCGCCATGGCCGGGTTGATCCAGATCACGGCCGGGGTGCTGCGACTGGGGAAGTTCATCCGGCTGGTTCCCTATCCGGTCATGCTCGGGTTCGTGAACGGGCTGGCCATCGTGATCTTCCTGGCCCAGTTGGGTCAGTTCAAGGAAGCGACGCACGCGCCCGAGGGATCCCATGGCGCCATGGATGTCCTGTTCAACGGCGGCTGGATGAGCGGTTCGCCGTTGATCCTCATGGTGGGCCTGGTCGTGCTGACCATGCTCATCATCTGGCTGTTCCCCCGTATTCCGCGCCTGGGTAGCCTCATCCCCGCTCCCTTGGCCTCCATCCTCATCGTCACCGGCCTCGTTCTGGGCCTCGACCTGGACACCTCGACCGTCGGCGACCTGGCCAGCGTGGCGGGGGGATTTCCCGTGCCCCACATCCCCAGGGTCCCGTTCACCTTCGAGACCCTCCTCATCATCCTTCCGGTGTCCTTCACCCTGGCCGCGATCGGCCTGATCGAGAGCCTGCTCACCCTGACCCTGATCGACGAGATGACCGGCACCCGCGGGAGAACCTCCCAGGAGTGCCTGGGACAAGGAGCGGCCAACCTGACCTGCGGCTTCTTCGGCGCCATGGGAGGCTGCGCCATGATTGGCCAGTCCATGATCAACATCAAGTCGGGCGGCCGAGGGCGCCTCTCCGGCATCACCGCCGCCCTCGCGCTCCTGGGGTTCATCCTCTTCGGGTCCACCTGGATCGAGCTGATCCCCCTGGCCGCGCTCACCGGGCTGATGATGATGGTGGTCATCGGGACCTTTGCCTGGGCGTCGATCCGGATCATGCGACAGATTCCCAGGGAGGACGCGGTGGTCATCCTTCTCGTGACCGGGATCACCGTGGCCCACGACCTCGCCATCGCCGTCCTGGTGGGTGTGGTCATCTCGGCGCTGGTGTATGCATGGAAGTCGGCCAGCCATGTCTGGGTGGTGGAAGCGCGATCCGAGGAAGAGGGGCACAAGGTCTACATGCTGCACGGCCCGCTCTTCTTCGGCTCCATCTCGAAGTTTCGTCACATGCTCAACCCCTTCGCCGACGGGGAGCAGGATGTGGTCATCGACTTCCGCAACGCCCGGGTCTGGGATCACTCGGCCCTGGAGGCCATCGACGCCCTGGCCGCCAAGTATTCCGAGGCGGGAAAGACGCTGCACCTGGTGCACCTGAGTCCCGACTGCAAGCTCCTCCTGCACAATGCCCGGGACATGGTCGAGGTGAACATGATCGAGGACCCGCACTACGGTGTCCTGGTGGACTACGGGAAGCTGGTGGAGAACGGGAGCTAGAGCGGCCGTGGTATCCTGCCGGTAGGCAGAACCCTTTTGCAGGAGCGAGACACGATGCCCCACAAGGAAGTCAAGAAAGCGATCGACGAGCTCAAGGGGGAACTCAAGCAGACCCCAAAGGAGACCGGCGCGCTGGAGGGGGCGCTGGAGGCGGCGCACGAGGGAATCGAGAAATACACCCCCGAGGCGATCCAGGATTTGATCGACACCCTCAGACGGGAAGCGGACGAGTTCGAGGTGGAGCACCCCCGGGTCACCGCGATGATCAACCACCTCGCGAATACGCTCAACGGCCTGGGGATCTAGGGAGCTAGAACTTCCAAATCTGGTCCGAGCCGTCTCCGATCACCCGGTTGATGAAATCCGTCTCGGGGGCATCGCACGTTGCCCATGTCTTTCCGTAGAGTTTCTTTGCCAGATAGTCCGCCTGAAACAGGAACATAGGATCATTCGCGTTGAATGCCTCGCTGAGTTCGAATTGAACGCGGCGCTTGTTGTACCTTGCAATCAGGAATGTCTTGAGCAAGGGCCAACGGTGAGGATCTCGAGCCTCGTGCATGAGATACCAGTTGAGATTCTCGGGTGATCGAAAATCAAGACCGCGATCACCGGCGTCATGAGTGCGGAACAGGTGGTCGTCGAAACTGACGTCCTTGGCGTTCGTCCGATCGCAAAGAGCGTCCCATAGGTAGAGGTTGGGAGGACCCTGACGGCCGCCGCGATCGTAGGGTGTCTTGAACTTGCCGATGGCACGAAAGACCTTGGCCGCCGCCTTGTCACAGGGCGCGTGACGGATCGCCGCATACCATTGCAATCGGTGTGTGAACTCACCGTGAATCATCTGGGCACCCGGATCCTTCCAGTGGGTCTGGCGCTCAAGCTGCAGCATGAAGGCCGCCGGCTGCACAAAGCCATGGTAGGTGGGAACGCGAGGATTCCCCGCGGCCGGTGTGGCGTTCGCCGGCGTTCCGGCGGGAGGCGCCGCCAAGATGTCCCTTTGGGTCGTGCCCATCTCCGTCTTGAAGTCGTTGGCCAACTCGGTTTCCGTGAGAACCTCGGCCAGGACATGGGAGACATCCCCCTTGCCCAGCACCGTCATGTCACGTACCGGAGCGGCGTAGTACGCCGCGTACACCGGAGCCATCGCGGCCTTGTTCTGGGGTAGGTTTCCACGTTTGCCGCTGAGCTTCGTGAACATGGCTTCATCGAGGTGGGCCATGGCCTCGATGACCAGATCCGGATCGGTCAGGAAGGATCCAAGCTTGCACCAGTCCCCGTAGTACTTCTCGGTCTGGATTCCCGGAAAGATGGCCTGCAGGTTCATACCGATCTGCGCGGCGGACAGTACGGCAGCCATGGCTGAGCCCCCTGGAACGGATGCGATGACGGGTGGGTGGGCCGGAAGGGTGTTTGTCCGGGGGGGTGTCTGGGCCCAATCGGTGTGTGCGGCCCATCTTCCTTGAGTCCGCCGGCAAACTCAAGCGCAACTCATCGCGCCAGGTACTCTCAGAAAAGTTAAATAAACTTGACTCAATGTTCGGTTTACATTACATTGCCCCACATGAAGCCACGGCACGACGTCCTCAACCGGGTCCGATCGCACCGACTAGCTAAAGAACTGACCCAGCAGCAGTTAGCGGACCAGATTGGGGTCACTCGACAGACCATCCTGTTCATCGAGAAGGGCAAGTACACCCCGTCGGTCGCCCTGGCCCTCCAACTCGCCGAGTCTCTTGAGACCAGCGTGGAGACGCTCTTCCAGTTGAACAAGGGAGGTAGCGATGACTGAAGGAAATCGACATTGGCGGCCATCTCGCACGAGCCTGATCGCCGGCGCCATCGTGGTCGCAGGGTTCTGGCTCTCCAGCGTGAGCTGGTGGTTCTTCCTGCTGGTGGGGATCGGGACCTTCGGGCCGGGGTTGCTTCGGGAGTTTGGGGTGCTCAACGACCGGGACGAGTTCCAGAGAAGGGCCGATCACCGGGCCGGGTACCACGCATTCCTGACCGCGGGACTGGTGGGGCTCAGAGTGGACCGGCTGGACCGCACTCCTCCTTCACCCACTGATCGCGTTGCCGTTCTTCGGCCTGGCCTGGCTGTCCCGCCGTTGGCCGCGGATTGCCGGCCTCCTGCTCCTTGCCCTGGCCGTCTTCTTCTTCCGGTTCTTCGGGTTCTTCGACAAGGAGAGAATGGCCTCTTTGCTGATGGGAAAGGCACAAGAGGACGCATTCGCTGATGGGAGTTGATCATGTCCGTGGTAACCCAATTCATCCGCCCCAGCAAGTCCACTACGACCCCGCCGGACACGCTTCCCGCGGACATCGTCAACGTCGTCCTGAGACGCATCGTCCTTCTTTCCCTGACCCCCCCGGTCCTTGTCCTCATCGGCAACGTCGTCAACCTGGTGAACTCCTACGTCCTGGGTATCACCGCGTTCGACTACAGCGTTCTCGAGGCGGGCCACGACGTCGTGATCACCCTGGTTTCGCTGATCGTCGCGTGGGTCGTGTATCGGCGCATGCTCTCGACCCGCTCCCTGATACGAATCGGCTTGGCCTTCTGCGTGTTCGTCGCTTTTTGGTTCAGCGCATCCGAGTGCCTTGTCGTCACGACATACCACTCCAACGCCATCCGGCTCGGCCTGTCGTACTTCTCGTTCACCCTGGTATGGGTCGTGTTCTTTCCCGCCATCGTACCGATGCGGTCGACGACCGCCGTCACCACGATCCTGCTTGCCGCCTCCGTGTCGCCCTTGACGCGCTGGGCGGCCACCCACGCGGGTTGGGTTGAGTTCGCCGAAGGGTCGCTCGCATTCGTGACCATGGCATCCATCTTCTCGGTCCTAATGGGGATCACCGTGTCCAGCGTGGTCTACAGGCTCGGCAAGGCGGTTCGCGAGGCGCGTGACATGGGTAGCTACCGGCTGGAGGAGAACCTGGGGAGCGGTGGCATGGGAGAGGTGTGGGTGGCCAGCCACCGGATGCTGGCCCGATCAGCGGCGGTTAAGTTCCTTCGACCCGACGTCACGGCCGGTCTGGACCCGGGCCAGGTCCAGGAACTGAACCAGCGTTTCGAGCGGGAGGTGCAGGCCACCGCAACCCTGCACTCTCCCCATACGGTCGACATCTACGACTATGGAAGCACTCCCGAGGGGACGTTCTACTACGTGATGGAACTGCTGAACGGCATTGATCTGGAAACCCTGGTCAAGCGCTTCGGTCCGATCACGCCGGCACGTACCGTCTACATGCTGAAGCAGGCATGTCACTCGCTCCACGAGGCCCATCGTCGCCGACTGGTCCATCGCGACATCAAGCCGGCCAACCTGTTCGTCTGCGAGTACGGTGAGGACCGTGACTTCATCAAGGTGCTCGACTTCGGACTGGTCAAGCACGACACGGCCGGGAACGAAGCGGATCCAGCGCTGACCCGCGAGGGCTCCATCACGGGCACGCCCGCCTACATGTATCCCGAAGCGATCACCGGTACCAGCCCGGTCGACTACCGCTCCGATATCTACTCGATGGGCTGTGTCGCCTACTGGCTACTCACCGGGGAACTCGTGTTTCCGGCCAGGACTCCCATTGCCATGCTGACCGAGCATGCCAGCGCACAGCCCGTTCCTCCGTCTCGGCGCTCCGAATTCGAGATACCCGAGGCTCTCGACGCTGTCGTCCTCGCCTGTCTGGCCAAGCATCCGGATGACCGCCCAAACGGTGCCGATGAACTAGCCCGCCTTCTGGAGGCGATCCATTTCGAGCAACCCTGGGACAACGAGCAGGCCCGGGCCTGGTGGGACCGGCACCACGCCAACCGGGGTCGCTATGCCTCCCACTGAACCCGTAATCCGTTGGTTTGTGGTTGCCTGAAGTTCCCGGTAAACTCACGGTCTAATTCGGCGTAGACATCCTCCCGGAGACCTCCTTGATCGGAACGAGCCTAGGCCACTACGACATCCTCGAAGAACTGGGCTCGGGGGGGATGGGCACGGTCTACTTGGCTGAGGACCGGCGTCTGGGGCGTCGCGTCGCGCTCAAGGTTCTCCCACCGGAAACCGCAGCCGACCCCGAGCGCCGGGCCCGATTCGAGCGCGAGGCCCGTGTTGTCGCCTCCCTCAATCACCCCAACGTGGTGACCCTCCACTCGGTGGAGACCGAGGGGGACGTCCTGTATCTCACCATGGAGCTGGTCGCCGGGCAGCCGCTCTCGGGACTCATCCCGACCGGCGGCATGGGGCTCCCCGAATTGTTCTCCGCCGCCCTCCCTCTGGTCGCGGCGATCCAGGCCGCGCACCGTCAGGGCGTGGCCCACCGCGACCTCAAGCCGGACAACATCATGGTAGACGAGGAAGGTCGTCTCAAGGTTCTCGACTTCGGTCTCGCCCAGCTCGTGCAGACCGGGTTCCAGGACCAGGCCGCGACCCTCGCGGTGGGTCATCTCACCGCCGAGGGACAGATCATGGGCACCGTCGCCTACATGTCCCCGGAGCAGGCCGAGGCCAAAGAGACGGACCACCGCACCGACATTTTCTCGCTCGGCGTCATCCTCTACGAAATGTGCACCGGCCGGCGCCCGTTCCAGGGAGACAGCGCGATCTCCACCCTCACCGCCGTGCTGCGCGATACGCCCCCTCCGGTGAACTCGGTCCGCGAGGATCTGCCCGAGCATCTGGCCCGGCTCATTGCCCGCTGCCTGGCCAAGGAACCGGACCGGCGGTACCAGACGGCGCAGGACGTGGCGAACGAGTTGGACATGGTGCGCGAGGAGCTGCACCTGCATCCGGCCACCACGACCGGGACCTCGCTGCATGTCGCGACGCCTGCGGTCCCCGGAGCCCGGCCAGGCAAAAGACGCGTTCTCCCGTTCGCCCTCGGTCTCGTCACCGTCGTCTCCCTCGCCCTGGTCGGCTGGTTCGTCCTGGGTCCCGGCCGGGAGGCCGCCGCCCCGGGGGCGACGGGATCACGAGCAACTTCCACAGCCGGGAGCGCCACCCAGGAGATCGACGATCGCTCCATCGTCGTGCTGCCGTTCGAGAACCTCGGCCCACCGGAGGACCTCTACTTCGCGGCCGGCATTACCGACGAGATCATGAGCCGACTCGCCTCGGTGCGGGATCTCTCGGTGATCTCGCGCACCACCGCGGTGCAGTACGACAAGACGCACAAGACCCTGCCCCAGATCGGCGCCGACCTGGGCGTGACCCACGTGCTGGAAGGCTCGGTGCGCTGGGAGAAACACGCCGACGGGACCAGCGAGGTGCGCGTGGTCTCACGGCTCGTACGGGCTGCCGACGACTCCCAGGTCTGGTCGGGCCGCCATCAGCGGACTATGCAGGAGGTCTTCCGCATCCAGTCCGAAATCGCCGAGGAAGTGGTGGAAGCCCTGGACATCCGGCTTCAGTCAGAAAACAAGTCATCGTTCGCCGCGCATCCCACGGAGAACGTGGAGGCGTACCACGCCTACCTGCGGGCCAGCGAGTACCTCGCCGCAGGGGCCGTCGACCGTGCGTCCGAGGAGCTGGCCATGAGCCTCCTGGAGCGGGCGATCAAGCTGGACCCCGAGTACCTACCCGCCCTGGCCAAGCTGGTGGAGTCGCACGCCGCCTTCGTCCACTTCGAGTACGACGCCTCGCCGGAGCGGCTCGCCGTGTGCGATTCCCTGGTAACCCGCATGCGCGAGGTGGACCCGGAATCCCCGTGGGTGGAATACGCTGCGGGGTACCTGGCCTACCGAGGCCGCAAGGACTACACGGTCGCCCTGCATCACTTCGAGCGCGCCCGGGCGGGAATGCCGGGGAACACGCGAGTCCGCGAAGCCATGGGGTTCGTGGAGCGGCGTCGGGGTCGGTTCCAGGCCGCGATGGAGCACTTCGGTGCCGCCCTGGAGCGGGATCCGCGCAACACCCGGCTTCTCTACTCGGCCAGCGAAACCCTGGGGGTCCTGGGTCGCTACGAGGAGGCCCAGGCCCTCAACGACCTCCTGATCTCCCTCCTCCCCGACCAGGACAACGGCTACGCGATGGCCGCGCTCCATCTCGCCTATGCCGGTCGGTACGGCGAGGCCCGGCAGGCCCTCGCGGAACTGCCACCCGAGGTCACGGGCGGGTTCAGCAACAGCGTGAAAGTCCGGCTGGCCCTGCTGTCCGGGGACGCAGCCACCGTTGACGCCAGGACTCGTGACCAACGCACGCCCATCGTCGGTCAGTTCCGCTATCTCCACCACCCGTTCATCGCCGGCCGCGCCCATGCCCTGGTCGGGGATCCGGCCGAGGCACGCCGTCTGATGCAGGAGGCGCGGCCCGAACTCGAGGCCTTGTACCGGGAGCAGGAGGACCATTCCACGTTGCTCTCGGCCATGGGAACGGTTCTGGCCGTGTTGGGGGAACCCGAGGAGGCGATTCGGCTGGGCGAACGATCGATCGAGACCGCACCCGCCTCGAAGGACGCCTGGATCCGAAACATCCGCCGCCAGGACCTGTCGTTCATCTACCTCATCGCGGGGCGACTGGAAGAGGCGATCGCTATCTGGGAGGAACTCGTCAACACCCCCGGGACCGAGTACGTCACGCCGGGGGCGCTGCGGGAGTCCCCCATCTACGACCCCGCCCGGGAACATCTCCGGTTCCAGCAGATTCTCGAACGACAGAGCTAGGGAGAGGGAGCAGGGAACGCGCGGTGGACCGGTGGGAGGTTCACCGGCCGGTTGTCCTGCCTAATCCCCTGGGAGTACTATCCTTCCCCTGCCAGGGGCTTCCGGCCGTTCCTGGGCCTCATCGAATCCTTCGTGATGCCGGGCCTGTTTGAATGGAGGGTGGAAGAATGAAGACGTCCAAACTGACCGGGAACGAGAAGGCCGCCAACGGCCCCCTCCCGGGGGATCACACCCTTGTCGAGGGGGAACACCGCGGCAGCGCCGGCATGGCCTCCCCGGGCTACTACCCCTCGCTGAACGGGGCCGAGATTTCCGGGGCGGAGCGCAGCGGGTGCTTCCCCTACGCCTCGTTCACCGGGTCCTTCACCGAACCGAACACCGTGTACGCGTGGAAGAGCGAGGACGGGTACCAGGGAACAACGTTCCTGTGCGGCCGGGAGCCGGGCGAGTTGTTCCTTTGCGGCGGCAACCTTCCCAAGGCAAAGGGGCCCGCCTATCCAGGGCCCTACGTGGCCAGGGTTGACGCGACCACGGGGAAGCAGATCTGGCGCACCTATGTCGAGAACGCCAACGCCTCCGGCAACTGGATCGGGGTGAACAACCTCAACATCCTTGCCGACGGCACGATCGTCACCGCGTGGTCGAATCAGATTGCCATCCTCGACGCCGACACCGGGCGGATCATCCGGACCGGCACGCTGCCCTCGGGCGAGGCGCCTCCGGGGGATTCGCATTTCAAGCACCTCACCGTGGCGCCGGACGGTACGCTGATCCTGAAGAACCAGACCCGGGCCGAAGGCGTGACGGATCAGGGCACCATGGCCATGCTCAAGGGGATCCGCAAGGGCATGAAGATGCCGCCCTCGGTCTTCGTGGCGGTCGATGGGCAGACGCTGGAGGTGCTGGACACCGTGCAACTGCCCGAACTCGCGGCAACCCCTCACGGCATCACCATGTTCGGCGACCGCATCGCCATCTACGCCTGCGCCACGGATTCCGCGTACCGCGTCTTCTGGGACCCCAAGTCGAAGAAGCTTTCGCTGGATGAGTCGTGGCAGGGGTCCTACCTGTCCGAGGGCCAGTCGACCGGGGACGCTCCCGGCATCATGGGCGACTGGATCGTGATCCAGACGAACGGTATCGGCGCCAAGGTGCCGTCGAGCGTCATCGCGATCAACATCCACGACTACGAACGAAAGACCTCGATCGTGCCCTTCGGGCCCTTGAAGAAGACCCAGATGAGCCTGGCGCCCCCCAAGACCTGCATCGATATCGAGAACGGGATGCTCTACTCGGCAGACGCCGGCGTCGGCAGGGTGGCGGGAATCCGGCTCGACCAGGCAACGGGTGAGATGACAAGCGAGTTCGTGGTCAAGACCACCACCCTCACCTTCCAACCATTGATCGGGCCCAAGGACAAACGTGTGCTCGTACTCTCGAACATGAAGGGCGACATCCCCGTGATGGGCGCGGTGCTCGACCTGGTGACCGGCAAGTACACGGAGCAGGTGACCTGGCGAGACGCAGCCACCGGTCGCCTCCTCGCGGAGTCGGACTTCTTCGAGCCCCTGACCTTCAACTCGTTGATCGTCCCCGCCTACGGGGGCCGCATGTACTACCCGACCGACAGCGGGTTCATCACCCTGCAAGTGCGTCCTGCGCAGACCTAGATCCACAAGGAGCCAGAATCATGACCGATGCAAGGACCGTAACGACCGGCAACGGCAAGACGCTGTCGCTGACCCTGCAGACACTCCCCGATTCCCGCGGCTATCAGTACTGTGAACTTGTCTTCGACTACGGGGATGTCGGCAACGATATCTACAGCACCTCTCCGCTGGCCCCGGCCTCGCTGGACTGGTGGAACAACCTGGATCTTGAAGCCCTGGCCAGGGAACTTGGCGCCAAGGCGGTCTACAAGAACGGCCCGCAGTGGTGGTCCATGGACGAGGTGGGTGTCATGGGGTCGGACCCGGTCGAGATAGCGGGCGTTGCCATGGTATTCGTCGCGCGCCTGCCTCCGGGCACCATGGTCATACCCAAGTACACTGTCTTCAACCCGGCCAAGACGCAGAACATTGCCTGGAAAGCGGGCAAGCCGGTGTATCAACTCGTTGATCCGGACGGCTACGCCTACGTCCTGCAGGGGCACAAGATCCCCCAGGACGCGCTTGCCACCCTGGGCGATCGGTTCCAGGCGCTGCCGAAAGGCTGGGAGTTCCGCGTCAATGACCTCACCGCCGACCTGGTGATGAACCTGACGCCCAAGGAGCCCATTCCTTCCGTTCAGGACGAATTCAATCAGATCTACATCCGGATTCCGGAAACCCCGTAAATTCCTGGAAGGAGCAGCACATCGTGACACCGAACAAGGCACAGCGACCGGGCGACAGGACCTTCGAGAACACCGTCCGCACGGACGAACGGTACGGCAGCGATGGATTCTGGCTCGGACCTCGCGGGCGTGACTACGGCGCCCTGCTCGAGCACCCGAAGCCCTACCAGATTGCCAACCTGTATCCGGACGGGAACGCCTCGTACTGGATCGCCCAGCTCGAGCTGCCGGTCGGAGCGAAGCTCTCACTGCACGGGCGTTTCCCGTATTGCCGCTACGCATCGTATGCCCTCTACCGGCCGGACCCCCTCGGTTCGTTCACCGCGACCTCGGAAGCGATCGTGGATCACGAGATCGAGCCCGACCCCGGCTCGGTGAACCCGTTCGTGCCGGGGAATCCCCGGCTCGGCGACAAGCGCAACTACACCGTCCACATCGTCGGGGAAGAGGCCCCGGAGCGGAAGGAGGATCGCAAGCCCAACACGCTCTATGCCGGCACGCAGGGACTGCTCCAGATGGCCTATCGGGTGTATCTCCCCGACGTCGGGCGTGACGGCTCGGGCGATGCCGGACTTCCGACCTACGAGGCGGAGCTGCCCCACACCCACAAGCTAGGCGACCTCCTCAAGAAGCACAGGCTTGACGCGAAAGACGTCAAGGAGCACCTGAACCGACCGATGTCCGAGGGCATCAAGTCGGGCATGACCGTCGAGGACTGGCTGAAGCTCGTCAACGCACCCGACAACGATCCGGAGCTGAAACCGGAGTCGATCCCGGCCCGCAATCCCCCCGCGGTGGAGCGGTACGTCAACAACGCCTACAGCTTCGTCGGTGTCTTCAAGTCGAAGGAAGCGCGCGCGAAGCTTCCGCAGAAGATCGAGACGGGATTCGGCGGAGACCCGGTGACCCTCTACATGTTCTCGTGGATCTCGCGAGCGCACGGTCCGGTGCTGGTGCTTCGCGGCAAGATGCCGAAGTTCCCCGATACGTACAGGGGTCGGGGCGGAAACGGTCTTGAGACGATGACCGACTGGGAGTCCCGCTACTGGTCCGTGGTCATCTGCGAGGCCCCCCCCTCCGGACTGACCAACGACGGCCTCACCGACATGCAGGTGCCGCTCGACAAGGACGGCAACTACACCATCGTCGTGTGCCGCGAGGAGGACCGGCCGAAGAACGCGACCGAAGCGCATGGTGTCGCCTGGATGGACTGGTCGAAGCGCGGCGAGGGCATCGACGATCCGAGCAACCGCGCCGATTTCGGGATGCTCGTCTTCCGCTACATGTACAACAATCCGCAGTGGAAGCAGAGCCCGGGCAACATCACCAAGCCGGGCAGCGAATCGACGGTGATGGGACCGTACTATCCCAGAGGGGAGTACATGACCAAGGCCGCCTTCGAGGCCCAGGAGGGGCAGAAATGACGAACGATCAACGGACAGAGAACGAGACCGCGGCCAACGGTCCTTTCCCGGGCGACCTCGGTGCGACGGCGCGGGAGTGGGCCAAGTGCCAGGAGCTCGACACACCCGGATACTTCAAGTCGCTCAACGGCGCCGAGGTCGCGGATGCCCAGCGCAGCCAGTGCTACCCGGCGGCCAGCTTCCTCGGCTCGATGAGCGGCCCCAACCGGGTGTTCGCCTGGCGCAGTGTGGATTCCTACCAGGGGGTCCTCTTCATGAACAACCGGCGACCCGGCGAGCTGTACCTGACCGGCGGGAACAACCCGCCGGCCAAGGGCCCGGTGCCGCCCGGTCCGTTCGTCGCCAAGGCTGACGCCACCACGGGCAAGGAGATCTGGCGTACCTACCTCGAGAACGGCAATGTGTCGGGCGCCTGGGTGGGAGCGGCGAACCTCAACATCCTGCCTGATGGAAGCATCCCGATCGCCTTCGGCAACACCCTCGTGATGCTGGACGGCGACACCGGGATGATCCTCAGGAGCACCGCGCTCCCGACGGGGTCGGCGCCGCCGGAGGGCAGCAATCACAAGCACATGCTCATTGCTCCCGACGGCACGCTGATCCTGAAGAACCAGACCCGGGCCACCCCCTGCGACATCCAGGGCTCGTTGGCGGCGTTTCAGTGCCCGGGCGGCGTCGAGGCCTCGCCTCCATCCAATATCTGTGCCGTCAACCCGGCCACGTTCGAGATCTATGACGAGATCGACGTGCCGGAGAACGCGGTGTCGCCTTTCTCGCTCACCATGTTCGAGGGCAGGATAGCGATCTATGTCACGACCATCGCGAGTGCCTACCGCTACTTCTGGGACCCCAAGACCAGGAAGCTCTCCAAGGATCCCGATTGGGTCATCTCGACGATGTTGGAGCCGGGCCAGACCGCGGGCGACGCGCCCACCTTCATCGGAGACTGGGTCATCGTCCAGGTCAACGGCCTGCCCTCCAAGGCAGCGTCCTCCGTCGTCGCGATCAGCCAGAGCGACCCGAAGAGGATCACGCGGATCTACCCGTTCGGGAAGGAAGTGCCCACCGGGATGAGCTGGGCGCCGCCCAAGTCGGCCGTCGACGCCGAGAACAGCATGATCTTCTCGGCCGACCAGGGGATGATGAAGATCGGCGGCATCAAACTCGATCAGGATACCGGTGAGATGACCACGGCGTGGACCCTCGACGCCGCCACGACCGCCCTGCAGGCACTCTACGGTCCGGCGGATCGGCGGGTTCTGGGTACGGCACGGGCAGAGACCGGGACGACGCTCGAGCAGCTCAACCAGACCTCCAGTCCGACCTACCGGCAGCAGGCCCTGTGGCTGGAGGCCAAGACGGGCCGGATTCTCGCCGAGTCCTCCTTCTTCGAGCCGATGAACTTCAACACGTTGCTCACCCCTGGTTTCGGCGGCCGCTTCTACTACATGTGGGACCAGGGCTTCATCGTACTGCAGGTCATGCCGGAATCGGGACAATGAACATCGACAAGGCCACGTTCGGGGCCGGAAAGGAACGTTAACCAGTGGAGCCGATCCGGGTGGCCATGGAGTGGGCGTCGGCCGGGCTGGAAGTCCTGGCCGTCCTGGTGATCGTGATCGCGGTGGTCGTGGCCACCGTGAAGTACGGAGTGATCCGCGCACTCTTCCACCTCGACGAGTCGGGCATCGACTCCCGCTACAAACGACATGTGGGCAACGGCCTGTTGATCGGGCTGGATCTCCTGGTGGCCGCGGACGTGATCCGGACGGTGACCCTGGAATCGACCCTGTACAATGTTGCCGCGCTCGGGTTGCTCGTCGTCGTCCGGATCATCCTGACCTGGTCACTGGTGATCGAGGTCGAGGGACGATTGCCCTGGAAGCCCCCCGAGAACCGACCGGAGGCATAGAGAGATGGAAGAGATATTCCCGCGGGTCTGGGACGATCTGATGGCTCGAACCCAGGGGCCCATGTGGTTCCGGCTGATCCTGCAGCCCCTGGTGGCGATCGTCTTCGGAATCAGGGCCGGCTTGCGCAATGCAAGGGTCGCCCAGCCGGGAGCCGACCCATCCCACACGCTCGACCCGGCGTTCCGGAGCAGGATGCTACGGCAGAGCCTGCACGACGTTGGCAAGGTCGCATTGATCGGGGTCATCCTGGACGTGATCGTCCAGCTGATCGTCCTGAAGACCGTGTACCCGCTCGAGACGTTCGTCATCGTGCTCCTGCTCGTTGCCGTGCCCTACCAGATCGTCCGCACCGTAGTCGGGCGATTTGCGCGGAAGGGCTAGCACCATCGGCGGCGACAGCAGCAAGGAAAAGGAGATGGATCGGTTGGACACCGGAACAAGGCTCGCATACAAGCGCACGTTCCAGGCGTGCGAGCGCACTCAGATGGCGTGGGTTCGTACGAGCCTGGCCATGATCTCATTCGGTTTCGGAATCGCGAAGTTCTTCGAGCACCTGCGTGAACAGCCGGGCCCGACGGTGCAGGTGCTCGGTCCCTTCACGGTGGGGATGCTCATGATCATCATCGGCATCGTCAGCCTGGCGCTGGCAAACGTGCAGCACCGCCAAGCCCTGCAGTCACTCCGGAAGGAGTGCCCCGATCTACCGCTCTCCGTTGCCGGAGCAACGGCGGTCCTGACCATGATGTTGGGCGCGGTGGCCGTTGTCAGTACCTTGCTGCGCCACTGAACAGGGTCGGGATCGGTGACCTCCAGCCCCGTGCCCATCTCAAGGGGCGGGGCCGCCCGACCGCACGCGTGCAGGTCGCGTCTCCACCACCAGGCCCCGATCGTGGACACCGAGTCGAAGGGGTTCACGCTTGTCGGGTGCGAGCTCCGGGACGTAACCCCGAGCCTCCCGTTGAAGGCCCAGGCAAACGGTGCCCTGCTGCCGGAAGCACCTTTCGATCTCGCCAAAGGTAGTCTCTCCATCCGTAGCGAACCCCTTCAGCGGGACCACGGCGAGCCTCCCCAGGCTGCCCTGGACCATGGACTCGAACACCCCGGCCAGCCCGGGGTGCACTACCGCACCCGCGAGCATGCGCGCCATCAGTTCCGGCGCGACCACCAGCTCGATGCCCCTGTCCTCGATCACTGTTCGGTTCGCGGGTTCGAGTACCTCGGCAATCATGTGGGGCCGAGCGGATGCTTCGTGAAGCAGGTGCAACAGGACGAGGGCCTTGGTGATGGTCCGGGAGTCGGGTTCAAACCGGTCCTCGCTGCTCTCACTGCCCATCAAGGCAACGCAGTCGTAGGCGGCAGGGTCGAGCCCGGCCAGCACCTCGGGGGACGTCGCGTCGCCGGCGATGTGCCGCAGCGTCGTACCCGGCAAACCACCGGAGAGCGCCGATTCACGAAGGGCGATGTCGACACGGGATACCACGTCAATCTCCAGACGGTGGTCCCGCTGGTCGGCTAGTTGCCGGCACATTTCCCTGACCCTCCCGCTCCAACCAAGAACAAGCACGCGGCGCGTAGACGACGATTCCGTCGGCACCGGGGGGCACAGCCGTTGCCCTGCATGTGCTGGCGGGGAATCGATCGGCTCGAGGGGCGCGTTGACCGGAGCGAGAAAAAGCAGGCGATCCCCCTCCGCCAGGATCGCATGGGGCGCCGCCTCGACACGCTCTTCTCCCTCGTCGTTCCGGAGCACCCCCAGGAGAACGGCGGTCGTGAACCGTCCGCTCGCTCGGGAAAGGGACTCCCCCGCCAGAACGGGATGCTGCTCCACGCGCAAGGCACAGCCCGAACGCACGTCGACAAGATCGGCAAGTGCCGACGAGAGACCGGGGGCCAGGACTCCCAAAGCCAACGAGCGGGCAACGAGGGTCTCCGAGGCCACCATCTGGAGCGGTCCGGCGTATCCTGCATGGGCGACGGGAATGAGCTCCCTGTCCACGATCTCGGCAATGATCCGGGGCCTGGGATCCCGGCCTCCGGCCGTCTTGTCGATGCTCGCGATCACCTTCAGGATCCGGGGATCACCACTACCCGGCACACTGCACGGGTTGGCGCCGGGGAGCACGACGGCCTCCGCGTCGCGTCCGCGGACCCGGGCCAGGTCGCCGAGTTTCTCCGGATCCCCCGTACGCAGGACAACCCGCCCCCCAAGACGCCGGGGCAACCGGTCACGGAGTTCCTGCTCGATCTTCTGCGTGATTTCCTCGACGAGCACCACGATACGCGGCGGGTCGCCGCGGTCCACGAGCAATTCGGTCAGCAGATCGGGCACCCTGTTCGTCCACCCCAGTACCACCACGTGCCCCGTGAAGCGGACGGGAGTCAGGCCGAGCTCCAGGCGCTCCATGCGTTTCGTGAAGTCCTGGGTGATCACGGCAATCAGTACCCCGACAAAGAGGGCGAGCCCCAGGATGGTCAGGACAAGCGAGAGCAGCCGCACCCCGGGTGCACGATCCTCGCCCAGGTGCCCCGGATCGGTCAGCCGCAAGGCGGCCCACCAGACCGCATCCCCCAGGCTGTCGAAACCGAGGGCTGGGGTCAGCCACGCCAGGATTCCACCCACCAGGGAAAGGAACAGCAGGAAGCCCCACAGGGCTGCCACCTTGGAGTAGGCACTGCGGACCATGAACAGCTCGAACCGGAAGATGACGGTCTCCCTCAGCGCCTTCCAGCGTCCTTCGGGGTGCACCGGCTTACGATCCGGGCGTGGCCCGGGATGCGGGGGTCGCGTGGGATCTGTCACAGGGGGAGAGAACACCGACCGCCCAAACGATGTCAACCAAACTCGGAACCCCGGATCCCCCGCCCCCCTCTCAACTTGACTGGACTTGTGTTCTCGTCTAGCTTCTGCTGTCCATATAGATCCTGGCTGGGGGAGTTCCCTGCCTGAGAATCGAGGAGAAGAGGGTGGAGCAGTGAATCTAAGACTCGTAGTAGCAGCTACTTTCGGGGCGTGCGCGGTTTTCGCTTCCGCCTCCCCCACAGTCCGGGCCCAATCTCCAGCCGCGGAGTCGGACGCCGCACACATCCTCAAGCGGATGACCGACTACCTCGGCAGCGTGCAGCAATTCACGGTCGACACACAGCACATGGTCGATGAAGTGCTCGTGTCGGGCCAGAAGATCCAGTACGACTTCAACACCCGGCTTACCGTCCAGCGACCCGACAAGATGAGGGCGGAGCGCACGGAGGATCTCAACCAGCAGGTGTTTGTCTACGACGGCAAGACCCTCACGATTTTCAACCCGGAGCAGAACTACTACGCTGCGGTGTCCGTCCCGGACAACCTCGACGACCTGCTGCACTTCTCCAGGGATAGCCTCGATATCGTTCCCCCCTCGGGCGATATGGTCTTCACGAACGCCTTCGATCTGCTGATGGCCGGCGTCACCTCGAGTGGGGTCGTCGGAAAGTCGGTCATCGAGGGAGTCAAGTGCGACCACCTCGTTTTCACCAGCTCGGTTGTTGACTGGCAAATCTGGATCGCGGACGGCGACAAGCCGCTCCCCTACAAGTACGTGTTGACGACCAAGGACGACCCTGCGTTTCCGCAGTACATCGTCCTGATGAGAAACTGGAACGTAGCGCCGAAACTGAGCGAAGAGATGTTTGGATTCACTCCGCCGCCGGGCGCCAAGAAGACCGATTTCCTTCGCACGAGCACATCCCACAAGGCCGCGCGATGACCCGGGTCGAGAGGCACACGATGAAAACCACCAAGACGTTCGCTGTTCTCGGAGCCTGCCTGGTCATGCTCTTTATCGACCTGGCACCCATGTTGATGGTGCCGGAGGCTTACGCCGTATATGGCACGCGGCGCCGTACCGCACGTCGGACGGCGATCGTCGTGTCGAGCGCCTCATCGTCCCAGACGGCACAGGCCGAACAGGAAGCGGCCGCAGCCAAGCAGGAGGCGGCTGACGCCCAGGCTGAAGCCGATGCCGCGAACGCTGAAGCCGAGGCCGCGAAAGCGGAAGCGGAGGCCGCCAAGGCTGAAACAGAGGCCGTCAAGAAGCAGGCGGCGACCGGGGCCCTACCGGTGGGAACGATCGTGAATACCCTTCCCGAAGGCTGCCCCGCCATCACCATCGACAACGTGGAATACCATCAGTGCGGCGGCAACTACTACCGCGCCACGTTCCAGGGAGAGCAGCTCGTCTACGTCACGGTAGAACCGTGACCGGGGAAGCCCGCCAGACGGTAGCTTGAGCGTGGTTCCCATGCCCGCCCGTGCCCGGGCAAGGACGTTGGCCCTTGCGCTCACCACGGGCCTGAGCCTCGTTCTGCCCGCCGCCTCAGCCCGTGCCCAGGACATGGAGCCTCGCTCCTACGCCAATACGCCGGTTGGCATCAACATGATCGGCCTTGGCTACACCTATTCCTGGGGCGCGGTTCTGGTCGACCCCTCCCTCCCCGTCGAAGGCCTGGACGCCAAGCTCAACGCGCTGGCTCCCTTCTATGTTCGCACCGCCTCGATACTGGGATGGGCGAGCAAGCTGGTCCTGACCTGGCCCGGCGTGCACTTGTCCGGCGAAGGGGAGGTGGAGAACATGCCCGTGAGCGGGACCCGACAGGGAGTGGCGGATCCCCGCGTGAGGCTGAACGTCAACTTCCTCGGGGCCCCAGCAACGGAACTCCGGGAGTTCATGAAGTATCGTCAGGGAACGATCGTTGGAGCAACGTTCGAAATCCAGGCCCCCCTGGGCACCTACGACACGACCAAGTTCGTGAACCCCGGAGCCAACCGGTGGACGTTCATGGTCGAAGGGGGCGTGTCCCAGCGGATTCGCCGCTGGACCCTGGAAGGATCGGCGGGCGCCCTGTTGTTCACCGCCAACAATGAGTACCTGGGCAGTTCGACGTTGGAACAGAATCCGGTCACCTATGCCGACCTCCACGTCATCTATAACCTCCGGCCGGCCATCTGGCTCTCCGTGGACGCCCTCTGGGTGTGGGGAGGCCAGACCTCACTGGACGGCGTGCAACGGGCCGACCTGCAGACCAATACCCGGGCGGGGCTGACGCTATCCTTCCCCATCGCGAGACGGCATTCGCTGAAGTTCCTGTACGCGAACGGCGTCACCACTCGCTTCGGCGCCGATTTCAAGTCGTTCGGGATTTCCTGGCTGATGAGCTGGGGTGGGTAGCCTCTTCGGATGCTTCAGGAGGGGGACGGTTCCCGCCCTACCCCCCTACCGCTGATCTCCGTGTCACCCGGAGCAGGACAACGGAGAGCGTGACGAGCACGACCGTGGCCACGATCAGGATCAGGGCCCTCCAGAACAGGTGGTCCACCACCCCGCGGGCCTCGTCGCCGGTCGAGGCCAGGGTCTCCTCCGTGTAGGCCTCGAGTTGAAGACTCAACTCCTGGACCCTTGCTTCCAGGGCGCCAATGGCCTCCTCGCCGCCCGCTGCGACCAAGACCCTCAGCCTGGCCTCCATCTCCTCGAGAAGGTTGAGCGAGAACAGGTCGGCCGAAGCCAGCTTATCGACCCGCTCGTCGGTAAGAAGCCGATTCAGGCTCCTGAACACGACGGTGATACTGTCGACGTTCGCCTGCAGGAGACTGATATCGCTCTGAACGTATTCCACCAGGGGCAGTGCGCGTTCGTCGGCGAGGAGTTCTGCCTGCCACCGGCCCAGCTTGGGTAACAGGATCACATAGATGTTGAGGCGAGCGGTGAGCACGTAGACGCTCTCCTCCATGTTGGCCAATGAGGATCGGCCACCCTTGACGTTGTTCCCCAGGGTGCTCGCCCACTGTACGACCGTCGAGGTGCGCTTGAGGCTCAGGTCATCGATAGGGTGGTCCCGGACCCACTCGGCAACGAAGGACTCGGGGGTCTGGAACCCCTCCGTCGAGACCGACCGGGCGATGTCCTGGATGCGGGACTCCAGATCCCGGGTGGTTTGGACGACCAAAGGCTGCCACTGGCCGAACAGCGTGTCCCCGTTCTCGCTGGTCAGGAAGTCGCTCATCTGGGCGCAGAACGCCCAGGTATCCACCAACGCGTTCATCGGATCCATCTGAAAGGCCAGGATGACGAGGGTGGAGATGGTGTTGATCTTCCAGCGAAGCGTGTTCTCCCTGATCTCGGGTGGGAGTGGCTGACCCAGAATGGCGTCCGACGTCTGCTCGACGCTGCTGATGAACTCCAGGGTGAAGTTGCCGACGAGGAGGCGGATCTCCTGGGCGGAGGCATCCACGGAGGAGAGCTCCTCCATGACCGCGGATTGGTCGGTGGCCCCCGTGGCGCAGCCGGAAAGGAGAATCAGGGACACCAGGAACAAGGGTCCCAAAGCGGATCTTCCTACCCCGAAGCTCAAGTTCAGTCGCAAATGACACCCATACCTTGAAGTTGCTCGATAGGTGAGACGGGACCCCGGGCTACCCCACCTCGACTTGACCCTCAGTCGCAGCCGCCTGCCTCGGACTCGCGAACCTGGATGGTAAACTCAAGACCCTCGAGTTCGCGATCCCTGGAGTTGAAGAGACCGGAGAGGACCGAGTATTTCTCACAGAAGGCGCTCCCCACGCCGCCCGGCCTCTCGGGATCGTTCACACTGTACGTGACGGAGAAGGTCACCTGGGTCGGATTGCGAAACAGGATGCTGGTGAACTTGTCCACGTCGATCCGCACAAGCTCCAGCCCGGACTCGTGGGTCAGGATCACTTCCGGCTCGAGACCCAGGCGCCCATTGACCAGGTCGAACCCCTCGATACTCGTATCGGCAGCGTTGTGGATCTGTCCGACCACCCGGGCCACCCCCTTGAACCTGCGGACCTC
This sequence comes from Candidatus Eiseniibacteriota bacterium, assembly GCA_942491735.1. GTDB lineage: Bacteria > Eisenbacteria > RBG-16-71-46 > JABDJR01 > JABDJR01 > CALOCN01. Next base: position 1,066,427 of record CALOCN010000014.1, on the reverse strand, counting down.
ACGGGACAGATCCCGCAGCCGATCGAGTTCTTCCTCAGACAGGTCGTCCCGCTTCTCCTTGCGATACGCTCGGATGCGATCATACAGGTCATCCGCGTCGTCCACCTGCCCTTCCACCGCCGCCGAGTCCGGCAGGGAGGTGGCGAACTGCTTGATCAGTCCCTCGTACTCGGCTTCGAAGTCCTCGGCCGACGCCGGAGCACCGACGAGCAGGAGTACGCCGAAGAGGAGAAATAGGACCGCGGAGGTGAGGCGTGTGTTCATGAGATTACCTACCGGGAGAGAGGAAAAACCCGCGGTTGGATGACGATTATGCCTCCACGGGTACGAGGGAGCCTCGGGGAGACTAACACCCCCGCTTCCCTCGCCGAAACGGCCCCTGTGCTTCACATCCCTCGTGGGGGGCCCCGAGTGCTAGGCTTCAGGGACGTTGAGTCAGGCAAGGCGTCAGGTTGGCCTTGCACCCGGGCTGGAGAGCATCCGCTGGGCGGACGGAACACCTATGTATGGGAGAAACGGAACGATGCTTGTCGACGTCATCAAGGTTCTGCTGACCGTTGGTCTTCTGACGATCCACGCAGCTGCGGCCGCCCAATCCTCGGATCCATCCCTGGACCGCACGGCCCTGCCGATCCAGGAACCCAAGCGACCGGTGTACACCGAACTCGACGCACGCAGTGCGACAGCACCACCCCGTTTCGAGGTGAAGGCTCCGGAAGGCGCCCCCAATGTGCTGATCGTCCTCGTCGACGACCTCGGCTTCGCGGGCACCGGCACGTTCGGCGGACCCGTTCCCACCCCCACCTTCGACCAGATTGCCAGGGAGGGTCTGCGGTACAACAACTTCCACACCACCGCCGTCTGCTCCCCCACGCGCGTCGCGCTCAAGAGCGGGCGCAACCACCACGTCAACAACATGGGCGGGATCATCGAGACCGGGACGGCGTTCCCGGGGAACACCGGCCAGATCCCCAACGACGTCGCTCCACTCGCCGAGATGCTGCGTTTGAACGGCTACAGTACCGGGGCGTTCGGCAAGTGGCACGAAACCGCCGCTTGGGAAGCGAGCATCTCCGGCCCGTTGGACCGGTGGCCAACCCGCCAGGGATTCGACAAGTTCTATGGATTCCTCGGCGGTGAGACCAATCAATGGGCACCGTTCATCTACGACGGCGTGCACCAGGTGGAGCTTCCCAACGACCCGGACTACCACTTCCTGACCGACATGACGGACCAGACCGTGGCCTGGATCCGCTACCAGAAGGCGCTCACGCCGGACCGGCCGTTCTTCACCTACTACGCACCGGGCGCCGTGCATGCGCCGCACCACGTCCCGACGGAGTGGATCGAACGGCACAAGGGCAAGTTCGATGAGGGCTGGGACGCGATACGGGAACAGATTCTGGCCCGCCAGATCGAGCTCGGCATCGTGCCCGAGGGAACGCCCCTCGCCCCCAAGCCCGAAGCCATCCCGGATTGGGACAGCCTCTCGGAGGATGAGCGGCGTCTGTTCACCCGCCAAGCCGAGGTGTTCGCGGCCTTCGTCGAGATGACCGATCACGAGATCGGCCGCGTGATCGAGGCGATCCGGCAGACCGGTGAGCTCGACAACACGCTGATCTTTCTCATCTATGGCGACAACGGGACCAGCGCCGAGGGTGGCCGCAACGGCATGTTCAACGAGATGACGTACTTCAACGGCGTCGCCGAGACGGTGCCGGAGATGCTCGCGCTCATCGACAAGTGGGGCGGCCCGGAGACCTACCCGCACATGGCCTCGGGCTGGGCGGTGATGTTCGACACGCCCTACCGGTGGACCAAACAGGTCGCCTCGGACCACGGCGGAACCAAGGTCGGCACGGTGGTCAGCTGGCCCGGGCGCATCCAGGCCAAAGGAGAGATCCGCGGACAGTTCCACCACGTGATCGATGTCGCCCCCACCATTCTCGAGGCAGCCAGCCTGCCCGAGCCCAAGATGGTGAACGGCACCCGGCAACGTCCCATGGATGGGGTGAGCATGGTCTACACCTTCGACGGGGCCCAGGCGAAGGACCGGCACACCACCCAGTACTTCGAGATGTTCGGCAACCGGGCGATCTACCGGGAGGGCTGGCTCGCGAGGACGATCCACCGGGCCCCCTGGGAACCCAAGCCGCGCCGGCCTTTGGCCGAGGACATCTGGGAACTCTTCGACCTCCAGGCGGACTTCAGCCTGGTCAACGACCTGGCGGCCGAGCACCCGGAGAAGCTGGCCGAGCTGCAGGCCCTGTTCATGGAAGAGGCGGAGAAGAACCAGGTGCTACCCATCGACGATCGCCTCGTTGAGCGCACCAATGCAGCCCTGGCCGGGCGTCCCGACCTGATGGCCGGGCGCACTTCCCTGACGCTCGCCGAGGGCATGACCGGCATGACCGAGAACGTGTTCCTGAACATCAAGAACAAGTCCAAGACCATCACCGCGGAACTCGACGTGCCCGAGAGTGGTGCCAATGGAGCCATCCTGGTCCAGGGCGGGCGCTTCGGTGGCTGGGCACTCGTCGTCAAGGACGGGGTACCGGCCTACCATTACAATTTCCTGGGCCTGGAGCGCTCCAGCGTTTCCGCAACGAGCCCGATTCCACCCGGTCAGGCGACGATTCGGTTCGAGTTCGCCTACGACGGCGGCGGTCTTGGCAAGGGTGGCTTGGGTACGCTCTACGTGAACGACACGAAAGTCGCCGAGGGGCGCATCGACCGCACACAACCGATGGTCTTCTCCGCCGACGAAACAGCGGACGTCGGTATCGACCTTGCGACACCGGTGGTCGAGGCCATCGGCTCCGAGGCCGCCTCGCGATTCAACGGGCGCATTCGCAGCGTGACGGTCGAGGTGGACGGAGGCCGGTGATCCCGACACCCGCGTTCACCTGAGTTTCCCCCTCAACCACTCCAGCCGCGAGCGCTGCAGTGCCAGGTCGAGCTCGATACGCGGACCGCACCCGTCGTCTGCCTCCTTGATCAGCAACTCGAGCTCGGCGATGCGGTCCAGAAGTGCGCGTTCGAGCCTGGCCCGGACGGCGCGTCGCTTCGCCGCGGGCCAGGCCTCCCACTGCGAGGAGCGCGTCCGGAACGGGTCGAGCCCGGGACCGACCGCGCGTCCCACGTCGGACGCCCAGGCTTCGAGTGCCGCCTCACCCTCGGCGGTGAGCGAGAGCCGCGACGTCCCGCGGCCGTCCGCCTCGTCCACGTCGGTGGCGATCAGTCCGCGATCGGTCAGACGCCGGATCGCCGGATAGACCGCACCCGCGGAACCCGACCACTCGTGGCTGGGGGAGGTCTCGAATCCACGGCGGACCTGATACGCGGTGACCGCCTCACCGTGGCCGATCTCGGATAGGACCGCGCCCTCGAACTCGGTGAGCAGGGCTTTGGACGAATTCACTTGCTTTGCCTCACAGGCACAATAGTATCATTCGTACTATTCGATATCAACCTACCGTGAGCGCAGGCTCGGCCCCCCGGCTCGAAACGATCCACAGGAGATCTGCCATGAACCTCATGCACGTCCTAGCCACCGCCGCCCTACTCGCCGGGACGATTCCTGCCTTGGCCCTGCCGGCCGCCGCGCAGGACGACGCGACTCCGCAGGGGGCCCGCGTCACTCCAGCAGACGGGCAGAAGGTCCGGTACGGCATCGGCATGGCTCCGCCCCGGGGGGGTGAGGAGTTCCTGGAAGTGCTCATGGTCTCGCCGGGCCTCGTCGCCGAGGAGGCGGGCGTGCAGGTGGGCGACCGCATCCTCACCGTGAACGGGACCGCCGTCTCCGCCCTTGCCCGCGAGGAGTTCATGGCGGCCATGCGCGGTTCCCCACTGACCCTCGTCATTGACCGGGAGGGCGAGACGCTCACGTTCGTGTTGGCGCTGGACGGAACACCCCCATCGGTTACCGGGGGCGGAGAACGGCCTGCTCCGCTCCCCGGTCAGGACTACTCGGACGCGGCCAGGGGCCTTGCCACGCTTCTCGAGGAGCGCTACCTCTTCCCCGACACGGGCACCCGCTATGCCGACATGCTCCGCGAGCAGGCCGATGACGGACAGTACGCGTCGATGACGGCGGCGACGTTTGCCGCCGAGGTCACCAGCCAGCTCGCCCGAGTCTCCGAGGATCGCCACCTGCGCGTCCTTCCGCCCGACACGGAACTGCCGGGCGGAGCCGGGACCACGGAAGGTCCCGAGTCGTTCGGTATCGCCGAGAGCGGCTGGCTCGTCGACGGCGTCGCCTACCTGCGTATCACCGGCATGCCCGATGTCCCCGGCGGCCGGGAGTGGACAGCGCAGTTCATGCGCGAGCACGCCGAAGCCCGAGCGCTGGTGCTCGACCTGCGACGGTGCCCGGGCGGTTCGGTCGAGATGATGAACGGGATCCTGGCCTACCTCTTCGACGAGCCGACGCACCTGTTGAACATGGACATGCGTCCGGGAGCCGACACGGAGACAGAGCAGTGGCTGGACGGTATTCCCGAACTCCGGCGCGTGGAGACGGACGGCGGCGTGCTCCGCTGGGAACATTGGATCGAGCCCTCCGAGACACCCAAGCCGGACATGCCGGTCTACGTCCTGACCGGGTTCACGGGTTCGGCGTGCGAGCACCTGACCGCGGCGCTCCGGGCGACCGACCGCGCGACGATCATCGGCGCCACAACCGGAGGTGCCGGTCACTTCGTCTCGTTCCACGAGTTCGACGACGGGTTCACCGTCATCCTTCCCATCGGCCGCACCTACGACCCGAGAACCGGCGAGGGGTGGGAAGGCGTCGGAATCACCCCGGACGTCGTGATCGACGCCGAGGAGGCGGAGGCGGAGGCGCTGCGGAGGGCGGCGGACGGGAGGTAACGATCCACCGGGATCGCCATTCCTCAGCCATGCGTAACACCTCCTCGAAGAGATGTTGGGGCGTCGATGCAACCCCGCGGCCCGCCGTGCGTATGCCCTCCCATGGGTCTCTTCCTTGGAGGGTTTCATGAGTCGCACTTCGCTCCTTTGCACGCTGGTTGCGTTGCTCTCTCCCGCATTGGCGTTGGCCGAGCCCGCACACTACCGGGTGCGCGTACCCTCAATCGATGCGGCGTCCGTTCTCGTCGAGGCACGATTCGCGCTCGAGTCGGACACCATCGCGATGCTGATCACGACCTCTCCGGACCTCGAGAACGGCACCGCCGACCTCGTGAGGGACCTGCTAGTCCTTGACGAGGCCGGAAGCGAACTTCAGGTGGAGGGGCTGGGCCTTGGGGATTGGAGGATCAAGGGCGGAGAGGCCGGCCGGACCGTGCAGGTGCGCTACGCCGTTCGCCTGGACCACGACCGCTATGGGTGGGGACCGGGCATCGACGAGGTTGCGTATCGTACCGAGGAAGGGCTCTTCTTCGTCGGGTCACCCCTCTTCATCGTCCCCGGCTTAGGGATGGCCGAAGGCGCCCGGGTGGAGTTCGACCTGCCCGACGGCTGGAAGGCTACCCATCCATGGGACACGGATGACGGGGGGGCCATCGCTCCCTCGGCCATGTCGCTTCTGCGGAACTGCCTCTTCCTGGGAACCCACCACGAGGAGACCGTAGCGCTGGGAAACTTCGAGTTCACACTGGTCATCGGGGGAGATCTCTGGGGTCAGCGGCAACTGTTCGTCGATGCCATGTCACCCGTCCTCCCCGAAGCACGGGCCATCTTCGGGGGCATGCCGCGTGAGAGCAACTACGTCGTCGTGTTCAACCGGGGCAATCGCAACGACGGGGGCGCCTTCGAGGCCAGCTACTCGATGTTGATCAACGGCGTTGTCAACGAGTCGAGCAGCGTCATCTGGGGTCATGGCATCGCACACGAGCTGATCCACTTCTGGAACGGACATTCCATCACCCCGGTGTCCTATCGCGAGGAGTGGCTCAAGGAGGGATTCACCGACTACCTGACCATCCTGGTGCGCAGTCGCTCGCGACTCGATGCCCCCGAACGGGTGTACCGGAAGCTGGAGAACAGCATGCGGCGATACCTGCTTTCGAAAATGCTTCTGGGTATCCAGGACAGCATGCGTGAGGAGGGAAAGGACAAGCACCGCAGCCGGATGTATGTCTACGGGGGTGGCACACTGATCGGGTTTGCCCTGGATGTGCGCATTCGCCAGGCAACGGGAAACGAGAAGGGCATCGCGGACTTCATGGCCGCGCTGTTCTTGGAGTTCAATGTCCCGGGGAAGACGTACGACTACAACGACGTGGTGCGGATTGCCGGCGAGGTCAGCGGAGAGGATCAGTCGGAGTTCCTGAACCGGTATGTGGACGGGGTGGAACTCCTGGATGTGCGCCCGTACGTCGCCGCGATCGGGCTGCAGTTGGACACCATGATGGACGAGTTCTACCTGAGCGTGAGGCCGGACGCGACCCAAGATGAGCTGGCGAGGGCCGAGGCCATGTTCGGATTCGTACCCGGGGACGAGTGATCCCGACTTCCGCGCGAGGGACGCGACATCCGGGGAAGGCGGGCTTGACCCCGGGTAAGCCAATGGCTCACCCTAGCTACCGTGAAGGTGGAGTGGGATGAAGCCAAGGATCCATACCTCGGGAGCGCGACCATTATCAGCCCTACATGGCGGAACGAGAATGACTGATACCACCGAACTGACTGACCGCGACTTTGCCCGCGCCATCCCGGCCCGACTTCGCAAGCGGCTCATCAAGGGACAGTTCAGGACGGGAGCGGACGTTGTCGCGCTTCGGCGGTTTGTGGGACTGACCCAGGTCCGGTTTGCGGCCGCGATGGGGATTAGCGTGCATACCCTCCGGAACTGGGAACAGGATCGGCGGAAACCCGAGGGGCCGGCGATCGCTCTCCTGCGCATCGCGGCACGGCATCCCAGGATTATCCGGGAGAACGCGGATCGGGCGGCGTAACGTCACCTCGGCGCGCTTGTCTGGAGGGGGGGAAACCCGTTTCCGGTGGAGTATCTAACCTCGGCGGGCCATCGCCGACCTCCAGCCCACGCATAACCCGTTGGCAAGAAAATAGATACATGACCACCTAGCACATCAGCTAGTAACAGTATCTTGACTTGCGATCTTTTCTAGTTAAGATTTCGTTACTAAGAGTCCAGCCTAGGTTCATGCTTGTACCCAAGACACCCAGCCAAACGAGTTGCTCATGAGTCGCAAGACCGGGTTCATCGAACGAACGACGATAGGAGGCGAGGAAGTTGCCGCGTTCATTCCGGCACCCCTCCCCCCCCGGGATCCGCCCCTTGCCCTGGAGGGGGAACTCCTCCACCGGCTGCGACTGGCAGAGGAGGCCCTGGTCCGGTTGGGACTCGCGGGGGAGATGGTCCCCTCCCTCGATTGGTTCCTCTATGCGTTCGTACGCAAGGAAGCGATCGTCTCCTCCCAGATCGAGGGAACCCAGGCCACGCTCATGGACCTGCTCAACTTCGAAGCCGAAGAGGACAAGGCACCGCCCAGCGCGGACGTGGAGGAGGTCTGCAACTACCTGGATGCCCTCGCCTACGCGCGCGATCAGTTGGCACGTTCGGGCGGTCTGCCACTTTCCATGCGACTGTTGAACGAGGCGCATCGCCGACTTATGGAAGGGGCTCGTGGCGCGGACAAGGCCCCGGGGGAGATCCGGCGAACCCAGAACTGGATCGGCGGTACCCGTCCGGGGAACGCGGTCTATGTTCCACCTCCCCCCCAGTTGCTGCCCGAACTGCTCTCGACTTTCGAACACTACGTCCATGCGGAGGACGGGTTGCCCCCCCTCGTGCGGATCGGCCTCCTGCATGTCCAATTCGAATCGATTCACCCCTACCTTGACGGCAACGGGCGTATCGGACGACTCCTCATCACGCTCCTAATGGAGCACACGGGTCTCCTCGGTCAGCCCCTCCTGTATCTGAGTCTCTTCTTCAAGCGGCACCGGGACGAGTACTACCGGCGACTCAGCGCGGTGCGTCATGATGGCAACTGGGAGGGATGGACCGACTATTTCCTCGACGGAGTCGCCACGATCGCCGAGGAAGCGGTGGCCTCCGCGCGCGACCTGTTCCGCCTGGTGACACACGATCGGGAACGCATCCTGGAGGGGGGTGAATCCTCCCTGGCTGCCGTCCGCCTCTTTGAACGCTTACCGAATCAGCCGGTCGTCTCGATTGCGTCCGTCGTGAAGACTCTGGGAATCAGCAAACCGACCGCGGGACGTGCGGTGGAGGCATTGGATACGGCCGGTGTCCTGGTGGAGCGGACGGGGAAGCAGCGGGATCGGTCGTGGGCCTACCGGGACTATCTGGATCGGCTCAGCATGGAGACTGAACTCTGAAAAACCGTTGCAGCGTAAGGATGGCTCGCCGGGCTGTGGGCTGGGAGTCCGGTGGTACTTTCCACTGGCAGGGCATCTCTCACTGCCCAACTCCTTAGACAGTAGTAGATTGGCGAGACCAAGTGGCTTAGAGCCCGCCTAGGACAGCCAAACCACCCAGAGATGCAGTTTCCTTGCATCTCAACCTTAAAATTGGCAACAGCTTACAGCGTTCGTGAACCCGGCGATTCCGGGGCTCACTGCTCAGTTTCCATCATTATTCCTTATTAAGACTATTCTTCATCAGTTATGCTGACGAACATGGGATGGGAAGTTGAGTACACCGACCAGTTTGGAGACTGGTGGGAAGACCTGACTGATGGCGAGCAGGATGAAGTCCTCGCCGTGGTCGGGCTTCTTGAGAAACTGGGTCCTCAGCTGTCCTTCCCGCACACTTCCGGGATCAACGAGTCGAGGCACAGCCACATGAGAGAGCTACGAATCCAGTACAAGGGTGACCCCTACAGGATTCTGTACGCCTTTGATCCTAGACGGACGGCCATCCTCCTGATCGGGGGAAACAAAGCGGGTGACGATCACTGGTACGAGAAGATGGTTCCCGTTGCGGATGACCTCTATGACGAGCACTTGAAAGAGACGACCGAGAAGGAATGACTTATGGCAAAGCCGATTAAGAACCTCAGAGACGGCCTTACTGCAAAGCGTCAAGAACGGATTCGGAAGAGAACCGACGAGCTACTCACAGAAATGTACCTAGCTGAAGTGCGCAAAGCCCTTGAACTGACCCAAGAACAGGTTGCCGCCCAACTTGGTGTGAATCAGGCCGCAGTGTCCAAGCTTGAGAATGCCAAGGATATGTATGTCAGCACACTGCGACGCTTCCTATCTGCAATGGGAGCTGAGCTACGGATTGTGGCTTCGTTTCCTGACCAGGACATTGTTCTGCCCGACCTAGGTATCGGGCCCGAGATCCCTGTAGAAGGGAACAAGGCCCGCGTACCATCAAGCAAGAAACGTGCTGCGCACACTTGACCCAAAGCTTCGCTACTTCTGCTGCTTTGGCAGCTGACGAGCGACGTTGTGGGTCTGGCCAAGCGGACCGGAAGCAACGGGACCGAAAATGCGTTTATCGGAACTAAGTGGACCGGCTGAGCTAGGATCGAAAGTCTGAACGCGGCAATGCCTATCCGCGAACTTGTTGTGTCGGTTTCTTCTGCCGATCGCAGGGGCAAATCATTGATATGCCCAACATCCGGGGAAGGTGGATCGCCGGGCCCGCGGAAGGAACTCTGAGCCCACAGCCCTGTAAGTGGCTCGCCGGGCTGTGGGCCGGGAGTCCGGTGGTGGCTGATCGCATCATCGCTGCATTGTCCATAAGGTCATAATTAGTAAGGAGTTAAGGACAAGATTCAGCTCAAACAAATTACCTTTACTTACTCATAATTATAGGTATTTTGTCTGAATGCTCATGCCCTTCAAGAAAGCAACCGCAGTCTTCCGACGCGAGGGGGGAACTCTACGCATGTCGGAAGCTCTCCGAGCCGGCATTTCGCGTCACACCCTCTACGCCATGCGCGATGCGGGTGTCGTGGAGCAACTCAGCCGCGGCCTCTATCGGCTTGCCTCGCTTCCCGCCCTTGGCGATCCGGATGTCGTCACCGTCGCGCGGCGGATTCCCCAGGGAGTGGTCTGCTTGATTTCCGCGCTCTACATCCACGAACTTGGGACTGAGATCCCCCGTCAAGTCGATGTGGCGGTCCTCCAGGGCTCGGAGCGTCCCCGCGTGGACCACCCTCCGGTCCGAGTCCATTGGTTCTCCGGCAAGGCATTCACGGAGGGGATTGATTCCGTGGTTCGCGACGGGGTTCCGATCCGGGTCTACAACCCTGAGAAGACCCTGGCAGACCTGTTCAAGTATCGAAACAAGCTCGGTCTCGATGTTGCGCTCGAAGCGCTCAAGGACTGGAACGAGCAACGGGGAAGAAATCTGGAACACCTCCGGCACTACGCACGGATCTGCAGGGTGGAGAGCGTGATTCGGCCCTACCTCGAGGCGCTCAATTGACGGACGACATTGCCACGTCTGTCCGAGAAAGCCTGTCCCGCCTGGCCCGGGAGACCCAGCGTCCGACCCAGGAGATCCTTCAGTACTATGGGCTGGAGCGCTTCCTCTACCGGCTCTCGCAATCGCACCATGCGGGTCGCTTCGTGCTCAAGGGGGCCCGCTCGAGGCTGCCATCGCCGACAAGTTCGAAACCATGGTTCAGTTGGGGACCATCAACAGTCGCATGAAGGACTTCTTCGATCTCTGGTACCTCGAGACGATTCAACTTAGATGCCCCAGTTCTGGCAGAATCGATCACCCGAACGTTCAACCATCGTGAGACGGTGCTCGATGCCGATCCCGCCGCACTGCATCGGGATTTCACGACAGCTCCGCAATCCGGGAACCCTTGCGCCAGTTCCTGCTGCCGATCGCGATGGCAATCATTGATGGGCGCGACATCCAGGGAAGGTGGATCGCGTGTCCCTGCCCAGAGCCCAACCTGCTTGTTGAAGCCTCACACCTATCCAGCAACCCGGGTCCACTCCAGCCTCTGACATGAGAGGCGGAAGCATGAGTCCGCGCTGGGCTCAGCCTAACGATGGAACGGAGCAATAAGGTGGGGCGCCGGAGTGCTTAGCGCTCGACGAGGCCCTCAGTCTGGATACCCACACGACAGCGACCGTTCTCCCGGAGCGCCATGCGATCTCTGAAACGCTCCTGGTCGTGGAGGAAAACCTCGTCGGCATCGGACGCCGAGGCTACGACCCCACAGAGGGCCTCGACCACCGCGTCATCCTGGTTGGAAAGCGAGTAGTACACCCACCGACCCTCCTTCTGACCCCCGACGAGCCCGGCCCGTTCCAGGAGCCCAAGCCCCCTTGAGATGGTGTACTGGCGCACCTGGAGCACGTCGACGAACTCGCAAACGCACATCTCGGCGCTGTTTGCAGCCAGAAGTCGAAGTATCCGGAGGCGAATCGGGTCAGAGAGGGCCTTCAATGCAGCGGCGAGCCATTTTCCATTGGCAAGCGAGCTCCTTGTGACGACACTTGTAGAGTTGCGCATGTGTCCTAGTATACTGTTCCCAGGTGGGTCGGCGCAAGGCTCGGGTTCCCCGACAAACTTGCCGCCCAACTCACACACCTGAAAGGAGGGTGTATGCCTAGCTTCTCCAGTGTTCGCACGTTCGGCGGGCTCCTCGCCTGTTCGCTGCTAATTGCCACCTCAACGGGCTGTGGAGGCGGCGACTCTTCCCCAAAAGACGAGGGGAGGGCTAGCGAAGGTAGCCAGGTTGCTGAGGCCCACAGCCACTCGGAAGCCGGCGAGACGTGCTTCATCTGCGACGCCAGCAAGCGCGAAGCGGGGCGCCTCTGGTGCACCGAGCACGCGTGCTATGAAGACCGTTGCTGGATCTGCCAGCCGCAGCTCGAGGACAAGGCTCGCCTGTATTGTGCAGAACACTTTCTGTATGAAGATGAGTGTTTCCTCTGCCACCCGGAGCTTGACCAACTCGACAAGGAGACGCCCACCGACGAGAGCAGCTCGTCGAGCGCGCCTTCAACCGAGAGCCACGCTTCCAGCGAGCTCTTCTGCAACGAACACCAGGTACCAGAGCTAGAGTGCGGCATTTGCCAGCCACAGAGAACGGCAGTGCTCAAACCCGGCGAAGAGCTCAAGGTGCGCTTTGAGTCCGTAGAGGCGGCTACGAAAGCCGGACTACGGACCACGTCTCCTCAAGAGAGCGAGGTCCAGGCAAGCGTCGCGGCCGTGTGCGAAGTCCAATACAACGCGAACGCTGTGGCCCGCATCACGCCTCTCGCCCCGGGCATCGTGCGGCGGGTCCTCGTCGACGTTGGCTCCGAGGTCGAAGCGGGGGAGGTTCTCGTTGAACTGCACTCTTCCGAACTCGCCTCGGCCAGGACCGCGTTTCTCTCTGCTGCAGTCGATGCTGAGCTCAAGAAGGCCTCGTTCGAGAGAGAGCAAGGGCTAGCGGCGAAGAAGATTTCCTCAGAGAAGGACCTGCAGGAGGCATCGGCGGCTCACAGAACCGCCGAGCTCGCCCTCAGCACCGCCCGCCAGCACCTCCTCAACTACGGGCTCTCCGCACGCGAACTTGCGCGCATCGAAGAGACCACAGACGCTTCCGCGACCCTTCTTGTTCGTGCCCCTTACGCCGGCACGCTGGTTGAGAGAGCTGCTGTTGTAGGCGAGGCGGTCGAGCCCGGAACGGCCCTGTTCACCTTGGCCGACCTCTCGACGATGTGGCTCTCGCTCTCGATTCCGGCCGTAGGAGCCCAGCTCATCGAGAGTGGCCTTGCGGTTGACGCCACCCTGAGCGGCGTTTCTGGTCTCACCACAAGCGGCGAGCTCACATGGGTCAACACAGCCGTCGACGAGAACAGCCGCATGGTGCGCGCTCGCGCGGTTGTCCCCAATGAGGACCTGCGGCTCAAGGCGGGGATGTTCGGCGAAGCACGGGTGCTCCTATCCTCGAGCGGCCCCGTCCTCAATGTGCCCGCCGATGCCGTGCAGCACTTCGAGAATCACTCCTACGTTTTCGTCAAACACGCAGAAGACCTCTACGGGTTGCGGCGAGTCGTCGTCACCCGCTCAACAGACAACGTCTTTGCCGTCACCGCCGGACTTCTTCCGAACGAACCAGTGATTGTCGAGGGGGCGTTCACCGCAATGTCGGAGTTTCTCAAGTCCCGCCTCGGCGCAGGGTGCGTGGATGACTAGGAGCACAGGGGCTCTCGATGCTTGAGCGTATCGTTCAGTTTTCGCTGCAGAACAGACTGCTCGTACTTCTCCTTGCGGTCTTCCTTGTCGGTGGTGGCGCCTTCACTCTTCTCCGAACGCCAGTTGATGCCTTTCCAGATACGACCCCTGTGCAGGTGCAAATCAACACCGTGGCGCCGGCGCTCAATCCCGAAGAGGTTGAGCAGCAGATTACGCTCCCCGTTGAGCTCTCGATCGGTGGGCTCCCCGGCCTCAACAATGTCCGCTCGATATCGAAGTTCGGGCTATCTCAGGTTGTCGCAACATTCGACGACAACACGAGCATCACCGACGCACGTCAGTATGTCACCGAGCGCCTGTCATCCGTGTCTCTCACTGCCGGCATTGAGCGCCCCCAGCTTGGCCCCATTGCGACGGGACTCGGGGAGGTCTTCCACTACGTTCTTCGCTCGGAGAACCCGGACCGCACCCTCGAAGAACTTCGAACGCTTCACGATTGGGTCGTGAAGCCGGAGCTACGGAAGGTCCCCGGCGTTGCGGAAGTGAACTCCTGGGGGGGGCACGAGAAGCAGTATCACGTCGTCGTATCGCCCGTGGCCCTTCTCAAGTACAGCCTAACCCTCGGTGACGTATTCGAAGCCCTCGAGCGCAACAACCAGAATGTAGGCGGGGGGGTTCTCACCTCCGGCGGCCAATCGAAGCTCGTTCACGGCCTTGGACGCGTTACGACGATTGAGCAGATAGAGAGCATCGTCGTGTCGTCTTTCGATGGCGTTCCGGTGCGCATTCGCGACGTAGTCGAGGATGTTCGAATCGGCCACGAGATTCGCCGTGGAGCAGTCTCCGCCGGCGGACAAGGCGAAGTCGTTCTCGGCCTGGCCTTCATGCTCATGGGTGAGAACGGAAAGATGGTCACAGAGCGGCTGAAAGACCGCCTAGCGAGCGTTCAGAAGTCACTGCCCGAGGATGTCCTCGTTGACGTTGTCTACGACCGGACAGAACTCACGCGCGAAGTCATCGGAACCGTGGAGCACAACCTGGTAGCAGGGGCGATTCTCGTAGTCGTCGTGCTCCTCGTCCTGCTCGGGAACCTTCGCGCCGGGTTGCTCGTCGCCATCGTCATTCCGCTCGCGATGCTCTTTGCCGTCATCGGCATGTATCGTTTCGCCATCGCGGCAAGCCTTCTCAGTCTCGGCGCCATTGACTTTGGCATTCTCGTCGACGGCTCGGTCGTAATGACGGAGTCCAACATGAGGCGACTCGCCGAACGCACCCGCAAGCTCGGCCGGCGCCTCACCGCGCGCGAACGACTCGACATTGTGCTTGAGTCCGCGCGCCAGGTCGCGCGCCCAATCGTCTTCGGAATGGCCATCATCGCCGTCGTGTTCGTTCCCGTGCTCACGCTTGAGGGCATGGAGGGTAAGATGTTCCGGCCCATGGCCTGGACCTTCATCTTTGCCCTCGGGGGCGCCCTTGTCCTCGCACTGACCCTGTCGCCGGTGCTTGGCTACTACTTCCTGCCTCGAAACCCGACCGATAAGGAGGGGCGCTTTGCCACCTGGCTCGTCGCATCCTACTCCCGGCTTCTTGATGGCGCCCTGCGGTTCCGGTGGATAACCCTGAGCATCGCCCTCGTCGGCGTCCTGAGCGCCGGGGGCCTTGCTACGCGAATCGGAGGCGAGTTTATTCCACGACTCAGCGAAGGAGCGATTGTCCTCAACACGATTCGCCTGGCCGGAGTGTCGCTTGACGAGTCCGTTCGATACAACACCGAGATTGAGAAGCTCCTGCTCGAGGAGTTCCCGGATGAGATACGTCACGTGTGGAGCCGCATCGGCACTGCCGAGGTGGCCACCGATCCGATGGGCCTGGAGCTCACCGACATCTTCGTGTCACTGCATCCTCGCAAGCAGTGGACAAAGGCAAGCACGCAGACCGAACTCGTGGCTGCGATGCAGCAACAAGTTGACGACCTGCCCGGGCTCAACATCGTGGCAACCCAGCCTATTGAGATGCGGCTGAACGAAATGGTTTCGGGAATCCGCTCGGACCTCGGCATCAAGATCTACGGCGACGACTTCGACGAGCTCGTTCGCATCGCCGACGATGTGCAGCGCATTCTCCTCGACATCCCGGGACAATCGGACATTGCCGTTGACCAGGTGACTGGCCAGCCAACGCTTCGTGTTCGGGTCGACCCGGACGCCCTTGCGCGCCACGGAGTGGCAGGGGCCGCGGTGCTCGAGTTCGTGGACGTTGTGGGCGGTCGACGGGTGGGAGATATCTTCGAGGAACAGAAGCAGTTCCCGCTAGTCGTCAGGCTGCCCGACGGTCACCGGCGGGACGCTGTGGCCCTGCAGAACACACTCATCCCCACGGCAAGCGGCCAATGGCTACCGCTTGTTGAGCTCGCACACGTAGTTGAGGAAGAGGGAATCTCAACCATCAACCGGGAATGGGGCCGGAGGCTCATCCGTGTCCAGTGCAACGTCCGGGACCGCGACGTGTCGTCCTTCGTCGAGGAGGCCCAGCAGCGAATCGACCAGGAGCTCGCCTTGCCACCGGGCTACGTCATTGATTGGGGTGGCCAGTTCGAGAACCTGGCCCGGGCCAAGCTGAGGTTCCTGATTGTCGTTCCGATGACCCTCGTCTTCGTCTTTCTGCTGCTCTACTTCAGCCTGAAGAACTTTCGAGAGGTGCTCCTCATCTACACGGGCATACCGTTTGCCGCAGTGGGCGGAGTGTTCGCGCTGTGGCTCCGCGGGATTCCGTTTAGCGTGAGCGCCGCTATCGGGTTCATCGCGCTTACCGGCATCGCCGTGTTGAACGGCCAGATTCTCGTCGCCGCGATTCGGTCCTTCCTGGAACAGGGACGCCCGCTTGCCGAGGCCGTCACCGGCGCGGCCAAGCAACGCCTTCGCCCCGTGCTCGCCACGGCCATCACCGACGCCGTCGGATTCGTTCCCATGGCGATATCCACAGGCGTCGGCGCCGAGGTGCAACGGCCGCTGGCAACAGTGGTCGTCGCCGGCGTTCTCACATCGACAGCTCTCACCCTCTTCGTACTTCCGCTTCTCTACATGCTGACAGCACCTAAGGCAAAGCAGGTGGCCGATGCGTCGTCATAAACCTATGTGCGCGGGTCTCTCGACCCTGCTCCTGCTCATCACGGGGTGTGCCTCGGTGCGTCCCTCAGCAGACTACGACCGCGCGAGTGACCACGCCGCCGAAGCAACGGCCGCCGACAGCGGGCTTATTGGTTTCCCGGCTGAGGAACCGCCGGTTCAGGACCGGATTGCGGGCCGGCTAGCGGGCGGGGTGAGCATGGAAGAGGCTGTCGAGATTGCGCTCCTGAACAACAGGGACCTGCAGGCCGCGTTCTACGACATCGGCATCTCTCGCGCCGACGTTGTTCAGTCTGGACTGCTTGCGAATCCGTCGCTTGGCGCAGTCCTGCGGTTCCCCAAGGACGGCGGTGATGCAACGCTCGAGGCGCGGCTTGCTTGGAACCTCATTGACCTGTGGCACCGCCCCGCGAGGAAGCGAGTGCAGGAGCAGCGTCTTGAGCGCACCGTTCTCGAGGTGGCACACCGCTCTGCACAACTCGTCGCGAGGACGAAAGCCGCCTACGTGGCAGCTATCGCTGCTGAGGGGGCCAGGTTGGTCGAAGACGAGAATCTGGCATCTACCGGGGAGTTCCTCGAGCTCACACTGGCCCGGCAGGACGCGGGAGCAGCGACGGAAGTCGAGGTAAACGCTGCGTGGGCCGAGCACCTGGAGCAAGAGGTGCGGCTACGCTCCGCTAGCCTTCGCGAGTTCGAGAAGAAGCTCCGGCTCGCAACGTTGCTTGGACTAGACACCGGACCCGAAGAACTCTCACTCACAAGCCCGCTCGCACCTCCACCCGCCGCGAGTTTCGATCTTGAGACGCTGATGGCAAGTGCTGCCACACACAGACTCGATCTACGCGCCGCAAGAGAGAACATGAGAGCTATTGAGTCGGAGGTCGCGCTCGAGAAGCGATTGTTCCTTCGAGAGTTCCGAGCAGGGGTCGAGCTCGAGTCCCGCGGCGAGGAGAGCGAGATTGGGCCCGGGTTCGACATGGAGATCCCTCTCTTCGACCGCAACAACGCACAGGTCACGAGAGCCGGGCTTCGACATCAGCAGGCCCAATCGACGGTCTATGCGCTCACCGTAGCGACGCACCAGCAGGTTCGCGCCGCCCACAAGAGGCTCGCCTCCACGCTGGAAACATCGCGCGCGTATCGCGAGGACATCGCACCGCTTCGAACGTCCAGTTTGGAGCTTGCGCGCGAAGCGTTTCGCGCTGGAAAGACCGGCTTTCTTTCTGTCCTGGAGGCCCAGAAGCGGTTACTCGCCGCAAGGCGGGATGCGAATGCGTGGACCGAAGCGTCAGCGCTCATGGTCATCGAGCTCGAGGCTGCTTGCGGGCGCCCGCTTCGCGAACTCGTCGAAGAGACGAATCCCCGGTAGGCAGTCGAATTGTGCGTATCAATGGACAGGGACCAAGAAGACGGGTCCGATGAGGGCTTTGGAGCACTCCTCAAGTTCACGGTAGCTGGATACGTCGGCGGGCTTCTTCTTGGCGCAGCACTCGATGGCCGAGGCCTCCAGAAGAGCGGTATCGGACAAGGGCTTGTTCGCACGCTCTCCGGTGAGGGCGAGAGCATCCTCGAGGGCATCTATGCCCTTCGAAGTCGACTCCGAAGCGGCCCGGGGGGGATGGCCGAAGCCTACGGCTGGGGAAAGCTCCTTGGTGTGGGGTTTCCGTGGCTAATTGATGCCACGAGCCGGGGTGCCGGCGTCGACGTCTACGGAGTCGAAAGTTTCTACATTCCTTTCTTCTACGCGATGTCCGACCAGGTCGGCGCGAACATCTCAGGACTTCTCTTCATCCGGAGGCGGCACGAGGGGCGCCTGGCGGACACCTTCCTCGCCTATCTGGACCACCCCGTGATGCTCGCCGGGCTCGCGGTCATCCTCGTCGTCCCGGTCGGCCTGGCTATCGCACGCACCTTGGGATTCAACCCCGACACCCAGGTACTCACCGCGGTAGAGACCATCGCGGCCAACCTCTGTTGGATTCCACCGCTCGTCGGCTGGCTCTCCGAACGTCGAATTCGGCGACCTAACACCCGCATCAAATGACCGCCGAGGTCAACTGAAGGAGACGTTCCCCTTCGGCGCAGGCGGAAGGGGCGCGCGGGTGCCACCTGGTGGGAGCCCTTGGCCCTGACCGAAGGACCCAGTGGGCGCCGGCCCATGGACTTTATGTTCGAGTACTTGGCCGATGGAAGGGCGTTTCGCATCTTCAACCTGATTGATGACTTCACGCGGGAGTGCCTGGTAGGCGGGGTCGATGTGTCACTATCCGGGCCGCGGATTTGCCGAGTCCTTGCCTGGCTGCAGGAGGTTCGAGAACTGCCGGCGACCATGGTCTCGGGGTACGCCCTGTTCTTGTTTCCAATGTGGTCACCGAGGCGGCCGGGTTTCTTCCCATGGCTCTCTGTGTTGGGAGCGGAGCAGAAGTGCAACGGCCCTTGGCGACCGTCATTCGGCGGAGTTCTCACGCCCACCTTGTTGACCCTCTTCGTCTTACCACGACTCTTCGTACTTTGTGATCGGTGACTTGGAGCCGAGGGTACCGCCCATGGCTCCTAGGGGTGAGCACTTGAAACGGGGAGACAGTTGCCGTGAGGGTCAATGTTAAAGACAGTGGAATGCTTTCCGATAAGTCTGGTAGGTTACTTTGATGATACGAGCACTCCTTTCCCTCATCCTCGTTTGGGGAATCCTAGGTGTCCCTGCCCTCTGCATGGCAGGCGAGCTTCTCCATGGATGTGAGTGTGGGGACGCGATCAGCTGCGCTCACGAAGATGAGTGTTCAGACGACCCCTGTAGCGATGAGCTGGCCTTACGCGGGAGTGGCACCGGTGATGTCGACGATGCACCGCTGCCCGCTGACTTTCGTCTCACACCTTCAGCTGGGGCATCCGTGCCGCTCAGGACCGCGGAGTCATCTCTTCTTCCCAACCTGCCCTTTCCACCAAGTCAACGCCCCCTCTTGATTTGATTCCTGCCTGATTTCAGAACACCAAGGATCACCTGCGGTTTCCAGGCATGTGGTGATCTCCGTTCGCTTTGGCCGCTAGTGGGCCAACGTGAAGTCTTTCTGACTCAGGCAGGAGTCTTTCATGACCCGAAATTGCTTGGTAGGGGCGCTCTGCGTCCTCATGGCCACAGTGGGGTGCGCCGGCTCGTCCGGTGGTTTGGAACGGCCGGCCCCTCGTCCCCTCGGTAGTGACATGGCTGCTTTCATGGCTCCTGAAGACCCTCAGACGACCGTCCAGGTAGCCTTGGAGGAGCCGTCTGGCGATCTCACGCTGCGACAGGCGCTTGCTCAAGCGCTCCTGAAGAATCCAGACCTGGCCTCCACCGCTTGGCAAATCCGTGTCCAGGAAGCAGAAGCTCTTCAAGCTGGCCTGCGCCCCAATCCGGGGGTTGGTATAGAACTAGAGAACTTCGGTGGATCCGGGGCATTGGGGGGCTTAGGCGGGTCGGAGACCACCGTCTTCTTGTCCCAGCTGATCGAGCTCGGGGGAAAACGTGGAAAACGCCGCGCACTCGCCGACCTCGAACAGACCCTGTCCATCTGGGACTATGAGGGACGGCGTCTCGATGTCTTGACCGATGTGGCCCAAGCGTTCGTCTCCGTCCTAGCGGCTCAACATCGTGTGCAGATTTCCCGGGATCTGGTAACGGTTGCCGATCAGTCATTGGAGACCGTTGCGCGACGCGTGCGGGCTGGCGCGGTGTCCTCGGTCGAAGAGACCAGGGCCCGGGTCGCCCTTTCCAGCAGCCGCCTCGAGCTTCAAACCGCACAGCAGCAGCTCTCGATCGAGCGACGCCGGTTGGCAGCACACTGGGGTTCGCCCACGCCTCACTTCATCCAGGCAGTGGGGAGTCTGGACGGAGTCGACGAGCCGGCGACGCTTGAGCAACTGCTCCGGCGCGTCGACGCGAATCCGGATGTAGCCCGATGGGTGACTGAGACCGAACGACGATCGGCTGACGTTGCCGTGCAACGTTCCCTGGGTACACCAGACGTCTCCATTGTTGGGGGTCTTCGACACTTCGCGGAGTCGTCCGAGAGCGCCTTTCTCCTGGGGCTCGAAGTCCCCATACCCCTCGCCAACCGGAATCAGGGAGCAAGTCGAGCTGCCGAGTATCGTCTATCACGAACCCTGGAAGAGCAACGCTCCGCCCGGGTGGCAGCTGAGACAGCCCTGAGCGTTACCCATGAAGCATGGACGGCCGCCTACCGTGAGATCACCACCCTTGATGAGGAGATCCTTCCCGAGGCCACAGTGGCGCTGGAAACGGCCCAGGACGCTTACCAACGGGGCCTGTTCCGACTAACCGACGTGCTGGACACCCAGCGCACCCTCTTTGAACTCCGATCCCGGCGTATGGACTCGCTGGAAAGATACCATCACGCCCGATCCCAACTGGAGCGTCTGATTGGCGAGGCCCTTGAGGCCACGCAGGAGGTACACCCATGAACGCAATACATTACCTCGCGATCGTCGTAGGCACCGCAACGCTGATGAGCGCGCCGGCCTCGGCCCAGCAGGATGATCACGATCATGACCACGAGGAGACGGACGCGGGTCACGACGACCATGAGGACCACGAAGAGGGTCTCGTGAAGCTGTCACAAGAGGAACTCGATGAGTTTGGCATTGCGCTCGCCACAGCCGGTGAGGGCACAATCGAAGTCTATCTCTCACTACCTGGTGAGATCCAACCGAACGACAACCAGCTGGCCCACATCGTGCCTCGATACGCGGGCATTGTCGTCGAAGTCCGGGCCAACATCGGTGACAAGGTTCGTCCGGGAGATGTTCTGGCTGTGGTCGAGAGCGATGACGCCTTGACTCCCTATGAACTGAAGACCCTGATTGGCGGAACCGTGATTGCCAAGCACATCACCCGCGGCGAGGCCGTATCCCGGGACAAGGATACCTATCTCATTGCCGATCTCAGCTCTGTATGGGTAGACCTGACGGTCTATCAAAGGGATGTCGCCACGATACAACGCGGTCAGGACGCCTTTATCCACACCGGTCATGGACCGGCTGAGGCCAGCGGGACCATTTCCTATATCACGCCGGTGATGGACGAGCACACCCGAACGGCGACGGCGCGCGTCGTCCTGCCCAATCCCGAGGGGGTTTGGCGCCCCGGCATGTTCGTAACGGCCAAGGTCTCGGTCGAGAAACGCACTGCTCCGATAGCCGTACCCCAGAGCGCCATTCACACCATGGACGAGCATCCCGTGGTGTTCATCCAGACCGAGGACGGGTTCCGTCCCCAGGAGGTCACCCTTGGCCAGGAAGGCTTTACCCACGTGGAGATTCTGGCGGGGCTGGAAGCTGGGACCCGCTATGTCTCCGTGGGTGGCTTCACGCTCAAGGCTGAACTTGGCAAGAGTGCCTTTGGTGATGGACATGGTCACTAACCCACGAGGACTTCGACATGATTGAGCGCATCATCGAGTTCAGCCTGCGTAACCGGCTTCTCATGCTGGTTATGGCGCTCCTGGTCATGGCCGCCGGCTTCTACTCCTACACCCGCCTACCGGTTGACGCGTTCCCGGATGTTTCTCCCAATCTGGTTCAGGTCTTTACCGTTACCGAGGGCCTGGCTCCCGAGGAAATCGAGAAGTACGTCACCTATCCGGTAGAGGCATCGATGACGGGTCTACCGGGAATCTCAAAAATCCGCTCGGTTTCGAACTTCGGCCTTTCCGTGGTCAACGTCTACTTCCAGGATGATGTCGACATCTACTTTGCCCGCCAGTTGATTGGCGAGCGGCTGCAGGAAGCCCGCGAGCAGATCCCCGAAGGCTTTGGTGATCCCGAGATGGGCCCGATTGCCACCGGCATGGGCCTCGTCCTGTTCTACTACCTGGAAGACACGACGGGTACCTACTCCCTTGAAGAGCTGCGCACCATCCAGGACTGGATCGTCAAGTTCAACCTACAGACAGTACCTGGGGTAACCGAGGTACTGGGGATCGGCGGATACGAGAAGCAATTTCATGTCGTCGTTCATCCTGAGGCCTTGCTCCGGTATGACGTGACCCTGAGCGAGCTGATCGAACGCATCCACGCCAACAACCTGAATGTTGGCGCCCAGTTCATCGAGAAGAACTCCGAGGAGTTCGTGATTCGCTCGGTTGGCCTGAGCACCAGCATCGAGGATCTTAGATCCATCGTGGTCAAGACAGAGGACGGGCGCCCTCTGTTCCTGTCCGATCTGGCCGACATCGAAGTCGGTGGTGCGGTTCGTCGCGGGATCCAAACCCGGAACGGAGTCGGGGAGGTTGTTTCCGGAATGGTCATCAAGCTGTTCGGGACCAATTCTTCCACTGTCATCAAGCGGGTCGAGGACAAGCTGGTACAGATCAACACAGTACTACCTGAAGGTATCCGGATTGTCCCCTACTACGAGCAGAAGAGCATCGTTGAGGCTGCTGTTAGGACCGTCACCAATGCACTGGTTCAAGGCATTGTCCTGGTCGTCGTCGTGCTCCTCCTCTTCATGGGTGGGTTCAGACCGAGCCTCGTTGTCGCCGTTGCCATCCCCTTCTCCGTTCTCTTCGCATTCCTACTTATGGGTCGTTTCGGGATTTCGGCCAACTTGATGTCCCTCGGCGGCCTGGCCATTGCAATCGGGATGATGGTGGATGGCACAATTGTCATGGTAGAGAACATAGACCGGGTGCTACGGGAGGCCGACCCGGACGAACGCCGAACCCATGTGATTGCGCGGGCCTGTAGCGAAGTGGGTCGGCCGATCATCTTCGCCATTTCGATCATCATCATCGTCTTTCTCCCGCTGTTTACCCTGCAGGGAGTCGAAGGAAAGACGTTTCGCCCACTGGCCTATACGGTCGCCCTGGCGATGTTCGGATCATTGGTCTTCGCCCTCGTCCTGGCACCGATGTTCAGCGACCTGGTGATGAGACGTCCCAAGGGAACCGGAACCCGGGAATCCTCGGAGGCCATGGTTGTTCGCCTTCTGCTCAGGGTCTATCGACCGCTGGTGACGTTCTTTGTTCGTCGGCGCGGCATGGCAGTCGCCCTGGCCCTTGCTCTCCTGGCTGTAGGGATTGCTGTTGTTCCCAGGTTGGGATCGGAGTTCACGCCCAAGCTGCGGGAGGGCACCATTGTTGTCCGCCTCACCATGGCTCCCTCCATCGCTCTGACCGAAAGCAAGCGCACCACCCTGATCGTGGAACGGCGCCTGTTGGCGATTCCCGAGGTTCGAGAGGTTGTCAGCCGCATCGGGCGGGGTGAGGTGGGAGCTCATGCCGATCCGATCAATAGCGCCGAGATGTACGTGTTGCTACATCCCGAATCGGAGTGGCGGCAGGCACAGTCCCAGGAAGACATCGAGGAAGTGATCCGGGATGAGCTTGGCAACGTGCCTGGGGTTCAGGTCAATCTTACACAGCCTATCGAGATGACGGTTGACGAGCTCCTGGAAGGCGTCCGAGCAGAGTTGGCTGTGAAGCTGTTTGGTGACGACCTCGATGTCCTCAAGCGTCAAGCTGATGTTATCGCTGGCGTGGTCGGTGCAGTCACCGGGGCGGCCGATGTCCAGGTCGACCAGGTCAGCGGAACGCCACAGCTTCTGATTCGCGTCGATAGGCAGGCCATTGCGCGCTACGGCATGAACGTGGCTGATGTTCAGGAGGTTATCCGGGCCGCGGTGGGTGGGCAGACGGCGGGTGAGATCTTCGAAGGAATCCGTCGCTTCGACATCCTCGTGCGATTCGAGGCAGAGGCCAGAGACAACGCCAATGCCATCCGTCACATCCTGATACCGGCGCCGGGCGGCGCTACGGTTCCTCTGGACGAGGTAGCCACGGTTGAGGAAATTATTGGGCCACGCCAAATCACTCGGGAGGACAATCAGCGCTTTATTACCATTCAATGCAACGTAATCGATCGCGATATCGGCTCCTTCGTAAAGGAAGCACAAGACCGCATTGACCGTGAGGTGGATCTGCCACCAGGTTACCTGGTGACCTGGGGCGGGCAGTTCCGCTTGCAGCAAGAGGCAAACCGCCGCCTGGCTCTTGTTGTACCGATCACATTGCTCGTGATTTTCCTACTCCTCTTTAGCAGTTTCGGGTCTCTCCGTAGTTCGTTGTTGATACTCCTGAACATCCCCCTGGCCCTGGTAGGGGGGCTCACCGCGCTCTGGTTGACCGGACAGAACCTGTCCGTCCCTGCCTCCGTGGGCTTCATCGCCCTCTTCGGAATCGCCCTGGAGAACGGTATGGTACTGGTTACCTATCTGAACCAGCTGCATAGGGAAGGTGTCCCTGTAGACGAGGCGTCTATCCGGGGTGCCTGTATGCGCCTGCGTCCTGTGCTGATGACCGCCGCGACCACGGCGCTGGGGCTGATTCCTTTGCTGCTCTCACACGGGACGGGAAGCGAGGTCCAGAGACCACTGGCCACGGTTGTCATCGGCGGCCTTCTCACTTCGACCATCCTCACGCTGCTGGTAATTCCCGCCTTGTATCGATGGTTCTCGATAAGACCCGAACGCCTGACCGAAGCACATTAGTAGGGGCACCAACGGCGCCTAGCGCAACTGTTCGAGGGATGGTCACCACCCTTTCCCAGGAGGCGGCCTAGCCCCAACGACTGCGCTTCCAATCAGTTACAAGGCAAGGTGGTTCAGGCAAAGTCTCCACGACTGGGGTCGACCCCAGGGAATGCGGGGAGACTTGAGAGGTTCCCGAGGAGTCCCCATGCGGAGCGCGTCTGCTTTCCCATGTTCTACCCCTCCAATCGTCCGATTGCCGAGATTGAGATCTGACCGATTTAGGGGGTCAGGTCACACCACCCGCCGAAACAGTTCCCCTGGACGCAGGTGAAGTGGATACTAATGACCGCGCCTACATCGGACACAAAGAGGTCAACAAGAAGAAGCTGGAAGAGGATCAGTCAAAGCTGCCCGAATCCGCGCGGTATCGCATCGTCGAAGCAAACTGGCCGGGCATCTCACAGAGAAGCTGGACTCCCTCGCCACCCAGCGCCACCAGCTCGAGACCGCCCTCGCCCAAGTCGAGGTCCACATCCAGGATGTCCGCCGGGACGCCGTGGACGACGCCACAGTCCGCAAGGCTCTCTCCCACCTCGACGAGGTCTTCGAGGCCCTCGCCCCCTACCAGCGAAAAGACCTCATCCGCCGGGTCCTCATCCGCGCCGAGGTCGCCGACGACACCCTCACCCTGGCCCTGCGCGGCAAGCCTCCTCAGGGCATAGAAAAAGAGCGCGAAGACCATGCATCACGCTCTGAGCCCTGTAAGTGGCTCGCCGGGCTGTGGGCTCAGAGTCCGGTTGTGGTAGACCAAATTCCCCACCGGAGCATCGGCATCCGCTCGGCAGGCACCCTTTACCACACCCAGTGAGAGCCCCCTCACACCCCCCTCAACTCCTGAGAGTGAGAGTACTGTGCATCCCCCTCCCAACTGATCTACACCCTATGTACTCTCTTCTTCTGTGCTGGCCCACTGTTCCAACTGCCACATTCGAGAGTAGCGTGATTATTCCGGGGGAAGCCGGACAGTGATTCCGAACGAAGCCGGACACCCTTCCGATTGATTCCGGACAGTATTCCGGGGAAGCCGGACACCCTTCCGACTGAACCCGGACGGTATTCCGGGGAAGCCGGACACCCCTTCTTGGGGGGGGTGAGTCGGAGAGCGAGCGACGCGGGATAACCCAGGTACCCTGCAGCCCTTACCTAACCTGAAGGGGGGTGCAACGTGCCGGCCAAGAGGTCATCCATGCGTAAGATACGAGAGGTGTTGCGGTTGCGATGGGGCGGTGGGCTCAGCCTCCGTCAGATCGCCAAGAGCCTGGGGTTGGGACGATCCACCGTAGGGGACACCCTGTCGCGAGCCCAGAGAGCAGGCCTCCAGTGGCCGTTGCCGGGGGACCTTGGGGAAGCCGCCCTGGAGCAGCTGCTGTACCAGGACTCAACGGACTCCCCGGCGGCGGAACCGCGTCCCCAACCAGAGTGGTCCCTTCTGCACCGGGAACTGCGCCGCAAAGGGGTGACCCGGTTCCTGCTCTGGCAGGAGTATCGAGCGACTCATCCTGGCGGGTACGAGTACAGCCGGTTCTGTGAGCTGTTGCAGCGGTTCTCCAGGACACTGCACCCCTCGATGCGGCAGATCCACCGAGCGGGTGAGAAGACCTTCGTGGACTACTCGGGGATGCGACCGGAGATCGTGGACCCCAAGACGGGTGAGGTGACGGCAGTCGAACTGTTCGTGGGCGCCCTGGGGGCCAGCGGGTACACCTATGCCGAGGCCACGCTCAGCCAGGACCTGTCCTGCTGGATCGGCTCCCACCAACGCATGTTCACCTTCTTTGGCGGGTGTAGCGCGATCCTGGTTCCGGACAATCTCAAGAGCGGGGTAACCCGGCCTTGTCGCTACGAACCGGGGATCAACCGGACCTACGAGGACATGGCGTCGCACTATGGGGCGGTGGTCATCCCGGCGAGGGTGAGGAAGCCAAAAGACAAGCCGAAGGCGGAACTCTCGGTCCTTCTGGTGCAACGCTGGATCCTGGCCGCGTTGCGCAACCGGATCTTCTTCAGCCTGGCCGAACTCAACGAGGCCATCTGGGAGTTGCTCCCGCAACTCAACGACCGCCCCCTGCAGAAGCTGGGAGTGAGCCGTCGAGAGCTGTTCGAGCAGTTGGACCGTCCAGCCCTGACCCCCCTTCCGGCCAGCCGCTACGAGTTGGGCGTGTGGTCCCGGCCGCGGGTCAACATCGACTACCACGTCGAGGTCGAGACAAACTACTACAGCGTTCCCTATGCGCTGATCCGCGAACAGGTGGAAGCCCGTCTCACCGCCACCACGCTGGAGGTGTTCTTCCAGGACAAGCGACTCGCTTCCCATCAACGCCTTCGGGGACGGCACCAGTACGCGACGCAGCCCGAACACATGCCGGCCTCGCACCGGGCGCACCTGGAGTGGTCCCCCTCGCGACTCATCCACTGGGCCCAAGCCACCGGACCCGCCACCGGGGAACTGGTGAGGGAGATCCTCGAGGCCCGGCGCCACCCGGAACAGGGCTTCCGCTCCTGTCTCGGGATCATGCGACTGGGCAAGGCCCATGGCGCGGATCGCTTGGAAGCCGCCTCGGTCCGGGCCCTCCACCTCCGCTCCTACCGCTATCACACCGTCAAGAACATCCTTGCCAGCGGCGCAGACCACCTGGCCCTGGACGGAGAGGTGACGCCCCCGCCACCCGCTCCCCGTCACACCAATATCCGTGGCGCGGCCTACTACGCCACCCAGGAGACCCCCATGCTGAACCAACCCACCCTCGACACCCTGCAGGCCATGAAGATGACCGCCATGGCCGATGCACTTCAGGAACAACAGCGGTCCAGCCAGTACGCCGAACTCAGCTTTGACGACCGGCTCGGCCTACTCGTTGACGCGGAGTGGACAGCGCGGGAACAACGCAAGCTCACCCGCAGGCTCCGTGTGGCCAAGCTCCGCTACACGGCGTCCCTCGAAGACGTGGACTTCAAGACCCCACGGGGACTCGACCGCCAGGTCGTGCTCGCTCTGGGTGGATGTTCCTGGATCCAGGAACATCAAAATCTGGTGCTCACCGGGCCAACCGGAACGGGCAAGAGCTTCCTGGCTTGCGCCTTCACCGAGCGTGCGTGTCGACGGGGGTTCACCGCCATCTACGTCCGGGCCCCCCGGCTTCTGCACGACCTTGCAGTGGCCCGGGGAGATGGTTCGTACTCTCGGCTTCTGGCCCGGATCGCCAAGACCGATCTCCTGGCCATCGACGACTGGCTCATCGCACCCCTGAAGGACTCCGAGCGACGGGATCTGCTGGAGGTCATGGAGGACCGTTACGAACGGGGGTCCACCCTGGTCGCCACCCAACTCCCGGTCACCGCATGGCACGAAGCCGTGGGAGAACCCACCTTGGCCGATGCGATCTGCGACCGTCTCCTGCACCGCGCTCACCGCATCCCACTCACGGGTAAGTCCATGAGACACACCGAACCGCCCGAGAACCCGGAGGCGGGCAAGAAAGGGAGGAAGAGATAGGCAGCCGGACGGAGGAAGAGACTGAAGACCCGGAATCCGGGCTGCCATCCGTCCCGGATGGCGCTACGATCCAGGCGAACTGGAAATCGAGACAACAAACCAAAGAGAACAAACCACTCGCGTCGCTACGCTCCGATCAGACCGTCCGGCTTCACCGGAACGGTGTCCGGCTTCCGTCGGAATCGGTGTCCGGAATCGTCGGAATAATCACAATGCCTATCCGCGAACTTGTTGTGTCGGTTTCTTCTGCCGATCGCAGGGGCAAATCATTGATATGCCCAACATCCGGGGAAGGTGCATCGCCGGGCCCGCGGAAGGAACTCTGAGCCCACAGCCCTGTAAGTGGCTCGCCGGGCTGTGGGCTCACAGTCCGGTGGTGGTGGATCGCCTTCCCGCCACCTCGCCCTTCGTGTCGCAACCTGTCGTCCAGAGTTGGAGCGGGAGTCAGCCTGGATGAGACTGGCGCCCCCGCGCTACGGACACCTGTTGCTGCCTGTACAGTCAGGACAATCCTCCAGTTCCAACACGAGTGGCTCGTCCAGTTGTCTAGCCCCCACGACAAGCCACCTGTCAACAAGATTCACCTTGGCTTCGCCACAGTACTCATCACCCTCGGTCAGGCTCGCATAACCGGCATGCATGGTGAATTCTGGAGTACCCGCAGAACTGCGGAGATCAACGTCTATCGGATCACACAGGCCGGGGATCTTCAGCATGATTCGGACACTCTTCTTCTGCTGGGGTGGCCCATCGTCAACACAGCACCACGAATAGGAGACAATCTGCGGCCGTTTGACCTCAAGCCTGATCTGCTGTGCCACACTGGGCGCGTCTGCAGCAGACACATGGACATTCATAGGCGCGACGCTCACGCTGGCATCCTCGATAGTGCCTGCGCGAACCTGAAGCGTGATGCGCATAACATCGCTCAGGACGTACTCCTTGCGCCAAGGTCCGTACGCGCCACCCTCCCTAGCGCGGAACTCCCCTTTGTCGCACGTGACCCAGAACGCACCTCTTAGTGTATCTTCCTCTACATCAATGAGGGCGAACTCAAGGCTGTCCTCGAACACGTCGCCCTCGTATGCACAATTTGATCTTAGGGACGCTGTTTGTATGAGTCGCTCCGGCTTCTTGCCGATAACGATGGGACTTTCCTCGCATCCCATGATTGCCCCCACAACCAGAACAAAGCCGCTGAACCTGAGGTTGGCTATCATCTAGAACCTCACCCCCAGTTCAACAGTCGTGGAGTAGCTCCGTCCACTCAATCTCTCTGCGTACACTTCTCCTTGCGATGACGCGCCTACCGAAGTCATGCCAAGATACTGGCGCACCCCCACTTCTAACTCTCCACGACCAACCCATAGCAACCCACGTGACAGTCCGACAATGATCCCGAGACCATTGTGCACCGCGACATCTACTTCGCTAGTGCCCACAACGGGCCTGTGTACCAGGTACGATCCACTTGTTCCGAAGCCCACTGAGAGACCTCCGATGAATGCTAGCTCCCACACCACGTCGCGTAGGACCAACAAAGCGTTGACGTCGACGTACCTAAGATCATATTCATAGCTACCCGTGGTAGGCTCGGAAATGTAGGCACGAGTCCCTTTGGTTCCACGGACTGCGTACTGAAGTTCCGTTTGCACCGAAACTGTCCTACTGCCCAGCAAAGGCCACTCAACGAAAACCCTGGCGGCACCGGACCGCCGTCCTCCCCCACAACCATCCTGACACACATTGCTCTCTCCGATGGACACTCCGACCCCGAATCGCAGCCTCCTCTTGGACACCACCTGAAAGAGCGCTTGAGCATCTTCTCTTGCCAGTCGAGTCAACTCCCGAGACTCCACCCCCACCTCTCGCCACTCAATATCAGTCACTGGGATAGCCCAGCCGATATCCGCTTGCCCCTCAACTAGGCCACCGGACCCAATGGCCACTAGCTTTCCGTCAAGGGTGGTCAAAGGAGCCCCAGAGTGGCCAGGCTGAAGAGGACCTCTTACGCTGAGAACAGTGATGTCTAGTTCCGGGCTCATTCGCTTCCGCAGCGCTTTCGAGACATCACTGGGTGGTATGTGCGTCTTCAAGTCAGCAAGTGCCTCAGCGTGCGGCTGCAGTTCGTGCACAAACTGGCTGGGAGTGCCTCTGGGGTATCCCGTCACAAGGAACGGACCCACCGTATTGGACTCGGCGACATAGCGGTTCTCGGCGGATAGAAGCAGCGGATCTGTGAGGAACGCCACATCACGATCCACGTCGACCATTGCAATGTGAAGCTCATCAAAGTAAAGAATCGCATTCTGAGCGGAAACACTCTTAGCTCCGACAACGCCATGCAGGGCCGTAACAATTCCAACTCTCCCATCAACCTCCCAAACAAACCCTGTCTGGATGTACGTTATTGTCTTAAGCGTGCTGACAATTCTAACAACCCTAGGGTCTTGACTCGCGTCGTCTTGGGCCCTTGTCGGCTGTGTCCATGAAGCCATAAGAGCCGCACTCAGGCAGAAGAACGTCAAGGACTTCACTCTCGCTCCTCACAGAAGGCAGCGACAGCCATCCTGAGCGTGTCAGGATTCGTTGTCCTCTCCAAGAGCCACCCAAGATCCCCCTTCTCAAGCTTTCGTGAGAATACTTCATCATTCTCTTCCTCCAGCAATTCACGGCAGTGGCTTCCCAGGTTGGCAAACAGGCCCGGAACCTTGAAGTTAGCCTGCGCTGTAGCCTGCTCCGCTGTACTGCCCACCTCTGCACTCGGTGCATTGCCAAACCAATTGTGGGTACGCGCCCAGATCCCAAGGGGCGCAACACACGCAATTCCAACGATAAACATTGCGACCGGCCAGGCCGCAACCGTTCGCGGCCTCCTCTCATCCACTTTCCCGCTGTCTACCAAGGTGGCCACAAGGCCACCGGCTACTCCCAGAATACTCGTCAGGACAATGGACACTGTAGGAGAGAGAGAGAGACCGGTAATCCATCCAATGCCTGCTCCGATGAGAAACAAAGGCACGAGTGTCTGCCACATGTACTTGTCCTTTCACTAGTAAGTTTGGGGCTGACTCGGCAACTGCCGTCTCCCAGGATTCCGGACGTTACTGCAGCTATCCGAGTCCTCCGCTCCATCTTGAGTCATGATCTCGGCAGTCTGTCAAAGCGTCTCGCCATCCATCGAACGTTTTGATGAGGGTGGAATTGACCCGTTTCTTGGGTCCCTTGGGACCATGGTTCTCTCGGGAGCGGTCAGTATCAGGACCCGCCAATCCTGCCCACCGGAATCCTATCAACAATCTCGGCATAGGTACGCTCTCCGTCGTGGATCAGCGCCCCAAGAACCAGGAGCCGGACATCGTCATAGAAATCGATACTCCGAACCGGGTCGTCCACGTCTTTCGCGACGCAGACCACTCCATAGCCCGGCACTCCGGCCCTCATGAGATCAAGATGGGCCTTGCGCTCCGTGTACCCCGGTGGCCGAGTTGGCGGATCGTCGAGAAGTACGAGGGTTCTATCGCCGCTATCGGTTCGATCGATTCCGTCGCGCCATAAGCTCAAGAACACCCGGTTGGCCTCTGGATCGAACGCCCCCCAGGAGTTCCTCACGTTGCTGAGCTTCGCTCCGAGGATGTGCTGGTAGAACCAGCTGATTGGTCTCTTGGACGCCATGTGAGGACACTCCCATTGCTTGTTCCTAGGTCCCTGCGAGTAGACACGAGTTTTCGTCCCCCGAGGTTACCGGCATCAACGAATTGACATCGCTTGGGGGATTCCCGCCGACAGTCAGTTCACGGAGCCAAGCGCCCTGCCAACCGCGCGATATCTGTGTCGCGGTTCTCTCTGATCAACGCCTCCCGATCGTACACAATGAGACTCGGTGGCACCGCGAACCTGATCTGACCACCTCCCCTGCGTGGGATCAGTCGCTTTACGTCAATCCCGGGGAAACTCATGTCCTGCCTGAACCTTGAAATGGCCTGGTCTGCCCTCGGTACGTGTCAATAGAAGTGAGACATGTTGGTTGCGAGTTTAGTGTAGCCCGAGTTCGATCTCGGCGCGGTTTTCGGGTGGGTTGATCCAGACGGTTTTGGGTGGGGCGGGCACCCGAGGATGACCGGCGGCGAAGCGTTCTGGATGTCGTTTGAAGGCCTCGTCCATGACCACCTGGCGTTGGGCCCGAAGTTCCGGGACGCGTCCGTGGTGAACATCGGCGGGCGTGAAGTATGCCAACCCTGAGTGCCGATGCTTGTTGTTGTACCAGGGGAAGAACTCGCGACAGAAGTCCCGAGCATGATCGTAGCCGTCGAATCGATGGGGGAAGTTTGGCCCGTATTTCAGGGTTCGAAACTCGGCCTCGGAGAACGGATTGTCGTTGCTGACCCTGGGACGGCTGAACGAGCGGGTGACCTCGAGATCCCGCAGTAACTGCTTGACCGTCTTTCCTTTGGGAACAGGGCCACGGTCCGCGTGGAGGGTCAAGGATCCTGGTTCGATCCCCTGACGCCGGCAGGTCTCGCTGAGAAGCTTCACGGCCAGCTCCCCGTTCTCTTCGTGCGCGAGCATCCACCCGGGATTGAAGCGGCTGAAGAGATCCAGGATGACGTAGAGGGGGTAGTACGTGTACTTGGCGGGACCCCGAAGCCACGTGACATCCCATGTCCAGACCTGGTTCGGGGCGGTCGCGATGAGCTCGGGCTTGTCGTACTTGGGATGCTGTCGCTGAGCTCGGCGCTCCCGCGTAGCCTGTTCTGAGGCCAGAATCCGGTACATGGTGCG
Organism: Candidatus Eiseniibacteriota bacterium; assembly: GCA_942491735.1. Classification (GTDB taxonomy): domain Bacteria; phylum Eisenbacteria; class RBG-16-71-46; order JABDJR01; family JABDJR01; genus CALOCN01. The sequence continues at coordinate 1,033,326 of CALOCN010000014.1, read as the reverse complement.
AGGGTGGCACAGGTAGCGCTGGTCCTCGTCGAGCAGCTTCGCGTGCACGGTCGTCGGCGCCTGATCCGAGAACCGTTCCGAGCACAGCACCTCGAGCACTACGTTTCGTTCCTCCGGAGACAGTGCACGGGGTGAGCGGGGTCGCGGGTCTGGCATCCGCGGCACCGGCGGCCGCAGCCAGCGATACCCCGTGCTTCTCGGAACGCCGAGTCCCTGGCAAGCATCGTTCACGCTGAACTCGGGGACCAGGGTGTGGAGTGCGACCTTCAATCGGGATCGGGCGCATGGTCCGTCTCCTCGAGCTGAATCCCCAGGACTTCGGAAAGTTTTTTTTGGACGCTGATGATCTTCTCCGCGTGCTTCAGCTTCTTGCGCAACCGATTGTTCTCACGCTGTAGCTTCTCGATCTCCAGTTCCGCGGGGGTCTTCTTGCTCTTCGGCCCACGTCGGCGACCGGAAGCCTGGAGCGTGCCTTCACGACGCTCCTTCCTCCACAGTGTGAGATGGGATGAGTACAGCCCTTCCTGCCGGAGCAGCTTCCCAATCCCACCGGAAACCCGGCACTGGTCCGCCTTCTCCAGGATCCCGAGCTTGTACTCCTTCGTGAACGTCCGGCGAACCGCCTTCGCTGGAACCTCCGTCTCCCGACTCTGGGTCTCAATCGTCATCGTCGTCATATCAGCAATCTACCTCCTGCCCCTTCAGTAATTACAGGGCGAAAGTGTCTCACTCGATACTGGCACGGGGGGCCTCTCGGGCAATGCGCCAATCGCCCTCAGGCTATCGACAGTTACCCAGCCTCCGGCAGCCCTTTTCTGAAGCTCGACAACCAGGGCAACTAGAAGCACTAGGCTGGCGGGCTGAATATCCAGGCGCTGGCGACCGATTTCCACCCTGTACCTCGTTGAGGTCGCTGGAGAGAAACCGCGGATCAACACCCGCTCTTGAAGGTAAAAGTCAGCTCTTTGGTCCGTTCCGGTGGAGTGGTCTTCCTGTTCACTTGCCACCGAGGCAACAACGCTGGATGCTGTCTCTTCCTTCGTGCCTGGACTGAGACCCTCAGAGGTGTTTCTCAACGACTCTCTCACGGCGTCCATCATGGGAGGAAAGATCTTGCTCAGATACTCTCGCCGGGATTCGTATGTGGGCAAATCCCCTCTCGACCAGCGGGCGGTCCACGTACTTAGGCGCTCAAACGGCAACTTGACCTCCAACTTCCGCCTCTTGCACTCACGACTGACAGAGTCGTAAAGGTCAGCAAACTGTTGCCCAGCCTTGCGGCCATCGCGGATACCCGTAGAAACCGCAACCAAGAGAAGCCACATTTCTTCAATGGCATCCACGAGTTGACCATCGCTCAGTTGAAGAGGATCACCAAGGTCCGCGAAGGGGTCGTCAGGCATAGAATCTCCTGTCCAGACTGTCGGAGAGGCGATAACTTACGCTCCGCTACCAGCCTACTTCTGAGCCAACTGGGCCTAGTCGCTGCCTCCGCGCGTCGTAATCCGGCATGGCTCGCCCCAGCAGCTGCCAGAACCGCCGCGTGTGGTTCTTCTCCAGTAGATGCACCAGCTCATGCGCCACCACGTAGTCCACGAGCCGCATCGGCGCCTGGATGATGCGCCAGTTGAACCGTAGCCGCCCGGCGCTGTCGCAGCTCCCCCACCGCTTGCGTGGTTCCCGGATGAGTATTTCCGGAACCTCGACGCCCACCTTGAGAGCCAACAGGGCCACCCGCTCTGTCAAGCGGTCCTGGGCATGGCCACGATACCACTCCACCAGCAGGCCCCGGACCTCTAGGGCTCCCTCCCCAGATGCGATCCCGACGGTCAGCCAGCCCCGGTCCAGCTTGACGGGCCGCCTCCCGTTCCGACGAACCCGGAGACGGTACTGCCGACCCAGGTAGGAGAAAGACTCCCCGGATACGAACTCCTTGGTTCCCCTAGCTTCAGAGAGCCTCCTAAGCCGCTCCCGAATCCACCCGGCCTTCCGCCTCACAATGCCATCCAGCTGGGTCACTGAGACGCCCGTAGGGGCCGTGAGAAGCACTCCTAGATCGGGGTCCACCGCGACGGACACCGTCTTCCGCCGGGGGCTGCGGTGAATCTGGTACTTGATTCGCCCTTGGCCGTGGTTGATCTCGGACCGCTCGATCCCGGGATCAGTCCGACTCATCCGTCACACCAAAGTGCTCACAGAGAACTGCCAGCCTTGTTTCAAGAATCTGGGCTGCCTGAGCAGGGTTGGTCAACTTCGGGCCAATGCCGTATTGATCGGTCCGACAGTTGGCACATCTGGCATCCAGGGCGTACAGCTCCACGCCGCATGGACACACGAAGACCTGTTTCTCCTTCCCCGTCAACCGTTGCGTCTTAGTCTTGGTTTGCCGAACAACCGGGTACTTGTTTTTGACAAAGTCGACCGCCTGCCTTAGCTCAGAGATTTGCGTTCTGCCGTAGCTAGAACAGTTGGCGGTAACCACCTGAAGCGCCCTCTCGCGACCCTTTGGATGACCCTCAGAGGCCACGCGCTTGACGCGCTCCAAGTCGAACAAGTTCAGGGCTTGGATGGTATCGATTGCGCACTGCCCCGTGCCCTGCGATTGGGTCAGGTCAGAGTAGAGGTGTTCTTTCGCCGACTCTTCTGGAATCGCGGAGAACAAGGTCAGAAAACGCTCACGGAAGCTTTGCTGCTCTTCGGATGACCTTGCGAAATCAAACTTGGGATTGCCTAGTTCCCGTAGTGCCAGCGGAGCTAGCTCCACGACCTTGTTGCGGATTGCGAGTTCCCAGGTCTCATCATCAAACTTCACCGCGTCGTACTTGATTCGTTCCCTCAAAGCGTTGACTTCCACAGCTGCCCCGACGGCCTCCGGCGTCAGAAAGGCAGTACCAACAGCGGCTTCAGCGATGCTCGGCCCCGTCTTCCTTGCCTTCACAGCCGTCCCGGACGCGGTGACCATGAACATCTGCACGTTCTTGCCGGAGATTTCATCGTGGTCGATGCGCACACTCAGCACAGCGTTACAGCCTAGCTGCGCCACTTCAAAGCGGAGTGCTTTCAGTGCGTCTTCATTGATCGACTGTAGCTGGCGCTGGTAGGTTCCCGACCGTCCCCCAAAGAAGTCGGAGAAGCCTGCAACGAAATCGCTGAACACCCCCGTACCAGCGACCACACGGGAAGACACCACGCCGACGTACTCCAAGATGCTCCAGCCCTCCATGGAGGGCGTGGTCGTTACAACGACCTTCTCTAGGTTCATCTTGTTGCCACCTCCTTCATCCGGCTCACCACCTACTTGCCCTTCCTGGCCTTGGCGAGGTCGGCGATGCTCAAAGCGGTCCGGTTGACCTCGTCCTCGGAAAGCCCGGAGTCCCGCAGGACCCGCTTCACGTCACGCCGGAGGCGTCTCTGGAGATCTTCCTTTCCCGCCCAGTCCACGAGGTCCACATAGGGCTCCAATGCGCTCTCAACCCGTTCGGCCAGGTCCTTGGCGGACCCGTCCGTGACCGTCTCATCCAGTACACCGTAAATCGCGTGGGCCATGCGAGAGAGCCCCAGGTCCTCCGCTGCTGCTCCCTCGCTGCGGATGTCGGTCATCAGGGACTTCAACATATCGAGCTGCTCAGCCATCTCGAGCCGGCGGTGCCGGTACTCCTCGATGATCGCTTCCAGCCGCTCCCGGAGGGACGTGTAGAACGCCGGGTTCTCCTCCAACTTCACCGTGATCTCATGCCGGATGGCGTGCTCCATCTCGCTCGCCTTGGCCTCATCCGAGGTCAGGGCCTCCAACTTCTTCTCGAAGTCAGGGGATAGGATCGAGACTTCCTTGACCAGGATCTGGACCCCATCCGCGATGACCGCGTCCTCGATGAGCTTGCGGACCTTGGCTCCGGCGTCCGATATGTCCAGACGGGGGTCGTGATACCGCGCCCGGGCGGTCTGGCGGACCTTCCCCAGCCACGTCAGGTCCTTGTTGTACGGCAAGGCCCGGGGATCAGGAAGCAACATGTCCATGGACTGGCTGAACCGCCGGAAGGCCACGTCGAACTCGGTCCGGGTATCCTCAGGCTCCAGGACCTTCACGCACGCGTTGAGGTCCTTGCGATCCACCTTGTCGAAGAACCGCAGCACCGCCCGGTGACGGCTTTGGAGCCTGGGCAGTTCGTCCTCCAGCTTGGGCCTGAGGGCTCCCTCGATGTCTCCCGAGGAGAACACCGCCAAGGCATCCTGAAGCTCCGTCGAGACGCCCCAGTAGTCCACCACCAAGCCATAGTCCTTCTTGTCAGCTCGGCGATTCACCCGGGCGATGGCCTGCAAGAGGCTGTGCTCCTTCAGGGGGGAATCCAGGTACATGACCTGCTCCACCGGGGCGTCGAACCCGGTGATGAGCATGTCGCAGACCACCAGGATGCTCAGGGAGTCCTTGGGGTCCTTGAACCGATCCACGAGCGCGTCCTGCTGGGGTTTCTCCAAGCGCCACTTGGCCAACCGTTTTGGATCATTGTGGCTCCCGGACATGATGAGGGCCGACTCTGGGCCATTGAGCCGTTGCAGGGTCTCCTGGTAGGTCACCGCGGCATCCCGGCTGACCGTCACGATCTGGGCCTTGAACCCGTTGGGCTGGATGTACTGCCGGTAGTGCTCCAGGAGGTCCAGGCAGAGGGTCTCGATCCGCTTGGGAGCCTCGGCCAAGGACCGTTCTGTGGCGTAGCGGGCCTTGATGGCCTCCCGCTCCTCCTCCGATCGGTCCGCAAACACGTGGTCAAACAGTTGGTCCAGGGTTCGTCCGACCACACGGAGTTCGGGAAGGCGGCTCTCGTAGAAGATGGGCACCGTGGCCCCGTCCGCCACGGCCTGCTCGATGGTGTAGGTGTCGATGTAGGGGCCGAAGGTTTGGAGGGTGCTGCGGTCCTGCTTGTCGATGGGGGTCCCAGTGAACCCGAGAAAGCAGGCGTTGGGCAGGGCCTGACGCATGTTGGCGGCAAGGCTCTTGTACTGGGTCCGATGGGCCTCGTCCACCATGACGAAGATGTTCTCGGCCTCGGAGAGAACTGGAACCGTGTCCCCCAGGTCCATGAACTTCTGGACGGTGGTCATGACCGTCTTCCCGGTGGCTTGGCTCAGGAGTTCGCGGAGGTGCCGAACCGAGTCCGCCGCCTCTGGGTTGGGGAAGCCGCACTTCACGAACGTCCCGCTGATCTGGCGGTCGAGAGCCTTGCGGTCGGTGACCAGGACAATGGTGGGGTTCTCGTGAGCGGGGTCCCTGCGGAGCTTCAGGGCTAGCCAGAGCATGGTCAGGGACTTCCCCGAGCCCTGGGTGTGCCAGACGACCCCACCTCGCTCCGTGGGCTTCTTAGCCGTGCGGATGCGCTCCACGGCCTTGTTCACGGCCATGAACTGCTTGTACCGGGCCACCTTGCGGATGGTCTTCCCGCTGTCGGTGTCGAACACCACAAAGTTGCGGACGAGATCGAGGAGGTTACGGGGTTCAAAGAGACCGTAGATGGCGATGTCCTGGCCCGTGGGCTCGCGGCCTAGCTGGTCCCCTAGCTCTGCGACCGTAAGGGGATAGGGTTCCTTCCATTCCGCGAAGAACCGCCGGGGAGTGTTCACCGTCCCGTAGACGGCCCGCTCTCCGCAGGATGCCAGAATCACCTGGACCGTCTCGAACAACTGCGGGGCTCCGAGGCCCCGGAACTCGTCGGTGGCCTCCTGGTAGCGGAGCAATTGCCCCACGCCTTCGGAGAGCCACTTGTCGCCGATGGTGGGGCTCTTGCACTCGATCACAGCCATGGGAATGCCGTTCACGAACACTACGAGGTCCGGGATGATGTGGCCCTGGGTTCCGAGGACTTTGAACTGGCGGGTGACCTGGAACTCGTTGTTCTCCGGGTTGTCTAAGTCGATGAAGTGGACCGTGTGGCTTTGTTTGCCCTCCCCACGGTCCTGTTCCAGGGAGATCCCGTAGGTCAGGGTCGTGTAGAGGCGCTCGTTGGCTTCGGTTCGACTGGCGGATTGGACATTAGTGATGGCCTTCACGGCCTTTGAGACGTTGTCGTCGGAGATCCAGGGGTTGATCTTCTTTAGGGCTCCAGCAAGGCGGTCGGTGAGGATCGTTTCCTTGAGGCTGGTGCGGGCGGGTTCGTGCTCGGCGGGGTCGAGGTAGGTGTAGCCGAGAGTCTGTAGCAACTCGACGGCGGGGTCCTCCGCAAGGTGGAGTTCGTTCCAATCTCGACCCGAGTGCGTCACACTGGAACCTCTTGAGCAACGCGAAGCTCTCCAGTGAGAAGCTTGGCAGTCAAGCCAATCTTCGTGATCTTCAGATGTCTAAGGTATTGCTCGTTTGCATTGCGCGCAGAATCGACCCTTGCCATGAACGTAAGTATCGCTTCTTGTTCATCGAACGCTGGCCTCGGCAACAAGAGAGTCTTTAGGTTCGTCCCAGAGAGATTCTTCTGAACCCCACCGGAGGCCATGGCCTGAACACCTGCCTGAACCCAAGGCGTCATCATCGCTAGCTGGATGAACCGTGGAATCACAGAGGTGTTTAAGCGGAACCTGATTAGGAAGGCTCCAGGCAAAACGGGAACAGCATGCTGCTCAAACACGCAGGCAATCCCGCAGGTCCCAGATCGCGATATCAACAGGTCCCCAGGCTGCAGGACATGGCCAACGAAGCGATCTTCTGGAAGGCTTGCCAATGGCATCGTCTCGTAGTTGATCTCCCAGTCATCCTCTAGATCAGTGGTCCGCAGCGTCGCGAAGTTACCCTCTTGGTTGTAGCAGCCCGAAGGAAACCGCGGCCCGAAGGCACTGTCGAGTGTGATGTCGCCGAGAGTCACAACCCCCCACTCCTCAGGAATCTCCCCGATCTCCGTCTTCTTGAAACGCGTGTGCCGCTCCGGAATGCCCCGCGTGAGCAGTTCCTGCATCAAGCCCTTCTTAACCACCTGGACTTGGTCGATGACTGCCTGGGTCTTCTCGATGGCATCGTCCACCGAGGAGAGGATGGCGGCGATCTTGCGCTGCTCGGGGAGGGGGGGAAGGGGAACCTCAACCTTGCTGAGTGTCTTGAAGCTGATGGACTTCCGCCGGTTGACGGTCCCCTGTCCGAGGGTGCCATATAGTCGCACGAACTCCGGGCTCTTGAGTCGAGCAATGAGGAATCGCGATTCTACTTGGGCTTCTTTGGCCTCAAACACTGTGTACATTGGACTAATTGCTCCCCTGTCCCAATCTTCAAGCAAGGCGATGGAGCCCTCGTCCAAGTGGATGGTTGCATAGGCAAACTGCCCTCTCTTGACGACTTTGTAGTTCTTTGTGTCACGGCTGAACACCTGCTTCTTGAAATACTCAAGGGACGCCACAAAGCCAGAGTGCTTGGTGACGCTAAGAACAGGCATGTCATCGCCATCGAGGTTCTTCTCACGGACTTCATCGGCAATCTCATCGAATGGAACTAGGCGCCAGCCTTGCGGGAGTCCGTTCGACTCACTCACCGTAGCCCAACTCTCTCAGGTACCCGTTCATCACATCTTCGGCCTTACCCCGTTCCCGCTCAGCCAGCCGCAGCTTCCTGATAGCGGTCGTCAGATCTATTGCCTCGACATCTGCTTCTGATGTATCCACATAACGACTAATGTTGAGATTCCAATCGTTCTTCTCAATCTCCTCTACGGAGCGAATCCGTGAGTACCGCGGGATATCTCGGTACTCACGATAGGCGCTCACGATCCGCTGAACGTCCTGGTCTCGAAGATGATTCTGATTTGTGCCAGTCCCGTAATCCTCGGATGCGTGAACAAAGAGCACTTTCCCCTGCCGTTCCTTGGGCTTCTCCCGGTTCAGAACCAGGATCGATGCGGGAATGCCGGTCCCGTAGAACAGGTTCGACGGGAGCCCGATCACTGCCTCGAAGAGATCCTCCTTTAGCAGCCCCTCCCGGATCTTGCCCTCGCCTCCACCGCGGAACAGCACCCCGTGCGGCATGACCACGCCCAGCCTTCCGTGCATGTTCAAGATTGCCACCATGTGCTGCACGAAGGCCAGATCGCCCTTCGACTTCGGCGGCACCCCGAACCGGAACCGCCCGAAGGGGTCGTTCTCAGCCACTTCCTGACCCCACTCGTCGAGGCTGAACGGCGGATTGGCGATCACCCGGTCGTAGAGGATCAACTCCCCCTCACGGAGAAGCTTGGGGTCCCGAATCGTGTCGCCCTTCTCGATCCGGGCATCGGGAAACCCGTGGAGCAGCATGTTCATCTTTGAGATGGCCCACGTGCCCAGGTTCTTCTCCTGGCCGTGGAGGGTCAGATTCTTGGGGTTCTTGCCATGCCGCTCCAGGTAGTGGGCGCACTCGATCAGCATGCCTCCTGATCCAGCGGTCGGGTCGCAGATGCGCATCCCCTCCTCGGGGGCAAGGAGTTCCACGATGAGCTGGACCACCTTGCGGGGGGTGTAGAACTCGCCGCCCTTCTTCCCTGCGTCGTCTGCGAACTTCTCGATGAGGTACTCGTACGCTCGCCCGAGGAGATCCGGCTCGGACAGGTCAGCATTCCTGAGGGACAGCCCAGAGAAGTGCTGCACGAGCCGATTGAGGACGGCGTCCCGGTTCTTGGCGTTCCCCAGCTTCCGCTCATCGTTGAAGTCGATTCCGGCCAGAACGCCCTCGAGGGAGGTGTTGTCTTCCTCCAAGGCCGAGCAGGCGGTGTTGATGGCCTCACCGACGTTCGTGGCGGTCTTCTGGATCGCCTCCCACCGGGCTCGGGGAGCCACGAAGAACTGGTGTTCGTCCCGGTCTGTCCAAGCCACCTTGGAGGAAACACCTTTAGAGATGAGCTTTTCTGCCTCGTCCTCAAACACGTCGGACAGGCGCTTCAGAAAAAGGAGACCGAAGATGTAGTTCTTGTAGTCACTGGAGTCAATGGACCCGCGGAGGATGTCCGCCGCCGACCAAAGGTACCGCTCCAGCTCCTGGCGGGTGAGCTTGCCCTTGAGGATTGGCGAGGCCATGACCTCTTCAGCAGGTTCCTCAAGCGAATCATCGCTGGGGTCCTCACCTAGGATGCGGGCGATGATCTTGGCCTTCTTGCGGCCTGAGTCGTCCAGGTCGAGATTCCGGCAGATGTCCTTGAGCGTGTCTCGCGAGAGAGTCTCCAGGATCTTCGGGAGCGTGGCCTTCCTGGAGGACGCCAAGGTGTCCAGAAGGACACCCCGGCTCCGCCGATCCTCCGGCTCCAGCTCGAAGGTGTCGATGGCGGCCCGGAGTTCGTGGGCTGTAAGTGCTTCTAGGACGGTGCGCTTGGACGGCATAGAATCTCCCTTGATCTGAGAGAATCTATACCACGACTGGGCGCTGGCACAATGACGCAAGTGCCTGTTGGGAAGGAGATTGCACGCCCGGTCCTCGGTGGGGCGGTTGGTGGTGACGATGCTGTGACCGCGTCGCTACACCGCTACGCCGACACACCGTCCTGGATAGCCATCCCAAACTGTGTCTATGGCCCCAGGCCCGCTAGGATGCAGGTTCACCCAGCTACATGATAAAGCAACATCGTTTCTGTAAATTCTGCGGGCCATCTCAGTCTCCCCCGATGGCGAGATAGACTTTTCCGGTTTCCCACTCCTCACTGATCTCCATGAGCAGGGCGCTGACGAGGCGGAGTAGGGATGCCTCGTTGGGGAACAACGTCGCAACGCGTGTGCGCCGCTTCAGTTCCTTGTTCACCCGTTCCAGCCCGTTGGTTGTCCGCAGACGTTTCCGCGCCGTTTCCGTCAAGTGCAACGCGGGGTCGAAGACCGTCAGGCCTTCCGGAACGTTCTCCTCCATCCAGGTCGCCAAGGCAGGTGCCGTCTCGCGGTACTTGGTCACGACCTGGCTCAGCCGTTCCCTTGCCGAGACTTGGTCCGGGGCATTGAAGACCGACCGCAGGTCCGCAGCGACCCCACTCCGCATCGCCACCTTGGGAACATACCGCGTCGCGTTCTGCTGCAGATGAAACTGGCAACGGTTCCACTTCACACCCGTCATCCGTGACTTCAACGCCGCCCGAAGTCCCTTGTGATCATCGGTCGTGATCAACTGCACTCCGTGCAGACCCCGGTCCTGAAGCTGCTCCAGGAACTGCCGCCAATGAACCTCTGCCTCACTCAGGGAGACGCTGACTCCCAGAATACACCGCCGGCCATCTTCCGCCCGGATCCCTTTGGCAATCAGCACCGCCGCATCCACCACGCTTCCACCGTGACGCACTTTCTCGTACCGTGCATCCAGCATCAGATACCGCATCTCGCCCAAGGGCCGTTCGCGCCATGATGCCAGCTCTTCATCCAACAGTTGGGCTGCCCGGCTGACCTCCGTGGAACTCACTTCGAACCCGATAAAGCAACATCGTTTCTGTAAATTCTGCGGGCCATCTCAGTCTCCCCCGATGGCGAGATAGACTTTTCCGGTTTCCCACTCCTCACTGATCTCCATGAGCAAGGCGCTGACGAGGCGGAGTAGGGATGCCTCGTTTGGGAACAGGGTGGCGACCCGTGTGCGCCGCTTCAGTTCCTTGTTCACCCGTTCCAGCCCGTTGGTTGTCCGCAGACGTTTCCGCGCCGTTTCCGTCAAGTGCAGCGCGGGGTCGAAGACCGTCAGGCCTTCCGGAACGTTCTCCTCCATCCAGGTCGCCAAGGCAGGTGCCGTCTCGCGGTACTTGGTCACGACCTGGCTCAGCCGTTCCCTTGCCGAGACTTGGTCCGGGGCATTGAAGACCGACCGCAGGTCCGCAGCGACCCCACTCCGCATCGCCACCTTGGGAACATACCGCGTCGCGTTCTGCTGCAGATGAAACTGGCAACGGTTCCACTTCACACCCGTCATCCGTGACTTCAACGCCGCCCGAAGTCCCTTGTGATCATCGGTCGTGATCAACTGCACTCCGTGCAGACCCCGGTCCTGAAGCTGCTCCAGGAACTGCCGCCAATGAACCTCTGCCTCACTCAGGGAGACGCTGACTCCCAGAATACACCGCCGGCCATCTTCCGCCCGGATCCCTTTGGCAATCAGCACCGCCGCATCCACCACGCTTCCACCGTGACGCACTTTCTCGTACCGTGCATCCAGCATCAGATACCGCATCTCGCCCAAGGGCCGTTCGCGCCATGATGCCAGCTCTTCGTCCAACAGTTGGGCTGCCCGGCTCACCTCCGTGGAACTCACTTCGAACCCGCACAGCTGCTCCGTGATCGCCTTCACCTTCCGGGTTGAGACGCCCTGCAGATACATCTCCGCCACTGCCAGCTTCAATGCACGTTCGCTGCGCAGGCCTCGCTCCAACGATTGAGGGTAAAACCCCTCTTCTGACTCGCGCACCTACGGAACCTGGAGCTTCAGTTCACCCACCCGGCTCCTCACCGTCTTCGATTTAAACCCGTTGGCATACCCACGCCTCTCGGACGTCCGTTCATACGCCTGGGCACCCAGAAACTGGCTCCGTTCCACTTTCATTGCCTCATTGAAAAGGATCTGCAGGGCCTGGGCCATCCCTTCCAGTCCGCTCTCTACCAACGCTTCCAACACCCCCTGAATCGGCGTAGTATCTGGCTCGTGGGTCATGTCGCTTGCTCTCCTTGTTGTTGGTTAGACTCACCAACAGGGGACACGACATGGCCCGCAATTTCAACCGCCTCCTACAGGAGGCCCTCGGTCAAATGAATTTACAGAACAGAGGCTGCACTACCTCGAACCGCACAGCTGCTCCGTGATCGCCTTCACCTTCCGGGTTGAGACGCCCTGTAAATACATCTCCGCCACTGCCAGCTTCAATGCACGCTCGCTGCGCAGGCCTCGCTCCAACGATTGAGGGTAAAACCCCTCTTCCGACTCGCGCACCTGCGGAATCTGGAGCTTTAGCTCACCCACACGGCTCCTTACCGTCTTCGGCTTGAACCCGTTGGCATACCCACGCCTCTCGGGCGTCCGCTCGTAAGCCTGGGCCCCCAGAAACCTGCTCCGCTCCACCTTCACCGCCTCATTGAAGAGGATCTCCAGCGCTTGGGCCATCCCTTCCAGTCCACTCTCGACCAAGGCTTCCAACGCTCCCTGAATCGGCGTACTATCTGCCTCGTGGGTCATGTCGCTTGCTCTCCTTGTTGTTGGTTAGACTCACCAACAGGGGACACGACATGGCCCGCAATTTCAACCGCCTCCTACAGGAGGCCCTCAGTCAAATGAATTTACAGAACAGAGGCTGCACTACCAGCTACATCGTTGGATGCTAGATTGCTTCCTCACCCTATACTTCAGGAGTTCTTCATGCGGGTCTTGATCCTCGCGGCTGCCTACTTGTTGTCAGCAGCGCCCTCTGGGGCGCAGCTACTCTTTGAGGATGACTTCGATAACGGGCTCGTTCCAAGTTGGGTAGACCCCTGGGGCGGCTGGAGTCTTACGGAAGGGCACCTCTTCAACGAGAATGTCTGCGGCTTCATGGAGTGCAGCAATCCAATCTACAACGGCACTGCCGATTGGGTCGATTACGTGGTGGAGTGTGAGTTCACCCCGACCTACGGCAGCACGAGTCATGGGAACGTACTCTTCGTGATCATCTGTGCTGCGGAACCGACTCGTTTCTTCAATACCCCAGCGTATGACGTGGACATCGGGTGGAACAACGAGATCAAGATCAACCGAAGCACAGGCAACGGCTCGGCAGAGCGGATCGCTTACGACGCTGGCCCAGAGTACCATCTTGCCACAGGGGCCACTTATGTCGTGAAGTTCGGCAAGATTGGATCTTCCCTGATGGCAAAGGTTTTTGAGAAGGGAAGTCCGGAGCCCGGTTGGCAGATCACCGCCACGGATTCGGTGCCTAGGGCTGGCTACTTCGGCTTTCACACTTGGAACACGAGAGGTTGGATTGACAACGTAAGGGCGTATGGATCACCCGTTCCAGTTGCGCCGGTGACCTGGGGTCAGATGAAGGCCACACAACGAGCCCTTTACTGATGCAGTTACCACCAAGGCGCGTGAGTTCAACCTGTTCAGGTTGAGGGTTGTCCGGGCCAACGGCCCGCTTGTGTGAAACCGCCATTCTCCGTGCACCCAAACGCGGCATCGACCTGGGAGGAGGCCAAGATGGGACTAGAGTTCTACTCTTTTTTGGCAACTGCGATCATGGCACTGTCAACCATCGCTTACGTAATTGCCACGGTTGTTCTCGTTCTTGAGACACGCAAGCTCCGGCATATTCAAGCAAACCCCCGCGTCATTGTCTTCTTGAAGATGAACTCGGACAACAAACACCTCTTAAGTCTTGTTGTTCGCAATGCAGGCAATAGCCCAGCCACGCAAGTCACATTCACTCTTCGAATGTTTCCTGATTGTGAGCATTCAATCTGGACTTCTCTGAAGTCCTTCGGCTTCTTGAAACGTGGACTATCACTCATGGCTCCTGGGCAAGAGTATGAGACCTTTCTGACGTCGATGCTGGAGCGACCAAAGGAGAAGTTCGCATCCGCCGTTCACATTACCGTAGGCTACTCAACCCCCGCCGGAGAGCGAGTGTCGGATACGTATACACTCGACTTCGGTGCGCTAGAAGGCACTCAATGGGTTGGAAGCAAGGCCGGCTAATGGCTGGAGAGCAGGCTGATGGATCCTTGGTTCAAACGTGACGGATCATGGCGCCCAGTTTCTAAAGCTGTTCAACGCCACATCTCTCGGTGCCGGCGCGGACTCGGCAGATCCATGGCCCGTCGCGCACGCATCTACCTTGACACTCGTTATTGGCTCCTCCTTAGAGATGTTCACTTGAAGCGTCGTCAAGAGGCCGAATTGGTTAGATTGTTGGCAATCTTAAAGAAGGCGGTTGCTAAAGGCACTGCTGTCTGTCCGGTGGAGGCTGCGTCTTTCATGGAACTATTTGGACAACGAGATGCAGCGACTCGCCAGATAACTGCGCAACTCATGGATGAGCTAAGCAATGGGGTGTGCTTGGCTCCACCCCAGGAGCGCCGTCTGATTGAACTACAGTGTTTTCTGGAACAGCAAATCGATAGCAGTACTGAGAACCCTGCTCCGAGCGAGTTGGTCTGGTCACGAGTTGGAGGCATTTTTGGGGAAGTGCTTCCTTTTCTTGACCCCATCCCACCCAAGCAGAGTAGGAGGCTTCAGATCAACCTCTACGATCATCTTTGGAGCCTTGGCATATCGGACTTCGTTAGTTCCAGCCGTGACTTGCAACCACCACCCATGCCGAGTCGCGAGATGGCTACCCTACTGAATTCAGGAAAGGACAACCACGCCAGCGAGATGAGGTCTTTCAAGGGAACGTATCTCTCTGAAGTCCGCGGGATTCTCGACGCACTCGCACCCTTGATTGACCAAGTCTTTCTCCAGAGGTTCAGGGACACCACCGGCTATACGACGCAACCTACTGACGACGCAAGGCTAGCTACTGTAGCTGAATTTCAGGCACTTCTGATTAGTGGCTTCCGAACGGGAGAATGCAGTTTGGAGTTGCCCTCCATCAATATCCTCGCAACTCTCCATGCATCCATTCGTTGGGATCGCACGCGCCGCCTTCGGCCAAATGACTTCGCGGATCTGCAACACGCAGATGCGGCGCTACCATACTGCGATGTGTTCCTTACAGAGAAGCCCTTGCAAACTCTGATTGAGTCGGCCGGGCTGTCCACCCTCTACAATGCCGTGGTCGTCGCCGACTACAAAGAAGCAACGGACGCCGTTGAGACTGCAATAACGCAAGTGAGCAGCCATGATGGAGGCTAACAACTGTGAGGAGGTTACTGATCGAACGGCTTGCGAAGCCTAGATACCCCCAGGTTCCTCTTTCGCTGGCCGGTACTTCTTGAGTACCTCGCACCTCTCTAGATCCCCTCCGCAGTGGAGCTTCTTGCCACCTGGAGTCAGTGCCAATTCCTCATCAAGAGGGGTCTGCTCATGACTGCACCAGTGCACCCAGTCTCGCTGAACCCGTTTCTGGCGTCCTATTGGATTCCTCTCTATCTCAACGACAGTTGCCTTGTAGAACGGGCACCCGCTCAAAGTCCCTCCTTGGTTGCTGCTCACCTCTACTCTCGTTGCCCTGCGTTGGGGTGATTATTCCGACGATTCCGGACACCGATTCCGACGGAAGCCGGACACCGTTCCGGTGAAGCCGGACGGTCTGATCGGAGCGTAACGACGCGAGTGGTTTGTTCTCTTTGGTTTGTCGTCTCGATTTCCAGTTCGCCTGGATCGTAGCGCCATCCGGGACGGATGGCAGCCCGGATTCCGGGTCTTCAGTCTCTTCCTCCGTCCGGCTGCCTATTTCTTCCTCCCTTTCTTGCCCGCCTCCGGGTTCTCGGGCGGTTCGGTGTGTCTCATGGACTTACCCGTGAGTGGGATGCGGTGAGCGCGGTGCAGGAGCCGGGGGGCCCGGACGTAGATGGCGGTGAACCCCCGTCGACACGCACGCTCGGTGAAGGCGCAAGCCAGGAAGCTCTTGCCCGTTCCGGTTGGCCCGGTGAGCACCAGATTCTGAATGTTCCTGGATCTAGGAACATCCACCCAGAACGAGCACGACCTGGCGGTCGAGTCCCCGTGGGGTCTTGAAGTCCACGTCTTCGAGGGACGCCGTGTAGCGGAGCTTGGGATCTGGTCCGAGAGACCAATGCCAAGCTCCGCAAGGAACTCCCGGATGCAGAGGCCCAGAGGGAAACCATCCGCAGGGATCTTGAGAAGGTCCAGGCCGAGGCAGACGGCCTCATGAAACGCCTCTCCACCGCCAAGCCCAAGACGGCCATGCTACTCACCGAGAAGCTGGACTCCCTCGCCACCCAGCGCCACCAGCTCGAGACCGCCCTCGCCCAGGTCGAAGTCCATATCCAGGATGTCCGCCGGGACGCCGTGGACGACGCCACAGTCCGCAAGGCTCTCTCCCACCTCGACGAGGTCTTCGAGACCCTCGCCCCCTACCAGCGCAAGGACCTCATCCGCCGGGTCCTCGTCCGGGCCGAAGTCACCGACGACACCCTCAGCCTGGCCCTTCGCGGCAAGCCCCCTCAGGGCATAGAAAAAGAGCGCGACGACGCTGCATCACGCTCTGAGCCCTGTAAGTGGCTCCTCGGGTAGGACTCGAACCTACAACCTAGCGGTTAACAGCCGCTCGCTCTACCATTGAGCTACCGAGGATCAAACCGTTGGGGAATGGGCGCTTGCCCGAACCCGTATGTCAAAGAGGCCGGAGAGTTTAGGATGGAGCCAAACCCCGGTCAAGCGCTTTCCGTCCCTCCCGAGCCCCGGTTTTCGGCAGGGGAACCCCATGCGGTAAGCTCTTTTCACCCCAATCGGCTAAGGGCATACTCGGGCCCGGCCGATTCCAGGGCCTAGACCACCTATACCCGACCCCCTCGGGGAGACCAATCCATGCGCGCCTATCGTTTCCTTCTCGCTCTTGCCCTAGCTCTCGCCATTGTGGCGCCGCTCACCATGCCGGCCCCCGCCCAGGCCGGGGACGAACTCATGAAGCTCCTCCCCGCCGACGCCACCGGCGTCTTCGCGGTGGACATCAAGAAGGGCCTGGCCACACCGCTCGGCCAGAAGATGCTCGAGGACAAGAGCCAGGACTACCTGGAGTTCATCAAGGAGACCGGGATCAACCCCGAGACCGACCTCGACCGCATGGTGGGTTCGGTGGTTCTCCACGGCGAGGACGATTGGGACTTCGTAATGGCGGTGAAGGGAACGTTCGACCGCGAAAAACTCATGGCTGCCGGTCTCAAGAACGGGGCCCAGATGACCGTCTCACAGTACGAGGGCAAACCGCTCATCCGTGTCGAGGACGTGGAAGACCAGGCGGAGGCCGCGGCCGAGAACCTCGCCGACGCCATGGGCCAGGAAGCGGACCTGGACGTGGAGCCCAACGTCTCGTGGGCCTCGTTCATCGACGACTCCACCGTCCTCTGGGGCAGCGAGCAGGGAGTGAAGTCCGCCATCGACGTCAGCGTGGGCAAGGCGAAGGGGATGCACACCAACGAGGGCCTCACCGCCCTGGTGTCCCAGACCAAGACCGATGCCGTGGCCTGGGCGGTATTCGAGATCCCCGAGGAAATGGCCAAGGCACTGGCCGAAGAGAGCCCCATGATGGCCAGCCTGGCCGACCTGCGCTCGGTCATCCTCATGATCGACTACGAGGACGAGACCATCCTGGGTCTCATCCACGCCAATGGCGGCACCGCCGAGAAGAACGCCCAGCTTGCCGAGTTCCTCAACGGCATGAAGGCCTTCTTCGCCATGGGCGCCTCCGAGGACCCGGATCTGGGCGCACTCCTGGAGTCGATCAAGATCACCTCCAGCGACCAGCACGTGGCCATCGAGATGGCGATCCCCGAGGAACTCATGCGGCGCATCACCGAGAGCGCGGTCGACAAGGCAAGCGGTCCGGACAAGGGCGATATCGAGTAGAGCCGCGACCTAGAGACCGGAACCCACCGCACTCAGATCCAGCGAAATCAGGAGTGCGCGAAAACGGGGTTGGTCCCGTAGTGCATCCAACCGCGGATCCACGGCGGCGAACACGATCCAGGGATCCATGACATCCCGGGCCGTTTCCAGGGAGGCGAGTGCTGCCTCCGTATCCCCCGCCCGCGCCTGCCGGCAGGCAAAGCCATAGGGGTCCTCGGTCACGGACCTTCCCGACTCCAGGTCGACGGTCAGTTCCTGACGCCAAAGTTCCAGGAGAACCTCGCGCGGGGGCGCCTCCCCCTCCAAGTCCGGATCCGGGACGGACTTCCCGTCCTGTTTCCGCTGCGTTCGGCACTCCTCGAGTGCCTCCTCGTAGCGCCCCAACTCCCACAGGGCCAGGACCAGCCCTGAGCGGGACCAACCATGGTACGGCTCCTGAACCAGGGCCCGACGCGCCTCGTCCACCGCTTCCTCGTAGCGCCGGGCGAAGAGGTAGTACCAGGCGAGGTCGGATCGCACGCTCAACGACCGCGGATCCAGTTCCACCGCCAATCGGTTGTGGAAGACCGCTTCGTCGTGGCGCCCCGTGGCCGAAAGCAAACCCGAATACCAGTGATGCGCCATGGCGTTTCCGGGCTCCAATTCGACCGCCCGGGCGAAGGCGGTGTTTGCCCGTTCCCAATCACGCCCGTAGTAGAACGTGGCGAAACCCACCGCGTTGTGCGCCGCCCCCAGATCCGCGTTCATGGCCAGCGCCCGCTGGGCGCAGGTGAGGGCAAGAGCGTACGCCTCGCTCGGGGTCATGTCCGTATAGAACGGCATCAGGTTGTAGACATCGGCCAACGCCGCCCAGGCGGGCGCAAAGTCCGGGTCCCGGGCCAGGCTCTCCTCGAACAGCGATTCGGCGAGCTTCATGCCCTCACCGGTAAATCGATTCCAGTGGTACCGCCCACGCAGATAGAGTTCCACCACCTCCGGCCCGGCCGGGGTTGCGTGGGGTCCGGATCCGTCGACCGGAGTCAGGAGCTCGACCGCCAACGCATCGGCCACGCGCCCCGCCACATCGTCCTGCACCCTGAAGACATCGGTGAGCCGGCGTTCGTAGGTTTCGCTCCAAACCGGAGACTCCCCCTCCACCTCCACCAGCTGAGCGGTGACCCGCACCCGATTCGAGTCCCGGCGCACCGTGCCCTCAAGGACGTAGTTGACTCCCAGGTCCCGGGCAATCTCGGCGATGGAGCGATCGCTTCCCTTGTAGCCAAAGACCGAGGTCCGGGCGATCACGGAGAGACGATCGGGATAGACGCGAGCGAGGTGGCCGATCATCTCCTCGGTGAGACCGTCGCTGAGGTACTCGAGGGAGTCTGCACCCAGATTGGTAAAGGGAAGAACGGCCAGGCGGATGCGGCCCCCCGCAGGCACGGTTGTCCCGTTGTCGCGCGTGGCCATCGAGGCCACCAGGGCAACAACCAATAGAGCCAGGACGGCACCCACGGCGACCAGCCCAGGGCGATTCGGCCTGCGCTGCTCCGGTGTCGCCGCTTCTTTGGCGGGCTCCGCCGCCGCGTTCGACCCAACCACCTCGACGGAAGCGAGGAACCGATAGCCGCGCCGCGGGACCGTTTCCACGAACCGCGGAGCGTGGGCGTCGTCTCCCAGGGCGGAGCGGATCTGACGGATGCAGGTGTTGACTCCCTGGTCGAACTCGACCACGGAGTCCTCGCCCCACACTTCCTGGCGAATCGTTTCCCGGGTCACCAGGGTTTGGGCGTTGGCGACCAGCAACCACAGCAGTCGCGCCGCCTGGGGGCGCAGACGGACCTGCCGCCCTCCCCGCCGTAGTTCCTGCGACTCCCCGTCCAACTCGAACACACCGAAACGAACGACGCGCGGTGTTCCCGATCCTCTCGCGTGGGTCATGAGCCCTCCCGGCCTGCCCTCATTATAGGGCCTGACGCTCCCCAAAACGCGATCATCTCCATTGGCAACCACTTGCCACGCAATCGCTTGAATGATCAGAAACAAACCACGACAGGGTCACACCCGTGACCGTCATTCACGGTCTAACTTGGCTCCAACGACACCTCTCCACCGGCCCCCCGGCCACGTACCCGGAGGCAACGATGACCCGACTCACGACATTCCCACTCTCCCTCGCAGGGTTGCTGCTCCTGCTGATCCCCAGCCGGGGAACCGCAGTGGCCAGTGACCTCACCTACCCCATGGCCCGAACCGTGGAGCAGAGCGATACCTACCATGGGGTCACCGTGGACGACCCATACCGTTGGATGGAGCAACCCTCCGGGGAACTCACCACGTGGGTCTCCGCCCAGACCGAACTCCTGGCCACCTACACCCAGGCCCTCCCCGGGTACGAACACCTGGAAGAGCGCATCCGCACCATCCGTAGTTTCGACGCCTATGGCACCCCGACCCGGGGGGGCACCCGATACTTTCACCAGGTCACCCCGGCCGGCGCCGCTCACCCCATCCTTCATGTCCAGGAGGGGCCGGACGGAGACTCCCGCGCCCTCCTGAACCTGGCCGACGCGCTGGAACCGGGTCGCCGATTCGGGGGCATGAGCCCAAGTCCGGATGGGGGCCTGCTCGTGTGGGCCGACATGAGCCCGGGGCGCTGGGGTCGGTTGCGCCTGCTCGAAGTGGATGGGGCAAGGATGCTGGACACGGTGATTCCCGGCGTGGCCGGGAACAGTGCCATCTGGACGCTCGACGGCGAGGGCTTCTTCTACATCCACTACGGCCATGCCGGCGATCTCGACGCGGGGCGCACCGAACCCAATTCCCGCCTGCTCTATCATCGTCTGGGAACCGAGCCGGCAAGGGACCAGGTGATCCTGGAGAGCATGAACGGATCCGGGACCCTCTACCGGCCGCAGTTGACCAACGATGGTCGGCTCCTGGTCGTGGGTGTCCTCGAGGGAAGCGCCACCGAGAACCGCGTCCTGGTCATCGACCTCACGACCTCCGACTGGCAAGCTCGTCCGCTGATCGACACCGCCGACGCCGCCTATGCTTACGAAGCGCACCACGGCTCTGTTCTCTACTTCCGCACGACCCTGGACGCGCCCCGCCAGCGGTTGATCGGGGTGGACCTGGAACGGCCGGCTCGCGAGCACTGGATCGAGATCCTTCCCGAGACCGAGGCTAACCTCAACTGGGTAAGCCACGTCGGAAATCGGTTGGTGGTGGGGCGAACCGAGCACGCCAAGCCCAGCGTCGACGTCCACTCCATGGACGGAAGCCCGGCCTACCGGTTGGAGCTTCCAAGCATTGGTCTCATCACGGGATTCAACGACGACGCGCAATCCTCCGTGGTCTTCTACCGTTTCAACAGCCTTTGCGATCCCGGCACCATCTACCGGGCGGATCTGGCCGACGGGCAAAGCCGGGTGCATCGCCGCCCCGATCTGGACTACGACCCGGATGCCTACGTGCTGGACCAGGTCTTCTGCACCAGCGCGGACGGGACCCGGGTGCCGATCTTCGTCGCCTATCGTCGCGGAACCCCACGGGATGGATCGGCCCCTCTTTTCATGTACGGCTACGGGCACGGCGGTTGGGTCGCCTTCCCCTGGTTCCAGCCCCACCTGGTAGCGTGGCTCGATATGGGGGGCGTGTACGCACTCCCCGGCTGCCGCGGCGGCGGCGAGTACGGAGATGCCTGGCGGGATGCCGGCATGCGCCTGAACAAACCCAACGCCATCGCCGACTTCGTTGCCGCGGCGGAATTCCTCATCGACGCGGACTACACCTCACCCAAACGACTGGTCGCCAACGGAGGCAGCGCCAGTGGGGTGATGGCTGCCGCGGCGGTCGTGGCACGCCCGGATCTCTTTGGCGCCGCGGTCATCGACTGGCCCTTCCTGGACATGCTCCGTTACCAGCACTTCACCACCCTCAAGGGTTGGACCCGCAACTACGGGTCATCCGAAGACCCCGAGGAGTTCGACGTGCTCCACGGATACTCGCCGCTGCACAACCTGGACTCCGACGCGTGTTACCCGGCCATCCTGACGCTGGTCGGTGAGGAAGACGCAACCACCGTACCCATGCACGGGTACAAGTTCACTGCCGCGCTCCAGGCGCGGGGGAACTGCGGGAACCCGGCGCTTCTCATGTCCCTACCCGGGGCCGGTCACTACAGCTATGGGACGACCCCGGAACGCCAGGTCACCAGCCAGGCACAGACTCTGGCTTTCGTGATCCGGGCCCTGGGGCTGGAGCCACCGGGAATCCCCCAAGCCAACTGATCCGACCGGTGCACAGGGGCCCTGCAGGAGAACGGGCCCCTGTGTCTGGCCGTGCCTTGCCGCATGGGGCATGATCGAGCCGTCCCGATCCCGGAGGTCGCCCATGCCGTTGACCCGAGACAGCGCCTGGTCCCACCTGTGCGAGTGGACCGCCACCGACTCCCTGCGTAAGCATGCCCGAGCGGTGGAACTGGTCATGCGCGCCGCCGCTCATCGGTACGGTGAGGGCGACGCGGACCAGGAACGGTGGGGCATGGCCGGCATGCTCCACGACGCCGACTACGAGGCCTGGCCGGAAGACCACCCCAACCGGATCGTGGCGTGGCTGCGGGAGCAGGGGGAGCCGGAGATCGCCCACGCGGTTTCGGCCCATCACACCGGGTGGGGCGTCCCCTACGACACCGCGCTGGACAAAGCGCTCCTGGCCTGCGACGAGCTCACCGGGTTCGTGGTCGCCTGCTGCCTGGTCCGCCCGGACGGCGTCACGAGCCTGACCCCCAAGAGCGTCAGGAAGAAGCTCAAGGACAAGCGGTTCGCGGCCAGCGTGGAACGGGCCGAAGTCCTGGCCGGACCGGAGCTTCTGGAAGTGGACCTCACCGATCACATCCAGTTCGTCATCGACGCCCTGAAACCGCACGCGGACGAGTTGGGGATCGAAGGCCAGGGCTGACCACCGCCCCCCCACCCACAAAGGCCATCCTTGTTCTCGAAAGGAGTCATTCCAGGGTTGACACACCCCGGAATCAAACGTATGTTTCATACATACGTTTGATCCGGAGGCGAGCATGACCCAACCCGACACCCGCACCCGCATTCTCGACGCCTCGGAGCGCCTCTTTGCCGAACAGGGGTTCGCGGGGACCTCCCTACGCGCCATCACCACAGAGGCGGGGACCAATCTCGCCTCGGTCAACTACCACTTCGGCTCCAAGGACGCCCTTATTGCCGAGGTCTTCCGACGCCGCGCCGAGCCCATCAACCGCCAGCGACTGGCCCTCCTCGAGGACTCCCTGGCCCGGGATCCACAGGACGTAGCGGGAATCCTCGGTGCGTTCCTGAAGCCCGCGCTGCGGATGGGTGACCTGGATCCCGAGACCAAGGGGCGGGTGATGCGCCTGGTGGGGCGGGTCCATTTCGACTCCCACGACGACCTGCACCGGATCTTTGTCGGCATCTTCGCCGAGGTCAAAGACCGTTTCCAGGACGCGCTCGCCCGGGCGCTCCCCACCCTGGATCGAACCGAGTTGACCCTCCGGTTCCATTTCGTGATGGGAACCATGGCTCACGTCATGATGCACCGTTCCTGGATGATCGCCCACGATCCGAACCTGGCCCCCCTTCCCCCGGATCAGCTGGTCCCGTCCATCACCGGCTTTCTCGTCGGCGGCCTCAAGGCCCCTCCCGCTCTTGTCTCCCCGGAGACCCTCTGATGCGACGCGCCCCGCTCCTGTTGCTCGTGCTCGCCGGCTGCGCCGGACCACCTCCGCCCATGGACGTGGAACTCGACGTTCCCCCGCCTCCCGCCTGGACCGCAAACGCCGACGCCGACACGACCCGGGTCACTCCAGGTTGGTGGCGCACCTTCGGCGACACCCAACTCGATTCCCTGGTCACCGAGGCCATTCTCTACAACGCCGACCTCTCCGTAGCCGCCTCGCGGGTGGATGCCGCGCTGGCCTCGGCCCGCATCGCCGGCGCGGAAGCGTGGCCCTGGCTCAACGCCGACTTCACCGCCCTGCGGCAGAAGCAGAACTTCATTGGTCTTCCCATCCCGGGCGAGGACGTGCTATCCAACACCACCTCCAGTTTTGGTCTCTCGCTGCAGACCAGCTGGGAGATCGACATCTGGGGCCGGCTTCGCGCCCGTCAGGCCGCCGCCCTCGCCGACGTCCAGGTCTCGCGTGCCGCATTCGAGGCCGGCATGCTTTCCCTGGCCGGCCTGGTCACCAAGTCCTGGTTCGCAGTCATCGAAGCCCGGCAACAGGTGGAGCTGGCCGAGGCCACCATGGAGAGCTTCCGGGTCAGTGCGGAAACGGTGCGCAACCGGTTCAACCTGGGCGTGCGCAGTTCCCTCGATCTCCGGCTGGCCCTCACCCAGTACGCCGCGTCCCAGGCGCTCTATCAACTGCGACGGCAACAACTCGACGCGAGCACGCGCCAACTCGAGATTCTCCTGAACCGCTATCCCTCGGCCGCCCTCACCCCGGCGGCTGTTCTGCCCGATCCTCCGCAGGCCATCCCGGCCGGCATCCCGGCCGAGGTGGTGTCGCGACGCCCGGACCTCGTGGCTGCGGAACGGCGACTGGCCGCTTCGGATCGACGCTGGGCCGAAGCCAAGCGATCGCTTTATCCGCGCCTCGCCCTCACCGGCAGCATCGGAACCAGCAGCAACGAGCTCGGAGACCTCCTCGACGGGGACTTCGGTGTGTGGAACCTCGTCGGCAACCTGCTGCAACCCATCTTCCAGGGGGGCCGGCTCCGGGCCAACGTCGCTCTCCAGGACGCGCTCACCGACCAGGCCCTGGCCGAGTTCGCGAGTGCGGTGCTGGCCGCCTACGCCGAAGTGGAGCAGGGCCTGGCCGCCGAGGCGTTCCTGGTACAACGGGAGGCCGCGCTCATCGATGCGGCCAACCAGTCCTCGGGTGCGGAGCGCGTGGCGCTGGAGCAGTACCGGGCCGGAATCATCGACTACGTCACCCTGCAGCAGACCCAGCGGGATGCCCTGGACGCCCGAAGCGCGCTCCTGACCATACGCCGCGACCGCCTTACCAACCGTGTGGACCTCTACATGGCCCTCGGCGGCGGTTTCGAAATGGAAGACGCCCTTTCCATTGAACCCGTAGCGCGTTCCACGGAGGAACAGCGCACGGAGGACAACGGTTCATGATCCGAAAACTGGTTCGCTTCGTCCTTCCCGTCCTTGTCGTGGTTCTGGGTGTCGTCCTGGTCCGGGTCATGATCGCCACCCGCGAGCCCGCGGCCACGCGATCCCCGGAACCGTTCGTTCCCACGGTCCGGGTGGTTCCCCTGGAAGCCACCGAGCATCGGTTCGTGGTGACCTCGGAAGGCACCGTCACCCCGCGCACCGAGATCGGCCTGGTCGCCGAGGTGTCCGGCCGCGTGACGTCCGTCGCCGCTGCTCTCGCCGCGGGTGGCTTCTTCCACGAGGGGGACGTCCTGGCCACCATCGAGTCCCTCGACTACGAAGCGGCCCTGGAGCGGGCCCGGGTCACGCTCAGACAGGCGGAGCGACGGGTCGCCGAGGAGAACGCGCTGGCCGATATCGCCCGCGACGAGTGGGGACGGATCGGCGACGGGGAGCCCACTCCCCTCACCCTGCGCGAGCCGCAACTCGCCGAAGCCAGGGCGCTGGCGAGTTCCGCCGAGAAGGCGGTCGCCCAGGCCCACCGCGACCTGGAGCGCACCCGGATCCGCGCCCCGTTCACCGGGCGGGTGCGCACGCGAAACATCGGCCAGGGCCAATACGTGACGCGTGGCTCGGTCATCGCCGACATCTATGCGGTGGACTTCGCGGAGGTCCGCCTGCCGATTCCCCCCGAGGACCTTGCCTACGTGGATCTGCCGGTTGGCTATACCGCCCCCCGCGAGCGGGAGGACATGCCGCCGGTCACCCTGCACGTGGAGATCGGGGGCCAACCGCTCTCCTGGCCGGGCTGGATCGAACGGACCGAGGGGGAGATCGACCCCCGCACGCGGCTGCTCGTCGCGGTGGCCCGGGTGGAGGACCCCTATGGTTTCGACAACCCCGGCGACGCCCCGCCGCTTGCCGCGGGCCTGTTCGTCCGCGCCACCATCGAAGGGCGTACCGCGACCGGGGTGATCCGGGCTCCGCGCATGGCCCTGCGCGGGGACCGGCTCCTCGTGGTGGACTCCGGGAATCGCCTGCAGCTGAGAGCGTTCCGGGTCCTTCGCATCGAAGGGGAAACGGCCATCCTGGAGGGGGCCATCACCCCCGGTGACCGGATCTGTGTCTCGGTGCTCGAGTCGCTCATCGAGGGGATGGAGGTCATCCCGGTTGACGCGCGCATGGACGACACGGAGGTCCGGTCGTGAACGGCGCCATCTCCTGGTTCGCCCGCAACGGCGTCGCGGCCAACCTGCTCATGGTGCTCATCCTGTTCGGCGGGGTGGTCACCGTCAACGGGATCAAGCGGGAGATCTTCCCCGAAATCCCCTCGCGCATGATCAGCGTCAGCGTGCTCTACCCGGGAGCCGCCCCGGAGGAGGTGGAAGAGGCGATCTGCATCCGGATCGAGGAAGCGGTCGGGAGCCTGGAAGGGGTCAAACGGCTCTCCTCCACCGCCTCGGAAAACCAGGGTCTGGTCCGCATCGAAGCCATCGAGGGAACGGATACGCGGCAACTTCTGGACGACGTGAAGTCCCGGGTGGATGCCATCGATACCTTCCCGCAGGAGGCAGAGCAACCGGTCATCACCGAAGTGCAGACCCAGAGCCAGGTCATCAACGTGGCCGTCTCCGCCGAAATGGACGAGGCCTCGCTTCGCACCCTCGGAGAGCGGGTCCGGGACGACCTGCTCGCCCTGCCCGGGGTAACCCAGGCCACCCTGGTGGGGGCCCGCGCCTACGAGATCTCCATCGAGGTCTCCGAAACCGCGCTGCGACGCTGGGGGCTGACCTTCGATCAGGTGGCGGCCGCGGTGCGTCGTTCCTCCCTGGATCTTCCCGGCGGTTCCATCAAGGCCCGCGGAGGCGAGATCCTGCTCCGAACGAAGGGACAGGCCTACGTGGGTCGCGACTTCGAGAGCATTCCGGTGCTGTCCCGACCGGATGGAAGCAAAGTGGTCCTGGGAGACATCGCGCACATCGTGGACGGGTTCGAGGACGTGGACCAGATCACCCGGTTCGACGGACGCCCCTCGGTCATGGTCCAGGTCTTCCGGGTCGGCGAGCAGGACGCACTGAAGATCGCCGAAGCAATACACGCCTACATTGCCGACAGCACACCGCAGTTCCCGGCCGGGGTCACCCTCACCGCCTGGCAGGACGACTCCCAGTTGCTACGCGGCCGCCAGGAACTCCTGATCCGCAACGGACGCACCGGATTCGTCCTCGTGTTCTTCGTCCTCGCCCTCTTCCTCAAGCTGCGTCTCGCCTTCTGGGTCAGCATGGGGATTCCCATCTCGTTCCTGGGCGCGTTGTGGCTGATGCCCACCCTGGGCGCCTCCATCAGCATGATCTCGCTCTTCGCCTTCATCATCGTGCTGGGTATCGTGGTCGATGATGCCATCGTGACCGGGGAAAACATCTACCGGCACCACGAAGCCGGCAGCGATGGGCTCAAGGCGGCCATCGACGGCACCCACGAGGTCGCAGTGCCGGTGACCTTCGCCGTGCTCACCACGGTAGCCGCGTTCGCACCTCTCCTCTTCGTTCCCGGCCGCATTGGCCAGATCATGGCGACCATTCCACTCATCGTGATCCCCACCCTCCTCTTCTCCCTCGTCGAGTCCAAGCTCATCCTCCCCTACCACCTGTCCCACCTCCCCCGGAACACCAAGCCGCGCACCGGCCTTCGTGGCGCCTGGAACCGTGTACAGAAAGGCGTTGCCTCCACGCTTCGTGCCTTCGTACAACGCGTCTACACGCCCTCCCTCGACTTCGCCATCCGTTGGCGGTATCACGCGGTGGCGGTGTTCCTCTTTCTTCTCCTGGGCACGGTGGGGTTGATCGCCGGGGGACGGATCAAGTTCATCTTCTTCCCCAACGTGGAAGCGGATCTCATTCTCGCCGACGTCACCCTCCCCAACGGAACCCCGTTCGAGACCACCCTGGACGCGACCCGGCAACTGGAGGCTTCCCTGGCCACCCTCCGCGGGGAACTGGCCGAGGAGGGCCGCGAGGACCCCATTCTCCACGTCCTCAGCTCCACCGGGGATCAGCCGCTGGCCACCGACCAGGCCAACAACGGTCCCAACGGCAATACCGGGGCGACCTTCTTCGCCTCCAACCGGGCCGAGATCGCGGTGGAGCTGCTCCCGGCCGAGGAACGGGACGGAACCAGCCTGGAACTGGCCCGGCGTTGGCGCGAGCTGACCGGCACGATCCCGGACGCGGTGGAACTCACCTTCCGCTCCAGCATCTTCTCTGCCGGGGACCCCATCAACGTCCAGTTCGCCGGGCCCAACATGGCCGAGCTGGAAGCGGTGGCGGAACGGGTCAAGGAGCGGCTGTCGGACTACGCCGGTGTATTCGACATCTCGGACAGCTACCTGACCGGCAAGCAGGAAGTCCAACTGACCCTCAAACCGGGCGCGGAGTCCCTGGGTTTGACCCACAACGAATTGGCCCGTCAGGTGCGCCAGGCGTTCTACGGCGAGGAGGTCCAGCGCATCCAGCGCGGGCGGGACGAGATCAAGGTCATGGTGCGGTTCCCGGCCGGCGAGCGTCGCTCCCTGGGGGACCTCGAACGCATGCGGATCCGTACCTCGTCCGGGGAAGAGGTTCCGTTCTCCGCGGTGGCCGAGGTCCAGGAGGGACGCGGATTCGCGTCCATCACCCGCACCGATCGAAGGCGCACCCTCTCCGTGACCGCCGACGTGGACCTGGCCAAGGCCAACCCGGGGGAGATCCTGGCCGACCTCCAGAGCACCCTCCTGCCGGAGATCCTCGCCGCGTACCCCCGCGTGCGCTACTCGTTCGAGGGAGAGCAGGAGGAGCAGCGTCAGACCATGGGAGGACTGAGACGCGGGTTCCTCATCGCCCTCATCGTCATCTACGCGCTGATGGCTATCCCCTTCCGGAGCTACCTCCAGCCGCTCATCGTCATGTCGGCGATTCCGTTCGGGTTGATCGGGGCAGTGTGGGGCCATGTCCTGCGCGGGATCGACATCTCCATCGTGTCGATGTTCGGCATCGTGGCCCTGACCGGAGTGGTGGTCAACGACAGCATCGTGCTGGTGGACTACATCAATCGCAAGCGCAGGGAGGGGCTCACCGTGACCGAGGCGGTCCTGACCGCGGGACCGGCCCGTTTCCGAGCCATCCTGCTCACCACCCTCACCACCATGGCGGGCCTGACTCCCATGATCCTCGAGCGGAGTCTCCAGGCGCAGTTCCTGGTCCCGATCGCCATCTCACTCGCGTTCGGAGTGGGTTTCTCCACCCTGATCATCCTGATCCTGGTGCCGGTGGGCTACGTGATCCTGGACGACCTCAAGCGTCTTCCCGGTCGGGTCAGCGGGACGCTGCGGAAGGAGCGGTCTGCCGCGTGAACTTCTGGATCTGGAAGTGACCCTTGTCCACGACATAGATCCCCCCCAACGGATCCGCGGCGATCTCGCCCGGTCCGTCGAACTCGCCGTCCCGGATTCCCGCCTTGCCCCACTCGCTGACAAAGCTGCCGTTGGAGTCGAACATCTGGATCCGGTTGAGTTGGACGTCGGTCACGAACACGGTGCCGTTGACATCCACCCCGACCCCCTCGATGTCCTCGAACTCGCCGGCCCCGTTGCCGTCCGACCCCCACTTCAGCAGGTAGGTTCCCTCGTTGTCGAACTTGGTCACCCACTGGTTGAGTGCGTCCCCCACATAGACATCCCCGTCGGCGGTCACCGCCATGGAGATGGGCAGGTTGAACTTGCCGTTCGCGGAACCCCTCCCTCCCCACGCATCCACCTGTTCGAAGTACGGGTTCCGGTCGGTCAACTGGAACTTGCGTACCTGGAAGGCGGACCGGTCGAGGACGTAGATGAACCCTTCCCGGTCCACACCGATGTCCTCGATGGAACTGAAGGCGGACCCGGTGCGGGTAGGACCGAAACGGACGTTGAAGCTGAGATCCGGGTTGAACACGGTTACCCGCAGGGGGTTGTTGTCCGCGACATAGACCTTGCCGTCCGGACCCACCGCGACCGCGGTCGGGTTGATCAGCTCCGTGGGTCCCAGGATGCCCCCCTGATCCCAGACCGAGCGCGAGGTCAGGAACTGCCCGTCGGGAGCGTACTTCTTCAGCAGGTCCTGGCCGTTGTCGACCACGTAGACGTTTCCTTCCGCGTCGGTGGCAACGGAACGGATGTCCATGAACTCGCCGGTGCCCGGGCCCTCCGTACCCCAACGCAGGGCGAAGGACGGCGCGGGCTCGGAACGGTTGACCACGGAGAAGGAGAACGACACCCCGTCGCAGAGGTCGTTACCCCAGGTAATCGTCCCGGTATAGACCCCCGGCGTGGTGATCCCGCTCGCCGAGGCGCCGAAGGTGTATGCGTAGACCGCTCCCGGTTGGACGGAGAAGTCGGGGTCGTCGCCCCGAGGCAGGAGATGCACCTCCGGAGGATTCTCCGCCTCGGTATCGACGGTGATGGTGACGGTTCCCTCCAGGTTGGCCGCACCGGTCTGGGTACCGGTCGGGGCAAGGTTCCGCAGGATGACGCGGCGGCTCACCGTCTCCACGTCCACCCCTCGCACCGGGGGCAGAATACTGCCGAATGTGATCCGGTTGGTATTGACCTGGCAACGGGCCGGGAAGACCTGGGTCGTGGAACTGCCGCAACCGGAAAGGGAGAGGAGGGCGGCAAGGGTCAGGGCGAACGGGAGGAATGATCTCATGGGTCCGGGGGTCCTGCGGGGTGTTGGGGGGGAAAAGGGCTACTGAGTATGCAAACCTGCAATGGCCGCGTCAACGGTTGCCCCGGGTGACAAACCCGGTCTTGAGCAGGCCCCAGCTGGAGGGACGCGCCGGAACCAGGGAGCAGGGGGAGCACCCGAGGGTGAGCTTGAAGGTCGCCGGTGCGTTGAACGGGTCGGTATTGACGATGACCGCATAGTAGATTCCGGGCTCCACACAGGACGTCAGATTCTCCCCCTCCTCACCTCCGCTGAAGACCAGGCAACTGTCGGTCTCGCAGTCGGAGAGCAGATACACGGTGGTGGTGGAGTCGGGGGTGGACTCCTGCTCCAGGACGATCTCCGTGGCCGTGCCCACCGCGATCTCGTAGACGAATCCCTCGCGATACCGGCGGCCGTCCGTCCCGCAGAAGGGGCCCAGTTCCTGCTGTCCCAGGAGGACTCCGAACCGGCTTTCCAGGCTTCCCTCGCACTCGAGCCCCACCCCCTTGCAGTCCAGGGGATGGCCCGAGACAAGTGCGGGAGCCCAGAGTCCCATCAGGACCAGGGCGGGGATCAGGAGGGAACTCGTGGCGTGGTTCATGGGCATCGAGCTTAGCAGGAGAGGTCACCCCCGTCAGGCGGGCCTGGAATGCACGTCCCGGGTGGGAGTACTCTACTGCGGATACATACCCCGCCTTGACCCTTGGAGGTCCCAATGTTCTCCCTCTCCCTCAAGTCTGTTCTCCTGGCATCCCTCGCCCTGCTGCTGACCCTCCCCACCCGGGCCGCGGACTTTCCCACCGTGAACAACACCGGCGAGCCTCTCCAGGGAGAATCCACGCTCGATCTCGAAGAGGTCTGGCGTCTGGGCGGCGACTCCGAGTCCGATGAGGAGTTCTTTGGCGTGGTGGGGGCCATGACCGAGGACTCGGCGGGCAACATCTACCTGCTGGACAACCAACTCACCGAGATCCGGGTCTTTGCCGCGGATGGCGAGTACCTGCGCACCATCGGGCGCAACGGCGAGGGTCCGGGCGAGTTTCGCCGGCCCATGGATGTCTTCACCCTTCCCGACGGCAATATCGGGGTGGTCGAGGCCCGGCCGGCCAAGGTGGTGGTCCTCTCCCCCGACGGGGAACCGCTCGACGACCTCACCTTCCAATCGGTGGATCCCAACGCCATGGTGATGGTGCGGCGGGGACAGGGCTCGGGGACCAGCATCGTGGTGGAGCTGAATCAGATGCAACGCGGGGAGGGCACCATGTCCCGCACGGCGCGCCTGGTGGCCTTCGACCTCAGCGGATCGGAGACCGGGGTGTTTGCCGAGAAGCAGAGTACCATCGACTTCGCCAACCCCATCTTCCGCGAGGACGACGGTCCATCCGGTTCCTGGGGCGTCTCCCCGGACGGCCATGTCTTCCTGGCGGACAACGACGGCTCCTACCGCCTGTGGGTGCACGCTCCGGACGGGACCGTCGTGCGGTGCATCACCCGGGACCAGGCCCCGGTCCCCCGAACCGACGAGGAAAAGGCGGCGGCGAAGCGGGGGATCCGGATCCGGGGTCCCATCGACCCCACCGTCATCGTGCGCGAGTCCGAGCCGTTGATCTCCGGGGTGTTTCCGCGCGCGGACGGATCGGTGTGGGTCCAGGGCTATCTCGACAACCGGAACACCCCCGACGGGACCCTGGCCGTGTTCGACGTGTTCGATGCCGAGGGGCGCTACCAGCAGCGCATTACCCTCCTGGGGGAAGCGAACATCGAAACCGATCGCATCCTGGTGCGGGAGAACCAGGTCGTGGTGATCCGCCACTTCACCGAAGCCATGGATTCCATGTTCGCGGGCCGGGGCGGTGGGGGTGAGCAGCCCGAGGAGACCGACGATGCCGACGACGCGGAACCCATCGAGATCATCGGTTACGCCCTGGGCACCCGGGGCGCGATCTCCGACTAGCTCCCCCAACCGGTCGTCGGACAGCGCCCTGGGACGCCTCACGAGCCAACCGACACTCGGATAACGAATTACCCTCAGGGTCCCCCTGGCGTGCCCGGGGACCAAGGGACCGCTGGTCGGCGAACCTCGACGCGGACCTTGTCTTACAAACCCCTACACGGTAAGCTCTTCCGACTGCGAGGACGTTGCCAACATCACCCGTCTTCGCAGCCTCGGCTCTACACTTCAACGAAATCCTCGACGCCACACATCCCGCCACGATGATAGGCGCAGCGCCCTCGGGCGCGCGCGAATTACGCCACGGTCCGGCCTCGGCCCGCCCGGATAGGCATGTCGTTTGAGATCCCATTTCGGGGTCACCCTGCAGAGGAGGAATGCGTCCATGCGAGTTAGTGCTCCCCCCCGTTCCGTACGAGTCCTGGGCTTGGCCCTGGCCCTCGTTGTGTCCCTTTCCGGATTGGCCGTCGCCGGCGATTGGGCCGGCACGACGACCACCGATGAGGCCGGAGTAGCCCACGTCAAGAACCCCACCAAGCCGATCAATCCCCCCGTCACCGCGGAGCTCAAGGAGCTCTGGCGTCTGGGTGGCGACACCGACGACGAGAACGAGTTCTTCGGCGTCATCACCTCGGTGCAGTCGGACAGCGACGGCAACATCTACCTGCTGGACAGCCAGCTCTCGGAGGTCAAGATCTTCGACGGCGACGGCGGTTGGGTGAACACCATCGGTCGCGACGGCGAGGGGCCCGGCGAATTCCGTCAGCCCGCCGGTATGTTCATCATGGACGACAACACGGTGGGCGTGGTGCAGACCGCCCCCGGGCGTCTCGTGCTCCTGAACACGGACGGCGAGCCGGCCGGCGAACACGCCCTGCCCCAGATGGAGGGCCAGGTCTTCCTGCGCGGCGCCAACGCGAACCACGAGGGCAAGCACCTCGTGGTGGCGTTCATGCACAACAAGTTCGAGCAGGACAAGATGACCCAGGGGAATTACCTGGCCTGCATCGACAACGAGGGCACCATCCTCGCCACCCTGCTCGAGGAAGAGCGGCTCTGGGTATTCGCCAACCCGGTCATCTCCGAGGAGGTCTGGGACACGTTCGATCGCCGGTGGAGCATCGGCCCGGACGGGCGCATTTTCGCCGCGCCGGTCCATGCGGACTACACCATCAACGTGTGGGGACCGGACGGCAAGCTGCAGCACGTCATCGAGCGCGAGTACGAGCGCCTCACCCGGACACCGGAGGAAGTGGCCGAGGTCAAGGCGATCTACGAGGCGTTTACCCGCAACGCTCCCAACTCGACCATCGAGGTCGAGGACTACTGGAAGGACATCCAGAACATCTATCCGCGCAAGGATGGCTCGCTTTGGGTGCTGTCCAGCTACGGCACCAACCGGCAGCCCGACGGCTCGGTGGGTGTGTTCGACGTGTACGACAAGGACGGCCGGTTCACCGCCCAGGTCACCCTCAACGGGCAGGGCGATCCCCAGAACGACGGGTACTTCTTTGTCGACGACAAGCTCTTCGTGGTCACGGACTTCCTGCAGGCGGCCATGGCCATGCAGGGCGGCGGGACCGACGACGAGGACGACGGCGAGGAGGCGGAGCCCATGTCGGTCATCTGCTACGAGCTCGATCTCCCGGAACTCGGGGCCGGCGAAGAGTAGACCCGCCGCCTTCACGCTGAGAGGAAAACTGCGCTCATGCGACGGATACTTGCCCTGTTCCTCACCCTCTTGGTCGTCTTCGGCCTCCCCCTGCTCGCCGGTTGCGGGCAGGGGGATGAGCCGGGATCCGCGGACGCGGACTCCAGCTCCACGGGTGATCTTGCCAACGCGGATGCCGATGACGACAGCGGGGACGCGGACGGTGATGAAGACGAAGAGGAAGACGAGGACGACGAGGACCCCAAGAAACCCAAGAAGCCCAAGCGGGAGAAGGCCACCACGGTCAACGTCTCCGAGGTGTCCCGCGGCGACCTGATCATTCCGGTGGTTGCCGAGGGCACCATTCGTGCCCGCAACCAGGCGGAGGTCACCACGGAGATCGCGGGCCGGATCGAGCGCCTCTATGTCGAGGAGGGGCAGCGGGTGAAACGGGGGCAGGCCCTGGTCAAGGTGGATGATCGCGACTACCAGATCGCGCTCACCGAGGCCCGGTCGCGCTACCTGGAAGCGGTCGGCAAGCTCGCCGTGGACGGTCGCGGCAAGGCCAACCCGGAGGCGGTCACCCAGCTCGAGGGCGAGATCGCCGAGCTGGACAAGCAGCTGGCCAAACGGGCCATCACCAAGGACGAGCATGACCGGCAGGTGCTGGATCTCCAGGTGAAGGCCGTGCAGGCCGGGGCCTATCGCGAGGAACTGCTTGCCGTGCGCAGCGGTCTGGCCCAGGCCCGGGCCGACGTGGAGCGGGCCGAGCTCAACCTCGAGCATACCCTGGTCACCGCCCCCTTCTCCGGGGTGGTCACCGGGATCGGGGTGGCCTCGGGAGAGCGGGTCAGCGCCAATGCCCGGATCTGCGACGTGGTCGACAATCAGAACATCGAGGCGGTGGTCGCGGTTCTCGAGTCCGACCTCGTCGGTCTGGAGACGGGGCGGCCGGCGCTCCTGGAAGTACCCGCGGTCCGCGATACCCTGCTGGTCCGGATCGACGTCATCAGCCCGGAGATCGACACGGACAGCCGCACCTGCGAAGTGCTCATGCGGTTCGAGAGCGAGGGGGGGCGGATTCGCCCCGGAATGTATGCCCGCACCGCGATTGCCGGGGAGATCCATCGGGACAAGCTGCTCGTCCCGCGCGAAGCGATTCTCACCCGGGACGGACGCCCCATGCTCTTCAAGGTCACCGAGGACCGGGCGGAATGGGTCTACGTCCGGCTGGGCCTGGCCAACGACCGGTTCGTGGAGATCGAACGTGTGCTGCAGGGAGGGCCCCTGGATCCGGGGACAATGGTCGTGGTCTCGGACCACCTCACCCTCACCCACCAGGCCAAGGTCAAGGTGCGTGACGTGGTGACCCCGTTGCCGCTCTGGGCCCAGAACGCGGCGGACAACTGATGCTCCGCACCGCGATCCAGCGTCCGATCGCGATCAGCATGTTGTTCCTGGGCCTCGTGCTGATCGGGATCATCAGCTACAAGAAGCTCCCGGTCGACCTCCTTCCCTCCATCACCTATCCACGGCTGACCGTGGTCACCACCTACGAGGACATCCCCGCCACCGACCTCGAACGTCTGGTCACCCAGCCGCTGGAAGAGGTGGTCACCGCCCTCAACAAGGTGCGCCGGGTCACCTCCCGCACCCGCGAGGGCATCTCCACCCTGACCGTCGAGTACGAGTGGGGCACGGAGATGGACTTCGCCAACCTGCACCTGCGCGAAGCGGTGGACCGGGTGGCATTCCGGCAGGACTTCCCCGAGGACGCCGATCGGCCCACCATTCTCCGCTGGGATCCCACCTCCCGCCCCATCACCATCCTGGTCCTGGAAGGGGACCCGGAAGAGATCGAGTTCCTGACCGAGTTCGCGCGCGAGGTGGTGAAGCCGGCCCTGGAACAGGTCGACGGCATCAGTCAGGCCGAAGTGGTCGGCGGCGCGGACCGCGAGATCCTCGTGCGGCCGGACCCCACGAAACTGGCCATGTACGGCATCACCCTGGAGGACATGCGCGGTGCCCTGGCCCGCAGCAACATTTCCTTCCCCGGCGGGAAGATCAAGCAGGGCCCTCTCCACCTGAGCCTGCGCATCAACGGGGAGTACGAAACCCTGGAAGACATCATGCGAACGGACATCGTTCGCCAGGGCAAGGCTCCGGTGCGGATCTCGGATGTGGCACGGGTGGTGGACACGACCAAGGAACCGGAGGGGGCGACCCTGGTCGGGGACCGCTCCGTGGTCTCGCTGCTGGTCTACAAGGAGCCGGACGCCAACACCATCCAGGTCTCCAAGGAAGTGGACGTGGCCCTGGGGGTCCTCAACCAGGACTACGGCGATTTCCGCTACGAGTTCATCTACCGCGACGCCGAGTTCGTCAAGGCGTCCTTCAGCGGACTGGTGCAGTCCCTCGTGGTGGGCGCGGTGCTCGCCTTCCTGGTCCTCTTCCTCTTTCTCGGGAACGCGCGGGCGCCCATCGTGGTGGGCATCTCCATTCCCATTTCCATCTTCATCACCTTCGCCGCCCTCTACTTCGGCGACGTGAAGCTCAACCTCATGAGCCTGGGCGGACTCTCCCTCGCCGCGGGGATGCTGGTCGACAACGCCATCGTGGTCATGGAGAACATCAACCGGCATTTCCGCCAGGATGAGCTCAAGAACCCCGGCTCCAAGCCCAAGAAACGCGAAGCGGCCGCGGCCGCCGCCGCCGGAACCAGCGAGATGGCCCGCCCGGTCATCGCCGCCACCCTGACCACGGTCGCGGTGTTCTTCCCGGTGGTCTACGTTCCCGGGATCGCCGGCGCCTTCTTCCGTGACCAGGCGCTCACCGTCACCTTTGCTCTCCTGGTCTCCATCGCGGTGGCTCTCCTCATGCAGCCCATGCTCTCGGCCCGGCTCCTACGAGGGGCCAAGCACGAGCCGTCGGGCATCTTCCGGGTCACCGACCGCATGTTCCAGTCGGTGCTGGCCGGGTACCACGCCCTCCTCCTGCGTGCCTTGGCCCGCCCCCGGCTCATGCTGTTGCCGCTCCTGGCCGGTCTGGGTCTGGCCCTGGGAATGGGCACCCTGCTGCCCCGGAGTTTCATGCCGGAGCGCTCCACCGGCGATCTCCGGTTGGACCTGGAACTGCCGGCCGGAACCCCGCTCGCGGAGAACCTGAGCGTGACCCGGCGCCTGGCCGCGCGGATCGAGGAGGACCCGGCGGTTCGCACCGTGTTCTCCCAGGTGGGACAGACCGAGCGCACCCTGGCCGCGCTTCAGGACTACACCGCCCCCAACACCTCGCGGCTGCGGATCATCCTGGAACCGGGTCGGGACTCCTTCAAGGAGGGTCTCCGGCTCCAGGACGAGCTGAGCCGCGAACTCGATGCCCTACCGGACATCGGGTACACGTTCCGGGAAGAAGGGGTGGGGCTCTCGGAGATCCTCTCCACCGGAGAAGCCGCCTTCAGCCTGGGGGTGGTGTCGGAGGACGCCGGAGTGGCCATCGCCGCCGCCGACGACCTGCTGGAAGCCCTGCGGGGGATCGACGGGCTCCATGACCTCCAGGTGGATCGCGTCCTGGGTACGCCCAACGTGGTCATGTCGCTCAAGCGGGACGAGATCCTGCGCAGCGGCCTGGATCCCGACGTGTTGGCCCGCGAGCTCAAGAACCGCACCGCGGGGGTGGAGGCCACCACCTTCAACGAGGTGGAGCAGCGCATCGACGTCTCGGTCCGGTTCGCGGAAGTGGAGCGCAAGGACCTCGAGGCCATGCTCTCCACCCCCATCCAGGTGGCGGGAGGCCGTTCGGTTCCCTTCCGTTCCTTCATCGAGATGAAGGAGGAGCGCCCGGTCCGGGAGCTCGTTCGTCGCGATCAGCGGCGCATGATCATGGTCACCGGGGATGTGCGTGGCCGCTCCATCGACGCGGTGTGGGAAGAGGCCATGCTGGTCGCCCGGGAGATCGCACCGGGGGACGTGATGCTGGTGCAGGCCGGTGAACGACAGGCCATGAACAAGAGTTTTCGCGACCTGGGCTGGGCCATGGTCCTCGCCGTGCTCCTGGTCTACATGATCCTCGCCGCGCAGTTCGAATCGTTCCTGGATCCCCTCCTCATCGCCGCGGTCATCCCGATCGGCCTGGCCGGGGCGCTGGTGGCCATCGGCGTCACCGGGAACACCATCAACATCCTCTCCATCATCGGCGCCCTCGCGTTACTGGGTATCGCGGTCAACGACGCGATCGTCAAGGTGGACACCATCCGCCGGCTGCGTGAGGACGGCCTGGATCTGGAGTCGGCCATTCTCGAGGCGGGAGCGCTGCGGTTCCGCCCCATCGTCATGACCAGCGTCACCACGATCCTGGCCATGCTTCCCATGGCGATCGGGCTGGGAAGCGGCGAACAGCTCCAGCGTCCGCTTGCCGTGACCATCATCGGCGGGCTCGCCCTGACCACGGTGCTGACCCTTTTCTACACCCCCATCCTGTACAAGCTGGCCCATCGCAACCGTCGTGAGGCTCCCTCGGCCGAGGAGGCGGCATGACCGGTAGTTTTCTCAAACACCCCGTAGCGACCTGGATGCTCTTCACCGCGTTCGTGGTCACCGGAATCTACGCGTTGCCCAAGCTCCAGATCGAAGCCATCCCCGATGTCGATCTGCCGAGCCTGACCATCTCCACCCAGTGGAACGGCGCCTCTCCCAAGTCGATCCAGCGCTCCATCACCCTGCCCATCGAGGAAGCGGTGCGTAACGTCCACGGGGTCGAGGAAGTGAAGTCGACCAGTCGCCCCGGACGTTCCAACGTGGAGGTCGAGTTCAAGCGGGGCACCGACCTCGACTTCGCCCGCCTGGAACTCAACGAGCAGCTTTCCGCGGTGCGCCGCGAACTCCCCCTCAATGCGGGCGAACCCCAGGTCTTCTCGTTCGTACCGGAGGAGTTCGACACCGAGGACTTCTTCACCTTCTCCATCGAGTCCGAGCTCCCCCCCAACGAGCTGCGGGACCAGGCCGAGCGCTGGATCCTGCCCCAGATCCTTGCCGTGGAGGGCATCGCCGACGCGCGCGTGCAGGGCGGGGCACGCCCCCTGGTCAAGATCATCCTGGACCGCAAGAAACTGGAGCTCTACGGCATCACCGCCGACGAGGTGTTCGGATCGCTGGATCAGCTGGACGAGCTGACCGGAGCGGGGGTCATGCGCGCCGAGGGCCTGGAGAAGCTGCTCGCCCTGCGCGATCCCATCGACGTCAACCGGCTCGCCACCTCGGTCATCGCGCGACGGGGCGGTCGCACCTACAGCCTGTCCATGCTGGGACGGGTGGAGGAGAGCTTCGAGGATCCGGACTTCTTTGTCCGGGCCAACGGCAACAACGTGGTCCAGGTGGCCGCGGACAAGCGGAGCGGTGCCAACACCATCTCGGTGAGCGGCAACCTGAGGGATGCGCTCCCGGAGATCGAAGCCGGTCTCCCCTTCGCGGCCAGCTTCCATGTCGACAGCGATCAGGGGGACGATCTGCGGGAGAAGCTGGTCGAGCTGATCTACCGTTCCCTGGCCATCCTCGCCGTGCTCTTCGTGCTGCTGGCCATCAGCCTGCGCCAGATCCGCCTCACCGCGGTGGTGATCACCTCCATCCTCTTTTCCATCGTCATCTCGCTCAGCCTCTTCTACTTCTTCAAGATCTCGGTGAACTTCATCACCATCTCCGGACTGACCGTCTGCTTCGGGATGATTCTCGACAACAGCATCCTGGTCCTGGACTCCATCCACCGTCGCATCAAGGGGCTGGAACGGGCCGAGGAGGCCGGGCTCTCGGCCAAGGCCCGGATCCAGGTGGCCAGGCGGACCGTGGTCGAAGGAACCCGCGAGGTCACCTTCCCCATCCTCGCCACCACCATGACCACCATCGTGGCCTTCATCTCGTTCATCTTTCTCTCGGGTCGTCTTGCCCTGTACTACGTTCCGCTCGCCGTCTCGGTGGCCACGGCCATGCTGGCCTCCCTGTTCGTCGCCTTCGGCTGGCTCCCGGTGGTCCTCAACCAGACCTGGGCCCAGTCGGTGGCCAAGCGCAAGACCGGTCTGGACAAGGTGGGAACGGACCCGGAGAGCATCGAAAGCTATGTCGAGGACACCGCGGATTACCTGAGCGAGAAGCCGGGCTGGTTCGACCGCGTCATCATGGGTACCCAGCGGGCCTGGTGGATCGTGCTCCCCCCCGTCCTGGCCCTCGTGCTGTGGGCCGGCATCCCTCCGCTCCCCGAGACCTGGAAGTATCCCGTCTTCGGGTTGGGTGAAGCGACGGCGGCCGACTCCGCCGACGTCGCGGCGGCCGCGGACTCCCTTTCCGAAGCCTCCCCGCCCTCGGCCGGTCCCGTCCAGTTCGCCCGTGCCCTGTTTAGCCGGGGGGTCTCGGTGACCACGGACTCGGTGGAGGTGGCCAAGGC
Organism: Candidatus Eiseniibacteriota bacterium; assembly: GCA_942491735.1. GTDB lineage: Bacteria > Eisenbacteria > RBG-16-71-46 > JABDJR01 > JABDJR01 > CALOCN01. Next base: position 992,983 of record CALOCN010000014.1, on the reverse strand, counting down.
CATCGAGGAAAAGGCGTCCTGGCTCCCCTACGACAAGGTCGGCGAGGTGTACGGCGACAAGGTGCTCAAGGGAGGCTTCTGGCGTTTCCCGGATGCCCAGGAGCTGTTCCTCTATCTGGAGATGCCGGCCGGGACCGATATCGCGGTGACCTCGGAAACCCTGGCCCGGTTCGAGGATTCGATCACCCCCATCCCGGAGGGTGCGCGGATGCAGGCCACGACCATCGACAACCGCGCCTTCATCCGGGTGACCTTCGAGGACGACAAGGTCCTGGAGACCAACTTCCCCATCCAGTCGCGGTACGCCCTGGAGGAACAGGCGGACGTGACCGGCGGGTCCTCCATCTTCATCCGTGGCTTCTCGGACTCCCCCTACTTCAAGGGACCGTTCAGCGGCAGCGCGCTCAACTCGCTGGTCAAGATCTCCGGCTACAACTCGAGGAAGCTGAACGAGATCGCCGACGAGGCGCTCAAGCGGATGAGCCGCAACCGCCGGGTCCGCAACCCGCGGATCACCAGCGGGGCACGCTTCGATCGCGCCTTCCTGGAGGAGACCCTCATCAACATCGACCGGGACAAGCTGGTCGAGCACAACCTGAGCGTGATGGAGGTGGTCGGCTACCTGCGGCGTCTGCTGGGCGTGGACTCCCCCTGGACCATGCTGCTCTCCGGCGAGGAGGAGCGGGTGCAGCTCGCCTTCCACGACTCGGAGACCATCCAGTACTCGGACATCGCGGGGAAGACCCTGGCCGCGCCCAACGGCGACCAGGTTCGTCTGGGTGACCTCGTCCAGCTGGAGACGGTGCCGGTGAAGGGGTCGGTCATCCGGGAGAACCAGCGCTACACGGTCAGCCTGAGCTGGGAGTACGTGGGCACGGACAAGATGCGTCGCGCCTATATCAAGCAGACGCTGGCCGGCCTGGAACTCCCCTACGGCTATTCGGCCGAGGAGGGACAGCAGGAATTCTTCACCCGGCAGGAAGAGGAGGAGCTGTCCATGATGGCCTTCCTTGCCGCGGCGTTCATTCTCATGGTACTGGCCGCCCTGTTCGAGAGCGCCTCACTGCCCCTCCTGGTCCTGACCGCATTGCCGATGGCGCTGGTCGGCGTGTTCATCATCTTCTGGAAGACCGACAGCACCTTCGACTCGTCGGCCCGGATCGGACTGATTCTCCTGTTCGGCATCGTGGTCAACAACGCCATCCTCCTCGTGAGTCGTTTCCGCACCGAGGCGTCGTTGATCATCAAGGCGCGCCGGGGGGGCGACCCGGAGAGCGAAGCCGCGCTGTTCCCGGGCATGCGCAAGCAGATGGGAGGCAGCGACCTCTGGATCCTTCCGGACGACGAGGACCGCTCCGCGCTCCTGCGACGGGCCGTGGCCCGGGGAACCAAGATCCGCCTGCGGTCCATCCTTCTCACCAGCGGCACCACCGTAGTGGGCCTGCTCCCTCTCCTGATCCAGTTCAGGGACTCTGGGGACGGTCAGGACATCTGGGAGAACCTCGCCCTGAGTTCGATCGGGGGGCTGGTCTCGAGCACGATCCTCATCGTGCTTGCCATTCCGCCGCTCTACTACGCCTCAATCCAGTGCAATTGGATGGTACGGCGGGTTGGGGGCCGGCTCCTGCGTCTGGTCCGGCGCCAAGACAGGAAACCCATCGTGGTGACGAACCCGGCCAAGGTCTGACCTCGGGCCGGCCGGGGTCGATCCAACGTACCGATTCAGTCGGTTGCAATCCCATCGCAATATTGTGTAGGGTCCCCCGTCCCAGGGGGATAGTGAACCTCGCGGATCTACCCGCGTGAAGCGGAAAGGAAGCCTTTCAAAATGTCATCCAGCCTTCGGATCATCACCATTCTCGGCCTTGCCCTCGTGCTCGGCCTCTCGGGATGCGGCGGCACCAGCGGCGGCGTCACCCAGATGGCCATGGGCCTGCTGGGATCGCTCGGCGGCAACCCGGATCTCTCCACCCTCACCGGTCTCGTGGAGTCGGTGGGTGTCGACAAGCTGCTCGGCGGTCTCGGTGGCCAGGCCTTCACCATGCTCGCTCCCACCAACGATGCCTTTGCCTCGCTCGGCTCGGACGCCCTGAGCAGCCTGACCGACCCCGGCAACGTGGATCAGCTGACCAACGTCCTGCAGAGCCACATCATTCCCGGCAAGGTGACCGCGGACGCGTTGGGCTCCATGGCCGACGCTCCGACCAACATGCTCGGAAACCCGCTGGCGGTCGGGGACGGCATGATCGGTGGCGCCAACCTCCTCGGCGGCGACATCCCCACCGACAACGGTCTCGTCCAGAAGATCGACAAGGTGATCATGCCCTAGCGACCGGGATGCCATCCGGTTGAGCTCCTGCGGGGGGGCGTTCCCATCCGGGGCGCCTCCCCGCTTTGTGTTTCGGCCCTCGATTCGGGTCCCGTACCCTTCCCGCGTGCCCGGGACCTGGAGTCCGGCTACTCCGCCAGGATCGCCCGCGCGAAACGCTCCGCCAACTCGTCGGTTCCGTTGAAGAGCACCGGATCAATCAACTCGAGTTCCATGAGCTGGAACCCCTCCCCGGTCATGACGCCGTCCACCCGGGCATAGGTCGTGGAAGGCACCGAGGCCAGGATGGCCACCGCCGCATCGAGCGCCCCGGACGGCGCGGTGCGCTCCGCCACCGTACCGCCGAAATCGCTCTGCACGCGGAAGTCCCCGGCGGCCGGGCTCTTGAACACGGAGTGGCTGTAGCGGCCTCCCAGAAAGACCAGGGACCACTCCCCCTCCAGGATCTCGGTCCGGAACGGCTGCACCAGGACCGAGGCGTCACCGTAGTGATCCGCGGCGACCTGGTTCGCCTCCAGCGCATCCCGGGTGAGTCGCAGGGTCCTGTAGCTGGTCAGGGAGATGGTGGGCTTGACGACCACTTCGTCCCAACCGGCGGCCGACGCCAGGCGTGCCGCCTGTGCGGGGTCCCATCGATCCAGCACCCGGGTGGGAACAACGGGCAACCCACGATCCGCCAACTCCAGGAGGTACCGTTTGTCGGTATTCCAATCCACGAGGCGGGCGCTGTTGTGGAGACGCGCCTCTCCGGTTCGGCGGGCATCGACCCAGCGGCGCCACGCGTCGGACTTCACGTGGTAATCCCAGCAGGATCGCACGACCAGATGGTCCAACCGGTCCCATTCCACATCGGGATCGTCCCAGACCACGAAGGACACGCGCGCACCCAGCCGCTGCTCCATGACACGGGACAACCGATGGTCCTCGGTCGTGCCCTCCCGCCATCCCTCTCCGGTCACGAGACCTACCCTGGGAGATGCAGCACGGTGATTCACGGCGTGAGCGGGTCCCGGTCTGCCGCTAGGGCTTGATGCAGCGGAAGCCGACGTTGATGGTGGTAGCGTTGGCGCCCAACTGGCCCCGGTGGGAGAGGTCGAACCGGTCCGGTTTCACGTCGAAGGACCCGCCCCGGATGACCCGCGACGATCCGCTTCCGGGCCCCTTGGGGTCACGCCCCGACGGGGGGTTGCCCCCGTAGTAGTCGTTGACCCACTCGGCCACGTTGCCGCCCATGTCCTGGACCCCGAAGACGCTGACGTCCGCCCGCTGGGATCCCGGGGACTGGACCCTCGCTCCGCAACCCATGTAGGCCACGGTGCCGCAGTCAATCACGTTCCCCCACGGATAGGTACGTTCATCGAGGTCGCCGCGGGCGGCCTTCTCCCACTCCGCCTCGGTGGGGAGTCGATATCCGTTCTTGTTGTAGTCGCAGCGCCAGGTTTCGATGTCGTAGCAGGGTTGCAGCCCTTCCATCATGCTTCGCCAGTTGCAGTACGCGGCCGCGCCGTACCAGGTCACCCCCACCACCGGCAGGTCGTTGAACCGTCCGTTGGTGATCCTCACGTTCTCCCCGTTGTCCTGGATTCCGTGGAAACTCGCCTCGTCGGTCTTGAGGATGAGCACCGGCGTCTTGGCCCGGGTGAATACCCCGGTGTAGTTGATGTTGGCGCTCTTGGGGTCGAAGATCCTGACCTCTTCGTTCTTGAACGCCCAGTTGAGCGCATCGACGAACTTCTTGGTCGTCACCTCGGTGCGGTCGATGGAGTAGGCCGAGAGGTCCGCGTTGCCGCTGCCGCCGATACGGAACGACCCCGCCGGCACGTTGACCATGGAACCGCTGGTGCTCGGTTTGCGCAGGGTGGCGCCCACCGCCACGTTGGAAATCGAGGAGGCATTACCGGCCGCGTCGGTGCTCTTGATCGCGAAGTTGTAGCGTTGTCCCGCGGTCAGTCCGGTGACCTCGGCGCTCTGGTCCGCCCCGGGAGAACCAGGCGAGGGGAGGCCTCCCGCCTTGCTGGCTCCGGAGAAGTTCGATTCGGAGAGGGCCCCGGTGCTGTAGCGGAGGTCATACCCACTGGCCGTTCCGCCGTCGTCGGTGGGGGCGGTCCAGGTCAGCCGCACCCGGGACTCCCCGGTCACCGCAACGGTCAGGTTGGACACCGCGGCCGGGCCGCTGGCATCGGCGGGCGGGGCCGGCTCGCCGGTCGCCTCGGAGATGGAAGTCACCGAGGACTTGGCGTTGTCGTTCTCGACCCGGATGGCGAAGTAGTACTGCGTCCCGCTCTGCAGACCGGAAACCCGGGCCGACTGCGCCTGTCCAGCCTGTTTGGCCTGCGGGATGTTGGAGATCCGCGGCGAGCGGTCGAAGTTCCCGTCATTGATGGGCTGGGTCGAGTACCGAATGTCGTACCGGGAACCCGAGGTCACGGTCGAGGTCCAGGCCAGGGTCACGCTGGTCTCGTCCTTGCCGGAAGCGCGCAGGTCCCCAATGGGGGGCGGCGGCACCGAAGGGGGCGGGGTGACGATTTCCGGAGTGGTCGTGGGCGGAGGGTCCTGCACCGGAGGCTTCGCCGGGGGCTCCTGGGGCGTGGTGTCCACGGGAGGCTTCGTCTCACCCGCGTCCGCCACGTCCGTGGGCGTGTCGGGCGTATCGGTGGCGGCGGCATCCGGATCGAACACCACCTCGATGTACGGCTCGTCGATCGTGTCCACCGTAACCAGACGCGTCTCGGGGTCATAGTCGTCCAGGGAGACCCGGAGTTCCCACTCGCCGGTTTCCACGGGAATTCCGTAGACCGGGGTGGTTCCGGCGTTCTGCCACACCGCATCGCCCACCCGCCGCGCTTCCACCGTGGCGCCGGTGGGCACGCTGTTGACGCTGATCGTGCCCTGGCCCGCCGGAGGAGCGGTGCGCTCCCGTCGCAGGGCGACCTCGACCGTGACCTGCTCGCTTCCGACCACGGGAACGATCAGGGTGGAGTCGACGAACCCGTCGATGGACAGGCGAACTTCCCAATCTCCTTCCGCCAATCGGGTGGCCGGACGACCGGGGGTCACCCCCGCGTCCTGCCACTCGGTCTGTCCCTGCTCGCGAACCTCGATACTGGCTCCGACCGGTGAACTGGACACCCACACCTCGGCCGGGTCCCCCCCACCGCCCAGCAGACCGGGAAGGACGAACACGCCCAGGGCGACGATGATCAGCAACGGCACCGCGATCATGGCGATCTTTGCCGGGCTGGGCCCACTCTTGGTTGCACGGCCCACCGCCGGATAGGAGGCGGTACCGGCGCGCGAACCGGGCCGGCTCTGCTTGCTGGCCTTGCGCGGCTGGCGCGAAGGGGTTGATCTGGCCGGCTCGACGATGATGGTCTCGCCCGCCGTTGCCGGAGGCAGGGAGGGCCCGGGATCGACCACGAGCGTGTGGTCCTCCTTCTCGAGCGCCTCGAGCTGTTTCTTGGCTTCCTTGTTCTTGGGGTCCAGGATGAGTACGTAGCGCAGTTCGCGAATGGCCTCGGCCACCCGCCCCGGCTCGCGGATCAGGGACATCCCCTTGTCAAAGTGCCCCTCGATGCTCCGTTCCTTGAGGTCCTGGGTGACCCGCTTGGCGTCGACCATGAAGTCCTTCATGTGTTCCTGTCGGTACTTCATGAGGGCGCCGGTCGGGTCGATGCTCTCCAGGGCATCGCGAATCGCCATGACCACTTCACGCATGGACGGATAGCGATCGTTCGGGTTCTTGCCGAGAAGCGTGTAGACGAACTCCTCGATTTCCGGGGTGGCCAGGGGGCAACGCTCCGGAATGGGGCGGGGAGCCGCATGCAGGGTCCGCTCGCGGACTTCGGACTCGGAACCCAGGAACGGCCGTTCGCCGGTCAACATCTCGTAGGCCATGATGCCCAGGGCGAACTGGTCGGCGCGCTCGTCCACCCGCTCGCCCCGATGCTGCTCCGGGGACATGTAGGCCAGGGTTCCGATGAGCGAGCCGGGCATGGTCAGGGCGGCCTGGGACATCTCTTCCCGATCCCGGGGGTCCATGGCCAGACCAAAGTCCGCGATCTTCACATCCCCCACCTTGCTCATGAGGATGTTGCTGGGCTTGAGGTCGCGATGGACCACGTTGAGGCTGTGGGCTGCCTCCAGACCGACGGAAATCTGCTCCAGGATAATGAGGGAGATTTCCACCGGGAGCGTCTTGTGCTTGCTGAAGAGGGACTTCAGATCGGAGCCGTCCACGAACTCCATGACGATGTAGTACGTGCCCTCTTCGGGGCCGTAATCGAACACGCCCACCACGTTGGGGTGGTGGAGTTGCGCCTGGGACTTGGCCTCCCGCTCGAACCGCTGGATGAAGCGGTCGTTCATGGAGAGGGCGGGGTTCAGCATCTTGACCGCGACGGGGCGGTTCAGCGCGGTCTGGACCCCCTTGAAGATGAAGGCCATTCCACCCTGGCCCAGCATCTCTTTGGTGATCTCATAGCCCCGAAAAGTCCGATTGGACATGCGGCGTCTCTCCTCCGAATGGGATAACGATCCCTGGACGCGGAACGAACGTCCCTTGGCCCAAAGGGACATCGAGCGGGGCCATTCTACACGAGCAGGGGGAGCCGGAACAGACGCTCTCAGAGAGGGTTGGGAGCGCGATTCCAGTGCCGTGGGAGCGGTCGGGGTCCGAAAGCGGCCTTTGCGGAGGGGTCAGCGCCCCCCGGAAGGGCGGCTGAGACGGACGAGGCTCTCTCCCCCCCCGGGGAGGGAGTTGTAGGAAAAGATCGAGATCCCGGGGATTCCCGCCTCCCGAATGGAGGCGATATTCCGCTCGGCGTCCCGCAGGCTCTTGTTGTAGACGGCCACGCCGGCCCAGATCCGGTGGTGGGGCACCAGCCGGGCCATGCCCACCGCCTGGCGGCGGACCACCGCCTGATCGGCGGAGTACATCATGGGAGCGACCACGTCCACGTGGTCCTGCTGGATCCAGGTCAACCAGTCCTGGGCCACCCTTCGCGCGGATCCCACATCCGGCTTCACCGCCGCGGACAGGATCATCTCCGGGCGCGTGCGATTGCGCAGCGCGGCCACGCCCTCCACCAGCGCGGTGACCTGGGCCATCTTCTGGGCCCTCCAGGCGAGGGCCAAGGTCTCGTACCCGTGATCCCCCCGCTCCCGACGGAGCCCCCGTTCGTTTCCGGAGAGTTCCACCGGATCCACCCCGTGCCCGGCCCGGAAGGCCGCGCGCATGGCCTCGCCATACCCCACGTCCATCTCCGGGTAGCGGATGTAATCGAGGTGGATGCCATCCACCGGGTACCGGGCGATGACCTCTTCCACCACACGCAGGAGGTGTCGCACCACCTCCGGGTTCCCGGGGTCCAGGTACACGCCCTCGGTCAGCTCCGCCTCCATCCGCTCGCGCCCCATGTCCAACATGGATTCCCCCCGGGCATCGACCGCGATCCACTGGGGGTGGGTCCGGATCACGTGCCCCTCGGGCGGGGTGCCCGAACTCCACACCAGGTAGGCGTTCATCCAGGCGTGAACCCGGATCCCCCGGGGATGGGCCTCCTCGAGAGCGACCCGGAGCGGATCGTAGGCGGTATGGCGATCCCAGGCTTCGGCGAGCTGAGGCGCCAGGGGAACGAGATCGGAGCGGTACCACGCTCCACCGCGACCCCGGATCTGGAGAAAAATGTCGGTGATCCCCGCCCGTTCGGCGTCGGCCACCATGGCACGGATGGCCCTTGGATCCTGGAGTCCGTCCCGCACCACCCACAGGGCACGCGCGCCGTCGCCTACCTCGATCGAGGCGGCCCGTGCCGCGGGCGCGGCAAGACCCCAAAGCAGGACGATGAGTAGCAGACCCCCCTGAGAACGCATCCCTGGGGTTATCGGCCGGCTCCCGATGGCAATGAAGCGCCGAGGGTGGCATGCTTCCAGGCATGCCCGAACTCCCCGAAGTCGAAGCCCGCCGCAGGGTTGCCCATGACCACCTTACCGGCCGACGCCTGATCGGCGTAGCGGCCGCCGACGACCGCATCGTGTTCAAAGGCGCGGCCCCCACCACCTTTGTCCGCAAGCTGAGGGGCCGCCAGGTGGTGGCGACCGGCCGGCGGGGCAAACAGATGTGGTTGGAACTGGACCGAGCCCCCCATCCGGTCCTGCATTTCGGCATGGGGGGCGACTTCCATGTCTATCGGGAGATCTCCGAGCGTCCCCGATTCTGGAAGCTCGAGCTCCGCACCGGGAACGGAACCCGCGTTGCCATGACCAACGCCCGACGGATCGGCCGTATCCGGCTGGTCGAGGACATCCTGCGGGACCCGCCGGTGGGCAAACTGGGGCCGGATCCGTACCTGGAGCTCCCGGCCCTGAGCTGGTTCCGGGAGCGTTTCTCGGGGCGGCGGGGTCCGGTCAAGGCGGTGTTGTTGGACCAGACGTTCCTGGCCGGAATCGGAAACTGGATCGCGGACGAGGTGCTGTACCAGGCCGCGTTGGACCCACGCCGACCGGCGGCGTCGCTGGAGGCGGCCGAGGTGCGTCTCCTGCGGGGGAAGATCCGTTCCGTATTGGCGCGCGCGGTCGCGGTGAACGCGGACGACGCTCGGTTCCCCAGGACCTGGCTGTTCCATCACCGCTGGGGGCGGAAGCAGGATGCCCGCACGGCACGGGGAGAGATGATCGCCTTCATGACGGTGGGTGGGCGCACCACCGCCTGGGTGCCGGCAAGACAGACCTAGGACGAGGTCTGTCCCGCGCACCTCACTTCCACTGCTCGAAGTCGTCCCCCAGGACCCGACCGCCGTCGGCCTGCGATCCCCGCATCAACCCGTAGCGTGAGAATCCATGAAGCACCAGGGTGAGCGTCTTGTTTTCCGTATCGTTGACCGCCCCGGGATAGGGAGCCCAGCGCTTCATCGCGCTGTTGAACCGGCCGGCCTGGGGCGCCGCACCGGCGAAGCCGGGCGCATCCGGATCGTACTGGGTCCCGGCATAGTCGATGGTCAACGTGACCTCACCCTCGAACTCGATTCCGTCCGGTTCGAGGTTCACGTCGAGGACGTTCGGATACCGCTCGAACATGGCCACCTTGATCGCATGCTGGAACGAGTGGGGTTGGAAGGTGACGGTGTACCGACTCCCGGCAAGGGTCGTCGCGTGACCCACCGGGACGTTGGCCTGGGCGATACGAGTCCAGCCCGGAATGTCGGGAGGATAGCTGCCGGCGGTGGCGGCCAACGCCGATGACGGGTTTGTGGCCTCGGGAAGCGTGAGCGACTCCGAGCATCCCGCGAGGGCCAGGGAAAGGGTCCCGAGAACGGCGAGATGTGCGAGCTTCAGCTGTTGGGTCTTCATAGGGTTCCTCCGCCCGCTCCCTAATGCAGCGCTCGTGCCAGTGCGGACCCCGCACCGGAAACCGGGCCAAGTCGTTGTCCGGGAGCAGGTTGCGCCCGGGCAAGAAACTCGACCCCGGAATTTCGTGGGACAGGTCAGAACCTGGGTTTGGGGGAACTGCCCCAGAGTCGGCAGGGTCGTGGCTGGGATGAGCCGACGGTTCGCAGCCGCGCTGTTCCCGCCGACTCATGGTCGCCCTGAGTCCGTGGGCCACTCTCCTTCCCATCCTTCCGCGGCCACCGAGAGTTCGCGGGAACGCCGACGCGCCTCCTCACCTGCGCTTGCTTCGCCCGCGCCCAGGAGGACCTCCGCATGGATCCCGTAGACCCCGCTCAGGAACCGGGCCAGTTCCGCTTCCTGCGGGATCCGGGCTCGTTGGGAAGCGGAGAGCCGGTGTACCTCCCGCGGAAGACGCGTCAACGAATGTTCCCAGATGCGTCGTGCCTTCACGAAGTCACCAGCGTCGGCCGCACCGCGCGCTTCCGGGAGGTAGTAGACCGTGTAGCCGCTGACCACATCCGCGGTCCGGATCCTGGGCCAGGGGTCGGGCATCGGCCGCGACATCCAGGCGCTCAGTCCAAGCCAAACCATGAGTCCCCCGACCACCGGAATCCATCGACGTCGGGTCAGCCCGTCCACGAGCGCGGCAACCGCCACGCCGGCCAAGGGCATCAACACGGGAACCAGCGGGAGTCGATAGCGATCCTTCACGAAGACGACCGCCAGGACCAACAAATGGGTGAGAAGCATGAGCAGAAGAAACCGGGCCCGCCGGATGCGACCGGTGGCAACCACGACCAGCAAACCCACCAGGGCCGCGGGCCCGAGGGTCAGGAAGGTCCCCGGAAGCCAGCGCAGCACGGCGGCATGGAGACGGAAGTACTCGAAGTTGGTGTTGTCGGGTACCTCATACTTCTGGAGGTTCGCGGCAAGTCGATGCGCACACCCGCCGACCAGCGATCCGGGATTGGGATAGCCGGCAATCACGCGTCGCAGCGTCGCAAGCGGTGCTCCCCGGGTGTCACCGAGTACTGCGGCTGCCCGCTCCAGGCGTAGCGTGTACGGATCGGCCCCCTCCTCATATGAGCTTCCGACAACCAGGAATGGCGGCCCGGCGCTGTACAGATCCAGCGGAGCAACCCCTACCGCCACGTTCCGGGCCATGGCCCCCGTGAGAATGAGCAGGATGCCGGTGGCCAGGAGTCCGGGCCGCTGCCATCCCCTCCCGACGCGATATGCCTCCACGACGCCCAGCACCAGGCAACCCACGGCAAAGAGTGCGAACACCGTCTTGAGAAGAATGGAGAGGCCAAGGGCAATACCACCGACCAGGGACCAACCCCAGGCGTTGCGTCGGAACGTCGTATCCATGAGAAGCAACAGTGCGGCACTGGTGAAGACGATCAGGCTGTCGCGGACCAGGACCTGTTCCAGGTAGAGCGTTGGGGCATAGAGCGCGGCGCCCACCCCGGCCACCGTCCCGGCGATCGGTCCAAACGCTCTCCAGGCGACGAGGGAGATGAGGAGGGTCGTGAACACCCCCAGCAGCAGTTGCCACCCCAGGACCCATCGCGCGTCGGGGCCGAGGATCCGGTAGGTCAACCCCATCAGATAGGGGTAGAGCGGCTCCTGGTAGAACCGTCCCCCCCCGACCCATCGATCCCAGAGCAACCGGGCGTCGTCCCCTTCCGCGTTGGCTTCGCCGGATTCGGCCCGCTCCTGGGGGTGTGCGGCGAAATGGTCCTCGGCAATCGCTCGATGCCATCCGTGCAACGGCGGGCGATGCGACCGGGAGAGAATGTCGCCGCCCGCGATCCCCACCGCCCAGGCGTGGAAGAAGCTCATGTCGGTCTGGTCCCAGTGATGCAGTCGGGGGATGGGAGACTCGATCGTCTGGGCAACGTAGATGATGCGCGTGGCCACGGAGAGGAGGATCACTCCGGCCAACACGAAGCGGCGGTAGCGGACCAGGAAAGCCGCAACCTGTTCGGAGAGGGCAGGAGAGAGTTGCGCTCCATCCTGAGGCATGACACCGCCTGGGTCGGAGGGGACGACACGACGTGACACTCGAAGCCAAGCTACCACACGCCGCGCCCGGGTATGACAGGGTATGAAGCGCCGCCGCCGCGTTGCGGCCTGCCCGGACCTACCGGGGCAGTCCCGCCTCGACTTCCCGCGCCCCTTCCGGATCCCCGGCGTAGCGCAAGGCCATGGCGAGGATCCTCAGCACGGTTGGGTTGTTCGGGTCCAGGCGCTGCGCGGCGCGCGCTTCCTCGAGTGCGTCCGCGGGGGGGGATCCGGACTCGATCAGACAGCGGGCCAGAACCATGCGGGCTCGGGGATCATCCGGCGCCTGGGCTACCGCGAGACGCAACTCCTCGATGGCGATCCCCCACCGCGCCGCGCTCGCGGCCAGGAACCCGTGCTCGAAGTGGTAGTCGGTGTGCGGCACGCTTGCCTTGATCCGTGCTCGGACCGCCGCCTCGCCGTCGATCGGCGGTGGCCCCTCGGTGTGCACGACCCGGTAGAGCACGGTCCGGAACCCCCCATCTCCCCCCTCGTCGTAGTAGACGGGGACAAGGCGACTCTCGGCGAGGATCGTTCCCGCGTCCGCGACCAACGGCAACAACTCCGGCCGGAAGACCCGCGTGATGCCGTCGTGGATCACGAGGAAGTCGGCCCCCTCCGCCACCAACTCGTCGAGTACCTCGTGGTATTGCCCCCGGGGAATGGTTTCGGTTCCAGCATTTGCGTAGAACGCGACGTAGGGCTTGCGATCATAGACCGTTCTCGCGGGGCCCGCGTGGGGCAGGAGCCAAGTGCCGGCCCTCACCAGTTCAGGGAACGCGCCGTCCTCGTTGTCGAAGTAGGTGGCGCGGGCGAGAAACGCGGACAGGGTCAGGCCCATCAGTGCAAGCACCACTGCGGGACGCCTCAGTCGGGGGTCGCGCAGACGGTCCAGACCCACCGATCCCATCACCCACAGAAACGGCAAGGCGGGCAGAACGAGGCGCTCCCGCGCGGCCACGAACGTGAGCGGCAACATGGCAAGATAGAGAATCCCCGCGCACAGGGACCCTCCACGACGACCCACGGCCCCCAGGGCAAACAGGGGCAACACCCATCCGCCGTGGCGCAACACATTGAGTCCCACCTCGGCGGCGCGCCCGGGCCATGCCTTCCAGAGATCCTCGCCGAATCGTTCCAACCGCGAGCCCAGGTCCACCGCGACCACCGCGTCACCGACGGTCTTCTCGTTCTCACCCCAGGTCCCGGCTCCCAGGTTGATCGTCTTCTGGGAGATCGTCCAATGACCCGTCGCGGTACCCATCACCACCACATAGGCGGCGACCACCAGCCCCGCCCCGACCACGATGCGCAACGCCTCCCTGGGCATGCGGATCTTCAGGACCGCCAGACCCGCGATCGCCAGGAGCGCCTCCGGCCGCACCAGATAGGCAAGGCCTCCCAGGACACCGCCTGCCCCGGCCCTTTTCCGCAGGACCAACACGAACGCCGACAACAGGATCGCGGTGTACGTGGTCTCGGTCATGAGGGTGACCGAGTAGTGGGCGGTCAGCGGCATCAGCGCGACCGCCAGCGGCGGCAGCGCACACAACCAGGGGTTTCGCACCACGGTCCGAGCCAGGGCCCAGGACAAGGGGACCAGCGCGACGCCGGCCAGCAACGCCACCAACCGCCCGGCCACTTCCCAGTCTCCGGTGAGAGGCCGGGCCAGGGCGATCAGGAGCGGGTAGCCCAACTGATGTACCGACTCGAGGACGTCGCCCTGGACCAGAGCCCGGGCCATCCGCACGTAGGTCGTGCCGTCGATCGAGATGACGACCTGGGTTCCCCAGAGCGCCAGCCGCAACAGCAGGGCGAGACCGGTCAGGATCCAGGGGAACGAAGGTTTCGGCATGGAGGTGTTCGGTTGGGACGTGTGAATCGTTTTGAGAACGGAGCCCGGGACGGCCCCGGAGAGCCTCCGACCGGAACCCGCATCCCACGCGGACCGCAAGGAAGCATAACTCCAAGCAGAGCAAAGGGATATTCGCTATGCTTGAAGCGTCATCGCGTCGTCAGACCCCTCGTGATCCGGCCCTGCGAAGAGAGTTCGTCCCGTGGACCCAACCGATCCCGGGGCCGCAAAGCGGCCCGAACAACCCGTCACGCTCTCGACCGCCGTTCTCCTCGATCAGGTGCGTGCGGGTGATGAGCGGGCGCTGGGTCAGGTCTTCGAACGGTACCGCGAGCGGCTTCGCCGCTGGGCCAGCGGACGACTCCCGGCGTATGCGCGTGACGGCATGGAAACCGAGGATCTGGTCCAGGAAGCCTTCATCCAGTCCGCCCGCCACATCCAGGGCTTCGACGTGCGCTGGAAAGGCGCCTTCCACGCCTATATCCGCCGCGCCATCCTCAACAGGATCCGGGACCAGGTCCGCCGCGCCGCGGTACGGGACCGGGTGGTGGAACAGGTCGAGGAGCGACGACCCCGGGACCCGTCCCCCCTCGAGACCCTCATTGGCGTGGATGCCCTGGAACGCTACGAGGCGGCACTGGAGCGGCTCGACGACGGTGATCGTGAGCTCATCGTGGCCCGTATCGAGATGGATGCGACCTACGAGGAACTGGCCGAAATGACCGGCAAACCCTCGGCCGATGCCGCGAGAATGGGGCTCAAACGGGCGCTCATGCGTCTGGCCAAGACCATGGATGGAGAGGGAGGTCGCCGTGGCTGACCCCACCCTCGAACGCATCAGCGATCTCCTCTCACGGGGTGAACCGGTCGATTGGGACCGCGTGGAATCGGCGACGGGATCCGATGAGGAGCAACGCTGGATTCGCAACCTGCACGTTGTCGCCGAAGTCGGGCGCCTCGCGCGTTTGGCCCCGGAGACCGCGGACGCGTTGGCCACGGCCAGCCTGGTTGGCATGGCCGCGGACCCGGTCGGCGAAGCTCCCCTCCCCGAGTGGGGCACGCTCACCCCCCTGGCCCTGATCGGCCGGGGCGGATTCGGCGAGGTGTATCGCGCCTGGGATGCCGCCCTCCAACGACAGGTCGCCTTGAAGCTTCTCGCCCCGGAGCGCCAGGGACAGGGCCGATGGCTTGGGACCCTGCAGGAAGAAGCGCGGCTCCTGGCGCGGGTGGAGCATCCCAACGTCGCGCGCGTCTACGGCGTGGAGACCCACAATGATCGCCCCGGGCTCTGGATGGAGCTGGTCGAGGGCACCGATCTCGCCCGCCTGGTGGAGGAACGGGGCCGGCTCCCGCAGGACGAGGCGATCCGTATCACCCGCGATGTCCTGGCCGGATTGTCGGCGGTCCATGATGCCGGGCTCGTGCACCAGGATGTGAAGCCGCACAATGTAATGGTGCGACCGGACGGCCGGGTGGTGCTGATGGACTTCGGCGCGGGGGGGCGGCGCAGCGGAGACGCGGATCCCCGGATCGCCGGGACACCCACCGTCATGGCACCCGAGCTGTTCGAGGGGGCGCCGGCCAGCCCCCAGAGCGACTGCTTTGCCGTCGGAGTACTGCTCTATCACCTCCTCACCGGCGACTACCCCGTCAAGGGCCGGACCGTGTCCGAGATCACCGAGGAGCACCGTAGCGGACGGGTCACCTCGCTCGCTTCCGCGCGCCCCGATCTCCCGACCGGACTCGCCGAACTGGTCGACACCAGCCTCGCCGCCGATCGCGAACAACGACCGGTTACCGCGGCCGCGTTCTCCAACGCGCTGGCCGACTACGCGAGCCCGGCGACCCCCGGACACCCGCGGTCGGCGAATTCCGCGGGATCCCCTTCACCCGTAGCCCGCTCGACACGCAGACGCTGGGCTGGAGTCGCGGTTGCCCTCGCCGTCCTGACCACACTGGCCATTGTCCTCTTCCCGCAAGGCTCCGGCGTGAGCCCATTGAGCGCCGCGGTCACCCTGCATCGCCTGGACGACGCCGGTCCGGTTCCGCTGGAACCGGGCGACCCCATCACCTACCGGGATGTCCTGGAGATCCAGGTCGAGGTCAACGCGCCCTCCTGGATCTACATCCTCAACCTCGACGCGGCAGGCAACGCGGTGCTGATGTATCCCCCCTCCGGGGGCGACGATTCCGGCCCCCTCCCCGAGGGAATCCATCGTCTCCCGGGGCGCATCGAAGGAGTTCGCCGGGGATGGACCTTCTCCCGGGATCCCGGCACGGAACGGTTCCTCGTCGTGGCCAGTAGGGATGCCCTCACCGGGTTCGAGACGGCGGTCGAGAACGCCGACATCCCGGCCATCAGCCCCCAGGGCGTTCTCACCGTCCGACCGGCGGGGCGGGACGCCCTGGTCGCGCTCACGCGGGGGGTCACCGGCACCACGGAAGTGCAGAGCACCGATGACGGGACCCGCGCGCGCCAGGCTGCCGAGGGATGGGTACGGGAGTTGCTCGAGGCAGCCAGGAGATCCGAACGGGTCTGGGCGGCGGAGACCCATCTGGAGAACCCGGGGGCCGGGTAGACCGGGTCACACCCCTTTCCCGCCGACCGCATGACGACGTAGGATTATGGCTCCTTGTTATTCGTCACCCACTCGGGACCGGGGTCCCAGGGAGATCGGCCATGAAATCATTCCTCGCATCGTCCATCACCGTCGTCTCCTGCCTGCTTCTGAGCGCGTGCTCGAGCCTCAGCATCAACACCGACTATGACAGGCAGACGGATTTCTCCGGGTACAAGACGTTCGCCACCGTCGCCCCCAAGCAGGCTCCGGCCAACCCGCTCGTGCTGCAGCGATTCCAGCGGGCGCTGGAGACCGAACTCACCGGGAAGGGTCTGACCGAGGCCCCGGCCGATACGGCCGACCTCCTGGTCGTCATGAACGGCGCCGTCCAACAGCAGACGGAAATCGATAGCGACTACATTGGCCCCCGCTGGGGATCCGAAGTGGATGTCTATCAGTACAACGAGGGAACCGTGATCATCGACCTCGTGGATCGCAAGCAGAACTCCGCCGTCTGGCGGGGCACCGCCTCCGACGTGGTGGATGGCGATGCGATCAGCGACGAAGAGGTGACATCGGTGGTCCAGAAGCTGTTTGCCGGATTCCCACCACCCACGTCCCCGTAGTCCGACCGGTCACGACGAAGGGACCGGACTGCCGTCCTCGTATCAACCCCCCTACGGATCCGATACGAGTCCGACACTCCGGCCCCCCGCCTTGAACGATACGGTGGTTGGTGAAACCCGGTGCGGTCAGCGCACCACGGTCACCTTGGCCGTACGGACCACGGAACCGGCACGGAACCGGTAGTAGTACACGCCCAGCGGCACCGGCTGTGCCTGATCGTCACGTGCGTCCCAGCGCACCGAGTACTCGCCCGCGGTCTCGACCGCATCCTTGAGCGTGCGCACCAACCGGCCCTGGACGTCGTGCAGGGTCAGCGACACCGGGATCGCCCCTCCCCGCGCCGCGTCGGCGGCGAGGCTGTAGCGGAACGTGGTCGTGTTGCGTACCGGGTTGGGTGAAGCGGGAAGCACCGTCGTGCGCAGGGTGGAGAGGTCCGACGCCTGCGTGACCAGCGGTCCGCCCCAGTTGCTCGCCCCGTCCATGGCCACGATCTCCACCCAGTACCAGTAGCGGCTCCCCGGTTCCACCGTCCCGTCGACATACTCCAGGGTCCTCTCCCCGTGGGCGGTCAGCCGCGCCCCGGGCAGTTCCGCGCGATCCTCGAATCGTTCCGTGGAGCCCCGCATGATCCGGACCTCCGCGGCAGCGCTTCCCTCCAGGAGATCCACGGTGACCGACACGCCGTTGGAACCGGCGGTCGCATTGAGGCTGGCAATCCCCGAGTCCAGGATGTTGGGCTCGTAGATCCACATGTTGGACTGCACCGTCTCCACCGTCACCTGGGGAGACGGGGTATTGCTGACATGGAGCACCCCACCGGAACTCCCCGGCGCATCGTTCACGAACATCGAGAAGTCGACCAGGCGACCATGACGATTCACATAGCCTCCCTCGGTCACGTTCAGGAACCAGGGCTGGACCAGCGAGGGCGGGATGAGCCCGCCGATGTTGTCGTTCACGCTGAATCCGATCGACCACCAGATGTCGCGGTCGCCCGGGGTCGCGGTCCCGGTGTTGGTCGGTTCCCCCTGCAGGAAACTGTCCGCTGCGGCCTGGGCGTTGCTGGCGATGGTGAAGAACTCCGCGTTGTCGGGATCCCGGGCCGCGCTGGTCCCGACCCGGATGAAGAGGTCGTTCTCGGGTGCGTTATGGACCAGGTGATAGAACACCGTCGCCACTCGCGGCAGCTCGCCGAAGATGACCGGCGCGGGAGGTTCCTGATGGGGCGTTCCACCGGTCTCGACCCACTCCACCCGGTACCAGTACTGCGTTCCCAGTTGCAACGCGGGGTCGTCGTCGACAAAGGTATAGGCGGTCCGATTGTCGTCCGCATCGAGAACGGGATCGCCGATTCCAGGGACGATGACCCCGTTGACCTGGACGAATGCCCCCGGGGCCCCTCCCACATCCGGAGCACGCTGGATGTTGTATCCCTGGAACGGGTACTCCCGCTGGCTCCACCAGTGCACGTCGATCTCGAGGTCCTGGGGGCGCGCCACGGGGCGGAAGCGAACGACCTGCACCCCGCTGGTGCTGTTCATGGCCTCGAGACAGGCCCCGTAGACGTCGACTTCGCCCCATCCGTCGGCCGGGTTGTAGTTCGGATCCACCGCGAACGGGTCGTCCGGACGGGCTGCCTTCTCCGTGCCGATACCATGGATGGCGGTGTTCTCGAGGATCTGACGTATCCGGGACGGGGTGAGCGACGGGTTGGCCTGTCGCACCAGCGCGGCGACTCCCGCCACGTGCGGGGTGGCCATGCTGGTCCCGGACAAGCCGTGATAGGCCTTGCCGTCGGTCGTGAAGTCCCCGTTGGCCGAGACAATGCCGGCCCCGGGAGCGCACACGTTGGGCTTCATCTCGTCGCGCTGGTCCACATCCCCATCACTGTCACGCGGTCCCTCGTTGGAAAAGCTGGTCACCCGGTCATCGGAACGGTCGAGGGTGGACGCGTGTGTGGATGCCCCCACCGTGATGGCATCGTCCGAGGCTGCCGGCGACGGCATGTAATCGATGGCGTCGTCGTTCCCGGAGGCAATACAGACCACGAGCCCGGCCGCCATGGCCGCGTTCATCATCTGGGATCCGGCATCGGTCCCGTCCGATTCGGTCAGCCCACCCAGGGATAGGTTCAGTACATCGATTCCGGCATAGATGGTGTCGGGACCGGTGAGCCCCCAGTCGTTGTTCATGTTGTGGATGCACCAGGCCACGCCGTCCGCGGATCCAAAGCCCGCTCCCGCATCGGAGAGCACCTTGCAATCGACGAGCCGGGCGGCTGGAGCGACCCCGGCGAAGAAACCATCCTGCCCTCCGGTGCCCATAGCCGATCCGGCGACGTGGGTGCCGTGATAGCTGTCTCCGCCATGGTCCTGCGGATTCATGCTTTCGTTGAGCCCGGTGTTCAGCTCCGGCTGCCCGGAGAAGAACTCACCACCGCCCAGCCACTTTCCGACCAGGCTCTCGTGACCGGTGTAACCGGGGTTTACCGTATCCAGAGCATCATTGACCCCGGTGTCCAGGACCGCGATGACGACCCCGGTCCCATCCAGGCCGAGTTCAGCCTGGACACTGGGGAACAGGGCGTAGTTCTGATCCCCCTGCAGGCCACGGGAATCCCGTGAGCGGGTGACGCGCGAACCCCAATGATTGGTCGGGTACATCATGGGAATGGCCTCGACCCGGGTCACGCCCGGAAGACCGGCGATAGCCTGGATCTGGGCGTAGGTTGCCTGGCTTCGCACGTAGTCGATCTGGTCGTAGGGGTGCGGGGTAATCAGGCTGTATCCCTGGAGCGCCGCGATGTCCACGGCGCTGGGAGCGTGGTCATACCCCACGTAGATCCCGTAGGAAACCGGGGTGCCGTCGAAAACCCCGATGATCATCCGTCCATTGATGTCGCCGTACTCGTAGGCCGCGGCGAGGCCCGAGGCATGGACCGCCTCGATCCGGTCGTCGATTCGGTTCTCGTTCTGGTCGTCGATCCAGGCAATCGCCTGGCCTGGACCCGCCAGGTGGAGGACCGCGATGAGCGCGGTCGTGACAAGGAAACGGGTTCGGTGCATGGGATCCTCCGATGTAGGGTCGGCGGGGCACCCGACCTCCTCGTCGGGTCCAACACGACCGTTGATGCCAGGACATTGGAGAAGACGGCTTGATTCAAACTTGACCCGATGAAGGACCACGCGGCTAATCCACTGGAGCGCAAATACTTAACAAACAATCCGCGCGCCCGATTGCCGCGCGCCCGGCGTCCCCTCTGCGCTATCCTCAGGGGACTTCGGAAACCACCATGGCGACATCCAGACTTTCCCCCGCATTGCTCATCTGCCTGCTGATCGGCCCCTTCCTGGCTTCGTACGGTCATGCCCAGGAACCGAAGGATTTCCCGGAGATCCGCTCGGCACTGGAGGCGGGCGATACCGGCCGGGCCACCCGTCTTGCCTTCGATGAGGCCTCGGGGTGGCGGACCCTCGGACAGAACCCCGAAGCGGCGGCCCAGGCGTTGGGTTCCCTCGGGGACCTGTTGTTCGACTACGGTCTCTATCGCGAGGCAGCCGACGTCTACGGCGGCATCGTGGACCTGAGGGAGATCACCGACGGGAAACGCTCCCCTGCCATGGCCGATGCACTGGAGTCCCTGGTTCTCTGCGCCTACAGCGAAGGGGACTTCGAAGCCGCGGTGCAGCTGCAGGAGAAGGTGACCGCGATCCGATCGCTGCACCCCGAGGATCCCGATGCCCTCGCGACCGCCTGGTACGACATGGGGCTCGTGCAGTATCAGGGAGGCAACCCACGGCAGGCGCTGGACGCCTGGCAGCGGTTGCTCTCCATCTACGAGGCCCGCGATCCCGTCGACTGGTCCTCGGTCGCCTTCACCCGATCCGATCTCGCCGAGATGCACCGTGTGTTGGGGCACTTCGACACCGCGGAGAGCCTCATGGTCTCCATCGTCGCCATGGAGGCCGATCGGTTGCCACGCGACGGGTTCTACGCCACCTATCTCAACAACCTGGGTGTGCATCTCTGGAACCAGGGTCGGTTCGCCGAGGCAGAGCGTCTGTATCGGGAGGCGCTGACCCTCAGCGTGGGGGACTCCCTGGCGACCTGCATCCGGGTCGCCAATGCCTATCTCAACCTGGGGGTCATTCTCCGGGACCAGAATCGCCCCCGTGAAGCGGAGCCGCTCTTTCTCGAGGCACTCGACCAGGCCATGGCCTGCGACCAGGACGGGATCGTCCCCACCCGCCTCTACGCACACAACGAACTCGCGGTGCTCTATGCCCGCACCGGACGCAATCGGGAAGCGATTCCCCTGTGGACCCGCGCCCTGGAACTGCTCGACGCCGAGGATGGCGCCTTCGCCGAGTATCGCGGCCAGATCCTCCACGATCTCGGTGAAGCGAAGCTCGGGACCGGGGATGCCCCCGGCGCCCGTGAGACCCTGCTCGATGCCCTGATCATCCGGGAGACCGCACTCGGGCTGGACCACCCCGAAGTGGGCGTGACCCTGACCGCCCTCGCAGGGGCCGGACGGGCCGGAGCCCAGGGAGCCCCCGAGCCCCGTGTCGCCCTGGATCGGGCGGTAACCATCCTGGAGGGGTCCGACCTGTACCCGGAAGCCCGGGCGCGCGCGCTGGCCGACCGGGCCACCCTGCGCCGCACCTCCGGTGACCTCGCGGGGGCGGAGTCGGATCTGGAGACCGCCCTCGATGTGGTCGAGTCCCTGCGAACCCAACGGGGGGGGTTCGACGAATCCCGGGCGCGATTCCTCAGTGAATACGTGGGCTACTACAACGCCATGGTGGCCTGGAAAGTGGAGGGGGGTGACCCCGCCGCGGCCCTCCGGTATGCCGAACGGATCCGGGCCCGGGTCCTGCGGGACCGCCTCGCCGCCGGCCGCGTCGACGTGCGCGCCGACATCCCCGCCGGACAGCGTGCCGCTCTGGAACGGGACGAGCGGGACTCCCGCATTCGCTTCAGCCAGATCCAACGGGACCTGGTGTGGGCCCGAACCACCGGCGCCGATGGCGACCAGCTCCGGGCGCTGGAACGGGAACTCACCTCGGCCCTGAACGCGTATCGTGCGGCCAACGAAGCGTTGAAACTCTACAGCCCGAGCTGGCAACGACTTCTCTCCGCGCCGGATCGGGGTGTGGATCTCGCCGAGGTGCGAACGCGGGTTCTGGGACCGGCGGACCTGTTGCTGCTGTTCCAGATCGGCCCCGAGGCGAGCTTCGTGTTCCTGCTGTCGCCCGGGGGAACCGTCGAAGCCTATCCCCTGCGGGTCGACGCCGCGGCGGCGGAGGCCCTGCGCACCCCGGAAGGTCCACTCACCGACACCGCCCTGGCCCTCCTGGTGCGGGGTCCCGGTGGAGCACCCAAGACACCCGGAGTGCAACGTGGCGTCACCGGCACCTCCCCCGTGGAGGCGGCGCCCCCGTCGCGCCAGGCGACCGGCAGCCACCAACTCTGGAGAACCCTCGTACCCGAACCGGTGTGGCACCGCATCCGGGACGCCGAGGCGGTGGTCCTGGTTCCCGACGCGGCGCTTCACCAGCTTCCCTTCGAGGCGCTGGCAGTCGAGCCGGGGCCGGACCCCGAGCAGACCCGTTACTGGTTGGACGCGGGCCCGGCGATCCGCTACGCCCACTCCATCGCCACCCTGCTGGATCTCGAGGCCGAGGGCCGGGACCCCGGTCCCCCGGTCCTCTCGCTTTGCGACCCCGTGTTCGATCCGGTGGCGGCCGCCGCGGCGCGGGAAGAGCGATCCCGGGCAACCGGGGGAGGCACCGGCCCGGTCAAGGATGAGCCGGGTGACCTGTTGGTCCGCCAGGGCACCGGCTTTCTCCCCCTTCCCGGCACGGCACGGGAGAGCGAGGCGGTCGTGACCGCCTTCGGCCCCGGCCAGGTAACCGTCCTCTCGGGCATCGACGCGACCGAGAGCGCCCTGCGGGCCCAACTCGGCGAGGCCCGCATCGTTCATCTGGCCACCCACGGTGTAGTCCAGACCCGGGGATCCGGGCTTCTGGCCGCGTTGGTGCTGACCGCCCCCCCTCCCACGGCCGGTTCCGACCTGGACGACGGCTATCTCCATCTCTTCGAGATCTACGACCTGGACCTGCGCGCGGATCTGGTGGTGCTTTCCGCGTGCGAGACCCAGGTGGGGCGGGAGATCCGGGGTGAAGGCGTATTCGCCCTCTCGCGCGGCTTCCTCGCGGCCGGAGCAACCCGGACCGTGGCCAGTCTGTGGGCGGTCAACGACGCCTCCACCGCACTGCTCATGGCGTCCTTCCTTGGGGACGTGGCAGAGCCGAGGGCGGAAGGCGCGTCCAATGTGGCCCGGAGCCTACGGGACGCCAAGCGGGCCCTGCGAAGCACCGCCGAGTGGGCCGACCCCTACTTCTGGGCCCCGTTCGTGTACACGGGAGCCCGCTGATTGCCGGTCAGGACCCCAATGACGTCGTGCTAAAATTATCTGCTGTGCAGCTTTAGCCCATCATCGCCGCCCGGAATGGGACCGCTTCCGCGACTCGGCTTGTTCGATTCGGCCCGGTCGCTCGTTATTCGGGAAACCACGGGGACCCCTTCCTGATCCTGGAGAAGCTCATGCGACCGCTCACCCTGTCCGTGCTCATCCTCATCCTCGCCGCGGCCCCGGCGAGCGCCAAGACCAAACTGGGCGGAGGGACACCCATCGACCGCCCCAGCGCGCACCTCGGGGCCTGGTTCCCCTCGACCGCCTACGAGAACCTTTCCTTTGTCGCGGATGGACCCGAGATCACCGTGACCTTCGAGGCGGAGGTCTACAACACGTTCAGCCAGTGGACACGCGCCCGCGTGGACAACGTGGCCCTGGTCACCCAGGCCACTTGGGACGCCCACGTCGACACGCTGGCCTATAGCGACAGTCTCTACGCGTCGCAACCGGTGTTCTTTCCCACCACGTATCTCCCCCATCACCTGATGGCACCCGGCGACTTCCTCTACTTCTCCGATTTCGAAGACAGCGTTGGAGCCGCCTGGGACACGACCGACTTCGCCTTCTTTGCTCCCGAGGACTACTACGGGGCCTCCTGGCCCGCCTCGGCCCCCAATGACTTCGACACCCCCTTGTTCGATAGCCGCGTTGGAGGCGGCCTCGGCCTGGGGCGCGACGGCGACGCCACCGTGACCGCATCGACCTCCATCACCATCGGGGGTTTGACCCCCGGCGAGAGCTACGTCCTGAGCTACTGGTCACTGATCGGAGCCGGGACCTGGTGGACAACGATCGAGGGCACCGAGCAATGGACCCAGTTCCCGGATCCGGATCTCGAGTTCAGCTCCTCCGGCGGGGGGGCGGCGTGGGTCGACTACGACCTCGACGGCGATCCCGACCTTCACGTCACCAGCCGGGTCGCCGCCTCGGTGCTCCTGCGCAACGACGGGGGAACCGACTTTGTCCCGGTTCCGGCGGGCCCGCTGGCCGGCTCGTTCCGCGCCGCCACCTGGGCGGACTACGACAAGGACGGGGATCCGGATGCCTACTGCACCGCGGACGGCCCCAACGTCCTCGCTCGAAACGACGGCGGGGTGTTCGTGAACGTGGCCACCGGCCCGCTCGCCGACCCGGGAACCGGTGAGGGCGCGACCTGGTTCGACATGGAGAACGACGGCGATCTGGACCTGTTCTTTGTCAACGCGGGCGGGGCAAACCGGCTCCTGCGCAACGATGGCCGCACCTTCATCGACGTCACCCCCTTCCCCATGGCCGATGCCCTGGGCTACGGAACGGTGGTGATCGCCGCCGACTACAACGGGGACGGCTACCAGGACATCTTCTTCGGCAACAGCAACCGGGGAGACCGGCTGTTCGAGAATTCCGGAGGGGGCAGCTTCACCGAAGTGGGCGGCGCCATGGGCCTGGGGGCTTCCGCGAATACCCAGGGCGCCTGTTGGGGGGATGCGGACGGTGACCTCGACCTGGATCTGTACATCGCCCAGGATCCCGTGGCCCGGTACTACCGGAACGACAACGGGACCCTGGTCCCGCACTCCGGCGCCGGACTGGACGCGGCGGGGTCCGGGCGTGGCGCCAACTTCGCCGACGTGGAGAACGACGGGGATCTCGATGCCTACCTCACCCACAATCCGCAGGAGGATGTCCTGTCCCACAATGGCGGCTCCGGGTCCTTCTCCGCGGTGGAATCGGGTCCGGTGACCCGGCTCTCCCCCACCGCGGGCGAGGCCTGGGCCGACTTCGACAAGGATGGCGATCTGGATGTCTACGTGGTGTCGGCCAGTGTGAGCGCGGACAACCGTCTCTACCGCAACGACTCCGCCCTGGGGCACCGCTGGCTCCAGCTCGACCTCGTGGGGGGAGCCTCATCCAACCGATCCGCGGTCGGGGCCCACGTCCGGGTCGTCGCGGGGGGCCAGGCCCGGATACGCGAGGTCCGGGCGTCGTCGGGCTATCGTTCCCAGAACGCGCTCACCCTGCACTTCGGCCTCGGCAGCGCGACCCGGGTGGATTCCATCATCGTCAAGTGGCCTTCCGGTGCCTGCCAGGAAACCACCCTGGTCACCCTGGACCAGTGCCTAACCCTCACCGAGGCGGCCGCCACCACAAGCGCCCCGCAACCCGAAGTGACACAATCGGTTGCGCCAACTCTTGCCGCCCGTCCCAATCCGACCCGCGGGGCCACGCGCATCCACTTCGAACTCCAGCGGCCGGAAACGGTGTCTCTTTACGCGTATGATCTACAGGGGCGCCTGGTCCGCCACCTCCTCGAGCCCACTCCCATGGGCGCGGGGCGTCACGAAGCACGATGGGATGGCTACGATGATCGGGGGATACGTCTCCCGGCCGGCCTCTATCTGGTTCACCTCATCGCCGGACACGGGCAGCAGACGGTCAAGATCGTCCGCGGCCCCTGAGATTCGATTCCCCGGCAAAGGAGAGACAACATGAGAACCTGGACAACTGCCTTGGTGCTGCTCGCCATGCTGGTCCCGGCCGGCTTGTCGGCCAAGGGGACCAAGCTGGGCGGCGGAGCGCCGATCGATCGCCCCTCGGCCTGGACCGTTTTCTGGTGCCCCTCGGAAATGTTCTACACCGTGTACTTCACCGCGGACGGGCCGGAGATCACCCTGGAGTTCATCGCCCGCAACCTCAGGGCGGTCGACCCGGTGGGAAGCTGGATGGCCTCGCGGATCGACAACGTGGTGGTGGCCAAGCGTGCGGGGTATGACCCTGCCTTCATCACCGTGACCGCTCCCGATCACGAGAACTACTTCTGCCGTCCCTTCAGCGGGGACTACACACGGTTCGATGTGAGTCTGGTCCCGGCCGGCGATCTTCTCTTCAACGAGACCTTTGCCTCGGGCATCCCGGTGGGTTGGGACCTCACCGACTTCGCCTACTACGACGGTGGAACCTCGGCGCCCAACGACGTGGCGACGCACGACGACAACACCACCACCCCCACCGGGGGCGCACTGGGCCTGGGCACCTCCACCGATCCGGACTTCGCCAGTACGGAAATCCTGCTCACCGGCACCGTGGCCGGCACCGAATACGCCCTCAGCTTCTGGTGGAAGTGCAACGGCGAGATCGAGTTCACCGATTCGGGTCCCATGGGGACAGGGAACGACGACCTCGAGGTCAACGTGTACGGTTCGGACACCGTGCTTCCCATCGCCAGCACCTCCTGGGGGCTGATCAAGGCGGGGGTTGGTTTCCCCCGGAACGAGAAGTAGCCGCCGGAGCACCGGCCCGGACATGGAAACGGGGCGCGCCCGTGAGGACGCGCCCCGTTTCATGGATCTGACGGGAGGGAGGGCTACTTCGCCTCGGCCGCTGCGGCACGGGCGGTTGCAGCTTCCTCCTTGTGCTTGCGTTCCTTGGCAAGCTGGCTCTCGGACTTGACCAGCTCCAGGAAGGCCATTTCCCCACCATCCCCCAGCCGGGCCCGGGTCTTGATGATGCGGGTGTAGCCTCCCGGACGCTCGGTGTACCACGGAGCAATGGTCGAGAAGAGCTTCCGGGTCACGGTGCGGTCCATGACGTACCGGTCCACCTGACGGCGGGCATGAAGATCACCCCGTTTGGCAAAGGTGATCAGACGCTCGGCGAGACGCCGGGCCTCCTTGGCCTTGGCGGTGGTGGTCTCGATCCGCTCGTGGCGGAACAGTTCGGTCACCAGGTTGCGCAGGAGGGCGCGTCGGTGCTCCGCGGTTCGGCTGAGCTGTCGCCCCGATTTGCGATGTCGCATGATTCTCGTTCCTTCTTCGTTCTAGCGGCCTGGCTGAATCAGTCGTCCTGGGGCGTGGTGGTGGAGGCGGTTGTCGCCTCCTCGCCTTCGTCGGACTCGCCCGCGAGCAGGCTGGCCTCGTCAAGCTCGGGCCGGGTCAAACCGAGATCGGTCGACTTCTTGGCCGGCTTCTTCACGTAGGGAGCAACGTCCATCCCGAACGAGAGGCCCATCTCATGGAGAATGTCGCTGAT
Source organism: Candidatus Eiseniibacteriota bacterium (assembly GCA_942491735.1). Taxonomy (GTDB): domain Bacteria; phylum Eisenbacteria; class RBG-16-71-46; order JABDJR01; family JABDJR01; genus CALOCN01. Next base: position 965,669 of record CALOCN010000014.1, on the reverse strand, counting down.
CTCCTTGAGGGACTTCCGCCCGAAGTTGCGGTACTTGAGCATCGCCGATTCCGGCTTGGTCACCAGCTCGCCGATGGTCTTGATCTCGGCCGCGCGCAGACAGTTGGCGGAACGGACCGAGAGTTCCATCTCCTCGACGCTCTTCTCGAGCAGACCCCGGATCCGTGCGACCTCCTGATCCTCTTCCTGCTCGTCCTCCTGCTCGATCGGCTCCTCGAAGTCGACGAAGAGGCTGAAGTGATCCTTGAGGATCATGGCCGCGTAGGCCATCGAGTCCTTGGGGAGGATGCTGCCGTCGGTCCATACCTCGACCATGAGCTTGTCGAAGTCGACCCGCTGTCCAACCCGGGTGTTCTCCACCTCGAAGTTGACCTTGCGAATGGGAGAGAAGTGGGCGTCGAGGGTGATGACCCCGATCGGCCGCTCGTCTTCCTGCTGGTCGGCCGGGACGTAGCCACGCCCGCCTGAGATCTCGACTTCCATGTCGATCTCGCCGTCCTTGTTCAGGGTGGCGATATGGAGGTCGGGGTTGAGCACCTCGACTCCGGGATCGGCCTGGAGGTCACCCGCGGTGAGGTTGTGAGGCCCCTTGGCGCTGAGCCGCGCGTTGATCTTGTAGTCGGCGTGCAGCTTGAAACGCATCTGCTTGAGATTCAGGATGATCTCGCTGACGTCCTCGAGCACACCGGGAACCGTGCTGAACTCGTGCAGGACGCCTTCGATCTTCACACCGGTAATCGCCGCCCCCTGCAGGCTGGACAACAGGACCCGCCGCAGGGAATTCCCGAGGGTGAGTCCAAAACCCCGCTCGAGGGGTTCAATGGTGAACTGCCCGTAGCGATCGGAGGCGTTGGCCTCGTCGAGCTCCACGGCCTTGGGCATCTGGAGGTTCTTCCACTTCATCGTTCGCTTGCCTCCTCGGGTCGGTACGACCCGGAAGAATGCGCGGTCTGTCCTGCGCTACTTCGAATACAACTCGACGATCAGATTCTCTTGCACCGTGATCGGGATGTTCTCCCGGGTGGGTGACTGCACCAGACGTCCCTGGAGCGCCTTGGAGTTGACCTCCAACCACTCGGGCATCCCCCGACCGCCCCGCATATCCAGCGCGTTCTGGATGAGATCGAGATTCCGACTCGCATCACGAACCGAGATCACGTCACCCGGACGCAGGCGATGGGACGGGATGTCCGCCTTCCGTCCGTTCACCTGGAAGTGGCCGTGCTTGACCAGCTGGCGGGCAGCCGGACGCGACGGCGCGAACCCGAGCCGGTACACCAGGTTGTCCAGGCGCAGCTCCAGGATTCGCAGGAGGTTCTCCCCGGTCATCCCGGGCATCCGTGCCGCTTCCTTGAAGTAGTTGCGGAACTGACGTTCCATGACTCCATAGATCCGCCGGGTCTTCTGCTTCTCGCGGAGCTGGAGTCCGTAGTTGGTGACCCGCAGCCGCCGATCACGCCCATGCTCGCCCGGCGCATAGGCCCGGCGCTCGTAGGCGCACTTGTCGGTTGAGCAGCGCTCACCCTTCAGGAATAGCTTTTCGCCCTCTCGCCGGCAGAGCCGACAAACCGGGCCAACGTATCTCGCCATGGTTTCAAGAACCTCCGATGATCAGACGCGGCGCCGCTTCGGCGGGCGGCAGCCATTGTGCGGGATCGGGGTAACGTCCCGGATCACTGAAATCTGTAGACCCGCGGCAGCCAGGGACCGAATGGCCGCCTCGCGGCCCGCGCCGGGTCCCTTCACCTCGACCTCGACCTTGCGCATGCCGAGCGCCAGGACCTGCTTGGCCGCATCCTCGGCCGCAAGCTGGGCGGCGAACGGCGTGCTCTTCCGGCTTCCCTTGAAGCCGACCTTGCCGGCCGTCGACCAACCCACCACTCCGCCGTCGGAGTCGCAGATGCTGATGATGGTGTTGTTGAAGGTCGCCTTGACATGGGCAACCCCGTTGATCGAGACCTTGCGGTCCTTTTTCTTCTTGGTCGTAGTCTTAGCCACGGTATCTCCTTGGGGCCAGGCGGATTAGGTCTTGGTCAACTTGCGGCGACCCGACCCGGCAGTCCGCTTGGGTCCCTTGCGCGTGCGCGCGTTCGTCTTCGTGCGCTGTCCACGCACCGGCAGCCCGCGACGATGACGCAGGCCGCGATAACAACCGATGTCCATGAGCCGCTTGATGTTCATCTGCAGCTCGGCATGGAGTGCGCCCTCGACGCGATACTTGGTCTCGATCTCCTGGCGCAGCTTCCCGGTGTCGGCGTCCGAGAGGTCTCGAACGCGGACGTCCGGGTTCACGCCGGTCGCGCCCAGGATGTTCCTGGCCGTGGTATGACCGATCCCGAAGATGTAGGTGAGTGCGATCTCAACGCGCTTGTCGTTGGGGAGATCGACACCAGCAATTCGTGCCACCGTGTTCCTCCTGGCCTAGCCCTGCCGCTGCTTGTGACGCGGATTGGTGCAGATTACCCGCACCACTCCATTGCGGCGGATCAACTTGCAGTTGTCGCAAACCTTGCGAACGCTCGCTTTGACTTTCATTCTGTTACCTCGTTCTCAACCTACGAGCACGGGCCCGTCGGTCACGCTGAGGATCTTGGGACCCTCCTCGGTCAGGGCAACCGTGTGTTCGAAATGGGCGGCCAACGTGCCGTCCCGGGTCACGATCGTCCACTTGTCGGAAAGCGTCTCCACATCCCAGCCCCCGAGCGTGATCATCGGCTCGAGAGCACACACCATACCCACCCGCAGCTTGGTTCCCGTACCCGGCTTGCCGTAGTTGGGCACCTGAGGGTCCTCGTGCATCTTTTCCCCGATGCCATGACCCACCAGCGTCCTCACCACGCCGTAGCCGAACTGTTCGGCGTGGGTCTGGATGGCGTGCCCCACGTCTCCCAGCTTGTTTCCCTCGCGGAAGTTCTCGATTCCCTTGTGCAGGCACTCCTCGGTCACCTGCAACAGGTGCTGGACCGTTTCCGGAATCTCTCCCAGAGGGAAGGTCAGCGCGGCATCCCCGTGGTAGCCGTTCTTGACCACCCCGACATCCACCCCGACGATGTCACCTTCCTGCAGGACCCGGTCCCCCGGGATCCCGTGCACCACTTCCTCGTTGACCGAGATGCAGGTGCTGGCCGGATACCCGTGGTATCCCAGGAAGGAGGGCTCGCCCCCGTTGTCCCGGATGAAGGCCTCGGCCTTCGCGTCCATGGACCGTGTGCTAACCCCCGGAACCCCAAGGCGCTTCAGGAGTTGCAGGGTCTCCGCCACGATGCGCGCGGATTCGGAGATCTTGGCAATCTCTTCCGCTGAACGTAGTTTGACCATTTCGCTCCTCGTTCCTCAGTCCAAGACCGTCCGGATGCGATCCTGGATTTCCGGGATCCCACCCAAACCGTCCACTTCCTTGAGCACTCCGGTCCGCCGGTAGTAGTCCACCAGCGGAGCCGTCTTTTCCTCGTACACCTCGAGCCGGTTGTTCACCGTCTCGGGCGTGTCGTCCAACCGGCCCCGCTCCGAGAGCCGAGCCACCAGCTCGTCCCTGGGCGCGGTGAGAAGGATCGCCGCCGAGACCCGGTCACCCCGGGCTTCCAGCAGCCGATCCAACCCTTCCGCCTGCGCCTCCGTACGGGGGAACCCGTCAAAGAGGCAGCCGGCGCCTTTCAAATCGTCAACCGTTTCCTCGATCAGGGCGAGGATGAGGTCATCCCCCACGAGGTCGCCGTTGTTCATCACCATGCGGGCCTTCAGGCCCAAGTCCGTCCCCTTGGCGACAGCGTCCCGCAGGATCTCGCCGGTGGAAATGTGAGCCCACCCCGTGTGCTCCTCCAGCAGCTTTGCCTGCGTCCCCTTGCCCACTCCGGGTGGGCCAAGAAAGACGACCTTCATCGCCGCTGACCACCACCGACGCGCGATCGCAACTTGCCCTTCTTCATGAAACCGTCGTAGTGCCGCATGAGCAGGTGGGATTCCACCTGACTCAGGGTATCCAGGACCACGCCCACCACGATGAGCAGACCCGTTCCACCGAAGTAGAACGGTACATTGAACTGGCGGATCATGATGTCGGGCAGGATGGCGATGAACGCCAGGAAAATGGAGCCCGGCAAAGTGATCCGCGTGAGAATCCGGTCGATGTACTCGGACGTCTTCTTGCCCGGTCGGATGCCCGGGATAAAGCCGCCGTGCTTGCGCATGTTGTCTGCCAGATCCACGGGATTGAAGACAATCGCGGTATAGAAATAGGTGAAGAACACGATCATCAGCCCATAGATCCCGACATAGAGCCAGGCTCCCGGCGCGAACGCCGACTGAACCACCTGCATCAGGTCGTTGCCCGGGAACAGCGCGGCCAGGGTGCCCGGGAAGGCGATGATGGACTGGGCAAAGATGATGGGCATCACGCCGGCCGTGTTGACCCGCAGCGGGATGTGGGTGGTTGTCCCACCGTACATCTTCCGCCCCACCACCCGTTTGGCGTACTGGACCGGGATCTTGCGGACCCCCAGGGTCATGAACACGACCAGCACGATGATCCCCAGCATGAGCGCGGCCAGGGTGACGAGCTGGAACATGTTGAACTGACCGGCCTGCCAGGCCCGCAGCGTGTTCAGGATGTCATTGGGGTACTGGGCAATGATCCCCACCGTGATGATGAGGGAGATGCCGTTGCCGATTCCCCTGTCCGTGATCTGTTCCCCCAGCCACATGACCAGGATGGTTCCGGCGGTGAGGGTGATCACGCTCAGGGCGATGAACCCCGCCCCCGGGTTGGGAACGACCTGCAACCCCTGCCCATTCAGGTTCTGCAGGAAGATCGCGATGCCGGTCGCCTGGACGGCGGCCAGCAGCACGGTTCCGTACCGCGTGAGCTGGGTAATCTTCTTGCGCCCCTCTTCACCCTCTTTCTGCAGCTTCTCGAAGTACGGGATCACCGCACCAAAAAGCTGGATGATGATGGAGGCACTGATGTAGGGCATGATGCCGAGCGCGAACACGGTTGCCCGCTCGAAAGCACCCCCCACGAACATGTCGTAGAGACCAAAAAGCGTTCCCTGATTCTGGGCGAAGTACGCCTTGAGCGCCCCCGCGTCCACGCCGGGTGTCGGGATGTGACCGCCGAGGCGGTACACAATGAGAATCCCGGCGGTGAACAGGATCCGCTTCTTGAGCTCGGGGATATTGAAGACGTCTTGGATTCGGTTGAGCATGTCGCCTCGGGCCTACCTGACCTTCTTCTTGAACCGCTTGAGACGCCGGGGGACCACGATGAGCTCCACCGTTCCGCCGGCTCCCTCGATCTTCTGGCGTGCCCCCTCGCTGACCGAATGGGCACGCACGGTAAGGGCGACGGTCAGGTCCCCCTTGCCGAGAATCTTGAGTCTGGCCTTGGGATTGCGGATGAGCCCGCGCTCCTTGAGGACCTCCGCGTTGACCTCACCGGTCATCCCGGCCAACTGGCCCACGTTCACGGCCTCGGCCGGCTTGGCGTGGATGTTGGTGAAACCCCGCTTGGGGATTCTCCGCACCAGCGGCATCTGGCCACCCTCGAATCGGTAGCTGCGGCTGTAGCCGGACCGGGCCTTCTGTCCCTTGTGGCCCTTGGCCGCGGTCTTGCCGGTTCCCGAGCCGGGGCCACGCCCCACACGCTTGCGATCACGCGTTGCTCCCGGTGCCGGTTTCAGGTTGGACAAATCCATGGCGTTCCCCTAGTCGATTTCTTCGACCCGCAGAAGGTGCTGGACCTTGAAGATCATTCCGCGGATCTGGGGGGTGTCGTTCTTCACGATCGGCCGGTTCAGGCCGCGGATGCCAAGCGCACGAATGGTGAGCTTCTGCGGTTCCGGACGGTCGATCGCGCTTCGAATCTGGGTAATCTGCAGCTTAGCCATTGCTCTCCTCCGACGGAGTCTCGGCCACCGCGGTCGCGGTGCCGTCGGCCGGTGCCTCGGCGACCTGGGCCTGCGGAACCACGTCGGCCTTGATGCCGAGCACTTCCCGCACGGTCATGCCGCGTTCCTTGGCCACGTCCGAGGCGCGGCGCAGGCTGGTCAGGGCGGTGAAGGTCGCCTTCACCGCATTGTGCGGGTTCGTGGAACCCAGGCACTTGGAAAGGACATCCTGGACACCGGCTGCCTCCAGCACGGCGCGTACCGGCCCGCCGGCGATCACGCCGGTACCGGGACTGGCCGGCTTGAGCAGCACCCGGCCGGCACCGAACCGACCCACGATCTCGTGGGGGATGGTTCCATTGAGCAACTGGATGGTGACCATGGACTTGCGGGCGTTGTCGGTGGCCTTGCGGATGGCCTCCGCCACCTCGTTGGCCTTGCCGAGCCCAATGCCCACCTTGCCCTGCTTGTCTCCCACCGTGACGATGGCGTTGAAGCTGAACCGACGGCCGCCCTTGACGACCTTGGCGCACCGGTTGATAGCGACCATGTTCTCGACGAGATCAGAGTCTTGGCTGAAGTTGCGTCGCAAAGCGTCGTCCTCCTAGAACTCCAGGCCGCCCTCGCGGGCGCCCTCGGCGAGTGCCTTGACCCGACCGTGATAGAGATACCCGCCGCGATCGAAGCAAACGCTCACGATCCCGGCTTCTTTTGCCTTCTCGGCCAGCACTTTGCCGACGACGGTGCTGACGCCCGACTTGTTGGCGCCCTCTTCCAGTCGTCCCTGCACGTCCTTGGACAGGCTGGACACCGTGAGCAGGCAACGGCCGCTCACATCGTCGTGCAACTGGGCGGAGATGTGTTTGATGGACCGGAAGACGCTCAGACGCGGGCGTGCTGCCGTCCCCTTTACCTTGAACCGAACCCGACGATGCCGCTTGAGGCGTCCGTCGCGTCGTTCCTTGGCGATCGATCTCATGACTGCGTTCCTCCCGGCCTACGCACCGGCACTCTTGCCGGCCTTGCGCCGGACATACTCGTCCACATACCGGACCCCTTTGCCCTTGTAGGGCTCCGGCGGCCGGAACCTGCGAATTTCCGCGGACACCTGGCCGACCACGGCCTTGTCGATCCCGCTGATGGTCACCCTGTTCCCATCGATCGCGGCTGAAATCCCCTTGGGGAGTTCGTAGTCGATCGGGTGGCTATACCCCAGGTTCAGCGTCAACTTCTGGCCCTGGACGGCGGCCCGGTATCCCGTGCCGTTGATCTCGAGGGTCTTGCTGAATCCGTCGGAAACACCGACCACAAGGTTGTTGATGAGGGCACGGGTCAGACCGTGAAACGCACGCGCGTTCTTGTCCGTGCCGGTCTGGCGTACCAGGGCCCCGGCCCCGTCCACGTCGAGCTCGATGCCCTGGAGCATCTCGTAGCTCAGTTCCCCCTTGGGGCCCTTCGCGGTCACCTTGCGTCCGGAAACCTTGACTTCCACCCCCGAAGGGATGTCGATGATTTTCTTGCCCACTCGCGACATGGCTTACCTGCTTCCCGCTACCAGACCTGGGCCAGGACTTCACCACCCACGTCCAGGTCCCGGGCTTCCTTGTCGGTCAGGATTCCCTTGGACGACGAGATGATGGTCGTTCCCAGCCCCCCCAGCACGCGGGGGATTTCGTCCTTCTTGACGTAGACACGACGACCCGGCGTGGAGACCCGCTTGAGTCCCTTGAGCACGGGCGTGGCACCGTCCACGTACTTGAGGTAGATACGCAGCACACCCTGCTTGGTGTCCTCGATCTTACGGACGTTGTTGATGTACTTCTCACGGATGAGAGCGTCGGCAATCGCGGCCTTGGTCCGCGACGCGGGGACGTCCACCCTGCGGTGCTTGGCGATCACCGCATTGCGGATGCTCGTCAACATGTCTGCGATCGGATCGCTTACCGGCATTTTGGGACTCCATCTCTCCGGGGGGTTCGCAGCGGATCCGGAGCACCCGCCCCGATCCATCCACGCCTGCCCGGAGGCGTTTCTACCAGCTTGACTTGGTCACACCCGGAATCTTGCCCTCGAGGGCGAGGTCCCGGAAACAGATTCGACACAGGCCGAACCGCCGCAGGACGGCCCGGGGCCGTGCGCAACGATTGCAACGTGTGTAGGCCCGCACTGCAAACTTGGGGCCCTTCTTCCACTTTTCTATCAGTGCCTTCTTCGCCACGGGATCTCCTTTGGCCTACTGCTCGCGGAAGGGAAACTTCATGCGCCTGAGCAGTTCCAAACCTTCCTCGTCCGTGCCTGCCGAGGTCACGAAGGTGATGTCCATTCCCCGGATCTTGTCGATCTTGTCGTAGTCGATCTCCGGGAAGATGATCTGCTCCAGCACGCCCACGCTGTAGTTTCCCCGGCCGTCGAACGACTTGCGGGAGAAGCCACGGAAGTCACGGATCCGTGGAACGGCAATGGACACGAATCGGTCGTAGAACTCGTACATCTGCCTGCCGCGCAGGGTAACGGCAACCCCGATGGGCATCCCCTCGCGCAGCTTGAAGTTCGAAATGGCCTTCTTGGCCCGCCGGATGGCCGGCTTCTGTCCGGCGATCCGCGTCAGGTCGTCCACCGGTCCCTCGATCGCCTTGCTGTTCTGGGTCGCTTCTCCGACCCGCATGTTCAGCACGATCTTGGACAGCTTGGGCGCCTGCATCACGTTCGGGTAGTTGAAATGCTTGACCATCTCAGCGACAACCCGGGTCTCGTAGTCTTCCTGTTTTCGCGGCTTCATGAGCGCTACTCCTACAGCTTCTTCACGTTGGAGGCGTGTATGGGCGCCTCCTTCTCGATGATGCCACCCTGCTGCTGGCCCTGGCGCCCCGGCTTGGTGTGACGTTTCACGAGGTTCACCGCTTCCACGATGACCCGGTCCACTTCGGGAAGAACCATCAGGACCTTGCCTTCCTTGCCCTTGTGGGCTCCGGCAATCACCAGGACGTGGTCACCCTTCTTTACGTGCATAGCGGCTCTCCTACAGCACTTCCGGCGCGAGGGAGACAATCTTCATGAAGCTCCTCTCCCGCAACTCGCGGGCCACGGGTCCGAAGATTCGGGTTCCCCGCGGCTCCTTGTTGGCATCGATGAGGACCGCGGCATTGTCGTCGAAACGGATATACGATCCGTCCCGTCGCCGCGACTCCTTCCGGGTCCGCACGATCACCGCGCGAACCACTTCACCCTTCTTGACGGCGCTGCCCGGGATCGCATCCTGGACCGCGGCCACAACTACATCACCCACCCTGGCATACCGACGACGGGTCCCGCCGAGCACATGGATGCATCGTGCGGTCCGCGCGCCGGAGTTATCCGCGATGGTGAGCATGGTCTGCATCTGAATCATCGGTACTGCCTCCGGGGGGCTACTTCGCCCGCTCCACGACCTCCACGAGTCGCCAACGCTTGTTCTTGCTCAGCGGCCTCGTTTCCATGAACCGGACGGTATCGCCCACGCGGCAGCTGTTGTCCTCATCATGGATCGAGAACTTCTTCCGCCTGCGGATGTACCGCTTGTACTGGGGATGCTTCACCAGGCGCTCGATAACCACGACTGCGGTCTTGTCCATCGAGTCGCTGGTGACCCTTCCCGTTCTTGTCTTCCGCCGATTCCTCTCCATCCGTCTTCTCCTTGCCGCGTCCTAGGACGCGACCTCATCGGCAGCAAGGCGATGAATGCCCCGATGGTGCTCGGAAAGCGCGGTCTTGAGGCGCGCTATGTCCCGGCGCAGATAGCGGATTTCCAGCGGGTTGTCCAGCTGCCGCATCGCATTGCGGAATCTCAGGTTGAAGAGCTCCTTCTTGAGGTCCTCTACCCGGTCTTCCACTTCGCCGAGCGTCATCTCGTTGATCTTGATCTTGTCCCTCGCCATGAGGCTATTCTCCCAACTGCTCCTCGCGGATGATGAACCGGGTCTTGATCGGCAGCTTTGCCGCTCCCAGACGCATGGCCTCGCGGGCCATTTCCGGACTCACACCCTCGAGCTCGAACATGATTCGGCCCGGCCGAACCACCGCCACCCAGTACTCCGGACTCCCCTTGCCCTTGCCCATCCGCGTTTCCGCGGGCTTCTTGGTAATGGGCTTGTCGGGGAAGATCCGGATCCAGATCTTTCCTCCACGCTTCACATGGCGGGTAATCGCGACACGCGCCGCTTCGATCTGGCGGTTGGTGATCCAGGCCGGTTCAAGGGCCTGGAGCCCGTACTCGCCGAACGAAACCTTGCTGCCGCGGTAGGCCTTGCCGGTACGGCGTCCCCGCTGCTGCTTGCGGTGCTTTACTCGTTTCGGTAGTAGCATCCGATTCTCCTCGCCGGTACGTCCCTAGGACGTGGCCGGCGCCTTCTCCCGTCGCCCCGAACCGGAGGACGGCGCAGGGCGCTTGTCCTCGGTGCGGTGCACTTCGCCGTTGAAGATCCAGACCTTGACCCCGCACGTTCCGTGCGTCGTCATGGCCGTGGCCCGGGCAAAATCGATATCGGCGCGCAGGGTGTGCAGGGGCACGCGTCCGTCGCGGTAGGACTCCCGCCGCGACATCTCGGATCCCCCCAGACGCCCCGAGCACTCGATGCGGACACCCTTCGCGCCATTCTTCATGACCGCCTGAAGGGACTTCTTCATGGCGCGGCGGAAGGACACTCGCCCCTCCAGCTGCCGCGCGATGTGCTGGGCCACCAACGAGGCATCCGTATCCGGACGCTTGATCTCGTCGATGTTGATATAGACATCCTTGCCGGTCAGGTGCTTCAGCTCATCACGAAGCTGGTCAACCTGTGCCCCGCGCCGGCCGATAACCAGACCAGGCTTCGCGGTGGCGATGTTGATCGTCACCTTGTTGGCCGCGCGCTGGATGAGCACCTTGGCCAGGGCGGCATTGGAGAGGCGGCTCTCCAGGTAGCGCCGGATCTTGATGTCCTCGTTCAGGAGCTCCGCGTAGTTCTTTCCAGCGAACCAGCGCGAGTCCCATGTCCGAGTGATGCCGAGCCGTAGCCCGATCGGGTTTGTTTTCTGACCCACAGTGTCCTCCGTGCGACGCGTCGGCTATCGCCGGGATTTCTTCTTCTTGCCTCGCCGCGACGGTTTGTCGGCGAGAACGATCGTGATGTGGCTGGTTCGCTTGAACAGGGGCGTTGCCCGTCCCTGGGCCCGCGGAAGCCAACGTTTCATGATGGGCCCCGGTCCAACCAGGGCCTCCTTGACGTACAGGTCCTCCACATCGATGCCGGAATCAGCCTGGATCGCGTTGGCGAGCGCCGAGCGCATCGTCTTCTCGATCTTCTTGGCCACCTGCTTGCTGGAGAACGTCAGCGTGGTAAGGGCAAGCTCCACGTCCTGGCCACGGACCAGGTCCAGGACCTGACCGGCCTTGCGCGGCGTTACCCTTACGTACCTCGCGATCGCTCGTGCTTCCATGCCTCAAGCTCCTTCGACCCTCGGGGCCTCCCCGGGGGATCGATGCCTACTTCTTACCTGATTTGTCGCTACCCGCATGACCCCGGAACAGACGGGTGGGGGCAAACTCACCGAGCTTGTGGCCCACCATGTTCTCGGTGATGTAGATCGGGATGAACTTGTTGCCGTTGTGGACGGCCAGGGTGTGTCCAACGAACTCCGGGCTGATCGTGCTGCGACGCGCCCAGGTCTTGACCACCCGCTTCTCGCTCTTCTTGTTCATGCCCTCGATCTTGCCGAGAAGCTTTTCGTCTACGAACGGACCCTTTTTGATGGAACGTGCCATGGCTACTTCTTCCTGCCTTTGCGCCGGCGGACGATGAGCCGGTCCGAAGCCTTCTTCTTGCGCGTCTTGAGTCCCTTGGTCGACTTGCCCCAGGGCGTGGTCGGGTGACGTCCACCGGACGTGCGACCCTCACCACCACCATGGGGGTGATCGTGCGGGTTCATTGCCACACCGCGGGTGATGGGACGACGCCCAAGCCAACGCTTGCGCCCCGCCTTGCCGATCACCACGTTCTCGTGATCCACATTGCCGACCTGGCCGATGGTGCAGTAGCACTCCGCGAGGAACATGCGCACCTCGCCGGACGGCAACTTCACCTGGGCGTAGGCCCCTTCCTTGGCGACCACGACCGCGACCGATCCCGCTCCACGGGCAACCTGGGCGCCCTTGCCGGGGATCATCTCGAGGTTGTGCACCTCGGTTCCCAGGGGCACCCGGTTCAGCGGCAGGGCGTTTCCGACCTGCACGTCCGCTTCCGGGCCGGCCATGACCTGCATGTCCACCTGGAGCCCCTTGGGGGCAATGATGTAACGCTTCTCGCCGTCCGCGTAGACCACCAGCGCGATCCGCGCGGACCGGTTGGGGTCGTACTCGATGGTGGCGACACGCGCCGGAATGTCCCGCTTGTCACGGCGGAAGTCGATCAGTCGATACCGGCGCTTATGGCCGCCCCCTCGATGCCACGCGGAGACATGCCCTTGATTGTCCCGTCCCCCCGACTTTTTCAGGGGGCGAAGCAGGGACTTCTCGGGCTTGTCGGTCGTGATCTCCGCGAAATCGGAGACGGTCTTGAACCGCTGGCCCGGCGTCAATGGCCGGAACGATTTGAGACCCATTCTGGTTCTCCCGGTGCTGGATGTGGAAACGGGACGACGCCCGGTTTCTCAGCGACGCACCCGTTGGGGTGCTAAACCTCTTCGTACAAGTCGATGGAATCGCCGTCTTTCAGGGTCACGATGGCCTTCTTCCAGTTCGAGCGCCGGCCGGCGAACCGCCCCAGACGCTTGAGCTTTCCCTGGACACTCTGGGTCCGCACTTCCTCGACCGTGACCTCGAAAATCTGCTCAACCGCTTGCTTGATCTCGATCTTGTTCGCCTGGGGGCGGACCTGAAACACGAACTTGTTTCCCCGCTCCCGCAAGCGCGTTCCCTTCTCGGTGATGAGAGCGCGCACGATGACGTCATGTGGGTTCTTCATGACCCAAAGACCTCCTCGATCCCGGCGACCGCCTCTTCACTGACCAGAATGACCTCGGCCTTGAGCAGCTCGTAGACATTCAGGGCCCCGTGCTGGAGAACGGTTACGCCCCTCAGGTTCCGCACGCTGCGCACCAGCGCGGCGTTGGAGCCCTTGGTAATGAGACAAACCTTGTGATCGGCCATTCCGGCCGCCTTCAGGAAATCGGCCACGCCCTTGGTGCGCGGCGCGTCGAGAACACCGGCATCCACGATCCCCACGTTCCCATCCTGGGCGCGTGCGCTCAGGGCGGACCGCAGGGCCAGACGCCGGATCTTCCGGGGAAGCCGGTAACCGTAGTCCCGCGGACGGGGACCGAATACCGTGCCGCCACCGACCCAGACCGGGGACCGGCTGCTTCCGGCACGGGCACGCCCGGTGCCCTTCTGCCGCCACGGCTTCTTGCCGCCGCCACGGACTTCGGACCGGGTCTTGGTCATGACCGTGCCCTGGCGCTGGTTGGCCAGATAGCACTTCACCGCTTCCCAGACCACGTGCTCGTTCGGCTCGACCCCGAAGGTCGCCGCCGGGAGCTCGACTTCTTTCCCGACCTTGCCGTCGGCGCCATAATGCTTGGCTTTCGGCATGACCATTAACCTCGCTTGCCGGCTTCGCGGACCAGCACCATGCTGTTGCGTGCCCCGGGGATCGCCCCCCGCACCCAGATCAGATTCTGTTCGACATCGACACCGATCACGGTCAGGTTGCGAACGGTGACCCGCTTGTTCCCCATGTGACCGGGAAGCTTCTTGCCCGGCATGACACGACCCGGATAGGCACTGTTACCGATGGAGCCGGGGATCCGACCCGTCTTGGAACCATGCGTCGCCGGACCACCGGAGTATCCGTGGCGCTTGACCACACCCTGGAACCCGCGTCCCTTGGATGTGCCGACCACGTCCACCTTGGCGCCGTTCTCGAAGATGTCCGCCTTGATCTCCGCCCCGGACTCGTAGTCGAACGTCCCCCGCAGCTCCAGGAGCTTACGGACGGGCTTGACCCCGGCCTTGGCAAAGTGGCCCTTGCGGGGCTTGGTCACCCGCGATTCCTTGGCGGGATCGAAGCCGATCTGAATCGCCTCGTAGCCGTCGGTATCCTTGGTCTTCTTCTGCACGACCCAGCAGGGGCCGGCCGAGATCACGGTTACCGGGACCACATGTCCGTCTTCATTGAAGATCTGGGTCATCCCGATCTTCTTGCCGAGTATGGCTTTCATTCTCCGGCTCCTCGCCCCCGGCGGACCGTCGCACACCCCATGGGCTGGCAACGTTCACGGAGGCGGCGCCCCGAGGCGCTATAGCTTGATATCGATGTCCACACCCGCCGGCAGATCGAGCTTCATCAGCGCGTCGATCGTCTGCGGGTTCGAGTTCGTGATGTCGATGAGCCGCTTGTGAACGCGGATCTCGAACTGCTCACGCGACTTCTTGTCGATGTGAGGGCCGCGAAGCACGGTATAGATGTGCTTCCGGGTAGGAAGCGGTACCGGTCCGGACGTAAGCGCCCCGGTCCGCCGTGCCGTGCGCACGATCTCACCTGCCGATGTGTCCAGGATGGCGTGGTCGTAGGACCGGAGCCTGATCCTGATGCGTTGCGTGGCCACGAATGACCCTCCTTACTCGTAGATCTTGGCGACGACGCCGGCACCCACCGTACGTCCGCCTTCGCGGATCGCGAACCGAAGACCCTCGTCCATCGCGATCGGCGTGATCAACTCCACCACCATCTTCACGTTGTCTCCCGGCATCACCATCTCGCGACCCTCGGGAAGCTTCGCCACCCCCGTCACGTCCGTGGTCCGGAAGTAGAACTGCGGACGATATCCGTCGAAGAACGGCTTGTGACGGCCACCCTCCTCCTTCGTCAGCACGTATACCTCGCCGTCGAACTTCGTATGCGGCTTGATCGATTTCGGCGCCGCCAACACCATCCCACGCTCCAGGCGCTCCTTGTCGATGCCACGCAGAAGCAGACCCACGTTGTCCCCGGCTTCCGCCTGGTCCAGGAGCTTCCGGAACATCTCCACACCCGTCACCGTCGTCTCCATCGTGTCCTTGATGCCCACGATCTCGACCTTGTCACCCACCTTGATCCGGCCACGCTCCACACGACCCGTACCCACCGTCCCACGACCCGTGATCGAGAACACGTCCTCCACAGGCATCAGGAACGGCTTCTCGATCTCACGCACCGGCTGCGGCACGAACTCGTCGATCGCGTTCATCAGGTCCCAGATGCACTTCGTCTTCTCTTCGTCATCCGGGTTCTCAAGCGCCTGCAGCGCCGATCCCTTGATCACGGGAAGATCGTCCCCGGGAAAATCGTACTTCGACAGCAGCTCGCGGACCTCGAGCTCCACCAGCTCCAGCAGCTCCTCGTCGTCCACCTGGTCGATCTTGTTCATGAACACCACGATGTACGGCACGTTCACCTGCCGCGCCAGAAGCACGTGCTCCCGCGTCTGCGGCATGGGGCCGTCCGCGGCGCTCACCACCAGGATCGCACCGTCCATCTGCGCCGCACCCGTGATCATGTTCTTCACATAATCCGCGTGTCCCGGGCAGTCCACGTGCGCGTAGTGACGGTTGTCCGTCTCGTACTCCACGTGCGCCGTCGCGATCGTGATCCCGCGCGCCTTCTCTTCCGGCGCCTTGTCGATCTGATCGAACGGGACGTAATCCGCATAACCCTTCTTCGACAACACTTCCGTGATTGCCGCGGTCAGCGTCGTCTTACCGTGGTCCACGTGTCCGATCGTCCCCACGTTCACATGGGGCTTCGTGCGTTCGAACTTCGCCTTCGACATCCTCGTTCTCTCCTGCTTGAGACCGGGTTACGCCCCTCGGCTAACCCACACCTCGGATCCTGGCTACAAGCTCGGTTTCCAGCGCGTCCGGAAGAGGCTCATAGCGGGCAAACTGCATACTGAAAACGCCCCGTCCCTGGGTAGCGGAACGAAGGCGATTGACATAGCCGAACATCTCGGCCAGCGGCACGGAGACCGCGATGACGCGCGCATCCGCGCGCTGGGACATCCCACCGATCCTGCCCCGCTTGGAGCTCAGGTCGCCGAGTACGTCGCCCATGTATTCCTCGGGGACGACGACCTCGACATCCATGATCGGCTCGAGAAGTTTGGGTCCGGCCTTGACCACCCCGTCACGAAGGGCCATGGAACCGGCAACCTGGAAGGCGATCTCGGACGAGTCCACTTCGTGGAACCCGCCATCGAGAAGCGTCGCCTTGATCCCCACCATGGGATAACCGGCGATGACGCCGCTCTCCATGGCCGAGTGGATCCCCCGCTCCACCGCGGGAATGAACTCCCGGGGAACGGCGCCACCCTTCACCTCGTTGTGGAACTCGAACGGGGTGTCGCAGGGCTCAAGGCGAACCGTGATGTCCGCGTACTGGCCCTTGCCCCCGGTCTGACGGGCGAAGACCGAGCGATGCTCGGCAGCCCTGGAAATCGTTTCCTTGTAGGCGACCTGGGGACGGCCGATGTTGGCCTCGACCCCGAACTCGCGTTTCATGCGATCCACGAGGATCTCGAGGTGAAGCTCCCCCATCCCCCGGATCAACGTCTGGGCCGTGTCCTCGTCGGTGCGCACCTGGAAGGTGGGGTCTTCCTGGGACAGCTTCTCCAACGCGTTGGTCAGCTTGTCCTCGTCCGCCTTGGTCCGCGGCTCGATGGCCACCGAGATGACCGGCTCGGGAAAGGTCACCGACTCGAGCACGACCTGGTCCTTCTTCAGGGCCAGGGTATCGCCGGTGCGCACGGAGTTCATGGCCACCGCGGCGGCGATGTCGCCGGTGGCGACGAAATCGAGGTCCTCGCGCTTGTTGGCGTGCATGGCCTTGATCTGACCGATGCGCTCCACCTTGCCCCGGCCCACATTGTAGACCTGGGTTCCGGCCTCGATCCGCCCCGAGTAGACCCGGAAGAAGGCCAGCCGCCCCACATAGGGATCGGTCTGGATCTTGAAGACGAGAGCCGAGAACGGCGCCTTGTCCGACGGAGGCAACTCCACCACCTCACCGGTATCCGGGCGCTCGGCCCGCACCGGCGGCAGGTCCGCGGGGGACGGGAGATAGGCCAGGACACCGTCGAGGAGACGCTGCACCCCGCGGAACTTGAACGCGGACCCGGCAAAAACCGGGACGATCTGGCTGGCCAGAGTACCCTTGCGCAGGGCCTTCTGCAGATCCTCGACCGGGATGGCCTCACCCTCCAGATAGCGGGTGGCCAGTTCGTCGTCGAAGTCCGCGGCCTCCTCCAGGAGATGGCGCCGGGCCTCCTCGAACACGGGAGCCAGATCCGCGGGGACCGGGCTCTCGCTCACCTTCTCGCCGTAGTCATCCTCGTCATAGGTGAGATACACCTCATGGACCAGGTCGAGGATACCCAGGAAGTCGTCATCCTTCTTGACCGGTACGTGTACCGGCACCGGCCGGGCCCCGAGGCGATCGCGCATCATGGCGACCACGTTCCCGAAATCCGCACCGACCCGGTCCATCTTGTTCACGAAGGCAACCCGCGGCACGTGGTACTTGTCGGCCTGGCGCCACACGGTCTCGGACTGGGGCTCGACCCCACCGACGCCACAGAAGACAGCCACCGCGCCGTCGAGGACCCGAAGGGATCGCTCGACCTCGACCGTGAAGTCGACATGGCCCGGCGTGTCGATGATGTTGATCCGGTGATCACGCCAGGAGCAGGTGGTGGCGGCGGAGGTGATGGTAATGCCGCGCTCACGCTCCTGGTCCATCCAGTCCATCACGGTCGAACCGTCATGGACTTCGCCCATCCGGTGAATGCGCCCGCTGTAGAAGAGGATGCGCTCGGTGAGCGTGGTCTTGCCGGCGTCGATATGCGCCATGATCCCGATGTTGCGCACGCGATCCAGTGGGAAGCGACTCATGACCTGCCCCGCCGGGCGCCGCACCGGGCGGGCACGATCACGCACCGGCTCGCATGTCGCGACCGGCGCCGTGTCTCCCGTAGTGGGCTGATGAAGTTCGACCCGAAGGCCGGTGTCATGAGTGCTCAGCTTCCTCTTCCTGTCTCTCGGTCCGTCTACCAGCGGTAGTGGGCGAAGGCCTTGTTGGCCTCGGCCATCCGGTGCGTATCTTCACGCTTCTTGGCCGCTCCACCCTCGTTCTTGGCCGCGGCCATCAGCTCCTCGGCGAGCTTCTGGGCCATGGTCCGGCCGGGACGGGAACGGGCATAGATGATCGCCCAGCGCAGGGCCAAAGCCATCCGGCGCTCGGGGCGAACCTCGATGGGCACCTGATAGGTGGCACCACCGACTCGACGACTCTTCACCTCCAGGACCGGCTTGAGGTTGCTCACCGCCTGCTTGACGATGACCACGCCTTCCTGGCCGGTCTTCTCCTGGATGATGTCGATGGCGTCGTACATGATCTGCTCGGCCGTGCTCTTCTTGCCGCCCTTCATGAGGGCATTGACGAATCGAGCCAACAGGATGCTGTTGAACTTGGGGTCCGGCCGGAGTTCCTTGCGCTGGGTATAGCCTTTGCGCGGCATCGCGTACGTGTCCTTGTTCGGTTCTGTCCCCGCCCTGCGGGGACCGGACGACGACCCCGGGGCCGGCCACAGCCGGATCCGGGATCCCTTGTAGAAAACCACGCGCAGCACGCCCGGGTGTGCACATAGGGCGCACCGGCGCTTCCTGCTCCGCGCGGAAGACGGCGCCATATCGACGCCTAGGTGTATTCGTTTTATGACGACGAGCCGGAGAAGCCGCCAACGTCGCTGGACATAGCCCGGATCAGAGAGATCCGAACGCGCCCATATACCGCCCCCACTTCGACACAACGGACTTGCCGTTCGCGACGAGGGCAGGAATCACTTCTTGGGTTTCTTGGCTCCGTACTTGGAGCGCCCGTTGTTCCGCCCATCGACGCCGCTGGCGTCGAGGGTGCCCCGAATGATGTGGTAGCGAACGCCTGGAAGATCCTTAACACGACCCCCGCGGATCAGCACAATGGAGTGCTCCTGCAGGTTGTGTCCCTCTCCCGGGATATACGCGGTCACCTCGATGTTATTGGTGAGTCGCACACGCGCAACCTTCCGCAACGCCGAGTTCGGCTTCTTGGGGGTCGTGGTGTACACACGAGTGCACACCCCCCGCTTCTGCGGACAGGCCTTGAGCGCGGGGGCGGTCCCCTTCTTGATGACCCGCTTGCGTCCCTTGCGCACCAGCTGATTCAGGGTCGGCAACGAAAAAACCTCCTCAAAATGCCTCTAAATCTCGCCCGGACCGTCTTCTCGGCCCACTTCGTCCAACACCCAAAAACGCCGTAAAACGTTTCAAGTCATTGGCTTACAGAGTCCAACGCAGTCACGAGACTCTAAGGCACAAGATGGTTATCCTATGTTTGTGCCTTGATAGTGTCAAGCCTTTTGTCTCCAGGGTCCTGGGTTTCCCCGAGCCACACGGCCCTGGCCCCCTCCCCAGCCCCCGCGCCTAGGCGGTGGGCCGCAAAACCTCGACCGCTTCCCGCTCCAGGAGGTCCTCGTTGGCCTCGACCCCCTCGCTTACCACCCTCAGATCGCGGTACCGGGGCAGCCCGGTTCCGGCAGGAATCAGGTTCCCGATGGTCACGTTCTCCTTGAGCCCGCGCAGGTAGTCGATGCTTCCGCGAATGGCCGCCTCGGTCAGGATCCTCGTGGTCTCCTGGAAGGAGGCCGCCGAGATGAAGGACTGGGTGGTCAGGGACGCCTTGGTGATCCCCAGAAGGAGCGGCACGAAGGTGGCAGGCTGCCCGCCCTCCCGCTCGATCCGCTGGTTTTCCTCCCGCAACATCACCTTGTCCACCTGATCCCCCTCGAGGAACATCGGGGAGTCCCCGGAGTCCTCGATGCGGACCTTCTGGAGCATCTGGCGCACCACGACCTCGATGTGCTTGTCGTCGATCCGCACGCCCTGGAGCCGGTAGACCTCCTGGATCTCGTCCACGAGATACTCCTGGGCCTCCTTGATCCCCTTGATGCGAAGAATATCGTGGGGATTGATGGGACCATCGGTCAGCCGATCGCCGGCCCGGACCCCGTCCCCCTCCTGAACGTGGAGGTGCTTGCCCTGGGGAACCAGGTACTCCTTCGCGTCCTCTCCCTCGTTGGTAATGATGATCTTGCGCATGCCGCGGGTGATGCCGCCGAAGCTGGCCACCCCATCGATCTCCGTGACCACCGCGGCGTCCTTGGGCTTGCGCGCCTCGAACAGCTCGGCCACACGCGGGAGACCGCCGGTGATGTCCCTGGTCTTGGTGATGTCGCGGCGGATCCGCGCCAGGACCGCGCCCGCGCTGACCTTTTCCCCGTCCTTGACCTGGAGAATGGCCCCGGTCGGGAGCGGGTAGTGGGCCAGACGCTGGCCGGCCGAACCGAGGACGTCGAGATGGGGCTGCAGCACCTTCTCACGGTCATCGATGATGACCTGGGAACGCTGGCCCGAGTTCTCGTCCACTTCCTCGCGGACGGTTACCCGCTCCTTGATGTCCCCGAACCGGGCCACACCGTTGCGCTCGCTGATGATGGGAGTGTTGTAGGTATCCCACTCGAAGATGACGTCGTCCTTCTTGACCTCGGCGCCATCGGCGATATAGAGGTTCGAACCGTAGGGCGGATGGTAGGTGTAGCGGACCCGCCCCTCGTCGTCCAGGACCTGGAGTTCGCCCTTGCGGCTGGTGATGACCAGACGATCCTCGCCCTTGATCTCCACCGCCGTCACGTCGACGAGCTTGACCGTCCCGTCGATGCGGGAACGGATCTGGGAGTTCTCGATGATACGACCGGCCACGCCACCGACGTGGAAGGTTCGCAGGGTGAGCTGGGTGCCCGGCTCACCGATCGACTGTGCCGCGATGACGCCCACCGCCTCGCCGATATCCACCATGGTGCTGGTGGCCAGGTTCCGTCCGTAGCAAAGCGCGCAAACCCCGCGACGGGTCTCGCAGGTCAGCACCGAACGGATCCGCACCGCGTTGATGCCCGACTCCTCGACACGGGTCGCCTCGTCCTCGGTGATTTCCGCCCCCGCCTCGACCAGCAACTCGTTGGTAATGGAGTCGTAGACGTCGTCCGAGGTGACCCGGCCCAGGATCCGCTCCGAGATGGGCTCGATGACTTCCTCGCCCTCCTTGAGGGCGCCGATCTCGATCCCGAGAATGGTCCCGCAATCGGGCTCGTTGATGATGACGTCCTGCGCCACGTCGACGAGACGCCGGGTCAGGTATCCGGCGTCGGCGGTCTTGAGCGCGGTGTCGGCCAGACCCTTGCGGGCACCGTGGGTGGAGATGAAGTACTCGAGAACGGTCAGCCCTTCCTTGAAGTTCCGGATGACCGGGCTCTCGATGATCTCGCCGATGCCGCCGGTGATCTTCTTCTGGGGCTTGGCCATGAGGCCACGCATCCCGGCCAGCTGACGGATCTGTTCCCGTGACCCTCGGGCGCCGGAGCTGGCCATCATGTAGATCGGATTGAAACCGTCCCGCTCCTTGGCCAGACCCTCGAAGGTGGCCTTCTCGACCTCGCTCGTGACATGGGTCCAGGTATCGATGATGCGGTTGTAGCGCTCACCCTCGGTGATCCGCCCCTTGCGATAGGCACTGCGGATCGCGTCCGCCTTCTCCTGGGCGCGTCCCACCAGCTCCGGCTTCTCTTCCGGAATCCGGATGTCGTCGATGGAGACGGTGATGCCGGCACGGGTCGCGAAGGCGAACCCGGTCGTCTTCATCTCGTCGAGGAAGTGGGCGGTGCGGTCCTGGCCGATGGCCCGGTAGCACTTGCCGACCAGCTGCTCCAGCGACTTCTTGTTCTGTTCCTTGTTCTCGAACTCGAGCTCATCGGGGAGCATGGCGTTGAAGATCACCCGTCCCGGGGTGGTCTCGATCATCTCTCCCTTGAGCCGCACCGAGATGATCTCGTGGAGGCTCAGGTGCCCGTTGTCGAGGGCGGCGCTCACCTCGTCCGCGTTGGCGAACCGCTGGGGCTTTTCGCGGCCCTCGCGCAGTCCGCGCAGCTTGGTCAGGTAGTTGCACCCGAGCACGATGTCCTGGCTGGGCGTGGCCAGCGGGCGACCGCTGGCCGGGCTCAGGATGTTGTGCGAGGAGATCATGAGCTGGAGGCTCTCGATCTGGGCCTCGAACCCGAGCGGCACGTGCACCGCCATCTGGTCACCGTCGAAGTCCGCGTTGAACGCGGCGCAGACCAGGGGATGGATGCGGATGGCCTTGCCCTCGACCAGCACCGGCTCGAACGCCTGGATGCCCAGGCGGTGGAGCGTGGGGGCGCGGTTGAGAAGGACCGGGTGCCCCTTGATGATCCGCCCCAGGATGTCCCAGACCTCCGGGGTCTCTTTCTCGACCAGGCGCTTGGCGCTCTTGACCGTGGAGACGAACCCGCGATCCTCGAGGTTCTTGATGATGAAGGGCTTGAACAGCTCCAGGGCCATGCTCTTGGGAAGCCCGCACTGGTGGAGCTTGAGCTCGGGGCCGACCACGATGACCGAACGGCCGGAGTAGTCGACCCGCTTGCCGAGCAGGTTCTGGCGGAACCGTCCCTGCTTGCCCTTGAGCATGTCGGAAAGCGACTTGAGAGGGCGGTTCCCCTGGCCGCGCACCGCGCGGGAGCGGCGGCCGTTGTCGAAGAGGGCGTCCACCGCCTCCTGGAGCATCCGCTTCTCGTTGCGGAGGATGACCTCCGGAGCGCGGATCTCCATGAGCTTCTTGAGTCGGTTGTTGCGGTTGATGACCCGGCGATAGAGATCGTTGAGATCGCTCGTCGCGAAACGACCCCCCTCCAGGGGCACCAGGGGCCGCAGGTCCGGGGGCAGCACCGGCACCACGTCCAGGATCATCCACTCCGGATCGTTGCCGCTCTGGCGGAAGGCTTCGACCACCCGCAGCCGCTTGAGGGTGTCCTTCTTGCGCTGGACCGAGGTCTCCATCTTGACCACGGTGCGCAGCTCGGAAGCCAGCTCCGGAAGATCCAGGTTGTTGAGCAGCCCCTTGACCGCCTCCGCCCCCATCCGGGCGTCGAACTTGTTCTTGGAGTCCCCGATGAGCTCGGCGTACATGTCCTCCGCGAGCAGTTCCTTCTCCTTGAGCCCGGTGTTGCCGGGATCGATCACCACGTAGGACTCGTAGTAGAGCACCCGCTCCAGCTCGCGAACCGACATGTCGAGAAGGTGCCCGATCCGGCTGGGCACACCCTTGAAGAACCAGATGTGACTCACCGGAACCGCGAGTTCCACGTGCCCCATCCGCTCGCGGCGCACCTTGGCCTGGGTCACCTCGACCCCGCACCGGTCACAGATCACACCGCGGTAGCGGATCCGCTTGTACTTCCCGCAGCTGCATTCCCAGTCCTTGACCGGCCCGAAGATCCGCTCACAGAACAGGCCATCCTTCTCCGGCTTGAACGACCGGTAGTTGATCGTCTCCGGCTTGGTTACCTCGCCGGACGACCAGGACCGGATCTTGTCCGGGGAGGCGAGCTGGATCCTGATGGCGTCGAAGTTGAACCGGCGACGGGGCTCGCGATTCTCACCCCGGGTGAGAGGGCTGAGCTTCCCGGTTCCGAACAGCGACTGGGGAAATGGGGATTCCTGCATGGGTTCTCCTTCATGGAAACCGCTGCGTGTTCCGCGTCGAGACTACGGAGCTTCGGCGTGGATGAATTCGATATCGAGACAAAGGGCCTGGAGTTCCTTCACGAGCACGTTGAACGACTCGGGAATGCCCGGCTCGGGCGGGTTCTCACCCTTCACGATGGCCTCGTAGACCCGCGAACGCCCGGGAACGTCATCCGACTTCACGGTGAGCATTTCCTGCAGGGTGTACGCGGACCCGTAGGCCTCGAGCGCCCAGACCTCCATCTCGCCGAAGCGCTGACCGCCGAACTGTGCCTTGCCGCCCAGCGGCTGCTGGGTCACCAGGGAGTACGGCCCGATGGAACGGGCGTGGATCTTGTCGTCGACGAGATGGCTGAGCTTCAGCATGTAGATGACGCCCACCGTGATGACCTGATCGAACCGGACGCCGGTGCGTCCGTCGAACAACCAGGTCTTCCCGTTGGTGGGCAGCCCCGCCTTGGTCAGCTCCTCCTTGATCTCGTCCACGGTGGCGCCGGCGAATACCGGGGTGGCCACCTTGTAGCCGAGCTTGCGCGCGGCCCAGCCGAGATGCGTCTCCAGGATCTGGCCGATGTTCATACGGGACGGCACACCGAGCGGGTTGAGCACGATGTCCACCGGGGTCCCGTCCTCGAGGTACGGCATGTCCTCTTCCGGCAGCACCTTGGACACCACACCCTTGTTGCCGTGACGCCCGGCCATCTTGTCACCGACCGAGAGGCGGCGCTTCTTGGCCACGAAGACCTTGACCAGCTTCACCACGCCGGGCGGCAGCTCGTCGCCCCGGGTGATCTTGTCGAGGTCCTTCTCCATTTCCGCCTCGATGCGGTTGAGCGCGACCTGGGCCGCCTCCATCTGCCGCCACAGGGTCTCGTTCACCTTGCGGCTGCGGGTGAGGGGCGCGTTCCAGGGCAGCTCGTCGAGGTCGATCTTGCCCAGGGCGGTCTTGGTGATCTTCCGTCCCGCCTTGATGAGCTCCTCACCGGTCCGTGCGCTCACGAAACGGTTGGCCGCCTGGTCGGCCATGAGCTCGGCCAGCTCGGCGTCGCGGATCTCGATGATCCGCGTCCGCTCCTTCTTGGCGTAGCGCTTGAGACGCTCGATCTTCTTCTTGTCCTGCTTGCGCGCGCCCTCGTCCTTCTCGCGTCGACTGAATACCTTGATATCGATGACGATCCCGTCCATGCCGGGAGGCGCCTTGAGCGATGCGTCACGCACATCCCCGGCCTTCTCGCCGAAGATGGCCCGCAGGAGCCGCTCCTCCGGTGAGAGATCGGTCTCCCCCTTGGGAGTGACCTTGCCGACCAGGATGTCGCCCGCGCGCACCGGGGCACCGATGCGGATGATGCCCTCCTCGTCCAGGTTGCCGACCGCATCCTCACCGACGTTGGGGATCTCCCGGGTGATTTCCTCGACCCCGCGATTGGTATCGCGCACCTGGAGTTCGAACTCCTCGATATGGATCGAGGTGAACACGTCATCCTTGATGAGGCGTTCGCTGACCAGGATGGCATCCTCGTAGTTGTAGCCACCCCACGGCATGAAGGCGACCAGCACGTTCTTGCCCAGGGCCAACTCGCCGTTCTCGGTCGCCGCCCCGTCGGCCAGCACGCCGCCGGACTCCACCCGGTCCCCCTCACGGACCAGGGGCCGCTGGTTGACCGTGGTGTCCTGGTTGCTCCGCTTGAACTTGGTCAGGGAATAGATATCCAGGCCGGACGCTTCGCTGAACTCGACGATCCGCTTCTCGCCCTTGGGCCGGTCGAACTTGACCACGACCGTTTCGGCGGTCACCGACTCGACCGTTCCCCCGCGCTTGGCGGCAACGATCGCCCCGGAATCCCGGGCCACCTTGCCCTCGAGCCCGGTGCCGATGGTCGGCGACGAGGTCCGCAGGAGCGGGACGGCCTGACGCTGCATGTTGGAACCCATCAGGGCCCGGTTGGCGTCGTCGTGTTCCAGGAAGGGAATGAGCGCCGCGGCCGGGCTCACGATCTGCACCGGCGCGAGGTCCATGTACTCGACGTCCTTGGGATCGACGAGGGGGAACTCGCCACGATGGCGCACCATGAGCCGGTCTTCCTTGAACTCCCCCTCGTGGGAGAGCGGCTCGTTCGCCTGGGCGATCCGGGCGCGGTCCTCGACGTCGGCGGAGATGTACTCGATGTCGTCCCGGGAGGTAATGCCCCCACGGACGCGACGGTACGGGGTCTCCAGGAAACCGAAGTCGTTGACCCGCGCGTAGGTGGCCAGACTGGAAATGAGACCGATGTTGGGACCTTCCGGGGTCTCGATGGGGCACATGCGCCCATAGTGCGTGTAGTGGACGTCACGCACCTCGAACCCGGCACGATCGCGGGTCAGACCACCCGGTCCAAGGGCGGAGAGCCTCCGCTTGTGGGTGAGTTCGGCCAGCGGGTTGGTCTGGTCCATGAACTGGCTCAGCTGGCTGGATCCGAAGAACGACTGGATGACCGCGCTGATGGTGCGCGCATTGACCAGGTCGTACGGAGTGATGTTCTCCGAGTCCTGCAGGCTCATCCGCTCGCGGATGATGCGGGCCATGCGGGTCAGACCGATGTTGAACTGGTTGGCCAGCAACTCGCCCACCGACCGCACCCGGCGATTGCCCAGGTGATCGATGTCGTCGGTGGTGACGTCCGGATGGTTGATCCGCAGCAGGAGCAGATACTGGATGATGGCGACAAAATCCTCGGGAGCCAACGTGGTCAGCTCATCCGAAGGAACGGTCAGCTCCAGCTCACCCATGCGCTTCTCACCACCCATGAGGTCCTGGTGGTTGAGCTTCTTGTTGAGCTTGAAACGCCCGACCTTGGCCAGGTCGTAGCGCTTGGGGCTGAAGAAGAGCCGGTTGAGGATCTCCCGGGCGGTCTCGGCACGGGGAGGCTCACCGGGCCGAAGCAGCGCGTAGATGCGGGCCAGGGCGTCGTCCTCACCGGTGGAGGAGTCACGACGGAGCGTATTGCGCATCACGTCGGCCTCTTCCTGGTTGGGAATGATGAAGACCTTGATGGACTTCACTCCCGCCTTGGACAGGTCCTTGATCTTCTCGACCGAGACCTCCTCGTTGGTCTCGAGCAGGATCTCGCCGGTGTCGGTATCCACGACATCCTCGGCCACCACCCGACCCTCGAGGGCCTGGTCCTTCTGGCTGCGACCGGTCCCGATATCCGCCTTCTCCGTGGAGTAGAACAGGCTCAGGATCTCGCGTTCGGTGACGTGGCCGAGGGCCTTGAGGAGGACGCTGACCGGAAGCTTCCGCTTGCGGTCGATATGGACATACATGATGTCGTTCACGTCGTAGGTGAATTCCACCCACGAGCCGCGATACGGGATGATACGGGCCGAGAACAACCGCTTCCCGTTGGGATGGATCGAGTCCTCGAAGAACACGCCCGGGGAACGGTGGAGCTGGCTGACAATGACCCGCTCCGCGCCGTTGATCACGAACGTTCCCTTGTCGGTCAGCAGCGGCAGTTCGCCGAGGTAGACCTCCTGCTCGATGATCTCCTTGTCCCGCTTCTCCCCGTCGATGTCCTCGCGGATGCGCAGACGCAGGGTCGCCTTGAGCGGGGCGGAAAACGTCAGGTCGCGCTCCTGGCACTCCTCGACGGAGTACTTGGGAGCGCCGATGTCGTACGAGACGAACTCGAGCGAAAAGAGTCCCCGCGTATCGGAAATGGGGAAGACCGCATTGAATACCTCATGCAGCCCCATCATCCGACGCTCTTCCGTAGGGACCTCGCCCTGGAGGAAGTTGTGGAACGAGCGGAGCTGGACATCAAGGAGGTGGGGTAGTTCCACCAGCCAATCCGGGTCCAGCTTGCTGAAGTCCTTGCGCCCGTTGGTTCCGTTGCCGTTGTTCAAGTTCGCCATCCTCGTGTGTGAGGTTCGTGTTTACCCGGCACGGGTCTGGATCGAGGCACGCGAGCCATGTCGCGTGGAGCGGCGTGCCGCCGCGATTCGCGGCGCCCCGGATGGACCGGGGCGCCGCGAACGGAACTACTTCAGGTCGGCAGCGCCGCCGGCCTCTTCGATCTTGGCCTTGAGCGCCTCGGCCTCGGCCTTCGGAATGCCTTCCTTGACCGGCTTGGGCGCGCCCTCCACCAGATCCTTGGCCTCCTTGAGGCCCAGACCGGTGATCTCACGGACCGCCTTGATGACCTGGATCTTCTTGTCGCCGGCACCGGTGAGGATGACGTCGAACTCGGTCTGCTCCTCGGCCGCGGCACCGCCGCCGTCCGCGGGAGCCGCCATCATCATGCCGCCCATGGGCATGGCAGCGGTCACACCGAACTTGTCTTCCATGGCCTCGACCAGCTCGTTCACCTCGAGGATGGTCATCCCCTCGATCTCGGTGATGAGCTTGTTGGTCTTGTCCGAGTATTCCTTGGTCGCGGTGTCTTCACTCATGTTTCTCTCCTCTTCCTCCCCGCGGTCTATGGCCGTGGGCCTCGGCGGGGTTTCGGTTTAAAGGAACGGGCCGCCTCATTGCGACACCGTCGGTCCTGGCGTCTGCGACGCCGGTTACGCCTTCTGTTCGGCAACCTGCTTCAGCACCGCGGCGAGCGAACGCAGCGGACTGGAGAAGGCGCCGTGCAACTTCTGGATCGGGGACTTGAGGCCGCCGGCCAGTCTCCCGAGCAGGACATCCTTGCTGGGCAGGGAGGCCAGGGTCACGGCCTGGGCCGCGGTGACGACCTTGCCGTCGACCACGCCCCCCTTGAAGGCCGGGCGCTCGAATTCCTTGAGGAAATCGGCGATTACCTTGGCCGCCACGATCTCGTCCGCATCGCTGAGCGCGACCGCGGTGGGACCGCAGAGCATGGAATCGAGATCGCCTTCCGCCTTGCCGGCAAACGCGCGCTTGGCCAGGGTGTTCTTGACCACCTGGAAGCGGACTCCGGCAGCGCGGCAGCGGACACGGAGTTCGGTGGCATGAGCCACGCTCATCCCCTGGAAATCAGTGATGTAGATGCCCTTGGCTTCGGCGATGGCTGCCTGGAGATCGTCGACGAGCTCGGCCTTGCCGTTTCGTTTCATTTTCATGTCGGTCTCCCCTACTTCGACATCGCCGCCGCGACGAGCGGATCGAGCTTGAGGCCCGGACCCATCGTGGTGGACAGGGTGATCGATTTCACGTACTGGCCCTTGGCGCCCGAGGGCTTGGCCTTGACGATTTCGAAGAGCAGTGCGCGGGCGTTGTCCACGAGTTTGTCCTCGGTGAACGAGGCCTTGCCGATGGGGCCGTGCACGTTACCCCCCTTGTCGACCCGGAACTCGATCTTTCCCGCCTTGAGTTCGTTGACCGCCTTGGCGACATCGAAGGTGACCGTTCCCGCCTTGGGGTTGGGCATCAGGCCCCGGGGGCCGAGCACGCGGCCGAGCTTTCCCACCTCGCCCATCATGTCCGGGGTGGCGACCACGGCGTCGAAGTCGAGCCAGCCCTCACGGACCTTCTCCACGAACTCCGCACCGACGTAGTCCGCACCGGCCTCCCTGGCCTCGTTCTCCTTCTCCCCCCGCGCGAAGACGAGGACCCGGGTATCCGAACCGGTTCCATGCGGGAGGACCACCGTTCCGCGTACCACCTGGTCCGCGTGGCGGGGATCGACGTTGAGCTTGGTGGAAAGATCCACCGACTCGTCGAACTTGGCCTTGGCCGTCTTCTTGAGATTGACGATGAGCTCGCCGAGTTCCTCGTAGGGACCCCGGGAAACGTCGCCTTCGATGCTGCTGTAACGCTTGCCTCGTTTCATGACGCCCTCCCTATCCCTTGATCTCGATGCCCATGCTTCGGGCAGTGCCCTCAACCATGCGCATGGCCGCCTCGACGCTGGCCGCGTTGAGATCGGGTTCCTTCATCTCGGCGATTTCCTTGACCTGGGCCCTGGACACCGAGCCCACCTTGTTCTTGTTGGGCTCACCGGAACCCTTGGCCAGGTTGGCCGCGCGCTTGATCAGCACGGCCGCGGGCGGGGTCTTGGTGATGAAGGTGAAGGACTTGTCCTTGTGGACGCTGATCACCACCGGGATGATCAGACCGGCCTGGGACTGGGTCTTCGCGTTGAACTGCTTGCAGAATTCCATGATGTTGACGCCGGCCTGGCCAAGGGCCGGTCCGACCGGCGGGGCCGGGGTGGCGCCACCCGCGGGAATCTGCAGCTTGACGATCTTTTCGACGACTTTCGCCATCTCTCCCTCCAGGACTCCGGCGTCAGCCGCCGGGTTGAGGTCCTTGCGAGATCCGGAACCGGAGCAGCGCTCCGTTCCGCCGGGGGATCACCGGGTCTCGGTGATCCCGAACATCCAGGTCAATCCGTCAGACGGGCTTGACCTGCAGAAAATCCAGCTCGACCGGGGTGGCGCGACCGAAGATGGAAACCATCACCTTCAACTTGCCGCGCTCGCCGTTCACCTCGTCCACCACGCCGGTGAAGTCGGTGAAGGGCCCATCGGTCACCTTGACGTGCTCGCCCACCTTGTAGGGAACTTCCATGGGCTCCCGGGGCTTGGTGGTGTCGATCCGCCCCAGAATACGGTCCACCTCGTCCTCACTGAGAGGAATCGCGGCCTGGCCGGTCCCCACGAACCGGGTCACCCCGGGGACGTTGGAAACCAGCGCCTGGGTGTCGCTGTTCATCTCCATCTCGACCAGCACATAGGACGGAAACGTCTTGCGCTTGGTCACGACGCGCTGTCCGTCGCGCATCTCCGCGTGTTCTTCCATAGCCACGAGAATCCGGCCGAAGTCCCCATCGAGCCCCGCGTTCTTCACCGAGCGCTCGAGGTTGTTCTTCACCTTGTTCTCGTGACCCGAATACGTATGAATGGCGTACCAGCTCTTGGCCATATCGCTACCGGATCACGAAACCCAGAAGGAAGGTCAGGATCCTGTCCACGACGAACAGGTAGAGCATGACCAGGAACGTGGCCAGGATGACGACCCGCGCGGAGTCACGCAGCTCATCCCGTGTCGGCCAGGTGACCTTCTTGGACTCCAGCCAGGCGGACTGGACGAACGTCGTCGCGCGTTCAACGATGGACATGGTTTCCTTCCCGGACCCGGCCCCAACCGATGGGGCCGCCCCGAACAACATTTCCGAGAACCGACCTGACGTTCGGTCGGTCAATTTGGCAGGCCAGGCAGGACTTGAACCCGCAACCCCCGGTTTTGGAGACCGGTGCTCTACCAGTTGAGCTACTGGCCTACGTTGGCTCCCTTGCGGAACACCCGACACGGGACCCTGCCGGGTCGACCGCGGAAGGGCCTCCTAACGGGTTTCCTTGTGCGGCGTATGCCCTCGGCACCACCGGCAGTACTTGCGGTACTCGACACGGTCCGGATGCTTGCGTCGATTCTTGGTCGTGGTGTAGTTGCGTCGCTTGCAAGAACCACACGCCAGAATGACCTTGTCTCGAACTCCCGCCTTCGCCATGTTGACTCCCTGAGGGGATCAGGGCGCACCGCGGCGGGTGCGCCCTTCAGACTCCCGTTACTCGTAGATCTTGGCGACGACGCCGGCACCCACCGTACGTCCGCCTTCGCGGATCGCGAACCGAAGACCCTCGTCCATCGCGATCGGCGTGATCAACTCCACCACCATCTTCACGTTGTCTCCCGGCATCACCATCTCGCGACCCTCGGGAAGCTTCGCCACCCCCGTCACGTCCGTGGTCCGGAAGTAGAACTGCGGACGATATCCGTCGAAGAACGGCTTGTGACGGCCACCCTCCTCCTTCGTCAGCACGTACACCTCGCCGTCGAACTTCGTATGCGGCTTGATCGACTTCGGCGCCGCCAACACCATCCCACGCTCCAGGCGCTCCTTGTCGATGCCACGCAGAAGCAGACCCACGTTGTCCCCGGCTTCCGCCTGGTCCAGGAGCTTCCGGAACATCTCCACACCCGTCACCGTCGTCTCCATCGTGTCCTTGATGCCCACGATCTCGACCTTGTCCCCCACCTTGATCCGGCCACGCTCCACACGACCCGTACCCACCGTCCCACGACCCGTGATCGAGAACACGTCCTCCACAGGCATCAGGAACGGCTTCTCGATCTCACGCACCGGCTGCGGCACGAACTCGTCGATCGCGTTCATCAGGTCCCAGATGCACTTCGTCTTCTCTTCGTCATCCGGGTTCTCAAGCGCCTGCAGCGCCGATCCCTTGATCACGGGAAGATCGTCCCCGGGAAAATCGTACTTCGACAGCAGCTCGCGGACCTCGAGCTCCACCAGCTCCAGCAGCTCCTCGTCGTCCACCTGGTCGATCTTGTTCATGAACACCACGATGTACGGCACGTTCACCTGCCGCGCCAGAAGCACGTGCTCCCGCGTCTGCGGCATGGGGCCGTCCGCGGCGCTCACCACCAGGATCGCACCGTCCATCTGCGCCGCACCCGTGATCATGTTCTTCACATAATCCGCGTGTCCCGGGCAGTCCACGTGCGCGTAGTGACGGTTGTCCGTCTCGTACTCCACGTGCGCCGTCGCGATCGTGATCCCGCGCGCCTTCTCTTCCGGCGCCTTGTCGATCTGATCGAACGGGACGTAATCCGCATAACCCTTCTTCGACAACACTTCCGTGATTGCGGCGGTCAGCGTCGTCTTGCCGTGGTCCACGTGTCCGATCGTCCCCACGTTCACATGGGGCTTCGTACGTTCGAACTTCTCCTTCGCCATTGCTTTCAAGTCCTCCGAAGAAGGGTCGTGATGTGCCTCACCCGTGATTCGAGGAGAGGCATCCTACGAGGTGGAGCCCACGAGCGGATTTGAACCGCTGACCTTTTGCTTACCATGCAAATGCTCTACCAACTGAGCTACGTGGGCCTGGGTGCGCCCGCACGAACGCTTTCCGTTCCGATCCCGCAGTTCCCCGTTCATTGCCGCGGGAATAGCTACCGCGTTGCAAGGTCGAGGGTTAGACGGCGGGAACAGCAAGCGGGGGGGCGCTTGGCGCAAACAGCCGCAGGAGTTTATTGGGCGGGCCTAACAAATGTCAAGACCCGATGGACTCCGGCTCGGTTCCTGCTAACCGAACTCGAGTCAGTCTTTGGAGCGGGAAACGGGATTCGAACCCGCGACCCTCAGCTTGGAAGGCTGATGCTCTAGCCAACTGAGCTATTCCCGCTCTGGGACGGTGGCCGCCGAGGCGACCGGACAAGGGATGGTGGAGGGGGGAGGATTTGAACCTCCGAAGGCATTAGCCGACAGATTTACAGTCTGTTCCCTTTGACCACTCGGGAACCCCTCCAAACCATTAAACCAGAACAATTTAACTTCTCAGCCATCCTGACCAGAGTCGTCCGACCCAAGGCACACGGTAAGCGGCGTGCTCGAATGGAGCTGGCGAAGGGATTCGAACCCTTGACCTGCTGATTACAAATCAGCTGCTCTAGCCAGCTGAGCTACGCCAGCCCACCACGGACCTTGCGGTTCATCAAACACCGGCCCTGCAACAGGTTGCACGCCGAGCCCGGCCACAGAGAGGGGGGGTTCGACGAGGCGGGTTCCAGAAGCAAATCGAACGCAACAGGTTATCGGGGGGCCCTGCCCATGTCAACGCGATTTCGACACGGAGAGGTCCAGATCCGCAAGGAGGGCCACCGCTTCGGTCAGGGTCCGGCGCTGCGCGGGGGAGAGACGGGTCAAACCCCGCTCGATCTGCCCGACCCGAAGGGCCTGGCCGGCGCGAAGCAGCTGAACCCCGGCGGGCGTGGCGGCCAGATCGATCACCCGGCGATCGGTCTCACGGACCCTGCGGGTCACCAACCCCCGGGCGACCAGATCCCGCACCAACCGGCTCATGGTCGCCGGTCGCACCTGCTCCTCCCCGGCAAGATCGCCCAGGGTGTGCGGGCCGCCGAAGACCAGGATCGACAGGGCGGACAACCTGGCCGGGGTCAGGCCCAATTCCAGATCGGACCGTCGGACCCGTCGAAGCAGGTGAATGGCCGCCGAATGGATCCGGGAGGCCAACTCGTTCGTTGGAGTGCTTGACATGCCGTCCATTTTAGTTAGCATGTGCTAACTAATCAAGAGGAGCCCATCATGTCGACCTCCGAGACTTTCTGGACCGCCCTCCACGCCGGGGACCTGGACCGGGTTTCTGCGCATCTGGAGAGGAACCCCGCCTTGGCCACCACCCCCCTCTCCCCAGGGGGTCTCGCCGCTCCTGACCGCCCTTTACTACCGGCAGCCCGCGATTGCCGATCTCCTCCGGGACCATGTCCCGGAACTCGATGTGTTCGAGGCGTCGGCCCTGGGGGATGTGGGCCGGTTGGATCGGATCCTGGACGAGAACCCCAACGCGGTCGCGGCGTTCGCCCCGGACGGCTTCTTTCCCCTGGGACTTGCTGCATTCTTTGGCCGGGACGAGGCCGTTCGCCTCCTCCTGGAGCGAGGAGCGAGTCCCGGGGCGGTCGCCGACAATGCGATGCGGATCACCGCGCTCCACGCGGGCGCAGCCTCCGGCAACACCGCCCTGGTTGCCGCACTGCTCAGGGCCGGGGCCGACCCCAATGCCGCCCAGCAGGGGGGCGTGACCGCGCTCCACGCGGCGGCGCATCAAGGCAACCTGGCCATGGTCCGCGCCCTGCTGGACGCGGGAGCAGATTCCCTGGCCATCACCGACGACGGAAAGACCGCGCTCTCGTTCGCCCGGGAGGACGGACACGCCGCGGTGGAGGCGCTGCTCTCAAGCCCGTTTCGTGAGGGCTCAAGGCGGCCAGGTCACCCGCACACAGAAGCTGATCCGGATTCCGTAGACCGCTAGCTCTTCTTGAGCCGGGCTCCGTCCGCGCGGTCCTCGATGATCCAGCCCGCCGCGGCCAGTTCATCCCGCAACGCATCCGCGCGGGCCCAGTCCTTGGCTGCCCGCGCTGCTTCGCGAGCCACCAGCTTGGCCTGGATCTCCGGCGGAGCCTCGGCGTCCGCTTCCAGGGGCATCCAGAACAGACCCAGCACTTCGCCCAGACTCCGCAGCTTCTCCGTTCCGGCAGCCAGCGCGGGACTCACCACGCCGGGGGTTTCGTCCAGGGCACCGTTGAGCAGACGGGCGAGGTCGAAGAGCGCCGCTTCCGCGCGAGCGGTATTGAAGTCGTCGGACATCGCCTCGATCAGCGCCGTCTCGGCCTGTTCGGCGCCCGCTCGCAGTTCGGCTTCCCGCGGGTGCTCGCTCTCCACCCGTTCGCGCCGGGCCAGTTCCCTGAAGGAGTTGCTGAGCCGTGCATAGGCGGTCTCGGCTTCGCGCAGACGCTCCTCGTTGAACTCGATCGGAGAGCGGTAGTGCGTGCCCATGAGGTACAACCGCACCGCCTCGGGATGGAACGCCGCCACCACCTCGTCGATGGGGCGGAACTTCTTGGTCGACTTGGACATCTTGTCCCCGCCCAACGTCACCCATCCGTTGTGTACCCAGTAGTTGGCGAACGGCTTGCCGGTCGCCCCTTCACTCTGGGCGATCTCGTTCTCATGATGGGGAAAGATCAGGTCCTCACCGCCCCCGTGGAGGTCCAGGGTGGCGCCGCAGTACTTCATGCTCATGGCCGAGCACTCGATATGCCAGCCGGGGCGTCCCCGGCCCCACGGCGTGTCCCAGGCCGGCTCCCCCGGTTTGGCCGCCTTCCACAGCGCGAAGTCGAGCGGATCCTCCTTGAGGTCCTCGACCTCGATCCGCGCCCCGGACTGGAGATCGTCGATGCGCTTCTTGGATAGCTTGCCGTAGGTGTCGAACGACCGGACCCGGTAGTACACATCCCCGTTCTCGGCGGGGTACGCCTTCCCGTCGTCGATCAACTGCGTAATGAGCGCGAGGATCTCCGTGATGTGCTCGGTGGCGCGCGGGTAGTGGGTGGCCGGCTTGATGTTGAGCGCCTGGGCGAACTCCAGGAACAGGGCCTCGTTGCGACGGGCCACCACCTGGTACTCCACGCCCTCGTCTTCCGCCTTGGCGATGATCTTGTCGTCGATGTCGGTGAAGTTGTAGACGAAGGTGACCTCGAGGCCCCGCCACTCCAGGAAACGCCGGATGGAGTCCCCCACGATGGACGACCGCAGATGCCCCACATGAGGGACGTCCTGCACGGTCATGCCACAGACATACATGGTCACCTTTCCCTCCTGAACCGGAGTGAACGGGACCTTCTGCGCCTTGAGGGTGTCGTAAATACGGATCGCCACGGAGTCCTCCTTCCGCCGGAACACCCGGCGGACCCAAATGAGCCCGTAACGGTAGCACAGGGGCCCGGGGAGGTTGCCACCCTGCCCCCGGGCGGTCCCAGCGTCTATCATCCCCCCCATGGTCACCGGTTCGGGCAAACGCATCTTCCGCAATCTCCAGGGCAAGGGATTCGTTCCACGGCACGTGGCCGAGGTCGGGGTCTACTTTCCCGAGACCTCCAACGTCCTCGACTTCATCGAGGCCGGCGTTCGCACCACCCTCGTGGAGCCGGACCCCGAGTGCATCCGGCGGATCCGCGACCGGTTCGGCGACCTGCCCCATGTCACGCTGCATCCGGTGGCCATCCACGAGACGGTCGGCACCCTGCGCCTGGTGCAACGGGATGCATCGACCTATGTGGCCGGCGTTGCCGCGAGCCCGGCCCAGGTCAACGACGGGTATCGGGAGCAGGAAGCGGACGTTTTCGAGGTGGAGGCGATGCCTTTCGACGCCATCGACGACGGAACGATCGATCTGCTCAGCGTGGATATCGAGGGAAGCGAATGGCAGGTCATCCGCAATCTGGTCAGCCGTCCCGCGGTCGTCTCGGTGGAGACCCACGGCGCGGCCTACGTGAACCCCGATCTGGCGCACATCCTGGCCTGGGCCCACGCGGCAGGCTATCGGATCTGGTACAAGGATCGCACCGACACCGTGTTCGTCCGCCCCGAATCCATCCGAATCACCCTGGTTGACCGTGCACGCCTGGCGTTCATGGAGATCTACCTGCGCTTTCGCCGGCTCCGCAAGCGGGCTCGCCTGCGTCTTGCCCGGCCCTCCTGACCCGCAAGGGTGGAATGCATGCCCTCGCACTGCATCATGCAATTTGCCTTGTCATGGGTCATTCTGCCGCCTTCCCGACCGCCGCGGACAGGTCCGAGCCGCGTCCCATGGGCGCCGCCCACTCTGTAACCCGTTGCATCCAATGCGTTAGTACGAACAACCCGCCTTGTCTCCAGGGTTGGCGCGTTCATTGCATTCCAGGTAGCGGGCGCGTACTCCCAGGAGACCCCGATGAACAACCAGCGCGGATTCACATTGGTCGAGCTCATGATCGTGGTGGTGATCATCGGTATCCTCTCCTCCATCGCCATCCCCAACTTTGTCCGCATGTCGGACAACGCGCGTGAAGCCTCGTGCATTTCCAACCAGCACAACATCTTCGAGGCGGCGATCCTCTACGGAACCGACAATCCAGCTGCGGACGGGGACCTGAACGTAACCGTGGTCGCCCTCGCCGGACTCCTCGGCAACTCGGTGATGGAGTGTCCAGTCAGTACGCTGGCCGACAACGACGACTACACGGTGACCTTTGCCAGCGGGGTCGTGTCGTCCATGCGATGCGACGTCGAACCGGTCCCCCACTCCTGGACCGTCCCCTCCAACTGAGCAGGTCCGTTGCGGTTGTAACGCCTCCCCCAACCCGGTAGGCTCAGCGTCTCGTCCACTTTTGGCCACGGCCCCCCCCACGCGAAGGACGCCGCGTGACCCGCGATTCCCATCCGCCCCTCCTGGAAGCCGTCGAGGTTGGCGTAACCTACCCGGACGGAACCCGCGCACTGCATGGGGTCTCCCTGAGCGTCTCCGCCGGCGAGACGGTCGTGCTCATCGGCGAAAGCGGCTGCGGGAAGACCACCCTGTTGCGGTTGTTCAACCGCATGGTCGCCCCCACCACCGGCCGGGTGCGGGTGCGTGGGCGCGAAGTCGAGAACTGGGACCCCATCGCCCTCCGTCGGGGGATGGGCTATGTGCAGCAGGAGGGCGGACTTCTCCCCCACTGGACCGTGGCCCGGAACGTGGGTCTTGTTCCGGAGCTGCTGGAATGGTCGCGCGAACGCATCGACGACCGGGTGACCGAGTTGCTGGATCTGGTGGGGCTCAAGGCGGAACACGCGAACCGGTTCCCCTCGGAGCTGTCCGGCGGCCAGCGCCAACGGGTCGCCATTGCCCGTGCCCTGGCCGCGGATCCCGCCATCGTGCTTCTGGATGAGCCCTTCGGCGCCCTCGATGCCATGACCCGCCTGGTCCTCCAGGACGAGTTCGTGAGCATGAAGCAGCGCCTGGGAAAGACCCTGGTCCTGGTCACCCATGATCTCGCCGAGGCCTTTCGCCTGGGCGATCGGGTGGCGGTGCTCCGTGCCGGGGAACTCCTGCGTATCGACACCCCGCGCGCGCTCCGCGCCGACCCCGGGGATGGGTACGTGGCCGACCTGCTGGGTCACCTCGACGGAGTCGGCGCCTCGTGATGCGGTCCCGCGGGATCGGGATGGTGCTCGCCGTGGCTCTCCTGGCCGCCGGTTCGCCGGCCCTCGCGACCGAGTCCGGCACCATCACCGTGGGATCCAAGAACTTCGAGGAAAGCCGCCTCCTCGCCGAGGTGTTTGCCCGCCTCGTCGAGGCCCGGACCGACCTCGAGGTGAAGCGCACCTTCAACCTCGCCGGCACCCAGATCTGTTTCGAGGCGCTTCAGGGGGGTTCCATCGACCTCTATCCCGAGTACACCGGGACGGGACTGGTCACCCTGTTGGGACATCCATCGGTGGGCAACGCGACCGAGGCCCTGGGGATCGTTCGCAGGGAGTTCCTGGCCCAATGGGACCTCTGGTGGTTGGGCCCCCTCGGGTTCGAGAACGCCTACGAGATTGCCGTTCCACGCACCCTCGCCGAACGGGAGAACCTGCGCACCCTCGGCGATCTTGCCCGCATTGCCGGGGATCTCCACGCGGGGCTCGGCTACGAGTTCATCGAGCGGGAAGACGGACTCAAGGGCCTGTCCGGTTTCTATGGATTCACCCTGGGCAAGGTGAGCGGGATGCAGCAGCAACTCAAGTACCAGGCTGCGGGTGAAGGGCGGATCGACCTGCTCGATGTCTACACCACCGATGGGCTGATCGTGGTGCACGACCTCGTGGTCCTGGCCGACGATCGCGAGTTCTTCCCCCCCTACGAGGCGGCACCCCTGGTGCGGGGCGAAACCCTGGCCCGGTATCCGCAGTTGGGGAGCGTGCTGGGGCTCCTGACCGGGGCGCTGGACGAGGACGCCATGCGGGCCTACAACAAGCGACTGCAACTGGACGGTGAACCGGTCGAGTCGGTGGCCCAGGACCTGCTCGAGGATCTGGGGCTGGTGGGACACGTGGAGGTGGAGGGAGTCCGCGCCAAGGGCCTGTCCCTGCCCGCCTACATGGCGGCCAATCGCTCCCAACTCCTCTCGCAGACCCTCACCCATCTGGGTCTGACCGGGGTGGCCCTGCTCCTGGGAGTGCTGATCGCCGTCCCCCTGGGTCTCGTGCTGGAACGCCGTCGCGCCGCG
The DNA here is from genome assembly GCA_942491735.1 of Candidatus Eiseniibacteriota bacterium. Taxonomy (GTDB): domain Bacteria; phylum Eisenbacteria; class RBG-16-71-46; order JABDJR01; family JABDJR01; genus CALOCN01. The sequence continues at coordinate 926,551 of CALOCN010000014.1, read as the reverse complement.
GCGGAAACAACCATCCGGATCATGGGCGTCACCCAGACCATTCCGTCCATTGCCCTTCTTGCCTTCATGATCCCCCTGTTCGGGGTCGGGGTGGTGCCGGCGGTGATGGCCCTGTGGATCTACTCCATCTTTCCGATCCTGCGCAACACCTACACCGGCGTCCGGGATGCGGGGCCGGCCGCGTCCAGCGCCGGTCTGGCCCTGGGCATGACCGAACACCAGGTGCTGCAGCGGATCCGCCTCCCCCTCGCCGCCCCGGTGATCCTGGCCGGGATCCGCACCGCGGCGGTAATCACCGTGGGAACGGCCACCCTCGCCGCCTTCATCGGGGCGGGGGGGCTCGGAGAGCCCATCGTCTCGGGACTGCAAATGAACGACGCAACCCTTATCCTGTCCGGGGCTATCCCGGCAGCCCTGCTCGCGCTCCTCGTGGATGCGGTATTGGGATGGTTGGAGAGGCGCTTGACGCCCAAGGGAATGGAGACCACAACATGACAGCCGAAGCCATCGAAGTTCACAACCACCTCCGCGGCGACGAATCGCACGCCACCCTGCAGGAGTTGTACGCCGGGTTGACCGGCACGCCGCGGGTGATCCCATCCCGCTTCTTCTATGACGACGTCGGGTCACGGCTGTTCGAACGGATCACCGAGCAGCCGGAGTACTACCAGACCCGCACCGAGGCAAGCATCCTCGACCGTGCCGCCACCGACATCATCGAGCGAACGCGGGCCCGCGACCTCGTGGAACTCGGTTCCGGCGCATCCACCAAGACCCGCATCCTGCTCGACCGCATGCGCGACGCACAGACCCTGACCCGCTATGTCCCGGTCGACGTGAGCGAGGGGATCCTGCGGCGCTCGGCGAAGGAGTTGGTGGAGCTGTACCCCGGGCTCTCGGTGCACGCCATCATTGCCGACTTCAGCCAGGATCTGGGGCACCTGCCGGAGAGCACCTCCCAGCTGGCTGTCTTCCTGGGAGGGACCATCGGCAATTTCACCCCGACCGGGGCGGTGGAGCTGCTTGATCATGTGCGGGACGCGCTGGAACCCGGAAGCTGGTTGCTGCTGGGCACGGATCTCATCAAGGACCCGGCGCGCATCGAGGCGGCCTACAACGACGCGGCCGGCGTCACCGCCGAGTTCAACCGCAACATCCTGCGGGTCATGAACACATCCTTCGACGGCAACTTCGACCCGGAGAGCTACGAACACCACGCCTTCTACAACGCCCCGGAGCACCGCATCGAGATGTGGCTGCGGCCCACCCGCCCCATGTTCGTCGAGCTGCCGGGAATCGACGTGGAGTTCAACCTCGCGACCGGGGAAGCCATCCGCACCGAACTGAGCACCAAGTTCAACCAGGACCTGGTCACGGAAATGCTGGCCAAGGGCGGATTCCGGATGGAGTGCTGGTACCCGGATCCCGGGAACCTGTTCGCCCTCAGCCTTGCCCGCAGGCTGTAGGAGTCGCGAGTGAAGGGCATCCTGATCGTGGTCGTGGTGGTGGGATCGGCGATCGCGGTCGCCTTCCTGCTGGTCGGTTCCCTGAAGGAACCCGCGCCCTCCGCGGACCTCCCCGGCCTGGTCAAGGCGCTCCCGGACGACTACCTCATGGAACGGGTCGACGGCATTGACGACGCCGAAGCGATCCGCCGTCTGCTGGATCTGGCCGGGGATCACCCGGAGGCCCCCCGGCTTGGGGTCCGCTACCTGACCGGGGAGAAGGAGACCCACCTGCTGCTCGACCGGGAAGAGGATGTGGTCCTGCGGTGGTCGAGCTCCGCGGCCACCCTGGTCGAGACCCGTTGGGAAGGGTCCCACGCGCAGCGGCTCGATCACGCCCGGCGCACCGGCTCCTTCGCCGCGGACGGATTGCTCCCTGCCCGCAGTCGCAACCTGTACCACTAATTGCGTTGAGGGGTCGGGCGGAACTCACGGGAGGGCCACCGGCGGCAAGTCGTTCCTCTGGAATACGACGAAACCGAGATGGGGACCCAGGTTCCGATAGGCAAAGCCCGGTGGACGTTCCCCTCCACGGAACACTCCCTCCTGCACGAAATAGTATCCCGGTTTGGAATCCCTGAATGCAGCCCCCATGATCCGTTTGTCGCGGGGTGTCTGTCGTTGCGAGGAGAGATCGGTATAGGGAACGGCGCAGGGCACCTCGGCAAGAAAATAGTAGAGACTGGCCCGATTGCCGAAGATCATCACCGGGTCACCGCCGCTCAACTCGCGAATCATGATCAACGCTTCCAGTGAATCTTCACCGCGCCAGTCCGGGTTCTTGAACCAGTTGTCGGGGGGCACCCAGATTCCGCCGCGCTGGGTTGGCACACGGGTCCACCCCGAAGGGGGGGCGGGGTTCCAGTTCATCGAACGCCGCACCGCCCCCCGCACAAGATCCACCAATCCCGGTTGCACCATCAGGGTGGGGACAAGCAGCAGCACCAGGGCCGCGAATCGCCGGACTCGCCGAGGGCCCGACACCCGCCTCCGATCCCACCGGTCCACCATCAGGAAGGACAGGAGAATGGGGGTCAAGGTGACGTTGTAGAGATGGCTCTCGTCGGCTCGCACCAGTACGGACAGGTAGGACAAGGTGGCGAACAGCGCAAGGGGCATCCAGACGCCTCGCTCACCCCGCAACACTCTCGCCCAGGATGCCAGGAGCAGGAACAGGTTGAAGGCCGGAAGCAGGAAGAAGGCCCAATGACCGACTCCCCGGCTCCCTCCTCCCCACAGACTCGGGTAAGGGAGATTCCCCGCCCCACTCAGGAAGAGCCCGGGAGCACGCCACGTCGCATCCAGGTACTCGAGTCCGGAACCCCGCAGCATGCCCGGAATCAGGATCAAGCCCAGCCCAACGACTCCACCTGCAGCAAACGCGACGAGATCACGCCCCAGCAAACGCCTCTTGTCGCTCCACCCGGCGAGCACAACGAGGAGACCCAGGCATGCCATCCCCGCTCCCGCCGTCTCCTGGGCGTAGAACGCACCGACAATCACCGCCGCCCCGGCCAGGGCGCGTGGCCACCAGCGCGTGGACCTGGCGAGGTACGGTTCGAACGCCAGAATGGCGATGGGGATCCACCCGTTGCGTAGCAGGTTTCCCCATCCCCACTTCCCTCCATTGACCCCCTCCGCGTCCGGGAGGTAGTAGCGCGCCAGGGTGAAGACAAGGAGGTAAAGCGCGAGAACCGCGAAAAGGTACCTGCTCCGCATCCGGGGTGAGGCCAGGAACAGGACCGCGAACAACACCACCGCCGCGACGACGTTCCAGTAGAGACGGAACCCGACCAGACTGAAGCTGGTCGCTTTCATGAACCCGTACAAGGCATAGCCGGACAGGGGGCCGTAGGTGATCCGGGTGTCGACGTTCAGCCACTTCCCGAGTTCCACCTCCCCAAGATACCCGAAGTGGACGAGTTCGTGTCCGTCGATGGGGCCCATGGCCACTCCTGGACCCACGAGCAATACGCCGAGAGCGGCCAGACCGGCCAGGGCATTCACGGTGGAGACCCATCGGCGACGCCTCACCGGGGAAGGAACGACTTCGTCGACCTCTCCATTGATTCCACGACCCAACATCCCGCGACGCCAAAGCACAAGCGGGGGGGCGGCGAAGACTGCGGCAACACAGACCGCGTAGGTGAGAAGCACCCGCCGATTGTCCACGGTGCCGTAGGACGAGAGGAACTCACCGCTCTCGAACGACGGCAGGGGAAACCAGCGCACCAACAGGGTCCCGGTCAACGCCAGGAGCGCCGCGACAAGGCAGATGGCCGGATACGTCCCGACCGCAGTTACTTCCGAACCCGGGCGACCCGTTCCACGCATTCCCTAGTCCACGTACCCCAGCGAACGAAGCAGTTCCTTCTGTTTATCGGTGGGCTCATTCGAGGTCGGCAGGAACAGCCCGCGGGCATCGGGGTCCTCAAGCCATTGCTTCAGTTGCCCATGTAGTTCCAACGCGAGCTCCGGATTGGCGCTCGCCACGTTGCGGAGGTTGCCGGGATCCTCCACCACATCGAACAGGGCCACCTGGTTGCGCTTCGCGTTCTCGATGAGTTGATACCGGCCGACACACAGCGACGTCAATCCGGGGTTCTTGAGGGTCGACGACGACATCACGACACGCGGCTCGCCCATCTCACCGGTCTCGACCGCGCCGGCAAAGCTCCGGTCCGCGCCGCCCGGCCCAGCGGGAAGCCCCACCAGATCGAGGAGCGTCGGCATGAGATCCACCAGCCCAACCACCTCCCGAACCGTTCGGGGCCTGGCGGACCCGGGCGGTCGAATGAGCAGGGGAACCCGGATCTGATCCTGGTAGAGGGTATACCCGTGGGTCCATCCCCCGTGTTCGAACAACTCTTCCCCGTGATCCGAGGTCAGCACGACAACACTCCCTTCCAGGAGTCCCGTCTCCCTCAACTGATCGAGAAACGCCCCCAACCTCGTGTCCAGATCCCGGACACCGGCCGCATACCGCAGGCGCCACACATCCAGCCGGAGAGCGACTTCGTCGTTGTACCAAGGCGTCCGGGTCAGGTACTCCGGGATGTTCGCGACCTGGTCGGGGGTCAGGATCGCGCCCGGGTCGGGGTCCATGGCCGCGACAAGGGTCGCGTAGACCGAGTCCGGTGCCACATAGGGACCGTGGACATCCATGAGATGCAGATAGAGAAAGATGGGGCGATCGTCCCCGGGCGAGGCGAGCCAGGCATTGGCCCGGGCAAGCATGGAGTCCGCCGGTGTTTCGGAGTCCGCCAGGGTATCGTCATAGACCTCGAAACCCTGTCCGAATCCGTACTCGGCGAGGAGCCATGGGTTGGCGACAAAAGCTCCTGTCCGATAGCCGGAGGCAGCAAGGGTCTCGGCGAGGGTGGTCACATCCTCCGCCAGGATCCCCTTGCGCATCGCCTCGGATTCCTCCCCCCACATGAGGCCCTCATGATTGGTGACGCCGTGGGCGCGGGGATGGAGTCCGGTGAACAGGGAGGCCACCGAGGGCTTGGTCCAGGGGGCTGCCGAATAGCAGCGATCGAAGCGGACCGCCTCCGCGGCAAAAGCATCCAACCGCGGAGACACCGGACCCGGATAGCCATGGCTACCCAGGTAGTCCGCCCTCAACGTGTCGATGGTGACCAGGATGAGGGATGGAGGACGCCCAGGCGGCGAACAATCGGCCAGGGCGATCAGCAGAACGCCCAGGGCAAACCATGCTCGGGAAGGGTGCACTACCGCAGGACGACCAGTCTCCGGCTGAAAGTCCCCTCCGGCGACTGGAGCTTGTAGAAGTACATGCCGGGGCTGACCGAGCGACCACTGTCGTCGCGGAGATCCCAGGCGCGTTCGTGCCGACCCGCTGCTTCCTGCGGCGTGTCGACCAGGGTGCGCACCAGACGCCCCTGCACATCGAACACATCCAGCCGCACCGCACCGATCCGCTCCAGCGAGTAGGCGATGCTGGTGGCTCGGCTGGTCGGGTTGGGATGCGCCTGCTCCAGCGGCATGGCGATGGTCGGGACCCGGGGATCGGTCCCGGTCACGGCCGGGTTGTTGAGCGGATCGTTGGGATCCGTGCCGAAGTCCAACTCGTCGCGATCGCGATAGCTGTCCCCGTCCCGGTCCACTCCGAGCCGGAACTCGCAGGCCTCGGTCACCGCGGTAAAGGTGATCTCCGTCCCCGCCCCGGCGATGTTGAGGATGTCGGTCTGGGTCATGACGTCGTCGGTCTCGCGGTCCGAGATCCAGTTCCCGCTTCCCTGGTAGGTCCAACCCCGCGCATCGCCGGCCCCGTCACGCCCCTTGGCGATGAGACCGATCACGTCGCCGTCGGCCAGCGTGCTCAGGGTGGACAGGATGGTGAGCCCCGCGGCGTGGTTGGTTCCGTCGAAGGTGTACTGGGTCCCCAACGCGGTGGGCGTGCCGCTGTCGTACATGAGCATGAACGCGGCCACATCGTCCCGGTCATCCTGGGTCGGGAAGGTGAAGGCGACGTGCTCCAGCTGTTCGTCCAGGGTGCGGCGCGCGGCGTCGTTACCGAACCCGAAACCACGGGACACGTTGGGCGACATGGCGTCGAACCCGCGCTTCTCGTAGAGGTTGCGCAGTTGGGGTGTCTTGAGCGCAACCGGCTCGGTCACCGCCCCCGCGGGAATGATGAGCTGGTTGGTCCCGGTGGGAATCGAGTGGCAGTCGACGCAGTTACCGCCGCCGGCCAGACCGCCGGTATTGAAAAGCGTTTCCCCGTTGGCCGGGTCCGGGGAGGTCCCCGGATTGGGCAGCGAGCCGTCCAGGTTGCGTCCCGGCGTCGGCGGGTACTGGATGGAGAACAGGAAGTCCTCCATGTCCTGGAAGTCGGCGAAGTCGAGCATGGCGCTTCGGCCCATGATGGTCAGGAACGCCGGGTTGAACGAGAGGAGGTCCGCGCGATCCCCGCGCCAATGGAGGGGTTCCGTGCCCGGCAGTCCCTTGATGGACTGGGTGAACATGGGGCCCTTCATGGGATGGAACGTCCCCGAGGCCGGGTTGCCGGGGGGAATGGGGGTCAGGCTCCCGGTGGGGTCACCCAGGTTCCAGGCCAGATGATCCGACCCGCCCCAGATGTGACAGGACGCGCAGGCCAGATCGCCGTGCGCCGACGAGTTCTCGGTGTCGTAGAAAAGGGAACGCCCGGACCGGATGTTGGCCGGGGTGACATCGAACCCCAGCGGATAGTCCACCCGGCTGTCATCGACGAGGTTCACCCGACTGACCGTGTTGTCGAACCGGTTGAGCACATACAGTGCCGTGCGTGGTTCATCGAGGGCGACGCCGGTGGGGCCGTCACCCACGGGAATGCGGCGCTGAATCGCCGCGTTCGCGTCGAACACGCCCACCTTGCGGGAACCGAAAGCGGCCCCGTAGACATCCGCCCCGTTGCTGGAAACGGCGAGGTCCACGAGGAGCCCGAGGCTCAGCGAACGCTCGACCGGATCACCGGCCGGGACGCCGTAGTTGATGTGGCTGTTCACATGAACCGGGGTCACGGTGGGGCCGCCGGTATCGATGGTGGTCAGCCAGACCTGGGCGAATTGTCCGTTGAGCACCGGCTCGAAGCGGATCTCGTTGGTGGCCTCCTGGGCGGAGACATACAGGCGGCCGGTCGACGGGTTGATGGCGACGTTGAAAAGGGTCGTTCCCACCCCCTGGAACGCATTGGTCACGGTCTGGGTCGCGACGTCGATCTCGACGACGTCGTTGTCGTAGAGGGTGAACGGGATGCGATGGTCCCAGGACCGCGACAACTCATCCACCCAGTTGGTGCCGTTGTGCCGCACGATGAGCCCGTTGGGAGGAGGTGCGGGAAGTCCGCCGTTCATGGGGGGATTGGGCGGGGGCAGCCCCAGCGAATCCACGGCCACGGTGTCGCGCGAAACGATGGTGGTGTTGTTGCCGCTGTCCATGATGGCCACGAACACCTTGGTTCCGTTCGTGGCCAGGGAACGCGGATCGTTGCCGTTGAGAGGAATCGTGTTGATGGGCGTGGTGGGGTTCACCGCGTCGTAGACCTGCACGAGGTCTTCCTGGGAAACCGCGACGAAGGCCCGCTCCGGTGCGCCCGCGAAGACCACGTCGGTCACCTCATCGCCCACGGTCAGGGTCCTGACCACGTTGCCCGTGGTCAGGTCGATAATGCTGATGGTGTCCGAGATGTGGTTCACCACCCAGATCTCGGTGTTGGTGCGTGCCCGAACCGTCACCGGCTCGATCCCGACCGGGATCTCCATGAGAAGGTCCACGCCTCCCTGGGTCAGGTCGAACACGGAAACCCGGTGATCGTCGGTGTTGACCGCGAAGAGACGCGTCCCATCCGGAGACATCTCGATGGGATGCACATGGGGGCTCTCGAAGATCTGGGTGTTCCCGATCGCCGAGCTGGACCCGAAGGTCAACCCGGTCACCAGCACGCCGAGGGCGATCCGTGAACGGGACACGATTGGCCAAGACGAGACCAAGCTGCGGAGCATGGACGAGGACCCCCTTGATCGCCGGAGAGCATGAATCACTCGCATTGCCTCCGACATCCCCCTGGACAGCGCATTCCCCCGAGCACGCACATTCCGGATGGAACATCACGCGGTGGACGAAGGAAACCCAATTGGTGAAATAACGAACCTATGAGGTGCCCCACTATTCTAGCGGGTTGTGGCTGGGATTCAAGCCACATCGGCACCGCGGACCGCGACAAGCTGGGGCTATTCAACCAATTATGGGACCCGCCACGACGACAAGTGGACGGAATCTGTCCATTTTCCCGGAGAATCGGGCGATCCTTCGTGGGGTCAACCCCTTGCGCCCCCCCGGGTTTACTCGATCCCCGGATCGAGGGAGTCCCCCTCCAACGCCTCACGAACCAGGCCCCGCAGCTTCTCCAGGGTGGCCGGGGCGTGCCCCGCGTAGTGGTTGTTGGCAAAGACCAGGGTGGGAACCCGCCGCTCCAGGAGCCGGACCAACACTCCGCTCCACCGACGGAGCCGGTCCGTCCGGTCCACCACCTCCCGCTCCCAGGTGGAGGTCAACCGATCCATCTCCCGATGATCTCCCAGGAGCCTGACGTAGGCGAAGTCGGTGGTGACCGGGTCGAGGATCTGTTCCAGTTCGTCCCCGAGCGGCATGGCCACATAGTCGGAAAGCACGAGCGCCGCCCGATGCCGTGCCAGCAACCGGGCAAAGTCCGGAGTAAGCCAGGAGCGATTGCGGATTTCCACCGCGACCCGCACCGACTCCGGTAGGCCGCCCAGGAACGCATCCAGACGATCGCGAAATTCCCCCGGGCCCAGGGAACCGGACGCGAACCTCGGGAACTGAAGAACCAGCGGCCCCAGCTTGGCCCCGAGAGGCGCCATCACGTCGAGGAACTCGCGCACCACCGGTCCGGTTGCCTCCGGGTCCAACACCACGTCCGGGTCGGGTCGCGGTCCAACGCCCCCATGCACGATGTCGCGGGGGAACTTCGCACAGAGGCGAAACCAGGAAGGGGTCTTGCGATCCCACGCCGCCACGGTCCGCGCACGGGGCACGCCGTAGTACGTGGCGTCGATCTCCACCACCGGGTAGCGGCGAGCATAGACGCTGAGAAACTCGGAGGGTTTGGTTCCCACCGGATAGAACGGGCCAATCCAGTCCGGGGTGGAAAAGGACGAGGTGCCCAGTTGCAGGAGTGCTCCGGGATCCACCGGTTCCGGGGGCTGGGGTTCCAGATTCGGAAAGAGATCCATCAGAGCACCATGCCTTCGACCGGCTCCCGCAATTCTCCCGCCAACAAGGGACCGATCCCGAAACCGGAGGCCAGCTCCCCGGCGGAAATCAGCGAGGGGGCCTCCCCGGTCAGGACCTCGGACAGGGTCTTCCCGGTCGCCGCCGCGTGCATGATCCCGTGCCCCGAGAACCCGGCGGCATGGAACAGCCCCGGCGCGCGGGGGTCCTCGCCAAGGATCGCCTTGTGATCCGGCGTCACCGCATACCAACCACAGGTCACCCGGGCGAGAGCGACTTCCTCGGCCAGGGCGGGGATGTGACGGGCCAGCGCGGCCAGGACGGTCATTCCGTAGTCCTCGACTCCCAGGCCGAACCCGGGGTCAATCGTGTCCTGATCCCTCCAGAGTTCAACCGGATCCCGTCCAGACTCCCGGGGGCGCGGCCGTTCTTCCCAGGCCATCATCAGGGTGTTCCCCTCCGAGGGCCGCAGGTGCTGACCCGCGTCCCCGATCAGGAGCGGCCACGTCGCGACCTCCCGTTCCCGCAACGGGCGGGAGTGATACAGGTACCTTTTGGCGGGGCGAATCGGAACCGGAAGCCCCATGGGGGCAAGAAGCGCATCGGTCCAGACCCCGCAGCACACCGCCAGGCGCGCGGCAGCGATTGTCTCCCCGGACCCGGTCCTCACACGCCAGGCCCCGCCCACCGATTCGAGTCCGCTCACCGTCACGCCGGGGCGGTAGAGGACGCCTGCCCCCTTGGCTTCCTTGAGATACGTCTGCGCCACCGCGAGCGGGTCGAGAAACCCGTCCCGGGGTCCCCAGGTCGCACCCACCACCGCGGGATCGTCCACCGCATCCCCTCCGGGGATCCCCTGGATCTGACCGGGGGTCAGCACACGAACCCCCTCGACGCCCATTTCCCGTTGACGCTCGACCCGGTCCGCGGCCTCGGCGAGCGCCGCCCGATCCGTGTAGAGAAAGAGGTAGCCGTTGCGGCGGAATCGAATGGGATGACCCTGGCTCTCCAGCCGCGCATACTCCGCGGAGGCGTAGCGCGAGAAGGAGACGTGAGCGGGAACGCTCCACTGGTGTCGAAATGCGGCGGTGCTGCGGCTGGTGCTGCCCGCCCCCACGTGGTGGGCATCTACGAGGAGGACCCTCAGGCCGGGCCGGCCTCGCAGAAGATGCGCGGCCACCGAGCACCCAACCGCCCCCGCCCCCAGGACCAGGACGTCGTACGAATCCATAACACGTTACCCCTGAATCGATTAGGATCTACGTCGCCCAAATCGACGATCCGGTCACAGCTTACAGGAGACGGGACCCGATCGCCTCGTTCCCGGGTACAATCAGAACGCGACCCCCTCGCCAAGAACCATCATGTCCAAGACTCCCAACACGTCCCAACGACGCACCTGGATCAACGCGGTACTGATCACCCTGCTCGCCCATGTGGCGGCGGGCATCGGCTTGTGGATCCTGCGCCCTTTTGCACCGGGCGAGGTGCAGGCGCAAATCCCGGAGCCCATCCAGTTGGTCTTCTCGGACCCCCCGGGGGATCGATCGGAGACGCCACGCCGGTTCAGTGAGTTGCCGGAGGATCGGGCCACGGAGCCGCCGGAGTCCGCCGACCTGCTCAGCAACGTGGACAGCCGGGCCCGCGACGACGTGCCAGGTGAGACCGCCGACGCACCCCGATTGGACGGGCGGTCCGATTCCCCGGATGTTCAACTGGATCCCGGCGCCCCGGCGCCCCCGGAACCGGACACCGGCAAGGAAATCGAAGCCGAAACGACGGACCCCCAACCCAACGAGGCGACCCAGGGCGATCCCCAGGCCGACACGCCGGAGGCCGCCAGGAACGATCCGCTGGGAGGCGAGCTGATCCAGCCCACCCCGGAGACACCGGGAGAAGCCCGGGAAGAGGGCAGCGAGAAGGATCCCCAGGGAGTCCAGGACGCAGCACCGGCCCCGACCCAGGCCAGTCGTAGCATGCAGATGCTGCAACGCCAGGGAGGAACCAACGCGTCCCAGTTGCTCCAACGCCCCAGGGGGGACTTCGACCTCTACCAGGAGGCCCAGAACAACCCCACCGGAAACGCCGCCCATGGGGACATCTCGCTCAGCACCTACGCCTGGGATTTCGCCCCCTGGCTGCAACGATTCCGCCGCGACTTCACCGAGAGCTGGTATCCCCCCGCCGCGTTCTTCTACGGAATCATCCACGGATGGAACGTGGTGCGGATCGAGGTGGCGCGGGACGGCTCGCTGCTCAACATGGAAGTGCTGGAGGAGGAGGGAGATCGCGCCCTCACCCAGTGCAGCGTCGGCACCTTCAAGGCGGTGGCGCCGTATCGCCCCCTCCCGGCGAACTTCCCCGATGAAACCCTCGTGCTCACGGTCAAGCTGAGCTATCTGCCTGCCTCCCGCCGTTGAGACACGGCTTGCCGCGCCTCCCGGTCCCTCCTATGCTTGCGCCCTCCAAAAACGTGCCGGAGTCACCGCATGATTGAATTTCTCGACAAGGCAGGGCCCCTCATCTACCCGTTGGCCCTGTGTAGCCTGGTCGCCGGGACCATCGCCGTGGAACGTCTGTGGGCGCTTAGCCGCAGCCGGGTCCTGCCCCGGGAGATCATCCAGGTCGCCGAGGCGGTGCAACCAGGGCGGGATCTCAGCGTGGCCATCGAGGTCTGCCGCCGCAACCCCGGTGTGTTCTCGGATGTGATGCGGGCCGGGCTCGAGAACGCTTCGGAACCCTGGGATGTCATGCGGGATGCGGTGCTGGACACCGGACGGCAGGAGACCACCCAGTTGGAACGTCATCTGGTGTGGCTGCAGACCATCGCCCAGGCCGCCCCTCTCCTGGGGCTCCTGGGGACCGTGACCGGCATGATCAAGGTGTTCGCCTCCATCTCCATCTCGGGGCTGGGGGATCCGCAGGCGCTCTCCGAGGGAATCAGCGAGGCCATGATCACCACCGCGGTGGGGTTGGCGATCGGGATTCCCACGCTCATCGCCTACAACCTGCTCGCCGCCAAGTCCGAGGCCCTCATCACCGAGATCGAAGCCAACGCCAGCCGGCTCGTGAGCCGCCTGCGCCACACGGACTCCCGTCCCGGCATCGTGGAACTGGAGTCGTGAGCAGCTTCGCCTTCCGGGAACGCCGGGGCAAGAAGGAGGTCACCCTCAACGTGACCTCGCTCATCGACGTTCTCTTTCTCCTTCTCATCTTCTTCATGCTCACCGGGACCTTCAAGCGGGTCGGCGAACTGGAACTCCAGCTTCCCGAGTCGACCAGCGCCACCCCGTCCCAGGGCGTGGTCTCGCACCAGATCGATCTGGTCCTCACCGAGGAGGGCACGCTGCTGGTGAACGGGGATCCGCTGCCGTGGCCCAACCTCAAACGCCACCTCACCGGGCTGCTCGAAGCGGATTCCGACGCCAAGGTGATGATCCGCGCCGAGACCGGCGTCGCCCACGGCGAAGTGGTGAAGGCCCTGGACATCGTGCGGGAGGCCGGGTTCGCCGGGGTGGGAATCGGAACCCATGTGGAAACGGTTCCGACCGGTCCCTAGTCAGGCTCCGGAAAACGGGCGCGGATCGTAGAGGCGCGCCGCCAACGCCTCCAGGCCGTCCGGTTCGGGAGGGCCGGCAGCGGCAAGCATCCGGGGAAGGCTTCCGAACTGGTGGATCAACCCCCAGGCCAGCAGCTCCCGGCCCAGCTCCGGGGTGAGATCTTCCGCGAACATGCCGTACGCTTCCAGGAACGTTCCCAACATCCCGGGCTCTCCCTTGAAGATGAACTCCACCAGGGCGGGAATCTCGTAGCCCGGGTTTCCGGTGCGGCTGTCGGCAAAGTCGATGAGCCCGGTCACCCGCCAGTCACCCTCCACCCGATCGACGAGGACGTGCTCCCCGAGCACCTCGGTGTGCATGAACACCAGGGGCCGCGTAATCAACCGGACCGACTCCATGAAGGCATCTATCCGGTCCAGCCACCGGGCCTCCGTATGGACCTCCCGGTGGGGCGCTCCGACATCCCGCAGCCGCCCCAGCAGAAACGGCTCCCACGACGTCGGGGCGGGAGCATCCACCGCATGGAGCTCCCGCACCACCCGGCCCAGCTCCGCCGCGAGCGCGCGTCGCTCCCCGGTGTTGAGCCCGGGCCAGACCCCGGACAGGGCACGCCCGGGAAGCCGCGTCATGACGACATAGGGCCAGCCGCTGAGCTCGCCGTGGGCGACCAACCGGGGCGTCGCGATCGGGAGACCCCGGGTGATTTCCAGGGCCCTGCGCTCCGCCACCAGTTCCTTGGCCCACTGTGGGTCCGTCGTCTTGACGATCAGGTTCCCCGAGGCCCAGACGATGTCCGAACCGGTGGGCATCGGTTCCGGGTCCACCACCGGCAGCCGGTGGGTGGTGAGAATGGTCACGATCATGCGCCGCCACTCGGACTCGGGGCGACGCTGACGAAGAGGGACCGGCTTGGGCTCGCTCACGCGGGTATCCGTTCTGAAGGGGGGGCGCTATTCTAGCCTCGCCACATCGCCCCTGGGGACTATCGAAATGTTTCAACGTCTGTCCGTGATCCTGCTCCTTTTCCTGACGCTTGCCGTTCCGGTTGCCGCGCAAACGGACACCTGCACGGTCTCGGTCGTGGTGGACGTCCCCGACACCACACGCAGCCCGGCCGGCGACCAGGCCATCATCGAGATCCGGGTGGAGAACCCCACCGACGTGGCTCTCGATACCGAATTGCGGTGTTCCGTGGGTGGATTCCCCTTCTCACCGGTGCCCCTCGATCGCCTGGGTCCCGGAACATCGCGATTGATCCCTCTCGTCACCTTCTGTTTCGGCGCCACCGACACCCTGGTCGTGACCTGCGATGCGGAATCCCAGCCCGTCGGTACGGACTGCGTGCCCCTTGTCGTTTCGGACTCCGGCGTCCTGGCCTGCGGTGCGGCGGTCCCGATCCAACGTCGGACGTGGGGACTCCTGAAGGCCCGCTTCGATTCACGCCCGATGTGACTTCTTGCAAAGCGGGCGTGTCCTGGGTTTAGATTCCCGGCCCCGATGCCGGGGGCCCGGTCGATTCGAACGACCTGAAAGAAATTTTCACGCCCATGTGGGGCGCCCTCAAGGAGAGCGAAGACCATGGTTCGTATGTTGTTCGCGGTGCTTTGCGCGCTGCTCGTCACGACCGCCGCGTCCACGTCGGCGCGGGCGCAGAATGAAGACACTAAGCCCGGGTGGGAGTTCGAGACCGAACTGAGCGGGATCTGGACCGCGGGGAACTCCGAGTCGAACACGTTCGGTCTTGAGGCCATGCTGCGTCGCAATTGGCGCAAGTCCAAGTTGACCCTGCGCGGCGGCGGCACCCAGACCCAGTCCACGCTGTCCACCCGCACCGCGACCGGGACCGCCGACGACTTCACCGTGACCAAGGACTCCCGGACCGAGAAGACCGCCGAGCTGTTCTTCGCCCGTGGACTCTATGAGTACGACATCAGCCAACGGTTTTTCGCTTTTGGCGGGGCGGACTGGCTCCGGAACACCTTTGCCGGTATCGACAGCCGGACCCTGATCGCCCTCGGCGCCGGTAATACCTGGAAGGACAACGACTCCATCCGGTTCAAGACCTCGTACAGCGCCACCTACACCTTCCAGTCCGACGTGGTCGAGAATCCGTTCACGAACCACAACTTCCCCGGTGTGCGATTCACCTACGACTTCTGGGTCCAGGCCACCACCTCGACCCAGTTCGAGAGCCTGTTCATCCTGGACTGGAACCTCGACAACACCGAGGACGTCCGGATCGACTTCACCAACTCGCTCCCGATCGCCATTTCCGAGACGCTGTTCTTCAAGCCCTCGTTGCAGTTGCTCTGGCGGAACGAGCCCTCGTTGACCACGGTTCCCCTCGTCGACGGGTCCGGGGTCGAGACCGGCGAGAGCGTGGTCGCCCCGCTCGAGAAGCTGGACAGCGTCTTCAGCGTCTCCCTGGTCGTGCGGATGTAACCGCTCCGTTCAGGAGATTTCGCTGAACGAACGATAGGCCGGGTGGTCCGACGCGGGTTGCGGAGGGTTGCCCGGCCTCGTCATGAGCCCGGTCGACATTCCCGCCGCACGGGCCGCGTCGAGCTCGGCGACCACATCGCTGAGAAAGAGCGTGTCGCCGGCGGGGATCCCGCTGTCGGCGGCGATGGCCCGGTAGGAGTCCGGTTCCCGTTTGGGGCCGGTGCGGGTGTCGTAGTACCCGGAGAGGTACGAGGTGAGGTCCCCCACTTCCGAGTGGGCGAAGAGGAGCTGTTGCGCCAGCACGCTTCCGGACGAGTAGATACGAACCGAGGCTCCGGCATCCGTCCAACGGACCAGGGCCGGCGCCACATCCTGGAACACCGCTCCCCGCAACTCACCGCTGCGGTACCCCTCCTCCCACAACACACCCTGGAGCGCCTTGAGCCCGGTGGACTTGCGATCCTCGTCCATGAGCCGCTCGGCAAACGCCGCTCCGATCCCGAACGGAGCCAGGCTCGCCCCGCCTTCGGTTTCGGTCGCGTGTTCCTTTCGCAGGAGCGAGAAGGCTTCCGCGAGACGGGGATCCCGCGCGGCCCGGTGCGCCGCGTCTTCCAGACGCGCACGGGCGAAGGGAAAGAGCGTCCCGGTAACGAAGGTGATCGGGGTCGTGGTGCCTTCGATGTCCAGCAGCACCAGCCCTGGCGGCCCGGTCACCGGCGGGGGAAGTCCGAGGGTCCCATGCACATGGGGATGTGACGGGCGTCCTCACCCGAGTCGCTGTAGTGGGGTGTCCATCCCGCGGGGTCCTGGAAGAGACGGATGGCGCGGATACGTCGTTCGTCGCACAGATGAAACCAGTGCAGGGTCCCGCGGGGCACGTTGATCATGTCCCCGGCCAGGACCTCGATGCGAAACACCGGCGCATCCTTGGGGTGGATGTGGAAGATCCCCCGCCCGGCCACGATGAAACGGACCTCGTCCTCGTCATGCCAGTGTTCCTTGTCGAACTTCGCCAGCATGGCCTCCAGACCGGGCGTGTCCGGCTGGATGTCGATGACGTCCGCGGTCACATAGCCTCCCTCGGTCTTGAGCTCGGCGATCGGCGCATCGTAGGCGGCCAGCACGTCATCCGGGGTAGCCTGATCGGTGAGCGTGTCCCCTCCGTCGAACCGCCGGTACCAGATGCCATGTCGGCCCAGGTACTCGCGGATATGCGCGGAATCAGTGAGGGGGGTATCGGATCCGGATTCGGTCAGCGTGGCCATGTCTTGCGTCCTACCACCTCGAACAGGAACTCGTGGATCTCGACGTGGCGGGCCGCCTCGTCCAGATCGGAACCGTAAGTGTACAGACCATGCCCGGCAATGAGAAAGCCGCGCGCGCCGACAATGGCCTCACGTCGTGATTCCAGTTCGCCGGCCAGGGCAACCATGTCCTGGGTGTTGGCGAACACCGGGACTTCCAGGGTGTCCTCGTGGGTGGTGCGGCCGGTGATTCCCTTGATCATCTCGTAGCCCTGGATGGGCAGCACCCCCGCCTCCAGATGGTGTTCCCCCAGCAGGGTTCCCCAGACCGAGTGGGTGTGGAGCACCGCGCCGGCGCCGAACCCCGCGGCCAGGGTGGTGTGGAGCGGTGTTTCGCTGGAGGGTTGCGGCGCATCCTCGTCCAGCGGGTTGGCGTCGGCATCGATGAGGAGGAGATCCGCGGGCCCGACCAGCCGCTTGTCGGCGCCGGTGCGGGTGACCAGGAGTTCCAGCGGGTCCCGTTGCAGGACGATGCTGTAGTTTCCCGAGGTGCCCTCGCACCATCCGCGGGCGTGGATCCGGAAAATCACGGTCGATAGCATCAAGGCGGCTTCGCGGCGGTCGAGTTCGATCACGGGAGTCCTTTCGGGGTCACCAGGTCGCAGGCTTGGGGCGGCATCCAGTGCGCGTCCTGCCCGTCCCACTTCACGTTGCAACCGATCGGGTTGGTCAACGGCTGGCTCACCGGGCGGCCCGAGGTCACTTCCTCCAGCACGTTCTCCAGATCGTTGACCGTCATCTTGTCCGTTTCCCTGGGGTTGTCCACGCCACGGCCGGTGTAGATCAGGGTTCGGTGGCTGTCGAAAATGAAGAAATGCGGGGTCCGCAGCGCACCGTAGGCCTTGGCCACCGACTGGTCCTCATCGCGGAGGTAGAGCCATGGGAACCGGTGCTCCTGCATCCGGGAGACCATGTGGTCCATGTCGTCCTCGGGGACCGTGGTCACGCTGTTGGAGTTGATGCCGACAAAGCGCACGCCCTTGGTCTCGTACTTGAGCGCCGTGGCCCGGGTGACTTCGTCCGACCCGACCACGAAGGGGCAATGGTTACAGGTAAAGAATACGACCAGCGTGTCCTCGTTGAAATCGGAAAGGGAATACTGGTTGCCGTCGGTGCCCGGAAGGGTGAAGTCAGGAGCGGCGGCGCCAAGCTCGAGCGTAAAGGCCATGGAAACCTCCGGTGAGGGTACGGTCCGTTTGAGCGGCCCAGTGTACGGCATCGTGGCCGACCCCGCCCCACCGGGCCTTGAGTTGCGGATGCCCCGGCCGGGGGGGATAATACGGCCCCCCTGAATAGTCGTGATTCACCCTCCCCCCATCGAGGCACCATGTCCGAGAAAAAAGATGCAGCGCCGCAGAATGACGCCCCGTTTCCTCCCAAGGGTTCCACCACGGAACACAGCCTGACCCTCACCGACGGGCCCCTGGCCTACCGGGCTGTGGCCGACTGGATCACCCTGCGCAAGGTCCACAAACCGATCGCCCACATGTTCCACACCGCCTACCTGGCCACGGGAGAGACCACCCCGGATCGCCCCATCACCTTCGTATTCAACGGCGGACCGGGTGCGGCGTCGGCTTACCTCCACATGGGGGCGTTGGGCCCCCAGCGGGTCGCCTTCGCGGAGAACGGGACCCTGCCCAAGCCGCCCACCCGGGTGGTGGACAACCATGAGACCTGGCTTGGCTTCACCGACCTCGTCTTCGTCGACCCGGTCGGCACCGGTCTCAGCCGCGCCCTGGAGGACCCTCCCAAGGACGACAAACCGACCGAAGGCGGCAAGCCGTCCGGGGACCCCAAGGAGAGCACCGAGTTCTGGGAGATCAACCGGGACCTCGAGGCCCTGGGGGAGTTCATCTCGCGGTTTCTTTCCCGGCATCACCGGTGGACCTCGCCCATCTTCATTGCCGGGGAGAGCTACGGCGGGTTCCGGGTCGCCAAGATGGTGCGGCTCCTCCAGGAGAACCACGGGGTGGGGCTCTGCGGAGCCTTCCTCATCTCGCCGGCCATCGAGTTCGAGTCCCTGGTCGGTTCGGACTACGATCTCACGTACTGGGTCGAGGTCTTCCCGTCCCTCGCCGCCTCCGCGCATCAGCACGGTCTCACCCAACCGGCCGGCGAGTCGCGCGAGGATCTGCTCGCGCGGGCCGAGGCGTTCGCGAAGAACGACCTCGCCCGCTGGCTCACCCAGGGGGACAGCCTCGCCGCCGACGAACGGACCCGGATCATCGGGACCATGGCCGATCTCTGCGGGCTTCCCGCTCTGGTCATCGAACGCGCCGGGGGCCGGATCACCTCGACGATCTTCTGTCGGGAACTGCTGCGGGATCAGCGGCGGTTGTGTGGACACTACGATGCCTCGATCACCGCCATCGATGCGTTCCCCGACCGGGACGAATACCCCGGCCCGGACCCCACCCTGTTTTCCATTGACCGGCTCTTCACCGGCGGGGTGAACCACCAACTGCGCACTACCCTCCGGCTCGACACCGAGATCGACTATCGGTTGCTGAGCATGGAGGTGCACCAGGCCTGGAAGGACAAGGACCGGGACTACGTGTTCAAGAAGCTGGCCGGAGCCATGGACGACATGCGCTACGGAATGAGCCTCAACGAACACATGAAGGTCTTCGTCGCACACGGGTTTTTCGACCTGGTCACGCCCTACTACGCGAGCCAGCGACTGGTGGACCTCATGAAGCTGACCCCGGACCAACGCGGGAACCTGGTCACGGCGAACTACCCGGGAGGACACATGTTCTACACCTGGGACGAGTCCCGGATCGCCTTTACCCGCGCGGCCAAGGCCTTCTTCGACGACGCGATCGGCTAGACCCTCGCCTAGCGGGGACCGGGTGAGCCCGGCCCCGCCAGGAAGGCGTCGACCGCGGCGTCCAGGGCCGCCGGTTGATCGTCCATCATGAAGGCCCGTGTGTCCGCGATCACCTGGGCCGTGATGTGCTCGTTGCCCTCGGCCACCCCGTTCCAGGAGTCGCGGCAGAACGCCTGCATGTAGTTCTGTCCCTCGACGAAGAAGAAGTCCTCGTCGAAACCGGGCTGAAGCAGCAAGGTGGGTACGGTGAGCTCGGACAGATCAAGGGTGATGTCCTGCCCCCACCCTTCGCACAGGTAGCGGATCCACACCGGTAGCTCCGCGGCCGCGGCTTCCCGCCAGAGCTGCAGGGCGCGGACCGGATGCCGCGCGTAGTCTCCGGGATAGAAGTTGTTGTCGTCCCAGGTGTCGCGCGTCACGGTGCGAAACCAGGAGGGGGCCAGGGTCCCGTCCACGTAGGCGATGCGACCGTCGAGCCGGGTGGTCGCGGGCAGCATGCCGCCGTCGTAACGGGCGATGCCGCTGATGACGATCACCGCTCCGATCTCGCGCGGCCGCTCCAAGGCCAGGCCCAGCGCGACCTGGGGGGCGGTGAACCAGTGGGCGACCAGGATGGGACGGTCCAATTGCTCCTTGTCGATGAGCCGGGATACGGCCTCCCGCACCCCCCGGGTCCAGGTCTGTTCCCCGTAGCTGGTCCCGGAAGGGGGCATGGGCGGGGCCGCGGTGCCGGCAAACCCGGGCAGGGTGACCGCGTACATGGTGTAGCGATCGGTCCGGGTCTCCATGAAGGAATCGAACACCTCCCCCCCGAATCCCACACCGGCGATGAGGATCATGGGGTGCGGGCCGTTCCCGACCCGGGTCACCCGGCCGAGCGTACCGGGCTCACAGGTCGCGTAGTCCTCCGCATGAACCAGGTTGTCGAGCGCGGGGTCCTGGTCAAACCGCTTCTGTTGCCCCTGGGCGGGGATCGACACGAGCAGCGCAACCCCAGCAAGCAACCGGCACGCCGCACGCATCAGATCAGCCTCCGCAACCGGACCTTCAACTCGAGACGCTGTTCATCGCGCTCCAGGGTGAGGGTCACCGTTTCTCCGGCCCGGGTGAGACGGCGCCGGGTATCGATCATGCCCAGCTCCGAGACCTCCGTGCCGTCGATGGCGACCAGAATGTCGCCTTCACGAACCCCGGCCTCCGCGCCCGGGGATCCGGCAAAAATCCCCCGCACCTGATAGCGGCCCAACGGCAGCGGTCGCAGGGCGAGACCGGCCATGTTGAGTTCCTCCGCTTCGCTCTCCCGGGTGGCGGGACCGAGGATCAGGCGCGCTCCCGGATAGTCGAAGGTCACCCGGTAGTCCCGCAGGAGGCCGAGCCCCAGGGTCCCCTTGTCCTGACCGTCGGCAACGTCGGGAAAGCGGCACAGCACATCCGACCACGTCCGCGTGCCCAGACGGAACCGCGTCACGCGCCCCACCACCCCCTGCACATCGCCCCCGACTCCGGTGACCACGAGACCGGGGATGCCGCCCTGCGGAGTGGCCAGGCCGTCGATTCCCGGGGTGTTGAGAAAGAGCCCGGAGTTGGCACCGGAGTCGACGAAGAGGGTGAGCGGGTGCTCTTCCTCGCCGTCGATGGCAACCGCCACCTCGACGTAGGGCCGGGTGCCGGCGAGGGTCAGGGCAAGCACCTCGGCACCGGGTGGAAGGATGTAGGATTCCGACTCGAACAGGGTCACCTGCCCGGCGTCATGATCCACCTCGATAACGTACTCGAGAAAGAACGATCCCCCGATCACGCCGTCGATCCCCATGTTCGCGACCTCCGAAACCTCCTCCAGCACGATCACCCGCTGGTCGGCCACCTCCACTGTGCCCAGGGACAAGGTGGCTCCCATGGCCATGCCGGCCATGTTGGTTTCGCTACCGGTTCCGGACACCGCGACCGAGGTCACGTACTCCAGCCCCAACTCCTTTCCCACCGCGGGATCCAGAAGGAAAAGGCCCTCGGGCATGCCCGTGTCCAGGATGCACCGCAGATCACGCGAACCGTTGACCGAGACCGGGACCACGATCAGCTCGTTGGATCCGTCGAAAGGAATGCGCAGAAGGGGCTCCGCGTGTGCGGCCCCGGCGGTTTCGGCCGGGATGGGGCGGGGGGAGAGCAGGCAAGCCGCCACCAGGGACAGGATCAAGGTCGAGACAAGTACGGTTGTTCGCATGGGAACTCCTCCGGGTTGTGTTCAGTCGGCGTGTTCGTTGTCCTGGCCCAGGGGAGTCATGACGACGGTCATGGCGCAGAGTTGGCCGCGCCCCGGTTCACGGTGGCGGTGGGCGATCTCCTGGATCGCCCGCAGGTGGCGGTTCACGTCGGCCAGGGCTTGGGGGGTGAGCCAGGCCTTGTGGCGTTCCACCAGGATGTTTCGGTGCCGGCCGTTTCGGGTGAGGTGTCCCGGATCCTCGGCGGCGCGCATGTAGTCGCGGGTAGCCAAACGAAGCAACGAGGCCACCACGTCGGTGCTGGCCTTGCGCAGGGCAGGATCCCGGGGAGCGGTGGGACCCTCGAAGTGATCCGCCACCACGTCGTAGACCGTCTCGGTGCGGGCTCCGGAACGGCGGGTGTCGACCGCCCTCACCAGCCCAAGCCTCACCAGCTTGCGCACATGGTAGTGAAGCGTGTTCGCCTTGCGACCCAGGCGCTCACCGACCTGGGCCATGGTGCCCGGTCCGGAAGACTGGAGCGACTCGAACACTTCCAGGGTAGCGGGAGCGCCGAGGACGCGCA
Organism: Candidatus Eiseniibacteriota bacterium; assembly: GCA_942491735.1. GTDB lineage: Bacteria > Eisenbacteria > RBG-16-71-46 > JABDJR01 > JABDJR01 > CALOCN01. The sequence goes on along the minus strand of CALOCN010000014.1, from coordinate 904,365 downwards.
GTTGTTCGGGGGTACGGATCCGGAGCGTGCCTTTGCGTTTCATGCCGGGATGATATCGCCATAGTGAAAACATGTCAATAATTACACTATGTAGATTCCCCTACAGCGTCGTATCCGGACGGGTACGCAGAGCCGCCGGGAACTTGACGCGATGAGCAAGACGGCCAACGCAACCGCAACGCGGCCAGCAGGTTGACTCGGAAGCCGAAAGCTGGCCCCCGGCTTGCTTTCCACGACGGCATGAACCATCCATCCGGCCCCCCCAGGACACCTCGAGCACCCACCCAAGGGGAGACCCGCCCCGCGCTACCCGGCGTCGCTCGGATCGTGGCCGGGGGGATCGGGTTCCTCCTGCTGTCCCTGTTCGGCATCCTCCTCGCTTCCCGATTCGTCGCGCCTACGGATGCGCACGCGCTGACCCGCTTCCCCGCCTGGGCGCTGGGGATACTCGCGGTCCTGGCCTCGGTGGACTTCGTCCTGGGGGGACTTCGCTACCGCATCTTCTTCAACGGTCGCGGGCTCCCGAAGATCTCGCTGTGGCGGTGCATGTGCGCCAACTGGGCGAACATGCTCATGGGCGCGGTGACCCCGTTCCAGACCGGCGGCGGACCGGCGCAGCTCGCCGTGCTGTGGCGATACGGCGCCACGGTGTCCCAGGGTCTCCTCGTTTCGCTGGTCACCTATGCGGCGACCCTGGTCTTCTTCCTGGTCGCGGGCGTGCTCTCGGCCGTTCTCCTCCCCGCGGACCTGTTCTCCCCCGCGCTCTCGATGACGTTGCGGGGATGCCTTCTCCTGGTGGCCACAGTGGCCGCAATGGTGCTCCTCCTGATCCTGTTTCCCCACCAGGGCATGCGACGGGTGCGGCGAGCGGCCTGGCGGGTGCTGTCTCCCCTCCCCCGGCTGAACATGCGGGTGGCGCGTCTCCTGGCCAAGGCGCAACGGGACCTCGATGCATCCCGTCAGGGACTGGCCGAGGTTCTCCGGCGCCGGCCCGGGTCCCTGCCCTGGCTCTTGGCCTCCACCATCGCCCTCTTCGTCAACAAGTACGTCATGGCCTTCGTGATCGCCCGGGCGCTGGAGGCCACGGTGTCCCTTCCGGTGTTCCTGGAACTCCAGGTCCTGCAGCACCTGATGATCTACTACGCGCCCACTCCGGGTGCCTCGGGGATTGCCAGCCTGTCCGCGGCCTGGATCTTCGGTGAAGTGCTCTCCCCCATGGTCATGACGACCTACCTCCTGGTGTGGCGGGTGTTCACCTCGGTGATCGGCGCCCTGTTGGGGGTCCCGGTACTCCTGCGCTCGCTGGGATCCGCGTCTCTCGGAACCGCCCGGAGGCTACGTCCCCGGGCCGTGGAGAACCCATGATGTCCAAGCCCCTCGACGCTCCCATCTACACCCTTTGCGTGGACGGTCCCGAGTTCGCCCGGCGGCTCCACGAGGATATCCACAAGGCCCGCGAGCGGGTCTGGGTGCAGACCCTGTCCTGGGAGGGAGACGCGGCCGGTCTGGGCCTGACCCGTGCCCTGCTGGACTCCCGGGCCGACGACCGCCGTGTCATTGCCGATTCGGTGACCGAGGTCGTGGTCAACGACCGGTTCCGTTTCAGCCCCGCCGCCTTGTTGGATCGGTCCCTCCAGGACGAGGTCCGGGCCACCGCACGCATGGCGGAGACCCTCAGGGACAACGGCGTGGGGGTGCTTCACGTGGACCCCATCGGTCTGGCGTTGCACCGGGTGCCCACCCGCAACCACAAGAAGCTGGCCGTGATCGACAACCGCATCGCCTACCTCGGCGGCATCAACTTCACCGACCACAACTTTGCCTGGCATGACCTCATGGTGCGCATCGAGGACCCCGCGATGGCGCGATACCTGGCCGAGGACATGGAGGCCACCTGGAACGGCCGGGCCCGGTCGTCCCGCGGGGTGTTCGGGAAGGCAACGCTCTACTGCTCCGACGGCATGGACAACGGACCCATGCGGGACGCCCTGCGGGATGTGATCGGCTGCGCCACGGACCGGATCGTTCTCCAGTGCCCTTACGTCAGCGACCCGCTGTTCGCGTGGCTTGGCGATGCACGACGGTGCGGGGTCCGGGTCACGGTTCTCATCCCCGAGGCCCACAACCGGCCGCTGATGAAGGAAGGGATTGTCCATGCCTGCCGCGAACAGGGGCTCGAAGTCCTCATCCAACCCGGCCCCATGACCCACGCCAAGGTACTGCTCGTGGACGACGCGGCCCTCGTCCTGGGTTCGGCGAACTTCGACGCCAACAGCCTCGATCTCCAGCCGGAGGTCATGGGCATCTTCCGCGAACCCTCCCTCATCGCCCAGTACCGGGAGCGGGTGCTGAAGGTGGACCTGGATCAGGCCCGGGCTCCCCGCGGAAGGGAGATCGCGCAGCTACGCGGGTGGATCGGCTATCGACTGACCCGCATCGGTGAAGGGATTCTCGCCATGATATGACCTAGGAGCTTGCGCCGTAGAACACAGGCTTGAAGGTATTGTAGAGTGCTGTGCATGAGCACGTCATTTCGTCCTTATCATCCGACGCAAGCTTTTCTATTACCCCCGGATCCCCGCGATTGGCTGGCCGAGGATCACTTGGCATACTTCGTGTCGGACACGGTGGATGCGCTGAACCTCCGGTCATTCTACGCTCCGTACGATGGAGACGGCCGTCGCAAACAGCCGTACGAGCCGTCGATGATGCTGAAGGTGTTGATCTACGGATACGCGACCGGGGTGTTCTCGTCCCGTGGGATTGCTCGGAAGCTGTACGAGGATGTTGCCTTCCGGGTGTTGTCGGCGGGGAACTTTCCTGCGCACCGGACGATATCGGAGTTTCGCAAGCGTCACCTGGAGGATTTCGAGTCGATTTTCGTGCAGGTGCTACGGATCGCGCAAGAGGTAGGGATGGTGAAGCTTGGGACGGTGGCGATCGACGGGTCGAAGGTGAAGGCGAACGCGAGCAAGCACAAGGCGATGAGCTACGAGCGGATGCAGAAGGAGGAGAAGCGTCTGAGACAGGAGATCCGGGATCTGACGCGTCGCGCGCGGAAGGTGGATGAGCGGGAAGATCGGAAGTTTGGTCGAGACCGCACGGGGGAGGAGTTGCCGGAGGAACTTTCGCGTCGTCGGGACCGGTTGGAGACGATCCAGGCAGCGAAGGCCCGGCTGGAGGCGAGGCAGGCGGAGTCGGACCGGGAGCGCGGGCGGGACAAGGATGATGATCAGAAGCCAAAGGGAGGAGGGCGTCCCTACCAGCGAGAGTATGGCGTGCCGAAGGGAACGGCGCAGGAGAACTTCACGGATCCGGAGAGTCGGATCATGAAGAGTGGTAAGGGGTTCGAGCAATGCTACAACGCCCAGATCGCGGTGGATGGGAAGGCTCAGGTGATCGTGGCGGCGGAGGTGACGCAATCGGCGTCGGACGCGGGTCAGCTACGGCCGATGCTGGACCAGGTGCGAAGGAACACGAAGGGGACCCCGAGGAAGATGCTGGCGGATGCTGGTTACGCGTCGGAGACCAACCTACGGTCGGTGGCACGTCGGGGGATCGATGGGTATGTCGCGATGGGACGGGGTGAACAGGCGAAGGACGAGAAGCCGACGAGTACGTACCGGAGTCAGATGCAGCGGAAGATGAAGACCAAGCGAGGCAAGGAGACGTACCGCAAGCGAAAGTACATTGCCGAGCCGCCCTTCGGCTGGATCAAGTCGGTGATGGGCTTTCGTTCGTTCAGTTTGCGGGGTCTCCAGAAGGTCGGAGGGGAATGGAAGTTGGTGTGTCTGGCGATGAACTTGAAGCGGATGAATCACCTTATGGCATGGGAATAAGGGGATGGCGAGCGGAAACGCTTCGGCAAGCGTGAGCGTCGAGCAAACACGACGCCACGGCCCCCGGGTCATGCGCCCGAAACCCGACGAGCCATCGACAAATCCGCAGTCATTGAATCTCAATCAAGCCGAAAAGCCAGTTCGGATGGGGAACTTACCCTGTTTGAACTCCTACGGCACAGGCTCCTAGGGGGCGGATCAAGAGCGGTTCGCGGGCTCCGCAACGGCACCCGGGGCGCGTTCGATCCTCACGTCGAGCGCACCCCCACCCGCATCCACGACCACCCGGGAACCCTCGCCGGCTTCCCCGGCAATCATGGCCCGCCCGATCTTCGTCTCCAGTTCGTGCTGGAGGAAGCGTTTGAGGGGCCGCGCCCCGTAGACCGGATCATAGCCCTCGCGGGCGACCAGCTCGCGGGCGCTGTCCGAGAGCTCCAGCCCGATCTTGCGATCGGCGAGACGGTTCCGCAGGTCCTCGGTGAGCAGGTCCACGATGCGCTTGATCTCTTCCAGGGTGAGCGGCTTGAACAGCACGATGTCATCCACCCGGTTGAGGAACTCGGGGCGGAAGTGGGCGCGCATCTCCGCGTTCACCGCGTTGCGCGCCGCCTCGGTGATCTGACCCTCGTCCCCCACGCCTTCCAGCAGATGGGGCGAGCCGATGTTGCTGGTCATGATGATCACCGTGTTCTTGAAGTCCACCGTGTGCCCCTGGGAGTCCGTGACCCGACCGTCGTCGAGGATCTGCAACAGCACGTTGAACACGTCCTGGTGGGCCTTCTCGATCTCGTCGAACAGGATCACCGAGTAGGGCTTGCGCCGCACCGCCTCGGTCAGCTGCCCCCCTTCCTCGTAACCCACGTAGCCGGGAGGCGCGCCGATGAGACGCGACACGGTGTGCTTCTCCATGTACTCGGACATGTCGATCCGCACCATGTTCTCCTCGCTGTCGAAGAGCGACTGCGCCAGGGTCTTGGCCAGCTCGGTCTTGCCCACCCCGGTCGGTCCCAGGAAGATGAACGATCCGATGGGGCGTTTGGGGTCCTTGATCCCGGACCGGGCCCGGATGACCGCGTCGGCCACCAGACCCACCGCTTCGTCCTGACCAATGACCCGCTCGTGGAGGATCTCGTCAAGACGCAGCAGCTTTTCCCGCTCCCCCTCCACCAGCCGGGTGACCGGAACGCCGGTCCACTTGGACACGATCTCCGCGATCTCGTTCTCCGTGACTTCCTCGCGGAGCAGGGAGCTCCCCTCGCCCCGTCCCTTGAGCTCGGCCTCCAGCACCTTGAGATCCGTCTCCAGGGTGGGAATCTCTCCATGCTCGATGGTGGCCGCCCGGTTGAGGTCGTACTCCTGCTTGGCCGTTTCCAACTCGCGCCGTTTCTGCTCCAGCTGCTCGCGAATGCCGCTGACCCGGGAGAGCGCGTCCTTCTCCGACTGCCACTGCGCGCGCATGGCATCCGCCCGCTCCTTGAGATCGGCCAGTTCCTTGCGGAGCGTCTTGAGGCGGTCCTTGCTCGCGCTGTCCTTTTCCTTCTTGAGCGCGGCCTCCTCGATCTCCAGCTGCATGACCCGCCGGGTCGCTTCGTCCAGTTCGGCCGGCATGGAGTCGATCTCGGTGCGGATCATGGCCGAGGCCTCGTCCACCAGATCGATCGCCTTGTCCGGGAGGAAGCGGTCGGTGATGTAGCGGTTGCTCAGCACCGCCGCGCCCACCAGGGCGTTGTCCTGGATGGACACCCCGTGGTGAACCTCGAATCGTTCCCGCAAGCCGCGCAGAATGGACACCGTGTCCTCGACCGTGGGCGGTTCCACCAGGACCGGTTGAAAGCGGCGCTCCAGGGCCGCGTCCTTCTCCACATGCTTGCGGTACTCATCGAGGGTGGTGGCGCCGATGCAGTGCAGCTCGCCGCGGGCCAGCATGGGTTTGAGGAGGTTGCCGGCATCCGTGGACCCCTCGCTCTTGCCCGCCCCCACGATGTTGTGCAACTCATCGATGAAAAGGAGAATCCGCCCCTCGGCCCGCTTGATCTCTCCCAGGACCGCCTTGAGGCGCTCCTCGAACTCGCCCCGGTACTTCGCCCCGGCCAGCAGCGACCCCAGATCGAGCGAGAACACCGCCCGGTCCTTGAGCCACTCCGGCACGTCCCCCCGCACGATGCGTTGGGCCAGCCCCTCGACGATGGCGGTCTTCCCCACTCCCGGCTCCCCGATGAGCACCGGGTTGTTCTTGGTCTTGCGCGAAAGGATGCGAACCACCCGGCGGATCTCGCTGTCCCGGCCGATCACCGGGTCCAGCTTGCCCGCGCGGGCCTGGGACACCAGGTCCACACCGTATTTCTCGAGTGCCTCGTAGGCGGTCTCCGGGTTGGCGCTGGTCACCCGCTGCCCACCCCGCACGTCGTCGAGGGTTTCCAGGAACCGTTCCCGGGTGATCCCGAACTGCGCCAACAGGCGCCCGGCCGGGGTCCGATCCCCCTCCCCCAGGAAAGCAAGCAGGAGGTGCTCCACCGAGACGTACTCGTCCTTGAGACGGTCCGCCTGTTTGTGCGCTTCCTCGAGCAGCTGCCCAAGCCGCTTGCTGATGTAGACCTTGCCCATCTCCACCCCGCCGCCCGACTGGCGGGGCCTGCGTGACAATTCGTCTTCCACCGCATGACGCAACGCATCCGGGTCGACCCCCATCTTGAGGGCGATCCGGGGAGCCAAGCCGCCTTCCTGCTCGAGAAGTGCGAGCAGGAGATGTTCGCCGTCGGTTTCCACATGCCCCTGGCGAATGGCCGTAGCCTGTCCGGCCTGCACCGCTTCAACGGATTTCTGGGTGAGCTTGCTGAGATCCATGGCAATGCCCCTTCCGGGCTCGATCGAGCCAACTAATTGTCAGGTCTGAAGATAACAAGATAATCGAAGAACACTCCAGACACGACCCATCGCCGCGTCCACCCGGAATACCAAACCCCGGATGCCCGGATTCCAGAGGCGCCCCACACACACACCATCCGTTCGTCGCCCGACCCGCGGGATCCATCCGTGATCGGGACCCGTTGATCGAATGCGGTCCACAAGACGCTACCGTCCCCTTACAATCCCGCCTCGACCCCCGCATGAGGAGTGGACGGACATGATCGAGGTAACCGACCTCAAGAAGAGCTACGGCAACACGGTGGCGGTGGATGGGGTGAGCTTCACCGCCCAGCCGGGCGCGATTTTCGGGCTGCTCGGCCCCAACGGCGCCGGGAAGTCGACCTCAATCGGCTGTATTTCGGGGCTGCTCTCGCCTACCGGTGGATCCATCCAGGTGGATGGGCACGACGTGGTGTCCCGGGCTACCGACGCGCGCAAGGCGCTCGGCGTGGTCCCGCAGGAGATCGCCCTCTACGAGGAGGTCTCGGCGACGGAGAACCTCCACTACTGGGGTGGCGTGCAGGGACTGCGGGGAGCCCACCTCAAGAGCCGCATCGCCTCCGTGCTGGAGCTGACCGGGCTCGCCGACCGGGCCAAGGAGCCGGTCAAGAAGTACTCCGGCGGCATGAAGCGCCGGCTGAACTTCGCCTGCGGCATCGTGCACGAACCCAAGGTGCTGCTCCTGGATGAACCCACGGTCGGGGTGGATCCCCAGAGCCGGGTGCGGCTCCTGGACCTGGTGCGGGCCCAGGCCAACAACGGCACCTGCGTCCTCTACACCACGCACTACATGGAAGAAGCGGAAACCCTGTGTGACCGCATCGCCATCATCGACCACGGCAAGCTCATCGCCCAGGGAAGCCTCCAGGAACTGCGCTCCCTCACCGGTGAGCGGGATATCCTGCGTCTGGCCGGGACCTTTCCCATCGAGCCGGTCGGTACGGCCATCCGGAGCCTGGAGGATGCCGAGGTCGTGCAGATGGACTCGGAGATGCTCATGCTGTCCCTGCGCGGGGCCTCGCAGCGGTTGCCGGACCTGTTCGACGCGATCTCGGGCGCGGGGGGCGAGGTCAAGGAGACCACGCTGACCCAACCCAGCCTGGAGAGCCTCTTCATCAAGCTCACCGGCAAGGAACTGAGGGACGCGTGAGCCGCATCGTCGCGAACATCCTCAAGGACCTGGGGCGCATGCGTCGTGATCCGGCGGCGTTCCTGGTCTCGCTGGCCCTCCCACTCATCATCGGCTCGCTCCTGAGCCTGATCAGCGGCCCCGGTTCCACCCCCACCGCCAAGCTCCTCGTCGCCGATCTGGACAACTCCATGATCAGCGGGTTCGTGGTGGGCGCGTTCCAGCAGGACCAACTGGCCGATGTCGTCACCACCCAGACCGTAACCGAAGCGGAAGGCCGCGCCCTCATGGACGACGGCAAGGCATCGGGGCTCCTTATCATTCCGGAGGGCTTCGGGAGCAAGGCCCTGGACCGGACCCCCGCCACCCTCACCCTCATCACCAACCCGGCCCAGCGGATCCTGCCCGGCATCCTCGAGAGCTCCCTGGAGCTCATGATCGACGCGGGGTCGGGCCTGCAGCAGGTGCTCTCCACCCCGATCGAACGCCTGACCTACGCCCTGCCCGAGGGGAGCAACTTTCTCCCCGACACCCTGGTGGCCGACGTGTCCGTGACCTTCAACCAGCTGTTCAAACGGGCCGAACCGTTTCTTCTCCCGCCGGTCATCGGCATCGAGACGGTCATCGAGGAAGACGAAGAGAGCAGCACCAACATCGACTTTGGCCTCCTGTTCTTCCCCGGCATGTTCCTGATGGCCCTGCTGTTCGTGGGGCAGAACATGAGCGACGACCTGTGGAAGGAACGCGTGGCGGGAACGCTTCGCCGGGTTGTCACCACCCCACAGAGCACCACCGAGTTCATGCTCGGAAAGCTGGCCGCCCAGGGGCTCGGCCTCCTGGCCATCAGCATCGTGGCGATGCTCGCCGGGCGGTTCCTGTTCGGGCTGGACCTGCAGAACGTCCCGTTGGCCATCCTCTGGGCCTCCCTGGGCGGACTCCAGATGCTGATCCTCTTCACCCTGCTGCAGATGCTCTCCGGCACGCAGCGCGGCGGGAACCTGCTCACCACGATCATCCTCTTTCCGCTCATCATGATGGGCGGGTCGTTCTTCCCCTTCGAGGCCATGCCGACCTGGCTTGCCGCGGTCGGGAAGTTCACTCCCAACGGCTGGACCCTGGTCCAGCTCAAGGCCATCCTGGCCGGCAACCCCGATCCCACGGTTCTTGGCATCACCGCAGCCTCCCTGCTGGGCGTGTCCATGCTCCTCTTCGCGTTGATCCTCATGCGTCTGCGCGGCTTTGCGAGGACCGCCTGATGCTGCGTGACGCCTGGTTCCTCGCCCGCAAGGATGTCTACTACATGCTCCGGCAGCGGGAGACCCTGTTGTGGGTCTTCCTCATGCCCATCCTGTTCTTCTTCTTCATCGGGAGCGCCACCGGCGGGTTCGGCAGCCGCTCACGCGCGTCCTTGACTCCTCTGGTGGTGGATATCGATCACCGCGCCGGGTTCATGGCCGATCACACCGTGGAGCGGCTGGGACTGGCCGGTTTCCGGGTCATGCTGGGAGACACGCTCTCTTCCGCGACCAACGCGGCCCGGTTGGAAATCCCCGAGGGCTACACGGATCACGTGCTGGCCGGCGAGAAGGTGAACCTCCGCTTTACCCGGGGCAGCGGGGGGCTGGGAGCCGAGTACGATCAGGTTCGCTTGTGGCGCACCATCATCGGGGTGCTGGGCGATCTGCTGGTCGGCTTCGAGAGCGGAGAACAACCCACCCGGGAATCGCTCTCCCGCGCCGCCGCGCTCCCCCGCACCCTGCTCCTGGAGGTCCAGCAGGCGGGTCACCGGAAAATCATTCCTACCGGCTTTTCCCAGGCCATCCCCGGAACCATGGTCATGTTCACGCTCATGATCATGCTGACCTCGGGGGCCACCCTGCTGGTCATCGAGCGCAAGCAGGGACTCCTCCGTCGCCTGGCCAGCTCGCCACTCAGTCGAACCACGGTGATGCTCGGCAAGTGGTGGGGGCGCATGATCCTCGGCGCCATCCAGATGGGGTTCGCGATGCTGGTGGGCACCCTGATCTTCAAGATGGACTGGGGGAGCAACCTGCCCACCCTGATCGGTGTCCTCCTGGTGTACGCGGGACTGGTGGCCATGATCGGTATCCTGCTGGGCAACCTGGCCCGCAGCGAGGGGCAAGCGGTGGGGATCGGCGTGGTGGCGGCCAACGTGTTCGGTGCGTTGGGCGGGTGCTGGTGGCCCATCGAGATCACCCCGGAATGGATGCAGAAGCTCTCCCTTGCCTTCCCCACCGGCTGGGCCATGGATGCCATGCACAAGCTGGTGAACTTTGGCGACGGGCCCTCGGCCATCGTGACCCATGTGCTGGTATTGGGAGTGGCCGCGGTGGCTGCGGGCTGGCTGGCGGCCCGGACGTTCCGCTACGTCGACTAGCGACCACGGCCATAGCCCGTTGCGGTACACTCGGTTGCGTCCGCCCCCCTGGGCCAGGTAACGCGGAACCTGGACCCGTACGGATCCGTAGGTGAGGGGGGACACCACGCCGAACGGGGACCATGAACGCTTCGATCCTGCTCGCCAGCTTGAACCTGATCCTGGGGGGACTCGTCTTCCTCCTGGGTCTGGTCATCCTGCGTGAGAACCCACGCCAACGGCTGAACCGCGCGGTCGCGTTCATGCTGTTCTTTGGCGGTCTGGGCTCCATCGTCACCGCAATCGACTTCGTGGGGCCGCAGGCCACTCCGGAAGAAACGCTCGAAGGCGGCTTTCTTCCCGCGGTGTCGCAGAACTTTTCGTACCTGTGGGAGTTCTTCTTTCCCACCCTGCTCGTGTTCGCCAGCGTGTTTCCCCGCGAACGAGGGTACGTGCGCCGGGTCCGGAGCTTCGAGGTCCTGGTCTACCTCCCCCACGCCTTCCACTTTCTCCTTCTCTTTGGCCTGACCTTCGCCGGCGCGCGCATCGAGGCCTTGGACCTGGCCGTGCCCGACCTGCTGCGCCCTTTCGCCAGCCTGCTCGAGCTGGTGGCCAAGCTCTTCCTGGCCATCCACACCACGCTCTTCTCCCTGGTCAACCTGGGCTACGGCGTGGCCAGCGCGGCACTGTTGTGGGTCAGCTACCGGCAGACCCGGGTGCCCAAACTCCGCCAACAGTTGCGGGTGATCGGCGGGGGCATGGTGGTGGGGCTCGCCCTCTATTCCAGCTCGTCCCTGATTCCGCCGCTGTTCAACATCCCCCTCGACAAGCGCATCCAGGCCCTGCTCACCGTGGCTGGTCTCACCGTGATCTCGGCCGGGATCGCCTACTCCATGGTGCGCTACAAGTTCCTCGATACCCGGCTCCTGGCGCGCCGGGGAATCCTCTACGCGGTGGCCTCGGCCATCGTGGTCGGCATCTACCTGGTGGTGCTGGACCGGGTGAACCAGCTCATGGGCACCATGCTGGGAATCCCCGAGGAGATCCTGGAACCCATGTTGCTCATCGTGGCGCTCATTCTGTTCCAGCCGGTGATCGGGCGGCTGGAGGAGCTGCTGGAACAACTGTTCCTGGGCGATCCCGGGGACTACCGGAACGTGATCCGGCGCCTGGGACGCGATCTCCTCACCAACATCGACCTGGAAGCCTCCCTCAACCTGTCCGTGGAGACACTGGCCGAGGCCATGTTGCTGCGCAGCAGCTATGTGGTGGCGCTGCACAGCGAAGGCCCCCTGGTGTTCCGGGGTTCGGGACACGAGGTGGGCGGCGCCGCCCTTCAGCCCCTGCCTGCCCTCCTGGCCGCCTTGCCCCACGATGTGGACAGCGTGCGGGTGCTATCCGGCGACGACGACACGCTGGGAGAAGAAGCGAACCGCTACCTGGTCCAGACCTTCGACGCCAGCCTCATCATTCCGCTTCACTCCAAGGGGGAATTGGTGGGGGCGATGATCCTGGGCGAAAAGGTCACCGGAACCGAGTACACCTCCGAGGACGTGGCGCTCCTTGCCGATCTGGCCCGCCAGATGTCGGTCTCCATTCAGAACGGTCTGCTGTTGCGCGAACGGGTGGCAGTGGCGCGGCTGGAAGAGGAACTCACCCTGGCCCGGGACATCCAGAGTCGGTTCCTCCCCCAGGAGTTCCCGACCATGGAACGGCTGGAGGTCTACGGCTCCAACACGCCGTCCCGTGAAGTGGGGGGCGACTTCTACGACCTGGTCCCGGCGACTGAGGGTTCGTTCCTGCTCGCCATCGCCGACGTGAGCGGCAAGGGCATGGGCGCCGCGCTCCTCACCTCCATGCTCCAGGCCGCGCTGCGCACCCAGGCCGAGAGCGAGCCCTCGGTGGGGCGCATCCTCTCCAACATCAACGCGCTTCTCCACCGGAGCATTCCCATGGAGCAGTTCGTCACCTTCTTCCTGGCCCGGGTGGACGAGAACACCCTGCGCATGACCTATTCCAACGGCGGTCACAACTACCCCTTCATCTCGCGCCCCGAGGGAAACCGGGTGTTCCTGGAGCGGGGGGGGATGATTCTCGGCATGTTCGACGAGGGCGAGTGGGAGGAAGAGGAGATCCAGTTGGTGCCGGGTGACCGCGTCGTGTTCTACACCGACGGCATCAACGAAGCGCTCAACGCGGCCGAGGACGAGTACACCGAGGAGCGGCTCTACGACCTGGTCTCGGCCATGCCGGCCGATCTCTCGGCGCAGGAGATCACCGAGCGGATCCTGGAGGATCACCGGGGGTTCCTCGCCGGGGTGGAGCCCCAGGACGACGTGACCCTGGTCGTGCTGCGGGTGTTGGAGCCGAAACGCGCGCCGCGGGGGACAGGGAGTCAGAGGCGGGCTACCGCGGATCAGACTTCCAGGTCCAACTCCGTCCGCAGCGCGGAGAAGTCGTAGCGGGCGGCCTCACTGGGCAGGCGCTGCTCCGCGTTCTCCATGGTCTTGATGAGCGTGTCCACCGCCTTGCGTCCTTCCCGGGTTTGCACCGCTTCGCGGGGTGTCTTCCCCTGCAAGGCGGGGAGTGGCTCGTCGGCCCAGGTGGCGTAGTGCCGGGTCTTGAAGTCGAGGATGAACTGATCGGCCTCCGGGGAAGCAATCGCCGGCTCGTCCGTGGGATCCCCATCCGTGTTGTGCACCCGGGGGAGGATGGAGTTCTGAACCTGCATCTCTTGGACCGCCCGTTCCCACTGCTTGATCAGGTAGCGCCCCAGGGACTCGTCGCGTAGCCGGTCCACCGGCACGTCGCCGCGGCGGCGGAGTCGGCCCCGGGCCCGCCGTACGAGATCAGCACCCAGCGAGGGGGAAAGCGGTTGGGGATGCGTGCCGGCCAACACCGTCTCGCCTTCGAAGTCGACAACGCGGGCCAGCAACGTGTCCCGCACGACGAGGGTCCGGGAGGCACCGACCTCCACGACATCGCGCTCCTCCCCACTCAGGAGATCCCGCAGGCGAATAGACCACCCGGGGTCGGTACCCAGCACCTCCCACACCGACAGCCAGGAAGCCTGCTGGGCAGCCAGCCAACCCCGCTCCCGCGCGGAGCCGTGACGCCCCCCCGCCTCCAGGTAGTGCTGGGCGACGGTGCGACCCTCGACAAGGAAGTGATAGACCCCCCACGGGACGGAGAGCGCGGCGGCATGGTCCGGATCCCGGAAGTCCTTCCGGAATCGAATCCATCGATCGCCCAGGGCAGGACCGGCAAATCGATTCAGCTTGGCGACAACCTCCTCATCCAGGGCGTGCAGGTTGGAAGGCCGGGGCTCTACCGCGGCCTCGTCCCGGGCCAGGTGACACCTCTTGTACTTCTTGCCGCTGCCGCACGGGCAGGGGGCATTGCGCGAGACCTTGGGCCCCGCTGAGCTGCCGGACGCACGCGACGACGGGGCCGACGGGATCCCATGTCCCGGCGGCAAACCGTCGGGCTCGTGGTAGGGAGCGGCCAGACGTACTTCCCGACCGTCCGCGGTGAGGTGGGATTCGCAAACCGGCTGGAAACCCTCGCCGCCGGCGGTGAAGATCCCTCCGTTGCGTACGTAGAACGCGGCCATCGCCAGGCTGGTCGCTTCCAGGATCTCCAGGTCCCGCTCGGTCGGAAGGGATGGCATTCCGCGACGATCCGATACCATGACCAACGGGTAGCCATCCGGTTCGGACACCTCCCACCCGTATTCGTCGATCTCATCCAGAACGGAGTCCGGAGTCTCCTCCTCCCATGAGTAGGTTATCCCCCAGAAGGAAGTCCCCAGGTCGCGCGGCCCGCCGTCGGGCGGTTCGGTGGAAAGGCGCTCGACCGCTTCCAGAAAGTCGAAATACCCCTCAAGGGAGGGGAAGAGAGCCAGACCGTCCTGCTCCCCTCCCGCGCCCAGGATGGAGAGGCAGGCTCCTTCCACCCCCAGGTGTGGGATATCCACTCGCAATACCTGGTCGTCCCACATCGTTGTCCACGGCTTGACCCCGTGCAGCACCCGTGCCGCCCGGAAGAAGCGCCCCACCGCTTGCGGGGAGGCGCCGCCCGCCGTAAAACCGGGCGGTTCGCCTGCGCCCCCCATCGCGGCGACGAGTTCCGAGACGGCCCCGTCCAATTCGGGAGTTGGAGCCACGACGATCGGGATGTTCGCTGCAAACCCGGTCCGGATCTCCTCGGCAAGTGCGGCGTCCGCCACCCGGATTCGCCCCGGGCTCCGCGGGGGCCCCACCATGGGTCCCTGCATGGATCCCATCAGAGTGCTCGCGAACACCCCGGTTGCCTCGTGCGAGGAGGTTAGGTTCTGCCCGACAATGACCCCGGTGGGCTGCTCCATCCACAGGGTGAGGGTGGGCCGCTCCATCCCGGCGTCGCCCACCTCGAAGGGCAGGACAAACCTGCCCCCGATCCACTCCATCTCACCCGGGGTCGGTGGACCCGCCTTCGGGAAACTGACTACCTTGCTCTTGCTCATCCGGTCGCCTCCGCGCTGGTCGTCCGGGGAAAAGAGTTCGTGTGGGAAACGATACGATCAGAATTGGTACTGTAGGACAACCGGCCCCTCCAGGGAAAGGTGAAGCATTCATTCCGTGGGCGGCCACAGACGACGGGCCCGGTGACCTCCTATACTCAACCCGTGTTGCACGTTTCCCGGAGGACTCCATGAACGCACCTAGGATCGTCGGCATGGGCACCGCCCTGCCCCCACACGCCTATACCCAGGAACAGGTCAAGGAACGGGCCGCCGTCGCCTACCGCAACCTGCCGGACATCGAGCGCATGCTCAAGGTCTACGACTCCGCCGGGGTGGAGACCCGCTACGCGCCCTTCCCCATTGATTGGTACCTGACTCCCCGCCCCTTCGGCGAACGCAACGCGCTCTATATCGAGAAGGCGGTGGAGCTGGGCGAGCAGGCGTTGACCGTGGCCCTGCAGGATGCCGGCATCCAGGCCGGGGACCTGGACGCGATCTACTTCACCACCACCACCGGGCTCAGCACGCCCAGCATCGACGCCCGGCTGGCCCACCGTATGGGCATGCGTCCCGACGTGCGACGCATGCCGCTGTTCGGTCTGGGATGCGCCGCCGGCGCGGCCGGTCTGGGCATGGCCGGGACCTGGGCCCAAGCCACCGGGGGCACGGTGGCGGTGCTCAGCATCGAACTCTGCACGCTCACCCTGCTCACGACCGAGGTGTCCAAGGTGAACGTGATCGGCACCGCGTTGTTCGGGGACGGCGCGGCGGCGGCGATCGTGTCCGCGCGCGAGGGGGTCGGCCGCCCGGATGCACCACGCGTGGTGGCCCACGAGTCGCACCAGTTCCCGGAATCCGAACACCTCATGGGATGGGACTTCTCCGAGAAGGGGTTCGGGCTGCGGTTGGATCCCGCGGTGCCTTCCCTGGTCGCCGAAGTGTTGCCGCCGGTTGTGGACGCATTCCTGGGGCGGCACCAACTCACCCGTGCGGACATGGACTGCTGGGCGCTGCATCCGGGAGGGCGTCAGGTCCTGGCCGGCTACCGGCGTGGACTCAAGTTGCGCCGTGAGGACGTGGAGGCCAGTGCTGAGGTGTTGCGCACCATTGGGAACTTGTCGTCGGCTACGGTGCTTTTCGTGCTGAACACGTTGATGCGCACGCGGTCGCCGTTGGGACGCTGTTTTGTGAACGGGATGGGGCCGGCGTTTGCCGCGGAGTGCGTACTGGTGGACGGGACGTAGGAAGAAGGGTCACAACAGGCGGTACCCTTGGAATCGCGGATTACGGCCGATCATCATCATCCTCCAAACTTGAGATCCCACGGGACCGCGATCCTGCTTGAGACGGGCACCCCATCCGTGATCGCAGGACGAAACCGAAACTTGTACCCATAGTCTTCCACTTGTTCGCGCAGCAGGTCCAACAGCCGATCCGAGTTGATCCACGTCTCCTGGACCCTGCCCTTGGCATCGATGGAAGCGCCGACGAGGACCCGGACTTGCTCCTTGATGTTGTACCCCTCAGTGCTCTTCCAATACGCCTCCTTGAGACGTGGCGGGAGTGGTGGCTCCCAACCCTCGACATCTTCAGGATATGCGGCCTCCAGTACCGCCTTATGGGTAGCGGGATCTCCGGGGTCGGCTTGGGCCGGAGCCATGTCGACGATGATCTGGAATTCCGTCCCCGGTGCCATCCAGTATTTGACCATGCTCATTGCCAACGCGTACGCGGTCACGCCAATGTCGGTACGGCGTGCATAGATCGCGTTCGTGTCGGTGACCTTGCCGTCGGGGCCGATCTCCAACACCATCATGACGTGGGCTTCGACCCCGAACTCGAACTGCTGGCGGTCAATGCCGTCAAATGTCTCTCTGGACAGTTGCACGCCGGCTTGTCTTGTACATGGCTCCTCCCGGCGGCCATTTTTCGTGAGGGGTCTTCCTCAAACGCCCCCTTTTGCTCAGGCAGCTTCCCCATACCTCGTGAAGGAGTTCCCGTCCTGGGTGAGGAGCGTCATGAGCTTGGGGTGAGAGAACAGTTTCTCTCGGCCGGATACGATCTCCCGCAGGACACCGGCTTCGGCCATGGCCTTGAGGTAGCGCGAGGCGGCTTGGCGCCCGGCAATCCCGGCCTCGACCACGTTGGCGATCCGGCAGTAGGGCTGGTTGAAGACTACATCGATCAGCTCCCTGCGGTAGATCTTGGGGTTCGCCTCGCGCAGGTAGCCAGCCGTGTGTTCTGCGAGGTCCCGGACGGCAGCGATCTTTGCCGTCGTCCATTCCGCGGTCGCCTCGATCCCCTGCAACAGGTAGAGGATCCACGACTCCCACGCCCCCTTGCGAGTGACGTCCAACAGGAGGCGGTAGTACTCCTCCTTGTGGGTCACGATGTACCGGCTGAGGTATAGGATCGGGAGACCGAGAAGGCCTTTCTCGACCAGGAAAAGACTGTTCAGTACGCGACCTGTGCGCCCGTTCCCATCGGTGAATGGGTGGATTGCTTCGAACTGGTAGTGAGCAACGGCCAGGACGATGAGAGGATCGAGCGATGCCTTCTCGTGAAGGAAACGCTCCCAGTTGGAGAGGAGATCCCGAAGTAGGGTGACCCCCTGGGGCGGCGTGTAGATGACTTCCTGGGTTGCCGCGTTGGCCAGGATCGTTCCCGGGACCTTGCGCACCGTCATGTCCACGCCCTTGATTCGAGTGCAGATCGATTCCGCGAGCCGGACACCCAGAGGGCGGGTTTGATTCTCCCGCATCCCTTCGAGCAGAGCCTCCCGATATCGAAGGGCCTCGCGAGTCGCCGGGTCTGCCTGCTTCTCGGCGTGGAGTTGCCGGAAGAGGGCGTCGGCGGTGGTCACGATGTTCTCGATTTCGGAACTGGCCTGCGCCTCCAGAACCGGGAGCGTATTGATTAGCATGCCGGGATTCGGTATCAGGTCCGCCGCCTGCTTTAGCTCCGCCAAGGCGGCCCGGGCCCCGATGCATTGCCTGAGAACGTTTCGCGTTTCCAGGTCCATGGGGGGAGGGAGTTTCGGCAGCTCGTTGAAGGGCCGATTGGGATTCCACCCGGCCACAGAGAACGTGTCGTCATTCTTGGATTCTCGCGACATATCCGGAGCTTATGTCGTTCGCGACGACATGTCAACACAACCTGTCGCAAAAGCCTGATTCTTGCGACATGTACCCCCCTACTTCACCGCCCCACCCACCAGCTTCTCCACCAGCTCCTCGTACCCGATCCCCGCTTCACCGGCCGCCATGGGCACCAGGCTGGTCTCGGTCATTCCCGGAATGGTATTCACCTCCAGACAGAACAACGCATCGTCCGGGTCCAGGCGGAAGTCCACCCGGGCCACACCGCGGCAGCCCAGGGTCGTGTAGGCCAGCTTGGCCAGACGGGACGCCTCGTCGGCCACCGCTTCCGGGATCTCGGCCGGGACTACGTACTTGGTCTCCCCTTTGGTGTACTTGTGCTTGTAGTCGTAGAACCCGGCTTCGGGGATGATCTCGATGACCGGTAGCGCCTTCCCGTCCAGCACCGCCACCGTGACCTCGCGTCCGGGGACGAACTGCTCCACCAGGACCGGCGCATACTTGAATGCGTCGTCCAGGGCGGCGTCGAGTTGTTCGGGTTTCTGCACGATGTGCACGCCCACGCTCGACCCCTGGGAGTTGGGTTTCACCACCACCGGAAACCCGCCGTAGGCCTTGGGGTCCCAAGACTCGTCCCGGCTCTTGAGCAGACGGAACTTGGGAGTAGGAATCTTGGCCGCGCGGAAAAGCATCTTGGTGCGGGCCTTGTCCATGGCCAGCGCGCTGGCCAGCATGCCGGACCCGGTATAGGGCACTCCGGCCAGATCCAGCAGCGCCTGCACCGTACCGTCTTCCCCGATCCCGCCATGGAGGGCAATGAACACCACATCCGCCTCCCCCAACTCCGGCGCCCTGGCCAGGGTGAGGCTGCGCTCGGTCACCCCCGGTTCCAGACCACGCCCCTCGGGCGCCTCGCTGATCCGGTGTTCCTCGAGGAACTTGAGTGGTAGCGCCTTGCCGGTCGCCGGGTCCACCGGGATGACGTCGTGTCCCTGGGCCACCAGCGCCTTGGACACTCCCTCGCCGGTGGCCAGGCTGACATCCCGCTCGGTGCTCGAGCCACCCATGAGTACGAGTACCTTCATCGCATCCCCCTTGTCGGTGCGCTAGACACCTGCCGTCGTCATGGAGACCAACACCACCGCGGACGCCGCCGCGCCCTCGCCCCGCCCCACGAAACCCATCCCCTCGGTGGTGGTCGCCTTCACGGAGACACAATTCGTTTCGATCCCAAGCGCCTGGGCCAGGTTCGATCGCATGGCTTCCAGGTGCGGCGCCACCTTGGGCGCTTCCAGATACAAGGTGCTGTCGAGCTGGGCCACCCGCCCGTGACGCTCCGCAACCAACGCCGCGGCGTGACGCAGCAGGCCCAGGCTGTTCGCTCCCGCCCATTTCGGATCGCCGGGAGGAAAGTGGGTGCCCAGGTCTCCCAGGGCCAGCGCTCCCAGCACCGCGTCGGTCACCGCGTGCACCAGCACGTCCGCGTCCGAGTGACCGTCCAGTCCCCGGTCGAACGGAACCTCCACGCCGCCCAGCACCAGCCGCCGCCCCGCTGCGAAACGGTGCGCGTCGTAGCCCTGGCCGACCCGGAACGGAAGGTCGCTCATGCGCCGTCACCCGGAACCCCGAGCACCGACTCGCCGTCCGCACGGTAGCCGCGGCGTTGGAGCACCGCTTCGGCCAGCTCGAGATCTCCCGGGTAGGTGATCTTGAAGTTCTCCGGATCCCCCTCGATCCAGGACACCGGATGATTCATGCGCAACACCAACGAGGCCTCGTCCGTGCCGACAAAGCTCTCCCGCTTGGCCTGCTGGTGCGCATACTCCAGCACCGGCCGGTGGAACCCCTGGGGGGTCTGGACCGCGAGCAGCTCCCGCCGATCCACGTACGCCTTGATCCAGGACTCGTAGCCGATGCGGGCCACGCTGTCCCGTAGGGGCAACGCCGGCACCACGGACTCCCCGCGATCCAGGGTCTCGAGCACTCCGCGGATCATCTTCTCCGAGACCAGCGGGCGGGCGGCGTCGTGCACCACCACCCAATGCGGTTTGCCCGAGAGCGCCTCGACCCCGTTCATCACCGAGTGCTGGCGCTCCTCGCCACCGGACACAAACCGGACTTCCCGTTGCAACGGCAACGGATCCAGGACTTCCCGCATGAACACCGACTCGCGCCCCGGCGGCACCACCACCACCCGCTCCACGATCTCGTGGAAGGTGTCGAAGGCCAGCAGCGTCCAGGCCAACAGCGGATGCCCCAGCAGACGAACCAGGGCCTTTTCCTCCGGGCTCCCCAGACGCTCGCCACGTCCCGCGGCCACGATGACCAGACCGACGTCGTTCACGGAAGATCCCCCTCGATGGAAACGGGCTCCCGGCCGGGAACACGATACGGATGTTTCTCAGCCGGCGGCACCGTGCCAAGCACCGCGTCGATCGCCTCGTCCACCCGGGTCACCCCGACACACTCGATGCCCTTCACCGGCGTTTCCTCGTCCCCGTGCTGCGGCACGATGGCGCGGTTGAAACCCAACTTCGCCGCCTCATGCACCCGGCGATGGAGTTGTCCCACCCGGCGCACTTCCCCGCCCAGACCAACCTCTCCCAG
The DNA here is from genome assembly GCA_942491735.1 of Candidatus Eiseniibacteriota bacterium. Taxonomy (GTDB): domain Bacteria; phylum Eisenbacteria; class RBG-16-71-46; order JABDJR01; family JABDJR01; genus CALOCN01. Next base: position 883,904 of record CALOCN010000014.1, on the reverse strand, counting down.
GATCACCGTGCGTGGGTCAATGGGCAGGTCCTGGAACGACGAGGCCACCGCGACGGCAAGGGCCAGATCCATGGCCGGCTCGGTGATGCGGAACCCACCGGCCACGTTGACAAAGACATCGCACCCGCCCAGGTCCACGCGAGCCCGTTTCTCCAGCACGGCCAGCACCACCGCGAGACGTTTGGGGTCGATCCCGGTGGCCACCCGTCGCGGCACCCCGTAGCCGGCGCTGGCCACCAGGGCCTGCACTTCGAGCAACAGGGGACGCGTGCCCTCCAGGGCCACCACCACCACGGACCCCGAAGCGTCGGCTCGCCGTTCCTGCATGAGCGACTCCGAGGGGCTGGCGACTTCCATGAGCCCCGCGTCCCGCATCTCGAACACCCCCACCTCGTGGGTGGGACCAAAACGGTTCTTGGCCGCACGCAGGATGCGGAAGTGATGGAACCGATCCCCCTCCAGATAGAGCACCGCGTCCACCATGTGTTCCATGACCCGCGGCCCCGCGACCGCGCCTTCCTTGGTCACGTGACCCACCAGAAGAACCGGTACATGGGTGCGCTTGGCCAGCTCCATGAAGTACATCGTGTTGTCGCGCACCTGCCCCACGCTGCCCGGGGCGGACGTGCTTTCGCCCAGGTGGAGGGTCTGCACCGAGTCCACCACGATCACGTCGAAACCGCCCTCCTCGAGAATGGGGGCGATGTCCTCCATGCGGGTGCCGGCGACGACGTGGATGGACTCGTGGATCCCTCCCAGCCGTTCCGAGCGCAGCCGCAACTGGCGCGCGGACTCCTCGGCGCTCACGTAGAGAATGCGCAGACCCTTGTCCGCATAGGCCGAGGCGGCCTGCAGCAGCAGGGTGGACTTGCCCACCCCGGGATCCCCGGCCACCAGGACCAGGCTTCCCGGAACCAGGCCACCCCCCAGCACCCGGTCGAATTCATCCAGACCGGTGGTGTAGCGAACCAGTCGTTCGGCGTCGATGGACCCCAGCGGGGTGGGTTCCAGTGCCCCCGCCCGGCGCTTCCTGCGCGTAGCCGGCCCCTTCACCTTCACCGTTTCCTCGAGCGTGTTCCATTCGCCGCAGCCCGAACAACGCCCCATCCATTTGGGGGACGCGTGGCTGCACTCCTTGCAGACGAATTGCACCTGTTGCTTCAAGGGACACACCTTTCCGACGGGGAGTCGGGAGCCCAGTGTACGGGATGCCGGACGTGGACGAAAGGATCGGACTATTCGGAAAGAATGGGAAGATAGGCGGTCCAGGGCCCCACCGCATCACGATATTGCTTGGCCAGGACCCGGCAGATCTGCCGCAAATGACTCAGGTCGTGGGCAACCCAGGTGGCAAGATGTTGACCCACGGTAACGGTGCCGAATTCCGGGTGATGGGCCGTGGTTGCCAGCTCGGATTTACCCGGGTCCAACTCGGCCAACGCAATGAGACTCTGGGTCCGCGCTTCGGCGAACCGGTCCAGGAGAGCGTCCAGGGACGTGTCCGCGTAGCGCGCCCGGAAGCCCTCCGGGTCGTAGGGGGTCCAGGGCTCTCCGGCCAGGGCCTGGCGAACGCGCGGCATCCAGTCGTTCTCCTCGCCGTCGATGAGGTGGGCCAGGATCTCCCGCGGAGTCCACTTGCCCGGCCCCTCGGTGGCTTCCGTCCATTGCGGACCCAGCCCACCCAGCAGCCCCCGCAGGGTGGTGGGGGTCGCGGTGAGAACACGTGCCGCTTCGGTCGGGTCGTACTGCATCATGGGCTCCCGAGTAACGCCGCCACCTTCTCCGCCGCGCCGTGGGCCCGGGGCAACAGATCCGGTGCATCCAGGAACGTGCACAAGGCCGCTGCTTCGGGCCGCGGACCGCGGTAGCGAATCGCATCGACGGTATCGAACAGTTCCGCCGTATCCCGCAGGGTGGCCAGGTCGCGAAAGAGATAGGCATCCTTGCGCCCCTCCACCCAGGACTCGGCCAACCCGGCCGCGCCTCGTACCGTGATGTCCCAGTCGCTGGCCCTGTCCGGAATCGCTTCCAGGTGTTCGTAGCGGCGCAGGACCAGGGAAGAGGACTTGGCGCCCCAGCGGGGCAACCCGGGAAACCCGTCGGCGCTGTCGCCAACCAGGGCCAGGTAGTCGGGAATGGATGTGGGAAGCACACCAAACTTCTCCAGCACGCCCTGATCGTCGCGCAGGGTCCCGGCCCGGCGGTCCAGTTGCACCACGCGTTTTCCCACCACGCACTGGGACAGGTCCTTGTCCGGCGTGCAAATAATGACGCGGCGCACCGAGGAATCGGCGGCGGCAATGCGGGCCGCCGAGGCGAGGCCGTCGTCCGCTTCCAGTTCGACCATGGGCCACACCCCGAAGCCCAGCGCGGAGAGCGCCTCCTCCAACGGGCCGAACTGTCGCAGCAGCGGCGGTTCGATACCCTCCCCGGTCTTGTACCCGGGGTAGAGATCGTTGCGGAAAGACTCGATCACATGATCGGTGGCCACCCCCACATGGGTCGCGCCATGTTCCAGCATGCCCAGCATGGAGCGGACGACGCCGAGCACCGCCCCCACCTCGCCCCCGTCCTTGTCCCGGGACGGCGGCGCGCCAAAATAGTGGCGAAAGAGCTCGTAGGTGCCGTCGACCAGATGGACATCCATGCCGTGGGGTCAGTTCCCTTCCGGCGGGCGCCAGGAGTCGGTGGGGTCCACTTCGGCGAGGATGGCTTCCGCCTCCAACCGGTCGCTTTCCGGAACGATCAACCCGACCCCGGAGTTGGCCTGAAGAAATGGATACTGCCCCCCGGCGTCGTCCTTGACGATGGCCACATGGATCCCCGAGGCGCGAAGGCGCCCCTGGGCCATCAAGGCTTCACCTTCGGACTGGAACCGGGCCACCAGGGCCTCACGATGTTCACTCATGGCGTGCTCCTTTGTCTCCCCGGAGTCTATCAGCCCTGCCGGAACTCAACGGGTGACCACGATCCGGGTCACCTGCTCGGCGGCGCCGATGCGGAGCCGGGCGAAGTAGACCCCGGCCGGGACGGCGACACCGCGGTCATCGATCAGGCGCCAGAACGCCTGGTTGGGACCGCCCGAGGCCATCGCCTGCAGCACCCGGGAAACCCGGCGCCCCTGGACGTCGAGGATGTCCAGGGTGACTTCATGGAAGCCCTCCTGGGACCACTGAAGGCGCAGCGGACCTGCCCCGGCGATGGGGTTGGGCACCGCGCGCAGGGTGACCGGCGGGGCACCGGTCGCATTGCGGGGAGCGTGCCACGCGGCCAACGGGCGATAGCGACTCTCTCCCACCACCAGAGCGTCGTCGGTCGATCCCACGTACAAGGCATCGTCCGTGCTGAGAAAGACCGTCCAGTCGGTCGAGTTCAAGGTGTCACCCACCCGCTCCAGACGGGCGCCATCCCAGGTGGCGATTCCGATGTTCCTGGGAAGAACGATGACGTCCCCGGGTTTCTCGAAATCCCCCTGAAGCACCAGTCGCCCCCGATGGGAGCCCATGGCACCGACATAGCCAAGATCCTCTTTCCAGTAGGAACGCCATTGATCCCCATCGTAGGCGGCAAGATAGGCCGAAGGCACCCCGTTCACGGAGACCAGGTCCGAACTGCGCAGGATGAGGGAACCACCGGCGGAAACCGCGCGCACGAACGGGGTGGAGGAGTCGAACTCGACCCCTTCCAGCAACGGACGCCAGGCGCTTCCGTTCCAGGCCGCCAATCCCCCCGCGAACCGGTGACCGGCAAAGTTGAACCGCCCCGAGGCCACCAGTTCCCCGTTGTAGAGGACCAGGTTGAAGATCCGGCCGAACCCGCCGGTGACTCCGCCGCCCACGTGATCCCAACGGGCGCCCAGGAGCCGCACGATCCGACCCACCGGGAACTCACCCGCCATGTCGAACGCGCCGGCGACGTAGAGGTCCCCCTTATAGGATGCCATCGCATAGACGGTGTCGTTGAGCCGGCCGGGGACGGGCCACCAGCGGGATCCATCCCACCAGCCGATGTAGGCGGCATCGATTCCGTCGAGCGTTTGGAATTCCCCGCCGACATAGAGCCGCCCCGCGTGTTCGGCGAAGCACTCCACCGGCCCATCCGTTCGCGCCATCTCGGTCCACACCCCGCGCCGCAGCCGGCCAATCCCGTAGTCCAGTTCCAGCGTCCCGGAACGCTGGAAACGGGCGCTCACCCACAGATCGCCCCCCTGGTCGTGAAGCGCGGTGACCTGGCCCAGGGGCCGGAACCCCCAATCCGGAACCGGCCGCCATGCGCGGTCGTCTTCGTCGAAAGCAAGCACGCTGGCGATACCGTTGTCCGGATAGAAGACATGGGCCGCCACGTGCAGCATTCCCTGATGGTAGAAGACATCCTGTGGGGCAACCGAGCGGCCTCGATCGGGGTCCCCCCAGCTCCCGACGGGGCGTCCCGAGTACGGCTCGTAGCGGGCGACATTCCATGCCGGCAGTCCGTCAACGGACTCGAAGACCCCGATGATCGCGAGTTCCTCGCCGTTCACCGCCATACGGGTCACGCTCGGATACGCGCCGTGAACACTGACGAAGTCCTCCCACACGTATTGCCCCCGGTAGCCGTAGAAACGACGTCTGGCGGTCCGGCTTCGCGTGGCTCCATTCACGGATCCGAAGCGCCCCCCCACCACCAGGTCTCCCTCATAGGTCTCCAGGTCCAGTACCTCGCTGTCGAAGATGCCCGATCCCCGCCACGACACGCCGTCCCACTCCACCAACCCGCGGGCGGAGTCGAGGTCCGTGCATTGGAAGCGACCTCCCACAAGCAGCAAACTGTCCCCGAAGCTCTCGATACAGCTCACGGAGCTGGACTCCATGGCGGGAAGGGTCAGGGTCTCGACCGTATCGCGGTCGATGAACGCCACCCATGCGCTGTCGCGGCGCGTGACGATGTCAAACCCCCGGTGCACCAGGACGGCCAGACGATCGTCATGAACGGTCATGTCCACGACCGAGACCGCGGGCCCGTCCAGCCCCGCTTCGGTCACCGGATGCCACTCGCCCTGGAAGAAACGAAACAACCCGCTCACCCCAAGAGGGTCCCGCCAACCGCCGACATGGACGACACCCCGATAGGTGGTGACCGCTTGGATGCGTGCCAGCGGCACCGGCCCCCCCCAGGGATACCAGGTGTCCTCGTTCCAGAAGGCGACCGTCCGCTCGGGTCCGGTCGGCGTCTCGAACCACCCCCCCATGAGCCGGTTTCCCAGGTTCTTTCCGGTGGCCTCGAAGAACAGGGGACGAATCTCTCCCATGGACTCCACCGAGGGGATGGGTTCCCAGGGCACCTCCGGCGCCCACGCGGAGTCGGGATCGCTCTGGGCCAGCGACAGGACCGGCATGGAGAGCGCAAGCAGCATGCAGGGAACGAAGAGGCCAAGAGGGAAGCGTTGTGCGGCGGACATGTTCGAAACGAGGACCTCCCGGGGATCGCGGAAGTCTACCAGCCCGGGAGAGCGCCTCGCAGGGCCCCCTCACCGCGCAGTCGCCGCTACATGGGCGGTTCTTCACCCCGGGCCAGGTTCTCGAACCGCGTGTACTCGTTGATGAAGGCCACGTTCACGATCCCGATGGGGCCGTTTCGCTGCTTCCCGACGATGATCTCGCCCTTGCCCTCGTTGCCGTCTTCCCGTTTGTAGTGCTCCTCGCGGTAGACGAACATCACCACGTCGGCGTCCTGCTCGATGGCTCCCGATTCACGCAGATCGCTGAGCATGGGACGGTGATCCGACCGCGACTCCACCGCACGGGAGAGCTGGGACAGGGCGACCACCGGGACCTTGAGTTCCTTGGCCAGGGACTTGAGGCCGCGGGAAATCTCACTGATTTCCTGCTGGCGATTGTCCTGCCGCCCCACCCCCCGCATGAGCTGCATGTAGTCCACCACCAGCATGCCCAGGTTGCCCTCGGTCTTGAGCCGGCGGGCCTTGGCCCGCATCTCCAGCACGTTGATGGCCGGGGTCTCGTCGATGTAGATGGGGGCGCGGCTCAGCTCATCCGCGCTGGCGATGAGGAGCGGCCATTCCTTGTCCCGCAGGTAGCCGGTACGCAACCGGTGCGAGCTGACCCGGGCCTCGCTGCACAGGATGCGCATGAGAAGCTGTTCCGTGCTCATCTCCAGGCTGAAGATGCCCACTGCCTGGCGGCCCCGGATGGCCACGTTGGTTGCCATGTTCATGGCCAGCGAGGTCTTTCCCATGGAGGGACGTCCGGCGATGATGACCAGGTCTCCCGGCTGGAACCCGCTGGTCATGTGATCCAGATCGGTGTAGCCGGTGGCCACGCCGGTGACCGGCTTCTTTTCCTCGTAGAGCTTCTCGATCTTCTTGATGGTGGGGGCAATGAGGTCCGAGGCCTTCACGAACCCCTGGCGGGTCCGCTCGTCGGACACCGAGAACATGGCCTGCTCGGCCTCGTCCAGCAGATCCGCCGCCTCCTCGTTGGCCGAATAGGCCCGCCCCACGATCTCGGTGGAGATCTCGATCAGCTTCCGGAGAATCCCCTTCTCCTTGATGATCTGGGCGTGGAACTCGACGTTGGCCGAGGTAGGAACCGAGTCGATGAGGCCTGCGATGTAGGTCGCGCCGCCGGTGGACTCGAGGTCCCCCTGTTTGCGCAGTTCATCGGTGATGGCAATGGCGTCGATCGCATCTTCCTTGCGCTCCCACAGGGCAACCACGGCGTGGAAGATGCGACGGTGCGCGGGGCGGTAGAACGCGTCCTCGGTCAGGGTTTCCAGGACACGGGCCACGGCGCGCGAGTCGATGAGCATGGCGCCCAGCACCGCCCGCTCCGCATCGAGAGCCTGGGGCGGGACGCGGACTCCGTCGCCGCGTGAGGCCTCGGTAATCGCCATGGTTCCCCCTCCGGATTCTTTTCGAATCCGATGATCCGCCTTGACCCTGCCGTGGGCGTGCGGCCTGTTCGCGCGAGCGTCGACACTGATCGACCAACGCGCGACTGTAAGGAACGGGGGAAGATGAATCAAAAGAATACGCGGTTTACCCACTCCGGTTCACTATTGGATGTGGAAACGCGACGGCTTGACAGACGACGGGTGACGATTGCGTGGCGCAAACGGCCCCGAGGCGGCGTGTCTCCCCGGTACCGTAGTCATCCACATATCCACGACGCAGTGGGGATCGTTTTGCCTCGCCACCGGCACGGTTCCTGTCCGATCAGCGGCCTCGGTAACCTGTTGGCTGGACTACGGATACGACCGCGTAGTTACGCGACTCACCACGGGTAACAACAATCTTTCGTTGGACAACCCGTGGAAAAGTCGATTCCCGCCGCCCGAATTGCCTAGCGGAGGTACTCGGTGCGCAGCAACTGGACGTCGTCCCACACCACCCGCTTGAGGTTCGGATTCCGCAGCAGCGCCGCCGGATGGTAGGTGGGGAGCACCGGGATGCGGTCCTGATAGCTGTGGATCCGCCCCCGGAGCTTCCCGATGGGGGTCTTTGGGTTCCCGGTGAGGAACTGGCCGGCGAACTTGCCGAGGGCGCAGATGATCTTGGGGTTCATCAACTCGATCTGCCGGGTGAGATACGGGGTACAGGCCTCGATCTCCTCCGGCTTGGGATCCCGGTTGTTGGGCGGACGACACTTGAGGATGTTGGCCACGTAGATCTCTTCGCGCTGGAAACCCACCGCGTCCAGGATCTGGTCCAGGAGCTTCCCCGCACGCCCCACGAACGGCTCCCCCAGCCGGTCCTCGTCCGCGCCCGGCGCTTCCCCGATGAACATGACCCGGTTGCGCGCGGCCCCACGGGAGAACACCACCTTGTTGCGGGTCTCGCACAACCCGCACAGGGTGCAGGTGGATGCGGTATGGGACAGCGCGGCCAGTTGGCTCATGCGCTCCACGTAGTCCGCGCTCTCGGGCTCGGGCAGGATGAGCGAGAGCTTCTTGCCGCGGGACTCCCCCGCGGTCTGGGGCGTGTCGGACGAGGGGGCCATGGGGGTCTCCGGGGTCGGATCCTCGAGGGGTGCGCCGTCGAGACGAGCGCGCAGGTTCCCGGAGTGCGTGTTGCGCACTCCCCGCGCCTTCGCGCGTTCGATCTCGTGTCGTAGATCCGCGCTAAGCGCCGCGAGCTCGTTCCTGGGATCCGTCGCCATGTTTCCCCCGCTGCGCGGTCTCACGCCGCGCCACCGTCCAGTCCAGAATCCGCCGCGCCACCTCCCGCTTGGACTGGGTCGGGAGACGACGACTCGATTTGTCCGGCTCCATCAGGGTCACCGTGTTGGTGGTGGCCCCGATCGCGTCCTCGGGAGCGTTCACCACCAGGAGATCGACGCCCTTGGCCTCCAGCTTCCGGCGTCCGTTCGCTTCCGCGTCGTTCGTTTCCAGCGCGAACCCGATCAGCACCTGGTCCTCGCGCCGCCCCTTGGCCAGACCGGCCAGGATGTCCGGGTTGGGGGCCAAGGCAAGGGAACGCTTTGCCGAGGAGCGCTTGAGTTTCTTCCCGCTGGGAGCCGCACTGCGATAATCCCCCACCGCCGCCGCCATGACGAGCACATCCTGCTCCGGAAACAGGGCATGGGCGCGATCGTGCATCTCCTGTGCGGTGACGATCCGCTCCACCGTCACCCCCTCGGGGGGCTCCACGTCCATGGGGCCGGCAAGCAGGGTGACCGTCGCGCCGCGATCCCGGGCCTCCTCGGCCAGGGCCACTCCCATCCGACCGCTGGAACGGTTGGTGAGGACACGCACCGGATCGATGGGCTCCTCGGTGCGCCCCGCGGTGATCAGGATCCGGGCTCCGGCCAGGTCCTGGGGATGCCCCACCAGCTCCACCACCTGCTCCAGAAGGTGTTCGGGTTCGGCCATCCGGCCCGGGCCGTACTCGCGGCAGGCCATCCACCCGTCCTCGACGTCGGCGATGACATGCCCCATGCGGCGCAACCGCGCCACGTTGTCCTGGGTGACCGGGTTCTTCCACATGCGGTGGTTCATGGCCGGGGCCCACAGGATGTTGGTGCCGGCGGCCACCACCACGGTACTCAGGGCGTCGTCGGCCAGCCCCCAGGCCGCCTTGGCCAGGGAGTTGGCGGTGGCGGGGGCGATGACCACGAGGTCCGCGGTGCGCACCAGATCGATATGCTCCACCCCGCTTTCGTCGGCGTCCCCGGCCGAACTCTGCAGGTCGTCCTGGTAGAGCGCGCTCAGCACCGGGTTCCCGGAAAGCGCGCGAAACGTGAGCGGGGTGATGAAGCGGGTGGCGGATCGGGTCATGACCACCCGCACCGAGGCTCCCTCACGCATGAACAGACGCAGGAGCTCAGCCGCCTTGTAGGCAGCGATCCCGCCCGTCACGCCAAGCAGGATGGACTTGCCGGAAAGCTTCATGGCCTTCCTTGTACCCGGCGAGGTCTACTCGGCCTCGGGCTGGGTCTCCGTGGGGGCCGGGGCCGAAACCGGTTCGGCCTGGGGGATTTCCATCACCTGATCCTCGAGCGCTTCGCGCGCGTAGGTGTAGGTGATGCGCTCGGCGGCCAGGCGCTCCCAACCCAGCGAGGTGGGTCGACGCTTCAGCTCGCGGCCGTTGAGCTTGGCCAGATCATTGAGACGACGCGACTCGCGCGCCGCGACCAGGACCTGTTCGTACTTGTTGATGGGGACTTCCTGCTTGGAATCGGAACTCACGGGTCTTCCTCTCAAAGGTGGACTCATGGGGGTTGAGCGGCGAAGGAGTATAGCATGCCGGGGACCGGTCCGGCTACCGGGGCCGCCACCCGCCGGCGACGAGGGGCCTCGCAACCTATTCTGAGTCCCTCAGATACCTCATCAGGCGGGGGGTCTCAGCCCGGGCCACCCGGATCACTTCCTGAACCCCGGCCACCGCGTCGCCGAGGCGGTTGTTGACGACCTGGTAGTCGTAGTCCACCCAGGCCCGAAGCTCGTCCCGCGCGTTCTGCAGTCGCAGGGCGATGGTTTCGTCGCTGTCCGTGGCCCGGCTTCGCAGGCGACGCTCGAGTTCCTCCCACGAGGGGGGGGCAAGAAAGATCAGCACCGCGTTCGGGACCAACCGCTTCACCGCGCGTCCTCCCTGGACATCCAGGTTGAGCACCGGCGTGCGTCCCGCGGCAAGGAGCCGGTCCACCGGCTCCCGCGGCGTGCCGTAGAGGCTGCCATGCACCTCGGCCCACTCCAGGAAATGGTCCTTCCCGATGCCTTCGCGAAAGGTCGCTTCGTCCATGAAGTGGTAATCCACCCCTTCGGTCTCGTCGCTGCGGGGAGCCCGCGTGGTCGCGGAGACCGAGTAGGTCAGGCTGGGGTCGTCACGGAAGAGATCGTCGCAGACCGCGTTCTTGCCCACCCCGCTGGGTCCCGAAATGACCAGCAACAGGGGAGGAGGGGGATCCAGCGGTTGAAAGGGCGGGGTCTCGTAGGTCATTCGATGTTCTGGATCTGTTCCCGAAGGATCTCGATCTCCTCCTTGAGACCGATCACCTCGTGCGAGATCGTCGAATCGTACGATTTGGAGCCGATGGTGTTGGCTTCGCGGTTCATCTCCTGGGTCAGGAAATTGAGCTTGCGCCCCACCGATCCCCCCTTCTTGATCGTGTCGCGAAACTGGTCCACGTGGGAGCGCAGACGCACCGTCTCCTCGGTGCAGTCCATGCGTTCGGCCTGGAACCCGGCCTCGACGGCCAGACGATCCATGTCCACCTCGGCCTCCCCCTGCAGGAGTTCGGCCACCCGGGTGTGCAACCGCTCCTTGGCCTCGCGTACCCGCTCCGGAGCGCGTTTCTCGATGACCTTCAGGTGGGAGGTCAACGTCTTGTTGCGATCCAGCAGGTCCTTGGCCAGGGTCTTGCCCTCGGCCTCGCGCATGGCGACCAGGTCGTCCATCGCCGCATCCACGGACCGGGTGAGCAGCGACCAGGAGGTCTTGGCGTCCAGGGACGGCTCCACCCAGGTCACGAGATCGGGCAGGGCGAGGATCTGGCCGAGGGTCACCGGGTCCCGGAAGTCGAACCGCCCCCGGAGTTCCTCGAGCAGGGTGACATAGCGCGCGGCGAGATCGAAATCGACCGAGGCTTCCCCCCCGGACTCCCCCGCCCCCTTCCAGGCCACGGTGAGGTTCAGTTTGCCGCGGGAGACGCGTTCCTGGACATGCTTGCGCAGCTTGTTCTCCAGCGCCTGCAGGCCCCTGGGCATCCGGAGCGAGACCTCCAGGAAGCGATGGTTCACCGAGCGCACCTCGGCCACGAGCGTGCGTCCATCGAGCTCGGCCTCGGCGCGACCGAATCCGGTCATGCTGCGTATCACGGGACCTCCGGGGAGTAAGAGCTCCGATTCACTTGGGTTGGGTCCCCGCGAGGCGACGGTCGGGTTCCGGCTCGGGCGGCTCGGCGGGTGGGGTGACGCTAGCACGACGCGGTGGCGGTTGGCGATGCATCCGGGTAAGGTTCTCCGGCCATGAACAGCCTGACCCTGCGCGCCGTCCTTGCCCGTATCGCGGCCCGCGATCCGTTGCGGGTGCGCGGGGTGAGCGCCCCGGATCCCTGGACCCTCCACCTCACCCTGGAGCCGGACGCCCTCATGACCGTGTCGGTGGCTGCCCAGAATGCAGCCCTCTACCTTGTCCCGGGGGTGCCTCCCCGGGGCGAGACGCACGCCCTGCCGTTGGCCCGCACGGTCGAGAACGCCGTGGTGGGCGCCCGCATCACCGGGGCGCGTCAGCTGGGCCTGGACCGGGTCGCCGCGCTGCAATTCGATCGCCGGGACCGACTCGGAGACCCGGTGCGCTATCACCTCATCGCCGAGTTGATCGGGACCGGAGGCAATCTGGTCCTACTGCAGGGGGACGAGGCGATCGGGGCCAAGGTCATCGAACGTCTGCGCGAGGATCGTTCCCGCCAGCGTTCCTCGCCGCTCCTGCCCGGCAAACCCTACGCCGCGCCGCCGCCGTTCGGGGTGGACGCCACCCGCGCCACCGACACGGAGCTGATCGACGCGCTGGCCACGGGGAAGGAGAGCGAAGGCTCCCTGGCCCGGGCGCTGGCCCGCGCCTGGACCGGGGTCGACGACTGGGTTGCCGCGGAACTGGTGCGCGTCGGCGATGATCCCGCGACCCTCGTCCAGGCCTGGCGCGCGTTTCTCGTCGAGACCGCGCCGGCCAAGGACGGGCACCCGGCCGGGGGCCGGGCGATCCCCGGCGTGGCCGGCTCGTCGGCGCGGTCCGAGGCGCTTGCCTTCCGCCCCACTCCGTCCCCGCAGTCGCCCGGGCAGGACCCGGTCTTCCAGGAGTACCCGGATATTCTCGAGGCGGTGGCCGCCGCACACCGGGCGCGCCGGACCCGACCCAAGGCCAAGGGGGGCCCGGTGGCACGTCCGGTCCGTCAGGCCATCAAACGTACGCGCCGCGCCCTGGAAGGGGTGGAAGCCGACGTGGCCGAGGCGGCCCGCGCCGAGAAGCATCGCCGCACCGCCGAGGCGATCCTCGCCGCGGCGCACACCCTGGAGCGGGGCGTGATCCGGGCCACGGTCGCGGATCCCACCGGCGGCGACCCGATCGAGGTCGATCTGGATCCCAAGCGGGATGCGGCGGCCAACGCCGAACGCTACTTCAAGCTTGCCCGCAAGGCCGAACGATCCGTGCGACGCGTGGAAGCGCGGGGAGACGAGTTGAAGGAGAAGCTGGCCGCGCTGGAGGCCCTGCTCACCCGGGCCGACACGTTCACCGGGGCACCCACCGCGGACTGGCTGGCCCAAGCCGAGGCCCTGGGGGTCAAGGTGCCCCGCCCCGAATCCGCGGCGGGCGGCGGGAAACCGGACGACGGCCTGGTATCCGGTCTGCGCCCCCGGGTCTATGATCTGGGGGACGGCTGGGAAATCCTGGTCGGCAAGAGCAACAAGGGCAACGAGGTGCTCACCCACGAGATCGCCCGGCCGGACGATACCTGGATGCATGTCGATCACTCACCGGGATCCCACGTGGTGTTGCGGCACGCCGAACGGGGCAAGGAACCGCCCCGCGAGAAACTGGTCGCCGCGGCATCGGCCGCCGCGTTCTATTCCAAAGCCCGGGGTTCGGCCAAGGTCTCGGTTCTCTACACCACCAAGCGACACGTGAGACGTCTGCGTGGCGCGCCGGTGGGCACGGTTGGCGTAGGGCAACACAAGACCATCATGGTTGCGCCGCGGGAACCGTCCCAGAACGAGGAGTCACGATGATCCCATCCGTCCGCCGCATCGCCCTGGTCGCGGCCCTGTTCATCCTGGCCGGCTGCGGCGGCGACTCCACCTCGCCGACCCCCAACCGGCCGCCGGTCATCAGCCGGGTCAGGGTCTCCCCCGGCAGCACCACCCCGGGCGGGATCGTGCGCGCGGTGGGACTGGCAAACGATCCGGATGGGGATGCCATGAGCGTGTCCTGGGCCGCCTCGGCCGGGTCCCTCGATGATCCCCTGGACTTCACCACCAACTGGATCGCCCCCGACACCGCGGGAACCTACACCCTGATCTTCACGGTGAGCGACGGGAGCTTCACCACCTCGGACTCGGTCCAGGTACCGGTGGGAAGCGGCACCCTGATCGTGGTCTCGGATCCCCCGGGCGCCAACGTCTTTGTCGACGACAATCCGCTGGTCAACGTCACCCCGGTCACCCTGGAGTCGGTGGCCCCCGGAACGCATGACGTCCGCGTCGAGCACCTGTACTTCGACTTCAACGACAACTCGACCCAGGCCGAGGTCCAGGACGGCATGACGGCGACGGCCAGCTTCAGCACCGATCCGGCGCGCGTGCAGACCCTGGACCCCGGACGGAGCGATCTCCTGGAACTGGGGGGAGTCGCCTTCCTGCGCAACGGCTTCGGATACCTGGTCGCGGGGCGCACCGCGGAGGGCACGGGCGTTTTCAGTGCGGCCCTCAATCCCCTGGCCGGGAACGGCCGTCGGTTGGTCACCGGGGTGGATCTGAACGAGCCCCTCGCCGTTTCGGCCGACGGGGATCGTCTCGTCTACACCGACGACACGGGAGGCATGATCTCCGTGCGCCTGGTCGACCAGGATGCCAACGGCCTGGTGGAACGGGCCGAGGATCCGCACCGGCTCGATCCCCTTCCCCAGTACGGTGCGGCGCTATCCGACGATGACCGGCTCGCCTTTTCCGTGACCGCTTCCCCGGCCGATCCCGAGCAGCCGGTCTTCTGGTCCTTCTTTACCGGCACCGCCCTCGATCCATGGCAGATTGCCAGCTCCCGCCTGGGCAAGCTCCCCACCTGGGAGCCGCAAAGCGAACGCCTGGCCTTTGCCGCCGGCGGCGTTCTCTTCGAGACCCTGGCCAGTGCCGCAAGTACCGACACCCTGTCCCAGCGCACCGGGGCATGGTTGAGCCGACCCGCCTGGGGTCCGTGGGGAAACAACCACCTCGCGCTCCTCTCCGGCGTGCAGGAGAGTGCGCTGACCGATGTCCTGCTCGCCACCCGGTCCAGCGATGCCGAGGCGACCCTGCTCGGCGGTCTGACCGATCCGCGTTTCCTCTCCTGGAGTCGGGTGCAGCGCGCGCTGCTGGTGACCCACAACCCGGGAAGCGGGGTCCTCCTGTTGCTCTCGGATCTCCCCCTCCCATGACCCATGGCCATCGCCCCCTGCGCACGATCTGTGTCTACCTCGGGTCCAACCCGGGCCGCGATCCACGCTACGCCGAGGGAGCGCGGGACCTCGCCCACGCCCTGACCGATCGCGGTCTTGGCCTGGTCTATGGCGGTGGCAACGTGGGGCTCATGGGTATCCTGGCCGGCGAGGTGCTGGCACGCGGGGGCAGCGTGGACGGAGTGATTCCGCGTTTCATGACCGATCGTGAACTGGCCCACACCGGCGTCACCCGGCTTCACGTGGTGGAATCCATGCACGAGCGCAAGGCGCTCATGGCCGACCTCGCCGACGCCTTCATCACCTTTCCGGGAGGAATGGGCACCCTGGAGGAACTCACCGAGACCACGACCTGGGCCCAACTCGAACTGCACGCCAAGCCGATCGGCATCCTCAACCTGGACGGATACTACGACCCGTTCCTGGCCATGCTGGACCGCGCGGTGGAGGCGGGGTTCCTGAAGCCGGCCCACCGGGATCTGTTGTGGGTGGAGTCCACCGCGGGATCCCTGCTGGACCGACTGGCCGGGGCTGCTCACGGAGCCTAGCCGCGATCAGCGCCGTCCTTCCATGAAGTCGAGGTACTCCTCGACGTCCTCCCGGCTCCCGATCACCAGCGGGACGCGCTGGTGGAGTTCGGTCGGCTCGATCTCCTGGATGGACTTCTTTCCGTCGGTGGCCATCCCGCCCGCCTGTTCCACGATGAAGGCAAGCGGCGCCGCCTCGTAGAGCAACCGTAGTTTTCCCCGGGGAGACTTGCGGTCCGCGGGGTAGAGGAAGATCCCCCCGTAGAGCAGCGTGCGGTGAAAGTCCGCGACCAGGCTCCCGATGTAGCGGGACTTGTAGGGACCGTTGTCCTCGGAGCGCAGGTGATTGATGTACTTCCGGGTGCGTTCGTCCCAGCGCTCGTAGTTCCCCTCGTTCACGCTGTAGATCCTCCCGCGCGCCGGGATGGTGACGTTCTCATGGCTCATGAGGAACTCACCGATCGAGGGATCGTAGGTGAACCCGTGCACTCCCTGGCCGGTGGTATAGACCAGCATGGTGCTGGAACCGTAGAGCACGTAGCCGCCGCATACCTGCTTGTAGCCGGGCTGCATGCAGTCGACCTCGGTCCCCCGGCCGTTGCCCGGGGTGATCCGTCGATGGATGGAGAAAATGGTCCCGATGGAGACGTTGGCATCGATGTTGGACGAACCGTCCAGCGGATCGAAGTTCAACACGTAGTTCCCGCAGGGGTACTGCTCGGGAATGTCGAGTACCTCGTCGTCCTCCTCGCTCGCCATCACGCACAGCTGGCCGGTGTGATCCAGGGCCTGGTAGATGATGCGGTTGGCGAACATGTCCAGCTTCTGGACCTCTTCCCCCTGGACGTTGGTGTCCCCGGTCTTGCCCAGGATGTCCACCAGCCCCGCCTTGTTGACCTCGCGATGGATCATCTTGGCGGCCATGAGGATGTCGTTGAGGAGGTCGGAGAACTCACCCGACGCCTCCGGAAACCGTCGCTCCTCCTCCATGATGAAGCGCGAGACGGTGACCACTTTTCCCTTCATACGATCCGAGATCGGCATGACAGTCTCCTCGCTAGACGATGGACTTGATTGCCGAATCCAGCACGTCCAGACCCTTCTGGATCTGCGCATCGGTGACGTTGAGCGCGGGGCGGAACCGGATGGTGCGCGGACCGCACTTCAGACTCAGCACCCCGTGGTCGGCCAGCTGCATCCAGGTCTTGTCCCGCATCTCGCCGTCGGGCAGGTCCACCGCGGCGAAGAGGCCGCGGCCGCGGGCGTTGTGCAGCACCTCGTGGCGGGACTCGAGCTCGCGCAGCCCCTTGACCAGCGTCTCGCCACGCGCCGCCGCGTTCTGGACCAGCTTGTCCTCCTCGATGATCTCGAGGTAGCGCTGCGAGCGCACCATGTCGACCAGGTTCCCGCCCCAGGTGGAGTTGATCCGGCTCGACATGTCGAACACGTTGTCCTCCACTTCCTTGTAGCGGGGACCGCCGAGGAATCCGCACACCTGCATCTTCTTGCCGAAGGCAATGGCGTCCGGCTTCACCCCGAAGTGCTCGTAGGCCCAGAACTTGCCGGTGATACCGACCCCGGTCTGCACCTCGTCGAAGATGAGCATGAACTCGTACTTGTCCGCGAGACGCCGCAGGGCCTGGAAGTACTCGGCACGGAAGTGGTTGTCCCCGCCCTCCCCCTGGATGGGCTCGAGGATCAACCCGGCGATGTCGTCGCCGTGCTTGGCCACCGCGCACTCGATCTCCTTGAGCGACATCTCCTCGGCCGCCTGGACGTTCATGAGGTTGGTCCCCTCGAGCGGGAAGGAGCACTTGGGATTGCTGATCCGGGGCCAATCGAACTGCGGGAAGTACTTCACCTTCCAGGGGTCGGTGTTGGTGAGGCTCATGGTGTACCCGGTGCGGCCATGGAAGGCTTCGCGCAGGTGCATCATCTGGCCACCGAACTCGCCCCGGATGCCGCGGGCGTGGTTCTTACGCACCTTCCAGTCGAATGAGGCCTTCAAGGCGTTCTCGACCCCGAGCCCGCCGCCGGCCACGAAGAAGGCATTGGGCAGTTCGGGACGCTGGGCGATGCGTCGGAACGTGTCCACGAACTCCGCGAACTCCACGGTGTAGATGTCGGCGTTGGCCGGGTTGGCCAGGGCGGCGCGCATGAGCCGCTTGCGGAATCCCTCGTCCTCCATCTTCGGATGGTTGTGACCCACGGGAAGACTGGCGAAGTACGTGTAGAAGTCCAGGTACTCCTTGCCGTCACGGGCATCCACGATGACCGAGTCGTGGCTCTTCTCCAGATCGATGACGATGTGGAACCCGTCCACGAGGATGGACTTCTTGAGGGTATCGAAGACCTGATCGGCCCCGATCCGGCCGCTGACGTCGGTGGTCGACATGTCGGTTCTCTCCTTGCTGACGATGGAATGTCCGGGCCGGCACACGCCGGCGTGATCGCGGTAGAGGAACCGCGATTAGCCCCAGCCGCGAAACGGCTCGAACCGGAAGCAAGTCTCCGGCTTGATCATGGACAGGGTGAGGATGCGATTGGGCATGGGGTCTCTTGCGGTGAATGGAAAGCGGGCCGGAGGTCATGATGGGGTCCTCCGGGGAGAGTAGGAGTGTAGCAAGACAACCGAGCCGTTCCAACCGTAGTGAAACTCCGCCAAATTGGCACGGAGTAGGGGGTTAACCTGATATCAGGCCACTGGCACGCCTCGCGCTACTCGCAGAAGACCCGAACGGTGTCCCCGTTGGCCGTGTTCGCCTTCACGGTCAGCTCCCGCAGCGCGTCCACCAGTTCCTCCCCTTCCAGCTTCCCGAGCTCACTCAGATCAATGCCCTTCTCGGCCAACTTGGCGTTGGTCTCGGTGGGAAGCATGGTGGTGAGTTTGATACCGGTGCGGATGAGGCGGAGCGGAACCCGCACGCTCACCTGGTCCCCGTCCTTGCTCAGGACTTCCACTCGCAAGTGCCTGGGCGTTCCGCGAGGCGCATCGCCCGATGCCTCCGGGGCCGCCAGGGCTACCGCACCGTCATTGGACCTGGAGTCCCCACTCCGCGGGTGGTGCGCACCTCGATGCGCACCCGTGTGAGCACCGGAGGCTCCTTCTCCCAACTTGTCCAACAAACGCTCCGCCTCGTCGGTGGTGATCTTGCCTTCGGCCAGCATGGCCAGAACCTGTTTCCGTTCCTCGGTCATGGGAGTCTCCTATTTGAATCGCTAGATGAACTTGAGAAAGAAGGCCCCGCGCGACCCCTGGAAGTCGATCGAAGTACCCGGCAACGCGGTGATGAGATGGAGAGCCGTACTCCCCACGACCAGGGTTCTCGAGCGCCCGGGGTGTACGAACAGCAGTCGCATCGCATACAGAGCGCCCCAGGTCAGGAAGTACAACGGCCAGAGCAGGAAGAGCGGCAGCGGAAGGACGAGCCAACGAATCCGGCCTACACGTAGCAGGAGCAGGGCGGGAGGCATCAGCCCAATTCCTCCACCGCCTCATCCACGGTGATCTCGCCGCGCGAGAGACGTTCCAGCACACGCGTGTTGGGAGAGGCCGCCGAGAAACCGACGTCCAGCTGCTGGATCAGGGCATTGAGCCGGTTCTTGACCGTGGGATAGCTGATCTCGAAGAGGCTCTCCATCTTCTTGATCGATCCGTGATGACGGACGAACGCGGTTACGAAGAGCTGGTCCTCCAGGCTCAGGCGGCCCAGAGGAGACACCTCGATGTCCCCTTCCAGACTCACCTCACAGCTGGGGCACCACGTTCGGCGAATCTGCATGGGGCGACTGCAGTCCGGGCACTTTGCCTGCGAAATATCCATCACTACCTCCTGTTACGGAGGATTGTGGGTCAATTACTTAATAAAATCAAGTTGTAGTTTGAGATTTTTAATAATGGAACTGTCACCCTTAAGAGGGACGGTCGTGGCCTTGATCCATGAAGAGAGTCCGTTTGAACAGCGTGTGGGTGAACTCGAACGGCTCCATCTCGTTCGGCGCGGGCGACACGGACTTCTCGCAGTCCGTGGCCTCGAGATCACCTTCACCGGCGTCACCGAGTTCCTTGCTGGTAACAGCAACAACTTCGTCGTCACCCTCAACGACGACAACACGCACTCGGTGGACTACGGAATCGTCGACGCCACGGACGGAATCGCCGGCCGCACCCCCGGTGGCGATCTGTCAGAACCTGATCTCGGAAGGCGACTCGACCGTGGTCTGCACCGCGTTCGTGGATCCCTCCGAGGTCGACAACGCATCCTTTGATCCGGATAAGGACTACTTCACCCTCCCTTTCTATTGCGCTCAACCGCCCGACGCCACCGCTTTCGCCTTCAACGCGCCCTTGTCTCCCCCGTTACAGGCGCGTAGGCTTAACGGCCTATGGAACGCAAACTTACAAAGGTCCTCGTGGCCAACCGCGCCGAGATCGCCGTCCGGGTCATCCGGTCCCTGCGCGAACAGGGCATCCAATCCGTGGCCGTGTACAGCGAAGCCGACCGGGACGGCCTGCACGTGCGCTTCGCCGACGAGGCGGTCTGCATCGGTCCTCCCCCCTCCAACCAGTCCTACCTGGTCCAGGAAGCCATCCTGGAGGCGGCCAGGAAAACCGGTGCCGACGCGATTCACCCCGGCTACGGATTCCTGTCCGAGAACGCCGGTTTTGTCCGCGCCTGCGAGGCGGCCGGGATCACCTTCATTGGTCCCCCGGCCGGACCCATCGATCTCATGGGAGACAAGCTGCAAGCCCGGGAAACCGCCCGCGCGGCGGGAGTCCCCATCGTTCCCGGCAGCCCCGGTCCCGTGGCCACCCTGGCGGAAGCAATCGAAGTGGCCACGGCAATCGGGTTCCCGGTGATGCTCAAGGCCTCGGCCGGCGGGGGCGGCAAGGGCATGCGGGTGGTGCACGCGGCAAGCGAGCTGGAAAGCGCGTTCAGCCTCACCAAGGGGGAGGCGGGAAGCGCGTTCGGCAACGACACGCTCTACGTGGAGAAGTTCATCGAGCGCCCGCGTCATATCGAGATCCAGGTCTTCGCCGACACCCACGGCAACGCGGTCCATCTGGGCGAGCGCGAGTGCTCGCTCCAGCGTCGGCACCAGAAGATCATCGAGGAGGCGCCGTCGATCGCGATCAGCCCGGAGAAGCGCGCGGAGATGGGAGAGGCGGCAGTGGCCCTGGTGCGTCAGGTGGGCTACGTCAACGCCGGTACGGTCGAGTTCATGGCCGACACCGACGGCTCGTTCTACTTCCTGGAAATGAACACCCGGCTCCAGGTGGAACACCCCGTCACCGAAATGGTCTACGGCGTGGACCTGGTACGGGAACAGATCCGGGTGGCCGAGGGGCACCCGCTCAGCTGGAAGCAGGAGGACCTGGTTCCCGAAGGCTGGGCCATCGAGTGTCGCATCTATGCCGAGGATCCGTACAACGGGTTCCTTCCCTCCCTGGGCCGCATCGAGAGCCTGCGACTGGGCTCCGGGCCGGGGATCCGCAACGACATGGGCATCTACCAGGGGTTCGAGGTACCGCGTTTCTACGACCCCATGCTGGGCAAGCTCATCGCCTACGGGGCGACCCGGGAACAGGCGCGCCGCCGGGTCCTGGGAGCCCTGCGGGAAATGGTGGTGCGGGGGGTTCGGACCAACATCGCCTTCCATCGTTGGGTGCTGGATCGGGAAGAGTTCGTGAGCGGGGACATCGACACCAACATGGTGGGACGTATCTTCAAGGGAATCGAACGGCGCGAGGACCCCCTGCGGGAACGGGCCGCGGTGGTGGCCGCGGTCATTGCCGAGTACGAGGGGGCCCAACGGCTCCGCCCCTCCCCCGACACCGGAGAGGGCATGAATCCCTGGAGTCTTCTCGGCCGACCGGGCGCCGTCACGGGAGGACGCTGACATGTCTTCCCGATATCTCGTCGACAACCAGGACAAACGGCACGAAGTGGTCATTACCGAGGACGGGGACGGCTATCGGGTCGTGATCGACGGCGAGTCCTTCACGGCAAGCGTTCGCGACATCACGGGAAACCCCACCCGATCCCTGCTCATCGACGGACGATCCTACGAGATCGCCACCATGTCCTCCCGGGACGGAACCGACGTCTACGTTTCGGGTGACGTGTTCCGCGTCCGGGTCACCGACGAGTTGTGGGCCCGCGCCGAAGGAGGAGCCAGCGTCGCCGACGCCGGGCGGGAAGCGGTCCTTTCCCCCATGCCGGGAGCGGTGGTCTCCATCGAGGTGGAGCTGGGCCAGGTCGTCCGGGCCGGGGAGGTGGTGGCGGTGGTCGAAGCCATGAAGATGCAGAACGACCTCACTGCCGAACACGGAGGCAAGGTGACCGAGATCCGCGCCGCGGCCGGGGATGTAGTGGAGCAGGACGCGGTCCTCGTGGTCATGGAGGCGGAGACGAAGTGAGCGACCGCGAAGAGCCCGTGCGGGAAACCGGCTCGGGCATCGAGGTCCGCGCGGTCTACGGGCCCCGCGACCTGCAGGACATCGACCCGGCCACGAGCCTGGGCGAACCGGGCAAGCCCCCCTACACGCGTGGGGTCTACCCCACCATGTACCGCGGAAGACCCTGGACCATGCGCCAGTACGCCGGTTTCGGCAACGCGGCCGAGACCAACCGCCGCTTCCGATTCCTGCTGGAGCAGGGACAAACCGGACTCTCCACCGCCTTCGATCTGCCCACCCAGATGGGCTACGACTCGGATCACCCCATGTCCTCGGGAGAGGTGGGCAAGGTGGGGGTGGCCATCGACACCCTCGAGGACATGCGGGCGCTGCTGAAGGAGATCCCCCTCGACCGGGTTTCCACGTCAATGACCATCAACGCGACCGCGGGCATTCTCCTGGCCATGTATCTGGTGGTGGCCGAGGAACACGATGTGGCCTGGAACGCGGTCTCCGGCACCATCCAGAACGACCTGCTCAAGGAGTACATCGCCCGGGGCACCTACATCTATCCCGTTCGCCCCTCGCTGCGGATCACCACCGATATCTTCGCCTTCTGCCGGGATCACGTTCCCAACTGGAACACCATTTCCATTTCCGGCTACCACATCCGCGAGGCCGGCTCCAACGCGGCCCAGGAACTCGCCTTCACCCTCGCCGATGCCATGGTCTACGTGCAGTCCGCGATCGACGCCGGGCTCGCAGTGGATGACTTTGCCCCGCGTCTCTCGTTCTTCTTCAACGCCCACAGCGACCTCCTTGAGGAAGTGGCCAAGTTCCGCGCCGCCCGACGCCTCTGGTACCGCATCATGACCGAAAGGTTCGGGGCCAAGGATCCACGCAGCGCCCGCCTGCGCTTCCATGCCCAGACCGCCGGTTCGTCGCTCACCGCACAGCAACCGCTCAACAACGTGGTGCGCACCACCCTGGAAGCCCTCGCCGCGGTACTGGGGGGCGCCCAGTCCATCCATACCAACGGCATGGACGAGGCCCTGAGCCTGCCCACCGAGGAATCGGCGCGGGTCGCCCTGCGTACCCAGCAGATCCTGGCCCAGGAGTCCGGCGTCACCGCCACCGTGGATCCCCTGGGGGGTTCCTACTACGTGGAGAGCCTCACCAACGAACTCGAGGCGGCGGCCAACCGGACCTTCCAGGAGATCGAACGCCGCGGAGGGATGGTTGCCTGCATCGAGAGCGGGTGGGTGCAGAAGGAGATCCACGAAACCGCGTACCGCACCCAGCAGGCGATCGAGCGGGGCGATCAGGTGGTGGTGGGGGTCAATCGCTACACGGTGGAGGAACCCCAGCCCGACATCTTCGGCATGGACCCGGCCCTGGAGCGGGAGCAGAAGGAACGCCTGGCCGCGGTGAAGGATCAGCGCGATGCGGAGGCGGTCGCGTCCACCCTGCGCTCGGTCACCGCCGCTGCACGTTCGGACGAGAACCTCATGCCGCACATCGTCGAGGCCATCCGCAAGCGCGCCTCGTTGGGTGAGATCTCCGATGCCCTGCGCGAGGTCTACGGAACCTACGACTAGACGAGGGCCCTAGACCGCTACCCGCTGCTCCATCCGGGTACCGGTGGCAACGAAGGTGGAAACGCTGGCCACCAGGGTATAGACCAGACACCCGATGGCGATCCGTTCCATGGTCACCCCGCGATCGATCATCCACCCCAGCATGACCGGGGCCACCGCGGTGGAGAAGACCATCAACGCCAGGACCAGGGAACGAATGGCCCCCAGATGGGCGACCCCGTAGGTCTCGGCCCAGTAGGCTCCGGCAATGGTTCCCTGGGCACCCCCGCTCACCCCCGCGGCCAGCATGAAAGCCCCCGCGAACCCGGGGTGGGTTCCTATGGCGAGCAGGGCCATGGCCAGGGCCAGTGGAAACAGGTAGTACGGAAGCAGGCGCGACGCCCGGAACCGATCCACCAGCGGCCCCGACAACAACGACGATCCGAGCTGCGTGGCGGCATACGCGGCAAAGGACGCGGTGAAGATCTCGAGGGTCCAACCCTTGGACTCCACCAGATGGATCTGATGGAAGAACACGCCGGTGGCGATGAACGGCGGGGCGAGAATGGCCGGCAGCACGAGATGGAATCGCGGATCCCGGATCACCTCGGAACGGGTCCAGTTCCTCACCGGGACGGGTGGAAGCATCCGGTCGGTCCCCGCCTCCACGACCTCGCTGTTTGTCTCCTCCACCGGACGGGCCTTGCGCACCAGCCATTCCACGAAGGGAACCAGGATCACCGCAAGGGCGATCCCGATGATCCACCAGGAACCACGCCACCCCACTGCCTCCTTCACCCACACGAACAGCCGCGGAAACAGCGCTTCTCCCAACGGAAAACCCAGGGCGGCCACGCTCATTGCCTTCCCCCGGGTGGTGGAGAAGAAGCGGGACATGGTCGTCATCGAGGTATGCCCCATCAACCCCTGACCAAAGAGCCGCAGCAGGAAGATGGCGATGCCCAGGTGAATCAGGCTGCTGGAGGTGGCGAACAGACAACACCCCAACACCAGCCCCAGCACCACCACCCGGGTGAACCGCCGCAACGGCACCCGATCGATCCACGCTCCCACCCAGATGAGACAGAACCCGCTGGCCAGGGTGGCCAGCGAATACAGACCGCCGAAGGTCCCGTGGGTCAGGCCGAACCGTTCGCGGATCTCACCGCTGAACAGCGCGATGAAGAAGGTCTGACCAAAGCTCGAGAGGAAGCTGAGGCAGAAGCCGAAAGCGAGAATCGACTTGTGGGCGGCGACAAAGCGGAAGTAGGTCACGCCCGGGTTGTCCCGGGCGTGACCCCTGTATCCGTGGGATCAATCTCCTTCACGGCGTCGCTTTGCGCGTGGCATCGATGATCCAGGTGTCCTCGAACGTCTCACCCCGGTCCTTGCTGGTCTCGGCGTGCCAGCCGTAGCTGTCCTCGGCGATGTCGTGGAAGATCCAATAGCTGATGGGCGAGTCGCCGGTGTCGGCATTGAACTGGTGCAGCACGATCCGATCCCCCTCCTGCACACCACCGAAATGCAGGATGGAGTTGAATCGATTGGTCGTGTACATGGACTCCCATCGGCGCATCTGTCGGTTGTAGATCCGCACGATGGTGGTCGCCGCGTTGGGCAGGTTGGGATCCACATCGAACCAGGAGAACTCCATGATCGCGCGTCCGTCCATGACATGCACCGCGGTCCCGTTGGCCGGCCAAGCCGCCTTCTGTCCTCCGGGGAAGGTCATCTGGTGCTGGAAGTCCCACTCACCGACCAGGAAATCGAACTGCCCCGCCGCCTCGGGGCGGTCGGGCGCGACGCTCCCCATACCCGACCCGGCGAAAAGGCTCTCCCCGTCCGGGTCGCGCGTATAGGCCCGGGTCACCGCGCGGGTCCAGGTCTCTCCCCCGTCTTCCGAGTGCTCGGAGATCACGGTGAAATCGTCCGCCCCCTCGAACGACCCGATCAACCGCTGGTGGGTCACGGTCGCGCCGCCCAGGCGCCGCACCGCATTGCCGACCACGAAGCTCTCGCCTTCGAAGCCACCGTCGAACATGCGGATGCTCTCGGTACGGCTGTCCGCGACACCGACCACCCAGTGGCCAATGGTGGGCGGGTAGCAGAGGAAGGTGATGGTATCGAGGGGATTCCCCTCGCCGTCGCAGTCGTCGACCCGGAACCGCTCCATGAACGCGTGACCGCGGTTCATGAGGGTGAGTTCCGCCCGGCCCAGGCTGGTGTGATGCGCGCCATCCTCCGCGTGGACGGTGTAGCTCACGGTCCAGGTCCCCAACAGGGGGATGAACCGGTCGAGGGCTTCGGGCGCATTGTCCGCCCGGTGGGTCATGGACGCACCGGGATCGAACCGCTGACCGTCGCGCAGGGGTTCCGCGGATCCCACGGAGGCGACGGTCACGGCGAACAGGAGAACCGGGGCGAGAACGCACCGGAAGCGATGAGGGACACGGGACATTGCGGACCTCCGTCCAAAGGCCGAGGAGGAGGGGGAAGGTGGCCCCAGTATACCGGAGAGAGGGCGTACCGGAGAGGTGGATCGTGGAGGGGGGCGCGGGGCGTATACTCGGCGTCTCCCGCTTCCGCGAAAGGTCGCCTCCATGTGGAATCCGCCCGCCCTGGCTCTGGCCCTGTCGCTGACGCTGATCGGACCGGTCCAGGCCCAGGTCCCGAACACCAAGTTCCGGCATCTGACCATCGAGGACGGCTTGAGCCAGGGAACGGTCAACACCATCCTCCAGGACCGGACCGGCTTCCTGTGGTTCGCCACCGCGGATGGACTGAACCGCTACGATGGACGGGGAATGCGGGTGCACCGTCACCGTCAGGGGGATCCAGGGACTCTCACCAACAACTTCACCCGGCATCTGATCGAGGCCAGGGACGGCACGTTCTGGATCGCCACCAAACACGGGCTGAACCGGTTCGACCCCGCAACCGGTTCCTACTCCGCGCTCTTCCACGATCCTCACGACAGCACCTCGCTCTCCTCCGACAACATCATGGTCGTTCTGGAGGATCGCCAAGGAACCATCTGGGTCGGCACCTGGGGGGGAGGTCTCAACGCCCTCGATCCTGTCACGGGCGCCTGCCGCCGTTTCGACTTGTTCGTGGAAGGCGAGGAACTGGCCCGGGGCAACATCGTCAACTCGATTCACGAGGCGTCCGGCGGAACACTCTGGGTCGCCGCCATCACCGGCCTGTTCTCCAGGAGTCCCGGGGATAGCGTCTTCCGGAGACACTCCCTCGAGGACCCGGACTACCAGGGAAGCCGGGACAACATCGCGATCGATATCCACGAGGACGACGCCGGGGTCCTGTGGATGGGCACATACACGGGCCTCCTCGCCTACGATCCCGTGTCGGGGACCCGGACCCGCTACCCGCTCGACCCGACGGATCCGAAGACCATCGCCCGGAATCAGATCCGCTACGTCATCGAGGATGTGGACGGAGGAATCGGTGATCTCTGGCTCGCCACCGCTTTCCGTGGCCTCGCCCACTTCGATGCCGCGTCCGGGGCGATCCGCTTCCTCGCCCACGACCCGGGTAACCCGAAGAGCCTGATCCACAACTCACTGCGTTCGCTCTACCGGGATCCCACCGGGACACTGTGGATCGGCACCGATGGCCAAGGCGTTGACCGCCTGACCCCCATGACGCGGCGCTTCCCGCACGTCGTCGATCTTCCCGGGGATCGTTCCATCTGGAGTTTCTGTGTGGACCGGAGCGGTGCCCTCTGGGTGGGAACGAGCGAAGGACTGCTGCGCCAGGATCCGGGGACCGGAGCGTGGAGGATGATCCGTCATCGCCCGGATGACCCCACCACCATCGGGGCGGGAACGGTGAACGCCATCTGCCAGGATCGCCGCGGTACCCTCTGGTTCGCGACCGCAACGGCCGGTCTCTCCCGACTGGATGATCCCACACCCTTCGACGGTCGATTCCGGTTCACCACCTACCGTCATGACTCATCCCGTCCGGGCTCATTGAGCGGGGATCGGCTCCTCTCCCTGATCGAGGATCGAGCCGGCCGGCTCTGGATCGGAACCGTGGACGACGGAGCCGCGGTTCTGGATCCGAACACCGGTCTGTTTGCCTTCTACCGCCCCGACAAGGACGACCCAGCCTCCCTCAGCGACAACAGCATTGAATGCATCTACGAGGATACGCGTAGCGCCATCTGGATGGGCACCCTCTCCGGGGGCCTCAACCGACTCGATCCTTCGACCGGCGACATCCGCCGCTACGTGCATGACCCATCGAACCTCGGTAGCCTCAGCGACAATCACGTGACCTCCGTGCTGGAGGGTCATGATGGCCGTCTGTGGGTATCCACTGCCAACGGACTCAACTGCCTGGATCCGGAGACGGGGTCGGCAACCCGGTACTTCGTCGAGAATGGGCTACCCAACAACTACATCTATGGCTTGCTGCTGGACGACGAAGGCCTCCTCTGGATGGGTACCAACCGGGGTTTGTCCCGTTTCGACCCCCGCAACGGAACCTTCCGGAACTTCACCACGGACGACGGTCTGCAGGGCAACGAGTTCAACGCCGGCGCCTACCACGGAAGTCCCGAGGGGGAGTTGTTCTTCGGAGGGCACAACGGATTCAACCGCTTCCACCCGGACGCGATCCGGGACAATCTCCACCGTCCTCCGGTGGTCATCACGGATTTCCGAATCCTGGGCGAACCGGCTTCACTCGACCGGCCTGTTCATCTGGTCGGCTCCGCGACCCTCACCCACCGGGAAGTGCGCTGCTCGTTCGAGTTCGCCGCCCTGGACTTCTGGGCTCCCGAGCGGAATTCCTACCAGTACCGGATGGAGGGGCTGGATCCGGACTGGATCGACGCCGGGACCCGAAACTACGCTTCCTACACCAACCTTGCCCCCGGGTCCTACACGTTCCGGGTACGCGGGGCCAACTCGGACGGGGTCTGGAACGAGACCGGGGCGACCCTCGAACTCACCGTAACGCCGCCGTTCTGGAAACGCGGATGGTTCCTGGCCCTGGCCGCGGCCTCCGGGCTGGCCGTCGTCCTCGGTGTGCATCGCTACCGGGTGCGTCGGCTCCTGGAGCTGGAGCGATTGAGGACCCGTATTTCCGCCGACCTCCACGACGAGATCGCCACGAACCTGAGCAGCATCGCCATGTACAGCGGCATGATCCTGGAGACGGGAGAACCGGGAGAGCGTTCGCGCCAGCTCCTCGACCGGCTGCGGAGCCTCGCTGAGGACTCGGTGGGTTCCATCCGCGATATCATCTGGGCCCTGAACCCCACCACCGGGACATTACACGGGCTCCTCCTGCGGTTACGGGACCATCTGGTTCCCGTTTGCCGGGGCAAGGGGATAGAACTGATCGTCGACCTGCCGGACGAGCATGCGCTCCCGGAACGGGACCTGGTCCCCGAGGTACGCCATCACCTCTGGCTGCTTCTCAAGGAGGCAGTCAACAACGCGATCAAGCACGCGGATTGCCGGCACCTCGGGGTAACCGCGGTCTACGGGAACGGGCGCCTGCAGGTCAAAGTGACGGACGACGGGCGCGGGTTCGACCCGACCGCCGGTCATGACGGCCACGGTCTCCGTTCCATGACCATGCGGGCGAAACAGCTGCACGGACGCCTCAGGGTGGAATCCTCGCCCGGAGCCGGCACCCACATCGACCTGGATGTGGCAATATGACCGGCCGGGCCCTAGTCCATTCGATCTATTGCGCCAACCCCCGTGGGAGGCCAGGATCCTTTCGATGAACCCCGACTCCGTTCGAACAAACCCAGTCCCCGTCGCCATCGTGGAAGACAGTCGCGACCTCCGCCTGGGCATGTCCTACATCTTCGAGGGATCGGATCGCTGCAGGTGCGTGGGCGCATTCTCCCGCGCCGAGACGCTGCTCCAGGAAATCGATTCGTGCCGGCCCCAGGTGGTGCTCATGGACATCGGATTGCCCGGAATGAACGGGGTGGAAGCGACCCGGTGCCTCAAACAGAGTCACCCCGGGACGGAGATCGTCATCCTGTCGGTCTTCGAGGACGACGACAACATTTTCCGGGCCATCTGTGCCGGGGCCAGCGGATACGTGACGAAACCGGTCATGCCTCAACGCCTTATCGAGGTCGTGGAAGAGGCTGCGTCCGGAGCAACCCCCATCTCTCCCCATATCGCGCGCCGGATGCTACGTCTGTTCAAGAGGCATGTCCCGATTCCCGGCACCGACTACGATCTCACCCCCCGGGAGCGGGAAGTCCTGGAACATCTCGTGGCCGGACTCGACTTCGCGGAAATCGCCGAACAGCTCATCGTGAGTGTCTATACCGTGCGCGCACACATCCGGAACATCTACGAGAAACTCCACGTCCACTCCAAGAGTCAGGCCGTGGCCAAGGCCCTGCGCGAAGGCTTGATCTAGATCGGTCCCGGGTAGGGGACCTGACCGGCCCTGGCCACCTTCCTGCCAGGAATAGTCCTACGGTTCTATTCCATTGCCTCTCGGAACTCCCTACGCTGGAAACAGTTTCGCGGGTCCGGGTCGCCCGACCCCCACCGATCCGCCGAAAGGAGTCTCCATGCGTTCCTTCATCCCTTCCATGCGGGTCTTCCCGTTCCTCGGACTCGTCCTCCTCGCCGCAAGCCTACCCGCCGCCACCACTGCCCAGGCACCTGACCGCGTCATCCCGGGTACCTCCCCGGACGACGCGGATCCGAATGGACGGACCCACCATGCAGTGGCAGCGGCGGTCCCGGGCAACTCCCATCCTACCGTCGAAGAACGGTCCACCAACGTCCAGGGTGGTAGCCCCCATCGCATGGAAGGAACCATCTACTGGGTAGACAGCCTGGGAGGGACCCATCCCGTCGTCCATGCTCTCGTGGAACTCTTCGAATGGAACGTCGGCGGGAACACGCGCATGGCGACGACCTTCACCGACCAGAACGGTTTCTACTCGGCGGTCATCAGCAACACGGATGACGAGGGCGGGGACCCCGACGTGTGGGTCCGGGTCCATGCCTACAACACCTATCTGCAGACCCTGAACGCCGACGGGGACTCCTATCACGCGGACGGTCCCATCGATCTCGACCGCACCGAGGAGGTCATCGTCTACAACCTGACCGTAACCGGAGCCTCCTTCTCCGTGTTCCAGGCCGCAACGTGGGCTGCCCGTTACGTGGACCTTCGCAACGGCTCCTTCTCCATGCCCTATCTCGACGTGATCTGGCCCCACGACGATTCGGATCACCCGATGGGGTCCTTCTACGACGATGAACTCTACATCCTCGACGGGCACGCCCATGACTGGGATACCGTGCAGCACGAGTACGGACACTTCGTCCAGGACGTCTTCGACCTCGAGGAGAATCCCGGTGGGGAACACACCTATGGCGATTGCCTGAGCGCGATCCATGGCAAGGGAGCGGGCATCCGCTTCGCCTGGGGTGAGGGCTGGCCCACCTTCTTTGCCCTGAACCTGCAACGGGAGATGAACCTGGCCGACCTGGGTATTCCACGGGTCGGCGACACCGAGTACAAGTCGGGAGCGCAGACGGGGCGGAACATCGAGATCTCGGACCCGGCCGCGCGGGGAGAGGACAACGAGTTTGCCGTGGTGAGGTTCCTGTGGGACCTCGTCGATACCGGTCTGGAGGGAAACAATGCCCCCGAGCCGTGGGACACCCTGTCCCTACCCGACCAGTTCGTATGGAACACGATCATCACCGATCACTCGGTAACCCTCTCGCAGGCCTGGATCGCCCTGTGGCACGCGGTGGATCCCGAAGTCCGTCTCGCCATGGGCAACATCGGCTCCAGGCACGGCCTGGGACCCGCGGTGCTGAGTCCTGATGCCGGCACCCTGCTCAACCCCGGCGACGGATTGTTCTCCTGGAACCGCGGCGTCGAGTGCGATCCGGCCTACCAGGGAAGCACTTTCGAACTCATCTTCTATAGCCACCTCGACTTCGAGCCGGTGCTCACCCTCCCCATGGACTCGCAACAGCACGCCTTGACCCCCGCCCAGTTCCAGTTCCTGCTCGACAACAACCACAACGCTATCGTGGGGGTGAAGGCGTACAGTGAGGCCGCTCCCCTGACCGGGCCCTATCTGGGCCAGAACCATCTTGTCATCCTCAACACTCCCCCGGTCGCCCACGCGGGCCAGGATCTTACGGTCGAGTGCGCCGGGCCGGGTGGAACCGCCGTGTCGCTGGACGCCACGGGAAGCAGCGACGCCGACGGCGACCTTCTGACCGTTGTATGGACCGCTCCCGGCGTCGACTGGGACGATCGGACGTCCAAGACCCCGATCGGGGTCTTCCCCAACGGAACGACAACCGTCACCCTGGAAGTGGACGACGGCTACCAGGAGGACACCGACGAGGTCCAGGTCACCGTGGTCGATACCACTCCCCCCTCCATTTCCTGTCCCGACGCGGCTACGGTGGAGTGCACGTCCCACTGCGGAACCGCCGCTGAGGACGACCTGTTGGACGCCTTCTTCCTGGGAGTGGAAGCATCGGACATCTGCGATCCGGAGCCTGCCGTCACCGACAACGCTCCGGTCTGCTTCCCCCTCGGGACCACCGAGGTCGTCTTCATGGCCACCGATGCCCACGGCAACGCCGCCGCCTGTACCACTTCGGTGACGGTCGAGGACACCACCCCACCCGAGATCGTGGTACTCCTGGACAGGGACGTCCTCTGGCCTGCCGACCACAAGTTTGTCCCCATCGCGGCCGAAGTTACGGTGACCGACATCTGTGATCCCGCGCCCACCTTCGTGCTGACCTCCATCACCAGCAACGAGGATGCAAACGGCGCGGGAGACGGAAGCACCAGTCCGGATGTGCGGGGCGCCGAAACGGGCACTGCCGACACCGCCTTCGCGCTGCGGGCGGAGCGGAGCGGCAAAGGGACCGGGCGGGTCTACACGATCACCTACGTTGCCACGGACGCTTCCGGGAACTCGGCCCAGGCGGTCGTCACGGTAGACGTTCCCCACGACCAGCCCGGGTCCGTTGTGGCCTTGCAGGGACTGGCGCGAGGCGTCTTGGACCCGCGGGAGAAGTTCCTGGTCCTTGCCATCCCCTCCGCTGAGGGGCCGGAGGACGGCATTGTGGACACCGACAGGCTGTATCTCGGGAACGGCGGCGGGATCCTGCGACCCACCCATGTCCGTCGCCAGGACGTGGACTTCGACGGTGTTCGGGACGTGGTGGCCCTGTTTGACCGGGAGGATCTGGAGGGCCGCGCTCCCGCCTTCCGGCGAGCGCCGGTCGGTTTCCACTATACCGCGGACAACGTGCATTACCTCGTTCCCGACATTCGGGACATTTCCCCGTACGTGGGATCAACGACCCCGACCTCGATCGAACCCCTCGCCCCGGGTGTGCGTCTGGTGGCCGCGGGCGGTTCGACGCGGTGGGAATTGAGCCTTCCCGATGCGGGCCGGGTGCGCGTGGACGTATTCTCCGTGCTGGGCCGAAGAGTGCGCGTGCTCGCCGACGCGGTACTCTCCGCCGGATCCCACGCGATTGCCTGGGATGGAACCCTGGAGTCGGGCAACCCGGCCCCGGCCGGGATCTATCTGTACCGGTTCCAGGTGGAGGGGCGGCAGTTCCTGCGCAAGGCGCCCCTGGTTCGATAGGCGCCTGACCGGGGCAAGACGTGTGTCCCCGTTGGGGCACGCCCGTGAAGCCCCCCCTGGCGGCCTACCGGAAGCGGTGAACCTTCCGGGTCATGTCGAGTCCGCCCCCGGTGCGCATCCGGAGGAAATACACCCCGGAAGGCATGACCCGTCCGCGGTCGTCGTTTCCATCCCAGGTACGCTCGGCGCTTCCGGCGGCCAGCACCTCTCCGGCGACAAGCGATCGGATCCGGCGGCCGTCGATGGCGATCACGTCGAGCCACACCGGCGTGGCCGCGGGCAGGTCGAACCGGATCCGCATGGACTGGCGGAAGGGGTTGGGCATGGCCGGATGCAGGATCCCCGCCGTCACACCGGGAGACGGGTCGGCCGCGAGCGGTGCGCCGATGATGAACACCGCATCGCTCACATCGGAACCGGTGTTGCTGGAAGGATCCACCGCGGTGACCCGGACCAGGCAGGAGTCCGAAGTGGTGTCGGTCACCGTCCACGCGTAGCTGAAGTCGTTCTCGGTTCCGTTGACCACCGACTGCCAGACGGCCCCGTTGTCGAAACTGACCTCGATATCCACCCATAGCACGGCGACATCGTCGAAAGCGGTCCACTCGATGACAAAGGCATCGTTGGGAAGCAGCGACTCTCCCCCGTTGGGTGCCGCGACCTGGGTGGTCGGGTCCGTGGCTTCGGTGGGACAGAGCCAATCCACGGCACGCTGCATGAGCAGGTCCCGGTCGCCCGCATCCGCGATGGCTTCGAACCCGAAAGCGCAGTAGAACATCCGGTGCCCCACGTCGTAGCGCAGCGCGGCGATCTGCCCCCCGGTGTAGGTAGCCGCGGTGACGGAACCGTTGATGAGCCCCAGTGCCCCGGCGCTGTTGAGGTTGTTGGCCCCGGTGCCCCCGTTCAGGGTGAAGGAAAGCCCGTTCATGATGGGGTCTCCCACCGAACCGTTGACCGGCGGGGCGTTGATGTCGTTGTTGACCACGGTGGCCCGCAGCCAGTCCTCGTGGAAGTCGACATCAGCGGCGGAACCGTTGTTCCACAGGTCCCAGTCGATGTCCTCCCCGGTCATCCAGAGGTTGCCGCCGGTGGACAGATACGCCTGAAGCTCCTCCTGGTCCTGGAAGGTCAGTGAGTTGGTCGCGTCGTTGCCGGTGAACCAGATGACGGCACGGTACTCCCCCATCTCCTCGGCCGACGGACACCCAAGGACCGACGCGTTCCAACGCGTGTACCCCTTGCCGCTGTTGTCCAGCGCGGTCCCGAAGAAGGTCTCGAAGGTGCGGGTGCGGTCGTCATCCACGAGCAGGATGGGGACATACCCCACCGGGATCATGAAACAATCGCCGTTGACTCCCAGGTCCGAGGTGACGACCAGATCAAACTCGATCGCCGTCCCCACCGGCACGGAGCCGTCCACCTGCACCTGGAACGGGGTGGGAGCGACCGTCTGGGTCAGGGCGGCCACGGTGTCGATGTAGGTGCTGTCGACCAGGATGGTGACGCCCGGGGTGTTCGTGGTGATCACCGCCGAGACGCCGCTCTCCAGTCCACCGAAGTTGCGCAGGGTGAGCTGCAGGTCCGCGAGCTCGCCCGGGTCCAGTCGTCCATCGCCGTTACCGGCGCCGTCCTGGACCTCCACGAAGACATGTTCGAATTCGGGGCCCAGACCGATGCCGTGGAACCCGAACGCGGAGCGGATCGCGGTTTCATGGGGCGTCCCGTCGGCCAGGTTGGCGTTGTCGTCGTCCACCATGAGGACTTCCAGGAAGTAGTCCTCGAACGTGTAGGGGAACCCATAGCGGGCGAAGTGATAGAGCGAATCGGCCAGGGCGGTGTCGGGAAGCAGCGCGGTGCGCATGTCCCACAGGGCGCCGGCAATGATGGTGCCGTCGAGATGACCGGAGCCCCCTTCGTCCTCGGGGGAGCGGAGCTTGTTGTCGATGGTGCGGAACATGGTGCCCGGCCCCAGGATGTCCGGCCCCACTCGCGGGTCGTTGGTGATGGTCGAGGCAAAGTAGTCGGAGAAGGCTTCGTGCAATCGGCTCGGGGGGTCCCCTACCGGGGTGTACACGTTGTCGGTGATCCCGTGGGCGTACTCGTGGTACATGACCGGGATCCACGTCCCGAGGTCCGCGCAGCCGGCCCCTCCCGAACCCATGACGATCTGCCCCCCCGCCCAGTAGGCGTTGCAGAAGGGGATTCCGACAAACGCGGGCAGCGGAAAGTCGAGCGCGGTGAAGCCGGGATCGATCTGCTTGATCCGGGCGTGGCTGACCAGCATCCCGTAGTAGCTGTCCCGTTCCGCGTCCGTGGCGTTGCCGGCGTCCCAGTGGATGTCCTGGGCCGCGCCGGCCGCAGTGGCGCTGAACTGCGCATCGGCGCCGGCCCGGTTGGCGAGCTGGGCGTAGGGTCCGAACATCCCGGCCTCGAGGAGGCTGGACCCGCCGGTGGAGTCCAGTGCATAGGCGCCGGATCCGTCGGTCACGTCCTGCCCCAGCGAACCGATACACACGTCGTCGATCCAGACCCCGTCGTCGGTGACCGCACCGTCGGTCCAGATCCGGAACCGGACCACCAGCTGGCTCGTGCCGACGACCGGATTCAGGGAGAAGGTGTAGGCCTGCCACGGGAAGACCCCATTGAGCGAACCCAGGGTGGTCCAGGTGGACCCGTTGTCCCCGGAGGCTTCCACGTAGAGGAAGTCCCAGGTGTCCTCGAGTGACGTGCGGGCATGGAACCGCAAGGAGGGATCCACCACTCCGGTGATGTCGAGGGTGGGCGAAGTGAGGGAGAGACTGATCCCGTTGGCGTAGCTCCCCCCCGGGCTGTCGCTCCAGGCCTGGGCGCCGCTGTTCGCGTCCTCGGCCGAGACCGCCCACGGGGCAGGC
The DNA here is from genome assembly GCA_942491735.1 of Candidatus Eiseniibacteriota bacterium. Taxonomy (GTDB): domain Bacteria; phylum Eisenbacteria; class RBG-16-71-46; order JABDJR01; family JABDJR01; genus CALOCN01. The sequence continues at coordinate 848,218 of CALOCN010000014.1, read as the reverse complement.
CCGGACCAGCCCTGGGCCCCGGTCTCGAAGTCGTAGCAGGCCACGGTGTCCGCGAACGCACCGCCGGTGACCTCGGTGTCCGGAAAGGGCACGGTAACCAGGGGATCGTTCCCGGTCAGGGGATGGATCTCGGCCGTCATGTCGCCGCTGATTCCGGCGAACCGCACCCGGTTGTAGCGCCATAGCACCGCACCGGTGGCCGCGTCGACATAGGTCATCCAGTCGCCGGGAGGCGAGTCCGTGCGCACGCGCAACCGGTACGCGGCGCGCAGGCGCAGGTCCTGCGGGCTGAAGGTCACGCTGTCCAACGGCCGGCCCAGGGGGGCCGGATCGTTGCCGAGGACCGGAAGCAGGACCAACTCGGGCTCCTCGATGATGGGATCCGCAGCGGGAGTCAGCCCCGCCATCGCGGACTGCCGGGCGCGCGGAGCCCCGATCCGCGGCTCACCCTGGGGAAGTTGCACCGGGTAGGCATCGGACCCCAACATGATGAGGTCGCCCCGCTCCGAGAAGCGGAGATCCACCCGTCCGCCGACCACATCCATGCCGGCGTGGGTCTGCTGCAGGGTGACCACCCAACGCCCCCCCTTGAAGTCCGTATAGACCGGCCGCAGGGATTCCCAGTTCGTTCCCAGGAGTTGTGGATTGGCCCGCACCACCGCCTCGGCCAGTTGCAGCACGTTTGCCTTGTCCCGCTTCCCCGCGAGGATCATGCCGGGGCTCAGCTTCTCGACCGGGGTGTTGGCGCCGAAGAGGCGATGCGCGGTCCCGGTGAACTCGTTCCACCGCACTCGCCACGCGTCCCCGTAGTTCCCGCGAAAGTCATCCAGCCGCACCACGTCCCGGGTGTAACGCAGTTGACCCGCCTGGGACCGGACCTCGGCCGGATCGGTGCGGGGAATTTCCAGCCCCCTGGATGCGGGTTCCGGGTTGTAGGCCAGGAGCACTCCCGGATCCAGGATCAAACACAGGAGGACCGGAAGAAGACGTGCGATGCGGGGCATGCGTTGGCTCCAGGGTGTGGGGTGGGGTGGACCCACGATTCTACCATGCCGTTTCCCCCCTCCCGGGCGGGCCGGGGAGGGCGTAGTGGCCTTTCCCGGACCGTGGTAGGGTCCCGCCCGGAGGTACCCATGTACAAAACGAGACACACGTCCTTCCTTGGGCTGCTGTTGCTCCTCCTGGTCGCCCCCACCTGGGGCTGCGGATCGGGTAGCGACTCGCAGGTCGAGGCCGAGACCGTCATGGTCTACTACGCGATGCCTGGCTGACCCTTCTGCGCAAAAATCACGAGTTTCGTGAAACAACTGGAATCGCAGAACAAGGGTGCGGTGGTAGTGGAGATCGAGAACGCGACCGCGAACCAGGCCATGATCACCCAGGAGTACGGGTTCAAGACGCACGGCCTCGTCTTCTTCGACGGCGACAAGACGACCGTACTCAAGACCATGGACGGTCATCTCATGAAGAACGATGAGATCGAGCGTGCCCTGGGCGAGGTCTTGGCCTCGGTCAGGGATGGCGCCGGGACCACGGGCAGCTGACCCTTCGTCAGTCTCGGGACCCGCTTCGCCCGAAGCGGGTCTTGAGCACCCCCCAGGATTGGGGTACGACCGGAACGGGAGCTTCCAGGGACAGGGTGTGGATCTCCCCGATCAGGCCCGCCCCGCCGCTCATCGGCGCCATCTCGAAACCGAAGGGCAGATAGGCCGCACCCGGAGGCTCGGTTGGCATCTGGGTCGCCGTGGCCAGCATTTGACCCGTGCAGTCCACCCGGGTTACCGAGAGCGCAAACGTTTCGGCACAGGACCCGCTCACGACGTCGAAATAGAAGTTGAGTTGATCGTGGAGCGCGCCCCCGCAGTGGCCGGTCACGTTGTAACCGTTCTGGAACTGCATCGACCCGGTCCCGGTCATCCCGTACACCACGCCGTCCAACTGGAGGGTGGCCCCCACCACGGCCCCGGGATGCACGGCCTGCTGCGGCGCAGGGTGGAGGTCGGGCGAGGTGGTCCTGTAGGTGAGGCTTCCGCCGAACGGCGTCCCGGAAGCCTGCGCCCCGCCGCATCCGGCGGGAAGTGTTCCCCCGGACACCAGCTGCCCCTGGAAGTGGAACGTGATATCGGCGGCCCGGGCCGGCGTCACGACCACGCTCACGATCGTGACCCACAGGATCAAGCCAGGAAGCCATGTACGGAACGGGTTTCTCATGATGTCCTTCCGGGGTAAACGCCGCCACCTCGCGGACGCAAGGGTAGTATAGACCCCTCTGTCGGCTGGAGGCCGACCCGGAACGGCCCCCTCCGCGTTCCGACCCCGACCCGGTGGCCGGAGTCACAACGGAACGCGGAGCGGGCACGGTTTGCCGGTGTACGACGCGGGCGGCCCGGAGTCGGGGAGGGCAGCCAAGACGACTCCGGGGCGGCCGAGCCGAAACGCACGCGTCCGGCCTAGAGGTAGGCAAAACCGGCGCGCACTGGCGAGCCTGTGTAATGCAAACCCCGGGCCAGTCGGCACGATCGGTGGAACGCCTCAACTACGGCTCGCTACGCCGCAACCCCGTGGTGGGTGTCGGGGCTCCGGCGACCAGCGTCCCCCCGCCGACAGCTAGGGCAGGCGAACTACTCGGGTGGTGAGCGTCTTACCCTCCGCGCTGCGAACCCGGACGAAGTACACACCGCTCGTCAGCGCCCCACCCCGCTCCAGACGTCCGTCCCAGTTCCAGTAGAAGGCTCCCCCGCCATGCTGGCCGCTCCAGGTCTGGACACGACGTCCGGTGACCGCGAGCAGATCCACCCGGAACGGGCCGGGAACCATCCGCTGGGCGCGCAGCTCGACTCCGCGCCGAAACGGATTGGGCGAGGCGATCAACCGCAACGGGGTCACCACATCCAGGGGTTCGGGGTCGTTCACCTGGAACACTACCGGAACGGTTGGCGGGTCTCCCTGACTTCGCACGACCAACCCCTCCCAGGAGATGGTCCCGACCAGGATGGAGTTCGATACCGGATCCACGTCGATCACGAAACGCCCCGCCCCCGAACCGTGCAGGGTCAGCCAGGCCAGGGAAACGCCGAAATCCGGAGCGGACGCCCTCCCAACCTCGAAACGCCGTTCCGGGGTGGGCGTTTCTCCGGTTGTATGAATGACGCCGGCCGGGGTGGTGACGCGAAAGACCGGCTGGGGCGGGGGCGTACCGAGGGGGGCCAGCGAAGCGACCAGCACCGTGACCGGAGCCCCGGGGCGGATCCAGTCCGCACGAAACGCCGGGCCGGGCAGGTAGACCGGCGAGGGGTCGCCGGGGGTCGTGATCTCGAATGGGTTTCCCCATCCCCCCGAGTACGGCATCCAGGGGGTCCGAGGGATCTCTCCCCAGGCATCCGTGCCCCGGGACGGGTCATCCAGACGACCCAATGGCACCAGACGATACGTTCCCCGGTCACCCCCCGTCGCATCCGGCCGGAGAACCGCCCCATCCCCCCGATGCACATCGGTCCCGACAAACGCGAGGGTGGAACCGGACCGAGGGTAGCTGGCATGCGACCCGCGTCCCACGTACACCACCGGTCGCGTCCCTTCCCACACCACCTGCCCGGCCGGGACCGGGTACTCGTAGCCATGCTGGGCAAAGCTCACCCCTTGGACCCGGCCGTCCGCTTCCACCAGGACCGTGATGTGTTCCCAATCCCCCTCGTGGGTGTTGACCCAGTCGTTGTAGGCCCAACAGAACCAGTACTGGAGACACACCAGACCCGGGTGCGAGGGATCGGTGGCCGCGGTGGCGTAGACCGCCGGGATCGGCGAAACGCGCGCCACTTCGCGGGTCAGGAGCTCCAGGGTCTCGGTGGGGTTGGACCCAGGAAGATCCAGGTATCCACGACGTTCCGGGTGGAGACCCAGGAACCGGCTGGGGGACATCGCGGTGTCCTTGGAAACCGCCTCGCCCTGGAGTCCGCGCAGGGTCCCCCAATCCATGAGGAACTCCACCGCAACCGGTTGTTGCGGTTCGTCCCGATCCAGCCGAAGGACCGGCGCATGCCGCTCCAGGAGTTCCTCGACCCCGGCCAGGGTGGGGGTCGCGCCGTCCCGCGCCAGTTGCTGGATGTGTCGCAGGTCGGGGGCATGGGAACCCTGGATCCGCAGGGTCAGGTCGGACACCCCTCGCGGAATCCCGACCGGCAGGAACGGGACGGTGAGGCTCACCGGATCACAGGGGGCCTGCACCGACAAAGTCGCTTCCCGAACGGCCGGGTTTGCCAGGTCCGACTCCAGGACAACCGGATAGTCCCCGGGATCCAGAGCCCACCCCACCGCGAAAACGGCGGGTCGGAGGCTCGGGTTCCCGACGTCGCCCAGAGGGATCCAGGCGGAACGCACCGGCGGGCACTGGCCCAGCGCGGGAACGGCAACGCCCAAACCCAGGACCAGCAAGGCAACACGCGATGGAACCCGTGACATCCATGCTATTCTCGCACAGGCAGCGAGGATGAACAGTCGACGGAAGGAGCGTGGATGATCCGCAAACTGGATCACATCGGCATCGCGGTTCGGGATCTGGCCCAGGCGGTCAAGACCTACAGCGATGGTCTGGGTCTGGTCTGCGAGCACCAGGAAGAAGTCCCGGAGCAACAGGTCCGAACCGCCTTCCTGCCGGTAGGCGACACCTGCCTCGAACTGCTGGAGTCGACCTCCCCCGAGGGACCGATCGGTCGCTTCCTGGAGAAACGGGGCGAGGGAATCCATCATCTCTGCTTCGACGTCGAGGACATCCACGCCGCCCTCGAGGCTTGCCGACGATCCGGCATGCAGTTGATCGACAACGAGCCACGGGTGGGCGCCCACAACAAGCTGGTCGCATTCGTTCACCCCAAGAGCACCCATGGCGTACTCATCGAGTTGAGCCAGGACCCACGATAGTTCGGGAGATCCCGATGAAAGACCACGCGCGGAACTACGGAGCCCAACCGGTCCTGGTGGACCGCAACGCCGGCACGTTCGGTACGGCGGGGTCGGCCCTCGAATGGCGGGGCAAACACGAGAAGGGCACGCTCATCCTGACCGAGGAAGCCCTTGTCTTCGATCACCTGTCGGGACCGATCACCATCCCCCTGGAGCGAATCAACCGACTGGGTGTGGGTCTCCGGCACCACGGGAAGACCGGCGGGGTGCCGGTGTTGCGGGTCACCTACAACGGAAACCTGGTGCTCGGGATCCTCGTGGCCAACCCCATGGAGTGGATCCACGCCATGGAAACCCTGACCGGACGCATCCCGCACTCGCCCGCCACGGATCGCCGTCGCACCGTGTCCCCGGAGGTCCGCACCTTCCGGACCATGGCGGCCACCACCCTGCTCCTGATCATCCTCTTTGCCATCGTGCTCCCGTTCTTCTATGCCTGGATGCAGTCCCGCACCGTGCGCGAGGTACCGGCCGTATCCCAGTTGAACCCCGGGACGGGCACCTCGGGTTGAGCGCGTTCCGCTTCGACGACCGGGTGGTGGTCATCACCGGTGGGGCAACCGGAATCGGCCTGGCCGCCGCACGCGCCTTCCTGGACGCGGGGGCGCGGGTCGCGGTTTGCGGTCGTCGGGACACCATGCTCGAGGCCGCGGCGAAGCAACTCGACGCGGGCGACCGCCTGCTCGCGGCGACCGCGGACGTTACGGATGAATCCACCCTGGAATCCATCGCCCGGCAGGTGCGCGCCCGTTGGGACGGCCTCCACGTGTGGGTCAACAACGCCGGGGTCAACGAACGACGGGAGTTGCCGGACGCCGAACCGGATCACGTGAGCCGGCTTCTGGACACCAACGTGCGCGGGGTGGTCCACGGTTGCCGGGTGGCCCTGCGGCACTTTCGGCAGGGAGGAGCAATCGTCAACGTGAGTTCCTACCTCGCCCAGCACGCGGGGGCGTCCGGAACCCTGCCGCTCTACTGCGCCACCAAGGGCGCGGTGTCGGCGCTGACCCGCGCGCTGGCGGTACGCCACGGCCCCGAGGGGGTTCGGGTCAACGCGGTGTGCCCGGCCTTCGTCCCCACCGACCTCAACCGTGAGGTCTGGCAGACCGAGGGCAAGGATGCCCCCCGTTTCGCAGAGCGCTATCCCCTGCGCCGGGTCGGGCGTCCCGAGGACGTCGCCTCGGCCATCCTCTTCCTCGCCGCGGACGAGGCGGGATGGATCACCGGTCAGGAACTGGTGGTCGACGGAGGCATCAGCGCGGTCTAGACGGACAATACGCCGCTAGTACTGCGTGATCATGGCCACATCCCGGCCATCGCGTTGCACGCTCTGGAAATCCAGGATGATGGAGACGCTGCGGGCGCCGGTCCCGGTATCCACCTCGATCGCGTCCGAAGCGTATTCCGGGTGCAGGACCCGAACCACGTGCTTGCCGTCCTTGACCGCGAAACCGGTGCGGGTGGCGTTGCCGAACATCTTGAGTTCGCCCACCACTTCCCCGTCGATCTCCACTTCGCATCCCAGGAAGTCGTCGGGATACATCCCGAAGTCGACCAGAATGGTGGAACCGCCTCCCGTCCCGACCATCGCGAACCAGACGCCGCCCAGCACAAGGCCGGCGATCATGAACACCACCCGGATTTTTGAAGCATCCAGAAACATGAGCTTCTCCTCGTTTGGCATCGATCCGGACCGCTGCAGATCCGGAACTGTGAACTTTGATGTGCCTCAAGGAGAGGTATCGGCCGTTCGATAACGGTCTGGACACGAATTGAGTCTAGTTCGGCACGAATCAAGGGAGCAAAGCATGTTCAAACCGCATAAATCCCGCTATTTGAGAATCTTAGGGTGCCTGATCCCCCTGGTGGGTTGCTCCCAACCCGCCCTGGAGGGTCCCCAGGTAGAGGGACTCCCGGCCGGTTTCGTGATGGATGCCAACTCCTCCTCCGCCCGCAAGGTGTTCCAGGAGAACGGTCTGCTGGATCAGTTCGGGTACTTCACCATGGGCGAGGACACGCATTGTTCCATCATGGTGACGACCTATGAAGGGGTGAAGACCTACGAGGATGCACTGGCCGCCCGCGAATACTGGGCGGAGCGCTACCCCCGATCCGTCTACACGGAGGTCGAGGCGCTGGCCATCGACGGGCGCACCGCCTGGGGTTGGTTCCATCCCCAGGGGCGCAAGGGGGAAACCTCGAGCCGGAAGTTCATCGCGGTGATCCCCTACGAAGAGGACGACCTGACCTATGCAGTGGAGTTCTACGCCAGCGATCCCCGCTACATGGACGAACAGTACCTGGTCGACACCGTCAAGCGCTTCACCGTGAAGCGGACCGGGGTGAGCTACGGCGCGGTGGGTTTCGGAGTGCTCGTCCTGGGTGGGCTGGCCGCGGCATTCGCCCGGATGGGGAAGAAGTAGCGGGCAAGGTCACGGTTCGAAGGGCAGACCGTACTCAAGGGGAGTCGTTTCCCGCCCGTGGGAGCAGGAACACCCCCTTGCCTCCCGCGCCTCGTCGACGGCAAAGTGAAGCCCCATGCCAACCCCTTCGACACGTTGCCTTGCCGCGCTCGGCGTCCTGACCGGACTCCTGGCGCAACCCACCGAGGCCCAAGGGCAGTTCCTGGGGGCCTGGCTTCTTCCCCAGGGCTCGGTCCGTGGGACCGTGGCCCTGAGCCACCTCAACAACGAGGCCTGGTTCTGCGGGGACGGACGAGCGCATTGTGACCCGGGAGACCGGGCCGTCTTCTCGGACCTGACCCACCGGGAACAGAGCCGCACCACCAGCCTCAACTTCAGGCTCGAGTACTCTCCCACCGGTTTTCTCGGCCTGTCCGGCGAGATTCCCTGGCACAGCGTGAACTACGAGCGCTACATCGCCTCCCGGCCCCTTCCCATCGATGCCCTGGATGCGACGGGAATCGGCGACGCGTTCTTCACCGTGCGCACCGGGGGAACCCGGGACGGCTGGGCGGGCACCGCCGGCTACGGAATCGAGATCCCGACCGGCGACTTCACCATCGACGCGTTCCGGGTTCCCCTGGGCCAGGGGACGCTCAATCACGTCCTGTACCTCGAGCTGGGCCGTTCCCTGTGGCCCGCCCGCGCCTATGTCGAGGCCGGGGTCCTGGCCCGGGTCCGGGGAACCTTCACCACCGACGACGGCGTGGAAGCCCACTGGGGAAACGAACTCATCTGGCGGGTGGACGGCGGTTGGCAGTTCCACGCCCCCTGGTGGATCAAGTTCGAGACCAAGGGCTTCCGTAGTGGCGGGTTCTCCACCAACATCCCGGGCGAACCCAAGGGGGACTACCGCAGCATCTGGGTAGTGTTCGGGAGCCTGCAATACGAACTGGGGGGCGCCCTGGCCGAGATCTGGCTCCAAGCCCCGGTGGCGGGCCGAAATACCCCCGCGGACCCTACCGTGGGCTTCTCGATCTCCTACACGCAGTAGCTGAATGAAAAAAAGACGGTCACGGTTTCCAAGCTGGGGACGTAGCCTGTATGGTCGCTTTGACGGGAGGACCCAGCTCTTGATCCGTAGCTTGTTGTCACTCAACACAATCGGTCTTGCGATGCTCCTGATCGGGTGTTCCGAGAACACCTCGACCCAGAGCCTGACCCCTCCCGGCGACGACACCCCGCTCGCCGACCCCGACCGACCCGCGGACCCCGGTCTCAGCTTCGAGCTGGCCTGCCTCGGCAAGCTTCCCCTGGACCTGGACCTACGGGCCGGAAGCCGCCCCATCACCGGGATTCCCGCCGTAACCGACCCCAAGTTCCTCTCCCCGAATCAGGTGACCTATCTGCAGGATGGCGATCTGGTTTTCGGAGTCGAGATCGCCGGTCGGTTCTTCGCGTTCCCGGCCCGCATCCTCAACTATCACGAGGTGACGACGTTCTCGGTGGATGACTACCGATACGCCGCAACCTGGTGACCACTCACCTTCTCCTTCGTCGAAGTGAGACACCCGGACTGGACCTCGGAAACTTCCTCGCGGCTCGCGGCCTTCAAGGTTTCGGGGGCGCTCATGGAGAACAACCTCGTGATGTACGACGTGGAGTCGCGCACCACGTGGCCCCAGCTCCTGATGACCGGCAACTCCGGCCCGCGCGAGGGAGAGTGCCTGGATCTGCGCCGCAACAACGTGGCCACCACCTGGAAATTCTGGAGGACGCTCCACCCCGAGACCGTGGTCATGACCAATCGCAACGACGACAAGACCACCATCAGGCCCGAGTGGTACGGGGTAAACCCGTACGAGGACTATCACGACCTGCTGGAAGCCAAGCCCTACCCTATTTCCATCATCGATGGTCGTCTCCCGGAACGCGAGATCGTGCTGGGTGTCCACGGGGACGGCGGGAGCGCCGTGGTCATGATCACGCGTGCGGTCCACCACCAACGGGTAGGCAACTCGCCGACCGTTCTCTTCAGCGACCTGGCCAGCAACACGACCTTCGTCTTCGAGAACAATCTCGACGGTGAAGAGCGGAACTTCATCACCGACGAACCGGACGAGAACGGCATCCCCCGCTTCCTGGATCTGGAGTCCGGGACCCTGTGGTCCATCGACGGGATCGGCCTTGAAGGGGAGCTCGCCGGGAGACGCCTGGCCCAGATGCCGGCCCTGCACCTCTACTGGTTCGCCTGGTCGGTCTTCTTCCAGGATACGCCCATTCTCCGCCCCCAGCGCTGAGCGCCGCTGGTGTGCAAGGACGAGGTCTTCGGCCCGGTCACCGTGGTGGAACCGTTCCAGGAGTTCGACCAGGCCATTGCCGCGTGCAACGCGAGCCGTTTCGGTCTGCAAGCCGGGGTGTTCACGCGGGATATCGGTCATGCCATGCGCGCGTTCCGGGAACTGGACTACGGCGGGGTCATGACCGAGCCCAAGGTGCTGGTGATGAACGGGTAGGTCGCTCCCTAGATCTCCATGACCGTCCCGGACAGCACCTTGGACTGCAGGAACGGAGCATTGTAGCTCGGCAAGCGGTAGGTGTTCCGGGTGGGCATTCCCGCCTCGGCACGCAACCTGTTCTCGGTGAACGGGAAGCCGGCCGCGGCCCACAACCCGACCGTCATGGCTTCCTCTTCCCACCCGTCCCTGACCACCCGGCGCCCAACCATCATGCGCCACGCATGGATCAGCTCGTGGCCGATCATGATGTCCTCCCGGACCGCATCCGCATTGCTGTAGTCGAACGCGGCATCCCCCTCCACCCCGGCAATACCGATCTTGATCGATGGCACCAGACGCACCTGGGTATCGATTCCCGCTCCGGGGGTCAGGTAGTCGTAGAACAGGAAGCAGATCTTGTAGTACGTGTCGTCGTCACACTGCTGGGAACCCAGGGAAACGTTGAGCAGCCAGTTGACCGGCTTTCCGACACGTCGGGCCATCGCTTCCCACCCGTCCCCCCCGTGAGCACTCTCGTACCGCAGGACGATCCTTGCCAGTTCCGAACTCTGGGTATGCTCGATGCCGACATTCTCGAGATACATCCGCTTGAGCGTTCGCTGGAACCTGCTCAGGCCATCCGGGCTATCGTCAGCCACATTCTTGCTGGCCAGGGGCGCATTGTGGACGAACTCCCTGAACGAGACCACCATCCGATCGATGTTGAACTCACGGAAATCCCTCATGTTCTTGGGCAGACAACATCCGTCGAATCCCCCGATCTGATCCCCGCCGTCGGCCGGACTGGCATAGGTCATCGCACCTCCGGAAAAGATGTGGCACGTTCTTCCCGATGCGTCGATGGCCTGGATCAGCTTCTTTCCCGTGGGAAGCTTCTTCATGTTGTCGAGCGCCTTCTTGACCCGGCTGACAAATCCCTTTCCTTCCCAGAAACCCATCGCGTGGCCCACTTTGGCCCCGCTGTCGAACAGGTGCTTGCCATACTTCTTGTGGATCTCGATGCCCGGGCTGTACTGATACGACATCCTGGTGCCTATTCTCCTATTGAGGTTTCCAACAAACCCACGCGATAAAACCCGCGGGAGCTACTCGTCGCTCGCTCCTCCCGGAACGTCCCGCTGCAACAGACCCTTCTCGTAGTCGCGGAACAGGTTCCCCCACGCGGTCTCGTCCAGGATCTGCTGCACCCGCTTCTTGCCGTGGGCCGGGTACCAGTAGACGTCGTGGAACAGCTTGGAGGCCGCGAACGACCAGGGAACGATGGGGCTCTGGAGGAGGATCTTCTCGAACGGCTTGAGCGGTCCGTGATAGATCGCCTTCTGCCCCTTGGAGGCGAAGGTGTCCTCGTCCCCGCTGAAATTGAAGTTGATCCCGCTGATGTCCTCGCCCCGCACCTCGATGTCACGCGGATCGCCCACCCCCAACCCGGCATCGTGGGCCAACCGGATGAACTTCATGGAGAGCGGATCGAACCCCATGAGCTTCGCGCTGATGGCATCGATGGCGACCTGGTCCGAGCCGGCCAGCATGTAGCCCTTGATATGGGGCCGGATGGCCCGTGGCCCGGGGCCGTCACCGCAGAAGATGCCGTCGGTGACGGCAAACACTCCCGGATGGATGTCCTTCTGGATCCGCAGCAGATCGACCAGGGTCTCGTGGATCACCCCGTGCGTCCAGTGACGCTGGAAATGCAGTAGCCCGCCGAACGCGTTCTTCATCGCGCCGGTGATGGTGGTGAACACGTGGGTCTTCACCGTGGGCAGGTGGATGATGTTCTTCCCCACCAGGAACTTGGGAATGCGGATCCCGTCCTTGAACACCTCGTTGAGGACGAGCAGCGGCTCCTTGGGCTCGTAGAGCAACCACTCCTGGTCGTCGTCGTTGAGGAAGGTGCGCTTCACCCCGTACTTGTCGCAGACCACCTTCTGCTTGTTGTTGACCTCGCCCACCCGAGAGTCCACCACCACGGTGTCGTTGTGCACTCCCCACAGGCTGTCCGCCTTGAACCCGTCCTCGAGCAGGGTGCGGATCACCCCTTCCAGCTGCCAGGGGGTGGTGGAAGTGCCCGGCATGTAGAGATGCCAGGTGACGTTGATCTTGAGACAGGTGTCCACCGAGGGGGACAGGGTCTCCGCGTACCCCGAGGTCCGCATCGCGGTCGCGACATCCTCGAGAATGGTCTCCGGCTCCGCCTTGATGACGCTGACGATACTCTTGGCCATGGTTTACTTTCCGAATCCGTGCTCTTTGAGCCAGTTGCGGGCAATGACGAGACGCTGGATCTCGCTCGTGCCCTCGTAGATCTCGGTGACGCGAGCGTCCCGATAGAATCGCTCCACCTCGTAGTCCTCGGTATAGCCGTAGCCCCCGTGGACCTGAATGGCGCGGTGGGTAATGAACGTTGCCGCCTCGGAGGCGTAGAGCTTTGCCATGGAGGCTTCCCGGGTGAAGGAAAGCCCCCGGCTGCGGCGCCAGGCCGCGTGATAGACGAGAAGACGGGCCTGTTCCAGCCGCGTCGCCATGTCGGCCAGCATCCATTGCACGGCCTGGAACTCCGAGATGGGCGATCCGAACGCCTCGCGTTCCTTGGAGTAGCGCACCGCCCGTTCCAATGCGGCCTGGGCGATCCCCAGGGCCTGGGCGCCCACCCCGATCCGCCCGTTGTCGAGCTCCATCATGGCGATGCGGAACCCCTCCCCCTCGCCGCCCAGGAGGTTCGCGGCGGGAACCCTGGCCTGGTCCAGATTGAGCACCACGGTCTCGCTGGCCCGTAGCCCCATCTTCTTCTCCGCCTTGCCCACGACGAGACCCGGAGTCTCCCGATCGACGATGAACGCGGAGAGGCCGCGATGCCCCGCGTCGGCGTCCGTCTTGGCGTAGATCACATAGACGTTGGCACCGGCCCCGTTGGTGACCCAGTTCTTCTCGCCGTCGAGGACATAGCTGTCGCCGTCCCGGACCGCGGTGGCCCGGATCGCGGCCACATCGCTCCCCGCGCCCGGCTCGGAGAGGCTGAACGCGGCGATCCACTCCTGGGCCAGCCTGGGGAGGTAGCGCTGCTTCTGGTCCTCGGTGCCGTGACGGGCAATCAGGTGGACGCCCACCGAGTTGTGCACCGAAACCAGGATGGAGATCGAGGGCCACACCCGGGCCAGCTCCTCCACCACCAGGACATAGGAGACGGGGTCGAGGTCGATCCCGCCGTACTCCTCGGGGGCGGTCATGCCGCCCAGCCCCAGGTCCGCCCACATGCGCAACACGAGGTCGCGCGGGGTTTCCCGGCGTTCCTCGAAGGCAGCGATATGGGGGGCGAGTTCCTTCTCGGCGTACTCGCGGATGGTATTGCGCAGGAGCGTCTGCTCCTCGCTGAGTGAGAAGTCCATTCCTATCCCTTGAGCAGGTTTCGGGCAATGACCAGGCGCTGGATCTCGCTGGTCCCCTCGTAGATCTCGGTGATCTTGGCGTCCCGATAGTACCGCTCCACGGGATACTCCTTGATGTAGCCATAGCCGCCGTGGACCTGCACCGCGCGATCGGCGACGTTGACCGCCATCCGCGAGGCGGCCAGCTTGGCCATGGCGGCCTCCATGCTGCACCGCTCCCCGGAGTCCTTCTTCTTGGCCGCCTTGTAGGTGAGCAGCCGGGCCGCCTCCACCTCGGTTACCGAGTCGGCGAGCATCCACTGGATGGCCTGGAGGGTGGCGATGGGCTTTCCGAACGTGGTCCGCTCCTGGGAATACCGGGTCGCTTCGCTGAGCGCCGCCTGTCCGATCCCCAGGGCCTGCGAGGCAATGCCGATTCGCCCCCCGTCCAGGGTGGAAAGGGCGACCTTGAATCCGGATCCCTCCTCGCCCAGCAGGTTCTCGGCCGGAACCCGCACGTTGTTGAAGAAGAGGCTGCACGTGGACGAGGCGCGGATGCCCATCGTGTTCTCCTTCTTCCCCCGCTCCAGCCCCTCGCTGTCGCCGTCGACAATGAAGCAGCTGATTCCCCGGTGCCCGGCCTCGGGGTCGGTCTTCGCGTAGACCACGAAGGTATCGGCCACCTGGCCGTTGGTGATGAAGTTCTTGGTCCCGTTCATCACGTAGGAATCGCCGTCACGCAGCGCGGTTGTCCGCTGGTTCTGTGCGTCGGAACCGGCCTCCGGTTCGGTGAGGCAGTACGCGCCGAGATGTTTGCCGGAGGCGAGCGGCTTGAGGTACTTCTCCTTCTGCGCGTCCGTGCCCAGCTTGGCGATGGGATCGCAGACCAGGGAGTTGTTCACCGACATGATGACCCCGGTCGAGGCACAGGCCCGCGAGATCTCCTCCATGGCCAGCACGTAGGCCATGGTGGTGAGCCCGGCCCCGCCCCACTCCTCGGGAACCCCCATACCCAGGAAGCCGAGTTCGGCCAGCTTCTCCACGTTATCGCGTGGGAACTGCATGGTTTCGTCGTAGTGCTCGGCCTTGGGGGCGAACTCCTTCTCGGCCAGTTCCCGCGCCGCATCCCGGATCATGAGTTCATCTTCGCTCAGTTCGAAATCCATGGTGTCCTATCCCCCGTACGTGTAGAAACCGCGGCCGCTCTTGCGTCCCAGGTAGCCGGCCCGAACCATCTTGCGCAACAACGGGCACGGCCGGTACTTGTCGTCGCCCAGTCCTTCCTGGAGAACCTCCATGATGGCCAGGCAGGTGTCGAGGCCGATGAGATCGGCCAGGGCGAGCGGTCCCATGGGGTGGTTCATCCCGAGCTGCATCACGGTGTCGATCCCCTCGGGCTCCGCCACTCCCTCCATGAGGCAGAACACCGCCTCGTTGATCATGGGCATGAGGATCCGGTTGGAGACAAACCCCGGATAGTCGTTCACCTCCACCGGCGTCTTGCCGCAGCGTTCCGCCACCGCCACCGCGGCATCCCGGGTGGCGTCGCTGGTCTGGAGCCCCCGGATGATCTCGACCAGCTTCATGACCGGAACCGGGTTCATGTAGTGGATCCCCACCACGTTGGCCGGCTTGTCGGTCTGGGCCGCCAGTTCGGTGATGGAAATGGAGCTGGTGTTGCTCCCCAGGATGGTTGCGTCGTCGGTCACCTCGTCCAGCCTGCGGAACAGGTTGAACTTGGTTTCCGGTTCCTCGGTCACCGCCTCGATGACCAACTGCGCTTCGGCCGCGGTCTCGAGCTCGGTGGCCGCCGCGATGCGACCGAGGGTTGCCTTGACCTCCTCGTCCGAGATCTTCCCCTTGTCCTTCTGCCGGTTCAGGTTCCGCTCGATCGTGCTCAGGGCCTTGTCCAGGAAGCCGGGCTGGATGTCGATCAGGGTGACCTCGAACCCGTTGAGGGCCAGGACGTGGGCGATACCGTTCCCCATGGTTCCGGCCCCCACCACCGCGACGCGCGTGATGTTCTTTGCGCTCATGTGTCCCTCCTTGTGGGCGCCGGGCCCGGCTAGTTCTCTACCGCCAGCGCGACCGCGTTGCCGCCGCCCAGGCAGAGCGTGGTCATGCCCTTGCTGACCCCGCGCCCCCCCATGGCGTAGAGAAGCGTGGTGAGCACCCGGGCGCCGCTGGCCCCGATCGGGTGTCCCAGCGCCACCGCTCCACCGTTCACGTTGACCCGGTCCCAGTCCCACTCCAGCTCCCGGCCGTCCACCAGGGCCTGGGCGCTGAACGCCTCGTTGGCCTCGATGAGGTCCCAGTGGTCCATGGCCACACCCATCCGCTCCATCAGCTTGCGCACCGCGACGACCGGCGCGTAGAAGAGCCACTTGGGCTCGGTGCCACCGGTGGTGTATCCGGTGATGCGGGCCATGACCGTGGCCCCCAGCTCCTTGGCCTTCTCCTCGCTCATGACGACGAGGGCGGATGCCCCGTCGTTGACGCTGGGTGCGTTGCCCGCGGTGACCGTCCCGTCCTTGACGAACGCGGGGCGCAGCGAGGCCAGTTTCTCCAGGGTGGTGTCCTTGCGCGGACCCTCGTCCGTGTCGACCACGGTGACCGCCCCCTTGCGACCCGGCACTTCCACCGGCACGATCTCGTCCTTGAACCGCCCGGCCTCGATCGCCGCCACCGCCTTCTGCTGGCTGGCCAGGGCGAACGCGTCCTGGTCCTCGCGGCTCACCTTGTACTTGTCGGCGATGAGCTCGGCCGCGTTCCCCATGTGGAAGTCGTTGTAGACCTCCCACAGACCGTCGTGGACCATGAGATCCACCAGCTTCCCGTGTCCCAGCCGGTATCCCTCGCGGGCCTTGGGCAGGATGTAGGGAGCGTTGGACATGCTCTCCATACCGCCGGCCACGATCACCTCGGCATCCCCGGCCTTGATGGCCTGGGCGGCCAGCATGACCGCCTTGAGACCGGAGCCGCACACCTTGTTCACGGTGAACGCGCCCACCTCGTCCGGGATGCCGCCGTAGTGCGCGGCCTGGCGGGCCGGAGCCTGCCCCACACCGCCCTGGAGCACGTTCCCCATGATGCATTCCTCGACCTGATCCGGTTCGATCCCGGCCCGCCGGACCGCCTCGCGGATGGCGATGGCTCCCAGTTGGGGCGCGGTGAGAGGGGCGAGGCCCCCCATGAAACGACCGATCGGGGTGCGACAGGCGCTGACAATGACTGCGTTCTTCATGCTTCGACTCCTTGCTACCGGTTCGCCTGGAAATCCTTGATCAACTCGCGGGCGATGACGATGCGCTGGATCTCGCTCGTGCCTTCGCCGATCTCGGTGAGTTTGGCATCACGCCAGAACCGCTCCACCGGATACTCGCGGCTGTACCCGTTGCCGCCGAAGATCTGGATGGCGTCGTTGGTCGCCGTCTTGGAGACCTCGCTCGCGAACAGCTTGGCCATGGCCGAGAACGTGGTCGTCTTCTTGCCGGCGTCCTTGAGCGAAGCCGCGTTGTAGATGAGGTGCCGGGCCGCCTCGATCTGCATGGCCATGTCGGCCAGCTTGAACTGGATGGCCTGGAAGTGGGCGATGGGCTGTCCGAACTGTTCCCGCTGGATCGCGTAGTCCATGGACGCGTTGTACGCGGCCTGGGCCAGGCCGAGGGCCATGGCGCCGATCGAGATGCGCCCGCCGTCGAGGGTCTTCATGAACTGGCGGAACCCCTGCCCCAGTTCGCCCAACTGGTTCGCAGCCGGGATCCGCATGTCCTCGAAGAAGATGGGGTTGGTCTCCGAGCCCCGCAGCCCCACCTTGTCCTCCTTCTTGGCGATCTTGAGCCCCGGGGTTCCCGCTTCGACGATGAAGGAGCTGATGCCGTTGGCTCCCTTGCCTTCTTCCGTTTTCGCGGTGACGACCAGGGTGCCGGCCACGCCGGCGTTGGTGATCCAGTGCTTGCTCCCGTTGATGACCCAGGTGTCCCCGTCGCGCACCGCCTTGGTCCGGGTGCCGGCCGCGTCGGATCCGGCGCCGGGCTCGGTGAGCCCGAACGCACCCAGCTTGCGACCGCTGCACAGATCGGGCAGGTACTTCCTGCGCTGCTCGTCCGTTCCGAAGGCGAGGATGGGATAGGTGCCCAGGGACACATGGGCGGCCACGATGAGGGCGATGCTCCCCGAGACCCGGGCGATCTCCTCCATGGCGATGGCGTACATCATGGTGTCGCCCCCCTGGCCCTCGTACTCCTCGGGGAAGCAGATCCCCAGGATGCCCAACTCGGCGAGCTTCTCGACCGCCCAGTGCGGGAAGGTGTCTTCGCGATCGATCTCGGCGGCCCGGGGGGCCAACTCCGCGTCCACGAAATCGCGGACCATCTTCTGGAATGCGACGTGGTCCTCGGACAATTCAACGTAATGATGCACGTGGTTCCCCTAGCTGAGGTTCATGACCGGCACATCCCCCTCGACGATCAGTCGAGGTTCGGTGGCGGCCTGGATGGCTTCGACCGTGGTCTCCGGCGCCCGCTCCAGGAGGAGCAAACCGCCGGGGGTGACGTCGATCACGGCCATATCGGTAATGATGCGGTGGACGACTCCCACCCCGGTCAGGGGCAGGGTGCACCGCTCGAGAATCTTGGGTGATCCGTTCTTGGCCACGTGGGTCATGGTCACGATGACCCGGCGCGCCCCGGCCACCAGGTCCATGGCCCCGCCCATTCCCTTGACCATCTTCCCCGGAATCATCCAGTTGGCGAGGTTCCCCAGGGCATCCACCTGGAGCGCACCGAGGATGCTCAGGTTCACATGACCGCCCCGGATCATGCCGAACGAATCGGAGGAGCTGAAGTAGGAAGCCCCCGGTATCTCGGTCACGGTCTGCTTGCCGGCATTGATGAGGTCGGCGTCCTCTTCCCCTTCGTAGGGAAACGGTCCGATACCCAACAGCCCGTTCTCGGACTGGAGGGTGATCTTCATCCCCGCCGGAACATGGTTCGCGACCAGGGTCGGGATGCCGATGCCCAGATTGACATAGAACCCGTCCTGGAGCTCTTTAGCTGCCCGCAGGGCGAGTCGTTCGCTGCTCGATACGCTTTTCATAGTCCGTACCCTGGAAGATGAAGTCGACGAAAATACCCGGGGTGACGACGTGATCGGGATCGATTTCCCCCACGTCCACAAGCTCTTCCACCTCGGCGATGGTTACTTTGCCCGCGGTGGCCATCATGGGATTGAAGTTCCGCGCGGTCTTGCGAAAAACGAGATTGCCGTCCCGGTCGCCGCGGAACGCCTTCACGTAGGCGAAGTCCCCGGTGATGCTCGGCTCCAGGACGTACTGGCGCCCGTGGATCTCCCGGGTTTCCTTGGGCTCGCTGGCCCTGACCACGTTGCCTTGCGCGTCGTGGAGCATGGGCAGGCCTCCGTCGGCGATCTGGGTTCCGAACCCGGTCGGGGTGAAGAACGCGGGGATCCCGGCACCACCGGCCCGGATCTTCTCGGCAAACGACCCCTGGGGCGTCAGCTCCACCTCGAGTTCCCCGGTGAGGAACTGCGTCTCGAAGGTCTTGTTTTCCCCCACATAGGTGGAAATCATCTTGCGCACCTGACGGGTGGCCAGCAGCAACCCGATGCCGAAGTCATCCACGCCGGCGTTGTTGCTGACCACGGTGAGTTCCTTGACCCCGCGTTCCCGCGTGGCCAGGATCAGGTTCTCCGGGATGCCGCAGAGACCGAACCCCCCCATGAGGATGGTCGCCCCGTCGTGCACACCGGCCTTTTCCACCGCCTCGGCGGCGTTGCGAACTACCTTGTTCATGAGCGTTCCGTTTCCTTGTCCGTCATGCGATCACGGATCCTGGGTCTCGTCGTCGTTCATCTCGACGGGAGTCAACGTCACCGGAACCCGGGTGATGTGGGTCCGGATCAACTCCACTTCCTGGACGAAGGTCTCCATCCCCGGTGCGTGCACCCGCAGGATGAACGGGCTGGTGAAGGGGACGAGCGTCTCCTCCCCCGTGAACTGGTTGATGAGAATGGTCGAGAACGCGGTCTTGAACGGACCGTAGGCCAGTTGGCTCGCGATCTCATCGCCGGCCAACTCCCGGGTCCAGACCGGCCAGCCCGGGATTCCGTCCTCCCGCTCGCGGGCAACGATGTAGCCGGCCGGATCGAGGTAGAAGGGATTCACGCTGTCCAGGCAGTCGGCCCGCATGGGGTAGTACCCGGAGGGCATGGGATTGCCGGCGTCGTCCGTGATATCCCACCCGTAGCTGAGCAACTTCCCGTCCTGGCAACAGGCCACATCCTCTTCGAAACGGACCCGTTTCCCGTCCAGGGACCAGATCTGGACCTTCATCCGCGAGCAGGTGTCGAAGGGCGGGTCGTCTCCCCCGCCCAGAAGTTCCGGCTGGCGGACGCAGGTCCGCAGGGCATTGCACAGCGGCCGCTCCACCCCGTTCTCCACCCACAGTTCCACCCGCAGCCAATCCAGACCCTGGGCCGCGGGCGGCAGGGTCAAGGTGAGGCCTGCTCCCCCCTCGATCTCGGGGCCGGTCGGGTCGTTGCCACAGCCCAGACCGGCCAGGATCGCCAGGGCGATGATGACGGGAAATGCGTGTTTGTTGCGCATGCTCAGTCCTTCCTCAAGCCCTTTGAGGAATTCAACCGGTCTGCGGTTGCGCACGGCCGGAGCCGCGGAACCACTCCGTGATGTATTCGACGATTTCGGGAGTCGGGGTCCCGGGGCCGAAGAGTTTGCCCACTCCCAACTCCGCCAGGGCCCGCATGTCCGGTTCGGGAATGATGCCTCCACCGGTCACCAGGACATCATCCACCCCCTGGTCCTTGAGGAGTTCCATGATCCGGCCGAACAGGACCCTATGCGCCCCGGAGAGGATGCTCAGGGCGAGAACGTCCACGTCCTCCTGGACGACCGTCCGCACCAGGGCCTCCGGTGTCTGATGGAGACCGGAATAGATCACCTCCATCCCGGCGTCCCGGAGGGCAGCCGCGACCACCTTGGCTCCCCGGTCATGTCCGTCGAGGCCGGGCTTGCCGACCAGGACCCGAATTCGTCGCTCCATCAGGTCTCCGTTCCGTCCATCAACTGCTTCGCTGCGTCGGCCGGGGTCAATTCCCCGGCGGCCACCCGGTCGGTCAGGTCCTCGACCGGGTCTCCGCTCTCTTGCCGCAACCGATCCAGGAAGCCCCGCCGGGTCACTTCCAGCAACCGGAAACGGGCCACCTCCCGTCGTCTCGCCTTGAACCCGTCTCCCGAGATCATGGCCTCGTGATGCGCGTCCACGGCATCCAGGAGGTCCTGCATCCCTTCGCCGGTTGTCGCGACCGTTTTCACCACCGGCGGGCGCCATCCGTCGCGAACCGCTCGCAGATCGATCATCGAGGACAGGTCGTTCGCCAACCGGTCGGCCCCTTCGCGGTCCGCCTTGTTGATGGCAAACACATCGCCGATCTCCATGAGACCGGCCTTCATGGCCTGAATCGAATCACCGGACTCCGGAACGAGGACCACCGCGACCGTGTCTGCGGTGCGCACGACATCGGCCTCGACCTGTCCCACCCCGACCGTTTCGATCAGCAGCCGGTCGAACCCGGCCGCATCGAGAAAATCCAATGCTGTCGCGGTGGCCTCGGCGAGCCCGCCTTGGGTTCCCCGGGTGGCCATGCTCCGCACGAACACCCCCGGGTCCTCGACCAGATCCGCCATGCGGTACCGATCCCCCAACAGCGCTCCACCCGAGAAGGGGGAGGTGGGATCCACCGCCACCACCGCCACCCGATGCCCCCGCGAAACCAATCGCTGGGCCCACCGGGCGATCAGCGTGCTCTTGCCCGCACCCGGCGGTCCGGTGATCCCGATCCGCAGGGCCGTCCCGGTCCGTGGAAACACGCGCCGGTGAGCGACCAACGCCCCCGGTTCGCGGTTCTCGGCCCAGGAAATGAGCCTTGAGATGGCCAGCATATCGCAGGCCACCAGCCCATCAACGAGGGACTCGACCGTGTGTTGTCTCACGATTCCTTCAATGCGCGAGAGGCGCCGATCCGGCCGAACCAAGGTCCAACCCGATAACGAGGGGGAAGCCCGAGGGCCGTGGCAAAACTGGCAGATTCCTGGCGGGTGATCCCGACCACTTCACAGCGGATAAACGCTATCAGGACTTAAGGTTGAGGTCAACGAAACCCGGAGCACATCCCGCGTATAGGACACTTCCAGATTTTGGCTTGGAGGTGGGGTCGGGGCAAAAAAAGGTGAGCCCGGGGCTGTCGGCCGGGCTCACCTGAGGTACGACGGTTTGGAGGTCTCTCTCCGCTTCCCTGATCGATGGAGGTGCAAGAGGTATCAGTGAAGCGCGCTCTGCGGTCGTCGGTAGTCGCTGCTCTGCCGACGGGTCCAATCGCGTCGTCTGTAGAGTCTTACAGCAAATTTGAGACCATCATCCCGCAAAATCGGCACAAAGGCATGGATTGGTCGTTAACTATTTTTATGACAACGGGTTACCATCATCGGAAAAGAGTCCAGGAACAGCAACCCTTCCGGACCCATCCAACCCAACTGGGGAGAGGGTTCACAAAAGCGTAACCTAACTACCCATCTCCTTCCTCAGTATGCGGTTTCGTGGTGCGCGCGGAGGGATCCGGCGACGGTTTCGATGGCCGATGCGTCCAATCCGGCTTGAACTCGCCTCGACTGGCCGTCCCGATGCGGCGCCGGCGTCGCCGGGCGCCATGACGGCTCTTGGCCCAATCGGGGGAGAACCGCTTGCGGCCCCGCAACCTGGAGACCGCGGCCCGCTCCCGGTTCAGGAAGTAGACCCCGGCCATGTAGGCCACGAACAGGATGGCCGCCACCGAGAACATGGGGCTTTCGAACAATCGATCGAGCATACTGCACGCTCCGGCTGCAATCTGACCGGACCCGGTGACCCATTGACCACCCGGGCCGGCCCGGACGCCAAGCCGAGGGGAGAATCTGAAACCGTAGTTGATGATGCCACAACGGCGTAGGCAATCCAACGGGGCGAGGATTGCGAATTGGCATCACCCCTGCATAGTAGGAGGGCACGCGGCCATCGCCCGTCTCCCTGCCGGGCTTGTGTGTGAATGCGGCGACCGAGTCAACGATCTGTATCCGGGACCTTTCAAGCCGGCTCAGGGGGCTTCGGCTCCAGAGTCCGCTCCGGACCCACTTCGATACTGGATTCGGTCGACCTCGACCCACGGTTTTTGCGGGGAGACGGGCGACGGCCAGCCCACTTGAGCGGGTGACCTCCAGCAGGTCGCCCGCTTTGGTTTGCCCCCGGTCCCCTAGAGGCGATATCTCCCGCTGGCCTGAAAGGCGCCGGGCAGATGCCGGATCCTCAAGGCACTGGGGCCCTCCCCCTCGATCACCACCACATCGAACCGGACCCGAACCCCGGAGAGCCCCCGCGAGCGGAGGAAGCCCACCGTCGCGGTCTCGATGTCGCGCTGTTTGGTGATCCCCACCGCACCGATCGCCCCTCCCTTCAGGGACCGGCGCCGGTACTTGACCTCGATGATCGCGATCAACCCACCCGCTCCCCGGGCAATAAGGTCGATCTCGAGCCGGCTCGACCGGAAGTTGCGGGCCAGGATGTGATAGCCGTTGAGGGAGAGGAACGAGGCGGCTATCGTTTCCGCATGGCGTCCTCGCTCCACGTGCGTGAGCGTCATCTCGCCTCCACACGGACGGGCGTGTCCCAACCGGGGCACCGTGGGATCGGGATTGTACCAGCCCCATCATCGGTTTCTCCCTGCAAGGAAAGCCCCACCCCGTGCCCGAACTGCACCTCGATCTCTCGGAAAACCCGGACCAGGCCCTGGAGTTGGAATGGATCGAGACCGACGGTCTCGGGGGGTTCTCCTCATCCACCCTCGCCCTGGCCAACACGCGTTGTTACCACGCGGTCCTCAACCCGGCGGTTACCCCTCCCCTGGGACGCCGTGTGCTGTGGGCTCGCAGCGAGGAAACCCTGGTGCGCGAGGGCATCTCCGTGCCCCTGGCCTCGCACTACACCGCCGGTGGGCTCGGCCAGGACGGACACCGGCGACTTGCCGCGTTCACCGCGCGTCCGTGGCCGCGTTGGACCTATCGCGTGGGGGGCGGCACCCTGGAGCGCGAGCTCTTCCTCGCCCATGGACGGGGCGACGTCCATCTCCTCTTTCGCTGGTCGGGACCCGGCGGGGTGGAACTGGCCGTGCGCCCGCTCCTCGCCTTTCGGGATCATCATGAGGTCGCCCGATTCGACCCGGATGTGGATCGGCGAATCCGGGAAATGCAGGACGGCATCGCGATCCGTTTCCGCGACCCCGAACCGGCGCTCTTCCTCAACGGCCCTTTCGCTTTCGAGAAGGATGAACAATGGCATCGTGATCTCGCGCTTCCGGTCGAGGCCTATCGCGGCCTCCCCGACCGGGACACGCTCTGGTCCCCCGGCGCCCTGCACCTCACCCTGGAACCCGGGGATGTGGCCACCCTTCGCGCCGGCATCCACCCGCCTCATGATGAAGCCTGGGACGTTGCCCAGGACCGCGAGCGGCAACGACGAGAGACCCTGCGCCTGGAACCGCTCGAAGCGGTGGAGGGGATGGCCCCCTTGGCCCATGCCGCGGATCAGTTCCTCGTGGCGCGGCGGGATTCGACCACGGTCATCGCCGGTTACCCCTGGTTCACCGACTGGGGTCGGGACACCATGATCGCGCTCCCCGGTCTCACCCTTGCCACCGGGCGCCACCGGGTGGCCCGTGAACTGCTGGCCACCTTTGCCGCCCACGAGCAGGACGGGCTCATTCCCAATCGCTTCCCGGACGAGGGGGAGGTGCCGGAATACAACACGGTGGACGCAACCCTCTGGTTCTCGGTCGCCCTGCGCGCCACCTGGCGCGCCACCGGGGATGATGCCCTGCTCGAGCAGTACTATCCGCTTCTGGAACGCATCCGGGACCATCACCAGGCAGGCACCCGTCATGGCATCCGGGTCGACCAGGACGGCCTGCTTCTGGCGGGCGAACCCGGGGTGCAGCTCACCTGGATGGATGCCAAGGTGGAAGACTGGGTGGTCACCCCGCGCGAGGGCAAACCGGTCGAAATCCAGGCCCTCTGGTACAACTTCCTGCGCATCGGCGCACGCGCCGCGGTGGCGGCCGGGGCCGACGCGACCGCGTGGGACAAGGCGGCCCGGTCACTCCCCCAACGTTTTCTCGATCTGTTCTGGGATACGGACCGAGGCTATCTCGCCGACGTCGTGTCCCGCGCCGGTGAGCCGGACTGGGCGTTTCGTCCCAATCAGCTGTTCGCCCTCTCGCTTCCCTATCCCCTGTTGGACGCGCCCGAGGCGCATTCGGTGATCGACGCGGTGCGTCGTCGCCTCCTCACCCCCCGCGGCCTGCGCTCGTTGGATCCCGACCACCCGGACTTCCATCCCCGCTACGGCGGCGACCGGCGCACCCGGGATGCCGCCTATCACCAGGGCACGGTCTGGGGTTGGCTGATCGGCCCCTACCTCGACGCGGTGCTGCGTTTCCAGGGGGACCCGGGAAGACAGGAGGCTCTGGACCTCCTCGCCGGGTGGAGCACGCATCTGGAGGCGGAGGGATGCGTGGGGCAGGCCTCCGAGGTCTTCGACGCCACCCAGCCGCACGCGCCACGCGGTTGCCCCGCCCAGGCCTGGACGGTAGCCGAACTGCTGCGCATTGCCGTCCAGCTGGCCGATCCGGGCCCCTAGCGAACCTGCGGAAAAGGACAGAACCCCACCCCACGCCGTCCAGGTCGTGGAATGGGGTTCCTGGGATCTCTCCCCCGGAGGGCTGGCCGTGGAAAGATCAGCGGGGGCGCCGGCGTCCCGACTTCTCCTTGCGCTTGCGACCGCCGCGCACGACGAAGTAGGCCACGCCAAACACGACGGCCAGGGCCCAGATGATGATGTCGGTACTCATGTTGGTTTCCTCGTGATCGGGTAATTGGGCTGGAAGTGGACTAGCCGCCGCTGGCCGTATCGGACAACGTGCGAACCAGCTGGATCATACCCGGAGCCAGGATGACCACGAGAAGCTCCGGGAAAATGCAGAAGACGAGCGGGAAGACAAGTTTGACCGCGGTCTTGCGTGCCTGCTCTTCGGCACGCTGACGGCGACGGGTCCGGGCGGAATCCGCATGGACCCGCAGGGCGGTGGCAATGCTGGACCCCAGCCGGTCGCTCTGCACCAGGACCGCGACGAGCGCACGTACGTCGTCGACACCGGTGCGATCGGCGAAGTTCCGCAGTGCCTGCGATCGACTGAGCCCGGCCCGGATTTCGTGGTTGATCAACCGCAGCTCGGCGCTGAGGGCCGGCGCGGAGTCCCGCATCTGGGCACCCACCCGCAGCATGGCCGCGTTGAGTCCCTGACCGGCTTCGACGCAGACCACCATGAGATCCAGGGCGTCCGGGAGGAACAGGGTGATCTGTTCCTGACGCTTCAGAACCGCCCAGCGCAACCAGGCGGTGGGGGTCAGGTACCCGGCCACCATGCCGGTGATGAGCGTCATGACCATGTTGACCTGGGGCAGCCGCAACGCCACCGCGACGGCGAAGCCGATTCCCAGCCCGGCCAGGGTGGTGATGAGTTTGACCCCGGAGAAAACCCGGCGGGATTCCGGATGCCGGAACCCCGCGCGGGCCAGATCCCACTGAAGCTCATCGGATGTGGCGACGTGCGGCATCGCCCACCCGAGGAGGGCAACGAGCGACAGTGGGAACGGGAGCGGCGCTTCGTCGATGTAGATCAGGGGGGCATCACTCGTGATCACCCCTCCGCGGATCTCCATGAGACGCTGGTCAATGCGTGACCGGGCCCGGGAGAGCACGAGGGCTCGCACGCCCATGGCGGCGGCGAGGATCACGAGAGCGACGAGAGCGGCGATAATCTGTGGCAACATGGCATTACACCTTGATGGCGATGATCTTGCGGATCGCGATGAACCCCACCAGCTGGAGCATGACAGCGAATCCAATAAGGTACGGGCCCGCCGGATCGGTGAGCAGGGTCCGCAGATAGTCGGGGGCCATGAACAGGATGATCACGGCCATGACCAGGGGCAGGAAGGTCAGGATCATTCCCGAGAGCCGGGCCTGGGCGGTGATGGTCTTCACATCACCCAGGATGCGGAAGCGGTCGCGGATGACGTGGGCGGTTCCCTCGAGGATCTCGGCCAGGTTCCCACCCATGTCCTTCTGCAGGAGCACCGCGGTGACGAAGAGTCGCAGTTCGTTGCTGTCCATGCGGCGCAGCATCTTGTCGAAGGCGGACCGCAGCTCCAGACCCAGACGCTGTTCCTCGAAGACCAGGGTGAACTCCTTGGACACCGGATCGGGCGACTCCTCGGCCACGATCTGGAGGGATCCGGTGAAGGCCATTCCGGAGCGGAGCGCGCCGACCATGAGGTCCAGCGAATCCGGGAACTGCCGCTCGAACATGGCCTGCCGATTGATCTTCTTGCGCAGCACCACCCCCCAGGGAATGGAGCCGGTGAGAAGCGCAGCCGGGACGGCCAGGACCTCGCCGAAGGGAGCGTACAGGTAGGCGACCAGCCCGCCGGCCGCGGCGGCGACCAGGGTCAGGAGCACGAAGGCGCCCACCTTCATGTCGAGATCGGCCTGCAGCAGGAGGTTCTCGATCTGGCGCGCGACCCGCAGCTTGCCGAGCATGGCGTCGAAGACCGGGATGGAGCTCAGCTTCTCGTCCCGCAGCACGTCGAGCTCTTCCTCGACGTACTCCAGGGGGCGATCGAGATCCTGAAGCCGCTGCTGTACGCGTCGCTTCTGGGACTCCGACATCCAGATCGCGATCGAGACCCCCGCCACGAGGACGGAGAGCCCGATGAGAATGCTGGGCAGGAGAAGTGGGTTGTTGCCGAAGAAGTCCTGCATGGTTAGAGCACCCGACCTTCCTCGAACACGTCGGCCGGCAGGAAGATCCCGGAGGCGACGAGTCGATCGGCGAACTTGGGCCGGACCCCGGTGGCGCGGAACTGGCCCAGCACCTTGCCGTCGTCGGCCACGCCGGTCTTGTGGAAGGTGAAGATCTCCTGCAGGGCAATGACCTCGCCCTCCATGCCCACGATCTCGGAGACCCCGACCACCTTGCGCGTTCCGTCGCTGAGCCGGGTCACGTGAATGATCATCTCCAGCGCGGCCGAGACCTGTTCCCGCATGGCGCGGTTGGGCAGGTTGACGCCGGTCAGGAGCATGAGGGTCTCCAGGCGGTGCAGGGCATCGCGGGCCGAGTTGGCGTGCACGGTGGTGATGGACCCGTCGTGACCGGTATTCATGGCCTGGAGCATGTCCAGCACTTCCTCGCCACGCACCTCGCCGACCAGGATCCGGTCAGGACGCATCCGCAGGGCGTTGCGAACGAGGTCCCGCTGGGTGATCTGTCCCTTGCCCTCGATATTGGGAGGGCGGGTCTCCAGACGGGCCACGTGGGGCTGCTGGAGCTGGAGCTCGGCCGCATCCTCGATGGTCACGATCCGTTCCTCGATGGGAATGAACGCGGAGAGCGCGTTGAGCAACGTGGTCTTACCGGATCCGGTCCCCCCGGAGATGAGGATGTTGAGCCGGGCCCGGATCGAGCCCTTGAAGAGCTCGCACATGCCTTCGGTGACCGAACCGATCTCCAGAAGCCGCTCGAGGTCGATGGTCCGGATCCCGAAGCGACGGATGGAGAGCAGCGGACCGTCCAGGGCGAGGGGCGGAACGATGGCGTTCACCCGGGAACCGTCGGGGAGTCGGGCGTCCACCATGGGGGACGACTCGTCCACCCGCCGGCCAATGCGGGAGACGATCCGGTCGATGATGCGCATGAGGTGCTCATCGTCGTCGAACTGGGTCGTGGTGTGCTCCAGCTTGCCGAACCGCTCGATGAAGACGTTCTTGTGCGTGTTGACCAGGATATCGGAGACATCCGGATCATGGAGATACGGCTCGATGGGCCCCAGCCCGAACGTCTCGTCCAGGATCTCGCTTTCCAGGGCGTTGCGCTCAACCTCGCTGAGCGGGATGTGCTCCTCGTCGATGAGCCCCACGATGATGTGCCGGATCTGCAGACGCAGGGCATCCGGATCGATCATGTCGAGGGTGGCCAGGTTCAGCCGGTCGATCATGCGGCGATGGATGCGCGCCTTGAGCGTGTCCGACATCACACCTTCCACGCCCTTGGTCGGCGCGGTACGCGGGGTGGTCGAGAGCCGACTGCCGTTCTCCGGCTTCGCGTTTCCTTTGAGTCGATTTCTGAATCCCATGATGCATTCCCTCTAGGGTTCGAGGATCAAGCCTCGCGTACTTCGGCTTCTGTTTCCCGGTAGCCCGGTAGGCGATCGAGTTCGTCCGCCAGGGCGGTGAAGCTCTTGGAGATCTTGGACTTGGGCGACGCGAGCAGCGCAGGCACCCCCGCGTCCAATGCCGGTCCCATGACCTTGTAGTCGTTGGGAATCTCCCAGAAGACCGGGAACTCGGTCGCCCGCTCCAGGTCCTCGACGCCCACCTTGGTCTTCTTCTGGAACCGGTTCACCAGAAGGTGGAGCTTCCCGCGCGGGATACCCAGGTTCTGGTACAGGGCCAGCCCGCGGGTCACGTTGCGCACGGTGGGGACGTTGAGCTCGGCCACGCACAGCACCGAATCGGCGAAGTCGAGGACCTCGAGAATCCGGGCGTCGATGGTGTTGCCGGCGTCGACCACCACATGGTCGAACATCCCCTTGAGGAGGCTGAACACCTCCACCAGCTGGACCGCGGTGATGGTCTCCGCGATCTCGGGGTCTTCCGGGCCGGTGAGCACCGAGAGACCGGAGGCTTCATGGACGTTGAGAATGCCACGCAGGCGGCTCTCGTCCAGGGGCGGACCGTTGACCGCGTCGGCCAGGTTGTACTCCGGGTGCAGGTCCAGCATGACCCCCACGTCACCCAGGTGCGGCTTGAGATCGACGAGGGCCACATGGGCCTCGTCGCGATCGGCGAAGGCCAGGGCCAGGTTGGTGGCGACGCTGGTCACCCCCACACCACCCTTGTTCGAGGTCACCGCGACCACGGATCCGCCGCGGTAGGCTCCCCGGGTACCCCCGGAGACCTGGGCCGAGATCCGGTTCACCGCTTCGCCCAGCTCGCGCATGTCGAGGGGGCGCATGAGGTACTCCTGCGCCCCGGACCGGATGGCGCGCAGGATGACCTGGGAGGACGCATCCCGCCCGGTCACGATGATGCCCAGGTTGGGGTAGTCGCTACGAAGACGCCGGATGCCTTCCATCACCTCGTCCGGGTGATCCGGAAGCTCCAGGAGAATCAAGTGGGGTCGTAGCCCTCGGATGAGGTGGAACGCCGAGGCCAGATCGTCCGCCACCGCCGAGACCCGCAGTCCCTGGGCGGTGAAGAACTTCCTTGCCGAAGTCCGCGTCACCTCGTCGCTGTCGATCAGGATCACTCCGAGTGATCCTCCGCTGTTGTTCTGCTTTGCCGCACTCATAGTCTTGCCCTCTCGGATTGTCCTATTCGACGAGGTGAAGTCCCTTGACGAAGGACGGTTGGGTCTGGTCATCGCAGGGCTGCCCCGGCAGGGAAACCGCAATGAACCGGCCCGTCACGTCTCCCTTGTTGGAAACGCTCTCGATGAAAAACGCAGCGATCTTCACCACGGTAAGGACGTTGCGTCCCGACTTTTCCGCCTCGGTCGGGCTGTAGAAGGGAACGAGACCCACCCGGGGGCTCAGTCCAAACGAGGAGCCCTGCACCGACTTGGTGGCGTCGTCCCAGTAGGCGCCCGGGTCCTGGTCATACAGCGCCTGGATGCCCTGCTTGGTCGGGCCCTGCATGTTTCCCGGCTCGCGCTGGAGTTGGTCCCCGGGCCCGATGGTGTAGGGCGCACACCCGGAGATCCACTCCCGGTACTGGTCCCCCCCCGGAATCGGGCCATCGGGGTGTCCGATCGGGGGATAGTCCACCGGGAAGAAATGACTGGGAACGATTGCTTGATTCGGGTTGCCCACCTTCAGCGTGATGGGGAGCCCGACATCGGCCGGCGCCTGGTATCCGGTCAGGATGGGGTCGTAGAAGTCGATTCCGACATCGAACTCCCCGTTCTCGTTGACGTCGTCCCACTTGTCCGGAATGGCCCAGGGCTTCAGACACTGGACCGCACAGACCTGGTATACCTCCGCCTCGGCCACCGCGGCCACATTGGCCGTGTTGGGGTGCGCCAGATCCACCACCCGCAGGAAGTAGGTCCGCAGGGCGTCGTTGGTCGCCGCCGTCCGGTGCGTATTGACCCGGATGCGCAGCTCCCCGTTGGGACCGGTCGGGAACGTGACGTCCCCGTCCTCGATCACCACCGGGTCCAGCCCCTCCCGCACGGCCACGTTCAGGGCCGAGAACTTCTTGGCCTCCGTGCGGGCCGCGGTCTGGTTCCCGTTCGTGGAAGCCAGCTTGCTTGCCCCGGCCAGGGCCGCGGCGTCGGCCGCGTTCTGGAGCTGGGTCTTGGTCGTGACCAGGATGGACCCGTCGATGGCGATGATGCCGAAGGCAAAGATCGCCACCAGGGCCACGGTCACCGCGACCAGAGCCGCGCCGTCCTGCTGCCGGAGGATGCTTGAAGTGTCAACCAAGGTGCGCTTCATGACGTTGTGCCTTAATCGCCCTGATCTTCGTTCGGATTCGGCTGCCCGGGAAGCGGCACTTCGGTGCCACGGGGCAGGGCCCGCACGATATGCGGGGAGATGACGAGCAGAAGTTCGGACGTGGACTTCTGCGTCTCGGTGCTGCTGAACAACGTACCCAGGAGAGGGATGTGGCCCAGGAGGGGGATCCGGCTGACCACGTTGCGTTCCTCTTCCAGGAGCAACCCGCCAATGACCAGGACCTCGCCGTCACGCAACTCTACCGTAGTCTCGGCCCGCCGGGCCCGGATGGCCGGGATCTGGAACCCGCTCAGGACCACGCCGTTGGAGTAGTCGAGGCTGCTCACTTCGGGAGCCACCTTGAGGCTGATGATGCCGTCCTCCACGATGGTGGGGACGAACTTGACCTTGACCCCGAATTCCTTCCACTGGATGGTGATCGACGTCCCGCCCTGGGTCCCCGCGCTGGCGATGGGGACGGGAATCTCGCCGCCGGAGAGGAACTCCGCCGGTTGGCCGCTGGAGGCCACCACGTTGGGCTCGGCCAACACGGTCAGCACGCCGTCGGTCATCATGGCCCGGACCATGGTCTGGATGTCGTTGCCACCGAACATGTAGCGCAGGGCCAGGTTCAGCCCCTCGGTGGCGACGTCGCTGAAGACCTGGAGCGGCAGGGCCGGCGCAGCCACCCCGTTGCCGCTGTACAGGCCGCCCACCCAGCGATCGTTCTTGAAGAAGTAGTCGAAGCCCAGCTCGGTCATCTTGGTCTTGTTGACCTCGGCGACCTTGACCTGGAGCTCGATCTGCTGGTCACTGAAGGGGTTCCGCACCACGATGTCGTAGAGCGACGAGTTGTTGTTCTCGTCCCATACGACCAGGGTGGTGAACCCGACCTGCAGACCGTTGATGAGGATCTGGAACGGGTTGGCCACCACCACGTCGGCCACTTCCGCATCGGCAATGGAGATCGTCTTGATGGGGGCGTTCACGTCATAGGTGACGGACTGTCCCACCGCGACCCGGATTTTCTCGTATGCCTGGGCTTGTGGGGCGCCGGCCATCACCAGCACGGTCGCCACCGCCAGGATCCCGGGGAACAGCTTCCCGAGGATTCGTTTGTTCCTTCTCATCGTCCCTCCTAAGAACGTGTGGTCCCCCCGCTCCAATGGGATCTACGATCCGTCGTCGTCACTTCCCCCGGACCCCTTGTTGGGCGGCTCGTTGGGAAACTCTTCCTTCTTGACCTTGCCGCTGCGGATGATCGTGTAGGAGGCGGGCTCCTCGATCACCACCACCGGAGCCGGCTCCGGCGTGGGCTCCGGTTTCGGCTTGGGCCGCGGAGTCCACTTCCTCTTGGTGACCAGACCCATCATTTCCTTGGTGTTGGTGGGGTTGATCTCGGCGATCTCGTAGTCCGCGGGGTTGCGCAGGACGAGATGGACCTTGCCCTGGTGCATCCCCAGGGCGAGACGCTCGGCCCCCTCCGGATCCACCTGCAGGGTCACGGTCTGGACCTGCACCGGATTGTTGTTCCGGGTCTGGGTCTTCACCCCTGCGGCCAGGACCTCCACGTTCTGGAGGATGGTCTTGGTCACCGCGTTGCCCGGTCCCTTGGCGTTGTCGATGGTCACCAGCGCGTCCACCCGATCACCCGGAAGGACGAATCCACTCACCCCCGACACCTCGTTGACGGTGACCGACGTGGCCCGCATGGATTCGGGGATGCGCACCGAGAGGCCGCCACCCAGATCGGACAGCTTCGACGCGAACACCATCTCCCCCTTCTTGAGGAAGATCTTGGTGGTGAAGCCCACCACGCTGTCCGGGTGCGAGTAGGTGCCTTCGGGCACGGCGTCCACCGGCAGCTCGAGCGTGCCCAGATGCTGCGGCTCGAGTTTGGTCCCAAACGTCATGTCCTCGGAGGCCACCACCACCATCGCGGTCGGAGCGACTTCCTCGGTCTTGACCGGCATGCGCTGGAGGTAGACATAGGCCAGACCTCCGGCCACCGCGGCCAGGACAACGGAGAGAACGATGAGACTGAAGCCTTTCCAGTTACTCATGATGCTTACCCACCTTGCTAGAACGCCTCATGGCGCATGGTTGTGGACGCGCTGAGGGGGATGCTCCCCGTCATGGTCCAGTGATCCGGGTTGCCGGGTATCACCTGGAATGTTGCCTGCACCGTCACCGTCACCTTCCGGTCCGGATCGTTGGGATCCGGTCCGCTGACGACGATGCTGGTGGGGGTGATCCCCGCCGCACCGCAAACCTGGTTCACTCGCGCCTCGACTGCGGTCACGTCCGGGGCAGACACGACCGCAAGGCGGACACCCTCCCGGGCTGCCGAGTGCATGACGTTGATCGTCATCCAGGCCCGGCCGAACTCCGTGATCCCATAGATGAGGAGAAGGATCAGGGGCAGGACGAGCGCGAACTCGATGACGGCGTTCCCACGGTTGTTGCGTACTAGAGAAACCATTTTCCTGCTCCTGTCAGCCAACCCAAACCCAGGGTGATGACGGCTCCCATGCTGAGGGCGAGTCCAAAGGGGATCTTCAATTGCCCGATGGGGGTGTCGGCCGTCGACTCCCCCCCCGTGGCATGGAGCCCCGCACCCTCCGGCTCGGCCGGTGCGGCAAGGGGGTTCCGGAAGAACCCCAGCTCCTTGAAAATCCAGAACACGGCGAGAATCCCGCCGCACACACCCGAGGCCAACATCGCCACCGTGCCCATGACCGGCCCGAACAGGGCCCCCAGGGCGGCGGCGAGCTTGATGTCCCCCATGCCCAGCCCCTTCCCTCCGTGGAGAAGCGACAGGACGCAGGGAGCAAGCAGGGTCCCGCTGAATGCCAGGAGGAGCCCCCACCACCCGCTCCCCACGAAGTGGATCGCGAACCCGGCCAGGATGCCCGGCAGGGTCAGGTAGTTGGGGATGCGCCTCCACTTGAGATCGGTGACGCTCGCTGCCACGACCAGGGTCAGGCAGGCGGCGGCGATCCAGGCGTATTCGGGATGCGAGACCACGTTGTTCACCTCGTACGATGGCGATCCCCCTACGGGGTGATCGCGGTGTGGATGTTGGTGTAGGTGGTGGCGACCAGGGGGCCGATCAGCTTGATCGTGGCGATGGCCACGATGGAGATGAAGGCGGCCAGAAGCGCGTACTCGATCATGTCCTGGCCCTCATCGCGGGTCCAAAATGCACGTAGGGTTTTCATGGTGTGATTCCTTTCTTTCGAAGCCAACGGTCACTGCGGAAACGCTCGATTCGGGAAAAAGTCCCTCCCAACCACGTGTACTGGAGGGCAGTTTCATCGTGGCTGGGAGGGAACGAGTCCCGAGGAACAACATCCTGCGGAACCTCTCCCAGAGACCCACGCGAAGCCGGGCCCGGGAAGTTTCCCGAAGCGCCGAGGTCACGCGGATCAAGGTTGGATTCCATCGAGAAGCGTCCTCTCATCGAACTACGGAGCGAGCGCCGCCTGCACGTTCCCATAGATAGTGGAAACCAGCGGCCCGATGAGCTTGATGGTGGCAATGGCCACAATCGAGATGAACGCGGCAAGAAGCGCGTACTCGATCATGTCCTGGCCCTCATCCTGCTTGAGCAGGTTCCTGAGAGAATTCATGGACTTCTCCTTTCTGATACGTCCTTCGGGTTCTTTTGCAGTAGGACCGAGATGCGGGAGCGGTAGTCAGAAACCCGAACCTCCGGCCCGGTGATCTGATCCTCGCCGAACCGCACCAAAGGTTTGGTTCAGGAATTGCGGATCACCTGATTACCCGGATGGAGGGCTTGTCGGGATGGACATACCTTCCGGGCTCCGGGACTCACTCATTATGCAAACAGCATGCCGGGGCTTGTCTGATGCCCGAACTGGCTGCAAGCACATGCGAAGCTGCTTAATCCAACTTCGACACTATTGATGCTAGCCCCTTTGAACGCAGTTCCTTAGAAGAATCGAACAAAGTGAAAGACTCGGACACTCGCCAATCGCTCAACACTTGCTTGGGAGTCGGATACGTAGCATGCATACGGCTGGATGGGGTTTTTTGGCGTGGGATTGGGAGGATCTTGGGGGCAATGACGCAACGGATGATTGGCAAACGAGTTGGATCGGCGGTTCGAAATGAAACACCGTGACGCCTGCGCGGGGATGGTCACCGTCCGTTGACACCCCCAGCCGCGGGGGGCCATAAGCTGTTTCTCGACGCTGGAGTTACCCCGCACCGTCACCAATCACGGACAAGTGTCTGTTCCCCGGGACATGAATGAGAAGCATTCTTTCCAGAGAGAAAGGGCCTCGGTTTGACCCGAGACCCTCTCAAACAATTTCTTGCGACATGCGCTACCGCGGTTCTTGACGCCTCACTGTTCCTCGTCTTCCTCTTCTTCTTCTTCTTCTTCCTCTTCTTCTTCAATCGTCTTGACCGCTTTCAGTCGGGGCTTGAAGAGCACTCCATGAATCCCCGAGGTCTCCGGATTGCCTTGGAGGACAAAGTTCTCGTTCACGTCGAAGTCCACGACAACGAGGGTGACCTGCCCTTCGATCGCCTCGATCGGCTCGCCCAGATCCACCTTGATGCCGCTGCTGGATCCGCTAGGGACCTTCAGGCTTTGGGTCGTGCCACCGTCACGAAACTCATAGCCCTCGGCCAGCGTGACCTGGGGTTCCTCGACCCGAATCCGCAACTGAGCGTAACTACCCGGATCCACCGGCGTTTCGGCGAGGAGAGCCTGAATGCCGTTCTGGAGGTCAAACAGGTCGTAGACCTTGGGATCGTCCCCCTCTTCCTCGACATAGAGGTCGACCGCCTCGGTCATGTCATCGCCGGGGACAAGATAGACATGCGAGATCCGCACGACTGCGGAGGCGATGTAGTCCGATGGCGCATCCGTGAGCATCACCCGGATGCCGGCCATGCCCGGGGGAAGCAGGACCGCGTCGCCGCCCTCGGGAGTCGATACCGAGTCGCCGCAGCCAAGACCGAAGGGGGTGATCGCACAGAGGAGAACGAGAGACAGGTGCTTGAGCTTCATGATGAGGACCTCCTAGAGAGACCCAAGAAGTTTATCAATCGGAGTCCAAGCTACCTAACAGAAAAGGCCGTGCAATAGATGGAACTGGATCGTCGAAATATCGACATCTGGTGGGGTTGCCGAACGGGGACCCGACTGGACTTCGGGCGGAGCGCAGGTGCGCCCGGGCTAGAAACTAGGTCCGGGACCCCGTTCGGCCATCTCCTCGCGAGTCAATCTGGGGGATGGCCAGGCTGGGCGAGGGTAGACATGAGCCGCAGGTAGCTCAAGCCAGGCTCCCCAGCGAAGCCCAAGCGCCCTACGGCTACACTTAACATAGTCTTAATATTTGCGGTCGGCTACCCCCAGCCCGAGCCGAAATCCAAATCGGGTAAAAAAAACGGGGCTCCGTCTCCGGAGCCCCTGCAAACGCTCTGTAGGATGCGGCACCGCAGGCGCCTACTCCTTGGCCTCCACGACCGCTTCGGCCGGTGCGGCCTCGGCCGGGGCCTCGGGAGTCTTGGCCTTGGCACCATCGGCGGCCGGGGGGGCGGCTGCGACCTTGCGCAGACGCCGACGCTCCTTGCGCTCGCTGAGTGCTTCGGCGGCCGCCTTGGAGTCGGCCCGCAACTCGCCAACCCGGGCCCGCTTGCCACGGCGGTCCTTCATGTAAGTGAGCTGGGCACGGCGGACGCGGCCCTGACGCACGCGCTCAATCTGCTCGATCGAGGGCGAGTGCAAGGGGAAGATTCGCTCGACCGCGATGTTCCCCGAGATCTTGCGCACGATGAACGTCTCCTGGACGCCGCCGCCGCTTCGCCCGATCACGGTGCCCTGGAACACCTGAAGGCGTTCCTTCCCACCTTCCTTGACCCTGACGTGCACTTTCACGGTGTCACCGACGGAGAACTCGGCAATGGATTCCTTGAAACTGTCGCGCTCGACGCGGTTCAACGCTTTCATGATGGGTTCCTCTCTTCGATCCGCGGCCCGACGCCCCCGCGCCGTAGCCGATCGAGGATCTTGCGATCACTCTCCGTCAGCTGTGTCCGTTCCAGGAGATCGGGTCTCCTGGCCAGTGTCGATTTCAATCTCTGTTCCCGGCGCCACGCCGCGATCCTCGCGTGGTGGCCCGAGAGCAGAACGCTGGGCACTGCGTGCCCTTCGAACGACTCGGGTCTGGTGTAGTCCGGATACCCCAGAAGCCCCGATTCGAAACTGTCTTCCGCGCCGGACTGGACATCACCGAGGACACCCGGCAAGAGCCGGGCCACCGCCTCGATCATCA
The DNA here is from genome assembly GCA_942491735.1 of Candidatus Eiseniibacteriota bacterium. Lineage (GTDB taxonomy): Bacteria > Eisenbacteria > RBG-16-71-46 > JABDJR01 > JABDJR01 > CALOCN01. The sequence continues at coordinate 810,988 of CALOCN010000014.1, read as the reverse complement.
CCGCCGCCGCAAGCTCGCCGCCCGCGAGAACGAAGTCCCCGATCGAGACCTCCTCGGCCTCCAGAATCGGGATCACCCGCTCGTCCACGCCCTTGTACCGGCCGCAAACAAACGTGATCGACGACTCCGAGGCCCACTCCCGGGCCAATTCCTGCGTGAAGGGCCGACCCTTGGCACTGGCGACGATGGTTCTCCCGGATTCCGGGATCTCCAGGGACCGCCATGCTTTGACGATCGGCTCGATCAGCATCACCATGCCGGCTCCCCCTCCATAGGGAGAGTCGTCCGTACTGCGATGCACATCCTCCGCGAAAGCACGTATGTCCACGGCGTTGAGGTCGAGGACCTCCTTTTCCCGGGCGATTCGAACCATGCCCTCGGAGAGGGCCGACTCGATCATTCCGGGAAAGACCGTCAGCACATTGACCCGGAGGCTCACGCGTCCTCCGGAATCAAACCGGGCAACGGAGTGATCACGATGCGTCCGCCCTCGCGATCGATCTCCTGCACCACCGAATCGATGACCGGGATGAGGATCTCGCCCCGGGCCCCCCGCACGCTCAGCACGTCGTTGGCGCCCGTTTCCAACACCTCGTCCACCCGCCCCAACCGATCCCCGGACTCGGTGACCACTTCCAGCCCTTCGAGCTCGAAGTGGTAGTAGGCCCCATCCTCCATGGGAGGCAGGACCGACGAATCCACGAAGAGGGCCGTCCCCCGCAGCATTTCCGCCGCGTCACGACCCCTCACGTCCTTGAAAAACACCAGCCAGGCCGACTTGTGCCGGCGGGACTGCTCGATCTCCAATGTCATTTCCGCGCCGTGCCGACGACCCTTGAGCACCGACCCCGGCGCCATGATCGACTCGGCCTCGCCGAATCGCACCACCACCGCCTCACCCCGGATTCCGTGCGCTGCGATGATTCGCCCCACGGCGACGTCGCGCGACATCAGACCCGGGAGAGGAACAACGTCACGGATCCACGACCTCGACCAGGGCCCGTTTGCCCTGACGCGTTGCCGCGGCGCTGACCAGGGCCCGTACGGACCGGATGGTCCGTCCCTGCTTGCCGATCAGCTTTCCCAGATCCGACCCGGCAACCCGGATCTCGTAGACCTGCGCCCGCTCCCCGGCAACCTCCCGCACCTGGACGTCGTCCGGTTTCTCGACGAGGTTCCGTGCGAGATAGGTCACGAGGTCACGCACCGGATCAGCCCTCGGTCTTCTCGTCCCCGGTCGCAGCCTCGGCCGCGGCGTCCGCAGCCGGGGCTTCCGTCTCCGGCGCGGCTTCCGCCTCCGGAGCCTCCGCGACCGCGACGGCGGCGGCCGGCTCTTCCTTGACCTTCTCCCGCTCGATCCGACGGGCCTTGCGGTCCTCCGCCGTTTCCACGGTGAATGCCTCGGTGTTGCGCTCGGTCTGCAGCCCCGTGTTCTCACGGCGCAGCAGGCTGGCCACGGAATCGGTGAGCTGGGCTCCCCGCTCCGTCCAATGGCTCACGCGCTCGCGGTCCACGGTGAAGGCGACCGGATCGGTGAGTGGGTTGTAGTAGCCAAGGTCCTCGACACTGCGACCGTCCCGCTTCTCACGCGAGTCGATCACGACCACGCGGTAGAAAGGACGGCCCTTGGACCCGGCTCGCTTGAGTCGAATCTTGAGCACTCGATGTCTCTCCTTGCGACGCCTTGTTCACGCCGAGCCTCACGGATGGAGATCGGCGGCATCGCGGGAATGTGGCGTGGGACGTAATCTACGGCCACATGGGCATTTCGGGGTCCCACAAGAACGGTTTGTCCCGTACGAAAAACGGCGCGCGATCGTAACACATGGATGGCGGGACGAAAAGTGGAAGGGGGCCAAGGACGGCCTTCCGGCCGGCCCCCAGGACCCGGGAACCCTGGGGCGGGCGGGAGCACCTGCGACGATAAACTGCTATATGACAATCGTTTAGGCATCAGCGCCCATCCCCGGCCCGGGCGGCGACGGGAGACGGCAGATCCGGCCTAGCCGAAAGGGAGGGGCATCTTGGGCATCATGCCCTTGCGTCCCTTCATCATCTTCATCATCTTCTGCACGTCCCGGAACTGTTTCAGGAGTTGATTGACCTCCTGCACGGTTCGCCCGGCGCCCTTGGCGATGCGCTTGCGGCGGGAGCCGTTGATGATTTCGGGGCGACTGCGCTCCGCCGGGGTCATGGACTGGATGAGGGCCTGGATATGGACCAGCGCCTTGTCGTCCACGGTGAGTCCCTTCATCGCCTTGCCCGCTCCGGGGATCATCTTGAGGATGTCCTCCAACGGCCCCATCTTCTTCACCTGCTCCAGCTGGGTAAGGAAGTCCTCGAGGGTGAACTGCTCCTTGCGCAGCTTCTCGGCCATCTTCATCGCCGACTCGGTGTCCACCACATCCTGGGCCCGCTCGACGAGGGTCAGCACGTCCCCCATGCCGAGAATGCGCGAGGCCATGCGATCCGGGTGGAACTCCTCGAGGGCCTCCGGCTTCTCCCCCACTCCCACGAACTTGATCGGCACCCCGGTCAAGTGGGTCACGCTCAGGGCTGCGCCGCCTCGGGCATCCCCATCCATCTTGGTCAGGACCACGCCGTTGAAGGTAATGCGCTCCGAGAAGGTCTGGGCGACGTTGACCGCATCCTGACCGGTCATCCCATCCACCACGAGCAGGGTCTCGTGGGGGCTCACCGAACTCCTGATCCGTTCCAGCTCGACCATGAGGTCGTCGTCGATGTGGAGCCGACCGGCGGTATCCAGGATCACCAGATCGAAGCCCCGGTCCGACCCCTCCTTGACTCCCCCGGTGACGATGCTCACCGCGTCCTCGTCGCGACGGATGTAGGTCTCGGCGCCGATCGAATCGCCGACGATCTTGAGCTGGTCCATGGCCGCGGGGCGATAGATGTCCGCCGCCACCAGGAGCACCCGCTTGCCCTTCCTGATGAAACGGTGAGCCAACTTCCCACAGAACGTGGTCTTCCCCGATCCCTGGAGCCCACACACCATCACCACCAGCGGCGGGTGGGGGGCCTGGGCCAGCGCACGATGGGTGCCGCCGAGCAGCGCCACCATTTCCTCGTGCACGACCTTGACGATCTGTTGCGCGGGACGGATCCCCTTCACCGCGTCCTGGCCTACCGCCTTGGCTTCCACGGACTTCACGAAGTCCTTGGCCACCTTGAAGTTGACGTCGGCCTCAAGGAGGGCCCGCCGCACCTCGCGCAGGCCGTCCTTGATGTTGTCCTCGGTGAGCGAGCCCCGTCCCGAGAGCTTGCGGAACACATCGTCGAATTTGGAGGAGAGTTGTTCGAACATGCTGGAATCCTAGCAGACGGCCGCCCCCCGGTCTTGCGAGCCGACCGGAGTGACATTGTCTATACTGCTCTAGCGGAGCCCGCGGGGGCTCATCCTCCCGAAAGGACCGGCGTCGTGACGGCTGCCTTCCCCTCAATCGCGCCGTGGACAGGCCTCGCATGCCTCTGCGTGGCCCTGGTGTCCGGCTGCTCATCGCAATCCGAGGATTTCGAGATCCTCCCCACCCCCCCATCCCTGACCCTGACCGGCTCCACCGTGTCGCCCGGCGACCCCTTCCGGCTCCACGCGACCTGGACCGCCGCGGACCACGACGGGATCGTGACCGGTTACCGGATCGCGGTGGACCCTCCTCCCGAGTTCAGCGAAGCCGAATTGGGCTCGCCGATCGCCGATGATCCGACGATCAGCGAGATCTTCCTTCCGGGCACCAACGGGGGACCCGATCGCACCCGGGTCAGCAAGGACGTGGGCGGCCGCACCGTGACCTTCGACTGGATCCACACCCAGGAAACCGAACGCACGTTCACCTTGACCACTCCGGACACCGAAACCGACGCGAATGGGAACCCGACCGGTCGTTTCACCGGGATGCACGCCATCTACATCCGGGCGGTGGACAACGACGGGTTGAGGTCGGTTCCGGCCCGCATCGCCGCCACCGCGGAAACCGTCACCCCGAGCGCGGTCATCGCTTCGCCGCGGATCTCGGCGCGAAGCCTGGTCACCGGGCGCGAGATCAGCGTGGTGCCCCACGGGAACGACCCCGACAATCCGCGGGGACCCTCCGGCTACCGCTACAAGCTGATCACCACCACCAAGGAGGCGTTGCAGACGGAGCTGCTGGATGCCCCGGCCCTGGATGAGTTCGCGGACCCGTCGGAGTGGATCGAAATATCCGCCCTCTCGCCCCGGATCGAACTCTCGCTGCGGGACGACATTGCATACTACTTCGCCGTGGTGGCGGTGGACGAGGCGGGACCGGTGGAACCGTTCCTGGAGTTGGGTCGCAATGTCTTCGGCTTCACGACCAGCTCCAGCGTTCGCGGTCCCAGCGTTTCCATTTCCGAACCCGCCCTGGGGGCGTTGCAGCCGGCGGCGGGAGAGGCCTCCCTCGCCGAAGTGTCCAACACCACGTCCCTCCGGTTTACCGTGCACTGCTCCGCGGAATCCTATGGTGGGGTCTGCGAGGGAATCCGCTGGGGCGTCGACCTGGAAAATCCCGACCAGGAAGACGGTTGGTCCCCGTGGACCAACCACCCCATCGTGCCGGACGTCCTCTTCACCGATCCGGGCCCCCATTCCCTGTACGTGCAGGTGCGGGACGATCTGGGCCGTCACACCACGGAGCGCTTCCGTTTCACTTCCATCCGGATGTCGTTCGAGAACGAGGTCCTCTGGGTCGACGACGCGCGCAACGTGGGGACGCCGAGCGATCCGCAGAACGACGCCTTCTGGGCCACCCTGTTCGAGGGCTCCGGGCGCTTCCCGGACGGATTCGCCAAGCACGAGGTCCACGGTGACGGCGATTTCAATCGCCCCGCGACCCACCCTTCCCTGGAACTCCTGGGACAACACCGGTTGCTGGTCTGGAATGTCATCGCCAACAACCACTTCAACATCTCCTCCCTGCTGCACGCGACCCGCATGACCCCCAACATGGCCATGTATCTCCGGGGTGGAGGCACCCTGTGGATCGACGGCTACCTGGGGGTCGCGGCCATGGACCTGCACCCCGCGGGTCGGAGCGACCTCTCCTACCCGAAGATCCTCGCTCCCGGGGACTTCGCCTGGGACCTGCTCAAGATGCGCACGGACAACGTGACCCTCAGCACCGGACCCCGGGATCGGGACCGGATGTGGAGCGCGCTTCCGTGGTCGGGTGAAGACCCCGTCTACCCGCCCCTCACCATCTCGCCGGAGAAAGTGAACCGGGTTCAGTTCGCCCTGGGAGGAATCCACCTCGTCGAGGTGTTTCCGGAGGATCTGACCACCCGGGACGAAGCGTTCCGCGGCCAGCTCGAGCGGGTCTACGGATACGGGGCCGCGGGACCGATCCTGTTCGAACAGTCGTCCCCATTCCATCAACGGCTGGCCGGGTATCGCTGGCACGACCCCGATCCGGCCCGCACCCAGGGGCGCATCCAGTACTTCGGTTTCCCCATGTACTACTTCGAAACAACGCAGGCACAGGAAACGTTCAACCGCAGCATCGACTGGTTCCGGGAAGAATGGGAGCCGGGCGCCCAGTGACGGCAACGGGCTTTCCCTGAGGGGCCCGGTCGCACTAGACTGCCCGGGTGTTTCGTAGCGATCCCACTCTCATCGGGAGGTCCCCTTGTCCCTACGACGCTGTCTGGTATCGATTGCCGCATGGACGCTGCCGCTGATGGCCACAGGTTGCGGCGGGGGGACGGGCGCACTCGACGCGCTCCTCGACAAGCCCTCCCGGGAACGTCTGCAGGCCCTGCCCACCGAAGCCACCCTCCTCGTCGCCCTCGCCGTGGAGGAACCCGGAGTGGATCTCGACCTCCCCGACGGCTTCACCCAACTGGGTCGCAGCGGCGCCGCCGCCCTCGTCCAGGTGAATCCCGAGGCGCGGGAAACGGTCCTCCCTCCCGAGGTGGTTCGAGCCTCGATCTGGGGTGACCTCGAGATCGTTCCCCGGATGGACCCCAGACTGCGGGGAGAGCTTCTGGACGCCTGGCGGGACGCTACGGAAACGCCGATCAGCGCCATCGCGACCTTCCAGGATGAAACGCCGAACCTTCGGGAGCGTCTCACCGAACTCGGGATCGGCATCGGGTCCATAGCGGGACCGATCGTTACCGTGAACGCCGACTTCAACGGGATCCTTGCCGTGTTGGGGATGCCGGAACTGCTGACCCTGTCCGCCCCCCGGCAACTCCGACCCTCAGGAGGCTAGAGCATGAAGCCGTTTCGCCCCGTGTGGATCTCCCTTGTCCTGCTCCTTCTGGCGGGTCCCGCCGGAGCGGCCCAACTGGACCCGCTGCTGGAAGGGCTCTCGGCAAGCCGGTCGCCTGGATCGGCAAGGGTACGGCTGGCCCTGGATCGCCTCATTGCGCTCGAGTCCTCCCCAGGCCTGGAGCGTCGAGTGGGAGTCATTCTCCATGTGGAGGGCGATCTCCTGCCTGATCTCGGAACGATTCCCGGCCTCACCGTCGGATCGTTCTCCCACGGGATCGCCACCGCGCGCCTCCCCGTCTCCAGCCTTCCCGACCTCGCCGCCGTTCCCGGGATCCGCTACGTGCAGGCGGCGCGCTTGGCCTACCCGTCCCTGGATATCGCCGTCCCCGAGGCGAACGTCGACGCGGTCTGGAACGGCGCTCCCGCCTTCACCGGAGACGGCGTGCTGGTGGGTGTCATCGACAGCGGGGTCTATTTCCGTCACGAGGATTTCCGCAACGGAGCCACCACCCGGATCAAGGCCCTCTACGACCTGTTTGCCACCACCGGCTCCCCTCCACCCGGTTTCGGGGCCGGGCGGGAGTACACGGAAGCCGAGATCAACAGCACCCTTTCCGGTGGGAACACCGTGGCCGAGGTCGACAAGTCGGGCCACGGAACCCACGTCACCGGGATGGCCGCGGGCAACGGGGCCGCCTCGGCCGGACAGTACCGCGGCGTGGCGTACCAGTCCGACATCCTGTTCGCCAAGCCCTTCGACGACGCCTCGGGGGGCTTCCCCGAGGACAAGACGATCGATGCCATGAACTGGATCGTCGGCAAGGCCCAGACCCTGGGACAGCCCCTGGTGGTCAACATGTCCCTCGGAGGTCATTTCGGACCCCACGACGGGACTTCCGCCCAGGAGCGCCTGGTGGACCAACTGTCGGGGAGCGGGGTGATCTTCTGCATCGCGGCCGGCAACGAAGGCAGCGATTTCCTCAGCGACTCCGGCCCCGCGTCCAACACCAACCTGGTGTTCCGCGTCCTGGAATACCAGGCGAATCCCCAGGCCGGCGACGATGTCGCCCTGATCGACCTGTGGCTCGACGGTCCCGCCACCATCACCGTCACCGGACCCACCGGGGCCACTTCCGGCCCCATCGCCGACGGCGGGCAGTTCGGCCAGAACACCGCGGACGGCGCGATCATCATCGACAACGCGCCGCAGGGTGCCAACCCGTTCAACGGGGACCGCGAGGTCATCATCCAGATCGACGATCAGGCCGGCACCGCGTTCCGATCCGGCGACTGGATCATCAACGTGTCCGGAGGATCGGGGACGGCCCATGCCTGGAAGGTCTTCTCCAGCATGACGACCGGATTCAACAACAGCGACCAGAGCCACTCCCTGGGCATGCCGTCCACCGCGGCCCAAGCGGTTACGGTGGGGGCGTACAAGACCCGCAACTCCTGGCCGTCCCAGGACGGAACGCAGAGCTATGCCGGCGACTGGGGCACCGCCCCCATCGGTGGCATCGCCCCGTTCTCCTCGATCGGCCCCACCCGGGACGGCAGGGAAAAGCCCGACATCACCGCCCCCGGCATGGCCATCGTCTCGGCCTTTTCCCTGGACGACGTGAATAGCCCCAGTTCGGTCAAGCTTCCGGGAAACAAGTACTACGCGACCCAGGGGACGAGCATGGCCACGCCGTTCACCGCGGGCGTGGTGGCGCTCATGCTCGAGAAGAACGGGACCCTCGATCCGTCCCAGGTCAAGACCCTCCTCAACCAGTCCGCGCGCACCGATGGGTTCACGGGGAGCGTGTGGAACCCGGTCTTCGCCAACGGGAAGATCGATGCCCAGGCGGCCGTGGCCGCGGTGGACGGCGGATCCGGAACGGCCGCCACCGGTGACGTGGACGGCAGCGGCACCGCCGGCGTTGCCGACGTGGTGAGCCTCGTGAATCACGTGGTCGACCCCACCGGGAATCCGCTCTCCACCAGTGAGCGCTCTCGCGCCGATGTGTTCCCCCCGGGCGGGGGGGACGGGGTGCTCAACATCCAGGACGTTTCCCGCATAGTCGCCTTCATCCTCAAGACCGACACCCCGTCCTCGCCGCGCCCCGGCCTCGATCCCGCGTTCGTGACCCTGGGACATCCGCAAGGCGGAGACGGAGGATGGGAAGTGGCGGTCAACCTGCGCGGCGACGCCTTGACCGGAGCCCAGCTCGCCATCGAACTTCCGGCCGCGGGCTGGCGCGCCGAGGACGTGCGGATCATCCCGACCGACGCCGCCCGGGTTTCCGCGCACGCGGTCGGCGACCAACTGCGGGTTCTCGTCTACTCCCTGACCGGTGCGCTTCCCTCCGGGGGACTCACCCTGATCGCTCCGCTCGGACCGGGGGCCAGCCCCACCGAGCCCCCCCGTCTCACCACGGCCATCGCGTCGGACCCGGGCGGTTTCCTTCGCGAGCTGCGGATCGACGGTGCCCCCCCGTTACCCCTGATACGCCATCTCGGGGCGGCTCCCAATCCGGTGGTGGAGGGCACCCGCATCAGCTGGCGGCTCCTGGAGCCCACCACCGCACGACTGGAACTGTTCGACCTGCAGGGCCGGACGGTACGCGTCCTGCACGATGGTTCGCTCCCGGCCGGAGCCGGCGAAACGACCTGGGATGGCCGTGACCAGTCGGGGCGACCCGCGGCGGCCGGCGTCTACTTCCTGAGGTTGGCCACGCCCCGCAGCGTGGAAACCCGCAAGCTCGTGGTGGAGGGTTAAGCCATGATGCGCCACATTCCCCTCGCCCTGCTCGTCACCGCGCTCCTGGCCCTGCCGGCTTCCCCCGTCATGGCCGATACCTTCGAACCCAACGACACCCCGCAGCAGGCCAGTGAACTCCCGAGCGGGGTCGCGGTGGAGTCGTTCATTTCCTCCCTCTCCGATCTCGACTTCTTCTTCATCGACGTCGACGCCGGACCGGTGATCATTACCCTCACCGGAATTCCCTTCGGCACGGACTACGACCTGGCGGTCACCGACATCAACGGGGATCTCGCCTGTGACGTCTGCCTCTCCGACAACTCCGACAACGAGAACGAGATCCTCAACCTGGTGTCCGATGGGCCGGGCCGGTTCTACGTCCTGGTGGGCTCGTTCATCGGGTTCAACGAGTTCGACAGCTACGTTCTGACCGCGACCTACACGCCACTCAACCAGAACACCCCGCCGTCGGTCACCCTGACCGCACCCAATGGGGGCGAGAGTTGGCCGGTCGGTTCGGTGCGCAACATCACCTGGACCGCCTCGGACACCGAGGACGGATCCACGCTTGCGGTGGACCTGGAGCTGAGCACGAACGGGGGCGGAAGCTGGTCCCCCCTGGCTTCGGGGCTCACCAACACGGGTTCCTTCGCCTGGACCGTTGCCGGCCCATTGGGCTCGCAGACCCGGGTCCGGGCCACGGTCACCGACAGCGGCGATCTCTCGACCCAGGACGCCAGCGACGCCAACTTCACCCTGACCACGGCGGCTCAGATCACCCTGTCCATCCCGACCGATTTCGACGCGTCGGCCGGCCAGACCGTCGACGTCCCGGTCACCCTGTCCAGCAATGTTGCCCTGGGAGGCATCCAGTTCGGGCTCGCCTTCGATGGCCAGCAGGCCGATATCGTGTCGGTCACCGACGCGGGTCTCCTGGGCGGATTGAGCCTGGAGAACAACACCGCGATCGACGGCGAACTCCGGGTGATCTACTTCAACAGCGCCGGGGGCTCCGCAAACGCGGCCAGCGGAACCCTGTGCACGGTGCGGTTCCAGATGAGCGGCATCCTCACCGGGGACGCGAACCTGACCTTTATCGACGCGGAGGCCAGCGACCCGGACGGGAACGCGCTGTCGGTCGCCACCACCGGCGCGGTCCTCACCCCGGTACGGTTGCTCAGCCTCGACGCCCAGGATACCGGAGACGGGGCCAGGATCTCCTGGCAGGCGGTCACGGACGGCGCCCACGCGGGATATCGCGTGCTGCGCGACGATGTCGGGGCATTGCATGCGGGTCTTCTCGCCGCCACGGCCTCCGAGTATCTGGACCGAACCGCCGCCCCCGGAGCCTCCTACCGCTACTGGCTGGAAGCGGTGGCCCGCGACGGCTCCGTGCAACGGTTCGGGCCGGTCGAGACCACGATCGGGAGCGGGATCCGGGCCAGTCAGCCCTACCCCAATCCCACCCGGGCGGGAGCCGCCCTGAAACTGTCCGGTGTCGAAGGCGCGGTCAGCGCAACCGTGGTGGACATCCGCGGGCGGGTGATCCGTCACCTGGAAACCCGGGGCCTGGGCGAAATCCAATGGGACGGGCGCACCGAGGCCGGAGCGGTCGCCCCCGGCGGGATCTACTTCTTCCGTATCCAGGGCTCCTCCGGAGCACTCACCCGACGCGTGGTGAAGATAGGAGACTAGAATGCAGCGAGCCGGCCGACTCCCCGTGACCGCGTGCCTCTTGGCCCTGATCGGCTTCGGTTGTGGCGGTGGGGACGAGGGGGGCACCGGCGTTCCGGCCCCGACCGTGACCCTGACCGCTCCGGTCAACGGCGCTACGGTGGGGGGCACGTTGTCCGTCATCGCCACCGCGACCAACGCGGACCGGGTCCGCTTCCTGATCGACGGGGTGTTCCTGGCCGAGGACACGTCGGCCCCCTACAGCGTGCCCTGGAACACCGTCGCGGCGGGCGAGGGTTCGCACACCGTCTCCGTCGAGGCGGAGGGGGGAGGCGGAACGGCCACCGATGCGGTGATGGTCACGGTCGACAACGTAGGTGTCCTGGTCGACCTCACCCCCATGGTCTCGAGCGTGCCCCTGAACGGCTCGGTCACCTTCACCGCCACCGTTACCGGCACCGCGAACACTGCCGTGACCTGGAGCGTCACCGGCGGCAGCGCGTTCGGCACCATCACCGACCAGGGGGTGTACACCGCACCCGGTGCACTCCCCAACCCGGCCAGCGCCATGGTCACCGCGACCAGCGTGGCCGACCCGTCGCGATCGGCCAGCATCACCTTCGCCCTGACCGACCCCGGGGCCGGCGCCACCCTGGGCGCGGCGGTGGCCGAGGCCTACTCGGGGACCCGGGCCGGTGCGGCGTTGGGCGCGGACGGGGTGGAGACCACGGCCCGCGCCGTGTTCGAGGCCAGTATCCAGAACGGCGGAACGCTCACCGTCACCGGAACCCTCACCCAGGCCGGCCCCGATTCCGACGACTTCACCTGGAGCGCGACACCGCAGGACCGTCTGGTCGTTCTCTTCCACGACGGATCGCGGCTCGAGCTCGCGGTCAACGCCTTCGAGGGCGACTTCACCGACTGGGAGAGCTTCCGCGACTTCCATTCCAACCTGGATGTGACCGCCACCTCACCGGGGGCGTTCGACCTGCGCATCCAGAGCCGCAGCGGCGCCCCGGCGCTGGTGAGCGGCCTGACCGGCGCGGCGGGCGTGACCGAGTTCCACCGGACGATCACCGGCACGCTGACCTTCAACGGGGTCGTCGCGACCCTCAACCTGGTCAATGCGGGGCAGGTGAGCGCGGACTTCAGCGGCGGCAACGTGGACTACACCAGCCTGGAGACGGTCCAGGGGACGCTCAGCAGCGCCAACGCCTCCAGCACGGTGAACGAGGAATACGAGTACCGATTCCTTTCGGTCAGCAATGCGGTGGAACAGTGGAAGCAGTCCAACACCAGCACCCTGATGATCGGCGGGGACACCTACACGCTTCAGAACCTGTTCGTGCGCGGGACCTGTAGCAACAATCAGGTGGCCGAGCCGGAGTTCTGGCAGGCCCAGGGCTCCCTGCTCAGGAACGGCGAGACGATCGGGGTGGTCGAGTTCGAGGCGTTTCCCTCGGCCGGACTCCCCTGCCCGGGACCCAAACCGGTGGTTCGTCTGGACAGCGGAGACCGCATTCCGCTCTGAGGGACGCGCCGGAACCGCACTTGGGAGGATCCGACTCCATCTGCTAGTCTGAAGGGGCGCCGCCGAGGGGCGCACCCCGTCCGCGGAAAGGGCCGAGCCCTCCCTCGATCGCTTGTCGGAAAGACACGGCCTCTTTCTGCCTGAGTGCGGACGCCAGGCGCAGTATGAAGGAGGTCGCCTTGTCGACACCCATCCGTCCGTCCCTGCCGTCACGCCCGGATCTGAACCAACTCCGCAAGCAGGCCAAGGAACTCCTGAGGGCCCATCGGTCCCACGATCCCCAGGTCGCCCGGCGCATCCGCAGCCATCACCCGCTCTTCGCGGCCTCCGGGGGTGGCGACTCCATTCCCTTCCGCCTCAACGATGCGCAGCTCGTCATCGCCCGCGAGCTGGGTTTCGCAAGTTGGCCCCGCCTCAAGCGACATGTGGAACTCCATGCGGCCACCCGGGGTGAGCGGATCGAGGCGTTGATCCGGGGCCTCTGCTCGGACCAGTGGCGCGAAGCCGCGCAGGCCCTGGCCATGGAACCGGAACTCGCCCACCAGGATCTGCCTCTTGCCCTGGCCGCGGGAGAGCCGGAGGCGGCGCGGGGACTGCTCGCCACGGATCCCGCACAGGCCGGCCGGCCCATGGGAAGCGTGGGCTGGGAGCCGCTCCTCTATGTTTGTCACAGCCGACTTCTGGGAGCGGACTCCGACCGGGCCCCGGCATTGCGGGCGCTGGGCAGGGAACTCCTGGCCCTCGGCGCGGATCCCAATGCGTACTTCACCGTCAACGACGATCCCAACGCGCGCCAGACCTGCCTCTACGGCGCCGCGGGAATCAACGCCGACGCCGAACTCACCGGTGCACTCCTCGCCGCCGGCGCCGATCCCAACGACGCGGCGCCGGGACTCGGCCCCGAGTCGCTCTACCACGCCTCGGAGCACGCCGACCTCTCCTGCCTGCGACTGATCCTGGAAGCGGGGCCGGACCCGGACAAGGTGCACTACTGCCTTGCCCGGAAGCTGGACTTCGAGGACCTGGCCGGGGCGCGGCTCTATCTGGACTTCGGCGCCGACCCCAACTTCACCACCCCGTTCGGCGATCGCCACACCCGTCTCCATCACGCCATCAAACGGCGTCGCAGCCCGGCCATCATCGCCCTGCTCCTGGAGCACGGTGCGGAACCGGAGCGTCTCACCGCCCATGGGGAGACCGCCTACGCACTGGCACTGCGGCTTGGCCAGGCGGAGACCGCGGATCTGCTGTTGTCCCACGGCGCTGACCCGGCCGGCGCAACCCCCATGGACCGCTTCGTGGGCGCGTGCGCCCGGGGGGACCGGGAAGGGGCGGATGCGGTGCTGGCGGAACATCCCGATCTACCCACCCGCCTCACGAAGCAGGACCAGCGGGTGCTCGTCGACGCGGCCGCCGCCAACGACCTGGAAGCGGTGGAGGTCCTGCTGGACTACGGCTTTGACATCGATGCCGAAGGGGACAACATGAGCCCGCTCCATTGGGCCCTCTGGGAAGGACACCCGGACATGGTGACCCGGCTCGTGGAGCGCGGCGCGCGGTTGGATACGGTCAACGGGTACGGCGGCGACCCGGTGGACAACGCGGTCTATGCCATCTTTCACGGTCCCAAGGCCGCGGGGCGCGTCGACATGATACGAACCCTGCTGGAGGCGGGGGCCAGCACCCGCTCCATCGAGAACGGCTTTCCCACCGGTCACACCGAACTCGACGCCCTCCTCACCCCCTACTTCCTCAAGAGCTACGCTGAAGGAGAGCGCGCGCATCCCCATGTGCAGATCGAACGCCGGCGCATGGAGAAGCTCTTCCCGGGGGACAGCCTCCTGGAGCTCACCCTCCTCGAGGAATTGACGCGATCCGCACAGGATCTGGCCACGACCTTCCCCGAAGGCGATGAGGGAGCCTTGGCCCGCGTGCGCAACTACTTCCCGGGAGGAGAGCCGGCGGCCGCGAAGTCCTTCGATCTGGCCGAGGCCTGCCTCACCGTGGCCCGGGAACATGGTTTCCAGGACTGGGCCGAGGTCACCGCGCACCCGGCGCGGCGTCACGACCGGGACTTCGAGGCGGCGGTCGACGCGGTGGTGACCGGGGACCTGGAGCTGGTCAAGGACCTCCTCACCCAACAACCCGAGCTGGCCCGCGCCCGTTCCTCCTACGGGCACCGGGCCACCCTTCTGCACTATGTCGCGGCCAACGGGGTGGAGATCCGGCGCCAGGAGACACCGCGCAACGCACCGGCCATCGCCCACGCGCTGCTGAGCGCGGGGGCGGAACCGGATGCCCTGGCCGAGACCTATGGAGGCGGCCCCCGTCAGACGCCTCTCTGCCTCCTGGTCTCCAGCGGCCATCCGGCGGCGGTGGGGGTCCAGGTCGCGCTTACCGAGCTGCTTCTCGCGGCCGGGGCCAATCCTGACGGGATCGAGGAGGACGGAGCGCCCCTCGAGACCGCGATCGCGTTCCGCTACGAGGACACCGCACGCGCGCTCATCCGGGGGGGAGCACGGATCGAGCACGCTCTCCAGGCCGCGCGTGAAGGGGGGCACACCGACCTCGTGGCCTGGCTGGAGAAGGAGCAAGGCGGCGCATGATCGATCGCTTCGAGATCCTGGCCAGCCGGGTCCGCCAGAAACTCAGCCGCACCGGATGGACGGCGCGGCTGCTGGGCTACGACCCGCCGCGGGACCAGTCGGATCAGCCCGGTATCGTGCTCATCCAGATCGATGGTCTGGGAGAGGATGTCCTGCGCCTGGCACTCGAACAGGGACAGCTCCCCTTCCTAAGGCACCTCCTGGAGGACGAAGGACACCAGGTGCGATCGGTCTACACGGGGTTCCCCAGCAGCACCCCCGGGTTCCAGGGAGAACTGTTCTATGGAGTGCGCACGTGCGTACCGGCCTTCGGGTACCGGGACCCGGAGTTGGGCCGGGTGATCTCCATGAACGACCCCGCGGCCGCCGCCGCCATCGAGGAACGGTTGACCCGGGATCACCCGGGGTTGCTGCGGGGAGGGTCGGCCTGGTCCAACATCTTCAGCGGCGGCGCCGACGAGCCGCACCTCTGCGCCTCCACCGCCGGTCTGGGCTACGCCCTGCGGGCCATCGCTCCCAACCGGCTCCTGGGGCTGCTGCTCTGGCACTTCTGGAGCGCGATCCGGGTCATGGCCAACCTGGTGTTCATTACCCTGTTCGTCATCGGTGATCTCATCACCGGACGCCTGCCGGCCCGCGCGGTCCTGGGTGAGCTGCGGTTCGTGCCGCTTCAGGTCGCGGTGAGCGCGGTCATGCGTGAGATCGTCACCGCGGGAGCGACCGTGGACGCGGAGCGTGGACTCCCGATCATCCAACTCAACTACCTGGGGTACGACGAACATGCACACCGTCGCGGCCCCACGTCCTGGCTTGCCCGATGGTCGCTCCGGGGCATCGACACCTCGGTGCGTCGGGTGTGGCTTGCCGCGCATCGCTCGCGACGGCGGGACTACCAGTTCTGGATCTACTCGGATCATGGGCAGGAAAAGGTGGTCCCCTATCGCACCCTGCATGGGGTGAACGTGCCCGAGGCAGTGGAGACCGCGTACCAGCGCGTGCTCGAAGGAGGGGGCGCGGCGTCCGTGCCTTCGTGGATCACCCGCCGCCACCTCACCCAGGATCGTTTCGAGTGGATGGGCATGGACACTCCCTGGTGGATGCGCACCGCCGACCCCAGCGCCGCATCCCGGTCGGAAGCGGCGCAGGAGGAGTCGTCCGATGACGGGCCACGCATCGAGGTGGTCAACCAGGGGCCGGTGGGGTTTGCCTATCTGCACGGTCCCCACCCGATCGGTTTCGAACACGCCCTGGCCCGTAGCCTGGTGGAGGACGAAGGCATCCCCATGGCCTTGACCCGCCTCGACGATGGCCGGGCCCTGGTCTACCAGCGCTCCCCGCGCCGCGGCTCGGACGACGATCGCCCGTTGATCGAGGCCACCCTGCCCGAGGACGCGGAACGGGTCCTGGGCCCGGACCATCCCCATGCGAAGGCAACCGCCGAGGACCTGCTGGCCGCGTTGCACCACGTCGGAGCGGGTCACATCATGCTGGTCGGGTGGAATCCGGTGCTGCCCCTCACGCTTCAGGATGAACACGGGGCCCACGGTGGACCCGGGCCGCGGGAAACCTCGGCGTTCGTGCTCCTTCCTCCCGAGGCACGCGAGCTTGCCGCCGGGTATCGGGACCTGCGGCCCGATACGCTGCGGGAGATGATCCTCGCCTTCCGGGATGCGCATGCCGAGCCCGAAACGGCGATTCCGGGGGAAGTGCATTCCGTATCCGGGACACCTCCCCCGGGAGCCGAGGTCACCCCCGACGCCAAGGTGATCCGGCTGCGCATCATGACCTACAACGTGCATGGCTGCCGGGGCATGGACGGGAAGTTCGCTCCGGAGCGAATCGCCCGCGTGATCGACCGGGAACGCCCGGACGTGGTGTGCCTTCAGGAACTCGACCACGAACGGGGACGTTCGGGCGGGGTCAACCAGGCCCACATCATTGCCAACCGGCTTCGCGCCGAGTACCACTTCCATGCCGTCTCCGAGTTCGACGACGGGAAGTTCGGAAACGCGGTCCTATCGTCCCTCCCCCTGCGGCTGCGGCATTCGGGGGCACTCCCCGCCGCGGACCGGGCCAAGGCGTTGTTCAACCTGGAGGATCGGGGGGCATTGTGGGTCACTCTGGACATCGACGGCGAGTCCGTTCACGTGCTCAATACGCATCTCAGCCTGCTGGAACAGGAACGGCGCATGCAGGCCCACGCCTTGATGGGGCCGGACTGGCTGAGCCACCCCGACTGTCGGGGGGCGGTCATCCTGGCCGGCGACTTCAATGCCGCGCCGCACTCCTGGACCCTGCGACAGTTCGGCCGCCTGTTGCGCAGCACGGTGGGAGCGCAGGACAACGATCGTGAACTGCGTACCTGGAGTGGCCGCGTCCCCCTGCGGCGCATCGACCACATCCTGGTCAGCCGGTCGGTCCGGGTGCGAGGCGTTTACGTGCCCCGGTCCCGGCTTTCCCGGGTGGCCTCGGACCACTTGCCGCTGGTGACCGATCTGGAGTGCCGGTTCGACCACCCGGCGGTGGTCGCGTGGAAGCGGGACGGGGAATCCGGGGATCCCCTGCAGGGCCTGTAGTCGGTCCCTATGGTACCCTCGCCATCACGGACCGTGACCGCGTCGCAAAAGGAGTTGGGGTGGAGTCGCCTACACGTTCTGAAGTCACGGGCATCCTCTCGGGATTGAACTCCGGGAACGGGGATGATCCCCAGGTCCTGGAGCGTCTGTTCCATCTGGTCTACGCCGACATGCGCGGCGTGGCCGGCAACCTCTTCCGCAAGGAACGGGTCAACCACACCCTGCAGCCCACCGCCCTGGTGCACGAGGCGTACCTGCGTCTGGTCGACGCCAACCGGATCGACTGGCAGGGCAAGGCCCATTTCCTGGCCGTTTCGGCCAAGGTCATGCGACGCATCCTGGTGGACCACGCCCGCAAACACAACGCGGCCAAGCGGGGCGGTGACCAGCAGCGGATCACCCTGGAAGAGGAACTCCACGTGGTCGGCGACTCGCCGCTGGAGGTCATCGAACTCGACGACGCCCTCTCACGCTTCGCCGAACTGGACCCCCGAGCCAGCCAGGTGGTGGAACTCCGGGTCTTTGGCGGCCTGACCGTGAAGGAAGTGGCCGAGGTGCTGGGCGTGTCCGCGCGCACCGTGGACCAGGACTGGAGCGTGGCCCGCATGTGGCTGGCCCGTGAGCTGGGAGGCTCCGACGCGTGAGCGAGGACCGCGACCGGTTCCTGCGGGTCAAGGACATCCTGGTCGGCGCCGGCGAACTCCCGCCCGGGAAACGTGCCGCCTATCTGGATGCGGCCTGCGAGGGGGACCCGGACCTCCGCCGGGAGGTGGAGTCCCTGCTGGATCACGAGACCGACCGCCCCGCGGTGCTCGATTCCACCGAGGGCGCCCGGCGTCTGAACCGGGCCGTCGCGGAGAACCTCCTCGAGGATCATCCCGGGAGCATTGGTCCCTATCGCATCCTCGACGTGCTGGGCGCCGGCGGCATGGGCGTGGTCTACCTGGCCGAACAGACCGAACCGCTGCGACGCACCGTGGCCCTCAAGCTGATCAAGCGGGGCATGGACACGGACCGGGTGATCGCACGGTTCGAGAGTGAGCGCCAGACCCTGGCCCTGATGGACCACCCCAACATCGCGCGGGTGCTGGATGCGGGAGCGGACGCCTCGGGCCGCCCCTACTTTGTCATGGAACGGGTCGAGGGGGATCCGCTCAACGTGTATTGCGACGCGCACCGTCTGGACACCCGGGCTCGCCTGGGTCTCTTTCTGACCGTGTGCCGGGGAGTGCAGCACGCGCACCAGAAGGGCATCATCCACCGGGACCTCAAGCCGACCAACGTCCTGGTTGCCGAACGGGACGAGGCGCCCGAGGTCAAGATCATCGACTTCGGCATCGCCAAGGCGGTGGAGCCCGGAGAGGATGCATCCATGCTCACCCGGGAGGGCCAGTTCATTGGCACGCCGGAGTACATGAGCCCGGAGCAGGCCCGGGGACGACCGGTGGACGTGCGAACGGATGTCTACGCCCTGGGTGTTCTCCTCTACGAACTGCTGGTGGGGGAACTTCCGTTTCGTCGCAACGACGACGACGTCACGGAGCTGTTGCGACGGATCCGGGAAGAGGATCCCCAACGCCCCAGCACCCGGGTCGCCACCCGCGAGGCAAACGCCGCACAACGGGCCCTGGCCCGGGGCACCCAGCCGGGGGCCCTGCGCCGCGAGCTGCGGGGGGACGTGGACTGGATCCTGCTCAAGGCCCTGGACCGGGACCTGTCGCAACGCTACGGCTCGGCCGCGGAGCTGGCCGCGGATATCGGGCGGTACCTCGCCCACGAGCCGGTGCTGGCCGGCCCTCCCGGCACCCGTTACCGCATGGGCAAGTTCGTGCGGCGGCATCGAAGCGCGGTGGCGGCGACCGCGCTGGTTGCCGTGGCCCTGGTGGCCGGCATCGCCGGCACCACGTGGCAAGCGGTGCGGGCCACGCGGGAAGCGCAGCGATCCGAACGCATGCTCGATGAACTCCGCGACTTCGCCAACCAGTTCATCTTCGGCGTGCACGACGAAGTGGGGACGCTGGCCAACGCGACCCCGGTGCGCGAGTACATCGTGCGGGAGGCCGCCCGCTACCTGGATGGTTTGAGCGAGAACCCGCGGGATGCGGAGCGGCTGTGGGAACCGCTCGCCGCCGCCTACACCCGATTGGGCAAGGCCCAACGCGAGCTGGGACAGACCGAGGCCTCCCGCATCAGCTACGAACGGAGCTTCGAGATCCTGGACGAGACGCTGCGTCGCGACCCCGGGGCACTCCGCCCCCGCGAACTCAAGGCCGATGCCAACATCAGCATCGCCGCCCTGGAGAAGCTGGCCGGGGACACCGGGGCTTCCCTGGAACGAACCCGGGAGGCAATCGCCATCTTCGAGTCCCTGTGCGAGACGGCGCCGGACAGCACCGGCTACGCCGACGGCCTGGCTCGGGCCCAGGAGGCGGCCGGGTTCACCCTGGTGCGCATGGGGCGATCCGATGAAGCGGTGGATCTCTATCGGAGCGCGGTGGCGGTCCGCGAAGGACGGGTCGCGTCGCACCCGGACGACGACACGGCCTGGCTGAACCTGGCCACCGCCCAGGCGTTCCTGGGCGAAGCGATCTCGGAGATGGACGACCAGGAAGCCGCCCTCGCCGCATTCGAACAGTCGACCCGCACCTTTGCCGAGGGGTACCGGCGCAATCCCAACAACACGCTCTTTCTCAACCGGCTCGCGGTCACGACGGGTGCGTTGGGAGTGCAGTACGACATGATGGGTCGATACCAGGATGCGGTGAGAACGCTACGTCGCGCCCTGGCCCTGCGCCGCGATCTCCATCGGAAGAACCCCGAGAACGTGCGATCCACCCGCGATCTGGCCAAGGGGCACAACCAGCTGGGCAACGCCCTCATGAACGTGGGGGACCCGGAAGCGGCGCGCATCGAGTTCCTGGCCGGAATCGCCATTCTGGAGCCGGTCATCGCCCAGGATCCCAACGATGCTCATGCCCGGCGCTATCTGGTTAGCTTGTCCCAGTCCCTGGCCCAGGTCTACGTCGAGACCGGCCAACCGGGCGACGCCCTGGCCGTGCTGAAGAGGGCGGACGGGATCAACAACGCATTGCTCAAGGCGGACCCGGAGCGGGATGACCACCACCTGCACCGGGCCGAGGGCTACCACCTGGTCGGCCTGGCCAACGCGCGTGCCGCTCGCCAGGCCGCCTCGTTCGACGAGAGCGCCAGGTTGTGGAAGAGCGCACGGGAGTCCCAGATCCGCAGTCTGGACGTGCTCCTCGCCATGAGGGAAAGTGGCATCCTCGGGCCGTCCCGCATGGATCTGTTCGAGGAACGCCGCCGCGAAATCGCCGAGTGCGACTCCGCGCTCACCGCGCTGGGATCCACGCCGTAAGCCAACCGTCCTGGAGGGTGTAGATGGCCGAGATGCTCTATCGGATCGATGACAAGCCCCCGCTCCGCGAGGCCATCGGCCTGGGATTGCAGCACTACCTGACCATGTTCGGGTCCACGGTTGCGATTCCGCTCCTCCTGTCCAAGCCCTTGGGCATCGCCGACGATCCGCACGCACTGGGCTGGCTCATCGGCACCATGTTCTTCGTGAGCGGCATCACCACCCTGCTGCAGACCACCTGGGGAAACCGCCTTCCCCTGGTCCAGGGGGGCACGTTCTCGTTCCTGGCCCCCACCTTTGCCATTCTCGGCATGGCCTCACTCGCCGAGGCCGGATGGCAGGTGAAGCTGCAACACGTCCAGGGAGCGGTCATCCTTGGCGCATTCTTCGAGATCCTGATCGGGTATACCGGGCTGGTGGGACGCATGCTGCGGTTCGTGGGACCCATCACCATCGCCCCCACCATCGCCCTGATCGGGCTCGCCCTGTTCAAGTTCGGCGCCCCGGTCGCGGGGGCGGACTGGTGGATCGGGGGGCTCACCATCGGGTTGATCATCCTGTTCAGCCAGTACCTGCGGCGCACCCACCGCGCCTTCGAGCTGTTCCCCATCATGCTGGGCATCGTCGTGGCCTGGGGGGTAGCGGGGGTACTGACCGCGCTGGGGGTCTACCAGGCGGGCGATCCCTCCTTTGTCTCCATGGAAAACGTGCGCAACGCGGACTGGGTCCGGGTTCCCTATCCGTTCCAGTGGGGGCTGCCGGTGTTCGGGGTGGCGGCCACGGTGGGCATGCTCTCGGGCTACATGGCCTCGGTGGTGGAATCCGTGGGGGACTACTACGCCTGCGCGCGCCTCGCCGGTGCGCCGGTCCCCAAACCGGCCGTGGTCAACCGCGGGATCGGCATGGAGGGCGTGGGTTGCCTCATCGCCGGGATCTTCGGCACCGGAAACGGCACCACCAGCTACAGCGAGAACATCGGGGCGATTGGCCTCACCCGGGTGGGGAGCCGACGCGTGGTGCAGATCGGCGCGCTGCTCATGATCGGGCTTGCCGTGTTCGGCAAGTTCGGCGCGGTGTTCACCGCCATTCCCCAGCCGATCGTGGGCGGCATGTACTGCGCCATGTTCGGGATGATCGCCTCGGTGGGGCTCTCCAATCTGCAGTTCGTGGACCTGAACTCCGCACGGAACCTGTTCATCGTGGGGTTCGCGCTGTTCATGGGGCTCTCCATGCCGGAGTACTTCGCCGCGAACCCGGTCACGGTGGGGCCGGATTGGTTCTCCGACGTGGCGAACACCATCGGCTCCACAGGAATGGCAGTGGGAGCACTGTTCGCCACGATCCTCGACAATACGATCCCGGGCACGGACGAGGAACGGGGGCTGACCGCCTGGAAGGTGGACTGAGCGGGAGGGTCAACATAAATCATTATTCTGTAACAAGTTAACCAGGCGCTCCCTTAAAGTAGAGTTTCTGTCAGACCTTTTTCATTGACAGATAGTCATGAAGTCGTCATTCTCCTTCTTGGCCGCCGCAAAACGGCGGGGACGTTCTTTGAAATCCTCAATACTGCCCAACGAGCCACTCTGGGGCCTTCCTGGCCCAAGCGGCTGACTTGTCGCCGCACTGATGCGAACGCTCCTGAGAGCGCGTTCGCCGGTAGCCCAGAGTGAAGGCTACCTGGTCGCAGCCACATGGGGTGAGCAGCTGACGGAACACCGGTCCCCCGGTCCGTCTATCCGAAAGGGGCTCTCTCCCGGCTGAGCAACTGTAAGTGTGGATTCATCCTCCTCCAATGGGAGTGGCTCTTTCTTCAGGGGCAGGAAGGGCGGTGTGACCGCAACCTTGGCAAGTGGCCAAGCTAAGCGATCCACCCTTCCATTGAAGGAGAATCGGACATGCCAAGAGGCAAGTCAAAGAACGTCCGTGCTTTGGTCGCGCTCTTGAGGCGGCTCAAAGCAGACAGGAGGATGAATTCCGAACAGATCGAGATGGCAGCTAGGGAAGTTCGAAAACTGCACAGAGCGATTCAAACCGGAGACCGCAGCCGGGCCAGTAGCGCGCTCGGACGACTCGCGCGTTTGTTCCTCTCTGCGAGTTTGGACTTCGAATAGCGAGCCTTCCTAAGTCGAGTTCGAAACACTTACTCCTTGCTCCATCGCTTGCGGGAATCCCCGAGCGATGGAGCAAGGAAAGCTGATCGATGAGGCTGGACATGGATTATGGAAAGGCTATTCGAATTGTGAGATCCGCTCGGGGCATCTCACAGAAGGCCCTGGCTGAGCGAGCGAAACTGGACCCCAGTTACGTCTCACAGATCGAAACAGGCGCCAAGGTGCCAAGCATCGCCACCGTCGAGAATATGGCCGAAGTCTTGGGTATACCGGTTTACCTTCTGATGCTACTAGGGTCGAATCAGAACGACTTACGCGGCCTGGACCCACCGCAGGCAGCCGAACTGGGCAGCCGCTTACTCCGCATCTTGATAGACTCCGGAGGCTCGGCCAGTGAAACATGAGAACATGAAACATTCCAAACCATTCGTCTCCATGCGAAAGCTTGAGCGCCTACTAGAGCTCGATCGCAAGAAGATACACGACCTTGCCTCTACGGCCGGTCGCTACTACAGCCCCTTTGACGTCAGAAAGCCCTCGGGCGGGTGGCGCCATGTAGACAACCCTACGGGCCCCCTCAAGGCTTGCCAACGACTCATCAACAAGCGAATTCTTCGCCCCATTCTTGAACAGCCGGAGTTTCAGGCAACCGCCTTAATTGGCGGTGTTCGTGGTCGCTCAGTAATCGACAACGCAGTTCACGTAGGTCACCCCGTTGTCGCCTGCATTGACCTTAAGGACTGTTTTCCGCGCACGAAACATCACGCGGTGTACCAAGCCTTCAGCGAGCGCGCAGGTTGTTCCCCACGAATCTCAAGCATTCTAACGAAACTAACGACTTTCCAGCGAAGGCTTCCCGTAGGTGCTAGAACGAGCAGTTCTCTTCTGAACCTCGTGCTTTGGGACTTGCACGACCACATGAAAGCGCGAGTCAGTCGCTGTGACGGAAACATAACCGTGTTCGTAGATGACATCACGATCTCGGGCGACTACAGAATTGTTCCTATGGTTGAGGAACTGATTCAAATGGTCCACCAGAAGGGCTATTCGATTCGAAACAAGAAGCTGCGCATCATGCCCAGCCACACGTCGCAGGAGACAACTGGCCTACGCGTCAACCGGGTACTGTCGGTTCCCCGTCCATACCGCAAGCACGTGCGCGGAAGGGTTCGGGCGATGCAATCCGGGATATTGATTGACCCGTCGACTCTTAGGTCGGTGAAGGGGAAAGTGGGCCACGTGCGCCGGATTAACGGAAACCATGCAGTCGGCCTTGCGGAAGGTGTGTCGTCTATCCCTGAACCGCCAGAGTTCTACTCAAGGCGAGGTACGGTGGTCTCACCGGAGCGTCGTCCGTGCCGCCGAGCGTGCCGACATGAGAACGAGTAGCATCTATTCTGTGGGCGAGCGTCAGATACGACAACTCCTAATCTGGTTGGTGGGCACTGTGCTGCTCCTAGGGTGTTCCAGCATGAGCCCCATGTCAGACACTCCTGGCACGATCTCCGTAACGGGCACCATCGTCGCCTACCACGACGCGGTACCGGTGGACGGCGGGGTCACCCTGACCGTGGAAGCCAAGGACGGCACCCGGACCGACTTCTATCTCCCCTCCTTCTTCACCCCGGAGCCGGTGGAGGAAAACTGGGAGATCTACCAGGTGCTGGGCGGCATCCAGGTGGGAGACACGGTCCGTATCGAGGGGGAGCGCACGGAGTTCGGGGTCTCGATCACCGCGGTGGAGCCACTCTAGGTCCTTCCGCGCCACCCACGCCGCGCGGTCTACTGCTTGACCACCTCGTCCAGGAACACCTTGTTGGGCACGGCCACCGTGCGCTCGGGGCCTTCGATCAGGGTCTGCACCGAAGTGATCGCGGCCAACCTGCCCCGTTCCCCATGCATCTCGATCTCGGATCCAATGGGGAACAGCTTGCGCGCATAGAACCCGGCAATGAGATTGCGGGTGACCTCGCGGGTGCCCAGGCCAAACGAGAGCGCCAGGGCCAGCCCCACCGAGGTCATGATCACCAGGACAACCTGGCGCACGATCTCGATTTCGATGCGCAGTTGCGACACCGCCATGATGCCGACCACGAGCAGGATGAACGCGCTGACCAGCTTCCCCAGCAGGTTGGCCTGCTCCATGCCGGACTCGCCGGCCGAGCGGGTGATCCCCCGCCCCGCGGTCTGGGCCGCCATGGTCCCCAACAGGAGCACGGCAAAGGCGGCCACCAGGTTGGGCAGATAGGCGAAGAAGGAACCGATCGCCCCGGAGATGGTGTGGAGCCCCACCGCCTGGGTCACGCTCTGAACGAAGAGGATGACCAGCAGGAAATAGATCATGCGGGAGAGCAGCCGGCCCGGCGTCCCCTGCAGACCCACCCGGCGCAGGGTGTCGCTGACCCCCATCTTCTCCAGCGCGGCATCGATGCGCAGCCGGTCAAAGGCCAGACGCAGCGCCCGCTCCACGATCTTGGCGATGACGATCCCCACCGCGATGATGACCAGCGCCGTCACCGCCCGGGGAATGAACTCGGCCAACGACGTGACCAGGCTCTCCAGAACGTCGGTGAAGGCACCCTTGAAGGAGAATTCGGAGTCCATCAGCGTTCCTCCGGCTTCTTGTCCTCGCCAAGAAATCCCCCCAGGAGTTCGAGGGGGATCATCAAGTAGCTGAGCAGGGTCTGGAAGAGGCCGCTCAGGGAGAAGTCGATGGTTTCGCCGACCAGGATGCGGCGCTGGATGCTGTTGTGGATCCGGGTGTGGAACCCCGCCGGTGGGGGCTCCAGGAGCTCGGTCAGTTCACTGATGGGTTCGCCGGTGTCCGGCTCGTGCGGTTCGTCAGGCATGATCCGACCCTTCGAATTCGGCGCGGAAGTGTTCCCGAGCCCGTTTGATCCGCATCTTCACTGCCGAGAGCCCCACCTTGAGGGTGTCGGCGATTTCCTGATACGCCATCCCGTCCATGTCCCGCATGACCAGGGGCACGCGCAGGGTCTCCGGCATGGCTTCCAGCACCGTACGGATCCGTTCCCGGCGATCCAGATTGACCATGTCCCGGTGCGCACGCGGGGGCTCCCAAAGCTCCGGGTTCATCTCCGCCTCCGGCGCGTCGATGTCCACCGCGAACCGGTTTTTGCGCGAACGAAGATGATTGAGACAGTGGTTCACCTTGATCCGCTTGACCCAGGTGCCAAAGCTCGCCCGCCCCTCGAACGTCTTCAACCCGAAGTACGCCTTCACGAACACACCCTGGGCCAGGTCCTGGGCATCGTCCACGCTACCACTCAGATACCGGCAGTTGGCCAGAACCTTCTCCTGATGCCGGGTCACCAGCTCATCGAAGGCGCGCGTGTCCCCTGCCATGGCCGCCTGGGTACGCTCCACGAGTTCCTGATCGGTGATCTCGGTCATGGGGTACCTGGTATGGACACGGGGTCGCAAGGAAAAGTCACATCCACCTGCATACTAGGATCCCGAGGGAGGCGGGTCAAACGACGCATCCATGCTCCCCCCGGTCGCCCCTCCTACAGGTCCTTCAATGCCCCCGGCACCTGATCCCGCCCCTCGGCCACCCGCTGATTCCAGGTGTCCTTCTCCGGGGCACGGCGGCGCTCCACCATGGTGATGCACCCCTCCACCGGGCAGACCAGGTTGCACAGGTTGCAGCCCACGCACTCGGTCTCATCCACCCAGGGCACCCGGTACGGCTCGTCCGCGCCGGCATGCGCCGCGCGCTTCGCCGCTTCCGCGGCCATGGGGGCCACATGCCCGGCAATGGGATCCACGCCGGGCTGGTGGATGCACTGATGCGCGCCGTCGTCACAGGCCACGATACAGAGCTGACACCCGATACAGAGATCCGCATCGATCTCGGCCACCGCGTGGTGGTTGAGGTCCAGCTCGCCCCACTCCTTGAACCGGGGCGCGGCGACGCCGACCAGATCATTGATGGAGCTCATGTTCTTCTCTGCCAGGTACCCCTCGAGGCCCTCGCAGAGATCCTCGATGATGCGATAGCCGTAGTGCATGACCGCAGTGCAGACCTGGAGCGACGAGGCGCCCAGGGCCAGGAACTCGGCCGCATCCCGCCAGGTGGAGATCCCACCGATCCCGCTGATCGGGATGGTGAACTCCGGGTCCCGCCCCAGCTGCCCCACCATGCGCAGCGCAATGGGCTTCACCGCCGGACCGCAGTAGCCACCGTGGCTGGAAGCACCTCCCACGTTGGGAAGCGGGGTCAGCGTGTCGAGGTCCACTCCCATCAGGCTCTGGATGGTGTTGATGAGCGAGACCGCGTTGGCGCCCCCGCGCTGGGCGGCGTGCCCCGGCTCCATGATGTCGGTGATGTTGGGGGTGAGCTTGGCGATGACCGGGATGGACGCTTCCTGCATCACCCAGCTCACCAGTTCCTCCAGGACCTTGGGCTCCTGTCCCACCGCCGAGCCCATGCCCCGCTCGCACATCCCGTGGGGGCAACCGAAGTTGAGCTCGAACCCGTCGGCCCCGGTGTCCTCGGAGCGCTTGATGATGTCCTTCCACTCCTCGCGCCCCTCGAACATGAGGGAGACGATGACCGCACGATCCGGGAACTCCTTCTTGACCTCGGTGATCTCCCGCAGGTTGACGTCCAGGGGGCGATCGGTGATGAGCTCGATGTTGTTGAGCCCCATCATGCGCTGGCCACCGTAGTCGATGGACCCCAACCGGCTGGACACGTTGATGATGGGGTTCCCGAGGGTCTTCCACACCGCGCCGCCCCACCCGGCCTCGAAGGCACGCAGCACCTGGGAACCCATGTTGCTGGGTGGGCCCGAGCCCAGCCAGAACGGGTTGGGGCTCTTGATTCCGGCGAAATCGATGCTCAGATCCGGCATGTCACTCCCCTCGCAGCAACGCGTCGATCGCGCGGGCGGCACGTTGCCCCTCGTCCACCGCGTTCACCACTTCCTTGCCGCCGTTGAACGCGTCGCCCCCGGTGAACACCCGGGGATTCCCGGTCAGCCCGGTGGCCGCGTCCCCCACGATGCACCCCCGCTTGTCCAGGGACACCCCCGGGAACTGACCTACCAGGGCCCGCAGCTTGGCCTGACCAATGGCCAGGATCACGATGTTGGCCGGCAACCGGACCGGCGTCGCCTCCGTGGGCCGGCCGTCCCGGGTGGGCACCACCGAAACCGAGGTCACCGTATCTCCCTGGTGATGGATCCCGGTCACCGCCACGTTGGGAACCAGGACTCCGCCTTCCTTCTTGGCATCGGTCCACTCGTGGGCGTAGCCCTTCATCTCGGCTTCGCCGCGACGGTAGAGCAGCTTCACGTTGGGTACCCCGAGTTGCGCCATCTCACGCACCACATCGAGAGCCGTGTTGCCGCCGCCGATCACCACCGCGTGCCGGATGCCTTCCAGGGACAGGGTGGGATCCACTTTCATGCGCTCGATCCACTCCACCGCACCGTACACGCCCGGGCCGTCTTCCCCGGGGATATCCAGACGCGAATCCTCGCCCAGACCGGGGCCAAGAAAGACCGCGTCATGACGGGAGAGCAACTCTTCACCGGTGACCGACTCGCCCACTCCCATCCCGGTCCTGATCCGCACCCCCAACGCCTGGACGAAGGCCACTTCGTTGAGCGCGGTGGTCGCATCCATCTTGTAGGGGGCGACCCCCAGGGTGTTGAGTCCGCCGGGGAGTTCGGACCGTTCGTAGAGCACCGCTTCGTGACCGAGTAGCGCAAGGATGCCGCCGCAGGCCAGCGATGCCGGTCCCGCTCCCACCAGTCCCACCGACTTTCCGGTCGGCGGTTCCTTGTGCAGCAGATCCGGCGACGCGCCATGATCCATGGCGTGCCGTTGCAACCGACCGATCTGAACCGGCTCCCGATCCCAGTCGTTGTAGACGCAGGAGCCCTCGCACAGCACCTCGACGGGGCAAACCCGGGCGCAACTGGCGCCCAGCAGGTTGGTGCTGAGAATCGTCCTGGCCGACCCCTTCAGGTTCTCCGAAGCGATCTTGCGGATGAAGGTGGGAATGTCGATGTCGGTGGGGCAGGCGGGGATACAGGGCGCGTCATGGCAGTAGAGACAGCGCCCGGCCTCCAGCAGCGCTTCGGCATGGGTGAAGGCCGGTGCCTTTTCCTGGAGTTGTTCCTCCAGACGATCCTCGGGCAGCGGAAACCGCGACTGTCCCGCCTCAGCCATTCGCCGCCTCCACCGCAACCAGTCCTTCTTCCAGGATCTTCAGCGCTTCGTCGATCTGGGTTTCGTCCACCATCATGGGCGGGGTCAGTCGCAGCACGTTTCCGTAGAGTCCCCCCTTGCCGATGAGGAGTCCGCGTTTCCTGGTTTCCTCGAACAGGGCGACCACCGCTTCCGGCGCGGGAGTGCGGTCGCCGCCTTCCTCGTCCTTGACCAGCTCGAGCGCCTGCATGAGACCCTTGCCCCGTACATCCCCCACCAGACGGGGGTGTCGCCGCTGGATCGCTTCCAGGCCGGCGCGGAACCGGGCTCCCATGCGTTCGGAACGACCGGGAATGTCCTCGTTTTCCATGACGTCCAGGGTGGCCATGGCCGCGGCCACGGAAATGGGGTTGCCGCCGAAGGTGGAGATGGTGAGCTTCTGGAACGCGTCCGCGATCTCCGGGGTGGCGATGGTCACGCCCAGCGGCATGCCGTTGGCGATGCCCTTGGCCATGGTCATGATGTCGGGCTCGACGCCCCAGTGCTCGATGCCGAACATCTTGCTTGCCGGTGCGGCCGAAGCCGGTCTGCACCTCGTCGCAGATGAACACCCCGCCGTACTCGCGGACGATCTCGACGGCGATCTGGAAGTACTCCGGCGGCGGCGTGATGAAGCCGCCGACGCCCTGGATCGGCTCGGCGAGGAACCCGGCGATCTTGCCGGTGGTCGTGGTCTGGATCAGCTCCTCGATGTCCGCGCGCACTGCACCTCGCAGCTCGGGGTACGTCGAGGCCGAGCGGGCAGCGGTAGCAGTAGGGCGACAGGCGCGTGCTTGATCGCCGCGACCTGGCTCGGGCACCGCGCGCCACGGCGCGTGCGCGGTCAGCGACTGCGCCAGCATCGAGCGGCCGGAGTAGCCGTGCCGCAGGGCGATGATCTCCTGCGCGCCGGTGTGGACCTGCGCCAGCATCACCGCGGTCTCGTCGGCCTCGGTGCCCGAGGCCGTGAAAGATGCTCTTCTGCAAACGCCCGGCGTGATCCGCGCCAGGCGCTCGGCCAGCTCCACGATCGGCACCGTCGGGTAGAGCGTCGACACGTGGCCCAGGCGGTCGATCTGCGCCTTGATGGCCGCGGTGACGCGCGGGTCGCAGTGACCGACCGAGACCGTGAGGATGCCGCCGAAGAAGTCGAGGTACTCGCGGCCGTCGGCGTCGCGCACGCGCAGGCCCGCGCCGCTCTCCAGCACCACCGGCTCGGCGTAGTAGTTGGCGACCGCGGGCAGGAGGAACTCCTTGTGCTTGGCGCGGGCCTCGGCGGAGGTCATTCCCTTGGACGCCTTAGCTTCTGGGCGCACGCTTGACATAGCTTCCCCTTCCCGGGCGTCCGTGGAACGTTCCGTTCTCGACCATCACCTCGCCGCGCGAAGAGCACGACCTCGGACGCCCTTGGACCGCGCGGCCCTCGTAGGGGTTGTAGTCGACGTTCATGTGGTGGGTCTCGGCGCTGATGGTCTGTTCGGCGTCGGGATCGAAGACCACGATGTCCGCGTCGCTGCCGGGGGCGATGGTGCCCTTGCGTCGGGAACAGGCCGAAGATCTTGGCGGGGGACGTGGAGCAGAGCTCGACCCAGCGGTTCAGCGAGATGCGCCCCTTCGCCGGTCCGCCGTCGAACATGAGGCTCATGCGCGTCTCGACGCCCGGCGCGCCGTTGGGGATCTTGCTGAAGTCGTCCTTGCCCAGACGCTTTCCCGGCATCGAGTTGAAGCAGAACGGGCAGTGGTCGGTGGAGACCGCCTGCAGGTCATCGAAGGTGAGGCCGCGCCACAGCTCGTCCTGCTTGGACTTGTCGCGCAGCGGCGGGCTCATGACGTACTTGGAACCGCCGAAGTCAGGCTCGTCGTAGTCGTCGGTGGAGAGGAACAGGTACTGCGGGCAGGTCTCGGCGTAGACCTCGAGCCCGCGGTCGCGCGCGGCGGTCACCTGCTCGAGCGCCTCGGCGGCGGAGAGGTGCACGATGTAGACCGGCACGCGCGCCATCTCGGCCAGGGCGATGGCGCGGTGCACGGCCTCGGCCTCGGCCCGCGGGTGGGCGGGTCAGGGCGTGGTACTTGGGCTCGGTCTCACCGCGGCGCAGCGCCTGCTCGACCAGGACGTCGATCACGATGCCGTTCTCGGCGTGCATGCAGATCGTGGCGCCGATCTCGCCGGAACGCTGCATGGCCTTGAAGATCCCCGCGTCATCCATGAGGAACACGCCGGGATAGGCCATGAACAGCTTGAAGGAGGTGACTCCCTCGTTGACCATGTCCTTCATCTCGCGGCTGAGGTCGCTGTTGAACTCGCGCAGGATCATGTGGAAGCCGTAGTCGATGCACGCCTTGTCCCGTGCCTTGGCCGCCCAGGTGTCGGCGGCCTCGCGAATGGAGCCGCCGAAGTCCTGGATGGCGAAGTCGACGATGGTGGTGGTCCCCCCGAAAGCCGCGGCCCGGGTCCCGGTCTCGAAGTCGTCCACCGAGGTGGTGCCGCCGAAGGGCATGTCCAGGTGGGTGTGGGCGTCGATCCCCCCGGGTACCAGGAGCTTGCCGGTGGCGTCGATCACCTTGTCCGCATCCACGGTGAGCTTGGTCCCGATCATGGCCACCGTCTCGCCGTCGATGAACACGTCGCCGACTGTACTTGTCGGTGGCGGTGACGATCCACCCGTGCCGTTCTTGATGATGCGTTCTCATCAGCAGGTCATCTCGACCATGTCGTCGTAGGTCTCGGGGCGGCGGTCCCGGTAGAACTGCCACGTGCGACGCACTTCCTCGATCAGATCGAGGTCCATCTCTGCAATGACGAGCTCGTCGTCGTCCTCACTCGCCTCGGCCAGGAACTCCCCGCGCGGGTCGACGAAGTAGCTGGTGCCGTAGAACTTGCCGATGTTCCAGGGCGCCTCGGTGCCGACGCGGTTGATGCAGCCCATGAAGTAGCCGTTGGCCACCGCGTGGGCCGGCTGCTCGAGCTTCCACAGGTACTGCGAAAGCCCGGCCACGGTGGCCGAGGGGTTGAACACGATCTCCGCGCCGTTCAGGCCCAGGGCGCGCGCCCTCCGGGAAGTGCCGGTCGTAGCAGATGTAGACGCCGACCTTGGCGTAGCGGGTCTGGAACACCGGGTAGCCCAGGTTCCCGGGCTTGAAGAAGTACTTCTCCCAGAAGCCCGAGGTGTGCGGGATGTGGTTCTTGCGGTACTTGCCGAGGTAGGTGCCGTCGGCGTCGATCACCGCGGCGGTGTTGTAGTAGACGCCGGCCTGCTCGCGCTCGTAGACCGGCACGACCATGACCATCTCGTACTTCTTCGCGTAGGGCATCAGCGCTTCGACGTCGTCGGGCCGGGCACCGGCTCGGCCGCGTCGTACCAGCGCGCGTCCTGGCTGGGGCAGAAGTAGGGGCCGTTGAAGATCTCCTGCAGGCACAGGACCTGCACGCCGTCACGCCCGGCCTGCTCGATGAACGGCAGGTGCTTCTCGAGCATCGCCGCCTGGATCTCCGCGACCGGACGACCTTCGTCGTTGATCGGGTTCGAGCACTGGATCAGGCCGCCTTTGACGTTTCGTGCCATGTCTTATCCTCCTTGCTCGATTACCAGCGCGAGATGACGACCTTGCGGTCGGTGTAGAAGTCGAACGCCTCGCGGCCGTGGGCCTTGAGGTCGCCGAAGAACGAGCCCTTGGCGCCGCCGAAGCCGAAGAACGACATCGGCGCGGCGACGCCGATGTTGACGCCCGCCATGCTGGCCGGGACGTTGTACTTGAAGTCCCGCGCGTGCTTGCCGCTGGTGGTGAAGATCGAGCTGGCGTTGGCCAGCGGGTGCTGGCGCATCGTCATCCAGCGCGGCCTCGAGGTCCGTCGGCGCGGCTGCATCATGCACAGCACCGGGCCGAAGATCTCCTCCTGGGCGATCGTCATCGAGTTGTCGACGTCGGCAAACAACGTCGGCTCGACGTAGTAGCCCTTGGCGAGGTGCGCCGGCCGCTTACCGCCGGTCACCAGACGCGCGCCCTCGGAGACTCCCTTCTCGATGTAGCCCAGCACCTGCTCCTTGTGCGGCGCGGAGATGACGGGCCCCATGTCGACGCCCTCCTTCGAGCCGTCGCCGATGCGCACCTTGCGCATGCGCTGCTCGAGACCCTTGCGCACCTCTTCGTGGCAGCCGCCCACGGGGACCACGATGCTGGCGGCCAGGCAGCGCTCGCCGGCGCAGCCGAAGGCCGACTCGTGGATGGCGTCCAGGGCCTTCTCCATCTCCGCATCGGGCATGACGACGATGAAGTTCTTGGCGCCACCGAGGGCCTGCACGCGCTTGCCGGTGGCGGCGGCCCGCTCGTAGACGATCTTGGCCACGGGGCTCGAGCCGACGAACGAGATGCCCTCGATACCCGGGTGCTCGAGGAGCGCGTTCACCACGTCCTTGCCGCCATGCACCATGTTGAGCACACCCGGTGGGAAACCGGCCTTCTCGATCAGCTCGAACATGAGCTGCTGGCTGAGCGGCACCTGTTCCGAGGGCTTGCAGATGAAGCTGTTGCCGCAGGCCACCGCAAAGGGGTGGAACCAGAGCGGCACCATGGCCGGGAAGTTGAAGGGCGCGATGCAGGCGAAGACGCCGACCGGCTGGCGCACCGACTCGCAGTCGATGCCGTTGGCCACGTCCTCCAGCACCTGCCCCATGAGGAGTGACGGCGCGCCCGCGGCGACCTCCACGCACTCGATGCCGCGCCGGACACTGCCGCGCGACTCGGGGAGGGTCTTGCCGTTCTCCCGGGTCACGACCTGGGCGATCGCCTCGAAGTTGTCCTCCAGGAGATTGAGGAAGCGGTGCAGGTAGCGAGCCCGCTGCACCGCGGGTACTGCGCGCCAGGTCTGGAAGGCGGCCTGGGCGGCATCCACCGCCTGGTCCACCTCGGCATTTCCGCAAAGGGGAGTCTCGGCGATGACTTCGCCGTTGGCGGGATTGTGGACGGTGTAGGTCTTGTGGGTCTGTGCCTCCACCCACTCTCCACCAATGAAGTTGCGTAACGGTGTCAGGCTCATGGGATCCCCCAAGTTCGTGCCAGGGTGTAAATTGAGGCAATCGGTGATTGTAGGTTGGATGGGTGGGGCGGGTCAAATCTAGTACATGGACTTGATCAAACCCCAGCTGGACCCTTCCACCGGATCACCACCGTAGAACATGACGAGGCGATCGTTGCCCGTATCCGACACCACTCCCCCGTAGCAGCAACAGCCCGCAACATCCGTAGGTTGATTGAGCGTGCACCCCACGAAGTCGCCGTAGCAGTCGACAGTTCCGGGGCCCGAGAGGACAATGCACTCCTGGTCAATGCCCATGAGTCCGTACCGATGCCCCACGGAGAAGAAAAGCGTCCTTCCCGGTTCCCGAAGCCTCCCCACTCCCCTTCGTAGAGGAGTTCATCGTATCCAAGGCTGAAACGCTGGACCCGATGGTTGCCACTATCCGCGACGTAGATGTAGGCCCCTGAAGCGACGCCAGTCGGACTCTGGAACTCCCCCGGACCCGAACCCGTGGCCCCAACGATCCTGTCCTCCGCGCACGGCTCACCCCACCCCTCGATCGGGGCAAGACCGGAGATCATTGCCACGCCCAACAGGACATGAACGCCTTTCATGCTTGTTCTTTCCGGGCTCTGGGTGCATTCCACCTAACGGGTCGCCCAATGACCCACAATACCAGATCAGGAAACACATCTACGCGCCTGGAACCCAGGGCGTCTCACCCATAGCGTCGAGCGCCTTTACCGATCCACGCCCCCTGGAGGATCCCGGGCTCCCCAGGACCGGTTTGGGGGCCCGCTTTCGGGCACCCCTGCCTGCGGCACGTTCCATGCAATACCAGATACTCGGGCAAGCTATCAGGGGCGGCAGGACGCCCATATGTTGCGTTTCGTTCTGACAGGCATCTTCCTCACCCTCGCCGGTCCGGCGCTTGCCGCCCAGGAGACCGTCACCAACGACGTGCTCTGGACCGACGGTGCGGTGTACGACTTCGTTTCGCGCGTCGCTCTGGAAGACCCTGCCGCTCCTGGTCGCGTGTCCGCTCGCGCGTGGCTTCACAGCCTCCCTCGTCTCGCGCGCGAGCCGGAAGCCAAGATCACCCGGGCCAAGCTGATCATCACCGCCCGGTTCGATCGCGCCTCTGCCTCCTGCGGGGGACGTCTGGGTACCCTTCCTATCCACTGGACGTCTCCCGCGGCCGGCGTGGTTTGTGCCGTCCTCGATCTCCCCTCCCCCAAGGATCATCCGAAACTCTGGAGCAAGGACGGCATTACCATCATGCTGGAGGCGCTGGAGAAGTCCGGGGTCACCCTCATCGAATCCACGCTGCTGGTCCAGTACGACGAGAAGCCGAACCCGGTTCCGGACCCGGCCACCACGCGTCAGCGGGGGTAAGTCCCTGCGTCCATTTCGCTTTCGCGACGGCAGGTCAGGGTCGCCGGGGCAGCGTGGTAGAATCAACCGACCAAAAGAGTCCTGTCTTGGATTGTCTCGCTCCAGGAGGCTCCGAATGCACCGTCCAGCTTTCACCACGCTTGCTTGTCTACTAGGGATTTCGCTTACTTCCCTAGTGTTTGCCCAGAACATCGATCGCATCTGTCTGATCGACGAGGACACTATCGACAACGGCCTTCTCGTGTTCGAGGAATTGGCTTCCGAGGGATGCGGTGGAGGCCAGTCCGACGTGTGTGTGAACGATCAGCTCGCGGATCCCGGTGTGCGCGTTCCGCTGCCCATCCCGGTTGGGACGATCATCGGCATCGACCACCCCCAGGGAACGACGAACATGCTTCCCACCGGGGAACTCGAAGACGAGGGAATCTTCATCCTCAACGCGGCCGATGCACCCGCGTCCTGGACCAGCGCCGGCCCTACCTCGGATCCCCTGCTCAACTACCTCCTGGCTACCGCAGACGGATTCGGCGTCAACGGCGAGCATCTTCTGGACAAGATCCCCAACGTGACCCCGCAACGCACGGCCGGTTTGCAGGCCATGGTGGGTGAGACCTGTTGTGCCGTGGTGTACGACAGCGACATCTCCATCAACGTGGATCCGCTCGAGGGCAATCTCCAGGGCGCCAACCTGGGTATCATCCGCTTCACCGTGCTCAGCGTGGGGGTCGACCCGGCCGGAAGCGTGCTCCCGGACATCACGATCCGTATCGAGGATCCGGGTCCGTGCCAGGATGAACCGGTTTCCACGCAGCTGAGCAGCTGGGGACTGATCAAGAGCCAGCACGACTAGCAGGCGGGGATTCGAAGACTCCTAGTCGACGACAACTTCCCGGGTCGCCACGGCCTCGGCACACCACAGCAACGCGGCTTCCAGAGCCCGATCCCGCTCGGCCAGGAGGTCGCTCCGGAGCAACGGGACCTCCTGGTCCGGAACAATGGGGTTGCCTTCCACCGACTGACCGCTGGGACGCAGGAAGTCGAACGTGGCATGCAACAGCGAGTCGCCGTTGGGGAGCGGCGAGATGCGCGCGGGAAGCGCGGCCCCGGCAGTCGGTTCGCCAATGACCCGGATCCGTCCCAGGTCCTTCATTCCGGCGGTGAAAACCTCCGAGGTGCTCCCGGTCGCCCCATCGGTCAGCACGACGACCGGCCCGTCGAAGGTGTTGCGTTGGCTCCCCGACCCATGGCCACGAAGACGCGGGCGGACGGTCAGGGGATACCCGCCGTC
Organism: Candidatus Eiseniibacteriota bacterium; assembly: GCA_942491735.1. Classification (GTDB taxonomy): domain Bacteria; phylum Eisenbacteria; class RBG-16-71-46; order JABDJR01; family JABDJR01; genus CALOCN01. The sequence goes on along the minus strand of CALOCN010000014.1, from coordinate 774,199 downwards.
CCGTGAGGCAAAGCGTCCCAGGCTCGTCTTCTCTTTCACCAGATGCGAGGCCAGCGCCTGGGCGATGCGTCCCACGCCGCCGGGATTGGATCGGAGGTCCAGAACCAGGGCGTCGGCGTGTCCCATGGTGTCCAGAACCGCCGGAACCAGATCGTTGACCGGCGGCATCCAGGCGTTGATGAACAGGACCGCCACCCGCAGGTCCCCCACCGGTTCCCAACGCCCGGTGACTTCGGTGCGCATGGGCGGCATGCCGCCGAAGTTCGCGGTCACCCCGGGACCGTGGAAGCGGCGGAACAGCACCTCGCGTTCCGTACCGGTCCCGTCCTCGAAGGTGACCCGAACGTCGGTACCCGGTTTTCCGGCCAGCTTGGTCTGGACGAATAGCCGGCTCAGCGGGCGCTTGAGTCGCTTGAGCCCCGCATCCGGAAGCCGCTGGGCGAGCTCGGCTTCGAGAAAGGCGAAGGACGCGTCCAGCGATCGGCCGTCGATCGCCACCAGACGCCATCCCAACCCCACCTTCTCCGGCGCCAGCGTGGACCACCGGCGATAGACCAGGATGTCGTCGTCCAACTGGACGATCTCGAACCCCGGCCCGGCCATGCCGCGATACTTGGGAACGGCGGAGAACAGCAGCCTGAGCACCCGCTCATCACCCGCTTCCCCTTCCAGGGGGGTGTCGGGGGCAAAGGCCTCGGCCGGCTCACCCGGGATGATGCCGAAGTGGGACTGGCGCAAACGGAGGAGCATGTCCCAGATGACCCGGCGGAGCTCCTGCTGGCTGGTCGCTTCCCCGGCGGTGGGGCGAAGTTCATCGCGCAGGGCGAGCCAGTCGACACCGTTGAAGGTGGTGTCGAAGTGGGTGGTGTAGACCAGCTCCCACGCAGTGTCGAAGGTCGCGAGCGCGGTCTCGCGCGACAGGGTCCGGGTCTGCCCGGGTCCGGCGAGGACCACGAAAGCGACCAGGAGTCCCAGACCCAACACCACAGGCCGGGCGCGGCGCGCGGCCCTAGCCACTGTGGACCATGTTCGCCTCCGGGCTCAGTCAAACAACGGGGGGTTCAAGCAAGATAGTCAGGGACCCCGGGGGCGTCAAGCGCGCGGCCCACCCGGGGCCCCGGCCCCGTGCCTCCCGGGCAACAGGAACAATGCCACACCCACCACCATGCCCAGGGTCACCACCGCGGAAATGTTCCCGTAGCCGGTCACCTCCCGGGCCGTCTCATGCAGGACCTGATCCAGGTTCCCGACCGGGATCGTCGGGTCCCCCAACACGCGGGTCAACCGGTGCGCGGTCCAGGTCACCAACCCCAGGTGACACACGAACACCCCCAGGGCACCGGCCAGGCCGGCCACCATCCGGCGGCGCCAGCCGAGAAAGCCCAACCCCGCCGCCACCGCGAGGGCCAGTGGGAGATCGGCGAAGTCCAGGAATCGCTGACGACACTGACCCCAGCCCCCGGTCGGGGGATACGGGAGAGTGTAGGTCAGCGAGACCCACTCCGATCGGGTCGCCTTGACGGTTCCCTCCAATCCGGTCGCCGGGAACGCGACGTGGTTCGCCGCCGCGGCAACGCCGGCGGCATAGGGCATCCTGGCTCCCAACCACACCGGGAGCAGGAGGGCGTAGACGAGGGCGATCACGCCCAGGCTCAGGAGGACGCGACGGGTCGTTGGGAACTCCATGTCAGCCAGATCCACCAGAGGCCGGCGGTCGCGGTAATCACCAGGACCTGGCCCACATAGACGTGAACGGTGCCGAAGTGCGCGGGAAAGTGCGCCCCCACCCAGTACAACAACGCGATCCGCACGAGGTTTACCGCAACCACCGCGGGGAGCAACACCAGGAGGCCCAGGGCGCGGGCTCGCCAGGAAGTCGGGAAGCTCAGCAGTCCCGCAGCGAGAAGCGCCACCGCGGTCATGCCGTTGCACCCGGTGTCCACTTCGCAGGAGAAGGCGGCGCCGCCGATCACCGCCCCGTGCGCGGTGACCGACTCACCCAGGACACGCAGCATCGAGGCCGCGGTGGAAGCCTGGAACAGCGTGAACTGATGGATCCCCCGATTGAACCACGCCACCGGACCGGCCCCATCGAGGAGCCACACCAGCAATCCGAACGCACCGCCGAACAGCAGAATGAACTGCCAGGGTCGGCGGGACGAAGACGATGGCGGGGTAGCGGCGGGCGATTTGGATTGGGCCATGGAATTGCCGGAAGCGTCGACTGGCGGGATCAACGCAGTGTAGCAGCTTGGCGGACGGGCGCAGGTTGCTCGGGTATACTCCCCGCACCAAAATCCATTATGCGCCATCCAATCCTGATTTCCCTCTTAGCACTCCTCGTCCGGCTCGCGTATGCGTGGAGTATCCGCAACACGCCGCTGGCCGAGATCCTCCTCATCGACTCCGAGACCTACGATCGCCTGGCCCGTCTCATTCTGGACGGGCAGTTCCATGGCGAGACCGTCTACTCCATGAACGTGCTCTACCCCTACTTCCTGGCCGGGGTGTATACCCTCCTGGGAGATGGCGTGCTCCCGGTGCTCGTGGTCCAGGCCGTCCTGGACAGCGTGACCTGCCTCCTGCTGATCTGGATCGGTTTGCGTCTCATGGGGCGGGCTCCCGCGCTGATCGCCGGGCTGGGCTACGCGCTCTATGGCCCGGCCGTGTTCTACACCGGCACCCTCCTCACCCCGACCCTCATCAACCTGCTCGCCATGGGCGCGCTGGCCCTGCTGGTTCGCTATCGGTCCCGCCCACAGGTGGTTTCCGCGACCCTGGCCGGGGTGGTGCTGGGGCTCTGCGCCCTGGGTCGTGGCAACGCCATGCTCATGGTGCCCTTGGCCACTCCTCTCTTCCTGCTCGCCGTACCCCGCCGGCGCGCGGTCGTACACTGGCTCGCCTTCGCGGTGGGTGCGGCCGCGGTGACCGGGGCGGTCACCCTGCGCAACTTCCTCGTCGAGAAGGAGCTGGTTCCCGTCGCGGCCAACTACGCCGCGTTCTACATCGGTCACAACGCCGATGCCAACGGGCTCTACACCATGCCCTCCTTCACTTCGGGAGCAGCCTTCGAGGACGAGGTGTGGGGCACGCGAGAGGCCATATCGGCGAAAGTCGGGCGGGAGCTCAGTCTGGCCGAGACCTCCCAGTATCTCTTCCAGGAGGGAATGCGCTACGTCCGGGATCATCCGGTGGAAGACTTCAAGCTCGCGGCACGCAAGTTCTACTTCTTCTGGAATCGCACCGAGTCCCCCACCAACCTCAACTACTACTTCGCCCGCGACTTCTCCCCGGTGCTGCGCATGGTGCCGCTGGGAATGGGCATTCTCGCCCCGCTGGGTTTGCTGGGTATGATCCTGGCCCGAAAACGCTGGCGCGAGCTCCTCGTGCTGTACCTCTACGCGGTCATCTTTCCCCTGACCGGCGTGCTCTTCTTTGTCTCCGCCGAGTACCGGCTCCCCATCGTGCCGGTGCTGCTGTTGTTCGCCGGGGATGCCGGGGTCCGTCTCTGGGGCGCCCTGCGCGGATCCCGTTCCGGGAAGCGAGCCACGGAGCACCCGAGCCGACGCGCCGTGCTGATCACCTCCGCGGTACTCCTGCCGGCCCTGCTGGTGGCGTGCCATGTGCGCACCCCGCTCCTGGCCGCCCAGTCCCTCAAACGGGTCGACTATCTCAACTTCGGCACCCTGTACCGTCTGCGGGGCGATCTCGATCGTTCGCGCGACATGCTGCAACGCTCCCTCGCCATTGATCCCCGGTACGCCCGGGCCTACAGCTCCCTCGCCGAGACGGAACGGTTGGCCGGCAACACCCAACGGGCCGCCCAACTCCTGGCCGAGGCCTCCCGCTACGGGGAGTCGGGGTCGGCGGTCCAGGATCCCATGGCCCAGGACATGCTCTCGGCCGGCATGCTCTACCGTGAAGGCGAGTACACCGAAGCCCTCCTGGCCTTCCAGGCCCTGCTTCGCACCGCGGTCCAGTCCGGCAACCAGGATCAGGCGCGCCAGATCCAGAACAACATCGGGCTCTGCCGGTACAAGCTGGGCAACCTGGGGGCCGCATCCGAGATCTTTTCCGGGATCCTCCAGAAGGACCCCACCTATGTGAAGGCCTACAACAACCTCGCCCTGGTACGGGAAAAGCAGTTCCAGTTCGAGGAGGCTTTGGCGCTCTTCCGCGAAACACTCGCCCGGGACCCCGCCAACGTCGTGGCCGGCAAGGGAGTCTACCGGTTGACCGGACCGGGCGGCGTCCTGGAGGGATCCTGAAATGAACCATGTACGTGCCGCCGTGCTTCCCGGACCGGGCCAGCCGATGGAAGTGCGGGAAGTCCCCCTTCCGGACCTCGACCCGGGTGAGGCCATCCTACGCACCACGCTGAGCGAGGTCTGCGGCACCGATGTCCACCTGAGCCACGGCCGGTTGGCCGGCGTCCCCTATCCCATCATCCCCGGCCATGTCAGCGTGGGAGTCCTGGTCCGCATCCGCGGGACCGTGACCGACGTCGAAGGACGTCGCCTGCGCGAAGGCGATCGGGTCACCTTTCTCGACGTGCACCGGACCTGCCATGCCTGTTGGTATTGCCTGGTCGCCAAGGCGAGCACCCGCTGTCCACACCGCAAGGTCTACGGCATCACCTACGGTCTCCAGGACGGACTCACCGGCGGGTGGGCCGAGGCCGTGCACCTCAAGGAAGGGGTGCGGATCATCCCCCTGGGCCAGCTGCCGTTCGAACGGTTCATGGCCGGAGGATGTGCGCTCCCCACCGCGCTCCATGCGGTGGAACTGGGAGAGGTACGGTTCGCCGACACCGTTCTGGTGCTGGGCGCGGGACCGGTCGGGCTCGCCGCCGCCCACCTGGCCCGGCTGCGCGGCGCGGGACGCGTCCTGGTTGTCGGTGCTCCCGCCGGACGCCTGGAGGCGGCCGCCGCCATGGGAGTCAAGGACACGCTGGATTTCACGCAGCACCCGTTCGACGCACGGGAAACCTGGGTAAGGGAACGCACCGGAGGTCGGGGCGCCGACGTGGTGATCGAGGCGACCGGGTCGGCCCAGGCGGTGGTGGATGCGATGCGACTTGCCCGCCAAGCGGGGACGGTGGTGGTGGTGGGTCAGTACCTGGATCATGGTGACGTGGCGTTCAATCCGCACCTCGATCTCAACGCCAAACACCTGACCGTGCGCGGTTGCTGGGGTTCGGACTACTCGCACTTCCATCGGGGCGCCGCGGTGATGGCGGACGACGCTTTCGCCGCACCCTGGGAAGCCATGCAGCTCACACGTTTCGGCCTGTCCAACGCGGCTGAGGCCCTGGACGCGGTCGCCTCGGGCTCCGTGGTCAAGGCGCTCATCGATCCTTCGGCCTGACCATGCCGGTTCGCAAGGAGTTCAACGCACTCACCCGGTTGGCGGCACCGGTCGCGGCAACCCAGCTCGGCATGATGCTCATGGGGGTGGTGGACATCCTCATGGTGGGTCACGTGGGAACCGGGGAACTGGCCGCGGCAAGCCTCGGGCGCCTGTGGGTCTTTGGCTCCTCGCTCTTCGGCATGGGCCTCCTGCTTGGGGTGGATCCCCTCATCACCCAGGCCTATGGCAGTCGCAACATGGAGCTGATGGCCCGAACCGTCCAGCGCGGGCTCGTTCTGGGAGGGATCCTCAGCATCGTGTTCGGCGTGGTGTGGCTGTTCGCCGAACCGGGATTGAAGCTCCTGGGACAGGACCCCCTGCTGGCCCACATGGCCCGGGACTATGTCTGGGTGCAGATTCCAAGCCTGGTTCCCTTGTATGCCTTCTTCGTATTGCGTCAGTACCTGATGGGCCGGGGCATCGTCCGCCCCATGCTTTACGTGGTCATCCTTGCCAACCTGCTCAACGTGTTCCTGAACTACGGCCTGATCTTCGGTCGCCTGGGTTTTCCGGAAATGGGATTGACCGGCGCGGGTATCGCCACCGCCTTCACCCGGCTCTTCATGCTGGTGGTGCTGATCGCGTTCATCCACTGGGGCAAACTCCACCACGGGGCATGGCTCCCCTGGAGTCGCGCCGCCCTGGATCTCCGCGGGCACTGGCAGATTCTTCGCTACGGGTTTCCCATCAGCATCCAGGTCGGTCTGGAAATGTGGACCTTCCAGATAGCCACCCTGCTCGCCGGTCGACTGGGAACCCTGGAGCTGGCCTCGCACACCGTGGCCATGAATCTCATCTCGGTGGCGTTCATGGTCCCCCTGGGGATCTCCATGGGCGCGGTGACCCGGGTCGGGAACCTGATCGGGGCGGGGCAGCGCAGGGAAGCCCAGATCGCGAGCTGGGTGGGCCTGGGCATGGGCGCGGTCTTCATGCTGTTCTCCGGCACGATCTTCGTGGTGTTTGGCGAACCGCTCTGCCGTCTCTACACCGACGACGCCGCGGTTCTCGCCCTGGCCACCTCCATCCTTCCCATCGGCGCCGCGTTTCAGATCGCGGATGGGATCCAGGTGGTGGGAGGGGGGATCCTGCGCGGCATGGGCCGGACCGTACCCGCGGCCGTGTTCAACCTGGTCGCCTACTGGGTCATCGGGATTCCACTGGCCATCTGGTTCGTGTTCGGGCGCGGGATGGGAGTGCACGGGATCTGGACCGGGCTGGCCATCGGGTTGTGGAGCGTCTCGGTGATGCTGGTGATCTGGATCCACCAACGCGGCCCGGCCCGGGTGGACGCCCGCATCAGCGAGGTGGGCGGAGCCTAGGTCTGCGATTTCGCGCTCACGACGACGCCAGGCCGTTGCGCACCGCGAACCGCACCAGGTCGGCATTGGTCTCCAGCCCCAGCGTCTCCATGAGCGTGTACTTGTGGTGGGCCACCGTGCGCGGGGTGAGCCCCAGACGGGCACCCACTTCTTTCATGGAGAGCCCTTCGGCGAGTAGCTGGAGGACCTCCCGCTGGCGGGAGGTCAGCTTGGCGAACTCCCCCTGCTGATCCCGGGTCGAGGTGAGAACGTCTCCGGCAATGAGTGGGGTGATATAGGTGCGGCCCTGCATGGCGGCGTCGATCGCCGTGCGGAGTTCGCTCGCCGCGCCGTTCTTGAGAAGGTACCCCGACGCCCCCTCGGACAACGCCTTGGCCGCCACGTCGGGATCGCCGTTCATGGTCAGGAAGATGACCCGGACATGGGGCAGGGTCTGGCGGAGACGAACCGCCGCGTCCAGGCCATTGAGACGCGGCATGGTGATGTCCAGGACCACTACGTCCGGACGCACGTCCGTGGCCCGTTCCAGCAGTTCCTCGCCGTCGCGGGCGGTACCCACCACCTCCGAGTGGTCCTTGAGCAGAAGGGTGAATGCCTCGACCAGCATCTCGTGATCGTCGGCGAGGAAGACGCGGGGACGGCTCATAAGGAGGAGTCTACAAGACGCGAGGGCAAGCGGAGGTGGATACGAGTGCCTTGCCCCGGCGCGGAGTCGATCCGCAGGTCGACTCCGGCGGCCCGTGCCCGTTCGCTCATGCTGAGTAGGCCGAGACCACCTCGCGTATCATCAAGGAAGTCGAAGCCCCGCCCCTCGTCCGCGACGACGAGTTCCACACCGCCCGCCGCCCGTCGCAGCGTCACCGTGGCCGCACCGGCACCGCTGTGTTTCCAGCTGTTGTGGAGCGCCTCCTGGGCAACCCGGTACATGCAGAGGCTGAGATCGGTCGAGAGATCCAGGTCGTCCTGGGTTTCGTCCCGGAAGGTGACATCCATCTCCGTCCTCCGGGTCAACTCGCGGCACAAGCTGGAGAGGCCCGTAACGATACCTACCTGCTCCAGCTTGCCCGGGTGCAGGTTGTGGGAGATCCGGCGCAGGTCGTCGGCAAGTTCGCCGGCCAGGCGTTCCAGCTCTGTCACGTCCTGGCCGCTGGTCTGTCCCAACATGCTGACCTCGATGTTCAGGAGGGCCAGTCGCTGGCTGACGTCGTCGTGAAGCTCCCGGGAGAGACGCCGCCGTTCATCTTCCTGGGCGCTGATCAGGCGTTGCCCCAGCCGGCGCAGGTCCACCTCCACCCGTCGTCGACGTTCGGCCTCGGCCGTCACCTCGGCCAACTGCATCCGCTGGATCCGCATCCGGTAGGCATACAGCCCGTATAGCGTGCCCCCGGCCAGCGCGAGCAGCAGACCCCGGAACCACCAGGTTTCATGCGGCCGTGCCGGCACCGCGAGCATGACCCTAGCCTCATCCCCCCAGCTCGCGGGGCCGCGGCTGGCCTGGACACGGAAACGGCGATTCCCGGGAGGCACGCGCGTGTAGTAGGCCACCCGCCGGTTGCCGACCTCCACCCAGTCGTCGTCGACCCCATCCAGGCGGTAGCGGAACTCGATGCTCTCGGGGGCGCGGAAGCTCATGGCGGTGAAGTCGACCTCCAGGGACCGGGCGCCGGAAGGAAGGCCGACCGGGCGGTCCCGCACCGGATATCGGCTCCCGGCGGCCCGAACCTCCTCGATCACGATCGGGGGAGGAGGGTCCCCCAGCGGCACCGTCGCCGGATCCACGATGGCCACCCCGTCCACGGTGACGAACCAGAGCTGCCCCCGGGAGTCGCACAGGGCGTTGGGCTGGCTCCCTCCGTTGGCCTCCCGGTTCTTCAGCCCGTGCCGTTCGGTGTAGGCCACCGAGGCCACCCGCGCCCGCTCCCCGCGCGCGAACGCTTCCAGTTCCGAGCGCAGGATCCAGAAGATCCCCCGATTGCTGCTCAACCAGAGCCTGCCCTGTCCATCCTCCAGGGCCTCGTGCACCGCGTTGTCGTAGAGGCCGTGTTCCTCGCGGATGGCGGTGATCCGCGGGTTCCGCGGATCGGCCGGATCGATGCGGTTCAGGCCCAGACCCTCGGTGCCCACCCAGAGGATACCGTGGGAGTCCTCGGTGATGCCCCGGACGTTCATGCCCGAGAGACCCTGGGTAGTGTCAATCCGGCTGAAGACGCTTCCGTCCCAGTGGAGGATGCCCGACCCGTTGGTCCCCATCCATAGCCCGGTGTGCGTCTCCTCGATGGACCGCACGTACGCGCCGGCCAGGAGGCTGTCCGCGGGCATGCGCTCCCAGTTTGCCGCGACCCTGCGGAACAGCCCTCCCCAGGCTCCCACCCACAGGGCGCCGTGGCGGTCCTCGTCGATGACCCGGACATTGTTGAATTCGGGAAGACCGGTCTGGGGGAACGGCCTGCCGGCGGGATCCCAGCCGGCCAGCCACGCCCCCCCACCGTCGGGCGCCCGGCCGCCGCCTCCGATCCACAGGTTTCCGGAGCGGTCCCCGTGGATGGCGTAGACGGAGTTCAGCAGGGAGGGGACGGGCTCCACCCGATCCCCGCGGATGCGGACCAACCCTCCGCTCAGGGCGCCTACCAGGACCTCCCCGGGGCGGTGCTCGTAGACCGCGTAGGTGGATTGTTCAGGGATCCCCTCCTCTACCCCGATCATCCGGAAGACGGCGGGATCGATGCGGCAGAGACCGGCGCGGACGGAGGTCAGCCAGATGCTGCCTTCATGGTCCCGAAACAGCCGGCTGGGGGCGATCGGTCGTTGCAGGACGACGGTGCTGTCGCAGTACAGGACCTCGGGACCGGCCGCCCACAGCCGCCCGTTATCCTCGAGGAGCAGGGAGACCGGCTCCCGGGTCGGGAGCGCCCGCTCCCATCCCGTGCCGGTCCAGCGGAACACGCCCTCCTCGGAGAGCGCGTAGCCAATGGTGTCGGCCTTGAGGGGGAGCCAACTCCGCCCTTCACCGGGGTTGGAGGGGATGAGACGACCCTCCTGCCACCGGAAGAGCGTGGTGGTGGTTTCCACCCACAGGGGTCCCTCCGCGCCCTTGGCGAGGGCGACGACGACCTCCTCCGGACCGAAGGTCGCAACCTGCCGGGTCTCCCCGTCCCGGTACCGGTAGAGCGCGGACTGCGTCGCCCACCACAGGGTACGGCCGTCGTGCGCCATGGCCCGCACCACCTCCCCCCGGGGCGCCTCCTGGAACCGCTCCACCTCGGTGCCGTTGAACCGGTAGATCCCGTCGTCCGCGGTGATCCATACCGTGCCGCCATCGTCCTCGTGGAACACCTGGTCGGCCTGCAGGGCGAGGCTCTTCACCACGGAAAAGCCGGTGAACACGCTGTCCTTGTAGCGGACGATCCCCAGCCCCTGGGTGGCGATCCACAGGCTGCTGTCCGCGGCCACATGGAGGCGGGAGAGGCGATCCCCGGGGAAGGCGGGGGTGTTCTCCGTGTTGAACACGGTAAAGCGCGCCCCGTCGAAGCGCACCAACCCGTCCAGGCTGGCGACCCAGAGATAGCCGTCCGGGGTCTGCACGATGTCGGTCAGGCTGATCACGGGGAGCCCGTCCTCGACAGTCCACCGCTCGACGACGTACTCGGTGGCGTGGGCGGTGGCGGGCGCGGTGAGGAACGACAGCAGGAGGAGCAGACCCGGGATCCGGATCCGGGATCGGTCGTGGGGCCGGGGGGGAAGGAGAACATGCACGCGGGATGACCTCGAGCGGCGATCGGAACGGAGCCTTGGCGGGTAGGGTAGCACCCCCGGGCGGTCGCCATCCCGGAGAGCCCCCGAAGGAAGCGTGGGGCGACCACGTCGAGTGGCCGCCCCACGGGTGTGGAACCCACCCGGTGCTCCCGGCTAGCGGGTCACTACCAGACGCTGGGTGCGCGTGAACGCCCCGGCCCGGAGCCGGTACAGGTACACGCCGGCCGAGACACGGGTCCCGTTCCGGTCGGTGCCGTCCCAGGTGACGGTATGGGCGCCGGCCGGGCGGGTCTCATCCACCAGGGTCCGCACCAGGCGTCCGGTCACGTCGAACACGCTCAGCGACACCGGGGCGTCGGCGGGCAACTGGAAGGCAATCCGGGTGCCGGAACGCATCGGGTTGGGCACGGCCGCACTGAGAACGCATGCGGCGGGTCGCGCAGGACGATCGTCCGCGGCCAGGATCGAGCCCGAGGCGGTGGGCTCGCTCTCGTTCCCCACATGATCCAGCGCGGTGATCCGGTAGTACGCGTTGTTGGGGTCGCCCGGCGCCGGATCTTCCCAGTCCGTGCCCGCGGTCTCGTGCACGATCAGCTCGGGGGCGATCCCGAACCCCGGCGTGGCGCCCCGGTAGACCCGGAAGTACTGGAAGTCCTCCTCGGGAGCGGGTTCCCAGGACAGGGCGGCGGTGCCTCCGCCCTCATAGACGGCGGCAAAGCCCTCGGGAACACCCGGCGCGATGTTGTCCACCGAGTAGCCGCTGTCGGGCTCGCTGGCGAACCACGTCGACGGGGTGGTGGTGTGGGTGGTGATCAGGTAGATGGACTCGTTGGTTCCGGTGTCGCTGGAGTCGGCCTCGGTGGTCACCTCCACCAGATAGGTGTCGCTCTGGGTGGCGGGCACGCTGGCCACCAGGGCCCAGGTGCCGGGCGGGAAGATGCCGGCGGCGGCGGTCACGTAGCGGACGCCGTCGATCCAGTGCGCCTCCACCCCGGGGAGCGGGGCCGCGTCGTCGGTGCCGTCGACCCGCGGGGACACGGCGGACAGGGATAGCGCTTCGGGCGCGAGGGCAGCGGCGTCCACCCGGCGGTACACGCCGTACTGGGTGACCGGGTTGGTGGCCTCGCCGGGATCGTCGTAGTGGGAGCGCAGGAACTCCAGGTACACACGGCCCCCCTGGTCGGCGGGCACGTCCTCGATGGACGTGATGCCGCCGAACTCGTAGAGCCACTGGAGCGTCACGTCCTGCACCGCGGGGTTCTGTCCCAGCCAGGTGTGGGTCGTCCGCCACAGCAGGTCCGCGCCCTGCGCCGCGATGTCGTTCCAGCTGTTGTCGTTGGCAACCGCCTGCCAGTTGGCGCCGCCGTCGCCACTCAACTCCCAGGCGACGCCCGGGGCCTCCGTCGCGGAAAGCCGAGCCGAGAGGATGGTGTCGGACAGCGTGTCCACGGCCAGGGAACGGCCCGCGTTGAGGGGGGCATTCACCTCGTCCTGGAGCACCCGGAAGACCTGGACGCCGGCGGCGCCGTCGGCCTTGAACACCCGGTGACCCGCCACCGCAACCTGGTTGTTGGAGCTGCCGTTGAGCCCGGGCGTGTCCGCGATCCCCACCAACACCGGAGCGGTGAGGTCCGTGATGTCGACCACGGCGATCCCGGAGTCGGAGACGGCCACGTAGGCGAAGTCCCCGTCGGTGACCAGGTCCATCCGCGCGCTCCCCGAGGGATCAAAGGCCCCCCAGCTACCGATCTGGACCGGGGTCGCCGGATCGGTGATGTCATAGACACGGAACCCGAACCCGGTGGAGCCGGTTGAGAAGAGGTGCTGCCCGTCGATGTGAAGGTTGCCCCCCACGCTTCCGAAGTTGGTGACCAGGCTGGGGGCGGTGGGGTCGCTGACATCCACCACGTAGATCCCGCTGAACCCGGCTCCCACGAACAGGTAGTCGCCGGCCAGCGCGAGGTTGGCCATGTCCGTCGAAACCATGAGGGATCCGGCCTGGGCCGGGGCGCCGGGCTCGCTGATGTCGTAGATCCGCAGGCCGCTCCCCAGATCGGCCACGTAGAGGGTGCCCCCCTCGGCCAGGGTCTGGCGCGCGATGCCGGCGGTGGGGATGGTGGCGGTCAGGGAGGGCGCGTTGGGATCGCTGATATCGAGGACCTCGACGTCGCTGAGCCCGGAGAGCAGCGCGAGACCGCCATACAGGCTGACATCGGAGGCAGAGGACGCATAGGTGCCCAGGGGCAGGGGGGCGTCGGGGTCCGAGATGTCCAGGAGCCGGACCGTGCCGTTGTCCGTCACCACGGCCACGTCCCCTGCCGCGGCCAGGCCGTTGGCATTGCCCGGGGTGTTGTAGCCCCCGGACACGATCGGAGGATTCGCGAAGGCGGTCTGCAGGACGAGGACGCCGGTGAAGCGGTCGCCCACGAAGCCGTACTCGCCGGCCATGTCCACGCCGACTGCCCAGTCCGGGGTGTTGTAGGTGTCGATGAGGACCGGGTTGGCGGGATCGGAGACATCGACCAGGCTCGCCCCGGTGCCGTCGTGACCGACCAGCACACGATCCCCGCTGACCGAGACGTCCCAGGCCAAGTTCCCGAAGGTGATCGAGCCAAGGAGCGTGGGGTTGGTCGGGTCCGTAACGTCCATGATCTGTAGCCCCGCGTTCCGCGCAGCCACGTAGGCCAGGGAGCCGTCCACGTCCACTTCCAACGCAGTCGTGGCAAAGGCGCCCAGCGAGTCGGGGCTGGTCGGATCGGAGATGTCGAGGACGACCAGCCCCTGGGTCTCATCGGCCACGTAGGCCAGGTGGCCCCGGATCTCGACCCCCCACGAGTTCAGGGTAGGAAAGTTCCCCACGATGGCGGGGGTCGTGGGGTCGGAAATGTCCACGATCTGGAGTCCCCCCTCCCGATCGGCGACTGCGGCAATGTCGCCCGCTACCGCTACTCCTGTAGCGCGTGCCGGTGTGTCGACGATACCGACCTGGACGGGCAGCGTGGGATCGGAGATGTCCACCACCCGCATCCCCGGGAAGAGATCGGCGACGAAAGCGAGGTTTCCGCTCGCGGTGACATCGTAGGTCCGGTCCGTGTCCAGCCTACCGAGCGAGTCGGGACTGGTCGGATCCGTGATGTCCAGGATCAAGAGCCCGTCGTTGAAGTCCGAAACCAGGAGCAGGTTCCCATGGACGAGCACCCCCTCGGCACGGTTGGTCGTATTCCACGAGCCCACCTGGGTAAGCCCGAACGGGAACAGACGGAGTTCCTGGGCTCCGGTGTTCCAGTCGGCGGTGGTGTTGCCTGCGTCGTGCAGGGTGGTGGTGGAGAAGTCCTCGGTGAGGGTTCCGGCCTGTGCGGGGCCGATTCCCGGGAGCATCGCTCCCAGCCCAAGGACCAGGGACAGGGCAAGGTGGAGTCTGAGGTAGGTCTTCATGACGAAGGTCCTTTCCGGCGTCGGGAAGTGGAAACGAACGAGTCCTGTTGCAGTACCGCGGTCAGGGCGATCGGGAGATCCGGCACGAGGCGACTCTTGAACACAAAGGCGTTGGCCCCCGTGTCCAGGACGTGGCGCACGACGTCGGGGTCCTCGGTAACGGAGATGGCCACGATCGGGGTCGCGTCCCCGCGGGCGCGCAGTTCCCGGATGGCCTGGGATCCGGTCATGCGGGGCATGTCCAGATCCACCACAACGGCCTGGGGATGGAGCTGCTCGGCCGAGGCAAGGAGCTGGAGACCGTCCCCCACCGAACCGACCACTTGGTAAGCGGGGGTCAGGAGTCGCGTGACCCGCTCCCGAAGGGGCGCGTGATCGTCGGCGATGAGGATTCTGGGGGCCTTGACTGGCATGACGCCAGACTAGTGAGGAGGGGGCCTCGACGGGACTGTCAGGATTGACAGTCGGGGGCGGAAAGACCTGCAATGACCCGAAAAAGGAGAAGTACCCGGTGGGTCTCTCCTCGTCTTCACCCTGAGGGGCCTCGATCTACTCGCGCACGATCACCACCCGGAGGTCCATCACGTTGGTCCCGGTGGGGCCGCTCATGAAGAGCCCGCCCGCCTTGCGGAAGAACGGATACGCGTCGTGCCGCTCCAGATGCTCCCCCGCCACCACCTTCTCGCGTTGGGCTCGCTGGGCCACCCGTTGGTCGGCAAAGGCACCGGCGGCGTCGGTGGGACCGTCCTCGCCATCCGTGCCGCCGCTGAGCACGATCGCCCCCTTGAGCTCGCTCCCCAACCGCTCCAGGGCCGACAGCACCAGTTCCTGGTTCCGCCCCCCCTTTCCCGGTTTGCCCTTGAGGGTGACCGTGGTCTCCCCTCCACTCAGGATGCACACCGGAGGGGATGCCGGACGGCCCTCGGCCCGTACCCCGCGCACGAGCCCGGCCAGCATGTGCCCCAGTTCGCGGGACTCCCCTTCCAGACGGCTCCCCAGATCCACCACCTTGTAGCCCAGCCGCCGGGCTTCACGGGCCGCCGCGTCGAGCGCGGTGCGATTGTTGGCCAGGATCACGTTGTCCACCCGCTTGGGGAGCCGGTTGGGAGTTTCGGGGTGCTTGCCCGAGGCCCCCGCCTTGAGATGGGCGAGTACGCTGTCCGGCACCTTCTCCCCGAGGTCGAACTTGCGCAGGACGGCAAGGGCGTCGGCGAAGGTGGTGGGGTCCGCGGCGGTCGGCCCCGAGGCGATCGCATCGAGCGGGTCGCCGATCACATCCGAAACGATCAGGGTCACCACGCGGGCCCCCGTCGCCTGGACCAGGCGCCCCCCCTTGACCGCGGAGAGGTGCTTGCGGACCGTGTTCATCTCCTCGATGGTCGCGCCGCAGCGGTGGAGCAGGTCCGTGACCCGCTGCTTGTCGCCCAGGGTGATCCCTTCCGCCGGCTGAGGCAGCAACGCCGACCCCCCTCCCGAGAGCAGCACCACCACCAGGTCGTCCTTTCCCAACCCGGCGATCTCGTCCAGCATGCGGCGCGTACCCTTCACCGCGGCCGCGGTGGGACGATTGGCGACGCCGCTCCGCGAGGGATGCAAGTGGATGTGGTTGAGCTTCCGGACGTGGGCATCGGGAACGTTGACCCAACCGGTGAGCCGATCCTCGATACGACTTCCGGCAATGGCGGTTTCCATCCCCTGGGCCATGGCGGCCGAGGCCTTCCCGGCCCCGATGACGACCAGACGGCCCTCGTTGCCCAGGCTGTACCGGGTGCCGGCCAGCTTGACCCCCTTGCGCACCGACCGCACGGCCTTGTGGACCAGGCGACCGGCATGGACCGCGTCCACCCCCGCGGTCCAGATACCCAGGGCGTCCCGGCGAAGTGAGCGTTGTGCGGGCATGAATCCTCCAGACAGGACAGGGCAATCCACCATGGAACAACCTGATAGAATCCTGCACCGTTTTGACGTTCCGTGGAAAGGACCGAATCATGGCCAAACCCAAAGTCTTTGTCACCCGACTCATTCCCGAGGCCGGGCTCAAGCTGGTGCACGAGCACTGCGATGCCGATGTCTGGACCGACCCGCTGCCCCCTCCCCACGAGGTGCTCCTGGAACGCTCCCGGAACGTGGACGGCATCCTCTCGCTCCTCACCGACCGCATCGACGCGGCCTTCATGGAGGCCAATCCCGGGCTCAAGGTGATCAGCAACTTCGCCGTGGGTTTCAACAACATCGATATCCCGGCCGCCACCCGGCGGGGCATCCCGGTGGGCAACACCCCGGATGTCCTCACCGAAGCCACCGCCGACATGGCCTTTTGCCTGTTGATCGCGGCCGCACGTCGTCTGGTGGAATCCGAGCGTTCCATCCAGGCCGGGAACTGGCTCACCTGGGAACCCCTGGGCTTCATTGGCCAGGACCTTCCCGGCAAGACGTTGGGCATCGTGGGACTGGGTCGGATCGGGATGGCCCTGGCCAAACGGGCCTACGGTGGCTGGGGAATGCGCATCCTCTACCACGACGTCCACCCCAACGCCGAGGCGGAGTCCTCCCTGGGCGCCCGGCGGGTGGAGTTCGACACCCTCCTCGCCGAGAGCGATTTCGTGAGCGTCCACGCCAACCTGACCCCGGAAACGAACGGTCTCTTCAACCGGGACGCGTTCCGGAAAATGAAGTCCACCGCCATCTTCGTGAACACCGCGCGGGGCCCGCTCCACGTCCAGTCGGACCTCACCGAGGCCCTGAAGGCGGGCGACATCTTCGCCGCGGGGCTCGATGTCACCGATCCCGAACCCATGATGGTGGACGACCCGCTGCTCAAGCTCCCCAACGCGATCATCGCGCCCCACATTGCCAGCGCCACCCGGGAAACCCGGGACGGCATGGCCACCCGCGCCGCCCACAACCTGATCGCCGGACTACGCGGAGAGGCCCTGCCGCACTGCGTGAATCCGGAAGTACGGCGCTAGAGGAGCCCTACTCGTGCGCCCCCCCGGAGGGATAGCGCTTCTCTCCGGCGCGAATCGCCACCGGGAGGGTGTTCTCCGGGGTGGGGAGCGGACAGGTCGCGTACGGAGTGAAGGCGCAGGGCGGGTTGTAGGCCTTGTTGAAGTCGAGATCCAGCGTGCCGTCCTCGCGCAGGTCCGCATAGAGGAAACGACCCCCACCGTAGCTCTCGTACCCGGTGGTCTCGTCGGCAAAGACGAAGAGGTACACGGAGTCCTCCTCGCTCCCCAGCACGGGAAACAGGATGTGATCCTGCCCGTTGAGGGTGAAGTAGACGGGGCGGCTCGGGACCACGCTCTCGTACCCCACCACGTTGGGAACAACCAGCTCCACGAACGGATCCTCGGGGTTCACATGGGCCTCGACGCGGAAGGCGGCATTGACAGGAAAGTACTCGATTCCGGTGAACTCCCTGCGGAACACGCTCTCGGTATCCCGCATCCGTACCACCGCCCGGCCGTCCCGTTCCATGACCCAGAAGGTGATGCGGCCCAGGGTCATCTTGGGAGAGTTCCCTCCCTCGTCCCGCTTGAGCACCTTCTCGCGCACCAGCACCTTGTCCATCTCCAGCGACACCCCGCTGCGGACCCGGACCGTGATCTCGCCCGTTTCCTCGTCCAGGTCCAGCACCCCGGCCACCTCGGGGGCCACGTCCTCGGGAAGCCGCAGCAGCGCATCCGCACCGCTTCCGAAAACGTTCTCCCCCGGTTCCAACCAGACAAACCCGGTAACGGTCAGCCAACCGGTGTCCGAGGTCAGGCGTTCCACCCGATCGGTACGGTAGGTTTCGATCGCTTCCGCGTGGGTCTGACCCTCCTCGGCCGGCGCGGGGGAAACGGAGAGCGTCAGGAGAGCCACGAAGCCAAACAGGGACCAGGGCAAACGGTGGGGCATGGGATCCTCGGCGGGCGTGGAGGGGAGGTCCAGGTTCCGGTACGACACCGGTAACCGTATCGAATCCGGCAGGTCCCGGGGAAGGGTCAAGCGCTACCGACCCGAGGGCCGGGTCAGCAGGAGGGCCGAACGCTCCAGGTTCTTGGTTCCGATCAGATCCACCCCGGCCTCCCTCAGCACCCGGTACACGGCAGCGTCCACCGGAGCGTGAATGATGCGAAGCCGTCTTCCCGGCACGGCGTGGGCCGCCTCGACCAGCCTGGCCAAACGGTAACGCTGGTCCCGCGGCATGGGACCGGACCCACGCCAACGAAAGGCCTGGCGATAGTCCTGGGTGATCAGGGGCACCAGCGAAACGGGCCAGGTCGCCGACGCCGCTCGAGGATCCGCTGCATGCAACTGAACCGCCGAGTAGCGCAGTGGGGACCGGGCCAGGGTTTCCAGGGGAGGATGCCACCCCACCTGCACCACCCGGACCGGCGCCGGGACCTCCCGGCCCTCGGCGACGTACCGGGTGACCAGCTGCGGATACGCGGCCAGCGCGCGCTCGATGGCGGCATAGGTTGCCACTCCGGGCTCCTTCGCCTCCACGGTGAGGAGGAACGGGGTTCCGTCGGGAAGCACGGTGCCGTACTCCCGACGTCGCGCCTCCAACGGGGCCAGATAGAGTCGATCGAGGGTGCGGCCGGGGAGCAACTCGCCGCGGTCGTGTCCGACCCGCAACTCGCCGTCCACGAGAAACACATCCGCCTCGGCCCCCCGGTATCCCAGTTCCAGCGCGGAAACGAGGGGGCGCGGGTTGGCGTAGTCGTTGTGAGCGTAGGCGGGAAGCAACACCAGAGTGGCCGGGACCGAAGTCCCCAGCAGGGCCAGCAGGGCCAGGATCACGAAGCGGACTTCTTGAACGTCCGTTCCACGTAGTCGCGAATGTCGGCCAGGGTGGACTCCCGCTGCCAGTACGCGCTCACCTGGACATCCACCGTATCCCGCGCGGCCCGTATCCGTTCCAGATAGGGAGCGCGAACCTGGGCCTTGGTCATGCTGAACGCATCCCCGGGCAGGCGACCCAGCTTCTCCAGGGCGGCGAGGGACTCGTCGATGAGCTGCCCGGGATCGACGATCGCATCCACCAGACCGCGGCGCTGGGCGTCCTCCCCCTCGTATGTCGCCCCGTTGTACATGACGCTCTGGAAACGCTCGGGAGAGGTCGCGAACCGCATGATCTCGAGCGCCGAGGCCGGGAACGGCACACCGACCTTGAGTTCGGGAATGCCCACCCGGCCGGCACCCGCCGCCATGATCCGGCGGTCTCCGGTCTGGGCGATCACGCACCCGCCGGCGATGGCGTGTCCGTTGATCGCACACACCAGCGGTTTGGGGAAGGCGAACGCGGCCTCCAACGCCTCGCACAGCGCCGGCACGAACTCCGCCGCATAGGCGGGACCCTCGTCGAGAAGACGCACCAGGTCCACGCCGGCCGAAAAGATCCGACCCCGTCCGGTCAGGACCACGCCCCTCGCGTCGGACCCGGCAAGCTCACCGAACAGCGCGGTGAGAGCCCGGCAGAACTCGAGGTCCAGGGCGCTGGCCTTGCCGTGAGCCATGCGCACCAACAGCAGGTCCCCGTGCGCTTCACGTTCGATCATGCAAGGCCTCCTCGCGCCGGGCCAGCCATGCGGCATACAGCTCCGGTCGACGATCCTTCAGGAACAGCCTGCGGGCATGGGATGCAGGAACCGCGTCGAGGTCCAGATCGGCGAGCAGGACCTCGCTCGTCCCCTGTCCGGCACGGGCAATGACGTTCCCGGCCGGATCGGTGACAAAGGACTCACCGGCGAAGGTGAGCTGCGATTCGGGTCCCACCCGATTGACGAGGGCGCAATAGAACCCGTTCTGGAACGACGCCACCCGCATCTCGGCTTCGAACAGCCCCTCCGGCCACTCCCCCAGCGCACCGGCCTGGGGGACGAAGACAACCTCGGCCCCGGCCAGCGCGAGCGCCCTCAGGTACTCGGGATAGTGGCGGTCGTAGCAGATGGCCACTCCCACGTTCCCGAAACGGGTCCGGTAGACCGGAGCGCCCGAGTCACCCGGGGCGTAGAACCCCTGCTCGTGGAAACAGGGATAGTCCGTGATGTGGATCATGCGGGTCACGCCCAGGATCGATCCGTCCGCGTCGATGACCGGCGAGGCATCGTATCTTTTTTCCCCATCCCGCTCGTAGAGGTTGAGGACAAAGACCACTCCCCGTTCCCGGGCCAACCCGCAGAACGCCTTCGTGGTCGGCCCGGGGATCGGCTCGGTGCGATCCAGCGTCTTCGGGGTCGCGGGCTCCTGGGGAAGGAACCGATCAAAGGCGAGTTCGGCGTAGGCGATGATCTGGGCGCCGTCGTCGATCGCCGCCCTGGCCGCGATCAGGCCACGTTCGCGGTTGGCCCCGATGTCCGGCCCCGCGGCCTGCTGGACAAGGGCCACGCGCACGGACCGGCCCCCGGGACGGGATTGCCGCATGGATGACTCCCTGGAGTTCATGGTTGGACGGACTCGAGCGAACCCAGGATGGCAACCCGGTACGGATAGAGGACCCCGCGCATGACGCCATGCCGGATCGCCGGGTCCTCCTTCATGATGCGATGGGCCTCCTCGGGCGACGCGGCACTGAGGATGACGATCCCGAAACAGGACGCATCCTCGTTCTGGGTCCGCCCCGCGAGATGCACGACGCCGGCCTCGGCAAGCCGCGACAGGTAGGCGACGTGCTCCTGCAACACCGGGAGTTCGGTTTCGGTGGGGCCCTCGGCGACCATCTCGGGTCGCACCGCCTGGGTGGTGTAGATGAACTGATGTGACTCCGTCATGTGGTTTCCTTGCGGCGGGCGAACTTGAGACCGGACCAGGTGGCATCGATGGCGCAGATCTTGTAGTCCACCAACCCGTCGTCGAGTCCCTGCCGGCGGACATCGTCCTGGGTGAGATCGGTGGCCACGCCGGATGCCTGCTTGGGCCAGGCGATCCACAGGCCCCCCCCGTCGACCATGGCACGGACCGCCCCCGGGTAGCGCTTGCGCAGATCGGCGCGCGAGGTGGCGAACAGAAGCACCAGCTCGGCCTGGCCGCGCGCCGTGCGCCGCAGGGTCACGTTCTCGGGCAGCGGACCGAGGATGGCCGGAAAGTCCCGGGGTGCCCCCAGACACATCACGCGATGCCCCGGCTTGATGCCGAGCTTGCGCGGCAACGGAGTCCCGGAGTATCCGGCCACTAGGCGGTCTCTCCCGCATGCATGGCTTCGGCGCGGTCCCGCAGGGCCTCGTTCATGGCGTCGAAGCCGGCCCGGGTGTTGGGTGCCACCCGCCCCCACATCAACGGCACCAGGAGACCGGAGAACCGTTCCCAATGGAGGAATCGGGTCCTGCCGCCGCTCCCGGGCTCCAGCTCGAAGCGGTGCTCACCGTCGAACAGACCGGGCAGCGCCAACTGACCCCGCCAGGCAAATGCCCGTTCCGGTTCCACTTCCTTCACCCTGGGCTGGAAGGTGACGCCCCCCTGGTTCGGGGGAGTGAGCTGCACGGTAAGCCTTTGCCCGACCAGCGCTTCCCCGGTGATCCGTCGGATAAAGGGATTCCAGTGGGGGAACGCGGCGAAATCGGTCAGGATGCGCCAGATCACCGCAGGAGACGCCTGGATCGAAACCTCGGTCCGCAGGACTCGCATGCCGCCTCCACTGCCCTGCCATCGAGGACACGTCGTACCGGTCTTCATCCCTCGTAACGATCGTCACCCGAAGGATACCGTTCCCACCCGGACTCTCCAAGCGCGGCGATCCTAGTCCGGTCTGCGGGCCAGGTAGCCGTGCAACCCCCGGGGCAGCCGATAGGCACCCACTGTCCGGACCAGCCTCACCCGGAATCCGGCCTGACGGAGGGCTCCGGCCAACTCCGCCGGGGGAAATAGTCTCAGGGTATGAAGCTCGGTATGGCGCCGCCAGGATCCTCCCTCGCGCCGGAAGGTCACCAGGTCGCGAGTGAGCCGCCGACGGACGCGGTCCTCGCGGAACGCGGCGAGGAGGGCCCAGTCCCGATCCTCCCAGAAACGCCGGGCTGGGGGCCGGAACCGCCCGGGCCCCGCCGCGTCCAGGAAGAGCAAACCTCCGGGAGCCAGGGCGGTAAACAGACGCCGGGCCAACCGGCGTACGGAAGGCGGGCGTCCCGGGCCGAGGTAGTTGACGCCTTCGCCAAGGATGGTGATGGCATCACAGGCGGGAAGCGCCGCCTCCCACAGGGAACCGGTACGGAACCGACCCCGGGACGCGGCGCGACGGGCGAGCCCCACCATGGACGTCGACTGATCGATCCCGGTCACCCGATACCCGGCGCGGGTCAGCTTCGCCGCCCAGATGCCGCTGCCGCATGCGAGGTCCAGGACATGCCCGCCCTCGAGACCCCACTCCCGCAACCACTGCAGTAGGCCTGGAGCCAATCCCTGGGAGTGGAAGGCAAAACCCGAGTCATGGATGTGTGCCAGGTCGTCGTCGTACATGGCTACTCTTCAATCGCCGGCCCGGGGGTGGCGGCGAAGAGATCGCGGAGCGGGATCCGCTCCATGCCCCCCTCACCGCGGGTGGACTGAAGGACGGCCAGCCGCCCCTCGAAGGGACCCAGGGTCCAGCATGCTTCGACGGGGAGCGTCTCGAGCGGATCCCCTGTCTCGTTCAGTTCACAGATGTCGCGATACTCCACGGTCCGGGTCGCGCCTTCCTCCGTCCAGCGCAACGGCAGCCCCTGGGTTCGGCAAACATAGGGACGGTCCGCATAGATGCGACACGCGCCCTCCGTGTCCAGGAACGCGCAGGCTCCGGGCGGATGCGGCGCGCCCCGGGAGAGGAGCTCCGCGTGCCGGGTGCGAATGCGTTCCGCCTCCACCCCGAACACGGTGATGTCATCCACGCAGCAGGCGGAACAGCCACGGCGACACTGGAGCCGTTCGGCATGGAGGGTCTCCAGGGGACGGGTGGCCGCATCCACCTCGTGGTGAAGGTCCAACAGCTGCGGAAGAGGGTCACGCGGAGCACTCACGCGACACAATCCCGGGGGGACCCAACCAGATCCAGGAGTTCCGCCGGCGACCCGACCACATGCTCGGCACCGGCACCCTCGAGTTCGGCCCGGTCCCCATACCCCCATAGGACCCCTGCGGTGTGCAGGCCCAACGCGCGACCGGCCCGCACATCGTGCATGCGATCCCCGATCATCCAGACCCCGGCGGGATCCAGGTCCAGGGACGGCACAACGAACGAAAGCAGCTCGGCCTTGTCCGAGAACTCCCCGGAAAGCTCCGCGCCGTGGACAGCCTCGAACCGATCCCGAAGGCCGAAGTGGCGGAGCACCCGCTCGGCAAAGATCCAGGGCTTGGAGGTGGCAAGACGGAGCGGCCACCCGCGATCGGCAAGCACCGAGAGCAGGTCGGGGATCCCCGTGCAGACCGTTGCTTCGGTGAGACCACGATCGCGGTAGTAGACGCGGTATGCCTCGACCGCGGCCGCGATACGTTCCGGGTCCTCGGTTTCCAGGATCTGCGCAAAGGATTGCTGAAGAGGTGGACCGATACAGGCCCTCAGACGGTCCGGATCCGGGCAGGGATGTCCAAGCGTCTCGAAAGCGTGACGCAACGACCGCAACATGCCCGGGGCGGGGTCCGTGATGGTGCCGTCCAGGTCGAGGAGGATCACGGGGAAAAAGTAACACGAGGCCCTGGGCACCCTATGGATACATCCCAATAAAACAGCCCCCGCCGAAGCGGGGGCCATGTCGATCCGGATCAGGTCAGGGACGGCTAGTTCCAGCCGCCACCCCCACCTCCCCGTCCACCTTGCGGCTTGGGGCGAGCTTCGTTGACCTTGAGCTGGCGACCACCGAGGGTGGTTCCGTCCATTCCCTGGATGGCGGCCTGGGCCTCGCCACTGTCGGGCATCTCGACGAAACCGAATCCCTTGGACTGTCCCGTATCACGATCCATGATGATCTTTGCGGAATCAACTTGGCCGAATTCCGCGAACGCACCGCGAAGATCGTCCTCGGAAATAGAGTAGGGAAGATTCCCCACGTAGATATTCACGCGATCAACTCCTTCAGCTTCGAGACGACCTCCTCCGAACAACGGACCCCCCAGCCGAACGCCGGGCTTTGTCAGGAAGCGTCGCCAATCGTCTCGCCACCGGGAACGATACGTTCGGGGCGCGCAGGGCCGGTCAGGCCCTGAGGGGGGTAAGTTAACACGGAATCCACAAGTTGCAGCAATCGAAGTCGACGCATCCCCCCCCGGATTCAGGAGGCGGTTGCAAGGAGATACATGGCAAACCCCAGGGTATCCCGGCCCCATCGGAGGTAGGCCCTGCGCCAGGGAACGATCCGCTCCCGCATGGCGTCGACGTCGGGGTCATCGGGGTGCGTCTCGATGAATTCCATCACGTTGCCGGCGTACCCATCCTCGTATCGATCCCAGGAGGCAAGGTCGGTGCGGTACTCGGCCATCACTTCCAGGCCGTGCGCACGTGCCAGCTCCATGTTTCCCTCATGGGTAAGCTGGTCGTCGGGGTTGGCCTCCAAGGCAGCCAGATATTCCGGATGGGGTGGTTGTTTCCAGTACCCCTCCGCGACCAGCAGTCGCCCACCCGGCCGCAGCACCCCGGCCAGGGTGCCCAGCGCATCCGCGAAGGACCCCACCGCGTGGATGGAGCCCACGCAGACGACCAGGTCGAAGCGGCGTCCCTCCAGGGCGCTGACCGAGAAGGGTGCTTCGCGAAGCGAAACCCGGTCCTCCACCCCCTGCTCGATTGCGAGCTCGCGGGCGAGAGCCAGAGCCAGGGGATTGGTATCGAATCCCACCGCATGCACCGCATGTTGCGACGCCAGCCGCACCAGGAGTTCGCCCCGCCCACAGCCCACGTCGAGAACCGTGTGCGAGGAGTCCAGGGGCAGTGCGTCGGCCCAGGAATCCAGAACGGTGGGATTGACCGGGTTCCAATACCGGAATCCCTCGTGACCGATCAGGGTAAACCGGTTCCTATCCAGCCTGGACCCCCCGAGGGCCAAAACGCTTGGCCGCCCGCGCCTTCGCCTTGGCCGCCTCCTCGTCGCGGTTCCTGGGCTCGGCCGAGGTCACCAACTCGGCCAGGAGCCGCTCCGCAACCCGGGCCACGTCCTCCACCGCGCGGGCAAAGGCTTCCTCGTTGGCCCGGGAGGGTTTGGTGAACCCGCTGAGCTTGCGTACGAACTGCAGCGAAGCCGCTTCCACCTCGTCATGGGTTGCCGGCGGCGCGAAGTTGAACAGCGTTCGGATATTCCGGCACATGGTCGATCCTTTCCCCCGAGGAGTGGGTCTCCGGCCCCCCTACATCTGTTCGTCGGCGGTGGGACCATACACCGACGGCAACGGGACATCGTTGATCCGCAGGTAGACGCCGAGCTGCGCCCGATGATGGATCATGTGGTTCATGACGAAGCTGCGCAGGACCGCCATGCGCGGCATGGTGAAGAGCGTCTCCCCCCCCTGGAGGAGTGACCATGGCCCCATGAGCACTTCGTTCGAGGCGGATTCCAGCGCGGCGCGCGCGGCCGCGATGTTGGTGTCGAAGGCGCTCAGCACTTCGGCCGGGGAACCCAACTGCGGGGTGGAGAACGGCTCCCCGTCCTTGGGAGCCACGTCGAAACCATCCTCCCGGACGGCCATTTCCCCCCAGATGGGCAGGTTGGCCATATGGGAAGCCAGTCCCTGGAGCGTCATGGACTTCTCGTGCGGCGTCCAATCCCACTTGTCCTGGGGAAGGCGCTCGAGGGTCTTGCGCGTGTTGGCCATCTCGATGTCGAACTCGGGAAGCAGGGTCTGATTCAGATTCATTGTGGGTCTCCCTGGGTGGAGTCGGGAAGGAATCGATAGTGACCGGTGACGGGGTAGGCGAAGAGTACGTCCTCGACCCTCGGCCCCGCACCAACATTATGGATGATCAGGTTACGGGCGCCGTCGATCGACCTTCCGCCGGCAACGATCCCGATGTGAGGCAGATTCCCGGGAAGCATCCAGGTCACCAGGTCGCCGGCCCGGTAGTCGCCCGCTTGATCCGTGACCGGGAATCGCTTTCCGTGCCGCGTGAAGAAGACCTGCAGGTTGGGTACACGCCGATGATCGATATTGCGATCCGGACGCGTCGCGCCCCAGATGTCGGGGTACGCATCGAAGTGACGCACCATGTCCTCGTGCACCAGACGCTGCAGATCGATCCCCAACGCCCGGTAGCTGCGAATCACCACATCCGTACACACCCCGAGACTGTCCGGAACATCCCCCCAGGGATAGGCGATGGAACGATACGACCCGTCGTAGGTCACCCGATGCGCGGTCCGCTCCAGCGCGGCCGCGGCCAAGGCCTCGGGAGTCACCGGGGTTCTGTCCTGGGCCTGCAGATCCCCTGGAAACAGACTCGACACCGTCAGTGCAACCAGGACCGCCCCGCGCACACTCGGACGGATCGCCGCCTCGCGGCGTATGCTAGCCTTGATCATCATGACCCCATCCGGCATCCCCGAGGAAACCAGGACCCGACAGCAAAGGAACGCGGAGGCCCTGGGGCTCCACGTGACCCGGCGTCACATCCTGCTCTGCTGCGACCAGACCAAACCCAAGTGTTGTGATCGGGAGCGATCGCTGGAAGCCTGGAGTTATCTCAAGAGTCGGCTCAAGGAGTTGGGGCTCTCCGAGCAGGGGGGGATCTTCCGCACCAAGGCCAACTGCCTGCGCATCTGCGAAGGGGGCCCCATTGCCGTGGTCTACCCGGAGGGCACCTGGTATGGGCAATGCGACCCCGAGGCGTTGGAACGCATCATCCAGGAGCACCTCATCCACGGCCGTATCGTGACCGATCACCTGATCGCGCAACGGATCCTGCCCCACCCCGACTAGCTCACCGATTTCACGACGGTATCGCCGCGGCGGACAGTACCGGATCGCAACACCCGCGCGTTGACTCCCCGGAGATTCAAGGCGCGGCCCGCTTGCGAGTTGACGAACTTCGCCGCCTCCACGCCGAACCGTTCAACGAACTTGGCGCATCCGGTGTGGGGTTTGGCGGTGATCTCGATCTCGACCTCACCCTCACCCACGGTGAGCCGCGTCCCCGGAGGGAGGTTGGCCGCGCTCAGGTCCAGGTCCACGTAGAGCTGATCCCCGGCCAGCGGCCAGGACTCCCTGGATCCGGCGATCAGCTGGATGAGTCGCGAGTTCATCAGGGTGACCTGCTTGTCCGGATCCGGACCGCCGTCGGGAGTCCTGGAGCCGGGGCGCACCGCCCACATGTCTCCTTCCAGGCCCACCCGGACATCCAGTCGCCCCGCCTCCAGCACCTCGCGCTCTCCCGTCGCCGGGCGTCGGACGATCATCTCGATCACGCCGGAATCGCGGGACGAGGCCTGGATGTGGGGCAGCCCGGCTTCGAGCTCCTTGCGGGTCGTCATGGGGTTCTCCTTCACAGCTACGTTACCGCTCCCGCGTGGCCAGCTTCCGAAAAACCAGTACATGTCCGAACAGGGCCCCCATGACGAGCAGCGTTGGGAGCCAGACCCAGGGGAACACCGCGGGAAGCAGGTTGGCCGGTTCGTTCATGAACCGGCGAAACGGAACCGGCGCGGAGAACAGGGCGATCGCCACGATGGTTCCAAGGAGCACCAGTCCCAGGATGTTCCAGCTCATCACCAGCCACCCGGGCACGCGTCGCCGGGCCAGCACCCCGGCCAAGAGAGCGGCGAGGATCCCCGAGACGATGTCGAAGTTGAACCCGGCATAGGTCATCTGCACCGGGATGACGCCCTCGGTGAACAGACGGTGGAGAATCAGCTCCACCGGGATGCGAAAGGCCTGGAACCCCACCAGCCAGGCCAGGGACAGTCCTTGCACCAACCGGGTTCCCAGCGGCGACAGGGCCACCAGCACCGTACCGAGGGTGAGCGTTGCCATCATGATCAGGAGCGGGGGTGGCATCGTATCGAAACGACCCAGGACCCCCGCACGCGCCGCCAAGGCGGGCGGAACCAGCCAGAGCAGCCCGATCAGGATGGCGACCCACCGCCATCGCCACGTCGCGCCGGACGATTCTCCGCGGGGAGCCGCTCCCACCGCAACGGCATGGACAAAGAGCGAAGCCAGGCCCAGGACCAGGACCACGAAGGCAACGGTCACCCCGACCGACGGCGTCACCATCACTCACCCTCCCAGAACCGTTCCCCGAACACGATCACCGCGACGAGAACGGTCAGCATGAGAATCCAGCTGGACACCGCGATCAGGGTGGCCTTGCGGGCGCGCCGCGCTTCCCACCAGGTTCGGGGACGAACCCGCTGGAAGAGGAACATGGCCACCGCGGCCAGGTTGACGCAGGTCACGTTGGTGAGCATGAGCACCAGCGCCCCCAACGCCCGGGGCCCCTCGCCCGATCCGATCAACAGCCCGGCCACGACCAGGGGAGGGAGGAGCGCCACCGCCACCATGACCCCCACCACGACCGCGGGAACACCGGTGGTGAAAGCCAGCGTCCCTGCCGCCCCCGCGGCCAGGGCCAGGATGACGTCCTGGATGTTCACATGGGTACGGCTGTCGATCTCCGGGGTCCGGGGATCGATTCCCAGGGTGGCGCCCATGGCCACGGAGAGAACGGCGGCCGTGGTCATTCCCACCGCGATGGCCACCAGCGAACGCTTGGCCAGTTTGAGGTCCCCCAGGGTGGCGGCCAGGGAGAGGCCCACGTTGGGTCCCAGCAACGGAGCAATCACCATGGCGCCGATGACCACCGCGATGTCCCCCTCCATGAGTCCCACCGCCGCCACCACGGTGGAGAGGACCACCGTGATGAAGTAGACCGGAGTGAGACGACTCGCCTGGGAGAGGTCCTCGTAGAGTTCCTCCCGGCTGATCCGGCGAATGAAGCCGGGTCGCTTCGTGGCCGTCTCGGGCCCCTCCGGCGCCTCGTCGGGAGGCTCGACGGATGGGATGGTGGCCTCGACCGCGATGGAGACCAGTCGAAACCCGGGACGGGAAGCATAGCTCCGGGCCAGGAGGTCCGAGACGGCCTCGGCGTGTTCCGCCTCGAGAAGCACCCGAACCATGCCGTGCTGATCGCCGGCGGTGGAGGTCCAGATCTGGACGGTGGGCACCTCCTGCAGGGCATCGGGGATTCGCGCACACTCCTCCCTGGGAAGCGTGGCCTCGATCAGACGCAATGCCATGGATTCATGCCCCCCCGGTCTCCACCTGGAATCCTCCTCGCCCATCGGCAAGGTCTGTATTGTATGAGCATGCTCTACCTCAACCAAGCCGGCACCAGCTGGCCCAAGCCGGAGCCGGTCCGCGCCGCGGTTGCCCGCACCCTGGCCTCGTCACCGGACACGTGGGCCGACGCTTTCGCCGCCGATCATGCCGCGGTGTGCCGATGGCTCGGGGTCGCCGACCCCGCCCGGCTCCTGCTCACTCCCGGGGCGACCACGGCCCTGAACGTCGCGGTCACCGATCATCCATGGGAATCCGGCGACCGGGTGGTGATCAGCGGCTGGGAGCACCATGCCCTCTCCCGCCCGGTACAGCAACTGGTTCATCGGGGAGTCGAGGTCATCGTGATTCCTCCCGGTGATGGTCTCGCCGTCGCCCCCCAGGCGCTGGAGGCGGCCCTGGAGCGCGGGCGGGTTCGGCTGGTGGCGATGACCGCCGCCGGCAACGTGACCGGGGAGCGGCTTCCGGTACGAACCATCACGGGATTGGCGCGGGAGTACGGCGCGTTGAGCCTGATCGACGCGGCCCAGATTGCCGGTTGGTTGCCGATGGATCAGGAAACACAGGAGGCGGACCTCCTTGCCTTCACGGGGCACAAGGGACCTCAGGCACCCTGGGGAATCGGCGGGCTGGTGATCGCCCCGGGGGTGACCCTGGCCTCCCCCGCCGCTGCGTGCGAAGTGCCCCGGGACGGCGGCGGCACGGCCCAGTGCGCGACCCTGCCCGGGTACTGCGACGTGGGGTCGGTGGATCGCGCGGCCCTGGCCGGCCTCGTGGCCGGCATCGAGTGGCTGGACGCCCCCAAGCGCGCGGATCGCCTGGACGTGGCCCGAAGCCGGATCGCGGCCATGGCCTCCGCGTTGAACGAACTCCCGGGCGTCCGTCTTCTGGGGACCGCCTCCCCCGGTACGCGCATGCCCACCCTGGCTCTCACCGTGGAGGGGCGGTCACCGGGAGAGCTTGCGGCGGCCCTGGGCAGGCGCGACATCCTGGTTGCGGGGGGAACCCAGTGTGCTCCCATGGCCCACGAGACGTTGGGAACGGGATCGGCCGGCGCGCTCCGCATCAGCGTGGGTCCGGGAAACGCTTCCGACGACGTCATGGAGGCGGTCGCGGCGCTCGGCGACATCCTGAAGGCAGGGACTGCCGGGTAGGAAGGTCACTCCCGGGAAGCGCCCCGCAGGTCATCCAGGAGTTCCGCCGTCGCGGCGCTGGATCGGAGCTCCACCACCTTGAGATGCTGGTAGCGGGGTTCCCGGAACATCCTCGGGTACTCCCGTGTACGCTTGCGGTGGGTACGGATCACCCAGAAGGGAATCCCTTCCGGATCGAGGAACGCGCCCCGGAACGACTCCCGGTTGCCGGCACAAACCGGCTCCCGGGTAAGGATCCGACGCAAGGTACGGCTCATGGCTCTCCGGAACACGAGATGGAACGGATAACGGAGCCAAACCACGGCGGTGGCTCGTCTCCACACCACATCGCGAACCTTGCTGTAGTTACCGTCGCAGATCCAGGTTTCCGCGGCGAGGGCGGACTCGGTGCGTTGACGAAAGTCGGCACGGGGTGTCCAATCCGGGCCCCAGTACAACTCGTCCAGCTCGACATGACGGCGCCCCAGAATCGCCGCCAACTCCCGGGCAAAGGTGGTCTTGCCGGAGGCGCTGGTGCCGATGACCGTGATGCGGGGTTGTTCGGCCAGCATTCAGCGGTTCAACCGATACACGACCTGCTCCACCACTTCACTGCGCGCGGGGGCGAACTCGGTGTCGTATCCGGTGATGACGAACCCCGCCTTGGCCAGAACCCGGCACGACGCCACGTTGTCGTGGGCCGCTCTTGCATGAAGCGGGCGTTCCGGGGTGAGCGCAATCAACTCCTTGAGCGCGAGGGTGGCAATCCCCCGTCCCCAGAACGCCTTGCCGATCCAGTAGGTCACCTCCAGTTCCCCGTCCACACGGAAGGTGGCCACGTGACCCACCACCTCGTCTCCCGACTCCACGGTCCGGACGGTGACCTCCGGATTGGCGCGGATGCGCGCCCAGTGGTCATCGAACGCCTGCCGATCCCCCGGTTCCCGCCTCATGAAGGCGGCCATGGTGTTCGCCCCCGGTTCCTGCTGGTGGGCAAAGAACGTGTCGAGGTCGTCGTCCCGAACCGGTCGGATACGAACCTCGGGAAACGGGGTCTTCATGCCTGCGATCCTATCCGTGGTTCAGACGGTGGCGACGATGAACAGCCGCCGAAAGGGGTATACGGTGCTTCCATCCGCGCGCTTCGGGTAGGCGGCGCGGAGACGTTGCTGATACTCCGCGACGAAGGCCTCCAGCTCGGCCCCCTTGAGGCCCTGGAGCACCGGCCGCAGACCGGTTCCCCGCACCCACCCGTAGACCGGATCGTCACCGGCGAGAACCTGGAGGTACTCCGTTTCCCAGATGTCCAGCGTGCTGCACGCGGTCGACAAAAGATCGTAGTAGGCGGAAGCGCTCCCCACGCCGTTGTGTCCCATCCGGGTCCTGAGATCGTCGTCGCCGAACCGTCTCCCGCTTCCCCCCGTCCCGGCCAGGGTTTCGCGCATGAGTCGATGCGAGGGAAGGGACCAGCTGAGCGGCATCTGAACCGCGAGGCATCCTCCCGGGACCAGCCATTGGAGCAGCCGGGGGAAGAGCGTCCGGTGATCGGGGAGCCAGTGCAGGGTCGCGTTGGCGTAGAGCAGACTCGCCGATTCCCGCGGGGACCAGGACTGGAGATCCGCCTGGATCCACCGAACCGAGGACGGGCCATCCCGGCCCGCGGTGGCCAGCATTTGCGGCGAGCTGTCGACACCCGTCACCTCGGCGTTCGGCCAGCGTTGCACCAGGTGTCGGGACACGTTTCCGACCCCACAACCCAGGTCGTAGATCCGCGACGGGTCGGTGAGCGGGATCCGGTCCAGCAAGTCGAGAGCCGGTCGTAGCCGCTGATCGGCGAAGGTCAGGTACTGTGCCGGATCCCAGCGCGTGTTCATGTACCGGTGTCGCCGGTTCGATCCTGGATCTCCAGCGAGTTTCCATCCGGGTCGCGCAGCGAAGCATGAACGCCCTCGCCGATCCGGGTGGGTTCGCTGATCACCAGGCCGCCGCTTGCCTTGCCACGATCGAATCCCACCCGCGCGTCCGGGACGATGAATCGCAACTGGATGGTGTTGGTCCCGGCTTCCACCCCGGCGAGATCCCTGGGGCAGAAGAGAAGCTCGATTCCTTCGTAACGGCCGGCATACAACGTGCGCTCGAACATCTCGACCGGGTTCAATTCGACGCCAAGGAGCGCGGAATAGAAATTCACCATGGGCTCCATGTCACCGACCGCGAAGGTCAGCTTGTCGATCATGACGACCGCCCCCGCACCGTCCCCCCCACCACCAGGCCGGCCGAGATGATGAGCAGGTTCTTGATGATGTACTGACCCTCCAGGGTAGGACCATAGGGTATACGCCCGGCCTGGAAGGTCACGTCGGGGAGCACCACGAGGGGCATGAAGGTTCCGACCATCTGCAGGGCGAGCAGGGCAATGGCAATCCGATTCGCCCGGGGAATCAGGAACGCCACCCCGATGGCCACCTCCCACCAGCCGATGATGGACAACCACTGCGACCCATCGAGGAGCGGGAGCCAACGAACCGTCGCCAACACCAGGGGCTCGGCCGCGGAAATCCCGAACGGCTTGAGGATCCCGAACCAGATGAACACGATGCCCAGGGAAAGCCGCAGGGCGGGAATGCCCCAACGCGCCATGAACCCGGAGATGGAACGATCCAGCGTGTCCAGGTTCACCGGGAGGGCACCAGATAGTCGGCGACCGGGGTCATGAGAATGGGGGGAAACGATTCCTCGATCGCCTCGCTCATGATCAACGCGGCCCGGGCGTCCACCGGCTCCGCTTCACGGGACCGTGCCCACGCGGCCCGGCTGGGCCATTGGGCATACGCGGTCCAGGTCCCGTCCTCGGCCCGGTGCAACCGGGATCCAAGAGCTCCACGCTCCTTCATGAGGGCACGGGTCACCGCTTCCCAGGCTTCCCGGAAGGCCGGTTCCGATCCTTCCCGAAGCCTCCACCGGTACATGACGGTGAACCCGGGCAGCCCTGCGGTCGTTGACATGAAGGTTGCTATGCCCCCTTGAGCGGGCCGTAGACTTTCGCGTCCATCTGGGCCAGGGCACCTCGCAACTCCGGCGAGACATCACCGCAGACTTCCAGTGCCATGTCACAGGTCGCCAACAGTTCCCCCAGCGTATCCCCGAGGTTCGTGATGTGCTCGAACACCGCGGCCGAGTCCCGATACTGTTCGCGAACCGCGCAGGCGGTCTTGTCCGGGTTGAGGAACCAATCGTACTGGAGGGTCCCCGTGTCCTTGTCCCGTACGATTTCCATGCACTTGTCGGCATTGGACAGGAAAGCATCCAGTTTGCCATCGTGGATCGCGAGGTGCGCGGTGACGTGAATCGTGCTCAAAGGAGTATCCCCCCTGGGAAAAGGTTGAGTCGTACTGCGGCGACCCCATATCCGCGCAAGCAGCGGCTTCGGGCGGGTCCCTCCGGCCGAACGAGCTTACCCTAAACTTCCCCGCGCCTGAAGAGGAGGCGAAACCCCTCCCATACCAGGGCGATCGGAGCTCATGGACGAATCCCGCGCCGCAACAACCACACCAGAACCGCGCCCGAGATCGCCCCGTACACCGCGCCCAGGGCCGGCCAGGCGATGGAATCCCCGATCGGCATTCCAGCCACCCACGCCAGGGTGCAGGCTCCCACCCACCAGGTCAGACCCGATACCTGCCCTCGCAGGACCAACCCCTGGAACAAGGCGAGAAGCGGGCCGAATAGGCCGGCCCCGACAACCCACCCCAGTTCCGGGTCGAGCGCACCCACCCCGAAGACAATGGCGCAGAAGACGCCGACCGCAACGAGGCTCGCCGATATCCATCGACCCGCGCCCCTGATTTCCCCCCGCAGGACCAGCCACTGGAATACGCTGGTCAGGAGCCCCCCGGCAGCCACGCCAAGGCATCCCATCAGGATCACGTCGGGCCTGGATTGCAGGGATTCCACACCACCCCGCCCTCCATAGAGGACCAGTTCCATGCCCCACCCCCAGCCGAACGTCCCCGCCATCAGCCACAGGAACCAGAACCGCCAGCCAACACGACGGACCGGCTCAAGGGCCAGTCTGGCCACGATCACCATGGCCCCGGCCAGGGCGTTGAAGCCGACATCGCGGATGTCGTAGAAGCGGCCGGGAATGAAGGCCTGGATCCCCTCGTCGATGAAACCCAGGACCGCGGTGATTCCCACCGCCAACGCCGCCGGGGCCCGGACGGTGCCCCCGTGCCGAATCCGCTCCAGGAGTGCCTGATGGACCAGCGCCGCCACCACCCCGTACTCCACCAGGTGCGTCCGCTCCTCCGGGGTCTCGATCCTGATGAAAGAGACCCCGTAGGCAAAGGCGACCCCGAGCGCCACCCCGACCTCGCCCCGACCCGGACGGCGGCGCAGCCACTGCCGGAGAACCACCACGACCACCAGGACCAGGGCGACGGCCAGCGAGGCGCGCAGGAGGTTCCGCTCCCGCAGTGCGTCCACCAGGACCCGCGCCGGTCCCAGGGTGGAGTAGATCGCCACCATGGTACCCAGGGTCCACAACCAGAGATGTCGCTCCCGATCCGAGGTGAAGACCGGCATCGGAGGGTTCCACCCTTCCGCTCACGGGTTGGCGATTGCCCGGAGGCGATCGTGTGTGTGTTGACAGCGTCAACATAGGATCGGATGTTGACACTGTCAACACCTTTTGTCATCGTGGTCGGGCAATGACCCACCCCAACCGCGCCTATCATCACGGGGACCTCCGAACCGCCCTGCTGACCGAGGCGGCCTCGATGATTGCCGCGGGGGGGGTAGCCAGCGTGACCATGCGGGCACTGGCAACCCGACT
Organism: Candidatus Eiseniibacteriota bacterium; assembly: GCA_942491735.1. Lineage (GTDB taxonomy): Bacteria > Eisenbacteria > RBG-16-71-46 > JABDJR01 > JABDJR01 > CALOCN01. The sequence goes on along the minus strand of CALOCN010000014.1, from coordinate 739,109 downwards.
GGGAGTGTCCCGGGCCGCTGCCTACCGTCATTTCGAGGACAAGAACGCTTTGCTGGTCGCGGTGGCCGCGGCCGGGTTCGATCGCCTCAACCGGCGCCTCCAGGCCCTCGACGCGGGCGCCCCCCGTTCCGGCATCGAGCGCTTCCGCCGTATGGGGGAGGCCTATGTGCACTTCGCCCTGGAGAACCCCGCCCACTACCGCCTGATGTACGGGAAGGAAGCGCTGGCCCGGGGAAACCTCCCCGAACTGGAGGAACCGGCCAACGCGCTTCTCGACCAGTTGATCGCCACGATCCGGCTGCATCAGCGCAGCGGCACCATCAAACGCCAGGATCCCCGCACCCTGGCCTACGTGGCATGGAGTGCGGTGCATGGGCTGGCCTCCCTCGTCATCGAGGGGCAAATGCAGGCCACCGACAATATCGAGGGGCTCATACGGCAAACGACCCGGACCCTCCTGGACGGCATGCGCGCACGCCGGAAAGGGAACGCCTAGGGACGCGGAGAGGGATACGAACCCCGCGCTGTGGTAGCCTTTTCGCCGCCGAGACACACCTACCCTGCTCAACAGTCATTCCGGAAACCCAATGACCCAGCAAACACGGCTCGTCAACACAGCCCAGCCTGCCCAGGTCCTGACCGGCATCCCCCAGGCCGCCACCGAACCGTCCGCGGCAACCCCGGGGGATCAGGACGGCCCAATCCGCGGCACCGCGCTCATTTTCTGGGATCCCAGGAATCCGGGTCGCAAGCTCGACGCCATCGACACCGACCAGATCACCCCGTCGGCCTACTGCGTGTCGGAGAGTCTCGAGACCCTGGACGCGAAATGGAAAGAGGGGGCCTTCAAGTACCTCATGCCCGACTTTCGCGAACGCGTGCACCGGGGCGAGACCTTCCTCATCGCCGGCGAGCGGTTCGCGATCGGTTCCTCCCGCGAGATGAGTCCGGCCGGGCTCAAGGCCATCGCGGAGGAAGCCGGTCTGCGACTGGTCATCGTGGCCTCGCACAACATGGGCGACATCTTCCGGCGCAACGCGTTCAACCTGGGTCTCCAGGTGGTGCAGGCCCCGGACGCGGTGGAGGATGCCCGGGACGGGGACGCCTTCTCGTTCGATCCCGCCACCCGCGCCCTCACCAACGAGACCCAGGGGAAGAGCTACACCCCGCTCCCGCTCTCGCCCAAGGAAGACGAGATTCGTCGCACCGGCGGCATCTTCCACATCGGCCGCAGCGAGTTCCAGGAATCGCTGCGCAACACGCCGTCCATCGTCTGGCCCGATCCGGAAACCGCGCGCAACCTCACCACGACCGAACAGATCATCTGGGCCCACCGCACCAACAAGCAGGCCGAGGTCACGCCGGGCGCCACCCTGCGGGTTCACCCGGATCTCCTGCCGGCCAGTGACGGCACCGCGCCGTTCGCCATCCACACCTTCAACCAGATCACCGGCGGCAACACCATCCGGCCCCGACAGGCGGCCATCGCCAACGATCACTTCGTGTTTACCGGCAAGGTTTCCGACGATCGACAGACCGGGATCAGCGTGGCCTTTGCCGAGAGGATGGGTATCGAAAAGCCCTACTTCGCCACCCCCGGCGACGGCATCTTCCACTTCTACTTTCCCGAGCAGGGCCTCGTGGTTCCCGGGGCGTTCATCCCGGGGGCGGACTCCCACAGCCGTGCCTATGGGGCCTACGGCGCGGTTGGAATCGGGGTGGGTTCCACCACCCTCGGGTTCGGCTGGTCCACCGGCTCCGTCTACTTCACTCCGGCCGAGGCCCGGCGGGTGGTGTTCCGTGGCGCCCTGCAGCCCTGGGTTACCGGCAAGGACATCGTCCTCTCCCTCCTCGAGAAGTGGGGCGCCAAACAGGCCCAGGGCATGTCGATCGAGTTCGTGGACAGGGACCGACAGCTTCCGGTCGCCTTCCGCAACACGATTGCCAACATGATGGCCGAGGCGGAAGCCCAGAACGGCATCTTTGCCCAGGACGACCTCACCGAGGACTGGTACCGGGAGAAGGGCATGACCGACCTCCCCTACCCGAGACTCACCCCCGGCGAGAACGCGCGCTATGCACTCGACGAAACCCTGGACCTCGCCGGTCTCGTTCCCATGATCGCCAAGCCGTTCAGCCCATCCAACGCCCATCCCGCCGAGGAAGTGGCCAAGGAACGCATCTCCTTCGACAAGGCGTACATCGGGTCCTGCACCAACGGAAGCTACGCGGACCTGCTCTCGGCGGCCCTGGTCCTTCGCGCGGCGAGGGCCGCGGGAACCCGGCGCACCGCGACCGACCTGATCGTGTTCCCCGGGTCGGGCGGGGTCAAACAGCAGATCACCAACCCGGACCCCCGTCTCGAGGGCGAGTCCATCGCCGATGTCTTCCGCAGCATGGGGGGCCAGATCCGCGACTCCTGGTGCGGGCCCTGTTTCGGCCAGGGATCCGACGCCCTGCAGCGGGGGGAACGGGCCATCACCACCTTCAACCGCAACTGGCAGAATCGCATGGGGTTGGGTGGCGAGGGCTACCTGGCCAGCCCCTGCGTGGTGGCCGCCTCGGCGCTCCTGGGCTACATGGCGCCCCCGTCCGAGCTCGGCCTCGTCTGGGACGCCGCCGCTTTCGGTATCTGACCCGTCCGTCCCCAAACCCGAGTCGCGTCCGTACCCGGTGTGATAGCGTTTTCCAACCCCGGTCGTCCACTCCCAAGGAGATTCCGCCCATGACCACCCGCCGCTGGGTCCTGGCTGCCGCCCTGGTCGCCCTGACTCCTGCCGCCCCGTTGACCGCACTCGCCGCGCACACCAACTTCGATGAAGCGGTGGCCGCGGCACGCGCCGAGAACAAACTCCTCCTCGTCGACTTCTGGACCGACTGGTGCGGCCCCTGCAAGACCTTCAACAAGGACTCGGTGGAAGATCCCGGCACCCGCGAGGCGGTGGCCCGGTTCGTCATCGTCAAGATCGACGCCGAGAAGGGGGAAGGCATCGAGCTCGCCAAGCGGTTCACCGTTCGCAACTACCCCACCTATGTCGTGCTCAACACGGACGAAGAGGTCACGGCGCGCTGGTTCGGCTACGAACGCAACATGTTCATCGAGGAGGCGGACCGGGCCATCGCCGACCCGACGACGATCGATGAGAAGCGGGCCCGCTACGAGGCCGACCCGAACCTCCAGGACGCGCTCACCCTGTCGACCTACCACAACACACGTCAGGAACCGGCCGAGGCTCTGGCCTACATGCACGCGGCGGCGAAGATGGACCCGGAGACGTCCTACTCCTACGACATCCTGGACGCCACCTACCTTGGTTTCCGTCACGGCAAGGTCGAGCCCGGGCAGGTGGTGGAAGCAGCCGAGGACGCGTTCGCGGACGAGCGGATGGAAGCCCTGGAACTGCTCTATGCCGCCTCCATGATGTACGGAGTGCAGAAGCGCAGCGAGAACCCCGGTCTGGCCGAGCCCTACTTTGCCACCGCGTTCGAGCGGACCGCGGACTCCACCGAAGAGGATGTGGTGGCCCGGCGGGAGAAGATGGGCCCGGATCACGCCCTCCTGGTCGAGAAGGACGAGGCCAAGGCGATCCGCCTCAAGAAGGCGCAGCTCCCCGACGGCTGGGTACAGGACCCCAATCAGCTCAACGGCTTCGCCTGGTGGTGCTTCGAAAGCAACGTCAACCTGGAAGAGGCCCGCGAGCTGGCGCTCGAAGCGGTCAGCCTGGCCGAGCCGGGCTCGGAGCGCGGGAATATCCTCGATACCCTGGCCGAGATCTGCAACGCGACCGGGAACTGCGGGGACGCGCTCGCCTACATCAACCAGGCCATCGAGGAGAACCCCGGGCGGGAGTACTTCAGGAAGCAACAGAAGCGGTTCGCCGCCCTCGTCGCCGAACAGGAGTACGAGAAGAAGGGCGGCATGTAGGCCGCCCGATGCCACGCGTCTTCTCCGGAATCCAACCCACCGGCTCACTCCATCTGGGCAACTACCTGGGCGCGGTCCGCAACTGGGTCGCGCTCCAGGATCATGCCGACTACGACTGCCTCTACTGCGTCGTGGACTACCATGCCATCACCATCGACTACTCGCCGGCGGAACTGGCCGAGCGGACGGTGGAAATGACGCGGGACCTCCTGGCCTGCGGGCTGGATCCCGAGCGGAGCATCCTGTTCGCCCAGTCCCATGTGCGCGAACACACCGAACTGGCATGGGTCTTCCAGGCCACCTCCACCGCCTACGGCGAGCTCCAGCGCATGACCCAGTTCAAGGGGAAGGCGGACCAGCAGGGCTTCGTCACCGCGGGGCTGTTCACCTATCCGGTGCTCCAGGCCGCGGACATCCTGCTCTACGACGGGGAACGGGTTCCGGTCGGGGAAGACCAGGTCCAGCACCTGGAGCTCACGCGGGAAATCGCCCGTCGCTTCAACAACCGTTTCGGCGAAACGTTTCCCGAGACCGAGGCGCTGCTCACCCAGGCCCCCAAGATCCTCAGCTTTCGCGATCCCGATTCGAAGATGTCCAAGAGCGCGGGCGAGGGACACTACCTCCCGTTCGATGCCGCGGAGAAGCCGGCCCGCAAGATGATCAAGAGCGCGGTGACCGATACCGGTTCCCCCGAGCCGGGTGCCATGAGTCCCGGGGTGGCCAACCTGTTCCTCATCCTGCGCGAGCTGGGCGCGACCGAACTCCACCAGGAACTCCTCGCCGAGTACGAGACCGGCACCCCCATGTATGGAAAGCTGAAGGGGGCCACCGCCGACACCGTGTGGTCGGTGATCGCGGAGATCCAGGAGCGCAAGGAGACGTTCACCGTCGCCAAGACCCGGGAAATCCTCGCCGCCGGAGCCGAGAAGGCTCGCCCGCTGGCCCGGGCCAAGATGGACGAGGTGCGCAGCCGGATTGGTCTCGCCCCGGAATAGGGCCAAACCGGAACCGCCGACACCCTGATTCCACCCGGGTACTACATGTGTAAAACTTATCCGGGCAGCAACTTATAGGAGTACATTCTCCGCTTCGGGTTGAACGCAGGACACGCAACACCCGTCTAGCAAGGTGAACAGGGAGCCCTAGCCTATGGGAGGCGACTTGAATTCCATGAGCGACGCCGAGCTCGTTGCCCTCACCCGAGAGGGCAACATGAAGGCGTTCAACAGCTTGACCCAAAGATGGGACAACCCCGTCTATCGGTTCACGCTGCGCATGCTCGGCAATACCGATGATGCCCGCGATGTGTGTCAGGAGGCCTTCATGAAGGCCTACCAGAACATTGGGCGTCTTCGGGATCCGGGTAAATTCAAGTCCTGGGTCCACCACATCGCCCTGAACCTGGTCCGGGATCGTTTTCGGACCGCGAAGGGTAAGGCGTTCGTGGAGTCCTACGAGGAGGACGGCGAGGATGCCTTCCGACTCGATCCCGCGGAAGTGGATTCCTGGGCCTCGGATCGTGCGGCCCGTCAGACCGGGCTGAACATGGTCCTGGCCCGCGCCCTGGAGCGCGTTCCCGAGGAACAGCGAACCGCCATTCTCCTGCGGGAGTACCAGGGGTTCACTTCCGAGGAGATTGCCGAGATCACCGGGGTCCCCGCGGCCACGGTGAGGACAAGGATCTTCTACGGGCTGAAATCGGTGCGCCGGGTGCTCCGCCAGTGGGGCGTCGAAGGCGTCAACCCGAATGATGGAAGGAGTCGGTCATGAGCGACGAACCGCTCGAGACCCGTGAACAGCTTTTGATCGCCGCCCTCTACGGCGAGCTGACCGAAGACCAGGAACTGGATTTCCAGCGCCGGCTCTCCGGGGATGCGGACCTGCGCGCAGAGTGGGCCGAGCTCACCGGGACCCGCTCGCTCCTCCAGGAGTGGGCCCCGGAAGAGGACCCCGCACCCAGCTTCGTCTTCGTGGACGATGCCGAGGAGCCCGCCCTGGGCGGGTGGGAACGCTTCATCCGCGGCATCCGTCGCGGCATGTCCGCCCCGGCCTGGACCTTCGCCGGAGCCACCGTCGCCCTTGTTGTCCTGGTGATCAGCGGGTTCCGGGTGGACCGGGTGGAGAACGGTTTTGCCGTCCGGTTCGGCCCGGCTCCCACCCTGATGCAACCCGCCGGATCGGGACCCGGTGAGATGTTGACCCAGACACGTCCCGGGACACCCGGAACCGGGTTCATGACCCCCCAGGCCGTACCGGTCGCGGGTGAGGTCGTTTCCCGCGAGGAATTCGATGCCTTCGCCAGCGGCGTGATGAACGTCATGGACGCACGGATCGGCGATTACCAGAAACGACAGAACAGCGAGTTCGCTTTTGTCCTGCAGAACTTCTACGAGGACATCACCGATCGCCAAATGCAGACCTATTTCCGATTGATGCAGGAACTCGAGGGAGTGGAACTGGGTATCGCCGAGCAATCGCGGCGCCGGACCCTTCCCGACTCGCTCCTGACCCAGCCGGATGCCACGTTGGACACCCCCACCGACGAGGCGACACCCCCCCGCAGAGAGGATGAGCAACCATGAACCCCAACACGATGCGACGCATCCTGGGTCTCTCCTGTGCCCTTGTCACGGCTTCCGTGATCTCGGCCGCCCCCCTCACCCCGGCTTCCGGCGAAGTGCCGCGCAAGCTCAAGCGACAGATCGCGGTGATGGAGAAGGTGGTCAACGACGTCCTCCTCGAGAGTCCGCACATCCTGGTCTACTCCCAGGACCCGGCCCACGGGGTCTATCTGGAGGAGTTCGGGGTGCTGTTCCTGTTCGAGGCATCGCTGGTCGAGAACGACCGCGACGAGGACTGGGGTCGCTGGTGGAAGGAGTGGGGCAAGGCATGGTCCGACAACTTCCGGGTGGAGCGGGACGGGAACAAGATCATCATCCATTCCGACCCGGATGATGACGACGAGGATCACGACCACGAGGACAACGGCGACGACAGCGACACCCACGATCACGAGTGGGGCGAGGACATGTCGGCCGAGGACTGGGAGGCGTGGCAACGCAAGCGTGAGGCCACCGAGGCCCGCTCCTACGCCGAAGGCAAGGAAGAGCTCACGCTCAGCCTGCTGGACTACGGGGACACCCTGACCGGGCTTGCCGACGACCAATGGGTGGGAATCGCCGCCTTCCTCAAGAACGCCGACTTCTTCGCCGAGAAGAAGATCTCCCGGCTCATTCTCAAGGCCAAGATGGGCGACCTGCGGGCCTACGCCGAAGGCACCCTCACCGAGGAGCAGATGCTGGAGCGCATCATCGAAGAGGAGTACTGAGCCCGAGGATTCCCACCGCCGCGAACGCCCACACGCCGGCAAAGACGACGATCTCGATCCCGTGCACCCAGCGCAGCCGGACGGGCCAGCCGCCTGCGGCCAGGAGCGGAATCACCCCCTGGGTCATGGCCAGGAAGACGGCCAGACGCCAGGCCAGGTTGCCACCGCTGGCCGAGGATGAGACCAGTAGTGGCAACAAGGCCGCCACGGCCAGGCACCCCCGGATCAGCTGCAGCAGGATGACCTCGCCCCCCCCGGGGACCCGGAGTCGGAGCGGAGAGTCCGGGTTGTCGTAGTACGGCTTGACGAACTGCCAGGCCACGGAACCCACCACGCAGTAGGTCACCATGAACGCGCAGGCGGTCAACGCCATGCGCAACAGCAGCACCTCCACGGCAGCCCCGGAAAACCACGCGCCGAGGTTGGCTTCCAGGGTACCGGCCCCTTGGCCCCCCACGATCCCGGCCGTCACCGGACCGATCACCCCGGCCACGACCACCGCCCCCGCAACATGGATGGGTCGCACCGGACCGGGGCCGTCGCTGAACACGGTGGCCTCGATCATGCTCAACAGATAGCCCAGCACCAGAAGGGCGAGGCCCAGGGCGATGGCGAGGCCGCTGAACGAAAGCTCCAGCGTCGCGCATAGCGGCGCGGCACCCGGGAGAAAGAGCACGAGGCCGGCCAGGGAGCCGATCGGAATGGACACTCTGTCGCGCATGGACCGAGGGTGCGCGTCGAACCCGCGCAGGGGGGAGCGTTTCCGACGAGCGGGGACCAGGGGGAGACCGACGGCGGCGCAACCCCCACCGAAGCCACGAATCGGGACTGCAACGGGCCCGGGACACGGCCCGAACTCCCGACCCAACGCGTATCACGTTACATGGCAAGGGCTTGCGAACACGGACGCCGCACCATTCGATGAGAACACCTCCCATGGCGTAGAATCGACCGTCCTCGAAGTCTCCCGTGCAACCCAGCCCCCTCGTGGGGTGTCGACCTCATCAACTCCTCGGCCCACGCCGGGTGCAACCCTCCCCTTGCGGCCTTCGTACGATCGGCTACCGGGGGCAAGCGCCCACATTGCACGCGGACCCGTACGCGACGGATCCGCGACCGCGCGATCGACGCGCATCGACTCTCCTCGCAGGGAACTTCAGAATGAAACGCCTTTTGATCAGCCTGGTCGTGCTCGTCATCCTCGCCGCGGGCGGCTTCTTCGCCTTCCAGCAGTTTGCCGGGGCCGGCTCCGAAGCCACCGCCTCCGCGACGGGGGACGCCTCCGGCAGCGACTCCACGGACACCGCGGACGCCGGAAAGAAGAACGATGACGGGGACGACGAGGAAGACAAGCCGGTCCCGGTCGAAACCGCCCTCGTGGCCACCCGGGACATCCCCTCCTACTTCAACGCCACCGGCGCCCTCGAGGCCAAGCGACAGGTGGATCTGATCTCCAAGGCGAGCGGTCAGATCGTGACCCTGCACGTCGAGGAAGGTGACGTGGTCAAGCGCGGCCAGGTCCTTCTGGAACTGGAGCACAACGAGGAGCGGCTCATGCTCGACAAGGCCGAGGTCAGCAACGACCGGGCCCGACGCGAGTTGGAGCGCAGCGCGGAGCTTCTGGAGAAGGGGCTCGACTCGGACACCAACTTCGAGATGAAGAAGGAACTGTCCGAGACCGCGGTCATCGAGCGCGATCTGGCCAAGGTACGCCTGGACAACAAGATTGTCCGGGCCCCTTTCGACGGCCTGATTACCCGCCGCGACGTCGAGCTGGGTCAGACGGTGAACATGGGCATGCCCCTGGTCAGCGTGGCCGACGTGAGCCCGCTCGAGGTCCGCTTGTTCCTCCCGGAGCAGATCGTGCAGCGGCTCGAGGTAGGGCAGATCGTCGAGGTCCGACCCGACGTGGCCGATGCCCCGCTCATGGGCGCGGTCGATCGCATCGCCCCCGCCGTGGATCCGGCGACCTCGACGGTCAAGGTCACCCTCCGGGTGGACGACGCGGTCGCGGTGAGCCGGGTCGGTAGTTTCGTGCGGGCGCGGGTGACCACCGATATCCACCCCGAGTGCATCGCGGTCCCAAAGCGGGCCCTGGTGGCCGAGGCGGGAGCCAACTATGTCTTCGTCGCCGAGGCGGATACGGTGCGTCGCGTCGCCGTGGTCACCGGATACACCGACGAGGAGTTTGCCGAGATCACCGACGGCATTGCCCTGGGTGACCGCGTGGTCACGGTAGGGCAGGGCGGCCTGCGCACCGGCTCCCTGATCAAGGACCTGGCCAACCCGTCTCCCCAGGGTTCCATGGCCGCGGCCAGCGACGACTCGTCGCGCAACAGCGACTGATCCATGCGTTCCATCATCCACTTCGCCGTCCATCACCGGGTGACCGTACTCATGGTCACGTCCGCCGCGGTTCTCTTCGGTTTCGTGTCGTTGAAGCGGCTGCCTGTCCAACTGCTGCCGGACATCAGCTACCCCACCCTGACCGTCCAGACGGAGTACCCGGATTCGGCCCCCAACGAGGTCGAGAACATCATCACCCGCCCGCTCGAGGAATCGGTGGGGGTGGTACCGGGGCTGCGGCGGATCACCTCGGTGTCCGCGGCCGGACTGAGCCAGATCACGCTCGAGTTCGGGTGGGGCACCGACATGGACTTCGCCGGCCTGGACGTGCGGGAGAAGATGGATCTCATCACGCTGCCCAGCGAGGCCACCGCGCCGGTCCTGCTTCGCTACGACCCCAACATGGACCCGGTCCTGCGGCTGGGAATCTCGGGGGAAGCCAACCAGATCCTGTTGCGACACATCGCCGAGAACCTGGTCAAGAAGGACCTGGAGTCCCTTCCCGGGGTGGCCGCGGCCAAGGTGGTGGGCGGGCTCACCGAGGAAGTGCACGTCGATGTCGACGAGCATCGCCTCGCCCAGTTGGGCATCCCCATCAGCGCCATCGCCAACCTGGTCGGCGCGGAGAACGTGAATGCCGCGGGCGGACGGCTGCGCGATCGGGACGCCGAGTACCTGGTCCGTACCCTCAACGAGTACGAAGGTCCCGAGGACATCGCCGCCACCGTCATTCACAGCGACGGCCAGCGCACGGTACGGCTGGGAGACGTGGCCACGGTCACCCGCGCCTACAAGGAACGGGAGATCGTGAGTCGGATCGACGGCCAGCCGGCGGTCGAGATCGCCATCTTCAAGGAGGGAGACGCCAACATCGTCGAGGTGGCCAACGCGGTCCAGGCCCGACTCCCCCGCCTGCGTGAGATCCTCCCCGAAGGCGTCGCGGTGCAGACGCTTTCCGACTCGTCCCGGTTCATCGAGTCCGCGGTCAACCAGGTGCGCTCCAACGCACTCCTGGGAGGGTTCCTGGCCATCCTGGTTCTCTTCGTGTTCCTGCGGGACGTGCGGGCGACCACCATCATCGCCCTCGCCATCCCGACCTCCATCGTGGCCACCTTCGTGCTCATGTATCGCCAGGGGATCTCGCTCAACGTCATGAGCCTCGGCGGTCTCGCCCTGGGCGTGGGGATGCTGGTCGACAACAGCATCGTGGTGCTGGAAAGCATCGTGCGTCACCAGCGGGGCGGTACGGGACGCAGGAACGCGGTCATCGACGGGACCAGCGAGGTGGCCCAGGCCATCACCGCGTCCACCCTGACCAACATCGCGGTCTTCCTCCCCATTCTCTTCGTCGAAGGCATCGCGCGACAGATCTTCAAGGATCAGGCGCTGACCGTGACCTACGCGCTCCTCGTCTCCCTGGTCGTGGCCCTGACCCTGACCCCCATGCTGGCTTCCCTGGGGGGCGGCCGGCGCCGGTGGTGGAACCCCTTCAGCTGGTCCGGCTCGTCCACGGCAGGGGCTACCGAGGAGGACGTGGAGCGGGATCCGTCCGCACCGCCCGCGTACATCCCGCCGGAACCCGAGGCCAAGGGCATCTGGGGGCTGGTGCGCCGCTCCTACCGGGGCTCGCTCCGGACCGCGCTCGCCATGCGACCGGTGGTCATCCTGGTCGCGGTGGGACTCTTCGCGGTGTCCGTGCTCGGCATGGGCCGATTGGGGACCGACCTGATTCCCAACCTGTCCCAGGGTGAGTTCCGGTTCGCCCTGGAACTCCCCGAGGGCACCCCGATCGAGCAGACCAACGTGGTGATGGGACGCCTCGAGGCGTCCCTCGCCGACATCCCCGAGATCCGCACCCTGTTCATCAACGTGGGGCTCGATGCCAGCGAGGGGGCCGGTGTCCAGAGCCGCAAGGAGAACCACGCGGAGCTCAACGTGCAGCTCAAGCCCGGTCTGGGCAAGGTGGGCGAGGAAGCGGCCCTGGTGGGGATCCGGGAGAAGTTCAACCGTTACGCCACCCTCGAGGCCACCCTCAAGCGGCCCACCGCCTTCACCGTCAAGACGCCGGTCGAGGTGGAGATCTACGGGTACGAGCTGGACGATCTGCTGGACACCTCGGCCAAGGTGGCCGACATCATGGCCCAGGTGACCGGTCTGCGGGACATCAAGACCAGCATGGAGATCGGAAGCCCGGAGGTCGAGATCCGGTTCGATCGGGACAAGCTCAAGATGGCCGGTATCGACCTGCGTGCGGCCAGCGAAGCGTTGCGCACCAAGGTGCTGGGAAAAGTGGCCAGCGACTTCAAGGATCGTGATCGTCAGATCGACATCCTGGTTCGCAGCGGCAATGCCCAGGACATCGACTTCAATGAACTCAGCACCATGGTGGTGGGATACCACGGAGCGACCCCGGTGCGACTCGCCTCGGTCGCCGACGTGGGGATGCGACGCGGCCCGGCCAGTATCCAGCGGATCGCCCAGTCCCGCGCCGCGGTGGTCAGCGCCAACGTGCAGGGACGCGATCTGGGCGGCGTGAACCTGGAGATCGAAAACCGGCTGGCCTCCCTTCCCCTTCCCGCCAACACCGTTCTCCAGCTGGGCGGTCAGAACGACGAGATGCAGCGTTCGCTCAAGAGCCTGCTGTTTGCCGCGGCCCTCGCCGTGTTCATGGTCTATCTGGTCATGGCCAGCCAGTTCGAGTCCCTGCTCAACCCGTTCCTCATCCTGTTCACCGTTCCCATGGCGCTCATCGGCGTGGTGGGCGGACTGGTCCTGACCGGTCTCTCGGTCAGCGTGGTGGTGATGATCGGGGGCATCATGCTGGCCGGCATCGTGGTCAACAACGGCATCGTGCTGGTGGACCTGATCACCCAGCTCCGCCGGCAGGGGCGCGCGGTCCGCGAGGCGATCCTGGAGGCGGGCGAAGTCCGCTTGCGACCCATCCTCATGACCACCACCACCACCGTGCTGGCCATGATCCCGTTGGCCATGGGACGGGGGGAGGGCGGAGAGCTCATGGCGCCGCTCGCGGTGACGGTCATCGGCGGCCTGCTCGTCTCGACCCTGCTCACCCTGGTTCTCATTCCCGTCATGTATTCGCTCGTCCACCGGGACGCCTAATCAGGGAGACAGTGACCTATGTGGCTCACGCGACTCGCCATCAAGCGCCCCATCACCGTCGTGATGATCCTGCTCTCCCTGCTCGTGCTGGGTGCGATCAGCGTGCAGCGGCTGCCGCTCAACTTCCTCCCCAACGAGGAGTTTCCGTTCATCGGCGTCTTCATCCCCTACCCGAACGGGATCCCGGCCCAGGTGGAACGGGAGATCGCCCGGCCCATCGAGGAAATCCTGGCCACCCTGGGCGGGGTGAAGGAGATCTTCAGCGAGAGCGATTCGGACCAGTGCTTCGTGGGGGTCGAGTTCGACTGGGGACGGGACGTCAACATCCTGCGTCTGGAGGTGAAGGAGAAACTGGACCAGATCCGGCCCGACCTCCCCGCCGACATCCAGGAAATGTTGTTGTTCACCTTCGACACCAACGACATCCCCATCGTGGAAGGGCGTATCTCGGCCACCGGCCGGGATCTCGCGTCGAGCTACGACCTCATCGAGCACCGGGTGGTGAACCGCCTGCAACGGATTCCCGGGGTGGGTCAGGTCAACCTGCACGGGGTGGAACCGGCCGCGGTCTCGGTCTATCTCAAGCTCGACAAGATCAAGGAACACGATGTCGATGTGGGCAAGCTGTTCGGGGAACTCTCGGAGAGCAACTTCAACCTCACCGTGGGACAGGTCACCAAGGACGGGCTCCGTTACAACCTGCGCGCGGTGGGAACCCTGGACGGCCTCGAGGCCATCCGGGATCTCCCGATCGGCGGCGATCTCCGGCTGAGCGACGTGGCCGACGTCGTGTACGAAGAACCGATCATGACCTATGGCCGCACCCTGAACCGCGAGATCGCGGTCGCCTTCTGGATCCAGAAGGCGAGCGAGGCCAACACCGTCGACGTGGTCGAGGAGGTCAAGAAGGAGTTGGCCGCGATCAACAGCGATCCTGCCCTGGAGGGGATCGATGTCCTGATGTTCTTCGATCAGGGCGCCCAGATCACCAACAGCCTGGAGGGACTGCTCGAGGCCGGTCTCATCGGCGGCGTGCTGGCGGTCGCGGTGCTCTACTTCTTCCTCCTCCGCCTGGGCACCACCCTCATCGTCGGGCTGGCCATCCCCATCTCGGTGGTCGGGGCCTGCTGCTTCCTCTACCTGAGCCACCGCAGCCTCAACATCCTCTCCATGATGGGTCTCATGCTCGCGGTGGGGATGCTGATCGACAACGCGGTGGTGGTCCTGGAATCCATCTACCGCCGCATGGGCATGGGGGAGAGCCCGGCCGAGGCCACCGTCAACGGCACCCGGGACGTGGGCAAGGCCGTGGTCTCGGCCACCCTGACCACGATCATCGTGTTCGCTCCGGTGGTGTTCGGCGCCAACAACGAGCTCTTTGTCTGGCTCAAGGAGATCGGGATCACCATCACGGTCACCCTGCTCCTTTCCCTGCTGGTCAGCCTGACCATCATCCCGCTGCTGACCTCGCACCTGCTCAAGGGGGGCGGCCAGTCGGTGGCCAGGAATCCCATCGTGGAGCGGTGGGCCGATCGCTACGCCCGCATTCTTGGATGGTGCGCGGTCAAGCGCCCCTGGACCTCGCTGAGCCTCACCATCCTGGGCGTGGTCATCACCATCGTCGCCATCAAGGTGACCAGTTTCGGCCCGGATCCCATGGGGGAACGGGGCATTCGTCAGGAGTACCTGCAGCTCACCTATGACTTCTCGGACAACCTCAACTATCACAGGACCAAGGAGTACGTGGACCGGGTCGAGGACATCCTGTGGCCGCTCAAGGAAGAGCTGGGCATGGAGTACCTCTACTCCTTCTACCAGGACAACTACGCGCTCACCCGCATGTACTTTGCCGAGGAGACCTTGTCCGAGAGCGAGCTCAAGAGACTGAGGGAATCGGTGCGGGACACCATCCCCGAGATGGCCGGGGTCAAGTTCAACCTGGGGGGCGAGGACGGCAGCGGATCCGGGGCCAAGCGGTTCAGCGTCACCGTGCACGGCGAGGACTCGGAACTCCTCGCCGACATCTCCAGCGAGGTCAAACGCCGCCTCGCTCTCATCGACGATGTCGAGGATATCGCCACCAATATCGAACGCGGGGCCGAGGAGGTCCGGGTCCATGTGGACCACGACAAGGCCTCCCGTTTCGGGGTGTCCTCCTCGGACATCGCCCAGATCATGGGCATTACCTTCCGCGGGGTGCGTCTCCCGAAGGTCCGGGCCCAGGATCGGGAGATCGACCTGTGGGTCCTGCTCCGCCCCGAGGATCGCAAGAGCATCGAGAACCTGGCCGCCATGACCGTGACCACCGTGGACGACAAGGAAATCTCCCTGGCCCAGGTCGCCGACATGAGGATCGACCGGGGGGCTTCCGAGGTCCGTCGGCTCAACCAGAAGACTTCGGTCCAGGTCTACGGGAGCTACGAAGGGGAGAAGTTCGACGAGGTCCTGGACGAGGTCCGGGCCACCATGGACACCATGCACTTCCCCGCCGGGTATGGATGGAACTTCGGCACCCGCATTCGCGAATCGCAGCAACAGCAGGCGGACCTCCTGGTCAACGCCCTGCTTGCCGTGCTCTGCATCTACATGGTGATGGCCAGCCTGTTCGAGTCGCTGGTGCACCCCCTGGTCGTCATGCCCTGCCTGCTCTTCGCCTGGATGGGGTCGTTCTGGCTGATGGTGACCACCAATACGCCGTTCAACATCATGGCCATCATCGGTATCGTCATTCTCAACGGGATCGTGGTCAACAACGGCATTGTCCTGGTGGACCACATCAATCATCTTCGAAAGAACGGCAAAAGCATCAACGAGGCGATCCTCATGGGGGGCCGGGAGCGGTTCCGCCCCATTCTCATGACCGCCACCACCACGGTGCTGGGACTGATCCCCCTCGCCCTGGGCAAGAATCACATCGGTGACGCCGAGATGTATCCCATGGCCCGCGCGCTCATGGGAGGTCTCCTGGGCTCCACCATCCTGACCCTGATCCTGATCCCGGTGTTCTACCAGATTGCCGAACGGCTGCGGGTGCGCTCGCACCGGGGTTTCGGTCTGCTCTACACCGGGGAGTTGATCGCCCGCGGGGCGCGCCGCCTGGGCGGCCGCCGACGCGGCAAGGTTTCCGGGGCCGAAGTCCCGGGTGCGACCGGCTAGACCATCGCCCCCGGGACCCCACACACGAGGAGAAAACAATGGGACGGACATTGCCATGGCTCGCCGCCGCGCTGCTCATCACCGGCGCGACCGCCCCGGTCGCCTTCGCGGACGGTGGACTCTACGGGACCATCGTCACGGACGACGGTGAACGGTTCACCGGGGCCATCCGGTGGGACAAGAACGAGAACTACTGGGACAACCTGCTCGACGCCAGCAAGCAGGACAAGGTCAAGCAGGAGGGCTCGGATGACGGAGTGGATCTCAAGATCCTCGGGTTCCAGATCCGCAAGTCCGGAAGCAAGGACAGCCACTGGGTCCAGAGCCAGTTCTCCATCCCCATGGGGCACATCGAGAGCATCGAACCCGGTCGTGGGGACAAGGTTCGAATCGAGATCAAGAACGGCCTCACCGTGGAAATCAAGGAGGGGGCGGATGCCGGCGGCAGCATGCGCGGCATCGTGATCGAGGACGAGGACGAAGGGGAGATCGAACTGGATTGGGACGACATCGAGAAGGTCACCTTTTCCCAGGCCCCGCGGGATCTGGACCGGGACCGGGAACGCCTGCATGGCGTCGTGGAGACCGAGGTCGGTGACTTCACCGGGTTCGTGGTCTGGGACCGGGACGAAGCGCTGGGACGCGACATCCTGGACGGGGACGAGAACGGCCGCGGGCGCAAGATCGAGTTCTCCAGGATCGCTTCCATCGAGCGGCTTGGCTCGTGGGGTTCCCTGGTCACCCTCACCGGCGGCCGCGAGATGGAACTCGAGGATTCCAACGACGTCGACGACGACAACCGGGGCATCGAGGTCACCATCGAGGACCTGGGAAAAGTGGATATCCCCTGGAAGCACTTCGAGCGGGTCACCTTCACCGACGCGCCCCGCTCCCCCGCCTACGACGAGTTCGACGGTGGACACGAACTGCGGGGCACGGTCGTCGGTCGCGACGGGGAACGGGTCAGCGGAACCATCGTGTGGGACCTCGACGAGCGCTACAGCTGGGAGTCGCTCGACGGCAACATCCGTGACGTGGAGTTCACCATCCTCTTCCAGCACATCACGCGCGTGACCCCGACCTCCCATCGGGCGGCGCGGGTCACCCTAACCGATGGCCTGGAGTTGGAGCTCAAGGGCTCCAACGACGTGAACGACGGGAACAAGGGCGTGGTGGTGATCGGGAACGACGGTCTGGAGACCCTGTTCATGTGGGACGACATCGAGTACGTGTCGTTCGAGTAGCGGTGAGTCAACCCTTGGTTGCAGGGCCGGTCCTCCGCAGGGGGGCCGGCCCTACTGCGACCCGGCGATCAACCGGTCGGCTTCCGCCTCCAACTGCTGCGCCTCTCCCTCACGGTCGGTGCGGCGGAGCAGGAGGGCCAGGTCACGCAGGGCCCGGATGCGGTCCGGGTCGGCCGGCCCCCAGACCCGTCCCATGACCTCGATGGCCAGACGGTAGGCCGGCTCGGCCTCGACGAAGCGCCCGGTGTCCCGATGCACCGAGGCGAGACCGGCGAGGGCGAGGGCGATGTCCCCGCTGTCGGGGTTCGCCGCCTCCCGGCTGGCCTTCAGGGACAGGTTGAACTGTTGCTCGGCATCGCCAAAGCGTCCCAGCCGGCGATACGCATCCCCCAGCGTGCCCCGGTCGTAGATGCCAAGCTCCTCGTCCTGTTCCCACTGCAGGGAACGGGTGGTCTCGAGCAGTTCCACCGCCTCCTCGACCCGGCCCAGGTCGACCAGGGTCCGGGCCAGGCAGCGACGCATCCATCCCACCTCCCCGTGTCCGGGACCCAGGGAAGGCTCGGCAATTGCGAGCGCCCTGCGGATCGGCGCCTCCGCGTCCGCGGGGCGCCCCGCGGACCGGTACAGGTTGCCGAGCGTGGTCAGGCTCAACGCGGTGTGATAGTGGTCCGGTCCCAGCACCCGCTCCCGGATGGCCAGGGAGCGCTGCTCCAGCTCCAGGGCCTCATCGATCCGGCCCTGGTCCTGATAGAGAATGGCCAGGGTGTGGAGACTGGTGGCCAACCGATGGTTCTCCTCGCCGTGCGCTTCGGCCTCGATGCGGATGGCTCGCTTGTAGAGCGCTTCCGCCTCGTCGAGTTCCGATTCGAAGTAGTGGACGATGGCCAGGTTGTGGGCCACCGAAGCGATCTCGGGATGGTCCGGCCCCAGCGCTGCTTCCAGGATCCGTAGCCCGCGGGTGTGCGCCTCCTCGGCCTCGTCGTAGCGCCCCTGGTGCTGCAGGATGGAGCCCAGGACCCTGAGGGACTGGGCCATGGCCCTGGGGTCCGCGTCGGTCACCTGTTCCCGGATCGCCAGGGCCTCCCGGGCCAACGGCTCACCCTCCTCATCCCGATCCACCCACGAGTAGAGCGAGGCGAGTTCCAGCGCCGACGACGCCAGTTCCAGGTCCTCCTCCCCGGGGTGCCGACGGTTCAGTTCAACCGCCTCCTCGAGCAGGGGGCGTGCATCCTCGAAGAGCCCCAGGCTGGTGTACACCCGCCCGATCGTCCGGAGCATCGTGGCCTGCACCGCCGGCTCATCGGCGAGTTCGGTCCGCACGCGTTCCGCGCCCCGGTGCAGGACCTCCTGGGCGGTGACGCTGTCCCCCTTCGCCTCGCGGGGGTCGGACGTCTCGAACAACCGGACCAGGAACTCCGAGGTACGCTCCGAGGTCTCGGCCGCCCGCACCGCCCGCACCGTTTCGCGATTGGCCCGGTCCCGCTCGCGGGCAATGCGACCGGCCTGGAACGTCATCGTGACCGCGAACCCCACCAGGGCGACCAGGAGCACGACGGCCACGCTCACCCCGGCGCGGTACCGGCGGGCGAATTTGCCGAACCGGTATCGCACGCCCGGCGGCCCGGCCAACACCGGCTCGTCCGCGAGGTGTCTTCGGATGTCGGCCGCCAGCTCGGCCGGGGATCCGTATCGCCGGGAACGGTCCTTCTCCAGCGCCCGCATGGTGATCCAGTCGACATCCCCCTGCAGCTCGCTTTGCCAGCGCCGGCCGCTGGATCGCCGGGACTTCGCGATGGTCTCCGTATCCGGGCCCAACGCGGGAACCCGGGTGCTGGGCCGGGGAGGAACGTCCTCCCGGATCCGACGCAGCATCTCGGTCAGCCCCCCCTGGCGCATCAGCTGGGACTGGAAAGGCAGCACACCGGCGATGAGCTCGTAGAGCAGCACCCCCAGCGAGTAGACGTCGGTCCGGGTATCCACCGCGTCGGAGCTCATCTCGGCCTGCTCGGGACTCATGTACTCGGGCGTCCCGATGATCTGTCCCAGCTCGGTGTGCACCGCCTGGCCGCCGAACTGCTGCGCGGTCGCCTTGGCCACGCCGAAGTCGATGATCTTCGGCGCCCCTTCCGCGCCCTGACCGGTAACCAGGACGTTGGACGGTTTCAGGTCCCGGTGAATGATTCCCTTCTGGTGGGCGTGCTGGACCCCATCGCACACCTTCAGGAAAAGTCGCAGGCGCTCGGGGGTGGTGAGCCGCTCGCGGTTGCAGTAGTCGGTCAACGGAGCGCCTTCCACGTACTCCATGACGAAGTACGGGCGACCCTCCGGTGTCGCCCCGGCGTCGTAGACCTTGGCAATGGAGGCGTGGTTCATGACCGCCAGGGCCTGGCGTTCGGTCTCGAAACGGGCCACCACCTCCCTGGAGTTCATCCCGAGCCGGATGATCTTCAACGCGACCCGCCGTCTCAGCGGTCGTTCCTGCTCCGCGAGATAGACCTCCCCCATCCCCCCTTCCCCGATGATGGAGATCAAACGGTAGTTGTCGATGACCCGCGGCGCGGTGTGGTGATCGGAGGGGATGGGCGCGGTGTCCGATACGGTGTCGCCATGCACATCGTCGGCGAGGAGCGCTTCGACCCTCCGTCGCACGTCGTCGTTCCCGCACTCGGCGTCAAGGAAGGCGGTGCGCTCGGAGGGGGGGAGCGCGGCTGCGCGGTCGCGAAGCAGGCGGGCCCGTCGTTGGGGATCGTGGCTCACGGTGGTGCCCCCCGGCCACGTTCACCCAGACCGCTCCTTGCCGACAACCGGGCCACTCGATAGTGAGTCAGCTTCCCACGGATCATAGGCGGCCAGTATATCGGAATGCTCGATCCGTGGTCCCGGTCCTCGCTTGCCCATTCCGGAATCCCGCGATAGGTTCCCCGGATGCACCCCGTAGACAACCATCGAACCACACTCCGGGACCGCTTTTCCAGCGCCGCCGACACCTATGGTCGCGCGGCCAGCGTGCAGCGGAAGGTAGCGGACCGACTGGCCGACGGCATGGGCAACCGGGCCGCGCACGTCCTGGAGGTGGGCTGCGGTTCCGGGCACCTCACCCACCGGTTGCTGGACGCCATGCCCTCGGCGCGACTCGATATCATGGACATATCGGCCGACATGGTTACGGTGGCCCGCGCCGACGCCCCACCCCACCCTTCCGTGCGGTGGATTTCCGGTGACGTGCTGCACCTGCAGCCGGAACGACCGTACGACCTGATCGTCAGCGCCTCGGCCCTGCAGTGGGTCCATCCGGTCGGCACCTGCTATCGGAAGCTGTTCGGGCTCCTTGCGCCGGGCGGGCGACTGGCCTGCGCGGTCATGGTCGAAGGCACCCTGGCCGAGCTCCACGCGTCCAGATTGCGGGTCGCTCCGGACAACCCACCGCAGGGGACGCTTCCCGGTTCAACCGAGGTTCTCCAGGCGGTGGGTCGGGCGGGGTTCGAGGCCATCGAGTCCTTCGCGGAATCCCACGTCGCGACCTACCCCACCGCGCGCGACTTCCTCGCCGTCCTCCGCCGCACCGGGGTCACCGGGGGACGGGTATCCCGGGGACGGGCGCCGCTGGGTCGGAACCAGCTTCGGGACCTCATGGACGACTACGAGCGCAACTACCTCGATGGGGGTGGCGGGGTTCGGGCCACGTACCGCGTCCTCTATCTCAACGCCAGCAGGCCCGCGTCCTGAGGCTCCCGGTTCGCGCCAACGCCGCTGCGCTGCTCTACTTTGCCGTGTTCCTGGGTGTGGGATGTCTGGCCCTGGACTCCCTGATCGATGTGTGGCACGGACGGCACCATCACACCGGTCGCAACTACCACGCCGCGCGCGGGTGGCTGGAGCACGCGGGACAGGCCGCTCCACGGCGTGACGGGGAGACGCTCATCACCCTGATCGGCAATTCCCAGGGATTCGCGTCGGCTGTTCCCGACTCGGTGGGCTATGCAGCCCGGCTCACGGAGCGGCTCACCTCCTCGGTCGGGCCTACGCGGGTTCTCAACTGGTGTATCGAGGGGGGGCGCGGACCGGAGTTCGTCATCCTGGGCGCAACCAGCGCCCGGGTTGAACCGGACATCGTGCTCCTCGTCACCGCACCGTCCAACTTCCGCACCTTCGGGGACGCGCGCACGCAGACCGGGAGCCCGGTGACCGGGTGGGCCTCGGACACGAAACGCCTGCTCGGGTTGGAGGAAACGCGGGAGCGCCTCCCCCGAGCCTTCATCGAAGCGCACATCACCCGCTCCGATCGGATGGACATCGCGGTGGGGAACCGGTTTCGGCCCTGGCGCTATCGATACGTACCGGTCGGCCGACTGACCGCGGTCCCGGTGCTCCAGCCCCTGTTGCTCGGCTTCGCCCCCCCCACCCATCCCGGCCGGTTGGAACATCCCGCCCTGGATCAGGAACTGGTGCATCAGTACCTGGCCGCAACCCGCGACGTGGGGCAACGCAACCTGTTCGTCATCATGCCGCTTCGCTCGCATCGCAGGGAGCAGGCCGCGGAAGCCATCCGAGAGTTGAGACGAACGGTCGAGAACGCGGGGCGGGAGTTCCTGGACCTGAGTGCCACGGTTCCCGATACGCTCTTTCTCGACGGCACCCACTTCAACGAAGAGGGGCACGCGTTCATGGCAAGAACCCTGGCCGGGCTCCTGTCACCATGACCTTCGCCTCCCTCCAGTTCGGACTCCTGCTCCTCGCCTCGCTGGGCCTCTACTACTTCCTGCCCCAGCGCGGTCGGCTGGTCCTTCTCCTGGTGGCCAGCTACGTCTTCTATTGCTATTGGAATCCCGTGTACGGGATCCTGATCCTGGCCTCGACCCTGCTCGACTATGCGATGGGGCTGGCCATTGCCAGGGCCCGAACCGGGCGGGGTCGCCGGTTGGCCCTGTGGACCAGCGTGGTCGGGAACCTGGGGATCCTCGGCTACTTCAAGTACACGGACTTCGCCCTGGACTCCCTGCGGGCCTTGCTGGGTCCCCTCGGGGAGTCCCTTCCCGGCCCGCTCAACCTCATTCTTCCGGTGGGGATCTCCTTCTACACCTTCCAGACCATGAGCTACACCATCGATGTCTACCGGGGAAACAAGACACCGGAACGGGACTTCCTGCTCATGGCGGTCTATGTGTCGTTCTTCCCGCAGCTGGTCGCGGGTCCCATCGAACGGGCCAAGGACCTCATGCCCCAGCTCGCCCGTCGTCAGCCGTTCGATATCCGGAACCTCGAGGAAGGCGGGCGACTCATCCTGTGGGGACTCATCAAGAAGCTGGTCGTGGCCGACCGGTTGACCGCGATCGCCTATCCGGTGTATCTGGACCCCCTGCAGTTCAGCCCCGGTGAGACCGTGTTCGCGGTGGCCGCCATGTTCGTCGTGATCTACCTCGACTTCTCGGCCTACTCCGAAATCGCCATCGGTACGGCGCGACTGTTTGGAGTGCGGCTTTCGCGCAACTTCGCGTTTCCCCAGGTCAGCACCGACATCGCCGACTACTGGCGACGCTGGCACATCACCATGTCGAGCTGGGTGCGGGACTACGTCTTCATGCCGCTGGGGGGATTCCATCCCCGGAACCTGCTCATGCACGCGCGGGTCACCCTCATCACCATGGGACTGGTCGGGCTCTGGCACGGCGCCCAATGGACCTTCGTGCTCTGGGGAGTCCTCCACGGGATCTGCCTCGTGGGGTACCACGTGCTCTATCTGCATGTGCTTCGCCGCCATCGCCGCTCCCGGTTGCTGACCAGCGGTCCATGGCGGATCGGATCGTGGGCTCTCAACACCTGGATCCGCGTCGTCCTCAGCGTCCTGTTCTTCGCCCCGAACCTGACCCTGGCCTGGATCATTCTCCGTCGCATGTTCAGCTCCGCCTGGATCGAGGCGCTGGCCCAACCCGCCCTCCTGATCGGTTTCGCCCTGTTGGGTACCTACCTGGGCTGGCACTATCTGCACTATCGTTTGCCCCTGGCCGCGGTCCTACTGGGGCGCCATCCCGCCCTCCGGGCCGGGCTGTACGTGGGCGGCGTGTTCCTGGTGTTCTTCGGAGCCGCCGCGTCCTCGCAGCCGTTCATCTACTTCCAGTTCTAGGGAGACCCCCCGATGGCAGGCAGTTGGGTATTCGTTTCCGGGTGGGCACACGAGGCGGAAAGCCTCTCCGCTCTCCGCGACGCGCTGGGCGAAGGGGAGTTGATCGGGGTGCATGAATTGACCCCACCGACGGGGACCGCCCCCCACGCTCAGGAAACCCACGCCGGGATGCTTGCCCGCCGCCTAGGCTCCGGAAGTTACGTGGTCGGGTGGTCCCTGGGAGGTATGGTGGCCCTCGAGACGGCGGTGGCCTACCCGGACCGCGTCCGGGGCCTGGTTCTCATCGGCACCACCCCTCGGTTCTGCACTACCCGGGACTGGAGGTTCGGCTACGCACCGGAGCAACTGCGGGAACTGGGGGACGCGTTGCTGACCGAACCCGAGGCGGCCCTGCGGGGTTTCTTCAGCCTCGTCCTGGGTTCCACGGCGAACGAGACGGGGCTGACCCGTCGAGTCGCTTCGGCAATGAGCCTGGGCATCGATTCGCTCCGCGCGGGCATCGACTACCTGGCCACCGCCGACCTTCGTTCACGGGTCGCGGGGATCGGGGTGCCGGGCGTCGTGCTCCATGGACGTCGCGACGCCGTGGTTCCGTGGCGCGCCGGGAAGTGGCTGGCCCGGGAGACGGGCTTCCCCCTGGAACTGGTCGGGGAGGCTACCCACGACCTGCCGATCTCGGCCAAGCGAGTCGCGGCGGCCATCACGGAGCAGCTACCGCGCGGGTGACCGCGGTCCGGAGGCCCGGACATGCCCGAGCCGCCCCGGGGTTCAGCTCCCCGCTTCTTCCCCCGCCGGTTCGCGGGTCAATTCGTCCAGGTACCTCGGCCACATCTCCCGCCAGGTCACCCAGTCGTGATGCCATTCGGCGCCCCAGGAATCGACCCGGTTGGGTACGCCCTTCTGGCCGAGTTCATGGGCGACCCTCCACGACTCGCCGATGTTCTCGGCCCGCCCCTCGCCGGAAGCAAGGATGACCAGCCGCTGCTGCAGCGCTTCCAGTTCGGAACCGGTGAGACCGGAGAGGTAGTGGACCG
Source organism: Candidatus Eiseniibacteriota bacterium (assembly GCA_942491735.1). Lineage (GTDB taxonomy): Bacteria > Eisenbacteria > RBG-16-71-46 > JABDJR01 > JABDJR01 > CALOCN01. The sequence continues at coordinate 714,835 of CALOCN010000014.1, read as the reverse complement.
GGGAAGCAAGGTAGAAGTCATGGTTGATGGCGGCCTTGAGGAAACGCTCCAGATCATAGGTCCCGCTCAGGCAAACCGCGGCCTGGAACACGTCAGGGTACCGGCACAGGACGGCCAGGGCGTTGAAGGCACCGATCGAGGAGCCGGTCGCCACGATCTCGATGTCCTCGCTGTTGCAGTCCGCCCGGATGGCCGGCACGACCTCGTGTCGAACGTACTGCTGGAACCGATCGAACATGGTCATCTGGTACTGGGGGGAACCGTCGCCCCGCAGCATGATCCTCCCCGCGATGCTGTCGCACGAGTAGACCTTGATCCGTCCCGCGGCAAGCAACTCGCTCAGGCAGTCGATGACCAGGAACCGTTCGATCTCCTCGGCGTCCCCGCCGGCAGTGGGAAAGATCAGCACGGGAGTGCCGACCGCGCCCCAGCGCACCAGTTGCGTTTCCTGCTCGAGTCTCGGGGAGAACCATGTCGAATTCTGCTTCACGCGTTGACCCTCATGCGTAGTTGGGCTCTTCGGCGGCGATGGACCGCCACTCCTGGATGCGTTGCCAGAACAGCTCGGTGAACTCGTCCACCTCGTGCTGGGGGAACATGACCTGCACCTTCTGGCGCACCGCGTCCCTGGCCTCCCCGGTACCGAAGAAGGTATGGGTGACCTCGGCGAGGTTCCCCAGATGCCGGTCGCAGAACTCCCGGAACCGCTCGGTTTCCAGACGCTGATCGGCGATGGCCACGCAGGCGGTGAGCCGCTCCCGCAGGGTCATCCCCTCTTCCACCGCGTCGAAGTACGGCTGCCAATCCAGGTTCAGCCGCATGGGACGCCGGGTCGCGGCGCAGAACACCGACCAGCGGATGTTGGCCATGATGAGCCATGGAAAGTGGAAGTGGAGCGAGGTGACCTGGGAATCGGGGCAGGGATTGGCGAAGTCGATGGGGTGCCAGACCCCGTTGCTGCGCAGCGACTCGCAGGAATTGAAATCCCAGCCGAAGAACGTGTTGATGGTCAGGGTCATGTCCCGCAGAAGTTTCGCATCCTCTTGCGACACGAAGTTCCGCTCCCGGGTGTAACGGTCGTGCAGGGGAGCGTCCGGATCGTAGAGCACCATGCGGGTCTGTGGCCCGAGCCCTACACAACGCACGAACCGGTCGTGCGGCTCCACCGATTTCTGCAGGTGCATCACCGCGGTCCCGCTCTCGTCGTAGAGCTTCTGGAAGCGCTCCTCGCCGGAAACGCGGGAGACTCCCTTCCACCCACCGCCGTCGAACGGCTTCATGAAGAACGGGTACCCGATCCGTTCCCCCAGCTGCCCCAGATCGAAGAGACGGGCGTAGCGCTCCAGGGTGATCTCCAGGTCGTCCGAGGGCTCGTAGGACTTGGGAGGCACCATCCAGGTCCTGGGAATGGGCAACCCCAGCCGCATCATGGCAACGTAGCTGGTGTGCTTCTCCATGGACTGCACGCTCCACGGGTTGTTGAAGACGTACAGGTCGTCCAGGAGTACCGATTTCTTGATCCACTCGCGGCGATTGTGGTACCAGTGGGTGAGCCGGTCGATGACCACATCGAACGGACACTCCCCCTGCAGGTCGAACGGTTCGATGTACACGTTCTCGACCTCGAAGCTCAGGGTGTCCTTGCCCTGTTTGATCCGGGGGTTCATGAGACCCATGATGGCCCGGTAGGCAATGGGCCAGCAGAGATCCGCGCCCAGGGACAAGCCGATTCTACGCGTGACGGCGGCCATGTTCCTCCAGCTCGCCACGACGCGGGGTCGCGCGGTTCATTCGTACACCATCCACAGGGGACCCGGGAACAGCCAGGAGAGTCCCTCCCGCAATCGGTCCCGCCAGTTCTCCCAGTTGTGCCCGTCGCGCGCCTCGACGTACTTCACCTGCATGGACGTCTCCTGGAGGAGCGGCACCAGGCTCCGGTTCTCGTAGATGAGGGATTCGTACATCCCGCAGCTGAGGAACAGCTTCTCCGTGATGCTGACGGGGTTCTCACGGTAGGCGTTCATGAACTGTACCACGGGTTCCAGAACCGGTCCCCGCCGGTTCTCCCCGATGTCGGTGAACGCGAACGAACCGGACTGCAGCAAGAGTCGCCCGTAGAAACCGGGGTGGGTACCGGCGGTGGCGAACGAAGCCACCGCCCCCAGACTCGCCCCCATGAGACAACGTCCCTCGGGGCGTCCCACCAGGGGAAGTTCCTTTTCCAGGGCCGGAACCAGTTCGTCGGTCAGGAACCGCGCGTGTTCCACCGAACCGGTGTACTCCCCCATCCGATCCCCCGGCGGAACGAGGGCGGCCACCAGCGACGGAATCTCCAACCGGTGGATGAGGTTGTCGAGCACGGTGATCAGCCCGGCGTGGTGCATGTAGTCCGGGCCGTCGTGCACCAGGAGCAGCGGGTAGCGACGGGTGGGACGAAACCGCGCGGGGAAGTAGATGGGAATCCGCCGCGCATGCCCCAGGGCGTGGCTCTCGAAGGTCCGCTCCTCCACGTGCCCCGGTCTTGCTTCGGCATCGTATTCCGCCCACTCGGGGACCTGGTAGCCAAAGCCGCGACAAACCGAGTTCGACCCGAACGGATCGGAGGCCTCGTGGGGGTTCAAGGGGTCCTTGATGAGCCGCGTGTCATGCCCTTCGGTGACCTCGATCTTGTACTCGAAGCGGGACTGGTCCGGAAGCTCCAGGACGTGGCACCACAGGTCCGGCCCCAACCGCACCAGGGGCGCGCTGGAGGGAAGCCCGAAGACCCAGTGACGAATCGCGACCTTTTCCGCATGGCCCCGGAAGAAGAACGTACACCGCTTGGACTCCACCAGCGGGAACGTGTTCTCGGCGATGAACCGGTCCACCGCTTCGGGGGAAGGGATTCCCTGCCCGAACAGCGCGGCCAGGTTGGGATGCATCCGCGGCGCGGGGAGCGGAACGCCGTCCACATGACGGGTTACCATGATTGCTCCGTGGGCACCGAGCCGTCCACGGCCAGGACACGAATGCCGGGTGATGTCCACCGGTCCCCTTCCCGGGTCAGTTCGCTTCCGGGATCCAGCACCACGCATCGGGACGGTCCAAAACGTTTGGCAAAGCGACCCACCCGGCCCCGATCCTCCAGCAGGAGTCGGCGCGCTCCGTGCGGCAAGGGGACCAGGTCCGGCAGGATGCCCAGGCCGTTCTCGAAGGCCTCGGCGTTGCCCTGCCCCTGCGGGGGCCGATCGTGGAAAAGGACCACGGTGGAGGCCAGGGCCATGGCGCCGGCGGACCAGCAGACCAGGGGCTTCTCCCGCAGGAGCGGCTCCAGCCCGAACAGCCGCAACCGGTTCAGAAGCACGGCCACATGTCCTCCGGCAATCGCGACCAGGGACGATTCCCGCACCAGCTGTTCTACCGCGCCACGTTCCTCGGCCACGGCGTCCCGCTCCCACAGGTTCACCCGTTCCTGGAACTGCCGTCGCAGCGTTTCCACCTTGCGAAGATGTCCCCGGTCCAGATCACGGACGGCTTCCTCTGCTTCATCCCGTTCGCGCCGGGCAATCGGCGACTCGGCGTCCATGAGTTCCATCCAGGCCGACATGGCGTGGCCCAGACGCCGGTCGTAGAGCCGACGCAGTTCCTTGAGTTCCCTCTGTACCGCGCGATGGGCGCTGCGCAGGTCGGGATCCCGGGTCAGGACCCGCTCCCCCCGCCGATGCAGCTCCAGATTGCGCAGCCGCCCCCCCACCGCGTCGTTGAACTCGCCGTCCTCGGCTTCCCGCTCCTGCCATCCGGCCGAGATCCCGGCCACGGTGCCGTGCGGAGCCAGACGATCCACGACCCTGCCCACCGTGGTCTCGGTGCGCTGCGGGCCCAACACCACCCGGGGCATGCTCATCGTGCGCGCACCTGGATGGTCTTCCCCACATCATCCAGGAGCCCCCGCAGGCCGTCGAAGTCCGGGTGCCGGAACCGCATCCAGGCGTTGGCCATGAACCCGGCATCGACAGGCTGGGTGGGCGTTCCCTCGGCCGGCAGGTGGAAGTCGATCAGGTTGTCCCGGTAGCGGGACCGGATCTCATCGAGACCCTCGTAGCCGGCGATGACGCCGTCCCCATCGGGGCGCAGGTTGATGATCCCGGCGGCGAACCGGCGGGAGGGCTGACGATCCGGCCGGCCGTGCGCGACCAGCATCGCCCACTCGTGATAGAGATCGATATCGTTCCCCGCGTTGTACAGATCCCACGCCCGCACCCCGGGAGGCCGGCAGCCGATCTCGGAGAACTTGAGCCCCTTGGGACCAAAGAACCATTCCATGTGGGTGGCCGAGGTCCCGATACCCAGGATCTCGATGACCTTGCGACCCATCTCCTTGACTTCCTCGTACTGCGGCACCGCATCCACCCGGTTGGTGGCTATGAACTGGGGGGAGATCCAGCGTGTGCGCATCGCCTCCAGGACACCGGGGAAGTAGTGGGTGATGAACTCGTGGGTGATCCGGCCGTCCACGCACAGGGTGTCGTAGAACGCCTCGTGCCCTTCGATGAACTCCTCCACCGCCACCTCGCGTCCCTGGGGCACGCCGGTCCGCTGGAGGATGGCGGCGAGGCTCTCGTCGTCGTCGGCCCGGTACGTTCCCTCGGCCCCCGCCGCCGCACGCGGCTTGAGGATGACCGGGTAACCGACCTCGGCCACGAAGGTGCGGATATCCCCCTCGTTGCCGCTCCCGATGGAGGCGGCGCAGGGAATCCCGTTCTCGCGGAGGATCTCCTTCATGGCCGGCTTGTCGCGGCAAAGATAGGCGGTACGCACCGAGGTCCCGGCAATCCCGCACCGCTCCCGGACCTTTGCCGCCGGCATGATATGCGCCTCGATGGTTGCTTCCATGCGATCCACCCAGACCTTGTCCTGGATCCACCGCACTGCCGCTTCCAGCGCCGCCTCGTCGCACACCGACCCCACCTGATGGTAGTGGGTGAGCCAACCGCGCAGCTCGCTGTCCAGCGTCTCCTGGGCCGCCTCGCCGATCGCGAACACGTTGGCACCGACCCCGTCGAGGGCCCTGACGAATTCCCGCTGATTGCGTGGAAAAAACGGTTCTACGAAAATAACGTTCACGCGTCCCGCTCCTTGACCTCTCCCGCGGCTGCGACCTCGGCGAGGAGGTGACGATAGAGTGCGTCGTAGCTGCCGGCCCGGGTCTCCCAGGAAAAGTCCTCGGACATCCCGTTGCGGCGAACCGCCTCGCGCAACCCCGGATTGCCGTACACCTTGAGTGCCATGGAGAGGGCCCAACCCAACCCGGTCCCGTCATAGTTGTCGAAAAGGATCCCGGTGCCTTCGCCCGTCCCGGGATCGATCTGACGGACCGAGTCGGCGAGCCCCCCGGTGCGTCGAACTACGGGGAGCGTTCCGTAGGCCAGGCTGTACATCTGGTTCAGGCCGCAGGGTTCGAAGCGCGAGGGCATGAGGAAGATGTCCGATCCGGCCTCGATGAGATGGGCCAGTTCCTCGTGGAAGCCCCGGTAGTAGCAGACCTTCTCCGGGTGCCGTACCTGCAAGGCGCGGAAGAACTCCTCGAACCGGGACTCCCCCGTGCCCAACACGACGAAGCGCATGTCCTCGCGTTCCAGGAACAGGGGCAGCACCTGTTGCACCAGGTCGAGCCCCTTCTGGGCGGTCAGCCGGGTCACCATTCCCACTACCGGCGCCCCCTCCCGGTAGGGAAGACCGAGCGCCTCAAGGAGTGCTTCCTTGTTCCGTTCCTTGCGCCAGAGGCTCTTCAGGGAGTAGCGAAAGGGGATGAAACGATCCGATCGGGGGTTCCACTCCGTGGAATCGACCCCGTTGAGAATCCCCACCAGCCGGTCGCTCCGATGATTCAGGAGCCCCTCCATTCCCATGCCGTACTCCGGGGTACGGATCTCGTCGGCATAGGTGGGGCTCACCGTGGTGATCGCATCGGAATAGACGATGCCCAGCTTGAGCAGGCTGATCCGCCCCTCGCGGGCGTCCTCCACCGGAAGGTGGGAGAGGCTCTCCTCCAGACCCATTTCGGGCCAGACCGAGGCCGGGAACATCCCCTGGTGGGCGATGTTGTGGATGGTGAGCACGGTGCGGGTGTCCTGGAAGAGCTGGTCCCACCCGTAGCGGGTCCGCAGGATCAGGGGCAGCGCGGCGGCCATCCAGTCGTGTACATGGAAGATGTCGGGGGACAGACCCAGGCGTTGGCAGCTCTCGATGGCCGCCCGCACCAGGAACACCGCGCGCAGGTGCTCGTCACCGTCGCCCGAGTAGATGTCGGGACGCCCGTAGAGTCCGTCGCAGTGAATGAGACGGAAGGTGGGCCCCTGCTTGTGGGGCCGTGCCTCGTACAGGTCGAACCCGAGACTCCCCCATGGAAAACGCAACTGCACATCGCGCAGGACGGGTTCCCGGGGGATCTCCAGGTTGCTTTCGAGCAACCGGGGGTAGAGGGGGACAAAGACCGCCACCTCGTGGCCCACCCGCGCCTGCGCGGCGGGGAGGGCGGCCGAGACATCGGCCAGCCCACCCACCTTCGCGTAGGGGGCCAACTCCGGGGAAACATGACAAACCTTCATGGGAACCATGCCGGGAGTGTACCATCGGGCCCTGATGGGGTCGGCCCAGTCCCTGCATTCCCCATGTCCTTCAACCGACCGGATCCTTCCCGCATGAAATCAGTCGTGTTTGTCGTCCCCTTCTTCCTGGAAACCACGCTGCGCTTCGTCGCCGCGGTGGCCCGGCGCGACGATGTCCGGCTCGCCCTGATCAGCCAGGACCCGCTGGAGAAGCTCCCCGCGGAGATCCGGGATCGCCTAGCCGGACACTACCGTGTCACCGACGCCCTCTCGGTCTCGACGCTCCGCCCGGCCATGGACGCACTGCGCACCCATCTCGGCGGCATCGATCGCCTGCTCGGCACCCTGGAAGAACTGCAGGTTCCCCTGGGGGAACTGCGGGACCTCTATCGCATCCCTGGCATGGGCGCGGTCGCGGCACAGCGGTTCCGTGACAAGTCCCGCATGAAGGATACGCTGCGCGCGGGGGGACTTCCCTGCGCCCGCTCGGCCCTGGCCCGTTCCCCGCAGGAGGCCCTGGCGGCGGTGACGGACATCGGGCTCCCGGTCGTCCTCAAGCCGCCCGCCGGTGCCGGAGCGCGGGGGACCGCCCGTATCGACACCATGGATCAGCTCGCCGCCTGGCTGCGGGGAGTGCCCCCTTCCACGACCCAACCTACCCTGGTCGAGGAGTTCATCGTCGGCGACGAGCACAGTTTCGACAGCGTGATGATCAACGGACGACTGGTTTGGCACTCCATCAACCACTACTTCCCCGCTCCCCTTCACGTCCTGGAGCAACCCTGGATCCAATGGTGTGTGGTGCTACCCCGGGAAGTGGATCATCCGCGCTATGTCGCGATCCGTGAGGTGGCGGAGAAGGCGCTGGTTACCCTGGGCCTGGAATCGGGATTCAGCCACATGGAATGGTTTCGCCGGGCCGACGACTCGGTGGCGGTTTCCGAGGTGGGAGCCCGCCCCCCCGGCGCGCAGTTCACCACCCTCATCTCCTATGCACACGATATGGATCTCTACCGGGCCTGGGGCGATCTCATGGTCAACGACCGTTTTCCCGCACCGGATCGCCCCTACGCGGCCGGCGCGGTCTACCTGCGCGGACAGGGGGGCGGGCGGGTCAGCACGGTCCACGGTTGGGATGCCGCCCAGCGGGAACTGGGACACCTGGTCGTCGAGGCCAAGCTTCCCAGACCGGGTGCTCCCGGTTCATCCACCTACGAAGGGGACGGATATGTCATCCTTCGCCACCCGGAGACAGCCGTGGTGGAAGAGGGCCTTCGCCGCCTTCTCGCCACCGTCCGCATTGAACGCGGCGACTAGCCACGGAGACCGACCCGAATCGGTGTCCCACGGAGGCCTCTCGTGAACGTCATCATGATCTCGCCCGGGTTCCCAGCCGAGCAGCCGCTCTTTGCCCGGGGCCTCGCCCAGGTCGGCGCCAAGGTGATCGGCCTCGGGGACCAGCATCAGGAGGCGCTGCCCGAGGTGGCCCGCGCCGCCCTCGCCGCCTACTTCCGGGTCGAACTCTCCGACGAGCGCGAGGTCATGGCCACGGTGGCGCGTATCGCCCGGGAGGCGCGCATCGACCGGGTGGAGTGTCTGTGGGAGCCCTACATGATCCTCGCCGCGCGACTGCGGGAGATGCTGGGCGTGCCCGGGATGAACGTCCCCGAAACCATTCCCTACCGGGACAAGGAAGTGATGAAGCAACGCCTGGACGAGGCGGGAATCCGCACCCCTCGCCACGCCGGCGCCACCACCGAGGCAGGCGTCCGGGCCGGAGCGGCGGCGGTGGGCTACCCGCTCATCGTGAAGCCCATCGACGGGGCCGGTTCGGCCGACACCTACCGCGTGGACAGCGACGAGGACCTGGAGCGTATCCTCCCCCGCGTGCGTCACGTGAGCGAGGTCACCATCGAGGAGTTCATCGAAGGGGACGACCACAGCTTCGACACCGTGTGCGTGAACGGGGAGATCCACTACTTCAACCTCACCCTCTACCGGCCACGCGCCCTCATCGCCCGGGACAACGAGTGGATCAGCCCGTGCACGGTGGCCCTGCGTGACGTGGACCTCCCGGAGTTGCAACCGGGACGGGAAATGGGCGAAGCGGTGCTCAAGGCGCTCCGTTTCAGGACCGGATTCACCCACATGGAGTGGTACCGGACCGCGACCGGCGAAGCGGTGTTCGGTGAGATCGGAGCCCGGCCCCCCGGGGCCCACACCGTGGACATCATGAACTACGCCTGCGATATCGATCTCTATCGGGGCTGGGCCGAGGCCACCTGCCACGGCACCTTCTCCCAGCCGGTGACGCGGAAGTACAACGCGGCCTTCATCTTCAAACGAGCCGAGGGGCAGGGGCGCATCCAACGGATCGAGGGGCTGGAGCGACTGATGGCCGAACTGGGCGAGGCCATGTGCGTGGTGGATCTGTTGCCGGTGGGAGCGCGGCGCCGCAACTGGAAGCAGACCCTGATCTCGGACGGACTGGTGATCGTTCGTCACCCCGACCTCCAGACCACCTTCCACTATGCCGATCGGGTGGCCACGGAATTGCGGCTGTATGCGGGGTAGTCCCCGATGAGTCACCCATGATGAAGGCCTTCCCCGCCGAGATCCTCGGCCTCATCCGCAGCCGTCACGGGCGTCGCAACCTGCGTGTGCTGCTGCGGTTCTTCGTGGTCCTGTTCGCGATGATCCTGGTCTACTCGGCGATCTTCCACATCCTCATGTTGCGGGAGGGCCAGCAGCACACCTGGATCACCGGTTTCTACTGGACCCTCACCGTCATGTCGACCCTCGGTTTCGGGGATATCACCTTCCACACCGACCTCGGGCGAATGTTTTCCATCCTGGTCCTGCTCTCTGGAACGGTGTTCCTTCTGGTCCTCCTTCCGTTCACCTTCATCGAGTTCTTCTACGAGCCATGGATGACCGCCCAGGCCGCCATGCGGGCTCCACGCAGTCTCTCCCCGGACATTCGGGACCACATCCTGCTCACCCACGATGACCCGGTGACCCGGTCGCTCATCAACCGTCTCAAACACTTCAACCATCGCTATGCCCTCATCGTTCCGGAAGTGGACGACGCATTGCGTCTCCATGATCAGGGACTCAACGTCATGGTCGGTGAACCCGACGACCCGGACACCTGGTCGCGGGCCCGGGTGGAATGGGCCTCCCTGGTCGCGGCCACCGGCACCGACGTGACCAACACCAACATCGCGTTCACCGTGCGTGGAATCATGAAGGAACTCCCCATCATCACGTCGGCCAGCGACGATGCCTCGGTCGACGTCCTGAAACTTGCCGGAAGCAGCTATGTGCTGCGCCTCGAGGAGATGATCGGCCAGTCCTTTGCCCGTCGCACCCTGGGGGGGGACGCCACGGCGCATGTCATCGGTCGCTTCGACGATCTGCTGATCGCCGAGGCCAACGCGCATCACACACCGCTGGTGGGCAAGACCCTGGCCGAGAACAGGCTTCGCGAGAAGGTGGGGATCACCGTGGTCGGAGTGTGGGAACGAGGCAAGTTCGAGGCCGCCCGCCCCGACACCCGGATCAACGACCACACCGTGCTGGTCCTGGCCGGATCCCGCAGGACCCTGGCCAAGTATGACGAGTTGTTCTGCATCTACAATGTGTCCAACGCGCCGGTCGTCATCCTGGGGGGCGGTCGGGTGGGCCGGGCCACCGCGCGGGCCCTGGGCCAACGCGGCGTGGGTTACCGGATCGTGGAACCGCTCAAGGAACGGATTCCCGATCCCACCCACTACGTGCACGGAAGCGCGGCCGATATCGAGGTCCTGGAAGCAGCCGGCATCCGGAAGACCGGCACCGTGATCATCACCCCCCACGACGACGACCTGAACGTGTACCTGACCATCTATTGTCGCCAGCTGCGTCCCGACATCCAGATCCTGAGCCGTGCCACCCACGAGCGGAACGTGGTCACGCTCCATCGCGCCGGTGCGGACAGCGTGCTTTCCTATGCCTCCATGGGCGCCGGCGCGGTCATGAACCTCCTCGAGCGGAACAAGATCGTCATGGTCGCGGAGGGTTTGGACCTGTTCGAGGTACGGGTGCCCCCCGCCCTCGCCGGCCGGTCCATCGCCGAATCCGACATCCGGGAGCAGACCGGTTGCAGCGTCGTGGCGATCCAGGGAAGCGAGGGGCTCGAGGTCGTGTCCGACCCTACGGCACCGCTGGTGGAAGGGGCGGATATGATCCTGATCGGGACCGACGAGGCCGAGGAGTCCTTCCTCACCCTCTATGGTCACGGAGACGGCGAGGAAAACCGGAAGAAACGGGAGCGCCCCCGGTTCTTCAGTTGATCTTCATCCTACGCTCCCCATCCCACGGAGACCCATCATGCCCGTTCAACCCATACCCGACGGTTACCACACCATCACGCCCTATCTCCCGGTGCAGGGCGCCACGGAACTGCTCGACTTCCTCAAGCGTGCCTTCAACGCGGTGGAGACCGAAGTGATGGCCCCCGATGGCAGGGTGCGTCACGCGGAGGTTCGGATCGGCGACTCCCGCGTCATGATGGGGGAGACCCCGAAGGACCCGATGGCCTGCATGTTGTATCTGTACGTGGACGATGTCGACGCCTGGTTCGACCGCGCGGTGAAGGCCGGAGGGGAGATCGTGGAGAAACCCAGCGACCAGTTCTACGGGGATCGCCACGGCGCGATCAAGGATCCGTGCGGCAACGTATGGTACATGGCCACCCACATCGAGGACGTGTCGCCGGAAGAAATGGAACGCCGGATGAAGGAAGCGTCCGCAGCGAAGGGCTGACCGGGCCGATCCCCGGCGGCTACCGTACCGGCTTGAAGATCAACAGGCTCAGGGCGGGAAGATCGAGGCTCACCGAGTCGTCCCGTTCGTGCCAGCGTTCCGCCTCGGCGACCAGGGTCGCGGGGAGCTCGGCCCCGCCCCCGCCGAATTCCGATGCGTCGCTGCTCAGGAGCAGGTTGTACTCCCCTCCCATCGGAAGACCGATCCGATAGCCTGGCCGGGGCACCGGGGTGAAGTTCGCCACCACCACCACACACTCCTCGCGATCCCGTGACCAGCGGACAAAGACGAGGATGCTCTGCATGGCATCCCGGCAATCGATCCACTCGAAACCCTGCCCGTGATCGTCCCAGGTGTGGAGTGCCGGCTCGGTGCGGGCCAGGGTGTTGAGCCAGGTCACCAGGTGACGCAGACGCGCATGGCCCGGCTTCTCCAGAAGCCCCCATTCGAGTTCGGACTCGGCGTTCCACTCCCCCCGTTGACCGAACTCGGACCCCATGAACAGCAACGTCTTTCCCGGATGCGTGGTCTGGTAGGCATAGAGCAGGCGCAGATGGGCCAGACGGGACGCTTCGTCCCCGGGCATCTTGCCCCACATGGATCCCTTGAGGTGCACCACCTCGTCGTGGCTGAAGGGCAGAAGAAATCGCTCACTGAAGGCATAGACCAGGCTGAAGGTCAGCTTGTCGTGCGCGCCCTTGCGGAAGAGGGGGTCCATGGCGAAGTATTCCAGGACGTCGTGCATCCACCCCATGTTCCACTTGTAGTCGAAGCCCAACCCGCCTTCGGCAACCGGCCCGGTCACCCGGGGCCACGCGGTGGATTCCTCGGCCACCGACAGCACCCCGGGATGCCGAGTGTGGAGTTCATGGTTGAGCCGCTTGAGAAACTCGATGGCCTCCAGGTTCTCGCGGCCGCCGTACTTGTTGGGGATCCACTCCCCTTCCTTGCGGGAGTAGTCGAGATAGAGCATGGAGGCCACCGCATCCACGCGGATACCGTCGATGTGGAACTCTTCCACCCAGTAGTTGGCGCTGGAGAGCAGGAACGAACAGACCTGGGGTCGTCCATAGTTGAAGATGAGCGTGCCCCAATCCGGGTGAGCCCCCTGGCGGGGATCGGCGTGCTCGTAGAGGTGGGTTCCGTCGAAGAAGACCAGACCGTGACCGTCCCGGGGGAAATGCGCCGGCACCCAGTCCAGCAGGACCCCGACCCCCGCCTGGTGCGCGCGATCCACGAACCGGCGAAGACCCTCGGCGTCGCCGAACCGGGCGGTGGCCGCGAAATAGCCGACCGGTTGATATCCCCAACTGGCATCGTAGGGGTGCTCGGTGACCGGCATGAGCTCGATGTGGGTAAACCCCATGTCACGGACGTAGGGGATGAGCCGATCGGCGAGATCGTCGTAGTCGAGCCAGCCCGGGTCCGCTTCCGTGGGCTGGCCCCGGCGGCGCCAGGAGCCGGGGTGTACCTCGTAGACGGCAAGGGGAGCATCATGGGCCTGGGTGGCCGACCGTGCGGCAATCCAAGCCTCATCGCCCCAGGTGTAGGAATCCGGAGCTACCACCCGGGAGGCGGTGTTGGGACGCAGTTCCATGGCAAACCCGTAGGGATCCGCCTTCTCGCCACGCATTCCACCGTAGCCTTCGATGGTGAACTTGTACAGGGCGCCCGGGCCGACCCCCGGCACGAATCGCACCCACACCCCCGAAGCGACGAGTTCCATGGGATCGGCGGTCTCATCCCAACGGTTGAACGATCCCACCACCGCGACCCGGGTCGCGTTGGGAGCCCATACCGCGAATCGCGTGCCTTGGACGTCGCCTTCCTGTCGAACGTGCGCACCCAGCAGGCGATAGGCTCGAACTTCATCGCCGCCGGTGAACGCACGGAGATCCTCTTCCGTAAGTGGACCGGCCGGAGCCGGTACGGGGGGATCCTGGGGAGCGGTCATACGATCGAGTCTAGCAGGTTGCCCTGTTCGCGCCGGGAGCCCGCCGGGTCCCCGGTCTTCCCGGGTCGATCCCCCGCGTGGCCTCGGCGATCATGAGCCAACGCCATCCGAGCACCCGCTCAACCCGGGTCTGCAATCCAGCCGCCGCTCCGAGTTCAGCCGCTTCGCCCGGCCGGTAGGCGCGGCGCACGCTGACCGGGCCGTCGTGTCGGGCCACCGCACTGGGTGAGAACCGGGTGAGCAACCAGACCGCGGCGTACAGGCGACGGTCCCGGCACAGATCCAGAACGACGACACGCCGAGCGACCCGTCCCATCTCCCTGATGACGTTGGTCAGCTGCGCCGGTTCCAGATGGTGCGCCAGGAGGTGACAGAACGCGGTGTCGAACGAGCGGTCGGCGAAGGGCATTCGATTGGCATCCCCCTGAACCAGGGAGACGCCTTGGCCATGACCCCGCGCCACGTCGAGCACGCGGGCATGGCGGTCCAGTCCGACCACCGTGCTCCCGACCTGCCGGTCCGACAGGTACCGCGCAATGTCCCCTCCGCCGGTTGCCACGTCCAGGATCCGCTGTCCCCGGCATGCCCGGGCAAGGATTCGACGGGCCAGCGTCAACCGGTTGAGCGCGGCGAGGGTGTGCAGGGTCCTGGACATCACGTCCAGGGGCAGGTCGGGATCGTCCATGCGTTCAACGAGGTCGGCGCGGTGGTTGAAGCTCAACGCACGAATACCTTCGGCTCAGCGCGAACCCGACCACCCCGCCGGGTGCCGGTCCACTCCCCGGCTCCCCCCCGCGCAGCGCGAGCCATCAGGCGATCGGCCACGAACGGAAGACGCAGGGCCTCCGCGGCCCAGCGGGGATGGCGGGACAGGGCCAGGAGCAGCGACGTGACGGCCGCCGCCGGCCGCCGCAGGGCGAGCCAGGCGCGTGCGTAGTCGGTCTCCTGCACCCCACCCTCGAGCATCTCCCCCACCCGACCCGCGGCGAGTTCCGCCCCGGCCAGGGCCAGGGCCAACCCCTGCCCGGACACCGGGTCCAGTCGCCCTGCCGCGTCACCGACCAGCAGCCACCCCGGTCCGCACACCCTGTCCACCCGGGTGGACAGGGGGGCCGAGGACAGGACCGGCTCCTCCACCCGCAGTGCCGACGCCCGCTCCGGCCAGTGCCGGCGGAGAAACCGCGCGACGTCCTCCCCGGTGCGTGGCGGAGCACCGTGGTGTTCCTTCCACAGCTTGGGTTCGAGCAGGAATGCGACCAGGGTCTCCCGGGGACCGACCGGGGCGAGGTAGAGCTCCCCACCGGTGAGCAGGATGACCTCCACCCGATCGCTCGGGCCGCGCCACCCCTGGACATGGGTGCTCAATCCCAGGCGGCCCCCGGTGACCGTACGCCGCACCCCGAATCCCCCGTGGCAAACCGAACCCACCCCGTCCGCGCCGATCACCATCCGCGCCCGGTGGGTTTCCTCGCGGGTGCGAACACACCCCGGCTCGGCGGAGGTGACCGTTTGCCGGAGAAGCGTAGCGCCCGCGTCCAGCGCGCGGGTGCGCAGGGCCGGGTCGAGCTCGAGCCGCCGTACGGCCAGGCCCTCCCGACCCGGAAACGCCACGTCGCGTGAGCGGGGTCCCACCCGAAACCGCAGCCCCCGCGTCGACATGGCCCCGGGAAGGGAAACGCCAAGGCGGTCCAGGACCTCGACCCCATAGGGCTGGATCCCTTCACCACAGGCCTTGGCGCGGGGGAAACGAGCCCGGTCCAGGAGCAGCACGTCGCGACCCTCCCGGGCCAGGAAGGCCGCACAGGCCGCACCGGCTACGCTTCCGCCGACCACGATGACATCGTGCATGCCTGCATCCTAACGCGCGGCCGCGGGTTCCGCGATGTCCCCGCGCACAACACGAAGCCTGCGCACGGGATGAAAGAGGGGCCGGCGCCCACCGGCACCGGCCCCATGTCTTCACCCGGGACTCCTGGATCTAGAACCAGGCAAGTCCGACGGCAAAGGTGAAGTAGGACTGGGCATCCACGTCACCCGACTTGAACGCGTAGTTCCAACGGACGTTGAAGATCCCCATGCCCTCGCCGAGCGGGGTCGTCACGCCCACCTCGGGAGCCAGTCCGAAGTGCCAGTTGTCCTCCGTGAAGGCGAACTGACTCAGCTCGGTGCGTGCCTTGATGTAGTAGGTCCCCACCCCACCGCCGGCATAGAAGCGCGTATGGATCTCCTTGCCAAAGTAGTAGTGGGACGTGACCAGCAGGGGAAACGCGTTGATATACCGGAACTGGTTCCCGGTAATGTCGATTCCCTGACCGGGTCCCACTTCTCCGGTCCGGGTTCCACTGGCCGTTCCGAACACCTCTTCGTTGAACACGTGCCAGGCCGCGGTGAAACCCAGGGTCCAGTACCGTGTTCTCTCCTGGCGGTAGTCGAACGCCGCGCCCCGGAAGCTCACCTGGCCGATGTAGTCCGCGGTGTTCCCGATGGGGACGCTCACGTTGTAGGTCAGGGCCAGCCAGGAGTCACCCTGGGCCTGGGCCGGACCCACCGGTACCAGCGCCGCAATCACGGGAAGCGCCAACAGCAATCTCTTGATGTTCTTCATTTAGTTGTCCCCCCACACTGCACCGGCCGGCGACGGCTTGGTCGGGATGTTCACCCCCAGGTATGGCGACTGCTCAAAGACCTGATTGATTCCCTGTGTGACGCGATCCTCGGCAGGGACTACGCTGCCCAGGACGCCATTGATCGCCCCACTCCACGCCACGGAAACCCGGACTCCGTCGCCGTCGCCATCCGGGTCGGGCCAGCCGACCTGGGGACGGGGAACGAAATCGATCTGCACCGTGCCGGTGGTGACCGAGGATGCGCCGTAGCTTGGATACCACGGGTACCACGGGTACCAGCAACATCCCCAACCCGGCCCCCACCAATACGGTGGATAGCTGGCCCACAGGTACCAGGTGGTGGACTCGATCACCGAGATCGGGAGACGTACGTCGGGGTTGGCCGTCGGCGTGTCGTCGACCATCGTATATCCCAGCGCGCTCATGTTGTCGTCGACGGTCTGGAGGATCAGGGCCTGCATGGACGCGGTGAGCGGATCGCAGTCCTCCCCCTCGTCGCAGATCTTTTGTACTTCGCCTGGGCGCGCGTACGTCCTGTTCACGGAGAAGTCGTACTCCAGGTCGTACCCGGTGATGGCGACGTCGCGGTCGGAGTTGTCCGTCGCACCTCCCGGGTAGCAGGACGTCAAGGCGAGGGCAAGCATCCCTGTTCCGAGCAACAGAAAATACCGGGCCCGCTGCGGCGTTCGAATCATGGTTCCTCCTCGGTGGACCGTTCCGGCAGGGGTGCCGGTTGCCGACGGGACGCGACGTCTCTGGGACGCGCCGCGACGGGGGTCCGTTCACGGTACGGTTCCAAGAAGCCATCGAGGGGATCGTGACTCTTGGAGGGGAGATTAGACCACGGACCGCCCGAGACGGGAAAGGGCTCTCGGCGCCCCCCCAACTCATTACGCATCAGTCATTTACAACCGCCGTCAACCCTTCCCTGAGTGTGGAATCCATCCGGCAGCGGTGCTAATCTACAGGGGCCCACCCCTTTCTCTGGCCCACCCGTCGTCAAGGAGCTCCGCATGCAGAAGTTTCTGATCGGGGTCGTTGTGTGTGTTCTGGGAACCCTCTGGGTTCAGCCGGTTCCGCCCGCGTCCGCCGAGACCCTGACCTACCAGACCCCCCCCAAGGCCCTGGCCGATCTGGTCAACGCGCCACTCACGCCGTCGGTGAGCGTGAGCCCGGATCGCACCCGGATGCTGGTCATGGAACGCCCGGCGCTCCCTTCCATCGCCGAGATGGCCGAACCGGAGCTGCGAATCGGCGGGGTCCGGCTCAAGCCCCGCACCAACGGCCCCAGCCGCGGCTGGACCCTGACCCGGCTCATCGTGCGGGACATTGCTTCCGGCGAAGAAACCCCCATCACCGGCGTGCCGGAAGGGCTTCGACTCGACGATGCGACGTGGTCGCCCGACGGCAAGTGGGTCGCGTTCACGACCACCAGCGACAACGACATCCATCTGTGGGTCGCCGACACCGGCAACGGCAAGGCCAAGCGCATCCTGGATCGGCGTCTCAACGCGGCCCTGGCCAACGCGTTCGTGTGGCTCTCGGACAGCCGTACCCTGATCGCCACCACCGTTCCCAAGGATCGGGGAGCGCCTCCGGAAGCACCGCTGGTTCCCACCGGACCCATCGTGCAGGAGAACATGGGGGGCAAGAGCCCGGCGCGTACCTACCAGGACCTGCTCAAGAACCCCCACGACGAAGCGCTGTTCACCTACTACCTGACCAGCCAGCTGGTGCGGGTTTCGGTGGAAGGCAAGAGCACGGAGATCGGGCCGGCCGGCATCATCTCCGACCTGGAGCCGGCTCCCAACGGCGAGTATCTCCTGGTGGAGACCATGCACACGCCGTTCTCCTACCTGGTTCCCTACTATCGGTTCCCCAAACGGGTGGAGATCTGGAACCTCAAGGGGGACGCGATCCATCAGATCGCCGACCTCCCCCGCATGGAATCGGTGCCCATCGCCTACGGCAGCGTCCCGACCGGGCCGCGCGAATACACGTGGCGCCCGGATCAGCCGGCCACGATCTACTGGGCCGAGGCCCAGGACGGCGGGGACGCGGGCGCCGAAGCCGAGATCCGCGACGCGGTCTTCATGTTGGCCGCCCCCTTCGATGCGCCCCCCACGCAACTCGTCCAGTTGGCTCAGCGCTACTGGACCATCAGCTGGGCCGAGAACGGCACTGCCTTTGCCTGGGAGTGGTGGTGGAAGACCCGCAACGTGAAGACCTGGATGCTGGACACGGAATCGGCCGACGCCGAGCCGGTCCTTCTCTGGGACCGTTCCTACCAGGATCGTTACAGCGACCCGGGCAACTTCGTCACCCGGCGCAACGACTGGGGCGAGTCGGTCATCATCGTCAACGACGCCAATCGCGCCTTCCTGATCGGCGAAGGCGCGTCCGACGAAGGGGACCGCCCCTTCCTGGACACCATGGACCTGACCACCCGGGAAACCACCCGGCTCTGGCGTTCCGAGGCTCCCTACTACGAGATGCCGTTGACCCTCGCCGACGCCCAGGGCGAACGGATGATCAGCCGCCGCGAATCGGTGAAGGACCAACCCAACTACTTCCTCCACGACGTGACCACCGACGAGCTGACCCAGATCACCCACTTCCCCCATCCCCACGAGGAACTGAGCGGGATCAAGAAGGAGCTCATCGAGTACGAGCGCGCGGACGGGGTGAAGCTCTCGGGCACGCTCTATCTGCCGCCCGGCTACGACGCGGAGCGGGACGGACTCCTACCGGTGGTGATGTGGGCCTATCCCACCGAGTACAAGAGCGCGGATGCGGCGGGGCAGATCGAGGACTCCCCCTACCGGTTCGACCGGGTGGCGTGGTACTCCCCGTTGGCCTGGCTCACCCAGGGCTACGCGGTGCTGGACGACCCCAAACTTCCCATCATCGGCGAGGGGGAGGATGAGCCCAACGATACCTACGTGGACCAGTTGGTCGCGGGCGCCGAGGCCGCGGTGAACGAACTGGTGCGCCGCGGAGTCGGCGACCCCAAGCGGATGGCCATTGCCGGTCATTCCTATGGCGCCTTCATGGCGGCCAACCTGCTCACCCACAGCGATCTCTTCGCGGCCGGCATTGCCCGCAGCGGGGCCTACAACCGGACCCTGACCCCGTTCGGGTTCCAGTCGGAGGAACGCACGGTCTGGGAGGCCCCCGAGGTCTACTTTGCCATGTCCCCGTTCATGCACGCGGACGCCATGAACCAACCCCTGCTCCTGATTCACGGCGAGGAAGACAACAATTCCGGGACCTATCCCATGCAGAGCGAGCGCTACTTCAACGCGCTCAAGGGGCTGGGCGCCACCACCCGGCTGGTCATGCTGCCCGAGGAAAGTCACGGCTACCGGGGGCGCGAGTCCGTGATGCATGTGATGTGGGAGACCAACCAGTGGCTCTCGAAGTACGTGCGGGACCCGGAGCCCAAGGACGCCCCTTCCCCGTCGAGTCGCTGAGAATCCGCGCCGCATGTTGAAGGTTCCGAGGGCCGGTCTCGCAGCGGGGCCGGCCCTCGTGCTATGGGTGGTGGGAGCGGCCATGGCTGCCGGGGCCTGGGCCCAGCAGCCCCCACCGCAACCGGATGAACGGTCGGTCTACTCGCTGGACCCGGAGCCGCTGGTCCTGCTCGACACCGAACCCATCCCCCCCTGGAACACCGGGGGACCCGAGTCGATTCCTCCGTCGCGCAACTCGGACATGGAGATGCTGTTCGAGAAGACCATCTTCCAGGTCAACGTGGCCAGGGTCCGGGTGCGGGTGGATCGCAAGTCCGCGTTGCGGCTCAAGGATCTCATGGAGGGTCACGGATCCCCGGAGTTCACGGATGGCATTGCCGATCAGGTCGCCGAGATCGTGCTCCAGGCCCCGGACGCGTGGGTTCACATGGAGTTCATGCGGGGGGCCAGCCTGGGTCAATTCATGTCGGGAATCCGCCGGAACATGGAAAGGGCGGTGAAGGCCGGGTTCGTCACCCAGCCCCACTTCGAGCGCGTTTCCAGGCAGCTGCCGATCTGGTACGCATTTCTCGAGGAGCGGGGGGTCAGGGACGGCGATGTCGGTTTCTACCGCATCCATGCGGACAGCCTGCGGACCGTCTTCGCCGACGGGGACGGCGAGGTCTTCCTGGACCAGGTCGACTTCGACCCGCCCGCCCGATACATGGTCCTGGGAAGCTACTTTGCCCGGGGCTCGGATTTCCGCGAGAAACTCGTGAAATCACTCCTGGAGCAGTGGCACCGACGAGAGCGAACTCAATCCACACCGAAGGGTTCCCGATAACCCAGGACATGGTGTACACTCGCCCGCGATCCGAAGGTGAACGGATCCTGGAAGTGGTTCTGCCACAACGCACTTCCGTAAACCAATGAAGCTTTTCGAGCCCGTCTTCGGGGGGAATCTGGAGGGTGCCTCCCCGGTGCGACGCAGGTTCGCGCCGTTACGAACCTCCCCCCTGACCCTGCTTTGCGGGATCGGGCTGATGGCTATTGTGGCAACCCCCGTCTCGGCCCAGAGCCTCAAGGGTTCCACCTGGTCCATGGACCGCCAGGTCCGGGTCGCCGACCAGCACGACTACAGCCGGCTCAAGACCTCCAACCAGGTCAAGAAGTTCGTGGAAATGGGCCTTCTGGTGCGGGTCCCAGGGAACGCGAACTACGAACTCTCCGGGGTTTCCTACCCCTACGCCCGACCCGAGGTACGGCTGTTCATCGAGCGACTCTCGCAGCAGTACCGGGCAGCCACCGGGGAAAAGCTGGTCGTGACCAGTCTGACCCGCCCACTTTCCCGGCAGCCCCGCAATGCCTCCAAGAACTCGGTCCACCCCACCGGGATGGCCATCGATCTGCGACGACCAGGGGGCCGAAACGCCCGCAAGTGGCTGGAGCACACACTGTTGACGCTGGAGGGGCGAGGCGTGCTCGAGGCCACCCGGGAGCGGCGTCCCTCGCACTACCACATTGCCGTTTTCCCGACCCAGTACGCGGCCTACGTCGAGCGCAAGACCGGCAAGCCGTTCCTGCTCGACGCGAACGCACCGGAAACGGCATCGTCCACCGCAGGGACGAACAGCAACAACTCGGGGGTCGCCGCATCCATGGCGACCGAGGTGATGGGCCCGCAACCGGCCGCCAAACCGGCTCCCCCGCCCCCGGTCGGCAAGCAGCCGGTCTCCTCCGGATACTCCACCTACACGGTGTCCCGTGGTGACAGCTTGTGGGGGATTGCCCAACGATTCGGCACCTCGGTGGGTCGGATCAAGACGATCAATGGGATGCGAACCGCCCGGATCGTCCCCGGCCAGAAGCTGATGGTCCCCGCAAACGGCCGCTAGAGCGGCACTTACGAGCAGCGGGCGAGAGCACCACCCCCCTTGTAGGGCTCCGTTACGTCCTCCGGGATCCCCCGTTGGATGGACCCTCCGATTCCCAATCGACTGAGCACCCGGCAATTGGCCGTTCAATGTTCAATGCCGCGGACTCGATCGTTGAGTTTCCGAGTATTCTGGTACAGTTTCGCGCCTTGGCCATGACCCGCTGCACTCGCCCTGGGAGGGGCTACTCCATTCCCATCCGATCCACACTTCCATTCAGCCCGCCTCACTGCGCTCTCGTCCTTCTGTTGGGTCTGACGGCTGCCCTCGGACTTCCCCCATCCTCTCTCGCTGGCGACAGCCCCGGATTCGGCGAGGACCCGGAGGAGGTCTCCGACCCTCTGGCCCGGGTCACCCTGATCACCGAGAATCCGTCGGGATCCCCCGGCGGCACCGTGATGCTGGGGGTTCACCTGCAGATCCAGGAAGGCTGGCACGTCTACTGGGACGGTCTCAACGACACCGGCTATCCGGTGTCGGTGGATCTGGAGTTGCCGGCGGGAGTGACCGCGGGCGAGATGCTCTGGCCTGCCCCGGAACGGCACATTTCTCCCGGAAACATTCTGGATCATGTCTATGTAGGCGAGGTCACGCTCCTGGTCCCACTCACCGTTTCCGGGAGTGCCGCGGTGGGTTCCTCGATGCGGGTCGACGCCACGGTGAACTGGTTGGCCTGCCGGGAGGCCTGCATTCCGGGTTCGGCCAGGGCACAGACCACCTTCCAGGTGGAACCGGCCGAGGACACGTCCGGCAACGGGGATCCCCGCGTGGCCGTGGCGCGGTCCAGGCTGCCTGGACCCGCCCCGGAGCGTCTGACTGTAGGGTTCGAGCCGGGAACCCCGGAGGGGTCGGAATCCGGATCCGGAGGCTTCGAGGGCTGGATCGCGATGCTCGCGTTCAGCGGCGCCGACCGACTGGCTTTCTATCCCGCTTCCGCGTGTGTCCCATTGGCCAACCCGATCGAGGACGCCACCGCGCAGGCGGGTCGGCTTCGGCTTCGACTGGCTCCTGAACAGGACGCTGACGGAAGCCGTCTCATGGGTGTGCTCGAGGTGGAACAAGCAGGGTCCCTCACGTTCTTCACGGTGGATTCCCCGATCAACGGGGAATCCTGATCACTTTCGTTGATGTGCACGCTCCCAGCGAGCGGCCCTTTGGTTCGGAACCTGGTTCCGAAAAACAGCCCGCCGTCCACCCATGAGTGGACACATAGGAGAAATCGAATGCGCAGATTCAAGTTGCAGTTTGCCTTGGCCACCGCGGCCGCGGTCCTCGTCGCCGGAACCGGTCTGGTCACGGCCGGCCCGGATCACGACCACGATCATGACCACGCAAACCCGCTGGCTCACGCCGGCGCCACCGCCGAACTGGGGGCACTTGCCCCGGACTTCACCCTGACCGACACGGAAGGGAACGAGCACACCCTCAGCACCTACATCGCCGACGGCAAGGTGGTGGTGCTGGAGTGGTTCAACCCGGAGTGCCCCTTCGTGAAGAAGCATCACGTGAAGACGAGCTCGATGTCCGACACCTATGCCGCGGCCGTTGAGCACGAGAACGTGGTCTGGCTCGCCATCAACTCGGGCGGTGCCGGGAAGCAGGGGAACGGGCTCGAGTTGAACCAGGAGGCACGGGAAGAGTACGGAATGGACTATCCGGTCCTGCTTGACGAGGACGGCATGGTGGGACGCGCCTATGAGGCCAAGACCACGCCCCAGATGTACGTGATCAGCGAGACCGGCATGCTCATCTATGTCGGCGCGATCGACGACAACAAGGACGTCGCCACCCTGGGCGAGACCAACTACGTGAACGAATGCCTCAGCGGATACTTCTCCGGTGAGTACGAGCCCACCCAGAACAAGTCCTATGGGTGCAGCGTGAAGTACGCTCCGGCTTCGTAATCGACTGGACGGCAAGACATTTGGGCCCCGGATCGAAGGATTCGGGGCCCTTTTCTGTTCCGTGACACCCGGACCAGCCCAGGAATGACCCTCGTACGGTTTGCGGCCTCCTATCTCATGTCACCGACCTGAAGGCCGCCCGCGAAGTCCCGACTCAGCGCCTCCCGTTTCCCTCGGGGGGGACATTCGGGTAGACTTACCACTGAGTCGGGCTCCCTCAGATTCCCGGAGGTCACATGCGATTCTTCCTGGCCCTTCTGACTCTCTGCCTTCTTGCCGCCCCCAACGTCCTCGTTGCCGGTACCCAGGATCTTGCCGTGATTGCCGTGCACGTGCAGGCACACGCGTCGAAGGCTTCGGACATCTGCGGCCCTCTCAACCCCAACAACCAGGGCCTGGGCTGCGCATCGTATACGACCGAGTGGCCCACCCACAGCGGAGCCGACGTCTACATCGTGGTCGCCGGTGCGGATCCGGGACCGGGGATCGCGGGCGTCTCCTGCGGAATCGCTGCGGATCCCAATGTGGGGATTTTCGGATGGAAACTTTGCGCCGACCTGGAGTTTCCCAACAGCGGTTGGCCGGCGAGCGGAGCGGGGAACCGCATCACCTGGACCCCTTTGACCAACTGCCAGGTAACGTCGCCCGCGGGTTTGTCCGTCCACGCGGTTGCCGGAGCGCTCTACGTCTACGCCTATGGAGACGGCCAGTTGATCTTGACCCCCAACGACGGCATCAACCCACCGGAGTATAAGGTCGCTGACTGCGCGTCTTCCGAATCGGAACTCCAATACAGCGAGAATTTCCCCCCCAGCATCGGCTTTGGAGGCGTTGGCGGATGGAATCCCTGTGGCTGCCCCTTTATCGGAAAGCCGGGGGTGGCGTCGGTCCCGGGCTGCTCGCCGGTACAAGTCACGACCTGGGGCAACATCAAGGCCGGGTATCGGTAGGCGGCTTCGCCCGGGCCAACAGGCCACCCGTACCGCACGGCGGTGCACCTCTCGCCGCGTGCGCCGTGCGCCGTGGGATATGCAACATGGGATTCGGTACGGTGCAGTGGCGCCCGGCACGGTGCAGTGGGCCGTACGGTGCAGTGGTGCCCTGAGCGGCACGGTGCAGTGGGCCGTACGGTGCAGTGGGCCGTACGGTGCAGTGAAGTTCAGGCAACTGCGGTGGAACCCCGCAGGGCAGGGTGAACCGCCGGCGGGTTGGACGTTTCCCGGGTCCCTCTATCCGCAGCGGGATTCGCGACCGGCTCTTCCCCACGTCGCTACCCCGCAAGTGGGGCGTCCCCGTGCGAACTCCACGATCCAGACCGCTTCCCGGTAGGATGGTTGCAGACCGCCGGGTTCTTCGCGCATACTTTGTACTCCTCAACTTCCCCGTCGTTGCGTCTACACGATCAACAACAGGGGGAGCCCCATGACGAGTTTTCGTCGGAATCTGCCGGCAGGTTCGGTCCACCGTCATCTCAAGAGCGCGGTCAAGGAACTCCACAAAGCCGAGCACAACGTCGTTCTCTGGTTTGCCGAAGTATTGCAGCGGCGCCTGTATCGGAGCCTGGGCCACGGTTCCATGATCCTCTACGCGCAGGAGGAGCTTGGTTTCTCCCGCTCCAAGAGCTACCTCTTCATTCAGCTGGCACAGCGGCTCGAGGTCCTGCCCGAGCTTCGGGCCGCCATCGCGTCGGGCGCGGTGAGTTGGACCAAGGCCCGGGCGCTCCTGAAGGTTGCCACTCCCGGCTCGGAGTCGAAGTGGGTTGCCGCAGCCATGACCGCAAGTCGTCGGGAGTTGGAGGAGGCGATCAAGCGGGCCCGCGTATCGGCACGGTCACGCGCGAGACCTACTTCGCAATCAACCCTCAGCCTGGGAGGGAAGGCAGCCAGGACACACGGATCCCGTCGAGGCCCGGCAGCGCCCGGAACACACAGTGCCGCCACGACGCGCGGATCCCACGGCGAACCCGCAGCGCCCGGAACACACGGTGCCGCCACGACGCACGGAGCGCACGGAGATCCCGCAGCGCCCGGAACACACAGTGCCGCCACGACGCACGGATCCCACGGCGATCCCGCAGCACCCGAAACACACGATGCCGCCACGACGCGCGGATCCCACGGCGACCCGACAGCGCCCGGAACACACAGTGCCGCCACGACGCGCGGATCCCACGGCGACCCGACAGCGCCCGGAACACACGGTGCCGCCACGACGCGCGGATCCCACGGGGGTCCCGCAGCGCCCCGTTCACACGGGGGCCCGGCGAGCCGCGCAACGCTGGGGTCTGCTGCCCCTGGAAGTGGGCAGAGCAGGATCTCCACGCCCTCCTCCTCCCTTGGATCCGCGACGGATCCCGGCGGCCAGATCACTCCAGGCGTGTCACCCGGGGACGCAGGGTTCAGGCCCATGGCAAACCCAGGGCAGCCGACATCGAACGAAATTCCGCTTTCGCCCCGGGAAACTTCCTATCTCGATGAACTGGAATCGGTGGAGATCCCCATCCGGGTGGGGGTCGATCTGGACCCGGTGCTGCACGGACGCTACCGAGCCCTGATCGAACGGATCCGGAAGCTGAGGTTCAAGGGCACGCGGGCCGAAATGATGGTCGCCGCCTATGAGGCTCTGGCCGGACAAATGGAATCGGAAGCCCGGATGCGACGAGCCGCGAGGAAGGAACAGGAATCCGGGCACGCGTCGCAAGGGGACCCGCCCCAACCGACTGCGGATCGCACCGACGCGGATCCGACGCAATCCGAACGTGGACACCGCGGTGACGAATCCTCAGCGGGCGCGACGCCCGGCGGCGATCCTTGTGCAGGGAGTGGAGGACCGGGGAGTGATCCAGTCGGTGTGACGCCCCAGGGTGATTCTCGCGTAGCCGGTGGGGCGCACATGAATGATCCTCACGCACAGGGTGGAGAGCCTGGCCGTGAGCCTGGCGTAGAACGCGGAGGGCATAACGGTGACGAC
The DNA here is from genome assembly GCA_942491735.1 of Candidatus Eiseniibacteriota bacterium. Taxonomy (GTDB): domain Bacteria; phylum Eisenbacteria; class RBG-16-71-46; order JABDJR01; family JABDJR01; genus CALOCN01. The sequence goes on along the minus strand of CALOCN010000014.1, from coordinate 688,601 downwards.
TCCACGAACGGTGCTGCGCCCGATGGCGCTCACCCAACGAGCGGTGCAGGACCCGATGGTGTTCACCCCACGGAGGGTGGTGTCCCTGGCGCCCGCAACCGGGCCGCGCAGTTGTCCACCCGGGTGGACAACCCGGGCAAGTCGTTTCACCGGACTGGGCCCAACTACCAGGTCATGGTCACCGTTTGTCCAGGCTGCGAACGCGGTGCGATCGCGGGAGGCGAGTCAGGGCGAGTTCTCTCACCGACTTCACTCCAGTCCATCCTGTGTGACTCGCGTGTGCTGGCTCCCGGCGCACGCAACAAGTCGACCATCCCGCCTTCCCGACGTCGGGAGGTGTTGAGACGCGACGGACACCGTTGCCGCATCAGGGGTTGCGATCGATCGCTCTTTGTCGAGGTTCACCACAAGGTACCTCGCGAAGCGGGTGGCACGCATGACCCGGATAACCTGCTTACCCTGTGTTCGGCGTGTCACCGCGCCGTGCACCATCGGTTCCGCGAAGAGATGCTGCGCCAAGTCAACCGAACTCACCCCGACCATGCCGACTTGGCCTGGTGCGTCAGTGAAACCGGACCGCCTGCCCGTACTCGGTTCCACCAGCAAGCGACCGGGAGGGCCGGGTCGGGGGTGAACGTGAGGTGAGCGCGGGTTGACTCCGGAATGCGCGCGTGCCCGGGATACACTCGGGGTAAACCCGAGGGGAGATCCGGGTGGCGACTGGGTGAAACCCAAAGTGAAGCCTGGGGTAAGCGCCGCGTGGAGCACGGAAGGAGCCCGAGGTGAACTCCGGCGGACCCCAGAGTGGCGACTGGGGTGAGCCCGAGGTGAGCTCCGGGTGGGACTGGGGTGGAGCCCAAAGTGAAGCCTGGGGTAAGCGCCGCATAGCGCACAGCGGGAGCTCAGGGTGAGCCCTGGCTGAGCCCTGGGTGAAGTCCCCAAGGTGAGTCCGGGGTGAGCCCGGGGTGAGCCCGGGGTCAAGTCCCCAAGGTGAGTCAGGGATGAGCCGAGAGCGAGCCCGGGTGCGCACGGGGAGAGCCCATAGTAGAGCCTGGAGTCCGCGCCGAGTGGCGCGCGGCGAGCCCAAGGTGAAGCCCGGGGTTGTGGCACCGCCATGCGCCCGAGGTGACCTACGGGGGGCGCCGAGGATGAGCCCGAAGACTACCGGTGGTGCCGAGGATGAGCCTGGGGTGAGCGCGGGTTGACTCCCGGGTGCGCGGTTGCGCGGGATGCACTCGGGGTGAGCCCGGAGTGCGCGTCGGGTGAAGCCCAGGTTGACCGGCGGGGTAGGCGCGGCTTACCCCCCGGGACGGTTCCTGCGCGGCCTCAGCGACACCCGGCCCCTGCGTGGCCTGGCGCGGCGTCGGTGGCACCCGACTCCCGCGTGACCTGGCGCGGCCTCAGCGACACCCGACTCCCAAGTGACCCTGGCGTGGCGTCGGCGGCACCCGGCCCCTGCGTGACCCTGGGCGCGGCGGCGGTGGCACCCGGCCCCCCGCGTGACCTGGCGTGGCGTCGGCGACACCCGGCCCCCACGTGACCCGGGCGTGGCGTCGGCGGCACCCGACCCCCGCGCGACCCGGGCGTGGCATCGGCGGCACCCGGCCCCCCGCGTGACCCAGACGCCGCCACGTCACCGGGCTGGACCTGGGCCAGGACCGGGAGGTCGTCGACGGTTTGCAGGTAGTCCGCCATCCAGTCGGCCACCTCGTGGGCCGCCTTGCGGAACTCGGGATCGGGGATGTCGCCGAAGTCGCTCATGGGCCGGCGAGTCTATCACTCGTCCGGGTCGGAGTTCCCGATGTCCACCGCGACCCGCCAGCCCTCGTCGGCGGTGCGTGTCCAGATGCTCACATAGTTGCCGGTGGCCGCGACCACACCTTCCGGATTCGAGAACTTCCAACGACCCAGGGTGTATCCCAGGTCTCCCGAGGCCGCAGCCACCGCGGTGACCGGGTCCCAGTGGAGCTGGTTCCCCCCGTCGAACAGCCCCTGCATGTGGGCCTCGATCGCCTCACGCCCCTCCAGACGACCCGCCGAGGGAAACTGGGTTCCGGTGCGCGCGAACCAGGAGGCCCACGCAGCGGCCCCCCCCTTGGCCACCTCGGCCGCGAAAGCACGATCCGCGGCGAACAGCTCTTCCTGGACCAACGAAATGGGCGATGACGACATGGATTCCGGCTCCCGCAAGGTGTAGTGGAATGCGTACTCCGACCGCTCCCCATCGTGATCCACCACGACGAACGCCTCCAACACGTTCCCGGAACGGCGATAGGTCAACCCGTCGAAGTAGACCGCCTCGTCCTCGAGGGCGACCAGGGGGAAGATCTTGAGCTCGTCCTTCTCCTCCCACCCCGTGTAGTCCGCGTTGAAGTGCTTGAGACGAAGCGCGAGCGATCCTTCTTCCTCGACGATAATGAAGGACTCGTAGAAGAGCGGGGCACCCTCCCGCATGGCCCGGAACGAACCCATCAGCGCACCCGCGGCCGGGGCGGACCAGATTTCCTCGACTTGCCCCCCGAGGCCTTCCCCGACCCAGGTCCCCTCAAGCCACCCGACGTCGGCGACACGTGCCGCGGGAGAGGCGGCACCGTCCTCCAGCGCGCGCGTGTTGGGCGTGGCGGAGGGCGTCGCGGAGGCCCCCCCGGAGGCCAGGAGGGAAGCCAGCAGCAACAGGATCCAGCCGGTCAAGATGTTCTCTCCATGTCGCCGGCGTACCCTGCCGAACGGAACCGGGAGCCCGCCTCCGCGGTGTTGGTCGCACGGGTCCGCGGGCACCAAGCTCCTCGAAAAAACGGCGGTGCACTGCCTTCCCGCGGCAATGCGGGAACCAGCAGACCGGGCCCGGACCAACCGGGGCGGATCACTGGACGTCGAACCGCACAATGCGGTGGTTTCCCGCATCGGAGACAAACACCTCGCCCGCCGGACCGAGGGCGAGCCCGGCCGGGGCACGGAACTGACCCGGCCCCTCCCCTTCGGCCCCCCACGCGAACCGGAAGGTCCCGTCGTGCCCGTAGACCGAAACGGAATGGGCGGTCTCGTCGACCACGAACACGTTGCCCCGGTTGTCCACTTCGATCCTTCGCGGGCGGACCAGCGGGTCGCCTTCGGCATCCACCGGACTCCAGTCCTGCAGCCTGCCTCCGAACCCCGAATACACCTGCACCCGACCCCGGGAGGACTGGAGGACAAAGACCGAACCGTCCGGCGCCACCGCGACGTCGGAAGCGGCATCGATCTCCGACCGCCACTCCCGCACCTGATTCCCCTGGCCATCCACCTGCACGACCCGTCCGTTGGAGGGGTCGAGAAGAACCAGCCATTGTCCGGTGGCGACGGCGGTGGGCCGGATCCCCTGATTGATCCGGTCCGTCTGCCCGAGGGGGACGCCTTCCGGGCTGCTCCAGCGCACCTCGCCCCGGGCCGCATCGGCAATGTAGACCACGCCGTTCCGTCCCACCGCGAGATCGACACCCGGGGTCCCGAACACGCCGGGCGCCTCGTTCCATTCGCCAAGATACTGTCCCTGGGGGTCGAAGACCTGGATGCGGGACTGGCCGATGTCCATCACATACACCCGCCCTTCGAGGGCGTCATAGCCGACGGCGACCGGCCGCCGGAACTGGCCGGGGGCACGGCCCTGCACGCTCCCGAAGCCCCGAAGGAAGGATCCATCCGGGGCGAACGCCTGCACCGGCCATCCGGGAGTCTCGACCTCGGGAACACGCCCCACATCGGCAACGTAGACCGTTCCGTCCGGGCCCACGCTCACCCCGGTGGGTTTCACGAACCGCCCGTCCCCGTTCCCCGGCTCACCAAACACCCCTACCTCATTGAGACTCCACGATCCGATCCCGGGACGCACCCGCATCACGGTCACGAAACGGCGGGCGGCGTCGACCACATAGGCGCGCTCTCCGGAAGCAAAGGCGACCCCGCGCGGCTCGACGAACCCGGAGATGTCGCCCAGGACCGTCCCGTCCACCCCGATCACCTCGAGCGTGCTCCCCCAGCCGCTGACCACCAGGAGATTCCCCCCGAGGCCCACCGCGACATCGGACACCCGGATCCCCCGGGTCCAGGTGGCCTCCACCGCTCCCTCGGCGGACCATGTCGTCACGTGGCCCGACTCGGTCGGAAACGCACACTCCGCGGCGACCAGGGATCCGTCCGCCAGGAAGGTCAACCCCATGGGCTGCGCGGCTGCCCCGGTGAACGCTCCCGTATGGGCTTCCCGGTGACGCTGCGCCACATCCCAGATTCCATCGATTCCCCCGTCCGGGGCCACCTGGACCAACCGCCCGCGGCCCGCGTCGCTGACCGCGATTCGACCCTCCTGGACGGCGAGTCCGGTCCAGGATTCCAGGGCGTCTCCCAACCGCCACGACGGATCCAGGACAATGCGACGCAGGTGGGAACCGTCCGGGGCAAACACCTCCACGTGCGGCGCATAGGCGTCCAGAACGTAGATGGCGCCGTCGGCATCCACCTCGACGTCCCGCGCGGCCAGGAACTGGCCGGGACGCAGGTCGTTGTCGCCCCAGGCCGTAGCGAACCGGGCGTCCGTGACGACGGCCGGCTCGGTGGGAGTCTCGTCACAGCCGGGCGCGGCCAGGGTGGCGCCGGCCAGAAGCACCGTGCACAGGGCGCGTCGAGAGGAGTTGAGTGGATTCATGGGCGCAGGGTCCCAAGCCCGGTGGATGCGTTCTTCAAGGGGGTAAGCCTACGGAGTATACGCCAGCCCATCGGACCCGCCAAACCGATCACGCGTCGCCGAAGCGGATCACGTCCCCCACCCGGGTTCCGGTGCGGGACAAGGTCCCCGCGGGCAGTTCCAGGACCCCATCCGCCTTCCAGTGGGGTTTCCCCACCCGCCAGGGCTTCAGATCGGCCCGCGCGGCCAGGACCCGCCCGTCCTGGGACAGGTGCAGGGTGTCGATGGCGAATCGCATCCCGAACATGTGGACCCATCCGGTGGCCAACAGATAGATCCCCTCCCCCGGCTCCAGGGAATCCCTGCCCAGGAGCCCCTGACGCCGGGCATCGGCGGTGTCGGCCCAGACGATACGATCCCCCAGGGAAACGTCCCGGGTCTGGTTGTGGGCCGTCCGGGGTGGGCCGGTTTCCACCTGGGCGCCCCGCCGGGTGGCGGCCCACAGCATGACGGCAAAGACAACGATTGGGATCAGAAGGAAGACCAGGGGGTTCATGCCGGGATTATCGGGTCTGGGAGCGGTGGAGCATAGCTATTGGACCGCTCCAACCGCATCTTGCTCCTCCTCTGCCCCAAGGTTAGAATGGTGGGTTCACGAGCGACACCCGATTCCCCGTCGCTCGCATCTCCTTTTTCCGATTCGCTTTACCAGAAGGGATCCGCGATGGCAGTCAATCCCTCGGACAACGTCGAGCAGCTCGAGCAGGAACGGGTGGAAACCCAGGAGTGGCTGGAGTCGCTGGACTACATCATCAAGACCGGTGGCCCGGAGCGTGTGCGGCGCCTGCTGCGGCGCCTGCAGCAGCGGGCTTCCGAGGTGGGCATCAACCTGCCCTACACGGCCAACACGCCGTACCTCAACACGATCCCCCGCCACGAGCAGCCCCGTTTCCCCGGAAACCGGGAGATCGAACGGCGGATCAAGAGCATCATCCGCTGGAACGCGATGGCCATGGTGGTTCGGGCCAACCGGGAATCCCCGGGAATCGGTGGCCACATTTCCACCTACGCCTCGGCCGCGACCCTCTACGAGGTCGCGTTCAACCACTTCTTTCGGGGCAAGGACGATCCCTCCGGCGGCGACCTCGTGTTCTTCCAGGGGCATGCCTCGCCCGGCATCTATGCCCGGGCCTACCTCGAAGGGCGCATTACCCGTGATCAGCTGACCAACTTCCGCCGGGAGTTGGCCCCCGGCGGCGGGCTCAGCTCCTATCCCCACCCCTGGCTCATGCCCGGGTTCTGGGAAGTCCCCACCGTGTCCATGGGGCTCGGTCCCATCATGGCCATCTACCAGGCCCGGTTCAACCGCTACCTCGAGGATCGTGGACTCATGGAACGGACCGGCAAGGTCTGGGCCTTCCTCGGCGACGGGGAAACGGACGAACCGGAGGCCCTGGGCGCGATCAGCCTTGCCGCACGCGAACAACTGGACAACCTGATCTTCGTGGTCAACTGCAACCTGCAGCGACTCGACGGTCCGGTGCGCGGAAACTACAAGATCATCCAGGAGCTGGAGGCGATCTTCCGCGGAGCCGGCTGGCGGGTGATCAAGGTCGTGTGGGGCGGCGGCTGGGATCCCCTGCTGGAACGGGATACCGATGGCCTGCTCAACCAGCGCATGGAAGAGGCGGTGGACGGCGACTACCAGAAGTACGTGGTGGAGCCGGGCAGCTACGCGCGACAGCACTTCTTCGGCAAGCACCCCAAGCTGCTCAAGCTGGTGGAGCACCTCACCGACGAACAGCTCCGCAAACTGCGGCGCGGCGGGCACGATCCGGAAAAGGTGTACGCCGCCTACCAGGCCGCGATGAACACCAACGGGCAGCCCACGGTGATCCTGGCCAAGACGGTCAAGGGATATGGCCTGGGCGAAGCGGGTGAAGGCAAGAACATCACCCATCAGCAGAAGAAGCTGAACGAGGACGAGGTTCGCGAGTTCCGGTCCCGGTTCGGGATTCCCATTTCGGACGAGGACGTGGGAGCGGCGCCGTTCTACCGGCCGGCCGGTGAGAGCACCGAGATCCAGTACCTCAAGGAACGCCGGAAGCAACTCGGCGGGTTTGTCCCGGAACGGCGCGAGCGCGCCAAGCCGATGGAGCCGAATCCGGGGCTGCTGCAGGAGTTCACCCAGGCTTCCAAGGAGGGCTCGGACCCCTCCACCACCATGGTGTTCGTCCGCATGCTGGCCAAGATGCTTCGGGACAAGCAGATGGGCGACCTCATCGTGCCCATCGTCCCGGACGAGGCGCGCACCTTCGGCATGGAAGCCCTGTTCCGCCAGATCGGCATCTACTCCCACATCGGCCAGCGCTACGAGCCGGTGGACCGGGAAACCCTGCTCTACTACAAGGAAGCGGTGGATGGACAGATCCTCGAGGAAGGGATCACCGAGGCCGGCTCCATGAGCTCGTTCATCGCCGCGGGAACGGCCTACGCCACCCACGGCATCAACACCATTCCCTTCTTCATCTTCTACTCCATGTTCGGATTCCAGCGGATCGGGGATCTGGTGTGGGCGGCGGCGGACATGCGTTGCCGCGGGTTCATGCTGGGAGCCACGTCCGGTCGCACCACCCTGGCCGGGGAAGGACTGCAGCACCAGGATGGTCATAGCCACCTGCTCGCCTACCCCAACCCCAACGTCATGGCCTACGACCCGGCCTTCGCCTTCGAGCTGGCGGTGATCATCGAGGACGGCATCCGCCGCATGACCGTCGAGCAGGAACCGGTGATGTACTACATCACGGTCGGCAACGAGCAGTACGCCATGCCGGCCATGCCCAAGGATTGCAAGGAAGGCATCCTGCGCGGGATGTACCGTTTCCGGGCCACTACCAAGCGGTCCAAGACCAAGCGGGTCGAACTCCTCGGGAGCGGCGCCATCATGAACGAGGTCCTGGCGGCGCAGAAGATCCTGGAGGACGAGTACGGGGTTGCCGCTTCGGTGTGGAGCGTGACCAGCTACAAGGAACTCTACCGGGACGCGCTTTCCACCGAACGATGGAACGTACTCCATCCGGGTGAAACGCCCCGGATCCCCTACGTGGCCAAGTGCCTCGGCGACGACCCGACTCCCGTGGTGGCGGCGTCGGACTACACGTCCGCGCTTCCGAATTCCGTGGCCCGGTGGATGCCCAGGCATTTCCACGCCCTGGGCACGGCCGGGTTCGGTCGCAGCGAGGCACGCGAACAGCTGCGCGAACACTTCGAGGTCAACGCACGCCACATCGTGCTTGCGGCATTGGAAATGATGAAGCGGGACGGCACCATCGAGACCGAAGTGGTCACGAAGGCCGTCAAGGATCTGGGGATCGACCCCGAGAAGATCAACCCGCTGTACGCCTAGGTCCCCCGGAGGGACCGGTTTTTCGGAGAGGGCAGGCATGGCGACCGAGATCAAGGTTCCCGAACTCGGAGAAGGCATCGACGGCGCGCAGGTGCTGACGGTGCTGGTGTCCGTCGGCGATACCATTACCGTGGATCAGGCAATCATCGAGCTGGAGACCGACAAGGCCACCGCCGAGGTCCCGTCGGAAACCGCGGGCACGGTGAAGGCCATCCAGGTCAAGGAAGGGCAGGACGTCAAGGTAGGCCAGGTCATCCTGCTCCTGGACGCCGCCGCCGGGGCTTCCGCACCCAAGGCGAAGAAGGACGCACCCAAACCGGCCGCCCCCCCGGAACCGGCGCCGGAACCGGAACCGGCCCCCGAGCCGGCCGCCGAGAAGCCGACTCCCGAGCCCCGGCCCGAGACCGTCGAGTCGAAACCCGAGCCGGTCGCTCCGGCCTCCGCTCCCGCGCTGGAGGTGCTTGCCACTCCCAGCAACGTGGTCCCCATGCCGGCACGCGCGGAAGCCGAAGCCGAGGTGGTGCCGGCGGCGCCGTCCGTTCGCCGGTTGGCCCGCGAGCTGGGCATCGACATCGGCGGGGTGCGTGGATCGGGCGCGGGAGGACGCATCTCCGAGGACGACGTGAAGTCCTACGCACGCGGTCTGATCTCGCGCGGTGGTGGAGCACCCTCCGCCCTGCCCGGGGACACCGCGGGAACAACCGGCCCCGCCCTTCCCGACTTTTCCCAATGGGGCGACACCGAGCGGGAACCGCTGTCCAAGATCAAGAAGGTCACCGCGGCGAGCATGGCCACCTCCTGGTCGGTCATCCCGCATGTGACCCAGTTCGACAAGGCGGACATCACGGACCTCAACGCATGGCGCAAGCAATATGCGGCAAAGGCCGCGCCCGGAGCCAAGGTGACGGTCACCGCAATCATCATCCGGACGGTGGCCGCGGCTCTGCGGGTCTTCCCCCGGTTCAACGCGAGCCTCGACACCCGGACCAGCGAGCTCGTGCTGAAGAAGTACGTGAACGTGGGGGTGGCCGTGGACACCGAGCACGGTCTGCTCGTTCCGGTGATCAAGGACGCGGACAACAAGAACATCCTCACCATCGCATCCGAGCTGGGAGAGCTCAGCGCCAGGGCCCGGGACCGGAAGGCCTCCATGGAGGACCTCACCGGAGCGAACTTCAACGTGAGCAACCTCGGAGGGCTGGGCACGACCTACTTCTCCCCCATCGTCAATTGGCCCCAGGTCGCGGTGCTGGGAGTGGGACGTGGCGAGATGACCCCGGTCTGGAAGGGGGACGCCTTCGCCCCGCGTCTCATCCTGCCGCTCGCGGTCTCCTATGACCACCGGGTGGTGGACGGCGCCGATGCGGCGCGGTTCCTCCGCTGGATTGCCGAAGCCCTCGAGCAGCCGCTGCTGCTCGCGCTCGAAGGCTGACCCATGGCGGACACCACGACCCAGCTGTTGGTCCTGGGCGCCGGCCCGGGTGGGTACGCCGCGGCCTTCCTCGCCGCCGATCTGGGACTCCAGGTCACCCTCGTCGACCCCGAGCCCAATCCGGGCGGGGTCTGTCTGTACCGGGGCTGCATCCCCTCCAAGGCGCTCCTTCACGTGGCCAAGGTCCTCACCGAATCGCGGGAAGCGGCCGACTGGGGCGTCACCTTTGCCGAGCCCACGCTCGACTACGAACGCATGGTGGCCTGGAAGGACGAGGTGATCGGCAAGATGACCGGCGGCCTCGGGGTGCTGACCCGGAAACGGAACATCACCTATGTCCAGGGACGGGGCATGTTCACCGGGCCCAACGCGGTCGAGATCACGCGGGAAGACGGGACGCAGGAAGCGCTGACCTTTGACCGCGCCATCGTCGCGACCGGATCGACCCCGACCCGCATCCCCGGCATGCCGGACGCTCCCAAGCATATCCTGGACTCCACGTCCGGACTCGAGGTGGAACCGCTACAGAGTCTGCTCGTGGTGGGGGGCGGCTACATCGGCCTGGAACTGGGGACGGTCTACGCCTCGCTCGGGACCCGGGTCACCGTGGTCGAGATGATGGACACGCTGCTCCCCGGGGTGGACCCGGACCTGGTGCGTCCCCTGGCCAAGCGCCTCGACGGGCTTCTCGCCCACGTCTACCTCAACACCAAGGCGGCGGACGTCACGGTGATGGGCAACCAGGTCAAGGTGATCTTCGAGGGGTCGGACATCGATCCCCGTGAACAGTTCTTCGATCGCGTTCTCGTCGCGGTCGGGCGCAGACCCAACACACGGGGGTTGGGGCTGGAGAAGACCGCGGTGGAGGTGGATGCCAAGGGGTTCATCACCGTCGACGCGCAACGGCGTACCGCGGAACCCGGCATCTATGCCATCGGCGACGTCGCCGGTGAGCCCATGCTCGCCCACAAGGCCACCCACGAGGGTCGTACCGCGGTGGAGGCCATCGTGGGGCACCCCGCCGCGTTCGAGCCCGCAGCCATCCCTGCCGTGGTCTTCACCGACCCGGAAATCGCATGGTGCGGTCTCACCGAGGCCCAGGCCAAGGCGGCCGGGCGGACGGTCGAAGTGGCCCGTTTCCCCTGGGCGGCCTCGGGACGCAGCACCACCCTGGGCCGGGGCGACGGGGTGACCAAGCTGGTCATCGATCCCGAAACCGAGCGTGTGCTTGGAGTGGGTATCTGCGGACCGGGCGCCGGGGAACTGATCGCCGAGGGGGTCCTCGCGGTGGAGATGGCCACCACGGTCAAGGACCTGGAGCTGACCATCCACCCCCATCCGACCCTCTCGGAAACGATGATGGGGGCGGCCGAAGTCTTCTTCGGCACCCCCACCGATCTCTACCGGCCCAGGCGAAAGTAGCGGTTCGGCTCCCGACCCCCACCACGGGTTGATCGGGAGCCGAACGAACCGGTCCGGGCAAGGCCTGCTGACCCACCCCTAGGCGGCAAGCTCCGAGGTGCAGTTCGGGCACCGGGTTGCCTTGATGGGGATCTCGGTCATGCAGTGAGGGCACTCCTTGGTGGTGGGCTCGGCCGGGGGCGCTTCCTCTTCCTTCTTCAGCTTGTTGATGTTGCGAATGAGCATGAAGACGGCGAAGGCCACGATGATGAAGCTGATCACGTTGTTGATGAACACACCGTAGTTGATCGTGATCGCGCCCGCTTCCTTGGCTTCGGCCAGGGACGCGTACGGCGCCGCGGCCTCGGCCCCCTGCTTGAGGACCAGGAACAGGTTTTCGAAGTCCACATCTCCCATCAGCATGCCGATGGGAGGCATGAGAACGTCCGCGACCAGCGACTTGACGATCGCCCCGAACGCGGCCCCGATGATGATTCCCACCGCCATGTCCACCACGTTGCCCCGCATGGCGAAGTCCTTGAATTCCTTGAACATACCTGCTCCTTTGTTTGAATCGAGCCCCGGGACACGATCCCGTTGTCCCATCGGTTGTCCTGGACACCCGAAACCTAACAGAAGTCACATGATCCCGAACGCTCCGGCGGGGCGACTTCCATGTGACTTTCCTCCCCCCCGGGGTGTCCAAGGTGGTGACGGCCCCCGGGGGTCGCGATACGCGGATCACCACCAAGGAGCCCCTCGTGTCAACTCTGCTTGGCCTGTTCGACAACCTGGTATCGCTTCCGGGGGGCTCCTTCGTGGTCGTTCTCGTCTTTCTCGTCCTCGTCTTCCTGGGAGCGGCGGGGGTGGTGGCTCTGGCCCGATTCAGCTCCCGGCTCCGGCGTCCCGGAGTGCTGTAGCCGCTGTCTTGCCGGGGCTTGCGGGAACAGGGCCCCTTCCAGTTTTCCCGGAGGATGTATCCCCCTTCTCCGGGAGGTAGTCCGGCCCCGATTCGGGGGTCGGACTGCCGCCATCCTCCTTGCCGGTTGGGGTCCCGCTCCCGCGGGGTTACACTGGGCGGACCTCAACCCCTCGGAGGTCCCATGTCCCGGCGACACCCTTCGCTGGCCAGGTTCGTGTTGGGCCTGGTCTGCCTTCCCTGCCTCGCCTTCGCATCTCCCCCGGCGGAGTCCTATCGCGAGCCCACCGGCCGCATCATCGGCGCCGCGCTCACCGGAGACGTGGCCTATGAACGCCTGCGGGAACTCTGCGACACCATCGGCCATCGGCTCTCCGGATCTCCCCAGCTCGATGAGGCCATCGACTGGGCGGTGCGTCTCATGGAGACCGACGGTTTCGACTCGGTGAGCAAGGAACCGGTCCTGGTGCCGGCCTGGGTCCGGGGAGCCGAGCGAATCACCATGGTGTCGCCGGTTAAGCGCGAACTCCCCATGCTGGGACTGGGTCGAAGCGTCGGCACCCAGAGCGGCCCCATCGAAGCCGAGGTCGTCGTGGCGGAGAGCTTCGATGAGCTGGTCGAGATGGGAGAGGATCGGGTTCGGGGCAGGATCGTCCTCTGGGATGTGCCCTTCACCTCGTACGGCGAGACGGTCAAGTACCGTTCCAAAGGGTCGGACTTCGCGTCCCGCTTCGGCGCGGTGGCTTCCCTCGTACGCTCGGTGGGGCCCACCAGCCTGGTCACGCCGCACACGGGGTCGTTGAGCTACGGCGACGAGGTCCCCCGCATCCCCGGGGCGGCGATCAGCATCGAGGACGCGAGTTGGATCCACCGGCTCTTTGACCGGGGTACGCCGGTGACCCTGAGTCTGGAGATGGAGGCGCACACCCGTGAGGACCAGCCCTCGGCCAACGTGGTCGCGGATCTCCGGGGGAGCGAGATCCCCGAGGAGATCGTGTTGCTCTCCGGACACCTCGATTCGTGGGACGTGGGACAGGGGGCCCAGGACGACGGGGTGGGTTGCCTCATTGCCTGGGAGGCGGTTCGGCTGATCCGTGAGCTGGGTCTGCGTCCCCGGCGCACCCTGAGGGTCGTGCTCTACACCAACGAGGAGAACGGACTGGCCGGAGGCACCGCCTATCGCGAGGCCCACGCCGCCGAGTTGCACCACCACGTCGCCGCGTTCGAGTCGGACTCGGGCAACGGACCGGCGGACGGGTTCCGGGTGGACATTCGTCCCCGCTATGACGTTCTGGACAGTACCGCGGCGCAGGAGGAAGCGGACGCGCTGCGTCCCACCGTCCTTCGCAACCTGGAGACCCTGGCGCCACTGCTGGCCCCGTTGGATGCCACGCGGCTATTCGCGGCCGGATCCGGTGCGGATATCGGGCCGCTCGCCAAGGCGGGGATTCCCTGTTTCGGGCTGAACCACGACACCACGGAGTACTTCGAGATCCATCACACCCATGCCGACACGTTCGAGAAGATCGACCTGGGGGACATGAACCGGAACATCGCCATTATGGCCGTTCTCGCCTACGTGCTCGCGGACATGCCGGATCGTCTGGTCCCGGGAGATCAAGCCAGGTCCGACTGACCGGAAGCGTGGTCAGGACCCGCTTCCGCTGACCGGGACATCCGCGCATTCGGTTCCGGTTTCGATGGAGCAGGCCGGAGCCGGTCCCACCCCCGCGGGCGTGAAACGAACCGTGACCACCACGGAGTCGTTGGCGGCCAGGGCAAAGGCTCCGCCGCCGGCCAGGATCGCGAAGTCCGCACAGGTCTCGCTCACCGAACCGGTCAGCGTCCCTTCGCCGTCGTTGCGGATGGTGAACGTGGTGTCGCTGTCCGCCCCCACCGTCACCGTGCCGAAGTCGATGGACGCCGGGGTCACCGTACAGCTCGGCGGTAGCTCACCCACCCCGCTCACCGCCACATCCGCGCACTCCGTCCCGGTCTCGATGTCGCACGCCGCCGAGGCTCCCGATCCACTGGGGGTGTAGCGCACCGTCACCACCACCGAGTCGTTCGCCCCCAGGGCAAACGCACCACCACCGGCAATGACCGCGAAGTCCGCACAGCTCTCGCTCACCGAACCGGTCAGCGTCCCTTCACCGTCGTTGCGGATGGTAAACGTGGTGTCGCTATCCGCCCCCACCGTCACCGTGCCGAAGTCGATGGACGCCGGGGTCACCGTACAGCTCGGCGGTAGCTCACCCACCCCGCTCACCGCCACATCCGCACACTCCGTCCCGGTCTCGATGTCGCACGCCGCCGAGGCTCCCGATCCACTGGGGGTGTAGCGCACCGTCACCACCACCGAGTCGTTCGCCCCCAGGGCAAACGCACCACCGCCGGCAATGACCGCGAAGTCCGCACAGCTCTCGCTTACCGAACCGGTCAGCGTCCCTTCGCCGTCGTTGCGGATGGTAAACGTGGTGTCCAACGAGGCCCCCACCGTCACCGTGCCGAAATCGATCGACGCCGGGGTCACCGTACAGCTCGGCGGTAGCTCACCCACCCCGCTTACCGCCACATCCGCGCACTCCGTCCCGGTCTCGATGTCACACGCCGCCGAGGCCCCTGACCCGCTGGGCGTGTAGCGTACCGTCACCACCACCGAGTCGTTCGCCCCCAGGGCAAACGCACCACCACCGGCAATGATCGAGAAGTCCGCACAGCTCTCGCTCACCGAACCGGTCAGCGTCCCTTCGCCGTCGTTGCGGATGGTGAACGTGGTGTCGCTGTCCGCCCCCACCGTCACCGTGCCGAAATCAATCGACGCCGGGGTCACCGTACAGCTCGGCGGTAGCTCACCCACGCCGCTCACCGCCACATCCGCGCACTCCGTCCCGGTCTCGATGTCGCACGCCGCCGAGGCCCCCGACCCGCTGGGCGTGTAGCGCACCGTCACCACCACCGAGTCGTTCGCCCCCAGGGCAAACGCACCACCGCCGGCAATGACCGCAAAGTCCGCACAGCTCTCGCTCACCGAACCGGTCAGCGTCCCCTCACCGTCGTTGCGGATGGTGAACGTGGTGTCGCTGTCCGCCCCCACCGTCACCGTGCCGAAATCAATCGACGCCGGGGTCACCGTACAGCTCGGCGGTAGCTCACCCACCCCGCTCACCGCCACATCCGCACACTCCGTCCCGGTCTCGATATCGCACGCCGCCGAGGCTCCCGACCCACTGGGCGTGTAGCGTACCGTCACCACCACCGAGTCGTTCGCCCCCAGGGCAAACGCACCACCACCGGCAATGACCGCGAAGTCCGCACAGCTCTCGCTTACCGAACCGGTCAGCGTCCCCTCACCGTCGTTGCGGATGGTGAACGTGGTGTCGCTGTCCGCCCCCACCGTCACCGTGCCGAAGTCGATCGACGCCGGGGTCACCGTACAGCTCGGCGGTAGCTCACCCACCCCGCTCACCGCCACATCCGCACACTCCGTCCCGGTCTCGATGTCGCACGCCGCCGAGGCTCCGGAACCGCTGGGGGCATACCGGATCACTACCTGGAGCGTTTCGTTCGAAGCGAGTGAGAAGGCACCCAACCCGGACTCGACGGTGAAGTCGGCGCAGGTCTCGGCAACGGTCCCGGTGACCGTTCCCCCTCCCGTGTTGGCAATGATCACCGTGGTGTCGCTGAAGGACCCCACCTCGACGACCCCGAAGTCGATGGACCCCGGGAAGACCAGACAGGCCGGCGGCAACTCGGCGGTCCCCGAAGCCGGGACATCCGCGCACTCCGTCCCGGTTTCGATCGTGCAGGCCTTGGCTCCGTCGGTGAGCGGCGACAGCCGCACCGTCACCGTGACCGATTCATCCGCGGCCAGGGCAAAGGCTCCCCCGCCGCTTTCCAGGGTGAACTCGGGACAGCTCTCGGACACGTCCCCGACCAGCACGCCCCCGCCGGTGTTGCGGATGACCAGGAGTCGCTCGGCAAACGTACCCGTGGTCACCGTCCCGAAATCGAGCGACGCCGGCACCACCTCACACGCGGGGGGTGGATCGGCCAGGGCGGTGAGATCGACATCAAGACAGTTCGTACCCGTTTCCACGGTGCAATCCTGGACCCCGTCGGTCACCGGCGCGAACCGGACCGTGACCTCCAGGGACTCGGTCGCCGCCAACGCGAAGGGGCCGCTCCCAACAAGCACCCTGTACCCGGGGCAGGATTCCGAAACGGTACCGGTAAGGACCCCACCGCCGACGTTGCGAACGACAAACGTCGTGTCCCGGGTCGTCCCGGTGGTGACGGTGCCCAGATCGATCGACGACGGGGTCACCGCACACGCCGGGGGCAACTCACCGATTCCCGAAGCCGCCACCAGATTGCATTCGGTTCCCAGGGCGATGTCGCACCCCTTCGCCCCTGCGGTGAGGGGGGCGAACCGCACGGTGACCGACACCATTTCTCCCGCCGCGAGGGAGAAGTCTCCCGCGCCGGCCACGAGGCTGAACTCACCGCAGGGCTCGCTCACCGACCCCTGAAGCAGGCTTCCCCCGGTGTTGGTGATCGTGAACGACAGGTCCTTGGTGGTGCCGGTGGTGACCACGCCGAAGTCCAGGGCAGTCGGGCTGATGGAGCAGACGGGTGCCGGCTCACCCACCCCGGTGATCTCGACGTCGGCACACAGGGGGCTCCCTGTCTCCAGGGTGCATTCCTTGATACCGGCCGAACCCGGGTTGAAACGCACCGTGACCTGTCGCTGCTGGTTTGCGCCCAGACTGTACGCGCCCCCGCCGTTGACCACGGTGTACCCCGCGTCGCAGGAGCTCAGGGAGACCGTGCCGGCGATGGTGCCGCCGCCGTTGTTGATGATGTCGACGGTGAGGTCCTTGGTCGTTCCCAGAATGACCTGGTCGAAGTCCAGCGAGGGCGGAACAACCGCGCAACCCGGAGGCAGTTGCCCGTTCCCGGTCACCGTGACTTCCGGGCAGCCGGGCGTGCCGAGGCTGATCACACAGGCCACCGGTCCCTGCGTGGTGGGTGCCAGGCGCACGGTGACGGTGCGACTCGCGCCCGCCCCCAGGCTGTAGGCGCCGCCGCCGGCGGTGAGGGTCACCTCCGGGCAGGCCTCCGATACGATCCCGGTAAGGGTGCCCCCCCCCGTGTTCGTGATGGTGAAGGACTGCGAGCTGTTGCTTCCGATCGTGACGTCGCCGAAGTCGAGGCTGGTCTCGTCCACCGAGCAGGCCGCCAACGCCTCACCGGCTCCCGTCATGGGCACCTCGGCGCATGCGCCGCCGGTGGCCAGGGTGCAATCATTCTGGCCGGGTGCGGTGGGGGTATAGCGAACCGTGACCGATCGGGACTGGCCGGCGGAGAGACTGTAGCTCCCTCCCCCGGAGACGATGGCAAAGGGAGCACAAGCCTCGCTCACCGAACCGGAGAGGACTCCGCCTCCGTCATTGGTGAGGGTGACCGTAAGATCCTTCGAGGAGCCCACGGGCAGGGTCCCGAAATCCAGGGTTGCCGGCTCAACGCCACAGACCGGCAACGATTCGCCGGAGCCAATGAGCGATATCTCCCCGCAGGAACTTCCGGTGAGCAGCTGGCACGAGGCCGCCCCGGGGGAACCGGGGGTGAATCGCACGCTGATCGTCATCGAGGACCCGCCGGCAATGCTGAAGTCCCCACCCCCGCTGACCACGGCAAAGTCCGGACAGCTCTCGGTGATCGTCCCCTCCAGGAAGCCGCCCCCGGTATTGGCGAGAGTCAGCGAGAGATCCTTGCTCTGTCCCAGGGTGACGCTGCCGAAGTCCAGGGTGGAGGGCGAGACCAGACAAACCGGCGCCTCGCTCCCGGTCCCGGTCATGGCCACCTCCTCGCACTGCGCACCGGTTTGCACCGTGCAGACGGACGCCCCTTCCGTGGTCGGCGTGAACCGCACCGTAACGGTCCGACTCTCCCCGGAGCCGAGGTCATAGTCCCCGCCACCACCGACCAGGGAATAGTCCTCGCAGTCCAGGGAAACGGTTCCGGTCAGGTTGCCTCCACCGGTGTTGGTCAGGCTGAACTCCAGATCCCTGGATTCACCGACTTCCACCACGCCGAACTCCAGGTCCAACGGATCCACGGTACACGCGGTCGCGGCGGTTCCCGTTCCCTGCAGGGAAACCGCGGAACAATCGGTCCCGGTGAGGAGCTCACACGCCGCCACCCCTTCGGCGTCCGGCTCAAAGGCCAGGGTCACCGTGACCGACTCGCCGGCTCCCAGGGCGTAGTCCCCCCCTCCGGACACGATGCGGAAGCCGTCACACTCCAGGCTCACCGTACCGGTAAGGACACCGCCCCCCACATTGGTCACGGTGGTTGTCCGCTGTCTGCTGCTCCCCAGGCGCACCGAACCGAAATCGATGGACGCGGGCTCGACCCCACAGGTGGGAGGCAGTTCCCCGGACCCCGTCACCGGGACCGGGTCGCAGTCGGGACCGGCAGTGATCTGGCAGTCGAAGGACCCGGCCGAGGTCGGCGAGAATCGCACCGTGACCTCCCGCTCGAGCCCCGGGGCCAGCGAGTAGCTGCCCCCGCCCGACACCACGGTAAACGCATCGCAGTCGGCCGCGATGACGCCGCTCAGAACCTCCACCCCGTCATTGAACAGGGTAAACCCGAGGTCCCGGGTCTCCCCCACGGTGAGGCTTCCGTAATCCAGGCGTATGGGCGCGATCCGGCACCCGGCCTCGAGGGCCCCCGATCCACGCACGGTGACGTTGGCGCAGGGCAGGCCGGTATCGATCAGGCATGTCACATCGCCGGACTGGTTGGGCGCGAACACCACCGCGACCGAGCGGGATGCCCCGGAAGCCAGGGTGTAGGCCCCACCTCCGCTGGAGAGGCTCACCGCATCGCAATTCTCCTGGACGACCCCCGACACCGGACTCGCTCCCGTATTGGTCAGGGTGAAGGACCGTGTGGCCGAACTGTCCACGGAAACCAGACCGAAGTTGATCGCGGTGGGGCTGACCGAGCAGCCTCCGACCTGGATGCCGGTGCCGAAGGCGGTCACGTTGCGACACCCGGTTCCGGTGTCGATGGTGCACGAGCGCGCACCGGCCACCGTGGGGGAGAAGCGGACCGTGACCACGCGGCTGGCCCCGGAGGCCAGGCTGTAGTCCCCTCCTCCGGAGACGATGCTGAACGCATCGCAGGACACCGCGATGGATCCGGTGAGCGTTCCACTGCCGGAATGGGTCAGGGTGAACGTGCGCTCGGCCGATTCACCCACCGTGATCTCCCCGAAATCGAGATTGGAAGGGTTCAGGGTACAGGTTTCGGCCGCGGTCCCCCGTCCGGTCATGGGGAGATCCTGACAGGCGCCCCCCAGGTCCAGGTCACAGGCGGCGTCACCCGGTTGGGTGGGGGCAAACCGAAGGGTGATCACCCGGGATGCCCCGGCGCCCAGCGAGTAGCTACCCCCTCCGGCCACCACGGAGAACGGACCACAGGATGCGGCCACGCTGCCGGTGAGGGTGCCGCCGCCACCGTTGGTCAGGGTCACGCTGATATCGCGGGAGGATCCGACCGCCACCGGAGGGAAGTTGAGTTGACCCGGCTCCACGACGCAGACCGGGGGCTCGGATCCGATCCCGGTCATGGCAACCGGAACGCAGGCGCTTCCCACATCCAGTTGGCAGCCGTGCGAACCGGACCTCGACGGGGTGAACCGGACCGAGACCGTGTGACTGCGCCCCGGAGCCAGGCTGTAGGCCCCTCCGCCGGCCAGGACATGGAACTCGGGGCAGGGGGAGCCGACCGTTCCGGTGAGCACACTCCCGCCGACGTTGGTAATGGAAAAGGTCCGGTCCGCGTTGTTCCCCAGGGGAACCGTGCCGAAGTCCAGGGCACCCGGAGTCACGCCGCACCCGGCGGGAGTGGCGGCGCTCCCCGAGAGTCCCGCGGTGGGACAAGCCCCGGACCCGGTCACGAGTTCACAGACGGCCGCCCCGGCGCCGAGCGGGGAATACCGGATCCGGATCGTGCGTGATTCGCCGGTTCCCAGGCTGTACGCACCACCGCCGGAAACCAGGGAAAACACGTCGCACGAGTCCGGGAGGACGACCGACCCGGTGAGCACCCCACCGCCGCGGTTGGACAGCACGATCACCCCTTCGGCAGAGCTCCCCGGAGTGACCAGCCCGAAATCCAGGGACGCGGGCTCCAGCACACATTCGGGGCCGGCCGAGCCGGAGCCGGTAAGGGAGACATCCGCGCAAGCGGACCCGGTCAGGACCCGGGAGCTGTGCTCTCCACGGCTTCCGGGGGCAAAGCGCACGGTGAGCACCCGCTCGGCGCCCGGTTCCAGGGTGTAGTCACCGCCTCCGGCAATCAACTGGAACGAAGCCTCCCCACCTGCGGTACCGGGGAGATCCTCCCCGGGCGACTCCATGCTCACCGTCCCGGTGACCGGACCCGCAGTCTCGTTGCGCAGGGTCGCGCTCCGCGTGACCGCGTTCCCGAGAGCGACCGATCCGAAATCGAGGGCTCCGGGCACGGAGGCGCAGGCGGGCTCGGGGGCGGTCGAGGTGGGCGTGGTCTCGCAGGAGAGTCCGGCCAGGGACAGCACCAGTCCCACCGCGAGCGCCACGCGCCGGATGGAGATCGGGGATGGCAGTGGGTTCACGAGGACTCGCCTGGAGGTAAGGGGTTCAGCGCAAAGGAACGTTCAAGTATACCAGACAGGCGATGCGTGGGTTTGGCGGGACAATTCCCTCAACACAATACGAAACAGCAGGTTAAGGGCGCCTGAGCACGACCAGGGTCATGTCGTCGGCCTGGGGGGTGCCCGCCGCGAAGTCGTTGACCTCGGTCATGAGCCGATCCACGATCTCCTCGGCCGGAATCCCCCCATAGCTCCGGAACGAGGTGAGCAGGCGATCGATCCCGAATTCCTCGTCCCGGGCGTTGACCGCATCGATGATGCCGTCCGAGTAGATGAGCAGGGTGGAACCGGGCTCGATGGCGATGCTCTCCTCGTCGAAGGCCACATCCTCCATGATGCCCAGGACCAACCCCCCCCGCTCGAGCGTGCGATGCGGGGTCTCGCCGTTCTGCAGGATGGGATGGTCGTGCCCCGCATTGGAGTAGCAGAGGCGGTGCTCCACCGGGTCGAGGATCCCGTAGAAGCAGGTCGCGAACTTCTCGATGGCCGTGCTCTGGTAAAGAAGACGGTTGGACCGGGAAAGGCAATCCCGAGGGGAAGCCTGCATCAGGGTCTGTCCACGGATGGACGCCTGGAGGTTCGACATGAGGATGGCCGCCGGAAGCCCCTTGCCCGAGACATCCCCCAGGCACACGGCAAGACAGCCGTTGTCCGCCCGGATGAGATCGAAGTAGTCGCCCCCCACGCTCTGGGCGGGGATGCTGCGTCCGGCCAGGTCGTACCCGTGGATCTCCGGGACCTGTGACGGCAGCAGCCGCGTCTGGATTTCCCGGGCCAGTCGAAGCTCCTCCTGGAGGCGAATGACCTGCTGTTGCTCCTCGAGGCGTTGCTCGTGCAGTCGCGAATTCTCGATGGAGATGGCGGCCTGGGAAGCGAGGGTGTTGGCGAGCTTCAGCTCCCCCGCGGTGAAGTCCCGGTTGCGTCCCACGCAGAGCGCCCCCAGCACCTCCGTCTCCGTGCGCAGGACCGCGCACATCACGGAACGGGGCAGACCCTCTCCCGGAACCCCGTACTCACCGGCCACGTTGTTGAGGATCCGGGACTTGCCGTTGGCAAAGAGATCCCCCAGCACCGCGTGGCAGAGCGTGTCGACCCGGTCCTGGTTCACGTTGACCCGCAGGGCCGGAAAGGCCGGATGCGCGCCCGGCGCGGGAATCACGCAGCCCAGCTCGGCCTCGAAGATCTCGTGGGCCTCGTCCAGGACCAGCCCCGCGCTCTTGGCTGCGTCCAGGGTGGACATGAGATCCCGCGAGAGCCGATGCACGAGATCCAGCTCCTCGTAGCACTCCAACAGCTGCGCGGTCAGACTATCAATGCGTACTCGCGACGTATCCATCACCCGTCCCATGGGAAACCCCCCGCACTCCCACCGTGGGAGACGCGATCCTCCGACCCCTCATACGAATCCTGGCTGCCCGGGTTGCCTCACACCTCATCCGGCTGCCCCAGAATCTCCAGCAGTTTGGCCTTCATCTTGCGCGGGCTGAAGGGTTTGGTCATGAACTCGTTGGCACCGCATTCCAGGGCCTGACGCTCGTCCTCTTCCTGGCCGCGCGCGGTCAACATGACGATATACGTGTCCTTGGATCCCGGATTCCCCTTGAGGCTCCGACACACTTCGTATCCCGACAAATGAGGCATCATGATGTCGAGAAAGATCATATCCGGCTTCTCGCGCTGTGCGGTTTCGAGCGCCGCCTTCCCATCCTCGGCCACGACGACCTCGAACCCCGCCTTGCGTACCACGTACGACACGGACTCGACGATGTAGGGCTCGTCGTCACACACCAACACCTTCTTAGGCATGCTTCTCTTCCTCCGCCGGTGTTGCTCCGGCTCCCTCGGGGGCTGGCGCCGCCGCCGCAATGGGTAGGGTGAAGTGGAAGGTGGTGCCTTCACCGACCCGGCTCTCCGCCCAGATGTGTCCCTGGTGATGTTCGATGATCTCCTTGCTGATGGCCAGCCCCAACCCTGTCCCCCCTGCCGCCCGGGTTTCCGAGTTGTCCACCTGGTGGAACCGCTCGAAGATCCTCTCGATGGAGTCCTTGGGGATCCCCGGGCCCTCGTCCCGCACCGAGACCCGCACCCACCGGCGCTCCTCGTCGCCGTTGAGGGAGCCGTGCGAGCGGGTCTGCTCGGCGCAGTCCAGCCAGAGGTTGGCCCCCTTGGAACTGAACTTGACCGCGTTCTCCAGCAGGTTCGCAATGACCTGCTGGACCCGGTCCCGGTCCGCCTCGATCATTGCCCCGGCACAGCGGATGTCGGTCGCGACCACGATGTCCTTCTCCGCGAACACCGGCAGCAATCCGTCCAGCGCGGACTGGATCACCTCACCCGCCCGGAACCGGTCCACCGCCCACTGGATACGCCCGGACTCGATGCGGGCCAGGTCGAGCAGGTTCTTGATGAGACGCCCCAGCCGCTCGCTCTCCGTATGGATGATGCCCAGGAACCGGGTCACCTCGGTGGGGACGTTGAGCTCGTCCGTTTCGTCGAGAAGGATCTCGGAGAAGGCGGTAATCGAGGTCAGCGGCGTGCGCAGCTCGTGGGAGACGGTGTGGAGGAAATTCGTCTTGAGCCGGTCCAATTCGGTCAACTCGCGGTTGGCGTCATTGAGGGCGCGGTTCACCGAGCGCAGTTCGTGGGTACGTTCCTCCACCCGGTCCTCGAGCATCCGGTTGAGATCGGCGAGTTCCTCGGCCGCCTTCTCACGCAGGGCAATGCTCTCGCGCAGGGATGCGGTCATCATGTTGAAGGTCTCACCGAGGGTCTCGATCTCGTCGTGGGTCTGAACGGTGATCTCGTGGTTCAGGTTCCCGGCCGCGATCTCACGCGCTCCCCGGGTCAGGATCTGGAGGGAGTGGGATATCCGGCCCGAAGCGAAGAGCAGGACGGTCCCGGCCACGAGCAGGGCCAGCGACGCCACCAGCAGGTTGTAGAGCCCGGCCCGCCGGGTCTCCCCCTCGAACTCCTTGGGCAGGGCGGTGGCGATCACCCCCCAGGGCATGGTGCTGAGGGGAATGGCCGAGGCGAGGCGTATGCCGCTCTCACCCGCCACCTTGGTAAACGGTGCTTCGATGACCCCGTCCGGGGAGCGATCCATCTCCGCATCGAGCGCTTCGAGAAGCCGGGGGTCGGTGCGTCCCAGCGGCTTCCCTATATCGGTGGGGTTGGTGTGGAAGAGCAGTTCCCCGGTCTTCACGTCGACCACGCTGAGTTCGCCCGCCTCACCGAAACGTCGCGTGCCGAGATCGTCCGGAAAGATATAGTTCCCGCGGAAGGTACCCACGATGGTGCCGACCTGTCGATCCGGATCGTCCACGGAGTAGACCGGACGCACCAGCCGCAGCACCCGGGATCCCCCGGCACCGGAACGGTCGGTGAACAGCCTGAACTCACCCCGCTCGAGCCCACGACCCGACTTGGCGGCGGCGATATTCTCCGGTGAGAGGTCCCCCTCCTGGAGTTGGCGAACCACCGCGGGTTGGGGGGATGACATCAAGCTCACCTGGATCGCCTCGTCCTGCTCGCCCGACATGATCTTGGCCAGTTTCTCATTGAGTTTGCTCAGCGCGGCGGGCTCCAGACCGGGAGGAACATAGTCCGCGGACCTGGTGGAGTCCGCGGCACTCTCGTCCGGGGGCTCATCGGAGGGTTCCTCCCAGTCCTTGCCGAGTTCCACGAGTTGGGAGAGCACCTTGCCGAACTCGAAGGCCACTTCGACCGGGTCCGATTCGGCGGTGGTGGAATTCCGGGTCCGCGGAAAGGTCATGTTGGGAACGCTGCGCGCACCCTCGGTCCGGCTGAACACATAGACGGGAAGGCTCTTGCGCTGATCCGCGATCAGGACCTGGTCGTAGTAGGCCCCGTATTCCTCGAACAGTTCGTTGAGGTACTCGGTGAGGATGACCGCTGCCCCGTGGTGCTTCTCGGGCGGGTCGTCGAAGACGGTGATCAGATAGTCCTGCAGGGGAACGTTGTCGGTGATCAGGCGATCGTTGACCTGCTTGGCCAGCTTCTTCGAGAGCTCTTCCTCGACCGAGAGTGCCAAACGGTAGGTGCGATTCCCCACCATGTGTTCCACCGCGCGCAGGGAATTGCGATACGAGATCAGGCTGACCAGCGTGATCGGCAGGACACCGGCCACGAGAAAAATGGCCAGTAGTTTGGAGCGAATCGAGGGGAGGCGGAGCATGATCAATTCCAGGCTCGGGCTCGGGGATCGCGCGCAACCGGCACGCCCCGCAACCTCAGCCGGCCCGAATTCCCGCCGGGGTGAACCCGATCGATCCGGCGGACTGGCTGGCCGCTCCCAGGCGACCTCGATCCGGCTTTGGTTTCGGAGACAAGGACCGGAGCCATTGTACCGCACCGGTGAGCGCCCCGACCCCCATCCTCACCATCCCCGAACGTACCGAGCGCTCCAGCTTGGCCTGGAACACCACGACCTCTTTCATGAGGACAAGGGGCCCCTTGACCAGTCCGGGCACCGCCGGGCTCCTCCCGGAGGACTGCTTGGCCCCCGATCCCCCGGCAAACGCCGCTCCCGCGGCAAACGCCGCTCCCGCGGCAAACGCCGCACCCGCGGCAAGGTAGCTCACGATTCCAAGCACGATAAGCAGGCGTACCACCCGATGGCCCACTATTCGGCCCCCGGGTTCGAGCCCTGCTGGCGACGGACGAAGTCGCTCACCCGGAGCAGATAGATATCTCCCACGCTCCGGCTGCGGCTGAAGGTATACCGGTCCCCGTCGTAGCACAGGTTGCGATACCCCTCTTCGCCCGGCTTGAAGCGGAACGCGGAGCCCTCGTTGGTTTCCTTGTCCTGCAGGGCAATGGCCCGCTCTCCCGAACCGTCCGGCTTGATCGCGCACAGGTGTACCACCTCGTCGGCCTCGCGCCACAGGATGATCTCACCGGTGTCGTCGCTCCAGGCCACCGGCACCACGATCTTCCCGGATTCGGCGATCAGCGTCTGCTCCTTGGGCCGACTCAGGGAGGTGACCCAGGTCTGCGATCCCTGCCCCTCGGGAACACTCAAATAGGCGAACTGATCCGAGTCCTTGGCCCACACGGCCCAACCATTGAGCCCATCGCGGGAGGACAGTTGACGGGTTATCCCCCCGTTGGCCGGAATCGACCAGACCTGGGACTGACCGTTCTCGATCCGGGTGAAGAGAATCGTGCGCCCGTCCGGGGACCAACTGGGAAACGCTTCCATCCCGGATCCCACGGTGACCTGCATCGGGGGGGCGCCGTCGAGTCCCACCCGATAGATGTCGACCTGCCCCTCGTCGTCGACCGCGGAAATCGCGACCTCCGCCCCGTCGGGTGACCAGGAAGGACGTAGACCCACGTGACTCAGCTTGTAGCCGTGCAGCGGGATCTCCCGGGTCTCCCCGTTCCCGACCGTGACCAGCCAGAGGGTCAGGCGCGAGACGCCACCCTCCCGGGTCTCCCGAACGAATACGACGTTGGAGCCATCCGGGGAAGGCCAGGCCTCGAAATCCACCACATCCCCATGGGTGAGCTGGCGAGCTTCATGGGTCTCGCTGTCGGCGATCCAGATATTCGAGAACGTGGTCTTCTTGATGAAGGCGAGGGTCTCGCCGTCCGGGGACCAGCGTGGGCTCACCTCGTCCTCGGCGCCGCTGGTCAGACGCGTTTCCTGATCCGTGCTCGGATCGTAGAGCCAGAGGTCCATCCCGGCCTCGCCCTCGGCGCCGTAGGCAAGGAGCCCGCCGTCCGGGGACCAGCAGGGGCCGCTGACCCGGGATTGGCTCAGGGGGAGGTCGCGCAATTCGTCGGTTGTTCGTGAGAACACCTGGAACCGGTTGGTGTCGTCGCTGGGCAGCGCGAAGGTGCTCACCGTAACCTCGTCCCGGCCCGGACCGTTGCAGACTTCGACTTCCCACTCGTCGGTCTCCAGGATCGGGGTGACCACCCCTTCGGCGGACTTGACCCCCAGGTCGTAGGTGGAACCGTTGAACATCCGGACCAGGAAGGAAACCCCGTCCGGCTCGACCCCGAAGACCCGGACCATGTTCTCCAGGGGATAGGTCTCGATGAGATTGCCCTCGAGGTCGATCCGCTCCAGATGATCTTCCTGACCGGCGCTGAGCAGGAAGCTCTTGCCGTCGGGAAACCAGCCCACGGTCTGGAAGGCCGAGGAGTCGGCCTTGATGATGGTGGGCTCCCCCCCATCCACCGACACCCGCTCCACCCGCCGGAACTGGGTGGACCCGGTCATGACCTGAACGCCGTTGGTGTACAGAACGCTGCCGCCGTCCAACGCAAAGAACAGCCCGGCCTTGCCCTCCCCATCGTGGGTGAGCCGGGTTTCGAGGTCCCCGGCCTGGACATCGCTATGCTGGGCGCAACCGGACACCTGGATGGCGAGAAGGACCGGAATCCCCACCGCGGTACCCAGCAACGCGGCCGTGGCAAGAACCCTGAAGGGGTGGGGTCGAGCGCTCATGGCAAACCTCCGATCAACCGGGCCTGGAGTGGGGATTCGAGAAACTCCCCCACCGGAATCGAAATGATCTCCGCGTTGGCTTCGCCATCCGTGGTCACGTAGAACCCCCCACGATAGATGCGATTCCGATACCGTTCCCCGGTGGGGTTGAATCGAACCGGGAAGCTGAACAGGTACTTGTCGTCCTCGATCTCGCCCAGTTCCACCTCGCGGGTTCCATCCATCCTCACCGCGAAGAGTCGTGACACATCGTCCTTGACCCGCCACACCAGGACTTCCTCGCCGTCCGCCGACCAGCCGACCGGCCACAGGAAGCGATCCTGGCTGGAAGCCACGACGCGGGGCGACTCGTCCCCATCCACGTCCACCACCCGGATCTCCTGGCGCTTGTCGTCCCGGATCACCTGGTAGGCAAGGTGGCGCGAGTCGTCGGCCCACACCGCCATCTGGGATACCTGTTTCCCGAAGCTTACCTGCTGGGCGAGCCCACCGGTGGCCGGGATCACCCAGATCTGGGTTTCCCCCCCGGCGACCCGGGTAAAGCTGATCCGCTTGCCGTCCGGGGACCAGGACGGGGCCAGGTCCATCCCGGCGCGGATGGTCACCCGCCGCGTACTCGCCTGGAGGCGGTCGACACAGTAGATGTCCAGGTTTCCCGAGGCATCCTCAGCCGAGAAGGCGATCCCCTGCGAATCCGGTGACCAGTTCATGACGATTTCACGGGCGCTGATCCGCAGGCCGCCCAGATCCAGGGAGGTCGTCTCCCCGGTTGCGGTGGAGGCAACCATCAGGTGCGGTTCCTGGGCATGGGAGTCCTCTCCACCGTGCTGACGAATAAAGGCAACCCATTGCCCGTCCGGGGACAGGTTGGGCCACAGGTCCGTCCCGGCACCCTGGGTGAGGCGGCGGGACTCACGGGACTCCCCGTCCACGACAAGGATGTTCGACGTGCGGGAGTGACTGGTATAGGTGATCCACTGGCCGTCGGGGGACCAGACAGGGCCGGTCTCACTGTCCGGGTGATGGGTGAGCCGCACGTTGCGCGATTCGCGGGCATCGTGGATCCAGATGTCGTCGCTCCCGGATTGATCACTGGCAAAGGCCAGATACCGGCCGTCCGGGGACCACTCCGGCTCGGAGTGTCGAGCGGTCGGCAGGGCCAGCATCTCGGGCGGAGCGTCCGGCCGCCAGATACCGATCTCGCTTGCCGAAGCGCTGTAACTGCTCTGGCGGACAAAGGTGATCTCGCGCGGGCCCGGACCAAACGTGGCGTCCACTTCCCATTCGGGGCTCTCGGTCAACAGCCTGGGTTGCGGGTCCGGGGCAAAGGGATAGACCACCAGATCGTTGTTGTCGCCGTTGAACTTGACCCCCAGAACCTGCTTGCCATCCCGTGAGACGGCGAAGGGCCGCGACAACCCGGCCACCGCCTCCTGACGGAGAACGGTTCCATTGAGGGCCACCTCGCGCAGGGTCATGTCGGGGCTGGTCATGA
Organism: Candidatus Eiseniibacteriota bacterium; assembly: GCA_942491735.1. GTDB lineage: Bacteria > Eisenbacteria > RBG-16-71-46 > JABDJR01 > JABDJR01 > CALOCN01. The sequence continues at coordinate 660,106 of CALOCN010000014.1, read as the reverse complement.
GAAAGAGGGCCTTGCCGTCTTCACGCCAGCCCAGGACGAAGGCATGGAGTGAGTCCGTGTAGACCGGCTCCATTTGATCCCCGGTGGTGCGTACGACCCAGACCCCGATGGCGGGAGTGGGCTCCCCTTCGGCGACACGGGGACGATGAGAGAAGGCGATCCACTGGCCGTCGGGAGAGTAGGAAGGGAAGAGGCTGTAGCCGGTGGACCCGGTGAGTCGCAACTCCTGGTTCTCGGGAAGGCGGGCGCTGCTGCCGGTGCAGCCGACCAAAGAGAGGACCGCCCAGATCACCACGACAGCGGCCGCGACGAATCGGAGCGCTTGACTGGGGACGATCATGGGAGGGCGGTTTTGATTCTCCATAAATAGAAAAACCCCGCCGGATTCGGCGGGGTCCTCAATCAAGAACGGATCTCCCTAACCCCGGCGGATACCCCTCGGCCAACTTCTTTTTATCACGCCGGGGCAGGGAGAGCCTGGGATCTCAATGGGTGTTCCTCGAAGCCTTGAGCATCCCGCCGGCGGTCCGCTTTCGCATCCCGCCGACGCACCCCTATAGAGCAACTGCCGTGCCGAAAATGACGCAATCTTGTAAGCGACTATTATGCAACGTGTTATACCTTGGGGGTTCGACCCGGGTGGGTTGGGCCGGGCGCCCCAGATCGTCACTAATAGTGACCTTTCGGGAAGGTTGATTCTGTAATTTGTTCATTGTCAACATCTTACGATCATTCAACACAAGCTTGAGGGGTATTCATTTATTGTGACTATCGTCAGCTTGAATGGCTGTTTTGCGCACGAGTCCATGCTTCTTCATCTTGTTGTGCAGATTCGTTCGCGATATCCCGAGCTTTTCCGCGGCCAGCGAGACCGTCCCACCCGTGGCATCCAGGGCGGCGAGGATGAGATCCCTCTCGAACTCGGCCACGGCCCCCGAGAGATCGCCCCCTGCAACGGGACGAGTCACCGTTCGCGGCGGCTCCGTTCCCGGCGCCCCCCCGAAGGCCAGGTCCTCCGCCTCGATCACGCTCCCACCCAGCTTCAGGAGAAGGCTCCGCTCCACCACATTGCGCAACTCGCGGACATTGCCCGGCCAGGGATACTTCATGAGGGCCTCTTCCGCCGCGGGCGAGAAGCCCTGGATACGACGATTGGTCTCCCGCGCCAACTGCTCCAGGAAGCGGCGGGAGAGACGCAGGACATCCTCGGGGCGCTCCCGCAGGGGAGGCACGGTCAAGGACAACACATTGAGGCGGTAGTAGAGATCCTCCCGGAACGCACCGCTTCCCACCGAGGCGATGAGGTCCGCGTTGGTCGCGGCGACCACGCGCACGTCCACCGCCCGATCCCGGTTCTCCCCCACTCGCCGCACGCGCCGATGCTCCATCACGGTCAGCAACTTCACCTGGGATTCCAGCGGCAGTTCGGCCACCTCGTCCAGGAAGATGGTTCCGCCGCTGGCCTCCTCGAACAGGCCGGGCCGATCCCGGTCCGCCCCGGTGAAGGCCCCACGCGCATGCCCGAACAACTCGCTTTCGATCAACGTCGGCGGAACCGCGCCGCAGTTCAGCTCGACCAGGGGTCCGCGACTCCGGGCACTCATCCGATGAATGATCTGCGCGACCAGGCTCTTGCCGGTCCCGCTTTCCCCCAGCAGGAGCACGGTGGCATCGGTTGCCGCAACCCCCTCCACCTGGGCGGCGAGACGACGCATGGTCGCGCTGGGACCACGAATCCACCCGATGTCCGGAAGATGAGCCCCACCCTCGAGTTGCTCCACGCGCTTGCCCAGGCTGCGCGCCTTGGCCTCGAGCCGCGAGACCAGATCGGCGTTCTTGATGAACAGCGCCGCCTGATGCGCCAGCGTGGAGAGCAACCGCTGGTCCCCGGCGGTGAAGGGCTGACCCGGCTCCACCTTGCCCAGACAGATCGCCCCCAGGACATCGTCGTTCACGGCAAGCGGCACCGCCAGGAACGCGCGGGGAAAGTCAGCGCTCACTGTCCTCGCGGTCAGCCGCGTCTTGCGATCCGTGTCGTCGATCTCGCGGCTGAGGGCACGAGGGAGATCGTCGACCAGATAGGGCAACGCACCCCGCTCCGCCAGGGGATCGACCAGGGTCTGGGTGAGGAACTCGACGATGCCCGGCTTCACCCCGCTGACCGCGGAGGTTTCGAGTCCCCCATGGGATTGTCGCCGGACCACCCAACCCCCATCCGCGCGGAAGATGTCGAGGGTCTCGGTGAGCAGATAGTCGTCCAGATCCTGCACCCGCTCCGACTGGGCCAGGAGCTGCGAAAGGGTGTGGACGAAGTCGAGCTCCTCGAAGGCGCTCAGCAGCTTCTCGGTCATGTTCTGCAGTCGGCCCTCGAGGGCCTCGACATCACGCGGATTGGCCATGGGGGAGCATCCTCGATTCAGGACAAAGAAGTGCCACTAATTATGACACAAGCGCCTGATCGTGACGTCGGTTTTCGAGGGTGGATCGAGCGTGTTAGCGTCCAGCATCACGCCACTTACCGGAGGGACTCCCGTGATCGACCAAGTCACCGCAGAAATCCACGACCTGCACGCCTTCTTCGTTGGATGGTTCCGGGGGGAACTCCCGGCGGAACCGGACGGGCTGCGCCGGTTTCTCGAGGTGACGGACGCGGACTTCGTGTTGGTGCCCCCCACCGGGCTCCGGGTCCAGCAAGCCCCCCTGTGCGCGGCCCTGACCGCCTCCCATGCCACCCGCCGGGGTCAGGTGTTCCGGATCGAGGCGAGAGTGCGCGAGGTACGCGAGATCGGCCCTGGGCTTGCGGTGGCGTGGTACGAGGAATGGCAGACGACCGGAGAGGGGGAGCGGGGCCGGATCTCCAGCGCGCTCTTTGCCGCGGACCCCGGGACGCCCCATGGGGTGCGGTGGCTCCACGTGCATGAGACCTGGCTCCCGACGAAGCCCGACTAGTCGGAGTCGTTCGCGCCTTGCCGGGCGCCCGTCTCCCGACGGAACTCGGCTTGGCCGTCTGAGCCCACGGTCAGCCGGACCGACTCCCACAAGTCGCCGCCGGCGATGATCTCCCGGCGCTCACCACAGTGGAGTCGAAACACCGCCTCGTGGAGAAACCCGTGCTGGCTCCCGTCGACCCGCGCCTCCATGGGAGCACCGCTGGGAACGGGATCCCGGTCTCCGGTGATCGGCGTCACAAGCAGGGTTCCCTTGAACCCACCTTCGTAGGTGTACTCGCCCCGCGGCCCCACTCTCCCTACGCGTTGCAGCACGACCCGACCCGACACGTGGGCTTCCCCGGCTCCGCCGAACGGCATGGGGGCCACCTCGTCGATCTCGAGCTCGCTGACCCGTTCCAGGGCGCCCGGTTGAAGTTCAGGGGTGCTCGCGAAACGGAGCACGGTCGCGGTGCCGTCGTGCGGCAGAGGCACGGCTGCGTCCGGTGCGGCAGGCACGGACGCCAGACCGGCCAGCTCCGGGGACAAGGCCCGATGCACCGCGCGGGGAACGGAACGATACGCAGGCCGCGGCGCGATGGGGCCAGTGCGCCAAGCGCCCGCGGCATCCGCGTATCCCGAACGGAGCAGGTCCTCGACCAGAATGGCCCGCGCCGCTTCCCAGCTGACCACCTGGTGCTCATGCGTGCCCGGGATCAGCACCTCGAGATGGGCCGCCCCCAACGTCACCGGGACCCCGGACCGGGTGAACCCACCGAACAGACGAACGTGCACCCTGAGGGGATCGTACGATCCCAACTCGAGCTGCACCACGCTCGCCGTCCACCGGCCGCCAATGAACGCGGTCTGTGGGTTCGCGATGGCCTCGGTCCACGCTTCCCTCAAGGTGGGAATCGCGGCCAACCCCGGGAGCGAACGGGAGGACCCATCCACCCCAAGCAGGGCTTCGCGGACCTCGACCGGGGTCGCCCCGACCAGGATGAGGTGGATCGGATCCACCTCGGCGCCGTCGAACCCCGACCCGGTGAAGGGCCAGAACTCCAGGGCGTCCTCCTCGAGCGCAACGGTGACCCGGCCCGCGGGAGCGGGTTGCGCATTCGTGTTGGGGTCGGGATTCGGGGTCGTGGGTTCCATGGTGGTGTCCCGGGAGCATCCCACGATCCCCAGGAACAGGAAAAGGGAGGCGGCGCGGGCCGCACCGGGGCGTGAAATCCAGTCCAAGTCGTCCTCCGGGTCGGGGGGCGGATGCGGGCAGCACTTGCCCACGCCGAACCCCTATAGGAAGACCCGGGCCAATCACCGCACGGCCCTGCGAATCGGCAAAACCCGTTGGGAACGCGGGCGTTGTCCGGTTCGATCCAGGAACGGGGGAGCACCGGGTGTGCGTCGGCGGATACACCTCCGTATCCGCCGCGCCTCACCGCGGGAAGGTCAGCAACAACCCCCACCCCCATAGAACCAGGTGGACGGGGTCAGCACGATGTCCCCCGCCCCCCGTTGCTCCAGTTGGGAAGCGGTCTTGTCGCAGACCGGAAGAGGAATCCCCTGAATCATCAGGTGCCCCGCCCCGTCGTCGAACCGGGGGGCCGGACCGGTGTAGATCGCGCAGCGCCCGGTGAACACGCAGGCACCGTCCGGCGGAATGGGAACCTTGAACGCGGCCACCTCCACCGTCTCCAGAAGCAGATCGCGATCCAACCCGTAACCCTTCGCATCAAGGAGCCGGTAGGGATTGCGCGAGCGGACCTCGAGGGTTCCGAACCCGGCCCCGATGATCCTGCCGATATAGGCGTCGTAGGTCAAAGATCCGGAGATGCACTTCGCGCGCAGCTCCTCGTCTTCCTGCAGATGCCCCGGCATGGGCCGGGTGGTGATCGGGTCCGACATGACGAGCCGCCCGCCGGGAACAAGTACCCGGTGCATCTCGGACAGCGCACGCTCCAGGTCCCCGCCCTCTTCCGCGGTCTTGAAGATGTTGAACAGGCAGTTCTGCGCGGCGAGGTCCATGCTCTCGCTCTCCAGCGGAAGGTCCAGGGCGTTGCCGTCACGAATCTCGACAAAGGCCGGGTCAAACCAGGGGTTCACCCGGGCCGCGGCTTCCAGATTGACCCGAGCCGCTTCCCGCATTTCGGGGACCGGATCGATCGCCACCACCCCACCGGGCCGGCGGGTGAAGTACGCCAACTGCAGGGCCTCGAGCCCACCCCCGACCCCGATGTAGGCCACCCGCTGCTCGGCCTGCATGTCCTGCAGATGGAGCGTGGTTCCACACCCGTAGTTCATCGCGTGCAGGGCATCCGGAATCACCAGGTCCGGCAGGAAACGCGGGGTGGAGGGAACGCAACACAGGGTGGCGTCGGGTTCCGCCGCCGCCTTGGCGTACACATCGAGGACGGTATCGTGATAGCTGCTCACGGAGCCTCCGGGGGGAATGCGGCCAGGCGGGACTCGGGCGAGCCTCCGCACGGATGGGTTGGTATCAAGAGTACGAACCGGGGGGCCAACTGGGACGAGGCCCGGGTTCAGGATTCGGCCAGGGCCGCCTCTCCCAGTTGCCGCAGCTCCCGCACCCTTCCCGCCGGGTCCGGCGCCTTGAACACCGCGCTTCCCGCGACGAGCACTTCGCAGCCCGCGGCGGCCGCCTGGGAAGCCGTGCCGGGACCGATGCCCCCGTCAATGTGGATCTCCAGGTCCAGACCATCACGCTGCTTGATCGTCCGGGCCCGGGTCGCCTTCTCCAACACCTCGGGGATGAACGCCTGGCCTCCCCACCCGGGGTTGACGCTCATGACGAGGAACAGGTCGGCGAGGGGCAACAGCGGCTCGATCCGCTCGAAGGGCGTGGCCGGGTTCGAGGTGATGCCGGCCCGCAGGCCCAGGTCCCGGATTTCCGCGAGCATGGCCGCCGGGTCGTCCGCCACCTCGACATGCACGATCAGATCGTCCGCCCCCGCCTCGGCGAACGGCTTCAGGAACGAGGCCGGATCCGAGATCATGAGGTGGGTGCTGAGCCGAAGGTCGGTCAGGCGGTTCACCGCCTCCACGATCATGGGGCCGAAGGTGATGTTGTTCACGTAGTGGCCGTCCATGACGTCGACGTGGAGCAGGTCGGCGCCCGCTGCCTCCACCGTCCTGAGCTCCTCACCGAGACGACTGAAGTCGGCGGAGAGGATCGAAGGGGCGATCCGGATCATGTCAGTCTCCCAGAAGTCGAATGGTATCGCCGGCCGCGACCCGCGAACCGGGCAACGGAAAGGTGTTGCGAATCACCCCGAGACCAAAGCTGTCCTCGTCCTCCCGGATGTTCACCGGAAAACCGGCGAACCGCAACCGGTCGGCGGTGATCAGCAGCTCCTTGCCGCGAAGGTCCGGCATGATCCAGCGTTCCTGGGGAGCGCCGTCGCTGACCAGCAGATGGACGGGCTGACCGCCGGGGTGTGCGGTGCCACGGGGGGGATCGCTGGTCACCACGGTGTTGCGGGGAACCTCCTCCGAGGCCAACCGAATGACGTCTCCCAGCACATACCCCTCCTGGGCCAGGACCAGACGAGCGAATCGCAGGGTCTGGCCCGAGAGATAGGGGACCCGGGTCCGGCTCCGTCCGGAACTGACCATGAGGGTCACTCCCCGCTCCGGCTTCACGCTCATCCCGGCGCGGGGCAGCTGTTCGATAACGATCCCGGCCAGGATATCCGGGCTGGTCCGCACGAGGGTATCCCGGACGGCAAGCCCCTGCTCGGCCAGCAGGACATGAACATCGTCGAGGGAGCGGCCCTCGAGTTCCGGGACGACGATCTCGTTGCCGTGCCGGACGAAGAGCGGCATGACGAGGAGGTTGAACACGAGCACCGCCCCCAGCACCCCGATCCCCAACTGCACGAACACGACCAGGACCCGCAACAAACGGCGGGGCCATCCCGTGTTCCGGGCGGTGGGGAAGCGATCCGAGTCCATGCGGGCTCAGTCCTTGCGGCGCAGCCGGGCCGCGAACGCGCCGTCGGTGGCGTGTCGATGCGGCAACATCAGGAGACAGTCGTCGGTGACGACATCGGCGGGAAGGAACTCCCCCGCCGGCTCCACGGAAAAGTCGTCGTGCTCCTTGAGGAACCCCTCGATCACCCGGGTGGTTTCCTCCGGCTCGAAACTGCACACACTGTAACCCAGCACCCCGCCCGGCTTCACCAGGGGAGCCGCGGCGGAGATGATCCCGGCCTGGACCGCGGCCAGGGTGCGCAGGGACGCCGAGGTCTTGCGCCACCGGGCGTCGGCCCGACGACCCAACACGCCCAGACCACTGCAGGGGGCGTCGACGAGGACCCGGTCGAAGGGCTGCCGGACTCCGAAGGCTCGACCGTCGGCCACCACCGGAAGGAGTCCGCTCAGCTTCAACCGCTGGACGTTCTCGCGGATCCGACCCAGCCGGTTTGCCTGGACATCCACCGCCACCACCGTGCCCTGGTCGTCCCGGCACTCCTGGATCTGGGTCGCCTTCCCCCCCGGAGCGGCGCAGAGGTCCAGGATCCGCTCGCCCGGCTGCGGGTCGAGCAGCTCCACGACAAGGGTCTCCGACGGATCCTGGACAAAGAACAGGCCGTCCTGGAACTCGGGGATGGTCCGCGGGGTCAGGTTGCCCCGGGAAACGAGGGAGAGTCGGGAAACCGGAGACGCCTCGGTCTCGATGCCCCGGTCGGCCAGCAGGGCGCGCAGGGTCTCACGGTCCGTGCGCATGGTGTTGACCCGCAGCCCCAGGGCCGGCGGGTCGTTGTTGGCCGCGAGCAGCTTGCGCGTCTCGTCCGGACCAAAGCGCCGCAACCATCGCGCCACCACCCATTCCGGGTGGGACCAGGCAACGGCCAACGCCTCGGCGGGATCGGTGAGCACGGTCTCGGGGTCCCGCAGGGTGTCCCGCTCGCGCAGCACGCGGCGCAACACCGCGTTGACCAGACCGGCGCTCCCGTCATGGCCGAACTTGCGGGCAAGGCGAACGCTCTGGTCCACCGCCGCGTGGTCGGGAACCCGGTCCAGGAACAGGATCTGGTACAGACCCAGACGCAGATCGTTGAGGATCCAGGGGGAGAGGCCCTCGAGACCGGACCGCACGTACGGGTTGAGCACCCAGTCCAGCCGGGCCCGCCAGCGCAGGGTGCCGTTGACCAGTTCGGTGGCCAGGGCGGCGTCCCGCGCGTCGAGCTGTCCCTGCTTGAAGGCCTGGTTCAGCAGCAGATCGGCGAAGGCCTTGCGGGTGTCCACCTGCTGCAACACGACGAGGGCCACCTCCCGCGCCGACTTGGGGCGGGGATCGCGGCGGGTGCGGGGCGGCTTCATGGGGTGACGGCGACCCGGAGACTCAGGTCCGGGACGAAAGGCGGTGGGGAAAAACGATCCCCGGGGACCAGTCGACGACCCCGGGCGAACGCGGCGCCATCCATGGTCCGCTTGCCCGGTGGCCGCACCTGGATGAGATCCACCGCCCCCTCGGCGGTGGCCACCCGAACGTGGCGGCTGTCGATCTCCAGAACGGTGTAGGGGGTTCCGTGGCTCACCTGCGGTACCGGACGCAGGGCCTCCACCCCGATCGCTTCCTCACCGAGAAAGACCCGGGCGCCGGGCGCCGGGGTGACCCCGCGGAACTGATCCGAGACCTGGACCGCGCTCCGGCCGAGATCGAGCCATCCATGATGTTTTTCCAGTCGGGGCGCATAGCCGGCGCCCTCTTCGGTCTGGGGTACGGGAACGAGGGTTCCATCCTCGAGCCCGGCCAGGGTATGGACCAGGAGTTCCCCGCCCATCTCGGCCAGCCGCAGGAGCAAGGCACCGGCGGTCTCGGTGGGCGTCACTTCGGTCATGCGTCGCTCCAGGATGGGGCCGGTGTCGACTCCCTCGTCCATGAGCATGGTGGTCACCCCGGCCGCCCGTTGGCCGTGAATGAGCGCCCACTGTGCCGGGGCCACACCGCGATAGGCGGGCAGCACCGAGGCATGCACGTTGACCGCGCCCAGCGGGGCCAAACCCAGGAGCGGAGCGCGAAGGATCGCGCCGAACGCGGTGACCACGACCACCCGGGGCTCCAGGGCCTTCAGGACCTCGAGACTGTCCGCCGCATTGACCCGCGGTGGCTGGAACACCGGAAGATCGTGCTCGGTGGCGAGAGCCTTGACCGGCGTGGGAACGATCTTCCGTCCGCGTCCCACCGGTTTGTCCGGCCGGGTGACGACGCCCACCACCTCGTGACCGGCGGCGACGAGCGCGGCCAGGCTGGCGCAGGCGAACTGGGGCGTGCCCATGAAAAGAATACGCATGGCGATTGGAAGCGCGGAACGCCCGGGGAGGCGACTAGACCGCGGCCTCTCTCCCCTCTTCGGAAATCTTCCTGAGACGTTTGGCGAGGAGCCGGCGTCGAACCGGACTCAGGTGATCGATGAACAGCACACCGTCCAGGTGATCGATCTCGTGCTGGATGGCCCGGGAAAGCAACGCGTCGCAGGAGAAGGTGAACTCCTTCCCCTCGATGTCCAGCGCCTTCACGGTCAGCACCTCGTGCCGGGTGACATCCTCCCTCAGTCCGGGGATGGAGAGACAACCCTCCTGCCCCCGCTGGGTCCCCTCGGTCGAGACGATCTCGGGGTTGATGACCACGCCGCTGAAGTTGGGCGCGTCCTCGACGGGCACATCGAGGACCATCATGCGCTCGGACACCCCCACCTGGGGTGCGGCGAGACCAACCCCTTCTTCCTCGTACATGACCTCGTACATCCGCTCGGCCAGTTCCTTCAGATGGGGTCCAAAGGAAACCACCGGCGTGGAACGGCGTCGGAGAACGGGGTCACCGTAGATGCGAAGAAAGAGATCCTGCGTGCTCATTACGTCTCCCGGCTCTTCTGGACGACACCGGTTACCGCGCTCTTGGCCACCTCGACCTTCACCTGATCCGCGATCTTGAGGACCACCACGGCATCCTTGAGACCGGCCACGGTGCCGTACATTCCGCCCGTGGTCACCACCCGGTCGCCCTGCTTGAGGCTCTCCAGCATTTCCTTGGTTTCCCGCTGACGCTTGGCCTGCGGGCGGATGACCAGGAAATAGAAAATGAAAAAGATCAGAAGGAACGGCATGAGCGACATCACGACGCTCATGGGTCCACCCTGGCCATCCGCGCCCTGGGGCGGCGGCATCAATGCCAGCAAAGGAATCATCGGCTCTCAAACCCTCCTACAACAACAGGTACAAGACATACACGTTTCATAGCTTAGCAAAACGGGGCGGATTCCGCCCCGGGCCACCCGGGCCGGCTCAGAGCGGTTCCGCCGCTTCCCCGCTGCGAAAGCGGGTCAACCAGTCCTTGGCCCATGCCGCAAATCGTTGCTCGGCAATGGCTTCCCGAATCGATTGCATGAGGGTCAGGTAGAGGTGAAGGCTGTGCAGGCTGGCCAGTTCCTGGGCGAGGATCTCTCCGGTCTGGAAGAGATGTCGGATATAGGCCCGGGAGTAGTGGCTGCACGCGTAGCACGTGCACCCGGGGTCCAGGGGCCGGGGATCCCGGGCATAGAGCGCGTTCTTCACCACCAGCCGGCCGGAGCGGGTGAATACGCTCCCCTTGCGGGCGTTCCGGGTGGGCATGACGCAGTCGAACATGTCCACCCCCCGCCGCACCCCCTCGATGAGGTCCTCCGGCGTTCCCACCCCCATGAGATAGCGTGGCGCGTGGTCGGGCATCCCGGGCATGCCCGCCTCGACCATGTCCCACATCACCGACTTGGGCTCACCCACCGAGAGGCCGCCGATGGCGTACCCGTCGAATCCCACCTCCCGCAGCCCCTCGAGACACCGCACCCGGAGATCCGGGTACACCCCTCCCTGGACGATGCCGAACAGGGATGGATCCGCGCCGGCCACCGGTTCCAGCCGGTCGAAGGCCTCGCGGCTTCGTCGCGCCCAGTCCAGGGTCAGGGTGACCCCTTCGTCGGCGTCGGGGCGGCTGGCCGGGTACTGCAGGCACTGGTCGAGCACCATGACGATGTCGGAGCCCAACCCCAGTTGGACTTCCATGGACAGCTCCGGGGTGAACTCGTGATAGGAACCGTCGAGATGCGACTGGAAACGGACCCCTTCGGCCGATACCCGGTTCAGGTCGGCCAGGCTCCACACCTGGAACCCACCCGAATCGGTGAGGAGGAGCCGATCCCAGCCCATGAACCGGTGCAGCCCACCCATCTCCCGGATGAGGGCGTGCCCGGGCCTCAGATAGAGATGGTAGGTGTTGCCCAGGATGATCCCGGCCCCGAGGTTCCGCAGATCGCTCTGGCGCAGGGTCTTCACCGAACCCTGGGTCCCCACCGGCATGAACACCGGGGTGACGATGGAGCCGCGCTGGTTGGCAATCACCCCGGTACGCGCGGCGCAACCCGGATCCCGGGCAGTGACCTGGAAGTCGATGGGCATGACGCGTCCCTACAGGATCAACATCGCGTCGCCGTAGGAGTAGACGCGGTATCGGTGTGAAACCGCTTCCCGGTAGGCCTCGTGCATGAGGTCCTGACCGCCGAACGCGGCCACCAGCATGAGCAGGGTGGAGCGGGGAAGGTGGAAGTTGGTGATGAGGGCGTCGACGATCCGGAAGTCGTAGGGAGGGGTGATGAACAGGTTCGTTTCCCCTTCCGTCTCGCGCACGCCCCACACGTTGAGCGGTTCGATGTGGTGGGCCGCGGTCTCCAGGGTCCGCACCACGGTGGTCCCCACCGCGATGATTCGCCCTCCCAGTCGCCGGGTGCTGGTGATCGCCTCGGCCGCCTCGCGGCCGATGCGGTAGTGCTCGTGGTCCATCACGTGCTCTTCCACCGTCTCCACGGTAACCGGGGAGAAGGTGCCCAGCCCGACCCGCAGGGTGACCGCGGAACGTCCCACTCCCCCGGCGGCCAGGGCGGCGAGAATCTCCGGGGAAAAGTGCAGGCCGGCGGTGGGCGCAGCCACCGCGCCCGGGACATTGGCAAACACGGTCTGGTACCGGTCCTGATCCTCGTCGTCGTCCCCGCGGGTAATGTAGGGCGGCAAGGGAATGTGCCCCTCGGCTTCGAGGAACGGGGACATCTTGAACCCCTTGGGAAACGCCACCACCCGGCCGCGGGTGTCCAGCTCCTCCACGACATCCACCGCGACATGTTCGGACCCCAGGAACAGACGGGTGCCGGCGAGGATCTTCTTGGCCGGTCGGGCCAGCGCCTGGTAGGTGGGACGCCCGTCCTGCGAATCCACCGGGCGGTGCAGCAGGACCTCGACCCGGCCCGTTCCCCCCTCGCGATAGCCGAACAGCCGGGCCGGAATGACCCGCGTATCGTTGACCACGATCCGGTCCCCGAGGCGAAGCATGCCGGGAAGATCGCGGAACATGTGATGTTCGATCGTTCCGGTCTCGCGGCGCAACACCATGAGCCGCGAGGCATCCCGTTCCGGGAGCGGTCGCTGGGCAATGAGTTCCTTGGGGAGCCGGTAGTTGAACTCGTCGACATGCATGGGTGAGGCGGAATCCGTTCTTATGGGAGTAGCCGGGGAATCACGGTGGTCTCAAGGGTCCAGGATGCCGCGCCCCCGGAGCCAGGTCAGCACATCCGACCAGAAGTCGATTGGATCCCCGGTGTCCGCGTTCCTGAGATCGTGGTCACCGTCGGGATAGACCCGGAACGTGATCCTCTCGTTTCCCGCGGCAACGATTCCCTCGAGAACCGAAGCGCAGTAGTGGGCCGGGACCCGCACGTCCCGCCCCCCGTAGATCCAGAGGCTGGGACAACGCATCCCTTCAAGAGCCGGCCGAGGATCATACCCCGAGGGGCCTGCGTGTGCGGAGAGCATTCGCGCCACCGAGTCCGGATCCACCGAGCGGGGCAACCCGGCGGAGGCGCCGGTGAAGTCCTGGTAAGCATCTATCATCGTACAGCTTACCGTTGGGCCGGAGACGGCTACGACAAAGGACACATCCCGGGTCCAATCGGCGGCCATGGCCATGATCCACCCGGCCTGGCTCCCTCCCACGAGGCCGATCCTCCCCGCGTCGATGTCCTCGCGGGAGCGGAGATAGTCGACCCCGACGATCGCGTCCCTGGCCAGCTCGGTCAGCAGGGGCGCGCAGGTGAGACCGTTCCAGTTGCGGTAGTTTCCGGTCGACTCGCCCACACCGCGCTTGTCGTAGATGAGCACGGCCATGCCGCGCGAGGCCAGGCGTCCCGCCCACGAGCGCAGGTCCCTCCGGGTCACCCGCCCCGATCCATGCACGATGACCGCGGCCGGATAGGGAGGCTTCGCGAACCGTGGCAGGGCCAGCGTCGCGGCCAGGCGTACCCCGTCCCCTTCCAGGACAACCTCCTCGCCACGCACCGTCAGCACCCGGGACTGGACGACGACCCAGACGAGAACGGCGAGCAGCGCCCCCAGGAAGAGCAGGACCAGGAATCGGCGGCGTCGGATCATGCGCAACCATCCGGGACGCGTCTACTGCGTCCCGAACAGATCCTCCTGCGGCGTTCCGGTCGGGGCGGTGAGCCCCATGTGTGCGTAGGCGCGCGCCGAGGCGACCCGGCCCCGGGGCGTGCGCTCGAGGAATCCCTGCTGGAGAAGGAAGGGTTCGTAGACATCCTCCAGGGTCTCGGGTTCCTCGCCGACCGTCATGGCCAACGTGTTGAGCCCCACCGGGCCTCCGCTGTAGGTACCGACCAGGGCCTCCAGATAGCGGCGATCCATGGGGTCGAGTCCCAGGGTGTCCACTTCCAGGAGTTCCAGGGCCTTGCGGGCGGTCGCGGCGTCGATCCGCCCGTCCCCCCGGACCTGGGCGTAGTCCCGGATCCGTCGCAGCAACCGGTTGGCGATCCGTGGGGTCCCCCGGGACCGGCGGGCCATCTCGGCCCGTCCCGCGTCATCCACCTCGACCTCGAGGATCCGCGCGGATCGCTCCACGATGATCTCGAGCTCGGCCGGTTCGTAGTAGTCCAGACGGTGGATCATTCCGAACCGCGCCCGCAGGGGCGAGGTGAGCAGGCCGGCCCGGGTGGTCGCCCCGACCAGGGTGAACGGTTTCAGCGGAAGTCGCACCGATCGCGCCCCGGCTCCCCGGTCGATCATGATGTCCAGCGAGTAGTCCTCCATGGCCGGATAGAGGTACTCCTCGATGGCGGGGTGAAGCCGGTGGATCTCATCGATGAAGAGGACGCCACGCTCTCCCAGGTTGGTCAGGAGACCGGCGAGATCGCCCGGCCGCTCCAGGGTGGGGCCGGAGGTGTAGACGATGGGGGCATCGAGTTCAGCGGCCACGATGGCGGCCAGGGTCGTCTTGCCCAGACCGGGAGGCCCGTAGAGAAGAAGATGGTCCAACGCCTCGCCCCGGGCACGCGCCGCCTCGAGGGCAATGCGCAGGTTCTCCTGGATCGCCGACTGACCCACGAAGTCACCCAGTCGCTTGGGCCGCAACGAGGTGTCGAAGCCGGTCTCTTCGGCGAGGAGCATCGGATCGGTAAGGCCCTGGTCGCTCATGATGGTCTTTGCTGGAAGGGGTGGGGCGAAGTGTTCAGCCACGCTAGCACAGGCCCGAACCCGGGACAACGACGCCGGCTCTTTCCGTTCCAATCCGGGCCACGGAGGCCGATAACGGGATAGACTGCAAGGCATGCCCACGCCCCGAAAGGACTCCGTCGCCATGAACCCATCACCGACCCGGGATGTCGCCGAGCGGGAAGCGCTCAAGATCCGGCGTCTGCGCGCTTTGGTGCGCCGGGTGAACCGGGTCATCATGGAGCGGGACCTGCCGCTCCTCAAGGCGGTGGAGTTGGTCCATCGGGTCAAGGCCCGGGCCATGATCATGTTCCCGGGACGCGAACGCACCTTCGACCTGCTCTACGCCCCCCGCTTCGCCCGCGTGCTCCAGGAAAAGTACGGCATCCATCCGGAGTAGGGTCAGGGAATCCGTTCCACCTCGTAGAGGACACCGTCGCCGAGGGTGACCCGATGACGTAGCCGGGGATACCGACCGGTTTTCCCCTGCCCCAGGGTCAGGTCGGCCACGAAGTCCCCGAGGGAAGCGCGAAGATCCGCCTCGGTGCGCCCCTTGACCTGGACGACCAGGAACACGGAATCGAAGCGGTCGCCATGGGCATCGGCCAGGGCGACCAGGGTGTCGTACGCCAGCGGTGGCCACGGGGCCGGAGAGTAGGAGCCGGCCGCGGTGCGACCCAGGTAGAACGGGACGTCCATCCCGTTCTCACCCACCACGAGGTCCCGGTCCGTGGTGTTCCCGCGCAACCAGGAAAGACGCTCGGAGGCGGCAACCACCGCGGCCTCGCTGACCGCCGGACGGGTGGCAAGCACGCGGACCTCCCGCGCGGTGGCCACCAGGAGAAACCCGGCGGCCACCCAACCCCACCCGCGCGGCGACAGACCGATGGCACGGATCATCACGAACGCGAGCCCGGGAACGAGCAGGGCACCGGAAGGCGCAATCAGGCGCGCGGTGGCAGGGACGGCGCTCAGCCCCAGGAGCAGGATCAGGAGCACCGCGGTGAGCATGGGCAGCACCGTGGGGTTCCGGGTCAACCGGCGCCACACCTCCCCGAGTTCACCCCGGCGCCGGAGCAGACCGCCCAGGGTCAACAGGAAGAGGGCCAGCAGCGCGGTCTCGAGACCGGAAGGCGCGACCCAGGCCCACCGCCCGGTCAGCTCGGTGACCAGGTTGTTCCATTGGGCCCACGGATCAATGAGCGGGGTGTAGCTCGCGACCCGTCCCCGAACGGCAAGGTTCCGGATCAGCAGCCCGACCGGGAAGATCGCGAACAGGACCAGATAGAGCAGCACGTTCCGCGCGAAGAACCGGGGGCACAGGACCCACCCCCACCGGATCAGGATCAGCAGACCGGCCAGGCCGACCGGGGCCAGGGCGAAGCGGGTCGCCGAGGCCATACCGGCCAGCACCGCCGCCGAAACCACCGCGGGTATTCCGGGGGGATGCGTCCCGCGTCGGGTGAGACAGACCACCGCCCCCGCCGCGAAGGCGAAACCGACCGGATCACTCCAGGGGTGGCGGCCGATCCAGGTGAGTGGGGCATAGACGCAGAGCCAGCCCAGGGTCAGCAGCCCCGCTTCCCTCCCGAACTGGCGGTGGGCCAGCGTCCAGAGCAGGAACAGGCACGCCACGTAGGCCGTCAACGAGAGAACCAGGGCGGCATCGACCGCATCCAGGAACGGGGTCACCGCGATGAGCACCGGATAGAGCACCGCCTGCGCGGTCATCGGATCCGGGTAGGGAATGTCCGGACCCAGGCTTGCGAAGCAACCCAGGGTGGACTGCACGATCCCCCGGCCCGCCTCGATGTTGCGCGCCACATCGACGTAGTTCATGGAGTCCGGGGTGAAGGCGCGCCAGCGGGTCAGTCCATTGAACACGAACAGGGCGAGATAGGCCGGGAGCAGCCACACCCAAACGCCCACCGGGCGAGTCACGACAAGGCGACCCCGAGCGCGCGGGTCAGGTCGTCCACCCCGGTCAGGGCGAACTCCGCCGCCTGGGCCAGCGCATCCCGTTCCGGACTGGCCCAGAGCGCCCCAAGGAAGTCCACCCCCGCCGCCTGCGCACACCTGAGGTCGTTGACGGTGTCCCCGACATACACCGCCCCGTGCAAATCCGCTCCGAGCAGGTCGAGGACACGCCGAATCCCATCCGGGGCCGGCTTGGGCCGTGGAACCTCTTCGCCGGTGACCACCGCGGGAAAGAATCGACCGAGCCCGGTGCCCTCGAGCAGGGTGTCGGTGCTGGGACGGCCGCGTCCGGTGAACAGACCCAGGGACCGACCCGACGCCGCGAGCCGGGAGAGCAGGAACTCGATACCCGGGAAGGGACGGCAACGGGTGAGATGAATCCCGTAGCTGGCGTAGAGACGGGCCACCGCGGCTTCGGCCGTTTCCGCCCCCACCCACTCGGCCACGATCTCGTGATCCGCCGGACCAAACCGGGCCAGGATCTCCTCGCGGGTGGGACGCCGGCCCAGATCCGGTTCCACCGCGTCCTGGAACGCGTGGAACGTCGCCGGTAGGGTGTCGACCAGGGTCCCGTCGAGATCAAACAGCACGGTGGACCAGTGCAAGGAAGCCATGGCGGCAGAGTATACTCATCCGCGCACCCGTCCCTGCCAGCCCTCGCGGAGGTCCCATGCATCGCGTATCCCTGGAGCTTGTCGTCTTTCTTTCCGGCGCAAGCGTCATGATCCTGGAGTTGGTCGGCTCCCGGATTCTCGCCCCCTATGTCGGCACCTCCATCTTTGTCTGGACGAGCCTCATCGGGATCATCCTGGCCAGCCTCAGCGTGGGCTACTGGTGGGGAGGACGGCTCTCCGATCGGGCCCCGCGCCCGGGAATCCTGGCCCTCCTCCTGTTCTTCGCCGGGGTCTGGGTGGGCGTCCTCGCCCTCATCAGCTCGCCGGTGCTGGAGGCGCTGGTCAGTCGTATCCAGGATGTCCGAGCCGGTTCCGTGGTCGCCACCCTCATCCTCTTTGCCGGACCCAGCATTCTCATGGGGATGGTTTCCCCCTACGCGGTGCGGCTCAAGATCGACACCGTGGACAGTTCCGGGGCCACGGTGGGACGCCTCTACGCGATCTCGACCCTGGGCAGCATCGTGGGAACGTTCCTGGCCGGATTCGTGCTCATCGCCTATCTCTCGAACCCGGCCATCCTGCTGGTCATCTGCGCGGTCCTGATCGGGACGTCGTTCCTGGCCGACCCCCGACGCCTCTTCCCGGTGCGGGCGGGCCTCGTGATCGTCCTGATCGCCCTCTTCTGGTGGCGACCGCCGGGGAAGGCCCACGCCAACGTCATCGACGTGAACACGCTCTATTCCAGGGTGTGGATCTACGACCGGGATGTGCCCTCGGACAGCGGCGGCCTGGTGCCCACCCGGTTCATGCGCATCGGGAACGAGAACAGCGGGGCGATGTTTCTCGACTATTGGACCCTGGTCTACGACTACACCAAGTTCTTTCGCCTCGCCCACCACTTCAACCCGGACGGGGAGTCCACCCTCCTGGTAGGTGGGGGTGCCTATGCCTACCCCACCGTTTTCCTTCATGAGACCGACACCGCGACCCTCGACGTGGTGGAAATCGATCCCAAGGTGACCGAACTGGCCGAGGAGTACTTCTTCCTCGACCGGAACGAGCCCCGGCTGCGGATCCTTCACGAGGACGGTCGCACGTACCTCAATCGCCGGGAGAAACGCTACGACGCGGTCCTTATCGACGCCTACCGCTCGTATTACTATGTTCCCCCGCATCTGGTGACCCGTGAGGCGTTCCAGACCATGTCGGATGCCCTGAACGAGGATGGCGTCCTCCTGGCCAACCTGCTCTGCGTCATGGAGGGGGAGCGTTCGGACCTCTTCCGGGCGGTGTACCACACCCTGCGTGAGGTCTTCCCCACCGTGCTCGTGTTCCCGGTCATGGAGCCGGCCGGCGGAGAGGTGAGCCAGAACGTCATGCTGGTCGCCCTGAAGTCCGAGCAACCGGTCTCCCTCGAGAGCACCGACCCCAAGCTCGGCGAGTACCTCGGGCATCTCTGGGAAGGCGAGGTCCCGGACCCTCCCCTCCTGCTTCGGGACGCCTTCTCCCCGGTGGATCACTACGTACTGCAGGCGCTTCCAACCACATCCGAGCGGGTAGGAAGCCTCATGGAGGTGCTGGGTAGCGCGCGTCGCCCCACTCCGTCGGTTTCCGGAAAATGACCGAACCCATTGTCCCATAGCGAGTTGACTGGTTGACAGAGGGACACCGGGCCAATATAGTCCGCCGGGTCCCCCACTGGCTCCCGGACGGAGCCGACGACTAGGAGGAGATCCCCGTGGCGACCAACTCACGTGGGGCTTGGGGTTCACGCCTCGGCTTCATCCTCGCCGCCTCCGGTTCGGCCATCGGCCTCGGCAACATCGTCTTCTTCAGCGCCAACGCCTACAACTTCGGCGGCGGTGCGTTCTACCTTCCCTACCTGGTGGCCCTGCTGGTCATCGGGCTCCCGGTCATGATCCTGGAGTTCGGGTTGGGCACGCACACCGGGCGCGCGTTCCCCGAGGCCCTCTTCCGCACCGCGGGCAAGAAGGGGGAGTTCGTCGGGTGGTGGGCGCTCTTCAACGCCAGCTTCATCACCCTCTACTACATCACCATCCTGGGATGGGTGGTGGGGATGTTCGTGGGCGCGTTCGGCCAACTGTGGGAAGCCACCACCGACACGCCGGCCTTCCCCATGGAGAACCTTCCCAACCCGGTCGGTTACTTCTTCGCCATGATCTCCAGCTGGAAACCGGTGATCTACGTGGCGTTCGTCTGGCTCCTCAACGCGATCATCGTACGCCGGGGCGCGGTCACCATCGAGTCCGCGGTACGCATCTTTGTTCCGGCCATGTGGATCTTCATGATCATCCTCATCGTGCGCGGGGTGACCCTCGAGGGCGGTCTGGACGGGGTTTGGCTGCTCTTCACGCCCAACTTCGAGGTCATGAAGGACCCCGCGGTGTGGCAGGGGGCGTTCAGCCAGATCTTCTTCACCCTCTCCCTCGGATTCGGCGTGCTCACCGCCTACGCCAGCTACCTGCCCAAGAACAGCGACACCACCAACAACGCCCTCCTCACCTCGTTCCTCAACTGCGGGTTCGAGTACATCGCCGGCCTGGCCGTGTTCTCCATCCTCTTCGCCTTCGCGGTGGTACCCCAGGCCAGTACCCTGGCCATGATGTTCTTCATCGTGCCCCAGGGGATCGGCCAGATGCCCGGCGGGGATCCCATGGTGCTGGGCTTCGGGCTCATGTTCTTCCTGCTGCTCCTCATGGCCGGCTTGTCCTCCTCGGTCTCCCTCGTGGAAGGTCTTGCCTCGGCCATGATCGACAAGTTCAATGTCTCGCGGGGCAAGGCCATCACCGTCTTCTGCATCTTCGGCGCCCTGGGAAGCTGTCTCTTCGCGCTGCCCCAGGTGGTGAACCCCGGTCTGGAGAACGATGGGACCCTGGGACTCACCCTGTTGGACCTGATCGACCACTGGGCGTTCAGCTACGGACTGCTCATCACCGGTCTCATGACCTGCCTCCTCATCGGCTGGGGGTACGGGGTGAAGATCATCCGCGAGGAGATCAACCGGAACTCCCGGTTCAAACTGGGGGCGTGGTTCGATGTCCTGATCAAGTTCGTCATTCCCGGGCTCATCCTGTTCGTGATCGGCTATTCCATCATCAATACGGAGATCGGGTCGGGGCTGTACGGCAAGGCCTATGGTCCGAACTACTCCGAGGGATGGCAGTGGATGAAGGACGCCCCGGTGGTCATCCTCGGGGTGTGGCTGGTGGTCACGGTCGGACTGGCCGCGGTCTTCACCAGCCGGGGGAGCTACAATGAACACTAGATCCTTGATCCTCCACGCGGGCATCCTGGGCGCGGTCGGGCTCCTCGCCGGGGCGACCCCGTCCTGGGCCGGCGTCTCCACCGGCCCCAGGCCCACCGACGGCGAGATCACCACCTTGACCGTGAGCAACGACGTGACCGGCGCACCCCTGGCCGGGGCCACCGTGGTGGCCACCTACCGTCCCGGCAGTCAGGTCTCGCGCACCGAGGAACTGGGGACCACGAACGGGGCGGGTCAACTCGTGTGGACCCCCACCGACGCGGGAATCGTCACCCTCGCCGCCACCGCCCAGGACGGGACCACGTTGTCCAGCAACCTCTCCGTCTATTTCTCGGGCGTCCCGGGGATGGGCCTCCTCATCATGATCGGCGCCGGAGCCCTGCTCTACGGCGGGGTCATCCGGGGATTCCGCTCCATGGGGACCCCTCCCCCGGCTTTCCCGCCCGACACCTAGACCCGGCACGACGTCCCACCATTCATCCTCTTCCCCTAGCCAAGGCACGTTCTTCATGGAAAGCATTTCCGAACGCCTCAACGAAGTCTTCAGCTTCCTTTCCGGGATCGTCTGGGGCGTACCCTTCCTGATCCTCCTCGTGGGCACCGGTGTCCTCCTCACCTTCATGCTGCGGTTCGTCCAGCTGCGGAAGATCAAGCACGCGGTGCAGGTGGTGGCCGGGAAGTTCGATGATCCGGAGGAAGAGGGGGACATCAGTCACTTCCAGGCCCTCTCCGCCGCCCTGTCGGCGACGATCGGGATCGGCAACATTGCCGGGGTGGCCACCGCCATCCACTTCGGAGGCCCGGGGGCGCTGTTCTGGATGTGGGTCACCGCCTTCTTCGGCATGGCGAGCAAGGGCGTGGAGTGCTTCCTGGGACACCGCTTCCGGGTCATCAACGAGGACGGTACCGCCTCGGGCGGCCCCATGTACTACATCACGCGCGGCCTGGGCCCCAAGTTCAAGTGGCTTGGAATGATCTTCGCGTTGCTCGCGGTGATCTCCTCCCTGGGCTCCGCGAACATGGTGCAGGCCAACACCGTGTCCCAGATGTTCAGCCGGGACCTCAGTATCCCCACCTGGGTCACCGGTCTCGTGCTTGCCGTACTGGCCGGCATCGTGATCATCGGAGGGATCCGGCGGATCGGAAACCTGGCCTCGCGTCTGGTCCCGACCATGGCCGCGATCTACATGCTGGGCGGCCTGACCGTGCTCGCCCTCAACATCGGCGACATTCCCGCCGCGATCGGCACCATCTTCACCCAGGCCTTCAGCCCGGCCGGCGCCACCGGCGGTTTCCTGGGCTCCACGTTCCTCTATACGCTGACCTGGGGGATGAAGCGTGGGCTCTTCTCCAACGAAGCGGGGCAGGGCTCCGCTCCCATCGCCCACGCGGCGGCCAAGACCCGGTACAGCGTCCGCGAGGGTGTGGTGGCCATGCTGGGGCCGCTCATCGATACCATCATCGTCTGCAGCGTGACCGGCCTCGTCATCGTGGTCACCGGCGCGTGGCAGAACGGTCTGAACGCCGAGGGTAACCTGCTCAACGGGGCCGCGCTGACCGCGTGGGCCTTCGAGAAGGGGCTCTCCCCTCTCTTCCCCGGCGGCAACTACCTGGTCACCCTGGCCGTCCCGCTCTTTGCCTTCTCCACCATGGTGGCGTGGTCCTACTACGGGGACCGTTCCGCGCAGTTCCTGTTCGGCAAGCGCGGCCTGACCCCGTATCACATCCTCTTCGTGATCTGCACGTTCCTCGGCGCGGTGTTCCAGCTGGAACTGGTGTGGAACATGGCCGACGTGGCCAACGGGCTCATGGCTGCCCCCAACCTGATCGCCCTGGTGGGGCTGTCCGCGTTGGCGAAACGCGAATGGGACAAGTACTTCGAGCCCGACGGCGACTGGCAGAAGACCTAGCCGGACCCGCCCCGCCCGGTTCCATGCAACCGGGCGGGGCGAACCGGTGTCCAATCCCCTTGCGTCCTCCACCCCAACGCAAGGCGTCCAGCAATGTCGGTATGGAAGAACAGGAAGCGCCGGGTCCGGGCGATGTGGCGGCTGCTGTTCTTTGTCCTGCTGGTGGGGGTGGTGGCCAACCCGCTCGTCCTGCTCCTGGACGCCACGGACAACCCGCTGCTGGAGCGGTCCCTGGAGAACCTCGCCGCGGCCATCGGCTTCCTCGCCGCTTTTCTCCTCACCATCCGCCTCATGGATCGCCGCCCATTGGCCGACTTCGGCCTGAAGGTCGGACGTTCCTGGTGGGCGGACCTGGCCATGGGATTCCTGGTGGCGGGCGTCGTCGTGACGGTCTTCTTCGTCGTACAACTCCTGGCCGGGTGGGTCACCGTCCGGGAGTTGGGCCGGACTTCCCTTGCCGTCCCTTTCGCTCTGGCCTTCACCGGCCAACTGGTGCGCTACGCCGCGGGTAGCTTCTTCGAGGAGTTGTTCTCCCGTTCCTTCCTCCTGCGCATGATCGCGGAGTCCCTGCGCGACACCCTGGGACCGCGACGGGCCCTGATCGCGGGTTGGGTCGGTACGTCGGTACTCTTTGGCGGACTCCATGCCATGAACCCGGATGCAACCCTGCTCAGCACGCTCAACCTCAGCCTGATCGGGTTGTTCCTGGGCTGGACCATGGTGGTGACGGGAAACCTGGCCCTTCCCATCGGGCTTCACCTGGGATGGAACGTGTTCCAGAACTGCGTGTTCGGCTTCCCCAACGGCGGCAAGGAAAGCGTGGCCACCATACTGGGTACGGAGTCCCGCGGTCCTTCGTTGTGGACCGGAGGCGCGTTCGGCCCGGAGGGGAGCCTCCTCATTCCGGGAATCCTCGTCCTGGGGGCACTGTTGTTGACTCCCTGGCTCACCCGGCGACACGGAGGCGTCTCGCTACGGGAGTCCCTGGCCGAGGTCCCGACGACACCCGGTCAGGAATAGCGGGACTCCGGAGCCGCTTCCCCGCTCCCCCGCCCGGTTGATAGTTGCCTCGGTTCCACGCCATACTGCCGAACCATGACCGGGCGCTTCACGCGTCAGGGAAGGTGATTCTCTCCCACCCCGGAGTGTCCGGATGACCGCGAGTTCCCTGGGGAACCGATCCACTCTGCTCTCGCTCATCGCCCTGATCGGCGGTCTGGGACTGGGCATCCTCATTCACGGGTCGGGGAACGCGTTCCTGACCGGCCTGGCCGGCTTCATCGAACCCCTGGGACGCGTGTGGGTCCGCGCCCTCCAGATGGTGGTGGTGCCGCTGATCATCTCCCAGCTCCTCCTGGTCATGCTCCGCCGCCAGGGGGCAACGGTAGGGAGGCTCGGTCCCGCCGCAATCGGGTTGTTCGTCGTGTTGTTGTTGCTGGGCGCCGCGGTGACCCTGGTTACGGTCCCACCTGTCCTGGACCGGTTGCCGGTTGATCACGCGCTGGTGACGTCGCTGAACCCCATGATCCCGGAGTCCGCACGCGCCGCAGCGGAGCGGGATGTGATTCCGGTCGGTTTCGCCGATTGGTTGGTGGGGTTGATCCCTACCAACCCGGCCCGGTCCCTGGTCGACGGTGACCTCCTCCAGATCATGCTGTTCACCCTCTTCTTCGGCTGGGCCGCCTCGCGCACTCCCCCGCGGTCCCGGCGCCGAGCCGGCGCCCTCAGCCGGACCTTTGCCGAGATCATGCTGGTCATGGTGCACGCGCTGCTCCGCTTCACTCCCCTGGGGGTCTTTGGTCTCTCCCTCGCTTTCGGCCGCAGCGGGGGCAGCGGCGTCGCTTCGGTCCTGGTCCAGCTCGTGGTCCTGGTTTCCGCATCTCTCCTTCTTCTGACGCTCCTCCTATACCCCCTGGCAGTGCTGGTGGGCCGCGTTTCCCTGAAGGACTTTGCCCGGGCGGTCTACCCGGCACAGCTGGTTGCCGTGAGCACGCGATCATCCCTGGCCTCGCTTCCGGCCCTGGTGGAGGGAGCGCGGGACCGGCTGGCGCTCTCCGCTGCGGCCCGGGGATTCGTACTCCCCCTCGCCGCGGCGACCTTCAAGATCAACCGCACCACCTCGAGCACCATCAAGCTCCTCTTCATGGCCCACCTCTACGGGATTGCCCTGGAGCCGACCCAGATCATCACCTTTGTCCTCACCGTGGTCATCCTGAGCTTCAGCTCGTTGGGGCTTCCCGGAGGGGGCACGGCATTCAAGACCCTGCCCGCCTACCTGGCCGCGGGCATGCCGATCGAGGCGGTGGTTCTCCTGGAGGCGGTCGACGTCATTCCGGACATCTTCAAGACCCTGGCCAATACCACCGGGTACATGACCACCGCGGTGGTTCTCGACCGGGGGGAACGCGAACCCATCGAGGGGACGGAACCGGCGGTTGGGGTGGAACCGGCGTGATTTTCCTCACCACCCGCAAGGCCTCCGGGGCCGTCGCCGGTTGGGTGGAGACCTCGAGACGCTCCGCTGACATGGAGAACCGGATCACCGTTCAGGACTGGGAGGGTCTCGCCCCGCGTGGTGCGCTCAACGCGGAGCCCACCGTCCTCACGGACTTCGAGCGGTTCTACCCTTCGCAACAGGAGCTGGCGAACGCGGTCTGGCAGGCACTCGATCATGCGGCGGTGCCGCGCCTCAATGACCCCTCCCGGGTTCTCTGTCGTCCCCGGTTGCTGGACTGCCTCTACTCGGAGGGGCTCAACGTCTTTCGCGCGGTGGGGGCCGGCGACACCCTGGACGGTCTGCGCTACCCGGTCTTCGTGCGCGAGGCCAACGAACACACCGGAAGCCTGACCACACTCCTGGCCAATCGCAGGAAGCTCGACCGTTCGCTGACGGTCCTGACCCGCCTGGGCGGGTTTCGCCGCGATGAGCTCCTGGTGGTGGAGTTCTGCGACACCCGGGACACACGGGGCGCCTATCGCAAGTACTCGGCGGTGCGCTTCGGCGACACCACCCTGGCCCGGGCCATGACCGTCTCCAACCACTGGATGGTGAAGGACAACAATCGGGTGGTGGACGAGGAGATCGCCGCCGCCGAGCTCGAGTTCGTCAGTACCCACCCGCACCGCGACTGGGTCGAGAGGGTCTTCGCCCTTGCCGGCATCGAGTACGGACGCGTGGACTACGCCGTTCTCGATGGGTGCCCACAGGCCTGGGAGATCAACACGAACCCCCAGGTGGGTCCGCGGGCCAGGAAGGACGGCGGTCCCCGGCCCCGCAACGCCGGGTACTGGTTGCGTCAGGAAGCGAAGGGACTCTTCCACGACGCCTTCCGCGACCTGCTGCGAGCCTTCGACGACCGATGTCCTGGCGGGAGAGAACCGATCCCCCTACCGCTCGACCCCGGGCTGATCCGTCGACTTCGCGATGAGGGCCGATGGCGCCGACTCCGGGATCACCACCACGGCGCGGTGCATCGCCTCAGGGAATCCAGCGCCCTGCGTCGGGTGATTCGGGTCGCGGCACGTACCTGACGTCCGCAGCGAACCCGTCTAGCGACGGCGGCGACGGCGAACAAACCCCGCCGCGGCTCCCAGCCCCAACAGGGCCAGGGTCCCGGGCTCGGGGACCGGCATGAGCTGGAGATCCATCAACAGGTCCGACGCCGGCAGGTAGGCGTCCTGGATCCCGTAGGTGATGTCGCTACCCATGTGGTGCTCGAAGCTCACCCAACCGGCGGCGCCGAACCTTGCCGAGTGACCGTTGGCCCCGAAACCGATACGGAACGGCTTGGCCAGGGAGGTGGGGTAGCTCCAGAGGTTCGCGTACTGGTTGGCGTCCGCCTTGTTGACCATCTCGCGGCCCTGCGAGTCGATCATGTAGTACGAGTAGCTGGGGTCGTAGTCCTCGATCTGGGCTATATCGCCGGGAGACGTCATCTTCCAGAACTTGATATCGAGATCCCAGTCGGACGCGTAGATCCCGGGGTTCCCCGTCTTGTCGAAGTCGGTCACCGAGGCGTCACCCCACAGATGCAGGGAGCCGTCGGAGTACTCGTCGATGTAGACCTGGTTCAGCCCGAACGTGACCTCGTGGTCCGGATGGTTGTCGAAAAACCCATCCAGGCGAAGGCCATACGGCAGCGTGGAGCCGTCCCCGTTGATGTTGTAGGCACGCCAAGTACTGACGATGCTGGATGCCATCACGGGCGCCGAAACAAGGATTGTCGATGTCAACACAAGGCTGAACAGAAAGGATCGCTTCATAATGTGGCTTCTGCTCCGCCCCCCCTAGGTTGCCAAGAGCCACAATGGTAACACACCGGGTGTGCCAATCAGGTGACAGTCTTGATTGAAGACAGCCAAACCGACAGATTCCCGATAGCAGCCCCACCGACAAACCCAACTCACATGGCCTTTTAACTGGGGGGCGCTTCGGACCAACGGAAACACAAGCCGGTGTCAAGAGAACCGACGGTTCTGCCAATACCTAATCCCATGCCCTACACACCGTTGATCGGGAACCGGCCAAAAACAACGCAAAACCGGGGGTTCTCACCCCCGGTCTCGCGGTTTTGATCTGGTTTCAATTCCGTCCGGAGGTCTACTTCAGATAGACCATCCGCTTGGTTTCCATGTCCGCTCCCACCCGGAGGGAGTAGAAATAGACACCGGGAGGTGCCGCACGACCCTGGTCATCCTGGCCGCTCCAGTGCGCGATGTACTCACCCGCCGAGACGTCCCGATCCAGCAACGTACGGACCTTGCGCCCACTGACATCGAAGATGGTCAGGATGGCGCGCCCCGGTTCGTCGGCCCGGAACGAGATCGCGGTCCGGGACGAGAACGGGTTCGGCACGTTCTGGGACAGGCTGATGGGCGGGGTCAGGACGGGTAGGTCCGGAACGCCGGTCTGGCTCTGGTTGCATACGTCCCACAGCACCGTGGGCAACACGATGGGGTTGCTGGTCGAGAACAACCCGTCGTTGAGGAACACCTCCCGGTTGGGATCCCCGAAGCACTCGAAGTTCCCGTTGACCAGGTACTTGAACCCCACGTTGAAGTTGCTGGAATCGGGGAAGGTCACCCGGATCGAGTACGTGTTGTCCCCCGCGACCGCATCCGGTGAGACGCCGTCGTCGAGCAGGGTCAACGGCGCCCCGAAGTTCAGGGGCAACGCGTCTCCGCCGATCTCCACCGTGCTCACCGTGTCCTGATCAAGCAGCGACGTGCTCACCCGGAAGATTACATCGATGGCCTTGTTGGTCACCGAGCAGCGGTCGAAGGTGTAGGTCGGGAGCAAGATGGGCCCGTTGGCCCCGCCCACGGTGTCGAAGGCGGCGTCGTTCAGGAACACGTCCCGGTTGGACTGGCCAAAGCACTCCAGCGTGCTGTTGAGCCCGAACTTGTAGTTCACCGTCTTGAAGGTGCCGATCGGGAAACGGATGTAGCCCGAGTAGATGTCGTCGCCGGGCGTCCCGTCCGGGAACACCCCGTCGTCGGCCAGGAGCACGCCCGGAGGCAGGAAGCCCGCGATGGGACCCTGGTCACCCGCAACCCCGACCGAGTCGCCGGGACCGGGGGCGAAGGCGCTCATGTCCACCGAGAAGCAAACGTCGATGGGATGCGCGGTTACATCGCCGGGTTCGTCGTCGTTCCAGTAGACGGTGAGGGTGTCGCACGTACCGGTGGCATTGGAGAGCACCACCTGACGGTTGGAGCGGGGCTCATATCCGGCGGTGTTGTGGAACCACTTGTACTCGAGATTCACGGTGGCAAGACCGTCCCGGTCCGGGTCGGGGATCCCGAAGGTGACCTCGACCGCGTACAGGCCTCCCCCCTGAGCCAGGCCCAGCGAGTTGTCCTCGGGAATGAAGTTCAACGGAGCCACGCTTCCTTCCACGTAGAAGGAGTCGGGCGGGTTGGAGTTGGTGAGGAGGAACAGGCTCATGTCCCCCTCGAAGCGGACCCGCTTGGTGGCGAACTGACCCACATTGTCGGTTCCGTTGGCCACGATGGCGTTGCCGGCAAGGTCCTCCACGTTGGTCACGGTGTAGGCGACCACTCCCGGCGTCGGGGTGCAGGAGAAGACCCCGTACCCCCCGGCCACGGTGAGGTGGACCAGGCTCGGGTTGCTCCCGTCGACGGTCGCCGTAACTGCCGGGACGATCCCGCTGAAGTTGCCCGGGATCACCGTGGCCGGATCCACGGGTTCCGAGAACAGGATGTCCACCTTGTCGGTGCTGAACGCGGGATCGATCCCGCCCGCGAAGATGGCGTTGGCCTGGAGCACGGTGGGCGGCGTGGTGTCGACGTCCGCCTGGACCGTGTAGGCGTGGTAGCAGGTCATTTCCACTGCCGTGCCGGTGTCGAACGTGGTGCCTCCTGGCGTGGACAGCTGGACCGCGTCGCTGCAGGCCGCGTCCAGGGGGCCCTTGGTCGTACCGTTCTGGGTGACCCAGAACTCGAGGTTCACGGGATCGCTGGGTGACAGACCCAGCGTGGCGAGGGAGATCTTCCCCTCCACGAAAGTGCCCGAATCGACGATCCCCAGCCCGTTCGACCCGTCAGTGAGGACATCCCACCCATTGTGGGGTCCTGTCCCGGCGGTCCACTCGTCGAGGGTCTCGTAGTTGAACCCGTCGCACTGGGTGGGGATCACGTCGTAGATGATGAAGTCCGGGGGCGAGGCCAGCGTGTTCCAGGCGACCTGGCGAGCGAACGGATCCACCACACCCCCGCCGGCTCGCGTGTCCAGGGCCAAGCCCAGGTTGATGTCGCACCAGCCGCCCCGATCGTACTCGAAACCGAAGTACAGGAAGTTCGCGTCGTTGGTGACGTAGATGTTCCCCATATCCAGATTGGAAAATTCCGTGTCACTCCCATCGGCGTCAATCAGGTTGCTGGGATCGAAGTCGTTCACGCCGTCGATCACGATGGTCTGCGGAACCTGGGCGTCGGCGAGCTGGGGTGATACAAGCCATCCGGTGACGGCGAGAAGCGCTAGGAGTCGTTTCACGGCAGGTACCCTCCCCGACCGATTGGCCGTGGTTCGTCACCCCCGGGTGGGTCGGTCCAACGAGGAGCCGAAACATGGGGGCGGATGCAAAGCCCGCAAGAGAGGCCGGACGCACTGGGCGCCCGGCCTCCCGGTGAGACTAGTTGGCGTCGTTGAGCGTCTTGATCTGTCCCCAGGTGGCCGGCTCAACCGGCACCGGAGCCATGGGAATCGCGCGCATGCGGCAGCGGTTGAGATCGAGCTCGAAGCACCAGTCCTCGTTGTCACTCAGCACGTCCACCAGCCAGGTGCTGCCGTTGGTGGACGGACCGTCGGTGCCGAACTGCTGGGCCCAATCGCTGTTGACCGCGATCTTCCACTCGTGAAGGCCGGCGGTGGAGATGGTGCCGCAATAGGTGTAGATGCCGTCACCGGCAGCCGCGTCGCCATTGAGGCCGTCGTCCAGCAGGTACAGGCCGCCACCCGCCGGGTCCCAGTCGCCGGGATCACCCATCTCACTCTGGAGACTCCCCACCACCTTGTAGGTGGAACGTACGGTGTGATCCGAGCAGGGCCAGAAGGAATCCGGCGCCCAGCCGTCTCCGGCCACGTTGGTATCGAGCATGAAAAGAACGTCTTCGTTGTCGGACGTGGTCTCGAACCAGGCGTTGCCGCTGGCCGGCCAGGAGCTGGCCCAACCCGCGGTGGCAGCCTTGAACTCGTAGATTCCGGCGGTGGCGATGTTCACCGTGCGGGAAAACACGCCGTCACCCGAAGCCACGTCACCATTGGTGCCGTCGTCGACGAGTTCCGGAGCAGTTCCGATGTCCCAGCCCTGGTAGGAGCCGGGAGCGTAGTAGGGCTGAGCGGCGACCGAACCGGCGACGATCAGCAAGCAGGAAGCAAAGAGCAGCGGGAGTAGCTTCTTCATGGGAGAGCCTCCAAGGTGTCAGGACTTATGTGCGAAGCCGATGTTGGAGCCGCGTAGACCGGTCCAATACCATCGACAAGGGTATCAAGGTTGAACTTGTCAAGTCAAGGTTAACGACGTTATCCATCATGCCGTAACTCCCTATACAACTTTAGCTTGTGGTGTTTTACGGACCAACTCATCGCTCACCCCTTGACCCCTCCCAGAGTCAAACCGGAGACGAGGAACCGGTTGAGCACCAGGAACAGCACCACCACCGGAATCGAAACCAGGACACTGCCGGCCGCGTAGTTGGCCCATTCGGTCTGGAAGGTGCCGGCCAGACTCTCGAGACCCAGTGGCAGGGTGTAGAGCTCTCGACTCTGCAGGACGACCCGGGCCACGATGAACTCGGACCAGGCCGCCATGAAGCTGAACAACGCGGTGATGGTCAGCGCGGGTAGCGAGAGCGGCAACACGATGCGAAGAAACGCGCCGAACGGAGTGAGGCCGTCGATGAGCGCCGCCTCCTCGAGGTCCCGGGGAATGGAATCGTAGTAGCCCTTCATGGTCCACACGCAGAAGGGGAGCGCGGTGGTCACATAGACCACGATCAGACCCAGGAACGAGTCCAACAGGTGCGCCTTGCGCAGCAGGATGTAGAGCGGAAGCAGCAGCATGGTGGCGGGAAACATCTGGGTGAGCAGGAAAGCGGTCAACCCGAACCGGTGGGCGGGAAACCGGAAGCGGCTGAACGCATAGCCGGAGGTCGCCGCAAGCACCACCCCGATCACCGTAACCGACAGGGCGACGATCGCGCTGTTGCGCAGCCAGAGCAGGAACTCCTTCTCGAACAGCATGACCCGGTACGCCTCCAGGGAGGCGCCCTCCGGGATGAGGCTGAGCGAGGTGCTGTAGAGCTTGTCCCCGGGCCGCAGCGATATCCCGATGATCTGGGCGATGGGGTAGAGGGTGATGAGCACCACCACGATGAGCACCGCGTGGGTCAGGATACGATGCCACCTGGGCGCCTTGAGACCGCTCATGCGTACACCGACTCTTCCCCCCGGGTCACCCGCATGTAGACCAGGACGAAAGCGAGGAGGATGAGGAAGATGACCAGGGAAAAGGCCGCCGCATAGCCGTAGCGATAGTAGTCGAAGGCCGCCTTGTAGACATAGGTAACCAGGATGTGGCTCTCGTCGCTGGGCCGCCCCCCGTTGGTGACCAGCCAGATCACGTTCACGTTATTGAAGGTCCAGATCGTTCCCAGCACCACGGCGGGAACCAGGACCGGCTTGAGGAGCGGAATGGTCACGTGGCGCAGCCGTTGGTACCAACTCGCCCCGTCGATGGCCGCCACCTCGTACATCTCATGGGGAATGGATTGGAGCCCCCCCAGGGCAATGACCATCATGAAGGGAAACCCGAGCCAGATATTGGTGATGATGGCGGCCGAGAACGCCGCGGTGGGATCGCTGAGCCAGGCAATCTGGGGGATCCCCACCCGCTGCAGCCAGAGGTTGATGGCCCCGTACTCGAAATCGAAGAGCCCCCGCCAGGTCAGGGCAGAGATGTACTGCGGCACGGCCCAGGGCAGGATGAGCAACGCCCGGTAGAGCCAGCTCCCCCGGATTGGTTGGTTCAGGAGGAGGGCCAGGGCGACCCCCAGCGCGATGTGGGCGGTGATGTTGACCCCGGTCCACACCACCGTTTTCCACAGGTACTTGTAGAGGGTGGGCTGGGAGAAGAGCTCGACGAAGTTCCCGAACCCGATGAACTCCGGGGCGCGGAAGGTGCGGATGCTCATGTTGGAAAAGGCGATCCACACGTTGTAGATGAACGGGTAGGCCACCACCAGCAGCATGACCAGAACCGCCGGCCCCACCATGAGCAGGGCAAGGCGATGATTGCGCAGGTTCACCGGAGCCCCCGCCGGATCATTGGTTCATGGTCGCGATGTTGCGCACCGCGTCCTTCTGCATGTCCCGCGATGCCTCTTCCGGGGTCTTGCTCCCGTTGAGCACCGCCTGCATGTTGGGTCGCATGGCGTCCCAGATGGCGCGCATCTCGTGCACGACCGGCATGCGACGCCCCACTTCCCACTGCCGCCGGGAGGCGGCGAGGATGTCGTTCTCGCGCAGCTCCGGGTCCTCGAACGCGGCGCGGGTGCTGGGGAGCACTCCCAACTCCTTGGCGAAACGCGCGGTGATGGCCGGCGAGGTCAGGTGGTCGAGGAGGTCCTTGACCGCCTCCACCTTCCCGGATTCCAGGGATGCATTGACCGAGTAGCCCTTGCTCCCGATCATGGGCGCGGCCCAGGGGGAGCCTTCCATGGCGCGGGGGATCCGGGCCAGGGCGAAGGGGACGCCGGCCTTGAGGTAGTCCTGGAAGGACCAGGGGCCATTGATGATCATGGCCGCCTTCCCTTCCTTGAACAGCGTGTCCATGAGCTGATAGTTGCACTCCCGGGGAACGACCTTCGCCTCGTCCCGCAGATGACGTATGAAGGTCAGCGCCTTCACGCACGCCTCGGTATCCAGGGTGGGGTTGAGGTCGTCGTCCATGACCCACCCGCCATAGGCGGTGAGGAAGGGCACGAACCAGAAGGGTTCATTGAACTCGAACGCCAATCCGTATCGGCGTGCCGCGGCATCGTCCGCCTGGACGGTCTGTTCCGCGGCCAATGCCACCCATGCGGCGAAGGTCGCGGGGGGTTCCGGCACCAGTTCGGTGTTGTAGATCAGGTTCAGGTGGTTGCCCACCTGGTCGGGGGCGGCCCAGATGTGCCCGGCCAGGGTGTCCAGGGCGGCCGGGAGAAACCGGTCCCAGAACGCGGCGGGAAGAAACGTGTCCAGCGGTTCCACGACCTGGAGCATGGAGAAGGGCCCCACCTGGTCCGACGGGCCGTAGACCAGGTCCGGTCCCCCGCCCCCCACCGCCGCGTTCTGGTACAGGGTGCGCAGGGTCTCGGTGTCGTAGTGGACCACCGAGAAGGTGATCTCCGGATGTGCCGCCGAGTACTCGTCGAGAATTGCCGCCATGACGGCCCGTTCCTGGGGATCCCGCTGCTCCCACAGCACGATCTCGAGCGGCCCGGCGTCTCCGCCGCCGCCGCCACCTCCACATCCACCGAGCCCGGCCAGGACCAGGGTCAGCGCCACCAGGCCCGCGGGAATCGTTCGTGTCCGTTGCATGGTCCGTATTCTCCTAGGGGACTTCGACCACGGAGTTCTCGCCCCCATAGCCGTCTTCCACGGTGTTCTCGTTGGTGGGATCCACCTTCCAGTCGCTCCCGTTCACGACGAACTTGTACTGGTAGGTCCCCGGCTCGAGTTCGAGCACCGCGTACCAGATCCCCGACTCCCCACGGGTCAGGGGGTTGGCGGAGTTCGACCACTCGTTGAAATCCCCGGCAAGATGGACCGACGACGCGGCGTTGTCGGCATAGCTGAACCGCCATCCTCGCGGGGTGCGGGTCGGCGGCTGGGCCAGGACCTGCCCAGGCGCCGGGGCGG
The DNA here is from genome assembly GCA_942491735.1 of Candidatus Eiseniibacteriota bacterium. Classification (GTDB taxonomy): domain Bacteria; phylum Eisenbacteria; class RBG-16-71-46; order JABDJR01; family JABDJR01; genus CALOCN01. Next base: position 626,417 of record CALOCN010000014.1, on the reverse strand, counting down.
TGGCCGGCGGCGCCGTGGCCGTGGCCGCTGCCGGCGTGTCGATCCCCGGGGCGACATAGGGTCGTGTCCGGTCGCATCCGCACAGGGCGGAGCAGATCAGGATCACCAGGGACACGGTCAGGACGGCCTGAGAGAGCGGGCGCGTCATTGTGGGCCTCCCGCGGCCGCCGGTTCCACCGAGAAGGTGGACTGCCGCTCGTCGAGGGTGAACACATAGCTCCCCGGCTCCGCAACCACGATGGTGATGGCGGTGCCGATCCCGGTCACCAGGGAAACCGGATGGGTCCCGGGAACATCCAGCGGGGTCTCGTCCCCGCCGTAGTCCGGAGGCGAATCGAAGGCTCCGTTGGTCACGAACTTCAGGTTGAAGGTCCCCACGGCGAGATCGACCTGGGCCGTCCAGACACAGTCGGTGTCCTGGGTCATGGGATTGGCGGCGAGGTCGAACCCGTTGAAGTCCCCGGCAAGGCTGATGCTGGTCAGGGTCGACCCCCCCGGGGTGAGTTCGGGAATGGGTACGAAGACCGGCCCCCCGGAGACCGGAATCCCGTTCACGGTCGACGTGTCGAAGCAGGCGGCAAAGGCACGAAGGTTGTAGCGACCGTCGGCCACCAGCTCGAACGCGTACGCCCCGGTCTCGGTGCTGGAGGTCGCGGTCCTCAGGACCATGTTCCCGGGGGAACTGAGCAACTGCACGGTGGCCCGCGGGAACGGGGCGCTGGTCACCCCCTGGAAGGAAACGCTGCCGTTGATCGCGCCGCCGGGTGCGTCACCCAGGAGACGCAGGGTGAACTGGAGACGCGACTCGTCGAGCACGAACTCCCAGTCGCCGTCCGCGGGGATGTCCACGTTGAGCGCGGTCCCCTCGCCGGAGGCAAGCCGGGTGTCGAACGTTCCGGGAGCGGATAGCACCTGGCTCTCCGTCCCGCCGTAGTCCTCGGGGTTGTCGAAGGCGCCGTTGGTCACGAACTTGAACAGGTAGGAACCGGCGGTCACGGTCAGCGTATCCATCCACACGCAACCCTCGGTGTTGGTCATGAACGAGGAGCAGGCCGGGTTGAAGACGCAATCCGGGTCGAACTGACCGACGATCTGGATGGTATTGACGGTGGTGGTGCAGCCGGGGCGAAGGGTCACCGTGCCCACGTCGGTGTTCTGACCGTTGACGAAGGCGATGTCCACCAGGGTGGTGTCCAGGTAACCCGGGGCGGAAAGGGCCAGGTCATAGGTTCCGGTGGCCAGACCGGCGAACAGGAACAACCCGGTCGTCTCCTCGACCTGTCCCGGCACCTGGACCCCGTTCTCCAGCACCCGAACCGTGGCGGTGGGACGGGGATCCGGCGAGTCCGCGAAGTCCACCCCTCCGGTCAGGAACCCCTGCGCGGTCTCCATGACGATGGAATCGAGCAGGATGACCGTGTTGTGCTTGACCTGCAGCCGCTCGAAGCGCTGCGGGACGAACCCGTCGGAAGCAATGGTCAGGTCGTAGGTGCCGACCGGAAGGTCGGAGAACCTGAACATGGGGTTGGCGGCGGTCACGTTGACCTCGAACTCCTCCAGGGTGAACCGGTAGGTTGCCCCCCCCACTGCGGTCTCGTTGAGGATGACCGTCCACTCCCCGGCCGTGGGGAGGGTCAGGGAAATGTTGCCGTCGTCTCCCGGGGCCGGATTGTCCGCGCTTCCACTCAGGGGGTCGGTCCCGTTGCCGGGCCCCAGGCGACCGTAGTCCCCCGGGGTATCGAAGGCCAGGCTCGCCGCATCATTGCCGGTGACGAACTTGAAGTTCTGGGGCCCCGAGGGAAGGGTGGCCCGCACCGCCCACACGCAGGGAGCCAGTTGGAACATGAGGGTTTCCCCTGCTTCGGCGAGATCGAAGGCGTTGAAGTCACCCATCAACGCGATGGCCCCGAACGCGCTCTGGCAGTCCGGGGCCTCGTTCGGCGCCGCGACCACCGTCGCCACCTGACCCGAATCGGTGCCGGCCGGGAAGACCAGGGTGCCCTCGATCCCTCCTCGACCGCCGGGGGCGGTCAACGGCGTGGTGCTCGGGTTGTCGTCACACCCGGGGAGGGAGAGTCCTCCCAGGGCGATCGCGAGCCCCAGCCCCCACCACCCGGCGTTGAATCTGCCTGCAATCCGCCTGAACTTGGTCATGATCCCGCCTCGCCCTCCATCCGGTTCAGTCCACGATGAGGATCGAGTTGAACCCGCCGAACCCGTCGTCCAACCGGACCGGGTTGTTCGGGTCTTCCTTCCAGTTCTGCTCGTCGACCACGAATTTGTACTGGTACCGCCCGGGGCCCAGCGGCTCCCGGCGTTCCCAGATCCCGTCCCCGTCCGGGTCTTCCATGAGCCCTACCTGATAGCTTCCGGTCTGGGCCTGGCCGGCCAGCCAGTTGTTCTCCGGCCAGTCACCGGCAAGCTGGACCACCCGCGCCGCGGGGGCCTCGAAAAGAAACAGCACCGTCCCGTCCCCCTGCTGGGTGGGCGGAGACAACCGCTTCTTGAGCACGTCCATGCTGCTGCAACCTGCCGTCACGAGCAGGGCCCCCATGAGCCAGGCGCAGGTGATGACTCTCATTGTCGGCTCCTCAGAAGATCAGGAACGCCTCGAGCTGGATCCTCTGTTCCTTCTCCAGGGACCGCTCGGCGTTGAGAATGGTCTGACCCATATCCAGGAACGAGTCCTTGGCCGCGTCGGCGGTGACCCCGTTCTGGAACAGGAACACATCCCGTCCCTGATAGTAGAACTCCCATCGGAAGGGATCGAGGACATAGGGATCCACACCCCAGGACAGGTCCACATGGATCTGCGGGGTGAAGTGGTACTTCAGCTCCAGGAAGTTGGAAACGAAGGTCTCGTTCAGACCCAGCACCGGGTCGTCGTAGGTCACCACCCGGCCGTCGTAGCCGAACGTGAGCCGTGGGTTCAGGTCGTAGGTGAGGCCGAAACGGTTCTCCCAGTACTTGGGTTTCCGGCCCATGCTGATCTGGTTGATGAGTCCGTCGTAGCGCACGGTGGCGTTGTGGTCGTCGTCGAAGGTCCAGGAGGCCTGCGGTTTCCACTGCAGCATGTCGGACCCGCCCAGCATCACGAACCGGTCCACGCTGACCAGGTTGGTCACGTCGTTGCCGCTCACGTTGTAGCCCTGTTCCAGCCAGAAGTTCTCCGTATTGAACCAGAACTGGTCGGTCCAGGCCGCCTCGTCGGCGTAGTCGAAGTCGTGGTAGGTGAAACCGAGGGACGCGGTCCAGGACCATTCCTTCCACTCGGGGCCGTTGAACTCCAGGCTGAGCCCGTAGACGTTCTCCCGGTTCTCGCGCGGGGCGGTGTCGTCCGGCGGCGTGATGTCCAGGTTGGCGTAGCGCACGAACCCCTTCCAGTGCCACCCCCGGTACGCGAAATAGTGCACCCCCAGCAGGCCACGCCAACCCTGGTTGATGACCGGGTTGAACTCGGGCGCGGAACCCAACACCACGGTTTCGATGCTGTCGGGGTGGATCTCGCCCAGTTCGACATCGATCCCGGAGGCGGTCATCTGGAGGACGTTGCCCACCCCTCCGGACATCCAGGCCTCCCCGTAGAGCGCCTCTCCCCACAGCTCGATGCCGGCGGGATCATCGTAGTAGCTGAAGTCGAGTCCGCCTCCCTGCCAGTTCTCCACCGTGCCGCCGTAGGCGTTGGTCTTCAGTCGCAGGGTGGTGTCGTCGAGCAGTTCGCGCTCCGCGATCTCGGTATAGACACCCGGGTTGCGTCCACGGTCGTTGCGGTAGGCGAGGCCGCCGGTGAGCTTGTCGGAAAGCAGGGGCCCGTTCACCCGCACCGCGAACACGTCCTTGTTGTTGTCCGAGTCGTTGGTGGAGTAGCTCGCGGTGGTTCCCCCGGGATCCATGAGGAACCGTTCACCCAGGTCCTCCAGGGAGGACTCCAGACTGGGACTGACCGTTCCCCCGGTGCGGAAGTTGTCGGAGTAGAGCAGGCGAACCCGGTAGTCCCCCAGGTCCTTGTAGGTATAGAGACCCTGCTGGTCGTATCCCCAGGCGTACTCATAGATGCCGAACCCACCCACGAGATGGAGGGGATCCTCCCAGGTGCCGGTGGAGTCGTTGTCGAAGGCGGAGACGAACAGGTCCGGCGAATCGAGGGTCAGGTTGCCCCGGTTGAAGGCGAGGTTGGTCTCCCACAGCTGGACGTTCTGCCCCTGGTTGTTGAGGGTGGTCAGGACCCGCGCGCTCACGATGTCGTTGACCCGGATTCCCAGGTTGAGATCGAAGATGAAGTTTGGCCGCTCCAGGTCCCAGCGGGGGTTCGCGATGGGGTCGCGCTGGAGCTTCATGAGGGTGTAGTAGCGGCCGTCGAGATAGATCTTCGGCGAGAGTTCCGTGTTGGAGGTCGCCTTCATGGCCACCACCTGCCCCTTTGCGTCGACCTGCACCACCGAGTTCCCGAAGTCCCCCGCGGTGACCGGGTTGTCCGGGTCCGCGATCCATTGCCCGTCCACCACGAACTTGTACTGGTGCTGTCCCTCCGGGAACTTGACCACCACGCTCCACACCCCGTCCTTCGCGGTCATGGGGTTCGCGGTCCCGTTCCACCCGTTGAAGTCCCCGGCCAGATGGACCGACCCGGCCAGAGGGTCCGACAGGGTGAAACGGATCCCCCCCGGAACCCCTTCCACCCCGGCCCACGCCGGCGCACCCGGGTTCAGGAGGAACCCCGCCACGGCCAACAGGACTCCGAGCAGCCCGGCCCGTGCACCGGACCGGCCCGGACGATCCGCGGCAATCCACGGCAAGCGTCTCGTGCCCATCAGAACGTACCCCTCAGGATGATCCGAAGAAGATCCTTGTTGTCGGCGCTTCCCTGCAGGTTCCCCTCGAACACCGGGTTCCCGCCCGCGCCGATCCAGAACGGCCCATAGCCCACGAACATCTCGACCCCCGGCCGGGGCCGCCACTGCAGTTCCGCGAAGAGCCCCTTGCGGGTCCGCGCCGGATCGTTGCCGAATGCGAATCGGGTGTAGAGCTTGAGCGGATTCGAGATGTTGATGGAGGTCTCGATCGCGGCCAGTTCCTTCTGGAACAGGGTGTCGAGGTCCTTGATCCGGAACTGCACCCGCATCCAGGCCAAACGGTTCTCCACCTGCATCTCGGCCACGATGTCGTCGTTGTTGCTGACCACCTTGATCGTCTGGTCCCCGTCGGTGAACCAGTCCCGGTTGGTGCGGTCGTAGTACTGGAACTTGGCCGTGAAGCCCTTCTTGAACTCCATATAGAGTTCACTGAACCACTCGGTGTAGTGACGGCTCTGGGTGGCCCGTTTGGTCAGGGAGGTGTAGTTGTTGGTCCAGGTAATGGCGCGGGCCGGTACGAGGTACCAGGTGTTGATGTAGTACCCGGCCTCGTCGTTGATGTTCTCGCCCATCTCGTTGCGGAAGTCGGGGCCGTAGTAGAAGAGGTTGCCGGCCAGGTTGAGGAAACCGAAATCGTGGTTCCCCACCCGGAAGGCCCGGATCTCCGCCTTGAGCACGGCATCCGAGGGGAGCCAGGACGAGGGGTCGTTGAAGGAGAAGGATCCCAGGTCCCAACCCTTGCGCGTATAGTCCGTCCCTTCGTTGACCTGGCGTCCCTCGGCGTACTCCACGCGGTAGTCGGTTCCCCGGAAGTTGTACCGGTAGTCCCCGCCCCACACCTGGGTATAGGTCGTATCCGTGCCCTCGAACCGGTTGTTCTTCCGGTTCCAGGTGAGGCCCAGTCGCATCCGGTTGCCAAGGAAGTCCTGGCGGTAGCGGGCCACGTACCCGTCGTCGGTGGGGGTGGGCTGTTCGGGGGTGGAACCGGTGTTGGGATTGCTCTGACTGGAATAGTCGCTGGCGATGAAGGACAGGTTGACGCCCCGCCAGCCGTAGAGGTCGATTCGGGCTCCCTGGGCATTGCCCCCGTCGTTGGCCCGGCCATCCACCACCCGGATCAGGTCGTTGTTGACCCAGAAGCGATCCTGGCGGCTGAACAGGTACGAGTCGAACCCCCAACCACGGAAATCCCGCCGGAAACGAAGGTGCGCGTTCTGGTACTGGAACAGGGGCCGGCGGTTGCTGTTGTTGCCGGTATTCCACTCGGCGGCAATCTGCATGAACGCTTCCACGCCGTTGAGCGGCTGGCTGAACAGGCGCAGTTGGAGGTTGTTGAAGGTGTCGTCGCTGTTGCTCTCGAAGTCCCAGATGAAACGACGATCCTGCTTGCGCATGTCGACGAGGAAGAAGTACTCGCCGTTGAGCTGGGTGTAGGCCTCGGCGGCAGCGGTGAACCCGACGCCCAACAGGACGACAGCGGCCAGGACCACGCGGCGGAGAACGACCTTGGTCACGGTTCACCCCCGGGGCTGGGAATGAAGAACTGGACCGAGGCATAGTAGGAGTTGCCCAGGACCTTGTTGGTGATGAAGGAGACGTCCACTTCCCAGGTGGTTCCACGCACTCCGATGCCACCGGCGAACTCGGTATCCCGTACGCCGGCACGCAGGGCAAAGACGTCGTAGAACCACAGCTCACCGGCGTAGTTCCAGATCGTCTCCCCCCCCACCGTGGTCACATCCATCAGGACCCCCAGTTCCTTGCGCCAGCGATACGAACCGGAGATCTCGAACCCGGTGGGCAGGGTCGCTCCCCCGTCGTCGCCGACGAAGTCGTAGGTGGGCTGGAGCACGTTCCTCCACACCAACCCCAGGCTGACGGCACGCCCCTCCTGCCACAACAGACCGAGGTCCCCGGTGAATCCGGACTTGGAACCGAAGTCCCGGGAGCCGGCGGTGGGGTTGAACGAGACCATGGCCAGCTTGGCGGCCAGCCCAGCATGGATGGTGCGGCTCCCATTACCGGTGAGACGCCTTCCGTAGGCCAAGGCGATCATGTCCTCGGCCACCACCCCGTCCACACCGAGACGATGCCAGGTCGCGGCGAGTCCCCCGCCGGCGAACTCGAAGCCGGCCGCGATGGAGTTCGCCGCCAGCTCGTTCACCACATAGGGACGTCCGTGGGTGAACACCACCTCGGGACGGTCCAGGAACGAGAGGGCGCCGGGATTCCAGTAGGCGGCGGTCACATCCCGGACGTCGGCGCCGTAGGCACCCGCCAGGCCGATGCCCCGGGCCCCGACCTCGATCCGGTCGAAGTAGTCCGCCCCGGCACCGGTGACGGTGAGGAGCAGGGCTGCCGCGACCAGGCCGGGGACGCGTGTCATCGGACGATGGTTACCGTGGCGCGCTCCTGACTCTGGAGCGGCTCGTAGATCACGACAAGAACATAGGTTCCGGCCTCGAGCAGGTTGCCGTTGTCGTCCCGGCCGTCGATGACGTTGCTGGGCGGAGGATCCTCGGCCGCCAGTTCGTCGACGGTGAACTCCTCGTTCTCGTACAGGATCCGTACCCGCCTCCCCTGGAGGTCGTACAGCTCGGCAGTGAAAGGGAATGTCCTCAGCTGCCGGATTCCGGGGTCGAGGAGTTCCGGGGAGACATTGAAGCGAAACGTGGCCGTCTCTCCCAGTTCGGGAGCAATGAGCCGGGGTCCGGTCTGCAGCCCCACGATCTCGACCGCCTGTCCGATGATGGGAGGGGGGATGAAGAAGAACGCCCTGCGAATGGCGTCGTACGCCTCGTTGGACATGCCGGGCACGGTGGGTTTGCGTACCTCGACCCCGAAGTCGACCACCTGGTCCCGCTCCGACTCCCCGAAGACGTTGAGCGTATCGAGCTGAATGATCATGAAGTTGTCCATGACCACCTGGATCCCGGCGTCCACCTGATGCCCCCCCAGGTTGTCCGGTGCCGTGTCGGGGCCGCCCAGGCCGTCGTCGGCGGCGGTGATCCACGCGGCGACCCGGAGTTGACGCACCGATTCGGGCATCACGTAGACGGTGTCGCCATAACCCGACTGGAACTCGGAGGTGCCCTTGCCCAGGAACACGATATCCCAGGGAATCGCCGCCTCCATGGCACGGCCCGCCTGCTGTCCGGAGAAGGTGGCCACGGTCCGGAATCCGGTCTGTGGGACCTGAAGCACCTGGTTGTCGCCCGAGACGGTCCACAACTGGGGAGTCTGGTTGCCGTCCCAGGTCGCCATGAACAGGTCGGGAAAGAAACCGCCGTCGAAGACGATGTTGCGTCGCCAGGAGTTGAGGTTGGTCAGACCGGAGAGCCCGGGGGAGTTGCCGGTAGCGACCGGGACGGTATCGAAGAAGATCATCACGTTGTTGCCGCGTCCGAAGGCGCCTCCGGTGAACCCTTCCACCGCGACATAGAGGAACCGCGCATCCCAGGTGATGCGGATCTGATTCAGGTCGTCGAAGACGCCCCAACGCGAGTCCGCGGAGCTCTCCTCTTTCCGACCGTCCGGACTGACCTGGAACATGGTCTCGTCCGGGAGGTACTCCTCGGCGGAACCGTCGATGAGTATGCGGTCGGACAAACTGATGGCTGTCCCGGCCCGGGAAGGGGGTGCCATGGCCGCAAGGAGCAACCCGATCAACAGGGCCAGGGGACGCATGGGGAGATGTCTGGAGGGCAACAACGTCGGAACGCCTTTACTCTCTTATTGGGGGGAACTTACGAGAGATTCGCCAGGCCGTTGGACCGATCCAATACGCTAGAACAGGGACCCACCGGTGTCAAGCGAGGGGGCCCGCCTCGACGGGCGGCGCCGGAGTCAGGAGCCGGGGGGACCGCTCGAGCCGCGCACCTGGAGCCGGGTGGGCACGATTTCCACGCCGGAAGGGTAGGTCTTGGCCTCCAGGGCCTGCAGCAGGCACCGGGTGGCCAGACGACCGATCTCGAAGATGTCCTGGGCCAGGGTGGTCAGCTTGGGACGGACATAGGTGGTGAGACGGACATCGTCCGCCCCCACGACCGTGAGATCCTTGGGAACGACCATTCCGAGCTCCTCCTGGGCCACCCTCAGGGCTCCGATGGCCATCATGTCGTTGGCCGCGACCAGCGCGGTGGGAGGATTGGGGCGCCCCAGGAGTTCCCGGGCCACTTCGCACCCACTGGTCTCGGAGAAGTTGCCCCAGAGACGCAGGTCGGGATCAAAGGGGATCCCGCTGTCCCGCAGTCCCTCTTCGAAGCCGATGCTCCGGTCGGCACCCACCGTGGTTTCCTCGAGGCCCCCGATGAACCCGATGCGCCGATGCCCAACCTCGCACAGGTGGCGGACCATGGCGGCCATCCCCTGGCGGTTGTCGGCAAGTACGCTGGCCGCCCCGTCACGCCGGCTGTTGACCAGAACGACCGGGACCCGGGCCTCGATCAGGTCCTGGACATAGGTGTCCTTGTCGGTTGTTCCCAGGAGCAACATGCCGTCAACTCCACGCTCCCGGTAGAGGCTCAGCAGCTGGTTGGGGCGGGCGGCGTTGTCCTCGGCGATCTCGATGAGGAGGCGGAACCCGGCTTCGCTCAGGGCGGCGCTGATCCCGCTGATGGCCTCGGCGAAGTAGAAATCGGCAAAGAGGTGGCTCTGCGTCCTGGGCAACACCACCGCCACCGCGTCGGCCCGCTGCCGGGCGAGGCTTCTCGCCTGGGAGTTCGGCCGGTAACCCGCCTCCGCGATGACGCTGTTGACCCGCGTCTTGGTCTCCTTCGAGATCCTGGGATCGTCGTTGATGACAAGTGAGACCGTGGACCGCGACACCCCGGCCAAACGGGCAATGTCGCGAATGGTCAATTTGGTGGCTGGGGTCACGGCTGGGTCCATGGAAGGGGATTGCCGCGGTGCGCGGCGCTTCAGTTCAACCGGTCCAATTATAGACAAACGGGACGCCGGTGCCGGGCCGGAAAATGCGAAGGGTTTCTGGTCCGGAACCGGAACGATCCGGACAACACACCAGCCGACAGGAGGTTACGAGAATCCGGCCCTAGCGCTTGTGTTCCGTGTACTCGACATCCACGAACTCCGCATCCCGGAGTCCGTCGCCCGGGGGCGGGGATTGGGGCCCGGCGGTCGTGCCTCCCCCGGCATTGCCGGAGCGGGAGGTGTTGCGCTTGAGGCCCCCCCAGAGCGCACGCAGGGCCACGGCGAGAAGGGCGGCGAGCAGGATGCGGATCATGGTCAGTGGGGCCCTGGACCCAGACTGGTCAGGTACACCTCGATGGCCCTCAGGGCAGGGGGTTCCTGGTCCTCGTAGACCTGCACCCGTCCCCAGTAGCCGTCGAGGGAGCCTCCGGAATCGAAGCTCATGATCGGGTTGGGCTCCACCCAGGACTCGATGCCGTCGGCCTCCAGAACCCGTTTGACCGTCACCGCCGCCATCTCATCGGGTGCCTTGAACACCGTGCGACGGCGCAGGGCCCGGTCCAGGGCGGCCGGGGCTTCCCCTTCGCTGATGGGCCCGGTACGGATCCCGCAGTCGGGGCAGAAGTCCTCGACGGTGAATCCCATCCCGCAGAAGGGGCAATGTTCAAGTTGCGCTCGGTCATCGTTCATCGCAGTCATGCTAGCACAGGCTCCGGGGACCCTTCGCCGGAAACAAAGAATCGCCCCCCGCTTCCGTGGGAAGCGGGGGGCGACAGGAGGTATTGGCGTCGTCGGACTGTCTAGCGTCCGATAACGATGAACTCGATGCGGCGGTTACGCGCGCGGCCGAGGTCGGTATCGTTGCTATCGATCGGACGGGTCAAGCCAAAGCCACGCGTTCCCAGGCGATCCGGGGAAATGCCACGGCCCACAAGGTAATCCTTGACGGCCTGGGCACGGCGCTCGGACAGGGTCTGGTTGGCCTCGGGGCTACCAATGCTGTCCGTATGACCCTGGATCTCGACGCTGAGGGACGGGCGCTCGTTCATGATGCGCACGACCTCCTCGAGAACCGGAATCGGGTCGGCACCGGAGATCTCCGCGGTTCCGAACTTGAAGTTGATGTACGCAAGCGGGAAGTACACCGGCTCGTCGTCCGGGCAGCCATCGCTGTCCTCGAACCCGTTGAACGTCTCGGCCTCGTTCGGGCAGGCGTCATCGCTGTCGAGGATGCCGTCACCGTCATTGTCGAAGTCGGGACACCCGTCATCGTCCTCGAACCCGTCGAAGTCCTCGGCCTGGTTCGGGCACTGGTCGTTCATGTCCTGGACGCCGTCACCATCGTTGTCGTAGTCCGGGCAGCCATCCGTGTCCATGTAACCGTCGAAGTCCTCGGGCTCGCCCGGGCACTCGTCGGCATCATCCGGCACACCATCACGATCGTCATCGGCCACGCCGGACCGGTGCATGTGACGCTGCTCGCCGAAGTTCAGGTTCACGGAGAACCGGTGGTTCTCGTTCAGGAACTGCTCCTGCTCGACAACGTAGGCATAGTTGAACTCGAACCAGGAAACACCCAGTCCAAGGCCGCCGGCGAACTCCCCGTCATTGAGGCCGAGACGCAGGGCGCCACGGAAGTCCTCGCTGAACGGAACCCAGTACTCGCCACCCACGCGGACTTCCCAGTCCTTCTCGTCACGGACCTTGGAAAGGTCACCCGAGATGGTCAGGCCGTCGATGGGGTAGAGACCGACACCCAGCAGCAGGTTGAGCGGAACATCGTCCACGTCACCCTGGGTCTGGTCACCGATCTTGGTCCCGATGTCACGAATGGTGAGACCGAGGCTCACGATGTCACTGGGGAAGAACTGGGCGCCAAGGTCGAGGCCGAATCCGGTCGTGTTGGACTCGCCACTCGAGATCGCGGTGGTTCCCAGGTCCTGCATCAGCAGCTTACCCGTCGCCCCCACGGTCACCGGTCCGGCCTGGGTGGCCAGGGACAACATCAGTGCGTTCTCACTGAAGTTGAACGTCCCGTCAGCCGTCCCATCCGTTCCGGTCTTGGTGATGTCGGTGGTTCCGGTGTTGATCCACCCGAACCCGAGTGCCCACTTCTCGAAGCCGTACGAAGCGGCAAACCAGTTGTGGTTTCGGTCGAAAGTCATGCCGCCGGTAAACATTCCCGTGAGGAAGAGTCCTCGCGTGGTGCCCAATCCGGCGGGGTTGAAGTAGATCGCGGACGCGTCGTTCGTGAATCCAGCACCGGTGCTGCCCATCCCGTAATAACGGGCGTCGGCACCGGCCCGGAGGAACGCCGCGCTGTGGTTGCTCTGTGCATCCTGGGCGACTGCGCCAGCGGGGAAAAGAACCCCCGCGAGGAGCAGGCCAGCCAGGGCAAAAGCCCAAGCGCCTCGGTTCCGATGAAGCATTGCCTTTACCTCCTCCTTACTCATCCCTACGACCCTTCGGAGAGAAGTGTCGTGCTAGGTGAGAAGGATGGGGAGCCCTTGCCGGGCTCCCCACCCTCTCTATCGCTCGTTCCAGATGGCTGCCTTGAGCACCCGGGGTTCCTGGCGGACACCGTCGTTGACGTTGATCCGGATCAGGTACACACCGTTACCCAAAGCCCGTCCATCCTCGGTCTGGCCGCTCCACTCGACGGCGACCTGACCCGGATTCTTCGTGCCCTGGAAGATCGTAGCCACGAACTGACCATTGAAGTCGTAGGCCTTGATCTCAACGTCGGCCCGCTTGGAGAGCTCGAACATGATGGTCGCGTTGCCCAGGAGCGGGCTGAACGGGTTCGGAACCACCTTGTCGCCACGGATCGCCAGCGTCGTGCCGGAACCCATGATGAAGCGACAGGTGCTCGTGAACGCATTGCTCAGCATGTCCGTTCCGCTGATGGTGACCGAGTAGGTCCCCACCGGGAGCAATCCACCACTGCTCGAGATCACGAAGCTGACCCCGTTCTCGCTGATGTTGAGTTCGTCGAGGTCCTCGTTGGTCTGCACGTTTCCGTCAGGCCACACGACGCGGATCTGAACCGAGTTCGGATCCACGCCCGCCGGATCGTCGAAGCTGGCGACGTAGAGGAAGGTCTCCGCCTGGGGGACCGGCTCCACTTCCGTCTCACCATCACAGACGATTCCGGGGACCGCCGGCGTAACCGTCGGCGCCGAGGAATCCACGATGAAGCGCTGCTCCACGAAACGACTGCCTGCGTTGAACACGCAGTCCATCGGTCCGCGGACGTACGCCACGTACTCCTCGTTCTTCGCATTGAAGGTCAGGGACAGACCCTGTCCGGCGAGGAGCGCTGCGAGATCATCCACGTTGACCGAGCCACCGAGCGAGCCGCCCGCGAACGCGATCTTGTGGCTGTAGAGAGTGATCTCCACGACCGAGCCGTCCTTGATCAGGTTCCCACCGGTGAGTACGGCCAGCGGCACCTCGAGGGTGTCGGCGGGCGTGTACTCGCTGAGGGCGGGAGTGGTGTACGGCGCCACCGCGTCGGCGGTGCCGGTGTAGATCAAGGTGCGCTCCTCGACCTCATCGATATCGGACTGGTCCGGTCCGCCGTCACAGCCGCCGTCGCAATCGTCGACGACCCAGACGTCGTACTTGAAGCTTCCGTCGCCCTGGGTCGGGCCGAAGCAGACCAGATCGATCTCGGGGAAGGACTCGCGGATCAGCTCGCAGAGGATGCCGATCCGGAGACCCTCACAGAGGTCACCATCGTTGGAGACGTAGTCATCGATGCGGTCCTCGCGGAAGAGGAGACCCGATCCCGAGTCGCTCATCCGGACCGTAACGATGTCCTCGTTGAGGTTGACGTACCCGGCAGCAAAGCCCAGTCGCGGGTTCCCGATGAATCCGCTATGGAACTCGATGTAGGGGGCGGTGGCGTCGACGTAGAAGTCGAACTCCTGACTCGTGATCGGAGTCAGCTGCTCACCGTCCACGTACACCCGGATGCTGGCGGTGTGCCAACCGTCCTTCATGGCGTCGTTGTTGCCACAGGTGTGGCGGTACTCGTAGTCCCAGATCCCGCTGAACTGGTCCTGGTCGAAGATCTCGGTGATGAAGAACGAGGAGCCCGGGTAGAAGATGTACCCGTTGTCCGTGTTCGCCACCAGCTTGCCGTCGATGTAGAGGGACGCGTTGATGTCGTCCTCGTCACCTTCCAGCAACTCTTCGGAACCCAGGTTGATCTGACCGCGGAGGATCGGATCCTGATCCGTGGCCCCGTTCCAGGACGGCGACGTCTCGAAGGTGAACTGGGGCTGCTTGAGGGCAACCACCGCGAACACTTCCTCGTTGAGGTCGTCGGTCTCGAACGTGACCGTGTTGTTCAGCGTATCGACAACCACCTTGCTGATGGACTCGTACTCCCAGCCGTCCGCCGGCTCGTCTGCGCCGCCGTCGAACTGGCGTGCGCTCAGAGTGGACTCGTCGATGGGCGTCCCGTCCTCGAAGAAGAGATCCTCTTCGTTGTAGCGGAGGGTGACCGTCGCGGTCTTGCTGGGATCGGAATCCACGCCGCTCGGCGAGGACCAATCGGACTCGTAGAGACGAACCTCGAAGGCCATCGACCCGATGCCGCAGTACTGGTCGGCCTGGTAGGCCGGCGTCTTGGGCATGTCGGTGGCATTGAGGAGCATTCCCATACGCTCGGCACCGTCACTGAACCCGCTGAGGAAGCCGGGCGGCACATCCACCACGAACATGTCGTTCGGGCTGCCCTCGAAGCCGGCGGCTCCGTTGGACCCGAGGTCAACGGTGACCTCGTAGATGCGCATCTCGTGCTTCCACATCTCGGTACGGGGAGCCGGATCCTCATCGTTCTCACGCGCACGGTGAGCCGTGGCGTAGAGGGTGAGGATGGCACCCTGGGACGGGTCGAGATCCGTGAGGTCTCCACCGTTACCGTCCTCGAGGGCCACGATGGCACCCTGCCAGATGGTCGGATCGTCCACGCGCGGGATCATCTCGAGAATCTGCTCATCGATCGTACCGTTACCGTCCTCACCCACGATCACCACGAAGGGGGCGATGGTCGGGTCGGACATATCCACGGCCACCCGTCCACCGCCGGCACTCCGACCGGTGAACTTGGTGTACATGCCTTCGATGAGACCCAGATCCTCCTTGGGCTCGATGACCGTCTTGCCAAAGGCATCACGGGTCACGTTGACCGCCAGGATCGGGGTATTCGCGAGGTCATAGAGACCGCTGAACGTCGAGGGCTCGTCGGCACGCTTCAGACCACCCTGGCCCGGGAGACGGCTCTTGAGAGCCATCGAATCCGTGCCACCCGTGATCGTCTCGTCCGGCAGGCCCGAGCCGTCCTCGTCGGTCGCCACGGCGCGCAGCTCCAGCATGGTGCCTTCCTCGATGACGTTGGTCATCCATTCGGCGAACCACAGTTCCTGGGGCTGCAGCCACTGGCCGCGCTCGTCCATGGAAAGGCTGGCGTCGGTGGGATCACCGATACCGATGGTCGACCACTCCTCGGTTCCCATCTCGCGGTACTGGAAGAACACGCTGCCGGCCTCGACCTCACCCAGGGTGAGACCGTAGACGCGGTCCTGCGTTCCCCTCGTAACCAGGGACTTGAGGTGCGGCGCGAACCCGGCCACCGATGCGATCGGCAGCGCGTTGTTCTCGACCGTAACGACCACGCGCTCGTGGGCGCTGGTGCAGTTGCCGACGTCATCCACGGCCCATGCGTCGAGTTCGTAGTCACCCTCGGGCAGACCCGTCGTGTTCCACATGACGGACCAGAGACCCAGGGTGGCGTCGTACCCGGCGGTACCGAGGAAGCGCCACTCACCGGTGGAGAAATCATCTGCCGCAACAGTTCCGAGCGAGGCCGTGGCGTCGTCGTCGTCACCGAGGCTCCGCACGTAGAACTGCACTTCCGCGACATCCGTTTCGTTGGAGTCGGGGAGGCCTTCCTCGTCGTCGCTCGCGGTGGCGTAGATGACCACGTTCTGTCCCGCCGACACGTCCGTGATCTGACCGTTGTCGATCGGATCGATGGTGGTGTCCCCCTCGCCGTTGAGGCTCACGTGGGTGATCTCAAGACGCGGGTCCTGGTTATCGGCGACGGTCCGCCAGGCCAGGTTGGAGACAGTCGTGTTGCCGGCCTCGTCGGTGGCGCGAACACGCCAGTCGATCAGGCTGGCCCAATCGGAGCCAATCAGCTCGTAGAGATCCGTCGTGGCGCTGAAGCGGCCCGACGCACCATCGAACAAGGTCATGGAGTAGGGAACCGAATCCCAGTTCTCGTCCACGTCCGCGTCCGAGGTGTACTTCCACTCCCAGACCACACAGTTGTTCCAGGAGTCGAAGTACTGAACGTCATCGGCATCCGTCGTCGCGACGAGGTCGATCACCCGCGCATCCGGGTCGCACTCGTAGTCGCCCACGTTCTCCGGCATGAGGATCATGTCGTCGAGCGGGGTGACCGCGGTGAACTCCGGACCGGTGCGATCGATGACGATCGTCGTGATGGCCGGATCGCTGTCCGAGTTGCCCGCATCGTCGGTGGCCACGGCCGCCAACTCGTACGGACCCTCGGGCAGAGGCTCGGTGCTCCAGTCGTAGATGCTCCACGTCTGGTCATTCTCGTCGAAGTCCTTCAGGTCGATGTCGGCGTCGGCGAGAATCCACTCGGTCGAGCCGGCAGCGCGGTAGAAGAACTGGACGTCCTGGGTGTCCCAGCTCCCGCCATCGATCACCGCATACATTTCCTTGATGCGGTTCACGTGGAGGTTCTCGGGGTTCTCGACCCAGTTGTCCTCGACGCCGTTCGTGCACTCCCAGTCTCCAAGGTCACGCTCCAGCCAGGAGATCCGGGCCGTGGGCGCGATGGTGTCGACGATGCAGAGCTCCGCGGAGTCCGCATTCTTGAAGTGATCGGTGACGTCGGTCGTGTTGCAGACCAGGTCGCTGACCTCCACCGAGATGTCGTAGCAGGCGCCCGGAGTCAACGGCTTGCCGTCGGGGTCGCGGTGCCCGTTCGTATCCCAGTGGAAGCTGTACGGCCTGGTGTAGTCGGGATTGTCGTCGGTCGGCGGCAGACCGTTTTCCTCGGAGAGGAAGATCCAGCCATCCTCGGACGGCAGGTCGGTCTGCAGCTTGTAGTAGAAGCTGACGGTCAGGTCGTCGTTGACCAGGTTGGTCCCGCCACCCTCGGCCACGATCACGACACCGTTGGGCGCGTTGCGCTCAGCCGTGCCGACCTCGTCGAGGGAGATGGGATCCACCACGGTCACGTCGACCGTCGGCGCCGTGTTGTCGACGATGAACTGGTAGATCGCGTCGTCCTGATCGACTTCCACGTTGAAGTGGGAGTCCATGGCGTAGACGCGGATCTCGACCGGGGTTCCATCCTCGGTGGGATCGAACCAGACATAGTCGCCCGAAGGATCCAGCTCCAACGTGTTCCAGCTGACGGACCAGACCGAACCCTGCGGGATGGCGGCGGTTGCACCGATGCCCTCCACGATGGGGTTGATGAGGCCGTTGTCGCAGCGTGCGACACACTCCGCCAGGCCGATGGTGATCCAGTCACCACCCGCGCGACGGGCCTGGAAGAACACCGAACCACCCGGCATGGACGCGTCACCCGCCTGCGTGGCCGCATAGAGCGTCACGTCGCGAGCAACCACACCCAGTGCGGTGGAGCCGGTGAGATCCTGGCTCAGCACGTTGATGTCGATACCGTCGCCGTATCCGTCTTCACCGATCATGACCATGGTGCGGGGGTAGGTTCCGCAATCGTCGCCCACGACGCCCACCACCAGAGTGTTCTCCGGAGGCGTGATGTCCTGGACCTCGATCAGGTCGTCCTCGGTGTAGATCTCACAGTTACCGGCGTTGTCACGCACGGTAGCGCGGACGCTGAAGGTGGAGTCGGTGGCATCCGCCATGTTCATCGGCGTTTCCCACGTCAACTCATACCGGTCGTCCTTGTAGTCATCCGGCGTTCCACCATCGTTGAACGTGCCCAGACCAATGATGGTCCAGTCCTGCTGATTGTCCGCGCGGACGCTGAACTGCACCGCGAAGATGTCAGAGGTCTCGTTCTGGATGGCGTGATCGCCAGGGCCACCGTTGTCCTCGGTGCTCATCCAGCTGCGGTCGTCCACGACCACGGCCAGATCAACATTGTCGCCGCCGGCCACGTGCACCGGGCTGACGCCGCCCTCGGTCTCCACATCACCTGCGTAGATCGGACCGACGTCCGGATCCACATGGTCGAGGAAGAGCGAGATGCCGGGGTCATCGGAGTTGACGTTGCACGCGTAATCCTGGACCCAGACCCGGAAGAAGTACTCCTTCGCGGGCAGGTCCTCATCAACGGCGTACTCCATCGCCTCGGCCAGGACATCCAGGCTCGGGACCTCGAGAATCCAGCGACCATCGGGGTTCAGATCGTCCCCGGGGAAGTCGCGGTACTCGAACTCGCCAACACCGGGGTACCCGGCGGTGCTCTGGAGGCTCTGCATCTCCGGGAACTCACCGCTGATCGTCTGCCAGGTGGGGTTCTCGGGATCCGTCACATCGTCCAGGAACTGGAGCTCGATGCTCGAGATCGCGATCTCGTTCCCGTCATCCTCGCCGATCGCCTGGAAGGTGATCGTGCCGGGGAGATCGGGGCAGATGGACACCTCGTCCTCGAGGAGGTCGGCGCGGATGAGGTCACCCGCATCCAACGTCGTCCCATTGACACCCTCCGGTCCAACCCGGACCAGCATGGCGTTGGGTGCGGTGTGATCCACCGCGACCTCGATGACGGTGAGGTTGTCCGAAACCCCGTCGTTATCCGTGTCGTTGGTGACGTTGCCATCGGCGTCGGTCGCGAAGGCGCGCAGGAAGTGCGTGCCTTCGGCTTCCTCGTCCGTGTCCCAATGGAGGGACCACATGGCGATTTCGTCGTCACCAAGGCTGAACTCGTTCACCACTCCGAGGATGGCCCAGTTGGTGCCGTCCGTGGAGTGCTCAACGATCACCGTCGCGAGGTCCAGACCGTTCCAACCGGTCGCCGGCCCCTCGATGTACACGTCACCGGAGAGAACCAGGGTGGGATCCTGGATCAGCTTGGCGTCGTCGAAGCAGTCGGCGTCGAACTGCATGATCGCCGCCCACGGCCCCGTGGTGTCGTTGAGGATGATGTTGATGTTGCAATCGAGGTCCGAATCGTCGCCCTGGTCGTTGCCGGCAACGTCGACCGCACGGGAGCGCAGGCTGACATAGAAGTCGCCGGCAAGCTCACGGGCGAAGAACGACGTGTTCCAGGTGGCGGTGTAGGTCCCGCTACCGTCGTTGCTGACCCAGGGGTCGTCCTCGTCGTTGAGCGGCGTGGCGTCGATCGTGTTCCAGCTGGCACCGCCGTCAAGGCTGTACTCGAACACAACGTAATCGACGTCGTCGTCGCTGCTCGTGGCGACAAGGTCAATCGAACCATCGACCGGGAAGATATCGCCGACGCCCGGGGACGTCAGGCAGGCCTGCGGGATCGAAGAGTCGATCGTGAGCTCGCCACACACCAGGACGGTCTGGGTGGCGAGGTCGCCACAGGAGATCCCGGTGTTGTAGCAGTCGTCCTCGGCCACGACCCGGACGGTGTACGTGTAGACGTACTCGTCGGACTCGTCGGTGAGGCCGTCACGATCGTTGTCGATTCCGTCGTTGGCCGGATCCAGCCAGTCGGGCAGGTTGCGCAGGTGCGACCAGCCGCCGTCGTAGAGGTCGTCTCCACTGATGGTTGCCGGATCCTGGTCATTGCCGATCTGGCGCCAGCGGGTCTGCGTGTCATCGACCGAGACCTGCCAGTGGACGCGCGTCACGTTGCCGACGATGTCGGCGGTGAGCTCGTCGTCCTGGACCCAGGCCACGAAGTTGACCGTCCCGCCAGGCGCGGTAAGGGCCGGATCGATGAACAGGTCGGTGATCACGGGCGGCACGTTGTCGTACACGACCCAGATCTGACCCAGCGCACCACCCTGGCCACCACCGGACATCAGGTTGTTGCTGAAGTTTCCGGCGTTGTCGGTGACCGTGACCCGCACCTCGTTCAGCTGGTTGCTGCCGAACTCGACGGACGGATCCTCGGTGGAGTAGATCCAGACTTCCTCGGGCAGGTTGATCGCGGAGCGACCCTGCTCGTTGCACCGGGGATCCGGCTCCTCGGAGAGAACGTCGTCACCGACATAGTCGATGTCGAAGTAGTACGAGTACTCCCCACCCAGCGGCAGGACAGCGTCGTACCGGTACCAGCCGTCACCGAGGTTGGTCATCTCGACGTTGTACGCCTCGATGCCCTCGATGGTGATGGTCACGTTCTCGATGGAGTCGGGATGAATCGCCTGACGGTTCGGCTGCCACGGACCACCCGGAGGCTCGAAGCCGGGGCCGTCCGTCTCGTCGAACCGGGAACGCCAGAAGTCGAGCACGTTCAGCGTGATCGGAATGGTCACGCTGGTGTCGTCCACCGCGGTGTACAGCGTGTACGAGAGCGGGGCGTTGCCGCCGACCGACATCTCGACCGAGGCGATTTCCTCGGCAGGCTCATCCGTGGTAACGAAGAACTGGTGCTCGATACCGCTCAGCTTCGACTTGCAGGAACCGAAGTCCTGATCGATGGAGCCGTCGTGGCCTCCACAGGTCGGGCAGAGCGAGTTGCAGGGAGCGTTGGGGTTCCGGTAGTCCAGACCCCAGACGATGAACTCGGGAGCATCGACGTCGTTGAGCGGGAGGATGAACCCTTCCGTCTCGCACGGCTCGATGCAGCCCTCGAACGGTCCGAAGTTGCGACCGGCCGAAGCGATGATGTCGTAGTGCGTCACATCGCTGTAGGTCGGGATCGGCACCAGCCCACCCCCGTCGGCATCCCAAGCCACCGAGTACGGAGGCTCGTTGTCACCGAGGGTGATCTCCTCACAGTCGGTCACCTGGTAGTCGATGGTGACGGTGTCGTCATCAGCGAAGGTGCCGCCGAAGGTGAGGGTGTTGGGCCCGGTGATGGTGTAGTCGCCGTTTCCGGGATCGGCCAGCGCGAGGAAATCCTCGATCGCGTGCCAGGTCGCCTCGACGCCGTTCACCCACACCGTCTCCGCACCGTGGTTTCCGGTGCTGCCGGAGTGCCAGATCGTGCGATTCGTGGTGGCGGTGATGCCGCTCGGATCGAGCATCTCACCGTGCACCCGCTCCGCGAAGTAGAAGCCGACCCAGACACCCTCGGTGTCCGACATGTCGTCGAGCTCGGCCTTGATCACGACCTCCTCACCCGGGGTGAGGGAGGTGTGCTCGACACCGTTCTTCTCGACGGCCACCACCATCGCGGTCCGGCTGGAAAGGCTGAACCGGAAGGGGTTGCCGAAGACCGGTGTCTCGTTCCCGTTGGTGTCGTAGCCACGGGGGAAGAACTCGTAGACACCGTCGGTCAGGGTGGAGATATCCCAACCCGGGCCGGCGCCTGCCTCGACGTTCTCGTCCTCGCAGTTCGGATCACCGAACATGTACGGATAGCTGTCGTCCACCATACCCGGGACCATGGCCCAGGCCGTGGTGTCGCTCGGATTGACACCGGCCACCTTGCGGTACCAGATCTCCACCATTTCGATGGTCTGGTTGTCCTCGGCCGTCACGTGCATGGAGAGCACGGTGGGCTCGATGCAGTACGGGCTGGCGTTGCCGCGCAGCACCGTGTTGGTGTCCAGGGTGTCGCAGTCGGTGGTGGTGATGAGAACGATATCGGTCTCGGGACCGGTGTTCTCGGCCAGCACCAGACAGGCCTTGCAGCCATCCGGATTCACATCGAAGTTGCCTTCGCTGTCGACCGCCCGGGCACGGAAGTTCACCTGCGTATCCGACGGGAAGGTGAACTCCCCGTAGTGGAAGACGCCGGTCCACTCGTCGCCGACGTTGTCGACGGCGAAGGTGTCCCAGGTGAAGCCCTGATCCAGGCTGTAGGCGAAGACGACGTAGTCGACGTCTTCACCCTCGACCTCGGCAATGAAGGTCAGGCTGTCCTGCGGGCTGACCAGCGGGCAGGTGGCGTCGGTCGGAATCGCGACCGGGTCGCCGCCGTCGGCCGGAATGTACGAAGTGATACAGGCCACCGGAGCGTCGCTGTCGACGCAGCACTCTTCGGTCCAGATCACGTCGTCGTTGTCAGCCTCGCCGTCACCGTCCTCATCGTCGTCGACGTTGCCGAACACGTCCATGGCGACGGCGCGGATGGTGAAGCAGCCGTTGAGGCCGGTCACATCCCACACTGCGCACCAGACGTCCACCTCACCGTCGGAGGCGAGACCCGTCAGGCCACCGGCCTGATTGCGGCTGTCCGCGTTGAGCGGGTTGTCCTGCATGATCCAGTCGGCGAACTCGAGAACGCCGTTGCAGCCGACGTCCGCGTAGTACTCGTCCTCGGCGAACTCGCTCAGGTCGTCGCCGTTGCCCACCGGATGACCGGTGGCGAAGATGACCGGCTCGTTCCCGTCCTTGACGCCGTTGCCGTTGATGTCCCAGATGACCGGGTCAACCGGGTTGTACCCGTCGCCGTCGACATCCACGAACTTGTACTGCGAACCCAGAAGCGGCTCGTAGCACGCGTCCTTGAGGTAGTTGACCGGGGTATCACCGGCGCGAAGCACGATGTCACCGCGACGCTCACCATCCTCATTCCCCTGAATGTCGATGGTGATCCACTGTCCGGTCACATCGTCGTAGTACTGGAACTCGACCTGCTTGACCGCCACGTCATGGATGTAGACGTTGGCGAACAGGCTGTCGAGGTTGGAACCAAGCGTGTTCACGCAGGGCTGGATGTACGCACGGAGTGCGATGTCATCCAGGGTCGCGCTGTACACGCAGGCCATGGTGGCGTTGTTGTTGCCCTCGATGTCGAAGGCGATCGCCCGCAGGTCATAGGTGCCGGTCGCCAGACCGCGCGTATCCCAGGTGACCGTGGCCTTGAGCGTATCCGGGCCGGTGGCGATGACCGGGTGGTTGATTCCGGTCGGGTCCACGAGGACATCCGGAATGTTGTCACCCGTCGTATCCACCGGGACACCGGTCAGCGACGGCAGCGAGAGCCAGGTATTGGATCCCACCGCGCGGTACTGGAACTCGACCCGCGTCACGTCGTTGGTGCTGGGATCGCCGTCTCCGTCCGTGAACCAGGCCGAGATGTCGACTGCGCTCTCGACCGGGACGAACGCGCCGTCGGTCGGGTCGTAGTCGGCACCGATCTGGCAGATGCAGGACATCGGCGGGGTGCAGTCGATGATCTCGACCACCAGCTCGAAGCAGGGGGTCACCCCGTCGTCCTCGTACAGCGAGTCGCACGTGGCCTGGGCTTCGACGTTGCCGAAGAAGTCCGAGGCGATGGCCCGGAAGTACAAGGTGTCCGACATATCCGGAGGATCGTTGTTGATCGGCGCACCGGGGTAGGACCACTGGACGCTGAAGGGGAAGGACGAGTCCATCCCGATCGAGTCCCACATCTCGGAACCTGGGTTCCAGATCTGGAAATCGACCTCGGCGACGTCGTTGGCCTCGCCCTCGGTGATGTCGGCCTCGATCGTGTACTCCTTGACGTCCCACTGGCCGTCAACGGGATTCACATCGGAGTCCGTCACGTCGCAGAGCTGGATGCCGTCCCGCGTGGGATCGGCGTCCTCATCCGGCGGTCCGGGGATCTCCGCGACCGGAGCCTCACTGTCGATCATGAACCGGAACGGAACCGCCCAGTTCTCATTGCCCTGGTAGCACTCGTCGAAGGCGACGGCGCGCATGCGGTACTCGAACGCATCGTCGAGACCGTACAGGGCGGCAATCACGAACATGTTCAGGTTGCGACCGTTCTGCGCCTCGTAGTCGAAGGCGAAGGCGGTGGCGTCCTTGCTCAGCGGCGGGTACGGCACCCCGCCGGCTCCGGCGGTGGGCGCGACCTGCGCGCTGATCACGTTGGGAGCGCCGCGAGCGAAGCTCGTGGTGGCGAACAGGTCCGCACCGCGAGTCACGTTGGAGCTCTTGTCGCGAGGACCGGGCACGCCGTCATTGGCGGTCAGGTCGTCGGCGTAGGAATCGAGACCGGTCGGGTCGCTGGGGCTGCTGTTGTAGGCGGCCACCGTGGCGGGATCCGTGAAGCCGGTCACCCAGATCGTGCCACTGAAGCCCGGATCCGGGAGGTACTGACCGGCACTGACCGTCAACGGAACCGCACTGCCGTCGGCAATACCGTCCTCGTCATCATCAGCAGCGGCCGTGTAGTTCTCGACCTCGCCCGAGTCATCGACCACGCCGTCGCCGTTGTCGTCAACGCCGTTGGTGTCGGACTCGTCGATGTTGAACCAAACGTAACCACCCGAGATCGGGTTGATGCGGAAGAACGCATCCCCGTCGTTGTCGCGGCGGTCGTTCAGGCGATGCACGCCGTTGGGCGCGTTCTCGCTGTCGTTTGCATCGGCGAAGGCGTCGGCCTGCATGGCGTCGATGACCTGGGGGTCCTCGAAGTCCATGAAACCGTCGTTCTCATCATCGAACTCCTCGATACCGGGAACCCCGTTCGCCTCGAGGGGCGAGCCCGCGGGGTCGAAGTCCAGGTACTCGAAGTCGGCATCGTCGGCGCTGTCAGGCGTCGGGTCGATCTGCAGGGCGACGAGGATCACATCGTCGTCGCTCAGCGTGCTGTCGGCGAGGTTGAAGTAAGGACTTGCCTCACCTGCCGCCAGCTTGTGGACCATGTCGCCCATCATGATGATGTTGCCGAGCGGGTTGTCGCTGGCCTCATCCCATGAACCCTGGCGCTCGAGATACGAGATCTCGGACACCGTCGGAGCCTGGCTATCCTCGGTGGCGATGAACGCCTCCGTATCGGCCGCGAAGAGCTCCGGGGAACCGTCGGCGATATTGCTGAAGGCACCGCTCTCGGAAATAGCCGCCATCTCGGGGCTGGATCCGGTCGCGTTGTCCTTGATGTGCAGAATGACCGGGAGGTCCTCGAGAACCGCGAAGTTGGTGAATCCGGTGGGATCCGCCACGAGGTCCGAGGCGACCAGGGCGTACTCGAGATAGTAGACACCGTGCTCGTCCGCATCGTTCGAATCGAGGTTGGCGTCACCCGCGTCGTAGAGGTTCGCGGTGTATCCCGTGCGGGGGATATCGACGAACTCTTCACCCGGATCCCAGGAGCCGTTTCCATTCTCGTCAATGAAAGGCTCCGGGAAGTCCATGATGCCGTTCCCGTCGAAGGTCGGGTTGGCGGCGGTGTCGAGCCAGTCGTTGTCGTCATCGACCTGGTTGGCACCGAGCGAGGTGAAGATGGTTCCGGCGCTATCCGCACCAGCCGTCGTCACGAACTCGGTCAGATCCGCATGGACCAGCAACAGGTCGTTGAGACCGCTACCACCGTCCGTGGGATCAACAAGGCCAGCCAGGACCCGCAGGGTGTCGCCACCCGAATAGCAACGATCATTGAACGGCTGCAGCGGATCGAAGGCAAAGGCAACCATCGGCGGATACAGATCGTTGATGATCGCGGTGCCGGGAGGGCCACAGGTCGACCCGAAGTCGTCCACCGAAATCAGGTAGATCGTGTCGCCGTCGTAGGGACCGATGTTCATGGGGCCGAACGAGCCGTTACCGGCCACAGCGGCCGCGCCCAGGCGCGGACCCGCCGGGAAGCCGGGCTCACCGTAGGCAACCACCGAGTCGGCGCCGAGCGCGGACTGGGCATCACCCGCAACGAACCGGTCCGTACCGTTCGACGAGACATGAATCATGTTGTCGTCGATCAGAGCCAGGAAGTCGACCGGGCAGGGAACCGGACCGGCCACCAGACCACCGAAGAACAGGTTCGACGGGGTGGTGAGAGCCAGGTTGCCTTCGAGGTCCGCGGCGATCAGGCCGAAGCGGACGACGTCCGTGGTGTCGATCGGCGTACCGTCCGAGTAGGTACCAACCCCCGGAGTGATGTCGAAGGTCGTGATCAGGTTCACGTCCGTCGAGGTATCGCCCGGGTTGGGGTTGGCCACGAACTTGGCGTTGTTGAAGTGGGCCGTCACATAGGTGAGGTCCACCGGGAAGTTCTGCCGGGTGTAGAAGGCGGAATAACCGGAGTCATCGACCCCGCCTTCGTTGAAGGCCACGAACGCCGTATCGGCCGGCGTGGGATTGGCCGTATCCCGGGTGTAGAAGGTGTTGAACGAGTACAGAAGGTTGAACGGCGCCGAGCCGTCACGCACCCGCTGCTGATCACGCCCGGCATACCCATCACTGGGGGGGCCCAACGGACCGCTGATCGGGCCGAAGCCCCGCAGCCCCGAGCCCGCACGGATGCGGATACGATCACCCTCGGCCCAGGCGTTGGCGAGCGAGAACCCGACCAGCGACAGGATATTGTCGTTGTCCGTGTTGTCGGTCACCTGAAGAGCGCTACCGTCGAACCCGAAGTAATCGAAGTTCGTGGTGTCGCCGGTCGACCCGGTCACGTTGATATCGAAGAAGACCTCGAGAATATCCGTGGCCGGATCCGCGCTGCCGCTCTGGTTGTAGCGGGCGAGCGTAATGATCGGGGACGGATGAATCACGACGGCCGGGCCAGGCTGCCCGACGTTCCCCTGGTAATCGGTCAGACCCGCTCCTCCGGAGAGGTTGACGGTGTCCGTACCCAGGACAAGCGAGCTGCCGGTGAATGCGGTCAGAGTCAGGACATGGTCACCGTCGTCCGAACCCAGCACCGGAGTGCCAAGGGTCCCGGAGGTGACGAAGTCGCCCGCGGTGGCGGTGCCGATCATGATGTCCCGGTTGAAGACGATCGTCATCACGTCGTCGTCCAGACCACCGGTCTCCGCGTCGAAGTAGCCCACATTGATGATCTGGGGACCATCGTAGGTGGTGGCATCCGCACCGAAACCACGCCAGATCGGCTGGTAACGCACGGAAACACTCGGATCAGAACCCCCATCGGGGCCGGCGACCGCACCCGCGATCATCCCGATCCGGGACACACCCGGCTTGATCCGGCCCAGGCCGTTGTTGAGCACGGGCGACGTGGTGGCGCCATCCAACCAGGTGATGATCGCGCTCATGTCACCCGGCGTGAAGGTGACGTCCGGCGTCAGCGCGCCACTGCCCAACTCCGTCATGACGAAGTCGGCCTTGGCGTTGGCCGTGTTCACGCCGGTCACCGGATGGGTCCAACCCACCGTAACCTCGTCGTCGGAGACGTCATTCGGCGTTCCGTACCCGGCCGTCATCACTGCACGAGCGATCACGGGCCCGGTCGTAATGCGGATGAGCGAGACGTCCTCGTTGGAGGTTCCGCCTCCCGTCGCATCGATGGCGCCGGCGGCGGCAATGCAGATCGAATCGGTCGCGGTCGGCTCCGCGGTGAACCCGGTGAGGTTCACAACGTTGCTGTACACGCTGTTGATCGACGCAGTCAGTGTTCCGGCGATGCCGCCGGGGCTCGGGTGGAGCCTGAAATCCGCACCCGCAACAGATCCGCCACTGAGTTCGCGGTCAAAGACCACGTACAGCGTATCGTTGCCGGTGGAATTGTCAGCCCCCACGTCGCGATAGGTAGCTTCAACGATCGCCGGACCCTGGTCCATCGGCATCCCGTCGGGGAGCTTGAACTGCGCGAATGCGCCGAGCTGCTCTCCCTGGGGCCGAAGAACCTGGGCGTCCGTGAAGCTCGCAACGCTGAACACGACCGCTACCGCCACAAGGGCGACACCAATCGCGAGCTTGCCTCTCCAGTCCATTCCTACACCCTCCTTCTTGGACACCTTACCCGCGTCCCTACCTCGGTTCCTTGGTCTAGCTCCAAGGTTCGGTTTCATCCGTGAACTCCCTGTGATCATGGGTTTCACCTCACGAAAGACGCCGCTAGTCGACGCGGGTCTTGATGCAACAACACAACATCCAGACATGCCCGGAAAGGCACAGAAGCCTGATGGGCTACGAAGAAAGTCGATTCAGTGGGGCGGGCAGAGCGATAGCAGGCACGAAAAAAGGACCCACGCTTGCTTTCGCTGTTACCCATCGTTAAAAGGCGCATGCCGTTCAAACCAGGCCTGCACGATGGCCGAAAGTAACGCAGATCCGTCAATGACAGTTTTGTCGCGTCTTGAATGTCGCGTCTGTCAGCACATCCCCGCCCCCCCTGGGAAACCATCTCCGTCGAGACATCTCCGTCGAGAGCCAGTCCGCGAGGGACCGTGGAATGTGAGGTGCTGCTTGCCGTTACCTTCCGCCCTGTGCGGCGCTCAAGAGGAACGGGCGGTTCCCTCTAGCGCCGCAGGTGCCGGCTTAGCTCGTTCTCCTCCTGTAAGTCAAAGCGAGACAACCAGTTCTGCTACCCCAACTCGCAAAAAGCGAAGTGCGAGAATATGTCATACAGCCGAAACAGTCGTCAACACAATTCAGGGGATATCATGATTCGCCGTGGCCGACCCCGCCGTAGCGGAACCGCCCAGACCAACCCGAGCGTGAACAAACGCTGGGTGAGGTGGCGAGCACAAGCCTCCGATTGTGCCGACTATGTTTCGCCCCGCGCGCAGACCGCGTGTTGGAGCTTTTCTCACGAGTACTTTGGAACCTTCGGAGGATCGCTCCGAATGTTCTCGGCACTCGACCGCGTACCTTGAGGCCCTTCCCATCAATCGTCAAGGGGGTAAATCCGAAATTCGTAGTGACTTGCTGGAACAGGACTTAAACGCTGAAACGGACGTTGAGTACGTCGCCGTCCTTCACTTCGTAGTCCTTACCCTCGACCCGGAACAGATTCCGGGCCTTGGCCTGGGAGAGTCCACCCGCCTCGAGAAGCGCCCCGCTCTCCACCACCTCCGCCCGAATAAAACCACGTTCGAGATCCGAGTGAATGGCTCCGGCAGCACGCACGGCCCGGGACCCGCCGGGGATGGTCCACGCGCGCACCTCGTCCTCACCTACGGTGAAGAAGGAGCAGGCGCCCAGAAGGTCGTAGCTGGCCCGGATGACCCGGCTCAGGGCCGACTCGGTGATTCCCATGAGCTCCATGAACTCCTTCGCGTCGGCTTCCGGAAGTTCCGCGATCTCCAACTCGGCCTTGCCCGCGATTTCCACCTCGGCGCGGCGCGTGGCCGGGTCCGGCGAACCGGCCAGACCCGCTCCGTCGGCCTGGGTGTCCCCCACGTTGAAGAGAGTCAGCATGGGTTTGGCGGTCAGGAGACCGTAGCCGCGCAGGGCCCGCTCCTCGTCCTCGGTGAGTCCCATGTCACGCAACGGCAGCCCCTCTTCCAGGCGGGAGTAGCAACGCTCCAACAGGACCAGTTCGTCCGCGGCGTCCTTGCGGCCCACCTGCTTCATCTTGCGGAGCTTCTCCACCCGCCCCTCCAGGGTGGCCAGGTCCTTGAGCACCAGTTCGTCCGCGAACTCGGAGGCATCGCGACGCGCATCCACCGTCCCCTTGGGATGTGCGACCGCCTCGTCGGGGAAGGCCCGCACCACGACGAGGAGCATGTCGGCCGAGGTGATCTGCTGGGGCAGGAGCGCCGCCGAGGCGTCCCGACCGGTCGGGGGCACGGCGAGGTCCACGTACTCGATCCGGGCCGGCGTGTACTTCTTCGGCTTGAACAGGTCCCGCAGGGCTTCCAGCCTGGAGTCCGGCACCTGGACCGTACCCACGTTCACTCCACCCGACGACGACCCGGACGATCCGGTGGGGGCGTGGGCCCGGGCCAGGACGTTGAAAAGGGTGGTCTTTCCGCTCTGCGGATACCCGAGGATTCCGATACGCACCAATGCCTCCTGGCGCGCTCCCGCACGGGGGAGCGCTGATGATCACCTGCGTCGTGTGTGGGAATGGTGAGCCGTGCTGGGCTCGAACCAGCGACCCGCTGCTTAAAAGGCAGCTGCTCTACCAACTGAGCTAACGGCCCACCCTAAAACTGTTGTGTCGACCCGGCCTAATCCAGCCGAATGGTCTGTTCCCGATCCTGACCCACCGAAGCCACCGAAACCGGAACGTCGGCGATCTCCGAAATCCGGGCCAGGAAGCGGCGCGCCGAGGCCGGCAGGTCCTGGACGCTCCGCGCGCCCTGGAGCGGCTCGGACCACCCTTCGAGTTCCTCGTAGACCGGCTCCACCGCTTCCAGGACGGCCGCGCGGGCCGGGAACTCGGTGAGGAGGGTGTCACCCAGCCGGTAGCCGGTGGCAATGGGAATCACCTCCAGACCCGAGAGGACGTCCAACTTGGTCACCACCAGGCGATCGAACCCGTTGACCCGCACCGCGTGGCGCAGGGCCACGCCATCCAACCACCCGCACCGGCGCGGACGACCCGTGGTGGCCCCGAACTCGGCCCCCTGGTCCCGCAACATGGCCCCGGCAGCATCCTCCAGCTCGGTGGGGAACGGCCCCAACCCAACCCGGGTGGTGTACGCCTTGGTCACCCCGATCACCTCGTCCAGGAGACGCGGGGGAACGCCGCTCCCGGTGCACGCCCCCCCGGCGGCAGCGCTTGAGCTGGTGACGAAGGGGTAGGTTCCATGATCCACATCCAGCAGCGTGCCCTGGGCGCCCTCGAGAAGAACCCTCGCCCCCTCCCGGGCCGCGCGATACAACATGAGGCCGGTGTCCCGAACCAGGGGGGCCAAACGCTCCCTCAGGGGACCCAGCTCCGCCTCCACCGCCTCCGGGTCCACCGCGGTGACCGGCAAGGCGGGCAACGAGCGCTCACGCCAGGTCCGCTGACGCGCCAGGGCATCCCGAAACCCGGCCGGATCCAGGAACTCCCCGACCGTGACCCCGATCCGGGCCATCTTGTCCCGATAGGCCGGGCCGATCCCCCGAAGGGTAGTCCCGACCGCTCCCGGCCCCCGCTCTTCCTGTTCTTCCATGGCCCGGTGGGCGGGAAGAATCAGATGGGACCGCTCGCTGACCCAGAAACGCCCTTCCCAGGAGACTCCCTGGGCTCCCAGCCCGTCCAGCTCACGAAAGAGCTGTTCGAGATGGACCACGACCCCGTTGCCCAGGGCGCAGGTGGTGTTGGGGTGGAGAATCCCCGAAGGGACAAGGTGGAGCACGGTGGTCTCACCATCCACGACCACCGTGTGACCGGCGTTGGCTCCCCCCTGGAAGCGGGCCACCATATCGGCCTCTTCGCTGAGAAGGTCAACGATCTTGCCCTTCCCCTCGTCCCCCCACTGTGCGCCGACCACGACCCGAACGGGCATCCGTCAGTGTCTCCTGCCCTGAGCACAAAAAAAACCGCGACCCCCGGGCTGACAGGTCGCGCCGTATCCGCAATGCAACCCGCATCCCGGAAAAAAGGAGCGAGGTAGGGTAGCAACCACGCTACGGGAGGGTCAATGCGAAGCGGGAGGGAGGGCGACCGGCGCCGCCCACAGGATCTTGCTCTCGGCGAGGATCCGCTCCAGGAGGGACGGGGGCACCGGGGCATCGAGGCTGATGAAGGTCAGGGCCTCCCCGGATGCGGCGTTTCGACCCCAGGCGATGTGGGCGATGTTGAGCCCCGCGTCCCCGAGCAGGGTTCCGATGAGCCCAACCACCCCGGGAACGTCCGGGTTGCGCAGGACCAGGATATCCCCGGCCGCCGGGGCGTCCAGCCCCAACCCTTCCCAGTGGGAAAGGCGGGGGCGTCCCCGCAGGGAGACCTTGCCGGCCACGGTGCAGGAACGCACGTCGCCGTTCATCTCGACCTCGAGCAGCCCGTTGTGGTCCCCGGCGTCGTCGCTCGCACGCTCCTCGACCCGGATCCCCAGCTCGGTGGCCACGGAAAGGGCATTCACGTAGTTCACCACGCTGCCCCCCTCCCGGGTGCCGAGGACCCCGACCAGAACCGATGCGACCACCGGGGCTCTCGGGAGGTCGCGACACTCGCCCCGGAACCGGATGGTCACCGCGCTGAAGGGCTGGCCGGCGATCTGCGCGGACAGGGATCCCAACCGTTCGCCCAG
This sequence comes from Candidatus Eiseniibacteriota bacterium, assembly GCA_942491735.1. Lineage (GTDB taxonomy): Bacteria > Eisenbacteria > RBG-16-71-46 > JABDJR01 > JABDJR01 > CALOCN01. The sequence continues at coordinate 594,652 of CALOCN010000014.1, read as the reverse complement.
GTCGAGGTAGGGCCGGACCTGGGCATAGACCTCGGCGGAAAGGGAGGGCATGTTGACCGCGTTCTTCACCTCGCCCCGCAGCAGGTACTCGCGGACCTGTTCGGCGATGAGCCCGGCCACGCTGCGTTGCGCCTCGACCGTGGACGCCCCCAGGTGCGGGGTCGCCACCACCTTGGCGTGCGCGGCCAACCCCGGGTCGGCCGGGGGTTCGTTCTCGAAGACATCCAGCACCGCGCCCCCCAGGGAACCGTCCAGCGCCGCGAGCAGGGCGCGCTCATCGACCAGTCCACCCCGGGCACAGTTGGCCAGGATCGCTCCCGGTTTCATGGCGGCCAGCGCCCCGGCGTCGATGAGATGACGGGTCTCCGGGGTCAGGGGCACGTGGAGGCTGATCACGTCCGCGCCGGAAATCAGATCCGGCAGGGGGACGAGCCGGGCATCCCACTCGCGGACCAGGGTCTCGGTGGCAAACGGATCGGACACCACCACCTCCATCCCGAACGCCCTGGCCCGGGTGGCCACTTCGCGCCCGATGCGCCCGAACCCCACCACCCCCATGGTCTTTCCGGCCAGCTGACGCCCCATGTGCGCCTTGCGATTCCAGGTCCCGCCGGCCAGCTCCGCGGAGGCCCGCGGAACGTTGCGCAACAGGGCCAACAGGAGCGCAAAGGTGTGCTCGCACGCGGCCACCGAGTTTCCGCCCGGCGTGTTCATCACCACGATGCCCCGCCGGGTGGCCTCGACCACGTCGATGTTGTCCACCCCGGTGCCGGCCCTCCCCACCACCTTGAGCTTGGGGGCCGCGGCCAGAACCTCGGCCGTGACCTGGGTTCCGCTGCGTACGAGGAGCGCGTGCGCGTCGGCCAGTTCGGCGCGCAGTCCGTCCGGGTCCAGCTGGGTGCGGATGCGTACTTCCAGGTCCGCTTCCGCCGTCAGGAGGTCCACCCCCTCGTCGGCCAGCGGGTCGGTGATCAGGACGACCCAGGGCCCGGCGTTCATGACGTGGCCCCCACGTTCAGACCGGCCATCCCGGCGGCGGCGCCTCCGCGCTCCCCGATCCACCCGAGTTCGACCAGGGTGGTTTCGACCGCCTCAAGAAGAAGACGAATGGCCGCGTCATCGTAGTAGCCCATGTGACCCAGGCGGAACAGCTTCCCTTTCATGGGTTCCTGTCCCCCGGCGATGCGCACCGCGTGGTTTTCCCGCAGGTGGGTCACGAACTCCTGGCCGTCCCGTCCTTCGGGGGCACGCACCGCGGTGAGACCGTTGGAGGGGGAATCGGCGAACAGGTCGAGACCCCAACCGGCGACCGCGCTGCGACACGCCCCGGCATGCCGGGCGTGACGGGCATGCACCCCGGCCAGCGTTTCCTCTTCCATGAGACGAATCGCTTCTTCCAACGCGAGCACCAGGGGAATGGCCGGAGTAAACGGGGTGCTGTTCTTGTTCAGCGAAGCACGAGCGCGGGCCAGGTCCAGATAGAACCGGGGTTGCTTGCTCTTGGCCACCCGCTCCCACGCATGGTCGCTGAGGGCGACGCAGGCCAACCCGGGCGGAAGCATGAGTCCCTTCTGCGATCCGGCCACCGCGCCGTCGAGACCCCAGGCGTCGAAGGCCACCGGATGCACGCCCAACGAGGTGACCACGTCGGCCACCACCAGCTTGCCCCGTTCCCGCGCCGCGGCGGCGATGGCCGGAAGATCGTGCAATGCCCCGGTCGATGTCTCGCTGTGCGTCACGAATACGACCGAGGCCGAGGCCGCCTCCTTGTCCAGGAACGTCGCCACGTCGTCCCCGCTGAACGACGTTCCCCAGGGCTTGGAGAGTTCGTGCACCTGGAGACCGTAGGCCCGCGCGATGACACCCCACCGCTCGCCGAACTTGCCGGCGTTCAGCACCGCCACCGAATCCCCGGGGTCGGTGAGGTTGACCACCATCGCTTCGAGCCCCGCACTCCCGCTCCCGGTAAGCGTGAGCACGGGACGCGTGGTGTCGAAGATCCGCATGAGTCCCGCGGTGACGCGCGCAAGGACGGTCTGGAAGTCGCCGGTGCGATGGTGCAGCGCGGGACGCGCGAGAATCTCGCGCACCGACGGGGGAAGGGGAGTCGGACCGGGCGTGAAGAGATGTTCCTGGGTGGCGCTCACGGGGTGGGTTCCTTGCCTGCGCGTCCCGCGACAGGGGTCACGGACGCGGCACGGTGAACGGTTTGTCAGAGGCGATGCAGTATACGCCCCGGCGCAGGCGTTTGCGAAGGGAAGCGGCGCCTAGTGCGTGTAGTGTTGCGGACCGGAAAGGTCCTCTTTCGCCCCGTCCACCGGGACCGGCATCGATTCCAACGCGTGCTCGAGCACCTCGTCCATGTGCTCCACTTCGATGAAGGTGATCGACTGCTTCACCTCGTCCGGAATCTCGACCAGATCCTTCCCGTTGGTCCTGGGAATGATGATCGTCTTCACCCCGGCGCTGCGTGCCGCCACCACCTTCTCGGTGAGCCCCCCGATGGGAAGCACGGTGCCGCGCAGGGTGATCTCCCCCGTCATGGCCACTTCGGGCAGGGTGGGGATTCCGGTGAACGCGGAGATCATCGCGGTGGCCATGGTGATCCCGGCCGAGGGTCCGTCCTTGGGAATCGCCCCCTCCGGCACGTGGATGTGGGTGTCGATGTCCTGGTAGAACCATTTGGCCAGGCCCCACCGCAACGCGTTCTTGCGGATGTAGGTCATGGCGGCCACCCCGGACTCGCGCATGACGTCGCCCAGCTTGCCGGTGAGGTTGAGCCCTCCCTTGCCCGGCACCGCGGACACCTCGATGGTCATGAGATCCCCGCCGGACTCGGTCCAGGCCAAGCCGTTCGCGATCCCCACCCGGTACTTTCGCTCCAGCGGGCTCTCCAGGAACCGGGGCGGACCCAGCAACTCCCCCAGCTTGGCCGGGGTTACCTTGACCGCCCTGGCCCGCGGGGCTCGTTTTGGCTTCGCTTTCGGTTTGGCTCCGGTCGTCGCGGCGCCGTCATCCGCGGTCGCGGGCGCCGCAGCCTTCTCCGCCTTGGCTTCGATCACTTCCGCCTTGGCCCGGGCCACCTTGCGCATGAGCTTGTTGATCTCGCGCTCCAGGTTTCGCACCCCCGCTTCCCGGGTATACCCGGCCACGATCCCGCCCAGGGCTTCGTCGGTCAGGGTGACGTCCTTGGCGGTGAGACCGCAGGCCGCGATCTGTTTGGGCACGAGAAACTCCCGTGCGATGGCCAACTTCTCCGATTGCAGGTACCCCGGGAGCTCGATGAGCTCCATCCGGTCGAGCAACGGATGCGGAATGCCGCCGCGGTAGTTTGCGGTGGTGATGAAGAGGACCTTGGACAGGTCGTAGTCGACCTCGAGATAGTGGTCGTTGAAGGTGCTGTTCTGTTCGGGGTCCAGGACCTCCAGCAGGGCGGAGGACGGATCCCCACGCCAGTCCGCACCCAGCTTGTCGATCTCGTCGAGCAGGATGAGCGGGTTGACCGTACCGGCCCGTTTCATGGCCTGGATGATCCGGCCCGGCATGGAACCGATGTAGGTGCGCCGGTGACCGCGCACTTCCGCCTCGTCCCGCACGCCGCCCAGGGACATGCGCACGAACTCGCGCCCCATGGCGTTGGCGATGGACTTGCCGAGCGAGGTCTTCCCGACCCCCGGAGGACCCACGAAACACAGGATGGGTCCGCGCAGGGCGCCGTTGGAAAGCTTCACCACCGCGAGGTGTTCCAGGATCCGTTCCTTGACCTTCTTCAAACCGAAGTGGTCCTCGTCCAGCGCGCCGCGCACGTCTCCCAGATCCAGGTTGTCCGTGGTCGAACGACGCCACGGCACCGCGACCAGCCAGTCGAGGTAGGTACGCAGCACGGTGGCTTCCGGCGACATGAACGACATCTTGCCCAGACGATCCAGCTCCTTCTCGGCCTTCTCCCGCACCTCGCGCGGCATGCCGCACTTCTTGAGCTGGCGTTCGAGTTCCTCCAGCTCACCGGAGAACTCGTTCTGGAATCCCAACTCCTTGCGGATCGCCTTGAGCTGCTCGTTGAGGTAGAACTCCTTCTGGTTCTTGTGCACCTGCGAGCGCACCTGTCCCTCGATCTTCCGCTCCAGTTTCACGATCTCGAGTTCGGCGCCAAGGATCTGACTCAACTGGCGCAGGCGCTCCGAGACCGACTCCAGTTCCAGGATCTCCTGCTTCACCGAGACCTTGACCTGGAGATGGTTGGCCACGGTGTAGGCAAAGACCACCGGGTCCGAGATGTTGTTGACGGTGAGCAGCACCTCGTCGGAAACGCGTCGGTTGAGATGGACGTACTCGTTGAAGGCGCCGGCCACCGAACGCATCATGGCCTCGGTCTCGGAGTCCGCCTCCTCGGCGTCCTCCAGGGTTTCCACCCGCGCCATGTAGAAATCATCCGCGGAAAGGAAGCGACGCACCCGGGCCCGGGACAGTCCCTCGACCAGCACCCGCATGGTGCCGTCCGGCAGACGGAAGAGCTGCAGCACCCGCACCACCGTTCCCAGGCGATAGAGGTCCTCTTTCTCGGGATCCACCACGTCGGGCCGTTTCTGCGCGGTGGCGAACAGGATGCGTCCCGCGGCGACCGCCTCCTCGATGGCATTGACCGAGGGGACCCGGCCCACCAGGAGCGGCACCGTCATGTGGGGGAAGAGCACCACATCCCGCAGGGGAAGCAGCGGGAGCTTGTCCTCGAATTCGATGATCTCGTCGTCGCGTTCAATCTGCATGTCGTGCCCTGTTCTCCTGGCCAGATCGGGGTAATCCGTCTTGCAGTCTATCCTAGTCGAGTTATCGGGTACCGGGAGCGGCCTCTTTGGGTTCCGCAAAAAAACGAGGACGGCCCTGGGGACCGTCCTCGCATACATCGAACCGGGAAGTGGCGGGTTAGGCGCCCTTTTTCTTCTTCTCGCGGTTGAACGTGACCATGGGCGTGGACTTCTTCTCGATGACCTCGGCCGTGATCTCCACCGACTCCACGCCTTCCTGGGAAGGCACGTCGTACATGATGTCGAGCATGGCCTCCTCGATCACCGCGCGCAGGCCACGGGCCCCCGTGCCCCGCTCCATGGCGACCCGCGAGATGGCCCGCAGGGCGCCTTCGGTGAAGTTGAGGTCCACCCCCTCCATCTCGAAGAACTTCTTGTACTGCTTCGTGATGGCGTTCTTGGGCTTGGTCAGCACCTCGACCATGGCGTCCTCGTCGAGGGTGCTGAGGCTGGCCATGACCGGCATCCGGCCGACCAGCTCCGGGATGAGCCCGTGCTTGAGCAGATCCTCGGGCTCGGCCTGGGACAGGATCTCGCCGAGGTCCCGGGTCTCCTTGCTCTGGATCTCCGCGCCGAACCCCATCTCCTTGCGTCCGATACGACGCTCGATGATCTTGTCCATGCCCTCGAAGGCGCCGCCGCAGATGAACAGGATGTCCTTGGTGTTCACCTCGATGTACTTCTGCTGCGGGTGCTTTCGCCCACCCTGGGGCGGCACGTTGACCACGGTGCCTTCCAGGATCTTGAGCAGGGCCTGCTGGACGCCCTCGCCCGAGACGTCCCGGGTGATGGACGGGTTCTCGCTCTTGCGGGAGATCTTGTCGATCTCGTCGATGTAAGCGATTCCGTGCTCGGCGTTTACCAGATTGAAATCCGCTGCCTGGAGGAGCCGGACCAGGATGTTCTCCACATCCTCGCCGACATAACCGGCCTCGGTGAGGCAGGTGGCGTCGATGATGGCGAAGGGAACCTTGAGGATCTTCGACAACGTCTGCGCCAGCAACGTCTTACCGGTTCCGGTGGGACCCAGGAGGAGGATGTTGGACTTCTCGAGCTCCACATCATCCTTCAGCGGCGGGCTGAAGATCCGCTTGTAGTGGTTGTAGACCGCTACCGCGAGCACCTTCTTGGCCTGATGCTGGCCAATGACGTACTCGTCGAGGATCCGTTTGATCTCGGCGGGCTTGGGTAGCCCCTCCCGCCCCACCGGCATGTCCCGATCGGCTTCGCCGTCGAGAATGTCGTTACAGAGCTTCACGCACTCGCTGCAAATGTAGACAGAGGGCCCGGATACGAGCCGGCTTACCTCGTCCTGTCCACGTCCGCAGAAAGAGCACTTGATGGGATGGGGCGTCGAGACGCGTTTCTTCATCCGGTTCCTCGTACGCGCAAAAGGGATGACCCAGGGCGGGAAAAGGCGGTAGTTACCCTCATTATATCGGTTTAGCCGGCGCTCCGCTTAGCGATAACCTCGTCCACGATGCCATATTCCTTCGACTGCGCAGCAGACATGAAGAAATTGCGATCCGTGTCCCGCTCGATGGTCGGCATATCCTGCCCCGTGTGGTGGGCCAGGATCTCGTTGAGACGCTGGCGAATGGTCAGCATCTCCTTGGTGTAGATCTCGATATCCGAGGCCTGACCCTGGGTCCCACCCAGGGGCTGGTGGATCATCACCCGGCCGTTGGGCAGGATGGAGCGCTTGCCGGCGGCGCCGGCGGTGAGCAGGACCGCCCCCATGCTGGCCGCCTGGCCCATGCAGGTGGTGGCCACGTCCGGCTTGATGAACTGCATGGTGTCGTAGATGCCCAGACCCGCGCTCACCGAGCCGCCGGGGCTGTTGATGTAGAGGTGGATGTCCTTGTCCGGATCCTCCGCCTCCAGGAAGAGCAGCTGGGCAATGATGAGGTTGGCGACCACGTCGTCCACCACCGTACCCAGGAAGATGATGCGATCCTTGAGCAACCGCGAGTAGATGTCATAGGCGCGCTCACCCCGCGCGGACTGTTCGACGACGATCGGTACGAGACCCATTACGCTTTCTCCTCATCCGCCGCGACGGCACCCTCGGGCACGGCCACGTCGGCTTTTTCCACAAGGCGATCCAGGACCCGGCGTCGGAACAGGTCATCCCGCAGACGCTCGAGCCCCCCCTCCTTCTTGAGCCGGGCACGGACCTTGGCCGGCTTCTCCCCTTCATTCTCGGCGAACGACTGGATCTCCTTATCCAGATCCTCGTCGGAGACCTCGATCTGCTCCTGATTCCCCAACGCGTCGAACAGGATCTCCACCCGGAAATCGTTCTCCACCCGCTGCCGGTAGTGCTCGCGCACCTTTTCCTCTTCATCCGCGGGGAGATCCGGGTGTTTCTCCTTGGTGTCGGCGAGAATGCGCTCCAGGGCCGCGTTGACCGGTCCCTCGGGCAATTCGAACGGATTGAGCTCCAGGATCCTGCCCACCAGCTTGTTCTCCAGGTCCCGGTTGGCCGCCATCCTGGATTCCATCTCCAGGTTGAGCCGGATCCGGGTCCGCAGGTCGCCCAGGGTCGCTTCCTCGTTACCCAATACCGCCTGGGCGAAGGAATCCTCCAGGGCGGCCCATACCTTTTCCTGGATCTTGGACACGGTGACGTGGAAGGTGCGGGTGGTCCCGGCCAGGTCCTCTTCCGGATAGTCGGCCGGATAGGGCAGCGGGACCTTCTTCATGTCCCCCACCACCGTTCCCAGCAGTTCCGCGTTGAACGAGTCCGGGGTCCGCTCGCTGCCCAGCTCGAGCGTGATCTCCACCGGCTCCTCCCCTTCCTTGGGGTTGCCGGCCTCGTCCAGCTCGACATAGCTGATCCCCAGCATATCGCCGTTCTGGGAGGGTCGATCCACATCCTCGAGCTCGGCGCGCTCGTCACGCAGCCGGTCCAGGACCTGGTTGATGTCCTCGTCCGCGATCTCCTTGGCCTCCCGCGTCACCTTGAGCCCCTCGTATCCCTCGACGGTCACTTCGGGGCGCACCTCGACGGTGGCGGTAAAGGCCAACGGCGCACCGGGCTCGAACTTGAGATCGGTGATCCGGGGTTCACCGAGGGGGCGGATCTTTTCTTCGCGCAGGGCGTCGTCGAGAGCCTTGGGCAACACCCGGCGCAGGACTTCCCCTTCCAGGTCGTCCCCCATGCGCTTGCGCACCACGTCGCCCGGGACCTTGCCCTTGCGGAATCCGGGCATGGAGAGGGTGCGCTGGAACTCGCGCACCACCTTGTCCATCTCGGTGGTCACCCGCTCCGACTCGACCTCGATCTCGAGGACCCTCTTGCAGGCGGGTTCCTCACGTACGGAGACTTTCATCGTCATGTTCTTTCTGCTCACTGCGTCCGTGGTGCGAGAGGGGGGACTCGAACCCCCACGGGTCGCCCCACTGGATCCTAAATCCAGCGCGTCTACCAGTTCCGCCACTCTCGCAGGCGGTCCGGGACCGCATTACCTGTATGGCCAAAGGACGGGCGAGTATACCCCGGGAACCGGCCGCTGTGGGAGCGTCGACGCTCCCGGGAAAGTGGGATCAGCGCTTTGCCAGAACCGCCTCGGCCAGCAGCGTCCCCATGTCCCCGGTGGTGAGGCCGGTGTCGGCGCCCAGGCCCGGGATGGCCCGGGTGGAGAGGGCGTCCCGGATGGCCGTGGTCACCGCGTCGGCGGCCTCCCGCTCCCCCAGATCCTCCAGGAGGAGCTGGACCGAGGCCACCGCGGCCACGGGGTTGGCCCGGCCGGTCCCGGCGATGTCCGGCGCCGAGCCGTGCACCGGCTCGAACATCCCGGTCTGCCCCGGGTGCAGGTTGGCGCTGGCCGCGGCCCCCATCCCGCCCTGGAGGGCCGCCCCGAGGTCGGTCAGGACGTCCCCGAACAGGTTGGGGGTCACCACGGTATCGAAGCGGGCCGGGTCGGCCACCATGACCATGGCCGCCACATCCACATAGAGACCGGCCCGGGTGACATCGGGGTACTCCTCCCCCACTTCCTCGAAGACCCGGCGCCACAGGTCGTAGGCGCGCACCGCGTTGGCCTTGTCCACCAGGGTCAGGTGCTTACGTGGCCGGCTTCGGGCCGTGTCGAACGCGTAGCGGATAATCCGCTCCGTGCCCTTGCGGGTGAGCAGGAGTTCCTGGGTCGCCACCTCGTCCGGGGTCCCCTTCTTGAAGAAGCCGTGGATCCCCACGTAGAGATCCTCGGTGTTCTCCCGAATACAGACCATATCGACGGTTTCGGGCGTCCCTCCCTTGAGGGGACAGAGATGCTCCGCGTAGAGCTTGACCGGCCGCCGGTTCACATAGAGATCGAGGCCAAACCGTAGGCCGGCCACCACCGCACGCTCAATGAGCCCCGGCTCCAGCCGCGGGTCCCCGACCGCCCCCAACAGCACCGCGTCGTGGTCGCGGTACTCGGCCAGCGCCGACTCCGGCATCAACACCCCGGTCTCCAGATAGTGATTGGCACTCCAGGGGTAGTCCGTGAGCTTCACGGAGAAGCCGAAACGCTGGCCGGCGGCCTGGAGCACCTTGAGGCCCTCGGCGGTCACCTCGGGACCAATCCCGTCTCCGCCGATCACGGCCAGGGTGTAGTTCTTCACGGTGGGCTCCTGTCCAATTCATTGTCATTCATTACGTTAAGGCTGCCGGGGTCACGCCCCCCGCACCTCGACCTGACGGATGGGGTCAAAGCGCAGTCATTATACAGACCGGGACACGAGGGGACATTTGCCGACCCATGCAACGATTCCGGGTCGGCGGTCGTCCCACTCTGCGAACGACCGAAAGCGGAACCGGGGAGGACGTTTGAACGAGCAGGAGTTGATTGCCCGCGTGATCGCGGGTGACGCGGATGCGGAACGGGAGCTGTTCGACACCCATGTCGACCGGGTGTTCCGTCTCGCCGTGCGCATGTGCGGCGATCCCGGGCGCGCCCAGGAGTTCGCCCAGGACGTGTTCGTCAAGGCGTTCGCCAAGCTGGACGGCTTTCGCGGCGACGCCGCGCTCTCGACCTGGCTCCATCGCATCACGGTGACCGTGGTCCTCGATGGGATCCGCAAGGAGAAACGACGACGCAAGCGGGAGGTGGGGGTGGAGGACCTGACCACGGTGGACCGTGGACGGGAGGCGGGCGACCCGGGTCTCAAGGTGCGCCTGCTCCGGGCGATCGACGGCCTCTCCGAGATCCTACGGGCGGTGTTCGTGATGCACGACATCGAGGGATTCAAGCATCACGAGATCGCGGCCATTCTGGAAGTTCCCGAAGGAACATCCAAGGCCCGGCTCTTCCGGGCCCGACAGCAGTTGCGCGAGACCCTGGGCAGTTTCCAGGGCGCGGAGGAACCGACATGAGCGAGGATCCCTTGGACAAGCTGATCCGGACGACGGCCCAAAGCTACAACGATCCCCCGGAGACCCCGCGCGAGGCGATCTGGGAGGGCATCCAGCGCAAACGTCGACTGACCGTTGTGCCGGCTCGCCGCTCCCGAGCCTGGGTGTGGGTTCCCCTCGCCGCCGCCGCGCTGCTGGCCATCGGGATCGGGGTGGGACGCATTTCGGTGACCGTGCCGGGGCAACCCATGGTGGAAACCGCCGAGGACCTCGGCATGCCGGTCCCGGACCCGGAGATCGTGACCGCTCCCCGGAAACAAACGGATCCCTACCAGCTCGCTTCGGCCGCCTTTCTGGGCCGGACCGAAGCCCTGTTGACCCAGTTTCGCACCACCGCACCGACACGCGACGCGGACCTGGCCGCCTGGGCCCGCACGTCGGTGGGGCAGGTCCGGCTTCTCCTGGACTCCCCCGCCGGGGACGACCCGGAACTGGGAGCGCTTTTCCTGGACCTGGAACTGGTCCTGATTCAGATCGCCACACTGGCCGAGGGGGGGGATGCGAACGAACGCGCATTCGTGACCCAGGGGCTGGTCGAGTTGCTTCCCCGGCTACGCGCCCGCATCCCGGCGGGCCCGGCCTGGATGTAGAACCGTGAGGAGGATGAGGATGTCGAAACGACCGTTGCTCGCGCTGTTGATTACCCTGCTGCTGCCCCTGACCGCACTTCCGGTCCTGGCCGACGAGGCCTACGAGGACGAGGCGGCCGCCCTGTACCGCACCGGACGCCAGGCGCTCAACGAGAGCGACTTCGACGACGCCCGGCGACTCTTCCACGCCGTGTCCGCGGACTACCCCGAGTCCGAGGTCGCGGGGGACGCGGTGTACTGGGAGGCGTTCTCCCGGTATCGGCTGGGCGGCAAGCGCAACCTCGAGCGGGCGCTCACCCTGTTGGACCGGCAGCGGGAACAGTATCCGGATGCCCGGACCGCCCGGCGCGACGCCCAATCGCTGTCGGCCCGGGTGGAGAACGCGCTGGCCGAACTGGGAAGCGAAGAAGCGGCGCGTCGGTCCTACGAACGCGCGCGGGACCTGGAGCAGGCCACCGACCCGGAAACCGACTCCGATCTGGATCTGAAGATGGCCGCACTCCAGGCCCTCATGAACATGCGCACGGACCGGGCCATGCCGATCCTCAGGAAGGTCCTGCTCGATCGCTCCCCGGAAACGGCGGAACTCCGTGCCCAGGCGGTGTTCATCCTCTCGCAACAGGACACCGAGGAAGCAGCACCGCTGCTCCTGGATGCGGTGCGCAACGACCCGGATGAGGAGGTGCGGGGCCAGGCGGTGTTCTGGCTCTCGCAGCTCGGCGGCGAGGAGTCGTTGGACGCCATCGAGGAGATCATGGCCACCAGCGACGACCCGGTCATCCTGGAAAAGGCCGTGTTCGCACTGAGCCAGATCGGTGGGGAACGGGCCTACAAGGCCCTGAAGGATCTGGCCCTGGACCCGGCCCAACCGGAGGAACTCCGCGCCAACGCCATCTTCTGGCTGGGCCAGACCGGCGAGGGGGCCTCGGTCACGTTCCTCGATGAACTCTACCGCAGCGTGGACAGCGACGAGCTCAAGGACAAGGTCATCTTCGCCATCTCCCAACTCAACACGGATGACGGCGGGAAGTGGCTGGTCGACCTGGCGCTCAACGAGCGGGAGTCGATCGACCTGCGCAAGAACGCCTTGTTCTGGGCGGGTCAGGGGAACCAACTTGAAATCGGCCACCTGATCGACTTCTACTGGGGCGTCGAGGACACGGAGATGCGCGGCCAGGTGATCTTCGTCCTCTCCCAGCGCGACGACGACAAGGCTATCGAGACGCTGGTCGACATCGCCAAGCGGGAAACCGACACCGAACTGCGGACCAACGCCGTGTTCTGGCTGGGTCAGAGCGACAACCCGCGCGCGGTGGACTATCTCGAGGAGCTGCTGAGCCGATGAACACCAGACCCCTGCTTGCCCTGCTGACCGTGTGCGGCCTCGGCGCCGCCCCCGCCCTGGCCGGTCCGATCGAGGACGCGGTGCGCAACCATCCCGACGGGACCATTCGCTTCCAGTTCGAAGCCAAGGAAGGCATCTACGGTGACGGCCGCAGCATCATCTTCCGCGACCAGGGGGAGGGATACTGGGACGACTGCGACTGCGAGGAAGGACCGGTGCGGGTGTTGCTCGAGGTGGACGACGGGGAGGTGCTGGATCTGGAGGCGCGGGTTGGAGGGCGGTGGCGACCGGGTCGCGGGGATGTGGATCTGGGAGAGGTGACACCCGCGCTCGCCACCGCGTTCCTCCTGGATCTGGTGCGGACGGGGGACGCCCATGTCGCCGAGGAGGCCATCTTCCCGGCCACGATCGGGCGGGACGTCGAGGTCTGGAGCGAGCTCCTTCTCATCGCCCGGGACCGGCATCGGCCGGAGAGGGTGCGGGAGCAGGCGGTGTTCTGGGTGGGGCAGGCCGCGGCGGAAGAGGCGACCCGGGGTCTGGAGGAGATCATCGAGGACGAGGGGGAACTGGAACTCAAGAAGTCCGTGGTGTTCGCCCTCTCCCAACGCCCCGAGGACCAGGCCGTGGCCAGCCTCATGCGGGTGGCCCGGACCCACGAGAGCGCCGAGCTGCGCAAGTCCGCGTTGTTCTGGCTGGGGCAGGTCGACGATCCACGCGTGCTGGCTCTCTTCGAGGAGATCCTGCTCGCCCGGTAGCCTAACCGGAGTGCCGGCGCGGTACCCGTAGCGGCATCTCCGGTACCTGTTTCCGTTCGGCGTGTCCCCGCTCGTGCTCCTCGATCCACTTGCCGTATCGCACCGAGGCAGGATACGCGGTCATCCCGTGGAGGAACACGCTGAGGAGCACGGTGAAGGTCACCACCCCGAACATGAACTCGAACCCGGGGTTGTCGTGTTCGAGAGCGAGATAGACGTAGAGAATCGAGGCGATCCCCCGCGGCCCGAACCAGGCCAGGAACAGGATCGAGCGGGGCAGGAGATGGGCGCCAACGAGGCTCAACGCCATCGGAACCATGCGGATCACGGTCAGGCTCAGCACGGCGTAGAGAACGCAGTGCCAGGTGAGTTCGGAAAGAGCGGCCGGTACCATGACCGCGCCGAAGGCCATGAACACGAGGGCGGTCAGGAGCTGGATCTCCGCTTCGGCGAACTCGAACAGACAGGCGCAGATGGCGCGGGAGAAGTTCCCCACCGCGATTCCGGCCCAGAAGGCGGCCACGAACCCATTGGCTCCCAGGGCCTCGGCCCCGCCCCACGCCAATAGTGCGAGGCTGAGGGCGGAGATGCGTTCGAAGGCCCCGTTGATCCACCCGGACTTGGCGGCCAAGGTGACCAGGCGCCCGCCGATCCACCCCACCGCGAAACCGAACGCCGATCCCAGGAGCAGGTGCCGCCCCAGCACCCCGGCCCAGTGGATGGCCGCTTCGTTTCCGGCTCCCTGGACCACGAACGCGAAGAACATGAGCAGAATGGGCAAGGCGATGCCGTCGTTGAGCCCGCTCTCCACGTTCAGGGTCTGACGAATTCGCACCGGGACCCGGAGGTTGCTCACCACCGACTGGCCCAACGCGGCGTCGGTGGGGGCGAGGATGGTGGCCAGGGCCAGCGCCACCCACCACGAGGTCCCGGCAAAGATACCCCGGGCCAGCACCGCCCCGAGCAGGATGGTCAACGGCAGGCCAATCGCCAGCATGCGCACCGGAAGGTTCTGTTCCCGGGCCAGGCGCCGCAGGTCGATCCGCGCCGCATCGATGAACAGGACGAGGACCAGGGTGATCTCCCCGAGACGATGCAGCGACTCGGACTGCACGTCCCCCACCAACCCCAGACCGCGTGCTCCGATCAGGATGCCCAACGCGGTGAAGATCATGGGGGCGCTGATCGAGGTCCGCTCCAGCCGTCCCGAGACCAACCCGAACCCCAGCAGGCCCAGGGCGACGGCAACGATCAGGGCGGCGTCCACGCTAGGCCTTGCCCCGTGAGCGCTTTCCCAGATCGATGTCCAGGGCGGTGACTCCCGGCGCGGTCTGGGTCTCCGGCGTGGTGGGCCGGGAGAGGGTTCCGGACACCGGATCGAACTCCATGTGGGCACGCCACCACGCTGCCGCCTTCTCGCCGTCCCAGTCCCGACCGCACTCCAGGGCGGCCAGCGCCTCGCCGAGCACCGCGGCGTCGGCCGGACGGTCCTCCGGCTTCTTGGAAAGGAGCTGCATGATGAGCGCCTCGAGCTTCGGGTCGACCGGGGTCTCCGCGAACGTCGAGGGGGCCGTCGGTTGGGTCTGCACATGGTGCATGAGGAGTTCCATGGCCGTTTCCCCCTCGAACAGGTGCCGTCCGGTGAGCAGGAAGAACCCCACCGCCCCCAGGGAATAGAGGTCACTCCGCCCGTCCGCCGACTTGGCGTCGGTGATGTTCTCCGGGGCCACGTAGTGGGGAGTTCCGGTCACGCTGTGCTTGGCGGTGAGGGTCACGTCCTCGCGCCGCTCGATGTCCTTGACCAGACCGAAGTCGAGCACCTTGACCACGTCGAACACCGCGCCCCGTTCGGTGAGGATGATGTTGCCCGGCTTGATGTCCCGGTGGATCAACCCCATGCGGTGCGCCTCGTTCAGCGACCCGGCCGCCTGGGACAGGATGTGCACCACCCGCCCGGATGGAAGCGGCCCGAACTGGCGCACCAGTTGCGACAGATTAAGCCCGGCCAGGTACTCCATCGCGTAGTAGAACACCCCGTCCGGAGTGCGGCCGAAATCGTAGATGGCGATGGTGTTGGGATGGGTGAGCTGGCTGGTCATCTGGACCTCCCGCTCGAACCGAGCCACCGCCTTCTCCGTGGCCCGGTCCACGTCGAGGATCTTGATCGCGGTGGGGCGACGCAGCAACGCGTGTCGCGCCCGGTACACCTTGCCCATCCCGCCCTCCCCGATCTTCTTCTCCAGGGTGTACTGACCGAGGCGCACCGCCTCGGAGACCCGATCCTGGAGCCGGTCGATGACCAGGGTCGAGGCGCCGAAACCGACCGCGCTGAGCACCAGCAACCCGAACAGGACCCAGAAGATGCGCTGGAGAAAACGCAGGCCACGGTAGCCCTCGGCGACATCGACCTCGGTGGCCACCCCGAACCCCTGCTCCGGGAACCAGGACCAGGCCCCGATCACCGGCACCCCGCGATAGTCACGATACCCCTGGGTGTCCACGCCGGATCCTCCGGTGACCGCGGCCGCGGCCATCCGGGTCAGCGGTTGCTCATGGCGGGGCACCCGCGGCACGAAGCCGCGGGTCATGTCGCCGCCGGGATCCCGTACCGAGATGTTGAGGATGGCTTCGCTTTCCGGAGCGTCGGGAAGCAGGCCGATTTCCCGCAACTGGCCGTCGAACCGGCTGTGGGAGAGCAGCAAGCCCTCCCGGTCGAACGCGTAGGTCTCGCCGGTTTCCCCGGACCGGGCCACGTTGAGAATGAGGGTGAACTGTTCTTCAGGATCAATGCGAAATCCGATGACCGCGGTGATCGCTCCCGCCGCGTCCCGCACCGGGGCGAAGGTGAACAGGGTGGGTCGGCCCGGGCGCAGGACCCCCGCGCTGTCGGGAAGCGGAACCGCGGCCGGGAAGGGACGGGAAAGCACGCGGGCTCCGGCCGCCGCCTTCGCGAAGGCGGGTGTTCGCAGGGCGGGGTCGGAGAGCCCCATGGGGGCATCGGTCAGCGCCCCCACCACCCGACCCTCCGGGGTGAAGACGAGAAGGTCCAGGTAGCCGAACGCCCGCACCAGGGATTCGAACCGCTCGCGCAGGGTCGCCAACGCCGGGGCCTCGGCCAGTTCCTGCGGGGTTGCGCTTCGGTGCGCGCCGGCTACCAGATCCCGGAAGATGGTCGCGCTGGGCTCGTGAGCGGCAATGACCTCGATCACGGTGAGTTGATCGGTCATCCACAGCTCGAGGGCGGTCACGTCCGCCCGCAGCAGGGCCTGCAGGTCGCTGGAGAGCCGCTCCTGGATCCGGTCGGACACCGCATCCTGGCCCCATACCCCGATGATCAGGAGAACCAACGCCCCCAACAGAAGGCGCGCCGCGGGGTGGGACAGGAGGGCTTTCATGGGGTGCAGTCTACCCGCACGGATCCCGGGGATCCATGGCCGTCGGGAGGAAAGCTAGTCCGGTTCGGTGTCCCGCAGCGCATGCATGGGTTCGTGTTCGGTCCGCGCGTCCCCGCCGGGGCGGCGCACTCCCAAACGGACCAGAAGACCGCGACGCAGGCCCTGAAAGGGGCGGGTGACCAGCCGCCGCCACCAGCGATTGAGCCAGGGGCGTTGCCGCTCCAGGGTCGCCTGCTCCTCGGTGAGAAGATCGCGGCGGTGGCGCGCCACGTGCTTGTGCAGATGAAAGCGATCGGTACGGAACATGGAGCGCCGCAACGGCCCGGTCACCCAGGCGGCAAACCCGTGCTGGGGAAAACGGACGTGGATCTGGAAGTCGATCAGACACGGGCGCCCCGAGGGGGTGACAATGATGTTGTCCCGTTTGGTGAGGTCCGCGTAGGCCATACCCCGATCGTGCAGGACATCGAGCATCGCGGTGAGCCGAGGGAAGAAGTCGTCGTCGGGACGATAGCCGCGGGGGAGCGGCATGCCGTCCATGAACTCGCGGGCCAGGACGGTGGGATCCACCCGGCCCTCCACCTCCACCGGCCCCAGGTCCCGGGGGATTCCCTCCACGTCCGCGAGCATCCGCAACGCCGTGGCCTCGCGGCGAGCCACCCAACGTCCAAGCCAGGTGGTGGGAAGTCCCAGCAGCGGTTGGGCGCGGTGGAACTTGCAGACCATGAACCGCGCCCCGCAGGCGTAGAGCCCGGTCGCGGCCCAGGTGTCCGTCTTGTAGGTGTCCCGTCGCTCCCAGACCGAGCGATCCTTGGCGAGGGTGACCCGTGCCGGTGGGCCGGCCAGACCACGGGCGCGCAGCCACGCGGGTCTCGGGCGACCGCGCGTCACACCCGAGGTCATGGGAGCGGGGGTGATGAAGTCCCGTTGGCGGATCACGAATTGGGGTTGAAGGTGGGCATCGGGCGGATCGTCAAGCCTGAGAACTGTCATTGATGCCCGGTAGCAGATCCCTGCTCAGAGGCACCCTCGGGGAGTAGACTACATCGATCCGGTACACTGTTGGGAAGATCGGATCATCGACTATCGCCTCATCCATGGGAGTGAGACAACGCGTCTCAAAGCCTTCCTTGTCGAAACAGATCTCCCTGGAGGGCAGCTTACCCACGCCAAACTGAAAGAAGTATCTCCCCAAGGAATCCGTCTCACTGAGCATCATCCCGGCATCAGTAATAGTCACTCCAGGAAGGACGTGATAGTCGGAGAACCCTCGCACCGTACCCTGGAGAAACGCGAAACTCTCACCATCGGTGGGTTCGTTCCCACAACCCAACACCCCCGAGGCTCCACACACCAGGAGCCCCACCATCACGCACCTCCCCTTGAACCTAGGCGACGCCCGCGGCCGGTGATCTCGAATCGGTTCCACTCCTCGCATTGTGACTCCGCTGTCTTGGCCCACGTCAATACCAGATTAGCCCAATCGCCTCCTGAGTAGAACTCAATAGAAGGCTCATGACTGGTCGTGAGCATCCCTTGTGACGGCCAAGGGGCCGCAGCGCCTTTCCCCACAGCCGCCTACCCACTATCGGCTGAACCCAAGAGTTACTCCCAGCCGGACTTGATCCGTCCCCACGTGCTCCGCTCTACGGGCACCTCTGCCAGGCACGGATTGAACCCTGTCGCCTCGCCAAATCCAACACGTCCGCCCGGAATCAGGATATCCGATGCCTCCCCGGCGCAGTCCAGCACAGTCAAGACAGGATCATTGCCAGTTGAATCAGGTGTGATACTCATGGTCCCTGAGCCGTACGCATACAGACTGAAGTACCCTCCAACGGCGTGAACGCCGTCAGTTCCGACCTCGTCTGACTGGCAATTCAGATCGGAATCCCAGGCAATGACGTTCGCTCCGCCGGACTGAGGCCAACCACCAACAGGAAACTGTTCATCCGCGCACAGAGACCAACCATCGACGGACAATGTCGGAGACACCTCAACGCCAAATTGAAGCCCTGAAACTCCTGCACCAGGATTCGCTCTTGCCACGACCACATAGACACGGCGCTGAGCAAAAACCACATCTGGCCCCGTCGCGTACAGCGAGCATCCTATGCCGTCGAGGGTTTCACACGGCGGAGTCACTCCCTTGGAAATTGGGACCATAGCGAGTGCGATCACTGCCTCATCTTGCGAACCGGCAATAGCAGTCCCCTGCACCAAGAATGCGTTCATGACAAGATGTATCAAGCAAGCATTGATGACAATGTGAGGCATGAATAGCACGCGCCTCAGGACAATTCGCACCACCAACCTCCTGTCTAGAGAACTGGATTATGATGATAGCATTCAGCCATACTCAGTTCTGGACTCTCCAAAACCCAACCAGGGCTACAAAGACTTTCCCGATTCCCACTCCTCGCTGACCTCCATGAGGAGCGCGCTCACGAGTCGTAGCAGGGACTCCTCATTGGGGAACAGGGTGGCAACCCGGGTCCTTCGCTTCAGCTCTCGATTCAACCGCTCCAGGCCGTTGGTTTGTCCTCAAGCGCTTCCGCTCGATGGGGGCCAGGTTGAGTTCCGGATCCAGCACCGTCAGCCCCTGGGGAATGTTCTCCTCCAACCTTTCAGCGGGACGGCCCCAGACACGGCCACACCGCGGCGGACGCCAACACACACCGAGGGAATCCGGGGTGCCCCTGGGTGAACGCTTCAGTCCGTCCTGACTGGAAGCCGGTGGTCATGGCGCGGATCTGCTGACCGCGCAGCTGGGGATACACCGCGTCCCAACGCCGGGTCAGTCGCTTGAGGATCGGTGCAGGGTTGAAGAACCCAGACTTGTGACCGCGTAGCATCTGGACCTGGTCGAAGAACCCCGTCGCGCGGAGCCCAGCTCACCCCGCGCGTCTGGTTCGGACGGCCGCTGTCGTAGAGGGCAAGCGGAGGATGTGCTGGGCGTAGTCTTTCAGTTCAGGGTCGCCGTGAGCCGCAGGGCATAGCTCCAGCCGCTCCAGGTCGCGTTGGCCAGACGATCGTCCACGATGACCTGGGACGAGGCATTGTGATAACCCACCGAGAAGGCCGGACCCAGTCCCCACTGATCGTTGATCCACCACTCCCGACCCAGCACCAACTCCCCACGGTAACCCAGATTGGACGTGTCCCCGGTGCCGCCGGATCCCTCGGCCTCGACCAGGGCCACCGAGATGACCCCGGAGAGGGATACGTTCTGCGGCATGCGGAAGTAGGTGAACCCAAGACCCAACGCGTTGAGCCCGATCGACCCGGTACCGGTCTCCTCACCCGCAACCTCGGTCTGGGGGTTGATCCCCTTCCATCCGGAGAGGTTGAGGTATACCGCGAACTGGGGGAACACGACGCTACCCACGGCCGCGCTCCAGTCCACGGTCAAGCCGTGCACCTTGATCTCATCGCCAAACGGATTGATCGAACTCTTGGCGTATCCCGGCCCTGCGGACAGACGCAGCAGGAACCCGCGGGAGTGATCGCGATGGCGACACTCGGCCGGCGATGCGCTCAACACAATGCCGACCGTCACGAAGAACCCCATCGCCCCCAGGAGCAGCGTGCGTCGCATCAGTCCCGCTCGATCAGCATGGCGATTCCCTGACCCCCGCCGATGCACGCACTGGCAATGCCTCGTTTGGCTCCCCGACGCTTCATCTCGAGCCCCAGGGTGAGCAGCAACCGGGTCCCGGTCGCGCCCAGCGGATGTCCCAGGGCGATGGCCCCGCCGTTGACGTTGACCTTGTCCCGGTCCAGACCCAGGTCCTTCTCCACGGCCAGGTACTGGGCCGCGAACGCCTCGTTGATCTCGAACAGGTCGATGTCGGCCAGGGTCAACCCGGCCTTCTCCAGCACCCGACGAATGGCCGGGGCGGGACCGATCCCCATCTCGCTCGGCTCCACCCCCACGAACGCCCAGGCGGAGATCCGGGCCAGGGGCTCGGTGCCCAGTTCCTTGACCCGTCCCTCGTCCGCCACCACCACGGAGGCCGCGCCATCCACGATCCCCGAGGCGTTCCCGGCGGTGACACAGCCGCCCTTGCCGTCCTTGCTGAAGGCGGTGGGAAGCTTGGCCAACTGTTCCAGGTTGGTGCCCAGGCGCATGTGATCGTCCGTGGTCACGGTCATGGAACGACCGCGGCCCAGGGGAACCTCGATGGGCGCGATCTCCTCGGGGAACACCCCGCTCTCGGTCGCCTTCTGCGCCGCGTTGTGGCTGCGCACCGCGTAGGCATCCTGTTCCTCGCGGCTGATGCCGAACTTCTCGGCCAGTTTCTCCGCGGTCTGCGCCATGAACAGGCCGCACTGGGTGTCCAGCAACGCGACCATGAGCGAGTCCTCGAGCTTCCCCTGCCCCAGCTTGAACCCGCTACGCGCCCCGCGAATGACGTGGGGGGCCTGGCTCATGTTCTCGGTGCCGCCGGCCAACACGGTCCGCGCTTCGCCCAGCAGGATCTGCTCGGCCGCATTGATCACCGACTGGATGCCGGACCCGCACAGGCGGTTCACGGTCAGCGCGGGAACCGCGATGGGCACCCCGGCCTTGAGCGCGATGTGTCGCGCCCCGTAGAGCGCGTCGCCGGAGGTCTGCATCACGTTGCCGAAGATGGCCTGGTCCACCGCATCCGGCGACACGCCGCTGCGCTCCAGGGCCGCCTTGGCCGCGTGGGCTCCGAGGTCCAGGGCGGAGATCCGCCCCAGGGCGCCGCCCGGCTTGCCGTCGCCGGTCTTGGATCCCTCGTATTCCGTCATGGGGGTCCGTGCCCCGTTCACGATGTAGACCGCTTTGCTCATGGTCAGTTCCCCTTGAAGTCCGCTTTGCGTTTCTCGAGGAACGCCCCGAGACCTTCCTTCATGTCCTTGCTGGAGGCGCACACTCCGAACAGGTGCGCCTCGTAGGCGAACGCGTCATCGAGCGAGAACTCGAGCCCGCGATGCACCGCCTCCATGGCGTACCGGAGCGCCAACGGGCCCTTGCCCATGAGCGTCTTGGCCAGCTTCGCCACCGCCGCCTGGAGGTCACCCGGTTCCACCACCTGGTTGACCAGCCCCATGGAGAGCGCCTCCTCGGCCGAGACCATCCGGCCGGTGAGCACCAGATCCATGGCGCGCCCCTTGCCGACCAGACGGGTGAGCCGCTGGGTACCGCCGTACCCGGGAATCACCCCCAGGTTGACCTCGGGCTGCCCCAACGAGGCGGTGGTCACCGCAACGCGCAGGGTGCAGGCCATGGCCAGCTCGCAACCGCCCCCCAGGGCGAATCCGTTGATGGCGGCGATGACCGGCTTGCCCAACTGCTCGATCTCCCGCAGGACCCGCTGGCCCCGCTGCGAGGTCTCGATGGCCGCCACCGGGTCCAGCTTGGCCAGCTCGCCGATGTCCGCGCCGGCCGCGAAGGCCTTCTCCCCCTCGCCGGTGATGACGACCACCCGCACCGCGTCGTCGCCGCGCAGGGCGTGGAAGGCCTGATGCAGTTCGCCGATGAGCTTGTGATTGAGCGCGTTGAGCACCTTGGGACGGTTGAGGGTAACCGTAGCCACCCCGCCCTCGGTCTCGACGCGAAGGGTTTCGTAGGTCATCAGACCAATCCTTCCGTGGGAACGGGCGGGTCCTGCGAGTAGTCGTAGAAACCCTGACCCGACTTGCGTCCATGGTACCCCGCCTTGACCATCCGCTTGAGCAGGGTCGGCGCGGCGTACTGCGGCTGCTTGAACTCGTCGAACATGATCTCGGCAATGAGGAACGTGGTGTCGAGCCCCACGAAGTCCAGCAAGGTAAAGGGGCCCATGGGGTAGCCGGTGCCTAGCTTCATCGCGGTATCGATGTCCGAGACCGTGGCCACCCCCTTCTCCAGGGCGCGGACCGCGTCCAGAAGATACGGGACGAGGAGCAGGTTGACCACGAACCCGGGGCTGTCCTTGGCCAGGATGGGCTTCTTGCCGATCGCCTTCGCGAAGGCCATTCCCCGCTCGATGGTCTCGGGAGTGGTGCGGACAGTGCGGACCACCTCGACCAGCGGCATGAGCGGGACCGGGTTGAAGAAGTGGAGCCCCAGGAACCGCTCGGGGCGGTTGGTGAAGGCGGCCATCTCGGTGATGGAAAGGCTGGAAGTGTTGCTGGCCAGGATGGCATGCTCGCCACAGGCAGCGTCCAGGGTCCTGAAGATCTCCTTCTTGACCTCCAGGCGCTCGGTGGCCGCCTCGACGACCAGGTCGCAGTCGCCCAGGGCAGCCAGATCGGTTACCCCTTCGATTCGCTCCAGGATGGCATCCGCGTCTTCCTGGGACAGCTTGCCCTTCTTGACCCCGCCGTCCAGGAACTTCTGGATCCGGGCCAGACCCTTTTCCAGAACCGTGTCGTTGAGTTCGTGCACGGTGACTTCGAGACCGGACTGCGCCGCGACCTGGGCAATCCCGGATCCCATGAGGCCACAGCCGACAACACCGACTTTTTTGATGTCCATCGAGTACTCTCTCCTTGGTGAACTTGAAGATTTCGGGGCGCCAGACTACCACTTCGATCGCTCCCACCGGGAGCCTGAATCCAGACATCAACGGAACGGAACGTAAAGTCCCACTATGAGTTGCAGATGCGATTGAACAGATATCTGGCCGCCTGCGGGCTGGCCAGCCGCCGCAAGGCCGAGGCCATCATCGAGGGGGGCCGGGTTGTCATCAACGGCAAGCAGGTCAAGGAATTGGCCACCTTCGTGGACACCAGCACGGACAAGGTCGAGGTGGACGGGCGGGTCCTGACCCTCCCCGACGCCACCCTGGTCCTCCTGCTCTACAAGCCGGAGGGGGTGGTCACCACCGCTTTCGACCCCGAAGGCCGTCCCACCGTGATGCAGCTGGTCCCGGAGTCCCCCCGGCTCTTTCCCATTGGGCGTCTGGACGTGGATACCTCGGGCGCGCTCCTCATGACCAATGACGGAACCCTCTCCCACCGCATCCAGCATCCCCGCTACAAGCTGGAGAAGGAATACCGGGTCATGGTGACCGGGATCGTGGCCGACGAGACCCTGACCACCCTGCGGGACGGCATGTGGCTCCCCGGCGAGCGCCGGCCCACCGCGCCGGCCAAGGTGGAGATCCTGGATCGCCGGGGGAACCGAACCCACCTCACCCTGGTCATTCGCGAGGGGCGCAATCGTCAGATCCGGCGGATGATGGAAGCGGTGGAACACCCGGTGCTGAGTCTCAAGCGGGTGCGGATCGGCCCCCTGCGTCTGGGGGAGATGGAAGAAGGCACCTTTCGCGAGCTGACCGAGGAAGAACTGACCAAGCTCCGCAAGGGACCGCGGGGCGGACGGCGCAGGAATCGGCAGGGCAGGGCGGGTTGAAGGACAAGTCGATCCCCGAACGACTGCGTTCGCGACTGGCGTGCCCAACCTGTCGGGGCGCGCTCGATGACGCACCGATGGCTTCCGATGCTCCGATGCTCCGATGCTCCGAATGCAGTCTCTCCTATCCGGTTCGTGACGGGGTTCCGATTCTCCTTCCGCGAACCTCCAACGACCTGGGCTCCGAGGGAGACGCCTTCTTTTTCCGGGACGACTCCCGCGAGGCCGTAGCCAAACGCAACCGCCTGGTCCGGTTGGCACGGCTCCCCAACCCATCACGGCCATCCGACTACCCTCGACTCACCAAGCGGGTCTTCGCGGACGAGGTCGCGTCGGGGAAGTCCTTTGTCCTGAACATCGGATCCGGGGTTCACAAGATCTACGCGAACCCCAACCTGGTCAACCTCGACATCTCGCCACACGAGAACGTGGATGTCGTTGGAGATGGACTCGCTCTGCCCATCCTGGAGAACAGCTTTGACGGGATCGTTCTGGATGCCGTCCTGGAGCACGTACCGGACCCCCACCGGCTGGCCGCAGAGGCTCTTCGGGTCCTTCGTCCCGGCGGGTTTGTTCTGGTTCACGCCCCGTTTCTCTACCCCTACCATGGGGCACCGCGTGACTTCTTCCGCTACACGGACGAGGGTCTTCGCCAGGTGTTTTCGGCGTTCGTGGAAGAGGAGTGCGACTCGGACCGGCTTCCCGGACGCGCACTCCAGGAGATTCTCCGCGCCTATGCCGGGATCTACTCGGACCGTCGGTGGCTCTCCTTTGCCTACCGCTTCATCACGGCCTGGCTGATTCTTCCTCTCCGGCTCCTCGACGGCTACCTGATGAACAAGGAGAAGAGCCACGTCGTGGTCACCGGTTTTTCCTACCTTGGCCGGAAACCGGGCGGACCCCGGGAGCTGCCAGAATCTCCGGGGCTTGATCCCCGGGGCGGAAAGGATTAGCTTCCGGAGTCATATATCCCTTCAAAGGAGTTCGATCATGTCCGAAACCAGCCCACCCACCGGCAAGTCCAGCACCGGACTCGAAGAGAACGTCGCCGGACTCCTCGCCTACCTGTTCGGGTTCATCTCGGGGATCATCTTTCTCGTCATGGAGAAGTCCAGCTCCACGGTGCGGTTCCACGCCCTGCAGTCCATCTTCTTCTGCGGCGCCATGTTCATTCTCAACATGGTTCTGGGCTTCATCCCGGTCGTCAACCTGATCGCCTACATCATCATCGGTCCCCTCTCCATCATCATCTGGATCGTGCTCATGATGAAGGCCTACCAGGGCAAGGTCTGGAAGCTGCCGGTGATCGGCGACATCGCCGAGAACAACGCGAAGATCGGCGGCTGAGCCCGGGTGTCCCTGCTGCCCCGCATCGCCTTCGTCGTAGCCCTCCTTGCCCTCCTGGGTTGTGGCGGTAGCCGGGAGACCGGTCGTTCCACCCAGGTCACCGGGGGACAGGCACCGCCGCTGGACCCCGGGCTCGCCGAGGGCACGCCCAGCGCCACCCCACCCCCGCGCCCGGAATCGGCGGCGTTCACCCTCCTGGAAAGCCGGATCGTCGACGACATCGGCCAAAGCGTGGTCGCCTACACCAGCGGGGATCTCCAGGTGAAGGGAGTTCTCTTTCTCCCCCCCGGCGACGGACGCCACCCCGCGGTCCTGTTCAACCACGGTGGGGTGAGCGGGGTGAGCAACGACATGAAACGGCGCGGTCGGGACCTGGCCGCGTTGGGCTACGTGGTGCTGGCCCCCTCCTACCGCGGGGAGGACGGATCCGACGGCGTGGTGGAGGTAGCCAAGGGAGAGGTCGACGACGTCCTGGCCGGGGCCTCGGTGCTTGCCGACCATCCGCGCGTGGACCCGGATCGCATGGCCGTTACCGGCACCAGTCACGGGGCGCTCATCTCGGTCCTGGCCGCGGCCCGGGAGCCGGATCGTTTTCGCTGCGTCGTTTCGGCCTGCGGGGTCATGGACGTCGTCTCCTGGTACGAGTACCTGCTCGAGAACGACTTCGACGTGAGCGACTCCCTGTCGGTCGCGATCTACGGATCCGGGCCGGCCGACAAGCCCGAGGCCTTCCGAATCCGGCAGGCGGTCCGGGTGGCCGACCGGATCACCGCGCCGCTGCTCCTGCAACAGGGACTCCAGGACCGCATCGTGCCTCCCGCGCAGGCCCGGCTCATGGAGGCGGCGGTTCGCGAGGCGGGGGGAACGGTCACCCTGCTCGAGTATCCGCTCCTGGGGCACGCCTTCTGGGGATGGACCCTCGACTATCACTCGGCCCAGGAAATCGACGAGGCCGACGTCGCCTGGTCCGAATTCACCGCGTTCCTCGACCGGCACCTCCGCGCGGACTGAGCCGGCGACCGCTAGCGGGTCACCGCCGATGTCCGCAGGATGTCGCGCAGGGTCTCGCGCAGGATCTCCGGATCAATCGGCTTCTCCACCCGGCCCACGAAACCGAACCGTCGCGGCTCGGCCAGGGCCGGATCGTTGGAGTAGCCGCTCATGACCAGGAGACGCGCGGTTGGATCCAGCGCCAACAGGTGCCCGGCGGCCTCGGCCCCGCCCATCCCACCCACCACGGTCAGGTCCATGAGCACCACATCGAACGGGGTCCCGGCGGCAAGCGCCTCCCGGTATGCCTCGACGGCCGCTTCCCCGTTGGCAACCCCCACCCCCTCGTGCCCCAGGTGAACCAGCAGACGAACCACGATCTGTCGCACCGGGTCCTCGTCGTCCATGACCAGGATCCGTCCGCGCACCCCGGGGGCGGGAATCACCCCCGGGGGATCGATCTCCACATCCTGGCTCGTGGCGGGAAACACGAGGCGGAATCGCGCTCCGGATCCACCGCCGGAGTCCAGACTGATCACCCCTCCATGACGGGTCACGATGGAGTGCACGGTGGCCAGCCCCAACCCGGTTCCGCCTTCCTTGGTGGTGAAGTACGGATCAAAGATCCGGCTGCGATGGGCTTCGCTGATTCCGGGACCGTCATCCTCGACCACCACGGTGACACACTGGCTGCATCCCTTGATTGCACAGCCTTCATCGGAGTTGAACGCCCGGACCCGGATGACCCCGCCATCCGGAAGCGCCTGACGGGAGTTGATGAGCAGGTTGTTGAAGACCTGGGTCATCTGGCCCTCGTCCACCTCCACCGGACGCAGGCCGGGGTCGATCGTGAGCTCGCAGCGCAAGTCCGAACCGCTGAGAGCCAACTGCACCGACTGGCGCAGGATGTCCCCCAGATGGTTGACGGTGCGGATGGGGGCGCCCCCCCGGGAGAAGGTGAGGAGTTGTTGGGTGAGCGAGCGTGCGCGCAGGGTGGCTTCCTGGGCGTCCCGGATCGAGTCGGCGTCCCGCCCCGCATCGGGAGGCTTCCGGGGCTCCAGCAGGGCGAGGTTCCCGAGCACCACGGTGAGCAGGTTGTTGAAGTCGTGGGCAATGCCTCCGGCGAGGACGCCGAGGGACTCGAGCTTCTGGGTCCGCGCCTGTTCCTCGTCGAGCCGGCGACGCTCGGTCACATCCCGAAAGGCGATCACCACTCCCCCACGCTCGGCATCGGTTCCCACCGGGGCGGCCGACGCCTCGATCCAGCGCTCCACCCCGCCCCGGGTGGCGACGGCGAAGACCTCGGTGCCTCCGGGTCCGTCCGCGGCCAACGACGGTTCGCACCATCCCGCCACCGCCTCGGGCCACCCGTTCCCATCCGGGGCCGGCCCGAACAACAATTCGATCGGCGCGCCCGCCGCCGCCTCGGCCGGCCAGCCGGTAAGCGCTTCGGCAGCCGGGTTGAGAAACACGATGCGCCCCTCGGGGTCCGCGGTGACCACCCCGTCGGCAATGCGACTCAGGGTAATGCCAAGACGTTCCTTCTCCTCCGCGATCTCCGCCCGGGAAAGGCTGAGTTCCGCCGTGCGTTCCCGGACCTCCGTTTCCAGCCGACGCGAGTAGCGACGCTGCCCGGCATAGGACGCCACCGCCAGACCCAGTCCCCACAGACCCAACCCGGCCACCACATAGAACCAGCCCGAGACCCAGAACGGTTTGCGCACCGTCGTCCATGCGGTGTGGACAATCCCGCTGGAACGCCCCTCGACATCCAGCACCTCCATGTGCAATTGGTACCGTCCGGGGCCGAGCCGGTCGTAGTGCACTTCCCGGGTATGGGCGGGGTGTTCCCTCCACTCGGTTTCCAGGCCCTCCAGACGACTGCGGATCCGCAGGCGGTCCTCGTCCATGAAGGAGATCGCGGCGAACTCCTGGACCAGCGATCCCTGACCGTGCGCGACCGAGACAGGCTGGTACGCATCGCGAACCCGCCCCCCGATCCGGGACTCGAGCAGGGTCACGGTGGGACCAATGGGGCTGGGCCGATCGAGGTCGGCCCGGTAGCACGAGACACCGCGATCGGTACCGACCCAGACCCTGCCGTCCCGATCCACGACGCCGGCCGCACGGTTGGTTTCCTGCCCCACCAGTCCGTTGAGCAGGGAGAACTGCCGACGTTCCAATCCGTCCCACCGCATCGCTCCCCGATCCGTACCGATCCACACTGCCCCGTCGGGCTCCTCGAACAGGAGGTACACCGGGACCTCGGCCAGTGCACCCGCAGGTGTGCCCTGACCGACCAGGGCCAGCGTGTCCCCGGACACTTCGTACAGACCGTCGGCGGCGCCCACCCAGATCCCGCCGTTGGCCAGGGGCAACACGGTGTAGATGTTGGTGGAACCGGGGCGTCCCGGCTGGGAGTACCGGCGCACCTGCCCATCCCGCAGCGTCACCAGTCCCTCCCGATAACAGGCCAGGAGCAGGGAACCGTCCGCGCCCCGCGCCATACGCCGGATGAACACCGAGTCCGCCGGAATGCCCCAATCGATCGGGACGCGGCTCAGGGAGTCACCGGAGACCCGGAACAACCCGCCGAAGCCACCCACCAGGACCGAGTCCGCCTCCGCGAGGACACCGTTGAGGGCGGGTCTCCCCGTGGCGTGGTACCAGGTCACGGAACGATCCGGCCCCACCCGGGCCAGACCGTCGAACGAGCAGGGGGCCCACACGTCGCCGAGGCGGTCCTGGGCCAGGTCCATGACGCGACCGCGAAACCCGTCCTGGGTAAGGGGCAGTCGGCTGACCCCTCCGCGGTCCAGAAAGCTGAGACCCAGGGGATGGCCCAACACGAGGGCCCCGTCGCGGAGTTCCGCGACCGCACTCACCTCGTCGTGGAGCAGCCCGTGCTCCTGGGTGAAGTTGCGAAACCTCCGGCTGACCAGTTTGGTCATGCCACGACGCCCGCCGATCCACAGGTTTTCCTCCCGATCCAGGAACAGACACTCGGTTCCCTCGGCCACCAGCCCATGGCGTCGCTCGATGAGCTCGACCCCATCCGCTTCGTTGAAGTGGTACACCCGCTCCGGATGTCCGAAGTAGATCCCTCCCCGGCCATCCGGCTCGATGATCACGGGGTAATCGGTGCCGGGGCGGTGCGCATGGGTGACAAGTCCCTCGTCACCGATCCACCCCAGTTCCCGGCTGGAAACGAACCAGACCCGATCCGTGACCGGGTCGTAACGGACTCCACGGGAGAGACCGCGCGGCTGATGCGGGTAGGGCGCCACCCGAGGCTGCGGATCGTTGGCGTCGAAAGTGACCAGACCAAACGCTCCGGCGGCAAGGAACCGATCCCCCACGGCGGTGACCGACAGGACCGGAGCGTCCCCGGAACCCGGCTGCCCGACCACACGCCAGGTAACGCCGTCCCAGAGATGGAGTCCCCCCTCGGAGTCTCCCAGCAGCAGCAGGTCCCGCCCCCCAACCCGGGACAGGCAGGCCGCGGTGATCAGGGAATGATCCGACGACGGTGCACCCCGGACCGGAAGGGACTCCCAACCCGCACGTGCGGTTTGCTTCATGACCCGGTGCGGGGAAGAGCGTTCAACGACCCACAGTCGCTGCTCCGCGTCGCGCAGGAGTCGATCGAACCGCGCGGTGGGAACACCGGGACCCAGGTCCACCGGGGCCCACCGGGAACCGTCGTAGGTGACCAGCCCGCCTCGGGTGGCGATCCACAATACGCCGTCCGCGTCCTGGCTGATGGAACGCACATCCGGGCTGGGGAGCCCGTCCGCATCGATATAGGTCCGGGTCTGGTAGTACTGGGCCTCTCCCGGTGCAGCGAGACCGCACAGGGCAAGCAGGAACGCGAGGATGGGAATGGCCAGGGACCCGGTTCGCAACACGGGACCAGTGTACTCGCCCCCGCGGGAACGGACCAAGCGCCGGGCGATCCTAGCGGATAACCACCTTGCGCACGGTGCGATGCTCTCCGGCGCTCACGCGGAGGAAATAGAGCCCGCGCCCCACCGGAACCCCGGAGTCGTCTCGGCCGTCCCAGCGCAGGGTGCCGGCGCCCGTGACCGACTGCTCCCGCAACGACCGGATGCGGCGTCCGCGGATGTCGAACACCTCGGCCAACACCAGGACCGGGGTCGTGGTCTCGATCTCCAGGGACACCGGGCCGGTGGAGGGGTTCGGGAATGGATCCCCGAACCCGAGGAAGGACTCGGGGATGGGCGTGGAGTCCCGCGGGACATCCATGTGCACCTCGGTCGAGCGGGCACCCTCGTTGCCCGCCTCATCCACCGCGGTGACCGCATACCGATAGGAGCGACCCGGAATCACCTGCTGATCCTGGAACGTGGTTCCGGGGATCTCCCGGTGGAGGCTCATGGGCCGGTTGGCGCGCCCCCGGT
Organism: Candidatus Eiseniibacteriota bacterium; assembly: GCA_942491735.1. Taxonomy (GTDB): domain Bacteria; phylum Eisenbacteria; class RBG-16-71-46; order JABDJR01; family JABDJR01; genus CALOCN01. Next base: position 564,234 of record CALOCN010000014.1, on the reverse strand, counting down.
ACAATCGGTATCCGGCCACATCCGCCTCGGGGGCGGGTTGCCAGAGAAGCGCGATGCCCTCGTCGCCGAGCTGCGCGTCGAGCCCCAGGATCGCCCCGGGGGCCTGGGTATCGGGTGGCGGCTCCGGCGAGGGGACCAGCACCGCGACGAGGTTGCTGATTCCCGAGACATTGCCCGACTCGTCCTCGGCCCGGATGGCGAAGACCAGGATCTTGTCCCGGGGAGGCTCCACCACGCGCAACGTCTCCTGGGTCCCGGACGGGGCGGGAGTCGGTGGATCGTCCAGGGGCTGCGCGTCCGCCCAGACGAACGGCTCTTCCATCCAGCGAATCTCATACTGCGCGGCCACGCCCTCCGTTCCGTCATCCCCGGGGGCGGTCCAACCGAGGAGCACATCGAAGGAGTCGACCCGGGCCCCGGAGAAATCGGTGATGTCGTTGGGGGGCGTCAGGTCCACGGTGGGGTCCGGGGGCGGCGGAGTCGAGGTAGTCCCCGACGCGGGAGCACTCAGACCGCTCCAGTTTCCGGAATCGTCCACCGACTGGATGCGGAAGGAATAGGTGGTTTGTGGGGTGAGCCCCTGGGCCCACATCGACTCCGGCGCACCCGGCGCGGCCGGAGTGGGCGTGGTGAGCGCGGTCGCCCCGTTCCAGGCCGAGATCGGGAAGGCGGTCCCCGGCACGAAACGGATCCGGTATCCGGTCACCGAGCCCTGGGCGTCGGCGGGCGCGGTCCAGGTGAGCCGGACCCGGTGGGTATCGACATCGGCCACCGCGAGATCGGACACGGGCGCCGGACCCTCGGTGTCCTCGGGCGGCGGGGGCGTATCGGTGGTTCCGGTGGCCGGATTGGACAGCCCGCTCCAGTTGCCGGAGTTGTCCCGACTGCGCACGCGCAGGGTGTAGGACGTGGCGGGGTCGAGACCGGTGACCACCGGGCTCTCGGTGTTCCCGGGAATCTGGGGGACGGCCACGGTCACCGGGGTCGCCGCATCCCACGATGCCTCCGGAAAGCCGGTTCCCTCCAGGTAGCGCAGTTCGTACTCGACCACGCTTCCCGCGGAGTCCGCGGGGGCGGTGAAGGCGAGACCGAGGGAGGTTTCCCCGGTGCCGGTCACGGCCAGATCAGCGACCGCCGCAGGTCCCACGGTATCCGGCGGCGGGGGCGGCGGAAGCGAGTCGGTGGTCCCGGCCACCGCGTTGCTGAGCGCGCTCCAGTTGCCCGCATCGTCCACCGCGCGCATCCGGAAACTGTACCCGGTCTCGGCGGTGAGCCCGCCTGCGAGAATCGATTCGGTCTGGCCGGGCGCGAGCGGTGTCCCCGTGGTCACCGGGGTCGCGCCGTCCCAGGCGTTCTCAGGGAAGCTCGCTCCGTCGACCCGCCGCAACTGATACGCGGTGACCTCTCCTTCACTATCCAAAGGGGCGGTGAAGCCGAGCTGGAGCCACGTCTTGCCGGACCCGGTCACGGACAGGTCGCCCACCACCGCGGGTGGGGTTGTGTCCACCGGCGGAGGCGGGGGCGGCAGCGAGTCGGTCACCACGACCAGATTGACCGGCACCGGGCCCAGATTGCCTGCGTCGTCCTCGGCCCGTAGCGACAGGTAGTACGTGGACGCGGGGGTCAGATTCCCGAGGCTTGCCTGTTGCGGTGTCCCCGCGACGGTGGGCGTGGGGAGTCCGGCCAGCGGCGGGACCGTGTCCCAGTTCCCCAGGGTGATGGGGCTCGAATGAAGGCGACCGTGATAGGAGGTCGCCGTCCCGATGGTCCCGTCGTCGCCGGGGGCGGTCCAACTCACCAGGGCCGAGGTCGTGTCGACCGAGACCAGGGCGAGGTCATCGATGGATCCGGGGGGCGTGGTATCCGCCGGTGGAGGCGGCAAGGAGTCGGTGGTCACCGGGACGCTGGCCGGCAGCGCACCCAGGTTGCCCGACTCGTCCTGTGCCCTCAGGGCCAGGTAGTAGGTGGTCGCCGGTTCGAGACCGGTGAGGGTGAACTGCTGGACCGTCCCGGCAGCCGCCGGGGCGGGAAGGCCGGTGACGACCTCGACCACATCCCAACTCCCGGAGTCGATGGGGTTGGTGTCGACCCGCCCCTGGTACGTGGCGGCGGTCCCGCTCGCGCTGTCGTCGCCCGGAGCGGTCCAGTTCACGGTCACGCTGACCGTGTCGGCGGCGAACTGCGTGATGTCGTCGATCATCCGCGGCGGCATGACGTCCCCGGTGGGAGGCGTGGTCACGATCGCCGTGGCGGTCAGGTCGGAAATATTGTTCCAGGCATCGTAGGAACGCACGGCCAGGTGATAGGTGGTGTTTGGGGCCAGCCCCTCGACGAGCAGGCTTTCCACCTCGCCGGGGATCTTGGGGATCATGTCTTCGGGGACCAGGTCGGCCTGGATCCAGGAAAGTCCCATGGAGATCTCCGACTCGGACCGCTTGACCCGGTAGTCCGAGACCCGGGCGCCGGGTCCGTCCTGCGGAGCTTCCCAGAGCAACAGGGCCGAGGTCGGGCTGACCGGACCCGCCGAGATGACGCTGACGGGATCCGGGAGCACGAGGTCCGGCCGCGGACCGATATAGGCATCCCAGGCCGAGACCAGGGGGTGCGGATCGAAACCGCCACCGCTGGTGTTGTTGGGATTGACCACGACAATGCCGGCCTCGTATTCGCGCCGCCACATGGTCTTGCCGCCGACATCCACCGTGTAGGCGGGTCCCAACGGATCGCCAAGGTAGATGTCGTACTCCGGCTCCCACCAGAGTGCGAAGTGGTTTACCCGATCGTTGTCGAGCGAGTACCAGCCGTCCCCCAGGAGGGCGCTGCCCAGGGTCAGCCGCTTGTGCCGCTCGAAATTGGAACTGTGGTCCGGCGCGGCGCGATCCCCGGCGTAGTACGCATTGATGGTGGTCAAGGGCATCGGGGATGGGTTGTAGGCCGGGAGCACGTTCAGGTAGGCCTCGGGGGCGTCGGTCATCCATCGTCGCCAGGCATAGCCGAAATGATTGCCCTGATCGGGTGCCCCGTTGAACGGGAAATTCTCGATCATGGTGCCGTTGAGTGGGGCGAAATGGCTGTTGGCTCCGTTGCTGAAGAGCGGTACCGAGGGCCCCACCAGCTCACGCAGGCGTTCCACCGTGGCGCGGTTGCCGTCGACCCACCAGGTGTTCAGGGAGTCGGCCGAGTCGGCGATGCCGTCCAGGTTCGCGTCGATGGGAGCCGGGATCAGGTTGTTGAGCCAATGCAGGGTGTCCCAGACGTCATCCAGCATCACCCCGTCCCAGCCGGTGGTGCCCTGCTGCCACACGACGTCGTTGACGAAGTTGGCGAACCACTCGGCGTAGTCCTGACCGGCTCCGTTCACTCCGGAACGGCTGGACACGTTGGAGTTCACCTTGCCGTCCCAGTCGGACACGATGTCGCCGTTGATGTCCCGGAGCCAGAATCCGCCCTGGTCGATGCCCGTATAGAGCTGATACGCCACGGTCGCGGGAGGACGGAGCCCCCCGACCGCGCTCGCCCCGTTGATCGGCAGGTAGGCCAGGATGACCACGTCGGGATTGAGGGCCCGGATCTGGGCCAACCCTCCCGGGTTCTCGAAGGGAAAATCCGCGTCCAGACACAGGATGTCCCACTTGGCGAGGAGGTCGATCTCCTCGCTGGTGAGGTCATTGGAGAGGAAGATGTTGAGGACGTTGGGATACCCGTCACGGGCCTCGGCTGCGCCAAAAGGCGTCAGGATCCCGATAAACAGGATCAGGGCCAGCACCAACGCGAGGCCGGTGCGCGGGATTCCGTGTTTGTTGGAAGGCAGTATGGTGCTGTCGCTCGTGTTGTGCCTGCGCATACCGTTCTACTGGATAAGGGGTGTCTTGTCGAGGGTCTATGAAGGCAATCGGCAGGGTCCGGGGGGGGCTTGGGCCCGGAGTGGACGGGGCCGTGGCGAGGTGGGGCGTTCGGCGCGATGGGGCGGAGAAACCGTGCAGATCGCACGCAAGGCGGCCCCGCGGCGGGGGCTGCCGCGGGGCCGGTGTGCGGCCCGGATGGGACGCACGCTCGCTCGTTCACTCGCTCTCGATGCGCCAGGTGGAAGCGATCCCGGTTGTCCGCCTCTCGCTTGCGGAGCCGCAAATGCGCCCCCACCCAACTCTTTTCGGTGACGGATCCCCCATGGGATCCCCGAGGTGCATCCCTAGGACGCGGTTCCGGGGTCCGGGTTACAGCCGCGCACCCTGTTACAATGAACTCTCGGTGCCCCGGCGGGCCCCGTAGCCGAGCCCACGCCGTCCCCGAGCCCAAGATGCCAAAACCGACCCAACCCGGCCGCATCATCGCCCACGTGGACATGGATGCGTTCTACGCGTCCATCGAGATCCACGACGACCCCTCCCTGACCGGCCTTCCGGTCGTGGTGGGAGGCCCCCCGGAGAAGCGGGGGGTGGTGGCGGCGGCCTCCTATGCCGCCCGGACCTTCGGCATTCGCTCGGCCATGTCCATGGCCCGCGCCATCACGCTCTGCCCGGACCTGGTCCGCATCTCTCCGCGTATGGGCCGATACCGCGAAGTGAGCGGCACCATCATGGCGCTGCTCAAGTCCTTTTCTCCCCTGGTGGAGCCCCTGTCCCTGGACGAAGCGTTTCTTGATCTCACCGGAACCGAACGCAGTCTGGGGGACAAGACCGAGGTGGGCGATCAGATCCGGGCGGTGATCCGGGCCGACACCGGCCTCGTGGCCTCGGTGGGGATCGCCCCGAACAAGTTCCTGGCCAAGCTGGCGTCGGCCGCCGACAAGCCGGATGGGTTGCGGGTCATCGAGCCGGGGGACGCGGTGGCGTTCGTGCAGGAACTTCCGGTGGAACGGATCTGGGGGGTGGGCGAGAAGACCGCGGCCAAGCTGCACCGGCTGGGCCTCACCCACGCCAAGGATCTCGCGGAGGCGGAACCGTCCCTGCTCAAGCGCCATTTCGGTCTGCAGGGGCTTCGACTGCACGAGCTGGCCTGGGGGCGGGATGATCGTCCGGTCGTCCCGGACGCCGAAGCCAAATCGGTCAGCCACGAGATCACCTTCGCCAAGAACCAGAAGGAGCTCGACCTTCTGGAAGGCGTGCTGACCGGGCTGGCCGGCCAGGTCTCGCGCAGGCTTCGCAAGGCGCGGGTGGTTGGGCGCACCGTCAACCTCAAGTTGCGCTACGGGGACTTCGTGACCGTCACCCGCCAGTTCTCCCTGGGGCATCCCACCGACGATGCGGGAGAGCTCTACGAAGCGGCGGTGGACCTGCTCCACTCGGAGCGCGCCGGCGACGAACGCCCGGTGCGGCTCCTGGGTCTGGGGGTGACCAACCTGCTGCGGCGGACCCAGATGAACCTGGATCTGTTCGGGGGCGCGGATGTCACCCCCGGCGACGCACAACGGGAATCCAAGGCCCAGGCACTGCGCGAGGCGGTGGATCGGATCCAGGATCGTTTCGGCGACGATGCGGTCCGGCGTGCTCGCGCCATCGATCCGGACGAGGTCTAGGGCACGGACCGACGGGATTCGGACAGCTTCCGTCACAATCACGGCGGTTCGTCGCCGTTTCCCCCCGCGATCAGCCCTGCGCGCTGGCACACGCCCTGCTTTGGTGAAGAGCAAGCGCCCCGTTCAAAAGGATGGGACTCATGCTCTCGAACGTCATCTGCAGACCGGACCCTTCGGCGCTTGCTTCGCGGAGCGGGCTTTCGTTGTGGCTCACCCTGCTCCTGGTTCTCGCCGCGACCTCGTCCGCGTTCGCCCAGCCGGAGGAAAGCACGTGGGGTCGTATCAAGGGGACCTATGGAAACGGGAACTCCGTGAGTGGGCCGCGACAGCTGGTCATCGAGCCGGGACTCGGCCAAGCCACCGCGGAGCTGGCCCTGGGCCGGGTTCAGGATCTCCATCCGGTGGCCTACGCCAGCGCGGAGCTGCGCCGGGTGACTACGGAAACCGGGCCCGCGATCCATATCGTGGGGGAACTGGCCGACGGCAATCACGCCGCCTGGGTGCTGCACCCGGTGACGCATCTTCCGCTGGCCGGCCTCCTCGCCACGCCGCACAAGGTGGTGGATCTGGTGACCGGTCGCGTCCTGCTCCGCGGGGACATCGACGCCCTGCTCGCAGGGGGGATCGATTTCGGTCGCATCCTCCAGAACATGTACAACTACTCTTGCGGGCTCCTGGGGGGAACGGTGTTCACCGCGTGTATCGCCCTCACCACGCCGGTCATGCCGTTGACCTTTGTTGGATGCGGGGTGTTGGCCGCGACCACGGTGGCCCTCTGCCTGGAACTCCCCCACATCATCGAAGCCTCTCCGGTGGAAGGCCCGGACGCCGGCAGCAACACCTGCGTGGGTTGCAAACCCTAGGAGGAGCCCATGTCCAGACGACGATGGCAGTTGGTGGGGGGAGCCGTGCTGCTCCTCGTTCTCGTCCCGGTGGTGGAGTCGTTTCTGCCCACCGCAGGTGAGTTGTCCCTGTTCACCGGAAGCGCGGTGGGGTTCGCGCTCGTACGATTCTGGCGCGGGGATCGCCGGATCGGGGGCGGGCCAGCCGGATAGCGGTGCCAGCCGGTTAGCGGTGCCAACCGAAAAAGAAAGTGGGGGCCGGCGACCCGTCCTTCGCCGGCCCCCGGGTTGGCTTCGCATCGCGCTTTGCGGGGCCCGAGGTTTCCCCCGGACCAGCGAAACGCCCTTGTTGCGTCTCTCTGTAGTGCCCTGTTGATCAGGGCAACCCCTGTATTTGCAGGGACGGTGCCACTCCGGGGACGCCGGCTCCCCGCAATGTGCGCAGGGGCATGCGCGTTGCAAGGCAACCCAAGCGAACGCGGCGCAACCGGTTCCACCGATCGCGGGAGGGGCTGTCCAGTGCAGGCCGAGTCGGGGCGCACCCTGCAATGGGGTGGGTCCCCCCCTCGGATTGCGTCCCGCCCGGAAGGGGATGCACGCTGCCCGCGATCGCGGCGGTTGGGGGATGCACCGGGTCCGGAGCAGCGGCGGCGGCCCGAATTCCCGGCACGGTTTATACTGCGTGCGTACCCTTTCCCTGGAGCAACGCACCGCATGCACAAGCCCGAACCGCATACGCTCGGCGGCCTCAAGCGCGCCGGTTATCAGTCCCGTCCGGTCAAGGAGGAGTTGCGCGAGAACCTGGTCGCCGCACTGGCCGCCAAGGAACCGCTCTTCCCCGGAATCGTCGGGTACGAGGAAACGGTGATTCCGGAGCTGGTCAACGCCGTCCTCGCCCGGCACGACTTCATCCTGCTCGGGCTCCGCGGCCAGGCCAAGACCCGCATCCTGCGCGGTCTGGTGAACTTCCTGGACCCGTGGCTCCCCATCGTGGCCGGTTCCGAGATCAACGACGATCCCTTCCGCCCGGTCAGCGCCTACGCGCGTCGCATTGTCGCGGAGGCGGGTGACGACACCGAGGTGGACTGGATCCCCCGGGATCTGCGCTACCACGAAAAGCTGGCCACGCCGGATGTGACCATCGCCGATCTCATTGGCGACATCGATCCGGTCAAGGCGGCCACGCTCAAGCTCTCCTTCGCCAACGAGGAGGCCATCCACTACGGTCTGGTCCCCCGGGCCAACCGCTGCATCTTCGCCATCAACGAGATTCCCGATCTGCAGCCGCGCATCCAGGTGGGGCTGCTCAACATCATGCAGGAATCCGACATCCAGATTCGCGGGTTCCCCATCCGGCTTGCCCTGGACCTGGCCCTGGTCTTCAGCGCCAACCCGGAGGACTACACCAACCGCGGGAACATCATCACCCCGCTCAAGGACCGGATCGACAGCCAGATCCTCACCCACTATCCCCGCGAGCTGGAAGAAGCCCGCGCCATCACCGATCAGGAGTCGTGGACGCAACGGGTGGGCGTCACGACCCACATTCCGGAATTCCTGCGGGGCGCGATCGAGCGCATCGCGTTCGAGGCGCGGGAGAGCGAGTACGTGGACCAGACCTCGGGGGTCTCGGCCCGCCTGCCCATTTCCGCCCTGGAGTGCGTGGTGTCGAACCTGGAGCGACGCGCGCTACGGACCGGCGAGACCCAGGTCACGGCGCGCCCCAGCGATCTCCTGGCCGCGGTTCCGGCCATTACCGGGAAGATCGAGCTGGTCTACGAAGGGGAGCAGGAAGGCCCGCTCAAGGTCGCGCGTTATCTCATTGGGCGGGCATTGAAGTCGGAGTTCGAGGACCTGTTCCCCGCAGTGCACCCGGAGCGATCGCGACGACGGCGCAGTGCGGATGACGAGGACGCCCCCCCTGCTGCGCCCTCGGAGCCCTATCGTCCCATCATGGATTGGTTCTCGGCCGGCAACCGTCTGGAGCTGGGGGACGAGCTGACCGCGGCAGAGCATGCCAACGCCATCGCCGCCGTGCCCGGTCTCGATACCCTGGTGTCCAAGCATCTGGACCCCGCGGCCCAGGATCACGGCGCGGCCATGGAGTTGGTCCTGGAGGGACTGCACCAGTCGAGCGTGCTGGCCAAGGAGGAGATCGAGGGGCGCAGAGTGTTCCTCGACATGTTCCAGACCATGTTCAGCGGGCTGGAAGACAGCGGCGCATGAAGTTCGCCTACAGCGAGTGGGACGAGGCCCTCGCCCGTCAGATCGCCGACTTCGAGAGCCTGGAGCGGCTCTTCTACCAGCTGCTGCTGCGCGCCGACGGCGACGTGGACATGACCCTGCGCTGGCTGGAGCATCTGCAGCAGCAGGGGCATCTGCCCAAGGACTGGGACCTGGAGGCGTTCAAGGAAGCGCTGCAGAGCCGGAACCTCATCACCCAGGACGGGCAGGGACAGTTCACGCTGACCGGCAAGGGGGAACGGGCCATCCGCAAGGAGTCGCTGGAGTTGATCTTCGGCGGTCTGCGCAAGGGTCCGCCGGGGGGCCACCGCGCGGAGAACACCGGTCAGGGGGGTGAGCGTCTCTCCGAGACCCGGGGCTACCGGTTCGGCGACAACCTCTCCGACCTGGATCATCCGGGAACGGTCAAGAACGCCTTGCGTCGCGGGGGGATCGAGGACATCTCGATCACCGAGGACGACCTGGAGGTGTTCGAGACCGAGCACAAGACGTCGGTCGCGACCGCGCTGCTGCTGGACGTGAGCCACAGCATGGTGCTCTACGGCGAGGATCGCATGACCCCGGCCAAGACCACCGCGCTGGCCCTGGCCGAGTTGATCCTCACCCGATATCCCAAGGACAGCCTGGATCTGGTGCTGTTCGGCGACGACGCGCGGGTGGTGTCCCTGGACGAGCTGCCCTACACCGGGGCCGGGCCGTTTCACACCAACACCAAGGCCGCGCTGCGCACCGCGCAACAGCTGTTGCGTCGCAAGAAGCACTCCCACAAGCAGATCTTCATGATCACCGACGGCAAACCGTCGTGCATGTGGGAGGAGGGGCGTCTCTATAAGAACTCGTTCGGGCTGGACGAGAAGATCGTCAACCGGACGTTGGACGAAGCGGTGCTTTGCCGGCGACGGGGGATACCGATTACCACGTTCATGGTGGCGCGGGATCCGTGGCTGGTGGAGTTCGTGGAGGAGCTGACGCGGCTCAACCATGGACGGGCGTATTACACGGGGCTGGAGGGGTTGGGGGGAGCGGTGTTCAAGGACTTTGTGCGGAATCGGCGGCGACGGGTTCGGTGAAGGTGGGGCGACCCCGTTCCTTTAGCGAGTTTTGACCAGCTTCTGGCTGTCGATTCCAGAACGCGTCACCAGCTTCACGAAGTAGATCCCCATCCCCCGCTCTCGACCGGCGTCATCCGCTCCGTCCCAACCTCTCACATAGGTTCCCGCGTCCAGGGTTGCGCGTTCCAGCGTGCGGATCAGGCGTCCCGCTACATCGTGGATCTGCAGCGTGACCGGACCCGGTTCGGAGAGGGTGAAGGCCACCTGGGCTCCGGACTGGGTGGGGTTTGGCTGGATGGCCTTGATCACGGTTGAGGTCGGCGCGGGGAGCGGAGTAGCGGAGGTCGTGCTCACCGTGATCGTCAGCACCTGATCCGCCCACGACTGGTAGTGGCCATCCTGGTTGCCGTCGATCAGCACGTCGTAGGTGCCCGGAGTCATGGCGGTGAAGAAGTAGGTGGCCAGGGTCCCATCGGGGAGGACCGCTGCCGTGGCGGTCTGGGTGGCCTGGGAGGTGGTCTCTTCCCACTCCGGGCGGCCGGCATCCTGTGGGAGGAGTTGGAGGTCTACATCGTGATTCGGTGTGGCGCCCGCGAGGGAGAGCCAGATGTCTGCGCCTACCAGGAACGTGGTGGTGGGGGTGCCGCTGGCGAGGGTGGTTTGGGCGGTGCCGGTGTGGTCTACGGCACAGGCCGGGGCGCTAATGGGGGTGGCGCTGCACTTGCCGGGCTGGTCCAGCTCCACGGACTGGAGTGCCTTCTCGAGCTCGGCGCATTGGGTTGGGGAGTAGAGGTCGTTGCAGGCTTGCAGGATCTTCGTGTCGGCTCCGGCGAAGTTCTGGCTGCGGTCAAAGTAGACCCGGAAGGCGCGGTGGAAGACTTGCTTGGCGAACTCGATACCCTGGCCCGTGATGGTGCAGCCGTTGAGATCACCGCCTTCGGAGGCCAGGTAGAACGCGTGGGAGATCACCGTGGAGTTGAGGTAGTACTCCCCAGTATTGACGTCGGTTTCGCAACTGAAGAACGGATCGTAGTGCCGCTGGGCATGATCCCGTCCGCTTCCGTCCGGGATGCTGTGCGGGTCCTCGATGCTTCTGAATGGGGTCGGAGCGATGCGGTCAACACCGAAGACCCAGTCGTTGGCCGCAGTTTGATCGTGTTCGAAGGCTTCACCCATGATGTCGGAGTGAGACTCGTCGAACGCCCGGGCACCAGCACTAGCCAGGTCGACACCCCAATGGACGCTTCCCAGAGTAAACGACCAACCCGAGATTGCGTGACCATACTCATGAGCAAGGAGATCCTCATAGATCTCAGCAAGGCAAAGCACAATCGAGCATGTGCCCGAAATCAGCGCCCCGCCCGGACAAAAGGAGACCTGTTGGCCATCGTGCCCCTCCGGATGTACGTAGTATCTCGACTGGCCGTTCTCTGCAGAGAGCGAACATCTAATGCCTCCTTCACTGTTGGCCCCATTCAACCCAAAACTCGTTTGGGTCCACGTGTGAATCGCCCCCGCCCAATCGTAGGCATCGTCCACGTCGGTACTGCCGAACTGTGGAACGGCCGCATTATTGTGCGGCCCGTGCACCGGTTGACCCTCACTGCGCCCATGGATATAGCCGTTGATCCCAGGGGAATCGATGTAGCAATTGACATCCCCGGGAGCCTTCGAGCAGTCCCAGACCTTTCGATCAATCCCATGCCAGTCCGTCACCGCACCAAGCACATCCCCCGTCTTCGCATCCACCGACACGTACACCCCGAACTCCGGACACTCCCCACTCGCACACGTCGGGAACGACACATGGAATTGCCACGACAATCGCGGGTTCGCCTCCGGCAGGTTCCTGCTCAACCCAACCGGCAGGATCACCAGTTCCGGCTCCGGGATGTTCACCCGTTCCCCACCACCAATCAGGTCCCGCGCTGCCGCCAAGGCAATCTCCTGCGCCGGTCCCACCTTGACGGCAGGCGCCACATCGCTCGGTAGCCCCCCCACCACCTTCGCGTGAGACAGGTACACCTCACCCGCCGGGTTCACATGCACCCGCACCGCCGCGTTCACCACCCGCAAGCCCTGATGCATCTGGTGATACACCACGTGGGTCTGACCCAGCTGATCCTGCTTCGACTGCGCCACCACCATCTGCGAAGGATCGGGAATGCCCAGAACCTCGGCCTGCTCTAGGAGGAACCCGTGCGCCGTGGCCTGGGCCGACTGGAGGGACACGGATCCTGCCGCAAGGTGCGACACCTCGGGTACCCGCAGCGTGATCTCGTGGAGCGACCGCTTCACTTCCGGGATCTGACCTCCCGTCGTGAGCACCGCCAGCAGGAGGAGAAGGGGTCGCAGCATGGGTGTCCTTGGGGTTGAAAGGGTCCCTTGAGTATACGAGATCGAGGGTCCCGGCCGTCCGCGCATGGCACTGCCGTCCTTCACCGAGTCTTGACCAGCTTCTGACTGTCGATTCCCGACTGCGTCACCAGCTTCACGAAGTAGATGCCCATCCCCCGCTCTCGACCCGAGTCATCCGCCCCGTCCCAACCTCTCACGTAGGTTCCCGCGTCCAGGGATGCCCGTTCCAGCGTGCGGATCAGGCGTCCCGCTACATCGTGGATCTGCAACGTGACCGGACCGGGTTCGGAGAGGGTGAAGGCCACCTGGGCACCGGACTGGGTGGGGTTCGGTTGGATTGCCTTGATCACGGTTGAGGTCGGCGCGGGGAGCGGAGTAGCGGAGGTCGTGCTCACCGTGATCGTCAGCACCTGATCCGCCCACGACTGGTAGTGACCATCCTGGTTGCCGTCGATCAACACGTCGTAGGTGCCCGGTGTCATCGCGGTGAAGCAGTAGGTGGCCAGGGTCCCGTCAGGGAGGACCGATGCCGTGGCGGTCTGGGTGGCCTGCGAGGTGGTTTCTTCCCACTCCGGGCGGCCGGCATCCTGTGGGAGGAGTTGGAGGTCCAGGTCGTGGCTTGGCGTAGCGCCTGTGATGGAGAGCCAGATGTCTGCGCCTAGGAGGAACGTTGTGGTGGGGGTGCCGCTGGCGAGGGTGGTCTGGGCGGTTCCCGTGTGGTCTACCGCGCATGCCGGGGCGCTGATGGGGGTGGCGCTGCACTTGCCGGGCTGGTCCAGCTCCACGGACTGGAGTGCCTTCTCGAGTTCGGCGCATTGGGTTGGGGAGTAGAGATCGTTGCAGGCTTGGAGGATCTTGGTGTCGGCCCCGGCGAAGTTCTGGCTGCGGTCAAAGTAGACCCGGAAGGCGCGATGGAAGATCTGCTTGGCGAACTCGATACCCTGGCCGGTGATGGTGCAGCCGTTGAGATCGCCACCTTCCGAGGCCAGGTAGAACGCGTGGGAGATCACCGTGGAGTTGAGGTAGTACTCGCCAGTGTTGACGTCGGTTTCGCAACTGAAGAACGGATCGTAGTGCCGCTGGGCATGATCCCGTCCGCTTCCGTCCGGGATGCTGTGCGGGTCCGCTATGCTCCTGAATGGGGTGGGAGCGATGCGGTCAACACCGAAAACCCAGTCGTTGGTCGCAGTTTGATCGTGCTCGAAGGCCTCCCCCATGATGTCGGAGTGGGCCTCGCCGAACGCTCGCATCTCAGAGTTCCCCAGGTCGCCTCCCAGAAACGCATTCCCACCAATAACAAAGCCCCAACCCGATATCGCATGTCCATACTCATGAGCAAGAAGATCCTCATAAACCTCAGTAAGGCAAAACACAATCGCGCATGTGCCCGAGATCAGTGCCCCACCCGGACAAAAGGAAGCTTGTTGGCCGTCGGGACCCTCCGCATGTACGTAGTATCGTGATTCCCCATTGTCAGCGGAGAGGCCGCAACTCATCCCCCCCTCGCTATTCGCCCCATTCAACCCAAAACTTGTGTTCGTCCAATTGTGAATCGCTCCGGCCCAATCGTAGGTATCGTCCACATCAGTACTGCCGAACTGTGGAAGCGCCGCGTTGTTATGTGGGCCACGTACCGGCTGCCCCTCACTTCTCCCATGGAAGTAACCGGCCAGTCCCGGTTCATCGAGATGGCACCCCGTATCCCCCGGCTCCTTGGCGCAGTCATAGATCAGACGGTCCAGCCCATGCGAGTCCCTTACCGCACCAATCACCTCGCCCGTCTTCGCATCCACCGACACGTACACCCCGAACTCCGGACACTCCCCACTCGCACACGCCGGAAACGACACATGGAATTGCCACGACAATCGCGGGTTCGCCTCCGGCAGGTTCCTGCTCAACCCAACCGGCAGAATCACCAGCTCCGGCTCCGGGATGTTCACCCGCTCTCCCCCGCCAATCAGGTCCCGCGCTGCCGCCAAGGCAATCTCTTGCGCAGGTCCCACCTTGATGGCGGGCGTCACATCGCTCGGTAGCCCCCCCACCACCTTCGCGTGGGACAGGTATACCTCACCTGCCGGGTTCACATGCACCCGCACCGCCGCATTCACCACCCGCAAGCCCTGATGCATCTGGTGATACACCACGTGGGTCTGACCCAGCTGATCCTGCTTCGACTGCGCCACCACCATCTGCGAAGGATCGGGAATGCCCAGAACCTCGGCCTGCTCCAGGAGGAACCCGCGCGCCGTGGCCTGGGCCGACTGGAGGGACACGGATCCTGCCGCAAGGTGGGACACCTCGGGTACCCGCAGCGTGGTCTCGTGTAGCGACCGCTTCACTTCCGGGATCTGTCCTCCCGTCGTGAGCACCGCCAGCAGGAGAAGAAGGGGTCGCAACATGGGTGTCCTTTGGGGGTTGAAGAGTTGCCCTAAGTATACGAGATCGAGGGTCCCGGCCTGTTAGGTAGGGCGCAAGAACCCGCCGTGGGCGGCCAGAAGCCGGTCGGTTCCTTGCAATCAACAGATGGACGGTTAGCCTAGCCGATGGCCGCGTTGAGATCCTTGTGCTCGAAGGCCGAAGCCATGCGGTCTATCTCGGCGTTGCCTAACCCAGTACTCTTGGCCTCACTGCGCCACTCCTGAACGGCCCTGCCCACCTCGGAAGCGATGGTCCTTGCCTCGTTCTCTGCAATCTCGAAGTAGTCGGCTACGCTCAACGCCAGTTCGAGCGAAGCGGTTCCGTCGTCCAGACTGATTGCTGTCGAGAGGACTCGGGGCTTGATGTCGGTCGGGACGGGGTTGAGGTCGTAGGCGGGCGACAGGGACCAGCCATCGGGGCCGGTGTAGAGGAACCCATGGTTGCGCAGGTGATCGTCCGTGTTGGAGATCAGGATACTGAAGACGATTCGCCGCCAGAGAGCGCGCATGTCATCGCGAGGGGTGGCGCCGTGCTGCCGCAACACGTCGACGAACTCCATGTAGCTACGGGACTCCCCATCGCGGGCCCCCAGCATGCTCATGGCGGACAGGAAAGGCACGCGACCGCCTGCACGCCGGTCAAAGCGGCGCAACAGCAGGAGGGGTTGCCCGGCGATGACTTCGAGCCGGCATGCGGGCACCTGAACGCCCGCCTTGGCAGCCAACCCGAGGGCAACGGCTTCCCAGCGAACAACATCGAGTTCATCTTCCTTGTGGGGGAACTTGGCGATCGCAAGGTTTCCGTCCCCGTCCCTGACCGAGGCTTTGGGTCTTGCACCGCCCAGCGAGGAGCCCGGGGCAAGGAGGAGCCGCAGATCCTCGTCCGTTTCGGAATCCTCTGTGACACGACTTGCGGCCGAGAGCAAGCGTGGCAACTCGATCAGCGGCGGGATCGGGTTGTCGTCCCCAGTAGCCAGGAACGGTCCGTCCGCATCGCGCGAGAAACGAAGGGCACCCAGCCGCGCCTCATCGTTCACCCTGAGCAGCAAGTCGAGCTCCGACAGGGAACGTGGCGTTTCACCGGCCCTCCTGGCGCGACGGCGCTCGGCCCGGCGCATGAGGATGCGGCCCCAGCGATCCGGCGCAGAATCCGAGATCGCTCCGAACAGCGGCTTGTCCGTGTGGAACGCACCGGGGCCGACGACCAGCGCCGGCTCCAGAGCAAAGTGCTCGGGACGCTCGAGCCACGTGGGGTCGTACTCGAAGGAGGCGGTCTCGCGCCCCTGGCGCGCACGGGTCCAGAGTCTGCCCACCGGGTGAAGCGCGTGTTCCATGTCGATGTAGACGAGAGCCTGCTGCTCCATCACTCGCCGTTCTTCCTGGCCGAGTCTCTGGGCCCACGGGAGCGGCGGATGCGCTGTGGAAGAGCTTCTTCCTCCAGCTCGAGGCCCAAGATGTCGGAGCGGACGTCGGCAAGCTCTCCCAGACGTTCTGCCATACCGAGCACGAAGAGAACCCGGGCATAGACGCCCATGGACGCGCCGGGATCACCCTTCTCGACCTTCACGAGAGTCGTCCGGCTGATAGAGGCCCTCTCCGCCATGACCGCAACAGGAATGCGGCGTCTGCGGCGGGCATCGCGGATGTCTCCGCCCAGCTTGCGGAGGGCCCGTCGCACCGGAATGGGTAGTGATGCGTTTCGTTTTTTCATGAGTGACACCATATAGCGTTCAGTGATCTAGTCGTTAACAAGTATAAGGTATCTTATGATGGACACAAAGTCAATCTGGAAGACACTAGAAAAGAGCTTCTAGCAACCTGTATTGGTTCCAACGCGGATCAGGTCGCTGTGGTGGGTGCCCTGACCACCTTGTGCGTGTCCACCGCGCCCGCCCCGCATTCCGACCTGCTAGCCTCACCCTCATGACCCGGAGCCGCATCTTCCCATGACCGCGCCCAGCCTCGTTGCCATCACGCGCGGAGTCAGTCCGCGCATCCTCGACTGCGAGCTCACGCACCTCCAACGGGAACCCATCGACCTGGACCTCGCCCGGGCGCAGCATGCCGCCTACAACCGGAAGCTCCAGCAACTGGGGTGCCGGCTTCACGCCCTCCCCGCGGATCCCAAACACCCGGACTCCGTGTTTGTCGAGGACACCGCCGTGGTCCTGGATGAACTCGCCATCCTGGCCCGTCCGGGGGCTCCGTCCCGACGCGGTGAAGTCACGAGCATCGCCGCCCTCCTCGGGGATTTTCGACCCCTGCATCCCATCGTGGCGCCGGGCACCCTGGACGGCGGCGATGTCCTTGTCCTGGGTCAGGAGGTGTTCATCGGGCTCTCGACCCGAACCAACGCGGCCGCGGTGGACCAGGTCCGCGCGCTGCTTGCGCCCCACGGAATCAAGGTGACCGGGGTCACGGTCCAGGGTTGCTTGCACCTCAAGTCGGCCGCCTGCTCAGCGGGCCCGGACACCGTCCTCCTCAATCCCGAGTGGATCGACCCTGCGGTCTTCACGGGTCGACGCGTCCTCGAGGTCGACCCCCGCGAACCCGGCGGAGCCGGCGCGTTGCCGATTGGCGACACCGTGATCGTCGCGAGCGAGTTCCCCGGGACACGCGACCGGTTGGAAGCTCACGGCATCCGCACGGCACCCGTGTCGCTCTCCGAACTCGCCAAGGCCGAGGCCGGTGTGACCTGTTGCAGCCTCGTTTTCGCCGCCCATTAACGCGACGGAAATCCTTGCGGGCGATCAGTTTACAGTTGAAAACTAAGCACACGACTAGTACAATCATTTGCACCCACCGACATGCACCCCTTTCACCCAGAGGGATCCATGCAAACGGTTGCCATCCAACGCACTGATGCGGAACAGCGAGACATCCCGCTCGTCGGCGACGTCGATCGCGTCCGGGAACGCTCGGTCCCCTACGACACCCCGGACCACGACCGGGGCAAACGGAACCGTGACCTGGGCCAGGTGCTGCACGGCACCACCCGCGCCCTGCGCCGTGTCGAACCCCGCGCTCCATTCCACCTCCTGGTGGCTCACGTCTACCTTGCCCTCAAGACCCTCATTCGCCTGCGCAACCTGTTGGAATGCTCCGAGGCCGATTCCATCGCACGCGAGTTCACCGAACAGCGGCACCGCCACGCCGGGTTCTCGTCGTTCGGTGACTACGCGCGCGAGGTCCTTGGCCTGGCTCCCCGCACCGCGCGCCGCCGCGTCGCTCTCTCCCGCGCGCTTGGCGCCAGCCCCACCCTGCGCCGGCGCGTCATCGACGGCCGCATCTCCACCGGCAGCGCCGTCCTGTTGGCCCCGGTACTGGAAACCAGCGACGAACCCATCTGGTTGGAACAGGCCGAGCACCTCTCGCAACGCGACCTGGCCCGCTCCCTGAAAGACCGGGAGAACTCGCCGCTCCAGGACACGACACCCACCGCGGCCGAATCGGATGCGGAATCCCTGGATGAATGCGGACGGTCCACGACCTTCTCGGCTCCCGTCCGCGTTGCCGCCCTATGGGACGACGCCATGGACACGGCAGAGCGTGTCCTCGGTTGGTCCGCTCCCCGTCATCTTTGCGTCGCCGCGTTGCTCGCGGAATCGGCGGACTTCATTGGACGGCTGGAACAAGCCGCTGGAATCCACGAAGTGTCGGCGGTAGTCGTCGGGCCTGCGCCATCCAGAGAGTCCGGGGAACCCGCAGTGTCCGCGGCACCCGCGGAGCCCGCGACACCCGCAGAGTCCGCCCAACCGGACCCACCCCATGGAGCCGACAGCGCACCTGCGCAACTCGCAGCAACCCAGGCCACGTGCTCCGCGGTCCCCTCTCCCGTCCGCCGGGTGGGCGTCCTGCCCGCCCTCGCCAACAGCGTGCACGCGCACCTCGCTCAGACGGTCAGCCTCCTCGACTCGGTCGCGCCGTGGGTAGCCGACGAGGTCCCACTGCACGAGCTGTCCCGAACACAACGCCGCATCCGTCGCATGGAGGGAACCCTCCTCGCCGACCTGCAACAGCTCGACGCGGCCCCGTTTCTCGGGTTTCGGGACGTGACCGAACTCGCGGGGCAGGAACTCGGCCTCAGCCGATCCTCCGTACGAAACCGATTGCGCGAGGACGAACTGCTCCAGGAAGAAGAATCCCTCCGGGTTGCCGTCGAGGAGGGCGCGGTTGGCATCGGGCAGGCCATCCTCCTGGCCCGCGTCGGAGCGGGAGCAAACCTCGAAGACCATGTGGAGCGGGCAACACACGTGACCCACCGCCAGCTCCAACGTGAGGTCCGCCTGCTGGAACGCCTGCAGGACCTCGCGCCCCGGATTGCCGCGCGCTTCCCGGGTCCGCTTCCCGCTCCCGGCCTGGGGGAATGCCTCCTCGCCACCGTCCTCCAGGCGGGGTGGACACCGGCTCAGGTTCGCGACCGTCTGGAGTCGCACGGCATCACCAACCTTCCCAACACGGACCCCGCCGCCTCGCCCTCGGTCACGCGCTACCTGGAGTTGTTGCTCGACCTACTGGCGCTGGCACCCGGGCAGGTGCCCCACCACCTGCCGGGCCCCCAAGGTCAAACGTTGGCCGCCAATCCCGGATCACCCGCCCACGCGCAAACGTTGGCCGCTAATCCCGGGTCACCCACCCCCGCGCAAACGTTGGCCGCCGATCCCCGCCGCACCCGGATCAGCTTCTGGGCACCCTCGGCGACCGCGGATCAATGGGACCGCGCGCTGCGTGCCATCCGCGCCCATGCGGGTCCACTCCCCACCTGGGCCGTGGTGGTCTCACTCATCAATGAAGCGCTACCCACCTGGACCCGTCACGACCCGGATACGCGCCCCACCGAGTGGGCCATCCTCGAACGGGACGACTACTGGTGTCAGGCCCCGGCCTGCTCGGCCCGCCGGAACCTGGAAGCGCACCACATCGTCTATCGCTCCCACAGCGGCAGCGACACCGCGGACAACCTGGTCACCCTCTGCCACCGACACCATCGCCGGGGCATCCACGAAGGTTGGGCACGCGTCCGGGGAACTGCACCGGACGCATTGACCTGGAGCCTCGGCTCCACCTCCCGCGGCGTACCCATTCGCGACTACCAAGGTCAACTGCGCTGCGCACCCGGTTCCTACGACGCATCGGAATCCGAGAGCCGGCCCGCGTCGCTCCCCGTATCTTCCTCGTAGCCCCGGCAGGCCAGCACAGGTAGCGGCGGGTACTTCGGGAAGGATGGATCCGTCTCGGATCGTCGGCAGCGCAGGTACTCGGGTCCGTTGCGGGACCGGATGCGATGAACGAACCGACACGTCGCGCAAAGTCCGCCCGGTGAGGTCATGGTTGGCATGGGAGGTGAATGATACGCTCCCCGGGAATCCCCTGCGCGACCTCCCTCGTGTCACCGGGTCCAACTGGAGCCTTCCATGAACCGCCTCGCCCCGGCCCTCGTTCTCTTCGCTGCCCTGTCACTCCCCTTCCTGGGGTGCGGCAGCGATCCCGCATCCCCCGGCACCGCTCTGTGGAGCCGCGCCACGCTTCCCGATCTGCCGGTCGGCGCCACCCTGTTCGATCTCGCCTTTGACGGTTCCCGGGGTGTCGCAGTGGGCGCCATCGCAACCCCGGGCGAAACGGATGAACCCGAAGTCTCCCCCTTGGTCCTGGAGACCGAGGACGGAATGACCTGGACCCGCGCCACCACTACCGCCCCGGACAACACCGCCCTGCTTGGAGTGGTGCTTACCGCAAGCGGCTACGTTGCGGTGGGTGGAGTCACCGGCAAGAACGGCATCGGGACCCCGCTGATCCTCGACATGCGCGGCGGTGACCAGGTGATCACTCCCACTGGGGACGGCGCGCTCAACGCGATCGCCGCCACCGGCGACCGTCTGGTCGCGGTGGGCGTCGCCGACGGTGGAATGGCCTTCGCAAGCCCGCTCGGCTCCGTGTCCTGGAATCCGGAAGACATGGGCTTCACCACGCCCCAGGAAAAGGGCCTCACCGACATCGAATTCTCCCCTTCCAGCAACCGCCTGTTCGCCACCGGATGGGACGACGGCGGCCCTCCCTATCCGGTCCTCAAGCGGAACGACAGCCCTGGTGTCTGGACGGATCTCCTCGCCGCGCCGGGCGGCTCCGGCTCCCCATCCCAACGGCTCGCAGTCTGGGAAGTTCCCTCCGGCACCGTCTACGTGGGGGGCTCGTTCGAAGGAGCCGAACCGCTCGACTTCCGTGCACGCCTGGATATGCTCACCGACGACGGATGGATCGCTCTCGTCCTGCCCGAGAACCGCACCCTCGGCTCGGTCAACGACATCCACGGGGACGGCAGTGCCCTCTACCTCGCCTGCGGCACCTCGACCGCCTCCCTCATGGGTCCGGGCACGAGCACGTCCTTCGTCGTCGAGTTCCGCGCCCCCGGCAGGGCAATCTCCATTGCGCGCGGTCCCGGCAACACCTTGCATGCCGTCGCGCTCCTCACCGAGAACGGAACCCCCCGCCCCGCCATCCTGATCCGCCAGCCCACCACACCCTAGCCCGGTCAGCGCCGGCTTCAGTGCCGGCTTCAGCGCTGGCTCTGGATCCACTCCTGCAGTGCCAACCCCTGGGGGTCGTGCGGCTGGATGTGCAGCGCGGTATCGATTTCCTCGAGCGCCTTGTCCAACTCCCCGGTGCGGGCGTAGGCCACCGCCAGCAGGTAACGCAATTCGTAGACCGTGCGATGGGCTCCCAACACGCGCTCCAGCAGCGGCACCGCCCGCGCCGACTGGTTTGCGCCCACCCAGAGTCCGCCCAGTCGCACCGTAGCCAACACGTCGTCCGGTTCCAACTCCAGGGCGCGCAGATAGGCCGACTCCGCCCCCCGCACATCCCCCGCCCCCTCCCGCGCCACGCCCAGGTTGACCCAGATCGCCGGGTCGTCCGGTCGCGCCTCCCCCGCCCGGGTGAGCGGCTCCACCGCCTCGGCCGGTTGCTGCAACTCCAGGAACGCGACCCCCAGGTTGAACAGGAGATCCGCATCGTCGGGTCGGCGCTCGGCCACCTTCCGGTACAGGACCAACGCCTCTTCGAAGCGTCCCGCCCCGCCATAGGCCTCGGCCAACATGTAGTTCCAGGTGAGGTTCTCCGGATCCTTCTCCCGCACCCCCTCCAGGATGGCCACCCCGCGCTGCGCATCCCCCGAACGCAGCAGCGTACTGGCCAGACGCGCCATCTCCTGGGTGGGATTGTCGACCCGGACACCCCACAAGGGGCTATTGCTCACCAGCAACGCCACCAACCCCACCACCAACACCACCGGTGAACGCCAACTGCGCCATCGGGTCAGGGCCAGCGCGGCAAGCAACACCACCGGAATCACCAACGGCAAACGAAACCGCGCGCTGACAAAGAACGGGATCACCGAGGCGCCATACAGGACCATCCACCCGCCCAACCCCAGCGTGATACGCCGCAACCCGTGATCCCGCAAACCCAGCACCAGCCCCATGACCCCGAGCGGAAACAACAACCCCCAGGGGACGGCCAAGAGCGGCGTCTTCCACAAGAGCACGCGAAGAATCCAGGGTCGCTCGCCGTACAGGTCGCGGTTGTTGGGGATCTCGTACGCGTTGATCAGGTAGTAGGCCTTGCGCGCGGTAAGCCGGAGCATGGCCCCCGGAGCCTCCCGCCAGCTATCGAAGCCTCGATGCAACCAGTAGTTGGAGACCTCCCGCGAAGACACCTCCCGCCCCAACTCCCGCGCCACCACCCCCTGGGACGCGTCCACGAACTCCCGCCAGCTCACCATCTCCCCCAGATCACGGATCTGGACAGAACGCCCCGAGGCCCCAACGTGGTTCCCGGCGTAGAAGTTCACTCCGCCCTGGCTGGCCACGAAAACCCACTCCCCTTCCACCGCGCGATTGACGCCGGTCACCACCAGGGCCGGAACCAGAAGCAGGGCACTGAACACGGCGACACGCACTCCGCGTGACAACCCGCGCGACAACCCGCGCCACGACCCGGCACTGCCCACCCACACCAGCCACACCCCCACCGGCAACAGGGCCAGGGCATTGGGACGCGCGATCACCGCCAATCCCCACAGCACCGCCCCCCCGACAAGCGCCCCCCACCCCACCCGACCCGATAGCAGAAACAAACCCCACGCAAGAAGGCTCAACAACAGGTTCGGGATGAGGAGTTCCCCATCAAAAAACACGAACGGCCCGTACGCAGCCGCGAGCAGACCGGCCACCCACCCCACCCGCGCACCGGCCCACGCACCCACCCACTCACCGGCCCAACGCACCCCCACCCCGGCCACCGCCGCCGCGGTCCCCGCACCCAGCACCCCCTGCACCACCCGGATCGCCCCGGGGTCATGCCCCAGCAGGCCATACCAGAAGGAGAGCCACAACGGGTACAACGGCGCACGAAAGAACGCCCGGCCGTCCATGGACCAGGTGCCCTCGGCCCAGGCCCACGCCCAGTTGTCGTGCCACTCCGCATCCACCACCGGAACATGGAAGTACGGGGAATCCCGGAAAGCAAACAGGTAGAGAAGCCGCACCAGGAGGGCAACCGCGAACACCCCCAACATGACCGGGAGCGTGCGCGTGGGAACCGCCGTCCGCTCCGGCTCGCGAGCCGCGCGATCCGAACTCACGACCCGGGAAGCCTCTTCAGCTTTCGCCACAGCGTACTGCGACTGATCCCCAGCCGTCGTGCCGCCTCGGACGCGTTGCCGTCCACCTTCTCCAGGGTGCGCTGGATGTAGATCCCCTCCAGCTCCTCGAGGGTCAGCCCATCCGGCACCTCCAGCAGATCCCGTGGTCCCTCGATCCGACGCTTGTACACATCCAGCAGCTGGGGGGGAAGATCCTCGGCGCGGACCTCATCCCCTTCGGCCAGGGTCACCGCGCGCTGGATGATGTTCTCCAGCTCCCGCACGTTGCCGGGGTAGGGATACCGCATGAGCCGCATCTGCGCCTCTTCCGAAAACCCGTGCACGCTCTTCTTCAAGCGCTCGGCGTAACGTTCGCAGAAGTAGCCGGCCAGCAGCGGGATGTCCTCGGGGCGCTCCCGCAACGGGGGGATCTCGATCTGGAAGACGTTGAGGCGGTAGTAGAGGTCCTCGCGGAAGGTGCCCTCGGTCATTGCCTTGCGAAGATCCCGATTGGTGGCGGAGATGGTCCGCACATCGACCCGGATGGAGGAGTTGGCCCCCACCCGGCGAATCTCCCCCTCCTGCAGGGCCCGCAGCAACTTGACCTGGCTCGTGGCCGGAAGCTCCCCCACCTCGTCGAGAAGGATCGTGCCCCCGTCCGCCTGCTCGAACAGCCCCTTCTTGTCGTGGGTCGCTCCGGTGAACGACCCACGCACGTGGCCAAAGAGCTCGCTTTCCAGGAGCGCTTCCGGCAGGGCCCCGCAGTTCAGGGCAAGAAACGGTTTCCCCACCCGGTGACTCTGATAGTGGATGGACCGGGCCAGGAGTTCCTTCCCGGTCCCGGACTCGCCGGTGATCAGGACGGAGCTCTCGGTGGGCGCGATCTTCCCGATGAACCGGAAGAGGCGCTGCATCCGCTCCGACCGGCCAATAATATTGACGCGCTCGTCCACCGGGGTCACCGGCGACTTTGCGTCCGACTGGAACTCCATGCGGTCCAAGGCCCTCGTGCTGAATGTTTCAGAATGAGACGGTTCAGCGGGTCAGGATAGCACGGGCCGGTCTCTAGCCGGCGCGGCGTCGCAAGGGCTTCATGCGGAAGGCTGGATTGGAGGCGGGAAAGAACTCATAGTCCCGTTCCACGAAGAGGAGTTCCACGTGCACGTCGTACCGCGCCGCGATGATGATCCCGCGCTCGTTCACGGTCACCTGAAGCTGGTTCGGGGCCATCGAGATCCCCTTCTCGTGCACGAAGGCCATGACGTCCCGCCGGATTTCCCGCTCCTGGCGCATGCCCGGATTGCGGGCAATGTCCTTCATCTTGGCTTCCAACATGCGGTTCTTCACGAACGGCCCGCCAAAGAGGTAGGAGGCATGAATGCCGCCCAGGAAAAGCAGAAACCACAGTAGCCCGCGGATCATTGGGAATCCCCCGAAGAAAGACCCATCCAACGCCCCTCGCTGGGACGCCTCCTCGATCCACGGTTATCGGCGCAAATCCGCGCGGTCTTGAAAGATTCGGGAATCCCGGCTCAGCGCTGCAGGACGTATCCCCCCCAGCCGTCCCGGACCACGGCCCGTCTCATCCGATATCCCATTCCCTCAAAACGAGTTAGCGCACCGGCCATCTGTTCCTCGAGGAACCCGGAAACCACCAGTCGTCCGCCCGGCGCCAGGGCGCGGCCCACTTCGGCCTCCACCGCGTGATGCTCGGCCGCGGTGAGGTTGGCCACGATGAGCGGCATGGAGCCCGAACGCACCGGAATCCCCAGGGCGAACACGGCGAGCAGACGATCGCCGCTCCGGTTCAGTTCCAGGTTGGCCCGCAGCGAGGGGATGGCCTGATCGTCCCCCTCGGTCCCGATCACCCACAGGTTCGGCAGCAGGGCCAGCGCCCCCAACCCCAGGAGGGCACTGCCGGCCCCCACGTCGAGAAACATCGGGGGAGCATCCGCGCCCAGGACCTGCTCCAACAACTCCCAGGCAATGGACGTGGTGGCGTGGGTCCCGGTTCCAAAGGCGCGCCCCGGCTCGATCCGCACCGCGACCCGGGTCGGATCCAGGGGACCTTCCCACCATGCGGGCACCACGAGGAGCCGCCGACCCAATGGGGTCGGTTTCCAGTCCGCCTTCCACACCCGAAGCCAGTCCTCGTCCGCAATCGCGAACGCCCGCAGTTCCAGGACCGGCACCACGCCGGGAGAGAGGGACGCCACCGCTTCCCGCACCCCGTCGGGGTCCCAGGGAGTCGAGGCGAAGGCAATCATGCGATCCGCGTGCTCCGGATCCTCCTCCACCCCGGTGAAGTCAAAGTCGCTCAGCGCGGCGAGGACCCGATCGCGAAGAACGCCCGGGCAGGTGATCTCCAACCCATGCCACTCGGCGCGGGTCATGGATCGCCCGCGCGCCGCGAGGGAGTCCAGAGAAAGATACGGAATCCCTCGTTCGCGTAGACCCGTTCCATGTCGGGCGACACCGGATCATCGCCGTGGGGGACGATCCGCTGGACGTAGTACAACGGAACCCCCAACGAAAGCAGATGCCCCCGCTCGTCATCGGTCGGTTCATCCCCCATGAGGAACCGGAAAAAAGCGCCTTCCCGCTGGAGCACCGCGTCTCCGGTCATGCCGAACTGCACCACGTGATGCGTCATCCCGTACAGATGGTGTCGACCACTGGTCAGGGCAAGGTCAGGGAGCGGATCCAGGAGCACCGCGTCCGGTGGGGTGTGTTCGCGGATCCAGGCGGTGGCATGCACCGCCTCCATGGACGTGTCCCGGGGATCCTCGACCTGGAGATAACTCCAGACCCCCATCACGGTGCGGGGGACCAGCACCAGGACCACCACCACGCCCAGCAACGTTCGCCGAACGGGTCCCCATCGACGCCACAGGACCGGAATGCTGGCGCCCGCGGTCAGGGCCAGGGGAATATGCGCCAGAAGGGCCGGCGCGAGGGACGGTCGGGGGGGCGGGAAGACCAGGACCAGACAGACCAGCATCAGGACCGCGCTCCACAGCGCCCACGCCTGACGACGCAGTTCCGCCGCGCCAAAAAAGCCGAACCAGGAGACGGTCCCCAGGACCAGGGAGGGGGACCACAGGATCAGGACATGGCCGAGGCGGCGCGGATCGGTGTTGAGGGCCTCGAGCGGTGCAAACGCCCCTCCCGACAGGACGGTGCGCAGATACGGATAGGCCACGCACAACGCCAACACCATGAGAGGCACCACCGCGAGGACATCCCGCCCGGGTCGGCGCCAGGGAGCCAGCCCCGCGCTGATGACAACCAGGACCGCGGTGATCGCGGTGGCCGTGAAGACGATGAGCGCCAACCCGGCGTGAAAAGCCAGAAGCCCCAGGGCGCCCAACCCACCAAACAGGAGCCACGGCCAACGCCGCTCCCCCAGGGTCGCCACCGCGGCCATGGCGAACAGCACCGTGTAGACCAGGGCCAGGGTCACCGGTCCACCGGCGAGGAACGTCTCGAGAAAGAACGCCCCCCCGGTGGGAAACCCCACCGGCGTTCCGGTGTCGGGGCGCGCATCCAGGATGACCCCGCTGGAGAACACGGGGCCCAACAGGGGAATGGCCAACCAGAAGAACCCGTTCAGGCCAAAAAACAGAAACCCGGCCCCCCAAAGACACCGCGCGTGGGACAGCCCCAGCTGCGACAGCAACCGGTAACCCAGATAGACCAGGACAAACGCCGCAATGAGGCTGCCGCTGAGCATGAGCGTGGCCGGAGGGAGACCGGTCGCATCGATGAGAACGGCCAGATAGACGTGGTACGCCCAGAAGTGGCGCAGGGGGAACCCGGCCAACATGGGATCCAACGGCGGCAGCCCTCCGGTCATCACCTCCCACGCTGCGGCCTGATGCAGCGCCGCGTCACCGGAGAGGGGAAGCCATTCCCGGGCCAGGAGCGGCAGGGCGAGCAGCGCAAGGACAAAGGTCGCCAACAACACGACCTGCTGGCGATCCGTGCGGGCAAGCGGGAGGTCCGGGACCTCCAGGGAGTGTTCCCAGGCTTCGATCTCCCGCTGGGGAATGGGCGCCGCGGCAATCACCAGCAGGGATCCCAGCACGATCCACCCGGCGCAGTCGGCAATGGGCAGGCCGAACCAGGCCATGATCAGCGCCGCGGTGGCGACCAGGATCGGTGAGAGGACCAGGGGGAGGATCCATGTGCCCCACAGGCCAAACCGCCGTTCCGCCCACAGGGAAACCGCGAGCCCCGGGGCAAGGCCGATACCCAGGATGCCCATGATGGCGGTGAAGAGCGGGATTCCGTCGGGACGCGTCGCCGCGTAGAGCGCGGCGAAGGTGGCGGCAGCCGCCGGCAGGAGAAGACGTCCGAACGGGGGGCGCGGTGGCAGGGCGAACTCGGTGGACGTCATGCGGCGCAGCACCCGCAATGAGACCCGCAATGAGATCTGACGGGCCCCGACCCCTGCTGATACGATGCAGTTCGCCCGAGCGGCTGTGACACCACGAGCCGTATGCGAGAGGGCTTCGCCTCCCGTTGCACTACTTCGGCATCCCGCGCTTCCCCGTTACCGGAACGCGTTCGAGCGACTCGAGTGGACTCAAGACGCATATCCTGGTTCTGGCCTCTCTCGTTTCTGGCCGCGCTCGGACAGCTACTGCTTCTGCTGACCGATAATCGCGGCGGTCCCGCTCCGGGGCGGATGGCGCTCGCGTTGTGGACCCTGTGGATCCCGGGCGTCTGGCTGGGCAATCTTCTCACAAAGCCGGGAACCGGTCTCCCCGCGCGACTGGCCCTCCAGGCGGTCGCCGCCCTGGCCCTCGCCTTCCTGCTCCTCCTCGTGCGGAGCCTGGGGTGGATCGAACCCCATCACGTCCCGCTCATCGTCGCAGGGGTCGGTGTGCTCATTGGCCTGGTCTTCCTGTTCGTGCCGGACGCCCCGGGCCCCCGCCGGCTGGCCCGCTGGGAAGCGCAGGAGTTGCACCGCGCCGAACCGGCCACCACCACCGCCTTTGTCCTCCTCCTCCTGGTGATCGGCGCGGTGCAACTGTGGGCCGGCTCCCCGCTGTCACTGCGACCGGACGCGGCGGACCATGTGGCCAGCGCCCGCGCGGTGGAGGCCTTCCCCTTTCCCGCGCCGGTATTCGATCCCGAACTGGGCGGCGTGCAGCACGACCCCCATCGCGGCCTGGCCCACGGCTTCCTGGATCTGGTCGCCCGGCTCTCCCAGGCGCCCCATGAAACCGCGTGGCGACTGCTTCCCACCGTCACCGCCCCGCTCCTCCTGCTTGCCGTGTTCGCCCTGGGGCGCGCCCTCTTCCGCAACGAGAGTCGCGCCATGGTTGCCGTGTTGGCGTTCCTGCTCCTGTCTACCGCGGGATTCTCGACCGATTTCCTACGGACCACCGCCGCCCCCGATCGGTTCGCCCTCATCCCCTTCTTCCTCTCCCTGGCCCTCTTCATCGAGGGACTCGATCGCCCCCACCCACGCCTGGCCGCCTCCCTGGCCCTGGCCACGTTCGCCACGGTGGGGATGCATCTGGGGATGGGCTTCATTTTGCTCATCGCCCTGTTGGCGATTGGTACGTTTACCTGGACCTCCGTGGATCGCTTCGTGGAGGGGGTTCCGCTCCTGGCCGTGTTGTGGATCCCCTCCCTCCTGCTGTGCGGGTTGTATCTGGGCGTACGGGTGGCCGTGCTGGGATCCCTCGACCCGTACCTGACCCCGGCCCGGGATCTGTTGATCGTGGAGCCCGGGTTGTGGACGTTGGACCCGGCGCGCCTGAACCGTTCCGTGCTGGGGGCCTGTGTCGTGGCCTGCCTCTTTCTTCCGGTTCTGTTGTCCCAGGCCTGGGAACGGGTCACCACCTATTCCCTGGTCGTTCTCCTTGCGGTCGCCGTCGCGCTGGGCATGAACCCCTGGGGAACCCCGCGACTTGAACAGCTCATCGGCTCGTGGGTGCATCTGGTGATCTGGATGGCCCCGGTCCCGTTCGTGCTGGTGGCGCTCGGTCAGTGGGCCCTGACCGGTCTGGCCAAATCCCAGGAGTTCCTCTGGCTGAGGTTTCTCGTCCTGGGAGTGCTGGTTGGTCTCCTGGGAGGACTGGTCGTCGCGGGGGTGCGCAGCCCCGCCTACACCCCGGGAAGACTCGCCGCCGGGCGCACCGCCGCCACGACCACCGAGTTCAGCCGGGCCCTGGCCGACACGCTGCCGGACGGCACCACGATCCTCTCCGTTCCACGCCCCACGGTTGAGCTATCGGCCCGAGCTCCCCTGCCCGCGGCGATCCGTCCCGGACCCCGGGAGGGCCACGCGGCCGCCCTCGCCCGGTGGGCCCAGGAGGCCGCGCTGGTTCGACTGCTCACCCAAGACCCCGGACCGGCCGACTCCGCGATGGCCGGGGAGAGCCGGATGGGCATCCGCGCAACCGCCATGATGACCGGCCTGGGCGCGGAAGCGATCACCGTGATGAACTCGGGCACGCCCCGGACCCGAACCGCCCTGGGGGCACTGCGGACGGCGCCCGGGTTTCGCGAGGTCACGCTGGCTCCCTGGGGATCCGTCTTTCTCGTGAACGGGGCGGGGGCGGCCGAGACCGTTCCCGATGTCTCCGCACGCCTGGGCGCGGACCGCCCTCCGGCCTCGCTCTTTGCCGAAGCTCCCGCGTCGACCCCCCTCGCTTTCGACCGCAGGTCGGTGAACCCGGGGGACACGCTCCTGGTGGAGATGAACTGGGCGCTGCCGCCCGCCTCGGGTGCGGACCCACGAGGGTATCGGGTACGCCTGGAGTTCGATTCCACCGAGCCCCGCACCGGGTTCGCCCGGATCGCCCACATTCCCGGCGCCCTCACCACGCGATTGGGCGGGACCTGGACGCGACACGCGGTCGAGGCACCCATCCGGACCGAGGGGCGCATGCGATTGCGGGTCCCGGTGCCCGCGGATCTTGAACCGGGGAGCTACGTGGTACGGATTGCCGCCCTGCCCGGACGGGTTGGCGCCGACCGGGTCCGACGCGGTCTTCTCTTCCTGCCGCTGGCCGCGGAGAGTGGACGCATCGAGATCGGTGGCCGACCCTGAAACCGGCCTGGGCCTCCATCCTTCTCGCGTACGTCGCGTACCTCGCATGCCTCGCATGCCTCTATTGCCTCGCCTCTCCCGCGGCGGCCCAGACCGTCCCTCCCGGCTACTTTGTCCACAAGGTCACCGACAGCGTGTTCAAGCCCACCGCCCTCGCCTTCGGCCCGGACGGGTGGCTCTACGCCGCATCGCTTCCCGGGGGAATCACCGCGCTCAAGGACCTGGACGGGAACTTCATACCGGACACCACCGCTGCCTTCGTGCCCAACGCCCCCTGGACCCTCGGCATGACCTTTCGCGACGACTGGCTCTACGCCTGCTCCACCGGTCGCATCGTGCGTTACCGGGACAGCGACGGGGACCACGTGGCCGACATCGCCGACACCCTGGTGACCGGGATCCCCTTCGGGCAACACCAGAACAACGGCTTGGCCTTCAGGGACGACACCCTCTACGTCACGGTGGGATCCGAGAGCAACATCGGGACACCCACGCACCCGTGGAGCGCCTCGATTCTCCGCTTTCTTCCCGACGGAACCTTCGTGGATGTCCACGCGGACGGCATCCGCAACGCCTTCGATCTCGCCTTCCACGCCTCGGGCGCCCTCTTCGCTTGTGACAACGGTCCCACCGCGGAAAGCACCTGGGTCTGCTACGAGGCGCCCGACGAACTCAACTGGATCCGACCCGGACAGGACTACGGCTTCCCCGAATGCAACGGGCTGGGAGACTGCGCCCCGGTCTCCTGCACGAACCCGCCCTGCGGCGTGGGCGACTGCCAGTGGGGATCCGGTTGCGACGGGAGCACCAAGCCCCCCATCGCTCTGTTCGATCCGCACAGTTCCCCGGACGGACTGACCTTCGCCACCGGATTCCCCGGGTTCGACGGGGATGATCTGTTCGTGGCGGAGTTCGGCCAGGACATCATCGTGCCGGACTGCGTTACCGCCTACGGCCGGCGGGTGGTGCACACCCGCCTCACCTGGACCGGATCCGCATGGAGCGCGGGCCCCATCACCCCGTTCCTGACCGATATCGGCCGCCCGTTGGATGTCGTGGTGGGCCCGGACGGCGGACTCTACGTCAGCGACATCCAGCAGGACACCATCTGGCGCGTGGCCGAGGCCACCGGGGGCGCGGTGGACGACACCCCGCGCACTCCCCGGAGCGCGCCCGGGTTTCTCATGAGCCCGAACCCGGCCCGCACCCGGTCGGTGCTGGTATGGACCGAGGCCCCCGGATCACCGGTGACGGTGAGCGTGCACGACGTGCGGGGGCGCACCCTGACCCGCGCGGAACAGGTCACCGCGTTTTCCTGGGACCTGAAGGACCCGCGCGGTGCCCGGGTGGCCCCGGGGCTCTACTGGGTCCGGGTCCAGGGCGAACACATCTCGGCCAGCTCCCGCATGGTGGTCCTGGATTAGTCGCCCTGGATAAGTTCCTTAGAGGTTATGCAGGGCAGCTCATGTCCTGCCCGCAGCACATGGGAGACTTGATCTTCCCGTGGCCGTCGGGGCAGCTGGAGATGTGCACCGTGGTGCCGTCCCCCTTGGTCAGGGAACCGTGTTCCAGTTCCTTGCCGCACTGACCGCAGGTCATGGTTCCAACGCTCATGCCGCACTTCTCACAGGTATAGGCTGCCATATCGATTGCTCCCGGTGGGGCGGCCCGGCCGCCCGGTGGATGGACCCATGGATCGGGGAAGATCGGTCTTCCCGAAAGGGTTGGGATCTTCGTTCCCGGACGCCCCGATGGTCAAGTCGCTCCGTGCGCGGTCAGGCGTAGAACCCACCCGCCCGCTGCCGCAGCGCCTCGGAGGGGCGCATGCGTTCTCCCACCGTCGCCACCAGCGCATCCAGTCGTTCGGTCAGGGTAGCGACCCCGCGGGCGTCCGCATAGCGCAGGAGTCCGCCCCGGAACGGAGGAAATCCGGTCCCGAAGACCATCCCCACGTCCACGTCGAGCGGACGCTGCACCACCCCCTCGTCGAGACATCGAGCCGCCTCGTTGATCATGGGCAGAATCAAGCGGTCCAACAGGTCTTCCTCGGACATGACCAGCCGATGGTCCCCCGCCTGGGAGATGGCCGGCCCGCGTTTCTTTCCCTTCTCGTACCGATAGAACCCCCGGCCGGTCTTCTTGCCCAGATGCCCTTCCTTGACCCAGGTGGACAGGATGGACTGGGCCGGGAGCCGCTCCCCGAACGCCGCCCCCAGGACATGGGTCACCTTCTCGGCCACGTCCAACCCGATCTGGTCCAGCAGCTCGAAGGGACCCACCGGCATGCCGAAGTCCTCGAAGGTCGCGTCCACCCGGCGGATATCCGCCCCGGCCTCGTAGAGCGACAACGCTTCACCCAGATAGAACGCCAGGAGCCGATTGACGAGAAAACCGGGCCCGTCCTGGACCAGGATCGGGGTCTTGCCCAGATCCAACGCGGTCCGGAACGCCGTGGCCACCGCGGCGGGATCGCTGGCCGGCCCGGCAATGACCTCGACCAGGGGCATGCGATCCACCGGGTTGAAGAAATGCAACCCCACCACACGTCCGGGAACCCGCGCGCCCCGGGCAATGTCCCCGATGGGCAGGGACGAGGTATTGCTGGCAATGACCACCTCGTCCCCGACGTGCGCCTCGAGTTCCTCGACCACCTTGCGCTTGACCTCGAGGTTCTCCACCACCGCCTCGAAAACAAAATCAACAAAGGCGAACCCGGTGTAGTCGAGGGTGAACGAGAGCCGCTCGACCCGGGCCGCCCGATCGTGCGGGGTCAATCGCCGACGACGCACTGCACCGGCCCACAACCCACCCGCGGTGGCCAGCGCGCTCGCCAGCGCGGCCGGCGCCACATCCTTGATGCGCACCTTCCTGCCCTTCTCGGCCGCCAGCCAACCAATACCGCCCCCCATGACCCCGGCCCCCAGCACCGCGAACCGTTGCGGGCTCCGGGCCAGCGACAGGTCCAACCCCCGGGGCGACTTCATCTCCCCCTGGGTGGTGAAGAGCCAGGCCAGGTTCTTGGAGGTTTCGGTGACGATGGTCTCCCCCAACGCCTCCGCTTCGGCGCGGTAGGCCGCAACCTCGCCCCGGCTGAACGCATGGCCCACGCATTCCAGGGCACGGAAGGGCGCGGGGTAATGGTTCTCCCGCACCTTTCTCCGCAGGGCACCGCGCGCCTTGCCCAGGACGTAATTGCGCAGGAACGGGACCGAGGCCAGCACCCGGTCCAGACGACCGGGCTGGGCCGGCATCACCGAACGCCGACCGAGCAGGATGTCCCCGGTGACCCGACGCCCCTCCCCCTCGGGAACCAGCGCATCCACCAGCCCGCGCCGGAAGGCCGGTTTGGCCGGGAGCGTTTTCCCGGAAAGGATCATGTCCAGGGCACCGCGCAGCCCCACCCGGTGGGGAAGGCGCTGGGTCCCTCCAAAACCGGGGAGAATCCCCAGCTTGACCTCGGGGAGTCCCACCCGGACCTGGGGCACGTTCTCGGCCACCCGGTACGTGCACGCCAACGCGAGTTCGTAGCCCCCGCCCACGCACGGGCCGCTGATCACCGCCGCGGTGGGACGCGGAAACCGGGCCACGGTCTCGAACAGGGCCTGACCGTAGGCCGCCTTTTCCACCCCCACTGCGGGGCTCGGTCACCCCGGCGATCTCGTTGATGTCGGCCCCGGCCAGAAACATCCGTGGGGTGTCGCTCACGAAGGCCAACGCCACCACGTTGCGTCGCAGCGCCTCGTCCAGCAGGTCACGCAACGCCTCCATGAGCGGCGTGGTCAGGGTGTTGACCTTCTGCTCCGGATTCCCGAACACGATCCACCCGATCGATGCCTCGTCGATAGTCAGCCGAACCCCCGGGTGGGGTTTCGCTTCCCCGCCCCCGGCGAAGAGACGGGTCTGTGGCGTCCCGGAGTCCGGGGGGGTGTGCTCGTTCATGCCCGCTCCAGGAGAACCGAGGCTCCCTGGCCTCCCCCCACGCACAAGGTGGCCAGCCCCAACTCGACATCCCGCTCGGCCATTTCCACCAGCAGGGTCTGCACCAATCGCGCCCCGGTGGCTCCCACCGGATGCCCCAGGGCGATGGCCCCGCCGTTGACGTTCAGCCGCTCGGGGTCGAGCGCACCGAGCGCCCGGTCCCGATCCAGTTCGTTTCGGGCAAACGTATCCGAAGCGAACGCCTCGAGGTTGGCCAGGACCTGCGCGGCAAACGCCTCGTTCATTTCGATGAGCCCGATGTCGGCCACGGACAACCCCTGCTCGCGCAGGATACGCGCGGTGGCCATGACCGGCCCCAGTCCCATCCGTGCCGGGTCCAATCCCGCAAACGCCGCGGCCCGCACGTAACCCAACGGCGAGAGGCCGTGTTCCTCGACAAAGCCTTCCGAGGCCAGGACGAGGGCGCCGGCCCCGTCCGTGATCTGGCTCGAGTTCCCCGCGGTCACCGTCCCGTACCGCTTGTCGAACACCGGTCGCAGCTTCCCCAGGGCCGCCATGGACTGTTGTGCACGAAAGCCCACATCCTCGGTGGAGAAACGGGTGTAGTCGGGCGGCAGGGGAACCGGCTGGATCTCCCGGGCCAACCGCCCGGACTCGT
This sequence comes from Candidatus Eiseniibacteriota bacterium, assembly GCA_942491735.1. Classification (GTDB taxonomy): domain Bacteria; phylum Eisenbacteria; class RBG-16-71-46; order JABDJR01; family JABDJR01; genus CALOCN01. The sequence continues at coordinate 529,499 of CALOCN010000014.1, read as the reverse complement.
GCGCGGCAGCCGCCCTGCGGTGACTCTCCAACGCGAACCGGTCCTGAGCCTCCCGGCTGATCGAGAACTCGCGCGCCAGGACCTCGGCCGTCTCTCCCATGTTGAGACCACACACGTTGTCGGTGAGCCCCACCAGGAGACCGATGACCGGCTTCAGGTCCGCCGGACGAAATCGTGCGTAGGCCGCCAACCGCTCCGGAACGGATCGCGCCCGCATGGCTCGCTCGAGCTTGTCCTGGGTGGGGCGGGACACCAGGAGCGGCACCTGGGACATGGACTCCGTGCCGCCCACCGCCACCACCCGGGCCACCCCGGCCCGAATCCGGAGCATCCCGTCGGCCACCGCCTGCAGCGCCGAAGCGCAGTTGCGGTTCACCGTGTAGGCGGGAATGTGACGGGGCAACCCGGCCCGCAGAGCGACCACGCGGGCAATGTTGGTGGCGTCCGCCGGACCCGCGATGTTCCCGAGGATCACCTCTTCAACGGAATCTTCCGGGATACCGGAACGCTCGACGCTCTCACGCAGCGCAACACGACCCAGTTCATAGGCCGGCACCGTGCGTTGTACGCCTCCGGCCTTGGTGAAAGGGGTTCGCACCGCGGAAAGGACCGCCACCCGCTGGGTCGTCATGGGTCCCATTGTCGCCGAGGTAGGGTCAGCGCGCCATACGGTTCTGATGCGACGATTCTTTCACTCATGCAAGATGCGATTGTGCCTTATCTTCCACTCCGCCAGACTTGTTAAGTCTGGCTTTGCATCTCGACTTACTCACCCGAGGGGGGTCTGCATGACTCGTTGGCAACGCGTTTCTACAGCACTGTTCTTGTCCGCTTTTCTTATCGCTCCGGTCTCAGCGCTCGCGGATGTCGAAGACTTCAGTGGCCCGGTCGCGGGCACGGTCGTCGCCGGCACGCTGCCTCAGGGCGGTTCCGCTCCCGGAACGTTGTTCCCCAAGATGACCATCAGTGTCACGAACAACAACGGTCCGCATACGGCCATCATCTTCGACTCCGGCAACCCCACCGGCGGAGACCCGGATCTGGGTGCTCCCAACAACACCTGCCCCGGCGGCGGTCCCGGCGTGGGCACCGGCGGACAGGTCGGCATGCCGGGCGAGAACTGCGCCCCCCAGGGCAACCTGCTCATCATCGCGGAGGACCTTGGTGACTCCAATACCGACAACATCGTGGACGACCCCGATGACGAAGTCAGTGGCGGCACCATCGTTTTCGACTTCGACGATGTCGTCGTGGTGACCGAAGTGGTGATCCTCGACATCGACAGCGAGTCGGCCCAGTTCATTCTCGAGAACGACGGGACCCTCAAGGGCACCGTGAACGCCTCGGACCTGGGCGACAACTCCGCGCAGACCCTGGATCTCTCCAGCTACGGCGAGATCACCTGCCTGGAGCTCAGCTTCTCCAGCAGCGGCGCGATCTCCAGCATCGAGTTCTTCGAGGCCACCGTGCCGGTCAAGGAAACCAGCTGGGGCAAGATCAAGTCGTTCTACGACACATCCGAGTAACCACCTCCCGCGAGGCTGGACACTTCAAGGCGCTCCCTTCGGGGGGCGCCTTTCTTCGTGCGTCCCGAGAGCCTCGATGGTGCGCCGGATGGCCCCGGCCTGGGGATGATCAGGACGCACAACGAGCAGGCGACGCAGGATGACCACCGCTTCCAGGCGATCCGCTTCCGTGCTGCCCGTGCGGACCAGCAACCCTCCCAGACCGTCCAGGGCCCCGGCGTGGGTTGGGGCAAGGTCCAGGGCGCGGCGATAGGCCACCCCGGCCGAATCCGGCTCCTCGGTCGCCTCGAGGGCCGTGCCCAAGCGAAACCAGGCTTCCGGATTGGATGGCTCCAGGCGGCTCAGTTCCCCGTAAAGCGTCGCGGCCGTCTGCGCGTCGCCGGTCCGCATGAGCGCCGCCGCGGCGTTGCGGATCCGGCGCGGATTCGTGGAGTCGAAGCTGGCCGAGACGGCAAAGTCCGCCGCCGCCCGTTCCCAGTCCCCGCGGTCCCGGTGGTACATCCCCAGGGATTCATGCCCCATGGCCGCGGAGGCGTGAAACGACTGGGAGCCCACCACCCGGCGAAACCGGCCTTCGGCGAGGTCGGCGCGCGAGTTCAGGAGAACGAACGAGACGGTCCCCAGCAGGGCGGCGAAGACAACCCAGGTTGCGGTGAAGCGCGCCATCCGCCCCGACTCCAGTTGTGCCGCTCCCACCAACCCCACGCAGGCCATCAGGGCCGGACCCGCGGTGGAGAAGTTGTCCCAGTCCACCAGCCAACCTCGCGATCCGTTGGTGTCCACCAGGAGCGGGAACAGCATGAGACCCACCGCCAGGGCTCCGGTAAAGGCCAGCCCTCGCCGAACGAGTGGGTCCGTGGGCAGGTCGGTGAAGCGGCGACCCACCACCAGAAGGAGCACGGTCACGGCAAGGGGGGCGGCCAGGGCCCAGCGGCTGGTCTGCTCGGCGAGCCACGCCCCCAGCCCGTGCGGATAGAGACGGAACTGCTCCAGGATCTGCCGGGTGCCCTCCACCGTTTCGCCGCCGGAACTTCCCCCAAGCATCCGCGGAACAACCAGGTAGGCAACGATCACCGGAATCGCGCCCAGACCCAGCCCCATCAGGACCTCTCGACGACTCCCCCCGCGGGCCAGGACCAGCCAGGAAGACCCCAACAACACAGCGGTCCCATGCACGGCCACCGCCATCCCCAGGGCAAGGGACGGGGCGAGAAGCGTTCCTCCCCGCACCGCCACCAGACCGGTCGCCAGATAGGCCAGGAGCGCTACCCAGAGAACCGGATAGGCCTCGATGTAGCCGAACCCGAACTGGGTCGTGCCCGAAGCGAGCAACAGCAGGAAGACCAGCCACCGCCCCCGGTGGGAACGCGCCATGCGCTGGGCGATGAACCCGAACAGGAAAACCGCCACCCCACCCAGGATGATGCTCACCCACTCGGCACGGGCGGTCACCCCCGCCGCGTCCGCCGCGGGCACCGCCCAATCGAACAGGGCAAAGGCGAGGGGTTCATGGGCATGAAAGGCGCGGTCCTGCCCGGTGAGCACGGAGATCCAGAGACGGCCGTCCCCCAGGAGATGGGTGGCGTCCCTGAACCGGACAAAGAGCGGCACCATCGCGAACGAGAGCGGGATCAGCTGCCACCCGCGTCGCGGGAACGGAATCCCCAGCCACACGATCAGCGCCGCCAGCCCCGAAACGACAACCACGCCCCAACGGTCCGCGGTCCCCAGGACGCTCCAGATCAGGAGACCCGTGTCCTGGCCGCCGGTCAGGAGAACGGCCGCGAAACCCATCAGATGCAGCGCCACCGCGAGACCCCAGATCCATCCGGCGCCGGGCGGCGAAGCGGGCGAGGCCTGCGGGGCCTGTGTCAGTTCCCGCTCTCCTGCAACGATCCGTAGCGTTGGGTCACGTACCCGTCCAGGATCTCCAGGAACTCGGGGACAATGCGGTCCCCCTTGAGGGTGGTGGAGAGCGCGCCGTCCACGAACACCGGCGCCTTGGGGGATTCCCCGGTCCCGGGCAGGCTGATCCCGATGTCCGCGTGTTTGGACTCGCCCGGTCCGTTGACCACGCAACCCATGACCGCGACCTTGAGCTCTTCCACGCCGGGGTAGATCCGTCGCCACTCGGCCATGCGGCTCGAGATGTGCCCCTGGATGTCCTCGGCCATTTCCTGGAAGAAGGTGCTGGTGGTGCGACCGCAACCCGGACAGGCACTGACCTGGGGAGCAAAGTGGCGAAACCCCATGGACTGCAGAATGTGCTGACAGATGGCGACCTCTTCGCGCCGGTCTCCCCCGGGACGCGGGGTGAGGCTGACCCGGATGGTGTCGCCGATGCCCTCCTGCAGCAGCACGCTCAGGGCCGAGGCCGAGGCCACCGCGCCCCGCAGACCCATCCCGGCCTCGGTCAGGCCCAGATGCAAGGGGTAGTCGCACCGCGCGGCCAGCTCACGATAGACGTCGATGAGATCCTGGACCCGCGACACCTTGGCCGAGAGCAGGATCCGGTCATGACCCAGACCGTATTCCTCGGCCAGGGAAGCCGAGACCAATGCGCTTTGCACCATGGCCTCGGTCATGATCGCCTCCGCCTCCCGGGGGGTCTCGCGGGCCGCGTTCTCGTCCATGAGCCGGGTGAGCAACGCCTGATCCAGGGATCCCCAGTTCACCCCGATCCGCACCGGTTTGTCATGGGCCACCGCCACCTCGATGATCCGGCGGAAGTTGGCGTCCTGATGACGCCCCTGCCCCACGTTGCCCGGGTTGATGCGGTACTTGTCGAGCGCCTCGGCGCACTCCGGGGACTCGGTAAGCAGTTGATGCCCGTTGTAGTGGAAATCCCCCACGATGGGCACGGAGGTCCCCGCGTCGCGCACCCGCTGCCGGATCTCCGGAACCGCCTCGGCGGCCCGGCGCGTGTTGACGGTGATCCGCACCAGCTCGCTCCCCGCCTCGGCAAGGGCAATGATCTGGTCGGCGGTGGAGGCCGGGTCCTCGGTATCCGTGTTGGTCATCGACTGCACCACCACGGGGTGGCACGATCCGACCGGGACGGCACCGATGGTGCAGGTAGGTGTCTGACGACGTTGAATGCTGGCCATGGTCAGTTGCTACCCCGCGCGGTCCGGTCTAGGGGAACACTCCCAGCTCGAGGTAGGCGTTGGCCACCTTCTCGATGGCCACCGAGAACGCCGCCGTACGCAGGGAGTCGATCCGGTTGTCGGTGAGCATGCGCTCGGCCACGGTGTGGAAGGCCACCGACATGGTCTCCTCGAGACCCGAATAGACGATGTCCTCTTCCTCGGCCCCGTGGATCAGCCGCTCCTTGGCGGAGGAGGAAAGCGTGCGTCCGGCCAGTTGCTCGATGGCTCCCACCATCTGGGCATGGGACGCTTCCTGGAACCGCTTGTCCATGCGGCCGAACCGCACATGGGACAGGTTCTTGAGCCACTCGAAGTAGGAAACGGTGACGCCGCCCGCATTGAGGTAGAGGTCGGGAAGAATCAGGTGCCCCCGCTTGACGAGGATCTCTCCCGCGTTGAACGAGGTGGGGCCGTTGGCTCCCTCGGCGATGATCGGCGCCTTGATCCGCTCCACGTTCGCGCTGGTGATCTGGCGCTCCAGCGCCGCCGGCACCAGGATGTCGCACTCCGATTCCAGCACCGCGCTGGGATCCTCGTTGAACCGGCCGTCGGTGAAGCCGAGTAGCGTCCCCTTTGCGTTGCGGTGCTCCATGAGGTCTTCGAGGTTGAGCCCGTTGGGATTGCTCAGGGTGCCCTCGCGCTCGGAGACCGACACGAGCACACAGCCGTTCTCGACCAGGAACTTCGCCGCGTAGTACCCCACGTTCCCCAGCCCCTGGACCGCGATCCGCTTGCCTTCCAGACCGGGTGCCAACCCGGCCCGCTTCATGACCGCCGGGTGGGTGACCGCCTCGCGGATTCCGTAGAACACCCCGAGGCCGGTCGCTTCCTTGCGACCATGGATGCCGTTCTGGCTCACCGGCTTGCCGGTCACGCAGGCGGGCCCGTCGATCTGGCCCGGGTTGAAGGCCATGTAGGTGTCGGCCATCCAGGCCATTTCCTGGGGGCCGGTCCCGTAGTCCGGAGCGGGAACGTCGATGCCGGGGCCAATGAAGTTCTTCTTCACCAGCTCCGACGTGTAACGGCGGGTGATGGCCTCGAGTTGCTCCTGGGAGTACTGGGGCCGGCTGATCTTCACCCCACCCTTGGCTCCCCCGAACGGCGCGTCGACGATGGCGCACTTGTAGGTCATGAGCGCGGCAAGGGCCATGACCTCGTTCTGGTTCACGGACTGGCTGTAGCGGATCCCCCCCTTGGTGGGCACCGCGTGCTGGCTGTGCTGCACGCGCCACGCCTTGATCACCTCGTACTCCCCTCCCGGCTTGCGGATGGGGAACTGGAGGAAATACACGCTGTTGCAGGTACGAATCTGCTCGAGGAGACCCTTGGGGTAGTTCAGCAGGGCCGCGGCTTGATCGAAGTTCCGATTGACGTCACCAAAAAAAGAAGGGCGTACGGCGGGCACGAGAGGATCTCCCCTGCGGGAGCCACGGCTCCCCGCGCATGGACTTGTCGATGAAACGCCGCAGGGCCGGCAGGCTCGCCGACCCCGTTACAAGAGTCCGGGCATCCTATCACGCGGAGGCGTCCCGGCCTCAACGGGATACGGTGCCGGAACCCTCCCGTTGGACAAAAAAGGAGAACTGGTTCTGCAGGGCGCCGGCGATGTTGGGGCAGGAGGAATCCACCACCACATGGACCGCCTTGTGGACGTGATAGATCCAGCCGTTGTGGATCGCCGTTTCCCCGTGGGCCAGGGAGGCAATCGCCTGTCCCTCGATGCGGAAGGAGAGCCGCAGGTTCCGGAACTCCCGGAAGCACTGATCATCGACATCCCGTTTCTCGCAGCCGATTTCCTCGCGGACCATGGTGAGCTCAGTGCCGGCCCCGGCCAGGTCCCCGTAACTCCGGCCCCAGATGCGCCGATTGCCGGAGGGGCTGTCCGAGTCGGTGACGGCAAGATACAGCAACCCCTGATCGTCGAAGATCTTGAGTCCGCTCGCCGCGGGGACCCCGCCCCGAAGCATCCCCTCCAGGGTATAGGTGCTACCCACTTCGATGGGCGGCTGGAACCCCAGTTCAGGGATGAAGAACTGGACCGTGGTGAGGTCCGGACGACGGAACACGAACAGGTTCACCTCGGAGAAGAACTCGGCCCGGACCAGCTCGACCCCGGCGTAGCGGAATCCCGCCTCGGCGAAGTCCTGGGGATCCATATCGAAGAGAAGCTCCCCTTCCTCGATCGCGGTGCACTCGGGGGGAGGATCGGATTCCCCGCAGCCGGCCAGACCGACGCCGAACAGCGCGAGCAGGAGAACGATGAAAGAGGCGTACAGGCGCCCGGAGGCGTGAGGCGGGAGCATGGTCAAGGGAAGTCCTTTGAAGCCCGGTAGCGGCCACCACGGGAGACGGGGAACCGCAGGATATCATGATTACCTGGGTACCCCGAAAGGCGGGTGTTTTCTCCCGATGCCGCTGTCACACCCCCCGAAACCACCCGTACCTGATTCCGAGATTCCCACCGCACGTTGACCGGTAGGGACTCACGCCCCGCGCCTGGCCGATTTCCCCAGCGCAACAAGGCTATGAAGCGGGTGCGCCCTACCGGTCATTTCTCCCACGCGGGCCCTCACTGGGGCATCTGCCCCGAAATCCCCTTCAGGCCCCCCTCCCCCTGCCGATAACTCCCGCATGGAGTCGTCCAATCCGCTTCGATTCAAGGAGTTGTGCCTTTCGACCGGCCCCCGGCTGCGATCCCGACTCAGGGACCACGTGGAAGGGTGGCTGACCGGGGAGGTGCCTCTTCCCGGGGTCCGGGCCCTGGTCCTTCTCGCCATCGAGGAGGCGGTGTCGAACGTGGTCGAGCACGGATACCGGGGAGCGGCGGGTCGCCCCATCCAGCTGCGCTTCTCGATGACCGACGCTTCCCACATCCACATCCGGATCCTCGACCGGGCCCCCGGGATCGACGTCACCTCGATCCACGTGTTCTCCCTGTCCGAGAGCGCCGATCTGCTGATGGAGCGGGGCCGAGGATTGGCCCTGCTGCGCCGCCTGACCGACTCGATGACCCACCAACCGCGAGACGAGGGGGGCAACGTCCTCGATCTGGTTCTCGACATGCACCGCCTTGGCCGCCTGGTGAAGGAGACACACCGTGAAGCAGCATGACCCCGCGCACTTGATTTCCATTGCCCGCCTCCACGTCGAGAACGGGACCGAGGTCTCCATCCTGCGTCTGCGGGGAGCGGTGGCCGGTTGCACCCAGGCCGAGTTCCGGGAGCGTCTCGGGGCCGCGGCGGAGCGGTCCCCCTACGTGGTGGTCAACCTCCACGAACTGGAGTACCTGAGCGCGGAAGGGGTAGGCATCCTCCTGGAACAGTCCAACCTCCAGGATCGCCGCGGCGGGTGGCTCAGGCTGGTCGATCCCTCCAGGACCGTTTCGGACATCCTCATGCTCTCGGGCGCCGGCGGGGCACTCGCCCCGCTACCCAGCGAGGACGACGCGGTGCGCGAGATGGCCGCGCGCGCCGCCTAGCGGTTCTTGTCGCGCGGGTCCAAGGCGTCCCGCAACCCGTCTCCCAGGAAATTCAGCGAGAACAGGGTCAACCCCAGGGCCACCCCGGGAAACACGATGAGCCACGGCGCGGTGGCCACGGCGTTGATGGTGCTGGCCCCCTCGGCCGCCAGGAGCCCCCAGGACGAATTGGGCGGCTGCACCCCCAACCCCAGGAAGGATAGGAACGCCTCTTCCAGCATGACCGCGGGAACGGTGAGCGTCGCGTAGACGATGATGGGGCCGAGAAGGTTGGGAATCAGGTGACGGAAGATGATGCGTCCGTTGGAAGCCCCCAGGGCGCGTGAGGCCTGGACGAACTCCTGCTCCCGCAACTGGATCATCTGTCCACGCACGATGCGACTCATGGTCAACCACTGCACCGCGCCCAGGGCGAGGAACAGCAACAGCAGGTTCCGCCCGAAGTAGGCCACGAGCAGGATGACGAAGAACATGAAGGGCAGGCTGTAGAGCATGTCGACAAACCGCATCATCGCGTTGTCGACGCTGCCTCCCCGAAACCCGGCCACCGCGCCCCAGGTCACGCCGATGATCAGGCTGACCATTGTGGCCAGGATACCCACCGCAAGCGAGAGGCGACCTCCGTAGAGCACGCGGGTCAACAGGTCCCGGCCGGCCAGATCGGTCCCGAACGGATGACTCCACGAGGGCCCCTGGAGCTGATTCTCCAGGTTCTGCTGCTCGTTGTCGTACGGTGTGAGCACGGGTGCGAAGAGCGCACCAAAGGTGATCACCAGAAGCACCACGCCGCCGATCAACGCCATGCGGCTCTTGCGCAACCGCCGCCAGGCGTCTCTCCAGTAGCCCACCCCGACTACCGGCTGTGCAACCGAGGGAAGCTTGGGATCGGTCACGAGAGCTCCACCCGCGGATCCAGGATGGAGTACAGGATGTCGACGAGGAAGTTGAGGCTGATGAGAAGCCCGCTGTAGAGCAGCACCGTCCCCATGGCCAGGGTGTAATCGCGGTTCAATGCCGAGTTCACGAAAAACGTACCCAGTCCGGGGATATTGAAGATCCGCTCCACCACCACCGAACCGACCAGGATGCTCGCCGTGGCCGGGCCCAGATAGCTGACCACGGGGAGGATGGCCACGCGAAGCGCGTGCTTGGCCACCACCACCCGCTCCCGAAGCCCCTTGGCCCGGGCGGTACGGATGTAGTCCTGACGGATCACCTCCAGCATGCCGGCGCGGGATAGACGCGCCACGTAGGCGGCGCGGATCGCCCCCAGGGTGATCGCGGGAAGAATGACCTGCTGAATGGTTCCCCACCCACCGGCCGGGAACCAGCCCAGACCGAAGCTGAACACGATGATGAGGATGGGTCCCAGCACGAAGTTTGGGATGCTGATCCCCAGCAGGGAGAAGCTCATGAGGAGGTAGTCACGGGACTGGTTGTGATAGATCGCCCCGAACACCCCGGTCGGAATCCCGATGAGCAGGGCAATGGCCAAGGCCAGCGAACCGAGGGTGAGGCTGACCGGCAGCGACTGGGCGATGATCTCGTTGACCGATCGCGCCTGGTACTTGAACGAGGGTCCCATGTCCCCCTGCAGCAACCCGCCCAGGTAGCGTCCGAACTGCTGCAGCATGGGCTCGTCGAGGTGGTACTTGGCCTGGAGATTGGCCTCGATCGCCGGCGGCAGACTCCGCTCGGAATCGAACGGCCCCCCCGGGGCCGATCGCATGAAGATGAAGCTGAAAAAGAGGATGGCGAACAGCAGCGGAATGGTGGAGAGCAGCCGTCTCGCGATGAAGGTCAGCATGGGATCGGCAAGACTACTCGGATCGTCCTTCGCCGACAACCGCGGTCGAGGCCATCGCGTCCCTGGGCAGCACCTTGTCCCGGGGGGTCCCCCGATGCCCCCGCAGCGGCTTGACCGCGCGCAGGTTGACGATGTTGATCAGGTTGGGCTTGAGCCCGGAGAAGTCCCGTGGGTCATACAGGTTCTTCACCACGTAGGTGTAGAACGGGAGAATGATCATCTCCTTGTTGAGAACCCACTCCTCGGCCTGGCGCAGCAGCTCCATCCGCTCGGCCACGTCCAGGGTGCGGGCAGCCTGGTTGATGAGCGCGTCGTAACCGGGATCGCTGAAACCGGTCCGGTTGTTTCCGTTGGTGCTGGTCCACATGTCGAGGAAGGTATTGGGGTCCAGGTAGTCCCCGATCCAGCTTCCCCGGGCCACCCAGTAGTCCTCGGCCAGGGTGGTGGCGAGATAGACCTTCCACTCCTGGTTGACCAGGTCCACGTGGATCCCCAGCGCCTCTTTCCACTGCTGCTGGACCACCTCGGCGATCTGCTTGTGGCTCTCCGAGGTGTTGAACAGCAGCTCAACCTTCGGCCAGTTCTTGCCGTCGGGATACCCCGCCTCGGCCATGAGGCGACGCGCTTCCTCCACGTTCCGCTCGGGCAGCCTCGCTTCGGTATACCCGGGAAGCCCCGGCGGGACCAGGCTGTGCGAGACCACTTCGCCCGCTTTGGTCACGTACTGCACGATGTCCTGCCGGTTTGTGGCAAGAAAAAGCGCCTTGCGCACCCGCACATCGTCCAGGGGGGGCCGGTTGACGTTGAACCGGTAGAAGTAGGTGGCGAGGTACGGGGAAACGTGGAAGTCCCCCCGCTTCATGAGCTCCGGAATCACGTAGTTGGGCACCGAGGAGGCATCCCCCCAGTCGGCCACCCCGCTCATGTAGAGATTGAAGTTCGCGTTGATGTTGTCCGAGGGAACGCAGTCCACCACATCCAGGGCGACGTTCTCCGCGTTCCAGTAGCCCTCGAACTTCCTCAGACGAATGCGGCGATTGAGCAGCCACTCCTCGAGTTCGAAGGGCCCGTTGGTGGCGATGTACTCCGGCTTGATCCAGTTCTCGCCGTACTTCTCGACCACATGCTGCGGCGTGGGGAGCAGGGTGTAGAAACAGCAGAGATCCAGGAAGTAACCGCAGGGGGAATGCATCCGGACTTCCAGGGTCCGGTCGTCGAGGGCGCGGACCCCGACCGTACCCGGGTCGGTCGTCTCGCCCGAGTTGTAGGCCTCGGCTCCTTCCAGGGGATAGAGCATGTTGGCGTACTTGGAGGCGACGAGGGGGTCCAGGGTCCGTTTCCAGGAGAACTCGAAGTCGTGGGCGGTCACCGGCGCCCCATCCGACCAGGTCGCTTCCCGCAGGTGGAACGTGTAGACCAGTCCGTCCTCGCTGAGCTCCCAGTGGGTGGCCATGCCCGGCTGCGGACTGAGGTCCTCCTCGCTGTTGTAGACCAGCCCCTCGAAGACGTTGCGCGCCACCCGCCCCCCGGGCTGACCCGACAACAACGCCGGATCCAACGTCTCGGGCTCGGCCCCGATCAACCAGACAAAATCCGCCGGCGCCTCATCGACGGCGCAGGAGGGAATTCCCAGCGCGGCAAGGAGAAGAAGCATGGCCGGGGCAAGACGGCGAACAACGTTCAATGCCATGGTGTTTCCTTTGGGCGCGAGGTGAAGCGATCCTAGCACAGGCAACCGGGGCGCCCGTGCGCCCCCGTGCGCTATGCTGACCGGCGTCAAACCCGCCCCAAGGAGAGCCAAGCCCCATGTCCCGCTACGTGTTCCATCCCGTCGATACCACCCGTCTCCCCGAGTCGGAACAGGTGGGTCGCCTGCGTGCCTTCTCGAACTGGATGGAGCGCCGACGCACCATTCGCGAGTTCTCCCCCGACCCGGTCCCCCGGGAGCTGATCGAGGAAGCCATCCGCGTGGCCGGACGGGCGCCGTCGGGTGCCAACCTCCAGCCGTGGCACTTCACCGTGGTGAGCGATCCGGAGATCAAGCGCCGGATCCGCGAAGCGGCGGAGGCCGAGGAGCGGGAGAACTACCAGCGCCGTTTCCCCCCGGAGTGGTTGGAGCACCTCGCCCGCCTCGGTACGGACGACCATAAACCGTTTCTCGAGACCGCTCCGTACCTGATCGTGGTCTTCCGCATCGACTACGGGCTCACCGAGGAACCGGACGGAACCCAGCGCAAGACAAAGCACTACTACGTGAGCGAATCGGTGGGGATCGCCACCGGGTTCCTGCTCGCCGCGCTGCACATGGCGGGTCTGGCCACCCTGACCCACACCCCGAGTCCCATGGGATTCCTGGCCAGGATCCTCGAGGCTCCCCCGAACCACAAGCCGTACCTGTTGATTCCGGTCGGTTACCCGGAAGAGGGAGCGGTGGTGCCGGACATCACCAAGGAACCGCTCGAGGCCATCTCGTCCTGGAAGTGATACGGGATCAGGCCGGCTTCTCCGGGGAGAGACGCCCCGCTTCCCCGGCGCGGGGGTAGGTTCCCAGGATCCGCGTTTCCCGCACCGACGGCCCGATGGCGGCGAGGGCCTCGGTCACCTGGGAGGAGGCGGCATGCCCCTCGAGGTCCAGGTAGAACCGGTACGTCCAGGCCGAGCCCAGCACGGGTCGCGACTCCAGCTTGGTCAGGTTCACCCCCCGCTCGCCGAATCCACGCAGCACCTCGCCCAACGCGCCCGGCTCGTGGGCGAGTTCGATCAGGAGCGACGTCTTGCAGGGAACGTCGGCCGGACAGGGAACCGGCTCCCGTGCCACTTCCACGAACCGGGTGTAGTTCCCCTGCTGGGTCTGGATCCCTTCCCGCACGATCTCCAGACCAAACAGGGTGGCCGCCGAGGCGCTGGCCACCGCACCCAGGGTGGGATCGCCGGTGGCCTGGACCTTGCGGGCCGCGCCCGCGGTATCGAACTCCGCGGTGGGTCGAATCCAGGGCACGGTCCGCCAGAAGACCTCGCATTGCATGATGGCCTGCGGATGCGAGAGCACCACCCGCAGGTCCTCGACCCGGGTCCCGGGCAGCGCGAGCAGGCAGTGCTCGATGTGGCTCACCACCTCGGCGTTGATGGTGATGCCGCCTTCCCCGAGCAGGTCGTAGGTGTCGTTGATGCTGCCGGCGGTGGTGTTCTCGATGGGGAGCAACCCCACGTCGGCGGACCCGTCGATGACCGCGGCGGCCACCTCGCGGAAGGTGCGGCACCCGGTAAGCAGCACGCCCCCCTCGCGATGCGCGTAGCGACGCTGCGCGGTGAGGTGGGTGTAGGAACCCTCCACACCCTGATAGTGCACCCGCAACGGGACGGTGGCGAGGTTGTGGATGTGATGCTGCTGATGGGCGATCGACATCTCCATGATCTGTCGATAGAACCGTTCCACCCCGTGGGCATCGAGACCGTGATCCACCGCCATCCGCCGCACCCGGGCCAGCACCTGCTCTTCCCGTTGGGGGTCGCGAAACGGCCAGGCCGAATCCAGCTTGGCCTCGGCGATCCGCTCCACCAGATCCATGCGACGCTTGAGCACTCCCAGGAGCTCGTCGTCGATGGCCTCGATGGACTCGCGGACCGAGGGCATGTCGGGGGGGGTCGAGTCGGGTTCGCTCATAGGGGCAGTATAGGCGACCGGCCCGGGATCAGCCGCGCAGTCCGGCCAGGGCCAGTTCGTGGAGGACGCCGTTGGTGGCCACCCCGTTTCCGCCGTGCAGGGTGACCTCCCCGGTCCAATCCGTGAATCGTCCTCCCGCCTCTTCCAGGATCACCGGCAGGGGCGCCGCGTCCCACGGACTCAGACGTGGATCGACCATGATCTCCGCCCGACCGGTGGCCACGAGGAGATAGCCGTAGCAGTCCCCCCAGGAACGGGTGACCCGGGCCGCTCCGGAGAGCCTGAAGTAGGCCTCGGAGACCCCGGCCCGCTCGAACCCGGGTTCCGAGGTATGGAGAAAGGTCGCGCTGGACAGGGTGGACCGGTCCGAGACCCGCGCCGGACGCACGACGTCCCCCACCTTCCACCACGCCCCGCTTCCCCGCCCGGCGTACACCGTCTCTCCCAGGGCCGGGAAGTGCACCACACCGGCAACGACACGCTCCTCGTGGGTGATGCCGATCATGGTCCCCCACAGGGGGACGCCGCGAATGAAGGTCTTGGTCCCGTCGATGGGATCGAGGTACCAGGAGAACCCGCTGGACCCGGTCTTGTCCTCGAACTCCTCCCCCACGATGCCGTCCTGCGGAAAGGCCTCGGCGATGCGTTCGCGCAACCGGGTCTCGATGGCCCGGTCGGCTACCGTGACCGGCGACCCGTCCGCCTTGTCCTCGAAGGCCAACCCGGGGTCCCGGTACACCGTCATGGCGATGGTCGCCGCATCCCGCACGCCTTCCAGGGCCAGCGCCAACCGGGGGTCGGGCGGCGTCACGGCTTCATACCGGGTGTTCCGTCGCTCCGCGTCCCGAGGTACGACGGTTCAACGAGGGCCGCTGGAGACTCGCCTCGCGGCCCGTCCCATCGTTGGTGTCCGGCTCCCAGTAGAGCTCGCCGTCCCGGAACTCGCGCGCGTTGAAGGCGCGGGGGGACGCGACCGGCATGTTCTGCGCCTCGCTCCGGGTCCAACCGCCGTGCTGCTGGGTAATGTCGCGATCGCGGTGGTACTCCTGGGTGGTGCCCCTCAGATCCGGGGGCAGACAGATCGACCCGTCGTCCAGCTCGCGCGGGGTGATGGCATCCGAGGTGAGAATGGTGGTGAACCCGATCACCCGCGTTCGCGGCATCCACATGGAAATGCCGCACATCAGCTCCGTCCCCTCGGGGGGGGCGGCGGCGGCGCAGGACAGGAACATCAGGACCGGTCGCGGGCCGCGATTGGAGGGATTGAGGTGTCCGTTGAGGGTCTGGAAGTGGTGGGCGTAGGTGGAGAGATGCGTCTGGCTCAGCACCTCCCCTCCGCGCAGGATGCGCAGTCCTCCCGGGGCGCCGTGCACCATGACTCCCAGGTGCTCGATGCGCTCCCCGTGCCCCCCGCTGCCCGGAGCAACAATACCGGCCACTCCGCTCACCAGTTCGTCGATCGCGGTGAAGGCCAGCGTACGGTCCCAGCGCAACGTTCCCCGGGGAAGGGGAACCGTGGCCGAGTTGCCGTCGCTGCAGAACGGGACGTTGGCGCTGGCGAAATCCGGACTGAAATAGGCCCACACGTTGATCGGCATGGCTAGAGGTCGTCCCTGACCAGTGGGTGGGTGAGACAGTGGGGGCCGCCACGCGCCCGGGAAATCTCGTTGCTGGGCATGAGAATGCAGAGCCGGCGGGGGTTGTCGAAATCGACCTTCTCCCGCCCCAGGAGCAGGTCCTCGGCTCCCAGCACCGCGAAGCCGCGGTCGGCGAGTTCCTGGGCGGTACGGACATTGCGATCATAGAGCGTCACCACCCCCGGAGCGAGCGCCAGGACGTTCGCTCCGTCGGTCCACTGTTCGCGTTGCTGTGAGACCTCGTCCGACCCTCCACAGGGAATCGGCTCCACGTCCATGCCCCGCTCCTTCAGCGCGCTGATGAGGTCCTCGCAATGCACCGGCTCCAGGTGGGTCGAGTGCAGATCGATCGCGGAAATCGGGGCCGGTTCCGCCCCTCCCGGAAGCATGACCGGGGCGTGGACCAGACAGGCATCCCGGTCGACCAGGGTGAACACCGTATCCAGGTGCATGTAGGCGCGCT
Organism: Candidatus Eiseniibacteriota bacterium; assembly: GCA_942491735.1. Lineage (GTDB taxonomy): Bacteria > Eisenbacteria > RBG-16-71-46 > JABDJR01 > JABDJR01 > CALOCN01. The sequence continues at coordinate 513,775 of CALOCN010000014.1, read as the reverse complement.
TGCGGGGCAGGGCCACCACCAGGAGCCAGCGGGGTGCGCCGTCCCGGCGGGCCAGGCTGCGGGCGAGGGAGCGAATGGCGTTGCGCCCCGTGCGCTCCGAGGCGCCGATGGCCAGGATGTCCTTCGACAGGACAACCAGGTCGCCCCCTTCCAGACGGGGTCGTCGGGAGTCCACGAAAAGCGAGCCCTTGGTGGGACGCAGCGGGTCGTGGAGCGCGGGAACATCGGCCAGATCCGGATGCCAGTGGAAGATGGCTCGGGCCAGGAAGGACTCCAGATGCCGGGCCGGTGAGGACATGGCACAGAAGACCACGCCGTCGTGCAGCACGACCTGCGGGTCACGCTGGAAACACCAGTTGGCCAACGGGGGAACCTGGAAGAGCCCGTCCTGGCTCTTCATCCGCATACCCCCGGTCAGTCGGGCGGCCAACTCCACTGCCGGGAGTTCGCCCAGTTCGGCCGCCACGGCGCGCGGGAGCTCGACCAGCACCGTGTCCAGGATCCACTCGCGCGCTTCCGGGTTCTCCAGCGTCTCTTCCAGGAGTCGCAGGATCTCCACCGTCTCGATCTGGAAGAGCTGCATGACCCGCCGGAAAATGCCGTGTTCCTCGCGCGCCCGGTCCCCGAACAGGACGTCGTCGAAGAGCAGCTCCTGCATCATGTCCGGAACCATGTGATCGACTTCGGCACCCGGCTCGTGGACGAGCACCGTCCGCAGGCGGCCTACTTCGGAAGTGACGTGAACCATGATGCTCCCGCGGTCCTCGACCCGTCCGGGGTCAGGACTGCTTCTCGATCTCTTCGCGAACCCAGGTAAAGGCGGCCACCGTGGCCGGAAATCCGAGGGTCCCGGCCGCAAGGGCCACGACCTGTTCCAGTTCTTCGGCAGGAATGCCCAGGGCCACCGCCTTGCGGACGCTGGAGTGTACCGCGCCTTCCTGTTTCGCCCCGATGGCAATGGCCAGCTTGATGAGCCGGCGCGTTTTTTCTTCCAGGGGGCCGGCCGCCACTTCCCCCCGGTGAACCAGCTCCCAGGCCTTGGCAAGGTCCGGATAACGCCCCACGAAGTCCTGATAGGTCTTCGGGGGTTTGGGAAGGCGGGATTCGCTCATGTGGCACCATCCAGGTGTGGGTGACCCGTTCGGGGATTCCGGCCGGAGGGTGAGGTTACCGGGGCGCGGCACCCCGGACAAGCAGGGTCCGCATCCCTGGCGATACCGTGCGAATTGCACGATCCTGGGCAAAGCGACCCATGACCTCAGGTCCCGGAGCACCGGGCCGATAACCCTGTCGAACCGGATTCCATCACGGCTCTCTATGACAGACCAAAAAAACAAACAACTCGACACCATCGACCGACACGGCTGGCTCCTGTGGCTCGCCGCGTTCCTGCTCATTGTTGCCCTCGCGACAACGGTGCAGCTTCTCAACGCGCGCCTTATCCACGAGCTGACCCTGCGCGGGGTGACCACGGAGTGGCTCGCCGACGGCTACGTGAGCGGGGTCGCGCTGACCGGACTCGCCATCCTGTTCGTCCTCTATACCTTCCTCAAGCAGCGCCAGCTGGTCACGGTCCGCCGCATTCTCACCCGCGAGGAAACCGACCTCGAGGACGTGAGCACCCGGCTCTCCGAGGTTTCCAGCCTCTTCGAGGTGTCCACCACCCTCAACCTCGAGTTCTCCCTCAGCGAGGTCCTCGACATCATCGTCAGACGGGTGTTGGCCGTGCTCAAGGCCCAGCAGGCCTCGGTCATGCTCTACAACCCCAAGACCCGCATGCTGGAGACCCGCGCGCACTACGGGCTGGACGCCGAGTGGGTGGCCCGGGGGAGCCAGAAGCTGGGCCAGGGCATCGCGGGGCGGGTGGCCCAGCGTCAGGAAGGGATCCTTCTCGACGGCCGCACCGACAGCGAGTTCACCAAGCACTACAAGCGCCACCGCAACATCACCTCGGCCCTGTCCGTCCCGCTCAGCGTGGACAACCGGTGCCTCGGGGTGCTCAACGTCAACCGGATCGACCATCCCGAGCCCTTCACCGACGGGCAACGCCAGGTCCTGGAACTCTTCGCCGAGCACGTGGCCGCGGTCATCGCGCGTTCCGAGACCCTGGAAGAGCTGGGCCAGCGGGCGGAGACCCTCGAGTCCGCCAACGCCAAGCTGAGCGAAGTGAACCGGATGAAGGACGTCTTTCTCTCCACGGCCAGCCACGAACTCAAGACCCCGCTGACCACGGTCATCGCCTACGCGGAACTCCTCACCGACCACGAAGGCCAGATGGACTCCACGCAGCGACGGGACTTCATTGGTCGCCTGCGGGCCGAGGCCGAGCGGCTGCTGGGGCTGATCGAGGACATTCTCGATCTCACCCGGCTGGAAACGGGCAAGCTCACCGTCAACCGCTACCCCGCTTCCATGCGACACATTGCCGCGGAGGCCATCGAGACCACCCGGCTGCTGGCCGGAAAGCACCAGATCCATTTCGCGGAGGATCTCGGCGAGGTGGACCTGCTCCCCCTCGACGAGATCAAGATGCGCCAGGTCGTGGTGAACCTCCTGACCAACGCGGTTCGGTTCTCCCCCAGCGGGGGCGAGATCGGGATCAGCCTGGTTCAGGATGAGACGGGTATCCTGTTGGAAGTCCGGGATGAAGGACCCGGGGTGGCCCCGGAGGACATGGCCCAGATCTTCGGCCTGTTCGGCCAGGGGGTCCGTCGCACCGCCAAGCAGAAGGACGGCCTGGGGATCGGGCTGCATCTGGTCCAGCGGATCGTGGAACTCCACGACGGCTCGGTGGGGGTCCGTAACCGGAGCCAGGGGACCGGCAGCACCTTCTGGGTTCGCATCCCCTCCCCGGAAACAACCTCCCGGGATGCCGACGACGAGGCGGCGGCCTAGATCCGGAACGATTCCGTGGTATACTGGTGCCTGCTTGACGCATCAGCATCTCAGGGGGCCGCTCCGAGGCGTTTGACGCCCAACTTCACGGCCACACCTCTTTCACGGCCACATTTCGCATCCAGGGGTCGCCATGTTCTCTGCTGCCGACATGCCTCGCCTCGTCCTGGGGGCCCTGCGTACGATCGCTCCCGTCTGTCTCCTGCTTCTGGTCACTCCGTCCCATGCCCGGGTCCGGATCACCGAAGCCCTGGTGGATCCCATCGGGAACAACGTGGGAAACCAGAAGATCGAGCTCTCCAACACCGGCGACACCACGGTGGATATCGGGGGTTGGTGGATCTGCGGATTCTTTTCCTACCGGCAGTTCCCGGCCGGAGTCAGCCTGGCTCCGGGAGCCACCTACGTGATCCACGTGGGCGCCTCGGGCACCAACGACGCCCAGAACTACTACACCGGTGCGTTCCCCACCCTCAGCGCGACCGACGACGCGTTCTCGCTCTACAACACGAACTCCTTCTCCAGCCCCAGTGCGATCGAGGACTTCGTCCAGTGGGGAGCGGTTGGCCAGGCCCGTGAATCCACCGCCATTTCCGGAGGGGTGTGGGTGAGCGGCGAGTACGTGCCGGTCCCCCCGGAAGGGGAGTCCATCCAGATCTGCTCCGACTCCATCGGTTCCTCGGGCTGGCTGCACGCGCTCCCCAACCTCGGCGGCGTCAACAACTGCCCGGTGCCCACCGAGACAACGAGCTGGAGCCACCTCAAGATCCAGTACCGGTAGGCCCTACCGCCTCCTTGCCTCCCGACGCAGGTCCTCGGGCCGGTTCACGTTGGCCAGCCGATCCTCGATTCCCCGTGGACTGCGGGGATCACCCGGGTCCAGGAAATCGGCGGACACGGACGCGATGAGGGTCTGCAGCGATCCCGGTGGATCGGGGATCACCTCCAGAAGCGACCGGCGATAGCAGCCGGGAAAGGGATGCACCCGGTCCGTCCGGTAGCAGACCACGGGGTGGCTATCCGAGGACGCCGCGAGGAGCGCCCGCAGGGTGTCCGCATCAACCCGGGGCATGTCCGTGGTCAGCATCAGCACGCGATCCGCTTCGGCGGCTTCCAGGGCGACGCGAAGGCCCTCTGCCGGTCCCAGATCGGGACGTTCCCCCACCACGAAGGCCGCTGCCGTATCCAGATACGGGCTGGGGTCCGGCACCACCACCCGGGGTTCGATGCCCAGGGCGCGAACCGCGGCCACCGCCCTGCCAAGCAGGGTCTTGCCGCCAAGGCAGGCCAAGGCCTTGTCCGTGCCGAATCGCGAGGAATGTCCCCCCGCCAGGATGAACCCCTGGATCTCCGGGGACATCAACCCATGGTGTTCGCGGCGTGGTTACTCGCCCGGCTGTCCGCCGGGGAGCCCCAACAGCGCGCGAATGTCCTTCTCATAGGCTTCCTTGGGCCGGAATCCCACGTGCTTGCGCACGATCTTACCGTCCTGGCTGATCACGAACGCGGTCGGGATCCCACGGAACCCGCCGAAATCCTGCACCACCTGGGCATTGCCGATGACGATGGGGTAGTTGATCTTGGCCTGGTTCACGAAGGGCTCCACGATGCGCGCGCCCTGGCGGTCCAGGGAAACACCGACGATCTCGACCCCCTGATCCTTGTACTCGTCGTAGAGCTCGATCAGGTGGGGAATGGCCGCCTTGCAGGGCCCACACCAGGTGGCCCAGAAATCCACGATGACCACCTTGCCGGCGAGATCCGCGTTGGTCAGGGTCCCCCCGTCCAGATCCGGCATGGCCCAGGCGGGCGCGGCGCGGAACGAACTGGTGTCGATGGCCGGCTCGGTGACCGTGCCTTTCTTCTTGAGGGCTTCGGCCGCCGCCATATCAGCCTGGGATGTCTCGGCCGACACCTCCACGGCTTCGGCATCGGGAGAGGAATTGTCCCCACCACTGGAGCACCCCAGGAAAAGGGCGCCAAGAATGCTGAGAACACTGAGCTTGCGGATCATGAAGGCCTCCAGGAGCCGGACATCGCGGGGTGGAAGTAGTCTAGTGCATACCGGCCGACTACGGAAATGCTTCCACACCGCAGAACGGCCGATTTCGCCCGGCGCTTAAGAATTCAGGGTTAGCGGACCGAGGCGGTCGGCGATTCCACCCGTTCCAACGCGGTGTGGATCGCTTCCACCACCTCGTCCACGGTATAGAAATCCGCCTTCAGGATCACATCCCCTCCCGGGGCATAGATCAGGAGCAACGGGATGGTCAGGCTCCCCGCCTCCTTGAGCTTGGCCTTTCCCTCGGGGTTCTTGCCGGTGATATCCACCTTCATGGGAACGACTTGGGGACGATCGAGCAGGGCCGTCACCTCGTCATTGTGAAGGACGCCGTGTTCCAGGCTCTTGCAGTTCAGGCACCACTCGGCGGTGAAGTCCATGACCACCACCTGCCGCGAGACCGCCTGCGCGAACCGCTCGGGGGTGTAGTAGACCCAGTCGATCGGGCCCTTGGCGGTGAGGTTGATCCCCCCCATCACGGCCAGGGTCGCCACCATGAGACCGAGCCCCCCGAACAGAATGCGTTTTCCCGGCCGGGTGGTGATCCCGAAGGTCCGCCAGGCGAGCCAGAGTCCCCCTGCGGCCAGGATGCCCATGACCACCCACCAATGGAACTTGCTCGGAGGATCCGGCGGCGTGATGAGCAACGCGGTCAGTCCGACCCCCACGAAGTAGGCCGCCGCGGCGAGCATGAAGATCCCCAGGACCTGCTTGAGCAGTTCGCTCCCCGGGCCGGTACGTGGCATGCGACTGACCAGACGCGGGAACGCGGAGAGCAGGAAGTAGGGCAGCCCCATCCCGAGCCCGATCGCCGCGAAGGTGGTCAGGGTGATCACCGGGGACTGACCCGCCGCCCACACCGCGGCCGCTCCCATGAACGGCGCCGTACACGGCGTGGAGAGGATCGCGGTCATGATGCCCAACCCGAACGAACCGTGCAGGGATTCCTGGCTGGGGTTGAGCTGGTAGACCGCCTGGGGGAGCTGCATGTAGAACACCCCGGTCATGCCCACCGCCATGATGGCGATGATCGTCCCCACCGTGATGGAGAATGCCGGGTACTGGAAGAGCTGGTTGGTCGCGGTGAAGCCGCTCACGCTGCTGATGACCAGTCCCAGGGCGAGCCAGAACCCGATGATGCCCAGGAACATGGCCACTCCCAGGGCCAGGGTCCGGCCTCGGCTCCCCGCCGTGTTGGACAGGCTCATGATCTTGATGGGAATGACCGGAAGCACGCAGGGGGTGAAGTTCAGGAGGAACCCACCGAACAGGGCGACCACCCACAGGAGCAGGAGTCCCGAGTTGGACGCGGCGTCCACGGAGAAGGTCCAGCGGAACAGGTCGAAGGTGACGCGGTCGCTCCCCCCGCCGGCGCTGGGGACGTCGGCAAAGAAGCTCGCGTTGGCGGGGGTCGGGGTTGCGCCTCCGGCCAGAACCGGCAGCGCGGCGGAGACGACCTCCGAGTCGGGCATGAGACACTGCGTGTTGTCGCAGGCTTGGAAGTGGATCTCGACGGTGACCCGAACCCTGTCCCCGACGAAGTCCTCGTCCAGCCGAACCGGCAGGTAGAAGACGGTTTCCCCCTCGAAGGCCATGAGTTCCCCGTCGAGGTACTCGGCGGTCACCCCATGGGGCCTGGGGAACCGCACTTCGAGGTTGAGGTTCTCGCTGGCCTCGATCACCGTGATGCGGGTGGGGATCGGATCGAAGTCCTCGATCGGCGGCTGCTGGGCGGCGTCCGCGTTGATATGGAAGCCGCCGTCCATGGTGGCCACGATGCCCAGGATCACCTCGTCGCCGGGCCGGGCTCCGTCGACGTTCCACAGGGTGCGAAAGGAAACCACCTTGGGGGGAGCGCCGAAGGGATCCACCACCCCGTCGTCGGCCCCGTCTCCCGGGCCGGAAAAGGCGGGGAGCGAGAAACTCATCAAGGCGATCAGGGTGAGAAAAAGAATTCTGTGCATGGGGCTCGCGTTTCGAGGGTGCCGGTCCCTCGATGACGGGTCGAGGGGCGAGGCGTTGGACGGTTCCGCGTTCACCGGGTACGTCCCATACTTCCGGACGGTCGGTTGATTCCCGCTCACGGGGTCAATTACCCTCCGTACAAGGGCTTGGACGCCCACCCCGCAGCGGGGAGGAGTATACCGCAATGAAAGACCTCACCCACCTCGACGCCCAGGGCCATGCCCGCATGGTCGACGTCTCCGGGAAGCCCGTGACCTCGCGCCGGGCCGTGGCCTCGGGCTGGGTGCGCATGGCCCCGGCCTCCCTGGACGCCCTGCTGGAAGGGAATCTCCCCAAGGGAGACGCGCTGGCCGTGGGGCGGATCGCCGGAATCCAGGCCGCCAAGGCCACCTCCCAACTCATCCCCCTGTGCCACCCCCTCCCCCTGGACGAGGTCCGGGTGGATCTCCAGGGGGACCGCGATGGTGGCGGCGTGCGCATCACGGTCGAGGCCCGGACCCGAGCGGCCACCGGGGTCGAGATGGAGGCCCTCACCGCGGTCTCCGTGGCGGCCCTCGCGGTGGTGGATATGGTCAAGGCCATCGACCGGGACACCCGCATCGACGATGTGCGTCTGGAACTCAAGGAGGGTGGGAAAAGCGGACGCTGGGTCCGGGAGGGCTTCGCGGATCCCTTCGGCGCTGCCGATGCCTGAGAACTCCGCGCTGACTGCCGGCGTGCTCGTGGCCTCGGACCGGGTCGCCGCCGGGGAGTCCGTGGATACGAGCGGCGTCCTGGCCCACGACCTCCTGGTCGAGTACGGGTTTACCGTGGCGCCTCCGGTGATCGTTCCCGATGAGCGGGCACGCATTGCCCGGACGCTCCGCGATCTCGCGGCCACCGGGCTGAGCCTCATCGTGACCTCCGGGGGAACCGGGTTCGCGCCGCGGGACGTAACCCCGGAAGCGACGCGTGACGTCGTGGACCGGGACGCCTCGGGTCTGGCCGAGCACCTGCGACGCGCCACCTCCGCCGCGACCCCCTACGCCGTGCTCAGCCGCGGGACCGCCGGCATGGTGGGGCGAACCCTGATCGTCAATCTCCCCGGGAGCCCCAAGGGGGTCGCCCAATGTCTCGAGGTCCTCCGCCCCCTCCTCCCCCACGCCCTGCGACTGCTTGGCGACACGGAAACCGGGCACCCGGAGACGGGAACGGGCACATGAGCCACCTCATACCCTGGGAAACCGCTCGCAACAACGTGATCGAGGCGCTCCGCCCGCTTCCCCCCGTGCCGCAATCCCTATCGGAAAGCCTCGGTCACGCGCTGGCCGAACCGGTCCTTTCGGGAGAGGACTTCCCGTCGTTCGCCAACTCGGCCATGGATGGATTCGCGGTGCGGGCCGCGGATACAAGACAGGCCAGCCAGGAAGCGCCGGTTCGACTCACCGTGGTCGAGTCGCTGCACGCCGGGGCGGTGCCGGGCGCCGAGGTGCGGCCCGGCGAGGCGGCCCGGATCATGACCGGCGCGCCGATCCCCGCGGGAGCGGATGCCGTGGTGCCGGTGGAGCACACCAACTTCTGGGATCCGGATCGGCGGCGCTCCCGGCTACCCCACTCCCCAGCGGACGCCCGGGACCTTCGCATCACCCGGGCCGCCCAGGAGGGGGCCCACATTCGCCTGGCGGGAGAAGCCGTGCGCCAGGGGGACGAGGTGCTCCCCGCCGGTCATCGTCTGCGAGCGGTGGACCTGAGCTTGCTCACCGCGCTGGGGATTCTGCGAGTAAACGTTCACCCACTGCCCCGTGTCGCGGTGCTCTCCACCGGCAACGAACTGGTCCCGGCGGACCAGCAACCAGGGCCGGGAGCCATCCGGGATTCCAATCGCCCGGGATTGTTGGCCCGATTGCAGGAACTTGGATATCCCACCCTTGACCTGGGGTACGTAGGAGATGAGGAGGCCGCCCTCGCCGAACGCGTCCTGCGTGGAGCCCGGGAGGCCGACTTTCTCGTCACCAGCGGTGGGGTGAGCGTGGGGGATGCGGATTTGACCCGCCAGGTCCTGGATCGACTCGGCACGGTGAGCGCCTACGGCGTCGCGGTCAAGCCGGGAAAGCCCCAGGTCTTTGGCCATGTGGAGGGAACACCCGTGTTTGGTCTTCCGGGGAACCCGGTTTCCTCGCTGGTGGTGTTCGATCAGTTCGTGTTGCCGGGTTTGCGGCGTCTTGCCGGGCGCGCCCAGGTGCTCCCGGTCTGTTTCGAGGCCGGGTTGGCCACCCCCATCCACCGCAAACCCGGGCGCACCGAGTTCGTTCGGGTTACGCTCACCACCGAGAACGGGGCCTGGGTGGCCCGCAGTACGGGAGCCCAGGGATCGGGGATCCTCAACTCCCTGAGCCGGGGAACCGGCTATGCCATCCTTCCCGCCGAAGCGGCGTCGCTGGATGCCGGGGCGCGGGTACTCTGTCAGCTGTTTGATCGCGACTAGCTCATCCAAGGGAGTTTGCATGTATCGACGACTGGGGATCCTGCTTCTGGTTTCCACGGTGTTTCTCGGCGCCGCTTCGGCGTGGGCCGCGGACCCCCTTTCCCCCCGGCTGCGACGGGTGCAGACCGCGTTCCAGAACGCCCTGGCCAAACCGGGGCTGGATCCCATGGCCGCGATCCCCGGGTATAGCCGTACCGCGATCCACGGGGCAGGCGGGTTGGGCAAGCCGGGGACCCCGGCACCCTCGGTGACCCTTCTCGCGGTGGCCCAGGACCCGGCGGTGCTGGACGCGTTCGGGTTCACCCCCAACACCATCGCCGGCACCGTGGCCACCCTCACCGTCCCCATCAGCCGTCTGGACGAGCTCGCCGCCGTGCCCGGCCTGATCCATGCCGAGATCGCCCGCCCGTTGCGCTCCTCCCTGGACATCAGCGCCCCGGACGTCAAGAGCGACCTGGTCAACGGCCGCAGCGTGGGAACGGGACCTCCCTACGGAGGCTACACCGGCGCCGGCATCGTGGTGGGGGTCATCGATTCCGGCATCGATCTGAGCCATGACGACTTCAGGAATCCGGATGGATCCACCCGGATCATCGGTCTGTGGGACCAGTGGGATTCGGTGGGGCCCGCGCCCAGCGGGTTCCCCGGTTGCAACAGCGTGGACCCGTCCCACTGCGGCACCGCATGGACCCCCGCGCAGATCAACGCGAACCAGACCCGGCAGCGGGACGAAATCGGTCACGGGACCCACGTGGCGGGAATCGCCGCCGGCGACGGCAGCGCCGCCCCCAGTGATGCGCTGCGTTTCCAGTTCGTGGGGGTCGCCCCCGAGGCGGACCTCGCCATCGTCAACACGACCTTCCTGGACGCGGCTCTCATCGACGGCATCGCCTGGATCCACCAGGTCGCCGGCAGCAAACCGAGCGTGGTCAACATGTCGCTGGGGGCGCAGTACGGTCCCCATGACGGGACCGACCCCCTCGATGTCGCCCTGGAGAACCTGGGCGGGGAGGGCCGGATCCTGGTCGCCGCCTCGGGAAACGAGGGGGCCGATCCCATCCACGCCGAGACCACCCTGCCCGCCGGCGAGAAGCGCACCTTCAACCTTTCCATCCCCAACTACGCGCCTTGTAGCGGAGGCGGCGACGACTACGCCGTCCTGGAAGCCTGGTACAGCGGACCCGCATCCCGGGTCACCGTGGTCGCTCCCAACGGAGCGCGCATGGGGCCCTACGGGCGCGGGACCAACATGGCGCGGACCACCACCACCCAGGGCACCGTCGATGTGAGCCACAACCTGTCGCCGATGAACGGGGACAGCTATGTGTACGTGGACATCTGGGACGCCGTGAGCGCCGCCCCGGCCCCCGGTACCTGGAAGATCGAGTTCGAGCAGGTGGCCACGGAGGGAAACGACGTCGAGATCGACTTCTGGATCCCCTGGTCCCAGTTCGGGGGCACCTGCGCCGGCTTCGCCGGCAACACGGCGCAGTGGACCAACTATCTGGATCAGGGAGAGCTGGTGAGCACCCCGGCCAGCTCCCACGGCGTGATCGCGGTGGGCGCCTACACCACCAAGGCCTGCTGGGACGGGATCGACCCCAAGGACGATATGCCCGCCCGCTACTGCTGGGACCCGGCGCCCATTCTCCAGCACCTGGCCAACTTCTCCAGCACCGGCCCCAACCGGGACGGCTACATCAAGCCCGATCTCACCGCCCCCGGGTTCGGTGTCGCGTCGGCCATCTCGGCCTTTGGTATCGGCGCTTTCCGGCAGTCGGAACTCACCACCCCTGACCGCCAGCACGTGGTGGCCTCGGGAACGTCCATGGCTACACCCCACGTGGCCGGCGCGGTGGCCCTGCTCCTGGAACGGGACCCCGGCCTGACCCCCCAGGAGGCCCTGGAACACCTGACCCAGTCGGCCCGCTCGGACCAGATCACCGGCACCGTGCCCAACGCCCGCTTCGGTCATGGCCGCCTGGATGTGGAAGACGCCATGGATCTCACCCCGGTGCGCCTGCTCGGCATGAACATCGCCTGGGTGAACGGCATCGCCACCCTGCGCTGGGAGCTGACCGAGACCGAACCGGGCACGCAGTTCACCATCGAACGTTCGGCACAGCCCCGCGGGGGGTTCCAGGTACTGGACACCGTGTCCGGCGACGGCCTCCTCTGGAGCTGGACCGATCCCGCTCCCCGGTCCGACGAACCCTGGTACCGCGTGAGCACCCGCACCCGCAACGGGGAGCTGGATCGGTTCGGGCCGGTACAGCTCGACCCCCTGGCAGGCCCGGTGCGACTCTGGCAGAATGCCCCGAACCCGTTCGCCGCCAACACACGGATCCGGTTCGAGTTGCCTGCGGCAAGCCCGGTCCGGGTGGTGGTGGTGGATGCCAACGGACGCCTGGTCGCCACCCTGCACGATGGCGAGTTGGGACCCGGTTCCCACGACCTCGTCTGGGACGGCAGCAGTGATGGCGGCACCAACGCCGCCGCCGGCGTCTATTTCTACCGCCTCACCACCGAGGCGAGCGTCCAGGTCCGACGCATGCTGCTCGTTCGCTGACTTTTTCCTGGGGAATCGAGGGGAAGCGGTGCCGACACCTACACCCGGTTGGGTGAACGCGTTCCTCGCGTTCTACTTCAGCGTCGCCTTCGTGCTGTTCCTGTACGGAATGCACGCCTACCTCATGGCGTTCCTCTACCGCCGCGCCGTGCGTCGAACCCGGCCGGAGCCGGCTCCCCCGGCCCAGTGGCCCCATGTCACCGTCCAGCTCCCGCTCTTCAATGAGCGGTACGTCGCCCGACGTCTGATCGACGCGGTGGTGGCCTTCGACTATCCCCGGGACCGGCTGGAGATCCAGATCGTCGACGATTCCACCGACGATACGGTGGCCCATGTGGCCGAAATCGTCGCCGAATGGCGCGAGCGGGGCGTCGACATCGTCCAGCGCCACCGCGCCGACCGGGTCGGCTACAAGGGGGGCGCACTGCGCGAGGGACTCCCCGAGGCCAAGGGAGAGCTGGTGGCGATCTTCGACGCCGACTTCGTCCCCCCACCGGACTTCCTTCGCCGCACCGTCCCCCACTTCAACGACACCGGGATCGGAATGGTCCAGACCCGGTGGGCCCACCTCAACGAGGAGTACTCGATCCTCACCCGGGCCCAGGCCGCGGCCCTCGACGGGCATTTCATCATCGAGCACACGGTGCGCAACCGGAACGGGGCCTTCATCAACTTCAACGGCACCGGCGGCATCTGGCGCAAGCAGGCGATCCTGGATGCGGGAAACTGGCAGGACGACACCATCACCGAGGACCTGGATCTGTCCTACCGCTCCCAGCTCGCCGGGTGGAGCTTCCTCTTCCTCCCGGACGTGGAGTGCCCCGCGGAGCTCCCAGCCGAGGTCAACGGTCTCAAGGGCCAGCAGTTCCGATGGGCCAAGGGTTCGGTCCAGACCGGTCTCAAGATCCTCCCCCGTCTCCTGCGGGCCCCGGTGCCGGGATTCGCGAAGTTCCAGGGCATGGTGCACCTGACCAACCACTTCGTGTACCCCATGCTCATCCTGCTCGGGCTCCTCTTCCTGCCCGCGCTCATGATCCTCGATCGCTACCCCGACACGGAGCGGGCGTTCCAGATCGCCACCGTGCTGGTGGTCGCCTCGTTCGGTCACCCCTGGCTGTATTTCGTGGCCCGCCGAGCCCGGGGCAAGAGCTGGCGCGAGTCCTTCGCCATCCTTCCCCTCGTGGTGGCCGGCAACATGGGCATCGCCATCAACAACACCAAGGCCCTGCTCGAAGCCCTGGTCGGGAAGCCCAGCGCCTTCAATCGAACCCCCAAGTACGCGTTGGAGAGCCGTCAGGGACATTGGCGGGACAAGCGCTACCGGGCCCGGGTGAGCGGTTGGACCCTGGCCGAGGTCGCGCTGTCCCTCTACACCCTGGCCGGGGTGGGGTACGCCCTGCTCCAAGCCCATTATCTCGCCGTCCCGTTTCTCCTGATGTACGTGCTGGGCTGCGGGCATCTGGGCCTTCTCTCCCTGATCAACGCCTTGGCCGACTGGCGGCATGCCCGTCGCCCCCGGACCGGGCGCCTCGCCCCCCTGACCCAGGTGGACTAGCCCCGTGGACGGTCAGTCGATCCACCTGTGGGTCAACCATCTGCCGGTCGTGGGCGTGTTCTGGACCGCCCTGCTGCTCCTCATAGCCCTGCTTCGCGCGGAACGGACCCTCGCCCTCATCGCGGTGGGGTTCGCCGCCCTGGTCGGGGTCTCGGTCATCCCCGCCTACCTCAGCGGAAATGCGGCCGACACGGCCGTGACCGGGATGGCCGGGATCGAGGCCTCCCGCATCGAACCCCACCTCGCCTCGGCGTGGCGATCCCTGATCCTGGGCATCTCGACCACGCTGGGTTCCCTGGCCAGCCTGGTCATCCTGAGACGGGGGGCGGCCCCTCGTCGACCGGTCGCCGCGGTGCTGGTGCTCATCCTGACCCTCGGGGCGTTCCTGCTGACCACGGCGCGGCTGGGGGGGCTCATCCACCGGCCCGAACTCGGCTGATCCCCGTCTGATAGTGTCCTGGGATCGGTTTCGACCCACGAGGAGGCTGCTGCTTGTCCACTCCGGTGATCGTCTTCCATGGCCGCAACGAGCTCGAGGCCCAGCTTGCCCGGGATGTGCTGTCCGGCTCCATGATCCCGGTGGTGCACCTCCCGAGCCCTTCCATGGGCATCTTCGCCACCGCCCAGACCACCCGGGTGGCCGTCCCCGAGGAACACGTCGAGGCCGCGTTGAGTGCGCTGGCCGACGCCGGTCTGGAGGGAGCGGTGGAAGAGCGAGCCAAAGGGGCGGCGGCCATCGCCGAGTCGGTCCAGGACGCACTGCCCTTCCACCGCATGACCGGTCTGGAGGGCAGTTCCGGTCTGGCCCGGGTTATCCTTGGAATCGCCATGCTCATCCTGGTCCTGGCCGTTTCCGCGGTCGTGATTCGAAGCTGAGCAACCGGCCCCCCCTTCGGCCCGTACGTCCGGGTGGCGACAGCGCCGTCCTTTTCGACTCCCGTCCCGGAAAAGTCGGGAATCCCTTAGATCTACACTTGTAGTAGTATCCGGTACCAGGACGTCACAGGCGGCGTCTTGCCCTGAACCCTGTCCCTTTCGGCCCTGGAGATGTTCATGCGACCCACAAACCAGCTCCTCGCCCTTGGAACCGCCCTGTTCGTCGCCGTCGGCGTGGTCGGCTTCATGCTTACCCTCTCCCCCGCCGCTTCGGTGGCCCAATCCTCGAACGATTCCGGGTGGCTGGGGGTGTCCCTGCAGAACCTCGACCGCAGCCTGCGGGACGCCATGGACATCGACGACGATGTCACCGGCGCGGTCATCACCGATGTCGTCGAAGGAAGTCCGGCCGAACGCGCCGGTCTCCGTGAAGGCGATGTCATTCTCGAGGTGGACGACGATGAAGCGGGCAGTGTCCGCGACGTGATCGAGTCGGTTCGATCGTACGAGGCGGGCGACCGGATCGTGATCCGGGTACGCCGTGACGGTCGTTCCCGCAGCTTCCCGGTCACCCTCGGTTCGCGGGGTGAAGTCCGGTCCCCGAGCCGGGTTCGTATCGACGACCGGGCCCAGGACCAGGACAGCGTCGACGACCCGGAGGAGAGCGAGGGACATTCGGTATGGGTCGAGCGGGACCCGGAAGAGGACCCCGCCCCGGCCCCCCGGGTCCGTACGCGAACCCGATCCAAGTCCCGCAGCCAGGACACGGAGCGCCGGGTGGTGGTCGATGTCGATGAAGGCGACGACGGCAGGACCGAGATCTGGGTCCACGAGGACGGCGACGAAGGGCACGACGATCACCGTGGCAAGAGCCGCGTGTTCGTTCTCGGGAACGACGACGACGGACACGACGAGCGGGTGATTATCCTCCCCGACTCCAAGCGTCGGGTGGTCATCCGGGACGACAGCGGTCGCACCCGGGTCATCGAGGACGACGGTCAGGTCAAGCGCCGCGTACGCCGGGATGCCCGCGAGTTCAAGGTCCGCAGCCAGGGCTATCTCGGGGTCCAGACCCAGCAGATCCAGGACCAGCTCGCCGATTACTTCGGCGTCGAAGGTGGCGTGCTGGTCACCCAGGTCGTGGAGGACTCTCCCGCCGCATCCGCCGGTCTCAAGGCGGGGGACGTCATCCTGAGCGCAAACGGCCGTAAGGTCGGCACGCACGAGGAACTGCGCGACATCATCCGCAAGCTCGATGCGAACAGCGACGTGGTCTTGACCGTCTCCCGCAAGGGTCGCGTCCGGGAGATCGAGGCGACGCTGGGCAGCTCCCGGGATACCGGGGAGGTCCTGGATCTGCACAAGGATCTGCTGCGTGACCTCGGGGACCGCCACGGGAACCTGGAGTTTCACCGGCTCCCCGACCTGGATATCGACCTCGACGACCTTCACCCCCGTCATCAGCGCGAGCTGCGCGAGGGGATGCAGGACCTGCGAATCCAGATCAACGACCTGCTCGACGACCTGCGGTACGAGATCCAGCACAACAGCCGCCAGTGGCAGCGGGAACTGGGCCGGGCGCAGCGGGAGTTGCAGCGCACCCTGAACAACGAGCTCCGCAGCGAGCGACGTCATGAAACACACCGGCTTCGCAACGAGAGCCGGCACCGGATTCATCGTGAGCTCCGTCGCTCCCAGGATCAGCTCCACCGCAAGGAGCGGGGCCTCGAGCGCGAGCGTCAGCGTTTCCATCTCCAGCGGATGGAAGACGACGGGTTCTAGACCACCCGTTTCCCAAGATCAGCGCGGCGGGGCGACGGTCCCGCCGCGCTTTTCAGTTCCGCCGCGGGGTCTTCGCTCTCGGCCACGGTCTCCCAGAACCGGAGACTCTCGTTGAGGAAGCGGATTCCGCTCTGGGTCGTGTCCACCGCCGCCGTACCGGCACGTTCGGCAAGGTTTCCGATCTTTCCGAAGAGCCCCTTGGCCGCCCGACCCGTGCCCCGGACCGCCCCGTCGAGGATGAGCTTGCGGGTCGCCGAGGCCACCCGGTTTGCCCCCTGCCCCACCACCACCCCCAGCATCGCGGTGGCCTCGAGCGATGCGCTCCTGGCCACCAGGCGCTTGTCGGTGGTGAGCCGGATCCCGCAGTAGCGTCGCGAGAGCACGCCGACCCGGAGGGTCATGAAGGCGTTGGCGGACCCGTCCATGAGACTGCTCACCAGGAGCGTCACCAGGGGGTCCGTTCCCGCGACCGGAATGAACCCGGTGATCCCGGCGGTGACCGGAGCCCCCAGGACCGCGATGAGCTCGGAGTCCTGGATCTCCCCGGCAAAGAACGCGGAGGCGCCCACGTTGCCGTAGAGCTCCCACAGTTCGCGCAGGTTGGGGCGTTGGTAGTACAACGCGGCAATCTCGCGCACCAGTCGGAACTGGGCCGAGAGCACGATGGCGGTGTCCATGCGACCGCTCTGGGAAACCGCTGTGGTGGTAAAGACGGTGGCGGCGAACCGCGCGATGATCACGTTGGCTTCCCGTTCCAGGACGGCAAGCGCTCCTTCAACCGCCGACTCGAGCTCACGCGGATCCTTGGACGTGCGCAGGGTCTCCAGGCCCTCGAACCCGACCCGTTCCACAGACGGGTTGCCTCCCAGCCGCCGGGCATAGCGAAGCACGAACGCATCCCACTTGGGCCCCTCGGTCCGCGCGGGACGCACGAGCGCGCCAGGCAAGCGGGCCACCTGGACCAGGGGAACGACGAGGACCAGGACCAGACCGGCCCCCAGGATCCCGGCCACCAACCAACCCAGGGCGAGATGAACATCGGCCGCCGCCCGGATCAGGACGAGACCGGAACCCAGAACGCCGACGATGGCCAGTAGGCCAAGACCGATCAGCACGGGGATGAGCACGTTGCGCAGTGTGTTTCGCATCACCTGATCATACGATTTCGGGAGGCTCGGAGTTCCCTTTCCCGGTCGACACGGCGCCGGGAGTCCCCTTAACCGACTGGGATCGCTTGAGTTCCAGCCACAACTGCCAGGGGATCAGCACGAGCACCGGGAGGTACTCCAGCCCCTTGAGAAACATGGACTCCACCCAGATCCCCTGTTCCCGAAACTCCGGCAGCGGGTGGTAGGCGAGGACCACGGTCAGGCTCCACAACCACCACGCCGGGCAGCGACCGAGCACCACCGCGGGGAGAAGCCACAGGACATACCAGGGGTGCACGACCGGCGACAGCAGGAGGAGCGCGGCCAACATCCAGGCATAGGTCGAGACCAGCGGGCGGCGGGCAAGAAGAACCGTGAGCCACACGAGGGCGAACACCCCCCCGGCTACCCGACGGGCGGTGACCAGGGCCGCGTCGCTGGGGGGCTCCTCACGGATCAGGAAACCGAACAGGAAGTCGTTGGACTGCCACTTGCGAGCAAACACCCCGAGGCTTCCCACCCCCCCGCCCTCCCCCAGCAGGAACGGGAGATAGATCAAGCCGGCCAGGATCGGCAAGAGGAGCCAACGCACGCGCAGGGCCGGGATCAGACGGGGCAACACCACCCAGGGCAGGAACTTCACCAGACCGGCCAGGGTCAGGGCGACCCCCGTCCCCAACCCGGGCCGACCGGCCCAGGCCCAGAAGGCAATCGAGACCAGGAACCACCCCACCGCATCGGCGTGGCCGTTCCCGGAGATTTCCAGAACCACCAACGGATGCCACAGGTACACCCCGGCCCAGGCCGGGGAACGCCCCAGGCGTCTCAGGGCGAGGGCGAGGAAGAGACCGGCTCCCAGATCGAATCCGGTGGCCACCACCTTCCAGAACCCCACCGTGGGAGAGATCCAGGCCACCGCGGCAAACACCAGCAACAACAGGGGGGGATAGATGGTGGGAAGGTGCGGGTTGTTGATGGAGCCCCAGAGCGCATCACGATAGGGAGCCAACGCGGGGTCGAGGGGAGCAAAGCGGTAGGGCGGGATCCCCTCCAGCAGCAAGCGACCGTCCCACAGGTACCGGTACAGATCGTCGCTCAACGAGGGGGGCGCCAAGAGGCCGAGCAGGCGGAACACCACGGCGCCGGTAAACACCCCGGCCAGGAGGCGTGACGACGGGGTTCCCGATTGTCCTCCCCATGACACGATCCGGACCAATCCCGCCACGAACCCGACGTAGGCAAGGACCAGCCCGGTGTAGACTACGCCAAACCGCGTGAAGTCCCGCCCCCAGTCGGGTATGGTCAGGGCCGTCACGTACAGGATTGTCGACAAGAGACCGGATACCCACACGAGCACCATTCGCCGAACGATGACAGAAACCGCACGCCGAGCCAAGATCGTCTGCACGATTGGCCCCGCGTCTTCGTCGGATGCGACGCTTGGCAAGCTCGTGGCGGCCGGGATGAACGTGGCCCGGCTCAACCTTTCCCATGGATCCCACGAGGAACACACCACCTCGTACCGTCGGATCCGGGCCCGGACCACCCGCCATGGCCAGGCCCTGGGCGTCCTGTTGGATCTTCAGGGACCCAAACTGCGACTGGGAGACCTCGCCGAGCCCATTAAGCTGCGTCGGGGCCAGCGCGTGGTCCTCGTTCCCGGCCCCACCACCAGCGATCCGGAGCAGATCCCGGTCGCCTTCCGCACGCTGGCCAAGAACGTCTCACGCAACGATGAAGTCCTCATCGATGACGGTCGCATCCGTCTTCGCGTGGTCAAGACCCGCGGGGATGCGGTGACCTGCGAGATCGAGGAAGGGGGCGTGGTCCGCTCCCGCAAGGGGATCAACCTGCCCGGGGGCGGGATGTCGGTGCCCTCCCTCACCTCCAAGGACCATCGTGATCTGGAGTTGGCATTGGAGTTGGGCGTGGACTACGTCGCGCTCTCCTTCGTCCGCCGCCCCGAGGACGTGCTGCAACTCCAGCGCATCATGAAGCGACGGGGCAGCCGGATCCCCATCATCGCCAAGATCGAGAAACCGCAGGCCATCGACAATCTGGACGGGATCCTCGCCGTGTCCGACGGCATCATGGTGGCCCGGGGCGACCTGGGGGTGGAGATGTCACCCGAGGAAGTTCCGGTCCTGCAGAAGCGCATCATTCGCAAGTGCCGTGACGCGGGGCTTCCCGTGGTGACCGCCACCCAGATGCTGGAGTCCATGATCCACAGCTCCCGACCCACCCGGGCCGAAGCCTCGGACGTGGCCAACGCGGTCTATGACGGAACCGACGCGGTCATGCTCTCGGCCGAAACCGCGGTGGGCGAGTACCCCGTGGAAACGGTTCGCATGATGGACCGCATCGTGCGACGGGCCGAACAAAGCAACTCGTTCCAGTTCGGCCCCCCCAGGGGGCACGGGAACGAGGACGACCACCCCTCGGTGCCCTACGCGGTAGGCGCCGCGGCATCGCTCACCGGTTCCCGGCTGGGGGCCCGAGCGATCGCCGTATTCACCCAGAGCGGCGGCACCGCCCGGGTGGTCAGCCGCAACCGTCCCAGGATTCCGATCTATGCCTTTACCCCGATTCCCGAGGTCCTGGGACGGCTGAGCCTGCTGTGGGGCGTGGAAGCGTGGGCGGTCGACGCGCTCCCCACCACCGACGAGATGGTGGAGCGGGTGGTAGCCCAGCTGCGGCGGGCCCGTCGAGCCAAGCGGGGGGATCTCCTCGTGGTCACCGCCGGAACCCCGGTTCACCAGCCGGGAACCACCAACTTCCTGAAGTTTCACACGGTCGGGTCGTGAAGCCCGCGGTCGGGCTGTTCGCCAAACCGGCGGTGCCGGGCCAGGTGAAGACACGGCTGATCCCTCCCCTGACCCCCCCACAGGCGGCCACACTCTACGCAGCGTTCCTGGCCGACGTGGCCACGACGTTGGCCACCGGAAACGCCTGGGACTGGGTGGTCTTCTCCACGGATCCCCAGGCCCAGCGAGCCACCTGGCCCGACCCGGCCCCCCGGCCTTCCGCCTGGTACCGGCAGGAAGGACCCGACCTGGGGGCCCGCATGGACCACGCCCTCACCCGACTCCTGGAGGAGGGGCGCCCGGCTGCGCTCCTGGTGGGAAGCGACCATCCCACCCTGGACCCGGCGATCCTGACCCGGGGCGTGGTCAGCCTGGAACAGGCCGAGGTCGTCCTGGGCCCCTCCACGGATGGAGGCTACTACCTGGTGGGCACCACCCGGCCCCAACCGGAGCTCTTCCGCGACATGCCCTGGAGCAGCCCCGAGGTCCTGGGCCGGACCCTGAGCCGGATTCGCGGGCTGGGCCTGCGATTGGCCGACCTCCCCCCCTGGTACGACGTGGACACGCCCGAGGATCTCCACTTCCTGCGCAGCCACCTCCACGCCCTGGCCCTTTCCGGGCACGCGACGCGGGGCGCGGCGAGCCGCAAGGCCCTGGAGACGATCCCGGACCCACCCCAGGCCTGAACGGATAGGCTAATTAGCTGTATCACAATCGCTTGAGGGGATAACCACCCAGATTCCCCGGTTGTCCCCACGCCCCCTGAGCCGGTATTCTTATGGGCTCGCCACGTCGATCCTGGATCGTAACCGGAACCCATGCAACCGACCGTCATCGCCCGACCCGATCATTCCATCTCACGCAAGCTCATCGACCCCGATGCGCTCAAGGTGATGTACCGCCTGCTCAAGGCGGACTACCGGGCGTTCCTGGTGGGTGGCGGAGTGCGTGACCTTCTCCTGGGTCGAACTCCCAAGGACTTCGACATCGGCACGGACGCGCACCCCCACCAGATCAAGAAGCTGTTTCGCAACTGTCGGTTGGTGGGTCGGCGATTCCGACTGGCGCACGTCCACTTCGGGGACAACATCATCGAGGTCTCCACGTTCCGACGTCGTTCCGAGTTCGAGGAGTCCGCATCCGACGATCGGATGATCCGTTCCGACAACACGTTCGGAGACCCGGAAGAGGATTCGCTGCGGCGTGACTTCACCATCAACGGGCTGTTCTATGATCTGGAGACGTTCTCGGTTCTCGACTACGTGGGCGGGATCGAGGACCTCGATCAACGACTGATCCGCAGCATCGGTGATCCCAACGAACGGATCCCCGAGGACCCGGTTCGCATCATTCGGGCGATCAAGTTTGCCGCGCGGTTGGGCTTCGACATCGAACCCAGCCTGTGGGACGCGATGGTCCGGTTCGCGCCGGACATCCACAAGTGCCCCAAACCCCGGGTGCTGGAAGAGGTGTATCGGCTCCTGCGTGGCGGCACCGCCCTGGATGCCTACCAGCTCCTGGACGAAGTCGGCCTCCTGCGTGAACTCCTGCCCGAGGTCGACGACTTCCTCACCGAACACCGCGGCGATGCCCAGGAACAGGGGTTCTGGAACTACCTCGCCGCCCTGGATGAACTCGAGGGGGACCGACGCGACCTTTCCAACTCCATCCTGCTCGGGGTGATGTCGGTGCATCTGCTGGATCTCGCCCTGAGCCAGGAACTGGCCGATGAGAGCCAGGTGCCCTTGGCCCGCCGCATCGACGATCTCACCTGGGAGTGGGTTTCGAGGCTCGGGGTGGCCCGCCGGGATCGGGAGCGTCTGGCGCACATGCTGCGGGCGCAGCCGCGCTTCCGCCGGGCCCGGGGTCGCCGGTTCCGGCCCAGGTCCTTCGTGGCCAAGCACTACTACCCGGACGCGGAAACCCTGTTCGCGCTGGGCAGCCAGGCCACGGGAACCGAAGTCGACACCCTGGAACGATGGCGGGACCTGCATGACGAGGTTCTGGGGAACGGCACGGTGCAGGAGACCGCGGAGCCAAAGCGGCCTCGGCGGCGCCGACGCAGGCGCCCCCGTTCCGCGAAGCCTGCCGGGGAAACGACCCCGACGTCATCCGCCACCCCTCCCGCGGAGGAGTTCGGCCGCGGCCCCCGACGTCGGCGTCGTCGTCAACGCAGTCGCTGATCTCCCATGGAACGGGAGATCGAACAGCTCAAGCGCAGAATCCGGGAGCTGGAAGCAGGTCAGGAACGACTCACCCAGTCGGCGGAGCGTCATCGCGCACTCCTCTCGGCCCTGCCCGATCTCATCTTCCTCCTCGACCGGGGCGGCGTGTTCCTCGACTACTCCGTCCCACCCGACGCGGAGCTATTCCTGCCCCCCGAGGATTTTCTCGGCCGGAACGTGAGGGACATCATGCCTGCGGCGGTGGCGGATCGGGGGCGCACCATGGCCCGGCGCGCCCTGGAGCGGGGCGAGGTGGAAGCGTTCGAGTACCGTCTGACCATCAACGAGGTCCCCGGGGATTTTGAAGCCCGCATCGTACCCTGCGGCGAGGACCAGGTCCTGGTGGTGGTTCGTGACATCACCGCCCGCAGACGTTCGGAGAAGGCCCTGCGGGACTCGGAAGCGTTGCGACGATCGATCACCGACAGTTCCCCGGACTACATCCTCATGATCGACCCCGAGGGTCGCATCCTCTTCATCAATCACACGCTGCCCGAGTACACGGTGGCCGGGGTGATCGGGCGCACGGTCTACGAACTCCTTCCCGAACACAGCGCGAAGGAGATGAAACAAACGGTGGAGACCGTCCTGCGTACCGGGGAGACCAGTCGTTTCGAGATCGAGCACCAGGGCGAGAACGACATCCGCTATTTCGATGCACGGGTCGGGGCGGTACGCCGGGATGGCGAGATCGTTTCCCTCATCGTCAACGCCAGCGACGTGACCGAACGCCGTCTGCTCGAGACCCGCCTGCAGCACGCGCAGAAGATGCAAGCCATCGGGCGTCTTGCCGGGGGCATCGCGCACGACTTCAACAACCTGCTCACCGTGATCACCGGCTACACCCAGATCCTCCTCGACTCGGACGACGTCGGCGAGTCCTCCCGTTCCGCGGCGGAGCAGATCCGGCACGCCAGCGATCGGGCCGCAACCCTGACCCGCCAGCTCCTGGCCTTCAGTCGGCGGCAGTTCCTGCGGCTCAAGGTGCTTTCCCTCAACCGGGTCGTCGCCGACATGAAGGCCATGTTGTCCCGACTCATCGGGGAGGACATCACCCTCGTCATGGAACTCGCGCCCGACGCGGGGAATATCCAGGCGGATCCGGCCCAGATGGAACAGATCCTCATGAACCTCGTTCTCAACGCCCGGGATGCCATGCCGCACGGCGGCACCCTGACCATCGCTACCTCGAAAGCCCCGGACGGGGACCGAGTCCGTCTCCGGGTGAAGGACACCGGCACCGGGATGGATCGGGAAACCCGCGAGCGCATCTTCGAACCCTTCTTCACCACGAAGGAGGAATCCAAGGGAACCGGTCTCGGGCTGGCTACCGTCTACGGAATCGTGCAGCAAAGCGGCGGACACATCGAAGTCGAGAGCACGCCCGGGGAGGGCTCCCTCTTCACCCTCGTCTTCCCCGCCGTGAACGAGGATCTGGACCCCAAGACCCCTCGGGAAGGGATCGATCTGTCCGGGGAGCCGATCCAGGGCACCATTCTCGTGGTCGAGGACGAGGGTCTGGTCCGCAAGTTGGTCTGCAAGTCCCTGGAAGGAGCCGGCTTCAGCGTGTTGGAGGCGGCAAACGGGGATCAGGCGCTGGAAGTGGCGGCGGCGGCCAGGGAACCGTTGCGGGCGGTGGTCACGGACATCGTCATGCCGGGCATGAGCGGCATGGAGTTGGCTCGTCGGCTCGAGGCAACCCAGCCGGGTATCCGGGCGCTGTTCATGTCCGGATACCTCGAGCGGACCGGAAGCGCCCACGACCTCCCACCGGATGAGGCCTTCATCGAGAAGCCCTTCCGGCCGGACGAGCTGATCGGCAGGCTAGTCGAGCTCCTCGAAACACCCTAGGTGCTCCACCACCCAACCGAGTCGGGCTTCCGCGTCCTCGGTCCAGTCCAGCACCTCCTGCGGCTCCTGCGGAAGGACCGGGACCCGCTCCACCCGGTCGAACCCGCGCCCCTCCAGTTCGTCTCCCAGACCTTCCAGGCCACCCGGTAGGGAACGCCCCTCCAGGGTCCCAAACCGGTCCAGGGAAAGCTCAAGGCCCTCCCGCTCGGAATGGACCCCCAGATCCAGGCCGCTGACCCCCAACCGGTCCCGGATCCTCATGAGGGCCTCCAGAACCACCGCGCGGCCCAGCAGGGGGGCGGACCACTCCCGCAGCGGCGGCTGCGTGGTGGAGAGCACCAGACCGAACGGACCGGGCAAGCTGCGCAGGTGCAGGAGGAGTACTTCGGAGAGGGTCTCGACCGCCCCGCGCGCCCGCAGGGTGGTCAGCCCCGACTCTTCCCGGAGGGCGAAACTGCCCGTGGGGACAGGATGACGGGGGCGAAACCAGGACATGGGCGAAATGCCTCCAGCGGGATTGTCAGTCGGGGCAAGCCCCACGTATAGTTCTTCACGGTCACAAAAAGACCAAGGGTTTGCTTGACACCTCTCGATAATTGAATCGGACAAGGAGGGCGCCGACTTTCTCCTCAAGTCGGCACCGGGACATTCCCGTCTGGGGATTTCAACCACATATGAAGCAACTACTACGTAGTCTGTCCCGGGTGGGCGCAAGCCAACCGCGGATGGTCGGGGTGTCGTCGATGACCGTTTTTTCACGCACGCGACGTGCTGCCGCAGCCGTCGCGTTCCTCATCCTGGTCGCCACGCCGGCCACCCTTCTTGGCGACTTCGCCGTCTTCCGGGCACCGTCGCATATCGTGAGCGTGTTCACGCTTCCGGGCGAGCCGGTCGAGTTCGACCTGGCCACCTATGCCGGAACGCGAACCAGCCAGCTGGGACGCTTCGAAGTATCGGGGTCCGACGAGGTCGAGGTGGAGCTCACTCCGGGCGGCAAGTTCCTCCTCGTTCCGCCCCGGGAGGTAGGCATCTATCCGGTCCGGTTCCAGGAGGTGGTGGCCAAGGGGGTTCCCTCGCCGCTCCCCTACCGGGTCCAGCTCGTGGTGCTGCGCCCGGCCAGCGAAGTCATCGACGGTGAGCTCAACGGGTATCCCATCGGAGGATTCCCCCGGGAGAACGGGGACGAGCGGTGGCGATTCGAGCCTCCCCGTGGATTCGTGGAGATCACGGCCGAGAACCGCAACACCCTGCTCAGCGACCATTTCACCCTTGGGGACCTGGACTGCAAGCTGGACACGGAGTACCCCCACTACGCTTCGATCAAGACCTCCCTGCTGGTCAAGCTGGAGGGGCTCACCGATGTCCTGAACCAGCGGGGCCTGGACGGGGATTACCTGCGGGTCATGAGCGGTTTCCGCACGCCGGACTACAACCGCTCCATCGGCAACCGCACCACCTTCAGCCGGCATGTGGCCGGCGACGCGGCGGACGTCTACGTGGATCGCAACGGCGATGAGACGATGGACGACCTCAACGGTGATGGTCGGATCAACTACCGGGACGCCCTGTTCCTGTTCCGGATCGTGGAGAGCCTGGACGAATCGTCCGACTACGGAGCCCTCGTGGGTGGCGCGGCAGCCTACCGGCCGAACCAGGCCCATGGACCGTTTGTCCACGTCGATACCCGGGGCTACGCCGCCCGCTGGTAGGCGCCCCCTCCCCATCCCGATCGACCGCGGGAACCATGGGGGTTTTCACCCTCAAGGGTTGACCCAAACGCTCCGATAACCCCAGAGCGCCTCTCATTCCGGGGATTCGGTCGTGAAACCTAAGGTCAAAGTCATTGTCTCGCTGGTCATTTCCGTGGCCACCCTCGTGGTCGTCCTCGCGACGATCCGCGTGGAGTCGTCCCATTGGAAGGAACTTGCCCTTTGGGTCGCGCTCGGATTGGCCGGCGAACTGTTCTGGCTGCGCACGCCGACCGGCGACTCGGTGCATACCCTGGCCACCCTGACCAAGCTCACCGCGGTCCTCATCTTCCCGCTCCCCGAGGCCCTCGTCGTCATCTTCGTTACCACCATGATCGGGAACGCGGTGTTCCGACGCACCCGGTGGTATCGCGCCTGGTACAACAGCGGCCAGTCCACTCTCGCCGGCCTCATGGCTTCACTGACCTACACCGCCCTGGGGGGTGAGCCGTTCCAGGGCACCCTGCAGCATTCCGAGTACTCGCATGCCGCCATCGTGAGCGACACCCTGATCAACCGCCACTTCCTCTCGGCGTTCCTGCTTTCCGCGGTGGTCATGAACCTGACCAACTACGGCCTCATGACCTGGCTCATGAGTTCCATGACCCAGCGGCGTCCCTGGCTCATCTTCAAGGAGAACTGCCTCTATCCGGAGGAACTCCGGAGCACCCTGGCGCTCATTCTCATGGTCCCCCTCCTGATCATGCTCTACGGCTCGCTGGGACTGCTGGGGGTGGTCATCCTGTTCGTCTGCCTCGCGCTGGTACACCAGGCCAACCGACGGCACCTCGCCATCACCGGCACCCAGGACAACCTCATCCGCTCCGAACGCATGGCCGCCATGGGGGAGATGGCCGAGGAGATCGGCCGTAGTCTGGGCAACCATCTTGACGAGCTCAAGCGCCGTTCCCACCGACTGTTCGACCTCACCCACGGGGAAGACCAGGAGATGGCGCACAAGAGCGCGGAGATCATTGGTCAGAACGTGGACCACATGGCCGCTCTGGTCGAGGGGCTGGCCGCCTTCTCGCACCGCGAGACCCAGCGGGTGCCGACCGACATGAACACCCTCATCGCCAGGACGGTGGACTTCGTGCGGCCGCAGAACCGGTTCGACAACGTGGAGTTCCGGGTGGAAGCCGACCCCATCCTGCCCCCGGTCAGCGTGGACCCCGCCCAGATGCAGCAGGTGTTCATCAATCTCCTGGCCAACGCGGCGGACGCCATGGCCGACCAGGACAACGCCCGCCGGATCTTCATCGAGACCCGTTACGCGCCGGACGACCAACGCATCCGGATCACCCTCACCGACACCGGCCCGGGAATCCCCCAGGACAACCTGCACCGCGTGTTCGAGCCGCATTTCACCACCAAACCCACCGGGCATGGATTCGGCCTGGCCACCGTGTTCAGGATCGCCTCGAATCACAAGGGGAGCGTCACCGCCGCCAACGTCCCCAACATGGGCGCGCGCTTCGTAATCGACCTGCCCAATTCCTGAGGATTTCCTCTGTCAACAAATCCGGTCAAATCGGCACCGGGTATGTCATCAATGGTTGACGATGAGTTAACTCTATATTTTTGAATTGATTAGCTAATAGTTCGCGACCACCCCCTGGTCGTGTCGCTGTTTGATGACAGATCCCCCTCAAGGGCCGCGCTTGCGCCCCCGCCCCAGCCAATCCCCAAAGCCATTGTTGGGCAACGTGTTGCGTTATCTGACCCAGTCACATTGCAAATGGCACGGATATTGTTATTAGAAGGTGCGTTGGTTGGCGTGACTGGACCCTAAAACCCTGGAAAGGGGGAGCATCATGGCTCACATCATCTACGTTCTTTTCAACCTTCTCGGCGAGTGGCAGTGGTTGGGCGAGTGGCAGTGGCACGGCGCCGGCGGTTGGTACTAGAACGCCAACTAGGAGCGGGGTCCCCCGTGGGCCCCGCTTCTTCTTCCCTCCCAAATGATAGATCAGAGTTAGCCGTCGGGGGTACCTGCTTCCGGGAGAGTACACCGTCGGCTTCCCCCTACGGGGCCTAGCCCCCTCTGGCCCCGTAGGCTCTTCTTGCACCACTGGGGCTCGACGAAGCGCCCGAGGTAGCCCTCCGGGCGCTTTTTCGTGCCCTCGGGCGGCCCCGCCCGATGCCGGGTGGAGTCGGCTCATTGTCCTGCCGATACCTGGGGTGTGCAGCCGGAACACGAGACCCTTCAGACCACTCCCGGCGCCGAGGCCCAACGACGGGGGGCACGCACTCCTCCCCCCCTGGACCTATCAGCCGCGCCTTCCCTGCAGACGACCGCGAACCGACTGCTGCGGCACCCGTTCGCCTCGTCCGACCTGCGTCTCATCGAGTCCCTGACCGGGGAACAGAATCCGCGGGATCGACAGCGTCGTCTCTCCGATGTCGCGCGCAAGCTGGACGCGGTGGACACCACCCACCTGCTCAAGCTGGCCGCCAAGATGGCCCTGCAGCGCAAGCCCGGGGGGATCCGGCTGCTCTTCGGGTTCCTCGAAGTGCGCCGACCCGGCGCCGAGGTCCTGCGCCAGCTCAAGTCCCTCTCCAGCCTGGAGCGGATCTCGCTTCGACTGATTCACGGCACCTGGCAGGAAGCGGAGAACGCACAGGAGACCCACCCGGCGATACCCATCGTGGAGATCCTGGAGGAGGCGACCAAGGTGGGGGCCCTGGACCTCGAGATTCCCACCCTCCCCCGGGAAACCGGGGCCGTCCGCGCCCTCTATGACCATCTGCGGGCCTGGTTCTCGCGGATCGCCTGGATCCTCCAGAACGGACAACGGGTACCGGACGACGTCCTCTACTTTCTTACCCAGATCGCGATGCTTGAGATCCACCTCATGGAGCAACGGGTCTCCAACCTGGCCAGCGCCATCGATCCCTATGATGTGCGGGCCATGGCCCGTCTCATGCCGATCCTCAGTCGTTACGACCAGGACATCGAGCACATGAAGAACGTCGCCTCCCGGCTCAAGACCTACGAACCGTTCTTCGAGCGCATGCTGACCATGGAACATGTCCTGTCCAACAACGAGATGGACAAGCTGCTCAAACAGATGAACCGGGACCCGGCCGCGGCGGGACTCGGCCGGCTCCTGAGCGCCATGCGGACCCAACCGATCCTGGACCGGGAGTACGCCTACCACGTCTCCCAGATCCATCAGCTCTCCACCCTCAGGACCAAGGCGGTGGGGGCCAAGGAAACTCCGGACATCCTCTCCATGATGCTGGACACGGTGGAGCACCTGCGCCCGGACGGGACCCTGGAGGCCCTGGGCGAACCAGAAGTGTTCGACGACCAGTGGAACACCATCCGCACCTGGGGACCGGAACGGCTCGCGGCCGATCGTCTGCGTCTCTTCTACCGGGAGGACTACACCCTCGAGTTCATCGACCCCGACGGCACCCCGCGTCTTCCCGAGAACCCCGAGGAGAAGCCGGTCCAGGAGCTCGGCATGCTGGAGCTCATCCGTCTCCAGATGAACAACGAACCGTTCATCATGGGGATCCTGGACAACCCCAAGGCCACCTCCAAGCCGGGGATCGTGACCACGATCGCCGCCTCGACTCGCAGCCTGCGGGTCCTGGACAAGATCATGCGGGTGCGGGCGCTCTACACCGGTGCGTCCAACAAGGACGTCCCGCGGATCCTGCTCACCAGTCCGGCGCGGATCCCCACCCGGCGCCTGACCCGGTTTATCCACGTGCGGTTCGTGAACAAGACCGACCTCGCCCGACTCGCGGGAAAGAACTCGGATGTGCGCCAGGAGATCCGGCGCGAGATCGAGGTCTACCTGCGCTCCCTCAGGAGCTAGCCGCCGGCAGGGTCAGAGGTTATAGCGGGGCTCCTCGCCCGGCTCGCCGAGGTCCGAGTAGTCGTCGTCGAACATGGCGACCCCATACCCCCCGCAATCGGGGCATTCGAATTCCTCCGGCACCATGGCTTCCTCGAGGCAGGTCTCGCAGACCTCCCTGTTGCAGCTCTTACAGGTACCCACGGCCAGGTGCTCGGGATGATCCGGGCAGGCGATGTCCGTCATCTTGCAGAAACCTCCGGGCTTCACGAGGGTGAATCGAGGCAGAATTTCCACGAATGACCGGGCCGAGTCAAGCCCCGAGATCGCCGACCGCAGCTTCCCAGGGCAGCAAAAAGCCGGGCCCCGGGGCCCGGCTCTTGGCAGGATACGGTCGCATGGAGCCTAGTCGCAGGAGGCGGTGTTCCACTGCAGGGAACCCTGCTTGTTCCCCAGGATGAAGGCCATGGCCTGCTTGCTCTCGATCCAGAACCAGACGTTGATCTGGTTGCCGCTCTCGGACTCCTGATAGGTCCAGACCTGGGTCGGAGGCCCCTGGCTGTCCAACTCGGTCTTGGCGTCTCCGGTCGCGTTGTTCACCGCGTCCTGCACGCTGACCTCTTCACCGTTGAGCGCCTTGTACACCATGAGGGCGGAGACGGCTCCATCCGTGTTGTCCATCTGCGCTTCGCAGCTGGCGATGATCTGGAACGGCACTTCGTCCGTGTGGTCGATCTTGATGTAGTCCACCGCCGCTTTGAGCGTCTCGCAGCAGTCGCCGATCTCGTAGATGGCCAGCAGCCGGTTGAGCATGGCGAACTTGTGGAACTCGAAATTCTCCCCCTCGGCCGGAACCAACTCGGCCGCCTTGGCGAACGTGTCGGCGGACAGACGGAGATCGGCCGCACCATCCTTGTCCTGGTTCTTCAGGGCGCGCCCCTTGAGCATGTAGGCGCTACCCGTCTCGAAGTACACGTTGGCATCGTCCGGGGTGAGCTCCTCGAGCTGGGCCAGGTACCCGAGGGCCTTCTCGGCGGACTCCTCGGCCAGGACAGGATCCTGGGCCTCACCCGCCTGCCCGATCAGGGTCTGGGCGGTATCCATGAACAGGTTGTCCCGGAGCTCAGTGAGCTCCTTGTTCTCGGGCTCCACCTCCAGCCCCTGGAGAACCAGCTCCGCGGCCTCGGCCTTCTGCTCCAGGTAGATATAGGCGCTGGCCCCCTGGAGGTACCCGCGGGTGTCCTCGGGATCCAGGAGCCGGGCAATGCGGAACTCGTTGGATGCGATGGAGAACTTCTCCTCCTTCATCATCTTCACGCCCAGGTTGTAGTGGTCGACCCAGTAATGCTCCTTGTTCTCCCGGATCTGCTTGCGGATCTTCTTCTTGGGCTTGACCACCATGGCCGAATCGAACTGGACGCCGGCGAACTCGAACATCTCGAACGCTTCGGCGAGCAGTTGGTCCTGCTCCTCCTGGGTCGAGGCGAGGGTGTACGCCTCCTGGAACTTCCGCGAGGCGATCTCACAGATCGCCATCGCGTAGTACATGTGGTACTCGCCCTCTTCGGGGCAGACATCCACCGCGGTCTTGAACTGGTCCAGAGCGTCGTCGTACAGACGCTGGGAGAAGGACAGCTTGCCGCTCCGGTACTTGTTGGAGCAGTTGATCCTCTCGGCGAACGCGGAGCCGGCAAAGGCGAACGTGAACGCGAGCGCGAGAACGCCTTGGGCGATGTGCTTCATGGGGGTCCATCCTCCTGGTGTGCCTTGACCGTCCCTGAGGGTGAATGAGATGGCGGCGGGCACGAAAAAAACCGCGGTGAGTCTAACGGACCACAAAGATCCGCTCAAATTTTTCTCCCCGGCTCACGCTTGCAATACCCGTCGTGGGTTGCGAAACATCCCGAGGCTGCTAAGTTGCTTTATTTCAGTGGCTTGACAAAGGTGGCGCTGCGGCCATGGGCGATCAGCGCGTCCACTTCCTCCTGGTTCAGATCGAATCGGTCGATGGCCAGGAGGTACTCCGCGGACAGGGACGTGTCGGAAACGGTGGGATTGTCGGTGGCCAGGGTGATCGGGACCCCGGCCTCGAGGAAGGACCGGATGGGGTGGCTCCCCAGGTTCTCCACCGCCCCGGTCTGCAGGTTCGACGAGAGACAGACCTCCAGGGTGATGCCGTCCTTGGCCAGCCGTCGCAGGAGTTCCTGGTCGGTACCGGCCGAGACCCCGTGCCCCACCCGCTCCACGCCGAGATCATCCACGGCGGACCACACGTACTGGGGACCGGAGTCTTCTCCGGCATGGGCGGTCAGTCGGAACCCCATCTGACGAGCCAGGGCGTAGGCCTCCTTGAACAGGAGGGGGGGAAAAGGACGTTCCGCCCCGGCGATGTCGAAACCCACCACCCCCGGGCTCCGGTGATACTGGGCCAGTTCTCCGACCACTTCCCGCAACAGGATCTTGGCCATGTTGCCGCCGTGGCCCCGAATGGCAATCACCGTGATGCCGAGTTCCATGTCGTGGTACTTGGCCTGGGCGTCCTTCATCCCGGCCCGGACCGAGTTGAGCACCTGGCGGTTGGTGAGCCCGGCTCGCCGGTGGATGACCGGGTTGATCCGCAGTTCCAGGGATCGCACCCCGTCCTGATAGGCGTCCTCGCAGATCTCGAAGGTGATCATGCGCAGGTTGTCGTAGAACTGGGTGTACTGGAGGGGGATGTGGAACTTGTCGAGATAGTCGAGCAGGCTGGTGTCGTTCTCCCGGTCCCACGAGAGCATCTTCTTGAATCCGTCGAAGTCCATCCCGGGCAGGGCGGCATAGTACTTCTGGGAGAGGTTCCACAGGGTCGAGGGCCGGATGGAACCGTCGAAATGACGGTGAATCTCGGTGAGTCCCTTGGAGCGGAGGTAGGCGAGTTTCTCGCCGGGGGTCCAGTCGCGCACGATGCCTCCCACGGGGGGGTGGTGTCCGGGACCATACCCGACACCGAATGTGGCGAGGGAGTCTAGCAGGTCGAGGGAGCCCGGGGCAGGGTCCCACCGTCTGGTAGGCTGGAGCAAGACATGTCCAGCTCCTCCCGTCGAACACTCCTGGTTTCCATCCTGGGACTCCTGGTCCTGTCCGGACCCGGGTGTGGCGATGCGATGCGTCCCGACACCGTCCCCCCGGCGACCCTCGGCGATCTGCACGTCTCCCAACGGTCCGAATCCTCCCTGACCCTGTCCTGGACAGCACCGGGCGATGACGGATTCGAGGGGACCGCGGTCCGGTACGAAATCCGGGGGTCAACCACCACCCCCCCGGACTGGAACCTGACCGACCCGATCGATCTCCCCCTACCCGCTCCGGGCAAGACCACGCAAACCGCGCGCGTCACCGGGCTCTCGCGGGGCGTCCTGGTTCACCTCTCCATGCGCACCGTGGATGGCGCCGGCAACTGGTCCGACTGGTGCCCCCCCTTGAAAGCCGTCCCATCCGACGACGTCCAGCCGCCCGAGGCCGTCGGCGACCTGGCCTGGACGATGGCGCCGCAAGGAACGATCTTCCTGACCTGGACCGTGCCCAATGGGGAAGCGGTGGAGTACGAACTCCGCTATCTCACCGAATCGGCGAACCGGGACCTCGGGCGCCTGGAACGGGTCTGGGCCATCCTTCCGCGGATCGAAACACCCCACCCAGGGATGGCGGGAGGCTTCGAGATGGTTCGGGCGGAGGGTCTTCCTCTCACGGAAGAGATGACCCTGGCCGTGCGGGCCCGGGACGAGGTCTGGAACTGGTCCTCCCTCTCGAACTGGATCCACATCCCCGAGGGCGGCACCAACGCGTGTGCGCCGGACGCTCCACATCAGGTTCCCTCCTGGCGGTTTGAACAACCCATCGAACCGCTTCTGGATTGGAGCACCCACGAAGCCCGCTACCTCGACCTGACCTCCTCCGGACAGGTGGTGACGGCCGGACGCTCACCGGGAACGCCGGTGCGGAGGTTTCGACCGACCGGGGCTCCCCTGCACACCTTCCTCACCGGTGGGAGGGTCCTCGACATCGCCGTCGATGTCTGCGACGTGGTCCACGTCGTGGATCCGGACATCCCGGCCATCCGCCGTTTTGATCCGGAAGGAAAGTCCCTCGGTGTCCTTGGGATCGAAACGGACGGCTCGACCCGCTTCGAGCACGTGCGGTCCATCGCGGCAGACCCCCTGGGAGGGATGGTGCTGGCCGAGCGCGGCGGGCGAATTCACGGCTACGGAACCTCCGGGGCCTGGGAGTTTACCCACACCGTGGAGCTGCGGCCGGAGCCGGGAAACGAGGTCGCATCCATCGCGGTGGATACGGAAGGCAACGTGGTCGTGCTCGATCTGGTGGACACCGTCTACAGGCTGTCTCCCCTGGGGGATGAGATCTGGCGCTGGTATCCGGGCCCCGGGCGGGAGCCGGGCGGCCCGCAGGGAGTCGCCGTCGATCCCACCGGCAATATCTACACGGTGGACTCCTCATCGGGGCAGATCCGACAGATCAGCGCCGGCGGTCGCATGCTGCGCACCTGGGCACCGGGCCACGGCCCGCTGGATCTCGTGGTGGACACGGGGGGATGGATCTACTACACCTCCCTGAGCGCCGATCGCGTCACCAAACTCACCTTCTGGGACCAGGACGGGGACGCACCCGATCCGGTCACCAACCTGCGGGTCATCGCGGTGCGCGACAACGGCGCCACTCTCGCCTGGACCGCACCCTCCGACCCCGGGTTCAGCGGAAACGTGTCCCGGTATGACCTGCGTCATTCGCGGGAGCCCCTCACGGAACTGAACTGGGACGCGGCCACGCCGGTGGACAGCCCGGATCCCCGGGAAGCCTCCCAACCGGAAACCCTTCGTGTCGATGGATTGGATCAACGCATCCGGTACTGGTTCGCCCTGCGTTCCCACGACACCACCGGCAACGCCTCGCCCCTCTCGAACCAGGCCACCGTATTCACCCAGAGCGACACCATCCCGCCTCTCACGATCACCACCCTTTCCGGTATCCCGACCTCCAGCGTCGAGATCGAGGTCCAGTGGAACGTTCCCGAGGGTGGGATCCGCGCCGAGGCGTACGACGTGAGGCACTCCCTGGAGCCGCTCACCGAAGAGAACTGGGACACGGCCACCGTGGCCCGAGGGAACAAGGTCCAGTTGCACAGGGGGCGGGGAACCAAGGAAGTCGCCCTCCTGGAGCCCGGGACAAGCTATTACATCGGGGTCAAGTCCGGGGACAGGGAAGGGAATGTCTCCGGATTGTCCAACGTCATTCAGGTATCGACCCCGCTGGACGACGCGCCCCCCGAACCCATCCGGAACCTCACCGCAACGGAGTTCTCCGCCTTTGGGGTCACCCTTCAGTGGACGGCATCCGGGGACGACGGCGCCCGCGGCACGGCGCGGGAGTATGACCTGAGAGTGGCGACCCACCCCATCACCGAGGCCGACTTCGACCAGGCGATCCGGATTCCAACCTCCGCCCCCCTGCCAAGCGGATCAATGGAGCAGATCGAGTATCACGAACTACAACCGGAATCCACCTACTGGTTCGCAATCCGGGTCCGGGACGAGGTTCATCCATGGGTCGACCCGGCGGTCTCCCATTCCTTGACGACCCCCCGGGAAGTCCGGGTCAGCGGCGACTTTTTCCCCATGGAGAACGGCTACCGCAGGACCTACGACACCGGCCGGGGAACGGTCTCCTGGACCGGAGGGGGCTCGTGGATCGATGCGACCGATGGCGACGGCTCCGTGACTCGCTATGCCATCGCAAGCAATGGCCGGGACAGAACGTTCGGAGGCTATGCCAGGGGAGAAAACAACTGGGGATACTCGCCGGGCATTCCCCTTGTCCATGGGGAGATGTCCCTCGGGGAACGATGGGAGTACACCTCCAGCATGCATGCCTGCCTCCCCAACTGTCACAGCACGGGAGGTGTCACGGGGACCATCACCGTGGTCCGGATGGAGACCCTCACCGTCTTTGCCGGCACCTTCGAGACCGTCGTCCTCCGCGACGTCTCGGAAAAGTACGGCACCCGTTTCAATTGGTACGCCGACGGGGTGGGCCTGATCAGGAGCACGGGCAACCTGTTCGGGGTGTTCGAGCTGATCTCCTACGACCCACCCACCCCCTAGAACTCCAACTCGAGATCCGTCTCCAGCCCCAGGAGCTTCCGGAGGATCCGCGCGCTTTTCACCGCACGCCCCATGTAGCAGTTGTTGAAGAAGATGTAGGTCCGATCCGCCTGGTCGGCCAGGGAACGGATCCGGTCCGTCCATTCGGAGAGTTCCGCTTCGGAATACTCCCAGTTGTAGCGCTCATGTCCGCCCCCCCACCACGTCGCCTCGTTGCGACCGTGGAACCGGACATACCCGGTGTCGTTGGTGAGGTGGGAAACATCCGGCATGAGCCCGGCAAGACGGGGCTCGTCCACCGCGCAGTACCCGATATCGAGACGTCTCAGATACTCGAACACCGGGTTCCGGTTCCAGCTCTCGTGCCGGAACTCGGCCCACAGCCGCATCCCGGGAAGCGCGGTCCGCAGGAAGGCGAGATGCGATCGGGTACGGGGTTCGTTGCGAAACCCGAAGGGGAACTGGAGCAGCACCCCGTCGAACTTGTCGGCCAGACGCAGCGGTTCGATCGCGTCCAGATAGGTCGCGTACAGCTCCTCGCGACGACTCATGCGGTGGGTCATCTCCTCGTTCGCCTTGGCCACGAACAGGAATCCCCGAGGGGTTCTCTCGGCCATGGCCTCGAAACTCCGCCGCGGAGGAATCCGGTAGTAGGTGGCGTTGATCTCGACCACCGGGAAGTGGGTCGCATAGAAGGCGAGGTGTTCGTTGCGCTTGAGCCGTTTGGGGTAGAACGGACCCACCCAGTCCTCGAACGAGTATCCCGAAGTGCCCACCCACAGGGCCTCCTGGAGGTCCGCGCTCATGACCGTCCCCGTCGTCGACGCAGGGTCTCGGCCGGAACGATCGCCCCCTCGCCAAACCGGTTGCGAATCTGGTCTCCCACCCGGATGGCGGTGCGCCGGTTGCGATCCTCCGGAAAGAGAGGCGCCTCCCGGGGGCGCGGGTCCAGACGCATGCCGACCACCCCCACCAACCGCAACGCCCGCCCTCGACGCTCCCGTTCCAACAGGTCCCAGGCCACCCGGGTCAGATGCACCGGGTCGTCGGTGGGGCGCTCCAGGACCCGCTGCCGACTGGAGCGGACCAGCCCCACCTTGAAGCGCACCCCCACCGTGCGCGCCGCGCACCCGTAGAGGCGCAATCTCCGCGCCACCCGGTCGGCCAGCAGACATACCGTGGCCCGCAGGATCCTGGAATCGCCGACGTCGGAAAAAAACGTGGTCTCGTGGCTCGCGCTCCTGGGAAACGGCTCTTCCCCCGCGGCCAGCACCACCGCGGCGTCGCCTCCCCGCGCCTGGTCCACGAGGTGGTCGGCTCCCACCCCGAAGACCGATTGCAACCGCTGCGAATCGGCCCGCGCCAGTTCATGCAGGGTCCGGATCCCGAGCCGACCGAGGGCTTCGGTGGTCTTTGCTCCAACCCCGGGGATCTTCGACACCGACTCGGGACCAAATACCCTGAGGAACCCGTCCCGGGTCAGGGCCAGCACGCCATTGGGTTTGGCACGCCCCGAGGCCATCTTGGCCTGGACCTTCACCGTGGCCAGCCCCACCGAGCAGGGCAATCCCCGCTCCTGCTCCACCCGGCTCCGGATGCGTTCCCCCACCTGCCGGGCCACCGCGATCCAGTCCGCGGCCGGTACCGGGGGGAATTCCAGGTAGGCTTCGTCGATGCTCGCCGCCTGGACCCGGGGGGAAAAGCGATCCAGGATACGCAGCACCTCGACCGATTCGTGCAGGTACTTGGTGGCATCCACCGGGATCACCAGGATCCCCGGACATAGCCTCCGGGCCTCGGCCAGGCTCATCCCGGAATGAATCCCGAAGGGTCGAGCGGTATAGGAGGCGGTCGTCACCACGCCCCGTCCCTCGGGTCCGCCCCCCACCACCAGGGCTCGCCCCCGGAGTCTGGGGTCGGATCGGGTCTCCACCGAGGCGAAGAAGGCGTCCATATCGACATGGGCGATCAGGGGAAGCGCACCCTTGGGTTGCGGAAAGCGGGGGGCTCGGGGACGCCGTAGCGATCCCGCGTCGCGAATCTGGAACACCGGGGTTATCCCTTTTCTCCCGGGAGCCTTTTCAACAGATGGCGCGCCCGGTTAGATTGGGGGGGAAGGGAGGTGGGCCTCCGGCGAATGTACCAGACATTTGTCTGGTATGCCGGTAGGAGCCTCTATTCTTTTTCCCTTGAACTGCTTACAAATTCGGCTCGCCGGGTCCCGATTCAGGGATCCCGGGCCCCAGGATTGAGGAAACCATGACGGAACAGGCCACGGTACTCACACGAGGCATCGAGCTCGATCTCAGCCCCGAGCAGGTGTTCGACAACCTGCACAAGGTCGCGGGTTTCTTCTATCTGGACAGCGGCATGGCCGAACACGAGCTCTCCCGCTTTTCCTACCTGGGCGTGCAACCGTTCCTCACCCTCAAGAGCCGGGGCAATGGGGTCGATCGCATCGAGGGAAAAACCATCGAGCACTTCCAGGGGAATCCCTTCGACATCCTCTCCGCCCACCTGCGCGAGATGCGTCTCATGGGAGGCAGCCCCATGGTGCCCTTTATCGGAGGAGGCGTCGGCTACTTCGGTTATGAGATGGGACGGATCACCAACGATCTGGATCTGAACTCCGAGGACGACCTGGGTCTCCCCGAGATGGTGCTCTCGTTCTACAAGACGATCCTCGCCTATGAGCACAAGACCAAGCGCTGGTTCGGCGCCGCGGTCGACCTGTCGGGAGGACGGGGACCCACCGTTCGCAAACGGCTGGGCAACGACATCGAGAAGCTGCGCGAGCTGGCGACCAAGCCGCACCGTGGGCCGGCGGTGGTTCCCGCCGTGGTGGAGCCGGAGGACGGTGAGGAAGGGATGACCGAGGCGCCGCACGGCGAGACCATGACCATCGACGGGGTCTCGGTGCGTACCTCCCTGAGTCGGGACGCCTACCTGGAGGGCGTGAAGCGGATCCAGGAACACATTGCCGCCGGTGACATCTACCAGGCCAACCTGACCCAGCGCTGGTCGCTTCCCTTCGAGGGGGATCCGGGCAAGCTCTACGAGGCCCTGCGCAAGGCGAGTCCGGCCCCGTTCGGCGTGTATCTCAACGCCGGGGACGCGGTGATCGCCGGCTCCTCGCCGGAGTGCTTCCTCTCCCTGGAGGGCCGGACCGTCCAGACCCGGCCCATCAAGGGGACCCGTCCCCGGGGGGCCACGCCGGAAGAGGACGCCCGGCTGGGGGCCGAGCTGGAAGCGAGCGCCAAGGACAAGGCCGAGCTCACCATGATCGCCGACCTGGAACGCAACGACCTGGGGCGCGTGTGTGCTTCGGGCACGGTCCGGGTCGATGAACTGCACCGGCTGGAGTCGTTCGCCAACGTGCACCATCTGGTTTCGGTGGTGACCGGCGACCTGGAGCCGGGGGTGGAGGCGGGCGAACTGCTCAAGGCGACGTTCCCCAGCGGCTCGATCACCGGTGCCCCCAAACGGCGCGCCATGGAAATCCTCGACTCCATCGAGGGCCGGGTGCGCGGACCGTATACCGGCGCCATGGGCTACCTCGGGTTCGAGGGCTCACTTTCCCTGAACGTGGCGATCCGCACCATGGTCCTGTCCCAGGGGCAATGCCATGTCGGTGTGGGAAGCGGGATCGTCGCCGATTCCAACCCGGAGTCGGAGTACGACGAGTGCGTGGCCAAGGCGCGCGGCATGCTGACCGCGCTGCGCGAGACCGTGAACACCCCGCCCCAGGAACCCGTCTCCTCCTGACCGGCGGCATGGTCTACGTCTATCTCAACGGCGAGGTGCTCCCGCATCACGCGGCCTCGCTTCCGGTGGACGACCGCGCCATCCTGTTCGGGGACGCGGCCTATGAGACGGTGCGCAGTTACGCCGGACGGTACTTCCGGCTCTCCCAGCATCTGGACCGGCTTCGATCCACGGCCACGGCCATGGGAATGGACGTCCCCTACTCCGATGCGGAGATCGCCCGGGGGGCGGCGGAGTTGCTCGATCGCAACGGGCTGCGGGACGCCCGGCTTCGCTTGACCCTGACCGGCGGACGCCACGAGGGAGCCATCCGCCTGGCCCGCCCCCACGCCCCGAACCTCATCATGTCGGTCTTTCCCCTCACCCTTCCCCCGGAGACGCTCTACGCCACCGGGGTGGATGTCATGGTGTCCCGCTGGACCGTCCACACCGATTCGCCGCTCCCCCGCATCAAGACGGTCAACCGGCTCATGCATCTGATGGCCAAGGAGGAAGCGATCGAGGCCGGGGCCTACGAGTCCCTCTTCCCCGATGAGGCGGGCAACCTGCTCGAGGGCACGGCGACCAACGTGTTCTTCGTCCTGGCCGGGGTCCTGGTCACTCCCGCCCTGGGAAACCCCATTCTTGCCGGGGTGACCCGGGAAGCCATCCTGGCCGAGGCGCACGCCGGGGGGCTGGAGTGCCGGGAAACCACCGTCTCCCTGGAGACCGCTCTCGCCGCCTCCGAGGCATTCCTCAGCGCGAGCACCATCGAGCTTCTGCCCATCCGCACCCTGGCCGGATCGCGGATCGGCGATGGCAGGCCGGGGCCGGTGTGGCACAATCTACGCGGCTGCTACCGCGCCCTGGTCGCACACGAGGTGGGATCGGAACCGACGGACCCGGAGTCCTAGATGCGTATTCTCGTCCTTGTGCTGGTCATCGTCCTCGTGGCCGGTGTTGCGTTGTTCCTGGCCGGGCGGCACGAGGTTCCCGAGGACTCGATCGGGGTGTGGTTCACCGACCGGACGCACTACGAGGAGCTGGGGGTAGGCACGTTCTGGAAGCGCCCCGGCAGCGGCCGCCTCGCCGTCTTCCCATCCGGCCCCCAGAGCTTTCTCTTTCCCGATTCCGACGAGTATCGTCTCTTCGACGCGGACGGGAACGAGGTCCCCTATACCTACCGCATCCGCTACCGCGCCCTCCCCGATCAGCTCCTCTACGTCGACAGCTTCCTGGGAGACGCCCGCAACGACGCCGGCGACGACGACCTGGATCTCGAAGGCGCCCTGAGACTCCGGCTCCGCGAATCCATGCGGGAACAGGTGGCCAGGATCTCCACCCGCATTATCCAGCGCACCGAGGGGGACGCGGTGGTCATGGCCATGCGCAACGTGCTCCGGCTCCCCTACCTGGACCTCCGCATCACCACGGAGAGTCCGGACGGCGCCTCGAACGCGCCCGACACGCCCCACGTCCTGCTGGTGGGCATCGACGCCGGGGACTGGATCCTGATGGATCCGCTTCTGGAGTCCGGACGGTTGCCGAACCTGGCCTCACTCATCGACAGCGGGGTCCGGGCCAACCTGCGGACGCTGAGCCCCATGTTGTCTCCCCTCATCTGGACCTCCATCGCCACCGGGGTGCGACCGGATCGCCACGGGATCCTCGACTTCCTGGTCACCGACCCCGAAACCGGCGCCCAGAGCCCGGTGACCAGCTCGCTTCGCCGGGTTCCCGCATTCTGGAATCACCTGACCCAGCACGGCGTCTCCATGGGGATCGTGGGGTGGCTGGCCACCTGGCCGGCCGAGACGATCACCGGGCACATGGTCACGGATCGTTTCGGGTTTCTTGCCTACGCCGAGTCCACGGATCGGGACGACACCGGCATGACCTGGCCCCCGGACTTCGCGGCCGAGGCGCGTTCCCTGGAGGAACCGTCGCACACCCTGCCCCCCTCGTTCTGGAGCCGGTTCGTCGACGCCCCGGAAACGGAGCTGCAGGATCTGGGGGCGGGCGGATTCCGCCGCGGGGATCGGCTGGCCAACCTGGCCCGCACCGTGGCCACCGCACGCACCAACACCGCCCTCGCGGAGGCGATCCGCGCCCGATCGGATCCCCGGGTGCTCGCCGTCTACTACGAACTGGTCGACGCGGTCGGCCACCTTGTCATGCCCTTCGCCCCGCCCCACCGCGAGTCCATCCCCCAGACCGACTACGATCGCTACCACGGCACCCTCGACGCCACCTACCTCTACCAGGATGAGCTTCTGGGACGTCTCCTGGCCGGCGTGGACCGATCCCGCACCCTCGTCATGGTGGTCAGCGATCACGGAATGAAGAGCGGTTCCGCGCGCCCGGCCGGTTCCGCGGAGATCCACGGCGGCGAGGCGGGGCGTTGGCACCGTGACCCGGGCATCCTCATTCTCGCCGGGCCCGGCGTCCGTACCGGACAGGCCCTGGATGCGGCCAGCGTCCTCGATATCACTCCCACCCTGCTCGCGGTGCTGGGGCTCCCCATCCCCGAGGACCTGGACGGGGCGGTGCTGTCCGAGGCTTTCACGGCACAGGGACGAACCCGCTACGCCCCGCGTTTCGTGCCCTCGGTGGAGCTCCGCCCGGAAGTCTGGACCGCTCCCGATCACGCGCCCACCGGGGGGAGCGGCGGACCGGCGGTGGCGGCCCTGCACAACAACCTGGGACTGTCCCTGGAATCCGAGAACAAGCTGGACGAGGCGGCCGCGGAGTACCGCAAGGCCCTGGCCGCGGTCCCCGACGACGTCAACGCCCGCAACAACCTGGGCGGTGTCCTCCTCAAGCAGGGGGACACCGAGGCCGCACGCACCATCCTCACCTCCCTGGTCGCCGATGCTCCCGACTATGTCCCGGGCCAGTTCAACCTGGCCCTCCTGGACCTGCGCACGGAAGACCTGGACGAGGCGGCCACCCGATTGAACCGGGTGCTTGTCCTGGATCCGGGGCACGCCGCGGCCCGCATGAACCTGGGACACATCCTCCTGCGCCAGGGTGACCCCGGGAGCGCGGAGGTCGCCTTCCGGGAAGCACTGGAAGCGGAACCGGACCTGACCAACGCCTGGTTCGGGCTCGGTCTGGTCGCGGCGGGCCGAGAGGACTACGACGCCGCCCGGGAGGCCTTCGAGCGGGTTCTCGAATTGGATCCGGGGCACGCCTCGGCGAAGCGCAACCTGGAGCAACTCGCCCAGCTCACGGGAGAGTCTTGAAGCGCGTCTTCCCCCTCCTTGCCTTCCTCCTCCTGATCACCGGCTGCGGCTCCTACCCCCCACCACCGGTCGACCTCGATGGGCTACGGATTCCGCGCGAGGAAACGATCACCTTCCTTGGGCACGCATCGGCACGGATCGACTGGGAGGACGTGGTTCTCATCACCGACCCGGTCTACGACGACTCGTATTCCCCCTTTCACCCCCGTATCTCGCCGGCCCCCGGTCCCGCGATGTTCGACGACGCGAACCTGGTCCTGATCTCGCACGCCCATCCGGACCACCTGAGCCCCAAGACCCTGTCCCGCTTTCCGGAGAGCGCGGTCATTCTGTGCCCGCCTCCCGCGGCGGAGCATGTCGTTGGATTGGGGCCTTCGGTCAGGATCATGCGCCCGGGCGAGGCCTACGGCGTGGGCAGGGTCACGGTGATCGCGGTGCGCGCGTTCCACGCCGGAGGCAGGGCCTCCCTGGAGCAGGACGGGGACGGGAGGGCATTGGGATATGTCATCCAGGTGCGCGATCGAACGCTGTACTACAGCGGCGATACGGAGTTCTTCGAGGGAATCCCCGAGATCGGAACCCGGCACGCGCCGGACCTGTTGCTGCTCAACATCAACTCCCACCTCGAGGGACACGATGCGGTGATGGCAGTCCAGGCCCTCGGCGCCGCCCCGGTCATCTCCCTGCATCACAGCGCCTACGGGGGTTCCAACGAACGACGGCGGGAAGACTGGAACGCGGAGCTTTCCGACACCCTCGGGCGGCTGTTCCTGATCCCGGAAGTGGGAGAGGGATTCCCGATGGACGCGGTGCGGGACTCTCCGGCCGAGACCCTCGATGCGCTGTGGGCCTCCAGGGGCGACTAGACGCGCAGCACCGGGTCAGCGACCGTCCGGATGAACAAACCCGTCCGTCCCGTGCCCTCGCTCCATCCAGGCGGTGATGCCTCCGGTCAACCAGTAGACCC
Organism: Candidatus Eiseniibacteriota bacterium; assembly: GCA_942491735.1. Classification (GTDB taxonomy): domain Bacteria; phylum Eisenbacteria; class RBG-16-71-46; order JABDJR01; family JABDJR01; genus CALOCN01. The sequence continues at coordinate 469,911 of CALOCN010000014.1, read as the reverse complement.
GGCGGAAGCGGAAGGTCTCGACCATGCGCAGGGCCGGGTTTTCTTCATCCGGCGGCGGTGTCCCGTCCTGGGTGTAGAACACGATGGCCGCGTTGATGTCCACCGGCAGCACGTCCCGGAACTGGGCCACCCGCAGGCCGTTCACCCCCACCGCCCCGGGGAGTCGGGACGCGTGGTACAGCGAGTCCGGGCGCAGGTCGAGCAGGACCAGGGGAGCCCGGACTTCCATCCAATGGGCCAGGGAGTCCGGATGCACCGTGTGCAACTCGCCTTCCCCCTCACCGCGGGGACGCGAACAGGCAGCCGCGAGCAGGAGCAGGAGCAGGAGCAACCACCCGCGTTTCAACGGTAACTACCCCACGTTTCCGTGGCGAACATCCCGGCCCTGGGCCGCGTAGATCACTTCCTCGGCCACGTTGGTGGCATGGTCCGCCACCCGTTCGAGGTACTTGGTGACAAAGAGCAACCGGGTGGCCCGGGTCACCGTCTTGGGGTCCTCGATCATGTAGGTCAGCAACTCGCGAAAGATCTGATCGTTGAGATCGTCGACCTCGTCGTCCGCGCGCAGGACCTCGCGCGCCGCCTCCACGTCTTCCTGGACATAGGAGTCCAGGGCGCGGGACAACATGTCGCGGGCCCTTTCCGACATGCGGGGGATATCGATATAGGCCTTGAGTTGCGGCTCCTGGTTGAGCTCGATGGCCCGGTTGGCGATGTTGGTCGAGAGATCCCCGGTCCGCTCGAGGTCAGTCGATATCTTGAGCGCGGCGATGATGGCGCGAAGGTCCCCGGCCGCAGGCGAGCGCAAGGCAAGGATGCGCGCGGCCAACTTGTCGATCTTCATCTCCATGGAGTCGACCTTGGGATCCCGGGCAATCACCGCCTCGGCCAGATCCTGGTCGCGGGTCACCAGCGAGGAAACCGCATCGGCAACCATGCTCTCCACCATCCCGCCCATGGTCAGGATCCGCTTCTTGAGTTCCGCGAGATCCTCGTCGAACTGGCGTCTCAGATTCTCCACTACCCGAACCTCCCCGTGATGTAATCCTCGGTATTCTTGTTCTTGGGGGTCGTGAAGAGTTCCTTTGTCTTTGCGTACTCGACCAGTTCCCCCAGGTAGAAATAGGCCGTGCGGTCGGAAACGCGAGCCGCTTGCTGCATGTTGTGGGTCACGATAACAATGGTGTACCGGCTCTTCAACTCGTGGATGGTTTCCTCCACCTCGGCGGTGGAGATGGGATCCAGGGCCGAAGCCGGTTCGTCCATCAGGATGATGTCCGGGTCCACGGCCAGGGCGCGCGCGATGCAGAGTCGCTGTTGCTGCCCGCCCGACAGGCTGAGACCCGAGTCCTGCAAACGGTCCTTGATCTCGTCCCAGATCGCGGCCTGACGCGCGGAGCGCTCGACCAGCGCTTCCAGCTCGGCGCGTCCCTTCACCCCGTTGACCCGCGGACCATAGGCGATGTTGTCGAAGATGGACTTGGGAAACGGGTTCGACTTCTGGAAGACCATCCCTACCTTGCGTCGCAGATCGACGACATCCACCCCCTTGGCGTAGATGTCCTCGTCGTCGATGGTCACCGACCCCTCGATGCGGACCCCGTCGATGAGGTCGTTCATCCGGTTGAGACAACGGAGAAAGGTGGACTTCCCGCAACCGGAAGGACCGATCAGCGCGGTGACCTTGTTGCGCGGGATGCGCATGCTGATGCCCCGCAGGGCCTGATTGTCCCCGTACCAGAGGTCGAGGTCGGTGGCGACGATCTTTGCGTCCATGGGGGCTCCGTGGAATCCTAGCGTGTGTTCCTGCGTGCGAATCGTTGGCGCAGGAAGATCGCGGACAGGTTCATGACCATGACGATCCCCAACAGGACCACCGCGGTGCCGTAGGCCATGGGGCGCGACGCCTCGATCTGGGTGCCGCTGGTGGAGATGACGTACAGATGATAGGGAAGCGCCATGCACTGATCCAGCAGCGAGTCGGGGAGGCGGGGCAGGAAATAGGCGGCCGCGGTGAAAAGAATGGGGGCGGTCTCCCCCGCGACTCGACCCACGGAGAGAATCGATCCGGTGAGGATCCCCGAGGCCGCGGCCGGAAGGACCACCCGACGCACCGTTTGCCAATGGGTGGCGCCCAGGGCCAGGCTGGCCTGGCGCAGGTCCCTGGGCACCGAGCGCAGGGCTTCCTCGCTGGTCCGGATGATGACCGGCAGGGCGACCAGGGCCAGGGTGAGACCCCCGGCCAGGATCGACGTCCCGAACTGGAGCCCCTTCACGAACAACGCCATCCCGAACAGCCCGAACACCACCGACGGGACGCCGGCCAGGTTGTTCGTGGCCAGCCGGATGACCCGCTTGACCCATCCGTCCCTGGCGTACTCGGTGAGATAGATCGCCGACAGGACCCCCAGGGGAAGCGAGGCCAGCATGGCGATGGAGGTGAGGAGGAGCGTCCCCACGATGGCGGGAAAGATCCCGCCCTCGGTCATGCCCGCGCGGGGCATGGCGGTGAGGAACTCCCAGGAGAGCGCGGTATACAGGCCCCGCCCCAGCACGAAAGCAAGCAGCACCACCAGGATGGCCAGGATCATGATGGCGTTCAGGCGCAGCAGGAAGAACCAGAGACCCTGGGCCCGGAGGCGCCCGGCCGTGTTCCCGGTGTCGGTAATGGCCGCGGCGAGCGGTTCCTGGTAGGCCGCGGTGGGTTCCGCCACTAGTCGGCCTCCCGGTAGCGCGCGCTGACCGCGTCGGCCACGAGGTTGATGACGAAGGTGAAGACGAAGAGCACCATCCCGATCGCGAACAGGGACTCGTAGTGAATCCCCCCCTGGGGAGCCTCGCCCAGCTCGGCGGCCACGGTGGCGGTCAGGGTGCGCACCGGCATGAGGATGCTGGTCGGGATCTGCGCCGCGTTCCCGGTCACCATGAGCACGGTCATGGTCTCGCCCACCGCCCGGCCAATGCCGAGCATGGCCGCCGCGGTCACCCCGGAAAGCGCCGCGGGGAGGACGACCTGGATGATGGTCTGCCACCGCGTCGCTCCCAGGGCCAGGGACGCTTCCCGATAGGACCGGGGCACGGCGGTCAAGGCATCCTCGGAAACCGAGACGATGGTGGGAAGGGCCATGATGGCGAGCATGATCATGCCGGCCAACGCCGTCTCGCCGACATCCAGATGGAACAGGTTCTGCAGGAACGGAACGAGCACCACCAGACCGAAGAACCCGAAGACCACCGAGGGAATCCCGGCCAGGATCTCGATGGTCGGCTTGAGCAGGGCACGAATCCTTGGATGGGCGATCTCGGAAAGATAGAGCGCACCGGCCAACCCGATGGGAAGCGCGAGGGTGATGGACCCCGCGGTGACCAGGAGCGTACCCAGGATGAGGGACAGGATGCCGAACTGGGGTGCGGGTTCCGCGGTGGGATACCACGCGGTCCCCATGAGGAATCCGAACAGGGTGACCCGTGGAATGTCGACCTGCAGGGTGCGGGACCAGGCCTCGGGCGCGTCCTCCGCTTCCTCCTCGAACACCGCGGCCACGCCCCCCGGGGTCCCGGCCACGATCTCGACCAGGTTCTCCGCGGTGTCGTGCATGTCCAGGTCGTCGTAGTCCAGGTACACGACGGAGAGAGGGCTCCCCCCGATCTGGGACCAGTCGCTGATCTTGCCCTCGGCGATCTCCCGGATCACCGTGGCGTCGAGCTCGGAAACGCCGGCCTGGGGATCCACCACCAACACGAAGCCCTCTTCAAGGGGGACGGCGCCAAAGATGCCCGCTCCCTCCTTGAAGAGGTAACCAATAATGAGAAGAATGATCATGGACGACGTGATCGCGGCGCCCAGAAGGACGCCGCGCATCGCGCGGTCGGTCAGTTTTCTTGCGGTCAAGGGAAGTTGGGTGACTATTCGGAACGGGCTGCTTTGGGTGCGACCGGGATGTAACCGACCTTGGCCACCAGGGCCTGTCCCTCCGGGGAGAGCAGGTAGTCAAGGAAGGCCTTCACCTCGCCGGTCGCTTCACCGTTGGTGTAGTAGTAGAGCTCGCGCGCGATGGGATAGGACCCGTCGGCCGCCGTCGCCGCGGTGGCTTCCACGAACGCGTCTCCCGCCTCGGCGGCCACGCCCAGCGCGCGGATCCCATCGGTCATGTAGGCCATCCCGATGTATCCGATCGCCCCTTCGGTCTGGGACACGGACTGCACGATGGCTCCGGTGGCCGGCGCGAGGAGTGCCGCGGAGGTGTACTCACGCCCCCCCAGCACGTTCTTGCGGAAGAAGGCATAGGTCCCGCTGGAGGACTCGCGGGAGTAGGTGACGATGGTCGCGTCCGCCCCGCCCACGTCCTTCCAGTTGGTGATCTCGCCGGCGAAGATGTCGCCGATCTGCTGGACGGTGAGCTCCTTGACCGGATTGGACGGGTGCACGATCACGGTGAGGGCATCCTTGGCCACCACGATCTCGACCGGGTTGATGCCGTTCTTCGCGGCCTGCTTGGTCTCCTTGCCCTTCATGGCACGGGATGACTGGGCAATGTCGCAGGTCCCATCGATCATGGCCGCGATCCCGACTCCGGAGCCGCCACCGATCACGGTCACCGACGCCTTCTCGTGCTTGTCCAGGTATACCTCGGCCACCTTCTGTGAGAGAGGCAGTACGGTGTCCGAACCTTTGATGACCACGTCGGCCGCAGCCGCCGAGGCCAAGCCGGCCATTGCGGCCAGGAGCGCAAGAACCGTTTTCATGGGCGAATCCTCCTTGGAAGGGTATGTCTACGAATTCGCGGACAGGCTACCGGGCCCAGGTGACAATCCGGTGACGGCGAGAGGGCAATTGCGGGGCAGGCGCGCCGACCCGGGGAATCAGACCGCAGGCAGGGTGAAGAAGAAGTCCGCTCCCCCGCCCTCGGCCTCGCGCACCCCGATCTCCCCTCCGTGCAAGAGGATGGTGTGCTTCACGATAGCCAGTCCGAGACCCGAGCCGCCCGCCTCACTGGAACGTCCCGGATCCATCCGGTAGAACCGCTCGAAAACCCGGTCCCGGAACTCCCGGGGCACGCCGGGACCCCCGTCGGCTACCGAAACCCCCACCCGCTCCCCGGTGGCTCCCAGGGACACGCGCACCGAGGAACCGATCGGGGTCACCCGGAGCGCGTTGTCGAGCAGGTTCAGGAGCACGGTCTCGATCCCGTGGCGATCCGCGCTCACCTGGGGAAGCGAGGGGGGGCGGGCGACCTCCAGGGTGACTCCCGCGGCGTCGGCGCGGGGCTGAAGGGTTTCCACCACCTGGCTCACCAGATGACCGAGGTCCAGGGGTTGGGGGTCCAGGGGAGCCTCCGGCGACTCCAGGCGCGACAACTGCGACAGATCCACCACCAGCCGTTGCAGCCGGTTCGCGTTGCGGTGGATCACCCCGAGAAACCGGGCCCGATCCTCCGGTTCCGGTTCGGGGACCTGCTCCAGGGTCTCCACGTATCCCAGGATCGACGCCAGGGGCGTGCGCAGTTCATGACCGATATTGGAGACCATTTCCCGACGCGCGGCTTCCAGGCGTCGTAACCGGGTCACATCCCTCAGGAGAAGCACCGTCCCGCTGTCCATGGGCACCACGGTCAGGTCCAGGGTGTCGGACTCGGCGCCGACCACCCGCACTTCGGCCCGGGTCACCCGGGTATTGCGCCGCGCACGGTCCACCGCCGCCTGGAGTTCCGGGATCCGCACCACCTCCAGCGGGGTACGCCCCAGGGCCCCGTCCGGATCCAGGTTGAGCATTCCCTGCGCGACCCGGTTGATGAGCGAAATGCGGCCTCCGGCGTCCAGGGCGAGAATGCCGTCGGGCATGCGTTCCAGGAGCCGGGCCAAGCGGCGGCGTTCCCCCTCGGAGGTGGCGATCTGCCCGCGCAGGGAGTCGGTCAGGGAGTTGACGGCCAGGGCGAGCTCCCGCATCTCGCGGCTCCCTCCCACCTCGACCCGCAGGTCGAGGTTCCCGGTCGCGATGTCCCGCGCCGCCCGACTGACCCGCCCCACCGGCCCGGAGATGCGGCGAGCAGCCAGCGTCCCCACCGCCCCGGCAAACACCAGCGAAGCGAGGAAGACCAGCAGCAGACGCTTCAGCCCCCGTTTCGCGGTGGCATCCACACGGGTCATGGGAAGAGCAACCCGCACCACGCCGATCGGCTCCTCGGCCCCGCCCCAGCGAACCGCGGCGTAGGCCATCACCCATCCCAGGGTGGGGCTCGAACGATCGGCCAAACCGAACCCCGAGGCCAGCGCTTCCTGCACCTCGGGACGATGCAGATGGTTCTGCATGTGGGAGATGCGGTCCGAGGCCACGCTGGATTCGCTGATGACCGTCCCTTCCCGGTCGATCAGGGTGATGCGGCTCCCGGTCTCGCTGGCCACACGGGTCACCCGGGCCTGCAATTCGCCCGGGGCCGCGACCCCGGGGGCTGGGAGCAGGGTTGCCAGCATGCGGGCCTGGTTCAGCAACCGGGTCTCGGTGTCCTGCCGGTGCCGCCGGTTCTGATCCATGTTCCACAGCAGCGTCGACCCACCCAGGGCAAACAGGCTGACCCCGAAGGTCAGCAGGGCGAGCCGGGCATGGAAGCTCATGTCCTGCGGAAGCGGTATCCCACACCCCGCACCGTTTCCACTGCGGACGCGGCGCTCTCGAGCTTCGAGCGGAGTCTCTTGACGTGGGTGTCCACGGTGCGATCGGTGACGAACACGTCGGAACCCCAGACTTCCTCGAGAAGCTGTACCCGCGAAAGGACCCGCCCCGGGCGGGTCATGAGGTATTCCAGAAGACGAAACTCGGTCGCGGTGAGTTCCAGACGGGAACCCTCTACGCTGACTTCGTGACGGGTCGGATCCAGACGGATCCCGTGCGCCTCCCTCACGGTGTCGGCAGCGTCCGCCGGCGCGGAGCGGCGCAGCAGGGCCTGGACCCGCAGCACGATCTCCCGCGGGCTGAACGGCTTCACCACGTAGTCATCCGCCCCGAGTTCGAACCCGACCACCCGATCCACCTCTTCGCCGCGTGCGGTGAGCAGGATGATGGGGATGGAGCGGGTTGCCGGCTCCTGGCGCAGGAGACGCAGCACATCGGTTCCCTGGAAGTCCGGGAGCATCACGTCGAGAAGAATCGCCGCCGGGTGCCGGGTCCTCGCCTGCGCCAGGGCCTCCTCACCCGTTTCGGCGGTGATCACGGAGAAACCGCCGGACTCGAGGTGATGGACCAACAGATCCAGGATGTCCCGTTCATCGTCGACGACAAGAATGGTATCAATCATCGCGGTTGATTCTAAGGGAACGAACCCCCCGGAGCGATCCCCACAGCCCCATCCCGCCCGGAAACCGGGTGACGATTTCGTGACAACGCACCCCATGGGATTGCGTATACTGAGCCCCCGCTCCCGACCCCCCGTCGCTCTCCCGGAGAGTGACATGTCCCTGTCCGACCCGCCGCTCCACCTGGTTCCGCCCCGTGGTTCGGATCTGCTGCGCGTCCTGGCCTCGCTCCGCGATGCCCGGGACTACGCCGGTCAGATCACCCATGTCGAGTCCCTGCCTGCCCGGGAGGCCCGCTACGCGGACCTCGACCCGCCCCTGCCCGAACCGATTCGCACCGCCCTGCTCGCCCTCGAGATTCCCCGCCTCTACACGCACCAGGCCCTGGCCGTACAGGCGGCCCGCAGGGGGGAGCACACCGTGGTGGTGACCGGAACCGCCAGCGGCAAGACCCTCGCCTTTCTGCTTCCGCTCCTGGAGCGGCTCCTGGAGGATCCCCAGGCCACCGCCCTCCTTGTCTATCCCACCAAGGCCCTGGCCCAGGATCAGCTCAAGGGAATCACCCGCCTCCTCGCCGCCGACCCGCGGCTGGCCAAGGCGATCCGGGCCGGGGTGGTGGATGGCGACGCCTCGGGGAGCGCCCGCCGAAAGATCCGCGACTCGGCGAACCTGGTCCTGACCAACCCGGACATGCTCCACCGGGGAATCCTCCCCTATCACGCCCGCTGGCACCGGCTCTTCCGTCATCTGGCCGCGGTGGTGCTGGACGAGGTCCATACCTACCGGGGCATCTTCGGCGCCGGGGTCGGCAACGTGTTGCGGCGTCTGTTCCGCATCGCCGCCCACTACGGAGCCGAGCCCCGCTTCCAGGCCAGCTCCGCCACCATCCGCAACCCCGGTGAGCTCACCCGGATCCTGACCGGTCTCCCGATCACCCTCATCGACGAGGACGGGGCGCCCCGAGGCCCCAAGCTGTTCGTCCTGTGGAATCCCCCTACCCTGGACAAGGCGGAAATGGAGCGGCGCAGCGGCAACGTGGAGTCCAAGGAACTGCTGGTGCGCCTCATCGAGCGCGGGCTCAACACCATCGTGTTCGCCAAGTCGCGGGTCAGCGCGGAGTTGATCTATCGCTACGCGGCGGAGGAACTCGACCGGATGCGGGCCGGGCTCGGGAAGTGCATCGAACCCTACCGGGGCGGCTATCTGCCCAGCGCCCGGCGGGAAACCGAGAGACGCCTCTTCTCGGGAGAACTGCGCGGGGTGGTGTCGACCAACGCGCTGGAGTTGGGCATCGACGTGGGCGCCCTGGACGCCGCGGTTCTGGTCGGATTCCCAGGCACCATCGCCAGCGTGTGGCAGCAGGCCGGACGGGCCGGACGCTCCCGGGAAGAGGCGCTGGCCATCTTCGTGGCCTACAACGACCCCATCGACCAGTACCTGGTGCGCAACCCGGAGTACTTCTTTGCCCAGAGCCCGGAGTCCGCGACCTGCGACCCGGCCAACCCCCACGTCCTGGCCGGACAACTCGCCTGCGCCGCCTTCGAGCTGCCGCTGCGGGCGGAGGATCTGGCCCGGTTCGGCGAAACCGCGGGCGGGGTGGCCGAGGTGCTGCGGGACGAAGGCGACCTCTACGCCCTGGAGGGAGCGGATTTCTGGGCCCGTCCGGATCTCCCCGCGGCCCGGGTCAACCTGCGCACCCTCTCCATGGACACGGTGACCATTGTCGACGCAGCGGACCAGGACCGGGTCATCGGTACCGTCGACGCCATCTCCGCCCCGGAGCTTGTCTATCCGGAAGCCATCTACCTCCACGAAGGGGAGACCTACTTCGTCCAGGAACTGGATCTGGAACGGCACCTGGCCCGGGTCCGTCCCATCGCCGCCGACTACTACACCCAACCGGTCATCGACTCGGCCATCCGGGTGCATGGCACGCGGGAACAGCGGGACGCGGGTACGGAGCGGCTTGCCCTCACCGAGGTCACGGTGAGTTGGACGACCTGCATGCTCAAGAAGCTCCAGTTCGGCAGCATGGACTCGATCGGCTACAAGAGCCTGGATCTGCCCTGGCAGCATCTGGAGACGGTGGCCTTTGCCTGGGCCCCTTCCAGACACCTGGCCGCCCGGGTGAAAGCAGCGGGAGAGAGCCTTCTGGACGGGCTGAGCGGGGTCCGGAATCTCGCCATTACCGTCATTCCCCTTCTGGCCATGTGTGATCGGGCGGATCTGGGAGGCATCATCGACAGCTCCAACACGGGGGCCTCCACCCTGTATCTCTACGACCGCTTCCCGGGCGGCCTGGGTTTTTCCGAGCGGGGCTACCTCGAGGCGGATGCGGTGTTCGCCCGGGCCATGGAGCTGTTGGAGTCCTGTCCATGCCACGAAGGGTGCCCGTCCTGCGTGGGTCTTCCGGTGTTGCGTCCGGCCCAGCATCAGGATCCCGATTCGGGTCAGGGCTATCCCATTCCCGGCAAGCCGGCTGCCCGCGCCCTGTTGGCCGCGGCAGGCGAGGCCATGGGCCGTTGACCACCCGTTCGTTGCGTCTGTCCCGGGTGGCCCGCGATCGCGAGGCGGCTATGGCCGCCGCCCGGCCGGTGACCCACCGGTATCCGGTGCGACCCGGGCGCTTCACCCTGCCGGGACGAGAGGTTGGGCTTGCCGGCAGCCGATACTGGCGGATCGAGAGGACTCTGACCGTGCCGGGAGGACTCCAGGGCGCGGCCCGGGGCCTCGTGCGGGGACCCTGGTCGTCCCAGGAAGCCCGGCTTTTCCACCTGGCGGGTGGGCCGGAACTGGACGAGGCGCTGTTTCTCGATCTGGAGACCTGCGGGTTCGCGGGAAACCCCCTCTTCCTGGTCGGCTGCCTCGTCTTTCGGCAGGGCCAGGCTCGCCTCGTACAGCTCCTCGCCCGCACCTACGCCGAGGAAGAGGCGGTCGTGCGGGTGGCCCTGGCCATGGTCCGTGCGCACCGATTGTTGGTTTCTTTCAACGGCAAATCCTATGACCTGCCGTTCCTCAACGACCGTGCCGTTCGGTTTGGAGCCGGGATGGCCCACCCCAGGGTGCATTTCGACCTGCTCCATGCATCGCGTCGGGCCTGGCGGGGGACACTGCCCAATTGTCGGCTTCCTACCTTGGAAGCTTTTTGCACGGGTCGGGCTCGCGTGGGGGACGTGAGCGGCAGCGAAGCGCCGGAGCGGTATCACCGGTTCGTTCGATCCGGCGACAGCGAGGCCATTGGACCCATCGTGCATCACAACCGGTTGGACCTCCTTGCCCTGGTCTCCATTCTGCACGCCTTCGGGGCCGCCCGGGACCGCCCCGACTATCCCCCCAAGTCGGCGTGGGCTTGACAGTTCCACGATCACCCGTCTACGGTTCTGCTGTGTGTCTCTCAAGGTCCTATGTTCCGCGTTCCCGCGCGCCTGTCCCGTGCTGGACATTGAAGGAGGGTTTTCAATGAAACGAGCGGTACTCACCGTTCTCTTGGCCTCGGCCACTCTGGCCGTCGCTGCGCCGGCTCTTGCCGGTACGCAGGACGGCGCTGTTCTCGCCTTGCACCGGACCGCCTTGGCAAAGAAGGCGAGCCTCACCTGTTCGGGTGATGTCGATCCCATCACGACCAACACGCCTTGCAGTGCGTTCGTGACCACGGGTCCTCTTCTTGAGGCCGTCAACGTGTACCTGGTGGTTGCCAATGCGCAGTCCACCGCCGGTATCGCCGGGCTCTCCTGTGGTATCACCTACGACGCCACTGGCACATCGGGTGTCGATATCTTCGGCTGGACCCTGTGCTCGGATCTGGAATTCCCCAACATGGGTTGGCCGGCCGCGGGTAGTGGTAACCGCATCACCTGGTCCGCCGGCACGAACTGCCAGCGTACGGAAGTGGGCGGCGAGGGCGTTCAGGCCATTGCCGGTGCGTTCTATGTCTACGCCTACTCGTCGGACGATTTGGAGCTGACGGCCAACACGGCGATCACGCCGGATGAGCTCCAGGTTGCCGACTGTGCCACCGCTGTCACCAACGTCATGGAAGGCGGCATCGTCTCCTTCGGCCTCAACAGCGGCTGCAACCCCTGCATCGACGAGTGCATCATCGTTCCCGTCGAGAGCACCACGTGGGGCAAGATCAAGACCATAGGCGGCGAATAGCCTCGGCTCCCCGCGTCCCAATGAACGACGCGACACGAACGGTTCATGCAGGGCGGGATCCCCGATTTCTCGGGGGTCTCGCCCTTCCTCTTTTTCCCTCCGCGGTGTACGCCTTCGACTCCCTGCGCACGGAGATCGAGACCTTCGCCGGGGAGCGGGCCGGTTACATCTACGGACGGTTCGAACACCCCACCGGTGAGGCGGTCGAGGCACACCTCGCCGCGCTCCAGGGAACCGAATCCGCGGCCCTGTTCGCCAGCGGCATGGCCGCGATCTGTGCCACCGCCCTGGCCACCTGCGCTCCGGGAGGTCACCTGCTGGCCTGCGCGGAGTTGTACGGGGGCACGGCGAGCCTCCTCGGATCGGTGCTTCCCACCCTGGGCGTCGAGTCCTCGCTGGTCCCCATGGCCGAGGTGGAACGCCTGCGATCGCATCTGCGCCCCACCACCCGCCTCATCTTCGTGGAGTCCCCCACCAACCCGCTCCTGAACCTCGTCGATCTGCAATCGCTGCTGGGGAATCTGGGGGATGACCGTCCCCCCATCGCCCTTGACGCCACCTTGGCCACTCCGCTGGGCCAGGACACGACCGGCATCGACCTGGTGCTCCACTCGGCGACCAAGTACCTGGGGGGACACGACGACCTCACCGCCGGCGTGGTGATGGGTTCCCCGGACCGCATCGATCCCATTCGCCTTCTGCGCCGCAGCCTGGGATCGAACGTCGATCCGTTCAGCGCCTGGATGCTGGGACGAGGTCTCAAGACCCTGGATGTCCGATGGCAACGCCAGTGCGCCAACGCCCTCGAACTGGCCGGTCGCCTGGAGCGGCATCCCGCGGTGGAGCGGGTGTTCCATCCGGGCCTGCCCGGTCATCCGCAACACGAACTGGCCCGTCGCCAGATGAGAACCTTCGGCGCCCTGCTCGCTTTCGAAGTCCGGGGCGGGCTGGCCGAGGCCACCCGGGTCCATGACGCCTTCCAGCTCGTTCAGCGCGCCCCCAGCCTGGGCGGCGTGGAAACCGTGACCCTGCATCCGGCCACCGCGTCCCATCGCGGCCTCAGCGAGGCCGAGCGGGACGCATTGGGCATCCGACCCGGTCTCCTGCGTCTGAGCGTGGGGATCGAAGATCCGGAGGATCTGTGGAACGACGTGGAGCACGCCTTGTCCTCGGTGGCCTGATTGCCCTGGCCCTCGGTTTGCCCGCCCTGCGGGGAGACGCGGGGGCCGAGCCCGCCCTGCTCACCGACCCCTTCCTGCAACTCCCCACCGCCGACGCGGTGCACGTGGTGTGGTTCACCGCGGAGCGGGGCCAGGATCACCAGGTGGAGATCGGATCCGACTTCTCGATCCGCTTTCCCGCAACGACCACCCGCATGTCGCGCACCCAGGAGGACGCAACCACCCCGACGCCGCGCGCGGTGTGGCGGCACGAGGCACGGGTGAACGGCCTGCCGGCCGGGGAGCGCACTCCCTACCGGGTGCGCAGCGTGTTGACCGGCGGGACCGTCCTCTCCGAGGCCTATACCCTGGCCCCGCTGCCCCCCGAAGGAGCGCCCCTGCGCATCCTGCTCACCTCGGATCACCAGCTCAAACCGATGGTGGCGGCCAACCTCCAGAAGGCCATGGAAACCGCCGGTCCGTTCGACGCCGTGTTCTTCGCCGGGGACATGGTCAACGTGGCCGATCGCGCCTCGGAGTGGTTCGACGACGACCGCGGCACCGCGTTCTTCCCCAACATGCAGGGACATACCCAGCGTCGTATCCCGGAGGGGGAGTCGGGCCGGATCTACACCGGCGCGTCCATCCTGCAGGAAGCGCCCCTGTTCACGGTGATCGGGAACCACGAGGTGATGGGGCGCTGGTCCTCCCGGGGACTCACCGCCCAGTCCTCCGACTTCATGCCCCGCATGCCGTCCCAGACCCAGGCTCCAGAGGGGCGATTCTTCAATACCATCACCTACGAGGAGATCGTCACCCTACCGACGGAGAGCCCCGGCGGCGAACAATACTATGCGGTTCGTTTCGGGGACGTGTTCCTGGTCGGTCTCTACGCGGCCCGCGCCTGGCGCGAACCCGGTACCGGACCCGAAGTGCGGGGCCGTTACCGCGAAGCCGATGCCGATCTCACCAACCCCGCGGCCTGGGGGGGCGGATCGTTTCTCTTCGAGGATCTGACGGAGGGGAGCCCCCAGCACACCTGGCTCCGCGAGCAGCTGGCCAGTCCCGCCTGCACCACCGCCCGTTTTCGGGTGGTCATGCTCCACCACTCGGTGCACGGCCTGGGGGTGAACTCGGTGCCGGTTCTCGCCGAGCCGGTGCCGGTGACCACCAGCAACGAGAACGGCGAGCTGACCGCGATCCGTTACGAGTACCCGCTCCAGGACGACGTGTGGCGTCGGGACGTGGAGCCGTGGCTGCACGCGAGCGGGGTCGACCTGGTCCTGTGCGGGCACTCGCACCTGTGGAACCGGTTTCGCGAACGCAAGCTCAACACCCTCGAGACCGCCAACGTGGGCAACAGCTACGGTGCGTTCCTGGCCGGTGGGGAGGAACGCACCGAGGTCCCGGTCCCGGACGGGTGGGACATGGCCCACTACCCGCTGACCGGCGACCCGCACGGGCTGCGACCGGTCCCGCCCACCCTGTTCTCGCCCCAGGTGGACGCGGCCGGGGAGCCGCTGCCCTACGTGGCCAGCAACACCCTGACCGTGTTCAGCGTCCTGGATACCGGGATGCGCGCGGTGCGCAGTTTCGTGTTCGACACCGCGAACCCGGAGGCCGGCGTGCGGGAGTTCGATCGCTTCAACCTGGGACGCTAATCAGTCGTTGGCGTCCTGCCATTCCCGCAGGAAGTGACAGGTGTAGCCGTTGGGATTCTTCTCCAGGTAGTCCTGGTGATAGTCCTCGGCCACAGAGAACTCGCCGGCCGGAACGATTTCCGTGACGATCGGCTTGCCCCATCGCCCGGCCGCGTCCCACTCCGCTTTCACCCGCTCGGCGGTCTCCCGCTGGGCCTCGCTGTGATAGAAAATCGCCGAACGGTACTGCGACCCCCGGTCGTTGCCCTGCCGATCCTTCGTGGTGGGATCGTGCATGCGGAAGAACCAGTCCAGGAGCTTGTCATAGGAAAGGATGTCCGGATCGAACACGATCCGCACGCTTTCCGCGTGCCCGGAGTCGCCACGCTTCACGTCGGCATAGGTCGCATCGGCCACCTTGCCGCCGGTGTATCCCACCTCGGTGTTGGCCACGCCGGGAATGTCGCGAATCAGGTCTTCCATTCCCCAGAAGCATCCGCCGGCCAGGGTCGCGGTCTCGGATCGATTCGGCATGATCATCTCCTCGTCCGACCCGAACAGGGCCAGGTACTCTCCGTAGCCTTCCGCCTCGAGATCGTCCACCGGAATGAACCGGAGCGAAGCCGAGTTGATGCAGTAGCGTAGCCCGGTCGGCCCGGGTCCGTCGTCAAAAACGTGCCCCAGATGCGAGTCGGCGTACCGGGAACGAACCTCCACCCGGGTCCAGCCGTGGCTGGTGTCGATCTTCTCGACCACATGGTCCTCGATCAGGGGACGGGTGAAGCTGGGCCATCCGGTTCCGGACCTGAACTTGTCGAACGACCCGAACAGCGGCTCGCCCGAAACCACGTCCACGTAGAGACCGTCGTCCTTGCTATCCCAGTACGCGTTGGCGAACGCCTGTTCGGTCCCGTCGAGCTGGGTGACCCGGTACTGCAGGTCCTCTAGGTCGTGACGCAATTGAGCATCTTCCGGCTTCTGGAAGTCCCGCCACGGACCGTCCCCGGTCGGGGTCAGGTCACGACGCACGTCCTGGGACGGCTTGTTCTTGGCGTTGCCCACGCCCAGACGGCCGATCACCGCGACGGTCACGAGCAGTGCGAGAATGATTCCGAGTTTCATGGCGATTCCGTTCATGGGTTGAGTCTCCCGAAGGGCCCCCCTTCGTTCGCCCGTCCTGTCAAGGGTACAGGAAGTACGGGGGGGCGCGTCCAGAGTGACAGCGGGGGCTGCTAGACTCCCGCCAAACGCCATGAATTCCTCCCGAACCCACTCCATCGGCCTCATCGGCTGCGGCACCTGGGGCCGCAACATCCTGCGGGACCTCGTGTTCCTGGAGGAACGGGTGGTCGTGGTCGAGCCGGATCCGGGGCGCGCCCGGGCCGCCGGGGAACACGGGGCCAGCGAGGTGGTGTCCCACCTGGACGCGCTCCCTCCCGTTGATGGCCTGGTGGTGGCGACCCCGGCCACCACCCACGCTGCCGTGGTCGAGTCCCTCCTGGAACTGGACGTGCCGATCTTCGTGGAGAAGCCGTTCACCACCGATCCCGAGTCGGCCCGCCACCTGGTGGACCGGGCCGGTGATCGGCTGTTCGTCATGCACAACTGGCGCTACCACCCCGGCATCGAACTCCTGGGATCCCTGGCCCGCTCGGGAGAGTTGGGGGCGGTGTACGGCCTGCGTTCCGTGCGCACCAACTGGACCAGCCCCCGCGGGGATACGGACAGTACCTGGACCCTGATTCCCCACGACCTCAGCATCGCCATCGCCGTGCTTGGGGCGTTGCCGGAACCGCGGTGTGCCGTGGTGGAGCAGGTGAACGGGCGCGTGGTCGGGATGAACGCGACCCTCGGAGAATCGCCCTGGATCGTGATCGAAGCCTCCAACCGGTATCGGGACAAGCGGCGTGAGGTCCGTCTCCACTGCGAGGAGGGCGTCGCGGTGTTGGCCGACGGGGAAACGGACACCCTGGAGATCCTTCGGGAGGGGGGCCCCGGGCCGGGCTCGTTGGAGCCGCGGGTGGAACACCGGCGTTTCGACCCGGAGCGCCCCCTCCTTCGCGAGTTGCGGGCTTTCGTGACGCATCTCGGGGGAGGACCCCCGCCCCCCACGGATGCGGCGGAGGGGCTTGCCGTGGTTCGCATGGTCGGCCGGTTGCGCACCCTGGCCGGGCTCGACACGTGAGTGAACTCCGGGCCACGGTCATTCTCCCCACGACCGGCGACCGGGGCCCTCTTCTGCCCTATTCGGTCGGGAGCATCCTGAGGCAGACCGTGGACCAGCTCGAGATCTTCATCCTGGGGGACGGGGTCAACGCCGCGACCCGGTCGGTGATCCGGGAGCTGATGGATGGGGATCCCCGGATCCGGTTCTTTGACCATCCCAAGGATCCCCGGCGTGGGGAACGGCATCGGCACCAGGCGCTGCAGGAGGCCCGCGGGCGTATCGTCTGCTACCTCACCGACCGTGATCTCATGCTCCCCCATCACGTGGAGACCCTGGACACCCTGCTGCGGGACGCGGACTTCGGCCACACCCTGCGGTTCGGGGTGGGCCCCGAAGGCGGGTTCACGTTCCGGCAGACCATTGACATCACCCACGCCTCGGACCGGGAGCGGGTACGGGAAATCAAGGGGCTCATTCCGCTCAGCTTTGCCGGACACACCCTGGCCATGTACCGGCGGCTGCCGCACGGATGGCGGACCACCCCGCCCCACCTCTCCACCGACCGCTACATGTGGTGGCAGTTCCTGGAACACCCCGCGTGCCGAACCGCAAACAGCGGAGTCCCCACCGTGCTCTACTTCAAGCGGGGAGATCACCCAGGATGGTCCACCGCGCGTCGCCAGGCGGAGCTGGCATCCTGGTTCCTCCGGCTGGGTGATCCCGACGACCTCGCCGGGTTCTCGCGATCGGTGCGGGACGCGGCCATCGCGGACCGGGCCCGTCTGGCCCGGGACCTCGCGGCGCAGAAGGCGCGGAAACAGGAGTCCCTGGCCGACGCGGAAGCCGGGGCGCTCAAGGGAGAGACCTTGCGGCGACTCGGCGCGTTGAGACATCCCCGACGCACCCTGAGGCAAGCGGTGGGGTCCCGCCTCGCGGAACGCAAGGCGCGGAAGAAAGCACGTCGGCGGCGGGCGCGTCGATCCACGAGACCCTTCGCCTCGGATGCGCGCACCCGGCAACTGACAACGGACGTGGAACTCGACGTCTACTGGGTAAACGAGGAGTTCGGGCCGGGTCCGGCCGCATCCCTTTGCGTGCTGGAGGATGAGGTGATGCGACTGGACCTGTTCGGGGGTCGCAACAGCCACCTGCACCTGAACCTGATCCAGAGTCGCCGCGTCCCCGATGGCGGTGCCGCGCGGTGTGCCTTCCCCGACGCATCCCTGGAGGAACACATCCGGCGGGCCGGGTTCGAGCTGGCCAACAATGCGCCCTACGCCTTTCGTACCAATCAGGACGCGCGGGTGCGGGCCCTCGAACCGGATGCGGAGTCCCTGGCCCGGGCCGCGCGGTGGATGCAGGAAGAGATGCGGGACCTGTGCCGTTTGCACGCGGGCTAGAGCCGTCCCGGCATCGGGATCCCGGAGACTCAGAAGTGGAAGTCGGGGTCCAGACGCAGAGTCTGGGCGATCAACTCGCGCAGGGGGGGAAAGGCTTCCGCGCGGGGGGCCACCACGCTGGGGGTCGCGGGCCAGGGGATCTCCAACTCGGGATCCGACCAGTGGCACCCCAGGTTGTCGTCCCCCTGATAGTCCGGATAGACCTCGGAGACCGCCTGCAGATGGAGGGTCGGCTCGTGGAAGAGCCAGCCGTGGACGATCCCCCTCGGAAAGGTGAGACAGGTGAGTGCATCCCCCGAGAGTTCGTAGAGGGACCAGGCGCCGTTCGTGGGGGATCCGGGGCGGATGTCCCGCAGCCCCACGCTGGCCCGCCCGCCGGCGACCAGGATGTACTCGTCGTGGCGGCGGTGCAGATGCATGCCCCGCAGAACGCCCGGCTCGGACTTGACGATGTTCCATTGGGCCGGGTCCAACCCGCTGTTCCAGAGGTTGGAGAACACCTCGGTGAACGAGCCCCGGGGATCCCGGTGCATCTCCAGCGTGCGGGCACGCACCCCCGCGATGGGGCTTCCGGCCTTGAGAAGGTCGGGCAGGGTATCCCGGGTCACCGGGGTGGAGACAGGGCCGCTCATTCCGGGAGCCTGCGTCCCACGCTCCGTGGCGTCAAGGGGAGGATCATGCCTTCTTCCGGCGCCGACGGCGACGACGGGGCACCGTGACCACGTAGGTCCCACTGCGCTCGTCCTCGCTGAGCTTGATGAGCTTGGCCTCCTCGGCATCCTCCAGCAGCTCGCTCCAATTCCGGTAGCCGTAGCCCGATTCGCTGAACGAGGGGCGTTTGCGTTTCATGGTGTCCTTGACCAGCGAGGAATGGAGCACCCGGACGTTCTCCCGCTCCAGGGCCCGCACCGCGTCCATGAGCAGGGCAAAGACCTCCTGCTTCTCACTGGGCGTGTCCCGCGGGACGGGGCTGTCCGAGGGAGCTTCTTCCCGCCCCAGATCCTCGTAGAAAATGAACTGGTCGCAGTTGTCCGAGAGCAACGGCGAGGTGGAATCCCGCATGCCCAGACCAATGACGCCCTTGCCGTTGGCCTTGAGTTTGGAGACAAGCGGAGAAAAGTCGCTGTCCCCGGAGACGATGACGAAGGTCTGGATGTGCGGCTTGCTGTAGGCCAGATCCATCGCGTCCACGCACAGACGAATATCGGCCGAGTTCTTGCCGGTCATGGACCGCTTGGGAATCTCGATGAGCTCCACCCCGGCCGCGTGCAGGCTCTGGGTGGCCTTGCGGAACCGGCTCCAGTCGGCATAGGCGACCTTGACCGTGACGTTGCCCTTGTCGAGCAACCGGTCCAGGACCCGGCGCACGTCGAAGTTGTCGCTGGAGGGGAGCCCCATCGCCATGTTCTCGAAATCGATGAACATGGCCAGGGCCGCTTGCTGGTTTTCCACGGGTCAGGCTCCTTCCCTAGTGGGATCACGGCGGAAACACTACACAAGGGGCCGCTCCCGGTGGGAATCCATTCCGGCCCCGGGGCGTGTATTCTCGGCCCCATGTCCAACCCCGACCCCCACCGTCAGGTGGAACAGATCTTCCAGGACGCCCTGGATCGGGACACGAACCAGCGCCCCGAGTTCCTGGACGCCGCCTGCAAGGGGAACGCTGCCCTGCGCAAGGAGGTGGATGCCCTCCTGGAGCACTTCGACCGGGCGGCGGGGAGCTTTCTGGAGCGCCCCGCGCCGGCCCTGGAGGGCGTAGCCCGGGACGCCCGCCCACCCCAGCGAGTGGGCCCCTATCTCCTGGGCGAACGGATCGGCGAAGGCGGCATGGGGGTGGTGCATGAGGCGGTGGACGAGACCACCGGCCGTCAGGTCGCCCTGAAACTGATCCATGCCGGATTCCACTCCGCTTCCCTCCTGCGCCGGTTCCGCTTCGAGGCCGAGGTTCTCTCCCGTCTGGATCATCCGGGAATTGCCCGGGTCTTCGAGGCCGGGATCGCCACGGTGGGCGACGGACCCGGAGCCCGCGAGTTTCCTTTTCTTGCCATGGAACGCATCGACGGCGTGCCGATCTCGCGTTTCGTCGAGACCCAGGCCCTGGCCAGCGACGCCATCGTGGACCTGGTGGCCCGCGTGGGAGACGCCGTACATCATGCCCACGCCAAGGGGTTCATCCACCGGGACCTCAAACCGGCCAACGTCCTCGTCACCCCGGCCGGCGACCCCAAGGTGCTGGATTTCGGCATCGCACGCGCGGTGGACCCAGACTCCCAACGCACCTTCAGGACCCTGCACGGGGAGCTGCTCGGGACCCTCGCCTACATGAGCCCGGAGCAGGTGCTGGGGGACCCGGAGGCAGTGGACCTGCGGGTGGATGTCTATGCGTTGGGGGTGCTGCTGTTCGAACTCCTCACCGGGACCATTCCCTACGACATCGACGGGATGGACGTCCCGAGCGCGGTGCGCACGATGATGGAAACGCCCCCACGCCCGGTCCGGGACTTCTTGCCCACGGTGAGCCGGTCGCTGGAACAGGTGCTGGGCGCCGCGCTGGCCAAGGATCGGGACGGACGGCCGCCATCGGCCGAGGCGCTCTGCGTCGCCCTGCGGGCCTGCGCCGGGGACAAGGCCTAGGGCCGGCGGTCAGGGGGTCGGGGTCTCCGGCTCCTGGTCCAGGAGGTCCTGGAGGGTGTCGGACCGTACCATCTGCACCGCCTTGCGGCGGGTGTCGGCCACCCAGCGCCACGCCGGCCCGGTGCGATCCACCCCGGGGGCCAGATCCCGCCCCTCGGTCACTGCCCGCATGATGTCGACGAGGGCGATCCTGTCCGGCGGCTTGGCCAGAAGATATCCCTCACGACGCTCCGAGGACTTGCCGTCCCGGGCCCGGCGCAGGATGCCGGCGACCACCAGACGACGCAGGAGCTCGTGCACGACCAGGGGCGGCAACTTGAACTGATGACTCAGGACCTCGGCATCGCACAATCCCCCGCCTGAGAACACGACGGAGATCCTCTCCACCAGCGGCACGCTCAGCGCAGGGTCGAACAGACGCCCCTCGAGCCGTTTGTACTGATCCCGCTTGAAACGACGTCCATCCATGCTGTGCAGCGTATAGGCCAACTCCAGCCCGAACAGAACCACCACCCAGGTGATGAAGATCAGGAGCAGGAACAGGGGCAGCAGGGCGAGGGCGCCGTAGAGGGTTCGCGCCACGGCCTGGGACACGTAGACCTGGAACAGCTCCCGCGAGGCCACCAGGAGCAGCGCCGAGACAAAGCTCCCCACCAGCGCCGCCCCCTTGTTCACGCTGACCGTGGGCAGCAACACGTAGAGCAGGTACAGCACGAGCCAGGTGGACACGATCGGCGTCAGCACCACCGCGGGGCCGGTGATCCAGTCGGTCCAGCCGCCGTTCTGCACCATGTCCAGGAACTCCCGCTGGCCCCACATGCCGGCCAGGATGACCACGGGCCCCAGGGTGATGACGGTGTAGTACAGGGGGAGCCGCAGGTACCAGGGGCGACCGGATCCTCCGCCCAGGATCTGGTTGAAGCTGCCCTCGATGGTACTGAGCAACCCGGTTGCGGCGTAGACAAGCAGCAACACACCCACCAGACCGATGCTCCCGAAGTTGATGCTCTCCAGGTTGGTGAGCACGCGCTGGAATTCCAGGTTGAGACGGTCTCGCACCATCTCGAACTCCTGTTCCTCGGGAGTAAGCGAGCCGGGGGAGGTTTCCATGGTCGCGCCGCCCCGCAGGAGCTCCACGATCCCGTCCACCGCGGTCTCCTTGAAACGGTCCCGCTCCTCGGGGCCCACGAACATGTTCAAGGCGACCAGCATGAGCGCGGTCACCGGAAGCAGACTGAACAGCGTGTGGTAGGTGAGGGCGGCGGCCAGCTGACCCGCCTTGTCGTAGCGCAGCTCACCCGCGCAGTGACGGGTGAGGTCCAGGGCGAAGCGCACCGCGCGTTGCCAGCGGGTGAGTTCCGCCTGGGGCTCGATGAGAAGGCGGCGCGCACCATCGCGTAGGCTGCGAATCGCGTTGACAGCTCGGTTGGTTGAAACGTTCATGGATTGAGTGGAGTTGTTGGGGGACCGCGACCCGGCCACCCAGGCGGCCGAACGGAGCATAAGGTACTTGTTTTGGGCGACGGGGTGTGGTTTTCTCATGGGGTTCGCAATACCTCACCCCTTGGAAAGGAGACCGCCCATGACTGTGCACACCGCCTCCCCCCGTGTCGCCACCGCGGTCTCCGACCTCCCGCGCCTCTAGGCGCAGGGCCCACTCTTCCGGCCTTCCGGTCCGAGCCCCTCGGTGGCGTCTGTTCCACAGGAACGCCCAATCGAGAGGACTCTCCCATTGAATTGGTTATCCGACTGGGGCTGGACCGAGCCCCTGAACAACGCCTTGGACTCCCTGAACGAACCCACCTGGCAACCGGCGCGGGTGGTGGTCGAGCACCGGGACCACTACCTGTTGCGCGCCGAGAGCGGCGAGCTGCGTGGCCAGGTTTCCGGCCGGTTCCGCCACCATCAGGACTCCCCCACCGGGTTTCCCTGCGTCGGGGACTGGGTGGCGGTCGAGTCACGACCCGCCGAGGGCACGGCCACCCTTCACGCCGTGCTCCCCCGCCGCACCCTGATCCTGCGCAAGGAGGCGGGCGAACGGACCGCGGCCCAGGCCCTGGCCGCCAACGTGGACACGGTGTTCCTGGTTACCTCGGTGAACCAGGAGTTCAACGCGCGCCGCATGGAACGGTTCCTCGCCCTCATCTACGAGAGCGGGGCATCCCCGGTGATCGTGCTCAACAAGTGCGACCTGAGCGAGGATCGCGATGTGTGGATCGCCGAGACCGAAGCCGCCGCCCCGGGGGTACCGGTCCACGCCGTGAGCGCCATCACCGGTGAGGGGATGGACGACGTGGCCGGCTACGCACGGAGCGGGCGTACGGTGGCCCTGTTGGGGTCCTCCGGGGTGGGCAAGTCCACCCTGACCAACCGCATAGTGGGGGCAGGCGTGCTCGCCACCGGCGACATCCGCGAGGACGACGCGCGCGGTCGCCACACCACCTCCCACCGTGAACTGGTGCGGATTCCCGAGGGCGGGCTCCTGATCGACACGCCCGGTCTGCGCGAGGTGGGGCTTTGGGATTCCGGGGAGGGCGTGGGGGATGTCTTCGCCGACATCGAATCCCTGGCTGCCGAGTGCCGGTTCGGGGATTGCGGCCATGATCGGGAGCCCGGGTGCGCGGTGCAGGCGGCGGCCCGGGACGGAAGCCTGGCCGAGGGCCGCCTCGCCGCGTACGCAAAGCTCAAGCGGGAGCTGGCCTACCTGGATCGCCGGCAGAACGAGAAGGTCCAGCGGGACACCAAGGAGCGCTGGAAGTCGGTGACCAAGATGATGCGCAAACGCCCCAACCCGAAAAGGTGAGGAGGGCCGGTCTTCCTACTCGAAGGGGTCGTACCAGATGGCCGAGGTCCAGGCCCGCTCCTGGACACTTGCCGGAACGTCCTCGGGGACGTCCATGCCGGTGGCCACCGCGTCATAGGTGGACCATCGCGGAGTGGGGATCTCGAGAACCCGCGCGTAATAGAACGCCCGTTGGTCCGGGTCGAAGTCAGGATCGCTCCAGAAACCACTCAGCTGAGCCGCGCCAATGGAGTTGGTGTACGAGGCCTCGCCGACATCCACCGTGTTGCCCACCGGAGGAAGCTTGCCGTCCCCATTAAGTGAGCGGTCACCCGACCACACCACGTCGATGACCTTCTCCTGCGCGTTCCCCTCGGCGTCCTGCCAACCCTTGATGATCTGGATCCGATCCAGGTTGCCGCTCTGCGGGTCCTTGAGGGCCCAGACCATGAAGGTGGGCTTCGTCCTTGACGAACGGGGAAGGCTTCCGCCCATGGGCACACCCAACGCGTAGCCCTGCTCGACCATCGCCTCGTGGCTCGCCATCTCTTCTTTGTAGTGAAAACCACCAAAGAAGCGAACCCGGATACGAACCCCGCTGGTGCCGAAGGTTTCCTTGCGTCGCAGCCCGTCCCAGAGGGTTTCGCGCGTGTTGGCCTCCGCCCACACCCCGGTGAGGCCGCCCGGATTCAGGGCGGTCAGGTTGAACACCTCCATGCTCGCGGTGAGCCGGGTCTTCGCCTCGGCGTCGCCCAATCCATGGGACCCGTGGAAGTCGAACTCGTCCGTGTCACCCGTAAGCCCGTTGTGCTGATCGGTTCCGCCCACGATCCCGAACCGGAAGGGATTGGTCCCCAGCCGGGCCTCGTGACCCAGACCCGCTTTCAGGGCCTCACGCACCCACATGTAGGGGGAGTTC
This sequence comes from Candidatus Eiseniibacteriota bacterium, assembly GCA_942491735.1. GTDB lineage: Bacteria > Eisenbacteria > RBG-16-71-46 > JABDJR01 > JABDJR01 > CALOCN01. Next base: position 445,764 of record CALOCN010000014.1, on the reverse strand, counting down.
TCCACCGGGCCCACGAAGTTGACCAGGGGAACCAGCTCGAAGGCGGCAAACTCGTCGTTGGGGGCGAATCCGGGGTGGGTCTCCGAGTTGCCCTTGGCCTGCATCATCTCGAAGAGGGGCTCGTTGATGGCACGTCGGCGTGCGTAGTCGGCATCCATGGCCCGTCCGTCGGAGTACTCGGGGCGGAACATGAGTCCGCCGCTCATGTTGGAGTTGTGGGGAATGGCCAACACGTTGTCCTGCCCACCTCCCGTGGTCTCCAGCCAGTCCCATAGTTCCTCGACGGTCCGGGCTTCGAACCAACTGATGGGAAGCTCGGGGAGATTGTCGCTGCGAAAGATCACGTTGCGGTGCAGGTTGTTCCCCTGCGGCGCCGCGGTCCACTCGAACCCGTGCAGGGTGGAGAAGGTGCCCGGATCATTGTGACGATCCGCTATGGCGATGATCTCCTGCCACACCGATCGCGCCGCGGCGAGGGCGGTCGCGCCGTCCTCACCGGAGAAGTCCTGCGGCCGGACTCCGGAGTCCTCCGCGGCGAGGATCGTCTTGAAGAAGGACTCGTCGCTCGCCCGCGCGGCCCGTGCAAAGTCGTGGTTGTACATGGGATCCGAGGCGGTGCGGATCATGTAGGCCTCGCCCAACCACTCGGAGTGCTCGGTCACCGATGCGAAGTCGAGCGGAGCGCTGATCCGGGTCGTACCGCCACCGGGAAGGGGAACGGTTTCCCCCTTCGCGAACCGGTACGCCTCGTCCGGCCCCACCGCCTGGTTGCCGAATCCATAGGCATCCAGGGAGTAGGCCGCGTGCAGATGGAGTTCCCCGAAATAGGCCTCCTTCAGCGGCTTGATCTCGACCTTTGTATCCTGGGCGTGGACGAGGAGCGAGCTCCCGACGAGAACGATCAGGGATGTCATCCCCGCGAGGAAACGGTGCTTCATGGAGGGTCTCCGATGGATCATGCGGGTGGCGCGAAAAGGGGCGAAAGCGCCTCACCAGACGTAATTGAAATTCAACTGAAGAAGGTCCATGTCGATGTCCCGCTCGGGTTGCGGCTTGAGGGACGCCGCGTACCGGAAGTTGAACTGGACCGCTTCGTTGAGCATATACCCGACGGTGATTCCCAGAAAGCCGGCTTCCTGGGCATCCTCCTGCTTCACGCCGTCGAGCGTGGTCTCCCCGCCGAGCTGCAACCAGGAGTCGAGCGAGAGAAACAGCCCATCGGTCAGGTCGTGGGTGAGGTGGGCTTCGGCGAGAAACAGTGGGGCCTGCTCCAGGGTGAGGCCCCCGGCGAAGTCCGTGTTGGAGCCAAAGAACCAGGCCGAGGGCAGGATCTCCAGGGTGGTCGCCTTGCCCGGCGCCATGGAGCCCAAGGGTTGAACAAACGGCAACCCCGCCCGGAACGCCCAACGGTTCTCGCCCATGTTGAGAAGGCGATCGGGGTCGTAGTTTCCGGTTGGCGCCGTAACCGCAAGCAGGAACGAGAGCTGGGTTCCCGGTTCGTACTCGGCGAACCGGGTCAGGTTCATGGCAGGGCCGCCCGCCACGTTGACGGTGAGCTGGAGGGTCAGATCCCCGACCCCACGTGTCGACTGGGTGACCAGGCTGTCGACGTCCGTGGTGGCGTTCCCAGCCGTCATCAGGACCGTAGCCAAAGCGGTACGCCCACCAAGGTCCAGATAGCGGTTGTAGCCCAGGACGATGGCCAGGGCATCGGTCACGACGTCCGGAGAGAAGAGGTTCCCCCCTCCAGAAACCAGGTTGCTCTGGGAGAACCATGCATAGGTCTGCAGAACGTGGGTCCCCACCGGCGCGGTCCAGTACATCCGGGGCCCGTCGTCCTGGGCGTCGGACGCGATAGGGACGAGGAGGACGATGTTGACCAGAAGCCCGACCAGGCCACACAGGGGTCTACGCCATGGACGTTGCATGTCGATCTCCAGGACAGGAAAAAGCCCCCCGCTCGCGACGGCAAGCGGGGGGCCCGGTTCGTTCGGCTTGTTTCCTAGTTGCTCTTGAGAACAACCCGCCCATACAGCGGCTGAATGGGGCGATTGTTGGTGCTACCGGCGGTGAAGTCATCGATGAAGTGCTTGATCTGTGCCTCGGAGGCCTGGACCGGCGTCTGGAACACGAACCACCGAACACTCTGGGGACACCCGGGAGTGGTCATGGAACCCTCGTACATGTAGTAGCTCTTGTCCTGGGGCAACAGGTCGCCCACGTTCACCGGCACCGGGTTGACCTTCTTCTTTCCCGAACGCGGCAACTGGGACCAGAACTGGTTCAGCATCGCATTCTCCGCCCCCGCCTCGATGAAGGTCCCCAGGACCGCATCGGCGTGGGGGCTGCTTTCGCTGCGCATCACCACGTGCGCTTCCATGGGGAACGAGGACCCGTTGACGGTGTGTTCACTCGTGTGGTGGAAGTGGAACTGCAGGACCTCGTACCGCGTGTTGTTGACCGTGACCCAGCTCCCCTTCTCGTACTCGACGGCAAAGGTGGGGCCGTCGAGCCCGAAGGAGAGCGGGGTGGGCTTGATGCTGGAGGTCAGGGCACCCAGCGTGGCCGGAACCCCTCCCTTGATGTCGATGGGAGACTGGTAGTGACCGTCGCCGCAAATGCTCCAGTCGGGGGAGAGGTTCCCCCAGTTCTTGGGGCCGGTTTTTCCCTCATAGCTCCACATGGCCGAGCCCCCCGCGAACACGGTGGAAGCGACCGCCATGGCCAGGAGTGCCGTCGTCAGTAGAACGTTTTTCCTCATGATGGCTCCTTCAGTCCCGATCCCGTGCGGGGAGGACTAGTTGAATTTGAACTGGGCGGAGAGCTGGACGCGCATGGCGTCCCCCTTGTCCCCGTTGGCGTTCTCGCGTTCGCCCCACATCAACTCGCCCCCCAGGGCCAGGAGTCGATTGGGTTTGCAGACCAGGTTCATGTGCACCGAGGTGGCCGCCTTGATGGCCCCGCCGGACTGGCTGGCATCGTTGTCGATCTGTGCACGACCTCCCGCGAGGGTCGAACTCCAGTGATCGTTCCACTGATGCGAGTAGCCGAGCGTCGCGGCCCAGGCGTTCAGCGCGGTGATCTCCCCGTCGGCGGTCAGGACACCGTCGGAACCGGTGCCGCTGAAGGCCTCGATATAGCGGGTCACCCCGGATCCATAGCCGGCGTGGCCCATGATCGCGTCCTTGCCCGCAACCGTCGCCTTGCCGGCAACGTTGAACCCGTAACCCATGGTGGACGCCTTCATCATCCCGTCGCCGCTGACGTAGCGCAGTTGACGCACCATGGCCGCGATCTGGATGTGCGCTCCCTTGTTGGGCTTGATCCGCACCCGGGCCGGGAAGTCGGGCATCTGGTTACGCCCGCCTCCGGTGGCGGATGAGGGGGTGGTGAGGTCGCTATCGGCGCTTTCCGCCGCGATGGACCATTCCACCTTCTCCGACGGATGCCCGGTGTAGCGCACCTGCGGCTGACGGACGAAGAACTCCGAGTCGGGACCCTCGTAGTCGAGGGTAAAGGGACGGGCGGTGATGTCCTGGAAAGTGCTCCAGGTCTGCCCCCCCAGGAGTCCCTTCCACTCCCCGTATCCGTGGCGCATGCGGAACGAGTTGCCGCTCCCGAAAAAATCACCTTCGAAGTAGCCGTGCACCATTCCATCCGAAGTGTCCCCGCGAACGTCGAGGCTGAAACGGGTCTGGCGGGCGGAGAGGTGATTCTGACCACCGATCGCGGCCGCGGAAGTTCCCTCGATGGGAATGGAGTTCACCTTGAACTGATCCTCGTTGCCGATGGGATCGATGTCCTGGATGAAGTCGACCTTGGCGAACCCGCCGAACTTGAGGGTCAGCCCGGTCCCCTTGATCTCGACCGGTTTGACCAGACCGTCCTGGGACGCGGTCGCGTTCTCGGAGGGCCCGGTGATAGGGAGAGTTGCCGCCTCGTGGTGTTCGGTGTCGGCGGCGGTGGCCAGGGATGTTGGCCCTCCGATCGTGCCCACCACGGCAGCCATGAGCAGGACGGAGAGTGACGATCTCGAACGGGTTTGCATCGTGGAGTCCCCTGTTGAGTGGAGCCCGGGGTCCTGCCCCGGGCGAGTGCGCGCTCCTGGGGCGCGGGATTCCCGCAGGATTGTTCGTCAGATCGAGTCATAGTGCAATTGCAGGGAGGTTTACGAATGTGGAATTTGAAATATCTTTTCATGGATTGGCGACAAGAGCATCGTCTGGGACTCTCGACCTGCTGCCGGGATCAACGCCTACGGGATCAACGCGCCATCCGGGTCCAGCACGCCCACATAGTAGTCCCGGACGTGCCGCTGCCACAGGAGCGCGAAGGCGGCGATGATGCGGGAACTTTGCGCCTGGACCAGGACGGCGTTGGAGAGGGTCACCTCCTGTAGCGTCGCCGCTCCTGCCTCGTATCGCTGTTGCGTGGCCTCCAGGGCGCGGTTGGCGGCGCGGAGTTCCGCCAGGGTGGCCGAGAGACTCTCGCGGGCCGTCTGCTCGTCGAGCAGGGCCCGGCGTACCTCGATGGCCACCGTGACCCGCCGTTCATCCAGGGCAATGCGGGCGTTGTCCGTCGCGACCGTCGCGCGACGCACGGCATGACTCGTGGCGAGGCGATCGAAGATGGGAAACGACAGACTCAGACCCACCGTTCCCGACCGACGTTCATCGAACTGATCAAGAAACGCCCGGTCCGATGCTCCGCTGGAGTAGCTCGAGCCATACGAGCCCGAGAGGGTCAGGGAAGGCCACCGTCCGGACCCCGCGACCCTCTCGTCCTGTTCGGACGCGCCAATCCGGTCCTTGAGCGCCTGGACGTCGGTTCGGTTCTCGAACGCCTCGCCCAGGAGATCGGAGAGTTCCCGTGGCGGACCGACATCGATGGAATCGGGAAGGATGGGCGCCTCGAACCGGTACTCGCCGCTGGGGTCCAGTTGGAGCACCTGCATCATGTCCATGCGGGCCAGTTCCAGGGTCCGTCTGGCCAGCACGAGCTGCAGTTCGGCCCGGGCCACCGTTGCCTGCTGCTGGTAGAGGTCACCGATGGGGCTGCTGCCGGCATCCACGAACTTGCCGACCAAGGCCTCCTGGTCGCGTTGGGAAGCCAGGTTCTCTTCGGCCACGCGAACCTGGGCCTCGGACTCGATCACGGCAAGATAACCCGAGATGACAAGGAACACGACGGTCTGGCGCGTCCGCTCGGTGTCGGCCTCACCCGCCCGGCGGTCCAGAATGGCCGCCTTCAGGTTGGCATAGCGGCCGAACCCGTCGAACAGGACGAGACTCGACGAGAGACGCACCGAGCCCGCGTCGTTGGTCTGCGACAGGATCCGACCCTCGCTCTCGCTGAACGAACGACCGTAGTTCCGTGCGGCGCTCGCCCCCAGTCGGAGGTCCGGAAAGAACTGCATCCGGGCGGAAGACACCGCGGTCTGGTCCAGGATCAGGCTGTTTTCCGCGCGACGCAGGGTGTTGTTCTTCTCGAGTGCGATCCGGACCGCGTCCCGGTACGTGATGCGCACCGGCTCCGCCTGCGTTGCCGATGGGAGAAGGCCAAGGATGATGGTGGCGGCAATCAGCCCGCCTCTCATGCCCGCGGTGGATCTATTCATAGCGCAAGGCCTCGATCGGATCCAGCGCGGCCGCCCGCCGCGCCGGATAGAAGCCGAAGAAGATACCGACGGTGGCGGCGAACACCAGGGCCACCACGACCACGGGGAGCGAGATCCTCACCGACCATCCGGTCACCGCCGACAACAGCGTGCTTCCACCAAAGCCGACCAGGACACCGATCAGGCCGCCGGCCACGCTCATGACCATGCTCTCGACCAGGAACTGCTTCATCACGTCCGATCCGCGCGCCCCGAGGGCCAGCCGAAGCCCGATTTCGCGAGTTCTCTCGGTCACCGAGACCAACATGATGTTCATGATCCCGATCCCTCCCACGAGCAGCGAGATCCCGGCAATCGCCGAGAGGAGGAGGGTCATGACCTCCGTCGTCTCCTGCGCGGTCTCCGCCAGATCCGCCTGGTTGCGGATCGTGAAGTCCTCGTCCTCGTTCATGCTCAGCTGGTGGGCATCCCGCAGGATGGCCCGGATCTCCTCCTGGGCACCCGGGATGTCCTCCACCGAGTAGGTGCTGGCCAGGATCTGGCCGATGCGACTCCGGCCGGAGAGCCGGTTCTGCACCGTGGTGTACGGGGCCAGGATCACGTCGTCCTGATCGCTTCCTTCCGCGGTCTGCCCTTTCCCGGCGAGGACGCCGACGATCGTGAAAGGCACGTTCCGAAGCTGGAGCTGTTGTCCCACCGGGTCCTGGCCCGGGAACAGGGCCTCGGCCACGCTCCGACCGAGAACAGCCACCTTTCTCATGCTCACCACATCGGCCTCGTCGAAAAAGGCGCCCGACTCGGTTTGCCAGTCGCGGATGATGGAATAGTCCGTGCTGACCCCGAGGATGAAGGTTCGCCAGTTTCCCTCCCCGCCGATAACCTGGGTCCGGGTCATGATCACGGGAGACACCGCCGACAGCAGGAACGCCTGCTGGCGGAGCATGTCCGCGTCCTGGAGGGTCAGCCGGCTGTAGGATTGCTGCCCCTGGCTCACCCCGCCGGTGGTTGAAGCCCCCGGGGTGATCACGATCATGTTGGTCCCGAGATTCTGGATCCGGGCCTCGATCTGGCTCTTGGCGCCCCCGCCCACCGCCACCATCATGATGACGGCGCCCACGCCGATGATGATCCCGAGCATGGTCAGGAAGGTCCGCATCTTGTTCTTGCGGATGCTCTTGCCGGCCACCCGAACCAGGACCGCGGCTTTCATGACGCCTCGACCGGATTCGGGAACCGACCGAGATCCAAGGCGGCCGAGCGGGGCTCGGCGATCGCTTCATCCCGCAGGACCCGACCGTCGCGCAGTTCCACCACGCGCCGCGCGTACATCACGATGTCCGGTTCGTGGGTGACCAGGAGCACGGTGACCCCCTCCGCGTTCAGCGCCTGGAACAGGGCCATCACTTCGTAGGAGGTCTTCGTGTCCAGGTTTCCGGTCGGCTCGTCGGCGAGGATCAGCGAAGGCTGGGTGACCAGGGCCCGGGCGATGGCTACCCGCTGCTGCTCGCCGCCCGAGAGTTCGCTGGGTTCGTGATCCACCCGGTCGGCCAAGCCGACCCGTCCCAGGGCGCTTCTGGCCATGGATCCGGTGGAGCGGTCCTTGCCGGTCCGGTCGTAGAGCAGGGGAAGTTCGACGTTCTCGATGGCGCTGGTCCTGGCCAGGAGATTGAAACCCTGGAAGACAAACCCGATCTTCCGGTTGCGCACGTCGGCCAGGCCGTCCCGGTCCAGGGCGTCGACGCGTTCCCCGTCCAGGGTGTAGGTCCCGGAGGTGGGCCGGTCCAGGCAACCAAGCAGGTTCATCAGGGTCGATTTCCCCGATCCGGATGCCCCCATGATGGCGACCATCTCTCCCGGCCGCACATCGAGATCGACACCGCGCAGGGCGTGGACCGAGGTCTTGCCCATCTGGTAGGTCCGCGCGAGACCGCGCGCCTCGATGACCGGGTTCGTTGCCGACATCCTAGAACCCGGTCCGCCCGCGTCGCGAACCACCCTGATTCTGACGCTGGAAGGGATTGGCGATTCCGGTGGCGGCGGAGGTCGTGACCGCGGCGATCACCTCGAGGCCCTCCGAAACACGCGAGCCTTCGATCTCCGTGAACTGCGCATCGGAAATGCCGATCCGGACCGGGAGCACCTGGAGCTTGCCGTCCTCGTCGACGGCCCACAGGAGGCCCCGGTCTTCCTGGTCGTCACGGTCCTGCCGCCGGCTTCGACCGGCCGCCCGGGTCGAGTCCCTCCCCCCGCCGGACCCGTTCCCGGACCGCCCGCGGATCTCTGCCTGCATGGCCTCGCTGGGCCGGAAACGCAGGGCGGCGTTGGGCACCTTGAACACGTCCTCCACCCGGGTCACGATGAACTCGACCGTGGCCGTCATGCCGGGAAGCAGGGTTCCGTCCGCGTTGTCCACGGAGACCGCCACGTAGTAGTTGACCACGTTCTCCTGCAGGGTGGACTGCAGACGCACCTGCTGTACCGTTCCCTGGAAGGACCGTTCAGGGAACGCCTGCACCGTGAACCGCACCGCCTGCCCCGCCTCGATCCGCCCGATGTCGCTCTCATCCACCAGGGCGAGAATCTCCATGGCCGCCAGGTCGCCCGCGATCAGGAAAAGCTGGGGGGCGGAGAGGCTGGCCGCCACCGTCTGACCCACGTCGACGTTGCGCTCGAGCACCGTTCCGTCCACCGGCGCGAGAATCTCCGTGTACTTGAGGTTGCGATTGGCCTTGTCCAGGTTGATCTGCGCCGACTCGAGCGACGTCTTGGCCACGGACAACTGATACTGGGTGGTGGTGTATTCGCTGTCCGTGATGACCTTGTCCGCGTGGAGACGCTCGGCCCGATCCATCTCCCGGTTGGCCTGGTCCAGTTCGGCCCGGCTTCGCTCCACGGAGGTCCTTGCCGAACGCACCTCCTGTTCGAGGAGGGTGGGGTCGATCCGGGCAATGAGCTGACCCTCGGTCACCCGATCGTTGAAGTCCACGTGGATCGCCTCGATCCGGCCCGACACCTGGGTGCCGACCTGGACCGTGGAGGTCGCCCGCAGGGTGCCGGTTGCCGATACGATCGACTCGATCGTTCCCTGCTCCACGGCGACGAATCGATAGGTTTCCGCGTCCTGGGTCCGTCGGGAAACCAGGAACCAGACCGTCGTCGCCACCACGAGGAGCGCCACAACGGTCATTACCTTCTTCATGTTCCGCCTCTTCGTCCTACCGGGTCATGGGGCGACCTCCGGGACGGGGTCGCTTGGCCCAACTGTAGCCGCAACCTGTGGCAGAACTATGATAGAGAAATGGCGTTGTGCGTTGGCCGCCCTGGAATCCGGGAGTGGGTGGCCTCAGACCGGCCCATCGGCCGGTTTGCCCACCGGGGCATCCACCGTCCCACCCCGCACCTCGGCCCCACGCAACCGGGCGATCAACCCGGAGACGTAGTGGGGCGACTTCGTGTTCCTCGCCAACACGGCGTACAGCGCAGGAACCGCAAACAGGGTCAGCACCGCGGAGAGCGTCACCCCGAACACCACCACGATGCCGATGGGTTGCCGGGACTCCGCTCCGGCTCCGGAGGCGAGCAGCAGGGGCAACGCCCCGAAGGTGGTGCTCGCGCTGGTCATGAGGATGGGTCGCAGACGGACCACCGACGCCTCGACCAGCGCCTCCTCGAAGGCCATGCCCCGGTCCCGGAGCTGATTGGCGAACTCCACGATCAGGACCCCGTTCTTGGCCGAGAGTCCGATGAGCAGGATCGCCCCGATCTGTGAGAACACGTTGATGCTCGCCCCGTAGATCCACAACCCGAGCAGGGCGCCCGCCACCGCCAGCGGCACGGTGATCATGATGGTCAACGGGTGGACAAAGCTCTCGAACTGGGCCGCGAGCACCAGGAATACGATGATCAGGGCGAGACCGAAGGTGAAGTACAGGCTTCGCGCCGTCTTCTGGAACTCCAGGGACTCGCCGTCCCAGCCGATCCGCGCCGACGAGGGGAGCGTTTCATGCGCCGCGTTGCCCACCCGCTCCACCGCTTCGCCGAGACTCACCCCGGGGGCCAGCCCCGCTTCCACCGTGATCGACCGCATGCGATCGAACCGGTTCAGCTCGTCGGGACCGCCTTCCTCCTGGAGGGTGACCAGGTTGGAAAGCGGCACGAGACCGCCGGTGGTGGACGACCGCACATAGAGATAGCGCAGATCGTCGGGGCTCGCCCGGTCTCCGGCCTCCCCCTGGAGGATGACGTTGTATTCGCGTCCGCGATCCACGTAGGTGGTGACGATGCGCGAGCCGAGCATGGTCTCCAGGGTCCGCCCCACCGAGGCGAGCGAAACCCCCAGCGCCGCGGCGCGGTCCCGGTCGATGCTGACGTTGATCTGCGGCTTGCGCTCCTGGTAGTTGCTGTCGAAGTCCCCGACCTCGGGGAGGTCCCTCATGACCGCGAACATGAGGTCGCGCCACTCCTGGAGCTGGTCGTAGTCCGGGCCGCCCAGGACCAGCTCCACCGGCCGGCCGTCCCCCCGGATGCCCAGACTCTGCGGCGTGACCACCGCGGCGCGTACTCCGGGCAGCACACCCAGCTTGGCGCGCAGGCGGGCCGCGGTCTCCTCGACGCTCTCGCTCCGTTCGCTCCACGGTTTCAGGATGCAGATGGCTCGGGCCGAGTTCACCTGGCCGGTGGAACCGAAGCTCGCCGGAAGGCGCAGCAGGACGCGCAACAACGGACCGTCGTCGACTTCCTCGATGAGAATGCTCTCCATCTGCCGCGCGTACCGATCCGTGTAGTCGAAGCTGGCCCCCTCCGGAGCACGCATGGTGATGAAGAAAACGCCGCGGTCCTCCTTGGGGGCGTACTCGGCGGGAAGCACGTTCATCAGGACCACCGAGACCGCGGATACCACCAGCGCTCCGGCCAGGGTCAGCCACGGCCGGGCCACCACCCGGGTCAGACCCTTGCGATAGATCCCGGACAGTCGCTGGAAGAAGACCTCGACGCGACGCGCCAACCCGGTCCGGGCGCTGTGCCGCACGAACAGTTTGGAGCTCATCATGGGAGACAGGGTGAGGGCGACCAGGCTGGAGAACAGGACCGCGGCGGAAAGGGTCAGGCCGAACTCGCTGAACAGCCGCCCCACCTCGCCCTGGATGAAGGAGAGGGGGACGAACACCGCCACCAACACCGCGGTGGTGGCAATCACGGCGAAGCCGATCTCGCGGGACCCGTCCAGGGCGGCGAGGAGGGCGGGCTCCCCCTTCTCGATGCGACGGTAGATGTTCTCCAGCACCACGATTGCATCATCCACCACCAACCCGATGGCCAGCACCAGCCCGAGCAGGGTCAGCGTGTTGATGGTGTACCCCAGGGCTCCCATGACCATGAAGGTCGCGACCACCGACACCGGCACCACCACCGCCGGGATGAGCGTTGCCCGCAGGCTCCCCAGGAAAACGTAGATCACGATGAGAACGAGGAGGATGGCGAACACCAGGGCCTTCACCACCTCTTTCATCGAGGCCCCGATGAACTCCCCGCGGTCGTAGTTGAGCTGCAGCTGCAGTCCCGGGGGCAGGTCCTGGGAGATGCGTTCCATCTCCGCCCGCACCCCCTTGCTCACCTCCACCGTGTTCGCGGTGGAGAGCTGCTCGATGCCGAGCGATACCGCGGGGACGCCGTTGGTCCGGGCCACGTTCCGCTCGTTCTCCGACCCTACGCGGACCTCGGCCACGTCGGTCAGGCGCACCACCTCGCCCTCGGTGCCCCGGCCCACCACCAGTCGCTCGAAGTCCTCGGCCAGCTTGAACCCGGTGTCGGTGCGCAGGGTGAACTCGCGCTGCGTGGACTCCAGCCTCCCCGCGGGAAGTTCCACGTTCTCCGCCCGGAGCGCGGATTCCACGTCGCCCACGGTGAGACCGCGCGCGGCCAGCGCCTGTCGGTCGATCCAGACCCGCATGGCGTAGCGTCGCGCCCCGGAGATACGGACCCGGGCCACCCCCTTGACGGTGGCGAACCGATCGACCAGAACCCGGTCCGCGTAGTCGGTGAGCTCCAGCCCGGTCATCTCGTCCGAGGTGAGGTTGAGGTACATCACGGCCTGCGTGTCGTTGTCCACCTTGGCGACTTCCGGGGGGTCGGCCTCGGGGGGGAGGTCGCCCACCACCCTGGCCACGCGGTCCCGGATATCGTTGGCGGCGTTGTCCACATCGCGGCCGAGGCCGAACTCCACCCGGATTTCGGATCGCTCGTCCCGGCTCGAGGAGGTGAGCTTCTCGATGCCCTCCAGACCGGCGATCCGGTCCTCGATGACCTGGGTGATCTTGGTCTCGATCACTTCGGCCGAGGCACCCCGGTAGGTCGTCTCGATGGAGACAACCGGCGGGTCCACATCGGGGTACTGGCGCACGGGCAGGTTCATGAGCGCGGACAGCCCCAGGATGACCAGGAGCAACGAAACGACGGTGGCGAAGACCGGGCGCCGGATCGAGACCTCGGAGAGGATCACCGCGACACCTCCACCCGGCCCTGGATCTCCACCAGGGTGCCGTGACGCGCTTTCTGCGTCCCCTCCACCACGACCAGCTCTCCCACGGCCAGACCGCTCAGGATCTCCACCGCTCCCGGACGTCGCCGGCCGGCCTTCACCTCGCGCTTCTCGACAAGGTTCCCCTCACCGACTACCAGCACGTACTGGCGGCTCTGCTCGGGGATGAGCACCTGCTCCGGGACCATGATCGCGGTCACATCCCGACGCAACACCAGCACGGTGAGGAACATCCCGGGCCGGAGCATCCCGTCCGGGTTGGGAACCCGGGCGCGCACGGTGACAGTGCGGCTGACCGGGTCGACCCGCGTATCGATGGAGGCCACTTCGCCGCGGAAAAGGGTGTCCGGCCATGCCGCGCTGGACGCCTCGATGGGAAGTCCCTCGGCGAGAAAACCGAGCGCGGTCTCGGGAACCTCGAAGTCGACCTTGATGGGGTCGGTATCGTCCAGGGTGGTGATGACGGTGGCCGGGCTGACCAGGGCACCCATACTCACCCGACGCAGCCCCACCCGGCCGTCGAACGGAGCGGCAACCCGGGTTTCCGTGAGTCGGGCCTCCGCCGCATCGAGAGCGGCCTGGTCCGCGTCGCGCCGGGCGAGCAGGGCTTCCACCTCGGACTCCGCGACCAGCTTCTCGGTCGTCATGCGCTCCGCCCGCCGGTACTTGCTCTCGGAGTCCACCAGGACCGCTCGGGCGGCGGCCACCGAGGCGAGGGCCTCGCTGTTGCGGAGCTCCACCAGGACGTGCCCGGCCTTCACCTGCTGGCCCTCGGTAAACCGAATGGCCACAATGGCCTCGGTGATCTGGGGACGGATCTCTACCGACTCGTTGGCCAGCGCGGTCCCCAGAGCCTCCACCACAAGGGGAAAGGTGACCCGCTCCACCTCGGCCACGACGACGCCCGGGGCCTCGGCGGCGAGGACGGGAGCGGCGGGAGCGACAGAAAGGGCCGCTATCAGCGGGACGAGACGGGCCCTGGATGCGAACGGGGGAGGCAAATAGATACGCATGGCAAGACCGTATACGCCTGTGTTCGGATTTAATTCCTGAAGAATGTGTTGGCGGATCTTAGGAGGCCGTGCCCCTCGACACAAGAGCGAGAGGGGCGGGTAGGGTCATCTGGGGGTCAATCCATCGGAGAAGCCGCCCGAGGACGTGGAGGGACTATCGCGCGATCGTCCCGGGCGCTTTCAGCGGCACGAATCGAATTTCTACGCGCTTGTTCATTGCCGCTGCGACCCGTCTGAGCATGGACAGCGAGTGTCCCGCGTAGTCGTCGGCCTCGAGCCGTGTGATGACCGTGCGAGACGTTCCAACGAGCTTTGCAAGCTCGCCTTGGGTCAGTCCGGCCTCGGCCCTCAGCTGGTAGATGCGGCGCGCTATGTCGGCACCGGCACGCGCCTCTTCGAGCGCCTCCCTCGCCTCCTTCGTCTTCCCGTACCGGCGCTTGAGGATGTCCACCGCATTGGATGTTTTTTGCTTGGCCACTGTCGCTACCCTTCGTATGTGTGGGCGTCTGGATCCTCCAGAAAGGCCCTTTTGCGCTTCACCGCCAGGTCAATATCCCTATCCGGAACGACTGACTGCTGCTTGATGAGGCCGTGTGAGACGACTGCGGCGTCGCGCCCGCTGAAGGAGTAGAGCACTCGGTAGTTGATACCCAAGTGCTTGGCGCGGAGTTCACACATACACTTCGCTCGCGGCCTCTCATCGAGTTCGTCCAACCAGTCGAGGAGTGGCACGTCGCCCTTCTCGGTCTGGAAGAGAACCAACCTGATCTTCGGCATTCCGCCTCCAGAATTGTAGCAATATTGCGACGAATGAACAAACCCGATATCTGGGTTTGTCACCTGGGGATCGCATAAAGCTCTTCTCGTGCCAATTGCCCGGGCAAAGGCGGTTCATCAACGGCTTGCCGCATCTAGACTTCCCCGACGCGACAGTGCATCCGAGGTTCACCGGATGTCGAACCGTCGACAGGGATCGTCGACAGACCGACCGGACCCCGATCGCACCCGATCCATGCAGCGGGGCCTAATGCCTTGCCGCGTCGTGCCCTAGGATCTTCGCCCGAATCGAATCATTTGTTGGCACAACCCCTGCTCTATACATCCGCGCAAGGCAAAGCCAACCAGTCGGTTCAAACACGGGGAGCCTGAGCCCCCGGAACCGATCCTCCTCATCACGGTTTGGGGAGAGACGCTGTGGTCGAGAGAACCCTTAATGGACGGGGGGGGTTCTCTCGAGTGGGCACGAACGTTGCCGGTGGGAGCCACCGCGTCTCTCCCCTTTCCTCCTGCCTCAACATCCCCCTGAACCACCAAGAGGCCGTGCGGTCCTACCCACCGCACGGCCCCTGTCCGTCGGTACCCGGCGGGTCTCAAGGCAGGACCCACCCTACCCCAAGGGTCCCCTCGCCAATCGGCTCCAGCGAACGCAACCGGGCCTCGGTGCGCAGGAACACGGCCCGCGACAGGTACCAGCGAATGCCGCCGGCCAGGTAGTACAACCCGTCAACCGTGCTCTGGCGGCCTTCCCGGAACATCCAGGCCAAACCACATCCCGCACCCAGGTAGGGCTGCACGAAGCCCAGGTTACCCTCGACCTGGATCCCGGCCTCGGGAAGGACAATGGCCCGTTCGTCCGCGCTGGTGTACGAGAATCCACGTACGGCGAACTCCAGCACGAGATAGCTCGTAGCCGGGCGCCACTCGGTTGCCACGTACCCGATCCACTGGACTCCCCCGACCTCCAGATCGTTGACCGTGGGTCCCGCGCCGGCGACCAGGGACCAGGGCTCCCGGTATTCCCCTGAGGGGGTAGCGGCGCCCGATCCGGGAATCAATAGCAGGACCAACCCGACCAGGAGTCGGCCTGCGGTTTCCAGCGTCCGGGGATGCGCATGACTTCCGTTCACGGCCCCATTCTACCCCCGCGGCGCCTGATATGATCCTCGCAGTCCCACTGCGCCGGGGAGCCACCACATCCTGGGAGCCCATGGTCATGCTCGTTCGTCTTGTTTCCCTCGCCGTCGTCGCGGCATGCCTCCTTCCCCTCGGGCGGGTTCCCACCGCCCATGCCGAAGGGGTCTGGTTCGACATCGGCGTCGACCAGGCCAGGACCGTTGCCTCGGATGACGGACTGGCCTCGGAGTACTTCCCCCCTTTTCCCTTTGGCCCCACCTATCCCCCGGGCACCCTGGTCTACGCCAGCATGGCCCAGATCGATTGCATCCTGATCCCCTCGTTGAGCCGGGACTGCGATACCACGCCGGTGGTCGCTTCCTATGTCGCGTTCTTCAATGACGGCGGCTGCGGGTGCGGCGGGTGGCTCCAGGAGGAGGCCACCCTGCGCATCGCCTACGACCCGGAAGTCCTCGCCGAACTGGGGGGGACGGTGGAGCAACTCCAGATCATCCACTACGAGTGGGAGCCCCTTGAGTGGGTGGCGCTGGAAGACATTCGCGTGGACACCGAGGCACATGTCATCGAGGTGGACATCAGCGGTTGGATCCTCGCGGAGCACTACTACGTGGTGACGCTCGCCACCCCGACCCCGGTCGAGCCTTCCACCTGGGGACTTCTCAAGACGCTGTGGTAGGTGCCGTGCGCATGGGTCGCACGGCGAGGGTTCTCGCCTGTGCCCTGGCCGCGATCGCCTTCCTCCCGGCGGCGGCTGGTGCCCAGGGCTGCTGCACCCCCGGCTCCAGCCCCCTCGGCGGTCTCTCCGGGGGATCGCTCCTGCGAGGCCAGGTGGAGATCGGCATTGCCTCGGAGGGCTTCAGCCTGCGTCAGGCGTATCTCGGTTCCACCCAGGTGGACGACCCGGCCCAGCGCGAAAGCCGCGTCCTCACCGTCCTTCCCTACGTCCGGGTGGGGATCCTCGATCGTCTTGCCTTCATTGCGCAGTTGCCCTTTGAACACCGGGAACGCACCGCCCCCGCCATTCCCGAAACCGGTGCGCCGCAGCAGGATTTCTCCAACACCGACTGGGCCGATCTCACCACCCTCCTCATGGCCCAGGTGCTTCCCTGGAAAGGCATCGCGCCCTATGCCCTGAACCTGGGCGCCGGCATCAAGTGGGCCACCGGTCCCGACGACAACACCACCGATGACGGGCTCCGGCTTCCGGTGGAACTCCAGACCGGCACCGGATCCACCGACCCGGTGCTTGCCCTGGTGGGCTACTACCTGTGGAGTTGGGGGTCCCTGGGCGCCAATGCTGCCTTGCGCATCCCCACCCGGGGGGACAACGGCTATCGCTACGGGACCGAGGTCAACTACGCCATCAACGCCCTGTGGGCCCTGGGTCTGGACTGGCAGCTGGGGGCCGAGATCCGGGGGCGCAGCGCCGCCCGGGACGACTTTCGCGACTTTGTCCGGGAGAATACGGGCGGCACACGCATCACGGTGGGCCCACGAGTGGTCTACGCCGTCCCCTCGACCCCCCTGACCGTGGAGGGGGCGTTCTTCCTCCCCCTGTATCAGAACATGAACGAACTCCAGCTCGGGGTGAGCGAGGGCGCCTCGCTGGGCATCCGCTGGAGCCTCTGATCCACGGTCCGTTTCCGACCGGGGCTTTGCTATAGTTCCCCATCCTCGTCGTGGCCCTGTGGGGATCAGAGTCACGGTTCTCAGCAATCGGATGCTATCCACGGAGGGGACACGATGTCACTCATGAACGACCTTCAAGGCCTGCTCGAGGGCGATCAGCTGGAGCAGGTCTCCCGCAGCATCGGCGGGAACAGGAATTCCACCCAGAACGCCATGGCCGCCGCCCTTCCCGTTCTCCTGGGAGCCCTGGGGCGCAATGCCCAGAACAACGACGGCGCCGAAGCCCTGGCCGGGGCTCTCTCCCGGGACCATGACGGCAGCGTTCTCGATGACCTCAAGGGCTACCTCGGCAATCCGCGCACGGAAGACGGCGCGGGCATCCTGCGTCATACCCTCGGGGCAAAGCAGACCCGGGTCGAGTCCCAGGTGAGCAAGGCATCCGGCCTGGACCCCCAGCAGGTGGCCACCCTGTTGGCCACTCTTGCTCCGCTGGTCATGGGGGCCCTGGGTCGCCAGCAGCGCCAGAAGCAACTCGACTCGCGCGGGCTCGGCGACATGCTTTCCGGCGAGGCGCGGAATCTGGAGTCCGCAGGAGCCGGCGGCGGACTGCTGGGCGCGCTTCTGGACTCCGACCAGGACGGCGATGTCGATCTGGGCGACCTCATGCGGGGCGCCGGCAAGTTTTTTGGACGCTGAATCCGGCGTTCCAACGTTTACCCACGTCCCATTCAGCCCTTCCGGGCGGAGAAACCATGCTCAAGGAAAAATACAGTAACGTGCTCGCACTGGGTGAACAGCTCGCGGTGAGGGACGGTTACGTCGAGGAAGAAGAGGGCGTGCTCAGGATCGGCGGCAACGTCGAGTACGCCCTCGAGAAGGATCTTCTCTGGGATGCGATCAAGACGCACTCCGGCTGGGAAACCGAGGTCGATGCCGATATCAAGGTGCTGCGAACGGAAATCTACGGGCTCTACACGGTCGCCAAGGGGGACACCCTGTGGAAGATCGCAGACCGTCTGCTGGGCAAGGGGAGCCGCTACATGGAGATCTTCGAGATCAACAAGGACATCCTCTCCAACCCGGACCTGATCAAGATCGGCCAGGAACTCAAGCTTCCCAACAAGAGCTGACCCGGGGGAATCGGGAGGCCGCCCCCGGGCCTCCCGCGCCGGACCCTAGTCCAGTGCGTAGCCCGCCCGGGCCCAGGGAGAGGCCAGCATCGCCTCGATTCCCGGGGCCAGGTCACCCATCGAAGCACTCCCGCCCCCCCCAATCCGATCCGACCGGAAATTCACGTCGAGAAACAGTTCGAAGTTCGAGTACGGAATCGAAGCCTCGTACCGCCGGTTGATGGCGTCGATGAAGGCGTTGGCAAGAACCCCGTAGGCCAGCGTCCAGGGGTGAATCCCGTCCAGGCTGAACAGCCCCCCGGCAAGGAACTCCGAGGTGTACTCGATCCCCCCCACTCCGTAACCGTCCCGCTGCACCTCGTGGTAGAGGGCCCACGCATCGACCCGGACCACGTCCTTCTCCCGGGTCACCGTATCGATCACCTGGTTCAGGTCCTGGGTCCGCTGCTCGATCGTCCCCAGTTCCTCTTCCGTGATGACCAGATTCGCGGTCAGCGGCTCCCCCGTTCCCCCGGGAATGAAATCGGGAATCCCCACCCCGTCCTCCAGGGCCGGGATGGCGAAGAGGGTGACCAGATCCCCGGGGCCGGTGGCGCTGGGCAACCGCAGCGGTCCGTCCGGACCCAGCAGCGGGACGAGCTTCCCGTCCACCAGGATCGGCTGCTGGGTGAGCGGGTTGACCACGAACGGCGGCACCGTGGTGGCGAAGGGAACCGTGGTCACGTCGGGAATGTTGGCCACCGCCAGACCGGTCACGCTGGGGATGGCCAGGATGGCGTCGATGAACTGCCGGTACTGCGTCTCGAACAGCGAGACCGAGGTCATGCACTGGGTATCCCCCCCCGAGGTCAGGGCGCACAACACGTCGTTGGGACCGGCCCAGGCCACCACGAAGGTGGGGCGCAGGGCGGTGAGCATCTGGATCGCCGTACCCTGGCCCCGGTTCACCAGATCAAAGAAGGGGTTGGCGGGATTGCTCACCGTGTTCAGCAGGTCTCCCACCTTGGCCCCGGGAATACCCAGGTTGTTGTAGGCCGCGGGGTAGCCGGCATTCAACGGTGAACCCGGGTTGTCCACCGGAGCCAGGCGGGGCGGGAGCAGGCTCACCAGGACCAGGGTGCCGGGGGATCCGGGATCCCCATAGCCGGGAATGACGAACTGATCTGTCCGAGGCGAGGCCACCGGTCCGGTGAGGATCTCCTTGCCCAGCACCCGGGCCATCTGGGAGGTCAGGCCCTCCGCCTGCCGGGAGGCCGAATAGCCCGCGTTCTGATATCCCCCGATCAGGCTCCCGCCGATCACCCCCAGCACGGAGAAATCGGCCGTGCCGCTGTCCCGGGCCGGGTCGAACGTCGCATCGATCGGTGCCAGATCCGAGCAACCCGGGGTGAGGGCCACGGGAACCAGGAGAAGGGTCGCGATGAGTTTCCAGGAGCGCATCGTCATCCTCCTAGTAGTTGAAGCCCGCGGTCAGACCCAGGATCCCGACCGAGTTCCGGTAGGTGCCGTTGTAGTTGTCCTGGCTCAGCCCCTCGGTG
Source organism: Candidatus Eiseniibacteriota bacterium (assembly GCA_942491735.1). GTDB lineage: Bacteria > Eisenbacteria > RBG-16-71-46 > JABDJR01 > JABDJR01 > CALOCN01. The sequence continues at coordinate 426,385 of CALOCN010000014.1, read as the reverse complement.
GATCGGTCCGGAAAGAAGACCCACAAGCCGTAGGTATCCAGCCGCCAGTTCTCGCCCAGGAGAAAACCCAGACCCAGGCTGATCCCGTGACGCGAAGCGTCGGGAAGGATGGGGCTGATCGTCATGGTGGGCATGGGGGTCTCGTCGTAGTAGTAGCCCATGCGCAACGCGAGGGTGGAGCTGGTCCACCACTCCGCGCCCACCCTCAGGAAGATCGTGTCCTCCCAGTTCTCCCCCCGATCCAGATTCAAATCGGGGTCCGTGTCGAAGGCGAGCTTGAGGCTGTCGAAGGCGGACCACTGCGTCCACCCCACGTCGGCTTCCAGGGTGAAGTCCTCTTCGTGGTAGGCCACGGCCCCGATGAGCTGCGCGGGAAAGCTGATCTGGGTGCTGACCCCCTGGGTCTCGGGGAAGATGGCCTGCAACTGCGGATCCAACTGGGTTCCCGTTCCCTTGAAGGTGAAGGTCGCCGTACCCTCGTAGGCCACCCCGATCCCCGACCGGAAGTTGCCCCCCAGGGTGACCGCCGGCGTGATGTCCACCTGGAGCCCGGCGTTGACCCCCCAGTCGAGCCCGCCGTTGTCGCCTTCGATGCTCGCCGTGCCCATGTCCAGGATGTCCGGTTGGGTGGCTTCCGGGCCGGGACCCTGGGGATTGGGAATCCCCACCCGCCGATCCAGGTTCACCGACGAGTACACCGCCATCACCCCACCCCCCAGACGCAGTCGATCCTGGGCCAGGCTGACCGCCGCAACCGGGTTGAAGAAGAACGGGGTCACCGCGGCCCGGGTCGAGATGAACCGCCCGGTGAAGGTCTCCGCGTTGTCCCACCCCACCTCGAGACCGAACGGGTTGTACACACCGAACCCGATCGCCACGGATTGGGAAAGCGGGTGGCCCCAGAAGGCATGGAGCGGCGTGAAGACCTCGCTCTTGCCCTGCTCGACCAGACCGGAGCCGGGATACGGATCTTCCCCGGCAAAGGAGCGCTTCACGAAGATGAGGCTCACTCCCAATTGGAGGTCGCCGCGCCCCATGCCGGCCAGGCCGGCCGGGTTGTAGAAGATGCCCGAGGCGTCGCGAACGGATGCGGTGAAGGCCCCTCCCATCCCCATCGCCCGACCGCCGTTCTCGTAGAGACTGAACCCGGCGCCGCGGACGGTGCCCGCGCAAAGCAGTCCGCCAACCACGAGAAGCATCACGATCCGGCCAGGCTGCATTGCCGTTCTCCTTGGGCCCACCCTGGGGCCCGGTCCTTGTTCCTGCCCTAGGCGTCGTCCCGGTACATGGCTTCGATCTCCTTCGCGTACCGTTCCGTGACGACCTTTCGTTTCACCTTGAGGGTGGGGGTCAGCTCACCGTCCTCGATGGTCAGCTCGTGGTCCAGGAGATGGAACTCCTTGATCTGCTCGAAGCGGGCGGCGTCCCGCTGGTACCAGACGATACGCCGGCGGATGAGGTCGTGAATGGCCGGGTGCTTCACCAGATCCGTGGCGCTGGTGAAGGCAATCCCCTCGTCCCGCGCATAGCGCTCGATCTGCTCCAGGTCGGGCACGATGAGCGCCGCCAGACAGGGTCGCCGGTCCCCCAGCACCACCGCCATGCTGATGTAGCGGTCGGTCTTGAGCGCGTTCTCGATGGGCTGGGGCGCCACGTTCTTTCCACCCGCGGTCACCAGCAGGTCCTTCTTGCGATCGGTGATGACCAGATAGCCGTCCGCGTCCAGGTGACCGATATCGCCGGTGTAGAGCCAACCGTCCTTCAGCACCGCCGCGGTTTCCTCGGGCAGGTTGTAGTAGCCCTTCATGATGTTGGGGCCCTTGGCCAGGATCTCCCCGTCCTCGGCGATCCGCACCTGAACTCCGGGCACCGGCTTTCCCACCGTACCCATCCGCAGGTGGGTGGGCGTGTTGACCGCGATCACCGGCGAGCTCTCGGTGAGGCCGTATCCCTCCAGGATGGGAATCCCGGCCACGTAGAAGAACTCCGCGATCTCCTTGGACAGCGGCGCCCCGCCCGAGACAAAGAACCGCAGCCGCCCGCCGGTGCGGGCCTGGAGTTTGGAGAAGACCAGCTTGCGCGCCACCGCCACCTGGAGGTCGAGCCAGGGGCCCGGTTTGGAACCGGCGAGGACCTGCCGCGCATGACGGAGCCCGGTCTTGCGGGCCCAGTGGAACAGGTTCTTCTTCACCGGCCCGCCCTGTCGCGCTGCATCGAGGATCCGTGCGTACATCTTCTCGTACAGCCGCGGCACGCTGATCATGATGGTGGGCCGCACTTCCTGGAGATTCTGCGGCACGGTGTCGATGGACTCCGCGTACCCGATGGTCACCCCGGACCACACCATGACGTAGAGCCCGGCCATCCGCTCCAGGATGTGACTCAGGGGCAGGAACGAAAGACAGGTGTCGTCCTTGTGGATGGGAAGCGCTTCCAGCGACCCCAACACGTTGGCCACGATATTGTGGTGGGTCAGCATGACCCCCTTGGGCATCCCGGTGGTGCCGCTGGTGTAGATCAGGGTGGCCACATCGTCGGGCCCCACCGAGGCCCCCCGCTGCTCGGCCAGCTCGGGGTTCTTCGCCCCCAGTTCCCGTCCCCGCTCCCGCAGGGCATCCAGGGTCATCGAGCCCTGCCCGCCCCCGTCGAACTGGATCATCGGCAGGTCCGGGTGCCGGGACCGGAAAACCGCCACCTTGGCCGCCTGCTCGTCGTCGGCCACGAACACCGCGTCGGCGCCCGAGTCGGTAAGCACGTACTCCACCGTGGATTCGGTCAGGGTGGGGTAGATGGGGACCGAGATCAGCCCGGCCAGGAGGATCCCCATGTCGCACTGGGCCCACTCCAGCCGGGTCGGGGAGAGCAGGGCCACCTTCTGCCCGGTTTCCAGCCCCAGGGCGATCAATCCCAGGGCGATTTCATGACCGGCGCGGGAGAAATCGGCCGACGACACGTCCTGGTAGTCCCCGTCCCGCTTGGTGCGGAAGGCGTCCGGCTTGGCGCGCTCGGAGAGCGCGACGCGATAGATGTCGTTGAGGGTGCGGACAGTCGGCACACGGCCCTCCCAGGGTTTCCTGGAACGGAGGGGGGAGCGCAATCGCGGGCTCCTAGGGCAGTGAGGAATAGCACCCCGGGATCGGGGGGGTCAAGATGGCCGGGGGGGAAGGATCAGCTGGCGAGCTGGGAAGCCTTGTCGCCGCCCTCCTGGGACAGCATGTCGTTGATGCGGTCGACCAGTTTGCGGGGACTGAAGGGCTTGGTGATGTAGTCGTCGGCGCCCACATCGTATCCGGTCTGCATGTCCACGTTGCGCCCCTTGGCCGACAGCAGAATGACCGGGATGTTGCGCGTCGCCTCATCCGACTTGAGCGCCTTGCAGGTCTCGTATCCGTCCATCTTGGGCATCATGATGTCCAGGACGATCAGGTCCGGCTTGCACTCCTTGACCTTGCGAAGCGCCTCTTCGCCGTCGAGGGCCGTCACGACCTCGTAACCTTCCATGCCGAGACTGAAATCAAGGATATGGACGATGTAGATCTCATCATCTACCACGAGAATGCGTCCACGGGACATGTTGGTCACCTTCGTGAAACTCCCCACGGGGGGACGAACAATGCGACGGCTCTCACGGACGTTCCGGAGACTTGCCACGATCTACCTTGGGTTATCGGGGTCCCGGGGCCAGGACTTGAATCCTTTTGGGTGATCGCCACCATCACGGCTAAACCTATCCGTCCGAACCGGTTCGGGCGATAGGCGGGTCCGATCGGCGATCCTCGGCGACCACGCTCCCGGGGGTCTGCTTGCCCACCTTCTTGAGCTCGGCCACCATGTCGTTGAGGTGGGCAATGTGCTCGATGCTGTATCGCGCGGTCTCCACCATGGCGATGGTCACGCTGACCATGGGGAAGCGCTCGGCTTCGCCGCGACGATTCTCGATCTCCACGTAGCCCCGGGCCCGGTCCTTCTCGCTGTACAGCTGCGGGATGGACTCGTCGAACAGCTGCACGATGCCCTCGGCCACTGCCCGCCCGTGTTCCCCGTCGCACAGCACCACGAAGTCATCGCCACCCACATGCCCCACGAAGTCGGTCGGACCTCCGGTGCTCTCCACGACCTGGAACAGGACCGAGGCGAGGAGCCGGATGACACCGTCCCCTTCGCGATACCCGTAGAAGTCGTTGTAGGCCTTGAAGTGATCCAGGTCCAGGTAGAGAAAGGTGAACTCCTGGCGACGCAGGAGCCGCCCCTCGACCTCGGCCTCGATGGACGGGTTTCCGGGAAGCCCGGTGAGCGGGTTGCAGTTGCGCTGGGCGCGTCCCCACCCCAGCAGGTTCTTGATCCGCTGCACCAGCTCGCTGCGGTCGTACGGCTTGGTCAGGTAGTCGTTGGCGCCCTCGGCGAGACCGCCCAGCTTGGTGTCCACGTCGGACTTGGCGGTGAGAAAGATGATGGGCGTGTGGCGAAAGCGGTTGTCGGCCCGGATCCGCTGGCAGGTCGAGTGGCCGTCGAGGTTGGGCATCATCATGTCGAGCAGGATGAGGTCCGGAGTCACCGACTCCAGCTTCACCAGCGCCTCGGCGCCATCCTCGGCTTCGACGACCTCATAGCCTTCCAGTTCCAGCTGCATGCGCAGGATCTTGCGGATGCTCGGGTCGTCCTCGGCGATGAGGATGATGTCCCGGGTATCCGGGGGTGTGGGCACGGCTTCCATGGGCGGGATTCCCTCCGATGCGGGCGGACTCCCCCATGGCAATGGGGGTTCGGCCCTGGTTCACCGGGGTTATCGGCGGGATCGGCGACCGGATTGAGCGGGGAGGCTAGGCATCCCCGAACGTGGTCTGGAGGAGGGTGGGAACGGCCGCCAGTTCCCAGGGCGAGGACTCCCCCCGGGCCAGCCGCATGGCTCCGGCGAGGGCGACCATGGCGCCGTTGTCCCCGCAGTAGCGCAGTTCCGGGACGGCAAAGACCCAACCGCGGGCCGCGCAGGCCTCGGCCAGCCGCTCGCGCAGGACCCGGTTGGCGGCCACCCCACCGGCGAGCAGGACCGTGGAGGCCCCGGCCCGGTCGGCAGCCCGGAGTGTCTTGGTGGTGAGGACCTCGACCACCGCCTCCTGGAACGAAGCGGCCACGTCCGCGCGCCGCGCGTCGCTGAGTGCCTCCACCCCTCCCTGCTCGGCCACGTAGCGTTTGACCGCGGTCTTGAGACCGCTGAACGAGACGTCCAGGGAATCCTTGGCCAGCCAGGCCCGGGGGAAGTCGATCGCCCGGGGATTCCCCACCTTGGCCAGGCGGTCGATGGCCGGGCCTCCCGGGTAACCCAGATCCAGCAGGATGGCCGTCTTGTCGAACGCCTCCCCCGCCGCGTCGTCCCGGGTGCTCCCCAGGATCTCGTAGCGATGCCAGGCCGGGGCGTGGACAAACTCGGTATGCCCCCCGGAAGCCAGGAGGGCGACCAACGGAGGCGCCACCTCCTTGTTGCTGAGCAGGACCGAGAGCAGGTGGGCTTCCAGGTGGTTCACCCCGATGAAGGGCAGGTCCCGGGCCGCCGCGGCCGCCTTGGCGTAGGTGAGACCCACCAGCAGGGACCCGATCAACCCCGGCGCGTGGGTCGCGGCGATCCCGGCCAACCCATCCCAGGAGATCCCGGCGGTCTGCAGGGCCTTGGCCACCACCCCCTCGATGAGCCGGACATGGGCGCGGGAGGCCAGTTCCGGCACCACCCCGGCATAGGGCAGGTGCTCCTCCTGGCTGGCCACGATGCTCGCGAGCACGGTGGTGCCGTCGACCACCGCGGCGGCGGTGTCGTCACAGGAGGTTTCGATCCCGAGTACCGGGCCGGGTGACCGCGTTGGAGGGTTCATGGACCGCGGAGTCTAGCAAATCCGGGCCCCGGGGCCCTTTGGCGGGGCCTCTGGAACGGCGACGGGTTGCCGCGAGGGGGTCGATCCGGTATGTTGGTTCGGTTCCCCGTGTTGCGACAGGTCGTCAACTGGCCCCGCGGGCTCCAGCTTTTGGGGTCCGTTTTCTTGTCGCCAGTCGGGGACCAGAAGGGGGATCTCATGCACGACACGGTGACCAAGCTTCGGCGAGTCATCCGCACCGGGGAACCGGTGGCCGGGGTGGCCGAAACCGCGTCCGAAAGCTTCCAGGCCTCGGGGCTCAGCCGGGCCCTGGCCGAACCGCTCTCGGGTCAGACCGAGAACGCCTATCGAGACGCCCTCCACTGGACGCAGTGCTCCCAGGAGTTGCTCTCCCTCCCCGAGGGGACCTCGCCCCGGGCGCTGTTCGTCGAAATCCTGCGGGCATCCACCCATCTGCGGGAAATCCTGGGCGACATGCACAGTTTTCTGGAGCGCGCCGAGGACCTGCTCTCCGAGCGGGACGACATCACCTTCAAGGAAAGCCCCTACGAGCGCGAAGTCGCCCCCTTCAGCCGCATCGACGCCACCCTCGGACTGCGGGACTTTCTCGCCAAGCACCCCGAGTTCGGGGAGACCGCCGCATCCCAGGGCGCCCAGGTGGAGGGGGATCTCATGAAGATCGTCTACCTGGAAAAGCGTCTGCGCGAGGACCCACCCAAGCCGCCGGATCTCTACGCCATGATCGTGGAGTTGGAACTGGACGTCCGCCGCCACCTGTTGCCGGCGTTCGAGGGGGACTCCCCACTCATGAACGCACTGGCCAAGGCCTCCGAGGAGTAGCCTAACCCTCCCCGGCGTAGGCTAGCGCTGCTGGAGTTTGGCCAACCGCGCCCGATTGCGGGCCCGCTTCAGGGCCCACTCCGCCCGGGTCTGGTCCAGTTCCGAGGTCAGCTCCTGCATGCGCTCCTCGGCCCGGCGCAAGGCGGCCTCGGCCCGGTCCAGATCGATCTCCTCGATCATCTCCAGGGCGTCGGCGAGGATGGTCACCGTGTTGTGGCTGACCTCCAGGAACCCACCGGAAATCGAGTAGTCGATCTCATGGTCCGGCGTCGTCTTCACGCTGAGCCGACCGGGCTGGAGCGCGGTGACCAGGGGGGCATGGTCCTTCCAGATGCCGAGGTATCCCTCGGAACCGGGAGCCACGACGGAGACCGCGGTCGTATCCACGACCGACTTCTCCTGGGTAATGACGTGGAGTCGGAATCCCCGTTCGTCCATGATGGCCACCTCCGGTCGTAGTCCCAGGGGACTACTTCCTGATCCTCTCCGCCTTCTCCAGCACCTCGTCGATGGTGCCGACATACATGAATGCCTGCTCGGGAAGCTCGTCGTGCTTGCCGTCCACGATCTCACGGAAGCCCTTGATGGTGTCCTCCAGCTTCACGTAGCGACCCGGAGTCCCGGTGAACGCCTCGGCCACGAAGAAGGGCTGGGAGAGGAACTTGGAGATGCGTCGCGCGCGACCCACCACCTGCTTGTCCTCTTCCCCGAGCTCGTCCATGCCGAGGATGGCGATGATGTCCTGGAGATCCTTGTACCGCTGCAGGATCAGCTGGACGTCCTGGGCCACCTTGTAGTGCTCCTCGCCCACGATCCGCGGGTCGAGAATCCGGCTGCTGGAGTCCAGCGGGTCCACCGCGGGATAGATCCCCAACTCGGCGATCTGACGCGAAAGCACCGTGGTCGCATCGAGATGGGAGAACGCGGTGGCCGGAGCCGGATCGGTGAGGTCGTCGGCCGGCACATAGATGGCCTGCACCGAGGTGATGGATCCCTTGTTGGTGGAGGTGATGCGCTCCTGCAGCGCACCCATCTCGGTCCCCAGGGTGGGCTGGTAACCCACCGCGGAAGGCATCCGGCCCAGGAGCGCCGAGACCTCGGAACCGGCCTGGGTGAAACGGAAGATGTTGTCCACGAAGACCAGCACGTCGCGGCCCTGCTCGTCGCGGAAGTACTCGGCCTGGGACAGTCCGGAGAGCGCGACGCGGAGACGGGCTCCGGGCGGCTCGTTCATCTGACCGAATACCATGACCGTCTTGTCGATCACGCCGGACTCGGTCATCTCCAGATAGAGATCGTTCCCTTCACGGGTCCGCTCTCCCACCCCGCAGAACACCGAGAACCCACCGTGCTCGGTGGCGATGTTGTGGATGAGCTCCTGGATGAGCACCGTCTTGCCCACGCCGGCACCGCCGAACAGCCCCACCTTCCCGCCCTTCTGGTACGGAGCGAGAAGATCGACGACCTTGATCCCGGTCTCGAAGATCTCGGTGGTCCCGGACTGCTCCTCCAACGTGGGAGCCGGGCGATGGATGGGCCGGGTCTGACTGGGATCGGCCACGTCACCGCGACCGTCGATCGGCTTGCCGAGCAGGTTGAACACCCGCCCCAGGCACTGTTCGCCCACCGGCACCTCGATGGGGCCGCCCGTATCCCGCGCCGCCATGCCGCGCACGAGGCCGTCGGTCGAGGACATGGCCACGCAGCGCACCACGTTGTTGCCGGTATGCGTCGCCACCTCGAGGGTCAGGTCGATCCCCTTGGCCGCATCCTCCACCTTCACCGCATTGAGGATGTTGGGGAGGTGATCCGAGTGGAACTCGACATCGACCGTGGGTCCGATGATCTGCTTGATCTTGCCCATCGTCTGTCCGCCGCCGGAAGCCGGCTTGGAGGACGGGGTGGCTACAGGATCCTTCGTGCTCATCGTGATTCTCCGTTCTGTGGGGACGCGGTCCCCGTTTCCAGACGCTCGCTAATTGAGGGCCTCGGCACCGCCGACGATCTCGGCGATTTCCTTGGTAATGGCCGCCTGTCGGGCCCGGTTATGCATGAGCGTGAGCTTGTCGATCATCTCATTGGCGTTGCGGGACGCGGATCCCATCGCCACCATGCGGGCGCCGTGCTCCGAGGCGGACGCCTCGAGCAGGCTCATGAGGATCCGGTTTCCCACATAGCGCGGGATCAGGGCCTCGAAAATACCGGCCGCATCCGGCTCGAAAATGTAGCCCGTGGTCTCCTCGGTACCCGGAGGAGGCTCGATGGGAAGGAATTTCTCCAGGTTGAGCGAACGGGACATGGCGGAGATGAACCGCGTGCCCAGCATGAGCACCTCGTCCACCTCGCCCGAGGTGAAGAACTCCACGATGTCGCGGCTGATCGCACTCGCCTTGGCGAAGTCGACCTGGTCCCCCACCTCCTGGTAGCTCTTGAGACGCTCGAAACCCCGGCGCCGGAAGTACTCGTTCCCCTTGCGCCCCACCGTGATCAACACCGTGTTGCGTCCCTCGTCGGAACGCAGGTAGGCCTCCGCCTTGCGGATCACCGTGGCGTTGTAGGAACCGGCAAGCCCCTTGTCCCCGGTCACCACCACCAGGGCGCGCTTGCGCACCGGACGGATCTCGAAGAGCGGGTGCTTCACCTCCGACGCGGATCCGGCCAGGCTCTCCAGCATTTCCTTGAGCTTGTATCCGTAGGGACGCGCGGCCTCGAGACGCGACTGGGCACGCCGCAGCTTGGCGGCGGAGACCATCTCCATCGCCTTGGTGATCTGCTTCGTGTTCTGGACGCTTCGGATGCGTCGCTTGATGTCGCGGAGACTCGCCATGGGTTACGCCTTGAACGTCTTCCTGAAGGACCCGAGGGCCTCGTCCAGCTTGGCCTTGGTATCGTCCGAGAGATCCTTGGTCGCCTCGATCTCGTGCGGGATGTCCGGGAACTGGTCCTTCACGAACGCGTTGAACTCCCGCTCGAACCGTTGGACGTCCACGGACGGAATGTCGTCGAGATGACCCGCGCCACCCGCGTAGATGATCATGATCTGGTCGGCCAGGCCCTGGGGTACGTACTGCCCCTGCTTGAGCACCTCGACCAGTCGTTCACCCCGGTTGAGCTGGGCCTGGGTCGCCGCATCGAGGTCGGAGCCGAACTGGGCGAAGGCGGCCAACTCCCGGTACTGGGCCAGGTCCAGACGCAGGGACTTGGCCACCGCGCGCATGGCCTTGGTCTGGGCGTTGCCTCCCACACGACTCACCGAAAGCCCCACGTTCACCGCCGGGCGAACCCCCGAGTTGAAGAGGTCCCCCTCGAGGTAGATCTGACCGTCGGTAATGGAAATCACGTTGGTCGGAATGTAGGCCGACACGTCGCCGGCCTGGGTCTCGATGATGGGGAGCGCGGTGAAGGAACCGCCACCGTTGGCGTCGGACAGCTTGGCCGCGCGCTCCAACAGACGGGAGTGGAGATAGAAGACGTCGCCGGGGAAGGCCTCGCGACCCGGGGGACGCCGCAGGAGCAACGAAAGCTGACGATAGGCCGTGGCGTGCTTGGAAAGGTCGTCGTAGATGACCAGCACGTCATCGCCGTTGTGCATGAGCTCCTCGCCCATGGCGGCGCCGGCGTAGGGGGCGATGTACTGGAGCGGGGCGGGAGCCGAGGCACCGGCCACCACCACCGTGGTGTACTCCATGGCGCCGTACTCTTCCAGGGTGGCCACCACCCCGGCCACGGTCGACTCCTTCTGTCCCACCGCGACATAGATGCAGTAGAGGGGCCGGTCCCCCTTGTTGGTCTCGCGCTGGTTGATGATGGTATCCAGGGCAACGGCCGTCTTGCCGGTCTGGCGGTCGCCGATGATCAGCTCGCGCTGCCCGCGGCCCACCGGAATCATGGAGTCGATGGCCTTGATGCCGGTCTGGACCGGCTCCTTCACCGGCTGGCGGTCGATCACGCCGGGGGCGTTGCCCTCGAGCAGACGATGCTTGTCGGTGACGATGGGGCCCTTGCCGTCCAGGGGCGCTCCGAGCGGATCCACCACCCGGCCGATCAACGGGCGACCCACCGGGACCTGCGCCACCTTGCCGGTGCGCCGGACGGTGTCCCCTTCCTTGATCCCGACGTCGGAACCAAAGAGCACCGCGCCCACGTTGTCCTCTTCCAGGTTGAGGACCATGCCCATGATGCCGCCGGTGAACTCGAGGAGCTCGCCGGCCATGGCATCTTCCAGTCCCCATACGCGGGCAATCCCGTCTCCCACCTGCAGGACGGAGCCACGGCTCTCCATCTCCAGCGTGGTGCTGTATTTCTTCAGCTCCTTCTGGATGACGGCGCTGACTTCTTCCGGTCGAAACGACATGGTCTCTCCTCGCCGGTCAGGCCGGCTTCGACTCGCTGAGCTCGGTCCGGCGCAGCAGTTCCGAGAGCTCCGCGAGCCCCCGTCGCACCGAACGATCGATAATCTGATTGCCGAGATGGACCACCACGCCCCCCAGGAGGGCGGCATCGATCTCGGTCCTGGCTTCCACCTGCTTGCCGGTGATCCGCTTCAGCTCGCCGACCAGCCGGGTCTGCTGCGAAGCGGAAAGCGGAGTCGCGCTGATAACCCGTGCCCGCAGGATGCCCTCGTGGTCGTCGATCAGCTGGGCAAAGGCATCCACGATCTCGCCGTAGATCCCCATCCGCTTCTTCTCCACCAGGAGGTGAAGGAAGTTGAGCACGAGGGGGTTCAGGCGATTCCCGAACACGTTGTCCAGGAAGGTGTGCTTGTCCTCCGTGGGCACTTCCGGGTTCACCATGAAGTCGCCCAGATCCGAATCGGCCCGCTCGAGGTCGCGCAGACCACGCAGTTCGGTTCCCACGGACTGGAGGAGTCCCTGTTCCATCGACTCGTCGAAGAGAGCCTTGGCGTACTTCTGGGCAACAGCGGCGGCGGACATGGCTTAGGAGGACTCCTGCTTCTGAAGATCGTCCAGGAATCCGTCGACCAGCTTGCGATGGTGTTCGTCGTCCAACGACCCGCCGATGAGACGTCCCGCCGCATCCAGCGATAGCCGGACCATATCCGAACGCAGGGTCGCCTTCGCCTTGTTCACTTCCAGCTCCAGGTCGGCCTTCGCCTTCTCCGAGATCCGTTGGGCATCCGCCTGGGCGGTGGCCTTGATCTCCTCGGCGATCTTCTGCCCCTCCTGCACCGCTTCCTGGATGCGCTGGCGGGACTCGGCTTCGATGGCCCGGATCTGCTCCTCGTACTGGGCCCGCAGCGTTTCGGCTTCGGTCCTCAGGTGCTTGGCAGCATCCACATCCGAGGCGATCTTCCGCCTCCGGGATTCCAGCATCGCCAGCACCGGTCCCCAGGCAAAACGCTTGAGCACCCACAGGACGATAAGGAACCCGAGGATCTGCGTAATGAGCAGATCGGGCCGTATGATTTCACCCATGGTTCACACCCTCACCGCCCAGGCCGGCGGTGCGTTGGAGTCGGGTTCTGTTCCCAGGCGCAGGCTAGATCTTGCCGCCGAAGAGGAACATCGAAACGAAGACGTAGATGGTCAGGGCCTCGATAAACGCGGCGCCGATGATCATCGCGGTCTGGATCCGGGGAATGGCTTCGGGCTGACGCCCCATGGCTTCCATGGCGCCGCCGATGGCGTGACCCAGACCAATGCCCGACCCGAGGGCGGCAAGGCCGAAGGCCAAGGGAAGACCGAGTGCAAACAGGTTCAACTCCATGACAGGTACTACCTCCGGTTGAGTGCGAACGGAAATCCGTTCTCTAGTGGTGTTCCTCATGCGGTAACACCAAGGCAAAGTAGATGGTGGCGAGCAACGAGAACACGAGCGCCTGGATAAAGGTGACCAGAAGCTCCAGGAAAATGAACGGGGTCTGCAACGGAACGCCGACCGGCAGGTTGGTGAAGGCGAGCATCCCCACCCCCAGCCCCATGAACACGGCCAGCAGCGTTTCGCCGCCGAGAATGTTGCCGAACAGTCGCAGGGAGAGGCTGATCGGCTTGGCGATCTCGCCGATCACGTGGAGCGGAAAGATCAAGGGCACCATGGCCTTCTCCACCGGGCTCTGGGGGTCACCCGCCAGGTGCTTCACGTACCCCCCGAGTCCATTGCTGCGGATGCCGGTCCACTGGACGTAGACGAACACGACCAGGGCCAGGGCGGCGGTGGTCTCCAGCATGGAGGTGGCGCCGTATCCCAACGGGAACAGACCGATGATGTTCATCATGTAGACATAGATGAACAGACTCCCGATGAACGGGACAAAACGGGTGCCCTGGGGCCCGATGACCCCCATGACAAAGCTTTCCAGGGACTCGACGACCCACTCGACGAAGTTCTGCATGGGCCCGGGAATCAACTCCATGCCGCGGGTGCCCAGGCGGAAGATCCACACGATGATCAGCAGCACGATGAGGCTGAAGATGACCGGCTGGAAATGGAGGAGGAACTTGGCGATGGGATTGTGGGCGTGGGCCGCGTCGTGGACCGCCTCACCCTCGAGGAGCCCGGCCAGGATGGTGACCAGGTTCGGGGGATGCTCGACACCGCCCTCCTCGTGACCGTCCCCATGCCCCTCGTCGCCGTGGGTCGCATCGCCGTGATCGTCGGCGTGCTCGGCCGGTGCGGCCTCGTCATGACCACCGGCCAGCAGTTGGCCGCCGAAAATCAGCCCCAGTCCCACCACGAGGGCGGCGATGGCGAACGCGGGTGTCCGGGTCAGCGTCCGGAGTCGCTCCAGGGGCGTCGTCGATGGAATGGCGTACTTGGACGTCATAGGGAGGTGCCGACCCCTTGGCTCGGTTTGACGGCGCCGGTGTTCCGGGCCTCGGACGTGTACTGCCGGCGCCACCACTGCGCGCCGATGCTACGAAGTAGGATCACGATCAGGGGCCAGCCGATCCCCGCCGCAAAGGAAGGACCCGGGACGACGCCCTTGAACAGGGCCACCCCCCCCGCGGTCAGAACGCCCAGCTTGAGAAGACCCAGGCCGGCTAGGGCGGCGGGATTCTTTTCCCCCTGCGAGGTCATCAGGACCAGCAGGGATCCCAGCAACGTGAAATTGGCCAGCGCCCAGAAGGAACCGAACAGGAAACCGGAGCCGTGGGGCCAACCCCACCGGGATGCAACGGCCACGCCGATCACCGCGGAGGTCACCACGGTCAGCCACAGCGTGCGCCGGAGAAACTCGAATCCGTTGGTCTTCTGCATGGCCCCTCTCCGTTGTGAACCCGCCGCGCGGGGTTCCTTGGGAGCTACTAGGGTCTAGTCGACTTGCGAATGATGCGGACGACCTCACGAATCCCAGCCGCGAACCCGAGCACCAACATGACCGCCGAGAGCCAAGGACCGGTCCCCAACCAGCTATCCAGTGTCCGGCCAATGAAATAGCCGACCAAAGGGGACACCGCCATGAGCATGGGGATGGTTGTCATCATCCCCAAGTCCCTGGCCATCTTGTATTTATCCGATGGATCGTCGTCCTTCACGGGGGCCTCATCCTGACGTCGAGACCAAGGACTCGTTCCTACCTGCAAGTGCCGCAGGACGGTATCCCAGGGCATTTGGAGGGTCAAGAATAATCGGGATATCGCGTCCTGAAGGGCCCTGGAGGGCCTTGAAGACCCTTTGGAGACGCCGTCTCCCATACCCGCTTGACCCCGTTTGGCGGCGTGTGGAAGGATTCCGCCCTCCCGGATTCGATTTCTATGCGATCGAATCCCGAAAAGTAAACATTCACTTACCCAAGGAACCGGCTATGCCCGAGAATCTCGTACAGTCCTTGACCGACGCCCTCTCCACCTGGGGACTCAAGGTGGTCGGCGCCATCGCGGTGCTCATCATCGGCTCCATGGTGGCCAAGATGGTCCGCCGCGCCGTCCGCAAGGGGCTCACCGCCCGCAACGTGGACGCCACCCTGGTCCCGTTCTTCGCCAGCATGGTGTACTACGCGCTCTCCGCCTTCGTCTTCGTGGCCGTGCTGGGGCTGTTCGGGGTCGAAGTGGCCTCGATCATTGCCATGCTTGGCGCCGCCGCCTTCGCGGTGGGTTTGGCCCTCCAGGGCACCCTGTCCAACTTCGCGGCCGGGGTGATGCTCCTCCTCTTCCGTCCCTTCCGGGTCGGTGAGGTGGTCGAGATCTCCGGCATGATCGGCAAGGTCCATGAGATCGGGATCTTCGCCACCCACCTCAACACGGGCGACAACGTGCGCATCATCGTTCCCAATGGGACGGTGTGGGGGGCGACCATCAAGAACTTCGCCACCAACGACGACCGCCGGGTGGACATGGTGGTGGGGGTGGACTACGGCGACAACCTCCAGACCGCGACCGACATCATCGCCCGGGTGGTCGCGGCGGATCCGCGCGTGCTCCAGGATCCCGCGGTAACCATCGCGGTATCCGAGCTGGCCGACTCCTCGGTCAACTTCGTGGTGCGTCCATGGTGCAAGAAGGAGGACTACTGGGCCCTGAAGTTCGACCTGACCCGCAAGTTCAAGGAAGAGCTCGAGGCCGGCGGCTGCTCCATCCCCTTCCCGCAGCAGGACGTGCACATGCACCAGGTGGCGGCAAACTCCTAGAACCCCACGGGTTCCACCCCGACAGGGGTGGGACCCAACCTTCAGTCGCGGGTCAGGACCCGAACGATCTCCGGGTCGTAGTGGGAACCCGCATCGGCCCGGATGGAGTCCATCGCCTCGTCCAGGCTCAGCGCGGGTCGGTAGGCCCGGGGCTGGACCATGGCCTCCAGGCCGTCCGCGACGGCGAGGATCCGCGCGTGCCAGGGAATGGTCTCTCCCGCGAGGCGTCCGGGGTAGCCGTCCCCATCCCAGCGTTCGTGGTGGTGACGCACGGCAGCCTGGATGGCGTCGCCCCACGCCGCATCGGCGAGAAGGTGGGCGCCCTGGTCGGGATGCCGGCGGATCAGCGCCCAGTCGGACGCGCTGAGCGGTTTCTCCTGGGTCCAGAAGGCGACGTCGACCTCGAAGTAGCCCACGTCGTGCAGTAGCGCCGCGGCGGTCAACGAGGAGAGCTCCGCACCCGCCATGCCCAGACGACGCCCCAGGGTCTCGACGCGATGGGCCACGGCCAGGCTGTGCCCCCGAAGATACGGGTCCCGCGCCTCGAGATGATCCACCAGGAATCCGAGGGTACTGGCCGTGACATGATGCTCCCGGCTCCAGACCTCCTGGGCGGCCAGGGCCGGGGTGAGGGCGGTCCCCAGAAACTGCCCCATGCGCAGGACCTCGTCATCCGGCGCCCCGCCTCCCTGACATTCTCCCAGCAGGACAACACCCTGCAGTCGCCCCTGGTGCAGGAGCGGCATGACCGCGGTGAAACCGGTCGCGGCCAGCATGCCCAATTCGAGTCGCAGGCCGGGCACGGCACTCCCGCGCTCCACCAGCAGCGGCTTGGCGGTGGAGGCAAGCACCGAGGCCAGTTCGCCCGAATCCTGGAACCGCAACCGCTCCGCCAACCGTTCCGGTAGGCCCCACGCCGCGCGGACGGTCAGCCAGGAGGCTCCCGGGTGCGGCGGGGCCAGGAAGGCCAGGCGATCAATCCCCAGCTGGGCGCTGAGATTCCTGAGAAACCCGCGCTGCATGGCCCCGGGCTCACCCCGGGGATCCAGTCGCTGGTGAAACTCCACCGCAGTCTGGAGTAGGCCGACGTTGCGCCGCAATTGTCCACGCAGGCGTGACAGCTCCCGCTGCAGGGTCTCGGTGCGTCCCTCTGCCTGGTCGGTCTGGGTCTGGAGCGTGTCCGCGGTCTTCTTGCGTTGGAGGATCCGCCGGAGCCGGATAAGGGCTTCCTGCTCCGAGAAGGGCTGGGCGAGACAGTCCTCCGCGCCCAGGGCCAGGGACTTGATCCGGAGCGTGTCGTTCCCGGCCGGCGCCATGACCAGCACCGGCATCCCGGGTGCGCTCAGGTGAATGGAGTCGAGCAGCCGGAAACCGGATCGCTCCAGGAACGTGCCGTCGAGGAACACCGCGTCGGGAGAGCGATAGGAAACGGCGAGGGTGGTCGACTCCGGGGACGGGGTCCGGTGCGGATCATATCCTCCCCGGGCAAGGGCATCGGCCAGGGCCTCGCTGGAGTCCCCATCCGGCGCTGCGACAACCACTCGCGGGGCCCGGGCTTTCTTTTCGGTATTCGATGTCGACACCCGGAGTCGCTCCTTCACTTCAACAAGAAAAAGGGGAGGGGGAGGCCGTGATTCCGACCTGGAAACCAGTCGTTCTCCCACCACCGGTCCCTGTATCCCCCTCCCACACAACGCGTCTAACGGACCACTGCGCAGGGGTACCTAAGGCAACGCGTGTGCCACGGGGCGCGGCCGGGGGAATAAAGGGAAGGAATCCTTCGATCGGTAACGTAAGCCATTGAACAGAAACAAGTTTCGACTCTCACTGAAGATGGGTCGAGTGGGTACCGACCGGGGAGAACCGCTCAGGGGAGGTCCGGGACGCCCGGAACAACGGACTTTATGGGCTCAATGCCCCCGGCCATTGAGAGCTTCGACCCATCGACGCGGAGACCCTGCCGGTTCATGCCGACCCTGAAGTGGGTGCGCACACCCGTGGCTGGGCCACCCCACGACGGGACCTGGATGCACAACGGCGTGTCCGGGTATACCTTACAGGGACAGCAACCCGTTGCCGAAAGGCCGACCGCCCCGCCGGCGCGGGGTTGGAACGCCGTGGCACAAGGGTTGCATTCCTGTATCTCGGGGGACTCCACCGGAGGCGATTGAACAACGTGGATCATTCACGCTTTCTCTTCACGGATCTGGCCGACGCATCCCGACGGGCACGCCCGTCCTACTACTTCATGATGCGCTCGCTCCTCCATTCCCGGGTCGACACCGGCCTCACCGCCGATCCCGACACCAACGAGGAGGACGTCAACGTCTACCTCGCCCACCTGCTCCAGTCCTTCGGCGACCCGGAGTTCCTGGAGAACTCCGGCCCCTACCTGCACCGTTACGACCACGAAGTCTTTGGCCGGCTGGCCCAGTCCAACGACGCCCGCCTCAAGTACCGGATCTACAAGACCAACGCGGACTTCCTGCTCATCTCGATCGGGGTGTTCGACAATCCCTCGGCCACCCTCCTCAACCGCCTGCCCGGAGCCGGCAAGGGGCGGCGTTCCATGGAACCCACCGAGGCGGCCAGCATGGGACGCGGGCGCAACTACTATCACTTTGCCTACGAGTACAGTCAGCTCGTGAACCGGGAGCACCCGGGCATCACCCACGTGCTGGAGAAGCTGTCCAAGGGATTCGACCGCTACACCCGGATCCTCGCGCATCTGCGTGGGGAGTACCTGGACATCGTCCAGGAGCTCAGCCGAGGCGAGATCTATCACCTGGAACGTTCGGTCAACAAGGAGAAGGAGCGTGAGCTTCTCCACGAACGCCAGGATGCGTTCCTCGATGCCTACGCCGCATGGCGTCGCTCGGGGAGCGACGAGGATCGCACCGCCCTCATGGATGCCATCGAAGCGGTGCGCGAGATGGACCCCGAGTTCGTGGTGGATCTGGATGGATCCGGTACGTCCCTGGACCCGGGAGAACCGAGCGATCCCACCGTGAATTGAACCTCTTCGGTCCCTTATCCCGGTTTCGGCCGGGACAGGGATCGTTGCCTCCCTCCTAAGCCACAAGACTCTGCACCCACAAGCGGGGGGGAGGAGCTGTTCCGGGCCGGCGAGCCGATCGCCGGCCCGATTTTCTTGGGGTCAGGGAGGGTTCCCGAGGTCAGGGAAGGCGAATGTCGTCGCGCCAGGCTTCGAGTTGGGCCAGCCAGGCTTCTCCCGACTCGCCGGAGTAGGTAATGCGACCGTCCGGCAGCAGGACCTCCAGGTCCTCGGCGTGGTCCTTGCGCATCCAGTCCAGGAAGGGATTCAGCTTTTCCTGCAAGGGCATCTGCCCGGACGTGGTGCGGTAGCGTTCCTGCACGATCAGCCCCGCGTGGTTGAACACGAACACGCGTTCGGTGCGTCGGCCGCTCGCCGCTCCGAGCAAGGCATAGAAGCGGCTGAAGTCGGTTGCCTCTACCGTGACCCGGTTCCCGTCGAGGATCGCCGTTTCGGGATCCCACTCCATCCGATGCCCGGTGGCAATGTCCCAGGCCAGCTTGGGCCGCATCTCCGAGCGGGGCACCGCCGGACCGGAGCTCTTGAGGGAATAGTCCGAGGCGAGGTAGGTCATGGCCGTCTCGAGGTCCCCGGACTCCAGGGCGGATCGGTAACCCTCGATCTGGGACAGGTACAGATCCCTCTTGGATCCGCAGCCCACCAGGACGGCACAACACAACATGACCAGAACACACCGCATGACAACGCCCTCCTTCTTCGGGATCAGGGGTCTCCGGTGTTATCGGCATGGACCGCAGGGCTCCTGAGGCACCGGAAAGGGCGCCCCGCCACCCACGAAAAAGCCCCGGACCGGGCCGCGAGACCCGATCCGGGGCAAGAATCAGCGCCCGAGCGCCCTACTGCCCGCTCTTGATCCGCCCCCAGGTCGTGGTCTCGACCGGGATCGGCAGGTCCTGGGCGGCCAAGCCGCGCGAGATGTGGTCCATGACCCCGATCACCGCCGACGCGCCCCCGTCACCCACCCGGTACAGGTAGTGATCGGTCGGCACCGCGGCCAGACCCGGCTTGCTGGGCCCCCCCGAGGCGAACACGGCCACGAGGAAGTTGCTTCCCCCCTCGTAGGTCATGGCCCGGGCCAGGGTGTAGCCGGATCCGCTGAGCGCGATGGGGGTCGCGGTCAACGAAATGAGGTTGATGCTCTCGTAGTTCTTGAACACGTCCGCGCCGGACATGTGGTACATGAGCCCGTTGTCGGAGTGGAAGGCGATGTTCTGGGCCCCGAACCCGTTGGTGGGGGACAGAACGAACGCTGCCGTGCCGTCCAGTGTGCTGAGGGTGGCCAGCGCGTTGGGGTTGGTCGCCCCGTCCCCGGTGACCCCGTACAGCGTCCCGGCCGAAGTGAACGCGAGACCGACAAAGAGATCGCTCAGCGAACCCACAGGGGTGGCGACGCCGGTGGCGGGGTTGAGCGTCACCAGGATTCTTCCCGCGTTCCCGTCCTCCAAGGTCTGGAGGATCCCCCACAGCATGGTGGTTGTGGGATCGAGGGCCAGGCCGTGTCCTTTGACCACGGTCTTGCCGGCCAGGGTGATGGCGACGTTCGTCACCGTGGCTCCGGTTGCCGGGCTGACTTCGCGCAACTGATCGTCATCACCGGCGATCGAGTAGAGCTTCATCGCGTCGGCGGATGACGCGAAACCCAGAAGCAGAGCAAGGAGAAGCGTAAGTGCGAGTTTCATGGGGCCTCCTTTGGTTGCCGCGGCTAGCATAGAGGCGGGTCCGGAAACCGGCAAGCCGAACCCCGCGCACGATCCCGGTTGATTTGCCCGAGCAAAACAACACTGAACCGGAAGGCGTTCGGGATAGGGAATCGAGGCGGATTCAGGAGCCCGAGGCGTCGCTCGCCTTACCACCCATCTCGCGGGAGCGCGCCGCCGCCGCCCGCACCGCATCCTCGAGCAGGGCGCGGAATCCCCCCCCCTCCAGCACGTGCATGGCCGCCGCGGTGGTTCCCCCGGGCGAGGTCACCTTGGCCCGCAACTCGTGCGGGCCGTCGGTCGTGTCCACCAGAAGTCGCCCCGCGCCACGAATGGTGTGGTGCACCAGACGCTCGGCGACGTCCCGGGGAAGACCCTCCCGGATGGCCGCGTCGGTGAGCGCCTCGGCGAGCAGGAAGGCATACGCCGGTCCGGTTCCGGAGACCGCGGTCACCGCGTCCAGGAGGTGCTCGTCGAGCCGGATGACCGGGCCGAGCGTCCCCAGAACCTGCTCGGCGAGTTGGACGCCGGTCCCGGTGCACAGGGTTCCCGGCGCGTAGGGGGTGATGGAGTCCCGTACCGTGGAGCCGATGTTGGGCATGGCCCGGACCACCGGCGTCCCCAGGAGCCCCTTCTCGTAGACCATGGTGGGAACCCCGGCCACGAAGGAAATCATGAGCTTCATGGGGAGCGCCGCCTCGGTGAGCGGCTCCAGAAGCGCGTCCACATCCTTGGGCTTGACCGAGACCACCGCGATGTCCCGGTCCCGCAGGGCCTCGACGGGGTCCAGGAGACAGGGGAGGCCGGTTACCCGGGTCGCGTCCTGTGCCCGGCTCTCGCGGCGAGCGACCAGGACCACCCGATCCTTGGGCCAACCGGAGGCGAGAAGACCCCGGGCAAAGGCTTCTCCCATGGACCCGGCCCCGAGAACCACAACGCTGGGGTGGTCGTTCATCCCTGTCTCCTCCCGATCGCTAGCGGATTTCGTAGTTGGGTGCTTCCTGGGTGATGGTCACGTCGTGCGGGTGACTCTCCTTCACCGAGGCTCCGGTCACGCGGTAGAACGACGTGCGGGTGCGCAGGTCGTCGATGGTCTGCACGCCGCAGTATCCCATGCCGGAGCGAAGCCCGCCGATCAGCTGATAGACGAGATCCCGCAGCCGTCCCTTGTAGGGAACCCGGCCCTCGATGCCCTCGGAGACGAACTTGCTCGCCTCGACCCCCTCCTGGAAGTAACGATCGCCGGAACCTTCCCTCATGGCGCTGACCGACCCCATGCCCCGGAACACCTTGTAGGAACGGCCTTCCAGGAGAATGCGATCGCCCGGGCTCTCCGAGGTCCCCGCGAACAGGTTCCCCACCATCACGGTGTGCGCGCCGCAGGCCAGGGCCTTCACCACATCGCCCGAGTAGCGGATCCCGCCGTCGGCCACGACCGGGATGTCCTTCTTCCCCGCCTCTTCCGCACAGGCCAGGACGGCCGAGACCTGGGGGACCCCGATTCCGGCCACCACCCGGGTGGTGCAGGAGGCGCCGGGTCCCATGCCCACCTTGACGCAATCCGCGCCGGCCGCGATCAGGTCGCGCACCCCACCCGCGGTGGAGACGTTGCCCCCCACCACCGGCATGTCGGGGAACTGCTGCTTGATGCGGGTGATGGCGTCGAGCACGTTCTTCGAGTGGCCGTGGGCGCTGTCCAGCCCCACCACGTCGACGCTCATTTCCTTGAGCGCGGCAATGCGATCCATCATGTCCGCGGCAATCCCGATCGCCGCGCCCACCCGCAACCGTCCATGGTCGTCCTTGCACGCGTTGGGGTACTTGACCTTCTTCTGGATGTCCTTGACCGTGATGAGGCCGCGCAGCTTGCGTTCCTCGTCCACCACCGGGAGCTTCTCCACCTTGTGGCGCAGCAACAGCTCCTTCGCCTCTTCCAGGGTCGTCCCCAGGGGGACGGTGACCAGGCCCTCGGCGGTCATGAACTGGGAGACCGGCTTGCCCGGGTGCTCGGCGAAGCGGACGTCCCGGTTGGTGAGGATGCCGACCAGGGTCCTGTCCGGACGGGTGATGGGCACGCCGGAGATGCGGTACTTCTTCATGAGGGCAAGGGCCTCACCCAGGGAGGCATCCGGCCCGAGGGTGATGGGATTCATGATCATGCCGCTCTCGGACCGTTTGACCTTGTCCACTTCCTCGGCCTGCGCCTCGATGGAAAGGTTCTTGTGCACGAAACCAAGCCCCCCCTCCCGGGCCAGGGCAATGGCCAACTCGCTCTCGGTGACCGTGTCCATGGCTGCGCTGAGAAAGGGGATGTTGAGGCTGATGTCCCGGGTCAGCCGGGTGGCCAGGGACACGTCGCGCGGGTGGACATCGCTGTGGGCGGGGACCAGCAGGACGTCGTCGAAGGTGAGGGCCTCACCGATGATGCGTGGATGGTCGTGCATGGGTGGTGCTTCCTCCTCTTAAAGCAAGAAGGCCGGCCTCGATTGAGGCCGGCCCTGCGTTGCGTCAATCGTCTCCGGGGTCGTCCCCCCCGCCCCCTACAAGGGCGAAGTAGTAACTCCCTCCAATTCGAATCTCGGCGAACGATGTGTTCTGGTTGCCCCACTTGTCGAACTTGTCGTCGCTGGCAAGGATGTAGTGGTACATGAAGTCCACATTGAGGGCCGCGCCGCTGTCGTAGATCCACTCCAGCCCGGCGCGACCATAGAGGCCCGGCCCGTTCCAGGTCAGCCGCTGGGTCCCCATGTTGGAACTGGCCCAGGAGTTGTAGTCGTCCTTGACCCCCATGGAGTACAGACCCAGACCGGCCCCGAGAACGGGGCGCATGGTCTTGGCCGGATCACCCAGGCGGTAACGGAAGCCGATGGTGGTGGGAATCACCGTGGCCAGGGTGTCGCTGGTGGCGTCCGGCTCCGAGTTGTCGTAGGCGTTCCACCCCCAACCACTCTCCAGGATGAAGGACCAGGCATCGGTGACGTTGTAGGAGAACATGGCCTGGAAGATGAAGCGGGGCTTGGGGCTGTTGCCGAACTCCTCGCCTCCCACGAAACGCATCATGCCGGCGCTACCCCCGACGCTGCCGCGCCCTTTCAGATCCACGGCCTGGGCCGCGGTCGCGCTCGAGACCAGGATCACGAGTGCGCAAAGGATAGGGAGAGGGTGTCTCACCACGTGGACTCCTTGATGTCGGGTGGGAGCAGACGCTCGGCGAAAGGGTCGGGGATGCCTCAATGGATTGCGAGCGGGGGAGTCTAGGCGAGGGGCAAACCGGTGTCAAGAAACGGCCACACTTCTTGACACCGGGGGGACGTCCCCCTACACTGCTCTGCCCCTTACCTTTGGGTCGGCTTCACCGGCCCCCGTGGCGGTTTAGCTCAGCTGGTTAGAGCAGCGGAATCATAATCCGCGTGTCCGGGGTTCAAGTCCCTGAACCGCCACCATTTCTTCGGCTTGCCGGCGTCCAACACGAACCCAGCCTCCGTCCACCGGGGTAGACTGGTCCCATGACGGACCCCGATCCCCTGGCCGACCTCGTGGACGAGGTGTATACGGAGCTCCATGCCCTGGCGCGTCGACACATGCGTCATGAGCGCCCCGATCACACCCTTCAGCCGACCGCCCTCGTCAACGAGGTCTACCTGAGGATGAAGGACCAGAGGAAAACCGACTGGAACGACCGGGGACATTTCATCCGGATTGCCAGCCGTCAGATCCGGCGCATCCTCGTGGACCACGCCCGCGCGCGCAAACGCCTTCGACGCGGCGGGGACCTCCTGCGGGTAACCTTCAACGAGGGGTCGGCCAAGGGTGCGGCCACGGTCGACCTCCTTGAACTGGACGATGCCCTGAACCGCCTGGAAACCGAGTCTCCCGAGGCTCGCGCCATCGTCGAGCTGCGATTCTTCGGCGGCCTGACCGAGCCGGAGATCGGAGAACTCCTGGACCTCAATGAACGCACGGTCCGACGGCGGTGGCGATTTGCCCGGACCTGGCTGTTCCGCGAACTGGATCCGGACACCACACCATGACCCCTTCCGATTTCGAGAACGCCGAAGCGCTGTTCGAGCAGGCCATGGACCTGCCGCCTCCGGACCGACGGGCCTTTGTCGAGAAGGCGTGCGGCGGGAACGCGGACCTGCGCCGGGAAGTCCTCTCCCTCCTGGACGTCGCGGAACGCGCGGAAGGGTTCCTGGAACAACCCGCCCTCGCCGATACCTCCTGGACCCACGCGATGATCGGCCGGTCCATCGCCGGCTACGAAGTCCTGGGGTTGCTGGGGGAAGGGGGAATGGGGGTCATTTTTCGGGCTCGCCAGTCCCACCCCCGCCGCGAGGTGGCGGTCAAGCTCATCCGGGCCGAACTCCTTTCGCCCAAAGCGCAACGACGGTTCGACCTGGAAACCGAGGCCCTTGGCCGGCTTCAGCATCCGGGGGTGGCCCGCATCTACGAAGCTGGGACCACGGACACCCCCATTGGGCAGCTTCCCTACTTCGCCATGGAACTGGTCGAGGGAAAACCGCTGACCCGCTACGCGGCCGATCATCGTCTCGGCCCCCGGGATCGCGTCGCCTTGATCATCCGGATCTGCGACGCCGTTCATCATGCGCACCTCAATGGGGTGGTTCACCGGGATCTCAAGCCGGGCAACGTCCTGGTCACCAACGCGGGTGAACCCAAGGTCCTGGACTTCGGCCTCGCCCGTCTCACCGACGCCGATCTCCAGACCCCCTCGATGAAGACCGCGACCGGTCAGATCCTGGGGACGCTCGGCTACATGAGCCCCGAACAGGTGCGGGGAAGGTCCGAGGACGTGGATCTACGCGCCGATGTCTACGCGCTGGGTGTCCTCCTCTACGAGATCCTGACCGGACACATGCCCTACTCGACCGAAGGCTCCCTGGTGGAAGCAGCTCGCGCCGTGGAGGAGGCCGATCCACAGCCCATGAGCTCCTGGGGCGAGTCCATCCCCGAGGACCTCGAGACCATCGTGACCAAGTGCCTCGAGAAGGTGGCGCAGCGGCGATACGACAGCGCGGCGGACATGGCCGCCGACCTCGGACGCTATCTGGGTCACCAACCCATCCTGGCCCGCCCTCCCAGCACGCTGTACCAGGTGTCCAGGTTCACACGCCGGCATCGTGGTTTGGTGGCCGGGGCAGGTGTCGCGGTGGTGGCGCTGATTGCCGGACTGGCCGTTTCCGTGGTGGGTTGGTCCATGGCGGATCGGGCCCGGGATCGGGCGGAAACCGAAGCGCGCAAGGCCACCGTCGTGAACGGGTTTCTCACCCGGATGCTTGCCGCTCCCGACCCCTGGGCCGATGGAGCCGAGGTCAAGGTGGTGGACATCCTGGACCAGGCGAGCGGGCGCATTGACCAGGACCTCTCGGATCAACCCGAGGTGGCCGCGACCGCGCACACCACCCTGGGCACGACCTACTACGGGCTGGCCCTGTACGGGAAGGTGGAGACGCACTACGCCAAGGCGCTCGAACTGACCCGCAAGACCCATTCCGCGGAGGACCCCACCCTGCTCAAGCCCCTGCGTAACTATGGGCAGTTTCTCATCGAGGAAGGACGGGTCGACGAGGCGGAACCCTTGGCCCGGGACACCCGGACCCTGCTGGAGGCCCAGCCGGAGGCCGACCATGCGGCCGATGGACTGCATTTCCTGGGACTCCTCGCCGAAGCGCGCGGGGAACGGGAAGAGGCGGTCACCTGGTTCTCGCGGGCCCTGGAACGCTCCACCCAGGCGCTGGGGCCCAAGGATGAAGCCACCCTGGCCACCGAGATGTCCCTGGGGGTGATCCTGATGCAGTTGGAACGCATGGACGAGGCGGAGAGCCCCCTGACCCACGTCTACGAAACCCGTCGAGCGTCGCTCGGCGACGATCATCCCGGAACCCTGACCGCGCTCAACAACCTGGCTTTCGTCTATCAGCACTTGGAGGAGAACGACCGCGCGCTGGAAATGTTCCAGCGCTCCCTGGACACGCGGCTGCGGGTCAACGGGGAGGAAAGCGGGAGCGCCTTTGCCGGCTACAACAACCTGGCCGTCCAACTGGGTCGGATGGAGCGGTTCGAGGAAGCGCTCGGCCACCACGAAGCGGCAATCCAGGTGGCGAACCGGATCTACGGGGATACGCACCCACGCACCTACATCGCCCGCGCCACCCGGGGGTGGACCCTGTTCAGCATGGGACGGGTGGCGGCGGCGGAGTCGGAGCTTCTGGCCTCGCACGAGGGCATGACGGCGACCCTGGGAGCGGGCCATTGGCGCACCCAACGGCTTTGCGACCAGCTGGCCACGCTCTACACCGCCCAGGGAGACAGCGCCCAGGCATCGCGGTTCAGCAAGCTCGCCAACTGACTGCCCAGCAAAGAGTTGCGCAAAACCAACCTGGCTTCCAAGGGAAACCCTGTCCGGATTTGCCCCCCCACGTCGCGTCTCCCGGATGAACTCGGGAATCCATCCACTCAGGAGACGCAGCCATGGTTCGTGCACGATTCGCAGTCGCTCTCTTTGTTCTGTTCCCCGCCACTTTGGGCGCCCAGTCCCCGCAGCCGGGTCAATGGACCTCCAAGAACCTGGTCACCGGGGAGGTTCGGGTCCTGGACGCTGCGCCACCACTCCCGCCGGAGATCGTGACCCGCCTCATGGAAGGCGGCGAACCGGCGCGGGTCAACCCCACTGGACTGGCCGGGACCGCAAGCGTGGGGAATCTGACCGTCATCGCCGACGCCAGCGTGTGGCCCTACAGTCCTCACGCGCGCCTGCAGATCACCTACGACGAGCTCACCAACTCGACCGGTATCGGCTCCGGAACCATGATCGGTCCCCAACATGTGCTCACCACAGGGCGAAACCTCCACCGCGACGCCACCGGCTACGCCGACGAGATCATCGTGTCTCCCGGCTACAGTGATGCCCTGAGCCCCAAGGCCCCCTTTGGCACGGCCAAGGCAGTGGTGCTCTATTCCTGGGACGGTTGGACCAACGATCACGACGACGATCACGACCTGGGCGTCATTCTCCTCGACCGTCCCGTGGGAGCGCTCTCGGGGTGGAAGCCCATCGGGTATCACAACGACAACGACTTCTTCAAGGAAGGCACCTGGGAGATCCTTGCCTACTCCAATATTCAGGGAGGCACCCGCAGCCTCACCGTGCGCACCGGGCAATTCGACGGCACCGACTACTCGTGGCCTGGCGGGTGGTACGGGAACGAGGTCTGGCTCAGCAGCACCTTCTTGTGGCCCGCGGAAGTTGGAGGTGCGGCCATGCGCAACGGCGGCATCTACGCGGTCTACAGCAACATGTTCGGGGAACCGTTCGACCCGTTCCGGAGCCATGCCGTTCGCCTGACCAGCGGCAAGTACACGGACGTCCAGGGGTGGTTGGCCTCGGACATTCCCGACCTGGCGGACCTGATTCCCATGGACATGCGGCTGGCCTCGTCCCAGGGCGTGGCCGGGGATCCCATGCCCAACAGCGATGTGCTCATCTACAACCGGGGCGAGACCGAGTGGACGGGATCCTTCGAGATGAGGGTGTATCTCTCGGAGAACGATCTCATCGCTTCGGCCCAGGACATGCTGCTGGGAACCCAGACGTCGTCCTACACCATCCCGCCCAACGGATTCCGGGTGGTTGGCTTCCCCACCTACTTCCTACCCAATGCCCTCGCGTCGGGTCAGTACCATGTTGGCGTTCTGCTCACCGCGGCCGACGCCGTAACGGCCAACAACCGCACCGGCTCCCAGGATGTGGCCAAGCTCAACATCGGTTGTCCTCCCGATCAGGTACCGGTACTGGTTGCTCCCCTGGACGGTGCGACCTGCGTGCCCGCTCCCAGCTTCATGTTCGATTGGACCGCCGGTCCGGGGGTGCAGGAGTTCCAGGTGCGGTTGACCAACATCGAGACCGGGTTGGTGCAACTCGTCGGGACCACCAACACCTACTACACGTGGGGGAGCCTGGCCGAGGCCACCGACTACGTGCTCGATGTGCGATCCCGCATGGCCTGCACGGGGGAGTGGACCGAGTGGTCCGGGTATGCCGGTTTCACCACGGAAGAAAGTGTCCCCCCCGTGCCGGTCCTGGTTTCGCCGCCCAACGGCGATGTTTGCGCCTACAAGGAAATGCTGGTGTGGGAGGCCCTTCCCAACGCCAGCAGCTATCGCATCCAGGTCGGGACGTCGTGCGGGACCGGCGCCATCTATACCGTCTCGAGCCCTTTCTGGGACAGTAGCGGACTGGTCGCCGGGCCCGACTACTACTGGCGTGTCGCCGGACGCACCAGCTGCGGTGAGAACGGTCCGTGGTCCGCCTGTCGGTCGTTTCGGACCGTCGCCGCACCACCGCCCCCTGTGGTCCCTGCCTTTCCTGTCGATGACGCCGAATGCATGCCCACCACGCTGGTTCTCAAGTGGCATCCGGTGACCGATGGTGTGGAGTACCGGGTTCGATTGACCGACCAGGGCTGCTTTGGATTCGACGAGAATGACTCCACCTGGGTGACCGCGGACACCTCGGTGGTCGTGCTTAACCTCGAATCCAACCGGACCTATGCCTGGGGCATTACCGCCACCAACAGTTGCGGCCTCGAAAGCAACGAGACCTGCTATACGTTCTCGACCCAGGGGGGGACCGGCCCGGCCGCCCCCGTGAACCTGCAACCGGCCGCCAGCGTGACCTGCGGCAGCGGTCCCGGCCTGTCCTGGGACCCGAGCCCCACCGCATCCGGCTATCAGATCAACGTCGGCGGGACGCTCTATCTTTCCGGGAGCCCCGCCTTCAATCCCGGGTTCCTTGGAGCCGGCAACTACGTCTGGTCCGTGCGGGCCTCCAGCGCCTGTGCCGGCTACGGCCCGTGGAGCTCTTCCAGATCCTTCACGGTAACCCCGGGCACGGTCTTCGGCGGGGTGATCGGGCTGGAAAGCGAAAGCCACACCCTGGGCCAGTGGTCCACGGATCCTCTCATCCTCAGCGACTGGCGGGCGCCGGCCGCCGGTCCCTGCAAGGGCGTGGACGGATACTCGATCGTGTGGGACAGCAGCCCGACCACCGTTCCGGACGCGACCTGGGACATCCTCAAGACAGCGTCGTTCCTGGAGGCCACCGATGGAGCCGACCAGTGGTTCCACGTCCGGGCGGTGGACGGCGCCGGCGTTGCTTCCGGGATCACCGAACACCTGGGGCCCTTTCACATCGACGCGACGCCACCCGCGGTGACCGTGATCGAGCCGGCGGAAGGCGACGCCGCAGTCACCACCGGGCTCACCCCCATTTCGTGGACTGCGAGCGACCCGACCTCGGGGCTCACCGAACTGAGCGTCTGGTACTCGGCGGACGGTGGACAGAACTTCACCCTGATCGGTGATTACCCCACCACCACGACAAGCATCACCTGGATCCCCACGATCATGGGGATCGACTACCGCATCATGGTGCGGGCCACGGACCTGGCCGGGAACATCACGGGAGCGTTGAGCGGACGCTTCTTTGTGAGCGACCGGACCGGGGTGGACGGGCCCGACACAACCCCGACGTTCCATCTGGCCCAGAACCAACCCAATCCCTTCAACAGCTCCACCCGCATTCGTTTCGAGGTCCCCCAGGACACCCCCTACACCCTGGAGGTCTTCTCGGTGCGGGGTCGGCGGCTCCTCCTGCGGCAAGGCGTGGCCACCGGCCCGACCGAAGTCCACTGGGATGGAACGGACGGGGCGGGACGGGAGGTGCCCCGCGGGATCTACTTCTACCGACTCAACGCGGGAAGCTACACGGAGTCCCGGCGCATGGTCCGGAGGTAGTCCTAAGCCCTTGAATTGAATACATATACATTCTCAGGAACCTCGCTTTCCTCCTTGCGGCCAGGGTCGCCCAGGTAGACTCTCGAAGAGTGGACCCCGTCCAGGAGGTGAGCCATGCTCGAGCAGCGCGTTCTCGACTTCTTTTCGGACACCTGCCCGGTGGAACCCGGCAACGGTCTCCTGGTCGCGGTCTCCGGCGGGCCGGACTCGGTGGCCCTGTTGCACGTGCTGCTGGAGGTCCAGGACACCGCCGGCTTCCGCATCGACGTGGCCCACCTCAACCACGGCCTGCGGGGCAGGGAAGGAGACGCCGACGAGGCCTTTGTCGCCTCGCTCTGCCAACAACACCATCTCCCGTTCCATCACCGGCGGGTGGACCTCCCATCCATGCTGGAGCGGGAGGGCGGGTCGGTGGAGGCCACCGCGCGCCGCGAACGCTACGCCTTCTTCGAGGAGGCCCGGGGCGTGGCCGGTGCCCGCTGGATCGTCACCGGTCACAGCGCCGACGACCAGGTCGAGACGTTTCTCCTGAACCTGATTCGCGGGGCCGGCCCCCGAGGCCTCGGCGGCATGCTCGCCGTGGGGCCCGGATCCGTCTGCAGACCGTTGCTCGCCTGCTGGCGGGACGAGATCCTCGCCTTCCTGGAACAGAACGGCATCCGCTACCGGGTGGACGGGAGCAACGAGGACCTCGCCTTGACCCGGAATCGGGTTCGCCACCGCCTGGTACCCCTCTTGACCGAGCATTTCGGGGAATCCGTGGTGCGTGTCCTGGCCCGGGAATCCCGGCTCATGAACGAATTGGACCAGTTTCTGGACCAGGAAGCCGATCGCATCCTGGGAAGCGTGGCCAATCGCGAGGCGCGGGAGAGCACCGGAGAGTACCGTCTCTCCATCCCGGCCCTGGGAGCCCATCCCCGGGTGCTGCAGCGCACGGTGATCCGGGCCGCGCTGCAAAGCCTGCTGGGCGGGTTGCGGGAAGTCACGTTGGCCCATCTGGATGCCGTATTGGAACTGACCGAGGGGGACGCGGTGAGTGGAAGTCTGGATCTCCCCCGGGGGATCCTCGTTCAACGCGAATACGACGACCTCGTTCTGGCTCCGGGTGTGTCAAAACGGCGACCGGAACCCCCCGAGGCCAGTCCGCCGCTCACCCTGGAGTCCCCGGGGACCGAACGGTGGGGCGGGATGCGACTCTCGTGGTCCACCCGGCCCGCGGACTCGGTGACCCCCGAGGAGTGGTCCAACCAGCCCGACCGGGCTTGCTTCGATTGGGATAACGTAACCCCCCCCTTGTACTTGCGAGCCGTGAAGGACGGGGACCGACTGGAACCCTTCGGCATGGAGGGGACCCAGAAGATCAACGATCTGCTGGGAGATCGAAAGGTGCCCCGGCACCTGCGGACTCGCATCGCACTCTTGTGCGACAATGGAGGGCCCGAATCCGGTGAGCGGATTCTCTGGGTTGCCGGCCAACGGCGGTCGCGTCACGCGACCGTGGGCCCGCAGAGCTCTCAAGTCGTGCTCTTTGAGGCCGAAACGATAGTCTGAACAACGCGCGAACCCCTTCATCGCGCTCCGTTCCGGTACGGAAAGGAAAGTCTTGTCCATGGATGACCGCCACGACCGCCAAGGTGGCGATGGGGATCGCGATCCCCGGAACCCGCGTCGCCCCAACGGGCCGGGCGGAGGCGGGCGCAAGCCGTCTCCCTTCATGACCCCGCGCCCTCTCAAGACGCTGGCCTTCTGGCTGATGATGACCGTTCTCGTCCTCGTGGCGGTGAACATCTATCACGCCAGCCGCCCCGAAGAGCGCAAGCTCACCTACACCCAGTTCATCAAGGAGGTGGAGGCGGGGAACATCAAGGAAGTGACGATCGCCGAGCGGGAAGCCCGGGGCGAGCTCAACGAGCCCGTCATCGTCACCCAGCATGGGGGCAGCGACCGGGTCACCCGGTTCATTGTCCAGCTCCCCGCGGATCCCACCCCGGAGTTTGCCGAGCGGATCCAGTCCAGCAACCAGAACGCGGAGATCGACGGCGCCAAGGAGCGTCCCAACTGGTTCGGGGTGATGCTGACCTACCTCCCCATCATCCTCATCGTTGCCTTCTGGCTCTTCTTCATCCGGCAGATGCAGTCCGGCGGTTCCGCCGCGCTCAAGTTCGGCAAGAGCAAGGCCAAGCTGCTGGTGGACAACAAACCCAAGGTCACCTTCCGCGACGTGGCGGGGGCGGACGAGGCCAAGGAGGAGTTGCAGGAGATCATCGAGTTCCTGAAGGATCCCAAGAAGTTCCAGACCCTGGGGGGGCGTATCCCCAAGGGCGCGCTGCTTCTCGGCCCTCCGGGGACCGGGAAGACCCTGCTCGCCAAGGCGGTGGCCGGCGAGGCGGGCGTGCCCTTCTTCAGCATGTCCGGTTCGGACTTCGTGGAGATGTTCGTCGGGGTCGGCGCCTCGCGCGTGCGTGACCTGTTCGAGCAGGGCAAGCGCAGCGCCCCCTGCATCATCTTCATCGACGAGATCGACGCGGTGGGACGTCATCGCGGCGCCGGTCTGGGAGGTGGCCACGACGAACGGGAGCAGACCCTCAACCAGCTGCTGGTGGAGATGGACGGGTTCGAGTCCAACGAGGGCGTGATCCTGGTCGCCGCCACCAACCGTCCCGACGTCCTGGATCCGGCGCTCCTGCGCCCCGGTCGTTTCGATCGCCAGATCGTGGTCGACGCGCCCGACGTGCGCGGCCGCGAGGAGATCCTGCGCATCCACACCCGCAAGATCCCGCTGGCCGAGGACGTCAACCTGGCCATCCTCGCCCGGGGCACCCCCGGCATGGTGGGCGCGGACCTGGCCAACATGGTCAACGAAGGGGCGCTGCTCGCCGCTCGCCGCAACCACCGCCGGGTCGCCATGCGGGACTTCGAGGATGCCAAGGACAAGGTGATGATGGGTGCGGAGCGCAAGAGCCGCATCATCTCCGACGAGGAGAAGAAGGTCACCGCGTTCCACGAGGCCGGACACACCCTGGTCGGAAAGCTCACCCCCAAGTCGGACCCCATCCACAAGGTGACCATCGTCCCCCGTGGACGGGCGCTGGGCGTGACCCACTTCCTCCCCATGGACGAACGTCACACCTACACCCGGGAGTACTGCCACGCCGTGCTGGCCCGGGGCATGGGCGGCCGCGCCGCCGAGGCCATCGTGTTCGGTGAGATCACCACCGGGGCAGGCAACGATATCGAGCAGGCCACCGGTCTCGCCCGCCGCATGGTCACCCAGTGGGGCATGAGCGAGGAGTTGGGTCCGCTTTCCTACGGTCGCAAGGAGGAGATGGTCTTCCTGGGCAAGGAGATCTCCCACGAGCGCGACTACTCCGAGCAGACCCAGCAGAAGATCGACCGCGAGGTGCGCAAGCTGGTCGAGGACGCCTACCAGCGGGCCGAGACCCTCATTCGTGAGAATCAGGACAAGCTGACCGCGATCGCCGAGGCCTTGCTGGAACGCGAGATCCTCGACTCCGCGGATATCGACAAGCTGATGAACGGCGAAGCCCTGGACCCCATGCCGGAGCCGGAATCCACCCAACCCCCCGAGGAGCCGGATGACCCTGCCCCGGCCATGGAGTCCGCACCCAAGCCGGAGCGGCCCATCCGACCCTCCCCGGATCCCCATCCGGGGCCGGCCTAACCCCTTCGGCGGGCGGGATACACCCCGCCCGCCGTTTTTTTTAGCGCCACCATGTCGCCTACGCCCACCCGACCCACCCCCATCTGGTCCCACCGAACCGGGGAACTCCCCCTGGACCGCCCCCTCCTGATGGGCATCCTCAACGTCACCCCCGATTCCTTCTCCGACGGGGGGCTCTTCCTGGAGCCCCAGGCAGCCGCGGCCAAGGCCCGTTCCCTGGTCGCCGAAGGGGCGGACGTGATCGACATCGGGGGAGAGAGCACCCGCCCCGGCGCGGATCCGGTGCCGCAGGAGGAGGAACTGCGGCGCGTCGTCCCGGTCGTCGAGGCCGCGGCCTCCGTGGGGGTCCCCCTCTCGGTGGACACCCGGCGCGCCTCGGTCGCCGCCGCCGCCATCCGGGCGGGGGCCTCGATCATCAACGACGTCACTGCCCTGGGTGACCCTGCCATGGGACGGGTCGTCGCCGACTCCGGCGCCGGCCTCATCCTCATGCACATGCGGGGCAACCCCAGGACCATGCAATCCGACCCGAACTACGCGGATGTGGTGGAGTCGGTCGCGACTTTCCTGAAGGAGCGGATGGAACGGGCCGAACACGAAGGTGTGGGCTCCGCCCGAATCGCCCTCGACCCCGGTCTGGGATTCGGGAAGACGCTCCAGCACAACCTGGCCCTGCTGGCCGGACTGCCTCGCCTGACCGCCCTGGGCCGGCCGGTCGTGGTGGGGGCGTCACGCAAGCGCATGATCGGAACGTTGACCGGGACGGAATCCGCCGGGGAACGGGTATACGGAAGTGTCGGAGCGGCCCTCGCTGCCCGGGCCGGTGGCGCCGCCATTGTGCGGGTGCATGATGTGCGAGCCACCCGCGACGCGCTCAGCGTATTCGAGGCGGTGCGACGGTTTGACTCGCATTGACCCCGCCGCCGGTGCGAAGATAGGAAGACATGAGGAAACACGAACCTTGAGCCTGGTTAGCGAGCCCTAGACGATGCTGGACTTCTTGAGCAGACACTGGCGAGACATCCTCGACCTGCTCATCTTGTCCGGCCTTTTCTACTGGCTCTTCCGGTTCATCCGCGGCACCCGTGCCGCCCAGATGTTCGTGGGCCTCGTCATCATCCTCCTCGTCTCCTTCGCGGCCAGCGCCCTCCAGCTCAACGGCCTCAACTGGCTCATCTCCAGCCTCAAGACGGTCTGGGTGCTTGCCTTCCTCATCCTCTTCCAGCCGGAACTCCGCCAGGCGCTGACCTCCCTGGGGGGAGGCCGCGTGTTCTCCTCGTTCACCCGGACCCAGGAATCGGGCACCCTGCGGGAGCTCATCCGCTCGGTGGAGACCCTCAAGGAAAAGGGAATCGGGGCGCTCATCGTGGTGGAGCGCAGCACCGGGCTCAAGAACATCACCGAGACCGGAACCAACCTGGGCGCGGCGATCAGCTCCGAACTCATGGTGACCATCTTCACCCCGCCCTCGCCGCTGCACGACGGTGCGGTGGTCATCTCCGGCAACGTCGTGGTGGCGGCCGGTTGTATCCTGCCGCTGAGCCAGAACACGCGTCTGGCCTATGCCCTCGGTACCCGACACCGCGCGGCGCTGGGCATGAGCGAGGAGTCCGACGCCATCGTCATCGTGGTCAGCGAGGAGACCTCGCAGATTTCCATCGCCGAGGGGGGACGGCTCATTCCCAACCTTGACGAGGGGGCCCTCCGCAGCAACCTGGCCACCCTGTTCGCGGCCCGTCCGGACTCCGAGGACAAGGAGGAACGCGAGGCGCATCGGGAAGAGGCGGCGGCCCGCTCCTAGGCACGTATATCCCGGGGGGGACCATGCAGAACA
Organism: Candidatus Eiseniibacteriota bacterium; assembly: GCA_942491735.1. Classification (GTDB taxonomy): domain Bacteria; phylum Eisenbacteria; class RBG-16-71-46; order JABDJR01; family JABDJR01; genus CALOCN01. The sequence continues at coordinate 390,989 of CALOCN010000014.1, read as the reverse complement.
TCGAGATCAAGACCATCCTACGCGACCCGTCCGCCATGGAGGCCAAACTCGCCTCCCTGGGCGCCAGCCGCGAGTGGCAGCATGTGCAGCGGGACCTCTTCTTCAACGTTCCGGTCGGCTGGCTCAAGCTGCGGGAAGTCGAGGGGCAACCCGGCGAGTTGATCGCCTACGTCCGCGAACCGGGACGCCATGCCAGGGCCTCCGACTACGACATTGCCCGCATCGACGATGTGGACGGTCTCACCGAGGTGCTCGACCGGTCCCTGGGGCTCAAGGGGGTCGTGGAGAAGACCCGCACCCTCTATACCCACCGGCACACCCGCATCCACCTGGACGACGTGCGCGGGCTGGGCTCGTTCCTGGAGTTGGAAACGGTGATCCGGGGGATCTCCCTGCCGCAGGCACGGGCCGAGGCCCGCGAGATGATCCAGTTGCTGGAGCTGGACAAGGCCGACTTCATCGAGAAGCCCTACATGCAACAACTCCTGGAGCTGACCGAGACGGTGGTGATCGATCCGGGCGCCTAGTTCTTGGCGTCGGGGCTCCGGTAGGTGCGGAAGACCAGGTCCCACAGGGGGTTGCTGATCCCGTAGCGCATGCTCTCGTCCTGGAAGTGATGTCGCAGGTGATAGCGGCGCAGCCAGGAGCCCACCCCGGACTTGGGGTGGAAGTGGTGCGTGTAGTAGTGGATCCAGTCGTAGGCCATGTAGCCCACCGAGGTCCCGGCCAGGACGATGCCCCATTTGTCATGGCCAAAGATGAAGTAGAAGAGGAACCCGACCCCGAGCCCCAGGGACCAGAACATGAACGGGGGAGCCACCAGTCGCATCTTGTCGTCGGGAAACTCGTGGTGATACCCGTGCAACATGAACCAGGTGAGCTTCCCGATGGGGTCCTTGGGTTTGAAGTGGAACAGGAACCGGTGGAGCAGATACTCCAGCAGGCTCCATCCCAGGATTCCGCCGAAGAACAGCGCGGCGATGAGCCCCACCGTGTGCCCATGGGTGACCGCCTGGTATCCGCCCCAGAGGATGAGCGGCGTGGCCATGACGATGGGACTGCTGGGATGCGCCTTGGAGAGATAGCGTTCCAGGAACGGATTGTTCAGAACCTGGATACCCTCACGCTTCTTGCGGTTCTCAACGCTGGGGGGACCGGGCACCCCGGACCAACGGTCCACGGTCTCCAGGAACTCCTCGGTGTAGAGGGACTGCAGGAATGTGTTCTTGGCCAGAGCCGAGTGAACAACGGCCTGCGGCTGGCTCATGCGTGGTACCTCCAGGACCGGCGGGACAAATGGGATGGAAAGTGTCGGGAAGAACCCCGCCGGAAGCGCAGAAAGCCTAGCACACGTCCTGAATCCCGCACTACGGGCGGCAAGGCGAGTTCTCCGGCCGGACGAGATCGTCTAGACTCGGTTTCCATGAGCACCCCCGAGCCTGTCCTGAACTACGTGAACGGTTTCCTTGAACCTGCCGTCTCCGGGCGTGTCCTCGATGTGCTGGAGCCGGCCACCGGATCGGTCTACACCGCTTGCCCGGACAGCGAGGCGCAGGACGTGGCCAAGGCCGTGGCCGCGGCCCGGGACGCATTTCCTGACTGGTCGCGGACCCCGGCCACAGAGCGATCCCGCATCCTCCTGCGCATCGCGAACCGGATCGAGGCCGAGCTGGAACCCCTCGCCCTGGCCGAGTCCCGGGACTCGGGCAAGCCGGTCAAGGTGGCCCGGATGGTGGACATCCCCCGCGCCTCGGCCAACTTCCGGTTCTTCGCCACCGCCATCCTCCACCAGGAGACCGAAGCGCATCAGACCGACCACGAGGCTCTCAACGTCACCCTGCGTCAGCCGCGGGGCGTGGCCGGTTGCATTTCCCCCTGGAATCTCCCGCTCTACCTCTTCACCTGGAAGATCGCTCCGGCCCTGGCCACCGGGAACACCGTGGTGGGCAAGCCCTCGGAGGTCACCCCCTATACCGCGTTTCTTCTCTCGAAAATCTGCATCGAGGAAGGGCTCCCGCCCGGGGTCCTGAACGTGGTGCACGGGCGCGGGCCCACCGCCGGGGCGGCTCTGGTCGCCCATCCCGACGTACCCGCCCTCTCGTTCACCGGGAGCACCCGGGCCGGGGCCGAAATCGGCCAGGTCGCCGCCTCCCTGTTCAAGAAGGTGAGCCTGGAACTTGGCGGCAAGAACCCCACCGTGGTGTTCGGGGATGTCGACCTCAAGTCCGTGGTCCCCCAGACCGTCCGCGCGTCCTTCGCCAACCAGGGTGAGATCTGCCTGTGCGGATCGCGCATCCTGGTCGAGGCCTCCATCTTCGAGGACTTCGTGGAGCGTTTCGTGCACGCGGTGGAGGCCTACCGGGTCGGGGATCCGCTCGATTCGGCCACCGACCTGGGCGCGCTGGTTTCCCGGGAGCATCTGGAAAAGGTGCAGTCGTATGTCGCGCTGGCCACCCAGGAGGGAGGCACGGTCCTGCGGGGAGGCAAACCGCCCTCGGGGCTCCCTGACCGGGTGCGGGGCGGTTACTTCCTGGAACCGGCGGTGATCACCGGGCTCCCGCCGGGGTGTCGCACCATGACCGAGGAGATCTTCGGCCCGGTGGTCACCATTACCCCGTTCAGCGACGAGACGGAAGCGATCGCCATCGCCAACGAGACGCCGTATGGGCTCGCCGCCTCGGTCTGGACCCGCGACCTGCAGCGGGCCCACCGGGTAGCCGGAGCCATCGAGGCCGGGATCGTGTGGGTCAACTGCTGGATGTTGCGCGATCTGCGCACGCCGTTCGGGGGCACCAAGCAGAGTGGTGTCGGTCGCGAGGGAGGCACCGAGGCCCTCCGCTTCTTCACCGAGTCCAAGAACGTCTGCTTCAAGCTGTAGGGGGAAATCCGGTGAGCGATCACAACGACATCAACAGCAACCGCGCCCCCGAACCGGTGGGGGCCTACCCCCATGCCCGCCGGGTGGGCAACCTGCTCTTCCTGTCGGGGGTCGGTCCACGCCAGCGCGGTTCCGCGGAGATCCCGGGGGTGACCCTGGATGGGGAGGGCAACATCCTCGCCTATGACATCGAGGCCCAGTGCCGCAGCGTCTTCGCCAACGTGCGGACCATCCTGGAAGACGCGGGGGCGTCCTGGGAAGACATGGTGGACGTGACCGTGTTCCTCACCGACATGAAGGCCGATTTCGCCGTCTTCAACCGGCTCTATGCCGAACACTTCACCGGCAACCGCCCCTCCCGAACCACGGTGGAGGTCGGGGCGCTGCCCACCCCGATCGCGGTGGAACTGAAGGTCGTGGCCGCCCTCAACCCCGGCGAAACGGAGTAGCGCCCATGCCCACCCCGGACCAGCACTCGTGGGAGGCCCTCCAGGGCTTCATCGAGGGCAGCGACGTGGCCGCGATCACCGGTTTCCTGCACGACCTTCCCTCCGGCGAGGCGGCCCGCGCCGTGTCCGGGTTGACCGCGGCACTACGGGTACGACTCCTCGAGCTGCTCCCTCCGGAGGAGGGGGCGGACCTCATGGAGCAACTCCCGGCCGCGACGATCACCGACATGATCGAACAGGTCACGCCGAAGCAGGCGGCGGCCATCCTCGAGGAGTTGCAGAGCGACGATCAGGCGGACATTCTCGGCGAGCTGGAGCCGGAAGACGCCGAAGCGATCCTCTCGGTGATGGACGCGGAGGAAGCCGAGGAGGCGCGAACCCTCATCCGCTACCCCGGGGATGTGGCCGGCGGGCTGATGATCACCGAGTACCTCCTCTACCCCGAGTCGGCCACGGTGGCCGAGGTCCTGCAGGACCTCAAGGACAACGCCGAGGAGTACGAGGACTACGACGTCCAGTACGCCTACGTGCAATCCGAGGATCTCCGACTGGTCGGGGTGGTCCCCCTGCGAAGCCTGCTCCTGTCACGACCCAGCCGGGTGGTGCGGGACAAGATGATCGGGAACCCCCGTTCCGTCTCGGTGAACGACCCCCTCGACACACTCAAGGGATTCTTCGAGAAGAACAGCTTCTTTGGCGTTCCGGCGGTGGACGCGGACGGCCGCATCCAGGGGGTGGTGAGCCGCACCGCGGTGGAACACGCCCTGGCGGACCAGAGCGACAACACCTACCTCAAGAGCCAGGGCATCGTGGGGGGCGAGGAGCTGCGCAGCATGCCGTTCTTTCTCCGCTCGCGGCGGCGCCTGGCCTGGCTCAGCGTGAACATCCTGCTCAACGTGATCGCCGCGTCGGTCATCGCCTTTTTCGAGGACACCCTCGCCCAGGTCATTGCCCTCGCGGTCTTCCTCCCCATCATCTCGGACATGAGCGGCTGCTCGGGGAATCAGGCGGTGGCGGTGAGCATGCGGGAGATGACCCTCGGTCTGGCCCGCCCGTCCGACGCCTTCCGGGTGTGGGTCAAGGAAGTCTCGGTGGGTGCCCTCAACGGGGTCCTGCTGGGGGTGTTGCTCGCGGCAACCGCCTGGGCCTGGAAGGGGAATCCCTGGCTGGGTCTGGTGGTGGGCGTGGCCATGACGCTCAACACCATGGTCGCGGTGTCCATCGGCGGCACCATCCCCCTCCTGCTCAAGCGGGCCGGCAAGGATCCCGCCCTGGCCTCGGGACCCATCCTCACCACGGTGACCGACATGTTCGGATTCTTCCTCGTGCTGAGCATGGCCACCCTGTTCCTGAGCCGCCTCACCGGTTGAACGGGAAGAAGACCGGGACCAGCACGACCATGATCACCAGCACCACGACGGTGAGCGGGGTCCCCACCCGCAGGTAGTCCCGCATCCGGTAGCCACCTGCTCCCATGACCAGCAGGTTGGCCTTGTGGCTGAAAGGGGTCATGAAGGCGGCCGAGGCGGCGAGGCTCACCCCCATGAGCAGGGTGTGCGGGCTGATCTGGAGTCGTTCCGAAGCTTCCATGACCACCGGGGCCAGCAACACCACCGCCGGCGCTCCGTCGAGGCACTGGCTGAGACCGCTGGAGAGGACCAGGAGCGCCCCCAGAATCCCGTAGTTCCCCAGGGGTCCGGCCACCTCGATCATCGAGTTGGACAGGAGCGCCGCCGCGCCGGTCCGCTCCATGGCGATCCCCACCGGGAGAATGGCTGCGACCAGGAACACCGCCCGCCACTCCACCGCGCGATAGGCCTCCTCCATGGTCACGGTGCGGAACAGGACGACGAACGAGGCCGCGATGAAGGCGGCCACATGGATGGGTTGGTACCCGGTCACCACAAGCAGGATCATGAGGGCAAGCCCGGCCACGGCGAACGGGGCGCGCCGGGTGCGACGGATTTCCGTGGCTTCCGGTGAGAGCACGAGGAAATCGGGGTCGGTTCCCATGAGGCGGATGTTGGCCCACGGCCCCTGCAGCAACAGGGCGTCGCCCAGACGCAAGCGGAGGGTGTCCAGCCGGTCGGACAGGGATTGCCCCTCGCGCCACACCGCCAGCACCTGCAGACCGGACTTGTCCCGGAAATCCAGTTCCTTCAGCGTCCGCCCCGCGGCACGGGACCGGGGAGCGAGGGTCGCCTCCACCACCCCCACGTCCTCGGACTCCAACCAGAGTGAGTCCGGGCGGGACTTGAGCTCCAACGTACCCAAGTCGTGCAGTCGGCGCAGACGCACCTGCTCTCCGCTGACCACGAGGAGATCCCCCTCCTGGATCCCGCTCTTTGCGCCGATCCCCAGAACCGGGGAACCGTCCCGAACGATGGCCACCACCGTGGCGCCGGTCAGTTCCCCAACCCGCGCATCCTCCAGGGTGCGTCCGGCCAGGGGCGATCCGGACGGGCAGTGGAGAAGAAAGAGGCGGTTCTCCAGTTCCTCCAGCACCGCGTGATCCACCTGGGTGATCTCGAGGCTCCGGGAGAGGGCGACCTCCTCGATCCGGTCCGGGCTGGTCAGCGCCAGGACCAGATCCCCTTCCCGGAGTGCGATCCCCGCCGGGTCGTCGGCAAGGGTCTCGCCGTCCCGCCGGATCCCCAGGGCGACCGCCCCCAGCTTGCGAAAACGGATGTCCCGGAGGGTCTGGCCGACGAAGTCCGCATGGGGCAGCACCCGACCCACCACCCAACGCAAGTGGCGCAGGGCCTCGGTCACGTCCTCCCCGTTGCCTTCCACGATCTCGACCCCACCCATGTCGAACAGCCCCTGCAGGTCCGAGAAGCGACCTCGGACATCCAGCAGATCCCCGGTCCGCAGGACGGTCTGGGCATCGGGGGCGAGAATTCGTTCGGCCCCGCGCCGCACCGTCACCACCTGAACGCCGAGGGTGGCTCCGAGTTGGGACTCCGCCAACGAGCACCCCGAAAGCCGGGATCCGGGAGGAAGGGTCAGGGTAAAGATGGCGTCCTGGATCTCGTACTCCATGGGGAGATCCCGTCGTATGGCCCCCGCGGTGGCCACGGTAGACGGGGGAAGCAGCATCCGCCCCAGGGTGAGCATGTAGAGGATCCCGGCCAGAAGCAGCAGGAGACCCACCGGAGCGAAATCAAAGAGCTGAAACGGTGGGAGCCCGCGACCGGTCAGGAACTCGCCGGCCAGGATGTTGGGGGGCGTACCGACCAGGGTGGTGGTGCCACCGAGGATGGCGCCGAAGGACAGAGGCATGAACAGGCGCGAGGGGGAGATATGGGTCTTGCGGGCGATGCTGGCCACCGCGGGAAGCAGGACCGCCGCGGCGGCGATGTTGTTCATGAACGCGGACATGAGCCCGGAAAAGAGCATGATGACCGCGATCAGGGCGGACTCCCGCCGCCCCACCGTCCGCTCCACCAGGGTGCCGATCCAGTCCGCCACCCCGGTGCGCAGGAGGGCCGCGCTGAGGAAGAAGATCGAGATCATGGTAATGACGGCGGGGGAGGAGAACCCCTGGAACGCCTCTCCCGCCTCCAGATACCCCCCAAGAACCAATGCGATCAGCCCAAGAAAAGCGGTGAGTTCGATGGGCAGCTTCTCGGTGAAGAAAAAGTAGCTCATGGCCAGAAGCAGCCCGAAGAGGAGCGCGATCTCCAAGGTCATTGCGGGAGAATACTCCACCTCACCCCCGGGCGGGAATTCGGCTTGCCAGGAACGGTATGAGGACCGGCGGGGACGCTCCCGCCCACTTGTAACGGAGCCGCTCGTGACGCTCTCCCGCTTCCGTCATGGATTCCTGACCCGGGTCACCCTGCTTGGGGTGACCCATGCCATGACCGCCATTCCCTGTCTGGGCATGTCCTGTCCCGTCACCGGGGAGGCCTGCGGGCTGGAGTCGGAAACCCCGGGGGCCTGCACCGTCACGATTTCCTGCGAGACGGTTTCCGCCTGCGGACTCCGCTCGGCCGAGGACCCCGGAACCCGGGACCGTGCCGAGGCCTGCACCTGGCCCTTGCGCTGCGACCCCACCCCCGGATGCCCGGTCTGGTGCGCCACCCCGGCGGACATGGATGCGGCGGGAGCCGAGGGTCCTCCCCTGCGCATCGTCCCCCTGGATGCCGCGGCATCCACCTCCCCCGAGTCACTGGCTCCCCGACCGGTCACCCCTCCTCCGCGGCACGCCTGAGTCCGGCTTCGCTTTCGAACCTGTAACTCAAGCCAAGGAGACACTCATGCGACGCATGATGTTCATCCTGGCGATCGCCGCTCTTCTCGGTGGTGTGCGGGTCCATACCGCGCTGACCGCCGAGCAGACCCCGGTGTGCATGGTGGCGTGTGATCCCTCGGATTGCGATCCGAAGGACTGCGTCCCCTGCCCGCTCCCCTGTGCGGGGAATGATCGCTAGGTAGATACAGGCGGGTCCGTGCACATGGCACGGACCCGCCGCCTGTTCGCTGCCCAACCGGAAATTACATGCGTCCGGTCCTGATGAGTCCCGTCGACGGGCTAACGAACAAGCACCACCTTTCCGGTGAGCACCTCGCGACGTCCCTCGCTGAACAGGACCATGCGGCCAAAGTAGACCCCACTGCCCAGCCGCGCTCCGCTGTCCCCGATCGGCGTCCAGGCGACCTCGTGCCGACCCGCGGGACGGGTGCCATCGACGACCGTGGCCACCCGGCGGCCGGCCACATCGAATACGTCGAGGCGGACCTCGGCCGATCCCGGCAGTTCCAGGTCGAAACGAATCGACCCACCCCGAAGCAGACGCGCCGCGAAGGCGGGATGGAGGGGGAGGGACGGATCCGGATCCCCCGCGTCGAGGATGTTCGGGACCACCGCCCGAAGAATGACCGTGGTGTCCGAGTACTCCGCCTCCAGGCACAACCCGGGCCACGGGCAGTTGAGCACCGCGTCGAAGGTCCCGGTGCGGGAGGCGAAGGTCATGACAAGGAACTCGTCCCCCGCGCTGGCGACATAGCTTCCGGGAACCTCGGCCACCACCGCCCCGGCAAGGGTCGCGTGTCCGGTGACGTCCAACCGGTCCACCTCGGTGAGCCCGGTTCCGTTGATCTCGATCCGCAGCGCCGCATCCGCAGCCTGGGCATAGGATCCGTCCACGGTGAGGGCACCCACCGAGGTCCCGGGCGAGGCGGTTCCCCCCAGGATGACCTCGGCGTCCACGACCCCGGTTCCCTCCAGCACCCCGTCCACGATGCGCACCGTATCCGAGGTCGCGGTCAGGGTCCCCTGGACGGTGGTGGTTCCGTTGGTCTGGAGGTAGTCCCCGGTGGCGGTGAGGATGCTTCCCGGTCCCGAGGTGACCGCGCCCCGATTCTCGAAACCACTCGCCAGAACGTAATCCCGGCCGTTCTGCACGGTGAAGGAGCCATGGTTCAGGACGAACCCGGCCAGGGCCTCCGCGGCGGCATCGTCCCGGTAGAGTTCGGACCCCACGCCATCGAAGAGGATCGACGCCCGGTTCTCCACGATGTCGGCTCCGATCAGCCGCATGACACTCCCGGCGAAGATCTCCCAGCGCCCACCGGTCAGCGTGTTGGCGCCGTAGTGCTGGTTCAGGGTGGATGCGCGGAAGAGGCCTCCGTTGCGGGACTCGCTGATCCCGTCATGGTTGTCGTACAGGGTCGAGGAGACGTGCACCGTCCCCCCGTCCGCCCCGACCACGCCGTCGTTGTCGAAGGCTCCGGAGGTGATGAGGACCTGGGCGGAGTCGGTTGCGCTGACCGCCCCCGTGTTGAGAACGGTTGTCGTGGCCTGGAGCAGGCCGCCGAGTTCCGCCCGCATGGTGTTCCGGTTGACCTTGGGGTTGGAGGAGGCCCACAGCGTCCGGTTCACGACATCGGCGAGCATGGTGCCATCGTTGACGAGGGTGGCGTACAGGACACCTTCCCCGCGAATGGTGTGATTCGCACTCTGGGTGACCGTATCCACCGAGGCGAGGCTGGTCAGCTGGGCGTCGTTCCCGTCGACTCCGCTTGTGGCGAGGACGAACTCACCACTCCCGCTCAACAGGACTGGATCGTTGGCTCGAAACGTGGAGTTGCCCGATCCGCCGGTTGGGTTGATCCGGATGGTTCCGTTGTTGGTCAGTGCACCTCCAAGTACCTGGGTGGTCATACCGGGCAGGATCCGGTACTCCCCTTCGTTCGTCACGTTGTCCAGGGTCGCCGTCCCCGACACGTGGTCCACCGTGTACGGAGACAGGCTGCGCAGCGTCCCTCCCGACACCGTGGCCGTGGCAAGCTGCACCGTGCCCCCGTTGGCGAAAACCTCTCCCCCCCCAACCTGGGTCACCACCGTGCTCAGGTGCAGAATCCCGTCTCCCGTCGCCTCCAGGGTGGCGTGGTTGCGCTTGGGCTGGGACGCGACATAGAGAGCCCGGCCGGAGACGTCCGCCGACACCAAACCGTGGTTGATCAGGTTGGCATACAACACCCCCTCGCCTCGGATGGTATGCCCACCGTCCTGGGTCAAGGTGTCCACGGAGGACAAGCTGGTCAGCTGTGCGTCGTTCCCATCCGCCCCACTGGTCGTGAGAACCACATCTCCGTTCCCGGTCAGCAGGACGGGATCGTTGGCCCGGAGCACCGAGTTGCCCGTTCCCATCGTGGGATTGACCCGGATCGTGCCGTTGTTGGTGACGACCCCCCCCAGTAGCTGAGTGACCAGGCCGGACAGGATCCGGTACTCCCCTTCGTTCGTCACGTTGTCCAGGGTCACCGTCCCCGACACGTGGTCCACCGTGTGCGGGGACACGCTGCTTAGCATCCCTCCCGACACCGTGGCCGTGGCGAGTTGCACCGTGCCCCCGTTGGCGGAAATCTCCCCGGATCCCACCTGAGTCACCACCGTGCTCAGGTGCAGGATCCCGTCTGCCGTCGCCTCCAGAGTGGCGTGATTGCGCTTGGGTTGCGAGGTGAGGTACAGCCCCCGGCCGGAAACGTCCGCCGACACCAGGCCATGGTTGGTCAGGTTGGCGGACAGGACCCCTTCACCCCGAATCGTGTGTCCCGCATCCTGGGTCAGGGTGTCCGCCGAAGACAGGCTGGTCAGCTGAGCGTCGTACCCATCCAATCCGCCTGTGGAGAGAAACAGGTCACCGGTTCCGGTCAGCAGGAGCGGGTCATTGGCTCGAAACACCGAGTTGCCCGATCCTCCCGTAGGGTTGATCCGGATCGAACCCTGGTTGACCAGGGTTCCCCCGAGGGTCTGGGTAACCATGCCAGGGAGAATGTGGTACTCACCTTCGTTGGTCAGGTTGGCGAGCGTGGTGGTGCCCGCCACGTGCCGTACCGCATTGACGCCACTGCTTCGTAGCGTTCCGCCCGACACCGTGGCCGAGCTCAAGTCCACATCGCCCCCATCAGCGTACAGCTCGCCGGATGCGGTTTGGGTCACCACCACGGATGCCAGCTGGAGCGTTCCTCCGTTCTCCGCCCGCATGCTGCCCTCGTTGATCTTGGCCACGCCGTTCACCTGCAGCACCAGGCCGGGGGCATCGCCAAGCACGGTTCCCTGGTTGACCAGGTTCACCGAGACAGTGCCGTCTCCCCGGATGGTATGGGACGGGCCGTTGGTCACCGTATCCGCGCCGGCCAGTCCGGTCAGCGATGCGTCCAACAGGTCCCCAGCGCCGTTGGTCATGAGAACGATCTCGCCGGTTCCCGAGAACACGACCGGGTCGTTGGCCCGGAGCGTGGCGTTGACCGCACTTCCGTTGACGTTGACATGAATGGTTCCGTCGTTGACCACGAGCGGGCCGGAGAGGCTCAGGGTCGCCCCGGCATCGATGTCCATCTCCGATCCCGTGTCGAACTGGAGATTCCCGAACAGGTTCGCATTGGAGGTGGTGCGAATCCGCCCCGCTGTGAACAGACCGCCCGGTTGCAACAGAGTCAGGGTGCGACCGCTGACGTTGAGGATGTTGAGCGGGTTGAGAAGGGTCACCGCGTCCACGGTCGGGTTCAGATCCATGAAGATCTCACCGGCGCCGGTGGAATCGACGAGAACCGTGTCGCCGGCCGCGCTGGGAACGGCGGCGGGAAACCAGTTCCCGGCGGTATTCCAGGATCCTCCACCCGGCGGTTGCCACTCATGGGTCTGGGCCCAGGCCCGCCCTCCGGGGATGAGACTGCAGATGACCAACAACGGGAGCAGAATCGCGCGTGCACGTTGAGACATGGACTTCCCCCTGAGGCGGTAGCAATCGGTAGGCGCTTCAGGGGTAAAGCCGCAAATCGGGGGCAGACGGGCTCACCAAAGTCGTAAGGCGTTGTCTTTCAGGGGAATGAGAGGTGCAAAGCGAGCCTCTCCGGGACGCTAGAACCGGTGGCGAATCGCCCACAGGTCGGCAAAGACCGGTTGGAACAACGATCGCTTGAGGAACTCCACCCCCAACGAGCCCCCCGTCCCATGCTTTTCGCCGATGGTGCGCATGACCAGCATGACGTGCCGGTAGCGCCACTCCTGGAATCCTTCGTCGAAGTCGGTCATCAGCTCCAACAGGTTCGCCACCGACGGTTCCCGGTGGTAGAGCTCGAACAGCCCATCCTGGACCGTCTCGTTGGGGACATTGGACTCGCGCACGTCCCGCTCCAGCAACTCCCGCGGCACCGACACGCCGTTCTGGCCCAGCAGGTCATACAGATGGTCAATGAGGGAGCGCTCGGAAAGGCGGCGCTCCAGGAGCGCGCGGGCCGGGGATCCTTCCGGGTGGTACTTGAGCATCTCGGGACGCCGGTACCCCAACTCGAACTCGACCTCGCGGAACTGGACCGACTGGAACCCGGAAGCGGTGTCCAGCCGCTCCCGGAAGCTCTGGAACGACATGGGGGTCATGGTCTCGATCACGTCGAGCTGCTCCACCAGGGTCTTCATGATGGTGCGGCACCGCTTGAAGGTGTGCATCGCGCTGTAGACGTCGTTGCCGCTGAAGTCCCTCTTGATCTTCGAGAACTCGTGCAGCATCAGCTTGAACCAGAGTTCATAGGCCTGGTGAATGATGATGAAGAGCATCTCGTCATGCTCGGGGGGCTCCGAACGCGGCCGTTGCAGGTCGAGCAGTTTCGGCAGATCCAGATAGGACTCGTAGGTCAGCTGGGACATCAGATACTCCCCGTTTCCGGTGCGCCGAACAGCAGGGCGCGCAGCAGGAGGACAAGAACGATCAACAGGGCCACGCCCAACCACAGGACGACACGGTCCTGGGTCCGGGCCCGCTCCCGCGCCGCGGCGTAGGGAGTGCGGGTGAAGCTGATCATGGTGTAGAGCGGAATGAACCAGGAGGGAAACAGCCGGTGGAGCACGTGCCCCAGCCGGCGCCGGGCCAGGAAGGTGGCGGAGGCGGTGTGATCCCGCATCTCCACGAAGTTGGCCAGGGCCAGATCGGCCAACGCATCGGCATCCGGCTTGCGCCCCTCGCTGTAGTTGCGGAAGGCCCGGGTGCGATCCCCGGGATTGCGGTCCAGTGCTTCGGCAAGCAGGGTGCAGTCCTCGAAGGCGGCGTTCATGCCCTGTCCGTAGAACGGCACCACGGCATGACAGGCGTCCCCGATCAGCACGGCGCGGTCATCGACCCACCAGGGCGCGCAGCGCACCGTGACCAGGGAGCCCACCGGGTTGGCCCGATACTCCTCGGTGAGGTCGGGAAAGAGAGGAAGCGCATCCGGGAACTGACGCTCGAAGAAGCGGGTGATGTCCGCATCGCTCTCGATCGCGGCAAAGCCGTGGTCCCCTTCGTAGGGGAGGAACAGGGTCACGGTGAAGGTCTCGTCCTTGTTGGGCAGGGCGATCATCATGAACGAACGCCGGGGCCAGATGTGGAGCGCGTTCGTCTCCAGGGCATAGCCTCCCCCGGGGCGCGCCGGCATGCTGAGTTCCTTGTACCCGTACTCCAGGTACGACTGCGAGTAGTCGAATCGCTGTCGGCGGGCCATCGCGGCGCGGACCCGCGAGAAGGCGCCGTCCGCACCGATGACCGAGCCGGTGGACACCGTCTCCACCTCGCCGGTGCCGGGGTGGATCAGGGTAGCGGTGCGCGCCTCGAGGTCCAGGTCCTCGCACTTGGTCTCGAAGCGCAGGTTGACCGAGGGGCAGGCCTCGGCCGCGTCCAGCAGCAGACAGTTGAGCCCCCCCCGGGAAACCGAATAGAGCACCTGGTCCTCACGGGTGCCGTAGGGCTGGAAGGTCAACTGGCCCTCGACCGAGTGCATCATCCGCCCCTTCATGGGGATGGTCTGCTCGTGCACGCGCTCCAGCACCCCGGCCTGGGCCAGGGCGTGGGTGCCCCGGGTGGAGAGGGCGAGGTTGATGGATCGCCCGCCCACGCTCCCCACCGCGCGGGGGTCGGCGCGCATCTCCACCAGATCGACCGCGTGTCCGGCCTGACCCAGACGGGTGGCTATCAGGGGACCGGCCAACCCGGCCCCAAAGATGGTGAAGTCGGCCATTTCAGCCCTCCCCGGCCTGGACAATGCCGTCGACCAGATGCCACACATCCTCGAACGCGTTGTAGAGCGGAACCGGAGCGGCCCGCAGCATGTCCGGTTTGCGGTAGTCGCAGATGATCCCGCGGGACTGGAGCTCCGCCTGCACATGCCCCGCTCCCTGGGGGAACCGCAGGGAGAGTTGGCATCCTCGCGCCTCGGGCTCGGAAGGCGTCACGATCTCCACCCGGTCCGCGCAGCGTGCCCGCAGCAACCGTTCCAGGTATCCGGTCAACTGCACGGACTTCGTCCGAAGGTTCTCCACCCCGGCCCGGTCGAACAATTCCAGGGACGCCCGAACCGGAGCCATGGATAAAATCGACGGGTTACTCAACTGCCAGGCATCGGCGGTGGGGACCGGCTGGAAGGTGGATTCCAGATGCATGCGGAAACGGGTGTCGGGGTCGTTGCCCCACCAGCCGCCGAAACGGGGTAGCCGCGTGTCGGTGGCATGACGCTCGTGCACGAACGCGCCCCCCATGGCTCCGGGACCGCCGTTGAGATACTTGTAGGAACACCACACCGCGAAGTCGACCTCGTCGTCATGCAACCGCAGGGGAACATTGCCCGCGGCGTGGGCCAGATCGAACCCGGCGTAGGCACCCACCTCATGGGCGGCCTCGGTCAGCCGCGCCATGGGAAAGCGCTGTCCGGTGTAGAAGCTCACCCCCGCCATCCAGAGCAGGGCGACCGAGTCTCCTTCGCGCTCCAGGACCTCGATCAGGTCTTCTTCCCGTACCAGGGACTCCCCGTCGCGCGGCCCCACCTGGATCAACGCATCCTTGGGATCGAATCCGTGGTAGCGGATCTGGGTCTGCGCGGCGTAAAGATCCGAAGGGAACACCGGGTGCTCCATGACGATCCTGTACCGTTGTTGGGTGGGACGGTAGAAGGAGATCCAGAGAAGGTGCAGGTTGGTGGTGAGGCTGTTCATGAGCACCACCTCGTGTTCGCCGGCCCCCACCAGACGCGAGAGGGGAGCGCGAAACGCCTCGTGGTAGCGATACCAGGGGTGCTTGGCCTGGAAGTGCCCTTCCACCCCGTGCGTTGCCCAGTCGTCCAGTTCCTGCTCCACCGCGGCGCGCACGCCGCGCGGTTGCAGCCCCAGGGAGTTGCCGCAGAAGTACCGGACCGGCTTGCCGTCGGGGCCGGCCGGGAAGAGGAACTCGTCCCGGAATTGCCGCAGCGGGTCGGTGCCATCCAGGGCGCGCGCCGCATCCAGGGTCAGGGCTGCTTCCCCGTTGTTCATGGGGCAAACCGATCCGCGGGGAGTCCCAGGAACTCCAGGGCGGTTCCGGAAAGCAGGCGTTCGCCGACCGCCGGCGACAGCTCCAGGGAGTCGATCAGGGTCCCGGCCGGGATCTCCCCCAGGGGAAACGGGTAGTCGGAACCCAACGCAATCCGCTCCGGCCCCAGGAGTTCCAACAGGTACCGGAACGCCGCCGCGTCGTGCACCAACGAATCCACGTAGAGCCGGTCCAGGTACTCGCGGGGGTTCCGGTCGTTGTCGGCGGCGCACAGATCCGGCCGCACGTTGAAGCCATGCTCGATGCGTCCCAGGGTGAACGGGAACGAACCTCCCCCGTGGGCAAAGAGCATGCGCAGCCGGGGCAACCGTTCCAGCACGCCGCCGAAGATCGCCGAGCACATGGCCCGCGCCGTCTCCGCCGGCATGCCGACCAGCCAGGGAAGCCAGTACTTGGGCATGGACGTGGAGCCCATCATGTCCCAGGGATGCACGAACACCGCCGCCCCCAGTTCCTGGGCCGCCTCGAACACCGGGAACAGCTCCGCCTGGTCCAGGTTCCACTCGCCGATGTGGCTCCCGATCTGGATCCCGGAGAGTCCCAGCTCGCGCACACAACGCGTGAGTTCGGTGACGGCCAACTCCGGGGACTGCATGGGCACCGTGCCCAGACCGGCGAACCGGGTGGGATGCGTGCGTTGGATGTCCGCGATGTGATCGTTGAGAAACCGGGACAGATCCAGGGTGTCCTGGGGACGCGCCCAGTAGCTGAACATCACCGGCACGGTGGAAAGCACCTGGGTCTGGATGCCCGACGCGTCCATTTCCTCGATGCGCACTGCCGGGTCCCAGCAGTTGGCGTCCACATTGCGAAAGAAACGCCCGGTGTCCGACATCATGCGGGCGGTACAGGCATCGACCCGCTCCAGACGGATGAACCCGGTATACCCGTAGCGCTCCCGCAGGTCCGGCCAGGTTTCGGGAAGAATGTGCGTATGGACGTCGATCTTCATGAAGGTGCGCCGGGCACGGCCATGACCGCGCCACAGGACTTGCAGGTGCGTAGCGCCTCGTCGGCGTGGAACCGTTCGATAACCGGGGCAAGCTGGGTGCCGAGGTTCGTGCAGTGGAAGGACTCGTTGTAGAGCACCTCGCCGCAGGACTCGCAGTACCAACGCAGGTGATCCAACTCTCCCTCCAGTCGCTTGCGCTCGATCACCATGCCCACCGTGTCGGGGAACCGCTGCGGCGAGTGGGGCACGTTGGAAGGGAGCAGGAACATCTCTCCCTCCCGGATGGCGATGTCCCGGGACGCTCCGTCCTCCATGACCTTGAGCACCATGTCCCCTTCGACCTGGTAGAACCATTCTTCGCCCGGATCCACGTGGTAGTCCTTCCGGGTGTTGGGTCCGCCCACGACCATGACCGTGAACTCGGTGTCCTCCCAGACCAGCTTGTTGCCTACGGGGGGTGTTAGAAAGTGACGATTGTCTTCGATCCAACGCTTGAGGTTCAGTGGGGGAGAAATGGGCATGACGGGCCTCCGCACAAAAAGGGTCCGCACAGTATACGGGGGGGACCGTCGAGGGGCCATATTCATGAATGTTGACTAGACTGTAGAAACGACCGGCCTTGCGGGCCAAAGCAAGGCGCCGCTCTCTCTGGTTCGGAGGCTTGATGCGTACCCTCGGCATGCCGCTCCTAGTGCTCTTCCTGTCCGCGCCCCACGCGGATGCCCGACCGGTGGAATCCGGGCCGGATGACGCCTTCCTCTTTGTCTCTCCCACGGAAACCATCAGAGGCCGCAGCGGCCTATCCTCCACCGCGGGCCAGGATACGATCTGGTTCGGCGGCACGGTCTGGGCCGCGGACTCCATGCGATGGGAGGCGCTCCAGGACTCCATCTGGACCTTCGAGAGCGGGGTGGGCTCGCACTTCGATCATGGCGCTCCGCATGTGGACCCATCCAAGGATCCGTCGCTTCACGCCTCCATGGAGGGCTGGCTGGGGTTCAATGCGAACCAGAGGGAGCCGCAATGGTTTCGCAGGATCAGCACGGCCGCGGCCTGGGACGGCACCCCCTGCGTCGGCAGCCCGGCCGGTCTGGGTGGGAACTGGTCACTGTGGGCCGGTGCGCTGCGCAGTGAGGCGGACTCTCTTTGCTACGCCAAGGGCCAGGGATACGGCAGCCTATGGTACGTCTGTGTGGAGCAGACCTTCTTCTATGACGGGAGCGGAGACTCCGTTGCCTGGTCGTACGATTTCGTCCAGGACACCGAGGCCGGATTCGACTACACCTATGCCCTGGTCGACACCACCGGGCTGGATGATCAGGTTGAGATCGAGCGGCGTACGGGCGTGATCTCCGGAAGCCGGGCCCACGGATTGCACCCGGGATCGACCCTGCGTAGCACGGCCGGACCGTACCGACTCCTGTTCTGCGTGCGAAGCGACGGAGCCTATGACGATCAGGACGGGATCTACCCCACGACGTGCGGGGCCCTGGCCGTCGACGACGTCGCGGTCAACGGCGGGGGGGTCGCCTACGCGACCGACTTCGAGTCCGATGCCGGAGGATGGACTCCGACCACCCCGCCCCCTGCCCTCGGTGGCGAGTGGTCCCGTTTGGACGCGGTCACCAACCTGGGGCCGGTGCTGGCCTGCGGCGCCCTGGGGGACAGCGTCCTTCTGTTCGAGGATCTCACCGATCCCGGTCACGGGATCTTCCAGAACAACCTGGCCGCATCTCCCTGGATCGATCTGGGACCGGACGGCGCGGGCCTCGCTCCCATTCCCGGCAAGGTGCTCGAGTTCACCGGGTACTTCAACCTTCCCCTGCTCAACTACGTACTGCTCCAGACCCAGGTGCAGTGGTATCCGTTCATCTGCCCCCTCACGGGCAAGTTGGCTGCCGGTCAGTTCGAGTCCGATGGATTCATTCGATACTACGGCGGCCTCCCGGTGATCTTTGACCGCTCCAACCCGGCCCAGGTCGATTTCTCCCACGTCGTGCCCCCCGAAGCGACCCAGATCCGGGTCGCGGTGGGCGTGATCAGCTACTGCCGCTTCTTCGCCAACTGCACGGGGACGACCAACTCCACGCCGTGGATCGACGACGTCCGTCTGGGGGTCTATGGAGCCACCGGGGCACCGCTCCTCCATACCATGACGCGCGATCTACCGCAGGATGCGTTCCCGGAGAACGGGACCATTGGCTTCAACTACCCGGGCCGCATCGATTGCAACGACGTCAAAGGGACTACAACCCCGGAGGTCAACACATCCCTGGGCGACACCTTGATCGTGCGAGGGGGACAGGGAGGGGCCGAGGTCCGCGTCCAGTTCGCGGTCCATCCGGGTTACGCCATCGATTCGACCGAGGTGTCGACCTGGCTTTCCGGGTTCGTGTTCGAAGGCACTTCCCGGGGCCAGGACTGGTACTCGGCCCGCATGGACACCGCCCAGCAGGGCGGGACAGAGATCAGCGCCATCTGGATGACCGCCTTCCACGAGGAAGACCCCCTGTTCAGCGGGACCGACACGGATGTGGACCCGACCGACATCGACCCTCTGGGCCAACCGTCCCGTCTCCTGAATGACATCTTCCCCGACGACCTCTTCACCCCGGGAACCCGGATCAACCTCTTCTACAAGGCTCGCTATCTGAACGGATCCAGCTGGTTCACCGAACCGGACACGACGGGGGGCACCTATCACGAATGGGAGTGCCTTCCTTCTTCCGCGGAGGGTTCCAACCCCGTTTCCGGGACCAACAACTGCGTGCTGTATGTCAACAAGTCGTTCGACCCGCAGGTTGCTGAACGCATCGAGACCGCCCTGGGAGCCCTGCTTGGATTCGGCTCCGACAACTTCGAGGGCACCAATTGGGATCGATACGATATCCACGCTCCCAACCAGGCCTCCCTGGGCCGACCGGTGGGAACAGAATACGGCGCTACGGCCTATCAACTCCTGAAGGCCTACGACATCATCATCTTCGACACCGGTGACCATGAATCCGCAACCCTGACCAACGAAGACGCCAACGTTCTGAACCATTTTGCCAGGGCCAATCCGTCGGCGCCCACGTACTACAATCGGAGCCACCTCTACCTCTCGGGAAACAACCTCGTGGAGTGGGTCACCACCAACGCCCTCGCCGAACCCCAGGCCTTCTCATTGCTGCAGTCCATTGCCGGGGTCGAACTGGTGTGCGGCGCATTGGGGAGCGAGGACTGCCCCAACCCAAGCCCGGCGGACTCCTCGTTGTGCCTCCCCCTGACCCCGACTCCCACGGCGCGTGTGGCCGGATTTCGACCCACCAGCCACGCGGGAATCAGCAACGGATGCCCGGACCCTGCACGATTCGACGTTCTGTCCGTTGCTGCCGGATCGGCCCACGCCCCGGTTCTCGAGGAAACCTGGGAGAAGAACGGTGTCCCGTCGGGAACCGCAGGGTCCTCGGTGAGCAATATCGTTCCGGAGTCCGGGCGTGTTCTTGTCGACGGACTATCCCCGGCATTCCGGGGAACCCTGGTCGGCTGTGCCTACGACCCCGCAGCGACCCGGGAACGGCTGGCCGAGGTGTTCACCTGGTTCGAGTGCGGCGTCACGAGTGGGACCACGGACGTGCCGCCCGGCACCCCGCTGAGCGTCACCGCCCTCGGTGCTTTTGCCCCCAATCCGTATCTGGGCGGCACGGGGAGGGTCCGGTTCAGCATGGAAGCGCCGGGCCCCGCGACCGTGACCGTGTTCGACCTCCAGGGACGGCAGGTGCGGGTCCTGTTCCACGGCGAGGCCGGCGAAGGCGAGAACGAAGCCGTGTGGGACGGTCGGGATGAGCAGGGCAGGACCGTAGGCTCGGGGGTCTACTTCTATCGGCTCCGGGCCCACCACAAGACCCAGGCCCGCAAGCTGGTCCTGCTGCAGGGGCGCTGAACTCGGAATCCGATCCAGTTCTCCTCGCTGACCGAGGTCCATGCACCAGGCAGCATCCCTGCGCAACCGGCGATAGGCTCCCTGCTTAGGACCTTTGCAAGTCACTGACACTCGGAAATCGGGATTCGCGGCGATTCCCCAGACCCCTGAGACCCCTGCCATTTCCTGATTCGATGGCTAGACTGTGGTAATAGGGCCTTGTCACTCTAGGCAAAGTGTCCAGCTCTCTCTCGTTCGGAGGCTCCATGCGGTCCCTCGGCATGCTGCTCTCATTGCTCATCTTGTTCGCACCCCAAGGGCATGCCCGCCCGGTGGATTCGACACCGGCCGACGCCTTCCAGCTCGTCTCGCCCCGGGCGGCAACCCGCGCCCACAGCGGTCTCGCCTCCACCGCGGGCCAGGACACGATCTGGTTCGGGGGCACGGTGTGGGCCGCGGACTCCATGCGCTGGGAAGCGCTCCAGGACTCGATCTGGACCTTCGAGAGCGGGGTGGGTTCCCACTTCGATCACGGGGCACCGTATGTGGATCCTTCCAAGGACCCGTCCCTCCACGCCTCCATGGAGGGATGGATCGGCGTCAACCTGAACCGGAACGACGATCCCTGGTTTCGCAGGGTGAGCACGTCGGCGCCCTGGGCCGGGACTCCGTGTGTGGGCAGCCCGGCCGGTCTGGGTGGCAACTGGTCGCTGTGGGCCGGGGTCTTCCCGTCCGAAGCGGATTCGCTCTGTTATGCGGAGGGACAGGGCTACGGAAGCAACTGGAATCTCTGTGTGGAACAGACCTTCTTCTACGACGGAAGCGGGGACTCCGTCACCTGGTCCTACGACTTCGCCCAGGACACCGAATCGGGATTCGACTACACCTACGCCTACGTGGACACCTCGACAACCGGATACCGCGTGCTGGTGGAGAAGCGCACGGGTGTCTTCTCCGGGAGCCGATCCCATGGCCTGCAGCCGGGACAAACCCTGCGCAGCGACGCCGGACCCTACACGTTGCAATTCTGTTTCGCCTCGGACGGTGCCTACGACGATGAGGACGGGCTCTACTCCACTACATGCGGAGCCTTCGCCATCGACGATGTCATCGTATCGGGGGGCGGCGCCTCGCACGGTGCGGACTTCGAAACGGATGCAGGCGGGTGGATCCTGGTCACGCCGAGTCCCTCCGTCGGTGGCGATTGGTCACGACTGGACGCCGTGTCCAACCTGGGTCCGGTAGAGGCCTGCGGTTCTTTGGGGGACAGCGTGCTCCTGTTCGAGGACCTCTCCGACCCCGGCCACGGCCTCTGGCAGAACAACATCGCTGTCTCCCCATGGATCGACCTCGGAACCGACGGGGCCAATCTCGCTTCGCTGCCCGGCAAGGTGCTGGAGTATACGGGCTACTTCAACCTGCCCCTGCTCAACTATGTGTTCGTGACCGTCTACGCACAGTGGTATCCCTATCTCTGCTCCACCACGGGCAAGTACACGGTGAGTCCCTTCCGCAACGACGGGTTCTCGTATTTCTTCGGCGGCCTGCCTGCGGTCTACGACCGGAAGAATCCGGCGCGGGTGGATTTCTCCGGGACCGTCGATCCGGGGGCCACTCAGATGCGGGTCGGGGTGGGGGTGATCACGTTCTGCC
This sequence comes from Candidatus Eiseniibacteriota bacterium, assembly GCA_942491735.1. Classification (GTDB taxonomy): domain Bacteria; phylum Eisenbacteria; class RBG-16-71-46; order JABDJR01; family JABDJR01; genus CALOCN01. The sequence goes on along the minus strand of CALOCN010000014.1, from coordinate 369,310 downwards.
GCTTCTTCGCGGACTGCGGGGGCCAGGGAAACTCCACTCCCTGGTTCGACGACGTACGGATGGGAGTCTACGGAGCCCCCGGCGCCCCGCTCATTTCTACGCGGGCTTTCGAACGGCCCCAGGATGCCTTCCCGGCCAGCGGAGTTCCCCGCTTCGACCATCCAGGGCGTGTCGACTCCAACCTGATCAAGGGGGCGGTGAGCGCGGCCCCCTATTCATCCCTGGGGGATACGCTGGTCGTACACGGCGCCTGGGACAACTCCGAGGTCCGGGTGCAGTTCGCGGTCCGCCCCGGTCCCTCGATCGACAACGGCGCCCTTACCAGCTGGCTCGCCGGATTCGCCTTCGAGGGATCCTGGCGGGGCCAGGACTGGTACTCCGCCCGCATCGACACCGCGGAGCAGGGCGGGGTCGTATCGGTAGCCAGGTGGATGACGACCTTCCACGAACAGGACCCGCAGTTCACGGGCGCGGACACCGACACCGATCCCACGGATCTCGATCCCCTTGGCGGTCAAACCCGTCTCGCCAACGACATCTTCCCCGACGATCTGTTCACGCCGGGCACCCGGGTGGGTCTGTTCTACAAGGCGCGACACACCGGCGGCAGTTCCTGGTACACGGACCCGGACACCCTGAGCGGCACCGTTCACGAGTGGGAGTGCCTCCCCAGTTCCGCCGATCCCAGCCCGGGCAACCCGGCCGAGGGCTCCAACAACTGCATCCTCTACGTCAACAAGGCGCAGTTCCCGATTACCCGGGAGCGCATGGAGGACGCCCTGGAAACAGTGCTGGGGACCGGTTCCACCAACTTCGAGAACACGACCTGGGACCGCTACGACGTGCGCGCCCCCGAGGTTAGCGAAACCTCGCTGGGCCGACCCCTCGGAGCCACGTATGGCGCCACGTTCATTCAAATCCTCAACCTCTACGACATCGTGATCTTCGATACCGGTTCAACCCGGAGGGCCCCGCTCACCGACGAGGACGCGAACGTCCTCGAGCCCTTTATCACCATCAATCCCACTCCACCCCCGCCTCCCACCCGCAAGCGCCTCTACCTGTCCGGAAACAATCTGGTCAGCGCCACCTTCGACGATCTGGAGGCGGACGCGATCCAGTTCCTGGACCGGATCGTAGGGGTCAACCCGGTGTGCGGCGCGGTTCATACGGACGATTGCCCGGTCGGCACCCCGGCCGAAGCCGGCGACTGCATCGATCTGGATCCGGCGACGACACCGCGGGTGGCGGGTGCCCGTTCCCTGGATCACGCCGGGCTCATCCGCAATATCCCGGGCATCGACACATTCACCCCGGAATGCGGGATCGAGTGGCGCTATGACGTCCTGGAGATCGCTTCCGGAGCGGCCGGAGCTCCGCTCCTGGACGAAGCCTGGAACCGCACCGGCGCGCCCGGCGGCACGGTGGGGGCCTCGGTAAGCAACGCCCTACCCACCTCCTCCGGTTTGATCCTGGTCGACGGGATCTCGCCCCCCTTCCGGGGGAACGGGGCCGGCTGCGTCTACGATCCGCAAGCAGCCCAAGAACGACTGGTCGAGGTGTTCACCTGGATGGAGTGCGGCATCCTCCCGCCGACCACAGACGTGCCGCCCGGCACCCCGCTGAGCGTCACCGCCCTCGGTGCTTTTGCCCCCAACCCGTATTTCGGCGGCTCGGGGAGGGTCCGGTTCAGCATGGAAGCGCCGGGCCCCGCGACCGTGACCGTGTTCGACCTCCAGGGACGTCAGGTGCGGGTCCTGTTCCACGGCGAGGCCGGCGAAGGCGAGAATGAAGCCGTGTGGGACGGTCGGGATGAGCAGGGCAGGAGCGTGGGATCGGGGGTCTACTTCTATCGACTCCGGGCCCACCACAAGACCCAGGCCCGCAAGCTGGTCCTGCTGCAGGGGCGCTGAGACCTCAACCGGCGTGGAGCAACTCCAGGAGCCGGTCCAGGAAGGCCACCTGGGCCGGGTTGATCTTCATGCGCGCCATGGGGATGGAAAAGAACTCGGCCTTGTCGACCTCGGGGTACTCTCGCATCTTGCCGGACCGCAGGGGCCACTCCATCTCGAACGTGTTGCTCTGGGGCTTGCGTCCATCCTCCCAGTCACCGGCAAATGCCCAGGCATGGACCACCTTGCCACCCCGTTGTTTCACTGTCCCCAGGGGCAAGAAGGGACCCTCCGGAGCCAACCCGACCTCCTCCTCGAATTCGCGGCATGCGGTGGCGAACAGATCATCCTCGCCGTCGGATTCCCCCTTGGCCACGCTCCAGGCACCGGTGTCCTTCTTGCGGTACCAGGGCCCTCCGGGGTGCACGAGAAACACCTCCAGGCGCCGGCGACGCCGGCGATACATGAGGAGTCCCGCGCTGATTTTGTTGGCCATACAACCGTCCTGCTAGGTACCGTTCCCCTGTGCCACCCAATCGGGTTCGCTCGGGTCCGGTAGGGTACGGCACACTTCCAACCCCGCCAAGCACCAGGCCGCATGACGGGACAAGGATGGCCCGTGACCTTTCAAGAAGCCCTCAGTCTCCCGCTGACCCAACAACTGGTCACCACCGCCCTCTATGTGGCGGCGATCCTCGTGCTGCGCCAGGTCTGGGCCACCGCGGTTCGGCGAAACCAGAAGATCGTTCCGGACCTCAAGCGCCGATGGCTGGTCCAGCTCCGCAACGGAGCGGTCTTTCTCATCCTGGCCGGGGCGGTGGTCATCTGGGGCCGGGAACTGCGCCCGGTTGCGGTGTCCTTCCTCGCCTTCGGCGTCGCCATGGTACTGGCCTTCAAGGAGCTGATCCTCTGCCTCACCGGCTCCATCCTGCGGGGCGCGGGACAATCCTTTCATATCGGCGATCGCATCGAGGTCGCCGGGTACCGGGGAGACGTGTTCGACCTCGGCGCGCTCACCACCACGATTCTCGAGATCGGACCCGACCAGCTGACCCATCAGCTCACCGGACGCGCGGTGGTGCTCCCCAACAGCCTGTTTCTCAACACGCCGGTCGTCAACGAGACCTTCACCCACGACTATGTCCTCCACGTGTTCAAGGTTCCCATCAAACGGGAACCGGGTTGGGAGCGGGCCGAGGAGATCCTTCTCGCCGCGGCCTGCCGGGAGTTCGAGGCGTTCCAGGAGGAAGCCAGGCGTCACTTCGAACGCCTCGGCCGCCGCGAGGGGATCGTGGTGTTCTCGGTCGACCCCAGGGTCACGGTGAACATGGTCGACGCCGATGTCATGGAACTCGTGGTCCGACTCGCCGTGCCGGCCCGCCAGAAGGGTCGTATCGAACAGGCCATCCTCCGTTCGTTCCTCAAGGAGATGCCCGGCGCGATGGCTCCCGGGGGTTCCGCGTGAAGGCGGCGAAAGTGCTGCGCCGTGGCGGACGCCTGGGCAAGTACGTCCTGGAGAAGAAGCTGGGTGCCGGCGGTTTCGCCGAGGTGTGGAGGGCCCGGGACACGGTGGAGCGTCTTCCGGTGGCCCTCAAGGTGGCCCTCCCCGAGGCGGTCGAGGACCTGGGGCGAAACGTTCTCGAGCAGGAAGCCCGCCTGCTGGTGCGGCTCCGGCACCCCCACATCCTGGAAACCCGCAACGCGGACTGGATCGACGGTCGCTTCGTGATCGCCGCCGAGTTGGCACGAACCAACCTGGCCGGCTACAGCCGGGCACGACGGTCGCCGCGGGTGGCCCTGGACATCGTCCGCCAGATCGCCTCGGCCCTGGCCCACGCCCATGAGCAGCGTCTGCTGCACCGGGACATCAAGCCCGAGAACGTGTTGATCTTCGCCGACGACCGGGCGGTGCTGGCCGACTTCGGTGTTTCGCGGTTCGCACACTCCCTGGATCGCACCTTTTCCCAGGCCGGAACCCTGGGCTACCTCGCGCCGGAACAGGCCTACGGTCGCCCGCGGTTCGCCTCGGATGTCTTTTCCCTGGGAGTCATGGCCTACGAACTCCTTACCGGAGCCCTGTTGAGCTGGCCTTTCGAGTGGCCCACCACCGGTCACGAACGGTTCGAGGCCAAGGTTCCGGAACCGGTGCGTCCGGTCCTGCGCCGCGCGGTCCAGTTTCGCCCGGAGAAGCGTTTTGTCGACGGGATGGAGTTCCATCGAGCCTTCACCACGGCCCTGGAAAGGGCGGAAGCACCCCGTCGCACCCCGCGACGTCCCCGGAAACGACTCGCCCCACCCCCTTCTCCCCGGGTCATGGAAGCGGCCCAGTTTCGACGATTGCACCGATCGGCACTGGGGTTGCGGTACGCCTGCTACGCCTGCGAGGGTCCCATGGCCGAGGGAATGTCCCACTGCCCCTGGTGTGGGGCCGGGGATCACTCCCTGCGGGAAGTCACGGTCTATCCACTGGTTTGCCCGGAGTGCGAACACGGGGTCCAGCCGGAGTGGACGGCCTGCCCCTGGTGCTACCAAGGACGATTCGAGGGCAACGGCCGCCCTCCGCGACCGGATCCCGCCGCCACCCGCAACTGTGCCGCAAAGGGATGCCCAGGGCAGCTCAAGCCGTTTATGCGGTATTGTCCCGTATGCAAGCTCAAGGTTGCCCGACCTTGGCGCCACTCAGACCTCCCCGACCGGTGCCCCCGCTGCCGTTGGTCCGTAAGCCGGGAGTACTGGAGGTTCTGTCCCTGGTGCGGCCGTCGCGAGCCGGGGGCGGGCGCTTTCGGGCGGGCCAAGTCTCGAAAAGGGGCTAGATGAAGAAGACCGCCGCACAGCCTCGTCCCCGTTTCCGTGTGAAAGAACGTATCGCGATCGGTTGGCGGGAGTGGATCGGCCTCCCGGGGCTCGGGCTTCGCGCGGTCAAGGCCAAGGTGGATACGGGCGCGCGGACTTCATCGCTCCACGCCATCGATATCGAACCGTTTGTCCGCAACGGAAAGGACATGGTGCGCTTCGAGGTGCACCCGTTCCAGCGGGAGACACGCACCACGGTCGTGGTCGAGGCGCGGGTCCTGAGCCGTCGCAGTATCCGCAGCTCTTCGGGGCACGAACAGACCCGCTACATCATTCGCACGACGGCCAAGCTGGGCGAGATTGAGTGGCCCATCGAACTCTCTCTGACTTCACGAAGCGAAATGGGGTTTCGCATGTTGCTCGGGCGCCAGGCCCTGCACAGCCTCTTCATCGTCGACTCCGCTCGCTCCTATGTTTACGGACGGAGAAGCCGCCGCGGCAAGCCGCTTCTCAAAACCAAGGGATCCATCTCATGAAGATCGTCATTCTCTCGCGAAAAGGATCGCTCTACTCCACCCGCCGGTTGCGCGAAGCGGCGGAGGAGAAGGGGCACGAGGTCCAGATCGTCAACTATTTGCGCTGCTACATGAACATCACCTCCCACAATCCCAAGGTCCTCTTCCAGGGCAACTCCCTGGAAGGCGTCGACGCGATCATCCCCCGCATCGGGGCTTCGGCCACGTTCTACGGCACCGCGGTGGTGCGCCAGTTCGAGATGATGGGCGTGTTTCCGGTCAACGAGTCCCAGGGCATCTCGCGGTCCCGCGACAAGCTGCGTTGTCTTCAGCTCCTCTCCCGCAAGGGGATCGGGCTGCCCATCACCGGATTCGCCCACTCGACCAAGGATGTGGCGGGGCTGATCGAGGTGGTGCGGGGCGCTCCCCTGGTCATCAAGCTCCTGGAAGGGACCCAGGGCATCGGCGTGGTGCTGGCCGAAACCAAGAAGGCAGCCGAGTCGGTTATCGAGGCCTTCCGGGGGCTCAATGCGAACATCCTCGTCCAGGAGTTCATCAAGGAGTCGGGCGGCGCCGATATCCGCTGCTTCGTGGTGGGCGACAAGGTCGTGGCGTCGATGGAGCGCAGGGCCCAACCGGGCGAGTTCCGATCCAACATCCATCGCGGCGGATCGGGCTCCAAGATCAAGCTCACGCCCGAGGAGCGTTCCACCGCGGTGCGCGCGGCCAAGGCCATGGGTCTCAACGTGGCCGGGGTGGACATCCTGCGCTCCGCCCATGGTCCCCTCGTCATCGAGGTGAACTCCTCTCCGGGACTCGAGGGAATCGAGCAGACCACCGGGATCAACGTGGCCGAGAAGGTGATCGAGTTCATCGAGAAGAACGCGGCCCCGGGACGGACCAAGACCCGGGTCAAGGGATGAAAAGACGCCCGGCACCGGAGACCATTCGGATCGGAAACAACGAGATCGCTCCGGGCCGGTCCGCCCGGTTCGAGCTTCCGGTGGCACGGCTCCCAACCCAGACCTACCTCTCCATTCCGTTCTCCGTGCTCAACGGAGCGCGGTCGGGCCCGCGTATCTGGCTCTCCGCCGCCATTCACGGCGACGAGATCAACGGCATCGAGATCATCCGCCGCGTGCTCAAGCAGCTGGATCCCAAAACCATGCGCGGATCCGTCATCGCCGTACCCATCGTCAACGTGTTCGGGTTCATCAACGAGTCCCGCTACCTGCCGGACCGGCGGGATCTCAACCGTTCCTTCCCCGGGTCCAAGTCCGGGTCCCTCGCGGCGCGACTGGCCCATCTCTTCCTGACCGAGGTCGTGGACCGGTGTTCCTACGGTATCGACCTCCACACCGCGGCCACCCACCGCACCAACCTCCCCCAGATCCGCACCGACCTCGACGATCCCGAGACCCGTCGATGCGCCGAGGCGTTCGGGGCGCCCATCATGCTCCACTCACGCACCCGGGACGGCTCGCTGCGGGATGCGGCCGTGCGACGGGGGGCCACCGTCCTGCTCTACGAAGGAGGCGCCCCGAACCGGTTCAACGAGGACGCGATCCGTATCGGGCGGGAAGGGGTGCTCCGGGTACTTCGCACCCTGGGCATCATCCAGGGAAAGAGCAGGCCCAAACGAAACCCGTCGGTGGAGTCCCGTTCCAGCTCCTGGGTGCGGGCGCGACGGAGCGGCCTGTTTCATCGCGGGGTCAACCTGGGTGATCGGGTGGAGGTCGGGCAAACCCTTGGAGTGATCCGTGATGGATTCGGGGACCTGGACATTCCGGTCCCCGCGGCCCGGGCCGGCGTGGTGATCGGGCTGGCCCTCAATCCCCTCGTGAACCGCGGGAACGCCCTCGTCCATGTGGCCGAACCCCTGAGTCCCCCGGTGGAAGAGCCCGCATGAACGAACTGCACGAGTTCATGAACCGGACCCTCTTTTCGGTCTCGGGCACCCCCATCACCATCAGCACGCTTCTGGTCGCCCTGGCCATCATCATCGCCAGCTTCTGGGTCTCCCGACTCATCGAGAACGCCCTGATCCGGTTCATGGGGCGCCGGGGGGTGAAGGACGTGGGATCGGTAGGCGTGGCCAGCCGTCTCATGCGCTACGTCATCCTGTTCATCGGGATGACCATCGCCTTCACCACCATGGGGCTCAACCTCACCGCCCTGTTCACCGCGGGAGCGGTGTTCGCGGTGGCTATTGGTTTTGCCATGCAGAGCATCACTCAGAACTTCGTCTCCGGGATCATCCTCCTCCTGGAGCGCACCATCAAACCGGGCGACATCCTGGAAGTGGAAGGGAGCATGGTGAAGGTGACCAGCCTGGGAGTTCGTAGCACCGTGGCCCGCACCCTCAACGACGAGGATCTCATCATCCCCAACTCGGTCCTCATGCAGACCACGGTAAAGAACTTCACCCTGCGCGACCCCTACTTCCGCCTGCGGGGGCTGGTCGGGGTCACCTACGACTCGGACATGAAGCAGGTGCGCCGCATCCTGGAAGACACCGCCTCCGGCCTGGACTGGCGGGTCAAGGATCGCGCTCCGGTCGTCCTGCTCACCGACTTCGGATCTTCCTCGGTGGATTGGGAAGTCTCGGTCTGGGTGGAGGACCCCTTCTCCATGCGCAGCCTTCGCTCGCGACTCTATGAGGCCCTCTGGTGGGCGCTAGCCGATGCGGGGGTGGTCATCGCCTTCCCGCAGCTGGATGTTCATCTGGATCGACCGGTCGCCCGGGGACTGGCCGATCTTTCCGAATCGATTCGTTCCGTCGGCGGACGCCCCGAGCCTCCCACCCTCCCGGGGTCCTGACCGGAATCCTGAAGGTGGGGTAGGCTAGAGCAAGCCGCTGGAGGACCCCATGGATCGAAACGCCCACCTGATACGCCGCGCCGCCGCGCCCGGGACCCCGCCCGGGTTTCTCAAGCACGACGCGTCGGTCGCCCCTCCCACCATGCACGCGTTCGTCTACGACGGCGGCGACTTGAGGGAGTCCGATCCCGCCGGAACCACGGAACTCCCCGTGGCCCAGCCCGGCGGACCGGTGACCTGGATCAACGTGGATGGGGTCAAGCACACGGATACCATCCACGAGCTGGGGGAACGCTTCGGGTTGCACGCCCTGGCCCTCGAGGATGTGGTCAACGTGGGTCAGCGAACAAAGTTCGAGCCCTACAGCGACCAGCTGTTCATCGTGCTCCGGATGCCCAAGGGCCCGAGCTCCCCGGCCACCGAACAGGTCAGCCTGTTTCTTGGGCCGGGGTACCTGCTCACCTTCCAGGAACAGAAAGGCGACTGTCTGGACCCGGTCCGCAAACGGCTCCGGTCCGGGCGCACCCGGATCCGGTCCTCGGGACCGGACTATCTGGCCTACGCCATTGTCGATGCAGTGCTCGACGCCTACTTTCCCCTCCTGGAGAGCTACGGGGAGCGGCTCATCGCCTTCGAGGATCGCCTGCTCTCCGGCGACCTGGTTCCCATCGAGGAACTCTACGACCTGAAGCGGGACCTCATCGCGGTTCGACAGGCCGCGAGACCCTGGCGCGACATGCTGACCGGCATGATCCGCAGCGAGTCCCAGCTCATTACCCCGCACACCGAACCCTTCCTGCGGGACTGCTACGACCACGCGCTCCAGCTCATGGACCTGGTGGACACCTACCGGGAACTCGCCTCGAGCCTGATCGAGCTCTACCGATCCAACGTGGGCATGCGGACGAACGAGGTCATGAACGTCCTCACCATCGTGGCCACCATCTTCATCCCCATCACCTTCGTGGCCGGCATCTACGGCATGAACTTCGATCCGGCCGCCTCCCGGTGGAACATGCCGGAGCTGGGATGGGCCTACGGCTACCCGGCGGCGATCGGGCTCATGCTGGTGGTGGCGGTGGGGATGCTGGTGTACTTCAAGAAGCGGGGCTGGCTCTAGTCCGACAGGTCGAAGGAAAACCGATACGTCTCCTCCGTGCCGTCGGGGGCCCGCTCGACAATGACGACCCGGTACGGCCCTGGATCCAGGGCTCGTGTGTCCACGAGGAACCGAAACGTCCCGAACGCATCGGACGGAACGAGTTCGCCCCTCTTCCACACGACCTGGCCCGACGCATCCAGCAAACGTCCCTCGTAACGCACACCCGGCTCATCCAGTACCGGAACCTCGCAGGCCAGGATCAGGGTCCCGTCACTGCGCGAGACCTGCGGCAACGTCGCATCCGACCGCTCCGACTCCACCAGTCGCACCGGGGCGGGAAGAGCGCGCACCGGATCCTCGGAAGCGAGCCAGGAGCGGACCCCCACCCCCGCCGGTACCACTAGCAGGACCAGCGCGACGGTCGCCCAGGCGGGAAGGACGCGGAGGGGGAACAGACCCTCCAGGCGCTCGCGCCATCCCCGCCCCGGGAGGGTGATCGCCGAGGGGGCCCCCTCCTCCACGGCGTGCACCATGGCCAGATCGGCTTCGCAGGCCCGGCAGAGATCCAAGTGCCGCTCCACCTCCCGGCGCCGGGCCTCCGGAAGCGACCCGGGGCGCTCGGAGTAGCGAACGACCTCCTCCACGGGAAGATGATCCGCGAACAGGGACCTTCCCCAACTGCGCACCTGTTCCTGGAGGAATCGCACGGTCTCCAGACGTGCACCGCACTCGGCGCAGCCCCGGGCATGTTCCACCACCCGCGCCGACGACGATTCCGCCAGCGATCCCCGTACGAACAGGAACAGGTCCTCGGCCGATGTGTGGGGCCGGGTGGGGTCGTCGCGGTCCGTCTTCATCCGGTCTCCTCTTGCGACCCCAACCGGCTACGCAACGCCACCGCGCGATCCCGGCAACGGGAGAGGCGCGAGCGCACCGTTCCCAGGGAAACGGACAATTCGCCGGCGATCGCCTCGTAACTCAACTCCCGCTCCAGCACCAACCGGAACAGGTGCCTGCATCCTTCGGGTAGGGCCCGCAGGATCCGGTAGGCAAGGCGGGCCTGGTCGTGGCGATTCAGGGTCTCGACCGGGTTGTCGCCCCCAACGGGAAAAAGTTCCTCCTCGAAGGAATCCGCCTCGCGGACCCGGGCCCGCCGCACTGCATCCAGGCACGTGTACTTGGCGGTGGAACGTACGTAGGTCTTGAGGCTCGAGTCCTCCCGGAACGCCTTGGCCCGGAAGAGCTGAAGCAGTTTCAGGCGGATCTCCTGGAGCAAATCCTCCTCCCGATCGGTCAAGCTCCACGTGCGATGTCGAATCACCGGCAGGATCCACTCGTCCAACCGACGCATCGCGACGGGGTCACCGGCCAGGAATCCCGCCATCAGACTCCGGTCCCCTGCCGCTGTCACGGGACGTCCCCGATGAGGACGAAGGGCGCCCAGTGGTACGGCAGGTGCCAGGCGGGACGACCGGAAGTCAGCAGCGCCTCCCGGGCCCGAGACAGGGCAGCCACATCGGAGACCGGCCCGGTCCGTTCACGATGAAAGGCCTCCATGAACGCCGCCGTGGACCGATCGTTGACCGCCCAACAGGTCGCGAGGACCGCGCCCGCGCCGGCGGCCAGGAAGGGCCGACCCAGGGCGATCACCCCTTCTCCCCGCACTTGCGGTCCGGTCGCGGTACGACAGGCGGAAAGTACGACAAGATCCGCGCCTACCTCCAGGTCGTGAATCTCCCTGACCGTGAGAAGGCCGTCTTCCGACACCTCCCCCGGAGCCAGCAGGATGGCCGTGGTCAGGGGAAACACCTCGTCGATCACCGAGTGCGCGGCCAGGTGCACCGTCCCGAATCCGCCCGGAAGCGCAGTCTTGAGCCGGGCCTCGGAGGCCTCGGCCCCCAGGTACACGGAGACATTCCTGTCCCCAATCACCTCCCGGATCGCCGTCGCTTCGCGGGTGGCATGGGGCAGCGCCGGCCAGCGATCACCGGCCGGTCCACAATCGGGATCGGCCAGGACGAGAGTGGGGCGTGCAGGCCCGGCTGCAGCATCGATGGGTCGACTGGATCGGGCGGTGGCCGAGGGGGCATAGTAGACCCCGACCCGCCGGAACAGGTACGGCAGTTCGTCCAGTTCCTCCAGCGACGCGGCGGCGACCGGCTCCGTGAGCAGGCTCTCCAACGGGATCCCGTGCAGCGGGCCGTCGGCAACGAAGAGGAGTGTCCGCGCCTCGGGGTGCCTGGCCAGGACGGGCTGCACGAGATCGAGATAGAGACCGTGAGCGGCGGTGGTGAACATGGCGATGTCGAACCCGGCGGGGGAGCTCACGGCAAGCCATCGACGTAGGTCCTCGACCCGCCCAAGGGCCCGAGGATCCACCTGAAAGGCTTCCACCGGGCTTCCGGCGGACAGGTGGAACGCGAGGAGGGTCCCGTCCGGAATCGCCGCCACTTCAAGGAGCACCGTCCCCACGGGAAGGGACGAAGCGACCGAATCCACCCCGGCGGCCGCGGTACCGGGATCGGGGAAATAGCCCCGCTCCAGCCGGATGCGCCCTTCGACCCGGGTGTAGTCCCGGTTCAGGGCAGCCAGCACCCCCCGCAGGGAGTCGATGCTCGCCGAGGCCGTGGGTGATGCCAGAAGGCTCTCCATCCGGGAACGCGTATAGGCGTAGCGACGGAGGATCTCCTCCCGCCGACGCACCAGGTCCGGCGACACGCCCCGATCCAGATCAACCCCCTGCTCCCTCAGCCGGTCGAGAAGGCTGCGCGCACGCCCCATCTCGACCAGCGCGAACGCTTCCGGGACGTCCCGCGCTGCCGTCTCGGTAGTGACCAGAATCGACGCCAGTTCCAGATGCGCTTCCGCATGCGAGGCAAACACCTTCCAGCGTTCCTCATCCGCCCCCACTCCCCGGCGGAGGTCTTCGGCAGCACGGACAGCTTCACCATAGGCGGCGCGGGCGGCCTCGATCCGCCCCGCCTCCGCGTGACACCGACCCAGTTCAAGACCGGCCCGGTAGAGGGTCTCCGGGAACAGGTCGTCGCTTGCTTCCGCCAGGGCCGCTTCCAGATCCGTGACCGCGGCGACCGGGTCTCCCAGGGCACGCAACGCACAGCCCCTCTCGATCCGGAAGCGCACCGCGAGCGGATGCTGACCCAGGTCACGCGCGCGGACCAGGCCGGTGTCGGCCAGGGCCAGGGCCCGCTCGGGGTTCTCCCCGGCCTCCCGTTCCAGGCGGCTCAGGAGGAGGAGCGCGCTCAACTCCTCCGCCTCGGCGCCCGAGTCCCGGGCGGACTGCAGGGCAAGCGCCAGCTGCTCGAGCGCTCGACCCGGCTCCCCCCGCTTGCGATAAACCGCAGCCAAACCCCGGTGGCAACCGGCCCGGCGATATCCGATCCCCCCGCTGGCCATGCTCTCGATCGTTGACCGGAACAGCGCCTCGGCCTCATCCGGATCACCAAGTCGCAGGTGCAGGGTGGCGAGGTCCATCTGGACATGCAACGAGTTGACATGGTCGCCGTTGGCAAGGAACGCGTCCCGTGCAGCAAGGAAGTTCTGGATCGCTTCCTGGTACCGACCGAGACCGGCATAGGTGCTGGCGATATTGGCCAGGTAGGTGGGGCGCCGGCTGGTCAGGGTCTGTTCCTCGGCGATTTCCAAAGCCAAGCGATAGCGGCGCAGACCCTCCCGGGGGTCGCCCAGGGCCAGCAGGCAATTGCCCAGGTTGTTGTGGACGGCGGCCTGCATCGAGGGAGACGTCCGTTCGGCCAGCCTTGTCGCTTCCTCGTGCACGGCGAGCGCGTCGAGCAAGCGGCCCATGTCGACGAGAACGTTGGCCTTCGCCTGGAGTGCGAGCAGGAGGTCATCCGGATCGGCGTTCGTCGTGTCCAGGAGCGCCACTGCGCGATCCGCCAGTACCAGCGCCTCGGGAAACTGTCCGGCCATGCGACGGGCGCGAACGAGGGTGGTGAGGATGTCGGCTTGCTGCGGCACCGCCTCCGGAAACCGGAGGCTGAGCTCCCATGCCGTGGCCGCTTGTTCCAGCGCGGCGTCCAGTTCGCCCAGGCGAAGGGACATGGATGCGGCCCGGTCCAACCGCTGCATTTGCACCCAGTCGTTGCCCTCCGCCCTCGCCAGTTCGGCAGCCTGGAGATAGAGGGTGCGGGCCTCGGCGTACCGGCCCTGCCGTTGCCGGATCCACCCCAGGTTGTTGGCAACCCGGGCTTCCAGGATACTCCCGCACCTGCGCGCGAGGTCCATGGCGGCCTCCATCCGCTCGGACGCCCCACCCAGGTCTCCCGTCCGACTTCGGTGCTGTCCCAGAAGATCCAGGGCTTCGATCCGCATCTGAACAAACCCACCGGGTGTCCCCAGCGCCTCGGCCTCCTCCAGCGACGCCTCCGCACGGTCCGGTTCACGCAGTCGCATGGCCAACTGCCCCACCTCGACCAGAGCGGTCAACAGGGCCGGCGCATCCCCGGCTTCCCGCAGGAGGACGGCGGCTTGCTCCAGGAGTTCGAATCCGCGCCGACGATCCTCCCGCACGCTGAGAAGAACGCCCTTGGCGAGGAGGGCGTGACCGGGGTAGAGGGTGCTGTCCACGAGAGCGGTCAGGGTGCGCATCCCAGCCTGGACGCTGTCGAGCCGCCCATAGGCAATGGCAACGCTGACCAACAGAACGGGATCGGCGGGGGAGCGGGCCAGGGCGGGCAATGCCAGGTCCAGCGCCTGCGCGGGTTGTCCCGTCCTCACCAGGGTATCGACCTGGATCTGTACATCCCGGGGGAACGGTGGCGATTGCACCGTCAGGGAGCCCGCGATCAGAAGGGGCAACAGCAAGGGCATGAACACACTCCGCGCGTGGACTACAGCATAGGAGTGGCTGCAGGGCCCGTCAACGCGCGGCCGCCTCCCCGTTTGTCCGGGGAACTTTCCCTTTCCCGGTGCGACCACCCCAGAAAGGGCCGGTCCGGGGAACTGTCTCCCCGCCGTTCCTGGGAGGACTCATCATGAAATTTCGGCTCTTCATCCCGGGAGCCGTCGCCCTGGCCGTCGGCGGAAGCCTGGCCTACGGCGACGCTCACCGGGAGATTCATCAGCAGCCGGCCCCGACGGATCCTGTGATCACCGCGCCGCTGGCCCCCCACGAGGCGGTCCTGGCTTCCATCCAAGAGGAGGGCCGCGCCGAGGTCCGGCGCCTGGCCGAACGGTTGAGATCCGAAACCGACCCCGATCGCCGCGTGGACCTCGAGCGGTCCATTCGCGAGGCCAAGACCGGATCCCGCTTGCGCTTCCTGGAGGCCTTGGCCGCGGGCGCCGCCACCCGGGGCGAGACGGCCATCGAGGCCGAGGCCCTAGGCCAGATCGAGCACCTCCGCAATCCTGCGCAACGCGTCTTCACCGCGCCGAATCGCCCGGCTCCGGAAAAACCGGCCCCGGCGGCGGGGAAGAAACCATGAGCCGGCTGGGCGCCCTTCTCGCCGTCCTGGTCCTGGCTCTGGCCCCGGCTCTCCCGGCCAGGGGGCTCATGATCGAAATACCCTTCGATCAGCTCGTGCTGGAGAGCGATGCCGCGGTGGAGGGATTCGTGGTCTCGCAGCGGAGTTTCTGGAACGCGGACCGGACCACCATCTTCACCGACACGGTGATCCGGGTGGATCGTGTGGTGAAGGGGATGCCCGCGACCGCCAAACAGACCGTGATCCGCGCCCAGGGGGGGATCGTCGGCGACGTGGGCATCCGGGTGGAGCACCAACCTCGGTTCCAGATCGGTGAGGAAGTCCTGCTCTTCTTGTCCCCTGAGACCAGGGAAGACACACGCACCGTCTTCTCGCTGGAACAGGGGTCGTTCCGCCTTCACGGGGATCGCGTCACCGACTACCGGGGTCGCACCACGACCCGCGACCGGTTCGCCCGCACCGTGGAGAACATCCTTTCCGGCCCGTAGAACCTGCCACGCTCCGCTCTGGAGGCTTGTCATGAACCCGCTTGCTCCCGTTGTTGCCTTCCTCCTCCTGGTCTTCTCCATCGGTACCGCGGCGGCACAGACGCCCGTCATCTACCAGGCCTCTCCCCAGCCCATCGCGGGCGGGATCGGCGCAACCGTGACCCTCAGTGGCAACGCGTTCGGCGCCGCCGCCGACACCGTGACCTTTCCGGGGAACATGAAGGAGCTTCCGGTGACGTGGGGGAGCGGGTGGGTCGTCGTCGAGGTCCCCAACAGCTGGAGCGGAGACGTCACCGTCTACAGTTCGGCCTCCGGTTTGACCAGCGCTCCCTTCCCGTTCGAGATCACCTTCGCCACCTGGGACTACGCCTGGAACGGAACCCCCACCTTCCTGCTCAACAACGCCGGTGCTCCCGGATGCACGGTGGCCGAGACGGCCAACCGACTGCAGAAGGTCATGTCCACCTGGATGTGCGCCTCGGGTCTGTCGGTGAGCTACGGGGGTACGACAACCCTGTCGAGCCTGGATCACAACGACGGCCAGAACGTCTACGGATGGTCGACAACAGGTTTCGAGGGGAATCCGGGCCTCATCGGCTCGGCCAGCACGGCCTTCAACCCTTCCACGGGGGAGATCACGGAGGCAGATGTCACCTTCAACGCCCAGTACGCGACCTGGTCCTGCACGGGAGCTGCGGGCAACATGGATGTGGAGAACGTGGCCACGCACGAGTTCGGACACAGCCTCGGACTCGGCGACATGTATGGGGTGGCGGACTCGGAAAAGACGATGTTCGGAGGGACAGGCAACGGCGAGACCAAACGCCGGACCCTGTGGCCCACGGACGTGGAGGGCGCAGAGCACCTGTACCCCCGCGCGGGGCGGCCCAACCTCGCCGGCGGTACGCCCTCCGGATGGTGGGGCCCCGTGGTGCCGCGGAACACCGGCGATGCCACCGGTACGTGGGCGCCGCTCCCGGCGACGCTGACCGGAAACGTTCCCGGCTACGTCAACTACGCCCAGACCAACAACGGTCTCGATTGCGCCTCCTCGAACAGTGCGGTTGCCGTATACCTGGACGGACCCGTCGACGGCACTCTCCTGGGAGGCAACGGGTGGGCCGGAACCTGGGCTCCGGGCGTGACGCTGGGCTGGAACAATGTCGGGATCACCGTCCCCGGGGGGCGGCACACGCTCAACGTGTTCCTGGACAGCAACCTGGGCATTGTGGAGTCCAACGAGGCGGACAATGTGGTCGAAGCGCAGTTCGCCTGGAGCCCCACCGTACTCCTGGATCAGGTCCCGCAGACCCGCGGCCTGCCGCCGACCTCCGGTCTCCTTCCCGCGCGCAACTGCGACGGATTCGAGTTCACGGGTGACTGGTGGGGCGTGGTGGGGATCCTGCCGCGCAACGCAAACGACGACTACGATCTCTGGCTCTTCGACGACTACGCCGGATCCACCCTCGGCTACCAGACTCCGTTGGCCGAGTCCCGGGGCTCGTTGGGCATCACCGACTTCGTGGTCGTCAACGGAAATGTGGCCGGGTACGGGGCAACGCGCTGGGTGGGAACCACCCGCTACACCGCCCTGATCGAAGACGACTACGTGATCCAACAGAGCAACCAGGTGGGCCCGCTCCTGAACCCCTCCGGGGACTACGACGACTTCCAACTCCTGGGCCCCGTCCAACTCGACGCGGACAGGATCCTAGCCTTCCACGAGGTGTACCTGGATGATCCGACACTCACCTACGAGTTCCGGCTGACCCGGACCTCCGGGCTGGCCGGCCTCGATATGGCGCTGTTCGACGCAGCAACGGCCTACATGGACAGGTCGATGGCCTCCGCCATCTCTGGCGGCACCGGTGCCACGAAGTCCTTCAACTTCCAGCCCCCAAGCGCGGGCTACTATGGCCTCGTCGTCTACAAGAGTTGGTCGGCGGATCTACCTCTGGAGGCGCTGTACGAGATCGAAGTCGGAGCGGCGCTGGCAAACCTGAACGCCTCGGTGGTCCCGCCCGGATTCAGCGCTCCCGCGGTGCCTCGCAACAGCAACGATGGCGGCCCGGGGTACGCACCGCTCCCCGCCCTGCTCAACGGCCCGGACCTCACCACCTATCTCAACTGGTCCGTGGAGCAGGAGGGCCCCAGCAACACCCCCCCCTTCACCACCCAGGTCTTCCTGGATGGAGTCCTCACCACGACCCAGTTCTGGCCGACCGTCACCGAACACGCCCCCGGCCCGTGGCAGGGCTTCAACAACGCGATCACCGTACGCGGTGGACGACACACCATCACCGTCATCGCGGATCCTGCCGGAACGGTCACGGAAACGAACGAGAACGACAACGCATGGAGCGGCCAGTATATCTGGGAGCCGGGTTCCCTTTCGGTGAACACGCCTGTCCAGCGCGACGCCGCGCCGATCAACAACCTCCTCATGCCTTTCCCCAACATCGACGGCTTTACCTACAGTCGCACCGCCAACGTGGCCTGGGCGATCGGAATATCCCCGTTCGACACCGACGACGACTACGACCTTCACGTCTATGACGACTACAGCAGCAGCACTTCGGGGTTCAGCAACAACGTAGGGGCCTCCGTCCAGTAC
Source organism: Candidatus Eiseniibacteriota bacterium (assembly GCA_942491735.1). Taxonomy (GTDB): domain Bacteria; phylum Eisenbacteria; class RBG-16-71-46; order JABDJR01; family JABDJR01; genus CALOCN01. Next base: position 351,624 of record CALOCN010000014.1, on the reverse strand, counting down.
TTCGGGGAGACGGACTTCGTGGTGGGCCACTTCAGCTCCACGCCCCTCGTTCTCTACCCCGGTGTCGTGCGGTTCGACGCCGGAGCCGAGGATGGGTTCGTTCTGGACGTTTCCGACGCCACGGGACGCAACGCCGGCGACACGGCCGACTACGTGGGTCAGATCCTGGACCAGGACCGGGTCGTGGATGTCTACGAGGCCTACCTCACTGCGGGGTCGGCAATCCACATACGGCTGGAACGTGCGGCCGGCTCGGCGGATCTGGAGTTCGCGGTGGCCGACGGTCTGCCCGGAACGGTGGCCGGGCGCCTTGCCGGGGAAGTCGAGATCTCCCAACCCGTGGGGCCCGCGATCGACGCTCTCACCTTCACCGCCACGAATACCGGTTGGCACCCGCTCGTCGTCTTTCGTCGCGAGGGGGGCGACCTGGGCCCGGTCACCTACGACCTCGGGTGGAACCCCACCGCCCCCGCGGGGGCAGTTGATCCGCGAGGGGCACCTCCGGCCACGCGACTCCTCGCCGCCTTTCCCAACCCGCTGACCTCCCGTTCCCGGATCGCCTTCGAGTTGCCCGGGGCCGAGCCGATTCGGATCGACGTGTACGACCCGCAGGGGCGAAGGGTACGCCGTCTGATGGAGGAAACACTCCCCGCCGGACGCCACACCGTGAGTTGGGACGGCCGCGACAGTCGGGGGGAGCGGGTACCCTCGGGCCGGTACTTTGTTCGGCTGGTGGCGGGGACCGAGATCCACTCCACCGCCCTGCTGGTCATGCGTTGACTATATGGAGTCAGCTGCTCTAGCTACCGAACCCATCCCTGGCGTTCCATCCAGTCCATGAGGATCTCCGCCAACTCCCCGACCAGTTCCGCGTCCCCCAGCACCCGGTGGCCGTGGTCCAGCCAGATCAACTCCTTGGGTTCGCCGGCAGCGGCGTACAGGGCTTCCACCGCCGGGCGCGGAATGCGTTCGTCCTTCTCTCCGTTGACCATGAGGAACGGGCGGGGGGCAATGCGTCCAACGAAGTGGATGGGATCCACGGGGCCCAGATACGGATTGGTGATCCACTCCACCCCGATCCGTTTCCAGGAGGGGAGGTACGGCACGTTGACCGCGACCACGCCGGGGAGGCGGCCTGCGCCGTAGAGCATGGCCACGCCTTCGAAGCGGGGCTCGATCGCTCCCGCAATCCCGGCGAAGAACGCGCCCAGGCTGCCTCCGGCGAGCAGCGTACGGTCCTTGTCCACGAACGGCTGCTGCTCCAGCCAGTCCAGCAACAACAGGGTGGCGGCGACGGTTTCCTCGGCTTCTTCCTTGAGGCGGTTCACCGAACCCAGGTAGTCCGGGATGGACTCACCGTCCGGTTTGCGGATCCGGTAGTCGAGGGACGCCCACACGATGGGAGGGAGTCCTTGCGGAACGTGCCGGACCACGTCCTTGCCGGTGCGGAAGCCTCCCTGGAGGATGAGTGCCGGGAACGGACCCTGACCCTCCGGGACACGAACCAGGATGTCCGCTTCGAGACCGTTGGTTGCACGCAACCGAAGGGAAAACAGTCCCGGCTCGTCATCAGCCGAAGACCTGCCATCATTCGAGGCCACCACGTCCGCGAACGGCGCATAGTGCCGCAGGAAAGTGTCGTCATCCGCCACACGACGTGGGGTGGCCAGGAATCCAATGACCCCGGAAGCGATCCCCACCAGGACGACGATCCCGAATAGGAGCCGCTTGCGCCACATCAGTTCATGTAGCCGAGACTGCGGAGGCGTTCGCGCGCTTCATCCGAAAGGGCCACGTCCTCACGAGCGGTCACGGTCTGCCGATAGTGATCGGCAAGACGGCGCAGCACGTCGATATGACCCGGATCCGTCCGCTGGAACAGATTGGTTCGCTCCCCGGGATCGGCCTTGAGGTCGTAGAGATAGGTCCCCGGAACCACGGTGCTGATGTCGTAGAACAACCGGCGACTCATTTCGGGAAGGGCCGAGATGTCGGTCTCCTCGATGTGGATGACCTTGGTCCCCCGGTCGATCAACGCTCCCTGCTGGAACCCGGGGGGACGATCACGCGCGGCGAGGACCGGGGTGTGCTTTGCCATGGGATCCAGGAGATTCTCCCCTGGAAGCTCCTTCGGCGACGTCCATCCCAGAAGGGCCGCCAGGGTCGGGAACAGGTCGACCTGTTCCGCGATGCGGGTATCCCGACCCGTTTCCACGCCGGGCCCGGAGATCAGGAACGGCACCCGCAACACCTCCTCGTGCAGGGTGCCGTGCCACTTGCCTCCATGCTCCCCGAACTCCTCGCCGTGGTCGGAGGTGAAGATCACGATCAGGTTGTCGCCCAACCCGCGCGCCTCGATTCCCTCCAGCAGCCGGCCGATCTGCTGGTCGGTATAGGCAATCTCCTGGTCGTAGCGATCGAGCTCCGTGTCCCCGAAGTGAGCCCACGGGGCGTGCTCCACGTAGTCGAAGTGGGGATCCAGGTAGTGGGCCCAGAGAAAGAACGGCTCGGCCCCCAGATCGTCCAGCACCGCGAGGGCGCGATCGGTAACGGCCGCCCCGGTCACCGCGTCCTTGGGATCCGAGTCCCCGATCACCGTGGCATCGTAGTGATCGAAGCCGCGATTGAGCCCGTAGGCGGGAGCCAACAGGATCTGACTCACCACGGCCGCCGTCCGCAGGCCATGCTCCCGGGCCACTTCGGCCAGGGTGACGGCCCCCCCGGCCACGCCGTAATGGACATCGGTCGCGCCATGCTGACGCGGGTAGAGCCCGGTATGGAGCGACGCCAACGAGGGGAGGGTCCAGCCGGATTGGCTGTAGGCCGTATCCCAGACCCGGCTCCGGGCGGCGAGGGCGTCCAGATGGGGGCTGGTCGGCACGTCGTGTCCCATGAACCCCAGATGATCCGGTCGCAGCGTATCGACGCTGATCAACAGCACGCTGGGACCCTGGTCCCGGGAACAGGACGTCCCGAGACCACCGAGCAGGGCAAGGAGTATGACGAAGGCAGGTTGGATTCGGTGCATGACAGACAGCCGGGGGCAACAGTCTATCAGGTCGGAACGGTCGCCAAGGCTGCTTCCCGGGAGGGATACAGGGACCGCAACACCGACTCCCGGTAGCGGAAGATGGACTCCACGTCCCGCTGGATGAAGAACCGGTTGATCAGGGGGGCTATTCGGGTCACGGTCATTGACCGAAGGCCCGGATGGACTCGATTTCCAGGACGAAGGCGCCGGATCGCTTGTCGGCCACCATCAACGCCATCTGACTGATCCGGCGCGTGTCCAGGGCCGGAACGTCATCCAGAACCCGCCCGCGAAAGGTGGGAACGAACTCGGCAAACGGGATTCTCACGGTGAGCCACTCGTTCTCCACGGTGTCGAACACGGCCCGATAGGCCACGCCGTCGAACCGGTCGTCGGTCCGCAGCCTCAACTGGTACGTCCGTCCATCCCCCCGGACCCGAATTGCCAGACCCAAGTGCGCCGAAAGATCGGATGCCTTGGGCCGCACCCGCACCGAAGCGAACCCCCCGTTGTTCTCCAGCGAGAGCACCCCCGAGAAGACACCCGTACCCTCTTCCGTGATCCGCATGGCGCTCCGGGAGAGGCCGCCCATCACCCCGTCGTTGACCGGGCTCCAGGTCGAGGGATCTTCACCGCTGAAATCCACGAGGGACGCGGGGTCGTTCAAGGGGCCTCCGGGAGCCGGGCTGGACAGAAGCAACAGGATCCCGACCGCACCGCCGACGATTGCTCTGATGTGCTCCATCCGGGCCGACCTTCTCATTGGGGGACTCGATTCCTTGCTTGAGTTACCCAGGATAGGCCGGCAGACAAGATTTGTCTAGACAATAATTAGACAAACTATGTACAGAACTTAGTCCAGGTGCCCTTTCTCCGAGTCACCCATCTCCATTCCCCCGGGGAAGTACTCCTTCCAGCGCTCGCTGACCCGGGCCGCTGTTTCCGGGTCACAGGAGAGTTCAGCCGGGTAGTCCGGTTTCATGCGGGCATCGATGACCACCGGGGCGGTGTAGGACACGTGCCGGCGCACCAGATCCACCGAGGCCGCGTGCACATCGGCCGCGGGCTCGAACCGGGTAAATGTGGTCCAGAGGAAGTTCATGGGACTGCGGGTGGCACGCTCGGCATCGTCCACCATCACCAACAACGGCCACTCCCGGAAGGACTCGTGCCCGGCCAGGGCCGCGGGGGCGTGGGGGTCCTCCGCATAGGAGGGCCCCGAAACCGCCAGGCAACCGCCGCAGAAAACCCGAACGCTCTTCACTCCCGAGGGCGGCGTGCCGGTGTACTCCCGCGGCAGGTCCCGGACGGGATCACCCACTCCCAGCAGCACGCCCTTGGATCCTTCGTTGACCTTGGGCCCGGTGTAGTCGAGCGTGTCCATGGACAGGTTGCCGAATACGTAGAGATCCGTTCGGAAGTCCGCCCGGGCCAACACGTGCTCCAGCGTCCCGGCAAAGTCCTTCAGGTCCCGCGGCTGATCCAGCACGAGCAGGAACTTGGTCAACGAGAGCTGACCCTCTCCCAGGATGCGAAAGGCCGAGGCCATGGCCTCGCGCTTGTAACGCTGCTTGACCACCGCGGCAGCCAGGGAGTGGTACCCGGTCTCGCCGTAGGACCAGAGGTCGGTCACCGCGGGCATGACCACGGGGAAGATGGGGGAGAGGAGTTCCTGCAGGAAGTCGCCGATGAAGAAGTCTTCCTGGCGAGGCTTGCCTACCACCGTCGCCGGATAGACCGCGTTCCTGCGGTGGTAGACGCTGCGCACCTGGAACACCGGGTAGTCGTGCTGCAGCGAGTAGTACCCGTAGTGATCACCGAACGGCCCTTCCGGTTGCCGTTCGTGGGGGGCGACCTCGCCGACCAGGGTGAACTCGGCCGAAGCCATCAGCGGAAGCGGGCCGGACGGATTGGGGGCGAGGGGGATCCGTTCCCCCAACAGCAGCGAGGCCAGGAGCAGTTCCGGGACGTTCTCCGGAAGGGGAGCGATCGCCGCGAGCATGAGACCCGGAGGGCCCCCCAGGAATACGTTGGCCGGCAGGGGGCGGCCGGCGGCCTCGGCCAGTTGGTAGTGGAATCCACCTCCCTTGCCGATCTGCCAATGCATGCCCGTGCGGTCGCGATCATGCACGTGGAGACGGTACATCCCCAGGTTGTGTCCCCCGTCCTTGGGGTGCTCCGTGTAGACCAGGGGCAGGGTGACAAAGGGTCCCCCGTCCTCGGGCCAGGTGGTGAGGACCGGCAGGGTCCCGAGATCCACGGGATCCATCCGCACCTCGCGCACCGGAGCGGTCGCCTTCTGCTTGAGCCCGACCTTGGCCAGGGCGGCAAACAGGTGGCGCTCGCCCCACAGCGCGGCGGGGGTCGGGGGCATGAGACGTTCGGGGAGCCCCGCTACCTGGGCAACAAAGTTCCGGGGTCGCCGGCCAAAGGCCATCTCCACCCGGCCCGCCGTCCCGAACAGGTTGGTCACCAGGGGGAAGCTCGCCCCGATGGGGTTGGTGAACAGCAGGGCCGGTCCCCCGGCGGCAATCACGCGGCGGTGGATCTCCGGCGCTTCCAGGCGGGGATCCACGGGTGCTTCGACGGTGACCAGCTCACCTTGTCGGCGCAGCGCGTGCATGAAGGTCTGAAGATCGGGGTAGGCAGCGGGCATTGGGTCTCTCGGGGGCGGGGCGAACCGAACTCGGGAGCGTGAGGATACACGCCCCACCCGGACCTGCGTAGCGTATCCACGCGGATACGAAACCCGACGCCAGGCGCACAGCCATCGCCCGCTCTGATTCCGGATCCGGAGCACGGCAACCGTAACTCCTTCCCCCCCAACCCCCACGCCTGGGGGCGGGGTTCCCCCTTTGTCCCGGCATGGCCCATGCACTGGAGAGGAACCGACCGATTCACCCGGGAGGCCCTCCATGCAACCCACAGCCACGCTGGCCACGATCATGTGGCTCCTGGCGCTCGCTCCCTCCGTCGCCTTGGCCGACGCACTCCAGGAAACGGAATCGAGTTCGGAGCTTCGGCTGATCCTGGCCTCAGGACTTCATGCACCCCTCGTCACGTCGGCTCGAGGCAGGGACCCGGAGTTCCTGTTCACCGCGGATGTCGGGTTTCGTACGGGAGGGGCCGGTCCCGATTCGTGGGGAGGGGTCTTTCACGTCGCCGCGGATGGAAACGGGTCCCGCTGGGGGATTGGTCCACGCTACCGACGCCAGCTTGACGAGGGGATCGCGCTGGACGCCACCCTGGGGATTCTCGTCTCGGGTTCCGACAACCAGGTCGCCCCCAAATACCCCGGCGGGTTCGGATCGATCAGCGTCCTGTTCTCCGGCTTGGTCTCCGTGGATCTGGGCTTCGACGTCTTCGCCTTCGACACCCGGGAGAACTTCCCCGACACCCCCTCCGGCACCGCCGCGTCGATCTACCTGGGCGGTTCGCTCCAGTCCTATCTCGCCCCGGCGGTCCCAATTGCGCTTCTTGTCGTGGCGATGGCCGCCATGTCGTCCAGCAACTACTAGGCCGGTTGCTTACCGAGAAGATTCAGCGCGCTTCCGGCCCAGAACCAGGACACCTGGTCGTCGTTGAGCGAATGTCGCAGCGTGACGGTTTCGGTCGTGCCATCCGCGTGATTCAAGATCACGTCCACGGGACGGCCAGGGGCCAGGCTCTTGAGTTCCGGGAACGAGAACGTGTCGTCTTCCCGAACCTTGTCGTAGTCCGCCGCCTCGGCGAAGGTCAAGGGCAACACCCCCTGCTTCTTGAGGTTGGTCTCGGCGATGCGAGCAAACCCACGCACGATCACCGCGCCGCATCCCAGGTGTCGCGGCTCCATGGCCGCATGCTCCCGGCTGGACCCTTCGCCGTAGTTCTCGTCTCCCACCACCACCCACATGCGCCCTTCCGCCTTGAGGGCCCGGGCCACCGCGGGAATGGGCTGATCGGCCTGCCCGCTCACCGGGTTCCGCGTGGTCCCGCGACCCGCGGTGAAGGCGTTGATCGCGCCGGTGAACATGTTGTCGCTGATGTTGTCCAGATGCCCACGGAAGCGGAGCCAGGGTCCGGCGGGGGAGATGTGATCCGTCGTGGTCTTGCCCCGGGTCTTGATAAGGAGGGGCATGTCCTGGAATCGCGACACCTCGGGCTCCGAGAACGGGGTCAGCAGCTGGAGGCGCTTGCTGTCCGGAGCCACCGCAACCTCCACCGAGCTGCCGTCCTCGGGGGGCGCCGCATATCCATCCCGGGCAAACACGAATCCGTCCTTGGGAAGCTCCGGGGCCGGCTTGGGCGGGGTCAGCTTCCAGCTCTTCCCGTTGGCCCCGGTCAGCTCGTCCTGGAGAGGGTTGAAGGAGAGTTTGCCGGAAAGACCGTAGGCCATGACGATTTCCGGGCTGGCGATGAAGGCCAGGGTGTCCGGATTGGCGTCGTTGCGCCCGGGAAAGTTCCGGTTGAACGAGGTGACAATCGTATTGCGTTCCCCCTTGCGGATCTCGGGGCGCGCCCACTGTCCAATGCACGGACCGCACGCATTGGCCAAGACGGTGGCGCCCGCCTTCTCCAGGGTCCCCATCTGGCCGTCACGACGGATGGTGGCCATGATGAGCTCGCTACCGGGAGTCACCATGAGCGGACTGGCCATGCGGACCCCGTGGTCCAGGGCCTGTTGCGCCACGTCGGCGGCGCGGGAAATGTCCTCGTAGGACGAGTTGGTGCAGGAGCCGATGAGAGCCACCGACACCGTATCCGGGTAGTCCTCGGCCTGGACCGCCTTGGCCACCTCGGACACCGGCCGCGCCAGATCCGGAGAGTGCGGGCCCACCAGGTACGGCTCCAGCTTGCTGAGATCCAGTTCCAGGACCCGGTGGTAGAACTTTCCGGGATCGGCTTCCACGTCGCTATCCACGGTGAGGAGATCCCGGTTCCGGTTGGCCAGGTCCGCGATCTCGGCCCGCTCGGTGGCACGCAGATAGGCCTCCATCCGTTCGTCGTAGACGAACACCGAGGTGGTCGCGCCGTGCTCGGCCCCCATGTTGCAGATGGTGCCCTTGCCGGTGGCGCTGATGGTCGACGCCCCCGGCCCAAAGTACTCGACGATGTGGTTGGTCCCGCCCTTGACCGAAATCTGGTCGAGGACCCAGAGGATGACATCCTTGGGGGCGGTCCAACCCGACATCTCGCCGGTCAGGTACACGCCGGTACGCAGGGGATGGAGCACTTCCCAGGGGAACCCGGCCATGACGTCCACCGCATCGGCGCCCCCGACCCCTACCGCGACCATGCCCAGACCGCCGGCGTTGGGAGTGTGGGAATCGGTCCCGATCATCATGCCGCCGGGAAACGCGTAGTTCTCCAGGACGACCTGGTGGATGATCCCCGACCCCGGCTTCCAGAAACCCACCCCGTACTTCGCGGCCACGGTCTTGAGAAAGGCGTAGACCTCGTTGTTCTCGGTCAGTGCCTTGTCCAGATCCGGTCCCGCACCCACATGGGCACGAATGAGGTGATCCGCGTGGATGGTGGTGGGAACCGCCGTCTCCGGGCGTTGAGCCATCATGAACTGGAGCATGGCCATCTGGGCCGTCGCATCCTGCAGCGCCACCCGATCCGGACGGGTCTCGAGATAGGCCTTGCCGGGATCCAGATCCTGCTCCGCCGGTTTGTCGAGATGCCCGTAGACGATCTTTTCGGCAAGGGTCAGAGGGCGGCCCAGGCGTTCCCTGACCACCTCCAGGTTCTTGCGGGAACGGTCATAGGTGGCCTGGACAAGGCTGGGGCTGGTTTCGATCTGGGGCATTCGGTCTATCTCCTTGAATCACAACGGGCTTCACGAGCCATCCGTGGGGCCGGTGGACCTTCAAGAATACGTGATTTGCCGGGTTTCTGCAGGTGCCCCAGGAGCGAGGGAACCGATCGATTCAGCGGCGTCCGCTCTTGAGCAGCCCCCAGCTCACCGATTCGGTGGGGACCACGAACAGACAGGACGGCACCTGGACGGTCTGGCTAGCCAGGAGCGCCACCGGTTCGCGTAGGAGCTGCCGCGTGGCGCCCGGCGTGCCGGCATTGGCCACCGCACCCCCTCGCATGAACCAGGTGCCCTCGGTGGGATCCGACAGGCTGGTGAAGGACACCACCAGCACCGGGTCATCCGTATCCTGCGGGTACGATCGAAAGTCGCCGTCGGGGATCAGACCCCCGCCGCAGAAGGAGACTTCGAATCCGGTGTCGGTGCAGTCGTTGGATGCGCCCGGGACGACAAAGTCCCCTCTGGCTTCACCGATGCGCAAGCCGCAGGTGCTGACATCCCCCGCCACCCCGATCCCGGCGCCCCCGCCACGGATGAGGGACCCCGCCGGATAGACCGCGCAGGACAGCAGGAGCCCAAAATGGGTGGCTTCGCCGTAGTCGACCTGGCCGCGATCCTCGCGATAGATCCGATAGGTGTAGTGAAACAGACCACGGTCGTCGGGGCCTTCGACCTCGTCCTCCACCACGAACTCGAACCCGGGGGACTGGGGTGCGCCGGCGCCGGGATGGTCGAAACAGGCCGCCACCGCGACGGTGCTGATCCATCCGGAGATGAGGGTGAGTGTTACGAGGACGCGCAGCAATTGCATAGGAACTCCAGGCCAGGAACGGGTTGCCCTTTTGGGGCATGCGAACCGCGCACAACAATCCTGCGCGCGGACGGAGCGGAGATGTTGCTAGCCTCTATCGGTGATCTAGTACCCTGACGATGCCGTACCCTGGTTGCAGTGGTCGCGAGCGCGCGCGACCGATTATTGAACCGAGGTGCGCCTTAATGGCGGCTCCGGTCCGTGTTCCCGCAGTGAGTCTATCAGTTTCGCGGGTCATCCCCAAGCAAATCATCGCTGCCAAAGTGCGTAAACGACCGCCCCCGTACGGTTTCCGGAAGCCCGTCCACCCCGGGAGCCCCCCCCACCACCTCCCCGATTCGGGTCAGGGGCTGCCCCCCCAGGGATCCGGACTCCCGCACCGAGATCCTGCTATGCGGGACCGCGATCACGAGTTCGTAGTCCTCCCCCCCGATCCACCCGTTGGCCACCGGATCCTCCCCCAGCTCCCCCGCCAACTCGGCAAGTCCAGGAGGGGGCTCCAGTCGGGCAGCTTCCACCCGGATCCCGCCGGCCAGTTCGGCCAGCCGGTCCAGGTCCATGGCCAGCCCGTCGCTGACATCCATGACAGCATGGGGTCGCAACGTCCGCAGGGAAGGGACGAGGTCCGTCCGCGGCACCGGCCGGAGAAAGCGGCCTACCGCCCGCCGGGCCCAGGCTCCGGCCGGGGCGGTGCGGGATGTGCGCTCCCGGCCCCAGGAGAGTGGTTGCGCCCCACCCTGCTCCAGCAGCCGATGGCCCAGACGGGCCAACCCGGGAACCCCGGTGACAAATACGGCATCGCCGACCCTCGCCCCCGAACGGAGCCAAGGGCGGTGTCCCGAGGCCAGTTCGCCCTGGACGGTGAGGGTCACGGATATCCGCTCCCCCCGAGTCACGTTGCCGCCGACAACCACGACGTCTTGACCTCGCGCCAGGCGATGCACTCCGCGCATCAGCCGCAGCACTCCCGCGGCAGGCAGGTCCGGGGGCACGGTCAGGGCCACAAGGGCGTAGCGAGGCACCGCGCCCATGGCGGCAACATCGGACAGGCTGACCGCCAGGGCCTTGTGGCCGACATCCTCGGGAGTCGCCCACGTCCTCAGGAAGTGGGTTCCCTCCACGAGGGCATCCACGGTCAACACGGCACGTCCGCGTGCCCGGGGCAGGACCGCGGCATCATCGCCGGGCCCCAACGTCCCTTCCGGGGGTGCTCCCAAGGCATGCTGGATCGCGCGGACCAGGGCTCGCTCGCCGACATCCGCGACGGTTGGCTCAGACATGTCGGGAGGCTACCGCAAAGACAATCAGTCGGTAAGCCGCACCCGGTAGCCTGCGCCCTGCTTGCGGATCTCCACCTTGCCTTCACGGGCCAGCCAGCCCACGGCAAGCTGCACCATGGCAGGGGTCTCGCCCAGTTCGGCCTTCAGATCCGAGAACGACACCTCTTCCGCCTCTTCCTTGAGGCAGGCCCAGATCTTTCCGGCCACGAGGCCGATTTCACCAACCATCGAGTCGAGTTCCATCGTTGCTTCCATTGTTTTCTCTCCTGTTTTGCCCCGAACCCGGGGCTATGAAAAAGTCCGGGAACACTAGTTTTGCGCCCCCATGGCGTCAAGCCGATAACACGTTTCGATCCGACTCGAACCCCGCGGGACTAGACCGGCCTGCGTCTCGAAAAGACGTACCGGCCATTCTCCATCGCCCGCTTGCGGAACCCGAACAGGTGGAAGATCTCCACCGTGTAGAGCCGGGCAAGCCTGGGGTCCACCACCAGGGTATAGGGCCGGTCAGGATGGACCGAGACCCCCGGTAGCAGCGGCAAGGCACGCGCCCACCCCAGACGACGCACCAGGGTGGAAAGCCGGAGCCAGTTGCCGTGGACGTCCCGCGCGACAAAGAAACCGTCGTTCCCCTGCTCCTGGTAGAGCGGCATCACGATCCGGCCCGACTCGGGAAACCGAATGGGCCCGTTGCGGTCCTGGGCCACCACTTCTCCCCGCCCCACCCTCTGGAAGCCGTGGTATCCGGGCTCCATGCGGAACCGATCCTCGTCGGCTACATCCCACCGCTGGCGCAACTCCACGAATCGCGGCAGCCCCCGGGTGGCCTCCCGCATCACCGCGCGGTGATCCCCGAGGTCGGGAAGGTCCCCGGCCCGCAGCGCCCCCGAGGCCACCAACCCCATCCAGACCGCGGCCTCGTGCACCCGCTCCGAAGCGGGGTCCTCATGTTGCCCCCCCTCCACCACCACCGCGGTGTGCCCCCGCTCAGTGAGGAACTCGAGCAGGGTCCCGTCGACCGACTCCTCCAGCCCCAGGAACACCGTTCCCAGCATGGCCAAGGCGAGTCGTCGATTGCGCAGGGTGTCGCTCATGACGATGAACGGCGGTCCTTCGCTGGAGGTGGTGTGCAGATCCATGACCACCAGGGGGCCGTCGTTGCGGGACGCGACCGCCTCCAGCTGTTCCAGGATCTCGATCTGTTCCCGACCCTCCGAACTGGGCGTTGCGGGGCCTCCGTTTCTCAACGAGGCAATGCGCTCCGTGGTCCACAGTCGGTTGAGATCGAGATCGATGTACCGCCGTCCGGCAGCGAGCGCAGCCAGGTTCCCTCTCAGGACGACCAGTTCCCCGCGCAGGGGAAGCCGGTTTTCCTCGAGGTGTTGCAGGACGCGGGGGGCGGCACGGGTGCCGGAAGGTTCGTTGCCGTGAATCCCCCCGAGCACGACCACGGAAGGACCGGGCTGCCCGGTGCTATAGGTGCCTATCACCCGCGACGAATCCGGTGCGTGGGTGGATGTCTGCGAGGTATTCATCGCCTACTTCTGGGTGAACTCCTCGAGCTTCTCGAAGAGCAGTTTTGCCGCTACGTTGATCAGGTCGCGTTCGGTCAGGATCCCAACCAGTTTGTCTGCTGTGACGACCGGCAGGCAAGCCACCTTGTGCTCCCGCATCAAATGGATGGCCTTGATCGTGGTCGTTTCCGGTGTGACCGTAATCGGGTCGTGTTTCATGATATCGCGAATGGCCACCGGCTCATCCGCTCCACCCTTGCCCCGGGCCAGGAGACGAAGCAGCCGGCGGTGGGAAACGAGACCCACCAGGGCCCCGTCATCGTCCTCGACCGGTACATGACGGATGTGTTCCCAATCCATGAGATTGGCGGCCAGGTCCACCAGATCGTCCGGCCGCACGGTAAACAGGTCCTTGGTCATGAACTGGCCAACGGTCCGGTAACTGTGCCTCCAGTCCCGGGTTCCGCTGACCCTCGCCAGCTCCCAGGTGTGGACCGGTGCCCCCGCCCGCTGGTTCTCCAGGGCCGCCTGGGCCAGGGCCCCGTACCGTTCCATGGGGGATGCCGAGCTCGCCATTTCCTCCAGGGAGGACAACTGCCACTGGGCCCCGGTCTGTCCCGAACGAACCCGCTCTTCCAGTACCCCCAGATAGCGGGTGATATCCGCGTCGTCGATCCGGTGAATCCCCAACCCCTCCGCGGCGAGGGGGAGCAATTGATCCAGGATCAGACGGGACGCGCTCGAGGTGCGACCGTCGATCCAGCGCATCTGCGCGTTGAGCCCGTGCCGGGCTGCGGAAAGGAAGTTGGCCGAGGCCGCCTCGAACGGCATCAATTTGGAGATGTCCTCGACCTCACGCGAGTAGTAGGCAAGCAGACCGTAATAGAACGCCGCGTTGGCCACCTCGTCCACGATGGTCGGACCGGACGGCAGCACCCGGTTCTCGATCCGCAGGTGGGCGATCCCGTCATTGACCCCGTAGCACGGCCGGTTCCAGCGATAGACCGTCCCGTTGTGCAGACGGAGCGCACGCAGTTGCGGAACCCCGCCGGCGGCGAGGGTTTCCAGGGAGTTCTCGGGGATCTCGGTACCCAGCGCGACACGGTGTCGCGCGATGTCCTCCCGGAAGATCTCCAGCACGGAGTCCCGGATCCAGGCATCCCCGAAGTGGACCCGCGGGCGCTGCCCCCGCGCAGCCTGGGTCTCGGTGCGGACATCGATGGAGTGCTGGAACAGGGCGACCCGGGTTTCCTGCCACAAACGATGCTGGAGGAACACGGCCGAGTTCACCGCGGCGGCGAGGACAGGGGCGGTGATGGCCTGGGCGATGTTGTAGAGATGCGCGAAGTCGTCGGGGTCCACCTGGAAGTGGATCTGAAAACTGGTGTTGCTCGCTTCCGGCATGACGTTGTCATGGGTGGCCAGGAGCTCGTCGATCCCCTTGATGCGGATCTGGAACTCCCCGCCCCGCATGCTCACCAGCGCATCGTTCAACGCGAAGTACCGTGGCGCGGGCGTCATGTTGTCGAGTCCCAGGTCCGAGAGCTGCAGGGTCGGAAGGATGCCCGCGAGAAGAATGTCCGACCCGAGCTGCGTTGCCGCGTCACGTGCGGCGGCGACCTTGGCGTCGAGTTCCCGCTCCAGACGGCTCAGCGCCGACCCGCCGAAGGACTGGGGGTCCAGGTTGGCCTCCAGGTTGAATCGGGCGAGCTCGGTCGTGAAGGCGGGATCCTGGAGCCGATCCAGGACCTCCAGGGCCCGGGGCGACGGGTCGCAACCCGAATCGACGATGAACATCTCCTGCTCGGCTCCGATGCGCCGGACTTCGGATTCGATCATCCCGGTGTCGATCATCTGTTCGAGAGCCTGGAGATCATCGAGCAGCGAGCGCACGAACTCGCGCAGGCTCTCCTTGGAAAAACTCGTTCTGGTTTGGTGCTCACCCATCCGCGGCCTCCTCGTTACCCGGGGAGCATATCAACCGGGGGAGGCATGGCCCATCGCCGACGCGCCCCTGCATCACGCAGAGAACAGCCCCGGGCCGGTGCCCTTGGAATCAGGGCGGTGAAAAAAAATTAATCCTCCCGGGCCGGACCGACTCAGGCTGTGCGGGACAACACCTTATCCATTGTCGTACAACGTATTATCAAACCTGATAGGGCGGGTCGGGTGTCCCCCTTCCCGCGCCACCGACTCGGGGAGTGGGAAGCCGGTACCCGGTCGTCGTTCACGATGTTGATAGTGTCGGCTAGAATAGTACGTCGCGTCCTCTCGCCGGGGACGCCTGACCTACTGGTCCGTGGCCGCGCTGGGCCTGCCAGTTTCCCCCTACGGCCGGGATAGGGCTTCTCCCGGATGGGTTCACCATGGTGATGCATCGCTCGTTCCTTTTGATCGCTCTGGTCTTCGCCGCGTTCCTTCCCGGGCGTGCCGAGGGTCAATCCACCGACGCATCCATGGGCTCCGGCTCCGCGTGGCTCGACTGCAACGGGGACGGACTCCTGGACCTGATCTACGTGGAACCCAAGGGTCGGATCCGTTTCATGTTCATGGATCCCGAGACCCGGCGTTTTGTCGACCACACCGAGTCGGTGGTTCCGCCCGAGGTCTACGGCACCCTGCGGCCCGGGATGGGCTTCGCCTGCGCCGACGTCAACAACGACGGGTTCGATGACGTCTTCATCACCGCGAACGGACCCAACACCCTTCTCCTGGCCAACGGAGACGGGACCTTCCGCCTGGCCACCCGTCAGGCCGGAATCAAGGGACCCAAGGACATCGATTCCGGAATGTCCCGGGAGGTTCTCTCGGCAAGCTCGGCCTTCTTCGACTACGACAATGACGGGTTGCTGGACCTGTTCATCGCCAGCTACGGCGAAGTGGCCCGCAATATCGGCTACGCAAACCAGCTTTACCACAACACCGGTATCGATCAGAACGGCGTTCCCAAGTTCGTGGATGTTGCGCCTTCCATGGGGATGGACTACGCCCAGGACGGCCAGAGCAACTGGTCCCTCGGCGTCGCCGTGGCCGACTACGACAACGACGGCGACCAGGATCTGTACGTGGCCAACGACTACAACGGGATCGATTTCGAGAACGTGATCCTGTCGCCCGGCCCCAACATCCTCTACCGCAACGAGGGGGACGGCACCTTCACCGATGTCTCCCGCATCTCCGGAACCGATGATCCCGGTTGGGCCATGGGAGTCAACTTCGCCGACTACGACCAGGACGGATGGCTGGACATCTACGTGGCCAATTTCTGGGAGGACGCCCTGCTGCGCAACAAGGGGGACGGGACCTTCGAGAACGTGACCGCGGCGGCGGGTCTCCCGCACGAACACCCCACCCAGGAGCTCAAGGAGAAGCCGGACGCCGAACTCACCCGCGACGAGATCCGGGCCTGGCCCTACAACAGCTGGGGCACCGCGTTCATCGACTACGACAACGACGGCGATCTCGACCTCCATGTCAGCAACGGGTTCATCCCCAACAGCGAGTACCAGCGCGAGCTGGAACACAACCGGCTGTTCGAGAACAACGGCAACGGGACCTTTACCGACGTGGCCCGTGATGCGGGTCTGGATGATCCCCTGGCCGCGCGGGGCGCCGCCTACGGGGACTTCAACGGCGACGGGTTCGTGGATATCTTCGTCATCAACAACGACTTCCTCACCCTGCAGGGCAGCGATCTGGAGATCCGCAACGTGGAGTTGTTCGTCAACCAGGGGGACGGCACGTTCCGGGAAATGGCCATGTCCCTCGGGTTGCGGGACAGCGGCAGTGACTCCGAGGAACTGGAGGCCCGCCGAAGCCTGGACCTGAACAACTGGATCCAGATTCAGCCCCTCACCGAGAAGGGGGCGATCGCGGTCGGCGCACGGGTGGTGGTCCGCGGCGGCGGCCGCGAATGGCTGCAGGCCCTGACCCCCGGTTCCTACTGTTCCCAGAGCAGCCCCATCCTTCACTTCGGGCTGGGGAACGTGAACTCCCTGGAAAGTCTCCGGGTCATCTTCGCGGACGGAACCGAGACCCTGATCTCCAACCCGGGCCTCAAGCAGGTCCACGTCGTGACCGCGGCCAGGACCCCGGTCCGCCTGTTCGGATTCGACCTCGCTTCCACCCCGGCCGGGGTCACGCTCTCCTGGCAGTGGGAAGACGACGGGGATCTGGCCCGTTTCCGGGTCTCGCGTCTCGAGGAGGGGAGCGCGATCCCCGTGGGTTCGGAGATCCGCACCAGCGACGGCGCCGGCTCGGTGACGGACCCGGATGCGCCCCGGGGTGAGCTGGTCACCTACGCCCTCGACGCCATCTACCGCGATGGAAGCAGCGAACGCATCCGCACCGCGGAGGTGTTCCACGGGGTTGCCCCCCGCGCAGCCCTGGGGCAGAACTTCCCCAATCCGTTCCGCGCATCGACCCGTATCCCGGTTCTGGGAGCGACGGGCGGCGGAATCCGTGTGCAGGTTTTCGACATCTCGGGTCGCCTGGTACGCACCCTGTCCGCTCCTCCCGGCGAGGCCGCGGTGGTGCATTGGGACGGGCTCGATGCCGGCGGGCGGCCCGCCCCGGATGGTCTCTATCTCTATCGGTTGCGCGGTTCCGAGGCCGTGCGCAAGATGCTCCTGAAACGCTAGATCACGTTCGACAGAAGAAGGCCAACTTCTGGGGAGACCGGGCTCTACGGGGTCCGGTTTTCTTTTGCCCCGGAACCCTTGTCCGCGGGCCTAGCGGGACCGACGGACGATCTTCTGGACCTGCTGCCGGCCGCCCGCGACCACGCGGTAGAAATACGTACCCGCGGGCACCGAGCGTCCCCGATCGTCCAGCCCGTCCCAGCCCACCACGTGGCGCCCCTCGCCGAGGGTTCGATCCACGAGGGTCCGGCGGAGACGTCCCTGCACATCCACGATGCCGATGCGGACCGGCTGACGCGCGGGAAGGTCGAGGGAAACCGTGACCACGGCCGAGAAGGGATTGGGAAAGGCCGGGCTCATGCGGACCGACAAGGTGGGAGCCGGCCCTCCGGGTCGCACGGGGGTCTGGATGTCCTCGGTGATGTGGAGCACACCGTTGACCGAGGGATTGCGCACCACGTTGTAACGGCCGTCCACCGGCCAGAACACCTCGATGGAATCGATGGTCGAACCCGACAGACCGAATACCTCGGGGGTCAGGCTCTTTCCCGCCCATCCGGAACCGGTCCCGACCACACGGGACTGGAAGGTCCCCTGGGCATGGACCCAAAGGGTCGCGCCGAGGCCGTCGCGATTGGAGACCACCCCCTCGAGATCCACGGCGATCCAGCTGCGACCGCTGAAGGGCTCCGCACTCCGATACAACCGGTTGGGCTCACACCCGGCTCCTCCGCAACCCCGGGTGAAGTAGATGTCGGGATCGCCATCCCGATCCACATCGCCGGCGGCGGCCCCCAGCCCCAGACTGGGCCCTCCGGTCTCCGAGGTCCGGATCATGCTTCCTCCCAGGTTCTGGAAGAGGGCGTCGGAAGAACCCAGGTTGGCGACGAACAGGTCCTGGTCACCGTCGATATCGTAGTCCACGAAGACCGAACCGTAGGCCGAACCGGGATCATCGATTCCGTACGCGGCGGACACGTCCTGGAAGGTGCCGTCCCCCCGGTTGCGATACATCCGGTTGGCACCCCGTGAGGCGACGAACAGATCCGGCCAGCCGTCGGCATCCACGTCCGCCCAGGAAGACCCGCTGGCCGGCACCGTGGAAGCGACGCCCGCGGCGACCGTCACGTCCTGGAAACGGTTGTCCCCCAGATTGCGGTACAGAAGGTGGGTCTGACCTCCCACCCGGGTGAGGAACAGGTCCGGATAACGATCGCGATCGTAGTCGGACCAGGAGACGCCCCATGCCTCGGTACCGTCGTCGGGAAAGACGATGCCGGTGGCCTCGGTGATGTCGGTGAAGGTCCCGTCCCCCTCGTTGTGCCAGAGCACGGAAGGCCCATCCCGGCGCAGGACGAACAGATCCACCCGTCCGTCCCGGTCCACGTCCAGCCAGGCGGCGTCGAACTCGCGGCCGATGTCCGACACCCCGCTGGCCAGGGTGACGTCGGTAAAGGTCCCGTCACCGTTGTTGGCCAGCAACGCATGATCGCTGACAAAGAGATCCGGATCGCCGTCGTTGTCGTAGTCCGCCCAGGCCGCAGCCACCCCGGCCTCGACGCTACCCAGACCGCTGGACTGGGTGACGTCCACGAAGCGGGGGGGATCCGAGTCCTGGCGATACAGCCGGTCCTGCTCCGAACCGGGAAAGTTCCCGCTCGCGTTGGAGTTGTTGACCACGAACAGGTCCAGATCCCCATCCCCGTCATAGTCCGCGAAGGCGGCGCCGGTCCCCAGTCCCCGATCGGCAAGGCCGAAGGTCCCGGCCGCCTCCCCCAGGACGTTGGGGCCGGGACTCCCGGTCAGCACGCGGACATCGTACGACCCGAACTCGGTCCACCGCTCCGGTTGCAGGATGCCGGCCGGCGTGACGCGGAGCACCACGACCCGATGGGTTCCGGATTGGGTGGCGGTGAAGGAGACGATGGAGGAGGGATCCCCCCCGCCGCGATCGTCACCGCTCACCACGAGAACGTCGTCGGGGTCGTACACGTCGATGCGGGTATCGGTCATCCCCTCCAGGTTCAGGGTCTCGACCGTCACCGTCTCCCCCGCATCCAGGGCAAGCAGGTGCTCGTCGCGATCCCCGGCGGGGTAGAACGTGTGATGGGTAGGCAGGTCGTTGGGGACGACGGGGGTTCCCGTGTTCGGCCCATCGTCCGGCTCCAGGGGGTCGGCGAAATACTCCGCCCCCAGGGCGGTGAAGGCGTCGCGCATCTCCGGCTCGAACCCATCCGGCAGGGTGAACCAGGCCTCCCAGAAATCCTCCAGGGTGATGTCCTCCCGCTGAAGGAGCGGGCCGGTGATCACGCTCCAGATCCGGCTCCGGGGAATCTGCAGCGCATCGTCATCGCTGCCGGGAAACGGGTCGGGGGTTCCTACCGCATCCTCGATATCCCAGAGCAGGCCCTGTACCACGACCTCGCTCCCCGCTCCCCGCACGGCATAGCTCGGCCCCTCGCAATCGTAGGCCAGAAGCAGGCCACCGGGGTTGTTCCCATCGGTGTCCACGTACCAACTCGGGAACGGGTCTCCCAGTCGGGCGCGAGCGGCGCTCTGGAAGTAGGAGGCAAACCCCTCTCCCCAGGACAGTCGTGGATCCTGGGTGTCCACGTTGACGAAGTGAAAACCACCCGGGTTGTCGTCCTTGCTGTAGCGATCCGAGACGTAGTGCCCATACTCATGAAGGATCACCGGGTCGTCGTAGCCGTCATCCTGAACCAGCTCGATTTCGCGATTCAATCCCGCCTTGTAACGGGTCCGGTCGTCCGGCCAGGTGACGTCGACATGGGCGGTGGGGAGGGTTCCGGCCAGGGACTCGACGAAGAAGGCCCCGTCGAGAATGGTGTCGAAGACGTTGAATTCCTCCCCACCGGCGTCCGGGGCAAAGGAAATATCCCCGAAGTCCACCGCTCCACCGCCGGAGACCGGGCCGGTCAGGAACGCGTAGGTCGCACCTGCGGGTGAGAGGACCCGGAAAGGGGCGCCCGCCCAGTCGTCGGTGTCGGTGAGGATCCGCATCTGGTACAGGCGATCCGCCTCGGTGAGGACGTCGAAGCTCACCTGGCCGTCCACATCGGTGTGACCCGTCCCAACCGGCGCACCATCCTCGAGGAGCTCAACCGACGCGAACCGCACCGGCTTGGAAGGTGCCTGGGCGTCCGTCGTGGTGAACCCATCGGGTCCAAGGGGGCGATCGCGATAAAGGAACCGAGCGGTGACCAGGTCCTGGGGTCCGGCGATCCGCGCGGCATGCGGTGCGATGATCCCGACTTCCAACCGGGACCCGTCCGCGCTCAGCGCACGCCGGGGGAGTTCGGAAGGCCGCGACCCGGACAAGTCCAAACGGGCGCTCAACCGCATCTCGCCGGTCGGGGTGGCGAAACGAACGGCCAGGGCGGGAGGGACGACCGGAAGGGGATTTGGCATGCGAACCCGGAGCGGGAAGACATGAGTCCCCTCGGCCTGCGCCCCGCCGAGCTCCGGAAGCGGGTCCAGCAGGTCGAACCCCGGGTCTGCAAACGTGACCGCCAGCCCCTCGACGCCCCGCAGGACCCGGATTCGGATCTCGGTATGCACGACGGACCCGGGGAACGCGGGCTCGCCGGGAGACCAGGTGACTTCCACCGGGGAGAGCGGCTTGGACGCATTCGAGGGCGCGCCCCAAAGGAGCGCCCCCAGGAACAACAGGGCTCGAAAATGGCCGGCCGAGGGTAGGGATTTCATGTCCGAGAGGGTCGCGCGTACTCGATGTTGGCGGGGGGGGATCCCGAGTATAACGCGTTACCAAGGCCCTTGCCGGGTGGGAGAAGTCGGGGGAGATTGGGGCATCCGATACGACGGAGTCACCCCGCCGCGAGTACCCAAGCCAAGCGCCTGATTCATAACGAAACGTTCCATCATGAAACACTGTTGCTCTTTGGAACTGGACGACCCCTCATCTCTCGACGTTCATCCGAGGGGGTGTTGGACACCTTAATCAATTGTCACAAAATGATTTAGACATGATTTGCAACGGGATCCCGGATCTTGGCACTTTAGTTGCGTTATACGCGAGGGTGGCGGCCCGCCTCTAGCGATTCCGCTCCCGCGGCATTGGGCCCCGCTTAGTTTTGGCTCCCGGGGAATTCGGGAGCCCAGGTGTTCAACTCAACACACGCTCAGATCAAACCTGAGAAGGAGATAAGAGACCATGAAGGTCACGCCTCTCTCCGATCGCGTGCTCATCAAGCGGCTCGAAGCCGACGAGACAATGCGCGGCGGTATCTACATTCCGGACACTGCCAAGGAAAAGCCGATGCAGGGTGAAGTCATTGCCGTGGGCCCCGGTCGCTACAGCGAAGAAGGCAAGCGGATGACCCCCGAGGTCAAGAAGGGCCAGAAGGTCCTGATCGGCAAGTATTCGGGCACCGAGGTCAAGATCGAGGGTGAAGATTTCGTCATCCTCCGCGAGGAGGACATCCTCGGAATCGTCGGCTAGCCCCGGTATCAACCTGACGCCGGGGCATTTTCTGTCCCCGGCCCAACTCATCGCAAAGGAGACAGCCAATGGCTGCCAAGCAGCTTCTTTTCAAGGAGGAGGCCCGCGCCAAGATCCTCGAGGGTGTGAGCACCCTGGCCCGGGCGGTCAAGGTCACCATGGGCCCGCGTGGGCGGAACGTGGTCATCGACAAGAAGTGGGGCTCCCCCACCATCACCAAGGACGGCGTCACCGTCGCCAAGGAGATCGAACTCAAGGAGCCGTACGAGAACATGGGTGCGCAGATGGTGCGCGAGGTGGCGTCCAAGACCAGCGACGTCGCCGGTGACGGCACCACCACCGCGACCGTTCTCGCCGAGGCGATCTACCGCCAGGGCCTGAAGAACGTGACCGCCGGCGCCAACCCCATGGATCTCAAGCGTGGCATCGACCTCGCGGTCGAGGCGGTCATCGCCCAGCTCCGCAAGCTCTCCAAGAGCGTCAAGGAGAACACCGAGATCCGGCAGGTGGCCACCATCTCCGCCAACGGCGACACCCACGTGGGTGAGATCCTCGCCGAGGCCTTCGAGAAGGTCGGCAAGGACGGCACCATCACCGTCGAAGAGGCCAAGTCGATGGAGACCACCCTCGAGGTGGTCGAGGGGATGCAGTTCGACAACGGCTACATCTCCCCGTACTTCATCAACGACAAGGACGGCATGGAGGCTTCGCTCGAGGACGCCTTCGTCCTGATCAACGAGAAGAAGATCTCCAACATGAAGGATCTCCTTCCCGTGCTGGAGAAGATCGCCCAGTCCGGCAAGCCCCTGCTCATCGTGGCCGAGGATGTCGAGGGCGAGGCGCTGGCCACCCTCGTGGTCAACAAGCTGCGTGGCACGCTCAACGTGGCCGCGGTCAAGGCCCCGGGCTTCGGTGATCGTCGCAAGGCCATGCTCCAGGACATTGCCATCCTCACCGGCGGCACCGTCGTCTCCGAGGACCTGGGCATCAAGCTCGAGAACATCACCGTCGCCGACCTGGGTCGCGTCAAGAACATCCGTATCACCAAGGACGACACCACCCTCATCAGTGGTGCCGGCAAGGAATCGGACATCAAGGCGCGCATCAACCAGATCAAGAAGCAGATCGAGGAGACCTCCTCGGACTACGACCGCGAGAAGCTCCAGGAGCGCCTGGCCAAGCTCGCCGGTGGTGTCGCCGTGGTCAACGTCGGTGCGGCCACCGAGACCGAGATGAAGGAGAAGAAGGCCCGCGTCGAGGACGCCCTTCACGCCACGCGCGCCGCGGTGGAAGAGGGCATCGTTCCCGGTGGTGGAACCGCTCTCATCCGTTGCCTGGCCGCGATCTCGAAGCTCGAGGAGACGCTCGAGGATCCGGACCAGAAGATCGGCGCCAGCATCGTCCGTCGCGCCATCACCGAGCCGCTCCGCGTCCTGGCCCAGAACGCCGGACTCGAGGGTTCGGTCATCGTGGAGCGGGTCAAGGCCGAGAAGAAGAAGACGGTCGGCTTCGACGTCGACAAGGAAGAGATGGTGGACATGTTCGCCGCCGGGATCATCGATCCCACCAAGGTGACCCGGTCCGCGCTCCAGAACGCCGCGTCCATCGCGGGTCTGCTTCTCACCACTGAGGCTCTCGTCACCGAGATCCCGGAGAAGAAGCCGGCTGCGCCCGAGGGCGGCGGCGGCGGAGACATGGGCGGCATGGGCGGAATGGGCTTCTAAGCCACAGCCCAGGTCGAGTAGTAGTAATGAAAAGGCCCCCGGGGGAAACCCCGGGGGCTTTTTCGTGATTGCCGGGTCCTGTTGCTAGGTCGACGCCTTCGGTTGCCTGGCGGAGCGGGTCTTCAGCCGGAACGTGACACGCCCCACCACGTCTCCCCGGTGAACCTGGGTCGCAACAAGGCGATAGGTCCCGCCGGGGATGGGCTTCTCCCATCCCAACCTCAGTGTGAGTCGAATGGGCTTGCGGGGGGGGATCCAGAGTCCCTTGAGATACAGGGGCCCACGGTTCTGTCGCAACGGGAGGCTTGGTGACAGGGTCTTCAGCGCCTCCGGTTTCCTCCCCCTCATGCGGTCGACCGCGCGGTCCGGCTGCACTTCCAGCCAGGCACCCGGGGGCAGATTTCCGGTGATGGCCAAGTCAAAGGACCATTCATCCTTGGGAGAGTTCAAGTCGTCGAGGTCCCAGGACCCCATGAGAAAGGCGACCTCCGTACTGGAAGCCTCCTCGGACACAACAACGGTGTTCACGTTCCGGTGCGCCATGTTGTTGTGGTCCCGAACGAACTGCTTGTACTCCCCGAAGTTCGCGAAACTCCCCGCGGTGCGCGGATCCGCGAGGGGATCGCACGCCGAGTTGGTATGGGCAATGAGGCACTGGTGCCCGGTAGGAGGCAATGCTTCTTCGGGCCAGACAATGGGCCCGGCAACGACCGATCCACCGGCGGGGACGGTCGCTTGCATCCCCCCGATCTCCACCCAGTTGGCCGGATGGATGAACGTGGAGGACTCGGCCCAATAGACCCTTGCGGAAACAGTGTCCTGGACCGTTCCGAGGTTGTGCAGGCGGAGGTAGACGAAATTGCCGTTTGGCGATCCGCGCTTGACCTCGAAATCGACCTCGTCGTCGATGCCGGCACCGCCGAATGTCTCCGGCGGAACATTCTCCTGGGTAACGATGATATCCGGACTCATGTACATGTTGCCGGTGGAAGGCTCGGCGCCAACGTCGTCGTGATTGTCCCGGAGGTAGACGTCCCGGAATACATTGAGCTCCCGGATCAACTTGCGGCCGTCGGGCAGGGATCCAATCCGGTTTCCGTCTCCCTGGGAAGTCCCCAGGTCCGGGGTTGCCAGCAGCTCACGCAGGTAGGAGGGCTCGGGCACTTCGACCCCCGCGGCTTCAAGCTTTCGTGTGATTCCCAGAAGGGAACCCACCATCCCCCCGATCACCGCCGTGGCCGCGGAAGAGCCGTCGAATCCATCTTCGTAGGACGCATAGTCCCCCCCCCAGTACAGCCCGTAGTCCGGTGGAACACTGGTTGTGGCGACATGGTTCCCCCATCCCTGACAATCCACCCGCAGCCCCCAGTTGGTGCCCGCCACCGCGCTGTGCAGATTGGCGGGGGACGTCAACAGGTCGCCGCGCCCACCCCCACCCGCAACCATCACCGCACCCGAGTCCTCCTCATCACCCGGCGTGGCCCAGATCTTGGCCGAAACTCCGGTCTTGATCATTGGGCCATCGAGTATGGCCAGATCCCGATCCCCGTTCCCCACCGCGGAGACGACATGGATCTTCTTGTCGGTCAATTCCTGGATCGCCCTCCTGGTATGGGGATTGATCTCGAACGGCACCAGGACCGACTTTCCGTCGGGATCCACACCCCACTGCTGTGCTTCGACCACCACCAGATCCTTCTCGCCCAGTAGCCCCGTCATGGCAATGTCCAGGACCGACTCGACGAAGCATTTCAGGTAACCAGTCGAGGAATCGACACAAGTCCGTTCCGGATTGGTGGGGAGATCATCCAGCATGTTCCATGTACTGCCGAAGTACATCGTGGACCTGTTGCACAAACCCGTGATTCCGAAGCCGTTCGGTTTGGCAGCCAAGACGCCGAGAGTCTTCGTGCCATGCAGGGCGGCCCCCGGATCATTGTTCGGGTACGTGTGGTTCAGGACTTCCACTACCACGTTCTGCAGGTCCTCGTGACACGGCTCGAAGGCCTCATCGATCAGAAGCACCTGAACCCCATCACCGGCTCCCCCCTCGAACGACCAGAGACACTTTCCGCTGACCCCTCCGTACAGGGTTCCGTCCTCCAGGTACAACTGGTTCGGCACGAAGTCCCCCGTGCCACCGCTCGGTTCCTGACAAGGCGACGGGGGCCGGGCCGAAGGAAACACGGCCACCGCATACGCGATGTCAGGAACGATTGCAGGGTCGTTGAGATCATCGAGAATATCCTTGAACTTCTGGTTCGAAACCGGCGACTTGAAGCGAACGTTGACGAAGAGGTCGATGTTTGCTCGGCCCCGTTCTTCACCCCGAGTAGCTCCGGGGACCCCGTCGAAGATGCTTTGGGCCATCCGGGGAAAACTCTGCCTTGGCCACGCCTCGGGAACCTGGGCGAACACGCCGTTGAACGCATCAAGGCTGATCCCTTCCGCATGCAGGGCGCCGTTGACTTCCCTCAACAACGGGAGCGAGTCCCTGAACTTGACGATGATCTCCTTGGATGTCCTGGCCATGGATTCCTCCTGACAACTCTCCGGAACCGGAAATCGGGGTGAACACGCGGGCTGCTAGCACCCACCCTGACAGGGAGGCCAGGCCGGGTCCTGCTTTGTGCCGCCCCCCGGGCCTTTTGCTTTCGAGGCAACCTTGACCTCTCCGATGTCTTCCACCCCGGATCGGTAGAGCAGTTGCATTTCCCAGCCGGATCTTCCGTTCACTTCCCGGTAGACCTCAACCACGAATCCCTCATCCTTGAAATCGAAGTCGAGGGAATTGATGAGGTTGTTGATCCCCGTTTCCTGAACCACGGTCAAGTCGAACCCGCGCGGGCCCTGCCAATAGGTCAGGAAGGCGGCCACGGTCTGGCCCGAGTGGATCTTGCGATTCCTCAGACAGCCGGGATCTGTCAGCTGCGGACAACACTCCGGAGAGGTCCCGCTCTTGGAGCACTCATTGATCGCCGCGCACGGAGTCGGGTCGTGGCTGGCCGAGTTGAAGAAGTGGAAACCATGTTGTGGGTCGACCGGTGCACCGTCGATACCCCCGAATTCCGAAACCACATTGATCCAGGTAAACGATCCCCGGAGCAGAACGCCCTCGGTCAGCAGCGGATCCTTGACTCCGTCGTTGTCATCATCCACCAGGCTCTCGATCTCGCTGATCGCGTTCCCCGAGGCATCAAGAAAGCGGATTCCCTTGAAGTCACTGTCGGGACCGGAGTAGGTCCCGAGCTGCATGAGGATCCCGGTGCGATACCCGCGGGTTCCGGCGTCCGGATACTTGGGGTTTCCGCCGGCGACGTAGTTGTTGACGGTAAGCCAGGCGCAGGAGTCCTCGGTATCCACATGGAGATCCCTGTCATCACACCCGGAAAAGGAAACGAGCATGATGGCAAGGGCCACAAGGCCTGCAATACGAGTCGATCCATTCATCGGAAACCTCCGGTTGGATTTGCTAGTCCCGAATACTGGGGGTGGTCATCTCCAGTCCCCCGCGGCAATGAAACTCGACCAATAGAAGGGGTGGGTGCTGTCGCCCGAAGCACGACGTTCCTGCAGAACAATGAGACAGGCGTTGCGTACGGCTCTTGCCGTACCCAGGTTTTCCTCGAATCGTTGACGATAGAGGGTGGTCATCCACTGCATCGTTGGTTCGTCGGCGACGGCCCAGAGACTCATGATCAGACTCCCCGCCCCGGCCACCCGGAATGCACGCCTGAGCCCCAGCACTCCCTCTCCGGACTGCACCGTGCCCATCCCCGTGTCGCACGCGGACAGGACGGCCCACTCGAGACCGATCATGTTCAGGCTCGCGATCTCCTCCTCGGTCAGGATTCCGTCCTCCTCCTCACCGGCAACCCCGCCGACATTGGCGCCGGCAAGGGCAAGTCCGGAAATCGTGGACCGGGCCGTATCGCGCACACGTCGAGGCCGAATCGCCAGTCCCCGCGTGCCGGCAGGCGCCTCCTGACAGGATCCGGAGAGGATGAAGCCGTGCGTGGCCAGGTGGAGGATTCGCTTCCCAGCCACCGCTTCCTTTATCCTGGCCTCCGATGCCCGGCCCCCCTCGAGAACAAGAACCTCCCCCGGATCCGGGGAATGGGACCGGTAGACATCGACCACCTGTTGCACTTCACGGCTGGTCGCCGACAGGCGCTCGAAGCTGGTGAGCTCGCCCGAACAGGGGGCAGCGGCGCGGGTGGGAGCGGCGGCCCCCGTGGCAGGCGAAGCCGCTGGCTCCCCTGGCGCAGGGACACCGAAGTCGACTCCCCCGAGGATCAGGGCTCCCTTGCCACGGGTCCCGTTCTCCCCGCGAACCACGTCCTTCTCCGAGGTCAGACAGTGAAGCAGGGGACTCTCCTCGATGAGATACCCCCCGCCGGATGGCAGGGCGTACCAGTTCACTAGATTCAAGGAGCCGTCAAGAACCAGGAAGACGATCTCGGCCTGGAGATAACCTGCAATCGGATCCCATACCAGGCGTCTCAGCTTCAGTCCCGGGTCCACCGTTTCATCCGGCAGGGGGTTGGAGGCATGGGCTCTCCACTCCCGAACCGCCGTGTCTATCGTCTCCGTTGGACCCAGGGGAACAAGATCCAGGCGGCGGTTCGTGCCCAGGACGAAAGCCACATACTGGCCGCCGGAGTCGTCCTGTCCTTCCACATGAGCAACACCCACCATGGCGGCACCCGCCGGCATCGCCGCCCGAACATCCTCAAGCCCCCAGGCAGTGCGTTCCCGATCCCTCCGGAACCCTGCGCTACGGAGGGCCAAGCGGCGCTCGGCAGCATCCCGAGCCCGGGCCGACTCCTCAAGTTCCTCCACGTTCCGATCCACTGAGTCTTCACCCGAGACCAGGAGGTGCGCATAATCCCGACTCGCCCGGGCGTATTCCTGCACCATCGCTTCGAGGATCGAGTCCCCCGAGGCATAGGCGGCGAGGTTCCGCGAGACCACTTCTTCCAGAACCAAGGCCCGGGACCTGACCACCGCATCCCATACCCGCTCAACCGTTCCCGTGTCGCCTACCGCGGAGGCGGCCAGAGTGGCAGCCGCCCTGCCTTTGGCACCAATGGACGCATACTTCAACGCTTGACGCTCGGGTATGGCCTGGGCGGTTTCCCGAATATGTGACCTGGTGATTTCATCGGCGGCCAACCCGAACTCGACCGCCTCGGAGTGACGGTCCTGGGCCAGGGCAAGCCAGGCCTTTCCGGTCAGAACCTCGGCCAACTTCGGGTGGCGTGCCCCAAGGTTGCGTTCGATCAGGCCGTACGCATCTTCCAGAGCCCGCCACGCCGCCTCGGGTCTACCGGTTCGTTCCATGACCTTGGCCAGACCGAGCAGGGGACGCGCAGCCAGGGACGGGCTCTCCCCATCCAGCTCGTCGTAGACGCGTTGGGCCCCGACAAACACGCTCTCGGCCTCGACGAACTCCCCACGTTCCAGGAGCAGGCCCCCCAGTTCCTCAAGGCTGTTGGCCACCTCGGTGGACACACCAAAGACCTCCTGGCGAATGGAGAGGGCCCTGCGGTAGCGGCTCTCCGCGGCGGCGAAGTCCCCGGTCAGGAAGTCAATCTCCGCGAGGTTACTCAGGGTCGAGGCAGCATAGGCGTCGGACCACCCCCGGGTTTCGACGGTGATCTCAAGGGCCTCCTCATAGTCTCCGCGCGCAGCATCGTAGTCACCGAGCGTCCGATTGAGGAATCCCAGGTTGTTTCGGCAATTGGCGACGAACGAGTGCCGGGGGCCCCACACGATCTCGGCGATCGCGATAGCCGCTTCATACTCGGTCCTCGCTTCGGAGTACCGACCCACCTCGTCAAGGACGATCCCCCGACCGTTCCGGATATAGGCAACCCTCACATCCTCTGCTCCGAACTGTTCCTTCGTGCGCTCCTCCGCTTGGCCGTAGACTGCGAGCGCCTTTTCGTACTCCCCTATCCGATAGAGAAAGCGACCGTAGTTGTACAGCTTGGAGGGGAGACGTTCTGCCCCTTCGCCGCCCTTTGCCAACAGGGCCATCTCCCGGTCAAAGCACTGTTCCGCGTCCCGGTATCTCCCCATGTCCGTGTAGAGCAAGCCCAATCGCTCAAGGACCACGCGATAGGCCACGGAAGTGGAGTCAACCGCGGCACGGAGGGTCGCTGCACGCAGGAGCGTCGTCTCGGCATCCTCGTATCGATGCATGTGCCTATGAATCTCGGCCAGGTTCTCCAGGCTGTCGCCGAACTCCGGATCCTCGTCCCCCAGAAGGTCCAGCTTGAGAGCGACGGCGCGTTCCGCGATCTGCAGGGTTTCCGGATCGTCTGCTCGATCGGTCCGGATCCGCACATCCACCAGGAAATCCAGAATGGCTGCCACCTCGATCGAGCGTTCCCCCAGACGCTCCGCGACCAGGACGCGGAGCCTGTTCCCCAGTGAGTCGGCTTCCGCGTACCCCCCCTCCTCCAGGATCTCCTTCAATTCAACAAGGTCACGCTCGACCAGGGGATCCAGAGGGACCTGCGCCCCGGCGGCACGAACTGCCGTCACGGCCAGGAACAGCGCAGGGACAAGCCAGCGTCGAACCATCTCCACTAGGGCTCCTGGGGGTTGTAGAGTTGAAGTTCCCAGATCCGAACGTCGTCCCTCTCGGAAACGTTGATTCGAATCTCCCCGGTCAAGGCTCCCTCGCGGGGCTCTCGCGGGGCCGGCTTGAGCCCCCCGATCCCGCGGAGAGTCGGAACAACCCGCGAGTCCACCACCGGCACCTCCCCGGCTGCGCCCTGCCGTGCCGCATCGAGAATCGATTGGATCTCTGGCAAGGGGACCGCGGAAGCCACGATCAGCAGGGATTCCGCCCCACCTCCCGAAGTGACTTCCCAGTAGTGTTCCTGACCCGCAATGGCTCCGGGGAGCACATGTCTCGAGTTCGACTCCAATGGGTTCTGGTGATCAAGCGAAGGTACGGGAAACAGGAGGAATACCTCTCCGATATGATCCTCGTTGACCACATAGACGTACATCTCCTCGTTGCCCTGAAGCTCGAGATAGAGTTGGTCACCGGTCTGGATCCGGGCTCCCGACCTGAGCCGGAGATCCCCCTCGGTTGAAGCACGGAACAGAGCCGCTTCCGCTTCGAAAGCCGCTCCGCGAGTGGCAGGACCCAGAGTGAGGAACAGGACGGAGATCACGGCAAGAGTAGCCGCGAGCAGGAGGGTATTCCGCATCACGGATGAAGAACCCCTGATGAGGAGGGCCCGCTCGATGTCGCCCATGCCCTGGTACCTGCGGCCGGGTTCCCTGTGCAATGCGAGTTCAACGACACGGGCGAGATCCGCATCCACATCCGGTCTCACGTCCACGATGGACGTGCTGGAACCGGTCTGATGGGCAAACCGGATCTCGTCGAGGTTTCGCCCGGTCACCGGGTATTCGGCCGTGAGCAGCCGGTACAGGGTAACCCCCCAGGAATAGATGTCGGACTGGCGACTGGGTTCCCCCCCGGTCAGCAACTCCGGGGCGATGTAGAGCGGAGTCCCGGTCAGCGGATCGTCGGTTCCACCCCGCTCAAGACTGGAACTGAAATCCATCAACACCACTTTCCCCATCCGCTCCCGCATGATGTTGGCCGTCTTGATATCCCCGTGGACAAGACCGGCCTTGTGGACGGCTGCGATCGCCCGCCCGATGGCAAGCCCCGCTTCGCGCGCTTCCTGCGAACTCAAGGGGCCGTCCTTCTGGATGATCTCCTCCAGGGTCCTCCCTTCAATGAGTTCCATCCAGATTCCGACATGACCGGCTTCACGATCGGCGCCGTAGATGGTGACCACGTTGTCGTGCTTGACCCGGGCCTGCTTTCTCGCTTCCTCCAGGCACCGTTCCGCGTTCCCGATCCTCGAGATATCCAGCAGTTTCAGCGCGACCTCGCGCTGCAGGGTCGGATCGTACGCCCGATAGACGTCCCCATAGGCACCGGAACCCAACCGTCCCCGCAACTCCAGGTGCTTCCAGTGGGTCATGGACTGGATGGGCGCGGTCGCGCCGTCGGCAAACCCCGGGGTCTCGGCATCCCCGGTCTGGATCTGCCTGATCCGCTCCACTTTTTCCAGGACCTTGAGCTGCCGGTTGAGGACCTGCGAGTCCGTCATCTCCCAGTCCACCGACTCGCCGTCCGCAACCGATTCCGCGATTCTGTTGAGCCTGCTGTCATCGTGGGTCATCGACTACCTCCGCAATCCGGACCAGGGCTCGACTTACCGTCATGCGCGTGGCATTCCAGGATGAGCTTCCCACCGCTTCGGCGATTTCCTGCCAGGTGTATCCGAATTCGATACGCAGGATCACCGCCTCACGCTGGTCCTCGGGCAGCTGACCCAGGGCTTGTTCGTAGGCCTCGAGGAACTCGGATCCCACCGCTTCGTCCAGCGGCGACTTTCCCTCGTAGGGCAGACGATCATCCATCTCCTCCTGGGATCCCCGCGTCTTCGTTCTCCGGATGATGTCCCGGATCTTGTTGAGCAGGATGGTCCGCAGGTAGGCGAGGAACGCGCCTTCATGCCTGGGTTCGAATGCTTCTATACGGGACAACGCGCGGACCAGCGTGACCTGCACAAGATCATCCGTGTCGGCAATGCCGCGGGCATAAGGGGGAATCCGGCCGTGGGCCCAGCGAAGGAGGACGGGGAGAAACCGGCGGACCAGGCGATCCTGGGCCAACTTGTCTCCTCCCCGGCACTTACCCAGCAGGGTGGCCGTCGTTTCCAACGGCTGGGGGGAGGGAATGGGTCCTGTCCCCGACCTCTCCTGGGCCATGCTTCCTCCCCAATGGAAGACGGTGGCGCGACGGCAGGCAGGCTGGTGCGTCAAGCTGTGGTTCGCCCGTCGCGGCTGGTGGGCGGAGAGCCCAACCAAGCGTCCTTTTCCAGTCTAGGGGAGTGGGTGTCCCAATAACAACGATGGATGCTTTTTTTCTATTTCCAACGAAACGGCTCCGCTTTCCGGATCCGCATTCCAATCGACCCGGGTTCTGATACGCTAACCGGCTTGTTCACAACCTTTTCCACTCTTTGCGAGACGCAACAATGACCCAGTATCGCCTGCAATTCCTGGAACCGTGGACCCACTACCTGGATGTCGAGATGGAAATCCCGGTTCGGGATCCCGGCGCATCCATCGAGCTCTGGATGGCGGTGTGGACGCCGGGCTCCTATCTCGTCCGGGAGTATTCGCGCAATCTCGAAGGTTTCGAAGCGATAGGAGACACGGGACCCGTCGACTGGAAACAGGTCCGCAAGAATGTCTGGACCCTGGATCCGGGGAAGAGCAGCCACATTACGGTCAAGTACCGTCTCTATTGCCGCGAGATGACGGTGCGCACCAACTGGGTCGAGGACGACCTTGCCCTGATCAACGGAGCCCCCACCTATCTGTTTGTCCGGGGACGCGAGGCGGAGCCGGCCCGGGTGGTAGTGCAGATCCCCGCCCGCTGGTCGGGTGTGTGGACCGGTCTGGAGACCGCCGCGGAAGTGGACACCGTCTCTGACGACTCTCGTTTCCATGCCTTTGCCTTCCAGGCCGAGTCGCATGATCGCCTCATCGATTCGCCGCTCGCCACCGGCAACCCCGGTGTCCATTCGGTTCTGGAGAACCCGGCCGTGACCCTCCTCAACGTGGGGGATGAGAGCCTCTGGGACGGAGCCGCCGCCGCGGCCGACGTGGCGAAGATCGTCTCGGCCTATGGCGACATGTACGGGGGCTTCCCCTTCGATCGCTACCTGTTCATGAACTATCTGGTGGAGGGCCGAGGCGGACTGGAGCACAAGGATGCCAGCGTCCTCATGAGCTCCCGCTATGTCTATCGCGACCGCAAGGCCTACGTCGACTGGCTGGGCCTGGCCAGCCACGAGTTCTTCCATGTCTGGAACGTGAAGCGGAGCCGCCCGCTTGCCCTCGGTCCGTTCGACTACGAGAACGAGGTCTACACCCACGCCCTGTGGGTGGCCGAAGGGGTGACCAGCTACTACACGGATCTCATGCCCTGCCGGGCCGGAGTGACCACGGAAACCGAGTTCCTGGGGGAGCTGAGCGGGCTCCTGACCCGACTCCAGAACTCACCCGGACGGCGTCACCAGTCGCTGGAGGCGTCCAGCTTCAATACCTGGATCAAGCTGTATCGCCCCGACGAGAACAGCGCCAACTCCTCGATCAGCTACTACCTGAAGGGGGCGGTGGTCTCCTGGCTGCTCGATGTCGAAATCCGTCAGGCCACCCAGGGCCGGAAGTCGCTGGACGATGTCATGCGCACCCTGTTCGAGCGACACGCCGCGGAGCGGGGTTTCACTGACGCGGAGGTCCGCGCCATCGTCGACGAAACCGCCGACACCTCGATGGCTTCGTTCTTCAAGCGCTATGTGGAAGGGGTCGAGGAACTCGACTACGCCCCGGCCCTGGCCTATCTGGGTCTCCGCTTCCCGGTCCATGCGGCGATCGGAGCGGGGAGCGCCCCGTGGCTCGGCGTCACCACCGCGGATGCCGGAGAGGGGCTCTGCATCGCGACCGTTCATCGGGACGGTCCTGCCCGCGACGCGGGGCTCAACGTGGGGGATGAACTCCTTGCCTTGGGAGGCTACCGTGTCACCGGAACGACCCTGGAGGCACGACTCAAGCAGTTCTCTCCGGGGGAGCGGGTGGAAGTCCTGGTTGCCCGGCGGGATGCGGTCCGGATACTTCCCATTCTCCTTGGGGAACCCCCGGCCCAGTCGTGGAACCTGGAAGTGGATCCGGAGGCCGGCCCCGGGGCCCTCGCCGCCCGACGCGCCTGGCTACACCAGGACTAGCCGAGAGCCCTACCAACCGGGGGCAAGCTGCAGCCCCCAGTGCCCGCCCTTGATGGGGCGCTGGAACGGGTAGGCCCAGTACACCTCCAGGATGAGCGCCCCCAGCAGGTTGAAGCGGGAGCTCACACCCGCGCTGGTCACCGGCGCCCGGTTCGCGCCGGCCGCGCTGAACTCGAACACGGGGTCCGACTCCTGGTTCCAGGCGACCCCGGCGTCCCCGAACAGGACCAGTTCGGTGGGGAGATACGGGAAGTTGATGAGACCGTACCCCTCGATCCCGATGAAGGGGATCCGCAGCTCCACGTTCGTGACCGCGAACCGGGAACCGATCAGGCGATCGAACTCGGTGCAGTCGGAACCGAAGCCCCGCGAACACTCGGCCACGCTGTAGGACCCCGAAGAATACCCGCGAACGTAGACCGGATACCCGATGAAGAACTCGGTGAGCAGGGGATCCTCGGCATCCTTTCCGTAACGCCCCAGGTGCAGCGCACGGAAGGCCATCGTGGCCTGCCGGGTGAAGAAGTACTTTCGATAGTCGACGAGGATGCTGTAGTAGTTCAACGTCCCCAGGGTGGGGCCGACCTCCAGACGGTACCGCGTTCCGCGGATCGGCGAGGTGAATCCGAAGAATGAACTGTCATGGACATAGGCCAAGGCGCCCTGCCCCAGCGCGAGGCCCGGCGGAGCCGGCACCTTGCCCTCGCTGCGTTGGACGATGACCCCGCCCACGTTGACTTCGCGGAACAGTTCCCGCTCGTAGTTGATGAGGCTGAACCCACCCGAAACCTCGAAACGCCTGGTGGTGGAGAACGGATAGAAAGCGAAGAGCCGCCCGGAGTCCACGTAGGTTCGCTCGCGGATCTGGCTGACAATGAGGCCGTCCAGTTCCCCGGATTCGGACTGGATCGTGGTATCGCGGATGGAGGTGAAGTAGCTCAGGAACGGGACGTGCCCCACCGTGGCCCCCCAGTTCCAGCGACGGGTCCGGTTCTGGTAGAAGGCCTGGGCACCGATATCCTTGATGCCCCCGTTGGCCATGATTCCCGCGCCAATGATGTGGTTCCCCAGCATATCGCTGAAGTAGGCGCTCACCCCTCCCACCAGCTGGGCCCCGAACCGGTCGACGGCCAGACCGGCGGTGGGTGTGCCCACGTAGTCCAGGGAGATCTTGGGCTTGTATCCGGTCACCTGGTAGTCGTCGTTGTAGGGCAACCCGGTCTTGGGATCATGCAGGTACCGGTCCACGAGGTCGTCTTCCTCGGGCCGTTCCAGCGGAGGGAGGAACCGGGAACGCGTGTCTTCCGGCGCGAACGGGAGAAGACGCATCCCCGCCGTCTCCGAGGGATCGATCCCGTAGACCAGGTATTCGCTCCCGGCATACACCGAGTAGAGAATACGCCCCGTGTCCTTGGCCACGGTCATGGCGGGGGAGAGCGCGGTGATCCCGCTCACCCCGGTGGCCACGTTGGTCACCTGGTAGGTGGCCTGGGTCTCAAGATCCAGACGATAGATGTTGCTGAAGCCTTCGCGATCCGAGATGAAGAAGAGACTGTGACCATCCGGGGAGAACTGGGGATTGATGTGCTTGGAACCGGGGAACGGCAGGCAGATGTCGATCTTCTCCGTCTCCATGTCGTAGAAGGCGAGACGCACCTTGCCGAAGGTGAGCTCGTCGTCGATGTCCGTGCCCGGGCCCCGATCGGTCACGAATGCCAGGGTCTTGCCGTCCGGCGACCAGGCGGGCTGCATGGCGGTGTACCGATCGTTGGTGAGCTGCTTCACCTCGTGGGTCTCGACATGGACCATGAAGAGATCGCTGATCCCCCGTTTGTCCCCGGAGAACGCGATCCACTTTCCGTCCGGCGACCAGGCCGGGGTGGAGATCGCGCCGATACTCCCCATGCTCCCCTTCATGCGCAGCCGGTGCTTCACCTTGCCCCGGGTGTCCACGGCAATGAGGTCGTTGTCCCCGTTGGCGAACACGCTGAAGGCGAAAAGGCTGCCGTCGGGCGACCAGGTGCCCGCGGAATCAATGAAGCGCAGGGCGTCGAAATGGGGGCTGGTCGCCGAGTTGACCAGTTTGCGGATGATGCGTCCCGATTCCGCGTCGGCCAGGATGAGCCCGATCGAAAAGAGATCCTTCTCGCTGAGATAGGCCACGAACTTGCCGTCCGGGCTCACCGCGGGGGCGAGATTGATTCGCCCCGACTCCCGGTCCGGGGTGAGGACGGGGTTCTCCAGGCTGTCCGGGACGACGCGTCCCTGCAGGGTCGGCATGTAGTAGGCACGGGTCGCCTCCCCCCAGACCTTGGAGAGGGAATCACTGGACATCCCGATCGTCTTGGAAAAGGCGTACTCCGCGCCCCGCCTCCCGGCCAGCTTGTAGAAATCGGTGACCTTGTTGTCCCCGTACTCCCCACCGATGAAGGCGAAGAGCGCTTCCCCGAACCGGTAGGGGAAAAAGTTGGGGTCGGTACTCAGTTGATGGATGGTGGGAAAGTTGTCGTGGATGATCGCATCGCGCATCCACATGGCGGTATGGGCGTCGTCCCGACCCACCGAG
Organism: Candidatus Eiseniibacteriota bacterium; assembly: GCA_942491735.1. Taxonomy (GTDB): domain Bacteria; phylum Eisenbacteria; class RBG-16-71-46; order JABDJR01; family JABDJR01; genus CALOCN01. Next base: position 314,940 of record CALOCN010000014.1, on the reverse strand, counting down.
AGGTACTCGGCGATTCCTTCCACCATCCACAGCGGGAGGGCGGCCACCCGGAAAGGCAGGCTGTCCACTCCGGCTGCGGCCACGTCGAACTGGAAGGCATGCACCAGCTCGTGTCCCAGAACGTGATCCAGACCGGCGTAGTCCCCGGTCATGGGGAGCACCACACGGTTCTTGAGGAAATCGGTGAACCCGCCCGTGCCCTCGCCGATGCCCCCTTCGGTGGTATTGGTCTGCTGGAAGTCCGCGTGGTTGGCGTAGAGAATGATGGGTTTGCGACTGCTGAGCCGGTGATCGAACACCCGGGAGAGTCGGCTGTACCAACGCTCGGCGAGGAACGCCGCGTCGGTGATCATCTCGTTGTCTTCGGGATAGAAGTGGATATCGAAGTGCTCGGTCTTGAGCACCTTGAAATCGAACTTCTCGTAGTTCACCTTGTTGCGCCCGAAGTACTGGGCGTGCGCGGGGAGCGCGAAGGTCATCGCGATGGCGCCCAGAAGGGCGAAGACGGCGAGGCCGGTGATGCCGGGTCGTTGGATTCGTGGGTTGTTCATCGTTGTCGGGTCCCCTTGAGGATTCTCGGCAACCCACGAGTGCGCCCGCGCTCGGTCACGCCCATGCGTCCCTATCCCTGAGGGAGGTGCCTCCCGGTCCCGGGGCACCACATCCGGGTCTGGACGGCTAAGCTCTGCTTTCCTAGGCCTTTACGGGGTCGGATAGCTCCTGTGACGTGAGTTCCACGATACCCGGCCGTCCGGGCCCAACCCGAAGCCAACGTCACCACACGCCATTATACACCGGGGGCGCCGATGGTGTTCCAGCTAACCCCCTGTGCGATTTGGGGATAAACCCCAGGATCAGAACGGATTGGTGGCGAACACCGGGAACTCGGGGACAAAACCCCGATCATCGATCCGCAGGACGCCGACGATGGCATCGGCGATGTCCTCCGGGAAGAGCTTCCTGGGGTTGAGGTTCGAGAGGTCCCGACCGCCCCACTTGGTCTGGACCTCGCTGGGGTTGATGAGCACCACCCGCACGTTGTGCGGTCGCAACTCTGCCCGCCAACACTCGGTCATGCCCTTCAGCGCGAACTTGGACGCGCAATAGGCGGTCCCCCGGGCAAACCCCTTGAGCCCCGCGGTGGACGACACGTTGACTACGTGTCCGCTGGACTGCCGGATGAAGTGCGGCGCGACCTCTCGCATCATCAGCATGGGACCGGTGACGTTGACCGCCTGGGTCTGGAGAAACTTGTCCACATCGATGTCCTGGACCAGGTCGCCGTAGCCGATTCCCGCGTTGTTGACCAGCACGTCGATGCCGCCGGCGGCCTGGACGAACCCATCCACCACCCGCTTCACGTCGGCCTGCACCGAGACGTCTCCCTGGAACGGAAGAGCGCTCATTTCCCGGGCCGCGGCGGACAGCACATCCTCACGCCGCCCGGTAATCCCTACCGTGGCGCCTTCGGCAATGAGCTTCTCCGCGAGGCTGCGGCCGATACCTTCGCTGCCCCCCGTGATGAGGACGCGGGCTTCCTTGAATTCCATGACGGTCTCCTTGCGTTGCGGGACGGGTTTGCGGGCCGCACAGTGTAGCGCGGGAGGAATCTCCCCGTCGCGCTGGCGACCAAGGATCCATTCGGGCTAGGATGCGGGGTCATGGATACCCCCACCTGGAACGTGCTGCTTCACGCGGATCTCGATCGGCTCCAGACCGAGTTGGTCACCCGTATCCGCAGCCTCAAGCAGGACGATCGCCCGGCGCCGGTCCTGGTCCTGGCGCCGACCCAAAGGCTGGTATCCCACCTGCGCACGGTCCTGGCCCGGGAACTCGGGGCCACCCTGGGCCTGGAGGTGCTCCACTTCCAGGGGCTGATCCATCGCCGACTCACCGGGGATCCCAAGGGAGCCGGCCTGCGGGCTGCCCCGCGCGCGCTGCTGGAGGAGCTGGTTCGCTCGCTGGTCACCGGGAGCGAGGGAGAGCTCGGTGCCTATGCGGCAAAGCGTCCCGGCGCGGTCCGCTCCCTGGCGTCGCTGCTGGGGGAGCTCCGGGAAGCGGAGGTGACTCCCGAGGCGCTGGAGTCGGTCTCGGATCGCCCCGACCGGAAGGAACTGGCCGAGCTGTACGCCGCCTATGTACGGGCCCTGACCGAGCTGGAGAATCCAGGGCCCGACCAAACCGCGTTTGCCGACCGGGCCGGTCTCGCCCGTCGCGCCGGCCAGTGCGGAACCCCAGCCTGGGACGCGGTGCTGGTCTACGGTGTCTACGATCTGGTGGGATCCAACCTGGCCCTCGTGGGGGCGCTAAGCCCGCGGCGAGGGACCACCTTCCTGGTGCCGGTCGACCCGCAGGCGCCGGCCCATGCCTTTGCCCGGGATACCGTTCGCCGGCACCTCGGTGAGTGGATGGCCCTGGACGATCCCCCGCATCCCACGCCCAACCTCGTCGCGGCGAGACATCTGGGAGGGGAGGGCGCCCCCCCGGTTCCCGCCGCCGTGGATCTGGTCAACGCCCAGGGACCGGAAGCGGAACTGACCTACGCAGCCCGACTTGCCTTGCGCCACATCGCAGCCGGGGTGGAACCCTCGGAAATCGCCGTGGTGGCGCGCTCCCTGGAACGATACGCCGCGCCGGGGGAACTCGTGTTCGAGCGGCACGGGATCCCGGTGGACAGCTCGCTGGGACGCCCGGCCCGGCGTCATCCCAAGGCTATCGCCTTCAGATTGCTTCTCACCGCGCTATCGCAGGACTTCGAACGGCAAACCGTCCTGGAGCTCTTCCGCTCCCCCTGGTTCGTCCGCCCCGTGGATCCATGGCCAACCGACCGCCTGGATCGCTGGGCGCGGGACTATCGGTTGGTTCGGTCCGCCGAGTCCTGGATCAAGGATCTTCCACGCGCGGTTGCCGACGCACGGCGGCCCTACGCGATCAAGGACGACCCCGAGGCGTTGGCGGCATGGGAGTCGGGTCGCGCGGCGGAAGTGGCCGCGGCCCGCGCCTTCGGGGAGACCATCGAGAAACTGAACGGGTTCCGGGAGGCCTGGTTCAAGGCTCGCCGGGCGGGCGATCACGCCGTGTTCATCCGGACGCTGGCCGGTGCGTGGATGGTCGCCTGGAACCAGGGGGACCCCGCCGGACAGGATCCGGATGTCGAGGAGTTGGACCGGGTCCTGAACGGGATCCTCGACGACCTGGAGTCCCTGGATGCGCTGGCCGCCCGGCGGGACGGCGATCGCAGGATCACCCCGCAGGACGCTCTCTCGTTCGTGGAGTCCGCGCTGGCCGGCGCGGTGCTGGGCTGGTCCGATCCGCAAGGCGTGCGGTTCCTCGACATGATGCAGGCGCGGGCGATCCCCTTCACCCACGTGATCCTCCTGGGGTTCAACAGCGGGCTCTTCCCCCGCCGGGCGCGGGATGCCGCGTTCCTTCCCGATCCGGTACGCACCCGACTGCGATCCCCCTCGGTTCCCCTGTCCATGGCCCGGGAGGCACCGGCCGAGGAGCGGTTGCTCCTCGCCCTGACCCTGGCCCAGGCCCGCGAACACCTCACCCTCTCCTGGCTGCGGGCGGACAGCGAAGGCAAGGCCCAGTCCCCATCGCCGTTCCTGCGGGACGTCGCCGGCGTGCTGCCGGGAGCGCCCACCTTGCGATCCCTGCTGGAGTCCGGCGAGGATTCCGGCGTGGCCCGCGTTCCCACCCACCCGGTCGACGCGACCCGGTGGCATACGGAGCGCAGCGGCCTCGTGCACCTGGAGGACCTGCTGCTTGCCACCGCGCACCGGGCCGGGGCCCAGGCCGCGGACTCGGTGGGCGCGGTGCTGCAACGGGTCGACCCCGCGCTGGCCGCGGACGTCCTCCCCGGACTCCTCATGGTGGACACGATCCAGGAGTTCGGGGCAGCCGGCTCGCTGGTGTACGACGGCCTCATCCCGGACATGCCGGGATGGTCCCGCCCGTTCTCGGCCAGTTCCTTCGACCTGCTGGGGCAGTGTCCCCAGAAGCACTTCTTCAGCTACGTGCTGGGTATTCGCGCCCGGGACGACACCGCCACCGACCGCACCTTCAGCATGATCGAGGTGGGTAACGCGTTTCACGATCTGATGGAGCGCGTCTTCAAGGACCTCGACGCGGGCCACCTGCTGGACGGGTCCAGGGACGCGGACACCCTGCGCGCCGCGGCCGACACCAGCCTGGACGCGCAATGGTCCCAGGTCATGGGCACGCTCTCCCATCGCATGCGACGGCACCTTCCCGGGCTCTGGTCCCAACTGGAGCCGATCTGGCGCGACGAGTTCACCGCGCTGCTCCACGATGATCTGCAACGTTTGGCCGACGGAGGACACACCCTGTTGGGATCCGAGTCCGGCTGGGAGATGGACCTGGACCTGTCGCGGGGGGCCGCGCTGCTGCGCGAAGCGGGGTCGCCGGAAGCCGCGGGGGGAGCCGCGTCGGTTCCGGTCCGGGTTCGCCTGGACCGCCTGACCCGCGACGCCGACAAGCACCTGTGGATCACCGACTACAAGACCAAGGGCAACCTGGCCAAACGCACCGAGGCCGGCGAGATCATCCGGGGCAGCAAGCTCCAGCTCGCCCTCTACCTGCTCATGGGTCTCGCCAAATCCCCCGGTGCGGCCACGGCGGAGTTGATGGGTATTGGTCCCGACTTCCCCATGCGACGGGACGAGAAGGAACGTCGGGTGCGTCTGGAAGGGCGGGTCCTGGACGAGATGCGGGACGGGCTGGAAGAGACCTTTCTCACCCTGGCCGGTCTGGTACGCCGGGGACGGTTCCCCCTGTACGAGGAGCAGCGCCCGTGTGGGTGGTGCGACTTCAAGTCCGCCTGTCGCCACTTCCATCACCCCACCCGGGAACGGGTGAAGAACCACCCCATGTTCCGCGACTTCTACGACACCAAGCAGAAGAAGAACCAGGGCAAGAAGGGGCAGAAACCGGTCAGCCTCGCCGCGGTGCGAAAGCAACGGACCCCATGAGCCGTCCCCTCATCGACTTCGATGCACGCAGGACCGCCGCCACCGAGTTCGATCGGAACCTGGTCGTCGAGGCGGGAGCCGGCACCGGCAAGACCAGCCTTCTCGTGGAGCGGGTGCTGAACCTGGTGCTTTCGGGGACCACCGGGTTCGAGAACCTGGTCGCCATCACCTTCACGGAGAAGGCGGCGGCGGAGATGCAGGAACGGATCGCCGAGGCCCTCGAGGACCTGGAGGAAGCGGTCGGTTCGGGAACGCCCCCACCGGAGAAACGGGAGTCGGGAAGGACATGGCGGTGGCTGGCCGAGCGGGGCATGAGCCCGCAGGACCTGGCCACCCGGATTCGGCAGGCCCAGGACGAACTGGACCGCGCCACCATCAGCACCATTCACGCATTCTGCTCGGACCTGATTCGCCGGTACCCCATGGAAGCGGGAATCCCCCCGGAGTTCGACATCGGCTCGCGGGCCGAACGACGCGCCGCGATCGATGAAACGTGGTCCACCTTCCTGGCCAGGGAAATGAATGACCAGGGACCCCGGGCGGCCATGTGGAGCGAGGTCCTGACCCAGCTCCCCCTGGAACAACTGGAGCCGATGGCCGAGCAGATCGCCCTGTCCCCGGTGGCCTGTGACGCCATGGCTCGACACGGCTACCGGGGGGTGCGCCCGGCGGAGTTTGCCCCCAGGGTGCGGGTGCTCCGGCAACGGCTCCAGGGCTTCCTGACCGACAAGGTGATCGCCAATTTCCGCGCCACGCTGACCGCGCTGCTCACCCTGCTCGATGCGCTGGAAGCCAACGGGATCACCGGTATGCGGGAGGCCACTACACCCGGCATCCAGCAGGTCCTGGACAAGAAGGCGGGGACTCCGGGGAAAGGGAGTTGCCCGGATCCCAAGGCGGTCTCCAACGAAACCGATCGCATTCGACAGTTCCTCAAGCGACTGGCCGATTCCGACGAATCACTGTTCGTGACCCTGGGCAAGCTGCTGCAACCCTTCTGCGAGGACGTACGGTCCCAGGCCCTGGAACGGGGCCTCCTGGACTACGAGGACCTGCTGCTCCTGGCCCGCAACCTGCTTCGGGATCATCCGCGGGTGCTGGTTGCGGAAGCCGCGCGCATCCACGCGATTCTCCTGGACGAGTTCCAGGACACGGATCCGCTGCAGTACGAGATCCTGTTCCTGCTCCTGGGCGAGAAGGCCCCCGACGATTCGCCGGCCGAACCGACGCAGGCCCGACCCCAGATGGATCTCTTCGCCGCCGGCTCCGCACCGGCCAATCCGGTCCCGGTGACCGGCGTTCCCTCCCGGTGTCGACTGTTCATCGTCGGCGACCCCAAGCAATCGGTGTACCGGTTCCGGGGAGCGGACATGGCCGCCTACGCCTACACCGTGGAGCGGCTGCTCCCACCCGGCGACTCCCCGCTTCACCTGCAGACCAACTTCCGCAGCGTGCGTCCGGTCATCGACGCGGTGAACATCCTGTTCACCGACTGGATGGGAGAGGGGGACGATCCCTCGGTGGAGCCCCGGTACGTACCCATCGAGGGGCATGAGGATGGCCCGCCCGGCGTGGAGATCGTGTCGGTCCCGGTGGATCCCACCGCCAACGCCGAGGACAAGCGACACGCCGAGGCCCGGGTGGTCGCGGCGGAGATCCTCGCCCTGCGGCGCGCCGATCCCGACCTGCGTTTCCGCGACATCGCCCTGCTTCATCGGGTGATGACCCAGGTGCAGATCTTCGTCCGGGCCCTGCGCGAGGCGGGGATCCCCTTCGTGGTCGACGGCGGCAAGGCCTTTGCCCAGCGTCACGAGATCGTGGAGTCGGTTGCGCTGCTCCGGGCGTTCGCCAACCCGTCCGACGCCGTCTCCACCCTGGCCGTGCTGCGCTCCAGTCTGGGCGCGGTGCCCGACGGCATCCTTGCCGCCTACGCCCGGGCCGGGGGGCCGTTCCGCTGGGATATCCGCAGCGAGGTGGAGTCCCGTTTCCCCAAGGTCGCCCGCGTGTTCGATCACCTGCGACGCCTGGATCGGGAGACCCGACACCTGACCGTGGATCGGCGGATTCATCGCCTGCTTACCGAGGGGGCCTTCCTGATCGTTTCCGGAAGCTACTTCGAGGGTCCGCAACGGGTGGCCAACATCCGCAAGCTGGCCGACCGCGCGGCCATGTTGGCCCGGGAACATGGCACCCCCATGGAACAGACCCTTGAGACCCTGCACGACGAGTTCCTGGCCGAGAACGTGGAAGGGGAAAGCCCCCTCGCCGACGAGCGCCTGGATGCGGTGCGGGTCCTCTCGGTTCACCGCGCCAAGGGATTGGAGTTTCCGGTGGTCTTCCTGCCGGACCTGCCCAAGCAGGACTACCGCTCCGACTCGGACCTTCGCCTCATGCCGCTGCGATCCCGGGACGGGTATCGGTTGGGACTCAAGGCGGGGAAGATCACCAACGCGGCCTGGGCGTTGGCGGAGCGGGACGAGAAGCTGCACTCGGAGGCCGAGGTCAAACGACTGCTCTACGTGGCCATGACCCGGGCCAAGCACCGTCTGCTCGTGGTCAACAGCGAAGCCAAGCGTGGAACGAGTTGGCTCCAGGGTCTGGAGGGCTGGAACTATCTGCGCGAGGACGGATATCCCGAGGCGCAGTGGTTGGTGGAGGATCTGGTTCGCCATCGGGTGGTCGAGGGCGAACGCCTGGACCCGGGCGAGGGATCCCTGGTGGAGCCGGATCTGACCCCCGTGCTCGCTTTCCGGAGCGCCCGCGAAGTGGCCGGGCGGGAACGACCCGCCTCCCACCGCACCCCCAGCAGCGATCACGGCCCCACTGCGGAACCGGTCTCCTCCACGGAGGCCTCCACCGTGGACCTCGCCCGCGCGGTGGGGATCGCCGTCCATCACGTACTCCAGGAATGGGACTTCAGGACGACCGAGTTGACCCCGCTGGTGGAGGCGGCGGTAGGCCTGGGGGCATCCAGGGAAGTTCCCGCGGCCCACCTGCAACGCGAGGTCGAAGTGGTCCTGAACGCGGTCCGCGCCAGCGACCTGCCGCAACGCCTGGCCGCGTCCCGGGTCCTAGCCCGCGAGGCCGCCGCGCTCTTCCGGGACCCCGAGGGAGTCACCGTGCATGGGTACGTGGACCTCATCTACGAATACGAGGGACAAATCCATGTTGCCGACTACAAGACCGACCGCGCACTTACCGCACAGGCGGCGCGGGATCGCTACGGCAACCAGCTTGCGGACTACGCCTTCGCCGTCCAACATGCCCTGGGCTTGCCGGAACCGCCGGTGAAGGAGATTCTTCTCCTGCGGACCGGAGAGCGGATCACCCTGCCCTGATCGTTTCACTCAGTTTCCCCAACCCGGAGTCACCATGCGGAGGACCGTCATGAGCGTCCTGTTCACCCTGATCGGCGCGCTCATCCTCGTTGCCGTGGCCGGTGTCCTGTGGATGACCCGCATGCCGGGGCGCTCCTTTACCGGAGAGGCCCCACCCTTGAGCGCCTCGGAACTCGCGCTGCGGGACCGGCTCGCCGGACACCTCGAGGTCCTGGCCGTTCAGATCGGCGAGCGCAACATGGACACCCCGGGATCGCTGGCCCGGGCGGAGCGATACCTGACCGGAGAGTGGGAAGCGATGGGGCTCCCGGTATCGCGGGAGGAATTCCAGGTCAAGGGGATGACCGTATCCAACCTGATCACCCGGGTTCACGGGACGGAACGGCCCGAGGAAGTCGTGCTCGTGGGCGGTCACTACGACTCGGTCCCGGCCTGCCCGGGCGCCAACGACAATGGTTCGGGGGCGGCCTCGGTGCTGGAGCTGGCCCGGCAGATCCAGGCCAACCCGCCAAAGCGCACGGTGCGGTTCGTGGCTTTCGTGAACGAGGAGAACCCGTACTTCGCCACCGAAGGCATGGGAAGCTGGGTCCACGCCGCGGGGTCCCGGGAGCGGGGGGACGCCATCGTAGCCATGATCTCGGTCGAGACCATCGGCTACTACACCGACGCGGACGGCTCGCAGAAGTATCCGTTTCCCCTTGCCGCGGTCTATCCGGGTACGGGGAACTTCATTGCCTTCGTGAGCAACCTGGGGAACCGGGACCTGGTGCGACGCTGCGTGGAGTCCTTCCGCGGCCACACGTTCTTCCCCTCCGAGGGGGGGGCGCTCCCGGGGGGACTGCCCGGGGTCGGCTGGTCGGACCACTGGGCCTACTGGCAGGAGGGCTATCCCTCGGTGATGATCACCGATACCGCACCCTTCCGTTATCCCCAGTACCACACTCCCGACGACACCCCCGACCGCATGGACCTCGATCGCACCGCCCGGGTTGTCGAGGGGATTGGGCGGGTGGTGCTGGATCTGGCCAACGCACCATAGTGGCCCTCGACTCGCCGCTCACTTCTGGCTAGACTCGCGCTCCCCTGATTGCCCACGGAGTTGATGCCATGAACGATGCCTCCCAGTACGGCGCGCCCCTCGACGAGCGCGAAACCGACACCCTCGCGGACATCCTCAACCTCTGCTTTCTCATCCCCCTCGATACCGCCAAGGCCAAGATGATCGAGATCGGCATGGACTGTGTGCGGGTCTGGCGGGAAAACGGGCAGGTTGTCGCGGGCTGCTGGCTGGTCCCCATGGGGCAGTTCTTCGGCGGCCGCAGCGTCCCCATGACCGGTATCGCCGCGGTGGGCGTGGCGCCCCAGGCCCGGGGCAAGGGGGTCGCCCAACGCATGATGCAGGCCATCGTGGCCGAACTCCACGAACAGGATGCTCCGCTGTCCGCGCTCTATCCGGCCAGCCAACAGCTCTATCGGTTGGCCGGATACGAACCGGCGGGACACCGGTACTTCGCCCACATGACCGCGCCCAGCATCCGCATGCGCGAGCGGGGCCTTTCCATTCGGGAAGCAACCGAGGAGGACCGGGACGCGGTGAAGGCCACCTATACCGAGTACGCCCGGCGGTTCAACGGGCTATTGGATCGTGGGCCCTACGTGTGGCATCGCGTCTTTACCATGCGGGACGAGCCCACCCGCGGGTTCCTCATCGAGGACGGCGACCGCATCGTGGGGTACGTGTACTACATCCAGGCCAAGGCCGAACCGTTCGGGTACGACCTCAACCTCACCGATCTGGTGGCGCTCAACGCCCAGGCGGGGCGACGTCTGTGGACCTTCCTGGCCAGCCACGGATCGATGGCCCAGAAGGTGGCCTGGTACAGCGGTCCCAACGACCCGTTGATCTCGCTGCTCCCGGAACTGGCCACCCTCAAGCTGGAGCTGTCCCTCTACTGGTCGTTGCGCATCGTGAATCCCAAGGCGGCCCTGGAAGCCCGGGGCTATCCGGAAGGACTCACCGCCGAGGTCCATTTCCGGCTGGACGACCCGTCGCTTCCGGCCAACAGCGGGGACTTCGTCCTGACCGTTGCGGATGGACGCGGACAGGTGCGCGAGGGGGGCAAGGGAGAGGTGAAGCTGTCCTGCCTGGGGCTCGCGGCCCTGTACAGCTCGTTCCTTGCTCCGCGCGGGTTGCGGGACGCCGGCATGCTGGAGGGCCCGGAGCAGGAGCTCACCCGGGCCACCGCGGTCTTTGCCGGATCGGTGCCCTGGATGCGGGACATGTTCTAGCGCCCGCCCAGGGCATCCAATCCCGGCAGGGCCACCCCGGCCGAATCGAACAGCGCCACGTTCTCCCAGGCCGACCCCCACCCCGGCGCGGTCGTCCACAGCGGCTCCCAATAGAAGATCCCCTTGCCGCGTCCCTCGGGAACCCCCCGCACGACCTCGGTCAGTGCCCGCAGGAAATCCGCCTGACCCCGCGGGGTGGCGGGGAACCCGTCGTGAAGCTGCGGAACCTCCCCCACGAGGTTGTGTTCGTCGTCGAACCCCTGCAACGTCCAGGGGTATCCGGTTTCCACCACCAGCACATCCCGGCGGTAGCGGGTGGCCAGATCGGCGAGGTTGGTCCGCAGCCCCTCAAGCCCGCCGTGCCACCACGGGTAGTAGGAAACCCCGATCACGTCGAAGGACACCCCACGATCCCGCAGGTTGTCGAAGAACCAACGACAGGCACGCCTGTTCCCCCCCGCATCGACGTGGATCACGATGGGAATCACCTCGTCCCCCGCACCATCCCGGACCCCCTTGATGGCTGCCTTGAGCAGGTCGCTGAACTGGGCCCACTGCTGGCCGGTGTCAAAGCTCCCCCCAACACGCCCCTCCGGCCACAGGAAACCCTGCATGATCTCGTTGCCCGGCTGCACCAGATCGGGCGGCGTTCCTTGTTCGCGAAGGGTGCGAATGACGTCGGCGGTGTACGAACGCACCTGCTTTTCCAGGGGGAAGTAGGACATGTCGGACCAGAACCCCGGCTTGAACTGGTTGCCCGGATCGGCCCAGGTGTCGGAGTAGTGGATGTCCAGGAGCCAGGGCATCCCCGCGTCCCGCAGGCGAACGGCCATGGCAGCGACCGAGGCCAGGTTGCTGTACGGCTCCTCGGGGCGCACCCAGAGCCGCAGACGGGCCCAGGTCACCCCGTGACGCCGCAGAAGGACCAGCGGATCGGCCTCCCCCTGCGCGTCCCGGTACACGGCCCCGTTGTCCTCGGATTTCTGCAGATGGGAGATGTCCGCGCCGCGCACAAAGACCCCTTGCGGGGCGGCGCTACGGGGCACGGGTTTGGCTCCACCGCACGCGTTCAGCGTGAGAAGGACCAGCAGGCCGGAAATGACGTGCGCAAGTCGATGGTTCATGACGAGACCGATCGGGGGGGACTCCGAGGGTACGCTGCCCGGCCAGGTATTTCGACACTTGAATCCGCCCGGCCGCAGGGTGAGACTAGGCGCCATGCCACGCGTCGTCTTTACCAGCAATCTCCGCCGCCACCTGGACGTACCCACCACCGAGGCCCCCGGCTCCACGGTGGACCAGGTCCTGCGCGGCGTGTTCGAGGGAAACCCACGGTTGCGGGGATACGTCCTGGATGACCAGGGCCAGGTTCGCCAGCACGTGGTGGTCTTTGTCGACGGCGAGCGCGCCAAGCTCCAGGACCCGGTCGCGGAGGGCGCCGAGGTCTATGTCCTCCAGGCCCTCTCCGGGGGCTGATCCCCGGTCGGAACCTCCACCCAACCCAAGGACAGGTCATGAGCCAGCCACTCTTTGTCGGGACCCGCAAGGGACTGTTCACCCTCCAGCCCAAGGCCACCGGTTGGGACATCACCGAGACCTCGTTCATTGGCGATCCGGTGACCATGGTCCTGCGCGACCCCAGGGACGGCGCGATCTACGCGGCGCTCAACCTCGGACACTTCGGGGTCAAGCTCCACCGCTCCGATGACGCCGGCAAGAGCTGGGAGGAGTGCGGCGTGCCGGCCTACCCCAAGGCGGAAGGGGAAGAAAAGGGCGCGTCCCTGGTGCAGATCTGGAGCCTGGAGCCGGGAGCCGACGGCGAGTTGTGGGCCGGAACGATCCCCGGGGGTCTGTTCCGGTCGCGGGACCGGGGTATGACCTGGGAGCTGATCCGCTCACTGTGGGACCGCCCCGAACGGGACAAGTGGGTGGGGGGTGGCTACGACGCCGCGGGGATCCACTCGGTGATCGTGGATCCCCGGGACACAAGCCGGGTCTCGGTCGGTGTCTCCGTGGGGGGCTTCTGGAAAAGCGCGGACGGTGGCGCCTCCTGGGATCTGGCCGGTGCGGGTATGTACGCGGAGTACATGCCGCCGGACCTGCGTGAGGACAAGGGGATGCAGGATCCGCACCGGGTGGTGGCTTCGCCCACGCATCCGGATGTGCTGTGGTGTCAGCACCACAACGCCGCGTTCAGGAGCACGGACGCCGGAGCCACGTTCACGGAAGTTCACCCCCAGCCGTCCAAGTTCGGCTTCGCGGTCGCGGTGCATCCCAAGGATCCCGACACCGCCTGGTTCATCCCGGCGGTCAAGGACGAGTGCCGCATTCCGGTCGACGGCAAGATGGTGGTATCGCGGACCCGGGACGGCGGCGCGAGTTTCCAGACGCTGCGCGACGGGCTTCCCCAGGAACACGCCTACGACCTGGTGTTCCGTCACGCCCTGGACGTGGACACCACCGGCGATCGACTGGCCATGGGCTCCACCACCGGCGCCCTGTGGGGCACGCTCAACGGTGGAGACTCCTGGACGCTGCTGAACGGGCATTTGCCGCCGGTCTATGTGGTGCGGTTCGGCTAGAGCCGCCTGGTCGGCATGCAGCTCCCAACGCCGCGTGGTCCTGTAGGATAGCCCGCGATGCAACTGGATCGTCGCTTGGCCCTGGTCCTGGGCCCCCTCATGGCGCTGGTGGTCGGAACGCTCACCCAGCTGGCCGGGCTGCCCTACCCCGCGGTGGCCACCGCGGCAGTGACCGCGCTATGCGCGACCTGGTGGGTCACGGAGCCCATCCCCATCCCGGCCACCTCGCTCATTCCCTTCGCCGCGTTCCCCATGCTGGGCGTGCTCACGCACTCCCAGGTAGCCACCGCCTACGGCCACACCCTCATCCTGCTGCTGTTGGGCGGGTTCATCCTCTCCACCGCCATGGCCAGGAGCGGTGCTCACCGGCGGCTGGCTTTCCTCATGTTGCAACTGGTGGGCACCCGGGGACGCAAACAGGTAGTGCTCGGGTTCATGCTCGCCGCGGGTCTGCTGAGCATGTGGATCTCCAACACCGCCACCACCCTCATGCTGCTACCGGTCGCCCTGGCCGTGCTGGAACAGGACGAGGGGGACGCGCTTCAGGTCCCGTTGCTGTTGGGACTGGCCTACGGCGCGAGCATTGGCGGACTGGGAACCCCGGTCGGCACTCCGCCCAACGTGATCTTCATGAGCATCTACCAGGAACAGACCCAGACCGTGGTCGGGTTTGCCCAGTGGATGAAGGTGGGGGTGCCCGCGGTGTTGCTCCTGCTGCCGGTGGCCTGGCTCTGGCTCACCCGCGGACTGGCCAGGGGAAACGCATTCACCCTTCCGATGTTGGGTGCGTGGCGCCCGGCCGAGAAGCGCGTGCTGTGGGTGTTCACCCTCACCGCCCTGGCCTGGGTCACCCGCTCCGAGCCGTTCGGCGGTTGGAGTGGTCTCCTGGGCATCGAAGGAGCGGGGGACAGCACGGTGGCGCTCCTCGCCGTGATCGCCATGTTCCTGATACCGGACGGCGAGGACGGCCAACTCCTGGACTGGAAGACCGCCAACACCATTCCCTGGGGGCTGCTGATCCTCTTTGGCGGGGGTATCGCCATCGCCCGCGCTTTCGGCGCCTCGGGGCTGTCCGAAGCCCTGGGCGAGGCCCTGTCCGGGCTCGCCGGTTGGCCGGTGATCGGCATGACCTTGGCGCTATGTCTGGTGGTGACATTCCTCACCGAGGTGACCAGCAACACCGCAACCACCACATTGCTCATGCCCATCCTCGCCGCGGCCGGGATCGGAGCGGCGATCAATCCGGCGCTGTTCATGGTACCCGCGGCGCTCTCGGCCAGTTGCGCCTTCATGCTTCCGGTGGCCACGGCGCCCAACGCGATCGTGTTCGGTACGGACAAGGTGACGGTGAAGCGCATGGCCCGGGAGGGGTTCGGGCTCAACCTGGCCGGGGCGGCGTTGATCACTCTGGTGGTGGTGCTCCTGGTACCCCGCGTGTTTGGATAGCGGCATGATTCTCTACAACGTCAGCGTCTTCGTGGACGAGGCCATCGCGGATGAGTGGCTGTCCTGGATGAAGGACCGGCACATTCCCGACGTCATGCTCACCGGATGCTTCACGTCCTATCGCATTCGCCGCATCCTGGACCCGGTAACCTCCGGCCGGGCGGGGTTCAACATCCAGTACGCCGCGTCCACCCGGGAAGACTACGAGAGATATCGGGACGAACATGCCGCGGCGCTCCAGGCAGACCACACCAACCGCTATGCGGGGCGGGTCGAGGCCACCCGGCAACTCCTGGACGACGCGACCTAGAAGACAGGGAGGTGGGGGACCTACAGTTCCTGCGCCTCCACCGTGATCGCCGTCTTCACCGAGTTGGCCAGGAAGCAGTCTTCGTGCGACTGATGGTGCATGGCGTCGACTTCCCCCCACGTGGGGCGCGAATCGCCGCCAAAGGCCACCCGGGGGCGAAGTATCACCTGGGTGATCCATAGCTTGCCGGTCCCACCCGAGGCCATGATCCCCAGCGCGTCATCCTCGTAGCGGTCGACCATGAAGCCCTTTCGCGAGGCAATGGCGAGAAAGGTCAGCATGTGGCAGCAGGCAAGGGAAGCGACAAAGGCCTCCTCGGGATCCACGAAGTCCGGCTTCCCGAGGTACTTGGGAGCCGCCGACGCGGCGACCACATGACCCGAAGCCTCCCACGTGTGCTCCCGGTTGTAGTCCGGGTAGGAAAAACTTTCAGTGGTGCGCTTCCAGCGCACTGCGGCACGATGTTCGGACATGTGTTCCCCCTTCGGAATTCAGGTCTCCTAGACTAGTACGGGAGTCGACAAATGAAAGCGATGATTCTCGAGCGCCCCGGGGAACCGCTGACGCTCACCGAACTGCCGGACCCCACCGCCGGCCCGGGAGAAGTCCGGGTCCGGGTTCGTGCCTGCGCGGTCTGCCGCACCGATCTACACGTCGTCGACGGGGATCTGCCGCACCCGAAGCTCCCCCTGATCCTGGGACACGAGGCGGTGGGGGTCATCGACCAGGTGGGGGATGGGGTGGACTGGCTGGAAACGGGGCAGCGGGTCGGCATACCCTGGCTGGGTTGGACCTGTGGCGTCTGCCCCTCCTGCCGCGGGGGCCGGGAAAACCTCTGCGACATCGCCCAGTTCAACGGCTATACCCGGGACGGGGGTTTCGCGGAGCTGGCGGTGGCCGACGCGCGCTATTGCTTTCCCATTCCGCGGCGGTACACCGATACGGAAGCGGCGCCACTGCTCTGCGCGGGACTCATCGGATACCGCGCCTATCGGATGACCGGCACGGCGCGCCGATTGGGGTTCTATGGGTTCGGTGCGGCCGCGCACATCCTGACCCAGGTCGCGGTGCACGACCGGCGCGAGGTGTTCGCGTTCACGCGTCCGGGCGACACCGAGGCCCAGGCGTTTGCCATGGAGTTGGGGGCCGGTTGGGCCGGCGGGTCCGATGAAGCTCCGCCCCGCACGCTGGACGCGGCCATCCTGTTTGCTCCGGTGGGTGATCTCGTCCCGGCCGCCCTTCGCGCCGTGGACAAGGGAGGCGCGGTGATCTGCGCCGGCATCCACATGAGCGACATTCCCTCGTTTCCCTACGAACTGCTGTGGGAAGAACGACAGGTGCGCTCGGTGGCCAACCTCACCCGCCGGGACGGACTGGAGTTCTTCGAACTGGCCCCCCGGGTCCCGGTGCGGACGTCGGTCGAGACGTTTCCGCTGAGCGAAGCCAACGCGGCCCTGGCTGCTTTGCGGTCGGGGACGATCCAGGGGGCCTCGGTTCTTTCCATTTCCAATTAGTTATCGGATAAATGGTTACAGGATCCGCTGTCTTTTCTTGTTGTTTCTCAAGCCTTCATATGTAACCTTTTAGTTACTTATGAACGACACCTCGATGGACGCCGTGTTCAAGGCTCTGGCCAGCCCCCAACGTCGGAAGATCCTCGATGTGGTGAAGGAGACTCCGGGATGCAGCGTGAACACGGTGAGCGGCTACTTCGACATGAGTCGCATCGCGGTGATGAAGCACCTGCGGATCCTGAAGGAAGCGAACCTGATCATTTCGGAGAAGCACGGACGGACGCGGGAGCTCTACTTCAACGCCGCCCCCATCCAGATGATCCACGACCGATGGACAACCGAGTACAGCGCGCTGTGGGCGAAGCAGCTCACTCGCATCAAGTACGCGGTGGAAACCGAGGAGACCTCCGATGACTGAGACCCAGAAGATCGTCAGCAGGATCTTCATCAGCGGAACCATCGACGCGGTGTGGCGGGAGCTCACCAAGACCCACGAGCCCCAGGCCGCGATGTTCAACTGCGTGTGCAAGTGCGACCGCTGGGAACCGGGTGGGCAGATCCGCATGCAGACCCCGGATGGCAAGTACACCGCGGTGGTGGGGGAGATCCTCGAGTTCGATCCCCCCCACCGCTATTCCCACACCATGCGGTTCACCCAGTACGACGACCCGCCGGTGACCGTGGTCTACGACCTCAAGGAGGTCGAAGGCGGAGTCGAGTTCACCCTGACCTCACTGGATGTTCCGGTGGGAACCAAGACCGCCAAGGACATGGGGCGCGGCGGCGACATGATCGTCAAGACGCTCAAGGCGGTGGTCGAGACCGGAAAGCCCCCCTTCGGGGTGCGGGTCATGTTCGTGCTGTTCAAGCTCATGGCCCCGTTTACCCCGGCTCGCTCCCGGAGCGAGCACTGGCCCCTCGACAAGCCGCTCACCACCCCGAGCGGAGACTAGAACCACTCTCGAAGGAGGAGTCGCCATGCGTCTCGCAATCGCCGTCATTCTTGGATATGTCCTGTGGACCGTTCTCTGGCTCGGAACCAATGCCGGCCTCGCCGCCGCGCTGCCCAACGCGTTCGATGCCGAGGGCATGACCCAAAGCGCGGGCGTCCTGGGTCTCATTCTCGCCATCAGCATGGTGCTCTCGGTCGTGTCCGGGTACACCGCCTCGGTGATCCATCGCACCGGAACGCTGAAGGCCCCCGGGATCCTCGCCGTGTTGCTGTTGGCGACCGGAATCGGGGTGCAGCTCTCGGTGTGGAGCAGCATGCCGGTCTGGTACCACCTGGTGTTCCTGGTCGCCCTCGTTCCCATGACCCTGTTGGGCGGACGGATGCGAGTTGCCTCGATGCCCCGGGCCCAGGTAGCCTGAGGCATCTTCTTCCGGGAGGTTCCATGGCGCGAGGCGCGCTTGCCGTCGTGATCGGTTATCTGGCCATCGCCGGGTGGGTCATGCTCACCATGACCCTCGCCTGGTCCGCCCTCGGCGCGGACTTCGCCTTCCAACCCGGCGGGACCCACACCACCACCGGGTGGGCCCTGGTCAGCCTGGTCCTGGGGTTCACCGGCGCGATCCTCGGGGGGGCGGTCACCCGACTTCTTTCCCGGAGCGCCACCGGCAAGTCGGTGCGCGTGCTGGCGGGGATCCTGCTCGTGCTGGGCCTGATCATGGCCGGCATGCACCTGCTGGCGGATGATCCCGAGCGGGTCGCCATGACGGAGGAAGGCATCTCCATGGAAGAGATGAGCGCGTTCGAGGCGTCGTCCGAGGCCATCCAGCCCGCCTGGTACAACTTCGCCATCGCCGTGGTGGGGTTCGTGGGGGTGTTGATCGGAGGACGGCAGAAGGCGGAGCCGGAAACCGCCTGATGAACCCGGATAGGGTATTCCGCCTGGCGGTCTACGGAAGTCTGCGCCCCGGCCGGGAGAACCATCACCACGTGGCCGACATCAGCGGCACGTGGACGGCGGGAATCGTGCGCGGCGATCTCCACCCCACCGGCTGGGGCATGACCCTGGGCTATCCCGCGCTCAAGTGGCGCGCGGACGGGGCCGAGGTCCCGGTGCAGGTCCTGGAGTCCGTGGAGCTGCCCCTGCATTGGGCGCGGCTCGACGCGTTCGAGGGAGCGGCGTACCGACGGCTCGTGGTGCCGGTCGAACTGCCCGATGGTGCGAGCGTTGACGCCTGTATCTACGTCGCCAGCGCGGACCCTTCCCAGCCCTAGTCGTCGGCGTCCGGCGAGGCCCCCGATCCCAACTCCATTCCAAGGTGTGCCTCAATGGCCCCAAGCCGACTCTCCAATGCGCGTATGACCGCTTGCTGGGATTTTGCGAGCGCTCCCGCCGCGCTGAGTCCCACCGTCGCGCGCACCGTCGTTGCATTGGACGCCGTCTCCCACGCAACCCCCAGGAACCGGGACCAGTGTGCTTCGGTCATGTGATCGGCCGGCACCGCGATCGCGATCCCGTCATGGCGGCCCGAGGCCACCAGGCAGTCGCCGGCGGTCACTGGACCGCGGACCCTTACCGGGACCTGACCCAGGAAGGCGACTTTCGTGTAGGCCTCCTGATCGGATTCGTCGGGACGATTTCCCAGAACCACGGGCGCGGTCGAGACCACCATCACCTGGTCCGCGTTGCGGGTGTCCAGGGAGATGAGACCCTGACGCACCCCAACCACGGTGCCGGGCTGCAATGGGGCCAGACCAGGAGTCCGCCGCAGCCACTCCGCGTAGTCCGCCCCGGAGGTATTCAGGGTGACTCCACCCGCGCCGTCCCCTTCGATCGCGCCGATGCCGTCGACTCCCGAGCCGAAGAACGTGATGAAGTTGTTTCCCCCTCCGGGCGTGGCTACACCGGCGCGCAGCGCCAACACATCGGCGCTTCCACCAGCGGTGTTGTGAAAGCGTCCCACGTGATTTCCGAAAGATGCGGCGGCGTCAATTGACGCAGAGACCGCCACCTCACCAAGGAATTCGAAATCTCCCGTGTCCCGGTCGTAACGCAGCGCGTCCGCACCGTCGGTACCGGTTCCGGCACTGGTCTTCTCCAGGACGAGCTGGTTCGGGTCGGTGCGAAAGAAGAGCTGGAGACCGGTGTCGGCGGTCTCGTCCTCGAAGATGATGCCGTTGGGGCCCGCGATCCCCTCCCCCCCGATACGCATCGCCGTGCTTCCGGAGGGGTCCAGGACATTGAACGCCTCGGGAGTATCGTTTGTCCCCACCCCCATCCCTCCGTCGGCGAGCACGAGGAACTGCTTTTCCTTCGTTGTCGTGAAGTCCAGGAATGGATCGGCACCCCACACGAAGGATCGGTTGTGGTTTGCCTTGGCCCCTCTTCCCCCCACCCAGCTGTAGGCTCCCAAGGCTTCGTTGTCGGCTCCGCCGATCGCGGTGGAGGAGGCGCCGGCCCGATTGTCCCGCCCCGCGGCAATCCCATAGTTCCCTACGGTCCTGTTGTTCTCACCACCGAGAATAACGCCATAGTCATTCTCGACGACGTTCTTCCTCCCCCCCACGATGACACCTCGATCTCCCAGAACCGACATCGTATCCCCGAGGCCGCCGGCACCCCCACCCAGAATCGCGGAGTAGTGACCCCACGCCCTGTTCTGCCTCCCCCCCACCACGACCGAGTGAGACCCGGCAGCCACACCCATGGACCCCCCACCAACAAAGGAGTAGCTCGAGAGCGTCTTGTTGAACCATCCGCCTCCGATGACGGAATACTGTTCGCTGATCTCGTTGGACTGCCCACCCCCAATGAATCCACCGCCGGCAGCTACCACATTGTTGGCCCCTCCCCCAATGGACCCCTCCCTACCCGTAACGGTGTTTTCCTTGCCTCCCAGCACAGCCGAGTAGTCATCACCTGCCCGGTTGGATTCTCCTCCGACCACGACCGCGAACCGGTCGCTGAGGGTGTTGCCGTCTTCACTGCCGGCCACGTTGCCGCCGCCGCCGCCGATGAAGGTGAACTCATCCACCGCCCGGTTGTTGGTGTCGGCCAACTCGCCGTCCAGCGGACCCCCGCCGGCAATGGTCGCGTACTCCGCCGTGGCCTCGTTCGCTTCGCCGCCGGCCACGGTGGCGTAGTCCTGGGTGGCCTGGTTGCCGGTGCCGCCACCGATCGCGGAGCCGGTCGCGGTCGCTTCGTTGCTGCTCCCTCCACCGACGGTGGAGAACGTGCCACCCGCATCGTTGTTCCACCCACCTCCGACCGTGTTCCCCCCCGAGGCGAGGTTGACCGTGTTGGTGAGGGACCCTCCAACCAGGTTGGGGCGTCCGGACGCGCTACCGGGGTGGTAGCGCTGAACCACCTCCCCGTTGACCTTGAGGAACAACGGCTGGCTGTCCGTGGTCCCGAGGAAGTTCTGTGTGGTATCCGTCCCCGCGTTCCCGGTCAGGCTCCATCCGGTCCCACCCAGCGCGGCCGTGGTCTGGAGGCTCCCATCCGGGAACATGAGACCGTCGACCCCCGCGGTTCCACCGATATGCAACGCGGCTCCGGGGGCGTTGGTGTTGATACCCATGCCCCCGGTGGAGCGGATGATGAACTGACCGGGACCGGTGGTGGTGAAATCGGCGTCCACACCGCTTCCGGCCCAGACAAAGCTTCCCGTGTGGCCCGGGTCCACGATCCCGCGGAGACCCGCGGCAAACCCGTAGGGAGCGTGCACTTCGTTCTCGTCGCCACCCGGGATAATGCCGTACGCGTCGTCGGCGAGGTTGCCGGTACCGCCGGCGATGGTGACGTAGGGGGCCTGCGCCGTGTTCCCGTCCCCCCCACCGACGGTCGTCCCCCAGCCATCCGCCTCGTTGTTGTGCCCGCCTCCCACGGTGGCGTAGGAACCGTCGCTGGGATCCCCGTCCGGGGTCCCGGCCCGGTTGCCGGCACCTCCCGAGATCGTGGCGAAGTTGGAACGCGCCTCGTTGAAGAGAGGCTGGCCCGGATGCCGATTCCCGCCACCGGAGATGGTGGCTCCCACGACGCCCGCCTCGGCAAAGTTGTCCGCTCCCCCAAGGACGTTGACCCCGCTCAGGCTCAACAGGTCATTCACCACCGGTTCCAGACGCAGGGCGCGCAGGCTGTTGACCCGGATCTCCATCGGCTGATCGTTGGCCGTGCCCAGGTATTCGGTCGAGGTATCGGCAATCACGTTCCCACCCAGATGCCACGCCGTGGAATCGATCCCCGCGTCGTCGAGCAGGCGCGGATCGCTATCGGTGACATACGGGTTGGCGGCGGATGGGATCCCGCCCGTACCGGCAAGCGCCGCCTTCTCATCGGGGGTGGGATCGTTGGCGTTGTCGTGGGTGGGATAATCGAGGGAGAGCTTAGACTCCGCGATCCCCGCGCCGGACGCGACATTGTCGTTGGTGAGTGTTTCCTCGGCGATCATTCCGCCATCGATTCCGCCGGCCGCCATGTTCAGGGTCGCGGTAGGTCCTGCCGGGTTGGTGATAGCCAGCGCCCCGTCCGTGTTCTGGATCGCACTCACCCCCCCTTCACCGCCTCCGCCACCACTGGCGGTAATCGTGATGGTATTGCCGTCTGTCGTGACCGCAGCCCCCCCGTCGCCCACCAGAATGATGTCGTCACGCAGGTCGTTGAGGGATCGCACCGCGGTGTCGTCGGCCAGCTGCGGGTCGGGATAGTCGCCGGTCAATGCACCCCCGGCCGGGCCATCGGGGTTCCGGGCATCGACCATGCGGGGATCGCTGTCGGTCACGTACCGATTGCCCCCGGAGGGTTCGCCCTCGGTACCCGCCAACGCAGCCTTTTCTCCGGCGGTCGGATCGTTCGTGTTGTCGTGGCCCTCCCCGCCCCCGACCGAGTTGATGGTCAGCGTGTTGCCTTCCACGGAGAAGAACACGTTCTCCCCTGCGGCCAGGGTCACCCCGTCGACCATCCCATTGAGCGCGGTGACCACGGTGCCGGGGGCAATGTCCTCCGCGGTGATGGCGCCCGCCTCGACCCCCGCGGCCATGAAGGCGTACGCGGATGCGGCAAGGGGAAGCCGGGGCGACATTTCCCCGTCGCCATCGAGGGCCATTCCCAGGTAGTAGGGGAGGTCGAAGTCCGGAGTGAGCGGCGTAATGGACCCCAGGAGCACGGAAAACAGACCATCCACCGTCTGTACCATGTGGGTCTCGGTCCACAAGGACGACCCGTCCGTGGCCTGCTCGTATAGCGAGAACAGCACCGAGTGCTCCCCGTCCGCAACAGGATTCCCTGCGCCGTCCTTCAGCACCCCTTGCACGGAAAGCGTCTGGGGAATCGACGCAGCGCTCCACGCGGGAACAAGGAGGAGACATAGGCCAAGAAGGATGTGTTGTATCCGGTGCATGTTCGTGCTCCTTGAGAGTGATCTCTCGGGGCGTCTCACGGTAGGACCATGAGCTTCTGGGTCAATCCGCCCTGTGCGGTTTCCAGACGATAGAAGTAGATTCCGGCTGCAACCCGGTTGCCGTCGTCGCCACGGCCGTTCCAGGGGGCCTCGTAGACACCGGCTTCGAGCGGGGAATCGACAAGTGTCGCCACCCGCCGCCCACGGGCATCAAAGACCTGCACCCGAACAACCCCCGGCCCAGGAACCTGGAACGGAATCCGGGTGGCGCCACGGAAAGGATTGGGACGATTGGGGAGGAGAGCGAGTTGGAGCGTTCCGGTTCCGGCAACCTCCAGAGTGACCGGGCCGTGCCAGGCCACCGCGCCGTCGCGAGCAATTTCGGCCAACCAATAGGAGACGAACCCCCCCGGGGGGACGAGGTCAACGGTGCGATACTCGCTACGCCCCTGAAAGAACGCCGTCTCCAAACGCTCCCGCGGCAGATCATCGGCCTGGCGATAGACATGAAAGCCGGCGTGGTCCACCGGCGTCCCCGCGATGGCCCAGCTGACCACTACACCCTCGTGCGTCCACTCCACACGAAAAAAGGCCAGGTTCACGGGAGTCCGGCTGTCGTACGAAAAACCGGGGACAAACCCAACGGATACCGCGGACCCGTCTCCGGCCGCGACACCGGTGAGCGGCTGACCGAGAACCAGGACCGCGGATCCCGTCTCCCCCGCGGTACGCCCGCCGCCGGATCCCAGGACCACCTCCTGCGCTGCGCCAAGTGAGGGCGTCAGGAGACCTGGTCCGAACACGGCAAGTGCGATCCATAGACGATGTCTCATGAGTCGAAGAATAACCGAGGCAACCGACATTGCCCCCACAAGCCCACTAAGTCGCTATCAAGAAACAAATTAACCATGTGAGCTCGGCACATCCTTCATCCCGGTCCTCCCCTTCGGGTCGGCCGCAAACGAAACTGTAAGAACGGGTCGATCCAACCGAATCCCCGGATACCGACAGCATCCGGCGCTACCCGGGAGGATCCATATGACCAGCAACCGCCCTACCCTCGTTGTCCTTGCCCTTCTCTCCCTGGCCGGTCTCGCGGCCACACCCCACCAGGCCTTCGCCCAGCCGGACGCCGGCCAGAGTTCGGTGGAGCCGTGGGACACCCTCGGCAAGGCCATGGTCTATCCGGGCAACACCCTCGACATCGACGAGGTCACGGTGACCGTCCGCAACGCGGCTGGAACCCTCCTGACCGGAACCAATGTCACCATCGATTTCATTGGGCACGTCACCCTGTGCATCGAGGGCCCGGACTCGAGCCTCACCGCGATCTCGGACAGCAACGGCGAGGCCCGCTTCAACCCCCGCATTGGCGGGTGCGACGTTTGCCTGGTCGAGGTGCGGGCCGACGGCGTGCTCCTCTCCTCGTTCAGCCAGGTCATCAGCCAGGACTGGGACGGAGTGCAGGCCGACGGCATCGTGAACGTGACCGACGCGGCCTGGTTCACGGTGCAACTGGGCACGAACGAAGCCTGCGCGGACTACAACAGCGACGGCATCGTGGACTACCTGGACGGCGCGATCACCGGTCCGGGCTGGGTGCAGAGCGACAGGAACCCGACCCCGTGCGCCGGAATCGCCGATCCCGACTACTGCCTCGTGGAGCCGTGGGACACCTACGGACAGGTGTTCGTGAGCCCCGGGGTTGGGAGCGTGGACACCCTCTGCATCACCGTCCACGACGCCGGCGATAACCCCCTTGCCGGCGCCCTGGTCGAGGTCGTCTTCACCGGGTGCAACGCCCTCTGCTTCAGCCCGGGGAACGACTACCTCTCGGCAACGGCGGACGGCAACGGCGTTGTCTATATTGATCCGGAGATCGGCGGTTGCGATGTCTGCCTGGTCGAGGTGTTCGCCGACGGGGTCCTGCTGCGCAGCTTCAATGACGTGGTCAGCCCCGATTGGGACGGCACCCAGGCCGACGGCGCGGTGACCAGCGCCGACCAGTCCTGGTTCTCGACCCAACTCGGCGGACCGGGGGCCTGCGCCGATTACGACGGGAACGGGACCGTTACCGTCGGCGACTTCAGCCTATTCAACCAGGCGTTCGGCGACGCAAACACCGGAGCCTGCACTCCGGCCACGATCGCCTCGGTCCACCCGGCCCAGGGGTCCTACGGGAGCATTCCGCGCTTCACCGGATCGGGCCTGGGGACGGATCCGGATCGGGTCCTGGCCATGCTGGTCGGGCCCGGCAACATCGGCGTCCCTCTCGACGTTCTCAGTGCCGAGGGAGACCACCTGTTCGCGGTGGTTGGTCTGGTGGACGATGCAGCCAGCGGCATCGCCCACAGCCTGCGTGCCAGCGTCGCGATCACCAACAGCCTCACCGTGATCCCGACCTACGGCGACGTGCAGATTCTGGGTTCGGTCCGGACCTCCACCGCCACCGGGGACATCACCACCGGGGGGGGAGCCGACTATGTTCCCTACAAGCTCCCGGACGGCTCCTGGGATCCGCCCCCCTGCTACCTCCCCAACGCAACCCTCACCGGCGGGGACTTTCTCCAGATCCTGGACCAGGACCCCGGCCCCATGCTCTTCGATCTTGCCATCGAGATCGACTCTCCGTTGGGTCACTGGAAGCTGCACTACGAGTTGGTTTCCTACTCCGGCGGCACCCGGTTCGATCTCGCCGATCGCGTGTGCGACCTGATCGAGTTGGGGCTGTCCCAGGCGACCAACCCTCCCTCCATCACCTGCTCCGTGGTCAACGTCGGCGGAGACGCCCACATCACGGTGTCCCTGGACGGGGCCGACATCACTTCCGGCTACCTGGACGTGGAATGCATTCGCGGCGCTCCCGTCATCAACGACTGGACATCGATCGATCCCGAGCACGTCCTGCGCCAGGGAGACCCGATCACCATCAACGGAACCGGGTTTGGTACGTCCGCGGGCCGGGTCAGCGTGGTGGGCATCCCCGACAACGGAGACGGTGGGGTCATCCCCTTCGACGTGGTCTCGGTGGTGGACACCGCGATCAATGCCGTCGCCTGCTTCCCTCTCGAAGCCACCACCAACACGTCCTACCGACTCCAGGTCACTCGAGGGGTGGAGACGACCCGAGCCGTCCCCCCCGACTCCACCGGCATGTTCTCCTACAACGAGGACGCTCTCATGTGGAGCTGTTCTCCCTTCGAGCAACCGGCCACCTATGAAACCACCTTCGTCTGCGTGGACAACCCGGTGATTCGACCTCCGTGCTACTACCAGGGGACCACGGTGTTCACCGGCCTCTCCAACAGCATCGAGATCCCCATCGAGGAGGGCTGGGCCGGCACCCGCTGCGTGCGCTTCAAGTGGAACGGTCAGTACATCGCCAAGACCGGCTTCGGCGGCAACAAGCCGAAGAAGAGCTCGCTCTTCAGCATCGACGTGGACTCGGTGCTGGTCATCACCGGCGGAACCGTCGGGGATTGCGCGGAAGCCCTGTGCGAGGCCATCAACGGGATCCTGGAAGACGACTTCGGCGGCCCCACCGTCTACGCCGGCTGCTACGTGCGTCCCGGCAACCCACCCACCATCATCCTCGAGGACATGGCTGGGACGTTCCTTATCCACTGCAAACCGGAGAAGAAGGTCATTCTCAACCGGGATCACTGGGCGCAGGGCGAGGCCAGCATCTCGATCAACCCGGACTTCCTGTTCACCCTCGACGGAATCGGCTCCAGCGGCGAGGACGGGATCGGCATCGATATGGGTACCGAGGCGGCCGCCGCCTTTGCCTCCGGGTTCGTCATGGAACTCGATCCGCTCCTGCTCGGCCCCAACCAGGAGCTCAACGTCCGGATGCTCGACTTCTACAACCAACCGCTCTCGGCCGCGACCGTGTCCGGCAAGACAACCGGGCTGGACTTCGTCGCCGACTTCACCTCCATTGGTTGCTCCCACGTGCTGGTGGAGCTGTGGGCAGGGGGTGTGCTGGTGGACTCCGACATCGTGAGCCCGGGCGTGGTGGCCGAGATGATGTCCCCGGCAAGGATCATCAACATCTCGTTCCTGAGCCTGGGCGCGGTGTGGAAACTTCAGTCCATGGTTCCGTTCGAGACCCCGCCCGGCGACGCCCCGGTTCTGGCCAACGAGATCCGCATCAAGGCGGCCGGCTGCGCCAGGTCCTGGGACGACCGGCTCAAGTCGGTGGTCATCAACGCCACCAACACCGACTTGGCGGTCATGAACGAGTACCTGCTCCCACCCTGCCCCCTGGTCAGCACGGGCCCCGGGACCAACATTGCCACCGGCCCGTTGGCCGGGACCCTCGGGCATTCCGGCGTGGGTTGGGGGGACTACGATGGGGATGGGGACCACGACCTCTACGTGTCCCGCAACGGTCCCCTGGCCAACGCGCTATTCCGCAACGACGGGGGCGGCAATCTGGTGGACGTTACCCCACCCGCTCTGGGACTGACCGCCGGCAGTCGCGGCGTCTCCTGGGGAGACTTCGACGAGGACGGGGATCTGGACCTCTATGTGGTGAACACCGGCGGCTCCGCGGACAACGTGATCTTCCGCAACGACGGAGGCGGTCTGTTCGCCGATGTCTCGGCCGCGCCCATCGACAACGGTGACGCCGGTTCCTCGGTCGCCTGGGCCGACTACGATCTGGACGGGGACATCGACTGCTACCTGACCAACAACGGCGCTACCAACCGGCTCTTCCGCAACGAGGGTGGGTTCGTGTTCACGGACGTGACCCCCGCGCCGCTGGCCGTCCCCCTCAGCAGCTACAGCGCCTCGTGGGCGGACTACGACAACGATTGCGACCCGGATCTCTACGTGGGCACCACCACTGCCAACTCGCTGTTCCGCAACGAGGGTGCTGGCGTGTTCGTGGACGTGACCACCCCGGCACTGGCCAACGCCACCGGCAGTACCCAGGGAATCTCCTGGGGAGACTACGACAACGACGGCGATCTGGATCTCTACGTGGCCAACACCAACGAGTCCAACCGGCTCCTCCGCAACGACGGCGGGGGCGGCTTCGTGGACGTGACCGCGGCTCCGCTGGACCTCCCCGCGCTCAACTGCCGCGGGGCCGGGTGGAAGGATGTGGACAACGACGGGGACCTGGATCTCTACGTCTCGTCGTTGACCGCCAACACGTTGCTCCGCAACGACGGCGGCGGGGCTTTTTCCGACATCACCAGCTCACCCTGGGACAACGCTTCCACCGCCCGTGGCCTGGCCTGGGCGGATCTGGAAGGGGACGGGGACCAGGACCTCTATGTCGCCAACGACGGCGGTGCCAGCGTCATGATCCGCAACGACGAGATTGCCCTGCACCACTGGCTCCAGGTGGATCTCCAGGGGACGGTGTCCAACTCGCACGGTGTGGGCGCCCGCATTCTGGTCGAGGCCAACGGGCTCACCCAGATCCGGGAAGTCAACGGCGGGCCCGGGCTCTACTCCAACGACGCGCTCACCGCCGCGTTCGGCCTGGGCTGCGAAACGATGATCGACTACGTCCGGGTCAAGTGGCCCTCGGGACTGGAACAGTTGCTGACCGGGGTCACTGCCGACCAGCGCATCGTGATCGTGGAGCCCGATCCTGGGATCGGCGACACCGAGCCGCCGCACCCGACCTCGTTCGCCCTGCGGCCCAGCGTGCCCAACCCGTTCCAGTCCGCGACCGAGATCCGATTCAGCCTGCCCGAAGCGGCCGGAACCCGCCTCCATGTGTTCGACCTGCGGGGACGCCTGGTCAGGGAACTCCTGGACGGATCCGACCAGCCGGCCGGCGAGCATCGTGTCCAGTGGGATGGACGGGACGCATCCGGGAGAACGGTCTCCCCGGGTGTCTACTTCTATCGGCTGACCACGCCGCAGCACGTCCAGGCCCGCAAGGTGATCAAGACGGGGTAGGTTGCGGGGGCAGGAGGGGATCGGAGCCGGATGGATTCCGGGGGGCGACCAGGCGCCGAGGCCGCTTGACTCGCCCCCCGGGA
The DNA here is from genome assembly GCA_942491735.1 of Candidatus Eiseniibacteriota bacterium. Classification (GTDB taxonomy): domain Bacteria; phylum Eisenbacteria; class RBG-16-71-46; order JABDJR01; family JABDJR01; genus CALOCN01. The sequence continues at coordinate 286,111 of CALOCN010000014.1, read as the reverse complement.
ACGCCCACCATACTTGGCTCCCAGGAGTATCCGACCCCTCAAACGAGAGTTGTCATGTCCCATCCCGTCCGCGTCCGCGTCGCGCCATCCCCCACCGGGGATCCCCACGTAGGCACCGCCTACCAGGCCCTCTTCAACTATGCCTTTGCCAAGAGCCAGGGGGGGCAGTTCATCCTGCGGATCGAGGACACGGACCAGGCCCGTTCCACCGCCGAGTCGGAAACGGCCATCCTGGACTCCCTGCACTGGCTGGGCATTCCCTATGACGAGGGTCCCGACGTGGGTGGGCCCCACGGCCCTTACCGCCAGAGCGAGCGGACCCGGATCTATCGCGACCATGTGGAGCAACTGCTCGCGACGGGCCATGCCTACCGGTGCTTCTGCACCCGGGAACGCCTGGACGCCATGCGGGCCGAGCAGGGCGCCCAGACCGGCTACGATCGCCACTGCCGGGAGTTGGATCACGACCACGGACAACGCCGGGCCCAGGATGGGGAGGTCCATGTGGTCCGGATGAAGGTTCCGGTCACCGGGGAGTGCGTGTGGACCGATCTCCTGCGGGGGGAGATCCGCCGTGAGTGGGCGCTGGTCGACGACCAGATCCTGCTCAAGTCGGACGGGTTCCCGACCTATCACCTGGCCAACGTGGTGGACGACCACCTCATGGGGATCTCCCACGTGATCCGGGGGGAGGAGTGGATCAACTCCGTTCCCAAGCATGTTCTGCTCTACGAGATGTTCGGCTGGGAAGCCCCGGTGTTCTGCCACCTCGTCCTCCTGCGCAATCCGGACAAGAGCAAGCTCAGCAAACGCAAGAACCCGACCTCGCTCAACTACTACCGCAAGGCCGGCTACCTGCCCGAGGCGCTGGTGAACTTCCTGGGCATGATGGGGTGGATCATGCCCAACGGCGAGGAGATGTTCTCGATCCGCGACATGGTCGAGAACCTCAAGCTAGAGGACATCTCCCTTGGCGGCCCGGTGTTCGACGTCGACAAGCTCCGCTGGCTCAACGGTCGCTACATCCGCGAGGCCCACGACGCGAGCTCGCTCCTGAACCGGCTGGAAGACTGGTCGCTCAACCGGGAGCAGTTCGCGCGCATCGTGCCCCTCGTGCATCCCCGCCTGGAGATCCTGGGGGACTGGGGGCGTCTGACCGAACCCTTCTTTGCCGACGAGATCCGCTTCGACCCGGCGGAGGTGACCATGAAGGGCCACTCTCCGGAGGAAGTGGCCGAGGTCCTGCAAATGGTCCTGTGGCGCCTGGACGGTCACCGGGACTGGAGTGCTCCGGCCCTCAAGGACCTGTTCACCCAGCTGGCCGACACCTTCGAGCTCAAGCTCAAGGACTTCAACATTCCCTTCTACGTCGCCCTCAGCGGGACCAAGGTCTGGACCCCCCTGTTCGAGTCCATGGCCATCCTGGGATCGGACCTGGTGCGGGTGCGCATCCGTCGGGCTCTCGACGCCCTGGGCGGCGTCTCCAAGAAGAAACTGAAAAAACTGGAAAAGCGATACGCCGATCTGTTCGGCGCCAGGGACTAGGGGAACTCAATGAGCGAGACCAGGAGCGAACCCAGGGACTTTCTCCGGGAGAAGGTGGCCAAGGACGTGGCCGCGGGGAAGTGGGGCGGCCAGGTCGTCACCCGGTTCCCTCCGGAGCCCAACGGGTTCCTGCACATTGGACATGCCAAGGCGATCTGCATCAGCTTCGGCATCGCGGCCGAGTTCAACGGTCGTTGCAACCTGCGCTTCGACGACACGAATCCTCTCAAGGAGGAGACCCGGTTCGTGGAAGCCATCGAGAAGGACATCCGCTGGCTGGGTTACGACTGGGGAAAACAGACCTTTCACGCCTCGGACTACTTCGACCAGCTCCATGCTTTTGCCGTGCGGCTCATCGAAAAGGGGCTGGCCTACGTCGACGACCTGACCGCGGAACAGATCCGTGAGCACCGGGGCACCCTCACCGAACCGGGGAAACCGAGTCCGCACCGGGACCGGCCGGCCGCGGAGAGCCTGGACCTGTTCGCGCGCATGAAGTCGGGTGAGTTCCCTGACGGGTCGCGCGTTCTCCGGGCGAAGATCGACATGGCCTCGGGCAACATCAACATGCGGGACCCAGTGCTGTACCGGGTGCTCAACGTCGCGCATCACCGTACCGGCGACACCTGGCACATCTACCCCATGTACGACTTTGCCCATCCGCTCTCGGACGCCATCGAGGGCGTCACCCACTCGCTCTGTACCCTGGAGTTCGAGGACCATCGCCCGCTCTACGACTGGGTGGTGCGCGAGGCCGAGGCCAAGGACGTCCCCGAGCAGACCGAGTTCGCCCGGTTGCACCTGAGCTACACCGTGATGAGCAAGCGGGCCCTGCGCAAGCTGGTGGAAGAGAACCATGTCACCGGCTGGGACGATCCCCGCATGCCCACCCTCTCGGCCATGCGCCGCCGGGGCTACCCCGCCTCGGCCATCCGGGACTTCGTGGACCGGATCGGGGTGGCCAAACGGGACAGCCTGGTCGACTACAAACAGCTGGAGTTCAGCGTCCGCGAGACGCTCAACCGCACGGCCTTCCGGGTCATGGGGGTCCTCGACCCGATCAAAGTGGTTCTGAGCAACTATCCGCAGGGGCAGACCGAGACCTTCGAGGCGACCAACAACCCGGAGAACGAGGCGGACGGCACACGCCAGATCCCGTTTTCCCGGGAACTCTGGATCGAGCGGGACGACTTCATGGAGGATCCCCCCCGGAAGTTCTTCCGCCTGGGTCCCGGTCGCGAAGTGCGCCTCAAGCACGCCTACCTGATCACCTGCGACGAGGCGATCAGGAACGAAGCCGGCGAGGTGATCGAGCTGCGATGCACCGTGGATCTCGAGTCGCGGGGGGGCAACGCGCCGGACGGCCGCAAGGTGCGGGGGACCCTGCACTGGGTTTCGGCCGAACATGGGGTGGATGCCGAGGTCCGGCTCTACGATCACCTGTTCACCCGCGAGGACCTGAAGTCGGTGGACGACCCGCTCCAGTACCTCAACCCGGACTCCGTCCAGGTCCTGACCGGCTGCAAGGTGGAGCCCGGACTGGCCGCGGCCGAGCCGGGGGTCACCTCGCAGTTCATGCGCCAGGGCTACTTCGCCAAGGACCCGGACAGCACCGACGACCATCTTGTCTTCAACCGCACGATCACCCTCAAGGATTCCTGGGGAAAGATGGTGGCCAAGGGGAACGCATGACCGAATCCAACGACCGCCGCGTGGACTATGTGGAGTTTTCCGCAACGGATCTCGATGCCATCAAGACCTTCTACGGCGAGGTCTTCGCGTGGGCCTTCACCGACTACGGCCCCCAGTACACGAGCTTCGTGGACGGCCGGCTCTCGGGCGGCTTCAGCCTGGCCGAGTCGGTGCCCGCCGGCGGGCCCCTCGTGGTGATCTACGCCGAGGACCTCAAGGCGGTGCAGGCTTCCATCAAGGAACACGGCGGCCGCATCATTCGCCCCCCCTTCGAGTTTCCGGGTGGAAGGCGATTCCACTTTGCCGATCCATCGGGTAACGTACTGGCGGTGTGGTCGGAGAAGTAGATTCAGCCGGCCCCGCGAAGTCGGCGTGTAGCCTGGGGGGCCGGACTTGCTGTTCAACTCACTCACGTTTCTTGCGTTCTTCGGGGTCGTCCTTGCGGCCTACTACGCGGCCCGGTCCTGGTCGCTGCGCAAGGTCATCCTCCTCGTCGCCAGCTATCTCTTCTACGCGGCGTGGAACCCACCTTTTGTCCTGCTCCTATGGATCTCCACCGCGATCGACTGGTTTGCGGCCGGTCGCATCCACACCGAGACCCGACCCTGGCCCAGGCGGTTCTACCTGGGTCTGAGCCTCCTGGCCAACCTGGGCATCCTGGGTTTCTTCAAGTACGGCGGCTTCGTTCTGGACAGTTTCGTGTCCGTGGTCGGGTTCTACGGCATGGCCTTCCAGCCGGCCCAGCCGGACATCGTGCTCCCGGTCGGTATCTCCTTCTACACGTTCCAGACCATGTCCTACACCCTGGACGTGTACCGTGGCCGCTCCGGTCCATCCAGATCCTTTCTCGACTTCGCGCTCTATGTGACCTTCTTCCCCCAGCTGGTCGCCGGCCCCATCGTCCGGGCCACCCAGTTCCTCCCCCAGTGCGCCACCGGCAAGGTGTGGAACCGCGAGTGCACCGCCTGGGGGCTTTTTCTCATGACCCTCGGTCTGTTCCAGAAAGTGGTCCTGGCCGACGTCATGCTGGCCCCGGCCGCGGAAACGGTCTTCGGCTGGGCCCGGGGCCCGGTCTACACCCTGGACGCCTGGCTGGGCGTGCTCGCCTTCAGCGGTCAGATCTTCTTCGACTTCGCCGGGTATTCCACCACCGCGATCGGGGCCGCGCTCTGCTTCGGCTTCTCGCTGCCCGACAACTTCCGCTGTCCCTACGCGGCTATCGGGTTCAGCGACTTCTGGCGACGCTGGCATATCTCCCTCTCCACCTGGCTGCGGGACTATCTCTACATCCCGCTCGGGGGAAACCGGCACGGAACGGTTCGCACCACGGTGAATCTCATGATCACCATGCTCCTCGGTGGGCTCTGGCACGGGGCGTCCTGGACCTTCGTGGTGTGGGGAGGCCTGCACGGAATCTACCTCGTGGTCGAGCGCGGCCTGGTGCGGGTGTTCGGGGAACAGGGCTGGGTGCGCACGTTCGGCGCCCGGGTGCTCTTTGCCCTCGTGACCTACTTCCTGGTCAACCTGACCTGGGTCTTCTTCCGCGCCCCGGACTTTGCCACCGCGAAGCTGCTCCTGCTCTCCATGTTCGGAGTCATCCCGGACGGCGCCCAGATCCTGACCTCCCTCGACATGCTCAAGGTCGCGGTGTTGATCAGCATTCTCCTGGGGGTGCAGTGGCGCTTCCGGTCCAAGCGGACCGAGGAAGCCGCGGTCACCGTGCCGTCCTGGATGCATGGCCTCGCCTGGGGTGCCATGATGATTCTCCTGATCCTTGCCCAAGGAACCGACAATGCCTTCATCTACTTCCAGTTCTGAGCCGGCGCCGGTCGAGCTTCGTGTCACTCCCCAGGGTCACTGGGGCCGTGCCCTGATCCTGGGGTGCGTGTTGACCCTGCTCGGGATCGGGGCCTGGGAAGGGGTGGTCCGAGGCTGGGGGTATCAACCCAACCTCAACGATACCGGGGATCTGTGGGCGGCCAACCGGGCCCGGTTGCAGCAGGCCTCGCCCGACCAGTGGGTGGCCGTGGGTTCCTCGCGCATCCAGTTCGACCTGGATCTCGAGACCGTGGCCGAGCACTTCGGGGTCGAGAAGCCGGTCCAGCTCGCGCTCCCCGGGTCCAAGCCGCTGGCGATCCTGGAACACGTCGCCGCCCAGGAGGACTTCGCCGGGACGGTGCTGGTGGGGACGGTGCCCGGGTTGTACTTCGTTCCGGCCGGCTTTCCGGTGGATCGTTCCACCGATGCCATCCGCCGCTACGAGAACTGGTCCCCCTCGCAGAAGGTGGGGCATCGCATCGGCATGTTCCTGCAGAACCGGGCCGCGTTTATCCAGCAGGAGGACCTCACCCTCGCCGTGCTCCTGAACCGGTTCGCCCCGCAAGACCGCCCCGGCGCCCAGCCCAATCAGCCGCCCCGGTTCCCGCCCTACTTCGCCGCCACCGATGAGGATCGCCAGGCCCGCATGTGGAGCCAGTGCGCCGAGGGCACGCCCCTGGCGCAGCGCATCCAGGATATCTGGAAGGTCCTGTTCGTCCCGCCTCCGCCTCCACCCCATCTCACCGAGGAAGAGTTCATGGACGGTTTCATGGCGTCGGTGGAGAACGACCTGCGACGTACCCGCGAAGCGGTGGACACGATTCGTGGACGAGGAGGCCGGGTGGTCTTCATTCGCTATCCTTCGACCGGGGAAGTGCGCGAGATCGAAAAGAAATACGCGCCCCGCGAGGGCTTCTGGGACCGGATTCTCCAGGCTTCGGGGGCACCCGGCATCCATTTCGAGGACCACGAGTCCCTGGGCGGGTTCAGTTGCCCCGAGTGGTCCCATCTCACCGCCGCCGACGCCAAGGTGTTCACCCGAAACCTGATGCCCATCCTGGAGCAGGCACTGGCCTCGAACAGCCCGGGGTCGTGAAGCGGCTCCTGACCCTGGCCCTGTGTCTCCTGGCCGTGGGCTGCGGGGGCAAGACCCTCAACCCGGATCCGGGTTCCAGCGTCACCGGGATTGCCTCCTGGTACGCCCACAAGTTCCACGGACGGCAAACCGCCAACGGGGAGATCTACGACGAGACCCTCCTCACCGCCGCCCACCGCACCCTGCCCTTCGGCACCTGGGTGCGGGTGACCCGCCTGGACACCGGCAGGGCGGTGACCCTGCGCATCAACGACCGCGGCCCCTTCGTGGACGGTCGGATCATCGATGTGTCCTACAAGGCGGCCCAGGATCTCGATTTCGTCCGGCTTGGGCTGGTCGAGGTCCGGGTCGAGGTCCTGGAGTCCCCCTGATCCTGTAGACTCGGCCAACGCGTCATGCCGAATCCTTCCGAAACGCTCACCCTTCGCTTCGCGACCCGCAAGGACGTTCCCCTCGTCCTCGGGTTCATCCGTGCCCTCGCCGATTTCGAGAAGCTCGCCCACGAGGTCGTGGCCACCGAGGCCACCCTGGCCGACAGTCTCTTCGGCAACCGTCCCATGGCCGAGGTGATCCTCGCCTACGCAGGCCACGAACCGGTGGGATTCGCCCTGTTCTTCCACAATTTCTCCACCTTCCTGGGACAGCCCGGGATCTACCTCGAGGATCTGTTCATCCAGCCGGCGTCCCGCGGCCGGGGCTACGGAAAGCAGGTCCTCACCCACCTCGCCCGGATCGCCCGCGATCGCGGCTGTGGGCGGCTGGAGTGGTCGGTTCTGGATTGGAACGAGGACGCCATCCGGTTCTACAAGCGGCTCGGCGCCACCCCCATGGACGAGTGGACGGTGTTCCGGGTCACCGGCGACGCACTGGAACGCCTCGCCGGGGAATCCTAGGATGCGCCGGGTTGGCCTTCTCCTGGCCCCGGTGTTCCTGCTCATCCTCGTCCTTCCCGCCTATGTCCGGGTCTATTCGGTAGTGGGGGATTCGGACGCCCCCACCTTCCGGGACGGCGACACCGCCCTCGGTCTGCTCGCCTCCTACGATCTCACCCTGCCCTACACGGATGTTCGTATCGCCCGCATGGGGGATCCCCGCATGGGGGACATCATCCTGTTCGACGGCCCCGGCATCGGGACCCTGTTCAAGCGGGTGGTGGCGGGTCCGGGGGATACGGTGGAAATCCGGGACCATCGTCTCGTCGTCAACGGCAAGGAAGCGCTCTACGACCGTCTCTCCGACGAGGAAACCCAAGGAATCGCCGTCCCCGCCGCGGCGGTCCCGCGACGGGAGATCCAGGGACCCTCCACCCGCCTCGTCTTCCTCTCCGGGGATCCCGCATCGGCCCGGTTTGGTCCGCTGGCCATTCCGGAGGGGTACTACTTCGTCATCGGGGATCACCGCGCGCAAAGCCGGGACTCGCGTCACTTCGGCGCCGTGGCCCGGGGAGACATCGTGGGGCGCATCGTGACCAAGCTCACCTCGGGAAGCCCCCGACCTTGAGCCGCCCGGACACCCTGGTGATCGGGGCCGGGATCTTCGGCGTCACCGCGGCAATCGAACTGCGACGTCGCGGACACCGGGTGACCCTGCTCGATCCGGGCCCCTTGCCGCATCCGGATGCCTCCTCCACCGACATCAGCAAGGCGATCCGCGCCGACTACGGAGCGGATGCGTTCTACTCCGATCTCATGGACGAGGCCTTCGCCGGATGGGAATCCTGGAACAAGCGGTGGGACTCCCCGCTGTACCATGCGGACGGGTTCCTGCTCCTGGCCAGCGAGCCCATGCAATCGGGCTTCGAGGCGGACTCCTTCGCCCTGCTCACCGGCCGGGGCTATCCCCTGGAGCGGATGCTCCCGGCCGGACTGAAGGATCGTTTCCCGGCCTGGAACCCGGAGCGGTTTCCCGATGGCTACTTCAATCCAAGGGCCGGGTGGGCCGAGAGCGGCCGGGTCGTGGAGCAACTCGTGCGGGAAGCCGCCGCGCTGGGGGTCACCCTCCGGGAAGGGGTGGGATGCGCCCGTTTCCTCGAGGAGCACGCACGGGTGTCGGGGGCCCGAGGCACGGACGGGGTGGACTACCGGGCAAATCACACCCTGGTTGCCGCCGGATCCTGGAGCCCCGAGCTGATTCCCGAACTCACCGGTCTCATGGACGTGGTGGGGCAACCGGTCCTCCACTTCCTCCCGGACGATCCGACCCCGTTCACCCCGCCCCGCTTTTCCGTTTGGGCCGGGGACATCAGCCGGAGTGGATGGTACGGTTTTCCCGCCCTCCCGGACGGGCGGGTCAAGATCGCCAACCATGGCCCGGGCAAGCCGGTTCTTCCCGGAGAAGAGCGGACCCTGGAGCCCGGCGCCGAAGCCATGTTTCGCACCTTCCTGCGGGAAGCCCTGCCCGCGCTGGCCGAGGCCCCGGTGGTGGGGTCCAGGCTCTGTCTCTACACCGACACCTGGGATGGCGACTTCTATATCGATCGGGTTCCGGGGCGGGAGGGACTGTTCGTGGCCACCGGCGGGTCCGGTCACGGTTTCAAGTTCGCACCGGTCCTGGGTGGGATCATCGCCGACGTGATGGACGGGGTACCCAATCCCGCCACGAAACGTTTCGCCTGGAGGCCGCGGGGACGCCGGCGGACCGAGAGCGCCCGGTTCCTGGGAACCGAGGCCAAGGAGAGCTGAGTTGGAAATCCGCAGGTTCACCGACAACGACCTCGACGCCGTGACCGCCCTGGTGAGCCGGATCAATCCGCGTGACACCGATCATCTTCCCTGCTACGACGACACCCCCGATGCCATCGCGCACTACCTGAAGAACCTCAGCCCCGCTCCCACCAAGGGATTTCTCGTTGCCGTGGAAAACGATCGTCTCATCGGGGTGATGGGTCTGGAATGGGACGTGGATCTGGGCCGGGCGTGGGTCCATGGCCCCACCGTGGAACACGCGGCCTGGAACATGGTGGCGGACCGGCTCCTGGAGAGCGTGGTTCCCCTGGCCCCGGACGCGATCGAGGACTTCGAGCTCAGCTTCGACACCCGCAACCGGCGGGGGATCGAGTTCGCCACCCGTCATGGGTACCGCCTGCGCAAGCTGGGTTCGGCCGCCCTGGAGTTGCCGCGCGCCAAAGCCCGGGTTGCCTCGGCCACGGGAGTACGGGAGCTGGGGCCGGGGGACGACGAGGGAGTCACCGCACTTCATGACGCGGCGTTTCCCAACACCTACTACAGCGCGGCCACGCTCATGGAGAAGAGCCGGGGGGATGATCCCTTCCGCACCTTCATCACCGCGGACGCCGAGGGGGTCACCGGCTTCCTGACCCTGGAAGCCGACCCCGCGACCGACAACGGGTACATCCACTTTCTTGCCGTGGCCCCCCGCGCCCGCCGAACCGGGCTCGCCCGCCGCCTCATTTCGGTCGCCATCGATTCGGTCCTTGCCGACCCGCAGTTCGACAAGGTCCACCTGACCGTGGAAGTCACCAACCAGGAGGCGATCGGCCTCTACCGCAGCCTCGGGTTCACCCGTGCGCGCACCCTGGTCGGCTATCGCAAGCTGACCCCCCGTCCCCATCTCCAGGAGTCCCTCGTTTGATTGGAAAGACGCTCGGCCGCTACGTACTGGAAGAGGAACTCGGAGCCGGCGGCATGGGTACGGTGTACCGCGCCACCGATACCCGCCTCGACCGCTCCGTGGCCATCAAGGTGCTTTCCTCCGCCCTGCTGGCCAACGTGGAGACCCAGGAACAGATCCGTCAGGAAGCCCTCGTCCTGTCCCGGCTCAACCATCCCAACGTGGGCACGGTGTTCGACTTCGACGTCATCGAGGGCCTCTCGCTCCTGGTCATGGAGTACATCCCGGGGACCACTCTCGACGAACGGGTGGCCCAGGGTGCGCTCGCGGAAGACGAAGTCCTGGACTTGTCGCGGCAGCTCACCGCGGGACTGGCCGCGGCCCACGCGGCCGGGGTCATCCACCGGGATCTCAAACCGGGCAACCTGCGGCTGACCCCGGACGGTTTCCTCAAGATCATCGATTTCGGTCTGGCCAAGCTCCACGTTCCGGTGAGCGAGACGGTGAAGACCATGCAGATCATGGACACCGAAGGCGTCTCGGGGACCCTGCCCTACATGTCTCCGGAGCAGTTGCGTGGGGAGGACGTGGATGCCCGCACCGACATCTACTCCGCCGGTATTCTTCTCTACGAATTGGCCACGGGAAAGCGTCCCTTCCCCGAGGGCACCCAGGCGGTGCTGGTGGACTCCATCCTCAACCGCGAACCGGAGAGCCCCCGGAAGCTGAACTCCCGGATCTCCGAGAACACCAGCCGGGCCATTCTCCGCGCCATGGCCAAGGACCCCGCGGATCGCCCCGCCAGCGTGGAGGTGTTTGCCGCGGAGTTGGGCGGATCCGCTCCCGGATCCCGGTTCCCCGTGAAGCGGGCCGCGTGGATCGGAGCGGCGCTGGTGGGGCTCGCGGCGCTGGGCCTGGTGGCCTCCTCCAGGATGGGGCGGGAACCGGCCGAGGCCATGACCACCACCGTGGCCGTGACCACCGAGGACGGGCAGCAGATGGAGCGGACGGTTCCCAAGGCCGAGCATCGCAAGAGCGTGGTCCTGTTCTTTCAGGAATCCGAAGCGGAGGATCTCGAGTGGATGCGGGTCGGATTCCCCGTGCTGCTGGCTACGGATCTCTACCAGGATCCGTTCCTGGACCTGCGCATCCCGTTCCTGTTCATCGAGGATCTCCGCGAGAAGGGACACCCGGATGGCCTCGGAGTCTCCCGCCCGATTCAGCGTCAGATCACCCAGGACCAGCACGCCGACTACTTCGTCTCGGGGAGCGTTTCCCGGGACGAGGCGGGTTATCTGATCCGGGTCACCCTCAACGCGGTCGAGGGAGGCGAGGTGGCAAGCCACGAGTACCACGGCGAGGACCCGTTCGCCCTCGCCGACGCCGCCGCGCTTCAGCTTCGACGGGACCTCGGCACGCCACCCGAGATGATCGAGACCACCGAGGACCTGCCGGTGTCGGACATGGTGACCAGCTCCACCGAGGCATTCCGCGAGTATATCGAGGGGGCACGACTGTTCGGGTTCGCCGGAGACCACGCCGGGGCACGCGCCCGGGTGCAGGCTGCCCTGGCCATCGATTCCACCTTTGCCTACGCCTATTACCAGGACTACCTGATCGCGACCATGCTCCAGGACGTCGCGGGGGCACGAGCCTCGCTGCAGAAGTCGCTGGACTACATCTATCGGGTACCGGAGCGCAACCAGTTCAAGATCCGCGCCACCTACTACGCGGATATCCAGGAGGATCCCGAGAAGACCCTCGCCGTGTTGCGGATGTGGGAGACGCTGTACCCGGAGGATCTGGAGGCGGTGAAGGTTCTCGCCTACAACCTCCAGTTCCGGGGGCTCAAGGAGGAGGCGGCGGAGAAGTTCCAGCGGGCCCTGGAGCTGGACCCGGAGTCCTACGACATCGTGCTCCATCTGGGTGATCTGCGTCGCGACACCGGCGCCTACGACCTGGCCGAGGCCCGCTATCGCCAGTACCTCGGGAAGTTCCCCCAGGAGGTGGCGGGGCACCAGAAACTCGCCTCCCTGGCCCTCATCCGGGGTGACCTCGACAGCGCGGAACAGCATTACGAGGACGCCCTGCTCAACGCTCCCACGGATCTGGATCTGCGGTTGAACCTGGTCGGTCTCGAGGTGCGCCGGGGAAACTTCGCCGACGCGCAGGGCGCCTACGACGAACTCCTGGGCGAGGCCAAGACCCCGTCGCAGCGCCGGGACGTTCTGGGCGGCCTGCGTCGATTGGCTCGCTATCGGGGACAACTCCACCGCAGTCTCGAGTACCTGGACCTGAGGCTGATCGAGACCGAGAAGATGGGAAACCCGTTCGTTGCGCTCGGGGAACAGTCCGGTTCCATGCGCTACTACGTGGAAGCCGGGGAGACCGAGTTGGCGCTGGAGAAGCTGCGGGACGCCCGATCCCGCACCGCCCCCGAGTATGGCGCCGTGGTCTCGATGGGTGAGTCCATCGTCTACACCATGCTGGGCGAGGCGGACTCGGCCGAGGTCCACGTGGGACACCTGAGGGACTTCATGGAGCGTTTCGGGGTGGCCATCCTGGAACCGGTGGCGGTGGAACTCGAGGCCGGCGTCGCGGAGTTGCGCGGGGACGCCGCCCGGTCGGCCACCCTCTACCGGGAAGCGCTGGATTCGGATCCCACGGACGCCTCGCTCCTGCAGGATCTGGGACGGGTGTTGCGCAAGGCGGGGGATCTCGAAGGATCGGTGGAGATCCTCGAGCGCGCCTTGCGGGTGTTCCCCGCGGACGGGCGGGCGCGCTTGGAACTGGCCAAGACGTTCATCGATCTGGGCAAACCCAACGAGGCCCTGGAGCAGTTGGATCGCAGCCTGGAGATCTGGGCCGAAGCGGATCCCGAGTTCGCCGAACGCATCGAGGCCCGCGATCTCTACGAGACACTCAAGGCTTCCTCGTAGAGGCGAGCAGCAGCAGGGCGCCGATCAGCACGAACGCCCACGAGAGCCCGTAGTGGTCCACGATCCATCCGGTGACCGGGGCAAGGACGGCATAGGCCACGGATCGGGCCTGACTCTCCACGGATAGGGTGGTGGCCCGGCGTCGCTTGTCCATCAGTTGATCGAAGCGTGCAACGAAGACCGGGCGACGCAGGTTCTGCAGGACGATCAGGGTGGTGAAGCCCACGGCCCCCACCACCAGACCGGACCGGGACACGCTGAGCGCCACCACACCCATGGCCAGCGCCGCGACCAACGGGATCAGGCGCAGCATGCGATCCGCGCCCCCCAACCGGCGCTCGACCGGCGCGGCCAACCAGGACGCCCAACCCCCCAGCCCCTCCTGGATCAGATAGTACAAGCCGATCAGCAGGGCGCCGATCCCGCCCACCACCGCGATCTCCCTCGCTTCCAGCTGGAACTGGAGAAACGGTTGCAGGTAGTGCTGGGCCGCCTTGACCTGACTCTCGAACAGCACGGACTGCAGGAACAGAAACCCCAGCCCGGGAAGGGCAACAAACACTCGCAGTCGTTCGCGCCACGTCCCGGAGGTCGGCGCCGACCCGGGCGTTCCCGCGCCTTCGAGGCGGGACGGATAGCTGAGCATGAGCGCAACACCCAGAACGGCCGGGAGAGTGGCGCCCCAGAAGAGCCAGGTGAAGGATCCGGTGAGCCACACCAGGAGCCCCCCCACCAGGGCCGATACCCCCGCGGTCATCTTGGACCAGAACCGGGTCACCCCGATCACCCGCGAGGCGCTCCCGGGAGGGAGCGTGGTCTCGACCCAGTCCAACATGATGGCCTTGTGGGTTCCGGTGCGGAACGCCTCCCCGATCCCGAACAGGGTGAGCGCCGCCACCAGCAGCCCCACCCGGCCCGGGTCGTCGACACGTGCCGACAGACCAAAGAGCGGGAACGCGATGGCGTAGCAGGTGAAGGTTGCGGCCAGGCTCCGTCGACGTCCCCACCGGTCCGCGATGACGCCGCTGGGGACCTCGAGGATCGCGGTGAGCAGGGCCTGGTATCCGGCCAGGAGACCGGTCTGGAAGAAGGAGAGCGCCGCGCCACCCGTTTCCACCGGCGCCAGCAGGTAGATGATGAAGAACTTGTCGAAGAACCGGAGGTTCTTGAGGATGGAGTAGAGGCAGAAACGTACGAGCACCGGGGCATTCTCCCATGATCCGGGTGCGCGGTGTGCCCCCCGCGAGCGGTGTCGCCTGTGCCTGAAGCGGGGTTCCTGCTGCGTGATACCATGGCCGCCCCCCCGGTTGGAGCGCTTGATGGACCTCTTTGTCGGCACCAGCGGATTCAGCTACAAGGAATGGAAGGGCGACTTCTATCCCGAAAAGCTTCCCGCCAAGGACATGCTCTCCCACTACGCAGGCCGCCTGACATCGGTGGAGATCAACAACACCTTCTACCGCATGCCCAAACGGGAGGTCCTGGAGGGCTGGACCCGTCAGGTGCCGGACCACTTCCGCTTCGCGGTCAAGGCGTCCCGCCGCATCACCCACGTCAAGCGTCTTGCGGACGCCGGGGACGAGTGCGGCTACCTGTTCGGGAACCTGGAGGCGATGGGGAACCGCCTGGGCATCGTGCTCTTCCAGACGCCTCCTTTCCTGAAGAAGGACACCGAACGGTTGCGGGGGTTTCTCGAGGGGCTTCCACCCGGAATCCCTGCCGCCTTCGAGTTTCGTCACGCCTCCTGGTTCGAGGGGGACGAGGCGACCGCCGTTCTGCGGGAGCACGGCTACGCGTATTGCGTCACCGATACCGGGGACGACACCCAGGCACCGGTGGTGCCCACCGCATCCTACGGCTACCTGCGTCTGCGTGGCGCCGCCTATTCGGACGCGGATCTGAGCCGATGGATGGACCGGATCCGTGAGACGGGTTGGGACCGGGCCTTCGTTTTTTTCAAGCACGAGGACGACTGTGCCGGGCCACAACTGGCCGAACGGTTCGCCGCCCTTGCGACCAAGGAGTCAGCGTGACCGCGCACGAGCACATCGATCATCTGGTCTACGGTACCCCGCATCTGGAACGCACGGTGGAGAACCTGGCCAAGCGCCTGGGGGTAACACCGCAGGACGGCGGCCGTCATGCCGGGTTCGCCACCCGCAACGCGATCCTTTCCCTTGGAGAGGCGGCGTACCTGGAGATCATCGGTCCGGACCCGGAAGGCGTCGCTCCCGAGAACGGCCGCCCGTTCGGAATCGACACTCTCGACGAGCCCAGGTTCGTGACCTGGGCGGTGGCGGTGACGGATCTCGATGCGACCCTCACCCGGGCCCGCGCCGCGGACTACGATCCGGGCGCGGTGATCGCGGCCGAACGACAGCGTCCGGACGGGGAGTTCGTCCGCTTTCGCATCGCCATCCACGACATCGTTCGCCCGCCGGGGGATGGTCTCATTCCGTTTCCCATCCAGTGGGGGGACTGTGAACACCCAGCAACCGGCGCGCCTCGGGTCAAGCTCACCACGTTCCGCGCCGAACACCCCAAACCGTCCCGGGTCCAAACGGGGCTCGCCGCCCTGGGGATCCCGCTCAACGTGATGCTGGGAAGCGTCCCGGCGCTGATCGCCACCCTGGAAGGGCCCTCGGGCCGCGTCAACCTGGAGTAACCCATGGACGAGGCTCCCTACACGCTTGAGACGGAAGACGGCAACCACCGGGTGGTGAACGCCTCGGGTCGGACCATCTGCAGCACCCCGGACCCACGCAATGCGCAGCACTACCTGACCCTTCTCAACGAGGCCTACCGCAGCGGGTACCGCGACGGCTATCGCCGGGGCAAGGCCGCCGCGTCGTGACGGACTACCTGGACCGCCCCACCCATCATCGCGACCCGGAAGTCGCCTCCGCGTTCGATGAGCTTTCGGTCTGGTCCTCGCGGTTCGGTTCCGTGCTCCTGGACAACGTGCCCCTGGGATCCGGTCTGCGCTGGCTGGACCTGGGCTGCGGTACCGGCTTTCCCCTGGTCGAGATCGCCAACCTGACCGGTCCCGGGCATACCGTGGTGGGTGCGGATGTGTGGCGCGAAGCCATTCCCCGCATCCGGACCAAGCGTCGACTCCACGCGCTGAATCAGCTTCACGTCGTGCTCGCCGACGGTGTCCGGCTGCCCTTTCCGGATCACCTGTTTGACCGCGTGGTGTCCAACGTGGGGGTCAACAACTTCGAGGACCCGTTGGCCGCGCTCACCGAGTGCGCCCGGGTGCTCCACCCCGAAGGCCGCATCGCGCTGACCACCAACACGCGCGGGCACATGGCCGAGTTGTACACGACGCTGGGAGAGGTTCTCAGGGAATCGGGAGACACGGAGTCCGCGGAGAGGCTCAGGACCCAGGAGGACCATCGCACCACGCCCCAGCGTCTGCGGGAGCAGCTCCACCGTGCCGGATTCTTGGTGGAGCGGGAACTCCTGGACTCCTTCACCATGCGTTTCGCCGGCGGGGGCGCCCTGTTGCGGCATTCCTTGACCCGCTATGGATTCCTCGACGGCTGGAGAGGCGCCATTGCCCCGGAGACACACCGGAACGTGTTCGCCGAGCTGGAGCGACGGCTCGACGCCGTGGCGCGGCTCGAAGGCGAACTGCGAATGACCATTCCCCGTCTCTATGTCGAGGCAACGCGGAAGAAAGAGAACACCCCATGATGGAAGACATCCGACCGCTCCTGGCCACGGTCGCCGATCGCGCCGCGACCTACCTGGAAACCCTGGGCGATCGCCCGGTCGCTCCCGCCAAGCGCGAAGTGGACGCCCTGGTTGCCTTCGACGAACCGCTCCCGGAACAACCCTCCGATCCGGCGGAGACTTTCGCCTTGCTGGACCGGGTGGGTTCCCCCGCCACCGTCGCTTCGGCGGGGGGGCGGTACTTCGGCTTCGTGGTCGGTGCCTCCCACCCGGCAGGGATCGCGGCCAACTGGCTGGCCACGGCCTGGGACCAGAACGCGGGTGGCTCGGTGCTTTCCGCCACCGCGGCCCGTCTGGAAGAGATCGCCCTGGACTGGCTGGTCGAGATCCTGGACCTGCCCCAGGGCACCGCGGGTGGCTTCGTCACCTGCGCGACCCTGGCCAACTTCAGCGGCGTGGTCGCGGCGCGCAACGCCCTCCTCACCCGTCACGGTTGGGATGCCCGCGCGCGGGGACTCTTCGGCGCCCCCGAGATCAACGTCGTGGTGGGGGACGACGTTCACGTCAGCGTGCTCAAGGCGCTTTCCATGGCCGGCATGGGAATGGAACGGGTAACCCGGGTGCCGGTGGACAGTCAGGGGCGCATGATCCCGGAGCAGCTGC
Source organism: Candidatus Eiseniibacteriota bacterium (assembly GCA_942491735.1). Lineage (GTDB taxonomy): Bacteria > Eisenbacteria > RBG-16-71-46 > JABDJR01 > JABDJR01 > CALOCN01. Next base: position 269,110 of record CALOCN010000014.1, on the reverse strand, counting down.
CCCGGCTCGACGATCGCACCCTGGTTTGCCTCCAGGCCGGCGACGTGAGCACCGGGGACTGCGACCCGGCCACACCCCTCTGCCGCGCCGCCAAGGCGGCCGGAGCCTGGGTTCACGTGGACGGTGCGTTCGGGATGTGGTTGCGGGCCGCCCCCAGGCACGCCCATCTGGTGGAAGGCTACGAGCTGGCCGACTCCTGGGCCCTGGACGCCCACAAGTGGCTCAACGTGCCCTACGACAGCGGTCTCATCCTTTGCCGCGACGCCGCCGCCCTGCGCAACGCGTTCGAGGTCAACGCGGCCTATCTCCAGTTCCCGGACTCCCGGCAACCCAACCACTACACTCCGGAGTTCTCGCGCCGGGCCCGCGGCGTCGAGGTCTGGGCGGTGCTGCGCAGCCTGGGCAAGGCGGGCGTGGCCGAGGTGGTGGAGCGCAACTGCAGCCAGGCCCGCCGCTTTGCCCAGGGACTCGCCGAGGCCGGGTACGAGATCCTCAACGAGGTGGTCTCCAACCAGGTCCTGGTCGCCTTCGGTGACGACGCCCGAACGGACCGGATCATCGAGGGCATCCAGCGGGACGGCACCTGCTGGGCCGCCGGCACGACCTGGCAGGGGCGCAAGGTCCTGCGCATCAGCGTCTCGTCCATCCACACCACAAATGACGACGTGGAGTTGAGCCTCGCCGCCATGCTGCGCGCGGCCTCGGCGACGTCATGAGCATCCGCTTCAAGGTCTGTTGCATCCGGGACCGGGAGGAAGCCGCGCTGGCCGTGACCGCCGGCGCCAGTGCCCTTGGGCTGGTGTCCCACATGCCGAGCGGTCCGGGAATCATCGACGAAGCGACCATCGCCTCCATTGCCGATGCCACGCCTCCGGGAGTGGCCTCGGTGTTGCTGACCAGCCTCACCCGGGTGGAGGCGATCATCGAGCAGGCCCGTCGCTGCCGGGTCAACACGATCCAGTTGTGTGACCGGCTCGCCGGGGGAACGCTCACGGAACTACGGGGGGCGCTACCCGGAGTCAAGTTGATCCCGGTGATTCACGTGACCGGACCCGAAGTGATTGGAGCGGCCCGGGAAGCGGCAGACGGTGCCGACGCACTCCTCCTGGACACCGGCGCTCCCGACGCGGAGACCAGGATCCTGGGCGGAACGGGACGCACCCACGACTGGTCGGTCAGTCGAGAGATCGTGGCCACGGTGGGCATCCCGGTATTCCTCGCCGGGGGGCTTCACCCGGAGAACGTCGCGGAGGCGGTGAGTCGGGTGCGCCCCTTCGCGGTGGACGTGTGCAGCGGTCTGCGGGACGAGGACTTCCGGCTGGTTCCGGCGCGACTCGACCGGTTTATCCGGGCCCTGGCCTGAACCCATTTTGGCGTCGACGGCGTGGACCGGCGCGGTATGATGGGGCGCATGACCACGGAGCTTGCCCGGATACGCGCCGTCTTCGACGCTTCCCCCATCAACGCCTTCCTGGGCATGCGCATGGTGCAGCGCAGCGCCCAGGAGACGGTGCTCCTCCTGGATCCCCGCCCGGAGCTCATCCAGGAGACCGGGGTCATCCATGGCGGCATTCTCACCACGCTCGCCGACACCGCGGCGGTCTATACCATTGCTCCCGACGTTCCCGAGGGACAAACCCTGACCAGCGTGGAGTTCAAGATGAACTTCCTCCGCGCCGGGTTCGGGAACAAGGGCCCCATCACCACCCGCGCCTCCCGGCTCAAGCTCGGCAAACGCATCGCGGTGGCGGAGGCGACCCTGGAGCAGGGCGAGCAACTGTTGGCCAAGGGCACTTTCACCTATCTCATCTTCGAGACGGGACAAGTCAAGGATCCGCGCACCCAGTTCTGATTGGAGGCCCGTAACATGACCCAGGACGCAATCCCCCAGATTCCTCCCGGCGCGGATCCGGCCATCTACAACATGGAAGACGACGGCGCGCTGCGGGTCGGGGACCGGGCGCCGGACTTCACCCTGGAGCAACTGACCCGGAAGGAAGAGAAGGCCGCCCCCACCCACCTGGCCTCGTTCCAGGGGAAGCGACCCGTCGTGATCTTCTTCGGGAGCTACACCTGACCGCCGTTCCTTCGCCAGGTTGGCGAGATGGAAGCGCTGTACCGGGAGTTCTCGGATCTGGCCGAGTTCCTCCTCGTCTACATCAACGAGGCACACGCCGAGGACAGCACCTGGCCGGTTGACTACGCCCAGGAGAAGGGGATCTCCGAGCACGCGGACTACGGCGCGCGCTGTACCACGGCCGAGTTGCTGCTCAACGACAACCAACTCACCATCCCCTGCCTCGTCGACGGCATGGACAACACGGTGAACCGCGCCTACAACGGCTGGCCGGACCGGGTGTTCGTGGTGCGCACCGATGGGCGCCTCGCGGTGGCGGCGAACAAGGGGCCCTTTGGATTCGTGCCCGGCCTGGAAGCGACCCGGGCCTGGCTGGAGTCGTTGCGTGACACGGGGAACGAGCCGGCGTTGCCGCCGGCCGAGGACTGAGTCGAGGACCCGCTACAACAGGTCCTCGTAGTCGGCCAGGACCCCGGAGAAAACAGTCTCGTGCCCCGGGAGATCCCGGACAAAGCGGAAGTCCTCGAACTCGAACCCCGGGCCCATGGTGCAACCCGCCAACGCATAGCTTCCGCGGGGCCTGGCCGCCTGCCACACGCCCGCCCGCACCACATGCGGGTTCGTCCCGCCCTCGATCCGGTTCGAGCCCAGGATAACGGACTCCAGATGACCCGCTGCGGGGTCGTAGGTGACCAACTCAAGGGGGGCTCCCTCGAGGTGATGCCACACCTCGTCCGATGTCACCACATGCCAACGACTGATCTCGTCGTCCCCAAGCAGAAAGTGAATGGTGGTGAGGGCGCTCCGGGTGTCTCCGGAACGCTGGACGGTGTCCGGGGACCGGAACACCTCGGCGTAGTGCCCCCCTTCCGGGTGGGGGCGCAAGCCGAGCCGATCAATGAGGTCCAAGGGTCGCGTGCTCATGACGCGGGACTCTATCGCACCAGCGCTTTCTGCGTGTGACGCTCCCCGGCCGCCTCCAGCCGAAGGAAGTAGATCCCCGAGGCCACGCCGGTGGCATCCCAGGTCACCGCATGCGGACCGGCCTCGCGCAGTCCTTCGGCGAGCAGCGCCACCCGCCGCCCCCGGACATCGAAGGCTTCCAGCCGCACCGGGCCGCGCTGGGCCAGCTGGAACCGCACCGTTCGCGTTCCCCGGGCGGGGTTGGGCGTGGGGGCGAGGAGCCGGGTCAGAGCCGGATCACCCACGGGATCCGCGGCGAGGCCCTCGGAGAGAAAACCGAGCATCTGGTGCGGCCCACCCAGAACGCTGTTCACGCAGTCCGGGTTGCTTCCGAACCAACCGTAGAGCAGGGTCGCGTAGATGGATCGGTAGTCCACCCCCGTGGGCAGGTTGCCGTAGGGATCCAGCGCGTCCAGTGCCGGAGGCGGGCCGTAGATGCCCCCGGTGATCCCGTTGCCCACCACGAACCAGGGGGCGGCGGTCCCGTGGTCGGTGCCGTCGCTGCCGTTCTCCTCGACCCGACGACCGAACTCGGAGACGGTCAGCACGGCCACGTCGTCGGCCCTTCCCAGATTGGCCACGTCGGCCAGGAAAGCCGCGATGGCCTCGGACAGTTCCGTCATGAGTTGCGGGTGCACGCCCGGCTGCTGGGCATGAGTGTCGAACCCGCCGATCGCCGAGAGGTACACCGGGGTGTCGAGCTGCCCGTCGATGAGCCGGGCGATGATCTCGAGCTGGTTCCCCAGATCGGTCTGGGGATAGGGCACGGTGTTGGTCCCGTTGTCGCTGGCCGTCTCGATCTCGTTGGCGTACTGGAACGAAGCCACGTCCACCCCACGTACGAACGACAGTTCATCCCCCCCGGGCGTCGCCGGCACCGCATCGCTGAGCCCGCCGGAGTAGGTGCTGTTGACCAGGTAGGCAAAGGTGCTGGGATCGAACACCACCACCCCGGTCACCCCCTTGGGCCCCTGCAGCGGAAGCTGGGCCGAGAAGCCCTGCTGCAACGCCATGGGGTTCTGGGGCAACGTCCCTGGGAAATCCGGGTACTGGGTCTCGAGCCATCGTCCCAGCCATCCGGTGGAGATGACCTCGTGCGAGTCGGACCCGCTGAAGATGATGTCGGTTCCGCGGAAGTGGGAAAGGTTCATGTCCGGATAGCCCACTTCCCGCACCACGGCGAGGTGGCCGTTGTTCCAGTGCGGCATCAGCGCGGAGAGATTGGGATGCAGTCCGGTGTCGGAATCGAGGGTGAGTACGCTGGGTTGCGGCACGGCCAGTGTGGGCCGCGCGGCATAGTAGAGACCGTCGGTGTAGGGGACCACGGTGTTCAGGCCGTCGTTGCCGCCCTGGAGGGTGATCACGACCAGGATGCGGCCGTTCCCCGCGCTTTGGCCGGTCAGGGCTTTCGCGGTGACCGGCCACCACAGGGACCGGGCCAGGAGGCTTCCGGCCGCGAAACCGCCGACCCGGGTCAGGAACTCACGTCGTCTCATGATCCACCTTGCTACTTGAGCTGATAGTCCGGCAGCTGCATGGTCAGTCGATAGAGATCCCGCAACCGCACCTCGGCGTCGGGAAGACCCATGGACCAGTAGATGGGAAGCTCCCCCTGCAGCAACTCGTCGATCATGGCCTGCCGCACCAACTGGGTCGGAGGCTGTCCGAAACAAAGCAGGGCCAGGTCGTCGACCACGGCGTGGGCATTTTCCGGATTGCTGAGCCGGGCCGTTTCCGTCATGACGTCGATCTGCATGCCGAGGGGCTCGCCGAAGTAGTCCCCCTCCAGCAGGAGACCGCTGAGGAACTTGCGGATGGGCAGGGTGAACGTGTTGATCCAACTCCGATGCCCGGGCCACCCGGCCACGTTGGGGGGGTCCAGCAGGATGTGTCCGTAGAAATACATCTGGGTGTAGGCATAGTCCGCCTGGGCATTGAGCGGGTCGACGGTCGGGGTGAACCCGGTCACATGGAAGCGGCGCAATTGCCCCACGTAGAGATCCAGACCGTCCCGCACTACCGCGCCCCGATACCGTGGGTCCAGGAAGCGCGCGCTTCCCAGGATCTGGCGCAACACCGGCTCCACCTCGTAGTTGTTGGCGCGCAGGGTCTGGGCCAGCTCGGCCACGTCCTGCGGGGCCGGCTGATCGTCCAGGAACCAACGGTAGAGTTTGGTGCACAGGTACCGGGCCGCGGCATCCTCCTCGAAGATGAAGCCGATGAGGTCCTCGAGGTCCCAGTTGCCGGTATGGCCCAGGATGGTCTTCTCACCGTTGTCGAAACGGAAGGGGAGGAAGTACGGCGCCACCCCGTCGGTGACCCACCCGGTGCAGGCGCGGGCCGCCTCGGCCACGTCGTTCTGCGTGTAGCCCGACCCTTCACCCAGGGTGAAGAGCTCCAGCAGCTCGCGGGAGAAGTTCTCGTTGGGGTCTCCCACCACGTTGACGTTCCCGTTGAGCCAGATGAGCATGGCCGGGTCCACCGCGATGGCCTCGACCAGGGTCCTGAAGTTCCCCATGGCCTGCTCGCGGAAGAGCGCGTTTTGCTGGTACATGGACTGGGGAAGGAAAACGGTCTCCATCCCGGTGGCAAAGTGGTCGTGCCAGAAGTGGACCATGGTTTCGGTGAGGCTCAGGGGAGCCTCCACAATCACTCCCGGCCACCACATCCGCAGTTCCTCGCCCCGCAGGATGTAGAGATCGATCAGGTCCTGGATCTGCTGCTCGGTCCAGCCGGCGATATCGGGAAAGGGATCGTGGACCCAGGAGCCCGGTTCGGTGGGCGGGGCGGTCGGGGTGAGCAGGAGATCCAGGGACGCCTCGAGGCCCAGGCCGTAGACCTGTTCGATTTCCTCGAACCGCCCACCCACTACGGTGCGGTTGACCAGGTGGGCCGCCTCGGCCATGCCCCAACCACCCCGGTAGGGATCCCAGCCATGGGGCTGGGGTGGCGGTGGATCGTAGGGATGCTCCCGAATCTCGCCCGGCTCCCCGAAACGCTCCAGCAGATCAGGACGGGGCAGCCGTTGGGGTCGCGGGGTGGATCGCAGGAACGTCTCCATGTTCCGGAGTTCGACACCCGGGATCTCCCGGACTTCTCCGGGTGGATCATCGCTCGCCGCGACCGGCCCGCACAGGAACAGCCCCAGCACGGCGTGCAGAATCAACACACCTCGTGCGTCGTTTCGGGACAGAATGCCTGCAAACACCAATCATCCTCCTCGATCCGGACCCGCGCATCCGCGCCGGCGGTGATCCTAGTCGGCTGCCCCACCGCGGTTTAGCCCGGGATCGCGTTCCCGGGGCGCGTGGGTCCTCCCGGGTGGCGGGAATATCACCCATTCTATATCGCAGGATTCGTGCCGCCGGTAGTGGGCGGAGTCCGACCTGTGGCAGGATGTGCGGCATGGATCCCTGGAAACCCATCGCCTACGTCCGCGTGGGCGCCCTCTACGTGCTGGCCAGCCTCCCCGGATGGGTGGCCCTGGTCGCCGGGCGCCTGCTGGAGGGCCGCGACCCCAACCTGTTGCTGTCCCTCGGCGGACTCCCCGTGGGGATCCTGTTCATCCTGTTCGGGGTGGGACGACTGACGCGCAACGGCAAGAGCGAAGTCGCGGTAAGGATCGGACTCATCGCCTCGTCCCTCATCGTGTTCGGCGTCGTTTCCTGGCTGGCCATGCAGGGAGGCTGGCAGGGTTTCGAGATCTCGGTCCGGTTCTGTACCATGGCCGCTTCGTACCTGTCCCTGATTGCGGTCGGGTTCCTGGTTGCCGCGCTGGTCACCCGTAAGGAGGCGGAAGCATCATGAATCGCAAAGTCGTGTTGGGATGCCTCGGATCGGTCGTGGTGGTGGGTCTGGTCGGGATGGCCCTGCTCTACCAGTTCGTCATCAAACCGGTGATGACGGTGATGGGCGACCTCGAGAACCTCACCGAGATGACGACCATGAACGAGGAGGTGACCACGCCGGACACCTTCGTCATTCCCAGCGAGCGGGTGGTGACCGAGGAACAACTGGACCGGTTTGCCCGGGTACAAAGCCTCATGATCGCGGAACTCGATGCGGTGTATCCGGAACTCGCCGCGCGCAGTGCGGCGGTGGAACGCATGCTGTCGGACGACGAGATCCAGATGGGGGACCAGGGACTCGGGTTCCGCGAGGCCCTGGACGTGCTCAAGGGGCTGGGGGAACTTCTCCCCGCGGCCAAGCAGGCGCAGATCGAGGCACTCAACGCCGAGGGCTTTTCCATCACCGAGTACCGCTACGTGCGGGAGACCATGTACTGGGGACTCTCCAACAACGCCGCCCTCCAGGTCCCGGTGGATGTGATCGAGGTCTATGTGGAGGACATCGCGGGGGAGATCAAGGACGCCACCCAGAACCAGAAACCGGTGGTGATCCGGGAAGGCGGAGGCTCCGTGGTCGCGCTGCCCCAGTCGACCATCGACATGACGGCGCTCTACGCGGATTCGTTCGCGAAGTGGCGGCCGTTCCTGGTCTTCGGGCTGTAGCGGGCCGGCCCTACCCCAGCCCCACCGGCGGGGCGTCGATCTCCGTGCTTTCCAGCTCCACTTCGAGCCCGCCGATCATGGACGCGATCACGTTGTAGATCACCGAGCCGATGACGCCGCCCATCGCGCCAATGAAACCGTAGAAGAGCGGCATGAAGAAGATCGCTCCCACCCCCAGGATCATGGCTTCGGGGCCGCTCAGTTCATTGCCACCGCCGAAGGCCGCTCCCATGAGGGACATGAGGGAGAAGATGCCTCCCATGATGAGCCCGAGGATTGCGTAGACCGTCCCACCAATCTTGAACGCGGACATGACGCCGATGCGCTTGAGAATCACGGGATACCTCCATCAATGAATGTAAACAGACCAGAACGGTTCAGGGGCCCGAGTCGGCCGATTCGCTGCTGTCGGCCGGTGCGCCGGTCGAGTCCGGCACGGCACTGGAGTCCGGCTCCGCGGGGGCGGACGCTCCCTTCTCCACCACATCCGCCCACAGGTCGCTCTGCAACAGCAGGGGCCAGTTCCGCCAGCGATCCGTGACGAACTTCAGCCTGAGAAAGAACGTCTCGTCATCCATGTCTTCCCGGGCCGACCGATCGGCCTGGACCCGATTGTCGTGGAAGAGGTTGCCTCCCACGGCGAACCGCTCGGCGACCGCATGCTGGGCAATGGGGACCTGGTCACAGTAGGGCTCCCCCCAGTCGTAGCGGGGATCCTGGCCGGTCCGGATCAGGACGTTCTGCACGAACCGCCCCGGATTGGGAGGGTCGTTGCTGCCCCGAACGATGGACGCACCACAGGCGCCGGTATCGTAGATCCCGTTGCGCATGAAGTTCCCGCTGGGCCGACCGACCCCCGCGTCCCACAGGTTGATCCCCCAGGTCGCGACGTGCTCGACGATGTTGTCCTCGACCGTGACCTGGGCGTCGACGAAGGCCCCGATGCCCTTCCAGTACCTGCGGACCAGGTTCCCCCGGATGCTTACGAACGCGTTCCAGCTCACCCCGATGCCCACGCCCCGCCCCCCGCCGATCCGCTTCCCCCGGGCCAGGTCCACGCCGTCGATCAGGTTCCCCTCGATCACCGCCTGGGCATCGCGATAGATGGCGATGCCGTCCCACGAGTTGCGCACGATGTGATTGCGCTTGGCCGTGATGAGGGATCCCTCCCGCCCCACGATGCCCCCAATCCCCACCACCGTAGCCGTCACGACCTCCGGATCCCCGATGTTGTCGCGGATGACGCAGTCCTCGATGACCACCGAACTCCGCTTGACCACGATCGCGGCATCGGTGGCCTCGGGCATGGTGTCCCGTTCCCCTCCGGTCACCGTGACCGCACTCAAGGTACAGCCGGCGCAGTCCTCGAAAAGGATGCCGTAGCCGGACCCCGTGACAATGATCGCTTCCCCCCCCGGCTCCCCGCGGAGGGTCAGCTCACGACCGGAGACCCTCAGCCCGACCGTGGCATGGACCAGGGTGGACTCCGCTTCGCAGTTCCCGCACAGCTCCTCCGTATAGGGGGTAGGGGAGAGCGTATAGGTGCCGGGAGACAGGGTGATCACCGCGCTGTCCGGTGCGTCGGCGACCGCCCGGAGCAGATCGGTCACCGCATCCGGGATCCCCGACCCTTCCGGGGCGACCTGGATGGTGGGGCGGGCGTCGACCCGGGAGGCGATCAGGATCATCAACAACCCGAGGAGGAGCCCCCGGGAGGGCTCAATCGTCATACCGTTCCCGGAGGTAGGGTGAGAGCCGCATCATGAGTTGCACCCGCTCGAATTCATCCATCCAGTCCTGGACCGAGGCGGCGAGTTCGTCCTCGTCCAGACCGTCCGTCATCATGGGACAGTTGGGGCCCAGGGCCCGCCGGGCCAGGGCGCGATAGCTGGTCAGGGTCCGGTCGCCCATGCGGCTGCACTCGAAGAAGTCCTCGGTCATGAACACCGCCACCGGGACCTTGGCCGCACCGCAGATCCGCACTTCGTCTCGCATCTGGGGGTGGGCGTCCCGCTCCAGCACCCTGGCCGTGATCACGGGAGAAGCCTGGGCCAGGTGGTGGATGATGGGGACCTGGAGCACGCAGTCCCCGCTCCAGGGAGTGGCCACCACCAGCACCCGCATCTGGCGGGTAAACCCACCCAACAGCTCGCGCTGGGCAGGTTGAATCCGCACCCGGGCCGCGCTGGCCTCCCACTCCTCGCGCTGGGGGGGTTCGGCGCCGGCCACGAAGCCGTCGTAGTCCTGGGCCGCTTCCCAGAAGCGGCGATGCAGATTGCGTCGCGGATCGAAATACGCGGACGCGTCGAGCGCTTCAGCTTGGGTCATGGAGAATCCTTTGGGCCAACCGGTCGAGAGGCGGGGAATTATCCTAGCACGCCGGAGGACCGGTCCCGGTCAACCCAGCATCTTCCCCACGGAGTGGAGTACCCGGTCCAGGTCCTCCGGTTTCAACCGACCGGTAAAGGTGTTCTGCTGACTGGGATGGAAGGTATCGAACAGTTCGAGACCGTTGGGAAGGCTGTGCCGCGCTCCGTGACCGAATGGGGTCGCGGCCAGCCTGAGGGAATGGCCTTCCGCCTGGAGATGCTTGAGGTAGGCGTCATGGGCAAATTTCCCCAGGGCCAGGACGGCGCGGATCCGGGGCAACGCCTCGAACTCGGCCCGCACGAAGGGACGACAGGCCTCCCGCTCCTGCGGGGTCGGCTTGTTCGCCGGCGGAGCACAGCGAACCGCGGCCGACACCCAGCAGTCCCGCAGCCGCAGACCGTCCTCGCGGCTCTCCGAGACCGGTTGATTGGCGAAGCCGGCCCGGTGCAGGGCAGCGAAGAGAAAGTCGCCCGATCGATCCCCGGTGAAGACCCGCCCGGTGCGGTTGGCTCCGTGCGCCGCCGGGGCCAATCCCAGGACATAGAGCCGGGCTTTGGGGTCGCCGAAACCGGGGATGGGCTTGCCCCAGTAGTTCCAGTCCATGTAGGCGCGGCGTTTGGTCCGCGCGACCTCGGCGCAGTAGGTCCGCAGACGCACACAACGCCGGCAACGGATGACCCGCCGCTCGAGAAGAGCCAGGGCATCGGCCTTGGGTTGGGGAGTCACCAACCCAGGCTCCACCGCGCGTCGAGCCAGTCCGGAAACCCGTGCTCCGGCGCCAGGGACTCGAACACCTCGGTGGCGCCTTCCTGACGCAGTTCCTCCAGGGAACCCCACCCGGTTCCCACCCCGACGGTGAGGAACTCGTGGCGTTGGCCGGCCCGGATGTCGTTGACGGTGTCCCCGACCACCAGCACCTGATCGGGGGCGTAGGATACGCCGGTGCGGGATTCCGCCTCGCGCCGCGCATGCATGGCCTGGGCCGCGCGGTCCTCCCCATCCCCCCCGAACCCGCCGAAGTCGAAGAAATGGTTGATCTCGAAGGGGGAAAGCTTGATGCGGGCGCTGCGTTCCAGGTTTCCGGTCAACAGCGCCGAGGTCACCCGGTCGTGGGCATGCAGCCGCTCCAGCAGCGCCACCACTCCGGGCAACACGTGCAGGGTGGTCGACTCGCGCACCGTGCGGGTGAGGTGACGGAAGTACGTCTCCCGCAATACCGGTTCGTATCGCTCGAACTCCTCGCGTGGGATCTCCATGGCCCGTCGCATGTCGTCCAGGATCACCGGGTCGGTGCTGCCGGCGATGAACACGCTCGCCACCGCGACGGTCTCGGCGTCCCGGTCGAACACCTCGGCGAACGCCGACTTGAGTGCGGTAGTACCCACTCCCTTGCCCCGAACCAGGGTGCCGTCGATGTCGAACAGGACGAGATGCATGGGGGGAGTATAAGCTGTCGACTGTCATGAGGCGCCCCTTCCCGCTTCTCCTTTGTCTCATGGTCGCGCTCGCGCTGGGCCAGGTTGCCCTTGTCCTCGCGTCACGCGGCCATCCCGTCGCTCTTCCCCTGGACGACGCCTATATTCCACTCCAGTACGCACGCACGTGGGTGGAGGGGAGTCCGTTCTCCTATGCCCCCGGCGAAGCGGTTTCCACCGGGGCGACCAGTCCGCTTTGGCTCCTCCTCCTGCTGCCCGCCGCCCTCCTCCCCAACGTGATCGACACCCTGCCCTCGGCGGCGATCCTGCTCAACGCCCTCGCCGCGGCGCTGGCCTTCCTGCTCGCCCGCACCCTGGCTCGTCGTCACGGCGCGGGTGCGCTCGGATCCTGGGTGGCGCCCCTGGCCGCCGTGCTCACCCCGTTCTGGTTGTTCGGGGCCTTCAACGGCATGGAGACCGTGCTGTACGGCGCGCTGCTTCTGGCCGGCGCCCTGGTTCTGGAGGGAGGAACCGCCTGGTGGCTGCTCCCCTTGGCCCTGTGCCGACCCGAGGGCGCGGTTCTCTCGGTGTTCCTGCTGGTTGCCCGCCATGTCCGCAACCGCAAGGAGCCTCCCCGGTTCGATCGTCCCCGGATGATCCCACCCGGATTCCTGATTTCCCTCTCGGTCCTGACCGCCGCCGCGGCCACCCTGGCCCTGCCCTGGCTCCTCACCGGCGCCGCGGGGGCCTCGGTCGCTGCCAAGGCCCTGTGGCTCGAACCCAAGCCGGAGGTTCGCGGGTTCTACCTGTCCCACCTCCCCTACTTCGCCTGGCGGACCCTGTGGTGGGGGCTTTCCGGTGCGCGCTACCAACCCCCGCTGGACATCGCATCGGTGCTGCTGCGCCCCGAGGCCTGGTTGAACTGGGTGTGGGTTGTCTTTCTCGGGGGGGGTGCGGTGCTGGCGTTGGTGCGCCGGCGCGGTCGCGCGTTGGTCGTGCTGTGGGCCCTGACCTCGGTCGGCGCGATCGCGGTCACGGCCTGGGACGCCCAGTTCTACCGCTACCTGGTGCCGTCCTTCCTCCTCCTCGCCTGCGGGGCGAGCGTCGGCTGGTTCGGCGAGACCGAGCGGCGCGGCCGGATGGGTCTGGGTCTGTTGGGCGGGGTGTTGGTGGTGACCCTCATCGCGGGCAGCCTGACCGGACCGCGATCGCTCTGGTCCTCCATCCGGGTCCTCTACCGGGGTGAAAGCGAGCGCATGGAGGCGTCCCGCGTCCTGGCCGGTGACGAGGTGGCCCGTTCGTTGCCAAGGAGTGCCCGCGTGGCCACCCACGACGTGGGCGCCATCGGTTTTCTTGGTCGGCGCCCGGTGGTCGATCTGGTGGGACTGGTGACCCCGGACCTGTCCGGGGCATACCGCCACGGCGAAGGAGCGTTGTGGGAGGCCCTGAGCCGGTTGGATGTATCGGTGCGCCCCACCCACGCCATGGTCATCCCGGCCTGGATGCCGTATCTCGCCCGCACCTTCTGGCTGCAACCGGCGATCTGGTCGGCGGGGGGGCGGATCGAGGGCCCCAGCGGTCAGGCCTTCCAGCTGTACCCGATTTCCTGGCCGGACAACGACCCGCAGCGCTGGCCCTACGGGGACTTCGGCAACACGCCCGCCCTGCATGGGCCCGGAGCCGGGTACGCCGCCTGGGAGATTCCGGACGGAGTCGACGTGGCGGATCTGGTCTCGGAGCGCGATCACGACTACCGGGAAACGCGGCGTGCCAACGAAACACTGATCCGGGACCTGGGCTTCGCCGAGGACGCACTACAGGGCCGCCATGCCATGGAGGGGGGGCGGGACCTGCTGGAGACCGCGTCCTTCACCCTGACCGGCCGTCCCGATCGCCCCGCGCGACTGGTCGCCCGGACCGCCTCGGCCCGTGGTGACACGTTGACGGTACGGATCGGAGACTGGACCGGCACGCTACTCGTTCCCCGGGGTGAAGCCCGGTTTGCCGAACCCTCGGTCCATGTTCCCCAGGAGATCCTCACCGCGCATCACGGACGACTGGCCATCACGGTCAGCGGGAGCAGCCGGGTCTTCCACTGGTGGCTCCTGCAGCCGACCCACCCCTGAGGTCAGGGTTCCAGCAGGTGGATCAGGAAGGTTCGCCGGCCCCGAAGATGAAGTACGACTCCGTGGGTCGCACATCGATGTTCCAGCCCAGACCCTGCAACCTTCCGGTGAGCTCGCCGGGTTCGTAGAACACCTTCACGATCTGGAAGTCCCGGCCGTCGTCCAGCTTGCGTTTGGCCACGAAGGTGGACGGGTCCGGGGGTTCGTGGTCCTTGGCCGCGGACGTGCTCTCGAGCGCCGAGTCCACGAAGAACACGCGCCCCGACGGTTTGAGGCAGCGCCGGACCAGGCTCCAGAACACATCGAAGTGCGATGGGGGAACGTGGGAGAGCCAGAACCCGAAGAAGACGGTGTCGTAGAGCCGGGCGGGGCTCCAGGTAAAGAGGTCCGCGACCACGTACTCGACCCCGTCGCCGACCTTGGACCGGTTGATCTCCAGCACTTCGTGGCTGGCGTCCACCGCGGTGACCGAGTTGGCATAGCGCGCGAGTTCCTCGGTCCAGATTCCCGTGCCCGCGGCGAGCTCCAGGACATCGCCGCAGGGGCAGAACTCGTGCAGTGCGCTGCGCACGATCTCCGTCTCGGTGAACCAACGGGAGTTTACCGGGGCGCCGCGATCGTAGCGCCCCTTGCGGTAGAACCAGTCATCGTATTCGTGCGCACGCGCCCGGTAGTAGGCAAGTTGCTGATCCAGCAGTTCGGTTGCGCGTGGCTTGGATGCTCCGTCCATGGGGCCCGAAGTGTAGCAGACCTAACGCATGGCCCGGGGCATGGTGCGATTGTCCGAGACCCCCACCGCATCCCTGGAGACCCCGATCAACCCCACGATGAACCGATCCGGGATCCGTGCCACTCCGTCATCCAACGCCGCCTGCAACGGCACCCCGGCCTCGATGCGGTCATAGACCCACTTGGCCAGCACGCTCCGCATGATCTCCTCGCCGTCCCCGGTGGCGGCCACCGCACCCGCCGGACCCGCAAACAGTCCACTCCCGATGATCGGGGTGTCTCCGACCCTGCCCAGGAGCATCATCGAGGTGCCTCCGGTGCTCAGGGCCACGGCGAATCCACCCTTCTCGTCCCGCGCCACGGCACCCACCGTATCGCTGGGCCCCAGGATGTCGCGCAGTTCGGTGGGGAAGTTCCACAGGGATTCCAGGTCCACCTTCTTCCACCACTGGGCGTCGGGTGGCCCCTCCTTTCCGGCGAGGAACTCCTTGACCTTGGCGTAGCGCGCGTCGGCGCGCTCGCTGCGCGGGAGGAAGTCCCGCACTCCCCGTGCCCGGGCGAACCGCGTGGCTCCCTCACCGGCAAGGAGGAGATGCGGGGTGCCCATGACTTCCTGGGCCACCCGGATCGGGTTGCGTACGCGCTGGATCGCCGCCACCGCCCCGAACCGGCCGGTGCTGTCCATCAACGCCGCATCCATCTCGATGGTCGTCCCGTCCAACCGGTAGTTGGACCCGGTGCCGGCGTTGAGCCGAGGATCGTCTTCCAGGACCACGGTCGCCTCGATGACCGCGGAGAGCGCGCTCTTGCCCATCTGCAGGAGCGGGAAGGCCACTTCGCAGGCGCGCTCACAGCCGTCGTCGTGATCGCGGGGCCCGCCGGCGCCGCCGTGGACAACCAGGGTGGGGGTCGTGGTGGGGTTCATTGGTAGAGGGTAGTCCTCACCCACCTCGGGGTCGAGGGGCAACCGGCCCGGAGGCAGGGCAAGAAAACTGGCCCCCGGCCGGACGGCCGGAGGCCACGGTGTAGCGCAACCTGGGGGGGAAGGCACACGCTACGACACACCCTGACTTGGTCGCCCGGAGGCAACCGACCACCCGAAGGTGGGTGCGGTGCAGGCTCACGGACCCGCGGAACCGCGTTGCGCCCGTTTCCGGCCGCATGTCAGATATCGGTGCCGGGGGGCCGTAGGTGAGGTTTTTTTCAATGCGTGACCGCGCGTGGGGCAAATACCCGCTCTCCGGGTCGTCCCGGGGCCGGACCCGGGTGCTAAACTGCCCTCCCACGCCGCTCACACCCCCTCGGGCGCGGCTCAACCACGATTCGGCACGAATGCCTTGCGGAGGCCCACCCCATTTACGAAGTCCAAGAAGAGTCCAACCGCCGGGAACGCGCGATCCTGGTCGGTCTCAATCCCAGCTCCTCGGTCGAGGAGTCCCTCGACGAACTCGCCCTCCTCGCGGACACCGCGGGCGCCGAGGTGGTGGACATGGTCCGCCAGCGCAAGGACTCCCTGTCCCCGGGCACGTTTCTCAGCAAGGGCAAGCTGGCCCAGCTGGAGCAGCGCGCCAAGAACGACGAGGTCGACGTGGTCATCTTCGACGACGACCTCTCGCCGGCCCAGGGGCGCAATCTGGAGAAGCGGCTGGAGATCAAGGTGGTGGATCGCTCGGAGCTGATCCTCTCCATCTTCGCCGAGCACGCCCGCACCCGGGAGTCCCGCCTCCAGGTGGAGCTGGCCCAGCTCGAGTACCTGCTTCCCCGATTGACCCGGATGTGGGTTCACCTTTCCCGACAGCAGGGCGGCATCGGCACCCGAGGTCCCGGTGAAACCCAGCTCGAAGTCGACCGGCGGCGCATCGGGGAGCGCATCGCGTTCCTCAAGAAGAAGCTCAAGGAAGTGGACAAGGAGCGGGGCGTGCAACGGGCCCGCCGTCACGGAACCCACAAGACCGGTCTGGTGGGCTACACCAATGCCGGCAAGTCCACCCTCATGAACGCGCTCACCGGCGCAGGGGTGCTGGCCGAGGACAAGCTGTTCGCCACCCTCGACGCCACCACCCGCCGCTACCGGTACCCCGACGGCAAGGTGACCCTGTTCACCGACACGGTGGGCTTCATCCGCAAGCTGCCCCACCACCTGGTGGCCTCGTTCCGTTCCACACTGGCCGAGGTCGTGGATGCGGACCTGCTGCTGCACGTGGTGGACGCGTCGTCCGATCAGGCGGACGAACAGATCGAGGCGGTGATGACGGTCCTGCAGGAGCTGGACGTGGCCAACAAGCCCATGATCACGGTGCTCAACAAGATCGACGTCGCGGACGACGTGCGGGTGGATGGGCTGCGTGCCCGCCACGACGGGGCGATCGCCTGCTCGGCGAAGAAGCGGACCGGGCTGGATACGCTCCGGGACGCGGTGGAAGAGAGGATCGCTGCGTGGAGCAAGGCAGCGGATACCCGAGCCCACGGCTGACCGTCGACCGGCCGCGATTGCGCCGCACACCGCATTCCGTCACAATCGCCGCATGAGCCGCGTTGTACACATCGGCGACAGTCCGCCCCGCCCCGACGGCATGGACAAGGCCACCGGCCACGCCAAGTACGTGGACGACCTCACCCGGCCCGGCATGCTCTTCGGCGCCACCATCCGTAGTCCGCACCCCCATGCCCGGATCCGTTCCATGAAGTGGAACGCCGAGGCGGCCCCCGAAGGCTCGGTTTGCGTCACGGCAGAAGACATCCCCGGAGCCAACGGGGTCCAGCTCCTGGATGACACCTGGCCCATCCTCGCCGAGGACTCGGTCCAGCACATGGACCAGGCGGTGGCGCTGGTCGCCGCGCCCACCCGCATGGCGGCCCGGGCCGCCCGGGACGCACTGACCGTGGACTACGAGCCACTCGATCCGGTCCTGACCTGGGACAAGGCCCTGGCGGGGGAACCGCTCAACACCCTCACCCTGGAGAACGGGAACCTGGATCAGGGTTTCGCGGAAGCGGATCACATCGTGGAAGCGGTGTACGAAACGGGTCATCAGGAGCACATCTACATCGAGTGCCAGGGCATGCTCGCCTGGTGGGAAGAGGACGGCACGCTCGAGGTGGTGGGCTCCATGCAGTGCCCCTACTACGTGGTCAAGGCGCTCACCCACGCATTCGACTTGCCGGAAGAGAAGGTACGGGTCCGCGCGCCCGCGGTCGGTGGCGGGTTCGGGGGCAAGGAAGACTATCCCAGTCTCCTCGCCATTCACGCCGGACTCCTGGCGCGCAAGACAGGCAAGCCGGTCAAGATCATCTACGACCGGCACGAGGACATCGTCGCCACCACCAAGCGACATCCGGCCCGGGTCCGCCATCGCACCGGGGTCAAGAAGGACGGCACCCTGACCGCGATGGAGATCGACGTCGTCCTGGATGGCGGCGCCTTCCGGACCCTCTCCCCGGTCGTGCTATCGCGCGGGGTGATCCACGCCACCGGTCCCTACCGCTGCGACAACGTGCGGGTAACCGGGGCGGTGCTCAAGACCCATACCGCGCCCAACGCCGCGTTCCGGGGTTTCGGTGCCCCCCAGGTCATCTTCGCCGCCGAGCGGCACATGGATCGGATTGGCCGGGTGATCGGTATCGACCCCCTCACCCTGCGCGAACGCACCGCGGTGCGTCCGGGCGATCGCCTGGCCACCGGCCAGGTACTCAAGGAGGATGCCTCGGCACACCTCTGCCTGGAAACGGTGGAGCGGGCCACCGACTTCCGCCGGCGCTGGCACGAACTGGAAACCGAACGCGCGGCGGCGCCCGACGACGGCAAGCCACGACGCGGGCTGGGCCTCAGCCTCTACTTCCACGGCGCTGGGTTCACCGGGAGCGGCGAACACCGCATGGCCTCGCCGGTCACCGTCCGTCTCACCGCGGACGGTCGTATCGAATTGCTCACCGTGCAGACCGACATGGGACAGGGTTCCATCATGGTCCTTCCCCAGATTGCCGCCGAGGCGGCCGGGGTCGGGCTCGACGACATCGTCATGCCGGATCCGGACACCGCCATCGCGCCGGACTCCGGTCCCACCGTAGCTTCCCGCACCACCATGGTGGTGGGCGGTACCCTGGCCCGTGCCGTGGAACGGTTGAGCCGAACCGTGCTCACCCTCGCGGCCAAGGACCGGGGTCCCACCGAGTTCCTGGCCGTTCGGGACGGCGAGGTGTTCAGCGACACGCAGCGGGTGGGGTCCTGGCGCGAGGTCGCCTCGGCCTGTTTCGCCCGGCATGGGGACCAGAGCCTCACCCTGCACCACGAGCCTCCGGCGTGGCAGATCTTCGACGAGACCACCTACCACGGGGTGGCCTACGCCACCTACGGCTGGGGCGCGGACGTGGTGGAACTCGAGGTGGACCCGGACACCCTCCAGGTGCGCCCCGTGCGGGCCACGGTCGCCTGCGAAGTGGGCCGGGTCATCCACGAGCATCTGTGTCGCGGTCAGATCGAGGGGGGCACGCTCCAGGCCGTGGCCTGGGGGTACCTGGAAGAGCTGAAGCTCAGCGGCGGCCGCTATCTCAACGACCGGCTCCAGACCTACCTCATTCCCACCATCCAGGACGCCCCGATCATGGACGTGCATCTGTTGGAGAACCCATGGGAAGGGGGCGCGTTCGGCGCCAAGGGCGTGGGCGAACTTCCCATGGACGGCGGCGCCCCCGCGGTGGTGGCGGCGATCGAGAACGCGTTGGGCATCCGCTCGGATGTCATTCCGGCCACGCCGGAGCGACTCCTGGCCGCGCGCGCCGAAGGACAGATCGTGGATTCGCCGGGAGGTGAGGAATGAGGGTTGCCTGCACCGTCAACGGTCGCAAGGTGGATCTCAGCGGAGCCCCCATGGACCGCCTGCTGGACCTGGTGCGCGAGCAGCTGGGGCTGACCGGAACCAAGGAGGGGTGCGGCGAAGGGGAATGCGGGGCCTGCACCGTCCTCATGGACGGGGAACCGGTTCTCTCCTGTCTGGTCCCGCTCGTGCAGTGCGCGGGTCGCACCGTCCGCACCGTCGAGGACATCGGGGACGACCCCAAGGCCAGGGCGTTTCTCGAGAAGTTCGTGGAGATGGGCGGAGCGCAGTGCGGCGCCTGCACCCCGGGAATCATCATGACCGCATGGTGCGCCGCCCAGAAGGGACCGCTGGACCGGGAACGCATCCACACCGCGCTTGCCGGCAACCTCTGCCGCTGCACCGGCTACGAGGCCATCGTCCGCGCCCTGGGCGGAGACGCGCCATGAGCGCGGCCAGCCCCGGTTCACTGGAGGAACTGCGGGGCGTCCTCGGCGTGGCCGCCGATTGGGTTGCCGTCGCGGGGGGCACGGATCTCCTGGTGCGCACCCCGGAGGAACGTGCGGCACTGATCCCCACCCTGGACCTGCTGCGGGTTCCGGAACTCCAGGGGATTGCCGACGAAGGTGACACCTGGCGGGTGGGAGCAACGACATCGTTCACCGCAATTCGTGAGCACACGGCTTTGGCCAAGGATCTGCCCATCCTCGCCCAGGCCGCTGGAGTGGTCGGTGGGTGGCAGATCCAGAACCGGGCCACGCTGGGGGGAAACATGGCCAACGCCAGCCCCGCCGGCGACTCGCTCCCGGTGTTGCTCGCCCTGGAGGCCCAACTCACCCTGGTGGGTCCGGATGGGGATCGGGAGGTCGCCTACAGCGCCTTTCATACCGGGTACCGGCAAACCGCGTTGGCCCGGAACGAGGTAATCGGCTGGATTCGCATTCCCAAGCCCCCCGCGGACAGCGTGCAGCGCTACCGCAAGGTGGGAACGCGCGAGGCACAGGCCATCAGCAAGATCGTCGTCGCCCTGAGCGCACGCAGGAGCGGGAACGCGTTGTCGGAGGTGCGCCTGGCCGCGGGCAGCGTGGCCGCCACCCCGGTACGGCTCCCGCTGGCCGAGCAGGCATGTTCCCAGGGTACGCTGACCGCGGCACTCTGCGACCAGGTTGGGCAGGTCGCCGCCAACGAGGTCACCCCGATCGACGATGTGCGATCCACGGCCGATTACCGTCGCCACGCCCTGGAACGGGTGGTGCGGCGCATGCTCCGCGATCTGTTGCCGGCCGGCTAGGCCCCCACCCGGCCCCGTCTTCCCCTGGGCCGCAGATAGTTGCTCCAGAAGTTTCCCAACACCTCGGGGCGCAGATCGAAGATGGCCCGGTTCTCGTTGAGCCACGTGTTGTAGCAGTCACCGCAACCGTGGTTCTGCGCGTGTCGCCAGGCCGCCTCCACCCCGTCGGTCACCGCATTGCGGGGAACGAACCGGCCGAGGTGCTGGAAGCAGGGATAGATGTCCCCGTTGGGCTCCATCTGCAGGAAGTAGGTGCCGGCGGTGCAGGGGGACGCCCCGGGGGCCCGTTCCGTTCGCTCCACGCCGGCATCCTTCCAGGCCAGGGTGCGTCGATAGGAGCGTGAGGTGAAGAGCACCGGTGCGCCGGACTCCTTGGCCCGGATGATCCGCTCCAGAACGTCACGGATGGCCTCGGGCTCCGGCAACCAGGCCCGCGCTTCCTCCCCGTAAACGGTCGGGTTGTGCTGGGGAATCTGGAAGTTGACCATGACCCCAAGCCGGGTGGCCTGTTCCAGCAACCAGTCCACCTCGTTCACGCTCTCCCGCGTGACCACCGCGCTGAGAAAGAAATCGACCCCCTCGGCGTGACAGGCCTCCACCCCGGCCATGACCCGTTTCCAGGTCCCCCGTCCCCGCTGTGCATCGTGGACCGTCTCGCGGCCATCGAGCGAGATGACGACCTCGTCGATGCGGCGCACCACATCCATCATGGCCGGAATGCGAAACCCATTGGTGACGATGGCGCTGCGCATGCCCAGTCCATGGACATGCTCCACCAACTCCCCCAGATCGTCCCGCAGGAGCGGCTCCCCGCCCAGGAACTTGACCCGTACCGTTCCCAGCCGGGCGAACTCGGTCAGGATCGCAAGGTGGGCGGCCGTGTCCATCTGGGGATCGGGGCGACCCGGGGAATCGCAGTAAGCACACTTGGCGTTGCAGGCATTGAGCAGGGAGTACTGGACAAAGAATGGCCGAGGCGTACCGGTCACCCGGGCGGCGAGAATACGCGCCCCAATGGCCAGTTTTTCGCGGCGCTTCACGAAGGCGTGTCTCTGGCCAACCCGGAGCGGGAGATGGACAGCACCGCACCGGTCGGTACGGAATCCGGAACATGTCCCACCTTGAAGAACTTTGCCCTGCCGCGGCCACGGTAGGTAACCAGGGCGTAGAACAGGACCGCGACCAGGATCACCCCCAGGGTCAGGTTGAGCCGGGTTGGCCCGTGCAACGCGGAGAGGACACACAGGGCTCCCATCCCCGCGGCCAACCAGGATCCCATGGGGAGGGTGATACACAACGACGCGAACAGCCCAACCGCAGCCAGGGTCAGCGCGGGCGCAAGAATGAGCTGCCCGGCCCGCCAGAGAAGGAGCCCGTGCGCCGGACGCGGCATGCGGCCCGCCGCGGGAAGGAAACGAAAGATCTCCCGAAGGTACGCCTTGGCCTTGCGGGTCTTGTGCCGCAGGAGCTCCGACAGGGTGCCGGGGGCTCGCCGCTCGGTGACCACCGTCTCGACCAGTTCCGCGCGACGGCCTCGGACCGCCGCGACCCAGGTGGCGTAGATGTCATCGCCAACCACGTCGTCCGGGTATCGATCAAACAGGTCCCGGCGCACGAGGTAGCAGGGACCGGTGACGAGGGCAAAGCCCAGGTCGGACTCCGCCTGGCGCAGGGCGTTGAGCCGCTCCCAATGCAGGGTCTCCACCGGGAGCGCGTCCTGTGGTCTGGTGACCGCACCCACCACCGCCGTGCGCGGATCGGCTTCACCGTGGCGTACCAGCTTGCCCAGGGCGTCCGGTTCCAGTTGCGCGTCGGCGTCCGTGACCAACACCCACCGTCCCCACGTTCTGGGCCACACCGCGTTGAGCTGGTGGGTCTTGTCCGCGACCGGCACCCGCAGGACCCGGAACCGGGGGTCCCCCTCGGTGAGGGCGTCGGCAAGATCCGGGGTACCGTCGTCGGAGGCGCCGTCCACGATCCAGAAACGGGCCCGGTCCTGCGGGTAATCCAGCGCCTTCAGGTTCTCGATCTTGGATGCCAACCAGGGCGCCTCGTTGTGGACAGGCACGATCACGTCGACATCGGGCCAGTGCGGCAGGGAGGGCGGCTCGGGGCGCGACCTGCGTCCCACGGCGAGGCGCAAGCGGTACCCGGGCCCCAGCACGGCCAGAACGAGCAGGACGACGAGAAGGGCAATCAACACCGGGGAAGACTCTCCTATCAGGTTGGAGTCGGATCGTGAAGCAGCCCGCCCAGGGTGTCAAACGTCGCGGATCAGGAACCGGCCAGCGACCGCGCCTGGGCCCGGTGCGCCTCCTCCAGCGCGGTGTTGCCGACCGCGCCGTAAGCCGCGGCCAGCCCCCGATGGGCGCTGACCCGCCGGGGATCGCATTCCAGGGCCCGACCGTAGGCGCCGATCGACTCCGGCCAGCGCTCTCCCAGGGCGAGCACCGCGCCCAGGTTGGCCCAGGCATCCGCGTAGCGCGGACGCAGCTCCACCGCGCGACGCAGCACGGTCTCGGCTGCTTCCAGATCCTGCGCGGCGACATAGACCGCGGAGAGGTTGCTGAACGCCTCGGCGCTGCCCGGCTGGAGACGGATCGCGGCCCGATAGCTCTCCAGGGCGGCATTCAGGTCGCCCTGGTGATACCGGGTGACCCCCAACTGGATGAACGCCTCGGGGTAGCCGGTGTAGAGGTGGATCGCCTGCTCGAGCCGGGTCGCGGCCAGGTCCAGGAACCCCGCACGGGCCGTGGAATCCGCGGTGGCCACGGCCTGGTGCAACCGGGAGAGCCCGGCGTGATACTGCAACTTGGCGCTGTTGGGGTGTCGCTCGACATCGGTCAGGGCCAGGACCTGGTCGGTCGCCCAGTCCCGGTTGCGATCCAGGGTGAGCCACCCCCCCGAGGCGACCAGCACCGCGGTCACGGTGAGCAGGCTCGCCCGCGCGTTCCGACGCCCCAGCAAGTCGGCCCCACGGATCAGCCCCAACGCCGCCAGAAGACAGAACCCCACCGAGGGGGCAAAGAGCAGACGTTCGCCCAGATTGGTCCCGATGAGCAGAACCAGGTTGGACGCGATGGAAAGCGGGGCAAGAAAGAGCAGGCAGGCCAGGCCGCCCGAGTGACGGCGCATCAGGCCCCAGACCATCCCGGCCGTCAGCCCCAGATAGAGGGTCAGGGAAGCCAGGACCGCGGGGTCTCCCCAGGTGCGAAACGGGAACTGCGGCCAGGAGTAGTCGGAAACCAGGGGGTAGGGGATCACCAACAGACGCAGATAGGTGCCCAGCCCCCACACCGCGGTGGCCAGCCGGGTCGCGAGATCCGGCGCCCCCACGAGGAAGTTGTTGAGAAACGGAACGTCCACCGAGGTCGAGGATTCGAGCGCCGCCCATCGCGCCGTCAGGTAGAGGGCCAGCGGCACCAGGAACAGCAGGCCAAGGCGTGCAGCCCGTGCCCGCGGGACACCGACCAGCAGGAAAGCAGCCGGAAAGACCACGAGATAGGTGGCCGCGCTCTCCTTGCTGATCAGGGCAAGGAAGTAGGCGGTCAGCGCCCCGGGAAGCGCCCACCGGGAACGCCCCTCCAGGTTGCGCAGGGCCAGCAGCAGCGCGAAGAGAGAAAAGCCCAGCGCCAGCATGTCTTCCCGACCCTTGATGTTGGCCACGACTTCGGTGTGGATCGGGTGCGCGGTAAAGAGAAGGGCCGCCACCAGGGCGAGCGGGACCGACCGGGTGAGGCGTAGCAACGCCACGTAGATCAACGCACAAAGCAGCGCATAGATCAGGACGTTGACCGCGTGGGACAGGGCCGGTCTGTCCGGGGCCAGCTCCCATTCCACGGCCAGAAGGGCCAGAGGGAGCGGGCGGTAGGAAGATCCGGGCTCGGACCGGTACCCATGCCGGTAGTCGGTGGTGAAGATCGTTCCCAACCCGGAAACCCCGAGTTGGGTCACCCAGTTCTCCGTGATCAGGGTGTGATCGTCCAGGACGTAGTCGTGACCCAGCGTATTGGCGTAGAGGACCAGGGCCAGCATGGCCGGTAGCAGGACCGGCCAGATGCGGTTCGCGGGACGACGCCCTGCTGGGGGCCGGTTCATCGCCCGGCACGCGGATAGTGTGGCATCATGTTGGCCCTAGGTGACCACAGCCCCCGCGAGCCCGCAATGACCCAGTCCGATTTTTCAGATCCACAGGCCCCGATCCCCGACGAACCCGATGTCATCACGTGGCGTGTCCACCTGCGGTCCGCACCGGAGACGGTGCACCGTGCCCTTTCCACTCCCGAGGGACGGGAGCGCTTCTGGGCTCCGGAGGCCCCCGAGCGGGGCGGCATGATCCACTTCCGGTTCCGCGACGACACCCGCATCACCAGCCGCATCCTGGTCAACGACCCGCCCGGCATGTTTGCCCTCACCTACTTCTCCGGGAGCCGGGTCGTGTTCAATCTGGAGAGAGAGGACCAGGGCGGTACCCTGCTCACGGTGGAGGAACGCGGTTTCGATCCGGAAAGTCGCGCCGACCAGCATGCCGGCTGGGTCTCCTGGCTCCTCACTCTCAAGGCCGCGGTCGACTTCGATGTCGACCTGCGCAACCCCGATCCGACGCACTCCTGGAGCGCCGGGTTCGTGGACGTGTAGGCATGATGTCCATCCTTGGGCCCATCCATGAACTGTTGCAGGCCCACACCGTCATCCTGCTCTTCCTCATCCTGGGTCTCGGCATGCTGCTGGGACGAATACGGATCGGCGGAATCGAACTGGGCTCCGTGACCGGAGTGCTGGTGGTGGGTTTGCTCGCCGGGCACCGGGGCTACGAGCTACCGCGCAACACGGACAGCCTGGGGTTCCTCATCTTCATCTACTGCGTGGGGGCGCAGGCCGGGCCGCAGTTCTTCAGCGCGTTCAAGGTCGACGGATTCAAGTACGGCATGTTGGCGCTCCTGACCGCCGCCACGGCGACCGTGCTCGCCATGGCCGCCTCCTCGATCTTCGGTTTCGAGTTCGGCATCACGGCCGGGCTCATGGCCGGGGCCCTGACCAGCACCCCCACCCTGGTCGCGGCCCAGGACGCGGTGGGACAACTGGCCGGACTCCCGGCGGGAGAAACGGTGGCCGACGTGCTGGGCAATATCGGCTCCGCCTACGCCATCACCTACGTGTTTGGTCTGGCGGGGTTGATCATCCTGGTGGCCACACTGCCCCGGATCCTGCGCATCGACCTGGCCCGCGCGGCCAGCGAGTACGGGGAGTCGTCGGGGCTGGGGGGCGGACTCACCGCCGATGAGTACATCCGCAGCGGCGCCACGCCGGTGGTCCGCGCCTACAGGGTGGAGATGGATATCCTGGTCAACCTGGCCCGGGATGAAGCGGGCGACTATTCGATTCCCGGCGAGATTCAACGGGTCAAGCGGGGAACCGAGGTCTGGGCACCGAAACCCGAGGACTCCCTTCAACTGGGGGATGTCGTGTCCGTGGTGGGACTCAAGGAAGCGCATCGCTTCGCCCGCGAAAACCTGGGTCCCGAGGTCATCGACGACGAGGTCATGGATCGCACCATGGTCTCCCGCCGCATCATGGTCTCCTCGAAGGCCGTCGAAGGAAAGACCCTCGGGGACCTGAACATCCACAAGAAGTACGACGCGTGGGTCACCGAGGTTCGCCGCGGCGAGGTGAGCCTCCCCCGGCGCCCCGATCTCCGTTTGCAGACCGGAGACATTCTCACCGTGACCGGCAACGACGCCGGCCTGACCAGCATCTCCGAACAGCTCGGCTTCTTCGAGAGTGATCTGCAGGAGACGGACATGGTGGCTCTGGCCTTCGGCATTGCCCTGGGTGTCGCCCTGGGAACGCTGACCCTGAAGCTGGCCGGAGCGGAAATCGGCCTGGGATCGGCGGGGGGCGTGCTTCTGGTCGGCCTGGTATTCGGGCTCATCCACTCACGGCGACCCACCTGGGGGCGCCTCCCCGGCGGGGCCCGCTACGTCCTCCAGGAGCTGGGGTTGCTCCTGTTCATGTGCTCGGTCGCCATCAACGCCGGGGGAAGCTTCGTGGAGACCCTGGTGCGCGAGGGACCCACCCTTCCCCTGTGCGGCATCCTCATCACCGTCATCCCCGCCCT
Source organism: Candidatus Eiseniibacteriota bacterium (assembly GCA_942491735.1). Lineage (GTDB taxonomy): Bacteria > Eisenbacteria > RBG-16-71-46 > JABDJR01 > JABDJR01 > CALOCN01. The sequence continues at coordinate 242,696 of CALOCN010000014.1, read as the reverse complement.
GACCTGTTTCGCGGTGGGACGTTTCGTCTTCCGCATGAACATGGCCATTCTCATGGGCGCGATCACCGGCTCCATGACCAGTACCGCCGCCCTGCAGCAGATCAATGACCAGGCCAAGAGCAGTCTTCCCACCCTGGGCTACGTGGGAACCTATGCCTTTGCCAACGTGATCCTGACCATCGCGGGTGGGATCATCATGCGGCTGTAGGCCCGGGCCTCACTTGGCAGGGAGGGACTAAACAAACCCGTAGGCAATCCTCCTGTTTTCCCGAAGCCGTGTTCGTCACTGATCCAAGTAAACAGTTGCGGCGCCCCCTCGCGATTTGGCACGTTAGGAGCCGACCCGCGAGTCTCTCCCTCCCGCTACGCGGGGAACGAGTCTTCCCCGTGGCTCGGGATCGCCCCGGAGGTCCCCAATGCGCGCATGCTTGCCCTTGATCGTGTCCGCCTTGTTGCTGCTATCCACCGCCCCCGCTCGCGCCACTACCCTGCTTCGGCTTCCCATCGAGAGCCTGACCTCGGCGGCCACCGATGTGGTGATCGGCGTGGTGTCCCAGGTGGTGTCCCGCTACACCGACGACGGCTCCCAGATCATGACCTATGTCACGATCAGCGGAGTGGACCGGCTCAAGGGGGAACCCACCGAAGGAGACCTCACCTTTGCCCAGTGGGGGGGACAGGTCGGGGACGACGTGCTCAACGTGATCGGGGCCCCGACCTGGATCGTGGGCGAACAGGCCCTGCTCTTCCTCACCCGGATGGAATCGGACCCGGCGTACAGCGTCGCAACCGATTCGTGGATCCTGGGACTGAGTCAGGGGAAGTGGACCGTCTTCCGGGACGAAGCAGGAAACCCCGTCGCGGTCAACGCCGCCTCGTTGAGCGGGAGTCTCGTTGGTCCGCCCACCGCCGATGCTCCGGATCGGATCGCCCTGGACGCCCTGCGGGAACGGATCCGGGACGCGATCCGGGTCGACGCACCGGTGCGGGAGGGGAACTGACATGAAACGGCTCCCCGCGCTCCTCATCGTCCCGGTGGTGACCACGATGCTCTCGGCCACCCCGGCCGCACCGGCTCCGTTCACCTGCATCCTCGGCGGTGGATGTCCTCCGCCGACCAGCCCGGCCCCCTTCGCCCACTGGGACCTGCGTCGTCACGCCAACTGCGTGGTGCCCTACTCCCTGGGAACCCTGACCGTCGACATCGCCATGGGCGCCAACGTCATCACCCAGGTCAACAACGCCTTCCAGGTGTGGCAGGGAGTCACTCCGGCCACCATTGCCTACAACAACCAGGGCAACGTGGGGGCCGGGGTGGGGTCCGCAGCGGACAACCAGAACGTGATCTTCTGGGACAACAACCTGTGCAGCGGCAATCCCTGGGATCCCTCGCTCCGGGGTGGGGCGGTCGGCATTACCGCGGTGCGACACAGCAATGCGACGGGCATCATGACCGACTGCGACATCGTCCTCGACGACGCGCACTTCACCTGGACCATCGGTACCCAGAACGCCCCTCAACTACCCGGCGGTGACGACATGCTGGCCACCCAGAACCTGGGACCGGGAATGTCCCGTCAGGTGGTGACTACGGGAGCCAACGGGATCTGCGAGACCATGGCGGTCTGCGGTGACGTCCAGGTCGTGGCGGTAGGGGCCAACCCCGGCGCCAACATGGTGGCGGTCCGCCCCGCCGCCGCGGCGGGTAACCCGGCCACGCCCCTCGCGGGAAGCACGCCCAACCTGGCCGGTCAAATGGATGTCTGGACCATCGTGGCACACGAAGTGGGTCACTTCAACGGCCTCGGCGAGAACAACGGGGCCAATACCGGCTCCGACGTGACCGAAGGATTCACCGACGGCCCCTACAACGTTCCAGCAGGGTCCACACTCACCTTCACCATCAACGGCAACCCGGTCAACGTGAACCTCACCGCGGGGAACCCGCGCACCGCGGCCCAGATCGCCGCCGACATCAACAACGCCATTGCCGCCCAGCAACCCGGCGCCGGCAACGCGACCGCGACGCCGACCGGCGGGGTTCACATTCAATCCACGATCGCCACCTGGCCGATTCTCGTCACCGGAGGGACCGCGGTCCCTCTCCTCGGCATGCTCACCGGCGAGTCGGGGATGTCGACCATGAACCAGCCCGACCCCCGCGGCCTCACTTCCCTCGATCAGCGCACCCTGTCCCGCCACGACTCGGACGGACTCAATTTCCTCTACACCCCGGACTACGGGGATGCACCGGATCCCCTGAGCGGCGGCAATCCCTCCGCCATGTACCCCTCCCTGGTCCATACCACCAACGCCATCGGCGGGGCAGCCGGCATCCTCAACGGCGTTCAGCTCTTCCAGCCCGGGCAGGGAGCGGGGCACGTGTTCGGTTATCCGCCGTTCCGTTTCGAGTGGCTGGGTGCGGCCGAGGACGGCAACGCCAACGAATGCGAAGCCCTCGTCACCGACCAGGATCAGGGGGACGACGGCATGTCCGTTCCGGGCGGCGAACTCCAGATCGGAGTGAAGAACCGGATCACCGTCTCGGTGAGTACGTTCAACCCTCCCGGCGCACCCGCCCGCTACGTCAACGGGGCGGCCGGTTCCATGCTGTACTTCAACGGATACATCGACCTGAACCTCAACCAGAAGTTCGACGGTTCCGAGCGACTCCTCTGGTGGTCCGGGGTCCCGGGGGCCACGAATGCCGCCTCGGCCAACTTCGTCCCGGGGGCTTCCAACCTGGGCACCAATCCCATGACCCTGGCTTTCGACCTCATCCCGCCCGACACGACCTCCATCGGATTCCCCTGGGCCCGCGCCCGCCTCGACTACGGCGAGGACGAAGGGCGGGTGGCCAACACCAACGGGGACCTGCAGGCAGCCCGTGGGCTGGCCCAGTTCGGGGAGGTCGAGGATCAACCGCTGCAACTGCGCAAGGCGCAGCCGGTGGTCTCCTGCTTTGGCGACCAGACGATCGCGGCCGGCGAGAGCATCGATCTCCAGTTCTCCTTCATCAACGCGGGGGACACGGACGGGTACTTCGTCTATCAACTCCTGCACAACCAGGGTTGGACCCTGACTTCCTCGGATTCGCTTGCTGACACCCTTTTCCTGGATATCGGGGAGTCGTTCGTCCTGGATGTGACGCTCTCCGTCCCGGACAGCTGCACCAACGCGGATGTGGACACCCTGTGCTGGACGGCGCGGCTGGACTCCACCGCCTGCGCCGACACCTGCTACACGCGGATCACCTGCGACCGGCCGGTGCCCGTGCAACTGGCCGATTTCGGGGCGATCGCCCGATCGGGACGGATTGAACTCGAGTACCGGATCCTGGATGTCCAGGAGATTGCCGGGGTGCACGTCTACCGCTCCGGGGGCGAGGACCCGGTTTGGAGCCGGCTGACCGGGGAGCCCATCCGGGTGGATCGACGGGAGGTCTACCGCTACACCGACGGGGCGGTGGAGCCCGACGCGGACTATCGCTACACACTGGGGTTCGTGTTCCCGGACGGAACGGAGACCCGGGTAGGTCAGGTCTCCGTGCGGAGCCTGGCCATCCCGTTCGCAATGGGGGTGCCGTTCCCCAACCCCAGCTCCAACGCATTCTCGATCGACATCTCCAATCCGGTCGAGGGACCGGCGCGGATCCAGGTATTCGATGTCCGGGGGCGGCTGGTGCGGGAACTTCACGACGGGCCGCTGGCGGCGGGCGACCATCGCGTGACCTGGGACGGCCGAACCGCTAACGAACGCCCGGCGGGGAGCGGGGTCTACTTCATGCGCTATCGCAGCGCGGGAAACTCCGCCATACGGCGAATGCTTCTCATTCCCTGATCACCACGGAGGCCCTGCAGGAAAACACCAACTTTCAGGGGGCTACTCGTGGGTCAGTGTCTTGATCCCGCCCCAGGTCGTCGCCTCGACCGGCACTTGACCCTTGGTGAGGAACAACGCATTCCCGTCGACATACCAGGCCCAGTCCGGGAACAGGCTCTCCATGACGAAGGACCCCTCGATGGCTCCCGCGCGGAGTACCTCATAGGTCCCGTTGGCGGCGCCGATGTCCGTCACCAGCAGGGTTCCGGACAGGGTGGCAGTTCCGGTGACCATCATGGTCCCCACCCCGGTTGGGCCCACGGCAACGGATAGCCGGGCCGTCTCCGACATGGTGAACGCGGCCAGGGAGATCGTCGGCTGATTGATCAGGGTGAAGGCGCCATCGAGAGTGACCGCCCCGCTGGTGAGGCTTCCCGCTCCGCAGTTCCACGACCCCGCCCGATCGATGTGCAGGGGTCCGTTGATCGTGCAGGAAGGACTGGTGAGGCTCTGCACGAACGACCCGGCCATTCCCACGTCGTTGTAGCCGATCACGGCGCTCCCCAGGGTCAGGCTTCCCCCGGTCATGGTGTAGGACCCGGAGGCGCCGGGACTGGTCACCAGCAGGTCACCCGCGGTCACCGTGCCGCCCCTGTGGGACACCACCCCCGATACCATGGACGCCACATGCAACCGCCCGGTCACCGCGAGCGAACCGGAATCGATGAACAGGGTGGGCCCGCCGAGGGTTCCGGTGGTGAGGCTCTTGCAGGCTTCACCATCCTGGGTCACCGACACGGTCGCCGCGTTGGGAATCACCACATCGGTTCCGGGCGTGGGCTCGCCGTCGGACCAGTTGCCTGCCACTCCCCAGTCACCCACGGTGCCGATCCAGGATGTGGTTTGCGCGTCGGCGCCGACCGCCGACCAGAGAAAGAACCCTACCGACAGCAAAAGGAAACGCATGACGGAGTCCTCCGGGCCAGGAGCCGGACCCCGGGAACTCCCCGGGGTCCGTTTCGGCGGATTCTAGGACTCCGGGGTCGCCTCGCCAAAGCCAATTTCGATGACGCCACGCACGGATGATGCGCCCCTCTCCTCTGGTAGACTCGGTGCCCCTTGCCACCAACCGAGGAGATTCCATGACCATCGCCCCCCAGGAAGTCCAACTCACCCAGTACAGCCACGGCGCCGGATGCGGGTGCAAGATCTCCCCCATGGTCCTGGACCAGATCCTGGCCGGCGCGGGAAGCTCGGTTCCCTACCCCCAACTCCTGGTGGGTAACGAGGAGCGGGATGACGCCGCCGTCGTGGATCTGGGCGATGGGACCGCGGTGATCAGCACCACGGACTTCTTCATGCCCATCGTGGACGACCCGGTGGACTTCGGCCGCATTGCCTCGGTGAACGCGATCAGCGACATCTACGCCATGGGGGGGACGCCCCTGATGGCCATCGCCATCCTGGGGTGGCCGGTGGACAAGCTCTCCCCGGAGGTCGCCAACCAGGTGATCACCGGGGCCCGATCCGCCTGCGCCGAAGCCGGCATCCCCCTGGCCGGAGGACACAGCATCGACAGCCCGGAGCCCATCTTCGGGCTCGCGGTCACCGGACGGGTGCGGGTGGATCACATCAAGCGCAATGGCGGCGCCCGGGTGGGGGACCGTCTCTATCTGACCAAACCGCTCGGGGTCGGCATCCTCACCACGGCCCAGAAGAAGGACAAGCTGCGGCCCGAGCACGCCACCCTGGCCCGGGACACCATGGTGATCCTCAATCGGATCGGCGCGGTCCTGGCCGAGCAGCCCTGGGTGCGCGCCATGACCGACGTGACCGGGTTCGGTCTGTTGGGCCACCTCTCGGAGATGTGCGAAGCCAGCAATCTCACCGCGCGGATCCGCTTCGCCGGGATTCCCCGCCTGGATCCGGAAGTCCTCGATGTGTACCTGGCCGAGAAGTGCATCCCGGGCGGCACGAACCGCAACTGGGCCAGCTACGGTCACAGGATCGCGCCCCTTTCCGACCACCAGCGCAACGTCCTCGCCGATCCCCAGACCAGCGGCGGTCTCCTCGTCGCAGTGGATCCCGCCCACGCCGAGGACTTCGAGAACCTCACCGCGGCGCAGGGACTCTCCCTGACCAGCTTCGGGGCATTCGAGGACCGCGGCGAGCATCTCGTCGTGGTCGACTGACCCCGTGAGGGTGCTGGTCACCGGTCTTCGCGGCACGGTCGGGCGGGCGCTCGGACCGGTCCTGGCCGCGCGGGGACACGACGTTCTGGGGTGGGACCGCGCCACCGTTCCCGCGGACGATCCCGCCTCCATGGAGCAGCTGCTCCGCTTTGCCCAGCCTCACGCCCTGATCCATCTCGCCATCGCCTCGACTCCCACCGGGCTTGCCGACGAGGGTCGGCGGGTCAACATCCTGTGGCCCGACCACCTGGCCGGGCTGACCCGCGACCTGGGCATCCGTCTTGTCCATGTCAGTACGGTCATGGTGTTCCGGGACACGACCCCCGGTCCCTACCCGGTCGACGCGGCCCCGGACGCGGACACCGGCTACGGTCTGGACAAACGGGAGGCCGAGGAACGGGTCCGCGAAGCCAACCCCGGCGCTTGTGTCGCCCGGATCGGATGGCAGATCGGCGAAACCCCCGGCAGCAACAACATGATCGACTTCCTGGAGACCCGGACCCGGGAGGACGGGGCGGTCCGGGCCAGCCGCCGCTGGATTCCCGCCTGTTCCTTTCTCGCCGATACGGCCGACACCCTGGCCGCTCTCACCGGGGACCCCGCGGCGACCGGCGTGTACCAGGTGGACGGCAACCCGGGCTGGAACTTCCACGAGATCGCCACCGCGCTCAGCGCGCGACACGGAAACCGCTGGCCGGTGGAACCCACCGAGGACTTCGTCCACGACCAGCGCATGTTGGATCCACGGGTCTCCATTGCTCCGCTCTCGCAACGGCTCCCGTCCTTGCCGACGCCCTGATCCGGGCCCGGACACGCTCGTCGTTCTCGATCGACCCCGAACGCGTTATGATGGGCCGCACTATGCCCGTCAACTTCCGCCTCAACGGTCAGAGTCACACGTTCGATCCCCGTCCCGGCGAAAGCCTCCTGGAGATGCTGCGCAATCGCTGCGGGGTGATCTCTCCCAAGGACGGGTGCCGCCCCCAGGGACAATGCGGTTGCTGTCTGGCCCTCGTCGACGGCAATCCCAAGGTCACCTGCGCCGTTCCGGCAACCAAGGCCGACGGCACCGAGATTCTCACTCTCGAGGGGGTGGATCCCGCGGAGCGGGACCTCATCGCCCGTAGCTTCGTGGCCGCGGCCGGTCTCCAGTGCGGGTTCTGCATTCCGGGATTCGCGCTGCGGGCCAAGCACCTGACCGACACCAACCCCGACCCCTCCCGCGAGGACATCGAGCGGGCCCTGGATGTGCATCTGTGCCGGTGCACCGGGTACGTGAAGATCCTGGATGCCGTGGATCTGCTGGCCAAGGCCAAACGGGGCGAGGCGGTTCCCGAACCCCTGGAGCACGGCGGGGTAGGGACCTCGCTCGCGCGGTATCGTGGCCTGGATCTCGCCATGGGGGACCGTCCCTACGTCGACGACATGACCCGGCCCGACATGCTGCACGGCGTGGTCGTGCTCTCCGAGCATCCCCGGGCCAGGGTGACCGCCATCGACACCACCGAGGCCACCGCGCAACCGGGGGTCCATCGGGTCTTCACCGCCGCGGATGTTCCGGGTGACCGCCACTATGGCCTCATCCTCAAGGACTGGCCCGGGTTCGTGGCCCCGGGCGAGATCACCCGCAGCGTGGGGGACATTCTCGCCGTGGTGGCGGCGGAGACCGAGGCCGAGGCACGGGCCGCGGCCAAACGGGTGCAGGTCACCTACGACGTCCTGGATCCGCTGCTCACTCCCGAAGCAGCCATGGCCCCGGGGGCGCCCCGGGTCAACCCGGACCACGACAACGTTCTCTCCCGCACCTCGGTCCAGCGGGGAAACGTGGAGACCGCACGCGCGGCCAGCGCGCACACCGTGAAGGGAACCTGGAACACCCAGCGGATCGAACACCTGTATCTCGAGCCCGAGAGCGCGTTCGCGGAACCCCTACCCGACGGGAAGCTGCGACTGTGCACCCAGGGGCAGGGCATCTTCGACGATCGCCGCCAGACCGCGGCGTTCCTGGGCGTTCCGGAAGACAAGATCTTTGCCGAGCTGATCCCCAACGGCGGGGCCTTCGGGGGCAAGGAAGACATGTCGATCCAGGCCCAGACCGCCCTGGTGGCGTGGCTCACCGAGCGCCCGGCCAAGATCACCCTCAACCGGGAGGAGTCCATCCGGCTTCATCCCAAGCGCCATCCCATTCGTATGGACTACGAGGCGGGCTGCGATGCCGAGGGGCACCTCACCTTCGTCAAGGCGAGCATGGTCGGAGACACCGGGGCCTACGCCTCGGTCGGCATGAAGGTGCTGGAACGCGCGGCCGGCCACGCCTGCGGACCGTACCGGGTGGAGAACGTGGACGTGACCAGCGTCTCGGTCTACACCAACAATCCGCCCTGCGGAGCCATGCGCGGGTTCGGGGCCAACCAGGCCCACTACGCCATGGAAGGGGTCATGGATCTGCTGGCCGAGCAGGCGCAGCTCGACCGTTGGGAGATCCGTTGGCGCAACGCGCTGGAGATCGGGGACACCTTCAGCACCGGTCAGGTGCTGACCAAGTCGGTCGGGATCAAGAAGACACTGGAGGCGGTGAAAGGGGCCTACACCGAGGCCCGGGAAGCCGGACGGGCGGTGGGGATCGCCTGCGGGCTCAAGAACAGCGGCATCGGCAACGGCGCCAAGGAGTGGGGCATGTGCCGGCTCGTGGTCGAAGCCGACGGGACCGTCTCCCTCTACAACGGGTACACGGAGATGGGGCAGGGCCTCCTGACCGTTCTCATCCAATGCGCGGTCGAGGTCACCGCGCTGCCGGCCTCGGTGTTCCAGCCCAAGGTGGATTCCACCTACGCCCTGCAGTGCGGCCAGACCACCGGATCGCGAGCGACCCTGTTCGGGGGACGGGCGGTCAAGAGCGCGGCCACCAAGCTCAAGGACGAGCTGGATCGCGGACTGGGACTCGAGGATCTGACCGGACGGGTCTTTGCCGCGGACGTTCTGGTGGACGACACCACCGCGCCCGGCCAGGACGTAGCCACCATCAAGACCCACACCGCGTTCGGCTACGCGACCCAGGTAGTGATCCTCGACGAGGAAGGCAAGCTGGACCGGGTCATTGCCGCCCATGATGTGGGGCGGGCGGTGAATCCCGCGCTGTGCGAGGGACAGATCGAAGGGTCCATTCACATGGGTCTCGGTTTCGCCCTCACCGAGGACCTTCCCTGCGAGAACGGGATGCCGGTGACCTTCAAGCTTCGCGAGCTGGGCGTGTTGCGCACACGGGACATGCCGCGGGTCGAGGTGATCCTGGTCGAGGACCCCGAGCCGGAAGGTCCCTTCGGAGCCAAAGGGGTCGGGGAGGTGGGTCTGGTTCCCACCGCCGCCGCGGTTGCCGGTGCGCTCCAGGCGTTCGACGGCATTCGTCGCTACACACTCCCCATGAAGGACTCACCCGCCGCCCAGGCCATGACGGTGGGTCGGATCCGCAGGAAGCGGAACGGTCGCTAGCGCAGGGATGAGCGTCGTCGTCGTCACCCCCGACCGCCATGGTGTGGGGGCGCGGGTGGAAGGTGACCGCATCGTCTCCTGGGGCGAGGACCCGGATCCTCGGGACGCCATGATCCTGGATGCCGCGGACGCCACGCTCCAGCTGGGCGCGATCAACGCACACACCCATCTCTACAGCGGCCTCGTTCCCCTGGGAATGCCGGCCCCGGAACCCCAGCCCGAGAACTTTCTCCAGATCCTGGAACGGGTCTGGTGGCGCCTGGACCGGGCCCTGGACGCGGACACCCTGCGGGCCGCGGCTCGTCTCTACGTGGCCGAGGCGCTCCTCATGGGAACCACCACCCTGGTGGACCATCACGAGTCCCCCGCGTTCATCGACGGTTCATTGGACGTACTGGCCGAGGCCTGCGAGGAGCTGGGGTGCCGGGCCGTGCTGACCTACGGCGCCACCGAACGCAACGGGGGGCGGGACGAGGGGCAGCGCGGATTGGACGCCTGCGCCGACTTCATTCGCGGCAACACACGTCCCCTGGTCCGCGGGCTGGTGGGATTGCACGCGTCCTTCACCGTTTCCGACGAAACCATCCGCGCCGCCGGAGCGCTTTGCCAAAAACTGGACGTCCCCATGCATGTCCATGTGGCCGAGGACGGAGCGGACGTGGCCGACGCCAAGGAGCGCGGTTACCCCGGCCCCCTCGAGCGACTCATGGATCTGGGTGCGCTCCCCCCCGGCTCCATCCTGGCCCACGGGGTCCACCTCGCCGAGGATCAGGTCCGCCGCGCCCACGAGCACGGTCTGTGGTTCGTCCAGAATCCCCGGTCCAACCGGGGGAACCGGGTGGGATTCCCCGAGGCACTCCGGGTCACCGACCGGGTCGCCCTGGGAACGGACGGATACCCGGCCGACATGAGCCGGGAAGCGACGGTCCTCGCCGAGGACCTCGAGGAGTACGGTCCCGGAACCGAGGGCAACATCGAACTCCTGGATCAGCGAACCCGGGGCGGCAACCGACTGGCCGGCGAGCTTCTGGACCTGCGGTTCACCCCGGATCCCGGCTCCGCCGCCGACCTGGTGGTCCAGGACAGGGAAGGCGTGCGTCACGTCGTGGTCGACGGGGTGGTGGTGGTTCGCGAAGGACGGCTCACCCGCGCGGACTACGACGAGGTGCTGGCCCAGGCCGAATCCGCGGCGGCGGCGCTGTGGGAGCGGATGGCCGGCTTGCCCTGAACGACGCTGCCTACCAGCCGTACTCCAGAACCCCGAAGGGCACGCTGAAGTCGGCCCGGTTGCGCAGTTCATCCGTGGTGAGTTCGCGGGAGTAGCTCCGGAATCCCACCCCTGCCGTCCAGCGGGGATGAAAGGTCCAGGTCCCCCGGAAACGCACGTCGGCGAGCCAACCCGAGGGAAGATGTCCCCCTTCCGCCCAGGCCTCCACCCGGAACCCGGACAGGAACTCCCAGGCCAGCCCCGCGTTGAGCGTCGGCAACAGGGCAACGCTGCGTTGGGACGCGGTCAGGCTATCGCTCCCGCTCAGGCTCACCGTGATGTCCTCGAACACCAGCCCCGCCCCCACGTCGACCCGGAAGCGGCCCGGCTCCATCCGGTACCGCCAGCGAAAACGGATATCCTGCAGGCGCCAGGCCGAGCTGATCGGGCTGTCGGGCGGAAACTCGACTCCAGCGAACCGGACCGGTGCGGCGAACGCTCCCTGGTCACGGGACTCGAACGGGGAGTACAGAAGCGAAAACTCGTGGGCCGGCGCCGGGGAGTATCCCAGCGTAACCTCGGCCGTGGTCGTGGGCTGGTCCACGTTCTCGAACTGGGCCAGGTCGAACGTGGTTCCCCCCGCCTCGGGTGCGGTCACCTCGTTGCGCGTCTCGTTGGACTTGCCGAAGAAGAACCGGTAGCTCCAATCGCCCGGCCCATCACTTCCCCCGGAACGGGTGCGCTGGGTACCCCCCCACTCGAACAGCACACCGGCTCCGTCCCCACCCAGGAAGGGCCGCACCCGTACCGGCACCGTGCGTGGGGTGGCCGCCGCCCATGTCCATAGGAGACCAATGCTTGCCCCCGCCACGACATCATCGGCGAAGTGCTTGTCCGCCTGGACCCGGCTGTAGCCGGTGAGCGCGGCCAGGGCGTAGGCGGGCAGGCCCCACCATCGCCCGTAGCGCATGTCAACGAAGGACGCGGCCGAGAAGACCACGCTGGTGTGGCCGGAGGGGAACGACCGGTCGTCCTGGGCGTCGGGGCGGACCTTGGTGTTCACCGCCTTGGCGAGGTAGGTGGTGGCGACGGTGCCGCCGAAGGCCAACAGGAACTGCTGTGACCCGATCCGGTCCCAGCGATGCCCGTCCCCATCCCCGGCCAGGAAGGTCGCTCCCAGGGCCCCCACCGGCATGGCGATCCGCAGGGCATCCCCGATCCGGGTCAGGGTGGAGGACTCTTCCGAAGCCGCGGCGCCTTGACCCGGCATCCCGAGCAGGAACACGAGAAGCAGCGCGGCACGGCGTCCCATTCCCTAGTTGAACCCGACGAAGAGGATGCTCATGGGGTTCATGATGAGGATGAACGCCTTCTCCAGGATGTTGGTGCCGTTCTGTTTCATGGCCAGGGTGGCCTGGTTGACCACTTCCCCGAGCAGGGACCCCGCTACCGGAGTGATCAGGAGGTCCTGGATGCTGGGTTGCTCGGCCACCGCTTCGAAGACGTACTCCCACTGGACCGAGAGCGCCGCACTGAACACGAAGGACTGCACGGGGCTCGCCCCCTGGCAACGCACGGTGTTGTAGTAGACGCTGCCGCCATAGGGATGCCCCAGATAGTTGTGAAACCAGTGGTCGTCGTCCCACACCGGCGGATTGGTGTAGGCGCGCCCCAGATGATCCAGCCCATCCTGGACAAACGTGCTGGACCAGCCCGTCCACTCCCGGGGCAAGGCGACGGTCACGCCAAGAAGCAGCATTTCCACCCCGGTGATGGCAACCCAGCCCCTCAGGAACATCTTCCCAAACGGGTCCGACGACGCCGCGGCGCTGTGCACGTCGAGTCGTGTCGCATCCAGGCCCGAGCTACCGGGCACGTTGTGCCGGCAACGCTGATCGGTGGGTGGAACACAGTAGCCAATGACCCCCCCACGATGCAGCAACCCGAGTCCGCAGCGGTAGCATCGGGTTTGGGCCGGGGTCTCGAGCAGGCCAGCCTCCCGCCCCGGAAACGAGGCGCCGCAGGCTGCCGGCAACCACGGACAGGTCGCGGAAGCGACGATGGCCATGAGAATGAGAACAAGGACCCCGACTCGAGACATATGGAACCTGATTTGCGGACCGTATTGAGGGACAAGCGGACGGTCACCAAATCTACACTACCCATCCCACCCCCGACAGGGCGGCGGGGGACTCTGCGCGAACCACCGAACCGAGCCGGCAAAACTGGTAGGATTTGCTCTCGATCCGAATGAATCGTATCCCCTGCCATGGAAGCCACCGTGCCCGATCTTGGACTTGAAACGCGGATCATCGACCGCGAAACCCACAATGCGACGGTCAAGCGATTTCGGGATCAGAAGATCCTGCTTCCGACCTTTGCCCAACTCGCCCATCCGGACACCATTCCCGGGGCGGTGCAGGCCGCCTTGGACGGTGTCGATCCCGGGGCGGCGCATCCACTGAACCTGTTCCGGGTGCACTGGTTCAACGATTCCGCCGGGGCCCGGGTGCCGGTCCCGGAACACCTGGTGCTGCCCCGCTCCCTGACCGGGGTGGAGGCTCCCATCGTGGTCGCCCTCGGGAACCGCTTTCCCATGATCCGCGCCCACAAGGTCCTCGCCGCCTACGGATGCCTCGCTCCGCGCGTGGTGACCGGCCAGTTCGACCCCTCCCGACACCGTGCGGTCTGGCCCTCCACCGGCAACTACTGTCGCGGCGGGGTGGCGATCAGCCGCATCATGGACTGCCGCGGGGTGGCCGTTCTTCCCGAGGGCATGAGTCGTGAACGCTTTCGCTGGCTCGAGGAGTGGGTGGCCGATCCGTCCGACATCATCCGCACGCCCGGGACCGAGAGCAACGTGAAGGAGATCTACGACCGGTGCGCCGAGCTGGACCGGGACCCGGACACCATCATCTTCAACCAGTTCGCCGAGTTCGGAAACCATCTCGTCCACCGTCTGGTCACCGGCAGGGCGCTGGAGCGGATTCACGCCCATCTGGGCGACCAGCACCCGCGTCTTCGTATGGCAGCCTACGTCTCCGCGACCGGTTCCGCCGGCACGCTCGCCGCCGGCGACCATCTCAAGGAAACCCTCGGCGCGCGCATTGTCGCGGTGGAGGCCCTGGAGTGCCCCACCCTCCTTTACAACGGATTCGGGGAGCACAACATCCAGGGGATCGGGGACAAACACGTCCCCTACATCCACAACGTGATGAACACGGACTGCGTCACCGCGGTCTCGGACCGCAGCACCGACGCCCTGGACCTCCTGTTCAACACCGACGTGGGTCGCCGCTATCTGGCCGACCACGAAGGGGTCCCGTCGGGGACCCTCGAGGCCCTCGGCAACTTCGGTTACTCCGGGATCTGCAATGTCCTGGCCGCGATCAAGACCGCGCGCAGGTTCGACTACGGCCCGGACGAGGCCGTCTACACCGTGGCCACGGATGATGCCGCCATGTATGGCGCGGAGCGCGAAGCCTGGCAGGCCCGGCACCATGCCGACGGCTACGGGACGGTGGACGCGGCGCGGGCTTTCGGCGAGCATCTGGCCGGAACCCGCACCGACCACTACCAGGAGCTCAGCCATGTGGATCGCAAGCGCATCCTGAACCTGGGCTACTTCACCTGGGTGGAGCAGCAGGGGGTTCCGGTCGAGACGTTCGTTCGCCGCGGCGATCCCGACTTCTGGGAGGGGCTCACCCGGCTCCCCGAGGCCTGGGACGATCTCATTGTTGCCTTCAATCAGGAAACCGGAGTCACCGTCTGACCCCGCGATGAATACCTATCCAATCCTCGTCTGCATGGGCTGCAAGACCTCGGTCTCCACGCGGGAGCCCACCCCGTTTCGTTGCCCGTATGCCGAGGACGGCGGCGACCACGTCCTGCGTGCCCCGCTGGACCCGGGCACGGTGGACCCGGACCGGGTGGCCCGGGCAGTGAGCGACCCGACCGATGCCAACCCATTTGTCCGCTTTCGCGATCTCCTGGTCGTCTATCGCGCGGCCCGGGCCCGGGGGATGGGGGACGCGGATTACCTGGAGATCGCGCGTGAACTCGACCACGCCATCGCGGCCACCGACGGCACCGGCTTTGTCGATACTCCCTTCACCCCGGCTCCCGGACTGATCACCGCAGCAGGGCTCTCCGGCTCGGCCTGGGTCAAGAACGAGACGGTCAACGTTTCGGGATCGCACAAGGGACGCCACCTGATGGGCCTCGCCCTGTGGCTCGCGGTGGTGGAGCGCACCCAGCCCGAATCGCGGATCGGGGAGCGGAGGCTGGCCATCGCCAGCTGTGGCAATGCAGCGCTGGCCGCGGCGGTAGTGGCCAAGGCGGCCGGACGCCCCCTGGATGTGTTCGTGCCCCCGGATGCGCACCCCACGGTGCTGACCCGTCTGGAAGAGCTGGAGGCCACGCTCGTCCCCTGCCCCCGACCCGAGGGCGGATCCGGCGATCCCTGCATGCACCGGTTCCTGGAAGCGGTCGAGGGGGGAGCGCTGCCCTTTTCCGTGCAGGGTTCCGAGAACGGGCTCACCCTCGACGGCGGCAAGACCCTCGCCTTCGAGATGGCCGCCACCGCGTCGCGCGAGGGAATCTCCCTGGACCGGGTGTTCGTGCAGGTCGGCGGCGGAGCCCTGGGGAGTTCCCTCATGCAGGGGTTCTCCGAGGCGGTCGCCCTGCACATGATCTCCCATCGCCCCCGGGTCATGACGGTGCAGACCGAGGGGGCCACGCCGCTGGCCCGCGCCTGGGGCCTGTTCACCGAGTACCTGGGCGATCACCTGGACCTGGATCTCCCCGAGCATCCGCCCGAGCGGGCCGAGTTCCTGCGCGGGCAACTCACCCACGGAACGCTGGAACACGCGCTCCACTTCGCCGCCCAGCACCGCGAGGACTTCATGTGGCCCTGGGAGACCCCGCCGCACAGCGTGGCCACCGGAATCCTCGACGACGAGACCTATGACTGGGTCGCGCTGACCGAGGCCCTGGTGGAAACCGCCGGTTGGCCGGTCACCGCCACCGAGGATCAACTGCAGCGCGCCAACACCCTGGCCCGCGATGCCACGGGAATCGACGTCGATCCCACCGGTTCGGCCGGGCTGGGGGGATGGATCTCCCTCGCCGACGACGGCCTGGACACCGAACCCGGAAACACGGTGGTGCTGCTGACCGGCGTGGTGCGCTAGGTGCCCGCGGTCCGGATTCCCGGAAGCACGCTTTTCTGGGCCGTCCTGGTCGGACTCCTGGCCACCGGAATCCGGCTCGCCTTCCTGTTCACCCGGGGAGACTCGGACCTGCCCATCCGCATCGATCACTGGGCCACCATCGGCGAGGCCCTGGCCCAGGGCCATGGGTTCGCCCTCCCCACCCCCGGCACGGACGGATACCACCCCACCGCCTACCGGCTCCCGGTGGTGCCGCTCTGGCTCTCCCTGTTCTACCGACTGTTCACCGATCCCGAGCGCGTCATCCTGGTCTCGCAGTGCGTGCTGGATGGGATCACCGCCGCAATGCTGGTGGGACTGGGGCGGGCGGTGTCCCGGACCCTGCCGGGCGGCATCACCGCGGGGCTCCTCTGGACCGCCTACACCCCCGAGTGGTGGCTCGTACTCCAGATCTGGTCCGAACCCATGTTCGTCCTGTGGTTGACCCTCTCCCTCGCGGCGACCTGGGGGGCCATCCGCCACCCCACCGCGGCCCGGTTCGCCGTGGCCGGCCTGGCCTGGGGAGCGTGCGGCCTGACCCGTCCCCTGGGCGTCCTGATCGGGGTGCCGGTCCTGCTCGCGGCGACCTGGCTCACCCGCTCCCACCGGGACGTGATGGGGCGGGGATTGACCGCGCTGATCATGGTGGCCGCCCTGCTCAGTCCCTGGGTGGCCCGCAACGCGCTGACCTTCGACCGCCTGGTGGTGTTCGACACCACGGGCGGGTTCAACGCCTATGTGGGCACCCTCGGTCTGGATCCCTATGTGGGTCCGGAAGACTTCGTGGATCCCGCCCTGCGGCGCCAGGTGCTGGGAGCGGACTCGTTCACCGCGGACAAGCTGCTGCGCGAGGCCGCCCTCGAACGCGTCGCCGCGGATCCGGTGGGACACCTGAGCCGCAGCCTGCGCCGGTTCTTCATGTTCTTCTTCTGGCCAAGCAACCTCGACACCCTCGAAGTGCCCTGGCACCGGGCGGTGGCCCACCTCGGGCTGTACGGCCTGGCCGTGCTGGGTTTCAGACGCCTGCGCGGCCCGTCACGCCGTTTCGGCCTGATCCTGTGGATCACCCTGGGGGTCATGGCGTTGGTGCAGTGCCAGATCGTGATGCACCCCCGGCTGATCGCCCCCGCCATTCCCTGCTGGGCGCTCCTGGCCGGCGGGCTCTGGTGGCGCCCGGACCCGGAAGACGAGGAGAACGCATGATAGGCTCGTCGGCATGAGCAACATGTTTCCCGGCGGCCAACGTGGCGGCATTTCCCTGGTCCTGGCCGGGCTTCTGGTCGGCCTGGGGATCGCCTTTGCCGGGCTCTCCATTGCCGACGCCCTGTTCGCTTCCCGTGCCTCGGACCGCTATGTCAGCGTGAAGGGGTTCTCGGAACAGGACGTGGCCGCCGACCTGGCCATCTGGCCGGTGACCTTCACCGTGGAGGGGGACGAACTCTCGGAGCTGCAGGACACGGTGGAGACGGTGCGACGAACCGTACGCACGTTTCTCCGCGAAGCCGGTTTCGAGGACGGCGAGCTCAGCGACTCTTCCCCCAACATCACCGACTTCCACGCCCAGGCCTATCAGCAGAACCGGCCCCAGTTCCGCTACCAGGCCACCGCGACGGTCACCGTGCGGACCCCCAAGGTGGAAGGGGTCAAGGAGACCGAGGCCCGTTCGGGGGACCTGGTCCGGGCCGGGGTCAAGCTCCAGGTGGGCTACGGCGGCGCGGTGCAGTACTTCTTCACCGCGCTCAACCGCATCAAGCCGGAGATGATCGCCGAAGCCACCCGTAACGCCCGGGAGGCGGCGGATCAGTTCGCCGCGGACTCGGGGAGCCAGGTAGGGGCCATTCGTCAGGCACGTCAGGGGCTCTTCAGCATCAACAACCGGGACCAGTTCACCCCCGAGATCAAGAAGGTCCGGGTGGTGACCTCGGTGGACTACTTCCTTATCGACGAATAGGCCGGTCGATCAGCTGCCTCGTTTCTCCACGTAGGCGCTGGGGAACCGGGCCAGGGTGGCGATCACCGGATCGAACTCGCGCGCATCCACGCATTCGCCGATCTTGTGGGTGTTCTGCTCCATCCCGGGACCGATCCCGAACATGGCCGGGTACTTGTAGTTCCCGGCGGTGACCCACCGCTTGGCCGGAGTGACCCCAATGCGATCGTCCGTGACCAGGGTGGGGAAGCCCACGCCGTCGGTGGAGAAGATCCAACGGGCCACCCGAGGCTCCTTGCGCAGTTGCCCCCCGGTTCCACCCGCTTCGATCATGGGCGCCGCGCAACGGTTGTAGCTGTCGACCACGGCCCGAATCGAAGGATGCTCCTCCGGGGTGACCCACCCCGGATAGATCTGCGGGTTGTTCAGGACGTATCCCTTCCAGGTGGCCTTGCTGTAGATGGGAGCCCGCACGTCCACGGCAAGACCGGCCTCGCGGACCCGCTTCACGCTTTCCATGGTCTCCACGTCCTGGATCGCATCCTGGGGATCCTCCCCCGCGGTGAGTCGCCGGTCGAACCGGAAGGTGAACCGCTCCGGCACGGCACAGTCGCTCGGGGTCTGCAGGTCGGCCCAACTCGCGGTGCGGGTCCCCTTGCCCAGGAAGGGGTCATCGCCGATCCCGTCCCCCCGGTTGTAGCGGTCCGCCGCCTCGAGGATGATCTGCGCGCCGAACTCGAGCGGATTGCGACCCTCCCACGGCATGGATCCGTGACAGCTCTTGCCGGTCACCTCGACCTCGATGGTCATGCGACCCCGCTGGCCGCGATAGAGCCCCACCGCGCCAAGGTTCGCACAGCCGGTCCCTTCGGTGAGGATCACCACGTCGGGGATCCGTTCGGGGGGCGCTCCGGGGAGTTCCTCCCGCAGGGCAAACATGGGTCCGCCGCCGTCGTTGTCTTCTTCGGCCACGGTGCCGTAACTGCGTACGATCACCCCGCGCAACGCTCCCTCGGCCTTGCACTCCAATAGGATCTTTGTCGCGATAATCTGGGAAACCACCCCGGAGAGCTGGTCCGCCGCGCCGCGTCCCCACACCAGATGCTCCCACTCGTCGCGGGGAGGAAGCCAACCCAGCTCGCTCTGGAGAAAGTCCACGTTGACCTTGGACGGATCGGTCAGGCCGTTGTAGGGATCAATCCCCCCACCGATCGTTTCGTGCCACCGGTGGCGGAGCGCCGCCACGGTGTCGGTGTGCCCGTCCATCCAGATCACCGCCTTGTCCGCGGCCGGAATGCCGTCGTCGGGGTCCTGCACCGTCCACACCAGGTTCCCGAACCCATCGAACCCCACATCCTCGGCGTTGGCCACCGCGCCGATCTCGGCGATCTTGTCCCGGAGGTACTCCACCCGTGGTCCCTCGTGATTGGAGAGGCCGCACAGCGGATCGCCGCCGTCGTCGACCGGGCGGTCCACGTAGTCGGCGGGGATACGGATGGCTTCCTTGAGAATCTCCACGGCGAGCGGCCGGTACTTGCGGGCCAGTTCGGTAATCTTCGCGTCCATGATGTCGGTCTCCAATGGGTCCAAAGGGTGGGTCTAGTCGAGGCAGGCGGCGAGAGCGTCCCGCACCCCGGGCTGCTTGGCCGCGGCGAGGAGCGCCATGATGACGTACACCTTCTTGTTGGCTTCCCGGGCCACCTCGACCCGGAACTGGTTCATGATGCGCGGCGTCACCTCGGCCCCGATATCGGCGGGGAGACAGTGCATATAGAGGGCATTGCCTTCCCGGGTACGGTTCATCATCGATTCGTCATAGATCCAGTCGGTGAACTGCTTGTTGCGCTCCAGGGCGCGTTGCTCGATCGCGGCAAGGGCCCCCTTGTCGCCGGCCCGGTTGGCATCGACCCGCTCCAGCATGAGGTCGTACGGGCCCCAGCTCTTGGGATACACCGCGTCGGCTCCGGTCACCGCCTCGGCCATGGTGTCGGTCACGGTGAAGGAACCCCCCGAGGCCACCGCGCTCTGGGCGGCGAACTCCATGCACTCGGGAATGAGGGAGTACCCCTCGGGGTGTGCCAGACGAATGTTCATTCCGAAACGGGGGAGCAGGGTGATCAGCCCCTGGGGCACCGAGAGCGGTTTGGCATAGCTGGGAGAGTAGGCCCAGCTCACGGCCAGGGTCTTGCCGGCCAGCCCGTCCGGGAACCGTTCCCGCAACCAGCACAGATCGGCCAGACTCTGGGTGGGGTGGTCGATGTCGCACTGGAGGTTCACGATGGGAACCGTGCGCTGGTCGTCGGTCGCACGCAGATAGTCGTCGATTCCCCGCTTGGCATCCTGCATGAAGCGGTTGCCTTCGCCGAGAATCAGATCGTGCCGGATTCCCATGGCGTGGGCGTTCATGCCCAGCATGGCTCCGGTTTCCTCGGCGGTCTCCCCATGCGAGACCTGGGTCGAGGACCCGTCCACGATGACCGGCCTTCCGCCCAGACGCGCCGACGCCCCGGCCCAGCTGGACTTGGTGCGGGTCGACGCATCGAAGAAGAGCGCCCAATGGAGCTCCTCGGGAAAGAGCGGCGTCTTCACCCCGGCCCGATCCAGGCTCTGGAACGCCTCGGCCAGGGAACAGAGCGCACCGATTTCCTGGGCCGACCATTCGCGGGTCTGGAGCAGGCTTCTTCCGGTCAAGCTATCGAGAAGGCCGCTGTCCAGAGCGTTCACCACGGCCCGAGGGTCCAACAGACTCATTCATCCTCCGTAGCGGTAACGGCCAGGGTGTTGACGTAGTTGACGCGGTCGTCCCGCAACACCCCTTGCCGCACACAGTCCATGATGTGACACCAGGTCAGGTCCACCACCTCTTCCGGCGCCGCCCCTTCGACCGTCCCCTGGGGATCATAGTCCTTGAAGGTGATCAGGAGATCCTCGCCGCGGGTGAAGGTATGCCACCCCTTGGCCACCCGCAGATGGTACTCGGTTCCGTTGAACCGGCCCAGGACCCGATCCTCCCCCGGCACCCGTTCCACGTGGAACCCGTCCCCGCTGTCTGCCCTCCAGGCTTCCTCGCTACCGAAGAAGCGGGGCTTGAGCACGTAGGGTCCGCCGTCCTCGGGGCAAAAGACATCGCAGTTGCCGCACTCGTTGCAGAAATCGGCGAAGTTGGCGATCTGATGCTTCTCGGAAAGTGCGATCACGTCTTCCTGGCGCCACTCCCAGTGGGTGCCCTGTTTGTAGAGCTTTACCACCGGGATCTCTTCCTGAACGGGGACAAAAAGGAAGTTGGCATCGTTGGGGCAGACCGGAATGCACTTGTCACAGGAAATACAGTCGAAGAGCTCCAGCCGGCTCCCGATCTTCTTCGGCGGCCGGCTGTTGCGTTCACTGGTATAGCGCGGGTTGGCGGTCACCGCCTCGACCACGTGCCGGGTGTTGAGCAGCCGCGCCTCGGAGACCCAACGCCCAAACAGGGCCTCTCCCGCCGCCACGCGGGGATCGCCCCCTTCGTCCAGGGCACGCAGAACGTCGGCATGGCGGGAATCGTCCGGCCCCAGGCCCGCCTTCTCCAGGGCCGCCGCGGCCATGCCGTGTGCCTTGAGCACGAACCGGTCGATGGAGTCCGCTCCCACCGCGTCCATGCGGCGTACCAGCTCGCGATGATACCCCTCGGCCCGCGCGTACCCCTGGGGCTTGAGAAGGTCGCTGCACACGGTGATCGGGGTCAGCCCCATGGAAACCGCATCCGCCACGTTGGCCCGGTCGATCCCCGCGGCGAAGGAGATGGGAAGGGAATCCCCGAACCGCTCCCGCCACCGCCCCACCAGGTTCATGGCCAGCACGTGCAGGGGCGCTCCCGAGAGATAGACCTCGCTCTCGTCCGGAGCGAGGAACCCCCCGGTGTTGCGCACGATGAGGGTATTGGAGAACTTCACTCCCAGGCCCAACCCCAGGTCGTCGGCGGTCGCCCTGAGACGCTCCACCATGGCCACCGCCTGGTCCCAGCGGGTGTCGTTGGCAAACGCCGTGTCCGGGACTTCCAGGTCGGTGTAGCCCATCACCTCGTGCAGGAGCCGACGGGTCTCCTCCGGCCCCAGCAGGGTGGGGTTGAACTTGATGACACAGTGGATCCCCTGGTGCAGGAGGTGGTCGATGATCGACTCGATCTCCTGCGGGGGGCACCCATGAAAGGTGCTCAGGGTGAGGGTGTCGGCAAGTGCGGTTCGATAGTCCAGGTCCCGGAGCGGGGCAAACCCGGCCGGAATCTCCCGGCGCAGACGATCCACGATCGCGGTGGCGTCCCGCATGCCGCCCAGAAACGCCTCGACCGACTCCGAGCGGATCCCGGTCAGGTCGTAGCCCACGCTCATGTCGTAGATCACGTCGTCGAACCCCGGCTCGAGTTCCACCGCGTCGCTGGATCGCAGCATCTCGATCAGCATCGCCCCCTTGACGTACTCGTCCAGGGACTCCGGGAGTTTCAGTTCCTGGGACCACTCGGCGTTGAGCCCGACCGTGCGCATATCGATGCAGGGACGGGGGATGACCAGCTCGTCCAGGACCTGCACCGTCTTGAGCTCGTGGATCCGGCAGCCGCCCAGCCAGGAGAGAACCAGGTTCTGGGCAAGTTGGGTCTGGGGCCCGGCCGCCGGCCCAATGGGGCTCGACGCACGGTGTCCGTGGAAACGGACGGAGAGATCCCGCTCGGGATCGCCGAGAAAGAACTTCGACGCCGGAAGGTCGAACACGGCCTCGTCCTGGGCAAGCTCGCGGAACATGCGCCGGATGAGTGCAGGGAAAGGGTATGGAATCAGGTCACGCATCATGGCGATTGAGCATACACCGATGGTTGTCGCACGCGCTTTGAACACTTTGCCCACCACCTGCGTCCCACACCATGCAAGGGCGGTCCACCCAGGGCCGCAACTCGTTTAACCACAGCATATTGCAGATTTCCATGGGAGGCCTGCCGTGAGACTCCGCTCTGTTCTCATCACCTCAATCGCCGCCGCGATGACCGCCACCGCGGTGGTCAGCGTGGACGCCGGCGATCGCAAGGATCGTCAGGTGCGCGCCTTCGAGTCGGCCCTCGACGCCATGCTCGTTGACAGCCCCAACTGGCTGGTCCAGAGCACGGACCCCACCCATGGCCGTTACGTGAAGAACCACGGCGCGGTCTTCTCCTTCAAGGCGTCCCTGGTCGGCAACTGGGACAACGACAACCACTGGTGGCAGTGGTGGGACGATGACGACGACGACCGCCGATATGACCGGGACGACCGGGACGAGTGGGAAGCGCGGGAAATGAAGCGGATGGCGCGCCGCTACCGCAAGGGGCAGGAAGAGCTGGTCGAGACCCTGATCGACTTCGGCGAGATCCTCAGCTCACTCGACGATGACGACATCGTCGAGATCGACATTCGTTTCCGCCGCTCGGCCTACTTCCGCGAGGCGGGGATCCGGGAGCTCAACGCCCAGGTTTCCATGGGCGACCTCCGAAGCTACTACGACGACACCATCTCGGAAGACGAGCTGGCCTCCCGGATCAAGTTGGTCGAGGACTAGAAGCCATCGAGAGGAGGCGCTTTGGCGGATTGGGTGTCGCCAGGGAGCCGGATCGCAGACCCGGGGTCGGGATGCCGTGGCATTCCGACCCCGTCCTTTTGCCGAACAACGGGCCAAGGCCCCGCGCCAGAACCGATCCGTCTACCGGATCCGCACCCGGAAACGGAGGGTCAGGTTGGGATCCCCCGAGGGACCGGATCCATTGAGCGGCCCGGCCAAACGAACCCGTACGTCCGTGATGAGTGGATCGAATCCCTCGGTATCCGGATCGGGCTCGTAGTCCCAGGTGTTCCCCCAGTCGATGGAGAAGTCCAGACCATCGGTGGGGTCGTCGACTCCGTTGTAGACATAGTCCAGCCCGGTCGCCGGAGTCCCGTCGTCGACGTCCACCGGGCCGATCCCACCCCCCAGGTCCCCCACGAAGAGATCGACCCCGGACGGCAACCGATCCGAAATGGTGACGCTGTCTCCAACCGCGGTCCCGCTTCCCGAATTGGTGGCGGTGATCAGGTAGTCCACGTAGGCGAGGGGAATCGCCTTGGGACGCACCTCGTCGTTGATCGGATCGGAGAACGGAGCGGACGTCTTGGTCACGGCCAACAGGGGCGGGGAGTAGGTCAGGGTATCGACCACGCTGTCGGCAAACCGATCGTCGAAGTCCGAAATGGCTTCGGTCGTGACCACGGCGGAGCCGTTGGCCCCGCCCGGAATGGCATAGGCGATCAGCACCCACGCGGTGTCTCCCGCGGCGATCGCTCCGATATCGGCGTCCCCGTTTCCGGTTGCGTCGGAGAGCAGGGTATCGCCCGGGCTGAATGAGCCGTTGGCATCCAGATCGTGAAAGAAGCTGACCGTCGGCGTGAAGGTACCAGCGCTCGAGGCTGCGAGGTCGAAGTGATCGGCGCCGTTCCCCTGGTTCACGATCCAGTGGGAAAGGTAGACCGTGCTCCCCGGGGACACGGAGGTGGACCGATCCGGCTCGAAGGAGAGTCCCGCGTGCTGGTGGGATCCCGGACCGCCCCCGCACCCGGCCATGTTGTCGTCCACCTGGGCCGGAAACGAGCTCGCCTGGGGGTTCGAGTTCGTGGCCGAGATATGGAACGTGAACGCCGCCCCCGCCGGGATGCCCAAACCCGGCGCCCCCGGCGCATCCACCCACGGAACCTCCCACTCCATGGAGAGCCCGTCCGTGTTTCCCCAGGTTCCGGAGTAGTCCGGATTGCCCGTGGAGGGAAGGCCAACAACGGTTCCGGGCAAGGTATACCCGTCCGCGAATCCGCCGCCGTCCACCATGGGATCACCTCCGGCGGTTGCCTGTTGGTACGTCCCGAGGAACAGCTCCACCCGCCGATTGCTTCCCTTCCAGGCCGCCACGATCACCCGTTCCCCCGTGTCCATGGTGCCGTCGTTGTCCGTGTCCGCGTAGTAGATGAATCGCTGCACGTTGCTGGTGGAGGCCATGCGCTCCGTGTACGCCTGGACATGGGTGTCGTCCCAGGTGTAGGCAAAGTGGACCAGGTCGCGACCGGTCGACTGAACCGGATAGTCCAGGTCCGGTTGGGGCGCCACCGTGAGCCCACCCCCGTCGCAGGCGTTGTTGTCATCGTCTGCGTGGATCACCGCCCAGTCGAGGAACAGCCCGTCGATCGTCACTCCGGTGTGGGTGGTGAAGACTCCGTCCCCGCTGTCACAATCGCACTGGGCTTCCAGGACATGGGGCCGTGCCAACGCGGCGAGGATCGACAGGGTGAGAACGACAAGACGCAGGCTCATCGTGTTTCCCCACGGGCCCCGTGGCCCAGACCGAAGGTCGAGAGCAGATCGGTGTCCAGCTTGATGCTCAACCGCAGGTAGGGCCCCTGCGCGGTCGCGGTCCCCTCGGAGAAGTCCTCGTCCACGAATCCGGTCACGTTGTAGCCGATGCGGGCCCAGGTGTTCTCCAGGACGTTCCATCCCAGCGAGACACCGGCCTGGTGATCGACGAAACCGGCGTTCCAGCTGTGCACCACGCTCCCTTCCACCCCCACGTCCCACGCCTTGCCCAACCCCTGGCGGAACTCCAGCCCCACCAGATCCGTGTAGCCCCGGAACGAGAGACCCCGCAGATCCGTGCCCACGACCTTGGAGCCGTAGCGCAGCGCCATCTGGGTATGCGGGGAGAAGGTGCGGTTGAGGTCCAGGTTGTTGACCAGCCGGCGCGACTCGCGCTTGCCGCTGCCGTCGGACTCGGATTCGTGAATGAGATCCATGCGATCCAGCAACAACCACCCGCTTCCCAAGGGGCGCACCGAGATTCCGAGGCGGAGGTCCGCATAGGTGCGATCCACCGGTCCCTCGGTAACGAAGAACCTTCCACCCAGAACGAGACCCACATGGGGGTCCGCCTGGAGCAGCATGCCGGGCAGGAAAACCCAGCGCCGTTCGGACTCCGCATCCCGCATCTCGACCCGCGCGTTCCACTGCCAGCGACCGCCGTAGTAGGAGGTTCCCAGGCTCACCGCGGTGAAGTCGGTGCCACCCGAGGCCGGTGGGACCTGGGGAAACACCTTGAGCGAATCCGGAGTGCCGACGGTGCGGCTGTGGTCCACCGCGGTATCGAGGAACCAGCGCTCACCCAACCGCCAGGCCTGGAGCAGGCCGAGATTGGCGGTCAAGCGGGGGCCATACTCGTTGACCATCCGACCCACCGAACTGGACACGTCCCCCCCGCGCCACGGCTGCGCATGGAGCCCTACCCGCGTGCCGCTGGTATTGACCGCTTCGCCCCAGGTGAACTCCTGGGTCGCGAACAGGGACAGGTTCCGCACCACCGTCCAATCCGCCCCCAGCACGGTACGGGTGGGGAAGTCGGTGTTGGCGTTCTCACCCAGCGACTGGTGGTGATCCGCGGCCAGGCGGAGTCGATCCCGGGCCATGCGGAGGGTGGCTCCCAGATGGGCCTGGGTCGAGGTCCGGTTCACCTCCTCGGCAAACTGGTCCTCGGCGACCAACGCCCCCCCGCGAACCCCGAACCGGCCGGTGTCATGGGACGCGGACAGCTCGGCTACGTTCCGCCTGGCATCGTCGGTCAGGTTCGTCTGACGATAGGCCTGTCCGTTGAGACGGGTCGAGCGGCTGACCGGCACCCCCAGCACGACACCGTACTTCTCGGTCGCCCGTTCGCTGAGATTCTGCTGGCCCAATCCGAACCCGGGTTCCAGCCGCCGATAGTAGACGCTGCCGTCGAGGGCCGAGCCGCGGCGAATGATCTCGGCCAGCACCGCGGTGGCCGACTCCAGGCCGTCCTGCTCGGTCCACGCCACCTCGGCCCGTGCCTCGGTGGAACGATCCAGTTGGGCCCGGCCGTCGATTCCCGCCATCCGGTCGGTCCGGTCCCCGGTTTCCTGGTGGACGTAGGTCACACCGGTATCCAGGCGTCCTCGCAGGAACCGGCCCGACGCGCGCCCCCCGGCCAGCACGTCCCCGTTCACCGGTTCGCCCACCTCGTAGTCGGCCACGATGAAGATCGGATTGAGATCGGCGTCCTTGCTCTGCACGGGGGCGTGGAAGTAGAGGGTCCCGGTGCCATAGTCGATGTTGTAGTCCAGATGCCGACGCATGGGACGCTCGGAGAGGATGACCTCGCTGCGGAATCGGTCCCGCACCTGGATCACCACGGTCTCGGAGTTGAAGATCAGGTCCGGCCGGGAGAAGTGGTAGAGCCCCGAGGTGCCGTCCCCGCGGATCTCGTCCCGCACGAAATGGCTGCCGGTCTCGGCCGCGAACGCACTGTAGCCCACGACCTGCCCCTGGTACTCGGACTTCACCCCGTTCAGACGCCGACTGTAGCGGGAGAGTTCGGTCACCCCGAGCCCGGTTTCGTAGTCCCCGAACAACGCGTAGAACTGCCGCCGTTCCAGTCGCAGGTACAGCTTGCGCGCGCTGGCCGCGTCATAGCCCTGATCGGTCGCGTCGCCGTACAGGGTGTAGTAGGAGTCCGGGTCGATGGTGCGGAACAGTCCGTCCGAGCCCACCGGACGACCCTCGGAGTCGTAGGCCAGGGTGAGCAGCCACTCCCCCTTGAGCCGGCCCTTGGCAAAGAAGGCAAGGCGCCCGTCCGTGTAGTAGTCGTCCGGCTGGGTGCCGGGATCCAGCGCTTCCATCCGTCCCGACGCGGTGGTGTAACCCACCGTGCCCTCGGCGAGCCCGACCAGGATCCAATCCCGGACCTCGGGCAACAGCCAAGCCCGGACTTCCTCGGTGTGGTTCTCGAACTGGAACATCAGCAGGACCTCGCCCGCGGAGGCGGTCGGCTCCAGCTCGATCAGGGCAATGCCGTCGTCTCCGACCACGTACTGGGGACCGGCGCTGCCCATCCCGTTCAGCGGGTTCTCCCGCATCGCATCCATCTCGAATCGCGACTTGTGCGGTCCGGCCACCTGGAACGAACCGATCACCTTGGGCCGGGCCGGGTAGCCGTCCCGATCGGTCAAACGAACCGCCACCACCGGCGGAGTCCGTCCGTCGGCAACGAGTTGGGACCGTGCGGCAACCAGTTCGGCTTCCACCGGCGATCCGGCGTAGTGCACGGCGCGGAGCAGGCTCGTGGTGGTCCCGTCGGGGTGGCGCACGTCCGCCTGCAGGCGGGTGGTGCCCTCGGCGATGTCCACCCCGCTCCAGGAACTCACCGCAACCGTTCCGGCCGCGTTCATGCGAACCCCGTCGAAGTTGCGCGGGCCCACCTCGGATCCGTTGACCTTCACGGACACCCGGTCACTCGGGGCGTGACGCACCACGAACTTCAGGCTGGGAATCGGGGCTCCGTAACCCGAGTCGGGCCACACCCAACCCACGCCGGGTTCCAGCGACTCCAGCCAGGCCTCTCCCTGGGGTGGAGCGTCGGCGGTGGCGGATTCCGCGGTCACGGTCGCACCCGCGGTGACCGACGGTGTACCCCCCTCAACCGAGGTCTCCACCACCGAGCGTTCACTGGGGGCGCCGTCGACCACCGCCTGCACCACCGCCCCGCGCTGACCCGGGCCGGCCGGGGCGTCAAGGACCACGAAGGCCTTGGCCGCAGCGTCGTCCGAGAGCGGACCCTCGGTTGACGCTTCCAGGCTCAAACGGGATGCCGTACCCGCGGCCAGGGCTCCCAGACGGTAGACCAGCAGGGTTTCGGTGACCTCGGGATCGGCAAGAACCACCCCGTCCAGCTTGCTGCTCCCCGGCCGGTACTCCGTGCTCTCCGGCAGGGCGACGGTGAGACGAACCGCGTCCACCGCCACTTCGGAAATGTCGAGATCGGCGCGCACCACCAGACCGACCGGGTCGTTGGCCGCGGCGAGTTGCAACCCAACCTCGCCGCGCACCGGCGTGTAGGCCACCGAGAAGTCGGCGCGCCACGCCACCCCCGCCATCATGGAGATGAACTGGGATTGGGCCCGGCCCGCGAACCGGCTCGTGGTGTCGCACAGCACCGGGGTGTACCCGTCGGGAAGACTGGTCGGATCCAGTTGGATCACGTGCGTACCGGGGGGCACGCCCTCGATGTGGTAGCGCCCCTGCCCATCGGTCACGGCCACCGTGCCGTCCTCGAGGACCAGACGGACTCCGGGAACACCGCGCCCCGCGCCCAGGGAGTCGCAGTCGTTGACCGCGACCTGCCCGAACACCACGCTGCGGTCAAAGAGATCCTGCCGGACCCGCACCGAAGCCTGGGCCTCGTTGGAGGCATTCTGCTCCCCATCCAGCGCCACCGCGCGGTTGACCGCCCATCCCATGGGACTCCCGGCGCCGATCTCCACCACATAGCGCAGGACGGCGACCCGGCCCGGCATCAGATCACCCACCGGGAAGGTGAGCACCGCGCCGTCTTCCGACACCGTGGGCTCCACCGACTCGCCATGATCAAACACCGCCGAGCCGGTCTGGTAGCGGAACCCGCGGGGCAGCATGTCCTGGATCACCACCGCGGCGATCGGCGTGTCGGACACGTTCTCCACCCGCAGGGTGTAGCCGATGAACTCACCCACTCCGGCCCAGGTCACGCCCACCGACTTCTCGAGAATCAGAGAACCGGACTCGGCCTGGAGGGGGACGTCGAACCCGAGGGCCCCGTTCACCTCGACGATGAACTCGCCGCCCCGGGACCCGGACTCGATCAGCTCGTACGGAGCCCCGGGAAGCCGCTGCAGTTCCTCGTCGGGGGCCATGGAGATTCCGAGGTACCCCTCGGGCGGTTCCACCACCAGACGATAGCGGCCAGGGGCAACCCCCGGGAAACGGTAGCCTCCCGACTCGTTGGCATAGACCCGACCGGACGCATCGCGTGCCGGCTCGCCCGAGACCACCGTCGAAGGGTATGCGCTGACCCCGTCGTCCCCGAACACCGGGGCCGGCGCGCCGGAAGCGGCATCGGTCAGGGTGATCCGCGCCCCGCTGACCGGAAGCCCGGTGCGACTGTCGAAGACCAGTCCCACCGGATCGATCCGCGCATCGTCGAAGGACACGTCGTTGGCGTAGACCGGATCCTGGTAGCTCGCATCCAGACGCATGTCCTGGGCGGCATCGATGATTCCGTTGTGACGGGCCACCGAGCGATCGACCGAGGACTCCGCATAGCCCACGAACACCCCGGTGTCCGGTCCGGTCTCGGCAACCTGCAGGACCTCGCGATCTCCCAGGGCGTCCACCCGCACCTCGATCACCACCGTCTCTCGCGTGGTGGCATCGCGGTTGCGATCCGGGTCGGTGAGCCGAAAGTAGATCATCTCCTGCCTTTGGTAGACCGGAGTGGGGGCAACGAGGACCAGAACCTCCTCATCACTCCCCGCCTGGCGAGCAAATTCCTTGGGAAGGGGAAGGGGAATGAAGGGTCCCGCGCCATCCCCCGAAGTGCTATACGCAGTCGGAGGGATCAGGTACTCCCGAGCCTCGGGAGAGGTCAGATCTGCCCGCATGAACTCGAGCTGTGAGGGGGCGGGTGCGCCGACGGTGACGATGGTGACCGTGTTGGAGGGGGCCGCTACGGTATCCCCCTCGCCGGCGTGGAAGAAACTTCCGTAAGCGGTGTTGTCGATGCGCGTTCCGGGCTCGGCCGCCCACCCGTTCCCACAGACGCACAGGAGCAGGAGAATCGCGGCGGCACAGGACGCAGAACGGCGGGACACTCTTGGGAGGGCCCCGCCGTTCTTCATTCGTTCCTCTGCCGCTCGGTTACAGGATGAGGACTTGGAAGTCGACCTCTCCGGTCGCTCCATTGGCAATGCTGGTGAAGGTCACCCGGACGTGCGTCACGTTGGTGTCCGACCCATCCGGTCCCGCGCTGGGGGAGTAGGTCCAGGTGGCTCCGCTGTCGTCGGAGAACTCCACCGTGGGTCCCACCCCGGGCGTGGTGCTCTCGGAGCCGACCACGTAGGCGGTGTTGACCGGGATCTCATCGACCACGACCACGTTCGCCGCGGTGGTGGTCCCGTTGTTGGCCACGTCGATCTCGTAGTCCATGACCGCACCGGGAATCGCCTTGGGATTGGTGGTTCCGTTGATGGGATCGTTGTTCACGCTTCCATCCTTGGATACGGTCAGGCTGGCCGAAGCGACCTTGTAGGCGTCCTTGCTCGAATGACGCCCGTCCTCGTCCCCGTCCGTGGTTCCGGTGCTGTCCGCGAAGACGGTCTGCACCGTCCCCGCAATGTCCAGCGCGGCGGAGTCGTCGGTGAGGATGTCCGAGCCCTGGCTGCCGGAGCTTCCACCCGCCGCCACCTGCGCGGTGAGATCCAGTGAGGACACATCGCCGTCCAGCTGGGCCAGCGGGATGTTGGCCACGATGAACACGGTCCGGGTCGAATCCGGATCCAGCTCATCGATGTAGGTGGCTACGTCCACTCCCACGTCGTAGGTCCCGTTCCCGTTGGCATCCACGTAGACGTTGACGCTGGTCGCGTCGAAGTCCTCGCTCGCCTCGCCAAAGGCGGGGGTCGCGGAGTGGGTCGCGGCCAGGGAGAAGTCCTGCACCGTGTTGCCTTCGTTGGTCACGGTGAAGGTCTGCACCTTCAGCGTATCGCCCGGCACCACCGAGACCGGCGCCACGTCCACCGTGGCCACCAGGAGATCGATTTTGTTGTCCACCACGAACGCCGCGGTGTCGCTCAGGACCGGCGTCTGCGGAATGCCTCCCACCGTGTAGTCCACGGTGGCGTAGTTCTCAATGTTGGTCCCCGATGCGGTCCCTGCGGCAAGAACCGGCGTGGTCACGATGACCAGCAGGCCCACCAGGGCGATCGGGAACAGGATCCGTGTCAGCATGTGTTTCCCTCCTCCTTGAGCACGAGCGCCGGCTATTGCAAGACGGCGCGGAAAGCGACTTCGCCGACTGCCCCTGGTGCCAGGGGATCGGTGAGGGTCCATCGGATGTGGGTCCAGTCAGCGAGTTTGGCCGGGCGCTCGGTGCCGTCGCCCTCCACCACGACCAGGTTCTCGGCCAGGTCAAAGGTGGATCCCCCGTCCACCGACACCGTGATCCGCATGGAACCGGCTTCGTGCAGGTCCGTGCAGGTCATGTGAACGGGAACGGGATTGGTGATGGTGATGTTCTCTGCCGCGTCGTCCCCCAGGTTCTCGTAGGCGATCGTGTAGATCACCTCGTCGCCCGGGGTGATCTTGCCCGCCTCGACCCGGCGAACCTCGGTCTCGCCCCGGTCGTTGACGACCTCGATTTCCTGCTCGGCGATCGCGCGCAGGGCGACCGAGCCCTGCTGGGCGAAGGCGGACGCGGAGAGTGTGAACAGCGCCGCGGCGCAGAACGTGAGTGCGATCTTCGTGGTCTTCATCGTTTTTCCCCCTTTAGTCGATGAGTACGGTGAAGCTGATGGTCTGGGTCGGCGACCCCGAGGCCACATTGCCCAGGAACACGGTGACCACGCCGGCCGTGGTGTCATCCACGTCCCCGGCGTCGGCGTCCGACGGGTCACTGAGATTGAGCGCGCCCAGGAAGAGCG
Source organism: Candidatus Eiseniibacteriota bacterium (assembly GCA_942491735.1). Classification (GTDB taxonomy): domain Bacteria; phylum Eisenbacteria; class RBG-16-71-46; order JABDJR01; family JABDJR01; genus CALOCN01. Next base: position 210,309 of record CALOCN010000014.1, on the reverse strand, counting down.
TTCCCGGGTCGTAGGTCGTGTTGAGCGGGATGGGATCGGTGATGACCAGGTTCTCGGCCGCCCCGCTCCCGGCCACGCTGACCTGGATGGCATAGGTGATGCTGGCTCCCGGAATGGGCTCGCTCCCGCCGAAGGGATCCAGGACCGTGGCCGACTTGACGAGGGTCACGGTCACGCTGGCCACCTTGTAGGTTCCGATGTCGTCGTCGGTTGCTCCGGTGTTGCCGACCACCGCGTTCACCCCGGCATCGCCACCGGCGGTAATGACCGTGCCCGGGGTCCCGCTACCGGTATTGGAGGTGGCGGTCAGTTCGTGGTCCCCTTCGGATCCGTCGGCCAAGGGAGTGGGAATGTCGTTGACCGCGAAGACGGTGACCGAGGAGTCCGCGGCAAGGACCGGGTCGTTGAACCCCAGCACGTACTGCTGGTCCACGCCCGGGTCGTAGACCCCGTTCCCGTTGGTGTCGAGGTACAGGGCATCGAAGATGGGGTTGAAGTCGTCCCCTCCCACGCTGCTGTTGGGAGTGAGCGCGTAGTCGTCGGTGCCGTTCCCGATGTTGGTGACCAGGAAGGTCAGCACCTGACTGGTGTCCCCTTCGCTGACCAGGACCTCGCTTGCGTCCTGCCAGGTCACCACCACGTCGAGGATCTCGGCCACCAGCGTGGTCACCTCGTTGCTGGGCTGCGAGAAGGAGTTGGGACCGATGTCGTAGGTGGCCACCGCCTGGTTGGTGATGGGCGTCCCGGCCGGGGTCCCGGCGGCATGCGCCGCCGTGGCCAGGCCAAGGCCCGCACATAGCAGTAGCGCGACCGCGAAATCGCGGTGAAGGGTTCTGTGACGCATTGGGGTGTCTACTCCCGAACCGATCCCCGCCGGTCCACTGGTGTCCGTTGCCAGCCCCTCAGACTCAGGGTCCTCCCTTAGGGGGATTCGACCCAGACTGGGACTCGGAGCAGTGATCGGTTGAGAACGACCACACCTTTAGTGGAACCACGTTGCATTCAAGTAGGACCCGATTCCTGTCGCATCGTGAAACGCACGATCGGGGGGGTCTGACCCGCCTCGGAAGCATGGATACGGGGTCCGGGAGCGGGGATCGGGGAGAAGGGACGACAACTCCTCTTACGACCCGTTTCGGAGGACACCATGCGCCCCTGCTTCCTGGCCTTGCTCCTGATCACCCTGACCGCCCCCGGTTTGGCGGCCGGAGCCACCTTCCACGTCGCCACCACCGGGAGCGACGGCAGCGGGGACGGCTCCCCGGGAAGCCCCTGGGCCACGATCGAGCACGCGGTGGACTCCGTCCCCGACGGATCCCTGGTCCTGGTGGAGGCGGGGCTCTACCTGGGACGCATTCGCCTGGATGCCGCGTTCGCTTCCGGGATCACCGTGCGATCCCAGGCGCCCTACCAGGCCCAGCTCCGCCACTCCGGCACGGTGGTCACCTGCTACTACGGTCAGGGCATCACCCTGGAAGGATTCGACATCGCCCACGACGGTCCCGGGGCCAGCGCCCTGGTCATCCAGATCCAGGACCTGCGGGGCGCACCGGGAGGGGCCGATCGGGTGGAGCGCATCGTCCTTCAGGACAACGTGATCCACGACTCGTTCAACAACGACCTGCTCAAGATCAACAATGGCGCACACCAGATCACCGTCCGCGGCAACCTCTTCTACAACCAGGCCGGAAGCGACGAGCACATCGACGTCAACAGCGTCGAGGACGTGGTGATCGAGGACAACGTCTTCCTCAACGACTTCGCGGGAAGCGGGCGCACCGACACCGGAACCTCGAGCTTCGTGGTGATCAAGGACAGCAACGGGAACAGCGACGGCGTTCTCGGGAGCTCCAACATCACCGTACGACGCAACGTGTTCCTGCACTGGGAGGGGAGCAGCGGGCAGGGTTATGTTCGGGTCGGCGAGGACGGAACGGCCAACCACGAAGCGGACGGGGTGTTGATCGAGAACAACCTGCTGCTGGGGGATAACACGAGCCAGATCCGCTCACCGTTCCAGGTCATGGGGGCGACCCAAGTCACGTTCCGCGCCAACACCGTGACCGGCAACCTTCCGGCCAAGGAGTTCGGGGCCCGCATCTTCACCTACGGCGCCAACCCCGACAACGACGGCATCCACCTCCACAACAACATCTGGAGCGATCCGGGCGGATCCATGGGAGACACCTTCAACCGGGGCGACAACACGATCAACCTGAGCTTCGACAACAACCAGTTCTGGAATGCCGGGAACGCCTTCCCCACCTCCAGCGAGTCCATCTTCGAGGTCACCGACGACCTGAACCGGATCGTGGGCGACCCGGGGTTCCCCTCCCTGACCGGGCTGGTCCTCCCGCGGTGGAATCCGGTCACCTACACCTTCGCGGGAGGGTATCTCACGGTGCGGGAGGTCTTCGAGGCCCTGGTCGCGAATTACGGGGTTCCCTCGGCGACAAGCGCCGGGCTGGATGCGGCGGATCCGGCGTGGATGCCGTCCGAGGACATCCTGGGCAACCCCCGTCCCTCCGGCGCCGGTTCCGATCTGGGCGCGGTCGAGGTGCAAGGCACCACCGCGGCGCGCCGGGAACCGGGGACACCCGGCCCACGGGCCCTGGCCGTGTCCCCCAACCCCATGCGGACCTCATTGGCGGTCGAAGTGACCCTGGAGGAGACCGGCCCGGTCACGCTGCGGATCCTCGATCTGCGCGGACGCCTGGTGGCACAACTGGCCGAGGGAGTCCGGGGACCGGGGAACCGGCGTCTCACCTGGAACGGCCGCTTGCACGACGGGCGCTCGGCCCCTGCCGGCATCTATCTGGTGCAGTTGGTCACCCGGACCCAACGCACGACCGCGCGGGTGGTGCGGATCCCGTAGGCCGGTCGCTCAGGGAATGCGGATGACCAGGGCCTGACCGGTGGAAAGCACCAGTGGGGTTTCCGGTTTGTCTTCGAAGAACTGATCCACCGCCCGCCGCGCGCCCGGGCAGGTGGGAAGCCCATAGTCGTCGAAGAGAAGGATGCCTCCCGGGGCGAGCCGGGGATAGATGTACTCGCAGCAGTCCCACACCGATTGGTAGATGTCCACGTCGACATGGGCCAGGGCGACCGCGGTGATGCCCGTGTCGGCAAAGGTGTCCGGCATGAAACCGGCGTGGAGGTGCACCCGGTTCGACGCGGTACCGGCCGCGGCGAGAACCCGTTTGCGGACCCCGCCCAGGGTGGTATCGCCGAAGTCCCCCTTCCGGTGGAGATCCTCGTCGGGGTTCGTCTCCGGCATGCCGGAGAAGGTATCGAACAGATGAAGCTCCGCTCCCGGCGCGGTCGCCCCCATCAAGCGGGCCAGCATCATCGCCGTTCCGCCCCGATACACCCCGCATTCCATCCAGCAACCGGGCAACCGGGACGCCTGACGGGCCAGGGCAAGCAGGGTGTAGCACCGGTCCGGGGTGACCAGGGTGTGTTCCCGCGCGAAGGCATAGTCATCGGGGAAGGAGCCGTGGCCCAACCAGGGACTGAAGAGGGGGGCGTAGAACGCCTCGTCGGCGATGCCGTCGGCGTCGAGCACGGCATCGGTGCGTTGCTTTCGGCCGAGCTTGCGGCGCAGATAGGGAACCAGCGCCCCGGGTTCCCGCAGCGCCCACATCACGCGGGACGGGAAGTTCAAGCGTTGTCCACCCCGGTCACCAGCACCATGTTTCCCCGTGAGGCGGACTGCCGGATCGCCTTGGGTTCCGCGTACTCCGGAGCGGACCACCAGGCCTTGGCCTGGTCCACCGAGTCGAACTCCAGGATCACGATCCGGTGCGGCTCCCAGGTGCCCTCGAGGACCTCGTGCGGTCCTCCCCGGGCCAGGAAGCGGCCCCCGTACTGGGCCAGCACCTCGCCGGAACGCTTCTTGTAGGCCTCATAGGCCTGGGGATCCGTGACCTCGACATCCAGAACGACATAAGCTGCCATGACATATCTCCCGGTTCATACCCGCAAAGACCCTACCATTCTTCTCCCCAGGAACACGATGTCTCCCCGCTGCGCCGCGGCTACTTCATCCCTTTGCACCGCGTCGACGAAAGCGGCCGCGTCGGGGTGATCTGCCAGGACCCGGACGAGGTATCGGTAGAGATAGGGGGCACCCGTCACCGAGTCCACCCGCACGTGCCGGGCAAGGGCCGCCTCCATATCGGCGGCGGAGTGGTGAAGGCGAAGTCCTCGACCAGGACCTGCCCGCCCGGGCGCAGCCACCGAGCCGCCTCCCGGACCGAAGCCTCCAATTGGGACACATGATGCAACGACCGGGTGAAGGCGACGGCATCCACGGGAAACGGCTCCAGGGGGGTTTCCGGCCAGGATGCCTGGCTGACGACAACACCCCGATCCCGGGCCGTAGCGACCGCGTCCGCATCCGGGTCCACGCCGTGCACCTGGTACCCCATCCGGGTCATGGCCAAGGCGACATCCCCCGGTCCGCAGCCGATCTCGAGCAGGCTTGCCCCGGGTGGAAGGTGGGCGCGCAGGAAGTCCACCGTCTCGCGGGTGGGGACATCAATGGGACTGCGAGGCGGGGTGGAAGACATGGCCCGGATCATACCGGGGACCAGTGCCGCGAGCTATCGGGTCCGGTCTATTCCTGGGTCACTACCAACCCGCCGTTGACCGTGGCTACCCGCACCGGAGCGCCCCCGTCACCCAGGGACGTGCGCACCTTGCGGCTACGCTTGCTGAGACTCACCCGCTCGTCCATGTCCCACACCACCGAACCGTTGACCGTGCTTCCCCAAAAGTCGGCCGAGTAGCCTTCGGGAACACGGACCGTGACCCCGCCGTTGGTGGTTTCCACGTCCAGCTCGTCGCCGTCCCAGGTATCGCCGGAGAGCAGAACCGAGAGCCCGCCGTTGACGGTGGAACCGGTCACCCTTCCGGCCAGGTCGGTCAGGCTGATCCCCCCGTTGAGCGCATCGAAGCGGATGTTCCCCTCGATCCGCTCGATGGAGATGCCGCCGTTGTGCGTAGTCAGGTCCAAATGGGTCCGATGGGGAACACGGATGCGATAGGACACGGACCAGCCCCCGTCCTTGCCGCGCTGCCTGGGCCCGGTGGCCCGGAGGGTCCCGTCGGTCTCGATGCGGATCTTCGAGGCGAGTTCGCGGGCCGCGTCGTCATCCTTGCCCCATACCTGCAAGCGCGCCAGGACCTCGATCCCTTCCCGCGACCATCCCTCGATCGAGATTCCCCCGTTCATCTCGCCGTCCACCTTGAGAGTGGACCGCGCCGGGAGGCGGGTTTCCCGGATCTCGCAGTGCTTGGAACCCCAGTCGTTGCCTTCACACCACGCATCGTCGTCGACCGTGTTCCATTCCTGGGCGGAAGCATCGACAACCAGGACGATCCCCACCACCAGGGCGAGGATCACCGGGAGTCCCACCAGGAAAAGAGGCCAAAGTACCGAGCGTGTTTGTTTGTGCGACATGCCAACCTCCGGAAGTCCCAGACAACGTGGGCCCACCCCACTCGTCACTCTCTTGGACGCACCGCACCGGCAAAGGGTTCAGCGGGGATCGATCAGATTTGAATAATAATTTAACCTGTTGATTTGTAATCGGTTACAGGGCCGGGCGAGCCACGTCAGACGAGGCCCAACCCGCAGTCGGGGCATTCCTCGGGGCCGGAAGCGAACGTGGTCCCGCAGGCCGGGCAGGTCACCTCGGCTGCATTGTGATCCACCACGCATTGGGCCGCGTCACGTTCCGCCTCGCTGGCGTTGGCATACCAGTGCTCGCGAAGCGCGCGCAGGGCGGTCTCACCGTCCGTGCTCGCGACCGCGAGCCAGTACTTGGTCCCTCAGGTGTTACGCGCGGAAGGCGGGCGCAGGATGAAGGCCTTGATCCCCGCCGCCTCCAGCACGCCACGGTGTTCCTTGAGCAGGCGCAGCCCGGCCTCGGCCAGCACCACCGTTTCCGGTTTGGAGGTCGTGGACGGGTCCCTCTCAGCGCTCAATGGAGCACCCGTGGGCCTGCATACCAATAGGACTTCCGGGTGGGGCGTCCGAGGGCGCGGTGATCACCACCGAACCGCTCACCCCGCGCTCCAGGAAACGACGCACATCGGCGGCCAGGCTGGTCGATTGCGGATCGCGGTCCCCCTCGAGGTCCCCCAGGGCCAGCCGCAACACGGCCTCGAGTTCGGCCCGCACATCGGGGCGAAGATCGTCGCGGGCGGCGGTGGCGATCATCCGGTCCACCACGGTCCGGCGAACGGTGTGACGCAATGCCACGTACCGTTTCGGCTCCCCGGCGGTCGGGGAAGCCAGAGCCCGCTGGATCACCGCGGAGACGATCTCGGTCACCCCCGGCAACTGCGGATCCCGCCGATGGAAGTCATAGGCACGAGCCAGACGCCGGGGATGCAGCAGCAGGGTCACTGCCTGATCCGCTGCGGTGGCGGCGGCGCCCAGGGCATCGAAGGCAGGCCAGGTGTTCGAATCGAACAGCTCCCGGTTGGCCTCCCACCAGCCGTAGGGCCGGGGGGGAAGCAGCGACAGCAGCGCTTCCGGCAGGTCCAGGGCCGACGGATCCAGGACCCGCAGGACCGCATCCAGCGCGGCCCGTTGCGAGGCACCGTCCAGCGGGCGGAGCGGCACCTGTCCATCGCCGACCATGGCGTAGCTGTACTCCATGCCGGCCACTCCCTTGACCGCCGCATCCAGCTGGTAGCGATGGTGGAAGTACACCGGAGCCAGCACTTCCTGCAGGGTGGCCACCGGGCGGCCCTCGGCGAGACAGCGCTCGCCGAACCGGTCCAGGGCAATGCGCCGCACCTCCAGGATCCGCAGCAACTCCTCGGTGGCGTTGGTCCCGTTGTCCCAGAGATTGCCGCGGGGATCCGAGGATTCCGGGCGTCGCGCATCGGTGTCGCTCAGGAAAGCGTGGGATTCGATCGCTTCCCGCACGATCTTCTGCAGCTCCGCGTCCTCGTCCGCTCCCGGTGGGAACTGGCTGTAGGCGTAGCGCACACACAGGGAGTCCCAACTCCCGACACCCACCCCGTAGGCCCGGGAGGCGTCGAGGTTGCCATCGGCTCCCACCGTGATCCAGGGCGCGGGATAGTCCATCACCGAAGCGCGGTCGTCATAGGTAGAGGCGGCGAAGTTGTGGGCCATGCCCAGCGAGTGCCCCACCTCGTGCGCGGACAACTGGCGAATCCGGGCCAGGGCCAATTCAATGGGATCATCGGCGGCGCCGGTCCCGGTCTTCTCGGCCCCCAGCAGGCCTTCGAACAGCAACCGGTCCTGCCGCACCCGCAGCGAACCCAGGTTGACGTGTCCCTTGATGAACTCGCCGGTCCGCGGGTCAATGATCCCGCCGCCGTAGGACCAGCCACGGGTGGAGCGATGCACCCAGGTGATGACGTTGTAGCGCACATCCAGGGGGTGCACGCCTTCGGGAAGAATCTTGACCTGGAACCCGTCGATGAACCCCGCCGCCTCGAACGCCGCCGCCCACCAGCTTGCTCCTTCCACCAGCGCGCTGCGGACCGGTTCCGGCGCCCCGCGATCCACGTAGAACACGATCGGCTTCTTCGCGGTGGAGCGCGCCGCGGTGGGATCGGTCTTTTCCAGACGGTGTCGGTTCAACTGACGCACGTCCATGTATCCGGAGAGGGGGGCCGCATAGTCCAGGTATGTCTCGGGCCACACGCCGACGCGCGAGTCGAACCGGCGCGGGCGATAGTCCGCGTCGGGAAGACGAATGAACGAGACGTGGGCGGTCAGGGTGATGGACTCGGGGGTAGGCGTGACCGAGCGCACGTGGGCGCCCTTGCCGGCTCCGCTGAAGGTGAGGGTGGACTGCAGCTCCACGTTGTCCGGGAAGGCAAAGCAACCGGAGAAGTCCATGAAGCTCCGGCCGGAATCGAGGGAGTAGGAGCCCTGACCGGAGCCATCCAACGTGGCCACGACATCGTGCACGTCGCGCACCACGAAGGATGTGAGGTCGACCAGCAACGCACCGTCGTCGGCGGTGGCCGCGATCTCACCGGCCCAGAGGATGGAGGTCGCAAACGACTCGGCCACCGCACGTCGCTCATCCGGGTTGTCGGAGATCGCGCGGTAGCGCGTGTTGATCTCTTCCAGCACCAGCTTGGGGCCCACCTTGCGGGCGCGAAGCACCTGACCGCCGGAGATCTGGCCTCGGTCCAGCCCGACCGGATTGGAACCCAGCCCCTGCAGGAGCCCGTGAACGTAGAGGAACTCGGCACACTGTCCGTCCGGGCCGGGGGCGGGGAACTCCATGTGGACGGTTCCGTTGTCCTGGTGCAGGTACAGGGGAAAAAAACCGTCGAGCTGCTCTGCCCCTTCGGTCAGGTCCGCGACCGAGTCGGCCGCGTTCTCTTCCTCGGCGCCGGCCGGGGTTGCGAGAAGCAGGAACAGGGGAAACAGAAGCAGCCGGAGGACACGCTGGGTCATGGGGGTCTCACTCGCGGTGGGGACGGTAAAGGGGCGCCCCCCGTCCAGGGGGCGCCCTCGGATGCACGATCGCGGGATGTCCGCCCGGTCATTCCCGAATCGCGCAACGCAATCCTAACCGCAAGGAGCCCCGCGGGCGAAGGGTCATCCTCCTGCCCGTCGTGAACCCGCCTTCCAAACGAGTGGGTCCGGGGATCCGAACGGAAAAAAGGCGACTGGAGTCAGCTGTCCCGGGAGACTTCGGCCCGGATGTACTCCAGGATCTGCTCGCGTACCGCATCAACTTCGCTGCACAGACTGCGATACAGCTGCTGATGGTTCTTGCCCCGGATGTGGACAAACGTGTAGTTGTCCACTTTCGCGGCCTTGGCCGCGTCCTCGAACACCCGGGTGTAGGCATAGGTGTCGGTTTCCGAGACGATCAGCATGGGGACCCGGGTGGTGCCCAGATACGTGGAGGGAGAGGCATCCCGCAGATCGGTCTCCCCGTACCCGAACACGCCCTTCACGTGGTTGTCGGCCATTTCCTGGCCGTTCCGCTCGAGGTGCGAGGCGTAGTAGTGATCGAGGTCGTAGGCGCCGGCAATGGGAATCGCCCCCCGGACATCCGACGGAGCCAGTCCCTCCGTCGCCAACCAACGCGGATCCATGACCAGCAGTGCGGACAGGTGCGCTCCCGCCGAATAGCCCCCGACAAAGACCGATTCAGGATCCAGACCATAGTCCGCGGCATAGTGATGCACCCAGGCAAAGGCCCGGGCCACGTCCTGGATATGCGCCGGGTGGGTCACCCCTTCGCTCAACTGTGGATCCATCCAGGTACCCGCGCTCAGGCGATAGCTCATGACCGCGACCGCCATCCCGGACTCGGCGAAGCGCCGCGCGAGGGCGACTTCCTTGGCCCGGTCCCCGGTAACCCAGGCCCCGCCGTGGATCCAGAGCAGTACCGGAGCCTTTTCCACCCCTTGCGGCAGGTACAGGTCCAACCGGTGCTTTTGCGGGTCCGCGTCCTTGTCCAGATAGTAGGGGAGGTCGAGGAACTCGCGCGGTTCCTCCTGGGGGGTCTCGGCAAGACCCACCGTCAGGGGAGCGCACAGCATGGCAAGCAGCAGCATGGGCCGGATGAAGGGCACGAGGGGTCTCCTGAGTACAACGGGATCATCAGCCGGCCAAGGGGAACAGAAGTTTAGCAAAGCGGGGGCGGGTTGAAACGAAGTGAATCCACTGTTCCATTCAGACGGCAGTGGCGAACGCCGCACCGACCCGGTAGGGTCTAAGCGGATTTGCGCAATGATCGGCGCTTGGGCGTGAAGGTTTCCTCCCAATTCGTCGTCAGCTTCGAGGAGACCCTCATGATCGAGAATGGCAAGAAAGTATCTATCGAGTACACGCTGACCCTGGACGACGGCACCGTGGCGGACAGCAACGTTGGCGAAGACCCGCTGACCTTTACCCAGGGTGAGGGGCAGATTCTCCCCGCATTGGAAAAGGTGTTCGTTGGCCTCGCCCTCGAGGACACCAAGAAGGTCAAGCTGACCCCGGAAGAGGGCTACGGGCACCATGACCCGGAGGCCTTCCAGAAGACCGAGCCGACCTCGATCCCCGAGGAACTCCGGGTCGTCGGCACCACCCTCATCGCCCGCACCCCCGAGGGAGAGGAGATGCCGGTCAAGGTGACCGAGGTCAGCGAGGAACACGTCCTCATCGACTTCAACCATCCCCTTGCCGGTCAGAACCTCAACTTCGAGGTCAAGGTGGTTGGCATCGAGTAGCCCGGGCGCTCTCCGCGCCTCCGCTTCCGGCTGGTTGCTCGGTCTCGCGACATTCGGGTTGTTCCTGGTCTGGAGCAACAGTTTCGTCGCCATCAGCTATCTGTTGGGAGCGGATCGCGAGGCGGCCCGGTTCGACTGGGTCACCCTGACCATCGCGCGCTTTCTCCCCGTCGCGCCTATCTGTGCCCTCTATTGTTTCGGATGGCACCGCCGGGAGTCGCTGGCCGCGCTTCGCACACACTGGAAGCGTCTGGTGCCGTGCGGGCTGTTGGGCGTTCCTGCCTACAACCTGGCGCTCTTCTATGGCCAGCAACACGGGGTGCCCGCCCCCATCGCGTCCCTCACCACCGCACTGTTGCCGCTGATCGTGCTGGTTCTGGCCGCGTTGTTCCTGGGAGAACGACTCACCCGACGCCGGGTCGCCGGCTTTCTCATTTCGGTGGCTGGAATGAGCCTGGTTGCCCTGTCCCGTCGCGAAGCCGGCGGCGACCTCTACCTGATCGCGGTGCTGGTGACGATCGGGGCGCCCTTGAGCTGGTCGCTGTACTCGGTCATCAGCAAGCCAGCTACCGGCGCGGTGCGCCCCCTTCTCTGGACGTACCTGGCCGTGACCATCGGAAGCGTGGCCCTGCTCCCGTTTGTTCCAGTGGCGGCCGGGCGGCTGGGGTCTCTGGATGCTCCCGGCTGGGCGGCGCTGCTGTATCTGTCGTGGCCCTGCACCGTGCTGGGGTATGCGGTGTGGACCTGGCTCCTGGAACACCTGCCGGCAAGCACGGTGGGGTTGACCGTGTTCCTGAACCCGCCGTTGACCACCGTGTCCAAGCTGGTGCTGGCGGCAGTGCTACCAGGGGTGTTTGTTTTTTCGGTGACCGGGCAGGAGTTGGTGGGGGGCGTGTTGGCGTTGGTGGGGTTGGCGGTTGCGGTGGGGGGGAGGAGAAAGTAGGGACACGCGCAACCTGTAGGTTGGGAGAGCCTGCGTTCCAGTTGGACGGGCGTATAACGTGTTGCAGCAAGGCACTTACGGGGATGGTGATTTCCGGTAGGTACACGTGGAACCCTGCGGCGGGGGCGGCGCGAAGTAGGGCCGAAACACGCGCAACCCTTGGAGCCTGGCCGCGAGTGCATCGTCGCGGGGGTGGTGCAGGCGTCTTGGATTTCGGGGGGGTTCCGCATCCGTCGCAACGCAGGGTCCAGCCGTGCGTTACGGCCAAGGCGGGTATCTCACCTGCCACGCCTGGTCGTGAACCACTGGGGGACCGCCTTGATGCGATCTGCCTCTATCCGATTGTGTTTCGCAAAGTTGCTGCCGCCCACCCGGATCTAGAGAATCACCACGCGTTGCGTCGCCGACTCGTGGCCGATCGATACCCGGACGAAGTAGACACCACGACCGACCGAACGGCCTCGATCATCCGTAGTATCCCAGGGAACCAGACCCTCTCCAGCCGTACCTGAACCGCTCACCAAGGTTCGGATAACACGACCGGCGAGGTCGAACACCTGGCAGGTCACCGCTCCGTCCTGAGGCAGGCTGAACCCAACCTGTACGGTTCCGCCAAGTCGAGCCGGGCTGGGAGCCACCGACAGGGCCAACGCGGAGGGGGTCGGGTGGATCGGCGCGGACACCGTCTCCGGGGACTCCACAGCACGTGTCCGACGCATGTTCTGCCCCTCCACGTACCACCCCGGGACTCCCGTGGCCGGGGTTTCCATGGTCCACGCGTGAACCTTCCCGTCCTCGGTGCCCACCAGGACTTCTACAACCCCGTTGTCGTCCAGGTCGGCAATGGCGGCTGTGTATGGCCTGGACTCCAGCTCCATTGGCCAGTGGGTGGCCGATGTCCCATCAGCGTTGACCGCATGCAGCTGGTAGGTCTGGCCCTCTGCCGAGCCAAAGACCACTTCCAGGGCACCGTCTCCGTCCACGTCCCCCAGGACAGGAGCTGACTCCGTGAAACCCGCAGGATACGTCCAAAGGAGCGTTCCGTCTGCGTCCAGTGCGTAGACCAAGTCGTCGTACGTGCGGGTCACGATCTCCAGTTCGCCGTCTCCATCCAGATCCCCCAACGCCACGTAGTACGCCCAATAGCTCGTGGTGTAGCTCCACTCCAAAGACCCGTCGAGGCCGTTCAGGACATAGACTTTGGTATCCGTCGAGGCCACGACCACTTCGTAGTCTCCGTCACCGGTGAGGTCGCCGATGGCCGGAGGCGAGTCGATCCAGTCGCCGGTGAAGTATTCCCAGAGAAGGCTTCCGTCTCCGTCCAATGCAAAAACGTTGCTGTACCTGGATGCAGCTATGACCTCATCGTATCCGTCGCTGTCGATGTCAGCCAGTGCTGGAGACGTGAATGCCTGAAGGTGCCGAGGGTCCAGATACGACCAGAGCTCGTTGCCATCAGCGTCGATGGCGAAGGCGATTCTTCGTCCACTAGTGCCGATGATCTCAAGTTTGGCATCTCCCATGATGTTGCCCACTCCCGGCGTTCTCTTGCCTGAGGCAGGAGGCCTGTATGACCAGATCAACTGACCACCATCGCTGAGAGCTACTACATCACCCGTACTAACCTGCACAATGGTCTCTTTCTTTGCATCGCCATCAAGGTCTGCGACCGTTGGGGAACCGATACCCGATCCGCCATTGGTGTCGAATTGCCACAACAATGATCCATCTGCTGCAAGCGCATGAATCAGACCGTCTTCGGAGGTCATGGTGACCTCGGTCACACCATCCATGTTGGCGTCCTCGATGGCGGGCGACGCACAGATACCTCCCCCCGTCTGCACCGGCCACAATGTCGGCTGGTACAACGTCCCACGCTCCACCGGTATCTCATCCCGCACCACCTGGCCAAACCCGTCCGTCACCACGAGCCGCACCTGATACGTTCCCCGCGATACGCTGGCGAGGTCCCACGCGTGGATCAGCCCGTCAATCGTCGTGGACCCCTGAGTGATCGGAATCCATGAGGACGGATAGAGCCCGCTCCCATACTCCAAGTCGTAGCTGATCCCCGTACCTGCTACGGTGCCCCACACTTGGAGCGCCGACCCCACCTGCCGCGTGGCGACCGCGTCGATCAGCCCCACCGGTGCGGCCCCGTATCCGCCAGCCGCCTGGGCCGCCAGAACCGCTGTGTGTGCGTTCACCCGCCCCAACCCGCCAAAGCGTCCAGGGAACACCATGGGGTCCACCGCGCTCTGGGTCAGCGACACGGCTTCATCCACGCTCAGACCGGGGTTCGCGGTCAAAACCAGCGCGACCGTCCCGGCAACGATTGGCGCGGCCATGCTCGTCCCGCCCACGTCCGTGTAGCCGTTCCCAACCGTCGTCGTCCAGATGTCGGTCCCGGGAGCCCCAAGATCCAGCGTCGGGCCGCTGTCGCTGAACCCAGCCAACCCATCCAGAGCCGTCGTGGCCGATACACAGAGCGCGTCGGGGTGGTCGCAAAGGGGGTTGGGCTCCTCGTCCCCGTCGTTCCCCGCGGCAAAGACCAACATCACGCCCTGGAGCGTCGCGTAGCTGAGCGCGTCCTGAAGCAAACCGGAATACTGGTCAACCACACTCACCGAGACGACCCGCGCTCCGTTGTCCACCAAGTACACCACCTGGGTGGCCAGACTCACGCCGCGGGTGGCCACGAGTCGACAGTCCCAGCCCACCCCCGTGACACCCACGCTATTGTCCCCTGTCGCCATCAACGCCCCGGCAGTCAGGGTCCCATGCGCGTAGCCACCGCTGGGCGACGGGTCGTTGTCTCCACCAGGGAAGTCCCAACCAATGAAGTCATCGGCGTAGCCATTGTCCGTGTAGCCATTGGTCGCCGTTCCATCGAGGCCATCCACGTCGTCCGGATCAAAGACATAGCGGACCAGCGTCGAGTCCCACTCCAGCACGCTCCCGTCCCCATCGGCATCCTCGTTCAGGTTCTGCCAGATTCGGTCCACAAGATCCTCATGGAACCACTCGACTCCCAGGTCCGGATTGCCGACCAGGACAGAGCCGGTGGTGATGTCCCAGGCTTGCGGTGCGTCGATATCGGCGTCCGGTGTCCCCGGGGGAACGCCCGGGTTGCTCCCCGTGTTCTCCAAGTGCCACTGGCTGGGGAAGAGAGGGTCGTTCGGGACCACAGCGGGGCGGAAACGATAGTCCGGCTCCGCCCGCTCTACGCCGGGGATCAGGGACCACTTGCGAGCTTCTTCCATAACGTCCGCATGGGGAGGAAGTTCGAGACGAACCCAACGGTCCAGGCCAAGAGTCGACTTGAGACTGGAGGGGGAACTACCGGCGCGAAACACCTTGCGAGCGGAGACGGCCTCGATCAGCGTTGGGTTCCTGGAACGGAGCCCGGCCAACTGGTCGGCCAGCAACAGCCCCGCCTGGGGGGTCGCCTCGAGTTTCAGGTTCAGAACACCGGGCGTGTGGGTTGGGGAGCCACCGGACCCGGTGCCGGCCACGGGGAGACACAAGACCAGGACGCAGATGACGATCCAGGACGTGCGTTGCTTCATGAGCAAGCTGCCTCATTCCCCGTCGGGTTTCAGCTCAGTATAGACCGACTACATTGTAGCGCGGGAACCAGACATCACAAACAACATGCACGGCTCCTAACCGCCCAACCGACTGCTTCTCTGCACTTTACCGGAGAGAAGCTACCGAGTAAGAGCCTTGTAACGAACCCGCAATTTCAGGGCGGAAGCTCCTTGCGCCCGAGTGAAGCGCCCGCTCGGATCACCATCAACCCCGATCAGGAAACCGTGGTTGGTCTTCTCACCATCCAGCCAGGCTTGGACAGTCTCGGTAACGTCGAATCGGAAGTGCCGATCTTGACCCGGGCTCACACTCCAAGCATCTCTGACCTCTTCATCGAAGTCCCCTCCGGATCGCGCCCAGGGCTGGGTCCAGTTGGCGGACCGGGTCCAAGACCGGGAGACCTCATGAACGGAGACATTCAGCGCCCTGTGGTTGGAGGTGCAGCTCGCCACATCTATCCAAAGCTCTGCGTGCTGGATTCTTGCCCCCTGAGGAATGCTTGCTAGGTCGAGCTTCACTAGCAACCGCGAATCCTCCGTCGCTGGATTCGTGATCGTCAGGTGATTGCTAGGCGCAAGCTCCAACATGCCAGCTGAAGAACCAGTGCCAACAGACGCAAGTCCAAGAACCACGAGAATCGTAAGCTTTCTCATTGGATATCCTTTCTTCACCTGACCACAAACGCACGACGGGTCTCGATCTCATTGTCAACTCGCGCCCGTATGAAGTACATACCGGAGGCAACCCGAGCTCCGGCCGAGTTTCTCCCCGTCCAGGTGACTTCGTGACTTCCTGGAAGCAGATATCCACTCCAAAGTTGCGCAACCTGTCGTCCCTGTAGATCAAAGACCTGCATGTCGACGTGCGCGCCATTCCCCACCAAATTGAGCCGAATCCGAGTCACGTCTGAGAATGGGTTTGGATAGTTCGCCGACAGAGTGAAGGGACGTGCCGGCACCCTCTGGAACGGGACGCTGAAGGAGGCCAACGTGTTTGAAGTGCTATCAAATGGCGTGTAGACAACGCTCCCAAGAAACAAGCTGTCCGGCGGGGGCACCACGCCCCAATAGTTCCTTTGGGCGTACGTTGTTCCGGCGCCCAGAGTATCCTTGTGAACATGGTAGAGCACCGACCCGAGAATATTTGAACCCCCCGGATCCGCTACTGTTCCAAGATCGGGGTCATTGTTGTTCCCAACAACTCGCACACCAGTCTCGTTGTTGCTCAACTCGGAGTCTCTAACGAACAGGTTGTTGTTGACCCTGGCCTTGATGCCAATCTTTGATGCACGCACCTTGGTCCCACCATCAACCAGTTGAGGGCTGTTGTTCGTTAGAACATCAATCCCCGTACCGTCACTAAGGGAGTCGATCACGCACCCCGAGATAGTGCCAGCTTTCGCAAGTTTGATACCAACAGAAGTCTCGTCATCCCCCAGCACTGTCGTGTCAGTGATGTACCTGTCAGTATCGCTCTCCCCTCCCGTCCCCGTGTGTATCGTGACCCCTTGAGTCAGAGTACCGCCCCGCAGATCAACGGTGCAGGAGTCGATCGTCACGTGCCCCGGGAATCCATCCACTCCAATCGACGAGTTAGTGATCGTGCAATTCGATACCAGCATGGAGTCCTTGGACACATAGATCGCTGTCTCTGCGTTCTCAATGCTTGCCCAGCGGAGTGTATCCGGCGCTCCTTGAAGACTAATCCCGGCCCACTCATCAAAGCCGGCGTTTGGATCAAGTGAACGGAAAGCAACTTCGCTCCCCGACGCTCCATTAACCTTCAGCGCACCCTCAATCACAAGGGCCACAGTGGTCGAGTCCGCGTTGAGAAGGCTGTCTCCGGGGGCCGCGTCGAGAGTATCAATCTCGACCAGGGTCCCCGCTTCGATCGTCAGTGTTGCCCCTGCCCTGTAAGCGGTCAGCGAGCGGCGTTATTGACCGCGTTCGGCGAGGGAGCGTAGAGGGTCCTGGCCGAAGTGGTCTTTCCACAGTCTCGGCGTGAGCTGGCGGACCAGACTCTGGGGATGGGAGTCCACACGCTGCAGAACGTCCACCAGATAGACGTAGGGATCGATGTCCTGGAGTCGGCAGGTCGATACGAGGCTTTGCAGGGTCCCAACGTACTGTGCACCCACTTCGGTCCAGCAGAACATCCAGTTCTTGCGCCCGATGGCCACCGGCCGGATCTCTCGTTCCACGGCGTTGGTGTCCACCGGTACTCCAGGATGTTCGAGGAACACCCGTAGACCGGCCTCCCGTTCCAGGGCGTAGTTCGCCGCCTGGGTGAACGGGCTCTGCGGTAGCAGGATCCGATCCTCGAACGCCTGCTTCAGATCCTCGAAGATCCGATCCACCACCCGCTTCGCGTGTTCCCCGCGGTAGGCGTGCCGCTTCACGTCTTCCTGATTCCGGATCTTCGCCTCGTGCTCGTAGAGCGTGCTGATCCCATCCAGCACCCGGCCACAGAGTTCCGGCTCGCTGGCCTCCGCCTCCACGAACTTCCGGCGCACGTGGGCCCAGCACTGGGCATGGACCAGCTCGTTCA
Organism: Candidatus Eiseniibacteriota bacterium; assembly: GCA_942491735.1. Classification (GTDB taxonomy): domain Bacteria; phylum Eisenbacteria; class RBG-16-71-46; order JABDJR01; family JABDJR01; genus CALOCN01. The sequence continues at coordinate 192,998 of CALOCN010000014.1, read as the reverse complement.
CTTGCTCCGCGTAGCGGTCATAGGCTGCGTACCCGTCGGTCACCAGCGTGTTCGAGTATCCCTTCAGGGTGTCCACCACCACCTGGTGACTCCGCGTTGACGAAAACGGGAACCCGACCTCGTCCCGGTCTCCGTACACCGGCCAGAAGTACGCCGTCTTCATCTTCCGCTTCTTCTTGGACGGACCGGCCCGGATCGGGGTCTCGTCCATGAGCAACACCTCGCTCTGAAGAATCGAGGCCATCTGGGCTTCGTGGATCGGCGCCAGCAGCTCGGCCGTACGATGGAACCAGTTCGTCAGCGTTGCCCGGCTCAAGTGGACTCCCGCCGCCGCCATCCGTGCATGCTGACGGTACAGGGGAAGGTGGTAGCGCACCTTGTCCACCACCAGGTTCACCAGCAGGCTCACATCAGCCAGGCTGCGCTCCAGCACCGACGGCGGTGCGGGGGGACAGCTCAACGTCCCGTCCTGGAGCTTCACCACGGTCCGGACGTAGCGGTGCACCTCAAAGGTCGATGGCTTCTGCACCAGCCGTTCCGTCACCACCTCCCGGATCGTCTCATACGAACCGGCGGGAACGTCGTGAAGCTCGGGGTTGGGAATCTCGATCACCTTCACCGGCACCGAGGGGTCGAAGCGAATGCCACTCTCTCCGGTCTTCACCGGGGGCTGAGACCGCCGGCGTTGGTGGGAGCTCACAGGGAGCGTTGCGGCAGTCACCGAACCATCGGGATCCGTCTCACCGAGCGTGAGTTGCTCCCCGGGAAGAGGCACCCGGCGGTCCGACTTCGATCCGAACACCTGTCGCTTCAGCCACGCCACTTGGCGGCAAAGCTCTTCATGTTGGGCGCTGAGTTCATCATGGGACTCGAGCAACGCGACCACTTCATCCTGACTCATCGTTGCGGCGCGCTCAGCTCGTGTCATGCCTCTTTCTTAATCCATCCTCCGTCTTCTTTCAAGAACGATTCCGTCCAAAAGCAATCGAAACATCGCTTCGCTCACTTCGTGCTTCCCGCTACCACCGGGAAACCGAAATCGACCCTGCTCCAGTCGCTTTGCGAATAGGCAGTACCCTGTCCGATCCCAGTAGATCGACTTCAGGTAGTTCCCACGACGGTTCACGAACGCGTACAGAGTTCCCGTGAGGGAATCCTCACCCAGCGTGCCCTGGACGATGGCCAGCAGACCGTTGAACGACTTGCGCATGTCCACAGGGGACCCGTACAGCAGAATCCGACGCGGTTCGTTCCCGGCGATCATGCCTAACCACGCAGCCGGAGCTTCGTCCCGCTCGGCAACTCGAGTTCGATCGACCAGGGCGACTCCGGGCTGGCAACGGGAACCACCTCCACGAACGGACCGGTCGCGGTGCTCGTGGAGCGAACGCGGCTCCGCCAAAGGCGAAACGTGTTGTCGTTGAGTCCCTCCCGGCGACAAAACTCCCGCGGGCTCAGACCGCCCGCTTCGTACCGCTCCACCAATCGGTGCCACTCTTCCCGGGTCCGCCGAACGCGCGTCTTCGCAGTCATCCCTCCGCTCCTTCCCTCGTAGATACAAGAATGCGACCCCAACGGGGTCGCTACCGTTCTACCAAGACTGGATCCCGGAGGGAACTACGTCGTCCGCTGTCCGTTTACCCTGCCCTCACGTAGATGTCTCCACCCAGGACGGCGCGACCAGACCACGTCGTGTCGGCCCAGATGTTCCCAAAAAGTTTAGACCGGATCGCAAAGGCCACATCGGTGGTGTCCGGAACCTCATAGCGGTCGTCGCCAGCACCCTCGGTATCATGCCTTGCCAGAACCTTGATGAACGCCTCGTCGGCATCAAGGTCACCCGGGACGATCCACCAAAGCGAATCGGGTGCATTGGTATTGACTCTATCGGACTCGATCGTCGTTCCGTAGCTGGCACCACCGTCAATGGACAGCAGTGCCAGAATTCGCCGTTACAAACTGCGATGGCCGCATGACGTACCCTCCCTATCCACAGAACGCTGCATCCGCCGCTTTCGGACAATCATCGGTGCCTTTTGACCCTTGCACTTACCAAGACACAACAGCGGGAGGATTCGTCCAGCAATCGGAACACGGTTCCGTGGATATCAACAAGCATCTGATCGTGCGATTTAGCCCTGAGCATGCGCCTACCGTTCCGATCATTCGAGATCGGGCAATAGAAGACGTTCGTTTCCCTCGACCAGACATCAGAGATCAATTACAGCAAGCAGGGGTTTCGCGGATACGACAGATGCTCCCTGGCTTTAGGGCTTTCGCCCACAATCAGGAAGGCACCCTCATCAAACTTCCCGAGGACTTGAGCCTCTTCTATTCGATCGAGGTCGCCTCAGCCCTACCACGGCGGGCGTTGGACGGCCTCATCGATCAACGGATACTTAGCGATGTTCAAGACAATATGATCTATGAGCGGACCGCATCGTCGCTTGACCCAAAATACCAGCATCAGTGGTGGCTTCACAATGGCGGACAACTACCCGGAACTGGCCCGGCCTTCGGCGGGATAGACGTTGAGGCTGAAGCAGCGTGGGATATCTCAAAAGGCCTTGAGAGGTCAATTCCCGTTGCGGTGCTCGATGGTGGTGTGATGTCAAGCCATCCAGACATTAACGTTGTTGGAGGAGCTACGTTTGTCGGCGGAGATACGGAGGATACTAATGGACATGGGACGGAAGTGGCCGGAGTGATTGGTGCAAACGGTGACAATGGACTGCTTGGTGCCGGGTTGAACTGGGGGGTGCAAATCGTTCCCGTGCGAGTCGAGTTTAGTATCGGCGGAGCAAAGACGGAGAACATCGCAAAGGGAATACAGTGGATGGTGGACAACGGGATAAGCATAGGAAACATTTCATTGGCAAAAACGGAAGGGGGCGACGACCACTTTTTGGGTGCCGCCCTTCGGAATGCCAATGCAACGGGTACCCTGATTACGGCCTCCATGGGCAACACAACTGAGTCCATCCGGATGACTCCTGCTCTATACAGCGACTTGGTACTCTCAGTTGGCGCTGTCTATGCGGATGGGAATCGCTGGACAAACGACCTGGTGAACCAAGGTTGGGGGTGCACCTACCCCGCTGGCACAGGATCGAACACGGGATACTGGATTGACTTGTCTGCCCCGGGAGGAAAAAATTTCGCAACGACAACTATCAACGGCGAGCTATTCCATTCACTGGATGACCTGGAGGAGTTGGGCGAGGCCGACCACTGCATGAGCCAATTCGGCGGCACATCCGCAGCGGCCCCTGTTGCTGCGGGTGTAGCATCTCTAGTGAAAGCACTGCGGCCGCAATACGGTGCAGAGGACATTGAAGGTATTCTCAAGAACTCAGCGACCAAACTCTCATGGATGGGTTCCGAAGAATGGACCGAAGAGGCAGGATATGGATTGGTTAGCGCATTCGGTGCTTTGAACTACCTTGAGGGTAGGATTTACCAACGCGGCGAGTCGACCAATCTCAGCGTTGTTAGTGGACCGACGGCGAAGACGATTTGGCTGAGTGGACACCCCTTTATCGATGCCGGCGGATGGTTTGTAGATGAGTACGTTCTGGAGACCACAATATCGTTCGCTTCTCCATTTGATGTCGTTCCAGACGTGTGGGTGCGCGCTAGTCAATCACTTGGCTGGCATCAGGGAAATCGTTCGCCCCATTATGCATTCCCGGATGGATTTGGAGAGATCGTTGAAGGAAGCATGACCCCAGTAGGTTGCAGGATCAGAACCTACTTCTACTACTTCAAGGCTCGTGTTACGGGGGGAGGACTGGATGAATGGAAGCGGTGGCAACCGGGTCAACTCAGTGAGGCAAAGATCGCGTGGACAGCGATGGGTCCAAGCACTGTAGGGGCGCCAGAAAGAAGCTTTCCACATACCAGACTAGTATGTCGTGTGAGTAAGAATCCAGTCGAGGCATACGCCCACTTTGCCTTGGAATCCGCAGTCGGCGGGGAGGTTGGCATTGAGATCTTTGACGTGAGAGGGAGTCTGTTGAGGCGGCTAGTGATACCTGAGGGGCGATTAGGCCTAAGGTGGGATCTCACGAGTAACGATGGATCAAGGGTTTCGAAGGGCGTATACTTCTATCGTGCAACGGCAGAGGAACTTCAAGCAGTGGGGAGGGTAGTTGTTCTCGACTAAGAGTTTTTTTCTGGGATGCCAGATGTCTCTCCTGAGCGCCCTGTGTCTGAGCGCGTGCACGGACTCCGCATCGAATCCGCTAGTCGACCTATCCAAAGTCGCAGTTCTGGATATGCCTCTAGACATCGATCATGATGGTAGATGGATAGCTTACCGTCGCGGCACTGAGACTGTGGATGCTGGATTGTACATCGCTAGCATTGAAACTGGAGAGATCCTTGTTCATTTTCCAGACCCGGAGGGGTTGCCTGTCCAGAATGCGAGATTCTCCACTGACGGCAGGCAACTAGCGGTGTCTCGTGGCATTGGCTATGACCTGTATGTGATCGATCTAGACTCCGAGTCGGAGAGACAACTTACCCACACTATGGGGAATGCCAGGGCGCCAGAGTGGGACCCGAGTGGTGAAGTAGTTCTTTATGATCGATGGATATGTAGATCCACCGATCCCGAGGGGTGCGGGCTCTTTGTTATTGACGCAGACGGGAGCAACGAACACCCCCTGCTTGTCGGCGAGGAGCGAGTCATAGGAACAAGCCCTCTGTGGTCATCTTCTGGCCGGTACCTATCGTTTACGGCTGCTTCACGTGTCTCTGATAGGCCCCGCAGGACCCGCATCCACGCGCATGTGGTCGATCTTGAACTCATGGAGGTGCGAGACATGACACCCGAGGCACTTCGGTTTCAAGAAACACGGGGACTGAACTGGATTGGTGAAGACAGATTGCTCATTGCGAGTCGCAACCCTGACGAAGAGCACGGCCCCCTCTGGTCGTACAATGTTGTATCGGAAGAGCTTCTGCCATGGAGTCTTAACCCTGACTCTCCCTTCTTCGTCATTTCAAGGGACGGGGAGCTCCTCGTCCAGGTTCTGCCCGATCAAAGTAGTTCCTACGGCATCCTTTTTGCGAAGCGGCATTCAAATGGGACGACCACCGCGTGGCAAATCACTTCACCATAGTTGGGGTTATCCCGCGTGCGACTCTACTGGGGGGTTCACTGTTTAGAGGGGGAAACCCGAGGCGGACCTTCGAGAGCGGAGATTCGCGCATTGAGGCATAGCACGCGTCCAGGCAAACGAAGCAATCGCGAAGAATGCGACCCCAACTGGGTCGCTACCGTTCTACCAAGACTGGATCCCGGAGGGAACTACGTCGTCCGCTGACCGTTTACGCATTTATTGGGATTCACGAAGCAAAAGGGGCATTTGAGGGGCAGTATTTCGGGGTTTTTCGAGCTTTCCCTGCCCCTCCAGGTGACCCTTTGTTCGCCTTGCTCTATGTATCGTCGCAACTTACGTGATCACATCCGCCGACCCGTTCACGCACAGTTGACGCTTCCATAACAAAACGATGCCGCTATTCGGGGGTTTAGCGCGAAGGCGATGCCCCTTTTTGGGGGGTTAGCGAAATCCCGATGCCGTTTTTGGGTTTTTGGGGCACTCGATGCCGTTTTGGGACCAAATCTGAGCCCAAATCGGGCCGTCGTGGGCCAATGCTCGGACCGGTCGGCTCGCTGGCCTCCGCCTCCACGAACTTCCGGCGCACCCCCATTCGTTCAAATATTCGATAGCGTGATTATTCCGGAGCATCCCGGACACTGATTCCGATGGATGCCGGACACCGATTTCGGACCTGGGGATAGAGCAACATCGTTTCTGTAAGTTCTTGCGAGCCACGTTAGTCTCTCGTCATGTTCAGGGAGACCTTTCCCGATTCCCACTCCTCGCTGACCTCCATGAGGAGCGCGCTCACGAGTCGTAGCAGGGACTCCTTGCAGCGATCAAGGCGTTTCCGTGTGGAACCACGCCTTGTCGCAATCCCAAGCCGGATTTCGCCCGGTTCGAGCGGCATTTCGGCGGCATCTATCGGCTTCGCCAGCCCAAAAGCGGCATTTTAGGGGCAGGATTTCGGCCCTTTTCGAGCTTTCAGCGAGCCCGGAGGTACCCTCTCGTTACCCTTACGTTCTATACGAACGCCACTTACACGATCTGCATGTGAGAAATCTCCACGCCGACTTTACGAATGCATAACAAATCGATGCCGCTTTTCGGGGGGTTAGCGCGAAGTCGATGCCCCTTTTTGGGGGGTTAGCGAAATCCCGATGCCGTTTTTGGGGCACTCGATGCCGTTTTGGGACCAAATCTGAGCCCAAACCGGGCCCTCATGCGCCAATGGTCGGACCAGTCGAGGTTGCTTCTCAGAATGGCCTCCACGCACGCTCCTCGGAGCGTGGACTCGATGGTGCGAGGTGGCCGTGATGCGGAATCGACAGGAACGGGGATTCCCCTTGATCCTCTCTCCCATCCACGGCTTCATCGTCACATGCCCTACCTCGCACCGCCGACCCTCACCCGAGCCGAAGTGCAAGCCCTCCTGCGGGCCGCAACCAACCCCAGGGATCACCTCATCCTCTCCCTGGCCCTGGGTACGGGACTTCGCTTGGCCGAGATCGTAGGGCTCGATGTGCCGGATGCGTTCTTCCCCGGCGGATCACCGCGTGGCCGCATCCGCTTGCGCAAGGACGTGGCAAAGGGTGGCCGTGTGGCAGATGTGTTCCTGCCTCGTGCACTGGAACCGAAGCTTGCTGTGCACTGGTCCACGAAGGTCCGCACCGGGGAGAATCTCGCGGGTCCCCTCTTCTGTAGCCAGACCGGGAGGCGCCTTTCCAAGCGCCGGGTCCAGTTCATCTTCCGCCAAGCTCAAGAAGCCGCACGGTTTGACCGGATGTACCCGTTCCACGCCCTGCGCCACACGGCAGTGACCAACGTCTACCGAGCCTCCCGGGATCTGTTCCTGGCACAGCGGTTCGCCCGCCACGTCAGCCCACTCACTACCATCATCTACACCCACCCGTCCGACGAGGAGTTGATCGAGGGCGTGCGAGACCTTGCTTGCTAGAAGGGCGATTATCGACGTTCCTGGGATCGATCTCTCCTGGATGCGGATTCGGCATCGCATTCCGGGAGTTCGGTCAGAATATGGCCCTGGGGAGCACTCTACGAGCCGCAGGCTCGATCCTGGTGGGCAAACCAACCGGGTGTTTCAAGAGGCCAAGAATGCGCTGGATCGGCCAGAGTACCCGCCTCTGTCGCTCAGGTACACCGCCGTAACGAACGCGTGGTGGTCGCGTTCCTCGCCCAGCGGTTTACGCAACACGTAGGCCCACTGACCAACGTGATGTACACCAATCCGTCCGACCAGAAGCTTGTCGAAAGCACTGCTGCTAGTCGAAGATTCTACACACCGTGGAGCCCAAGGCGGAGACGGTAGGCGTTGATCTGCTCGATCTGATTCGGGTCCAGCTCCGCTCTGTAGGAATCCCAAAGATCTGGCTGCTCCTCAGGCATTCTAAGAACCGACCCGGTCCCAGCCAACGCTTCTAGAAAGACATCGATGTCCGGCTGATGGTCGGAGCGGTTGATCAAGTCACTATACTCGGGATAGTGAAATGCACGGCCATGTCCAAGAGAGACGGTCAGGACAAGGTCTTGCGCGAGGCTGCACGCATCCTCGACCTCGCGAAGTGTGACTGAAACCTCTTCAGGGCTGCCTAGGTTCTCTCTGCCAAGGTGTGCCAGCTTGTTGTTGCGGAGATGCTTTACGCGACCGATTAAGTTCCCCAGCCGGCTATCGAAGTCGTGTTTGTCTAGTACCTTTCGAAGCTCTTCTCTTGATGCTTCATGGCGTACACACTTCAAGAGGGTTTCGCGAAACCTCGCGAGGGTTAGCGCGCCCCTACTTTCGTCACTCAATCGGGAGAGTGCTAGGACGGACGAGGTGAAGAGTGCGCGCTCAAGGATCGGAAGCAGGGGCTGATCCGGGACACCAAGCAGAGCCGCTGGAAACTCAACGAACTTTCGTAAGACATAGAGGTCGTTCGTCATCTGAACGACCTCGAACCACAATGCTTCCAATTCCTTCTCATACTTTGGAATGCATGATGTCTTCAGAATGCTTCGTGTCAGGGAGTGTGCTTTCCTAAAGTGGACACGCATCGGCTAGTGTCGCGGGCTCCCAGCGCGCCCGCTACCCTCCCTCGGTACGACTCAACGTTTCTTGAGGCCGTGCCGCTTCAGAACCTTGGTCAGAGTCACCCCTATGGTCTTCCTTAGCACTCGCGCCGTCTCTCCAGGGCCCGTACTCGTTCTTGGCCTTCAGAAGCACCTCCGTGGATTGGTCCTACCTAGAACCCTGGACGCTCGCTCTTGATCCCGAAGTACTGCATGTACCGTCTAGCCGTCGACGCGATCTGCTGGTCAGGGTTTCCGGTTCTCCGCAGAAGGACTCTTGCAGCATGCTAGTGCTTTATCACGCGCACCAGCACACCATCATGCGCTTCAAGGTGTCCACCAAACGCATCGACATCTCGAATGAATCCAAGATCATAAACAAGAAACAGTAGGTTTCTGAATCTTTGACGATAGGCGAGAATATCGTCGTTGATCTCGGCAATCATCTCCTTTTCCCGCTCACTGCGCTTGCAAAACTTGATTTCTACCGCCAATTCCAGTTGGGCAAACGTAAAGTCTGGTCTGTAGGTCTTTGATGAATACTCAATCGATTCACCTTCTCTTGAAAAGTCGATATCCGCGCCAAGCAGTAGGTTCTCGAAAGCCTCCTGAACCTCCTTCTCATTCTCGGGTGTGCCCCGAACCGTCTTTCTCCACTGTCGCTCGGCGAGCGACTGGATCCGCATGATCTGACTGGATTCGGTGGCGGAGTCCCTTCCTTTGTAGACGTCAGACACATCCTCATGATCTTCAAGTTCGTCCCGGGCTGCGAGCAGCAGACCCATAGCGGATTCAAGTGCCTTGAGGTAGGCCTTATGATGATGCCTATCGACCTCCGATTGCGGGTCCCACCCCCTGACAACGAAGCTTCCTCCATCGTGCCAATTGAGATTGGCGAGGCTCAGGTAAAACCGGGATGAAGGCCCGAACACCTCTTCAAGGAACCCGAGACAACCAGTTAGCCACCGCGTGTGCTCGCTTGAGTATCTTGTTGAGACCCTAAGATTGGCCACACCGTCTATCAATCGGTCCAGCCGCTCCAAGCCAGCAGCCTTGGTCCATTCCCTCACTTGGCCACCTCTATTCCGCCTATCGAAGCGGTCGGCTGCAACAATACATTGATATTCCGGCGTACCCCAAACGCTTCGGATGTCGGTTGGGACCGCCGAGATTCGGCCTCAAGAATATCTCACTTCCATCAGATGGTGCCATCTGGGGCTATTGAATCTCGCCCCTTCATGGTGCCGGCATGTTGGCCAGAATGTCTACGGGTGACCGCCCGCCCGGCGTCCGTGCCTTTTCCAAGGCCATCACCGCGTAGGTCAGCGCCAAGGAGTAGTGATTCGGGCCGGACGCCTTCACGTACTTGTACTTTAGCGCCCCGGTCTCCTCGTCCTCGATCAGCTGCTTCGCATCACGGGCCAAGTGCTCTGCGAACTCTCGAACCGTCGGCGACGGCGGGGGAAGCGTGATCTCCCGCTCCCGGATCACCGTCCGGGAGGCGTCCAAAGCATCCGTGCGGTTGATCTTCACACTCAGGTCCCGCGGGTCCCAGCGCCCTTGGCCGCGCTGACTCTCAACGAAGAAGCAAAGGAACACCCATCGCCGGCGCCGACGCTGGGCCTGAGCTAGGTCTCGCGTCGCATGCGTCTCCGGGAGCCCGTCGATCACGCAGGTCCCCACTCGGAACCGCTCCATCAAGGCGGGTAATTCCTCGAACGAGCGGCACTCCTCGATGTGTACCACGTGGGCCGGAAGCCGGGATCGCTTCTGGCTGTTCGTGCGCAGAATGACCGCATGAAGACCCTTGCCCGTGTCCACCCCCATGACGTGGACCCCTCGGGCCGGAGCATCCCCGGTCCGGCAGCAAGCCAGCACCGTTGCGATGTCCACTCGGTTGGACAGGTCCGCCCAGGGAACGCCGATCTTCAGGTTGTAGAACCGTTCCGGGAACCGCGTTGCCCGGTACTCCTCCAGGATCTCCCCCGGGTCCACCTTGGAGCTGAACAACTGCGAGACCCGGTAGCCGTGGATCTTCCGATCTGGGTAGTCCGGCACCCACTCGCCCCGCTCCGGATCGAGTTCCCCGCCGCACTTGGGACATGCCCTGTAGAACACGCCGTCCCGCTCTTGGATGACCTTCACCTCCAGACCCAACCGATCGGGGAACGCCCGCTCCAGGCAGGTCCAGGTCCCACACCCGTCGCACTTGAGCGTCCAGTGTCGTTGGTCCGACTTCTCGAACTGGGTATCGATGCCGTACCCAGGGAGGCTGGGGTTGGATAGCTCGATGATCCGCTTGTAGTCCGAGTGGGCGATCCGCTCCATCGCCATCGCACGAGCGTCCGGGGTGGCTTCATCGAGTTCGTCAAACACGATCATGTCCGCCGGAACTGACTTCATCCCGACCTTGGACTGCATCCCCCGGAGATACAGATGAGCCGCCCCGATCCGCTTCAACCCCACCGTGTCCGTGTCGCTCATTTGCTCGGCCAGGAAGGGGTTATCCTCCAGGAACGGACCCACGCGACTCCTGGAGAAGTCGAGCACGTCGGTGCGGGTCGGGAAGTAGTACATGACGTTCAGGCCCTGGATGCAGGCAAAGATGGACCGGAGGATTGCCCAGGAGGTCCCCCCAATTTGAGCCGCTTTGGAGAGCACGATGTGCTGCGCTGTGTCGTCGTAGATGGCTCGCAGGTACTCGTGACCGGCCAAGGTGAAGGGGCGGCCATCCAACCGAATGCGGCGTAGAGACCAAAGGGCCAAGGGTTCGGTCACCGCTCGCACGGCGGGAGAGGCCAACTCCCGCATCCGCTTGCGGAGATAGGCCCGTGAGTTACGCGACATCGCCTTCCTCCTGGAGCGCCCGCTCCACCGCAAACCGAATCCGGTCCCGGGCCACCTCATCCCCGATGTTCTCCTGCACCGCCTCCGTGAACGCATCAATGAGGGACCGAACCTCTGCTTCGGACTCGGCGCGGATCTGTTCCTCTGTCTCCCCGGTCGCGGAGAGCCCCTTGGCCAGGCGTTGACCCTTCTGCGCCTTCTCCACCACCCCGGCTGCCTGGACGATGTCCTTGAGATCCGCTTGGGGGTGGCGCCGGATGTCCTCCATGAGCCGAGTCATGATCAGCTCCCAGCATCGGAAGTGCAGCACGTTAAGGTTGGTCCGATCCGTGGCGATCTTCTCAACGAACAACTCCCCCGCCCGACGATCAATCTTCAACCGGGTCCCATCCCAGTCCTCGTCCTTCCGCCACCGGCCCACCGTGTGCGCCTTGACGCCGAGCTGTTGGGCGATCTCTACGTTGGTATCCATCTCCCCCGCGAGAAACAGCCTTCGGGCCTCTTCCCGTTTTGAGGGCTTCCGTTTCGTCAGTCGGACCGCTCCTTCATCACCTGGACCAGAGCCTCTAGCAGCTGGTTCAGCCGCTTCAGCTCCTCGACCAGCTTGGGGATCGTGGACTCGTAGTACTTCTGACCCATCCGGGTCTCGTGGAACTCAGCCATGGTAGTTACCTCCTACGGAAAGGAGGCATTCGCGTCGCGTGGGGTTCAAGCCTTCAACTCGCCTCATCCAGGCCCTCGAGGAACGTCTGAGCGAGGTTTGCCAACCCGCGTGCCTTGCGATCACGACCCTCTGTCCCATCCGACGCCAGCTCCACCGCTCGTTGGATGCGATCTTCCTGCTCGGGGGTCACCACGAAGCTCATGACCCGAGGGAGTACGCGTTCGGCTTCCTCGGCCTCGGCGTCCAGCATCGCGGCGATCTCCTCCGCGGGGAACTCCAGCAGCGCATGCAGATCCTCGATCTGCTGCTCCGTCTCCGGGAGGAGTCCGGCCAAGTCGCCGGTGGACATCTCGCCCAGGAGTTCATGGAGAAGCTGCGCCCGGCGGATCGGCTGATCCTGGCCTTCGAGGCGGTTCAGGGTAGCCAAGAGGAGCTTCGCCTCCCGGTCATCTACCTCCCACACGTCACATCGGGCGGTCTCGTGGCCCAGGTCCTTCAGGATCGCCACCCGGTGGTGCCCGTCCAGGATCTGATACCGCGCCCCGTCCCGGCGGACGATGACGTGGGGATAGTTGCCCGTCCTGCGAATGTGGGCCTTGAGCTTGTCCCGGAGGTCAACCGGCATCACGTTGCTGTTGAGCGGGTGTGGGATGAGGTCGGTGAGACGGATATCCAAGATCTCCTTCACGATGGGCCTCCCTTGAACACACGCTTGTTGAGCTTCCACAGGGCGCAGTGCCGGATAGTGCACTGCTTCGCTTCCGGGTAGTCCCACCCCGAACAGTCCAAGCACTTTAGCTTCACCGCCTTGAACGGCTCGTGCGCCTTCGCGGCGGTGGCCGCATAGCGGTCCCGCTTACCCGCAGGGCAATCCCGCAACGGAGCGAAACCGTCTCCAGGAGCGTTTCCCGGATCAATCTCCCCGTCTGCGGGCATTGGGTCCTGGGAAGGGACTTTGATCTGAATATGGCTCCCACGCGCACTCTGGGTGTGCTGCGGAGCATTCTGTGCCGAGTTCATGCGCTTTCCTTTCGTCGCTCCGTGACCTGGGCCTCATCCCAGCCCACAACCAGGAACTCCTTGTTCGTGGCCTTTTTCTCGCTCGTGGCGACAGCCGGCAGATGCTGATACGCGATCTCGATGGCCTTGGTCTCCCGGCCCAGTTTGGCCATCTTGGCTTCCAACTCGTCGATGCCCACCACTGCGTTCCCCAGGCTCAGCAGCCAGATCGGGATGTGCTGCGCCCGCTCGAAGAGGCCGTCGATCATCGACGCCCCATCCTTCGCCGTGAACGGGCTCGTGGGCTTGGAAGACCCTTCCAGAATCTCGTCGAGGACGCGGTACTCCTTCTCGTAGCTCATCACCCCGGGATACGGCGGGTCGAAGTACGCCACATCGGCTTGGATGTCCGGGAGGATTTCCAGGACACTGCGCTGGATGACCGTGCCATCGCCCTGGAACACCCCCGCGTTGATGTGCTGGGCCAACTCCCACAGCTTTCCCGGTCGGGTCAGCCGCATCCCATCGACGTAGTGGTACAAGCAGGATTCGGTGATGGACTCGTACTCGCCCGACTCCAATCGGTGGATGGTCCCGCTGCGGACTTGGCTCATGGGGTGGGCCAGCAACGCAACCTTGATTGCCAGCAGGCGGTACAACGCGGACAAGGCCCGGTCCGCGGTCTGGGCTGCAAGCTCAAGGCTGCGATCCAGGAACCGGGCCTGTTCACGCGTAAAGGTGCTGGGAACGTAGCCCTGCTCTACAGGTCCAGGGGCCTCTCCACGGTCATGGGCCAGGCGTAGAACGTCCTCACGGCGCAACCGGACGCGACTGTTGGCAATGAGCGCCTCACCCACCGCCATGGACCGGGCGGCGATATCCGTGGCCACTACGCGGAACCCTTGCGCTTTGGCGAAGAGACTCACCGATCCCCCACCCAAGAACCCATCGAGGAACGTCATGTCGCCCCAGTGGCGTCGTGGGACCAACCGGTCGATCTCTCGGAAGATCATCGGGCACAGTCGGCGCTTTCCACCGAGATACGAGGGAAGTCCGCGCCACATGGCCAGCTTGCGGGTGGTTCTAGGCATCTTTCGCTTGATTCCTTTCCCGTGCAGCGCACTCCTTGTAATCCCGGGAATGGACCCGGGACCCACGCAAAGGAGTCAGCATGCCGAAGACGAACACAACGAAGAAGACCGCGAAACAGGCCGCCTCACGGGCCAAGACGGGCAGGCCTGCGCCCACCGGAGGCGCACAGGGGAAGCCCAACGCCAAGGAGGTTGGAACCGGCGCACAGGACGCCAAGGGCGCGACCCAGGCCCCCGCAAAGACCAAGGCCACCAAGGCCCCGAAGGAAGAATTGGTGGTGTTCGCCTTCCGCCTCACACCCGAGGAACGCGAAGCCATCCACAAGGCCGCCGGACCGGCGAAGGCCAGCAAGTTCGTCCGGGCGCTCGCACGGGCCGCAGCGAAGCGAGACCTTGCAGCAGTGACCCAGATCGTGGAGGCGATTGAGGTGTAGCTCCGCAGCCACACTCGCCGACGGCCTCTCATCCCGAGGGGCCGTTCGGTCGTTCGGGGCGTTCGTTCGTATTCGGCTCCCCCCTTAGGGGGGGGAGAGCCGAACCGAACGCATTCGGCCCGAATGGCCCCGAATATCGCAATCTGAGCTAACTCACTCCGCTCCATTGCCTTCCACATTCGGTTCGGGTTTCATTCGGGATTCAGAGGGCCGAATGGCCTCGTAGAACCCACCTAGGTGATGACGGACAGTCCCATCCTCTTGATGCTTCTTCAGATCCGCGCTGACCGTGGATGCCGCCGCCCCGTTCCCAGCCTCCTTCAGGGCGTCACACAAGTCCTTAAGCAACACTGGACCGGGGTGCGCCCTGAGGAGAGTCAGTTCCCTTTCGCGGCGAGCAACCGTTCGACTAGGCGCACTTGTAGCGGCACGTACACGAAGTAACCCGTCGGTTCCCATGGTCAACGTGATTGCCTGCGGGCAGGCGTCGTACCGCAGCTTGGACCACTCCATGCGAAGGGCCTGGGCCTTGGCGCTGAGACTCACCTCTGCATCGACATAGCTGTAGAGAACACTGGACCCACGCGAGCGCTGCTTGCCGCCTCCATGCCCCTTGGCCGGATGATGAATCACTATCAGCGCCGCTCCCGTGGCGTCCTTAATCGCATCAAAGCCCGCCGTCACGGCCGTCATTTCCTGAGTGTCATTCTCATTCAGCTCGTGGAGGTGATTCAGCGGGTCCAGGATCACGCACTGGATCTTGTGCAACCGCACCCATTCGATGATGTTTTGTTGCGTGGACTTGGACGTGATGTCTAACCGAGAGGGAAAATCAGTCGGATACTGGGGCGCGCGCAGGAACACATCGTGCATCCAGTCCCGGTCTCCATCGTCGCCCGCAATTGTACCCAATCGGTTCCAGCACTGATCCGCTGGCATCTCCAGGGAGACAACCCCGACTCGGGACTGCTTTGTTGCCAATCCAAAGCACTTCTCTCCTAAGGCAATCGCCTTCGCCAATTGAAAGCTCGCTGTGGATTTTCCCACACCCGCCTCACCTACCAGAAGGGTGCAACCTCTTGGATAGACCAGCCGATCCACAATGCTAGGGGGTGACTCGAGAGTGGCGTTCGCAAGGCCGGCGACGCTCGAGTCCCCCGCTAGAAACGGATTCCCAGATCGGGCCGTCGTTGAGAGGGCGGACAAGTGTTCCTGCATGCGACTAATCAGAAGCTCTGGAGATTCGGTGGCCGCACGCTCGCCCAGAACGAGACCTAGACCCTGGAGCATGCGGGACTGCCAGTTTTGAATCATCAGATCAATAGATGTCTCCACCGACACCCCCGGAAACCCAGCATCCAAGAGACTCGCGATGTATGTCGCACCTCCCACGTGGTCAAGGCGGCCTTGGCGTCGTAGGTCGTCGGCGACCCAATTGATGTCGACTGGCCTACCCTGTTGCCATCGGGTGTGGATATCGCCGAACAGAGTTCTGTGCTTGGCGGTTGCGAAGTGCTCTGATCGAAGCCTCTCGCAGCACGTGGCAAGGCTCTTTGTATCAACGAGGCAGCTTCCGAGAACAGTTCTCTCTGCGTCAGTGCATTCCGAGATCGGGAGGGTTTGACTTGGCGTTCCGTTCAGCCGGAACTCGCTGAGAACGCGGGACGGGACGGCACTCACAACCGTTCACGCCCCAGGACCAACCGGTCGATCAATTCCAACACCGCCGCGGCGAACCGCGCTGCTTCCTCTGGTGGAATCTCGGTGGCCAAGCCCCTAAGACGCGTCTTCATCACCCCAAGTCCTTAGCCCACGCTCGGTAGAACCAGGCAATGCACGCGAGACGGGGGGATCGACCACGCGGCTCTGGAAGTGAGTCAGCACAGTACGCATGCGTTCACCCTCGTCGCAATGGAGCTTGCCCTCATACCCATTCATCTCGACCCCTCTAGTCTCCCTCCGGGTCCTTGACCAACCGCTTCACCAGCGCCGTCAACTCGGCGATCTGCGACTCCAGTGACTTGACTCGAGACTCCAAAGCCTGGAGTTCGCTTGTGGACGACTCGGCGGGGGAAGAAACCACCCGTTCGTGCTTCGCCTTCTCGCTCGACACAGACCCGTTGGAGAAAGCGGTCTTCGGTTGCCACACGTCGATGATCTGCTGTTCCTGGTCCCCCTCCTCCACCACCTCGGTCATCCGCCCCCCCAGTTCGTAGGTGATGCGATCCGAGTTGGCTTGCCAACGGCGGCCGAGGCTGGAGGCATCGAACGCGTCCAGGGGGTACTCGCCATATCGAGGCTTGAGAAATGTCTTGGCACGCGCCTCTCCGAGTAGTTCCGCTATCGCAATGCGGCTGAAGCCTGCTTTCAGACGCTCAGCACATAGGGCATCTCGGAAGCACTCCGCCGAGATGCGCGATCGATCGATTCCGACACGCGCGGCGGCACGCTGAGGGATGGACAGGACGTAGCCACGCCCCAACGGCTTTCCGAAATTGTTGCTCTCAATCGTGCCGAACATGGGGCCGTCCGTCAGGACCTTGAACTTGCGCCGCAGCTTGCGTCGTTCCGCCAGCCACAGCTCCAGGCGCATGACGGATTCCAGATCTAGTTTGAGCCGTCGGCGAGTGCCCTTGCGGAGATCGCCCACGCGCAGTGTCGAGTCCCTCCCGTCGTAGTCCTCGACCCGCAATTCAATGATCTCGCGGCTGGTCAGGCCGTACCGCCAGAACAACGCCAGAATGCTCCGGTTGCGAATCCCGGACGGAGAGGCATCCGTGTAGGCGTCGGCCAGGGAAAGGGCCTCAGCGGGAGTAAGCGTTGTGGTGCTGAAGTCTTGCTTGTTCATCGGCTCAAAGTGTAAGCTATTTCCAGGATGCATGCTCATTATTTCTTCACCCGCTCAAGGCAACAACAAGACCGCGGACCCGATCCGCCCTGTAATTCGTTGCTTAACAAACGGTTGTGTCAATCACCACCTCAACGGTGTTCCCATGGCTAGAGCAGCCTGCTACCTCCGGCAATCCAAGGACCGGGGCGAAGAACAATCCCTGAGCCTCGCCGTTCAGCGCCGCGTCCTCACCGAACTGTGCCAGCGCCGTCGCTGGACCCCAGAGTGGTACGACGAGGGGACCGGGGTATCGGGGGCCACAATTGAAGCGCGCCCCGTCTTCCAACGCCTCCTGCGCGACGCGACGGATGCCAAGATCGACGTGATCGCGGTCATCGAGACCACCCGCCTCTGTCGCGCCGAGGATCTAGGCGACTTCTCCAAGATCAGCCGCATCCTGGGTTCCGCCGGGGTCATGCTCGTCACGCCTGACCGGGACTACGACTTCACCGACTCCGAGGCCGAGTTCGATTGGGACCTCCGCAGCGTCCTCTCGAAGGGCGAACGCACTCGCCTGAGGCGGCGAACCATGCGCGGTCGTCGGGAGGCCAAGGACCGAGGCCGGTGGCTGGGAGGGAACCCGCCCTGGGGATACCGCTACGGCGACAAAGGACTCGAGCCCGACCCAGAGAAGAGGGACATCGTCCGTCGCATCTTCCTCGACCCCCGCGGATTCAACTCTGTGGCCACCCAGCTCATCTCAGAGGGCATCGATATCCAGCGCGACACCGTACGACGCATGCGCCGGAACGCCGCGTACATGGGCATGACCCGCAACTCCGCAGGCCATCTCATCCAAGCTGAGTGGGAGCCCATCGTCACAGAGGAGGAGTGGAAGGCCATCCAACTCGACATCGACCGCCGGAAGCCACCCACCGAACTCCGCCACCTACTCTCCTCTCTCCTCAAGTGTGATGCTTGCCGCACCGCAGCCGTGGCGATCAACAAAGGCCAGAACCAGAACGGTCCCCACATGCAGTACGGGTGCCGCAAGTGCGGGTCCATCACGGGGTGGGCACTGGAGACAGTCGTACGAGATGCGGCCCAGATGATTATTCCGGGGGAAGCCGGACAGTGATTCCGAACGAAGCCGGACACCCTTCCGATTGATTCCGGACAGTATTCCGGGGAAGCCGGACACCCTTCCGACTGAACCCGGACGGTATTCCGGGGAAGCCGGACACCCCTTCTTGGGGGGGGGTGAGTCGGAGAGCGAGCGACGCGGGATAACCCAGGTACGCTGCAGCCTTACCTAACCTGAAGGGGGGTGCAACGTGCCGGCCAAGAGGTCATCCATGCGTAAGATACGAGAGGTGTTGCGGTTGCGATGGGGCGGTGGGCTCAGCCTCCGTCAGATCGCCAAGAGCCTGGGGTTGGGACGATCCACCGTAGGGGACACCCTGTCGCGAGCCCAGAGAGCAGGCCTCCAGTGGCCGTTGCCGGGGGACCTTGGGGAAGCCGCCCTGGAGCAGCTGCTGTACCAGGACTCAACGGACTCCCCGGCGGCGGAACCGCGTCCCCAACCAGAGTGGTCCCTTCTGCACCGGGAACTGCGCCGCAAAGGGGTGACCCGGTTCCTGCTCTGGCAGGAGTATCGAGCGACTCATCCTGGCGGGTACGAGTACAGCCGGTTCTGTGAGCTGTTGCAGCGGTTCTCCAGGACACTGCACCCCTCGATGCGGCAGATCCACCGAGCGGGTGAGAAGACCTTCGTGGACTACTCGGGGATGCGACCGGAGATCGTGGACCCCAAGACGGGTGAGGTGACGGCAGTCGAACTGTTCGTGGGCGCCCTGGGGGCCAGCGGGTACACGTATGCCGAGGCCACGCTCAGCCAGGACCTGTCCTGCTGGATCGGCTCCCACCAACGCATGTTCACCTTCTTTGGCGGGTGTAGCGCGATCCTGGTTCCGGACAATCTCATGAGCGGGGTAACCCGGCCTTGTCGCTACGAACCGGGGATCAACCGGACCTACGAGGACATGGCGTCGCACTATGGGGCGGTGGTCATCCCGGCGAGGGTGAGGAAGCCAAAAGACAAGCCGAAGGCGGAACTCTCGGTCCTTCTGGTGCAACGCTGGATCCTGGCCGCGTTGCGCAACCGGATCTTCTTCAGCCTGGCCGAACTCAACGAGGCCATCTGGGAGTTGCTCCCGCAACTCAACGACCGCCCCCTGCAGAAGCTGGGAGTGAGCCGTCGAGAGCTGTTCGAGCAGTTGGACCGTCCAGCCCTGACCCCCCTTCCGGCCAGCCGCTACGAGTTGGGCGTGTGGTCCCGGCCGCGGGTCAACATCGACTACCACGTCGAGGTCGAGACAAACTACTACAGCGTTCCCTATGCGCTGATCCGCGAACAGGTGGAAGCCCGTCTCACCGCCACCACGCTGGAGGTGTTCTTCCAGGACAAGCGACTCGCTTCCCATCGACGCCTTCGGGGACGGCACCAGTACGCGACGCAGCCCGAACACATGCCGGCCTCGCACCGGGCGCACCTGGAGTGGTCCCCCTCGCGACTCATCCACTGGGCCCAAGCCACCGGACCCGCCACCGGGGAACTGGTGAGGGAGATCCTCGAGGCCCGGCGCCACCCGGAACAGGGCTTCCGCTCCTGTCTCGGGATCATGCGACTGGGCAAGGCCCATGGCGCGGATCGCTTGGAAGCCGCCTCGGTCCGGGCCCTCCACCTCCGCTCCTACCGCTATCACACCGTCAAGAACATCCTTGCCAGCGGCGCAGACCACCTGGCCCTGGACGGAGAGGTGACGCCCCCGCCACCCGCTCCCCGTCACACCAATATCCGTGGCGCGGCCTACTACGCCACCCAGGAGACCCCATGCTGAACCAACCCACCCTCGACACCCTGCAGGCCATGAAGATGACCGCCATGGCCGATGCACTTCAGGAACAACAGCGGTCCAGCCAGTACGCCGAACTCAGCTTTGACGACCGGCTCGGCCTACTCGTTGACGCGGAGTGGACAGCGCGGGAACAACGCAAGCTCACCCGCAGGCTCCGTGTGGCCAAGCTCCGCTACACGGCGTCCCTCGAAGACGTGGACTTCAAGACCCCACGGGGACTCGACCGCCAGGTCGTGCTCGCTCTGGGTGGATGTTCCTGGATCCAGGAACATCAGAATCTGGTGCTCACCGGGCCAACCGGAACGGGCAAGAGCTTCCTGGCTTGCGCCTTCACCGAGCGTGCGTGTCGACGGGGGTTCACCGCCATCTACGTCCGGGCCCCCCGGCTTCTGCACGACCTTGCAGTGGCCCGGGGAGATGGTTCGTACTCTCGGCTTCTGGCCCGGATCGCCAAGACCGATCTCCTGGCCATCGACGACTGGCTCATCGCACCCCTGAAGGACTCCGAGCGACGGGATCTGCTGGAGGTCATGGAGGACCGTTACGAACGGGGGTCCACCCTGGTCGCCACCCAACTCCCGGTCACCGCATGGCACGAAGCCGTGGGAGAACCCACCTTGGCCGATGCGATCTGCGACCGTCTCCTGCACCGCGCTCACCGCATCCCACTCACGGGTAAGTCCATGAGACACACCGAACCGCCCGAGAACCCGGGGGCGGGCAAGAAAGGGAGGAAGAAATAGGCAGCCGGACGGAGGAAGAGACTGAAGACCCGGAATCCGGGCTGCCATCCGTCCCGGATGGCGCTACGATCCAGGCGAACTGGAAATCGAGACGACAAACCAAAGAGAACAAACCACTCGCGTCGCTACGCTCCGATCAGACCGTCCGGCTTCACCGGAACGGTGTCCGGCTTCCGTCGGAATCGGTGTCCGGAATCGTCGGAATAATCAGCCCAGAAGCATCTGGCCGACCGGGAGGCCCTCCGAGCCGGCCACCAACTCCTGGTAGAGCATGTGACCAACGGCACCGCCGCCGCCCAACGGGCGAGCATTGTGGAACAGCGCGCCCAAGTGAAGGGCCGGAAGGCCAAGCTAATCGCTGCTATCGAGGAGGATGTCCTCCCCCTCAAGGAGGTGAAGAAGCGACTCGAAGCCCTGGACCGGGAGACCATCCGATTGGACGGGGAGCTACGGAGCCTGCAGGACGTGGAGGCGGAAGTCCCGGAGTTCGCCGACCTGGAGGCGCTGGCCGACTGCTTCTCGGGAGCTTCACGGGACGACCAGCGGGAGATCCTGCGGGCGTTCCTGCGGTCACTGCGGGTGGACTACCCCAACCGGGAGGTGATCCTGGACTGGCTGCTGGGGCCGGACGTCCGGGTGCGGATTCCGGGGCTGGCGGGACGGTTGCCGGTGATTGAGGGTCCGGGGGCTAGGGAGGCCTGGCTCCTCAATCGTTTCTGAGAGGAATGAACTGTCACGGATCATTAGGACGGGCCAGTCCAATCCGCCGCCCCAAGAGCTATCGCCAGTCACTACGATTGCTCGGGGGTAATACAGAGTGGCCCCTCAAGTTCAATGTGAGGGTATCTTGAGTTCCCGCACGAGTTTGACCGGCACACCTATTTCAGCTCTGGTCTCGTATCTCGCCCGAGTGTGAACGAAACAGTAGTCCCTACCTGGCTGACTAGTCTGATTGGTTGTCTCTCGATCTTCCAACAACCAAGAACATGGTGTCGATGTTTGTCGAGTCGAGTACACCGGTTAGCAGGCCCGCAATCCCTCCCATTCGGGACTGGAGGCCAAGCCCTGTTGCAACCAACTGAGTCAACATTGCCAGGCACCCTGACTCCCTCCAAACAAGAGTAGACCCTGCGGGGTACCTCGAGAGTGTGCGTTCGAAGTTGGAGACCACAAACAGAATCGCACCAGCTTCTGCGCAGCCAGAAACCGCCTCCAACGCCCGCTGCCTTATTGTCGCCAGCCCCGTCTGGGAGATGCACTGACGCGATAGACTGCAATCGAATGGATCAAACCTCCAGAGCCCACGGGCAATCCCACTCACTGACCACGCCAAGACAATCAACGAACACGGGTGGCGCGCCCCCGCGGACGGGTTCTGTCGAAATGACTCTTGAACGCCGCCATGCACATCACCGACGACCCGAACCCGGGATGCGGCCACAAGGACTGTTCCCAACTCTTCGATCGTCAGACCACCCATCGCCACCCCTGAAACGCGGCGCGCGAGAACTTCATCAAGAGGGGATGCTAGGGCGATCGTCTTTTCACCCAATGAAACCTTTTCGCTACAATCCCCGCTTGTCGCCTCGGTCAACGCAGGCACTCGCTCCGCCGACAGGTCCGGCTTGAGGTTTCTTGCCTCAGCGATAGCCCCAAGCATCACAGCCGTGGGCACCCCCCTGCGCCAGTCCGCATCAGGAGGGAGGGAAGCAATGAGCATTCTACGAATCCCTTCACCACCCCCAAGAATCGCAGTACTACCTTCATCCGTGCTGACTGTGATGGCCTTGTCACTAAACCGAACCGTAAGATCGCTTCCTAATGCGTCCAATTCAACTCTCCAAATACTTCCGCACGTTTGTTGCAACCTCGACAGCATCCGCATCCGAATGCAGCACAGTGGCAGGAGTGAGTCCAGCCAAGCAGGCTCTCGGTAACTCCCGACAAACGCACTAGCTCAACAGTGGTGTACTGAATGCCAGGGGCAAGCACGCGCACACGGCCCTCTTGGAGCCGCACCAATGCATCCAAATGCTCTACGAACGCAGGTGTACCGTCCACATGAAAGCCATCTGTTTTCACGCAGCCGAGGACGACGGCGTCCCCACCGTTCGCCACGGCCCACGCCGCGGCTAGTGAAACTAGCAACTGGTTTCTAAACGGCCACCACTCAGGCGAAGGACTGAGAGAGAGTGGCGCTCTCCTTGAGAGATCACCGTACCCAATGGCCGAGCAGTCAACCTCCAACGTGCTCAAAGTAGCATCAAGTTGCTCGCCGACCGCACTTGCCGCTCGCTGTTCTCCAGCCGCACTCCTCTGCCCATAGTTAATGTGCAAGAGCCTCCACGGCTTCATATGAGCGGCAATGCAAGTCGAGTCGATTCCGCCAGAGAACAGAAGGACAGTCTTCACAACCCCGCTCCTCTCCAAATTGCTGCGTATGCCGCCGTACTGAGATCATCATAGATCTGTGTTCCAGTGCCAGTGATCATCTTCCGCCATTCGCCGAACTTGTCAGCAGCAAGTCCAACCACGGGAATCCCTTTACGAGTTGCCCACCCTACTTCGAAGAGAGTCCCAGGATCCCTGTCATCTAGTACCGCAAGAACCGAGTCCGAATGCTCGAGAAGTCGCAGATCCATCCGCGCAACCTCGTCGCCACCTGGGCCAATCTCGTGAAACGGACTGTTCACGCGAGCGCCCAATCCGCTCAAAGAATGCAGGAGAAGATCGATTAGCCACTTCTGACCCAGCGAGAAATACGGCCCCGCAAGGTAAACACGAGGCCTTTCTCTGAGAAAGGGGGCGAGCCTCAGATTGCGAAGCTGAGACCCTTCTCCAAAATCTAGCGGCATTGACTCTGAGACCGCCCAAGACGCAGCAGCTCGCGAAGCAAGTCGAGCCGACTTCAATGGAGACAGTTTCTCGGCGGCCCAAGCGTAGGCAAATGCGGCAGCGTAGACATCTCCCGTCCCGATAGGCGAGACGGACTTAGTGATCGATGGACCAACAAAGCTGTGGCCCTTGGTTGTGGTTACTATTGACCCAAGAGGACCACACTTGGTAACAACAACCGTCGCCCCCGTCCGCTTGAGTACCTGGCGGGCTGCAGCGTGCACGCTCTTTCGCCCACCGATCTGAAGGGTTTCATTGACGTTCGCGCATATTGCAAGCTGATTGAATGACAACCTGGAAAGATCAAGTCCTGTCAGGTCACGCGGCTGCTGAGGGTCTAGCACCATGCGATCGGCGCTGACTCTTGGCTTCGCTTCTAACATCCCAAAGACAAGGGCAGCGTCACTCTCGGCGTCGATTTCACAGTCCACAGTCGCAAGGCGGCCATTTATCCCTGGGTCAGAGAGTGGTGTGTAGTAGTCGAATGAGACAGGCTCACTGCGTTCCGCGAGGGTCAGTGAAACAGACAGTGATGCAGCCACGGCTTGTGCCAGTTCCGTGCTCTGCTTTTCCACTGCGCCATACAGCTGTATGCCGGGGACGGCAGTCGCCAAGGCTCCAGCTGCCCTTAAGCCAGAGCCGACAATCTGGTTCAGAGCGGGGATATGGCAAAGCTCTCCATAAATGCCACCAACAACAATCACCGAGGCCGAACCTTCACGCGAATCGAGCCTCCATCAATTGACAGCACAACCGCTTCAAACGCCGCACCTTGTTGGATGCAACGGAAGAGATCGGGGAGTCTTGCGGTTATCGTACCTACGCGATCACCATCTTGCGTAGAGACGACTACGAGGCGGACCGCCTCTTCCCGCACGAGTTGTAAGACGCAGATATCCTCAAGGCCCAGTGAATCAACGACTTCCTTCACTGGGGAGTTCACTGCCGCCTCAAACTCAAGCCTTGAACAATCGATTCCAGTGCTCGGGGAGTACGATCCTCCACTTCCTGACCCACTCATCAGACACACTCCTAGGCAAGCCATTGTCGGTAATCATCGTTTGTTTGGAATGGTAGATTGATAGTGCAATTCCGTCAGATTTGCAATCACGTAAGGAGGGACTCCCCTATGCGGATCGGTAGTGCCTCACCCCAAGAGCGGCCCAGCCTTCTCATTTGTGACCAGATTGTGTGGTCAAGAACGGAGGCTCTTACGGCTCCAATGTGCGCTAGCAGGAGAAACGCATCTTCGAATCGGTCGTAGTCCCTAGGCAGCACCCATTCCGACCTGAAGAAACCGGCAGCTAGGCCGGCCCTCTGGACATGAATGTCAATTATACCGACTTCGTCGGAGTCCAGGTAGTTACGCACAATCCACGAGGCAGTCTTGGGGCCAACTCCATCGATCCCTTGAAGCCAGTCCCTCAGGGCCTTCGGATTCACCGGTAGTGTCGGTTCTCCCTGCAGGTGCTGTAGGGCGCTACAAATCCTACGACTCCTTTGACGGGCAAATCGATATGCAACCTCTCTTAGTGCGAACTCAACCTCTGTGGTTGTTGGGACTTGACCAGTGCGGATCAGGTTAGATTCCTTGAGATGGACGTAGGCTCGGAGCCCGCTCTCTGCCGAAATGCCATAACCGCCGAGGATGCAGGCAACAACCTCCTCGACCAGCCTGTCCCCTATCCGATTCTTGACGGAAGAGCCTGCTTGACGCGCTTGATCAACCCAGTAGGAAGGAGTGCCGAAGGCGTCGATTCGACCCCAATTGAACGCAAGGCTCTGCTTTCCTACCGATATCGCAACTCTTTGGTTTTGTGCCGGGACAGGGGCGCCGCTCGCCTGTGTGAGAATAGCCGTCTCGTGCATCAGAGACTTACCTCCGGTATGTCGCTAGTCCCCCGCCGTAAGGCGTTCAGGATAGCTAGGACGAGAAAGAACGATGGTGCCGCCACCCTCCCCTGCTCAAGCTTTCTGAGCCAATCGACTTTCACGCCTGCGCGTTGAGCAAGGACCTCCTGGCTTATGTTCTCGGCGTCTCGCCATGTCGCGATTAGCGACCCAAAGCGCCCGGCTCTAGCGGCCTCTGATTGTGTGATTGGTTTTCTCGGCACTAGTATAATTATACTAGTATTAATAAAAATCATCAACCAAGACCTTCCCAGCTGACTAGAGAGGATGTGGATAGGCGACTTAGGGGCTCACCTTTCGTGCCATTCATGTTGCTCAGGCCACGTCTAAGGGGGCCATCTCGGCTCATTTCTTGGACCGAGACAAGAGCGCCCATCTCTTGGGGAGAACTGCCGCACCGCGACACCCCAACTAGACGCTTAAATACGCAACTTGTTGTGATGCAATAATATAGACACCGACGACCTGCAGTGCAGTGCCAAGCTCTAAAATGAGATTCATGTCCAGAACGGCACGTAGCGAGCGTACTTTCGCGACCTCCCCACCTTTTCGTCGAGCTTGATCAAGCCCGATTCGATGGTCTGGGAAATCACCTGTGAGACACTTGCGCGTTTTGCTGCACGGAGGTGAAACCGTTCTCTTAGCGATTCGTTTGTCATTCGCTCAGACATGACCCACCTCAGGGCACAGTGCTGATAGCAAGCACGAACTCTTTCTTCGCGCCCCATCTGCTCAAAGTCCTTAGGACCGAACAGGACGACAGAGGTTCTGCGGAAACCCGTCCGGAAATCGGGAGCCGGTAGCTGAAAGAACTCTGCGGCTCCCCCCGTGCCAGTATCGAGTGAGACACTTTCGCCCTGTAATTACTGAAGGGGCAGGAGGTAGATTGCTGATATGACGACGATGACGATTGAGACCCAGAGTCGGGAGACGGAGGTTCCAGCGAAGGCGGTTCGCCGGACGTTCACGAAGGAGTACAAGCTCGGGATCCTGGAGAAGGCGGACCAGTGCCGGGTTTCCGGTGGGATTGGGAAGCTGCTCCGGCAGGAAGGGCTGTACTCATCCCATCTCACACTGTGGAGGAAGGAGCGTCGTGAAGGCACGCTCCAGGCTTCCGGTCGCCGACGTGGGCCGAAGAGCAAGAAGACCCCCGCGGAACTGGAGATCGAGAAGCTACAGCGTGAGAACAATCGGTTGCGCAAGAAGCTGAAGCACGCGGAGAAGATCATCAGCGTCCAAAAAAACTTTCCGAAGTCCTGGGGATTCAGCTCGAGGAGACGGACCATGCGCCCGATCCCGATTGAAGGTCGCACTCCACACCCTGGTCCCCGAGTTCAGCGTGAACGATGCTTGCCAGGGACTCGGCGTTCCGAGAAGCACGGGGTATCGCTGGCTGCGGCCGCCGGTGCCGCGGATGCCAGACCCGCGACCCCGCTCACCCCGTGCACTGTCTCCGGAGGAACGAAACGTAGTGCTCGAGGTGCTGTGCTCGGAACGGTTCTCGGATCAGGCGCCGACGACCGTGCACGCGAAGCTGCTCGACGAGGACCAGCGCTACCTGTGCCACCCTCGCACCATGTACCGGATTCTGGCCTCAGAACAGGCTACGCGGGAGCGCCGAGCTCAGCGACAGCATCCCAAGTACGACAAGCCCGAGCTCATCGCGACCGCCCCGAACCAGGTCTGGACATGGGATGTCACGTGGCTTCGGGGTCCCGCCAAGTACACGTACTACCCCCTCTACGTCATCCTGGATCTCTTCAGCCGCTTCAATCCCGGGTGGATGCTCGCGCACGAAGAGAACGGGGAGCTGGCCGTGAAGCTTCTCAGCGAGACCTGCCGGCGTCAGGGGATCGAACCAGGATCCTTGACCCTCCACGCGGACCGTGGCCCTGTTCCCAAAGGAAAGACGGTCAAGCAGTTACTGCGGGATCTCGAGGTCACCCGCTCGTTCAGCCGTCCCAGGGTCAGCAACGACAATCCGTTCTCCGAGGCCGAGTTTCGAACCCTGAAATACGGGCCAAACTTCCCCCATCGATTCGACGGCTACGATCATGCTCGGGACTTCTGTCGCGAGTTCTTCCCCTGGTACAACAACAAGCATCGGCACTCAGGGTTGGCATACTTCACGCCCGCCGATGTTCACCACGGACGCGTCCCGGAACTTCGGGCCCAACGCCAGGTGGTCATGGACGAGGCCTTCAAA
This sequence comes from Candidatus Eiseniibacteriota bacterium, assembly GCA_942491735.1. Classification (GTDB taxonomy): domain Bacteria; phylum Eisenbacteria; class RBG-16-71-46; order JABDJR01; family JABDJR01; genus CALOCN01. The sequence goes on along the minus strand of CALOCN010000014.1, from coordinate 165,283 downwards.
CGACATCCAGAACGCTTCGCCGCCGGTCATCCTCGGGTGCCCGCCCCACCCAAAACCGTCTGGATCAACCCACCCGAAAACCGCGCCGAGATCGAACTCGGGCTACACTAAACTCGCAACCAACATGTCTCACTTCTATTGACACGTACCGGCTTGAACTACACGATCGATCCCGCTACCCTTTTCTTCGCATGCTCCCATTCGACGCATGAGATCAGCGAGTCGTTCGTTTCGGGACTGATAGCCGTCTATTAGCCGCTCGACAGGTACAATCGGCTCGCCTGGGTTTGATATCTCAACTCGGTTTGCATAGACCTCAACCATTGTGGATGACCCTACTATCGTTAGGTCTTGATGAATGAGTGCATTTGCAATGATCTCCCTGATTGCGACTTCAGGCACTAGCTTCACTTCCCTGCGAAGCGCATCCTCAATTACTTCATTCTGGGGCAACTGCGCCATCACGAATCCAACTAGCCCCTGAAACCCTACTGCGTATCCCTTGGCACCCACCTGGTCAAGTCGTGTCTCTGCTTTCGACTCTCCGGAGTAAACAATGACGCGCGGAGCCCTTCTAACTACATCAGGAAAGTCCTCCAGTCGTTTGGCCAACAGTAACGCCCCCAGGCGCCGGATTGAATAGCTGCCCAAGTCCTCATCAATAAGCCGCTCTCGCAAGAGTCGGTCAATGACTCCAGTCCGCGTACCGGGATACGGTTGGCCGAGCAGTTCGAAAAAGGTCTGAGTGTCAAGTTGATTGACTACTTCCTGAGCATCCAATCCGGATTGGGAGTGCTCTTCTAGCCAGTCCTGGCGCCCCTCCGCAAAAATCAACCTTAGCTTGTCTTCGGTCATGGGAACCAAAGATTGACCAGATCGCATTAGATATCTCCCATCTCGATGATACGCAGCCCCCAACGGTCGTGGTGGAATGTGAAAGACCAATACTCGACCGCTTGGATGAAACACTTCCTCGATCTCGACGCGAAACCCTACGGCCTGAAGAAGTTTGTCCGCCATTGCTACCGTGTCTCGAAATGCGTTCGTGCCTACAACCTGACGTGGCGGCTCATTCGCAATGCCCAGGAGTAGATAGCCTCCCCCCTCGTTTGCGATTGCTACGCAGTAGTCGTAGAGCTTGCCATTGTCGAACTGGTTCTTTGCCTCCTTGAACTCTAACTGCTGAGTCTCTGTCGGCACTTGCCGCCAAGTGTCAATCTGCTTAGGGCTGGTGACCATTACCTAAGCCGCAGCGTGAGAGCAAAGAGGTACCCATCTAACTGATTGGTTGCTATCACAGAAGTCTTGGTTGGGAAGATATGGGTAGTCATGTTCACCTCTCCCAGCCGAGGGCTGGCGACACAGAAGCACGTCTCTCTGATGAATCAGATTCGGAGTCCACCAAGCAATTGCGTCTCCTCATCGTACAGACCCTCGTTGGCTATCTCTACTAGCCAAGAAGGTCGACAAGAGCCCCAATAGTGAAGGTGATGACGACTCGCATCTTGGAGATGGCTCTCAGCCCCAGCACAACCACATGCCTCGAAACGAGTTACCATCATGAGGTCCCCTCACATGGTTCATGCCTAGTAGTGAGCATCCCTTGTGACGGCCCAGGGAGCCACGGCGCCTCTCCCCACACTCGCCGACCGTAGACACCGGTTGCACAATCGATAGCTTCGACCTTGCTAAATGCAGGGCTCAGGCCAGAAACCCAAGAGCTACTCCCAGTTGGACTTGATTCGTCCCCAGGTGCTCCGCTGCGCGGGCACTTCTGCAAGGCACGGATTGAACCCTGTCGCCTCGCCAAACCCAACGCGACCCCCGGGAACTTCAACCTCCGACGCTTGGCCGGCGCAGTCCAGCACACTCATAACTGGATCGCTACCTGTTGAATCAGGAGTGATACTGATGACCCCTGTACCATACGCATACAGACTGAAGAAACCGGCAACGGCGTGAACTCCGTCGACACCGTATTCGTCTGATTGGCAGTTCAGCTCGGAATCCCATGCAATGACGTTCGTTCCGCCGGACTGAGGCCAAGCACCGACCGGAAACTGTTCGTCCGCACATAGAGTCCAACCATCGACACCCAGCGTCGGGGACACTTCAACGCCAAATTGAAGTCCAGCAACGCCAACATCAGGATTCGCTCTTGCCACCACCACATAGATATGGCGCTGAGAAGAGATCACATCCGGCCCCGTTGCATAGAGAGAGCATTCAAAGTCGAGGGATTCACACCACGGAGTCACACCCTTGGAGATTGGGATTGAAGATAGCGCGATCACCGCCTCATCTTGTGAACCCGCTAGGGCAGCAGTTGGCACTATCAAGAAAAAGTTCATGATCATTGTGGTCATGAATAGCACCCATCTCGGTGTGATTCGCATCAGCAACTCCTCGCAGCCTGAACGGCCCCTCGGGAAAGGAGCAAGCGCCCAATCATGCCCGCATTATTGCATGATGGGGGAGCCTCTCGCGCCTCGCCGCCCGGCCGCGATCTCAACCGATCACAGACTGCATTCCCCCAACCACTTACCATCAAGACGGTCCCCTCACATGGCACGCCTGGGCACGAACGTTGCCGGTGGGAGCCACCGCGTCTCTCCCCTTTCCTTCCTGCCTCAACATCACCCTGAACCACCAAGAGGCCGTGCGGTCCTACCCACCGCACGGCCCCTGTCCGTATCTTGTGCTGGCAGGATCGCTAGGTGACGCCTATCAACCAAACCGGGTCAACTCCAGTCCCTGCGCTCTATGAGACTGGCAAGGCACGCTTGAGAGCGACAGCGGCAGGCGTACGATAAGTGCCCGGAGTTTTCCGAGAGACAGGCCATGCGCCTGGAATTCAAGACCGGCGCTTGCAACCGGCACTCGCGCGGACTATGTTGTAAGTAAGATTTGAACGCTCGGGATCCTTCGTGCGCTCTCCATTGCCATAGGATGGGCTGTTCCCAAATGATCGATCTTGCGATTCATCCACCGCGCCTTCTCCTCGTAGGCCTGCTAACTGCCTCCGTCTTCCTGGTGCAGACTCCACCCCTATCTGCTTCGCCCACGCTTCAACATGAGTGGGGAGGATTCGGTACCGGCCCAGGGCAGTTCGACACTCCAACGGGAGTGGCGCTCGATACGTTCGATAGGGTGTACGTTGCCGACTACCGGAATGACCGCATCCAGAAGTTCTCACTCGACGGGACATTCCTCACAGAGTGGGGTGCCACCGGGACAGGGCCGGGCCAGTTCGATTTCCCTGCAGCGCTTGCGGTCGGGCCCGATGGACTCGTGTATGTTGCTGATCAGTTTAATCATCGCATCCAGTCCTTTACATCGTCGGGGACTTTTGTTGCAGAGTGGGGTACTTCCGGGCTTGGCCCGGAATTCCTCTACTACCCCTACGCCATCGCAATCAGTTCCGATAGCGTTGTCTTCGTCTTGGATACCCAATACGAAGTGAAACTCTTCTCTCTTCAGGGGACGTTCATCAGCGTGATCTCGATTGTCGGTGAATGTGATTCCGGTTTTTGCCCCGTCGCATTGGGCTTGGCGCTTAGCCTGGATGAGCAGTCCGTCTTCGTTACGACGTCATCCTTCGACCTTGCCGGAGGAGGGCTGATACATCACTACTCGCGAGCCGGCTCTCTCCTGAACGCTTGGGGCGACTTCGGATCTGACCCAGAGGACTTCGGTGAAGCTGGAGCCATCACAGTGGGTCGCAGCGGCTTTGTGTTTGTTACCGATGGGATTGATGACAACATCTCGGTTTTTCAGACTGACGGTACCTTCATCGGCGAATGGGGAACACCAGGGAATAATCTTGGAGACTTCGGAGAGCCTTCAGCACTTGCGGAAGCGACAGACCTATCACTGGTCGTCGCTCAAGGCTCCAGAAACGTAATTCAAACGTAAACGGACAGCGGACGACGTAGTTCCCTCCGGGATCCAGTCTTGGTAGAACGGTAGCGACCCCGTTGGGGTCGCATTCTTGTATCTACGAGGGAAGGAGCGGAGGGATGACTGCGAAGACGCGCGTTCGGCGGACCCGGGAAGAGTGGCACCGATTGGTGGAGCGGTACAAAGCGGGCGGTCTGAGCCCGCGGGAGTTTTGTCGCCGGGAGGGACTCAACGACAACACGTTTCGCCTTTGGCGGAGCCGCGTTCGCTCCACGAGCACCGCGACCGGTCCGTTCGTGGAGGTGGTTCCCGTTGCCAGCCCGGAGTCGCCCTGGTCGATCGAACTCGAGTTGCCGAGCGGGACGAAGCTCCGGCTGCGTGGTTAGGCATGATCGCCGGGAACGAACCGCGTCGGATTCTGCTGTACGGGTCCCCTGTGGACATGCGCAAGTCGTTCAACGGTCTGCTGGCCATCGTCCAGGGCACGCTGGGTGAGGATTCCCTCACGGGAACTCTGTACGCGTTCGTGAACCGTCGTGGGAACTACCTGAAGTCGATCTACTGGGATCGGACAGGGTACTGCCTATTCGCAAAGCGACTGGAGCAGGGTCGATTTCGGTTTCCCGGTGGTAGCGGGAAGCACGAAGTGAGCGAAGCGATGTTTCGATTGCTTTTGGACGGAATCGTTCTTGAAAGAAGACGGAGGATGGATTAAGAAAGAGGCATGACACGAGCTGAGCGCGCCGCAACGATGAGTCAGGATGAAGTGGTCGCGTTGCTCGAGTCCCATGATGAACTCAGCGCCCAACATGAAGAGCTTTGCCGCCAAGTGGCGTGGCTGAAGCGACAGGTGTTCGGATCGAAGTCGGACCGCCGGGTGCCTCTTCCCGGGGAGCAACTCACGCTCGGTGAGACGGATCCCGATGGTTCGGTGACTGCCGCAACGCTCCCTGTGAGCTCCCACCAACGCCGGCGGTCTCAGCCCCCGGTGAAGACCGGAGAGAGTGGCATTCGCTTCGACCCCTCGGTGCCGGTGAAGGTGATCGAGATTCCCAACCCCGAGCTTCACGACGTTCCCGCCGGTTCGTATGAGACGATCCGGGAGGTGGTGACGGAACGGCTGGTGCAGAAGCCATCGACCTTTGAGGTGCACCGCTACGTCCGGACCGTGGTGAAGCTCCAGGACGGGACGTTGAGCTGTCCCCCCGCACCGCCGTCGGTGCTGGAGCGCAGCCTGGCTGATGTGAGCCTGCTGGTGAACCTGGTGGTGGACAAGGTGCGCTACCACCTTCCCCTGTACCGTCAGCATGCACGGATGGCGGCGGCGGGAGTCCACTTGAGCCGGGCAACGCTGACGAACTGGTTCCATCGTACGGCCGAGCTGCTGGCGCCGATCCACGAAGCCCAGATGGCCTCGATTCTTCAGAGCGAGGTGTTGCTCATGGACGAGACCCCGATCCGGGCCGGTCCGTCCAAGAAGAAGCGGAAGATGAAGACGGCGTACTTCTGGCCGGTGTACGGAGACCGGGACGAGGTCGGGTTCCCGTTTTCGTCAACGCGGAGTCACCAGGTGGTGGTGGACACCCTGAAGGGATACTCGAACACGCTGGTGACCGACGGGTACGCAGCCTATGACCGCTACGCGGAGCAAGTGAACGAGCTGGTCCATGCCCAGTGCTGGGCCCACGTGCGCCGGAAGTTCGTGGAGGCGGAGGCCAGCGAGCCGGAACTCTGTGGCCGGGTGCTGGATGGGATCAGCACGCTCTACGAGCACGAGGCGAAGATCCGGAATCAGGAAGACGTGAAGCGGCACGCCTACCGCGGGGAACACGCGAAGCGGGTGGTGGATCGGATCTTCGAGGATCTGAAGCAGGCGTTCGAGGATCGGATCCTGCTACCGCAGAGCCCGTTCACCCAGGCGGCGAACTACGCCCTGGAACGGGAGGCCGGTCTACGGGTGTTCCTCGAACATCCTGGAGTACCGGTGGACACCAACGCCGTGGAACGAGAGATCCGGCCGGTGGCCATCGGGCGCAAGAACTGGATGTTCTGCTGGACCGAAGTGGGTGCACAGTACGTTGGGACCCTGCAAAGCCTCGTATCGACCTGCCGACTCCAGGACATCGATCCCTACGTCTATCTGGTGGACGTTCTGCAGCGTGTGGACTCCCATCCCCAGAGTCTGGTCCGCCAGCTCACGCCGAGACTGTGGAAAGACCACTTCGGCCAGGACCCTCTACGCTCCCTCGCCGAACGCGGTCAATAACGCCGCTCGCTGACCGCTTACTGGGCCAGAGCACCATGAATCATCGCAATTGTCTTCAGTAACCGGCAGGGTTGCAGGTACGAGACTGACAATCAAGGCAATGCCCTTGGTATCTTCCCCGAAGCCATCGAGGCTGACAGACACATTGGCTGTGTCTGATGTGTACACGATTGGAAGCGTTTCGGTAATAGAGAGCGGACTCGTCATTGCCAGGCTGTCAGAGAAGGAATCGTACGAAGCCAGTGCCACGCGAAGGTGTTCTGTCGCCGCCACATTGCGTTTGGACTTTAGGCTCACCGATAGCGTTCGGGCGTTGCCAGCAAGAAAGGTGGAATCGGCCGACAACACGATGACTTCCGCCCCCCACTTGCGCACTCCAAGGCTGCGCCGCCTGCAATACTCATCCAACGTTGGCTGGAGGTAAGCGGTCAGCGAGCGGCGTTATTGACCGCGTTCGGCGAGGGAGCGTAGAGGGTCCTGGCCGAAGTGGTCTTTCCACAGTCTCGGCGTGAGCTGGCGGACCAGACTCTGGGGATGGGAGTCCACACGCTGCAGAACGTCCACCAGATAGACGTAGGGATCGATGTCCTGGAGTCGGCAGGTCGATACGAGGCTTTGCAGGGTCCCAACGTACTGTGCACCCACTTCGGTCCAGCAGAACATCCAGTTCTTGCGCCCGATGGCCACCGGCCGGATCTCTCGTTCCACGGCGTTGGTGTCCACCGGTACTCCAGGATGTTCGAGGAACACCCGTAGACCGGCCTCCCGTTCCAGGGCGTAGTTCGCCGCCTGGGTGAACGGGCTCTGCGGTAGCAGGATCCGATCCTCGAACGCCTGCTTCAGATCCTCGAAGATCCGATCCACCACCCGCTTCGCGTGTTCCCCGCGGTAGGCGTGCCGCTTCACGTCTTCCTGATTCCGGATCTTCGCCTCGTGCTCGTAGAGCGTGCTGATCCCATCCAGCACCCGGCCACAGAGTTCCGGCTCGCTGGCCTCCGCCTCCACGAACTTCCGGCGCACGTGGGCCCAGCACTGGGCATGGACCAGCTCGTTCACTTGCTCCGCGTAGCGGTCATAGGCTGCGTACCCGTCGGTCACCAGCGTGTTCGAGTATCCCTTCAGGGTGTCCACCACCACCTGGTGACTCCGCGTTGACGAAAACGGGAACCCGACCTCGTCCCGGTCTCCGTACACCGGCCAGAAGTACGCCGTCTTCATCTTCCGCTTCTTCTTGGACGGACCGGCCCGGATCGGGGTCTCGTCCATGAGCAACACCTCGCTCTGAAGAATCGAGGCCATCTGGGCTTCGTGGATCGGCGCCAGCAGCTCGGCCGTACGATGGAACCAGTTCGTCAGCGTTGCCCGGCTCAAGTGGACTCCCGCCGCCGCCATCCGTGCATGCTGACGGTACAGGGGAAGGTGGTAGCGCACCTTGTCCACCACCAGGTTCACCAGCAGGCTCACATCAGCCAGGCTGCGCTCCAGCACCGACGGCGGTGCGGGGGGACAGCTCAACGTCCCGTCCTGGAGCTTCACCACGGTCCGGACGTAGCGGTGCACCTCAAAGGTCGATGGCTTCTGCACCAGCCGTTCCGTCACCACCTCCCGGATCGTCTCATACGAACCGGCGGGAACGTCGTGAAGCTCGGGGTTGGGAATCTCGATCACCTTCACCGGCACCGAGGGGTCGAAGCGAATGCCACTCTCTCCGGTCTTCACCGGGGGCTGAGACCGCCGGCGTTGGTGGGAGCTCACAGGGAGCGTTGCGGCAGTCACCGAACCATCGGGATCCGTCTCACCGAGCGTGAGTTGCTCCCCGGGAAGAGGCACCCGGCGGTCCGACTTCGATCCGAACACCTGTCGCTTCAGCCACGCCACTTGGCGGCAAAGCTCTTCATGTTGGGCGCTGAGTTCATCATGGGACTCGAGCAACGCGACCACTTCATCCTGACTCATCGTTGCGGCGCGCTCAGCTCGTGTCATGCCTCTTTCTTAATCCATCCTCCGTCTTCTTTCAAGAACGATTCCGTCCAAAAGCAATCGAAACATCGCTTCGCTCACTTCGTGCTTCCCGCTACCACCGGGAAACCGAAATCGACCCTGCTCCAGTCGCTTTGCGAATAGGCAGTACCCTGTCCGATCCCAGTAGATCGACTTCAGGTAGTTCCCACGACGGTTCACGAACGCGTACAGAGTTCCCGTGAGGGAATCCTCACCCAGCGTGCCCTGGACGATGGCCAGCAGACCGTTGAACGACTTGCGCATGTCCACAGGGGACCCGTACAGCAGAATCCGACGCGGTTCGTTCCCGGCGATCATGCCTAACCACGCAGCCGGAGCTTCGTCCCGCTCGGCAACTCGAGTTCGATCGACCAGGGCGACTCCGGGCTGGCAACGGGAACCACCTCCACGAACGGACCGGTCGCGGTGCTCGTGGAGCGAACGCGGCTCCGCCAAAGGCGAAACGTGTTGTCGTTGAGTCCCTCCCGGCGACAAAACTCCCGCGGGCTCAGACCGCCCGCTTCGTACCGCTCCACCAATCGGTGCCACTCTTCCCGGGTCCGCCGAACGCGCGTCTTCGCAGTCATCCCTCCGCTCCTTCCCTCGTAGATACAAGAATGCGACCCCAACGGGGTCGCTACCGTTCTACCAAGACTGGATCCCGGAGGGAACTACGTCGTCCGCTGTCCGTTTACGCTGGAGTGTCGTCGTGAAGGAATCAACTCCTACAAACGCGCTAGGCACTACCGCATCTTCACCCACCGTGAAGCTGGGCGGAACCGTACGAATCGCAAGACTTCCGTTGTCCCAGTGTTCCCACATGCGTGCGTCAGAAGGAGATGTTTCCGGGCCCAGGCCGAATATCCCGCCGAACAAAGAGTCTTCATCCACATACCGCGCCACTACATAGCGATGAAACAAACTCCCCCCAATTCAGTTCGAATATGCTCCCCAGAGACTCGGCCCGAGATCCGAGAAGTTTGTCTCGCCACATCAAAGACTCCGTCGAACGCGAACCCGCCGCCCCCCCTCGTAACAGCGAAAGAGAACTCTCCAGACCAGAGCCCCTCGGATATGTGTGAACAACACTCGCCTGTACCGTATGATGCGACGATGGTGACGGTTGCCTCCGTCACCTGGGTAATCGTAAGGCGGGGGCACTGAAACTCTTGCGGAAGCACTGCGTAGGGCAGATCACTAGGGTCTGGACGCTGACTACCAAGGAGCGTCGAAAGGTTGTAGATTTGGTGAGCAACGCTCAATGTTACGCTCGTATCGTCTGCTAGCGTCGCGTAGTCGCCTTGGGAGGGAAATGGCAAGGCTACCGGGGACTCATTACAACCCAAGAAACTGATGGTGCTAATGATCACGGCAAGACGGCGAGTCATTGTGACCCTCATCGCAGGGTTGTTGGTCTCAGGATTGAGTTCAAGCTCCGAACTTGCAATCCACAACCATGAGATTAGGCTGCTTCATCTGGGCAACCAAGAACCTCAAGCTACTATCCAGTCAGCAATTGATCAAGCTGTTTCGGGCGACTCAATCCTTGTTGGCGAGGGTCTGTACCGTGAGTCAATCAACCTTGGGGGAAAATCCATCGCCCTGATCGCTACCAAAGGGCCTCAGTTCACCACCATTGATGGTTCGGACGCAGAGGGTCGATCCGTCATCTACATTACCTCAGGCGAGGACCGCAACACGCTCATTCAAGGTTTCACGATCCGCGGCGGACGCACCGACGCAGAGTCGGTCCGTCTTCCGACCGGAGGCGGAATCACCATTCACGATGCAGAACCTACTATTCGAGGGAATCTGATAACCGAGAACTATTCCGAATATCAGTACGAGCGATCTCGCCTTGGCGTCGGCGGCGGGATTGCCTGCTATGGCTCAACAAGCACAATGACCTGGCGCCCGGTTATCGAGGACAACACCATATCCAGCAATGTATCCGGCAATCAGGGTGGAGGCATCTTTGCAGCGGGTTACATGGCACCCGAAATCATCAACAACACGATTCTCGACAACGTTGTCACAAGCGGAGATGGAGGCGGTATCTCGATAATGGTTGGCACTGATGGAACCATCGTTTCCGGCAATACCATTACCGGCAACATCTGCGGCGACCATGGGGGCGGCCTCCTTGTTGTCATGAATGCTGGTCAGAGAGGTCCAATGGACTTCACGGTTTCAAACAACCTCATCTCACTCAATACTGCCCGACACAAGAGCCACATTGAAGGCTGTGGCAGTGGAGCTTTGTTCTACAACTCACAGGGCCTGGTTGTGAACAACACGATTGCTGGTAATTCTTGTGAAGGCTCGCGGGGATTGGCGGCGGCCCCAATTACCATTCATGGCGAGGGCACGACACGACTGCAGCGCAATATTGTCACCAGCGGTTCAGAGCGATGCTTGGTCCGTTCGCACCCCCCCGCCGACGTCAGTCTCCTTGGAAACCTCTTCTGGTCCACCGCGGAGGACGAGTCCGCTTGCCCGTCCTATCCATCCGAAGGCGCGCTCTGGGCTGACCCGCTGTTCTGTGATGTCTCTCTGGGACACTACACTCTGTCCCAGCACTCTCCTGCCCTCACTCATCCGCTCGCACCCTTAGGGTTCTCCGCTGCACCTGAGTGTTCGCGGCGCACGGTGCGCTTGTCGTGGGGGCTACTGAAGTCCAGGAGTCATTAAGCGCACCCGCCGCACCCGGAATAGGCATACGGAGGTGCAGGGTGCATTCGCCCAAGCGTGAACCGTTGGAAAGGCGCCACGTTGCATGCACTCCCGTAACTGACAGATTGGACGTCGCTTGCCAGGCTGGAATCTCGCGTGTTCTTGCCTTCGCCCAAGTAGGTACGATCCTCTCGCAACCTGCATTCTGGTAGAGGCAGATTCCCGCCTTCTCCATCGCATCCGGCACGCCCCCGGACCGCGCCCTCTACCCCTCTACATCCTTGGGTTCACGATGTTGGCGAACTTCGACCCGAAGCGAAAGCTGAAGTTGACGTTTCCATAGTAGAAGAAATCGGTCTCGGACTGCCGCGTCCTCAACAGCCGCTCCTCGGTGGTCAGCCCGATCCCGGAAATGAAGAGCTGGTCCTTGACCCGGGACACGCCTCCCCAGAAGCTGAGGTCGAAGCCGCGAGCAAGTCGAATGCTGAACCCGCCGTACAGGTCGATGCGATGCTTGGTGAGATCGTGCAGGTACTGCGACACCTCCACGGATCCATCGATCGATCCCCAGGGCTGTTGCGCGCTGACGTCGATATCCAGTACATGCTTTGGCAGGGTCTCCGAGGTCTTCCCGTAAGCGGTGATCTCCTCGTACTCGAAGGCCGCTACGCCGATCGTATAGAGAAAGGTCAGGGCTCGCCGCGTGGACTCGTCGTAGGGCCAGATGTTGTACTCGATCGCGGGCCCGGCTTCAACGGCCAGGAGCTGGTTGACGAACGTGTCCCTGGAGACGCGCCCGATCGCTCCCGCCGACCAGTGAGGACCCAGACTCCACACCGCAAGCCCGTCGAAATCGTAGCGTTCCTGCGTGTTGACGTACGTGGTGTCCTGCTCCGGCACGTCGGTCTCGTCCCGGCTGTACCTCCCGTACACACCCAGCTCCAGCTTGAAGTTCTCGTCGGTCCGGTTGGCGCCGATGGATCCGTTCCCGGATACGTACCGGCGGTTGGTTTCTCCGTTGAAGTATCCACCCACGCGAATCTGGAAAACCCATAGGTTCCAGGGGTCCTCGGCCTCCGTCTCCTGGGCTTCTTCGGACGGGGCCTCGTAGGTAATGCTGATCCGGCCCGCCGACGGCGTCCCGGCAACGTACCGCATGAGCCCCATCTTGACCGTGTGTACCAGTCCGTCCCGGATCTCGGCCTCCGTGTCGGTGTTGCTGGAGACATAGGACAGGGTGTCCACGCGACCGGCGAACTCCCGCAGCCCAATGAAGGTCAAGGTGTGATCACGCCCACCACCCCCCGTGGGTTGCTGGGTACCCAGGACGTGCACCTGAGCGTCCTGTCGATCCCGCATCCAGTTCACGAAGGTGATTTCGCGGCGAAAGTGGTCGAAGTCGCAGTAGAACGTCTGGCAGTCGAGGAACACCCGAATCGCCTCCGGGGACGCCTGGGTGGTATCGGGGGCTTCCTGGGCCGCGCCGGGCGCAACGCGCCCCGCGGCCAAAGCAAGCATCAGGGTCGCAGTGATGGAGGGTGTTCTCATGGGCTCCTCGGGTAGCAGTTTGTTCCGGGCGGCACGATGACCGTGATTACTACCGAGGGGCGGCTTCCTTGATCCGGCTGCCGGTGCATGAATAGGCGTGGCGTGAACCTTGTTACACTCCTGTGACATCCGATCCCGCGTGTTCAAGGCACAATCAACGGTGAGGGGCCCACCTATTACCGTACGGAGGACACGTGAGATGAAACACAAGCTGATCCTGGTTGCCGTTCCGGCCTTGCTGGCCATCCTGACCGCCTCGTCGTCGCACGCGACGACGCCCACGAGCGACGACCCATGTGACGCGCCGCGTTCCGTGGACGTGGTGATCTGCCTGGACACGTCCGGGAGCATGGAAGACCTGATCGACGCCGCGCGCGCGCGTGTCTGGGATGTCATCGCCGAGTTGTCGCGGATGGAGCCCACGCCCGAACTGCGGGTGGGCCTGTTGACGTTTGGCACGGAAGCGGGCGGCTGGGATGCGGGATGGATCGTCCGGCATTCCGATCTGACCAATGATCTGGATGCGGTGTACGCCGGCCTGATGGCGCTCACCATCGAGGGCGGTGAGGAGTACGTGGGCCGCGCCATCACCACCGCGGTCGAACAGATGAGCTGGTCATCCGAGCAGGACGCGGTGCGCATCCTGTTCGTAGCCGGAAACGAGTCGGCCGACCAGGACGTCGACAACTACGATTACCGGGTCGCGGCGCAAGCGGCGCAGGACCGTGACATCATCATCAACGCGATGTACGCGGGGAACCACAGCCAGGCGGTTGTCGAGCTCTGGCCGGACGTGGCGCGACGGGGTTCGGGGACCTTCTCGGCGATCGATCCCTCCATTGCCACGATCCAGATCCCAACGCCGCACGACGAACCGCTCCTGGCCCTGAACGCGCGCTTGAACCAGACCTATGTCCCCTATGGACCCCAGGGTGCGGCCGGTCTCGCCAACCAGGTGGCCCAGGACGGGAACGCATCACGCCTCGGCGTTCAGTCGTGCAGCAGCCGTATCGTGGCCAAGGGAACCTCGCTGTACACCAATGCCTCCTGGGATCTTGTCGACGCATCCCTGGAGGAGGGCTTCGATATTGCCTCCATTGCCACCGACGACCTGGCGGAGCCGCTCCGGTCGATGAGCACCGACGACCTGGCCGGATACGTCGCCGAAAAGCGACGCGAGCGTGAGACAATCCAGACCGAGATCCAGACGCTGAGCATGCAACGCGAGGCGCTGATCAAGAGGGTCCGTTCCGAACAGTACGCGACGAGCGATCTCGGCGAGGCCATGCGGCAGGCGGTCCGTGAGCAAGCCACCCGGAACGGCCTCGGCGGTGGCGGTTGCTGATCCGGCCATGAGCCGAAACCAGGAGTAGTCAAGTTGGCACGCACGGTCATTCTGGTCATCGAGGACGATGTCGCCATCAGGCGCGGGCTGTGCGATGCCCTCCAGTTCACCGGCTACACCGTGGTGGAGTGCGATCGAGGGGATCGGGGTCTGGAGGCGGCGCTGAGCGACGCTCCGGACCTCGTCCTTCTCGATGTCCTGCTTCCCGGCATGGAGGGATTCCGGGTTCTTCAGGAGTTGCGCAAGGCGCGCCCCAGGCTTCCCGTGATCATGCTCACCGCGCGCGGGACGGAAGAAGACCGTGTGCGCGGTCTCAAGGGAGGCGCCGACGACTATGTGGTCAAGCCGTTCAGCGCCACCGAGCTCCTGGCCCGGGTCGAGGCTGTGCTGCGTCGCTCGGCCGAGCGGCCTACCGACGTGCAGTCCTTATCCTTCGGTGACCGGACGGTGGACTTCGAGCGGCTGGAGATCGTGGTTCGCGACGGGGCAACGCTGCGCATCTCGGATCTCGAGGCCAACATCATCCGCTATCTGGCGGTGAATCCCGGCCGTCCCATCGATCGCAAGGAGCTCCTGCAACATGTGTGGGGCGGCAGCACCCGGGAACTGGAGACCCGCACCGTCGACATGCATATCCGTCGACTCCGGGAGAAGCTGGAACGGGACCCGGCCTCGCCCGAGCGGATCCTCACCGTGCGCAACAAGGGCTACATGTTCGCCGAGGGCACGTCATGAGAGCGCCGCGTCGCTCGTGGCTGGTCTTTGCCGTGTGTTCGCTGGCGGTGGCCGTGGCCATGGGCTGGGTCACGATCACCATGCTGCGGCTTGAGCGGGCCGAGCTTCAGGCCACCGCGGCGGCCCGTCACCAGGAGATGCAACAGGCCGCGTTGTGGCGGATGGACTCCTGGCTTTCGATCTTCCTTGGGCGTGAGGCCGCCCGGCCCTACTCGGACTACCTGCCGTATGTCGAAGGCGAAACCGCCCGGAGTTCACCGCTGCTGTCGTTCGAGTCCAGCCTGATCCCGCTGCACTTCCAGCTCGATGTGAACGGGGTGACCTCTCCCCAGGCCCCGGGTACCCTACCCAACCTGGCGGAGCTACCGGTCACATTGGCCCAGCTGGCATCCAAGGAACAGGAGTTGGACCGGCGCGCGGTGTACCTCGATCTGGAGCAGATTCGGGGCGCTATTGATCTGGCCGAGTCGCCCCCCGCGACAGAGCCTGCCAACCCCTCCACGCCGTCCGCATCGCAGTCGGATGGAAGGCAGACCGAGTACGACGCGCGTGCCTTCTGTTCCGTGCCCCCGGCTCCCGGGTCCGCCTGGACCGACGGGGTTCCGGTCGACGTAGGGCAGTTGATCCCCGTGTGGCTCCCGCATCCAGCCGGGGGAGAGGACTACGAACTGGTCTTCGTGCGGCGGGTCGAGATCGGCGACGGCAGGGTGTTTCAGGGTTTCTTTGTCGACTGGTCCAAACTGAAGGACAGTCTCCTGAACGAGACGGGTCCCCTGTTGGCCGACGTGGAGTTGGTCCGGGTTCTGCCCAAGTCGCCCGAGGTTGACCCCACGCGAGGCTCCCTGGCGAACCTACCGGTTGCCCTGATCGCCTCTCCACCGTCTCCTCCCATTCCCGCCGCGCTGACCCCAGCCCGCACCACCCTGGGTCTGGCCTGGCTCCTGGCCATGGTGGCGTCGTTGGCGGTGGGCTTCACGCTACACCAGAGCGTCCAGCTGAGCGAACGGCGGCGGCAGTTTGTCTCCGCGGTGACCCACGAGCTGCGCACACCCTTGACCACGTTCAGGATGTACTCGGAGATGCTGGCCGGCGGAATGGTCCCGGAAAAGGGGCAGCAACAGCAGTACCTCGAGACCCTAAAGGACGAGTCGGAACGACTCTCCGCGATGGTCGAGAACGTGTTGACCCATGCGCGTCTGGAACAGCAAGGAGGAACGCCGCGTGTGCGGCAGCTGACCCTCGACACCCTCCTCGCCCGCGTGACACCGCCGTTGCACCGCCAAGCCGAGGCTTCCGGCTTCACCCTCAACGTACAGTGTGATCCTCCCGGGTCGAGCCCACTCGAGGTCGATCCCGAGTCCATCGCCCAGGTGCTCTCCAACCTTGTCGACAATGCAGGGAAGTACGGCCGTAACGGGTCGAAGTCCAAGGTGGACCTGAGCGTTCAGTTGCACGATGGGTCGCTCATCATGAAGGTCCGCGATCACGGGCCGGGAGTATCCGAGGAGCTGGCCAAGTCCATCTTCACCCCCTTCGACCGGGGCGATCGCGACCCTACGGACCCGAATCCGGGGATCGGCCTGGGGCTTTCCATCTCAAGTGGCCTGGCGCGCGACATGCGGGGCGACCTCACCCTGGAAACTCCCATAGGCCCGGGAGCGTGCTTTCGGCTGGAGCTTCCGGCGTCTTCCTAGCCCGCGGGTTCACTTCTCCGGCTTCGGCTTCCCCGCGTGCTCCATCAGGAACGGCTCGACGATCCCGTAGAACGCTGCTGGCTGCTCCATGTACGGTTCGTGGGCCGCGTTGTCGATCAAGTGCACTTCGCTGCGCGAGAAGATGCCGGCGGTCTCACGCGCTGTTTCCTCGCCGATCGGGTCCCGAGCGCCCTGGACGATGAGCACCGGCGCATCGAGGGTGCCCAGACCATCACCAAGGTCGTACCCCATCAGCCAACCCTGCATGGTCAACGTAACGGCCGGGGTCAGCATCGCCGGACCGGAGTACTCGTCCGCGGAGCGGAATGCGAGTTCACGGTCCAGGATCATGGCCGGTGCCGTGGCGCGGATCATTGCCACCAACGCCGCATCCGGGTCCGTCGCCATGAGCCCCTGCGCCTGGAACAGGGCGGTCATGTCGTCCTGGTTGAGGGCCGCCACGAGGTTCTGCGAGTACCGCATGTTCCAGCTGGAGGTCGCCCCGCCGGAACCGATCAGTACCAGGGCGCGTACGTGCTGCCCGTGATCGGCCGCGTAGGCCAGCGCCAACACGCCACCCCACGAATGCCCGACCAGGATGATCTGCTCGGCGCCGCTGTGCGCCCGCAACGCCTCCACATCGGCGACGCTCGCTTCGATGGTGACCCGCGCGGCGTCCCACGGATTGATCACACTACGCCCGGTGCCGCGCTGGTCCGGCAGGATGACGCGATGTTGCTTGCCAAACCGCAGGGCCACCTCTTCGAAGTAGTCACCCGAGTAGCCCGGCCCGCCGGTAAGGAGGACGATCGGCGTGTCCCCCTCGCCGTACTGGCGCACGAACAGGGACAGGTCATCGGCAGAGGTGATCCGCACGTCCGTGCGCGCAACGTCATCGTCAACGGGCGCGTCCCCCCCGATAGCGGGCGATGACACGACCAGGAGCGCCAGCACCGTTCCAACCCAACTTCGACTGCTTCTCTTCCGCATCCTTGGACTCCTCACAGAAGACCGTCCCCTGAGACGCCAAACCACCAAACGCCCACTCAGCCCATCAGATCAAAGTCCCCGCCCAGCACCCGCTCCAGGTTCCCCGTCCGCCACCCTCCAACCCCGTCCCGCACCAACGGAGACGGCTCGGACCGATAGCGTCGAACCACCGTCCGCCGGTCCTCGTCGTCCTGCAGCGCACGATGCGCCTGGGCCTGGAGATCCCGGTCGTTTCGCGCTCCCTCGTCTCCCTGCCCCAGGGCGCGGATACGGACCTGCGCCCGGTTGAAGCTTCCGTCGCGAGTCCCGGGCGACTCCCACACGTGCAATCCAGTCTCGGAAGCAAGGATCTGATAGGCCCCGAAGCCGGAGACCGCGGCGAGCATCCGGTACGGCCCGCGGGGAGGGCCCTCGTCCAGCACCGTCCAACGCATGCCGCGTCGGGACGCCCACGCTTCGTACATCGCGCGCAACCGGCCGGCGAAGCGATTCCCCTCGGCGCTGCCCTCGCCGACGCCGCTTCCGGCCTCGATGAGAAGGAACGCGTCCCGGGGTTCGGAGCCGGTCAGGCTGCGACAGGCGCGATCCAGCAGATAGAGACGCTCGGCCAGCCGTCGCACCAGATCGCGCGGCGCATGATCCCGACCCTCCGTGGCCAGGCGCCCCATGAGCGACCCGGCCAGTTCCAGTCCGCTTTCGATGCGGTCGCGGTATTCCGCCTCGGCCAGGATGGCAAACCGATCATCCGAATCCCAGAAGTCCGGCGCGGCCATCATGCGCAGCGCCGTGTCCTTGCTCTCCTGCCACTCCGCTCCCTGGATACGCTCTTGCAGGGCGGTGAAGGCGGGCTGAAGCCGCCCCACTTCTTCCGGTGTCCCCTGGGGATCCAACGCGATGCTCCGCACCTCGACATCCCCGGTGCGCGCGATCTCGGTCTCCACGTCCACCGCGCCCCCTGCCGCGGTATCGGCCACGTTGGGATCCACGAACTCGACCTGGAGACGATCCCCCGCGGCGCGGACAAAGAGGAACTGATCCCCCTCCGGAACCCGATGGTCCACGATGGTCAGGGCCAGGGGGGAGAGGAAGTAGCGCTCGATGACCCGCTTGAGGGGGCGCGCGCCGAGATCCGGGGTGAACCCCCGGTCGAGGAGAAAATCCACCGCGCTCTCGTCCCACTCCACCGCCCAGTCCCGGTTGCGCAGGCCACGCCGGCGCTCGGTGGCGGCAATCTCCTTCTGCAGGATGGACCGCATGATCTCCCGCGAGAACGGGCGGAACACCACGATCCGGTCGATGCGGTTGAGGAACTCCTTGCGGAACGCCTGCCCCACCGCACGCTCCACCGCGCCGGGGCTGAACCCGTCGCTGCCACCGGTGAAGCCCAGCGAGGTGCCGCTGGGAATCACCCCGCCCAGATTGGAGGTGAGAATGATGATGGCGTGACGGAAGTCGGCCACGTTGCCCTGGCGATCGGTCAGTCGTCCGTCGTCGAAAACCTGCAGGAACAGATCCCAGACGTTGGGATGCGCCTTCTCGAACTCGTCCAACAGCACCACCGAGAAGGGTTGCTTGCGGATCTGATGCACCAGGGCGCCTTCGGTTTCCCCGTGACCGTCCCCAACCAACCGGCTGATCGACTCCGGGGTCTGGAGCTCGCTCATGTCCAACCGGATCATGCGCTTGGACGACCCGAAGAGAAACTCGCTGAGGGTCTTGGCGATCTCGGTCTTCCCGGTTCCGGTGGGTCCGGCGAACAGGAACACCCCCAGCGGCCGGGTGGGATCGGTCATCCCCGCCTTGATCATGGCCACCCGTTCCACCAGGCAGGTCACCGCCTCGTTCTGCCCCAGGACGCGCCTGGCGAACAGGTCCCGCAGGCCGCCCAGGTTGAGTTGTTCCCGGTCGTCGAGAACGCTCCGGGGCAGACCGGTGAGGGTGGTGAGGCTCGCATAGAGGTCGTCTACCGTCATGGAGCGCTCGGTCTCGGCCGCCGCTCCCAATAGTTGCTTGTGGGAAAAGTCCAGCAACTCGAGCAGGTTTCCGGGGGCGGCCTGACCGAGGAACTGCTGGGCCAGGTTCCAGGCCTCGCTCAGCACCTCGGGGGAAGCCAGGGTATCCGCCCCCGCGACCGGTTGTCCGGCGGCCCACTGTCTGGCGATGTCCAGGGTCTGCGACGCGCTGGCCGCCTCGACCCGCACCGACTCGAATCCACTCTGGATCTGCGGCTTCTGGATGACCAGCCGTTCGTAGGCATCGGCCCGCACCTCGCCCAGCACCCGCAGGTCCCCGGAACGAATCGCGGGAAAGACGAGATCAAGAACGCTGACCGGGCTCTGTTCGTGACGGCCGGCCCACTGCAGCAGATGGAACTCGGGAATGACCCACACCGCCTTGGGCTTGCCCGAGAGCTGCTGCACGAGGTCGCGAACCCGCCCTTCCAGCTCACCCCGGAAGGCGGTGCCGGCCATCATCTCCGTATAGCCGGCCTCGAAGACCAGCCAGCCGTCCGCGAGCAGACGCGCGGTCAGCGCGCGCACGGTGGCGGACTTGCCGACACCGGACTCGCCGACCATCAGGACGGATCGGGGCGGCGTCCGATCAAAGAGCTGGAGGATCCGCCCCACGTTGCGCTCGATGGCCGGGGTCTCGATGACGTTCCCGTCGCGGGTGCCTTCCCGGCCGTCGTGGACACGCCCCACCGCGGAGAGCGCATCGAGATCGATCCGTGAACGGGACCACTCCTCGAACTCCTGGCGCAACGCTTCCGGCACCGCTTCGCCGAAGTGCTCCAGGGCCCGGGTCACGTTCTTGAGCTGGGGTTCAGAGAGCGACTCGAGGGCACCGGCAAAGGTCGGAGTTTCCCCCTTCTCCAGCCGGGCGCGGAAGAAGTCCCGGGCAAACTCCTCCGAGAAGCGATCATCCCATCGCTCCATCCGGCTCAGGAAGAAACCCATCAGGGGCTGATCGGCCGGGGTGCACTGGTCCGCGGCGCGCAGGGCGAAGTACCGGGTCCAGTGCGGCATGGTTGAAACAACATCGAGGATGCCCGTACCGACCGGCACCTCCGTGATTTCCCCCCGCTGCACCATGGTCTCCAGCGCCAGACAGGCGATGATCGCGTTGTCTCCGCGGTAGAACTTCATGAGGTCGGCATCGCTGTAGCCGTTGCCGTTGAGCAGGTTCACCCCGTCATGGAAGCGGGGCTCGTCGAGGAGCACGCGCGGATCCGGCGACCGGTCAAAGGCCTCGACCAGATTCTCGACCACGGCATAGAGGGATCCCAGATCCGGAGTCCCGGTGGGAAGCGCGGCGACAACGCGGGGCTCTTCGCGGTTCGAACGACTCCGCCAGAGCCACCGGACCAGGAAGGCAACAGCTACGACCGCGCTGATTACTAGAATAGGATTCATATTGGTACCACCCCGGGTCAGCCTAGCATAGGCATTGCCCTATTGGGGTCAAGGCCGAGGCAATGCGGCAGGCAACAGGATGGCCGCCGAACCCGGGGGCAGGTTGACGCCGGAGACCGGCTCCGTCCACACCGCGCCGCCGTCCTGGAAACTGTGCGGATCGACCCGGACCCGGTGGACTCCGGGAGCAGAAACGGTGACCGTCGTCTCCGGCAGGGGATTCACCAGGATCCATCCCCGCTCGAAGGCACGTGTCACCGGCGCCGTGACGGATTCACCCGGAACGAACGGGGCCAGGGTTTCCATCGGCGCTCCCAGATCCAGATGCTGCTCGGCAAAGGTGACCAGTCCCCGGTTGAGCCGGTCGCTGTTGGCGAAGAGCGCATCATCTCCCAGGGCGAGGAGGAACGAGGCCAGGGCGTACAACCGGGCCTCGGGGTCCGCGTCCGGGACCACGGACAGGACCAGCACCCGTTTCCCCACGTGCTCCTGCTCGGCCCGGAGCACCGTGGTCAGATCGCGTACCCAGGCCGCCCCGGTCTTGACCCCGGAGCCCGCCACGTAGGCGAACCCCTCGCACATCGCCCCATGGGTCGGACCCAGAATGGGCAACGACTCGGG
Source organism: Candidatus Eiseniibacteriota bacterium (assembly GCA_942491735.1). GTDB lineage: Bacteria > Eisenbacteria > RBG-16-71-46 > JABDJR01 > JABDJR01 > CALOCN01. Next base: position 144,097 of record CALOCN010000014.1, on the reverse strand, counting down.
ACCCAGAAGCCCGTTGACGATCAGCGGAGCGGGGCCAATCGCCTCGGCCACTACCCCCAACAGTTCCATCATGTCGTTCTCGTAACGCGCGGCGTCGTAATCCATGGGGAACGCGTCCACCGCCCAGGCTTTCAGACGCAGGTTCGCGTTGTCACCGAAGATCCCGTCGCTCCCCAGCTCGAGCCGCGACCGCGCCTTGGCCACCAGCATGGCCCGCACCTCGGGATGCCCGGGATCGGTGTAGTAATGGGCGAAGTCGTCCGAGCCCACCCGGTTGTTGGGGCTGGTGATGAAAGCTCCCCGTTCCGGGACGTCCCGCACGATCTGCTCCGGGTCGGTGATCCGGAACCGGTAGGGGATGCCGCCCTGCCGGTATCGGGGGACCTGCAGCGTCACCACGAACCCGGGGTGACGGGGACGCTTTCGTGCCGGCACTCGCTCCCCCGGTTCATCCCAGACATTGTCCCGATCGAGATCGATCAGGAGCTCGGCCGTGTATCCGGCCGCATCCCGCGACGCATCCAGAACGACCAGAAGCCGGGCACTGTCGCCCCCGGCCGGTTCCAACTTCCACCCGCCGGACCAGAACGCCGGGCCGGGGTCTGCGGACGGAGTGTAGGCAAGGGGGCCCGAGTACTCCATCGCGGTGTCGTCCGGTCGCAACGTCTCGATCCGATAGACATAGTCCACCGAGGCCACCGTTCCCTGATCCGTCCAGGCCGGGGACCCGGTGATCCCGCGCAGCAGGAACGCATCCCCGCCGTCGGAGCGCAACACGCGGTACCGGCCGGGATCCTCCGCGGCGAGACGCGCGTCGGGTCGCCATCGCAGTTCCGTTTGTCCGGCTTCCGGGAACACAACCGCGCTGGCCGGGTCGGTGGTGTGCAGGAACGCGCTCTCCGTCCCCTGGATGAGATCCAACCATTCGTGCTGCCAGTCGTGCGGTGCCCCGGGAAGATCCACGTAGACCAGGCCGGGAACGGAGAGGTTGGGGGCGTCCACCTGGGTCATCCACTCCAGGACCAGGCGCATGTTCCGGTCGATGTACTCGACTTCGTCGGGCCGCAGCGGGTCGGGGCCGTAATCGACCACGAACGAGGGCACCCCATCCGCCCACGCGCTCGTGGCGAGATGGATCAGCAGGCAGGCAAACCGGACTGGGTGGCGCATCACCGGAAGGGTACACTCCCGGTCACGCAACTCCCAACCCGGGGAATCGGCATGCTCACCGTCTACAGCGACCGACACATCCTGCGCAACGCCCAAACCGAGCTTTCGGGAGGGCTGCTCATCCCACCCCACGAGTGCCCGGCCCGGGTGGAGCAGATCCTGGCCCGGATCCGGGAGGTCGACCTGGGGGACGTGGTTCCGCCCACCCCACACGGCATGGCTCCGCTGGAGCGGATCCATGATGCGGCCTATCTGCGGTTCCTGGAAGCAGCCTGGCACGACTGGCGGGAGGCGCACCCCGAGGGGGGAGAGGCCATTCCCACCGTTTGGCCCGCACGCGGAATGCGGGCCAAGGAGCCCCGGGATATCGACGGACGACTTGGGCAGTACGCTTTCTCGGCCGAGACCTCGATCACCGCGGACACCTGGGACGCGGCCCGTCTCGCGGTGGACGTCGCGCTCACCGCGCGGGATCGGATCGCCGCGGGAGCCAGGAGCGCGTTCGCGTTGTGCCGCCCGCCGGGACATCATGCCGCCGCGGATCTCTTTGGCGGCTACTGCTTCTTCAACAACGCGGCGGTGGCGGCCCAGGCCTTTCTGGACGACGGGGCGGCCCGGGTGGCGGTGCTCGACGTGGACTTCCATCACGGGAACGGCACTCAGTCCATCTTCGAGGAACGCGAGGACGTCCTGGTCGTCTCCCTGCACGGCGATCCGCAGTATGCCTTCCCCCACTTCCTGGGCTACGCCGACGAGACGGGACACGGATCGGGCGAGGGGTTCACCTTCAACCTCCCGCTGCCGGAGGGAACGGCGTACGACGTGTGGGGACAGGCCCTGGAACATGCCTGTGACCGTATCCTCGCCCACGGGCCGGACGCGCTGGTGATCTCGCTGGGGGTCGATACCTTCAAGGACGACCCCATCTCCTTCTTTCGCCTGGAGAGCGAGGACTACCTGCGCCTGGGGGACCGGCTGCGCCGGCTCGGTCTGCCCAGCCTGTTCGTCATGGAGGGGGGCTACGCGGTCGAGGCGATCGGGATCAACACGGCCAACGTGCTCACCGGGTTCGAAGGCGCCTGATTCCGCGAGGTCGCCCCTTGCCCCACGGCGGTTGGGGGAGCACACTAGCGGCATGCGCTTTCCGTCCCTTTCCCTCGCCCTGTCCCAGGCGCGGTCGGCCGCGCTCCGCTTCCCCTGGGTCCTTTTGGCCGGGATCGTCTCGGCTGTCGTCTGCATCATCATGTTCGACGACGGGGATCCACCGCCGCTGTTGATGCGGCTCCTGTTCAGCTCCGGCCTCGGCATCAGCCTGTTCTTCGCGCTGGCCGTGTCCTCCGAGCGGGCCACCTCGCGGAAAGTCGGAGCCCTGGCGAGCCTGGTCGGCCTGGCGGTCCTGACCGCTCTCTTCTTCGCCTTCCCGGGTTGGCGGGATCCGGTCGCAGCGCGCCGTCTGGTGCAGCTCGCGGTGGGATTCCACCTGCTCGTCGCCGTGCTTCCCTACCTGGGACGCGGAGAGGCCAACGGGTTCTGGCAGTACAACCGGACCCTGTTCCTGCGTTTCCTGGTCTCGGCGTTGTACTCGGCGGTGCTCTATCTGGGGCTCATCATCGCCCTATTGGCGATCGACAAGTTGCTGGGCATCCATGTCGACGAGAAAGCCTACTTTCGCCTCTGGGTGACGGTGGTCTTTGTCTTCAACACCTGGTTCTTCCTGGGAGGAGTGCCCAGGGACCTACCGTTGCTGGAGACGCGGCGGGACTATCCCACCGCCATCAAGGTGTTCAGCCAGTTCATCCTCGTCCCCATCGTCACCCTCTACCTGGTCATCCTCACCCTCTACATGGGCAAGATCGTCATCACCCAGTCCTGGCCCAGCGGGTGGATCGGCTATCTGGTGTCGAGCGTCGCGGTGGTGGGCATCCTGTCACTGCTGCTCGTCTACCCGGTGCGGGATCGGGTGGAAAACCGGTGGATCGCCACCTACTCGCGCGGTTTCTATATCGCGCTCTTTCCCTCCATCATCATGCTGCTGCTGGCCATCTGGAAACGGGTCCAGCAGTACGGCATCACCGAAAACCGTTACTACCTCATCGTGCTCGCCCTGTGGCTGACCGGGATTGCCCTCTACTCCATCGCCACCCGCTCGCGCAGCATCAAGGTGATCCCCGCCACGTTGTGCGCGCTGGCGCTGGTTACCGGATTCGGTCCCTGGGGCGCGTTCTCGGTCTCGGAACGAAGCCAGAAGAACCGCCTGGAAGCACTCCTGACCGCCAACAACATGCTCACCGACGGGCGGGCGCACGCCGCCGCCACGCCCCCTTCGGTCGATGATCGCCGCGAGATCGGCAACATCGTGGACTACCTGATCGAGACCCATGGTTCCGATCCCCTGCGGGACTGGTTCGAGGACGGGCTGGCCGACGTCGACACACTCACGGGAAAACCCCACGCGGTGGCGGAAACGGGCCGGGATCGGGTGCTGGCCCGCTTGGACCTGGAGTACATCCCGCCCTGGGCTTCCCGCAACGCCACCCACTTCAACTTCAACGTCCACGAGGACGGACACGTCCTGGATATCCGCGGTTTTGATCATGCGGTGCGGATCCAGAGCGCATGGCCGCAACACTTCAAGGTGGACTCAGACGCCTACACGCTGGATTACCGCATGTGGGATCACGCGCTTTTCCTGCTCGAGGGCGCCTCGGGCGACACCGTGCTGACCTTTCCCCTCGAACCTCTTCTGGAAAGGCTGGAAGCCCGCCGTGAGGAACACCTCGGAAACAACCGGGTTCCGGGGGAGCTGATGGTCCTGGAGGCAACCGGCCCCGGGATTCGCGCCCGGTTTCACCTGCGATCCTTCAACGGGACCCTCGGCGACCAGGGCCCGGATCTGCAGTACGCCCAAGGGGATTTGCTGCTGCGACGCGACCGCTAGTCGATCACGATCTCCTTGAGCCCATCCTCGGCGGGTGGATAGCTCATCTCCAGCCCCTTGAGCGCACGGATGAGAATCTCCGAGATGACCACATTCCGGTACCACTTGCGGTTGGCCGGGATCACGTACCAGGGGGCGTGATCCGTGCTGGTCCGTGACAGAACCGCCTCGTAGGCCTCGGTATACCGGTGCCACAGCTTGCGCTCCTCGACGTCGGCGCGGGAGAACTTCCAGTTCTTGTCCGGTTCGTCCAGTCGGGCCTGGAGACGCTTCTTCTGTTCTTCCTTGGAGATATGGAGAAAGAACTTGAGGATGGTCGTCCCTTCATCGGCCAGCATCTTCTCGAACGCATTGATGTGATCGTAGCGTCGGCTCCATACCGATTCCGGGACAAAGGCATGCACCCGCACCACCAGGACGTCCTCGTAGTGGCTCCGGTTGAAGATGACGATCTCACCCTGCCCCGGGGTCCGTTGGTGCACGCGCCACAGGTAGTCATGGGCCAACTCGCGTGCGCTGGGCTTCTTGAACGAGGCCACCTTCACGCCCTGGGGATTCACGCCTTCGAACACGTGCCGAATGGTTCCGTCCTTGCCCGCGGTGTCCATGGCCTGGATCACCACCAGGAGCCGGTGCTTGCCCTGGGCGTAGAGCAGTTCCTGCAGCGACTCCAACTGGGCGTTCTGTTCCTGGAGCAGTTCCTTACCCGCCTTCTTCTGATGCGGGTAGAGCGTCTTGTCCTGAGGGTCCACGGAAGCCAGGTCCACTGTGGACCCGGGGACCACGCGATAGATGTCGGGGTTCACGATGTCTTCCTCCGGCGCCCCTAATTGGCGGACGCGCACTCCATGCGGTCCGGGTAGCTTGCGACCCGGTCCAGGGCTTCGTCGGAAACCGGGCCTACGTGCCGTGTCTTGGCATAGCTGGACCGGATCAGGTCCCGGTTCGTGGCGCGATCGAGAGGGGCGAGCAGATCGGTCATGTCCCCGGTTCCACCCGCGTCCAGGTCAATGGAAAGCGGGAGCGCATCGCAGGCGAAGTCCAGGGCCTGCATCCGCACGTAACGGCGATCCGGCGACTCGAGCGTGCGGTAATGGACCACCCGGCCACGGATGTCGTACACGATGCTCCATACGGTAGCGTTCCCCTGGGCCACGCTCCCCAGGATGTCGAACGCGGTTTCGACCGTTGCGTCGCCCGGCTCCAACGTCGCCACCGCGGCGGACGCGCGAACAAACCGATCCAGGGAGCCGCTTCCCCGTCCCGCTCGCTGGGTCCCCCCGAACCCCTCGTGGGATTCCAGGAAACGCAGGGACCGATCGTATCGGTCGTTGGTCAGCACCGGGGAGGGGAGGGCATCGCCCTGGTGGGACACCATCCGACCGTCCAGGAACTCCACCGTGGCCACGTCCCCGGTCGCATCCGCGATCAGGTAGTGCAGCGGGGTGCGCCCATCGATGCGCACCCGGGTGTCGCTGGCCAGCACCTCCTCCACGCTCGCCGCGGTGTCCAGCTGGTATTGGATCCACTGCAACACGCCCACCGCGCCGCGCGGATCGGGCTCGGGATAGACACTCCCGTCGAGCCACATCAGCTCGACGACCAGGCCTTCGGTGTTCATGCCGCCGTTGGGGAACTCCCGACCGTACTGGTTGAAGGTGATGCTCCCGTGACGGGCGGTCCACTCGGCCGGCGCTTCGTCCAGGAGCGCGCGCTTGAGGACACCCGCCCGGTTCACGACCAGGTACCCCTCCTCCACGTTCCAGTCGTAGTTCTTGCCGAACAGGGGACCCGAGGCACCCTCCACGCAGAAGGTGGAACAGGCAATAGCGGGCGCGGCGGGACCGAGGAGTAGCAGGACAAGGAAAAGGAATCGCAAAGGAAGCTCCTTGGGAACCGGCCAGGGTCCCTCAACCATACTACGGATGGAACTCCCGCTTCAGGCCGCCCAGGGTGGTCCGTTCTACCGGTGTGTCGTCGTATTCCACGATCAGCCGGGGAACCAGCTCGCTATTGGCGTTCTCGCCGCTGGCAAATCGCTTGGCGGTCTGCTGGGCGCTCTCCCCCCCAATGAGGATCCAACCCCGGTTCAGCGCCGCGTCCCCGCGCCAGGCCCTCACATCGGTCACCATGGCGGGGCTGGACCAGGTGTAGATGGCCGGACCGTCCACATCGGTCTGGGCGCTCGGGGTGGAGCTGAAATCCCCTCCCGGAGCGGCCCAGGAGACACCCGGCCACTCGCGCCGGGTCCAGGTCACATCGCCGTTCTGGGCCGGGGAACCCTGGCCACCGCCGTTGCCCATCCCGGACGCGGAGCCCTCGGACCAATCCGCTTCAACAGGAAACACGGCGACCGCGATCTCCCCCCCGTTACTCTGGGTCATCTCCATCTGGAGGGTGACCACGGTCACGGTGGCGCCCTCGGGAAGCGCGCTCACATCGAAGCGGACCAGGGCGCGACGGTTGTTACCCTGATTGTTCTGGCCCACGAAGAGGAACTCTCCCTGGGCGTTGGCTACGTCGCCGCTCTCGCTGAAGATGGTGGCGTCGTCACTGGCCATGAAGGTCATGGTGCCGGCAAGGGCCCCGCCGGCAAGAGCCAGGGTCAGGACGGCGACCAGGACCGAAACTCGAAATGCGCGCATGCAACCTCCGCCGGTTGGGGACTCCCCACCCGTGTCTACTCGATGGACATCCAATACTCGACAAACTCGATCGTCATCGCAGGTCCGCATCCCAGTTCAGGGTCACCGCGATACCGGGGACGTGATCATCCGGGTTCTCCAGGCGAATGACAAGAAACTCTCCCGGATTGTCCGTGGTGTCCCAGGACACGATCCCCCGGAGATCCATGACACGGCTGGGTGCGGAGAAAGCGATGGACCCCGATACCCGACTCACCGTGACCTGGAACAACTCCCCATGGGACTGGAAGCACAGCCGGGAGCCGTCCGGGCTCCACTTGGCGAACTGCCCTCCGTCATAGGATACCTGCCATTGGGACTCCCCATCCGGGAACGAGCGCACATAGATCTCATCCCGGCCCGATGCATCCGACATGTAGGACAGGTAGCGGCCGTCCGGGGAGAAAGCGGGATCCAGGTCTTCGACTTCGGAGTCGAAGAAGAGAATGGGATCCCCGGACCCATCCGCCGGCCGGTACCAGATCGACGGATTGAAGTTTGCGTTGTAGCCGGTGTAGGCGATCCACCGTCCATCCGGCGAAAAGGTTGCCCGGGTGGCCAGTCCCAGGTCCAGATCGACGCTCCCGTTGGATACCGAACGCGTCATGACCTTCGCGTTCCCCAGCGCAGGCCCCCCGGTGCGGGCCACGATCCGGTTGCCGTCGGGAGACCAGGACGGGTTCGAAGTCGGCTCGGGGCCAAAGGTCAGCCGTCGCTTTTCCCCGGTTTGGCTGTCCATGACCCACAGGTCCGAACGGGTATCCTCGCTCTGGATGAAGGCAATCTGTTTTCCGTCCGCGGAGCGCGTGACCTCCGACAGGTTCATTCCCGGCTCGCCCAACGCTCGGACAAGAGCTCCGTTGGGAGAGACCACGGCCACCTGACAGGAACGCGGGGGAACGGGGAGGAAGTGGAGCAGGCTCCCCTCGGGTGACGCGAACGGATGATTGCCGTTGGAGCTGATCAGGAACGGTTCGCCCGTTGTCTCCAGGGCTTCCAGGGAAAACGGCACCGCCCAAACCCCACGGTTGCTGGGGGCGCGATAGAAGATGAGGTGGCCTCGCGAGAGCTGGGGATAGCCCAGAGCGTGCTCCGGGAGTCGCAGCACATCGGTGACCACCCCGTCGCGTAGGGCCTGGATGACCGGAAAGAACGACCCCTCGTGCGCCACGAAGAACAGGGTGCCGTCCTCCGCGACACAGAGCTGATGGAAATCCGTTTGCCCCTCACCCGGGGCGATCAACTCGACCGGATCCCCGCCCTGATCCGATACGCTGAAGATACCGCCGTCACCGGGGGTGAACCGGATCTGACCATCGCTTGACCACACCGCTTGTCCCGCCCAGCCGTGCAAGCCCCCGGGGACATCGCACAGGACAAACGGATCGCCCCCTTCCGACGGAATGCGATACAGCCGGGTCCCCTGGGAGTACCCAATCCACTCACCGTCCGGGGACCAGAACGGAGCCACCGCCCCCCGCGTTCCGGCGATGGCCCGTGCGTCCAGCCGATCCAGGTCGCGTACCCAGAGTTGATCCGTGTCCGTGTAGACCACGCGCCGCTCGTCGGGCGACATCGCCCCCCGAACCACGTCGGCGCGCTCCACGAGGGGTATCTCGAACACGACCTTCTCCGCCTCAGCACCAGGTGCGGCGGGGGTCACGAACGCACGCAGCGACCACATGGTGATCCCGGAGCCCAGGATCAACCCGGCGGCCAGCCCCACGAACGCGGTGCGCCGTCCCGGCCCGGTTCGTTTGGCAACGGCACCAGGCGCAGGATCTCCCGGGTTCGCCAACACCAGACGCGCCTCGCCAATGTCCCGTAACCGGGAGCGCGGATCCCGATCCAGGCAACGTTCCAGGAGCGCCCGCACCGAGTCCGGAACCTGTGCCGGTACCGAGCCCAGGTCGATTTCCCCCTTGAGCACATCGGCCATGGTGTCGCTGAGGGTTTCCCCCATGAACAGCTGACGGCCGCCCAGCATCTCGTAGAGCATGACCCCGAACGACCAGATGTCGGTGCGACGGTCCAGCGGTTTGCCCCGGGCCTGCTCCGGCGACATGTAGGCCGCGGTTCCCAGGATCACCCCGCCCATGGTGCCCATGGCAGCGAGAGTGGGAGACTGGGTCAGGTCCTGGGACGAGCTTCCACCCGGCTCGCGGTCCAGGGACTTTGCCAACCCGAAGTCCAGGACCTTGGCCTTGCCGTCCGGGGTCAGCATCACGTTGGACGGCTTGAGATCCCGGTGGATGACCCCGTTCTCGTGCGCGACCTCCAGAGCCGCGGCGATCTGAGCCGCGATCTCCAGGACCTCGTCCACCGGGAGCCGGCCCCGGGCCATCCGCTGGGACAGGTCCTCTCCGGCCACCAGCTCCATGGCGAGAAACCGGGTGCCCTGGTCTTCGTGCAGGCCATACACCGCGGCTATCCCGGGATCGTTGAGCGAGGCCAGCAGCTTGGCTTCCCGCTCGAACCGGGCCAGCCGCTCCGCCTCCCCCGCGAACACCTCGGGGAGAATCTTGATCGCCACCTCCCGATCCAGCAGGGTATCCCGGGCGCGATAGACCTCGCCCATGCCTCCCTGGCCGATCTTGTCGATGAGTTGGTAGTGGGCGAGACGTCGTGGGGTCATGAGAGCTCCAGGGCGAGGGCTTTCAACCGATCTTCCCAGAACGCCTTGACCCGGTCGATGTCCTTCTTCCCGGGCAGTCCCACATGCTGGACCTGGACGGAGCTCTTGGCCGGCCCCTTGTCCAGGAAGTACACGTGCAGGGAGGTGTCGTCCGGCCAGGTGATCCGCATGGACTTGTTGCGGGTGGAGGTGCGCACCTTGAGGTCGATGTCCCCCAGCCAGCGTTTGCGCGCGGGGGCGGTGAAGGCCGCGTAGAGTTTCCCCACCGGAACCGGAACCGTCTTGCTCTTGCTCGCCTCGTAGGCTCCGCCACGGCGCTGACCAATCTCCCGCAGGCCGCGGATCCGCTCGTAGCCCACCGTCACCGTCTGCGCCCACCAGCCCCCGAAGTCGTAGTGATCATCGAGGTGCTTGGCAATCTCCCGGTGCGGCAAGGACGCGGCGTTGATCCCATCCAGGACTTGCACCCACTGGGCCCAGGACTTGCCGGTCTTGGACTCCACCGCGGTGTCGGACATGCCGGCCCGCTCGGCGAGCCCGGTCCGCGCGGCGATATTGTCGGGAATCGCGGGAGTGGATTTGCGCGAGGCGGTCTTTCGCGCCACAAGGCGGGAACGCGCAGCGGTATAGGACTCGCCCGTCTTTTGCATGCGGGCGCGGACCTTGCGCTTGAGGTCTTTCTGCTTCGGCATCGTCGGTCTCCTTCGTGGGCCACGCGCAACGCTCCCCAGCAGCGAGCCCGCGGCGGACGAAGGCTCGTCGATGCGGATCCGGGAGTATGCCCCCCTTTGCCTCACAGGGGCCCTCGCTGGGGGAGAGCCTGAAGAGGTTGGGCGTGGATCGAAACGCCAAGGGCAGTCTGCCACAACCCGGCCCGGGAATCAAAAACAAACCGGCCGGGCCCCCATGGACCCGGCCGGTTCACCGAACGTGCCAAGACCGACCGTTACTGCATCACGAACGATCCGCTACAGGAACTGGATCCACAGACAAAGCCGCTGCTGGAGGTGAATCCCTGCTCCGGCAGATTGTCGGTTCCGATGATCCGCTGGGGAGATCCGGTAATGAAGCCCGTACAGGTGAAGCTTCCCCGCGACAGCCCCCCCTGGGTGATCGAGAAGGTAACGGTGATCTTGTTCCCGACAATCTTCCCGTTGGTGCTGATGTCGTAGCTCTCGCCACCGCTGGAATAGAAGTAGTCACCGGTGACGTTCTCTCCGTCCTGGACCAGCAGTGCCGCCGTCTGGAACGCACCGCCCGCGAAGGTGAGGTTGATCTGCCAATCCTGGTTGGAGGGCTTGTCCAGCAGGGTGGGGGCCAGGTAGGTGAATCCGTTGGACAATGTTCCGCTTTGCCCGTCCGGGTTGGTCACCACCACGTCCACCGCTCCGGCGGACCCGGGGGGATTGACCGCCGTGATGGAGGTCGCATTGTTCACGACGACCCCGGTCGCGGGCGTGCTTCCGAAGAGCACGGTGGCGCCGTTGACAAACGCGGTTCCCGAGATGGTGATGCTGTCTCCGCCGGTGAGCCCGCCGGTATTGGGACTCACGCTGCTCACGGCGGGAGGCGGATCGTAGGTAAACCCTCCGGCAAGAGTGCCGCTCTGGTTGTCGGGGTTGGTCACCACCACATCCACCGTTCCCGCCCCGCGGGCGGGCACCGTGACCAACAGGGACGTGCTGTTGGAAAACGCCACGTTGGTCGCCGGGGTCCCGCCGAACGTGACCGTAGGCACGGCGACAAAGTTGGCTCCGCTGATCGTGACCTGGAAGCCTCCCGCGACCGGGCCGCGATTCGGGGTGATGCTGGCGATGCTGGGCCCGGCGGTGTAGGTGAAGCCGTTGGAGAGGACCCCCGCCTGGGAGTCAGGATTGGTCACGACGATGTCCACGGAACCGGCGGCATGGGCAGGAGTCGTGGCCGTGATCGTGGTCGCGCTGGCCACGCTGACCCCGGTCGCCGCCGCACCGCCAAGGGTCACCGTGGCCCCCGTAACGAATCCGGATCCGCTGATGGTGATGCCGGTCCCTCCCGCAGTGGGACCCTGGTTTGGCGTAACCGCCACCACGGTGGGCGCCGAGCGGTAGGTAAAGCCGCCGGCAAGGGTGCCGCTTTGACCGTCGGGGTTGGTGACCACCACGTCGACCGTCCCGGCAGCGTGGGCAGGAACCGTGGCCAGGATCGAGCTGGCGCTGGCAAAGGCCACGTTGGTGGCCGGGACGCCCCCAATGGTGACCGTGGGAACCGAGACAAAGTTGGCCCCCGTGATGGTGACCTGGACCCCACCCGCAGTCGTGGCCGAGTTGGGAGCGACCGAGGAGACCGTCGGTCCCACCACATAGGAGAATCCGTTGGCCAGGGTGCCGGCCTGACCACCCGGGTTGGTCACGACCACGTCCACACTTCCCGCGGCATGGGGACCGGTGGTTGCAGTGAGCGTGGTATTGCTGGTGACAAGGACGGACGTGGCGGCCACGCCACCCAGGGTCACGGTCGCCCCGACCTCAAAACCCGTTCCGGTGATGGTGACGGGAGTGCCCCCTGCAACGCCTCCGGTGTTGGGCGCAACCCCGGTGACGGTCGGGGCGCCAATATACGTATAGCCGTTGAGCAGGGATCCCTTCTGCCCGTCCGGGTTGGTCACCACGACTTCAACCGGACCCGCGGTTCCGGCGGGCACCGTGGCGGTGATCGACGTCGCGCTGGAGAAGGCCACATTGGTGGCGGCCACGCCCCCCAAGGTCACGGTGGGCACCGCGACAAAGTTGGCTCCGCTGATGGTTACCGCGGTGCCGCCGGACGCCCCGCCCGAGTTGGGAGTCACACCGGTCACGGATGGCGCGGGCGCGCTGGGGCTGGTGGCGTCATCGCTACAGGCAGCCAGCCCGACCAGAAGGAGTAAGGACAGGGTCAGTCTCAAGAGCATGTGGTTCCTCTCGTTGGTACGCGTTGGTACCGGCGTCATTGTGAAGTTTCGTCGGAAACGGTCACGGTAATCTTGGCTTCGACACCCGAACCGGGGGAGGTCTCAACGGTCACGTTACCCAGCTTTGCCGTGATCGTTGCGGTTCCGGGACCCACGATCTCGATCTTCCGGTCACCCACTTTGGCCACCGACTCGTCGCTGGACGTGTAGTTGAAGAACCAGGGGGAGTGGACGATCAAACGGTTCAACCCGTCCACGGCGACGCGTGTGCTGACTTCAAACAGCGACACTTCGTCGCCGACCTCGTACTCCCGGCTGAAGGAGGTCATGGCGGGATCAATGTTCGAGATTCCGCTCACCGACTCGTAACGCACGTTGTCGATCCAGAGCGAGGATGAATCCCCGAGGTGGAATCGGGTGAAATGGGCAAACAGGGAAGTCACGCTGGTCAGCTTCGATGGGTCGAGCAGTGGAAAGACGAACTTCTTCCAGGTACCATCGATTGGTACCTCGGACCAGCTAGCCCAGTAGGGGTGGGTGCCGCTGTTGTTCGGATTCCCGAACCCAGCGTCCGTCAAATTACTCCTATTACCGTCGGAGTCTCGGGCCCAGAAGGTGAGCGCATTGAACTGGGAAACGTCCTGTGGCGTACTGGCGTTCGCCGAGCCGGTCGCCTCGAACTTGGCCCCGAAATTGATGTCGAATCGGAACGATCCGACACACTCCTGGGTGACCAGGTTGTCGATCACCGGCAGGTTTGGAGTGAAGTCCGAAGCGTAGGGGGCGTAGCTGATCCCCGGGCCAAAAGCATCCCGGAAAACGATCAGACCCGGTCCCGGGTCCCCGCAGGCCACGATCAGCGTGGTTTCGCTCGATTTCGTGCGATCAAACACCGACACGGCACGGATGGTGGCCGTCCCCAACTCGGATGAGCTGGCCGTGGCCAACCCGGTCACGGAGTCGATGGTGGCCGCTGTCCCGTCCACCACGAACCAGCGCACGGACCGATCGATCTGGGCGTCCACCGGATCGGTCACCACCTGTGCGGCGTACTGAACTGTCTGGCCCGGCTCCCGCGTCTGATTCTGGAGGGGAATGCCGACGCTCAGCACTTCCGGAGCCTTGTCGATCCTGAGGGCCGCGGTCCCCCTCTTGCTGGGGTCCGCCACCGACGTCACCGTAATCACCGCGTCGCCGCGACCCACCCCCGTGAATTGTGCGATGTTGTTCTGGACCAACTCGAACGTGGCGATTCCCTGCGGGGCGATGGACCACGTAACGTCGGTGTTGATCACGCCCTCCGAGGCGACCGTGGCGGTGAAGACCTTGTTGGAGCCGACATCCATGGTGTGGATGGTGGGATCCACGGTGACCGAAAGAATCCGCGCCCCCTCCTGCACCGTGACCGTGGCCACGGCAAACTGCGACGGGTCGGCGGTCGACCGGACGGTGACCAGGACCGGGTCCGGACCCGCCGTGACACCCACCACGGATGCCCGATTGGGCGCCACCTTGGTGAGGCTGATCCGGGAAGAGCTCGCCTCGAAGGTAACTTCCTGGGAAACGCCTGCGTCCCCGGCCACGGAGGCTTCCAGGAACGAGGTTTCTCCCACCGCGAGGCTCAGGGAAGACGGGGTGAGGGTCACTCCGGTGACGTTGAGAGCTCGCACAACAACCTCCACGAACTCGGTGTCATCCGCGGTGGTTGAGGCCTCGAGACTCACGGTGACCTCCACGCTGGTCGTCCCGGGGGCAGCCCCGGTGATGACGCCGGTGGAGTCCACGGTGGCAATTCCAGGGTCCGCGGATTCGTAGCGTACCGTCGACCTGACCTGGGAGTCACACTCGCCGGTAGAGGTCACGCTGACAGCCAAGGGAGCAGCCGATGCTCCTACGGCCAAGTTGACGGAAGTCGGACTCACGGTCAGGGAGAAGCGACAGGGGTCCGGCTGGGCCGTCGTGCCGCACCCCCCTCCGGAGATGCACATCGCCACGCAAAGAAGCCCAACCACGGACAGAACAGTCGATCGATTCATGAATCCCCCTCGGAAGTCCAAGCCAGCCAACAGCCATTAATGAAGGCCGCAAAGAATAGCATCGACAACCCTCCCCCCCCCACAGAACATGCCGGGAGTTGTGCAAAAATTGAATTGAATCGAACAGAAATCGAGATAGTGCCTTCCGTTGGCTCTGCTAGGATGCTGCCCGTGAAACGGTTCCGTCGTCTCGTCCAGATCCCACGTTGCTCCCGGCCTGCGCATGCCCCATTGGGTTTCCTGTTGCTGCTGGGAAGCATGATCCTGGCACTACCGGCGTTCGCCCAGGACAAACCCCCGCGGCCCGTCTCTGCCGCACCCACCTGATCCGGATGACCCGGGGAAGGTGCCCCGCTCCGTGGGAGCGGTATCGACTACAAGTGGATCTCGTCGCTGCGTTACGTCGACACGGAGATCGAGCGACCCCGGTGGCGAGCCACCCTGAGCTATCGAGTGTTCAATCGACTCATGCTGGGAGTCGAACTCAATCCGGTAGTGGAGGAGATCGGCCCCCTGGTCAGCCTCTTCCTGTTCACGGAGACCGAGACGCGCCCGGCCCTCTTCCTGGGGACCAGCTCGGACCGGATCGGCTCCCCCAAGGGGAAGCAGTCCTATTACCTGACCACCTCCAAGTACATCCCGTGGCTGCATGCCGCCCCCTACGCCACCCTCAACTACTCCGAATGGGACGAGGGCTTCAACTTTCCCTTCGGGGTCAACATCGAGTTCGGCAAGGGGATCTTCTTTCGCCCCATGTATGATGGCCAGCGCACCCACCTCATGGGGGGTGTTTTCCGGGGACGCTGGGGCGTCTCGCTGCTGTATGTCTGGCTGGAAGAGCCGGGTATCTCCGTCTCCTTCGGCTTCTGACTTTCCCCTTCCCTGACCCCGCTCCTTGGAGTTCCCGATGTCCCGCTTGCTGCTGCTGATGGTTCTTGTGTCCCTTCCGGTCAATGTTCTCGCCCAGGAAACCGCGGAAATCGAGATCCCGGACAAGGCCATTTGCCCGGTCTGCAACCTGGGCGGCGAGACCCATGGCATGGAGAAGGTCAAGGCCCACAGTATCCACGAGGGCAAGGGCTACTTCTTCTGTAACACCGGGTGCAAGGAGCGTTTCGACGCCGATCCGGTGGCCTACGTGACCCCCACCTTCCCCATGCCCGCGCCCGCTTTTGCCGTCAACGCGCCGGACGGGGCCACGGTGGATCTGGCCAGCTACGAGGGGCAATGGCTCCTGCTCGATTTCTGGGCCACCTGGTGCAAGCCCTGCGTGACCCTGATGCCCCAACTAAACGAGCTGGCGGAAACCTACGCCCCGCGCGGCCTCGCCGTCCTCGGCGTCTCGGTGGACGAGGACGCCAAGAAGGCGGTGGAGTTCGCCAAGAAGAAGAAAATCGGCTATCCCATCGCGACCGAGAACCCCGAAGCGCCGGCCTGGCAAGCGTTTCACGTCGCTGTCGTCCCCACCGCGTACCTGATCAACCCCAAAGGGGAGGTCGTGGCGCGGTGGCTGGGGGACTGGGATCACGACGAGGTCGCGGCCGCACTGGAAACCCACCTGCCCAAGGAATAGGGCCCGCGGGCACGCCTCCCGCGCCGGCATCCACCCGCGTTTCCTTTGCCATTTCATGGGGCCTGCCGCTGAGCGGCGGGCCCTGGTTTGTGTCAGAATGGGGCCTTCCGCTCCTCGTCACATGCCACCCTCGGCTCCACGCGGAGGCTTCATCCCATGGTTCGATTCCTGTTTGCCATCACCCTCGGAGTCCTCATGTCCGTCACTTCCCTCGCCCCGGCGGTCGAGCGCTCGGAGATCCCCGACAAGTACAAGTGGGATCGCACCCATATCTTTGCCAGCGACGCGGACTGGGAAGCGGCCAAAGTCGCCGCAGAGGCACGCATCCCCGAGATCGAGGCCTACGAAGGCCGGCTGGGGGAATCCGCGGCCACGCTCCACGAGGCCCTCTCCACCCTCATGAGCATCCGCCAGGATCTCTCCAAGGTGAACACCTACGCCAGCATGCTCCGGGACGAGGACAGCCGGGTGGGCAAGAGCAACGAGATGGCCCAGTCGGCCCGCCAGCTCTTCGTGAAGCTGGGTACGGCGTCCTCGTACATGCAACCCGAGCTGATCGCCCTGGGCACCGGGACCGTCATGGAGTTCGTGGACGCGGACGACCGTCTGGAGGACTACCGCACCTACCTGGACGACCTGGTCCGCTGGGCTCCCCATACCCTGAGCGCGGACGAGGAAAAGCTGATCGCACGGGCGGGGGATCTGACCAACGCCGGCATGAGCGTGCACAACACCTTCACCAACGCGGAGCTTCCCTATCCGGAGGTCACCCTCTCCAACGGCGAGACGGTGACCCTCGACGCGTCCGGTTACGCCAAGTATCGCGGGACCGCCAATCGCGAGGATCGCATCAAGGTGTTCCAGACCTTCTGGGATACATACAAGGACTACACGGGCACCCTCGCCGCCTCGCTCTATGCCCAGGTCAAGTCGCACATGTTCTATAACGATGTGCACAACTTCGACAACAGCCTCGAGCGGGCGCTGTTCAACAACAACATCCCGACCAGCGTCTATCGGCAACTCATCGAGGACGTGCACGAGAACCTGCCCACCCTGCATCGTTACCTCAAGCTGAAGGAACGTATGCTGGGGCTCGACAAGATCGGCTACGAGGACCTCTACGCGGCCAGCGTCAAGGAAGTGGACCTCACCTACTCCCCGGAAGAGGCGATCGATCTGTGCATCCGCTCCAACGGGATCCTGGGAGAAGAGTACGTGGAAGTGCTCTCGGGCGCGTTCGAGCAGGGGTGGATGGACATCCTCCCCTCACCCGGCAAGCGCTCCGGCGCCTACAGCACCATGGTGTGGGGCGTGCATCCCTACCAGCTGCTCAACTTCAATGGCGGCTACGACGACGTGTCCACCATGGCCCACGAGTCGGGCCACAGCATGCACTCGTACCTGTCATCCAAGACCCAGCCCTACGTGACCGCGAGCTACTCCATCTTCGTGGCCGAGGTCGCCTCGACCCTCAACGAGAACCTGCTTTTCTACTCGGTTCTGGGGGAAACGCGTGACCGCGAGTCGGAGCTCTATATCCTGGGCAACGCCCTGGAGAACTTCCGCACCACCATGTTCCGCCAGGTCATGTTCGCGGAGTTCGAACTGCTCTCGCATGAAATGGCCGAGGCCGGGACGCCGTTCACCGGCGAGAACCTGAGCGAGCTGTACCTGGGGCTCCTGAAGAAGTACTACGGCCACGACGAGGGCGTCTGCAACATCGACGACCTCTACGCGGCCGAGTGGGCCTACATCCCGCACTTCTACTACAACTTCTACGTCTACCAGTACGCGACCAGCCTCGTCGCCGGCACCACCCTGGCCAAGAACGTCCGGGACGGCATGGCCAAGGGGGACACCACGGCGCGGGACAAGTACCTCGCGTTGCTCTCGGCCGGTTCCTCCAAGTACCCCATCGACCTGCTCAAGGACGCCGGGGTGGACATGACCACGTCCGAGCCGTTCGTGGCCGCGACCCGGGAAATGAACGAGATCATGGACCGGATCGAGCTGCTGCTGGACAGCGGCGATCAGCGGATGGGTGGCGGCGGGCGGTAGGACCTAGCCTTCCGGCCAGAACCCGGCAAAGGCCCCCGCGGTGACCAGGGCGTAGAGAAACCCGTCCCCCACGTGCTTCCAGGTGGTGCTCCATTTGCGCTTGCCCCAGATGGACTGCACCGGCTGGGCGCCGGCGTAACCCAGGAACGCCACCGTGCCCGCGACGCGGAACACCGTCATGTACTCAACGCCGGCTCCCACCGTGCGTCCGGTCAGGTAAGCAACGAAAACCGAGATGACCAGGGTATAGAGAAGCCATTGGATGAGGCTTGAACCCATACCTACGGATCCGTTGGGCAGGAAGGTCATGAAGGCCACCGGGCCCTCGGCCAGCTTGGCCTGATACTCGGGCGACTTCATGGCCTTCTGATCCCCCGGGAGCGGCACGTAGTAGTCGCCGGGTGCAATGTTGGCGGCGCGAAGCTGAGCCCGCACCGCGTCCTCGTTGGGGAGCGGGGCAAAGTCGTTCCTGTGGTGCTTCAGCATCATGTGCACCACCGAGCTGACCAGGAAGACGAGAACCGACCCGAGCAGGATCGGGAGCCAAAGGGACGTCAACGGGACCATGGGTGAGCCTCCATTGCGAGAGAGTGGGTTGCCGGCATCTTAGCCCCCCGCCCGCCCCAGGGGGAGTCGATTTGGTAGGATGCGGGGACCATGCAGATGCTCGTGGCTGGAAGGCCGAGGATCCGGGTGGGGCAAAACCCTCCCGGATCCGGCGTGAGAGCGTCGTTCTCCGCCACCGGCCGCGCCGCCCCCCGCATCCCGCCGATACCGGTAGCAAGGGGTGCCCCGATCGCCCCGGTGGAGACAACCCGTGCGATATTCCATGCTCTTGGCTCTCTTGCTCTTCCCGGCCCTCGCCCAATCCGCCCAGCCCCTGGCGCCCGTCGGCGGCGGGGCCGCTCCCGTGTTGCAGACCGTGCCCTGTCTCACGGAGGGGGAACGCGCCGCGCTGCGGATCCGCCTGGCCGAAGCCTCCGCGAACCTGCGCGCCACCGGCGCCCTGGCCCCGGTCAGCGAATCGGCCGTCGCCCCGCTGCTCGGCTGGCCCCTGCGCAACGCCCCCACCCTGCACGACCCCGGGAACCACGGCATCTCCAACTTCCTGGACCAACTCGCCGGGAATCCCGGCACTATCCAGGACTACAACTGCGGCACCCGCACCTATGATGTGAGCGGCTACAACCACCAGGGCGTCGACTTCTTCACCTGGCCCTTCTCCTGGTTCAAGATGGCCAACGATCACGTGTACGTGGTGGCCGCCGCGCCGGGAACCATCATCGGCAAGGACGACGGCAACAACGACCAGAGCTGTTCCACCAGCGGCGGCGCCTGGAACGCGGTCTATGTGGAGCATGCCGACGGATCGGTGATCTGGTACGGGCACCTCAAGAAGAACTCGCTCACCACCAAGGGGGTGGGGCAAACGGTCGCCGAAGGGGAGTACCTGGGCGTGGTGGGAAGCTCCGGGAACTCCACCGGTCCCCACCTGCACATGGAAACCTACGATTCCGGCGGGGGACTGGTGGAGCCGTACGCGGGGCCCTGCAACAACTTCAACGCCACCGGCTGGTGGCAGGACCAGCGGGACTACTACGACTCGGCGATCAACGCGCTCATGACCCAGAGCGCGGCGCCGGTCTTTCCCACCTGCCCGGGGATCGAAACCTCGAACCAGACCTCCAACTTCCAGCCGGGCCAAGTGGCCTACTTCGCCGCCTACTATCGGGATCAGCTTTCAGGGCAGTCCACCAGCTACCGGTTGCGCAAGCCGGACGGAACGCTGTACACCTCCTGGTCCCACGCCAGCGGGGTCGCCCATTACGCCGCGTCCTATTGGTACTGGTGGTTCACCCTGCCCTCGAACGCCCCCCATGGACGATGGTGGTTCGAGGCGGACTATCAGGGGGAGTCCTACGCGGTGGATTTCTTTGTCACCGCGACCACCGACGCCCCCCCTCCGGGAACGCCCTCGCTGGCTATTCGTCACCGCAACGGCATCACAGGCCGGGTGGACCTGTCCTTTTCCCTGTCGGAACCGGCCGAGGCCACGGTGCGCATCTTCGACGCCCAGGGACGCCAGGTCGCCACCCTGGCCCAGGGGAGCTTCCCGGCCGGAACCCACGACCTGCGCTGGACCAGCCCTCGGGGCGGGGTGTACTTCGCCCGGGTGGATACCGGCGCCGGCCACGCCCAGACCAAGTTCGTCGCCTTGCGCTAGGGAGCGCCGATCACGAACGGCAATTCCTGCTCGGTGCGTTCCGACCGGGATGGGGTGGATTGCCGATCGAACAGCATGTCCAGCCGGTTTCCGGCCCGGTCCTCGAGACCCGGCTGCACGACCAGACGGTGGGGTCCGGCCTTCCACGGCGACGCGGGCACGAACCAACACACCCGCTCCCCGTCGCCGACGGTCAGGGCTCCGTCGACACCCAGTCCGTCGGGTTTGATCACCGCGAGATACCGCGGGAGCAGGGCATGATCGAGGGGCTCATCCAGGCCGATCCGTAGCGCTTCGCGGGTGCCGGCGTGCGGCGCATCCAGGGACCACTGCCCCGGTGCCGGCGAGACCCGGTCCGCTTCCCCCACCTGGAACGATCGCTCGTACGGCTCCGCCAAGGGCACGCCGTCGGCGGTCCGCATGGAGGCATCCACGCGGAGGGTGACGCGTTGCCCGGGTACCAGCACCGGTCCCAGGGTCCGATTGGGCTCCACCCCCTGCTTGATCCGCCCCGGGTGCAGGATCAGGGTGAGCCGATGCCGCTGGGGATCCCACAACTCGGGGGACCCCACATAGGCGTTGGGAATCGGCTCCCCCTGCGCGTCCAGGATCCGCACGCAGGCCACCACGTCGCCACCGAGCATGGGGGTATCGAAGTACACATAGAGCCGGAGCAGGTTCGCCGGGAGCACCTCCCCGGTGGGGTAGGTGCGAGCCACCGTGCCGTGCGGCGCCACGCGCTTCGGCTCGATCCGGAAGGGTTGCTCGAGGCTCAAGTCCCCCCAGGCGAAGCGCGCCCGGTAGGCCTGTCCGGGCACAAACGGAAACCGCGGAAGGAACAGGGCGTCCGCCCCCTCCACCCGATGCGTCCCCAGCATGGCAGGTACCTCGCCGTCGGTGTCGGTGACAACCCGAACGGCCAGGGTCCCGCTCCACCCGGCGGCATCCAGGGCCCCCAGGGCAGACAAGGTGCCCGGGCTCAACCCGGTCACGCGCACGGCCTCTCCGGGTGTTTCCGGAACCACCACCCGGGGCTCGGCGACGACGGCTCGGGGAGCCAGCCCCAACAACACAGCGACGGCAACGATCACCCCGCCGGGTACCGCCCCGCCCCGCAACGTTCCCATCCGACGCGTCCTCAGGACTGGGCCAACCGCTCCACGGACAGGGCAACCAGGTCCAGCTTTCCGGAGGCCATCCGCTGCAACGCAATGATGAAATCGGCGTTGAAGTTGTCCAGCTGCTGCACCCCGGAGCCGGCGCGGTAGGTCCCGGCAAGGCCCTCGGTATAGGTCGGCGACTCCCGGGTGATGCCGGGCTTGCCCATGTACTCCTGCACGGCCTCGGGGGTGAAGGTCATGAGCGGCAACTGGCTGTTGGCCAGGACAAAGACCGTGGTCTCGCCGTGGGTCGCCTTGACCATGTCGAGGGGGAAGTTCCCCGCGCCCAGCTCGGCGATCGTGTGCCCCTTCACGTGCTCGCCCCCGCGAATTGCTTCCATGGGAAAGGTGACCAGGGGGGTGCAGAGATACGAGGCCAGGATGTGTTCCTTGCCCCCGAACTCATAGGGCAGAAACGCGCGGATGGGAGCAAAGGTCTCCCACTGTCCGTGCGCCCCGTGATAGATCTCCAGCGTTCCCCACTCCGCAGCGTCGGCGAACGGAAAGTCCACGTACCAGAGCGCGGCCGAGAACTCCTCGTTGGAGAGCCCGGTCACGTAGAGCGTACCCTCCTCGTAGACCAGGGCGGTGATCGCATCGACCCGCAGCGACAAGCCTTCCTTCCAGCGATGGGTCTTCTCCGGATCCACCGCGTTGGGAAGTTCGAACCGCGCATGGGGGACGTTGGCCAGAGGCACCTCGGTGATCGTGTCCTCCGTGTCGATTCGCAGCACGATGTCCGCGTCGGCGAGTTCGTTGGGGAGGTCCCACCGGCTTTCCCACTCGGTGCGCCCTCGGGACACCGAGAGGTACACCGCGTGCGAGATGGGATTCACCGCCATGTCGTGGATCAACACGTCATCGGGCGCCGTCCCCAGCAACGCGGCGACCTTCCCCTCCAGGTCCGGAACGCTGAACCGCTCCGTCCGGTCGGCCGGGGTGACGTCGCCCGTGGCCACCGCAATCACCGCACCCCCCTTGGAGTCACCGATAAACAGGACCCCCTCGGGACCGAACTCCAGCCGGCTGATGGAGGCGATCCCCGGATCGCCTTCCACGAAACCGTCGGTGAATCCGGCCAGGGCCGGGGCGGGCAAGGCAAAGACACACAGGACTACCAGGGAATGCAGAACGGGCTTCACGTCGGTACCTCTCGCTGGGGTGTGGGGGCAGGGGACCCCGATTCTAACCCGCGGGTGTCCCCTGCGGAGCGCCCGGTTGTACGCCTCGGGTCACTCCCCGGTGAGTGACCCGGGGAGCGTTGTTCGTTGCATCGCCTAATCCATTGTTTCATAATCAATTGGCAAGCTTGATCGGGAGCAACCGGGACGGCACGCGGTTTGCATAGTTCCTATCCCGGTGCCATTCACTCCCGTTCAAGCGGCTTGCCTACAAGGAGACGGATCATGTTCAAGTACCTTTCCGCCGGAACTCCCCGGCTCATTGCTTTCCTTCTCATGACCTCGATGGTCTGGGTGGGGTGCGGTGAAGACTCGGTGACCGGAGTCAACCCCGACTCGGATGGCACTCTCCAGCTGGTGGAAGACCCGTTCACCGGGGTCCTGAACTCCACCGACGGCTTCACCCCGGCCGATGCCGACGCCCGGATCGACCGTCTGGCCCAGCACCTGGGTCTCGACGAGCAACAGAAGGCGGATCTCGCCGAGGCCTACGCGGCATTCCACGCCACGATCAAGGACCTGCGGGCCCAGCACGATGCCGGCGATCTGACCAAGGAAGAGGCGCGGGCCGCGGCCAGCGACGCGCGGGACGCCTTCGAGGCCGGGCTCCAGATCATTCTGACCCCGGAACAGTACGACCTGCTCCAGGAGATGCGTGAGAAGCGGGACGATCGGCGTCGCGGACACCGTAACCCTCGCGATCGCTGGGGTGCCTGGCTTCAAGAGATCGGGGCCAGCGACACCCAGGTGGCCGATATCGTCGCCGCCATGCAGGCGGTCCGGGACGGCATGCTGGAACTGCGCGAGCAGCTGCTCGCCGGCGAGATCGACAAGGAAGCGGCCATGGCCGCGGCGGCCGAACTACGCGATGCCTTCGATGCGTCCCTGCAGGAGATCCTCACCCCGGAGCAGTATGAAGCGCTCCAGGCGCTGCGGCCGGACTGCAGCGGCAAGCGGGGTGGCCGGTAGGTTTTTCCGACCCCGACGTTGTAACGAACAAGAGCCGGTCCCTTGCGGGGCCGGCTCTTTTCGATATCCAGGACCTGGGAATCGGGAGGGTCAGGTCTGCTCGCCGCTCATCTGGCGGAACCCCACCAGCATGCGCTTTTCCTCGTCCCACAGACGCAGGTGCAGGCTCTTGAGGCTGTCCTTGATGCGCATGGGGCGAACGGACCGGAAGAGCGCGTTCTCCTTGTGGGCCTTCTCCAGGAAGTAGTTGGGGATGCGCGGGCTCAGGTGATGGATGTGGTGGAACCCGATGTTTCCGCTGAACCACTGCAGCACCCGGGGCAGTTCGTAGTAGGAGCTGCCCTTGAGCGCGGACTCCACATAGCTCCAGTTCTTGCTCCGCTCCCAGTAGGCGCCCTCGAAGTTGTGCTGGACGTAGAACATCCAGACCCCGGCCGCGCCGGTGACGAGGATGATGGGGAGCTGAATCCCCACATAGGCCCAGAAGCCGATCAGCGAGCTGACCGCGAAACCGACCCCGATCAGGCACAGGTTGGTCCAGGCCACGCTGAGGTGCCAACGCCAACCGGATCCCTTGGCGGCAAAACGGTGCTGGATCAGGAACATGTAGGCCGGCCCCAGCACCAGCAGGACCAGGGGATGACGAAAGAGGCGAAACCCGAGGCGCTTGCGCCAGGACGAGGTCCGGTACTCCTCGGTGGTCATGGTCCACACGTCGCCTGCGCCCCGCTTGTCGAGGTTCCCGGCGGTGGCGTGGTGCATCGCATGGCGATGACGCCAGTAGGCGTACGGCGTGAAGGTGAGAATGCCGCTGATGAAGCCAAGAATGTCGTTGGCCTTGCGCGACGTGAAGAAGGACCCGTGGCCACAGTCGTGCAGGATGATGAAACCCCGCATGAGGAACCCGGCCGAAAGGATCGCCAGCGGCAGGGTGATCCAGTAGGAAATGTTGATCGTCCAGATCATCACCCCCCACAGAGCGAGGTAGGGCCCAAAGGTGTTGATCACCTGTCGCACCGCTCGACGATTGTCCGAACGGTGGTATCGGGCCACGATCTGTTGCCAGGCTTCTTTTGGTTTCTTCATGCGCGTTGGGGTTCCAGGTAAGAGAGTTATCGGCTCGTCAGGTCGGGACTTCGGTTTATCCTGGGCGCTATCCCGTGAGGCCGGATGGAGGGGGTCCGAGCGACTGCGGGCGGCATCTTGCAGGGCACGTGCCCATATCGCCGGAACGCTATCAGGTGTCCGCAGTTGCGACTACGGAAATCTTGCCCCCTTTCGGGGGCCCTCAGGTACGCCTCGAATACCCCCCTCCGCTGGGGCCACATCCTTACTTTCTGGTTGAAATTGCGCTTTCCGGAAAGA
This sequence comes from Candidatus Eiseniibacteriota bacterium, assembly GCA_942491735.1. Taxonomy (GTDB): domain Bacteria; phylum Eisenbacteria; class RBG-16-71-46; order JABDJR01; family JABDJR01; genus CALOCN01. Next base: position 119,172 of record CALOCN010000014.1, on the reverse strand, counting down.
GGAGGCACCCTATCCAATTCGTCCCTTGGGGGATCCCGCGCTACCCCTCGTCCCGGACCAACCGCACCCCCACCACGTACTTGCGGTTGTCGGGGTGCGCATCGTTCCGGTATACCGCCCGGGTCAGGACCTCACCGTCGTTCCAGGTCCCCCCCCGCAGGACACGCCGTACGGTGGGCTCCACATCGATCGATTCCCGGCCATCATCGGCGCGATAGGGATACGCGTAGGGTGCGGTCTCGAAGGCCACCCCTTCGCCAAAAGCACTCGAGGTCCACTCGCCCACGTTCCCGGTGAGGTCCGCTACCCCCTCCGGGGTGGTTCCTTCCACGAACACCCCCACCGGGGAGGGTCGCTGCAACCGGGTCGCCGACGTGTTGCCGGCCAGGGATCGGAACGTGTCGCCCCAGGCATAGGCGCGACCCTCCATTCCGCGCGCCGCCGCCTCCCACTCGACCTCGGTGGGCAGACGATACACATGTCCGGTCTGGGCCGAGAGCCACAGGGCATAGGCCCGGGCCTCGAACCAACTCACCCCGACCACCGGTTGGGCCGGATTGTTGAACGCCGCGTCCCGCCACATCATGGGCTCCCGCAGTTCGCCTCCCGGATAGACCTCGGCCAGGTGCGCGTCGAGTTCCTCCGAGGTCATGCCCACCCGCTCCCGCCACCGGTCGTAGAACTCCTCGGTCAGCACGCCCTGCATGCGCGCGGTTTCCAGATGCGCGGGGTCGCTGCGGAACCGCTCCCACCAGTACCGCGAGTTGGCGCGCGCTCCCACCGCCGTCCCCTCGCCGCTCTGCCATCGCCTCGACGCCTCGGTGTCCCACCACCGTGGATCGTTGTAGCCGTCGGCGGCCATGAACCGACTCCACTCCGCGTTGGTGACCGGGAACACCGCCATGCGGAACGTCGGCAACTGGACCGTGTGGGCCGGAGTGTGGGCGCGAACGGAGTGCCCCAGGTAATCGAACTCTGCGTCCTCCCCCACGGGATAGCGTCCTCCGGGGAGGGCTACGGTGGGGGGGATCAGACACGTACCGTCCGGTCCCGCATGGGGGGCAAACCGAGGATCCCCCAGCATGCCCAGGGCCAAGCCGGCCGCGATGCGGGCCCGCAGGTCCGCCTGCGGATGCCCGGACCGCTCCACCAGGGCCGTACGCACGCGGTCCACGGTCTCCGCGGCCAACCGGTCGCGAACCTCGGGCAGTGCCGCGCACTCGCCGGCCAAGGGGAGCTGGGCCTCCATGAGCCCCCGCACAAAGGCATCCGGGTCCTGCGCCATGGCCGCGGCGAAACGGGCGGTCTCTTCCCAACCGGTGGTGGCCAGGGCGGGAAGCGTATCCCCGGCCGGCAGAGTGGGGACCACCGAGGCCAACGCGGGGCGCAGATCCTCGGCGCGCCATGCGGTGCGCAGGCGATCCGGGTCGGGGCGCCGGGCCAGCTCGCGGCCGGCAAAGTACTCCTGGATGAGCTGGTGGAAGAACAACAGCTCGTCGTTGGCCGGGTCCTCGTCCAGCAACGACAACGCGATCCCGGCCCGGATCATGTCCTCGTACTCGGGGTGATCCAGCAGATCGATCGCCGTATCCATGTCCACCCGGACCTGCGACGCGCCGCCGCCACCGCTGCGCGCCTGCATCCCGAAGGCAAGCGCCGAGAGACGCGGGATGAGCTGCCCCCGTTCCGGGAGCTCGGCGTGGCTTCGCCACCGCCAGTGGGTGATCTGACGGACATCCCGATCGGTGAGCAGCGCTCCGGGGGCAAAGAGCGGATGATCCCGCTCGGCCTCGCGACGCAAGGCCTGCCGCACGAACCCGGTAAACAGCTCGGCGCGTCCCCGGGAGACGCCGCTCCCCCCACCCTGCTCCACCAGGAGCGACAGGAAGTACGGTGACCGCATGACCTCCAGCTGCGGCGTTCCCCGCAGCGAGGACCACAGCCGTGCCCCTTCCCGCGGATCATGTTTGAGCAGGAACTGCTCCACCTGCGCGTCGGTCAGCTGGGCAATGACGATCTGTGGCACCCGCAAGCTCTGGGTGGAGAGCGGGGCGCTGTAGTCCAGAGTGCGACAGGTGAAGACGACCCGGTTGCCCGGATGCTCCAGGAAGAAACGATCCAGGAAGTCCTTCCACCGGATCACCGCGCTGCGCAGATCCATGGCCTCGGTGGTGGGGATCTCGTTGAGACCGTCCAGGAGCAGGATGACCCGCCCTTCCGAGAGCAGGCGTCCCAGCGCGGGCATCTCCGGGAACCGTTTCGCCCACCGCTCGCCGAGCCAGGTCTCCGGGTCGGGAGGCGGCCCCCCGGGGTGGAGATCCTTGTAACGGTTGAGCTGGATATAGAAGGTAATGCGGTCTTCGTCCTCGTTGGCCAGACCCTCCCGGGCCACGTCCAGCTCCAACCGGCGCAGCAGCGAGCTCTTGCCGCTTCCCGGCGGGCCCAGGATGACCAGGGCGGGATCCGTGGTGCCGGCGAGCAGTTCCCCCAGGTCGCTGTAACGTTCGGTCTGCGCGGTCCAACGACCGCTCGCCGACTCCTCCCCCTGATCCACGAGCAGGGTCAGCCCCACGAAGTCCGTATCCAGCCGGTAGCGGGCATGGCTCCAGGCATTGATGCGCTCCTCCCGGTACGTGGTCAGCACGTCGGCAGAAACCGAGGGCAGCAGCGGAGCGGCCCGGTAGCTGGAGCTGTCCCCGGCCAGCGCCCGCCGTGCCCCCTGAAGATCGGCGAGGAACGGATCCAGGGACGGGTAGCGGTCCGCGACCTCCTTGGCCAAAAGGCGATCGAGAATCTCCTGCAACACCGAAGGCAGGTCGGGCCGGGTCTTGTGCAGGGGTTCGGGAATGATCGCGGTCACCGCATAGAGCGTGGCCGGAATGTTCTGGCGCCGGAAGGGATGCGTACCGGTGAGCATTTCGTAGAACACCGTGCCCAGGGAGAAGATGTCGCTGCGGGCGTCGGTGGCCTGGGCCCGGGCCTGTTCCGGCGACATGTAGGCCGCGGTCCCCAGGGTCTCGCCGGTCGAGGTGAGGTCGGAGCCGGTCATCTGCTTGGACAGCCCGAAGTCCACGATGCGGGGCCGACCGTCCGTGTCGACCAGGATGTTGGAGGGCTTGATGTCCCGGTGCACGAGCCCGGTCTCATGCGCCTTGCGCAGGGCAAGGGCGATCTCGTGGACCAGGTCGAGCACCGTGTCCACCGGGATGGGCCCGGACCGCATGAGTTCCCCAAGCTCCTGCCCCTCGATGAAGGGCATCGCGATATAGAGCAGCGAGCCGTACATACCGAACTCGTGCACGCTCACGATGTTGGGATGCTCGAGCGACGCCACCAGCTTGGCTTCGCGGAAGAAGCGTGCCTTGGTGATGCCGTCGGCGGCCAGGGCGGGGGGGAGGAACTTCAGCGCCACATCCCGGTGCAGGGTCTCGTCACGGGCCCGATAGACTTCGCCCATGCCCCCGACCCCGATCCGGTCCACGATGGTGAACTGGTTGATCCGGGCACCCGGGGTCAAACCCACCCGACCGCTTCCCTCCAGTGCGCCCAGGTCGATGTCCGCGGTCACTCTGGGCGGCAGATCACCCGTGTCCATGTCCCCCGTGGAGGGCGTCCGGCCGGGCGGGGTGTCGGGGCGTTCGGAATCCAAACGTAGGTCTCCTGCTGGATGCAAACTGTTTCCACAGTATACGACGCGTCCGGCCGGGAGCTAGTGTTGCATCGTGAACCCGGCCGTTGGAATTCACCTCATCGCGACCCTGTTCATGGCGGGAGTGATCTGGTTCGTCCAGGTCGTGCACTACCCGCTCATGGCCCGGGTCGGCTCCTCGGGGTTTGCCTCGTACGAAGCTTTGCACTCGCGCCTGACCACGCGGGTGGTGATCCTTCCCATGCTGCTCGAGGTGGGGACCACCCTCTACATGCTGTGGCGCCCCCCCGGTAGGGTTGGCGTCTCGTGGCTCTGGATAGGTCTGATGCTGCTAGCCGTGATCTGGCTCTCCACGTTCCTGTTGCAGGTTCCCGCGCACCGCAAGCTGGCCCGGGGATTCGATGCGGAGGCACACGAACGCCTGGTGCGCACGAACTGGATCCGGACCCTGGCCTGGACCGCGCGCATCGTGGTCGCGTTGCTGCTGGTGAGCGGCTCACGCTCCTAGCCCTGCCGACCCACCTCAGTAGATGAAGCGGGTGAACTCCAGCTGCACGTAGTCGTCGTCCCGGAACGAATAGATCACATCGCTGGGATCCGCGTTGAAGAACATCCGGGCTTCCAGGGTGGCGACCCAGCCTGCCCCCAGTCGTCGGCTGCCTTCCACGCTCGCGAAGGTGGTTCCATGGTCCAGGTCCACCGAGGCAAAGGCGAGCAGCGCGGTGTCGTTCACGTCGTTGAGGGTCAGCCGGCCCCCGAAGGCCAGGTCGTTGTTGCTGGGGATCTGTTCCGGACGATCGTCGTACTGGTATTCCAGGATGAGACCCAGATCCAGGACCGACTGGAAGATGCCGTACAGGGTGTACTCGAACCCTCCCACCGCGGCAAACGAGGTGACCTCCGCCTTGTCGCGCAGCGCGGTCTCCAGCTTCCAGAGCCAGGCGTCCCGGGTCCATTGGCCGTCCAGACTGATCCGTTGCATGAGCTCGTACACGGGGAGCAGTACGGCCTGGCTGTCCTGGAGGGCCGGCGCGAACCGGGGGAGCCGGTCGGTGCCGTTGAAGTAGGCGATACCCAGATCGAAGTCCCCCAGATAGTGACTCCAACGTACCGCGGCATCCAGGTGGGTGTCCCCGGCGCCGGACTCGTAGATGGGGCGATCGGTGTCCACCGGAAGGGGGAGTCCGGGCCGGCCCTTGGGCCCGGGGAAGGTGCGTTCCCTGAAGTAGGGCATGAGGAACAGGTCGATGGTTCCCCAGTCCCGGATGAGGGCGCCCTGGACCATGGGTTGTCCCAGCTTCTGTTCGGTATCGATGTTGTCCACGAAATCGGTCTGGTTGATGATATCGACCAGGTGGACCGTCTCGGTCACGCCCCAGAATACCTTGCGTATGCCCACGTAGAGATCGAAGGAATCCCCGAAGGTGCGCCGCCAGTAGGCCTCGCGCACATCGGCGTGGGTGCGCTTCTCGTCCCCGGAGTCCCAGCGACCAAAGAGCCACACCGCCAAGCGCTGCCGCCCGGACTCCCAGTCGTGGTAGAACGCGGGCTCGAACCGCACCGAGACGATGGAACCCTGTTGATCCGGGCGCAGCGGGTCCTGCGGGAACCATCGGCCCTGGGCCCCGATTTCGGCGGTGAGCTCGGCGGCCGCCGCCGGCAGACCGGGGGCCGCGGTCAGGACACCGATCGCCAGCGGAACGAGCCAGCGGCTAGCGGGCCTTGGCAAGGGCATTCTTGTCGAAATCGCCGTCGTCGAAGCCCACGCGGAACTCGAAGTCCGACCACTTGAGAATCGTGCTCTTGCCGGTCTGGTGGTTGGTCATTTCCCAGGTGTCGGCCCGCCAATACTGCTCCAGGTACTGGTTGTAGTCGGCGAGGGTCAGCGTCTTGAGCAGGGCGTCACCCCGGTCGTAGAACTCGATCTTCCAGATGCGGTAGTGCTCGGTATCGGTCCACACCACCTGGCGGGTGTAACCCGACTTGGGATCCACCGGGTCCCGTTCCACCATGAAGTGGTTCCGACCGTCCAGTTCGTCGTCGCCCAGGTACGTGTAGGTGTACTTCTCCACCTCCTCGGACGAAATGTCCTCGTAGGCGAACTCGCTCCCCACGAACGGACCGGACTTGTTGCTGCTGGCAATCCGCTTGACCCGCTTGAGCGCCGGCAGGTACAGCCACTGGTCGTCGGACCCGTCCCGTTTGGTGTGGGACAGGAAGGCGGTTCCCTTCACGTCGCCCGGACTGTCGAAGATGATGAGCGACTTGTCGCCGTCGTCCTCCTGTTCCAGGGTGCGGGAGCGGAGATCCCGGGTGGTCTCCTCGCCGTGCTGGTTGCGCAGGACCATGAGCAGGTTGGCCTGGAAGTCGCCGAAGCCGGTGTCGCGGAGGTCGGCTTCGATGGCGATCTCCAGACCGCGTGCGGCGGCGTCGTCACCCTGGGCAAACACGACCGCGGTTGCCAGGAGCGCGACGGCGCCCAGGCCGAACAGGGTGGATAGCATCTTCTGTTTCATGAAGGTCTCCTCGCTGAATGATTCACTCGGTAAGGATCAGGTTGTCGTGGTGGCCGCGGCCGCGACCTTGGCCCCCGCCGCATCCCAGCCCGTGCGCGAATCGAGCCTGATGAGCAGCGCGGGAAGGAGGAAGAAGTCGGCGATGAGGGCGAACACGATGGCGATCGCGGTCAGGGTGGCCATATAGGAGTTCATGGCGAAGCTGGACTGGGCCAGCACCACGAACCCGGCCACCAGGACCACGGTGGTCACCATGAGGGCGCGACCCACATGGTTGAAGGCGTATCGAATGGCGTCTTCCGGACCCAGATCCTTTTCCCGCCGGGCACGCAGGTACTTGGACAGGAAGTGCACGCTGTCGTCGACCACGATACCCAGGGCCATGCCGCTGACCATGGAGATGGCCATGTTGACCTCCCCCTTGAGAATGCCCCACAGACCAAAGGCCATGGCGGCGGGCAGGATATTGGGAACGAGGCTGATCAGGCCAATGCGAACACTGCGCAGGGCGATGATCATGATGAACGAGATGATCACCACCGCCACGAACGTACCCAGGAGCATGCTCTTGATATTCCGATCGGAAATATGGGCGAACATGATCGAGGGCCCAATCGCCGTGGCTTCGATCCCGGTGTTCTCCCTGAGCCAGTTCTCCGCCCGATAACCGATCTCGCGCAGGTCACGCGAGCTCATGTTGTCCAGCGTGGCCACGATCTGGGTGGAGGACTTGTCGACATTGAGCCGGTTGTTGAGATCCAGTCCGTAGGGCAGCGAGAGCTCGTAGAGCAGCAGGTACTGGGCGCCCTCCTCGCGGGTCTCGGGTAGCCGATAGTAGGCCGGGTCGTCGGCGTGCAGGCTCTTGTTGAGCCGCTGGAAGGTGTCGGAGATCGAATCCACCTGGCGCACCTCGGGCTGGGTGCGCAGCCACTCGGTGTAGGCCTTCACCTTGGCCAGGAACTCCGGATGGCTGATCCCGTTGCTTTCCCCCGAATCCAGCGAGACCTGGAGCTGGTAGATCCCGGTCATGCTGTCCGTGGTCAGCTCCACGTCGTCACGGAACTGGGTTCCCTTCTCGAAGTAGCCCACGAAATCGTCGTTGAGCTCGATGGTCGGAATGAAGGCAACCAGCACCGCGGCCACGGCGAGGGTACCGACCAGGAACCGGGTGGAGTGCCGGATGACCAGCTCCGAGTGACGCTCCATCACCCCGCCGAACTCGCTCAGCGACTTGCGGGGACGCAGCGGCACCAGGGCGAGGAACGCGGGAAGAAAGGTCACCGAGTAGAAGAGGGCAAACACCACCCCGATCGCGGTGATGATGCCCAGGTGGGCGAAGGGGGGGGAGTCGCTGAAGGTCAGGGAGAGGAATCCGACCGCGGTGGTGAGGCTGGTCAGGATGACCGGCTGCAGGTTCTGGCGCAGGCTCTCGACAATGGCCGCGCGTTTCTCCATACCGTTGATCCGCATCTCCGACAACAGCGTCATGAGCACGTGCACCGAGTCGGCCACGGCCAGGGTCATGATGATGGTGGGCGCGGACGAGGAGGGCGGGGTGAGCGGAATGCCCAGCCACCCGGCCAGCCCCATGGCGGTCATGACCGAAAGCGCGAGCACGATCACCGTGGCGATGACCGCGGCGATGGAGCGCAGCAGAACAAAGGCGACCAGGATGATGATGAGGTACATGGCGGGAACCAGGGTTCCCATGTCCCGCATGGACGCGGAGTAGAACGCGTCGTTGAGCAGGACCATGCCGGTCAGGACCAGGTCCACCGGGTACTCGGCTTCGATCCGTGCCTCCAGCTCCCGGGCCGCCGCCACCACCTCGGGGATCTCGGTCAGTTCCTTGCCGGGGAGCTGGAACGAGGTGTTGACCCCGGTGAACTTGCGGTCCTTGGAGATGAGATAGCCGTCCAGCATGGGCTCGCGACCGGCAATGTCCAGGAGCTTCTCGAGCTGCTGGGGGGACATGTCGCGCGCGTTCTCGATGAGGTCCTCGACGATCAGGTCATCCTCGGTGGCCACCGTGTGCTGGTAGTTGGTGATGGCGTCCACCCGCAGCACGTAGGGCAGTTTCCAGGACTCCGCGACCAGGGCCTCCACCCCGGCCATGACCTCGGCGGTCAACGCTCCCTCGTTGGGCGAGACCATGAAGAGCACGTTGTCGATCTTGGTGTAGGTGCGCTGGAGTTGTTCGAAGGCCTGGAGCTGGGGGTTCTCGTCGCTGAAGAAGACCCGGTAGTCGTTGTCGAAGGCAAGCTTCTGCCCGCCCGATCCGGCGGCTAGGGCCACGACCAGGCTCAGGGCCAGGAGCGGCCAACGCCAACGAATCGCCCACTCACCGAACTTCTGTGATCTTTCCTTCGACTCAGACATTCGATACTCCTGAACCCGGATCGCCGGTGATGGCCGCGTGGATGACCTGACTCAGGTCGTCCCGGTCATGCTCGGCAAGACCCAGTTTGGATGTGGCCGCGGTTCCCGCGGTGATGACATGGAGATACTGGGCGAGGGTCGAGGCAGGAACGTCGGTGCGAAACACCCCCTGGGCCTGCCCGTCCGCGAGAACCCGGGTGAGCAGCGCTTCCATCCTGAGCACATGGTCCCGCAACACCTGGTTGACGTCCGGGTCGTGGGGACCCAGCTCCACCGCGGTGTTGCAGCCCAGGCACCCCTTGCGGAGCGTGTCGTCCTGGCCGAACCCCTGGATCATGTCGATCCAGATCCGGACCGTCTCGGCGGGGGAATGCGTCTTCGCCACCTGGTCCACCTGGACGAACATCCCATCCAGGTAGCGCCGAAGCACGGTGACAAAGAGCGAGTGCTTGTCGCCGAACGCCTTGTAGATAGATCCCTTCTGCAGACCGGTGGCGTCGATCAGGTCCTGGAGGGACGTGGCCTCGTAGCCGTGGGTCCAGAACGCGAGCATGGCCGCGTCCAGCACCTGGTCCATGTCGAATTCGCGGGGTCGAGCCATCGGGTCCTCGGGAGGGGGGCGATTTCTGCGCCCGGGGACTCTAGGAAATTGGGAACCAATCGGTCAACAATTATTATCGGTTTTCGGATTGCGCACTCCCCGCGCCGTGCCAAGCCGGACCCCGGGTGGGGATCAGGGGAATGAAAGCCGGGTCGGAAACGGCGCGTCCTGGTGTTCGTCCAGGTAGGCCCGCACCTCGTCGCTCACGCTGACCGGTTCCCCGCGGAACACGGTGGTAAGCACCCGGGTGCCGCCGATTTCCCCGGGATCGATCTCGAACAGGTTCCGGTCCAGGATGATGAAGTCCGCCGACTTCCCGGTCTTGATGCTGCCGGTCAGATCCTCGATCTCCATGGACCAGGCGCCGTTGAGGGTCATGACCCGGATTGCCTGCTCGAGGGTGATCGGGGTGCCCCATCGCCCTTCCATCTCCCCCCAGGGATTCTCCCGGGTCACCAGGGCCTCGAAGCCGACCCAGATTCCCTCCAGCGGGGTCACCGGCCAGTCGGTTCCCACGGTCCCGCGCCCCCCGGCGGCCAGGATTTCGGCCACGGGCCACGCCCCTGCCGCCTGGGACTCGGTCAGCAGTTCGGTTGCCCCAACCGAGAACTCGGACATGTACCAGTAGATCGGGGAGAACTCCGGAACCACGTTGAGTTCGGCAAACCGCGAGCGGTCATCGGGATGCACGAAGACGGTGTGCGTCATCTGGTGCCGGGGTCCCCCGGGGCCGTTCTTCTTTCGCGCCACCTCCACCGCATCCAGGAACTGGCGGGCCGAGCCGTCCCCGTTGCAGTGCGCGTCCACCCGGATGCCGAGCTTGTCCAGGTAGACCAGTACGTCGTCCAGTTCCGGCTGGGTGAGGTTGGTGCTGCCTCGCCAGCTCTCTTCCCCCCGGTAGGGCTCCAGCATGCGCGCCGAACGCGCCGGGGTGACCCCGTCGAAGTGGAACTTCACCCCGTTGGCATTGACGAGCTCGGAACGGTACATCAGCCGCTTGCCCGCGATGTGGTCCCAACGGCCCGACACGTGGCCGTAGTCATCCTTCCAGGAGAGGTGGGTCTCCAGTCGCAGGGTCAGCTGGTTGCTCTCGTCCAGGTAGTGCACCGCCTCGATCATGGGCACGCTCATCTGGGAGAACTTGGCCCCCACCACGCCCACGGCGCTCAATCGCTCGACCGCTCTCCGGTAGGCTTCCTCGTAGACGTCCTGAGGCACCGGGGGCATGGCGGCAAGGAAGGGAGCCTGGGCGCCATCCTCGACGATGCCCAGCAGGTCTCCGTCCTCCGTGCGCAGAAAGTGCCCGTGACGTGGGTCCCGGGACTCCCGCGAAAGCCCGGCGAGTTCCATGGCTTTGGTGTTGAACATGTTGTGCACGGTGCTGTTGTCGATGAGATAGACCGGCCGGTCCGGCATGAACGCGTCCAGCCAGGCACGCCCCGCCTCGACCCCGGCCTGCGCGAACACCACCGGCTGCCAGCCGCGGCCGACGATCCAGCCCTCACCCGGGTTGGCGGCTGCGAACTCCAGGACGGCCTCCTTGACCTCTTCCGGAGTGGGAACCGACTGTTCGAAGTAGAACTGACCGATCATCTCCGGAACCAGGGCCAGGTCGGGATGCAGATGCGTGTCGTAGATCCCGGGCATGACGAAACGGCCGTTCAGGTCCACGACCACCGTCTCCCCACCGATCCAGGACTCGACCCCCGCATCGTCACCGACATACGTGAACTTCCCGTCCTTCACCGCGGCCGCCTCGGCCCAGGGCTGGTCGTCCTCCACGGTGTAGATCCGGCCGTTGCGATACACGGTATCCGCATCCTGCGCTGCGGCCGGCACCGCGAAGGCGAGGGAGAGAATCAGTACGGAGAGGAAACGGATGCTGTCACGTCTCTGGGTCATGCTTGTCTTCCTGTGGTTTCCCGTTACTGGGCTGCTCGGTAGACCGTCTGCCCTTCGAACACCGTGCGCAGGACCTGCGTCTCCCCGATGCCCAGACGGTTGGACTCGAAGAGGTTCCGGTCCAGCACGATGAAGTCGGCCAACTTGCCCTCGCGAATGGAACCGGCGTCGTCTTCCATGGACATCGCGTAGGCGCCGTTCCAGGTGGCGACCCGCAGGGCCTGCTCAAGCGTCACCCCCTGCCAGCCGTACTGGTCCCCGCGATGGACCATGTCGCGAATCCCGGGGAAGGGGTTGGGTTCCAGGCTGACCGGCCAGTCGCTGCTGATCACCGCCACCGCGCCGTGGTCCAGGGCCCCGCGGATGTTGAAGTAGTTGGCCATTCGTTCTTCCCCGATGTAGAGGGGGACCAGCCTGGCTACCTCTCCCTCCGGATCCCACATCTGCCAGCCCCCGAACTCGGGAATGATGTTCAGCTCACGGAAGCGGGCCAGGTCGCTTGGCGTGGCGAAGTTCATGTGCGCAATGGAGTGCCGGAGGCTGCTCATGCCGTTGACGTCGCGCATGTGCTCGTACGCGTCCAGAGCGAGACGGATCGCCCCGTCGCCGATCGCGTGGGCCACCACGGTGATCCCGCGACGATCCATATCCACCACGAGGTCCCGAAGCTCCCACGGATTCTCGTTGAGCGCACCACGCCAGCCCCCGGCGCCCATTTCCCCCGCGTAGGGTTCCAGGAGGTACGCGGTGCCGAAGGATCCGTCCAGGTGGAACTTGATGAAGTTCGGGTTCACGTGTTCCGACCGGTAGCGGAACCGCTCTCCGGACAGGAGTGCCGCGCGGTCGGGCACGGTGAAGACGATGTCGTCCTTCCAGCTGATGGAAGCGTCGAAGCGCACGGTCAGTTCACCATTGCGCTCAAGCATCTGCAGGCCGCGCAGACGCGCGGTGTTCACGTGGTTGGAACGCGCAGCCACGATGCCGAACGCGTTGAGGATGGGGAGGCTCTGCCGGTAGGCCTCCTCCATGACCCGCCAGTCCATGGGGGGCATGGCATGCTCGGCCAGGGTCTGGGCTCCGTCCTGGAGGAGACCCAGGAGTTCCCCGGTCTCCGGGTCCTTGTGGACGATCCCGTGGTCCGGCTCGAAGGTGGTCTCGTCCAGCCCGGCCAGTTCGAGCCCCTTGCTGTTGATCATGAGGATGTGGCGGGAGTCGTCGAGAATGGCAACCGGGCGGTCGGGCAGGAAGCTGTCCAGCCAGGCCTTGCCGGGTTCAACTCCCTGATCCTTGAAGATCGGATCGAACCACGGCTCCCCGACGATCCACTCCTGGTCGGGATGCGCCTCGGAGTACGCCAGCAGTTCCTCCCGGATCTGCTCCGGCGGGGCGTACTGGGTCAGAATCACCTGGCGGGCTACCCGCGGCCCGAAGGCCAGATCCGGGTGGATGTGCATATCGTAGATGCCGGGCATCACGAAGCGGCCCCCGAGATCGACGACCTCGGTGTCGTCGCCCACGTAGCGCTGGGCATCCTCGTTCCCGCCCACGAAGATGAACCGCTTGCCCTCGATCGCCACAGCCTCTGCCCAGGGTTGGCCGGGCTCAACGGTCCAGATGCGCCCGTTCAGGAACACGCGCTCCGCGGGTGTCGCGGCCCCGGCGATCCCGACCCACATCAGGAGGACCCAGCTGCTGAAGATGAGATAAGAAGCTCGTAACGCCATGTTGTGCCTCTACTTGGATGAATGAACCGGCGCTCCGCTGAGGGCACGGAGACTCACTGCTCTTGCGACGTTCGGAAGCCGCTCGCTACGATCAGATTCGAGTGGGTCCTCGTCCGCTACCCACACGCTCCCTATCCGGACCTTCCGGAAGTCGCCAAGAGCTCGGGCGGTCCTTGACCGGGAGGTCGATGTTGAGAGAACGCCCTGCCGTGGGGCTATCGGATTCCTGCCAAAACGTCCCCCATCCTGGACCAGTTCCGGTTTCCGCGGATCCCGTTGCCGCGTTCGACATCACCCTGCTGGATCCCTGCCTTCTGTACTCGGAGAACAACCTGTTCGAAGGCCGGGTCGTTCCGCTTGAGGGGGGTGACCCACGGACGCGGGTGCTGCTGATCCGTGGCCGCGGAATCGAGCTCTGGATCTATGCCATCCGCCGGCCCTATCTGGCCACGTTTGCCATGCTGCAGGACGTCTTCGACCTTGCCATCGCGGTCGAGTTCGAATCGCCGGTGCTACACAACGGCGTTGCCTGTGGATCCGGCTGGTGTGTGGAGCAAGCCGCCCAGCGCGAGACCGAGCACCGGCTCTACCCGGGGCTCGTTCTGGAGGTGATCACTGCGCGGGACCACGCGGACCAGCGAGGCTGGTCGCAGGGCCAAGGTCTCCTTCGCCGCCTGCCACCGCTCACCCTGGCCCGCCTGAAGTCGGCGGTGGCCAGAGTGTACCCTCCAGCGATAGGCCAAGAAGCGGATTCGGTTGCCGGGCGGGACGGCAGTTTCCAGGAACGCGGACTGCTCGATTTCGTCGAGTCCATGCTCGATGCCGGCGATCCGACTCCACTGGCACCGGTCGAGGAGAGTCGCACCGGGGATCGCCGCACTGTCGCCATGACCGTGGAGTTGATTGCCGAATGCGATCCGGAGAGCGCGTTGTCCGTGGCCGGATTGGCGCGCGGGGTGGGAGTATCGGAACGCACCCTCTACCGTATCTTCTCGCGGTGTCTGGGGGTGAGCCCACACCGCTACCTTCTGTCCTGGCGCCTCCAGAACATGCGCCATCGATTGCTGGCGGGGACCGATGGCCCGAGTCCGGTTACGCGCGCCGCAACCGGGGCGGGATTCGACCACCTGGGGGAAATGGGGAGACAGTACCGCAGGGCCTTTGGTGAAACACCAAGCCAGACCCTGCGGCACCGCCGCCGGGCGTCGGTATCTTTGACCGTGACGATCGGGGACTGAACATCATGACCGACGTGATCGGCTACGCCGCAGGGCTTCTGCTCGCCCTCTGTTTCCTGCCGCAGGTTGTCCATTCCTGGCGCACCAAGCAGGTCGACGACGTCTCCATGGGAATGCTCCTCATGTCCCTGGGTTCGGCATCTCTTTACGAGATCTACGCGGTGCGGCTGGGCCTGACCCCCGTGGTTGTCATGAATGGAGTGTTCGGCCTGCTGATCCTGATCGAGATCGGGTTGAAGTTTCGGTACGGAAACCGCTGAAGCGCGGTCTCAAACTTGCTGCCTACCAGATGCGAACGCGCTCCTCCGGCGGCAGGTACATCGCGTTGCCCTCGGTCACGCCAAAGGCCTCGTACCACTCGTCGAGGTTGGGGAGCACCCCGTTGACCCGGAACCGCACCGGGCTGTGGGGATCCGAGGAGAGCTGGTTGGCCAGGATGGCGTCCCGCATCTTGCCCTTCCAGATCTGGGCGAAGCCCAGGAAGAACCGCTGCTCTCCGGTGAGCCCGTCGATGACCGGCGCTTCCTTGCCCTCCAGGCTCAACTGGTATGCGTGGTAGGCGATCTCGATCCCGCCCAGGTCACCGATGTTCTCGCCCAGGGTGAACTCGCCGTTGATGTTCATGCCCTCGAGCGGGCTGAAGCCGTCGTACTGGGCCACCAGCATGTCCGCCCGCTGCTTGAAGCGCTCGGCGTCCTCTTCGGTCCACCAGTCGCGCAGCACGCCGTCGCCGTCGGACTTGCGACCCTGGTCGTCGAACCCGTGACCGATCTCGTGACCAATGACCTGACCAATCCCGCCGTAGTTCACCGCATCGTCCGCATAGGGATCAAAGAACGGCGGCTGGAGGATGGCGGCCGGGAACACGATCTCGTTCATGCCCGGGTTGTAGTAGGCGTTGACGGTCTGGGGCGGCATGAACCACTCGTTGCGATCCACCGGCTTGCCCAGCTTGGCCACGTTGTAGTCGAAGTCGAACGACCGGGCGCGGAAAGCGTTCCCCAGCAGGTCGTCCTGGTTGATCTCCAACTCCGAGTAGTCGCGCCACTCGTCCGGATAGCCGATCTTGACCGTGAACTTGGACAGCTTCTCCAGGGCCTGGACCTTGGTCTCCTCGCTCATCCAATCCAGGGCCTTGATGCGCTCGCCCATGGCCGCGATGAGGTTGGCCACCAGTTGATCCATGCGCTCCTTGGCCAGGGGGGAGAAGTGGCGATCCACATAGATCTGGCCCAGCGCCTCGCCCATGGCCCCGTTCACGAACTGGGTGGCGCGCTTGTCCCGGGCCCGCTGCTCCTTGGACCCGGTGATCGCCTTGGAGACGAACTCGAAGTGTGCATCGTCCACCTCCTTGGGGAGGAATCCCGCGTTGTTGCGCAGGAGGCGATAGGTCAGATAGTCCTTCCAGGTGTCGATCGGGGTGTCGGCGAAGATCTTCGCCATCCCCTGGTAGGCACTGGGCGGCATGACAATGAACTCGTCCTGCCCCGCCATGCCCAGGGCGTTGAAGTAGTCGCTCCAGGGGAACTCCGGGGCGAGCTCGGCGAGTTCCTTGCGGGTCATCTTGTTGTAGGTCTTGTCGACCTCCCGCATGTCCTCGTTGGGCCAGTGCACCTCGGCGATCCGTGTCTCCAGGGCCAGGATGCGATCGGCGCGCATGCCCGGCTCGGACTTGCCGGCCAGGGTGAGCATCTTCTCGAGATACTCCCGATAGACCGCCTTGGCCTCCACGAACCGCTCGTTCTCCGCATCCAGATAATAGTCCCGGTCGGGCAGACCGAGCCCGCTCTGCATCAGCTTGGGGATATAAGTGGAAGGGTCCTTCTCGTCCTGATCGATGTAGAAGGCGAACGGGGTCGTGCCGCCCACGCGATCGAACCGGGCCAGCAGGTCCGCAACCTGGACGTGGTTCTCGCTCACGTTGATCTCGTGCAGATAGGGCTCCAGCGGAGCCAATCCCTTGGCCTCGATGCCGTCGGTGTCGAGATAGCCGCTGTAGAGTACGCCGACCTTTTCCTCGAGGCTGCCCGGCTTGGGACTGGCCGCCGCATCGAGGATGATCGCGTTCACCTGCTCTTCCGAGCGGAGGTAGAGCTTGATGAACGAGCCGGTCCCGGGCAGGTCTTCCGGGATCTCGTAGGAGTCGAGCCAGGCTCCGTTGGCAAACCGGAAGAAGTCGTCTCCCGGCTTGGCGGCGGCGTCGCGAGCGGTGAGATCGACTCCCCACTCCCCGAGCTCGGGCTTTCCTTCAGCGGTGGCGTTCTGCGTCATCGTGGAAACTCCCAGTAAGCTCACCGCAGCGAGCGCGACAAACCCAAGGATCCCCCGGAGGGATCCAGTACGTCGATTGGAATACATGGTGGTGGTCTTCCTGTCATTGAATTGCAGCCAGGAGGGGTCCAGGGGACGTTCAGGTTAGCGCGTCGGCTCCGGCGATTCCAGCGGTTTCCCGGGGCCCTGGGGAGGTCGCAAGCCCGGGTCGTTGTCGGCGCCGGTGGGTTCGGATATGTTGAGAACAGGTTCCCCCCCCCAACAAACCCGGGACCTAATCCACCATGTCCATCCTCTCTCGCCGTCTCCCCGCTGGCCTTCTCCTTGTTCTGCTGTCCGCGTCCGCCTGTGGCTCCGACCCGGTGGCGGTCGATCCCGGGTGCCCGCCCCAGGCGCTCAAGGTCCTTTTCGTGGGCAACAGCCTCACCTACACCAACACGCTGCCCGCGCTGCTCATGGCCCTGGTCGACAGCGCCGGCGTGGGCCCCCTCATCGCCAACCAGCAGGCCCGGGGTGGATGGGGCCTCCAGGATCATTGGAGTTCGCAACCCACCCGCGATCAGATTCGATTCGGGAGCTACGATCTGGTGGTCCTCCAGCAGGGGCCGTCGGCCACGTCGGGCCGGCCGTCGCTGATCCAGTTCGGCAGGCTCTTTGCCGGGGTAATCCGCGAGTCGGGCGCGGAAATGGCCAGCTATATGGTCTGGCCGGCCGAGGAGCGGTTCTTCGACTTCGACGGCGTGCTGGATTCCTATCGCACCCTGGCCGACACCACCAACGCGCTCTTCTTTCCCGCGGGCGAAGCGTGGAGGGTGGCATGGGAAACAAACGAGGACCTGGAGTTCTACGGGTCGGACCGTTTCCACCCGGCCCCCCTGGGAACCTACATGGTGGCCATGGTCATGTTCGAGCAACTGACCGGGTGTTCGCCGGTGGGGTTGCCGGGGCGTCTGGACCTGGGGGTCACCCAGTACGACATCGACCCGGAAACCGCACGGGCGGTCCAGGAGGCAGCGGTCGAGGCCAACCGCCGGCACGCCCGCGGCGTGGACGGTTGGCCTCCAACCCCCTCGGAGAACTAGGCACCTATCGCCGTACCGCCAGCGGCGACCCGGCCTTGCAGTTCGATCCGGGACACCTCCAAGGACGCATCCCTGGCCGCCACCGCGTCACGCGCCCCGGCCCGCACCACCACCCAACCGTTAAACCCGATCCAGGCCAGGGTGGCCGCGATGCTGAGCCCCATGGCAACAACCGGTGACGGCCAGTTGCCAAGCGGAACCACACCCGGGAGCAGGAACGAGAGCCCGGCCAGGGTGCCCCAGATCGCGGGGCGAACCCGGGTGGTCCCGGCCGCGACCAGGGTCAGCATCCACAGCGTTCCCACCGGCACGTAGTCGCCCCACGCGGCGGGACTGGTCATCGCGCCCAGGTTGAGAAGCGCGAACCAGACCAATGCCCGGGCCCGCGCACCACGCACCCGGGCCGCAACCACCGCCATGGCCACCACGCCCAAAGTGAACACCAACTGCACCACCCGGGCCACGTTGTCGGTCAACGCAGTGAGCCCCAGATCCGACAGCTTGCGCACCATGGCGAAAGGGGACACGTTCCCGGCCAGAAGCGCGGCGCGTAGCTCGGGCCACGCCTCCTCGAAAGCAAAGGCGGATCCGTCACGCAGCCGCGGCAGGTGCTCGGAAACAAAGGCCACAAAGACCTCGGGACCCAACACCCCCAGCGACACCACGGTGATCCCCGCCGCCCACGCCCCGGTCCAGGCGATGGGTCGCCAACGCCGCTGCAGAAGGAGTGGAATCAACACGATTCCCGGGAACCCCTTGGCTAGAATCGCCGCCGCAAGGAGCGCACCCCCCAGCATGTCCCGCTTGCGCTCCAGGGCAAGGAACGCCGCCACCGCCAGGGCAATGGTGGTGAGATGGAACTGCCCGTACTGGAAGTTGAGCATGGCAGGGACCGAGATCCAGATGGCCGGCACCAGCCACAGGGCCACCTGCCCGCCCACACCGCCGTACCAACGCGCCATGGACAGCGCCACGACCAGGAAGAAGAGCGCCTGCAACGCGTACCACACCGGTCGGATGGTGAAGAAGTCGTTGCTGAGAGCGATGGCCAAACGGGGCAGCAGCAGGAACTGCGGCGGGTACTGGTACGGATCCTCGGGCACCAGGTTGGCCAGGGTGGTCCGGTTCTCCGCGTCCGGGGTCAGCCCCGGATAGTGCGCCGGGTCGTAGACGTTCTCCTCCCCCTGCCGGTTGAGGTCGGCGGCGTAGAAGTACGCGGTCATGCACATGTGCTTGGCCCAGAAGGCATCCTGGGTCGTCAGCACCCAGTCCCGGGACGCGTCCTGCATGTAGGCGCTGAGACGGGCCGTCTGCACCACGGTAACCAGGGCCAGCACGCACCACAGCACAGTCAGCACCCTGCGTCCCTGGAAAGCCCCATCGAGCCCGGCCGGGAGCCGTCGCAGGGCAATGCCCCCGACAAGCCCCCCCAGCAGAACGGCAACGGGAATGGAAACCACCCCCATCACCGCGTCCAGGGCGGGCCACAGGATCAGTCCGATCATGGACGCGAGAATCAGCGAAACGCCGAGTCGTTCAATCGTTGGTTTCATGGGTCTATCTCCGAATCCGGTCGTACCGGGGTTCGTCCGGGCTATCGTCCGCGAACGATGTAGTAGGTGTTCTGCACGTCGTGAGGAAGGTCCTGGATCTCCACGCGGCCAAAACCGGCGCGTCGCAGGAGCTCCCGGGCCTTCTCCACCCCCCACATGGCGCCGAGTCCCGCCCCGTCCTGGGCCAGCGACACCGTCATGCAGTGCATGCAGGAAATGGTGTAGAGCAGGGGGCCCAGGGGGTGATCGAGGTTCTTGTGCACGTGGCTGGAACCGGCGATGTCCTGCATGAGGAACGTGCCGTCCGGCCGCAGCGCGGCGGCGATCGCGCCCAGCACCGTCTCCGGCGCCTTCTGATCGTGAATGGCATCGAACGCGGTCACGAAGTCGTAGCGATCACGTTCGTCCAGATGGGTCAGGTCACGCGCCTCGAACCGCACGTTCGTGCTGCCGTTCCCGCGGGCCTCGTCCCGGGCAAAGGCGATCGCCTCTTCGCTCAGGTCGTACCCGGTGAAGCGGCTGTTGGGGAACTCCCGGGCCATGAGGTTCAGCGCCTTCCCCCGACCGCAGCCGATGTCCAGCACGTCGATCCCTTCCTTCAGCCGCTCCAGGATTCCCGGGGCCAGGGGAAGAATGTGATCGACCAGCGCCGGCAGGACCGACTGACCGCTGTCCTCGGCCATGACCTCGTGGAACCGGTGGAACGCGTCGTAGGGCACACCGCCGCCGTTGTGGAAGCAGTCGACGATTCGATCCTCCACGCCACCCAGGACGGCGATGTACTGGGCGAACACCGCCATGTTGTCCGCCGCCGCGGCGCGGGTGAGCGCGACCGCATGCTCCTCGGGAAGATGGAAGAGCGTCCCGGCCGAGTCGCACGCGACCACGCCTCCCACCGTCATCGCGCCCAACCACTCCCGCACGTACCGCTCGTCGAGCTGGGCCGCGGCGGCAATGCGGTGGCTGGTCGAGGCCGGCATCCCGCGCATCGTGTCGAACAGGCCGGTGCGGTGACCGATCGAGACCATGAGGGTGAGGGCGGCCCCGTTGAGGGTGCCCAGAAGGCTCTCCGCAAAGCGTTCGGCCCGCTGTGTATCGAATGTGTCTTGGGTGATCGTCGTCATGGGTTTCTCCTTTCGCCTGACGTTGCACGTAGTTTCGGCGAGAAGAAGAGCCCGGAGTATTCGCAGAACTACCGGTTCTGCGCGGGGGACTACCGTAGTGGGGCGGGGGGTCTACGGTAGGAGCAGTAACTCACTGTGCAGCAGTAGGTTTCCGGAGCCCCCAGGAAGCCGTACGGGCGCGCGCAAGGCACGCGGGGAACGGGCTAGCCCAATAGCCCCAACGACACCGCCTTGCCCGCCGCTTCGGTCCGGCTACGGCAATCCAGACGCTCCAGGATGTTGCCCACATGCATGTCGACGGTGCGGGTACTCAGGAAGAGCCGGTCGCCGATCTCCTTGTTGGTGAGCCCTTGGGCCAGCAACTGCAGGATCTCGGTCTGACGGGGGGTGAGGAGGCCCTTGGCCGGGGCCGTCCCCTTGGCTGCGCCGGTGTCCAGGGCCTCCAGTTCCACACCCACCAGCCAGGTGATGGGACGCGCCCCCAACTGGCGGGTGAGCTGGATGGCCTGGTTGAACTGCGCCCGGGCGCGCTCCGGATCCCCGGCGGCCGCGCATGCGGTTCCCAGACGCCAGGCCGTGATCGCGGTCTCCAGCGGCGCTTCCAGCTTCTCCAACAGCACGGCCGCCTGCTCGAACTGGGCTACCGCCTCGGTGGTGTTGCCGGCGGCCAGGGACACCTCACCCAGGGCATGGGCCAGGGCGGCCAGGGTCTCGCTGTTCCCGGTACCCGAGGCCATGGCGCTCAGGGCTTCGGCTCGCCGGGTGGCGTCGGCTTCTCGGCCCGTGCGACCAAAGTAGGTGGCCTGCCAATGGAACATGGGAACCGCATCATGACGATCCTGGGTACCCCGCCAGATCTCCATGACCTGCTCGTGCAGGGCCACCGCGGTTTCGTCGTCCTCCTGGAACTCGGCCAGCAGGGCCAAACCGTGGATGGCCCAAAGGGTGACCACCGGAAGGTTCGCGCCGCGGGACAGTTCCAACGACTCGTCCAGCGCGATACGGGCAGCCCGGACCTCGCCTCGACTGGCCCGTACCAGACCGATCACCGCCTTGGCCGTGGCTCGCGACCCCACCGCGGAGTCGGGATCGGACAACACCTGCTGCCCGACCTCCAGGGCGTGTTTCCACTCACCGGTGCGGTAGACGATGGCCGACATGCAGCTGCGGCAGACGCGCGCGTTGGAGTCGTCGCCGAGGGTGTCGCAGTAGGCCAGGGCGGTGGCGTAGGCGTCGCGCGACCCCCCGAAGTCCGATGCGTAGTCGAGCGCGCTGGCCAACCGTCGATAGGCCTCGGCCGCCGCTTCGGGAAGGTCGTGCTCCAGGGCCAGGGCCAAGGCTTCCTGGGCCACGTCGCAACCCTCCTGCCCCTTCCCGGCCATGGCCAGGAGATTCCCCTCGAAGCCGCGTGCGCGCACCACGAGATCGGTCCGATCTCCCTGCGCCGCAAGGGCGCCGGCCCGACGCACCGTTTCCAGCGCCCGATCCAGATTGCTGAGGGCCGTGTAGCGACCGGCCACGGTCAGCCACTCCCCGGCGGCATCGCCCAGGGCATCCAGGTCCTGGAACGCCTTCGCCGCTTCGATCCGGGTTTCCAGGGACTGCTCCCACGCACCCTGAAGCCCATAGATCGTAGCCAGGGAACGCATCACCCCGGCCCGTCGCAGGCGGTCGCCGGCCATCAACGGGCTATCGGCAACCTCCCGCAGGGCGCGTACCGCATCGCCCAATTCACCGCTCACCTGAGCGCAATGCGCCAGCTGCTCCAGGGTGGCCAGGCGTTCGGGCTCGGACTCGCCGCTTTGCCAGAGTTCCAACGCCTTCTGCCCGGCGCGCGCCGCATCGCGATAAGCATGAACGCGACAGGACCGACGGGCCACCTCGAGGAAGGCCCGACGCGCCGGTTCCTGTTCCCCCGCCGCCAACCAATGCTCGGCCACCACCTCGGGAGGTGCGCTGCCTCGATCCAGAAAGGCGGCAATCCGTCCGTTGAGGGAACGGCGTCGCGACCAGGCAATCTCTCCCTCGATCGCCTCGCGAAGAATCGTGTGCCGGAACCGCCCCACCCCGGCGCCGGCATCCAGGATCAGGTTTCGCTGCAGAAGCTCCTCGACCCCCGTCTCTTGACCGGCCAGGCTCGTGACCAGGTCGAACTCGAACTCGGTCCCGACCACCGAGGCAATCTCGATCAGCCCACGCGCCTCCTCCGACAGGGCATCCAATCGGAGCATCACCGCATCACGAACGCTGTCGGGGATGGGAAGATCCTCGCCCGGTCTCAATGTCACCGCCGATCCCGCGGTGTTCAGACACCCACCGGAGACCAGGGCGTTGGCCAGCTCCTCGACGAAGAGCGGAATCCCCTGGGTCTTGTCGGACACCAGATCCACCAGGGCGGTATCCGGTTCGGCGCCCAGGGTCACCGCCAGCAAGAGCCCGGTTTGCTCGCGATCCAACGGAGCCAGCTCGATCTCCCGAAGTCGACGCGCGCGACGAAGCTCGTCCCGCAACCGCCGGACCGGATGGCCACGGGTGAGCTCGTCCGCGCGATAGGTCGCCACCACGGCAATCGACTCCGTGACGATCCGATCCGCGAGCACCGGCAACAACTCCAGGGTCGCGTTGTCCGTCCACTGCACATCATCAAGGACCAACACCAGGGGCTCGTCCCGTGCCACCCCGATCAACGCCTGAATCAGGGCTTCGGTCAGCAGTTCCGGATTGGCGTTCTCGGGGGAGGGACCCAGTTCCGGGAGCAGCATGTGCAAGTACTGCCCAAGCGCCCCGGTGAGCGGGCCCGCACCCGAAAGCGCGGCGCGAAGGAGCGCGGCGATCGGTCCGTAGGGCGGCGTTGCCCCTTCCCGGGACCGGCTGCGCAGCGTCGACAGGCCCAAGGCGTCCAGCGCCTCGTCAACGAGACGGGTCTTGCCTACCCCCGTTTCGCCAGCGACCAGGATCAACGAGCCATGCCCATCCCGCGCGGTCTCCAACCACCGTGCCAGCTGCTGCGACTCTTCGACACGCCCAATCATGATGGGCACAGTGTAACGCGATCGCCCTAACGCTTCCCCAACCGCGCGTACAGCACCGGCACCACCACCAGGTTGAGAAAGGTCGAGGTCAACAAGCCCCCCAGGATCACGCGACCCATGGGGCTTTGGATCTCGTTGCCCGGTTCATCGCCGGCCAGGATCAGCGGCACCAGGGCCAACCCGGCGGTCAGCGCGGTCATGAGCACCGGGGCCAACCGTTCCGCCGATCCCCGCCGCACCGCATCCAGACGCTCCACGCCGCTTCGCATCAGGTCCTGATAGCGCGAAACCAGCAGCACCCCGTTGCGGGTGGCGATCCCGAACAGGGTGATGAACCCGATGAGAGTCGCCACGTTGAGCACCGGATCGCTCAGGGCCACCGCGACAATCCCGCCAATGAGCGCCAACGGCAGGTTGATCATGACGATCAAGGTGACCCGGTGCTCACGGAAAGCGAGATAGAGCAGCCAGTACATGACCACCACAATGAGCACGCCCAGCACGGAAAGGTTCCGCACCGCCGCCGCGCCCTGCTCGAACTGCCCCCCGTAGACCACGCGATAACCCAGGGGCAGGGTGACCGCCGCGGCCACCGCGTCCCGCGCCCGTTCCACCGTTCCGGCCAGATCGGACCCGGCAATGTTGGCGGTCAGCACCGAGACCCGTTGCACGTTCTCGCGGCGAATCAGGCTGGGCCCCAAATCGAATCGCAGGTCCGCCACGTCCCCCAGCCCCACCGACTCGCCGCCATGAAGCACCACCGGCAGATCGACCAGTTGATCCCGGTGTTCCCGGAGTTCCTCCGGGAATCGCACCACCACCCGGGAGATCACGCCGTCCTCGAGAATCTCGCCCACCTGGGTGCCCTGGAAGAGCGCTTCGGTGGTGCGGGAGGCTTCGGCGACCGAGAGGCCCATGCGCCCCAAGGCATCCCGGTCGTAGTCCACCAGGAGCTGCGACACGCTCGACTGTTCCTGGTTGCTGAGATCCACGATCCCGGGCACCGTGTTCAACGTCGCTTCCACCTGCCGGGCCAGGGAACGCAAGGTGGCCAGGTCCGGGCCAAAGATCTTCACCGCCAGGTTGGACTTGCTCCCGGAGATCATGTGATCGATACGATGACTGATGGGCTGCCCAAAGCTCACCGTCACCCCGGGCACCGCCCCCACCCGCTCGCGCATCTCCCGCAGCAGTTCCTCCTTGGGGCGCCCGGCCCGCAGCACCACCTCGAGCTCGGACGCGTTGACGCCCTGGACATGCTCGTCCTTCTCGGCCCGCCCCGTCCTGCGGGTCGCCGAGACCACCTCGGGAAACTCCAGCAGCGCCATCTCGACCTGGCGACCCAGGGCGTCGCTGTCTTCCAGGGGAATCCCCGGAGCGCTGACCGCGGACACGGTGAGCGAGCCCTCGTTGAACGGCGGGAGAAAGCTGCGGCCCAGGTTGGGCACCACGGCCAGGGCGGCAACCAGCAGCGCCAGGGACACGCCCAGCACCCAACGGGGATGGGCCAACGCGGCATCCAGCACCCGGTGGTAGCCACGCCCCACGGCCCGGATGAGCCAGGGCTCCCTGGCCTGGGACTGCTTCTTCCCCAACAGCAGGAGACACAGCACCGGCGTCACGGTCAGTGAGACAAACAGGGACGCCGCGATCGCGGCCAGGTAGGCCAAACCCAACGGCTTGAGCAGCCGCCCTTCCATTCCGGGAAGAAAGAACAGCGGAAGAAACACCACCGCGATGATGAGGGTGGCGAAGACGATGGCGCTGAGCACCTCGAAGGTGGCGGCGCGGATCACGTCCAGGCGGGGCTGTTGTTGATCGCTGGACCGCGCGGCGTTCTCGCGCAGCCGTCGGAACACGTTGTCGACCACGATGATCGCATCGTCCACCAGGGCGCCAATGGCGATGGTCAGACCGCCCAGGGTCATGGTGTTGATGGTAGCCCCCAGGGCCGACACCACCAGCACCCCCACCAGCAGGGAAATGGGGATGGCCAGGGCCGAGATCAGCGTGGTGCGCACGTTGCCCAGAAAGAGAAACAACACCAGCACAACCAGGATCGCCCCGTCCCGCAGGGCCACCGAGACATTGTGCACCGCGACCTCGATGAACGAGGCCTGACGGAACGACTCCCGCTCGATCAGCATCCCCGGAGGCAGGGTGGCTTCCAGTTCTTCCAGGGCCGTATCGATTTCCCGGGTGAGCTTCAGGGTGTTGGCGATGGGCTGCTTGAGCACGCTGAGCACCACCGCCGGGGTTCCGTTGAACGAAGCGGTGCCCCGCTTGGGCTCGGGTCCGATGTCCACCGTGGCCACGTCGCTGACCCGAACCAGGGTGTGCCCTTCCCCACGCACCGGCGCCGACGCCAGATCCTCCAGGGTGCGCGCGCGGGACATGGCGCGGACCAAATGTTCCTCGCCGCGATCCACATGGAACCCGGCCGCCGAGCTGTACGCCGCCTCCTCCAGGCTCTCGATGAGCTCGGTCAGGCTCAAGCCGTAGCGACGCAGGTCTTCCGGAACCGCGGTCACCTGGAACTCGCGGAAATCACCGCCGATGGGAATGACCTGGGAGATCCCGGGAATGGCGAGCAGGCTTCTGCGGACCGTGGTTTCCGCGATACGACGCAGGTCCATGGACGAGACCGAGTCGGGATCGGCGGTCAACGCGATGAACGCGATCTCTCCCATGATGGAGCTGACCGGACCCAGGACCGGCGAGTCCACGCGTTCCGGCAGCTCCGCCTGCTGCAGGCGTTCCGCCACGATCTGCCGTGCCTGGTACACGTCGGCGCCCCAGTTGAACTCGACCCAGATCACGGAGATCCCGGCCGCGGACACCGAACGCACGCGCCGCACCCCCGGACCGCCGTTCAGCGCGGACTCCAGGGGGAAGGTCACCAATAGCTCGATCTCCTCCGGGGCCATCCCCTTGGCCTCGGTCAGTACGGTCACCGTGGGCGCGGTGAGATCGGGCAGCACATCGACGGGAGCCTGGCCAAGCCATAGCCCCCCCGCGAGAAGAACCAGTCCGGCCGCGACCAGCACCACCATGCGGTGGCGCAGCGAGGCCGTGATGAGCAGCTTCAGCATCACAGCCTCCTTTAGTGCACGTGACCGTGGCCGGCGCCACTGTTGACCAGCGTGGTCCTTCGAATGGCCTGGCCCCCGCGGGACACGATCCACCCTTCCGCTTCCACCCCGGTGATCAGGATCCGGCCGCCGTGACGGGCCTGCACTTCCACCTCGCGGCGAAGAAACGACTCGCCGGCCAGCTGGAGGTAGACCACCGGCACGCCGCCGTCATCGATCACCGCGCTCTCCGGCACCACGATGCCGGGGATGGGATCCCCGAGGCTGAACTCCGCGGTCACCGCCATCCCGGGAACCAGAAACCCCTCCCCGCTGGGCACGGCGAGAATGACCGTGACCCGACCGGTCGCTTCATCCACTTCGGGGGCGACCGAGACCAGGGTGACCTCACCCGGGCCGTAAAGCAGTAGTTCGGCCTCGCCGGATCGGTGCACATGGAGTTCCACCGGATCGCGGGTCACCCGCAGCGCATCCCGCGGGCGCAACTGCACCTCGATCCACAGCGGCGCCGGACGCACCAGATCCATCAATGGATCCCCGGCCTCGACCACCTCGCCCCGGGTCACGTAGACATGCGACACGGCGCCGGTCAGCGGCGCGCGTAGCTCCTGCCCCTTGCCGGAAGCCACTCCGGCCCGCACCGATCGGGCGGATGCGAGATCCTCCCGGGCCGCCGTGAGGTGGGCCTCCAGCGCGGTGACCTCGGCCCGTGCCTCTTCGAGCTGACTGTCGCTGGCCCCGCCCCGCGCGTGAAGCTCTTCCAACCGTCGCAGGCGTCCCTGCAGCGGCAACAGGTCCGCTTGCGCCTCATCCACCTGCGCCTGCAGGCGGGGAAGGCTCTCGTCACCGGCGACCAACGGGAGAAGCTGAAGAAGCACCTCGCCCGCCTCCACCCGAAAGCCCTCGTACGGCCAGGGATCCATGGTGACCAGTCCGTGCATGGAGGCGGTGACCAGCACGTCTCCCCCCGCGGCCGGCACCACCAGGGCGGGCCCGGTCAACGTGGGATGCAGCGCGCCCAGCTCCAGCGGCACGACGGCAAAGTCCGAGGTCCACTGCTGTTCCTTGAGGAAGCTCACCGCTTCACCGGAATCCGCCCCGCGCAGACCCGGCATGCGACCCGGTGCGCCATCACCAATCACCACCCGCCCGGCGGGGATGTCCTCGACCTGCCCGTCCCGCTCGATGCGGTACACCAGATCCACCGGCCCCGGAGACTTGGGCTGGACGCCGACATCGAAGATGCCAGGGCGGGCGGGCCGATGCTGGCTGAACACGGCCTCGGAACCATCCTTGGCCCGGAGCAATACCGAGACCTTGCCCTCGGTCAGCGGGGCAAAGGTTTCGAGATCCGTGACGTGGGTGTGGGAACGGGAGATCACCCCGCTGGTGAGCGGGGCCAGTTCGGCAAAGATCTCGAAGCGATCACCCCATACGGTGATCGGCCACGTGGTCTCACCGTGGTCATGACCGTGATCGTCCTGGGGAGGGGGAGTGCCGCATCCGGCAAGCAGCCAGATCGCCAGCACGGCGACGGGAATTCGCATGGTTGGACTCCAACGCAACGGAACAAGAAGAACGGACGGATCCCGCCGAGGCGGTTCCGCGGTGTGTTCCTGTGGTGTCGGTTGGGTCTAGAGCAGCAGACGGCCCAGACGATAGACGCTGGGCGTGGAGACCGGGGGGGCCTGGGCGCGGGCGATGAGGTCGCGCGGGGGGGAAACATTCACCGGGAACGGCACGGGGGTTTGCGCCGCCCCAGCCAGGACCTGTGCCTCGGCATGGGACCCGGCACGGGCCTGGGGCCTTACCGGATCCTGGGAAAACAGGGACAGGTCGTGATCGTGATGCTGATGGTGCGCGTGATCCGCGTGACCCGGCTCGGCCGGATGGCGGTCACCGGCGTGATGTCCGTGATCGTGGGGTTCGTGCTCGTGGGGCACATGGTCGTGCGGCACGGCAGGCGCCAGCCCAAAGAGCCCGTGATGGTTGGCGTCGTGATCCGGCGCCAGGGACTCGTGGAGGCACACGCCGATCTGCACCAGCGCGGGGCTGGTGACGGCGAGGACCAGGACGAGTACGACAAGCGGGCGAACATGCATGTGCGGGAGCATACCAGACCAAAAGGGGAGTATTCCGTGGACTGTCCCGGTTATCGGAAACCCGCTCTGCGCGCTTGAGCCCCGGCCGCTTCCCTTGCGGGGGGGAGCCCTACTGAATCGGTGCCAGTCGCCGCAGCTCGCTGAACCAATCCGTGTCCAGGACCAACCGATCATCGACTCCGTCGGAAGACACCAGGTCCATCCCGTAGGCCACCCTTGCGTCGGCGGAGAAGGAGGTGTTGGACCCCACCTGGGGAGGCGCGACGACCCAGGTGTCACTCATCAGCTCGACCGAACCAATGCGTGGCGTCTCTCCGCTGATGTCCATGGGTATGCGGTAGAATCCAGTGCTGCTGCGGACCAGGATCGCCGAATCCTCCTCTACCCAGTCGAAGGAGAGCCTCCGATCCGGACGTGAGAACGCCTCCCATTGGACCCCGGTATCCGGGAACCGCCGCAAAAGAATCCGGGCGCCGTCATCCGCCCCCACATAGGCGATCCATTTGCCGTCCATGGAGAACTTTGCGTGAACCTGAGCACCGTCGCCCCCGACCCAGATCCGGATCTCGGGGTTCGGGTCCTCCAAGTCCATCATCCCGACGTCCCACTGGTCGTCGTTGTTCCAGAGCTGGAGCAGCATGGCCTTGCCGTCCGGGGAGATGTCCTTGGGAATCACCTGTGAGTGATGGGTGGCGACCAGTCGTTCCTGGACTGAGCCATCGACGGGACGTGTCCAGATCTCGTAGCTCCCGTCGGGGACTGCCCGCATCCAGAACAACTGCCTGGAGTCTCGCGTGAACGCACCCACGCGCTCCACCCGATCGCTGAAGGTGAATCGGGCGTGCATCCCGCTCTCGGTATCGATCAACCGGGTCCCTTCTCCGATCACGTGGGCGGCCAAATGGCGCCCGTCCGCGGAGAGCGCGACGGTGGTGACGTTGGTCGCCTCGCCCACCTGGTCCAGCCATCCGGTATCCAGGTCCAATCGCATCAGCTTCGAAACAGCGGTAACGCCCTGGGTCCGGTAGATCAGCGTTCCCTGGGGGGAAACAAAGTACTGCGCGGATCCATCGTCCGCTTCCTGATCGTTGACCCGGGACCAGACGTTGGTCAGGGCCGGTATGCCCAAACCCCTGGTCTTGCCGGTCACCGGGTCGAACGGCAGGGCAAAGATGGTCTGGTCCTGGGCAAACAGGAGGTGACCGGATCGAGCGTACTGGGGGGCGGCCCCACCCTTGTAGACGGTCTTCACCTCCCCATCCAGATTGACCATCCGCACTTCCCCCTCGTCGTAGTCTTCTCCCTCGAACTGACAGAGGAAAAGGACTGCGTTCCCGTCGGGGAGCGCCGAGGGCCAGCGATGGGATCGCTCCCCGTTCGCGGAGTCGGGGTCGGTCAATTGATGAACCTCGCCCGTCGTGAGGCTCACCGTGAACAACCCGTCAAAGAAATTGGGCGCATAGACCAGGGTCGACTCATTGACCCAGGAAAGGCCACGGGAAACCAGACTTGCCTTGGTAATGGGGCTGGGCGCGCCTCCACTGGTACTCACCCGCTGCAGGCTCCCGTTGGCCAGAAAGGCAATCCACTTGCCATCGGGAGAGAACGTGAACTGGACGGTCCCCTCGGTTCCCGACAGCAGCCGGCTCTCCCGCTGGTCGATAGGCCGGATCCGGACTCCTTCGGCGGTCCGGTATGCGATCTGCGTGCCCAGGGGGGAAATCTGAACGTTGATTCCTGCATTGGTGGAAAGAGGCGATTCCCCCGGCATCAGGATATCCAGGACAGCACGGGGGGGACGCGTGACCAAGTCATCCTCACCGGCCGTTCCGGGCCCGGGGCGCAGGGCAAAGAAAACCGCCGCGAGAACGGCGGCCATGGCAACTCCCCACGGCAGCAAACGACGCCAGGCGGGGGGCGCTTCCTCATTCCGTCGCACCTTCATGACCAGGGAGCTCGGATCCCGGGTCCACTCCTCCAACCGGATCCGCGTCTCGCCGATGTCGCGCAGCCGCTTGCGGGGGTCCCGCTCCAGGCAACGCTCCAGCAGCCGCTGGACCCGCGGCGGGGTGTCGGCGGGAAGGTCTTCCCAGGGAGTCTCCTGGCGCAGGACCGCGGCCAGGGTGTCGCTGGCGTCCTCGCCGTCGAAGAGGCGTTTGCCGGTGAGCATTTCCCAGAGGATCACCCCAAAAGCCCAGAGGTCGGCGCGGCGGTCCACCGGTTTCCCCTTGGCCTGCTCCGGGCTCATGTAGGCCGCGGTGCCAAGGATCACTCCCACCTGGGTCATGGCAGTAATGGTGGGGGAGTCCGAGACGCTGCTCTCGTTGACCCCACCCCCCTGGTAGGCACGGGCCAGGCCGAAGTCGAGGATCTTCACCTTGCCGTCGTGAGCCAGCTTGATGTTGGCCGGCTTGAGATCCCGGTGCACGATCCCCTGTTCGTGCGCTTCTTCCAGACCGTCGGCGATCTGACGGGCGATCTCCAGCGCCTCGGCGCGGGGGATGGCGCCGTGGCTGAGCCGCTCCGAGAGATCCTCGCCTTCCACGAGTTCCATGGCCAGGAACCGGCGTTCCCCGTCTTCCTCGAAGCCAAAGATGCCGGCGATGTTGGGATGGTTCAGCGAGGCCAGCGTCTTGGCTTCGCGCTCGAACCGCGCCGCGCGCTCCGGATCAAAGTTCATCTCGGAGGGAAGGAACTTCAGCGCCACGTCCCGATCCAGCTTGGTGTCCCGGGCCCGGTAGACGGTTCCCATACCCCCCTGCCCGATCTTCTCCAGCACCTCGTAATGAGCCAGCGTCTCTCCGATCACGAACCCTCCATCATGCGGGCGTAGCGAGGCAGGCGGCGCAGCGGTTCCCAACGGGCATCGACCCGGATGTAGGGAGGCCCAATGTAGGTGGGCTTGGTGGCCATCAGCGACTCCAGGATTTCCAGGGCGCCCTCGGAGTCCCCGAGCAGGGTGTACCCATGGGCAACGTCCAGGAGCAGCTCGGGACCAAACAGGGTGTCCCGTTCCGGGGGGAACAGGTCCAGGGCCAGCATCAGGCTCTCCATGGCCCGGACCCGGTGCCCCAGGGCGGCATGCGTCAGACCGAGAGGGGCCGCGAACCCCGGATTCTCCGGCTCTTCCGCGCGCCGGCGCTCCAGCCAGGCCGCGGCCGTCTGGAACGCACGCACCGCCTCGTCCTCCCGACCCGCACCACGCAGGGTGAACCCCCGCAGGAGATCGATGGCATACACGTTGGGCGGAAAGCTGACGCTTTCCCCGGTGTACCGATCCAACATCTCCAGCAACTCATCGTACCGCGCCTGGTTCATGAGGAGCGTCCACCACGTGCGCATGGCGAAGTTGTCCGGAGTGCGCCCCGTCTCACGAATGGCACGTTCCGCGGCCGCCAGGTCGCCGCGCATCAGTCCAATCCCTGCCTCCATGACGCGCGCCACCGTGTACTCGGGACGGATCTCCGCGGAGCGTCGGACCAGTTCCCGGGCGCGGTCGAACTCGCCCATGTAGAGCAGGGTGGTCCCCTGGTTGGTCATGAGGTTGACATCCCGTGGGCTCAGCTCGATGGCCTGGTCCATGAGACGCACCGACTCGTCCCAGCGTCCAATGCGCCGGAGAATGAGCGCACGCGCCTCCTGGGCCTCCCCGCGCATGCTGCGGGATGATTCGGCCTGGCGAAAGTTGTACTCGGCGGTGCGGTAGTGCCGCAGGCAATGGTAGTGGTAGTAACCCCAGGCCATGTGCGCGGCGGGGGACTCGGGTTCCAACGCCTCTCCCCGCTCCACGGCCTCGCGGGCCGCCTGACGGGCCTCCTCCGTACGATCGAACCCGAAGTGGGCCAGCGCACCAATCCACTTGGCCAGTTCGAACCAGGCCCGGGCGAACCCGGGGTCCAGTTCGGTGGCGGTCTCGAACTCGCGGATCCCTGCCCGCACGTCCTCCTCGGTATAGAGGCTCGCCCGTTCCCGCCCACGCAGGTACGCCTGGTAGGCCTCCACGTTCTCGGTATAACGGATGGTGAGCGCGTCCTGCTCGGTGTCCTGCAGGGCGATGCCCAGCGCCTGGATGATCTTCTCCGCCAGCTCGGTCTGGATCTCGAAGATGTCGTCCAGGGTGCGGTCGAAGGTGTCGGCCCACACCTGGGTGTCGTCGGCGATCTGGATCAGGCGCGGGGCAATGCGAGCGCGCTTGCCGGCCCAGCGCACCGTCCCTTCCACGATGTAGTCGACCCCCAGCTCGGCGCCGATTTCCTGCACCGACTTTTCGGTGTCCGCGTACTGGTTGGCGCTCTTGCGGGAGATGACGCCCAGGCCCTCCACCCCGGAAAGCCGCGTGGTGACCTCGTCGGTGATGCCCTGGGCGAAGTAGGCGTCCTCGGCCTGGCCCAGGTTCTCGAAGGGAAGCACCACGATCATGCGCCGGCGGGTCGCGGCCCGCAGGGAGCTGGAGGTCCGGCTTCCGCCGCGGGACTCCATCTCGCGCCGCACGGTCTCCAGCTCCGCCTTGATCTCGTCCGCGGAGTCGTAGCGGTGACCGGGCTTCTTCTCCAGGCAGCGGTCGATGACACGCGCCAGCGAGGGGTGCACGCCCCGGCGCAGGTCCGACACCTTGCGCGGCGTCCCGGTGAGAATGGCCGACATGAGGCTGGCATTGGAGTCGCCCTCGAACGGGCGCTGGTCGGCGAGCATCTCGTAGAAGATGACGCCCAGGGAAAAGAGGTCGGTGCGATGATCCACCGCACGGCCCTCGAGCTGCTCGGGCGACATGTAGGGGACCGTGCCCACGATCACCCCTTCCTGGGTGAGGGTGGGGGCGAACTCCGGATCCACGGACTCTTCCAGGAGCCGGGCCAAGCCGAAGTCCAGCACCTTGAGCGCGCCCCGCTCGGTGACCATGATGTTGTCCGGCTTCAGGTCCCGGTGGGTGATCCCGTGCTCGTGGGCCACGGCAATAGCGTCGGCGAGGGGGATCGCGTAGCCCAGGAACTGCTTGACCGTGAACCCACCTTCGGGTTGCAGCTCGGCGAGCGTCCGACCCAGCACCAGCTCCAGGGCCAGGAAAAGGGTGTCACCCACCTCTTCCACCGCGTGAATGGTCACGATGTTGGGATGGTTGAGCGCGGCAACGGCCCGGGCTTCCCGCTCAAAACGCTTGCGCCGGTCCGGGTTCTCGGCCACGTCCTTGGACAGGACCTTCAGCGCGACGTCCCGGTCCAGGCTCGTGTCCTTGGCCCGGTACACCACGCCCATCCCGCCCGCGCCCAGCTTCTCGATGATTTTGTAGCGACCCAGGGTGTTTCCAATCATGAGCAGCCATTTTAGCGGACCCGCCGGTGGAAGTGGAGTGAATCGACCCCGCTTCCCATGCGGTATAGTGCGGTCGCGCTGTCATTTCACCTATCGAGGAGGCTCCGATGACCAAGTTTCTCCTGGGCGCCCTGGCGATCGCCCTCGTCCTTGCCTTGCTTCCCGGGCCCGGATCCACCCAGGTCCCAAACGAATTCTCCAATCTCCAGATACTCCCGGAAGACATCTCCAAGGGGGAGCTGATGGGGATCATGCGCGGCATGGCCGGTGCCCTGGGTACCCGCTGCTGGTTCTGCCATGTTCCGGGTGAGAACAAGGAAAGCCTAGAGGGCATGGACTTCGTCTCGGACGAGAACGAGAAGAAGGTCATTGCCCGCGAGATGATGCGCATGACCCAGGAGATCAACCTGACCTTCATGGCCAAAGCGGTGGAATCCCCGCTGCGGGTGGAGTGCGTGACCTGTCATCACGGCGTCACCAAGCCGGCCCAGCTCAAGGACGTGTTGTGGGACGCAGCGGAAGAGGGCGGCGTCGAGGCCGTGTCGGCCAAGTACCGCGAACTGCGCGAGACGTACCACGGCGGGTTCTCCTACGACTTCAACCCGGGCCCACTCAACACCCTGGCCGAGGAAATGGCCGAGGAAGGCGAGCTGGAGCAGGCGATCGGCATCATGGACCTCAACCTGGAGTTCCATCCCGACAATGCCTATTGCTACCTGCTCAAGGGACAGATCCAGGCCCAGGCCGGGGACAAGGCGGGGGCCATCGCCAGCATGGAAAAGGCCATCGAGCTGGAGCCGGAGAACGCCTGGGCCAAGCGGCTGCTGGAGCGGGTGCAGGGAATGGAAGACTAGCCAGGCATGACCGGTCATCGGCTTCGCAACGGACTTCTGGGGATCCTGGTCGCGCTGGCGATCGGGATCCAGTTCGTCCCGGTGAGGCGCGACAACCCCCCGGTGGTATCGGATGTGCGGGCACCGGCCGAGGTGGACGCGCTGTTGCGCCGGGCCTGCTACGACTGCCACTCCCACGAGACCAAGTGGCCCTGGTACAGCTACGTGGCCCCCATCTCCTGGAGGGTGGCGCAGCACGTGCGGATGGGCCGCGGCGATCTCAACTTCTCGGATTGGCCCGAGTTCAACCTGGACGAGCAGCAGGAACTCCTGGAGGAGATCCGCGAGGAACTGTCCGAGGGGAACATGCCGCTACGGGACTACCTGTGGCTGCACCCCGAGGCAAAGCTGACCGAGGAAGAGAAGGCGACGATCCTGGCCTGGGCCCGGGTGGGCTCGGGAAGCGAGCCTGGTGACGACGACGAGGAAGAAGACCACGAATGAGTCAGGCCAACGCCCGCAAGATGTCCATCGCGACGATCTCCATGATCATCGTGATCGCGACGTTCGGTATTGCCAACGTGATCGACAACCTGGTCGAGCTGGGGCTCTCCGCCATCCCCTCCTGGATCGCGGTGGGGTTCCTGTACTTCCTTCCCCTGGCGCTCATCCTGGCCGAGTTCGGCTCGGACATGACCGAGTCCAAGGGCGGGATCTACAGTTACATGGAACGCGGACTGGGACCCACCTGGGCCTTTGTCGGTACCTGGTCCTATTTCGTGGCCAACCTCATCTATCTCCAGTCCGTGTTCAGCCGGCTCCCCATCCGGATCTCCCTCGCCATCACCGGCGAGGACGTCTTCGAGACGGTGACGGCGCTGCTCCCCTTCGTGGGGGTGGCGATCTGCCTCTTCTTCACCTTCATTGCCACCCGCGGGGTTCGGATCTTCTCGGTGCTGGCCGACTGGTCGGCGCGGGGGATCCTGCTCTTGACCGCGATCCTGATCGTGATCCCCATCGCGCTGGTGCTCTTCACCTCGCGTGTTTCGGCCACGCCCTACAGCCTGGAGGCCCTCACCCCGTCCCTGGATCTCCGGTACTTCTCCACCTTCGCCTGGCTCCTCTTCGCGGTGGCAGGGGCCGAGGTCGCCGCGCCCTACGTGCGGCAGACCGACAACCCACAACGGAACTTCCCCCGGGCCATCGTCATCACTACCTTGATGATCGGGGTGGCCTATGTGCTGGGGACCATCGCGGTCAGCTTTGCCATGCCCATCGAGTCCTTGACCAAGGCGACCGGGCTCTATGACATCTGGGCCTTCCTGGCCGGGCTGGTCGGCCTGCCGGAGCAGGCGATGGCCAAGGTCTGCATGACCTTTATCGTGCTCTCGTCAGTGGCCGCCTACGTGGTGTGGATGGAGTCCCCCATCCGGGCCATGTTCTCCGATGTTCCGGCGGGAACGTTTCCGGAGTCGCTGACCTCCGCCGATGCGGCGGGAACCCATCACCGCGCCCTGTGGACCCAGGCCGGCGTGGTGTCCATTCTCATCCTTGTTCCGTTGATCTCGATCCTCACCGGAACGTCGGGATCCGAGAACTTCATCGCGTTGCTCAACGACCTGGCTTCGCTGTCCCTGGTGGTGCCGTACATCTTCATCGCGCTGGCCTACATCCGGGCGCGGCAGAAGGGCATGGATGCCCCGTTCAAGATGGCGCGTTCGCGCACGGTGGCCATCGGGGTGGGGGTGCTGGTGCTGGTCGTGTCCGGCTTTGGCTACCTGGGCGCGGGGCTCTATGCCCTGCAGGCGGATCCCATCGACTGGATCTACGTGGCCGTGGTGTACGGCGGCCCGGTGCTGATGATCGGGTTGGGACTGGTGCTGCGCGGGGCTTCGCAACGCCTCTTCGCGAACCGGTGAGGGGACGGCGACACACCGCCGCCCCCTCTTCTCATTGACTAGAACGGACGCGTGACGATCTTGATGTCGCAGTCCCCCTTCGCCTGTCGGTGACTGTCGACCTTGTCGGCAAACGAGTCATTGCCCCGCAACCGGAAGAACGCACGGGCCCGCTCGTCCTGAAAATCCCCGATGTCGCTGGCGTTGGCCGCCGCAACCGCATCCCCGAACGATCTCCCTGCCGCCCAGGCCGACAGGAAAGCCGGGAAGCTCACCAGCGAATCCGCATAGATGAGATTGGACCCCGACGCGGCCTCGAATCCGGATTGGATCCACCCGTCAAGGTGGCTCGCACCATAACAGGCGGTCGAGAACATCGTTCGGAACTTCTTCCGACAGTCGGCGGGAATGGTCAGGATTTCATCCCGCACGTCCTTGATGGGACTCGCCGCGTCGTGGAAGGAAATGGACTTGTTGCTCCCATGCGGGCTCATGATGAGATCCACCGCCTGGGTACCGGCGCGACTTGAAACGGAGCGCAGCTTGGCGACCAGCCCGGCCAACGTGGCATCCGACCCCTTGACGATGTGGATCTTGCGATAGAACGAACCCAGAATCGCCTTTGTCGTCACTTCGGAAGCCATTTCGATGGTCTCGTAGAACAACCTGAGGTCGCTAGAAACCTGCGGAGCGAGCGAGATCATGTGGATCAGGTCCCGTTTCGCCTTGGTGACCGTTGCCGAAGGCGGGGCAATCGGGAGGATGATCGGGGCCGACGCGTTGGATCCCAGATGAATGAATGGGCCCTTGTGCGTGTGCGAACCGGCATCGACGCGAAACCTGAGCATGAGAACGTCCGGAACCTCCTGAGTGATCGTGGGCATGAATGGCACCCTGATCTTGACCGTGTTCTTGTCCTTCCAGTTCTTGGAAAGGCCCGAGAACGCTCCCTGGGCGTTCGTTCCCCGGTCCAGGATGCGGTCGTTCCCGTTCCCTCCAGTATCCATGTCGTAGATGCGAACCCGGGCATCCGGGACCGGGGAACCATCGTTGTAGAGCACCGAGCCACCGATATTGAGTCTTGGCATTGAATCCTCCTCTACTGGAATGTGGGGGCGAGGCCGAATCTCGGCTCTCCCAACAGGACAACGGGAGGAATTTCAGAACTGCACAAGAAAATATTCGAGGACTATCAAACCCGCCGTGCGTAGACCGCCTTGGGCAGGTCCTCGCGGGTGTCGGGCACGGTGAGCCCGGACTCCACCACCTTGAATCCGTACGGCTCGTGCAGGGCAATCGAGGGGCGGTTCGCCTCGGCGGCGAAGTAGTAGACGGTGTCGGTCCGCTTGTCCAACCAGGCCAACCGGTGCTCGGTGAGCAGCCGTCCCACACCCCGCCGGCGAAAGGCCTCGCTCACCGCAACCCCGGTCAGGTACCAGCCGTGCGGGAGGGGGCTTCGCTGCTTCCATCGCATCCGGCCGCAGCGCGCGTAGGCCACCACGCGTCCCTCCAGCTCCGCGACACAGACGTAGCGTTCCTCACCGGTCTCCATGGCGCGGATCTCGTCCTGCACCAGGGGCAACACCGGCTCCGGCGCGGTCTTCTCCCGTTCCACGTGGATCCGGACCAGCTCCGGTGCGTCGGCATGGCGGGCCGGACGTATGGACACTCCCGGGAGCGGCGTGGACCGGCGGTCCGGCTCGTAGGGGGCAAAGAGGGGATCCTGGGTCATCGCGGCCTCGCACCGCCCAGGAAATCCCGAATCCCCGTGGCTCGATGCCGCCGATCCGCAAGGGTACGCTCGTCCGGGTTGGCGGCGCAGCCGGTGGTCTTGTTGACATCCAGCAGGACCGGCCCCTCCGCCGTTTCCACGTAGTCCAGCTTGCCGTACTCGATCCCGTACCGGGCCGGCCAGGTCAGGACCTCGGGGTGGGGTTCAATGGGTTCGATCCGGGTCAGCGTTGCATCGTTGACGATGACCTTGGGCCCCGAGAACCGGGTACAACTCCACGCACTCCCCAGGAACTGGAAGATCCGCACGTGGAACTCGCCGTTGGACGACTCGGGCATGAACCGTTCCACGACAAGACCCGGATCGCCAAAGAAACGCGCCGGAACTTCGTGGAGCCGGTCATAGACCCGGTAGTCCGACGAGGAGTCCATGGGAACCCGTCCCCGAAACCGTTCCCAGGCATGGTGCAGGTGCCGCTCGGCCCGCACGTACGCTCCGTGCTGGTGGAGCCACTGGGGTTGCCATTGGAGGCGCTCCGGGCGCCCGGCCGTGTTCAGGTCGCTCTTGACGATGACCGGACCGGACCAGGTGTCGTCCGGTGTCAGCAGGTTGCGACTGAACGTTCTCTTGCGGATGTCTCCCAGAGTCCCGTTGACCGCGGCGGGGTACCTGGCGGCCAGTTCCAGGTACTCGTCGGGAACCACCGAGAGGTCCACGTGGACCACGACCACGTCGGCCGGCACGAATCGGCGAGCGCCAAAGAGGTAGACCACCTCGTAGCCGTCCTCCCGCCAGTATTCGGCGGTGGGATGCACGACATAGTTGGCGAGGTTGCGCCGACGATCGTTCCGATGGAAGAGGACGGCGATGCGCTTATTGCTCACGGCTGGCGTAGTATGACACGACGCTCTGCATCCCTGGCCGGGTCGACCCCTGGGTGGGCCAATGGAAGGACCCCCATGCACGGAATGACATGCGGCAAGCCCCCGCCCCCACCCCGGAGGTCCCTGGCGTGGCCGGTCGTCGCCCTGATCGCCCTCTCCGGCTGCGCGACCCTGAGCCAGGTGGCTGCCTACCCGTCCGCCTCCATCAAGGGGGTGGGCATCGAGGGGGCCAGCTT
Organism: Candidatus Eiseniibacteriota bacterium; assembly: GCA_942491735.1. GTDB lineage: Bacteria > Eisenbacteria > RBG-16-71-46 > JABDJR01 > JABDJR01 > CALOCN01. The sequence continues at coordinate 80,014 of CALOCN010000014.1, read as the reverse complement.
CTCGGCCCTCACCGTGCGATTCGACGTCGAGGTGAAGAACCCCTACGGCGTGGACCTGCCCCTGGTGGGGGTGGCCTACAAGCTGTTTACCGAAGGAAAGCTGTTCGTGGAAGGGGAGAGCCCGGCTTCGGCCACCATCCCGGCCAGCGGGAAGCGGATTGTGCCCGTCAACATCCGCATTCCCTACTCCAGCATGATCGACGCCGGTCAAATTGTTCGCCCCGGGGCGGAGATCCCGTACGAGGCCGAGCTTTCGCTGAAGCTGGACGCCCCCCTGATCGGCGAGATCACCCTGCCCCTGGACCGGGACGAGGGGACGCTCAAGGTCCCGGTGTTCTGACCGCGGGTTGCGTCACGGTATACACATTGTATATACTTTGGACCTCGTTATGAGAACTCGCATCGTCCGGATCGGCAACTCCAAGGCAATCCGTCTCCCCAAGGCCCTGCTCCAGCAGACCGGCCTGGGGGATGAGGTCCTGCTCATGGTCAAGGGAAACAGCCTGCTCATCCAGCCTGCCGATCAGCCTCGAGCCGGGTGGGCGGACGCGTTTCGCCAGGCCGCCCCGGGCGAGACCGACCCACCGATCTTCACCCCCCCGACCGAGTTCGAGGACACCGAATGGGAGTGGGACTGAAACGCTTCGACGTTGTTCTGGTGGAGACCGAACCCCCGGTGGGACACGAGATGCGCAAGACGCGCCCCTGTCTGGTCGTGTCCCCGGATGAGATGAACGAGGTACTCCCCACCCTGATCGTGGCGCCCATGACCACCGTACGACGGGCCTATCCCACGCGAGTGGATTGCTCGTTCCAGCAGACCCGTGGACAAGTGGCCCTGGATCAGATCCGGGTGATCGATGCGACGAGGGTCATCAAGCAGCTTGGGCGCTTGCGGGGAAAGTCGAACGAACGGGTGCTGGCGGTGCTGGGCGAGATGTTCGCCCCGTAGCCGGGGCGGGAAAACGCCCCCTGTGCACGTGTAAACTACCTAACTTCAACTACTTGGGTTTCAAAATTTACCCGGGTAAAGTCCCTGCCCCTCCCTAGCGAACCCGCGTGGCTACCCGTTGTGTATCCCCGGCAACGATCTCCAGCCCCTCGTCCGTGCGCCGCAAGCGCACCCCTTCCTTGAACCACAGGTTCCAACTCGCCATCTCCTCTTCCGACACCGGTGCGATGGGAATGACCGAGGGATCCGGGGTTTCTTCCCAAGTGGAAACGTCGAACAACTCGTCCCCCCGGTAGCCGATGGTGACAAGCACCCGCTCCTGCTCAAACCGCAGCTCGACGTTGGTTCGGGTCCATCGTTTGGTGAACGGCCAGGGCCCGTGACCATAGATCACATGACTCTCCAGAGGGCCGAACTGCGATTCCAAGTCGCTCCATCCGCCTTCTATAGCCCAGGCGAACTCCTGGACCCGGTCTTCACCGACCACCGGAGCAAGCAGAGGCACGGATTGGGTCCGCTTGGCTTCCAGGAACGCCTCGGTGCGGATCAGGAAGGCCTGGGGGTCCGCATCGCTGACCGGGCCATTGAAGAAGAACAGATCAAACGCCGCCTGCCCCCGAAGCCGGGTCACCAAACTGCCGTTGCGCTCCCGAATGGCAACTCTCGCCCCGCCCGGCTCCAGCTCGTACTCGCCCATGAACCGGACCATGGCGTCGGTACTCAACTTCACCGTCACCGGGGGCAGGCTCTCTTCTTCGCCAAACAGGATCCGCTCCAGGGACTGCGCGATAGTCCGCGCCTGACCCAGCGAGCTGATGTACCCCTCGTTGGTGGTCACGATCAGGGTCACCCCCTCGTCCTCGTACCGCCGGTACACGGTGGAGTAGTTCATGTAGTCCCCGTCGTGGAACACCAGCCGGGTGCCTCGGCCGGTCTTGCCCACGTACCAACCGTACCCGTAGGCAAAATCGCCCTTGGCGTCGGCGGCATGGGGTGTGGTCAGCTTGGCCAGGGATTCCGGGGACAGGATCAGCCCGTCGGCAAACAGCGCGGCGTCCCAACGGGCCAGATCCCCGGTGGTGGAGACCACGTGTCCGTTGCCCAGGGCGTTCCAGGTGAAGGGGAGATCCACCAGGCAGCCCTCCTCCCAGGTCTCGTAGTAGCCGCACGCGCTGTTCTCCGCGCCCCAGACCTGGGTCTCGCCGTAGAACCCGGTCCGGGTCATCCCGGCCGGCTCAAACAGGTTCTCCCGCATGAAGTCCGCGAACGGCTCCCCGGAAACCGATTCAATGACCGCGGCCAGCAGCGCATAGCCCACGTTGGAGTAGGCATGGGCTTCGCCGGGTGCGGAACGCAGTTCCGTGGCCAACAGCGCCGCCACCCTCTCCTCACGCGAGACGACCTGGGATCGATTCCCAAAGTCCCGGCGCATTCCGGAGGTATGCGTGAGCAATTGGTGCAGGGTGACAGAGGCCATCTCCGCCGGCACGTTCTCCAGGTGACCTGAGATGGGGTCACCCACCGAGAGCAATCCCCGCTCCTCCAGAAGCAGCACCGCCGCCGCGGTAAACTGCTTGGCCACCGAGGCCACATCGAAAGCCGTGTCGTAGCGATAGCTCCGGCGCGGCGCACGACGGGCCAGCCCGTAGCCGGCGTTCAGGATCACCACCCCATCCTGGATGGCCAGGGCCGCACCGGAGAAGCCAAAGGCCTGGGCGCGGGTCAGGTAATCGTGCAGCTGCTCGCCCGCCTCGTTGGTGAACGGCGCGGGCAGGGTGTCGTAGGCCGATCCGTCCCGGGGAGTGCCGGCCACCACCAGAACCAGCAGGCTCAGACAGGCCGTCACCATGCGGTTGGACATTGGATTCCTCGCACGCGATCAGGGGGGGAGGTTCATCATACCCCACCCACGGCCGCCCCACCCGAGCCCAAGGTTCACCGGTGATCCGCCTTGAGCCCGCCCCAACTCGTCACCTGCACCGGGGTCTCGGACTCGACCACGACCTCGAAACCCCAGTCGATGGTGGCCGAGGGGAACCAGGTCTCCCCGGACGTGCGGACCGCCATCCCCCCTTCGTACCCGGCGGCCTCGCCGAAACCGCCGGTAATGAAGAGCGAATTCGTTTCGTCGGGCTCGCTGGGGGTCAGGGTCACCGCATATTGGGTCCCGGACTCCAGCAGCAGAGCGGCCGCACTGAAATCGAAGGCCACCAGACGGGACAGGTTGCCGACCGGCCCCAGCGCCGGGTACTCCACGTCGATTTGGGCCAACGGATCGCCCGTGGGGAGTCCGCCCGAATCGGTGAGGCGAACGGCCACCTCAAGCACGCCGGTGTGCTCGGCACTTCGACCTACCCAGAGCGAAATGGTCTCGAGACGCCCCCCGCACTCCGGAGTGAAGGTCTGGCCACGCGCCGGCGTGGAGGCCCCGAAGGCCCCCGCAGTGCTCCCGGACTCACCGATTCCCCACTGCGCAGCCACCGGGGAACCGGCAACCGCCCCGGGGAGCGACAGGTAAATTGTTGCGGCGCAAGTCATAAGCAGGTATCGCAATGCAGACATTCAATGCCTCCTGGTGAATGGACAGATGGGGGTTCACCAGGAGATGCGCGTCCCGCGGTGGAAACGCGCAGAAAAAAGCCGCCCCGGGTGATCCGGGGCGGCTCTTTCCGCTAAGCGACTAGTCGCAGGCCTTGCCTACTTCATGAACATGACCTTCCGCGTCTCCGTCCGGTCCCCTGCACGCAGGCGATAGAAGTAGACACCGTTGGTCATCTTGCGGCCTCGGTCATCCCTACCATCCCACTGGGTGGCGTGGGATCCGGCCGGCATGAACTCGTCCACCAGGACCCTGGCCAGTCGGCCGTCCATGGTGAAGACCTTGATCTCCACGTGATCCGCTTCCGGAATTGCGAACTGGATGTTGAACCGGCTCTGGAACGGATTGGGCCCGCCCATGAGCACCCCGAACCGGGGCTGGTTCATATCCGGCGCATCCGAGAAGGTGGAGATCGAGACCAGGTAGTCCTCGACCTCGCCGTCCGGGGCGAATCCGTCCACCGGCAGCGGTCCAGCCAGGTTGTAGCGAACCCGGCAGAAGGTATCGATGCCCAGCGGCGTCGAGGTCGGCACGATGAAGTCGTAGGTATTCACCCCTGCCAGTGCCGGAGCATTGGCGACCTCCTCGGCCGCATCCCAGATGCCGTTCCCGTCGAAGTCGATCCAGGCGTTGACCCAGCCATCGACCGAAACCAGGACGTCGATCTTGGCCACCGTACCCGGCGTGAGCGGGGTGACAAAGGTCACGCCGTCCTCGTCGGGGGTACCGTTCAGGTCGTCGCCGTCCGCGCTGGGCGTGGGCTGCCCGTCGTGCTCGGGATCAATCAGGTTCCCCATGAACACGCCAGGAATGACGGCGTGGTGCGCACCGTTGGTGCCGACCAGGGTGGGATAGGTGGGATCGGGCGCGTCGCCCCAATCGAGGGGATCCGTGATGAGCACGCGATCGTCCTCGACCTCGCCGTTGAAGGCGGGACCGTCCACCGGCAACGCGCCGCCGACGTTGAACCGGGCGCGCGAGTAGGTGAGCAGTCCGGCCGGCGCCGCGGCCGGAACCGGGTAGAAGATCGCGTTGACGCCGGCGAACACCACGCCACTGAAGATCTGCTCGCCCGGATCCCAGGCACCGCTGCCGTCGAAGTCGATCCACATGTCGAGCCAGCCGTCCACCGAAACGATGACGTCGACCCGCGAACCCAGACCGGGCACGAGCGGCGTGACGAAGAAGACGCCGTCCTCGTCGTCGATGCCGGCCGCATCGTCACCCGAGGCGCTGGCGTTGGGCTGACCATCGGGCTCGCTGTCGATGGCCCCTCCGATGGTGATGGTGGGGTCGATGTTGTGACGCGCCCCGTTGTTGGCGAGGAGCGTGGGATAGGTGGGATCCGGCGCATCGCCGTAGTCCACGTCGGGCGCGTCGATGAAGACAAGATAGTCCTCGACCTCGCCGTCAGGAGCCGGCCCACCCGGAGGCAGCCCCGCGCCGAAGCTCTGGTTGAAGCGAACGCGAGCGTAGGTCTGCAGTCCCACCAACGCCGAGGGGGGTACGGCGAACACCAGGTTGTTGACCCCCGGAGCGGCCGGGCCCGAGTAGATGAGGTCCGCAGGACCCCAGATGCCGTCGCCGTTGAAGTCGATCCAGGCATCCAGGAACCCGGTGGTGGAACAGATCACGTCGATCTGGGCCAGGCCACCCGGGAAGATGGGCGTGACGAAGAAGACGCCGTCCTCGTCGTCGATGCCGGCCAGGTCGTCCCCGTCTGCGGGGACCGTGGGCTGGCCGTCCGGCTCGCCGTCAATGGTCGGGCCCATGAAGATGCCGGGGACGATCACGTGGTTGGCACCGCCCGAACCGGCCAGCGTGGGATAGGGGCCATCCGGAGCGTCACCCCAATCCAGCACGACGGCGGGATCCGGCGTGCACTCGATCCACGCCGTGCCCCAACGTCCGTCCTCGCCGCCCAGGAGCGTTCCGCGGGCCATCGCGTACTGGTTGTTGAGCCAGAACGTCTCGTCGTCGCTGGGGTCCACCGAGGCGCCGCTGTAATCGCCCCAGCGATTCCGGTCCACACCGGGGGTGCCAAAGGTGCGGATGTAGTAGTCCAAACCAGCCTGGATCACACCTGCCGGCTGGACCGTCCCGGCCGGATCGCCCGCTTCACGACCGGCAAAGTAAGCGCCGGGGAAAATGGTAGCGGCACTGGCCGAGAATCCGAACTTGGCGTCACCGCTCCCGTTCACGGCAACGGAGGGGAAGAACGTCCACGTGTCGGTGGCGATGTCCTCACCCCCGATGTTGCCCTGGTCCGCCACGGTGATGGTGGCCGGGGTGGTGGTGTCCAGCCGGAACCAGTGCGCGGTGGCCTGGCCAACGTTGGCTGGGCTCTGGGCCGCATTGGGATTGATGGTGGTGGTGAACCAGAGGTTGTTGTCACGCCACACCGCGTCCAAGGCGCGCGAGTCGTTGACCTCGATGTCGATTGCCGTTCCGGACTGCGGTGCGTCCGGCAATGCGGGAAACCCGAAGACCCCACCCACGTCCTCGAGGTCGCCAAGCGTGACGAACTGGCTGGAAAAGCTGACCGCCCCGGTCGGATTGTCGACCCGGATGATCTGCGCGGCTTCCAGGCCGCCGACGCCACCAAAGGTCAAGCTGCTATAGCTGCAGAGATAGGTCCCGATCCCGGAGCCCGCTCCGCCCGCGCCAAACACCAGCGCCGGCATCATGGTGAGAGCGAACCCACCGGATGCGGTGGGAGGATCGTGGATGGTCCACGTGGTGGCGCCACCGTCGTAGAAACCGCCGCCCCCGGCACCCTTGTGGATGATCCAGAGCCGCACGCCGCCCGAGCCGGCCCCACCGGGGAAGGGGAACATGTTGTTGGTGATGTAAACGACTTCCTCGTCGACCTCGAACCCGGGGTAGTCGGCCCAGTGATCGTTGCCGCCGATGCTGATCTTGGAGTCGATGCTGTAGTACCACCAGTCGGCGGCGGTTGCGGTCGCCGGTGCACTGGTCTTGGAAACGGCCACGATGATCCGGGACTCGTTGGAGGGATCGCCGCTGGCGATGAAGTTCCGCTCCAGGGTGACCACCACGAAGCGGTCCTCGTAGTGGTCGTAGACGATCTTGGGATCGAAGGTGAAGGAGCCGAGGGTCCCGGCCCCCACCGCGCCGGCGGGAATCACGAAGTCCCGCAGCGCGTCCCGCCAGATCAGGGCGCCGGCCTTGGTGCGGCACTCGATGCCCACGTTGGTGACCGCGATCACCCGGTCCAGCCCGGCCGCGCCGCAGGGATCCGGCGGGATAAAGAGAAAGCCACCGGTTTCGGTGGCGTTGTCATCGAAGTCGTAACCCAGGAAGTTGGCACCGGCCGTGAAACCGGCGACCGGGGAGATTCCGGGACCGTCGGCAACCGGCATCTCGGTCACGCGGCGAGCAAGGTCAATGGCCTCGGCGCCTGCCGAGATGGGATCCTTGCGGAACTCGGTGGGTTGTGCGAGCGCGGTCGATACGACCAGCCCCGCCACTAGGGGAAGAAGCACGAGCAGCGATAGGACACGTGAGGGCATGGGGGATCCTCCAGTCAAAGCGCGTTGTAACAGCCGGATGCAGCCAGTCGCAGGTAGAGAGAATCCAGTATGGCACTCATATGCCATTCGATTCAACAATCCAAGTGGCTCTCTTGAGTGCGGCAAACCCGACCCGGGTTGTCCCTTAACCCTTTCCCAGGCAGGCGGTAGTGGGTCGGGTCCCCGGCTCAGCGCTTCTTGGAATACTTGGCGCTGACCCGGGCGGTGAGGTTGCCCTCGGCCTTGATGTCCATCCCGTTGTCGCGGCGAGAGAAGGCGATGGGGCCCTTGAAGACGATCCTCTGAAGCCGGGTTGTCGCCACCTCCACGGAGAGGGTGCCTTCCCACTTCGACTTGATCTCGACCCCTTCCGCCGCGCCCACCACCTGCAGGGACAGGACGAACTGGGCCACCTCCATACCCTTCTTCTCTTCCACGGACTCCAGGGTGATGCTGCAACGTTTGGCCTTGAGCTGCTCGTCGCTGAAGGTCTCTTCCAGCACGTCTTCGGGGATGTTCTGCGACTTGCCTTCCTCGAAGGTCGTGGCGGCCAGGTACTCCCGGAGGGCCGCGTCATTGGCCTCGTTGGCGTCCTGTAGCACCAGCCGGAGTTCCCCGTCGGTCACCTCGTCCCCGCTCTTGTTCGTGATCACCGGCTCCTCGCCCGTGAGATCGGCAAGGTAGGTCTTGCCCTCGACCGGGGACGGGTTGCTGCTGCCCGAGCCGTCCATGGTCATGGTTTCCCGCTGCTGCGTATAGGTGATGCTCAGGCGGGTCACCTTGCCGTCCGCGACCTCGAGAATCTCCTCCTTGCGCAGCTCGTCCGAGTCCCGGGTCTGGGTCAGCTCCTGCGCCACACTGCTACCCCGCATGACCGAGATGGCCAGCTCCAGGTTGGTGTATTCGGTGATGGTCCGCACGTCGCCCTTCTCCGGGGGAACCAGGGTAAAGGTGACGCCGGCCGTGGCCACGGCGGGGAGAAGGAGCAGCAGGGCGAGGGAGACGCGGAAAATGGTGGGGATCATGGTGGCCTCTGGATGGTGATGCGAGGGGCGGTTGGGTGGAGAGGGATTCTACCAGAGGGGGGTTGTGGGTACCGCCCGGGGGACCGCATCACCTAGGCGGAATCGTCCGGCCCCGGTTCTCCACGTCGACGCGCACCCATTTCCTCCACGAACGCGCCACCCAGGATCCCGGCCGGAAGGGCGAACATTCCGATCCCCAGCATGGCCACCACGGCGCCGATGATCTTTCCCGCCGCGGTTACCGGCACCACATCCCCGTAGCCCACCGTGCTCAGCGTGGCGATCCCCCACCACATGGCGGCGGGGATGGAGGAGAAAACTTCGGGCTGAGCGTCCTTCTCGGCGTAGTACATGCAGGAGCTGGCTAGGACCAGGAGCATCATCACGACGAACAGCGAGATGAGCAGCTCCTCCTTCTTCCCGGTAAGGACATCCCCCAAGGTCTGCAGTGCCCTGGAATACCGCCCCAGCTTGAGCAGGCGAAAGATCCGTAGCAGGCGGAGCACTCTCAGGATGCGTAGATCGACAGCAAAGAAGAAGGGCAGATAGAACGGAATGATGGCCAGAAAATCAATGATCATGAGCGGCCGGGTCGCATAGCGGATCCGGCCCATGACGGGACTCGCATACCTTGGATCCACCGTGCAGCTCCACAGACGCAGGACGTACTCCATCGTGAAGATGGCCACCGAGACCAGTTCGAACAGGTTGAACAGGGCCTCCCGTCCGGTGTGGATCTCGTCCACCGTTTCGACGATGACCGCACCCACATTGAAGATGATCAGACCCATGATCAGGAAATCAACGAACCGGCTTGCGTGGTCCCCAGGGCCTGCGCTGGAGAGGATCTCGTAGACACGTTGTTTCATGCGGCGATTGTGGGGGCACGGCGTCCCGGGATCAATCAGCGATCCGGTCTGTCGGGGGCCAGATATGGGTTGAAGCGGCTGCGAAAGCAATGCAATCTGTGGATTAGACGGTCGTGACATCATTCGGAGGCCCTGGTATGGATCTTTTTTCCTCCTGCCCGATTGTCCGCTCTCGGCGTGTCCACCCGGGTGGACATCTGATCCTGGTCGCCATGGTCTTGGCTTTCCTCACCGGTTGCGCTGCCGCCCCCACCGATGTCAAACAGGCCTCCACCGACATCGACCTCGGTCTCGCGGAGCTGACCAAGGCCCAGCGCACGTTCCGCGACCGGTACATCCAGGAGATCCGGGCCACGCAGGACCTGGTGGTGCGCGCCTTCGTGGCAAGCGCCATGGTGCGCACCGTGGAGTCGCTGAGCGACCTGGAAGCGAGCGGGGATCTGCTTGTGCTGTCCCAAACGCTCACCTCGGAACGTGATGCGCATACCAAACTGGCCGCGCTGGTTCGTGCCAAGCGGCCCAAGGCAACCGCCGAGGCCGGCGACGTGGTGACGAGCGTGCTCACGGACCAGGCCAAGAACCTAGAAGCGCTCGCCGCCACCCTCGACCCAGTAGACCCTGCCACCGCGGAGACCCTTCGTCTGCGCGCCGCCGGGCTACGCGGCGACGATCTTCCCGGATTCGATCATCTGGTTGCCCTTGTCCAGCTCTCCCAGGTGGAGCGCGCCGTCCGTGACGGCATGGCGGATCTGGAGAACACGCTCCAGTTTCTCCAACTCACCCACGCCACCCTGGACGACTGGATCCAGACCGACGTCAAGGTGAGCGGGACCGAGGTCGCCAAGCTGGTGCAGGAACATGAGTCGCTGCTCACTGGATCGGGAGACGCGCCATGAAGCGGTCCGTGGGCTCCGCGCTCCTCGTGGTCGCCCTGGCTGCATGGGTAACCGTGACCGGTTGCGGCTCCTCCAACGCGGTTCGCTCCCTCGGCGACGCCGAGCTCACCGCAATGAACACGGTGGACGAGCGACTCGCCGCCAACCAGTCCGCCATGGAGGATGCCATCACCACCCTCGGCGAGATGGGAGCCGACTACGCCGAACGCGCCCACGTGCTGGAGCGCACCCTGGCCCAGGCCAAGCAGCTCGACGCGCTGCAATCCGCCTGGAGCACGCCCCCCAGCGATGTGGCCCAGGCACGGCGTGCGGTGATCCTCTATCACCTCTACGAAGTCGAAACCGCCCAGGCCGCGGCGCTGGCGTCCCATGTCGCGGAGCGCCGTGAAGCGACGAACGAACTCAACGACCAGTACGGTCAGCTCGCGGCGATCCTCGGGGACGCCACCATGAACATGGAGTTGCTCCTCGAGTACCTCAACCAGCCGGCTCAGGCGCGCATTCGCGGCTATGCCTCAACGTTCCTGCAGGAAGCGGTGGCGTTCCGGGAGGAGTTGGAGACCTCGGACAGTCCACGCCTGCAGGGCCTGGCGGAACAGATCGCCCGCCAGGAAGACGCGGTGCTGGACGCGAAGGACCGATTGAATGCGGCGTTGGACGCGCTGTTGCGGGAGGACTAGGGAACCATGGCCAACGGCAAGACCACGGTGGAGAAGCTCAAGGAACTCTCGGCCGACGCCCAGGCGTTGATCGCCGCACTCCTCCCCAAGGCGGCAACCAACGCAGACCTCACCGCCAAGGAGCTGAAGCTGGTCACGAAGCTCATTGACCGTGCGGATGCACTGCGCACCACCGCAGACGGAGAGCTCAAGGCGCAACAGGCCCAGGAGATCCAGGACCTGCAGACCGCTATCGGCCAATTGGATGCGGCCCTGGCCGTGCCGGGGCTGCCCGCGGCCACCCGGGAGGCGCTCAAGACCCTGCAACGCAGCAAGCGGGGCCGGTTGGGCTGGCTCCAGACCCAGGTCGCCATGGACTTCGGGGGAATCCTCTCCGCGCAGGAAGTGACCGAGATCGCGACCCTCATCCAGGACACCCGCAAGGCGGTCGCGCAGAAGAAGAAGGCGGCGACCCATCTGGCTCTCGTGATGAAGGTGGCGGATGTGGGGCTGGGGTTGGCTTCGAGGTTTGTCTAGGCTGATCGGAGAGCATAGGGCCAAGGGGGGACATGGACAAGGAGTGAACTGAGCACAGAGCTAAGACATGGAGTCGGTTTCGGTAGAAAGAGGGCCGGAAAACGGGGGATTTTGCCGAACAGCTAAAGGCGCTCCTGAGTTGGCGCTCTTGTCGGTAATGAATCCAATCCGTCTTCTTGACGCAGACCGCTTGATTCCCCTAGGTTGCCAGCAACATCACGCATGCGATCGATAGCTTTCTTGACGTAGCCACACATTATCAAGACCTATCACCATATGATTTTTGAACTGTCGGCCAACAACCTCCGCTACCGCAAGTCAAGAGGCAACGCATGACTTATGAGTCGTTCTTCAAGGACCTCACCGGTCATGATCCGTTTCCGTACCAGGTCCGGTTGAGCGAGAGGGCTTGGCCCGAAGTTGTCGACGTGCCGACGGGGCTCGGAAAGACGCAGGCCGTAATTGCCGCATGGTTGTTCCGACAGCTTCGCGGAGATACGCAGACCGGACGGCGGCTGGTCTACTGCCTCCCCATGCGGACCCTGGTCGAGCAGACGCGAGGTGTCGCGGAGGAGCTGTGCCGGAGATCGGAGAATCAATTCCGGAGCTGCGGAGCTCAGCCCCCGACGGTCCATACGCTGATGGGGGGATTTCTCGATCAGGAATGGGAACTGGAACCGGATTGCCCGGCCATCCTGATCGGAACCCAGGACATGCTCCTCTCCCGTGCGCTTGCACGCGGTTACGGCATGAGCCGATACAAGTGGCCGGTACAATTCGGCCTGCTCCATTCGGACTGTCTCTGGGTCCTAGACGAGACCCAGCTCATGGGGGTCGGGGTAGAGACCAGCGCTCAGCTGGATGCGTTCCGACGGACGTTGGGAACGTTCGGTCCCTCTCACACCATCTGGATGAGCGCCACCCTGGGCAGGTCCCAGATCGAGACCGTCGACCATCCGCGCCCCCAAAGCGGCTTCCTGACCGAGAGCCTCGACAACCGGGACTTCAAACACCCCATAGTCGAACTACGCACCGGCGCGCGCAAGTCCCTCTCCAGAGCCGACACTCGACTTTCTCTGGCATCAAGAGAGTCCTATATCCAGAAGGTTGCCACGCTGGCCCTGGAGTCGCATCGCGCCTCCGGGGGGTTGACCCTGGTGGTCCTGAACCGTGTGGATCGGGCTCAGGCCGTGTTTCGCGCGCTCTCCGACGAAGTCCAGGAACTGGGGCTAGTCCACTCCCGGTTCCGGGCGCCGGACCGCATGCGCCACGAACGACACCTCCTCGAAGGCGGGGACCGCATCGTGGTGGCCACCCAGGCCGTGGAAGCGGGGTTGGATGTCTCCTCCCGCACGCTGATCACTGAGCTCGCGCCATGGCCATCCCTGGTCCAGCGCTTCGGTCGCTGCAATCGCTTCGGTGAGGATCCTGATGCCCGGATCTTCTGGGTAGACATCGAGGACGAGGGAGACCAGGCCCTTCCCTACCTTGGCGAGGATCTTGCGGTGGCCAGGAACCTCCTGGAAGGTCTGGCGTACGCGGGTCCGCGGAATCTCCAGGACGTGGACTTCACGCCTCCTCCTGTAGTCCGCCCGGTCCTTCGCCGGCGGGATCTCCTGGACCTGTTCGATACCTCCCCCGACCTGCTGGGCAACGACATCGACGTCTCTCGTTTCGTCCGGGACGGCGACGATACAGATGTCCTGGTCTATTACCGCGAGTTCGACGCTCCCCCGGGTGAAGAGATGATCGCCCCCCAACGCGGGGAGCTGGTTCGCGTTTCCATCAGCGCTGCCCGCACGTTCCTTGACAAGCTCAAGAAGAAGCGGAAGTCCCTGGACAAGCCGCGGGATCAGGAGATTCGGACCCGTCTCCAGCCCTGGCGGCCCGATCCGCTAACCACACCTCCCTGGACCTCCATGGACAGCGTTCATCCGGGTCAGTTGCTCCTGCTTCATGGGACAGCGGGGGGATACGACTCCAGGCTGGGCTGGACCGGCATGGTCCTGCCCAGTGAGCCCGTGGAACCGGTCCGCCAGGAGGCCGAAACGCATTCCATCAGCGACTTCATGGACGCCGACCCCCGTACCTGTATCGACCGGTGGGTCACCCTGGACCGTCACCTGTCCGACGTGGCCCGCGAGGCAACGGATCTGTCGAACGCACTTCCCGTGTCTCAGGAGCTCCGCGACGCGTTGGTCACCGCGGCGCTTTGGCATGATCTCGGCAAGGTTCACGACCAGTTCCAACGACGACTGGTGGATCCAGTCGCGGACGATCCGGAGAAGAAGCCGCCGGGAACCGGGCCCTGGGCCAAGTCGGGCCACCGACGCCCCCCCCCGAAGGACGTGCGTCCCTACTTCCGGCACGAGCTAGCTTCGGCTCTCGGATGGCTGCAGGCCGGTCCACCGGGTCCTCACCATGATTTGATTGCCTACCTGATCGCCGCGCATCACGGCAAGGTGCGGCTCTCTATTCGTTCCGTTCCAGGGGAGGCCCGCCCGCCCGAGCCTGGTCGGCTCTTTGCGCGTGGCGTGTGGGACGGGGACCGGCTCCCGGAGGTTTCCATGGGCAATGGCACCCGCACTGGTCCGGTGGAGCTCGACCTCTCGGTCATGCAACTCGGGTCCGGGAGTTGGCTTGAGCGTACGCTTGCCCTTCGTGACGACCCGGCCCTGGGACCCTTCCGGTTGGGGTACCTGGAAGCTGTGGTGCGTATCGCGGACTGGCGCGCCAGTGCGAAGGAGCGAAACGGTGCCTGAGCACATTCTGGCAGGGTGCCGTCCGGTTCCTCTTGCCGGATACCTGAAGGCGCTTGCGGTGCTTCGGCTCGTCGGCGAGCAGGCCGACCGGACGGCTCGGGGGTACTGGAGGGACGATGTGTTCGTCCTGCAGACGAGCCTCGACCGCGAACGATTACTCGAATTCTTCCTGAACGACTACGCACCTACTCCGATCGTGGCGCCTTGGAACGGAGGAAGCGGGTTTTATGAGAAGGGCAACAGGACGGCCTACCAAGCAATGCAGGCGATCCTTGGTTCTGCCACCTTGCGCCTATCTGCCTACCGAAGTGTGATCCTTACTGGGCTGAAGATCTTGAAAGACTTCGGCATTGTCGAGATGTTTCGAGAAGATCCCCGGAAGGCCCTTCTTCTCACCGCGTGCCGAAGTCGTTTCCCGGATTCAGCTCTTCCTTGGCTCGACGCAGCACTTGTGCTTGCTGAGAAGCGCCCTCAGTTCCCACGACTCCTTGGAACCGGCGGGAACGACGGCCGCCTAGATTTCACCAACAATTTCATGCAACGGATTGTCGACATACTAGACCCGGAGACTGGAAGCGCGACATCCGAGTCATCACGACTGATTGAGTCATCCCTGTTCGAAACAGCGACCGATCAACTAGGCACTGGGAAGATTGGGATGTTCTCGCCGCATCAGGCTGGAGGAGCAAATGCGGGGACGGGGTTTGGGGGCAAATCGCAAGCCAACCCCTGGGACTTCGTTCTCATGCTAGAGGGAGCGGTCTTGTTCGCTGCCGCAGCCGTATGGAGGATGGGACAGGACTCCTCTGGGACTCTCAGTTACCCATTCACCGTTCGCCCTACGGTTGCCGGTTATGCAAGCGCAACAGATGCCGACAAGGCTAACTCCCAGGAAATGTGGCTTCCCCTATGGGGGCAACCCGTTGTCCTCAGTGAAATCCACGCCCTCCTGGCCGAAGGCAGGGCCCGCGTTTCGGGACGGACAGCCCGCAACGGAATCGACTTCGCCAGGGCAGTTGCCACCCTTGGAGTCGATCGTGGAATTGAGGAGCTACAACGCTACGGGCTGCAGGTTCGCAACGGCCTGAGCTACTTCGCTACTCCCCTGGAACGATTCCGAGTCCGTGAACAAGAATCGACTCGCCTACTCGATGGAATCGATGCTTGGCTCACCACCTTCCGGCGCCGGGCCACCGCATCCCATACGCCGGGTTCCGTCCAGCGCTCCCTTCGCTTGCTGGAGGAGTCCATCCTCGACTTGTGTCGGCGGGGGGGGCCCGATCGCGTGCAGCGAGTCCTGGTCGCCCTGGGCAACTGCGAGAAGGTGTTGGGACGCAGCCTTGGCTGGACGATTGACTCCACCAAGAGCAGGTTGACTCCGGTGCCGCCGCTGCCCGTGGAATGGGTCCGAGAGGCCGACGATGGATCCACGGAGTTTCGACTCGCCATGTCCCTTGCCTCGCTCTGGGCCAAATGCGGCGGTCAGTATGCCCCATTCCGAGAACACCTGGAGCCGGTTAGGGGCCATCATCGGGCTGGATCCCTTCGAGTGGAGTGGAACCCCGAGGCTGGCCGGGACGTTGCATGGACAGAAGGTGCTCTCGTTCCGGCCCTCAACTCCATTCTCTCCCGTCGCCTTGTTATGTTCGCGCGTTGGGGCGTTGGATCCTTCCCCGACCAGGGAGCTTACCCCTCCCGCGCAAGTGACATTACCGACTTCCTGGAACTCAGGGTCGATGACGACAAGATCGCAGCGCTTCTCTGGGGCGCGATCCTCATCGATTGGCCCGACTACGCGCATCGTTCTTGCATCCGGGATGAGCATCAACTTACACCGCCCGCACTGTACTCCATCCTGAAGCTCTGTCTTGCCGGAAACGAGCGGGACTCCTCTCTGGGCCACATTCCTATCACGCCGAGGCTTCACCGTCTGGCCGCCTCAGGCGACGGAACCTCCGCGTCTCGGGTAGCGATTCAACGCCTGAGAGCGAGCGGGTTGCGGCCGGCCGTTCCTCTTATTCATCAGCAGGGAGAAGCCGTCCAGCGCATTGCCGCGGGACTTCTCCTCCCGCCAGATCGCGACACGATCGGCCTTCTTCAACGAACGATTCTTCGTCCTCACCCAGGAGACTCGATGCCATGAACCTCGAACTGTTGGAGTCCTCTCCCCGCCTGCTCGCCGAAGTGGACCTGTCACCTGTCCAGGGCACCCGATTCCAGCCAACAGGCTTTCCTGACCTCGGCGCGGCGGAGTACCGTGCTGGGGAACGCCGGATGCTCCTGGTCGAATCAGCCCAGAGTATGGCCAATCGTCTGGAATCCGTATGCTGGAACGACTCCACGGACGATCTTGTCCAACCCCTTCTGGGCCTGCCGTACGTCAAGGCCACGCTCCCCGATGGCACGACGACCAACTCGATTCTCGAAGCGCACCGGCTGAACTCACCCTACATCGTGAACAGCCCGGACTTCGACGTCGTCCGTGAAGCGATCGGGTTCGAGAAGGATGCTCCCTTCGACAGAACCGCACTCGCCCGCGCCCTCCTGCGCTTCGATCCGAACAGTCTCATTCATGGGATCTTTCTGGAGAAGGTGGGAGGGGCCGTGCGACTCCCCCGTGTCCTATCCTCATTCATCGAGGCCGAAGAGGTTGAGGTTGCTCCCAGCGGCGGGGTCAAGTTCGATCGCGTGCAGCCCTCGACAGAGGGCGAGGCGACACGGTACGGCAAGGCTGCAGATGGCTACGGAAACGTGCCATATCACCGCGACGAGTACACGGCCGGCCGGATCACTGGCTTCTTCAACATCGATCTGGCCTTGATTCGTGGCCTGGGACTTGATTCACCCGCCGTGCACCTGCTGATCGCCCTGTCGTTGTTCAAGGTCCGGCGGTTCCTGCACTCCGGGCTGCGCCTTCGGACCGCCTGCGACCTCGACTGCGGTGAGCTCCGCGTCACGCGCCCCGAGGGATACGAGTTGCCGTCCCTCGATGAACTCGAAGAGGCTATACCAGAGCTCATTGAGGCGGCGTCGCAGCACTTCGGAGAACCCAGGATTCTGGCTGTGAAGTACGCGAAGTCTAACAAGTCCAAGACGTCCAAGAAGAACTGAGCCGAGTATGCTAGCGATCGAATTTCGCTTTCCGGCCCGCCGCTACCACGCCACCCCCTGGGATTCACACGTCAACGAGGGAGTACCCGAGTGGCCGCCATCCCCCTGGCGCATCCTGCGTGCCTTGATTGCTACCCGACATCTCAAGGCGCGGGATGCGGTACAGGAGAGTGTCCTGGAGAACCTGATCGAGGCTCTCGCCACGGAACTCCCTCAATATGCGATCCCAGGCCAGGTTACTGGATTTCACACCCGTCACTATATGCCCCTGTTCTCCGAGACGACCACCAAGGTCTTCGACACATTTGTTCATGTTCCTAGCGACTCAAGTCTCATTGTCGCCTGGACTGGCGTCGATCTCGATACGGATCAGCGGAAGGCGCTGGCCGTTCTCACGGAGCGGCTGGGTTACCTTGGGCGTGCCGAGTCGTGGGTGATTGCAACCCTCCGTGAGGCCAGCTCAATCGCCATCAACTGCCGCATCGCTGAACCTAGTTCCGGAGCAATGGACTCCTCTCCTCGCGAAGGTGAGCTGACAAGGCTTCTCTGCCCGGTGGCCCCTGCCGCTCTCACCGAGGAACGGAACGCACTGTTGTCGGGGCGGCGCGACGGAGCCCTGAGGAAGAAGCGCACCCGCGCGCTGTCCCGGGGAAAGGACGCAGACCGGATCAAGCTATCTCCCAAGGAGGAGGCCGCCCTTGCATCGAGTTTGCCGGACACCGCCTACCGGGCCTTGAGCGCAGGGACCGACGTCATCCGCAAGGACGGATGGAATCGCCCGCCGGGCAGCAAGTGGGTCGACTACCTGAGGCCACGGATCGAATCCAGTCCGCCTCAACGAACCCGGAGAACAACCTCCCGGCCCGCCCCCCTCCCCCTAGTGGCGCGCTACGCACTGACGAGCCAGGTCCCGCCGCGACTGACCGATGCCGTTCTGGAAGCAGAGAAGATCCGCCTCGCCCTGATCAAGCACTCCGACGGCGCCCCCGTCTTCACCGGCCGGGATCCTGTCTCGGGAGAAAGGCTTGCGGGGCACCGCCATTCCTACATCCTTCCCGAGGCTAACGGTCGTCATGGCCACATCACGCACGTCACCATCTTTGCTCGAATGGGGTTCGATCTTCGGGCGCGAGTCGCGCTTGAGAGGCTTCGTACCGTTTGGCAGAGGAACGGTCACGACATGCAACTGGTCCTGATTGGGCTTGGCCAACCAGAAGAGTTCGCAGGACCACGGCCGGACATCGGCGGATGTTCTCTTCTGGCGACGAGCCGGACATGGGTGTCGCGCACGCCGTTCATCCCGACCCGCCACGCAAAGCGCAGCCGCTCCGGCGTACCCAAGCTCGACGAACACGGCATGCTCATCGGCTCGCCGGAACACGATGCCGTCCGGCTTCTCTTGGAGCTTGGCCACCCCAGACCGGAACTGCTGGAACGTACTCACGAGACGTTGCTGGGTGGACGTCCAACCCGGTGGATGGCCTTCCACACGGAGCGACGGCGCGGTGACGGCCGTCGCGTAGCGGCCCGAAGGCTTGGGCTCAGGGTGCGTTTCGAGAGCCCCGTATCCGGGCCCATTTGTCTAGGATACGGGGCTCATTTTGGCCTTGGATGCCTGATCGCGGACGAGTTGGAGACCCGAGGATAAAGTCTCCGTCTCCATCTTCCGATACCCACGGGTATGGGAATCCGGTCGTCACACGACACCCCGGAAGGCTTGCCTGAAGTCCTCCCGGCGCGGATGATCAACGAATTCACCTATTGTCCTCGCCTGTTCCACTTGGAGCACGTGCAGGGAGAGTGGGCTGAGAGCGAGGACACGGTTGCGGGGGCCCAGGAGCATCGCCGCGTCGACCGGGCGTCCGGCGAACTACCTGATCCGCAGGAGGTTGTGGGAGCCTCCGGAACCGTACGGGCTGTTACCTTGACATCACAGCGGGAAGGCATCACCGCCAAGCTGGACGTTCTGGAGCTTGGAGACGGGTGCGTCGTTCCCGTCGACTACAAGCACGGCCGCGTCCCCGAAGGACTTACGCCACCGATCTGGGATGCCGATAGGATCCAACTCGGAGTTCAAGCACTTGTCCTAATTGACAACGGATATCCGTGCAGAGAAGCCGTGATCTACTATGTCGGCTCCAAGCGCAGGGTTCGCATTCCTGTCGACGACCAACTCCTTGGCGATGTCCGACGAAGTGTCGTTGATGCCCGCAGGGTAGCTGCCAGTCCCACACCACCTCCTCCTCTAAGGGAGAGCCCCAAGTGTCCCCGCTGTTCCCTAGCTGGAATCTGCCTCCCTGACGAGACACACGAACTGGTGAAGGGACCAAGCCCCACTCGTGTGCGTTTGCTGTACGCCTCGCGGGACGATGCGCAGCCGTTGCAGATTCAATCCCAGGGATCCCGGTTGGGCAAGTCAGGAAATCGCCTGGAGATAACCGAAAGAGACGGAACGAAACACGAAGCGCGCCTTATCGACGTGAGTCAGGTAGGCCTATTCGGCAACGTTCAGGTGACCGCATCGGCGATCGGCGCACTCATGTCTCGCGGCACTCCCATCTGTCACTTCTCCTATGGTGGCTGGTTCCGTGGGATCACCCAGCCCATCGGCGCACAGAATTGCCGCTTCAGGATTCCCCAGTTCGCAAAGGCCGCTTCCACCGGACACTGCCTTCGATTGTCCCGCGGGTTTGTGGAGCGGAAGATCCGCAACTGTCGCACGCTACTGAGACGGAACACCAGAACACCGGCTTCGGACGCGTTGGATGCACTGGCAGAGTTCGCCGGCAAAGCGGCTCGATCATCTTCACTGGAGAGCCTGCTGGGAACGGAGGGAGCCGCTGCCAGAGTCTACTTCTCCTCGTTCCAAGGGATGCTCAAGGACGAGCGCGACTTCGACTTTACGACCAGAAACCGCCGACCCCCCTCCGATCCGGTCAACGCTCTACTATCGTTGGCCTACTCAGTGTTGTCCAAGGATTGGACAGTAGCGCTGCTCTCGGTAGGCTTGGACCCATACCTTGGGTTCTTGCACCAGCCTCGCTATGGCCGCGCTTCGTTGGCCCTTGACCTGATGGAGGAGTTCCGCCCGCTTGTTGCCGACTCCGTGGTCTTACAGGTCATCAACAATGGCGAGATCGGTCCAAGGGACTTCCTACGCAGGGGTCCCGGAGTCACATTGACCCCCAGCGGGAGGAAGAAGTTCTTCATCGCCTATGAACGGCGGATGAACCACTTGGTCCGTCATCCCCTCTTTGGCTACCGGGTCAGCTACCGCAGATTGTTCGAGGTCCAATCCAGACTGTTCGCCCGGGCCTTGACCGGTGAGTTGCCCAGCTACGACGGGTTCCTAACGAGATGAAGGATCGCGTTCTCTATCTTGTCGCCTACGATGTCCGAGATCCCAAGCGCCTGCGCAAGATCCACAAGGCGTTGAAGGGGTTCGGCGATCCTCTCCAGTTCTCAGTCTTCCAGTGCGAACTGACAAGAATGGAAGAACAGATGATGGTGGCAGAGGTCTCCGAGATCATTCATCATCACGAGGATCGCGTCATTGTTATCGATATCGGACGGCGCAAAGGACGTGGAGGTCGGTCCATCATGGTGTTGGGTCGCCAACAGATCCCTCCGCCAGCGGGCCC
This sequence comes from Candidatus Eiseniibacteriota bacterium, assembly GCA_942491735.1. Classification (GTDB taxonomy): domain Bacteria; phylum Eisenbacteria; class RBG-16-71-46; order JABDJR01; family JABDJR01; genus CALOCN01. Next base: position 59,430 of record CALOCN010000014.1, on the reverse strand, counting down.
CCAGGTCGTTTGAATTGGAGTTGCTGCGTGGTGAAGTCTCGTATTGTTCCTCAGCAAATGTTGTCGAGCGGTCCGGTGATGTTGAGCAATCTCAACAGTGCTCGAACGTGTAATGTATTGGATTGCAACACGTTGCTCGTCAACAAGAGAACCGCGGATGCACCCCACCCGCCAACCGAGGACCGCTCGATTCAACGCTCGTATCTCGTGCTATCCCATTGCCCTAGCATGACTACCGTCTCCGCGGCCTGATGGTCGCGGCCCCATTGAAGCCCGTGGAAACCCCCGGGGGCTATGCGCGGATCGAGAGCGGGTCTCCGCGGCCTGATGGTCGCGGCCCCATTGAAGCGAGCGCGCCACCATCTCGTCACGCCACAGCTCCAACTCGTCTCCGCGGCCTGATGGTCGCGGCCCCATTGAAGCTTAGCCAAGCGGGCTTAGCTCCCTTCGCATTTCGTAGGTCTCCGCGGCCTGATGGTCGCGGCCCCATTGAAGCGATATAGGCGGCGGCGGCGCGGTTGGTGTCTTTCTTGTCTCCGCGGCCTGATGGTCGCGGCCCCATTGAAGCGGTCGTGACCGTGGAGAGGCTGGCACCCACAGGCTGGGACGTCTCCGCGGCCTGATGGTCGCGGCCCCATTGAAGCCGACAGATCGAGTTAATGTCCATGAGATTTCCGATGAACTGTCTCCGCGGCCTGATGGTCGCGGCCCCATTGAAGCTCGGCAGCCTCCTCCCCCACATCCATGCGCCAGTTGAGGTCTCCGCGGCCTGATGGTCGCGGCCCCATTGAAGCCTCCCTACGGCCAGGTCGCGTTGCGGCAGGACGTGTCGGTGTCTCCGCGGCCTGATGGTCGCGGCCCCATTGAAGCCGGTTTCATAAGGACAGAAGTCATCATGCTCTTCCTGTCTCCGCGGCCTGATGGTCGCGGCCCCATTGAAGCCTGCTGGGGGCATTGCGGTACAGGCCGGTGACCGGAGTCTCCGCGGCCTGATGGTCGCGGCCCCATTGAAGCGTAGAACACCCTCGACCTGTCGGTGAGGCGGTTGAAGTCTCCGCGGCCTGATGGTCGCGGCCCCATTGAAGCCTAGCAGCCTTCCGAGAGGCGGGAGGCATCGCGCAGGTGGTGTCTCCGCGGCCTGATGGTCGCGGCCCCATTGAAGCGTCTCCTACTGCCCCGGGCTGCCGGAAGTGTTGATCCGTCTCCGCGGCCTGATGGTCGCGGCCCCATTGAAGCGTCCTTCACCACCCCGGGCAGCTTCAGCCGAAAGAGGAGGTCTCCGCGGCCTGATGGTCGCGGCCCCATTGAAGCCCCGGCCCAGCGCGCCGGCTGCGGACTCGAGCTGGCGTCTCCGCGGCCTGATGGTCGCGGCCCCATTGAAGCAGGGTCGCTGTGATCGCGTCAAGGACCGTCTCATCGAGGGGTCTCCGCGGCCTGATGGTCGCGGCCCCATTGAAGCAAGCACATGTACGCCACCAGTGACCCGTCCGTCGGGTTGTCTCCGCGGCCTGATGGTCGCGGCCCCATTGAAGCCGAACCCCACGGGCTCAAGTGCGGGCGTCGGCTCAGGCGTCTCCGCGGCCTGATGGTCGCGGCCCCATTGAAGCGAGGATGGTGCAGCGACGTGAGCAAGCCCGGTGAAGTCTCCGCGGCCTGATGGTCGCGGCCCCATTGAAGCACCCGACGGCCGCCTCGCGGGGCTCCCTGGTGCTCCCCGTCTCCGCGGCCTGATGGTCGCGGCCCCATTGAAGCCGCGAGACCCGCCACACGAGACGCGGCCCCAGTGGGATGGTCTCCGCGGCCTGATGGTCGCGGCCCCATTGAAGCCATGTCAACAGCCTCCGGTTCTCCGGGAGTTGCCGTCGGTCTCCGCGGCCTGATGGTCGCGGCCCCATTGAAGCTCCCCTGGCAGTGGCGGGCGCTTCCGCCATGGTCCTCCGGGGGTCTCCGCGGCCTGATGGTCGCGGCCCCATTGAAGCACCTACCACGCCCCCAAGGACGATCAGCCGGATCGCGTCTCCGCGGCCTGATGGCCGCGGCCCCATTGAAGCAAGGCTCGATCCACGCTAGCCGCCCACGCGTCCACACGCTGTCTCCGCGGCCTGATGGCCGCGGCCCCATTGAAGCCGACATCAGGCGGCGCTGTCCCGGGTGGAGTTCCACACAGGTCTCCGCGGCCTGATGGCCGCGGCCCCATTGAAGCGAGGCGCACCGGCAGCGGGAACGCTCCGGGGTGATTCGTCTCCGCGGCCTGATGGCCGCGGCCCCATTGAAGCGGGAATGACATGGCGCCTCCTAGACCGGGGCTCGACGTCTCCGCGGCCTGATGGCCGCGGCCCCATTGAAGCGGTGGTTCAAGGCGGCAGCGGATCTACCGAGGATCAGTCTCCGCGGCCTGATGGCCGCGGCCCCATTGAAGCGGGACTCCCTCCTAGAAGGATTCGTGATGATGTCTCCCGCGGCCTGATGGCCGCGGCCCCATTGAAGCATCCCCCGGCCGCGCCAGTACGCCCGAAAGCCGGAGTCTCCGCGGCCTGATGGCCGCGGCCCCATTGAAGCTGTGGCATCCGGGCCGTCGGAGTCCCGGTAAAGAACCGTCTCCGCGGCCTGATGGCCGCGGCCCCATTGAAGCCGCGCCCTCATGCAGTGGTGGAGCACCGGTGCCAAGTCTCCGCGGCCTGATGGCCGCGGCCCCATTGAAGCCCGTTGCATGGAGAGGCGAAGACCAGTACCCGCACGAGTCTCCGCGGCCTGATGGCCGCGGCCCCATTGAAGCGAGTTCCCGACGGCTGCGCCCTCAACGCCCGAAAGTCGGCGTCTCCGCGGCCTGATGGCCGCGGCCCCATTGAAGCTGGTCAGCGTGCCCGGGGTGGTCCCCGAGCTCGACGTGTCTCCGCGGCCTGATGGCCGCGGCCCCATTGAAGCCAAATGCCATCCACCCTCTGGATCAGCTACCCCACACCAGACCTCACTGTCGGGTGCACAGGAACCAAGCCTCCGGGCGCACCTCGTTCGGAGCCAGGAACTGGCGTTAGACTTCCCTCCGAACGGATTCCCGCCCAGGATTGTCATTTCTGGAACCCTGGCATCGTTGCATTGAATGGATACAGTTCCGCCTCCCGGAGCTAACCTCAGTAGGGAGTTGCCCAACAAGAGAGGCCATCCGTGAAACGCTGGACGCGTCGTTTTGCCGTGCTCGGAGCGATCGCGCTGATCGTTGTCGCATTGCGGCTTACCGTGTTCCAACCCGAGCCGGAACCGGTCACTGTGTTCCGGGTGGAGCGCGACCGGGTCGAGGACACCGTGGTCAATTCCCGGGCCGGCGCGGTGGAATCCCGCCGCCGCGCCCGCATGAGCCCCGGCACCTCCGGTCTGGTGGCATCCATCCCGGTCCACAAGGGGGACGCGGTCGTCCAGGGCCAGGTCCTGCTCCGGCTCGACGACGCCGAGTACCAGGCCCAGGTCCGGCTGGCCGATCGTTCGGTGGACGCGGCCAAGGCGGCCCGCACCGAAGCCTGCCTGGCTGCGGACCAGGCCGAGCGGGACCGGGTACGCGGTGAAGCGCTCAACGCGCAGAGCCTCATCTCCGAGACACGACTGGAGACCCTCCGCACCGAGTCCGAGATGGCCCGGGCCCGCTGCGAGTCCGCACGGGAACGGGTCATGGAAGCCCAGGCCAGCCTGGCCGCGGCCCGCGCGATTCTGGCCAAGACGGTCATGGTCGCCCCCTTCGACGGCGTCGTCCTGGACGTGACCACCGAGGTCGGGGAGTGGATCAGCCCCTCGCCTCCGGGAGTGTTCATTCCGCCGGTTCTCGACCTCATCGACCCCAACACCCTTTACGTGACCGCTCCCCTCGATGAAGCCGACATCGCGCGGGTCCAGGTGGGGTTGCCGGTGCGCATTTCCCTGGAGGCGTTTCGTGATCGAACCTTCGCCGGAACCCTGACCTACGTTTCTTCCTATGTGGAGACCCGCCAGGAGCAGAACCGCACCCTGACCGTGGAAGCGGAGTTCGCATTGGACCCCCTGCCCTCCAACCTGCTGGCCGGGATCTCGTCCGACATCGAAGTCATCATTCGGCAACAGGATGACGTGCTGCGCATTCCCACCTACGCCCTCCTGGAGGGGAACCGCGTGCTGGTGGTGCGGGACGATGTCCTGGAGTCCGTCCCGGTAAGCCTGGGCCTGCGCAACTGGGACTACCTCGAGATCACGGACGGGCTGGCCGAGGGGGATCCGGTGGTGGTCTCGCTGGACCGTGCCCAGGTCAAGGCCGGGGCACGGGTGCGGATCGAAGGGGATACCCCGTGATCGAGTTGACCGGCATCCACCGCGTCTACGACGTGGGAGAGGAGCAGGTCCACGCCCTCAACGAGGTCTCCCTCACCATGAAGGACGGCGAATACGTGTCCATCATGGGTCCCTCGGGCTCGGGCAAATCGACCCTGCTCAACCTGCTGGGGTGCCTGGATCGCCCCACCTCCGGCTCCTACCGGCTGGATGGCGAAGAGGTAGCGCGGCTGTCCGAGACGGAACTGTCCCGGGTGCGACGCCACAAGATCGGGTTCGTCTTCCAGTTCTTCCATTTGGTCCCGCGTCTGACCGCGGCCGAGAACGTGGAACTCCCCATGCTCTTTGCCGGTCTGGAACCCAAGGATCGCAGGCAGCGGGCGGCCGAGGCCCTGGAGTCGGTGGGGCTGGGCGGTCGGGTGCGCCACCGTCCGGACCAGCTCTCCGGCGGCGAGCGACAGCGGGTGGCCATTGCCCGTGCCCTGATCATGCAACCCACCCTCCTCCTGGCCGACGAACCCACTGGCAACCTGGACACGGCATCCGGCGCCGACATCGTCAACCTCATCGAGTCGGTCAACCGCGCGGGCATCACCCTGGTCGTGGTCACCCACGATCAGGAGATCGGTGACCGCGCCCGCAGGAAGATCCGCCTGGTGGACGGGCGGGTGGTGTCGGACACCAGCGGGAGTGGGGTGACGGAGGCGCCCTCCCATGCGAGCGGCTGAGCTGGTGCGATTCGCCGCAACAGGACTCCGGGGTCACGGGTTGCGCACCGTGTTGTCCGTGTTGGGCGTGGCCATCGGCGTGGCCTCGGTGATCCTCCTCACCAGTCTTGGCGAGGGTGCGAAGCGTTTCGTCACCGCCGAGTTCACCAGCCTGGGGAGCAACCTGCTCATCGTCATCCCAGGCAAGACCGACACCCAGGGGGCGGCTCCCTTCGTCAGTACGTCCACCCACGACCTCACCGTGGACGACGCCCGGGAACTGGCCCGGCGTCTTCCCCGCCTTCGCCGCACCGCTCCGGTCGCGGTGGGTACCGTCTCGGCCAGCCACGGCGAGCGCAGTCGCGATGTGATGCTGGTCGGCACCACGAGCGACATGCTGGAGATCCGCAATCTGTCCATCCGCGCCGGGCGCTACCTCCCCGAAGGCACCCTGGACGCGCCGGTCTGCGTGCTGGGCGCCACGGTGGCCGCCGAGCTGTTCGGGAGCCGGAGCCCCCTGGGCGAGTTCGTACGCCTGGGGGAAAGCCGGTACCGGGTGATCGGGGTGACCGCGTCCAAGGGAACCTCGGTGGGTGTTGACCTGGATGAGGTGGTGCAGGTGCCGGTCGACGGGGCGCTGCGCATGTTCAACCGGTCGGGTCTGTTCCGGATCCTGGCCGAGGTGAACCGCCACGCGGAAATCGAAACCGCGCGGGACGAGGTGCTCGCGCTCCTCGCCGAGCGCCACGGGGACGAGGACGTCACCGTGTTCACCCAGGACTCGGTGCTGGCCACGTTCGGCAAGGTGCTCACCGTCCTCACCCTGGCCCTGGCCGGGATCGCGGGGATCTCGCTCACCGTGGCCGGCATCGGCATCATGAACGTCATGCTGGTCTCGGTGTCGGAGCGCACCCGGGAGATCGGTCTGCTCAAGGCGCTGGGGGTGACCCGGCGGCAGATCGTGGGCGTGTTCCTCACCGAGGCCGCCATGATCTCGGCCGCGGGCGGGTTGAGCGGGCTTGCGGTCGGAGTCGGCGTGGGAGCGCTGGCCACGCACTTCTATCCGGAGTTCCCCATCCAGCCCCCGGTCTGGGCCGCGGTCGCCGCGGTAGGGGTCTCGGCCGCGGTGGGTCTGTTGTTCGGCAGTTTCCCCGCACGCAACGCGGCCCGCCTGGACCCGGTCGCGGCGTTGATGAGGAAGCGGTCATGATCCTCGAGGACGTGGCGGTCCAGTCGTGGCGCTCCATCCGGGGTCATCGTCAGCGCTCGGGGCTGACCATCCTGGGCATCCTGATCGGCATCGCCTCGGTGATCCTGCTCACCTCGATCGGCGAGGGGACGCGCCGCTACATCCTGGAGGAGTTCACCACGTTTGGCACCAACCTGATCGCGGTCAACCCGGGCAAGTCCGAGACCAGCGGCATGCCCGGCGTGGGGGGAACGGTCTACCCGCTCACCCTGGCGGACACCGAAGCGATCTCGCGTTTACCGGGAGTGGAGAAGGTCGTCCCGGTCAGCATGGGAACGGGCCAGGTGGAGTACGGCGAGCGCGCGCGCCGGGTGTTCGTCTACGGGGTGACCGCCGACGCCCCCGCGGTGTGGCAGTTCGGGGTGCGACAGGGACGGTTCCTACCCGAAGGGGATCCGCGTCGCGGGTCACCGGTGGCGGTCCTGGGGCCGACCCTCAAGCGGGAACTGTTCGGGACCGACAACGCCCTGGGCGAGTTCGTGCGGCTGGCCGGTCAGCGCTACCGGGTGATCGGGATCATGGAGTCCAAGGGACAGTTCCTGGGCATCGACATCGACGACTCGGCCTACATCCCGGTCTCGCTGGCCATGAACCTGTTCAATCTGGACGAGGTTCAGGAGATCGACATACTGGTCAACAATGCGTCGTTCATCGACAGCGTTGCGGCGCGGGTGGAGCGACTCCTGGTGGAGCGCCATCATGGCGAGGAGGACGTCACCATCACCACCCAGACCGGAATGCTGGACACGCTGGACCGGATCCTCGGTGTGGTCAGCCTGGCCGTGGCGGGCATCGGAGCCATCGCGCTCCTCGTGGGAGCGATCGGCATTCTCACCATGATGTGGATCTCGGTCAGCGAACGCACGGGGGAGATCGGTCTGGCCAAGGCGATCGGAGCCACGCCACCCCACGCCAGATCCTGGTGCTGTTCCTGGGCGAGGCGGCGTTGCTCTCCACCCTGGGCGGGGTGCTGGGATTGCTGGTCGGGATGGGCCTGGCCCAACTGCTGCGATTGGCCGTACCCGGCCTGCCGGTGCAGACGCCGGTGCTCTATGTGGCCCTCGCGCTGGGGGTCAGCGCGACGGTGGGGCTGCTCAGCGGCATTCTCCCCGCCCGCCGCGCCGCGGCGCTGGACCCGGTGGAGGCGTTGGCCGCGGAGTGATCTACAACACGCCGCGCTTCTCCTGATCCCGCTCGATCGACCGGAACAGCGCCCCAAAGTTCCCCTCACCAAAAGCGAGGTGGTTCTTGCGCTGGATCATCTCGATGAAGATGGGACCAATGAGGTTCTTGGTGAAGATCTGGAGCAGGTACCCCTCGTCGTCCCCGTCCACCAGGACCTGATGCGCCTTGATGCGGTCCCGGTCCTCGGTCACGTTGGGAACGCGATCAAAGACCTCTTCGTAGTACTCGTCGTCGATGTCCAGGGTTTCGATCAGGGTGGATCCGGCGAGCTTGTCCAGGCTGGCCAGCAGGTCGTGCGACAGGAACGCCAGGTGCTGCACCCCGGGGCCCTGGTACTCGCGCAGGTACTCCTCGATCTGCGACTTCTCCTCGTTCCCCTCGTTGATGGGAATGCAGAAGCTGCCGTCGGGAGAACGCAGGGCATAGGAAGTGAGACCGGTCTTGGCCCCGCGGATGTCGAAGTAGCGCACCTCGGTGAAGCCGAACACGTTCTTGTAGAAGTCGGACCACTTCTGCATGGTCCCCTTCTCCACGTTGTTGGTGAGGTGATCGATGGCGACAAAGCCCATGTCCTGGACCAGGATGGGATCGTCCAGATCCACGAACTCGTCCAGGTAGGCAGCGTGGTGCCCGTCCACGAAGTGGATCAGCGAATCGCCGATCCCATAGATGGCGGGGAGCCGCTCGAAGCAGCTGGGGCCGGGATAGGGATGGGCGCCACGCAACTCGGCCTGGGCCAGGGCGGCGGCGGCGTCCTTGACCCGCCAGCCCATGCCGGCAATGCAGGGACCGTGCAGCTTGGCGAAGGTGGCCGCGAACGAGTCCGGCGAGCGGTCGAGCAGGAACACCATGTCGTTCTGGCGGAACAGGTCAATCGCCCGGTCCCGATGGCGCTTCAGCTTGGAGAAACCGAACTCCAGGAACAGCTTCTCCAGCATGTCCGGATCCGGCCCGGCAAACTCCACGAACTCGATCCCGGTCAGGCCGACCGGGTTGGTGACTTTGGGTTCCAGTTGGGTCTGTGGCATCACACCAGCTCCTTCTCCGCAGGTTGCGGTAGTTCGGGGTCCCCGGCCGATTCGGTCCAGCTCTTCCAGTAGTCCACCCACTCCACGCTCTTCCCGCGATCGGTCAGGTCCAGCGGACGGCGGGTGTCGATCATCACCGCCTGCTCGTTGGTGCGGGTGGCGTCGCGACTCCGCTCGATCGCCTTGGGGTGCGGGCCATGCTGGATGCCCTGGGGGTGGAAGGTGGCCATGCCGGGCTCAATGCCGGCACGGCTGAAGAACTCGCCCTCGTGATAGAAGAGGACCTCGTCATAGTCGATATTGGAATGGTAGTAGGGAACACGCAGCGCACCGGGGTCGCCGGTCTCCAGCGGCCGGGGAAGGAAGGTGGCAATGACCACGTTTTCGGCGACAAAGGTCGCGTGCGCGGTGGGCGGCAGGTGATAGCGCTCGCTCGAAACGGGCCGAATGTCCCGCACGTTGAGACGCCACACGGTGAGATTCCCTTTCCACCCCACCGTATTGATGGGGCAGAAGGGATAGAAAACGGAGGTCATGCGGCCCCGGGCCTGGATGCGCAGCTCCCACTCGGCCTGGGCGCCTGGGTCCGGAATGGGACCGGGCGAGGGAACCTCGATCACCGCGGGATCGAACAACGCATGCTGCCCTAGGAGCCCGCGATCCGGGATGGATACCGCGCCGGTGGTCTGCACGGTGAAGAGGCGGGTCTGGGATCCGGGGAGCAACCGGTAGACCGTTCCCCGCGGGATGACCAGGTAGTCCCCCTCCTCGTAGGAGAGCGGACCAAAGTCGGTTTCCAGGGTGCCGTCCCCGCGATGGACGAACAGCACGTCGTCGCCGTCGGCGTTGCGGTAGTAATACGGCATGGCATGTTCGAGGGTCACCATGGCCAGGCTGGTATCCGCGTTGGCCAGGATGGGGCGTCGCTGGGCGGCGTAGTCCTGGGGGCCCTCCAGCTTCAGGAGGCGCAGCGCATGGGGGCGCAGTTCGCCTTCGATGCGGGTCCAACCCACCGGGGGCTGCGCCCGATAGATATGTGCGTACGGGCCAAAGAAACCCTCGCGCCCGTACTCTTCCTCGTAGGTGCCCTCGGGCAGGTCCACATGGGCCTGCCGGGACACGCGTCCCTTTTGGAACAGCATGAAATACCTCCACTTCCGGGCGCACGACACGTCCGCCCCGGCAGCGTCCAAGCCAAGAGTAGCGCCGCCGCTTGAGCAAAAAAATGTGATATGTTTGAACTAGTTGTTCAGGTTTATTGAATGAAGAGGGGCGTTGTGATCGTTCTGGAGCATCTGGAGGTCCTGGAGGCGATTGTCCGCACCGGCAGCTTTGCCGCGGCGGCCCGGGAGACGCACCGTGCCACCTCTGCCGTGAGCTACGCGGTACGGGCGTTGGAAGAGTCGTTGGGATTGGAACTGTTCGATCGCTCCGGGCATCGCGCCGTGTTGACCCCGGCCGGGAAGACGATTCTCGAGGAGGCGCGGAAAGTCCTGGGCCCGGCCCTGCAGCTGGATGCGGTGGCGCGTCAGCTGCGCGAGGGGTGGGAGCCGCGGCTGGAGGTGGTGCTGGACGGGATTTTCCCCCTGCCTCCGGTCATGCGCGCACTCAAGCGGTTCAGCGCCGAGCAGGTTCCCACCCAGGTGCGGCTCATGGTCGAGTACCTGGGCGGGGTGCGGGAGCGGTTCGAGACCGACCGGGCGGATCTCATGCTCAGCCTGGATTGGACCCCGGATGCCGCGCTGGAAGGGGAAGCGCTGGCCCCCATCGAGATGGTGCTGGTCGTCCACTGCGATCATCCGTTGGCGGGGGTACAGGGGGTGACGCGTGAGGGGTTGCGGGAATCCGTGGAGCTGTTGGTCGCGGACTCGGGAAGCGAGCGGTCCGACCGGCCGCACGACATTGGCTTCGATGCACGGCAGCAATTCGAGCTATCGGACTTCCATAGCAAGCGGGAGGCGCTGCTGGGAGGGGTCGGGTTCGGGTGGTTGCCCATGCACCTTGCGGGCGAGGCCCTGGATGCGGGGGAACTGGCCGAGGTGGATGCGGTGGACGGGGCGCGCTATCGGTTTACCCCGTACCTGGTGCACAGGCGGGGCGAGGCGCCGGGGAGAGGGGGGCGACTGTTCCTCGAGTTGTTGCGGGAGGAGTACGCGGCGGGTTAGGGAACGCCTACGCCGCGCGCCGCTCCATCCCCTCCAACAACACGCGCTCCGCTCGCCGATGCATTGCCCAGTACTGCTTGGGTTCCAGATCCCACACGGTCACCGCCTGGCGTTCGCTCTCGGTGTAGCCCAGCCGGTTATAGACGTCATGCAACGGCAGGAATTCGGATCCCATGAGATCCCACAGGAAATCCGAGTCCTCGGTGCGTTCCGTTCCATCGTTTTCGCTGTTGAAGGGAAGAATGGGTGCGAACCGTTCCAGGCGACCCAGCTTGATGATGCCCTCGCCGGGAAGCTCACCCGGTTCCGTGCGGTCCATGATGGTGGCGAAGGCCAGCACGCCGTAGTCGTCCGGTTGACCGGATCCCCCGCCGCAATAGAGGACCACATGATCCCCCCGGGACATCGCATCGTACCGGGCATAGCTATCCGAGCTCCCCACCGTCGGCCAGCCGTAGTGGTCGGCGTGACCATCCAGGAACGCCTGGAGATAGGTGTCCTGGAAAATGCCCCGCTCGCTGGCGGAATTGGGGCGGGTCTTGAAGCCAAGCCACCAGTACTTGATCTCGTTCGACATGGGAGCCTCCGGTAAAGGGGTACCCGGAGGTTTTCGGCGGGTTGGGGGGTTGAGTTGAGGGTTGGGAACCGATCTCCTATGGATCCAGGCTCTGCGCCCACCCCAGGGTAATGCGGATCGGATGCTCAATGTCGTCTTCGTCCTGGGCGCGCGCGACCCCCAGGAACAGGCCCCGCTCCATGGAAAAATCGGACACGTACTCCAGGTCGTTGGCGAAGGCGAACCGATACTCGGGCGTCGACAGAACAACCTCCGGATCCTCGGCGAACCTGACCCGGTATACGGACTCCGCCGACTCGAAGTAGATGGTGCGGCCGTCCGGGCTCCACTGGGGCCAGTTTCCGCCGTCCACCGAGACCTGCCAGCGCTTGTCCGCGGTGGGCATGGTGGTGAGGTAGATCTCGGCACGTCCCGATTCATCCGACGGATACAGAAGGTAGCGACCGTCGGGAGAAATGCGGGGCGAACCTTCGCGAGCCTCGGTTCCCACCACGACCAGCGAGTCTCCGGTCGTCAAATCGAACGCCCAGACATCCGGACCGCTTCCCATGCTGGACTTGAGCCCCACCAGCCACCTACCGTTGCGATCCACATCGTGGCTCTGGAGCGTGGCCACGTACTCATGGTCGCGGGATCCCGTGATGTCGGCCTTGAGCACCGTGCCCAGATGGGCATACAGCAGGGACCGGCTATCGGGGAGCCAGACCGGATCGAAATCAGGCTCCTCGCTGAAGGTCACCCGGCTCCAGCCGCCCCGCACCAGGTCCAGGACCCAGACATCCGGGCTGCCGGTCTCGGCCCGAGCCGCGGCGATGCGAGTACCGTCCGGCGAGAGTCGCGGGTTCTCGAACCCACGGAACGGTCGATCCACCCGTTCCACGACCCGTCCACTGGTGTCCACCCACGCCCCCTGCGTGTTCACCCCCATCCTCCCGATGATCTGGAACAGGTTGCCGTGCGCGTCCACCGAAGCCGAGTACCCGTTGGCCACCACCCGGAACGGTTGACCCACGTTGCCGAGATCCGGTCCCGAGACCGGGAGGGCCCAGATGCCCGGGTTGTCCGTCTCGCGCCGGTAGAGGATGTGCCCGGTGGGGGACCAGATCGGCTCCTCCAGGCGGACACCGGGCGCCCGGTGCAGCTCACGGCGCTCACCCTGCAGCAGGGCCTCCAGCACCACGTCGCCGTCGCTGCCGTGGCTCGCATAGACATAGCCGAGTCCACCCGGCAGGGGGGACGGACGATGGAAGTGCTCCCCGTCGGGAACCTGCTCCAGGATGGTCTCGATCGCGCCCCCGGTCTCGGGGACGCGCTGCAACCCCGACGAGCCCTGGGCAAAGAGGATCCCGCGGTCGGTCCAGGTCAGACCGGCGCCGCGAACCCAGTTCGTGGGCAGGTCGCAGACGAGCTGGGAGTCGCCGCCGTCGATGCCGGATCGGTACATGGCGTCGACCGTATGGTAGGCGACGGATCGACTGTCGGGCGACCACGCCATCTCGTAGGCGCGACCGGCGGTCTGCAGCTTGCGCTCGGTGAGCGTGCGGGTCGAACGGATCCAGAGTTCGTCGTTACGGATGAAGGCGATCCACTCCCCGTCTGGGGATAAACAGGGGATCACGCTGTTGTCGAGGTCGGCGATGGGGATCTCGATGGTGCGCGGCTCGACCGGCTCGGGCGATGAGCCGCCCACGCCGAACACGACGGCCAGCACGAACCCCAGCACGCCGGCCGCAGCCACGGCCAGCACACCCAGTGCGGAGCGGGCGCGGTTGGCGGGCGAGGGGGCGACCGGTGCGGCGGGCATCCCCGTGACCGACTCCCAGAGCTGCGGTTGGGTGCGGGCCTCGGTGAGCTCCACCCGCACGTCTCCCATGGACTGCTGTCGCAGGTCGCGATCCCGGGTCAAGCAGCGGCGCAGGACATGGCGCGCCCCCGGGGGGAGGTTCTCCGGCAGTTTCCCGAAATCCACCTCCGTATGAATAATGGCGGCGATGCTATCGGTGAGGGTCTCGCCGCTGAAGGGCGCCGTGCCGGTGAGCATCTCGTAGAGGACACAGCCAAAGGCCCAGATATCGGTGCGGCCATCGGTGGGCTTGCCGCGCGCCTGCTCGGGGCTCATGTAGGCGGCGGTGCCAAGAATGGAACCCGAGACGGTCTGGTGCGATGCGGCGACCCCGGCGGTGAGCGTGGGCGACTGGGTGAGCAGGACCGACGAGTCCGGCCCTTCGGGATCCGCCGACTTGGCCAGACCGAAGTCCAGCACCTTGGCCTTGCCCTCCGGTGTGACCATGATGTTGGCCGGCTTGAGATCGCGGTGGACGATCCCGTTGGCGTGGGCGGTCTCCAACGCTTCGGCGACTTGGGCGGCGATGGCCAAGGCCTCGTCCACGGGGAGCGGCCCCTGGGCCAGGGTATGGGCCAGATCGTTTCCGGGCACCAGTTCCATGGCCAGGAATCGGTGCTCCCCCTCCAGGTGCAGCCCGTACACCGCAGCAATGTTGCCGTGGTTGAGCGACCCCAGGAGCTTGGCCTCGCGCTCGAACCGCGCCAGGCGTTGGGGGTCCTGGGAAAAGTGCTCGGGGAGGAGCTTGATGGCCACCTCCCGGTCCAAGGAGGTGTCGCGGGCTCGGTACACCTCACCCATGCCGCCTTGGCCCAGTTTGTCCAGGATCTCGTAGTGGGCGAGGCGGCGACCGGTGAGGGAAGTCATGGGGTGGGAGGGTAGTTGGAAACGAGGGGCGGGCAATACCGCACCGCTCGCGCAACTAGCTGGAAGGCGGGTACGGGAGAGTGATACGAGTGGAGGCGTGGACGTGAGGCCGGTTGACATGGATCCGTCACGAGAAGATACGATGCGGCCATGAAGGTTCTTGAACTCCTCCAGTGGATCTTCTGGCTGCCCCTGGCCTTGTTTTCCGGGGTCATGGCGCTGGGCGCACTCCTCGGTGCGGCCTTCCGCTCCGGCTTGGCCGTACCGGGCGTCCTGGCCGCGGTCCTGTGTCTGAGTGTTGGCCTGGTCGCCGGCAGGATGGTCGTGAACGGCCTGGAGCGCCATCGCCTTATGCGGCTCGTCTCGCCAATCTGCGTTTGCGAGAAGCCCCTCCTTGGGCACTGGCCACATCGGTCGGCGTGCCCCGACTGCGGCTCGCGCAACAGGTCGCATCGCCTGACTTTCGCCGCCGGGGTCTACGACAAGACGGCTTGGCGATCACTCCTTGGTGAGCAGTTGTTGATCGGCGTCCTCAGTGTGCTCGCACTGGTCGCGGCCGGCACCCTGGTCGGCGGGGTGTGGCCGTTGGCATGAGCTTCCTGGTTCGCATCGAGGACATCGAAGCCATCCCTGACGACGCGGTGCGCGTGATCCTGGCCCGGGCCGGCATCCAGGGTCTCATCGTGGAAGACCGGGAAGTGACGCTTACCTTTGACGACATCCTGTCCCGAGGACTTGCACAGGAGGGCGAACGCTCCCTTTGGGACGTTCGGAATCAGGTTGCCCACGCGGGCGACCCCACCCCCGCCAGCCCGGAAGACATCCGTGAATCGGCCGACCTGCACCTGCGGATCTACGGGTCCCTGATTGGCAAAGAGAACCCGCAAACCCAACACCTGACCCCGCCCTGGGATGAGTTGGACGGGGCGCTCTGGTGGGCGTCGGACATGAACGAGGCCATGCAGGACTTGACCCGTTGCCTGAGCCGTGGCCCGCTCGCGTCTCCGTATCACTGGAATGTCGAACCCCGGGAAGATTTTGCCGAGACGGCCTACCGCTTCCTCTGCCGGATCCATCCCCCCTCGGAGTCGTATTCCAGGAAGGGAGCGGCGCCCCACGTGCTTCCCCCGGGAAAGCGCAGCATTCCGGCAATCTCGCGGGTGCCGGATGGCAGGGTTCAGTTGATCCTCTTCGTGGTCCTTCTGGAGTACCTGGTCCCGCTATGGAAACCGGAGTGGATGCCAACCACTGGGTCCTCGCGCGACATCGGCCCCGTGATGCACGCGAACCAAGAGTCTTTGGACTGGCTGAGGAAACCGGGCTACCTCCTGGCGTCTCTTGGCCTTCGCAATGACATCATCTACGGTGCCGATCCCATTCCCGACGACAACTTCACCGAATCGCGGGTGGACACGGTGCGATTCAGCTGCGAGGAGATCGCCTACCGGATCGGACAGCCCATCCTGGACGCGGTGGTGTTTGATACGCAGGCTTCCTTGTGGCCCCAGGTGGACGAAGGGCCGTGGGGTGGAGGGTGCGCTCAGCGTCCTGGAAGAGGTCCGTTCGGCGATGCAGGAGTGGCAGCGGCTACGCGCACGCCCGCGCAGTCGCCATCCCGTTGTGCGATTGGTCCACGCGTTCAATCCGTTCATTGCGGAAGTGGACGCGTTCACAGCCCAGGCGCTGCCGCATCTGGATCGGGCCATCGAGACACGACTGGAAAGCGTGCCGGTGACGGTTCGGCCTTGGTGTCAGGCGCCGTTGCGGGGGTAGCTGTTCCGCGCGACTTGCAGGCGTGGCGAGGGTCATTTGCAGCGGCGTGGTGGGGGCACTCCCGGAACCGCTGTCACCCGTGCGTCCCAGGATGCGGGGCAGGGGGCTGACGCACAGCCCCCCACCAGCCTTGCAGCTACGGCAGAACCACTACCCGCACAACTTTCTTCTCAGATCCAGCGACAATCTGGGCAAAGTACACTCCGGCACGCACTCGGCTTCCACCGGCCTCCTTCAAGTCCCACGACTCGACATAGCTCCCCGCCAAGCGGTTCTCATCGATAAGATCACGCACGAGGCGACCGGAAACGCCGACAATCCGAATGCGGACCCGGCCGGGGGCGGGCTGTGCGAACTCAAGGGTCGTTGAGCCAACGGCCGGATTGGGATGGGCCTTCAAGGCCAAGGCACCGCCAATGGGCACTGCAATCCCGACCGACCCAAGACGCTCCCTGGCCCCATCGCTGGAAACCGACTCCAGCACGTACTCGTAACGGCTACCAGGAGTCGCGGATACGTCGTTGAACGTGTAGTCGGGCCCCCCCACGATCAGCTCGCTATTCATGAGAAGGAAATCTTCCGACTCCCCGTCCCGCCGATAGACATGGAACCCCGCGTGGCGGCGCTCAGAGGATGTGTGCCAAGCGAGTGCGACGCCTCCGGAAACGACCGACGCCGTTAACGAGGACAACCGAACGGGAACCGGCTGTTCGCAGTGCGTGGGCAGGATGCGAAGGCCATGATCAATGTAGTTGTACTCTGTGCCCGTCCCCACGTAGAGAAGTCCTCCGGAAACCATCATGTCGTGGGGAGCACCCAACGCTACAATCTCTCCCAAACGTACCGGAACCGCAGGGTTGGTGACGTCAATCGCATGGACCGATTCTCCCTCTCTTAGATAAACCATCGAACCTTGGGCAGCGATGGCATCGCAGTTACTCTGGCCTGCGGCCGAAACCACGGAAACAACTGCAGGACTGGTAGGATTCGCTACATCAATCACAACAAGCCCATTGTTGAACTCCGCGACACACAGGCTTGTTCCAGCCAGAGCCAACCCGCGGATGCAGTGTTGTATGCCGTGACCGGGACATTCGCCACGACAACCGGGTTGAGGGGATCCGACACATCGAGGACGACAATGCCTTCGATGTTGTTGGCAACGTAGGCATATGATCCGGAAACGACGATCTCATAGATGGTAGAGGATGATGGCAACGCGATCGTCGAAACCGGGTTTGGGTTCGCCGGATTCGCGAGGTCGAGGATGGTTAGATTCCCACTCCCGTCGCCGACATATGCATAGGATCCGGCAACGGTGACGCAAAACGCCGGAAGGGGGAGACTCGCAACGATCGTAGGCGCCAGAGGATCACTGGTGTCAACGACTTCAATCGTGGAGTTGACCGCAACTACGTAGGCTTGGGTTCCATACACATCGACATCCGTCGGGGTCCCGGGAATCGGGATACTTGCTACTTCGTTGGGGCTGGACGGATCGGATACATCGAACACCCGCAACGCCGACAGGAGGTCCGCGGTGAAGGCGTAGTCCCCTTGGACACTCAACGCCCGGCAACGAAAGATTTGGCTTGAAACGCCGACCGGCTGGGGATTGGAGAGAGCGCCGATGTCGTACACGGCTAGGCCCGCGGTAGCGCCCGTTGGCTCCGAGAAGTAGGCATAGACTCCATCATCCCCTGCGCCTGTGGCCACAATACCAATGTTGGCAAGGAGGACGGGAGCGCCGGGAGTTGACACGTCAACGATCTGTGTCCGCGGATAGTCGGCAATGTAGAGGTGATCCCCCGCGAGATTGATCTCGCCTGAGGACGTCTCAGCGGGGATATTGGCGATGATGACCGGGCTCGCCGGGTTCGAAATGTCCGCCACTTGCACGCCTTGAACATGGTTGGACAGATACAGATAGTCCCCATCGACCGCCACATCAAACGCAACCCCCACCGTTGCAAGTGTCGCGATGATCGAGGGACTGGCGGGGTTGCTAGCATCGATCACATGAAACCCGCCCGTGAAATCGGCCAGGTAGACATAGGACCCGGAAACTGCGACTCCATATCCGACTCCAGGCGTATCCACGCTCCCGATCATCACCGGACTCGAAGGATTGCTGACGTCGACCACCTGCAGGCCGCTCTGGTGATCGGCTACGTAGGCGTGGGTTCCGGAGACCGCCACGTCCATGGCGGTTCTTTGGGCATTGACGCCACCGATCAGGATCGGCGAAGTAGGGTCCGCGATGTCGATGATCTTTAGACCACTCAGGGCCAATCCGTAGGAGTCAACGACATAGGCATAGTCGCCTTGGACCTCCAGATCTACGGCCTGCTGGCTGAAGGCGTTTGGCCCAGTCTGGACACTCGCCACCGCCACGGGATTCAACGGGTCCGAGATGTCGGTAACCAGGAAGCCGGAATTGCCTGCCGCGCGGAAAGCGTATCCATTCCTGATGACAAGGCCCTCACCCCCCCCGTTGTCCTGAAGATGTGCGACCCTGTGGATGTATGAACCGTAGTCGACGCAGGACGTCTGAGCTTCGACTTCCAGGGGCAAGGATAGGGTCAAAACCATCGCAAGAACGGTGAGTGGAGCAGCACGCATCCTGGTACCTCTTGGTGAGTAGGGAGAGAGTGGGTCTTCCGAGCCGGCCTCGGGTTCGCTACAAATTGAATGTCTTAGAAACCAGGAACTGCACGCCCAAGCCATAAGATGTGGTTGAGTATCAACTTATGGAATGAGAGTCGATACCCATTCACACAGCCTATGAGGGGTGAGGATTGCTTTCCTGCAGCCTGCGTGCAGGGGAGTGGGTTTCCGGCATTCTATCTGATACAGGAGGGTTCTCCGTTCGATTACCCCGAGCCTGAGGAAGATCCCGTGACCGATCGTAAGGACATCGAGGAACTGGTGCGACGCCTCGCGGACGGCGAGGTAATCGACTGGAAGAGGGAAGAGGATAGGCTCCATACGGGGGACTCCCTCCTCAGCGCGCTCCGATTCATCGAAGGCGTCGCGGACCTGCATGACCCCGCAACGGCCTCATGGACCGTGCCGATCACGGACTCGGTCCTTCCCCTGGAACCGGGATCCTTGTTCGCCGGCCGGTACCGCGTGCAGGCAGAACTGGGACGGGGTGGCTTCGGCATAGTCTACCGCGCGTTCGACGAGGGCCCCCTGCAGCGCACCGTGGCCTTGAAGATTGTGTCGACGGCCGGAGCCTCGGATGACGATAGCCTGTTTCGGGAGGCACGAATCGCCGCGCGAGTGAACCACCCAGGCATTGCAACGGTTCACGACGCCGGCGTATCCGAAGAGCGCGCCTTCATGGTCCAGGAGTTGGTCCCGGGGAGTGACTTGACCACTTTGATCGCCCAGGAAGGACGGCTCTCCCTTCCACGATTCTCCGAGATCGCTGGACAGCTTGCGGAAGCACTCGGGGCTGCCCACGAAGCCGGTATCGTTCACCGGGACATCAAGTGTCGCAACGTTGTCGTGGATCCCCAGGGTCGTTGCAAGATCACGGACTTCGGTATCGCCCACGCCGCCGGTGTCGGGGGACTCAAGGGTGAGCTGATTCCGGGGACGCCAGGGTTCGCGGCCCCGGAACAACTCCGGGGACTGGCAACCGATGGCCGAGTGGACATCTTTGCCCTGGGGTGCGTGCTGTACCAGATGCTTTGCGGCGTGCTTCCGTTTCCGGGAAGGCATCCGGCCGAGGTCATCCGCAAGACACTGTACGACAAGCCCGAACCTCCCATTTCAATCCGGCCGGAGATCCCCATCCGGCTATCCGCTGTGATCCTCAAGTGCCTGCACAGGGATCCGGACTCGCGCTACCAAACGTGCCACGATCTTCTGCTCGATCTGGAGGCCGCGACCAGACCACGCTCCAGGCTCCGACAGTCCCCGAAACGCATCGCCATTGCCAGCGCCCTGGGTCTCGCCCTGGTCAGCATGCTCGTGGTCGGGCTCCGATACTCGCATCTTTCACATCTCACCTTCGCAAAGGGCGTGGTGACGTCGAATATCGAAGGCGATAGGGCGCATGACCTGGGAATCATACGACTCTTCGCGGGAACGCCCGAACCAACGCCTGTTGACCGTTGGCTGGGCTTCCCGAGGTTTCTTCGCGAGTCGCATTGGGACGTTCGACAGTTCCCCGACTCTCAGCACGTAGCACTTGCCAAGGGTATCTACGTTGAGAGTGAACGGGACCTGTCTCTCCTGGCAAAACCGTGGGAGAAACTGAAAGTACAGTTCATTCGGGAGCCTACAATTCAGGGTGCGGAGGCGCTGCTAGAGCAACTGAGCACTCACCCTCGTCTCGCCATGGCCCGTACGTTTGGGATCTGCAACTTCGTTGCCTATGGAGCGAGCCTGGACTCCACCCTCCTTGACCAACTCCTTGAGACAGAGCTTCGTGAGGGAGGAAACCATTTCAGTGACGGGGTTCCGGCTATGTCGTCCGTTGTTGCCGCTACGCTCCGGCAGCTGCCCGGCCGGGAGCTCACGCAGGTCATCGACTCACTTCTTGGACCATATATGGATCGCGCGGCCTTCGTGCGCGCGCTTGGATTCATTGAGTCAGATGCCCTGGTCGACACCCTGAAATCTCTGGCCAACACGTCCAACATTGGTGCCCACGCCAAGCTTGCGTTGCTGGACCTTGGCAGATGTGACTCTTCCATACTGGCTGAGGCAAGATCGTATCTCTCTCGCATTGAACCCCAGGATGTCCCGGTCTCGGGCATCGGAGGAGGCGGCTTCAGTTCCTACGCAAGTCGTGCGGACGGGGATTTCGAGACTTCACTCTGGACGCTCGCACAGTGCGGTACATGTAGTGATGTTTCGGTACTGGAGCAAGTGGCTTCACGCTTCCTTGACAGTCCCGCCCTACCGGCAATCGTTCGGGCGGCCTTTCTGATGTGCCCCGAGGGTGCCAACCACGCCCTGAGTCAGGTACTCGATGCTCGCCCGTTGGCCTGGATCCCGTCTTTGCTTCAAGCCAAGGAGCTGACGGAAGCACAGTCCCAGAGAATCAGCACGCGTCTTGAGCAATGGTCGTCCTCCCAGAGTCCCTACATCGGCACATTCCCGTCCACGCTTGGAAAGCGAGGCCTCATGGAGGGCCCTCGCTACGCCTACAATGTCATGCAGGAGCTTGCGCCAGAGCACTTGACCTTTGCTTTGGACGCGCTCTTCTGGTGTCGATCCCCACGCGTACGTGACGCACTTCTGAACTTCTCGAGACGCCCCCATCTTCGACGATCCGAACAGGTCACCTTGGCATATGCCCTGCGCCACTACGCCGACGCCGACGCCTGCAGTGCGTTGCTTGACCTGATGACCTCCTCCGACTCCTTCGTCAAGGGTATCGCCTGGGAATCCCATTCACGTCTTGCCAACCGGGCTCATGAGTGCCGCCAATCAGTGCTTCCACGAGACTCGGAGTTCAACATTCTGCAGGCGTTTCACGGCGAGTATCGCGATGACCACACTGTTGAAGTGGTCTCCCGCTTCCTTGAACGGGCGGCCCAGTGCAAGCCGGAGGACCAGTTTCTTCTTTCCATCGCTGTCCAAACGCTGCGGGATATTTGCCTGGAGCGTCCCTACTCGTACGCAAGGGAATTGCTGGACTCTCCCTATCGACTCGTGCGCCTTGCTGCGGCCGCTGCGCTCGTTGACGTTCAGGCGTTTCCCGACATCGGCGATGTCTCTCAATGGACGTCAGGGACTTCATCCCTTGACCAAGCCAGAGTCGTGTGGTGTCGGCGTGTTGTCGGTAGCGGCCTTCGTGATTTGCAGTCCTTGGCCAGACGACTCAAGGAAAGGCGTATCGAAAACACCACCAGGCTACTGGGAGCGATGGGGCTCGGGTATGGGTATGGGCGGAGCGGTTTTAGCGGGGCCGTAGCAAGCTCGTTCTCGAGCGATTTTCTGGGTGGATTGGGTGGGGTGGGAACGCTCCTGGACTGGACCGTTGTTCCTCTCTACCTGGAATCGGAACTCCTGCAGATGAGCGCCTTCGCGGCTGGAGGAAACCCTGAGCAGGCCCTTGAGCTCTTTGAGACCTCGCGCAATCCCGCCCGGCTGATGAAGGCCTGTCTCGAGGATCCGGAACTGGCCTCCCTCACACAAACCTACGGATTCCAGGTCCTTGCTGGATTGCGCGAGCCTATGGATCCTTGGGCCGGACTCGAGGACAACGGAGATCGGAGCCTGGAAGGCGATCGTTGACCGTCCGAGGGTGGTGTTCAGGATTGCCGCTCGGCGGCATTCCCAAGACATGGGAGACACAATGGGGCACGATACCGAACTGAAAACGATCCGTTTGCTGGAGATGAGCGGCCAGGGAGATGTGGCAGCCACCAATCTTGTGGTCACGCGCTACCTGCCCATCCTGACCCGCTGGGCTTCCAACCGGCTCCCCGCCCATGCCCGATCCCGGGTCGACACGAACGATCTGGTCCAGGTGACCCTGCTCAAGACGCTGGCCAGGATCGAGAAGCTTGAGTTCACCCAGGAAGGGTCGTTCCTGGCCTATCTGAGGGTCGTTCTCCTGAACGAGATCCGTCAAGAGATTCGAGCGGTTTCCCGGCGACCGGAACATCAGGAGCTGACCATGGTGATCGACCCGTCACCCTCGCCCCTGGACCGGACGATCACGAACGAACAGTTGGAACTGTACGAGCAGGGGCTCGATCGCCTGTCCCAGGAATACAAGGAAGCCTTCATTCTCAGGTTCGAGTTCGGCTTCACCTACGATCGTGTTGCCGAGGCGATGGGAAAGCCGACCTGGAACGCAGCCCGCATGACCGTGAAGCGGGCGGCGAAACGACTGGCCGAGGAGCTCCGGGCCCTGAGGAGCGAGTAGGTGGGACAGCGACGCGTACCTACTGTCCGTAGTGCTTCAGCTTGCCCCATGTGGTCGGCTCCGTAGGTACCGGCTGATCGGATGTTCCCCAAACCTGCAGGTTGACGTTGGCCAGTTCGAATAGGCCGTTGTTGGGCTGTCGGAAGACCACATAGATGCGATGGCCCGGTCCGATCGTCTCCACCGGGTCCCCACTGACGGGGTCCGCTGCGGCGACCTCGAACACGGTCTGGTCTCCACCGGGGACCACGAACGGAGTAATGGACCCTCTTAGGCTCCAGGCACCACAGCACCCCCCGTAGGTCGCCCATCCCGCGGACACCTCCACGTCCGAAATGATCGGAGGGTCCTGGCATGGTCCAATGGTGCCTCCCCAGGTGCCCTCGACTTCCGGGTGGCACCCGGGGTCATTCTCGACGACGAGAACGATTCTGCTGACAGAGGTCACGTGATCCGGCACGGCCCAACCCAGGATCATGCTGCGCTGCGTTGTTTGCACCGGATAGTTGCGCATCAGGAGTGACGCCGTGAAGGTTTCCTCCGCGAGTCGAACCGTCTTGAAATCGCAACAGTTGGGTGCCGCACCCCGGCTCCAGCCGGCGAATGCCCAGCTGTCTCCCGACATGGCCGGGAGTCCTTGGGCGGTTCCATTGGGGCTCCGATGGTTCACTCCCCCCAGGGACCAGGGACCGTAGCTCCCCACGAACCACTCACCGTCGCCAAACCCGTACTTGGGGGACGGTGGGGGGGTGCCGTTGTTCTGAAGAACGTAAGCATGCAGATCCGCTACCACAACCTGGGCGGAAGTCTGGGAGACAAAGAGGCAAGGGACCAGCATCATCATGGCTAGATACCGCATGGAATTGGCTCTCCTAGTGAGAAGGATAAAGTCACAGGAACCGACGGCGATCACGACCTAGGGCTGCTCTTGCGGATCTCTCACCGCGCTCTTGATCGCCCCCCAGGTGGTCTTCTCCACGGCAACCGGGGCCTCGCCGAACACCTGGATCCTCTTGTCGTCCCCAACGAATACTTCTCCCAGGTCGTTGACGACGATTCCGTAGGGAGCGACGAACTCTCCGTCCCCACTACCCCAGGAACCAAACTTGGTCAGGAATACCCCCTCCGAAGTGAACTTCTGAACTCGCCCGTTGTCCGTGTCCGTGACGTAGATGTTGCCTTGTGCGTCCTGGGCAATCCCGTGCGGGGAGTCGAACTGGCCGTCACCCGTTCCATTGGCCCCCCATCCAAAGAGAAAGCCACCGGAAGTGTTGAAGACCTGCACCCGATCATTGCCCACATCCGTGACATAGACGCGATCCGAGTCGTCGATAACGATGTGATAGGGGGACTTGAACTGACCGGTGATGGAACCGAAGCTGCCCCATTGGAGAATGAGGGATCCCGAACTGGAGAACTTCCGGATCCGGTGATTCTGGGTTTGGACCACGTAAATGTTTCCGGCGGAATCGAAGTCAAGATCGGCGGGTTTGTTGCCGTCGGAGAACTCGGAAAGGTACGTACCCACCGAATTGAACTTCTGGTATCGGTAGTTGTCCCAATCGGCGACATAGACGACACCCGTGGGGGATACATGGAGCCCTTGGGGAAGCTTGAACTCCCCGGGCCCACTGCCGAAGGAGCCCCAGGAGCCCATTGGCGTGCCGTCCTGGTTGAAGTACTGAACTCGCCTAGCGTGCACTTCCACCGAGTACAGATAGCCCGTGGGCCCGATCCCAAGGTCCGAGACCAGATTGAACCCGTCCGGACCATTGCCCCCCCAACCACGGAGGAAGACCGGCGGTACCTCGGCGAAGGCGGCGAGGGGGCTCAGGAGGGTCGTCAGGGCAACGAGGGCGATCAATTGTTTCTTCACGGCAGTCTCCCAATGGGTCGTGGACCATCGCCTGACCCAGTCAGCCGGAATCGGAGCGGGGCAGGCGTACATTGGGTAAATGCCGTCAGACGGAAGAACTGCACAAGAAAAGTGGTGGGTCAGGGAGTTATCAGGATCTTCCCTCGCGTATGCGCCGTCTCGATCTGCGCCATCGCCTGAGCGGTCTCCGCCAGGGGATAGGATTCCCCCAGGATCGGAGTCATCGTCCCGTCCGCCACGTAGGCGGCAAGCGCCTCCAGGTCAGCCGTTCGTGGCTTGGCGTTAACCATGGTCAGCTTCTGCCCCACAAACGGGGAAAGGAGCAGGGCCCCGAGCACGCTTCCCAAGGGTCCCAACCAACGGTTGTCCGAATCCCCGCTGCTGAGAATCAAACTCCCCTTGGGGGTAAGCACCGTCCGGCAACGACCGGGCGAGTCCCTCCCGGCGAGGTGCAAGACCAGATCGTACGGTTCGGGCGACGTGGTCCAGTCTTCCTGGGTGTAGTCAATCACGTGGTCGGCACCCAGGGAGCGGACCAGTTCCAGGTTGCGCGTGCTGCACACGCCGGTCACATGGGCGCCGAAGTGTTTGGCCAGCGGAACCGCGAACGTTCCCACGCCCCCGGATGCGCCCACGATGAGCGCCCGCTGACCCGGCTGCAGCTTGCCGACATCACGCAGGCCCTGGAGCGCGGTGATGCCGGCAATGGGAAGCGAGGCCGCCTGCTCGAACGAGACGCCGTCCGGCTTGAGCGCCACCTGCTTGGGTTTGGCCACAACGTACTCGGCGAACGTTCCGTCCGCGAAACCAAACAACGCATCACCGGGTCGGAACTCGGTGACCTTGCTCCCCACCGCCTCCACCTCACCGGCGAAGTCGGCCCCCAGGGTGGGCCGGCGTGGCGCGCGGATCCCCGAGATAAGTCGCATGAAATAGGGAAGGCCACGCAGGAAGTGCCAGTCGTAGGGATTGACCGCGGCGGCGCGAACCCGGACAAGGAGTTGATCGGGCTTGGGGACAGGCTTGGAAATGTCCTGGAGGCGCAGGACCGAGGGCGGGCCGTACTGGGTGTAGGTGATGGCTTTCATGGGTGAACCATTGTGACCTGGGTTCGGTGGGTTCTCTACGCGTCCCCAATAGCCTCCAGGGTCAGGGCATCCCGCAGTTCGGCAACCGCGGGGCTTTCGAAGGGAATCCGATAGAGGTGAAGGATCAAATCGAACAAGCCGGTGAAGTAGGCATCCGGCTCCTTGAAGTTCACATGAAACCTGGCCTGCATGAGCGGAGGCAACGAACTCCTTGGCTCGCCATCCAGGAGCACGGGGATAACAGTCTCCTTGTGCTCTTCCGTACCAAGGAGGCGATTGTTGATCAGGTCGACCTCCGCGGCAACGACGCTGCCGGTATCGGAGACCTTGTTCTCGTACTTCTCCCGATATAGGGGCGTTCCAACCACAACGATGTTGTCGGCCTGATCGATCTGGCCGACGAACCGACCCAGGCTGCCACCGATTCCATGCCAGCGATCAAGGATGATCCGGATCCCCGCCTTGCGCAGGTCCAGGGCAAGCCTCCGTTCCACCCAGCGTTCGTGCTCGGGAATCCCCCAGGCATAGCTGATGAAGCAGACAGGGCTCTTCTGATCGCTCCGATAGGCGTTGATCATCACCAGACAGGTCTCGAAGCGCGTGCGTCGGGTGGCTTCGGCGGCATGCTTCCTGGTGTCTCGGTGGTCGCCCACGACGATGGAAGGGCCGGACACCACGTTGGCGATCGAGACACGCTCACCACACTCGTCGCAGTGGAGAAAGTCCTTCTGCTGACGCACACGCCGAATCACCGTGGATCGCTCCTGATGATGCCCGTCCGGACAGATCAGGACCGGATACTTGGTAACGGTGACCGGGTGGCGGGAGAGAAACTGCTCGAACAGGGAGCGGAAGGTCTGGCGGGACTCGGGCTTCGCGGACTCCGACGCATACAACTGGAAGTCGATCTCACCCTCACGTTCGCGCACCTGCCGGAACCCGCAGAACTCACCTTCTTCGATCTGGTAACGCGCATGGTTTCGCCACTGGTGGGCACGACGGATCACGTTAGTGTATCCCATGAGCACGACCAGAGAGGAGTAGACGTTCTCGATGGCACCCTGGGCAGTGTACGAGTAGTCATCGATGAACTCGCTCTCATCGTTGTCCCGAGGTTCCTTCACGTTGATCAACTCGGGGAACACCAGGAACGAATCCTCACCCAGCGTTTCCCGGAAACACACGTTGCTTCTCATGAACAGAGCGACCGCGGATTCCAGCAGAACCTGGGGCTCGCCGTCCCCCAGGCCCTCCAGCTCGGGAAAGGGATACCGCCCCTCCAGGACTCGCCGCTCCTCGAGAGCTCCAAGACCTTTCGGGTTGCGACGAGCCTCGACAATGAAGGAGGCTGCCAGATTGTTCAGCAATTCCGGCACCAGAAGGATCGTCCGTCGTTCGTCAAACGACCGGAGAAGACTCACATACCCGTGCTTGGCCAGGTGTTCGACGGCCGTCAACAACTCGTCGTCGCTGAACTCGTTCTCGAGCCCGGTCTCGGTCTCGTTCTCGCCGAGAAGCTCCCGTAGTCGCTTGGGTGTGAGAAGAACACCCTGACCCCCTGCATCCTCCTTAATGGCCATGACCTGGTCCTTGATCCGCTTGAACACCCCGGTCGTCGTCGTACTGACAACCCGCTGCCAGTCCAGTTGACTGTGAATCATCGCGGCGAGGGTTTCCATACCTGTGCCCTCAAGGGCGCTGGTACTCACGAACCCGCCGGCGATCCCCCGCTCACGGCAGAAGGCATCGATTTCATCCTGGGTGACTCTGGGCTGGCCTACGTCCGTGCGCCCGGCAACCAGAACGCACCGACACGCTTCATTGCGATGGGCAAGAGCCCGGAGCCAGTAGTCCACTCCATGGAAAGGATCCCTCGGATCCGTGGGATCAAAGACAATCAAAGCCAAGTCCACATCCTCGAGAAAGAGGGCATGAACCAGCCGATAGTCGGGTTGCCCCGCAAAATCCCATAGAACGGCTTCACATTGGGTCCCGTCCTCGAGGCGAGTACCGAACTCAGGAATGACCCAGAATTGCTGACCATGGGTAGATGGGTACTTCTTGAACTCACCTTCCGCGAGGCGATGCCCCAGAGTGGTCTTGCCCACGCCCGAGTCTCCGAGGAGCGCGATCTTGGCGGTTCTGTGTCGGACCACCTCGGGCGACCCTGCCGTGTCACTCTTTCCAGGGACACTCGGGTCTACGGTCCACAGGCGGACTTCCGAGTCCCTCTCCCCAAGGGTGGCTAGGAGCGGCTCCGAGGGATGAAATGCCAAGCCTGGAAAGACACGCGCGACCGGGGGCTCAGCCAGCACCTGCGCAGGCTCCCAGTTCTGCGTGTTCCAGATGCGGACCGTGCCGTCGGTCGACTTCGAGGCCAACCATCGGCAATCCGCCGAGAACGCGACACAACCGACACGGTTGGTGTGGCCCTCGAGTACCGCCAATTGGCGACCCGAAACGGCTTCCCAGATTCCGATCGTCTTGTCCGTGGAGCAGGAGGCTATCAACCTCTGGTCAGGGGACCAGGCAACACAGAACACATAGGCCTTGTGTCCCGCTCCGGTCCAGACCGGTTTCCAGGTGTTGGGGTCCCAGACGAACACCGTTCTTGGCCCTCCCCCCGATGCCAAGAACGACCCGTCCGGGGACCAAGCCACGCTCCTGACCGAATCCAGGCCGGTGATCTGATGGAGCTGATCCCCCGAAGACGCATCCCAGACCCGCATGGTGTCGTCTCGGGCGCCGGTGACCAACCGCGTGCCGTCGCGGGACCATGCAACGGTGCGTACCGCGTCCTGGTGACCTTCCAGCACACGTTCGGGATAGCCGGCGGTCACGTCCCAGACCCGAACCGTCCCGTCCCGCGACGCGGAGGCCAGACGTCGGCCGTCGGGTGCCCAACTGACGTCAAACACCGAGCCCTTATGGCCTTTGAGCTGGGAGGGCGTAGAACCGGCTTCGGGAGTCCACAAGTAGACTGCCTTGTCACCGCAGCCGGCGGCGATCCTTGTGCCGTCCGGGGACCATTCGAGTCGGCCAAACCAGCTCTGGCCGCCGCGCAGCGTTGTTTTCAGGGACAACAAGGTTTTGGAGGGCACGAGAGATCCTCCTAGAGGTTGGTGGGATTGTACTCCATGGCTCCTCAGGCTGGGGGTGACCCGCGACGATCCGACTCCCGCCTACCAGACAATCCTCTCCCCGATCATCCCCAACAACTCCGGCAACTGCCCCACCGCCCAGCGATCCTTCTCCTTCTCCTCTTCACTCAGCTCCTCCCAGGGAATCAGCGTGGGATTGACTCGCGCCACGTGGTCCTTGGGCTGTCCGGCCGGAGCCGGCGCCCAGCCGGCCAGGAATCGATCCGCGCAATAACGCGCGTGCTCGGTGGGAGCCAGGACCTCGATCTGCTCTGCCGACAACGGCACCACCGGTTCCGAGCGCGAGGCCGGCACCCGGGAAGCCCCGATCGACCACAGCTTGATGTCGATGTGATCGGCGGCGTACCGGTTGGAGTCCCTCATCACCTCGTTCTGCTTTTCCCAGGGTCTCATGGAGGGGTTGCTCTCGGGGGTCTCGCCCTTTTCCCTCTCCTTGGCCACATAGTGATCGTGGATGGCGCGGGCCAGCTTGTCCTGCTTGCTCCGCTCCAGCATCTCCACCGTGCAGGCTTCGGCACGACTGCCGAACGGAGTGAACCGGTCGTGATCCAGGTACGCGTGATCCTCCCGGGTCACCAGGGAGGCCAAGCCATCTTCCGAGTCCAAGCGAACCCGGACCCTGCAGGCGTCCCCCGAGAGTCGGCGCGACAGACCCAGAGCCACTCTCGTATTGAAACTGTCTTCGGGGAAGCACACGACCACCGTGACATGCTGCCCGGCCTGACGACACAAGCCGGCCGCACGATCCAGCAACTGGGGGTTATCGGGATCGCACGACTCGAACACCACGTCGCAGGCGCTATCGATCCGGGGATAGCGATCCCGGAACTGCCTCTCCTTGAGATCCACGGCCGGGTCGAACACGGTGACCTGGAGCCGATGCCCACCGGGATAGTGGGCGATTCTGGCTGCCTGGAGCAGCACGCTTTCTCCCATCTGTCCAAAGCCCAGCAGAACCAGATGCGGGACCCCCAGGACCTTTGCGCTGTCCGCACCTTCGTGGAGCGGATACTTCTGGAACAACCGGCGGGCCGAGTTTTCGTACAGGTCGACTCCGGTCACCGTGACAATGATCCGGCGATCGTCCCCGGCCAGGATGGGCTGCTGTCGAAACAGGGTCCGGTCGGCGACATCCCGGATGTCCACGAAACACTGGAGCGCGTGCCGCTCCCCATCCCGCTTGGCCGCGGTCAGGTTGCGGGCCGCGGTGGCGATCTGCAGGTTGGCGCCGTCGCTTCCGGCGGTGGCCAGCAACACCTTCGCCTTGTGTGCGTTCAACGACTCCAACAACTGCGGGTCCGAGGCATCTCCTATCTGGACCGGAATGCCGAGGGTCTCGCACTCCACGAGTCCCGGATTGGCCTCGTCCCGCTCAACCACCACAACCCTCTCGCCTCGTTCCTGATACTCCTTGGCCAGACGCAAGCCCTTCCAACCCGCACCACAGACAAGAATGTGATCGCTTTGGCGCTGGACACGCAGGCGGGTAATGCGACGACGCGCCAGGGAGAACATCGCCTCGGCCACCGCGACAAAGGCGATGGCAGGGGCCAGGAATCGGGCGAACTCCAGGGGCCAGGGGAGAGGCAACTGCTCGTGCGGCATGTGGAGCACGAAGAGCTGGGCGGCGCGATAGACGTACTCCAGGAAGTAGGGATCACCGTACTTCGACCCATGCGTTGTTCCGTGGAGCCAATACCCGTACGTACCCAGTGCCCACACGCCGAGCGTCACGCCCAGGAAGACAAGGCGACGGCGGGGACTTGGCGGAGGCCCAGCAGAGGACTGATGCAAAGCGTCTCCTAGGCCTTCCACTCCAAGGGCAGGGAATCGGAACTTCTCAGGTCGTGTGCCACGAGACGGTTGGTCACCGCGTCCATGGAATGGTTCTCCGAGAACCCATCGGACTTCACATGCAGGGCGAGGACATCTTCCGGAGGCATGTGATAGCTGCGAAAGATCCTGGTCCGGGACAGTTCGCTGTTGTTGACGAGTTGTTTGAGGCTACGGACCCCGTGCTGCAGGGGAACATGCAGCAGATAGGCGAGCACCTCCCGGGAGATAGCTTCCACCGGGGTCTTGCGCAGGAACGTCCGGATCAT
This sequence comes from Candidatus Eiseniibacteriota bacterium, assembly GCA_942491735.1. Lineage (GTDB taxonomy): Bacteria > Eisenbacteria > RBG-16-71-46 > JABDJR01 > JABDJR01 > CALOCN01. The sequence goes on along the minus strand of CALOCN010000014.1, from coordinate 28,621 downwards.
CACCGCGCGCACCAGGATGGAGGGATCTGTGGACTTCCGGTACGACTCGGGATAGGTCTCGGCATCCACGGCCGGAACGGCCAGACTCCGGCTGAGCCGGCTATGGAAGTCCGGGCCCTTCAGGCGCTTCCCCTCCCGAGTCTCGGTCCACTCCACGAAATTCGGGTCGTCCTTGAAGGTTCCGCCCACGAAGACGAACACGCTCTTGCCCAGGGCGCGCGTGGTGTGTCCATCGAAGAACGTGTGATCCTGCATGGGCATGAGGAACGAGGACAGCCACCCACACTGCTCCCCATTCCACACCGTGTCGAACTCGTCCCAGATGACGATCGGAATCTTCCCCTGCAGGCCAATGGTCTGGATCTGCTTGAAGGCATCGAGAAGGCGGTCCGCACCGGTGAACTGCGAGAGGTTGAAGGTCCGCATGTCCAGCTTGGTACCGGTGGCGTCGGCGGCCGCGGCCACTTCCTCGGCCACGAACGACTTCCCGGACCCGGGGCCGCCGAAGATCGAGAAGGAAAGAACACCTTTGCCGCCGGACACGTGGGACTCCAGACGACGGGCCAGACGCAGCAGGGTGTCCGCGTATTCGGGTGTGGTGGCAATGAGGTTGCCCAGACGAAACGGCGTTCTCCTGCGCAGCAGGTCGTCGGCACCCGATACGATCTCGCAGGCCGTGTTCCAGGAAGGCCGGAATGCCTTGGCGGAGTAGCTGATGATCTCCGTGGTCCGCACCGGGCCCAGAACCCCCGCGGGAAGATTGGTCCCGGACTCGGGCTGCCACTGACACGACGCTCCCTGATCCTTCGGCGGAGGCGCATAGCCCAATCGCACCAGATCACGGATCCGGACCAGGCCCTCCCGTGTCGCCTCGAGCAGCATCTTCGCGCGGTCCTTCCCGGTCAGGTCGACACCGGGTTCTCGCAGGAGACGCGTGGCCAAGGAGTAGGTGAAGACGATCCCTCCCGCGACCACCGTTCCCTGGGTGGAGCGTTCGAAGGATCTGGGCTGGTCCCCCTTGAAGATCAACAAGTCGCCGTGGACCGAGAGACCGGGTCCGAATACCAACGCGCCGTCGTACTGCACCTGCACGACCACGAAGTGCAGCCACTCGTTCCGATCGGAATCGAAAAGGGTGTCGTCCCGACGCAGGTAATTGGCCACTCGCGCCCGGATCGAGTCCCAGGCCCCGTCGAACCAGAGCGACCCGTCGGCCATGTCCTGAATGGGTGAGAACCAGAGACCGGGCGAGTTCATGGATCGTCTCGAGTCCTGCCAGACCCCCTGACACGGATCGTGGGTTCGCACCAGGAAGGGGCGATCGGCCAGTGTTCCGGGAATCGCGGCCTGGTTGGCCTTGAGCCAGCCCTGGTTGAAATCGAGAACGATCAGCGGGGCACCCGGGCCATCCGGCTCGTACCGGGACCGGGAGAACTCCTTCTCGCCGGCAACAATAGCCTGGCCCACACACCATCGCTCCACCCCGGCCGTCTTGGAGGCGTTGGTGAGCATGTAGATCGAGATGGCTTCCTGTGGTTCGGTGGTGGTTGGGTTCGCGACGTCGATACCCCCGGCCTCCAGGCATCGAACCAGGGTACCGGTGCCGCCGGGCAGGTCGGTGATCCAGAACCGTCGCGCATTGACCCAGGCCTCACGAAGATTGGGAGGGTCGCCGGAATCCTCCCCGGCCAGATAGATGAATCGATCCGTGCTGTGATCCCCGACGACCTGCATCGGGAGGGTGTTTGCGGCAGTTTTCTGATCCGACCTGGTCGCCATGAAGACTTCCCCCGGTCCTGGGTTCTAGGTATTGACCTCGTTCTTCACGATCCTGTAGCCGGCCATGGCCAGAATGTCGGGAATCCCCCGCACCATGTCCCGATCCGATTCCTTGTCCGGCTCGCTCAATTCATCATAGGGCACCAGACAACTGTGCACCTTGGCCGCCTTGTCGGTGGTCTTGCCGTAGACCCAGCCGTCACGGAGCTTGCCCTCCATCCACACCTTGTGCGCAGCCTTGGCCAATTGTTCCAGGGTGTCGGGGTCGAGATTCATGGGGAGGAGTCTAGCGGTTCGGCGCGAAGGCTCAAAGGGCGTTCGTTGGGACCGGGCTCCGACCGCGGCAACGGACGGAAAACGTTGCCAGTATACCGAACTTCGGTATGCTGGATGTCTGCCAGCTCACTCCTACCCTGGCCCGTACGGAGGACCTTTCCATGACCCCTCGACACATCGTGTCCACTGTCTGTGTCCTGATCGCGGGTTTGGCCGCCGTTTCGTCCCAACCCGCGCACGCCTACGAGATCATCAACCTCTACGACGCATTCGGCGCGGTTCACGAGGGCACCCGCAAGGACTTCGGCTACTCCGCGCTGCTGCGTCACAACGGGACCTCGGTCCTTTTCGACGCAGGGACCAGCGCCGATGTGCTGCGGCAGAACGCGGAAGCTCTGGGGATCGATCTGGCCGAGGTGGACTTTGCCGTGGCCTCCCATGCGCACGCGGACCACACCGGCGGGTTCGATTACCTCATGCAGGTCAATCCGGACGTGACGATCTACTTCGCCACGGACTTCCTGGGAGCCGGCGGACCGTTCGACATGGGCATCGCGGGGCGGGAGCCGGACGTCGCCAACGACCTGCCGCCGGAGCAGCGGTACTTCGACGGCGAGAGCACCACGGCGCACCTTCGCACGGATGGCCGCTACTACAAGGCTGTGGAGTACGTGTCCGAGACCCAGGAGGTCGCGCCCGGCATGCGCCTCATCGCCACGCGCTCATCCAATATCGGGTACTTCACCAAGTTTCCCGGAGTGGATGTCAACGGGAACCCGCAGGACGAGGACGCCGAAGCCAACCTGATTGGCCTGCCCGAACTCTCCCTGGCCGTGGACACGGACGAGGGCACCGTACTGTTCGTGGGTTGTTCGCACAGCACGGTGGAGGCGATTGTCCGCAGCACCATGGAGGCCACGGGAGAGGATGTCGCTCTTTTGGTGGGGGGGTACCACTTGTTGCCTTATCCGCGGGACGTGATCCAGGGGATCGCCGAGCGGCTCAAGGGGATGGGGGTGAAGACGGTGGCGCCGGCGCATTGCACCGGGCACCTGGGGTTCAAGGTGTTGAGCGATGTGTATGGGGAGGATTACGAGCTGTTTGGGTTGGGGTCGCGGATTGGGGATGGACAGTAGGGTTGGCGACCCGGAACACCTAGACATTAGAGTAGATTCAACGAATTGAAGCGCTTCCTGGCATTGGAAAGCTGCCCAATCCTCGGTGCGATCATTTAGAATACAAGTGTCAATTATTTGCGCTCGTCTATCCATCTCAAGAGACACATCCAGAGACATCGGGCGTTCCTGCAGAACCAATCCCGTGGATGTGGATCAAGATGGATGGAATCAATCTTCTACTGATCAGTTCGGTTCGCCTACTGAGGGATCTCCTCAGTAAGGAACTTGAGAGCCTAGGCGGAATGCGGGTCGTGGCCAGAGCACCTGAGGAGCCGGGCATGGCTTCCATCTGCCCAACCCCGGACCTGGTGCTCATCGATGCAAACCTGAGCGAGGTCGAGGACCAGATACTATCGACTCATGGTTCCTTCCCACATTCGCGGGTAATTGTTGTCGGGGTTGAACCTACGACGGCAACCGTCATCGGTGCGATACATGCGGGAGCGACTGCGATCGCCCCTGCGGACGCCACCACGGATGACATCCTACGAATGGTCAACGGTGTGGCCCGTGACCAGGTTCACTGTCCACCGCAAATCTCCGAAATCCTCTTCGAGTACATTCGGGCTCAGCAGGAAGCTGCTGCCCCGAAGGTGCCCCAAGCCACCATCGATGATCAGCCCGACGCACCCGAGGAAGAGGAGACGATTGAGTCCCTGACACCTCGCGAGCGGGAGATTCTGGCCCTGATAGACGAGGGTCTCTCCAACCAGGAGATCGCCGATCGCCTCTACGTTGGTCGATCTACCGTCAAGAATCACGTGCACAACATTCTCTCGAAGCTTCACGTGAAGCGACGCACACAAGCCGTGGCCCGGGTGCGTCGAACAGGCTGAATCACCCCGGGGATCTAGATCCCGGCCACCTGGAACTAGATCCAAGAGCAGAAACGGGCCCGGCACATTTGAACCCAAGGGTTCATGCGCTCAACCTCCCTTGTGCGGCACGATGCACGTTGCATTAAGCAATCGTTCGAACCTCGGGAGGATCCATGTCAACGCAAGATCTCGAAGCTATCGAGTGGCCTGAGTCCGAAGCAAGCACCAACGGTGCCGGGATCGCCGATCCGGAGTCCAGCCCGTTCCTTCCTGAGCCCGCATACTCCGCCCCCCCTGAGGTGGCCGAAGCTGCGGCGTTCACCTTGTCCGCACCCGATACGGAAGCCACTGTCTCGCCGTTCATCGCCGAGTACGCCGGCACGGACAACATGGAGTCCCCGGAAGAGGCGGAGTATCGTGAGACGCTGGAGGCCCTGTTCGACCCGGAGTTCGATGAGGCCACTCAGGACATGGTCGACGAATTGACGGGGGTGTACGAGCAGCACCTGCCCGCCTTGAGCGCAGGCACGGAGTCCTCCCGGGAGGCAACCGCTGCACTGACCAGCTACCTCAAGCCTCTTCAGGACCAGGCGGAGGCTTCCCTTGATCGTATGGCGGACGAAGCCGACCAGCTCTCCCTCGAGTCCATGACCGAGCAGCAGATCGATGAGTTCTTTGCCCGCTTTGTCCCCGAGGGGGAGATGGGCGGGCCCGCTACCGAGGAGTTCTTCAAGAAGGTCTGGCGCAAGGCAAAGAGGGCAGCCAAGGCCGTTGCTCGAGTCGCGAAACGCGGTGTTCGCGTGCTCGGCAAGCTAATGCCTATTGGCATGCTCCTGCGCAAGTTGCGACGACTCATCCGGCCTCTCCTGCGACGGGTTCTACGGTTTGCTATCTCAAGAATTCCCGGGCGTTATCGGCCGCTTGCCCGGCGTTTGGCCCGGGTCTTCCTTCGCCGGGAGACCTCGGAGCTTGGCGAGGACATGGACCAGGGGGAAGAGAACGAGACGGGGTTCCTGGATGAGAGGGTCGAAACCGCCGACCGGGAAGTGTCCGACGAGGCGGCCGCTTCCGTGCCGGTCGATGTGGTTCAGCAGGAGCTCAATGCCATCATCTCGGGATACGTCCTGGCAGGTGAGGACTTCGAGATGACTCCGGAGGTCGTCGAGTACATCTCCGAGGAAGAGAATCTCGAGGACACGTCTGCAGGAATCGACAACGCCCGCGAGCAGTTCGTTCGCGAACTCATACAGTTGGAAGATGGCGCAGATGCCACACCCCAGGTCGAGCAATTCGTGATGGCCCTCATGCCCGCCCTGCGGCTGGGTATCCGCATTGTGGGTCGGCGGAAGGTCGTGAACTTCCTTGCCCGCTACTTGTCCCGGCTGATTCGCCGGTACGTGGGCAGACGGAACGCTGTGCCTCTGTCGCGAGTGCTGGTCAGCGCAGGTCTCCGGCTTATCCGCCTGGAGGCTCAAGAAGAGGATGAGGCCCTGGTCGCAGCGGAAGTAGTCGCGGCCACGGTCGAGGAGACAATTGAGAACCTTCTCGCGGAAGCCCCGGAGGATGCGTTCGAGGATGAGGAAGCGCTGACCGAGCACATCAATGCAGCATTCGAGCGTGCGGTGTCGGCGAACTTTCCGCCCGAAACGGTCCGTGAGGAACTCCGCGAGGCGCCGGGTGGAACAGGCGCTTGGGTACTGAGGCCAGGGCGTGGACGGAAGCGGTACAAGAAGTACACCCAGATACTCGACGTGACGATCGACGCGAAGACCGCTTCACGGATTCGTACATTCGGAGGGCAGACTCTCCTCAGTTTCACTAGCGAGCAGCTGGGCCTGCCGGTCCGGTCCAAGCCTATCCGAGCGAAAATGCACATCTACCAGGCCATCCGGGGCACAACGCTGAGCCACATTGCGCTGCTTGAGCGCGGAGTCCCCGGACTCGGTTCGGCCAGACGCTCGTCCTGGAGCCAGATCCACCCGCTGACCTGTCGCGCGGCCGCTCTCCTCATACCGCGTCACAACGGGCTTTGTCGCAAGGTTGCCCGACGCTTTCTGATGGACCGCAACCTGATCGGAATCGGCCAGCGTTTCTTCTATCTCGAGATCGAGGGGGCCCAGGTCAGGCCACGGCCAGGGACAGGCAGGCGGCCCAGTCCAGCCCGAGCCAGCGAGGTCAACCTCGTCATTGATTTCCGCAAGCAGCAATTGCGGGTCAACGACTTCCTCGCCGAGTCGACCTCCCAGGACATCGCAACCAAGCTACGACGGGGCGCGTCATTGTCTGCTGTCGTGACGAGTCTCCGAACCTCCTTGGATTCCGCCCTTCGCGCAATCCTCTCGGGGAGACCGACCCGCAATCTCCGCATCGTCAGGGAAGTTCCCTCGGAGGAGTCCATCGGGAGAGTGGTTGTCGGGGTTCTCCGCGTCGCCGGGCACCGGTTCCGGGTCTACCTCATGCGGTTCCTCATATCTCAGCTCATCCGCTACATGAAGTCTCGACTTGCCTCGTTCTCCCGTACGTTCCAGGAAGCCGTGGAGAACCGCGCCGACGGAGTCACTGTGGTCTTCACGGTTCAGTCGGACAACGTCTTCCGACTCTTCAAGGGCAATCTGTTCCAGCGCGGGGGCGCCCTGGCCGACCTGTGGCGCCGTGGCATCCAGGGCTCGCTTGACGTCGCTGTTGTTCCCGGGTACCGGCGCTAGTGATGGGTGTCGCTTCCCTTCCCAGTACGGCGGTGCGCCAACTCGAGCATTGGCGGCTTGCCTCGGAACGGCTGGCTCGACTGGAGGATCTAGCCTCCAATCAGGCTTGGCGTTCCCTCGAGGCCGATCTGGGCCGCGCCTTGTTGGCGCCCCTTCAGGAGACAATTCGGTCGTTGCAAGAGAACATCAATGCGCTCAAGAAACGACTGGACTCCTTGTCATCCGATCAAGCCAATCGGGCCATCATCAGTGTCAGGCGACAGTATCTTCGCGCAGAGGTCACCGCAGACTTCTACACAGATGCCATCAACACGCGAACGAATCCCGAGATTGCCGCCCTGTTGCGGGGCCTGGATGCGGTAGCCGGCGAGGTACTGGAGCGTTCGCTTGGCCCTCTTGGAAAGTCGGTCCCGAGAACCTTGGTGTACCAGGACAAAGGTCTGGGAGCCTCCATCCTGAAAGCGGGGTTACGGCTTTGGGACCCAGCTTCCATTAGCGCGGTCGCTGCCATCAAGATAGCCAGACACAACACGTTACGCCCCACATCGCTGCTCCACGAGGCCGGTCACCAAATCGGTCATCAGACCTCTGGGGCCAATGAACTGGCAATGAACCTGGAAAGGGAACTCCCTGGACCCGTTGGAGGAGTTTGGTCCTCCTGGAGTTCCGAACTGTTCGCAGACGCGGTCGCATTCGTCTTCAGTGGACATGCTTCCCTAGTGGCGCTAGCAGACGTTGTAGACGGCGGTCCACGAATGGTCTTCCGATACCTGCCGGGCGACCCACACCCCATCAGTTGCTTGAGGGTCCACTGCGTAGCCCGGATGTGTGGCTTGGAGTTCGGGAGCGGCCCGTGGGATCGACTGATTGAAGACTGGGATCGGCGCTATCCAGTTGAGGAAGTGCCTAGCCAACTCCAACCCCTCTTCCGGGAGTCTCTCCGCCACATGGACTTAATTGCCCGGATCACCCTGCAGAGTCCCATGAAGGCATTTCGTGGGGCACCCTTGTCGCGCTTCATCCCCGCTTCTGATGTCTCACCAGCGGCTCTACGGGCCTCCGCGGGCGAACTGGACAGGGTCAAGGACGTTCCGATCGGTGTTCTGAGACGTGAGATCGTTCGGCTCATTGCCTTGACCGGCCTGAGAATGGACGAGAACCCGGCTTCCACTCAACGTGAGTCCGCGTTGGTCAAGACCGCGCTGGTGCGATTGGGGGCCAGATGACCATCCACGACGTTACCGAAAGGAATCGAGCGATCATCGACGAAGTCACTTCCCGGCTGGAGTTGAACGCCAGCAAGGAGACCTCTCAGGTCGACATTCTGCTTCAGGCACTGCTTGCTATCCCGGACGACGAAAAGGAGGAGCCAATGGCCGAAACGAAGTCCAAGCTGGTGAAGCGCTACGAGGACGAGCTCAAGGAAGCTCAGGATCGCATTCGCTCTGTTCAAGACGACCACGACGTATCCAAGATTGCTGAGGAAAACGTTCAGAGTTCGTCGACCAAGCGAAAGGACGCTCTAGAGCTGGAGATGCGTGAGAGACAAACGAAGATAGAGGAAGAGTGCGTACTGCAGAATGGGGACATCGCCCTGATTAGGAGAATGGTGGCGGACATCGCGGGGGCCGAAGAATCCAAAGTAGACGAGTGGATCGAGACCTTCAAGGGACTCTTCCCGAGATTCGCCACGAACGAGACCCCATCCATCGCGCTACTGGCGAGTCAATTCCAGACGTGGTGGGCAAGCAACCAATAGGAGGGACCGGCGATGTTCAGGAAGATGGCCCACAACCTGGTCGCGAACGGACGCAGCGCAACCGACTTGTTCACCGCGCATCCAACAGACTTGGTGTACGCGCTGGAAGAGGCATGGAGAATCCGAAGGAATCAGCCGGTGTCCTGGGAACTCCCGCGGCCTGTAGCATTCCCCAGTAACTCCACCGGTAGCCGTCCGACTCTCGATGACGCCGTTGGAAAGTGCGTGGGCATGCCTCACCTCATCTACGCCTACATGATCGAGAACACGCGGATCTTGCAGATCTTTCGCAGGGTCATCCAGTACTTCCGCGAGGGAGAGAGGTTCGGGTTCGCCGACCCGCTGACCCAACTGTGGCTCCGGAACACTGAGACCCTGTTCTTCAGTGACCTCCCTTTCGATTTCATTGGGAACCTCCAGAGCACGATCCGACCGGATCATGAGGCAACCCGGCGCAATGCCTACCAACGCATGTTTGGACTGCCATTGAGCCACCAGGCCGAGGACAACAAGCCATATCCGTATCCCCAGGCGGCGAAGTACAACAAGGACTTCATTACCCTCTTCGAAGATCTCATGAGTGAGGTCTGGGTGGGCTATGCGCACCGGGACTCGGCGGGCGTGGATCTCACGGACCTCACGAGAATCGTCGACCGCATCCGCTTGCTCAACGTCATGCTGACCGGCAGACGCATCAACGGAACGTTGACTCGTGAAGAGTTCTGGGCTGTAGCGACGCTGTCCTGGTTCCACTTGGCCGTGGAGCAGAATCACCAGGTTATCGTCGATCTGCGCTCCCAGAGCGCCAGTCCGTTCGAACGGCTGAGTCAGGTCTCTCAGAGGGTTGGACTACCCCTTCACAGCAAGAGCGACAGCTACTTCATTCTCGCCGATCCCATGTCCGAGGTGCTGAGAGCAATCGAGACCCCGGGCTTCGTCGGCACTGGCGGAGCAGTTGCGCTAATCGATGGTTCCCTCTCCGTTCAGGCCCGGACCATCATCACGCACTGGGAGTCAGTGACGGGCCGATCGTTGAAGGCTCGTCTCACTGAGCGACGTCTAGCGCCTGCGGGTAGTGGGCGGTGAGGAGCGAGTGGCAGGTTGGCTACTTGGCACTGCTCAACTCCGCATTCCCAAAGTTCACCTGCGCCCCATCACAGTACGCCACCACATGCGTGTACTCCGCTGATCCCCCTTCGGGCACCGCGTACGAGTACACCCCCGAGAACCCACTGAGGATCGTCCCCAGCTTCACCTTCACCGCGGTGTTGCCCAGCCGTGCCGCGCCCACCGCATCGGTGAGCCAGATGGAGATGGAGCCCCCGCCGCTGCTGACCTGGAAGTCGTCGCCGGTGCGCAGAATCTCGGTTCCCTTGGCCGGGATGGTCACCTCTACGCTTCCCATGCACACGTAGCCGTTCTGTCCGGAGAAGGTGCCGCTGCGGACCATGGGAGGCTCGGGCGACGAGGTGATGGACTCGGAGGTCGTGGCGGTGAGGTCGCCGGACGCCGCGCCAAGGGTGAACGCGCCCTCCTGGTCCAGGGTGAGGCCCTTGAAGGTGGCTTTGCCGGCGGTGGCGGCGAGGGTTGTCGTACCGCTCAGGGTCCCCGAACCCGAGGCCAACGAGATCGTGATCTCATCGGTGAACGCGTCGTCCACGCTGCCGTCGGCGCGGGCGCCGTGGACGGTCACCGTGAACGGGGAGCCGGCCACCACAGCTACGGGCACTTGCTCGAAGACCAGGCGCACCGCGGGACCTGGAGGTCCTGCGGGGTCGTCGCTGCTGCACGCGGTGAGGGCCAGCGCGGGAATCAGGGTGAGGAGAACGAGATGTCGCAGTCGCATACAGGTTCCTTTCGAGCGATCAGGGGCGTTGCCAGGAGACGCCCAAGGTAAAGCTGGTTCCGCCATAGGCGTTGACGGTGCGCCAGATGTTGGTCGTGACATCCACCTCCACCGAGAACCCATCCACCGGATCGTAACCCAAGCCGCCCCCCACGCGGGTGAACTGCACCCCTTCGCCGCGCCCATTGCGGGCCTCCAGGGCCAGGTCGGGGTTGGGCGTGGTGACCGGGCCGCGGGTGCCGATCATCCCTTTGAGCAGGAACCGCGAGGCGAATTCCCAACCGGCCTCCAGGTAGCCGCGGTACTCGTCGGTGAATCCGTTGGTGCGAAACGCGTAGCCTGCATCCGCCGTGGCGTAAGCGCGAACCGGGTAGAAGGAGTGGGACACGGTGAAGACCGGCAGAATGGTGGTCAGGTTGTCCCCGGTCGGGAGACGGACAAAGCCCTCGGTCCCCTTCAGTGGAGTGACGCCCTCCGAGTCCCCGGTGGGAAGCGTGACGCGCAGGGCCAGGGCAAGCGGTGTGGCGCCGGTCTTGAGCGTGTAGCGGGTCTCCAGGGTGAGATCGCCGGGGGCGGTATTGGTCTCGGAGGTCTCGAACGAGGAACTCTCCAGGAAGGGGAAGCGGAACACGCCGGTGAGGCGACTCGTGATGCCGACCTCGGCGTAGGCGTCGAGGCGGAACTGGGAGTAGTTCGAGGTGGTGAGCGGGTGGCCCTCGGAGGTGTAGAACTGGTTGGAGGAGAGGTGGGATACGGAAAGCTTGGCGTAGGTGGCGCCGGGCGGCTGGGGCCACGCGCCCGCGTGGGTGATGGAGGGGATGAGGGCGATGAGGAGGAGGGTGAGGATGGGCTTCACGGGTTCTCTACGAATGGGGAGACGGAGCGTGACTCGGCCACCTGGCAGGGCAAGGCCGTAGCGTAGCGCAATTGGGTTAGAATGAGGGCATGAGCTACCGCGTCTTCATCAGCTATTCCCATCAGGATCAGGACGCCCACGATGTCGTCTTCGATCTGCTGAAGGGGGCCGGCCTGTCGCCGGTTTCGGACACGCAGCTCTCGCTGGGATCCGGGTTCACCGACCAGATCAAGCGGCTCATCACCCACGCTCATGTGTTCGTCCCCATCCTGACCGAGCTCTCCCACAAACGGGGCTGGGTCCATCAGGAGATCGGGTTCGCCGAAGCCAAGCGCGTTCCCGTGATCCCCGTCTGTGTCGGGGGCTTGCCCGAGGGCATGATCCAGATGCAGCACGCGGTGGTTGCGGACACAGTCAACGACAAGGCCCTGCGAAGGCTCGGCGAGGAGAACTTCGACGCCCTCATCGAGTCCTCGGCCAAGGCGTCCCGGGACGTGGGGGAGTTGGCCGAGGGGCCGGCGGAGCGGGGGCGGGTCATCGCAAGGTTCGCCGATGAGGCCTACACCACCCTTCGCAAACCGCAAGTGGTGCGCCAGGGGGGCGGACTTGGCTCCTTCACGCTTCCCGACGAGGGACCCCGCCACGAGATCTGGGCCAAGCGATACGGTAATCAGCCCCGGGGCGAGGATCACTATCGGGACTATCACAAGGAACTGACCTCCCTCCTGCGCCATGCCCGGGGCGCCGGTTGCAAACTCATGATCCAGGCCGACCTGGACCTGGACAAGGACTATGGAGAGGGAGTTACCGCGGTACGGTTGGGAATCCTGCGGGAGTTCCTGGAGTCGATGACCGACGAGCAGGTTGAGATCGCCTTGGTCACCGGGGAAAAGATGATCTCCTCCCTCATGGTGGGAGACTGGTTCCATGCCGGGTCGGCGTTGCTCAAGCCGGTGCACGGGATCGGGCATACGCTCATCCAGTCCCACGCGCCAACCATCACGCATCGGATCGCGGACTTCGACAAGAAGCTGGAGAAGCGGATGCAGCGACAGGGGTCACCGGCGGGGCAGTCCAGAAGCTGGGCGATCGAGGAATTGGGCCGCCTGATTGCCGCGCGCCCCACATCTACTTCTTGAACAACCCCCCCAGCTTTCCCTTCAGCTCGTTGACGATCTCCTGGCCGCTCTCCTTGCCCACGGCGGAGAAATCCAACCCCACCTCCGGCCGGGTGAAGGCGCCGCCAATCGTCATCGGTAGCCTCAGGCGCGCGACGGTCTCCGGGTCCTTCTTGCCCAACAGGCTTCCCAGGGCGCCGGTCAAGCCGCTCTCCCCGCCGCCCAACAGCTTGCGCGAGTTCTCCTCGGTCAGCAGCAGGTCCCCCTTGAAGTCCAGGTCGCCGTTGAAGCCGTAGCTTCCCTCCAGAGTGAGCTGGCCCAGTCCCGGGATCTCGCTGGCGAAACGATCGAGCATCACCCGCTCGGCGGACACCTTCACCGAACCGGCCAGGTCCTTCAGCTTCTCTTCCTTCTCGAAGGTGTGCCCAACCTGCTTGGCCAGGGTGCTGATCCCCTGCTGGATCACCCCGGTCGTGACCAGTCGCCCCTGGGTCATGGCGCTGCTGGCGTCCAGGGTGAGCGAACGCCGGAAGGCCGCCGCCTCCTTTCCGGACGCCGCGTACGTTCCGCGGAAGTCCAGGGCGCCGTAGAGATGATTCTTTAGCGGAGTAAACCGGCTGAGCAGCGAATCGGCCTGGATGCCGGTCGCGGCGAAGCTCCCGCTGTACCCGGGAACGCTCATGTCGTTGAGGTCCACCGAGGTCTCGCCGGTGACCTGCCCCGCATAGACCGCACCGGTCACGTCGCCGACCTTGAGGGTGCGATCGGCGATCGCCAACGTGCCGGTCAGGTCGGTGAAGGTCACCCCGCCGTAGATCAGGTTGGCAAGCGTGACCGTACCGGAACCGGTGAAGTCCGGGAACTCTGCCACCACCGGAGGCCGCTCCGCTCCCGACGTGCCAACCGGAGGCGCAACACCGGGGCTCGCGGCGGGAAACAGGTGGTCGGCGTTGAAGAGGGGCGCGTTCAGGGCAAACTCCAGATGGGGTTTGGTTGGCGATCCGCCCCACAGGGCAGGCACCAGGTCCCGCACTACGCCGCTCAAGGTGAAGTTGCTGGGCTCCAGCTTGACCGAGCAACTCTTGAGGGTCACATCGCGGGGACCAAACGTCACCGTCGCGTCCAGGTCGGTCACCGGCTCAAAGATGTTGGCGTCGCGGTAACGAAGATCGGTGACGGTGAACTCGCCGCCGGAAAGCAGCTCGCGCGGCGTGTCCACGCGGCCGGCGAACTTGATCCAGCCGGTGGCCTTCCCACCCAGAACCGCCTTGCGCTCGGCGGGTAGGTACCCCTGCAACCCCGCCAGGTCGGCGGTCACGTTGAGGGTGCCCTCGGTCTTCAAATCGGCAGCCTGCGTCAGACCGGCCACCGTCCCGTTGAATCCAAGATCCACTCCGGAAGCAGCAGCGCCAGAACTGGCCGAGGCGGATGCGCCCGGGGCGGCGACGAACCTGGCCTTGAGGGAACAGTCCACCTTGGGACTGGCGGTTCCTTCGGCCAGGAGCGCAGGGACCAGACCCCGCAACTCGCCGCTCAAGGTAAGGCTGTTCACCTCCAGCTTGACCGAGCAGCTCTTGATAGTCACATCGCGAGGCCCAAACGTTACCGTCGCGTCCAGGTCGGTCACCGGCTCGGCGGTGCTGGCGTCACGGTAGCGCAGGTCGGTGACGGTGAACTCGCCGCCGGAGAGCAGCGCGCGCGGCGTGTCCACGCGGCCGGCAAGCTTGACCTGCCCGGTGGCCTTGCCACCCAGAACGGCCTGGCGCTCGGCGGGCAGGTACCCCTGCAGACCCGCCAGGTTTGCGGTCAGGTTGAGGGTGCCCTCGGCCGTCATGTCGGCGGGCTGGCTCAGACCGGTCACCGCCCCGGCGAATACGAGATCCGTCCCGGAAACGCTCGCCTGCACGGTCGTCAGCTCCAGGGTCTCGTTGTCGAAGGTGGCCGAGCCGGACAGGTTGGTGATGGGATCGGGGAGATCCGGCAGTTGGAGCTGCCCACCGGTCAGCTCGAGCGCACCGGCAAGGGCAAGGGGGTCGTCCAGGGTCCGATCGAAGGTGAGGGATGTGCGCAAGCCAAGCGTTCCGCTCGCTTTCACGCCGTCCAGGTTGCTCGCCGTCTCCGCCGGCACCAGGGCCAGGAGAGCGGCCAGGTCAAGCGCTTCGCCAGTGACTTGGGCCTCGGTGACCGGAGTCTCCGGATCGTAGGAAGACGCAGCCGTGACCGCGAACTCCAGCCCCGCCAGGACCAACGTGCCCTCTTCCAGGTTGACTCGCTTGCCGGTCGGATCCAGGCGCACCAGGTGATCGAAGGTCACCGGCCCAACCGCGATCGCCTGCTTCCCGCTGACCTTCAGGCTGTCGGCCCCGGTCTTGCCGCGGGAGGTAAGTTGCCCGCTCCCGTCATCGGAGACCGTCCAGCTGAGGCCCAGCCCGGTCAACTCGAACGCGGTGCCGGCTTCCTCGTCCCGAAAGCTCACCATCCCCCCGTCGCACTCGAGCCGTTCCAGGTTCAGCGTGGCCGCGCCCTTGGCCGGAGCGTCTCCGTCCGGCGAAGGAACGGAATCCGCCTTGGCGAAGGTGTAGTTGTTCCGCGTCGCGTCGAACTTGACGAGGGAGATCGTGGGGGCGTTGATCACCAGCCGATCGGCGTGCAACTGCCGCGAGAAGAGGGGGCGCAGACGCAGTTTGAGATCCACGCTCTTGGCCGTCATCAGGTGTCCCGCGGGAAACCCCACGGGATTGCCGATGCCCACCCCGGTCAACTGGACACCCAGCCCGCCGCGCAGGGAGACCCGCACGTCCTCGACCGTGACCTCGCGTCCCAGGGCGGCCGAGGCGCGCGTGACGGCCAGATCGCGAAGCTTCTCCGCGGGTAGGAACAGGCGCAGGCCCAGGACGAGCAGGAGTGTGAGGACGACGAATCCGCCGGTAGTCCAGGCGAGAACCTTCAAGGGTCTTTTCACGGTCCTGATCCTGTTGGGGTAGGTGGGGAGCTGCAAAAGGTGTGAACCAACTACGGTATCAGGATGGTGGCCGGTGGGGGCTAGGAATGATGGCTTGAGGCTCAGAAGGGCCGGTGGCGAACCATGGGGGTGACGTTCAAGGTGACGGGGGCGACCACCCCAATCGGGATCGTCGCCCCCTCAACAGCATCAAGCCACGTCACCGGATAAGAAGCATCTTCTGGTTTCGGACTACCGCGCCCGCTCTCAACCGATAGAAGTAAACGCCATCCCTGACCCTTGCTCCGTTCTCATCCCGGGCGTCCCAGGTCTCACGGTACTCACCGGGCTCACGCCTGCCCGAATACACCCTCTTGACCAGTCGACCGGCGATGTCGAACACGGAGAGCTCAACGAATTCCGGGCTCTCCAACCCGTAGGTGATCGCCGTCGTCGATCGGAACGGATTGGGTGCGTTCTGCAGCAGGACAACGCCGGGTTCCGGCTCCGGACTCTCGGCGCTCGTGATCGGACAGACGCCTTCGATCACAAGCTGGGGGGTCAAATAGGCGTCAGCGTACTCGCGGCTGGCAAAGTGGATCTCCTGATTCCTTCCATGCCCCCCCAGAGGCGTCTGCCACACCACGAAGCCGAAGTTGGGATCCCCATCCAGCAACCAGTTCCGAACGATCTCGGTCACGTCCCACTCGATCCACTCCCCTCGTGGACCAAACGTCCCGGAACCGTATAGAGGGGGAATCGAGGTCGTCGCCTGTCCGGTGTCGGTGAAGGCGACGCCGTTGCTGGACCACGCTAGTCCCGCCGACCGGTCGCACCAGGTCGCATCGGTCGACACCCAGTCCTCGGTGATGCGAGACACGTGGAAGTCGTTCTGGACAAACTCTGTCTCGAATACGGCGTACAGCCTCAACGTCGCCGATGCGATGCTGCTGCACTGCATTCCATCGGTAACGAATCGGGCAACCGTGCGTCCGGTCCGATTGATCTGCTCTCGCGTATAGACCCTAACCACATCGCTGGCATCCGTGCTGTAGCCAGTTCCACAGAGATCGTCGTAGTCCCGCGCGATCGTGTTATCCCAGACGGAACGCCTGTCGAAGACCACCCCACCTCCCGAGGCACTGATCGTGAAGTCCGCATCCGAGAAGTCGGATACGCTTCCACTCATGGCGCTGATCCCGATCCGATAGGTCGTACCGGTCGGGTAGCCGGCCGGGATGTCCCAGACAAAGCTCCCCGTGTTGGCGGCCGCTGCAGCCAGGTTGGTCTGGGGAACACCGCCCAGATACGGTTGGATCTGGATGTCCCCCGTGACATTGCTAGAAGTCCACGTGATGGTCTGCGTGGTTCCCACCGGCCAGTCCTCACCGCCGTTCGGAGAGGTCAGGGTAAGTTCCGGCCCCGCTCCAATCTTAAAGTCGGCATCGGAGAAGTCGAACACCGTCCCACCCATGGCGCTGATACCGATCTGATACTCCGTCCCGGTGGAGTAGCCGGCCGGGATGTCCCAGACAAGGCTCCCCGTGTTGGGGGCCGCCGCAGCCAGGTTGGTCTGAGGGACACCAGCCACATATGGTTGGATCTGAATGTCTCCCGTGACATTGCTTGAGGTCCAGGTGATCGTCTCCGTGGTGCCGGCCACCCAGCACTCGCCACCGTTGGGAGCTGTGAGGGTAAGAACGGGCTCGCTAACCAGCCGGTTGGCATCGATGAATTCCGACGGGTCGGTCCAACCGGTTGGGTCATTGCTGTAACCCGGGCCCAGGACAATGCCCGTATCCGTCCGTACTTCCAGGTGAAGATGCGGCCCCGTGCTGCCGCTTGGTGTAGGACCGATCTCACCGATCTTTTGGCCCCGGGTCACCGTGCTGCCGTTGGAAACCCAGCTGTTGATGCTCGAAACGTCCAGATGGGCGTACATCGTGGTGACGTCCGTGACTGTCCCCTGACCCGGAACCTGAAATGTCCCGCTGTGCTGGATGATAATCACACCCTTCCAGCCGCCGATCCCGGTGTCCTGAGCGTAGGTCACAACCCCGTCCGCCGCGGCGTAGATCGATTCCCCAAGGTCGTCGGACCCGAAGCCCAGGTTCCAGTCCTCTCCCAGATGACTGGCCCCCACGCTGGTGTTGAACTCCCCGAAGTCCTGCACGTTCTGCCACCCTCCCGCACACTGGCTGGTACCGGGACAACGCGGGGCTCCGTTGGGGGGACCAAACGGGTAGTCGAACCCGGCGGCCGTGACAGGGTTGGTGATCGTGAAGTCACCGTTGGAAAAGTCGGAGACTGTCCCCGACATGGCGCTGATCCCGATCTGGTAGGTGGTCCCCGGAGGGTAGTCCGGGGGGATGTTCCAAACGTAGCTCCCGGTGTTGCTGGCGGACGCGGCAATGTTCGTTTGGGGAGCACCCCCGAGATAGGGCTGGATCTGAATCCCGCCGGACACGTTGGCCGAGGTCCAAGAGATCGTGTGCGTTGTCCCCGCCTCCCAACTCTCCCCGCCGTTGGGCGACAGCAGGGTCAACGTCGGAGATGCGGTAACCACGAAGTAGTTCGAGTACTCGTTGACCGATACGTTGTCCCGTAGGACCACCTTAACGCGATAGTCGGAACGGATTTCCCATCCGGTCGTGTTGAGTGCCTGGGATCCGGACCCGGAGACGTTCGTGTTCGCGTAGAGCCAGAAGGTGCCGCCCTTCCACACCTCCAGGTTCACGTTGCCGCTGAACCCGGACCAGTTGACGTAGGTGGTCTGCCCTTCGGTGACGCTGGTTGGCGAGACACTCACCGAGGGGCTGCTGACGGAGGCGTAATTGGTCCATGCGAACACGGACGCGTTGGTTCGGAGCACCACTTTGACCCGATAGTCGGAACGGAGCTCCCAGCCGGAGGTGACGAGATTCTGCGATCCGCTTCCCGGGACATCGGTGTTGGCATAGAGCCAGAACGTCCCTCCCTTCCATACCTCCAAGTTGACGTTCCCGCCAAACCCGGACCAATTCAGCACCAGGGTTCCTCCCGCCTCGACGGCGTTCGGAGTCAGACTGGCTGACTGGGCTTAGGCAGGCGCAGACGCGACAAGGACAAAGAGAACAGCGGCCACGATGGCCATGATTGCTTGCCGGGGCATTGAATCCTCCTTCTTGCAGGGTCGCCCGGGGATCGGGCAACAAGGAGATGCACCGCAAGACCAATGCCGAAACATCAACTGGCATGCAGCCAGAAGCACAGGGACAATTGCTGACGATAACTCCTATAGATGCAACGCATTGCGGGGACCACAGGCAGGAGTTCGGGGATCGGAGACAGCGGAGGGAGCTCGCCAGCGTCCAGACCCCTGGAATGTCGGTCCACGCCTGTGGACCACCCCCGGCGTCAATCGGAACCCGCCGGCTCCTCCAAGACCTTGTAGACCTTCGCGCGGGAGACCCCCAACTCCTCGGCAGCAGCACTGGCGTTACCGCCGTTACGTGTCATGGCTTGTCTCACGATGGCCCGCTCAACTCGGCGCAGGGCTTCCCTCAGCTTCGGGGGTGCACTCCCCTGGATGTCCGGGTGAAGGAACCGATCCATCTTCTGGACTACAACACTCGCATGGATTCCACCCGGGGATTCAATGACGCACTGCTTGAGGAGCGTCTCGAACTCGCGAACGTTCCCCGGCCAGCCGTACTCATAGCAGCACTCCAAAGCACCGTCGAGAACCGCGATGGGAGGAAGCTTGTCCCGTCGGCAGATACGGTCCACCAGGGTTCGGGCAAGCAGCGGGAGGTCTTCGAGGCGCTCACGCAAGGGTGGCACCCGAATCTGAACCTCGGCGATCCGGAAGAACAAGTCGTGGGCAAACGCACCCCTTTCAATCGCGTCCTCCAAATCGACATTGGTCGCAGTCACGAAGCGCACATCGCTCTTCACTGCCTCTCGCCCACCAATACGCCGGAACTCGCCCCGCTCGATCACCCGGAGCAGCTTGCTTTGCCGTTCCATGGACATTGCCGCGATCTCGTCCAGAAACAGCGTTCCCCCGTCCGCCAGTTCCAGCAACCCGTCCCGTGATCCCTTGGCGTCGGTGTACGCACCCGGCTCGTGTCCAAACAGTTCGTCGTCGAACAGGGAATCGGGTAGCTCGGACATGTTTGCGTCGACGAACCGGGCGGTCTTCCTGCGGCTGGCGTTGTGGATCGCCCGTGCGACCAGCTCCTTGCCCACTCCGGTCTCACCCCGGATGAGGACACGGGCCGAGGAGTCCGCGCACTTGACGATCTCAGCTCGGAGCGCCTCCATGGCTGGACTGGCCCCCACCAGATCCGGGCTACGCCTCTGCAGATCCCTGGCGTGCTGACGCCAAAGGACGTTCTGGAGCATCCGTTCCACGTGGGCCTGGAGAACATCGAGGCTGAACGACTTCCTGAAGTACCCATCCGCTCCGGCGCGGTGTGCCTCTACCTGGACTTCGTCCCGCTCTTCCGCGGAAACCATGATGATGGGAAGGTCCGGTTCCTTGGCACGGATCTCCGCCAGCAGGTCCAACCCGGTACGTGTTCCACCCAGATCGATATCCAGGAGAACCGCATCCACCCGGTCCCGGCTCGCCTGGGCCAGGCCAGTCTCAAAGCCGTCCGCGGTCGAGACCACGAAGCGATCGGCTGCGAACTCGGCAAAATCCTTCCGGAACACGGGATCGTCATCCACCAAGAGCACGTGCAACACGTCAGACCTCCTTGGGCCCTTCGGCCAATTCGATCAGGAACACCGCGCCCTGGCCGGGGTCGGTCTCGACAAGCCGAATCGAGCCGCCGAATCGTTCCAGGGTCTGACTGGCGGCAAAGAGGCCGAATCCACTCCCGTCGCTACCCGAGACCCCCTCCTTGAAGAGGGTGGATCGAATCGCGGTCGGCACACCCGGACCGTTGTCGGAAACGCGCAGTTCAATGCGTCCCGAACGGGTCCGATCAGCTTCGATCCTTACGGTCAGGTCCGCATCGGACCTCGCTTTCATCGCATTGTCCACCAGGACGTCGAGAACCTTGGTGAGTTCAACACTTGTCAGACGCACCATGACATGCGGACTGGAGTGGCCCAGATCCAACCCATGAAGCGCACGACGATCCCTGGAGTACTGTTCCAGGAAGGGCTGGAGGCGTGTCGACACCATCCCTTCAAGCTCCGGCCGAATCCTGGCCATCCAATTGCGGAACTCATCACAGTGCCGGGTGAGGTCAGCCAGGTGCCCGGCCAGCTCAGTCGGGCTAACCGCCCGCTCCAGGTGGCGCAACTCCTCTTTGACTCCCTGGTACGACTTGGACCCTCCGGATGCATCAAGATCCAGAACCGACGCGCTCTCGAGGATCGTTGTGAAGGAGGAGAGAACCGTATTGTGAAACGGTTGGAGGCGTTCGTCCAACTTCTCACGCAGGCGGCTCTCTTCGAGTACATGCAGGTTCAGGGCGAAGAATCGGAGCCGATCCAGAGCTCTCCTGGGAGCCGCGTTGTGCTCGAAAGTTCGCAAGGCAAGAGCCAGGTCGGCGACCAGGCCGGGGTGATGGGAAACCGGCTTGCGAGGCGCGAACTGGATCGAGATCAGTCCCATGGTCAGCGCCGAGGCCCCACCCAGGAACACCGAGGGATCTGTCAGGTGGAGCGCCTGGAATTCCCGGGTCACCAGGGCAACCACCGCCACCACGACAAACGCGTACCACGGATAGCGCGTGTGACGACGCCTGGTCTGGAACCAGCCGACCAGCCCCACCATGACCACTGCGCAGCCGGTAGCCATCCACCACTTGCGTCCCCATACATCGAGAAGACTCACCCGAGCCTTGTGCACGGCGGTTGCAACGATTCCGGCAGCTCCAGCCGTCCCCATGGAGATCTCGACCCTTCCCTCGCCGGCGACCTGTTCCAGGGCCACCTCCCTTCCACTCGGAAGCTTTACATGAACACGGTAGGTACCCGCCGGATCGAGGCCCGTGACATGAACTTCCTTCGTGTCGTGGGAAGCATACCCGGACCCACCGGGGATCTCCTGGGTGGGGGCGGCGAGAGCTCCGGTTCCCGAATCCAGGACCCGTACGATGGCCCCAACTGCACTACGATTCTCGGGGGGGCCCTCAACCCGGATGATCAATGGCCTGATTTGGCCCCGGTTCTCGTAGACCCGGGTGCCCCCGTAGGACGATACCTCGAAGAGGTCCAGGTCGCCGTCTCCATCGAAGTCGACCAGAGCACTCCCCGTGGAGTACCGAGTCGACCGGGTTGGATCCGCGGCGACGTTGTCCTGACCCACCAGGCGGTCGCCTTGATTCTCGAACAGGTATGTCCCTCCGGCTCCCGTGATCGCCACATCCCAGTCCCCGTCCCCGTCGGGGTCGAAACAGGTTACCCCGGCATCCCCGGAGAGCCGAACGCCCGAAACGAACACGTCACGGTCCTCGACAAAGGAGCCACCCCTGTTCCAAAGGAACTTGGTGGGCTGGGTACGTCCGCCAATGATCAGGTCCGGCAGGTCGTCCCCGTTGAAGTCGGCCAACGCCATACCGGTCAGGTTCTCGGTGGTCAGGCCTCCTTCAACCTGGGGGTGGGGCATCGTTGCGAGAAGGGTGCGGGTAGCGAACCGAGGCCTTCCCTGGACAGGCCCCAGGTTCTCGTGCAAGTAGAGGCCGCGACCAGCGGTTGCTACCAAAACGTCGGTATCCCCGTCCAGGTCAACATCACGACACAGCGAGGAGCTACTCCCATCGGGGGACCGCATACCCGACTCCGCAATGCCCTCCCGGAATACGCCGGCGCCGTTGTTGAGATAGAGCTTGTCGCGAGCGTGGAGAGCGGACACATACAGGTCGAGGTCCCCATCCGCATCGGCATCCAGCAGGTCGACGTCCATGGCGATGTCGTCGGGGAACCCCTGCAATCCGGATTCCTCGGTCCAGGCGATGAGACGCTTGTCACGGGCGTTCCTCAGAAACCGACAACCGTCGTACATGGTGCTGAGAACCACGTCCTCGGTGCCATCTCCATTGAGGTCGGCCGTAGCCACGGCCAGGGCATAGCTGGTCAACCAGTCGAAACTTTCCTCCAGTTGGTCCAGACCCAACTCGCGCGAGATGGACGCCCAATCCTCCGGACGATCCACGGGGCGGAGGGGAAGCACACAGTCGGGAACCTCGTGACGGGCGACATAGAGGTGAGGACGGCCTTTCAGCCTCAACACCGCGGTCCCGTACATGGAGTGGCCCTCCCGAAAGTGATCCGGTCGCTCGGCGAACAAACCAAGCCGGGTACTCTGCGAGGGGGGTGCCGGAGGTAGGGGCGTCAGGACCCAGGTCCCCTCATCCGAGCCCGCAAACAGATGTCCCCTGTGATAGCGCAACCCGGTTGCCGAGAAAGGGGCCTCTACAACCGGATTCCAATCCGAACCGCCAATGCGGTACAGCGTTCGGTCACGGATCACCCAGGCGCTATCGGGAGCATCCACCGCGACAAGGCCCCCTCCGCTATCGAACCAGGGTTCGGGGGTCGCGTCCGGCTCCTTCCTGCAACGCAGGACTTCCGTTCGGACGCGCACCACGGCCTGCTCCGGTCCGCCCCAGAGGAGCGCAGAGCGTTGTACCGGGCTGAGGTCCGCCGCCCGGCGCCAGACGCCATGCTCCCGGTACAGGACGTAGGCATGACGCCTGGACGCGGCGCGAGCCCAGATCAGACCACCCGGGGCCACGTACAGTTCCTTGGTGTGCAGAGGAACAGGGGTGACTTCCTTGACCCACATACTTCCTTCCAGGCGGAACACCTCCCTGCGCTCACCACCCAACCAAACCGTACCCATTGAGTCGACCGCCAACTGGGTAAGAATCCCGATCGCCTGGGGAACGGGGAGCTCCTCCCAGGAGTTTCCCTGATCCGGATCGAGGCGAAGCACCAGCTCCCGCCCGGAGGCAGTCGGTTTGCAAACTACATAGACCCGGTTGTCACCGTCGACAACCAGACTTTCGCCCCGGTAGCCGGGAGGCAGGATATGGTGTTCCCAACCGTCCGACTGGGGACCACTTGGCCAACCATGATCGGCATAGGGCCAACGCGACACGGAGAACTTGTCCTGGCGCATCCATAGATTGCCCCGCGCGTCGAAGTCGAGCGCAGGATAGTGTTCATTGAGGTCGGAAAAGCGGTGCCAAGTGGTTGCAGCGGCGGGCACGGAGCCAAGGAGAGTGGCACCCAGAGGCGAGGAGGGCCCCAGGACAAGGGGTACGCGGGCGAAAGTGAAATAGCGCCAAGCATTAATCGTCATGCTGCGGGTATTATAACGGATGAATGGGAGCCTGATCGGGGTCCAGGAGTTGGGGCGATTGGTGAGTTGGGACGGTTGATTGCCGGGGGGTGATCTATGATTCGCGCCCGTTCACGGGCAGGAACAACTCGTGCACGTGTTCCTTGAGCGGGAAGCTCGACGGCAGACCAAGGTGGCTTCGCTGCTTCTCCAACGCTGAGTCCCAATCTTCCTTCTCCTGCGGCGATTCCACCCCTGCGTTGGGGAATCGATCCCCCACGAAGTACAGGAACAGCAGCCTGGCATCCACCCCGAGCTCACGCAGGAAGTGGAGCACCACCAGGCGGTTGGCGTACTGATAGTAGCCGCTCTCCCAGTCGGCTGTTTCCGGGATGCCTTGCGCCTCCTTGGTGTGGGCTATCGCCGCACGAATGCGATGGAGACTCTCCGGCGATTTGGCACTACAACTGGAAGCCATTTCACCAACGTGCGCTTTGGCCTCGACGAGAAGCCATGCGTTCGTCTCCCCGTGTCGCAGCTGCCCCACAGCGTCCCAGTTCTGGACGTTGCCGCGCTGAGGCCAGACCTTGGCCCAGGCGTCCCGAATCGACGCATCGGGGACGAAGTCCAAGCCCTTCCATTCGGCGTCCCCGGTTTCGGCTGCGGGGTTGAAGGGGTGGTCGAGCCAATCAATCGACTCGCCTCCGCAGGCCTCCACTACCGCACGGCTGAAGTCGCCTCGGTGCCGGCCCAGGAACCGGAGAAGATGCCATTCGCTTCCGTATCCAAGCCCTATCCGACCCATGCGGGATCTCCTTGTTTGGCGGTCCAACATCGCCGATGCTAGCAGCTGACCCTTGGAGAGGTACCCATGCGAGTCGTCAGCTGGAATTGTCGTCGGGCTACCCGGACAAGCGCCGCTTGGCCCTATCTCCTGGACCTGGATCCGGACGTCGCCCTGCTGCAGGAGGTCTCATCGTGGCCACGGGAGGTAACCGAGCGATACGCCGTCCGGGATGTCCCTGCCTCGAAGTTGGCGGGCGAGCCGCAGAAGTTCAGGACGGCAGTCCTGGTTCGAGGAGAGATTGGGAAGGACCTGCGCCTGGAGGCCGACCGCCCCTGGGCTTCTCGTGAACTCGGTTACCACGCAGGAAACTTCCTGGCCCTGGAAATCCACCCGGCTGGATCCCCGCCCCTCAACGTCATTTCCGTCTACAGCCCGGCCTGGCCCGTTCCCCGGGAGCGACTCCTGGATGAACACGTCGAGGGGATCAAGCTGACCCTCAACCCCGACGTGTGGGCGGCGGACCTCCTCTGGCACGCGCTGAGCCGAATCGCACCGGCGCCGGATGAGCCGTGGATCGTGGCGGGGGACTTCAACCTGTCGGAGACGTTCGATTCCTGGCGGGGCGGACCGAGGGGCAACCGCGAATGGCTGGACCGGATGACGGCCCTGGGACTCCGGGAGCTGCTGCGGGAGGCGCAGGGAGCGCTCACGCCAACATTTCGAAATCCGGCCAACGGGCAGGTGCTGCATCAGATGGATCATGTGTTCGTCACGGGGGTGCTGGCGGAGTGACCAGCGTCTGTTCCCGGACCAGTAGCGGGATTGACTCGGTCCAAGTCGAGCACACGTCCGTGGCGACGAGGCTGTGGATGTAGCTTCCCAGCATCGTCCCGCCACAGTGGACGTCGAAGTCAATCTCAAGTCTCCCCGGTGGAGAGTCGGACCAATCTCCAAACGTACGAATGGGGACTTGACTACGCGACCAACTTGCTCTTGGCTCGTGACGTTCGCCGTCGACTGGAGCGCGCTCGCATAGGCTTGAGGTGGCGGTCGATCGTGGAGGCGCTCACCCGCAGTAGTTTCTCGCGGAGTTCCGGCGTGAGGGAGAGATGGCCATGCTGTTCCATCGCTCCGATGAGTGGCTCGATGATTGCCTTCAGACGCTTGCCGCAAATCCGGTCCGCCGCCTCCCAGAGAACGACCAGGCTTTCGGTAACAGCTTCTTCGTACACCCTGCGTCCAGGCGTCGGAAGGGCCGGTTCCGAGTCCTGCCCGGAGAGCAAGCGGACCGCGTGCTTCGGGTGAAATCCTGTGACGGCAACCGGCTCGTCCAGAATCTTCGATTTCTCTCCCTTCGTCCCACTTAGGTAGCGCGGGCGGAGAATCTTCACAAGTTCCCTCTTCGCAACCCTCCCCAGTCATTTTCGCATGATGCCTCTACAGTTCAAACACTGCTACGCTTGGGATTTACTTCACCTATGAATGATTGGTACACTTGCGCGACCGGCGGCGGACGATTCGCTGAGAGGATAAAACGATCACTAAACCTTGGCATGACACTCATGTTGAGCCGATTGCCGCGGACCAAAGGTGCTTCTATGCTCAAGGTACCCCCCCAAGGCCATTGTTCGGATTCGCGGCTCAGAACTGGAAAAAAGATTGCGCTGCTAGTGGTTTCCATGTTGGTTCATCTGATAACCACGTGTGGCCCCGCTCTGGGTTCCACCTGGACCGATCCGGGCCCCTACCACATTGGCAATTCCGGGGCTGGGTGCGGTGGAACCCCGGATGGGCTAGAAGTCTCCGTCACGTTCGATGTAGGAACCTCCGTTCCAAATGTCGGAACGATTGAGTTCTACGCCGCGCAATCAGAGATTATCAGTTCGGTATACCTAAACGGGTTACGTGTTGGGAACATGCCGAAGACTCCTGGTGCAGGTGTTTGCAGCGGACAGACCCTTGTCTCGTTTAGTGCGGACGGCTATTTCCGCTCAGGAACCAATACTCTGACCTTCAAATCGGGTGGCCCCGTCAACAATGACTACGACGATTTTTTTGTTAACAACATAACGGTGACTTATGCCGCGGCAGGGCAGAGCTACTCAGGCATCGTTGTTCCTGGGGATGCAGGTTGGGTAAGCACAGGGATTTCCATTACCGCAGGGGATTTTCTATCTGTTTCGGCGACCGGACTGATTTGCCAGGGCTGGACGCCTTCCGGATGTGCGGCACCATCTGCTTGGGAAACTCCAAGTTCCAACTCCGGTTCGGGTGGTGTCTGTGCCTCAGCCCCCCTTCATGGGTTATCAGCCAGAATTGGTGGCGGAGCATGCTTTAGTGTCGGTAGCTCATTCTCAGGGGTTGCAGATAACTCAGGCACCCTAGAGCTAGTGTTCAACGACGAGCCAGGGTCGTTTGGAAACAACGCGGGTGAGTTCATCGCTAATGTGCAAGTTCTCGCGACGGCCCCAAATCAACCCTATATCTCGCGCGTATCGTCAGCGGATGCAAGCTATCGAAACGGGGTGGAGTCTGCACTTATTGAGGTTCAGGTTTCAAACCCGGGAGGGCAGAGTGCTAGCTGCTCCGTTGAGCTTTTCCTAAGGGGTGTGTCGGCTGAGTGGGCTCTCGGTGTACAAAACCTCAACGTTGGCGCGGGCTCGGCGGCACAGACGACCTATTCATTTCCAGTGCCCCCCAACTACGCTCCTGATGGGTTCCAATATGTCGCATTACTCTCGCAGAGCGCGTTACAAATCGACTCCCAAACCGGATTCTCGTTCGTTGGCACTCCGTTGGCAGATTCCGAAATCAATCAGCAGGTTGCCGACTTATCCAATTGTGACATCTTTGGCGAAGCCCCTGTTGGCCAAGCCCTCGAAGTGGGCGGAGCATACCTAACGCTTGCCCATGCAGGTGCTTTGGCCCATATCGCATCAGGAGTTGGCTCTTCCATCTCCATCGCCACTTCCATTTGCTACGCTGATCAGTACAACGAAGTCGAAGACTACTGCAAAAGGAACACGGCCATCGTTGTGGCGGTCGTCGGGACCCTGCTTCTGGGGGGGGCAATCCTCGCAAGCGGAGGCACGGTGCTGGGAGCGATAGCAATTGGATCTGGAGTACTCGCGTTTGTAACTGGCGCGGGGACAGTGGCGGAGCGAGATCTGATCGGTGAGTTCGTGTGCGGTTCGAGTTCTCCGGGCATTTTGGAGCTTGCTGGCGACGGGACCGGCAGCGAGTCCATGATCGGAGGAATCTCCGCCCTATCTGATTCAGTTGGGGCCACCTACATTCTTCACGCGGCCATCGAGGGTAATGTAGAATTATTGATGGATCTACCTTTGGGTTGGGCGAGTGCTGATACGGTTTCTATTGACGATGCGATTGTCACTTCCGTCGTGCAGGACAGCCTAAGCTGGGCTTACTTGGGACCGAAAGCTACAAATCTTGCTTCCGGGTTTGATACGACAAGCGTGGCTTCCACGGAAAGCCTTTACCCGTTCAAGTTGTTCATATTCCCTAGATCATCAGGTGAAGTCCATATCGATCTTGCCGCGAGATCCATTTCGCTAGATCTAGATGCGACCTTCGCCTTTGAGCCTGTTGTCGCAACAACGTCGACGAAGATGATGCTTTACCGGATGAGTGAAGCCTTCCCCTACTACCTATACATCGATAATGACGGGGATGGAAATTACGAAGAGATCCGAGCCCACATTGGTTCAACTGTAGCCGTCCCAGAAACTAACTTGTCACCTCCTCTCGCGATCAGTCCGAACCCGCTGGCTGGAGATTCCTGGGTTTCCTTTAACCAGGAAGAACAGGGAAAGACATCAGTGAGCGTCTTTGACATCAACGGACGGAAGGTTAAGGAACTCTATAACGGGATGCGAGCTAGAGGACCTCAAAGAGTCCAGTGGGACGGAAGAGATGAGGCAGGGAGCCCAGTTGCCGGAGGTATCTACTTCATTTTAGTCGAAGCACCCAACCAGATTTTTAGGGGCAAGCTTACGGTCACCCACTAGCAGGTTGCTGAAAAACCCTTCTTGAGGGATCTTAGCGCAAGGCGCGTAGATAGCGAGGGAGGGCACGATGCGCGGCAAGGACCAGCGGCAGGAAGCAGTGTTCAGCTACATCCAGCTCGAGGATCGGGTTCCCGAGGACCATCCGTTGCGGCCGATGCGTCGGATGATGGACCGGGCGCTGGAGGACATGTCGGCGCAGCTGTCGGAGCTGTACTCGTCGACAGGCCGGCCGTCGATCCCGCCGGA
>CALOCN010000013.1:0-164814 GCA_942491735.1 Candidatus Eiseniibacteriota bacterium | reverse complement strand
AGACGAGAGGGACGCCCTTGTGCCTACTCTGAAGTCCAGGCCCTCAGCACAGTCTCCTCACTGAATGCTGGGGAGTTGGACGGCCCTCCGGGAGAGCACTGAGCAGTTGGAGGAAGAGGCCAGGGAGATCGGGATGCTTCGCGAACAACTTGCGAATCAGGAGGGCCAGCTACGGAATCTCCAGAGGCGTTGTGGGGTCGGATACCCTCCTTGCTGGGCAACGCCTGATGGTCGACCAGAATACATCTTTCGTGTGACGATCATGAGCGAGAGCCTTCGTGTTGAAAACATAGCACCCGACCATCGCGACGCAGATTTTGATCTTGTTGCGGGGGCGTCCTCATTGAGCAATGGCACCTTTAGTATTCCGGAGTTCCGCCGGCTTGCAACCCCACTGCTGAATCAGAGTCTGGCTGACAGTTGCAGACACTTCGTACGGATCACTGACGAAACGCAAGTCACAAAGAAGGCATTCAAGACCAACTTGTTAACAATTGAAGACTTCTTCTACAAGTATCTTGAGAGAGACCAATGAGCCACACGAGCTTGCTACAGGAGATTGAGAAGCTGGATAGTGTTGTGGCTCTCCGAGTCGCAGAAATGTGCAAACGTGCCCCAAGCGGAACTTCAGGCGCAAACAGCGGGTCAAGGAGGCGCAGGACACTCGCGTGGCTCAAGGGCCTCGGCACAAGATGGTTCCTGCTACTCGGTCTACTCTCATGCTGCGTCCTTTCTTGTGGCGAACAACCCACAACGTATCTTGCGCAACGCGTCATTGATGGTGACACGATCGTCCTGGAGACCGGAGAACGCGTCAGGTACATCGGGATTGACACCCCCGAGACCAAGCATCCTCGCAAACCGATTGAGCGAATGGGGAAGGAAGCCTCTGCCTTCAATCGAAGAATGGTGCAGGGCCGGAGAGTTCGATTGGAAATGGATGTGCAAGAGCGGGATCGGTACGGACGGTTGCTTGCCTACGTCTTTGTTGGCGACGTTCACGTAAACGCAGCCCTGGTGGAGGCTGGGTACGCGCGAGTCATGACGGTGCCGCCAAACGTACGTCACGTGAAGCTGTTTCGTGGCCTCGAGCAAGCGGCAAGAGAGGAAGGGCGTGGCCTTTGGGCATGGAACGGACAGGATTAGAGTCTTGAGATCGGGCCGAGACTTGCTCACTCCCCTGCGAGCCAGGAACTGATACAAGGAGATGGACCATGAGCGGAATTGTCTACGTCCTAACAAATCCAGCAATGCCCGGGCTTGTGAAGGTCGGCCGGACCACAAAAGAAGATGTGCGGGAACGAATGAAGGAACTCTACGGCACGAGCGTACCGGTCCAATTCGAGTGTCCCTACGCGTGTCGTGTTGATGATCCCGCAAAGGTGGAGAAGAACATCCACCTAGCGTTCGGGGCGATGCGCGTTAGCGCCTCCCGTGAGTTCTTTCGGCTGGACCCGGAGAATGTCATTGCGATCCTCACACTTCTGGATGCTGAAGATGTCACTCCGGATGTCGAGAAGGAACTGGAAGAAGGCGTTACTCCCGCGGAGAAGGAATCTGCTAACAAGCTGAAGCGATCGCGACGCCCTCAGATGAACTTCGTCGAGATGGGAATTCCAGAGGGTTCCACTCTCCTTTTCAAGGATGGTACGGCGACATGCACGGTCATTGCAGCGAAAAAGGTCTACCAAAACGGCCATGAGTACTCGCTCACCGCACTCACGTCGGAGATTCTTGAGATCGACTACCAGATACAACCTGCTCCTCATTGGACATACGAGGGCAGGACCCTGAAGGACATCTACGAGGACACCTACTCAACCGAGGAATAACGCGTCATGTCCAACATCCCATGCCAGAAACTCTAGCCAGGCCCGCCTGGCCCAGGACGCCTGCATCCAGAACATCGACCACCGTCACCCCAGGGGCCTAGACTGAAAGCTCATGGCCCGGCTTGTCAATGGCGACTGGATCCGGCGCACCCAGAGCCTTCTCATCACCGGCCCCACTGGAACAGGCAAGTCCTGGCTCGCCTGCGCCCTGGGACAGAAAGCCTGCCGCGACGGGTTCCGCGTCCGCTATCTCCGCGTCACCCGCATGTTCCAGGCCCTGGAGATCGCCCGCGGCGACGGGACGCTACGACGCCGTCCTCGCCGCCTTCGCCAAGGCCCACCTCCTCATCCTCGACGACTGGGGACTGGCCACCCCGAACGACGCCCGGCGACGGGGATCTCCTGGAGATCCTCGAGGACCGACACGAACGCGGCTCCACCCTGGTCACCAGCCAGCTGCCCGTCGAGACCTGGCACGAGTCCATCGGCGACCCCACCCTCGCCGATGCCATCCTCGACCGCCTGATCCACAACGGACACAGGATCCCCCTCAAACCCTCAAAGGGAAATCGATGCGGAAGAAGATGGCCACGTTGACAGAGGAGACCGCCACACAGTAGGACTACTCAACCCCTGCGCCTGGGAGAGGCGCCCCGGTGGCCGCCTTCGGATGGAATCGCCGGCCCCTTTCGCGCGGAACAGGTGGCCCCCTTCGCTTGGAATCGGTGGCCCTCATGCGTGGAATAAGCACGCATAGCGGTGTAGGTCCGGAAACGGCTCATTCTGCGGGCTTTGGTATCTACCGCGCGTCGAGTTTGAGGAGAGCTGATAGCGTGATTTGGGGTTGCTCAAGCACGTCGACGGCCGGATTCAACTAGCGAAGTCTCTATGAGAACCCGGCAGTCAATATGGAAGTGCCACGAGCTGCTTGAGAACATCCTCGAGTTCGCGTGGTAGTCGTGGTCGCCGGGGCTTGAGGGAGGCCTGGATCTGGAGAGCATTGGCGCGGAAGTAGTCGAAGCCGACCTTCACGGACTCCTTCGCCACCGTACTCGATCCAAACCCCGAGAGCTTCAGCGTCCCGGTCCCCGCCGTGACCTGGGTCTCCAGGCGGTACAGGCCCAGATGACCCCCGCTGCCCGTCGCACCGTGTAGAGCGAGCCCCGGGTTCAGGGGGTCTTCGGGGATCAGCGAGTCTCCGCCCTGCTCCTTCACCCGACGAATCTTCTCTTCGCTGGTCTCGAGGTCGATGTAGCTGAAGTGAACGTCGTAGAACTCCATGCCGCCGATGCGCTTGAGCTGCTCCTTGACGCGGCGTCGAGCCTCGAGCGCATACTCGAGGCACTCGCGGACGGCCTCCTTGTCGTAGTCCTCGTGCGGATAGAGCAGCTTGAGCAGGCCGGAGACCGTGCGCTTCACGGCGATGGTGTCGCGCTGATTCAGATCGCGCCCCAGGCGGAAGTACTTGCTGATGGCGTCGCCGAAGTTGTGCTTGCGCATCTCGCGGAAGAACTCGGCCAGGTAGTCGACGATGAAGCCGTACTGGTCGGTGAAGAACTCGGGCCGCATCTTCGGAATCTCCCAGCCCGGGATGTAGGCGTGGAAGCGGTCGAAGAAGGCGGCGTCGATCATCGCATCAGGGAACGGCGCCAGCAGGTGGCTCGTCTTGAGCAGGACTTTGATGTTGTCGATGTTGCCGACGAACACCATCGACGCGGATGCGTTGATTGAGCCCTGTCCGCGGACAAATGAACCCGACGCCATGTAGTCCTTCATGATCTGGACGCCGTCGTGATCCTTGAAGTGGATGCCGGCCACCTCATCGAAGGCTACCACGTCCCAGACACCCACCAGACCGATCTGGCGGCGCGCCAGGTTGTAGAACAGATTGGCGACCGTGGTCTGTCCGCCCGAGATCAATATGCTGTTGGGGCTGACCTCCTTGTAGATGTGGCTCTTGCCAGTGCCGCGTGGGCCCAGCTCACAGACGTTGTAGTTGTTCTCGACGAACGGAATCATCCGCGCCAGCAGGTGCCACTTGACCCGCTGCTCCAGATTCACCGGCTCCATGCCAGAGGAGCGCATCAGCACGTCGAGCCACTGCTCGGCGGTGAAGTGCTTGCGCCCTCCCGCAGCTCCTCCATGTCCATGTTCGGCATCTGGATCGGCTTGAGCTGTCGGACCGAGAACGGCGAGCCCTTCTGCCCCTTCTTCGAAGAAGTACTCCAGCGTGACCAGCGCCCAGATGCCGCCGACGAGGAGCTTCTCGTACTGCTTGACGGTCGCCGGTGGGGAACCACGACGCCCTTGATGCCCAGGCTGAAGAGCTGCGCCTCGTACACGTCGCGCTTCTCGTTGAGCTCGACGTTCACCTTGTCGATGACCTTGTAGGTGCCCTTCTCACGGATCAACGACTTGATCTTCTCGGCTTCGTCCGGACGCACGAAATTTTCTGCGAGTACCCGTTTGACCGTCTGGAGCCCCTCCGCAACGACTTCCTCATCATCGGAGGCACAGTAGTTCCCCAACAGGTACTCCAGCACGAAGACGGGCACGTTGGCGCCCTCCTTCACCAGCTTGGTGAGGTCCTTGCGGACCACCTTGCCCGCGAAGTGCTTGTTGAGCAGCGCGTCAAGGTCGCCGCCGCTCGCTTCCTGGCTCTCAGAAGTCATCGTCAAAGCTCCTGTCGATCACGACCGGCACCGACTGCACCTCGGCGTCGCTGTCGGCGTCGCGCAGCACCAGTCGGTACGGCGTCGTCTTGTCGTAGGTCCCGGTGCGCAGCTCGAAGCGAAGCGACTTCTTGCGCTCCTCGATGCTGTCCGACGCGCTGTCGAAGGTGACCGTCTCCACCGAGGTCACCGGCTCGTCGCCCGTCGTAGACCGCGGCGCGCACGTGATGGGCTTTCTCCGCTCGCTCACCGCCTCGGTCTGGATCAGCTCGAAGCGATACTTGGGCGTCGTGATCTTGTGGTTGGTGCCGAGCACCTGCACCGAGACCTTCTCGCTGCGCGAGCCTGCCTCCTTCTTCTTGCCGCGCAGCTGCGTGACGGTGACCAGCGGAACGACGACCTCCTGCGGCATGGCGCCGCCGTGGACGAAGCGCGCGCCCCCGGTGAAGTGGAAGCGGTTGGCGCCGCGGGGCACCCAGAACTCCATCCCGCCGTCCGCGCCGGCCGTGACTCGACGATGGAGCCGTGGTGCGCCTCGGGGATGTCGGCCCCAGGTCGCGGCCGATCACGTAGCGCTTCTTGGCTATTGCCGCGTTGGCCGGCTTGTAGCTGAGCTTGCTCTTGTCCGTCTCCCCCGGCGCTTCCTGCTGGAAGAGGAAGCCGTGATCCGCCGTGACCCACACCTTGGCGGCATTCAGCTTGTTCACGCAGAACTGGACCAGCTCGACCAGCTCGGCGATGCAGTCGGAGACCGCCTCGAAGGTCTCGCCTTCGGTGGACCGCTGTCGCCCCGGGCGTCGATGACGTTGTGGTAGATGTAGACGACCCGCTTGTCCTCGGTGAACTCGCGGGCCTCGTCGAGCTTCATCACGCAGCAGGTCGTTGGCCTGGCAGGCCATGCCCTCGACGGTGGCGAGCTGCTTGTTGCGCGCCTCGGTGCCGGCGGTGGACTTGCCATCGACCAGCACCTCGCCCTTGTCGTTGTAGGCAAGCGTCTTGTGGGGCAACAGGCTCGCCATGCCCAGCGCCGTGTAGGAGGGCAGCACCCCCAGCATCGCGGAGAGCTCGGCGTCCGATCCGATAGCGTCCGTTGAGCGATTCGGTCAGCTCCTTGGCGGCCTCGTAGCGAAACGCATCGCTGATGATGACAAAGGCGCGCTTTCGGTCCGATTCTCGGCAAGGTGCGGCGCGATGTTGTCGGCGTAGAAGTCCTGCTGAGCCGGGAACGGAGGAAGCTCCACTCATCAAGGAAGCCCTCATCCAGCAGACCGGCTCCACTCGATGCCCAGCGGCTGCAGGAAGCCCTGGTCGTAGACCCGCTCGACCTCGTCGGCCAGGGTCTTGAGCAGATCCCAGCCTTGCCGAGCGCCGGCTTTCCATTGGTGCAGAAGCGCCGATAGAGCCGGTCAAATCGGTAGAGGTCGCTCCCGATAGGCAGCAAGCAGATCGCCGGGGCATCGAAGCTCAGGGCGCTGCCGATGCTCGGCGGCGCAGGGCGAAGAGCTCCGCCGCGGCCACGATGGCGTCGTAGGCGTCGGCGATGGCGCTGCCGGTCCGGCGGCGTCGCTGCCCGGGCCGGAGAGCCAGTGGCCGGCCTTGCGCTCGCTGGCCAGGGCGGTCAACGACTCCACGTCGACGAGTCTGGACTCGCTCCAGCAACCGCTTCCTTGAGGCTGGAGACAACGCGCTTCTCCGCATCCCAGAAGGTGTAGACATCCTTGATGGCCTCGAGGTCCAGCGAGGCGAGGGCGTCGTCGACGTTCTGCTCTGCGGCGACGGCGGCGGCCGCGGCGTCGTAGCTGGCTGCCTTGCCGCTGGAGTCGCGCCACTGGGTCAGAAAGACCACCGCGTTGCGGCCACCCGCTCCGCGTAGCTGGAGATGAGACAAGGGATCCAGGGGCGCGCCATCCGTCTGGTGGAACAGCTCCGAGACGAAGAGCCTTCGCAACAGACCGGCCACGCTGGGCGGAGTCGGATGCATAGCCAAACTCGCTGACGCATCAGTTCCCAGAACCGGTCCAGCAGGTCCATCTTCTCGAAGGTCTGATGACCTCCGGCGTCTCGCTCAGGTCGAAGCGCCTTCCATCGACATGACCGTGGCAGAGGGCGCGGCAGCATCTCGAAGGGGCTGGCCACGGGGCTCCCCACCAGGACCGCCATCATCTTGAGGTCGAGGGTCGCTTCGTCATCCTTCGTGCTTGCGAGCCGGCGCAGCTTCTTTAGCCGCTCCTGACTGCGCAAGAAAGCGGACCGCGCCTTCAGGTGATCCCGCAGCGAGAGGCTGGCCAGACCCAGCTCCTGCAGCCACATGGCTGGCCACGTCGGCGTGGAACTGGGCGCTGTAGAGCCGGATGTCGAGCAGCCAGTCCTCCTCCGCCGGGGGGGCCTCGCCCTGGCTGTAGACGAGGTACTTGCCCGGCCGTGTCCTCGCGCTCCAGGCGGAGCTTGGCCGAGAGGCCGCCCATCTCGGCCACATCGAGCACCTGCACGTCGGCGAGCTCGCCGCCCACAGGCCGCCGGCCAGGTAGTCGGCGAACTCGCCGTTCGGGGTCGTGCCAGAAGACCAGGCGCTCGTCCTCGGCGACGAACTTCTGATGGAGCGCCTGGTCGACCTGTTCAGCTTTCATGCGTCCTCCGGCTTCTTGCCGTGCACGGCCTTCACCTCGGCCAGCAGATCACCGAACTTGCCGTAGTTCACCTTCACGCCGTCATCCAGATCGAGGGCGATGCGGCGGTCGGCGTAGTGGCGCAGCTTCTCGTCGAAGGCCAGCAGCTCCACCTGCTGCTTCTCCAGCTTGGCCCGCTCCTTCTCCAGGCGCTTGCTCTGGGCCGTCGACGTCGCGGCCTGGATGTCGCCCTGGAGCTTCTCCAGGCGAGCCGCCATCTTGCCCTGCAGCGGGATCACGTACTCGCTGCGCATCCGCGAGAGCGTGCCCTCGTTGTAGCGGTGCAGGTAGACCAGGCACTGGAAGGCCTTCTGCTTGCCGCTCGAGAAGAGCCAGTAGATGGGGCGCTTCTTGTAGGTCTGCAGGTGGTCCTTGAAGAACTTGTCGCAGAGGTAGCGGCGGATGGTCTCGCGGCTCGACTCGTTCTTCTTGGGCGAGAGGTTGTCGGCCAGGAAGGTGAGGTTGGCTTCGAGGTGGCTCTTGTCCCAGGCCACCGAGATGAACTCGATCAGGCGGTGGGCGGCATCGTCGTCGAACCACTCGGTGTCGGTGAGCGGGACGATGCCGTCGTCGTCGGCCGGGAAGGTGGGGTAGCGGCTGGGGTCGAAGCCCTCGTTGCCGCTGTGGGCGTAGATGAGGCCCGGCGCGTCCAGGCTGTAGCGGCCCATCATGCAGCCGATGGCGTAGGAGACCAGCTCCTCCATGGTGTCCTGGCGGAAGCGGGTCCACTGCTCCTCTTCGGTGAGCTTGCCGCCGTAGCGGTAGGCGGGGTTCACCGTGAGGGTGATCTGCTCGATGGGGACGTCGGGGGTGAGCTCGTCCGCCAGGCCGTAGGCGTCGATGAAGAGGCGGTTGTTCTCCTCTTCGAGGCGCTTCATCTCGGCGATGGTGTCGCGGTTCTGGGTGATCCAGGCGGTGTAGCTGGATTCGAGGGTGGGGGTGGGGTCGGAGGAGGCCGTCAGGAGGGGGAGGGATTGGAAGTCCCAGGAGCGTTCGTAGGCGTCCCAGTCGAGCTCGCTTAACCCGACGAGCACCCTTGCGTTTGTGCCTGCGCCACCATCAAGAACAGCCGCTGGGAATGGAAGCTTCAGTAGGTCGCCACTAGTCAGGGACAGCGTAGGTGCGACAAAGTCGATCATTTCTTGGTAAACATTCGTATTCAGCGCGGCAAGAACAGTGTACATCACCGAATCGGTCTCGAAAAAGGCCGATAAACCCACGCCGTCAAAAACACTGTCGGGTGGCGTAAACCGAAATGAGTTGCTGGCCGAGGTTAGCTTTGGCCAGGTGATAGATCGACGGAAGTAGTATTGCTGCCCATTGAACCCAAACGAATTTCCGTGCTTCTTCGCATGTTGCTCTATCGCCACTCCTTTGTATTGATAGTTGACTATGAGGCTACGATTTCCGAACCACCTTCTAAAGTCCCCGCCAGACGCACAGGGATACCAGGTTTCCTGGAATGACGATCCTTCGGTCGTATCGAAGGAAGTATTGCCTGCGGAAGCTTCAAACCACAGACGCATGAACAAGTCATTGTTTCCAGTCTTGATCCCAAACCCGGCGTAGCAATTGCTCCGAAGTTGGGGGTTGCTCGAAAACACCTCAACAAACGCCTTGCTCACCCA
This sequence comes from Candidatus Eiseniibacteriota bacterium, assembly GCA_942491735.1. GTDB lineage: Bacteria > Eisenbacteria > RBG-16-71-46 > JABDJR01 > JABDJR01 > CALOCN01. The sequence goes on along the minus strand of CALOCN010000013.1, from coordinate 156,016 downwards.
ATATGCCAGGGGGCTACCCGGGATTTCGCCAAAGTCTTGCTGGAAGACCTGGAAGTAATTGACCGGGTCTTTCGCCAGAAACACGTCTCTCTTGCTTGCAGATTGGGGCGCACTGTTTAGATCGATAAAAGTCCCTGCAAACCGCCCAGGTGGGCTGTTCTTAAGAGAGAGGACAGTCGCCTGTGCAATCTTTGAGTTCATCGAAGGGAAACTGTTGTATCCAATCTGAGCCATCGAGGTGATGGTCTTCTCTCGCAACATCCGTTCGCGCATGTTCTGGAAGCTCGAAAGGAACATCCAGCTCTGCATAGTGACCATCGCGCTGCGCGCCGAATGCGCTGCAAGCGTGTAACCGCGCTCAATGAAACACGCGAACAAGTCACTCTTGGCATCAGTGAAGTTGTCCTTGGCATACTGCTTCAGAGGGGCGTTCATCCCACCACTGCCCATATACGGCGGATTCGCCACCACCGCGTCGTACTGCGACGCCAGTAACCCGGCCTGCTGCACGAGCGGCCCCAATCGCTTAAGTGACTCCGAGACAAAGAGGTCCTGGCTGGTCGCCTCGCTCAGCCGCTTCAGCGCCGGCAGCTTCGAAGCCAACCCCTCCGGCACCTGAATCAATGACCCAAACGTCGTCGCGTGCTCGAACAGCCGCTTCAGCTCCGTGAGGTCCCCCAGCTTCAGCCCGTAGTCGCCGAGCGCAACGCCCTTCGCCAGCCCCTCCGCATCGAACCCGGCGCTGTCCTGCAGCGCCATCACATTGAGCTTCACCCCCCGCTCAAACAGCCGCCGATCATCCGCCCGCCCCTTCATCATCAGCGCAAAGCCCGTCAGCTGCGCCGCGCGCTCGTCGATGTCGAGGCCGAAGAGGTTCTTCTCGAGGATCAGCTGCGGGACGTCTCGTTGTCGGTAACCGCGCTCCAGGTAGATGGCCTTGAAGAGCTCATAGGCCTCCACCAGGATGTGCCCGGAGCCACTGGCCGGGTCGATGAGGGTCAGCTCCTCGGGGTTGAGCTGGCTGGGCGTGATGGCTGCGAGCTGCGCGTTGACCTCGTCGGTCTGCTCGGCGGGCTCGATGTAGTACTCCATCTGCCCTTTGAGCGGGGACTGGGGATAGGTCGCCAGCCACTGCGCCCCCAGCGAATTCTGCACCATGTACTTCACGATCCAGTTGGGCGTGAAGAGCTGGGTCGCCGCCGGAATGTCTTCCGACTTCACCACCTTGCCGATGACCTCGTCCTTCTTCTCCGAGATATAGAACTGGTAGAGCCAGCCGATGATCTCGATCTCCTGCCAGAGATCTTCATCGACCTGCTCGACCAGCTGGCGGATCAGCGAGTCGGTGTGCAGCAGATTTCCGGGCAGAAGAAGCTCGGTCTCGTCCCCGATCATCTCGAAGAGGAACGGCATCGCCTGGTGGAGGGCGTTGCACTGAGCCAGGAGGAGCAGGCGGTAGAGGGCTTCATCCTGGGTGCCGTCGAGCTTCAGGTCGATGGCCTTCTCGCGGTCGAGACCGGGGAGCTCGACGTCGGCGGCGTGGTCGAGGATCTCGGGGCGGCCGGCGGCTTCGGGGTGCGAGAGGACGCGGTAGCCGTGATCGAGGTAGCCGTGGAGCTCCATGTAGCGGATGGCGACGAAGCGGTTGAACCAGGTGTAGGCAATGGCCTCCATGATCTGGCCAAACCCGTGAGCCTCAATTCGCTTGGCCAATGCCTTGCGCGCGGGCGAGATAGCCGCAGGGAACGGCTGCCCCCCGATTAGCAGCACGTCCCCCTGAACCGTGGCCGGGGACACTCCCTTCCCCGTGATACCGAGCTTCGCCGCCTGGGCGCTCACCGCCGTGATGAACGCCCTCCGCGCCTCCGGTGCGTACTTGCTCAGCTCTGACGTCTTCATTGCGACACCCTAGTCATTCGTCTTCTTCCAATGATCAATCGGTTCTCCGGTCTGACGCCAGCCGGCTTTGACCATTTCCGCCAGCACGATGTAGGAGACAAACGGCGACCCGTGATGAATCGTCGCAGCAAATCGGTAGTCCTCGACGAACCGGTCGAACACCGGTACCAGCTCGTCCGGCAACGAGTTGCGGGCAAATTCGTGCTTTTCACTTCGGATGGGCTCCTTGGCCATACGATCCTGTCCTCTAACCTTGGGATGTGTGTACTGGAACTGGTGTTAGTCGGCGGTTACGTCGTGAACTGTGGCTTCCTCACGAGCCGCGGGCTTCCCCAGCAACTCTGAGATCCGCGCGGCAAGGACTTGCTGCCTCGCCTCGTAGAATCCAGGAAAGTCCGCTATGGACTCGGGAACCGAGCCTAGGAAGTGTTTCTCCTGGCAACTCGCTCGACTGACGTTATCCGCGAACGCCTCCCGGAGCCACTTCGCAGGAAGCGTTGTCTGCTTCTCCATGTTCGCGATGCCGTCCAGCAACTGCAGATTCGCCAATCCGTCCCGCATTCCCTGGAACCGGTCGATGTCGTCCTCCGACAACCCCAGCTTCCGGAGCTTGGTCTTGGAGAACTCGGCCCGGGGAAAAATGTGGTCAACGTGGAAGTGGTTGTGGAAATCGATGAAGGGAAACAGAAGCGACAGCAGCGCGAAGGTCCGGGCGTCCTTGTACTGCAACTCCGTAAGCTCTTGCACCTCTTCCGGTTCGAATGTGAGCGCCTTGCCGCGACGCGCCATCTGTTGATCGAGTTGCTCGACCGGGAACCGCTCCTGACCATGGGTGCTGATCGTGTCTCGGAGGTAGGTGAGGAGCGTATCGAGTCCGCTCCCCCAGATTCCTGATGCCTTCAGGATGCTTCGGGTCAGCCACCTGCGGGTCCTTTCCCGGTCTTCGGCGTATGCCGCTTTGGTTAGGTAGCCATCCCCCGGGTTGAGCTGACGCAGGTAATAGGCGATGGGGAGGATCGCGCTCGCGGCACGTAGGTTCTGGCCGTTGAATCCAAAGGAGGCAATGAGCCGCACCGTCAACGTCAGGGCGCGTTTGACGTCCGGCCACTGCTGTTCAAGGACCGTCATGTTCTCGTGGTTGAAGTTCTCGACCTTGAACCCGACGTTTCCAATGTTGGTAAGCAGGAGTCCGGCCTTGAGCACCAGGTCCTGCGAAAAGGCGAAGTGTTCGCCCGTCTGGTTGATCTCGTCCACCACCGAGTGAATCTCCTGCCGGGCATCCAAGCTCTGCCACTGCGCCACCGCAATGGAGAGCAACAGATCCGAGTAGGAGAGCACCGTGCCTCCGCTGTTCATGCGGATGAAGATGTTGAGCACCGTCGAGAGGTCCTGGGACTTCTCCTCGTAGTAGGCGACCAACGGTTTCGTGTGGATGACCTGGTGCAGGCGGTCGAGCGTTTCGTAGGCCTGGTCCAGCTTGTCTTGAGCCAGCCTCTTGTTGAGCCAACTCAGCATCGCGGGGCCGCTCTGCATCTTCTGGATGTCACCGACCTTGAACCAACAGGTTGTCACGGTATCTGCCTGGGCCACCTGCTCATCGGTGAGGAAGTCGAAACGGTACTTGTCTCCCTCTTCACCCGGTTCTACCGAGCCAAGAAGATCCAAGTACAAGTGCCGCACGGGGAACGCATCGGGGTTGCTCCACCACTTCCACGGCTGCTTGATGGCCATGGAACCGCACAGGCCGATGTTGAGGGCGGTCAGACGCTGCTGGCCGTCCAGCACCGCGGTGACATGATCCGTCTGGAGGGGCAGCTGCGGGCAATGCGGATTGTCACGCTCGTGGTAGTTCCGGACGAAGTCGTAGAACCGATATTGGGAGGCATTCTCGGCCCGGACCCGCCACAGCAGGAATGTGCCGAAGGGATAGCCCTGCATGAGACTGTCGAACAGACGTTGAATCTGCTCGGGTTTCCACACGAACTCCCGTTGGATGGCTGGGAGGACGTACTCGTGGCGCTGGACGAGTTCGATGGTTTCCTTGATGGTTCCACCGGTTTGGTACATTATGCTAACTCCTGACGCACGCCTGCACACCATCGTTGCCCGCTCATATACAAAGCCTACTCAGGAACTCTGATTCCCTGTTTCTCTCCGTGAATAGATACATATCTGCCTTCGCCCTTGTAATGGCAACGTAGAACAGTCGTTCTTCCTCCTCTAGCGCGTTGGCAGGCGTTACGCCAAATATCGAGTACAATTCGCGAGCGGGATGAATCAAAGGGAACATCCTCTTGACAACACCAAGGATAATGACAACGTCTGCCTCCATGCCTTTGTATCCATGTACGGTGCTACAGCGCACCCTAGCATCAAAGTCCCCGAACGCTTCCAGCTCCGCTGGATACATGATCTCCCTTAGTTTCCTGTGCCAACTTCTTGGCGTAGCGTAACCCGCACCAAAGCGACGAACGCGGCTCAAGATCGCGAAGGTCGTCTCCCGTGAGTACTTCTCACTCGTCAGAATGGCGTGACAGGCTTTCAGCACTCTACCGACTCTCATTGACTTGTCCTTCGGTCGTTGGCCTTCCGCCGTTCTCTCCCATGTTTGGAACCGCTCATCGCTGGCACGGGCCTCTGCCCAATCCGGATCTGGTCTCTGCTCAATCCAAATGTCTTCTGGGTACACAACTTGTATGTCCGCAGATCTGCCTTTCACAGCGGGCATTGAGGGCTTGCCCTTGCCACGCATGAAACGATTGCCAAGGCCCACTATTTGTTGAGCACTCCGGTAGTTGTTCTGCAAGTATCTGACGTTGGATCGCTCAAAGAGCTCCGTGAACTTATGAACGAACTTAAGGTCCGAGCCCGCAAACCCGTTGATAGCCTGCCAGTCATCACCAACGCAGAATAGACGTGCATCCGTGTTGTAGATGCGGATTGCCGCAACAAGGTCATGGAATAGCCTGGAACAATCCTGAAACTCATCGACCAGAATCCATTTCAGCTCGTTCGTCGTAATATAGCGCTGATCCGTTATGCTGATGCTGATTTGACCAGTCCCAGCAGTTTGATGAACCACGTCAATAGCTGAATTCAGCAGGTCGTCGAAATCCATTCTATTCTCTTCTTGCAACGTTCTCTGATAGGCACGATAGATAGTGTTGGACACCTGAAGGAACACTCTAGTTCTCTCAGCCAAATCAGTTGCGGCCGAGATTTTGCTCGCCATCTCATCTGGACTCAGACGTTGCCTCTTAGCTTTGTTGATGTACTGGAGGCACATACGTGCGAATCGACTGAGGCGGTGCCTAACCACCCTCTCGCGCAACCCACCTTCAGGCACGCGTTCCAGAACAACTCCAACGCCGAGTAGCTTCTCCTTGAGCGCCGAATCGAACGCTAGGCGACCGCCTTGCATGTCTAGCACCGATGTTTCTAGGAAGCACACCGCCTTCTCGGGATTAGCCCTATTGTACCGTCGCCAGTAGCCCCGCTTCTCATCAATCTGAAGTCGATAGTCGTCCCAACTTCGAGTCCAGTGCTCTGGTACTCGTTGGTCTGGATCGTTAGGATCCACTCCCCAGTGCTCAATGACGATGTTTGGGGACGGCCCGTCAACAAAGAGACTGAAGTCAGGCCGGTAGTTCCGCCGGTTCCAGAACCAGACGTACTCATAGGCATATGTAATTCCATGCTCGAACAGGAAGTCTGCTATCCACTTTTCCCCAATCGATTTCACATACTCACCACGCAAGGTTTCTTGAGCAAGATTTCGTCTGTAGATATAGTAGTCCTCGGCCGAGAGGAATGTGCCAATATCCTCAAGCTCTTTGAGCTCACGCTGAAAGAAGCTGTACAGAGTCTTGGTTAGTGCTGGATTCATCTCCTGGCTGATGAGGCCCTGCACAAAATGCGATTGCTCTTTTGCGCTTCCTTCGACGGCGTCGCCCAGAAGCTTGGCTTTCGGCTGCACCAATTGATACGCAAGGGAGTGAAATGTCCTGGCATTCTTGAAATCGCTCTGATGCTGCTCCTTTTTGATCTTGTGACTCACTCCAGATGCAGCTTTGCCGTTGAACGCCAGGATCATGATCTCGTCCGGTGGTACGCCCTCGTGTTTCATGAGTAGCCCAGCCTTAGCCGTTATCACCGTGGTCTTACCAGATCCGGCCCTGGCCTTGAGCAGGAGCGAATGCGCCAGGTCACCTATTGCTAGGACCTGCTCATTGGCAATCTGCGGCATCTCTAATGTGCTCGCTAGCCACTTGGTTAGATGTAGCGCCTTTAGCCGGGAGTAGTCGACAAGCCCCTCGGGATTCACAACTGCATTCAGAGCGTCCGCCTTCTCCACGGATCTGCTCAGCTCCTCCGTTAGCTGCTTCGTGATCATCGCGTTCTTGGTCGCTAACCTATTCGCTGCGGTTGACTCCCTACCCTTCCGCATCGCCGCTTCTAGCTCTAGACCAAGTAGTCTCTCGCCTTCAACTCTCCGTCGTTCTGCTTCAACCGTCGCGCTCAATCGCCTACGTCTCTCGTCGGCTTCGTGCACCGCGCGTTCGCAGGCCTCTTGCATCGCGCGCTCTGCAGTCCTTTTCGCATTCTCTCGCGCCTCGGCGTAGGCTTCTACCGAGACATAATCTATATTGTCCTTGGCTAAGATCTCGGCCTCTTCAAACTTGTAGTCTTCTAGGTACTTGACTATCCTTGCGCATATGGCAAAACCGTACTTCCGATTCTCGCCACGCCGCTTTGCGCATACATCTATCAACTGAGGTAGGGTCCTCCACTGTTCCGGAGTGGCTACTTCATGAATCTCTTGAAAGAGAGCACGCTCTTGCCTTGTTCCGGTCTTGGAATCAGCCTGCAGACTTGGAATCAGCTCTCTCAGGTAATACTCTCTGTTCTCTGCCCAGAGCGAGAATACGCCTAGGATCTGCTCAGCAAGACCCCAGAAGCTCTCCTTAAACAGCTTCTCGTTGGTGTTCAAGTGGCTCCCTCTACACGCTCAGGCGTCTCATTCTTGCCGTGTACAGCTTTCACCTCAGCCAACAGGTCCCCGAACTTCCCGTAGTTCACCTTCACCCCATCATCCAGATCCAGGGAGATCCGCATGTCCGCGTAGTGCCGCAGTTTGTCGTCGAAAGCCAGCAGCTCCACCTGCTGCTTCTCGAGCTTGGTTCGCTCTTTGTCCAGGCGCTTGGTTTGGGCCGTCGACGTCGCGGCCTGGATGTCTCCCTGAAGCTTCTCCAGCCGTGCCGCCATCTTGCCCTGCAATGGGATCGTGTACTCCCCGCGCATCCGTGAGAGCGTGCCCTCGTTGTAGCGGTGCAGGTAGACCAGGCACTGGAAGGCCTTCTGCTTGCCGCTCGAGAAGAGCCAGTAGATGGGGCGCTTCTTGTAGGTCTGCAGGTGGTCCTTGAAGAACTTGTCGCAGAGGTAGCGGCGCAGCGTCTCGCGGCTCGACTCGTTCTTCTTGGGGCCCAGGTTGTCGGCCAGGAAGGTGAGGTTGGCTTCGAGGTGGCTCTTGTCCCAGGCCACCGAGATGAACTCGATCAGGCGGTGGGCGGCATCGTCGTCGAACCACTCGGTGTCGGTGAGCGGGACGATGCCGTCGTCGTCGGCCGGGAAGGTGGGGTAGCGGCTGGGGTCGAAGCCCTCGTTTCCGCGGTGGGCGTAGATGAGGCCCGGCGCGTCCAGGCTGTAGCGGCCCATCATGCAGCCGATGGCGTAGGAGACCAGCTCCTCCATGCTGTCCTGGCGGAAGCGGGTCCACTGCTCCTCCTCGGTGAGCTTGCCGCCGTAGCGGTAAGCAGGATTCACCGTGAGGGTGATCTGCTCGATGGGGACGTCGGGGGTGAGCTCTTCGCCCAAGCCGTAGGCGTCGATGAAGAGGCGGTTGTTTTCCTCTTCGAGGCACTTCATCTCGGCGATGGTGTCACGGTTCTGGGTGCTCCACGCGGTGTAGCTGGATTCGAGGGTGGGGGTGGGGTCGGAGGAGACCGTGAGGAGGGGGAGGGTTTGGAAGTCCCAGGAACGTTCGTAGGCGTCCCAGTCTCTCCGGCTTGCAGCGACGCAAGTCTCAGCATTCTCACCCAACTGTGCAGTTGCATCTGGCGCCATCGGCGGGACCGGCAAGTTCCCCACGTTTCCTGGCTGGAGGTTTAGCGTCGGATTGAGAAAGGAGAGGATGTACGTGCTCAGCTTCGAGCAGAAGAGCGCGAGCACTTTGTTTCGATCGGCTGCCTGCGGAAATGCGGAGCAACCGGCATAGTCAAAGAGATGGCCTTCCGGCGTATATCTGGCACCGAAGGCGGATGAACTAATGAAGGTCCACGTGATACCTTCCTTCAACATGAAGTCGAGGTTCTGGATGTATCTTGACCAGTGCTTCCCGTTGTTCCTCTCGACTGCGTAGGCCTTGATGGCTCGCCCATTGTGCGACCAGTTGACGATGTACTCGTAGTTCCCGGCCCACTTTCTGAATGAGCCTCCCTTGTTGTAGGGGTACCATGCCGGCGTATCCGTTTCCGTCTGCGCCAGTGAATCCCTACCGAAACCAACATTCTCCTCGGCCACTTCGTGCCAGCGCCGGGTGAACCGATTGTTGTCGCCTGTGTTCTGGCCTGATTTCGCCGGCACCGACTCTCTTAGCGCTGGCATATCAGAGAAACTCACTAACAGAGGCGCCGGGATCCAATACGCGACCGGACTGCTGGGAATGCTCGCAAATGAGTCCTGGGCCGCAGTGTCAAATCTCAGTTCACCACTCGTGAGCGCCGATCGTTTCTCTTCCTCATCTCCATCAACCAGCCTGATGAACACGGGCTTATAGCGATGCAATGAGCTGTTCCTCAGGACGCACGCGGTCGCCTGAACGATCTCACCTGAGATGCTTCCGAAGGCCCGTGCTCCCAAGTGCGCCATCGTGCGAATCGTTTTCCTCCGAAGCAGCGATTCCCGCATCTTCTCGAACGATGACAGGAACATCCAGCTATGCATGGTGACCATCGCGTTGTGGCCATTGGTCGTCGCCAATGAGTAGCCCTGCTCGATGAAGCAAGCGAAAAGATCGCTCTTGGCGTCGGGGAAGCAATCCTTGATAAATTTCTTGAGGGAAGGCGCATGAAACTTGGTGCCCATATACGGCGGGTTCGCCACTACCGCGTCGTACTGCGTCGCCAGCAACTCGGCCTGCTGCACCAGCGGCCCCAAGCGATTGAGCGCCTCCGACACAAATAGGTCCGGACTAGTCGCCTCACTCAGCTGCTTCAGCGCCGGCAGCTTCTCCGCCAACCCCTCCGGCACCTGAATCAACGACCCAAACGTCGTCGCGTGCTCGAACAGCCGCTTCAGCTCCGTGAGGTCCCCCGGCTTCAGCCCGTAGTCCCCGAGCTCCACCCCCTTCGCCAGCCCCTCCGCATCGAACCCCGCGCTATCCACCAGCGCCATCACATTGAGCTTCACCCCCCGCTCAAACAGCCGCCGGTCATCCGCCCGCCCCTTCATCATCAGCGCAAAGCCCGTCAGCTGCGCCGCCCGCTCGTCGATGTCGAGGCCGAAGAGGTTCTTCTCGAGGATCAGCTGCGGGACGTCTCGCTGCCGATAGCCGCGCTCCAGGTAGATGGCCTTGAAGAGCTCATAGGCCTCCACCAGGATGTGCCCGGAGCCACTGGCCGGGTCGATGAGGGTCAGCTCCTCGGGGTTGAGCTGGCTGGGCGTGATGGCCGCGAGCTGCGCGTTGACCTCGTCGGTCTGCTCGGCGGGCTCGATGTAGTACTCCATCTGCCCTTTGAGCGGCGACTGGGGATAGGTCGCCAGCCACTGCGCCCCCAGCGAGTTCTGGACCATGTACTTCACGATCCAGTTGGGCGTGAAGAGCTGGGTCGCCGCCGGAATGTCTTCCGACTTCACCACCTTGCCGATGACCTGGTCCTTCTTCTCCGAGATGTAGAACTGGTAGAGCCAGCCGATGATCTCGATCTCTTGCCACAGCGCCTCATCGACCTGCTCGACCAGCTGGCGGATCAGCGAGTCGGTGTGCAGCAGGTTGGCGGGCAGGAGCAGCTCGGTCTCGTCCCCGATCTTCTCGAAGAGAAAGGGCATCGCCTGGTGGAGGGCGTTGCACTGGGCCAGGAGCAGCAGGCGGTAGAGCTCCTCATCCTTCGTTCCGACAAGCTTCAGCTCGATGGCCTTCTCGCGGTCGAGGCCAGGAAGCTCCACATCCGCGGCGTGGTCCAGGATCTCGGGGCGTCCGGTCCCTTCGGGGTGGCTCAACACCCGGTAGCCGTAGTCTAGGTACCCATGCAACTCCATGTAGCGGATGGCGACGAAGCGGTTGAACCAGGTGTAGGCGATGGCCTCCATGGTCTGCTCGAAGCCGCTGGGCCTCGACGCGCTCGGCCAAGCGCCTTGCGTGCCAGCGCAATAGCCGCTGGGAAGGCCTGGCCCCCGATCAGCAGCACGTCGCCCTCCACCGTGGGCGGGGGACAATGCCCTTCGCGGTGATGCCGAGCTTCGCGGCCTGAGCGCTCACCGCCGCAATGAAAGACCTCCGCGCCTCTGGTGCGTACTTGCTCAGCTCTGATGTGTTCATACGACTTGGCTCACTTGATCTGGATCCGCTCGTCGGCGTCAAGGGCGGCCTCCAGCTCCGCTCGGAGCTTCTCGAGGAAGGTCTCCATGTCTTCCGGAGTTTCGATGAAGGTGCCGGACACAGGCTACGGGCATCCACGACCCGGCGCTTCTTGACCTTGGGCGTGGAGGAGGTCGGCGGTGCTCCTTCTCCCGGCTTGGGAGCAGGCGGTGCCATCGCTTTCTCGATGGCGGCAAGCGCTCGATCATAGGCCCCATCCGCCGTTTGGCAGGCCTGAGCAATGTGCGGAATGCTGCTCGCCGCCGCCGCCGTAGCCCGCAGCTTCTCCAACTCTGCGGTGGATCTGCTTCGCAAGTCGTTATCCGCGGCCACCTTGTCCAGTTCTGTAGCCACGCCGTCGAGGAGGTCTTGGATTCGTTGCACCGCGGGGGCACGCTCTTCGGCAATCAACGCGTCGTTGACGCCGTTCGCGGTGTGAATCAAGCGTCCGCGACCTCGGGGAGCAGGCCGTAGGGACTGGGCGCCCCGAGGATCTCCTCCATACGGGCCAGGGCGGGCCGTGCTTCGTCGTGAGACTCCAGCTGAAGCCGGTTCGGAGAAAGAGCGTCAACCGCATTCCTTAGCTCTTCCCAGGTATGCTTTTGGTTGGTGTAGAAGCCTTTCAGGGTTTGCACATCATCGGACAGATCAAGCAACTCCGATCGATTCTCAACAAAGCGGCTCAGGAACTTCGCCGAGTCGGTCTCCTCCACGAACTTTCTCAGGGATACAACCGACCGGCTTCGATCTCCTTCAAGCCCCGGGATAGGTCCCGGTCTTGGCCAGGGGCTCGTACTTGGCCAGGTCATCCTTCCAGCCGACAAGAGCTTTCCCCTGCAGGAAGGTGAACAGTTCCTCCTTCTCGCGTCCGGGCCCCTGCTTGGCAAAGAGGTCCTTCCCCAGTGACTGGGCGTCCTTGACGACCGTGCCGCTGGCTGCTTCTCGCCGTTGAATCACAACCTTGCGCTGCTTGTTCTTGGAGGTGAGGTGGTCGTAGGCCTGGTCGAGCGGCAAGCGCCTTCCGCTCGGCACCTGGAGAGTGATCTCCTTGAGCACGGCGAGCCGCGCCACCAGAAGCACAACCTCCAGCCTCCGGCCACCCGTAGGGGCGCTCGCCGTAGCGCTTCTTCGATGAGATCGTGGAGCACGATCTGCTTGCTTGTTTGCTTGCACAGAGACGGATGTACTCGCGCAGATCTTCCAGGGCCTGGGGTTGGACTCGGGCGTGCTCCAGTCGAGCGCCACCTGCTCGAAATCGTTCGCGCGCAGGGTGCTTCTGGATCTCCTGCTTGGGGATTGGAATGAAGATGCTCGATGTAGGCCATCTTGGGATAGGCGTTCTGGATCAGGTACTCCAGCGCCTCGCCCAGGCCTCCTTGGGATCGCCGCCGCCTAGGTCCGTGAGCTTCTGCCCACTGGCGTAGTAGGTCGCATTGCTCAGCATGCGCCTCAGGCTCTCCACGATCCGGCGACGCCGCGTACGGTTGTCGTCACTGCGATCTCTGAGAATGCGCTTGGTGGCCTCCGGTAGGGAGCCCGTGTGCTTGGTCTTGACGTAGGACTCGGTCTGGAGATAGGCCCGCAGCTCACGCCCCAGGTCGGGATCATCGGGCAGACGGATCAGCACGCGCCCCTGCTCACTGCTGGTGTGCAGGATGCAGCGGCGTCATCGCTGAACTCCGTAAGTCGTCGCCCAGGGGGCTGACGAAGGCGACCTCGAGGTTGCCCTCGAGCTTGATTCCGACCGGGTGATCGTCGCAGAGGCGCGTGAAGCGGAAGTCGCGACCCCGTTGACGCTGTAGGTGTGCTTGCGGATGTCGCCCAGGATGTCTTCGAAGAGCAGCTTGCCGAGCTCCCGCTCCTCGGCACCCGATGGGAACCGACGTGTCTTGATCTCGCGCCCGATGTCGCGCTCTTCGTTGGTGAGGAAGAAGTAGAGATCGCCGTTGCGGGCGATGAGGGTCTCGCTCTCGAGCCGTGCCAGAGACTCTTCGATAGTCTTGCGCAGTGCCAGCCTATCCGTGTCGATCTCACTGACACACAGAGTCAACAGGTTGTCCACGCTGCCAGGAAGTTCATCGATGTAGCGGATCAGGAATAGGTCCTTGAGAATCGTGGCGTCATAGGCTTCGAGTGCGTGGTTGTCCTCGGCATGGTCGATCGTCCGCTTGACCGCGGTGTCGAGGAAGCCCTCCACGGCTGGATAGAAGCGATAGAACGGCACCAGACGCGCCGATCTCTGATTCGCCAATCTGCTTCGCTGCGCTCTGGAAGGCATCGAGGGTGGAGCGCTCGCCCTGGGACAGATGCAGGCCCGTGGCGCCCGCCTTGCGGATCGACTCGAAGACCTTCTGGACCAGGGTGAACTGATAGGCGGCGAAGGGGTAGCAGGCCGCAAAGTCCTCGGCGTCGACGTAGGTCTTGAACGTCATGCCCGCGTTCACGAACGAGAGCTGATTGCGCAGGATGTCGTGCTTGCCCTCGTAGGCCGCGGCCAGCGGCGCGGCTGCACCGGGTTCGGTCTTGTCGAGCAGGCGCTCCTTGATGACCTCGTCGACGTTGGCGCTCGAGAGCGAGAGACGGGTCTTGAAGCGTCCCTGGATCTTCGAGAAGTCGTGCTGCTTGGTGCTCTTGAGATCGCCGAGCACGGCGTCGAGGTCTTCCTGCGAGGTCACCACCACCCAGGCGCGGCCCTTGCAGACCGTTCCGAGCTGCTCGGTGATGGTCTGCAGGTTGAGCATGAGGTGGGTGTCGTTGCCGATGAACTGGCCGACCTCGTCCACGAGGAACATGATCCGGTGTTTGTCGCCTCGGCCATCTAGGTAGCGCTTCACCCACTTGGCGAAGTTCTCGACGGTCAAAGAAAAATTCTCCTCGCCACCGTCGACCCACTTCTGCATGGACTCCTTGCTCTGACCCAGGGCTTCCATGAGCGCGGCGACGACCTGGTCCCGATGAAACTCCCATGCATCACGTTCCTGGATCCAGGGCGCACCTGCCTCGCGCTCGAACGCGGCATGGAAGACCTCGAGCTTGTCCCTTCTCGTCGAGGTGACGCTCCATGTGGGCGATGTGGGGGTGATCGCCGCTGTAGCCCTGCTTCTCGTTGAGGACCTTGAGGAACACCCGCAATAGGGCATCGCGGCCGGCGCTGTGGTCGGCCTTGCTGTCGATGTTGAAGAGGATCGTGTCGGTGGAGGCGGCCACGACCTTCTTCAGATCGGCGAAGAGCATGGCGTCGTCGAGCTTGTCCTCGAAGAACTCGACGGCCCTGCGCTGCTGGCCCACCGTAGGAATGCTCCTTGTTCTCGAGCAGGTACGACAGGACCTTGATGAAGTGCGACTTTCCACAGCCAAAGAACCCCGACACCCAGATGCCGTTCTTGTCCGCCGTAACGGACTTGGACTCGATAGTGGACAACAGCACGGCCACCAGATCGTCGATGTGTTTGGCAAGTTCCTTGGTAACAACGAACTCATCGAGTTCCTGCCAGATAGACGACTCATCGAGCTGGTCCGCTTTGACCACCCCGTTGATAGGCCGATGAATGTCACGCTCGAACAGGTCTTGGATCTTCATGATTCTTTCCCGTGGGGAACCAGGGTGAATGCGCGGTAGTACGGCTTGGCTCCCGGCTTCGATTTAGTGCCCGCGATCCGTCCAAAAAGCCTCAAGGTTGTCCCGTCGAAGCTTCCCGGATAGAACATGACGAGCGGAGTATGCCTCATGATTGTGTGCAGGCAGTTCAAGAGGCTGTGGGCGCGCAGCATCGGCCACACGCTACCAACCCCGGAAAGGAAAACCAGGTCATAGTCCGCAGGCTGGTGTTCGGCGGCGATGAAGTCACGGACTTTCTCCGCCGACAGAGGGCCCTTGAGGGCCCGCAGAACCGAGGCCGTGTCTTTCGTCTCCTGCATCTTCAGGGTCTTGTCCAGCAAGCCGCGCTTCTCCAAGTACGCGAGGACGACATCCAACAGATTGAGATGCAGCACTTTGAGTTCGCCGTGATGGCTCTCGATGTGGGTAAGCATCCAGCTCAGGTGGTCGCGGACGCTCAGCTCATCATCCGCCGCGTAATCGAAGATGTAGCAGGCAATCTCGTTCCCGATGCCTTCGCTGGATAGGAAGCCTGGGCTTGTGACGCGCGGCAGGATCTGGTCGAGCCGACTTGCGAGCTGGGTACTCACTCCATTACCTCCAAGCAGCGCAGCACGTACTTCTCGTCTTGGTCTTGCAGGCAGGAGCGGAGCGTCTCATCCACGAAGACGGTCTGGAGTTGAAGACTCTTTGTGTCTTGGAGGTATCCGGCCTCGGCGAGCATCGAGAAGACGACTGAACGTAACTTGTTGATTGTACCCTCGCTCCAGTGCGGCATTTCGGGGTCACGGCCCCGGCAGCCAGCGATGTAGTCGCTCCACATCGGGTTGTTGAGTTGGACGGAGAAGAGCGCGCGTTGCTCTCGAATGGTGAGATCCATGAAGTCGCCCAGGAGCCTGCTGTGCTTGACCGCGCCGGCGAACGCGGCCTGTGTCGCCAGAGGCCGGTCGCCGTCACGGACCATTTCCCAGATCTGGGACCCCATCGCCTGAAGTCGCGCACGGATGATATTGGCGCTCCTGGTGATCGTTACGCGGCGACCAAGCTGGAGGACGTCCTGGTCGATCACCTGTGCCCTCCAATCTTCTTCACTCACGTTCTTCAAGAGCAGAGCCGCAACGATGCGGCTCTCCCGAAGACGCAGCGGGGTGCTTCCGATGGTCGCTTTGTAGATCACGGTAGTGAAACTCCAAGAGACCAAGGATTCATCCCGGCCACAACCTCCAGCGCTCCTATACCTCTCGCCACTCTGCGTAGGCATCCAGGTGCTCGCGTGCCAAGTTTAGGGCAAACTCAATGACCGCTGCGTCGTCGGCATAGCCCACAACCGGGATGTAATCCGGTATCAGGTCATGCGGCATCACAAGATATATGATGGCAACGGTAATAGCGGCAATATCCTTCCTGGGCACGTCCCGATAGTTGCCGCGGACGTAATCGTTGAGCAGCTGAACCATGAGAACAATATAGTTCCAGAGTTCTTTAAGAGGAGCAGGTCGCTTACGAACGAGTGCATTTATCTTTGTCTGGCCTTTTCTCGCTGCGTATCCAACATCGTCCTTGTCGACGCCCTCTATGGCCTTCTTGAAGCGACTGTACAGCGACTTCAGCTGGTCGGTTGAGAGTGACTTTGTCACTGACTTCTTCTTGGCCCGTTTCGCCTTGGCTGCATTCGCTTTCTTCGCCGGCTTCTTCGCGGGCTTCTTCGCCGGGCTCTTCTTGGCTGTCTTCTTCTTGGCCGCCTTCTTCTTGCCGGCGCTCTTCTTCCGCTTGCTTTCAGCCATGTGACACCTCCCAGGTTTCCCTCAGTACTCCACCAAAACCCCTCGTACCCTCCCCAAATTCACCGCCCCCTCCCCTCCAACCTCCACGGTCTCCCCCATCACCCCCACGAACCTCCCTCTCTCCCCAACCGCCCCCCCCAACACCGACGCCACCACCAGCCTCCCGTCCGGCATCCGCAGAACATACCGAATTTCCGCCCTGGGTTCTCGCTTTTCCGAGTCCACTATCAAATGACATCGCGCGGGGATCTTCTCTTCCGGCACCGCCGGCCCGGGATAGAACACCAGCTGGTAGTGCGCCTCCAACGCCGCGTACGGCCGGCCCACTTTCCCCGGGTACCAGCGCCGGGTGTCGCCCGGCTCCGGTGTCGCGCCGCTGGCCGTGGTCGTTGCGTGCTGCACCGCGAACAGGCGCCCAATGTGGATCTCCAGCACGCGCGACACGTCGCTGACCAGGCTCAGGGACGGGCTGCGGATCCCCCGCAGGATCTGCGACAGGTATGCCTGGGAGATCCCCATGTCCTCGCAGAACTGTTTCCGGGAAATTTTCCGGTCTTCCAATAGCCGCCGCAGATTCTGGCGAAACGGCTGCAGAACCCAGTTCTGATAGAAGGTGTCCGAGTCCGAGAGATCCCCCAGTGTCCGGTCCCTGGGCTCCGCCGCCGGCACCCGCTTGCGCACCACCCGCTTGTAGCGGACCCATTGGTCCAATACCGCCAGCAACCCCTCCAGCCGCGCCTCCCACCACGGGTCCGCCTCGCCCAACGCCCCCTCCCGCGCCGCCCGCACCCGCGCCCCCAGCTGCTTCCCCTTGGGCCCGGTCAACGCCGGGAACATGGGGCTCGACGGCCCCGTCGCCTGTTCCAGGAGCCGCACCGCGGTTTCCAGGTCCCCCCCGCTCATGAGCGCCTCCACCTCGTCCCCCAGCGCCTGGACCCATTCCACCGGCCCGGCCGCGTTCACCTGCTCCAGCCAGTCGGCCAGCTCCGGCTGCCCCGGGCGCACCCCCTCCACGCTCCCCCGAATGGATTTGCCGTCGCTCACCCGCGCCCCCCCGTGGTTCCGCTTGTTGCCCGCTTCGCCCCCCTGCTAGGTTCAGCCGGGAAGAGGGGGATCGCATGACCGTCGAGACCGAAGGCATCTTCACCCGCGATACGTTCCGCGAGCGCGTTCTGGACGGCTTTTTTGCCGATGCCAAGCCCGGCCTGGCCCAGGTGGGCACCCGTCTTGCCCTTGCCTGCTGGGGCCTGGATGGCCGCTGCCACACCCAGAACTGGGAGGGGATCCGCGATCGCGTGGCCGCGTTCAGCCTCCCCATCCACCTGCGCCGCTCGCGCATTTCCAAGAACTATGCGGGGCTCCACCGCCCCAACCCGGGCGATCGCACCCTCACCCTGGAGATCATTCTCCCGCGCATTGACGCGGCGCGGGACGCCGTCCTGGACGAGCACGATTTCAGCGGGGCCGAGATTCATGAGCTGGGTCACCCTCGTTTTCGTATTGGCCCCAAGGAGCCGCTGGCCCGTTACGAGACCCTGATCCGGGCTGCTCGGACCGCCAAGGCCATCACACCAAATGAGCTGCTCAACGAAAAGCCCAGACTTCAACCCTGAGCGAAAAAATCGAGTTTTCGTTGACTTCGCTGTGTGCGGAATGCTACAACCAACCGGCGGGTTGAGCAAGCTGCCCCGTTGCGGAAACCGGTTAAACGACTGTGGATATCTTGATTAGCAGACACGCAACGCTTCCCACCTTGCTCTCCCAAGGATCTTAGACACTTTTAGCATTCAGCTAAATTCGACATCTTGTTTTTCCCGCGGGTTCGGCTCCCGGAGGAGAACCAATGACCGATTCCCCCGTCGTCGGCCGTGTGGTCGGCACCGAGGACGCGACCCCGCTCGAGTTCTGGGTCGCGATCGCGGAAGACAGCTATCTCCAACTGGACGACGTGGTCGCCCTCGAGCGCCAGCTCCCGGACGGCCAGACCGTGCGCATCTACGGCATGGTCACCCAGATCCGCGCCCGCCACGAGGGAGCCCGGTTCGACTCGGACGTCTTCCTCATCAGCGACGGCATCCTCCCCGCCGAGGTCTCCCGCACCGCCAAGGTCCTGGCCACCCGGTTCGAGCCGGAGATCTTTGTCCCGCCCCTGCCCGGCGAGCCGGTCCACCGCGCCACCGGCGACGACCGCGACCAGGCCCTCTTCTTCGACGGCATGGAGCAGCGCCTCCCGATCGGTCTCTCCCGCGACGGCGAGCCGCTCTTCGCCAACATGGAGTTCCTGGACGGTTCCCGCGGCGCCCACGTCAACATCAGCGGCATCTCGGGCGTGGCCACCAAGACCACCTACGCCAGCTTCCTCCTCTACAGCCTGTTCAACTCGGGCGCCATCGCCGCCGACGCGCTCAACACCAAGGCCCTCATCTACAACGTCAAGGGCGAGGACCTCCTCTTCCTGGACCGTCCCAACATCAAGCTCACCGACGAGCAGCGTGACCGCTACGCCCGGCTGGGGCTCACCCCCGGCCCGTTCGAGAGCGTGGAGTTCTGGGCCCCGCCCCGCCGCGGCGCGCAGAACGCGGTCCCCGATGTGGCCACCCGCCACCAGGGCGTGACCTCCTTCTTCTGGACCCTGGCCGAGTTCTGCCGCGACGACCTGCTCCCGTTCCTGTTCGCCGACGCCGAGGACGATCGCCAGCAGTACACCCTGGTCATCCATCAGGTCATGTTCCGCCTGCGCGAGGCCCAGGGCCTGGACGACGGCGCGGTCGTCTTCACCCAGGAGGACGGCTCGGCCCTCACCCTGCGTACCTTCCGCGACCTCGCCGAGCACATCGCCAACCAGGTCTCGGAGGACTCCACCCGCGACGCCTGGGCCGGGCGCTCCATCACCGCCGGCACCGCCAACGCGTTCGTCCGCCGCCTGACCAGCGTCATCCACCACGTGGAGCACCTCATCCGCGGCGACATCGCCAACGCGGCCAAGCACCGCATTCGTCAGGACCGCCAGGTCACGGTCATCGACATCCACAACCTCAACGACCGCGCCAAGCGGTTCGTGGTGGGGGTCACCCTGCGACGGACCTTCCAGGAGAAGGAACGCAGCGGCCAGGCGCGCCCCCTCCAGTTCGTGGTCCTGGACGAGCTCAACAAGTACGCCCCGCGCGAAGGCTCGAGCCCCATCAAGGAAACCCTGTTGGACGTGGCCGAGCGCGGCCGCTCCCTGGGCATCATCCTCATTGGCGCCCAGCAGACCGCGAGCGAAGTGGAGCGGCGCATTATCGCCAACTCGTCGCTGCGGGTGGTGGGTCGTCTGGACTCGGCCGAGGCCGCGCGCGAGGAGTACGGCTTCCTCCCCGCCGTCTTTCGCCAACGCGCCACCATCAGCAAGCCGGGCACCATGATCCTCACCCAGCCCGAACTGCCCATCCCACTCGTGGCGCAGTTTCCCTTTCCGTCCTGGGCCACCCGAGGCAGCGAAGCCGGCGCCGATCCCAACCGGGCCTCGGCGGGTCCCGACGATCCGTTCGAGGGGCTCTCATGAAACTCATGCACACCGGCGACTGGCACGTGGGCAAGACCCTGCGCGGACACAGCCGTGCCGACGAACACCGCGCGGTGCTGGCCGAGATCGCCGGCCTGGCCCGCGAACACGCGGTGGACTTCGTCCTGGTGGCCGGGGACCTGTTCGACACCCCGGCCCCCACCCCGGAGGCCGAAGCCCTGGTCTACCGCGCCCTCCTGGACCTGCGCGAGACCGGCGCCCAGGTGGTGCTCATCTCGGGCAACCACGACAACCCGCGCCGTCTGGGCGCGGTGAAGCCGCTCCTGGACATGGGGGGCGTGCACACCGCGCACGACGTGCGCCCACCCAATGAGGGCGGCGTGCTCACCCTGGAGGCCCGCGACGGGACCTCGGTGCGTTTGGCCCTGCTTCCTTTTCTTTCCAAGCGCGGCATCGTCAAGGCCGCCGATCTCATGGATCACGACTCGGCCGAGCACTCGCAGGCCTACGCCGCACGCGCCGAGCGCATCATCTCCGCACTCACCAATGTTACTGATAAGAACGCCGTCAACCTCATCCTGGTTCATGGGATGGTTCACGGTGGAGTGATGGGCGGGGGAGAGCGCTCGGCGCACGTTATCTTCGACTACAGCATTCCCGGCACCGCGTTTCCGGCCGGGCTGCACTACGTGGCGCTGGGGCATCTGCATCGCGCGCAGCAGATCCCCGGCGCCTGCCCCATCTGGTACAGCGGAAGCCCCATCCAGCTGGACTTCGGCGAGACCGAGAACCCCTCCAGCGTGAACCTGGTCACGGCCCTTCCCGGAAAGCCGGCAGAGGTGGACGTCCTGCCGCTCACCTCCGGGCGCCGGTTGCGCAAGGTGAAGGGGTCGCTGGAAGCGCTCGCCTCCATGGTCGACGACCTGGGCGATGCGTATCTCCTGGTCCAGGTCACCGAGCCGGCACGGATTGGGTTGGCCGACGAGGTGCGCGAGCTCCTGCCCAACGCGGTCGACGTGCGCGTGCAGCCTCGGGTCGCCACCCCCGCGCCCACCGAAGGGCGCATGGGACGCGCGCCCCAGGAGCTGTTCGCCGAGTACCTCAAGTCCAAGGACGCCGAGGACCCCGCGGTGGTGGCGCTGTTTCGCGACCTGCTGGACGAGGCGCAGTCCAATGACTAGGGGGCACGCATGCGACCGCTGAAACTGGAGCTGGAGGGATTCAGCGCTTTTCGGGAACGCGCCGAGGTGGACTTCGCCGACGCCGAGCTCTTCGTCTTCACCGGCACCACCGGGTCCGGCAAGTCGAGCCTCATCGACGCCATGACCTTCGCCCTCTACGGGAGCGTCCCCCGCTACGACGACAAACGCCTGGTCGCCGCCGCCATCACCCAGGGCAAGACCGAGGCCCGCCTGCGGTTCGATTTCACCCTGGGAGAAACCGAGTACACCGCGGTGCGGGTGGTGAAGCGGACCAAGAGCGGCGGCGCCACCACCGCCGAAGCCCGGCTGCAACGGGGCGAACAGGTGCTGGCCGCCACCGCGGACGAGGTCACCGAGGTGGTGACCAAGCTGCTGGGACTGGACTTCGAGCAGTTCACCCGCTGCGTGGTGTTGCCCCAGGGGGACTTCGCCGAGTTCCTCCACGACAAACCGGCCAGCCGGCAGAAGTTGCTCACCCGGCTGTTGGGAATCGACCTCTACCAGGTAGTGCGTGGGCTCGCGGTGGAGCGGGAGTCCACCGCCAAGGGCGCCGTGGCCGCGCTGCAGGGGCAGCTCGAGAGCATGGTGGATTCCACCCCAGCCGCGCTCAAGACCGCGGCGACCCGGATCGGGAAGCTGGAGAAGCTCAAGGAAAGCATCGAGGCCGCGCTCCCCGGCTTGGTGGAGCTGGACGGGGAGCTGGAGGCGACGGAGGGCACGCGCAAGACGTTGGCGGCGGAGATCGCGCGGTTGCAGGCGTTGGCCGTGCCCAAGGGGATCGCGGACCTGGGGAAGCGCCTGGCCGCGGCTACGGAGACGGATGCTTTGGGGGCGCAGGGCGTGGAGAAGGCCGAGACCGCCCTGGAGGCGGCGCGCGCGGCCCGGGACGCGCTGGGCGATCCGGATGCGCTCAAGGAAGCGCTGCGCAACCACGAGGCGTTGGAGACGGCGACCAAGGAACTGGCCGGCGCTCAGGCGAAAGCCAAGTCCGCGGGGGCGGCGGCCAAGAAGAGCGAGGCCGCGACGGCGGGCGCGCTCAAGGATGTGGAGTCGGCGCGCCAGGCGCTGGAGGCGGTGCGGCGGGCCCACGCGGCGCAACACCTCGCGGAGGGTCTAAAGAAGGGGGACGACTGCCCGGTCTGCCTGCAGCCGGTGGCCAAGACGCCCAAGCATGCCACCCCGGATGGGATCACCCAGGCGGAGTCCGCGCTGAAGGAGGCGGAGGGCGCACTGCGGGACGCGCGGGATGCAGACAGCCAATCCAAGGCGGCGGATTCGGTGGCCCGGGCCGCGGTGGAGCGGGTTCAGGGTGAGATCGTGAAGCTCACCGCTAAGACAAAGGACGCCCCGGGGGCCAAGGAGATCAAGAAGACCCTCGCCGCCATCGACACCGCCGGGGCCGCGGTGGCCAAGGCAGAGACCGCGTTCAAGACCGCCCGCACCGCGGCGACCGCGGCCCGCACCGCGTTGGATGCGGCGCGCAGCGATCAGTCCCGGGCTTTGACCGGGTTCGACACCGCGCGGGACGGGGTGGCCAGCCTGGACCCGCCGGCCGCGGATCGGGAAAACCTCGCCGGATCCTGGAAGGCGCTGGTGGACTGGGCCGGGAAGAAGACCGCCGAGCACGCCAAGCAGGTGGAGAAGGCGACCGCGCAACTCGAGAAGCTGGGCAAGAAGCAGGAGAAGGGGCTCCAGAAGCTGAGCGACGCCTGCGAGAAGTTGGAGGTGGAGTTCAACGAGACCGCGCCCCGGGACGGGGTGGTGGATGCTTTGGCCCAGGAGCGGCAGGAGCACGACCGGATTGAGCGGGACCTTGCCCGCAGCGCCGCCCTGCGCAAGGAAGCGGAGGGGGCGCTCACGAACCAGAAGGTTGCCGCGGAGTTGGCCAAGCACCTCAAGTCGACCGGGTTCGAGCGGTGGCTCCTGGCCGAGGCCATGGACCGGCTGGTGGTGAAGGCCAGCACCATGCTGCACGAGATTTCCGGCGAGGCGTACTCCTTTGCCCGGGACAAGAACAACAACTTCGAGGTGATCGATCATCGCAACGCGGATGAGACCCGTTCGGTGAAGACGCTTTCCGGCGGCGAGACGTTCCTGGCCTCGTTGGCGCTGGCCCTGAGCCTGGTCGATCACGTGGCCGAGATGGCCACCGCGGGATCGGCCCGTTTGGAGTCCATATTTCTGGACGAGGGATTTGGATCCCTGGACCCCCATACGCTCGACGTCGTGGCATCTTCCATCGAGGAGCTGGCCGCCGGGGATCGCGTGGTGGGACTGGTCACCCACGTGCGCGAGCTGGCCGACCGCATTCCGGTGCAGTTCCGGGTGACCAAGGGCCCTTCCACCGCCACGGTGGAGCGGGTGACGTCCTAGGAGCGCACCATGGCGAAGATCACCATCGAAACCTGGGACCCGGAGTACGGCACGCCGCTTCCCGATGCCCAGGAGAGCAACGCCACGGTGAACCCCGCGGTGGAGTTGCCGGTGGAACAGTGGAAGCCGATCGCTCCCGCGGATGCCGCGCCGGCAGAGCGGGTGGCGTTCATTGACGGGGTCCGGCGCATCGAGGCCCTGGTCTGGATCCAGGAGGAGGGGGAACCGGTGAAGCGCGGGGTGGCCGCGTCGTATGCCGCGGGGGTGGTGGTGTCGCAGGGGGATCGCGCGCGCATTGTTTCGGCCGAGGTGCGACGTGGATTGTTTTCCACCGCGGCCAATGAATCGCTGGAGACCCGGGCGGGACGGTTCGAGCCTCGCACCGCGTCGGACGATCAGCTGGAGAGTTTGTCGCTGGCCTTGCAGCAGCGGCTGGGCGAGTTGGAGGTTGGGGTAGCGGCGGCGCTGGAGGAAGGGGCGGACCTGGTGGTGGTGGACGGGCCCTTGTCGGGACGGCAGAACGTGCCGGGCGCGGTGGGCTACGTGAAGACCCACCGGGTCGCGTACCTGGACGGGACGGCGTTGGAGGTGGTGACGGGATTGCAGCCGGGGGAGCGGACGCCGCTGTTTGTGACCACCACTTCCTGGACCCGGTACTCCTGGTACACGCGTTTGCCCGGGCCGGTGGCGCAACCGTGGGCCGGCGTGGTGCGCATGGAGGCGTCCGCGGACCTAGCGCTGGATACGGTGCGCGGCATGGCCGATGTGGCCACGGTCACCCTGCCTGCCTATGCGTCCGTGCCACACAAGGACCCTCGGGCCCCACAGAACTTGTTTCCGATAGGAGCGTTGGAGAGAGAGTTGAGACGAAGATTGGGCGATGCCGCATTTGTTCAGCGCTCGCTGAGATTGGCCGCGGCGCAATGAGGGGGATGGTTCACTGGGTTACGGATTTGCGGGTAATTGTCCCTGGAGGAGTATCACCGGTGGGCTTTCATCAGCACCGTTGGGCCGGGATACGCCCCCTCCCCCCCCCCTCCGCCCCCCCCCGACCCTTCGACCTCCGACCGCGAGCGCGGGGCGCGCGTCTACTTCTGGGTCCCCAAGTGGTGCGCATGGAGGCGTCCGCAGGAGTTGGGGTCTGGATACGGTGCGCGGCATGGCAAGATGTGGCCTAGGAAGCGGTCACCCTGCCCCGCGCCCTGGGGCATGGCTCCGGTGCACCGGAGCCATCGCCACCGGCGAGGAGACACCCACCTACCGACGCGAGGACCGCATCCAGCATCTCTCCCGCGAGGCGTTCCCCGAGGAGGAACTGATCTTCAACAAGAAAGTAATCCCCGGGTCGACCCTGGTCCCGGATATCTTCCTGAAGCATCGAAAGGTGATCATCGAGGTCGACGGTGGGCAGCACTACCGGGAGGTGGAGCATTTCCATCGGGATGGATCGGGCCTGGAGGGACAACAGGAACGCGATCGCCGCAAGCACCGGGAGTGCGCCGCGGCCGGGATCTCGGTACTCAGGATCGTGGAGGACGCCGCGGACCTGATCACCCCGGGGGACTTGCGCTCCCTGGTTGCACGTGTCGAAACGAAACCGGATGTCGTCTATGTGGTCCGCAGTGGGGATCGCATCGTCCTGACCCACGAAGCGCCCAACGGATAGTTCTACGAATCAAACGCAGGAGGTAATGGCCATGGATAGCGATCGCCCGATGGATCCGGATGACATCCGAGAGTTCTTTCCCGACTACAAGCCGGCGGACCTGGGTTCCGTGGATGCCCTGCTGGAGCATGCGCGGCAGATCAAGGCGAAACGGGAAAGGGAACGACACGAACAGGAAGAGCTGCGCAAGCGGCGCAACGAAGGAGCCCGGGAGCACATCGCCACCGAGGTGATCGCGCTCCATGAGCAGCAGGTCCGGTTGGATCAGGCCATCAGCGAGCTGGAGGACCTTGGCACCGCCGAGAACGACCTGAGTCCCCTGTACGAGAAGCGCAAGGAACTGGCCTCCCAACTGGCGAGCCGCACCGAGATGATCGGGTACGACCCGATTCGGGCCCAGGCGCGCGAGAGTCGGTCTCAGGGACTGTATGCCCGCCTCCTTCCGAAGGTGGAACGCTCCTCCACGGTCAACGAGATGCTCTCGGTGCTCAACGAACTGGAACAGGCGCTTCCCCGTCTCAAGCCGGAGGCCGCCGCTTCCCTGCTGCGGCATGTGGAGTTGCACGAGCTCGCCGATGCCTGCGCCGACGCCATTACCGCCATCCGCCGACAGCAGGTGCAGCTGGAGGACCCGGCCCTGCAGGACCGGCGCGAAGAGATCGAGCAGATCGTGGACAAGATCCGCGAACTCGACGACGAGACCGAGTTCGGTACCGAGCATGTCGGCTACCTCAGCCAGGACGAACTGCTCAACCAGATCTGCATCTGGTCCGGCAAGGCACGGCTTCTCCAGGAGAACAAGGAGCTCCTTCCCAAGGCGGCGGTGCGTCGGCTGGAGCGGATCTTCGGGCGCCTCACCACCATCAGCCGCGAGAAGCAGCCCGGCTACTGCGAGGCCCTGGACCGGGCGAAGGACCTGGACTGGGCGGAGTACGTGCGTCACCACACCAACCAACTTCCGAAGGTGGTTGAGCGGTCCCACGAGGAACGTGCGGCCAGGAGGGCGGCCAGCGAGGAGGAAGCGGCGCGCAAGGCGGAGATGGAGCGGTCACTGGAGCAGGGGCGCGTGCACCTCGGGGAGCTCACGACCCAGATCCAGGCGGGCGTGTCCGAGGACGCCGTGGAAGGCATGCTCTCGTTGCTGCGCAAGTGCCTTGAGTACCTCCCCGCATCCGAGGTCGCCCCGGTGATGGTGAACCACGCCCATCTGGTCGCGACCGGAAGCGACTACAAGGCCCTGCGCCGTCATATGACACGCCTGGGGGTCGAGTTCGCCCAACCGGACCCCACATCGGCACTGACCGAGGAAGTCTCGCAGTACCTGGAGTCCGCCAGGTCCGTCGCCGCGGGCAAGTCCCTCGCCCTGGTGGGTGGACAGAGCCGACCCGAGATCGCCCAGCAACTGGAAGCCGCACTGGAACTGGGAGGCCTTCGCTGGGTCGAGAGCGACCGTGGAACGGCGACCCGCGAGGTGCAGAACCTGGTGAAGTCGGTCAGGACCGGCGGCACCGATCTGGTCGTCGTGCTGACCGGGTTCGTGGGGCACAAGCTCGACGAGCTGGAGCGGGTGTGCGGCCTGCAGGAAGTGCCGCTGCGCCACGCGAACGGCAGCGTTGGCATCCGGGTCATCCTCGCCGCCATTGCGGAGATGGGGCAAACGCAATGACCTGCCCCAACTGCGGGAACAGCATTCCCAACACCTACAAGTGTCCCCATTGCCAGCAATGGCTTGGCCTGGACACGCCGCTGGTGGACCCGGGCCGGCAGATGGTCACCCTGAACCTGGAACAGGGCTCACCGACCGGGGACGAGGCCATGCGCCGGTTCGACGATGCGCTGGAACGTGCGCTGCATGCGGGAACGCGGGTGCTCAAGGTCATCCACGGCTACGGCTCAAGCGGCGTAGGCGGCGTGATCCGTGACCGCGTACGCAAGGCATGTGGGGAGAAGGAGAAGGAAGGGACGGTGGCATACTGGGTGAAGGGGGAGGACTGCCGCGTGGGAGCGGCCGGGCGAAAGCGGCTGGCCAAGCAGTTTCCGAAGCTGTTGAGGGATGGGAGTTTCAGGACGGGGAATCAGGGGTTGACGTGGGTGGAGTTGAGGAAGGGGACGGGGTAGGGGGGGCCGGGATCCGGTCTAGATCTGTGATTCGATTGATCGCTACTTCGGTGGGATTGTTTCGACCCGACCATCTACGGCGACGACGAGCCAGCTCAGCGACAAGCTGTGCCGAACCCGGTCCGGGACCTTTTCAACTGGCGTTGAAACTTCGGTGTGTTGGGGATGGCCAGAGCATAGTTTGCTGCTGGCTCATTCATCGCCATCAACACCTATCCCAACCCCGTGCGAAAGTCGAGTCCGGTGTCGGATGTTTCGCCCTTTGCTTCAATGATCCACCGATCCTTGGTCTGCGGGTGGAACACCACAAGATCGCAATGACCCTTAGCGTCGCGTGTGAACCCCAGGTGATCGAAATGGGCCTCGATCGCCTTCTGAACAAAGTGTTCGTGAGGAAACTCACTGCCTCGGGGATATGTGGACACGGTTTTCTCCTCGGGTGATCGCGATTCGAGTCCAACTCTGCTGGATGAGATGGATCCAAACGAATGTCTACCACGTTCGTTTAGTTTGCACTCCGAATTCGCACACGATCCAGTCTTGACGATTACTATTCGTTTGGTTAGCATCTAAGCCTCCCACCGTCCCTTGTTGCATCAGGTTCGCTCACCCGTTGCTAGCTGGAGGACGCCATGTCATTGAACGCCCCGCCCGCGCCGTCGAGTACCCGGGTTTCCGAAGCGGTCGCCAGTGAGACGCCACCCCTGCGTCGAGAGCTCCCGGCCCAGCAGGTTCACGAACGCCTGCAGTCCGCGCTGGAATCCATGCGCCAGGCCGAGTCCCGCGCTGTCTTGTGGTTTGGCGAGGTCGTTGAGCGCAAGCTGTACCGTTCGCTGGGATACAGTTCAATCCACGAGTACGCCGCGAAGGCGTTGGGGTTCTCGCCCGCGAAGACGTCGCAGTTCCTGCGTCTTACCGAGAGCCTGCGTGAGCTCCCCAAGGTCCGCCAAGCCGTGGCGCGCGGCAAGCTGTCCTGGACCAAGGCCCGCGAAGTAACGAAGGTGGCCACGCCGGAATCCGAGGCCGAGTGGCTCAAGCAAGCGCGGTCTGTTCCACGCAGCGTCCTGGAGGAGCGAGTCCGCACCGCGCGGGGGATTGCAAGCGCGAGGAAGAAGGGGACGCCGCAGCCCAGCCTGGGTTTCTCGCAGGCCACGCCGTCGGGAAACGGCGCCACCACGAGGGAACTGGAGCTTGGAGGCGCAAACGCGGCCTCAACTGGCGAGGCTGGAGCCGTGGCAGTCGCGAACTCCAACGCCCTCGAGTGCGCAGGTGCCCAAGTGGATGCGACCCCCACCGTGGCACCCGGAGCATCCTCGGTGTCAGCCCCTGACACCACCGACGCCCCCGCCGATCAGTCGACAAGCGTGGCGTCCCTACCCGCTGCTCCCATCACCATCAGCTTCCGCCTTGATCCCGAAGCCTTCGCACGCTACGAAGCGTTGATCGAGGCTGCGCGCAAGAAGGGCCACAAGGAGAAGAAGGAGACCTTGATCCTGGCCGGTCTGGAAGCGCTGTTGCTGGCAGGGGCAGAGTCCGACGAACCCGCGCCGGTGGACAGCACGGTCAACGATTCTGCCGGAGACTCACCTGCTCACGCCGCTTCCTCCGCGCAGAACGGAAGCCCGGCGAACACCGGCAAGCCGACCATTCCCACCAAGGACGATTCCCACGCAACCCACTCGCAGCCAATTGCTTCCACGCCCACCGCCCACTTTACCCGGGTAAAGTGGGTGAGTCGCCCGCCCTATCAGATCACGATTCACCTCTGCCCGCAGTGCGGTGACGGTGACATCCCATCCAGCACCGGCGCAAGAAAGCTGAGTCCCAGCACCCTCAAAGCAATCCTCTGCGACGCCTACATCCAACTCCCCGGCAAGCGAAACCGAGCCACCATCCCACCATCCACACGGCGTGCCGTCCTGACCCGGGACCGCCACCAATGCCGCGTCGCCGGCTGCCGCAACACCAAGTTCCTCCAGGTCCACCACCTCATCCCCCGCGAAAGCGGCGGAAGCAACAAGCCCGAGAACCTCATCACGCTCTGCTCCGAGTGCCACAAGTGGACCCATGAGGGTGGGGGAGGCATTGATGGAATCAAGGTGACAAGATCGGTGACGAACACCACAAGCAGCCGCAACGAGACTGGATGAGTTCACTTGTAGCGGCAGTCAACGACTGCGGGGGCACCCACGACCAACCCCAGCCGGCCAACCACGGGCAGGGCGGCGAGACTTCGACCCATGCACTGGATGAACATGCGGGCCCGAGAGCCGTCGGGCAAGCCCAAGCCTTGGATCGCCGCGTCTTGATACACTGCTGCCCATGCCCGTCTCCACCGCCCCAGACAACCTGAGTCATCTTTGTAGTGACGCACTCGCCGCGTGGGGCATCGAGACGTCACCGCCTCTTGCGATCACCTTCAGCTCACGTCTGAGGATCAGCCTCGGTAGGTGCAATCTGCGCAGTGGTGCAATCTCTCTCCACCAGGTTCTCCGCCGTCCACGTCATACGGCGGTCCTTCGTGAGGTGCTTTGCCACGAACTGGCCCACTACATCACCCACTCGATTGATGGGCCCACCGTCCGCCCCCACGGCCCGCAGTGGCAGCAACGTATGCGGGCGGCCGGATACGAGCCTCGGATTCGGATTCCGTTTCCCCAAGAGGAGCTGAGCCTGCTTCACAAGAATCGGCCTGCCATCCAATACGTCTACACATGTCCGGTTTGCAGCTCAACATGGAACAAGACTCGCCGGGTGACGGGTCTCCGGTGTCGCGCGTGCGTAGAGACCGGCCTGCCTGGGGAGCTGATCGTCACCACAATCCCCCTGACTTGGAGCTGCAATGACTGAGCCGCGTGAGGGAGCGTGTCCATTCTGCCCGCCGAACCCGTCGCGGGTGTTCCTAGAGACCGACCTCATTGTTGGCGTATGGGACGGCTTTCCTGTCAGCGATGGCCACGCACTCCTGGTCCCAAGACGCCATGTCCCGACCTGGTTTGAAGCATCGGGCGAGGAGCGCCAGGCCCTCACCGCGGCAATCGCCGACGCCCGGGCCGCAATACAAGAGAAGTATCAGCCGGACGGCTACAACATTGGCTTCAATGCGGGTGAGGCTGCGGGACAAACCGTTCCTCACCTCCACATCCACGTCATTCCGCGGTACGCAGGGGATGTCCCGGATCCTACGGGTGGCGTTCGGCACGTCATCCCTGAACTAGCGAACTACCTGGATGTCCAACCCGCACCTCTAGCTCTGCGCAAGCACCCGCACGACCGCGCCCTCGTAACCGGAAGCGTAGACCCTCTCCTTCCTCATCTATTGACCGACCTCGATGACGCCCACAGTGTGGATATCGTCGCCGCGTTCGTTATGCGAAGCGGTGTGGAGCAGATATATGACTACCTGGTCGATCTCCTGGATCGCAACGGGCGTTTGAGACTTGTAACCGGCGACTACATGGGGCTGACAGACCCCGACGCATTAACTCGCCTCCTGGATCTGGAGGGAGATGTCGCGTTGCGGGTCTTTGGATCAACGGAGCAGAGTTTCCATCCCAAAGCCTACATTCTGAAGCGCCAACGTGATGCCGTCGCCTACGTGGGGAGTTCCAACCTCAGCAAGTCTGCGCTTCTCTCGGGTATCGAGTGGAACTATCGTGTCATTCATTCGCACGATCGTGCCGGGTTTGGCGCCGTCACGCGCGCCTTCGATGAGCTCTTTGGGCACCCGTCGACCCAGGCCCTCACCAACGATTGGATCAAGGCCTACCGCGCTCGGCGCCAACACACACCGGTCCCAGCTGTCGAATTGGCAATGGAACCGCCTCCGCCGCCGGCCAAGCCGCACGGAATCCAAGTCGAGGCGCTAAAAGCACTTGAGACGACCCGACTGGAAGGCAACAAGGCTGGCCTGGTCGTGCTGGCAACCGGTCTGGGTAAGACATGGCTGAGTGCCTTTGACAGCCTTTCCTACGGCCGCGTGCTGTTCGTGGCACACCGCGAGGAGATCCTCAAACAGGCCCGGGCCACCTACCGCAAGATTCGGCCCCAAGCCTCTTTGGGGTTCTACAACGGCCAGGAAAAGGCCCCAGACTCCGACGTCCTATTCGCCTCGATTCAAACACTGGGTCGAGTGGGTCACCTCAGACAGTTCGCTCGTAACGCGTTTGACTACATTGTTGTGGATGAGTTCCATCATGCCGCCGCCGGGACATATCAGAAGCTGCTCAACCACTTCACGCCGGAGTTCCTCCTGGGCCTAACTGCAACTCCGGAGCGGACGGATGGACGCGACCTCCTGTCCTTATGCGGTGAGAACCTGGTCTATCGTTGTGACCTTTTCCGAGGCATTGAACTGGGGTTGCTGAGCCCCTTCAATTACATGGGCGTTCCCGACAACGTCGACTACGCGAACATCCCCTGGCGTAGCAGTCAGTTTGATCCCGAGGCTCTCTCCAACGCACTGGCAACCGAGGCCCGGGCCCAGAACGCCTTGGAGCAGTATCGGCTTCATGGCGGGCAGCGAACCCTTGCTTTCTGCTGTTCTCAAGGGCACGCGAACTACATGCGCGACTACTTCCAGGAACACGCGTTGCGCGCAGCGGCCGTCCACTCTGGGGAGGGTTCGGCACCAAGGGCAACCGCCTTGGAGAAGCTATCCGACGGCGACATCGACATTCTGTTCGCCGTGGACATGTTCAATGAAGGGGTGGATGTCCCTGAAATCGACACGGTCCTCATGTTGCGCCCCACCGAGTCTACGATTCTGTGGGTCCAACAGTTTGGCCGGGGACTGCGTACCGCGGAGGGCAAGGAACGCCTGAACGTGATCGACTACATTGGCAATCACAAGGTGTTTCTGAACAAGCCTCGGGCGCTGCTTCAGCTAGATCGCGGCACCGAGACGCTTCGTGATGCTCTCGCTCGAGTGGAGGCTGGGAGCCTGGACCTACCCCCAGGGTGCTCCGTCATTTACGACCTGGAAGCGATTGAGATCCTCCGCGCAATGCTCCCGGCAAGTCAGGTCAGCGAAGCACTGGCCGAGTACTACACCGACTTCGAGGCGCAGCACGGCATACGCCCCCGAGCCGTGGAGGCCTTTCACGATGGATATCGCCCGCGCTCCAAGGGCGTCCCTTCTTGGTTTGATTTCGTGCGGGCAAGGAACGGCCTAACGGCACCGCAAGCGAGACTCTCTCCCCAGGCGGCCGAGTTCCTGAGGCACCTTGAAACGACCCCCATGACCAGGAGCTACAAGATGCTTCTGATCATCTCAATGCTGAACCTGGATGCACTGCCAGGAGAGGCCAAGATCGAGGATGTCATCGAAGAGTTTTCGCGGGTTGCCGGCCGTACCTCCGCTTTGCAGAAGGACGTGGGGGTACCGATCTCAGATACCAACAAGCTGACCGAGCTTGTCGTGACCAACCCCATTAGGGCATTCGCTGAGGGACGGGGGACCGGTGGAACGTCCTACTTCGCCTACGAGGGGGAAATGCTCAAAAGCAACATCGACATCCCAACCGAGCAAAGAGAAGGATTTCAGGAACTGGCCCGGGAAATCGCCGACTGGCGCCTCGCCCAGTATGTCACTCGGCTTGGGCTCACAGAGACAGATGGAGCGTTCCAGGGACAGGTGTCTCATGCTGGGGGCCGACCGATCATCTTCCTACCTGACAGGCTCAAGGTACCGGGCATTCCTTTGGGTCAAGCGCAGCTACTGATCGGCGATGAGGTCTATCAAGGCGACTTCGCCAAGGTTGCATTGAACGTCGTGCGGCGCTCCAGTGAGGAGCCGAATCAACTTCCCAGCATTCTCAGAGGTTGGTTCGGGGCGGATTCCGGCAAGCCAGGCACGCACTTCCGGGTCCAGTTTGACCCAACAGATGACGGCTACACCATGAAACCCGTGGGACAGCCGGCGGGCGGCAAAGAACTGACCCTATGGCAACAGTACGCAAGGGAAGAGATACCCGGTTTGTTCGGGCTGACATTCTCTCCGGGCGGTTGGAATCAGGGATTCATCTCACAGGGCCAAGACCTGTTCCTCCTCGTAACCCTTGAGAAGAAGGACATGGACCACCACCAGTACCGAGATCACTTTCTCTCGCCAGCAGAGTTCCAGTGGCAAAGCCAAAGACAAACAAAGCAAGAGTCCGGGCAAGGCAAGAAGATCGGGGACCACAAGAAGCTCGGTATCACGGTCCACCTGTTTGTCCGGTCCTCGAAGAAGATATCCAGCAAGGCCGCTCCGTTCACTTACTGCGGCGACGTATCCTTCAAACGCTGGGAAGGCAACCAGCCCATCACCGTGTGGTGGACCCTGAAGGAGCCCGTGCCGGAACGGCTGCATTCCCGGCTGAAAGTACCGAGCTAACCCTAGTCCGGGCGGGGTAGTCGTCTAGGGGAGCTACGCTCCCCATTCCCTCAGGCGCGGAGCAGGCCGCGCTCCGAAGGACCTGACCTGCTCATTCCGTGGGCGCTTCCTCGTAGCTCGCCATGATGCTCCCTCCCACATCTCGAAACGCCAGGGCCACGCGCGTTATCCATTCAAACATTTGATTTCGCGCAGAGGCGCTTTCGTGAGGCTGATGACGCTCCAGATGCCCATGGCTCAAGGCGCCTTGCTTCTCCTTCCAAGTGACACTCTCACCAATTGCACGATCAAGCTCGGCGGACCCGGTCTTCAAGTGTTCTAATCTGGCCGCCGCGTCATCCATCCGGAAGAACAGGTAGATGCTCCAGTTGTTGGTTGCCAGGGCGTGACCGACGATGAATCTGAAGTGAGGGATTCCAACGTCTATGTCGTTCCAGGTTCTCCCACCGGTGCTTCCAACAGAAAGATCAATCCCCTCCCGTTCCATGAAGGACACCAACTCAACCCAGATCTCCGAGTACTTTTGCGCCCGCTCCGTAGTTTCTCTAGAACGCCCAGCTCGCGCAGACGCCCGGACCTGCTTTGACCAGTCGTTGGGTTTCGCCACAAGATTGAACTGAGGCGCCCAGGGGGACTCACCAATCCTCCAAAGCTCAACCTCAACCCCAAAGAAGTTCGCCGACTCATTAGTCACTCGATTCAACCAATCCATCGCGGCTCTATGGTCTTCATGAAACCGTGACGCGATCCAAACGATCTTCACCGCGCTAAGGCCGGCTGCGTAGGTGATTAGCTGCCCCAGATGAGTGTGGTCGGTCCGCTCCAACTGATTCTCAATGAGGACAACCTCATCCGTTCCAATCTCCCGGCACAAGATGTCTGCACGAAACGGCCCTACATTGACTTCAGTACTCTCAACCTCCATCCGGATCCCCAGCGTGTCGGCAAGCACCCCCAACCCCACGAGAACCCCTACCCCCATGCGGTACAATCCCCATACTGCTCTGCTGCTCGGGGGTCTGCTTGCGCCTGCTTGGCCTGGAGTCTCGCCCCCGGAGAAAGGACTCTCTGCCTATGCTGCCCCCGGCCGTGATCCGCCTTGTCCTGTCCGCCGCCGCCCTCTTCCTCCTCCTAACCCCCTCGGTGCTCCTCGCCCAGGAGGCCCCGCCCGATCCCCTACACGGTTCCGCCTGTTGCGGTTACACCGTTTTTGGCTACAAGTTCTTCGACAAGGACGGCGACGGGGTCATGAACGGGACGGACTACGGGCTCTCCGGGTGGGGGATCGTGGCCTCGGACACCACCGGCGTCCCGGCCGACACCGCCTACACCGATTCCACCGGGTACTGGGAGATGTTCACTCCGCTCTGGTGCGGGAATCAGGTGGTGCTCAGCGAGATTCTCGTCCCGGGCTGGTCCCAGAGCTACCCCGGCGGCGGGGGCACGCATCAGTTCCTGGGCATCGGGTGCGGCGCGGTCCTTGGCCCCTTCGATTTCGGCAACACCGATCCCCCCTGCGCGGACTTCACCCGCACCTACACCACCGACGCGGACTTCCTGGAAGGCACCCTGGACGGCGTCATCACCAACAGCGACCAACTCGAACTCGCCCCCACCGGGACCACCTTCGAGTTCGCCTGGATCGCCAACACCGGCGAGGGCACCGTATCCAAGGTGAGCACGGTGACCGGCAACGAGGTCGCGCGCTACTACACCGGCCCCGCCGATACCTACGGCGAGCATTGGTACCTGAACCCCTCCCGCACCGCGGTGGATGCCGACGGCAACTGCTGGGTAGCCAACCGCAACCCGGGCGGCGTCGCCTCCATCACCCAGATCCTGGCCAACGGCGGCGACGATCGGAACTCCAACGCCACCATCGAGACCTCGTTCGATGCCAGCGCCAACGGCGAGATCGAACCGGGCGAGATGCTGGACTGGGGCGACGATGAGCGCGTGGTCCGCCACTACCTGATCGGCTCCGGCCCGCCCGACGACCTGGCCCGCGGCCTTGCCTTCGACAAGACCGGGTTCCTCTGGGTCGCCCTGCACAACTCGCTGCGGGTGGTGAAGCTGGATCCCAACCTGCCCATGTCCATCTACAGCCCGGACATGCCGCCCTCCGCGCCGCCGGAACTCATCTCGATCAGCCTGGCCGGCATCGGTCTCGCTCCCTACGGACTCGCCCTCTCCCCCAACGGGAAGTTCTACACCTGCTATGGCGAGAAGGCGGCCGAGATCGATCCCGGCCTTGCCAGCGGCGGCACCGCGGCCGGTCCCGCGGTCACCCAGTACATCCAGCACCCCGGCGACAACAACTACGGGCTGGTCGTGGACTCGGACTGCATCGTCTGGCTGGCCAAGAGTTGGAGCACCGACGCCATCACCGGATACGGCGCCATTCGCTGGGATCCCTCGGTGGGGGTCGGGGATCCGTCCCTGGGTTGGGCTCCCACTGCTGCCGGCGCACCCGGTTATGGGCGCGGCATCACCGTCGACTACGACGGCAACATCTGGATGGTGGCCAACGACGACCCGGTCTACAACGTGGTCAAGTACGACAACACCGGGAGTTGGCTCGGCAACTATCCCACCGGCCTCATCGGCACCGTGGGCATCGGCGCCGGCCCGGACGGTGACATGATCGTGGTCGGCACCAGCAGCAACGCCTGGGCAAAGATCGACAAGGACACCGGCGCCATCATCGCCATGCCCGGCCCCCAGCTCACCGGCGTCGCGCCCTATACCTACAGCGATTTCACCGGCAGCATGTCGAACATCGTTGCCCTCCAACAGGGCTTCTGGACCGTCACCACCGACGGTGGCTCCAGCGGTCTCTCCTGGTACCTGGTCGACTGGACCGACACCACGCCGCCCGGCACCGACGTTCTGGTCGAGGCCCGCACCGCGTTTACCCTCGGCAGCCTCGCCACCGAACCCTGGTCGGTCATCTACCCTCCGGGTCCCCTGGGATCCTCCATGCCCGGTCGCTACATCGAGACCCGGGTGCGACTCACCCGGGATCAGGACGGATGCGGCTCGCCGTTCGTGACCCCCATCCTCTACGACCTCACCGTGGCCGCCGAGTGCGACAGTTGCTATCTGGTCTCCTGTCCGCCGGACACGGTGGTGATCTGTGAGTCCGAGGCCGGATCCGTCGTCAACTTTGTCGCCCCGGTTCCCAACCACGACTGCGACCCCACCTGGGTCACCACCTGCACCCCGCCCTCGGGGAGCCTGTTCCCGGTGGGCAGCACCACCGTGCTCTGCCAGTCGGTGAACGCATCCAACGACACCTTGGCCTGCACCTTCCAGATCACGGTCACCGGCGACTGCATCACCGAGGTCACCGGCGCCTGTTGTTTCGACAACGCGGTCTGCGAGGACCTCCCGGAAGGGGAGTGCCACGACCTGGGCGGCGTCTATCTGGGCAACGGCACGGACTGCGCCACCGAGGACTGCGGGGTCGACTGCGTGCGGCCTCCCTTGGGCCTCACCGCCTGGTTCCCGCTCGACAACGCACCGGGCGGCATCACCCCCAACCTGGCCCACCCGCCGTCGGGCGGCACCGTGTCCGGCCCCACCCCCAACGCCGGCGCCTACGTCAACGGGTCCTACACCTTCGACGGGATCAACGACTTCATCCAGGCTCCGGATAACGCAACCCTGGACCTGGGCACCGGCGACCTGACCATCGACTTCTGGATCCAGACCAGCGTGGTGCAGGGAAACGCAGCCATCCTGGACAAACGCCAGAGCTCACCCATCCGCGGGTATCGCATGTTCCTCCAGAACGGTTACCCCGCGCTCACCCTGGCCGACGGCTCGGGTCAGAGCACGTGGGCGCTCACCGCAGCCAACGGCGGGGCGGCCGCCTTCGTCGCCGACGGCAGCTGGCACCTGGTCGCGGTCACCGTGGACCGAAGCAGCACCTCGGGGGGCCAGTTCTACGTGGACGGCGCCCCGGTGGGGACCACGTTTGATCCCACCCCGCGCAACGGCAGCCTCAACAGCACCGCCGCCCTGGTGCTGGGGCGCAACTACGACATCCTGGGCACCGGCGGCTATCTGTTGGGTGGACTGGACGAGGTGGAGATCTTCCACAACGTGGTCAGCGCCCTCGACATCGACGCCGTCTACGCGGCCGGCCCCGCGGGCAAGTGCCGCGAGGTGTGCTATGCCAGCACGCGGTCCGTGTGCTGCGACGGCGAGGCCAACAGCTACATCACCATCTGCAACTACGACGTGGTGCCGCATCTCTACAGCTACGGGCTCACCCCGTCCACGGATCCCGGGTGCTCCGGGCTTGGCGTGACCGCGTTTGATCCGCCGTCCGGCACGGTGACCGTGGGTCCGGGCCAGTGCCTGACCATTCCCATCGACATCATCTGCCCCACCGACATGGCCCCGGGGCTGGAGTCCTGCTTCCAGGCGTTGGTCTACAACCACGACACCGGGGCAACGTTCGGGTGCCTGGGCTCGGTGCGACGCCCGGCCTGGTGGTGCATCAAGTGGGAGGTGGCGGCCGTGGAGCTCAAGGGCATCCAGCCGGTGCTCCCCGGCAACACCGTCCCCTTCAACCTGTTCGTCAAGCACCTCCCGGTGCTGAACCCGACGCCGGTGGACTTCACCTACGAGATCCATCCGGTGGAGCCGGACGGGCGCACCCCGTCGCCGTCCTTGTCCCTGGACGGCCTGCCTCCGGGTGAGCCGGTCGTACGCACGGTGAAGGTCCCCCCGGAGGGAATCGACCTGCCGTTCGATCTGGAGTTCAGTCAGCACGAAGCGCTCAGCTTCCAACGCATTGTCCTCAAGACCGACGAGGACATGGACGGCAACGTCGAGGAAGTGGCCGAGTTCGCGGTGCGGTCGGACGCCGGCAGCACCACCGGGATCGACGATCACCGCATCGATGATCCCATCCTGGAGAACCAGCGCCCGTTCCTGGCCCTGCCCAACCCGTTCAACAGCAGCGGTGCCATCCGCTTCCGGGTGGAGGGAGACGCCCCGGGCCTGGTGAGCCTGCAGCTCTTTGACCTCCGAGGCCGCGAGATCCGCCGCTTCTTCCGCAAGCGGGTCATGGAGCCGGGCATCCACGAGCTGGTCTGGGACGGCCGCGACGGCTACGGGATCGCCATGCCGAGCGGCGTGTATTTCCTGAGGCTGGAAGCGCCGGGGGTGAAGGAAACGGTGAAGGTGGCGTTGATCCGCTGACCCGCGACGACGACGCGAAGATCGTGCGGGTGCACTGCGAAGTGGGCTGGTCCACGCTCGCCGCAGAAAACCCTGCCGCCGCACATGACGCCTACCCTCGCCATCATTGATCGGGGTGAGCCCCAGGCGAGCGCGCTGTCGCCGACGGAAGCTCTGGGGATGATCGCGGAGCTGGCGTCCCTCACGGGTGATCCTTGCACGGGGGCCATGTCCGGTTGGTTGAGGGTCGCGAGCAGCTGGGCCTCGCGCTGAACCGGGCCAACCAAGAGCACACGTGCCCTATTGGTTTCCTGTGCAGCTTCGCGCGGCCCTGCGTTGACCTACTAGAAGCCCCTTGTCCGTCCCAGGAATGGGGGTAACCCGTATCCATCAGGTTTCCCGCAATACCAAAAAGGAAAGTACCCATGCCAGATCTAGTGACCCGCGAACAGTTCACATTGCTGGAGCAACAAGTCAAGCGTCAGGATTCAATCATCCGGCGACAGACCGCTGGTCTCGTCGGATCCGTGATCGCGCTCCTGACTTTTGCGGCGTGGCTGAGTTACGTGCAGGCGGATCGCGAGTACACCCAGTTCGATGTCGTACAGTGCAGGACTCTGGAGGTGTGGGACTTCGACTGGCAGAACCGGGTGGCAGTCTTGAATGGCTATCATGAGCCGGGAACGTCCTACGCAGATCTGCGCATGTACTCGAACTCCCACGAGCGCCTCCAGCTCACCAGCAACCGGTCTGGGACCGGTTCCGCCTATCTTGGCCTCGACACGGATCGCACCGATGCTCCACTGACGGGTGTGCTCGAGATGTCGGCAGGGAACTTGAACGACGACGCTACGGCTCAAGCAAGGGTTCGTTCCTTGGCGTGGCGCAACGAGCCTCAATTGCACTCCGCTATCGCCGCGTTGGCCGACCAGGTCACGGGCAACTCGGGCAAGAGGATCGTCAATCAACTCATGAACCGACTTCCGGACCAACTGGCGGATCAGCTTAACGACCAACTGAGTGACCAGCTTAACGATCAACTCTCCGACCAACTCAACGATCAGTTAGCCGATCAGCTCAACGATCAACTGAACGACCAGCTGAACGACCAGTTGCAGGATCAACTGAACGACCAGGGGGTCGGGTTTGGGCAAGCCCTGGGATTCGAGTTCGCGATTACCGGCGCTCTTTCCAGCCAGTTGGGCGCTGACCTCAGTGATCAGCTCAATGACCAGCTGAACGATCAGCTCAACGATCAATTCTCCGGGCGGTATGCTCAGGCTCTGCAGGACCAGTTGGCGGATCAACTCAGTGATCAGCTCAACGACCAGTTGAGTGACCAGTTCAACGAACAGGTCAACCAGGCGCTAAGTGACCAGCTAAGCGATCAGTTCCAGGCGGGCGAGTTCCTTATGGTAGCGCAACCGTTGGACGTAGAGATCCAGTCGGCGATGCTGCAATCCGTCGGAGGCGACCGGGGCGCGGTATCAGCCGAGCTAAGCGCAGCCAACGGTGAAGCCTCACTTCTTCTGGCCGGGATTCGAGCCGCCATCGAAGAACTGGGGAGGCTGAAGATTGACCATGAAAAGGCGTATCGCCCCTGCGGGGATAACGATGTGCCGTTGGCCACGACGATCGACGTCTTCTGTCTCGAAGACGATTAGATCCCGCGGAGGGCGTCGGGGGTTCGGGGTAGCTCATACCAACCTTGAACCCCCGACTTGACCTCCCTCATACGCAGAGCCCAGGCCCGAGTTCTCTTCACTGCACTCCCTTACCCCCTCACCACCTCCGGGAACGCGCCCGCGAACTGGATCCGGATCGCCTCGGCCATTCTCTCGCGTGCTTCCTCGATCTCCAGTTGGCAGGCGTCCCGCAGCACGAGGAACGGCTCCAGCGAGATCAACAGACAGAACATCTGGACCCGACGCTCGAACACTGCGGGGTCCATCCCGTCCCGAAGCGGTTCCAGCGCCGCCTCCACAAGTGCGATCCGCCGGGACCCGCGCAAGGGAAGCGCCGGGCTCCCGTTCTGCCGTTGCCACTGGTCCAGGGTGCTCTGGAGGTAGCTGCGAAACTGCGACTCGTTGTCCGCCACCAGATCAAAGAGGTGATTGTGGACGCACAGCAGACGAGCCAGCGGATCCTGCCCGGCCTTGGCGAAGAGCGTATCCAGGTCCTTGAGCTGGACCGCCAATCCCAACTCCACTTCCAACGCACTGGCGCTGGGGAAGTACCGATAGATGGTGGCCCGGGAAACCTCCGCTTCCTCAGCGACCTCCTCGAGGATCAGCGGCACGCCGGGCGCCCGCTTTCTCAGTGCCGCCTCCACGATCGCCCGCCGCGTGCGTGCTTTCTGCTTGTAACGAAGGTTTCTCGCCACGCTTAACCCCCTGCCACCAAGTTAAATACGAACAAAGTGATACGCTGTCTCATAAAGAGATTGAGTCTTGTCACGGGATGTTGTCTCATCATGACACAAATCCAAGTCATGGGGCGATCCCCAAGTGGAGGAAAACCGTGAGAACCGTCATCCGACAAGGACTGCGCATCACATCCCTTCTCCTTCTTATTGTCGCTGTCGCGGGCGTTGGTGAGGCGGCCGTGGGCGATCCCCTCTGGGTCAGCGGATTCTCCGCCGAGGGCGGAGCCGTCGCCGTGGACGGCGCGGGCAACGTGGTGGCGTATGGGACGTTCTTCAGCGGGGTGGACTTTGGCGGCGGAACCCTGACTCCGGTGAACATCTTCGATGGGGACCAGTACCTCGCCCGGTTCGACGCCGACGGCAATCACCTCTGGAGCCAGCAGTTCTCACCGGTGGGGTTCGGAGTCTCGGACGAGATGGTGGCCGTGGATCCGGCCGGCAACATCTACCTGGCCGGCCGGGTGTTCAACGGTTCGCTTGATCTGGGGGGCGGGCCCCTGGGCGCGGACAGCCTGTACGTCGCCAAGATGGCGCCAAACGGCTCCCACCTCTGGAGCAAGGCCTATGGCGCCGGCACCGTGCGGGGCATCGCCGCGGACGGCGCGCACGTGGTCATCACCGGCAACACCTCGGCCGGCGTCGACTTTGGCGGGGGCATGGTGGGAACCGCCGGGGGCAACGACGTCTTCATTGCCAGGTTCTCCGCCGCCGGAGCTCATGTCTGGAGTTCGGGGTTTGGCGACGCCGATGACCAGGGTGGCATGGCGGTATCCCTGGATGGATCCGGCAACGCCGTGGTGGCCGGGACGATGTTCGGCACCGTCGATTTTGGCGGCGGGCCGCTGGTCGCCAACCTGCTGGACCTGATCCTGGTCTCGTTCAGCCCGGCCGGGTCGCACAACTGGAGCCGGATCTTTGACGGCACCTTCACCCCCGGCGGTGGGATCCTGGCGACCGTCGACGTGGCCGCCGGCCCGTCCGGCACGGTGGCGCTGGCGGGGGAGCTGCGCGGCAGCACCGATTTCGGGGGGGGAACCCTCACCAGCAGCGGGTTCAGCGACATCTTCGTGGCGCGGTTCCATGCCGGGGGAGCGCATTCCTGGAGCGCGGTCTACGGGGCCTCGACCGGTAGCGACATGGCCCAGGGCGTTTCCATGGACGGCAGCGGCAACGTCCTGGTCAGTGGGCGCATCAGCGACGATACCGATCTGGGCGGCGGCACGGTGCTCTTCGACGGCGACCCCCTGAACTTCGAACGAAACATCTTCGTCGCGCTGTACGACTCGACCGGAGCCCACCAGTTCAGTGCCGGCTACGGAAAGACGCCGCTGACCGCGAAGAACTGTTTCGACCCGGCCGGGCGCATGATGGTCTACGGCCAAGGGGGAGCCAGCCTTGATTTCGGCAGCGGCCCGGTGAGCCCGGTGGACTTCTACATCGCCAAGCTGGAGGGAGCGGGGCTCCCCACCGCAGTCGGCGACGACCTTCCTACCCCCATCGTGAGCATCCGCGCCGCCGCGAACCCGTTCCACGGAGCGGCCCGGATCCAGTACGCGATTGAGAGATCTGGGGTCGCCTCGGTGATTGCCTACGATGTATTGGGGCGACGGGTCGAGACTCTTGTTCCGGCACGGCCGCACAGTGCAGGCGTCCACGAAGTGCGGTTCCGGGGACCGACGCCCGGGCTGTACTTCCTGAGAGTGCGGAGTGCAGGGGGAGAGCAAACGCTGAAGATCGTCCAGGCGCCGTAGGCGGGGAGAGCAATTCCTCGAGGCGTGTCGGCCCATGGAGTACACTGATACACATGAAACGCATCAATCTTGTGCTAGACGAACGGCTCCTGGAAGAAGCCCTCACCCTCTCCGGGGAGCGCACCTACTCCGCGACCGTGAACCTGGCCCTGAGCGAGTTGGTCCGCCGCATCCGGGCGGGGCGCATCCTCTCGCTGGAGGGTTCCGGGTTGTGGGAGGGAGACCTCTCCGAGATGCGCGGAGACCGAAAACGGGTGTAGTAAGGACGAGTGCCTTCCCGGATCACGGATCGACGAACTCGACAATGACTTCGGATTCAATGCCCGTCTCCGCATGTGTGGCACAGATGGTCACCACACCTCGGTATTCTGTTCCTAGAGATGGTGACAACTGAACGGTCGCACTCCCTGTGCCGTCCGACGGTTGCGTGTTCCAGAACCGCCCCACTTCCATGGATGGCGCGGCGATGGAAAACAACACCCAAGTCCCGGGCGTCACAACCCCACTCTCCCTCCTCAGCATGGCAGTTATCTTGACGGTGTCGGTTGAATCAGCCTTTACCCTGAGCTTGTCAACCAACAGGGAGAGTTGCTCCGGTTCGGCTCGCACGAACTCAAGAGGGATCACGTCGCGAACCCCCCGCAATTCAGCCTCCAGGAACCCCATAGCCGGAACCAAGGGGCTCTTCAGGTAGACGCGGGATCGCCCTTCCCTGGGCAAGGCAACGGACACAGTACTCCCTCCGCCTGGATGAAACACTCCATGAGTCGTGCTCACGGAAGCGGTGCGCTTGCCCTCGGGAAATGCCTGATCGGTGGCGATGTCTATCGGAATCAATGTAGACCCATCCGCTGGGGCGGCAACCTCACTTACAAGAAACCGGATCACGGCCTCGGGTGGAAGGCCATCGAGCCCGGTCGCACTATCGCCATGGCAAGAGACAAGCAGCAAGCCGACCAGGGTAACCAGAACTATTCTGAGGCCCAACAGCCAAGTCTGGTGTCTGTCGATCATCACGCCCCCCCTCCGTTGCTTGGCTTGTCCGGAACACGTCGAATGTAGGCGATTCTCCGCGACTCCCCGACGCTGTCCGTCACGACAACCCGCACGCGAACGCTGCGCGTCGTTCTGGAGTGTCCCAGATCAACAACCTTGATCCGGTTGAGGGCCGTCTGGTTGTTCTTCACCTCGGTCCTCTTCCTCGGAACGCACATGACCTCTTCCCCCTCCTTGTCCAAGAATCGCAGTCCCCAGTCATCTAGCAGGGTGTACGTTGCACTCACGGTCTTGACGACACCCTTGATGTCGAGGTCGAGCTCGAAATCCATTTGTCGTGGTAGCTCGGGGGCGACGGGCTTGATCCAGAAACTATCGATCTTGCGTACGCACACGGCATTCGCTCCTTCTAGGGAAAAATCTTGGAAATCATCCGAAGCGTACTGGCGATGTCCCAGTCCAGCGACGCCGAGACAAACCAAGAAACCGCTACGGACTCCTCCTCCGTGATTGGGTCGAGACCTCGGTACCAGATCGCCCCCCCGTTCAGCCGGAAGGAACTCGTCACGCGAAACCCCCCACCGGTTACCAGATTGAACGAGTCAAAAAGGTCTTCTCGAACTCCAGCCTCCGCAAGCGACGACGTAGTCACCCCGACCATGAACGATGCGCGACGCCGGAAGGCCCGACACCAATCACCTGAGGTCAGAGCGGCGTCCTTGTTCACTGGTTGGGTGTAGAAGTTGGTGCCGATGTAGGGTACGACTCTGTGCCCGACCTGCGGAAGGAATGCGATACCCACGTCCGCGCTGATGTACCAATTGCCACGAGTCTTGAAGTCCCCTGTCGTTCCGCCCAGGATCCCGACCGCGCTGCTTAGGCGCAGCGATGCCTCCCTGACGAATCTACTGATCTGGGCCGTACGTCCCCTCCGTAGCTCTACCAGAGTCTCGACTCGTGCTTGTGCCAGATCTGCCCGTG
Source organism: Candidatus Eiseniibacteriota bacterium (assembly GCA_942491735.1). GTDB lineage: Bacteria > Eisenbacteria > RBG-16-71-46 > JABDJR01 > JABDJR01 > CALOCN01. The sequence goes on along the minus strand of CALOCN010000013.1, from coordinate 111,514 downwards.
CAATGGCCTGCTCGATCTTCGCCTTCAACTCATTCTCGTTCTTGCCGAAACGATTCCGGATCTGCGGGTCCAGGGACTCAGCACATTCACTGCTTGAGCAAGCGTTCAGCCACCGTTGAATCGACTCGAGATCTCGATGCAGGCGTCCGTACCTCTCGAGTCCCACGGTCATCAGGCTATCGAAGACGGCGGTTGGCGGGAGCAGTGTCCCCAGTTTCTTGGGGAGTCCCCCTAGCGCGAGAGTCTCCGTCTGCTCTGTTTCCAGGAGTCCGTTCAGCGCCTCCAGGGCATTGCTTGCGCCGCCCCCATCGCAGCACCCAATACCCTCACGCAGCGCTTCCAGGGCATCACTTCCCTTCAGTGACTCCAAGTAATTCCAAAGCAAGTCACTGTTGACTTGCAGTTCTTCCACCGCAATCTCCATATTCATTTGGGCCGCGATCACATTATCGCCAGAGTCCCTGAACCAGTTGGGGATCTCCGCCTTTGGATCAAGGTAGCTCCCGGAGACTGCAGAGACCGGGGTCTTCACCTTCTGCCGGATCTTATCAAGCATCTGTGCCTTGATTTCTTCCCGCATCGCCTCATCCACCGAGCCGCTCTTGGTTTCCCAAAAAACATTGTCGAACAGCACGATCAGGTCATTTCTGAGACTCTTGCGCCGCGCCTCCGACAGTCGCACTGTGTGGTTAAAGGTGAAACGGTAGTTCTTGTTCGCGCCCAGGGCGCAAACCAGGATGTTAAACCCTCGTGTCGTTGCGTCCCCCAAGACCAGGCCAAGAGATGCAATAAAGACCCCATCCGTGCGGTCGCCCTCGCGGTATGAGCAGGGACACTCATTCGAAGGTTCTACAACTCCTTTCCGGATCTTGTCATTATCCAGGGTCTCCACGACCACCCACAGAGAGTCGACATCCACCGGTACCTCACCCACCAACTGAAACGGTACGTCGAAAGGAAGCGTTCCTGATATGGACGTGGTCTTGAGATCAATAGGCACCGTATCAACGAACGTTCCTCCATTGGCAGTTGTGCCACACAGGGTAACGACGACAACCAGAGCAATCCAGCAGGGCGTTCGATTCATCAGACCTCCACACCTCAAGCTCAGGACCCGTGTACCGATAGCATAGTAATACACATTAGCTAGCTATCTGGCAAACATATACTCTTCTACCATTCCCTCCATGTCTCGTCCCGACATGTTTCACCTCTCCCGTGAGAACCCACCTGGAATGAGCCTCTGTACCTAATAACGCCGCCCGACTCGAATCTGCACACGCCGACTCCGAAGTCCTTCCTGCAACATTCTCCCGTCACGCAGCAGCACGATCTTCCCGCGGCGCCCTGCGCCCCCCCACCCCCCCCCCCGTCCCCCAACCTGCTAAACTCCGTCCCCATGGTCGGTAAGTCCCTCTCCCACTACAGCATCGAATCCAAGCTCGGCGCGGGCGGCATGGGCGACGTCTATCGCGCCAGGGACACCAAGCTGGGACGCGAGGTCGCGCTCAAGGTGCTCCCGGCCGATCTCGCCCAGGACCCCGAACGCCGCGCCCGCTTCCTGCGGGAAGCCCAGGCGGTGGCCACCCTCCAGCATCCCAACATCGTCACCATGCACTCGGTGGACGAGGTGGACGGCACCTTCTTCCTCACCATGGAGCTGATCGAGGGCACCACCCTGGACGCGGTGATTCCCACCCACGGACTCCGGGTCAATCAGCTCCTGGATCTCGCCATCCCCATCGCCGACGCCATTGCCTATGCCCACCAGAAGGGCATCACCCACCGCGACCTCAAGCCGATGAACGTCATGGTGGACACCCGCAAGCACGTCCGGGTGCTGGACTTTGGCTTGGCCAAGCTCCTGGAAGAGCCGGCCGCACCGGATGACGGCGCCACCCTGCCGGTGGACAAGGACGCCACCGCCGAGGGGCACGTCCTGGGCACCGCGGCCTACATGTCCCCGGAACAGGCCCAGGGACTCCCGGTGGATCAGCGCACCGATATCTTCTCCCTGGGCATTCTTCTCTACGAGATGGCCACCGGTCGCCGCCCCTTCGAAGGCGACACCCGCATGTCCACCATCAGCGCGGTGATCAAGGACGAGCCCCAGCCCATCTCCCAGCTCAACGCGGGGCTGCCGCGGCACCTCGGTCGCATCATCCACAAATGCCTGGCCAAGGACCCGAACAGCCGATACCAGACCGCCCAGGATCTCAAGATCGATCTGGACGGGCTCAAGCAGGAAACGGAAAGTGGTCTCGAGAGCGAGAGCCACCCGGCCGCGGCAGCGCCGTCTACCCGGGTAGACAACAAACCCAGCGGACGCCCCGCCTGGTTGATTCCCGCGGTGGTCGTGGCCGCCATCGCGGCGGTGATTGCGGTGTGGCAGCTGTTCCTGGGGGACCGCGCGCAACAGGCGACCCAGACCACCCCGACCCCGCAAGCGACGGCCACGCAGGCCACCGCAACCCCAATACCGCTCGCCGACCGCACGCTCATTGCGGTGCTCCCGTTCAAGAATCTGGGCGACCCGGATGATGCCTACTTCGCCGACGGCGTCAGCGAAGAGCTCATGAGCCGCCTTGCCGGCATCAAGAGCTTTGGGGTCATTTCCCGGCAGTCCGCAGCCAAGTTCGCCGACAGCGACAAGACCATGACCCAGATCGGCCAGGAACTGGGCGTGGAGTACATCATCGACGGCTCCGTCCGGTGGCAGAAGTCGGACGACGGCGCGGGGCGCGTTAGGGTGACGCCGCACCTCACCCGTGCCGCCGACGATGTCCAGCTCTGGTCCGAACGCTACGACGAAGACGTGGCCGATCTGTTTGAAGTGCAGACCCGCATCGCCCAGGGCATCGTGGCCCAACTGGGCGCAGCGATCGGCCAGTCGGATCTCACCGTGGAGTCCACGGAGGCTCCCACCGAAAACATCGAGGCCCTGCGCCTGTACTTGCGCGCCCGCAAGTTGATGGATGGGTTCTCCACTCCCGACGCGCGCAAGGAGGGGATGGGCCTCCTACGGCGTGCGTTGGAACTGGACCCGGAGTTCGGGGAAGCATGGGCCTACCTCTCCCAGCGAATTTCGCTTGAGGGGCTCTCGGGAGCCATCAGCGAGGAAGAACTCGCTGAAGCCCGTGCCGCCGCGGACAGGGCCATGGAGCTGGATCCGGGTTCAATTCACGCCCACCTCGCGCTGGGTTACTACTACTACTGGGGTCGCAAGCAGTACGACCGGGCCTACGCCGAGTTCGAGAAAACCGGCGAGCTGGATTCCAACCCCGAGGTCATGGATGCGGCCGCGTACGTCCTGCGTCGCGCCGGACGCTGGGAGGAGTCCACCCGACTGCTCGAACAGGCCCGGATCCTGGATCCCCTGGGGGCCTGGGGCGAGTTGGGAGAGAGCTACAGAATGATGCGGCGGTTCGAGGACGCCGACCGCGCCTTCCGCAAGCACGCCGAGGTGAATCCCGACGATCTGGTTGCTCTCCTTGTCTACGATTGGCAGCGGTACAACTGGACCGGGGACCTGGATCCTCTCAAACGCACCATCGCGGAGTTCCCCGATCCCGATCACCCCATCCTGGTCTACGCGAAGGGCTGGCTGGCCGACCAGGAGGGTCGTTACGACGACGCCATCGAGTACGCCAGGGCCGCTCCCTTCCCCCTGATGGACCATCCGTCCGAATGGACACCCAAGTCCTCCGAAATCTATCGGGCCATGTGGCGGGCCGGAAGGCCGGGAACGGAGGAGTTGGAGAAGGCCCTCGCCGACTACGACCAGGGCATCGCCGAGTCGCCGCGGGACTATCGACGTCGGGTTGGCCGCGCCCGCATCCTGGCCCTTGCCGGGCGGAGGGAAGAGGCCCTAAGGGATATCCAGATGGCCCTGGACCTCTCCCCGATCTCGGTCGACGCGATCAACGGACGCGACGTGCTCCTGGACCAGGCCCTGATCCACCTGGCCCTGGGGGACGTCGAGAAAGCCGTCGCACTCCTTCGGGATCGACTCGCCGATCCCTACAGCGGGGTGACCCCGATCTCGTTGAGTCAGGAGGACATGGTGCGCAGGCACCTCGATCACCCGGCGGTTCAGGAACTCCTCAACCAGGCACCCTAGACTTCCTCGTCCTTTTCCCGAGCCCCCCCGGAGAACCCCTCAATGATCGGCAAGTCCTTCTCCAACTACTCCATCGTCGACAAGATCGGTGAGGGCGGCATGGGCGAGGTCTATCGCGCCCAGGACTCCAAGCTCAAACGGGATGTGGCCATCAAGGTGCTCCCGTCCCATCTCCTGGAGGACCCCGAACGCCTGGGCCGGTTCGAGCGCGAGGCCCAGCTCCTCGCTTCGCTCAACCATCCCAACATTGCCGCGGTCTACGGCCTGGAGGAATCCGAAGGGCACCAGTGTCTCATCATGGAACTGGTCGAGGGCGAGGACCTGGCCATCGCGCTCCAACGCGGCCCCCTCACCCCCGAGAACGTGATTCCCATCGCGAAGCAGGTCGCCGACGCCCTGGAAGCCGCCCACGAGAGCGGCGTGATCCACCGCGACCTCAAACCGGCCAACATCCTCATGCGCCCGGACGGTCAGATCAAGGTGCTGGACTTCGGTTTGGCCAAGGCCATCGAGGGCGACCCGTCCGAGTCCAACCCGGCGCTCACCCAATCGCCCACCCTCACCGGCATGATGACCGGAGCCAACGTCATCCTGGGCACCGCGGCCTACATGAGCCCGGAACAGGCCCGCGGTCAGCGGGTGGACAAGCGCACCGACATCTGGGCCTACGGCGTGGTGCTGTTCCAGTTGCTCACCGGAAAGCAGACCTTCGAAGGGGACACCGTTTCGGACATCCTGGCTTCGGTGCTCAAGAGCGAGCCCGACTGGAGCACGCTTCCCGACACCACGCCGCGCGCATTGCGTCATCTCATTGAGCGCTGCCTCACCAAGAATCCCAAGCAGCGCCTGCGGGATATCGGCGAGGCGCGGATTCTCCTGGAAGCAGGGGAGAGCGACGAAACACCCGAGCCCCAGGTTGTATCCGCACCCGCCGCTCGTGGCATCCCCAAGCTCCTCGTCCCCGCCCTGCTTGTCTTGACCGTTCTCGCGGCCGCATTGGCCTGGACCCTCAAGCCCACCCCACCTCAGCAGACCATCCAGGGTGCCATTCTCCTGCCACCCGCCGAGCAGCTCATGCCGGCGAGCGGCGGCCACCTCGCCTTCTCCCCGGACGGCACGCGCCTGGCCTTTGCCACCGCGGACTCGCTTGGTAAGCGTTCATTGTGGGTGCGCAACCTGGCCGACGGGGAGAGCCACCGGATCAGTGGAACCGATGGCGCCATCAATCCCTTCTGGTCTCCAGATGGATCCCAGATCGGCTTCTTCAATGAAACCCACCTGAGACGGGTCCCGGTGGTCGGGGGCGCTCCCATCAGTCTCTGCGAGGCGGGCAGCGGACGCGGGGGTGCCTGGCACGAGGACGGGACGATCGTCTTTTCGCCCCGGTTCAACAGCGGGCTCCAGACCATCGACGCCCTGGGAGGTACGCCGGAAGATCGTACGACCCTGAAAGAAGGCGAATTCTCACACCGTTGGCCGCAGTTCCTGGACCACGGGCTTCTCTACTTGGGTCTTGGGAACCCGGATGGCGTGTTCTATCAAGCGGAGGGAGACACGGCCAAGCTTCTGATTCCGGGATTCACCCAGGCCGAGTACCGGGACGGTCTGCTCTACTACATGAACGAAGACGTCCTGTTCGCACGGCCCTTTGATGAGGCTAGCGCCACCTTCACAGGAGATCCCCGGACCGTCCTCACGGGACTCCATGTCAGCTCCAACTTCGGGCGCGCGGTCTATTCGGTCTCCCGGGGTGGCCGGGTGGCGTACTTGCCCACTGCTTCGGACGTGAGCACGTCACGGCTCGCCCACTACAGTCGGGCGGGGGATGTCCTTGACTCCTTCACCCACCTTGGCGCGATCAGCGATCCGGCGCTCTCTCCGCAAGGCGACCAGATCGCCTACTCGAAGTTCGATGTCGAGGCCAACGAATTCGACCTTTGGGTCTTTGAGATCAATCGGGGCGTGACAACGCGCATGACGTTCAACGGACAGGCCGACGATCCGGTCTGGTCCCCGGACGGGACGCTTCTCGCCCATGCCGACAGCAGCAACATCTGCATCATCCCGGCCAGCGGAGTCGGCTCACAGCAGTTCGTCACCAACTCAAAAGCCGTGGACGACTGCACCCATGACTGGTCCCGCGACGGGCGATACCTCATGTGGAGCAGAACGGGCGAGGGCGATATCTCCCTGTGGATTCACGACCTGGAATCCGGAGAGACCCGCAGGCTGATCGACGACGCCCTCCAGGGTCAGTTTTCCCCGGACGGAAAGTGGATCGTCTACCAATCCCAACGATCGGGTACGCGCCAGATCTATCTCCAGGACTTTCCCGCCCTGACCGGTCGCCGGCAGGTTTCGACCGAAGGCGGTGAGGCACCTCGCTGGTCTGCGGACGGAACCAGGATCTACTACCTTGCCGATGACGTGACGCTGATGGAAACACCCATCCAGTTCGAGAACGGCAAACCCTACATCGAGCGTCCGACAAGACTGTTCACCTCGCACGTGGACCCGGATCGATCCATCGTCTACAGCGTGGCCGGCGACGATACCTTCTGGATGATCGAAAACCCGGATCAAATCACCGGTGGCCAGCCCATTCGTTTCGTGCTGAACTGGCAGGGGAACGAGTAGGTCACAAGGACCGCGCGCGGGTGGGGATCCCGGGCGACTTCCGCGACGCGCCGGTCGAAGCTGGCGCTGCCGGGCGCCGTGACGTGCGGGGCGGCTCGCTAAAAACGGGGATCACCGGTTGCGCGAGGCGCTCCGCTTGATCTGTCCCCAGGTCCGTCTCACCACGGGAGTCGCCGCCGCAACCGTCGTCGCCGATGCCGTATAGATCGCGTCGCCCGCCTTGGTGCCGTCGCCGTCCCCAGCGTTTCCCGCGGCGTAGAACGCGATGGGGCCCACGGATTCCGGCGGCGCCTCCCACGCGAACTCCCAGCTCACCGGGCTCCCCATCCCCTGGAGGTTGGTCAGCCCGTCATGGCTGATGTAGGTGCGACCGGGGTAGGTGGGTTTCTCCGCCAGCTTGAGATCGCCGGGATGGACGGTCCCCGTGCTCACCCCGGTGTCCAATCTCAGCACAACGCACTCGAATCCCCAACGACGCGCCGGGTAGAGCTGGTTCATGGCAGAGGTGAGCCGCACGGTGAGCGTGTAGGTGGTTCCTGGGGTGTAGGCATCCGGGACCCCCAGGATCTCAAGCTGCCCGTTGAGGTTGAGCCGGAACTCCCCGTGACAGGGCGCCTCGTTGCAGGTCATCTCGGCCCGGAAGCCGCCCAGTGCGGGCGCCCCGGTCCACCCCCCGGTGTCCGGCGGACCCAGCTTGGGACCCATGGTCACCACGGCGCAGACGACGAGGAGCACGACCGGTAGGTTGAATCGCATGAGGGCAGTTCCTTGACGATGAGTGTACCCCACCGCCGGGGGGTTCCGGGGGGGGAGGGCGTCCCGCGGTGTGGACCCGGAGGGACGGGTCCGGGCTAGGGAGCTGGAGTGAACAGGGGTCGCCCGAGTCCACCCGGGTGGACTCCGATCACGCGTTCTCTGACCCAACCCGCCCGCACTCTCCTACCGCGGCTCCGGCATTCTTTCCGTCAACGCCCGCACGAACCCCTCGGCTGGCTCAAACCCCTGCTCCCGGCACGCCTGCACCTGTTCCCACGCCCCGGCGTAGTCCCCGGTGCGGAATAACGCCACGGCCAGGTTGTTGCGCGCGGGAATCATGCCCGGCTGCCCGCGCAGCGCCTCACGAAACTGAACCACTGCCGCGGCGTGATCTCCCAGGGCTTCGTACCGGGTGCCCAGGGCATAGTTGGCGGCGGGAAACTCCGGTTTCAGCTCCAACGCGCGTTGCAGGTGGGTCACCGCTTCCGCGTGCCGATCCGCCGCGCCCAGGGCCAGTCCCATGCTGTAGTGCATGACGCCGGTGATGTCGTCCCCGCGGCCTCCCGTCACCGCGTTCTGCTTCTGCAGCGCGATCTCCAACTGCGCGATTCCCTCCTCCACCCGACCGCTCTTGACCAGCGCGTTGCCCAGGTTGCTGTAGCCCTGGGGCCAGGACGGATTGAAGGCGATGGCTGTGCTGTACTGCTCGGCCGCTTCCGCGAACCGCCCGGTATCGTTGTAGGCCTGCCCCAGATTGTTGTGAGCGAAGTAGTTTCCGCGCGTCACCGACACCGCCCGTTCCCACAGCGCGGTGGAGTTCTGCCAGGTCTGGATCTGGAACAACGTGACCGAGACCAACGCGCCCAACACCACCCCCGCCAGCGCCCCCACGCCAACACGCCGGCCTCGGGTGTGCGCCCAACCGGCAAGCAGGGCGTGCAGCCCAAAGGCCACCATGACAAACACCCCTATCAAGGGGATGTAGGTGAACCGGTCCGCCCGGGCCTGATCACCGGCCTGAACAACACCGATCACCGGAACCAGGGTGCCCAGGTACCAGAGCCAACCCACGGGAAGATAGAGCCGGCGTCGTTGCCAAACGACCAGGGCGCTGATCACCAGCAGCGCGGCCCCCGCCAGCGCTACGTCCGCACCATCCAATCCCAAACGCGGGTGCGGGTAGTACGTGGTCAACCCCAGCGGCCACACCGTATCCCGCAGGTACGCCGCGTAGGAAACCACCGCGTTCCCCAAACGGATCCCCAACGGCAACTCACCCAGCTTGCTCACCGCGCCCAGGTCCCGCTGGACCAGAAACGCCATCACGCTCGCCGCTCCGGCCAGCACCAGGAGCGGCAGCTTCTCCATCACTAACCGACCCCATCCACGGTCCGCCACCCGTCGCAACGGCCAGACATCCCACAACAGCAGCACGAACGGCAACGTAACCAGCATGGGCTTGGCCATGAGGCCCAGGGCAAAAGCCATCAACACCAGGGCATACCGACCCGCAACCGGTCGCTTCGCGTACTCCCCGTAGAGCAGCAGGGTGAGCATCCAGAAGAAAGCCGACAGCACATCCTTCCGTTCGGCCGCCCAGCACACCGACTCCACGTGGAGAGGATGCAGCGAGAAGAGCGCCGCGACCCACGCGGCAGGCCACAGCAGGCCGGTGGCTCGCACCAGCAGCAGGAACAGCAGCACCGTGCACAGGGCATGCAGCAGCACGCTCCCCAGGTGATGCCCCCACGGGTCCAGCCCGTAGAGCTCCACATCGATCATGTGGGAAAGCCAGGTCAGGGGGTGCCAGTAGATGGTGGCGGGGTCCAGGCTGAACGCCCAGGACACGCCGTCCGCGGTCAGCCCCTGTTGGACGATGGGGTTCCGGGTGAGGTACGCCTCTTCGTCATAGCGCAGGAACTCACCGTCTAGGGACGGCCAGAACACGGCGAGGGTAACGCCGATCAGCAGTAGGGCGATCAGAAGGAGTTGTTGGCGTGTCACCCCTTCAGCATCTCCGCGTACTCGTCCTCGAGCTGCCCCTCAAGCGGTTCCCGCCGCGGGGGCACATCCCGTTCGCCCAGGGTCCACACCTTGAGCTCGCACCCAAGCCCCTCCACGCTCTCGTGCCAGAACTTGAGCGTGCTCCACAGAACCTCGGGGGCCGCATTGGGTTCCAGGGCCCCGGGGGTGAGATCGATCCCCGCCGCGCCATAGACGTACTCACAGAAGGCCGCACCCGGGTGGGGAATCGCTTCCAGGAGGGGATTGGCCCGCGACTCCGGGTTCATGGCGTACCCGGACCAGACCGCGGTCCAGTTCCAGAAGGGATAGCGCACCCGGTCCTTGTTGGGGTTGAGCGCGGCTTCCTGGATCTTCTCCTTGAGGCCCTTCAGCTCATGGGTCACCTTGTCGTTCTCCGACTTCTTCAATCCCTTCCGGCGACACAATGTGGCGAAGGCGAGGTGCGGATACCGCTCGCGGTTCGCATAGTCCGATCCCCGGAACAGGGTCACCCCGCCCCGCTCGGGTACCTGCTGCTGGGGGTTCGCGGGTTCCAATGAAATCTCAGCACCCACCAGATCCCGCGGAGTGGCGTTGTTGGGCCAACGCAGGAGCACGGCGGCGTGGGACCAGGTGCTGGGGGATCGGTCCCAGCGCAGGAACGATTGCGCCCGGCGCACTTCGATGTTCCGGGGACTCGTCCCACCCACCAGCAGCAACCCACCTTCCCGTTCGAAAACGGTGGTGCCCTTCTCGATCGAGGCAACAAACGTCTTCGCCGACGCGGTCGACTTGATCTGGATCGGGTTCAGCTTGGTTTGTTTGGAGTAACGCATCAGGACCTCATGGATTCGGGCGTTGCACCCGCAAGGTGGTGAGCCAATCCCGGTGGCATACCGGGAACTGCGATGACCAGGTTGGGCCATCCTTGAACTTCAACGGGTCGGCCGTGGCCAGACGCCCCGGACCCCGATCTCCAAATTCGACAAAGGAACAACCCACCTTCACGTACTCGGACCCGGTCCGGGAGAACCGCAGCACGGCAAAGGTGTTCTGGGCGGAAGTGCCGAACGGGTACCGGAGAACCCGCGGCGCAACCGAGGTAGGCGGCGCCTCGAACGTCGCCTTGACCTGGCTCTTCGCCTGACGGTGGTAATCGATGTCCAGGAACCCGGCCACCGAGGACAGGTAGTCCGGAATGTGACACGCGGGCGAGGACACCACCTCGTGCACCGTGCGCTCACCTACCGCCATCTCCAGGACACGGCTGGTGTGAATATCCCCGCTGAGGATGAGAATGTCGGCCGGGGAGTCGGCGATGGCGCGCCAGATCCGCTCGTGTTGCGCCGCAAAGTCGCCCGGGTTGTAGTCGTGCTTGCCCCCCGTGTCCTTCCACAGGGGCGCACCGAGAGCAAGAACCCCCGGTCGCTTCAACGTCCGCGCCCACCGTTCCAGGTGCCGCAACTCCCGTTCCGGCATGAGCCGAGGCGCACCGCTCTTGAGCCGGGTGCGCTGCGACCGGATGTCCGCGACAAGGAAGCTGACCAGACCGGCATCAATCTCATAGGAGCGTTGCCATGGTCCGGCTGCCGAATCTTCCACCGGTCCGTTGAGAACGGCCTGGAACGCCCGCATGCACTCGAGCCCCGCCGCCTTGTACTCGTGATAGTCGTTTCCGCGGGTCCGCCCCAGGTGCTTCTGCGGCTCCGGATAGTTGTTCCAGAACTCGTGATCATCCCAGGTCGTGTAGGTGGGGAACCGTTCCAGCACCGACCCGTACCCGGTCTCCCACCAGTAGTGCCGGTAGTGATGCGCGGTCTCATGGAATCCGCCCTTGAGGTCTTCCTGGTCGGGGGCCACATCCGCATAGAGGTTGTCGCCCACCAGCAGTTTGAAGTGGGTGCCCTTGCAGAAGTCGGATTGGAGCGCGGCGAGGTAACTGGCGTCCCGGTTGAAATGGCCGTAGTAGCAGCTGGCCAGAACCACGGTCAGCTCCCGGTCCGAGTCCGTAGCGGGGAGGGTGCGAAAGGGGCGGACCTGGGTTGGCCGGTTGCCGTGGGTCACGGCCAAGGCGTGGGAGGTGTCGGCGGCGAGGCCGGTATGGCTGTACTCCAGAAGCCGCAGGCTCCCAAGCTCCGCGGTGAGCCTCGGATCCACCGGGAGCTCCCGAAGCCGGCCTCCCGGTAGCGGTGCGCCCAACGGCCCACGCAGCACCGCTTGCACGCGCGGCAAGGGATCACCCGACTCCTCGACCAGGATCAGGGCCCGAACACTCGTCTGCCGTACGCCACCAAGAAGAACTCGCACGCATCCGTCCTGTCGTGGGTGAGGACCCCGCTACTCTAGCACGGAGGGCGTAAGGCGCTGCAACACATGATTTTACCCGGACATTCCACTCAGCGCATTGGTACTTTTTTTGCCTTAAAGCAACTTTTGTCATGGCTTTTTTTGCTTTTGCGCATAAAATGCTGTCTGTGCTCGATCGTGATCTCGAACGCCCCATACTCGAGGACCTGCAGAACAAGATGGTCTTTCTGGCTGGGCCGCGCCAAGTCGGAAAGACCACCCTGGCTCGGCGGCTTCTGGATCGCGCCGAGACCAGCGTCTACCTCAACTGGGATCGCCGGGAGGATCGGCGCGAAATCCAGGCCGCCCGCTGGCCCGGCGGGGAGGCGTTGGTCGTTCTGGACGAACTGCACAAGTGGCGCGGCTGGAAGCGCTGGATCAAGGGCGAGTACGACCAGCACCACCCCCGGCTCCGTTTCCTGGTTACCGGCAGCGCTCATCTGGATGTCTACCGGCGTGGGGGCGACTCGCTCCAAGGTCGCTATCACCATCACCGCCTCCACCCCCTGACCTGCGCCGAGATCAACCACCGCGTGTCCCAGCCACTGGCCCCCCCCGGACAGGAGTTGGAGATTCCCGCTTCGACCGGAGACGAGACCCTGGCCACGCTCCTGCGGTTCAGCGGATTCCCCGAGCCCTACACGGCAGGGTCCGACCGAACCCATCGTCGTTGGCAAAAGGAACGGTTGGATCGCTTCTTCCGCGAGGACGTCCGCGACCTCGAGTCCATCCGGGACCTGTCGCTCCTGCAGGAACTGGCCGATCGGCTCCCCGAACGCGTGGCCGCGCCGCTTTCCATCAACGCACTCCGGGAGGATCTCGAGGTCAGTCATCGCGCCTTGACCCGCTGGATGGAGATCCTGGACCGGCTCTACTACTCCTACCGCATTCGGCCTTTTGCCTCCTCGCGGGCCCGTACCCTCCGCAAGATGCCCAAGGCGTACCTCTGGGACTGGACGCTCGTCGCATCCGCCGGTCCCCGATTCGAGAACCTGGTCGCCTCCCACCTGCTCAAGCTCTGCCACCGGCTGGTCGACCAGGAAGGGTTCCAGGTGGAACTCCATTACATCCGGGATCGGGAGGGGCGGGAGGTGGATTTCCTGGTCACCTACCAGGGAGCCCCCTGGTTCGCCGTTGAAGCCAAGACCTCCCAGACCCGCATCGATCCGAACCTGCTCCATTTCAAGGAGCGCCTGGGGATTCCGCACGCCTATCAGGTGGTCCTGAACGGGGAACGGGACTTCATCGAGAAGGGGGTCCGTTGCCTGCCGGCGGCCCGTTTCCTGGACGCCTTGGCTTAGACCCTCCAAGCCCCCCGGATAGGCTCCCTGAGGTAGAATCGCCCCCCAAACCAACCCCGGGAGTTCACCGCTTGATTGGATCCACGCTCGCCCACTACCGCATTCTCTCCGAACTTGGCGCCGGAGGCATGGGGACGGTCTACCTGGCCGAGGACACCAAGCTGGGGCGCAAGGTGGCCCTCAAGGTGCTCGACGCCAGGACCGCCGCGGATCCGGAGCGTTTGGCCCGGTTCGAACGGGAAGCGCGGGCGGTGGCCGGGCTCAGCCATCCCAACATCGTGGTCCTGTACTCGGTGGAGCGGGACGGGGACGTCGCCTTCATCACCATGGAGCACGTCACCGGCAAGCCCCTCTCCCATTTCATCCCCACCGGCGGCATGGCCACCAGCGACGTGTTCAAGATCGCCATCCCTCTCGCCGACGCCATCTACGGCGCCCACAAGCAGGGCATCGCGCACCGGGACCTCAAACCGGACAACGTGATGATCGACGACGACGGCCGGGTCAAGGTGCTGGACTTCGGTTTGGCCAAGATGGTCGAGGCCGAGTTCGCGAATCCCGACGCCGGCGCCACCATGGCGGTGGGAGAGCTGGTGACCGGCGAGGGCAGGATCCTGGGTACTCCGGCCTACATGTCGCCGGAGCAGGCCGAGTCCAAGACGGTGGACCACCGCACCGACATCTTTTCCCTGGGCATCATGCTGTTCGAGATGGTCACCGGGCAGCGCCCGTTCAAGGGGGACACCAAGATGTCCACCTTGACCTCGGTCCTGCGCGACCAGCCTCCCGCGGTGACCGAACTCAAGGCGGGGATTCCCAACCACCTGGGCCGCGTGGTCCAGCGATGCCTGGCCAAGGATCCGGATCGCCGCTACCAGACCGCCCTGGATGTGCGCAACGAACTGGAGACGGTGCGGGACGAGTTGATGACCTCGCTGGGTTCGGGGATCTCACCCGCATCCGGGATCGCTGCTCCGGGGCCGGTGACACCGCCTCCCGGGCAGACCCCGGTGACGCCGCCGCCGGTCGCGCAGCAGACGCCCACTCCGTACCCCGGGTCATCAAGCATGCTCACGCAGCCCACCCGACCGGGCTGGATCATGCCGGTCATTGCCATCCTGGGTATTGCCGTGGTGGGTTCGGCGCTTTTCTTTGGGCTGCGCGGCGGGAGTAAAGACACCGCCCCCGCACCAAGGCAAGCCATTGTCGCGAACAACCGTGGTGCGGACGCATCCCCAACTCCCACGCCCACCAAGGACACCAGCAAGTCGGTGGTGGTGTTCCCCTTCGAGAACCTGGGCCCCCCGGAAGACGCCTACTTCGCCGCCGGCATCACGGACGAGATCACCAGCCGGCTGGCCATGGTGGACGGGCTCTCGGTCATCTCCCGCACCAGCGCGACGCAGTACGACAAGACCGGCAAGACCCTCGTCCAGATCGGCGAGGACCTGGGAGTCGCCTACGTTCTTGAGGGAACGGTGCGCTGGGAGAAGCTCGACGATGGGGGCAGCCGCGTGCGGGTTGCCCCCAACCTGGTCCGCTGTACGGACGACACCCAGATCTGGGCCGATCGCTACGAGCGCTCCATGGACGAGATCTTCCGCATCCAATCCGAGATTGCCGATCAGGTGGTGCAGCAGCTGGGGCTCACCCTGTTGGAACCGGCTCGGCTGGCCATGACGGAGAGTCCCACAAACAACCTGGACGCCTACCATGCCTACCTGCGCGGCTGCGAACTCATGAACGCCGCGAGCTTCACCCGTCAGGATCAGGAACTGGCGGCGGAAATGATGGAACGGGCCGTCTCCCTGGATCCCGAGTTCACCTTGGCCTGGGCCATGCTGGCCAAGGCACATTCCGGTTACCTCCACTTCAACTGGGATCGATCCCAGGAGCGCCAGGCCCTGGCCCGCGCTGCTGTGGAGCGCACCGAGGAGTTGGCCCCCGGATCCGGATGGGCCCACTACGCCCGGGGGTACTACCTCTACTGGGGCCTGAAAGACCTGGAGCCGGCCCTGCTCTCCCTGGAGCGGGCCCGCAACGAGCTTCCCGGCAACGCCGACGTGCTGGAGGTGATCGGGTTCGCCCTGCGTCGCCAGGGGAAGTTCGCCGAGGCCCTGCAGATCCTCGAACAGGCGGAGGGTCGGGATCCGCGAAACTTGCGGCTTCTCTGGACCGTGGGGGAGACCTACGGTCTTCTGGGCGACTATCCCCGCCAGCGCGAACTTGGTGACCGGGTCATCTCATTGTCACCCGATATTCCGGCGGGCTATCGGCTCAAACTTTGGGCTTACGCGAGCATGGGCATGTTCGACGAGGCCCTCGCGACCCATGAGGAAATGCCGTCTCACGACAACGCGGGAAGCGATGCCCAAGCGATATCCAACTACATGACCCTTGCCGGTCGCCTCGAGGAGGCGGTGGAGTATGCCGAAGCGGTTCCCGAGTTCCAGGAAGAACAGTTTGGGCTCAACTGCCGTGCGCTCTCCCTCGGGTTGGCACACGGCTTCCTTGGGCAGACGGAGGACGCCCGCCCCTGGTTCGAGTCGGCCAGGGAACGCATCGGCGAAGCCCTGGTGGAGAAACCCGATGACTCCAACCTTCTCAGCGCGATGGGTCTCGCTCATGCCGGACTGGGGAATCGCGAGCAGGCAGTCGAGGCCGGTCGCCGTGCCCTGGAGGTGTACCCAGCCACCCACGACGTCTGGCTTCGCATCACACGATCCTGGGATCTCCTTGAGATCTACCTTCTGTTGGACCTGCGGAACGAGGCGGTGGATCTGTTGACCGAGTTGCTCGATCTTGAAGCGGCAAGAATGACGCCGGCCATGATTCGGGTTTCCCCCATCTTCGACAAGCTTCGGGACGACCCCCGGTTCAGTCGCCTGGTCGAGCCGGCCAGCTAGACCTTTGTTCCCATGGAAACGACCTCGGTAGCCCCCTCCAGATTCCTCGCCTTGCGGGTCCTGATGGGCGTGTTCTCTGTCGCCGCGATCGGCACCATGCTGTGGGTGGTGGTGAACCGCATTGCCTATCCCTACGAGCTGGGCTGGCTCGAAGGCGGCATGCTGCACACCGTCACCCGGCTGGTGGCAGGGGAGCCCATCTACGTTCCTCCCACCATGGAGTTTGCCCCGTACTGCTACCCGCCCCTGTATTTCATGGCGGCGCGCGCCCTGGTACCGGTTCTGGGAGAGAGCTTCCTCGCCCTGCGGGCCGCCTCCTTTGGCGCCGCGCTGATTTGTTTTGCCCTGGTCGGGGTGAACACCTGGCTCCACACCCGTAGCCGGTTCTGGACCTTCTGTTCCCTGGGTCTCTTCGCCGGGGTCTATGGAATCGTCGGCAACTGGTACGACCTGGCCCGGGTGGACATGGTGTTCCTCGCCGCGCTCCTTGGCGCCATCACCGTCCTGGAATTCAAACCGACCGCCCGGTGGCAGGTTGTGGCCGCGCTGCTCATCCTGCTCGCCTTCCTCACCAAGCAGAGTGCGCTCATGGCGTCCATACCGCTCATGTTGTGGACGATTCTTTTTGGGAAGGGACGCACCCGCTGGATCTTTCCCGTACTTGCCCTGACGCTCATGGGGGGCGCCTCGCTCTGGCTTCACTGGCGTACGGACGGGTGGTCCTCCTTCTACATTTTCGACATCCCAAGGACCTATCAGGTGTGGTGGTCGAACATGTTCACGTTCTGGCGCGTCGACATCGCATTCCCCAGCCCGGGGCTGCTGCTCGGGACGCTGTTCGTCCTCTACGTGACCCTGCGCCGCGAATCACTCCGGCGCTCCCTGTGGCTTCTGGCCGTTCTGGCCAGCGTGATCAGCATCTCCTGGGTTTCGCGCATGCACTGGGGCGGGTTCAGCAACGTGGTGCTCCCGTTCTATGCCGTGGGCTGCGTCCTGTTCGCGCGCGCCGCCTGGATGCTGGAACAGCCGGAACAGCTTCCGGATCGGCTTCTGGGCTCTCGCGGGGTGAAGCTGGCCGTGCTTGCGGTGATGGGGCTGCAGGCGTACCAGATGCGCTACGACCCGCGAGTCAAGATCGGTTCGGAGAAGGAGCGCGAGGCCGCGGACGCTTTCGTGGAACGTCTGGAGAACGTGGATGGGGAGATCTGGTTGACCACGCACGGTTGGATCGGGCCACAGGTGGGAAGTCCCTGGACCACGCACCAGATGGCGGTCATGGATGTCATGCGGAGCGAGAACCCCACGATCACCGAGGCGTTGTGGAGCGAGATCCAGGCCGACGTCCAGGCCAGGCGATGGGCCATGATCATCACCGACGACGACTACTTCAAGGAAGTCATCGAGACCCACTACGAAGCCCAGGGGCCGGTGTTCGCCGGAGACTACGAGCTCTACCCCAAGAACACGCCCATCCGCCCCAGCACGATCTATCTCCCCAAGGACTGATCGGCGCGACTAGCCCAGGCCGTTCCACTCCTCGGCGGTGGGCACCACCCGGGATTGGACGTGGGCGATGGAGACCGCCCGCGACTTGATGGAGTCCGCGTGCGGACCGGCCCAACCGGTATCGATAGTGTCGTGGAAGAGCTCGATCCACCGGCCAAATTGTTCCGCCCGGAACGGTTTCTCGGCTGAGAGCCGGATATGGGCCTGAGTGGGCATCCCCGAGAACCCGGGGATGCCCAGCTCCAGCTTGCACCAGAACGCGGTGATCTTGGGGATATGCGTATCCCAGTTCACCGCGGCCTGGTCCACGAACACCGGAGCCAAGAGATCGTCCAGGGCGACCCGCGCGTAGAACGTGCGGACCATCTTCTCGATTTGCTCTGGCGATGAGAGGTCCGAAAGCCCCGTCATCGCATCACCACCAGCTTGGTGATCCCCACCCGCGACCCGGCCTGGAGCCGCACCAGGTAGATCCCGCTGGCCAGTCCCGCGCTGGACACCGTGGTCCGGTGCGATCCCGCGGTCTGGAATTCCTGAACCAGGTTCCCCACCCGCCGTCCGTTCACATCGAACAGATCCAGGGACACGCTCGCGTCCTCGGTGAGTTCGTAGAGAATATGGGTCTGGCTCATGCCGGCCGAGAGCGGATTGGGGGCCACCTTCAGCTGGAGGGGGAGGACCGGCGCGATGGGTCCGCCGTCTTCCGCGCCGCTCACCCGCAGGCGGTAGGGAGCGCCCACACCGCCCAGGACCTCGTCCGCGGCAAAGGTCAAGGTTTCCTCGATGGCCAGCACAGCATCGCTGGCCGGGTCGTAGGCCTTGAAGACCACATCGTCACCACGCACCTCGTTGCTGAACACCATGAGGAAGACCAACCACTGGTCCAGCGCTTCGATGTACTGCGGTTGCGCCAACCCGCGCACCTCATCACCGGAGAACGCCGCCACCACGAGATGCTCGGAGGACGTCACCTCCGAAGGCAGGGCCACCGTCGCGGTGATGGTCATGTTGTACTGGAACTGGCGCGCGTTGAGCGTCCAATCGACACCGTCCGCGGTGCGAGGCCCAGCGCCCGGGCTCGCCGCCAGCACCCTGCAATCCGTCGGCGCAACGCGGCCCCGCGTGATCGAGGGCACGGTCCCGTCACGACCTGGCCCGGTGGTCGCCGCGCCCACCACCACGGACGTTCCGTTGTACTCCAGGGTGGTCGTCCCCCCGGTCCGGTAGAGCTTGTATGCCTTGCCGGGTGCGAGGTCCTCGGTGAGATCCCCGCTCCAGGATCCGGGCGCTCCCGTGGCGTACTGCATGAACGCATCCTGGCTCTTGAACACGTCGCCGTCGGTCGCGGAGTAGAGGAACGCCGAGCCGAACGACTGCGGATCCGCGGGAACGTAGCCAATCCAGTTCCATCCCGCGCCGCCTCCCGGGTTGATGCTGATGAGCGGCACCGAGGGGGAGTCGGCCGGATCCCCTTCCAGCAGGATCCGCCCCGGCTGGCTCAGACGCAGCATGTAACCGGAAACCACGTCGAAGCTGTCCAGCGAGGGATCCCCGGTCCAACCGGTGGCGGGGTGCCATTCGATGAACGCGCTCTGGGACTTGAGGATGTCCCCTTCGGCCGGAGTGAGATCGCCAAGCACCTCGTCCGACAACAACCCGAATGGCGGGGTGCGATTGAAGGACACCCAGTTCCAACCCGCTTCCAGGTCGATCACGGTCACACCGGTAGGAGCGCCGTTGGTCGCATCCAGGATCCAGGGAGAAGCGTTGGACCCCTCGCGGGCATCGTCCAGGAAGAACAGCTCGTCGCCGAACTCGGGCGCACCGCCCACCGGCCACATGTCCGGCTTCACGAAGTCGTAGGTCACGCAGTCCGTGCCCGGTCCATCGGCGTCCCACGCCTTGAACCGCACCCGTTCGTCGGCGATGCGGTTGCTGTAGAGGGTCATGTAGACGCGGTTCCCGTCGGGGCTGGCCACTCCACGGACCTCGTCTCCCACGAACGCGGCCACGATGTCGTTACCGTCGCTGGACACGACTCCGTTGACCCGTAGCTCCGCCACCAGCGTCATGGTGTACTCGAAGTCGGCGGGGTCCACGTTCCACGGCGGCAGGTCACAAGCCACGTTGAGGGTCAGATCCAGGATACCGGTCTGGCCCAGCCCATCGGACGCGGTCACCTGGATCGCGTGGTTCCCCTCGGGCATGGTGTCGTCGATTTCGAACCGGATGGAGCTCTGCTGTCCCGGAGCCAGACTGCCCACGGACGGCACTGCGGTCACATGGGCCACTTCGGCTCCGGTCATCGTCACCGTGTAGTTGACCGCCCGATCCCCGGATCCGTTGATCAGGGCGTACTGGCGGGACATGGCCTGTCCCAACGTGACCTCGACCACGTCCGTGGCCATTTCCCAGCCAAAGGTCACCGGGCTCACCGTGAACTCCCAGGTCACATCCCCGGGGAGGGCGTTCCCAATGAGATCGGTCACGCCGTTGGCCGTGGCAAGCCTCACTTCCAGGGTCTTGCCGCTGAGGGTGCTCCAGGCCGGGGTGGGCCGGATCACCAGACGATCCCCGCTACACACGGTGGTGAACGCAACCGGGGTGGAGCCGCCGCCGGTGATGTCGGTCAGGAACACGTTCTGTCCGCCGCCCGAGGTGGACACACTGCCACAGTCGAGAGCCTCGGTGAAGGTGGCCGCGATCACCCCGCCCAGAGCCAGGGTGGAAGACGCCGGCTCCGTGCTCGCCACCTGGATCCCCTGGCGGTCGATCCGGCCTCTCACCGGCAGGGTCGTGAACGTCGACGTGGCTCCGGTGTCGTCGTTGAGGCACGAACTCCAGGCCCGGATCTCGTAGATCCCGTCCGGGAACGCGACCGGATCGGACACGTCCAGGTTGAGGTCCACTCCCGGAGGAGTCCCGGTGTAGGGAGGCGATGCGGTGAGCCCCGTCGTCCAGGTTTCCCCGGGCAGGACGCGCCGATAGTCGAAGCCCACCGTGGACAACGTCTTGTTTTCCCCCGGATCCGTCTCGATGTTGGTCAAGCTGACCCCAAGGGTATTGCCGGTCTCCAGCCAGTCCGCTTGCGGACTCTCCAGGGTGACCTCGCTGCACGGACCGTCGAAGTGCACGCTGAAGGTGAGCGTGTCCGCGGTCTGGCTGATGAATCCGTCCGGCACCAATGAGGCCTCGCAAGGCGTGATCATGATGAGCTTGAGGTCGTCGTAGCGGTACGCGCTGGGCCCCCGTTCCACGGTGAGCTTGGCGCTGATCGTCTCCCGCGCCGGGATGTAGTAGGTCACGCCGCCGTCGCCCAGGGTGCCGCCGTTGAGCTTGAGCACCGCGCCCTCGCGGTTGGAGCCCGGGACCGGCTTCACCACGTAGACCCGCTCCTCGTCGCTGTCCCCCAGGTTGCTGATGTTCAGGACGAACTCGGCCGGTTCGTCGGCCGGGGTGACTTCCGGAGGCTGCGGACCGGAAATGGTCAGCTGGGCCCGGTCCCGCTGCTGGGTCCCCGGTTCCCAGGGACAGGAGCTGGTTCCGTCCTTCAGGTCGAACACCGCCGTTCCGTAGGCCGGGTCCATCTTCACATCCACCGAGAAGAAGTCGCCGATGTCGTCGTCGGAGAGTCGATACCCCACCGTCTCGGTCGAGCCCGAGTTGGTGGTCTGCACATGCTTGCGCGTCATCGACATCTTGCGGGAATAGCCTCCGCTGACCCCGTTCCCCGCAGCCTTGAACCCACCCAGGTCCACGGCAATCGTCTGGTCGGTGACGAGCGTGGTCTCGGTGGTGAAGGAGCGCTCGGATGTGCTGCGGGCCGTGTACTCCAGATCCGCTCCGGCCGAGAAGGACCGGTTCAGGTCCAGCACGGCGGCGCCGGCCAGGCTGTCGGCCAGGGCGAGTTGGGCTTCCCAGGTCCGTGCACCGGTGCGGAGCACGAAGGCCCGCGCCGCGTCTCCCTCGGCCTCCGAGAGATCCGCCAGGTGTTCGGCGGCCGGGATCTGGACGTTCTCGATGTGCTCGCGGGTGAAGAGATGAGCCGACTCGAACCCGGACGGGGCCATGGAGAGCCCCTCGCTGGTCAGGACGGTGCAGGTCGACCCGGCTTCCTCCAGGCCCACGATGTCGGTGAGAGCGAACTGAAAGTTGAGCCCCACGCTCAGGTAGACGTCGCCGTCCTCTCCCACGAACAGGGGGCCGCTGGATGTCGAGAGCTTCTGCGACGTCTCACCACAGATGGTGATGGTCTGGCTCTCCATGCTCGTGGTCGTCCTCAGGTAGGAGAACCCGATCCCACCCGGCGACCTGTACTCGAACTCGATTTCGTAGCCCAACCCGGCCGAACCACTGATGCCGAAGAAGGCCTCGGTATCCACCCCATTCCCGGTGGACTTCAGGGTCGCGCTGTCGATGGTCGTACAGAAAGAGGTGCCCGACTCGACCCAGGCCGACGACCCATCTCCGGGCGGATCCCGCAGGATCATGATCGGGATCTCCGAGGCCGGGGTGGCGACAAAGGTACCCTGGCGGGCTCGGCGCCCCTTGACCAGGAACCACTTGGTGTCGTCCACCACCACCCCGTCCACGTTGGCCACGAAGGAGATGGCCTTCTGGTAGGAGCGGTCCTGGCGGTTGGCGGTACGTCCCCGCAGAACGTTGGGGGTACTGGCCGAGGTCTGGTAGCGAGCCACACCGTTCTTGATGGGCAGGGTGATCGACTCTTCCCGGTCAATGACCTCGTCGAAGATGGTCACGCTGCCCGTATCCGGCAGGCACTCGAGACCGCCCGGATAGGACTCGAACACCCGGATCTCCAGCCCCACCCGCTCGAACTGGTCCAGGATCATGTCCGGCAACGCGGCAAAACCGCCACCGGGAAGCACCAGCTCGGTGCAGGTCGGCGCCACCAGACCGGTGATCTCCATCTGCAGCGGCGCCCGGTAGAACAGTCTCGCCTCACCGTCGTCCTCGCGCAGATCCACCTCCAGGGCTTCCTGGTTGCCGAAGAACTCCAGGATCTGCCCGCGGGTGAATGCCGGATCCACATTGGCCACGTCGACCACGGAGATCAGATACTCGCGCGGGGCGAGGTCCAACTGCTGGGTGTCGCTCAACACCACTTCTTCGTCATAGCAGTTGTTGGCGGTGCGGATCCGCACGGTGAAGTCGGCGATGGGCACGCCCTGGCAACCTCCACCCACGGTCAGTTCCAGCCGACGGGTGGTGATGTCCTCGATCAATCCCAGGTCGACCGGCTCGCTCACCGACAGATCGAAGCTCGCAGGATTGAACACGTGCCCTTCCAGACGGGGCTCGATGGTGTGATCGCCCGGCTTCACCGCAAGAACGAACAGGCCGTTCTCGTCCGCGGTGGCCGCCAGCTCATCGTCCACGTAGATTTCGGCCGCGGGATAGCAACCCGGAGCGGCTTCGTACTCCACCTGGCCGGCCACCGCGTACTGGGTGACGTCTTCGAAGTCGACCGAGTTCCACACCGGACTCCCGCGACTCAGGCTGATGCGCCGGACCGGGGGCTCGAAAGTCACCCCCTCGGCGGTGGGAATCACCCGGAACGCGGTGCTCTCCCCATACCGAAGCGCGGAGAGGACGTAGTTGCCGTCACTGTCGGTCAGGGCGCAGGTCTCCATGGGAGCGGCATCGTTGACCCAGTACACACCGTCCACCAGCTCCGCATAGAGGGGATCCTCGGTGAGGTCCTCGGCCGCCTTGCCGGCCCGATGATCCAGGGGCAGGTAGGTTGCCAGGTTCGGTTCGTTCCCCAGAAGAATGCGACGGCGGTCGGCGTCCTGTTGGGCCAAGAGCCGCTGTTCGGACCAGATTCGCAGGTCGTCGAGCCAGCCCTCGAACGTGTCGCTCAGGACGCCGTTCACCACTTCGGCTCCCAGGACAAAAGAGAGCCCCTCCTGGCCCAGGCCGTAGGGAGCGGTCCGCGTCCACGAGGGAGAGGTCTCGAACAAGGTGTCCGCATCCGGGTCGTAGACCCTGAGGGTAAGATTCGACGGGGGCAGGGCCGAGGTCGTATTGAGACCGTCCGGAGACAGGGCGCTGAGGATGAGCGTGGGCGTCGACACGCTCACGTGCCGCCACTGTCCCACCTCGAACAGATCGCTGCCGGCTCCGCTGGCAAACAACGACCCGCGAATCTCCACTTCCAACTGGGCGCCGTTGAGGCTGACCCGGAACTCGTCGTCACCGGATTCATCGGATTGGACGAACAAGGTCCGCAAGCCGCCGATCACCGCCGGCCGGACCCAGAACTCCAGGGTGAACCCGGCTGCATCATCCCCGAAGCTCAACCCCGGCTCGAGAATGGCGTGCCCCGAGGTCCCGTCGAACTGGAGAGCGGTCGCCCCGGGGGGATCCAGGCAGACTTCCACGCCTTCCACCGGGGACTCGGTTTCGGTCACGATCCGCCCGGTGATTTCCCCGTTGGGAGCCCGTCGTCCAAAGTCCCGCTCATCCACCCCCAGGTTTTCGAGCCCCCCGGCGGTGAAGGCGGTGATTTCGTACCGATAGGCGCGACCCGGTTCGGCCCCGTAGTCGTCATAGGAGAGGGAGTTCGCGGACACCGTGCCCACCTCGTCGCCGTCCCGATAGACGACAAAGCCTTCCTCGCTGGTAGAGACATCGCGCCAACGCACCTGCACCCGATCCGCCCGGGTCCCATCCGTGGCGGCAACCTGTTCCGGAGCCGCGGGGATGGGCATGATGGCGGCCAACCCCAGATTCCCCACCGAGACCGGCTGCTGTCCGGGTGCACCCACGATCAGATAGTCGGGGCCGAGATCCAAAGCCTCGCCAAAGCTGTCCCCCAGCAGGGTTCCGGACTGACCCGGAGCATCATCCGAATCGTCCACGACGGTCTGGGTCTGTCGCCAGACCCCGTCGATCCGCTGGTAGAGCCCCACCGCGCCCTGACCGGTGTTTCGATCCGGCGCTCCCACCACCGCCACCGCACCTTCAATGGCAACCGTCTGTCCAAACAGACCGGAAACCACCGGGAGCCGCCCCCCACCGGAAGCGTGGTCGGTCACCGCGGGTGCCCAGGATGCCGTGCGGGGATCGTACTCGTAGATGCGGGCCTCGTCGGCCCCGGCACGGTTGCCGGCGATGACAAAGTTGCCGCTCACGTCCAACGGACCCGCCCAGTTCCGGGCCAAGCCGTCGAAGGTGGCTTCCGGGGTCCAACTCCCCCCACCCCCGCGGTAGATCTTGATCTTGGAGTCGTTGCCTCCGGTGGTCGAGTCCGGCTGTCCCACCACCATGACCTCACCGTCCAGGGCAATGAACTGGCCGAACAGGTCGTCGTCGGTGTCGCCGATCAGGGTCGGGCTGTCGGGGGTCGCCGGGCTCCAGGTTCCGCCGGTGCGCACATAGACATGGACCTCACCCTCCTGGGTGGAACTGCCGTCACAACCAACGGCCAGGGTTGCCCCACTGATCGCGACCGCCTTGCCGAAATTCCTGAACGCCCCCCCACAGGTGGGCATGGACGCGGTGGGGGTCACGGTACCCCCCGCCGCCGCTCCGGTCTGCGGCGTGGGATGGCGGTCCGGATTGGGTCCCCCCTCCACCATGGCAAAGGTAAAGTCGCAGGTGATGGTCTGGTTCGAGGTGACGTTGTTGAAGGTGTACTGCACCTGCTCCCCCCACATGTCGACATGGGGATAACCGGGTAGGGGAGAGCCGTTCACGAAGATCGCGTTGATGTACGCGTTGCCGTTGGCCTGGATGGTGAAGGTCTGGTTGTTGCCGGACTCCACGAAGACCTGCCCGCTGGGACTGATGCTGCCGCGCGGTCCGGCGCTGGCCGAGATGTAGAACCCATTGACCGCGTCACTGTAGCGGCAAAGCTCCTGGGCCAGGAGCCACTGGTTGCCGAACCGCTCGTAGATCCACACCCGGGAACTGTAGGCGTTACCCACCACCACGGTCTGGTCGTCTTCCGAGACGGCCAGGGAAGGCACATCGTTGAGGAACACGGAGGTGTCGTGCTGCAGCGTGTCGGTCAGGGCCCATCCGAAATCGTTGCGCTCATAGATGTACACCCGCTGATAGTTTGGCCGGGAGTCGGCCACCAGGGCCACGGAGGTTCCCATGGCCACCGCGGTACCGAACTGCTGTTGATCGGAGATCTGCGAGATATCCGACACGAAGGTGTCCAGCTCCAGCGTGCCGGCCACATCCGGACCGCTGGAGCCGCTTCCTCCCAGATCGCAGACCTGCTCCGAGACATCGGTCGCGCTGTAGGCTTCCACACAGAACAGGGCGGATGTCAGGGGTGAACTCGTGAGCTGGGTATAGCTGGTCTCGTCGGCGCCGATGGCCGCGGTGACCAGGTTCCCGTCCCGGTAGAGGCGGTACCCCGTGTTGAGGTTCGAGACGTCCGACCAGGTCACCACCACACGATCGGCATAGATCTCGGATGCATTCACGTCCACCGGGGCGGCCAACCGGGTGTACCCGGTATCGCTGTCCCGCACGGACTCACCGGTGGCCGCGTCGTAGGCCGCCACCTCGTAGGTGTAGACCGTCCCGTACACCAGCGGTTGCACGCTGCCGTCGTCGAAGTAGCTGTAGCTGTTGGCGGGAACGAGGGGGGAGACCAGAACCGAGGGCTCGTTGGCGGTCCGACGATAGACGTGGAACCCGTCCTCGTACCCCGAGTTGTCCTTCCATTCCACCTGGACGCCGTTCTCGAAGGTGGCGTCGCTGGCCACAACCTGGGTGGGGGCCTTGAGGCGACGACTCCCGCCGTCGCAGTCGGTGTCCGACTCCCCCGTCGCGTCGAACGCCCGCACACAGTAGTCGTAGCGCTCG
Source organism: Candidatus Eiseniibacteriota bacterium (assembly GCA_942491735.1). Lineage (GTDB taxonomy): Bacteria > Eisenbacteria > RBG-16-71-46 > JABDJR01 > JABDJR01 > CALOCN01. Next base: position 85,091 of record CALOCN010000013.1, on the reverse strand, counting down.
CCGGAGTAGGCGGTGTCGTCCTCGAAGGACTCCTCGTCGGCGCGGGTGGTGCCCACCACCTCGACCAGGGGAAGGAGACAGTCCACCAGGGCTCCGGGAGCGGTGATGATGCGGAAGGTGTCCAGCTTGGGCCCCCCCACGCTCACGTTGAAGGTCAGGCGACGCCGGTCCTGCGAAAGGCTCCAGTAGTCGGTATTGCTCGCCGTGGAGTGCTCGAGTCCCCGCACCGAGGCAGCGGTGGGATAGGTGGTTCCGGGATTGCCCAGGATGGGATCGGTGAGTCGAGTTCCGGACGGGTCACGATGAGGCCGTACACCTCTCCGCTGAAACAGATCGTGCCGGCGAGCCGAATCCGGTCCCCCTCGGCGGTGACGGGGTCGCTGTGGACATAGAAGGACTTGACCAGGTTTCCGGCCGGAATGGTTCCGGCCACCGCGCGGCTGGGATCGGAAAGCCCGGTCTCCGTGGCTTCCAGATCGAGGTCCGAGGCCAGAAGGATGTTGTCCCCTTCCTCGAACAGGGTGATGCTGCTGTTGCTTTCGATCACTCCCTCGACCACCGAAGCGGGCGCCGCCACCTCCAGGATCTCCACGTTGCCGGAATTCTCGGTGGTCGCGATGCCGCGGATGGAGCGTTCGATCCGGTAGCCGGTCTCCACTTCGGATTCATCGCTCCAGGTCAACTCCACCCGGTTCTCGTACTCGTCGTCGGTGGCGTTCACCGCGGTGGGGGGAGTGATGGTGCGCAGTCCGTCGATACAGGTGTCGGTGGTGTCCGATTCGGCGCCGCCGGCGGTGACCGCGGCCACGCAGTAGCGATGCACCTCGGTGCCCGCCGTGTAGTCGATGTAACGGAGCGTGGCTCCTCCCACCGTGGCCAGGGGCGTGTCGTCACGGTAGATCTTGAACAGGGTCGCCGTGGTCGATTCGCTCTCCCAGGAGAGTTCGATGCGGTCCTCGTACTCCCCACTGCTGGCGGCCAGGTTGATGGGGGGGGCGACCAGGGAACGGTCCCCGTTGTCGCAATCGTCGTCCAACGAGGTTCCGCCCGGACCTGCGACGGCCTGCACACAGTAGTTGTAGACGACACCCGGGTCGGCGGTGACATCCGTATAGGCGGTCAGGTCCCCGGCGATCGTGTCCAGCACCACCGCATCCCGCCGGATCACGTACTGATCCTCGTTGGGCGCGTCGAACCAGGTGATCACGACCTTGTCGTCATGCTTACCGTCGGTGGCCTCCACCTGGGTGGGACCTTCCAGGGTGTTGGGCCCGCCGATGCCCACATCGAGCTGCCGGGCGGACTCGACCTCCACCATGGCCTCGGCCACCCCGGCCAGGCCGCGCTCACGGTAGATGGCGAGGCTCCCCACATCCCCGAAAGCAACGATCTCGTAGTCGTGGGACACCCCGAGACCGGTGAGGTCCTCGTACAGGGTCGTGGCAGGAGCAAGATCCCCGCCGATCTGCACGTTGTCGCGATAGATGCGGTATCCGTCCCAGGTGGCATTCGCCGGATCACTGTGCTGCCAGACCAGAACCACTTTGTCGTTGTGCTGTCCGTCCGAAGCCGAGAAGGCGACGGGAGGAAGGACCGCCGCGGTGAAACCGGCGTCCTGGACGGAAGCGGAAAAGACCGGGGTTCCCCCGACCTCACGGAAGGCCTTGAGACCGTAGACCCACGAGGTCCCGGTGGCCGCGGTGGAGTCGAAGTAGGACCCGGAGTTCGCGGCCAGGCTGTCCAGGGTCTGCGCGGTGCCTACCGAGTCCCCCTCCACCCAGCGCATGAGCTCGTATCCGTCCTCGAACTCGGAGCGGTCCGACCAGGTCACCAGGACACCCTCGAGGAACAGGCCATCGGTGGCACTCATCGAGGTCGGGGTATGGAAGGTGGTTGACCCGGTGTCGGTTCCGGAACGGACCTCGACGGAGTCGGGGAGGGTGATCTCCCGCAACTCATAGCTGTGCACGATTCCGGGCACCCGGCCAAAGTCGTCGAAGGATCCTGTTTCGGAGGAGAGAACGGTGATCAGCGCACCGTCACGGTAGAGCTCGAAGAAACGGCCGGATCCACTTCCCACGGACCAGACCAGCTCGACCCGGTCCTCATGGACTCCGTCGGACGCCTCCAACACCAGCGGGAACACCGGGTCCAGTTCGAACACCGAGTTGATCGAAAGCTCGGACCCGTCGATGATCCGGGTCCCCCCATGCACCCACCGGACCTCCAGGGAGTCGATGGTCGTTTCGCTGCCGAGGCCAAAGTAGACATACTCGCTGGGGGGGCGGTTCATGAGCCCGTCCCCATCGTTGAACTCCCGCATCCAGGACTGTCCGTCCGCGTGCAGGGTCACCCGCGTTCCCGGCATGGCTCGGGAGCTCACCGTGAACCAATTGTTTCCCGAAGCGGGCGCCTGGAGCAGTTTGTTGGGAGCGCTGCCTCCCACCGTGAACGCACACAGATAGAGCTCCATTTGGCCGTCGTTCTGGAGATCCACCCAACCCTGCCCAATGTCCCTGCCAACGGGGTGATCCGTGTTCAACGTAACCGAGAAGGTTCCGCCAAGGTTCTCGCACACCTCATCGTCGGGATCGATGTTCTGGACGTAGAGATCAAGATCCCCGTCGTAATCCCAATCCACCCAGGCTGCGCCGTTGGAGTTCCTTGTTCCCAGGGTCAATCCAAGGGCGGGAGCGACATCAATGAAGGTGAAGCCCCCCTGGTTTTCGAACAGCGTGTTCCCGCTCGTGTAGCTGGAGCAGTAGATGTCGAGGAGCCCATCCTCGTTGTAGTCGGCCAGGACGACGCCAAAGCTACGGCTCGCGACGGGAAGCGTATGCTCGATCCACACCCCACCGTCGTTCTCGAATACCTTGTCGGCGAGTCCGTCGATGCCCACGTGGAGATCCGGATCCCCATCGTTGTCCAGGTCTCCCCATGCAGCGATGCGATTGGTGGCGACCAGGGCCAGCGCCGGTGTCGTCACATCCACGAAATCCACGATCTGCAGCGAGCCGTCGGCAAGCTGGACGGAGTCGGTCCTCAGAAGAACATTGGGCTCGGTGAAGTTGCAGAGGTAGGCGTCCAGGTCCCCATCCTGGTCGTAGTCGGCCCAGGCGATCGTCCCCGTGTTCTGGGGCCCACCGAAATCGGAATCGGCGATGTCGACAAAGACAAAGCCGCCCTCGTTGCGAAACAACTGGTTGGCTCCGTTGTTGCCAAGGGAGAGGTCCAGATCTCCATCCCGGTCAAAATCAAGCAGGCTGGCCGAATTGGAAAGCCCGGAGGTCGACAACTCGACCGGCGTGACATCCGCGAAAACCAGCCCCCCGTCGTTGCGGTAGAGCTTGTCTCCGGTCGCGTTGACCACGTAGAGGTCGAGATCCCCGTCCCGATCGATGTCGCCCCAGGCGAAGGCGTTGGATTCGCCGGCATCGTCGAGATTCGTCCCTGCGGTGATGTCGGTCCAGGTGACGGCCTGGGCTGGAGACGTTCCCCCAAGAAGCAGCAGGGAAACAACGAGTAGGGCAAGCCGGTAGGGTTGGGCCGAGATCAAGGGAAGTGCTCCTGAGTGTGGGTAACCGGGGGTGGCTCAGATTGCCGACCAATTATCTCTTGATTGGAAGCGGTGACAAAATCCTTTCTCCCGCACCCCGCAGAAATCCACTCTGGCGCGGCCAATTCCTCTATCCCGCATGAAATACATTGCGAGCAATTACGGACTCGGGATGGGGGAAGCAGCGGCTACGTTCTTGAGGAGGGGTCGTCCGCAGTCCAGGTCCCGGGCGCCGCTCCAAAGGTCTCCCGAAAGCTCCGGCTGAAGTGGCTCACGCTCTTGAACCCTACCCCGTAGGCAATCTCGCTCACCGTGCCCGCCTTGGCTTCCAGCATCCGCTTGGCCCGTTCCAGTCGCAGGGACTTGATGAGATCGGTGGGGGTCTTGCCCGAAACGTCCTTCACCCGTTTGAACATCTGCGAGCGACCCTGGCCAAGAACACCGGCCAGCGCGGCTACGTTGAAGTCTTCGTCGGCGAGGCGTTCGTTGATGGCCCGAGTGACCTGGGCCAGATAGTTCTCATCCGCGCTGTTGAGGTTTGTTGCCGGCTCAACCCCGAACTGTTCAGCGAAGCGTTCACGCAGCGTCTTGCGGGACCGGATCAGGTTCTCCACCCGGGCCGCCAGCTCACCGGAATGGAACGGCTTGGCCAGGTAGTCGTCCACGCCGATCCCCAAGGCATGCATCCGGTCCTCCACCGCATCCCGCGCGGTGAGCAGAATCACCGGTACGTAGTCCAGTTCCGGGTCATCCTTCAGCGCGCGCACCAACCCGAACCCGTCCAGCTTGGGCATCATGACATCGGACAGGATGAGATCAGGGACGTCCTGACGCGCCAGCGCAAGCGCCTCCTCGCCATCGGCCGCTTCCACCACCCGGTAGCGGGAACCCAGATGCTTGCGCACCAACGCGCGCACCTCGGGGTGATCTTCCACGATCAGCACCGTCGTGCGGTCCAGGGCGTCGACATCCTCCACCAGGGCCGCGTTCCCCACGGCCATCTTCCCGGGCTCGGTGTTCCGCGACGCTTTTGCCCGTTCGGCCGGTCCCCGACACGATGCGTCACCGGCAACCGGCGCAGTGGCCGTCATCGGCTCCCGTTCCGTGTGCAACACCACCCGGAACGACGTCCCCTTGCCCTCGGTGCTTTCCACCTCGATGCGACCCCCGTGAAGATCCACCAGCTCCCGGGCCAGGGACAGTCCGATTCCGGTTCCGGGCTGAAGATCGTGCTGACCCGAATGGGCCTGATAGAAGCGGTCAAAAATCCGTTCCAAATCCGATTCGCCGATTCCCACCCCGGTATCGCTCACCGTGATCACTGCCTCGTCGCCATCGGAGGCGGCCACCCGGCGAAGGCTCACCGAGACCGTGCCACCCTCTCCGGTGAACTTGAACGCGTTGCTGAGCAGGTTGGTGATGACCCGCCCCAGATGGGTCTCATCGAAACTGGCCCGGACCGGGCGGGGCGCCAGGTCCACGGTGAGCGTGACCCCGCGACGTTCGGCCAGGGAGACAAAGGCCTCGCTGGCCCGGTTCACGCAGGCTCCCAGGTCTCCCTCGCTGCGTTGCAGGGTGAGCTCACCCGCCTCCAGCTTGGCCAGGTCCAGGATCTGGTTCACCAGATCCAACACCGAGTGCGAACTGCGCACCGCGATCCGCAGTTCCTGTTTGGCTTCGTCGCTGAGGTCCCCATGCATGCCGCTCAACACATCCTCCACCGGACCAATGGTGAGGGTGAGCGGCGTACGAAACTCGTGCGACACGTTGGCAAAGAAGCGGGACTTGGCCTGGTCCAGCTCCAGCAGACGCTTGGCTTGGCGTTGCGCGGTTTCGCGTGCTTCTTCCGCGGTCCGCCGGGCTGCTTCCGCCTTGCGGCGTTCCTCGTCGGTCAGCTCCCGCTCCCGGGTTTCCGCTTCCCGGGCCTGCTCGGCCACCGCGCGGGCGGTCTCCAACTCCGTGGTGCGTTCGCGGACCGTTTCCTGCAGCTCCCGCTGACGCCTTGCGGCAAGGCGACCTCGGCCCACCACCCCCCCTATGACCAGACCCAACCCCACCAGAACCATGAGCCCGCGAAACCATGGGGTCTCATGGAAGAAGGCGGGAACGGAAAGGGCGAGCTGGGTCCCCGCGCGTCCCCAACCCCCGGAGCCCTGGGACGCCATGACCTCGAAGCGATAGCGACCGGGCGGCACGTTGGTGAAGTAGGCGGTGCGTCGCGATCCGGCCTCCACCCACTCGTTGCGGAATCCAATGAGGCGATAGCGGAACCGGACGTTCTCCGGGTCAATGAAGGTGGGCGCGGTATAGGTGATCTCGAACTCGCGTTGACCCTTGGCCAGGTCATGGGACTCCGAGAGCACCGGGATGGACGACTCCGCCACCTGGACCGCCTCCAGGACGACCGGGAGTTCGGGGAGGCTCGACACCACCTGGGAGAGATGGATCGCGGCCAGGCCGCGGTCCGTGGTCAGGTAGAGGTGCCCGTTCATCTCCAACGCGTTGGGGAACCCGTCGTCATTGCCCACCGCGCTGACCAGACCGTCGTTCTCGGTGTAGACGGTGCAATGAATGCGGTCGCGGGTCCCGCCGGCGAACGCGTCCAGTTGCTCCAGGGGAACCCAGAAGATGCCGCGGTTGCTGCCGCACCACAAACGCCCCATGGCGTCCGCGGTCACGGTCAGCAAGCCGTTCTCGAACAACCCGTCCCGCTCCATGATTCGGGTGATCCGGGCGCTCTTGATATCCGCGGGATCGCTGAGCTCGATCCGATTGAGCCCCCGCCCCTCGGTCCCGGCCCAGACCACCCCGCGACGATCGACAAAGGCGGAGAACACCCGGTTGGAAGAGAGCCCGTCGGCCTCGGTGAGTGCCGCCCACTGACCGTGGCGATAACGGAACAGTCCCTCGGGGCTGCCAATCCACACGGATCCGTCCGGCCCCTCGCCACAGAAATGCATGGGGCCGTTGCTGGTCCCCTCCTTGGGCGTGAAGGTTTCCCACCGTCCCGCCCGCAGCCGATCGATCTGGGCCTGACCGGTCACCCACAACCACCCGTCGCTGGTCTCGGCAATGCTGTGAACATGCGTCCGCGTCTGCACGTTCTCCCAGCCATCCTCGTTGAACCGGAACAGACCGCTGGCGTTCCCGCCCCAGAGCCGGCCCTGGCTGTCCCGATGCAGTGCCCAGAACGGGGGCGCCTGCTGAACTGTTTCTCCGTGCAAATCCATGCGTATCAGGGAACCGTCCGAGGCTCCCATCAGAAGCCCTCCACCCCCGTCGTCGATGACGTTGTCGATCTTCACCTGCGGGTAGAGCGTGCCCAACGTGGTGCGGCGCAACCGAACCACACCGCTCTCGCCGGTGCCCACCCACACGTTCCCCTCGCGATCCTCGAAAAGGCTCAGCACCGAACTGGGCGCGGTGTAGACCGTGCGCTGGTTTCGCGTGACCACGGAATCCCGCGCGGTCCAAACGCTGCCGTCGCCGGCAAAGAGCATGTCGTGGGGAGCGGCGTCGGCCTCCCGGGTGAAGACCGGTGGGTCGGTTCGTAGATCACCCCGAAAGAGCCCATCCCGGGACCCCACCCACAGGTTGCCGGAACGATCGTCCAGCTCGAGGAAGGTGATCGGGGTGCTGGGGAGTCCGGTGACCGGCTGCGGTTCGGACTCTCCCGGCACCCAGCGAGCCAACCCCGCGGTCAGCGGAAGCCAAACCACGCCGTCCGCCCCCTCCTGGATGTGAAGGCGGCCTCCCGAGGGAAGCAACTCGCCCACCCGGGTCAGCACGTCATCCTGCAGGGTGAAGAAGCCCTCGCCAATCACGGGAACCAGGAACACCCCGCTGCGCGTGCGATGGGGCCGAGCGACCGACTTGCCTTCCAGGTCCGGATGCGCGTGCTCCACCCGATCCCCTTGTACCCGCATGAGGCCCCGCCCGGTGGGGATCCAGACCCGGCCATCGGACTCGAGTAGGGGATCGCGCACACCGATCCGAGGCATGCCGACTTCCGGGCCGAACGTCCGCGCCCGGGTTTCCAGGGTGCTGACCCAGGGAGCCGAACCCCAGGCCCACACGTCCCCGTCCGGATCGATTCCCACGTAGGGGAGCAGATTGTTGACCAGGCCTTCGGTGTTGCCGGCGTCAAAGACCCGCATGCGCGCGCCGTCGAATCGCACCACCCCGTCGGTGGTGCCCATCCACAGATAGCCGTCCCGGGTCTGCACGATCCCGTACACCAGGTTCGTCGGGAGCCCGTCCCGCACCGTCCACTGGCGGGGGGCATAGCTGGGGTGGGTGGCGGCCAGGGCACCGGAGGCCAGGAAGAGAACCAGTATGCAGAGGAAGGGGAAGGTCAATCGCACGATGAGCCGAGGCTAGCATGAGCCGGGATTTGGCCCCAACCTTTTGCCTGCCTGTGGATTGCGACGGGGCCGCTATGGACGCTGAGGCAAGATTTTCGGACGCTCCGCCGCCGGCGGCGGAGCACCCGAAGAACGATCAATGCACTACGGCGAGCTTGCGCACCCGGGTCTCGCCCCCGGCGCGCAGGGTGAGGAAGTACATGCCCGATGCCAGGTCCCGGGTGTCGATGGACACGGCGCCTTCACCGGCCGGCTGGAGCACGCCGTCGAGGAGTCTCTTCACCCGGCGGCCCTGGACATCGATCACCTCCAGGGTGACCTCGCTCGGTTCCTCCAGGGAGAACCGCACCGACCCCGCGCCACGGAGCGGGTTGGACGACGCCCCCATGAGCCGCAGACCCGGCTCGGGAAGCTCCGGCGGGTCCGCAGCCAACGTGGCGGACACGCCGCAATGGCTGATCCGCAGGTAGGGGACCGCAACCTGGTTCAGGCTCGCGTCGTAGAGGTCGTGGAAACTGGTGGGCGAGGCCGGCAGGGCGTCGTTCTCGTTCCAGACCCGCAACTCGTTGACGCCGCTGAAGTCGACCGTGAACTCATAGTCGCTGCCATCGATCACCCGCGCCAGGAACGGTGCGTCGTGCCACCGCATGCCGCTCTGGTCGGCCTGAATGGTGACCTGATCGATCAACGCGCCCCGACTGGAACCGTTGGCGTCGTAGATGGAAAAGGTGATCGAACTCCCGGAGGCCACGTCGGCGTAGACGCCCAGACCGTGGACATACCCGGTCTTCCAGATCGTGGAGAAGACACCGAGAGTGAAGGACGGGGACGCGGGCGACATGTCCAGGAAGTCCGTTCCCAGGTACCACGCCGTGGAGCCGTCCCCCCCAACGCCCGGTTCGTGGTGCAGCATGACATCCATGAGCAGCAGGTCGAACCCGTCCACCCGGATCGCGCCCGCGGTGTAGGGAACCGCTCCGCCGGGATTGGCCTGGTAGGTCACGTCGGTGTAGACGAACCGGATCTCGTAGCGCTGCCCTTCCAGCAGCATGTGGCTCAGCGGCACGACCTGGGGAGAACTGCCGGTCAGCGCCTCAATGGTTCCCGAGGCGAGTTTGGCTCCGCGGGACCCGCCGCTGTAGTCGTACAGATTCGCGGTGATGTCCTGGTCCCCGTTGACCATCGCGTTCCACTCCACCCGGCTCAGGTCCAGACTGCTCTCCGCCGTAATGTAGAGCGAGCGGCTGCCGCTGGTGGAGTTGGCGCCGGAGAACGAAATGCCGTCGCCCAGGTCCGTGGTACCGACTCCGGGTGCGTACCCGTGGAGATCGAACGCCGGAATGCGAACGGCCGAGAGAGCGAAGTTCTCATCGGCCTCGATGAGCACCAATCCGTGATCCCCCCGGTGCGGCAGGGTCAGGTCCGTTTCCAGATACCCCTGCCACCGGGCCACCGGGCCGGTGTCCAACTGGATGGTGTAGCGGGTGCACGCGTCGAGGGTGAAGCCGATGGGAATGGTGTAGCGATGCATGCCGGGATAGAAGTCGCTCACCGTGGTCTGGAAGCGGTTCAAGCGCAGCGACCCGTTCCACTCGTAGAAGGTGATGGTGACGTCCGAGGGGCACACCTTCTGCAGCGGAATGGTCAAGTGTGTGAGGTGAATGTCCTTGGTCGTCTCCACCACCATGCCCGGCTTGGTGTTGGGGAGCAGGAAGCTGTAGAGGGTACTGTACGGCTTCTCGAACTCCTGGCCCACCGGCGTGGGCTCCAACTCGTCCTCCAGCTCCAGACCGGTCCAGAGAAGGGTGTAGGTCTGCGGACCGCCCTGGAGGGTTCCTTTGTGCGAAATCCGAACTTCCCAGTCACCCGAGGGGTGGTTCCCCGGATGGATCTGCTCCACGTTGTCCACCGAGTTGTCGCCCCGGTTGGCGCCGGCGGTGGGGTTGGCGGTATCCAGGCGCCAGGGCAGCTTGTCCGCTCCGGCGATGTCGGTGCGACGGAGCCGGATGTCCAGATCGTTGTTGAGCACCGGCGTGGTGCCGTTGTTGACCGCGGGCGGCAACGGATCGCTGGAGGAGTAGCTACCGGCCCAGTCCGTCCACACCGCGGTCACCTTGATCTCGCTGCCGTCACCGGTGAAGTTGAAGACCTGGGTCTCGCCCTGCTGCAGGGTCAGCTCCGCGAACCCGTAGTCGGCGCTGGTGTTGAAGTCGATGTGATCCGCGGCGGCGTGGGCATCCAGGAGCCCCCAACCAAAGATGTGGTCCGGGCCGTCGGTGCTGCCGGCTTCGTTCGCGGTGTGGATGACCAGCCCCTTGAGGGTGGACGAGAGCGGCCGCTTGCCCCAGGTCTCCTCGTAGATCTCGGTGAGGAGCGCGAGGGTCCCGGACACGTTGGGCGCGGCCATGGAGGTGCCGCTCTTGGTCGCGTAGGCACTGTTGGACGCATTGCTGGCCGACCACAGGTCCTGACCGTTGCCCACGATGTCCGGCTTGATGCGGCCATCGTCGGCCGGGCCGCGGGAGGAGTAGGACTCGATGACCACGTCGGCCGGATCACCGGTGTATCCGTAGAACCCCAGATCCTTCACCGCCCCCACGGTGAGGACGTTCTTGGCCAGGGCACTGCCGCCCATGCAGTCGTACCCGCCGGCGCAGTCCTTCTCATGGGTGTCGGTGTGGCTCCCCGAGCCCGCGTGGGTGTGGCTCTCCCCGCTTCCCGGCTCGGCGTTCCGGTCGTTGCCGGCCGAGACCACCATGAGGTACTCCGGGGCGTTCTTGGCGATGACGTCCCAGGCCCGGGCGCCAGAGTCGTAGAGGCCGAAGTCCATATCCTCGTTGTTGCCGCCGCCGCCGTACCAGTGCCAGTTCCCGCCGGAGTCCTTGTCGTAGCCGTAGACACCGCCGTAGGAGTGGTTGGAGACCTGGAGTCCGGCCGCCGCGGCCGTGGCCATCTCGGAGTCGTCGTTGGTCCAGTCGTAGCTGTCCAGGAGCGCGTCCGGAGCCATGCCCTGGGCCGAGGTGTTGGTGGAGTAGCCGGCACCGACCATGGTCCCGGCCACGTGGGTCGCGTGATCCCCGTTGCCGCTGGTGTTGATCTTGGTCACCCGTCCCTCGAACTCCTGGTGGCCGGCGCGCACCGGATCTCCGTCCCAGATGGCCAGCTCCCCCGCGCCGATGGTGGCGCCGGTGACGTTGTGACCGGACGACCCGCCCGGCACCAGGTCGTTGGTGTTGGTGGTCCACCGCGCGTCCGTGTTGTGCGTCTTGTAGACAATGGGCTCGCCCCGCTCGTCCACCCCCATGAGCTCCCGGGTGGGATCGGCGTTGAGGTCCTGCCAGAACTTCTGCTTGAGCAGTTCCCGGTAGGCGGCGCCGCGGCGCGCCTCGAACTCCTGCCCGAACTCCGCGGCCAGGCGGCTCAGCTCCGGGCCGTTGGCCACGATGGGTAGGGCATCCGGGGCACGGCGCGAGGCCTGCCCCGGAGCCGGAGTGGGGCGCGAGACCAGGCTGACCACCACCCCGGTCAAGGCCAGGCCGGCCACCAGGGACAGTCTGCGGAAAGCGAAACGTCGGCTTCTCATGATCGTGCTCCTTGATCCTCGTGGATCGTTTTGCTCAGTGAACAACGGTCAGCTTCTGCACGCGCGTTTCCCCGGCCGCGTGCAAGGCCAGGAAGTACATGCCCGCGGCGAGACCCCGGGTGTCGATGGCGACTTCCCCGGCCCCGGCCGGTTGCGCGGAGTCCAGGAGGGTGCGGACCCGCCGACCACGAACATCGACCACATCCAGGCGCACTGGTCCCGGCTCGCCCAGGGAAAACCGCACCGTGCCCGCGCCGCGAAGCGGGTTGGAGGAAGCCCCCATGAGCCGGAGGCCATCCAGGGACGGGACGTCCGGATCCGCGGCGAGGATCGTGTTGCTGTTGCAGGTGCCAATGCGCAGGGTGGGGACGCGGTTGAGTCCGCCCCCTCCGGCGTAGAACTCGTAGTTGGGAACGATCGCGGGGAGCGAGGCAGCGGGCCAAGCCTGGGCACCGTCGAGCCCGCCGCCGGGCAGGACGACCTCGAACTCGACCTCCTGCCCCGCGGACAGCTCCAGGTAGAGCGGCAGGTCGTGCCACTGCTCGCCGGACCCGGTCGAGGAGAACGTCCCACCGGCCAGCAGGGTGCCGCGGGTCGTTCCCGTGGCCTCGTACACCCGGACCTGGATGGGCTCGCCTTCCTGCACGTCGCCCAGCCAGCCCAGGGAGTGCAGCGTGTGGTCTCCCAAGGCCTCGGCGAAGACACCGGCTCCCCACGGACCGGCACTGGTCAGTGTCTGTTCCCCGGAGCCCAGATCCAGGACCAGAAATGTGTCCCCGCCAATCCCCGGCCAAAGAGCCAATGTCGTGTGGATCAGGAAGTGGCTGAACGACTCCACCCGGATTCCCCCGGCAGAGAACGGAATCGGCGCGGGGACGGCTGTGTTGGTCTCGTAGGTCATGTCGCTGAAGGTGAAGCCCAGCTCGTACTGCTTCCCCTCCAACAGGAGGTGGCTGATGGGAACCGTCTGGAGGGTGCTGCCGTTGAGGGCCACGGCACTCGCCTCGGCCAGCACGTCCCCCTGCACGCCGCCCGTCCAGTCGTAGAGACGAGCGGTCACCAACTGGTTGCCGTTGGCAGTGGCGTGCCAGGCCACATCGGAGAGGTTGCGGGTTCGCTCCGCGGTGAACTTGATCGTCCGCTCGGCATTGGTGGAACTCTGCGAGCCGCTCCACGTCCCGACCCCTGGGTCCAGATCCACGACCTGAGTGCCGGTGGTGGTTCCGTAGAGGGTCAGGCGGGGGAACCGGGTCGCCGACGGGTCGCCCGCCTCTTCCCCCTCCAGCACCATGAACGCGCCGTTGGCCCGGAAGGGGAGCGCCAGCGGCCCCTCGAGATACCCGCCCCAATGGGAGACATCCCCCACCTCCACCGCGATGTTGTATTGGGTGCAAGGGCTGAGGCTGGCCGAGACCGGGATCGCGAACTCCTGGAAGCCCGGCAGGTACTGGTCCGAAGATCCGCTGGCCACCAGGGCCCCCCGGGTGCCGGTGGCGCCGCCGCTCCACTCGTAGACGTTGACGGTGACGGACGTGCTGCCGAGCTTGAGCAGCGGAATCGTCACCTGCTCCAGCTCCACCGGCTTCAGGGTCTCGATCACGATGCCCACATCCGCGTCGGGAACCGCGTAGGTTCCGGGGATGGCGCCGCCGGCCTCGTTGTCGAACCCGAAATCACCCCAGGTGACCGGGGTCTTCTCGACGGGTTCCAGGCCTTCCCAAACCAGGGAGTACTGCTGCTGGCCCCCCTGGAGCGTTCCCTGGTGGCTGATGATCACGCTGAACGTGCCCGTATTGGTGGTGCTCACCGAGACCTGCTCCACGTTGTCCAGACTGTTGATGCCCCGGGTGGGCGCGCTGGCCGGGCTCGCCGGGTTCATCACCCAGGGGAGGTAGGCCTGGCTGCCACCGCCGCCCAGGGGCGACTGCACCCGCAGGTCCAGGTTGTTCACCAGCATGGGCGTGGTGGGGTCCAGCGACGTGGCCACCGGGGTCCCGGCGGGATCGGTCCAGACCAGGGTGACCTTGAAGTCGTTGCTCACCCGCTCGAACTCGAAGGTATGGGTTTCGCCGTCCAGGAGCTTCCACTCGGCGATCCCGTGGGGGTCGCTGGGCCCTGACATGATCAGGTCGGCAGCACCCACCGCGTTCAGGAGCCCCCACCCATGCACATAGTCCGGCCCGGGGTTGGACCCGGCCTCGAAGGCGGAGTGGATCACCGCCGCCTTGAGCGTGGCCGAACGGGGCGTGCGGCCGCCGTAGCGGGCTTCGAACAGCTCGGTCAACAGGGCGATCGTCCCGGTGGCCGTGGGCGCGGCCATGGAGGTTCCGCTCCGGGTCGCGTAGGCGGTGTTGCTCACGTCGTCGATGGAGTAGAGCCCCTCGCCGTTGGCCACGATGTCCGGCTTGATGCGCCCGTCGTCCGTGGGGCCGGCCGACGAGTAGGACGCAATCACCACGTCCGAGGGCTGCGTGTACCCGCCCGGGATGTCCTCGACCGATCCCACCACCAGCGGGTTCTTGGCCGTGGACTTGGCGCCCAGGCAGTCGAACCCGGTGGAGCAGTCCGCGTTGTGCGAGTCGGTGTTCCCGGTGGAGCCGTCCTCGATGTGGTCGTGCGGGGTGTTGGTGGGGCTGGGAGCATCCCCGTTGTCGTTGCCGGCGGACTTGACGATCAGGTACTTGACCGAGGCCGCCATGATCGCGTCCCAGTCCGCGGCGCCCGCGTTGTAGAAACCGTGCAGCCAGTCCTCGTTGGCGTTGACCGACGTGTCCCCGTGCCAGGTCCAGATTCCGGTACCGCTGTCGTAGTCCCACCCCAGGACGGACCCGTAGGAGTGGTTGGAGACCTGGAGTCCCAGGGCCGCGCCGTTGGCCATCTCGGACTCGTCGTTGGTCCAGTCCAGGGTGTACAGCGTCGCGGCCGGAGCCATCCCCTTGGCCAAGGGGTCCACGCCCGAGGCCGCGATGGTCCCCCCCACATGGGCGGCGTGATAGTGGCTGGGCGCACTGTCGATGCCCAGGACCGCGCGCCCGCCGTACTCCTGGTGGTTCACGTGGGCCGACCCTCCGTCCCACACGGCCAGGTTTCCCGAACCGATGGTGGAGCCGTCGACGTCGTAGCCGGTGATGCCGCCGGGATGCAGGTGCTGGGTGCCATGGGTCTCGGCCGCGTCCACGTTGTGGATCGTGTAGATGATGGGGCGACCGCTCTCGTCCACGCCCATGAGCTCGGTGTCGGAGTTGGCGTTGATGCGCTGGAAGACCTGCTGCTTGAGCAGCTCCCGATAGGCCGTGCCGCGCCGGGACTCGAACCGGGCCTGGAACCGGTTGGCCAGATCCTTCAGGGCCTTGGCATTGGCCTCGGGAAGTGCCTCCGGTTCTCTTGTCGCCTGGGCCCGCGTGGAACTGGGGGACAGAACAAATCCCAGACCCAGAGTCCCCAGGGTCAGAAAGAGAACGAGTCGGCAGCGCACCATGTGGTGGGTGTTCACTTGGAATCTCCTTCCGTATCCAGCAACAGCTGGTCTACCGCTTCGAGCAAAGCGCGGGCGTTGAACGGTTTGGCCAGCACGCGGCACCCGGGGGTACGGGTGGCGTAGGTCCGGGCCCGGGCCAGGGGCGAGGACTCTCCGGTGACGATCAAGGTGGGGGGCAGGGTGTGACTTGCATCCAGGCGTTGGCAGAGCCCCAGGCCGTCCAGCCGAGGCAGGTTGACGTCGGTGATCACCGCGTCCACGGCCTGGGCCTGAAGCAGGGTCCAGGCACCCTCGCCGTCAGCCGCCTCCAGCACCTCGGCTACCCGAGCATGCTTTTTCTCCAGGATGCGGCGCAGGTAGGCCCGCAGTTCGGGGTCGTCGTCGACGATGAGAAGGGTCAGGTCCCGGGTCATGGGGAGACAGTGGGGGAAAACCCGTCCGCACCGGTAACATCATCGTCCACAGATGGTTACGCAGCGTCCGGCCGGACGCTGAGGCATGGATTCCGGACGCTCGTGTAGACTGGCCTGACGAGGCGATCTTGCGGTTTTGGGAAGCGGATGCAGGCCATTCCGCGGGAGCAGCGGTAATGCGTCGAGATGCAGGCCATGATGAAACCGGTAGACCCGGGGTAACCCGGCGCTCGTTTCTCTGGCGGGGGTTCTCCGGAGCCTTCGTTCTGGGCCTGGGCCCCATCAGCGCGTTGCACGGTTGCACGGCCCCCTCTCCCGTGCAGCCCACCGATGACGGGGGCGTGGAACCCATCGGTTCCCTGGGTCCTCCCGACGCCAACGGGCTCCGGTTACCGCCCGGATTCCGTTCGCGCATCGTCGCGGTGGCCGGCCAACCCCCCGTCCCGGGAATCAGCTTCGTTTGGCCGCTGTTTCCGGACGGCGGAGCCACGTTCCCGACAGACGACGGCGGCTGGATCTACGTCGCCAACAGTGAGCAGAACAACGGGGCCGGCGGCGTGGCCGCCCTTCGGTTTCGCAGCGACGGCGCGATCGTGGATGCGTACTCGATCCTCACCGGTACCTCCCGCAACTGCGCGGGAGGGCCCACTCCCTGGGGAACCTGGCTCTCGTGCGAAGAAGTGGGCTCGGGGGCGGTTTGGGAATGCGATCCGTACACGCCGTTCTCCCAGGGCACAAAACGACCGGCCATGGGGAGCTTCAATCACGAAGCTGCTGCTGTTGACCCCGGGAACCAAAGGATCTACCTGACCGAGGATCGCTCCTCGGGCCTTCTTTACCGGTTCACGCCGGACGCCTATCCCGATCTGAGCACGGGGGCCCTCGAGGCCGCGGAGATCCTGGCGCCCGAGGGGGAAGGGCGCATCCGGCCCGGGCAAGTGCGTCCCCTGGCCTGGCACGAAGTCCCCAATCCGAACCCTCTCGCCGGCGGTGTAGAGCGTGAGAGCCACCGTCCCCTCGCGGAGCGCGCCACGCGATTTCAGGGCGCCGACGCCACTCGTTTCAACCGCGGGGAGGGATGTTGGTTCGAGGGCGGCACGATGTACTTCGCAACCACCGGCGACAACCGGGTGTGGGCACTGAACACGGAGAGCGACACGATCGAGATTCTCTACGACCGCGCGACGGCGGCCAACCGGGAGCTGTCCGGAGTCGACAACGTGTTCGCGTCACCGGCGGGCGACGTCTATGTGGCGGAAGATGGCGGGAACATGCAGATCGTGGTCCTGACCGCCAATGGGGACATCACCCCGGTGGTCGAAGTGACGAACCAGGGAGATTCCGAGATTGCCGGACCCGCCCTGAGCCCGGATGGCACGGCGCCTCTACTTCAGCTCACAGCGAGGGCCAACCCCGTCGGGCAACGTCGGTTTGACGTATGAGGTGACCGGCCCGTTTGCGTAGGGTCGACGCCTACCGTACCTGCGGTCGCGACCTCGGGATCGTCGTCAACTCCCCATTGAATCCAGTATAGTGGCGCGATGCAGTCCTCTTCACTGTCCAGCGGCGATTAATGAGCATCCCCAGGACACTGGCTCACTACGAGGTCCACGAAAAAATCGGGGCTGGCGGGATGGGCGAGGTCTATCGCGCCCGGGACACCAAGCTGGACCGCGATGTAGCCCTCAAGATCCTCCCCTCCGAAATGGGAGCGGACCCGGAGCGTACACGCCGGTTCGAGCGTGAGGCCAAGGCTATCGCCGCGCTCAACCACCCGAACATCATCACCATTTTCTCGGTTGAGCACGCGAATGGCATTCATTTCCTCACCATGGAGCTGGTGGACGGAGGCTCCCTTGATAACTTCATTCCCGCCGAAGGGTTGCCGGTCAAGGATCTCCTGAAGTACGCCCTACCTCTCTGCGATGCGGTTGCCAGCGCTCACGAACAGGGAATTACTCACCGCGACCTCAAGCCCCAGAACGTAATGGTGGACTCCAAGGGCAGGTTGAAGGTTCTGGACTTCGGTCTGGCCAAGGCGGCCCCACCCTCTCCCGGGAGCGACAGCGCGACCCAGGCCATGGTCACTCAGACCCAGGGCCAGGTCATGGGAACAGTGAACTACATGTCGCCTGAACAGGCGCAAGGGATGGATGTGGACCCCCGTTCGGACGTGTTCTCCCTGGGGATCATGCTGTACGAGATGGCGACAGGTGAACGACCGTTCAAGGGCGACACGTCCATTTCCACCATCACGTCGATTCTGCGGGACGAGCCGTTGCCGATACACGAGTTGCGCCCGCAGACTCCTCCTGAGCTATCCCGGATCCAGCGCCGTGCACTGGCCAAGGATGTGGAGCGTCGATACCAGACGGCGCTGGGCCTACGCAACGACCTGCAGGTCCTCAAGGACGATCTTCAAGAGGACACCGGCTCGCCAATCGATGTCGCAGGCGACATCCAGGACACTGAACGCGGCAAGGGATCGAGGCTGATCCGCATCGCCGTCCCGGCATCCGTGTTGGCGGCATTGCTGGTCGTTCTTTTCGTCCTCAAGCCATTCAAACTGGACGTCGCACCCGATCAGCCCGCGTCAGCGAGTGAAGGAGCGTTGGCCGTCCTCGACTTCAAGAACCTGGTGGACCCGGAGGACCCCGAACGCCTTGGCCAAATCGTGACCAACCTCATCACCACCGGGCTTGGCACATCCGAGTACCTGAGTCTGGTTTCAAACCAGAGGCTATACGACCTGGTGCAGGGCCGAGGCGAGCAGGATCGAGGCTCGATTGATCGCGAGAGTGCGGGCGACCTGGCACTTCAGGCAGGGGCAAGCACCATGTTGCTCGGAAGCATACTCAAGATATCGCCCCACTACGTGATCACCTCGCAGCTGGTGAGTACGGGCACCGGGAGAATCCTGAAGTCGCAGCAGGTCAACGGCGAGCCGGGAGAGGATATCTTTGCGCTGGTCGATCGTCTGAGTGCTGCGGTGAGAGAAGACCTGGGTGTTCCCATGGCAACCCAGGACGCGGACGTGTCCGTGGCCAGCGTCACCACTCGCTCCATGGAAGCCTATCGCCTCTACCTCTCGGGCGTGGAACATCTTCGACGACTCGAAATCATCGACGCCCGGAAGGACTTGGAGATGGCTGTCACCATCGACTCCACCTTCGCAATGGCCCACTACCAATTGTCCAGCGAATCCTTTGTCCAGATTGGAAGCATGGCCAAGGGGGAACAGCAGGATGCGGCCAGGAGGGCTGCAGATCTTGTCGATCGGGTGACGCAACGGGAGCGTCACTACATCCTATCGCGGGCAGCGGTGCTGGCTGGGCGCCACGATGAGGCCATCGCTGAGTTGGAGACGTTGGTAGCGGAGTTTCCTGACGAGACTCCGGCCTATGCTTTGCTCGCGGATCTCTATGGCACGCAGCGCCGGGACATGGAAGGCAGACTCCGCTGGCTCCACCGCTGGGTGGAAATCGATCCAGGCGACAAGTCGGCATATAACGCCCTCGCCTATGCGTATCCGATCATCGGCAACTTTGAGAAGGCGATCTGGGCACTGAACCAGTACATCCAGCTCGCACCCGACGAGGCGAACCCCTATGACACACGTGGGGACTACTACGCCATGATGGGAGATTTGGAGAAAGGGAAGGAGTCTTTCGAGGCGGCGATCCAGAGGGACGCTTCTTTCCTGAACTCCTATCTCAGCCTGGCAAACATTCTCAATGAACTGGGAGACAAGGAGGGCGCCAAGGATGTTTGCCTTGGTGCAATCAAGAATGCGCCGGACGCAGCCGGAAGGTCGATCGCGCGGATCATGCTGGCGAACATCCCGGCACGAAGCGGGCGGCTAGTCGAGTCCATCGAGGTTCTGGACGCCGGGATGCGTGCCGACGAGATGGACGGTTACGGAGAGACCTGGTACCGGTGGAAGCTGGGTGCTCGGGGTCGGATGCACCACCATCTAGGGGATTACGATCGCGCCGACGCCGACCTCAGAGAGTCGATTGCACTGGGAATGGCTGCGGAGGACGGGAATACCTTCATGCCGTGGGCGAGCCTGATTCTCAGCCTGATCGCGAGGGGAGAACTCGAAACAGCCGAAACAGAGCTGGCGGGTTTCAAGGGTTTCGTTGAGCAGGTGGCCCCGAGTCACCGGGACACGTACTGGATTTGCCGGGGCCTGTTGGAGCTGAAACGAGGCAATCCGGGAGCGGCATTCCCACACTTCCAGCAGGCCAGGAAAACGACCCACTCGATGTTTTGGGTGTTCTACGGCCTTGGAGTGGGGCACCTTGCTTTGGGCCGCGCCGAGGACGCAGTGCGCGAGCTTGAGCTCGTCACCCGGGGCACCCATTGGTCGGAGCGGGACTCCCCGGTCCAGTCGGTTCTGGCGCACTACTATCTGGGAATGGCCTACGAGGCGGCGCAGCGACCGGATGATGCCGCAGCGCAGTATGAACACTTCCTCGATACTTTCAGGGAGGCCGACCCTGTTTTCGGAGAAGTGGATGATGCCCGCAAGAGACTGGATCGCCTGCGACCGGGGAGTTGAATCGGGACACGGAGGGTGCTCCTACCCAATCACCTTGGCCCCCCCCTGGCCGACTTGCATCAGAACCGAAGTCCCCTCCGGGAAAATCAGGCTGGTCGCCCCCGAGGCGAGCAGCTTCTCGGTCTCCATCACGTCGAGCACCGCGTCCAGGATCTCCGGATCCTGATCCCGGATCGCGTTGAGGGTCTCACCCACCACGGCCGGCCGAGCCGCTGAAGCCTCGGCAAGTTTCTGGGACACCTTCTTTGCCGTCTCACTCTGGATCAGACCGACCCGGTTCTCGCCATCCTGCCGCATGGCACTGGTCACCTGGACGAGCCGCTTGACCACTTTCTCGGTGATGTTCTCGACCATCGCACGATCGGTGAAGGCCACCTTGCGGATATAGACCGAACCCAGCTTGTAACCCCACTTCTCGCTCAGGGGGGAAACGGCGCTGCGCACCGTGCGACTCAGGGAATGACGATTCTCGAGCATGTCCTCCATCTCCAGATTGGATAGCGTCGAGATCGTCGAACTGGCCACGTTGGCTTGCAGCGAACCTTCCGGATTGGCGTTGACGAACAGGTAGGACACCAGCTCGCCCACGCGCATTTCGTACCAGATCCCGACGCCCATCGGGGTGCCCTCCTCGGAGTTCACCATCTGGCTACGCATGTATTGCTGCTGCAATGCCGTCGAGACCACATGCCGCTTCCCGAAGAAAGGCACGAGAACCGCCTTTGGCCCAAAGCGGGTGATCGGGAAGCAGAGTCCCGGCTCATCCAGTACGCCCAGCACTTTTCCGAAAAGCGTGAACACCTGAGCCTCGCACTCCGCTACCACCGCATAGAGACCGAATACCTTGGCCAGGGTGAGCACGATCGGCAGCACGATCAGGCCGAAGAAGAACGCCAGAGCGGGAAAGACCATCGTTTCCGTATTCATTTTCGGATCCTCCTACTCTGCCGTGATCACGACGCGATCGGCTCGCGCGTAGAGAGGGACCCGAAGGTTTCGGCGATAGGCGCGCAGGGCCTCGGAGCCGCCTTCGGCCTTGATCTTGAGCAGGGTCGCCGAGAGCTCCCGCAACGGTGCGACCTCGGCCTCGGCGTTGTTCCGGGCGATCTCAACCGCCCGCTCACTCATCGTTATCTGCTGCTCGGCATCGGCACGCGCGGTCGAGATGTCCGCCGCCACCTGGTTGCGCGTCGAATTGATCGCCGAGAGGGCATGGTCCACCTCGGGAGGAGGATCGATTTCCGTAATCAGAGCTGCATCGAGTTCAATGCCGTAACGACTCGATGTCGATTGGCAGTGCTGCTCCATGTAGTCGTTGAGGAGCGGGAGGTTCTTGCGAAGGTCGTTGATCGATACACCCTCGGAGAGCTCAACCGCGGTTTCACTTCCCTCTTCCAGTTCATCACCGACCACCAGCCGTGCCCCCTTCGGGTCGACGAAGTTGGCGATCCGCTCCCGCAGCACGGAAACGAAATATCCCATGACGTGCTCAAGAGGACTCGCCACCCCGAAAAGGTAGGGGTAGAGGTGGCTCTCGCTGATCCGATAGCGGATCTGACCGTTGACGCCGGTGGTGAGGTTGTCCTTGGTCACCGCCTCGATCGTCTCCTGACTCTTGGTCGGATCCCAGGCGATATCCACCGCCTGGGTGGCCACCGAGACCTTGTAGACCTTCTGCCAAGGCATCTTGAGGTAGGGGCCGCCGGGAGGAATGACCCGCACCTGGGGATGGCGATAGCGCTCCTGTTCGTCCTCGTTGAGGCTAGGGTCGTCGACCGGCGGCCCGCCCAGTCGTTCAGCACGGCCAAAGCTGGTCTTCACGGCCCGTTCGTCCGGACGGACAGTGAAGAACCCGCCAATGCCGACCCGAACGACAAAGTAGACGAGCAGCCCAAGGAGGAGGGCGAGGAAGGTCATCGAGTGCTCCCTTCAAATCGAGCAACATAGTGTGTGTAGGCACATTAGGGTCGGCTGGGCGCGTCCCTGTCAAGTCATCTGGGAGGGTGACCCGTCCTTAGCCACAGTTTTCATAGTGCACTTGAGGGTCAACTTGCGTTCTATTGGATGAAGTCCCCACCTACTTGTGAGGCCGACCCATGAAGAATCGCTCGGATGCCAAGTTGCCTTCCACGACCTTTCCCGGCTCCATGGGATTACCAAGCCGGATGATCACGTTTCTCCTTGCCCTCCTTGCTGTATCGACAATGGCGAGTTCGGTGGGCGCTCAGGAGCGGGACGTCGAAGAGGAAGCCCGGGTGGTTGGGAGACTCCGGGCCATCAACCCGGAGGCCGTCCCCCTGTTCGAACAGGCCACGCGAGCTTTGGATGGAGGGGATTTCGGCACGGCGGCGGATGGATACCGGCAGGTCCTGAACGTGGCACCGGACTTTTCACCCGCCCTGCGTCGGCTCAGCTACGTCACGGAGGACGTGGACGAAAGGATCCGACTGGCGCGGGAGGCCCTGGCCCAGGAGGATCACTACTACAATCGCATCGCCCTGATGCAGGGACTGTTCGAGAGCGACGAACCCGGAGTCGCCGCGGAGTTGCAACGTCTGGCCCACAAGGTCTACCTCGAAGCGGGAGACGATCCTGACGCAATGACCACCGTCGGCTTCGCCGCATTGTTCACCAACGAGCCGGCGCTCCTGGAGCAAGCCGTTCAGAGACTCGAACAGAGTCGACCCGGGCAGATCAACACGCACTACCTGGCGGCGATGTCCGCGGGGTATCGGGGAAACTGGGCGGAGGCGGAGCGGAACATGGTCGCTGCCGGGGACCTGGGGCTGGACGAGGAAATCGTCCAGGGATTTCTCGACGAAACCGGCATCTCGGGCCGGAAACGGATGAAGCGGTGGGCGGGCTATGCCCTGGCCGGCGCCCTGGCTTGGGCTCTGGGACTTGTCGTGCTGTTCGGCGTGGGCCAGGTGCTCTCCCACGCCACGCTCAGAACGCTCCGCGATCAGAAAGGAGCGAGTGCCGAGCTGGATCCGGGCACGCGGCGGATCCGTTCCATCTACGGATTCGTCATCCTCGTGACGTCCATCTACTATTACATCTCGATTCCGATCATCATCGTCGGTGTGGTCGGGCTGGGCGGGGGACTCATCTACGCCTCCTTTGCCATGGGATACGTCCCGATCAAGCTGGTTCTCCTCATCCTGATCGGGGTCCTTGTCACCCTGTTCGCCATGATCCGAAGCCTGTTCACCCGACCCGGTCAGGAAGACCCTGGCCCTCGGTTGAGTGAAGAAGAGGCGCCGGAGCTCTTCGAGGCCCTGCGTGAAGTCGCGAAGCGAGTCGACACCCGGCCAGTGGATACGGTGTTCCTTGCCACGGACGCCACGATTGCCGTGTTCGAGCGGGGCTCGCTTCTTGGTCGCTCCGGCGGCGGGAGCGAGCGCTGCCTGATTCTCGGTCTGGGCGCCTTCAACGGAATGACCGTTTCCCAGCTCAAGAGCATCCTGGCCCACGAGTACGGGCACTTCTCCAACAAGGACACCGGGGGCGGGGGGCTTGCCCTGCACGTCCGGCGGAGTGTCTCTCTCAGTGCCCAGGCCATGGCCCAGGGAGGAACGGCGGCGTGGTACAACCCGGCGTGGCTGTTCCTGAACTCCTTCTATCGCATCTTCCTTCGGGTGTCCCACGGAGCGTCCCGTTTGCAGGAGGTGCTTGCGGATCGGTACGCCGCGCTGAGCTACGGCACCCAGTCGTTCGTCGGCGGGCTGCGCCATGTGATCCGCAGATCCATCGAGTTTGATCTGGTTGCCAACCTGGAGATTCGGGACGCGGTCACCTCGGCGAGGCCGATCAAGAACCTCTACTCGTTGGGTGTGCCCCACCATTGGTGGTCGGGCTCCGATCACGACAGCAGTCACAAGACCCCGGTGGAAGCCGTCGACGCGGCTCTGGAGAGTGCCCTGGCGGAGCCGACCTCGCCCTACGACAGCCACCCGGCTCCCCATGAACGGTTCGCATGGGTGGAGGCGCTCGATGTCCCGGAGCCCGAGGATCGCGACGACTCCCCGGCGTGGGGACTGTTGGGAGGGGGGGAGAAGATCCAGGAAGCCATGACCGCAACGATTCAGGAGAACCTGAATGCGGCCAACGCGTATGAGACCAGCACGTAGTCTCGTTGCCTCCGCGATCGCAAGTGGTAAAGTAGTGGCGTGAAAACATTCCTACAGACCTGCAAGATTCTCGGAACCATCCTCCTGCTCGCTCACGCCGGATGCGGGGGGGAAGACCCCGTGAGTCCGGGCCCCATGCTCCAGGGCCTGGCGCCGGACTTCACCCTGACCGACGTGAACCCGAACTCCGCGACCCGGGACATGGACGTCTCCCCGCGCCAGTATGTGGGCAAGGTCTCTGTCTGGTACTTCGGGCGGGCGACCTGAAGCTATTGTCGTAGCCAGTTTGGCTACCTCGACCAGATGCAGGCCGACCTTGCCTCCTCCGTCCCGGCGATCGACGTTCAGATCCTGGGTATCAACGGAGCGGGCAGCGAGGCGGGCAACGAGGAGAACTGCCGCGGGAGGAGCATTCCGTGGCTACAGGACACCGTCGAGGACGGCGTGTGGGGTGAATGGGAAATCGCGTATCGCGACGTAGTCGTCCTGGACGCGGAGAATCGGGTTGCCGCCGTTTACAACCTCACGACACACAACCTTGCTGAGTCCGCGAAATACGATGAGCTTCGCGGTTTGATTCTGGCTGCCGGGGGGCCCTAGGCGGCGCGGGAGCCGGACCCGAGGGTACCGGCGTCGTTGTGACCAACTAAAGCGCCCACGGAATCATGGGGAAACCCAAGTGGACCTCCTCAAGAGTAGAGTTTCAGGCCGCCTACTCGTCCGATGTCCCTGTGGGCTGTCGCCAGCATCAAGGCGGTTCCCCAGTGGCTCACGACCAGGCGTGGCATGTGAAGGGGCTATCTTGATGGTAAGTGGTTGGAGCTGAGTGCGTTGTCGGGACTCAGACCCGCGAGAAATGCAAAGATATGAAGGCCACCCCCGCACGATGCAGTCTGGCCTGGCTCCAATCGAGCTTTGGTTGCTTCTTCTCCGGCTGCTAGTGTGCTCTTTGTCCTCTCCCGGCCCGGCTGGGTCGTCCTGTTCCCTTCTATTCCTACAACAGGAGAGATCACCCATGAAGTTTGTCCCGACTGCATCCGTGTTGCTTGCACTTCTCACGTTGCCACTGGTCGCTCAGGCGGCAGATCCGGTGGTCAATCAGATCAACATCGACTGTAGCGTTCCCGGGTCCGTGAATGCAGAATGCGTGGCGCTGGACGCCGACGGCGACCTGGACACCATCGAGATAAGGATCTACTCCTATCCAACCCAGACGGACTGCAACAATCAGACCAACGGAACCCTCCGGGCGTCCAATGTCTTCGATATCAACTCGACCGCGGGAGCCACACGCGATCTGACCGCGAACTGCGTTCCGGGACTTTGGTACAAGGCGCTGGCTATTGTGCGGGATGATGCCAACAACTCCGCGTCGCGCTGGAGCGCCTGCTGCCAGTGTGAGGCGGCCGTGGCGCCCGTCCCCACGATTTCAGAAGTTGGCTTGGCTATCCTGTTCGCGCTCCTACTGGGGGGAGGGGTGCTGGCTATTAGGCGTGCCTGACCTAGATCGACGGAAGCAGAGGGCTTCTTGAACTGCCCACCGTCCTTGTGGTCGTGCTTGATGCGTCCCCAGGTGAAGGGCTCGACGTTGACAGGTGCTCCGCTGAGCGTACATCAACCGTTTCATTGCCCACCCAGTGACGTATTGCGAAGCAAGTCAACTACGCACGCGAGCACCGCCCCCGCGATCACGCATTTCAAGGGCATCGCGTGTTGGCCACCTACTTCGCCACGCCCTCCCGCGGGGTTCCGCGTGTTCCCCCGCCCAACTAAACGCAGCCTCTCCCAACTTACAGGTTCCACATGACCCCACGCCACTCTCACCCACCTGCCCCCCCCTACCTCGACACCACCGCCTTGTGCGTCATCACCTCGCTCGCCGTCTCCAACCGGAACATATAGATCCCGCTCCGCACACTCCGTCCCTGGTTGTCCCGTCCATCCCAGCTCACCGTGTTGTGGCGACTGCGCATGAACCCGTCCACCAGGGTGCGCACCTCACGTCCCGCCACGTCGAAGACACGCAGGGTCACCGCACTCTCCCGCGAAAGCTCAAACGAGATATTCGTCCGCGAGCGGAACGGGTTCGGCCAGTTGGGCGACAGGCGCAACGCGACCGGTCCCGTGGGGGTCGGTGTACTCACCGGTGCCACCACCTCGAACTGGCGCATCATCTCGTGGTCCTCGTGCTCCAGGATGTGGCAGTGGTAGGCATAACGTCCCAGATAGTCCTCGAACCGTGCGATGACCCGCACCATTTCTCCCGGTAACACCGGGACCGTATCCTTCCACCCGGCCATGCTCGAATCCGGCGGAATCAGCGGGCCCACCGGAACAATGGAATCCTGCCCCACCACGGTGAACGCCTGTCGGTCCAGGGTCTGGAACGCGACCAGGTGCATGTGCATGGGGTGCATCACCCCGGAACGATTGATGAAACGCCAGATTTCCGTGGTGCCAACCGTGGGCATCTCCGTGATGTCGTCCCACATCAGCCCGTTGATGGTCCAGATGGACCCGGCGCAGGACCCGGCTTCCTTCTGGAGATGGAAGTCGCGGGAAATGACGGCTTCCCCCTCGGTGATCGGCGTGACGGAGCGCAGCGAATCCGGCACGGCACCGGTGTGGCCGGGATCGCTTCCCACGATGAACTTCATCACATTGGGTACGACCCCCACCCCCGGCGTCCCCGGATAGGGAGACGGGGCGCTGTTGGTGAGGATGATCTCGGTCCCCGGCGCGTGACCCGCGAAGTCGATGATCACATCGAACCGTTCCCCGCCCGTCACGAGCAGGCTGTCCCGAACCACCGGTGCCGACAGCAGCCCGTCGTCATTGCCGATCACCGTGAACGGATCACCGGACGAGAGGGTCAACACGTATGCCCGCGAGTTGGAACCTCCCAGGATGCGGAACCGGTACTTGCCCTGCTTCACATCCAGGTACGGCCACACCTTCCCATTGACCAGGATCTTGTCCCCGAAGAAGTGGTCCTGCCACGTCGCGGGATAGGAGAACGACCCGTCAGGATTGAAGCTCCGATCCTGAATCGCCAGGGGAATCTCGAACTCGCCCGACGGCAATCCCAAACTCTGCTCGAACGCATCGCGAATGAGATAGAACCCGGCCAGGCCCATCATGACGTTGAGACGCGTGATGCCCAGGGCATGGTCGTGATACCAGAGGGTGCCGGGGATCTGGTTGTTGGGATACTCGTAGGTGACCTGCTGCCCGGGCAGGAACGTGGAGTCCGGGTCGCCGTCCACCGAGGCCGGCACATGTCCGCCGTGCAGGTGGACCACGGTGCGCGGGGTGGGTCCAGCGTGATCCGGCCCGTGCATGCAAAGATCCACCGGCAGGTAGTGATCCGTACGCAGCACTCCCAACGAGTCCCGCAGGTCGTTGATCCAGTTCACCGTGACCGGAAGGCCGCTCGTGGCCTCGATGGTGGGACCGGGAAAGCTCCCGCCGTAGCCCCACACCGTGGTGGGGGGGAGATCACGGTGAAGCTGCTGGGTGAACTGGGTCATGGCGATGTCGTAGGTGGCCACGCCGCCCTGGTTGCCCGACACCGGTGCCGCCGCCGCGGGGATCGGCAACGCGTCCACGAACGGTTCCAGAACCACCGGGCAGAGACCCGGCGTGCAGGTGGTGCCGTCACCCTGGTAGGTCCCGCTGGCGGCGAGGCAGTCGGCCTCGGTTTCCTCGGTACAGGTGCCGTCATCAAAACAGCAGGCACCGGTAGGCACCACGCACGGATCCGGCGCGCAGCTGGTCGCGTCCCCTTGATAGGTCCCGCTCTGGAGCAGGCAGTCGGCCTCGGTGGTCACCACGCAACTGTCCGATGGGAGGCAGCAGGCCCCCACCACGGTGACCGGGGTGTAGTCCACGAACAGGCTGGGGCGGTTCGAGGGCGTGGGGTGTTCGCGACTATCGAAACGGCGTGCGCTGCGCTTGGGACCTTCATCCACCATGCGCAACAGCCACCCGTGATTGGCGAAGTTGCCGTCCAGCCAACCCTGAACATCGCTGACCAGACCCGCCCCGGACCAGACATACGGCCCCAAGGTAGTAGGCAAGCTGAGAGTGGCACTGGCCGTACCCAGGTAGTCCCCGCCCGCGGCGCTCCAGAAGGTGGTGGCGTAGCTGGTGTGAATCCAAGTGGCGTCACCGGTCTCGGATGGCGCTCCCGCACCTCCCTCTCCGGAGGCATCGGAAGCCCCTTCCCCCCACGCCGCCAGAGAGCGGTGGAGCGCCCCGTCATAGGTACCGGACTTGGCCCGGGACATGTTGAGGGTCAGGGTGACGCTGTTGATGGTGGCGCCGGCGGGAATGTTCCCGGCGATGTCGAACTGCATCAGGGCACGCCGCAGCGTGTTGTCGCTGTTGGTGCGACCAACAAAGGTCCAGTCGCCGACTCCGTTGCTGAGGCTCCCGGCGACGTCCTCGAACAGGGTGTTGTCCTGCACGGGGGTCAGGGTGACCGTGTCCGCATGCAGGGGCGGGCTGGCCAGGAACTGAAGGATGAAGAAAGCACCCAGGACAAGGGATGCAAAGCGTGGTTGCGACGGCCGAAGCATGAAGGAACTCCTCGATGGGCATCAATCGAGCGGATTGAGCCACATAAGAATACCCAAGATATCGGCCGGTTCTGCACAGTTCCTCTGCATAAGAGGTGTTGGCTGAGCTGACCCAGGGAAACCACACCTCCGGAGTCACCTAGTGGTTGTTCTCGGCCACCGGGCGGTCTACCGTTGCCGCCATGCCGACCGCAATCACCGACAAGCTGTGTCTTTTTTTCCTTATTTCCCTGATTCTGCTTTCGGGCTGTGGACGAACTCCTCAGACCGGCGCCGCGGACGGCTCCCAAGCGCCCCCTCCCCCAGACGCACCCGGCGATCGCCCCTTCGTGGTTACCCTCGACGGGACCTGGATTGGGAACGCCATCTCCTATGGCCCCTTCCGCGACGGCCAGCATCCCGGAGGACCGGGACCCTCCCGGGAGGAACTGCGCGAGGATCTCGCCCTCATGGGCCGGCACTGGAGCCTGCTCCGGGTCTACGGTGCGGCCGGGGTCACCGAGGATCTCCTCGCCGTGATCCAGGAGGACGGCCTCCCCATGAAGGTGATGGTGGGAGCCTGGATTGCCGTCGAGGAACAACTGGACGAGGCTGGCAACGTCATCGAGGTACTCCCCGAGACCCAGGCCGCCAACCAGCTCGAAGTCGACACCGCGATTCGTCTATCCCGGCAATACCCCGATATCGTGCGGGCGATCAGCGTAGGGAACGAAACCCAGGTGTACTGGACCGGCCACCGGAGCCGCCCCGAAGTCCTGATCCGCTACCTCCGCCAGGCCCGCACCGCGACGACCGTCCCCGTGACCACCGCTGACGACTTCAACTTCTGGAACAAGCCCGAGAGCAACGAGGTGGCCGCGGAGATCGATTTCATCACCCTCCACATGCACCCCCTCTGGAACGGCATCCAGCTGGAGGCGGCCCTGGACTGGACCCGGGACATCCACGCCTCGATCCTCGCCGCACATCCCACACGGACCGTCATCATTGGCGAGAACGGCTGGGCCACCTCCAAGCACACCGAGGGGGAACAGGGGGAGCTCATCAAGGGAATCGCCGGAGAACCCCAGCAACGCACCTTCTACCGGCAGTTGCGCCAGTGGGCGCAGAAGGAGCAGGTGACCACCTTCTTCTTCGAAGCCTTTGACGAGAACTGGAAGGGGGGCGAGGACCACCCCGCGGCGGTCGAGAAACACTGGGGGCTCTTCCGGGCCGACCGCACCCCCAAGCTTGCCTTGCGCCCCGGGGATTGAGACAGTTGCCCCTCGCCGCCACGCCTCGGCTGGCCCCCTTCCACCGCCTTTTCCCGGGCCCCAACACTCCATGAGCCAATCCCAGACCACGCCCCCGTCTCCTACCGGAGAGTTCATCACCCTCGACGGTGAGGCCTGCTACCGCATCCAAGGGGTGGATCGCATGCCCCCGTTCCTGATGAGCCTTCCCAGCGATACCGATCTCTGGATGTTCATCACCTCCCGAGGCGGCCTGACCGCGGGCCGGGTTGACGCGGAGGGAGCGCTCTTCCCCTACGAGACCGCGGACAAGCTGGCCGACGCGCACCGACACTCCGGGCCGGCCACCTTGATCCGAGTGGCAACCCCGGACGGTCCCGTGCTGTGGCAACCCTTCGACGACCGCGCCGACGGCGATCCCCGACTGGAACGGACCCTGACCAAGAACACGGTGGGGAACCGGCTGGTCTTCGCGGAAACCCACCGCGACCTGGCGTTGACCTTCAGCTACCGATGGAGCGCCTGCGACCGCTTTGGCCTCGTGCGAACCGCGACCCTGACCAACATCGGAGACACGCAGCGCACCATTGAACTGGTGGACGGACTGCGCAACGTCCTACCCTTTGGCGCCCCCTTGGCGCTCTACCAGCAGTCGAGCAGCCTCATCGACGCCTACAAGCGGTCGGAGACCGACCCCGCGACCGGGCTCGGGATCTTCTCCCTCACCGCCAGCATCACGGATCGGGCGGAAGCGGCCGAGGAGCTCCGGGCCAACACCGTCTGGGGCATGGGTCTTCCCACCCCGGCGATCCATCTTTCCCAGGAGGCGTTGACCGCGTTTCGCGCCGGGACCCCGCGTGAACCGGAAACCGTGTTCACCGGACGACGGGGCAACTACCTGGTGGGGTCAACTCTCGATCTGGACCCCAAGGCGACCCGCACCTGGCACCTGGTTGCGGATGTGGGGCGCGATCACACGCAGATTACCGAACTGCGCAAGCTCCTTACGGATGAGCCCAAACTGGAGTCCCTGCTCACAGCGGACCTCGATGAGGCCCGCGACACGCTGCACGACTACGTCGCCACCGCGGACGGCCTCCAGCTCACCCACGACGCGGCCGCTTCCACGCACCACTTCGCCAACACCCTGTTCAACATCATGCGGGGGGGCGTGTTCGACGATCAGCACCTCGTCTCCCGCGACGACTTCGCCGCGTTCCTGGAGACCCGCAATCGGGAAGTCGCCTTGCGGCACCGCGACCTTGTGGCGCAGCTCCCCGCGTCCCTGCCCATTGCCGACCTGCTCCAGACGGCCCGGGGCGACGACCCGGACCTGGAACGGCTGGCCTACGAGTACCTGCCGCTCTTCTTTGGCCGCCGTCACGGGGACCCCAGCCGTCCCTGGAACCGGTTCGCCATCCATGTCCGCAACTCGGACGGCACCCGCGCGCTCCACTACGAAGGAAACTGGCGGGACATTTTCCAGAACTGGGAAGCCCTGGGGTTCAGCTTCCCGGATTTCCTCCCGGGGATCCTGGCCAAGTTCGTCAACGCCTCCACCCTCGACGGGTTCAATCCCTACCGCATCACCCGGGACGGCATCGACTGGGAGGAGGACGATCCGGACGATCCCTGGAGCTACATCGGCTACTGGGGTGATCACCAGATCATCTATCTGCTGAAGCTCCTGGAGTGGCTGCCCCGGTTCCAGCCCGGAGCGCTCGAGGCCATGCTGGATCGCCCCGTCTTCTCCTATGCCGACGTGCCCTATCGCATTCGCCCCTACGCGGAGTTGCTCAAGGACCCGCACAACGCGATTGTCTACGACACGGAACGATCGGATCGCGTGGCAGCAGCGGGTCCAAACCAAGGGAACCGACGGGAAGCTGGTCCACGACAAGAACGGCGACATTCTCCATGTGACCTTGCTGGAGAAGCTGATCGTCCCCGCCCTCTCCAAGCTCTCGAACCTGGTGCCGGACGGCGGCATCTGGATGAACACCCAGCGTCCCGAATGGAACGACGCCAACAACGCCCTGGCCGGAAACGGCCTGTCCATGGTCACGCTGTACTACCTGCGCCGCTACCTGGCCTACCTGCGGGATCGCCTGGCGCTGCACGGCACGGAGATCGCACGACTTTCGACCGGGGTCGCCACCTGGATGCGGGACATCCACCAGGTTTTCTCGTCCCACCGTGCGGACCTGAAAGGCGATCGGCTCACCGACGCAACCCGCAAGCAGATTCTGGACGCGCTGGGCGGCGCCTTCCAGGGCTACCGGCTGGAAGCGTACCGGCGGGGTCTACCCGGAACGGTCGCGGTTCCCGTCACCGAGGTGAGCGCCCTGTGCACCACGGCGCTGGCCTTCCTGGACCATGCCATCCAGGCAAACCGGCGCGAAGACGGTCTCTACCACGCCTACAACATTCTGGAGATCACCGGCGAGGGTGCCGCCGTCCACCCGCTCTACGAGATGCTGGAAGGACAGGTCGCCGTCCTGAGCTCCGGTTCCCTGGGCGCCCGGGAGACACTGCACGTCCTGGAAAGCCTCTTTGCCAGCCCCATGTACCAGGCGGACCGGAAGAGCTTCCTTCTTTATCCCGCACGCGAGCTGCCCGGGTTCCTGGAACGCAACCGGGTCAGCGCGGATGCGGTGGAGCGCACGCCGCTTCTCAAGTCGCTCATGGACGCGGGGGAGACCCGCATCCTGGTTCGGGACGCCGACGGGGTCTATCGCTTCCATCCCGACTTCCACAACGCGCGCGATCTGACCGCGGCGCTCGACGCCCTGGAAAGCCGGGACGACTGGGCCAAGCCGGTGCGCGAGGGCCGCGCCGCGGTGCTGTCGATTTTCGAGGAGGTCTTTCACCACCGCGCCTTCACCGGTCGATCCGGAACCATGTACGGCTACGAGGGCCTGGGGTGCGTCTACTGGCACATGGTGGCCAAGCTGCTTCTCGCGGTGCAGGAGATCATTTTCCGCTCGGAATCGGACGATACGGACCAGGACACCGTGAGTGCCCTCATTGAGCAGTACTTTCGCATTCGCGCCGGGCTGGGGTTCGAGAAGACGGTGGCCGAGTACGGCGCCTTCCCCTCGGACCCCTACAGCCACACCCCGTCGCACGCCGGGGCGCAGCAACCGGGAATGACCGGACAGGTGAAGGAGGAGATCCTGACCCGATTCGGCGAGTTGGGGGTACGGATCGAGGACGGCGCGGTGAGCTTTCGACCCAGCCTGCTTCGCACCGCCGAGTTTCTGCAGGAGCCCCGGGTGTTCCACTATGTGGACCAGGGCGGTGCTACTCAAAGCCTGGATCTTCCCGCCGGAAGCCTCGCCTTTACCTTCTGTCAGGTTCCGGTGGTCTACACCCTCGGCAGCAACCCGCAGATCTTGGTCACGCGCAACGAGGGCACCGAGTCGATCCCCGGTGACCGGTTGGAACCCCAACCGGCCCGCGATCTTCTATCCCGTTCCGGGCGCATCCACCGTCTGGATGTCGTCGTCCCCAGGGACGTCCTTCTGAGCTGAGCACTTGCCGTCGGCTATACTTGTGGGATGCACCGCACCCCGCTGATCCTCGCCTTGACGCTTCTCCTGGTTTCCCCCGGCCTGGCCTCGGCCCAGTGCCTGCTCTCCAACCCCAGCTTTGAGATCAGCGGATCGGGCGGTCCGGTGTTCGCCGCCTGGAACCAGTTCGGCTCCCTGGGGTCTTCGGCCAACGCGACCCATGGTCAGGTGGGGGCGCGGGTGAGCGGACCCAACAGCGGAGCATGGGGGCTTTCCGCGTTCTGGCAGCCCCTGGACGCCTTGCCCGGCCAACAGTTCAACGCCGGCGTGTGTGCCTCCCACACCGCGACCAACCCCATCACCGGGCTCTCCGCCGCCATCCTCAACATCGAATGGCGGGACGCGGGCGGGAATCTCATCTCCTACGAGACCTACAACGTCGCCACGTCCGCGACACCTACCGGCGTCGTCCAGCAGTTCTCCGTGACCAGTGGTCCTGCCCGGGTGGGCACGGTGAGTACGCGCATCCTGCTGGGCACCCTCCAGGCTCCGGGAGAACCGGCGCCCGATGTCTATTTCGATCAGGTCACGTTCGAGGAGAGCACCCCGGTGAACCAATGGGGCGACTTCCCGGGCGGCAACACGCTCGACTTCAGCGGATACACCTGGCGCGTCAAGGGGCCCGGCTACTACGGGCCCGGACCCAACACCTTCTGCGACACCCCGTCCTGCACCTGGGTGGACGGCTCGGACCGTCTGCACATGACCATCAGCAACCAGGGGGGCACCTGGAGCAGCACCGAGGTGGTCCTGGAGGATGCACTGGGCTACGGCGACTACATCTTCACCACGGTGGGCGAGTTGGACACCCTGCATCCCAATGCGGTGCTGGGGCTGTTCCTGTGGGAGTACCGGAGTTGCTACGACCTCGCCAACGGTTGGTGGGGTCCCTACAACGAGATCGATGTCGAGATCAGCCGCTGGGGGAACCCGACCGCGGACGTGGGACAGTTCGTGGCCCAACCCTACGACTGGCCGGGAAACATCGAGCGTTTTCCCATCGCCTTCACCCCGGGCGGGCTCACCAGTCACGCCTTCCGCTGGCTGGCCGACCGGGTGGAGTACCGCAGTTGGCACGGCGGCCCCCAGGACGAAGCCCCCGGGACCCTCATCCACACCTGGACCTATACGGGCCCGCACGTTCCCCGGCCGGAGCAGCCCCGGGTGCATATCAACCTGTGGTACTTCGACAGCGCCCCGGGAACCCACCAGGAAGCGATCCTGGACGCGTTCACCTTTATCCCCGCGTGCTCGGGACCCCATTGTGACGAGATCCTGGACGCGGTTCCCACGACGCCCGCGCTCGGCGGCATCCTCACCGCCGCCCCCAGCCCGTTCCGTTCCCTCACCACGGTCCGGTTCCGCCTGGATGCGCCGGGAGCCGTGGACCTCGCCGTGTACGACATCGCGGGCCGGAAAGTCCGCACGTTGGAACGCGGTGTTCGCGACGCGGGCGAGCATGAACTCGCCTGGGACGGAAACGACGCAAACGGCGGTTCGGTCGCCGCCGGCATCTACCTGATCCGGCTCCAGCTCCCCACCCGGACCGAAACCCTCCGGGTCGTCCGCCTCAAGTAGACCGCCCTACTCAAGAAAAAGGGAGCCCGGTTGAGGCTCCCTTCTCCTGGTGCTATCGCTGATCTGCGTTGACTTGCGCTATCGCAACAACGTCATGCTCCGGGACACGTGGGTGTCCTGGGTCCGGAGCACATAACGGTAGAGGCCCGAGGCAGCTTTGGCCCCCTGATCGGTGCGGCCGTCCCACGTTACCGCGTGGTCCCCCGCGTCCATCTGCCCCTGGAACAAGGATGCGATCCGTCGACCCGAGATGTCGAAGATACTGATGTCTACCGGACCGCTCTTCTCCAGGGAGAAGGCAATCCGGGTCGAGGACCGCAAGGGGTTGGGCGCGTTCTGCTGGAGGACCACACCCGGGGTGGGGCGAGGATTCTCGGCGCCGGTGGTGGAGATTTCGTTGAAGACAACATCGTCCACCCAGCCCGCGCCGGGGGCGAGGGTGGGGGAAATGAAGAGGATCAGGCACTCCACGGAGTCGGTCCCGGCGGGGGCGTTCGCGGCGATCAGGGACTTCCGGTGCCACTTCCCAAGCGGGGCACTGCTGTCCAGGATGACCATCTCGTTGCCGCCAATCAGGAAACCGCCGCTGTCGCGGAAGTTGATGCTGGCCAGCATGAAGTTGTCGCCGGTGAGCGGATCCCCGTCACGACAGGTCGTCATGGTCTGCAGATCCATCTTCCAGTTGGAACCGGGGGTCGCGCCAAAACGCTGGTACATCCCCGAGTCCAACGCCGGGACACCCGAGGTGAACATCTTGGCCGCCCCGTTGGGGGTGCGCACAATGAAGGACCGGGCATCGATGAAGACGCTGTCGAAGGTGAACCAGCCGGACAGATCGCCATTGAAGCTGCCGTTGACCAGCAGGTTGGGCTGCGGGTCCGGGGTGATCTCGCACAGGGACATGTCGTCGATATACACCGAGCCGGTGTCACATCCCGGCTGCAGGAAGAGGATGAACACCTCGACTCTCAGCGCGCCGGCCGGAACCGGGAGGTTGACCGAGAACGGGACCCACTGGTCGAGGAGGAACCCAGGGCCGCCCACCACCACCTCGTTGGCGGCCATCTCGGACCCCCCCGAGGCGGCGTTGTAGTAGACGATCTTGGCGATGGCCCGGTTGGCGTCACAGACGAACGTGCCGGGAATCGCATCCGCCTCGGAAACAAAGGAGTACCCGGAAAGCTCGTACTCCTTGCCGGCGGTGGGAGTGAACGACTGGAAGAACCCGCCGACCTTGGTCGCCGTGCCGGGAACCGGACAGTCACTGAACTCACCGAAGATCTTTGCCGCCGCAGCGCCGGATCGGAAGATATTGTCCGTGGCCGCGGTGGAGATGTTGGGCCCCCCACCAAACGTGGTCCATCCATCGTAGGAACCCAGGTTGTCTTCGAAACCCGGATTGGTGAGGAGGTTGACCGAGGCGACCGCCGGCGAACCGTAGGTCGTGGCGGCCAGGAGGATCAGGGAGAGGCAGAAGCGGGAGAAGTGGCGTCTCATGGTGTCCTCTTTGCGACGGCGTAACCAGGATCAGTCCCGAAACCCCGGAGCACGGCCATACTGGCGACGTGGGGCACATGCTCCGAGGCTCGGAAACCGAAGATTGAGAGCGTCGGAGACGCTTCTTGACAGAACCGAGGCAATCGTACACTATGTTCGACAGTCGAACAAAGTGTTTTCCAGCCCCTTTGGAGGGAAATGCCGAGATGTCGGACAGTCGGCCCGCCCCATCGGCGGCTCCTCTCCTTGAGCTTGAGGGGATCTCCAAGACCTACTCCAACAAGGGGTTGCTGTCTTCGGCGACCTCGGTCACGGCCGCCCGCGACGTGTCCTTCTCCCTGAGAGCAGGCGAAGCAGTCGCCCTGGTCGGCGAGTCGGGGAGTGGCAAGAGCACCCTCGCCAAGATGGTGGTCCGACTGGAATCCCCCGACTCCGGAGCCCTCCGCCTCGCCGGCAAGGCGGTCCCGCTGGGAAGCTCCCGAGTCCCGCTGGCCTATCGGCGCCGGGTCCAGATGGTCTTCCAGGATCCCTTTGGATCCCTCAATCCTGCCCACACCGTCGCCTACCATCTGGAACGTCCGCTTCTGCGGCACGGTCTGGCCAAGCGAGGCGAATCCCGGGCCCGGGCGGTGGAACTCCTGAATACGGTTGGACTTGGTCCTGCCGAGGACTTCATCGACCGGCGCCCCTACGAGCTCTCGGGGGGGCAGCGCCAACGCGTGGCCATCGCCCGCGCTCTCGCCGTGGATCCGGATGTCCTGGTGGCCGACGAGCCCACTTCCATGCTCGACGTCTCGATTCGGATGGGTCTCCTGGGCCTTCTGGCCCGGCTCAAGAAGGAACGCAACCTCGCCATCCTCCTCATTACGCATGATCTTGCGTCAGCGCGGTTCCTCGCCGACCGGATCCTCGTTCTCTTCAAGGGACGCATTGTCGAAAGCGGACCCAGCGCGTCCGTGGTGTCGGATCCCGCCCACCCCTACACCCGCGCCCTCCTGGCTTCCATCGCCGACACCGGCACCCGGGAGCTCTCGGTGGACGCGGTGGAACATGGTCTTTCGGACTCCGCCTCCGGATGCCCCTTCATTTCCCGATGTGCCCAGGCCACGCTCACCTGCGTGGAGTCGGACCCCCAACCCCGCACAGCGGGGAATCACCAGGTTCGCTGCCACCTGTATCCGCATCAATCATTGGCCTCCGCATCACCAGGGGATTAGCCGCATGTCCAACCCGTTTCCCAAGGACTTCCTGTGGGGGGTCGCCACGTCATCCCATCAGATCGAGGGCGCCGTTGACGAGGACGGACGCGGCGAATCCATCTGGGATCGCTTCTCCGCCATCCCGGGCAAGATCGAGGATGGGACCAACGCCTCGGTCGCCTGTGATCACTATCATCGGTGGCGTGAGGACATCGAGCGTATGAAGTGGCTCGGGGTCCGCAGTTACCGCTTTTCCATTGCCTGGCCCAGGATTCTTCCGGACGGGCGCGGCGCCATCAATCCCAGGGGGCTCGACTTCTACGAGTCCCTGGTGGACGGGCTCCTGGAAGCCGGGATCACCCCGTTCTGCACTCTCTATCATTGGGATCTGCCCCAGGTCCTGCAGGACGAGGGGGGCTGGGCCTCGCGGGACGTGGCCGAGGCCTTTCTCGAGTACACCCAGGCGGTGACGCAACGTCTCGGCGATCGCATCAAACACTGGGCCACCCACAACGAACCCTGGTGCATTGCCAGCCTGGGCTATGAACAGGGTCACCATGCCCCGGGCCTCGAGGATCCCTATCAGGGGGTCCTGGCCGCGCATCACCTTCTGCTCTCCCACGGCTGGGCCACGGAGATCATCCGCCGGAACTCCCCGGACAGCGAGGTGGGGATCGTGCTCAACCTCATGCCGACCTCACCGGCCTCGGGTTCCCGGGAAGACCGGGATGCCGCCCGGTGGCTGGACGGCCTGTTCAACCGCTGGTACCTGGATCCGCTCTTCCGCGGGACCTACCCCAAGGACAGCATCGCCGATCGGGTGGCGTTGGGGCACCTCCAGGACACGCAGCTCG
This sequence comes from Candidatus Eiseniibacteriota bacterium, assembly GCA_942491735.1. Lineage (GTDB taxonomy): Bacteria > Eisenbacteria > RBG-16-71-46 > JABDJR01 > JABDJR01 > CALOCN01. The sequence goes on along the minus strand of CALOCN010000013.1, from coordinate 46,491 downwards.
AGTTCGTGAAGCCGGGCGATATGGAGGCCATCTCCCGCCCGCTCGATTTCCTGGGCATCAACTACTACAGCCGGGCCGTGATGACGGTCAACGACGAGGGAAAGCCCGAGGGGAAGGCCATGGTTCCCAGGGAAGAGCTCACCGACATGGGCTGGGAGGTGTATCCCCAGGGACTGCACGACATCCTGGCCCGGGTCACCGTCGACTATGCTCCCAGGAAGATCTACGTCACCGAGAGCGGGTGCGCCTTCTCGGACGGGCCCGACGACGAGGGTCGCATCACCGACACGCGACGGGTTCACTTCCTGAGAGACCACCTCCTGGCCGCCCGGCGCGCCATGGAGGACGGTGTCCCCCTCGCCGGGTACTTTGCCTGGTCGCTGCTCGACAATTTCGAGTGGGGACACGGATTCGCCAAACGTTTCGGCATATTCTGGACAGACTACGAAACCCAGCAGCGCCTCGCCAAGGACAGCGCCTACTGGTACCGCAGGACGATCTCCGACGGCATGGCCGCCGCGGCCCATGACGTGGAAACGAGGAACATCCCTTGAGTCTCCCTGGTTGCATTCGCCTGCCGTTCGTACGTCCGCTGCTGTTGATCACGGGTCTCCTGGCCACGACACCGGCCCTGGCCCAGGTGCAACAGGTCGAGATCATCTCGGACGCACAGGGTCACAAGCTCCAGGTCGACGGCAAGGACTTCATGGTCCTGGGGATGAACTGGGACTACTTCCCCATCGGGACCAACTACAACTACAGCCTGTGGACCCAGTCGGACGAGTTCATCATCGCCGCGCTCGCCATGGAGATGCCGCTCCTGCGCCGGATGGGGGTCAACGCCATCCGCCAGTACAACGGCGTCCCGCCCCGCTGGGTGAAGTACATCTACGAGACCTACGGCATCTACACCATCCTCAACCACGCCATGGCCCGCTATGGATACCTTCTGGATGGCCAGTGGATCCCCTCGGTCGACTACTCCGACCCGCGCCTGCGCACGGAGGTGACGGCCGAGATCGTCGCCCTCGTCGAGGAGTTCAAGGACACTCCGGGCGTGCTCATGTGGTTGTTGGGCAACGAGAACAACTACGGTCTCTCCTGGAACTCCAACGAGATCCAAGCCCTCCCGGAAGGAGAGCGGGATGCCGCCCGGGCCAAGCACCTCTACTCGCTCTTCGGCGAGGTGACCGCGGCCATCAAGGAGGTGGACACCCAGCGACCGGTGTCCATCGCCAACGGCGACCTCCAGTACATCGATCTGATCGTCCAGGAATGTTCGAACATCGACATCCTCGGGTCCAATGTCTACCGCGGCATCTCCGCGCGCGACTTCTACCAGGAGGTGAAGGACAAGCTCGGCATCCCGACCCTGTTCACCGAATTCGGAGCCGACGCCTTCAATGCCAAGACCATGCGGGAGGACCAGATTCCCCAGGCCAAGTGGTTGCTGGGTCAGTGGCAGGAGATCTACGAGCAGTCCTACGGCAAGGGGCTGGTGGGCAACTGCATCGGCGGGCTGACCTTCCAGTGGAGCGACGGGTGGTGGAAGTACAAGCAGACCGAGAACCTGGATGTCCACGACGCCAATGCCTCCTGGCCCAACGGGGGGTACCCCTGGGACTACGTCGAGGGCGAGAACAACATGAACGAGGAGTGGTGGGGGATCTGCGCCAAGGGCCCCTCGGACAGCCAGGGCCTGTTCGAGGTCTTCCCGCGTGCCGCGTTCTTCGCCCTGAAGGACGCCTATGAGCTGGATCCCTACGGGCCCGACACCGATCTGGGAGCGATCCGGGCGCACTTCGGCGCCATCGACCCCGCCTACGCCGCCCTCCAGGCCCGATCCAGCAGCGCCGCGCTCAAGGCAGAGGAAGGCGGCAAGGTACGGGTCACCAACGTGCGGATCGACGTGCGGACCTACAGCACCGGCGGTTCCAACACCAGCATTCCCGACGTCCTCAACGCACAGCCCGAGATCCCGTCGTTCCTTGGATTCGACCACATGGAGTCGTTCTACACCGACTTCGAGGTGAAGCCCTCGGCCAACCTCCGCGGGACCCTCTCCCTCAACATCCTCGGACACGTCGCGGTCAACCCCATCGACCAGATCTTCTACGAGAACCGGGGACGCATCCAGACCATCACCGATGAGAACGGCGACCCGGTCCCTCTCGAGGGCATCGAACGGGTCAAGGTCTACCGGTCCACGGTGGACTGGGAAGACCAGTACTTCAACCTGCACGGGTTCTACCGCACCGGCATGCTGCATTGGCAGTACGAAGGGGATTTCTTTGGTCTTCGCCGGGATGCCTACTACGGACCGAACATCGACATCTACAACGGCGAGGCCCCGATCGGGGTGGAGATCGAGGGCAAGAAGACCTTCAACGGTTTCAAGCTCGCTTTCGGCCCCCAGCTGTGGTGGGGTGCCAACCCCAGCATCATGCTCAAGTACCAACGCAACCTCGGCGGCATGGACTGGACGGCGATCTTCCAGGAAGACCTCGCCCAGCAGGGAACCGCCACGAGTTCCGCCGCGATTCCCCAGCGGGAGACCCGCAAGCTCGCGCTCTCCTTCGACACCAACTGGCGCGGGTTCAACATCCAGGCCGGGGGGATCTGGTCCGGATCGCCCGACGTCGGGGAGGCCTTCCAGATCCTCGACGAGCGCGATGGCGAGACGGTCGTGCTCGAGGACACGGTCAAGGGAGAGGACACGCTGGGCGGCAAGGCGAAGATCACCTACGAGACCGGCGGCTGGCACTGGTATGCCCAGGGCGCCCTGCTCGGCCTGGTGGCGCGGACCGGCCCAACCGAGGTCAAGACGTTCACCGACTGGAGCCTGAAGGATCCGGGGAACGGCAACGCGGCGAACTTCCTCACCGGGTTTGCCTACAACTTCAACGGCAGCTGGCAGATCGCCCCGAACTTCATGTGGCAGAAACCGCACGTGGACCCCATCCCGGCCGAGGGAGTGCCCGCTCCCGCTCGTCCACGCGACATCATCAACGACCCCTTCTCGGTCCGAGGCAACCGCGAGATGGTGGCCGGCGAAGCGATGCTGGTGTACGACCCGACCGGAGCCACCTGGTTCTGGGAGTGGGACAACGACGCTGTCGAGGATTCGAAGCTGGCCTGGAGCCTTGGCTATGTCTTTCGCCACCTGCCGACCACCCAGGACGCCGGGCTGGGAATTCTTGCCGATGGAACCATCTTCGCGTTTCCCGGAGCCCCTCCGGCCCGCGACCTGTGGGAGGTCAACGGACGCGTCAAGTCACGGCTTACCCGGACCTCGCGCATCATCGGGGGGCTCTATTTCGGGACGGCAGAGCCCGACGGCAACGATCCGCGCAAGATCAACCGCTTTGGCGCCGACCTGCGGGTCACGGCCGGGCGGACGTCGTTCGAGACCTTCGTCAAGTTCAACGACTGGGGTCCCTACGACTTCCACCGCAACTTCAACCTGACCTTCCCCTTCCAGGTCATGGGGGACATCTCCTACGCCCTCGGCGCGCCCCGCTGGTTCACCTTCGACAACCCGCAGACCCGGATCGGCATCCGCACCACCTACCGGACCCTGGATCAGTATTCGCCGCGGTATTGCCCGGGGATCGACCCCGAAACCGGTCTGTGCGATCCCACCTTGCCGGGAGAGAACGGCAACGAGTGGGAGATCCGGACCTACATGACCGTTTCGCTGTAGCTACTTCGCGAAATGGCAGCGGGCCACGTGCCCCTCGCCGATGGACACCGCGGCCGGCTTCTCGCGCGAGCAAAGATCCTCGGCCCGCGCGCACCGCGGATGAAACCGGCAACCGCTGGGGGGGGTTCGCAGACTGGGCGGGGAGCCCGGAATGCTCTGGGGCACTTCCGCTCCGGGGTGCACCGAAGGAAACGCCTTGAGCAGCCCCTGCGTGTAGGGGTGGCGCGGGTTGGTGCGCAGCTCACTGGAGGGCCCCACCTCGGCCAGCCGCGCCGCATAGAACACCGCGACCCGGTCCGAGAACTGGAGCATGCGCGAGAGGTCGTGGGTGATGAAGATCACCGCGAACCCGAGGGACTTCTGTAGCTCCCGGATCCGTTCCAGGATCTCCCGCTCCACGATGACGTCGAGGGCCGTGGTGGGCTCATCCAGAATGACCAGGGACGGATTGAGGGCCAGGGCAAGGGCAATCCCCACCCGCTGCCGCATGCCTCCTGAAAGCTGATGGGCGTAGCTGTCCAGGCGGTCGGCCGGGATCCCCACCATCTCCAGCAGCTCCCCCGCTCGCCCGCGCGCATCGTCCGAGTGGGTCGCCCCGTGAGCCCGCATGGCATCGGTGATCTGCTCACCCACCCGCATGGAGGGGTTCTCCAATGCCCGGGTGTTGGGTTTGGCCAACAGCGTGTCGGTGATCTGTTCTCCCACGGTCAGGACCGGGTTGAGGGCATCCATCGCGCTCTGGAACACCATGGAGATCCGGCTCCAGCGCAGGGCCCGCAGCTCGTTCTCTTCCAGGGTGAGAAGGTCCTGGCCCTCGAACAGTACGGATCCACCGGTGATGACCGCGGGGGGGCGAAGGATTCTCAGGATCGCCTGGGCCAGGGTCGTCTTGCCGCTCCCCGACTCACCGGCCACCCCCAGGATCTCGCCCGGCATGACATCCAGGGAAACCTCATCGATGGCCCGCACCGATCCGTTGTCGGTGATGTAGTCGACACAGAAGTCGCGTATGGAGAGGAGCGGCTCAGTCATGCTTGAGCACCACCGGGGTCGAGCGTCCGGGTTCGTGTCCCCGCTTGATCAGCCATCCACGCCAGGCGCGTTCCAGCACCAGTCGCGGGTTGGTGATCTCGTCGAAACCCGAGTTGAGCAGGGTGAGACCGAAACCGACCAGGGCCACGCAGAGTCCGGTGGGGGCGAAGGTCCACCAGGCGCCGGTCAGCAACGCGGAATCGTTCTGGGCCCAGTACAGGTTGGTTCCCCAAGTGACCGACGACACATCCCCGATTCCCAGGAACTCCAGCCCCACCTGGGCGCCGATCGCGTACACCGTGCTTCCGATCACCTGGGCGACCAGAAGCGAGGTCATGGTGGGCAGGATCTCGAAGGCGATGATCCGGAAACTGGACTCGCCGGAAACCAACGCGGCGGAGACAAAGTCACGACGACGAACGGAGAGGGTCTGGGCCCGGATCACCCGCGCATTCCACGCCCACCCGGTCACCACCAGCACCGCGCCCAGGGTGAGCGGGCCGGACGGCAGGTACGCCGCCAGCACGATGGCCAAGGGGAGGCCGGGAATGACCAGGAACACGTTGACCAGCAGCGAGAGGGCGCCGTCGACCCGGCCACCGAAGTATCCCGCGGTGACCCCGATCAACGCTCCCACCAGCACCACCACCAACCCCACCGCAAAACCAATGGCCAGGGAAACCCGGGTGCCCACCACCATCTGGGCCAGCACGTCCTGGCCCTGCCCGGTCGTGCCAAGCCAATGCTGCGCCGAGGGGGGATCCAGGGGAATGCCGACCAGGGCATGCGGATCCGCGACCAGCAGTGGCCCGACAATGGCGATGAGGCCGAACACCGCCATGATCGCCGCGCCAATGGAGGCTTTGCGATCGCGGCGAATGGCCTGCCACCAGGCGCCCAGCCCCGTGGCCTGGACCGGCGCGCTCATGACGTTGCGTCCCGGGTGCGGGGATCGAGCCACAGATAGACCATGTCGACAAGGAGGTTGGCGCCGAGGACCGCCATGGTGATCACGAGAAAGATCCCCTGCATGAGCGGATAGTCCTGGTTCCCCACCGCCTGCACCAGCAGGTAGCCCTGACCCGGATAGCTGAACACGATCTCGGTGAGGAGCGACCCGCCCAGGATGAACCCCAGCGCCATACCGAAGCTGGTCACGCTGGGCAGCAGCGCGTTGCGGGCCGCGTAGCGCAGGACCACCCGTCCCGGCGAGAGCCCCTTGGCCCGGGCCAGGTTCACGTAGTCCGAGCCCAGCACCCCGATCATCACGTTGCGCATGGAGAGGAGCCAGCCTCCCACGGTGGCCAGAACCACCGTGCCCACCGGAAGGACCGCATGGCGGATGACATCCGAGATGAACAGCCAGTTGAACCCGGGCGTGAGATCATCCCCGTAGGCGTGACCCAGGGGGAACCAGTTGAGGGTGAACCCCAGGATGTAGAGCGCCACCATGGCCAGCCAGAAGTAGGGGAACGCTCCCAGAAAGGCAAACGTCGCGGGGAGTATGTTGTCGATCCAGCTGTGTCGCCACCACGCCGCGCACACTCCCAGCAGGGTCCCAATGGTGAAGCTGATCAGCACCGCACTCCCGGCGAGGAAGAGCGTCCACAACAACCCGGTCCCGATCACCTCGATGACCGGGCTGGGGAAGTAGGCGACCGAGACCCCGAAGTCCCCCTTCAGGACGTGACTCAGATACGTCAGGTATTGCTTCCAGAGTGGAGCGTCGGCCAGTCCAAACGTCTCGCGCAGGGACTCCATGGCCTCGGGTCCCAGTTGCCCCCTGAACCTGGCGAAGAGTGCGGTGGCCGGGTCTCCGGGCATGAGACGGGGCAGGAAGAAGTTCAGGGTCACCGCCACCCACGCGGCCAACGCGTAGAACCCGATCCGACTCAGGATGTAGCGCATACCGAGTCTCCTAGCGGGGGGTGACCGTGGTCAGGACGAGGAGACATTCTCCGCGATCCATCTTGTTGGGGGACGGGTCGGCGTACGGATTGTCGCGGGTAGGAAACCCGGTAAAGCGACGGGTGTTGAACTCCGCCCAGGAGAGGTTGGGGTAGAGCGGAATCGCCGGCACTTCCTCGACAAAGACCCGCTGCAACTCGTCGCTGAGGGCGCGCTGTCGCGCCGGATCCGGCTCCAGCTCGAACGCTTCCAGGGCCCGGTCGGCGGTCTCGCTTCCGTAGCGGTGCCAATTGGATCCCCAGGTCACGCCTTCCGGGCGCACCGTCTCGCTCCCCATCAGGTTGCGGTAGAAGATGTAGGGCGTGGGTCCCTCGAAGGACCAGCCCAGGGTGAGATCGAACTCACCCTTCTGCACCCGCTGGAACCAGGCACTGAAGTCGAAGGCACGCACCGAGGCATCGATCCCGATCGCCTGCAGGTCCCGCGCGATGGCCTGGCACGCACGCACCCAATCGGACCAACCGGACACCACCAGGATCTCGTACTCCCAGGGAGAGCCGTCGGGGTGACGGCGGATGCCGTCCTCGCCCCGGGTGTGACCGGCCTCGTCCAGGAGCGCATTGGCGCGCGCCACGTCATGGCGCACCCACTCCCCGCTCTCCGCGATCTCCGGGTTGAGCCACGCCGCGTAGGCATCGCTGAAACCGGTCGCATCGCTGGGCCGGGAGTAGCGAAAGACCGCGACATCGACCAGCAACTCCCGGTCAATGGCCATGCTCACCGCCTTGCGTACCCGGACGTCGTCGAAGGGCTTGCGGGTGGTGTTGGCGTAGAGAAAGACCGTGCTCCCGGTGCGGGGAAACCAGTAGTCGTGAAATTCAGGATCCCGGCCCACGTAGACCCGGTCCACCGCCGGAATGAAGTTGCCCGCCCAGTCCACCTCGTCGAAGACCAGGGCAAGGTTCGCGCGGTCGTTGGTGGAGAGCGCGGGAAAACGCAACGCCTTGATGGCCGGCTTGCCTTCCTGCCAGTAGCGCGGGTTGCGTCCCAGCTCGAAGACCTGGTTGCGGAACAGTCGGACCTCGGTGAACGGCCCCGTGGCCACCGGGTTCTCGTTGGTGAAGGTCACCGGGTCCTCGACCTCGCTCCAGATATGCCGGGGCACCGGCTGTTGGGCCACGATCTCGGACATGCCGGGGATAAAGATCCGCTGGAAGGAGAAGTCGACGGTGCGGTCATCCACCACGTCCACGGCGGCGAGGAACTTCCACACCCCGCGCCGATCCAGGGCGGCATGCTCCTTGATGAGGTTGAAGGTGAACCCCACGTCATGGGCGCTGAACGGGGTGCCGTCGGACCACAGGACCCCATCCCGGGTGGTCACCCGCAGAACCCGATTGTCCCCACGCCATTCGTGGGCCACCGCCAGCCACGGGACGTGCTCGGACTTGACGCTGTTGAACACATAGAGCGGTTCGTAGATCCCGGCCAGGGTGGGCCAGCGGGCCGAACTGGCCGTGGTGAGCGGGTTGAAGTTGCGGATCCAGGCCGCGGTCTGTTCCTGGGAAACCACCAGCACCCCGTCCTCGGATCGCTCCACCTGGCGCGTACAGGCGCTGAGCTGGAGCAGGGCAAGGGCAGCCGAGACAAGGGTGACGATCCGGACCGCGGGTTGCTTCATGATCCGCGCTGGTAGACCCGAACGTAGTCGACCAGCATGGTCTGGGGAAAGATCGTGGTCTCATCGGGCGACCCGACGAAGTTGCCGCCCACCGCCACGTTGAGAATGATGAAGAACGGGTGATCAAAGACCCACTGGCCCGGCACGCTCCGGATGCCCTTGGTCTGGTAGGCCAGATCGTCGAGAAACCAGGTGATGCCGTCCTCGTCCCACTCGATGGCATAGATGTGGAACCCGTCGTTGAGGCCGCCGCCGTCGTAGAGGGTGCTGCCCCCCACCGAGGCCCCGCCCGAGTACCCCGGGCCATGGAGGGACCCGATGAGCCGTCGTGGCTCCTGGCCCCGGTACTCCATGATGTCGATCTCGCCGCAGGTCGGCCAACCCACCTGCTGGAAGTCCGAGCCGAGCATCCAGAAGGCCGGCCAGATCCCCTGGCCTATGGGCAACTTGATGCGCGCCTCGAACCGTCCCATGGCCTGATCGAAGAAGCCCAGGGTATTGATCCGGCCCGAGGTGTAGCGGCTGCCCTGGTAGTCCTCTTCGCGCGCGATGATGGCCAGGTTTCCGTTGCCGTCGGTGGACACGTTCTCGGGGCGCTTGGTGTCGAACTCCAGTTGCCGGTTGCCCCAGCCCGTTCCTACGTCGAACCGCCAGTTGCCGGGGTCGGGTAGGGCACCGGCCGGCCCGTCGAACTCGTCCGACCACACCAGTTGCCAGTCGGGCTGGGGATCCTCTCCACAACTCGCCCCCCCCAGCACCACGGCCAGGGCCAGCAGGATGAGGGAGGGGAGACCTGTCCGACGAAGGCTCACGGAACCTCCGAAGCAATGGCCGAGGTGGGAAAGACCCGGGAGTCCGCGAGCGCGGTCTTGAGAATCAGGGTCGCCGCGCCCACCGCAACGGACCGCGGACCCAGATCACTGGTCAGGATGTCCGAGGCGGCAACCGAGCTGAGCAGGGTCCGGCTCTGCACCGTCCTGCGCAGGGGTTCCAACAGCAGCTCGCCCAACTCGGAGAGCTGGCCGCCGAAGATGACCCGCGAGGGGTTCATCAGGTTCAGCAGACCGGCCACCGCGATCCCCAGCTTCTGCGCCGCCTCCCGCACGACCTGGAGTGCCAACGCGTCGCCGTTCATCGCCGCCCGCTCGATCTGCGAGATGGTGAGTCCCTCGGACTGCAGGTTACTCTCCGGGTACTCGCTCAGCAGGGCACGCGCCCGATCCTTCAGGGCATTGGCTCCCACGAAGGTGGCCAGACACCCCCGAAGACCACAGATACATGGAGGGCCGTTGGGATCGATGGCCATGTGTCCGATCTCGCCGGCCACCCCGGTGGCGCCGCGATAGATCTCCCCGTCGATCACGTGACCCGACCCGACCCCGGTCGCCACCTTGACATAGGCAAAGTTGTCCACGCCATGCCCGGCTCCCCACCACCGTTCGGCGAGGGCGCCCAGGTTGGCGTCGTTGTCGATCATGAGCGGTCGGTCGTAGGTCCGCTCCAGGGACTCCAGCCCCGTCTTTCCTTGCCAGTCGGGCAGAACCACCTCCGACAAGGATCGCGGGTCCGCGGGATCCACCGGGCTGGGAACTCCCACCCCGATCCCCAGCAACCGCTCCGGGCCCTGGGGAACCCGGGAGAGAACCAGGGCACAGAGCTCGGCGATGATGGTCCGGGTCCCCACGGGATCACTGCGGACATCATGGTCCCGGTGCTCCCAGTGCAGTACCCGACAACGCAGATCCGTGAGGACCACAGCCACATGGGCCGCACCCATCTCCACCCCCAGGATATGGAGTACCTGATCCTGGAACTGCAGGACAATGGGTCGGCGGCCGCCGCTGGAAGGACCGGAGCCCGCCTCGACCACCAGACCGGTGGGAAGCAGGCTGCTCACGATGTCGGAGACCGTGGAGCGGGAAAGGCCGGCCCGCCGGGCAATCTCGGCCCGGGAAATCTCGCGTTGCTCCCAGATCAGACGCAACACCGAATCGGCCAGGGGCCGGTACTTGGGTGCGTCCTGGGCCTGATCGGTCATGGGGAATCCTTTTCCAGACGCGGGGCGAACGGTTCGTCAGCGATGCAGATAGACGTTGGCAATGTACGCGGTTTGGTCGTTCGCGGAAATGATCATCTGGGCCAGATGGGCCCGGGTCACCAGATTCGTGAACTGCGTGAACGGAATGTCCAGACTCTGCCAGGTGCCCGGAGCAAAACTCGGGCTGCTGTCCGCGTGCAGGAAGAGTTCGTGTTCGTTGTCGGGAGCCCCGCCAAACACTCCGTCCTCGCCGAAGTCGACCAGCTTGATGCCGAAGGTGGTCGCGGCCGGCGCCCACACATCGATGTGGACGTGGGTCATCCCGGTGGCGTCGATGGGCTGAAGACCGAACTCGATGCCGGCAAAGACGAGATTGGTATACGCCTTGACCCTGACGCCCTGCACGTTGAGATCCGTCACGTCCGCGCGGTCCCAGTTCGCGGACCAGGTGTCGACCTGCTCGTTGACGTAGACGTCGCTGAACAGCGAGATCACGTCTCCCGGCGGATGCGTGGGGGTGGGAGGGGCGTCGGGGGGCGGGGCGGTCACCTTGAGGGTGACCTCACCGGTCACCGGCACCTCACCGAGCATGGCCCCAATGGACGCTTCTCCCGGACCCACCGCGACCACCTGGCCACGCTTGACCGTGGCCACCGCCTCGTCCGAGGAGGTGTAGGTGAAGTACCCGGGTGAATGGGTAATGAGCTGGTCGGCCCCGTTGACCCGGAAAATGGTCCGCGTGCCGGTGGGCTTCACCGTGGCTCCCACGAACGCGCTCACCGTCTGGTTGTCCATGCTGGGCCGGGGATTCCCGACTCCGGGGACCATCTCGTACTGGATCTCGTCGAACCAGATGAAGTGACCGGTGGGGGTCTCTGCGCCCTCGGCGAAGTACATGAGACCGCGTTCATGTTCCAGACGCCCGGGGAAGGGGATGGGAATCACGTACTGCTGCCACTGCGTGGTCAGGGGAATGGCGCTCCAGGCCGCTTCGTAGAGCGACGTCCCGGTGTTGTCGTTGCCAAGACCCACCACGTCCAGGGTCGAGTTGATGCTCGACTTGGCCCAGAAGGTCAACGCGTTGAACCCGGTGAAATCCCTCGATAGCTGGGAGGTAGCCGCGCCGCCCGCAAACGCCCCACTGGGGTCGCGGGGCTTTGGCACCGTGATCTTCAGCGAGGCAGTACCCTGCTGCGCTTCCGTCTCGTCCAACTGGACCGCATTGGTGTTGGTGTTGAGGAACGCCTGATAGTCGAGGCCCCCGGTGAACTCATCCAGGAAGACGATCGGATTCACCTGACTGCGCGCCTCGGGGAGGGTCGACGTATCGCGCGTGCAACCAGCCGCCACCAAGGCAACCGCCGCCGCGATCGGGACAACGTGAGTTCTCATCGTGAGCATCTTCATGAGCTTCCGACAGCCTCCAGGGGACTTTGTTCGATCAGACAACAAACTACAAATCCAGCGCTTCAATGTCAAGGAGCTGGGGGGCCTTGGCAGGGATACCCGGATACCCCGACCTGGGATCCACAGATGTCTCAAAGCCCGAGAATCGATGGTCCTGTGGGGAATCGTGGGCTGTTCGCCGGCCGGGTGTCGACGTAAGATCATGGAATGAAACTGTCTAGAACGTTCGACGCGCCACCCCAAGCCGGCACCCCGCACCCGGCAACCCCAATTCCGGAGGGTCCAAAGACGCCCCCCAAGACCCGGGCCTGCCGGGACTGCGGAGGCCAACTGAATTCGCATCTGCCTAATCTACAACAGGTTATGGCGGATTTTGGCCATCTCGTGGTGGACGACCCGATCACCCAGCAGTGCCCCGGTTGTGGCGCGGTGGAAACCCTGATCGAGGACGCCGCGGGCTTGCGGGACAGTCTGACCCGCCACATCGCCACCCGCGAGCGCAGGTTGAGCCATCCGGACATCCGTTTTCTACGCAAGCGACTGGGCTGGTCACGCGGAGACGCGGCGATCCATTTTGGTGTCGCCCCGGAGTCCATCTCCCGCTGGGAAAGTGGACGCCTGCGCATGAGCCCGCCGGCCGAACGCCTGCTCCGGGTCTGCGCGCTGCTCGCCGATCCCGCTTCACCGTCCGCAAACGACACGCTGCCCATCCTGGCCACGATGGCCCAACGCCGCGCGCGCCCGGTGCGCTATCGGGCCAGCCGCGATGCGGGTGCATGGCGTATCCGGGAGGAGCGGGTGGAAGCGACGCCCCTACCGGCGCCCTCTTCGTAGCATGTCGCTGGACCTTCCCACCACCCGTTGGAGTCTGGTGGCGCGGGCCGGCGACCATGCCTTGCCCGGCTCGGACCAGGCCCTGGCCGACCTCTGCGAAAGCTACTGGTATCCGGTCTACACCTACGTCCGGGGGAAACTGCGCGATCCCGAGGCCGCCCGCGACGCCACCCAGGCCTTCTTTGCCACGTTTCTCGAGAGCGACCTGGTAGGCCGCGCGGATCCGGACCGGGGACGCTTTCGTGCCTTCCTGCTCACCCTCGTCAAACGGTTCCTCATCAACGAGTGGGAGAAGGCCGCGGCGCAGAAACGCGGCGGCGGAAAGACCATCCTCTCCTTCGACTTCGACAACGGGGAAACCCGGTTCCAGTTCGAGCCGGCGGATACCGAGACTCCGGAACGCATCTACGAGCGGCGGTGGGCGCTCACCCTGCTCGGCCGGGTGCTGGACCGTCTCTCCGAGGAGCATCACGCCTCGGGAAACAGCGAGTTGTTCCAGACCCTCAAACCGGCCCTCCAGGGAGGCGCGGACCGAGGCGACATCGCCACCTACGCCGCCACCCTGGGCAAGAGCGAGGGCGCGGTCCGCACTGCGATCCATCGGTTGCGGATGCGCTACCGGGCGTTGCTGCGTGACGAGGTGCTGCAAACCGTCGAGGATCCCGCCCTGGTGGAAGACGAGATCCGCCATCTCCTGCACAGCCTGCGCCCCTGATCACTTTTTCTGTAACACTTCCCCCGGTTTCCTGAAGTACCTCGTAGGGCCTCCCGAATCCCTCGGTGGGCCCCCCCGAGGACCCTTAGAATGACCCGTTCATCCATGTCGTCCAACGTCTGCCCCCAATGCCGGACTCCGCTCGATCCCCAGGCCCAGCACGGGCTCTGCCCGGTCTGCCTGCTCGCCGGTGCCCTCGATAGCCCCCTCGAGACCCCCGAACGGATTGGGCCCTATCGCATCATTGAGATCCTGGGCGAGGGGGGCATGGGCACGGTGTTCCTGGCAGAGCAGGAAGAACCCATCCGCCGGCGGGTGGCGCTCAAGATCATCAAGCTGGGCATGGATACCCGCGAGGTCATCGCCCGCTTCGAGTCCGAGCGCCAAGCCCTGGCTCTCATGGATCATCCCAACATCGCCAAGGTCCTGGACGCCGGGGCCACCGACGAGGGGCGCCCGTACTTCGTCATGGAACTGGTCGACGGCCAACCCATCACCGAGTACGCGGACACGCGGAACCTCAGCCTCACCCAGCGACTGGAGTTGTTCGTGCCGGTGTGTCGGGCGGTGGAACACGCCCATCAACGCGGGGTGCTCCATCGCGACCTGAAACCCACCAACGTGCTGGTCACCGAAGTGGACGGCGTTCCCATTCCCAAGGTCATCGACTTCGGCGTGGCCAAGGCGACCCAGCAGCCGCTCACCGAACGCACGCTGTTCACCGAGTTCGGGCAACTGATCGGTACTCCCGAGTACATGAGTCCCGAACAGGCGGGTGGATCCTCGGACCTTCACCCCACCACGGATGTCTACTCGCTGGGCGTGCTGCTCTACGAGCTCATGGCCGGGGTGCTCCCGTTCGACGCCCGCACCCTGCGTCAGGCCGGGCTGGCCGAGATGCAGCGCGTGCTTCGGGAGGAAGAGACACCCAAGCCAAGCGACCGGGTGAGCCGACTGCACGGCATCTCCAAGGACGTGGCGCAGCGACGGGGCACCAATGCCCGGGGGCTCGCCCGCGCGTTGAAAGGGGACCTGGATTGGATCGCCCTGAGGGCCATGGAGAAGGAAACCCACCGCCGCTACGCCAGCCCCGCCGAGCTGGTGGGGGACCTGGAACGCTATCTGCACAGCCGTCCCGTGATGGCGGGGCCTCCCAGCCGCGGCTACCGGATCCGGCGGTCCCTTCGCAATCGCACGCGGGGTCAGTGGGTCCGGGACACGGCCATCGCGGGAGCGCTGGTCGCCTTGATCTCGACCGCGATCGTCTCGGAGCGCAGTGATCAGGCCAGGACACGGGCAACCCTGGAGCGCGTTCTCGACACCGGAAAGTCCCCACAGGAACTGGATCCGAAGTGGGACTCGAGGGACAACAAGCGGGTCTCGGCCCAACCCGACCTGCAGCTTCTGGCCGAGAGGGGAGAGGTCGACCTGGTGGTCAACCTGACCAGCTACGGATTGCTGGACGACCTGCCGGGACTCAGCATGATCTTTGGGCGCCGGCATTTCTCCGCCACCGAAACCGAGTACCTGTGGCTCATTGAGCCGGAGATCTCCTGGGACGGCGCGCCCTGGAAGCCGATGATGCGCAGTTTCATCACCCGGTCCAACAGTGGGAGCATGAACTTCACCCTGGACAACATTCTGGAGCCGCCACAATTGCAGCGCGGCCTTCACGTGGCCCAGTTCCGGGCCACCTTCACCCGGTACACACCCGCGCTGGATGGAACGCGGCCGACCCAGTTCGGGGTCATGGAGCCCCAGGAACAGGAAGCCGTCCTGGCCGAGTTGGGCGAGCCGCTGTTTCGTGAGACCCGGGACCTGGGTCGTCACGAGACCATGATCTTCCTGGAGTATCCCCAGGATTTTCCGTACGAACGCGAGGACCAGAGCCCGCAGGAGATCGCCGCCTTTGCGCGAATCGACACGGTGAGGGTGTGGCGAACCGTGGTGCCGGGGCCGGCCAACATGTTCGGATTCACACGACACGAGGGGACACCCAACAACTCCACCACGGGGACCGTCATGTGGCCGGTGGTGGATGGTTTGACCCCGGGCGACACGGTGGCGGTCTATCTGGAGCTGGTGGGCAGGCTGCGCGAGGACATCCCGGTCCAGCTGGCGGGGCGGATGGAGCTGTGGGTCCCGCGGCAACCGCTGCTCGACCTGCCCTGGTACTTTGGCCCGACCATCAAGCGGGTGGGTCACGGTTCCACGGCCGACCGCACCCGGCTGGATTTCGTCGCCCTGCGGGGCCTGGCCGACGGCCACCATCGCGCCTCGGTTCGCATGATCCCGTCGCGCCGGGCGGCCCGTGAAGACAAGGTCATCACGGATTACTACGCGCGCATCGTGCCCCAGACCGTGGTCCTGGATCTGAGAACCATCGAGAACCATGCCGAGGTCGAGGCCGAATGGCGCCCCTGACCGCGACTAGTCCTCGCTCTTGAAGTCCGGTTCCAGCACGCCCAGCTCCTTGAGCCGCTTCTCCAACTTGTCGATCCGGGTGTAGCTCACCACAGCCATGAGAAAACCGATAAACCCGAAGAAGCCCAGTCCCCACTCCATGGTGACCTCCTTTTCCCTTGGTACGTAACCATCTACTCTTGTTTAGACGGTTGACAAGATAAGGCACTGACCTTGCTTTGGTTAGGCCGTTGAACGTCTCTGCCCATGAACAGCCGTATCGCTACAAAGTCTATTCTAGTCCTAGACAATTAGTGGACAAATGTCCACGATCAAGCTACCGTCCCGCCATGGCCACGGTCAACCCGCTCCGCATCACCCAGATCAACTCCGGGGACGAGAACCCCCAGGGACGGTACGTCCTCTACTGGATGATCGCCAACCGGCGGCCGCACTACAACTTCGCCCTGCAGCACGCGGTGGCCACGGCCCGCCGGCTCGGCAAACCCCTCGTTGTCCTGGAAGCGCTTCGCGTGGGGTACCGATGGGCCAGTGATCGGCACCACGCCTTCATCATCGACGGCATGGCCGACAACCAACAATCCTTCGCCCAGGGCCCGGTCACTTATTACCCCTATGTGGAGCCGACGCCCGGCGCCGGGTCCGGACTCCTTGCCGCGCTGGCCGCCGACGCCTGCTCCGTGGTGACGGACGACTATCCGGCTTTCTTTCTCTCCCGGATGGTTCAGGCCGCCGGAAGTCGTTTGTCCGTTCGCCTGGAAGCGGTGGACTCCAACGGCCTCCTTCCCATGGCCGTGGCCAACCGGGCTCACCTCACCGCCTACGCGTTTCGTCGGTTCCTGCAACAGGAGCTGCCGGATCATCTCGACGAGTTTCCCGTCGCCTACCCGCTCAAGGGGGCCCGGCTCTCCGGCCGCGCGCGGATTCGCCAGGAGATCCGCAAGCGTTGGCCGACGGTCCCGGACCTACCGCGGGTGGATCTCAGCCGTCTCCCCATTGACCACTCGGTGGGGGGAACCGGGATCCGGGGTGGGCGCCGGGCCGGCCTGGAACGCCTGGACGCCTTCCTGGACACCGCGCTACCCCGGTACGCCGAGGGCTCCAAGCGAACCGACGACACGGGAACCAGCCACCTTTCCCCCTACCTCCACTACGGCCACGTGTCGACGCATGAGATCGTGGCCCGGCTGTTCCAACGTGAATCCTGGAGCCCGGAGAAGCTGGCCCGGCGTGCGAACGGCAAGCGCCAAGGCTGGTGGGGATTGTCCGAGCCCCTCGAGGCGTTCCTCGATCAGCTGGTCACCTGGCGGGAACTCGGCTTCAATGCCTGCCGGTTCCGGCCGGACTACGACAAGTACGAGAGCCTGCCCCCGTGGGCGCAGGAGACCCTGGATCAACACGCCGATGACCCTCGGCCCCATGCCTACAGCCTGGAACAGTTCGAACAGGCCAAGACGCACGACCCGCTCTGGAACGCGGCCCAGCGACAACTGGTCCGCGAAGGGCGCATCCACAACTATTTGCGCATGCTGTGGGGAAAGAAGATCCTGCACTGGAGCAGGAGCCCGCGCACCGCGCTGCAGGTGATGCTCGAGCTCAACAACAAGTACGCACTGGATGGCCGCGATCCCAATTCCTATTCGGGGATCTTCTGGGTGCTGGGGCGCTACGACCGTCCGTGGGGTCCGGAGCGGGAGATCTTCGGGAAGATCCGCTATATGACCTCGGAGAACACGGCCCGCAAGTTCGACGTGAAGCCGTACCTGGCCCGCTACGGGGTCGAGGGGGCCTGACGAGCTCGTAGTCTCACCACAGCTTTTTTTTCTGCGCGTTCTCCGTCCTCACCGCGCACTTGGGGATGAGGCGGTCGAGTGGTTCGGCCCCCACCCCCCCCAAGATCCCGGAGGCACCCGAAATGAACACCCGACCTGCCCGCACCTGGACCCGTCGCCTATTGGACACCACCCTGGCCCTGTGCGCCGTCGCCGCCCTCTCCGTCACCGGTTGCGGCAGCGACGACATGATGATGCCCCAGTTCGCCCATTCCGCCGAGGAAGAGAGCAATGGCCTGCGCCTGGTGACCAGCACTTCCAAGGCCACGTACGCATTCGGGGACCTGATCGAGATCCAGGCCACCGCCACCAATGTCACCAACGCGCCCCTCACCGTCAACTTCCACCGCGGTATCCGCAACCGGAAGTACGACAACGTGGTCTTGAACATGAAGGACAAGACCGACTTCAGTGTCGGCGTCCGGGGCCAAGGCGAGGAGCTCTCGGTGATCCTGGCCCCCGGCCAGTCCCTGTCGTATGCCTTCAGCTGGGATCAGATGCACCGGACCACGCGCCGGCCGGTTGACCCGGGCACGTACGGAGTGAGCCTGTGGCTCAACCTGGAGACCGACGGGGCGCTGCGGTTCCCCATGCTGTTCGTGCGGATCGGTTCGGAATAGCGGGCCCGGCGAACCTACTTGTCCTGTTCCAGGATCCAGGAGGACATGGCTCCCAGCACCTTGGGGGCCATGGTCTCCTCGATCGTCGCGTACTCCGAAATGGCCCCGGTCTCGGCCACCTGGAACAGGTGGTTACAATCCTCGAAGATCACGATCTCCGCCTTGGGCTGCACCGCTTCCAACGCCGGTGCGTTCTGGGTAACCAGCACTTGCAGGTCCAGACCACCATAGATGGCCAGCAGCGGCACGCTGATTCCGGCCAGAGTGTCCGTTGGGTCGTAGCGCATGAACTCCAGGAACCAGGGAGAGGAGAGCATTGCGGCATGTCGATCCGCGGACTCGGGCGTCGCACCCATGCTGGCCGTGGTTTCCGCGCCTAGGCGGTCGGTCTCCTCGACCAGCACGTCGTGGATCGCGTCCCGGATCGCCTCCGGAGACTCGGCTCCCAGGGCGGCGTCATAGAGTCGCGCGTTGATGCGGGCCACCTCGTCCGCGCGTTCCTGGGAAAAGCCGGAGACCTTCGCCAAGGCTTGGGTCTGGGCAATGAGGATGTCGTATCCGCTCACCGCGGGACCGGCCAGCATGATGACGAAGTCCACCGCATCCGAGTCCCGGGCCACCAACGGACCAATGAGCCCACCCTCGCTGTGCCCCAGGATGCCGACTTTCCCGGTCTCTTCCCGCGCATCCAGAAACTCCGCCGCGGCCCGTGCGTCGGCTGCAAAGTGGGTGCTGGTGGATCCCGTGAACTTCCCGGTCGACTCGGCCACGCCCCGATCGTCGTAACGGAGCACGGCGATCCCGTTGCGGGTCAGGTGATCGGCAAGCACCAGGAACGGCTTGTGTCCCGAAATGCTTTCGTCCCGATCCTGGGGGCCGGATCCGGTGACCAGGACGACGGCGGGAAACGGGCCGGATCCGCCCGGGAGCGTCAGCGTTCCACTGAGCATCACGTCATCCGTGCTGGCGATGCTGACCTCTTCCACCGTGTAGGGGTACGGTTCCTCGGGCATCTGGGGTCGCTTGGGAGCTTCCGCCTGGGACGGCTTGAGCGTGAGCGGGACCTGTCCTCCACCCTGGTACCAGGTGCCCTCGATCCGCGTGCCGTCCGCACTCATCTGCCCTTCGTAGCGACCGCCCGCGACCGTCAGGTCGAACGAGAACATCTCGTCCTGGTACACCGCGTTCTCGCAGGTCAAGCCGAACGCGCCCTGGTCCGGGCTGTCCAAGGTCACTTCCAGGGCCTCGGGGGTGCCGGCGACATGGATCACCAGGGGAATGGTGCCGCCGCCGGTGGCCACGCCACCTTCCCAGCTGCCCAGGATGTCCGCGCCGGAAGCCGAACCGGGACGGTGCACGAGAAGGACCGAGAGGACACAGAGGAGGGTGGCCAAGGCTCGTTTCATGAGGAATCGCTTTCGGGTTGCTTCAGACACGCGGAGTCAGTTCTTCTGCGCAGTGTACCCGTAGTCGACCCGGTAGCAAATCACCGCCATGGGTTCGGGATCCTCGGCCTCGAGCTCCGCATCCTCATCGGCTCCCCCGCGCATGGCCTGGCGGGCGGCGATGAGATCCGTGACCACGAAGATATGGTTCCTGCTGAAGAAAATGCCGTCGCTGTCGGGATCGAACTCGCCGTTGAGGGTCACTTCCTGGAGGAACTTTCCGTCTTCATCGAAGACATCGAACTGGGCCATGACGCCGTCGGCCAGGTCCCGAGCCCCGCGACTGGTACGCACCCACAACGTGCCGTCTTCCCGGGCGTGCAGGTCCTGGATGGGGTTCCAGGACGGCTCGATGTCGAACTTGGCATCGGGAACCCAGCGTTTGATCATGCGATTCCAGTTGGCCTTGAGCTCTTCGATATCCTCGCTGGTCCGTTCATGGGCAGGGTAGTCGCGCCGAATGATTCGTTTGAGGGCGCCGTCCGCGCCCCAGTTGTGGATGGCGTAGTCGGTGAAGCTCTCGCGGGCAAAGACATCGCCGCTGGATCCGGAAACCCAGCACCACTCGAATCCGTTCCACTCGACCTCGACGACCTTGGAGCTTGCGTAGTCCATGGTGCTCTCGCTCGTGGTCAGCTTTGCCACTTCGACACCCTCGTCGCTGACGATGGCCAGGTTGGTCTCCTGCTTGAACGAGGCGTCCCCGGGCTCGCTGAACCGGTACACCAGGGCCAGGTTGTCACCGGCCGACTTGACCGCGGTGATTCCGGCCCACCCCTCGCCCCCCGTGGGCTCGAAGGGAAAGTCGTCGCCCGGACTCCCGTCCTCGTTGAAAACGATCAGCTTGCTGGGCCACGGCTGCAGGACCCCTAGCGAGCCGTTGGGCAGGAAGACCAAGTCCGACGGCCGGCGGAACTCACCCGGCCCCTCGCCCTCGCGACCCATCGTCCGGAGATAACTCCCCGATTCGTCGAAGATGCGGACCTCCGAGAGCTGGCTATCCAGGATGTACACCGTGTTGGCGTCGTCGATGATGATGTCGCCGATGACCCCGAAGAACTCCTCGTCGGCCTCGCTCTCGCCGCCCAGACGCCAGACTTCGTCCAGGTCCAGGGTGAGTGGGGGAAGCATGCCGACGGCCGGGTTGAGCACGACCTCGACGCCGTCCTCGGTGTCGAGCGCCCCTTCCCATTCCTGGGCTGGGGCGGTGGCGGCAATAGCGGCAAGAAGGGTAAGGGCAAGGGCGGGTGCAAAGGCTTTCATGGGGGGGGGTCTCCGGGGTCCTTGAGTTGGGCACGGGGCGTCGCAAGAGGGGGCTCAGGTAGTGTACCCGGCCCCCCCCGAGGTGCGTCCCAAAAAACCCGCCCCCTCCGGATCAGCGCAGCACGAGGATCCGCCGCGATGCTTGCACTCCCCCCGACACCTTGACGAAGTAGATCCCCGGGGCAACCCGACGACCGCTGTTGTCGCTGAGATCCCAGCTGACTTCAAGATCCGTGACCCCGTCTTCGTCCAGCAACCGACGCACACGCCGACCTGTCACCCCGTACACATCGATCCAGGTGCGCTCTCCCCCCGCGCCTTCCAGCCGGAAGGATGCGGCCGACGTCACGGGGTGAGGCGACAGCAACAGAAACCGCGCCGGTTTGCGCTGTGGCAGGTCATTGGGGGGAACCGAGGTCACCACGCCCGCACACGCAGATCCCGGGGGGAGTCCGATCCAGGTGAGGACCTCGGCTAGCCGTGTTTGAACCGCGTCAGCACCTGCGCATCCCGCAGTCCATCTGAACAGCGAAGCACCATCCGTGACCGTGCGATAGGTCACTTGGCCGGAAGGCGCTACTTCATGCGTAATCGAGGCGTAGTCCACGACCCCCATCGCGGGTCCGCTCCATGACAGGTTGGCTTTGGCCGTGCCCAGGCTGGGTGTGCCCAGATAGAGTCGGTCCATGAACCGAAACGCGCTGCACGCGTTGCCCGAGACCGAGTAGGGGGTGGTGGGAGAGAAATGCACATCGGGGGCGGCTGGAAGGGCGAGGCAATCCGCGTCCTCGGACTCCCAGCTTGCCAATCCGTTGCACCCGCCCTTTCGGATCAGGTAGCAGAAGCTGCCGATCCCCAGATACTCCTCCATGACGTTGAGCGCACCGTCGTCCCAGTGCTCGGGAACGCTGTCGCCGGTGAAGTAGGCCCCCTTGCCGTTCACCGGGTCGGACTCGAGCCACTGGGTGAGGCGATCCTCGTCCGGCACGAGACCGGTGTTGGAGTCCACAAGATTCGTCACATTCCGGTCACTGGACCAGACGATCGCCTTGTATCCGCTGAGTTGCGACGCCGGCGGCAGGACCGGAGAAGCGATGGCGTCGAGCCGGTCCCAGGCGGTGGCTTCGAAGTTCGTGGAGGACGCGGGATAGAGCGCGGACAACGCGTCCTCGATCCAGGCCGGGTCCACGCCCACCCAACCCGAGTTGACGAACAGGAGGCAGTTCTGGGTTCCATCCATTTGCAGGGAAGACGGCAGGATCTCGGTTTCGAAATAGGTTCCCCCGCTCGTGTCCGGGTATACGGTCCAGGAACCGCCGTTCTGACGAGCTCGAACGAACAACCCAAGCCGTGAACCGGGAGTCAGCAGGTCATCGGGAAAAATGTCGTTGAGAAGCCGCCCGGGGTCGTTGGGATCCTGTGCGGTGTCGCTTGCCATGAAGTTGGGGTCACTCTCGTGGTAGGTCGTCATCCACCGTGCTGTACTCAGCACACCACCCACCTCGCACGAATCGAGGCGGGCCGACCGCCAGTCCAAGCCTTCCCAGGTCACGGCCACAGGATGCGTACCCAGCCATTGGTTGAGTCGCGCCGTATCGATCCCCGGGCCGGGGCTGACCGCGAACACCACCTCGACCTCCAGTCCCGCACCGGCCGCGCGGACCACCAGCGTGTCATCAATGCCGGACCACGCCGGCGCGCCGCGATCCAGGCGGGCCGGGGAGGAGGGATTGAGCGTGCCGTCGGTGGGAAACGCATCCTCGAAACGGTCCAGGATAGACAACTCGATTCCGGGAACCTCGAAGACACCAAACCGAACGTTGTCCACCCACGGAGTCTGGGTGTCCGGATGGGTACTGCAGGGGGGATAGAAGCAACCTCCCTGGACGCCGATTGCGACCCGGACCCGCTCCGCCTCGGGGGGGATCCTGGATCCCAGATCGATCCGAATCGGGGAGTAGCACACCGGGTCATCCCCCCGCCCGCCATACAGGAGTGTCTCCATGTCGCTCACTCGGTCCAGCCCGGAGACCGGGTCCGCGTAGGGATACCACTGGACCTGAAATTCCAGAAGGGTGGGTCCGGCCGCCCCCAGGATTCCCAGGACATCGCATTCCAGAACACGCCCTGCCACACCCACCAGGCCCGCGGCCTTGAGATCGATCCAGGGAGAGACCGCGACGTTCTCGTGGCCCTCGACGTGGGTCAGCTGGGATTGGGCGAACACCAGTACCGAGTCCTGAAGACTGCAGGGACAACCCGGTGTCTCATCGGGCAAGCTGGCCAGGCTCATGATGTCGCTGAAGTCCACCGGAGGGGCCGGCGCCGGAACGCTCCAGCCGTCATCGCCCGTCTCGAAAGTGAATGGACCAGCGGCCACGAGCCCGGAAAGCTCGATGTCGTCCACTGCGAACGCGCCGCAGTCGGTGTTGTAGAGCGCGTCCCGGTCACTGTAGGCACCGTCCGACTCCACCCGGAAGCGGATTCTGAACGGCCCGGCGTCCGACCGGAGACTGACTCCGGGAGTGAGCGTGATCGAGGCATGGCCGGAAACGTCGCCGTTATACAAGGCAACGTCCACTTCGTCTCCGGCCCCACTCGTGTCCACGACAACGTAGACGTAGTCGAAGCCGGGCTCCACGTCGGCGACGTAGTCGTACTCCAATTGGACGGACCCAGGTCCTCCAGGATGCTGGAACTCCCTCTCAATCACAATGTCCCAGTTGTTTCCGTAGCCCTGTCCGCCAAAGTAGGTCTCCAGGATCGACTCCGGCTCGGTCAACCCGGCCCATAGGGATGCAGAACCACCCAGACCGGCGGCCGTGCCTACACAGACAGTCGGGCTGGAGGCAAAGTCCGTCGCAGTGAGACGGCGGAACTGCGCTTCCACTTCAAGCGTGTTGTCCACCCCCACCCAGCCCTCCATAAGGGCGTGCAAGCCGGGACTCTTGTTCGGATAACCGTCCTGAGCATGATTGAAGTGGGAACCCACCCCGGAGTCGAAGGTCCAGATCGAGTCCTCGATCGCTTCCCACCGGGACGAGTCGGCATTCCAGAACGTGCCGCCAAAGAACACGGTGTCCACGGAGGACGTTGTTGCCATGAGACCCGAGGTGGCAGGCACCGAGGGCGGGAGCGCGGGCCGCAGTTCCTGGATGTCCGCCGGGGAGGGAGGATCCACGGGGCGCCCCATCGCAATGGATGGCAGGATGAGACACGCGATGGCAAACGGGAGGAGGCAGGCTTCTCGATTCATGAAGGGCTCCTGTTGTCCGAGCGAAGCGACGAACGTACCGAGGGAGCCGCATGGAAAGCCACGCGGGGCCGGAGCTACAGGGAAGTCACCAACAACATAGCCGAACAAATTGGAGTTGGGGCGCCGGGCCCCAGATCAATCGCTTCGCTTGACGGAGCTTCCTTCTGTGTTAGTGTTTAGAACTCAAATTCTAATTCTAATTAGGAGCATCCCATAATGCGAAGTCCTGAAATAGCTTCCGCGTTTCTGCCTCAACCAAAGCAGGATCGCAGCCGAGCTGGCGTGGAGCGGGTTCTGGTGGCCACCGAGGCCCTCCTGGGCGACCGCCCTCTCGAGGAAATCACCCTGGCCGACATCCTCAAGCAGGCCCGGGTCTCGGTGGGCGCCTTCTATGCACAGTTCGGAAACAAGGACGCCCTGGTTCCTTGCCTCTACGAGAGATACGACCAGCGGATCACCGAGGCGGCGCGCGCGATCCTCCACCCCTCCCGCTGGGTGGGTCGGGATCTGACCACCCGGGTCCACGTCCTCTTTCGCTACGGCGTGCTGCTGTACCGTCGCAACCGGGGCCTCATGCGGGCCCTTTCGCTGCATGCGCGGGCACACCCCGAGGCCATCAGCCCCGGGCAACGGATGCATCGCCGGGACCTCTGGAACGAGGTGGCCGAACTCCTTCTGACCTGCCGCGACGAAATGACCCACCCCGACCCCGATCAGGCCGTCCGGTTCGGGGTCCTCATGGCCGGAGCCACCTTCCGGGAGAAGCTCCTGTATGACGCTTCCCCCCACGCGCAAGCGGTGACCGGGAACGACCATCGGTTGGCGACCGAAGCCGCGCTTGCCTTCCTTTCCTATGTCGGGGCCAAAGCAATACGAGGATCCAAATGAGAGCCACGATCTGGCTGGCCGTTCTTGGTCTTGGAGTGATCTGCACTCCCACAACCCGCGCCTTCGGCGCACCAACCCTGGAGTGGGAGCCCTATTCCTACACGACCCGCGAGGGGGACACCGTCTCGGATTGCGAACGCGCCTGGCTGGTGGTTCCGGAGTCACGCACCCACGACTCGGGACGCACCCTCGAACTGCATCTCATTCGCTTCCGTTCCACCGCTGCTAATCCCGGTGCGCCCATCGTCTGGTTGGCCGGTGGGCCCAGCGATTTCGGCAGCGACGACATTGAAGGACCGTATCTGGAGGTGGTGCGTGCCTTCCAGGCGGTGGGCGACGTGATTGCCCTCGACCAGCGGGGGGCCGGGCTTTCCCAGCCCCGCCTGGATTGTCCCGAGTCGGTCATCCGGTTGCCGCTGGATGAACCCCTGGACCCCGAACGCCTTCTCGCCGCCTACCGTGAGGTGGCCAAGTCCTGCGCCGACTCCTGGACCCGGCAAGGCGTGGACCTCGCCGCCTACAACACCGAGGAGAACGCCGACGACCTGGAGTCGCTGCGGCTTGCCCTGGGGGCTCCCCGGATCCGCCTCTACGGCGGGAGCTACGGCACCCATCTGGGACTCTCGGCCATTCGCCGACATCCGGACGGCATCGACCGGGCGGTTCTCTCCGGCGTCGAAGGGCCCGACCACTCCTGGAAACTCCCCAGCGTGATCGAAACCCACTTCACCGAAGTGGCGCGTGCCCACGGCAGCTCGGGAGGCGAACTCCTGGACGTCATGCGACGCGTGCTGGTCCGCCTGGACGCGAACCCGGTCACCGTGGACCTGGAAGGGGAGGACGGCGACACCACCCGGATCGTGGTGGGAGGGTTCGACATGCGCATGGCGAATCGCTACTTCCTGGGGGACCTGGACAACATCCGCCAGCTCCCGGAGATCTACGCCGCCCTCGATGCAGGCGACTACTCCGCGTTGGGCCAGGTCGCCTTGGCCATGCGTTCGGTCCGGGTAGGCTCGGCCATGTACTACTGCATGGATTGTGCTTCGGGGAGTTCCCCGGAGCGCGCTCGCCGCATCCAGGCCGAGTCGTCGCTCACCCTCTCCCTGGTGGGCTCCGCGCTCAACGTCCCCTTTCCCTCCATCTGCGAGTCCTGGCCGGTTCGGGATCTGGGTGAGGCGTTCCGAGGTCCCCTTCAGTCCCCGGTACCGGTGTTGTTCATCAGCGGGACCCTGGACGGACAGACCCCGGTCAGCAACGTGGCCGAGCTGCTTCCGGGATTCCCCAACGGCGCGCAACTCATCGTGGAGAATGCCAGCCATCAATACCTGGAGCTCGCCGACCCCCAGGTGATCGAGGCCATGGTGAGGTTCCTGGGAGGGGCACCGGCCGCCTCGCAGGTGATCAAGGCGCCGCCCCTGGATTCAGGGAAAGAAGGCTCCTAGCCGGAACTCTTTACACGCGGGAACCAACGTGATTAGGTCCCCGCCACCATGAGCGATCAGAAGAAACTGGGCACCCTGCTGGGCGTGTTCACCCCGACGATCCTGACCATCCTCGGGGTGATCATGTACCTGCGGTTCGGGTGGCTGGTAGGCCACCTCGGACTGCTCCGGGTGCTCGCCGTCGTTGTCCTGGCCAACCTCATCTCCGCCATCACCTCCCTCTCGTTCTCCTCCGTGGCCACCAACGCCCGGGTGGGCGCGGGCGGCGCCTACTTCATCATCTCGCGGAGCCTCGGCGTCGAGGTGGGCGGTGCGGTCGGGGTGCCTCTTTTTCTCTCCCAGGCCTTCTCGGTCACCCTCTACGCCTATGGACTCGCCGAGTCGTTCCGGTTCGTGTGGCCCGACCTGCCGTTGATGCCGGTGACTTTGGGGGTGATTGCCGTGGTCGGCGTGCTTTCGGTCGCGGGAGCGGAGCGGGTCCTGCGGGCGCAGCTCTTTCTCATGGCCCTCGTCGCGCTCTCCATCATTGTTTTCGCCGCCGGTGCGCTGAGCCGGGCCGAGGACGCGGCGGTGGTGCTCATCGCCCCCGAGCGGTCGGTGAGCTTCTGGGAAGGATTCGCCATCTTCTTTCCCGCCGTCACCGGCGTGATGGCGGGGCTCGGGCTCTCGGGCGACCTCAAGGACCCCGGGCGATCCATTCCGGTGGGGTCCATGGCCGCGGTGCTGGTTGGGTTCGTCATCTATCTCATCATCCCGGTGCTGCTCGCGGTGGGTGCCTCGCCCGAGATGCTGCGGGACGATCCCCTGGTCTGGTCCCGGATCGCCGTGCTGGGTCCGTGGCTGGTCCTGCCCGGACTCTGGGCGGCCATCCTCTCGTCGGCCATCGGTTCGGTCCTCGCCGCTCCGCGTACCTTGCAGGCGCTGGCCCAGGACGGGCTCGCCCCGCGCCCGCTGCGACACATGGGCCGCGGGCTCGCCGCCTCCATCGCCATCGCGTTTGCCGCCGCCCTGCTCGGCAACCTCAACGCGGTGGCCGCCTTCGTTTCCATGTTCTTTCTCACCGTCTACGGCACCATCAACCTAGTCGCCGCATTCGAGGCCCTCAGCGGCGACCCCTCATGGCGTCCTCGGCTGCGCACCCCATGGATCGTCAACCTGATCGGCGGGATCGCCTGTACCGTGGTCATGGTTCTCATCGATCCCCTGGTGGGATTCCTGGCCATCGTGGCCGAAATCTCCCTGTGGGCGTTCCTCTCCCGGCGCGAGCAGAAAGCCCGTTGGGGAGACGCCAGGCGCGGCCTCTACGAGAGCCTCATTCGCTGGTCCCTCATCAACCTGGCCAAGCGCCCCCAGAGTGCGCGCAACTGGCGACCGCACGTCCTGGTCTTTGTCGACGACCCCCTCAAGGAGCTCGACCTGATCCGCTTCGGCACCTGGTTCAGCCAGGGCCGCGGCGTGGTGACCGCCTGTCACCTGGTGGTGGGCGACCTCATCAAGGATGAGCTGGGGTTCGCGGAGAAGCGCCAGGAAATGCAGCAGCTCCTGGACGAAGAGGGCATGGTGGTGTTCGCCGAGGTCGACGTGGTGCGCGACGTGGTCGAGGGAATCGTCAACGTGGCCCAGGCCAACGGCATGGCTGGGCTGACCAGCAACACGGTACTCCTGGGGTGGCCCAATGACCCCACGCTGCGCCAGGAAGTTATTCGGGTCACCCGTCGCCTGGAGCCGCTCAAGAAGTCGGTGGTCCTGGCCCGCATCAATCCCCGGCACCTCTTTCGCCGCGAGATCAAGACCATCCATGTCTGGTGGGGCGGGATCGAGCGCAACAGCGACCTCATGCTCCTGCTCGCCCACCTGCTCAAGTGCAACCACGACTGGCATAACGCGGAAGTCACCATCATGAGCATCGCCTCCAGCGAAATGATGAAGACGCGCAACGAGGACTACCTCAACAAACTCATCCCCGACATCCGGATCGAGGCCAAGGCCAACGTTCTCATCAAGGAGAAGGACCGGGCCATCGCGGACATGATCCAGGAGCACAGCGGCGAAGCCGAGGTGGTGTTCCTTGGGCTGGGGATCCCGGAGCCGGGGAAGGAACACGAGTACGGGGAGCGTCTCGATTCGCTGGCCGGCAGCCTTCCGGTCGTGTTCTTCGTCAAGAACTCGAGCATGTTCATCGGGGAGCTCCTGGAATCGCCCGAGGAGGAGTTCGAGGAGGAGACCCCGGAAGAAACGCCCCCCGCGCCGGAGGCCTGATCGGACCGGCGTCAGTCCCCGGTCAACGCCCCGTGCAACAGGCGATGGAAGTGGTACTCGCCCATTTCCACCCCGGGGGCGTAGCGCCCCCGGTCGTAGCTTGAGGATCCCAACCCCACCTGTACCGACTCGCAGATCGCGATGTCTTCCTGCTGGGTCACGTCGCTCTGGGCGATGCTCTCCTCGATGAACCGCTTGGCCGCATCCCCTCCCGACGCCTGGAAGTAGAACTCGTAGACCACCCGGCAACGGTCCGGCCCCAGGGGCAGGATGTAGTTGCTGTCGAGAGCCGGGCCGTAGCGGTTGAGGGTGAAGTTGGGATAGAGCCAGGCATAGATGGCACCCGGGCCAATCCGTTCCCCCGCGTCGTAATCGATGCGGTCATCGGGCCCCGAGGCCGGGTCGGAAGACTGGATGGAGTAGGTCTCGAACAGCTCCGTCCGGTACGAGTCCATGTCGAGTTGCGCATCCAGGGTGGGGTGCATGTGGGGGATGTGATAGCCCCCGTCCAGGTAGTTGTCGGCGTACACCTTCCAGTTGCACCCGATGTCCCAGTGCTTGCGGTCATGGAAGACGAGGTCCCCCCAGCCGCTGGCCCCAAGACGCCGGTCCAGTTCCCCGAGACCGGCCACCAGGGGTGGGGCCTGCGGATCGCCGTTGATGAACACCCAGGGTCCCCACACCTCCGCCCGCAGCGGCGGCAGGGACATCGCTTCCTTGTCGAAGTCCCGAATCCCGGCCATGCGAGGCGCCGACTTGAGCCGCCCATCCAGACGATAGCGCCACGCGTGGTAGCCGCACACCAGCTCCTGGGCGTTGCCGCAACCGGTGACCACCTCGCGTCCCTTGTGCCGGCAGACATTGTGGAACGCACGCACCGAGCCGTCCTCGGTGCGTACCACCACCCAGGGCTCACCGGCCAGGCAACCGCTCACGTAGTCACCCGGGTTGGGGACCTCCGCCACGCGGGCCACCGGTTGCCAGGTGCGGCCGAACACCGCGCGTCGTTCCAGCGCGAAGAACGCGGGGTCGGTGTACCACGAAGCCGGGGGCATCCAGGCCTCTTCGATGGGAAGGGTCGGATCAAAGCGGTCGATCTCGTCGCGCAAACGGGAAGCGTTCATGGCCCGATGAAAGTCCCCCGATCGCGTTTTGTCAACGCGCGAGAACCAGCTTGCGCACGGCGTGGGTGCCGTTGATCCCGATGCGGGCGAAGTACACCCCGGCCGCGAGCCGGGCGCCCGAATCGCCGGTGCCGTCCCAGGACACCACGTGTTCCCCCTCGGCGGCGCGGTGATCGCGCAGCAGCGATCGCACCCGTCCTCCGGTCGTGTCGAAGATGGTCAGGTTCACCCGGGACGGCGTGTCGGCGCGGTAGGTGATGCGGGTGGCCCCGGGAAAGGGGTTGGGGGAGCTGGTGAAGAGAAGCCGGGCCGGGGGTGGATTGTCGGCGCCCAGGACGGCCGGTTTGGGATGCGCCAACAGGTTCTCGGCCACCTGGAGGCTGAACGTGCTGGAAAGTAGCGGGGAGTGGGTCCCTCCGTTGATCGTCCACAGCTCCACCGTGCCACCCGGGCCACAGCCGGTTTCGTAGCGGGTCACCGTGGTTTCCGTCCCGGCCAGGTTGGACACCAGATCCCGCGAAGGTAGCGCCGTGGTGGCCAGGGTGCAGCCGTTGTCGGTGGCCCACTGTTCCACCGTTGACACCGCACCCTGATAGGGATTGCCGGAGTAGGTGCCGCCTGCGTACTCGATCACCGAGTCGTTGGTCCCGTGGATCTGCACCACATGCATGGGATGGGCCGGCATGCAGTTGGCCGGGTCGAACCAGTTGACCCCGGCCAGGCTGGCGATCCCGGCGATCCAATCCGAGTGATCGCAGGCCAAGCGGTGCGACATGAAGCCGCCGTTGGAGTGGCCAAAGAAGTAGATGCGGGCCGGATCCACGACGTAGCAGGTCTTGAGCACGTCCACGAGATCCTTCATGTAGGCGGAGTCGTCCGGTCCGCCCGCCCCGTACAGGTCGCAACACGCGGTGGTCGCGTTCCAGTAGCGCCGACCGGTGGTGTCCAGGGTCCCGGACGGGTAGAGCACGATGAATCCCAGGGAGTCGGCCGCGGTGTGGAACTGGAAGTAGGCCGCGGCGCTGGCCCCGTTGCTGGAATAGCCATGAAGCACCACGATGACCGGCATGGGGGTGCCGTCGTAGGAGGCGGGGACATAGACCGGGACCGACCCTCGACCCGCGTTGATCACCCCGGCCGCGGCGTGACCGGCGGGCAGGGACAGGAGTCCCACGGTCAGGAGAGTGAGTACGATCCGGGCGGGACCGAGGCGCGGCATGGGGTTCCTTGGCTGGGGAGCAGGTTGTGCAGGCGCTAGTTGGATCGCAAGAGTTTAGCAGACCACCGCCGCTCGCCCGATCGCACGGACAGGAAGTACACCCCCGCCGGGGCCGGCAACCCGCGCGCGTCGAGACCATCCCAGGTCATCTCGTGGCCGCCGTTGGGAAGGTAACCGTCCAGGAGCACGGTCAGGCGTCTCCCCAACGCGGTGTGAACGGAAACGGTGACCGGCACCCCGCCGGCGACGGTGCGGACGGTGAGCGGAACCCGCAGCGAACGGGCAAAGGGGTTGGGATAGGCCGCACCCAGCACCACCGGCCCCGGGATGGGCAGGGGAGGCGCGGCGGTCAGCGACAGGCTATCCATGGCCTCGGCGAAGCTCTCGATCAGGGAGACGGTGGATGTGTCGTCCGGGTAATAGACCCCGAACCCATCGTAATCCGGGTAGGCATTGTCGTAGGAGATCCAGTAGACCGCCCCGCCGGCCGCGTTCCAATGGATCGTGTCGAAGCACTCGGTGTAGAAGGCATCGCGAGCCGTCGTTCCGGTCGTCGGCACCCCCGCCGTGATGCCCTGCAGGCGAACGTCGAAGCCGGGGCCGCGGCGTGTATCCGCGGTCAACGGAGCGGCTCCCGGTACCGGTCGCGGAGTGACTCCCGGCGAGAAGTAGGTCGCCGGATCGTAGTGGTTGGAGGTGCGAGCGGCCGAGGCATCCCGGGCCTTGCCGAACTCTCCCAGGACGAACGGCCTCTGCAGACCCGTCGCGTCGGCCACTTGTCGCTCGAGGAGGGACACCGCGGCCGAGGTGCTGATCCCCCAGTGGTCCGGCCAACTGTGCGCCCCGGCGTAGTCCACGCCGGCGGTGGCGTGATTGCGCAGGTAGTCCACGCCCTGGGATCCGTTGACGTACCACGCACCGGAGCCGTCGTCATAGAACCCCTCGCTTCCGGTCCCGATCAGGTGGTTGGGATCCAGCGACCGGATGTGCGCGCTCATCTCCTCGACCCAGGCCTGAAGGGTGTTGCCGGACGGGTCCGAGATGCACCGGGGTTCGTTGGCCAGCTCCCAGGCCAGGATGGTGGGGTCGTCCCGGTACAGTCGGCCGTTGATAGTGTTGGTGCGGCCAATGAGCGCGGCGGCGTGGTTCCTGTACCAGAGCCGACAGTTGACGTCGGTATAGAAGTCATCGTGAAAGGCGGCGGTGGGGCTCCAGGACACGTACTGATCCATGCCACCGTAGTCGGTCCAGTTGTTGACCAGGGGCAGGATGACCCGCAGCCCCAGCTGGTCGCAGCGATCCAGCACGTAGTCCAGACCCTGGAACACCTGTTCGTCATAGAGACCCGGGGCAGTCTGCAGGGCGTTCCATCCGGACCCGTCGTTGAATCCCCAGGTGCGGATCGCGTTGAGCCCCATGAGGGCCGCTTCCTCCAGCACCTCGTTCACCTGGGAACGAAGACCGGTGTCGGCCGCGTAGACCATGAGGTAGTAGCAGTTGGTCCCGGCGACGTGGAATGGTTGTCCGTCCACGGTGAACGCGGCGTCGTCCACGGAGACGAAACCGGCCCGGGCGGAAGCGGCAAGACCCAGGGAGGCGATGAGGAACGCCGCAACCACGCGGGGAATCAGGCTCACCCGCCCAGTATAGCCGGGGGAAACCGGGATGCGACGAGACGTCTAGCGGGGCTTTCGCACCAGGGTGTAGACCCCGAAGAGGTCCGTGGCGAGATCCATCTGCTCGCCCCAACCCAGGAGCTCGCCCAACTCCCGGGCCGCCTTGGTGTCGTCCCGGTCAAAGTGCACCACCTGGAAGCCCACCTCCTTGAACAGCTCCACAGTGAACGGCGAGGTTCCATCGGCCCACGGAATGTAGTCCTCCTCGCGCTGGGCCGGGCAGAGGTTGTAGATCAGGAAGTGCCCACCCGGGGCGAGGGCGTCGTAGACCGCCTGCACGAACACGCGATCCTCCACTCCCAGGTCCACCAGCATGCGGGGGTCCACTTCCTGCGCGGGGTGGATGTACCCGTTCTTGAGCGTGTTCTTGGAGACAAAGGCGGTGAGACCGGTGCCCAGCGCCTCGACCAACGGGGCCTCGGCCGGGTAGGACCCAAAGAGAAGTTGCAGGGTTCCCGGTGCCCCCTCGCCGGCCAGCTTCCCCCGGGGAATGGTTCCGACATCCCCCGGATCGCTGTAGGCCGCCTGCAGGAGGGGATCCACCTCGATCCCGGTGACCTGCGCTCCCAGGCTGGCCAGGAGGCGCAAGTGCCCAATGGAACCGAAACCAAAGTCGGCGATCCGCAAGTCGGCGTTGGGGTCCATCCCCGCTCCCACCAGGAGATCCAGCACCCGGGCGAAGGCCAAAGGCGAACCATAGCGGGTCATGTAATAGAAGTGCGCATCGAGGGTCTTGAGCCCGTACCCCTCCAGATCCTCGGGCGGCATGTCCTTCGCCTGGGCCTCGGTCAGTGCCTGCCGGGTGGTCTTGTTGTAGTAGACCGTCCGAGGCTCCGGGGTGGGCAGGTCCGCGGTGGCCCGCAGGAAGCGCTTGGCCAGGGGACCCCGAACCCAGGGGCGCAGCTTTTCCGCTTCCACCTGCAGGGTGGCGACGGGGGAGTCGGGGTCGGCCAGGGCGAGACCGGGCACGAGCGCCCCCAGCCCGGTCAAGGGAAGCCATAGGGAGAGAAAAAGCACGAGAGTCCGCATGTTGCCTCCGGGGAACCTGGCAAGGGGGGGGCCGGCATGGTACCTCAGGGGCCCCACCCAAGGGAACGCGACCCGCACGATCCTGGGGTAGAATCCCGGCGTGAACGTCGTACTTGCCGTCGCCGCGCTCGTCCCCGCGCTTCTCGTCATGGCGTTTTTCCATGGCCGGGATCGCTATCCCGAACCCCATCGCCTGGTCTGGGCGACGTTCGGTCTGGGCGTGCTCAGCATCCCGCTTGCCATCGCCCTTGAACTGCCCATGAATCCGCTGATCGAGTCGATCCGGAGCCCGTGGATCTATGGACTGGTCAACGGAGTCGTGGGCGCGGCCATCCCCGAGGAATTCTGCAAGTTCCTCGTCCTGGTCCTGTTCTGCATGCGGCGTTCCGAGTTCAACGAACCCATGGACGGGCTGGTCTACGGGGTTGCCGCGTCCATGGGGTTCGCGGCCACGGAGAACCTTCTCTACGTCGCCCACGGCGGGCTCGAGACCGCCGGCTACCGCGCGGTGATGGCCGTTCCGCTGCACGGCATGACCGGCGCAGTCATGGGCTACTACCTGGCCCTGGCCCGTTTCCAACCGGCCCAGCGAACCCATTACTTCGCCAAGGCGCTGGTCCTTCCTGTGTTGCTCCATGGTCTCTACGATGCCGCGCTCATGTCCATGGACCGTCTCGCCGAGGACTCGGGACTGCGGATCCTGCTCCCCATGGCCGCGCTGGCCGTGACCGCGCTGGGGGTCGGGAAGGTGCTGTCGCTCGTCCACCGGCTGCGCGCGGTGCAGCTGCGAGGCGAAAGCGAGGACGACCAGCCGCATCATGAGCTGGGCGCGTACCACACCGGGGGGCACCGCGTGACCCCCTGGCTGGTCATGATGGCCGGCGGGCTGGTGCTATGGATGGGGCTCATGATCCTGATGGGGGCGCTGGTGGGGGGCAACATCGCAGGCATGGGAGGAGCCCTCTTTCCCACCGGCATTGGTCTGGTGTTCTTTCGCCGGGGGATTGGCCACCTCAACCGGCTGGACGCACCACCAGCCGCGGATTGATCCGCCCCGCACCCCTTCCCTTGAAGCTGCGGCGGCTCCCCGAAATCGGCTAGAATCCTCCCCTTGTTGCTTCTTACCCGGAGGATCCTGCATGAATCGCCTTGTCGGAGCTCTTGTCCTGACCGCAGCCCTGTCGCTTGGTTCCGCCTTTGCCGCCGACAAGGAAGAGGCTCATCGCTTCGACCACGGTCCCGAGTTCTCGCCCGACGGGAAGCAAGTCGTCTTCTCGTCCAATCGGGATGGGGACTACTCCCTGTACGTCGTGGGGGCCGGTGGCGGAAGCGTGAAGCGCCTCACTCCAGGGGATGCCACCGACGGTGAGGCGGCCTGGTTCCCGAACGGGGAGTCCCTTGTCTTCACCCGCAAGATCGGCGATCTGTGGTCCCTTTGCCAGATCAAGGCCTCGGGCGGCGAGGTGGATCAGCTCCAGAAGAACCGCCGAGCCCTGTCGCCGACCGTCTCCCCGGACGGCATGTGGATCGCCTTCGAAGGGCGTGAGGGTGAGAACAACGACCTGTACATGATCTCCACCAAGGACAAGACCGAGTCCCGCCTCACCGTGGACGACGCCAACGACTTCGGCCCCAGTTGGTCACCCGACGGCAAGCGCATCGTCTTCTCCAGCAACCGCACCGGCAACTACGACCTGTGGATCCTCACCCTCGAGGATCGTTCCCTGGAGCAGATCACCAACGATCCGGGACACGAGACCAAACCGGCCTGGTCCCCGGACGGAGGTCGCATTCTCTATGCCTCCATCGACGGCGACGAGCAGGTGCTCAAGATCCTGACCCTGGGGAAGAAGGGATCCAAGACGCTGGTCGAGAACTCCAAGCGGGACCCGGACTGCGACTGGTCCCCGACGGGCGACGCCGTGGTCTATGTGGTGAGCCTCAAGGGGGGCACCGCCATCGCCACCGCCAAGGCGGACGGAACAGGCGAGAAGATCATCTCCGGTAAGCCTTAGCAGCACAGTACTTTACACCGAAGCGGCGACCTCGCATGGGGTCGCCGCTTTCTTTTTGCCCATGTTTTGTCTAGCTTTTTTGATCGCCGCACAATAATCGTAATATTGTCTAACTCATTAAAATTTATGTCGTTTACGACAATTGCCACAACCAACCTTGCCGAAAACTGCTTGTCTTTGTCTAAGTTATGTCCTAAATTCATCCGGTCGACGAGCGAACAAAACTTAGACAACCCCCGCGACCGACTGGTCCGGGCCACATGCCTGACGGAGATCATTCGAAATGAAGTCACCACGATCGAAGGTCCGAGCCCGATCCCAGGAGAGCCCGCGCACTTGGCTCCAGGGGTTCATCCTCACCACACTTTCTATTGGGACGCTCTTCCTCTTCGCGGGATGCAGCGACGACGACAGCCCAGGAACGCCGCAGGTCAGCGACGGCCAGATCCGGGCCATCCACCTCTCGCCGGACGCACCGGCGGTGGATGTCTACACCACGGCGGAGGGGGGCTCCACGGCTCAGCTCTACGCCGGCGTCGCCTTCCCCAACGGAGGGCCTTACCAGACCGTGGCACCCGGAACCTACACGGTCTCGGTCGCCGCGGCTGGATCCGACCCGGGCGATGCGGTACTCAGCGTACCCGGACTCGGTGTCGAGGCCGGTCGCAGCTACACCGCGGTGGCCTACGACGTCCTGGATG
This sequence comes from Candidatus Eiseniibacteriota bacterium, assembly GCA_942491735.1. Taxonomy (GTDB): domain Bacteria; phylum Eisenbacteria; class RBG-16-71-46; order JABDJR01; family JABDJR01; genus CALOCN01. The sequence goes on along the minus strand of CALOCN010000013.1, from coordinate 9,977 downwards.
AGGTCAAGGCCCTGTGGCTTGCGGATGACAACTCCGAGGTGGCCCAAGGCCAGGTGCGCGTGCGCGCGGTGCACACCGCGGTGGGCATCGGCGAAGTGGACATCTGGAACGTCCCGGCCGAGGGTGCCCCCACCCCCCTGTGGACCAATGTCCCCTTCGGTGGCATCGGTGCGTACCTGACCATCCCCGCCGGGACCTACACGCTGGGCTTCGACGTGGACAACGACGCCAACCCGGACGTGTTCTTCAACCTGCCGCCGCTGTCCAGCGGCACCGTCGCCAACGTCTTTGCCACCACGGATGACCAGGGAACCCCGTTCCTGCGCGCACAGACCCGGACCGGCGAGTCCTCGATCCAGGTGGGCACGGATCCCATGCCCATGGCGCGGCTGCGGGTGTCGCACCTCTCACCCAACGCGCCGAGCGTCGATGTCTTCCTCAACGGGAACCCCGATGCAGCAGTGACCGATCTCGAGTTCGAGGAATCGACCGGGTTTCTGGGTGTCCCGGCCGGCACCTATCGGGTGGACATTGCGCCCACGGGCGCCGGCATCAACGGCAGCGTGCTGACCGTGACTGGACTCGACCTGGAAGGCGGGGAGAGCTACACCGCCGCGGCCTACAACTCCCTGTCCAGCCTTTCCGTTCTGCCGCTGGCCGAGGACTTCGAGGGAACCAACGGCAACCTTCGTCTGCGCGCCATCCACACCGCGGTGGGGATCGGCACGGTGGACATCTGGAGTCTTCCCGCGGATGCGGATCCGGTCCGCCTCTATGACAACCTGACCTTCGGAGGCGTCGGGGACTACCTGGACATCCCCGCCGGCACCTACACCATCGGTATCGACGCGGATCAGGACGCGACCCCGGACTTCGTGGTCGCGCTGCCGCCGCTTGGCGGCGATCAGGTGGTCAATGCCTTTGCCGTGACCGATGAGGAAGGCAACCCGTTCCTCTACGCACAGTTCGACGACGGCGCCACCGCGCGTCTTGATGGTGACTCCTCCAGCCTCCGGGTGATTCACCTGGTTCCGGGCGCCCCCAACGTGGATGCGCTCCTCAACACCACCCGGCGCGTGGCGCGCGACATCGAGTTCGTCGAAGGAAGCGACTTCGAGATGGTCGCGGCCTCGGGCTATCGGTTCGATGTCACCCCCCACAACCGGACCGCGCACGACGCGGTTCTGACCGTCGACCCGCTCATGCTCGAGACCGGCAACGCCTACACCGCCGTCGCCTACATGAGCTCCCAGGGCATTCTTGGTGCGGCCATGGTCGAGGATCTCTCCCCGGTGACCGGCGGACAGATCCGGGTTCGCGCGGCTCACTTTGCCAACGGCGTGGGCACCGTGGATATCTGGAGCATCCCGGCCACGGGTGCCCCGACGCGGCTCTATGACGACGTCCCGTTCGGCGGCGGTTGGGGACTACCTGACCCTGCCGGCAGGCGCCTACACCCTCGGCTTCGACGTCGACAACGACGCGGTTCCCGACCAGGTGTTCTCGCTGCCGGCGCTGCCGGCCGGGACGGTGGCCAACGTCTTTGCCGTCACGGACGAGATGGGCATGCTCTTCCTGGCCGCCCATCTCCAGGACGGCACCGTGGCGCGGATCGACGTCGCCATGGGCAACCTGCGGGTCCTGCACCTCTCGCCGGATGCTCCCGGTGTGGATGTCTTCATCAACGCCAATGATCGCCCGTCGGTCCGCAACCTTGCCTACACCAAGGGCACCAACCCGACTTCGATTCCTTCCGGTTCGCTGCGTCTCGATGTCGCACCAACCGGCAGCGACCGTGCGGGTTCGGTGCTGACCGTGACCGGTGTGCCGATCGTCGAGGGGGGCAACTATACGGCGGTGGCGTTCAACAACGTCGCCTCCATCCAGGCCCTGGCTCTCCAGGACGACCTTTCCCCGCCGGCCGCCGGCAACATTCGGGTCCGGGCCATCCACACCGCGGTGGGTGTCGGTGAGGTGGATATCTGGAACATCCCCACCACCGGCGACCCGACGCCGCTCTGCACCAACGTGAACTTCGGCGACGCGGGTGCCTACCTGGAACTGCCGGTGGGAACCTACACCCTTGGCTTCGACGTGGATAACGACGCCAACCCGGACCTCTACTTCGTGGTTCCCGAGCTCCCGTCCGGCGCCGTGGCCAACGTGTTCGCAGTCAACGACGACTCGGGCGTCTATCTCCTGGCGCAGCTCTCGGGGAAGACCCTGGTGCGGATCGATACCGCCCCGGCCACCCTGCGGGTGCTCCACCTCTCGCCCGACGCTCCCAACGTGGACGTCTTCCTGAACCGGCAGCCGGCTCCCTTTCCCGGGAACCTGCCCTTCACCCAGGGCCGCTTTGGTGCGGTCACGGCCGGTGTCGCCACCCTGGACATTGCCCCGACGGGTACCGGGGTCGGGAACAGCGTGTTGACCGTGCCGGGGCTCTCCCTCGTCGCCGGTCGGACCTACACCGCAGTCGCTTTCGACCGGGTGAGCTCGCTCCAGGCACTGGCCCTGGCAGATGACTTCGACGTTCCCGCGGGGCAGATCCGGGTCCGCGCCATCCACACCGCGAGCGCAATCGGTGAGGTGGACATCTGGAACGTTCCCATGACCGGGGATCCCACTCCCCTCTACGAGAACGTCCCGTTCGGCGCCGCCGGATCGTACCTGGATCTCCCTGCGGGTTCCTATCGTCTGGGATTCGACGTCGACAATGACTCCAACCCGGACGTCCTCTTCAGCCTTCCGTCGCTCGCAGCCGGTACCGTGGCCAACGTGTTCGCGGTGACCGATGCGGATGACAACGTGTTCCTCCTGGCCCAGTTCCAGGATGGACTGGTGGCTCGCATCAACCCGGATCCGCCCACGATGACGGGTCTGCGAGCCATCCACCTTTCCAGTGACGCCCCTCCGGTGGACGTTTATCTCAACCAGATGACCATGCCCGCGATCACCAACCTGGCCTACTACGGAGGCACCGGCTACGCGGACATCGATCCCGAGACGAAGCGTCTGGATATCGCGCCGGCCAACACGTCCATCGGGAACAGCGTGCTGACCGTCGATGGTCTGTCCCTGAAGGCCAACGCGCTCTACACGGCGGTGGCGTTCGATGCCGTGGCCAACCTGACCCCGCTCCTGTTGGAAGACAAGCCGGTCGTGGTGGGCGAGGACAACGTCCTGGTTCGGGTGATCCACACCGCAACCGGCGTTGGGAACGTCGATGTCATGGCCATCCGGGACAACGGCTCCATGCGGGGACTGGTCTCCGACCTGGCCTTCGGGGAGGACGGCGGCTATGCGACCCTCGCCCCCAACGAGATGACGGTGGGCCTCGATGCGAACCGTGACGGCGCCGCCGACTTCTTCTTCGGCATTCCGAGTTCGGTTCGTGGATCACAGGTCAACGTCTTTGCCGTCGTCGATGACAGCGGAGTGTCGTTGGCTGCACAGCTTGAGGACGGCACGGTAGTAAGGTTGGACCCGGCCACCACGCAACTCCGGGCGCTGCACCTGTCCCCGGACTCGCCTTCCGTGGACGTCTATCTCAACGGTTCGACCACGCCCGCCGCTCAGGATCTGGCCTTCAAGACAGGGACGGCGTTCCTTACCATCCCGGCCGGCACCTACACGGTCGACATCGCTCCCGCGAACACCTCGATCGAGAGCAGCGTGCTGACCGTGCCCGGACTGTTCCTGGGCGCCGATCGCAACTTCACCGCGGTCGCGTACAACGAGGTGGCTTCCCTGGATGCTTTGGGTCTCGAAGAAGACCTGAGCACTCCCAGCGGCATCCGGGTGCGAGCCATCCACACCGCCGTAGGCGTCGGCCAGGTGGACATCTGGAACATTCCCGGTGAGGGAGACCCAACCCCGCTCTACACCGACGTCGATTTCGGCGTTGCCGGGGATTACCTCGAGCTTCCGGCCGGCGCCTACACCCTCGGGTTCGACCTCGACAACGATGCGAACCCGGAGTTGTACTTCGAACTGCCCGCTCTCGGAGCGGGAACCATCGCCAACGTGTTCGCCACCAGCGACGACAGCGGCGTGTTCCTTCTCGCTCAGCTGCAGACCGGGGACGTGGTGCGGATCGACCCAGCAACGACCCAGCTGCGGGCCATGCACGTCTCACCCGATGCGGAGCTGGTCGACGTCTACCTCAACGGCTCGGACACGCCGTCCGTCGAGGATCTGGACTTCGAGGCCGGCACCGCGTTTCTCACCATTCCCGCCGGGGCATACACCATCGACATCGCCCCGGCCAACACCTCCATCGAGAGCAGCGTCCTGACCCTTCCCGGTCTGGCCCTCACTCCGGGTGACGCGTTCACCGCCGCCGCATTCAATGAGCTCGCTTCCCTTCAGGCCCTGGCCCTGGGGGACGACCTGAGCACACCGAGCGGCATCCGGGTGCGTGCCATTCACACCGCCGTCGGCGTCGGACAGGTCGACATCTGGAACGTTCCCACCGAAGGAGATCCGTCGCCGCTTTTCGTCGACGTTGACTTCGGAGCTGCGGGCGATTATCTGGACTTGCCTTCCGGCGCCTACACCCTTGGGATCGACGTCGACAACGACGCCGTCCCGGATCTGCTCTTCCAGCTCCCTGAGCTGGGAGACGGAACCATTGCCAACGTGTACGCGGTCGCCGACAACGGGATCGTGTTCCTGCTGGCACAGCTTGCCGACGGAGCCGTGGTTCGCATCGATAGTTCGTCGTCCTAGGTCAACCACGACTCCCAGGCAGGAAGAAGCGGTGTCTCCATCTACCCCCGGAGGCACCGCTTTCTTTTCTTGTCCGTTGATCTGGCCCGGAAGAATGCATCACGGCGGGTAGGGATAACCCGCGGACAGCGCCTGATCCAGAATGGTGTCGTGCCCGTAGACGTCCTCGTAGAAGAACACCGTCTCCTCGTCGTCCACGACCACGGTGGAGTAGAAGATGATCACCGGGAACTTCTTGGGGAGGAAGACGCGCTCGGGCTCACCCTTCTCCATGGTCTCGACAATGCGCTCGCGCGGCCACTTCCCGGTGGGCGCCAGGACGTACTCGGCCAGCCCCACCACGTCCTGCACGCGGATGCACCCGTGACTGAAATCCCGCTTGGCCCGGCGGAACAACGCGGTCTCGGGCGTGCTGTGCAGGTAGACGTTGTGCGCGTTGGGGAAGATGAACTTCACCCCACCCAGGGCGTTGGACCCGCCCGGCTTCTGACGGATCTTGAGCGCCCCGCTTCCCAGCAGGGCCAGGGTGGAGTCCGATAGCGGAATGGCCTCCGCGGCCCAACTGAACCGGTCCACGATCTCGTAGTTGTTCGCATCCAGATACGTGGAGTCGGCCCGGATCTTGGGAACCAGCTCCTTGGTGATGATGCTGTAGGGGACGTTCCAGTACGGGTTGAACACCACGTACTCCATGGTCTCCTTGAAGGCGGGCGTCCGGGTATCGAGCGCATCCTTGCCCACCACGACCCGGCTGGTGAAGGCCACCGTGGCCGTACCGTGGACATCCTCGATCGCCCAGAGCTGGAACGCGGGAAGGTTCACGAAGAGAATGGGGCCTTCCAGGGTGAGCGGCAGCCAACGCATGCGCTCCAGGGCCAGCTCGATCTGGCGTAGCCGGTGCGCCATGGGAACGTTGAGCGCGGCGAAGGTGGCCGGGCCCACCACGCCGTCCACCGCCAACCCGTGGCGATACTGGAACCGCTTCACCGCTTCGAACAACGTGGAGTCGTAGACCGCGAAGGGGCCGGTCTCGGTGAGGTCCCCCTCGACCCGCAGGCGAGCGGCCAGTTGACGCACGCCGTCATAGGGGTCGTAGACGGTGAGCTTCTTGACCTCGGGAACGGCCTCGATGTCGGTGTTCGTGGCCGCCAGGACCTGGTACCGGTTCAGCGCCCGCTGTAGGCGCCAGTACAGGGGGTACCGAGGCTCCGCTTCCAGCGCGCCTTCCAGGATGTGATCCTGCTCGACCATCTCCCGCACCCGTTTTGCCAGGTCGTACTTCTTGGGTTCGATGTTGAACCCGTAGCTCAGGTTGGCCGGGTTGATCTTCCCGATGTGGAGATCGCTGACGTAGCGGAAGAGCGCGATGCTGAGCGCGGAGTCCAGGAGTCCGACCCGGTCCGGGGGGAGCACTTCTCCGGCCTCGAGCCGCCCGACCTCGAGATCGAGCAACGCGTAGTCGTAGTCGCCGGGGTCCAGGCCCTTGCTCCCGGCCTCGGAAATCGCCAGGAGAAGGTCCCGGGTTTCGCGGCGGGGGACGCCGTCGCGGATCCAGAACGGCTGATAGTCGCGGGGGCCGTAGAGGTCCTGGAGTTCGTCCTGGTAGTGGGGGAAGTAGGACCACTTGAGGAGCGGATGCTCGGCCGCGTCGGTCACCGTGCGAATGGTGGCGACGGTGGGATCCTCAAGAGCACGGGGAGCGGTGTCTTCTTCCTGGGCCAGGAGGATGCCTGGACTCGTCAGGACGAGGCAGGCCCCCAGGAGGAGGATGCGTGGACTCAGGGTGGGCATGTCGGCATTCTGACCCAGTACGGGGATGCGGACTAGAGCATTCCTGCGCCACGAACCACCATGGCCCCCACAAACAGGAGCCAGGCAGCGAGAGTCCCAACGGTGTGAACGGAGGGCGACTTGGCCCGGGAGAGCGTCACCGCGATGACCAGCGCAATCACCCCAACCACGGTCATCCGGTTCACGCCGTACCCCAACAGGAGATCCACCCCCATGAACCAGATCTGCAGGATGGCCAGGAGGAGAAAGAACTGGGGGGCGATGGCGTAGTAGAAACGCCGACCATCGTCGGCATCGGGGTCTCCCGGGTTGGGCATGAGGATGTTGGAACAGAAGAAAAGGATAATGGGCCCGGACAGCATGTAGAGGAAGGTGACGTAGGTCCACTCCTCGACGGCCAGGATGTCCAGCACGCCCCAGAAGATCTGCAAGTGGGAAAGGAGCATCAGGACGATCCAACTCGTGTGCAGCGCGTCCGCCTTGAGTCCGCCGCGGTGATTGACCACCGACGAGAGCGCGCTGAGCAGGCCGACGATTCCCAGGGTAAGGATGCCGACGAACATGAGGACGACGAGGAGTGAGTTGCTGATTTCCATGGGTGACCTTTGGGCGAATTGGCCGATCAGTGATGGGGTGCCGGAGCGCCCCGGAAAGGGGCGGAGTATACGTGGTCTCGGGGAGAATCTGGGGAGACACCCGGGGCGGCGATCCAGTGTTCACAGGGAGGTGACTGGTTACTTTCTATCCACCCGGGTCCCTTCTCCTGAGTGGGAAATTTGGGGACGGCTTGACTGTGTAACTTGTTTATTTATAGCGTGTTGTCGGACATGCCAAGCGTCGACTGATTTGACCATTCACAATTCTTTGAATAAACTCCCTCAGTCAATCCCACCAAATCCCGAGCCTGGTCCAGAAGGGGGGTGTCGTTCTGTTCCCACCGACCGGCACCAGACCAGCCTCAAGGAGGACACGTTCATGATGCGGTTTCGCGCGAGGGGGTCTTTTGGCTCGCGCCTCACGCTACTCGTCCTCTTGATCGCGGTGAGTCTCTTGGTGGTGATGCCAATGGAGACTCAGGCGCGATTCGACGTCGAGGCAGGACCTGATGGAGGAGGAACCGAGGGAGGGCCTGATGGCACAGGTCCGGGAGCCACAAACACCGAGGTCCCGAGGCTTGTGTTCCACATTCTACTTGCAAGAATGATCTGGCAGCTTGCACAGGTGTCCCTCTGATGCTGTCGAGACCTTCGACGGCCCAACTGAATTCGATTCGCCTTCCCGGTGATCTCACGTCCGGGTTTGCAGCAGACTGGGCCAAAGCCGAAGCAAGTCGGCATGTTCGTTCCAAGATCGCAAACGACATTCTCCTGACCCACCTCCCCCACGTCCTAACTAGGCTCGAGCGAGCCAGAATTCAGACTACCAACGCAATCATAAACCGAGAGCCAAACAGCCGAGACTTGACCGCCAAAGCCCTGCGGCTGTGGAGGAGTGCTCCCGAAGCACAGCGCGTGCTGTCCTACTCTGTGGCGTGTCTTCCCGCTCGATCGAGCATCATCGAGGGGAACTTGGATCGAGCGCACCGATACTGCAATCTTCTCCTCAGATGGGGAAGGGCAACAGGATCTCCAACTGCTGTCTTTGCTGCCTGCCTAATGAAGGGCGTTGCACTGAACTTTGGTGGTGAACCAGCAGCCGCAGTGCAACAGTTCGACCGAGCACGTGTATTTGCTGATTGGGAGCTGTCTTCCTCCAGCGCTGTAGCTTGGTGTGAGTTGCTTGAGTCATCGGCGCGGAGAAAGCTCGGGGAGTACGGAATCGCGGAAACGCGACTACTGTCCGCCATTGATCGGGCCCTAGAGTGCAATGAACTGATCATCTATGCGACTGCTGCAATGACCCTCGGCACTACCTATCTCTTTCTGGGGCGTTTGGCCCTTGCCACTGACGCGTATGAGTCCGCTCTCGACGTTGCGTGCGTGGCAGGAGATGCGCAGCTTGAGACCCAGAGTAGAATTGGAATGAGTCTCATCTCTCAAAGAAGCGGTCAGTTCTCCGATCAGGCCCATCTCTCTGACCTTCTGAATCTGGGATCAACGACGACAAGAGACAAGTCCCTGCTTCACGAATGCCTCGCGCGATCTGCCAGCCTCGCCTCCGATGACTTCACCGCCCTCTCCCACTTCCGCAAGGCCCTCCAGTACGCCCGCCGCCTCTCGCCTGCCAACGATGTCATCGGCGAATTGCACCGCTGGTTGGCCGAGTTCTGGATTTCCCGCCACAACAGCCACTACGCCAAGCTCCACATCTCCCGCGCCAGGAACCTGGACGCCACCATGGAGCTCGAGGACGAACTGGCCCTCGACCGCCTCGACGCCGAACTCACCGCCCTCGATGGGGACCGTGACGCGGCGATCGACGCACTTCTCAGGCACGGGGAGCACGTACGCAATCGCGGACTCGGTTATGAGCAGGTACTCACCGCTCATCGCATTTCCACCCTGGCCGAGCTCGCGGGAAAGACCGATCTCGCCGCCTCCTGGTGGAATCGACTGGAAACCCTCTGTGATCAGTTCGGTTGCCAGCCCCTGCTCAAGAAGTGGCGCGGCGAGCGTGCCCAGCTGGACGATCTCGTTGACTCCGGTTCCGATGGGACCACCACAACGGAGTCCCTCAACCTGCCCCGGGTCAACCTCGCGGAACACGGGATCATCACCCGTTGCAGCGAGATCGAGGAACAGGCCTCGTGGATTGCCAAGCTCGCCCCGACCCGCATCCCCATCCTCATCCGCGGGGAAAGCGGCACCGGCAAGGAACTGGTGGCGAATCTGGTGCACTCCCTGAGCCCACGCGTCGACAAGCAACTTCTCGCCCTCAACTGCGGAGCGATCCCCAAGGAGCTGGTCGAGAGCGAACTCTTTGGCCACGACCAGGGTTCGTTCACCGGCGCGGTACGCAACACCCTCGGGATGTTCCGCGAAGCGGACGGCGGAAGCCTGTTCCTGGACGAGATCGGGGAACTGCCCCTTGGGTCCCAGGGCCAGTTGCTTCGCGTCCTGGAAACGGGCGAGGTGCGCCCGGTGGGCGGGACCCGGGTCGAGTACGTCAACGTCCGCGTGATCGCCGCGACCAACGTGGATCTGGAACGCGCGGTGGCCGAGAACCGGTTCCGGGAGGATCTCTACTACCGGCTCCTTGGCCTGGAGGTCGTACTCCCGCCCCTGCGCAACCGTCTGGGTGACGTCCCGCTCCTCGCCCAGCACTTCCTGGACCAGGTCAACCGGTCCGAGGGAAAGACCCTCACCCTTCCCACCGAAACGTCCGATTGGCTCATGGGACGCAACTGGCGCGGGAACGTCCGGCAACTCCGGGCCGATATCATTCGCGCTGCCCACTTGGCACCGGAATCGGGATCGCTCTTGCCAGCCCACTTCGCGAGTCCCCGCACCAAGTCG
>CALOCN010000012.1:0-4995 GCA_942491735.1 Candidatus Eiseniibacteriota bacterium | reverse complement strand
GTCCCGACTGGCCCCGGCAGGAATAGATGAGGGCCCCGCCAGGAAAAGATGAGGGAATCCGGCCCGGAATGTCGCTTGTCCCCTTGAAGCCATCCTCCAACCCTTCAAGGAAACCACATCATGCGACTCCTCCTCCCGATTCTGGCTCTGGTGCTTGCGGTCCCCACTCAGGCCGCCCCGGTCTATGAAGTAATCCGCCGGGACTGGTTCAGCCTCTCCACGGAGGAACAGGTGTCCGGGCCAGCACCGGTAGGCATTGAGGGGGGACCGCAGAACCTTGGTTCCTCGGGATCGTATAGCTGGGATATCGCGGCGAACCCGGGGGAACTCCACGTCTGGGTGAAGCAGACCTGTAGCGGCTCGACGAGCCTCCAGTCATCCCGCGCCGGACGTGCCGTCATGACGTTCAACGATGTGGTCTTCTCGGACGGATCCGGAAGCGGTGGGAATATCCAGGTGCGGGTCAAGCTGGCGCTGCAGGCAAGCGTCCAACACGTCGGCGGGGTATTCTCCACCCTGGAAATCTCCGGTTCGGGGGGACTCTGGGGCCGCTGGCACGCCCAGGCCAACGCATCCGCTCCCCCCTCCTCCGGCGTTTTTGCCGGACTCGATCATCTCAACGCCATTGACGGGGTCTTCCAGTCGAACCTCTTCACGGTGAGCGCGGACCAGCCTGTCTCGGTCCAGGTCCTCATGGAGTTCCTGGGCTCGGCGCAATGCAATGGGTTCAACGACGTCGTCACGGAGGCCGATGGCATCCTCAACCCGAGCGAAGTCTTCGAGCTGCCTCCCGGATACACGGCCAACTCGGTGGAAGCGGGGATCGTCAACAACCAGCTCGCCACCTCGGCCGTACCCACGCCGGGCGCCGGGCCGACGCTCTCCCTGAGTGCGTTTCCGAATCCCTTCCAGCTACGCACCCATATCGCCTTCGAGCTCGAGACGCCGGGCGAAGTCGAGATCAGTGTGTTCGACGTTCGTGGACGCCTGGTGCGGGAACTGTTCCGCGGTTTCCGATCCGCGGGGGCGGTAGAAACAACCTGGGACGGGACCGGTGCGGACGGAGGCCGCGTTCCCTCGGGGATCTACTTCGCGAGGGTGAGCACCGGGGGAGAAGCCGAGAGCCGGACCCTTTCGCTCCTGCGTTAGGCGCGGAATCACTGTGCTAGGCTTGATGGGCCCCCCACGGAGCCCATCATGTCCGATTCCACTCCGACAGCGCAGCTCCTTCTCGATTGGAGAGCCGGGCAACCTGGAGCCCTCGACCGATTGCTCCCACGGGTCTACGACGAACTCCGTGGTCTCGCATACCGCAGCATGAGCGGTGAGCGACGGGGACATACCCTGCAGGCCACGGCGCTGGTCCACGAGGCCTTCGTGCGCATGGTCGACATGGATGTCGCGTTCAACGACCGTGCGCACTTCCTCGCCATGGCGGCCCGGACCATGCGAAGGATCCTGGTGGATCACGCCCGCGAACGGGGACGCCAGAAGCGCGGCGGCGGATGGTCGCGAACCACCCTGGAGAAGGCGGCGATCATATCGGCGGACCCGGGCATCGACCTCCTTGCCCTGGATGTAGCCCTCGACCGTCTGGCCAGACAGGACGAACGCAAGGCCAAGGCGATCGAACTCCACTACTTCGGCGGCCTGAAGTACGACGAACTGGCCGCGGTTCTCGGGATCTCCGAGGCAACCGTCCATCGGGACCTTGCCATGGCCCGGGCCTGGCTGTTCCGGGAACTGGACGCGGGGGCGTGACACTCGATCCCGAGGCCTGGCGGCAGGTTCAATCCCACTTCCATGCCGCAAAGCGGCTGCCTCCCGCCCTGCGGGGGGCCTACCTCGAAACCCACTGCGCGGACGACACGATTCGGCGTGAGGTGCTCTCACTCCTGGACTCCGATCGGCGCGCCGGCGCCTTCATCCAGGACTCCATCTCCGAGGAAGCCCGGCGCGGGATGGAGCGGGTGGAGGACTCTCCCCGACAGACCCGGTTCGGGCCCTATGAAATCGAGGGACTCCTGGGGCGGGGCGGAATGGGCACGGTCTACCTGGCCCGACGCGTCGATCGGCAGTTCGAAAGACGGGTGGCCCTCAAGCTCATGCGGGGAGCCATGGCCGATCCGATCCGGGTGGAACGGTTTCGTAGGGAGCGACAGGTCCTCGCCTCCCTGACCCACCCGAACATCGCCCAACTCCTGGACGGCGACGAAACCGAGGATGGACACCACATCGTCATGGAGCTCGTCGGGGGCGTCCCATCCACCGTTACTGCGACGAGGAGCGGCTCGATCTCAGGTCCCGGCTCGATCTTTTCCGCATTGTCTGCGACGCCGTGCATCATGCCCACACACGTCTCGTCGTGCACCGGGACCTCAAGCCGGAGAACATCCTCGTCATGACGGATGGGACACCGAAGCTCCTGGATTTCGGCATCGCCAAGCTTCTCGACCCGGACACACCCGGGACCCGCACGGTTACCGTCGAGCGCATGCTGACTCCGGCCTACGCGAGCCCGGAACAGATCCTCGGAGAAACGATCACCACCGCGAGCGATGTCTACTCCCTGGGAGTCGTCCTGCACGAATTGCTCGCGGGGGTCGGACCCTACGGCACGCGGATTGGCCGGCCTGGCGGGATCGAGGGCGAAGTCACCCGGGGTGACCCCATCCGGATCCTGGACGCGTTCGATTCGCTTCCCGCGGTGGAGAGGAAGCGTATTGCCGATGCCCGCCGCACCACGCCGGACATGCTGACCCGGTCCCTGCGGGGAGACCTCGAAACCATCGTGGCCCGGGCCACCCACCGGGATCCTTCGCGGCGATACGCGGGAATCGAGCAGTTCTCCGGGGACGTACATCGTCATCTCCGCGGTCAGATCGTACTTGCCCGTCCCGACACCCTGACCTATCGGATGGGCACCCTGATACGGCGCCATCGCGCCCTGGCCGCAGCTCTGGTCGCGGTGGTGCTGAGCCTGGCCGCGGGGCTGTTGGCGACCACGGCCCAGTACCGCCGTGCCGAGAATGCCCGGATGGAGGCCGAGTGGATTGCCTACTCGGCCAGCCTCTCCGCCGCGGAGGCCGCACTGGGTGCGGATCAGCCGGGTGAGGCCGGGAGGCAATTGGCGAGAGCTCCGGAGAACCTCCGCGGGTGGGAGTGGCGTCATCTCTCCGGACGGCTGGATCGAAGCAGGATCGCCCTACCGGCTCACGAGGGCGGGGTGACCCACCTCCGTTTCAACCGGGCCGGGAGTGGCGTCTGGTCCAGCAGCCTCGACGGAACCCTGGTCCTCCACGACGCGACATCGGGCCAACGCCTGGAAACCCTCGGTCCCTTCGGCGCCAGCGTGGAGTCCTTCGCCGTGGGCTCCCGGGAGGACTGGGTGGTCGTCGGCCTGGGCAACGGCCTGGTGCTTCGGTGTTCACTGGACGGTGGAGCCCCCGATACCCTGCTCCGGGGGGAAGGTTGGGCGCAGGTCGCCCTCCATCCGGACGAGGATCGTCTCGCGGTCGGACACTTCGATCGGGAAGTCCGCATCCTCGCCCTTCCCGGAGGTGAACAGGTCGGTCGCTTCGAGGCAGGCGGCGGCCTGTGTGTTCCCCTCTACGTGGAGGGGGGGCGCCGACTCGCGGTGGGAACGTCGGAAGGGACGATCGAACTCCGGGATTCCCGGACCCTTGGATCACTCCGGATCCTCGAGGGACACGTGCGACGCATCATACGAATGGTCGAGAGTACGGACCGGGCGTGGATCGCGAGCACCTCCCTGGACCGGACCGTGCGGCTTTGGCACATGCCCGGCGGTTCCGCGGGGACGGTATTCCGGGGGCACGATGCCACCACGTCCTCGGTGCTCCTGGACCCCGGAGCGGGAGTCGCGATGAGTGCTGCGGCGGACCGTCGCCTGCTCCGCTGGGATCCGGGGACCGGCGAGGTGCTGGCCCGACTGTTCGGGCATCATGCGGACGTCTACTCGCTCGCCCGATCCCCGGATGGGCGCACGCTTGCCGCGGGGGGCTGGGACGGACGTGTCCTCCTCTTCGACTGGTCCGCCGCGGACGTCCCCGTGTACCGTCTCCGGGCCCCGACGACCCGCAGACCCGGCGTCGAGGACCTTGCCGTCGACCCCGGCGGCAGGTGGATCGCCTGCGTCTCGGAACTCGGGAACATGACCCTCCTCGATCCCGGGACCCTGGAGGAACTCCACGAAATAACCGCTCCGGCCATCCGCAGGGTGGCCGTGGATCCAAGCGGAGAGCGTGTCCTGCTCGCCCTGGAACCCCGGGGCATCGCGGACCTGGATTCACGGACGGGCGAACCGGGAACCCCCTGGTCCAACCTGGACGTGGTGGAACTGGACGCCGGCAGCCGAGGCATCGTGGTCGCCTGCGCGGACGACTCACTCCGCCTGGTCTCCTGGTCCCGACAGGTCCTGGCGACCGTAGCCGGGAACGGTCTGAGTGCGTTGGTCCAATGCGAGGAACCGAATCTCGTGGTCACCGGGCACACCGACGACCGCATCGTCCTGCGGAACGGGGCCACACTGGAGCCCACGCAGACCCTGCATGCCCATGAGGCACGCGTCATGGATCTCGTCGTCTCCCCGTCAGGGCCGCTGGTCGCCAGTGTCTGCGCGGAGGGACGCGCGCTGATCGTGGATGCCGGCGCGGGGCGCGTGCACTCGACGCTCGTGACGGACGCCCCACCCCTGGGCGGCGTCGCGTTCCTTGACCGGGGGAATTGCGTGGCGGTGGGTGGAGCCGACCAGATGATCCGCCTCTTCACCTGGGACGAGGGAGGCGGGGAAACCCTGCGACTCAACGGACATGTGGGGCGGATCCTGGGCGTGGTGGCGGACCCGACGCACGATGCGCTCGTCACCGGATCAAGCGACGGCACGGTGCGGCTGTGGGATACGCCCGACTCCGACGCTGCGCCGAAACTACCCTAACGGGGCGCTGCTTCCGTGAACGCTTGGACAGTTGGGCG
>CALOCN010000011.1:0-2567 GCA_942491735.1 Candidatus Eiseniibacteriota bacterium | reverse complement strand
ACAAGATCCGACTCATCGCCGGCCTGTTCACGCTGGCCTCCCTGGCCCTGGGGTGGTGGGTGAGCCCCTGGTGGTTCCTCTTCACCGCCTTCGTCGGGGTGAACCTGGTCCAGTCCTCCGTCACCAAATGGTGCCTCATGGAGGACATCCTGAAGTGGACGGGAGTGCACAAGGAACCAGAGGCCTCGGCCTGACGCACCGCCAGCGCTGGCGCAGGACCCTTGAAGGGCCCATTTCCGCGGGGGAATGGGCCCTTCGCTCCAAGGTGTGTGTGGCGGGGGCCACGGGGACGCGGGGGGGCGAGCGGACCGCAGGGGGCTCCTGGGGTTGTATGTGGGTCGACGGTCCGAAGGCGACGATACCGCAGCCGGAGTAGGTGCAGGACGCGGCTTGTCTGATCGGACCGCATCCATCGACTTTCCTTGGCCGACGCTTCCACCGGGTCGGCTGAACTGCATCCGCAACGATCCAAGGAGTGCGTTTCCATGAGGGTAGGGACTGTGTGGTCGATCCGGGGGACGAGCGTCCTCGGGCTGTTGACGTTCTTCTCAGCCTGCGGTGGCGCTGCCCCCGCTGCCCCCCCACCCGCACAGGCGCCGACGCCGCAGGCGGAGATCCCCTTGGTCCGCACCGACACGGACCCCGGCCAGGTGGTGGGACCCGTGGTCTTCGGGGTCGACCTGGACACGGTCAAGGCCGGCGCGTTCGACCAGGGAAAGATGTGGACCTTCGAGTTTCCGCCCACGGAATATCTGGCGGACACCTACGGTTTCCACCCCGATGCTGCCTGGTTCGCCAAGGCCCGCCTGGGGTCTCTGCGCATTCCCGGCTGCTCGGCCTCCTTCGTTTCGCCCAACGGGTTGGTCATGACCAACCACCACTGCGCGCGGGAGTTCGTCACCCAGGTGCAGCGGGAGGGTGAGAACCTGCTGGACGACGGCTTCCTGGCCACGAACCTGGCCGACGAGCGCGACGTGGAGGACTTCGAAGCCGACCAACTCGTGGAGATCGTGGACGTCACCGACGAGGTGAACGCCCGCGTGGACGAGGCCTCCATGCAGGAGCGCGCCGGCGTTCGCGAGGAGGTTCTGGACGCAATCAAGGAACGCAGTCTGGGCGAGCGGGGTGGCCCCGACGCCGGCTTCGAAGTGGAGATGATCTCCCTGTACAACGGGGGACGCACGTCGGCCTACGTGTTCCGGCGGTACACCCACGCCAAGCTGGTCATGGCCCCTGAGGTCCAGATCGGCTTATTCGGTGGCGACCCCGACAACTTCACGTATCCCCGCTACAACCTGGACTTCTCGTTCTTCCGGATCTACGACGACGAGGGGAATCCCCTGAAGAACGACGTCTGGTTCAAGGTGGACGACGACGGACTGCAGGAGGGGGACGCCATCTTCATCGTGGGGAACCCCGGATCCACCAGCCGGCTCCAGACCGTGGCGGAACTCGAGTTCCGTCGGGACGTGAGCGATCGCTCCGTCATCGACCTGCTGCGCTCCCGCATGGCGGTTCTCGACGACTTCATCCGGAAGCATCCGGCCGAAGCCGAGGCGCGGGACCTGCGCAACAGCTACTTCGCGCTCAGCAACTCCGAGAAGGCTTACGGGGGCCAGGTGCGGGGCCTCGAAGACCCGGTGATCATCGCCCGCCGGCAGGACACCGACAGCCGGTTCCAGGCCGCCATTGATACGGATCCCGCACTCAAAGAACGCTACGGCGACCTCATCGCCCGCATGGCGGACCTCCAGGACACCAAGCGCGAGCAGGCTGCGGGGTTCGGGGCCTTCCTGGCCATGACCAGCGAGGAGATGGAGTCGGCGACGCTCTACCGCGCCCTCATCGCCTTCCAGGTCCTCAACGCCCGCATGGGGGGAGCGCCGCCCGAGCAGGTGGACGAGCTCATGGAGGGGCTCGAAGGGTGTGCCTCAGCAGCACCCCGACCTGAACACGGCGCTCATGGCAGCCCGTTTCCAGGACTTCGTGAACCGCTTCGGTGACGACAGCGCCATCGCGCGAGGCATCCTGGCTGGCCGGACGCCCATGGAGGCGGCTCAGGCCGTGGTGGCGTCGAGCCAACTCGCCGACTCAGCCGGATCCGTCGCCGCCATGGAGGCCGGCAGCGTGGACATCACCGACCCGGCCCTGGGGGTGGTGCGGGCGTACCTGCCCCAGTTCATCCAGTTCCAGCAGGTGGTGGGGTCGGTCTTCCCGGAAGAGGAGGAGATCGCCGCTGAGTTGGGGCGGGCCCGCTTCGAGGTCTACGGCACCGATGTGCCACCTGACGCCACCTTCTCGCTCCGCATCGCCGATGGGGTGGTGCAGGGGTACGAATACAACGGGACCGAGGCTCCGTGGCACACCACGATGTACGGATTCTACGATCGCCACTTCTCCTTCCCCGGGCGGGAGGAGTGGGCAGTGCCGCCGCGCTGGGCCACGCCACCGGCGGGACTGGACCTGTCCACGCCCATGGACTTCGTGTCCACCGCCGACATCATCGGCGGAAACTCGGGCTCGCCGGTCCTGGACCAGGAGCTCGAGGTCGTGGGTCTGGTGTTCGA
>CALOCN010000010.1:0-19277 GCA_942491735.1 Candidatus Eiseniibacteriota bacterium | reverse complement strand
GGACGAGGGCGTCTGCTTCGTTCGTTTCGGGGGAATCCTCTCCTTGCGCGGCGTCGTGGTGGTGGGCGACGACGAGAAGGTGCCGGCGCGGTATCGGGGGGGGCTGGCCCGCGGACGGGCCATGGTGGAACCTGGAAGGACCTTCGATTTCTTCTCCCAGCTGGACCGCGGCGTGGGCCCGTGGAGGGGCGTGGACGACGCCCAGGGCGAAGCGGTGCTGCGTGTCCAGGCGCGGTGGGACCTGGGCGTCAACCACTACGAGGTCCTGGTGACGCCCAACGCGCTCTACGCGCCGTTCATCGGCCCGCTCCTCGCGATCCTGGGTGGTTTGCACGTACAGCAACGGCGGCGGCCGTGGCTGGGCTTCACGGCCACGCTGGTCCGGGGACGGTAGCCGGCGGTCGTCGCGCCGTGGCCCGGCGCCCCGGCGCGCGCTACTCTGCCCGGGAGCCACTACCCCGGAGCGCCACCATGACCACCCGCCGCACCTTCGTCCGCGCCGCCGCAGGGGCCACCCTGGGCGCCCTGGCCACGCCACGTTTCTCCGCCGCCGCGTTGCCCCACGCCGACCTGCGCCGCATCGCCGGGACCCGGGCAGCGGCGGAGCTGGCCGACGACGAAGCGTACTGGGAGGTCGTCCAGCGCGCGTACACCCAGGACGCGGGCTTCATCAACCTGGAGAGCGGCTTCTTCAGCCCCGCCGCGGATCCGGTTCTGGAGGCTCAACTCCGCAACATCCGCCGCATCAACGAGATCCCGTCGTTCCACATGCGCCGTCTCATGGCTCAGGACCGCATCGATCTCAAGGAGACGTTCGGCCGCTTCGCCGGCGTGTCTCCCGACGAATTCACCTGCGTGCGCAACACCACCGAGGCGCTCAACGTGGTCCTCCAGGGCATCCCCCTGGAGCCGGGCGAGGAGGTGCTCTATGGATCCCGGGAGTACCCGTCCATGCAGGAGGCTCTGGAGCAACGGGCCCTGCGCTTCGGCACGGTGAACAAGGTCATCGAGTTGCCGTGGATGCCGGCGTCGCAGGACGAAGTGGTGCGGGCCTACGCCGACGCCATCACCCCGCGCACCCGCTACATCCTGATCTCCCACATGATCTACCTCACGGGGCAGGTCCTTCCCGTGCGGGCCGTGGCCGACATGGCCCACGCCCGGGGCATCGAGGTGGTGGTGGACGCGGCCCACTCCTTCGCGCACCTGGACTGGAAGATCCCGGAGCTGGGCGCCGACTACCTCGGCTCCAGCCTCCACAAATGGCTGGGGTGCCCCTTGGGCACGGGACTCCTGTACGTGAAGAAGGAGCACATCGCCAAGGTGTGGCCCCTCTTCGGTGACGTGAACGCCCGTGGCGACGACATCGAGAAGTTCCACCACATCGGCACCCACCCCCAGGGGACGGACCAGACCATCCGCGACGCCATCCGCTTCCACGAGAGCATCGGGGGCGCCCGTAAGGAGGCCCGGCTGCGCTACCTGAAGAACAGCTGGGTGGGGCGAGTGAAGGACGTGCCGGGCATCCACATCAACACGCCCCTGGGCGACGACCAGTCGTGCGCCATCGCCAACGTGCTCGTGGACGGAGTGACGCCGGCCGCCCTGGTGGATGCCCTCTGGGATCGGTACCGCATCTTCACGGTGGCGGTGGATCAGGGTGCCCGCATCGCCCCGCAACGTCTTCACCCGCGCGGGCGATCTGGACCTCCTGGTGCGGGCTCTCACGGAGTTGTCGGGCCTGAACCCACTGCGTCGGCTTCCGGGGGATGGCGCCGAGCCCTCCCGCGGCCGACTTTTGCCCCGTCGGACGCCTTCCCCAAAGCCAACGGAACCGCTGGATGAACGGCACAACCGCCCCGGTCCTGGTCCCTGTCTCCCGGTATCGCTTTGGCGCTCCCGGGGGCGTTCATCGTGGCACTGGCCTTGTCCGGCATGGTGGTCGCGCGACCCCGGCCGGTCATGTTCGCGTCGTTCATGGGCGCCGCCCTGGCCGCGGCCGCCTGGGCCGTGGTCCTGTTCACCAAGGCGCGCAGTGCCGGGCGCACGCTCACCCTGGCCTGGACGCCCAAACCCCAACACTGGGTTCAGGCCATCGCCCAGGTCATGGTCTACTACTGGTGGGGTCGGTACGTGCCCATCGTGGGGGCCTTCGTTCCGTTCATCGTGGCGCAGCTGATCTTCGCGTACGCCATCGACGCGTTGCTGAATTGGTCGCGCCGGGACACGTACAACTTCGGGTTCGGGCCGTTCCCCATCATTCTCAGCATCAACCTGTTTCTGTGGTTCCGCCCCGATTGGTTCTACTGGCAGTTCGTCATGATCGCGGTGGGCTTCCTGGCCAAGGAACTCATCCGCTGGCAGCGCGACGGGCGCTCGGCCCACATCTTCAACCCGTCGTCGTTCCCGTTGGCCCTGGGCTCCATCTACCTCATCGCCACGCAGGGGTCGGAGACCACCTTCGGCGACCTCATCGCCAACACCCAGTTCGACCCGCCCCACATGTATCTGCTGCTCTTCCTGGCGGCGGTGCCCGGACAGTTCCTGTTCGGCGTGGCGCGTATGACGCTGTCGGCGGTGGTCACCATGATGGTCATCAGCCTGGCCTACTTCCAGGTGACGGGCACGTACCTGTTTCTCGACGCCCACATCCCGGTGCCGGTGTTCCTGGGGATGCTCCTCCTGGTCACGGATCCGTCCACGTCGCCTCGCACCGAACTGGGTCGCATCATGTTCGGCATGCTGTACGCCGTGCTCACCACGGTGCTGTTCGTGCTGCTGCCGTTGGTCGGTGCGCCGACCTTCTACGACAAGCTCCTGCCGGTGCCGTTCATGAACCTGACGGTGCGGGCCATCGACCGATTCGCAGCGTCCACGGCCCTGGCGGCCTTCGATCCCGCTCGGCTGCTGGCGCGCCTGGCGCCCATGGGACGGAACCTGGCCTTCGGGTCCGCCATGGCCGCGGTCTTCGCGGCACTCTACACCACCGGCGGGCTCGGCGACCGTCACCCCGGGCAGTACCTGCCGTTCTGGACACAGGCGTGCGAAGCGGGCAGCGACCGGGCGTGCCGCTACGGGGCGTATCTGACCGAGACGTACTGCAACAATGGGTCCGGTTGGGCGTGCAACGAGACCGGCATCATCCTGGCCGAAGCCCGGCGGGACCCGGGGCAGGCGTTCCTGCGTGGCTGTCAGTCCGGATTCACGGCGGCGTGCACCAACGCGGCCCGGGGGGGCGATGCGTCGGCGCTGATCCATGCGCCACCCATGGACCAGGGATCTGCCCATTGTGCTCAGGGGCACCAAGCCGGCCCTCCTGGAACGGGACCCGGCCAGGCTCCACGCCATCGGGTGCGAGCAGGGATGGACGGACATGTGCCAATCGACTGGATCCTGACTTGAGGAGCGCAGCATGGACCGTAGGGAATTCCTGGCCGTGTCGGCCGCGGGAGCAGTGGAGTTGAGCGTGGACCGCCTGCCTATGGGCGAGGGCCTCCCCCGGGCGTCGCGGCGGGCCGCGACCCGTAAGATCCTCATTGCCGGCGGTGGTTTCGGCACGGCGTTCCTCCGGTACATGGCCGAGCTCACGGGCAAGGCGCGCCCAAAGCTGCTCTACCTCCCCACGGCGTCGGCGGACAGCGCCACCGCGAGCATCCGTTTCTATGAGAACTGCGCGCCCCTCAACGAGGACCCGTCGGTTCAGGAGAGCTTCATCTCCAGCTATTCCCAGGACCGCTCCTGGGCGGAGGTCTTCCTGTCGGTGGACGCCATCGTCGTGTCCGGCGGCAACACCCTGAACCAGCAGGCGATCTGGAAGGTGCAGGGCATCGACGAGGTGCTCCGCGAAGCGCTGGGATCGCGGCATCGTGTTCGGTGGCGCCAGCGCCGGCTCCCTGTGCTGGTTCGAGGAGGGCACCACCGATTCCCGCCCCAAGGAAGTCACCAGGATCGAGTGTCTGGGGTTCCTGAAGGGAAGCCACTCGCCCCTCTACGACGGCGAGGCCGTGCGGCGGCCCACCTACCACCGGCTCATCGCCTCGGGTGAACTCAAGCCCGGGTACGCCTGCGACAACGACGCGGGTATCTACTTCGAGGACAACGAGGTGGCCCGCGTGGTCGCCACCCGGGCCGACGCCAAGGTCTACAAAGTGGGGGTCGTGGGCGGACGGGTGGTGGAGGAGATCATGGAGCCGGAGCTCATCCAGTAGGGGTTTCCGACTCCGGAGTCTGCCACCGCTGGAGCTTGCCCCTCCGGAAGAGTTCCACGTCGCCGGAGACGCGGTTCAGCAATAGTGCTGAATCCTGGCCTCCGTATTGGCGCATGAGGTCGTGCATCATGGTTTCCTCGCCGCCCCAGGGAAACGCATAGACCAGGTCGAAGTCGTCCAGGGGGTGGCCGAGCTGGAGGTACCCCGAGGTCCCTTCTCCCACGGTCCCCAAGCGTCCGTCTCCGTCCCTGGGGCTCCACGCGTACCCTGCGGGCAGGAAGCTGCCGGCGGCGAAGCGCGCCTTGGACCCGTATCGGGTCGCCATCTCGAGGGACACCGCGACGAGGTCTTCGTCCAATTCGATGCCGTAGGCCTCGTAACCGAGCAGATCCGCCATGATGGTGATGACGCCCGTGGCGGAGCCCCACTCCAGGAAGCGGAGGCCCGGAGACCGCAGCGTTACGAGGGCTTCCAGGACCCGCTCATAATCCGCCGGGACGAAGGGGTGCCAGTCGTGCTGGCGGACGTTCCGGTCGAATTGCGCCCAGATTTCCCAACCCTGTTCACCGATTTCGGCGAGGGTGGCGCGGAGCGCTGGGTCCAGGTCTGCGGTCGGCTTGAAGGGCAAGAATGATCTCGGTGGGGGGTGGCGATTGACGCCGGGGAGCCAGCATGCGACCTTGAATGCTGATCAACAGTAGCAGGATGGACTTTTTGTAGCATGCGTTTCAAGGAAACTCGGGAAGCTCTCTGTTGAGAGTATTCCCGTTTTTTGTGGCAGTTTGCCACAACCCAGCGTGGGGGTTAACGGCCACGTGGGTCAGCAGTCGGCAGGTACGGATCTTCCGAACATTCCGACCGAAGACCATGACGAACACGGAGTAGGAAGATGCGTACGCAAGGCACCGTAAAGTGGTTCAACGATCAGAAGGGCTTCGGCTTCATCACCCCGGACGACGGTGGCAAGGACTGCTTTGTCCACCATTCGGCCATCCAGGCCCAGGGCTTCAAGTCCCTGAGCGAGGGTGACAAGGTCGAGTTCGAGATCACGCAGGGCCAGAAGGGCCCCGCCGCTGAGAACGTCGTCAAGCTCTAAGCTGCGACGCTCGAACCACTGAGTGCTAAGCCCCCGGCGCCTCGGCGCTGGGGGCTTTTCTTTGCCACCCGGTCGGAGGGGAAGTGGGCCCATGGGGGCCACCGGGCGGCTTTCCCGGTCTACGGGACCTCGGTACCTTCCCCGTCCTCGCAACCCGTTTCCAGGGGCATGGTCATGATCCGCTTCGGCACCGCTGTGCGATCCCTTCTCCTCCTCGTGGTCCTTGCCGCCCCGGCGACGGGTCAGGTACGCACCGACCCGGTGTATCCCGGAGCGACATGGGAGAGCGTGGCCCGCGGCGATCTGGGGGCCTACGGATGGGATGCCGCCAAGCTTCGCACCACGTATGACTTCATCCGCGACAGCGCGTACACCACGGGGCTCGTGGTGGTGGACCGGGGTAGGGTGGTCTTCACCTACGGCGACATCGAGGAACTGTCGTACCTGGCCTCGGCGCGGAAGAGCATCCTGGCCATGCTCTACGGCAAGTGGGTGGAGAATGGGACCGTCGACCTGGACAGGACTCTGGCCGACATGGGCATGGACGATGTCGGTGGCCTGCTCCCCCTGGAGAAGCAGGCGCGCATCCACGATCTCGTCACGGCGCGTTCCGGGGTGTACCACCCCGCCTCCAACGGCGGGGATGACCTGGCGTCAGCTCCTGAGCGGGGTTCCCAGCAGCCCGGGACGTATCAGCTCTACAACAACTGGGATTTCAACGCGGCGGGCGCGGTTTTCGAGCGCGAGACCGGGCGCGACATCTACGACGAGCTCGGCGAGCAGCTGGCGGGGCCCCTAGGCTTCGAGGACTGGGACCGGAGCGCTCAGAACAAGAGCGGGGACCTGTCCATCTCCGTGAACCCCGCATACCACATGTGGCTCTCCACCCGGGACATGGCCCGGGTGGGCTACCTCATGCTGCGGGAGGGAAGCTGGGACGGTCGCCAGCTCATGAGCCCGGAGTGGGTGCGTCGGATCTCGAGTGTCGTGACCCCCCTCGGAGAGATGCACCCCGTGAGCCGCCGGGACGGCTACTTCGGGTACGGGTACATGTGGTGGGTGTGGGACGGCCCCCGGGCCACAGGTCCCTTCGCAGGCGCGTACACGGCGCGGGGCGCCATCGGGCAGTGGATCACGGTGCTTCCCGCCGTGGATCTGGTCATCGCCCACAAGACCAACTCCGTGTACGGACGCACCACGAGCTGGGAGTCCTGGCAACGCATGATCGAATTGCTGTTCGACGCCAAAGGGGTGGAGATGCCGGGACCGTATCCTTGGGCTGGAGCACCATGAGCCCGACGGTGCCCACGCGCTGCTTCTGGGTACGCAACGCCGCCGACGACTACGTCCACTACCACGACCACGAGTGGGGCTTTCCGGTGGGAGACGACCGCCGGCTCTTCGAGAAGATCTGTCTGGAGGGATTCCAGTCGGGGTTGTCGTGGCTCACCTATCCTCCGGAAGCGGCTGCTGGGCGTCCTGTTCGACTGCTGGTGCCGTCGCTGGCCAGCGTGACTTCACGGACGCCGGCCTTCGTCGCTGGGCTGGTCGGCTGCGCTTTCCAGGCCAGCGCGGCTGCTGCCTTGCGAGTTCCGGCCGGCCGAGTTGGTTCGATGGCCGCCTACATGCCAGCGCTTCGGCTGATCCATGCAGCCCAGCCAACTTCCGGCCCGAGCACTGACCAGCTCGCCCCCGAATTCCCACCACCTGCTCAAGGACCCTCAAAGCCAGAATTTGCTGGTTCGTGGAGGCTGTCCTGCTGGTCCTTGGTGGGACTGGTGGTGTCCCCTCGTTCTCCCCAGCGCTGTGCTGGCCTGGAAGCTCATTTCTGTTCAGCGTGCTGCATGAGGTGCCTGCATGAGTTCTCAGGGTTCGGGTCCCATCACCTGGTACCTTCCCCCTGCCCTACATGGCTCTCTGAGCGCAGCTGCGCCCCACGTCATCTCAGCCTCCAGCAGCACATTGCTGTGCTTAGTGTGGTGTGTGTTCGTGCCGGGCCAGGCTGGATCCATGGCTGCCAGGCTGAGCCCAGTCCAGGTGCAGGCACTGAGGCTCTGGCCGCCTGGCAAGGTGCTGATTATTCATCCCCAAGGCGGCCAGCTGGCTGGGCAGGGCTGCTCCCTGGGGGTCTTCCCAGCCCATTCGAGTTCCTTCCTCTTGGGACTGGCTGGCTCACTGGGCCTCCAGGCGTGCTGGCCGAGGCCTGCGGCTGACTCAGGCCAGCTCCCAGTGCTGCAGCACTGTTCCCTGACTCCATCAAAGGGCTTTAGGCAGTGTTCTTCCAGGGCTGATCCCGCTTTGGAACCACAGGCCTACTGAGGCCTTTCAGACCCTTCATCAGGCTGCTCCTGCAGGGGAGTCAGGGCCGAGGTGGCAGTGGCCCAGTCCACAGACAACTGAGCTGTGGTCTTAGCTTCATTGCGGCAGCACTGTGATCCGCACCTGGGCTGCTCAAAATAAATTCCAGGCACGGTTGGCTGGGATGCAGGTGTTGCCCTCGGGGTGCTGCCCAGCCTTCCCAGCCTTTTGGCTGTATGCAGACAGTACATGGAGGATGCATTCCTGGGCTTTTCTGCATGCCACCTCATGCTTCAGCAGCGTGCCCTTTCCCCATGTGAGCTGCCCCCTGGCGGCCGGCATCCTCGTGGGGGTCGTGGCGTTCCTGCTCTATCGCAGGAGGATCACGGCCAACTCCAGCAGCGCCTCACCAAGGAGGTGGAGGCGCGTACCGAGGAGCTGACCCTGGCCACCGCCCGGCTCCGGGAACTGAGCCTTACCGACACCCTTACGGGCTGCGCAACCGCCGGTACCTGTTCCAGTCCATCGAGGCGGATCTGGCGGTGAGCCGGCGCGCCTACCGCGAGGCCCGTTTGACGGGAGGGCTGCCCGACGCGTCCGACGTCGTGTTCTACCTGTTGGACATGGACGACTTCAAGTCGGTGAACGATGACCATGGTCACGCCGCGGGCGACCAGGTCCTGATCCAGGTGGGCCAGATCCTCGAGGACGTGGGCCGGGCCTCCGATGTGGTCATCCGGTGGGGCGGTGAGGAGTTCCTGATCCTGAGTCGGCAGGTGGATCGTGCCGGCGCGGCGGTCTTTGCCCAACGGGTGCGGGAGCGCATCGCCCAAGCCGGCTTCGACCTGGGCGACGGCCTGCGCATCCACCGGACGTGCTCGGTGGGTTTCGCCGCCTATCCGCTCATTCCCGGATCTCCCGACGAGGGCAGTTGGGAACACGTGGTCGGGCTCGCTGACGCAGCCGCCTACCTGGCCAAACGGTCCGGCCGCGACGCGTGGGTGGGCGTATCCGTCAACTCGGCGCACCTACCTGAGGGGCTCACAGCGGACCTGGAGGGCCTCCAGGAAGCGGTGGAAGCGGGTACCCTGCGGCTCACTACCTCATTGGAGGCGGAGGGACGCGCCGTCACCCTCAGGGTCGTGGCCTGACCCGTACCGCTTCAGGTCGGTCCCGGGTTCCTGTCTTCGACCTGCCTGCGGATGGCGTCGGCTACGGACGACGGTTGGGCAGGTGGCGCATCCGGGGTAGTTCCTGCGGCGCCAGGTCCCTTCGCGCCGCCTGTGGGCTTGGGTGGGATCTTCGCCAAGGGTACGTGCCGGGCTCTGGCCGCCCGTTCGTTGGCCCGGGTGCGCCCCAGGTTCAGGACCAGGAGGAGTGCCCCGGCTCCGACCAGAATGAGGGGCACGTTCCGCTTCGTCCGTCCCACGGCGAAGCTGGCTACCACCGTGCGGAGGCTGTCGGGTCGGATCTTGAGTCCCGGGTCACCCGTGAGGAATTCCACGGCGTAGGTGACCGTGTCGTAGGGGACCGCGGCCCGGAACACCACGTACTGGAGCCCCCCGTTCTCAAGGCGCCAGGTCTCGCCCCACCCCCAGGCGGTGCGACCATCCACGTCGATGGCTTCGAGAGGGCCGATTTCCACGAGCTGGCCCTCGGTGTCGGCCAGGGCCTGGCGCTGTGCGGCCACGACCTCGCCCTTTCCCAGGTTGCCCGGGTGACCGTTGATGTAGATGCCGCTGAAGTTGCCCCACGACGCCTCGACCCACGCTTCGTGGAAGACCACGGCCCGGGCGGGGAACATGCGCCGCTCCTGGGTCGTCTCGCGGTTCATGGAGAAGGCCGGGGGCGGATTCTGGATCTGGGGCCCCTGGAACTTCGGAACGTCACACCCGGCTGCGAAGCAGACCGAGGCGAGGAGGGCGAGGCTGGTACGTTGCGCGGGCATGGCTTCTCCTGTGATGACCTCCAACAATCGGGCCCGTAGCCCGGCCCCGGCAACCCTTTGTTTCCAGGCTCTGTCTCCATGGCGGCTTGCCCATCTGCTGGGAGGCGGCCACCGTGGTTGCCCGGACACCGCACCTTCCAGGACATCGGAGCCTTCTTGACGGCACCCTCACCCATGGCGCGGCCCCGGGACACGTACGCCAAGGCGGGTCTGGCGGCGGCGTTGATGGCGGCTGCGGCCTGGGCGGCGCTGGCGCCCCCGGAGCGCATGCTGGGCGACGGGATTCGCGTGGTCTACCTGCACGTGTCCGCGACCATGGTGGGCCTCGGCCTCACCCTGGTGTCGGCCACGGTGAGCTGGGGCGGCATTTTCTGGGCCGAGCCCCGCATGCGCGCGTCCGTGGGGGTGGTCGCGGTCGCCTTGGTGGCTCTGGCCGTGGAAGGAAGCGCGGGGCGCGCCCGGCTCAGGAATCTGACGTGGCCCGTGTCGGCGCTGGCGGCGTTTCTTGTCCTGCGAAGCGCGCTCCTGTACATCCATCCGGACCACCCGGTGCAGAGCACCACGCCTCTGGGCATACGCGCCGCGTTCATCGGGATCTTCGTCCTGTTTCTCGTTGCCTCCCTCTGCCTGGCCGATCTGCTGCACGCCCGAGGGGATCCACCGCGCTCGTCAACGGAGTGACCATGCCTGCATGCAGACCCGTCCTCATTCGAATGTCCCTGGTCCTCCTCGCCTGGGCGGCTCTGGCGTGCGCGCCCCGCACGGTCCTGGCCCAGTCGCCGCCTCCCGGCTTCGACGACTACGTGCGTCGGGTCATGGAGCGCTTCGACGTTCCAGGCGTGTCCGTGGCCATCGTGAAGGACGACCGGGTCGTGCTGACCAAGGGGTACGGAGTGCGGGCGCTGGGCTCTCCCCAGCAGGTGGACGCAGAGACGCTGTTCGGCATCGCCTCCAACACCAAGGTGTTCACGGCCACGGCGCTCGGTATCCTCGTGGAGGACGGCCTTCTGGAGTGGGATGCTCCAGTGGTGCGGTACCTGCCGTCGTTCCAGATGTACGACCCCTGGGTCACGCGGCAGCTGACGGTCCGGGACCTGCTGGTGCACCGAAGCGGACTGGGACTCGGTGCCGGCGACCTCATGTTTTGGCCCCCCACCACGTTCAGCCGGAAGGAACTGGTGGAGCGACTCCGCTACATCCCACCGGCAACGAGTTTCCGGAGCGCGTACGCCTACGACAACGTGCTGTACCCCGTGGCCGGAGAGGTCATCGCCGCGGTGAGCGGCATGAGTTGGGAGGACTTCGTCCGCACCCGGATCCTGGAGCCCGCGGGCATGAAGGGCACCGACGTACGCCTGGCCCACCCCGACGCCGTGCCCAACGCCGCCATGACCCATGCCCGGGTGGAGGGGACGGTCCGGGCCGTGACGCCGTATGAGGGCGACAACGTGAATCCCGCCGGCGGGATCTTCTCCAACGCCCAGGACATGGCCAGGTGGGTCATGGTCCAGCTCGACTCGGGCCGGGTGGCCGGAGGGGGCCCCCGGGTGTTCGGTCCCGCGGTGACCCGCGAACTGTGGAAGCCGGTGACGCCCATGCCCTTCGGCGATCCACCTCCGGAGCTGGCCCCGCTGCGTCGGGACTTCAACTTCTACGCGCTGGGGCTCAACGCCCGGGACTACCGGGGCAAGCGGATGCTGACGCACACCGGTGGGCTCCCCGGATACCTGTCCCAGGTCGCGTTCATTCCTGAGCTGAAGCTGGGCGTCGTGGTATTGACCAACATGGAGTCGGGGGAGGCGTTCAACGCCATCACGTACCACGTCCTGGACCACTACATGGGTGCGCCGGCGTGGGACTGGCTGGCGGGGTGGGCCGCGGTGAAGGAGCAGGGAGACCGGCAACTGGCGGCGTTCGAGGCCAGCCAGGCGTCGGAGCGGAACAGCGCCTCGCGGCCATCGCTCCCGCTGGACCGGTACGCCCAGACCTATCGCGATGCCTGGTACGGCGACATCGCCATCGACGACGAGGGCGGGAAGCTGGTGATCCGCTTCTCGCGCAGCCCCGACCTGGTGGGCGATCTGGAGCACTGGCAGTACGACACGTTTCTGGTGAAGTGGCGCCTGACGGAGCTTCGCGCCGACGCCTTCATCACGTTCTCCCTGAACCCCGACGGGCGCATCGACCAGGCGCTCATGAAGCCCGCGTCGCCGGCGGTGGACTTCAGCTACGACTTCCAGGATCTGGTTTTGAAGCCGGTGGGGAGGTAGCGGACGGTGGAGGCGTGAGGCTGGACCGATAGGCCAACCGGCGGACGCCCCCCGGCGGTTCGCCGGGTCCGCGCAACGCCGGAGGCCGTCCATCGTATGGATGAACGTCCTGCCCGACACGACGGGGAGGTGTGTCATGCGGTGGACCGTCCTGGTTTTGGCTCCTCGCCGTCGGAGCGTGCTCCGATGGCCCCCTCTATCCGCTGGCCGAAGCGGAAGGCATCGACGTCCAAGGCCTGGAGGCCGCCGTGGCGTGGGCCCGGGACGCCGGCTCGGTCCACAGTCTGTTGGTTGAGCGGAACGGGGTGCTGGTGGCCGAGGCGTACTTCCATGGCTTCGACCGCGACTCGTTGAACGTGGTGTGGTCGGTGACCAAGAGCTTCACGTCCACCCTCATCGGCATCGCCGTGGACGAGGGGGCCATCGGGAGTTTGGACGACCCCGTCGGACCGTATCTGACCCGGGTCGTCCCCGACCTGTCCCCCCAGAAGCAGGCCATCACCATCCGCCAGCTTCTCACCATGAGTTCGGGGATCCCCTGGGTCGAGGGTGGTCTCAGCTCGGAGTATACCGAGTGGATGGCCTCACCCAACCAGGTCCGGTACTACCTGGACAAGCCCGTGGAGCACGAGCCGGGCACGTACTTCGACTACAGCGACGGGGGAGCTCACCTTGCCGGCGTGGTGCTCCAGGAGGCAGTGGGCATGTCGAGCCACGCCTATGCGTCGTCGCGGCTGTTCGGGCCTTTGGCCTTCGAGGAGGCCGGGTGGGCCGAGGACAAGCAGGGGTTCAGCCTGGGTGGGGTCGGGCTGCTCCTGAAGGCCCGGGACATGGTGAAGCTGGGCCGGCTCTTCCTGGACCGGGGTGCCTGGAACGGTACCCACGTCGTCTCCCCCACGTGGGTGGACGAGGCCACGGCCGCACAGATCTCCTGGGACAACGAGAGCCCCGACCCGTCCAGAGGGTACGGATACTTCTGGTGGGTCTATCGGTGTCTGGGTGGGCCGTGCTATCAGGCGTCGGGGTACGGTGGCCAGGTCATTCTGGTGGTGCCCCACAAGCAGCTGGTCGTGGTGGCCACCAGCGAGTGGTCCGGTGGACGGGCGGCGGCCAACGAGAGCTGGGACCGCACGGACCACCTGATCCAGGAGTTGATCCTGCCCTGGTGCGGTGACGAGCTTCCCTAGCGGGCGACGCGTCCCCGACGCTCGGTGAAGGTCATGCCGGTGATGCCGGCCTCCCGGAGCATGGCCACGAGGGCCGCGGCTTCCTCTTCGGTGGCATAGGCGCCGGCGTACACTCGGTGGCCCTGGGACCCGTCCTGTCGACCCACGACGAGCACGTACGTCGGGATTCCCGCACCCCACAGGGCCTGGGCCCGGGTCTGCGCCGCAGCCTGATCGTCGAACTCGTCCAGGAGGTACGCCGAGGGTGCTTCCCGGACGAACCACCGGCTGGGGTTCTCTCCGGTTTGTTCGCCCAGGGAGGCACGCTGGGCCACGAGACCCGGGCGATCTTCCGAGAGTCCGCCGAGGACGCGATAGAGGGTCCGTCCGTTGGAAACGATGGGCGCCACCTGGAGTTAGATCCCGTCGGGCGCGGCCCTGCTCAGGCGCTCCGCGAGGCCGCGGGCGCGCGCCAGCGTGCTCATGGCTTCGATGGACCATGAGAAGCGCTGGTGGGGCGCACGGGGACCCGTGGCCGTCGGCGCAGGCGGGGGCGAAGCCGTAGACGGGCGGGTCTGCGTGGGCGCTGCAGCTCCCGGTTCGGCGGCGGCCGCCGCAGGTGTCCCCGCGGTCGTCTCCACGCCGCCGCCCACCACCGCAGGTGCTTCCTCCCCAGTGTCGGGGGTCTGGTCCTCAGGTTCCGCCTGACCGTCCTCTGGCGTCACCGCCGCCTCGGCCGCGCCCTGGGAACTCACCACTGCCCCCGGGAACGGCGTCACCGGGGCTTCCGGCGGGGGCATGCTCCTGCCGGCGTTGCGGACCACCACCACCGTGGCCACCAGGGCTACGCCCGCCACGGCCAGGAGGCCGTTCCGGCCATGCCTCCGCCAGCGGGCGCCGCGGGCCCGATCGTAGGCCTCGTCCGCGCCGAACTCCGGATCCCAGCTCTCCAGCAAGGGAAGCGGTGGGGGGAGGTCCGGCTCGGGAAACGGCTTCCGGGGCTCCTCGAACAGCGGGAGGGCCGTGGTATCGGCAGGCGTCCAGACCTGAGGTGGCGGTGAAGGCGAAGCCGCCGCCGGTGGCGCCTTCGGCGGTGACTTCGCAGCGGGCTTCGATGGCGGGGGCGCCTTGGCCACGGGCTTCGATGGTGGGGCCGACTTGGCCACGGGCTGCGATGGGGGGCCGCCTGGGTCACGGGCTCGGATGGGGGCGGGCCCTTGGCCACAGGCGAAGGTGCCGGCGGCGCAGCGGGTGACGTGTCTTTCGCTGGGGGCGTGGCAATCGCCTGGGGTTCCGACGGCGGCGCGGGATCAGCGTCGGCTTCCGGGTCGTCTTCCAAGTTTGCTCTCAACTGTGCGGCGGCCTGGGCCCAGGCCGCCTCGATGCGCGCTGTGGGGGGTGGGTTCCCGGGCAGGGCCGCAGGGCGCCGTTCCGGCCGCGCCGGAGCTGCACCCGGCTCCGATTCCCCGGGCGTCGGAGCCTGCTTGGACTGCGGCGGCCGGGGCCGTTGGGCGGACTCGACGCCGGGCCGGACCCTGGGTTCGTCCATGGCCGGTTCCACGGCGGAGGCGGACGGCGCCGCGGACGCCTGCCACCCTGCAGGCCGGCCGAGGAGGGCCCGGATGCGGTGCTCGTCCTGATCGAAGAACGGCTGGAGGTTCTCACCCTCGGTGGACAGGACCACGATGTCCGTGCACTGGCCGAATACCCACTCGGTCACCATGGACCCCAGTGGGACGAAGAGTACCAGAAGCGTTCCCTCGGCCCTGGCATCCGCACACAGCCCGGCGAGATGCTGCAGGGCATCCTGGGGAGCGGTGGACCCGGACCCGCCACCGGCGGGCAGCAGGCGCAGGCCCGGTGTGCCGGTGGGCTGGGTAAGACCTTCCCACCGGTGGCCCGCCAACAACACGTCAGCCAGGCCCCCGTCGTTGGGCAGCCCGAAGGGGACGTGGAGCGAGGGCGTGCCCACGGTGCCGTCGGCAAGGAGGACGCGCAGCCCTGCCGCCGCCCAACTCCCGGTCAGGTCGATGGCCAGCGTCGCCGCCTCGGCGCTTCCCGCCAGGGTGGGGCTCACGCACAACGCCGCAACGCCGCCTTCGTCGGGACGAGCCGAGAGGAGGCGGGCTGAGTTGACGGCGTCCAGAGGACGCCATTTGGGTATGAACGCACCCATGTCCGCTCCAGGCGGAAGACAACAGGGGGCTCGGGGCTGGGAAACATATGGCGCAAGGAAGCCGGGCAGGCAAGGTTTACGCTTGGCGTAGAACGCGCTTCGGGCGTGGAACTACCGTCGGCTCAGGGCTCCTGCCACAAGTGCGTCCAGCCCGCGCCTGGAGGGTCGCGGTGGCGACGCCCATGGAGAGCCTGAAGTTCCTCCGATGGCCGAACAGGACCCCCGGCACCAGCCCGACGTCGAAGTCCCGGTAGGCCATGTGGATGAACCCCTCCGAGTCGGCGCCCGACGACAGGCGCGGGAAGGCCACGGTACCCCCTGCAGGGCGAACCCACTCCAACTCCGGCCGCCCGTCCACGAACGCGGTGAGCAGATCCAGGTTGGGCCCCAGGATCCCCCGGGCGCGGGCCAGGAGACGGTCCATCTGCCCAACGACAACCACGCCCATGCGCTCCACAGGCACGGGTCCGGAGCCGTTCACTACCTCCCGGGCCTTTCTCATCTTCCCCGTGGTCTCGGGGTCGGCCAGGACCCAGCCGAGGCGGAGACCAGGTAAAACCAGGGACTTGGACCAGCCGTTGATGGAGATGAAGGTGTCGCTCAGCCTGGCGGCGGGTGTCGTATCCACACCGGCCACGGTGTCCAGGAGTGCCTCGTGCACGATGACCTTGGCCCCCACGGCCTTCGCCACTTCCTCGACCTGGAGAAGCTCGGCTGGGCTGGCGTAGGTGCCTGTGGGATCGTGGGGGTTGGACAGCACGATGGCTTTCACATCGTGGGTCATGGTCCGGGCCAACTGGTCGGGGTCCACCGCGAAGCCGCGGCCCCAGTCCCGGGTCATGTCCACCACCTCTCCGCCCAGGATCCGAACAGCCCCCGCCGTCGAATCGTGGCCAGGCCACTCCACCGCCACCTTGTCCCCGGGACGGATCAGCGCCGCCAGGGCCAGGAACATGGCTCCTGTCGCGCCGGTGGTGACGGTCACGTTGTCCGTTTCCACGTCGTAGCGCCGCGCCAACGCCCGGACCAGGGGCGGGTACCCGTCCAGATTCCGCTCGTAGAGCGTCACCGCCTCGAGGGCTCCGGGGATGTCCTCCAGAGTGCACGGGTGCACGTGGCTTTGCGCCAGGTCCCACTTTGGGGGGACGTAGAGCCGCTCCCACGTGCGGTGGGGAGCCCAACTGTCCGAGGTTCCGACGCTGCATGGATCTCGTGTTGGAGGGGTGGGTGCCGATTCCATGCTACATGCGTTGCCGCCCTGGGCGAGTGCCGGGGCCGCGCGGGGGACTCCGGTCCGGCCTCAGTCGTTGGCCGGAGGCGGGAGCCTGTCCGGGAGGCGGCCGGATTTCGTCGCGCCGGGGCGACTCCAGGAGTGCCCGGTAGAAGTCCCGCTCATCCTCGAGCTTGGCCAGACGCGCGTTCAGTTCGCTCACGGCGTCGTTGAGCTGGAGCATCGCGTTGGGGTCGCCCTGTGGCGTGGGCACAGGTCGCTCCGACCCTCGCCATCAGCACCTTGCCGATGGTGGAGATCAGGACCAGCAGGACGACGAACTCGAAGACGCCGATACCGATGATGTGACCCTCCGAGAGGAAGAAGGGGAGCGATCCAACTAAGCTACACCGAAGTACGGAGCATGTCCCTGGCTTCTTCGCCTATGGGGGAACTCCCGACTCCCGGGGCTTCTCCGGGGGGTCCATATTGGGTCTGCGGCTCCGCGTCCTGCTCCCCGGTCGGGTTTCGCCATGCGCACCGGCTTGATCTTCGACATCAAGAAATACTCCGTCAACGACGGGCCGGGGATCCGTACGACCGTGTTCTTCAAGGGGTGCCCCCTCTCGTGCTGGTGGTGTCACAACCCCGAGAGCCGGGATCCCGACCCGCTGCTCCATTACGACGCGGCGAAGTGCATCGGGTGCCACGACTGCGTGCCCGCATGTCCCGAGGGCGCCGTCACGGCCACGCCCCAGGGGTCCCTCACCGATGGTGCGCTGTGCGTGAGACACGGCGCGTGCGCCAGCCGCGTGCCCCTCCGAGGCCCGTCGCCTCATCGGGCGGCGTTACACCGTCGACGAGATCATGGCCGAGATCGAGAAGGACCGGGTCTTCTACGAGGAGTCCGGCGGCGGCGTCACGTTCTCCGGAGGTGAGCCGCTGCTCCAGTGGGAGTTCCTCCTGGACGTATTGCGGGCGTGCGGCGAGCGGGGCATCCACCGCGCCGTGGACACCACGGGCATGACCTCGCCCGACGTGCTCCTCAAAGTCGCCGCTGAGACCGACCTCTTCCTGTACGACCTCAAGACCATGGACCCGGACCTGCACAGGGAGGCCACGGGCGTGCACGTGCGCCCTATCCTCAACAACCTGCTCCGGTTGCTGTCGGCAGGGGCGAAGGTCCGCATCCGGATTCCTCTGATCCTCGGCATCACCGACGGTGACAACATTGGCCGCATCTGCGGAATTCCTGCACGGACTTTCCGGCATCGAAGGGGTGCATCTTCTGCCGTACCACAGTCCCGCACGGGACAAGCACCGGAAATTCGACGTCCCCTGGCATCTTCCCGAGGATCTGGTCATGCCGCCGGAGCGGGTGGAGGCCATCGCCAGGCGCATGGAGCGTTACGGGGTGTCCGTGACCGTTGGAGGATGACGGTGAACGACCGCATCCGCCACGACTGCGGGCGCTCAGCTTCGAAGCCAGAGCCCCGCCATCTCCACGAGGAGGGCGTGCAGATCCTCACGCGCTTCTACCGGGACAACGAGGGCAAGTACCCCGTGCCGGTCATGCGGGCCCTGTCCTTCAAGGACCTCTGCGAGAAAAAGACCCTCTACATCGGCGACGACGAGGATCATCGTCGGGGAGCGAGGGCCCGGCGCCGAAGGTGGTGCCCACGTTTCCGGTTTCCTCTTCACCTGCCACATCGGTGGAGGACCTGGAGACCCTCGACGCCCGCGAGCAGAGCCCGGTACGCCATGGAGCCGGGGGCCACGCAGGTCTACGAAGCGGACATCATTCCGTATTGGAGAGGCCGCTCAACTGCGGGACCGGGTGTTCGGTCACGTGCCCCAGCGGTGGAAGGACGCGTACGAAGCCGGCGTCTTCACCGAGTTCATGGAGCAGCGCGCGCCGGGGCATACCGCCCTGGACGGCGAGATCTACCGGACGGGCATGCGGGACCATCAGGAGCGCATCCGCGACCGGATTGGGCGCCTCGACTACCTCACCGACCCCGAGGCGACCCGGAAGGGGGAGCAGCTCCGCGCCATGGACATCGCGTGTGAGGCGGCCATCCTCTTTGCCGAGCGCCATGCGGATCTCGCCGAGAGGATGGCGGAGGGCGAGGCCGACGACTCCGGCGGGGGGAGTTGCTGCACATCGCCGAAGTGTGCCGTCACGTTCCCGCCCATGCCCCGCGGACGTTCTGGGAAGCCCTGCAGATGTACTGGTTCGTCCACCTGGGCACGATCAGCGAGCTGAACGGCTGGGACGCGATGAACCCCGGGCACCTGGACCAGCACCTCCAGCCCGTTCTACGAGCGGGACGTGGAAGCGGGGATCCTCGACCGGGAGCGCGCGAAGGAGCTGCTCCAGTGCCTGTGGATCAAGTTCAACAACCACCCCGCGCCTCCCAAGGTCGGCGTCACGGCCCAGGAGAGCGGCACGTATAACGACTTCACCAACATCAACCTGGGCGGCGTGCTGCCCGATGGACGCGACGGGGTCAGCGAGCTGTCGTACCTCATGCTCGAGGTCATGGACGAGATCCACCTGCTGCAGCCCCAGGCCAACGTCCAGATCAGCAGGAGCACGCCGGAC
The DNA here is from genome assembly GCA_942491735.1 of Candidatus Eiseniibacteriota bacterium. Taxonomy (GTDB): domain Bacteria; phylum Eisenbacteria; class RBG-16-71-46; order JABDJR01; family JABDJR01; genus CALOCN01. The sequence continues at coordinate 300 of CALOCN010000010.1, read as the reverse complement.
CGCTTCCTGAAGGAGGCGGGCAAGGTCATCCGGAAGGGGTACGGCTACCCATCCGTGTTCAATACGGACGTGGTGGTGGCTGAGCAGGTGCGGGCGGGCAAGACGCTGGAAGACGCACGGGAGGGGGGCAACAGCGGGTGCATCGAGACCGGCGCCTTCGGCAAGGAAGCGTTCCTGCTCACCGGGTACCTCAACGTGCCCAAGATCTTCGAGGTGACACTCAACGGGGGCGTGGACCCGGCCTCGGGGAAGCGCATCGGCCTGGACACGCGGGACCCACGGGACGTTCACGACCTTCGA
>CALOCN010000009.1:0-4047 GCA_942491735.1 Candidatus Eiseniibacteriota bacterium | reverse complement strand
AAGATCACCGCGTTCCTGCAAACCTTCTTCCTGCGCAACGGCCCCATCCTCGGCGGCTACATGCTGCTGGCCGTGGCGTTCTGGATCTTCGTCCTGATCCTCATGCCGCAGCTGGTGATGGTGGACTTCTCCCTGCGCCACAACCTCCCGCCCGCCGAGATCGGCGGACCCAGCGACACCTACACCACCGAACACTACGAGTTCATGGTCTACGGCAGCGCCCAGTCCCAGGGCGAGTTCAATACCGTCGACCTGTCCGTGTTCGGGCGCACCCTCCTCGCCGCACTGTTCGTGACCCTGTTCGACCTCGCGATCTGCTACCCCATCGCCTTCTACCTGGCGAAATCCGCGACCGGCGGGTGGGCGCGGCTCATGGTGCTGTCCCTCATCGTGCCGTTCTGGGTGAACGAGATCCTGCGTGCGTTCGCGTTCCGGATCCTGTTCGGCAGCACCGGCGTCATCAACGACTTCCTCATCGACCTGGGCGTGCTGGATCAGCCCATCGACTTCATCCGCGAGAACGTGGCGCTGTACGCCGGCCTCGGCTACGCCTACATCCTGTTGATGATCTTCCCGCTGTACAACGCCATCGAGAGCCTGGACCGCAACCAGATCGAGGCGGCGCGAGACATGGGCGCCTCGTGGTGGAAGATCCACTGGCGCGTCGTGATCCCCTATGCCAAGCCCGGGATCAGTTCCGGGTGCACCATGGTGTTCATGCTTTCCGCCGGCGCGCTGGCGGCGCCGCAGATCCTGGGCGGCCCCAGCAGCCTGTGGTTCACCCAGATCATCTACCAGTGGTTCCAGACCGGTAACAACTGGAACCGCGGATCCGCCTACGCCATCATCCTGCTGGCGGCCACCATCGTGTTCGTGCTGATCATGATGAAGGTCTTCAAGGTGAAACTCGGAGAGATCGCGAGGTGAGGTCCGACACCGTTCTGCGGGTGGCGGTGCTCGCCTTCGTTGCCACCTTCTTCGCCTACCTGTTCGGGCCCCTGATCGTCATGGGGTTCACCGCCTTCAACAGCTCGGAGTTTCCCCGGGTCGCGCCCTGGGAGTGTTTCACCGTCGAGTGGTTCGACGTGCTGATCCACGACGACACGCTGATGCGGGGATTGAAGAACAGCCTCCTCATCGGCTTCGGTGTGGTACTGCTGGCGGTGCCGACCGGGCTTGCCGGCGCCCTGATGCTCACCCAGGTGAGCGCGCGGGCTCGACCCTGGTACTACACCGTCGTCATCTCCCCCATCCTCATCCCCGGCGTGGTGCTCGGGATCTCGACCCTGGTGTTCTGGGATCGCCTGGGGCGGATGTTCAATGCCGACTACGACAGCCTGTTCTACGACGGCATCTTCCTCACCATCGTCGGCCAGTCCACCTTCGTGTCCGCCTACTGCATGCTGGTGTTCATCTCCCGCCTGCAACGCTTCGACCCGGCCCAGGAGGAAGCCGCGCTGGATCTCGGCGCCACCCACGTCCAGACCTTCCGCAAGGTGCTGCTGCCGTTCCTGAAGCCCGCCATCGGCTCCGCCGCGGTGCTCGCGTTCCTCGCCTCCTTCGAGAACTACAACACCACGGTGTTCACGATCGTCTCCGAGGCGACGCTGACCACGGTGCTGGCGAGCAAGGTCCGTTACGGGATCAACCCCTCCATCAGCTCCCTGGCGGTGGCCATCGTGGTGCTCACGCTGTTCTTCGCCGTGCTGCACGACATCCTCAAACGCCGCGAGGAGAAGGCCGAGCGGGCCGCCGCCAAGGTCGCGGCCGGCGGCACCTGGTCCGGCAAGGCCCAGCGCGGTGTGTTCGCCGAACCCGCCATCTGGATCCTGCTGGTGGTGTTCATCGCCGGCCTCGGCACCACCTGGTTCGCCGGCACCGTGGGCGTCGACGAGTGCAAGGCCATGGTGAAGGAGGAGAAGCGCAAACGCGTCGAGCGCGCCATCGAGGAACGCAGGAAGAAGGACATGTTCAAGAACGCCGCCCCCGGCGTGCTCGAGGCGCCGGCGACGACGCCCCCGGCCGGAAAGGGCGAAGCCGCCAAGGGCACCGAGGGCTACCAGGGGATCTTCGCGCCGGGGAACCTGAAGGAACAGGCCGGCCAGGACACCCCGAAGAAGGACGACGCCCCGGCCAAGGGCACCGAGGGCTACCAGGGGATCTTCGCGCCGGGGAACCTGAAGGAACAGGCCGGCCAGGAGGCGCCCAAGACGGACGACGCCCCGGCCAAGGGCACCGAGGGCTATCAGGGGATCTTCGCGCCCCAGAACCTGGAACAGGTCGACAGCGAGAAGAAGGAGTAGCTCGGAAGCGAGGACAACCGGTGTCCCGCACACGCCAGGAACGGGTAACATGCGTACCATCATGACCACCACCATCGGGGCCTACCCGAAGCCCGATTTCGTGGACGTCCCGGACTGGTTCCACAATCCCGACACCGCCGACCCGACGGCCGGCTGGGCCGAGGCCGTGGAGGCCATGGGCGACGAGGCCGAGGCGGTCTTCGCGCGCGGCACCCACCAGGCCGTGAACGACCAGGTGGCCTGCGGCATCGACATCCCCACCGACGGCGAGATCCGCCGCGAGAACTACATCCACTATCACTGCCGGCACCTGCACGGCTTCGATTTCGAGGGATTGACCGAGAAGGAGGTCCGCGGCGGCAACTACAGCGCGAAGCTACCCACCATCCGCGGACCGGTGAGCGCGCGAGAGCATTTCCTGGACCGCGACTACCGCGTGGCCCAGGTGGCGACCGACCGGCCGGTGAAGATCACCCTGCCCGGCCCCCTCACCATCGCCGACACCACGGTGGATGCGTGGTACGGCGATGGCCGGGCGCTGGGCGCCGCGCTGGCGGACGCACTGAACGCCGAGATCCTGGCCCTGGCCGACGCCGGGTGTCGCAACATCCAGATCGACGAACCGGTGTTTGCGCGCAAACCCGACGTGGCCCTGGACTACGGTTTCGACCACCTGGAACGGGCATTCCACGGTTGCCCGGCACATGTGAACCGCATCGTGCACATGTGCTGCGGCTACCCGGACCGGCTGGACAACCCGGACTACCCCAAGGCGCCACGCTCGTCGTACCACCGGCTTGCCGAGGCCGTGGACGCGAGCGGCGTGAACTGGGTCTCGCTGGAAGATGCCCACCGGCACAACGACCTGTCGTTGCTCGAGCAGTTCCGCCACACGGGCGTGATTCTCGGGGTCGTGGCGGTGGCGAAGAGCAAGGTGGAGAGCGAGGCGGAGGTGCGTGCCTGCGGCTCGAGGAAGCGCTCACGCACATCGATCCTGACCGGCTGATGGCAGCGCCGGACTGCGGGCTGGGGTCTGCTGGGCCGCGACCTGGCAAGAGAAAAGCTGTCAGCGCTTTGCCAGAGCAAAGCGCATCTAGCCAGCGCCGTGCGACAAGCACACGGCTAGCCCCATTTTCCTCTCGTAATCACGCCTGTGAGCGCAGACGAAAAAAAGCCCCGGATCGACCGGGGCTTTTCACGATCGGGTTGCCGGATACCCGGCCTTGTGCCCGTTCAGATCACCTTGCGACGACGATGCGCCACGGCGCCGGTGACCAGCAGGCCGAGACCCAGCAGTGCGACGGATCCCGGCTCGGGCATGGCCCAGACACCCGGCTCGAATCCAACTTCCTCATTGAAGAAGCGGTATGAATCAAGTGTGACCTGATTGCAGTCGGTCACGGTCCCTGGTTGGCAGGAGAAATGGATGTCATGGATGTACGCGACGGCTCCATTCAGCGCATTATCGATCCGGACCTCCCAGGTACCATCACCCACCAGGTAGAACGAACTGGGGACTTCGACGACTCCCTGGGTCAGTTCGTCAATAGTGCCTCCCATATCAGTCAGCCTGACGTTGTTGATAGACAAGGCCGGAGCAGCGTCAGGCTGCGCCGGCCCAGGAAAAAGAAAGGTCAAGCAGAAATGATGCGTTGGGAGGCGCAACCAGGTGTTCCATGTCCTCGAACACCAGATCCATCCATCCACGTTGTCGCCAACGATCCCGGCGATCTCGCCGGTTTCG
>CALOCN010000008.1:0-414977 GCA_942491735.1 Candidatus Eiseniibacteriota bacterium | reverse complement strand
ACCCGTGACCTGGACTCCATCGAGCGGGCCCGGCTTCAGTCGGCCCTGGAAGCCAGCGACTGGAACGCCTCCCGCACCGCGCGCAACCTCAACATGAGCCGCACCACGTTGCTGGGCAAAATGAAGCGCCTGGGGATCCAGCGACCCAAGAAGGGCTGACCACCCCCCGTTTGTCCACCCGGGTGGACAACCTCTCCTGCGCCCCTACTGGGCCACCCGCACCACCCGCCGCACCTCGCGCATTCCCCCCGCCTCGACTTCCAGGAAGTACACGCCCCGTCCCGCCAGGACACCCCGGTCATCCCGCCCGTCCCAGGCCACGGCATGGAATCCCCGCACGCGAACATCATCCACCAACGTGCGGACCTGCCGCCCCGCCACATCAAAGGCACGCACCCGCACCCGCGTATCGGCCCCCAGCGAGAAAAGGACCTCGGTCATCCCGGCGAATGGGTTGGGCGTCACCGTCATCACGCGCAGGAGCGGCTGCGGCTCCACCTCGGTCCCGTCCAGGACAAACACACCCACATCGTCCACGGTTGCGTTGACGATCTTGGTGGGGTCGGTTCCCGTGGCCCGAAAACGCAACTGCATTTCCTGGGCGTCCTGGGGCACGGGCAAGTCGACCTCGACCCGCGCCCAATACGACGCATCCTCGTTGAGGCCGTCGATCGTGTTCCAGCGCCCCCCATCCCACGAGACATCGGCGAAGAAGATTTCCGTGAAGCGTCCAGGCAAGGCAACCCGGCCAAAGAAACGGTGGAACACCACCCGCAGGTCGGCATGGTCCGCAACCGGAATCATGGGGCTCAGGACATCCACCGTCCCGTCCACGTCGAACAGCTCCGCCCGTCCGCCCTCGGGGCCGGTGACCATGGCGTTCTCACCCGCGGGAGAGCGATCCTCTCCCGGTTGGGTGCGTTGCGCGCCCAGACCGGCCGCCATCGGCACCGCGCGCTGGAACGGCTCGGCGCCGTCCCCTTCCATGGTCCAGCCCCGGTCCTGCTCGAAATCGTCCCAGAACACGGCGGGACGGGTCTTGTGCACGAGGTCCACCACCCCGTTGGCCGGCACCTCCACCGTCACGCGATCCATTGGGACCGCCGCGTGGTCCAGCAGCAGGACCCGGGATCCGGCCGGAACGTCCCTCAACGTGAACTTCCCCTGAGCATCGGTCAGGGTGCGCTGGGAGAAGCCTTCGACCTGGACCTCGATCAGGACCCCCATCGCCTGGTCGTTCTCATCGCGAACGAACCCGGTCACGGTGCCCCGAGGCCCCGGTGTGAGAAACGTGTGGATCTTGACCTTCTCTTCACGTGCCACCTGCACGGAAACCGTGCCGGGCTGATACTCCGGGTGACCCACCTGTATCTGATACTCACCCGGCGGCAGGGCAAAGTGGAATGCGCCGTCGGGCGCGACGGTCTGCACGGAGTCCGCGCCCACCACCACCGTTGCCCCGATCACCGGCCCGCCGGAACCCTCGTCCCACACCTGCCCGGAAACCGTCCCGTAGTCCGCGTTGAACCGGAACAGGTACAACCCGGTGTTGCGGTCACTCACGTATACAACACCGGAGGGCTGGTACGGGTAGACCCCGAAAGCGCCGGAGAACAGTCCGCCCTGGGGCGGGTCGGGGAAGGTGTCGTAGCGCCCCACCCGCACCGGGAACCGCGGTTCCGAGATGTCGATCACCTGTAGCCCCGCGATATACCACGCGCAGAAGGCCAGGTCCCCCAGCACGTGCGGGTTGTGGATGATGGCGAAGGGCTCCTCCGGCTGAAGCCATTCGCCCACCCGCACCGGGTTGCGCGGATCGCGGATGTCCAGCACTTCCAGGTGTCCGTCGACAACCTCGTCGGCGGTGACCAGGTAGTTGCCGTCCTCGGTTCGCCACCCACTGTGGGGGAAGAAGGTGGTGCTGCTGATCTCCGACAGTTCGGTGAGGCGCGGAAGGTCCGAGACATCGAGGATCCGCGTCTTGCCCTGGAACAGATCGAACGCGTAGCAGAACCCACCGGCGACATGCACATCGTGCAGCCCCAGGAAATCGTACTCCGCCACCAGGGTGGGCGCGAGGGGATCGGCGAGGGAGTAGATCCTGAGATCACCCGAGTTGTCCGGGCTCGCCGCGTAGAGCATGGCCGCCTCCACATCGATGTAGAGGTTGTGAACCTGCTCGAACCCCAGAAAGGTGCCAGCCAGGGTCGGGTTCAGCGGATCCGACAGGTCCACGATCTGGAGCCCGGCCGCCGTGCCCTCGGAACCGATGTAGGCGTAGTGGGCGTAGGTCTTGATGTCGGTGGTCGGGTTGTCCGGCCCGGGAATGAAGGCGACCTCGACCGGATTGGCCGGATCGGTTGCGTTGACGATGCTGGTACCGCCCCGCGTGCCCATGATGGCCAACTCGGTCCCGTCCGGAGCCCGATAGCCCCACACATCGTTGTAGCGCTGATAGCTGTGGAGCTGCCCCAGGAGCTCGACATTCCAGGCGTCCTGGGCCCGCGCCGCCGTCGGGAACGCCGAAAGAACGAGGGCAACCACTGGAATCAGGCGCTGCAGGAGAGAGGTCATTGCCTACCGGCCGCAGTTGGCGAAGCGCTTCTCGGTCAGCTCGTCCAGCCAGGCAAACAGGGTCTGGGCGGCCTCGGAGAGATTCTCCTGGTAGTAGTCGCCTTCCAGGCGCAGCAGCACGTTGCGGTACGTGTCGGTTGCCGCGTCGTAGACCAACGCGGCGAACTGCGACCCGCCCGCATCCGCGCACCGATTCTCCGGGCGGGTGACCTCTCCCTCATTTGCCGCGGCGATCAGCGCGATCTGTTCCAGCAACAGGTCGCGGGGGACGGTGCCAAGATGCTTGGGCTCGGCGTTGTACTTGGCTTCCAACTGGGCCGTGGTCCACTCCCGCTGGGATTGGGGTTCCCAGGGATCGCCGCTCCGGTTCCACTCGGTCACGTTCCCATCGCGATCAATGACCACGCCTCTCAGACGATGACCCCAGGCCCAGTTCGCGTACTGGACCTCGAAGTAATAGGCCTGCCCGCCTTCCACCGGTTGCTGCACTTCGTTGGTACCGGAACAACCGGCAAGCAGAACAAGAGACAGGAGCGGGAGCCAACCGGAACGTCGTCGCATGGGAGCCTCCTCGAGCGAGGGGGGTAAGGGTCTCATTCTAGCACCCGGCAGGCCCCGGGTTGGTTCCCATCGGGTGATATGCTCAAGCCCTCGTCAGGCCGTTACGAGGGGGATTGAACGATCGACCGCGCTCCGGACCCACAACTCACGCAGCTCCTGGAGGACCTGAGACAGGACCCCTCCGGGGCACGCACGGCGCGTGACCGCATTTTCCGACTGGTCTACGACGAACTGCGCGGTATGGCCGGCGATCTCATGCGCCGCGAGCGCCCCGATCACACCTTGCGCCCCACCGCCCTCGTGCACGAGGCGTACCTCCGCCTGGTCGATGCCTCACCGGCCTCTCCCTGGGAGAATCGCGCCCACTTCTTCGGGATCGCGGCCCGGGCCATGCGTCAGATCCTGGTGGACCACGCGCGGGAACGCTCCGCCCTCAAGCGGGGAGGCGGTCTCCAGCGAATCACCCTGGACGAACCGCTCGCCGCCGCCGACGCCCTGGATCTGGACATCCTTGCCGTCCACGACGCCCTGGACAAGCTGGCCGTGCTGGATGAACGCATGGCGCGCGGCGTGGAACTGCGGGTGTTCGCCGGGCTCACCATGACCGAAGTGGCCGAGGTCCTTGGGGTCTCCAAGCGAACCGCCGACGGGGACTGGAGCGTCGCGCGCAAGTGGCTGGCCAAGGAACTCGGCTGAGGTGGACGCCGAACGCTTTGCCCGGATCAAGGCCATCCTCCTGGAGCTGGAAACGCTCGCCGACACGGAACACGAGGCCTACCTGGACCGCACTTGCGGCGACGATGCCGAACTCCGCCGCGAAGTGGAAGCGCTCCTGCATCAGAACACCGGGCGGGTGGACTTTCTGGAATCGCCCGAACTGGCAAGCGCCATGGAACAGGCCGCCGCGCCCAGGCCTGGCCCCCGCACCCCCGAAACCCTCGGGCCGTACCGCCTGTTGGATGTCCTGGGCGAGGGGGGCATGGGGATCGTCTACCGGGCCCAACAGACCGAGCCCATCGAGCGCGAGGTCGCGGTCAAACGCATTCGGGGCGGCCTCGACACTGCCCGGGTTGTGGCCCGGTTCGAGTCCGAACGCCAGACCCTCGCCCGTATGGATCACCCCAACATTGCCAGGGTCCTGGACGCGGGTGCGGACGCAACCGGCCAACCGTACGTGGTCATGGAGCTTGTTCCCGGCGTCCCCATCACCGAGTACGCACGCACCCGAAAGCTGTCACGGGGCGCGCTGCTCCGGCTGTTCGTGCAGGTTTGCCGCGGGGTCCAGCACGCGCATCAGAAGGGAGTCATCCACCGCGACCTCAAGCCGTCCAACATCCTCGTCACCGAACAGGATGGCGACCCCGTTCCCAAGATCATCGATTTCGGTATCGCCAAGGCACTGGAGGACGACCCCTCCCAGGTGACCCTGACCCGCGAGGGGCAGCTGGTGGGAACCCTCGAGTACATGAGTCCCGAACAGGCGACCGGCGGGACCGAGGCCCTGGACACCCGCTCCGACGTCTACTCCCTGGGGATCATCCTCTATCAGCTCCTCACCGAGCACCTGCCCTACACCACCCAGGGACTCTCCCTCGCCGACGCGCTCCAGACGGTGGCGCGGGCCACCCCGGCGCCGCTGCGCCATACCTCGCCCGGATCCCCACGGACCGACACGGATCTCGAGACCGTCCTGTTCAAGGCCCTGGAGAAGTCCCCGGATCGCCGCTACCCCGGGGCCGGCGCCCTGGCCGATGACTTGGAACGGTACCAACGAAAGGAACCCATCAGCGCCCGGCCGCCCAGCGCGACCTACCAACTGCGGAAGTTGATCTCCCGTCACCGGGGCCCGGTTGCCGCCGTGGCCACCCTGTTCGTGCTCCTTTCGGCGTTCGCCGTTTCCATGGCCTTCCAGGTTCAAGCCCAACGTCGTGAACGCGCGCGCGCCGAAGCGGAAACGGTCAAGGCCCGCGAGATCAGCGCGTTCCTGCAGGGGATGTTGGCCTCCGCGGATCCGGGAGAGACCGGGCAGCGGTTGACTCTGGATGACGTGCTGGACCTGGCCGCCCGTGACCTGGGACTCGGCCTCGAGAACCAACCCGACGTGCGCGCCGCGCTGCATGCCACGCTTGGGAACGCGTACCGTGCCCTTGCCCGCTACGACGCGGCGGAAGAGCACCTGCAGGCAGCCTTGGACCTGCGCACCGGGACCCACGGCTCGCTCCACCCCGATGTGATCACCAGCCTCATGGACCTCGCCTCGATCCGCATCGCCGAGACCGACGTGGACCAACAGAAGCTGGTCCTGGCCGACTCGTTGCTCCAGGACGCCACCGCCCGCAGCATGGAGCTGAACGACAACACATTGATGGCAAGGAGTCTCTATCTGCGCGGCGACGTTGCCCACAATCTGGCGCACTACGGGGAGGCCGACTCGCTGTTCGCACTCTCGCTGAATGTCCTCCAATCGAGTGGGGACAGGGGCAAGGTGGCCGAGGTCCTCAACCGGCGCGCCTATGCCGTGTTCGAACTGGGGGAAGCGGATCGCGCGGTCGCCCTGTCGCGCGAGGCGTTTGCCTTGGGAACGGCCGACCTGGGCCGGGAACACGTCGCCACCGCCGGCCTGGCGGGGGATCTGGCCTACTTCCTCAGCCAGGTCGCCGCGTTCGACGAAGCCGAGTCGCTCTACACCCGGGCGATCCGTATCGAGACCGGTGCACGCGGCGACGCCCACCCCAAGGTCGGCAAGCTCTACAGCAACCTGGGCACAATGTACGAACAGGCCGAGCGCTATCCCCAGGCCGAGTCCGCCCTGCGCACCGCGTTGGCCATCCGCTCCGCCGCACTGGGAGACACCAGCTACTACGTGGCCAACGACTACAACGCCCTGGCCACCGTGCTCGACAAGCAGGGCAAGGTGGACGAATCCCGCCCCCTGTTCGAGTCCGCCCTGGCGATCTACCGCAGCAACCTGGGGGACCGCCACCCCACCGTGCTCAACGGCCGCAGCAACCTGGCCACCCTCCTCATGAATCATGGTCGCTACCAGGAAGCGGCCGACATCCAGGAGGAAATCCTCCCGTTGCGACAGGAAGTCCACGGGCCGCTCCACTTCCAGACCGGGATCAGCCACCACACCCTGGCCACCTGCTACAACCGCCTGGGTGACTGGGACCGGGCAGAGCCGCATACCCGCGCCACCATCGACTGCTGGACCGAGTCCATGGGGCGCGGCCACGTCTATCTCGCCTTCGCGAAGGTCAACGAGGCCCACACCCTCCACGGTCGTGGCCAACTGGAAGGCGCCGAAGCGGTGCTGGGCGAGGTCCTGGAGATGACCCTGGAGGCTTTCGGCGACCCCAGCCCACCGGTCGCGGGGACCCGGGGCTACCTGGCCCGCCTGTTCCATGATCAGGGCCGGCTGGCCGAGGCGCTCCGGGAAGCCGCGGCCTGCGCCAACGCGTATCTCCTGACCTCGGGCCCCGACACCCCGCTCTACGGCGACATGGTGTTGATTCTCGCCGACGTGGAACTCAGCACGGGGGACATCGACTCGGCCGCCACCCACGCCCGGGCCGGACTCCAGGTCCTGGTGGGCGACTTCCCCGACGATCATTTCCGTATTGCCTACGGCCTCCTTCTGTTGGCACTGGCCGAGGCGAAGGCGGGCGACACCGAACGGCTGCGATCCATGACCAACACCACCCTCCACCTCGCCCTGACCCACCCCGGCCATCTGCGGGGAGAACGGGAACGCACGCGGGAGCGGGCATCGGCGGCATTCCAGTCCCTGGGTGACACGGATCGAGTACGCTTCATCCACAATCTTCCCAGGAGACAGTGACCATGCGCCCGTTCCGCCTCGTCTCATCCCTTCTCGCCTTTGCCTTCCTCCTCCTGCCCGGCACCGCCCTCGCGGAACGGCTCCCGCAAACGGTCCTCGATCATATGCGCGCCGCGATCGGCACCCGGGCCATCGCCTCGTTCGAGCACGGACTGGTCGCGCGCGGAACCGCGGAGATCTACCAGGTGGAGGGGGACTACGCCCTCTACTTCCACCCCGACGGCCGCTACGCCGACGTCCTGGACAGCCCGCTGGGCATCACCCGCATCTTCGACGGGACCGACCTGTGGATCCGGGACTGGAGCCGTACCGTGAGCCGGACGGACATGGAAGACCGCGAAGAGGGTCTTACGTTGCTCTGGCTGGCCACCGGTCAGTGGCTCATCAGTGATCTCCTGGAGGTGGTCGGGATCGAGGAGACCGACGACGGGAAACCCATCCTCTCCCTGCGCCTGGGCTACTACGAGGGAACCCTCACCGTCGACCCGCAGACGTGGCTGCCGGAACGCTTCGTGCACACAGCCGAAGAAGGCATCAACACGTACGTCCTCTCCGAGTGGTTCCAGACAAACGGAATCACGCTCCCGGGAAGCGTGACCCTGACCCGGTTCCAGGGAGAGGTCGAGTTGTGGCATCTGACCGAACTGGTGCCCGCAACGCCGGACGAGCCGCTCGCCGGCCTGCGCGTGTCGCGCGAATACGACGACGTACGGTTCGACAACCGGCTTCCCGCGGAGCTGGATCTTCAGAAGACTGCCTCAGGGCACCTCATCGCCAAGGCCAGCGTCAACGGGGGCGAGCCGGGTTGGTTCGTCATCGACACCGGAGCCGGGGCCTCCTGCATCTCTTCGCGGGCGGATGTCTGCGATTCCCTGGAATCGGTGGGACGGGTTGTCGTGGGCGGAGTGGGCGGCCATACCGAGGCCTCCTTTCGCCAGGCCGCGTCACTGACCGTGGGGCGAGCCACCCTGGACCGGCCCGTCTTCGTCGAGTTGGACCTGGGTTTCCTCAGCGGCGCCTGGGGCGTGGAAATCGTGGGCATCCTCGGTTTCGATCTGCTGTCCCGCACCGTCGCCGAGTTCGATCTCGTGGATGGGAAGGTCGCGCTCTACGATCCCGCGAGCTACGCCCTGGATTCCGGATGGCAACCCCTTCGCTTCCACTCCCGTCATCCCTGCATGGAAGCGACCCTGGAAGAAGAGGACACCGCGTGGTACAAGCTGGACACCGGCGCCGCCGGGACCTCGGTCACGTTCCATGCACCGTATGTCACCGAACAGGGTCTGCTGGAAGGCCGGGATACCGATAGCGGGCAGTCCGGTGGCGTGGGGGGGTACGTTTCCACCCGAACCGGCACCGTGCGCTCGTTCACCCTGGGAAGCGAGACCTTCAGGGACCTCGACGTCGAGTTCGCGGTCGAACTCAAGGGGGCATTCGCCGACGCCTACACCGCAGGCAACATCGGCGGAGAGCTCCTGGAACGCTTCCGCATGGTCATCGACTACGGGCACGAACGGATCGCGCTGCTTCCCCGCTCCGGTTCCTGATCCCGGGCTAACGACCCGAGGTGAGAACGATCTTGCCGCTTCGCATCTGCGAGCCCGCGCTGAGACGCGTGAAGTAGATACCGGCGGTGGCGCGGACCCCGTCGTCCCGACGCCCGTCCCATCGCTCCAGGTGCTCCCCGGCTTCACGCGGGCCGTCGACCAGGGTACGCACCCGACGTCCGGCACTGTCGAACACGGTCAGGGTGACATCGGACGCTTCCGGGAGCTGGAACGCGATGGCGGTGGAAGACCGGAAGGGGTTGGGATAGGCCGCCGAGAGGGCGAACACCCTGGCCGGAAGGGCGGGTCCGGCATCCAGGGTCGTGGTCACCGTGATGCTGCACTCGATGTAATCGGCCCCGCGGGCGTCGGTCACCGCGACCAGGAAATCAAAACTGCCGGTGCTGGTCGGGGTCCCGCTGATTTCCCCGGTCACTGCGTTGATGCTTAGTCCGGGCGGCAGATCCACCGCCTCCCAGGCCAGCGGGGGGAACGTACCCGAGGCGGTGAACTGGACCGGACCGTAGGCCGTGTTGACCTGCGCGGCCGGGATGGGACAGGTGGGGGTGGAGTCGATCGAGAGTCCGCAGCCGCCATCACAGGGCGAGCATCCCGTACCGCTTCCCACCGCGAGGTACCCGACCGACGTCAATCCGATGTCGGTCTCGGCCGCGTCACAGTCGGCTACCGTGAGCTCCGGCGTGGGAACGTTGCGGTTGAGATCCAAGGCGAGGAAGTCGTCGTCGTAGGCGTAGACATAGAGGGCGCCGGCCACGGCGTGGACACCGTCCGGAGCAATCTCCGTGTCCTGGCAGTTGGTCGGGGTCACCCAGGTAATCCGGTTCCCGCCCTCCGAGGCCGGCCATATCCCATGGGCGCCGGAGCTGGGGAAGTCCAGGTCCGCGCAAAGGGTCCAGTCGAAGATGTCGACTCCGGCGCCGGCGACTTCGTCGTAGGTGAGACCCACGGACAACCCCGCCACCCCGTCCGACGCATCCGCGTTCGCCACCACCACGTAGACATCCGCTCCGGTCAGGAGAGGCCACTCGGTAAGGTAATCGGAACAGGCGATGCCGAGCGCGTTGGGGGTCTGTGTGGTGCAGGTCGTCTTCGCTGCCGCGACCTTGGCATGAAGGGCGATCACCGGCTCGTCGGGGTTGATGGGAGCGCCGGCTCTGGCCTCGATGTCATAGGAGCCATATTCCACGTAGGTGGAGCGGTTCTTGAACCGCCGCGTGACCGTGACCTCGTAGTACCCCGTCGCCGGCGCGGTGAACTCGACCAGGGAGGCGGTGTGCTCCATGGTGGTGGATGGATTGGCGCCCTTGTCGTCGTTGGTGGTGTTGATCAGGATGTTCCCGATGGGACCCTGCACGTTGACCTGGGTATCACCCCACCCGCGGATGCGGGACGTTTCCACCGCGATCCCCTGACCGGCCACGGCCACGATGCGGAACTTGTCCGTGTCGTTGGCGGCGTAGAACGTGTGCTCAAGCACCGTCCCGTCGGTGGGAAGGTCCGTCCCGGGTGAGGGATCCGGCTCGGCCGCGTCTTCCACCAGACGAACCCCGTGCCGGGTGAACGCGTGCTCCATGTCGGTGAAGAAGCCGTTGTTGACGTCCGGGGCAAACCAGCTGTCCCAGAAATCCTCGAGGGTGATGTACCCAATGAACATCTCGTTGCCGTTGAGCGCTTCCCAGACCTCGGTGGGTGAGAGCTCCAGGTTCTCGTCATCCACTCCCGGCGTGTTGTCCGTGGACGAGGGACCGTCGATGATGTCGTAGAGGGTGGCGGTGACAATGACCTCGCTGGCCAGTCCCACGACCCCGTAGCTGGGTCCCTCGTTGTCATACGAAAACCCAAGACCTCCCGCCCCGGAACTCCCGTTGGTGTCGATGTACCAGGTGGGATAGGGCTCCCCTTCCCGGTGTTTGACCGCACACTGCCAGTAGGAGGCAAAACCCTCCCCGAAGGAGAGTCGAGGATCCTGCTGGGTGTCGTTGACGAAGTGGGCTCCGCCCGGCTGACCGGTAGTCCAGGAGATGGAGTCCACCCAATGACCGTACTCGTGCACGATGACCGAGTCGTCCCACCCGTCATCGGTGTTGAGGGAAATCTGGTTGCCGAAGTAGTACGACCCGGGGCTGCTGATGTCGTCCCACTCGATGTAGAGCGTCCCGCCGGAAGGGAGGCCTCCGTCCACGGCCTGGTACTCCAACGCCCCCGACACCGCTTCGTCGAGAATGTTCATGACCACTGCCCCCGAGCCGTGGTCGAGAATGAAGTCGCCAAAGTCGCCCGCGCCGGTGGGGAACTGCTGGGTGCCGCTGGTGAAGGTGTAGAGCGCGTTGGCCGGGGTGCGGACATGATGATTGGGGCTGGTGTGGGTGCGGCTCACCACCCGGATGGACCAGTCGTCGCCCGATGCCGGGACGCTGCCAAAGCTGAACGTGCCGTCGAGGGCCAGGCCCTGGGACTGCTCCACCGATCCGTTTCTCAGCAGTTCCACCCGGGCCATGCGCACCGGAACCAGGGGATCGTTCCCCGAGCCCTCCGCATACAGGAAGCCGCTGGGTGTCTGCAGGCGATCCCGGTAGAGCACGCGCCCGATCAGGGTCCCCGCCTGGGAAACCGAACCCAAGCCGCCTGACCGCGGCACCTGGGCCAGCGGGCGATCCAGGTACGCCCCGTCCGCCCCCTGGATGACGTTGCCGATCTGCCGCGGCACCCGGATGTCCAATCCGCCACCAACCCGGTAGGTGCCACCCGGAGTGGTCACCTGGGCGTTCGCGCTGGGGAAGTTCGAGGCATCCTCGGGGGCCATTACGGTCACCGGATAGACGAGGGTTTCTCCCAACTCGGGAACCTTGGAGATATCGGGCAACCCGCCGAGGATGCGGAAACCAGGCGGGATATCGAAGTCGAACGTCGCTCCCAGAACCCGGGTATGCGAGGTGACGCGGATCTCGGTGGGAACCGAAGCGCCCTCGGTGGGTGTCTGCAGCGGGACCCATTGGATCTCCAGATCCGGCGAGGGCTTGCAACTCGTTGCAGCATCAGCAGAAAAGGGTGCGACCAGAACGGCGATGGCCAGGCACAAGCCCGCCGGCAGGGGAAGACGCATGGAGCTGGGTCCCTTCGGATGAGATGAACGGGGGGGGAACCGTCCGAACGGGTAAATACAGATTTCAAGATTTTACAATATCCGGACACTCGGTTGCAAATGATTGTCGCGTTGTCAGTTCCCGCGATGAGCAGAGCGGTGTGCGTTCCCAGGGATCGCGGCACGGGGTACACTGGGCCCCCGTCCCAGCGTCACGCCCGCAACCGACGGAGCCGCACCATGCGCCACGTTCTGCTTTCACTTGCCTTTCTTCTTGCTCTCACCGGCACAGCCCGGGCCGCCACCCTCCCCACGGACTTCAGCGACGAGACCATCGTCTCCGGACTGTCGTCCCCGACCGGGATGACCCTGCTTCCGGACGGTCGTGTTCTGGTTGCCGAGAAGAACACGGGAAGACTCCGGGTCGTCACCCTGGCCGGCGCCGTGAACACGATCTTCACCATGGGTAACCTCTTCACCGATAGCGAAAGCGGCCTGCTCGATGTCGCGGTGGATCCCGGGTGGCCGACCGATCCCTACGTCTATCTCTTCCATACGCGGAATTCGCCCCGCAACATCGTGATCAGCCGTTACAACGTGTCCGGTAGCCTCTCCGATCCGGACAGCACCAACCTCTCGCTCAGCAATCCGTATCTCATCATCGACGACGCTCCCCTTGACCGAAGCACCCACAACGGAGGCACCCTGCGATTCGGCATCGACGACATGCTCTACGTGAGCATCGGGGATGACCGGGATCCCTGCAGCGCCCAGGACTCGACTTCGCTCAAGGGGGTCATCCTGCGTCTGAACGTGATCGACTTGCCCAACATCGGCGTCAACCCGCCACCCCGGGCCCTCCTCATTGCTCCGGGGAATCCGTTCCCCGCCAACGGCACCGATTCGGATCTGGCCTTCGCCTACGGGGTCCGCAATCCCTTCCGGTTCTCCATCGACCCGCTGACCGGAACGCTCTACATCGCCGATGTCGGCGAGAACACCTACGAGGAACTGGACGTGTGTACGGGAGGGGAGAACTTTGGCTGGCCCATCTGGGAGGGGCCGCTCGAGGTGGATCCCGGCGGGTGCAGCGTGACCAGTCTCAACCCGGTCCATCCCATCTACTCCATCCTCCACAATGCCTCGCCCCAGTCCATTCTCTCCCTCCCGTTGTATCGCGGTGGCGGCGGCACCCATCGTTTCCCGCCCCTCTACGACGGATGCCTCTTCTTTTCCGAGGCGTACTCCGGGGTAATCCGGGTGCTCAAGAACAACGGCGGGTCCTGGAGCCTGCTTCCGGCCGTCCCCGGTCAGCCCAACGCCACCGACTGGGGAACCGGCGAGACCTTCATGGTCGATTCGGATCAGGGCGCCGACGACGCGATCTACTACGTCACCATCGCCGGGTCGCTGAAGCGGATCATCTACACGGGCGTCATCACCGGAGCTCCCGATCCGGTCGTCCCGGCGCGGTTGGCCGCCTTCCCGAATCCGGTGTCCAGTCAAGCGAGTGGGGTCACCATCCAGTTGCCGGCGGACACAGGGGGAACCGTGGATCTCTTCGACATCCGCGGGCGGCGTGTTGCCTCGCTCAGCGCGGCCCCTGGGACCTCGAGCACCGCATGGAACCTGCGGGACAGTCGTGGCGGCCGGGTTCCACCGGGCGTCTACCTTGCCCGGTATCGTGGAGAGTCGACTTCGACCGTGAGCCGGCTCGTCGTTCACCAATAACCGGGAATCCAGAGCATTCCCGTCCACCCGGGTGGACAAACAAATCGCGCCCCGGAGGGATCTCCTCCGGGGCGCACCCCCACCGTCCCGGAGGCGCCGGGCCGGCAGATCAGCTGACCATCGCTTCTACCTACGACCCGGCAATGAAGCCGTACTCCTCCAGGATCTGACGCTCTTCCCGCTCGCGCTCCTCGTCGCTGAGCGCCGCGCCGTAGGCCTTGAACTCGGCCAGGTAGCAGATGTGATTGGCGCCGGGGAACCCGCGCTCATCCGCTCCGCCGATCCGTGCCCCGCTGAAGCCGGTCAGGGGCTGGGTGAAGGTGGGGTCGTTCGCCGCAAGCTGGCCGTCCACGTAGATCCGCATGCCCTCGGTCCGTGAGAACCGGAACGTGTAGAGACGGAACTCGGTCTGGGCCCACACATCCAGGTCCGCGCTGAGCCGGGTATCCCCGCCGTGGGAGATGAACACGCGCTTGTCCGTGTCCCAGCCCATGGTCGCGCTGCGGCCAAGGTCCTGACTGGCGCCCCACAACCACTGGGAGTGATGGTTGTCCCCCGGGCTGGTCATCTTGCGCGCGAGCACCATCACCGTGTAGTCCGTGTTCACGAAGCTCAGCGCGGGAAAGGTCATGGTGCCGGAAGAGGACTTCGTGCTGTTCTGCCAGTCCTGGAAGTAGACCGCCGCCTTGCCCCGGGCCGCGCCCGAGTGCACGAATCCCATGTAGCGGAACGCGGCCGGAATGGCATCCAGGGCCTCGTTGCCAAAGCTGTCCTTCCACTTGGTGATGGCGTGGGCCCCCAGGAGGGGCTCGGACTCCACACCCCGACTGCCGCTGTACCAGACCAGGGGCTGCGGCCCCTGCACCACGACCGGCTCACACTCCTCGACCTCGAACTCGTTGTTCACCTTCACGAACACGGTCCGGTTGTCCTTGACCGTACGCAGGATGTAGCTGAGCGGACGCCCGGTGTTGATGTCGCCGCCGGTGGTAAGGAAGTCGCGCACCGCCTCGAAGTTCCCGTTGAAGGTGGCCAGCGCCTTGTTCTGGTCCCCCCCAATGGCGAACACCTGAATGGTGGTCTCCTGGAGATCCTTCACGTAGTCCACCCCGGCCTTGATCTCCCCGCCGGTCACCGCCGCCTCGTAGGATGCCTCGACCGACGCCTGCAACTGCTCCCGTGATGCCTTGGACTTGATGACCAGGTAGAAGATCCGGCCATAGGTGACCGAGGAGATGTAGGTGGCCGGGCTCCCGGGTCCCACGTAGTTGGCCAACTGGGCCGGAGTCACTTCCGGAGCGAAGACCGCCTCCACAGAGGTGGGCCAGTCGAACCGCATGGTGTAGTAGATCTGGTCCAGCTTCACCATCCAGTAGTTGTAGCTGCTGTCCTTCTGCATCCGGATGTTGGCGTCGAACTCGCTGGAGATGGTGTGGACGTTGATGCCGAGCTCCGCGGCCAGATGCTCGCGGGACTGCACATGCCGGGAGCTGTAGGAAAAGTTGGCGGCGCCGATCCCGTTGTTCTCGGCCAGGATGTCGTTGAGCGCCACCGCCACCTTGCTCTGGCTCACCTCGTCCACCGTGGCGCGCACGCCCTGGGACCCGTTGACGAGGTCGATGGAGAAGCTTCCCCCCGCGCGCTTGACCCCGATGGGCTCCGGGGTGGCTTCGGAGATGGTGGAGCCCCGGATGAGGGACCCGGGAAACACGACCTCGGAGTTGGGGTCCAGGGTCTTGTACTTGTCCGGAGCGCTGACCCGCTCGACCGTCTTGGTGGTGCACAACCACCGCGTGCCGTCGTCCTCGACCATCTCCCGGGTGGTGCCCACGGTGACGTTCTCGGACTCCAGCACCGGCGCAAAGTCGCCGCCGGATTCGATCACGGTCTGGAACTGGCCATGACTGACCGAGGGCCCGGTGGGGGAGGACTCCCCGCAACTGCTGGCCAGGGCCACGACCAGGCCCAGCAGGACAAAGCAAAGAAACTTCTCGAATCTACGGTTGCTCATGATGTTCGCCTCCGAAAGGTGGGGCCCGTGTGGGGCCCTGATGGGGGTTTCTGTTCACCCTCATCTGCGCGGAGGCGACGGAAATCACGCAGTGACTGCTGGGACTATTTG
Organism: Candidatus Eiseniibacteriota bacterium; assembly: GCA_942491735.1. GTDB lineage: Bacteria > Eisenbacteria > RBG-16-71-46 > JABDJR01 > JABDJR01 > CALOCN01. The sequence continues at coordinate 399,498 of CALOCN010000008.1, read as the reverse complement.
TATCTTGTTATATTACTTGCGTTTACGGACATCGTGCTATACTCACCGACTCATCATGCGCACCGCAATCGTCCTCTGGATTCTCCTTCTTGCCGCTCCCGGCCTCGCCCAACCCGTGGTCTACGGGGTCGGCCAGGGCTCGGTGAACCTCTCCAGCACCGCCATGCGCGGGGTGAGCGGCCTCACGTCATTGGGCGGCGGCGCATACCAATGCATCGACGACATCGACAGCTCTGCCGGGACGGTGCGAATGCACGCCCTCACCATCCCGGTGAACCCGGCGAACGGGCAGATCACGGGCCCCAGTGTCGGTGCGTCCACGGCGATCGTCTTGGGAAGCCAGTTCGAGAGCATCGAGTACGACCCGGGGACTGGACTCTTCTTCCTCTGCTCGGAGAAGGATCACACCGTTCGTATCGTCGACGCTTCCGGTGCGCAAACCGCCCTCGTCCCGGTCCCGACGATCTATTCCCAGGCCCAGGGGAACCGAAGCCTCGAGTCCCTCGCCTTCCACGAACCCACCGGCGTACTGTGGACCGCGAACGAGGAACCGCTGGTTCCCGACCTGGGCTCGGGCTGGGTCCGCCTTCAGCGCTTTGTCGGCAACACGGCCGTGGATCAGTTCGCGTATCCGCTCGAGACCCCACGCGACGGGGTGAGCGGGTTCAACGGGCTGGCCGATCTGGTCGCGCTTCCCGACGGCAGACTCATTGCCCTGGAGAGGGACTATGACGGCGGCTTCAGCATTGTCGTGCGGTTGTTCCTGATCGACCGGACCGGTGCATCGGACGTGACGGCGCTGGCTTCCCTCACCGGAAGCGGCGCAACCCCGGTGGCCAAGCAGGCCCTCCTGGATCCGGCTGAGTTTCCCGCGGGATGGCTGGCCGGGATCGCCAACTACGAATCAGTGGCCCTGGGCCCCGTCCTCGACGATGGCTCCCAGTCCCTGCTCCTGGGACCGGCCGACGACAACGACAACGGGTTTCTCATCCCGGAAACCCTCCAGGCCCTTCGCCTCGCCGGAGCCGTCACCGCCGCGCCGCGTTTGACGCCGACTCCGGTGCTCGTCGCCGCTCCCAACCCGTTCCGTGGTTCCGTAGCGATCTCCGGGTGGAGCGATACGGCAAGGGTGCTCTCGGTGTTCGACGCCTCGGGGCGGCGCCTGCGCGCCTGGCGGACGAGTACCACCCCGGGTTCGGTGGTATGGGACGGCCGGGACGGGGAGGGGCGGCCCGCCCCGTCCGGCGTCTACTTCATCCGGGTCAGCCCGGAGGCCCCGGGCGAGACCACGCGTATCGTACGGTTGCCCTAGTCGACGGGAACCCGCTCCGGCTGACCCTGCTCATGGACCCGGAAGACGAGGATCGTGGCCGCCTCGTCGCCGGTGATGGCGGTGTGCACCTGCTTCAGGGGAACGGCCAGGACATCGCCCGCCTTCATGGTGACATCCGGTTTGCCGTCCTGCCACAGGGTGACCGTGCCTTCCAGGACGTAACCGAACTCCTCGCCCGGATGCCAATGCTTGGGCAGCGTCGTGTGCGGCGGCATGGTGACCCGGCTCACGATGACCTCGGTGCCGTCCACCCCGGCCAGTTCCTGTTTCAGCAGGTTCTCCAGCTTCAACTCGACCTTGGCGGTCTTGGCTTCGCCTTCGGGCGGTTCATGGTTTTCGTGGGTCGAGGCGTTCACGCCCCACACCGCAAGACCAATCAGGGTCCCGGCAAGCACTCGCACGATCCTTGTTTTCATACTTCCTCCATGTAGGGTCTATTTGAGCCGGTGGATCAGGAACGCGGTGTCCGGATCCGCACGCAGGCCTGCCAGGGGCTGATCGGCCAACCACATCCCCACCGCCATCACGGCCAGCAAACCGAAGTAGGACACGGCCATGACCAGGCGCCCGGACGGATGCACATCATAATAGCCCGGCCGGGGTCCCCGAATGGTGGGGAGCAGGGTGAACAGACCCAGAAGCAGGATGAGAAAGAGAATGGGCGAGCCTGTCTTGATGAGGATCACGATTCCGATGGCGTAGCCCACCACCCAGAACCAACGACTCATCACGCCGACGATGCGCCCGCCGTCCAGCGGACTGATCGGAATCATGTTGAACATGTTGATCAGGAACCCGGTCGAGGCCAGGGCGTACCAGAACTTGGATCCGGTCAGGGCCGCGATCCCCAGACACACGATGGCCCCCACCGTCCCCAGGGCAGGCCCGCCGATCCCCACCACGGATTCGACCCAGGCATTGCGGGGAATCCCCTTCATCGCGATGACCGCTCCCACAAAGGGGATGAACACGGGAGCCCCGGCCGGGATCCCCATGCGGCGCATGGCCACGGCATGCCCCATCTCATGCACGAAGATGAGCAGCACGAATCCCAACGCGAAGGGGAAGCCCCAGATTGTGGCGTAGACCCAGACCGCCAGCAGCATGGAGAGGAACGAGCCCAGCTTGAAGAACTTCACCAACGGAATGAGGAGTTTGAGCTTCCCCCCAAGGAACAGCAGCGCCACTCCGATCGGACCCAATCTGGCGAGCCAGCGGCGCCAGGAGGGTTGGCGGGGAGGGGAGGAACCCGGCGGGGAGGGGTTCTCGCTCCCCTGACCCGCGTGATGTCGCAGGATGATGTCGATGTTGCGACTCGTGCGATCTTCCCGGCCCTCGGGGTCCTTGCTCATCCTCGCCTCCCGAAGGTCGCCGGCCCCGGAAAGCGCCACGCCTCCCACAGGACAAAGGCAAGAAAGAGAAAATCGAACAGTCCCCAGTCCAGGGAGATCACCTGCGAGAAGAGCCCCATGCCGGGTATCCAGGGCATGCCGGCCAGGACGCCTTCCTCTTCCCGGTAGTAGCGCAGGATGTAGGTGCGGTTGACCAGGTAGGTGGCGTAGAAGAACGCCGCCCCGGCGATGCTCACCGAGGCCGCCTGGAGCGGACGAGCCCGCTTGTTCCCGCCCCCCATCACGACGCCGCGCCCCACCAGGAATCCGATGACCACGGCCACCAGGCCGAACGAGATGTTGGTAACGACGGTGAATCCCCACCAGACCAACACGCCGATCGCCCCTCCCGCGATCCCACCGGCCAACGCCCCGGCCCAGTTGATTCGTCTGCTCTGGGCCTGGACCGCAGCCTGGATCCGCTCGGTCAGATCCTCGTAGCACGGACGGCAGAAGGAGCCGTCCGGCGTGTTCACCGGATCGTCGGAGGGAATGAGATCGCGGCCGCATTCAAGGCAGGAAACCGAATCGCTCATGTGGGAGTGCCCTAGGGAAGTTGAAAATCGTGGCAGGCCTGGGAGATGTTCCCCCGGATCATACGGCAGGGGGAGATGGAGGGTGTCACCGTCTCCTACATTTGGAATCCAATTCCAACCAGAGCCCTGTAAGACCCGTGTTACGCTCCGCTTCGGCCCCATTAACAATCCACCCAACTCATTGCTTTGCTTTATGTTATGCAGATAGTCGCAGGGAACACCAGGACGTGGGGACCGTCATCGCCTTTTCGCTCGCTTGGGGCCGGATCAAGGCCCGTCGTTCATTGGGGTAGAATGCCGGCTTCCCTCGCCGCCGGAGTGCCCCATGATCAAACGCCCCCGCCTTCTCGAAGGTCGCATCGACCGATTCGTCCTCACCTCCCAGGCCCTCAAGGGAAACGCCCTGGGTGATCCCCACCGTCGTGAGGTGAACGTCCACCTGCCTCCCGAGTACGACGCCGACCCGAAACGCCGCTTCCCGATCTTCATGGACGTGGTGGGGTTCATGGGTAGCGGCCAGGCCCATCTCAACTGGAAGCCGTTCGACGAGAACGTCCCCCTGCGCATGGAGCGCCTGGTGCGCGAGAAGAAGATGGGCCCGGTCATCACCGTCCTCCCCGATTGCTGGACACGGCTGGGGGGAAACCAGTACATCAACTCGTCGGCGGTGGGAAACTACGCGGACTATCTCCTCAAGGAGATCCTCCCCGAGACGGACCGTCGCTACCGGACCCTCGGCGATCCGTCCAAGCGAGCCCTCTACGGCAAGTCCTCCGGAGGCTACGGGGCCATCATCCACGGCCTGAAATACGCCCGGCACTGGGGCGCGGTGGCCTGCCACTCCGGGGACATGTACTTCGACTTCTGCTACGGCCACGACATCCCCAACGTGCTGGACACCCTGGCCCAGCACCGGGGCAACCCCAAACGATTCCTGGACTCGATCTACGCCTCCCGGAAAATGAGCTATTCGGACGGGCACGTCCTCATGTTCCTCGCCATGGCCGCGTTCTACGATCCGGATCCGGACGCCCCGTTGGGATTTCACCTGCCGATGGATCTCCATACCGGCGAGATCGACCCCGTGCGTTGGCGCCGCTGGCTACGCCACGATCCCATCCACGTGATTTCCCGTCGCCCTGCCCAGGAGAACCTCAAGTCACTGCGCGGTCTCTACATCGACTGCGGGTTCAAGGACCAGTACTTCCTGCACTACGGAGCGCGGATCATGCACCGGAAGCTGGGCGAGCTGGGCATCACTCATCGCTACGAGGAGTTCGAGGACAACCACTCCTCGATCGACTATCGCCTGGACGTCAGCCTGCCCTGGATGTACCGCAGGATCATGCGCCGGCGCTGATTCAGGGAAGGGGTTCAATGACGTACGACACGCCGAACACGCCGGCATCGGCGCAGTCGGGCGAGTACGTCACCCGGCGCGCGGTCAGGCAGGTCACCCGATAGCCGCCCACGACGCCGCTTTCGCCATGGTGCAGCCGAAGCACGGCGTCCTGATGCTCGACCCGGAGCCGGAGATTGACGTCTTCTTCCAGACAGTCCTCGGCACCCCTGTCCTTGCATCCGGCCTCCTCCACCGAGATCCCGAATCCGGGCAAGCCGCGGGTCAGCACCCGGTCACCCGGGGCGTAGTCGCTGACTCCGACAAAGAGCAGCTTTCCTTCGCTGTCCCGAAGCACCAGGGCACTGGGCGTGGGCATGCCGGGAACCGTCTCGACCTCGAACGAGTACTCGAGTCCGGCGCGCAGAGGGGGCTCGACACCGGGGGCGCGGAACACCAGGTGGCGATGCGTCTCGGGGCCCTCGCGCAGTTCGTAGCGGGTCAGACCATTTTCCGGGTCGGTATGCGAACCCACGACCCGGGCACTGAAGGTCGCCACCGACGCGTCCTGCTCGAGGAACGTGGTGACCTGGCCCGTGGGAGGGCGATCACACACGGACGCCCCGTTGCCACAACCGGCCAAGGAAAGCACGCCGGCCGCAACCGCGGACACCCGCGCGAGACCAGACCTGGCGAATCCATTGGCCAACCGGTGCCTCCGGGAGTGAGGGGCGCCCGGGGTCACGCCCCGGACGCCCTCGTTTGTTCCTAGCGAGCGATGACGATCTTCTGCACGTGACGCTGCCCGGAGGTCAGCACACGATAGAAGTAGATCCCACTCGGCACGGGGCGCCCATTGGCATCCTTCCCGTTCCACTGCAGGTTGTGCCGTCCGGCACCCAGGCTCCGGTCCGCGATGGTGGTCACCAGGCGTCCCCGGACATCGAACACCTCGACCCGCACCGGACCGGCCTCGGCCAGGGCGAAGGTTCCCGGCGTGTCCTCGGCCGCCGTCCCGGTGTTGCGGTCGCCCGACCCATTGTCGGATTGACCGTCCACGATGCCGGTCAGGCCGTCCGCCTCACCCTCCCGCTCGTTCGTGATCACCGTCATGGGAGGGCCCAGCCCGAAGATGTTCGTGACCAGGTAGTGCTCCTCACCGATCGTATAGTGCAACCCGATCAGGTCGCGACGCGTGGAGTTACTCCGGAACCCCCGCATCTCCTCGGCGGAGTAGGTCAGCACCAGATCGTTGAGGTTGTCCCCGGAGACATCCTGGATCCGCTGACGCAGCGGTCGCATGGCCCCGTTGAGGTTCCCCACGAACGCTTGCCGGGGATTCAAGCCGCTGACGTCGAAGGTTTCCGACGAGAGCAACACGATCTCGAACTCCTGCACGCCAAGCTCGATCGAGGCGCCATCCGGGGCGAACCCCATCGCCGCCATCGCGTTGCCGCTCTGGCTATGAGGCACCACGACACAGACCGTGTCGTCCGCGGTGTTCCCGGAGGAGTCCATGGCGGTGTAGATGATGGTGTACTTGCGCCCGCTCTCGGTGCCCTGACGCTCGGCCCGAAGGTCGAACTCGACGTCCGGAGTGCCGTAGTCGGCCTCCTGGATGTCGTCGTCCGTACTGCCATCCCCGTTGTCGTCTTCCGGCTCATTGCTGGTGATGGAGGTCAGGACGAACGTAGGGTTGGGGTCACAGATGTCGGTCACTTCCACCGTTGCGGTGATGGTGGCCATCTTGTGGTTGGCCGGCCACAGGACATCCCGATCCAGGACAACCGTGATCTCCGGGGGCGTGGTGTCCTCGACCGTGACGTTGACGATGCACTCACTGGAATTCCCGTCACCATCGGTGGCGGTGAAGGTGACCGGAGTGATCCCCAGCGGGAAACAGTCCGGGTGATCGTCGGTGATGACCGGGTTGGGATCGCAGACATCGACCGCCGAGGCGGTGTCGAACCAGCCATCGAACTGGATATCGTCGTCCGCGGTGCCGCAGTGGCTGCTGCACTCCACCGTGATCGGCGCGGGACAGGTGATGTCCGGCGGGGTGGTGTCCACGACGGTGATGGAAACGGTGCTCATGTCCTCCTGGATCCCGTCGGAGACGGTGAGGGTCACCACCGTGGTGCCGTCCGGGAACCCTCCGGTCGGGGTCGCGGATGTCGGGTCGTCGAAGACCACTCCGGTGGCGGCCCAGGCGTAGGTGATCGTGTCCCCATCCGGATCGCTGGAACCGGTGCCATCGAGTTGGACCGGTGTGGTCGTGTACGACGTGCACTCCACGTTGGGCTGATCCGGACCCGCGTCCGCCACCGGCGGGCGATTCACGATCGCGGCAAAGGTCTCACCAAGGTAGGGCCCGGTGGCCGGAGCCCCGGTGTGGTACCCCATCACACCCCACAGGACATCATGGGTGACTCCCACCAGGAGCGCGATCTGAGCGTTGCTCAACGCATAGTTGGTGGCGCCGATGGCCGGAATGGTGAGGAGCGTCGCCAGGGTGTTCGCGTCATAGAACACGAGGTCGAACTGGTTCCCCGAGTAGCTCGACGGGCAACCGACGTCCGGCTGCCAGCTCAGGCCGTTGCTCGCGGGGGAGATGATCGCCCCCTCGGTGGGGGAGACCAATCGCGGCCCGATCAGGTGGTCGGAAGCGATCTCCCCCATGAGAATGCGGTTCTGAGTGGACTGACCCGAAAGCAGGTCCTGCCAGTAGCTGTCCAGGATGTGTGGTGCCCCCGCTCCCGCCTTGATCGCATCCCAGATGCTGTTGTCGGAACGAGAAATCGCGTCCCGGCCGTCCGAGGTCGAGTCGTAGAGGTCCCACAACAGACGCTGCACGGATACTTCATTGTCCTCGCCACGGCCGTTGTTGTCCTGGGTATCCAGGCCGTAGGAGAGCGTGCCGTCCTCGAAGTCCTGGTAGGTCGCGTCACCCACCCTGGGAACGTTGAGTGAGGCCATGTTCATCTCGAACTGCCCGCTGGTGCCGAAGAAGGTGGGCCATCCCTCCCCCCAGGCCAGGCGGTTGCCCTCGTCCTTGGTGCCCCGCACCTGGGAGATGCAATCGCCAATGTTGTGGGGGCCGCCCGGGTTGGCGGAGATCCCAAGCTGACCGGAAGCATAGTGTCCGTACTCGTGATGGATGGTGTCCCAGTCCCACCGGTCGTCCTGCTCGATCTGAACCTCCCCGTCGAAGAAGGAGCCGTCGCCGCCGTTCGGCCACACCACGTTGACCTTGGGGAATGCGGCGCCCTCGACATCGAACGCGACGTACCCGGCAATCCAGGTGGCGGCCTGGAACACGGACATGGCGGGGCCCGTGCCGGTGTTGCCCGACGTGGGGCTGTAGTTGAGGATCGCGTTGTCCGAGACGTCGTCCCAGACCGATGACGTGGTCGAGTAGACGGCATCCCCGGTGGTTTCCGTGCGCACCCAGGTGTTCTCGGCCCGTACGGTCACATAGATGTCCCGACCCGACTGACCCACCCCGTCGTCGTTGTCCCAGATCACCTGGTAGTTCCCGTTGACGTCGGTGGCCACCGTGGTCAGGTAGTCGTCGATCACGAGTTCCTCGTCGTAGATATCCACGTTGGCGCCCCATACCGGGTGGGTGACGCCGTTCTCATCGGTCCAGAGGACGGTGCCCTGGATGGTGATGTTGCCGCCGCCGGACTGGGCGGCCAAGCCGGGGTCGAAGCCCATGGCCGGCGCGCCGACCAGCTGGTTGAGGCGCTGTTCCCGGGCGGTCAGGGGACGGGTCTTCATGGGCGCACTGCTCTCGGTGCCGGTGAGGCGTGCCACCCCGGCCCTTGCGTCCTCGATGTCGTCGAGGGGGATGCGACCATCCAGGATGTCCTGCTCCACGGCCAGTTGATCCAGGACCAGGTACCCTCCTTCACCCGCGAGGACCCCACCGCCATGCACCAGCGCATAGAGTCCCTTGCGCGTGGCATGGCGGGTCGCCCCGAATTCATCCGCTACTTCGGCCCTGAAGAGCACGGCGGAGCGTCCGCTTGCGCCAAACCGCACCGGCACGCTGAACGGAACCACTTCCCCTGCCGCCCGCGGACCGAGATCAATGACGGAGGCCCCCTGGTGGGTGGCGCCGTCGAGGCTCTCTATGTGGAGAACGACCGAGGGGGACTCGGTCTGGAGTGTGACCTCCCCCTGGACGTCCAGAAGCTGTCCGGGAAGAATATGACTTGTCGGCGTGAGGAACTGCACCTGTACAGGCGGTGTCATTTCCCCGGCGCAGTGGTAGGCGGGGTCACTGAACGGCTTCGGTTGCGGCAGACCATCCCCCGTAGGGCAGTGGCTTCCCAGGGTGGTAAACGCTACCAGGGAAGCTAGGCAGCAATAGACAAGCAATCGGGATCGATCCATGGCATGACTCTCCTTCCAGGAACACCTGTCCGAGGGGGCGATCCGCTCGGAATAGGAGTTCTGGGAACATAACGAAGGAGAGGCCCCGACCGAACACTTTGTATCGCTCCCACCATGTTCACTCATAGCGTAAGTGGGTTGCCAATACCGGAACCATCGCCACGAGGGAGAGACTTGATAGGATGCGTTCCCGTGATCGACTCACCTCTTCGGAACAAGGAGACCAATATGCGTTGTGTGTTGATCGGAACGGTCGTCCTGATTCTTGCCTCGGGGTGTGGCAGCGCCGATTCCCCATCCAACGACCAGGATGCGGGGACGTCTGAACAGATCCCGGAGAACAGTGTCACGAACCAGACGAGTCCCGCGGCGAAGCTGACCGCAGCGTTCCTGGCCGGCGCGTGGTGCAGCAGTGAGCGACTCAACCCGTCGGAGCGGATCTCCTACGAATTCGGGGCGGACGGTTCGGTGAGCCTGGGAAAGAAACCCCCGCTGAAGACCGTGTCGAATCTTGAGAAGTTCGTGCGGGGGGTTACGGTGGTGTCGGTGGACGACGATGAGTTCGTGGTTTCCCAGGTCGGCCGGGAAGTCGTCTTCACCCGGGGTAGCTGCCCCTAGCGCTTCGGTTCTTCCCCGGCGGTCGCGGGCAGGAACGGCCTCAGCGTGGGGCGACGGGTCAACCCTGGGGGGGTGTCCTCCTGCGGACGGGAAGGTGGCTGCACCGGCGCCCCCCCCGACCGCGCCTCCAGGAGCACGTTCATCGTGCCCCGGGCCATGGCGGCCAGGAACTCCATCGCGGTCTCGAAGTGATCCTCGAGAATGTCCAGTAGCGTATCCGTCCGCGAGAGCAGCGCACGCATCGGTGTCTCGGTCACTGCGGTGTACCAGCGTGCTTCGCCGGCCTGGGACTCCAGATTACCAACCGGATAGCCCGCGCCCGCCCGGAACACGCGACCCGGCTCCACTTCGCAGCGCACCCCGCCCGAGGCCAGGAGGTACATGAACCCGGAGGGGTCCCCCTTGTTCCAGAGGGTGGTCCCTTCAGGGAACTCCACCTCCTCCAGACCACGCGCCAGGTCGAGCATGGCCTCCACGCTGGATCGTTGGAACACCTGGCCCTGGGTCATGAAGACCAGGCGGTCCACCAGGTCAAAGCGGGCACGGTTGGTCGGGATCCGGCCTTCGGCCGGCGCCAGGTACGTTCCATTGGGGATGCGTTTGCGCACCACCAGCAGACGGTGGGCGAGGTTCCGCGCCTGGTTGGTCATGAGTTCGAAATGATCCTCGAACAGGTCCCGCATCTCGTCGAAGGCCAACTCGAGGGTCACTACGTCCGTATCCGCCACCGAATCCAGGCCGTCTTCCGACCGGGCGAGCATGCTGAGCATGCCGACCGGCTCACCGCTCTCCAGGACGGTATCGTGACCGTACTCGCCACCGCTGGCCCGGACGCGCCCGGTCACGATCAGGTGTGTGCTTCCCGGCGGCCGTCCCCGCTCATGAAGCGTCTCCCCCTTGGCAAACTGCCGCTCTTCCACGGCCTGGGCCACCACGGCGATGGCCTCATTGGACAAGGAGAGGAAACCGGGGAGGCTCTTGAGGTAGAGCGTCTTCTCCATGGGACTGACCCTGCGTGCCCTTGCTTCCATGGCTAACCCAACGCCTCTTCGTGATCGCGGCCTTCGCCCAACATGTGCAGCGCCCGTTCAACCGAGCGGGAAACCATGCCCCCGGGATCCGAGGGCAGCGACTCCAGGTCCGCCCGAAGTTCGGTAAGTCCCAGTTCCCCCACGTGGTGCGCAACCAGGCTCCGAATCCCCACGCTGCCTTCTTCCAACAGTACCCTCATCAACGACGCGTAGTCCGTGCTGAACGGGAGATGGAAGACGCCCGACCGGGAAAGCTTCTCGCGATCCGAGAGCTCATCCACCAGGGCCAGAACCGCCTCGCGCACCGGGGGTTGCAGCTGGTTCTCCAGCAGCTCCATGGAACTCGCCCGCACCTGGCGATCCCCGCTGCGCAATCCACGGTAGATCTCCAGGAAGTCCTCGCCCGGATGGAGGAGTCCCAGCAACCGGAACACGCGCTCCATGGCCATGGCCTCGCGGTGCTTGAGCAGATCGAACAGGATGCCCTGCACCTCCGTCGCGCGCTCCGGATCCCGGTGGGTACCGACAATCAACTCGGATTCCCAGTTGATGAGTCGAAACAGGTTACCCAGCGTTTCATCGAGAATCCGACGCATGACGGCCTCGTCCAGTTCCAGCTCCGGGTGACGGCGACGCAAGCGCCCCAGCGCCCGCAGGATTCGATAGCGAACGCTTCCATCGGGCTCCACCGGAAAGTGGCGCAGGAGGATCTCCGCCGCCCGCTCCGGGGCAAACTCGGTCAGGGTGCGAGGGATCTGTTTGCGCAGGGCGCGGGGACCCCAGGGGTTCTCCAGCACCGCGTCCAGTTCGCGCAAGGCAGGCGTACCGATGACGAACAGGGACCGCCGCGCCTCATCCCGAAGACGTCGCACCGGCAGCATTTCGATCAGGGCGGCGGTGAAGGCCGGGCTGCGGATCTCGCGCATGGCGCGGGCCACGGCCAGTCGTACCTCCGGCTCTGCCGCCCCGGCCAGGGCGAGCAAGGTGGTCTCGTACGCGGCTCCCGGCATGGTCCGGATGGCACGGGCCAGGGCGAGGCGCTCCTCGGCGGTGCCCGCGGCGGCCATCCGCCGAATACTCGCCTGGGCCCCGATCACCTTGAGGGACCCTCCGTAGGAGACCCAACCCACGAGGGCGGTGGCCCGCACGATGGGGGAGACATCCCCCACGAACCGTTCGAACAGCCCGGCGCTGGGTGCGGTCCAGGCCATGGCCCGCAGCACCGCCGCTCGAACCTCGGGGTCTTCCCGGGCGAGAAGGCGGTCGGTCATCGGAAGAAAGTCGTCCCGCCCGTGCTTGATGAACAACTCCAGGGCGCGAACCACGATCGTTGCCGAAGGGTGATAGAGAATGAGGGCGGGAATGAGGCGGGTGCGTTCCTGTTCCGCAAGCAGCTCCAGGGTCGCCAGGACCTCGCCGTCCTTGGGGCTGTTGAGTGCCCCGATCAGGGTTTCCAGCGATTCGAGATCGAGCTCCAGGTACTGTGCGCTGCTGGTCAGGGACGCCTCGGAAAGCGTCTGCCGGAAAAGCCCCAGGTAGAAGTCCTTGAGGCTGATGGCGAGCCGGATCCAGATCCCGCACAACACCACCAGCGTCGCGCCGAGAATCGACTCTGTCGCCCACAGACTGCCGACGCCAAGGATCATCAGCGATGCGACCGCCTGCCCACCCCGCTGACCCACCACATCCAGGTATCCCTTGACCCGGGTGCGGAGGTCCGGCGAGAGGGGGACATAGAGCACTTCGGTTGCCGTGCGATGCACGGAGTGCCGCAGGGCCCCGTCCAGGATCTTGGCCAGGAACGCGGCAATCAACCCCCCGCCCAGGGTAATGGCCACCGCCGCGGCCCCGATCAGCGCGGGGAGCACGGAAAGGACCCGGTTCACCCCCAGCCGCCGCACCAGCCACCGCACGAGGACCAACTGGGTGAGCAGGGACGCGGTGTTGAGGATCAGGTAGGCGGTGGCAAAGAACGAACCCAGCTCCGCCGCGGGATAGGCGTCGGCGGCCGCCTTCTTGAACAGGAAGTCGACCAGGGTCAACGCGACCGTGGAGACACCGATGATGCCACCGACCCGGCGCAGATACGCACTGCTCCAGATCATCCCCAGGGTACGCATACCCAGATCGCGCGGACCCGGGGACGCGGACGCCGCCCGCGCCCCGCCACGCTTTACCTGGGGAAGCCGCCACAGCGCAACACATGCGGTGAGAAGAAACAGCAGCGACGAGGCGAGCAGGAGATCCCGGGCGGTCGCGAACTGGGTGACTACCCGGGCCAGGGCGGAACCGGCAATCGCCCCGATCATCGCCCCGGCACCGATCAGGGCAAAGAGACGCTTGGCCTGGGTGACCGTGAAGACATCCCCGAGCAGGCTCCAGAAACGGACCACGACCAGGGTGGAGAACACGCCCGGCCAGATGTACACGGCGTAGAGTACCCATGGGTGGGGACGGTCCAGGATCAGCCAGAAGACGGCATTCACCGCGGCTGCCGAGACGAGCCACACCGCGAGACCCCGTCGCCCCCCTCCACCCCCGGTCAGCCGTTGCTGGGTGGCGAACAGCAACAACGAGGTCGCGGCGATGGCGAGATAGACGAAGGGGAGACGCGACGGGGGCAGGCTGGCCAGGAACAGGGCATCGCGCGCGGTCTCGAGCGCGGCGTGCCCGGCCATGATGCCGATGAAGGTGAGGAACGCCCCCAGGGTCGCGTGCCTCTCGTCGGGGCGTACCTCCCCGAACACGGAGAACATGGGGGGATTCTAGCCGCCCCGGGCTACCGGCGGGGAAACGTTCGGACCGGCCGGCGACGCCCTAGAGGGAGAACCAGTAGGTCACTTTCGCCATGAACACGTTCTCCGGCTCGTTCAGGAAGAGAACGTTGGGCTGGAGACCGGCCTCGAAGTGGGAGGGGTTGTCGTGGAAGTTGCGCTCGTCGTAGGTCTGCCGGGCATGGGTCCAGACCAGGAACAACGTGCTTCCCGGACGATACTGCCAACGCCACACCGCGTTCAGGTTCACCGAGGAGAAGGTGAAATCGTTCTGGGACGCGGTGTACCCCTCCTCGTCGTAGGGGATCAGGTCATAGGAGTCCGGTGCGGCCAGTTCACGCACCCGGGCGTACTCCCCGGTGGTGATGAACGGCTGAAGATACAGCTCCAGCGACATGTCCCGGGTGAAGAGCAGGTTGCCGCGAAGGGTGAAATCGAACGTCTGCTGGTGGATGTCGCCGAAGACGTAGCTGAGACCGCCGATGCCCACCCCGCCGGGGCGGTTGTTCAGGTTGACCGTCTCCAGGTACTGCGTATCGTCCGTGCGATCCCGGAAGCCGACCTCGAACTCGTAGTTGATGGCGCTGGTCTGGTTCCACCGACCGCCCAGCTCGAGGGTATAGGCCCGGTTCCCCACGGAATCCCGGAAGTAGTTGCCTTCGGTATAGAGACGCAACGGCTTGCGGGTATCGGTGCTGGCGCCCCACCACCCCCCGTAGGTGGTCGGCTCGCGTATCAGGGGCCCCCCCCGCGTTTCCCACCGCTGCGTTCCTTCCGGCATGACCTCGACGCCCCACCAGGCTTCGTAGTAGTTGCGGAACTGCATCCAGCCGTTGACGTTGGTCCCGATGAACTGGGGATTGCCACCCTGATAGGTCCAGACGGTCTCTCCGGTGTTGATGTCCGTCCCGGAACGGCTGGCAAAGATCCAACTGCGCCAGAAGTTGAAGTTGAAGTTGGCCTGATTGAAGACCTTGCTCTCCCCCTCGGGGTTGTATCGGTACTGGGCCCATAGTCCGGTTCCGTATTCGTCCGGCGCCCCCAGGAACCCCAGGTCGTTGAGCTGGAGTTTGTCGCTCTCCCAGTTGAACCAGGTTCCGCCCTGGAGATTCCCCCCCACCTTGCGCACATCCAGGCTGCCCCCGTGTCCCTGGGTGGTCGACGCGGAAATGTCCGAGGAAACCAGGGACTCATGATCAATGTAGGACGTGACTGCGGAACCCTGGATGTTGTACTCGCGGTCCTTGAAGTTCAGGTCGAAATCGAGCCCCCCGGTGTAGGCCTCCCGCGAGGCGCGGTCCCCGTAGGTGAGACGGTCCGCCGACTTGAGCGCCGCGGTGCCCATCACGTTGAACTTGTAGTTCGCGTCGTTGAACTCCTTGCCCAAACGCCCCACCGCGTAGGTGGCCCTTTGCCCGTCGCTTCGAAAAATGTTGTTGGCGTGACTGGGTACCGCCTCATCGGTGGCGGCAACCAGCGCCCCGATGGACACGTTGTTCTTGGTCTTTCCCGTCAGCTTCCCCGCGGTGATGATGCGCGAGAACGGCGATCCGGTACCGATCCGCCGCGAATAGAACAGATTGAAGTCCGGGTGCTGGAAGAAGCGGTTTCCCTCCACGAAGAACGGGCGCTTCTCCTCGAAGAACGTTTCGAAGGGGGAGAGGTTGAGGGTGGCCGGATCCGCCTCCACCTGGCCGAAGTCCGGGTTCAGGGTGGCATTGAGGGTCAGGTCCGCGGTCACTCCGTACTTCAGATCGGTTCCGAAGTTCTGTTCGCTGGCGACCTTGTCTCCCACCTCGTTGGGAGCGGATGCATCCACCGACTGGGTCAGGAAGTAGGGGAGAATCTCCAGCTGTCGTGGAGCCGGGACATCGCGCAGCCCGGTCACGGTGCCGAACCGGCTGATGAATCCCCGGCTCTGGCGATCCCACGTGGTCCAGGAAGTATCCTCGCCACGCCCGTGCATGTAGCGGTAGACCTGCAAGCCCCAGGTCATGTCCTCCTGGGGCCGGTACCGCATGGCGCGAAAGGGGATGCGAAACTCGGCATACCACCCGTTCTCGTCCTTGGAGGTCTCCACGTCCCACACCGCGTTCCAGTTCACGTCGCGATCGCCGTCGTTGAACATGTAGCTGTCGACCTGGACCCCGGAAGGGTTGGTCCTGAAGTTGTAGCCGGTGACCCGGTCCAGATACGGATCCAGATAAATGCTGATGACGTCCGAGGCATCGATCCGGTCCCGGCGAGCCAGGTTGTCCACGATCAGCGAGAGGTCCGTCTCGAATGCCGCAACCGCTACGTAGACGTTGCCGTCGTCGTAGGCGATCTTGAACACGGTCTCCTGGCTTGGGTCGGCACCCCGATCCGGGTCCCACACCCGGAACCCCACACCACTTTCGGCGTTGTCCCAGACCGCATCGTCCAGGCGTCCGTCCAGGCTGACCTCCTCCCCTTCCGCCAGACGGTAGGCGGTAATCGAAGGGACACTGGTCAGCCGACCGTTGGATTGCGCTGGGTAGGTGACACCCGAACCCTCGGGCTGGAAGTTCGTGGCCCCGGCGGCCACGCTTGTGGATGAAAGAGTGGCAACAAGCCCTGCGAGGACCAACCCCAAGCGAACGGAACCCATGACATCTCCCCCGTCTGCAAAGACAACCTACGAGTCTTTTCGTAGTCCTGATACCCGTTGGACGACAGGGGCCGCAGGAACGTTCAAGGCGGGTTGCCGATTTTTCTGGCCCAGCAGATTGGCCGGGCAAGCGACGTGGCGAGGGGCGCTGTCTCTGACGACTTCGAGGAAAGAAGACCCTAGCACTCGGCTAGCCGAGACGCACTAGCTTTGCCCCAAGTCCTTCTTGTAGTTAATGTTACGGATGATTCCGGGATCCTCAACGGGGATCCGGACGGGCTCGGTTCCCACGCCCCGCATGGCATCGCGCAGGGTGCTTTCGGGCCCCACTTCCAGGAGAGCCAGGGCGGCCCGGCGCCCGATCAGGACGGGATGCCCCCCCCGGCCACCGAGGGTCGGTACAACGACCCGCTGACTGGCGTCCGGGACCGATTGCCCCCCCGCGCCCAAGGCCTCGATGGTCTCCCGGCGCACCAGGGGATGATCCACGGGAAAAATCAGGGTCTGCCGCAAGGGGCCCAGCTTCGTCAAACCCAATCGCACGCTGGAGAACATCCCTTCCTTGGGTTGCGGGTTCTCCACCCAGAGGGTCCCATCCCAGCCCGGGATCCACGGGGTGGAGACCCCCGGTGGAACCACCACCACCACCCGCTCCGCGAACCCGCTCACCGTCTCCAGCACCCGACACAGGAAAGTCTGCCCCGCGTGAACCGCCAGTGCCTTGGGACCGCCCCAACGCCGACCCCGGCCGGCAGCCAGGACAACCACATCCATCATGGACGAGAGGGAGCTCGGACCACGGAAACCAGCTCGGCCACGATGGACACCGCGATTTCCCGTGGATCCGCGGCGCCAATATCCAGGCCCATGGGGATCCGGATGTCCTCGACGAAAGCCGCGTCGAGGCCCGCCTCGGTCAGCTCCTGCTTCAGGGTGATTGCCTTGCGTTGGCTTCCGATCACCCCCAGATACCGTGGCCGGACTCCGGAGCCATGAATCGTCCGCACCACCTGCGCATCCACTGCGTGACCGGGCGAGACCGAGGCGACGAGGGTGCGCGGAGAGAGCTCCGCCCCGGCCACCGCCTGCGGCCAATCGGGGGCCAAGCGACGCTCCGCGTCGGGGAAGCGGGCCTCGGTGAGCCAGTCCTCCCGGATGTCGCAGATCGTCACATCGAAACCGGCCAGCACCGCCATGGCGCACAGGGGCTCCGCAATGTGTCCGGCTCCAAAGACAACGAGACGGGGTGCAGGGGTCATGGGTTCAAAGAGTACCTGCATGGTGCCGCCACAGGACATCCCGAGATCCTGGACCACGTCGTAGCGTTCGGTGACCGGTCCCGTCTCGGAACCCAGGAGATCGCGGGCCCGCAGGAGGGCTGCATTCTCGACCCGTCCACCTCCCACCGTTCCATGGAGGGCGTCCCGCGTCACCAGCATCTTTGCGCCGGCCTTGCCGGGAGCGCTGCCGCTTGCGTGATACACGGTCACCACCACGACATCCACCCGGGCCCGGGTCAGTTGGGCCAATCGATGATGGAGTTCCGCGGGGACACGAACCGAACGGGATCGACGGGAAGAAGACATGGTGGTTTCCGGGAAAGGGGCCCCGGAATCGTATCAGAGCGACCGGGTTCGGGGATTGTCGGCCAGGACCTCGTTCACCGTGCCGTAGACCGTCTCGACCGTGATCGACTTCATGCAGTCCACCTTGCGGCAATGATCCCGGTCGCAGCCGCTGCAATCCAACGCATGGTAGACCAACCGGTGACCCAGCTCCCGCCGGTAGGGGAACCAGACCTCGGGCCAGCCGGGACCAAAGATCCCCACCGTGGGGGTGCCCACCGCCGGAGCGATGTGCATGGGTCCGCAGTCATTGCTGACGAAGCAATCGAGTTCCCGGAGCGTCGCGGCCAGTTCGCGTAGGGAGCACGTTCGGGGGGGAACGACCGGAAAGTCACACCACTTGATGATGCGCTCCAGGAGATCCTCCTCGCCCGGACCCATGGTGAAGAGGACCTGGACTCCCTCGGCGGCAAGCCGGTTGGCCACACCGGCGAAGCGCTCACCCATCCACCGCTTGGCCGGCCAGGTGGCGCCCGGATGCAGACCCACCAGGGGGCGGTCCAGACGAAAACCACGTTGCTCCAGGCTCGCGCGTGCCGTTTCGGCTTCCTGACGCGTCACCACGAGAGCCGGATCCCGTGGTTCATCGGTCCGGGGAAGACCCAGGGGCTCGAGAAAGGCGAGGTGATGCTCCACGGCGGTGAGGTTGCGGCCCTCGGTGTTGATGCGATGCGAGTAGGCCAGCCGGCGCCCCCGAAAATCACCCCCAATGCGCATCCTCGCCCCGGTCAACGCGGTGAGCAGGGCGGAACGGGGGTTCCCGAACAGGTCGATCGCCACGTCGAACGATCCCGCGACAAGGCTCAGAGCGCTCCCCAGCGCGCTCTTCCCGCTCTGCCGATCCAGGGTCAGCACCACATCAATGGCCGGATCGCGTCGCAACAGGTCCGCGTAGGGGGATTCTGCCAGATAGGTAATCCGTGACTTGGGATAAGCCTCACGCAGGACGTGCACCACGGGGGTGGTGAGCGTGACGTCACCCATGAAGCGAAGGCGTGTAATGAGAATGCTCTTGGTCTTTTTCATGAATTGCCCATCCGCCCACACTTTTCGTCATGACGCGTGAGAAATCAAGCCGGTGAACGGCAATACATGGATGAACCCCCGATCATCACATGGAGATCCTGAAATGAGAAACTTCCTTGCCAAGCGAGCCAGCCGGGTCGGGTTGACTGTCGGGAGCCTTGCCGTTCTCGCCGGTCCATTCCTGACCGCCGCCGTCGCCGCCACCCCTCCCCCCGACTTCAGCGTGATCGCCGCGGGTGGCGGCGTACGCCCCGACCTCCCCGTGAGCCATGTCGTGTTCGATATGGATGGAATCGGCGTGTACTGCCGCACCGAGGGACCGGACCGGGCCACCGGCGACTGCACGACCACCGAAGTGGTCAGTCTCACCCCGACCCAGTTGGAGTCCATCTGGGACCAGGTCGTGCTGAGCGACTTCTTCAATCTTGCCCCGTTTCACCTGAGTACCACGATCAGCGATGGAACCTTCGCCCAGCTGGTCATCACCGCAAACGGTCAGTCCTTCGCCGTAGCCACCCAGAACCTGGCCGTGCCCGCTTTCGACGCCATCGTCGCCGCGGTCAACGCCACCCTGCCCCCCCAGCAGCGGGTGATCTACAACGCCCTTCTTGGACCGTGAGGAGATTCAACATGAACACGATCGCATTCCTGAAACAAAGCAGGCCGGCTTGGATCCCGGCGATCTGTCTCCTCACGGTCCTCGCCGCCCCCGCCCAGGCCGCCGTCGATGTGGTCCCCAACGGACCGTGCGGTTTCACCCTCCGCTTCAACCTCCAGTTCTTCGGCGTGGCGGATTCCGCCTTTGCCGAAGGCGCCAAGCAGGACATCCTGGACTGCTGGGATGTGGGGCTCGAATTCGAGTGCTGCCCCATCGACGTCGAGGTTCTCTATCTCATCGGGGGTGCCCAAACCGCGGGGTACGACTCCATCCACGTCGTGGACACGCCCGGGTTCGTGTCCAACTGCTACCTCGGTGAGATCAACGGTGGGGACGGCGTGGGCACCTGGAGTACGGACGACCTCGCCATCAACAACGCCTTCGCCCACGAAGTGGGTCACCTGTGCGGTCTGGACGACCAGTACGAGGTCAAGGACGGCAAGATCAAGAACGAGGACAACAGGGTCGTCGACTGTCGTACCACGGGCCCCAAGAAGGGATTCGACGGCGACAAGATGGCTCAACTCGACGGCACGGTTTCCGCCTACATGGTGGCGGCGATCGCCGACAAGGCCGGGATCAACTGCTCCATTTCCTGCTGGCCGTCGGACATCCCGGGGGCCGACATGAGCGGTGGAGTGAACAGCACCACCGTACCTGTCATCCGACCGGGCGAGGGTCCCGGAACCCTTCGCATCGAGTTGCAACCGTTCACTTTCTTTGCCTTCTGGCAGGCCCAGGACGACGGGGGCGGTTTCGGCTTTGCCGAAGCCCAGGGGTACCTCGAGTTCGAACTCGATCCCCCGGCATCCCCCAACCTGAACCCGACCGGCGACTTCACCGAGGCGCCGATGGAAGCCACGGACATGACGTTCTTCATCGGCAACTTCGAGACCGCCCCGGGGGAGAGCACGGGAGTGAACATGATGACCCTCGCCCCGGAACTCGAACTCCTGGATCCTGCCTATGCCCCGCGGGGCTTCATCGGGGACAACCCGGGGGGTTCCGCCCCGGGGGTTTCCGGCGTGGCCGCGCTCGCCGACGGCTCGTTCCATGGGGTCATGCCGGTGAAGCTGGTCAACGACGTCTTCCCCCCCACCGCTCCGGCGTTCATGATCGTGCCGTACTTCGGACAGGTGGACTACGACACCGGGAGCGGGTTCTTCGGGTGGAGTACCCAGCCGTTCCTCTTCCCTTCGTTGGCCTCGGTGCCTCCCGGACGGGATCGGCAGTCCATCCTCTCCCTCGCCCAGAACATGCCCAACCCGGCCCTGAACAGCACCCGCATCGCATTCCGTCTGGAAGCGGCGGGCCGAGCCTCGCTGCGCATCCATGATGTGAGCGGCCGGTTGGTTCGCACCCTGCTGGAGAACGACATTGCCGCGGGGACGTACTCCATCCAATGGGACGGGCGCAGCGACCGGGGGGATCAGGCCCCTTCGGGTGTGTATTTCTACACCCTGCAGGCCGGGCCGGAACGACAGACACGGAGGCTCACCCTGTTGCGTTGACCCGCGCGGCTTTTCGGGGGCCCGGGGGCGATCGGGAAGCCGGTCGCCCCCTCATGATGACGTCAACGCACCATCAGGGGACCCGCCCTAGGTCCCGGGAACGCTGCGGTCCATCAAGGCCCGGCGATAGGCGTTGAGCACATCCCGGCGATACAACACCCCGATCAGTTTCCGGTTCTCCCCGGAGTCCACCACCGGCAACATGCTCAGGTCCTGGATCCCGAACAGCCGCATGGCGTCGTTGAGCGATTGGCTCGCGGTGATGACGGTGGGGTCCGGGGTGGCCACGTCTCCGGCCACGATGAGGAAGTCCATCTCCGGGCTGTGGCGGTGGGCGAGCACGGCACGAATGTCCTGATAGGACAGCGCCCCCACCAGACGACCATCCGGATCGACCACCGGGAAGGTGTTCTCGGTGCTTTCCACGATGAGCTCCAGCAGTTCACCGAAGTGCATGTCCGCGGGCAGGGTCTGTTTCACCTCGCGCATGACCTTGCCGACCCGAACCGATCCCATCACGTTGACCTCGACGCCCCGCTTGAGATGGATGCCGGCGCGGACGAGGCTCAGGCTGTAGATGGACTCCCGTGACAGAGCGGCGCTGAGCACGACCGCGGTGGCGCAGGCGAGCATGGCCGGCAGCACGATCCCGTAGTCGTTGGTGAGTTCGAAGACGAGAAGGATCGCGGTGATGGTCGCGTGGGTCGTCCCCGCGATGACCGCACCCATACCGACCAGGACGTAGAGGGTGACCAGGCCCTCCGAACCCGGGAGCAGGAACCGCTCCACCCCCATCCCGAACGCTCCGCCCAGCATCGCCCCAATGACCAGGGACGGTGCGAACAGCCCCCCCACATTGCCGGACCCCACCGTGAAGACCGTGGCCAACAGCTTGGCCACCACGATGACCGCCATCACCTGCAGGGCGAGGTTGCCGTTGAGCGCCGCGGTGGTGATGTGGTACCCGTCGCCCAGGACCTCGGGCACCGCGGCCGCGATGCACCCGACCACGGCCATTCCCGCGACCGGCTTGACCCACGCCGGAGCACGCCATGCCTTGACGCCGTCCTCGACCCGGTACAACACCCGAATGAAGGCCCAGGACACCAGGGCAGCCAGCACGCCCAGCACGACCAGGAGCGGGACCTCCTTCACGCTGATCAGGGTGTGCTCGGGCACATCGAAGCGGGGTTGCCACTTCACGAAAAACTGGTGCGTCACCGCGGCAAGGACCGAGGACAACACGATGGGGGTGAGGGTCTGGGTCGCGAAGTTCCCCAGGATGACCTCGATCGCGAACATGACTCCGGCCAGGGGGGCCCCGAAGATGGCCGCGATCCCGCCGGCGGCACCGCAGGCCGCCAGTACCCGTAGACGTTCGGTCGACATCCGCATGACCTGACCGATCGAGGAACCGATCGAGCTTCCGATCTGCACGATGGGTCCTTCCGGCCCGGCCGAGCCTCCCGCCCCGATGCAGATGCTCGCGGTCACCGCGGTGTCCCCGGCCACCCGGGGGGAGATGCGCCCTCCGCGGACCGCCACGCTGGCCATGACATCGGGAACCCCATGCCCCTTGGAGGAGCGGGCCACCGTGTGCAGCAGGACACCGCCCAGGGCACCGCCAAGGATGAGCGCCGCGCCGCGACCGATCGCCGGCGGTAGCCCCGCACTTCCGGCGCCCTCAACCACCCGACCGAACAGCACGCTGAACCCATGGATCAGCCACTCGAATCCGAGGGCGCCGAGGCCGGAACCGACCCCGACCACGAAGGCGAGGACAAGGAGAAGCGTGTTCTCGTTGGGAGCGGCGGTCGCCACCCGACGCAGCCGTCCCAGACTTCGCCGCACTCCCTCCGGCACGTCTCGGCTCAAGACGCTCCGCCGAGAATCCAGGACCCGTCGTCGGTTCCACCGCACCACCCCAGAAGCTGGCCCATGAGGCGCCCGAGGGCCTCCTCCATTTCCAACCGGGAGAAGTCGCCCGGCGCGTAGATCACGGCCAGGGCACGCGTGGTGTCGGGACGCACCGAGGTTCTCGCGGAATCCGAAGTGGGCGACCCGAAGGGTCCCAGGTCGTCGGCCACCGTCAACCGGCCGGCCACGTTGACCTCTGCTTTGCGGATCCCGGGGTAGCTTTCCCCCGGAGCGCCCCGTCGCAGGATCAGGTCCCCCTCGACCCGGTCCAGGTCATAGAGCCCGATGGGCAGGAGAACGGCAAGCGAGGCCCAATTCGCCGCGTCGACCAGACGATTGATGCGGTAGAGCTCCTGCCCCTTCAGCACGCGCCGCAGAAGTGCCTCGCTGGATGGACGGGTGCGGGTGGGATCCATGCCGAATCGCCGATAGAGGGACCGGGCCGGAAGCAGCGCGGGAATATCGCCGGGGGACTTGCCGGCGTGGACCCGGCGCAGGGTGGCGGCCAAGGCCTCCATCTCACCCCAGTGCGGGTTGTCCTGGGACGCATCGAGACCGGAAGCCCAGCACACGCCGGCCGTCACCTGGGTTTCAATGTCGGAGGCAATGCGCAAGCGGGTCAATCGGGCATCCACCCCTATCCGAGCCGGTCCAGGACTTCGCAGAACTCCCGGGTGTCCCGAATGACCCGGGCATCGATCGAGTCCAGGATGTTGCTGTAGCTGGCAGCGGCTCGGCCCCCTGCCAGAAGGCGGACCTTGGAGGGCAGACCGCGGGCCAGCTCCCGGAGTTGTTCACCCACGTCCGCGTCGCCTTCCGGGTAGACCAGGCTGACCGCGACCGCGCGGGCATCGCGGGCAGCGGCGGCGGCGATGATGTCCCCGGCCGGCAGATTGGACCCCACATAGGTCACTCTCCAACCCTGCGCCGCGGCCAGTCCGGCCACGATCAAGGCACCCAGTTCATGGACGTGTCCTGACGGGGTGGTGACCAGGATGGAGGGGGAACTGGGGCGGACGGGGCCCTCGGCAATCATCCCGCACAGGAAGCGGCGAATGATGGAGGTGGCAAAGTGCTCGTGATAGATGTCCAGTTGTCCCTGCTCCCACAGGGCTCCGATCCGCTGCACGAAGGGACCAATGACCTGTTCCAGAAGATCCGTGGACCGCATGTCCAGACGCGCCCGTGAAAGGAGCTGGTCCATTCGCGACGCATCCAGGGTCCGTACGGACTCCAGGAGTTCCGACAACAGGAGGGACTCCTCGAGCGGTACCCGGGGTCTGACTCCCTGCGGCGGCACCGCCGTGTTCTCGGCCAGGTCCTCATGCAGGATCCGGATCAACTCCTCGCTCGTGAATCCGGCCACGTCACCAATCCGCCGTCCCCCGCGGGTCACGTCCCGCAATAGCCGAAGACGCTCAAGATCCTCGTCCGTGTAGAACCGGCGGCCCGTCGGGGTACGCTGAGGTTCGACAACGCCGTAACGCTTTTCCCAGGCCCGGAGAACCTCGGGGGTGAGCCCCGTTCGACGTGCCGCGACCTGTATGGGGTGCTGACCGGAGCCAACATGTTGTTGCTTCATGGGTTGAAGCGTGAAGCCTGGAACACCCCACGTCAAGAAAATAAATTGTACAAATGCTTGACAGACACGAACACAGCCTTCATATTCTCTACATTGCTTAGACAACAACTCAACGTGTTGGCGCGTTTCGCGCCCGCCCCACCGCCCTCTGGGCAGGAGATCAAGTAGATGAAGACCACTCTGATCGCAGTTTCAGCAATGGCCGTTCTTGCCGCGGGTTCCGGTCTCGCGGATGCCGGGGGCAAGAAATCCAAGGAAAAGGCCGAGGTCAAGACCACCGAAATGACCGTGGTCGAGATTGCCGCCGGGAACGAGGACTTCTCGACCCTGGTCGCGGCGGTCCAGGCCGCGGGGCTCGTCGAGACCCTTAGCGGGGAGGGACCGTTCACCGTGTTCGCCCCGACCAATGAGGCGTTTGCCAAGTTGCCCGAGGGAACGGTCGAGTCCCTGCTCCTGCCCGAGAACAAGGACACCCTGATCGCCATCCTCACTTACCACGTGGTTGCCGGCAATGTGATGGCCAAGGATGTGGTCAAGCTGGAATCGGCCAAGACGGTCCAGGGTGGTGACGTGACCGTTACCGTCAAGGAAGGCACGGTCATGATCGACAGCGCCACCGTGATCAAGGCCGATATCAAGGCCAAGAACGGCGTCATCCACGTCATCGACACGGTGATCCTCCCCCAGACCGAAGAGGCCGAATAGTGTCCCCGGCTCCCCTGGCTGCGCACTCGTCCCGACGCGTCCTCGTCACGGGAGCCACCGGGTATGTCGGGGGACGGCTCGTCCCCCGGCTGCTCGCGTCGGGTCACCAGGTGGTCTGCCTGGTGCGCGACCCAAGGAAACTGGAGTCCCGCCCCTGGTCCAGTCACCGGAACCTGACGGTGGTCCAGTCGGACCTGTCGGACGAGGACGTCCTGGTTCAGGCTCTCGACTCGTGCGAGGCCGCCTACTACCTGATTCATTCCATGCTTGCCGCCGGTTCCGCATACCGGTCCAAGGATCTCGAGCTGGCTCGACGTTTCGCGGCGGCGGCCGCGACAGCCGGGGTGGAGCGCATCATCTACCTGGGAGGTCTCGGTGAGACCGGCCCGGACTTGAGCGCCCACCTTGGGTCCCGCCGCGACGTCGAGACGGCGCTCGAGAGCGGCGGCGTCCCGGTCACCGTGCTCCGCGCCGCCATGATCATCGGGTCCGGTTCCGCGTCCTTCGAGATCCTTCGCTACCTGGTGGAACGGCTCCCGGTCATGATCACTCCCCGTTGGGTACGCACCCGGTGCCAACCGATCGGCATCCGCGATGTACTGAAGTATCTCGAGACCTGCCTCGAAGTCACGGAAACCCGGGGACGAACCCTGGATATCGGCGGTCCGGAAGTCCTGAACTACCAGGAGATCCTCCAGATCATGGCCTCGTCGCTGGGCCTGCCCCGCAGACGGGTGTTCCCGGTGCCGGTGCTGACCCCGCGGCTGTCCTCGCTGTGGATCCACCTCGTGACCCCCCTCAGCGCCCGGATCGCTCGCCCCCTGGCCGAAGGGCTGCGCAACCCGGTGGTCTGTCGCAACGAAGACGCGGTGCGCCTCATGCCGTTCCCCCGACAAACCGTCGGCGAGGCGATCGCCGCCGCCGTCACCCTTCCCAACCTGGAAGCCCCCGAGACGAAGTGGAGCGACGCCGGTGTCGTTCCGGGGGATCCGGATTGGGCCGGGGGGACCTCGTACCGTGACTCACGTTCCATCCTGATCAACGCACCGGCCCTGGAGGTGTTTCGGACCGTTTCCCGCGTGGGCGGAAAGGATGGCTGGTTCGGCGGGAACTGGCTCTGGCGCCTCCGGGGTGTCCTGGACAAACTGGTCGGGGGTCCGGGGTTGGCGCGGGGGCGACGCAATGCCGCGGAGCTGGCCTATGGGGATGCCGTTGGATTCTGGCGGGTTATCGTCGCGGAGCCCAACCGCCTGCTTTCCCTGCGCTCCGAGATGCGGCTCCCCGGGGTGGCGGAACTCGACTTCCGTATCACGCAAACGGCAAGCGGAAAGAGCCGACTGGAGCAGACCGCGCGGTTCCGGCCCCGAGGATTGGGAGGGTTGGTCTACTGGGCGGCGGTTGCGCCGCTGCACGGGATCGTGTTCCACGGCATGCTCAAGGGCATCCGGGCCAGGGCCGAGACCAACCCGCTTTCCACTTCCCCCAGCGCACTTGCCTCCGACCGGGTCTACGGAGCGGATTCCACCCCCCCCGGCAGCACCCGGTAGACCCGCGCCGCCGGATTTTCCCACACCGCGACCAGTCCCTCGGGGAGCGCGGGCCACACGGGACCGTCGGCCGTACGGACCACCACATAGACCGGCAGCTCCCGGGCCCTGGAAAAGGCGACCAGCTCACCGACCGCGCTCTGGTACTCCAGCGAGTCGGCGGCCGCAGCGTACAGCGAGGTGACCACGCCGCGGCGGCGGGAAACGACCTCGTCGGGGTAGCCCCACAGACGCGCGTACCGCTCACGACCCCAGTACTGCCGCCGTTCGCCCCGGACCAGGATCTCGAAGCGCTCCGGGGTGTCCACGATCACCGAGGGATGGGGCGTCTCTTCGCGGACCCACCGGTAGAGTTCCGCTTCGTCCCGGCTGGGCAGCGGACGGGATGGGTCGGCAAGCACCGAGGCGACACACAGCACCGTGGCGGGAAGCAGGATCAGGGCGGGCACCACCCAGGCCATCCGTCCTCCCACCCGTCTTGCCACGCGATCCCATAGCCCCGCCAGGGACCAGCCTCCGGCAACTCCCAGAAGAAGGAAGAACGCAAACGGCATCTTGTCCGTGGTGTTGGGAAAGGGGAGCACGATGCAGAACGACACCGCCGCCATGGCCAGGGCGAGCCGGCGCAGGAGCGCCTCGGCGCCTTCACCCCGCATGCGGAACAACGCACTACCGCCAAAGAGGATCGCCGCGGTCCCCGCCACCAGGATGGCGGCCCAGGCCGGGGACAACCCGAGCGGAAAGGGTCCGTTGGAGCGACCCGTCGCGGCAAGAAGCCAGGGCGCGCCAAGAATCGAGCCGGCGATATAGGGGACCACTGCCCGCTTCACCGTTTCCCGACCAATCGATCCGGGAAAGGCGACAACCGAGATCGCGGTGATGGCCAGGGCCAGGCCCACCGCCAGCCCCATGGCCGGATGCCAGATCCAGGAACCCAGGGCGGCCGGAACCAGCAGCCAAACCCAGGACGTATCGGAATGGACATCGGACGCCTGCCCCAGCCGTTGACGATGCTCGGCCCACGCCCGATCCGTGGGGGAGCCCATTTCCACCCGGGCTCGGGCCAGCCCGACCAGCGCCTCGAACACCCAGATCATGGCGGTCAGGCTGCCGCTGAACGCGGTCATGACCAGGTACTTGTTGATGAGCGGGGGCGGGCTTCCGTAGTTGGAGGTAACGAGGGCGACGCGATCAAACGTGAACGGCAAGGGTTGCAGCAGCCGGGTGACATGTTCCCCGCCGGACGTCTCCCCCAGGAGCCCCTTGGCCACCTTGAGCGGGATCCAGGCCCAGAACAGACTGCTCAATCCCAGCACCACGAACAACGAGGCAAAGAACGCTTCCCGTCCCGTTCGACCGGCCTGGATCGACAGCGAGTAGGCGCCTGCCGCCAGGGAGACCAGCCACCCCGCGTTGAGCACGCCGCCCAGATCCCAGGCCAGGACCCCGGCCAGGGACGACCAGCCGGCCAGGAGGGCGTGATAGAAGGTCATGTAGTTCAGTTCGAGCCCGGCAAAGTACGGGTCCCCGGCCGGCAAGCCACGCTGCAGTACCTCGAGGGTGACCGCGGTATGGAACCAGGCATCGCTGCGAAAGCGGATCCACTCCCTCAGGGCGTGGGGAACCAGCACCACCGCCGCCAGGACCAGGCACCAGAGGATGAGCTGTCGGTCCCACGCCGGGAGTCGTTCGGACCAGACCTCGCGCCGGGCGGTACCGACCACGGCCAGCGCGGCCACCGTGGACAGCGCGACCCAAAGCAACGCGGAGGTGAACAGGGGCATGCCCAGGGCCAGGACGGTGCTCATCCAGACGCCGGAAAGGAGGGGCCCCAGGAACAGGGCCCGGGAAATGCCCAGCCACAGTCGTTCTCCCGGGGCGACCCGGATCGCGACGGCCAGACCCGGAGCCAGCAGGAATCCCACCGCGCCCCCCGCGATACCCAGCACCGCGGGGCCCCCGGCAAGCCGTCCTACAACGGCCGCCAAGCCCGCGACGAGAACCGTGGCCAGACCCAAACTCTGCTTCATAGAATCCCGTTGACCTCCCTAAGTGCCGGAAATACTATCCGTTTACTGCTCGTGCTTGGTCCTCTTTTCACGTGCCGGGAGCACTCGTTACCGAATGACCCGAGCCATCTCCGTCCTTGTCGCAACCCTCGTTCTGCTTTCGGTGGGATGGTACGTCGGCCACCTGCCGGTGCGTCGCAACGCCGATCGCATGCGGACCATGGAGTCGGCGTTCCAGGACGAGATCCTGGACCTCACCGAACGTGCCCTCCTCGCCGAGGGCCGAGGATACCTGTGGCAGGCGCGGGCCGAGTTGGTCCTGGCCGGCCATGAGATCGATCAGCGCAACTTCAGCTCGGCCAGCCGCCACGCCCAGGCCGCCAGGGACCTGGTGGTACGGGCGGCCGGGGTCCCGGGGCTGCGCATCGATCTGGAGCGGGTCCAGACCGCCATGGATTCGGCCATGCCCCGTCTGGGAGCCATGGACCCGGCCGCGGGTGAGGACGTTCGGCGGGCGGCCTCGGAGTTGGAACGACTACTGGAACGCACCGGACAGGCGTAATCGAATCGACGGGGCCCCGCCCCGCGGAGACCACCGATCCCTACCTTGCGACTGCTCGACTATCTGGAACCGGAATGTGTGGCGGTGGATCTCAGCGCCGCGGACAAGCGCAGCGCGCTGCGTCTCGTGGTGGACGTTGCCGCGGGAACCGGACTGGTGGGGGACCCGGACCAATTGATGCAGCTGCTGCTCAACCGTGAAGGCATCGTTTCCACCGGCATCGGGAACGGGCTGGCGATTCCCCACGCCGACATTCCCAACATGAGCGCACCCAAACTGGCTCTGGGTCTGTTTCCGAAAGGCGTCGATTTCGAGTCGTTGGACGAGGAGCCGGTCTTCGTGATCTTCCTGCTGCTGGGAACACCCAGGACGCCCGGTCTCCACATGAAGATCCTGGCCCGGATTGCACGACTGAGCAAGGATCCGCGGTTCTTCACCACGCTGCGCAAGGCGACGAACCCCGCCGAGGCGTTCGAACTTCTGGAATCGGTCGAAGTCGGCCGATAGGGGACCCTGTGAAGCTTTTCGTTTTCGTACTCAATCAGGAGGAGAAGCTGGACGAGGTCCTTTCGGGGTACGTCGAACTCGGAATCACCGGCGCCACGGTGATCGACAGCATGGGGATGGGCCGGATCCTCGGTCAGGACGTGCCGATCTTCGCGGGATTCCAGTCCCTGCTCAGCGGGAGCCGCCCCTACAACAAGACGATCCTCTCGGTGATCACCGACGAGAAGGTCTCCCAGGCCATCCAACTCATCGAGGAGATCTGTGGCTCCTTCGACGAACCGGGCGCCGGCATCGCCTTTACCGTGCCCCTCGACGAAACCTACGGACTCAAGCCGGAATTGAGCTGACAACGGCGCCCCCCCGCCGTCCGTGGAATGAACGCGCTTCTCGCCCTCATCCTCATCGGCTCGGTTGGATTCGTGTTCGGCCAGCTCCTCTACACCCGGGCCAAACCCGGTTCGTGGCTCCAGCGATTCTTCCTCTCCGGAACCGAGTTCGTCCTCGTCGGCGCCCTCATGGGCCCCTACGGTCTGCGCATCCTGGATCACACCACGATGAGCGGCCTGGAACCCTTCCTTGCCCTCGCCCTGTCCTGGATTGGACTCCTGGTCGGGGCCCAGTTGCGCGTCGCGAACCTGATCCGCTTTCCCCTCTCCTACTTCCGGGTCGCGTTCACCGAATCCGCCACCGCGATGCTGATCGCCTTCGCCCTGCTCGGCGCGGTGCTGTGGTGGTTTGCTCCCGAGTCCGCCGGAATCGATGCCCGCCTGCGGGCCGCCCTTTGTCTTGCCTCGGTGATCGCCCTCAGCTCCCCCAGTGAGGCCGCGGTTCACGCGCCCCACTCGGCGAGGACCGGTCACCCGGCCGGCCTGCTCCGCTTCGTCTCCGCCTTCGCCCCCCTGGTGGCCCTGGCCGCGGTGGTGATCCTGTTCGGGGTCTGGCACGTGACCGAGGACGTGACCGGCGCCACCGACCTGAGCCCGATCCTGTGGATCGTGGCCAGCATCCTGGGGGGATGGCTCCTCGGCGCGGTCTTTCTGCTGCTCCTGAGGACCACCACGCTTGGCGATGAAACCGTGCTGGTCGTCCTGGGCATGGCCATCTTCATCGGTGGTCTGGCCTCGGTCTTCCATCTCTCTCCCCTGGTGGTGAGCCTGTCCGCGGGCATGGTCATCGGGAACCTGGCCCCACGGCACGAGGCCCTGGTGCATCTCCTGTTGCGGATGGAACGGCCCATCTACGTCATGTTGCTGGTGCTGGCCGGCGCGCTCTGGCGCTTCGACCAACCGGCCGGCTACCTCATCACCCTTCTCCTCATCGCGGTCCGGATCGTGTCCAAGTTCGGATCGGCGCGGCTGGCCATCGGCACGGTGCGTCTGCCGTACCGGGTCGGCAAGTCCTGGTGGCTGGGCCTGCTGCCGCAGGGAGCAATGTCGGTGGCCATCGCGGTGAGCTACTACCTGGTCTATCGGGATCCACTCTCCGATGCGGTGTTCTCCGCCGTGCTGGTTGCCTCGGTTGCCCTGACCTGGTTCTCGGGGCCCCTGTTCGAACGGGCGCTGGTCGTCGATGAGGACGCATCGTGAGCCGGTTCCTTGCCGCGGGTCTGCTCGCCGCCCTCATGGCCCTGGCTCGATGGTTCAACCTGGGGGACCTGACCTCCCTGGAGCATCAGGCCACGGTCAGCCTCGGCTTCATCCTGATCATCGGCTACCTGGTCGGGCACCTCGTGATCCCCCTGCGCCTCCCACGGATCACCGGGTACATTCTCGCCGGCATCCTCTGCGGGCCGTTCGTGTCCGGGTTCCTCACCGGACCGGTGGTGGCCAAACTGCAGCTCATCGATGATCTCGCGCTCACCCTCATCGCCTTTACCGCCGGGGGAGAGCTCAAGGTCGGCGCCCTGCGCTCCCGCGCGCGGAGCATCCTGGGCATCACCCTCCTGCAGACCTTGATCGTCTTTAGCGGGCTCGCGGCCCTGGCCTGGGTGCTTCTCCCCCGGGTGGACTTCCTGACCGGGCTCACCCGGGTTCAACTGGTGGGCGCCTCGCTGGTGGTCGGGCTCATCGGAGTCGCCAACTCACCGGCAACCGTGGTCGCCCTGATCAACGAGTACCGCTCCAAGGGCGTGTTCACCCAGACCGTGCTCGGCGTCACCGTGGTCAAGGATGTGCTGGTGCTCGTTCTCATCACCGTGCTGCTTCCCCTGATCTGGGTCCTGTCCTCACCGGGCGAAAGCGTGGATCCCGGGTTCGTGCGGGAGTTGGCCTGGACCGTGGGGGGGTCGCTGATCGGGGGCGTCCTGGTCGGTCTGCTGGTGACCGGCTACATGCGGGGCATCGGCGCCGTCCTGCCCCTGTTCATCGTGGGCGCGTCGCTGTTGATCTCCCAGTTCGCGCGTGCGTTCCACCTGGAAGCACTACTCCTTTGCATGGTGGCCGGGTTCGTGGTCGAGAACGCGACCCGCTACGGAGAGCGGTTCATCCACGCGATCGAGCGCAGTTCGCTTCCGGTCTATGTGGTGTTCTTCGCCATCGGCGGTGCCTCCCTGGATCTGGGAGCGCTGCGAACGGCCTGGTTGGTGACCGTCATCCTGGCCCTGACCCGGATTGCCCTCACCTGGGGGGCAACGGCCTGGGGAGAAACGATCAGCCGGGGCGGGAGCGACACCGTGCGCCGACTGGGCTGGACCGGTTTCGTGGCCCAGGCCGGCGTGACCCTCGGCATCGCCTCGATCGTGGCGCGCACCTTTCCCGATTGGGGCCCGGCCATCCGTACCATCGCCCTGGCCCTGATCGCCTTCAATCAGCTGCTGGGACCGGTGGCCTTCCGCTACGCCCTGCTCAAGAGCGGCGAGGGGGGTCTCGGGACCCGTCTTTGATCCGCCCAACCGTATTCGCAACTGGTTCAGCCCGTTTGACATGCCCCTTCCCGGATCGCTACGCTTTGCCCGAATCACCACGACACATGTCACAACGAATGGATCTTGAACCATGGGACACGATGACCGTCGCTCCTCTCGCCCTCCCCGTCGCCGCGATGGCAACGACCGCCGCCCCGACGACACCGCGGTAGCCGAGCCGGATCCGGGTCGCCTGAGCCGTTTTCTCGCCCTCGTACTGCGCCACCGCGCTTACCAGTTCGACCTGCAGGTGGACGACGAGGGATTCGTCTCCATGGAGGAACTGCTCGAGGTCATGCAGGACCAGCGGAATCTGACCTGGGTGACCCAGGAGGATGTCGACAAGCTGCTCGCGGAGCAGGAACGCAAGCGGTTCGAGTTGGTCGACGGGAACATCCGCGCCACCTACGGACACAGTTTCCGCAAGCCGATCCTCTACAAGTCGATCGAGCCCCCGGCGCGACTTTTTATCGGGCTTCCCCGACCGGCGGCAAACGACGCCCGGGTGTCCGGGCTCGGCCCTACCGGGCGCCAGTACGTGCATCTCTCCGCCAACTCGGAAGAGGCATTGAAGCTGGGGCACATCCACGACCCCGGCGCGATCCTTGTCACCGTCCGCGCCGATGATGCGGCCGCCAACGGGATCCAGTTTCACGAACCGGCCGAGGGTCTGTTCCTTGTCGCCCGGATCCCGGCGGAGTACCTGGAGATCGAGGTGCGATACGGCCGCGGCGGCAGGAAGAAGAAACGCCGGTAGCCGAACCTCCCGGGAGTACCCGTGACCGACCCCGTTTCATCGGAAGCCCTCGCCGCCGCCCGTGCCTACGAGGCGTTGCACGTCCCGGCCTTGTTCCGGCAGTTCACCGGTCCCATGGCCTCGGCGGCGGGAATCGAAGCGGGCCATCGCGTCCTGGACGTTGCCTGCGGCACCGGTGTCCTTGCCCGTGAAGCGGCCCGCCGGGTGGGCCCGGACGGTTCCGTGACCGGGCTCGACGCCACCCCCGGCATGCTGGCCATCGCCCGCGAACTGGGCCCCGGGCTCCAGTGGCGGGAGGGATTCGCCCAGGAACTCCCGTTCGAGGACCGGAGTTTCGATACGGTGGTATGCCAGTTCGGCCTGATGTTCTTTCCGGATCGGGTGGCGGCACTGCGGGAAATGCTGCGTGTCCTGGTTCCCGGTGGCGGACTCGCCATCGCGGTCTGGGACTCGCTGGAACGCTCGCAGGCCTATCCCGAGTTTGTCGCGTTGCTGGAGGAGATGGCGGGCACCGCCGCCGCGGATGCCCTACGCGCTCCGTTCGTTCTTGGCGATGACGCGCAACTCGTCGACCTGCTCCGGGAAGCGGGTGCCACGTCCATCGAGGTGGAGCGTCACATGGGAACCGCCCGGTTCCCCGACATCCAAACCATGGTGGAAGCAGACCTGAGAGGCTGGCTCCCCGTGATGGGGGTCACGCTTTCCGAGGACGTCATGCGTCGCATCCTGGCCGGGACCGTTTCGCTCCTTGCGCGCTATCTCACCCCCAAGGGGAACCTGGAGTTCCAGGCGCCGGCCCTGGTCGCGCGCGCCGCGAAAACGGACTGATTCTGTTTCTTCAAAGCCCGGTTTCCACTCTTGATATGAGCGTTTCTGCCTCTTCTGGACGATACTACTTGTGGAAGCCAAGACGGCATCCAACAACGCGAGAGAGGGTCGCCGCGCCAAGTTCTAAATGAACGCGGACCCGACAGAGAGCAACGACTCCGGGGTCATCCACCTACAGGCGGAAACAACGGCCCGCAACGGCCCTCTCGACGCGGAGACGAGACGAACGAGACGCATATCCCGAGTGCACCTCCCCCAGGCGACACTCGAGGAGTCGGTGAGGACGCTCATCCCACGGATGCAGCGTCCTCACTGCGTTGGGTCAGGAATCACGTCACGCCGTGGCCGGCTGCGCGGGTTGCCTCAACCTGGGGGATCGCGTGACCCGCAGCATGAGCAGGCTCACCACGAAAATCGCCGTGGCCGAAATGATGAACACCTGCGCGCCCAGTTCCCCGTAGAGTACCCCGCCCACCAGGAGGCCCAGGATGCTCGCCACCGCCCCCAGACTGCCGGCCAGACCCTGGGTGGCTCCCTGGTAGCGATCCCCCGCGGCGCGTGAGAGCAACGCCACCGCGGTGGGCCACATGATCCCGTTTCCCACCGAAAGCAGCACCACCCCCAGGTAGATCACGGGCAGGGCGCCGGAAAGAAAGGCAAGAAAGCTCGTGGCAAGAATCAGGCTTCCCGCGATGACCAGATGAACATCTCGGTACCGCCTGGCCACACGACCCAACACCGGTCCCTGCACCAGGGCCATGGTCAGGCTCATCACCGAGAAGAAGATCCCGGTCTCGGTCACGCTCCACTCCAGAGCGACGACGGCATGCACGGGGAAGGCCACGTAGAACACGTTGAATCCCAGCATGACCAGGAACTGGACCACGAGCAGCACACCGACGCACTCCAGACGGAACAGATCGCGGAACGAGCTTCCCTGGCCCCGACCGGCATAGCAGTCCTTTTCCTCCTGCCCCATGACCCGGTGCAAGCCGCTTGCATCGGAACCCCGGGATACCGGACGGGGTCGCGAGTCGGGGAGTCCGAACAGGATGAGCAGGGACGTCACCACGGAGATGCCGAGGGCGACCAGAACCGGCAGCAACTCTCCCAACAGGGTTGCGCCCAGGATCCCGGCCAACGCCGGACCGACAATGAACCCCAGGTTTCCGGTGACCGCCATGCGGCCGAAGTTGACACTCCGGTCCTCGTCGGGGGTGACGTCGGCCAGATAGGCGTTGGCCACGGAGACGTTGCCTCCGGTCAATCCGTCGAGGGCACGGGCCACGAGCAGGAGCAGGAGGGGAGCGGTTATCGAGAAAGCACCCAGGATTCCCGAGTCGACCCGCATGAGGGTTTCGGTGGGGAGAGCGAAGGCCAGCGCGAACAGGATCCACGCGGCAAGGGTCCCCAGCTGGCTGACCAACAGGACCCGCTTGCGCCCGACCCGGTCCGACCAGCGCCCCAACAGGGGAGCGCCCACCAGTTGGAACGCCGAGTAGGTCGCCCCGACCAGCCCGTAGACCAACGCGTTGCCGCCCCACCGGGTCACGAGAAAGACGAGGAAGGGAATGACGATGCTGAACCCGAGCGTTCCCACGAAGTTCACCGCGAGAATGGGAGCAATCGACACGCCGGCGCTCCGGGTCACGTCGCGTCGAACTCCTCGAACGCGGTGACGAACTCGCGCACCAGTGATCCACGGCCGGCGACCAGCTTGTTGCTGGACTCGGTGGGCGGTCTTCCCTCGAAGTCCACCAGGATGCCTCCCGCTTCCTCGAGCACGGCCCAACCGCCGGCGAGGTCCCACCAGGCCTGGGGTCGACGCTTGGCGATGACCATCAGGTCCAGTCGGCCCGCCGCCACGTAGGCCAACTCGAGGGCCATCGTGCCCAGCTTGCGTGTCTTGCCCGCACTGCGGATGAGCTCCCGGTAGAAGGCGGGCTTTCCCGCCCGTTCCCCACTGGCCGTGGTCTGGGTGCTGATGTCCGCATCGGCCAGGGTTACCGTGGTCGTGCTGAGCCGCTGCTCACCCAGCCAGGCACCCTCGCCGGTCACCCCCCGGAAGAGCTCTCCACGAAGCGGGTCCAGGACCTGGCCCACCACCGGCTTGCCGCCTCGGGTCGCCCCGATCGAAACGCAGAACATCGGGATCCCCCGGGTGAAGTTGTTGGTGCCGTCGATGGGATCGATCCACCACACCAGGTCGGTAGGGCTGGAGTCGCCCCCCTGTTCTTCGCCCACAATGACGTGGTCCGGGTAGGTACCCTCGATGGCTTCCCGCGCCACCGCCTCGATGGCGCGATCCGTCTCGGTCACCGGCTGCCCGGGGAACTTGTAATCCACCGGTCCTGGATTCTCGAACCCGCGTCGTGCCATCTCGCCCAGACGGGGCATGAGGCTCTGGAGAAACACGTCGAGTTCGATCGGGTCGGTCATGGAAGGCTCAGTCCTGGGTGGTGTATCCCTCACGGCGATCGCGCGCGCGCGATTCGGGATCGCGTGCTTCGGGGGGTCCGTAGCCGCCGCCGCCGGGAAGCTCCAGGGTAACGCGTTTGCCTGGTTCCAGTCGGTACTTCCGTTTGGGATGGGGATGTGTTCCGTCGTCCAGGGTGACCCGGCCCACTGCGCCTTCCTCGCCGCCGGCCCTTCCCGTGGCCGGAAACCGGGTGCGCTCGTAGATACAGGAGTGCATGGCCGCGCGATCGCGAACGCTCAGGGTGAGGCGCTGACCGAGCCCCCCGCGGTGGGCCCCGCGACCACCCGAGTCCTCACGCAGGGCACGTTGGTGGACGCGCAGCGGCGTGGTGGACTCGATGATTTCCGCCGGGATGTTCTGTACGCCGCTGGGGAAGGAGACCGCGGAAAGTCCGTCCCTGGTGGGGCGCGCGCCGGTCCCTCCGTTGGAGAACAGGGTGAACACGAAGTGGGACCCGTCGGCGCGTTCCCCCTCGAACTGGCTTGCCCACAGGCCATAGGCTCCGTCTGCCGGAACGCGATCCGGAAGGAACCGTTCCAGGGCGGCAAACACCGGGCCCGGGAGAAAATGGCCAATGATGTGACGCGCGGCCACGGGTGCCGGCGGCGTTGCGTTGAGTACCGAACCGGGCGGCGCGGTCACCGTGATGGGGCGAAACGAGCCGGCGTTGTGGGGAACATCGGCGCCCAGGGCGCAGGCCAGGGCATAGGTCGCGTAGGCATGGGTGTAGGTGAGCACCACGTTGATCCCCTGCGGGACCTGCGGGCTGCTTCCGGCGAAGTCCAGAGCCAGCCGGTCGCCGTGCACGGTGAGGCTTGCCTTGAGGGTGATCGGGTCATCGAACCCGTCCAGGGTCACCTCTCCTTCACCCTTCCCGTCCGGGAGGGCGGCAATCTTCGCACGCACCGCCTGTTCGCTTCGATCGCAGATCGCGCCGGAGAGATCTTCCAGATCCGCAAGCCCGAGGTCGGTCAGCAACGCGTCGACCCGGGCCTCGGCACGATGGTTCGCGGTGGCCATGGCCTGGAGGTCGCCCAACACCATGTCCGGTGCCCGGACATTGGCGGCCACGATGTCCGCCACCACGGGATCCATCACACCCCGGTGCATCAACCGGAGAATGGGCAGCCGCAGACCCTCCTCGAACACGTCCAGGGCTTCGGCGCCCAGGGTTCGCCCGCCGATGTCCGCCATGTGACACGTGTTCGCGCACCAACCCACCGCGCGCCCCCGGTGAAAGAGCGGCGTGACCACGGTGACATCATGAAGATGGCCGCTGGCCAACCACGGATCGTTGGTGGCCAGGCTGTCGCCCGGTTCCAGGGAGTCGAGGGAAAAGCGCTCGGCAAAGTGCGAGACCGCGGTGGCCATGGTGTTGATGTGCCCCGGGGTCCCGGTGACCGCCTGGGCGATCATGCGTCCACGCCGATCGAACACGCCCGCGGACAGGTCGCCTGCTTCCCGCACCACCGGTGTGAAGGACGTGTTGAGGAGAACGGTGGCGACCTCCTCGCACGCCGAGATGAGGCGAGTCCAGGCGATGCCGGTCAGGACGGGGTCGAGCGTGGGCGGGGTGGTCATGTGCCTCCCTGTC
The DNA here is from genome assembly GCA_942491735.1 of Candidatus Eiseniibacteriota bacterium. Lineage (GTDB taxonomy): Bacteria > Eisenbacteria > RBG-16-71-46 > JABDJR01 > JABDJR01 > CALOCN01. The sequence continues at coordinate 361,240 of CALOCN010000008.1, read as the reverse complement.
CCGCGGCCAGATCCCGAACCTTGCAGACCGTTCTCCAGTTGCGCACCGTCATGGTGACGCCCAACAGCTTCTCGGCACGCGTTGCCAACTTGGATCGCGCGACTCCCTCGGGCGCGTGCAGATAGAAGGTGGTGCCGACCAGACGATACCGTTCTGTGGGCTTGCGGATGGACTTCAGGGTATCCAGGTCCGGGTTTCCTGGTTTGGAAACAAGAAACCCCACGTGCAGGTTCTTGGGATCGTCCACGACCTCGGGAAACGGATTGTTCTTCATCGCCTCGTCGACGACGTCCAACCCCATCACGAACACTTCCGGCTCGAAACCGTGCGTGCGACCAATCTCCTGGGCCAGCTTCCTGGAGACGTTCCGGCCCACGGTGGCCGGACCATGGAACACCGCGTTACCGCTCTGCACGTAGGTCTTCACATCCCTGGCCCCAAGACCCTCGAGAGTGTCCACCAGCGCCGCCATGCGAAGGGGGTTTCGGCCACCCACGTTGATTCCGCGCAGGAACAGGACAAAGGTACGATCGGTCATGCTCGCCTCGTCAGTTTCGCTTCGATGGCGCCACCTACCAGCACCCGCGCGGTGCCGGTGCCCAGAACCAGGGTGGACTCCGGCTCCTGGATCAGGGCGGGGCCCTGCAGGAAAACTCCCGGCGTCAATTGTTCCCGCCGATACACCGGCACCTCCCGCGGAGCCTCCGCGTCGGGAAGCCACGCGGTCGTTCGTTTGCCCGGCCTGGGTACGGGCACCGCATCCACCTTCGCGCTCGCCCCATCGAAAACCGGCACCGGCGGCGCGGGACGTTCGCAACGCACCCGCCACGTCACCGTTTCCACCGGAATCCCCTCCACGGATCGGCCGTAGAGGTCGGCGTAGGTCTCCGCGAACCGTGCGGCGAGGGCTTCCACCGACAGGTCCGCGGGGGCGAACGGCACCCGGATCTCGGCCCCCTGCCCCCGGTACCGCATGTCGACAAACGCGTGCGCGCTCACCGTGCCCGAACCGGCGGACTCCACCACCCCGCGCGCCTGTTCCTCCAGCTCCGCCAACAGGGCCCGCGCCTGCGCCACATCCAACCCGTTCACCTCGGCCGTCCATGAGCGCGACACCTCGAAGGCGGGCGGCGCGGCAAGAAAACCCAGCGCCGACTGCACCCCGGCGTAGGACGGGAAAAGCACCCGGCGAATGCCCAGCTGATGGGCCACGCTCCAGGCATGGACGGGACCGGCACCCCCGAAGGCGACCAGGGTGTGCGTGGAAGGATCGATGCCCCGTTCGGCCGCGTGAACCCGGGTCGCCTCGGCCATGTTGCTCCCTACCAGACGGTGGATACCGTGGGCCGCTTCCAGGATCTCCAGACCCAACGGGGTGGCGACGTCCCGTTCGACGGCCCTGCGTGCGGCGTCGGCATCCAACGACATGGCCCCGCCCAGGAAGTAGTCCGGGTCGAGCAGTCCCAGCACCACGTCCGCGTCGGTGACGGTCGCGCGGGTTCCGCCCCGCCCATAGCAGGCGGGCCCCGGATCCGCCCCGGAACTCTCCGGTCCGATCTGGAGGATGCCCATGGCGTTGGGGTGCGCGATGCTTCCGCCCCCGGCGCCGATCTCCACCAGGTCCATGGCCGGCACCAACACCGGAATGCCGCTGCCCTTGCGGAACAGTCCGCGGCGGTCCATCTCGAACGTGGATCGGGTGCGGGGGCCGTGCTCGTCCAGGAAGGCGATCTTGGCCGTCGTGCCGCCCATGTCCAACGAGAGGACCGAGGACTCACCCCGACCCGCGGCAACCCGGGAGGCAGCCAGGACGCCCCCGGCCGGACCGGACTCCACGATGCGGATCGGGAACGCCGCCGCGACCTCGGGTGTGGTGAGGGCTCCGTCGGAAAGGAGTATGTGCAGGGATACCGGGGACGCGCCCGCGGGGAGGCTCGCCTCTAGCCCGTCCCCCAGGCGCCGCAGATAGCCTTCGGCCACCGGCTGGACATAGGCATTGGCGACGGTGGTCGAGGTCCGCTCGTACTCGCGGACCTCGGGTGCAACCTCGCTCGAGAGCGAAATGGAAGCTTCCGGGAACGCGCTGCGGATCCTCTCGGCGGCCTTGAGTTCATGGGCGGGGTTTGCGTAGGCGTGAAGAAAAGTGACGGCCCAGGCGGAGATCGGTTCCGGCCCGGTCCGGACTGACTTCAGCAGGGCATCCAGGGCGGGAAGGTCGAGCGGCTCGACCACGGCACCGGTCTCGTCCAGACGTTCGGTCGCCTCGAACCGCCGTCGCCGGGGTGCCAGGGGCTCGGGGAACTCCAGGTCCAGATCGTAGAGGTCGTACCGGCCCTCGCGACGAATCTCCAGCACGTCCCGGAATCCCCGCGTGGTCAGGAGCGCGGTGATCGCCCCACGCCGCTCCACCACCGCGTTGGTGATCAGGGTGGTGCCGTGGACCACGCGATCCGGACGACGGTCGCCGGCCTCGGCGCACAGGGCGCGGGCGCCGTCGAGAACCGCTCGCACCGGATCGTCCGGCGTGGTGAGCAGCTTGTGGGTGTGCAACTCCCCCGAGGCGGTGTCCAACAACACGAGATCCGTGAACGTCCCGCCGATGTCGATGCCCAGGGCCAGCACGCCCTATGGAAACGCGGGATCGATGACGGCACCCACCGTCCCCATCCCCGGGCCGGGGTTCACGGGCGATCTACCCAGAGGAACGCGTGGACGAGGGAATCGGCACGGGGCGAACTCCGCCTCCTTGAGACCGCGCAGGACGCCCACGTAGTGGGACAGGAGCTGGTCCAGTTGCCCCACCGCCTCGGGCGGAAAGTACGCCGCCGCTTGGGCAAGCTTGGCCAGGCCGCTCTGATGAAACCGTCGCGCGAACGAGGTGAGGTCGTTCATGAGCCCCAGGAACTCAGTCGGCGCGGTGTTCAGGTCCCGCATCGAGACCAGCCGCTCGGCGTTGAGCCGATACCGTTCGAGGATCTCCCGGGGCAGGGCGGTATGAGGGGCGCTCGACGAACCCAGGTTGGCGAAGACATCCGCCATGACCTGCACGGTATAGGCGAACACGCCGAGGTCGTGGGCCAACTCATCGGGGTCCAGGGACGGGGCCAGGTGGTAGCGCCGCACTCCGTGCCTGGAGGCAACGATCCGCAGGAACACGCCGGCCGGAGCGGATCCCAAACCCCGGGCATCCTCGACCAGTCCCGCCAGGTCCCGGACCGGCTCGGCCGAGGCCGCTCGCCGCAGGGCCTGGGCCTCCCGCTCCCAGGCGGCGACAGGAAGGTCAAAGGAAGCAAAGGCGTCGGCGAGGGCCAACTCCTCGGCGACGTCGGGCCGGGGTTGCCGTGCGCGGCATCGCTGCGCGGCGTCCAGCCAACGATCCAGGGCGAGGTGGGAGGCGGTGGTATCCGCCGCGTGCCCGCGTGGGCGGGGAAGACACGAGGGGCCCAGCACCTCCAGCCACAGGTAGGTCACGGTGACCGCCCGGGCACGAACGACATCCGCGATCCTCAGACCGCGCACAAAGGCGTGGGCATGAAGCGCACGAAGCCGACGCGCACACAGATCGTGGGCGACATCGACCCCAAGGGGCGACGTACGGGGCATCGGGGCGGAATCCTCCGGGGATGGACCGGTCCACCGGCAGTATAGCCACGGTTTGGCGAGGTTGCACGAGCAAGAAAACGACCCCGCCCCATGGGGAGCGAGGCCGTTCTCGGCTTCGTGGGAAGGCCGTGCCGGAGGGGCTACTTCTTGTTCCGCTTGAGCAGAATCCGATCCCCACCATGGATCCTGAGCTCGATCACCTCTTCCAGGGTCAGGTCGTCATAACCGGCCTCCCCTAGGTCCTCCATGAGCTCGGGGGTCACGCCGTGGATCTTGGCCTCCAGCAGTCGATCGGCGCTGAGGTCGCGGAACCCATAGGACTCCATGGCCTCCACGTACCGGGGCGTGACGCCATGGATCTTGAATTCCAGGGCCCGCTCCGGGGTGATGCCCTTGATCCCCGACTGACCCAGCTGCTCCACGTATCGTGGCGTCACCCCGTGGATCTTGAACTCGAGCAACCGCTCGGGGCTCATGCCCCGGAAGGGTCCCTGCTGCATCTCGGCAATGTACTCCGGGGTTACACCGTGGATCTTGAACTCCAGCAACCTCTCCGGGGACATGGCCATGCCGCTGGCTTCCATCTCGGCAACGTACTGGGGAGAGACGCCATGGATCTTGTACTCCAGGATCCGCTCCGGGGTCAGGTCTTCAAAGCCGCTCTGTTCCAGCTCCCGAACGTACCGGGGGGTTACGCCGTGGATCTTGAACTCCAGCATGCGCTCGGGGGTCATGCCGGAGAATCCGGCTTGCTTCAGACCCGCCACGTAGTCCGCGTCCATGCCATGGATCTTGAACTCCACGATGCGCTCGGGCCTGAGGTCCTGCACGCCGATCTCGGCCAGTTCCTTCACATAGTCGGGGGAAATGCCGTGGATCTTGAACTCCAGGATCCGCTGAGCCGAAAGCCTGCCGAACCCGGCCTGGTGAAGCGCGGCCACATAGCGCGGGGTGATGCCGTGGATCCTGAACTCGACAAGACGTTCGGCGGAAAGACCCGGGTAGCCGGCATCGGCCATCTCCTCGATGTAATCCGGGGTCACGCCGTGGATCCGGAACTCCAGAAGTCGGTTTGTCGAGACGTCGTAGTCCATCTCCCGGATCGCCCGAGCGAATCCCAGGGACACATCGTGCACGGCAAGGGAGATCTGTTCGCGCAGATCCACTTCGTAGCCCAGGTCGGCCATGCGCGCCGCATAGTCCCGACTCGCCGCGAAGGTGAACGTCCCCTGGGCCCGGGGGCGACCCCGATACCGATCGGTGCGCCCCTCGAACAGGAAGGTGCCCGCGTCGCGAATGAACTCCAGCTCGAACTCCGGCTCGTCGAAGAGATCCTCCAGCTGTCCACTCGGGATCTGGAACCAGCTCTCGCTGCGGCCCTTGCCGGAACCGGAACGGTAACGGACCTTCACGTAGACCCGGTCATCCTCCAGGGTGGCTTCCCAAAGGCCCTCGTCGCGGGCCAGGTTGTCGTCCCGGTTCCAGTCATCGTCGAACGACTGGGCCATGAGGCTCCCCCCCACGGGTGCGGGGGCCGGGTGCGGCTCGGGCGCTGGGTTGGGCTCGGGTGCCGGGTGAGGCTCCGGCGCCGGGTTGGGCTCGGGGGCTGGATTGGGCTCGGGAGCCGGATGCGGCGCCGGCGCCGGGGGCGGACTCGGCACCGCGGCAATCACCGGCGACGTCTTGTCCGTCTGGACTACGGCGGTAGGAACCTGGGCGAGGGCACCCGGAACCGCCGCGCTGGTTCGGGAGGGCCCTCCAGCCAAGGCAGGGACCGAGGGTAGCGTGGCGAGGGTGGGTGCCCCCTTGGTGCGGGTGTCCAACCGCGCCTCGGCGGCCAACCCCACGGCCATGAATCCAACCAGCACCGCGGTGCCGACCCCGGCGGAGATCCACGGATTGGTGGCCCGCACCGACCGAGGCGCCCCCACCAGCCGGCGCACGCGATCAATCAGCGATCCACCATCGGCGGCCATGGCCAGAGCCGGCGTGGATCGTAGCGCTTCCATCCGGGCCAGGGCCCGCACGTAGGCCTTGGCATCCCCGCACAGCTCCACCGCGGTGTCGTCGCAGCAGTGTTCCCGCTCGTCCCGAAGACGCCCGGACACCCACCACACCGCGGGGTGATAGAAGAGCAGGGTTTCGACCGCGGTCTGGAGCAGGTTCACCAGATAGTCGTGCCGGCGCACGTGGGCCAACTCGTGGGCCAGGATGGCCGCCAACTGCTCCTGATCCAGGCCGCTGAAGGCGGACATGGGAACCAGGATCACCGGGCGCATCCACCCGATCACCGTCGGCACGGCAACCCGGGCCGAGGCCAGCACCCGAACCGGTCCGGACACGCCGATCCGCTGCTTGAGCGCATCGATGCGCGGGGTCCATTCCCCGGGTACCGGCTCGGTGTCGCGCAGGGTGAGCCGGCGGACCTGGATCAGACCCCCGAGGTTGCGCAAGGCAAAGAAGCCGACCCCCAGCACCCACGCCCCCAGCAGGATGGGGAACCAGGACTCTAGCGACCGCCCGGAGATCGCCGGGCCCCACTCGAGCCGGTCGTCCACGGGGCTGGCGCCCTGGAGTCGTTCGGTGATGCCGGTCGCGATCATGGGGAAGTCCGCCCCCAGGGTGACCGGGCCGGATCCCGTCCCCAAGAGGACGAGCGTGGTCACCACCGGAGCCAGGAGCATCGCCGCCAGGGCGATCGCCGAAGCGACGTACCGGGACTGGGGCCGTGCATGGCGCAGCAAGGAGAGCGACACGCCCAGCACGATGGCGATCAACGCCCCCTGCCATAGGAAATGGATGAGCGCCCAGGCCATCGCCTGGGCAAGCGAGGTATCGAGAAGCCGTTCCAGACCGCTCATGACTCGTCTCCTTCCAGGCTGTCGAGCAACTCCCGAATCTGGGCCAGTTCATCCGCGCTCGCGGACCGGCTGGACAGGGCGCGAAGGACCAGCTTGGAAGCCGAGCCCTCGAAGGCGCGATCAACCAGGTCCCCCAGGAGGTCACCCTGGGTGGACGCCTGATCGTGACGGGGGCGAAACACGTGGGCACGCTCGGAGTCGTCCCGTTCCACCAACTCCTTCTGATGCATGATCTGCAGCAGCTTGAGCACGGTCGTGTAGCCGGGACGATCATCCTCGGGCATGGCCTCCCAGACCGCTCGCACGGTGAGGGGACCTCGGTCCCAAAGAACGCGAAGGATGGCCAGTTCGGCCGGTGTGGGTCGTTGCATGAGTTCGCCTATCGAGGAGCCGGTGTGCGACTCCGGAGGGATTGAGTGTCGTAAGGGGTAGCGCGAAGTATACGAAGCTGTTCGTAGATGTCAACGAAAACCTTCGTAGTTTGAAGATTCCTGCCTGGGCAATCCAATCAACACATTGCCAGTCAAAGAATTACGGTTTTTGTCGGCGGTTCCTCACTCCAGGCAGGAACCGGTCTGGTATTCTCTGTGCCCCGTCCGTGGGGCGGCGTCGGCTCGCCTTTGCAGCCCGGGCTTGTTCGTCTTGCGGACGGGACTCTCAACGCCGTAATTCCTACATTTCTTGTCATGTTTCCGCGCCTCTGGCGCGCCCTGGAGGATGCGGTGGATCTCCGTTCCCATCCCTACGCCTCGTTCCTGCACCGTGTGGACAAGCCGGCCCGCTACACCGGCGGTGAGGTCAACCAGATCGTCAAGGACCCGGCCTCGGTGCGTGTCCGCATGGCGCTGGCCTTCCCGGATGTCTACGACATTGGAATGAGCCACCTGGGGACCAAGATCCTCTACTCGCTTCTCAACAAGACCCCGGACATCGCCGCGGAGCGTGCTTTTTGTCCCTGGGTCGATATGGAGGCGGAGCTTCGTGAGCGAAGCCTGCCCCTGGTCAGCCTGGAGACCGCCACCCCGCTGCGCGAGTTCGACGTGGTGGGTTTCTCGCTCCAGTACGAGCTGACCTACACCAATTGCCTCACCATGTTGGATCTGGCCGGGATTCCCCTGCGCAGCGCGGACCGCGCGGAGACGGATCCCCTGGTCGTGGCCGGCGGACCGGTGGCGACCCAGCCCGAGCCCATGGCGCCGTTCATCGATGCCTATCTGGTGGGGGACGCCGAGGAGGCATTGCCCCTCATGCTCCGCCTGGTGGCCGACCTCCGCGAACAGGGAACGAGCCGCCGCGAGATCCTTGTCGCCATTTCCCAGTTGGGCGGTTTCTACTGCCCGGCGCTCTACACCACGGTGATCGACGAACGCACCGGCTATGAAGTGGTGGACGCACCGGTCGATGATCGCGTGCCGGCCAAGACGGTGCGGGCCATCGTCGAGGATCTGTCCCGCTACCCGTTTCCCGACGATGCACCGGTCGCCGCCGCCGAGGCCATCTTCGACCGCATGGCCATCGAGATCGCCCGGGGCTGTACGGAAGGCTGCCGTTTCTGCCAGGCCGGGATGATCTATCGTCCCGTGCGGGAGCGCGACCCGGAGGAGATCGTCGACACGATCCTCGGAGCGGTAAAGAAGGGGGGCTACGACGAAGTCGGGCTGACCACGCTTTCCACCGCGGACTACTCCTGCATTTCACCTCTCATCAAGACGGTCATGGAGAAGCTGCGGGCCGAGAAGGTCTCGCTCTCGGTGGCCTCGCTCCGGGCCTACGGGTTGGACGAGGACCTCTTCGACGAGATCAAGTCCGTACGCGCCACCGGGCTCACCTTCGCCCCCGAAGCCGGGACCCAGCGCATGCGCGATGTGGTCAACAAGAACATCACCGAGGAGGATCTCGAGACCACCGCCCACCGGGTGTTCAGCCGGGATTGGCGTCGCATGAAGCTCTACTTCATGATCGGGCTGCCCACCGAGACCGACGAGGACGTGGCCGGGATCATGGAAACCGGTCGGCGCATGAAGGCGATCGGGGGGCAGTATCACAGCCCCAAGCGGATCGGCGTGACCGTGTCGGTGTCCTCGCACGTGCCCAAACCGCACACCCCGTTCCAGTGGTGCGCCATGGACACCCTGGACGAGATCGAGCGCAAGCAGGATCTCCTCAAGGACCTGTCCCGCCGCTACCGGCTGGAGTTCCGCCGTCACGACCCACGCACCACCTACCTGGAATGCATCCTGGGGCGTGGCGACCGCCGTCTGGCCAACGTCATCGAGCATGCCTGGCGGGCCGGGGCCCGGTTCGACTCCTGGGACGATCAGATGCAGTGGGACCTGTGGATCAACGCCATGGGGGCCAGCGACGACATTCCCTACGACCTCTTCCTGGGCACCCTGCCCCTGGATGCGCGGCTTCCCTGGGATCACCTGGACATGCAGCTCGAGGACCGGTTCCTGGCCACCGAGTACAAGCGCTCCATGAAGGGCAAGCTTTCCCCCCCGTGCGGGAAGCCGGTGGGGGCGCAGGTGCACCACACCAACCTCGAGGAGCATGAAGCGGATCAGCGGATCCTGGTCTGCTATCACTGCGGTGTCGAGTGCGACATGACCCGCATGCGGGAAGAGCGGGGCGAGTTCCTGGAGAAACTGGGTTCGTTCCAGCCCGCCGCGGCCGTTGCGGAGACGCCGGCCGAGGCGCCGGTCGAGCCCGAGGCTGCGACGAACGGCGCGGGCGTCCCCCTGGAAATCACTCCCGTGGAAGCCATCGAGATGGAACCCATGGCGGCGATTCCGGACATCCCGGCCACCCGCACGGAGTCCCCCGAGTGGGTTTCCAAGCGGGGTCGCAAGCCACACGACTTCAACCAGGGCGAGCCCATCCGCTACCGCATCCGGTTCGCCAAGTCCGGGGTGATCGCCTTGACCGGGCACCTCGATCTGGTGCGGAGCCTCCCTCGCGTGCTGCGCCGCGCCGGCGTGGCGCCGTACTACAGCGAGGGGTTTCACCCCAAGCCGGTCATGGAGTTCTCTCCCCCGGTCCCGCTCGGTCTGACCAGCCTGGATGAGCTGGTCGACATCGCCCTCACCCAGGAGATCCCGGTCGAGGAACTGCTCACCCGGCTTCGGGAGGCCGCACCGGAAGGTTTGGTCTTCCTGGATGCCATGCGTCTCCCTCAGGGATCGCGCAAGCTCTCCAAGGAACTGGAGGCGGCGGAGTATGTGGTGCGCCTCGACGAGACCCACCTCGATGGGGTGGATCCTTCGAACATCACGGCTGCCCCCCAGCGATTCCTCGCCGCGAAGTCGGTGGAGTGGGACGTCATGCGCAAACGTCGTCCCAAACGTGCCGACCTGCGCCCTTCGGTGGATCACGTGGATTGGATCCACGCGACCGAGGCCCCGGAGATCCTCCGGCATGCGGGAGCCCGCTATCTCCGGGTACGCACGCTGCTCAACGCGGAAGGGCATGCACGCCCGGAAGAGGTGGCCGGAGCCATGCTGGAGCGCAAGCTGGAGATCGAGCCCACCCATATTGTCCGGGTGGCGTTGCTACGACGCGAGAACGATCGCTGGGAGCACGTCCTGGAAACCGCGAACAGCACGCTGTAGGAAATCCGCCTAGGGAATCGCCCTTGCCGCGCTGATCCCGATCCACACCGCGACCAGACCCAGGGCCACGCTGAGCCCCACGTTGGCCAGTGCCTTGACCGTCTGCTGATCCTTGAGCAGGGCGTAGGTCTCGTAGCCGAAGGTCGAGAAGGTGGTGAAGCCACCCAGCAGCCCGATCACCAGGAGCGCGCGCACCTCGGGGGAGAAGACCTTGCGCTCCAGGTCCAGGCCGACCAGGAACCCGATGGCCAGGCAGCCCACCACGTTGATGACCAGGGTGGCCAGGGGAAAACCGGGCGCGTAACGGGTGACGCCGACGTGGGCCCCGTAGCGGAGCACGGAGCCCACGAATCCGCCGGCGCCTACCCAGAGCAGAAGGCTCAGGTTCACTCGACTATTGGACCTTCTCCGCGATCGCGGTCAACCAGGCGCCGTTGTGCAGGCTGGGTAGGAGATGCCCTTCGCCTTCGATCACCGAAACGGAGACATTGCCCGGCTTCATGTGGGTCTCGGCCCGCTCCGCGTCCAGCATGGCGCCTTCATCCTCGCTCCCCACCCACTGGTACACCGGTACCTTGACCGTCGCCAGCTCATCGTCATCCCAGCGAGCCCAGTTGGAAGAGGACGCCAACAGGAGGGTCTTGAAGTACTTCCCGGACATTCCCGAGTAGGTACAGGCGGGCCGGCCCCCCTCGGAGAACCCGGCCAGATGGAACTGCTTGTCCTGGATCCTGTGGGTTTCAAGGATCTGATCCAGCAGATCCTCGAGGGCGTGGTGTGCCGGGTGACTGATCCAGCCATCCTCGGGAGCCACCGGAACCACGACGATCCAGCCCTGGGTGTTGCTCTCGCCCCACAGGTTGGCCACGGCCCAATCCGCGGTGGCCGGGCCGCCGCTCCCCGGGGGGAAGGCGAACAACGCGGGATAGGTCTTGGCGGGATCGTACCCCTGTGGAAGCAACACCGAGTACGCGAGCTTCACCCCGTTGGCCCCCCGGAACGGGGTGTAGGTCCGCGCATGGGGGAGTTCGCGCTTGAGCTTGTCGCGAACACCCTCGAGATCCGGGTCCGTCTTGACCAGATCGTAGTCCAGGAACCCGGCGTCCAGAGCGGTCTGCAGCGTGGCCGCCGCCGCGTCCTTGTCGCCCAGCAGCGACTGGGCACAGGCCAGGTTGTAGAGAGCCGAGAATCGCACCCGGGGAAACGTCGCCGCCTTGGTGTCGGCCGCGACCGCGTCCTCGAGACGTCCCGCGGTGTGATACGCCATGGCGAGCTGGAACCAGGCGATGTCGTTCTCGGGGTCCTCGGCCAGGATGGCTTCGTAGGCTTCGGCGGCCCGATCGGCTTGGCCGGTGCGAAGAAGGTTCGCGGCCTCGTTCATGGTGGGTACGGCAAACGCGGTGCCGGACACCATGGCGGCGATCAGGACAAGACAGGGGACTCGAAAGCGTGCAGACATTGGGCTTCCCTTCCGGCCAAGGGTGGCTAACCGGAGTGAGGGGTCGCCCGAAGTCTAACCAATTCGGTGGTCGGAGTGGGGGACTAGACGATCTCGAGCAGGCTGACCCGGTTGGGGCCACCCCGCTTGGCCGTTTCCAGGGCCTCTTCGGCGGCCTGCAATACGTTCTCGACGTCCGCCTCGTCCTTGGCCGTGATGGTGACCAGCCCCAGGGAGACGGTCACGGCGAACATGTCCTCGTCCTCGTTCCTGCTCTCGAACTCGAGCTCGGCGACACGTCGGCGCAGGCGCTCGGCCAGGAACTGGGCACTGGCCCGGTCCGTATGGGGGCAGAGCACGAGGAACTGGGAGCCCTCGAACCGCGCGCCCAGATCGGTGGTACGGACCTGCGCCTTGATGGTCTCGGCGATGGTGGCGAGCACCGCATCGCCGGAGTCCCGGGTGTGGGTCTCGTTGATGTGGGTCATGTTGTCCACATCGATGAGTAACAGGGTCAACGGGGAGTCGTAGCGAACCGCCCGCGCGACCTCGCCTTCAAGGCGCTCCAGGATGAAGCGGCGGTTTCCGAGGCCGGTGAGATCGTCGGTCGTGGTCTGCTCCTGCAACTGCTTGCGGAGCTGGCCGATTTCCTCGGCCCGGCGTCGAATGTCCCCCTTGGACTTCTTGAGCTGCTCCTTGAGCTGGCTCACATCGCCGACCGTCCGCGGCTCCCCGGAGAGCTCCCGCCCGATCCCCACGAACGCACGGCACGCACCGGTGTTGTCCAGGCAGGCAACCCAGGAGTAGGCCACCGCGAAGTCCTCACCGTCGCTGCGACGATGGCGAATGTCGAACTGACGGTGCCCGGCATCGGGCTCGCGCAGTTCCTCGAACGCTCGCCGCACCTTGGTGAGGGAGAACCTTTCCACCGTTTCCAGGAAGGACGCACTCGTTCCCTGTTCCAGACCGCATGCGTTGCGGAACGCGGATCCCGCGACGGTGATGTTCAATTCGGGGTCGAGAACCACCAGGTACTCGGGCGCATCCTGGAAGATACGCTCGAAGATCTGCTGCATGGACGGAAAGCCGGATGACGTGTTCATGCGATGCGTCTCCAACGGGCGATGGGCCCGACAAAGTTCGTTTGGCGCCCCCCCAACGGGGCCGGGACACGGACCGGACCTCCGGCACGCGCTTACCGCAGGGTTATCGGCATAACGGCCAATCACTTAACCAGTGGAAGCCCGCGGGGTAGGCAACCCGTGACGCGGGGTCCGGCGAGGGGCTAGAATGGACCTCCCGGACGCGCCGACTGGTTGGGCAACCTCAAACCCCACTGTCGGATAGCCCGCCGGGCCACAATGGCCCCTCGGCCCCCACCCAGGAGATTTCCATGCATGCCAGCCGCTTTCTCACCGCTGTCCAGGACGCCAAATCCCGCATCGAGGAAACCACCATCGCCGAGGTCAAGGCCCGTCTGGATCGCGGGGAACCGGTGTTGCTCGTGGACGTTCGGGAGGAGTCCGAGTGGGAGCGCGGTCACATCCCCGGCGCTTCGTACCTGGGCAAGGGCGTGATCGAGCGGGACATCGAGCGCGCCGTGCCCAACACGGACCAGGAGATGATCCTCTACTGCGGAGGCGGATATCGCTCCGCATTGGCCGCGGACATGCTGAGCCGAATGGGCTATACGAAGGCGATCAGTCTGGACGGCGGCATCAAGGCCTGGATCGACGCCGGGCTACCATTGGTTCAGGACTGAGCGCGTACATGAAAGCCCTTCTCCGACTCGTCACGGTCCTCGCACTCCTTCCGGGTTCTGCCCTCGCCGCCCCGCTCGACGAGCGGGAGGAAAGGCTGGTTGCCTCGGTGACGTCCAACCTGGAAGAGGGTCTGGCCCTGCTGGAAACGGCGGTCAACATCAACAGCGGCACCATGAACTTCGCCGGGGTGAAGGAGGTTGGGGAGCTGTTCCGCGGACCGTTCCAGGACCTGGGCTTTACCGTGGAGTGGAAGCCCGGCGCGGAGTGGGGACGGGCCGGGCATCTCGTCGCGGAGCGTCCGGGGATGGAGGGGGGCCACCACATCCTGTTCATTGGACACCTGGACACGGTGTTCGAACCGGACAGTCCGTTCCAGCGGTTCGAAAAAGTGGACGCGTTCCACGCGACCGGCCCCGGCAGCATCGACATGAAGGGGGGCATCGTGGTCATGCTGCTCGCCCTGGAAGCGCTGCGCGAGATCGATGCCCTCGATGCGTTCACCTTCACCGTGGTCCTGACCGGGGACGAGGAGAAACCGGGGACACCGCTGGAACTCGCGCGCGCGGATCTCATTGAGGCGGCGGACAAGGCCGATATCGCGATCGGGTTCGAGGATGGCGACGGCAACCCGGCCACCGCGGTGGTCGCCCGGCGCGGGTTCACTTCCTGGAACCTGACCACCGGCGGTGAACGCGCGCACTCATCCCAGATCTTTCGCGAGGACCTCGGCAGCGGGGCGATCTACGAAGCGGCGCGTATCCTCAGCGCGTTCCACGACACCCTCCAGGAGGAGTACCTCACCTTCAACCCGGGGGTGATCCTGGGAGGGACCACGGCCGAGTTCGACGAGGAACAGAGCGGTGGGCCGGCCTTCGGCAAGACCAACGTCATTGCCCAAACGGCGGTGGTCAATGGCGACCTGCGCGCGGTGTCCCTGGAGCAGCGGGAACGAGCCAAGGAAGCGATGCGGCGCATTGTGGCGGAGCACCTGCCGCGGACAACGGCCCGGATCGAGTTCACCGACGGCTACCCACCGCTCGCTCCCACCAAGGGGAATCATGAATTGCTGTCGATGTTCAGCGCGGCAAGCGAGGACCTGGGATACGGCGTGGTCGAGCCGGTGAATCCATCCCGGGCCGGAGCGGCCGATGTCTCCTTCACCGCAGGCCGGGTCCGGATGGCCATGGACGGGGTGGGGCTGATGGGGGACGGGGGACACACGCCGAACGAAATCGCGGACCTGCGCACGCTACCCATGCAGGCCCAACGCATGGCGATCATGCTGTACCGGATGGCTTCGCAGCCCCGCTAGGGATCGCTCAGCACTCGTCCACCGCCAGCACGATCTTGCCCAGGTTCTCGTTGCGTTCCATCATGGCGTGGGCCAGAGGCGCCTCATCGAAATCAATGAGGGCGTGAATGGGCGCCCGCAACCGCGAGTCGGCGAACCGTTTCAGCGCAAACGCGCCGAACGCCCGCGTGATCCGGGCCTTGGTCCGTTCCGGGGAGCGCCGCAGGGTGGTGCCCCGTACGGTGAGGGACTTTCCGAGGATGGCGCCCAGATCCAGGTTCCCTTCACGGCCACCCAGGAACCCGATCAGACAGAGACGCCCCCCCTTGCGCAGCACCTTCAGGTTGTCGTTCCAGTAGGGCGCCCCCACGAAGTCGAGCACGACATCCACCCCCTTGCCGTCCGGACTGGCCGCTCGCACCTGGCCCGCCCAATCGGAGTGACGGGTGAACGCTCCCGAAGCGCCGTGGTCCCGGGCAAAGGCGAGCTTCTCTTCGCTGCTCGCGGTGGCAAACGCCGTGGCGCCCAGACCACGGGCCAGCTGAATCGCCGCGATCCCCACCCCGCTCGCCGCCGCGTGCACCAGAACGGATTCGTCCTCCTCGAGCTGGGCCAGCTCGTACAGATTGAGCCATGCGGTGAGGAACGCCTCGGGGATCGCCCCCGCCGTCGCCCAGTCCAGTTCGTCGGGAACGGGGAGGCTGGTCGCTTCCGGGGCCGTGGCCAGCTCGGCGTACGCCCCACCGGTGACCAGGGACATCACCCGGTCCCCCTCCTTGAACCGGGTCACGCCTTCCCCAAGACCCACCACCCTGCCGGCCAACTCCAGGCCCAGGATCCTGGAAGCCCCCGGCGGCGGATCGTAGCCGCCCGCGCGTTGCAGGCAGTCGGCTCGATTGACCCCGACCGCGCACACGTGGATCAGCAACTCTCCCGGGCCGGGCGTGGGGGCGGGTGCTTCACCCACCCGCATCACCTCCGGCCCGCCCGGCGCGTCCTGCACAATGGCTCGCATGTCAGTCTCCAAAATCGATGAGGGGATGTCCCATGAACCAGGCGATCGAGTCCGCGATGAGAAGCAATCCCAGAAGGATCATGAACAGGATGATCAATCGTCGGCCCCACCGGGAGAAGAAGCCGCTCATCTTCCGGAACAGGGGTTCGGCACGGGTGCCCAGGACCTGTCGCAGGATCACGAACGCCACCAGCGGCAGAATGAACAGTAGCTGGTACCACCCGAGAACCAGGAGTCCGGGCACCAGCGGCGGGTCCACCCGAAGGATCTCGTTGATGGCGGCAAAGTAGGGAAGCGCTCCCCAGATGCCGCCCAGGGTCATGGCCGCGCCCAGCATGAACGCCTGGGTAGGGGTCATTTCCGCCCGCGCTTCCCGCTTGGCCGCCTGCTTCCGACGGGCGGTGGCAAAGCGGATGCCCAGGAAAAGCAGGAGCACCCCAATGACGATCTGCAGCACCATCTCGATAGGGTCCGGTGAGTGCTTGAGCCACTCGACCGCCTTCGCGTTGAGGCGCTCCATCATGGGCCCGAGCCCAAGGGCGATCAGGACCCCGACCAGATAGTAGGGGATGGAGATTCCCGCGATGAACGAGAACGCATCGCTCACCGGTCGCTTGCCGGCGAGCAGGATGGACATGGGTACAATGGCCATGGGAATGACCGAGGTGCTGTCCAACAGGGCGATGGGGGCAAGAAAAAGCAGGAGATCTGTCACGGGCGGATCATCGCATGGGTCCGCGCAGGGTCGCGCGGGAATCCTGCCGGCACGCCCAGTCCTCGGCGGCGGTGATCAGGGATTGCCCCACACCCCGGCCACGCGACCCGGGTTCGACGAACCATCCTTCAAGGTAAGCGACTTGCGATGAAGTACAGCCTTCCGCGTAGGGACGCACCGAGAGCTCCGCGAATCCGAGGGCGCGGCCGTCCGGGTCCTTGGCGATCAGGACATGCCAGGGACTACGGGGGAACCGACCCTGGAAGTACCGGTCAATCTCCCGCCCGTGTTCGGCCTCGGATCCGTCCGGCCACAGGCTGCACCGCATCCGAAGCCACGAAGCCGCATCCGAGGGTTGTGCGGGGATGATCGCGATCCCGGGTCGATCGGTGACGGGCGTCCGCCCCGCCGGGGGGGCACGCCGACCTCGTTGCCCCACTCGGTGCTTCCGGTACGTCGAGGACGCCGGACGCCATGGCCACGATCCTGCCTTCGTCCAGGACCACGGCAAGATGGTGTCGGGGGTCGTCGAGGAACTCGCCCAAACCGGGGGTCGATAGCGTGGTCAAAGACCCCGTCCACGACATGGTCCAGGCAGTCCCTGTCACGAGGACCGAGAATCCGGATCTTCGCGGAACCGGTCAAGGTTCAGAGCTGCCACAGGCCGTGATGAATGCCGCCCTGGATGTAGATGGCGAACTTGCCGTGGCCCGGCAGTTCCAGGGGGGGATGTGCAATCTCGCCCCCCGCGGCAGCGGCGGCCTCGGCAGCGGCCTCGATGTCTTCCACCAGGACGTAGGGCCGGACTACCGGTTCCTCGGTTTCGTGCATGGGAGCGCGCACCCCGACCATCCCGCCATCGCGGAGCTTCCCCGTCCGCGCATTGCCAAGTCCGGGTTGCGGTTCGCCAAAGCTCACTCCGTGCACCTTCTCATAGGTGCCACAGACGGCATCGACGTCGGGGGTAACGATCTCGAGATACTGAAGCTGCATGGGACCTCCCTGTGATCCGGCCGGACTCGACTTGTGTTGAACGATCCTCAGAACCACATTCTATGCAGACCCGCTGCCCGGCGCGCGTCGGCCAATTGGCCCCGGTGCATATACCAATGGTCGGCAACGAACTGCAGGCAGCGCCTGTAGGTTCCCATCATGTCCTCAGCCCCCTTGGGGCAGGCCGCACTTTCCCTGTCCAGGTCTTCCTCGGTGAACGCGGCCAGCATCGTCAGGGTCGCTTCGCGCATCTCCCGACATTTGGCCAGGACCTGATCGAAGGCCGGGTACTGGGACACGTCTCCGCTCACGTCCGCTCCGTCGAAGACCGCTTCCCAGTCGGCCAGGGGATTGGGATCCCCGAGCATGAACTGGTGGACAACCTGCCCCTCGATGAACGCCAGGTGTCCCAGGGTCCAGAGGGTATGCGCGCCGCCGTTCGGGGTCGGAAAGACCAGGCCATGATCCCGCATGTCCTCCACCCGCACCAGGACCCGGTCCGTACTCTTCTTCAGGTTGTCTCGAAGGAGTTCAATGGATTGCACGGTTCAGCGCCTCGGTTGAATACTCCGGTTGGTCCGGTTCCGCGCCAAAGCATACCATCGAGCAGAACGCGGAGGGAGGACAGGGTCAGCGGGCGATTTCCTGACCGATAGGAGAGAACACCAGGACATCCTCGGGCGCCCAAACGTGGTCGTGGCCCGACCAGTATCCGCGTAACCACAGAACACCACCGACATGCCGCAGATAGAACCCCTTGGGCGTTGCATCCAAGGGCTCCAGGGGGGGCGACGCGATGGTAACGGCACCCCGGGGTGCGCCTTTGCGTTTGGGAGGAGGGTCCTCAGGGACCTCGGGCTGACTCGTGAACTGCAGCCTCAAGTAGGGTCCCAATTCCAACGGGCATTCGCACAGACCGGAGGCCAAGGCGCGGGTCACGATAGACCCATAGGTGGATCCGTCCGGGAAACCCAGTTCCGCAACCGACATGGCGGTCACCTCGAGGACCCTGGGTCGGCGGTCAGGTTGGAACCGTTGATCATTGAACAGGTCCTCGCCGGCCTGGTTGAGGCGGATTCCGTTTTCCCGCAGGGCCGCCAATAACCCCGGTTTGTCCAACCCGTCCATACGCACGGCCGCTGGAAAGAGGCCCTCTTGATAGGAACCGCCAGTTAGTCCCGTAGACCCACCCCGTCCAGGATCCTCGGTACGCACTTCTGGATCCGGGACCGTCGCGTCCTGGACTGTTTGGCGTCGGCAAAATGGAGTATGTATCCCCGTTGCCGACCGGGTGTCAGCCTTCCAAAGGCCTTCTTCAGACCGGGAACCTCCCTGAATGCCTCCTTCAGCTCATCCGGAAGCGGTTCGACCCCCGCTTTCGCTTCCACCTTCAGTCCGGCCTTCTCGATCCTGATCGCCTCCTTGATGAAGGCCCGAAGCCGACCCTCCCTCTCGACCACGTCGCTAAGGCTGGAGAACACCATGCGCCGGGCTACATGCGAGTTGGCCCCGGGCTTCTCGAGTAGCCCCTTGGGATCCTTCAGGAGGGCGCCCTTGAAGAACATGATCGCGCACCGGTCCTTGAAGCCCTGGAGGATGACGACGTTGTGCTTCCCGAGGGTGTAGCAGGGCTTCCCCCATTTCAGCTCTTCGTCCAGACCGCAATCGAGTGCGATTCTCCTGAGCATTCTCATCTCTTCGCGCCACTGCCCGGCGTTCGCCAGGTAGGCACCCACTCTTGATCTCGTGATTGGTTTCGTCCCTGTTCCGCCGCTGCCCATCGACGATCCTCCTCAGGAGTCCTTGTTCTTGTCGTTCCACTCCATGGGCTCCCAGAGTTCGACCTTGTTGCCGTCCGGGTCCATGATCCACGCGAACTTTCCGTTCTCGTGCGACTCGGGTCCCTGGATGACCTCCACACCCCCGGCTTGCAGCTGATCCAGCAGCTCGCCGAGGTTGTCGACCCGGTAGTTGATCATGAAGGACGAGTCGCTTGGAGCGAACCACTTGCTGTCCTTCCCTGCGACATGCCAAACGGTAAGGCCCTGGTCCTCGGCCGTGTCCTCCGGCCATTTGAGAACAGAGCCGCCGAAGTCCTCCAGTGACATGCCCAGGTGCTTCCGATACCACGCAGCCAGGGCAGCTCCGTCACCCTTGCTCTTGATGAACACGCCGCCAATGCCGGTAATCCTTGCCATTGTTGTCCTCCCGTATACCAAGCCTTGATCCCATTCGGATCCCACTCTAGCAAAGAGCACCGACCGACCAACAGACCCAGGAAGCTACTCATCTCTTCTTCGCCACGACATGAAAGATCTGCCAGTGCTTCGGATTGCGCACCTCCGGTGGATCATCCTTCTCTTCCTCGTTCATCAGCTCAATGTCGAAGTCCTTCAGGAGTTCCAGAATCTCCTCCCTGGAGTGGTGCGTCCGGCCGGGGAGCGACGCCCATGTGTCGCGGTCCCCGAAGAACTGGCCGGCGAAACGACCCCCTGGGCGAATAGCCGCAACAATCCGGCTCCACAGGGCAGAAAAGCTCGAGGGCGGGCAGAACGGAAGCGCAAAGCTGGCATTCACCAGGTCACAGTCCGGTATCTCCATCTTCGCGAAGTCGACCTCGACGGTGGTCAGCCGTGGCCTCATCTCCTGCGACACCCGCGGCAACAGGAACCTGAAGGCTTCCGGCTGGCTATCCGTCGCCACCACCCGCCAGCCGCGCCCAAGAAGCTCCAGCGTGTCCCGCCCCTCACCTGCGGCGACGTCCACTCCCAAACCGTCGTGCAAGCCCTCCCCGGTGAACAGCTCCAAGGCCGCGATCAAGGTCTCGCGCGCGCCCTTGCCGAGTACGGACCCGAAGTACCCCGGCCAGTCTTCTGCCTCGGAATAGTCCTGCGACCTCATGGGCGGTACGCCTGGATCACTGGAGTGGCCAGGCTCTCCCATCGATCCAAAGGCAGCGATCTCCTCGACGTATGCCGCGTCGAACTGCAAAGCCTCAACCAGCCGTGACAGCTCGGTCGCGTACGCGGGATTCGCCCCGGCCAGGCCCAACTCGCGAGGCAGGTTGTAGCAGTACGCATGGATGGCTTCGCCGGTGCCGCACAACGTCACCTGCACGCGTTCCGGTGTGTAATCGCGAACGCTGGGCTCGGAGTAGAGCGTGCGAACCTCCTGGTCGGCAAGTTGCATCACGACTCCATAGACGCGCCTCGAAGCGGATTGAAGCAAGGTCGCCCGCTCGCCGATGTGAATGCGGTAGCCGGACAGGAAGGCGGGCCCGACAATCTCCGGGTGAAGACCCTTCCCGACGAGAAGGGACCGGTCCATGAACAGGCCATAGAAGAAGATCGTGCTCATGGGCGAACTCGATTACCAGGGCAAGACGGTTGTACCATGTATCCTCACGGCGGCCATGCATTCGCGTCGTCCGCCCTCGAGTATACCACCCTGACCCTGAAGGAGATTTCCCTCCGGTGAAAGATCACTCGGATCCCCCTGAGCCGATTCGTGCCTACTGCGCACGCGTTCTGGGCGGTTCGTCACCTCCGGCGCCCGACTGCCTCCTTCTTCACCAGACAGGCGAGATGCGGCTGCGTCCGGACGGCAGCTGGCTGCCATTCACCGCAGAACAGTCCATCTCAACCCGCATTCCCCGTTTCCGATGGCACGCCCGCATTCGGATGGCTCCCCTTGTTACTGCAGTGGTCGAGGACTCCTTCCTGGATGGCCATGGTCTTCTGGAGGCCAAGCTGTTCGGGTTCATTCCCCTTGCTCACGGTGAAGGACTCGACATCGATCGTGGCGAGCTGCAGAGGTACCTGGCCGAGATTGTCTGGGCACCCCACGCCCTTCTGCGGAATCCGGAGATTCGGTTCTCGGTCCTGAGCTCCAGTTCAGTGCGCGTCTGGATCCAGGACGAGGACACCTACGTGGACCTTTCCTTCGATGGGGAAGGCAACATCCATCGGGCATATACCGAGACCCGCAGCCGGGATGGGAAGCCGCAACCGTGGGAAGGCACGTTCGGGCCGCTCAAGGACTTCGGAACCCTTCTCGCCCCGGAGTACGGCGAGGTCTCCTGGCTTGCCCCTGAAGGGACGTTCACCTACTGGCGAGGAAGGGTGGGCAGCATCGAGGCCGTGGCCCCGGATCCAAACCAGGACGGGGGTCCTGGATCGAAACCGTCAAGGCGAGGTTGACGGCGATCGGATCGGCGAAGCGCTCACCCGCGGTTCCACTACCAGATCCTTTGGCAGGTCCGTTGAACTGAATGGGCCAAACAGACTCTGTTGCCCACTGCGCCACTCGGTTCCACGGCCCGGCCCGGCGGGGCGTTCGACCAGGAAGTAGACTTCTTGCGCCTCGTGTGGCAGTAGCCACTCCAACTCGCTACCCAGGGCCACCGGTGGGAACTGTCTGGACCCCAGGGACACGGGTTCACCTTCGGGCCCAACCGGAGGAGGCCCAAACCACATTGCCACCCTGACGGTGTCCGGTGGGCTGTCGTCGGCCGCCCGTACCACCAGGCGATGCCGCACCAACCGTTCGCGGAGGTCGATCGACCCCAGGTCGATCTCGCCGGATAGATTGACCCCGGGCATATCCCCGGGGTCGATTCGATGGATCTCGCGGCCACCCGCGGTGACTTTGATGCGGGTCGGCGTTGCCCGGAAGGTGCGAGAAAAGCGCCCTTGCTCATCGAACAGCACCCACACGGTTTGAGGTACACCATCGTGCGGTTCGACCTCAACCAGCACCTCGACTCCGCGGCTTCCTGATCCACGCGGCAACAGCAATTGCCCGACCACGGTGGGGTCGATTGCCGCGCTGCGCTGGTCGATCGTCGACTCCCCACGGCACCCGCACATTGCGGCGGCGGCGACCATGAGCACGGCCAGACCAGTGGCAACCAGTGACTTCATGAAGCGCTGGCTATGGTTGGAACCTCTGGCCGCGAACCAGCAAGTAGGCGCCCGCACAGAGCCGTTGGTGACGATTCCATTCGTAACACCTTCTCACCGGGCCGCGGTTCCCTTCCCAGGATGGATCCATCGTAGATAGCAAGAGGGACAAGCCTTGGATTGACCTTTGCCTGGGCCAACGAGTACACATTGCTGGCCACGTTGTTGACCTGATCTTCCGCTACCTGAAGACGTATGCACTCATGGAAATTCTCTTTGGTTATCTCACGCAGCACGACTCTCGTCATCGCACACTCCCCAGGCACCGATCAGAACGGCGAACTCAAAGCCAGATACACCCCCACCGGGTCCTGGACAACGGCAGACGCGTATGTCCCATCTGCTTCCGGTGTCGCCTGGATGATCTTACCCCCGCCCTCTCGCACACGACGAAGGCTCTCGGGGAGATCCCCGACAGGGAGGTATAGCAGCCAGACCGGCGGCAGGCCCAGGTTCTCGCCGCGTGCGTGACAGACTTTCGCCACCGGCTTCCCGTCCTCGGCGCGCATGTTGTAGTCGATGTAGACATCTTTCGTGTTCTCCACCTCGATGTCTTGCACCGACCAGCCCACGACCTGGCGGTAGAAGTCCCCGGTTGCCAATGCGTCGGGGACCGTGAGGTTGAGCCACGAAATGCAACCCGAGCGATCCCCGGCTTCACGCGACGCAGGGTCGACCGGTACGACCCCGAACGCCGCCCCATTGGGATCGATCAGAACAGCCCACTGACTCACCCCGTCGTCGCCTTTGGAATGCATGAACTCGTTCCCACGCAGTTCCCGCGCACGTGCGACACTGGTTGCGACATCGGCGACCTGGATGTGCGGCATCCATTGCAGCGGTAGCTTCTCGTACTCCGCGCTGCGGGCGCCGAGACCGATGATCGGCATTCCCAGATTGTTCATCAGATCGTCCCGCCACAGTGGATGCTCACCCGTGGTCAGGACGCGTGAGTAGAAGCTCAGTTCGCGATCGTGTTCGGGGACGGCGATATCGGCGCTGTGGACACCGCCGACGCCTCGGACAAGGGGATGGGTCATGGTTCGATCCCTGGTTGGCTACGCCTTTCAGACGGATTCAGCGAGTTGTGCAAAGTCGCCCACCTGGAGCGCCGACTTCGGTCGCACGTACAGGACTGCGTGTTCCGTGTCCAAGGTATGGTCGATCATGCTTCCTCCTTCGATTGAATACGTCGTTCCAAGAGTCGCTTGCGGGCTAGCATGGTGGGGCAGGGCCCACTAC
The DNA here is from genome assembly GCA_942491735.1 of Candidatus Eiseniibacteriota bacterium. Lineage (GTDB taxonomy): Bacteria > Eisenbacteria > RBG-16-71-46 > JABDJR01 > JABDJR01 > CALOCN01. Next base: position 337,750 of record CALOCN010000008.1, on the reverse strand, counting down.
CCCTTGTGTTCGGATTCGAGCTTGGCGATGGGCTTCTCGGTGAAGAGGTAGTCCTTCAGTTCCTTTGAGAACGTCGAGTCCTTGCGCCGGATCCACTCGAGCACCATCGCAGCGTGTTCTTTCTCTTCATCTCGATTATGGGCAAGAATCGCCTTGAGATTCTCGTCCTTACACGCGTCGACCCGTTGGTTGTACCAGTCTACGGCTTCGAGTTCCTCCATCAGCGATTGGATGGCTCGATGCATGTCTCGGGTGTCATCCGAGAGATCCGCTGTCTCCTCGTGAAAGCCTTCGTTCGCCATTGCGTCACACCTTCCTTCGTTCGCCTCGCGCCGCCCGACGTTCATGATCTCCGCTGCGGGCTGGTCTGGCGCGGCCCTGGCCCGCTTCGGGCTCCAATATACCACCACGCTCACACTGCGGGGGCATGACGGGGGAGACCCGTCAGCTGCCAGGAGTATTGGACCAGCTATCCCAATTGATGCTCCGTCCCGGGAACGCCGCATTCTCGAAGGGCCATTCCGTGGCGACCCACTTCTGGACTACATCGTAGAGCCGATCCTCAAGGCCATTCTCAAGCTCGCTCTGCCGTACCCAGAGGTGAATCTCGGCGTCGTAGCCCCTCTTGCGGGTGGGTTCTATGTACACGCAACCCTTCACGGTGTGCTCCGAGGGTGAGACGACGGTATAGGCGAACGAACGTCGGGTCTGGAACTCCTTCTGATGCCACCCCAAATCGATCAGGTTTTGCTCAAGAGTGAGACCCTCTGGCCACTTTCCTCCCGGCCATATGGTCTTGAGATGGTCGACACTCGTGATGACCGCGTCAAAGTCCTTCACAACGTCGTGTACGGTAAGCATGCGAAGTCGGAAGTCCGCCGTTTCCAGTACCACGGGCACCTGAAAGTCTCTTGGCACAAAAGGTGTCACTCTGTTCTCCATTCGGTCGGCCCGCTTCCCAAGCGCGAACGCGAGCGCCTCGTTTCACACTTGCTCCAAATCCAAGTCGACCATCGAGAATTCCAGCTTCTCTTCGAGCCCATGACCAGCTATTGCACGGGCAAGAAAGCACACCACAGCCGCAGCATCGTCCAAGCAGAAGGGGCTCAGCCGGATCCGCTTTGTCGCACGGTCTGTTTCCCGGGGTCCGGTCTCGCCCCGAACCGCCCGATGATATCACCCACTCCCGCACCAATCACGCCCACCTCAGGCGCTCCGAAGTGTTCAATCGGTGTCGATCTCACAGACATCGGTGATTGATGTCGCCAAGATGTGTTTCGCCTGCGTCCCATCCCGCTCCGTGTCCGGTTGTTGGGATGTTCTTCGCCTTGAGGGGTAGTGACCGGATTTCCGAGAACTCGTTGACAGCGTCGCAGAGAGAGGACAAGTGATGACACCCTGTAGTCTTGTTGGACTCGGCTTGTTGTTGATGCTTCCGATGACGTCCGTTGGTGCCCAAGCTCAAGAGTGCACCCCCCAGGACGAGCTATGGTCCGGGGCATTTGGGGAGATTGGGTTTGCTGGCGGGGCATACTCCTTGCTTTCGCATAACTACGACGGTTTAGACGGCGTCGCCTTTCGGAGTGTGGATGGGCGGGTTTACTTTTGGGATGGTCACGGAGCGAGGGCGCTTGGCGAAGACCCTTGCGAACGAACGCGTACCGTCCCAACTGGCGCCTTGGCCCTCGCTGAGTACAAAGGCAATCTGATAGCTGGCGGGCAGAATCTTGGAATTGGTCCCCGAACAATGGACCTTGGCCGGTGGGATGGTTCCTCTTGGGAAGATATCCAGGGCCCCGGTTTCGGTTTCGGAGACAAGGTAGCCGCCATGGTGGTCTACGACGGCCGCCTCGTTGTTGCGGGAAAGTTCGAGACGGCGTTCAACGAAGTCGTAAACAACATCGCGGACTGGGATGGAACCGAGGGCTTGGATGGGTGGGGGCAGCTTGGCTCGGGCCTCGACGCGGAAGTGTTTGCACTGGCGGTTTTGCCCCAGGAGTCCGGTCCAGGCATCCTTTTCGCTGGAGGTGTGTGGTTCGTCGTGGTCAGGGACGAGGTCGTCATGGACCAAGTGGGGATCACCTGGGGCATCGGGGTTGGACAAGTCGTCACCCTTGAGGCCTTCGAAGGAAGCATGTTGGCTGGAGGAAGCTTTCACACCATCGATGGGGTGTTTCCGACCGGCAACCTGGCGAAGTGGGACGGAGCCGGTTGGTCCGCGTTTGGCGAAGGGGCCGGTTTTGGTGGTGCGGTGGTGGATCTTGAGATTCACATGGATCGTCTCTACGCGGGGGGACTCTTTTCCCTCGTGGACGGTGTGGAGGCCAAGGGCCTGGCGGTCTGGCAGAACTCCGCCTGGGCTTCCGTTGGACCCGACCTCGACCCCAATGTCTCCTCACTGCTCTCGACCGAGTCGGGCCTCTACCTGGGCGGAGGATTCAACGATTCCGACTCCCTGCGGGTGAGGGGATTCACGCTCTTGAGGAACGATGAGTTCGTCACCCTCGGCAACGGGATCCTGGACCCCGTTGGACTCGGTGGCGGAGTGAACGCCATAGCCACCTACGGGGATGGCCTTGTCGTTGCGGGGGCGTTTCGGTATGCCGGGGGAGTCCATACCGCCCCCGACCAGGGCGTCTGGACCGGCAACGTCGCGTACTGGGACGGCCAAGCCTGGTCAAGGATGGGTGCCGGTCTGAACACGGTGGGGCAGAACCCCGCCGTCTATGCACTCAAGGTTGGCGGTGACGGCAACCTGTACGCAGGCGGTGATTTCTCCCAATCTGCACCGCTCAATACGAGCCGCCTTGCGGTATGGGACGACGAGGACGAAGCCTGGAAGGCCGTGTCTTCCTTGGCGATCACAGGCACCGTGCGTGCCTTGGAGTGGTTTGACGGAAAACTCGTGATTGGTGGGCTTATCCAACAGATTGGGAACAGTGCCGTATCGGGGTTGGCGCTTTGGGACGGCGCAGCCTGGAGGAGCTTCCCCGAGTTCAGTGGTGAGGTCCGGGACCTGACCATTCATGATGGCAAGCTGACAGTCGCCGGTAGTTTCGAGATCGCAACCGACTCCGGCCCCATCAATAGCCTCGCCGCATTTGACGGTAACGAGTGGTCTGGATTCAACTACGACAATACGTCGATCGTGTACGCATCAGAAAGCATGGACGGAGTCCTGTACGTCGCCGACCGTGAAGCGGTCCGCCGGTGGAACGGAGGCGTGTTCGAATCGCTTGGCGTGACCGTCAGCCTCTTTGACAGCTTTGCGGAGTTGTACTCGTTCGAGTCCGCGGGAACTTCGGTGCTGTGCGTCGGCGGGAGCAACATGAAGCTGGAGGGTTCCGGGGAAGAGCACTATGTGCTGTCCTACTCCCCCTCTGCGGGATGGAACACGCTTGGGTCAGGTGCCAACGGGGCTGTGCAGTCGTTCACCGTGTTCCAGGAAAGCGTCTACATGGGCGGTGTGTTCACCGAGGCGGGAGCAAGGCCATCGAGCTTCATTGCGCGCTGGGATGACCCGTCGGCAAAGGTTCCAGTCGAGTTGTCCTACATGAAAGCAGCGTACGTGGGCGAGAATGTACACATTGAGTGGGCTGTGAGTTCAGCGGTAGACCACGCAGGGTTCCACGTCTACCGACAATCCGACGGAGCGGAACGGGTTCGTTTGAACTCCGCGCTTCTGGTCGACCGGGAGGCATACTCCTTCGTCGATCGTTCACCGCCGAACGTCGCGATCAACTACTGGATTGTCGAACTCAGTCGTACAGGGCTCATGACTTGGCACGGGCCCGTTGCGGTCACAGGTTCCGCGATTGGAGTAGGCACGACCCTGACTGCGTTTCCCAATCCGGCCCATGTGAGCTCAGTGATCACGTATCAGGCGGACCAGCCGGGCAAGGTGGACGTGAGTGTTTTCGACGTCCGGGGGGCTTTGATCCGGAAGCTCTGGTCTGGTCAAACCCGGGAAGGCAGGACTCAGTGGACCTGGGATCTGCAGAATGACGGTGGAGGCCGTGTTGGGCCCGGCATCTACTTCGTGAGGCTATCGGGTCGCGAGAGCACCCGAACCGCGAAGCTCATTGTCGCCGCCCGATGAAGGGTATCAACGCCGGACCGGCGGGTTAAGAGAACCGATGGTCGATTCGCAACTATGAAGGCAGGACGAATGATGAACTGGTGTGCGTCGTCAGTTCGGAGCCGGACTATCGCAAAGGGCGAACGCGACGTGCTCGTGAGGCATGGAACGCCGTTGGGCTGGGATGGCTCCTGCGGATTGGCCAGCTGGTTACGCAATCCCACGAGGCTTGTTGACGCTATCACATTGACGCGTATACCATGAACGTGAAGTCTAGGGCTGTTCTGGGAGGTCCTTATGAGGGACTCACACTTTCGCTCGAACCTGACCCTCTTGGCCATGGTCGTCTCCACCTTTCTTCTGGCTCTGCCGGTCTCAGCTGAACTCCCCGAAGCTAATTGGACCGAATGGTGCATCGCTGAAGTCGATGGGCAGCGCGACAATCAAGAGGGTGAAACGGCATCCAACCCAGAGACCATTGCAGCCGGAGTCCACTCGTCGTCTGCCAGCGTCACCAGCTCGGTCATCTACAATAGTTCAGGTCCGCCAGCCGTGACCTCCGAGCTGACCGGTTCTGCCGAGCTTCCCGTGAACTTGTTCGGACTAGCCGACAGTAGAATCACTTGGCACATCCAGATCGTGCCAAAGACCACGCCTCCAGCCCCCGAGATGGCGGTGCCAATCGAAGTCACTGTCTCAGGCTGGGCCAGTGCGACCGGAACCCCGGAGACAAGAGCGACCTCAGCGGCATCATTGCACATCTCAATCGGTACAATAGGCGACGTGGCTATCTTTCAGGCAATCGCCGGGAGCGTGGGTGCGTCTGAGATGCAGAGCTTAGACAGAGAGATCCAGACGTTCTCAGTGCTACCCCTTACCCAGGTGGATGGGACGATGGCTGCATACGCCACTATTGGACTAGGAGGAACGGCAGGCTCCGGAACGGTCGATGCTAGCGCCTATATCGAATACATCCTCGGATCCGACCGGTCCGGGGGATGGCCGTCTACAGCGATCTCTTCGGGATCATGGGGTACTGGGCGTCGAGCGGTGGCGGTGGAGCCCAAAACGCCCAGGGGCGTGCCGAAGTTCCACACGTGCCCTTCCGGATCGCGGCAAGAGTAGCCCCGGCCCCCGTAGTCCTCGTCCTTGATTTCAATCCCGATCTCTGCGCCCGCAGCCACAGCTCGTGCGTAGTGTTTGTCGGCGTCATCGACGATGATGTACGGACTCTGGGATACGGCCCCACCGAGAGCGCTAGGCGGCTTCTGAAGATCGTCGAATTCGCTCGCGCGTGCAGGACCGAGCATTACCATGCCGTTCCCGAAGACGAGCTGCGCGTGCACGATGGTGCCGTCTTCACCGGGAACGACAAGGTGCCTCTCGAATCCGAAAGCCTCGCAGAGCCAATCGATCGCTGCTGCTGGATCGTTGTATCGCAGGGTCGGAATCACCGTTGCAGCTCTGGCCTTTGCATTGTGGGCCAATGGCTCTCTCCTTTGTGGTACGTCGTGACCCTTTGATCAGGCGCAAGCCTTTCGGCCCTTACACCCGAACAATGTCCTTCCACTTCAACAGAAGCGGGACCAAAGCTCTCGCCGGTGTAACAACCTGGATCTGCAGCAAGATCCTAGCCGCGCCGGCTCTCCTCAACCAGGACTCGTGGGAGTCTGAGGGCGCGCGGGTAGATCACTAAGCCGCCACACGAAGCCTATGTGCCAGAGCAGCTTTCCATCGTCCCGCTTGAGTTCCTCCCACATGACGGAGACCTGCGAATTCTCCTTGGATGCGAGCCAGACCGCTCCGGAGCGGTCCGGGTCCTTGTGCGTCTCTTTGAAGCCAAAACTCTTCAGCTCCTCCCTGAAGTGCGCGACGTAGAGCTCGTTCCTGGTTGTCAAGGATGAGTTCAGGGCGCCGTCGTTCGAGACAGCAAAGTTGACCTGCAAGCCCGTATCGCCAATGGCGTTCTTGCCACAGAGGTAGTGGGTTGAGTAGGTATGTGTCGCCTCTTCTACTGTCTTGTCCAAGCAGAAGCCATGTTGTGCGACATGCGCGGTGAAGTCGGGGCGGACCTTCACCGTTCTTGTTGCCTCGAGAATCACCTCGACAGTCACGGGCGGCTCCGGGGTCAACCGATCGACTAGCCGCTCAAGCTGCCTCCGGTGGACCAGGTCGTGCCCTCCGTACAGCCGCATCATGTACCGGATGCTTTCTTCACCGCGCTCGTTGTGCACACCAACCCGGTCGAGGTCGGAGGACGATGCTCGAGACAATAGCCTGAGATTCGCCGACCGGAGCGCTGAAAACATGGACAGCGCCTCGGCACGATCAGCGTCGCCGTAGCCCAGACGCGCCCCCCAGAGATCCTGGTCGAAGCCGGTGAGCACCGGCCGATCTTCAGACAGGACGAGTCGGAGCCGGAAGCCCCACACCAACTCCGAGTCCGCGAGATGCTGGAGGACCGCGGCGACGCTCCACTTTCCCTCGGCCTCGGGAGCGCCGAGTTGTGCGGCCGTGAGGGGTTCAGTCGTGTCGCGGCACCAGGAGACGGTCGACCCGAGGATCGTCAATGGGTCTCGGTCTCCGACCAACTCAAGCACTGCCGCGATGTACGCCGCCGCCCCGTCCGTAGCCCCCGCGGCCCGGTTTGAATATACCGACACGCTCCACTCCCGTTCTGTGCTCTGGCGCCGTGCCACGTCTGCTGCGGCGCCTTGTTGAGCGACTTCATTCCCGCCAGTGTTCCGGTCGGTTCAAGACCGCTGCGCACTCGACCGTGCCCGTGAATCGCCTTAGCGCCCCGGATGTGAGCGCTTTCACCATCCATGCTTCGGCGTTCTTCTCGGGAATCGGGTACGGCGCCTCGAACCCGAAACGCCCGGCAGGCTCGAATCCGAACCGTTGATAGTAGGTCGGATGGCCCAAGACGAAGACGAGATCAACGCCCCGGTCGATCAGGAGTTCGAGCCCCCGACTGACTAGAAGACGGCCGACCCCCTGCAGCTGAAACGCCTGAAGGACACCAAGGGGTGCCAGGATGCTTGCCACTGGGCTCTCGCTGGACGAGTCAAGCCTGGCTGCGGTGAAAAGAACGTGGCCCGTCAACTCGCCTCCCGATTCAGCCACGATCGACAGGTAGGGCACCGCCGTCTCGTCGGAAAGCAATGCACCAACGAGGTCAGCGATCTCACGTCCTTCTGCCGGGCCGAACGCGTCCAGATGGATTCTTGAGATCGCCGGGAGATCGGAGTCGGCTGAGAGCCGTAGTTCCATGACACGCTCCGCGTGAAGCCATTCACGTTAGATGACTATGAGCCAAGTAACTTCCCAAGCAGATCTCCAACTTCTCCATCATCAATGACTGTGTAGGTTTGTCAATCAACACACGTCATCAGCGCGAGCCGCGGGTTCTACTGCTCCCGCTCAGCGGCCATGATGTGCCGCAATTTGTTCCTCGCTCAGGTTGAGGAAACGAGCGGCGTTGTCGTAGAGGATCGCCCGCTTCTGCTCCTCGGAGAGGAACGGCGCTGCCTCTACCGTCTCGATGGCGAGCCCAAGCGCACGCGGCCAGAACATCTGGTCCGACCCGAAGAGGAGCCGGTCCCCGAAACCCGCTTCCACCAGGTCGCGGAGTGCGCTGTAGAACGCCTCCCGCGTCAGCCCCCATGCCAGCACCCCGATGTCGGCATAGAGGTCAGGGTAGATGTACAACATCGCCTTCGTCTCGTCGAGGTAGGGCCACCCCGCATGCATGAGGTACGCCCGGAGGCCCGGACGAGCAGCGATCACAGGCTCGAAGAGGGCCGGGCGGCCCAGGGTGACCCGGAAGGCCGGGGCGAACGAGTGCGGACCGCCGGGAGGCCCGAGCCCGGTGTGGAGGGCGACCGGGACGCCGGAAGCCTCCACGTAGTCGTAGTAGGGGGCGAGGCGCGGGTCGTCCGGTGCGATCCCGTGGTACTGCAGGGCGAGCTCGCCGAGGACGCCCACCGTTCCCGCCTCGACCAGCACCTGCAACGAATCGACGGAGTGCTCGGGGAGCCCGTCGCCGCCGAGGAACGCCCCACCGATGAACCGGCCCGGAGCCGCCTCGTGCCATGCACGGAGTGACGCCTCGGGTCCGCTCACGACGGCGAGCACGACGTTGTAGCGGTCCATCTCGGCGAGCGTCGCCCGCATGTGTTCCTCTGCGCTGGCCGAACCCGTCAGTGCTCGGGCGTCCTCACGGTCAGCCCAATCGGCTCTCATCCCCGGTGGCATCCCTGTGAAGGAGTGGAGGTGGACGTCGATCACGGGGCCGCGTTGCGCCACAGCTTCCGTTGCCGAGAGAGCAAGCAGGGTGGTTAGAATGCATGCGAGCATCTTCATGGGAGCCTCATCTGATCGCTACGAGAACCGTATAGCGTGTGTAAACTCCGCTGCGGGCTGGCCTGGCGCGACCCTGGCCCACTACGGACTCCAACTATACTATCGGTTCTTCAGTGAGCAACCAAGCTACACCAAAGCCACGGTCAGACGCCTTCGAGAAGGAAGCCGCGGCCCATTAGCACACTCTGGCCTCCCACGTCGATTGCCTGGATCCTGCCTTCACGCCTGTGCACCATCACCTCAATTAGACTCGGCCGGCCCATTTCAATACCTTGCTCGATCTTCCAATACGCATGCCCGTCACTGAACGTGCTCCGATCGACAAACCCGGCCAGCGCTGAGGCAGCGGCACCTGTCGCAGGGTCCTCAACGATTCCCATGGCCGGAGCGAACATCCGGGCTCGGACCACGCAGTCGGACAAGCGAGCAATGACATAGACGTGCGGGGCCCAGTAGTCCTTGAGGACTCTCTCCCACACTGGAACGTTCATCCGGACACGTGCAAGGACGTCTGAACTCAAGACCTCGACGAATAGATACGGGACGCCGCAGGAAACTGCCCTCGGTGCGGCGTCGCCCTCAGCTATGTTATCTGGCGTCACACCAAGCATCTCTGCGATTGATTCGACAGAGGGTGGAGCAGGACCCGCCTGAGGCATCTGTGCAATCGCGAAACGAGCTGAGTAGCCACTCGCACCAAGCTCGACTTCCACAGGAACGTTGCCGACGCCCTCCTCGAAGACTACGCGCACTCGCCCATCAATCAGATCGACGTGGCCTTCATGCGCGAGGACACAGGCCGTCCCTACAGTCGGATGCCCTGCAAACGGGAGCTCCATCCTCGGCGTGAAAATACGAAGCCGGTGTGTCGCCAGGGGAGACGATGGCGGGAGAACGAAACTCGTCTCCGAGAGGTTCAGTTCAGCGGCGATACGAGGCATGTCCCCCGCAGGGATTCGATCACCATAGGGGAAGACCGCCAGCGGGTTCCCGCCAAATCTTCGGTCCGTGAAGACGTCAGCAAGGAAGTAGGGATGCTCCTGGAACACCTGCGACATGCATCTAGCCTCTGGATTCTCACTCAGTGACATCGATCCGGCCGCGACGAACGGCCAGAATGCTACCTAACGTTTGTAAGCTCAGCTGCGGGCGGCCCTGGCCCGCTTCACTTGAGCCGGGAGCGAGCGTCTCGATGGACTTCGCCTGCCGGACGGAGAGAAGAAGGGTCCTTGTCCAGTCCAGCGTCGCGGCGAGCGGCCTCCTCGGACCAGAGCTCGTCGCCCTCCTCCTCGGACAGGACCTCGAGGCTTTCCAGAAGCCTACTCGCCAGCCGAGCACGCTCTTTGGCACTGAGTCTCAGCGCTCGGGCTTCTATCTCTTCACGTGTCATGACAACAGTTCACCACCTCACCGAGGGCTAGATTCAAAGATGTCTAACCCCTTGTTGGGCGGCGAACCCTGCCACCTAGCGAGAATCGGGCGATGGAACGACGCGCTCAGACACATCCGCTCGCAGAATTTGGGCAGACAGATCGTCGCTGGGGCCTTCGCCTCGAAACGTCGAGAGGGCCTCTTGGGAGTCCCACTCCTCGTAGACGTTGACGCGATCGGGTTCGAGAGGGTCGGCTGCGACGACGAAGTCGCGGCACCCGGCCGTGGCACGTGCCTGGACGATTGCTTCAGCGGAGCGGTGTAAGAACTCGTCGCGAGAACCTGGGCGCACGTAGATCCTGCCCGAGACGATAATCAAGGTTCGTTTCGCCGCCTAAGGTTTGTGAACTCAGCTGCGGGCTGACCTGGCGCGGCCCTGGCCAGCTTCGAACTCCCAATATACCACCGCACCCCACAGCCAGGGGCGTTGCAGGGCGGATCCGTCAGCTGCAGCGCAGCTTACGCCGATGACTCGCTCTCCACATCCCACCCAGGAAACACCAACACTCCCCAACCGCGACGATCTGTGACCCTTCCGCTCACCACGGAGGGCTTCGTCGTGAAACCCCTTGATCGGGCGCAGGCCTTCCGGCCCAGGCACCCGCACAATGTCCTTCCACTTCTCATATCGCTTGAGGACGTCGTTGGGGAACTTTCCAAGCCGAGAGCCCAAGCCCTCTATCCGAAGAAGCAACAGTGCGGATCCGCCCCCACTTCATCGATCAGCGAGGATAGCTCCCGGCTCTCACGAAGCGGTTCATAGGAATGCCACTTCAAGTTGCCCGCATCCAAAAAGGCCGCCAAACATTGCGGGACCGCACGAATTTCATCTTTGCCACAGGGTTCTCCATGGTCCCGGGTCGCCCGTCCCAACAAGGCCGTATCTCTTTCAGAATGACGTCCTGCGCGGAGACTTCATACTCCAGCCTCAACTCGTCATGAAGCTCTGGACGGTTCTGACGTTTGCAGAAGCCACCGACAGTATTGTCGATTCGCTTCAACTCAATTTCGCTGAATCCCACTTCGGCAAAGGTCCTTTGTAGTCGACATAACGTTTTGTAAAGCTCAGCTGCGGGCTGACCTGGCGCGGCCCTGGCCCCGCTTCGGATTCCCAATATACCACCTCGCCCCCACAGTCAAGGGTGTGACAGGGGAGTTCCGACAACTGCAGAGCATAGCTATGCGGCATCCTTGTCTTGCTTGGATAGTGGCTTGAGACGCGAGATCTCCTCTGCCCCTGGAGCATGGAGGGCGTGCCACAAGTCCCAATCCTGCTGAAGACCCAGCCAGAAATCTGCCGAGCTTCCCAGGACCTGAGCCAGGCAGAGCGCTGTGTCGGGAGTCACGGAACGGCGGGCCTTAATGATTTCGTTCAGGCGGGGATATGAGACTCCCAAGCGCCGAGCGAACTCCGTCTGCGTGAGGCCCAAAGGCCGCAGAAACTCCTTCATCAGCATCTCGCCAGGATGTGTCGGAGGGCGCCTTCTCGGGAGTCGACGACTTACGTGACGCGCGATAGTGGTAGTCCGTGATCTCGACTTTGTAGGCATGGTCGTCTTTCCAGAATGAACCATATCCGGTACTGCTGATTGGTCCGGTTACTAAACTGGCCCCGACGGCTACCGCGAAAGCGCTCTAGACGGTTACCGGGAGGGACTCTCAAATTGTTCCACATCTCGAACACGGTTGAGTTGATCAAGTTTTCTCTGAGCCACGGGCCAAACGGACTATGGACAGCACTGTCGTGCAGCGCGGAGGCCGCGGGTGTTGGAACCAGCCTCACTTCAGGCACCTCTGAAGCCGGCGCTGGACTTCTTCCCAGGGAATGACCTGGTCGGGGTGCTTCTCGAGGTAGTCGACGCGACGATCGAGCTCGGCGCACTGAGCGTCCGTGAGGGGAACGTCTTCGTCCGATAAACTGTCCCACAGCTCTTCAATCAGCTGAAGGCGCTCCTCCGGGGACAGCTTCTGAAAATCGAAGGCTGGATCGCTCATGGAGTGATTATCTCACATCTGGACGGCGCGATTTTCCGAGATCAGACTGGTGGCAGCATCCAGATGCTCGAGCTCGGATTCCCTATGCATCACCGCCCCCAACGCCAGGGGCGTGACAGGGCAGAGCCGCCAGCTACCGAGCGATTGTAACCCGTTACGTTACATGTTACAATTCAACCCATGGCCATCCTGAAGTTCCGACACAAGGGACTGGAGCGCTTCTTCCTGAAGGGGTCCACTTCGGGCATCCAGGCCAGGCACAAGGACCGGCTTCGGCTCATACTGGGTCGGCTAAACGCGGCTTGGGAGCCGCGAGATATGGACCTCCCGGGGCTGGGCTTGCATCGCCTCAAGGGCAAACTCAAGGGCCACTGGGCGGTGAAGGTCAGCGGAAACTGGCGTGTCACGTTCAGGTTCAACGGGAACGATGTCGAGCTGGTCGACTACCTGGACTATCACTGAGGCAGGAAACGATGAAGATGCATAACCCACCGCACCCGGGCGAGATCCTGCGCGAACTGTGCCTGGAACCCCTGGAGCTGACGATCACGAAGGCCGCTAAGGCCCTGGGGGTCAGCCGAAAGACGCTCTCGAGTATCTTGAACGGACATGCTGGCATTAGTCCGGAGATGGCCATTCGCCTCTCCATCGCCTTCGATACCACGGCTGAGAGCTGGTTGAACCAGCAGCTCCAGTATGACCTTTGGAGAGCGGAGCAGCACAGGAAGAAGCTGAAAGTTAAGCGTATAGCCGCCTGATTACTTGCGGGTTGTTTAGCGTTTTCAAGCTCAGCTGCGGGCTGGGCTGGGCTGGCCTGGCGCGATCCTGGCCCGCTTCGAATTCTCCAACATAGCACCCGCCCACACCGCCAGGGGCGTGACAGGGCAGAGCCGTCAGCTGAGGCGAATAGTTAGGCCGTGCAGATCTAGGGAACAGTGATCAGGGTATCTAGAACGGTCGCAGTTCCCATCAACTCGCCCGTGTAGAAGTGCCGGATCACATGCTCCAGAATGATCCGATGATCCCCGGGTGCTAGACCACTGAGCACCCCTTGGTACCGCGTGTGATTGGGGACTAAGCAGGTCGCCGACGCCGGTAACTGAGAAATTTCCGCATCAACAACGATGCTTGCTTCGTCCGCCTTCACAATCCGCCCGGTCATTGAGTACCAACAAGCGGCGTAGAATCCCACGAACTCAACGCGACCGTCGTCCACACGAGCAACGTAAGCTGTGGAGTCAGGCCACCCGGGAACGGAGAGTCTCTCGGATGCAAACTCCAGCGACACTTGGTGTCGTCCCGGATCAACAACACCATCGCCACATGACCAGATGACGATCAAGAGAACCGTGATCAGGAGGACGCTTCCCCGCATGTCGCAACCTCAAGCCCGAGAGTCCCTAATCGGTCTAACGTTTTCAAGCTCAGCTGCGGGGCTGGCCTGGCGCGACCCTAGCCCCGCACGTTCCCCTCAATATAGCACCACCTCCGATGCCAGGGGCGTGACAGGGGAGACCCGACAGATGCAGCGCGCTGTTAGGCACGGGCCGTGGTGGTAGCTACTCGCCAAACCCTCAATACCAGCAAAGCCAGCCATGCCGGAGCCCCTTCGTTCCCAACACCTTGGCACCTGACGAAGCCGGGCGCACGGACGGGCATGAGGCCGCCACAGCCGTGCATCAGGGCACAAGCCAGGAAGGTGGCGACAATAATCAACGCCTTCATTGATGCAGCCTAACCGATTGTTAGGCAGCGACCGCCAGTTGGCTCAGGACCACTGCGCATAGATACAGCCCTAATCCGAAGACGACGTGTGTCACGACGCTCTTAAGCCTGGCCTGTGCCGGCTTGGGAGTTCTCGAAGAGGCGATCCCGAGGCCGAGAGCGGGCTGTAGGACGAAGAGCGGAAACACCACCGTGCAGATGCCATACAGGAGCGCATGAAGAACGGTTGGCCGCGCAAGCCAGTCGGCGGGCGCTAGAGCGAGGAACACAAGGGCGAGCAAGACGCCGATCGTGTAGTGGGCGACCCAGCCCGCGGCACACTCGAGACGTCTTGGCGGAGCCGCCGCGATGCTCGCATGGAAGAAGGTGCCCTCTGGCATGTGAAGAAGCCAGCGGCCGAGCAGACAATAGTTGAGCGAGGGAATGCCGAACGCTCGTTTCAAGAAGAGATTCCAGGCGTCCATGAGGAGACTGGCGCCCACACCGATTGCAACGACGCTAAGCGCGTGGTGTGGAGTGATGGTCATCTGCTACCTCGGCACCAATGGAGCTGCCTAACGTTTGTAAGCTCAGCTGCGGGCTGGCCTGGCGCGATCCTGGCCCGCTTCGGATTCCCAATATACCACCACGTCCCCACCGCCAGGGGCGTGACAGGGCAGAGCCGTCAGCTGCAGCGCATCTTATGATTCGCACATGGTAGAAACGAAGATAGCCGGCAGGCGGTAGCCGCTGCCCACCGGCTTTCAACCGGAGTCGGTAGACCGGCCGGCGCCGGGTCCCGCTCGGAGACCGTTAACTTAACTAGCCTGGGTCGCCGCACTCCACTGCCACAACGAAGCTCGAACGGTTGCCTGGGCCCAAGAGCCCGTATCCAAGAGGACGAGTTCGTTGTCTCGGAGACTTTACCATGACAACTTGCGTTGGAATCGATGTCGCCAAGCTGCATCTCGACTGGGCCTGCGGCGGAGAAGGGAAGGTCGCCCGAGTGGCCAACACCGCCGCCGGGATCCGCAAACTAGCCCGCGCCCTCGTGGCCCTGAACCCCGACCTAATCGTCGTTGAGTCGACGGGTGGGTACGAGCGTTCCCTGGCAGAGCGCCTGGATGAGACCGGCCTCCCCATTGCCGTGGTCAACCCGTGGCGGGTACGTCGCTTCAGCGAAGGCTTGGGAGTCTTGGCCAAGACGGATCCACTCGATGCGCGCCTGCTGGCGTTGTACGGAGAACGGGCGCGACCCGCCAGACGCCCGCTCCAAAGCCCCAGACAGCGCCTACTGGCCGATCTCGTTCAACGGCGCCGACAACTGATGGCCATGATCGTGGCCGAGAAGAGCCGGCTCGACACCGCAGCGGTAGCCATCCGCCGTGACATCCAGTCTCTGATCAAGCTACTTGAAAAGCGGGTCGCCAAGATCGATCAACGCCTCGACGCCGTGATCGCAGAAGACCCCGAAACGGCGGAGATCTGCGATCGGTTGCAGACGGCGCCCTCGGTGGGTCCGGGAGTGGCACGCGCACTGATCGCCGAGTTGCCGGAGCTCGGATCACTCGACCGCCGACAGATCGCCTCTCTGGTCGGCCTGGCACCCTTTGCCAAGGATAGTGGGAGGAAGACCGGAGTCCGACGCATCCGCGCCGGACGACCGGCTCCACGCACCGCTCTCTACCTGGCCGCCATGAACGAAGCCCGCTTCAACCCGGTGCTCAAGGCGTTCTACACACGGCTCATCGCAGCCGGCAAGCGGCCCAAAGTTGCGCTCGTCGACCTCGCTCGCAAGCTCCTCACCATTCTCAACGCCATGGTGAGAGACAGCACGACATGGACTTGCGCCGCTCAGTAGGCCGAAATCAGATCACGGTTGCTAGTTACGCTGCTGACTCCCGCTCCACATCCCACCCTGGAAACACCAACACTGCAGGGTGCACCTTCAGAGCTCGGGCAATCCGCTTGGCTCGCTCTACGCCAACGTTCGTCCGATCGTTCTCGATCGCCGAAATTGTCGACTGGGGAATGCCGGTCAGTTCTGCCAGCTCGTTCTGACTCAACTCCTGGAGCTCCCGGAGGATCCGAACGGATTCACCGACGCTCACATCAATTGTCTTGCGTGCCTTACGAAACTCGCTCATCTCAGGACTTCCTACAATCTCTGCATCGCGGTGCGGCACTTACTCCCCAAGAATCCGGCGTCTAGCCTGCTCCCATGGAATCGTCTGTACACGTCCGGTGTTCAGGTCCTGAAGGCGGCGCTCTATCTCCTGCTTCCACTCGGCCTCTGTGTTCAGGTCAACAGGGCCTTCCAAGCTTTCTAGAAGCGTTCCGGCCAAGGCGGCACGAGCCTCTGGGGGAAGGAGCAAGGCGTCCTGGAACAGTTTCTTGTGGACAGACATGAAGCAAGTTTACCACAGGGATTCTGGGTCCTGTCCCCGAAGAGATCTAACGTTTGTAGGCTCAGCTGCGGGCTGACCTGGCGCGGCCCTGGCCCGCTTCGGAATCCCAATCTAGCACAACACCCAACGCCATGGTGAGAGACAGCACGACATGGACTTGCGCCGCTCAGTAGGCCGAAATCAGATCACGGTTGCTAGTTTAGTTAGACGGCGAGTCCAGGATTGCGCCGACGCAACTCTGCGACCTCCGCGGGATTCCACCACTCGGCGGCCACAAACTCTTCGAGCCTAGAAAGTTTGAATAGTGGCCTAAGAGTCCCATCGGTCGCCCGTAGGTTTGCTAGGCCGAGGTAGCGTAGGTTGGTCAACTCGCCAATGGGGCTGAGGGACTCTATGCGTTGGGGCGACCACATGCTTCCCTCGACAGTAAGGCCCTCGAGTCTTCGGAGGCGGGCGATCGGGTCGAGCGAGGAGACTCGCTTCACGTTCTCGATCCCGAGCCATCGAAGGTCGCGTTTCGAGGCCAACGGACCAAGCGACACGAGGCCCGAGGAACTACCTAGGTGAAAGTAGCGAAGGGAATCTGCCTTCTCGAGGGCGTCGACATTCTTCACACCGCTCCATTTGACCCACAGCCCCTCAAGACCGGGGACTTCGCATGCAGCATCGAATAGGGGCTGTGAAACACGAGACGACAACCAGAGGAACTTGACACCCTCAAGTTTCGGCAGGCGCGCACACCAGCTTCTAACAAGCTTGCGCTGCGCCGAGGGAGAAAGATCTGTCTGTGTGCAAGCCACATTCAGGCGATCGGAACTCTCCAGTTCGCCCGGATTCTCGATAGGGCTCGGGGGAAACCTCTCCTTGGGTGCGTAGTCCCAAAAACGTTTCATTGGAGGATTTGTCCGTATGACGTTTGTAAGCTCAGCTGCGGGCTGACCTGGCGCGGCCCTGGCCCCGCTTCGTTCCACTCAATGTAGCACCCCGCCCCAAGCCAGGGGCGTGACAGGGTGGGCCATCCAAGACACCGCCACACCTCAAGACCGGGACGTGAACGGCTTACGAGGCATCAGCGTAGCCTCGAAATCAAGGAGGAGGGGTGACTTCCGAGCACCCGTTCCGAGAGCCGCTGTGTCGCCCCTCCTTCCGGTCAGACACCCTCGCCGTGTTTCAGCCAGTGACGCGCCTCTTCATCCGAGACCAGTTCCGCCAGACGGCTCTCGAACAGCACGAGGTCCTCGTCGGTGCACTGGCCGTCCCATTTTTGCGAACTGCCGGAATCGAAGAAGCCCGCGTCGGACTTCCAGTACCCGGTACCCGCGACAGGGGCATAGTCCTGCGCGTTGGCCTTCATGGTGGCAAAGCTCGTCGCCTCGGTCACCGTGTCGATCAGCGCGTCATCCCCGTCGATCCCGGCCGCCTTCGCCAGGGCCTCGACCGCGCGCCGGCCATTGCTGCTCATGTCCGAGTAGTGGAACGCCTTGAGCCCCGGTACCCGCTCTGACAGCACCGTTTCGGTGTAGTGCGTGGCGATGGTCTGGAGGTTGTCGCGGTCGAAGTCGTCCAGCGCCGCCGCGCCCTCCAGGAACAGCTTGAGCGACTCCGAGACCGGCAGGAGCATCGGGTGGTTGGGGTCTTGCTCTGCCTTGTTCCTCTGGTGTTTGCGCAGGGAAAAGAACACATCCAGCGGGTGGCGATAGACCGCGATCACCGTCACGCCGTCCCAGATCGGAAATCCATCGGCGGGGGTGTGCGTCTTGACCACGCGGCGACCTGTCTGCCGCTCCAACGCGGCCGCGACTTCTTCCGGCTCCACTCCCAGATACGCATCGACCCAGGGCGACAGGAATGGGATCTTCTCCGGCAGGTCCGAGCCGCCGTTCAGCAGCATCGCCAGGATCGTCTGCGTCCAGGTCGTCCCACTCTTCGGCGGCGTGCAGACCAGGATGTCGCCGTCGCGGGGGTCCCAGGTCGGCCAGAGTTCTGGGTTGGTTATCGTACCGGAGTAGGTACGCCTGGCGGGTTCGATCAGACGGGCCTTGGTCATGGAAACTCCTTTCGTCGCTTGGACATCCACGATGGAATGCCCCCATGAACGGCGCCCGGTTCAACCCTGTACTCAAGGCGTTCTACGCCCGACTCGTCGCTGCCGGGAAGCGACCCAAAGTCGCCCTCGTCGCACTGGCCAGAAAGCTCCTCACCATTCTCAACGCCATGGTGAGAGACAGCACGACATGGACTTGCGCCGCTCAGTAGGCCGAAATCAGATCACGGTTGCTAGTTATGCGGCATCCTTGTCTTGCTTGGATAGCGGCTTGAGACGTGAGATCTCCTCTGCCTCTGGAGCATTAAGGGCGTGCCACAAGTCCCAATCCTGCTGAAGGCCCAGCCAGAAATCTGCCGACATTCCCAAGACCTGAGCCAGACGGAGCGCTGTGTCAGGAGTCACGGAACGGCGGCCCTTAATGATTTCGTTCAGGCGGGGATATGAGACTCCCAAGCGCCGAGCGAACTCCGTCTGCGTGAGACTCAAAGGCCGCAAGAACTCCTCCATCAGCATCTCGCCAGGATGTGTCGGAGGGCGCTTATTCGGGAGTCGACGGCTTACGTGGCGCGCGCTAGTGGTAGTCCGTGATCTCGACTTCGTAGGCATGGTCGTCTTTCCAAGTGAAGCATATCCGGTACTGCTGGTTGATCCGGATACTAAACTGACCCCGACGGCTGCCGCGAAGGCGCTCTAGGCGGTTGCCGGGAGGGATTCTCAATAGTTCGACATCTCGAACACGGTTGAGTTGATCAAGTTTCCTTTGAGCCACGGGCCAAACGGCCTGTGGACAGCACTGTCGTGCGGCGCGCGAGTCCACGCCATCAAACACGTCCGAAGTGCCCCGATTCCGGAGTGTGCCTATCACGAGTCACATTATAACGGGGTGCGTTATAGAATGTCAACCTCAAGACTGCATAACGACCGGCTTCAGCAGCGGGCTGGCTTGGCGCGGGTCTGGCCCGCATTGCCTCTCGGGCAGTCAATGGCATCCCACTGCCAGGACCGTTACAAGACAGATCCGTCTGCTGCAAGCTGTTGTTAGGCTGCAGCATCCAGAAGAGCTTTGGGGTTCTTGTAGGCAACCTGCAATAGCGTTCGGGCAGGGCCCGACGGGGAGCGCCTGCCTTGCTCCCAGTCTTGGAGGGTTCGCACCGAGACGCCGAGCAACCGTGCGAACTCGCTTTGAGACAGGTTCATCCGAGACCGGATTTCGGCCACCGCAGGCAGATGCGTCACGCGGCCAGTCTTGCCACGCTTGATCTGCTGGATACCTTCCAAGATCTCCTTGCCTAGACTTCGCTTACTCACTGTCGAGCTCCTCACGGATCTTCCGCAGGAGGTGCGCTGGGATGTTCTCCTGGACGCTCTTCCCGTAGATTGTGAGCATCCAGATGATGCCCTTCTGATCGCGGAGATAGTAGATCACGCGAACACCCCCGCGTTTCCCCTTGCCACGCTGTCCCCATCGGACCTTCCGAACGCCGCCGGTACCCGGAATTGCAGAACCAAGTTCGGGGTTGACCGCGAGAGCCCGCTGGAGCTCTGAGTATTCCCGGTCGGAGAGATACTCCGTAACCAGACGGGTGAAGAGAGGGGTCTCCACAAAGGTGAACACAGATTGATTATACGGCAATGCCGTATGGCCGTCAAGTTCCAATTTGGCGGCCTAACGTTTGTAAGCTCAGCTGCGGGGCTGGCCTGGCGCGACCCTGGCCCCGCTTCGGACTCCCAATGTACCACCTCGTCCCCACAGCCAGGGACGTGACAGGGCTGATCCGTCAGCTGCAGCGCATAGTTAGCCTTGATGCGTCATAACTGATCACAGAAAAAGGCGGTCCCCTGTGAAGGAGGCCGCCTTTCCCCTTGCCCATTGGGCCTTTCGGTCGTATAGGAAGAGGAAGCATCACCAACCTTTTCCCGAACCGGAAGGACACCCACGGTGAGATATAGGAAACGCGATCTGACGGCTCCGGTCAAGTCCAAGTTGGCCCTCCGCTTCACCGAGGATCGCCTCACCTCCTACGCCGGCCTGGAGCTGCTCCGGCAGTTCCTGCACGGGATCCAGTTCTCCAAGCGTCTGCGGCATCATCTGCGAACCTGCGATCCGGCCGGGGACTTCTCCTCCGTCGGCATCGTCCGCCTTCTGGTGGCCATGCTCGTGGTCGGCGCCTCGCGCCTGCGCCACGTCGGGTACCTGGCCGGGGATCCTCTGGTGCTTCGGTTCTGTGGCCTCGGCGTCCTGCCGGGAGAGCGCACCCTGAGCCGGTGGCTCTCCCGCTGCTCCGCCTCCGTGCGTTCCGCCCTCCAGGAACTCAACACCGACATTCTTGCCGAGTGCCTGGATCGCCTCCAGCTTCCACGGCTTACCGTGGATGTCGACGGCACGGTCGTCTCCACCGGCCTTCACGTCGAGCGCGCCTTCCGCGGCTTCAACCCCCACCGTCGCAAGGTCCCCAGCTACTACCCCATCACCGCCTATCTCGCCCAGACCACCCAGTTCCTGCGGGTCCGCAACCGCTCCGGGAACGTCCACGACGGGAAGGCCTCGATGCCCTTCCTGCGCGATCTCTTCCATCAGCTGCATCAAATGGCTCCCAAAGCCATCCTTGAAATGCGCCTCGATGGAGCCTTCTTCCGCAAGGAAATCGTGGCCTTCCTCGAATCCCGGGTCGAGTACGCCATCCGGGTCCCCTTCTACACCTGGCTCGATCTGAAGTCCCTCGTCCGGAACCGGAAACGATGGACGCACATCCGGTCCGATCTCCACGCCTTCGAGACCACCCTCTTCATCCCCACCTGGAACCGGCACGTCCGCGTCGCCATCTACCGCAAGCGGGTCTTCCACAAGACCCGCAAGAACTTCCAGCTCGACCTCTTCGATCCCAACAACGGCACCTGGGAGTACTCCGCCATCGCCACCAACAAACCCGTCAAGCTGGCCGCCCTTTGGCACTTCCTGGCCGGGCGCGGGGCTCACGAGAAGGCCATCGGCGAGCTCAAGTCCGGATACGCCTTCGCCACCATCCCCACCCAGACCTACGCCGGCAACTCCGCCTGGCAGATCCTCTCCACCCTGGCCTACAACCTCGTCGCCGCCTTCCAGATCCAAGCCGGCGCCCCGACGCGGAGGAAGTCCCGCAAGCGAACCGCGCTCTTCGCCCTCAAGAGCATCTTCACCCTGCGCTACGAAGTGTTCAGCCGCGCAGGAATCCTCCACCGACCCCAGGGGCAACCCACCTTGAACCTCTCGGCCAACCTGCCCTCACGGAAACTCTTCGAATCTCTCGGGGCTAAACTCGCCCGGGCAGCCTGATCTTTTGACGGATCAAGGTTAGCAGGAGACCGATCAATACTACTTTTCGCCACATCCTCTAGTCCAAACGCCTAACGTATGAAAGCTCAGCTGCGGGCTGGCCTGGCGCGGCCCTGGCCCGCTTCGGACTCCCAATATACCACCGCTCCCCCACTGCCAGGGGCGTGACAGGGCAGAGCCGTCAGCTGCAGCGCCCAGTTAGGCCACAGTTGGGACGATCAGCGCTATCCCTTGTCATTGTCGCCTACAGGTTCTTCATCGTCCTTCAGACTCCGAAATCTCTCTTCAAGTTCTTGTAGTCGGGCCTGCCTCTCAATTTCCATACTCCGCTCAATGTTCGTGAAGTCGCGACCGAAAATGCTCTTGAAGGCCTCCAGGAACTCAGCAGATTCCCTGAACTCTCGAAATATTGGCCAATCTTCATAGTACGCCTCCGTTACAGGCCCGTCCGTTCCGATGTCTCGCATGACGGAGCATGCTTCTTTGAACTCATCTTTCAACACTAAGACACACAATTTGAACTGCGGTCCGCAAGCACTCCAGTCCTCAGCTTCGAGAATCGCATTGCACCGATTCTGGTCTCCGCTCCACTTGTAGGCTTGCGCTCGATTGATCACAAGCATCCGACGATACTCGTCAGACCCGAACTTTTTGAGGGTCTCCCCAGCGAAGTCCAGCAACTTGACAGATAGCTTGTAGCGTCTGTTCGCTAAGAGGTGGTAGACGGTGCCGACCATGAAACTATCGGCCGCAAGAAGGGTGTGTGGAGCAACCTTCCTCCAAAGGACTTGACCGAGTTTGACGCCGATCTCAAAGATGCAGTTGTGAGCCGCTTCAAAATAGTCCGGAGGCACGGACAGTTTATCGCCAAGGGCAACCTCACCCAAATCGACTCCATTGTCCCTACAAACAGCCAGGTACTGCTGGGAGACAATTCCATCCGCATGAACGAATAGGTTACGGCGTTCCGTGAGTTCTACGAATGTCGGCCACACCTCTAGGTCCTTAGTAAGCGGCACACCGAAACGCTTCTCAAGCCACTTGAATTGATCCACATGACTCTTTCTGATCACCGCTTCAACCTCACGCTCTAACAAGACTTCGCGTGCAGCCTCAATGCTGTCGAAATCAGAAAGCTCGGCTAGAGTTAGACTCTTCTCAGAAGTCGCTAAGAGCTCTGGCTTCATAACAAACAAGGCCTTGATTAGCTTCCCAAGAAACGCATCATACTCTGACACGAGTGCGACAACGAAACTTCGCGGCACTAGGTCAGGGGCCACCATTGCTTGGCTCATCTGTCGCTGGATCCGGGCGGCACGAGGGTGATGCACCATTGAGAAGGACGCTTTCATTCCCTTCTCATCTTCTTCGAAACTGGTCGCGTACTTCTTAGCATAAGTCCGGAATTCATCCAGAACTTGCTCCCGAGCGCCAGTCACCATGAACATGGAGATTCGCAGAGTTGAACGGAGTGCATCGATATGATCAACAAACCCACTAATGGCGTTGGCAATCCGACGAGTTTCGCCTGATACGCCGCTCGCCTCCCCACTCGACGCCGGTTCATTCTCGGGCTGATCCGCCGACTTCTTCTCATCCTCGGACATCGTAGTCCCCTCAATAGTGGCAAGAATAGAGACCGCCGTGAACGCAGCTGCTTTCCTTGTGGCCTAACGTTTGTAAGCTCAGCTGCGGGGCTTGCCTGGCGCGACCCTGGCCCCGCTTCGTTCCACCCAATATAGCACCACACCCCAAGCCAGGGGCGTGACAGGGGAGTCCCGTCAGCTGCAGCGCCCAGTTAGAGATCCTCTCCTGTGTTCTTCCGCCACTGATCGACGTTCTTCTCCGAAGGCGGAGCAGTGATGATGTCGGTGATGTCAGCAACGCATTCACCATAGGACGTCGCTCTGAGCGGATCCAGAATCCCAGGTCTCTGAGACTTGAGTTGCTTCCACGAGAGGGACGCTAGGTAATGCGCGAACTTCAGCCCGATTGGCTCCTTATCCAATTCGTCGCTCCATGCAAGGCTAATGTCCTGCTGCTCGAATCTCATGTTGTTAAGAAAGTACTGGGCAACTGCCGGGTCGGGCGCTGCGGTAACCCTGATGTTGGCACGGAGTATCTCGCCCATCGTTGAGGTGTTCCTGCGAAACAGCGCTCTCAACTCACTGGTCATCGTCTTCTGATCAAGGATGATTCTGATGCTCTCGACTGGGGCACGTGCAAGTGGGCCGATCAGCATTTGGCCGATCGCGACCAGCATAGCCTTGGTCCAGATACTGTTCCTCAAGGGAATGCCGTCTGGCCCGACGTAGGCCTTGTTGGAACCAGACTGCTCCCGAGTGATCATTGCCATTCTCTGGAGTTGTCCGTGCGCGGTCTTTAGCGCCACCGCGTATCCCTTGGCGGGCTCCACGTAGCTAACGTGTGGAAACCCGGAGAATCGCTCAATCTGGTTCAGTATCCATTCTGGACGCCCGACGACTTCGTCTGGACGAGGAATCTGGCCGGTGACACCTAGCGCGGCGCACACAAACGGTCCGTCTGTGTCCTCAAGGGGCATGGTGCCCGCTTCGTCGCAGTAGACTGTGAGTCGTGACATCTTTCTGCGTGATCTCTAACGTTTGTAAGCTCAGCTGCGGGCTGCCCTGGCGCGACCCTGGCCCGCTTCGGACTCCCAGTAGGGCACTGCCCCACACCGCCAGGGGCGTGAAAGGGCAGACCGTCGGCTGCAGCGCCCAGTTAGGTTCTCACAGGCTGTACGATGCAACCCACCACTCGAACGCCTTCGCATTGAGGCAGATTGACACATCGTCTGGCTTACCAAAGAAGGAGTGGCAGTCCGGGGAGTTGCGAAGGAGGATGTGCCCGAGAAGGACATAGTACCAGTAACCATTACGATTCTCGACCGGCGTCCCAAAACGGAATCGCTTTGACGGTGCGGGAAGCAGGAGCTCAAGCTCATGCGCGTGGTGACTCTCAAGATAGTGCAGCCCGGCCCGCACTTCGCTACTGAGAACGGGCACGAGTCCTGGAAAGTGAAAGTGGGCAGCCTTGGATCCGAACACAAGGGGTTTGGATACAGTTCGCTTGTAAGAATCCAAGGCAGACACGCAGTCCACAATCCTCGAAACATCTGCTGAGCTGATCCGCCTCAGATCTACTAGGTTCTTGAGGGGAGCAAGTTCTTGGTGATGCTGCTTCTCAAAACTACGCCAACGCATGCGATGGCGGGCTCCAAGGTCGGCCTGCCAATCCATAAGAGACTCCCGGAGTCGCGAATGCCTTGTACCTGGCGCGGAGCAGGCGGTGGGCGGTCGACCGTGTTTATAGCTGAAGGGGCGATATACGTCGTCGACGTGCGCGCGCCAATCCCACCCGAAGGCTGTCCCAGTGCGCAGGATTCGTCTCTTAGAAAGTCTCAGCATGCTCAACAACCTAACGTGTGTAAGCTCAGCTGCGGGCTGCCCTGGCGCGGCCCTGGCCCGCTTCGGTCTCTCCAATCTAGCACAGCACCCAACGCCAGGGGCGTGACAGGGGAGTCCCGTCAGCTGCAGCGCATAGTTATGGACCCTTCTCCCAGCACACCCCGTCAGGACACAGCCTCGCTTCCCAGGTCGCGATCCAGCCATACGAGTACTGCACCACCCAGCTCTGGCCCGGAGATCGCTGAACCACGTAGATCATCCCACCCCCTACCTCTGAGGTCTCCCGCGGGCCACATGACAGACAGGTCCTGACCTCCACGTACATCTCTGTACCAAGGTCGCTAGCGACGCGACGGATCTCCCAGATCTCTTCACTCTCCACGAGATGAGGTGCCAGGGCAGCCCGGATCTCAACCAACTGCTCCAATGGGAAATCGTGATTGGAGACGATCATCCCGAGGCGCAAGACCCCACCCGGGAGCACTTCTTCAGCAACGGAGCTCATGCGCGGCTCAACATGCTTGTGGCAACCGGATAGGGTGAGCAAGGGGATGCTCACCAAGGCCATGAACTGGCGCATATCGGGACGCACCCTGGATCGGTGACCGTTCAACTGATCCATTGGGAGGATCGCACGACAACCAACGGACCATCACCCGGTTTCTCTAGCACAAATACTCTTCCGGCACCTACTTCGGCAGCGCCCTTCGAACCACATCCCGAGCACGTTCTGATCTCAAGGTGTTGGGGAATTCCAAGGATGCTCTCAACCAGATCGACACGAACTAGCTCTTCGCCGGGACCCAGCATTGGCTCCAGCAGGTCCCGGATCTCGCGGAGGTGGGCCAGTTGGATGTCATACGTAACCACTAGGTCGCCAAGGCGAAAGGTTCCGTTCTGGAGGAACTCGTCAGCCACATCCGAGATCCGCGTGTCTGAATCACGCTGGTGACTGCACGCCGGGAGCAGCAACGTAAGGGCCAAGAGTGCAAAGAAGAAGTGTTGAGAGTGCATAACGTTTGTAAGCTCAGCTGCGGGGCTTGCCTGGCGCGACCCTGGCCCCGCTTCGTTCCATTCAATATAGCACCACCTCCGATGCCAGGGGCGTGACAGGGGAGTCCCGTCAGCTGCAGCGCGCTGTTAGGCACGGGACGTGGTGGTAGCTACCCGCTGACCCGCCAAGACCGGCACGCTGATTGGTGCCGAGGTCGATGGTTCCCAACAGGTTGGGGACCTGCCGAAGGCGAGCGCCCGGGAATGCGACAGCGCACCACAGCCGCCCATCAAGGCACCGCGGTTCAACTTGGCCGCAACCCTGACACCTTCAAAGCCAATCCCGATGAGCGCCGGATCCAGCACAACCCGAGAAGCGTCCAGGAACCGACAACTCACCGGCAACCATGGCAGGGACGTTGAACAGCCGTTCTAGCCAAGGAAGGAACGCAGTCGAAGGCGCAGCGGTTCATGGTGCCGGCGGTCACCGGGAGAAAGACCGCACGTCGGTGCAGCGAGGAGAGGCTCGCGTTGTCCGTCGCCAGGAAGGTGGCGACAATAATCAACGCCTTCATTGGTGCAGCCTAACGTATACAAGCTCAGCTGCGGGGCTTGCCTGGCGCGACCCTGGCCCCGCTTCGTTCCTTCCAATATAGCACCACACCCCAAGCCAGGGGCGTGACAGGGGAGACCCGACAGCTGCAGCGCGCAGTTAGGCACGTGACGTGGTGGTAGCTGCCACGTTGACCCAACAAGACCTGCACATTCAGCCGTTCCAATTGGCGCGGCCGTCCCCAATGCCTGGACCGCATACGATGGCTGGCGTACGGACGTTCGACAGCGGATCCAAGCCGCTCATCAGGCAACGCGCTCCACCGTGGCCACCAACCTGACCCGTTCAGGGCCAGGCACGCTGTCCGTACTGTTCAGCACGAACTGAGAAGTCCGCAGAACCGGACTGCCCCACAGGAAACGATGCGAAGGTTGAACAGCTGTTCTAAGTAGCGGGCCGAGCGCTAACGAAGGCGACGATGTTCCGGGAGTGTCGAGCACCAAGCAAGGTGAAGACCCACTTACTGGAACGGCTGAAGCCGACGTGGGTCTCGTTGCACCAGAGGATGGCAACAACAACAAAGTCCATTCACTGATGCAGCCTAACGTTTTCAAGCTCAGCTGCGGGGCTTGCCTGGCGCGACCCTGGCCCCGCTTCGTTCCACCCAATATAGCACCACTTCCGAAGCCAGGGGCGTGACAGGGGAGTCCCGACAGCTGCAGCGCGCTGTTAGGCGCGGGACGTCGTGGTAGCTACCCGCTGACCCGCCAAGACCGGCACATTGAGTGGTGCCGAGGTCTTTGGTCCCCAACAACTTGGTGACCTGCCGAAGGCAAGCGCCCGGACATGCGGCAGCGCACCACTGCCGCCCATCAAGGCACCGCGGTTCAACTTGGCCGCAACCCTGACACCTTCAAAGCCAGACTCGTAGAGCGCCGGGTCTTGCACAACCCGAGAAGCGTCCAGGAACTGACGACTCACCGGCAACTATGGCAGCGACGTTGAACTGCCGTTCTAAGCCAGGGGACGAACGCGGTCGAAGACGCGACGTTTCAACGTACGATGGCCACCGGGAGAAAGACCGCACGTCGGTGCAGCGAGGAGTGGCTCGCGTTGTCCTGCGCCAGGAAGGTGGCGACAACAAACAACGCCTTCATTGGTGCAGCCTAACGTTTTCAAGCTCAGCTGCGGGGCTGGCCTGGCGCGACCCTGGCCCCGCTTCGGACTCCCAATATAGCACCGACCGCAATGCCAGGGGCGTGACAGGGGAGACCCGTCAGCTGCAGCGCGCTGTTAGGCACGGGCCGTGGTGGTAGCTACCCGCTGACCCGCCAAGACCGGCACATTGAGTGGTGCCGAGGTCTTTGAGCCCCAACAACTTGGTGACCTGCCGGAGGCGGGCTCACGGACGGGCACCAGCGCACCACAGCCGCCCATCACGGCACCGCGGTTCAACGCGGTCGCAACCCTGACACCTTCAAAGCCAGTCCCGATGAGCGCCGGATCCGGCACAACCCGAGAAGCGTCCAGGAACTGACGACTCACCGGCAACTACGGCAAGGACGTTGAGCAGCCGTTCTAAGCCAAGGGATGAACGCCGTCGAAGGCGCAGCGGTTCATGGGGCCGGCGGCCACCGGGAGAAAGACCGCACGCTGGTGCAGCGAGGAGAGGCTCGCGTTGTCCTACGCCAGGAAGGTGGCGACAACAAACAACGCCTTCATTGATGCAGCCTAACGTTTGTAAGCTCAGCTGCGGGGCTTGCCTGGCGCGACCCTGGCCCCGCTTCGTTCCACCCAATATAGCACCACACCCCAAGCCAGGGGCGTGACAGGGGAGTCCCGTCAGCTGCAGCGCCCAGTTAGAGATCCTCTCCTGTGTTCTTCCGCCACTGATCGACGTTCTTCTCCGAAGGCGGAGCAGTGATGATGTCGGTGATGTCAGCAACGCATTCACCATAGGACGTCGCTCTGAGCGGATCCAGAATCCCAGGTCTCTGAGACTTGAGTTGCTTCCACGAGAGGGACGCTAGGTAATGCGCGAACTTCAGCCCGATTGGCTCCTTATCCAATTCGTCGCTCCATGCAAGGCTAATGTCCTGCTGCTCGAATCTCATGTTGTTAAGAAAGTACTGGGCAACTGCCGGGTCGGGCGCTGCGGTAACCCTGATGTTGGCACGGAGTATCTCGCCCATCGTTGAGGTGTTCCTGCGAAACAGCGCTCTCAACTCACTGGTCATCGTCTTCTGATCAAGGATGATTCTGATGCTCTCGACTGGGGCACGTGCAAGTGGGCCGATCAGCATTTGGCCGATCGCGACCAGCATAGCCTTGGTCCAGATACTGTTCCTCAAGGGAATGCCGTCTGGCCCGACGTAGGCCTTGTTGGAACCAGACTGCTCCCGAGTGATCATTGCCATTCTCTGGAGTTGTCCGTGCGCGGTCTTTAGCGCCACCGCGTATCCCTTGGCGGGCTCCACGTAGCTAACGTGTGGAAACCCGGAGAATCGCTCAATCTGGTTCAGTATCCATTCTGGACGCCCGACGACTTCGTCTGGACGAGGAATCTGGCCGGTGACACCTAGCGCGGCGCACACAAACGGTCCGTCTGTGTCCTCAAGGGGCATGGTGCCCGCTTCGTCGCAGTAGACTGTGAGTCGTGACATCTTTCTGCGTGATCTCTAACGTTTTCAAGCTCAGCTGCGGGGCTTGCCTGGCGCGACCCTGGCCCCGCTTCGTTCCATTCAATATAGCACCACCTCCGAAGCCAGGGGCGTGACAGGGGAGACCCGTCAGCTGCAGCGCGCTGTTAGGCACGGGCCGTGGTGGTAGCTACTCGCCAGACCCTCAAGACCGGCAAAGCAAGCCATGCCGGAGCCCCTTCGTTTCCAACACCTTGGAGCCTGACGAAGCCGGGCGCACGGACGAGCATGAGCGCGCCACAGCCGTGCATCAGGGCACGAGGTTCACCGTGGCCAGCACCCTGACACCTTCAAAGCCAGTCCCGATGAGCGCCGGATCCAGCACAACCCGTGAAGCGTCCAGGAACTGACGACTCACCGGCGACCACGGCAAGGACGTTGAACTGCCGTTCTAAGCCAGGGGACGAACGCGGTCGAAGGCACAACGGTTCAACGTACGGTGGCCACCAGGAGAAAGACCGCACGTCGGTGCAGCGAGGAGTGGTTCGCGTTGTCCTGCGCCCGGAAGGTGGCGACAACAAACAACGCCTTCATTGGTGCAGCCTAACGTTTGTAAGCTCAGCTGCGGGGCTTCCCTGGCGCGACCCTGGCCCCGCGTGTTCCATTCAATATAGCACCACCGCCGAAGCCAGGGGCGTGACAGGGGAGTCCCGTCAGCTGCAGCGCGCTGTTAGGCACGGGACGTGGTGGTAGCTACCCGCTGACCCGCCAAGACCGGCACATTGAGTGGTGCCGAGGTCTTTGAGCCCCAACAACTTGGTGACCTGCCGGAGGCGGGCTCACGGACGGGCACCAGCGCGCCACAGCCGTGCATCAGGGCACAAGGTTCACCGTGGCCAACACCCTGACACTTTCAAGGCCAGTCTCGACGAGCGCCGGATCCAGCACAACCCGAGAAGCGTCCAGGAACTGACGACTTCACCGGCAACTACGGCAAGGACGTTGAACAGCCGTTCTAAGCCAAGGAAGGAACGCAGTCGAAGGCGCAGCGGTTCAGGGTGCCGGCGGCCGCCGGGAGAAAGACCGCACGTCGGTGCAGCGAGGAGAGGCTCGCGTTGTCCGTCGCCAGGAAGGTGGCGACAACAATCAACGCCTTCATTGATGCAGCCTAACGTATGAAAGCTCAGCTGCGGGCTGGCCTGGCGCGGCCCTGGCCCGCTTCGGGTTTTGAGTTTACCGCCACGTCTACACAGCCAGGGGCGTGACAGGGGAGTCCGTCAGCTGCAGCGCACAGTTAGGCGCTCCAAAGCACGTCCATCATCGACCGCCCGAGGCCTCTCTGATAGCCCGCTGGACCTTGTCCCTCGCTCGCAAGAGAATGCCACCCTGCACAACTAGTAGGTCCACAGAGTGCCCCACATCTGCCCCGGAATTTGAAGCTACCGACAGGAACACGAGGTCACCCGTCCGCTCCATTGTGCTTGCTATTCCAATGACCCGAGGGCCCAACCCTAGATCAGGAGCCTGACGTCGCAGGTCATCGCGGTGCATGACCTCCCCACGATAGCCACACACCTCCGCGCGCACCCCTGTACTATCCACGACCAAGTCAGAGAAGTTGGCTTGCGGGAAGGCCACTTGCATCCGGTGCTCCCGAAAGATCGCGGCTAGGTCCACAGGTACAACGGGTGCGTCCTTCTCGCCCCACACTTCCGTCGTAAGGTCCATTGCGTAGTCTGTAGAATGAATGACCCACGACTGGACGACATGCAGACCAACTTTGCTGACCTTCTCCAGCGAGACCATCTCCGAGTACATGTAGTAACTGCCAGGGTTGTGGCGCGCAACGCGAAGAACAAAGTAGGAGTCCGCATTCTCGCCAAGAAGCGACTCAGCATGCCAGTCCCCACCGCTTGGGGAAGGCTCACCAACGGCCGGTATTAGCAGGAGACCGATCAATACTACTTTTCGCCACATCCTCTAGTCCAAACGCCTAACGTCCTGCGGTTCAGCAGCGGGCTGTCCTGGCGTCGCCCTGACCTGCTTTGGGTTTCAAGTTTGATACCCCGTCTTCACCGCTCGGGACGTGACAGGACAGAGCCGACTGCTGCAAGCGCATGTTAGACAGTTAATTAGTCAGGGGCGACGGGAGATTGTAAGAATGTCTACTGGGGTCCCAACCTGGCAAGGATCTCGAACAAGGGCCTTGGATTTCCTGACGCTTGCTTCTACCTCCAGCCCCTCGACCTGGAAGGCTTCAGGGAGCCCCACTGCCAAGTAGTAGGCAGGATCAGAGGTAATGATCTGCCAGCAGTGACCTGCAACAGTCGCCAAGTGGACATAGCCAGAGATCAC
Source organism: Candidatus Eiseniibacteriota bacterium (assembly GCA_942491735.1). Lineage (GTDB taxonomy): Bacteria > Eisenbacteria > RBG-16-71-46 > JABDJR01 > JABDJR01 > CALOCN01. Next base: position 306,441 of record CALOCN010000008.1, on the reverse strand, counting down.
AAGTGATTCTGGGGCAGCGATCTCCACGCGGTCACAGGACAGCGTTTGCCCAGCAAGTGCGATACCACAAGTGACCAACAGAACTCGTGGCATCCTACGGAGAATAGTCATCGGTTTGACGCTCCAGCCCCTAAGGTTTCACGGCCTTATTCTTGGAGTCTGCCACCACGCGCCCCATCTGGACAAGTGCAGCGCACGCGACCGACGGTGAGAGGAACCGAATAACCCCACTTTGTCGATCGCAAAGCAATGGCCATTCCTTCACCTGCCTAACGTTTGTAAGCTCAGCTGCGGGCTGCCCTGGCGCGACCCTGGCCCGCTTCGGTCTTCCCAATCTAGCACAGCACCCAGCGCCAGGGGCGTGACAGGGAAGTCCGTCAGCTGCAGCGCATAGTTAGACCGTGCAGATCTAGGGAACAGTGATCAGGGTATCTAGAACGGTCGCAGTTCCCATCAACTCGCCCGTGTAGAAGTGCCGGATCACATGCTCCAGAATGATCCGATGATCCCCGGGTGCTAGACCACTGAGCACTCCTTGGTACCGCGTGTGATTGGGGACGAAACAGGTCGCCGATGCCGGTAACTGAGAAATCTCCGCATCAACAACGATGCTTGCTTCGTCCGCTTTCACAATCCTCCCGGTCATTGAGTACCAACAAGCGGCGTAGAATCCCACGAACTCAAGGCGACCGTCGCTCACACGAGCAACGTAGGCTGTGGAGTCAGGCCACACGGGAACAGAGAGTCTCTCGGATGCAAACTCCAGCGACACTTGGTGTCGTCCCGGATCAACAACACCATCGCTACATGACCAGATGACGATCAAGAGCACCGTGATCAGGAGGACGCTTCCCCGCATGTCGCAACCTCAAGCCCTAGAGTCCCTAATCGGTCTAACGTTTTCAAGCTCAGCTGCGGGGCTTGCCTGGCGCGACCCTGGCCCCGCGTGTTCCCTTCAATATAGCACCACCGCCGAAGCCAGGGGCGTGACAGGGGAGTCCCGTCAGCTGCAGCGCGCTGTTAGGCACGGGACGTGGTGGTAGCTACGCGCCAGACCCGCAAGGCCGGCACATTGAGTGGTGCCGAGGTCGTTGGTTCCCAACAGCTTGGTGACCCGGCCGAAGGCGAGCGCCCGGGGACGCACCAGCGCACCACAGCCGCCCATCAAGGCACCGCACTCCAGCGTGGACACAACCCTGACACTTTCAAAGCCAGTCTCGTTGAGCGCCGGGGTCACCTCAACCCGAGAAGCGTCCAGGAACTGACGACTCACCGGCAACCATGGCAGCGACGTTGAACAGCCGTTCTAAGCCAAGGGATGAACGCAGTCGAAGGCGCAACGGTTCAACGTACGGTGGCCACCGGGAGAAAGACCGCACGTCGGTGCAGCGAGGAGTGCCGTGCATTGTCCTGCGCCAGGAAGGTGGCGACAACAAACAACGCCTTCATTGGTGCAGCCTAACGTCGTGCGCATCACCTGCGGGCCGGGCTGGCGCGGCCCTGGCTGGTGACCAACTACAGATCACTTGCCAACCTGGGAAGAGTATACGCCCGATCGACCAGCACCTTGCCAGGGCCGTGACAGGACGGATCCGTCAGGTGCATGCGCTAGTTAGCTGGCAGGCGCCTCAAACTCGGCACACTCGAATTCCAGCAAGGCGTCGACGGAGAGGTCGAAGACGGCCGTGAATAGCGCCCGCACCACACCTGCAACTTCTCCCGGAGTGCCGTTCGCGTCGAAATCGATGAATCGATCACCACCCCCGGCATCCGTGACCCGCGGCTCCAATCGAAGAGCTGCGCCGGCTGAGATGATTCGGGGTTCCAGAGAGTGTTGACGCTCGGTGAAGATTGGAAAGTCGATCTCGTAAACATCCGAGTAGCTCTTGAACTGGATGAAATCCTCAGAGCCCTGGACATGAGCGATGAGAAAGGCGTCTTCGGAGTCGGCGTCTTGGAGTGCAGCCAGGTACCGCTCGAGATCATTCATGGTCCCAACCGTGCGTTCAGAGCTATCGATTGGCATACATCCCGCGCTGGCAATCACAAGTAGAAGCAGAGCGAACACGATAACTCTCAACGGCGTCTGTCCTTGCTTTTGTCCAGCTAACGTTTGTAAGCTCAGCTGCGGGCTGCCCTGGCGCGGCCCTGGCCCGCTTCGGACTTCCAATATACCACCACGCCCTAAGCCAGGGGCGTGACAGGGCGGACCCGTCAGCTGCAGCGCATAGTTAGGTTTCCACTCGAGCAACGAGACTCGCTCAATCGGTCCGAAGGTTCTTCAAGTAGCAGAGCTGCTGCAGCCTAAGTCCCCAAGAGCGCTTTCAAGAGGAAGAGTACTAGCAGGGCAACTACTATACCACTGAGAATCCCCCGCAGATTGCTACGACGGCGCTCCGTGGAAACAGGTTCTGACATGGCAATTCTTTGATCAATAGCCTGATCTGCGGTACCTCTAAGCCTTTGCCACTCGCGCCAGAAAGCACTGTAGGCACCGGGTTCCATCTCGTTCTCCGCGGTCACTTCCTTCTCCGGATGCTCCGCATAGAAAGCAGCTACTGCATCGACGAACCCATTGACAGCCTGCTGCCAACTCGTGCTACTAACGAGATATCGTCCAGCACCCGGAAACTCAAGTTCCACTCCGTTCTCAAGATGAGAGATCCACCAGTTGGCACCACCACCAACACCGCAGCAATCCAAAACGCTTGCTGTGTCATCTTTCCGGTTCACAAGAAGCATATGTCCGCAGCATGGAATGATCCGTTCAGCGAGGCGCTCATCAGCTGTGTGATCCGCATTCAGGCTCCGAAGAAGCAAGAGGGCCCCCGCGGCAACCGCGGTGCCACCTGCGATCTCAAGCACTACCTCGCCTTCCACAACGGCCCGAACCCCACCGTGAGCGCAGAGATCTTCTGTTGCGGGGGCGTCAGATACCCAATACAGATCAAGGGGAGTGATGGTGATTTGCTGAGGGCCTTGAATCTTGCGCTCCCCGATGCAGACCTAACGTGTGTAAGCTCAGCTGCGGGCTGGCCTGGCGCGGCCCTGGCCCGCTTCGGACTCCCAATATAGCACCGGCCCACGCCGCCAGGGCCGTGACAGGGTTGATCCGTCAGCTGCAGCGCATTGTTAGCATGCTCATCCGTTCCTGGACCGCATTGGGCGTGTGTTTACTATCAGCGCCGATGACTTGCTGTTGGCTGCTTCAACCCAGTCTGCAAGTTGACCGGGAGAACGAACAAAATCCGACCAGTCGTGCCACGTCGCATAGCCTGACCTATGGTTTTCGACCAGCCGATCCGGTGCCCGGAGACCATCCACTACCTGTTGAGCCGTGGGGAGCCCCAGACCGATTAGACCATGTCGCTTATCCAAACTAGCCTTGATCTCCCAATCAACGTACTTCCGTTGCCATGTGAAGGCACCGCACAAAACGATCGTGCAAGACGTTCCGGTGATGTAGTTCTCCCGAATTCGCCGCATCACATACTCGGGGTTTTCGCTGTCAATTTCCGTCCTAACTGATCTGTCTTCGACGCACTCGTAGACATCCGAGGCTAGTCGCGAGAACTCTTCGTAGAATGCGCGATCAGGGCCGTGATGATAGCTAAGAAACACCCGTCGGGCACTCGCGCGCCGACGGAGGTCCTCCAAGATTGGATTGAATGACATGCAAAGGGCCTCATCAACATTCTTGTGCTTTAGCGGCGAGGCGCACAGCACATCGCCGACCCTGAGTGTGGGTTGGCGGGCGCCTTAAAACCACAGCCCTCTCATCCGTGACAAGAACTCAGCATCAACGCCCGGACGAACAGGGATCACAGCGTCGATCCCGCACTTCGGACACAGCGCTGTTTGCCCAACACCGTCATCGTCCGTATCGGTCCACTCGTCGATCAATGACGGCGGGTACATTTTAAGGCAGTAGAAACAACCACAGGTCTCGGTCTCGAGAATCGCCCTGCGGTGGTCAGCGCTCCAACGATGCTCCGCTTGTGGGTCCAACATAGGGTTGCGCCTTGCTAACGTGTGTAAGCTCAGCTGCGGGCTGGCCTGGCGCGACCCTGGCCCGCTTCGGACTTTCAATATAGCACCACGCCCCACCGCCAGGGGCGTGACAGGGCAGAGCCGTCAGCTGCAGCGCACAGTTAGGGCGCTACTCCACGGTAGTCCAGAAGAACTGGTCAACCGACTCCAAGAGTTCCGGATTCTCCCCAATGGCATTGGCAATTGCCAGCTGCAAACTCTCCAAGTCGATTTGCGTGAGGGAGTCATTGCTCCCAAGCCAAGTCTCCTCCCCAGGGTCTTCAGTTATCTCGCCCAGAACGGTCAGAAGGAAGCCCCTCTCAGGGGCATCCCAACCGGACTGGTCCTTGCCAATGCCCTCGGCAAGAAGCTGTGTCGGTATTGCCTTCAGCGATTCCCACGAGAGCGAGAGAACTACGAACCTATCTTCGGATGGATACCCGGGCATCTCAGAAGACCAATTGTCTCTGAAGACTGACAGGGCTTGGTGGTTGGGCGAGTCACCAGCTTCCAGAAGAAGTAACACTGGCCCCTGAAGTTCGGACTTGATCCGATGGCCAAGCATGATCTGGAGACGCCCCACCTCCTCGGTCTCAATGAGGTGTTCGAAGTCCACCATGGTCGCGTAGAAGTGGGCAGGGTAGTGATTGTGCTCCGGAGGCTCTTGGGCCACGGCGCAAGTCGCAACGAGACTGAAGATCATCAGGTTAGCCAGAATCTTCATGTCGCCCTAACGTTTGTAAGCTCAGCTGCGGGCTGGCCTGGCGCGGCCCTGGCCCGCTTCGGACTTCGAATATACCACCGCGCCTTCAATGCCAGGGGCGTGACAGGGCGGACCGTCAGCTGCAGCGCACAGTTAGACGGGCGTTGCTACGGATCCGCGACCACAACTGGTGACGTCAACTCGCTACGGTTTCCGCCCAAATCGACGGCCTGAATTGAGACGGAGAACGAGAAGCTGTCCTGCTCGTTAACGGCACCATCAACCCAACCAAGGACCAGGTAGTACTCCACGCTGTCCGTACCCGCGTTGTGAAGCTCCGGCAGGATCGGGTCTTGCGGGAGTTCAAGGTTGCTCGGTAGAGATCCGGACTCCAGCTTGAATTCGTAGCCAAAGCGGTCGGGCGGTGTTCGATTGTCGGCCGGAGGGGTGAGTCCAAACAGGATGAGACCAAAGTCATCTGTCGAGCTCGACTGGAATACACCGGGACTCAGCTCGACTGCCCCTCGACCCCGTTCTATGCCGCTCAACCACAACTTTGGCGTACTGGGTGGCTCCTGATCAACGCAGGCTTCTTTACACTCAATCTCATGGGGGATGATCCGCGGGAGTTGGCCGCCAAACGTACCGCGAGCGAGAAGAATGCCGCTCAGAACTATGTAGCATGCGGATCGTCTATACATCTCCCAACCCGTCTAACGTGTGTAAGCTCAGCTGCGGGCTGGCCTGGCGCGACCCTGGCCCGCTTCGGACTTTCAATATAGCACCACGCCCCACCGCCAGGGGCGTGACAGGGCAGAGCCGTCAGCTGCAGCGCACAGTTAGGGCGCTACTCCACGGTAGTCCAGAAGAACTGGTCAACCGACTCCAAGAGTTCCGGATTCTCCCCAATGGCATTGGCAATTGCCAGCTGCAAACTCTCCAAGTCGATTTGCGTGAGGGAGTCATTGCTCCCAAGCCAAGTCTCCTCCCCCGGGTCTTCAGTTATCTCGCCCAGAACGGTCAGAAGGAAGCCCCTCTCAGGGGCATCCCAACCGGACTGGTCCTTGCCAATGCCCTCGGCAAGAAGCTGTGTCGGTATTGCCTTCAGCGATTCCCACGAGAGCGAGAGAACTACGAACCTATCTTCGGATGGATACCCGGGCATCTCAGAAGACCAATTGTCTCTGAAGACTGACAGGGCTTGGTGGTTGGGCGAGTCACCAGCTTCCAGAAGAAGTAACACTGGCCCCTGAAGTTCGGACTTGATCCGATGGCCAAGCATGATCTGGAGACGCCCCACCTCCTCGGTCTCAATGAGGTGTTCGAAGTCCACCATGGTCGCGTAGAAGTGGGCAGGGTAGTGATTGTGCTCCGGAGGCTCTTGGGCCACGGCGCAAGTCGCAACGAGACTGAAGATCATCAGGTTAGCCAGAATCTTCATGTCGCCCTAACGTTTGTAAGCTCAGCTGCGGGGCTGGCCTGGCGCGACCCTGGCCCCGCTTCGGACTCCCAATGTACCACCTCGTCCCCACAGCCAGGGACGTGACAGGGCTGATCCGTCAGCTGCAGCGCATAGTTAGATGTCTCGCTACCAAGCATACCCGGCGAAGATCCCGAGCTGCCGGAAGCCCTGCATGTCATAGAACGGGGCGTCACCAAGAGACAGGTCCAGGGTGTGAACGTATTCAAGCCCCAACTCCAACTGGCTGGAGTCGAACGCCACCAATGGGACCGCTCCAGCGAGGCGTGCCCCGAGAACCCAGGTGGAGTCCCACAAGTCGAACCCATCTCCCGAGGATTCAGAAGAGTAATCCTGACTCATGCTCATACCAACCCACCCTACGAGCGGACCCCCTTCAAGATACGGCCGTTTGCGCGTCTGAAGGTCTCCCAGGGTGAATCGCAGGCCGGGGGTGAGCCCTACGAAATGGGTCGTCCGCACGAAGTCGGCTCCGCCGATACTGGACGGGCTACTGCCATGGAAGAGCCAGTACGACACGACGCAGCCCACCGCCCAACGTCGAATGTCGCTGGGCACCCCTCCCAAAGCAAGAGTGAGCGCCCCGGAATGAGGGCCTCCAAGTATCTCTTGGCCCCCACTTCGCGGGTACGAGTACGAGGACGCGTACCCGAGCCGGCCGGTTAACCAGACACCGGCGGACGCATCGCTCACCGTGCCCAACAGGATTAGCGCGGAGATCAGAAGCAACTTCATTGGAGACAACTAACGTTTGTAAGCTCAGCTGCGGGCTGGCCTGGCGCGGCCCTGGCCCGCTTCGGACTTCGAATATACCACCGCGCCTTCAATGCCAGGGGCGTGACAGGGCGGACCGTCAGCTGCAGCGCACAGTTAGACGGGCGTTGCTACGGATCCGCGACCACAACTGGTGACGTCAACTCGCTACGGTTTCCGCCCAAATCGACGGCCTGAATTGAGACGGAGAACGAGAAGCTGTCCTGCTCGTTAACGGCACCATCAACCCAACCAAGGACCAGGTAGTACTCCACGCTGTCCGTACCCGCGTTGTGAAGCTCCGGCAGGATCGGGTCTTGCGGGAGTTCAAGGTTGCTCGGTAGAGATCCGGACTCCAGCTTGAATTCGTAGCCAAAGCGGTCGGGCGGTGTTCGATTGTCGGCCGGAGGGGTGAGTCCAAACAGGATGAGACCAAAGTCATCTGTCGAGCTCGACTGGAATACACCGGGACTCAGCTCGACTGCCCCTCGACCCCGTTCTATGCCGCTCAACCACAACTTTGGCGTACTGGGTGGCTCCTGATCAACGCAGGCTTCTTTACACTCAATCTCATGGGGGATGATCCGCGGGAGTTGGCCGCCAAACGTACCGCGAGCGAGAAGAATGCCGCTCAGAACTATGTAGCATGCGGATCGTCTATACATCTCCCAACCCGTCTAACGTGTGTAAGCTCAGCTGCGGGCTGGCCTGGCGCGACCCTGGCCCCGCTTCGGACTCCCAATGTACCACCTCGTCCCCACAGCCAGGGACGTGACAGGGCTGATCCGTCAGCTGCAGCGCATAGTTAGATGTCTCGCTACCAAGCATACCCGGCGAAGATCCCGAGCTGCCGGAAGCCCTGCATGTCATAGAACGGGGCGTCACCAAGAGACAGGTCCAGGGTGTGAACGTATTCAAGCCCCAACTCCAACTGGCTGGAGTCGAACGCCACCAATGGGACCGCTCCAGCGAGGCGTGCCCCGAGAACCCAGGTGGAGTCCCACAAGTCGAACCCATCTCCCGAGGATTCAGAAGAGTAATCCTGACTCATGCTCATACCAACCCACCCTACGAGCGGACCCCCTTCAAGATACGGCCGTTTGCGCGTCTGAAGGTCTCCCAGGGTGAATCGCAGGCCGGGGGTGAGCCCTACGAAATGGGTCGTCCGCACGAAGTCGGCTCCGCCGATACTGGACGGGCTACTGCCATGGAAGAGCCAGTACGACACGACGCAGCCCACCGCCCAACGTCGAATGTCGCTGGGCACCCCTCCCAAAGCAAGAGTGAGCGCCCCGGAATGAGGGCCTCCAAGTATCTCTTGGCCCCCACTTCGCGGGTACGAGTACGAGGACGCGTACCCGAGCCGGCCGGTTAACCAGACACCGGCGGACGCATCGCTCACCGTGCCCAACAGGATTAGCGCGGAGATCAGAAGCAACTTCATTGGAGACAACTAACGTTTGTAAGCTCAGCTGCGGGGCTTCCCTGGCGCGACCCTGGCCCCGCTTCGTTCCACCCAATATAGCACCACACCCCAAGCCAGGGGCGTGACAGGGGAGTCCCGTCAGCTGCAGCGCACCGTTAGGCCATCAGCGAAGCGCCTTCATCGCACCCCATGTAATGGCCTGAACCGGTGTGGTGCCGTATATGGAGACTGTGGCGTTGAAATAGAAGATGACTCCCTGGCGTGCGTCCTGAGGGTGCACAGGACCGTACGTGCTTACGGAAAGGCTTGCTGGTGCAGAGCTGTCGAGGCCAAGCTCCGCCCGCAAGGTTCCACCGGCCCAGTTCACAGACCCGCCGCTTGTCGCTGCACCAGGGCAACTCGTAATCCATTGTGTCTGGAACTTTGGAATGTCCGCCGTCAGCAAGGGTTCTGTTGCACCGTCCGCGCCAGAAACCAAGAGCGTTGCACTGGGGTAGCAGCTCGTAGTGCCGCCACACTCAAGATCACCTGAGTCCCAAGGATAACTCCCGCTGCTAGAAAGTCCTTGTACCACGAAGAGGTCCAAACCACGAATGGTCTGTGGAGTTAGCGGGGGAAGAAGTTCAACCTCATCAGCGACTATGGAAAGCTGATCGCCTGGCAAGGCGCCATCGGTCGCCAAGCGGCTCTCCCCGAACACGAAACCACTACGAATCTCTACGACGGGATTCCAGGAGTCGCCGGAGGGCGCAGAACCAGGCGTCGCGCGGGCGCTCCCGTCCGCTAACAGGGCAAGAATCTGAAGTGCCAGCAGAAGGTTCAGAATCTGCATCTCTGATGCCTAACGTTTGTAAGCTCAGCTGCGGGCTGGCCTGGCGCGGCCCTGGCCCCGCGTATTCCCTTCAATCTAGCACCACCTCCGATGCCAGGGGCGTGACAGGGCGGACCGTCAGCTGCAGCGCCCAGTTAGGCACCTCACGAGGATGATGCGTCGTCAGGGCGATGCTCATGATAGGAGTATCCCCGATGCTGAATGAAGGTGGTGACCATGTTCCAAATCGCACTGTTCAGCTTGTTCGAGAATTGCCGTACTCGACCGTAGAGTGTGTTGATGTCCTCGGGTTCAGCACGCCTGTGCATGTAGCTCTCAGCTGCTGCGTCAGCGAAGAAGAAGCGCGACTCTGCCCAGTTTGTTCCCCGAGACAGATAAGCCTTGTCGGTAATACTACGCTTCGTGAAGAAGTGCTCGTATCCTGACATGATTTCTTTTGGGTCATAGTGAAACCCAATCTTGTGTCGAATCAACATTAGATCCTTGTTGAGCAACTTTGAACGATCGAGCGCTGCATCGACCAACTCCTGCCAACACGCTCGAGACTCCCTACGCATACTCTTCAGAACTCTCTCAAAGGCATCCTCGTCAAGTACGGCCTTATTCTTTTGAATCATGACGAACAATTCGTTTATCAGACTAATGTGCATGCGGTTAACTTGATTCACGAGTCCGCTGTATTCACCCCAGTCAGCTCGCAGGGTGAACTCCCCTTTGGGTCTGCTTTCTTGCAGCGCCAGATGAAAAAGGCTGAGGTTCTTTACGTCACAGTGGACCAAAGCGAGGGCGAGCATGAACTCGCATACCGACCGAGGAGTCTGGTCATCAGGACGAAACGCATCGGGAGAGACCCACTGCAGGTCCGAGAGCCCCGCGAATGTGCGCTCGAAGAATGACATATCTTGAATGCCTAACGTGTATTCGATTGTTCAGCATAGCGCCATCCAGCCCGCAAATCGAACTGCCTAACGCTGCGTTTCCCTCCATCACCTCCACACCCGCCCCAGTTTACACCACTCCCAGTCCAAACTAGACATCCCCGCCTAAACACCCCCAAACCCAGCAGCATACGAGACTCAGCCGCCAGCCCCCTATCCCCCCAGCAACCGATCCACCGGGCTCATCACCCCCGCCGGGCCCCGATTCAGCACATGCGTATAGATCATCGTCGTGGCCACATTCTTGTGCCCCAGCAGTTCCTGCACCGTCCTGATATCGCTGCCATCCTCCAGCAGGTGGGTGGCAAACGAATGCCGAAACGTATGACAGGTCGCCCGTTTGTTCAGCCTGGAAACCAGTACCGCATCCCGGACCGCGCGTTGCAACGCCGTCTCGTGCAGGTGGTGGCGGCGCTGCTGGCCCGTCGCCTGATCCGTGTACACCCGCGTTGCCGGGAACACCCATTGCCAGGGCCACTGCCGGCCCCCGCTCGGATGTTTCAGACCCATCGCATCCGGCATCTCCACCCAACCCGCGCCCTCCTCCAGGTCCTTCTCCCACCGGGTGTGCACACCCCGCAGATGCTTCTCCAGCTCAACCCGGACCGCCTCCGGCAGGATCGCCGCCCGGTCACGGTTCCCTTTGCCCCGCCGAATCGTCAGCTGCCTACGTTCGAAGTCCACGTCCTTCACCCTTAGCCTGCAGCACTCCAACAACCGCATCCCCGACCCATACAGCAGCATCGCCATCAGCCGCTTGGTCCCCGTCATTGCCTCCAGGATCCGCCGCACCTCTTCCCGCGACAACACCACCGGCAACCGCCGCGGCGCCTTGGCGCGCACCACGTCGTCCAACCAGGGGAGATCCACCTCCAGGACTTCCCGGTACAGGAACAACAACGCCGCCAGGGCCTGGTTCTGGGTCGAGGCGGCCACCCCACGATCGGTGGCCAGATGACTCAGGAACTGGGTCACCTCGTCCGCGCCCATCGCGGTCAGCTTGCGCCTCTTGTGGAAGACGTAGAAGCGCCGCATCCAGCCCAGGTAGGCCTCTTGCGTGCGGGGGCTCATGCGCCGCAGGCGCATGACGGCCTTCGCGCGATCTCCAAGGCGGGGGACAGCGGAATCCCGGTCTCGAACCAGGGAAACGCCAGAGGGGGTGGGAGCGTGCCGGTGGTCGTCACCGGATCGAGAACGGGAACGAGTTCCGGTTCTCATCATGCGGCCAGCGTACCACATTTTCGGCGAGTCGCCGGTGGCACCCACAACCCTCGCGCAGGCCGCACCCTACCTGCGGGGTCGCTCCACCGAGTACAGCCAGTACGGCCCCTTTTCATCCTCTCCCTTGCGCTCGAGGGTCATCCCCATGCCCTTCGCCACCGCCACCGACGCCTCGTTCCCCGGCTCGATCAGACAAACCAGGCGCTCAAAACCCAACCGCCCGAATCCATGTTCCAGCAACCCCTTGGCCACCTCGCCCCCCAACCCGCGCCCCCACATCGCCCGCTCCAACAGAAACGCCACCTCCACTTCCTCCCGTCCCTCCAGGGTCCACGGCAACAATCCGCACCGCCCCACCAGCCGGCCGCTTGCCTTCTCGATCGTCGCCCACAGGCCCAGTTCCGGATGCTTGGGGTGCCCCTCCAGGAACCACTCCAACTCTTCCCGGGTCTGTTCACGATTCCGCGGCGCATCCGGAATGTAACGAACCACGTCCGGGTCCCGGTACAGCGCCTCCAACGCATCCAGATCCCCCGGAACCAGTCGCCGCAACAACAGCCGCGGTGTCTCGAGAACCATCATGGCCGCCCCAGACGATTCAACCGTTCCCGCGCCGGCACATGGTCCGGCTGCAACCCCAGGATCGCCTCGTACTGCGCCCGCGCCCCTTCCACATCCCCGGTCGTTTCCAGCAGAAACCCGGTGTTGAGCCGCGCATCCACATAGGTGGAGTCCAACTGCACCGCGGCCCGCGCCTGACCCAACGCATCCTCGGTCCGCCCCATCCTGGAGAGCACCAGCGCGTAGTTGTTGCGCAGGCGTGGGTCGCGGGGTTGCGCCCGAATCGCCTCCTCGAACACGACGGCCGCCTCCGGGATCCGATCGGCCTGCAGGAGCGCCCCGGCGAGGCTCGCGTTCACCTGCCCCGGATTCGCCCCGTACTCCAACGCCGCTTGGAATTGCGCCACCGCTTCCCGCGGCCGCCCCTGGGCCGACAAGGCGATCCCCAGGTTCACCCGCGCGTCCGCGTAGTTGGTCTTGTGCTTCACCGCCCGTGCGAACAGCGCGGTGGCCTCGCCGACGCGCCCCAGCCGGTACAACTCCATCCCCAGGTTGTTCAGGGCATACGGGTGCTTCGGCTTGAGCCTTAGCGCGACCCCAAAGGTGTCGATCGCCGCTTCCATTTCCCCCCGACGCGCCAGCCCAATGGCCAGATTGGTCAGGGCATCGGCCGAGCGCTCATCTGCCGCGACCGCCCGTCGCCACAACACCATCGCCCCGGGCAGGTCTCCCGCGGCAAACCGCACCGTCCCCAGGTTGGACCAGGCCGAGGAATACCCGGGGTCCAACGCCGCCGCCCGTTCGTACTCCGCCACCGCTTCCTCCGTGCGACCCTGCTCCAGGAGCACGTTGCCGTACATGTCATGCGCCCGCGCCGCCTGTGGCGCGGTCTCCACCATGTGCCGAAACAACGTCTCGCTATCCGACCACTTCTCCTGGTACGCCCGCACCCCGCGTGCCTCGCCCACCACCAAGACCACCACCACCAACCCCAAGACCACCCGCATCCACCCCGGTGAACGCCGCAACAACCCGACCAATCCCCAGGCCAAGAGGATCAGCAAGCCCACCACCGGAAAGTAGACGTACTTGTCGGACACCAGCACCCAGCTGTAGCGCACGAAACCCAGGGTGGGAGCGAGCCCCAGGGCAAAGATCCCCAGCCCCACAAACAACGCCGGAGTCCTGCGGAACGTCAGCGCCGCTGCCGCCCCCAGCACCACAACCCCAATCACCCCCGCCAACACCGCCGGGTCCCCGATCCGTAGCGGCTCCGCGATGTAGTAGTACGAACTCAACTCGCCCGGCCAAACGATCTTGCCCAGGTAGAAGACCAGGTTCCGGCTGGCCATGAGCACGACCTGGATGGGGGAGGGATCCTCGGCCAGACCCAGCTCCGCGGAACGGCTGTGCGAGATCAGCGTGATCGCCGCCGAAACCGCCCCCACCACAAGAAACGGGATCTTCTCCAGCAGTGCCGGTCGCCCAAACCTTCGCAACGGCCACACGTCGAGCAGCACCAGCAACAACGGCAACGCGGTGGCGGTCGGCTTGGACAGCAACGAGAGTGCGTAGGCAACGACCGCCCCCACCAGATAGCGCCGGCCCCTCCCCCCCACGTGCCGCACGTAGAGCACGAGCCCGACAAAGGCAAACAGGGTCGCCAAGAGCGTCTTGCGCTCGCCCACCCAGATCATGGGCTCCACGGTCAGCGGGTGGGCACCAAAGAGCATCCCGATCAGCGCCCCCACCCACAGGTTGCCGAACAACAACCACAACAGCACCACCACCAGGCACGTGTTGAGCACATGCAGAATCAGGCTGGTGCGATGGAACACGGTGAGGTCGTCCGGGCGCCCCCCCAGCGCGTAGTCCAGCATGAGGGAGTTCATGGCCAACGGCAGGTAGTAGCCGCCTACCGTACTTGGCTCCAGGACCTCGCCGAAGAACCGCTGCGCGGATTCCCATCCCGGATTCTGGATGAGCTCGTTCTCGGTGAGGAACTGGGCGTCGTCCAGGGATAGCGCCTGGGCCGAGAGCACCGGCCAATGAACCGTCGCGGTCACCCCGGCCACCAGGACCAGCACGGCGATCAGAACCAGCGGCCGGGACGCGGGGGAGGGGGTAGGCATCACCGAAGTCTAAACCAAAGAAACAGGAAAGGCGGCCCCCAACGGAGACCGCCTTCCCGAACGCAATCCAATCAACGCCTCTAGTAGGCGTCGGTCAGGCGCGACTCCTTGCCGTCCGTCCGCGGACGGTTGCGGTACTTGTCGAACAACCCGGTGTGCCGGGACTCCATGGTCACATCCGCCCCGCCAATGAAGGCCATGTTGATGTGGGTCATGATCTCGACCGGGTCGCCGTCGGTCACGATGAGGTTGGCGTCCTTGCCCACCTCGATCGAACCCAAACGGTCATCCACCCCAAGGATTCTGGCCGCGTTCAGGGTCAGTCCCTTGAGCGCCTCCTCCTTGGGAAGGCCAAACGCCGCGGCGTGACCGGCCTGGTAGGGCATGCTGCGCATGTGCCCGGCATCCCCCCGGCTTCCCCCCATGGAGAAGCAGAACAGGACACCCGCCTCGTGGAGCTTCCGGGCCACCGTGAACGCCTCGTCATAGGCCTCCCAGTTGCGCCGGGGGAGACCGTTGGCACTCTCCAGCACCACGGGAATGTTGGCCGCCGCCAGCTCATCGGCCAGTCGCCACGAGTCCATGCCTCCCACGATCACCACGTCCTCGAACCCTTCCTCGTCGGCGAACTTGATCGCGGAATCGATCTGCTGGTACTCGTCGGCGTGGATGAACAGCTTCATCTCCCCCTTGAGCGCCGGGATCATGGCTTCCCAACGCACGTCCACCGGCTGGTGGGCGCCGCCGTTGGCCATCGCTTCGCGGGCCTTCATGTAGGCACGCGCATCGTCGAAGGCCTCCTTGAGTTCCTTCAACTTCTTCTCGCGATCCTTCTTCTGCTCCTCCTCGGACTTGGTCACCCACCAGCCGGACGAGGTCACCATGCTGGGCCAGCGGATGTGCAGCCCCGCATCCGGAACCAGGGTCATCTCTTCCCAGTTCCAGCCGTCCAGGTTCCAGATCGCGCTGGTCCCGCTCACCACGCCACCCGTGGTGGCGGTGAGCACGGTGAGAATCCCGTTGGCCCGGGCCACCGGAATGAGCCAGGAGTCGGCATTGAGGGCGACCATGGCTCGCGAGTTGGCGTTGATGTTGCCCACCTCCGCCATGTCGCGCGTCCCCCGGACACTGCTCACCTCGACCAGGCCCAACACCGTGTTCGCGGCGATCATCCCCGGGTAGACATGCTCTCCGCTCACATCCACCTGCCGGGCGCCGGCCGGCACCTCGACGTTGGCCCCCACCGCGGTGATCTTCCCGTCGGTGAACACCACGGTGCCGGTCTGGATCACATCGCCACTCACCGGGTGAATGGTCCCGCCCACCAGGGCGACGGTCTCGGCAAAGGCAGCCCCGGCCAAGGCCAACCCCGCCGCGGTCATCAGGCAGATCAGCTTGTGTGCGCGCATTAGTGATCCTCCCCATGGAGGAAGCAGGTGCACACGCCGTGCTCACCCGAATCCATCAGATAGTCCGGCGTCACCGCGACATCCGCGGTGGGCCCTTCTTCGCCGTCCTTCTTGTCGCCATCCTTGCCGTCGGCCTGGATCTTGTCGATCAACGCCTGCCGTTCGGCCATCAGGACTTCCCGGTGGGCCAGGTCCTCTTCCCGGTCGAAGTACTTGCGCCCTTCGATCCAGGTCTGCTCGGCCACCGAGTACACCGAGAGGGGATTCCCGCTCCAGATGACGAAGTCCGCGTCCTTGCCCTTCTCCAGCGACCCCACCCGGTCGTCGATCCGGAACTGGACCGCCGCGTTGAGGGTCACGAACTTGAGCGCCTCGTCCTGGGGCACGCCGCCGTACTTGACCGCCTTGGCCGCCTCCAGGTTCATGCGCCGGGCCAGGTCCGAGGAGTCCGAGTTGTAGGTCACGTTCACGCCGCGATCCCACATGATCGCCCCGTTGTAGGGAATGGCGTCGATCACCTCGAACTTGTAGGCCCACCAGTCACTGAACGTGGACGCCCCGGCGCCATGCTTGGCCAACTCGTCGGCCACCTTGTACCCCTCCAGCACGTGCTGGAAGGTCCCCACCGTCACCCCGAACTCCTCCATGAGCCGCATGAGCATGAGGATCTCGTCGGCCCGGTAGGAGTGGCTGTGGATGAGCCGTTCGCCACGGATGATCTCGGCGATCGTTTCCAGCTGCAGGTCCTTGCGGGGAGGAATGCCGTTCTTGGAACCGCTGTTCCAGCGATCCCACTTGGCCATGTAGTCCACCGCGGCCAGGAACCGCTCGCGAATGAGCTGCTCCACCCCGGAACGGGTCTGGGGATAGCGGCTGGTGTACTTGTCACCCCAGTTCGACTGCTTGGGATTCTCTCCCAGGGCGAACTTGATTCCGGGAACCGCGCTCTCCATCTTGAGGTCTTCGGGGTTCTCGCCGTACTTGAGCTTCATCACGCAGGACTGCCCGCCAATCGCGTTGGCCGAGCCGTGCAGTACGTTGGCCACGGTCAGCCCACCGGCGAGCTGGCGATACATGTGTACCGCCTCGGAGTTGATCACGTCCTGGATCCGCACTTCCGCGGTGACGTTGTTGCTCCCCTCGTTGACGCCCCCCACCACGAACGAGTGGCTGTGGGGGTCAATGAGGCCCGGCGTCACATGCTTACCCGCGGCGTCGATCACCGTGGCGTTGGGAGGCACGGCAATCCCTGCCCCCACCCGCTCGATCTTCCCGCGGCGGATCAACAGGTCCGCGTTCTCCAGGTTACCGTCGGGTCCCGAGGTCCAGATGGTGGCGTTGCGCACCACCACCACTTCGGGCTGCTCGGGCCGCTCCACCCGCCACGCCTCGGCCTCGCCCGCCGCGGTGCCGGCCAGGGCCAGCGCGGGGGTGAGCAGGGACGCGGCAAGGAAACCGGTCATGCGTCGAATCGTCTTGGCCGTCATCGGACGGTCCCTCCTTCGGGCTTGGAGGTACGGGTCGCGGTGAGGGCGAACCCGCCCATGGGGCTCTCTCCGGATCCCGTGGCCTTGTCACCCTTCATTTCGAAGTTCATGGTGATCGTGCCGGGCATTCCCAGGGGTTGGGAGCTGAAGGACACCTTCACGGTGGCGCCGGATTGGGTGGCTTCCACCGGGAACTCCTGACCCATCATCTTGAGAACGGCGCTGATCGAGCCGATCTCCCCGGTGATGACCAGGGTGCTGGGGTACTGCGAGCCGTCGCCGGCCTCCGCCACCACCTCCCAGGTGCCACGCGGGTCCCCTTGGGGCGGCTTGACCTCTTCCAGCTCATACCGCGCACCGTCGACCCACACCTCGCGGACCTTCGTCTTCTCGTCGAACAGGTCGCCGTCGGTCACCACGATGTTGGCGATCTTGCCCTTCTCCACCGTGCCGATCCGGTCGTCCACGCCCAGCATCCGGGCCGGGACCACGGTCAGCGATGCCAGGGCCTCGTCGGCCGGCAAACCGGCCTCGATCGCCTTGCCCACGTTCTTGCGGAACGATCCCACGTCCTTGAGCCCGTCCGCGGTCAGGGCCAGGGTGTAGCCGGCCTCGTGCACCCGCGCCGCATTGGCGGGCGCCTCGTCCCAGTGCCGCAGGGTCGCCGTGGTCACGCCCAGTGCCTGTCCCGGATCATCCACCGAGGGCGCCTTGGGGAAATTGACCGGAACCACGATCGAGGACGTGTACGGCTTGATGTCGTCCAGCCGCTTGTACTCCTCGCCGCTGCCCACGTACTCGAACTTCAGGTTGAACTCCTTGCCCATCTCGCCGGCGCGCAGGAGATCCAGAACGTTCCCGGTCACGAAAATGATCTCGTCCGTTCCCTTGACCGCGGGCACCAGGGCCGCGAAGGCCGCATTGGCCTCGGGGCGCTGCTTCCCACGCGGGGAGGCCGCGTACACGGTCTGGGCCTGGTCGTACCACTGGGCGTCGTAGAGGACCTGACGCATCACCGCCACCGCACCCATCTTGGAGTTGGGGTACGAGTCATCCCCGTTCCCGCCGGATGTCGAGTAGGCCATGACCTGGCCGCACCGCGACTTGAGCAGGTTCTCGGACAGGTCGCCGTCGCCCAGGTTGACCAAAGCCGACTCGCCCCGGAACACGCCCTTGTTGGGGAGCAACCGGGCGGACAGGATCCCCTGGCCCCGGCGCGCTTCCGCGTCCGAGGACTTGAGGTTGAGCGCCTCGGCGGTGCTGTAATCGGAATGGACCACCCCGAGCTCGTGGCCCAGGTCATCCACCTCGCTGTCGTCGTCCGTCTTGGGCGGATCCACCTGCATGGCGAGGTCGATGAGCCCGGCGTAGACGGTCAGGCTGTCGTGTTCCCACACGCGGGCATCGGGGGGGATGGCCACCGAGGCGCCGACCGCCTCGATGATTCCATCCCGGATGACCACGGTGCCGTTTTCGATGACGACGCCGGGGGACTGCACGATCCGTACGTTGGTCAAGGCGTGAACACGAGGGGTGTTGACGGGACCCTGGGCCTGGACGGGGAGCGCAATCCCGAGACCGGCGACACAGGCCAATAGGCCCCGCAGGTACTTGGGCATGATGATGTTTCTCCTCGGAAAAACGGGTCGAGAGACGTGGAGGCGGGCTCGCCGAGGGGTATCGGGGCACCCCGGATCGTCAAAAGCTCGACGGGCAGAGCCGGGGGGCGAAAAGAGCGCAACTCCTATGCAGGATGAAGCTTCGAGGAACGGGGCAAGACTAGCGGATTGGGGGGGGTGAATCAATGAAACCCGCCGGGATACCGGAGCCCCTGTTCAGGGGGCCGCAGCCTTCCTATCATGGTGCAATCCAATGAAACGTTGGTGAAGAAAGGAGAGCGCCCAATGCGCCAAGGAGGTTTTGGAGGGGGAGACGGCCCCCCCGGGGAGATCAAGCTCCCCCAGTTCAAGCTACCCAATATCCCGGGTGGGGCCCTTCGAGGACTCATCCTCGCCGTGGTCGCCCTAACCGTCGTTCTGACCGGGTTCTACACCGTTGGCCCCGAGCAGACCGGGATCGTGCTCCGGTTCGGCAAATACATCCGCAGCACCGATCCGGGGCTCCAGTTCAAGATCCCTTTCGGGATCGAGACCGTGACCAAGGTGCCGGTCCAGCGCCAGCTCAAGGAGGAGTTCGGCTTCCGGACCATCTCGGCCGGTGTTCGCAGCCAGTTCTCGGAGCGGGGCTTCGAGGACGAATCCCTCATGCTCACCGGGGATCTCAACGTGGGCGAGGTCGAGTGGGTGGTCCAGTACCGGATTGCCGACCCGTATTTCTTCCTCTTCAGGGTGCGGAACGTGCGGGAGACCTTCCGCGCCATGAGCGAGGCGGTGATGCGTCGCGTGGTGGGGGACCGCACCGTGAACGAGGTGCTCACCGTGGGCCGCCAGGAGATCGCCGACGCCGTTCAGGTCCAGCTCCAGGCGCTGGCCGACCAGTACGAGACCGGCATCAAGATCGAGCAGGTCGTGCTCCAGGACGTGAACCCGCCGGACGCGGTGAAGCCCGCGTTCAACGAGGTGAACCAGGCCCAACAGGAACGGGAACGGCTCATCAACCAGGCCCAGGCCGAGTACAACCAGGTCATTCCCAAGGCCCGCGGTTCGGCCCTGCAAACGGTCGAGCAGGCCAACGGGTACTACCTCCAGCGCACCAACGAAGCGCGCGGTGACTCGGCCAGGTTCGTGGCCATCTACGACGCCTACCGGGCTGCCCCGGAGGTGACCCGCAAGCGGATCTATCTGGAAACCATGGGGAAAGTGCTCCCCAAGGTCTCGCGCAAGATCATCATTGATGACGATGTCCGGGGACTCCTGCCGCTCCTGAATCTGGGCGGATCCTCGCCGGTTGGGGGGGGGAATTGAACATGCGTATCGGAATCCTCGTTCTCATCGGCGTCATCGTCATCCTCCTGGCCAACTCCCTGTACGTCGTGCAGGAGTACGACCAGGCCATCATCACCCAGTTCGGAAAGCCGGTGGGCGACCCGGTCAGCACGCCGGGGCTCAAGTTCAAGCTTCCCATGATCCAACGGGTACACCGGTTCGACCGGCGTTTCCTGGAGTGGGACGGCTCGGCCAATCAGCTCCCGACCAAGGACAAGCGGTTCCTCTATGTCGACACCTACGCCCGGTGGCGCATTTCGGATCCGCTCCTGTTCTTCCAGCGATTGCGCGACGAGCGGGGAGCCCAGGCCCGCCTGGACGACATCCTGGACGGCGAGACGCGCAACGCCATTGCAAACCACAACCTGGTGGAAGTCATCCGAACCTCCAATCGCCAACCGGAGCAGGATGAGTTCACCGCCGAGGAAGACGTGGTGATCCTGGCCACCATCCGCTCCGGGCGGGACGTCATTCGGGAGGAGATTCTCAGCACGGCACAGAGCCGGACCAGCGATCTGGGGATCGAGATCCTTGACGTCCAGTTCAAGCGGATCAACTACGTGGAGGAAGTGCGCAAGAAGGTCTACGAGCGCATGATCGCCGAACGTCGCCGCATCGCCGATCGCTTCCGATCGGAAGGGGAGGGCGAAGCCCAGCGGATCAGCGGCGAAAAGGAGCGCGACCTCAAGGAGATCCAGTCGGGTGCGTATCGCCTGGCCCAGTCCATCATTGGACGGGCGGACGCCGAGGCCACGGATATCTACGCCATGGCCTACGACCGCTCTCCCATGTCCCGTGAGTTCTACGACTTCATCAAGACCATGGAGACGTACGAGGGAACCCTGGACAAGGACAGTTGGCTCATCCTCTCCACGGACGGCGAGTTCTACCGTCTGCTCAAGAGCTCCCAGCAGCCCTAGACGACCCACGGAGTCCAGGGAGTCGGATGTCGAGGGGTGGTCCCAACCTGGGGCCACCCCTCCCTGTATCCGGTTTCCCTGGAGAATTTCCGCGAAAGTGGTGAACCTGGGCACGATCCACTCCTTCCGCTTTGGCACAATTCGGTGACAAGACGGGATTTGCCCCGGCAAGGCTGCTACACTTATACCGCGATATCGCCAACCACCGTGCAACTCGGCCAGGTCGCTCTTGGCCGTAAGGAGGTACTGATCATCATGAGACTGCTACGCAAGTCTACGCTTATCGCCATGGCCGCCGCGGCCGTGGTATCCATCCCGCTCGTCGCGAGCGCGGATCTGTTCATTTCCGAGATCGTTGACGCCACCCTTCCGGGCGGTCTTCCCAAGTTCGTCGAGCTGACCAACTCGGGCCCCGGTTCGGTCGACCTCTCGCTCTACTCCATCGGCAACTACAGCAACGGCAGCACCACCCTGGGCGGCGGCGCTTCCACCGTGCTTTCCGGTACCCTCGCCGCATGCGAGTCCTATGTCATCTCCTACGAGAACAGTGACTCCCCCGGCGTCGGCCTGTTCTACGACACCTACGGGTTCGATCCGGACAACTTCGACCTCGGCGCCTTCATCAACGGCGACGACGTCCTGGCTCTGTTCCTTGGCGCCGCCACCGGTGACGGCAGCGATGCCACTCTCATCGACATCTACGGCGTGGTCGGCACCGACGGCACCGGCGAAGTCTGGGAGTACACCGACGGCTATTCCTATCGCAACAACACCGTGACCTCCGGGAACACCACGTTCACGGCGGCCGAGTGGACCATTGGTGGAGCCAACTCGCTCGAGACCGGCGACGATCTCACCGAGCTGCCGCTCATCCTTTCGCTGACCACTCCCGGCACCCACGTGGTGGACGGTTGTGACTCGGTTCCGGTCGAGCCCACCACCTGGGGCGCGATCAAGTCTGCCCAGGGCAACTAGGCCACGCGGACAACGATCGTTCTGATCATGGAAAGGCCCCGCCACAACGGCGGGGCCTTTCTCTTTGCCCGAACCTTGACCTTGCGGGGAACGTTCCCTATACCCAGGAGTTGTTGATCACCTCGCCCAGGCCGCCGGCACCCGGCACAATGTAGCCCTTCTCGTTGATCCCCTTCTCCCGGTCCCAGAACGTACCAGGCACCGTACGCAGGACCGCCTCTTCCGAGAGCCCCCGGTCCAGGCGGAGCGCGTAGACGGTGAGGTCGGGATGCTCCCGGGCCACCCGCTTGAGGTACTCCGGGGTGACGATCAAGTGGATGGCGACCAGCCCCTTGGCGTCTCCCTCCACGTGCTCCTTGTAGGTCTGCACCGCGGCCGACATCGACGACCCGGTGGCTCCCATGGGATCCGGAAACAGGACGAACCGTTGGTCGATGGGCCCGCCGATCTTGGATGACCCGATGGAAGCCCCGGTCACCCGGTCGCTGTCGTCGGTGGTGCGGGCCATGAGGAAGTGGTCCTGACGCACGCCGGACGGGTCCACGATGTCGTTGAGCGCATCGAAGCAGACCTGGCTGGGAAGCGAACCGGCCCGGGCGATGTTCACCGTGACCACCCGGGTTCGCCGGTCGATCACCTCGCCCTCGTACACCCCCAGGGGCGTTTCCTCCGCCATCCGGGTCTCGATGCGCACCGTGTCCCGCGGGAACTCGCGGTTCAACACGGCCAGGACCAGCTCCTGGTAGAGCACGGTAATGAGGCGGTTCACCGTGGGTTGACCGGTGGTCCGGCTGCACACGGTGGCGAGATGCGACATGAGAAACGGGTTGCGCAGGATGTGCACGTTGTCGCCGTACTTGTGTTCGATCTCGCTCAGGGTGAAGTCGAGCGACTCGAATTGCATGTCAGCCATCTGGGCACCTCGCCGAAGTCGGATGGTGGGAATCGTTTTTGTCTGGATTGGGCTCGATCCCGTGCCGAACCCTGGGGCAAAGCCGCGGGGACGGTAGCACTTTGTCGAAGACGCCGTCTGCACGTACAGGTCCCTGTGCATCGCCCCTCCTCCGGCGTTAGACTGGGGTCCGCGCTGGAGGAAACCCGTCGACCAGGAGTGACATTGCCATGTTCGAAAGAATTCGCCTCACCACAGGGGCGGCCTTGCTCGTGCTTGCCGTTTTCGTGGGTTGTAGCGACGACGACACCCCCACCCAGTCCGGGGACGTCTACCAACCCATCATTGACCAGTTCCAGCTTGGGCCCCTGCCCGCGATTCCTTACCCGGCCAACAACCGGTTCAACGCCGAGCGCATTGCCCTGGGCCGGTTGCTGTTCTTTGACCCGTTGCTGGGAGGTGAGTCCGCGCCGTGGGTCAAGTCCGCGGCCGGCAAGGACCCCTTCCGGGACCGGGCCAACGATATCGCCTGCGCAACATGCCATCACCCCTCGCTCGCCTTCGCCGACGGCCGCCGTCTTGGGGGAGGTGTCTCCGGGGCGCAGTTCCGCGACCTGGACCTGGGGCCGGACCGAGTGGTCCCCGGGCCGTCCGTGGTCACGGGGGAGCCGGTGGGCGCCGAACCCCGCAATTCCCCGACGATCCTCAACACCGCCTTCAACGGCATGGGGTCGGTGACCCCGGTGGCGGCGAGCTTCCAGTTCATGGATGGACGGGTCACCGAGGGCCTGGAACAACAGGCCGGAAAGCCCATCACCTCCCGCGATGAGATGATGGGGGACGCCCTCAACTCCCACATCCTTGGAGCCGCCCTCACCGAAGAGTCCATCCAGGACAGCATCGCGGCCCGGGTTCGGGGCGTGCCCGAATACGTGGACCGGATGAAGCAGGCCTTCGCCGGTGAAGTGTCGCAGGCCTCGGACATCACCATCGACCACGTGTCCCGCGCCGTTGCCGCCTACGAACGCGAGCTCATCACCCCGGGGTCCCGCTACGACCAGTTCGTGACCGGCAACCGGGACGCCCTGGACAGCAAGGAGAAGCTTGGATTCGAGGTTTTCTTCGGCAAGGGACTCTGCGGCGACTGCCACGCGGGGCCCATGCTCTCGGACTTCACCTTCCGGGTGCAGGGAGTCGGGGACGACTATGATGCGGTCCTCCCCGGGTTCCCGGGCAAGAACGGCCAGGGAGGGGACTGGGGACGCTTCCACGCCACCGAGGACGACGCGGACAAGTTCGCTTTCCGCACCATGACCGTCCGCAACGTGGAACTCACCGCGCCGTTCTTCCACAGCGGCAGTGCCGGAACCCTGCAGGAAGTGGTTGAGTTCTATAACCGGGGCGGTCAGGGGCCAAACGACATTTCGGACGCGGAGCTCTCCGCGGCCGGCATCACCCGCGACCCGTCCATCCGCCGTTTGAACCTGACCCAGGCCGAGATCGACGCCGTGGTCGCCTTCATGAAGACCACCACGGCACCGGTACAACAGGGTCCTCTGGGGATCAACCTCACCGAGGTCCCGCCCCGCGTGCCCAGCGGACTCCTGCCTCCGGGGATTCCCACCCCTCCGGGTCCGGGCCCCTATCTTGCGCCCGCACTCACGGATCTGGACTAGCTGACCACCCGGGTTGCGGAGGCGCCGACCGGTCTCCGCAACCCGGCTCAGTCCGCCTCTGCGTCATAGACGCGTATCAGGAGATCCCGGACCCGCCGGGACCACGGCGGCAGGCCCAGCCCCTCGGCCGGTCCCGCGTGGGTGGCGGCGATGAGGGTCAGATCCCGCTTGGGAAAGTAGTAGAGCACCGCGTTGGCCCCGTTGTCCTCGTAGCCGTTGGTGTTGAGGACCGTTCCCTTCCTGCCCGCCGGATGAAACCAGCCGTAACCCACCCCGGTCCCCCCGGTGGTTGAGACGTGGTCGCCCCAAAGTAACTCCCGACTCGCGGCCGTCAGCACCCGGTCGTGCACCAACGCCCGCGCCCAACGGTAGAGATCCCCGACCGAGGCCCGCATCCCGGTAGGACCCTTCCATCCCCAGGTTGCCGGGAAATCCGTCTCCACGACCAGGGGAAGACCCGGATCCTGCGGGTCCGGGGGCCAGAACCCCACCCGGGTCATGGCGGCCGGTTGGAACACCCGCTCCCTGACCACCGTCTCGAACGGCTGTCCGGAGACCTTCTCCACGATCATGGCCAGCAGGGCGTATCCGTCGTTGGAATAGGTGAACCGTGCCCCGGGTTCGTGGGCCAGGGGACGAGCGAACACCGCCGCCGCGGCCGCCTCGAGTTCAGTCTCTTCGTCTGCGGCGTAGTCCTGGGGAACGCCCGAGGTATGGCAAAGAAGTTGATGAAGGGTAATGACCCGATGATCCGCCGGCGCGAGAGGGAAGAACCGTCCAAGGGAGTCCTCCAGGGCGAGCATCCCGCCCTCGGCCAGCAGGAGAACTGCCGCGGCCGTGAACTGCTTCGAGATGGAGGCCACCCAATAGGAGGGTCGGCCGGCGGGCGGCTCGTCGAACCCGAAGTCCCCCTCGAACAGCACCGAATCCCCGGCCGAAACCAGGACCGAGCCGACAAAGCCGTCCCCTTCCAGCACGGCCAGGGAGTCCAGCGCCGTTGACGTGGCTTCGCCCAGAGGCGGCGAGCCGGGGGCGTGGCCTGGAACCGCCAGGAGAAGCGTGATGAGCACCGGAACAAGTCGGGTTCCATGGTGAAGCATGTTCATCCTCCGGTTCCTACCGGTTCCCGCCCCAGGAGCATGCGGCGTGCGTGCTCCCGCAACAGCGCCGCGTATCGGTTGACCATGAGCCGCGCCGGTGCGCCCTCATTCATCAACGCATAGACCTCGGTCAGTGCCTGACGATCCCGCGCCCGTAGCAGATCGTCGAAGTCCAGCCAGGGTGCATCGTCCCCGGCACCCGCGGATCGTAGCCGTACGGTCACCCCGTGCTCCCGGTCCACCCGGACCCGAATCCGTACCGACTCGTTCGCGAAGGTCATCTCCGCGCCGTCGCTGTCCACGGACTCGGAGATCACGCGACAGCCGTACCCGCCAGCGGACTCCGGAATAGCCAGAGTGTAGAACGCGGTGCGGATCATGCGCAGATCCGGGGAGAACATCCGGTTGATGCGGTCCAGGAAACCCATGGAACGCAGGTCAGCCCTGCTCGATGGAGAGTTCTTCCTGACCAATGACCTCCGGACGGAAACAGGAGCGACAGCGCGGTTCGTAGGCATCCATCGCACCCACCTGGATGGTCCCCGCCCCACCCCGCAGACGCTGCGAACGATTGGCGGGGTTCCCGCACCGGACACAGATGGCCAGGCTCTTGGTCACGTACTCCGACACGCACAGGAGCCGCGGCATGGCCCCGAACGGCTCCCCGCGGTAGTCCTGATCCAATGCCGCGACAATGACCCGCAGCCCGCGATTGGCCAGGGCTTCGCAGACCTCGGGCAGCTTGTCGCCGAAGAACTGCGCCTCGTCCAGGCCCACCACATCGGTCTCCGGGTCCAGGTGGGTGTGGATGTCCTCGATGCGTTCCAGGGCCACGCACTCCAGGGCCCGCTGATCGTGCGATGCGATGCGGGTGGTGCCGTAGCGGTCATCCAGAACCGGCTTGAAGAGTTGGACCTGTTGGCGGGCGTACTGGGCGCGACGGGCTCGGCGGATCAGCTCTTCGGTCTTGCCGGAGAACATGCTCCCGCAGACGACCTCGATCCAGCCCGTATCCTTGGGTTCGTGACGCAAGCGACGAGTCTCCCCGGTGGAGGTAGTGGTGACGCCGAAGCGTAGCATTCCAGGGAGGGGCCCGACGCGGGGGCAAACGAAAACCCCGGACCCTCCAGGATCCGGGGATTTCGCTGTGACTACCGTGCTAGGAGGTATCAGATGAAGCTGCCATGTTGGCTTCAAATGCTACTAACAGGGTTATCGGCCGGGCCGGCCGTTCCTTGAGTGACTTTTTCCGGTTTGTCGCGGTTTCGTTGGTAACCCGTTGAAATCAAAAGAAATACGACACCTTGATCCGCACCCGATCGTTGACGCTGTAGACCGAGAACGGGTTGGCCGCCTCCTGGAGCGTGGTCGGGGTGGGCGCGCGCAGGATGTCCGCCCCCAATTCCGCGGTGAGTTCCCCGGTGATCCGGCGCCGCACCCGGAGGGAGCCGGCCGACTCGGCCCGTTCCATGTCCTGCACCCAGACCGCCTCCACGGTGGTTCCCCACCAGTCGTTCGCCGACCACACCAGGGCCACCGAGACGTCGTTCTGAAGTGGGCGAAACACCAGCACGTTGTTCACGGTGCGCGAGTCGTCGTAGAGATACTCCGCGACGAGGGTGAGGTCCGACTCCCCCCCGGCGACGCCCTGGAAGACGTAGTCCATCCCGGCCACGAACTGGACCGAGGTTTCCGCGATGGCCGGGGTCTGGGCCTGGAAGGTGGAATCGCTACTGGCCTGGTCACGGTAGGTGGCCTCCACCCGCATCAGGATGCCGGCAATGGCCGAGGCGATCTCCACCCCGCCCAGGGTCAGCGGGGCGTAGGCGTCGCGCACCACGGCCTGGGTGGGGATGCAGCCGGGACGTCCGTCACAGTCGTCAAAGACGGCCAGGACCGGGTTGCGATCCAGACCGTGGAAACCGACCAGATGGAGGTCCGTGTTCCCGAAGGTGACCCGCAGCCGCGCACCGATCGACTGCTCGCTCCGGTCTGCCGGAAGGATCGGGTCCTCCTTCAGCTCCACCGCGCCCTCACTGCCTCCCAGACGCACCGTGGCCGCGTTGATGGACCAGGGGGACCTGGGCCCGGGGAACCGCATCCCTTCCAGCACCGGCAACCACACCACCTCCAGCCCCCACGCTTCCCTGGCCACGGTGAGGTTGGCCATCCAATCCCCGCGCTTCTCCCGGGAGGTGAAGTCCAGTCCCAGATCCACCGTGCCGGCCACGTCGGTGGGGCGGTACGTGTCCCCGCCCCCCCAGGTCACGGTGCGGCGGCCCAGGGCCAGGGAGGTGGACCCCTTGCGGCCCGCAATCCACGCGTCCCTGGGGATCCAGCGAAAGCGATCCGGATCGGCCGGGTCCACCCACAGCCTGGGCGACACCAACCAACGCACCGAGCCACCCAGGTTGCCCCGCAGGGTGGCCTCGCCACCCACGGTGGTCTCGACGGTGTTGCCGACGACCTCGGGGTTGGGATAGAGACGGAACTCCTGGCTGAGTTCCCCACTGACCTCCACCGCCGCCGAAGGGGACGCGGCGAGGGCCCAGACCCACGCGAAGAGACATGCCGCACCGCGAGGGCTCATGGGACGACCGCTACCACGCTCCGTCCAGCGCCTCGACGGTGAACTCGGACGAATCCAGTTCGGCATCCAGGCTCCACTTGGCCACCTCCAGCGTGGTCGACTTGCCGTTGAGATGGTTCTCCATGGTCGCGGTGCGGAAGCGCCAATGTTGTCCATCCGGTTGGTGGAACCCCTCCGAGCGACTCGTCTTGAGATGCCGCTCCTTGCGGTCGTAGTACTCGGCCTTCATCAGGACCGCACGCTCCCGGGACACCCAGGACACGATCCGCGAGTAGCCGCTGTGCGATGACGTGGGTCTGGATTCCACCACGTCCACCGTCTCACCGTCCAACGACTCCTCGCGCAGGAACCGATGGGTGTAGTCCGCAACCCGGCGCCCCCCCAGATCCTCGTAGGTGAACTCGGTCCCCACGAAGTTGCCGCTCCGCTTGTTGGCGGCAATACGTTTCACCCGGTCGAGGGCAGGCAGGTAGAGCCACTGATCATCGTCCCCTTCCTTCTGATGGGTGAGGAAGGCGGTGCCGCGTACGTCGGGCGGGGAATTGAAGCGGATCAGGGAACGGGTCTCCGAGCCCTCCGGGTCCAGGAAGGCCATCCGGACATCCCGGGTCACCGAACGCCCGCCCCGGTCCCGCAGGATCATCGCGACCTCGGCCTCTTCCGACCGGATGTCGGCGTTGGCCTCCTCGACCCGGAGCAGAACGGCTCGGCCCCGCTCGGCCGCCGCCTCGTCCTGGGCGACGGCGGGATCACCCCACGCCAGTCCCACCACGACGAGCAGGGACATGGCGGCCACCTTCACACCGCTCCGGCGGGCCACGCGATCCCGGCTGAGCAGGATCAGCAGGGCGGGGAGGATGAAGAAATCCGCGACCAGCGCCATGAGGATGCTGCTGCAACAGAGAAGGGCAAAGGTCGCCGTGGGAAGGAACTGGGAACGCATGATGACTCCAAAACCGGCAAGCAGAATGACGGTGGTATAGACGATGGCCTTGCCGGAAACCCGGAACGCTCCGGCGATGGCGGTCTGGGGGTCCTGACCGGCCCGACGCGCCTCGATGAACCGACTGAGGAAGTGCACCGTGTCGTCCACGGCGATGCCGATCGCGATCGCCGCGACCATGGCGTTGACCATGTCCAACCGCGCCCCGATCCAACCCATGAGCCCCAGGGTAAAGGCGATGGGCCACACGTTGGGGATCATGCTCAGGAGTCCGATGCGCCAGGAACGAAACGCGATGCCCATGGTGAGCGTGATGACCACCAGCGCGGCCAGGAACGAGCGAACCTGGCTGGTGACGATGTAGTCCCCCATGTTCTTGTAGAGCATCATGAGCCCGGTCGGCTCGGCCCGCACCCCCTCGGGCATGCGGGTGTCCAGGAACCGGCGCAGCTCCTTGATCTCCTCGCGGTATTCGCTGGATCCCGCGAAACGCACCCGCGAACCCACCCGGGCCTGGGTCTGGGTGATGTCGATGAGGGATTCCAGCCCACTGGCGGGGGACGAGGCCCCATAGAGCAACAGGTACTGGGCGGTGAGATCCGAGGACTGCGGCACCCGGTAGCGTTCCGGATCCCCGTCGTTCATGGCCCGGTTGATCTCCTTGAGGTACTCCACCACCGAGTAGGCATCGGTGATGAGCGGTCGCGAGGTCAGCCAACTGTCCAGGTCGTCCATGGCCCGCAGCAGTTCGGGATCCCGAATCCCTCCCTCCTCCTGGGCCGTGACCACGACCTCCAGGGTTCCTACGCCACCCACGTTGTCCTGGATGTACTCGCTCACCACCCGGATCGGGTCGTCCTTGCGGAAGAAGTCGATGGCGTTCGACTCCACCTCCAACCGGAAGAAACCAACCCCGGCCACGATCGAAACCAACGCCCCCAGAGCCAGGATGGGACCGGGTCGTCGACCCACGAAGCCGGGTACCCAGTGGATGAATCGAACCAACGGGCTACCGGCACGCCGCCGCGTATACCCAGCGTAGTCCCCGGGGAGGAAGCTGAGCGCGGCCGGCAACACGGTCACGCTGAGCAGGAAGGCGATCCCGACGCCGATCCCGGTGAGCACGCCCATCTCCTGCAACGGTGCCAGGGGAGCGGTGAGCAGGGAAAGGAAGCCGACCGCGGTGGTGATACTGGTCAGGAGGCAGGGTTTGAACATGCGACGCACGGTCTCCCGCGCGGACTCCCTGGCGTCGGTCCCCTGACCCCGGATCTCGAAGAACTGGACCACGATGTGAACCGAGTCCGCGATGCCCACCGCGGTCAGCACCAGTGGGACGATGGTGGCCAGACTGTTCTCCTCCCAGTGCAGGAAATGGAAGAAGGTGCGGTTGAGAAGGACGGTGCCGAACACCAGGGCAAGGGGGAACAGCGTCCCGGCCACGTTGCGGATGGTGTAGGCCAGGAACACCCCGACCAGGAGGTAGACCAGGGCCGTGTTGATGAACAGGTCGCTCCGGGTGTCCCGGTAGATGTCCGCGTCCATGATGGCGGACCCGGTGAGCTTGTACTCGATTCCGTGCTCGACATGCTCCTTCTCGAGAAACTCCCGCACGTCTTCCGCAATGGCGAGTCGATATTTGAACTCCGAAACCCGGAACTCGAGTTCGGCCATGATGACCGCGATGGTGCCGTCGGGGGTCACCACCCGCTTGAGGGCCAACGAGTCGGCGAGAATCCGCGTCGACATCGTCTCCAGCTCGAGGTCTGTCATGGGGAGATGGGGGACGGCGGGAATCAGGGTGATCTCGTCCGCTTCCCCGTGGATGCTCTCGTAGCGGGCCAGGCTGATCACCTGGCCCAACGCCTCCTGGGACTCCAGGAAGGTGGAGACCCGCTCCACCGATTCCAGGATCTCGTTGGTGAAGACGTTGCCGGACTCGACCTCGGTGGCGAGAACAATGAACTCGTCGTCCCCGAACAGGTCGTGGAAGTCCTGATAGGCGGAGAGCGCAGGATCCGTGTTCAGGAACCACAGTTCGGCGGAGGCATTGAACGGAACCCGGAACGCCGGCCACAGCGAGGCCAGGACCAGGATCGTCGAGACCAGGACCAGGGGTACCCGGTACCGGACCGAGAAGTGCCCGCACGCGTCGGCGAGGCGGGTTACCGAGGGCATGGAGCAGGGCGGGTCGCGCGGCGTACCGACGTTCGATTGCTGGGTGCGGTTGGGCTCATGGTCAAGATGCTACACCAGCACGTATGCTCGGCGTCCCCATGATCCAGAGATTGATCGTTACCGGTGTCCGGCTCTTCCACTCCTACGATCCACCACGGCGATCATCCGCTCCGCGGTCCAGGGCTACGCGGGTGACCTTTCCGACCGCATGGGGCGGGTTCGGCTCATGGCCCTGGGACAGGGCACCCGATCCATCTCGTTTCTCCTCATGGCCGGGGTGGTCTTCCTGGGGGCCGGGTTCTGGGTCTGCGCCGCGGTTCTCGTCTTTTCCTATGTCGCGGGGGCCCTCTACCAACCGGTGGCCGGCGCCCGGACAACCGCATGGGCCGATACATGGGGATCTACGGGCTCACCTCCTCGTTCGGATGGTCGGCCGGACCCTTCCTGGGAGGGGTCCTGCTGGATCTCTGGGGGGACAACCCGCCCGCCGTGTGGGGAACGATTGCCGGCATGGCCCTTGTTTCGGGCGGTGCGTACTGGCTGACCCGGCACGGCTACCCCGACACACCCGGACCCACGGACGCATAGAAATGGGCCCCGCGGCCGAAACCGCGGGGCCCTCGAGCTGCGCGGGCTCGAGTCAATGAGAGCCCCCCGGCCCTACTCATGACCCTCGCCACGCGCATACACATCGTGGACAATGAATGGGGGGCGGGACGATTCGGCCCTGAGATTCCTGGCTCGAGCTTCCTCGGCCCCGCCCCCCAAAACTCCTAGACGGCGTACATGTACACCTTGAACTTCCCCTTGCACTCGGTAATGGAGTGATGCATCTCCAGCGTCTCGCCGGTGTCGATGTCCTTGAGGGTGATCACCACGTCGCGCAGGATGCGGAAGTTGGTGAACTCCCGGACCTCGCCCAGCCGGATGTTGCGGATCTCGAGGTGTCGGCCGCCGAACTGCTCCACCGTTTCCTGCATCCCCTTGCGCGACGAGGCATAGTGGAAGGACCAGGCCTCGTCCGGGGGAATCCTCAGGAAGGGGCGGCTTCGCGGCATCTCGGGCCAGAAGACGTAGAGGAACTCCTCCCGCTTGAGCCGGAGGTCCCGCAGCATGTCCTTGTCCCCCGCTTCGAGGGCGATGACCATGAACTCCACGAGCTGTTCCACGGATCCCGCACCCCCCAGGAGGCCCAGGTCATGCAATGGGGCCTCGCGCCGGCCGGTCAGCTCGGCCCGCCATTCGGGGTCGTAGGGAACATCGAACCCGGCGCTGTTCTCGACCGAGGAGCGGTAGAGCGTCCGCAGCATTTCCCGGTAGTCCTCCCAGTCCGGATCCCCCGCCTCGGGGCGGGCAAAGTTCCACTCGGCCTCGCCGTGCACCCTCGGCATCCCGGCGCGGGCGGCGGAGTAGGGAACGGCGGCGCCGGTGTGGACGGCCGGCCGGGCAGCAACGGCCGGTCGACTCACCGTGACCGGGATCGCCTGATCGAAGTCGGCGGGGATCACCGCCCCCGTGTCCTGGCCGTCCGGGTTCCCGAAACGGAGCAGGACCAGGATGGCCAGGGCCAACGCGATCGCACCCATCAGGGGCACGATCCACGTCGCCTTGTGCTCGGGGACCAATCGATGCGGTTCGTCGGTCGTCTTGTTGCGTTGAATCATCGTCTGCCTCAGTTGCTGTTCTCGGGTGCATAGGTCACCCCAATGGAGATGCTGCGTCCGCTCTCGTAGGCCTGGGTGAGCAGATCGCCCTGCCAGTACTCCGTGCGCTGATCGAGGAGATTCTTGGCCGCGAGCTTGATCCGGGTGCTATGGGACGCACGGTAGGCCAGGGTGAAGTCCAGGTCCGTGCGCGGAAACTCGAAGATGTTGGGCAGCACACCGAGACCAAACTGATCCATGCGCGGGCCGAACTTCTTGAGCAGGAGCGAGCTGTCCCATCGCTTCTTGTTGTAGTAGATGCCCGCGTTGAACGAGTAGTCCGACTGGCCGATGAAGGGCAGGGTACCGCCCCCCTCGAACACGGACCGCGAGTCCACTTGGCTGTAGTTCAGGACCAGACCCCAGTTCAGATAACTCATGGATCCGTCGCTCCCCCCCAGATCCACCATCCAATCGAAGAGCCGATAGACACTGAGAATCGAGACGCGAGCTTCGGTCTCGAAACCCTGGATCAGGCCGCTGGCCGCGTTGCTCGGGGTCGTGCGGTACCCGGTCACGTCCGGGGTCAGCAGCCGCTGGATGGGACGGTCGAAGTCCTTGCGGAACAGACCGAAGCTGATGAACTCGCCCGGCAGCGGATAGTGTTCCCAGCGCAGGTCGTAGTTGCGGATGGTCGCCGTCTCCAGGCCCGGGCTTCCCGACTCGGACCAGCCGGTCTCGTAGTTGATGATGTCGAACGGGCTCAACTCGCGCAGCTCCGGACGATTGAGGGTCCGGGAATAGGCCGCCCGGACGTTGTGCTTCCGGTTGGGACGCCAGGTCACGTTGACCGAGGGCAGCCACTCCTCGTCTCCCTGCTTGATATAGGAGACGGTCGGTTCGTTGATCCAGGGGCTGCCCGCCTCCACGTTCTGCAGCGACTTCTCGTAACGAACCCCGGTAACCACCCGGAAGGTACGTAGCAGGGGAAAGTCCAACATGCCATAGGCTGCATCGGATTCCCGGTCGGCGGAGTAGGCGTCGTTGCCGCGGGTGGTCTCCTCCATCTCGAAGTAGCGCCCACGCAGGTTGTCTTCCGAGAGCAGGGTCTCGGCCGGGTCGTTGGGATCGATGCACTCGCCGCGGATACAGTAGGCCCGGATCTTGAAGCCGAAGCGTCGGTAGGAGGACGACCGGTCCAGGGTGTTGTGGTGGTAGCCCAGCTTGAACTTTGTCGCGGAGGCGGAGTCCCGATCCAGGAGAGGGATGGTCCAGTCGAGGCGCTGGGTGCGTGCGGTCTCGTCACTCTCCCCGAAGACCCGGGTGAACGGGTACTGGGACCCGGCCCCCAGGCCCACCGCTCCGCTCGGTTCGATCTCGAACACCGTGCGCCGCCGGTCGGGCTCGTTGCGCTCGGCCTGGGAGTATCCGACCGCCCACTTCATCTCCGACTTCAGGAAGATGTGGTGCTCCCCCTGCAGTGTCCCGGAGAACAATCCCCGTTCCACGTAGGAGAGGATGTTCTGGGTGTAGGCGTCGGTTCCCCGGTTGTAGTTGGGACCGGTGGTGACCAGCACCCGGTCCTCGGAGTTCCTGGTATAGAGGAGATTGACCTTGAGCTTGTCCTTCTCGCGAAGCCCCTGGGTGAAGTTCCCGGTGAGGCCACCCAGCACGGTGCGTTCCGATTCGGAGACGTCGTAGAGGAACCGGGGTTCACTGGTCGCCTCGTAGAATCGTTGGATGCGGGCGCTGCTGTCGAAGTTGTTGCCCAGGCTTGCCGAGAGGAGGAGTCCGGCCCGCTTGCCGAACAACCGCGTCCCGCCGCTGAAGACCCCGGAGTAGCTGAAGTTGGGATTCTGGGACTGGTTGGCGGGGGTCCAGACGTTGGAGAACGAGGTCGCCGCGCCAACGAGGTCCGCCGTCTCCACGGTGAACTTGCTGATCGGGATCCCGGGAACGCTGATCGCCCTCACCGCGTCCGGGATGGCCCGGGTGCCGTCGTCGAAGCCGAGCCAGTCCAGGCTTCCCCCCTGGTATCCCTGGTAGGGGTTGGCGCCCGCGGCGGAGTAGCCCAGGGAGAGGGTCTGCTTGAAGCTCGTGCCCTCCACGAAGTCCTTGGTGTTGACGTTGATCTGGGCCCCGGCGAACTCGCCCGGGAGATCGGGGGTGTACGTCTTCTGGACCACGATGTTGTCCAGGACGCCCGAGGGGAACAGATCCAACGGAACCACGCGTTTGTTGGGCTCCGGCGTCCCGACCTGGGTTCCGTTGACGCTGGTCGAGCTGTACCGCTCGCCAAGACCCCGTACGTACACGTACTTTCCGTCGACCACGGAAACCCCGGTCACGCGCTGCAGCGCCTCGGCCGCGTTCTTGTCCGTGGTCTTGCTGATCTCGTCGGAGGTGATGGCGTCGTTGACCGCTCCCTCCGTTCGCAGCTTGGCCCGCATGGAGGCCCCGGATGTCTCGATCGCTTTCGCGGTCACGGTGACCTTCTGGACGGAAATTGCCGCTTCCGGCAGGAGGCCGTCCGCGACGACCGTCTTGCCCGGCTCCACCGTGACCCTCAGCTCGTAGGTCTCGTAGGACACATAGGTAAACAGCACCCGGTAGCTACCGGGTTCCACTTGGACTTCATAGGTGCCTTCGGCCGTACCCATGGCACCCCCCGCGGGGACTCCGTCCGGTTGCTCCGGCGTGATCCGGAACAGGATCACGTTGGCGAAACCCAGGGCTTCCCGGGTCTCGGCATTCAGGATGCGTCCTTTCAGTGTCCCTCTCTCGTCTGCAGCGTTCACCGGGGGGGGTGTCACCATGGTCAGGACGGCCATCGGCAGAACGAGAAGCCGTACGATCGCCGGGGGCGACCGATGGAACTTCGTCATCCGCACGTGTTCCTCCTGGTTCGGGGTCCATGGAGAACCGTATGGTTCTCACGCAACTGAGCGAAATGAAGGTGGGGAAGAGGCGGCAGTGCCGCCCCTTCCCCGGGTGCCTTCGGGCCGTCGTTCCGTCCGCGGTCCGCCGACAAGTTCGGGCTGGTCGGGGCCGTTTCGAACCATGGACGCGCCTTCAAGCGTCTACCGATACCCGTTGCAGGGCACTGGGTGCATAACCTGTTGCGAAGCGTCGAGAATCGCGATGCACGTCAGCGCTGCACCACGATCTTTCCGGTGGTGCGCTCGCCTTCATCGGTGACCACGGCATAGAAGTACATGCCGCCGGTCACGTCACGGGCGTCCCATCGGACATTGTGGCTGCCTTCGGTCATGGGACCGTCGGCAACCGTTTGCACGAGGCGGCCGTTCACGTCGAAGATCTGCACCTTCACGTTTCCGGACGCGGGGAGCTGGAACGAGATGGTCGAGGCCGCGGCGGTGGGGTTCGGGGCCGCCATGGCGACGAACCGGTTACCCAGCACCGGGTCGTTGGCCGCGGTGGTGTTGCAGGTCAGATCGGCGAGCTGGGCCCCCGGGCAGTTGGCGAAGGTCGAGGAACCCTCGACCCGAAGCTCGTTGCTCGGGAAGTCCATCACCACCGAGTTCAACAGGTGCACTGCGGTGCCGCGGCGGAACCGCGCACCACGACCACCGCCGTTGACGGCGCCGACCAGGGTCACGTTGGCCACGTAGGCGGCCGAGCGCGAACCGCAATCGTTGTCGAACTCGTTGTTGTCGGCCTCGATACCGGAATCGGTCGAGGCGCCCTGGACGATCGCGGTCTGCTTCTGGATCACCGCGAACTGGACCATGCCGCGGTAGCCCATCTGCCAATCGAGGCCGTCGTCCTGGCCACCGGTACCCACGAGGTAGCGGGCCCGACCCACGCCGCCGAACCACTCGAACAGATCGTCCGTGCCGAGATGAGCCTGGAGATACTCCATGGTCGTCCCGCTGCCCACCGCGTTCCAGGTGAAGGCGTTGAGTTCGTTATCGACCGCGATCTCCTGTCCGGCGTACTCGACCCGGGCGTAGCGCATGATCCCCTCGTTGCTGGAATCGTCGTCACGACCGAAGCTTCCCGCACCCCCCTCGGAGAGGCAGTCCAGGGTCGCATCGGTAATCCCACAACCCTGGGGGTTGGTGCCGGTACCCACCGTATCGACGGGCGCACAGTTGGCGACCGCGGAGCCATGGATGACCAGGCCGCCCCAGTCGCCCGGGAACTGATCACCGTCCTGCCAGCGTGCGCCGGAGGTGAAGATGATCGGCTCGGCGGCAGTACCCACCGCGTTGATCTTCCCGCCCCGCTCCACGACCAGGTAGGTGCCCGGACCGGAGCCCAGAATGACCGTGCCCGGCTCGATGGTCAGGGTGACCGTCGAGTCCACCGCGACCCGGCCAATCAGCACGATGTTGGTCGTGTTGGTCCACGTGGTGTCACTCTGCACCCGGGTGGTGATGACCACCGAGGTCCTGGTCGTGTCGATGTCGGTCCGTCCGAAACCGCCGTCGTAGTTGTAGTAGGTCCAACCCTTGGTCCAGTCCTTGGCCGGGTCCCCGCCGGTCGGAGGCACGGCGCCTGCGTAACAGACATCCTGGAACCAGGGATCGAGATCCGAGACCCGCTTGAGCACCTTGCCGTTGTCGGCCAGCACCGGGCTTCCCACGGTAGGCGAGAAGTCGGGCGAGTTGATGCCCTTGGGGTCCGTCAGGAGGGGGTTGGCGTCGATGTTGTCGGTGAAAACGCTGTCGGACAGCGAGGTGGTGCTCAGGATCCCGCCCAGGCCGCCATTGAGGCTCTGGCAGAATCCCGAATCGCTCGAGTAGACGGAACCGCCGCCGCTGTCAAAGAAGACGTTGCCGTCGATAACCAGCGTGGTGTCGTTCTGCGCCGCGGCCGGTGCCGCGAAAGCCACCGTGGCAAGACCCGCGAACAGGACTCGCAGGCCTTTGCCCAAGGTCAGCTTGCTCTTCATGTTTCGTAACCTCCAGTTGCCGAGTAAGCCTTGGCGAGTTCTACTGATCGCAGGAGGCGCCCTGCGAAATGGGCTGGGTCAGGATGACCGCGTCGGTGAGGGTCACCGCCAGATCGGAGTCGATGTCGGTGCAGTAGGAGTAGGCACCGGACGCGATGGGACCGGTGTGGAACGTGGCGTCGGAGAGACCCACCGAGCACTGGCCGCCGGGATTCCAACCGGAGGTCGGAAGCAACCCGCCGTTGTCCACGGCATCCGGGCTCACCACGCCGACCGCGGTGAGGAGACCGCCGTCCACGTAGATCTCGGCAACCGTCCCGCCCAGTAGCGCGGGATCAATGCAACCGCCGCCGGAAAGGGCGAAGACCGCTTCACCCCCGGCACCGGTGAGGGCAAAGACGCTGGGGTTGGCCTGACCGGCGCACCAGCACACCAACGCGTTGGCGGCGGGGGACATCCGGATCTCGACCCAGGCATTGGAGAGGGGCGAGCCACCGTTGTCACGGACCGTGACGACGTAGTCGATCGTTCCCCCCGGCGAAACAGTGACGTTCGGAACGTCGCTCATCGATGCATCCGGCGTCCCTGCCATGGCGTTTCCGACGGAAAGGACCGTCAGCGCGCCGACCAGGACACCTCGAAGGATGTTCAGCATGCGTAGCAACCTCCTGGGAGTATTGATTTCCGGGGGGGGATCCACGGTCACCCAAGAGGGAGGGCGCCCGCGTCGGAGGGGAGTTTCGCGGACACGGGGGGCGTTCGGATGGCAGTTCCGTGACGGCAAGGGGCCGATTCCATGACGAACCGGTGACAATCGGGCCTGCGCGGGACCCGATCGCAGGATGACCGCTGCGTCGGCGGGGGTCAGGAGGCGGTGGGGGCCCCTTCGAGGATCTCCAGCCGGTTCCCATAGGGGTCCCGGGTGTGGAAGCGGCGGCAACCCTCCAACGGACTGGCCGCGTCCACCGGAGCGCCCGCGGCCTCGGCCCGGCCCTTGAGCGCGTCCCAGTCCTGGACCTGGAGGGCGGTGTGGGCGCGCCGGGGTGGCGTGTCCTGTGCCTCGATCCCAATATGGAGTTCCACCTCACCGGCTCGGAACCACCACCCGGGGCGCTTGGATTCCGGTGGTTTCGGGATGGCGGCAAGGCCCAGAACGCCCTCGTAGAACGCGCTCACCACCGTGGCTTCGGCCTCCGGTGGCACCCCGATCTGGACGTGGTGGATTCGCATGCGGGCAATGGTACGCTATCCACCTCGATTCGCCCTACCGCATGCCCCAAGGAGAACGAAACCGATGCCCTCGAAAGCCACCGGGAACGGAGACGTCCGTCTCCTCATGAAGAAGTCCGGACCTGTCAGCAAGAAGGAACTCGTGGCGTTGCGCCGGGACGTTCACCAGCACCCCGAGTTGGGCTTCGAGGAGAAACGAACCTCCGAGTTGGTGCGGCTGCACCTCAAGGAGCTGGGGTTGAAGCCAAAAACCCTGGCCGGTACCGGAGTCACCGCGCTCATTGACGGTGAGGACAAGTCCGGTCGCACCCTGATGGTGCGCTGCGACCTGGATGCCCTGCCCATCGAGGAAGAGAACCCGGTCCCCTATCGCAGCACTCACCCGGGACGGATGCATGCCTGCGGACACGACTTTCACACCGCGATTCTCCTGGGCACCGCCAAGTCGCTGGTCGCCGAGCGACCCCGTCAGGGCCGGGTCAAGCTCAACTTCCAACCGGCCGAGGAAGGGCTCAACGGCGCCGGCGAGATGATCGCCAAGGGCATCATGTCGTCTCCCAAAGTGGACGCGGTCCTGGGTTATCACATCTGGAACACCATGCCGGTGGGGAAGATCGGTGCGTTGACCGGTCCCTGCATGGCCGCGGTGGACCGTTTCAGGATTACCGTGACCGGCAAGGGCGGGCATGCCGCGTACCCCCACCAGTCGGTGGACCCTGTGGTGGCGGCGGCTCAGATCGTCACCGCTCTTCAGAGCGTGGTGGCCCGCAACGTGAACCCGGTCGACACCGCGGTGGTGACCGTGGGCCAGATCCATGCCGGCACCGCGTTCAACATCATTCCTCCCAACGCGATCATGGAGGGAACCATCCGCACCTTCAGCAAGGAAGCGGGGAAGCGTGTACCCAAACGCGTGAAGGAGATCGTGACCGGGGTGGCCAAGGCCCTGGGCGCCTCGGCTTCCATCGAGATCGTGCGGGAACATGGTGCGGTGGTGAACGACGCGAAGATGGCCGAGTTCATGCGCGAGGTGGCCAAGGATATCGTCGGCGCGCGCAACGTGATGGATGCCGATCCCTCCATGGGGGGCGAGGATCACGCCGCCTATCAGGAACTCGTTCCCGGGTGCTACTCGTTCGTGGGCGCGGCGCCGCGCAAGGGTGAGGCGTTTCCCCACCACCATCCCCGGTTCAACCCGGACGAGGGCGTGCTGGAGATCGGGGTCGCTCTCATGGCCGAAGCCTCGCGTCGTTGGCTCGCCCAGAGCGCATGACCCCGTTCTTCGCGCCGGCCCATCGCCGTACCGGGCGGGAGTCTTCCCGGGACCGGGCGGTGCGCTTCCTCGAGGAATGGGGAACCACTCCGTTCGCTCGGATCGCCCGGTTCCCCGCCTACGAATACCAGTTCGTCGCGGGAGACCGCTGCCTGGTTCCCTTCCAGGTCCATGCGGGTTTGGCCCTGGTCCCGGACCGCCCGGTGGGGCCGGAGAGCCTGCACCCCGCCGCGGTATCCGAGTTCGAGGCGCGTTGTCGGCAACGCGGCCTGCGCCCGGTCTTTCTTCCCGTTCCTTCCGAGGAACCGGGCGGGGTGCAGCCGTTCACCACGACCGGATTCCGCATGACCCGCATCGGGAGCGAGGCGGTGCTTCCGCTGGCCAGGTTCTCACTGGCCGGTGGGCGCCGGAAGACCCTGCGGCAGAGCCGTGGCCGCGCCGTCCGGCGGGGGTTCCGGTTTCATCTCCTGGCGCCACCGCACGATCGGGAGCGGTTGGGGAATCTCTGTCGTGTGTCCAACGCCTGGCTCGCCGCCCGCCGGCTTCCCGAGGCGCGTTTCGGGGTGGGATGGTTCGACTACGCTTGCATGGCAAGCCATCGGGTCGCCATGGTGACCGACCCACAGGAGCGGGTGGTGGCCTTCGCCAGTCTGGTCGAGTCCTACTCCATGCGCGAGACCACCCTGGACCTGGTGCGGCGGGATCCCGACTGCGACAGTTCGGTCATCGACTTTCTCTTTGTCGAGGCCATCCTGGCCCTCCGCGAGGAGGGGAGATCCCTGTTCAGCCTCGGACTTGCCCCCATGGCGCGTCGCGAGCCTCGGTCCGTGTGGACCCGGGTCGCGCTCCGCGCCTTGCGTCCCTACTACAACGCCAACGGGTTGGAGGGTTTCAAGACGAAGTTCCGGCCCGCCTGGCGGCCTCGGTACGTGGCGCACCGATCGCGGCTGGACCTGCCCCGGTTGGCGGTCGCCCTGCACAGGTCGTTGCGCTGAAGGGCTAGGCGTCCCCTCCCTCGACCTCCGCTGCCGCTTCGTCCTCGACCGCTTCCGCCGGCTCCGGCGTCACGGGAGGCGTCGGCCACACGAACTTCGCCAGTTCGTCGCCGAACATCCGGTAACCTTGCCAGTCGAAGAGAACGACCCGGACCTCCATGAGGCTTTGCATCTGGGCCCGGAGGGCTTCGACCACGGTGGGGACGGTGATGCGCGCGCAGTCCGCCATGGGGTATCCGAAGATCCCGGTGGAGATCGCGGGCAGGGCCAGCGTCTTGAGTCCGTTCCGGTTGGCCACCGCCAGGGCGTTGTAGACGGCCGAGGCCAGGAGATGTTCCGCCCCCTGCTGACCGCCCCGTGGTCCAACCGCATGGATGACGTGGCGCGCCTTGAGCTTTCCGCCTCCGGTCATGACCGCTTCGCCGACGGCGATGGGGGCGAGACGGTCACACTCGGTCTGGATCTCCGGTCCCCCCTTGGCGGCAATGGCCCCGGCCACGCCTCCACCAAGGAAGAGCTGTTCGTTGGCCGGGTTGACGATGGCATCGACATCCTGTTCGGTGATGTCGCCATGCGCAAGACGAACGGTGCGCAACCCCAGGCGAAGAATCGGTTCCATGATGCTCCCTAGGCCCCGGGGCCGGCGGTCGGAAATTCTGAGGCCTCCCGGCGGAACCGGGCGACGTCGTCGACCCGGATTCCCAACCCGGTCACGTCGCGCGAGATGCCGTAGGCCCCATGAATGCGGACGGGCTGTCGCAACTCCAGATGGAGTTCCGGATCGTCGTGCACGGTGGCCTTGAAGCTCCGGGCGTGGTCCGTGTCGCTCCAGGGCTCGATCTCCCGGATGGCGTCCCAGGGAATCAGCCCGTCCCAACGGATCCCGGCCCGTAGCACCACCCCCTCCGGGGTGAGCAGGATGGGTCGCCGGGCCCGCGAGCGCCGCTCGCCCAGGATCCAGAACCCACTGTATATGGACAGGGCCAACACGATCCAGGCCGCCACCGGGCTCCAACTGTGCAGGAGCAGGTGGACCGGCACGAGCTCGAGAACCAGCAGGACCAGGATGGCCGTGGACAGGGAATCCCAATCACTGCGCTTCACGTAGCCAAAGACCCCGGGCCCATCCGGTGGCGCCGCGCCCGGAGCCGTCGCGTAGCGCAGGGTAGCCAACTCCCAGGCCGCGGCATCGCCCAGCCGGGGCGACCCGATCAGCTCGCCCGCTTCCTTGCGCAGCGCCGTGAGCAGGTCCGCATCTTCACTTGCCTTCGGGCGGCGGCGCAGCTGGCGAGCCACCCGAAACCCGAGGAACCCGATCGCCACCAGCTCGAGACCGGCCAACCACAACTCGATGGGACCCAGAACCCGGGTCTGGGATTCCGGGAGCGTTCGCAGCGCCACCACGCCGCCGATGACCAGCAGCGGGACCAACCGCCAACGGGGCCATCGGTCCCGCCCAATGAGCAGGTAGGCCAAGCCCACGGTCAGGGTGAGATCGAGGCCCACCGCAAGGGTCATGAGACCGGGACGCGGCAAGTCCGGAACCACCCGGGCCAATGTGAGTGCCGTGACATAGATCGTCACCGCGACGGCGAGGAAGGTGCCGATGCGAACGGTCTCG
Organism: Candidatus Eiseniibacteriota bacterium; assembly: GCA_942491735.1. GTDB lineage: Bacteria > Eisenbacteria > RBG-16-71-46 > JABDJR01 > JABDJR01 > CALOCN01. Next base: position 263,571 of record CALOCN010000008.1, on the reverse strand, counting down.
GTGCGGGTCATCAGAACTCCTTGGATAGACACCCAGTCTATCGCGGCCCCTCCGTGAGCCCACGCCAAAATACCGGATTACTCCGGTCGTATTTCGCAATTCAAGGAAACAGATGGAGTTACGAACAGTGAGGCCGTGTATCACGGTTGCACACTGGAAACATTCGCGCCGGGCCGGAGCCATGACCGTACCCGCCGCCAAGGAGGAAATCATGTCCGACACCCTATTCACCACTCCCGTTGGCAAGAAGGCTCCCGACTTCCAGGTCGAGGGCTACATCAAGGGAGAGTTCAAGACCTTCAAGCTGTCCGATCGCAAGGGCAAGTGGACCTACCTGCTCTTCTACCCCCTGGATTTCACCTTTGTCTGCCCCACCGAGGTGCTGAGCTTTCACAAGGCCTCGCCCCAGTTCGAGGAACGGGACTGCCAGGTCCTGGGTGTTTCGATCGATTCCAAGTACGCCCACAAGGCCTGGGTGGAGGCCAAGTTCGAGGACGGCGGTCTCGGTGGGGAACTCGCTTACCCGCTGCTCGCCGACCTGAACAAGACCATGGCGCGTGACTATGGAGTGCTGGATGATGGCAAGGCACTGCGGGGCCTGTTCCTCATCGACCCCGAGGGTACCGTGGTGCACGCCACCATCAACAACCTCCCGGTGGGACGGTCGGCCAACGAGGCCCTGCGGACCCTGAAGGCGTTCCAGTACGTCACCTCCAACGAAGGGGAAGTCTGTCCCGCCGATTGGGACGAGGGACAGGACACCATGAAGGAGACCAGCGAGGGGATGCGCGAATACCTCACCTCGCGGTAGCCTTCCTGTTCGCGGCTTGTGGGGGGGGCGATCCTGGAGGGTCGCCCCCCTCTCTTGTGTGCGACAATATGCCCCTCTTGTCCATCGCACGCGTCATGGAGACCAGGAAATGATTACCGATCGCATCCAGGAAGACCTCAAGACCGCCATGAAGGCGCGTGACTCCCTCAAGGTCACCACGCTCCGCATGGCTTCCGCCGACATCAAGAACGCACGGATCGCCAAGAAGGAGGAGCTCACCGACGACGAGGTGGTGGGGGTCCTCAAGCGCGCGGTCAAGCAGCGCGAAGAGGCGGTGGCCCAGTACCGGGACGCGGATCGTCCCGAATTGGCCGAAAAGGAAGAAGCCGAGGCGGCGATTCTTTCCGCCTATCTTCCCCGGATGCTCGAAGGGGATGCCCTGCGGGACATCGTGCGCGCGGCCATCGAGAGCAGCGGCGCCACCTCCATGAAGGAGATGGGACAGGTCATGAAGGTCGTCATGGCCGACCACGCCTCGGAAGTGGACGGCAAGGCCGTGCAGGCCATGGTGCGCGAGCTACTGGGATAGCCGTGGAGAGCGGGTTCCGTGTGCCTGCTTGATCGCCCCCCAGGTGGTGGGCTGCACCGGGCTCATCGCTTCACCCGCCGTGGCGGATCCGGTGTAGATGAAATCATTCGAGGAATTGTTGTTCCCGTTGGCCGCGTTCCCGGCCGCGTAGAAGCTCACCGCCCCCCCTCCTGCATCGGGAGCGGTCCAGGAAACCGTCCACTGGGCGGGACTCTGCTCACCCTGGAAAATGTTGTCGATGTTGTGGGTGACGTACTCCCGTCCCGCGAATTGCCCCGCGCCGTCCATCATCCCCAGATCGCCCGGGTGGAAGACCCCGACCCCGTTTCCTTCGGCGTCGATGGCGGTCAGTTGGAACCCCCACTTGCGGTTGGAATTGCTGGTGGTGGCCTCGGACTCGAGCCGCACCGTAAGTGCATAGGTTTCCAGCGCGACATACTCCGTGGGCATGCCCAGGATCTTCAGCGTGCCGTTCTGGTTCAACGGGTTCCCCACGTGGCATCCGCGGATGTTGCAGGTGTTCTCGGCCGGCTTGCCTCCCGTCGCCGGCGCACCGGTGCGGGAAGGAATCGGCCCCCCCTGATGGGCCCAGGCCAGGGTCCCGCCCAGGCTGAGCGCCAGGATGGGGATGAGACAGCGGATACGGGAAATGGGCATCTGGATCTCCGGTTGAACGAGGGCGTTGGACAAACCGTCCACCGGTAGGGGGGGTCCCCTAGTCTAGCCGGTAGAACGGCGACCGACCCCCCCCGGCACCAAGCGGCTGCCGGGCAATGCTTTATGAAGTCGCTCGGCGGGGAAAGGCACGGGGTGAGGTGCGGATGCAACCTGGGAGCCCTCTCCCTCGTAAATCGGGTCACACCCCAACAACCGCAACCTTTCGCCGGGACGGCGGGTCCCATGACACAACGGAGGAGTCGCCAATGAAACGACAGCTGATCACTCTCATTCTTACCCTCGGTCTGGTCGTCCCCATGCTCGCCTTCGCGGGTTCGGGTTCCCCTTGGCTCCACATCGAGGTGGACGAAGACAACGGTCGCGGTGCCCAGGTCAAAGTGAACCTCCCGCTGTCGCTCGCCAAGATGGCGCTCGAGATCGCGGGGGACATGGACAACGAGTACATCTCCAACGGCAACCTCACCATCGACAACGCGGACATCTCGGTCCGCGACCTGCGCAAGCTCTGGCAGGAACTGCGCAACGCCGGTGACGCCACCTTCGTGACCGTCGAAGAGGAGAACGAGACCGTGGAGATCTCCCGCAAGGGCGACTTCGTCTACGTGAACGTGGATTCCTACGACGGCGACGAGATGGTGCGCATGGAGATTCCGGTGTCCCTCGTGGACGCCCTGCTCAGCGGATCCGGAAACGAGCTCGACCTCGCGGCCGCGGTGGCGGAGCTCCAGGAGTCGAACGCCGGCGAGATCATCACCATTCAGGACGGGCGCGACCGCGTTCGCGTCTGGATCGACTAACGTTGTCCAGGAGCCTTCTCCCCGGAGAAGGCTTTCTGGCGACCTGACCCAGCCAAGGGGGCTGTCATGTTGCTCAAAGCAGGGATCGTCCTAGCGGCGCCCGTATTGCTCATGTCTCTTGTCATCGGCGCGACGGGTGTCGTCCTGGTCGACGTGCAGGAGGGTGGTCCCGACGGGATGCACCTCATGATTCCGGTGCCGCTCGTCGTGGCCCAGACCGCACTCGCCTTCGTCCCGGAAGAGGCCCGCTATGTCGAGTGCCCGGAAGTCGCGGACTACCTGCCGTTGGCCGAGCGCGTCCTCGAGGAGCTGCGCGACCAGCCCGACTTCGTCATCGTCGAGGTCCAGGACGGCGGCGAAACCGTTCTGATCCGCAAGGTGGGGGACGAGATCCACGTCGACGTCAACGGGGACCGCGGGGAAGAGGTGACCTGTCGCCTGCCCATCAAGGGTGCCCTCAAGATGCTGCGCGCCTATGACGGAGAGGGGTTCAACACCCGCGCCGCGGTGGCCGCGATTCGCACCGCCCGGCGGGGAGACATTGTCCATGTGAAGGACGGTGACGACGAGGTCCGGATCCGGAAACTGTTCTAGACGAGTTGTTTCGAGAGACCGACCGACGCCCCTGGATCCCCGGATCCGGGGGCGTCTTTCTGTCTCCAGCCCCCAGGGCTCACGCGGCGGCGTGGTCCCGCGGCGCAAACGGGTGGGCTTCCCGCGGCATGGATCCCGTGGTCACCCCCTCGGTGATCCACTCCCCGGTGAGGGGCCCCAGCAGAAGACCGTTGCGGAAGTGGCCCGAAGCCAGCCAGAGACCCTGGTGCCTCCCCGGGCCGATCACCGGTAGATCCCCGGCCGCACGCGGACGCAGCCCGGACCAGGCGTCCAACTGTTTCCAGTCCCGGGAGCGGGGGAGAAACCCGGCCACTCCATCCCGGATCTCCTGCAATGACTCGGGAGGGACCGTCGTATCGAAGCCGGCATCCTGAACCGTCGCCCCCAGCAGAACGCGGCCGCCCGGGCGTGGCACCACATAGGATTCCCCGCCAATGGCAGGTCGCCTTGGCGCGTCCGCCGCGGCCTCCATGAGGATCATCTGCCCCCGGGACGGGGCAATCCGCGGTCTCGGCTCACCCTCCGGGATCAGCGCACTGGTCCAGGCACCCGCCGCCAGGACGACATGGGCCGCCTGGATCGCCGGCAGATCCGCCCGGGCCGTGGTCACCCCGGTGACGCGGTCCGTCTTCGTGGTGACCCCGGTGACCTGCGTTTCCACATGGAGGGACACCGCCGAGGCCACCGCGCGCGCCAGGACCGGCATCAGCGCCTGATTGTCGTACCAGCCGTCCCGGGGAAAGAACGCCGCCCCATGGCACCGCAGTCCCCCCACCAGGGACTCGGCTTCGGCGGCGTCCACCATCCTGGCCTCCAGCCCCTGCTCCACCTGCCAAACCACCCGGGACTGGAGGTGGGGGAGATCCTGGGGACCCAGCGCCAGACAAAGAACCCCATCCAGGCGGGACCGGGGTGGGGGACTGTCCTGCGCCCGCGCCCCCGGCCGGGTCTGGAGCCAGTCCAGGAACGCCGGAAACGTATCCCGGGCCTTGAGACAAACAGACAGCATGGCATCGGCCTGGACCATACCGGGCAGTCCGCTTCGGCTCCCGGGGGGGTCGGTCTCGGTCTGGGGGAGCAGGAGACCCGCTCCGGCCCACGAGGACTCCTTCCCCGGCGCGCGTTGATCCATCAGATGGACGTCCAGACCGGCTTCGGCCAGCCGCAAGGCGGTGCACATCCCTACGATGCCACCCCCGACCACCACCACATCCGCTGTTATCATTGCTGTTCCCTTCGGTTACCGTGTTCCGGGTTCCCTTGACCCGGGACCATCATAATCGGCAGAATCACGGACCCGGAACCCGCCTCGTCCCAGACCCAGGAGGAATCGTGCGCGCTTTGCTTCTCGACCAACCCCTCTCCGTCTCGCGTGGATGGGGCGTCATGGCCCTCGGCACCCTCCTCTTCACCGCCCTGACCGCGGTAGGAGCCACGGTGAGCATCCCGCTCCCGTTCTCCCCCGTGCCCATTACCCTGCAGACCCTGGCCGTGATCCTGGCCGGCGCCCTCCTGGGGCCGGTGTGGGGACCGTTGTCGCAACTGGCCTACATCACCGCCGGCGTCTCCGGAATGCCGGTTTTTGCCGGCGGAGCCGCCGGTCCCGGGGTCCTTTTTGGACCCACCGGGGGCTACCTGCTCGGATTCGTGATCGGTTCCTGGGTAGCCGGGATGACGGTGCGCCCGGGAAGCTCCTGGCTTCGCGCCGGGCTGGGCCTGCTCGCCGCACATGCGGTGATCTTCCTCTTCGGGGCGACCCAGCTCAAGCTCTACACCGGAAACTCCATGGTCGTTGCTTACCAGTTGGGAGTGGCTCCGTTCCTCCCCGGCATGGTGCTCAAGACCGCCGCCGCCATGACCGCCCTGCGATCCTCCAGGATCTCCGGATGGTTCCGCAGCTGACCCTGCCCGGCTCCACCCCTCGCCGACAGCGTCCTCGTTTCACGAATCACCCCGCGTCGGGACGCAGCCCGGTGCGTGTGGCGGTGTGCGCCACGGTGGTCCTGGTCGTCAACCTGTTCGGCCCCCCCGTGGGAGCAGCGCCCCGAGGCGACGACGGTTCCGTGCGCGGTGTCATCATCTCCACCCATGGCATTGGCCATGACTGGGGGGATCCCCCCATGCGGGGCACCATTCAGGATATCCGGGAGCTGGGGGCGAACTGGATCTCCACCCATCCCTATGCCGGTATCCGCGGGGATGGGGCGCTCAACTACGACGTGGCGAACCCCGACCACCCCCCCGCCTACCTGGTGCGCCCCATCCATGACGCCCACGACCTGGGCATGAAGACGCTCATCAAGCCGCACATCGCCTACTGGGGTTCCAGGTTCTCGTGGCGGGGGGACATCACCTTCGACACGGAAGCGCAGTGGCAGCGTTTCTTTCGGGGCTACACCGAGTGGATCGTGAACGTGGCCGCGGCAACCCGGGACGCGGACGGGTTCGTGGTCGGTACCGAGCTGGACCTCACCCTCCACCGGGTGGAGGACTGGCGCCGGGTCATCCGGGCCGTACGGGAAGTGACCGACGCCCCCCTCACCTATGCCGCCAACTGGACCCACTACGAAGAGGTCACCTTCTGGGACGACCTCGACGTGATCGGTATCCAGGCCTACTTCCCGTTGGCGGACAGCATGGGGGTGACCGAGGAAGCCCTCACGCACCGGTGGACCGGATGGATGGAGCGGCTACGGGTCTTCTCGGAGGCCCAGGACCGGCCCATCGTGTTCACCGAGTTGGGCTACAACCGCGCCCACAACACCCCCGTGGAACCGTGGGCCTATCACACCGACGGCGAGGACGCGGAGATCATCCAGGCCCAGTGCATGCGCGCGGCCCTGCGGGCGATCGACAGGGAACCGAGCGTCATCGGCGCGTTCCTGTGGAAGTGGTTTCCCAACCCGCATCCCATCGGCCGGAACTTCCAGCTGGCCACCCCGGGGATGAAAGCGGTGATCACCGAGGTGTGGGGGGACTGAGGCCGAGGTCGCCTTGACGTTCCTTCGACCACACCTGTAGCGATCGAGCCACAGGGACCGCCATCCCCCGCAGGGCTCCACCCCGGGCTGGGCGCGCCCTAACCGGTTGTACCCCTTCTGATTGTTGTCTCCGGCCGCCCCCTTCATCGGCAATGGCACGCCCCCTGCTCTATGGAACCCCACGCGACGTCTGTGAGCCGACTAGGGGCGTCAGGTGGACGGGCATGTTCAGGACGAAGAAGGAGAACGCCATGAGAGCTTCCAACCCGAAACGCAGCGCGTTGACCGCGCTCCTGCTGGGGTGCGCGATGCTGTTCGCGGCCGGCCCCCTGGTCGGCACGGCAGACGCCGGCCCCAAGCACAAGAAGAAGAACCAGGGCGCCGGGCACTACCATCAGGGCGCATCCGGCGTGGCCTATTGCGACGTGGTTCACGCCCCGCCCCGCTACCGTCCCCGCTACCGCCGGGCCTACCGACCGGTGTATCGACCCGCCCCGTACTGTTCGGTGGCTCGCCCCTGGTATGTGGGCGCTCCGCGTCTGGTCGTCGCCGGTTCGCCCTACTACTTCCACGCCGGTCTGGGTGTGTACTTCGGCGGGGTCGCCCTGACCGTGGAACTGGGCAACTACGCTCCCGAGGGATACGCCTATGTGGATCCCGCCTGCGGTGAGCTGTTCTACAGCGTGGAGGGCTACGCGATTCACAGCCAAAGGGCCCGGCACGCTCCCGTGCTCTACGCCGAGCAAATGGACACCGGCAGGCACGGTGGACACGGCCGACACGGCGGACGGTAGACCGTCGCACGGGACCGCCCGCGTTGGAGCGGCGGAATGCAGATCGGATGGCACCCCCACAGGGTCGGCGGTCCCGGGGCATCGGTCCCGGGACCGCCGTTCTTGTGGACACGCTTGCGGGGTTTGCCCCGTCCCCCTACGATGCCGGGATGGAACTGAAACCCGAACACCTCGAACGCGCCAAGGCTCTCCATGCGGACGCCATGGTCATGTGTGCGCACGTGGACACCCTGTCCGAGATGCGGGACCGCAAGTACGACCTGGGCAACGCCCCCGAGGCCGCGCACCTTTCCTGGGACAAGATCACCGAGGGCGATCTCAGCGCCCAGCTTTTTGCCTGTTTTGTTCCGGTGCGCTACATCCCGGACCGCTGCGCCGCGGTGGTGGACGCGCTGATCGACCGTTTCGAGGAAGAAGTCGTTCGCTATCCGGACCGGCTTGCCGCCTGCCGCACCGCCGCCGACATCGACGCCGCGTTGGCCTCGGGCAAGTTCGCCGGCATGCTCTCCATCGAAGGCGGGCACGCGATCGAGGACTCGCTGGAGACCCTGCGTCATTTCCACGAGCGCGGCGTGCGGGCCATGACCTTGACCTGGAACAACACCAACAACTGGGCCGACGGCTGCGGGCCCATGGACAAGTCCCTGGTCCAGCACGGGGGCCTCACCGACTTCGGCCGCGAGGTCGTCGCCACCATGGAACAGATCGGGATGGCGGTGGACATCTCCCACGTGGCGCCCGCCACCTGGTGGGATGTTCTCGATGTCGCCACCAAACGCCCCTTCGCCAGCCACTCGTCCTGCAAGGCGCTCAACGACCATCGCCGCAACCTGGACGACAAACAGATGAAGGCACTCGCCGAGGCCGGGGGCGTGATGGGGGTCTGCTTCTGCAGCGGCTTCCTCATCGACGAGTCGGTGGCCTGGTCCCGGGCCAAGGCGACCCCCGAGTATGCGACGGTAGGGGAGAAGACGGAGTTCCAGGACTTCGCCGGCATCAGCGAGGAGGAATACGTGGTCTACAACCGCCACGTGCCGCTCGCCGATCTCGAGGATGCGGTGGCGCACGTGGACCATGCCCTGCGGGTGATGGGCACCCAGGCGGTCTCGTTGGGCACGGACTTCGACGGGGCGAGCCGTTTTCCGGTGGGGCTCGAGCACGTGGGCAAGCTTCCCGCGCTCACTGCGGGACTCCTGTCCAGGGGCTGGACCGAGGACGAACTGCGGGGAATGCTGGGGCGAAACCTGCTGGAGTACTTCCGCGAAGTGATCGGCTAGGCGCCGGGTCCACCCGGGTGGATTCCGGGTGTGCGCAGCAAGCCTAGATCCCCATCTCCTCCATGAGCCCCATCATCTCGGTCATCATGGCGCTGAAGTAGACCAGCATCAGCAGCATCCCGAGCAGGGCCAACACGAAGAACACGACGCCCCACAGAATCCAGGTGCGTTCCCCTTGTCGAAGCTGTTCCACGGAGTGGTAGGCACGGTTTTGCCAGGCCAGTTCGTATCCGTTGAGTCCCAGGTAGAATCCGGTCGCCGGATAGATGAGCAGGTGGAGCAGGGAAACTCCCGGCAGGGCGCTCGAGATCAGCAGCAGCATGCCGCCGCCTACCTGTCCGTGACCGATCAACCAGAGATAGGGGATCAGGAAGGCCCCCCAGTTCCATCCGCTCGCCTTGGCTTCCCCCAGCTGACGCGGGTCGTTTCCGGAGGGCAATCGAATCGGGGGCGGCGCGGGGACGACACGCTCCGGCGGGGGCGGTTCCGGGTTGAGAGGATGCTCGTTCGGCGGCAGACTCAACGGGATCTCCTGATTGGATGCCTATCGACACGGGGATGATACCCTGACCGTACCCCGCTTGGGGGACACCATCACGACCTACGGAGGTGCCCGCCGCATGGAACCCCACCCGACACTACAGACCCAGCGGCTGACCCTGGCCCCGCTGACCAAGGCGGATGCGGAACGGCTCTTCCCCATTGCCCGAAACCCGGCATCGATCGAGGACTTCCAGTACACGGCGAAAACGGTCGAGGACGTGGCGAAATGGGTGGACGAGAGCGTGGAGTCCAAGACGCCTGCCTGGACCATCCGCACGGGCGACACGGTCCTGGGTCTGGTCGAAGCGGAGGTGGAACGCGAGGCCATCGCGCGCGTGGGTTACTTCATCGACGTGGAACACCAAGGGAACGGCTACGCCACCGAAGCGCTGCGCGCCGTCCTGGACTGGTTGTTCACCCACACCCCGGTGCACCGCGCACAGGCCGACATCGACGGCCGCAATGTCGGGTCACGCCGGGTGTTGGAGAAGACCGGTTTCCAGTACGAAGGCACCCAGAGAAAAAACTTCCGTTTTCGGGACGAGTGGTTGGACAGCGTGAACTTCGGTCTGCTCAAGGAAGACCGGGGCTGACCTCCACGTATTCCATCCCTCCCGGGGGTCCGAACCCGGCCCGAATCCCGATCGACGCGCGCTGTTCCCCGTCTTCCTTCAACTCCACCGAGAACCCCGACACGAGGTCCACCTGAAGGAAGCCCTTCAGTACCGTGACATCCAGATGGGGCGAGAGAAGATAGATCGGCTTCTCGTTCTCGGCGAAGGTCATGTCGACCGGAAGGGCCAGGGTGACCAGCCCCAGGGATCCCTTGGGATTCATGACCATGGCCATGAGCCGCAGGCTGGGGTTGTTCTCCACGTCCGGGTTGTATCGCACCTCGGCAAACCCCTTGAAGGCCAGGGGCAGCTTGCGCGACGTGGTCTTGAGAAGGTCCGCGACGTGGAAGGCCATGGTCTCGACGCCGCCGTAGAGCACGGCGTCGGCGTCCTCGATCAACCGCGCCCCGCCATAGAGCCACAACGGCGCCTTGAGGCCCCGGTAGATGTACTCCAGCTTCAGGAAGTAGTCCTCGGGGACAATGTTCTTCTGCTGGGCCGCCTTCCCCTCGATGAGCAGCGCCGAATAGGCCTCGTCCAGCCCCACCGACCACCGCAACCGGTACTCCCCACGCAGGTTCTGGTCCTGCAGCGACTCCCCGGGCACGTTGGCGTAGGTCCAGCCCTGGGCCAGAAAGGCGAGATACCCGGTGGGACGGAACATGGGCTGGAAGTTCGGGTCGTAGAAGCTGACGTCGTAGAGATCGTCGTAATAGAACGGCGCTTCGGCCCCGGCATCGCCCGGGATCCCACCCAGGAGAGCCAGACCGAGCAGAATCAGTGGGATCGCCGAGGTTCGGCGGTGCATGCTACCCTCCTTCGTCGCGAATCGAGTCTACGATTAAAGAGTGCGGCACCCGGGGCGTCAACCCGGCCCGCACGGAACCCCCACGCAGAGGCACCGATGGCTCCCGAGACCCTGACCCTGGGGCACAGCCCCGATCCCGACGACGCTTTCATGTTCTACGCCCTGGCCCATGACACCCTGGATACGGGTGGGCTGAAGTTCGAGCATGTCCTCCAGGACATCGAGACCCTCAACCGGCGGGCCCTGCGGGAAGAGCTGGACATCACCGCGGTGAGCATCCACGCCTACAGCTATATCCAGGACCGGTACATCCTGCTTCCGCACGGGGCCAGCATGGGGGACGGCTACGGTCCCATGGTGGTGGCCCGCGAGTCCATGAAGGTGAGCGATCTCAACGACAAGCTCATCGCGGTCCCGGGGACCATGACCACCGCGTTCCTCGCATTGCGTCTGGCCATTGGCCCGTTCAGGTTCCGGGTCGTGCCGTTCGACGAGATCCTGGTCGAGGTCGAGGCCGGTCGCGCCGATGCGGGCCTCATCATCCACGAGGGACAGCTCACCTTCCAGAACCAGGGACTCACCGAGATTCTCAACCTGGGGGTGTGGTGGCAGAAGCGCACCGACGGCCTGCCGCTGCCGCTGGGTGGAAACTGCATCCGCCGCTCGTTCGGCCCCGAGAAGATCGCGGTGGTTTCCAGACTGCTCAAGCAGTCCATCCAGTACGGCCTGGATCATCGCCAGCCCGCGCTTGCCCACGCCATGCAGTACGCCCGCGACATGACCACCGAACTGGCCGACGAGTTCGTCGGCATGTACGTCAACGATCTCACCATCGACTACGGCGAGCGGGGACGCACGGCGGTGAAGCGTATCCTGGAGGAAGGGTTCGAGGCCGGCCTGATCCCCGGTCCGGTTCAGCTGGAGTTCTCGGCCTAGCTTCCTAGCCCTGGGCCCGGGTCTCCGGCTTTCCCTCGCCCGGCTTCCCGGGGTGCTTGTCCAGGCCGCGGAAGTGCGTCCCGGGCGGCGTATTGATTCCCGGCTGACGCCACGGCACATCGGGGAGCCACGGCACCTTGAGCATCCAGTCCGGCGGCACCACGATGGCCAGCGCGCTGGGCATCACCTCCGCGCTCAGCTCCCGGTGTCGCCCGGGGATCTCGTCCCCGTCGATCTGCAGCGGAGCGAGCGGGCGCGTCTCGATCCTTGCCTTGCGGGCCTGGAAATGGTTCACGCGGGGATCCTGGTGCAGTCGTCCCAGCAGGCTCCAGAAAAAGATCCTGAAGAACGCGGCGAAGTTTGCCTGGGCCACGACAATGATGTCCAGAAGACCGTCCTGGGGTGAAACCGGATTGACCGGCCGGAAATTTCCCGCGAGCGTTCCCAGGTTGGTGATGCCCGCGGTCACTCCCCGCACTCGGAAGGGTTCCCTTCCATCCAGGGAAATGCGAAAGGTGTACGGCCGTCGCCCCAGGTTGCGCGAGGCGGCTACGAGGTAGGCGAGGAACCCGAACCGTCGCTTCAGGCTGCGGGTGGCCGAGCTGATCACCGCGGCATCGAATCCCAGTCCGGCAAGGACAAGAAAGTTCTGTTCACCGGTGCGAGCCACGTCGATCCTGACCACCCTGCCTCGCATCGCGGTCTGGAGGGCGCGCTGGACATCGAACGGCAACCCGAAGTGCCACGCCACCGCGTTGGCGGTTCCGCGGGGGATCACCGCCAGAGGAACCCCGGTCTCGATCGCCACCGACGCGACCTCCATGATGGTTCCGTCGCCTCCCCACACCAGAAGCGCTTCGTAGTCGGTGGCGTTCTTCGAGAGCGCCGCGTCACGACCGTCCAGTTCCGGCGTGGTCTCGACGATATCGAGGTCCAAGCCGAGCTTCGCCGCCCGTTCCCGCAGTTCGCGGGCAGGAGGCTTGTTCCCGCGGGGCCCCGAGACCGGATTGACGATGGTCAGGAACCGCTTGCGGCGAAGTTCGTCACCGGATCCCTTCGGGCCCTCCGCCAGGGATGGGTCGAGAGCTGGAATCTCGGGGGGGCGTTCGCTCATGGCGCAACCGTATCACCCGGATGGGGGCCGGGCAATTTTACCGTCGGTGGGAGCGGGCCAAGGCAGGGGTGATGCCCCGACGGTCGGCCTGGGTGGGGATCACCTTGGGCAAGGCGGTGTAGACTCCTCGTCATGCGCGTTGCCCTATGTCAGATCAATACCGTTGCCGGGGATCCCGCGGGAAATGCCGACCGTATCCGTGCCGCGTACGAGCAGGCGGTCGGTGGGGGAGCGGATCTGGTCGTGGTTCCCGAGCTCGCGGTGGCCGGCTACCCCCCTCGGGATCTCCTGGACCACCCCGAGTTCCTTGCCGCCTGCGAGACATCCGCCTCGGGGATTGCCGCCATGACCGGCAAGGCCGGACTGGTGTTCGGAACGGTGACCCGCAACGGGGGCGAGGGTAAGCCGCTCTTCAACGCCGCCCTGGTTGCCCACGAAGGCCGCGTGATCCAGGAAGTCCGTAAACGCCTGCTTCCAACCTACGACGTGTTTGACGAGGGGAGACACTTCGAACCGGATCCCTCCCCGGCCCAGCCGGTCTCTTTCGGTGGGATTCGCTGGGGGATCCACATCTGCGAGGACGCCTGGAACGAACGCGGGTTCTGGCCGCGCCGCCTCTACCCCCGGGACCCCGTGGATGAACTGGCCCAGGCCGGCTCCGAGGTGCTGCTCAACCTGTCGGCCTCGCCTTTTCATGTCGCCAAGCGCAATTTTCGCCACGCCATGTTCGCCAGCCATTGCGCACGGCACCGTCTTCCGCTGCTCTACTCCAACCTGGTAGGGGGAAACGACGAGCTGATCTTCGACGGTGATGCCGTCGTGCTGGACGCGGAAGGAAACCTGATTGCTTCGGTGGAGCCCTTCACCGAAGAGATTCTCTGGGTGGACGCGCAGCGCGGCGACGATCGGGTTGTCCTGGTTCCACATCATTCGTGTCTCCTGGGGGGGAGCGAGGTGCGCCCGGCCAGCTATACCGCGCCCCTTGCGGAAATCCCCTCGGTGCGCGCCGCCCTGGTACACGGGCTGCGGGACTATGCCGGGAAGTGCGGTTTCCGGAGCGCGGTGTTGGGTCTTTCCGGGGGCATTGATTCCGCGGTGGTTGCCGCCTTGGCGGCCGAAGCGCTGGGCGGAGAGAACGTCTGGGGTATCTCGCTTCCCAGTCGCTACTCCAGCCAGGGAAGTCTGGACGACGCGCGGGATCTGGCCCGGAACCTGGGCATGCCCTACCGGGTGATCTCCATCGAGTCCGGTTTCCGGACCATGCTCGACACGCTGAAGGAAAGCTTCGAGGGCACGGACGAGGGGCTCGCGGAAGAGAACATCCAGGCGCGGTTGCGCGGCGTGATTCTCATGGCGCTCTCCAACAAGTTTGGACACCTGTTGTTGAGCACGGGGAACAAGAGCGAGTTCGCGGTCGGGTACAGCACGCTCTATGGGGATATGGCGGGCGGGCTCGCCGTGATCAGCGACGTGTTCAAGACGATGGTGTATCGACTGGCGCGGGACTTCAACGGGAATGGCGAGCTCATTCCCGAGTCCACCCTGACCAAACCGCCCTCGGCCGAGTTGCGACCGGACCAGACCGATCAGGACTCCCTTCCACCGTACGATGTTCTGGACCGGGTGCTGGCTGCCTACGTCGAGGGAGGGCAACCCATCGACACGATCGTCAACAGCGGGGTGGAGCCCGAGACCGTGCAGCACATCGTCAGCCTGGTGACCCGCGCGGAGTACAAGCGTCGCCAAGCCCCTCCCGGACTCCGCATCACTCCCAAGGCCTTTGGAATGGGACGACGAATGCCCATTGCCACGAGTTGGCACCGGGCCCCCGGGCGGCGCTAGGACGACTCCCGAACCCCACCCTAGGCCCGGATCACTCCTCAGCCGGTCCATTCCTTGCCAACTCGACCGCCTAACCCCATGCCGTACGGGCTCTTGGAAAATTTCACTTATGTCTTGACCGGGTTTGTCAATCAAATCTAGATTCAATTTGTGCCGCCACACCGTCGGATCCCCGTTCGGCGGGCAGGCTTGCTTAAGCGGCCAGCAAGTCTGCAGTGGCGGCATTGTCTGTTCGGCCCCACAATCCTCCCAGCCGCACGGGCCACCGCGCCTCCTCAAGCCCCCTCTCCCCGGTAGCATCATGACCCCGAAATCGTTCCATCTCGAGACCGCCAACGGACCGTTGCGTGGCGACGTCTTTCTTCCGGAGAACCCGCGTGGGCTTCCTGTCGTGGTTGGTCTTCACGGATTCAAGGGCTTCAAGGACTGGGGCTTCTGGCCGGAACTGGGGCAACGATTCGCCGCAGCGGAGTTGGCCCTGGTCACGTTCAACATTTCGGGCTCGGGGATCGGTGAGGACCTTCAGACCGCGTCGGATGTCGACGGTTTCGAACGCAACACCATCGCCAAGGAACTACAGGACCTCGGTCGCATCCTCGATGCGGTCACCCAACGCGAGTTGCCCATCGGCTCCGCCGACGTTCGCAAGCTGGGCCTGCTCGGGCATAGCCGCGGCGGGGGCGTCTCCATCCTCCGCGCGGGGCGCGATCCGCGGGTCCGATCCCTGGTCACCTGGGCATCGGTGGCCACGTTCTACCGATATACGGATGAGCAACGGGACATGTGGCGGCGGGTTGGGAGCGTGCCCATCGAGAACTCCCGGACCGGACAGGTCTTCCAGTTGCGGACGGACCTCCTGGATGATCTTGAATCACACCCCGACGCCTACGACATCGAGGCCGCCGCAGCGCGGCTGAAGATTCCGTATCTCATTGTCCATGGCACACGCGACGAGACGGTCCCGGTGGAGGAAGCCGAGTTGATCGCGCGCGGGGCGGACCGAAGCCTGACCAGGAGTCGATTGATCGAGGGGGGCGGGCACACTTTCGGTGCGGTGCATCCGTTCCGCGGTTCCCCGCCGGAACTCGAGCGGGCCATCGACGCGACGATCACCTGGTTCCGCGACTCCCTGCTCTAGACCGACCGCGCGGTGATCGTTGGAATTTTTCCGCGATTCCCGGAATAATCGACCTCCATAGAGCCCGCCTAAGCCGCGATCGGCCGCGCACAGGTACGATGGGTCTCGTCCACCCGGGATCTTCGCTCTCGCGCGAAATTCGACTTTTGGCCGGGGAAAAAGGGCACGAAAATGCCCGCCTGGGAGGGCGGGCTTTCGCGGGCGTGGAACCCGTGCTCTAGCTGCTCTGCTCTGCTTTGCTCTAGCTGCTCTGCTCTTGCCAATGAGGAGGTAGTCTCGTGCAAGATCTGGAGGACTCCCCCGTATGCACCGTGGCCGTCCGGACTAAAGGCGCCAAAAAGTCGACGCCATCCGAAGGGCACCAATGCCACAGGGCAGGCCCCCAAAGTGGCCGGCGGTGGGGCGTCGCTTCCGCCCCGCGCCGTCGTAGTTAAGTACCGTCAAGTGGGCGTGGTGTTCCCGAAAATCCAATGATCCAATAAATCGAACGGGGGCATCGCGGCCTAAACAATTGTATTCCAGATGGTTACGTTGAAATTGACGCTAGTGCGCGTGCTCGTCCTCGGGCTCGATATGAACCACGACGTCGGTGATTCCGGGGAACGAGTCCTTGATCCGGTCGGAAACATGGTGCGCCAGATCGTGGGCTTCACTCACCCGCATCTGGGGATCCACATGGACGTGGAGGTCGACGTGGACATCGTCC
Organism: Candidatus Eiseniibacteriota bacterium; assembly: GCA_942491735.1. Lineage (GTDB taxonomy): Bacteria > Eisenbacteria > RBG-16-71-46 > JABDJR01 > JABDJR01 > CALOCN01. Next base: position 247,367 of record CALOCN010000008.1, on the reverse strand, counting down.
GGGAGCCCTCGACTGCGAACCCGGTGGGCGTCGGTCACCCCGGCAACCCCCGTGGCCACCTCGACCACCTGTGCCGGGTCCACGACCTGGGAGTCCGAGAGAACGGAGAAGGCACCGGATACGATCTGGTAGCCCGAGTAGGCAATGAACCCGGCCAAACCCAGCGCGGTGATGAGGTCCACCGCGGGCAGGTCGAAGCGCGAGGCGACCAGTGAAACGAGGACGGCAGCGCTGGCAAAGACATCGCTGCGGGTGTGCTTGGCATCGGCGAGGAGAATCATGCTGCGCCACTTCTCACCCTGGCGGGACTCGTAGCGACTCACCCAGAAGTTGACCAACATGGTGAAACCCATGATGCCAAAGGTCAGGGGAGTTGCCTCGACGATGTGCCCCGACCCGAACCGACCGATGACCTGCGTGACGATTTCGTAGCAACTGAGGAAGAGAAAGATGGAGATGGCCAGCGCCGCCAGGGCCTCGAACTTGCGATGACCGTAGGGGTGATCCTTGTCCGGCCCTTTGCGGGCGATATTGAGCCCCACCAGGCCGACGATGTTGCTTGAGCCGTCGAGAATGGAATGGAACCCGTCCGCAACCATGCTCACCGCTCCCGCCGCGAGACCGAAGACCAGCTTGAGCACCGCCACCAGGAAGTTGAGCCCGAGCGTAACGCGCAACACGCGGGAAACCGCGCGGTCGCGCTCGGCGCGGTCGGGGGTCACGTGGGGAGACATGCCGTGGTCTTGCATGGGGGTTGCGCGAGCGAGCATATCACTGAAGACGCGCCCTGTCGGTGGAGGACACCGCGCCGACCGCGGCGTGGGTGATAGAGTTCCGGGGTGATCTCCCACGACGTTCCGTATGGTCATTCCTCGGTCGCCTTCGACTTCCCGGCGAGCTGGTCCGTGCACTCGCTCGGTGCAGGAAACGCACCGGATGCCACCGCCGTGGATGCCGGCCTGCTGGCCAGGACCGCGATAAGCCGACCCGCCGGAGGGCCCACGCTGCCGGAACGGATCCAGCCGGGTATGCGGATAACCATCGCCGTCACGGATGCAACGCGCCCCGTGCCCAACGAGGCGTTCCTTGATGCCATCTTCGACGCGCTCGATGCAGGAGGTGTGCACCGCAAGGATGTCACCCTCCTCATCGCGCTGGGCATGCACCGCCGAACAACCGAACCCGAGCGCCTCGAACTGCTTGGACACTGGGCCGAGCGGGTCCGGGTGCGCGACGCCCAGGGAGCGGACCCCGATACGTATCGGTTCCTGGGGCACCTCGAGGTCGAAGACCTCCCCGCCACGGTTCCGGTACATCTCCACGAGGCGGTTCTGGATTGTGATCTGCTGCTGGCCACCGGCATCGTGGAACCGCACCAGTACGCGGGGTTCTCCGGGGCGCGCAAGACGGTGGCGATCGGCTGCGCGGGCCGGGAAACCATTGGCGCGCTTCACGGCATCCCGTTTCTGGAGGCGCCCGGAACCCGGCTTGGGCGCCTGGACGGGAACCCGCTCCATCGGGCGTTGACCGCGATCGCCGAGCGCGCGGGGCTTGGTTGGGTCCTCAACGTGGCGCGGTCCGCCTCCGGAACACCCATCGCCGTTGCGTCGGGCGACCCGTCGGCCGTGCTGGAGGACCTTGTTTCCCGCCTGGAACCGACCACGTTCGTGCCGGTCGAGGGACCGCCGTTCGACCTGGTGGTGGCGGGAGTGGGGGCACCCAAGGACGCCAACCTGTATCAGGCGTCGCGCGCCTTGACCTATCTCGCGTTTGCCCCGCGCCCGGTGATCCGCAGCGGAGGTTGGGTTCTCATCCCGGCCCCCGCCCAGGAGGGTGCCGGGGAAGGACCGGGAGAACGGGAGTTCCTTGAAGCGTGCCGCCGCGCCGAGACTCCCGCCTCCATGCTGGAGTCACTGCGGGAGAAGGGATTCGGAGCGGGAGGACAACGCGCGTTCATGGTGGGCAAGGCGTTGGCCCAGACCCACTGCGGCATCGTCGGCGCGTTGCACCCCGACACCGTTCGCGCGTGTCACCTGAGCCCTTTCGAGGATCCGGCCGCGGCGATCCGCGCGGTCGCCCGCACTCTGGACTCGTCAGCCCGGGTTCTCGTTGTTCCCCATGCCCTGGCGACGATTCCCTTGATGCGTTGACGACCCTAGGTCGTCGACTTGTGCCGGGCAGCCATCCACGAACCGATCCATCCCACGACGCCACCCAGCAGGAAGAGTCCCAGGATCATGGCAAGCTTGTTCACCTGGAAGTGCCAAAACAGGACGCTCAAACCCACCTCGTCACTGTTCTGGAACGCCACGATCAGGACAAGGGTCACGACAACGATAATGCTGATCACGCGGATCCGGCCTATGGACATGGACTTGGCCTTCCTACCCTGAGAGCCCGATGCGGTGTGTACAACCCGTATGAATAGGGGTTTCCCGGGCGGGTATTTGCTTCAACACCATTGGATTGTAGCTTATCCACAGAAATCGCGGGTTCTCCACAACGCCTAGGGGTCCGCTGGAAACAGCTCGCGGACATAGTCCCGTGGATTGACCCGCTCACCCTCGAGAAGCACCTCGAAGCGGAGCATGGTATCCCCACCGCCCACTGCCCCAACCAGGGCAATGACTTGGCCCGCGTCCACGCGATCCCCGGCCGAGACCAGGTTCAGCTGAAGGCCGGAGTAGGCCGTCTGCAGCCGGTCGTCATGGGTCAGGACAAGGCGGATCCCCAACGAATCGGTCTCGGTCACGCTGGCGACCTCACCGTCCCCGGCCGCCGCAACGGTTTGCTGAGGCTGGGCGAGGATTCCAACCCATGGACGATCCGGCGGGGAGAAGTCCTGGTCAACAGAGCCCTCCATGGGCCACACCAGGTCGGCCCCGAGGGACCCATCCAGATCGCTGGGGAACCCCAGGGCCGGCTTGATGCCGGCGAGTTCCAGCATGCGTTCCTGCTGATCCCGCAGGGTCCGCAACTCATGCTCCAGATTGGCCAGCGCCTGGTTCTGACGACGCAGGGTCTCGACCTCGATGAGCAATCTCGAGTAGGCCTGCAGACGCTGGGTCGCGCGCACGTAAGTAACGGCTGCCAGCGATCCTGCCGCAATGACCGTCACCAGCAGGACTGCCGCCAGCACAATCCAGGTGCGCGACAGGGTCACCGTGGTGCGGGTTCCACCCCGGCCCGCCACCACGACATCCACGCCACCGGCAGGTTCTTGGTCGTCGCTCATCAGACCGTCTTGGCTGCTTCGCGCACTCGCCTAGAGACCCGCGCCCACACCGGTGATCTCCAGAATCCGCTCGAGATCGTCCTCGTTGAAGTACTGGATTTCGACCTTCCCACGACCAACGCCGCCCACGATGCGGACCTGGGTTCCGAACCGGGTGCGAAGGCGGTCTTCCCATGCCTCGAGCGCCGGGTGCGATCGCTTGCGGGCAACGGCCTTGGGGCGCGGTCCGCTTCCCTGGCAAAGAGCCTCGGTCTGGCGAACCGAGAGCCCCTTGGCGAGGATCTGGCGCGCCAAGTTATGGCGGGCCTTCTCGTTGGCGATAGAAAGGAGGGCCCGCGCATGCCCCGCGGTCAGGGAGCCATTGGAAACGAGGTCCCGCAGCTCCTTGCTCAAACCCAAGAGCCGCAAGGAGTTGGTCACCGCGGTGCGGCTTCGCCCGACATACTGAGCAATCTCCTCCTGGGTCAGCCCGAATTCCGTGGCAAGACGCTGGTAGGCTTCAGCTTCCTCGATTGCGTTGAGATCCTCGCGCTGGAGGTTCTCGACCAGGGCAACCTGGAGCATCTCCCGGGGGGACGCTTCACGAACCACCACCGGCACCCGATCAAGTCCAGCCTGCTTGCTCGCCTGGAACCGACGCTCGCCGGCGATCAGCTCGTACCGGCCGTCCCCGGCGGGCCGCACCACGATGGGCTGAATGAGCCCGTTCTGACGAATGGAGTGTGCGAGTTCCTCAAGCGCCGCCGGGTCCATCGCGGCACGGGGCTGGAACGGGTTAGGCCGAATCACGGTCACCGGGAGTTCGCTGGGTTTCTGGTCCGGGACCGGATCTGCAGCCTGGGGAGGCGACTCGACCTCCCGGTTGACCCGGGGTGCCGATTCGGGAATGAGGGCGCCAAGACCTTTGCCGAGTGCTTTCCTACTCATGGGGAACGAGTGCCTCCTCTCGCGAAATGAGTTCTTTGGCAAGCTCAAGATAGCTTTGTGAGCCCGCGCAAGCTGGGTCGTACTGGATGACCGGCTGTCCAAACGACGGCGCCTCGCTGAGGCGCACGTTTCGCGGAATGACCGTTTCGAAAACACGCCCTTCAAAGAACTTGCGCGCCTCTGCCGCAACCTCCTGGGACAGCTTGAGACGTGCGTCGTACATGGTGAGGACAATGCCCTCGATCCGCAGATCAGGGTTCAGAGACTGCTGAACCAGGCGGATGGCGTTGAGAAGCTGCGTCAGCCCCTCCAGGGCGTAGTACTCACACTGGATGGGGATCAGGACCGACTGGGCGGCCGCCAGGACGTTGACGGTCAGGAGCCCGAGCGAGGGAGGGCAGTCGGCGAGGATGAAGTCGTAGTCCCCCTGCACCTCCTCCAGGCACCGGGTGAGAATCCTCTCGCGCGCCGGTTGGGGGACCAACTCCACCTCTGCACCAATCAGGCGCTGGCCCGATGGTAGGAGTGCCACCCCATCCGCGACGGTCTCAAGAATGGCCTCCTTGATGGGGACTCCCCCAAGGAGAACTTCATAGATTCCCCGGTCGAGGGTGTTGGCCTGGACCCCAAGCCCGCTTCCGGCGTTTCCCTGAGGATCCATGTCCAGGACAAGAACCCGTAGACCCTGTGCGGCTATGCCCGCGGCAAGGTTCACCGTGGTGGTGGTCTTGCCCACACCACCCTTCTGATTGGCAATGGCGATGACGCGGGTCATGACGCCTCCCTTGATGGTCGGGGTGACGTGAAGTGCATGAGGGCTCGGGGAGTAGCCCAACAACCAACTAAACCGTTGGATAGGTTCCAATTACGCAATCTGGTCATTTCTGGTGCCCTCCAGAGAGAGCTATCATCGCTCAGGGGGGCAAGTTATGTCAATCCGACTCTTGGGGGTTTCACGTGAAACACTGAGGGACGCACCCGGCCCCCGTCGCGCCACTCCAAGCCCCGCTCAATCACAAGGGCCCTGCCATATACAGCCTATTACGGCTGTTTTCTACGGCGTATATCAATTTGATTAGACTGTACAGTCTATTGGGTTGTTCCGATGTTTCACGTGAAACATGGTCCATGGGGGGGGCGTGCGTTCAGGCCTTGGTCCCGAGGTCGCTCCACCGCTCTCTTGGCCACACCTGAACCGCGCGCTCCGGGTTGGTGGCGATCTCGATCGTTTCGATCCCTTCCGGCGCCACCGGGGCCCCAAACCGGATCAGTGGGCCCTTCCGGGTGACGCATTCCAAGGCCACGACCAGCGGGGGCGTCCAGGCGAGTGCCCGAGAGACCACCCCGTCCCACGGCCCCCATTCGGACCGCGCCGCGTCCTCGAGGGTCCCGATTCGAACTTCCGCGTGGGTCAGCTTGAGGGCCAGCAGGCTTCGCTCAAGGAACGCCCCTCGCTTGTGGCGGGGCTCCAGGAGCGTGACCTGCAGGTCCGGTCGGAGAATCGCCAGCGGGATCCCGGGTAGGCCCGCCCCGCTTCCCACATCCACGACCTGCCCCCCCTCCGGGAGGGCCTGGATGAAGGCGGGGTCTGAGCACTCGGCCAGATGTCGCATGTACAGCCGGGGAAGGTCACCGCGGGCAACCAGGCCCGACCTGGGGGAGGATGACCGCAGGAGTTCCCCGTACTGAAGCAACCGGGCCCGCGCATCCTCATCGAGGTTCGGGTACGTATCGCCCAGCCACGACACAAAGGTTTCGCGGTCGGTCATTCGCCCTCGACCTCGTCACCCAGCCGGGAAACCGGCGCTTCGTGGCCCTCCCGACGCATCTCCTCGAGGCGAATCACGAGAACGCTGACGTCCGCCGGCGACACTCCTCGGACGCGCGACGCTTGTCCCACGCTGTGGGGCTGAACGCGCAGCAGGGCTTCCCGGCCCTCGTTCGAGATCCCGCGCAAGGACCGATCCCACGCCGCCGAGGGGATATGTTGCCGCTCCATGGCCTTGAGGCGCTCCAGGGATTCCATTTCGCGTCGGATGTACCCCTCGTACTTCACCTCGATCTCCAGACGTCTACCGTCCTCCATAGGGAGGGGACCATCCAGGAGAGGGTTCAGGGAGGCGTACGTGACCTCGGGACGCCGCAGCAACTCTTCCAGGGTCTGGGAGCGATCGGTTGCCCCCCCCTCGAGCCCTGGGATCGCGGACGCGGCCTTCTGAAGCGAAACGGATCGCGTAGCCAGGCGGTCCCGCTCTTCTCGGATGCCTACACGTCGATCGACCCACCTCTTGTGATCCTCGCCGGACACCAGCCCCAACCGCGCCCCGTGAGCCATCAAGCGCTCATCCGCGTTGTCGGAGCGCAGCAGAAGGCGATACTCCGACTGGGAGGTGAACATCCGATAGGGCTCCTCGGTGCCCAGGGTCACCAGATCATCCACCAGGACGCCGACATATGCCTCCCAGCGCTTGAGGATCAGCTCGGAACGCCCCGAGAGCTTCAGTGCCGCGTTGATCCCGGCGAGGAGTCCCTGTGCCGCGGCTTCCTCGTAGCCGGTCGTTCCGTTGATCTGACCGGCCAGGAACAGCCCCTCGATTCGCTTGGTTTCCAGGTTGGGGCGCAGTTGCTCCGGGTGCACGAAGTCGTACTCCACGGCATATCCGGGGCGAAGCATCTCGGCCTGCTCGAGCCCAGGGATCGTGTGCAGGATTTCCGCCTGCACCTCCTCCGGAAGGCTGGTCGACAGTCCGTTCACATAGAGCTCGTCCGTGTCCCGTCCTTCCGGCTCAATGAAGATCTGGTGGTTGGGCCGGTCAGGGAACTTCTTGACCTTGTCCTCGATGGAGGGGCAATAGCGCGGCCCTACCCCAGTGATCTGTCCGGAATAGAGCGGCGACAAGTGCAGGTTTTCCTGGATCACCCGGTGGGTCTCAGGCGTGGTTCGCGTGATCCAACACGGGATTTGCTCCACGTCGAGCCGATCGGTGAAGTGCGAGAACGGCTCCGGGGGATCATCACCCGGCTGCAACTCAAGGCGATCCAGCTCTACGCTCCGACGGTGCAGCCGCGGTGGGGTGCCGGTCTTCATGCGCCCAAGGCGAAACCCGATCTGCCGCAGGGAATCCGCAAGCCGCGGAGCGGAGATCTCCCCACTACGCCCACCGGGGTACTGCACGTCCCCCAGGTGAATCTGGCCGGCCAGAAAGGTCCCCGGCGTGATGATCAGCGCCCGGCAGCCGATCCGCCGACCGCTCTGCAATCCCACCCCGGTCACCTTGCCGCCATCCATCAGGATCTCGGTCACCTGTCCTTGACGCAGATCCAGGCCCGGTGTGGATTCGATCACGCGCCGGACGAACCGTTGATAGGCGAGCTTGTCCGCCTGAGCCCGCGGAGAATGCACAGCGGGGCCCTTGCTCCGATTGAGAATGCGGAACTGAATCCCGGTCGCATCGATGGCACGCCCCATCAATCCGCCCAGCGCATCGATCTCCCGGACCATTTGCCCCTTTCCCACACCGCCGATGGCCGGGTTGCAGGACATTTGAGCCACTGTGTCGAGGGTGAGGGTGAGCAGGAGCGTGCGTTGTCCCATGCGCGCGGACGCGGACGCCGCCTCGCAGCCCGCATGGCCGGCGCCAATCACCACGACGTCGTACTGTTCCATCATCCCTGGGCCTCTCTCCTACTTCCCAATGCAGAAACGAGCGAAGATCTCATCCAGCACCTGGTCCGACGCCCGTTCACCCGTTATAGCCGCCAGCGCAGCAAGGGCGCGATGCAGGTCAGCACCGCCCAACTCCAACGGGCGCCTCTCTGCCAGGACGGCCCGCGCCCGATCCATAGCGACCAGGGCCGTTTCCAGATGGTGCGCGTGTCGTTCCGAGGTCACAACCACCGACTCCGTGTCGGCCACACCGATAATTGACTGTTCTATATGCAGTTCCAAGCTGTTCCGAAGGTCAACAACCCCGACCCCAGTGAGAGCGCTAGTAGCGACGGAGGGTGTGTGAATATTCACCCACATATCGTCACCCCCCAGATCCGACTTGTTTCGCACCAACAGCACCCGGTCCCGATCCAGCGACGCCGCCATCTCAAGGTCTTCGGGGGTCGGCGCGGTGGAAGCATCGACGACCCATAGCACCCGGTCGGCCACCGCGGCCAGGGATCGAGCCCGCTCCATCCCCGCATCCTCGACCGGATGGGCCGCTTCGCGGATTCCTGCGGTGTCGACAAGGCGGACCGGGATCCCGGCCCACTCAACGCCGATATCCACCAGATCGCGGGTGGTTCCGGGCGACGCGTGTACCAACGCCCGGTCTTCATCCGCAAGGCGGTTGAGCAGGGATGACTTGCCGACATTGGGACGCCCGACCAGGGCCACCGTGATGCCCTCCCGCAGGCGTCGCGACCTCGAGAAGGTTTCGGCCAGGGCAGCCAGTCGCGAGCGGGACTCCGCCAGCCCCATGGCCAACGCGTTCTGGTCGGGTGCCTCGGGCACATCCTCACCAAAATCCAGGTGCGCCTCGATCCGCACCAGCGCATCACGGATGTCACCGGAGATCTCCGCAAGCCGCGACGAGAGTCCCCCCTCGAGCTGATGGAGGGCCAACTCCTGGGCCCTGCGACCGTTCGCGGCGATGAGGTCCGCTACCGCTTCCGCCTGGCAAAGATCCATCCGTCCGTTGAGAAAGGCGCGGCGACTGAACTCCCCGGGCGACGCCGGCCGGGCCCCGACCTCGCGCAGGACCTCCAGGGCCCGTCGTGCCGGAATGCTTCCGCCATGACACCCGATTTCGATCATGTCCTCGCCGGTAAACGAGGCCGGCGCCCGGTAGACCCAGATCACGACCTCGTCGATCTCCCGCTCTTCCCGGACCAGGAATCCGTGCGCGCCTTCGTAGCCCTTCATGCCGCTCAGCGACCTGCGCCCACGGAACACGCAGTCCACGAGCTCGATCGCTCCCGTTCCGCTCAACCGAAGAAGAGCTACCGCGCTTGTCCCCGGTGGAGTTGCCAGTGCGGCGATGACGTCGCTGAAATGTGCGTGTGACACGATGGTTCGGCCGCGCTCACGCCGACGGGCCCTGGCCCCGTGCGGGAGTGAGGATTACCCGCTTCTGCGATCCCTGTCCCGCGGTGTGGCTCTGCACGTCGGGAAGCTCCGCGACCAGGCGGTGAACGATGCGGCGTTCGCCTGCCGGCAACGGCTCGGTCATGGCGCGCCGGCCGGTCCGCTCCACGCGCTTCGCGAGAGTCAGGGCAAGCTGTCGCAGTTGTTCCGCCCGTCGCTCGCGGTACCCCGCCACATCCACGGTGATCTCGGGAGTCCGTCCATCGAAACGCCGCCCCGCGATCCGGGTCAGGATGTGCTGCATGGCCTGCAGGGTTTCACCCTTGCGCCCGATCAGCAGGCCATCGGATTCGCCGGTCCTGAAGGTGACCTGGACTTCACGACCGCACTGCGTGACATCCACCTCGCCCCCCAGACCCATGAGGGTGAGAAGGGTTGTCGCCGCCTCTTTCAGTCCCGACTCCGCATCCACGGACCAGCCCACCTGGACCCGGGCCGGCTTGGCTCCCAGCCCGAGGAAACCCCGGGAACCCTTGTCCAGTACCAGGACCTCGGCCTCGGTGCGTTCCAGACCCAACTGTTCCAGACCGGTGTCGATGGCCTCCTCGACCGAAAGCGCCTCGAAGGTCACTCCGCCGGGTACACCCTGCTCGGTGATCGGTTCGTTCATCGGATTACGCCGTGGTGGTGGTGGGTGTCGCCGCTGGGGTCGGGAACTCCCGGTGGATCATCCATTGCTGCCCGACCTGGAGGATGTTGTTGACCGTCCAGTAGAGGTTCAGACCCGCCGGGAACGAATAGAAGATGAACAGCAGAACCGCCGGCATCATGTATCCCATCATCTTCTGTCGCGGATCGGCCCCGGTAGGGGTCAGCTTGGCCTGCAGGAGGCTGGTGCCGAACATGATGATGGGCAGCACGTGCACGGGGATGGGGCCCAGGGAAAACAACGTCTCCGGAACCGAAAGGTCATTCATCCACAGGAAGAACGGGGCGCCACGCATGGCAATGCTGTTGGACAATACCGAATAGAGGGCAAAGAAGACCGGCATCTGCACGAGCATGGGGAGACACCCCCCCAGCGGATTGACCTTGTGCTGCTTGTACAGCGCCATGGTTTCCGCCTGCATCTTCTGCGGGTCCTTCTTGTACTTGTCCCGGAGCGCGGTCATCTGGGGCTGGAGTTCCTGCATCTTGCGCATGCTGCGCAGGCTGGACTTGGTCAGCGGGTAGAACAGGATCTTGGTCAACACCGAGATGAGAATGATGATGATGCCGTAGTTGGGAATGAACCCGTACATCCAGGTCATCGCGGTGAGGAGCGAGCTGGAAAGGGGCCGGAACACGTTCCAACCGAGATCCACCGCGCCGTCGAGACCGTAGCCGTGTGCTTTCAGCCGCCCGTGCTCGAGCGGTCCCAGATAGAGATGAAACGACTGGGCCGTGCTGCCGCTGAGAATCGGAATGGGAATCTCGACCCCGGTGATCTTGCGCACCGGGTCCCCGGTGGCGATGATCCGACTGGACGCTTCCTGGGGCGGAATAATAATGGCGGCGAAGTACTTGTTGCGCACGCCCGCCCACCCGACCGTGCCCTGCACTTCCTTCCATGGCTCCTTCTTGAACGAACCCGGTCGTAGGGTCTCCCGATCCTTGCCCAGGAGCGCGATGGTTCCGGCCGACTGGTCGTAGAGCTTGTCTCCCGCTTCGCCGTGGGGCACCCCGCCCCGCCACACGATGACGTGGGCGGCCCCCGCCTCGGCTCCCTCGATCTGCACGTCGAGGTCCAGGAGATATCCCGTCGCGGGAAGCGTGTAGGTCTTCTTCACGCTCAGGCCCGCGTCGTCGCGGGCATCGAACACGATGCGTCGTGCGCCGCCCGACCCGGTCTCTTCCCGCGCGCTGAAGAGCGTCTCCCCGAAGTCGAGGGTTCCCGACGGGGACTCGATGCGTGTGGAGAGCTCGCCCGAGGGATCCCGGACCAACTGCACGGGGCTGGTGCGGACCGGCCCGGGGAACCCGAGCAACTCCACCGACAGCACGCGGCCACCGCGATTGGAAAACACCACCCGCAGGGTCTCGGTGGTGTACTCGAACGTTTCTTCATCGGCCGCCGCATCGAATGCGGTGCCGGCGGGGGCCGACTCGGGTCGCGCTTCCTCCTCCGCCGAGTAGCTTGGAGCAGCCGGGTTTCGAACCGGATCCGTCGAGGACCCGCTGGGTGCCTGCGTCTCCACCGACGGGTCCGGCAACGGCGTCTTCACCGGGGGTTCCGGGGCAAAAAGTGTCTGGAAGACGATGAGAACCACGGCGGAGAGTCCCACCGCCAGAACGAGGCGCTTATCCATTTTGTTTTCCGTTCGGCGCAACACCACCCCGTGGTGCTACGGGATCAAAACCACCCGGATGAAACGGGTGACAACGCAGGATTCGTCCGAGTCCCATCCAACCCCCCCGCAGCACGCCGTGGCATCGGATGGCCTCTTCGGTGTACTGGGAGCAAGTCGGGACAAAACGACAGGACGCGGGAAGAAGGGGGGAAAGCAGGAGTCGGTACCCGCGGATCAGGGCGATGGCAACCCTCGCGACAGGATTGCCGGGGAATCCGTTGCCATGGGTCCCGCCTGGGTCGGTCATGATCCTACTGGGTCTCCCGCGAGGTTCCGATTCCGGCACGTTCAAGGAGTTGGCGGTATTCCGCTTCCACCTCGATGCGATTGGCATCCGGGCAACGCGAGCGCGCTACCAGGACGATAAGAACTCCGGTCTTCGGCAACGCGTCCCGGTTGCGACGAAACGTCTCGCGCAGAAGACGCTTGGCGCGATTCCGGCGCACTGCATTGCCGACACGACGGCCCGCAACGACACCGACGCGAACCGGATCATCGCCCGAGGGAAGGACGTGCAGAACAAGAAAACGCCCGGGGTAGGCATTGCGGTTGCGAAAGACCCGGTCGTACTCCGCTGAGGAGCGGATTCGGTCGGCGGGACGGAATCGGCGCTCCGGTGGCATACCGGACACCGAGGTTCAAGCTAGGCGCTGAGCCGAGCTCGGCCTTTTGCGCGACGGCGCTTCAGGATCAAACGGCCTGCCTTGGTCTTCATGCGCGCGCGGAAACCATGCTTCTTCTTGCGCCGCTTATTATGTGGCTGGAAGGTGCGTTTCATGGGTCTATCTGTCCCCCTGATCGGGATGAGTTCGGTCCACCGCGGGGCGGGCGGACTGCGGCGCCGAGGCGCCAAGCCGGTATGGAAAGTCGACCGAGGAGACTAGTCTACCGGTCCGTACCGGTCAAGAAAGGGATTGGGGAAGGTCTCCCTGGGGCGGATTTCGTTCCCGCGGGTCACCCTAGAAAATATCTTTCACTCGCGAGCCGTTTCACCGGCTTCCAGTGATTTCTGACGCGAGATCACGGGCTGTAAGCTATTGTTTTAGTTCATGTTATAGAATTTCACAAAGGCTTGGATTTGCTCTTGTGGATACCCTGAGGACGCATGCTATTCTGCGCCAACGCTAGATTCAGGTCGTCAGCCAAGCATTGGTCGCGATCTTAACTCGCTTTTGAACAAGGAGTTGCGGTGATTTTCGCACCCAACCAGTCCAAGTCCAATCTTCTGTGGATAACCTGGTGTGGTGTTCGCAACCCCAGACGGCCTAAATACCCAACTTAAAAGAAGTTAGCCTGATTTCCACATTTGTGGACAGGTTGTGCGTGCCCTTGGCGGCTTCGGCCGCCAACTTGGCCTGCCACTCCCGAAATCTGCCGTCCTCGCCGAACCGGCATCGGCCAGGGCGGTCCCGACCCCAAAAGGAGCCCCCCCGTCATGGCTAGCCAGCAGCCTGACTCCAGCCAATGGAGTGTTTTCCTCGATGAAGTGCGTTCAAGGGTGCAGGAACAGGCCTTCGAGACCTGGTTTCGCGCGATTCGTCTCGACGCCCACAACGACGACGCCTTGACCCTCGGGGTGCCCAACCGGTTTGTGGCCGAGTGGCTGTCCGAGAACTTCATGGATGTCATCCGCCGCGCCTCGCGCCACGCCTTTGGCCAGGACGATCTCGAGGTGCGCTTTTCGGTGGATCCCATCCTGGAGGTGCGTGGCGTCGATCCCGAACCAACGACGACCACCCGGACTCTCCAGACACCGAAACGGCTCCGGGTCTACGACGTCCACGGGCAAATCGATCCGAAGTACACCTTTGACACCTTCGTCGTCGGCAAGAGCAACCAGTTGGCCACGGCGGCGTGCAAGGCGGTAGCGGAAAGCCCCGCTTCGACATACAACCCGCTGTTTCTCTACGGCGGGGTGGGGATGGGCAAGACCCACCTCATGCAGGCCATCGGAAATGCGCTTCTGGAGCGGATGCCCGGTGCCCGGGTCTGCTATGTCTCGAGCGAGAAGTTCACCAACGAGATGATCTACGCGATCCAGCACAACAAGACGCTCGAATTCAAGAAGAAGTACCGGAACTCCGACCTCCTGCTGATCGACGACATCCAGTTTCTCGCCGGCAAGGAGAGCACCCAGGAGGAGTTCTTCCACACCTTCAACGCCCTGCACGAGGCCCGCAAGCAGATCGTGCTCACCAGTGATCGGCCTCCCCGGGAGATCCGGATGCTGGAAGAGCGTCTGGTCAGCCGCTTCAACTGGGGTCTATTGGCCGATATCCAGCCGCCGGACCTGGAAACCCGGGTCGCCATTCTTCGCAAGAAGGCCGAGGTGGAAAGCATTCACCTGCCCGAGGATGTCGCGCTTCTGATCGCCGAGCGGGTCCGATCCAATATCCGTGAGCTGGAAGGTTCCCTGAACCGCCTCGTCGCCTTCGCCCGGCTCAACAAGACGCCTATCGACACGGACCTCACCAATCAGGTCCTGCGGGACTTCCTCAGCAGCAGCAGCCCGCGTCCCGTGGATTCCCAGGCCATTATCCGGGCGGTTTGCGACGAGTTCGAAACCACTCCCGAGGCCATGCGCGGGAAGCGTCGTACCACGGCGGTGGTTCTGCCCCGCCAGGTGGCCATGTCCCTGTGCCGCAGGCTGACTCCCATGCCGCTGACCGAGATCGGCAAGGCCTTCGGGGGCAGGGACCACACCACGGTCATCCACGCCTGCGACAAGATCAAGGACCTCGTGGAGACGGATGCGGACCTCGGCCGGCGCGTCCAGAACGTCGAAGAGAAGCTGAGGAAGAGCAGTTGATTCACCGTGGATAACCCCGAGTACTCCACAGGACGGGTGGAGTGCAGTGCACGAACCGGGGGTAATCGGGGAGTGATCGTGGGGACTTTGGGGATGAAACGGGTGTACCCAAACAGGCAGCCGTAACGAGTTGGGGGATTCCGACGCCGGTTCTCCCCATATCCAGATCCCCTACTACTACCCCTAGTTCTTTAACACGAAAACAGTAAGACCGGAGTCCTGTGGAGAACCCGGGACATCCGGACCCCGGGATCACGGATAACAGCTATCGCATCAAGTGCTTAGCACGCTGCTTGATGCTTGTTGGACTCAGCGGTGACGGCTATAATGGCCAGTTCGAGGGGTGTGTATCGATCCATCCCAGGATCCCGGGACGAATTTGTATCCTCCCCGGGGCCACGCAAGGAATCCCGTCCAGGTCAAATACGTTGTGAGGGGGAAGAGGCATGAAGTTCTCCATTTCCAAGGGAGCTCTGCAGGAGCTCCTTTCGCTCGTCGTGAGCGCGGTACCAACCAAGAGTACGCTTCCCATCCTGTCCAACGTTCTGATCGAGGCGGACACCGAGGGACTCACGCTGGTTGCCACCGACCTCGACATCTCGATTCGCACCCGTGGCGAAGCGAGCGTGGACGAAGAAGGTTCCATCACGGTCCCCGCGAAGCGTATCGGGGAGATCGTCCGGGAGTTGCCGGACGCCGACGTCAAGGTCACGGTCAAGGACTCGAAGGTGAAGCTGACCTGCGCCAACGGTTCCTTCACCATCATCGGGATGGATCCGGAAGACTTTCCCCAGCTTCCCCAGGTGGATGCGGAAAAGCGCGCGGGTTTGCCCTCGGCGGTTCTCGAGAAGGCAGTCAAGCAGACGGCCTACGCGGTCAGCACCGACGAAACGCGTCAGATGCTCACCGGGGTTCTCGTCCAGTTCAAGAACGGCACGCTGACCCTGGTCGGAACCGATGGTCACCGTTTGTCCCGGGCCAGATTCCAGGGGGACTTCAAGGGGCTCGAGGGACGTGATCTGATCATTCCCCCCAAGGCGCTCAACCAGATCGTTCGCCTCGCCGCGGGTCACGAGACCATCAACCTGATGGTGAGCAAGAATTTCGCCGTCTTCGAGGTGGGTCCAACCACGGTCTACTCCCGACTGATCGACGGGAACTTCCCGAACTATGAACAGGTCATCCCCAAGGACAATCCCAAGACCTACAACGTGAGTCGCGACGAACTCATTGCGTCCCTTCGTCGGGTGTCCATCCTGTCCGACAACGTGACCCGGCAGGTCAAGGTGAACCTGTTGCCGGAACGTGTGGAACTCAGCGTCAACACCGCGGACGTCGGCGAGGGCCAGGAGTCCATCGGGGTCGAATACTCCGGGGACCCCATCGCGGTCGGCTACAACGCGGCCTACCTCCTGGAAGCGCTTCGGACCATGCAGTCCGAACAGGTCCGCGTCGAACTCAACACCCCCACCAGTCCCGGGCTTTTCATTCCCGCCTCCATGGAAGAGGGCGAGGATCTTCTCTGTCTGGTGATGCCCCTTCGACTACCGGAAGCCTAGGATCACGACCGATGAAGCGGATTGGCGGAACCCTGGAAGGTCTTCTGGGTCGTCTCGACCTTGTGGCTCCCATGCACGCCTGGCAGGCGGTGTCCCTGTGGAGCGAGGTCGCCGGTGACCGGATTGCCGCGCACTCGGCCGCGGTGGGCATGCGCGAAGGAACCCTTTTTGTCGAGGTGGACTCGGCCAGTTGGATCAACGAGATCACGTATTCCAAGCGTCGATTGCTGCGGGGGCTGAACCGGGAGCTGGGAGACGAAGTGGTAAGGGACATTCGACTCAAGCCCCGGCAGGAACCGCCCGTTCCATCTTCGGAAACCCCATCCCCAGTACAGGAGCTCGAATGAGCAACGACATCGCCGGCCCCACCTACGGAGCCGACTCCATCAAGGTCCTCAAGGGACTCGAGGGTGTTCGCAAACGCCCCGGAATGTACATCGGCAGTACCGGACTCGCGGGGCTGCACCATATGGTGTACGAAGTCGTCGACAACGCGATCGACGAGACGCTGGCCGGCGAGTGCGACTACATCACGGTCACCCTGCACACGGATCGCCGGGTCACCGTCACCGACAACGGGCGTGGGATTCCGGTCGACATGCACCCGAAGGAGAACAAACCCGCGGTCGAGGTGGTCATGACCACCCTCCATGCCGGCGGCAAGTTCGACAAGGACAGCTACACCGTTTCCGGCGGTCTCCACGGCGTGGGTGTTTCCGTGGTGAACGCGCTCAGCGAAGAGCTGGTGGTCCAGATCGAGCGCGGCGGCAAGCGGTACCGGCAGACCTATTCCCGGGGTCCCGCGATCAGCGAACTCCAGGAACTGGGAGCAACCGAGGGGCGCGGCACCACGGTGACGTTCCTCGCCGACGATCAGATCTTCGAAACCCTCGACTACTCCTTCGACACCCTGTCCCAGCGTCTGCGGGAACTCGCGTTCCTCAACGCGGGCGTGACCATTCTCATCCGGGACGAGCGGAACGACAAGGAGCACAAGTTCCATTTCGAGGGCGGCATTGTCCAGTTCGTGGAGACCCTCAACCGGGGACATGCCACCCTGCACACCCCGCCCATCGCCATCCGCAACGACAAGGACGGCGTGGATGTCGAGGTGGCGCTCCAGTACAACGATACGTACAACGAGAATATCTTCAGCTATGTCAACACCATCCGCACCGTTGAGGGAGGAACCCACCTGGTGGGGTTCCGTTCCGCGTTGACCCGGGTCATCAACTCCTACGGTCAGCGGGAGAACCTGTTCAAGAACCTCAAGGGAGCCAAGGTCAACCTCGGGGGCGAGGATGTCCGTGAAGGACTGTCCGCGGTGATCAGCGTGAAGATCCCCGAGCCGCAGTTCGAGGGACAGACCAAGGCCAAGCTGGGCAACAGCGAGGTCAAGGGCATCGTGGAGTCCCTGGTCGCCGACGGACTCAACAACTTCTTCGACACGAATCCGGCGGTGGCCAAGGCGGTCATCGAGAAATCCATGGCCGCCATGCGTGCCCGCGACGCGGCACGCAAGGCAAGGGAGCTGGCGCGGCGCAAGACCGCCCTCGATTCGGGATCCCTTCCCGGCAAGCTGTCCGATTGCTCCAGCCGGGACCCGGAAGTCTCCGAGTTGTTCCTCGTCGAGGGTGACTCGGCCGGTGGAACCGCGAAGCAGGCCCGCAACCGCGAGTTCCAGGCCATCCTGCCTCTCAAGGGAAAGATCCTCAACGTGGAGAAGGCTCGTGCCGACAAGATGCTCTCCAACGAGGAAATCCGTACCCTGATTACCGCGATCGGATCCGGTATCGGGAGCGATTTCGATATCGGCCGGGCCCGGTACCACAAGATCATCATCATGACCGACGCCGATGTGGACGGCGCCCATATCCGCACCTTGCTGCTGACCTTCCTCTTCCGGCAGATGCGACCGTTGCTCGACAACGGGTACATCTACATCGCTCAGCCCCCCCAGTTCCGCCTCACCAAGGGAAAGAAGACCCAGTACTCCTGGAGCGAGAAGGAGCGGGACAAGCTGATGAACGAGGACTTCGGCGGAGCCAAGGGAGTGCACATCCAGCGCTACAAGGGTCTCGGTGAAATGAACGCCGATCAGCTGTGGGAAACCACCATGGATCCGGATCAGCGAATCCTCCTCCGCGTTGCCCTGGAGGACGAAGTCGAGGTCAACGAGGTCTTCTCGACCCTCATGGGCGAGGAAGTCGAGCGCCGCCGTCGGTTCATCGAGGAGAACGCGCTCCAGGTGCAGAACCTCGACATCTGATGACAGGGCAGGATCCCGAAACCATCCGGATCGGTGTTTCGAGCTGCCTGCTTGGCGAATCGGTGCGTTTCAACGGGGGTCACAAGCGGGACTCCTTCCTGGCCGATCTCCTTTCCCGTTATGTCGAGTACATACCCGTCTGCCCGGAAGTGGAGGTGGGAATGGGAACACCGCGGGAGAGTGTCCGGCTGGTCGGGGACATCGCGGCCCCCCGGATGGTGGGAACGCGCTCCGCGACCGATCACACCGTCCCCATGCGCGCCTATGCCAGGCGACGGGCACGGGAACTCGACGCCCATGATCTCTGCGGGTACATCCTCAAGAAGGACTCCCCGAGCTGCGGCATGGAACGCGTCAAGGTGTATCCCGTTGCCGGGGGTACCCCGACCCGCAAGGGGATGGGTCTGTTCGCCGCCGCCCTTCGGGAACGCCACCCACTGCTTCCCCTCGAGGAAGAGGGGCGCCTGAAGGATCCGCGGCTGCGGGAAAACTTCATCGAGAGGGTGTTCGCCTATCGCGCCCTCAAGACCCTGTTTGCTTCGCGCTATCGCCGCGGCGCCCTGGTGGAGTTCCACACCGCGTTCAAGTTCCTCCTCCTTGCCCACAGCCCCGTGCGATACCGCGAACTGGGCCGGATTGTCGCCGCGGCAAAAGAGGCGGGGGCGGCGAAAACCCGGGAGAGCTACGGACGGGTCTTCATGGAGGCGATGGCCGAGACCACAACCACGCGCAAGCACACCAACGTGTTGATGCATCTCGCGGGGTTCTTCAAGAAGACCCTGGATGAGGACAGCCGACAGGAACTGGCCACCGCGATCCTGGACTACCGGGCGGGGTTGATTCCCCTCATTGTTCCGGTCATCCTGGTGCGGCACCACGCCCGGCGACTGGGAGCCACCTATCTGTTGGGGCAGGTCTACCTGGAACCGCACCCCAAGGAGCTCATGCTCCGCAACCACGTGTAGGGGGAATCTTTCATGGCACGACGCTCATTGCCGGTAGCCGTCCTGGCCCTGGCAACCGGACTGGTACTGGCGTTTCCCTACCGCGCCGCGGCATCACGTGCGGAGATCGACGGCTACGGTCTGCCTCGGCTGCTCAAGGTGGATGTGTCATCACTCTACTACTTCCCCGGAACGATCGGGCGGGCCAGCTCCCGTATCCAACTGGACACCGGTTCCGGCGCTCGGCTTTCGGACCCCGGACCAAACGAGGTTTCCGGGGATGCCTTCGCGATCGCCATGCTGGGAGAGGGTTTCAAGTACGGATACTTTCTCGACGGCAACTCGCACAACCTGGTCATTGGCCAGGGTGCCTGGGGTCTGACCCTGGGATTCCTGGACTTCTACACGGAGCGGGAGATCGACACCGAGAGTCAGGCGCAGTTGAGCGCGGAATCCTTCAGGCTTTCCCAGCGAACGCTACGTATGGCGTTCGGGTGGCAGCATCGGACGGAGACCGGGCGGGTTGTGGAAGGAACGGTGGCCGCGAGCTGGATCTCATCGGAGGGAAGCGCCAGTGAATCCCGGACGTCGTCCGGCACGGAACAGCTCTCCGAAATGATGTGGGAGTCCGATGGCGGCTACGCGGTCGATGCGGCCTTCCGCACGGTAACCGAGGGCGAGGGGGCGGTCTTCTCCGCCACCTACAGCTACGGTGACCTGCGTCCGCGGGGGGTGCTGCAGACCGAGTACGGCCCGGTGTCCCTGGACCAGTCGTTGATCAGCCGGGAAGCAAGCATGAGTCTGGGATACCGCTCTACGCCCCGGGTCCTGGACATGCTCACCCTGGGTCTCATGGCGACCTGGAGTGACGGATCGGAGGTCAACGGCCAAAGCACCTCTCCGGGACTCGAATCGACGCATCGGGAACTGTACCGCGGCGGGGTCTTCCTGTCCGCCGAGCGGCACATCGTGCAGCGGCTGGTGGGAAGGCTGGGAGTCCAGGGGCTCGGGGAGTTCGTCACCAATACGAGGAACCGCGTGTACGTGTACTTCGACGGGACCCTGGCCTATCGTACGGACACCACGTCCAACGGGCGCATCCTGCCGGCCGAGTTCTTCCTTGGTGTGTCCTGGACCTGGAAGTCCATCTTCATGGATGCGCGCGTACAGTCCTCGCTGAGCCTGGACGTCGCCCTGGCCCGCTGGGCGGTGACCGTTCCGTTCTGAGAGTCCGCCGGCCGGCTAGACGTGCTGGTCGAACAGGATGGGATTCCCGTCGGGATCGACGGTGACGAAGCTCGCGGGTCCGGTCGTGTTCTCGTCCGCCTCGGAGGCGAACTCGATCCCCTTCTCCTTCAGTTGACGCTGGATTTCCCGCACGTCGGTAAAGGAATCCAGGGGGTTGGCGCCGCTGTCCCAGCCGGGATTGAAGGTGAGGATGTTCTGCTCGAACATCCCCTGGAACAGACCGATCACCCGGCTGCCGTTCCTGAGCACCAGCCAGTTCTGGGTGATGTCTCCGGCGAGGACCTCGAAGCCGAGCTTCTCGTAGAACGCTTTCGAGGCGTGGATGTCCTTGACGGCAAGGCTGATCGAGAAAGCTCCGAGTTCCATGGTTCCTCCTTGAAGAGAGCATCGTGAGAGGGGGAGTCGGAGTTTATCACCGGTATTGCGACTTGACCGCTCCCCAGGTTGTGGCCTCGACCGGCACGATGAAGGGACAGAGCGGGGCCTCATGCCACGTGGCGTAGGTACTTCCGCCCACCGTCCACAAACCGGGAGAGTTCTCGGACTCGAAAACGGTCAGGCTGTTCAGGACAAAACAAGCCGGCAGGTCACAACCGGCGCAGTCCGTGCCGTCACCGGTGTTGGTGAACTGGATGCGGCAAGCGTAGTAGAGCACCCCGCCCTGCGCGACCACGGGCTCGTCGGGCACCAGAAGGATGTTCACCCGGGCCAGGCCCTCGTTGTTGTTCCATCCGGGTATGAACTCGAGCGAGGCGGAGACCCCGGACGTCCCGGCCCAGGGATCCTGTTGCGCGAGCAGGTCCGGTGCGAAGTCCGTCGACACCGTCATGGCGCTGTCACGACAGCCAAAGTCCAGGTCGAAACGCCACCACTCTGGGAGTGGGACGGGAAGCGTGCAGAAATCGAGCGCAGCCTCGATCCGCTGCACGGTCATGGTGTCACGAACGGAGAAGGCGATAACCAGGGAACTGGTATCGGGCAACTGCGCACAGGGGAGGGAGATGTCGTGATCGCCCGGATAGTCGTTCCAGTTCATGTGCCGGTACTGGGCAGTGGCGGGCATGGCAAGTCCGGCCAGGACCAGGGCAATGCCGATAACCAGTCTCATTGGACCCCCCCCGGAAGTCCGGCGGAGTGGAGCGCCTCCGCCTTTGCGGCCCAGATGAAGTCGCTCTCGGTGAGCCCGTCGATTGTGTGGGTCCATACCGACAACCCAACCCGCCCCCAGGCCAGGGAGATGTCCCCGTGATGCCCCTGGGCCTCGGACATTTCGGCAACGCGCTGGACAAAGGCATACGCCGTGGCGAAGTCCGGAAACGAATAGCTGGTCTCCAGGTGGTGTTCGCCGACCAGGCGCCAGTCCCCCTCCAACTCATCCACCAGGGTCCTGAGCTCCTCCCCCCGGATCGGTGGGACCCCGCCCCGGCAGGGGACACAGTCACGCAGCGCAAGTCTCGACATTCTGGACCTCCCAGGGCTTGGGTGGGCGCGGTCCCACCGGGAATCAGATAGCCACCCGGTAGGCAACGCCGTTGATAGGACCCCTGAACGCGGGGCCGACCTGTTCAACGAGTTTATAGAAGTGGGTCAAAGCGCCACAACATCAACGGAGAAAACAGCTTCCGGATTCAAACCTCCATGGGCACCCGCCCATTGCGGATCCCATACTAGTAACACGTCACGATCCCCTCGGGCGTATCCCTTCAACCCGGACAGGTCTGCCGGACCGCTGCCTTCGGCATTGAACGATCCTGTTTCGGATGTCCGGTCGCTGCAACCGGTATCGGGAGACTGCCATGGAGCTCGCGCGCACCGACCGCAGGGTCTCGACGCCCCGTTGGATCCTGGGCCTGTGTATGGGTCTTACCCTGGCCCTGATCCCGGGATGTGGAGGGAACAGCGAACCCAGGCCCGAGGGTCTCGTGCTCATCGTCATCGACACGCTGCGGGGAGATCGATTGGGATGCACCGGGTATGCCAGCGCGGTCTCCCCCAACCTCGATGCCCTCGCCGCATCCGGGACCCGCTTTGACGACGCAATGACCCCGGTCCCGGTCACGCTCCCCGCGACATCAAGCCTGATGACCGGACGCTATCCGTTCCATCACGGGGTTCGGGACAACAACCGTTTCCAGCTCCCCGAGGCCGAAGAGACCCTCGCTGAGCGGTTCCTCGCCAAGGGATGGAGAACAGGGGCGGTCATTGGTGCGGCGGTGCTGGCCGCGGACCAGGGAATCGCCCAGGGATTCGAGACCTACGACGAGGCGTTCACCGGTCCCTACCCGGCCTACGAGCCGAGCCTTCGGTACCTCGCCGATGACCTGGCCGAGACGCGCCGCAGGGCGGATGATGTAACCGACCGGGCGCTGGAGACGCTGGAGGGCTTCGGCGGCGACAACTTCTTCCTCTTCGTTCACTACTACGATGTTCACCAGCACTACGATCCGCCGCCCGCCTTTGCCGCCATGCATGCGCAGAGCCTTTATGACGGAGAGATCTCGTTCGTGGATCATGAGATCGGCCGACTCCTGGCCGCGGTGCGGGAACGGCATCCCAACGCACTGGTGGTGGTCACCGCCGACCACGGAGAGGGACTCGGGGATCATGGGGAGCCGGGCCACGGATTTCTCCTGTACCAGACCACCCTGCGGGTTCCCCTCATCGTTGCCGGTCCGGGCGTACCCGAGGGCGTGGTGCGCACCGACCCGGTGAGTCTCATTGACCTGGAACCCACGTTGGGTGCGACCTTCGACCTGCCCCGCGCGGGCGAGGATCGCGACGGTCGTGTTCTCGCATGGGATGCGGCGCCGCAATCCGCCCCGGAGCTGTACGCCGAGACCTTCCGTTCGCTCGTCTCCTACAACTGGAGTGAGCTGCGGGCCCTGCGGCGGGGAGGAGACAAGATCATCCAGGCCCGGGACCGATGCGAACTCTACGACCTGGAAACCGATCCGGCCGAGACCACGGACCTGGGTGACACCGGACCATCGGGTGAGCTTCTCGCTTGCATGGAATCGCTGACCGGATTCGACGACCCGGAAGTGGTCTATGCTGCGGCCCGGGGAGTTCCCGATGATGGTCGCACCGAGGTCCTGGCCAGCCTGGGCTATCTCAGCGCCGCGCCGACTCCCCCGACCATGGACCGCCCCCATCCCCTCGATGAGATCGCCGATTGGATGGACTACCAGTGGTCCAAGGAGATGCTTCGCGGAGCCATCATGCTCATCGAGGACGGCAAGGTCCGCAGGGGGATCACCCTCCTGGACTCGGTGGTGGTTCTCAACCCGAGAATGGCCGACGCCTGGTTCGTGCGCGGGGATGCCAAGGAAAGACTGGGAGAGCACGGTCGTGAGGACTTCCAGCGAGCGCTCGAGATCGTTCCGGACCATGTCGCCGCGTTGGCCGGTCTCGCCGATTGCGCCAACCAGGCCGGGGCCCTCGTCGAGGCCAAGAGCCTGTGGGAGCGCGTACACGACGCCGATCCCAGCCACGAACGGGCCCTGGTCTACCTGGCCCAATGGCACGTGCAGCACGGGGAGGAAGAGACGGCGCTTCCCTTCCTGAGGCGGCTCGTGTCGCGCAAACCCGAGGATGCGGCCATCCGGTTCAACCTGGGCCTGGCCGCCCACCGCACCGGTCGGCGCAACGAGGCGCAGGAGCACCTTGGGGCCTACCTCGAACTCGTGCCGGAAGAGGACCCCACCGCGGTGCAGGTCCGGGAGTTGCTGGGCCCGTAGCTGCCGGAGTCCCACACCTCTTGTGCTAGGGTCGGGTTTTCCCATGAGCCCGACGATGCGCATTCCCGCGATCCTGCTGATCTGTTGTCTGTTCGCCCCGGCCTCGCCCGTTGCGGGCGACGGTCTGGAGCGGGCCGACGAGCTGCTGCGAGCCATCCCGGAACTCGAGGAGCACTACCGGTACGCGGATGTTCTCCACGCGGCCGCGGAACAACTCGCCCTTCGCTACGCCATCCTGGGGCCGGATCACCCCGGGACCGCGGCCGGCTGGTCGCTCATGGGGCGGCTCACCCATTGGGTAGGAAGCTACGCAAGGGCCGAGTCCCTGCTGACCACCGCGTTGCGGATCCAGGACCGGGTGCTTGATCCGGATCACCCGGACCGGTGCGAGACCTTGCGGGTGTTGGGGGTGCTCTACAAGGACATCGGGCGGCTCGAGGATGCAGTCACCCTCGAGAGCGAGGCCCTCATTCGTCTCGAGCGCAACTACGGAAGTGCGGATCCCCGCATCTGCGCCGCCCTCGCTTCGCTCTCCCACACCTATCGACGCCTGCGACGGAACAAGGAGGCGGAGTCGGGCTTTCGTCGCGTGCTGGAGATCGACACCGCGGCCTACGGTCGTCAGAGCCGGGAGGTCAGCGCCGACTTGTCATGGCTTGGATGGTTCCTCTGGCGCCTGGAACGATTCGATGAGGCGGAGACCTGTTTTCGCGAGGCGATTGCCATCGATACCCGGGTGTATCCCTCCGGCCACCCGCGGGCTGGACTGGCCCTCGGGTTCCTCTCCGGGCTCCTCGCCTCGCGCGGCGAGTCGAACGAGTCGCTCCAGCTTCGGCGCGCGCGTGCCCGTCTGATCAACACCCGGGAGCACATGATGCCCATGGGCATGACGCTCCTGCGTCAGGGGAGCTCGGCGGTGGTGGAGCTGGCGGGTCTGCTGGACGTAGGCGAGAGCGAGGCGGCCTGGGGCGAACTCGTGCGGGCCCAGGGGTGGATCAACCAGTGTTTCTGGAATCTCTCGAGACGGGAGACCCCCACCCACCGGGCGGCGAGGGAACGGGTCCTCGCTCTCGATCGGGAGATGTTGCGGAACGACGGCAAGTCCGACGCGGAGCGCGAAGCCCTGCTTCTTGAACTCGTACGCGCCGATGCGGTTCGGGCGGTCGAGGCGGCGGCCATTGTCCGGTCGAGCCCGGATCCACCGACCCTGGATCAGCTTCAATCCAGTCTGGCACCCGACGAGGCTCTCATTGGATGGGTGAGCACGGACTTCTACTCCACGCCGTGGCGGGCAACGTGGGCGTACGTCGTGCGCCGCACCGGACCGGTGCGATGGAGACGACTCCGGTTCGAGACCCGTATCGGGAGTGGCGACACCTGGTGGGACCCGGCCGTGGCTTTCCGTTCCGCCATCGTTCGGGACAGTCAATGGCCGCTGCGCGTAGGGGACAATCCCGAGATCCGCGGCCAGGCCCACGCGGCCTATCGAATGCTCTTTGAACCGCTTGAGTCGGACCTCACCGGGGCGA
Source organism: Candidatus Eiseniibacteriota bacterium (assembly GCA_942491735.1). GTDB lineage: Bacteria > Eisenbacteria > RBG-16-71-46 > JABDJR01 > JABDJR01 > CALOCN01. The sequence goes on along the minus strand of CALOCN010000008.1, from coordinate 221,643 downwards.
CCCGTCTCCTCATCGTGCCGGGAGGCTGGGCGAAGGCGGCGGAGGCGCCCCTGGAGTGTTTTCGCGATGGAGAGGGGCGTGACCTGCTCGAACGGTTCACGACGGTTTATGTGCCCGCCCCGTCCTTCGTCGGGGCTGGAGACGGCGAGGATCGAACCCCATCCTTGCCGGCCGACAGGGAGGCCCTGATCGTGGGGGATCCGATGTTCTCCCGGCGGGAGATCGGGGATCCGGCGTTGATCCCGGATCCGACGTCCCAGGCCTCGCTCAGCATCCTGGACGCGCCCGTGGTGCGATCCGTTCTCGAAGGTGAGGATGGATCCTGGGAGCATCTTGCGCGTTTGCCGTACTCCGGGTACGAAGCGCGTCGAGTGAGTGGGTTCTTTGCATCGAACCGCCTGCTGATGGGAAGCGAGGCGTCGGAGACGACGCTGGAGCGGATGCGAGCCGCCGATGGGTTGCGGCGTTTCGGAACGATTCATCTTGCCACCCACGCCGTGATTGAGCTCAGCCAGTATCCGGAGCGATCCGCGATGATCCTGTCGAACCCCCATCTGGATTCGGCGGAAACCGGGCTGACCGACGGCCTCGTATCCACGCGTGAGATCTTCCTGGGGTGGCAACTGGACGCCGATCTGGTGACCCTCAGCGGATGTCAGACCGCCTCCGGGCGGACGGGCGCGGCCATGGAGATCCTCGGCTTCGCCACCGCCCTGTTCCGCGCCGGGGCGCGCTCGGTTCTGGCCAGCCAGTGGAAGGTGGACGATGTCGCCACCGCGCTGCTCATGGAGCGGTTCTACGCCAACGCCAGTGGGCAGTACGAGGAGCCGCGGTCAGGTCACGAGGCGGGGACGGCCATGGACATGCCCAACGCGCTGCGTGAGGCCAAGCTCTGGTTGCGGGAACTTCCCGACGAAGAGGGCGGCAAACCGTTCGCCCATCCGGCCTACTGGGCCGGATTCGTCCTGCTCACGGTAGACCCCTGAGTTCCGGTTCAGGGGAGGTCGAGACTCCGCACCCATTGACCCAGGTCATCGTCCCTCAGCCGGAGCGCGGAGAGAACGCGGGTGGCGTCGTCGGTCCGATCGGTGGCCAGGTACACGCGATAGCGGAGCCAATCCGCCTCGCCTCTCCAGGGTTCGGGAAGATCACCGGGACTCATGGAATCCAGTATCCGTTGCGCCTCGGGCCAGTTCCCCACGAGAACCAGGGCGCTTGCCGTGTACAACCGGTGGAAAGCTTCGCGCCCGGACCCGGCGGTCACGGACGAGAGAATCCGGGCGGCGCGCTCCGCGTCGCGCGCGTCATAGGCAAGGAGACCGTCGGAGAGGGCCGAGTCGCCGGTGGCAAGGGAGCGGACGATAACCTCGCCGCTGCCCGGGGGAAGCCATCGTTGCGGTAGGGATCCCGGAGGACGCAGGACGACCATGAGCACTGCTGCCAGGGCCGCCGCGCCGACCAGAACCGGTCCCCAACGCCGGCGCGCTCCCCGGAGTGACCCCCCGTCGGTTCCGGCGTCCGGGAGTACCAGGCCCTCGACCGGGTCGCGAACCGGGACAGGCCGGGTGCGGAGACGTTCGAAACGGGCGGCGTGATCCTGGAAACGACGTTCACAGGATTCGCAGTCACGCAGGTGTGCGGTGAAACGCGACACGTCCTCAGCCGGCACGAGATCGTGCAGGACAGCTTCCATGAGCTCGTCGTCGGGGTGGGCAGGTGCTTTTCCCGGGGGGGTGTCATTCATGAGGGGTTTCTCCGGGCTTCCGGCGCAGCCTGAACGTGCTCCATATCTCGACAAAGCTTCCCGCCGGCATCCGGTGAGTCTCCCAGCCCTTGCGCGTCATGCAGTCCCGCAACCGGGCGCGGGTACGGGAGAGGACCACGTCCACGTTTCCGGCGGACAGTTGGACCTCGGGATGTCTGGCGATCTCCTGGGTACTCAGGCCGAAGAACGCCCGGAACATCCACACCAGACGGTGGACGTCCTTGAGGCCCGCGGCGCAATCCCGCAGGGCCAGGGCATAGTCCTTCGAGTCCACTCCGGCGTCCGGGGGGACAAGGGCCAGGTCGGGCATGCGTCCGGTTTCGTCGGGATCCATGGGCAGCTCCCGCGCGGTGGCGTTTCCGTGTCGCCGGAGCGCATCGACAACCCCGTTGCGCGCCACGCGGGAAACGTAGTTGACGATCTCTCCGGTGGAGGCGGTATCCGGCCTCCACTTCCCGGTGTCGATCCGGCGCATCAGATCCAACGCTTTTTCTGACGCGATGTCCTCGAGATCCTCGTGGGTGAGGCGGCCAAGCTTGCGACTCTGTGAGCGTATGTGGCTGAACAGCTTGGTGTTGAGGAGCAGCCAGAGGGGTTCCAGGGCCGAGTCCGGGTCCTTGCGCATTGCCTGCGCGAGGGCCTGCAGGTGCCGGGGCCAGGGGGTGGCTCCTGCGGGGAGTGGGTCGGTGACGGGTGACACGGGCCCATTCTAGCACCGGCCGAGGTCCCTGGTTCAAACCGGGACCCTGCGAGAAGTGCGATGTGCGGCATGTACAGAGGCATCCATTGCCCATCCAATCTGGGAAGGGCAGAAAATGAGGTTGTCTCATGCGTTCTGGTGCCGCTCGTCTTGCCGCTCTCGTGTCGTTGTTCTTCCTGTGCGCCGACTCCACGGCCCAGACCCGACCGTCTTCCTCCGGAGACGGCAAGGTGGTTCCGGGCCGCCTTCTGATTCAGCTCAACGAAAGCGCCGCTGCCCAGGTGCAGGGCAACAACCCATCGTTCTCCGGGATGCCGGGGCTCAATGCCCTTGGGGGAGACTACGGGCTGTCGGGGATCGAGGCCCCGTTCCTGGGTGTAGCGGACCCGGCCCTCGCGCGCGAAACGGGTCTCGACCGTTGGTTCGTCCTGAGCGTGGACCCGGGAACGGATCTCTTCGAGGCCGCGGGCAAGTACATGAGCCTGCCCGAGGTCGAGAATGCGGAGCCGGATCAGTACGGGGAATACACCATCGTTCCCAACGACCCGGTCTATCCACAGCAATGGGGGCACAGGAATACCGGGCAGCTGCCCGCACACGACGGGGCAAGTCACGCAGGGCCCGGAGTGGGAAATGTGGGCTTTGACTCCTGTGTCGAGGATGCCTGGAACTACCTGGGGCACTACGGGGACGTCTCGGTCATCATCGCGATCATCGATTCCGGTGTGGACTTGGATCATCCGGATCTCAACCTGGTCGCGGGATATGACTTCGGCGCACAGGACTCGAATCCGGATGACGAACTGGGGCATGGTACGGCTTGCGCGGGCGTCGCGGCGGCCATCGCGGACAACGGACAGGGCGTCGCCGGAGTCGCCGGCGGCTGCCGCATCATGCCGTTGAAGGTCTCGACCGGCACAGGTGGGCCCATCTCTTCTGCAATTGCCTCGGCCATTGTCTATGCCGCGGACAATGGAGCGGACGTCATCAGCATGAGCCTCGGCGGCGGGTACTCCGGGCTAACGGAATCGAGCGCTGCGTATGCGTACAGTCGTGGCGTGACCCTGCTGGCGGCAACGGGAAACAACAACGCCGCGGTGGTGAACTATCCGGCGTCGAGCCCCTGGGTCATCGCCGTGGGTGCAGCGGCCCCCTGTGGGGGGCGCAAGCGGTCGAGTGCCTCAGGGAGCGAGGTGAGCCCGGGGGTGCAAATCGACCCCAATGACTACACGTGCGACGGAGAGCGCTGGTGGGGGTCGAACTACGGAATCGACTACCCTGGCGCATCCTCGGCAGTCGATGTGTTGGCGCCCACGATTCTCCCCACGACAGACATTCGCGGCGCAGCCGGTGCGGATCCCGGGGACTACGCGCTCTATTTCAACGGAACATCCTGCGCAACTCCCTATGCCGCGGGCGTCGCTGCGTTGATTCTCAGCGCCTATCCCGGGTGGTCCCCGTCCGAAGTGCGGAACCAGCTTCGGCGCACGGCTCGCGATGTGCAGAACGTCGAGTCCGGAGAAGGTTGGGACCGCTATTCCGGGTACGGGCTGGTCAACGCCCATCTTGCCGTCAGCACGGAACCCTGTCGTGAACCGATCGTCAACGGGAATATCAAGGTGCTTGACGCTCCCCCGAACAAGGCCAACGCCAAGACGGACGGCCTCGATATCTGGATGTTCAAGGAGCGCACCAATTGGCCCTTGCCCCAAGGTGTGCTAGCCGACGCCAGGAATCCCGGCACGTATGACAGCAAGAGCGACCTTGGGGTAGCTGAGCTTCTCAAAGGGTGGCCGGTGACGACCTACTATCTCCACTTCAATCCGAAGAGAGGGGAGAACACCTCGTTCGGGGTCATCACCTTCTGCCACGACATTTGTGGGATCGAGGTGAAGGACGGGACGCTGAGGACCAACAGCAAGATCGTTGGTCTGCCGGAAGTTTCCTACCCGGGATTCCTGAGCGACCGAGGGTACGAACTGAACGGCAAGGACCAATTCATTATCGGGGCCGACAGAAGGACCCTGACCGTGGACGTCAAGGAATGGCTGGGCATGGACGACATGCGGGTCTATGTGGATTGTCCCGGTGGTGCTGGGGGCGGTGGATGTCTTGAACCCACCGCACAGTTCTCGATTCCGACTGCGGTATGCTACGGCGCGCCGATCAACTTCGCCGGCAGCGCATCGTTCCTGGAGACCAGCTATTCCCTGGAGTGCCGAAAGGTCAAGGTGAAGGGGGGCCATGGCGAATGGGTGGGTTCGGACTCCTATTCCGCGACTGGGACCGTTGGGTCCATGGACCTGACCAGCGTCTTTCCCAAGCTTGCCAATCCCGGTATCTACCGCATTGCGTTGACCGTCGAGAACTCCTGTGGATCGGATACCCGATACCGATGGGTATGTCGTGGTACGCCTCTCGGCATCTCCCTGCCCCCCGGGCCGCTTTCGCTCTGCAACGGCCCCATAGAGCTCTTGCCTACCGTGACCGGCGGAACCCCCCCGTACACGATCTTCTGGGGCCGTAGCGCCTTCTTTCCCCAGCTCTCATTCAGTCTTGGAGAAGGCGCCTCCCTCGTGGTCAGTGAGTCCGGTTTCTACATGGCGTACGTCGTCGATGCCCTGGGCTGTGTGGCCAACGCGCCCCTTGTCGAGATCCAGGGAGCAACCTCCTGCGTGCCGCCTCCAAGCGATATGGTCGGGTGGTGGACCCTCGACGAGAGCGCCGGCAGCACCGCGGCGGAGATTTCCACCTTTTCCACCTCGTCGTATCCGGGAACCCATATCGCATCACCCGTTCCAACCACGGGTGCAGTGGGCAATGCCCTCGAGTTCGACGGTTCCAACTGTGTGAGCGTCAAGCACCACAATCGCTTCAACATCCACACCACGCGTCCGGTGATCTCCAGTCCTGGACAGGAGCCGTTCAGTGGGGACTTCAGCATCGATGCCTGGATCCGTCCCGATGAGTATCCGTCCTGGCGGTCCGCCATCGTATCCAAGGGTGTTCCCTGCTTTGACACTGAGAATGCCGAGTACGCCTACTATCACTTTTCCCTGACCTCCGGCGGGGGCCTCGCGTTCGAGTTGCACATGAACTCGGGTGCTCACGCTGCCTTCGCCACCCCCCCGGGAAGCCAGGTTGCGTTGGGAGCCTGGACCCATGTCGCGGTCACCCTGGATCGGGATGACCCTTCGGGGGTCTCGTTCTACATCAACGGAATCGAGGTAGCGGCTCCAGGTGACCCGACCCCACACACGGGTGGCGTGAGCACCAAGGGACCGTTTCTCATCGGGCAGTACTGTGATCTCAACACCGACGGTGGATTCGTGGGGGCAATCGACGAGGTCGAGGTGTTCCAGCGGGCCTTGGACCCGGTGGAGCTGTGGGACCTGTACGAGGCAGGGGGTTGCAACCGCGGCAAGTGTCGCCAGTTCGTTGTGGGGGGTGACGAGGTTGTGATCTGCCCGGGAGGAACGGCCAAGACCTTCAAGGTCTACGCCTGCAACTACTCGGACTCACCGCAGACCTACGACTTGGCCGTCGAGGGGTTGGACGCCGGAGTCTACTCGGATATCGGGGCCACGGACGTCGATGGCCCGGTCGTGATCTCGGTGAACCCGTCCCAGATCACCCTTGGACCGGGCGAGTGCAAGGAACTCGCAGTCAGTCTCGACAAGCCGGTCGAACTTGACGAGAGTCATGAACGGGCCGGCTACGAACTGACCATGACCAACCAGCAGACTGCCGATGTCTTTACCCGGCGAGGCGTCATTGTTTCCCGCTATGCCTTGTGGTGCCCGGTCGTGGTGAGCTGCAGCGGCTGCCTGGTCGGCCCGGCTGGTGGAATGCCGGGAATCGAGGTCGGTTCAACGGCCACGGTGGATTTCCTGATCGACAACGTGACCGCATTGCCCCAGACCCTGGACTACTGCGTGGTGGCAACCGATGTGGACGGCGCGGCAACCCCGGTCCTCTCCATCGATGGTGGCGCCCCCGGAGATACCCTCTGCGGCACGGTATCGGTGGCCTCGGGCAGTTCCGGTCTGGTTGCGGTGTCACTACAGTTCCTGACCAGTGCCCCCCACGACCCAACCACGGTCTCGGTGCTGGTGGATGAGGATGGGACCGGTGCGTACACCCGGTTGTCGTCCTTCGTGGTCCGGTCCCTGGGCATCGATGACTCCGCGGACACCACGTCGACCGTCATCGGCGGCCGAGTGTTCAATGATGAGAACGGCAACGGGGAATGGGACTCCACCGAGTCCCCGCTCTCCACGTTGACCGTGACACTGGTTCAATCCGGAAGCGTCGTGGATAGCGTCGCCACTGACGCAGGCGGCGGGTACGAGTTCCCGGGTCTGGCCCCCGGAACCTATCGCGTTCTGCTCACCCCTCCCGCCGGCTGGGTGCCCACCGCGCCTCTCAGCGTCATCTACACGGTCGTGCTGGCCGAAGGGGACGTCGTGCCCGGTCTGGACTTCGGACTCTTCCAGGAGTGCGGCGGCACGAGTACGGCTCAGTACACGGTGGGTCTCGATGACGGGTTCGACACCCAGAACGGGTCCGAGCTCCTCACACCGAGCCCCGCGCTGGAATCCACCTGCGGTTCGGGGACCTTTGCTCCGGCGCTCGATGTTTGCGGGCAGGACCGTTGTCTCGCTCACACCTTCACCGCGCTGATGCCGGATACGTCCTGTGTCGCGGTGGCGGCAACCCTCACGATCAGGGTCAAGGCATGCGGAGGCTTGTCCTCCACCGACGCCATCAACCTGTGGAACGACACCGATGCCCTGTGGAGCTTCCGTTTGTCCGACCTTCGGCAAACGCTCAACGGAGAGCCCAACTCGTGGGGCAGCGGCGACGAGAGTCTGTTTGTCCTGGATCTGGCATCGCTTCCCGCGGATCCCGGCCGCCAGGTGACAAACGTTCTGGCTGCACTCCAGGACAATGCGTTCGATGTCCGGGTCGCGGACGACTCGGCGGTGGACTTCATCCGGCTCGACGTCACGTTCTGTTGCCCCGGGGGACCGCTGCCGGAGACCGGTCCGCCGTCCTGGGCCGGCACCCAACCGGTACTTGAGTTGTCCTCGGCGGTCGTCCGGGGAGCGACCCGTGTCGCGTTTCAGCTGGACGCCCCGGGCGAGGTTCTCATGCAGGTGTTCGACGTGAGTGGTCGTCTTGTCTCGGATCTCCTTGATGAGTACATGCCCGCCGGTCGCCATGAGCGGACCTGGGTTCCCCGTTCTCGAAGCGGGGGCGGGCTCCCGGACGGCGTGTATTTCATGCGTCTGGTCACCGCCCAGGGAAGCCATGTTCAACGAGCCGTCGTCCTGAAATAACCGGCTCGATTCGGGCTGGGTCAGAGGCCCTCCGGGTGGCCTCGCGGGAGGTTCCCGGGGGGGCTTCTGACCACCCCTCTAATCCATGGTGAAAATCGCCCTAACCCCTTATAATGCGGTCACGTGCACGGAGACGGGGCTCTCGCGTACACCCACTGTCCGGCCGGATCATTCATCCGCCGCCCGCGCCCCGTTGACTCCCCCGTAAATCATTGTTTCACAAGGAGATAGAATGGCAGAGGACTCCGGAAACCGGATTATCCCCGCGCCCATCGAAGATGAGATGCGCACCGCGTATCTCGACTACTCGATGTCGGTCATCGTGAACCGCGCCTTGCCCGATGTTCGGGACGGTTTGAAGCCCGTACAGCGCCGGATTCTGGTCGCCATGAACGACCTCAACCTGTCCCCTGACCGGCCGTATCGAAAGAGCGCGAAGATCACCGGTGACGTGAACGGTAACTATCACCCCCACGGAACCTCGGCCATCTATGACGCCATGGTGCGCCTTGCCCAGGAGTTCTCGCTTCGCTATCCCACCGTGGACGGCCAGGGGAACTTCGGGAGCGTGGATGGGGACTCCGCCGCGGCGGAGCGGTACACGGAGGCGCGACTCTCCCGTCTTGGCGTGGCCATGCTCACCGATATCGATCGGGAGACGGTGGATTTCCGGCCCAACTACGAGAACGTGCGCGAGGAACCCGTGGTGCTCCCGGCCACGCTTCCCAACCTGCTTTGCAACGGGGCCACCGGGATCGCGGTGGGCATGGCGACCAACATCCCTCCCCACAACCTGAGCGAGATCACCGACGCGGTGTGCGCGCTCATCGACAATCCGGACATCGAAGCACCGGAGCTTCTGGAAATCGTTCCGGGACCGGACTTCCCGACCGGCGGGATCATCATGGGGCGCAAGGGGATTCACGACGCCTACACCACGGGACGGGGACTCATCTCCGTTCGCGCCCGCGCCGACATCGACTTCATGAAAAGCGGTCGCGAGGCGATCATCGTCACCGAGATCCCCTACATGGTGAACAAGGCGCAACTCCTGGAGAAGATCGCCGACCTGGTGCGCGCCGGCACCATTCCCGGTATCTCGGACCTGCGGGACGAGTCGGACCGCGACGGAATGCGGGTGGTGATCGAGATCAAGCGGGACGCGCAGTCCCAGGTCGTGCTGAACCAGCTCTACAAGCACACCGCCATGCAGCAGACCTTCGGGGCCAACATGCTGGCCCTGGTCGAGAACCGACCCCAGACCCTCTCCCTCAAGGAAATGCTCCGCCATTTCGTGAATCATCGCCGCGATGTCATTATCCGGCGCACCCGCTACGACCTCTCCCAGGCGGAGAAGCGGGCCCACATTCTCGAGGGGCTTCGTATAGCCCTCGACAACATCGATGAGATCGTCAGCATCATCCGGGAGAGCCCGGACACCGCGACCGCGAAGCAGGCCCTCATGGACCGCTTCTCGCTCAGCGACGAGCAGTCCCAGGCCATCCTGGACATGCGGTTGGCGCGCCTGACCGGGCTTGAGCGGGACAAGATCGAGGCCGAGTACAAGGAACTCATGGAGACCATCGCCGCCCTGAAGGCGATCCTGGCCAGTGAGCAGAAGATCCTCGATCTCATCAAGACCGAGATGATCGATCTCAAGAGCCGGTTCGGCGACCCGCGGCGCACCGAGATCCAGGCCGCGGCAGGCGAGTTCGCGATCGAGGACCTGATCGCGGACGAGGACATGATCATCACCATCAGCAACCTGGGATACATCAAGCGTCTCCCGGTCGCCACCTATCGCCGCCAGCGGCGGGGCGGGCGCGGCGTCACCGGACAGACCACCCGTGATGACGACTTCATCGAACACCTGTTCATCGCCTCGACCCACGCATACGTCCTGGTCTTCACGAACCTGGGCCGTGTCTACTGGGTCAAGGTGCACGAGATTCCCCAGGCCGGTCGCACGGCCAAGGGCAAACCCATCGTCAATCTGGTCCAGTTCAAGCCGGGCGAGCGGTTGCTGACCGCGCTGCCCATCCGGGAGTTCGACGCCAACCACTTCCTCTTCTTCGCCACCCGCAAGGGACAGGTCAAGAAGACGGACCTCACCGCCTATGGCAACGTGCGTCGTGACGGCATTATCGCGATCGGGCTCGCCGAGGAGGACGAGATCATCGATGTTGCCCTCACCGACGGCAAGCGCGAGATCCTGTTGGCCAAGAGACTGGGCAAGGCCATCCGCTTCAACGAAGAGGAAGTCCGTCCCATGGGCCGGACCGCCAGGGGAGTGCGGGGCGTGACCCTGGACGGCGAGGACGACGAGGTCGTGGATCTGGTCGTGGTCAACCGCGAGAACGCGGAACTGCTCGCGGTCACCCAGAACGGGTTCGGAAAGCGCAGCCCCATCGAGGACTATCGCATGACCGGCCGGGGCGGCAAGGGTGTGATCACCATCAAGGCGTCCGAACGCAACGGGGCCCTGATGGCCATCAAGGAGGTCGTGGATACGGACGGCCTCATGATCACGACCAAGAACGGGATCGTGATCCGGCTGCCGATCGCGGATGTCTCGGTCCTGGGGCGCAACACCCAGGGGGTCAAGCTCATCAATGTGGGTGAGGGAGACGAGGTGGCCGATGTGGCGCGGATCGCCCAGGAAGATGGGGAAGAGATCGCGACCGAGGACACTCCGGACACCGACGTCCCGCCGGATGCCGGGAGCTGATGCCTGAGGCCTCGTTCGATGTTCTCCTGAAGACGGCCGTCGTGACCTTTTGGGCGACGGCCGTTCTCGTGCAGCTTCTCGTCTTTCGCGGATTGGTCCGCCGGGGTCGGGACGAAACCCTCCTGGGGTCCGCGCCGGTGCGGGATCATCTCATCGCGGAACTGGTTCACGGCGGGGCCGTCGCCGCCGGACTGGGTTGCGCGGTGACTTTCGGCTGGGCCCTCGTTGCCTGGCGCAACCTGGGGTGGAGTATCCTGCTTGGGGTGGAGTTGATCCTGGCCTTCGTGTTGATCTCGGTCGGCGCTGCGTCCCTGGCCGCCCGTCTTTCCCTGGACCTGGTGGCGCGGAGCGACGGAGATCCCACGCCGGGGGTTCGCCTGGTGCGACTGGTGATCCTGGCCACGTGTGGGTTCTATGGATCCGCGGTGCTTTCCTCTTCCCAGGGTGGCTTTGGAACAAGCCTGTTTGCCGCCTTTGCCCTGGGGGTGGCCACCCTGCTCATGGGGCTGAACCGCACCCGTGATCTCGAACCCGACACCCTGTCCCGCCTCGCGGGATAGGCCCGGACTGCGTAGAATGACGCCATGACTCCTACGTGGAAGGCCCTCCCATGAGATCCCTCGAATCCTCCCGTACCTTCCTGGTCACCGGGGCGAGCAGTGGCATTGGTCGCGCCGTGGTCGAGGCCCTGAGCAACAACCGGCACACGGTGTGGGCGACGGTGCGCAGGCCCGCGGACGAGACCGCCCTCGCCGCACTCCCCGGGGTGGTTCCGATTCGCCTCGACGTCCGGGATCCGGAGGCGATCGAGCATGCGGTGAAGCGGATCACGGATGCCGGCAACGGTCTGGATGGCCTGGTCAACAATGCCGGGGTCGGGCCAATGGGCCCCTTCAGCACCTTCACCGATGCGGAGCTGCGGGAAGTGTTCGAGGTGAACGTCTTCGGCGTCCACCGCATGACCAATGCGTTCCTGCCGCTTCTGCTTGATTCCCGGGGCCGCATCGTCACCATCGGATCCCAGGGTGGCATGATCACCCAGAAGTACTTCGGTCCGTACACCATGACCAAGCACGCCATGGAAGCGTACACGGATGCACTGTCCGAGGAACTCGTGCCCCACGGAGTGCAGGTGAGCATCGTGGACCCGGGTGGCGTGCTGACCGCAATCGGCAAGAACGCCCAGGCCGCGAACCGTGATCGCCTGCGCCGGGCAGCGCCGCCGTTCGATGCGGAGGTTCGGGAGTTCCTGGAGGCCATGGAATCGGCTCCACCACCCGATCCGGACGCACCCGAATCCGCGACGAACCGCAAGCCACTGAGTCCGGCGGAAGTGGCGGAGGTGGTCCTGGAGGCGCTGCTCGGGGACAGCCCCCGTCGGCGCTACGTGGTCGGGACACGCTGGGAGGGGACGCGCATCGTCAACGCCCTTCTGGCCCGCCTCGCCGAGGTCAACACGAGCCCGTTGGTGCGCTACGAGCGGGATGAGCTGGTGGCACTGCTCGACCGGCACCTGGGGGCCGGTGGAGAGTAGGGAACCGGGTTCGAGGCGGGGTCAACCGGCCTGCGCGGTTTCCTCGCCACCCGGATAGTAGTGATCCACCACGGCCGCCCCCACCGAGTCGCCCCACACATTGACCGCGGTACGGAAGCGATCCAGGAACCAGTCCACGGCAAGAATGAGACCGATGCCCTCCAGGGGGAGGCCCACCGCGTTGAGCACGATGACCATGGTGACCAGACCGGCCTGGGGAATCCCGGCGGCCCCGATCGCGGCCAGGGTCGCGGTCACCACGACGATGATCTGCTGGTCCAGGCCAAGAATGATCCCGGAGGCCTGGGCGATGAAGATGGCCGCCACCGCCTCGTAGAGCGCCGTGCCGTCCATGTTGATGGTCGCGCCCAGGGGCAGGACGAACATGGTGTTGCGCCGGCCCACGCCGTTGCGCTCCTCGGCGCACTCCATGGTGACGGGCAGGGTGGCGGAGGACGACGCGGTGGACCAGGCGGTACCGATGGCCGGCAGCATGCCCAGCATGTAGCGCCAGGGATTCTTGCGGGTAATGAGGAAGAAGATCGCCGGAAGCACCACCGCGAAGTGGATCCCCAGGCCGGTCAGGACGGTGAAGAAGTACTTGCCGATCTTGGTGATCTCGCCCCAGAAGGCATCGCCGCCCCCGGCCGCTCCCAGCTTGGAAGCGACAAGGCCGAACACCCCGATAGGGGCAATGATCATGACCAGCCCGACCATCTTCATGAGCGCCTCGTTGACGCCGTCGAAGAAGCCGATGACATGACGCCCCTTCTCGCCCAGGGTGGTCAGAACCCCGCCGAAGATCAGCGAGAAGACGATGAGGGGAAGCAGCTCGAGCTCGGCCGCCGACTTGACCACGTTGGGGGAGATCAGGCTCAGGACGATGTCGCTGAACCCGGTGCTCTCCTTGCCGCGCACCACGTCCGGAATCACGTCGCTGACCAGCCCCACTCCGACACCCGGTTTCATGATGTTGACCAGGATGATTCCCAGGACCACCGAGAGTCCGGTGGTGACGAAGTAGTAGATGAAGGTCGTTCCCCCCACCCTTCCGATCTTCCGGATGTCCCCCATGCTGGAGATGCCCACCACCATGGACGAGACCACCAGGGGAACGATGAGCATCTTGAGCGCGTTGAGGAAGAACGTCCCGATCCACGCCACCCGGACCATGGACTCGCCGAAGTACCAGCCGCAGAATCCACCGGCGAGAATGCCGACAAGCAGGAGGCCTAGGAAGGCGTTACCGGTAGGGCGAATCTTCACGGCAGGATCCTCAGTCTCGGGGGGGTCGAGGGAACCGTCGGCGGTTCCCGGGCGGTCGAAACCGGCGCCACCATACCAGACCGAGCCTCCCCTCGTCATGGCCCGGACGGTGCTATACTGTTGCGGCAACTCACGATCACCGCGCTCCCCACGGCCGGAAACAAACCCAACAGTCCCCGACACGCGTTGAGGGAACACCTGGCCCCCCCTCCAGGAGCGTCCTTGAAGATTTCGATTGCCTACAGTCTATTGGCTGGGCTCCTGGCCGGGCTCGGCCTCCTATCCGGCTGCTCGGAGGAGGTCGACGAGGTCCGCACCCCCAACCTGCGCCCGCAGGTGCGGGTCACCGGCGGTCCCCGGGAAGGCACCCGCAGCCACTTTCGGGCCAGGGTCCTGTGGGCGGGCTGGGATCAGGACGGCCGGGTGGAGCGATACGAATACGTCGTGGATCCGCCGTCCCAGTTCACGAACGAGGAGATCAGCTCCCCGGAGTCCGCCCCCGGGCTGAATCTGCGTACGCTGGCCGGCCCGGAGGGCAACACCGACACCCTCCGCGTGACCAAGTCGGTCGATGGGGAAACGTTCAGTTTCGACTACGTCCAGACCGTTCGCACGGACCGCGTCTTCGAGTTCTCCACCCCCAGTCCGGACTCGGTCTACGACTTCGCCCACCTCAAACCGGACATTACCTATTCGGGGGTGCACCGGATCCATGTCCGGGCGCTCGACAACGAGGGGGCCTACTCGGAGACCGATCAACTAGGCTTCACCAGCTGGTCCATTACCCCGGAGTCGTGGATCAGCAAGCCGAACATCCGTCAGACGGAAGTCGTCCTCGCCGGAGGCAAACTGTTCATTTCATGGGGCGGCATCGATCCCGATCCCCCGCAGAAGGCGTCGGGACCCGCCGGATTCCTCTACAAGCTGATCCCGCTCAAGCAGGCCGGACCGCAATACAACATCGTGGCCAATATCGATCTGAACACGCTGGTCTACGAGGACTCCGAGCATGCCCCCTGGATCTACCAGAGTGCGGAGACCACCTTCGTCAACGTGTTCCTGGAACCCGAACAGTACGTCTTTGTCGTACGCGCGGTGGATGAACTGGGAGCGGTGGAGCCGTTCGTCCAGTTCTCCCGGATCGACGGTCCCGGCAATGCCTTCAAGATCCTTTCCGGGAGCGGGGCAGGCAAGCCGGTCCTGCAAATCAACGGCGCCATCCTCGGTTCCTACCGATTCACCGGAGGCGTCAACCTTCCTTCCGTCGAGATCCCCACGGGGACGGAGATCTTTCCCCGGTGGGGTGCCTCGGCGGAAGCCTACGGTGGAACCATCGAGGGATACAGCTGGGGGGTCGATATTCCCGATCTGGAGAAGGAGGGGCCGGGTTCCGGTTGGCAGCCCTGGTCGAATTTCCTCACCCCCCGGGTTCCGCTGCGTTTCGACGAGCCCGGCATCCATGTCCTGTACGTGCGGGCCCGGGACGAGTTCGGCAACGTCACCACCGGCGGTGTCCTGCTCAACGTGTTCGAAATGACCCTGGACCAGGAGGTGCTGTACATCGACGACTATCTCGACAGTACCTACCCGCTGGATCGTCAGCATGATCCGTTCTGGGCCGGACTGTTCGAGAACTCGGGTCGATTCGCACCCAATGACCTGGATCCGGAGCACTACTGGTACGAGACCGGCGGGGACCTGGACCGAGGCTACCTCACCGTGGCGCCGCCCAAGCTGAGCCAGCTGGGAAGGTACAAGCTTCTGGTATGGAGTACTCACGGGGCCGGCTTCTGTGCCCAGACCGGCCTGCTGCTGGCTTCCACCCACACCACCGCCCTGCGCTCCTACATGCGGGCCGGCGGGAAGCTCTGGGTCACCGGCCCCATGAACACCTCATCGTTCAGAATCGCGGCCTGCGAAGGGGGAGGGTTCTCGCCCCCGCCCGGCCTGGTTGCCGGCAGCACGGGTTACCCCAAGTCCTTCGAGGGGGGGTCGTTCGCCTGGGACATCATGAAGATCCGCGCGGTCGAGATCGACAACGACAAGCGGGACGATTGGGTCAATGCCCTGGAGGGCGTGCGGCCGGTGGACCCGGAGGACCCTGATGCCTTCCCGGAGATGTGGGGCGACCCGGACAAGTTCTTCCGCGGACACTGGGCCAACAACGCCATCACGCACACCGACGCGATCACCCGGTCCGCGGCCGACAGCGTGATCGGCTTCCCGGGGATCACCGACTCCCTCTACTCCTATGTTGCCGCCGGCCCGTTCCGCAATCGGGCGCGACACAAGTCACGGTTGGACAAGGCCGTCTGTGCCACCCGCTGGCACGATCCGGACCCGGCGCGGGACCAGGGACGCGTCATGTGGTTCGGGTTCTCCCTCTACCACATGAAAACGGACCAGGCCCAACAGGCCTTCAACCGGGCCATCGACTGGTTTCGCGAGGAAGAGGTGCCCCGCTAGGGCCTGCCCTGCTTCCGTGCCCGTGCCCGACCCAGGCCACCGGCGAGACCCACCCCGACCAGGACCAGGACCGCGCCCACGGTCATCATGGGGGTCAGGTGTTCCCCTCCCAGGGTGATTCCCACCACCACCGCGATGAGCGGGGTCAGATAGGCGGTCAGGTTGAGCCGGCTCACCGGCACCCGGATCAGCAGCCAGTAGTACGAGGCGAAGGTGACGATCGACCCCAGCACGACGAGGTAGGCGATGGCGCCCACCCCGGGCCAACTCCAGGCAAGTGCCACATCGGCCTCGAACACCCGCCAGAGAATCAGGTGCACGACCGCCGCGTAGGCCATGGGGAAGGCGGAGAACGCCAGGTGCGGATAGGAAGCCAGATGCTTCTTGGAGATCACGCTGGCCGCCGCGACGACCAGCGGCGAAATGATCATGAGCCCCGCGGCCAGGGGGGCCCGGGGATGAATGAGGGAGAGGTCGGCCAGGTTGATCACGATGATCCCGGCCAGGCTGATCAGGAGGCCGCCCAGCATGGCGGGTCGCAGCCGCTCCTCGTGTAGCGTGAAGTGCGCCATGAGGCTGGTGAAGAGGGGCATGAGGGCGAAGATGATCGCGGTGAGACCACTGGACAGGTACTGCTCGCCCCAGTAGACGATGCCGAACGAAATGACGAAGGTGAGCAGGGAGAGGACGGCGAAGAGTCCCTGTGACCTGGCATCCAGGGGGAAACGGTCCCCCCGGACACGCATGATGAGCAGGAGCAGGGCGGCCGCGACGGTGAAGCGGACCCCGAGCGAGAAGAACGGCGGGTAGTACTCGAGTCCGATCCGGATGACGAGCCAGGTGGTGCCCCAGATGAACACCATCGACGCGTAGACCAGGGCGACGACCCAGCCCGGCCCGCCGGACTGCTGGGGGACACTCAAGACCGGGTCAAGGCTTGATGGGCTCGCCGAGTTCGTAGGCGATGATCCGGATCGGCTCGGCTTCCTCTTCCGCGCTCTCCTCTCCCTCCTGACCCATGCTGGCCATGAGGGCATTGAGGGACTCGGTCACGATATAGGCCCGGTTGCCCGAGAAGAAGATGGCATCGTAGACCGGATCACCGGGGGCGATCAGGTCCACCGTCTTGAGGAAGCTGCCGCTCAGGTCGTACACGTCGAAGCTGGCAAACACGTCGTCGTCGGTACGCCACAGACCCTGGCTGCCCATGACCCAGAGGGTTCCGTCGTCCCGGAAGGTGACCTGGGCCACCGTCATGTGGGTCCGGCTGGTCTCGTACGTCGACCCGGGGTTCCAGCTGGTGAAGCCGTCGAAGAGGGTCTGGATCAGCTTGCGCTCATCGTCGGTGCGGGTAACCTGGGGATAGTCGGGCCGGGTGATGATGTGGTCCACCGAACCGTCCGGCTTCCAGACATGGATCGTGTACGGGTCGAACTCGAGCGCGGCCGCCACCCGGCCGTCGTCGGCGAGGGCCCATCGCTGGGTGAAGTTGCGGTTGACCTTCTCCTTGAACTTCATTCCGCCGAAGATCATCTCGTCGGTCTGTTCGTGGAAGACGGCCAACTGGGTCCCCTCGCCGTCGAACGCCTTGAGGTAGGTCGTCTGCTCGCCGTCACCGGTAATGGCGCCGGCGAGTGCGACGCGATCGGGTAGACCCCGCGCGACAAAGACGAGCTGGAACCCGGTCACCTCGGGAAGAGGAAAATTGTCGGCCGGCTCACCGGTGGGCGTCAGCTGGATGATCTTCCCCGGAAACACCTGGAGGACCCCGACCAGGCCACCCGGCCCGAAGAACATGTCCGAGGCGTTGCGGAATTCACCCGGGCCTTCTCCCTCGCGTCCGATGGTCCGCAGGTACTCCCCTCCGGGCGAAAGCACCTGGATCTCGTTGAGCTGTGAGTCCAGGAGGTAGACATTTCCCTCCGGGTCCTCGGCGAGTTGGGAAATGACGCCGAACAGGATGTCCTCGTCGTATCCCCCCACGCTCCACAGTTCGTTGAGGACGACCCGTTCGCGGCCCTCGGCCGGCGTTTCCGGGTTGGTGACGACGGATGCATCCTGCGCCGCGACCGGGAGGGCGTGGAGCAGGAAGGCGAAGGTCAGTGTGGTGAATACGTGGCGGGACATGGAAACTCCTTCACCCCACCCTGCGGGGGGCAGGGGCGGATTGATAGCCGGGGCCAAGACTCTATCAATAGGGACTCACTCGGCCTGCAAAAAAAGACCCCGGCCCGAGAGGGACCGGGGTCGAATCGGGGATCGGCACTCCTAGCGCATGGTGGCCCCGTTCTGCTCGTTGTCGGCCAGCGCAGCCATGGCGGCATCCCGCTGCGATCGCGATCCGATGGACCGGGCAGCGTCCCGGTAGGCACGTCGAACGTCCGCGTCCATGGGGAAGCGCTCGGCCACCCGGACCAGGAACCGGGAGAGTTCGTAGTCGCTCCCGATGTGACGGCCACCGGAGGAGAGGGCCGCCTCCAGGGTCTGGGGGTGGATCTCGTCCCGCTCCAGCACCGCGGTCAGGACGCGGGCATGCTCATGGTCCGACCCCACCGTGTCCAGGGCCCTGAAGTAGGGGCCGATCACCGTCCCCTCGATCCAGTACGTGGTGGCGATCAGGGACAGGAGTTCGGCCATCTCGTAGTCCGAGCCGATCGATCGTGAGGACTCGATCACCTGGATCAGCGCCGCGTCTTCCAATTGTCCTTCGTCCAGGATCCGGGTCAGCAACTGTCGCAGCTCGTAGTCCGATCCGATGTCGTGCGTCGACTCCAGAACCTGGGCCATGGCATCCGGGGCCAGGGTCTGGTGCTCGAAAAGGGCTTCCAACGCACGTCGTTGCTCGTAGTCGGAACCGATGGTGGCGCAAGCCTCGGCATAGGCCAGCTGGGTCGGCCCGTCCAACGTCCGCGAGGCAGCCGATTCGGTCAGGAGGGTGGCCAGTTCGTAGTCGGACCCGATCCGATCACCGGCAATCCTGAGCATGCGGGTGAAGTCCTCGCCGGTGAGCTCGGCCTGCTTCTGCAGTTCGTAGAAGTAGGTGCGCATGGCGTAGTCCGAGCCGATGTTCTCGATCTTGCCGAGCACCGCATCCGGGCCGCCCTGGCGCAGGAGGATCGCCACGTGCTTGTCGGCGAACGAACCGGAGCGCAGGAAGTATCCCTGGATGAACTCGGCGAACCACGCCTTGGCCTGATCGTCGTAGGGTTGCCGGTCTCCCTCCAGACTGTACTGATAGTCCAGGGTTCCATCCCGGTCCGGGTGGATCTCGATCCGTCGCTTGACGCCGTCGAGTTTCTGCTCCGCCTTGAAGTAGCCCCCCTTGGAAATGGCCACGAGGGCAGTCAGGTCGTCGTTCCAGGTGAGTTCCCCCTTGGCCCGGAGCTGGACCCGCTCGTCGCGGCCGTCATCCACCTCGTGGTAGTTCCCCACCCAGTTGCCGTCCGCCGATCCGGTGGTATTGGGTCCGAGGGTGAGACGCGTCCCATCCTCACCCTCGTACAGCATGGAATTGCTTTCCACATCCACGTCATCCTTGTCGTCACCGGCGATACCGGGTCGCACGTCGAGGGCGGCCAACGGAACGGTGACCAGGGCCAGGGCGAGCGCGGCGGGGGCGAGGATCCGCAGACCGGTCCCTCCACGTCGACGACCATCCTCGAGAATGGCACTCACCCGTTCCCCCAGATGCGAACGTTTGGCGAAGGCGATCGCGGCCATCGAGGGAGCCGGGTCCGCGACCGTGCCTCGGGCCACCGCGAGCAGATGCTCCGCATAGCTGGACGGGCGTGATCCGCGGGCCAGCACCCAGTCATCGCACGCCAGCTCCCGCTCGCGGCGCAGGCTACGGGCCGCGACCCAGGTAAGGGGATTGAACCAGTACAGGGCGCAGGCGATCTGGGCCAGACTCTGGGTCAGGTGATCCAGCCGTCGCACGTGGGCAAGCTCATGCACCAGCACCGAATCCAGACGGTCGGCCGGCCAGGATTCGGCGTCGGCCGGAAGGTACAGGGTGGGACGTGCCACCCCGGAGGTCATGGGGACCGTTCCCACCGGGGTCCGGCGAAGGATGACCGGTCGCACCACGCCCAGTCGCTGCGCCAGTTCCTCGACGCGTCGGGTGAGACTCCCGGGGGTCATCCTGGGCGATTCCCCGGCTAGTCGACGGATGCGCAGGTGATGGGTCAGGAAGACCAGGGCGAACCAGAACGAGCCGGCGAGCCAGACCACGACCAGGAGACCGGGGCTTGTCACGGCGTGGAGGAGGGAGCCGAGCACCCCCCGATCGTCGGTGGCCCGATGCGTGGGAAGAGCCACCGCGTTGGGACCTGTCGTCGTCGGCGGGGCCCCCGCGACCTCCGGTCCGGCGTGTACGGCGGTGGTGATGTCCCCGGCCACGCTTCCGGAGAGGGTCGTCCCCTTGGGCGAGGAAGCTGTCTCGATCGCCGGCGTGCCGGGCAGGGAGACGGCAAGACGAGGAACCGTCATGACCAGGAGTGGGAGAGCGAGGATACCCACCACCGCCGCGGTCCAGACCAGGTGGCGATGGGCGGCCGAACCCCGACGCAGGGCCCAGGCGACTGCGGCCGCGGTGCAGAGAAGCAGGACGCCCTTGAGCAGGACATCCAGAGCGAGCGTTCCGTCCAAAAGGGTTTGCATGGCTACCGCCCCTTCCGCTTGGCGTCTTCGATCAGACGTTCGATACGACCCAACTCGTCGTCGCTGAGATCCTGACCCGAGAGATCCAGCAGGGCGGCCACGGCGTCATCGGTCCGCCCGTCGAAGAATGTCCGCAGCAGTCGCTGGAGGGCCGAGGTCTTGGCGGTGTCCAGGGGGACGACCGGCTCGAAGATGTACCGGGGCCCCTCGTTTCGGTGCCTGAGGTGCCCCTTCTCTTCCAGGATGCGAAGCAGCGCACGGACCGCCGAGTAGCTGGGCGGGTCCGGCAACAGTTCCTGGACGTCGGCGGCGGAGGCGGCGCCCTTCTCGTAGATGACATCCATGATTTGCCGTTCTCGTCGGCTGAGATGGGGTAGAGGCGTCTTGCTCATCGTGGGGACCTCGGTCCGGCCAGGGGAGGTTGTGCGGAGTTGGAGACTCGTCATGCTATGAACTTAGCACTGCTAGAAAAATAGCAGGAGCGTGGAGGGGAGTCAAACAAAGAAAGCCATCGGAGCAATATTGTGGGCAACCAACCTATTTGCAGCGACTTACAGCCCTAGACCCCTCGCTGGTCCGGGGCCCAGATGTGCTTGTGCAGTTGTGCCTGGAAGCGTACGGGGAGTCCGTCCGAGAGGATCCACTCCGCCAGCTCGCGATAGCCGAGCTCGCCATGGACGGGGGAGAAGTGGACCGGAAACCGGGAGGCAAGATCGTGCTCCCGGACCCGGGCCGCGGCCCACTCGAAATCGATCCGGTCGGCGATCACGAACTTGATCTCTCCCGAGGGGGACAGGCGCTCGAGGTTGGCCCAGTCGTTGCGGGCGGACTCGCCGCTTCCGGGACACTTGAGATCCAGGATTACCCGGACCGCTTCGGGCAGGACCGAAATGTCGCGATGCCCACCGGTTTCGATCATGACCTCGTGGCCGGCCTCGATCAGACGCCGGCAAAGCTCGGGAGTCTCCCCCTGCAGGAGCGGCTCCCCGCCGGTGACCTCGACCAGGGGGCAACCGTAGCCGCGAACCGTTTCCAGGATCGTGTCCATGGACATGGGTCCGCCTTCGGTGAACGCGTACTCGGTATCGCACCAGCGACAGCGCAGGTCACACGCGGTCAATCGCACGAAGACACACGGGCGTCCGGCCTGGGTGGACTCGCCCTGAATGGAGTGGAAGATCTCCGTCACCTTCATGGGACGGATTGTAACCCTATCCAGCGACCGGAATGTTGTGGTACCAAACGGGGAGAATCGAGACCTATTCCCCCTCAAGGAGTCTTCATGAACCGGGCAATCCTGGTCGTCCTGTCCAGCGCTCTCGTTGCGTGTGTCCCCGTATCCGCATCCGCCCAGAACCACGCGCTCGTCTTCGACGGCGTGGACGACTACGTGAGCACGGACCAGCCGTTCAACATGAACGGGAGCTATACCCTCGAGGCCTGGGTCAAGCTGGCCGGCACCGCCGATGCCGGGCGGGTCCTCGCCAACCGCACCGGTGGCGCCGGCTACGACATGGACATTGTCGCCGCGGGGGACCATCTCGACTTCCGGGTCGGGCACAACGGCAGCATCGTGGCCTCCGGGGTCTTTACTCCCGGGCTCAACACCTGGGCGCACGTGGCGGCCAGCTTCGACGCCGAAACGGGAACCACGGCACTGTTCGTCGACGGGGACCTGGTCGACACACGATCCGCACGCCCGGCGTTCGTGCCCTCATCGGTCAACCTCACCATTGGAGCGATGGAAACCGAGTTCTTCAGCTTTCATGGCCTTCTGGACGAGGTTCGTATCTGGTCGGAAGTCCTGAGCCAGGCCACGATCCAATCCTGGATGGGTCGGCCGGTTACCGGGGACCATCCCCGGTTCGACTCGCTGGAGGGCTACTGGGGTTTCAACGAGGGAAGCGGGCAGGTGGCGGCATCGTTCGTCAACTCGCCGGGCAACGACGGAACACTCGGGAACTCCCCCAGCGAGGACGCCTCGGACCCCCAGTGGCAGACGGATGGCGCCCCCGTCCCGGTGGAGCGGACGACGTTCGGCAGGATCAAGGCACGGCACTAGGGAAGGAGCATGCGGGTTTCGCCCGCTAGTGGGCCAGTGCGCGGAGGATGGATCCCTCGAGGATCTCACGCACCCGCCCAACGCCGCCCCCGTCGAGAATGTCCGGAAACCGCGCGCCCTCCTCTTCCACGATCCGTTCCAGTGGATCCCCGGCGAGCAACCGCTCCACCAGCCGGGGCGAGAACGTGTCGCCGGTGTCGAACACGCCGCACTCGCGGGCCCAGGCGAGGATCCGCTCCCGGGGACCGTCCACCTCGGCATCGGTGAGGATGGCGAGGACCTCGTCCCGCGTCTCCGCGCACATGAAGGCCGAGGCGATCAGCCGGTCGTCGTCGTCGGTGAGACGCTGGCGAAACGCATCGGCGTCCTGAAGCTGGTACGCGCGGGCAATGGCCGGGGGAATGAGCGCGGCCCGCTCCCCGTGATGACTCCCGATCATCGAGAACAGCGCGTCGGTGCGGGCCACCGCCCGATACGCCTGGTAGGCGGCCGACACGGCGCGGAACGTGGTCTCGAAGTCCGCGGTGGCCAGATACCCGGCCAGAAGGTCTTCGTGGGCCGGGTCCCCCCCGTTGCGGAGCCAGTCCAGCAGCATGAGCTGGTGCCCCACCGGGTCGTCGGGGTCCGTCACTTCCAGCGCCACCGAGGGGGGGAAGTAACGGTGATACCCGACCACCCGGGTGGTTCGGGCCACCAGGGAAATGGATGGGTTGGGGACGTGGATCAGGGTGTGGATCAGGGCGTGCCCGCTTTGCGAGAACGGCGCCACGTCCCCCTCGCGCAACAGGGTCAACTCCCGGGGAACGGTTTCGCCTACCCGGATGTGGGCGCCCAGCGACTCGGTCTCCTTGAAATCGTAGGTCCGATGCAGGCTGAACCCGCGAAGGATGGTGAAGACGCCGGAGAAGGGATGGTCGTGGATGGCCGGTGCGCAGTTGTTCCAGAAGTAGACGTCGATCACGAAGCCGCGACCGAACCATCCGGTCAGGGCGGGTTGACCGAACGCGCCAAGGGGGGCGAACTGCCGGGCCGCCGGCTGGGTGGCGGAGAGAAACCCGCGCACCATGGCGTTGGTATCCAGGTGGTCGAGGGGCGGGGTCCGGCCCAGTTCCTCCCGGGCGATGTCGGCGAAGCGTTCCTCGTCCGCGTTGACCGCGTTCCATCTCGTCTGGATCCGGGAACCCAGGTCGGCGAAGAACGCTGGGCTGCTCATGCGTCGGCCAGTTCCTTGCGGCGCTTGATGCGTTCCGTCCACTGCTTCTTCGCCGCGGTTTCGTCCCGAACCCCGCGGCGGGTGACCAGACGCTTGGTGTCACCCAGGACAAGATAGAGGCAGGGGATGAGAAAGAGCGAGAGGATGGAGCTGGCGGTGAGCCCGCACACCATTACCGTGGCCAGGGGGCCCCACACCTCCGAGTAGCCGCCCAGACCGATCGCCATGGGAATGAGGCCCACCACGGTGGTGACCGAGGTCAGGAGGATGGGGCGGACCCGAAGAACCCCGGCCCGCATCACCGAACGCATGCGTGACGCTCCACGTTCCCGCATGCGGTTGATGAAGGCGATGAGCACGATGGAGTTGTTCACCGCGACCCCGGCCAGGGCGACCAGCCCAAACAGGTTGTTGATGGAGAAGGGGGAGTTGATGAGGAACAGACCCATCACCGCGCCCCAGAAAGCGAACAGCACCGCGGCAAAGATGATCAACGGCTGGGTGAGCGAGCTGAACTGGGCCACCATGAGGATCAGCATGAGAAGGATGCCGACCAGGAACAGGAGCCCCAGGTTGGTGAAGGCCTCCTGGAACTCCTGGAACTCGCCGCCGAACTTGATGTCGTGTCCCGGGTAGCGCGCGGCGATCGCCGGCCAGGCTTCCACCAGGACCTCGTTGGCCCGCACCCCGGTGATGACCTCGGAGTCCACGTTCGCGGTCACGGTGATGGCGCGGCGGTTGTCGTCGCGGTGAATGGTGGCCAGTCCGGGTGCCTCGCGAATCTCGGCCAGGTCCTTGAGCAGCAGGCGGGATCCGTCCGGAGCGACCACGCGCAGCCCGCCCAACTCGTCCGTGTCCTTGCGGTAGGCCTCGGCCAGCCGGACCACCACATCGATGTCGTCGTCCCCGTCCAGGAACTCCGTGGCCACGGTGCCGTTGAAGGCCGAATAGACCTCGCCGGCGACCTGGGCCACGGTCAGCCCGTGCATGGCTGCCCGTTCCTCGTTGACCCGCACCCGCAACTCCGGGATGGCGGTGACGAAATTGTCTCGCACGTCCTTGATCCCGGGAGTGGAGCGCAGGAGCGTCTCCACCTCGTCCACCACGATCTGGAGCTGGGCCAGGTCGTCGCCGCGTACCTTGACCTCGATGGGGGCCCCGGTGGGAGGGCCGCTGGAGATGCGCTTGAACTCCAGGGCTTCCACCCCCGGTACCGCCGCCACCGCGTCGCGGAACCGGTTGATCAGGTCGTCCACCCCGTGCTCGCGATCGTTCTTGGGGTGCAACTCCACCATGAGCTGCCCCACCGAGGAACGCATGATCCACTCCGCATCGGTTTCCTGGTACCCGGCGCTGCGCACCACGTGCTTGATCTCGCCCGGGGGGAGATCGCTCAGCGCTAGGGCTTCCATGCGGGCCAGGGTCGCATCCGTGGCTTCGATCCGGGTGCCGTCCGGCATGGTCAGGTAGACGAAGAAGAAGGGGATCTCCTCGTCGGCAAACATGTCCACTCCGAGCGCCCCGATGATCGCGCCGAAACTGACCACGATGACCACCGTAGTCACGATCAGCACGAGGTAACGCCGGCGAATGACCCAGGCCAACCGCCTGCGATACCAGCGACGAACCGGACCGAACCCGACCGGCGGTCTGGCCGCCTGTCCCTTGCGCAACCGCCCGCTCCACTCGGCGATGTGTGCGGGCAGGATGTAGAACGACTCGAACAGGGAGGCGATGAGCGCGAGGGATACCACGATGGGAATGATGCGCATGAAATCGCCGATCACCCCCGGAAGCAGCATGAGCGGCAGGAACGCCGCCATGGTGGTGCCGGCCGAGGTCATGACCGGTAGGATCACCTCGCGGGTCCCGATCATCGCTGCCTGTCGGGCGGGAAGACCGTGCTGGATGTAGCGGAAACAGTTCTCGATCACCACCACCGCGTCATCCACCAGCATGCCCAACACCAGGACCAGGCCGAAGAGGGTGCTGCTGTTGATGGTGTTGCCGGTGAATCGCAGGAAGGTGAAGGTCATGGCCAGGGCAATGGGAATGCCGATCACCGCGAACGCGGCCTGACGCCAGCCCAGGAACAGGAACAGACACACCGCGACCAGCAGCATGCCGATCCAGGCGTTGCTCTTGAGGGTGCCCAGGATGTCGTTGATGAAGACCGAGGAGTCGTTGGTGTAGAGGAGCTCCGCGCTTGGCGGGAGACGTGTCTCGCTGTACTCCAGGCCGAGTTCCTTGATGGCCTCGATGATCCGGATCGAGTTGCCGTCCTGTTTCTTGGCCACGGTGAGGGTGGCGGCCGGCTTGCCGTCGAAGTGGGAGATGCTGGTGCGATCCTGGAAGGTGTCGCGAACCTCGGCGACGTCGGCCACCCGCACATGCCCGCCGCCCGCAGAGGCGCGCACGATCACGCTGCCCAGGTCGGGAATCTCGGTTGCTTCCCCGACCGTTCGCACCCGGAAGTCCATGCGACCCGTCTGCAGATCCCCGCCGGTGAGGTTGAGGTGCTTGGCGCGAATCGCGTCGGCGACCTGGCTCATGGACAGGCCGTACCGCTCCAACCGGGCCGGATCCACCTCCACCCAGACCTCGCGCTCCCGGATCCCGGTGATCTGAACCTGGGACACCTTGTCGATATCGAGGATGTCCTCGCGCAGGTCGTCCGCGATGATCTTGAGCTGGTGCTCGGGAAGGTCGCCGCGGAGGATCACGCTGATCAGCGGGGCGAAGTCCTGGGTCTTGAACTGGGTGATCTGGGGGTCCTCGGCGCTCGCCGGCAGCTTGACCCGGTTCACCGCCGCCCGCACGTCCTGCAGACGCAGCTTGAACTCGTCGTCGGGCATGGTGTCGAACTTGAGCCAGACGAAGGACATCCCCTCACGGGAGATGGAGGTCATGCTGTTGAGGTCGTCGAGACCCTTGAGCTGCTCCTCCAGCTCCATGGTCACGACCTTCTCCATCTCTTCCGGGGCCACGCCGGGATCCGGGACCACCACGAAAGCCCAGGGAAACGAGACGTCCGGCATCTGTTCCTGGGGGAGCGTGGCCAGGCTGTACATGCCGATCCCCGCGATGGCCACCATGATGAGGTTGGCCAGGAGAGGATTCTGGATGGCGATGCGGGCGAGGCCGGTCACGGGACTTCCTTGTCCACGGTCACCGGGCTCCCGTCACCCAGACGGGTCTGCCCCAGCACCACCACGCGTTCGCCCGCCGCGGCCCCCTCCAGGAGGGCGACCCGGTCACCGACGCGCGGCCCCACCCGGGCGATGCGCTGCTGGGCGACGTTGCCGTCCACCACATAGAAGATGGATCCCTGGTCGGTCTCCACGAGGGCGTCGAGCGGCAGGAGCGGAGTGTTCTCGTAGACCTCGTACACCACCTCCACCCGGGCCACCATGCCCCCCTTGAGCACGGCATCGGGATTCTCCACCGTGATCTCGACCGGGTACTGTCGCGTCTCCGGGTCCGCCACCGGACCGATTGCCGTAACCCGTCCTTCGAACCCCGAGCGGGGAATGCCCTGCACCCGCAACCCGGCCGCATCCCCCAGCCGGATACGGGGAAGGTCCTGTTCGGAAACCGCGGCGGTGACCCGTACCCGCTCGATGTCGACCAGGGTGACCAGCGGCGCTCCCAGGTTGACCGTACTGCCCGGATCCGGTGGGCGGGACCCGACCCGACCGGTGAAGGGGGCCTTGAGGACCGCGCTGGCCAGACGTTTGCGGGCATCCTCCACGGCGGCCTTGGCTCGCCACAGGGCCGCGGCGGCCTCGGCGGCCCGGCTGCGGGATCCTTCAAGCTCACTGTCGGAGAGGGTGCCCCGATCGAACAATCCCTCGGCCCGTTCCAGATCCTTCTTGGCCTTGCGCCGGCCAATCTCGGCGCTCTCTTCCAGGGACTCGGCTTCCCGAAGCCGGGCGCGGTACAGCGCGGGGTCGATCTCGAGCAGCACGTGGCCCTCGGTCACCAGCTCGCCCAGTCCCGCGTTCACCCGGGCCACGGTGCCGGTGACCTCGGCGAGGATGCTGGCCTCCCGCAGGGGGGCTACGGTTCCCCAGGCCTTGACCACGGCCTGGGCTCGGCCGGATTCCAGGGTGTGGAGGGCGACGGGAACGGGGGCCGGGCCGGAATCGGTGTCACCGGGGGAGGCCGACTCCGGCCCGGACTCGTCTCCGCACCCGATCAGGGCGACCAGGGAGAGTGCGCAGAGGGCTCGCAGCGGGGACATCATTCCTCCGTATAGGTGGCCGAGGCGTCGGGGGTTTCCCACAGGGTTACCGCCGCCAGATGGGCTCGCCCGTTCGACGCTCTGGAGACCGGGTCCTTCAGCTCGCGAAAGAACCACGCCGCGATCGCCTCGGCGGAGGGGTTCACCTTGTCGAACGGGGGGATCTCGTTGAGGTTGCGGTGATCCACCCTCTCCAGCAGCGGATCCAGCAAGGCGTCCACGTCGTAGTAGTCGATGAGCAGGTCCCGGTGGTCGAGTTCCCTGGCGCTGATGATCAACTCGACCCGGTAGTCGTGACCATGGTTGCGGGAGCACTTGCCGTCGTAGTTGCGCAACGCGTGCGCCGCGGAAAACGTGACGGACTTGCGAATCGTGTACATGGCTATTCCGTTGGGTGGACAGGGATTCATCGCTGCGCGGCGAGCAAGTGTACCATGGAGAAACCGCACCACGGATGCCATGGCCCTTCCAACCACCATGGGCGTCCTCTAAGATAGAACGCAGTTCACCCCGTCCGGAAAGGA
Organism: Candidatus Eiseniibacteriota bacterium; assembly: GCA_942491735.1. GTDB lineage: Bacteria > Eisenbacteria > RBG-16-71-46 > JABDJR01 > JABDJR01 > CALOCN01. Next base: position 193,141 of record CALOCN010000008.1, on the reverse strand, counting down.
ACCGCCGACTTCCCATGGATCTCTTCAGCGGACTCCCGAATCCGCTTCTCTCCGTGCCGTTTGCCGTGATCGATTTCGAGACGACCGGGCTCTATCCGGCCGTCGGGGACGAGATCTGCGAAATCGGACTGGTGCGGGTGGAAAACGGCAAGTTCAAGGCGAAGTTCGGTCGGTTGGTGAACCCCGGCCGCGCCATGGACCCCGCCGCGGCCCAGGTCAGCGGCATCTCGGCCGAGATGCTGGCCGCGGAACCACGGATGGAAGAGGTCATCGACGAGTTCCTGGCGTTGCTCCAGGGCGCGGTGATCGTGGCCCATAACGCCGAGTTCGATATGGGGTTCCTCCAGTACAAGTTGGTGCGCATGGGCCGCGTGCAGCTCGGCAACCCGGTGATGGATACCCTGGAACTGGCCCGGGCCCAGGATGACAGCGGTCCCTACACCCTGGGGATCCTCGCCAACCGGCTGGGTATCGAGGGAGCCCATGCCCACCGGGCTCTCGACGACGCCCTCATGGCGGCCAAGGTGCTCATGCACTATCTCGGGGAGTACCACAAGCGCGGCCAGGATGACCTGTCACGCGTACCCGGATACCACGCGTCCTACCAGTTCTCGCTGGACGGGCCGGGCCGAGGCGAAGAGAACAGCTTCCAGAACATCGTCGGGGTGATCCGGGCGGCGATCGAGGGGGAGCACGACGTGGAACTCTGCTACGCCAAGGGCGGAAGCGGACGATCCACCACCGTGGTCACCCCGCGGTGGATCAAGGGGATGAACGTGCGGGGCAAGTGTCACGGTCGCAACGAGGAAGTGGACTTCCGGCTGGACTGGATCATGGAATGCGAGCCCATGTCCGGCAACCGGGCGCGGAGGATCGCCCCGGACGAAAGCACCGAAAGCACCGAACGCACCGGCGGATCCAAGCAGGGATCGCTCTTCTAGCCCCACCCCACTCCGCAAAAAAAAAGAGGCCCGGGAGGAGGAGGTCTCCCGAGCCTCTTGGGCCCCGCTGCACGAGAAATCGGCGACCGATCCTTGGGATCTCAGGGGCGCTATCAGGGAACACGTTGGGAACGTATTCTCGGACCGGCCGCCGAAACGGATCCCCACCGGGAGTGCGGAAGAGGACGAACCGAACGCGTTTCCGTAGCGAGGAGGAGGATTGGGACTGGGAGGTTGGCTCCGCATCCGCTCCGCCGGTTCTTCCGCAACCCCTCGGGGGTCGGTCACCTGTATACGCAGGAGATGTGCCAAACCGGGGCCCGGCCACGGTCGCGGGCGTAACCGTCTCCTGATCAACAGGTTGGATCGCCGCGCGGGAACAGGCCGGCCGAGGCCGTGATGAACCGGGTCGGGGGTTCCCACGGTAAGAAATCCCACTCTGGCCGCGAATCCGCCCCGGAGTGGGCCGCAAGATCAAGTGCAGCAAGGTGTTGACCTGCCGGTTGGAATCAACCAGCGGGGGGGAAGCCTGCCCCAACCGTGCCGGAGCTAGGGGCTCGCGGTGGTGAGCGTCCGGTAGACCTCGACGAGAGAGCCGGAAACGCCGACGTTGGCTCGGGGATGTTCCGCTTTCCATGCCACGAACGCGGCTTCCGAATGGAAGAGCCCGGCCGAATTGCCGGGAGGCGTGACCACGGCGGCCCATGCATTCCCGGGTCGTCCGCTGCGCAACTTGCCCCCGACCAGCTTCATGCTCACCGGTTGGCCGGTGGCCGAGCAGGGCCCGGACAGGGTGAGGGATCCCTGGAGTTTGTCGGCGCCCATGCGGGTGAGTGCAGCCTCGAGGGATACCAGATCCAGGGCTCGACCCTGGGCGGGAGTGTAGGTCACGTACTCCAGGGCGCCCCCCTCCGCGATCGCGGGATCGGTGAGTTCCCAGGCCATGACGCCCTCTTCGCCTACTGCGGTCACCCAGGCCACCGCGGCGAGGTCGGTCAGGATGGTGGCGATGGCCGCCTCCGGAAGCTTGAGGGCGGCGGCGATCTGCGCGGTCGTGAGCGGTTCTCCGGGGCTCCCGGCCAACAGGGCCAGGATGCTTTTCTCGGTGCCCGATAGCACGAGGCTCAGTGCGGGGTAGAAACGGGCCGTCCCCACGCGCCAGCGCGGGTGCTCCCGTAGCTGCTGGCCCAGGGCAAGTCGATCCCGGAACCCAAGGCCGCGCCCGGTGGGCGTTTGGCTTGCGTTGGTGAGTCGCAGCGGGTTCTGGCCGGCCGGGTAGTACCAATCCCGCGCGAGTTCTTCCAGGACGGTGGAGTCCCGGGTGCCCATGGCATGCCACTCGGAGCGCAGGGCGGCGAGGGCGTCATCGTCGGGCCAGGCCTCGCCGTGCTGCTCCGGGGTCACCGGGAGCAGCGCCTCCTCGTAGAGGGCACGGTAGGGGACGTCGTCAAAGAAGCGGGTACCCGGATCCCGGCGGTCCAGGACGAACCAGACCCCGATCCCGACCACGACCAGCAGGGCAACGATCAGCAGATTTCGTGTCATGGCGCCGGAGAATAGAGCAAAAGGGGCCGGATGTCATGGTTTTGCAAGATCGTTGCAGGCGACATGGCAGAGAAAGAAAACCGATCCGGTCACCTTGAATTGGTGAGGATTGCCTATAGACTTCTGATATCAGACCCTCGGTATCTACCGAGCCATCCGTGCCGCCACGACGCCACTTGCCTCCCTCAAGGTCGTCCCTTGCGGACAGAGCCGCGGAAGACCCCATTCTTCCGATCGGTACAGACCGGGATTTGCGGTGTGGACTCCCGTCCAGAACCGGCCATCCCTCAACCAACCTGGGCTATGAGGCATCAACATGAGACTTCGAAACCGACTCCCCATGGGAGTACTCGCGTCCATCCTGGCGCTCCCGCTCGTGGCGTGCTCCGGAGACAACACGGAGCTTGCTCGTCCCGCGCTCGGCATCCAGAAGGGGGGCGGTGGTCCTCCCCAGGCCGAGCCTGAGATCGAGTACGTGATCGTCAGCATGCAGAACCAACTGCAGAGCCTCGTCGATGACTATGCACTCAACCTGATCGATCTCGTGGAGGACGTGGCCCTCGTGTCTGCGACCTCCTCGGACCTCCAGGCCCTGGCTCTGGACGCCCGATTGTCCCTCATGGGACCGAACACCATCTATGATGGGTCGGACATCATCAACATCATGGTGGGGTTCGTGGAGACGGGCGGGGTGAACATCCAGGAGAACGAGTCGATCGATATCGTGCAACCCATCACCCCGATCACTCCCGGGCACCATGTGGAGGATCGCCTTCTCTGCATGAACCTGGATGCCGTCCACCAGGTGGCAACCGGCGCGGGGATGAAGATCGTCCTGATCGACACCGGCGCGGATCGCTACCATGCGGACCTTGTCGGCAAGATCATGACGACGGCGTACAACCCGTTCCTGAACTCTCCCCATGAGAGCAGTCCGAACGGGGACGACGATGACGGGGACGGCCAAGTGGACGAAGGCTTTGGTCACGGAACCTTCATGGCCGGCATCTTCGCCCGGGTTGCACCGGACGCCAAGATCTATCCCTTCGCGGCCCTCAACGACGATGGGGCAGGCACCGCCTATCAGATCGCGGTGGCGCTCAAGGCGGCGCGCAAGATCCACCCTGACGTGGTGAATCTCAGCTTCCGCCTGGACACGTCCCACGACGTGATCGCCTACTACGCCAATCAGCTTGTTGGCGACGGCGCCGTGGTCGTTGCCGCGGGAGGCAACACCGCGGGGGGCAGTGCTACCTACCCCGCGACGTTGCCCAGTGTCCTGGGGGTGGCCGCCGCCAAGTACTGTGACGGAACCATGGCCAATTTCTCGGCGCTGGACGGGTCGTTGCTGAGCCTGGCCGCGCTGGGTGAGCAGGTCATCGCAGCCTACCCCGGCGCCTCGCCGGGCGGTACCCAGTTGGCCTACGCCCACGGGACATCGACGGCCGCCGCGGTGGTTTCCGCGGCCGTGGCGCTGGTCAAGTCGGCTGGATATGAAGACCCCGTCAAACGACTCCAGTTCACGACCACGCCGGTCACTCCGTCCGGTTCGGTGACTTTCGGAATCATCGATCTCGTGTCCGCCGTCGGGGCGACTCCCTAGCAGGCTTAGCCAACGGCAAGATACGGTGCCCAGGCAAAGGGGTGGGGGCGACGAGCGCGGATTGCGGCGCGGGCAGCAGCAGCCGCGGCCGGCGCCCCCAACCCTTTGCACCATCCGGGGTAGAAGCCCCGGGAGAAAGCGGCCGCGGAATCGTGATCCACTTTCCACAGCGTAAGCACCATCTCTGAAGCGCCTGCACCGAGCCCTGCGGTGAGCCACCCGTCGAATCCGGATCCGGCAGCGCTTCCCAGTCCCGATTCACAACTGCCGAACACCATCAGGGCATTGCGAAACCGGGCCGGGCGCAGCTGTTCGAATCCCATCCAGCCGTCCTTGAGCCGGATCCCGTTGAGAAGCCATCGCTCCCGGTGATACGCACCGTGGGCCGCGACGTGGAAAACGCCCAGTCGTCCGGTTCCTGAAGCCAGGCACTCGCGCCGGTCACCGGTCTCCACACGCACGCCCTGGGTCCGCAACACGCGGGCTACCTGTGCCGCTTCCCGCTGTGTGTCCGCGGTACCGTCATGGAGAAGGAGTGCGGACGACGGCCGTTCGCCACCACTCAGCGAGATCAAGGTGGGGTGGGGCCACCGCGACACGATCCAATCCCGGCCTCGCGGATGTGTGTCGACCAGGCTCTCGATGGGAAGGGCCGAGAGCGACCCTGCCGGGATCAGGAACACCCGGCCCGGGGCGGCGGCAAGCGGGTCCCAGAGCACCCGTCGAAGCGACTCCAACTCGCCCTGGGACTCCTCGAGGGTCGCATCGAGGAAGCCGCCCCGCCGCCTGGCGGGCAGGCTTGCCGCCTGTTCGAACAACATACGCAGCGAAGTCCACGAGGCGGCCAGCATGGTTTCGACCCCGGGCAGCGGGACCAGACGCACCGACCCGTTCGGGTCCAGCACGAACGCGGCCCAACCGGTGGGCCGCTTGTCGTAGAACACCACGGAGTGCCCCCGAACGGTTTGCGCCCAGTGATCCAGGCCCCGGGAGGCCCAGGCCTGGCGAACCATGGATGGGGATGCGGCCAGGAGTCGTTCCAGCGACTTGTCGAGATCCCGCGACCGTCCGCCCAGAATGCGGGTGCGGGTGTCTTCCCCGGAGCCCCCTTCGCTGGCGAGAAGTTCGTCCCGCATGCGCGTGATGGAAGCTCTCAGATCCGCGCCCAGGGCGGGGTCCCGACGCAGCAGGTCCTCGACCAGTTGGGGCGATCGGGCACGGGCCAGAAGGTCGAGTGCGATGCGGTGCGCATCGGCCCGGGGAAGTTGCAGGGCGAGGTCGACGACGCCCTCGTAGATCGTCTCGCGCGTGGCCGAGATCTGGCCCCGCATGGCCTGGGTCCCCAGGGTCATGTAGGTGCGCTCCATGAGTTCCACCGAACGCTTCGCCCACCGCAGCGCGTCCGTGGGCCGGCGCTGGCCCAGGCAGGCCCTGGCCAGGGTGAGGGCGATCCAGGGTCGATCCAGGTGACGCGGGTAGTGTCTTGCATCGTCATAGGCGGACCGGGCCAATCGTCGTGCGGTGCCCCAGCGTCCGCTCCCGAGGTGGAGGCGGGCCAGAAGGTGGCGGCAACGCACTCCGCCCTGGTGGCGATCCCGGCGATCGAGGTAGCGTCGCGAGGCGTCGAGGCGGCGCCGCGCCGCATGGGGCTCGCCGTGCTCAAGGAGAAGGTGGGCGAGTTCCACCCCGGTGCGATGCCGGGCCAGGGGATTGGAGCTGTCTGTCCAATAGCGGGCCGCCTGCTCCAGCCGGACCCGAGCGTCCATGTAGCGTCCCAGGGCGCTCAGGATGCGGCCATGCAGGTCGGCTGTTTCGGCGGTGTCGGTCTGAAGACCCAGGTCCGAGAAGGCGGCATGGGATCGGGAGGCCATGCGCTCGGCCCGTTCCAGGATACCCAGGGAAAAAAGGAACTTTCCCTGCTCGCGCAGGACGTGGGCAGCCGCACGTCGATCCCCGTGCGACTCCAGGGCGACCACCAGGTCGTCGAGAGCCGCGACGCCCTCGTTCCACTTCCCCTGGATCAGGTCCACCTCGGCCAGACTGATCCGGCAATAGAGAACCATGGTCGTAGCCTGATGGGTCTCATAGAAGGCGAGGGCCTGGCCGAGGACCCGGCGCGCTCGGGGGGCGTCCCCCAGGAGGGTCAGGGTTTGGCCCAGGTTGTAGGTCACCAGCATGGCGTCGGGTTCGAGCCCCAGACGCAACAGACGCTTACGGGCCCCCCTCAGCGTGGTTGCCGCCTCGACGACGCGCCCGGAAAGCTTGTAGAGAATGCCGAGGTTGGCATCGAGCCGCGCCCTGCGCGTGGCGTCGGCCCGTTCCAGTCGTGAACGGGACTTGCGGGCCAAGTCAATCGCCGCGGGGTAGTCGCCCAATTGAGTGAGTACGGTGACCCAACCGATCCCGGTGATGCCCTGTTCGTGGCGCGCCTTGATCCGACCAAAGCCCCTCCAGGCAAGGGCATAGTGACGGGCGGCCTCAGGGAAACGGCCGTTGACGCTGAGCACATGCGCGCGCAACCGGGTGGTTCGCACGCGGTCGAACGGCGATAGCCGCCGACGATCGGAAGCAGACATCCTGTCGAGGGCTGCCAGCGCTTGTCGCGGATCCCTCCGGATCTCGGTCAGCAGGGTGGTGTAGAACGCCTGGAATGCCGCCGCATGGTCGCCCTCTCCCCAGTACCCACGAAGGGGGGCGTTCCGGGGGGCGTCCAGCCAGGTCCTCATGGGGCCGGCCGGGGTGGTCTCGCCCATGGCTCAGGCGGGTTCTGGGCCCTGGAGCATGGCGATGCGGTCCCCGAGGTGGAACTCCAGGGTCCAGGCCCCTGTGAGGAGCTCCTGGAACCGGAACCGTTCCCCGGGAGCAACGGTTTCCTCACCGGCTACGTGGTCCCCGAGGGCAAGCACCACATGGATGGGTTCGTCGCCGGAAGGGTTGCGCCACGCGCGCCCCTCGAGCGTCCACAATCCATCTCCGGAAGGGGGCGTTACCAGGATGGTGATATCCACTCCGGCGAGGGAACGGCTTATCATGGCCTGGGCTTCGTCGACTCCAGCGGTGCGGATGTCCCTCGGGGACAACGGTGCAACCGAACTCCCCTCGTCCGGGGGAGCGGTGGGTTCCCCGGGTGGGCGCCGGCGTGCGGCATCACTGGCCGGCGTGGGGGGGGATTTCCAGCCCAGCCCCAAAGCCCGTCGATAGCGCTTGAACAGATCCTCGGTCATGGCCCCGCCTCCAGCAGCCGCTTGAGCCGGCCCAGACAACGGGTCTTGAGGGATCCCACGCTGTCCTCGGCCAGCCCCGTTCTGCGGGCCACTTCCCGATAGGATACCCTGTGGTCCGCATAGAAGAACAAGATCAGCACCTCTCGGCACCGCGCATCGAGGGCAGCGAGAGCGGTTTCCAACTGTTGGCGCTCCTCGAGGGCCACAAGGGCGCTATCGGCCCGGGGAGTCGGGTCGGCAAGGTCCTCCCGTACGTCGTTGACCCAGCGACCACGCGCCACCGCCTGTTTGTAGGCAATACGTCTTGTAGTAACAATGAGCCAGCGCGGAAGCGCCTGCGGATCCCTGAGACGCAGGAGGGATCGGTGGAGTTCCAGCCACACCTGCTGGAACGTGTCGACCGCAACGTCCTGATCCAAGCCCGCCTGCAGGGCGGTCGAGAAGACCAGGTTCTCGTAGCGGGCCACGAGCTCGGACCACGCCTTCTCGTCCCCCTTTCGGCAGGCGTCGACAAGCGCGTCATCATTGGATCGTGGTGCCACGGATTCTCCGGGGAATGATGCCGGGCGGAGACGCCCCAACGAAGCGCCGGCCTCCCTCAAGGTACAGACCAGGAGTCTCCGCGGCATTCGCCGCCGAAACCCATCCGGCCACCGGGACTCGCCGCGCGCCCCGCCCGACACATTCTCCGGGGGAGACGAACGACGCGGCGGCCCGGAAGCCCTCCACTCCGTTCGACACCCTAAACGACTCCTGCCCGGGCGGACAAGTCCGCCGCGGTGTTGCCGGAGCCGCCAAAAGGTGGGGGGAGGCCCGGATTCCGTGCAGAAAAAATGCACCGCCGTGAACTTTCATAGCAGTAATCAATAAAGTGGCAAGATCGGCATTTTTTGCTTGTGTTTGGATTCGGGAATTGCCAACAATGTGGATGTCCGGCCTGCCTGAAACTCCCTCCTTGCTTCCGGCCCGCAAGCTCCCTCTTTACCTCAGCGGCCAATGAACCCGCGGATCGCGCGCTCCGATGCGCTGCGGACCCGTTCGGTCGAAGCGAAGGAGAACCCATGACTCGGAACATTCCCATGCGTCATCGCGTGCTCGGCGTCCTGCTTGGCGCCACCCTTGCGGTGGGTGCGGTCACCATCGTGGCCAGCGCCACCCCCTGCACCGTGAAGGCCAGCCCGTGCAAGGCAGATGTGGCAACGTCGGTGTACACCGGTGGACCTCCCATTCCCGTGTGTCTCGCCGGAGCGGACATCTACACCGTGACGGTAACCGGCCGGTGCAAGACCACCGGCAACTTCGGTCCGGCGTCGAGCCTGGTCTGCAGCAAGCTGGGCACCGCGTTCTCGTTCAGCGAGGACGGTCGCACCCATACGATCGGGATCTCCTCCGGTCGGACCTGGGAGCAGGCGCACAACGGCAACTGCGACGCGATCACCTACTCGGTCAGCTAGAACAACGGGAGGGCCGTTCCGTCGGGGGCGGCCCTCCATCCCTGGAGGTGTTACATGAATGCAGGACTTCCCGCTCGTACGTTGTTGACCTGGTATCTGGTGGTCCCGGCGCTGGTCGTCGCCACCGTGGTGGGTGCCTACGCGGGATGGAACCGGTTGGCCTCGGGTTCCGATTCGAGTCCCGTGCTCGACCCCTATGGCAACGTTGTGTATGCCCCGGAGATCGATCAGACCCAGGCGGTGTGGTGGATGTGGCTGGGCGATGGATCCGCGGCGGTGGCCAATCTTGGCCCGTTGTTCGAATCGGAATCGGGTTACACCGTGAGACGGTGGACGCTGACCGTGCATAGCGATGGACCGGAGCCCCTGCACTGTTTCCAGGGCATCCTGAACGTGGACGGCTCCACGCCGCTTGAGCTCAATGCGTCCACCTACTCCGTGCGACTCCAGCCTCACAAGGGGCTGACCTGGCGTGACGTGGAACACGAATCGCACGTGCGGGGAGATCTTTCCGGCCTGTAGCGCGGAGTCGACCCTGTCTAGTTCCGCAGGCGTTCCTGTCGTTCGAGGAACTTTTCCGCGTCCCGATGGAGGGCTTCCCCCGGGTCCAGCTCCAGGACACGCCGGAAGGCCTCGACCGCGCATTCGCGGTCCAGCAGGGCATCGCAACAAAGGCCCAGGTTGAACCAGGCTTCGGGGCGAAGCCCATCAACGGCGATCGCCTGGCGGAAGTCCTCGCGCGCCGCTGCGTACTCCTCCCCGGCGAACCAGAGCAGCCCCCGATCGAACCAGGGCTGGTACTGGTCCGGCTCGGCGAGGATCGCTCGGTCCAGAAAGACCCGGGACAACCCGGGCTCACCGAGCTTTCGCCAGAGTCGGCCAACCTCGGCGCACTCCCGGGGCGAGAGATCGTTGGACCGGGAAGCCTCCCGCAACAACGAGTCCGCCGCCACGCTGTCACCCAGGGTGAGGAACCGGTGGGCCAACGCCAGTTCGCCCGCTCCATCCTCGAACCCGCCGGCGACGGCGAGGTCGTACATCTCCTGGGCGGTCTCCGGGTGCCCCTCCCTGGCCAGGGCGTCGCCCAGATTGGCCAGGGAAACACTCCGGACTTCTCCACGGCGGGCCAGGATGCGATAGACGTCGGCCAGCGTTTCCAGGTCGCAACCGAGGAAGCGCTCCCGGGTATCGAAGTCCATGAGACGCGTTGCCCGAAGGATGTCCACCGCGAGCTGGGAGAAGAACCAGGTTCGTTCCTCGAACACCGGGTTCATGATCCCCGGCATGCCCAGGTGGGGAATGCCGAACACATGACCCAGCTCGTGGCGAAAGTTCACCGCCAGGTGGTCGGTCAGGCTCTTGTTCATGCGCTGGCGCATGGACCGGGTGGCGATGAGCACCATGCCGCCGCGTCCCAGATAGGCGTAGGCCACCATGGGTCGGCTCTCGTCGCGGGTCTCGAAGCGGGAACCGCCCAGGAAAAGGACGAGGATCCCCGGGTGGTCTCCCAGATCCCGGGTCGCCGTGTCCAGAATCTCGGGGAGGGTTTTCAGGTGGGCGGGCGCCTCCCACTGGAGTTCATCCCCGATCGCGAAGCGGATTCCGGCCAGGGACTCCAGGTCCTCGGACCCCTTGGACACCGCGGTGCGGATCTTCCCGCGGTAGTTCCCCAGCGCCCGGAACTCGGCGTCCGTCACCGGGGTGATGGGGATGGTACGAACGAACTCCCACGACACCGGCTCCGGGTCGACCGGAGCCTGGAGCAGGAGAAGAAGCGAGAGGAAGAGCGGGGTCATACGGATGCCTGCATGGGTCTCCCCAGTATACTCGGCGTTTCCGGAAGGAGCCTTCAGCATGCCCCCCCAGACCCTTCGTGTTGGAATCCACCAGGCCCCACCCGGGTCGGGCCTTGGTCGCGACGTGCTGGCGAACTTCTCCGACCAGGGCGCCCGTGTGGTGGTGCTCCCGGAGTACTTCTGGGTTCGCCCCGACGATCGGGACCACGTGGCCGCGGCGAGCCATATGACCCGGGATCTCGAGGTGCTGGCCTCGGTCAGTCGTGATGTGGAGTTCGTGCTGGTGGGGGGGACGCTGGTCGAGGAGCGCGAGGGGCGGTTCCACAACGCGTGTCCGGTGTTCCATCGCGGGGTCGAACTGGGTCGCTACCGGAAGATCCATCTCATGCCGGGCGAGGCGCGAACCGGTCTGTCACCCGGAGACGGGTTTGTCGTGGTTTCCGCCCTCGACCTGCGGCTCGCCCCGGTGGTGTGTGCGGATGTGCTCTACCCCGACACGTTTGCCCAGGTGGCCCAGCTTGGGTCCGATCTTATTCTGGCCCCCATGTCCTCGCCCCACCGACCGGATGAGCCTCGTCTCGACAAGGAAGCCCGGGATACACAGATCTTCGTGGAGGGGGCGAGGCGCGCGGGAGCGCCGATCGTGAAGGTGGGAAGCCCCGGTCCCATTTTCGGAAGACCTCTCCAGGGGCGTTCCCTCGTGGCCACCCCCCGGGGAATCCTGTTTCGCACGCCGTTCGAGGACGAGAACGCCACCCGTTCCTGGGTGGTCGAGGTGCCCCTGGCAAGTGAGGGCGGCTAGACCACCATTTCCCCACCGTGACGCACCGCGGCGCGCAGGCGGGGAAGACAGAGGTCGGCCACCCGCTCCAGTTCCAACACGAGGGTGAGGTCGGGAAGGCGGGCCGGATCGGCGGCATCGTCGCCGGCACCCCGCTGGGCTCCGCGAAGCGACACCTCGGCCGGGGCGTCCTCGAGGGAAGCCCCTTCCCAGACCGGGTCCGGCAACCTGGTGATGGCGAACTCCCGCGACGCACGGGGCTCGATCTCCACCTCCGGGGTCTCGTGCACACCGGGCCCGGTGATTTCCCGCACCCGCACCGGATGATCGCCGTGGTTCTCGATCCAGATCCAGAACCCCCGCCGGTCCGAGTCGTCGGGAGCCTCCGGAAGACGAACCACGAAGTCGAGGTCCCGGTTGATCCGCAGGCGTTCCGGCTCACGCAGCGGAAGGCGCAGGGTCGCGGTGGTGCGATGGTCCAGCAGCAGCAACCAATCATGGGAGATGTCTCCCAGGGTTCCGGCCAGGGACACCGGCCCTGTCCCGGTGCTCTCCTCCACCACGACCGGGTGACCCCGGTAACGCGCCATGAGGGATTCCCGTCCGTGGATCAGGCTCTCGATGGTATCCACCGCCGTGCGCTGGAGACGCTGCTCGACGCTGGGGTTCCGCAATGCGGCCAGGTCGGTTTGCCGGCGCCGCAGGTCGCGGTCGCTCAACTCGTCGTGGAAGCGCACCAGGGCCCGCACCGAACCGCGTTGGTCGTGGGGGACAAGGGTTCCGGTGACCGATCGGCCCTGGGGGCCCGGGGCCGGCCGGGGAAACAGGACTTCCAGGTCGCGCCCTTCGGTCCGGAGCCGACCCCACACGGGGTCGCTGTCCACGAACTCGAGCACCACCGGAAAGTCGCGCAGGAGGGCGAGGCAGCGATCGGTGGCCCGTCGGTGGACGAACCACGCAGCACTGCCGGCCAGGGTGGCCACGACGATGAGGAAAAGCAGGAACTCAGCCATGGTGATTTTGGGGGGCGAGTCTCACCCCTGCTTCACCCTACGGCGAAGGGGTGGGGCGGGTTGCGTGGGGAAGGAACTAGTCGAGGGTCTGGAACATCAAGTCCCGGATCTGGCGGTTGTATTCGGCGATCAACGCGTCGATCTCGGGGCGGAAGCCCCAGTCCTTGAGGACGGGGAGGTAGGCGGAACTCACGTTGGTCACCGTTCCGAACTCCGCGTCCCAGGTGATGTCGGTGCGGGCCAAGTACTTCCCCTGGTTGGGGGCGCCCTGGGTGGGGGTTCCTCCGATGAACTTGGACTTGCCGAACTTTCCCTCCCCCGCGACCACCACGAAGTCGATTTCGGGGTAGAGCCCGACCAGTCGGACCACGGCTTCCTCGTTCGGGGCCTGGACGGTGGCCACAATGACGTCCGACTCCTCGGCCAGCGCGGTCATCCGATCCTTCTGGTCCTCCCAGGACTCGACTTCCAGCCACGGAGCATGCGTGGCCGCCAGCCCTTCATCGAGAAAGGCGGCCAGCCCCACGCGACGTCCCCGCTCCTCCAGGAGCCGGCTGCGAACCGAGACCCCCTCCCCGAGGGTGTAGTTGGTGGCCACCACGGGTTGTTCCAGCAACTGGACAATCCGTGACACGGTTTCGGCCCCGAGGGCCAGATCGCGATGCCCCAGACTCACCGCGTCGTACCCGGTGATGGCCATGCACTTGGCCAGGGTCTCCACCTTGAGCGCCTTCTGGTCGTCCATGGGACCAAACGGAGCGAGGCCGCCGGCGTCGATAAGCAGGATCTCCCATCCACTCTCGCGCAACACATGGATGAACCGCCCCTTGCGGCTGAGCCCCCCATAATCCTCCACCTTGCAGTTGCACGAGGTGAGCTCGCCCGCCGTATCCCCGGTGGCAAGGAGGGTGATGGTTTCCGGTTGGGGGCTGAGCTTCCCCTTGACGTCGGTCTGTGCGGCGGCCGGGCCGGCGCCCGCCAGGCCGATCAGGAGAGCGAGAGGATACAAGTGCTTCATGGGTGCAAGGTTCCGGTTGGGAAGGGGGTCGAGGGGGAAAATCGTAGCACATGCCCCTCAGCGGTTAGGATACCGACCATGCCGCAATGGATTCCCTCGCGCCACCGGTCCACGGTGGCCGGACTGGTCCTCATGATTGCCGGGTCGGGCTGCGCCCCGGATGCGTCCGACCCCGGGACCGCGTTGTCCGGCGAAGCGGGGGCCGTGGTCCAACAGGTCCTGGATGCCTACGGGGGGCGCGGACGGATCGAACTCCTGGAAACGCTGCGCAGCGAGGGTTCCATCGAGGTCCCCTCGCGTGACCAGTCCGGCACCCTGGTGCGCCACGTCGGTATCCCCGGCCGGCTACGGATCGAGATCCGGTACCCGGACTACGGGGAGGTTCGCATTGCGCGGGGGAATCTCGGTTGGGTCGGGAGTGATGATCGCAACCTGCGCCCGACCGACGGCACGTTCCTGGGTTCCATGCGTCTCGAGGCCGCGCGGCTGGGTCTGCTCTCGCTGCTCGCCCGGGGAGACAACGTCACCCTGTCCGCGCCGGATGACGAAGGACGGTCCCGGGTCCGCATCGAGGTGGACCCGACCCTGACCCTGGACCTGCACATCCACCCCAAATCCCACCTGGTGGAACGGGTCGTCCAGCAGTTTGCCGGCCTCGATACCCTTCGGCTTGTGGTGGACCTGGCCGAGCATCGCTGGGTGGATGGTATCCGGGTACCCTTCCGGGAAGATCTCACCGTGAACGGGGAACACGTCTCGACCTATCGGATGAAGTCGGTCGTGGTGGATCCCCGTCTGCCCCGGGACCTTTTCGGGCCGCGCTGATGGCGGGACCGTGGCGGGTGGCCGCCGCCCTCGTGCCCTACCTGGCCGTCGGGGTCGGGCTCTACGGGCTGCACAGCGCGTTGGCGGCGCTGCTTCTCTACCACGCCGGGATGCTCGCCTTTCTCATGACCGGTCGACACCGCCCGGCCCGGTTCCGGCGGGGATGGACCCACCCCCTGGTCTGGCCCAACGTCCTGCTTGGCGTCCTGGCCTGCGGGGCCACGCTGGTCCTCTGGCCGTTGCTGGGCCAAACGCCCATGGTGGATCGGCTGACCGGGCTGGGTCTGAGCGGTGGGTCCTGGATCGCCTTCATGACAGTCTATGGTCTGGTGCATCCGCTTCTCGAGGAAACCTACTGGCGGGACCTCCTGGGCTCCACGCACGGTGGTCTGGTTCCGGAGGATCTCGCCTTCGCCGGATACCACGTGTTGGTCCTGGCCAAGCTGCTCGATCCGCTGGGCTGCGTCTTGTCCTTTACCGGGCTGGTCGGCGCCGCCATCCTGTGGCGATGGAGCGTGCGCCGGGCCGGTGGTATGGGCCCCGCCCTCGCCGGTCACATGATCGCCGACATGGGTCTGATGATCGCCGCGCAGATCCTGGTGCGGCGCGGACTCTGAACCGAGGAACATCCCATGAAGGAAATCCCCCCGCTGGATCCACGTATCGCCCCCCGCCCGGAAGTGAAACGCAAACTGGTGCGTGAGCTGGCCACGCTGCTCCGCGAAGAGTTCGACGTGGATTGGGGCGAACTCAAGACCGAAACGCTGCTGGACGCGGTTCTGTCCCGGGCCGGTGCCATGCTGTACAACCGCGGCGTGCACGACACGATGGCCACGCTGCAGGAAAAGGTGATGGACGTCGAAGCGGAGCGCATGATCGAAGAAAGCAATGGCTGAAACGCCCTGCCCGCTTGACAAGGCGCGAACACAAGCGCACGATACGCAGCGTTGATCCGACAGGAATCGATGTGCACGCGTTCCGTAGGAGGGCACGGAATGCAGGCATCGGACACCGAGCCGCCGGCGGTGATGCTGGGGCTTGGTCACTCCCCCCGATCAATAGGTGCCCAGGTACTGATCCACTTCCCAGGGGTGCACCGCGGCCAGGAAGTCGTTCCAGTGCTGCCGTTTTCCGGTGAGATAGGACTCGGCCAGTTGCGGCCCGAGGGCGTCCATGACCACCTTGTCCTTCTCGAGCTGATCGAGGGCGTCGGACAGGGTGCTGGGCAGGTCGTCGATCTTCAACCGACGCTTCTCGCGCTGGCTCATGGTGAACACGTTCTTGCTCACCGGCTCGCCCGGGTCGATCTTGTTGTCGATCCCGTCGAGTCCCGCCGCGAGCATGACCGCGAAGGCCAGATACGGGTTGCAGGCGGGGTCCGGGACCCGGACCTCGCAACGGGTTCCCGTTCCACGCTTGGCCGGGATGCGCACCATGGGACTGCGGTTCTTCTCCGACCAGGCCACGTTGGTGGGAGCCTCGTAACCCGGAACAAGGCGCTTGTACGAGTTCACGGTGGGGTTGGTGATGGCCAGGAACCCCTTGGCGTGACGCAGGATTCCGCCGATGTAGTGGAGGGCGGTCCGGCTGAGTTCGTACTTGGCCTTGGGATCGTGGAACACGTTCTTGTTGCCCCGGAACAGGGACTGGTGACAATGCATGCCGCTGCCGTTCTGGCCAAAGATGGGTTTGGGCATGAAGGTCGCGTGGAGCCCGTGATCCCGGGCGATGCGACGGACGATGAAGCGGAAGGTGGCCACCTTGTCCGCGGTATCCACCGCGTCGCCGTACTTGAAATCGATCTCGTGCTGGCCGTGGGCCACCTCGTGATGGGCGGCCTCGACCTCGAAGCCCATGGCCTCCAGGGCTCCCACGATATCCCGACGTGCCCGCTCTCCCTTGTCGATGGGGGCGAGGTCGAAGTAGGCCCCGGTGTCGTGGGTGCGCGTGGTGGGACGGCCCCCCTCATCCAGGAGGAAGAGGAAGAACTCCACCTCGGGGCCCACCATCAGGTCGTAGCCCTTCTTCTTGGCCCGCTCGCAGACCTTCTTGAGCACGGTCCGGGGATCCGAGGGAAACTCGCTTCCGTCCGGCAGTTTGACGTCGCACACCAGACGCGCCACCGAACCGAGTGCCTCGTCCCCCCAGGGGAAAATCCGGAAGGTGCTCAGATCCGGGGAAAGGAGCATGTCCGACTCCTCGATCCGGGTGAATCCCTCGATGGACGAACCGTCGAAGGCGATCTCACCGTCCAGCGCCTTGCCGAACTGGCTGGCCGGAACCTCCACGTTCTTGTTCGCACCGTGGATGTCCGTGAACTGGAGGCGTAGGAAACGCACCCCCTGTTGTTTGCAGGTCTTGAGGATCTGGGCCTTGGTCAAGGAAGGTGCCTCCTGGGAGGGTGTGCTGGGAAACGGGGTAGGCCCCGTCAAGAAACATGAGAACGGAGTGTATCCAGGGGGGCCGGTGGATGCAACGCGAATATTGCAGAAACGTCAAGAATCCACATGCACTTTGCACGAAATAGCATAAAATAGACACTGGTGCTGGCAAAACATAGCAAAACATGACAGATTCCCTGTTCGCCTCCGCCAACTCTTGACAACCCACCGCTCCGGGCGCTCTTCTTGGCGGAGTCCACCACCTCTGCCGACTTCCCCCGTCCCGAGGACCCCATGAACCGTGTCGCCGAACCCGGGACGGCCCTTTGACCCCGGCCGTTGCGCTCCTGGGCGAAGTCGAGGAGAACTCGCTTGTCCTGCGGTACGACATCCTGGAAGAGCGTCTCCCCCCGGCCCTGGACGCCATCAACACCCGCTACCGCGCCCGTCTGCTCACCCCCCTGGCCACCAGCGGCACCCTCCCGGAGTTCGCCGGCGTGCTGCGGGACGTGGGGGTGGCCTACCGTATTGCCAGGGATCTGGCCGAGATCTTCCACCCGTTGGCGGTCCGGGTGGCCGCCGCGCGGGGGGAGGTGCGTATGGTCGAGGACACCCTGGACGAAGTGCCCGAGGGCTCGGCCTTCGAAGTCGCCGGAGAACTCCTGTACCGGACCCGCAAGGAAGACCGCATGCTGCTGATCCAGGGGGGAACGCCCCGGCTGGATCGTCTGGGCAACGCAACCTTCCTGCTCCTGCACGAGTCCATGCGCAACTGGACGGAGCGCCAGTGCAAGGTGATACGCCTCTATCGCGAGGTTCGCCGACAAAAGACGGTGGCCGAGCGGCTCGGGGTCAGTCAACAATCGGTGAGCGCCTCCATGGCGGCCGCCGGTTGGCGGGTCCTCGAGGACGCGGAACGCTCCATCGAGGAGGTTTTCGCGGAGTACTGATCGTCTGCGAACGGAACATGCACCCACGAAACCGGATCCTTCCGCCCATGCTCGGGATTCTCCTGCTCCTCGCCGTTCCGGCCGGAGCGGATGAAACCCGCTCGTTCGATATCACCGGATGGGGCCCCCGATTCGGGGTCTCGATCGGCCCCAACCAGGTGGTGGGCGGCGCTCACGTGGACATGGGCGACGTGTTGCCCCACACCACCCTGCTTCTTCCCGTGGTGGAGTTCAGCAGCGGGGACCTGGAGTGGCGGATTTCGGTGGCGGGGGACCTCTTCTACCGGTTCCAGTCCGAATGGGGGAGTTGGGGCCCCTACGTGGGCGGTGAACTCGCCTTTGCCACCGGACAAAGGGACCGGATCGTCGACGGGGAGCTGGTTCGGCGCGATGAGGACTTTTCCGACATCGGCCTAGCGGGTATCTTTGGCATCCAGAGACCCGTGGGCGTAGGACGGCGCTTTGGGGTAGAGATCAAGGTGGGCGTCTTCGACGCCCCTGATTTCAAGGTCCAAGCGATCTGGACCTTCGGTGACTGAAACCCTTGGCGCGGTAGGGTGCGGCCGGTCCGTGTCGGGGGGTGAGGGGGGAGGGCACCATGAAGAAGGACCGGAAACCATCCGATCCTCCCGCTGACGAGGCGAACGAGACGACGCCACCCATGGACGAAAGCACCGCAGGGTTCGAACTGTCCCTCCTCGAGGGTATGGACGAAAGCCTGCTTGCCAGATTGTTTCGTGCGGACATCCGCACCCGGGAACAGCTCGAAGCGCGCATGACCAGCCAGGAGAGCCGGATTCGTCTGGCCGAGGAGCTGGGGGTATCCAACCGGCGCGTCGAGGTGCTTCACCACCTCAACTTCCTCATGCCGGAAGAACGGGCGGATCAACTGCTCGAGCTGGAACGCCGGCTGGAGGACAAGTCGGACTACACCTCCCGCGAGGTGAAGCTCATTTGGCGCTCCATCATGGTCCTGGGTCTGGCCATCATTGCCGCGGCCCTGCTGGCCGTCGCCTTCCTGCGCCCCCAGGCCCCGCAGACCGTCACCGTTCCCGTGCAGGCCGACAACCCGGCCGCCGGCACGGTGACCGTCCAGCTGGACGAAGCGGCGGCCCGGCGCCTGACCGAGCTCGAAGCCCGGCTCAAGACCCTGGAACCCCTGATCGGGTCCCAGGCCGAGGGTGCGTTGCTGGAGGCGGTGGGGCGTCTGGGTCCGGCACCGGACTGGAACGCGGGTGCCATGTGGACCGAGGAAGAACACAAGCACCTGATCACCCTGCTCGGCACCGGCGACGCGGCCATGCCGCCCCGGGCCATCAGCCTCACCCTGCTCAAGCTGAGCGACCTGGAACGGACACCCCTGGCCGCGCTGGGGCCCTACGAACGGGCGCAGCGCGCGGCCGCCCTGGCGGCCGAGTTTCCCGAGCTGGGCGGACTCAGTGACGTCTGGGACGCCGCGGCCGTGCTGCTCAGTACACGGCTGCGCAGTCGCGCCCTGGGTCTCGCTCCCGCGCCGGACGGTCAGTTGGCCTCGGTTGCTGCCGCGCCATGGCCCTGGACCCATCCCGGTTTCCTGACCTGCGAGGATTTCACCGCGCGTCTGGAAGCACTTCCCATCGGCGAAGAAATGGTCAAGGTGTGGTCCGAGACCCTGGTCCAGATCCGCGATGCCGCGGACGACGCCCGGGCCGATCTGGGCACGCGTCCCGAGGCCCAGGCCCGACACTACTGGCTACGTCGCAGTGAGATGGAGTTCGCGGTGGTCTGCGCCATGCTGGGTCGCTCCAACATGCTGCCCTATCACGAACTCTCCCCGGATGCGTTCCTGCGACAGCGCAAGGATTTCCTTCTCACCTCGTGGTCCAAGGCGCCGATCACCGCGCGGGCTCCCCTGGCCTGGCTCGCCCTCGAGCACGAGGAGGCGCTACGGTTGGTGGATTGGCTCAACAAGAACGCGGTGCTCCGCGACCAGACCCACGGCAAGCCCTGGGTGGACGCGGTGCTGAGCGTGGAGTCCCTCCGCGCCGACGACTTCGACGAGCCGGGCGGCTATGTGTTCAACCGTCTCAAGGAGGCGCTTGCCGCCTCGGGCACGCCCAACGGCGGGAATCCCTGGATCGAGGCGCGGACCCAGCTGGAGGCGGCCCACCGGCCGCTCCTCATCGAAACGCGGCTCGAGGCGGCCCAGCGCAACGGCGAATCCTCCGAGGAATAGCCGGTGGCTTCCACGCGAGACGACGACACGCCCCACGGCGTACCCGGCCATATCCGCCAGAACCGTGCCACCTGGAATGCCACGAGCGACGCGTACCAGGAACGCCACGACGAGCAACTACGTCACCCCAAGGCATGGGGGGTGTGGGAGCTGGACGAGTCGGAGCTCGATATCCTGGGCGACGTCTCCGGGAAACGCGTACTGGAACTGGGCTGCGGCGCCTCGCAATGGGGTGCGTTTCTCGCCCGGGACGGTGCCCGCATGGTGGGCATGGACCTGTCGGAACGGCAGTTGGCCCATGCGCGTCGCTTCACCACCGAACTCGGGGTGACGGTGCCCCTCGTCCATGCGAACGCCGAGCGGCTCCCCTTCCGGGACGCGAGCTTCGATGTGGTGTTCTGCGATCATGGAGCGACGTCGTTCTCGGATCCCTTCCGGACGATCCCCGAGGCCGCCCGGGTCCTGGCCCCGGGGGGGCGTCTCGCCTTCAACATGTCGAGCCCGCTACGCGATGTCTGCTATGACGCCGGCAAGGATGCGATCACGGACCGTTTGGCGCGGTCGTACTTTGATCTGAACCGCACGGTGTTCGACGATACGGTGGACTTCCAGCTTCCCTACGGGGAGTGGATCCGGCTGTTCCGCCGCAGCGGGCTCGTGGTGGAGGACCTGGTGGAGCCGCGACCTCCGGACGATGCCCGGACCTCCTACGAGGACTATGCGCCGCTTGCCTGGTCGCGACAGTGGCCGAGCGAGAACGTATGGGTGTTGCGACGGGAGTCGGGGCCCCTCTAGCGGGGGAAGGAAACCACCACGCCGTCGCCCGCCTTGCCCGGCGCCGGGTCGGCCGTTCGGTGAGCCGCGAGCGCCTCGCGCATGGCGACGCT
This sequence comes from Candidatus Eiseniibacteriota bacterium, assembly GCA_942491735.1. GTDB lineage: Bacteria > Eisenbacteria > RBG-16-71-46 > JABDJR01 > JABDJR01 > CALOCN01. The sequence goes on along the minus strand of CALOCN010000008.1, from coordinate 172,508 downwards.
CCATGCGTCCGTGGCTCCGGGTCGATAGGTCTCCGTCGTTGCATCGCCGCGCGTCTCCAGCGCGACCCGCACGTCACACCAGATCCCGGCCCAGTCCATGGCCAGACGATCGGTTTCCAGACGAATCCCCCCCACGAACGCATGGCGACCGCGCGTCAGCTCGTTGGCCCGGTCCACGAGCCCGATCAGGGTGTCGTCCGGAGTGTCCAAGGTATCGTGCAGCAAGGCCTGTGCCCCCTCGCGGGTCAGCGGACGATCCAGGAGATCACCGGCAATCACCGCGGCAAGCAGTTCCCGATACCACTCGGGCCACAGTCCAAGCGGCCACTCGCGATCCGCGAAGACGATCCGGGGACGGCCCAACAGGTGGAGACGTACCGCATGCAACCGGGATCGGGCGGCCACCTCCACCGGGTGCATGAGCAGGGGACCCAACAGCGCGGTCGCCTCGGGCAGCTCCTGGATGGGGGTGCTCTCCATCGAGGCGGCCAGGAAACGACAACGATCCGGCACGCCGAGGCCACGCGCACGTTCCACCGCCACGCGCACCCTCTCGGTCAGCGTTGTTTCGGGCCCCTCCAGCGCGGCCCAGACCTGGATCTCGGCCAGGTCGGCCAGTGCGGTGCGTTGGCCCGCCGCGACCAGACGCGGCTCCAGCGCGGCAACGACCTGGGCCAGTTCCCAGGGTTCGTTCTCGAGCACCGCCCGACCGGCCCGGGTGAGCTCGGTGCGGGTGTCCATCCAGACCGTGTCGGTGTCCAGACCCCAGCGCCAACCGCCGGGAGGCACACCGTCCCCACCGCCGCCCGGGAGCGGGGGCTCCGCTTCCAGAACAAGGCCACGATGGGCCAGCTCATCGGCGAGGGGTGACCCATGGGGAAAACGCAAAGCCAGCTCGTCGCCGGCATCCTCCAGACGACGCGCGTCGAGCAGGGCCTGGATCCGCGTGAATCCGGCGCAGTCCGCCTGTTGGCGAAGACCCATATGGTCCAGGGCGTCCGCCGCCTCGCGGCTGGCGGTCAGGGCCCCGTCCAGGTCTCCCAGGCGACGGAGTCCCTCGGCCCACGCCGCCCTGAGCCGGGCCGCGGCGAGGAGGTGCCCCGCCTCGGTCGCCTCGTTCAATGCCGCGAGACGAACGGCCGACGCATCCAGGGGACGCCCCAGGGCGGTGAGCGACCGGGCCCGAACCTGGAGCAGGCTTCGGCGCAGTCCGGTCTGTCGGTGGGGATCCAGATCGCGGAGCCCCGCGTTGACCCAGCGCAGGGTCTGGGCGTCGCGGCCCCCACCCAACCTGGGGCAGGAAGCCAACAGGGCGATGCGGGCGCGGGCCGAGGCCCAACCGGTCCCGGGACGCCGGCGGGCGCGACGCCAGGACACGGCGATCTCTCCGCGCACGGTGTCGATGTCGAACGGCATCGCCGCATCCCCCTTGAGACGCGCGTCCAGTTGGGTCACCAGGCGACCGAGGGGAGAGGGAACCGGGCGCGGCGCCGGCTTGGGGGCGCGGCGCGGCCGGTGGGCGAAGCGATGAAACCGGCTGATGGCCAGGGCCACGTAGTCGCGCCACACCGTGCTGGACAGGGCGAGGGGGCGCCGGAAGGTCCGACGAAGCAGATACCCCCGGCGTCGGAGGACGCTGAGGCTGGCGTCGAAGATCGGAGCCTCGGCGTGAAACCGATCCCGAAGCTCTTCCATTTCCAGCTCCCCGTCCACTTCGGTCAGGAGATGGAGAAGTCGTTTGGTTTCCCGGTCCAGACGCTGGTAGCGCCCGTCGAGCACCGCGCCCAGGTTCAGCGGAAGCGGCAGCTCGTGGGGGGGAGCCAGGAACTCGACCTCGCCCCGTTCCTCGTCGACCCGGACATGACCGGACTCTTCCAGCCAGCGCACCGTCTCGTGCAGGGCAAAGGGTTCCCCGCGGGTGATGCGGGTCAACCAGCGGGCGATGGGTTCATTGGGTCTGCCCGAGGACCACTTCGTGACCAGCTCGGCGACATCGGCATGACGCAATGCCTCCAGGGGCACCAGACGCACATCGTCGGTGTCGGTAAGGAACCCCTGGTGGGAGGCGCCCAGGACCAGCACGCCCGGCCGGGCCAGGGATCGACTCATCGCGCTCATCATCTCTTCGCGCTCGCCCACGATGGGCCACACCCCCACGTCGACCAGGACCGAGGTCTGACCGGTGAGGGCGACGAGGAGCGCCCCCACCGCGGCGCCAAAGACGGTGGGACGATCGTCGGGGTTCGGGCGATCCGCGGCACTGGACCCGGGGGCCCAGGAGCGGAGTTCCGGTTGCCAGGCGGCCAGGGTGCGCAGGGCCCATCCCGGGTAGGGGGCGTCCGGATAGGTGGCCAGGAGATCCGGAAGCTCGGTGCGCACCCAGCGTTCGAGATCCGGCTCCACTCCCCCGGGTGCCAGGTGAACCCACTCCGCGTCCGGGCCGCGACGCAAGGCCTCCTGGATGAGGCGCCGCCGTCCCATACCGGGTTGCCCGGACACCGAAAGGAGTCGCAGGGAGGAGGCAAGCCCCTCCTCGAGGAGCCGCGCAAAGATCGCGATCTCCCGCCCGCGTCCCACGAATGGGGCGCCTCGGTGGGTAGCGGAATCGGTGAGTGACATCGGGGACGGGTGATCCAGGGAGCGCGAGACGACGCGGATCGCACGATGCGGTCCTGTTCTTGATTCTATCACGTGTTCACTCAAGGACTTGGGGCGATTAAACCCACCCACTCCACGTGCCGATCTTTTCCCCAGGGATCACCGCGACTCCGGAAAGGATCGGTTCGTCAATGCGTCGCTCCATCGTCAGCGCCCTGTGTGTCGCTCTCGTGTTGTCCGCCACCCCGTGTCTCTTCGCGAACGACACGTGGCAAGACTTCCTCGATTCCGGCCCCGATCCCCTCGAATGCTTCTACTGCACCGAGCCCGCTCCCGATTGTGGCTGGGGACCCATCATGGAGGGCGCGTGCGAGGACAATCTTCCCGACGGGATGTGGATTGGGCGGACCTTCGAGGGGGACATCGTGGTGCGCGAGGAGTGGGCCCAGGGGGTGCGGACCGGCATGTGGAGCGCCTGGTACGAAACCGGAGCCAAGAAGTGGGAAGGTCGCTACGTGGACGGGGCCAAGGACGGTGAGTGGGTCTGGTACTTCCCCGACGGGGTGATCTCCCAGCGGGGCACCTACCGGGACGGCGTCGAGGACGGGCTCTGGTTGGCCTGGTACGACGCCGAGGTGGTGCTCACCGTGTACGAACGGGGCGCCGTGGTGAGCGAGGACCGCAAGCCGGTTCGGGTCAGATCCAAGGACTTCGCCGAGGGCAGCGACTAGGTCCCAGCGGATGCGAACGCCTCCCGCGCAATGCTAGGATCGGGGACCCTTTTGGCCCCCGGCCCGACCCCGCGGAGGTGTCATGAAGACCGCTTGTTTCGCGTTGCTCCTTGTATCCTGGTTCGCGCTGCCGGCGCAGGCCAAGGAAAATCGTCATGAGACCGAACACTTCGCCTTTGTCTATGAGGACGGCGCGGTGACCGAGAGCGGGTTGGCCATGGCCGCCGAGATGGGCGAGGCCTACCACGCCGCCCTGGCCGAGATGCTGGGTCACGCCCCCGAGTTCCAGATCCAGGTCCTGCTCAAGGGTCCGGCCCAGCAACCGGACGGAAGTTGGGGCTATCCGCGCGTGGACGGCCTGGGACGGGTGTACCTCTACCAGTACACCTCCGAGGACGAATCCTACTTCAACGCCTTCGCGCACGAGTTGGTCCACGTCTTCCGGATCCACCGGCAGCCGCACAACGACTGGTTCTTCGAGGAGGGCTTCGCCGAGTTCGTTTCCCTGCGGGTCCATGACTCGCTGGACGGTTTTCCGTGGTACGGGTACCCGGTGGACGTTGTCGCAGGCCAGTGGATTGCCGCGGGGGAGGACATGCCCTTGGAGGTCATGCGGGAACGGCATCGGGAATTGAACCTACCCTGCAAGCTCCAGACGTACTCGTTGCGCTCGGCCTTTTTCGACGACCTGGGCCGGGAGCACGGGGACGAGAAGGTCCTCGCCATGGCGGGGAAGGAGAAGGCCGGAGCCCTGGCCGACTACGAGGCGGTGTTCGGGGAGAGCTTCGACAAGCTGAGCGCGGCGTGGCGGGATGGATTGCTGGAGCGTTACCAGGCGATGGAAGGGGCCGAGGACCAGGCCAAGGCCTACCGCACGAAGAGCCCGGCCCAATACATGCCGGTGTGCGCCGAGGGCGAGGACTACTAGATCACTTCTTCCTGAGTGAGCTCCCGAACACCCAACCCCGCTCCACCCAGGCTTTGAGTGCACGCCCCTTGAGCCCGGCCGGGTCCACGTAGACATACCCCCGCAGCGGTTTCCCGGTGAAATCCATCTCCCGGGCATGCAGCTTTGTCAGGGCGGCTTCATAGGCATCCGGGCCCACCCGGACCATGAGCGTGTCCTGCACGATGCCCACGAACATGTTGCCGTTGACCAGAAACGTGAGTCCGCCGAACATCTTCTTCTCGGTGACCCGGCGCCCATCGAGGACCCGGCGTACACGGTCGGCGAGCTTGTCACTGTAGGCCATGGAGGGAGTCTACTCCTTTCGCCGGGACCCGGAAGACCGGAGACATTCTGCCTTCACCCCCGGCAGCTCCGGGGTATGATCTCGGGATCATGACCGCCATTCCCAACCCGCTGGCCAAGCCTCGTCGCCGCCCCCCGCGGTATCGCCGTCCCACCGCCGAGGAGCGGGCCCTCATTGCCGCGTCCTTTAGTCCCCGCGTCATGACCTACGTGATGAAGGGGAACCGTATGGACACCTGGCGCGTGCGTTACCTTCTGCAGATTGCCGCGGAGGGAGCCAGCATGGGGGGAGAGGATCCGAAACGCATCGAACAGGCCATGTTGGAGTGGCTCAAGAATCCAAGCCGGGAGACCCTCAACAACGCGGAACGGGATCTCTCCGTGGACACCATGGGGTGGGATCCTTCACTCAAGAAGACCAAGCTGACCGGAGCGGACTTGTTCGAGGTTGCCGCGACGGCGGAGGCGTTGGGGGGGTCCGGTTTCGAAGCCCTGACCGACCCAAAGAACGTGGAGCGGATCCGCACGGGGGGCAAGGCCGGCGCGGACCTGGTCTACAAGGATCTGATTCGCGAGGGGTTCGGTCTTCCCGAGAATGCCCTGCACGGGCGGGATGCGAAAAAACTTCTGAATGCGGTCGCCGGCATCGCCATGGCCGGGATGGACGAGTTTCAGGGACATCGCGAGTTCTGGGACGACTACAAGGAAGTCGAGCAGGGTCAGAAGTCGTTCCAGGAGTTCCAGAGGACCTGGAATGATGAGGATGCAAGAAACGAGCGCCTGAGCGGGTGGGGAGGGGGAGACAACGACGCGACGCGTCGTCAGCGCGAGAAGTGGAAAGAGATGGCGGAGCGCATGGGGATGAAGATGCGCGAAGCCGAGAAGGAGCAGAACCAGAACCCCGACGGCAAGCCGGTTGTGCGCAAGCGCAAGAAGAAGACCGGTCCCACCGTGACCATCGAGGTCGAGAGCATCACGATTGGACCGGCTCTGCCCTACGAGGATCAGATCGTCTACGCGGACGAGGCGCAGACCATCCCCTGGCTGGTCATCCGCTCCTACTACAAGGGATCCCCCAAGAACGTGGTGAAGGTGGAGATCCTGGTCGCCGACGAGCACGGCCGGCTTGCCAAGTGCGGGGTGGAGTACGAGTCGGTGACCCCGGACAATCCGGCCACGCCCATGGTGTGGATCCGGCCCACCGGGTGTCAGCGGAGACCAGGGCGTGCCGTGCCCAAAGCGAGTCGTTCTCCGTTGGGCGTGGACTAGGGTCTTCTCGCGGAGCTTTCCCCTAGCGCATCCTCGCCAGGCGCCTCAGCAACGCCAGGTTCCGCTTGTCCATGTCGCCCGCCTTCGGGGTTTCCAGGACCTTCGGCACGTTCGCGAACCGTGGGTCCTGCATGAGCAGCCGGAACGCCCGCGAACCCACGAACCCCTTGCCGATGCCCTCGTGCCGGTCCACCCGTGATCCCAACTCCTTCTTGCTGTCGTTGAGATGGAAGCCCAGGATCCGCTCCGTGCCGATCAACCGGTCGAACTCCTCGAAGACGCTCCGGTACCCGTTGTCCTTACGGATGTCGTACCCCGCGGCCAGCAGGTGGCAGGTGTCGATGCACACTCCCAAGCGCTCCGTCCGACGCACCCGCTCCAGGATTCCCGACAGGTGCTCGAACCGCCAGCCCACGTTGGTGCCCTGGCCTGCGGTGTTTTCCAACAGCAGCTTCACCGGTGCGTCCCCGAGCTGGGTGTCCACCCAGTCCAGTGCCTTGGCGATGCGGCCCAGGCACCAGGTGTCGCCTTTGCCGAGATGCGAGCCTGGGTGAAAGACCAGGGAGGTGATTCCCAACGCCACACACCGGAGTGCCTCGTCGAGGAAGTTCTGCCGGGATTTCTTCCACAGGGCCTCGTCGGGTGAGCCGAGGTTGATGAGGTACGAGTCATGGACCATCACCTCCATGGGATGATCCGCCAAGGCCTGCTTCCAGTCCGCGATGACCGCGGGGGTCAGCGGCTTCATGGCCCATTGGGCATTGTTACGGGTGAAGATCTGGAGCGCGGTGGTGCGGTGCGCGGCGCCTCGGAGGACCGCCTCATGCAACCCGCCCGCCACAGACATGTGCGCTCCCAGGAGCGGCGGTCCCGTTGCCGCGTGGGTGGAGGTCACGGTTGGTTGGCGGCGAGGTTCTCGACGAGGAGGCGCGCCTTGCGGGCCAGGTTCGCAGCGCCCACGTAGTCCTTCTGTCCCATCGCGGTTTCGGCCTGGGTCAACAGTCCCCGGGCGGCCGCTGCCTGTTCCCGGATGGAAGTGGACTTGGACCCCTCGAGGCGTCCCAGGGCGGAGCTGGTGCGCTTCATGTCGGACTCGATGGTGCTGATGAGCGCCGCCTCTTCGGATGGGGTGAGGTCCACCTGGACCTGTTGCGGCACGGCGCGCAGGGTGTCCGGCGCCGGGGGCTGGGTTTCCACCGAGGCCAGGGCCCGGGTGGTGTCGGGGATCATGATGAACACGGTGTCGGGGCGGACCACCGGTCGGGTACTGCGCAGTACGAGCTCGGTGCGCGCCGACTCCAGGGAATCCCGCGTGGTCATGGTGGCCTGGTCGAACACGACATCGTAGACCGGGGGAATGGGTGGCGGGGCAAAGGCGACGCTGTCCGGCGGGGCCCAGCTGAAACCCTGCTCGCGAAGGCTGTGGCGCAGCGCGCCGTCGTAGGTCCAGATGGAACCGCATCCGGTCACCGTGGCGGCCAGGGTCAGGATGAGCAGGGCTTGGCGCAGGGGGCTCATGTGAACAACCCCACGATGGGCGCCCCGGCAACCGCCCCCACCCGGCGGTGCCGGTTGGGGCTGCGGCTCGGCGGCAACACGAAGTGCACCGTGGTGCCTTCGCCCGCGGTGCTGGCCAGTTCCACCCGCCCTCCGTGCATCTCCACTGCCTGGAGAATGTAGGGGAGGCCTACCCCGGTGCCGTTGGTCTTGGTGGTCATGTAGAGATCGAATGCGCGCTGCCGGGTTTCCTCGTCCATACCGGGACCGGTGTCATGAATAAAGATGCGAACCTCGTCCTCGCCGCAGCGGCAGCCCACCAGGACGCGACCGTCCCGGGAGGGAACGGCCTGGATGGCGTTCTTGACCGCGTTGGTCAGCGCCTGCTTGAGCACCTCGGGATCGCCGGCGATGTCCGGCACGTCGTCGGCAACCCGGGACTCCAGATCGAGCCCGGCCAGGGTTGCCTCGGGGGCCAACAGATCCACCACGTCGCGCACGATGGCCGCGGGATCGATCGAGGTCAAGGTCAGACGTCGCAAGCGCGCCACCTTGAGGAAGCCGGAGACCGCCCGGTCCAACCGGGTGATCTGCTCCCGCGTGGTCTCCACCGCTTCCCGGACCTCGGCCGGGCTGGGGTTCTGGTTCCAGAGCAGCGGTTCCAGGTGCAGGGTGATCGCGTTGAGCGGGTTGCGGATCTCATGGGCCACCCCGGCCGCCATCTCGCCCAGGCGGGAAAGCACGGTGGAGTGATCCATCACCGCCTGCAGATCGCGCAGCACCGAGAGGTCCTTGAGCTCGACCATCACCCCCATCGCGTTCTCGTCCTCGTGGACCCGATGACCCACCGCGATGACCCCTTCGTGTCCGCGTCGGCCGGGGAGTTCGGCCCGCACCGAGATGGCCTCGGTGCGCCCTTCCAGGAGACTGTCCACCATGTCCCGCAGGGGATGGGCCTCGGGAACCACCTCGCTGAGGGGCCGGCCGAGGGCACCGGTGGCGCTGAATCCGAGGAACCGCGCGGCAAGCGGGTTGATGTGGGTGACCGTGCGGTCGGAGCCCACGATGAGAAGACCGTCCTCCATGAGATCCAGGGCGCGCCGCAGCGATTGCTCGTTGGGCTTGGAAAGCTCGCGCGCGCGGAACTCGGCACCCAGTTGGTTGAGGGCGTCGGCCACCTTGCCGAACTCCTGGATGTTCTGTTGCGGCACCCGGTAGGTAAAGTCGCCCGCGCGCAACGCCTCGATCCCGCGCCGCACCTCGCCGAGAGGGCCGACCACGATCCGGGTCAGGGAAAACGCCATGAGCACGGCAATGAGAACGAACGCCCCCCCGATCAACAACCCGCGGGTGAGGACCCGGGTCACGTCCTGGCGAACGAAGGTGGTGGCCACCCCGATCCGTACCGCGCCGAAGGGCTGATCGCCGATGCGCAGGGGGACCACCTGTTCACGGATGTCCCCCCGCCCCGCGATCTCGCGCAGGAACCCCAGCGGAGAGAAGAATCCGGCGAGTTGGGGCAGGGTATGCCGGGGCGGGAGGGTCTCCCCCACCTGGGTGGGGTCGTTGTGACGCAGGACACGTCGGTCCACATCGGTGAACGCCGCATAGAGAACCGTGGGAGCGTGCTGGGTGGAAGCGTCGAGGGCGACCTGGAGTCGGGGGTCGCTGGCCACGGTCCGGCGCGGATCCTCGCCCGGTGCGGCGCCCACCGCCTCGGTGATCTGGAGCATGACCAGGCGGGCGGCCAGATCGGCGTCCCGCTGGGCCCGCTCCACCGCGAGCCGGGTCTGGTCGTTGATCTCCCAGGCCAGGGAGACGATCCCCAGCACGGCGACCACCGTGACCAGCGCAAGGATCTGGCGTCCCCGCAGGCCGAGCATCATACCGCCCCCTCCCGCGCATACTTCTTGAGCTTGAGGTGCAGCGTCTTGGCACTGATGCCCAGGATCCCCGCCGCGCGGGTCTTGTTGCCGCCGGTCTGATCCAGGGTATGGAGTATGAGCTCGCGTTCCGCTTCTTCCAGGGTGGAGCCGGAAGGCACATGCACCCCGCCGTTGGTCTCGGGCAGGACGCGGCGGGTGGGGCGCAGGGTTTCGGGCAGGTGGTGCGGCTCGATCTCGTGGCCCTGGCAAACCACCACCGCGCGCTCGATGGCGTTGCGCAGTTCCCGGACGTTGCCCGGCCAGCTATGTCCCAACAGGGCTTCCATGGCCGGGCCGGTGAAGCCGTGGATGGACTTGTCGTTCTCGGGGGCCAACTGCTTCATGAAGTGGGTGGCCAGGAGCGGGACATCGCCCACACGGTCGCGCAGCGGAGGCAGATCCAGGCTGAACACGTTGAGCCGGTAGTACAGGTCCTCCCGGAAGGTCCCCTGTCGCATCTGCTCCTGCACATCGGCGTTGGTGGCGCTGACGATCCGCACATCGACCTTGATCTCCACCCGCCCGCCGATGCGGCGTACCCGACGATCCTCCAGGACCCGCAGGAGCTTCTTTTGCAGCTCCACCGGCATCTCGCCGATCTCGTCGAGAAAGATGGTGCCCCCGCCGGCCAATTCGAAACAGCCGGGTCGGGAGGCCGAGGCCCCGGTGAACGAACCCTTCTCGTGGCCAAAGAGCTCGCTCTCGAGGAGGGACTCGGGGATGGCCGAGCAGTTGAGCGCCACGAAGGGGGCGTTCTTGCGTGGGCTCATGGTGTGGAGGGTGCGGGCCACCACCTCCTTGCCGGTCCCGCTCTCACCGGTGATGAGGACCGATGCGTTGCTGGGGCCAACCTGCTCCAGGAGCTGGTAGAGACGGGCCATGGAGGGGGACTTGCCGACCAGGGTGCCCATCCGGCCTTCCCGGCCCAACTCGCGGCGCAGCAACTGCATCTCGCGGAGCAGGGATGACCGTTCCAGTCCGCGGGAGACCACGGTCTGCAGGCGCTCGAGGTCGAGCGGCTTGGTGAGGTACTCGTAGGCGCCGCCCCGGGTTGCCTCCACCGCGCTTTCGATAGTGGCGTGACCTGTGATCACGACCACGGTGGCCTCGATCCCCGCATCCTTGAGATCGTTGATGAGCTCGATCCCACCGCGCTTGGGCATGCGGAGGTCGGTCAGGACCAGGTCGGGGTGGTTGCTCAGGGCCTCCTCGACCGCGCTGGCCGCGTCGGCGGCGGGGACGGCGGTATGCCCCCAGGACTCCAGAAGACGGGTGAGTCCCCGGAGGGTGGAATCCTCATCATCGACCACGAGAATGCGCGCGGAGCGGGTCATTGTGGGATGGATTCTAGGGCTGCCGGCCGAGGCTCGACTAGGAAAAAATGTAACGGTCGGAAAAAACGACACGGGAAGTTTTGGGAAAGCCGGCCGGCAAACCGGACCCCGGACAGCGGGTAGAACGGTCTAACTCCCTGTAACCAAAACGACAAGAGCGAGAGGGGACTTGGTGGGTCTTTTGGCACAAGACCTGCATAAGTAGTGAGAGTCGAGGTATGTCAAGCTGCCGTGCGCGCCGCGGCTTCGGCCGCCCCGTCCAGGCGCGCACGGCACCCTTGGCCCTCGACACACATCACCAGCGCGGCTCGCTAACCTAAGGAGGGTTGGGATGGCGACCGACACGGTTCCTGGGATCCACAGCGATCCCGCTCCCCCCGTTGACGGTCTCCTGGTGCCAGAAACGGTTCCAGTAGAACTGACAGAGCCGGCCGAGCCGATTCGGCCGGCGGAACATCGCAGAACGGAACGCAGACCGTCAAAGGGATCTTCCGAACAGCACCAGTGGCTTGTCCAGCAGGAAGGCCCGTTCTGGGACCGGGGGCGGATCTACGAGTTTCCTCCTTCCGTGACGGAAGGAACCTTGGGGCGATCACCCTCCTGTCATTGGAGGATCGACGATCCCTCGATATCCCGATTGCATTGCGCCTTGGTACGCCGCCCGCACCGCGGGGTGTACATCCTGGATCTGGCCAGCCGCGAGGGCACGTTCCTCAACGGCGAGCGGATCGAGGGCGAGGTGCTCCTGATGGACGGAGATCACGTCCGCCTGGGAGATCGGGTGAATCTGGAGTTTGTCGACGGTCCGACTCACCGTGAGCGGCCCGGACGCAAGCACTGGCGCAGGATCTGGTGGGGCGTCGCCACTTTGGCTGCGATCAGTGTGACCTCCCTCATTGTCTTTTGACTTGCGGCTGGCTCTTCGCCATTTCGTTTTGCTCAGCACCATACAAAGCCTGCAGACCCAACGCTGATCAAATTTGAAGAGCCAGTCGCCGGACCTTTTGCATCGACGCAAGCGACCCGTCTTTCCCGCACCGCCCAGCGGGATCCAGGATGGGTCGCTTTCTTTTTGCCAGGAGGGTCCTCTAGAATTGTGGCCATGAAACGAATCCTGTTCCTCTGCGTCGCGAACTCGGCGAGAAGTCAGATGGCCGAAGGGTTGGCCCGTCACTTTCACGGGGACCTTGCTGCTGCCCAGAGCGCGGGATCCGAGCCGAGCCGCGTGAACCCCTACGCGGTCAAGGCCATGGCCGAGTTGGGGATCGATATTTCGGGGGCCGAGTCCAAGTCGGTGGAGACGATCGATCCCGACGCCGTGGACCTTGTGATCACCCTGTGCGCCGAGGAAGTCTGCCCGGTTTTCCTGGGCAAGGCCGAGCGGTTGCACTGGCCGTTGCCGGATCCGGCGGGGGTGGAGGGGGATGAAGCGGTGATTCTGGCGTCGTTTCGGGAGGTGCGGGACGAGATCCGCCGCCGGCTGGGCCAGTTGTTGCAAAACGATTAGTTACAGGCAGTTAGCAGGAAAAGAGGACTCACCCTCCTTTTTCTCGGAACCTTTCTACTACGCAGGTAGTACTATCCCTGTAGAAGCTGCCTCTTCTCGGTCCCAGTGGACTTCGTGAACGTTTCAGCCGTTTCCGACGTCAGACGGGTGTGTTTGGGAGCCGAGCATGGGCCGCCGTTGAGACCTGTGTGGACAACCGGCGCGTCTGCTCGCAATGAGGATGCGCGTGGGACTCGTGGGGACGCGAGACCCATAGGAGGAACGGGGTGGGCTTCCCGTTTCGGTGGATCGTTGGTTGTTCCTCTCCGCGGCGGCCCGTATTTGCAACCTTGAGTGCCGTTTCGGCGTCCTACTGGACACGGGCTGGGAATTTAGGGGTGGCGAACCGACTACTACATGCGTAAAAGTCAGAGCGTCGACCCCTCGACCCTGCCCCAGGACAAGGACCATGAACCTCCAGGACCACAAACTCAGCGATCTCCAGATCTCCATCATGCGCGCGTTGTGGAAACGCGACGAGGCCACGGTGACCGAAGTGCACCACGACCTCCTGGATCAACGCGGGCTGGCTCCCACCACGGTGGCCACGGTGTTGTCCCGTCTGGAGAAGCGGGGATTCCTCGCCCACCGCACGGAGGGCCGGCAGTATGTCTACCGCGCCCTCGTGACCGAACAGCAGGTGCGCGATTCCATGGTCAGCGAGATCACGGACCTTCTCTTTGAAGGCGACGTCAGCGAAATGCTGAGCCACCTCCTCACCGAGCGCGAGATCAGCGCCGGGGACCTGGCTCGCGTCAAAGCCCTGATCGAATCCAGGGAACGGCCGGGGGGCCCCACGGATGCCGACCGCTAGCCTCCTCGAACTGTCCCACCTACTTCGTCCGGTCGCCGCGTGGTTGCTGACCTACGCGATCCACAGCACCGTCTTCCTGGGTTTGGCCTGGCTTCTCTCCCGCCACACCCGGCTTCCGCTTTCCCTTCAGGACACCGTGTGGAAGGTCGCTCTGATTGGCGCGTTCTTCACCGCGGCGTGGCCACTCATTGGCTTGGGTTCGTTGGGGGGCAGCGTCCCGCTCCCCGAGTCCGTGGCCGTCGCCCCCGCGCTGGAACCCACCCTGCACGCGGCGCCCCATCACGAGGCCGCCTCTCCCAACGCCTGGTCCACGCCGGTTTTGGGAAGCGATGCCTCCATGCTACGCCACGCTTCGGCGTCCCCCCTTCCGGCTCAGCCAACGTTCGGTGAGCGGGTCACCGCAGCGCGGGACAGCGTGGCGGCCCTCCCCTGGGTACAGATCCTGCTCGCGGTGTGGTTGACCGGCGCCCTGGCGACCTCGGCTCGTCTGGTCTGGCGACGCCTGCGGTTGCGGCGTCTCCTGGGAGCTCGTGAGCCGGTAAGCGACCCGACCCTGGATGACATTCTCCTGCGACTGCGTCGTCGCAGCGGCTTTACCGCACCGGTGCGTCTCACCCTGTCCAACCGCATTCCCGGCCCGGTCGCGGTGGGCCGACACGAGATCTGCATTCCGGAACGCGTCCTCACCGACCTCAGCCCCGAACAACAGGAAAGCGTGCTGGCCCATGAGCTGGCCCACCTCGTACGCAACGATCCGGGTTGGTTGGTCTGGACCGGGGTGATCGAGAGCGTCTTCTTCTTCCAGCCGCTGAACCGCATGGCCCGTCGTCGGATGCAGGAAGCGGCCGAGTATCTCTGCGACGATTGGGCGGTCCACCACACCGGTCGCGGACTCACCCTTGCCAAGTGTCTGGCCGAGGTCGCCGGTTGGGTGACCCAGCGTCCCCGGCCTCGTCCGCAGCCCAAGCCGGCCATGACCCAGGGCGGGTCCCCGCTGGTGCGACGGGTGGAGCGGTTGCTCTCGCCCCGCCAAGGCACTCCCCGGGCGCATTGGGCACTGCGCGCGGTGGCCACGGTCTCCCTGGTCGCCATGGTGCTGGCCTTTGCTCCCGGTGTAACGCCGTGGTCCCAGGTCCGGACCGTGGAAACGGTGAGCGCAGTCGCGGAGCTGCACGAGGCGGTCGACGAGATCCATGCGAATCGGCAGGCCTACGAGCCCATCGAACTCCACCTTCTCCAGCCGGCCAACAACTACTTCACCGCGGCCCCCGGGCACCGGGTCTCGGACTCGGAGTTCCTGGTCACCACGGCGCAGGCCCCGGTCGCATTGGCCACGGACGATCACAAGACATACCTCATCAACCTTCCCGGAACCGATCACCTCATCGTGTGGGAGGACCGGCGCCCCGTGCAGCAGACGGAGCCCCTGACCCGGCGGGTGGTCATCGATGCCCGTCGACCCGAGAGCGATTGGGAAGATCGCCTGGATCAGGTTCTGGACCGCGCCTCCCAGATCGTGGAGCAGCTCGTGGAGCCGGAACTCGAGTCGCTCGTCGAAGAGTGGGATCGTACCGTGGAGCCCGAACTCGAAGCCCTGGAGGAGGAACTGGACGCGCAGTTTTCCCCCCAGTTGCGGGTCCTGACCGAGCGTTTGAGCCGGTTCCGGACCGAGCAGATCCGCTCCCTCGAGATCCGTATCGATACCCAGATCAAGCCGCGGGTACAGGCCCTGGAGCGTGATCTGGAACTCCAGATCAGCCGCCACGCCACCGATCCCCAGACCCAGTTGCGGATCCGTAGCCGCCTGGAGCGGGAGCTGCGGCACCTGGAAGTCCAGATGGACCAGGTGGTTCGCCCCCAGGTCGACCGGATTCGGGTGCAGATGCGGGAGCAGATCCGACCCGGTCTGCGCGACCTGCGGATCCAGATGCGGACGCGGGGGAGCCAGGAGCGTCTGCAAAGACTTGAGACAGAAGAGATTGCCCCCAGGATCGACGCCGCCACCGCCTCGGCGCGCTACATGCGTTGGGCTTGGAGCTAGGGCGCCGCTCCGCTTCCTAGTGCGGCAGCTTCGGCCTCACGTGCCCATAGATCCACGTTCCGACCACCGCCGAGGCGATGGTCACCACCAGCACCCCGACCCCCGATCCCACCAGAGCGAAAAGCGGTCCCGGACATGCTCCGGTAAACGCCCAGCCCATTCCGAACAGGATGCCCCCCGCCCAGTACCGCGTTCCACGGCCCAGGGTCTTGGGGGGAACCGCCACCACCGTTCCTTCCAGCGAGCGCACCTCGGTGCGCTTCATCAAACGCAAAAAGACCGCTGCGACGGCGATGGCCGAGAACAAAACGCCGTACATGTGGAAGGACTGGAACCGGAACATCTCCTGGATCCGGTACCAGGAGACCGCTTCGCCTCGGACCAGGATGACTCCGAACACCACTCCGATTCCCAGGTAGGCCAGGGCGAAGCGGAGGCCAAGGCGCGTGTGATTGCTCATCTCAGAACCCGCCCAGGATGCGGGGCAACAGGACAAACGTGGCCAGCAGCCCGCCCACGAAGAACCCGACCACGGCAATCAACGACGGGAGCTGGAGGTCGGCCAGACCCATGATGCCGTGACCGGAGGTGCAGCCGCCGGCCCAGGCGGTGCCGAACCCCACCAGGAGACCGCCCAGCACCATGAGCAGGACGCCGGGAACCGTGCCCAGGTTGCGCCAGTTGTAGATGGAGGTGGGGTGAAGCCCCGGTTCCTGCGGGACTCCCAGGGCACCGAGGTCGGCCCGGGTCGCTTCGGAGATCGCCACCGGATCCGGGTTGGAGAATACGGAGCCGGCCAGCACGCCCCCGGTCAGGATGCCGGCAAGAAAGAGCAGGTTCCACAGACCCTGGTGACGCCAGTCGTAGCGGAAGAAGGCGGCGCGACCGGGAGCCACCGCGGCGCACAGATGACGCAGGTTGCTGGAGACGCCGAACTGGCGATTCCCCAGCCACAGCAATGCGGGGACCATGAGTCCAATCAGGGGACCCGCGACATACCAGGGCCACGGGCGAGTGAGCCATTCCATGGGTGAAGGATAGTCACCGCGGTGCCGTTAGTCGAGCAGGTAGGCCTGGTACTCCAGCGTGTCGTCCGCGTACTCCTCGCGGGGGTCGATGAAGATCGACTTCGGGAACCCGAGCGCCCCGTCGTAGGTGACTTCAAGCACATGCGCCTCGTCGGCGATGGCGTCCCGGATCACCTTGAACAGGTCGTCCACGGTCAGGTTGAACAGCGGCTGCAGGTCTTCGGGGACCGCCTCGCCGGTCTTTTCGTAGACCATGTCGGTGACGGCGCCGTTCTCGACCGTGATCACCACCGGTCCCAGGGTCCGAGGGTCACAGAAGCAGGAGCGGGCAAAACGCAGGACGTAGGAGTCCCCGCCCGACGCATTCCAGAGCGCCTCGTTCTGGCTCAGAGGATCGTTGGGCGTATCGGATTGTGGTTCGGTGCTGTTGCCACAGGAAATGGCAACCGTCGCCACCACCACACAACAAACAAGAAGCAGAAACTGTCGCATGACCACCTCCGGAAAACGGGCTGGACCGTGAATCCCTCAGTATACTCCAGCATCATGAGTAGGAAGGCAGAATCGGGCATCTTGCGAGGCAGGCCGAGGACGGCGAGCCTCTTCGTGACGCTGCTTGCGTTACTCTTTGCGGCACAGACATTTGCCGGGGGCCCCCTGATTCTGTACGACCCCTCGACCCGCACCCCGTTTGCCTACGGGCCGGGTCCCATCCCGGTCTTCACCGACCTCGGAGACCTGGGGGTGCTGCCCGGCACACAGGCCGACACGTTGACCGCGCGAGGCATGGAAGCCTGGTCGGGTGTGCCCACCGCCACGTTTCTGGCCGAGGTCGCCGGGGACTTTGCGTCGATTGGGCTGCCCGATATCGACGGCGACAACGCGGATCTGGTGATCAACGCGGTGAACGGTCCCGGGATTCATGTGATCTATGATCATGACGGAAGCGTCATTTCCAAGTTCTTTGGCGCCCCACCCGGGGTGCTGGGGATCGCCAGCCCCGACTTCGCCACCGACGAGGTGATCACCGAGAGTTGGGCCGTGCTCAACGGTCTCGCGGTGGACCCGGAAGATCTTCAGCCGTATGCCGGGGCCAGCTTCGCCGGGGTATTCACCCACGAGTTTGGCCATGCCATCAACCTGGCCCACAGCCAGACCAATGGTGCCGTGCTGTTCTTCGGTAATGCCCCGGGTCCCAGCGGGTGCGTGCCCCCCTACGGGGGGCGCCCCACCTTCGCCGACCAGGAGACGATGTACCCGTTCATCGACCCGGCCGCCAACAGCGTGGGGGTGGAGATGGCCACCGTCGAGGCCCTGGATGATGTGGCGTCGCTGTCCAATCTCTATCCCACCTCGGCCTGGCTCGACAGCAGCGCCTCGATCACCGGGACCATCTACCTGAGCGACGGGCTGAGCCAGGTCACCGGGGTCAATGTGATTGCCCGGAACGTGGCGGATCCGTGGGGGGATTGCATTTCGGGCCTCAGCGGGGACTTCACCCAGGGCCTGACCGGACCGGATGGGCGGTATACCTTCAACGGGCTCACTCCCGGTGCGGACTACGTGGTCTATGTGGACGCCATCGTGGCCGGCGGTTTCAGCACCCGGCCCGCCTTGCCGCTTCCGGGCCGGGAGGAGTACTACAACGCGGAGAACGAGTCCAAGGATACGGATATCGACGATCCCTGCGAAGCGGCCCTGATCACCCCGCATTCCGGCACCACGCAGACCGCCGATATCATCTTCAACTTCGAGATCCTGCTCCCGGACGATGGATCCCGTGAGATCCCCCTGCCGTTTGCCTTCCCGTTCTGCGATACGTCGTACACCACGGTCTTTGTGGGGTCCAACGGGTATCTCACGTTTGGTGGCGGGCGCAACGACTTCGAGGAATCGGTGATCGGACTCCTCACCTGGCGCCCCCGGATCGCCATGCTCTGGGACGACCTGAACCCGCTGATCGGCGGCGTGGTCTCGGCCGAGCCGGAGGGGGATGCGTTCGTGATCTCCTACGAGAACGTGCCGGAGTTCCTGACCCAGAACCGCAACACGTTCTCCATCAGCCTGAAGCCGGACGGCAGCTACACCCTGACCTACGGGGATCTCGATGCCCGGGACGGCCTGGTGGGTCGATCCCCCGGGCGGGGGACCCCGGATCCGGGAGAAACCGATCTCGACGACGCCCCGGAGCCGATCGGAATCGCCCAGGGGAGCGTCTACGAACTGTTCTCGGCCAACGACAACGACCTGTCCGGGACGACCCTGGCCTTTGCCCCCTGTGCCGACGACAGTCTCACCGGCCCCATCGCCCTTCCCCTGGGGGACGACGCGTTTGCCCTGGTTCCGTTGCCGTTCGACTATCCGTTCTGTGACTCGGTCTACACCCAGGTTCTCATCAGCTCCAACGGGTATGTGACCTTCGCGAACTCCGACGTCGAGTTCGTGCCGTCGGTGGCCAAGCTGCTCGAGGGGCCGCCCCGCATCGCCGGTCTCTGGAGCGACCTCGCGCCCAATGAGGGAGGGCGAATCAGTTTCGAGTACGGCGAGGATCGGTTTTCGGCAATCTGGGAAGACGTTCCCGAGTTCCTCAGCGGGAATCGCAATACGTTTCGGATCGACCTGTTTCCCGACGGCTCCCACCAGGTGCTCTACAAGACCCTGGATGCGGTGAGCGGCGTGGCCGGGCGAACCCCCGGACGAGGCGTCACGGATCCGGGCCCCACCGACCTGTCCCAGGCCGGCCAGCCGCTCTCCGGCCCCACGGTCTACGAGGTGTTCAACGGCACGGTGGATCTCGCGAACCTGTCGGTGCTGTTCGCGGGTTGCGCGGGGGACTCGATCGGGGACCCACCGCCCGATCCGGGGGGGCAAACCCCGCCGTTGGTGGTCCGGGTGGGCGCCGCATGGCCCAATCCGTTTGCCGGAGTGACCCGGGTCCAGCTTGACCTACCCGGAGCAGGCTTCGTGCGTGCGGAGGTGTTCGACGCACGCGGCCGCCTGGTGCGCAGCCTGGTCCAAGCCGAGTGGCCGGCCGGCTCCCACATACTCGAGTGGGATGGACGCACCGGACTCGAGGGTTCGGCTGCCGCGGGTCTCTACTTCCTGCGGATCACCGCAGCGGGTTCTACCCAGGTACGCAAAGTGATACGTAGGCCCTAGGCCGATCCCGTTCCCGGGCTCCGGGGCCACGTGTTGCCCACGGTATTGATGGGTGACCCCTCCAGGTACGCCTTGATGTTACCCGCGACCACGTCCATGAGGCGCTCACGCGCCTCGATGGATTTCCAGCCGATGTGCGGCGTGAGGATCACGTTGGGAAGTGTCCAGAGCACGCTGTCGGCGGGTGGAGGTTCCGGATCCTGGACATCGAGGGCGGCGCCGGCGATCTGTTCGGTGCGCAGGGCTTCGTTGAGGGCTTCAGGTTCAACGAGCTCCCCCCGGGCGGTGTTGATCAGGAATGCGGTCTTGCGCATGCGGCCCAGGCGCTTCCGATTGATCAGGTGGCGGGTCTCATCGCTGAGGGGGCAATGCAAGGTGACGAAGTCACACTCCTCGAGGAACCGGTCGAGGTCCGTCACGGGAACCCACGTGATGTGTTTGTCGTCATAGCGACGCGGGTTCCTGCTGGTGACCCTTACTTCCATACCGAATGCCCGCGCTAGCTGGACCACACGCCCACCAATGGTTCCGCCGCCGATGACGCCCAGTGTCTTGCCGAGAGTCTCGGAGTGCATGGGCCGCGGGGCCAAATCGAAGTCCTTGCGGTCACCCGTTGCCACGCTGCGGGAGACGCGATGCATGCCGGTGCTCAGGGCCAGGATGAAGCCCAGGGTGAGTTGTGCCACGGACTCGGTGCTGTATCCGGGTACGTTGCACACCACCATGCCGCGCGCGCGCGCCGCGTTGGTGTCGATGTTGTCGAAACCCGTTCCGGCCTCGCAGATCATCTCAACCTGCGCGGGGAGGCCCTGAATGATGTCCCGCCCCATCTCCAGTTCCTTGGAGACCAGAATACGGTTGCTCCCTGCGTGTTCCACGAACTGGAGTGGTTCCGTTGCGCGGAACGAAGTGACCGATGTGAACGCATCGAGCTGCGTGTGGTTCAGACGCTGGTCGAAGTTCAAGCGTGCCCAGTTGAGCAAGGCGACGCGGGGTTTCTGCGATGACATCCAATTCCTCTTTGGCATGATCGGCCCACACTTTGTCCGTGCGCCGACACGGAAATCCTTTCCCTGCAACACAC
Organism: Candidatus Eiseniibacteriota bacterium; assembly: GCA_942491735.1. Taxonomy (GTDB): domain Bacteria; phylum Eisenbacteria; class RBG-16-71-46; order JABDJR01; family JABDJR01; genus CALOCN01. Next base: position 152,230 of record CALOCN010000008.1, on the reverse strand, counting down.
TACAGGCACCATCGGTTCGTGGTTCTCGGATACAATACCTTCCCTCATGACAATCGTCCTATCGATCTTTGTCGAATCCCTGCGTTCCGCACTGGAACTTGGCCTGCTGGTACTGTTGCCGATCATGGCCGTCATGTTGGCCGTGATGCGCGTGCTCCAGTCGCGCGGCGTGCTGCACTGGGTCGCGGTTCACCTTTCCTCGCCGGCACGCGTGTTCGGGCTCTCGGGCTATTCGGTGTTCGCTGCCTTCCAGCAACTGTTCATCGGATTCGCAGCCCCGCCCGCCACCCTCACCCTGATGCGGGAAGCAGGTTTCCCCCGTCGGCGCATTGCCGCCACCCTGGCCATGGTGCTTACCATGTCCCAGGCCAACGCCACGTTTCCTCTGATCCCTTTCGGTTTGAACCTTGGCGCGGCCCTGTTGACGTCGATCCTGGGTGGGCTGGTGGCCTCGGTGGTTGCGTTCCGCCTTCTTGGCGCCGGGGACCCTCCGGCGGAAGGCGTGAGCGGTACGCCAGGAGTTGCGCCGGTTTCCCCCGAAGGCCAGTGGTGGCAGGTCGCCTTGGCTGGGGTCCGTGACGCGATCAGGCTGGTCATGAGATCGCTTCCGGTGATCCTGGTGGCAATCCTGGTGGTGAACGCGATCGAGGCGCTGGGCATTCTCCGCACCGTCGAGACCGGCCTCGCGCCCATGTTGGGGCGGGTTGGTCTTCCTGGTGTCGCGATCCTACCCGTGGTGACCAAGTATCTGGCCGGCGGCACTGCCATGATGGGGGTCGCCCTCGACCTGGTGCGGGAGGGATCCCTGGGGGCCGAAGCGCTCAATGCGATTGCCGGCTTCACCATCAATCCCCTGGATCCGGTGGGGTTGGCTGTTCTCATTCCGGCAGTGGGACGTGATTTCGGGGTGATCAGGGCGGCGCTCCTGGGAGCGGTGGTGGGGATCCTGATTCGGGGAGGCCTGCATTTGTTGCTGTTTGCCGGTTAGGTGCGAAGCGAACACTAAACGTTTGCGGTGTCGTTGCTAGACTGTGTATCGGGTCGAGATGGATAGTAGTCCCGACTGGGCCTGGTTGTGGACGCATTGGAGGGGGCATTCCCACGTAGCCCTGCTCCAGGGAAGGAAACCCATGGCAGACGAAGTCATTCTTGTAGAAACAACCAATGAAATTTGTATACTGACGCTCAATCGCCCCCAGGTTCACAACGCGGTGGACGAAGCGGTCATGGAGCGCCTGGAGAACGTTCTGGACCGTATCGAGGGAGACGCGTCGATTCGCGCGATCGTCCTCACCGGAGCGGGCGACCGGACGTTCAGCGCCGGGGGTGATCTCAAGTACTTCGGGACGCTTCAGGGTCGCGAGGCAGGTCTGGGGATGTCCCGTCGCATGCAGGGCAGTCTTCGCCGACTGTACGAGGGAACCCGGCCCGTGGTCGCAGCGGTCAACGGCCGTGCGTTGGGAGGCGGATGCGAAATCCTGACCGCGTGTCATCTCCGCGTCGCCGCGAACACGTCGGTGTTCAGTTTTCGTCAGGCCGCGAACGGCCTGATCACGGGTTGGGGAGGTGGGACGCGGTTGTTCCAGCAGATGCCCCGGGCGTGGGCGCTGGATCTGCTCTTGACCTCCCGGGGTTTCGACGCGCAGAAAGCTCTGGAGATGGGGTTCGTGAACCGGGTCGTGCCCGAGGATCGGGTGTTGGAAGAGGCGCGGGCCCTCGCCAATCAAGTGGCGGGCTATTCGGCCACGTCGGTCGAGTCGTTCCTGGAACTGGCCCGCGCGGTTGATGGAGGAGATGCCGAGTTCGCAGTGAACCTGGAAACGGAACGATTCGGGGACTGCTGGGAATCGGAGACGTTCGGGAAGACGCTGGATTCGTTTGGTAGGAAGAGATAGTCGAGTCACCCTAATGCGAAGGTGAGGTTGTCATGATTCGGGAGCTATGGTTGGAAGTCGAGAAGGTGCGCTTGGAACCGAAAGCCGTTGGTACGAAGAATGTCAAAGAGGCGATCAAAGAGCGGTTGGCGGCCGCAAGCACGGCTAACTCGGATGAGAAAGCAACGAAGGAATCCGTGGAGAACCTCAGTGCGGCAATCAACTCGTTGCTTGACGCTGTGGTTGATCCTCCGACGGCCACGGATAAGATCGTGGTCAAAGTCCAGGTTGTGGGCGACAAGGGTGATCGCAAGGAGTGGTGGCCTCTAACCAGCGGCATTCTAGGCTCGCCTGCAAATGAAGCGGATACGTATCGACAAATCCAAGAGGCGATCGATGCTCCGGATGAAATGGTCATGGTCCGACTCGGGTGCAAGGGGACAGAGCTTCAGGGCGTCGCCGTCCGCATCCAAACCAAGGACTCAAACCCGCCCAGATGAGCGAAATCGTAGGGCTTGGCGCTCACCGATTTCCTCGTGAAACAGGTGCTACGCGGGAAAAGCAGATCGCCCGCACGCGGAGAATGCTCGCCCGCGCACTCAATCTCCGCTCCACGGTGGCTCTGGTCGGCGCCGGGTGTTCCGCCGCGTTGGGCTATCCGCTTTGGAACGCCATGGTCCAGAGGTTGATCAAGGACGCTTTGGATAGCCTGGAGACGCGCGAAGACGAGGCGAGCAAACTCCTTGGCGAGCGTCTCGGCGCGATCCAGTCCCGTGTCGGCTCGGGCGGCACCCCCGACGGTAGTGTGCTGGCCTACGCCATGAGCCTGTGCAAGGAGGCGCTGAAAAATGGCCAAGTCCAGCCAGGTGGCTTGAGCCCCTATCACGCCTACTTTCAGGACTGGTACGCCCATCCCCACAACGGGCCCGATACGCCACACCAGCCCCTCCACCATCTGTTGAAGCTGGACACCATCACGCGGTTCGTGACGACCAACTATGACTGTGAGATCGAAAGGGCTCTCACCGCAAAGCAGAAGGTGGAGTTCGAGCAGTTTGGAATCAATGTCGACGGAGAGCCTGGATTTCACCCGAAAGGAAGGCGGTCCTTCACCCAGGAGGCCCAGTTCCAGGATCAACTGGCGCTCTTTGCCTTGGCGCGTCAGGAGCAGGCCAAGCACACGGTGTTTCACTGTCATGGCCGCTTCGATCGGCCGGAGTCCATCGTGGCCACGGAAGGGGAGTACCAGGATTGGTACCTCGCGGATCGGGATGGACAGGGCCCCGCCTTTCGCCAGACCATCGATCTCCTGTTCGGATCCAACCCGATCCTTTTCGTGGGGTTCGGACTCCGCGACGAGGACCTGCTCCGTTTCCTGCGATTGACCGGGGCCGCGGAACCGGAACGCAAGGACTCCAGGCCCCTGTTCGCCCTCCTGCCCGAGGCTAGGGAGGGGGCCGATTGGGACCAACACGAGTTCTACTACGAACGCTACGGCCTCCACGTGATTCCGTTCACATCCCCGTCGCCGGCAAACTGGAGCGAAGACCTGTGTCTTGCCCTGGATGACATTCGCCGACATTGGAAGACATGGCGGGAAGGCTGGCTTCGCAAACCGTTCCTGCGCAAGGTGACGGTGAACCCAACCCACCCCGCTCCGTACCGCCACTACAGCCTCGACATGAGCCGCCTCAGCGAAATGGGGGGAGGGCACGTCAGGAAGAACCTGCGGAAGATCGAAGACGAACTGAACCGGAACCGTGTGGTCACCCTGGTCGGGCTGGGCGGTGCCGGAAAATCATGGCACGCCATGCGGCTACTGGAGCACCTGGAGAAGAAGCGCAGTTCATACGAGGGCACGTTCTTCTGGAGTTCCTACTACGCGGATGACCTGCTCACCGGCCTGGACCGGGTCCTGAGTTACATGGATCCCGAGGGCAAGCGGGAGGGATCGCGGGTCAAGCGATTCACTGAATGTCTCATCCATGGGAAGTTCCTGCTGGTCTTTGATGGATTCGAGAGGTTGCTGCGGGAGACGACCGTTCCCGGTCAGGGCACCCCGGACAGTCGAGGAGTCGATCAGTGGCTCACTGCGATGAACCACAAGGACAGCAAGAGCAAGGTGATCCTGACCAGTCGCCTGTGGCCCTACAGGAATGAGACCGAGGGAGTCTCCAGATTCCGCATTCCCAGGATGCGCATCGGAGATATTACGGAGGCCGAGCCCTTCAATGCCGTCGATCGGCTGCTGGTGTCCGCCATCTGTTCCTTGCTGGGGGGGCATGCCTATGGGTTGAGCCTTGCCCGGAGATACCTGCACCGCCAGGAGAAGCGTCGTCTCGACGAGCAAGCGGGATTCCTGGTTCGAAGCCTCGCGGACACACGCCCCAACGCAAGAGTGTCCCGGATGATCGGTTTGGTGGTGCGGGAAATGAGGGAAGCGACCGACGGCATGGCGGAGGAGTTGTTGCAGCGACTGGCGGTCTTTATGAGCCCGGTCGGCGAGTCCACCCTTCAGGTCTGTTTCGAATTGGCGTTGGAGGCATTGGACAGCGGGAGGGGCCGCGGGTGTTCCCGGGATTCCCTCGTCGAACGACTGGTCGAAAGCCGGCTTCTCTTCCGCATTCGTACCACTGAGTCGGGGCCGGAACGCGTGTTCAGCATCCACCCGGCGGTGCGCAGCTATGTATTCACCCAGATCCACAGGGTGGACACGGATCTGCTGCCCAACTTCACGCTACCGGGGTTTACCTCGGGCACGGCGGCGGTCTATCCAGGAACCGAGGAAAGTGCCGCGCTCGTCAAGGATATCTTTGATCGACTCTACCAGGAAGGCGAGCTGGCAGTGGAGAGGGGGATGCACGAAAGGCGCGTGAACTCTGCCGCAGCGCGTTGGGGGTCGCTCGCTCGCGGATGGAAGCGAATACCGCGGCTCGGTGGACAAGCTACGAGGAGTACGCGCGAATCGGCATCCGGCTGGTCAATCTGGCCAAACGCGTCTTTCCCCAGTCATGGTCCTACGTGGAACGTCACGACCAGGCCTCGATCGAGTCAGAAGACGCTCCCTTGTACGCGGACGAACTCGCATGGCTGTACAACGATGTGGGACTCACCCTGTGCGCCGAGGGTTCCATGCAGGACTGCTACTCGGTGTGGGAGCAGGGTTCCGAGATCAACCGGATCATTGACAGCGAGGAATTGGGAGGCCAGTACGATGTCCAATCCCAACTCCACTTTGCCCACACGTTCATTGAATTGGGCGATCTGGACGCAGCCGAGCAGCACCTTACCGAGACGGCCCATCTGAATGGCCACCTCGGTGACGCGGACTACGCGGCCCGGATCATGGGGTACTCGGCGCTCCTCGCCCACATGCGGGATCAGTTGGATGTGGCGGAAGTACGATTCTCCGATGCGCTGAAAGCCTGGAGCGGCCTGGAGAACGCCAGGGCCCAGAGCATGTTCCTCTACATGCGGGGGGACCTGAACACCTACCGGGGTCGATGCAAGGAGGCTCTCGAGCACATCCATGCGTCCCGCTCTGTTGCCGAGGCAGGGAACTGCCCCGATCTCGTGGCATACGCCCGGAATTCCCTGGGCAACGCGCTTCGCATTTCGGGGGAGAGCCGGAAAGCCGCAGACGCCCTCAACACCGCCCTGCGCGAGGCGCGCCGGTTCGGTATCCGCAAGCTGGAATCGGACGTGCTTACGGGGTTGTCTCTTCTCGCACTGGACACCCGGGACGCCCACGCGGCGCGCGAACGAGCACTGGCCGCTCTCAAGATCGCCAACGAACTGGGACTCGGTCTCAAGCAGTCCAACGCTCTCTACGCCCTGGGACGGGCGACCATCGCATCGGGTCTCCGGGACCTTGGCATCCGGTATCTGCACCACACCATGTCTCTCGCCCGCAGCCAGAGATACAGCTTCATCGCCCGCCTGGTCGAGGAGCAACTCCATGAGATGGGCGAGCTCCTTCCCGACTAGGGAGTCCGCAAGTCCCAGGACGAGAGACCCCCTCACCGCGCGGCCGAAGTGTGGTAAAAAGTCACACATCAGGTGGGCGTAGTTGCCGATCCACCCGGTTGCCCGCAGGGGGTGACCACCGGTAATTGATTATGAAATAATGGCTTAGGGAGATTCCTGCCCAGGACGAGCCCGTGGAACGGTTCCTGCAGAAGACCTAGGGAGAACCCGCACCCTATCGAGGCTCGATTGCCCGTTCGTTGCTTTGCCGATCATGTCCGGCTTCTCTGCCTTCTGGCAGGGCTGCTTGGCATGCCCGTGGCAGCAGCCGCCTCCGCCCAGGCCGACTCCGCCTCGGTCCAGCCCGCCCGTGGTGCCTTGGTCATTGAGCGGATCGAGGTCACGGGGAACACCCGCACCCGTCCCGAGGTCATCCTGCGGGCGATCCCCATCGCGGTCGGCGATGAGGCCGAACCCTCCCGCATCCTCGCCGCCGCCGACGCGCTCGACCGGTCCACCCTGGTCAAGTCGGCGAAGGTGCACACCCGCCCCGGCACCGCTCCCGGCCGGGTCGTGGTGGTCATTGCGGTAGAGGAAGGTGCTCCCCACGTTCGCTTTGGCGCGGGCTACGAGAACCTCTCCGGTTGGTACCTGATCCCCATCGAGTTCAACCTCGACAACCTCACCGGCCACGGCGAGGGGCTCAGCCTGGGGTACCGCCTGGGCTATCGCCTGAACTCCCTGGATCTGAACTTCCGCTCGCAGGTCACGCGGGACAACCGACCCTGGTGGGAACTGGGCGGTCACCTCCAGAACCTGGCGCGTATCTACTACTACGAGGGGACGGAGCTCAACCACAAGGTGCAGCGCGGGCGCGTGCGCGCGGGGCTGGGCGTTCCGCTGGGCGACGAGTTCACCCTGGAAACCCGGCTTGTCTTCGAGGCGGTCCACGCGGACTCCGATGCGGTGGTCTACCAGGATCGGGAGATCCTGGGCCGAGAGGAAGGGGACGTGGTTCCCTACCCCCTGCTTCCACCGGAGATCCAGGAGGGTGTCGGCACCCGGCAACAGGCCCGTCTGGCTCTCTCGCTGACCCGGGATCGTCGTCGCGGCGCCAACCTCACGCAGCACGGCGGATGGAGTCGGCTTCAGGTGGAGGGAGTCGCTTCCTCCGAGTCCCCCTTCCTGGGCGTTGGCCTGGATGTGCGTCAGTACGCGGCCCTGCGCGGCGTGCAACTCGCAGGGCGCTTCCGGCTCGACGGCGTCACGGAGGGCGCGCCCTTCTATGAACGCCCGTACCTGGGTGGCCTCTACACCGTGCGCGGCTTCCCCAGCCAGAGTCTCTCGCCGACCGGCGGCGACCTGCTGGTGGCCACCGGTTCGGTGGAGGTGCGCACCCGCTGGATCGGCTCGCGGGAGAAACCCCTGCTCACCGGGTTGGCCTTTCTGGATGTCGGGGTGGGCTGGGCCGAGGCCCCGTACGACAAGGGATCGGTGGCGGCCGGGATCGGCTACGGCTGGCGGGTCGGCATCCCCTGGATCCAGCAGCTGGGTGTGGACGTGGGCTTTCCCCTCACCGACTCGCCGGTCAACGAGTCGTTCCACGTCAACATCAGCCTGTGGTGGACGTTCTGATGCGCCGCACCGGGAGGCTCGCCGGGTTGGGGTCGGGGGTGCTGCTCGTGCTGTGCCTGGCGACCGCTGCCGCGCCGGCGGATGAAGTGGCCATCACCGGGGTGGATCTCTTTGCCCGCGACTCCACCCTGGTTTGCATGGTGCGCACGACCGGTCTTCCCGACGGTCCTTCGCGCGAGACCCTGGCCAGTGGGTTGCCCTCGGCGCTGGTCTTCTCGTTCTCCCTGCTGGACGCGTCGCACCGACAGTTGCTGGGATCCCTGGCCCAGGTCCGGGTGGAACCCGATCTGTGGGAGAACACGTTCCTGGTCCGCATGCCGCTGCGGGATCAACGGGTTCCGTCGTTGGGGGACGTGGACCGCGAACTCGACTCGGTGGGGCCCTTTCCCATCGCCCCCCTGGACCTGCTCCCGGCAAGTGGTCCTTTCGGTCTCCAGGTCCAGCTGGCCGTGCATCCGCTGGCCCCGGCCGAGATCGAGCGCGCCCGCGGGCTGTTCACCGGCGAGACCAGCTACGACGAACCCAACAAGCGGGAGGTTTCCGTTGGCCTCGGTTCCCTCATTCGCTACTTCATGGGAAACCCGGACAAGGACGACTGGATCGCGGTGTTCACCACCACGGTGCAGCGGCGGGAAGACCTGCCGGTTCTCGCCCAACCTTCCCGTCCCATGCCACAGGAGACGCCATGAGACGCCTGCGGCTCCAGGTGATCGGCGTGCTCTTCCTGGTGGCCCTGCTGCCCTCGGTGCCTGCCGCCCTGTTGGTTCACGCCATTGTCCAGCGCAGTCTGGAGAGCCGGATTACCGAGCAGGTGGACGCCAGCGCCCGGGCCGGCCTGGCCAGCACGCGCGACCTGTTGCGGATGCGCCGCGCGGCGTTCGTCGAGCGTCTGCACGCCGGAGCGGACCTGGACACGTTGACCACGTCCGAAATCGCGAACCTCGACGAGCGGACCCGGGAGACCCTGCGGGGCATGGCCGATCGAGCCGGCGCGGGGGAGGCGATCGCGCCCGCCCTCGCCGGACCCGATCGGGTCACCCTGGGTGAGGCGGAGGCCCTGGTGGCATTGATGCCATCGCGTGACGGCGCCCCGGTGTGGATCGTCGATCGCCTCCCGGGCGAGTGGGTCCAGCGCGCGGAACAGCTCACCGAGTCGGTCCGGCTGGTCGAGACCCTCAAGCGCGAGCGCGGCCCGGTGGTGCGCAGCCTGGTCTTGACGTTCCTCGCGGTGTACGGAGGCATCCTGCTGCTGGTGGTCGCCCTGGGTCTGCTGGTCGCTTCGCGGGTCACGCGTCCCCTGGAGGCCCTGGCCACCGGGATTCGTCGGGTGGATGCGGGGGACTGGGACACCGCGGTGGACACCCACCCATCCGGAACGCTGGGTCCCCTCATCACGCAGTTCAACCACATGGTGCAGCGCCTGCGCGGTCAACAGGACGATCTGGTGCGGCTGGAGAAGGTGGCCGCGTGGCGCGGCCTGGCCCGACGCCTTGCCCACGAGATCAAGAACCCGCTCACCCCCATCCAGCTCGCCGCGCAACAGATGCGCGATGCCTACGACGGGTCCAACGACGCGCATCGTGAACTCCTGGTCGAGGGGACGTCCATCATCGAGGAAGAGGTCGCGTCACTGCGTTCCCTGGTCAAGGAGTTCTCACAGTTTGCCAGGCTCCCCGAACCTTCCCGGCGTGACCTGGATCTGACCGAGGCCCTGCAACCCGCGGCGGCGCTCTATGGCGCGGAGCGTCTCACCCTCCACTGCCCGCCGGGGCTTCGTGTCCATGCCGACCCCGAGCAACTCCACCGCGTGCTCATCAACCTGATCAACAACGCCCTCCGGGCCCAGTCGGATGCCGGGGTCACCAGCCCGGTGGAGGTTCGCGCCGAGCGCGTCGGCGAGCGCACCCTCCTGAGGGTCCTGGATCGCGGCCCCGGGGTGCCCACCGAGCATCACCGCCGGGTGTTCGAGCCGGACTTCTCGACCGCGAGCGAGGGGATGGGGCTGGGGTTGGCGATCGTGGAAGGGATGATTCACGCGCACGGGGGAACGATTCATGTCGAGAACCGCAGTGGAGGCGGCGCGGTGTTCGTAATCGACTTGCCAACGGAGAGTGCTTCATGAGCTCCAGACTGCTCATCATCGACGACGAGAAGAACATCCGCCGCACGCTGCACATGATCCTGCGCGCGGAGAAGTACACGGTACGCGTGGCCGAGAACGGGGAGGACGGGTTGGCCGTTCTGGAGGAGTACCCGGCGGACCTGGTACTCCTGGACGTGAACCTTCCGGGTCGGGACGGGATCGAGATCCTGGAGGATCTCAAGCAGCGCCGTCCGGAGACCGCGGTCATCATGATCTCGGGCGAGGCCACCGTGTCCACCGCGGTGGAAGCGACCCGTCTGGGTGCGTACGATTTTCTCGAGAAGCCGCTCTCCAAGGATCGGGTGCTCATCGCGGTGCGCAATGCCCTGCGTGATGGAGCCCAGCGGGAAACGGTGACCCGGGTCGTCGACACGGAACGTCGCCGACAGCAGTTGGTGGGGGAGAGCGAATCCCTGGATCGTCTGCGCGGTCAGATCGAACGGGTGGGGCCTACCCATGCCACCGTGCTCATCACCGGGGAAAGCGGAACCGGCAAGGAACTGGTGGCCCGCGCGGTGCACGAGGCGAGTCCCCGGGCCGGCGGCCCCTTCGTGAAGGTGAACTGCGCCGCCATCCCGCAGGACCTGATCGAGACCGAACTGTTCGGGTGTGTGAAGGGCGCCTACACCGGCGCGGATCGCAGTCGCGACGGGAAGTTTCTTCTCGCCGACGGAGGCACGCTCTTCCTGGATGAGATCGGCGACATGAGCCTCAAGGCGCAGGCCAAGGTCCTGCGGGCTCTCCAGGAGGGGGAGATCGAGCGGGTGGGGGCCGAGACGACGCTCACCGTGGATGTGCGTGTGGTGGCGGCCACCAACAAGAATCTCCAGGAGGAGACCGCGGCCGGCCGATTCCGGGAGGACCTGTTCTACCGGCTCAACGTGGTGCCGCTGGTCACGCCGCCACTCCGTGAGCGTTCGGGGGACATTCCTGAACTGTGTCGGCACTTCCTCGAACTCTACGCGTTCGAGAACGATCTTCCGGTCCGCAGGTTGGGCAGCGACGCGCTCAAGGCCCTGGCCGCCCGCCGGTGGGTGGGGAACATCCGCGAGCTGCGCAACGTCCTGGAGCGCCTGGTCATTCTCAGCGATTCCGATCCCATGTCCGCGGACGACGTGCGGGTGTTGGCCCCGGCGGACCCGGCTGCCCCGGGTACCGCCGGCCGGGGTTCGTTGACCGCGCTCTCCGCGCAAGCGATCCGCGAAGCGGGTGGCCTGGGCGCGCTGCGTCGCGAGTTGGAGCGCGCCTGCATCACGACCTGTCTGGAAGACGCCGGGGGGAACGTGTCCGAGGCCGCCCGCATGCTGGGAGTGGAGCGCACCAACCTCTACAAGAAGATGCAGGCGCTGGACCTCGAGGTGGACCGGGGGCGCGATGGGGAGGAGGGCGGCTCGTGAGGGAACGCCGAATGGTTCGCGTTCTCGCGATGCTGGCCCTTGCCGTGATCGGCGCGCTCCCCGCGCAGGCGCAGGACACGCCGCCGGACTCGTCGAAGGCCTTTGCCTCCCAACGCGGTTTCCAGTTGGGCATCCAGTTCGGGCGCACGGCTCTGGGCGGGCGCACCGAATCCGGGTCGGAAGGGGATCTGGTCATTGAACGACGCGGCACCACGGCCGCACTTCGGGTGGGATACCAGTTCACGCCCCAGGTTGCCTTGACCCTCGACATGAGCGGCTCCTCGCATCCCACCAACTTCAATCTCGAGCCGGCGAACTACGTGTCCATGGGCCTGGAGCTGCGATACCAGTTCGTTACCGGATCCCGACTGCAGCCCTTCGTCATGGGGGGGTTGGGAGTTTCCGCGGTGGTGTTCTACGGAACCGGGTTCGAGAGTCGCATCACCGGCGTGGTCGCCCTCCTGGGCGGGGGCCTCCAACTGCATCTCTCCCGTCACTGGCGCGTGGAGTTGGCCGCCCGGGGCGATTTCATCAACTGGAGCCGCCGCGAGTTCCTGCGACTCTCGGACGGGGAGCGCCTCAGCGACCCGGTCAGCGCCGAGGGATCCGCGGCACGTCTGGGTCTGGGACTGGTGTGGGCCTTCTGACCGAATCGCGCACGAACCGTGAACTCCCGGCACAGAGGCTGTGCCCCTTGGGCACAGGCGCCAGACGGCTCCGGGCCGGGTCACCTCCCCCTCGGAGTTCAACCCCAATCGAGTCAACGGATTAAGTACACTCACGGTTTGGACGATGTCTGGCATTGCCCTTGCTCTAGAAACCCTGCGACAGCCACCCGACAATCGACAGGAGATCGCGTCATGAGCACACTACCCAAGCTGGCCATCGTGGGCCTCACCTTCTTCGCCCTTGCCGGCTGCAGCGACAGCACCCAGCCGGAAGCGGACACTGCGCCCGAACTGCCGCCGGTGCAGTCGCTGTCCATCGACCTGGGTTTCTTCCGCGACAACCGCGCGGTGGGTCTCAGCGAGACCGCCCAGGCGGCCAGGTTGAACTTCATCAACGCCCTGGTGAGGGTGGACTTCCTCAACGTCGCGGTCCTCACCGCGCTTGCGCCGCCCTCGGCGGTGTTCGCCCTGGCCATCCACAGCGTGCCCACCCGGGATGATGACGGCGCCTATCTGTGGATCTATACCTGGCGGGAAGGCGGTCAGGATCATCAGATACGGCTCCGCGGACTGCCGGTGGAGACCCGGGTGGAGTGGGAACTCGCCATTGCCCGGGCCGGAGTTCCGGCCGAGGTCTGGTTCCACGGCGAGAGCCATACCGACCGCGACGAGGGGTTCTGGGTCTTCCGTGACTTCGAGGAAGCCGGTGATCCCGAGGTGTTCCGCATCGAATGGGAGGTCGATGAGGCGACCGCGCGCCTGGACCTCATCAACCAGGACGCGAACGATCCCGACGTGGGAGACGAACTGCGTTACAGCGTGAACGGCAGTCTGGGCATGGTGGAGTTCCAGGACGAGTCCGATGGCATGACCTGGGACATCCAGTGGGACGAGGCCGACGGTTCGGGAAGCCTCATGGTCCCGGACTACCGGAACGGCGAGCGCTCGTGCTGGGATGGGGAGCAGGAAGACGTCTCCTGCGCGGCGGCGGCCGCCGAGTAGACGATCCGGTTCGAAATGTCCGCGGGGTGTCGGAGAGCCGGCACCCCGCTTTTTTCTGCTCCTTGGAGTCGCGGCGCCCCCTGCTATACTCCGCAACCGCAAACCACCCCGAACGAACCAAGGAGGGCAAACCATGGCTCGTCGTATTCTTCTCGTGTTGTGCGCCTCGCTGCTGGCGCTATCCGTCGTGTCCCCTGCTTCCGCGCAGATGCGCCTGGGCGTCAAGGGCGGTCTCAACTTCGCGGATATCGCGGATCTCGACGAGGACGTGAGCGCTTCCAGCGAATCCGATTTCGTGGGCGGAGCGTTCGTGATGTTCGGTGTCAGCAGCCGCTTGCGCTTCCAGGTCGAAGCCCTCTACTCCAAGCGCAGCGCCGCACTGGTCAGCGAGAACACCAAGGGAACCCTCACCCAGGACTTCTTCGAGGTTCCCCTGATCCTCGGCGTGGCCCTGATGAAGGGCATCATCAATCCCCGCCTCTACGGCGGAGCCAGCGCGTCCTTCGAAAGCGGCTGTAACGTCACCATCGACGAAGGTCTCGAGGCCAGTGGCGACTGCAAGTCGCTTTTTGGCGCGGATTCCGAGAACACCCAGTGGGCGGCCATTGCCGGTCTCTCCCTCGACGTCCACCTCACCGTGGTGAGCCTTCTCGCTGACGTGCGCTACAACTACGGCCTGAGCAGTATCGTCCAGGATGCCGATGCCACCTGGCGCTATTGGTCGGTCATGGTCGGGGCCTCGATCGGTATCGGCGGTTAGCCCGGGTTGGTCCATGGGACTCCGCGCCGCCTTCCTCTTCCATCTGGAGACCGGCATTCCGGTGGTGTGGCGACTGGGTGTGCTGCAGGTAGGCCTGGTCCTGTTCGCCCTTGGGCAGGCTCCGGATCCGGCGGGTCTTCTCAAGGCGGCGGCTCTTGGCATCGGATCCGGCTCCCTCATCTGGTGTCTGGGGCTGGGTGTGTGGTGCCTGGTCCTGGCCGGCGAGGCGGCGCGACGTGAGCGTTCGGTGCTCGAGGGGTGGGCGCGGCACCTTCCGGTTTCGCGCACCACGCGCCGAGCAGCCATGGTCCTGTCTCTTGCCATGGCCCAGGTCGTCCCCATCCTGGCTTGGCTCCTGCTTTGGGCGTACGCCGCTGCGCTGGGACCCGTTCCCTCGTGGACGACGTTGTTGGCGGTGATTCCGGTGACGGTCGCCGCGGGGGGGATCCAACTCGCTCCCGCGCTACCCGGGGGGCGAAGTCGCCCCGGCCGTGACCTTCTCTCAGGATCGTCCGCGCATGCGCTTCCCTGGCTCGTCTCCTTTCGCGCCCTGGGCTGGAGCGTGGCCTCGGTCCTGGCCGGAAGTGTGCTCCTGGTTGCCGCCACCGCGCTGGTTCTGCGCAACAACCCGGAGTTGACCCCCGCGCAGACCGCATTGACCGTCCGGTTCGGCTGCGGGGTTGCCGTGGTCGGTCTCATCCTGCGGATGGGGAGCCGGCTGTGCGAACGCCGCCCCCCCTGGCCCTGGAGCCGATCCTGGCCGTGGACCAGCTCGCGGCGGATCGGCAACGATGTGCTCCTGCTCTTTGCCCTCACCCTGCCGGTGCTTGGCGCGACCGTCGTGTTGCACCCCGGAGCCGCCCTTGCGGTCACCACGCTTTCCCTGTTCAGCGCTATTGGCACTGCGGGGTCCATGCGTCGAAACGGCGACAGCCTGACCACCCTTGGACGTGGAGTGGCCATGGAGTGCGGAATCGCCCTGGGGATCACCGGTCTCTACTCGTTTGGCGCGGTGCTTCCTGCCGTGTTGCTCCCGGCGCTCTGGCTGCGGGCCGTGGCCCGGGAGCGTTCTCACAAGGTGGGAGCGCTGCGGGAACAGCACTACTGGCAGGCGGGAGACTCTTTGTCATGAGCGCAACCCTGGTCCTGAGCGGGGTGCGATTTGGTTACGATGCCGCCGCACCCATTCTCAACGGTGTCGATCTGGAGATCGGAACCGGGGTGACCCTGGTCCTGGGCCCCAACGGGGCCGGCAAGAGCACCCTGCTCAAGCTGGCCGCCGGGGTTGAGAAGCCGGATGCGGGCTCGGTCCACCTCAACGGACACGATCTATGGAAGGCCGAGGCCGCCGCGCGCCGGGACCTGGCCTATGTCCCCGAGCAACCGGACATCACCCCCTACGCCTCGGTGGGTGCCGTGCTGCGGTTCGTGAGCCGGTTGCGGGGCGCGCCCTGGAGCGAGGCGGAAGCGCTGTTGGACGAGCTGGAAATGACCGAGGCATCCGGGCGATCCGTGCGCGAGTTGTCCAAGGGGCAGCGTCACCGGGTGCTGCTGGCCGCCGCCCGTCTGGGATCGCCACGCACCCTGCTGCTGGACGAGCCCCTCTCCGCGCTGGACCGGGGCCTGCGGCAATCCACCCTGGACTGGGTGGAGCGAACGCGGGATGCCGGTGGCTCCGTGCTGGTCGTGACCCACGAGCTGAAACCGTTCGAGGACATGGCAACCCGCGCGGTCTCGGTGCGCAGGGGAGACGTGCGGGTGGTGGAGTCCCTTCCGGAGGATCCGGCGGTGCGTTCGATGAAGCTGGAGGCGCTGGCCCGGGGGGACTGGGAGTAGGGGGCATCGACACTACCGGTTCCTGCGGTATGCTTTCCGTATGAAACGACACCTTTGCCTGCCCGGTTTCCTTGTCGCGACCGTTGCGTTGCTCGCCCTGTTCCCGGTGCACGGATTCTCCCAGGAACACCACGACGATCACCAGCACGACGACGACGCCACCATTCACCATCGGTTCGAGGACGCGGAGTCCTGGGCCGCCCGTTTCGAGGATCCGGAGCGTGATGCGTGGCAACACCCCCAGGCGATCGTCGAGGCACTCTGCGACCGGGACGACCTGATCATTGCCGACATCGGATCCGCGACCGGCTACTTTCCGGTGCGCTTCGCACTCGCGGTTCCACGGGGCAAGGTGATCGGAGTCGACATCGAGCCGGACATGGTGTTCTACCTCAACGACCGTGCCCGCCGTGAGGGACTGGCCAACCTGGTCAGCCTGCTGGGCGCCCCGGAGGATCCCCATCTTCCCGTGCCGGCCGATGTCGTGTTCATCTGCAATACGTATCACCACATCGACGGCCGGGTGGACTACTTCACGCGCTTGCAGGAACAGCTGGCGGGGGATGGGCGGGTCGCCATCGTGGACTACCGTCCCGAATCCCTTCGGGGTCCTCCCCACAAGTTGGCTCCGGACGTGGTGAAGCAGGAAATGGAAGCGGCCGGGTATCGGCTGCTGGAGGACCACGATTTTCTCCCGGAGCAATACTTCCTGGTTTTCCAGCCGGCGTCCTAGGAGGCTTTCATCCCGACGGTCTCGCGGCACGAGTGGTTCGCGGTTGGACTGTGGAGTGCCCTCCTGGTCGTCCTGGTCACGCTGCCCGTCCTCCAGGGACATCGGGTAGCACCCCCGGACACCCACTTCCAGGGGTTCGTCGGCGAGTACAGCGAGGACTACCAGAGCTATCTGGCCTGGATGCGTCAGGCCACGGATGGATCCCTGCTGTTTCGGGATCTGTTCACCACCGAGCCCCACGGCCGCATGGTGTTTCTTCCCCTCTTCTGGATCCTGGGCACCCTCGCCCGGGTGACCGGAACGCCTATCCTGTGGCTCTGGTGGATCACCAACGGGTTCGCCGCGGTGCTCCTGACCATCGCGTTGTATCGTTTCATCGCGGTGTTCCTGGCCGCGCCCGCGGCGCGGCTGTTCGCCCTGGCGCTGGCCACCACCGCTTCCGGCTTTGGCCGCTTCGTGCTGGAGCACAGGGCCTTTCGTGATCATCCGCCCATCGATCTCTGGTTTGTCGAGGCCACCGTCTTCCAGACCCTGGTGGACTCGTTCTTCACCCTGTCCCTCGCGCTCGCGTTTCTCCTGTTGGCACTGACCGAGGTCCACCGGTGTCTGGAGAGCGGACGCGTGAGACACGGGGTGTCGGCCGGTCTGTGGGGACTCGCGCTCGCCCTGGTGCATCCCTACGACGTGGTCATTCTCTACGCGGTGGCGGGGAGCTGGTGGGCGCTCCATCGGGGGGCCAAACGAGCGTTGCTCGTCGCCTCCCTGATTCCCATGCCGGTGATTGCCTACGGGGTCATCCTCAGCCGGAACCCGACCCTTTCCCAGCTGGAGTGGACCATGCCGGTTCCCTCCCTCCTCGCGCACGTGCTGGGGTGGGGGCTGCCGTTGGTCCTCGCCGTGGTCGCCGTGTTCATCCCCGGGGCGCGGCGCGGCATGAACCACGCGGGTCATCTGATTGCCTGGCCGTTGATCATCGCCGCCCTGTTTCTCCTACCCATCGAGTTCAAACGCAAGTTTGTCCTGGGTCTCCAGGTTCCGCTGTGCATCCTCGCGGTGGGGTCCCTTGCCTGGATTCGCGGGGTGCTGCCCCGGGGCCTGGATCGCCCAGCGGTCAACGCAATGCTCGCCGTGCTCGTCATCCTGTTTGCGGCCCAGGGGTCCGTGTACTGGTACCGGCAGACCCTCGATCGCTTCACTCGGGCCGGCGTGGGGGAATACCTTCCGGCCGACCACCGGGAAACGCTGCAGTGGCTGCGGGATCATCTGCGGCCCACCGAGACCGTCATGGCGAGCCGGGCCTTGGCCGCCCGCATTCCGGGAGCCACTGGGTCCACTGTGTTCGCGGGCCACTGGGCCCAGACCATCGATGCCCCGGGCAAGTGGGAGTTCGTGGACGCAGTGTTCTCCGAGGGTCTTCCCGCGGACGGCGGCGCCTTGCGACGGGTGTTGGACCGAAACCGGGTGCGCTACCTGGTCCTCGACGCCCGGGATCAGGGGTGGGGCGTGGTGACCCCGACCCGCCCCGTTCTGGTCGCGGATGTCATCGCCCGGGTGGTGCGTGAGACCGAGCGGACGATCGTGTGGGAAGTGGATGCGTACCGGACCCGCTCCGAGAACGAGCCGTGGCAAAGTGGGGACTGGCGCGGCCCCGCGGGAGGTGAACCGTGACCGGCGCGGCAAACACGGTCATTGTTCTCCCCGCGTTCAACGCGGAACGCACCCTGGAGCGGATCGTCGCCGGCATTCCCAGGGGTGTGGCCAGCGAGATCATCCTGGTGGACGATGCCAGTACCGACAGTACCGTGGAACTGGCCCAGCGCCTGGGTCTCACCGTGGTGCGGCACGCGGAGAATCGGGGCTACGGGGCCAACCAGAAAACCTGCTACGCCACCGCGCTCTCCCGGGATCCGGACTACGTGGTCATGCTGCATCCGGACGATCAGTACGACGCCCGGGTGATCCCCCTCGCGGTGGAGGTCTTGCACCTGGGGCTCTGCGACATCGTCCTGGGAAACCGGATCCGCACCCGGGCCGAAGCACTCCAGGGGGGGATGCCGCTCCTGAAGTACCTCGCCAACCGGTGCCTCTCGTTGACCCAGAACATCCTGGCCGGTCAGAACCTGGGGGAGTGGCACAGCGGTTTCCGGGTCTACACGGCCGACGCGCTGCGTCGCATTCCCTTCGACCGGAACCACGACGGGTTCGCCTTCGATTCGGAGCTGCTCGTCCAAAGCGTGCACTTGGGCCTGCGACTGGGCGACATTCCCATTCCGGTCCGCTACTTTGATGAAGCAAGCAGCATCGGGCTGGCCGAGGCCACCCGCTACGCCGTCCGTACCCTGTGGACGTTCGTTCGCTGGTATCTGCACCGGCTGGGGGTGTGGCGGTCGTCTCTGTTCGGGAGTTGAGTCCGGACCGGGGATTTGGCCCCTTCGATTCTCTTTCAAGGAGCTCACATGCGAGACAATGCACCTTCTCGGAAGCGGTTGGAGCCCAAACCCATTCCTGGGGCGACCCTGCACCGCCCCGTGGAGGGCATCAACCTGAACCCCGGATCATTTGGGGATCAATTTCAGGGCGTGACCCTGCTCGTCTTCCTTCGACACCTCGGCTGAGTCTTCTGCCGAGAGGTGATCGGCGAGTTGCGGACCTGGACGGAGAAGCATCCGTCCCCCCCGGAAGTCCTGTTCGTTTTCCAGGGCCCGGTGGAGCAGGGGCAATTCGTTTTCGATCAACTCTGGCCCGAGGCCCGTGCGGTCTCGGACGTGAAGCGGGAGCTCTACAAGGAGTTCGGGATCCGCCGAGGCGGATTCCTGGCGTTGGCGGGTCCCGCCGTGTGGAAGAGCGGCCGCCGTGCCAAGGACAAGGGCTACTCCCAGGGAGACGTGGTCGGGGATCCGTTTCTCATGCCCGGGGCGTTCCTAGTGCGCGAAGGCACGGTGATCTGGCGGTCAGACCCGGACCATGCCGGCGATACCCTGCGCCTGGAGGAGTTGGAACAGGCGTTGGAGCACCTGGGCTGAGCCGGGCGCACCCCCGGCTCAGAACTCCAGTTCCAGCGCCCCTCCGTCATAGATCAACCGATCTCCCTCTCTCCGGGCCACTCGGGTGAGGGTGTGATCCCGGATCGTCTCGGCGTCCTCGATGTGCACCACCCGGATGCCGCGCACCAGCAGGTAGTCGGCCAACAGTTGCCGATGGCACCGCAGTGGATCCGCCTCGGCGCACAGGACCGCGGTCCGGGCGGCCCCGGCCCACCTCGTCAGGTCCGTAGCGGCCTCGGCGAACTCCGCCGTTTCCATGTGGCCGGCGTAGCCACGTAGCCCGTTCTCGAGGGCGGTGTGCGGCGATCCCGGTTCCACGGCCCGGTGTCCGCCCAGGGCCTCCATGTGCCGATAGGCCACCCAGGACATGTTGAGGATGTGGTCCAGGTTTTCCCGCTCGAAATGCGGGTGCCGGCGGCTTCCCGGATAGCGACGGATATCCGCCATCTGACGGATGCCGCTTCGGCGCAACAGCTTCAGGAACTCGTCCACCGTCCGGTTGGAGTGACCCAGGGTGAACAGCACGAGCGGGGGAGTGGACATGCGGGAGCCTCAACGAAAAAGGGGGCCGCGCCGTGGCGCGACCCCCAAACTACATCCAGGAGCGAGCGGTGACTACCAGCCGCCGTCCTCTTCGTCGGCCTTGTCGGCCTTGGCGCCGGCGCGCGTGTAGGTGATCTCCATGGCCTTGACCTTCTGACCGCCCATATCCATGTAGTAGGTGAACACCTGTTTGTCGTTGTCGATCACCTCGGTGACCGCCTCGACGCTCATGGTGCCGCCCATGGGATTGGTGACGTCACCGGTCTGCACCATCTTGTTGCCCTCCATGGGCCCGGTCATCTTGGAGATGGAGGTGCCCATGTTGTCGAACCAGATGGTCTCGTACTCGCCGGTGGAGTTGTTGTACCCCGTCACGCCCATGCCGAGAAACGCCATGCCCATCATGTTGCCCTTGAACTCATCGATCAGGTAACGGCCGTCCATGACCGACTTCCGCTCGCAGGTGGCCTTGGACTCCATGGGATCGCCGGCCGGGTCCATCCACTGCTTCAGGACGCAGTCCCAGGTTCCGGCCATCTTGGCGAGGTCCTTGTGCTGGGCGCCGGGGGTGGCGGCCTTCATCCAGGCCTCCATCTCGGCCTGGTCCTGGGCCAGAACAACACCGGCCGACAGGGTCAGCGCGGTACACATACAGATAAGGATGCGCAGGGTTTTCATTGATTTTTCCTCCGTGGCACAAGGGGATGGGTGGGCTATCCGAAAGGGGTCACTATGGTAGTACAACGGGATTGGAACGAGACCCCGAATCGGGCATTTCAATCAGGAGTTCCGCGAGGCGGCGCCCCTGGGGCGACAAACGGTATCGGACCTGGGGCGGATAGTCACTCCCTACCGCCCTTTCAATCAACCCCATGTCCTGCATGGACTTGAGGGTCTGGGCAAGCGCCCGGGAGGTGATTCCCGGCAGCGCGGTCACCAACTCGGAGAACCGCTGTCCCCCGGAGAGAATGGCGATGGCCACCGCCGGACTCCACTTGCGCAGCGGATCCGAGCCGAGCCCAAGCCGGTGAAGCCGGCGTCGGACCCGGGCACACCAGGGGGCCAGATCGGTTCCTTCGGGAGTCAGTACGTACTCGGGGCGCATGGGGTGACCATAGCCGGGGTTGCGCAACACCCATCCGTGGCGCACGAGCGCCCTCAGGGTGCGACTCATCGAGTCCCGGCTCACCCCCAGCCGCTGCACCAGGGTGACGAACTTGGAACCGCCCCCCTGGCTGTACATCTCCGCCAGCACGGGAAGCGCCCACTTGTTGTGGAACAGGGCGACCAGGCGCCCAGGGTTTGTCTTCATCTGTCTTGACCTTTGGTTTGTATACATAGTATACTTTCCGTACCCTCATGTGACAACCCCCGGAAACGAGGAGGATTCGCTAATGGCATCTCCCATTGGATACAACGGCGGGCTCACCGCCGCCCTGCAGGTCGCGGACATGGACAAGGCGATTGCCTGGTACACGGAAGTGCTCGGGTTCGAGCTGCTCTACAAGCTGGACGAAATGGGCTGGGCCGAGGTCCGCACCGAGGTGCCCAACACCAACCTGGGATTGAGCCAGGTGGAGAGCCCCAAGGTCCAGGGGGGAGCGACCCTGACCTTCGGCGTGAACGACATCGACTCGTCGCGCAAGCAGCTGGAGGACAAGGATGTCCGGTTCGACGGCGACACGATGGAGATCCCCGGGATGGTCAAACTGGCCACCTTCTACGATCCCGACGGCAACAAGATGATGCTCTTTCAGACGCTGGGCGAGATGGGCTGACCCCTCCCGCTTGCCTCCTGGAGCCGGGACGCGGCACACTCTCCGTCACCCTGGTGAGGAGGTCCCGTGCGCGTTCCCGTTCTTGTCCTGGCATTCTTCCTGGCTGCGTCCACCGCGATGGCCCAGCTCCCGTCGAGCGGGTACGAGGTGGGGGAACCATTCCCCACCCTCGTCCTGCCCGACCTGGATGGGGAGCCGGGTTCCATCGCGGACTACCGTGGAACCAAGGTCGTCCTGCACATCTTCGCCTCCTGGTGACTGGGGTGCCGTTCCCACGTGCCCGGGTGGCACGAAGCGACACGTGAACTTCGCGACGCGGGGCGAATCCGGATGCTGGGCATCGTGCAGGAGCAGCACCCGGACCGGGCCCGTCTCTTTGCCCAATGGAAGGGCCTCGACTGGCCGATCCTTGCCGACCCGCTCAACCTGCTCGAGGTTCCGTACGTTCCCATCACCCTGCTCATCGACGAGCACGGGATCATTCGTGGGGTGAACCCGCCCCTCTCGAGTGCGTCGTCGCTCGCCGCGGACTTCGTGGACCCGACCTATCCCGCCCCGGACGTCCTGCCGGACCCGGTGGGTCTGCCGGACCTGGTCGCCCTCAAGGCGCGTGCGGAACCGGGCGGCACCCACGCCTGGCGGGACTACGGGGATGCGGTTCTCCTGTGGGGCGGCCCCGAGGCGGTGGACCTCGGGATTCGTGCCTACATGACTTCCCTGGTGCACGACACCGAGAACACGTGGAGCCATTTCCGTCTGGGGGTGGGCTACCGGATGCGGTTCGACTCGGATGACCGGCGCGACAGGGATTTCCACAAGGCGGTGCGGCACTGGTCGCTGGCTCTCGACCAGGACGTCAACAACTACATCTATCGTCGGCGTATCCAGCAGTACGGCCCGCGGCTGGACAAGCCGTATCCGTTCTACGACTGGGTTCCCCAGGCCCGTGAGGAGATCCTGTCCCGGGGGGAGATTCCGGTCAAGCTGCCGGTGGAGCCCATGGGGGCCGAGTTCGCCGCGCGGGCAGGGGCTTTCGAGACGCCGGTGGATGCGGTGGAACCGGACCCCGACGGGAAGATCAACCGCGACGAGGCGTTGATCGCGCCGGAGATCACGGTGGTTCCCCCGCGGATCACTCCGGGAGGATCGGTGAGGGTCCACGTGGCGCTACGCCCACAGGAATCCCTGAAGGCGCACTGGAACAACGAGGCCGATCCCACCGAACTCTGGGTCCGGGTGGGCTCCGGGTGGGAGGCGAGCGAACGCCGTCTGGACGCGCCGATGCCGGATTGCCCTCTCACCATCGAGACACGGCATTTCGAGTTCGAGCTGTCCTGCCCCGCCGACGCCGAGCCGGGCCAGATGGCCCGGGTGCCGGCGTATGCGCTCTACTATGTCTGCGAGGACATCACCGGGATCTGTCTCTATCGCCGCCTGGATCTCAACATCGACATCCCGATCGTCTCGAAGATGCCGTGATCAGGCATGCCCTGATCACGCGTTGCCGCGACCCTCGTCCATGGACATGACCCAGTTGTCTTCCCAGTTGATCTCCACCACGGAGTAGGGATACGGGTCACCGTCGATCTTCTCGATGCGGATGGCGCCGCGTGCCTGCAGTCCCTCGACCATCTTCTTGCGCCCCCGGTTGTCCAGGTAGGGGAAGCGGTCGTTGAGCAGACGCAGGAACGGGGTGAGCCACACCTTGCGTCCGCCATACTGATAGAACGCGTTGAGCAGCTCTTCCATGCACATCTTGAGGTCACCTTCGGCGACCTGAACCATGGTGTCGCCGCCACCGTCCCCGTGCAGGTCCATGTCGTCGGAGTCGTCCTCCTCGTCATGGGAGTCCCCGTCTCCGTGGCCGGAGAAGGCCGCGTCATGCTGTGGGGTGGTCTCGTTCGACTCTGCCGTGTCGGAATAGGGCGTCGCGGATGAGGGCAGCAGTCGCTCGGCCGAGAAGAAGTTCTCCTCTCCAACGACCTGGCGCAGGTCTCCGCTGGTGCTCTTCTCGAATCCGACCAGGATCACCCGCTTGAGGTGCTCACGTAGGCGTCGCACCACCGGGAGATAGTCCCGGTCGCCGGCCACGATCACGAACAAATCGATCTCCGGGCGCGTGTGGAGCAACTCCACGGCATCGATCGAGAGAAGGATGTCGGAGCTGCTGCGCTTGTTCTCGTTGCCGAGCATGAAACGCGGCTCGAAGGCCAGCAACTGAAGCTGGGACTGGGCATCCCCGCCGATCCGATCGTAGTCGGCATAGGACCGCCCGATGGCCATCACCGCATTGAAGCGGTGCCGCAGGCGATTGCGCAGGTTGGAGAGCAGCTCCACCCCGTCATCGAGGGCCTGCACATCCACGGACTGGTCGTCGCTCTCCTGATCGGAGGCCTCGGCCAGCGTGAAGTAGATGTTCTCGAAATCGACGAGTACAGCGGCGTACCGGAGTCGCTTTCCACGGATAACCCGAGGACGACGGGCAGTCCTCTCGGGCGGATAATCTCTCAACATTGGGAAGCTCCTTGTGGGGGCCTGACTGGGTTGCTCAGACGGATGGCCGGTTGGGGGCGGCGGGCGGGATGGCCGCAAGAATTCTGTCTGCGACCTCCCGGACGGTAAGGCTCGAAGTGTCGACGACCAGGTGCGCCTGCTCGTAGAGCGGGGATCGGGCGTTCCAGAGTCGAACCAGCTCGGTCATGGCGTCGTCGCGGTTGCTCATGGGGCGACGGTCCCCCTGGGCAACCACGCGGTTCCAGTGCTCCCGAGGCGTGGCCTTGAGCCAGACCGTGAACGCGGCGGAGCGAAGCAGCCCGAACGTCTCGGACTCGGTGACAATCCCGCCACCCGCTGCCAGCACCGCTCGCATGGGAGATTCGAGGAAGCGCGCCAGCGCCTCTCTCTCTAGCTTTCGGTAATAGGCGTCTCCTTGGAGTTCGAAGATCTGACCCAGCTCCAATTCCGCTGCGTCCTCGACCAACTCGTCCAATTCCTGAAAGGGGATACCCAGTCGGTGCGACAATTCTCCACCGACCGAGGTTTTTCCCGCGCCCCGCATCCCCAACAGAACGATGGGTCGGGACGTTTCCGGGCTGGCTTCCGCCCGGGCTATGAGACTCGATCCGGTCAGGCCCAGGGCGGCGGCCAAGCTTCGGAGCTTGAGGTAGGAGATATTGCCGCGGCCGGACTCTACTTCCGCAAGAAATCGCAGGCTGAGCCCCGATTTCTCCGCAAGTGCTTTTCTGGAAAGGTGTTGTGCGGATCGTTCGCGACGCACGGCAAGGCCGAACTCGCGTAAGGGATCCGTCTGGTGCGGTGCGAAAGACATAGTGCACAATATTGCCCACTATGTTTGACCTGGCAAGCATTTTAGTGCAACACTCCGAATTCTTCCCCGTCGCCAGTACAGCGACAATTATCCGACAAATTTTGTCACCTGTCCACCGCGGACCCCGCAGCCCCCGAGGAGGCACCATGACGCAGACGACGACGGCCCACGAGCCGCCGGTCCGCTTCAGTACCCACCCTGATTCCTACCACCACTGGCGCCTCGTTGTCGACGGCGCCGTGGCGACCCTGACCCTGGACGTGAAGGAGAATCAGCCCCTGCGCGAGGGATACGCGCTGAAGCTCAACTCCTACGACCTTGGGGTCGACATCGAACTGGCCGACGCGGTGGAACGGATCCGGTTCGAGCACCCGAGCGTCCGCACGGTCATCCTGGCCAGCGCCAAGGATCGCATCTTCTGCGCCGGGGCCAACATCCATATGCTCGGCCTCTCCCCGCATGGATTCAAGATCAATTTTTGCAAGTTTACCAATGAGAGCCGCTTGGCCATCGAGGACGCCTCCCGCAACAGCGGAATCCGCTTTCTCGCCGCCATCAACGGGGTTGCGGCCGGCGGCGGCTATGAGTTGGCCCTGGCCTGTGACGAGATCGTGCTGGTGGACGACGGGTCCAGTGCGGTCAGCCTCCCCGAGGTGCCGCTCCTGGGAGTCCTGCCCGGCACCGGGGGCCTCACCCGCGTGGTGGACAAGCGCCGGGTGCGGCGGGACCACGCCGACGTCTTCTGCACCCTGGAAGAAGGGGTGAAGGGGAAACGGGCCGTGGACTGGGGGTTGGTGGATGCGCTGGCCCCCCGCAGCAAGTGGGACGAGGTGATCGCGGAGCGGGCCAAGGCCCTGGCCGCCACGGCCTCGGACCGCCCCGGCCCGGGAATCGTCTGGACCCCGGTCGAGGTAACCGAGACCGACACCTCGCTTTCCTACGAGTACGTCCAGGTGGACCTGGATCGGGAGGCGCGCACCGCCACCTTGACCGTGAAGGCCCCCGGCGCGGGTGAGCCGGAGACGGCCGAGGCATTCCGCAAGGCCGGAACCTCGTCCTGGGCGCTCCGTGCGTTTCGAGAGCTGGACGCGGCCATGCTGCACCTGCGTCTCAACGAGCCCACCCTGGGACTCTGGCTCCTCAAGACCCGGGGGCACGGGGGGAGGATCCTGGCCGTGGATGGCGCCCTGGACGCCAACCGGGGCGATTGGTTCGTCAAGGAGATCCTTCTCTACCAGGCCCGCGTCCTGCGTCGCTTGGACCTTTCGGCGCGGAGTCTGTTTGCCCTCATCGAGCCCGGGTCCTGTTTCGCGGGCTGCCTCTTCGAGTTGGCCCTGGCCGCGGATCGGAGCTACATGCTGGACGACGAGGAGACCCCGGTCACCGTCGCCCTGGGTCCGCTCAACCGGGGCGACTATCCCATGACCCACGGTCTCAGCCGTCTCGGCGCGCACTTCTATGGATCGCCCGACCAAATCGACCCCGTCCTCGAGCAGGGGAGCTTCGAGGCTTCCGATGCCGATGAGGCCGGGTTGATCACCATGGTGCTGGACGACATCGACTACGAGGACGAGGTGCGTCAGGCCATCGAAGCCCGCGCCGCCATGTCCCCGGACGCCCTGACCGGCATGGAAGCGAGCCTGCGTTTTCCCGGAGAGGAGAACGCCGACACCAAGATCTTTGGCCGGCTCTCGGCCTGGCAGAACTGGATCTTTATCCGCCCCAACGCGGTGGGCAAACAGGGGGCGCTGCAGGTCTACGGCAAACCCGAACGCCCGGTTTTCGACTTCAAACGCACGTAATCGGCACGGATCAAGGAGGCGATCATGAGCGTCAATCTGTACGACACCATCCCCAACAACGTGGACCTCAGCGACGACAAGCGTCTCAAGCGCGCGCTCGAGAAGTGGCTCCCCAACTTCCAGTCCTGGTGGCAGGACATGGGACCCGAGGGCTACCAGGCCGACGACGTGTACCTGCGCACCGCCATCGACGTGGACCCCAAGGGCTGGGCCCACTTCGACTACGTGCAGATGCCGGAGTACCGCTGGGGGATCTTCCTCGCCGACCGGGAGAAGGATCGCACCATCGGGTTCGGCGACCACATGGGGGATCCGGTGTGGCAGGAGGTCCCCGGTGAGTACCGGGGCATGCTGCGCCGGCTGATCGTCACCCAGGGGGACACCGAGCCGGCCAGCGTGGAGCAGCAGCGCATGCTGGGGAAGATCGCCCCCAGCCTCTACGACATGCGCAACCTCTTCCAGGTGAACGTGGAAGAAGGCCGGCACCTGTGGGCCATGGTCTACCTGCTGCACGGGTACTTTGGTCGCGATGGTCGGGAGGAGGCCGAGGCGCTGCTGGAGCGTCGCTCCGGAGACCAGGACAAGCCGCGGATCCTGGGCGCGTTCAACGAACCGATCCAGAACTGGCTCGACTTCTTCATGTTCACCATGTTCACCGACCGCGACGGGAAGTATCAGCTGTTGGCACTGGCCGAGAGCGGGTTCGATCCGCTCTCGCGCACCACCCGGTTCATGCTCACCGAGGAAGCCCACCACATGTTCGTGGGAGAGACCGGGGTGGGCCGCGTGGTGGAGCGCACCTGCCAGTTGATGCGGGAGGCCCCCGAGGGGGATGTGCGCAAGCTGGGCGGGGTGGATCTGCCCACCCTGCAGAAGCACCTCAACTTCTGGTTCTCGGTCTCGGTGGACCTGTTCGGCGGCGAGAAGTCGTCCAACGCCGCGGACTACTTCGCGGCCGGGCTCAAGGGGCGCTACCGCGAGGAGAAGGAGACCGACCACCTGGCCCTGGAGGGGATCTACCCGATGGACCTCATGGAGGACGGTCAGCTGCGCACCGAGGACGTGGCGCTGCGCAACGCCATGAACGAGGTGCTGCGCGACAGCTATATCGATGACTGCCAGCGCGGGGTGGACCGGTGGAACAAGATCCTCGACAAGTACGAGGTCGACTTCAAGTTCACCCTGCCGCACCGCCGGTTCCATCGGCACATCGGCGCGTACCAGAACCACCAGTTCGATCCCTCGGGCGCGCTCATCTCCGAGGAGACCTGGAACGCGAAGAAGGACGACTGGATTCCCAGCACCGCGGATCGCGAATACGTGCAGTCCATCATGAAGGGCGTGCACGAACCGGGGAAGATCGCCAACTGGGTGGCGCCCCCCCCGCGTGGAATCAACGGCCAGGCGTTCGAGTTCGAGTACGTGAAGCACCACTAGGATGCGGGTGCTTGCGAAGGGTCTGCTCCTCCTGGGCGCGCTGCTCGCGCCTACGGCTCTTGGCTGTGGCGCCGACGTCGGCGCCCAGGGGGACGTAACATCACTGTTCGCCAAGGTGGGGGTGCGGGCGCGGGTGACCGCGGTCCAGTCCAGTCCCCGGTCCCGCTGTGCGCTCCTGGAGATGCCGCTCGATCGCAACGACGTGAAGAAGCTGATCGATGGGTTGAATCTCACCCAGGCCGGCAGCTCGACGGTCGAAGCCCGGTCCCGAGAGATCGGGGCCTGGGTGGACGAGGCGATTGGCCTCTACGAACATTCGATGTTGCCGGGTCAGGGACTCGAGGGGATGGCTCCCCTGGCCTATGAGGTCTTCGCCTCGCCGCGACGGTCTCCGGTACTCCGCCTGCCCAGCGGCTCGGCGTTCGAGTACCTCATTCTCTACTGGGACCCCGAGACCGATCGCGCCCTGGTCCAGGTCTCCTACGCCTACGGTTGAACCGCCCAATCAGGTAGACTCCTCCCCATGGATCCCAACGAGCTGATTGGCCGCGCCCTCGCCGCCCGGGAACGGGCCTACGCGCCGTACTCCCACTACAAGGTGGGGGCGGCGATTCTCACCGACACCGAACTGGTCTACACCGGCTGCAATGTCGAGAACGCCAGCTACGGCCTCACCATCTGCGCCGAGCGAACCGCGGTGACCAAGATGGTCTCGGACGGTGAGCAGAAGATCGTCTCCATTGCCGTGGTCACCGACGACGGCGCTTCCATGTGCGGCGCCTGCCGTCAGGTGGTGAGCGAGTTTGGTCGCGAGGCCACGGTCTACCTGGCCAGCTCGGACGGCAAGTTCACCGAGACCACGGTGGACGCCCTCCTCCCCGGCGCGTTCGACGGCGGCAAGCTGAAGCGATCCCCCGATACCCCGTGAGCCGGCTCCGCGGGGACGACCTGCCGGTTCGCCGGCGCCAACCTACCCACGGAGATCCCCATGAAGATGTTCATCGCCATGCTGGCGACCGCCCTGGCCACGTTGCTGGTCTCTGATCTCGTCTCGAGCGAGGAACCGCAGGAGTTGCGCTCCCTCAAACGCTCGGTTGGAACCCTGAGCGTGGGGGACGCCGCGGAAGGCGTGCAGATCTACCGGGACACCCTGGAAGGACACGATGTCTGGGTGGGCGCCACCGAGACCGGGTTCGCCCTGGCGCATCATCCGGAGTGCTCGCACCCGATCCACCGGGATTGAGCAAGCCAGGGGTGTCCACCCGGGAAGACGGACACGCGCAACCCGTTGCAAAACCAGTCGATTAACATTTATCTAGTTGGATCTAGATAATTGTCGAGACGCAACCAGCAATCGGGGCGGGCACCCGGATGGCGGTCGCACTTTACCCGGGTAAAGTGGCGGTTGCGCTCATAAACACTTGCCTATCAATAAATTGTGAGATTTCACCCCCACAAGAAAGGCCTGGGGTGTCCACCCGGGAAGACTGAACACTGTAAAATATTGCAAGACAGTGAATTAACAATTATCTAGATGTGTCTAGTAAATTTACTAGTTGTTTCTAGTAAACTGTAGATCATGCAAAGCTATCACCGTCCCCTGGAGTCCGTGCTCCAAAATCGCTTGGCGGCACCGAGGCATCTGATGCAAGTCGTCCAGGGGCCAAGGCAGGTCGGCAAGACCACCCTGGTGCGCCGGGTCCTGGAGCGGTCGGAAACTCCTTGGCACTACGCGACGGCGGACGAGCCGACATTCAAGGACCGGGAGTGGATCGCGGTCACCTGGGAAGCGGCGCGAGCCAAGGCGGGAGCCGAGGGCGGAATCCTGGCCCTGGACGAGATCCAGAAAATCCCCAAATGGTCGGAGACGGTCAAGCGTCTTTGGGACGAAGACACCCGGAACGGCACTCCGCTTCAGGTCATTCTCCTGGGATCCGCACCGCTCCTGGTGGAACAGGGCCTCACCGAAAGCCTTGCCGGTCGCTTCGAAATCCTGCGCCTGGGTCACTGGACCTACAGCGAGATGCAGGAGGCGTTTGGCTGGTCCCTGGATGCGTTCATTTCTTGCGGCGGCTATCCGGGTGCGGCACCGTTGATCAACGATCCGGCCAGGTGGCGTCGCTACATCCTGGACTCGCTGATCGAGACCTCGGTGAGCCGGGACGTGTTGCTCCTGACCCGAGTGGACAAACCGGCGCTCTTGCGCAGGTTGTTTCAGCTCGGGAGTCTCTATTCGGGGCAGATCCTCTCGTACCAGAAGGTGCTGGGCCAGCTCCAGGATGGAGGGAACACGGTGACGCTCTCCCATTATCTCGACCTGCTGGACGCCGCGGGTCTCTTGACCGGGCTGTCCAAGTTCTCTGGGAGCGAGGTGCGGCAACGCGGGTCCAGCCCCAAGTTCCAGGTCCTCAACAATGCACTCATGACCGCCCAGTTGGACGGAACCCCGGAGAGTGTGCGCGCGGACACGGCGCAGTGGGGACGTCTGGTCGAGTCGTGTGTCGGGGCCTACCTGGTGGGCGAGGCCAAACGCGGGGCTTGCGAGCTTTTCTATTGGCGTTCCCGGAACCTGGAGGTCGACTTCGTCCTTCGTGCAGGGGACCGCGTCGTGGCGATCGAGGTCAAGAGCTCTCCGACACGCGAGGCCAAGCTGACCGGGCTCAAGGCGTTCGCCAAGACATTCCCCACGCACCGCACACTTCTGGTGGGTGGGGATGGAGTACCGGTGGGAGAGTTTCTCCAGACCCCGGTCGAGACCTGGTTCAGGGACTGAGAGGACTATTCCCCCTGGGCGAAGTACGCCTGCAGCACCTCCGGATCCGGGGTCCACTCGCCGTCGCCCAGGAACGGTTCCACGAACGTGCCGAGGCCGCGTTCGTAGACGGCAAGCGCCGCAGCTTCACCGCCGTCCTCGTACACCGCACTCTTGAGGAACGCCTGGAACCGGTCCTTGTCCTCGAGCAGGAACCGCACCAGGATCTCGGCCAGCCCATCCGAGAGGGCGGCCCACTCCTCGCTGAGGTAGAAGATCCCCCCGGTCCACAGCCCCTGGATGGATTCCTCGTTCCACGCCTCCAGGTGCGCTTCCTTGAGTTCGTCGTCCATCCAGAGCTGATCGCGTCCCACCAGCTCGGACTCCAGGGTGAGACAGAGGCCCCGGTCCAGCCACTCCGGAATGGGGAGGGTTTCCAGCCAGGCGTGGGCCAGCTGGTAGGCGAGGTTCGCCTGCATGTCGGCCAGGTCGTGGTTCCAGAGCAGGAAGTGTCCGTACCCGTCCGCCACGTACATCCCGTTGGACGCGCCGAACTCGCCTTCCTCCGGGTAGAAGTGCGAGGCGTAGCGGTAGTAGTCCTCCTCGGTCTCGATGACCAGGAGCACGTCCTTGCCGGACACGTCCCGTACCGTGACGTCCTCGAGAATCTCGGCCACCCGGGCGCGGTTGGTGGTGGCGAAGGCGAGCAGCAGGTCCGTATCCCGCTCGGACTGGGCGGTGAGGACCAGGAAGTCCTCCGTTTCGACGATCCGGTAGTCCTCGGGGAAGGCGCCGCCCAGCCGGTCCAGCCACTCCTTGGCCACCTGGGTGTAGGCGTCCCCCTGCTCGGCCTCGGGAACGTGCTCGTCGATCCAACCGCCAATGAGATCCCATTCGGGGCGGGGCAGACCGAGCTGCTCGGGGAACCAGTCGTCGCGCTGGGAGAGGTGCCACATCATGCGCTCCATTCTACGCTAAAGCGCCTTGATGAACTGCAAGGCCGGATTGGCCGGGTCCCACAGGGTCGGAAACTCCTCCAGCGGGTGGTACCCCATGGCCCGATAGAACGCCCGGGTGCGGGCGTACTCCGCGTTCTCCCGGGCTGGGCTGAGGGTCTTCACCTGGAGGAATCGCACCCCATCCTTGCGCAGGGCCGTCTCCACGTGGTGCAGCAACCGGCGACCCACGCCCCGGCGGTGATAGGCCTCCAGCACACCCAGCACCTGGAGCTCGGCGCTGGTGGGGAACCGGCGGTTCACCGTGATGAACCCGATCACCCGGTCGTCGTCCCTCGCGGTCCAGGTCTCCATGGTCTCGAGGTCGCGGCGATAGCCCACGATGGCCTCCTCCAGACCGAACCAACCCGGAAGGGCGCGCAGGATCGCCTCGCAGTCGGCGACAGCTTCCGGCCCGGCCTTGGCAATGGCAACGCGGTCCGACATGCGATCTCCCGTGCAGCGCGCCGGCGTGCGGGCCGCTACTTGAAAGGGCGTTCCTTCTTGGTCAGGTGCGGCGGCTTGAGCTCGAGGGTCCTGGCCACCTTGTCCTTCTCGGTCGGGGTCATCCCGTAGAGAAACACGCTCACCCGGTCGCTGAGGTCCACCCGGTGGCGATCCTCGGAGGCGACCGTGGCCTCGTAGGCCTTCACGAACTCCTCGCGATCCTCGGGGGTGTCCCAGGCGGTGATCCAGGCGCCCCGGTAGGTCCCGGATTCCGATCCCCGCTCCAGGACGATGGGCTCCAGCAGGTAGAACCGGTCGCCGCCCCAGCCGGTGGACGCGCTGTTGGTCCAGCCGTCGGCCGAGACCGCGTCCATCATGTTGAAGGCCTTGTCGGCCGGGGTGGTGAGGACGCCCATTCCGATCTCGCCCGCGGTGTTGACCGCGGCAACCTGGAAGCCGGCATCGGCGAACAGGCTGCGCGAGAAGTCGTCGTCGGCCACCACCGGCTCGTCCCGCTGGGCCGGATCCCAGTACCGCTCCGGGTGGAGGATCTGCTCGGAGGACCGGGGCGGGTTGGCCATGGCCTTCTTGAGATTCTTGCCCACCGTCTCGCCCCCGGTGGGGCTCATGAGGGTCATCATGTTCCCGCGCACGATGAACAGCATGCCCAGGTTGTAGCGGGCGAGCAGGGTGCGGAAGTAGGGGGGCGCCTCGAAGAACACATCGCCCCGCTCTTCTTCGGACTTCACCAGCTCGTTGAGGTCTTCCATGGTCAGCTCGCCCGAGAGCTGCATGTTGGCCACATAGCGACTCATGAGCGCGGTGGCGGACCCCTCCACCACCGAGCCCAGGGCAAATTCCACGTCCTCGGTGCGTTCCGCCGCGGCCATGGTCCCTTCCAGGTCCACGTGCTGGTCGTCCAGGGCGTGGGTCAGCTCGTGGGCAATGAGAATGCGGTCAATGAGCGGGCCCCACTCCACCCCCTCGCGCTGGATCATGTAGAAGGACTTGGTGGGGGGGTCGTAGAACCCGCCGATCTGGTTCATGAGCACGTCCACGATGGTGCTGCGCAGATCGGTGTCCGGAGGAACGAGGCCGGTCATGTGGAGAAAAGCCTGGAGGTGCTCGAGCTTCTCTTCGGGGTACTCCTCTTCCCACAGCTTCTTGTTGAGGAAGGCGCGTAGTTCGTCCTCGGAGTAGACCGCCTTCTTGACCGGCTCCTTGAAGGACCAGCCGCGAAGCTCCTCGACCTCCTTGGCCACCTCGTCGGCGACCTCGATCAGGTTCTGGGTGGCGGTCGTTTCCGGTTCTTCCGCCTGCGCCGCGGCGGGGACGGCGAAGCCGACCGCACAGGAGGCGGCGGCAAGCAGCAGGCGAAGCGATCCGTGGGACGGGATGTTCATGCGGGAGACTCCTGAGCCAAGAGGGGATGCAAAGAAAAGCACCCTGGTGCCCGTCCGACAAGCCCGGGATTGGCTGGGTGCGTTCACCCGGAAGGCACAGAGGCTCCTTCCTTATCGGCGGGAAGCAGGGGACTCGTAATACCCCGGCCCCTGCCTGGCGAGTCCCTGCGGGCGGTTAGCCCCGTCCTCGATTCCGCCGCCGCATGAGGAGAATGCCGCCTCCGGCGACCAGCATCCAGACCGGGACGGCGGAGAACCCGAAGGACCGGGTGCGCCGGAACTCCCGGTCATCCTCGGCCTGGGTAAGCCGGATGGGCTCCTCCAGCTCACGGTCCTCGACGAAGGTGTGGTCCAGCCGGGTGAGGAATCGACCGGGTGCGACGAACTCGGCCACGGTGGGATAGGTCTCGGCGATGGCCGCGAACTCCTCGTCGTCGATCCGGTTGGCGTAGGTGGTGGTGAACCCGGGGAAGGTGGTCTTGATGTCATCGACGATAAAGAAGGCCATGGGCAGCTGGCCGGCGCGGTTCACGGTGAAGAGGGGAAGCGGCACGTCCAGGCTCCGTGCGTCGTAGGTGAAGCGCACCGGGTCCACGTTGGCATCCCAGCGATCCGGCGCGGTCACCTTGTCGGTGTCGAGCTTCATCGCGGTGAACACCCAATCGGCTTCGACCAGGGGGCGCAACAGCTCGGGCGAAAGACCGCTGATGGAGAAGTTGTTGTCGAGGAGCCACTGCACGAGCTGTCTCGGGTCGTCGCTCTGGATGGTGGTGGCCAGAAACGCGCCCACCTTCTGGTGGGCAATGATGTCCACACCGTCGTCGTCCCGCGTGTTCTCGTCGGTTGGAACCACGGTGCCCAGGACGTCGCTGCCCCCGCAACCGGTCCGGCCGCTGGACGTCGAGTTGAGCCACACCGGCGCGGTCAGGGCCAGCGCTTCGTCCCAGATGGTGACCGGAGCCTCGGTGATGGTGGGCACCGAGGGAGTGGGGACCACCAGGGCGAAATCGTCGGCGTTCCCGATGATGCGGATGTTGGGAACGAGGTCGACCGTTCCGGCCTCGCGGTCCATGACCACGAAGTTCATCTGTCCGGCGTTGAGCAGGTTACAGTCGTCACAAGGGAAGCAGACGCAGATGGCCCAACCCGTCGAGGGAATCAGCAGCAGGGCCAGGATGGCGAGGAGAATGTGTCGCATCTCGGGACTCCTAGGGAGCGTTCAGCCTGTAGCGCAGGCCCAGCATGATGCTGGTCCCGCTGTAGTTGAATTCACCGACGCCGCGGCCGTAGTTCACGTCGGTGACGAGGGTAATGCGCTGGCGGACCCATACGTTCCAGCGGTTGCTGATCCGGACTTCCGGGCGCAGGTCGGCGAAGATGCCGAAGGCGGGGCCGGTGTAGGACTCGCCGTTGTGGTCCGTGAACCCGGTAAGCATGTTCATGAAGCCCGCCCCCAGGCCGATCCCCACGCTGCTCTGCGAGCCCTTGGGGAAAGGGTTGGTCATGATGCCCAGGGCGATGGGCACGAGCCAGCGTTCGGACTCGGGAACCTTGAAGGTGGGGTCGAACGAGGTAACCAGCTGGCCGGATCCCCGGCTGTATCCCACCTCGATAAAGACCCGTGTCCCCGCCGGGTTGATGGCGGTGCTGTAGGCGAGGCTTCCCATCAGGGAACTGCCGAACACCGTGCGCAGGTCGCCGTCGAAGGGGATCCGCATCCCGCCGCCAAGCTCCAGGTTGTGGGCCTGGCCCGCGACGGCGGAGCCGTGCGTGAGCAACACACCGAGGGTGAGAGCGAGTACCGTCCCAACGCCCCGTCCTCGGGTCCGGTCGATCCAGCGCATTTGGACCTTTCGTTGCGACGCGTCGTCCGGGTGAACGGATGGCCCCCCCGGCCGCACGTGCGTCCCGCAGCCTAATACCCACCCACCCTGCGCCGGTTCCTGGGAGATGGCAAGGGTACGATGTGGCAGGGGCATGGAGCGAACGGGAAGGCGACAGGGTCAGCTCTTTAAGTGTCTTGTACACAACGCCTTACAGGCTAGGATGTGGGGGGCTGTCTCCTTTGGTTGACAACCCGGCGCCCTCTCGGCGAACATCCACCGCTGAACTTGATGTGGCCCGTTAGCGCGGAATAGGGCCGTTGGAGATCGTCGGCCACAAACCTTTGAGGATAAGACAATGGGTGACTTGGGCTATTACTTCTACGCAGCGTTTCTGAGCATCTTCATCATCCTGCTCTCGCTCTTCTCCGGATGGTCCTGGTAGTCCCCTAGGGCACCAGCGCCACAATCCGCAGCGGACCGCCCGTCCCTCCCGTGATCATCATGGGTAGGGCGATGATGAACGCACCCTGATCCGGGATCCGGTTCAGGTGAGCCACGTTCTCGAATCCCGGCATGTTGGCCCCCGCGAAGACCCGGTGTGCCAGGAACCCGGTCGAGGCGCCGGAGTCGATGGACGGCGTGTCCAGCCCCACCGCGTCAATCGAACGTTCCTCGGTGAGGAACCGCGCCACCTCTTCGCTGAACCCCGGGAAGTGCAGGGTCGTCGGGTCCTGCCAGGTCGCGCTGCCGAAATAGGCTTCCCGGTCCCCCCACTTGCGATGCCATCCCGTGCGCATGAACACGATGGCCCCCTCGGGGATCTGCCCGTACATGGACTCCCATCCCTCGATGTCCTTCACCTGTAGCTGATAATCGGGGTCCTTCTCACAGAAATCGCTGACGTCGATGACCACCGCGGGTCCCATCAGTTGCTCGAGGGGAATGGCCTCGTTGGTCAGACCCTCCGCCGCGAAGTGGATGGGCGCGTCCATGTGCGTGCCGCCGTGCTCCGAGGCCCGGAACTGGTTGCTCGCGTACCAGGTGCTGTCTTCCGAGTAGCCGTGAGCATCCACGGTCAACTCGAAGGGCTGGGCGGTGGGCCAGTAGATGGCGTCCGCGTCGAAGGGGTGGGTGAGATCAATAACCCGGGTCTCGTCGATGCCGATGATCGGAGGCGCTGGCATCGGTTCAGCGTACATCGTCTCCTGGGGTTCGCTTCCACAGGCAGCGACCAGGGCGGAGAGGGCGAGCAGGGACGCGGTCCCTAGGCGACGGGTCATCGGTTGTTCCTCCTGTCGGGGCAGATTACGGGAGCCGTGGGGCGATTGTAAGCGGATTCCCGAAGGGATCCGATGGCAACCCCGCGAACGGGTGTATCAGACCGGCTTCCGGCGTCCCATCTCCCTGAACACACGCGTTGCCGGGGTCCCCCTCCGGCCCCACCCGTGGCATGGAGAGGATCGTTGCCATGAATACCCGCTTTGCCGTATCCCTCATTGCGGCCTGCCTCCTGACCGGTGTACCCGCACAGGCCGAGCCCCCGCAGTTCGAGTCCCCCCACGTCCATCCCATCGCACGGGTCGGCGACTATGTCCTGGTCGTCAACACGCCGGACGCGCGGCTCTCGATCTTTGACAAGTCCGGGGACGAGCTCGCGTTGTTGCGCGAGGTGCGGGTGGGCATCGACCCGGTCACGGTGCGGGCCAAGGACGGCAACACCGCCTGGGTGGTGAACCATCTCTCCGACGACATCTCGATCGTGGACCTGACCCTGGGCACGGTGGTGCATACCCTCAACGTGGGGGACGAACCCACCGACGTGGTGTTCGTGGACGATCCCATCGAGGACGACGGGTCCAAGTGGGCGGTTCTCTCCCTGAGCCAGGAAGACCGGGTCATTGTCTGTGACGCGGAGTTCCCCTACAGCCTGTTCGGGGTCATCGACATTCCCGGCGCCGATCCCCGGAGTCTCGCCCTGGACGAGAACGGCACCGGGGTGTGGGTCTCGGTGTTCGAGAGCGGCAACAACACCACCTTTGCTTCCCGGGCGTTGGTCAACGATCCGCTCAACCCCTGGGGCGCGGGGAACCTCCCGCCCTTCGACCCGCCCCTCAATCCCGACCTGGACCCTGCGCTCATGCCCACCAACGGGGTGATCGTGCGCAAGGTGGGTGGAGCCTGGCTGGACGAGATGGGCGGCGACTGGAGCCCGCTCATCACCTGGGATCTCCTGGACATCGATCTGGTGCATATCGACGTGACCAGCGCCGTTCCGGTGATCTCCACCACGGTGACCGGCGTGGGCACGCTCATTCACGACGTGGCGGTGAACAGCAACGGCGATGTGTGGGCGGTCAACATCGAGGCCTTCAACGAGGTGCTGTTCGAGCCCAAGCTCAAGGGGGAGGCGGTCCGCAACCGCATCACCCAGGTCCCCGCCGGCACCACCACGCCCCAGGCGTTCCCGCTCAACCCGCACATCAGCTTTGGCCCTCCGGGCCTACCCAACCCGGCCAGCTCCCAGGCGTTGAAGGACCAATCCCTGGCCATACCCACCGAGGTCCTGATCGCCCGCAACGGAACGGTGCGGGAGATCTATGTTTCCGGTATCGGCGGCGAGCGCCTCGTCGTGCTGAACCCCAACAACGGTGCGGTGAAGCGTCGCCTGTCGGTGCCGGAAGGTGGAACGGGGCTGGTTATGCTCCCGGGCGGGACCGGGGTGGTGCAGCCCCTGGGACAGGCCCCGGGGCGCGACCGGAAGGGGACGTCGGCCGAGGAACTGGAGATCTTCTATCGCGCCGCCATCAAGGGGGGCGACCTCCTCATGGTGAACCGGTTCCTGAACCGGGTGCATGTCATTGACCCCTTCACCGGGGATACCGGCGAGTGGGTGCCCATCGGCAAGAGCGACTGGGATCCCACCCCCACCGACGTGAAGAACGGACGGCGGTTTCTCTACACCGGCTCCGAGAGCGCGCACGGCACGTTTGCCTGTGCCTCGTGTCATCCCAGCGGCAACATGGATGCCATCGCCTGGGACCTGGGGAACCCGGCCGGGGACATGGTGACCCTGAACCATGCCAACCCGCCGTTCACCTTCGACTATCACCCGCTCAAGGGGCCCATGGTCACCCAGAGCCTGCGTGGTCTCCAGGATCACAATCCGCTCCATTGGCGCGGGGACAAGCTGGGTTTCACCGACTTCAACGGCGCCTTCGAGTCCCTGCTGGGCGGGTCGCAGCTTCCCACCCAGGACATGCTGGACTTCGAGGCGTTCACCCTCGCCGTGCTCTATCCGCCCAACCCGTTCAACGATCTGGACAACCTCATCCAGGGTCCGTTCGAGCAGGGGGGCGACCCGGCCCAGGGCGCGGCGCAGTTCGACACCCTGTGCGAGCGGTGTCATGTGCTTCCCACCGGAACCGGCAACGACGTGCAGTTCCTGGGGAACGTGTTCGGTAACCAGAACTTCGTGGTGCCCCAGCTGCGCAATCTCTACGAGAAGGAAGGGTTCGTCGACTTCACCGGGCCCAACAACAAGCGCGGCTTCGGGTTCCTCCACGACGGGATGGAACGGAACCTCGACGAGTTCATTGTCATCTTCACCCTGCCGTTCCAGCAGCACTTCAACATGAAGGCGTTCCTGCGCTCGTTCCCCACCGGAGCGGACGGGGCGTTGGCCCAGGAGGTCACGCTCAACACCCAGGTGGGGGACCTCGCCTTTGCATTGGACCGCGCGAACTCGCTCCAGAACGCGGCCGCGGCCGGGCGGGTGGATCTCATTGCCCACGGACGCATCGACGGGGTGGAGCGCGGGTTCCTGTGGGTGAGCCCCAGTGCGGGCGGGCTGTACCAGAGCGACCGGCTTGAGGGGACGTGGACCTTCCAGGACTTGATGGACGCGGTGAACGGCCAGGGGGCCTCGGTCACCCTGACCGCGGTGCCGTTTGGAGAAGGCCCGCGCATGGGGGTCGACCGGGATCTGGACGGGTATCTGGACGGGGACGAGGACGACGCGGGCTCGGACAGTGCCGACCCGGGAAGCACGCCGGGGATTCTCGCCGTAGACACACCGCGAGGGAACCCCGCGTTGACCCGGTTGACCAGCGTGTTCCCGCAACCGTTCCGTTCCAGCACCCGGATCGAGTTGTACCTGGCCGCCGAGGGGCGGGCGCGCGTGGAGGTGTTCGATGTGAGCGGTCGCAAGGTGCGCGAGCTGATGAACAACGACCTGGCCGCGGGGAGTCACGTGGTGCCGTGGGACGGGGTGGATGATCGGGGTCTGTCGGTGGGGAGTGGCGCGTACTTCGTGAAGCTCTCCACGCCGGACGGGGAGAGCACCCGCAAGGTGGTGCGACTGGAGTAAGCGGGAGCGGTAGTGACCGAGTGAGCGAGAGCACCCCCCGGGGTGATCCGGAGGCAGCACCGGGTCGCTTCGGGGGGCAGCGTTTGTGGGTTTGGAAGGGGGGCGAGCGTGGGACGCAGCCTGATGGAAGTGATAGAATAGGTCGTATGAATCCACCTCGCCGTCGGTCGATGACCACGCGGTTGTATCGCTCCGGAGAAGCCCCGGAGCCGGACACCGATTGGCGTCTCATGACGCCGTCCGAGCGCATCGACATGGTATGGACCCTGACCCTGGCTTGCATGGGTTGGGAGGGCCAGAACAGTGAACCCCGACTTCAGAGATCTGTTACTCGAATTCAACGCCCATCAGGTTGAGTACCTGGTCGTCGGGGCGCACGCCTTGGCCGCACACGGCCATGTTCGCGCAACCAAAGACCTGGATGTTTGGGTGCGCCCCGATTCGGAGAATGCCAAGAGGGTTGTTGACGCCCTGACGGCCTTTGGGGCGCCGCTACATGATCTGACCCCAGAAGACTTGGCGCTCCCCAATGTGGTGTTTCAGATCGGTGTTCCACCGGTGCGAATCGATATCCTGACCTCCGTCGATGGCCTCACATTCGACCAGGCCTGGGAATCCAAGCTGCTCACTTCGACCGGGGACGTCCCTACCCATGTCCTCTCCAGAGGGGCCCTGATTCAGAACAAAAAGGCCTCCGGCCGTCTCCAGGATCAAGCCGATGTCCGGTGGCTTGAGGAGAATGGGGAGTAGGAGAACCGCGTCTGTCGGTAGAACCCCTGGGAGCCCTTTGTCTCCCCGGGTAGACAAACTGCATACGGAGAATCGGCGCCTCATTCCGGCCGGATCGGGTCTATAATGGGAGTATGCACGACTCACGTGGGTGGACCCTGGCGGGGGTGCTTCTTCTGGGCTCGGTATTGCATGCCCCGGCCCAGGTTTTCGCCCGTCCGGTGATCCCGACCGTCCAGGAGTTGCAACGGGTGCCTTCGGGTGGCCTCTCCTCCACTGCGGCGACGCTTCAGCCCTTTGAGGTGACGTGGTTTGGCGGCACCACCTGGGCCGCGGATTCGTTGCGTTGGGAAGCGATCGAGGACTCGGTGTGGACCTTTGAGAGCGGCGTAGGGTCCCACTTCCAGCACCCTCCCGGCTCGACCAAGAACCCGGCACTCCATGCCCAGATGGAGGGTTGGGTGGGCTGGGATCCCATCGTGATGAGCGAAGGCCGGTTCCGGCGCAGGGCGACCACCGATTTTCCCCCGGGTCCCGAATGTGTGGGAGCGCCCGCGGGCCTGGGGGGTCAGTACTCCTTCTGGGCCGGGGTGACCCAGGCCGAGGCGGAGTCCCTGTGTTGGGTGGCTGGGTCGGGATACGGGAACGACTGGTCGGTATGTATTAGCCGCGAGTTCACCTATGCCGGCGCAGGCAACGTGACGTGGGAGTTCTCTTTCGCGTCCGACACAGAGCCGGGCTTCGACTACAGCTACGCCATTGTCGACACATCGGGGGGTGGAGACCAGGTGACCCGCTGGGTTTCCACCGGCGTCTACTCGGGAGTCGCGAATCTTGACTTGATCCCTGGCGAGAGCATGCGAAGCGATCCGGGCCCCTTCCATCTTCGATTCTGTGTGGTCAGCGACCCCACCTATTCGGATGAGGACGGGCTGTACGCGACGTCGTGTGGAGCGTTCGCGGTGGACGATGTCAACGTGAGCGGTGTGGGGATCAGCTATCAGACGGGTTTCGAGACCGGCGTGGATGGTTGGGTAGAGGAGCTGGAGGAGCCGGACCCTGTGGAGAACGCGGAGCTGTCCCACCTGGTTGCCATCACTGACCTACCGGAGCCCGATCCCGGTCTGGGGTGTTCGCTGGGGGACTCGGCGATGGTCTTCTTTGACCCGGACACCGGGGAACACCCGCCGGGTTTCCGGAACGTCGCGGTTTCACCATGGATCGATCTGCGTGCGGCAGGTCTGGATGACACGCAGGGTCGATATGTT
The DNA here is from genome assembly GCA_942491735.1 of Candidatus Eiseniibacteriota bacterium. GTDB lineage: Bacteria > Eisenbacteria > RBG-16-71-46 > JABDJR01 > JABDJR01 > CALOCN01. Next base: position 110,498 of record CALOCN010000008.1, on the reverse strand, counting down.
GAGATCGGGGGGTTCATTCACGCCCCCTTGGAAAACCGGCAGTTTGTAACGATTTCCGCGCAGTGGTGCCCCGCCACCTGCTGGGCCGTCGGTGGGATTGGAGTCAGTGAATGTACGACGACTGACCTTATCTACTACTTCGATGGACAGCCTCGGTGTTCCACGGAAGATAGGTTTATCGTCGATGTGTCGGGTGTAATCCCTGCAGGGATCGAGCAGGTCCGCATCGCGGTAGGTGTGGTCAACTATTGCAACTACTACAGTGCGTGTCCCGCGGACTCCTCGACCATCTGGTTCGATTGGGTTCGCTTTGGAGTGGCTCAGCAAGGCACTATTCAAGCGGCGATTAACGGGGCAGCCGAAGGGGACACCGTCCTGGTTCCACCCGGCACCTACAAGGGACCGGGCAACCGCGATCTCGATTTCGGTGGCAAGAACCTGGTGCTGTTGGCGCCCGCTGGGCCCGAGAGCACGATCATTGATTGTGAGGGGTTGGGGCGGGGATTCCTGTTCCAGAACGGCGAGGACTCGACCTCTGTGGTACAGGGCTTCACCATCCTCGCTGGGGAGTCGGGAGTGGACTCGTTGGGAGATGGCCGTGATGGGGGCGGGGTCTGGATCGTGAACGCATCGAGCCCGACATTTCGGGATTGTTGGATTGACTCTTGTGCGGCTACGGACCCACCGGCTTTCGCGGCTTCCGGTCGTGGGGGAGGCATCTTTGTCTCCGACTCCTCCGCAGTGTTCCTTGAAGACTGTGAGCTGACGCGCAATACGGCCAGCTTCGGCGGTGCGGCCGTGCATGCACGGGGCCCTATCACACTCAATAGCTGCCGGATCACCAATCACGAATCGTCGTATGCGATCTACGCCCACAGGAATGCAACCCTATCCGGGTGTGACCTGACAAACAACGATTGCTACTCCGTCACGAACCTGAGAGGCGAACTCGACATCCAGGCGTGCGATGTTTCGGGCAATACGGGCATTGGTCTCGGCGTGTCGTCCGGGGCGACTGGTCTGATCATGGACTGCGTGTTTGCAGGCAACGGCGAGTCGGGCCTAAGGGGGTTCCCACCTGGCCAGTTAAATTGCGAGTCGACGGTTGTGGTCCGCGACTGCATCGTCCAGAACAATGGTCGCGACGGCGTTGAAGGATGCCTGCGGGTCGAGGACTCTCTCGTTTCGGGAAACGGACGATGGGGGGTGATCGGTTATCGCCATATCAAGCGTTCCCATATCCTGAACAACGGCTCGCCATTGGATGGAGGCGGCGTATTTGCGGCAACGGTGGTTGACTGGGGAGGCTTCAGGCTCCAGTTGATCGAAGACTGTGTCATTGCCGGCAATCAGGGGTATTGGGGAGGAGGAGTTCAAATGCAGGCTGGCATTACCGATTCCCTGGAGATTCGCAGGTCCACGATCTCTGGAAATACGGCAACCCGCGGCGGTGGGATCTATGCCAACATCACCGCGACGCAACCCCTGCGTCTGAACCAGGTGACGCTTTCCGGCAACCAGTCGGATGAAGGTGGCGGCCTATACCTGGAAAGCGGGCGCCTCGAAGCGGACCGAACCATCCTCTGGGGGAACTGCGCGGACAGCCTCGGCCCCGAGATCGTCCTTGCCGGCACCGGCCCGGTGGCTACGTTCACCTGCTCGACGGTCGATACCTTTGGAGTGGTGACCGGACCCGGCACCCTGACCTACAGCGGACCGCAGGTCTTCACCGACCCGCTCTTCTGCGGACCCACCTCCTGCGCCGCCGCACCGACCACGCTTGGGGACTATACGTTGGCCTCGGCGTCGCCTTGCCTCCCCGCCTACTCCCCGTGCGACTCGTTGATTGGAGCGCAAGGGGAAGGGTGCAGCGTGGTGGGGGTGGAACCGGTCCCAACCCCGGCGGTGAACTCACTCGCCGCCTATCCCAACCCCAGCTACGGCTCCATGCGGGTGGACTACGCCGCCCCGGCTACGGGTGTCTCCACCCTGGAGATCCTGGATGTGCGGGGGCGTCGGGTACGCAGCGTGGTGGGGCTGAGCGGATCCGGCACCTACACCTGGAACGGCACGGACGACGAGGGCCGAGCGGTGGCAGCCGGAGTGTATTTCCTGCGGCTACGGACTCCGGAGGGACCCCTGCACCGGCGCATTGTTCTACTCCGGTGAATACAACCTCAACGGGTTGTCTGTCTCCCCGGGTAGACAATTGGGCCCCCACCCTCCCGCCGCGCTATAATCCCCGTATGAGCAAGATCCGAATCGGCATACTCCTCACCTCCCTGGTCGGCATCCTTGGCTGCGCCGACTCCGGCTCGCCCGACCTCACCGCCGATCCCATGCTCTCCATCGTGTTCGAGCCCACCCGGACCAGCGAGGGACCCGTTCTTCTCGCCCAGGCCCGGGTTCTCAACCAGGGGTCCGCTCCCGCGCTCTATTCCGGATGCCGCAGCGACATCCCCGCCCTGCGTTTCCTGGACGCCAACGGCGATCCGCTCAACCTGCTCAACCCCTGCGGACCGTTGGCCACGCCCTGCCAGACCGGCGACTGGGAACTCGCGCCGGCCCAGGAGCAGGTCGCCTTTCGGCACGTGGGCGGCTACACCTACTCGCAGACCGACTGCACGCCGGTCTCCATGCCGCCCGGGACCTACCGCGTTGAGGCGACCTTCGCCTTCGCCGGCTCGGACGGCGCCCAACAGACAGTGCAGCACACCGAGACCTTCACCTGGCCCCCGGAGATTCCCTGATGTCCACCAAGCTTCGCCGTTCCCGAAACAAGATGATCGCCGGTGTGTGTGGCGGTCTCGCCGAACACTGGGGTTGGCCTGCCGGTCGCATGCGGCTGGTCTTTTTCCTCGTCTCCGTTCTCAGCGCCGCCTTTCCGGGAACCATCGTCTACATTGTCCTGTGGTTCATGATGCCGGGACCGGGCGACTCCTGACCGGCCACACCATTCCGCGTTTGCGACCACCCCCCTGCTGACGTACACTCAGCCGACACACCCAGCCTGACATTTCCGCCCCGAACCCACCGGGGCTCCCAATGGCCCCTCCAGCCCTGGGCCATCCATGACCGGAATCACGCCCCACGGTGTTCCTCACACCGCAGCGTGATTCCCAGGGATACGACTGCATGCAGGATTGGCGTTTCCGGCTGACCGGCCGGGCCCGCTGGGTGGAATCGGTGCCTTGGCGCGCGGAGCTTGCCGTGCGCCGACTCCGCTCCATGCTGGCCTTCATCCTGTGGCGCTTCCACCGCACCCTTCCCGTATCCGAGAAGCTCATCCTGGCCGGGCTCTCGGCCAGGACCCAGCAACTGGCGGCCTACGCGGGGATCTGGGCCATGCTCCTCGTGGCCGGGCTCACCGTCTATCCCACCCTCGCCTCCCCCTGGATCTGGCCCGGCTACGCCTACATGCACGAACGCTTCACCGGGACCGAGGTCTTCGACGTACAAGGGCGCTACCTGGGCATGATCCCCGGCGGCATGGACCCGCTCGGCGACTGGGGCACCACCTATCCCACCGAGGACCACAAGTCCGCCTATATCGACGAGCCCCCCGAGGGGTTCTGGCGGGTGCTCACCGCCCTGGAAGACCGCCATCTGGGAACCTGGCGCTCCCGGGGAGGCATCGACGTTCTGGCCTTCGCCCGCTCCGCGGTCTGGGACCTGCCCCGGGGTCAGATGCGGGGCGCCTCGACCCTTCCCATGATGCTGGTCCGCTCCATGCACCATCGCAACGCGGATCCTCGGGACCCCTTTGCCAAGAAGCTGGCCCGCAAGTTCACCGAGCTTCGCGATGCCCCCATTCTCATGCGGAACCTGCGCGGCGAAGACATGACCGAACTCAAACGCTGGGCCGCCATGCACGTGCCGCTGGTCCAGGGGGCGCCGGCGTCCCAGCTTGGCAGCAGTCTGTACGGCGTGGGCGCGGCGGCGCGGGTGCTCTTTGGCGTGGGCCCGGGGGAGCTCTCCCTGGCCGAGGAGGCCATCCTGGCCGCGGCGTTCTATCGCCCGGTGCTGCTTGCCCCGCCCAACAACCCCCGCGCCGAAGCAGCCCGGGACCGGCGCTGGGAGCGGCTGCAGCGTCGTGCTCTCAAGGGTTTGCGGGTGGCCTACGGGGACGACGACCCGGAAGCCAATCGGGCCATGAGCCACCTGGCCTCCATGCCTGCTCCCATGCCCCAGATCGCAACGAGCCTGCTCCCGCTCCTGCCCGAATCGCCCCAGGAGCAGTTTCGTATCGGCGGCAACCCCACGCGCCGGGCGGTCCATCTTGCCCGCCCCGAGATCGTGCAGGCGATCGGGGAACTCCAGGACCTCTACGGCAACCGCTGGCGACGGCGGGTGGTTCGGGTCCGTCTCACCGTGGACGCCCCGGTCAACGGCCGGTTCAAGACGGCGACAAAGGCCGCCCTGGCCCGGTTCGAGGAGCGGCATCGCGAACAACTGGATCTGTCCCTCACCGGAGCGGGCGGCGCCCCGCGCGCCCAGGCCGTGGTCGCCCTGGCCGGGCCCGACGACCGGTTGGAGCTCTACTACAGCAACTCCCAGGACACCTTCTACGGCGGCCCCCAGAACAAGCGGGGGTCCGATGCGGCCTACGATCCCCGCCGCGAGGACCGGCAGATCGCCTCGTTGGGGAAGGTCGCGGTGGCGTTGGTGCTCGCCGGCGAGGGAGACGCGGCCACCCAGACCTACTGCAATCGCGCCCTGGCCGGCATTCACAACCCTGGCCGGGCAACCGGCTACCAGCGCTGCGATACGCCCGGAGCCCGGGTCCGGGCCCGGGATGTGTACGCCCGGTCCCTCAACCTGCCCCTCATCTGGCGCTTACAGCGGGTGGAAACCCCGGTGCTGGAACAGGTTCTGGAGGACTTCGGAATCACCCGGGTCAGCGACGCCTCGTTGGCGGTAAGCTTGCCGCTTGGAATGGAGGCGGCCGGGCCTCGGACCTTGCATCGCATGATGGCCATCGTGACCAAAGGGGTGGCCGGAGTCGATCCCGGATCCAGGCTTCCCACCATTCTCGCCCAGGTGGACACGATGGCCGTGTCCCGTTCCGAACCGCCCCCTCGGTCGGAGCCCCGGCACGACGTGACCCGCTACTTCGCAGAATCCGGCGCACGGCACTACCTCAACCAGACCCTGGGTTCGGTTGTCGAACCGGGAGGGACCCTGGGCGCGTTGGCGGATTGGGCTCCGGATGCCCGGCGGGTGCGGATCCACCTCGCCAAGACCGGGACCTCCACCCTTGCCGGCGGTGCGGTGCGTGACCTCTACGCCGCCGGTGGTTTGGAACTGGATGGACGGATCGTGAGTTACTTCAGCATGGTGGGGGCGAGCGATCCGCGGCGCCCCCTGGGGCACGGCCTCGCCGGAGGCCACCTTGCCCCTCTCGTTCGGGAAGCGCTCGGCCATTGTCACCCCCAACCGGCCCTCATCGGAGACGCATATGAGTACGGATACGCCAAAACCCCCTAAAGAGCCCAAGACGCGCAAACGCCGCCGTTCGTTTGTCCAGATGTTCCCCATGTTCGGGGTGCTGGTGTTCAGCGTGATCAGTTTCTTCGCCACCGCGTCGGGCATGCACGGGCTGTTGACCAGCCTGGGGAAGGTGCACCCCTACGCCTCCTACGCCATGGCGGGGCTCTTTACCCTGGCCCTGCAGCTCTTCCTGGTCTGGGCCGTCCGAGCCATCAAGGTGACCCCCAAGTTCTACGCCAAGGCCTGGTGGGTGGGGGTGTACGCGATCTGCCTGTTCATCTCGGTGGGGTTCGCCTACGCGTTCTGGTTCCACGCCATTGCGGCCAACCAGTACTCCAAGGAGACCTACGAGACCCAGGCCCGGGCCCAGCTCTATGGTCTCCAGAACTTCAAACAGCAGTACGCCATGATCTCGGGCACGTTGCTGGACATGAACGACTACTCCCAGCGGACCTCCGAGGAGGAGATCGCCACCGGCGGCACCTGCGGAGACAACTCCGGTCCTACCCGGGGGCCGCGGGCACGGTTGCGGGAGATGGACGCGCGTCACTTTGCCATCATGGCGCCGCACTTCGAGCTGCAGCAGCGCGGCATCGATGAACGCATCAACGAGCTGGAGCGGAGCCTGGTCACGTTCGACCCGGACAGCCTGGTTGCCTTCCAGCAGATCGCCAACCGGGCGCTCATCAAGGCCCGGGCGCTGCGGGACGACCCCCAACTACGCTCCATGAACGCGTGGTTGCGCCAGCGTCTGGAGCGGGGCAAGAGCGGGTTTACCGCCCCCAGCGGCGAAGCGTTCCGTTGCCCGGATCCCTACCTGGAAGAGCAGGGGGAGATGCTCCTGGCCATCGCGCTTCCGGACGTTCCGGAGGACTTCGTCTGGTTCGATCCCAGCCAGCGCCAGGAGAGCGTGCAGCTCGCGTTCAGCCGTCTGTTGAACCTGATCAACGTGCAGGTGGGGTCCGAGACCGCCTTCCTGCCCAAGGATGTCGACGCGCTCATGGAAGAGCGCCTGGACATGATGGAAGCGAGCGTGGTGCCCACCCAGCGCCCGGCGCTCATTCAGGATGCGCTACCGCTCATCTTCGGCTTGGTCACGGACCTGTTGATCTTCCTCGCCGCCATGGCCGCGCCCTGGCGGGAGCAGGACTTCTCGGAACCCCTGGACTCGCTGTCCCGGCTCAAGAACGAACGCCCCACCCTGGGTCGCGACTTCTTCCTGCGCATGGAGTCGTTCGTGGATCCCAAGAAGATTCCCGAGTCGTATCGCCTGCTCCAGGAACATGCGGTGACCTTTGGCGGGACCGACTACATCATGGTCCCGGAACCGCCCATGGAGGAACGGGATATCCGCACCCGCTACCTCATGGAGTTCCTGGTCAACGCCCAGGTGGCGGAGGTGTTCCGCCCCATGTTGGCCGGGGAGAAGGCGCCCAAGGCCTGGGCCCGGATCCTCGCCGCCAAGAACATCGACGACTCGGATTCGTTCCGGCTCTACCGGCTCAAGCAGGGATTCCTCCAGGCCATGGCCGGTGAGCTCTTCATGTCCCAGGTCGTAGTGCTGAAAGAAGATGCGCCGCTGGAGGAGGAGAGCGGCTAGGCCGGAATCCTTCCGGAAACAGATGCTGAGCCTTCTTGTTCGGGAAAGGAACGCCCCGGTGGGTGTAGGATGGATCCCCTGCGGGCTCCCCCTTGTGCAGTTTCCGTGATCAGCGCGTTGTTCAGGATGTAAGGCGCGGGATCACTGAAGCTTGCACATGTCGTGGGAGCACTCGTGTCGAGGGGGATTAGACATCATGCGCAGGAACCTCGTTCAGTATGTAGCAAACACCCTGGGAGACGGGGGGCTCAACAGCAACACGGCAGAGGACACTTCGGAGACCGGTGGCGGCGCAACGCCCGCCGAAGGTCGTACCACCGAACTGGGCCATGTCCTGGACCTCTTCTTCAGTGTTCTCAAGGACATTCCGTTCAACCGCATCTGCCTGGCCGAACTCGAGAATGAGGGCGAGTCCCTCACCATTCGGTGGTGCCGCTCCACGCGCCCGGTGCGGCTGCGGGTCGGCTACCGTGGCCCGCTGGACTCCTCGTTGACGCGGGTCCTGCGGGCAAGTTCCCCCCGCATCATCGATGACCTTCCCTCCTACGCCAAGGCTCAGACGAAGGACGCCCCGGTTCGGCTTCTCGTGGAAGAGGGGATGCAGTCCTCCCTGGCCTGCCCCGTCCTGGTGCGTGGGGAGCCGGCGGCGGTGCTCATGTTCTCGAGCCTCAAGGGTGCCGCCTTCTCACAGAACCACGCCGTGATGGCCCATCGTATGGCCCGGGTGGTGGGAACGGTCCTGGAGCGCACCCGGCTGGGAGATCAGCTCGTGCGGACGCGCCGGGAGATGGACCGGTTCTTCAAGCTGTCCCTGGATCTCCTCTGTGTGGCGAACACCGAGGGCTACTTCCGCATGGTCAGCCACTCGTTCGAGCGGGTGCTGGGACACGACATGCGCACGCTCCTGGATACGCCGTTTCTCGAGTTCGTGCATCCGGAGGACCGGGCCGCCACCCTCTCCGAGATGGCCAAACTGGAAGCGGGCGAGCGCACGGTTGCCTTCGAGAACCGCTACCGCTGCGGCGATGGTTCGTACCGCTGGCTGGAATGGAATGCGGTGCCGCTCCCGGAAGAGGACGCGATCTACGCCGTGGCCCGGGATATCACCGGGATCAAGGAACTCAACCACAAGCTGTGCGCGGTGGTCCGCCATGCCCCTATCGCCATGGTTCTCATTGATCCCACCAACCGCATTGTCCACACCAACCGGCACCTGGAAACCCTGTTCGGGTTCGATACCGAGGAACTGATCGGTTCGCATGTGGCCAAACTCATTCCCGAGCGGTTCCAGGACGAGTACGGCACCTTCCGGTCCCGATTGGAGGCCGGTGGTGAGCGCATGGACATCGGGGTGGGGGGGAAGCTGTACGGCATCCGCAAGGACGGAAGCGAGGTTCCGGTTGAGATCGCGGTCACCTCGCTGGATCTGGGACAGCCCCATCTCCTGGTCGCGGTGACCGATGTCACCCGCCGACACCGGGCCATGAATCGCATCCGGTCCATCGTCGAGGCGTCGGCGGACGGGATTCTTCTCGCCGATCTCGAGGGACGGATCCGCTTCCACAACGTGGCGGCGCGGAGGATCTTCGGCCATTCGGAGCGGGTTATGTCCCGCCGGAGTCTGGACAGCCTGCTTCCCGAGAGGCACCGGAGCCTGGTCGCCGGGGCCCTGCGCAGTGCCTGTGCCGCGAACGACGGGAGCAAGCCGATTCACTGCGAGGATATGGCGGGCGTGGATCAGACGGGGCGCGAAGTGCCGTTGCAGATGGCGTTCCGGTCCGTGGAAATCGAGAACGAACGCCTGGCCATGATCACGGTCCAGGACCTCACCGAGCAGCAGAAGATCGACAAGGAGTTCTCGGTCGCTCGCGAGGTGCAGCGCGCCCTGCTTCCCAAGGAGATGCCGCGGGTTCCCGGATTCGAGATCCTCGCCGACTCCCGCCCGGCCGAAGCGACCTGTGGGGACTTCGTGAATTTCACCTCGATGGGGGACGGCGGGCTGGTGTTCGCGATCGGCGACGTGAGTGGCCACGGTCTGGGGCCGGCAATCCTCACCGCCTCGGTCATGTCCTACCTGCGTGCTTTTGCCCGATCCGAGACCAACCTGAGCGAGATCCTGCGTCGGACCAACGAGCTCCTGTTCGAGGAGACGCGTCCCGAGGACTTCGCCACCGCCTTTCTGGGCCGGTTGGAACCGGAGACGGGACGGTTCACCTACGCCTGTGCCGGTCATCCTCCGGGGTTCGTGTTCGACCGGGAGGGTCGCCTCCTGCGCATGCTGGGCGAGGCCGGGTTCCCGATCGGAGCGCTGGCCGTGGCCACGGAGTGGACCATCAGCGAGACCCGGCTCGCTCCCGGCGAGACCCTGGTCCTGATCACGGACGGAATCACCGAGGCCGAGTCGCCCAACGGCAGGAACCAGTTCGAGGACGAGGGTGTGCTCGCCGCAATTGAGGGGGCCAAGGATGCGTCCCTCAAGGGCTGGATCGAGGCGATCTACGACAGCGTGGAGAAGTACACCGGATCCGCGGTGCGCCGGGACGACATGACGGTGATGGCGGTGCGGGCGGAACTGAAGGACTGAGCTGCGGGCCGCCCTGGGACGACGGTTTCGACCCCGTCCCGGGGCTTGGCCCCTGTCATCCACTACTCATTCGCCGAGCCATACTTTCTTTTCCATGGAACCCCACCCTGGTGAGGAGTATCTTCCGCTCAACTGTTCTCCACCTCAGGAGGTCCCCACGCATGCGATCCTGGTTACGCATCCCTTGTCTTCTCTCCGCTGCTGCACTTGCCCTCGCTCTCCCCGTTGCCGCCGGCGGCCCGGTTGGGGGCGGTTCGGCCCTCATCCAGTTCGACACCGAGCTCGTGTCCCTCGATCTCAGCGGCGGGCCGTTCCCGATTCCGCTGGCCAGCGATCCCGCTAACCTGCTGGGCGACAGCATCGAGGGTTATGGCTTCGTGGACTGTCTCGTTACCATTACGCTTTCTTCCCAGCGCGTCGTCAGCCCCGGACCGCCGTCGACCGGGATCGCCTGCGCCTTCGAGTCGATTCCCCACAGCCCGGGCCTCGCGCCGGTCTCCGGGATCGGCGCCGGATGCGGCGGCGTCCTGGAGCCGGTCGATCCCCTCGCTTTGGACGGAGCGGACTTCTTCATCGACAGCTTCTTCGATGTCTTCTTCGACATCACGGTCACCGACGTCGACCCCCGCCCGGGTCGCGATCTGGCCGGCCAGGCGGACGGCGCGAGCTTCGTGCTGACCGACAACGGTCCCGCCAGCATGCAGTCGTTCTATGGTCGTGTCTTCGACAAGGACGCCCCGAACTACGGTCTGGTGCCGCCGCCGGAGGCCGATCCGTATATCGGCCACTTCGAGATCGAGATCCCGCTCGGTGGGGACATCAACGGAAACGGCGAGGACGACAAGATCAAGTTCACCCTGGCCACCCACTCGGCCGGGGATCAGAACCGCACCTTCGTGACCCTCCCCGACGGTACGGTGCTGGACACGTTCGACAGCGCCGCGTTCCTGGAAGGCGCGGTGGTGGACGTCTCCACGGACCCGCCGTTCTCCATCGGCGCCCAGTTGCCCAACGGTCTTCCGGACCCGGCTGCTTTTGGCGGTCCCACCACCGCCTCGAGCAAGATCGCCAATCCCTCCGCCGTCCCGGTGGAGAGGGAGACCTGGGGTCGCATCAAATCGCTCTACGAGGAAAACGAGAAGTAGTTTTCCCCGCGCTTGAGCTACGAGGAACGGGCGGTCCCAGGATCGCCCGTTTTTCGTCCCCCGGACCGGGCCAGGAGCGCGGGGAGGAGCCCCAGGGTGAGGAGCGCGCACAAGGTCACGGTGATCCCGAGCAGGATTCCCAGCCGGGCGTTGGCCGGCACGGCGGAGACCGCCAGGACGCCAAAGCCCAGGACCAGACCCGTGGCGTTGATCAGGATGGGGGGCCCCGTTTCGCGTAGGGCCACCAGGAGGGCCTCGGCCGGGGTTTCCCCCGCATGCAGGGCCTCGGTGCGCCGGTCCTGGAGATGAATGGCGTAGTCCACCCCGATTCCCAGCATCATCCCGCCGAACATGGAGGTGGCGACGCCCAGCGGGATCCCGGCGAAGCCCATGACCGCGAAACCACCCGCCACCGAGAGACCGGTGGGGATCAGGACCCGCAGACCGTATCGCCAGCCTTGCCCCGTGCCCCATGCCACCAGGAACACCAGGAGCAGGGCCAAGCCCAGGGAACGGATCTGGGAACCCACCACCCCGTCGATCAGTGCCTGGCTCACCGCGATGTCCCCGCCGAATTCCATGCGGAGCCCGAGAGGCTCGAGAAGTTCGGTTTCCCAGGAACCGAGTTCGGCCATGAGGGCGGAGACCCCGGCGTAGTCCGGTTCCTTGAGAAACGCGCGCAGTGCGGTCGTTCGCCCATCCGCGGATACCACCTCCCGCAGCCGCCCCTCACCCCGCACGTGGCCATAGGACGCCCAGATCTGTTTGAGCCGCGCCGGTTCCCGTGGGATGACCCGTTCGGCTTCGTCGCGGTGGGCCAGAAGATACGCGGTGGTGGAAACGACTTCGCAGGGGCCCAGGACTCCGCCCACGCTCGCGGTGGAATCGGCGCGCAAACGCGAGGCGAGCACGCACATGGCGTCGAGGGTTTCCGGTTCCAAGGCAGGGCGACGCCCGAGGGTGTAGGCCACCGAGTCGGTCTCGGCCAGCCGAATCAACGCGCGGAGCGGGCCGTCCAGGGGCGTGGTGCTACACTGGAACCCGTGGGTCGTCTCGCGTACCGAGGCAATCCGGGACAGGGCCTGGCCGCCCAAAGCTTCGGGCGCGTGTCCCGGAAGTGGGTGGAGCGAGACCCACACGCCCGGCTGCAGTACTTCGGGGTCGATGGTGGCCGGGAACGTGATCGCATGGTTCTCGACCGCGTGAACCGGGAGCACCCCGCGGGCCACCGGCTCATCCGTAGCTGCCCCGACCAGGAGAACATGGGATCCATGGAAGCCCCGGTTGAACCGCGCGGTCGCTTCGCGGAACCGACTGTCGGCGGCAAAGCCCTCGATCCAGCTGTCCCGAACCGTGACCCGGGTCACGCCCAGGACGGTGAGAACAAGGACGCCGCAGAAGACGGCGAGAACCAGCGGGCGGCGATGGGTGAGCATCCGGCCGAGCGCGCCCCACGGGTCACGTCTCGTTATGCGGGGGCGCGCGGAACCGATCACCCATCGTTCGGGAACCAGGAGCAGCAAGGCGGGGAGCGGACCCAGGGAGAAAGCAAGACAGAACAGCACCCCCACCGCGCAGAAGATCCCAAAGGCTCGCACCGCTTCCAGGGGCGAAGCGGCAAAGGCCAGGAACGCGACGCCGGTGGTCAGGGAGGTGCGTACCACCGGCGCGGTCATCTCGCTCAGGGTCGCGTGAACGGCCGCGGCACGATCGGTAGTCCCGTTCGTGAACCGTCGGCGTCGGTAGCGCTCCATGATGTGGATCTCGTCGGCCACCCCGACCGCGATCAGGATCACCGGAAGTACGGCCAGGGTGAGGTAGACCGGGACACCGAACCAACCCATGAGGCCCAGGGTGAAGGTCACCGCCGCGCCCCCTTCCAGGAGAGGCAGGAGCGGCGCGACCGGGGTGCGGAACACCACCAGGAACACCAACGCCATCACCAGCAGGGCCGGCGCCACCAGGCCATAACGCCCCGGCCCCCGCGCGGCACCCGACGGGCGCTCCACCAGGGACGCCGCCGGACCCAACATACCGGCGGGCACCCCGAGATCACGTAGCAGGTGAGTCCCCAGCAGGGTCTGGGCGACCGGGGCGCCCAGGAGTTGGAGGCGATCCGGGGCGACGGGGATGGCTTCCAGGGCAGTCATCAACCGACCCAGGAGCGGTGTGAGATCGTCACTGGCCGAGACCCCAACGAACACCGCAGCCGCCGAACCGTCGACGGCGACCAGGGTGCCGTCGTAGATGCGCACGCCGTTTACGTCGTCGCGGAGACGTTGCATGTCCTCCGGGTTGGCCGGCACCACGTCCAGAAGACCGTCATAGGAGGCCCGGTTCGCACTCCACCGGTCGCTGGGTTCGGTGGCGAGGCTGATGATGTCGTCGGGCTCCAGCCCTTCCACATCGCGCAGGGCCCGGGTCAGCCGGATGAGGGCGTCGAGGGAGTGCGCGTTGTAGATCCCGTCCGGATGATCCGTCTCCAGGACGACCACCACCGGGTCCTCCATGTCCACCCGGTCGCGCAGGGCCCGGTCGCTACGGACCAGGGGATGCCGGTCTGGGACGAGGGCGGAGGCGTCGGTGCGCAGCTCCAGACGGGTCATGCCGGCGGCAGCGGCGAGAACCACGAGGAGCGTGGCCAGGAGCATGAGGAGGGGATGCCGCAGACTCCACCGGGTCAGGAGGATCATGGGGGGAGCATACCGCTCCGGGAAGATAGTGGCGCTGTATGAAGAGGTTGACCGTTGAGCGCCGCGTCCGTCGAGTCACCGGCGAGGGTGCTACACTCGCCCCTGCATCGGAATCGCCAGGGGTTTTCCGGGAGAATCAACGATGCAACCCTCATAGCAACGATGGAACCTTGATGAAGAACTGCCGTCACTGCTCCGGCACCAACGGGAAAGTCCACAACCTGCCGTGTGTCCATTGCATGTCGCCAAGCATGAGGAGGGCGGCTCAGAACAAGCTCTACCCGGGTAAGGCCCTGGGCCTGGACCTTGGCTGGTTTCGCATTCTCTCCGGGCAGCCAGGGCTTATCAAGAATGCAGGGGCATTGGCCAAGACCGGTGAGCAGAAAGCCGTTCTGGCGCGCGACTGCCGTCGGATCCTCAGAACCCTCGCCCCCATCAACGGAAACCATGAGCAGAGGGTGGCAGTTCGGATGAGCGCAATCGTCCAGAAAGCGGTTTTTTCGGCCTTCAACGAAGGCCTCAAGGATAGATCCATCCAGGGGCGAATCACTTCGGCGGAAGTCTTTCATGGCCCACCGGACCGCTACGGACATGATGACAACAACAATAACAACAACAACTACGATCCTGACAACGACTACGACGAACCCGACTCCGGTCTCTCGGTCGTGGTTTGGTACAGCTCGACACCAGACCGCGAAAGCCCGTTCCTTGTCATCTACGAAGTCGCAATCGAGGACTCAGAGTTCTACTTGTGCAACCGTCGACACGCGACACGAGGAGAAAGCCTGAGAGAAGGGAGTCACAGTGATTCCAGAGCGGATTGCGACAAGTGTATGGCCTTGGACTCCGAGGACTCGGCGCTTCGTGTATTCGAGAACACGGTACTGAAGAAGCAGGTGAGTTCCAGGGAGTCTCGGGAATATACAGACAGGGTTGCTCTGCTGGATATCCATAGCAAGCTCACAAACAACTGTTCATGCACAAAGTGCAAGGCGAGAAAACCCTAGAAGGCTGGGCCTGTCGCGCCTGCTAAACTCCTCGCCATGTCCTTCCACACCCGCGTCCAATCCCTTCCCAAACTCGGCATCGGTGTCTCCACCGAGTACGGTGCCAGCGACACCCCCCACGGCCTGGACGTTCCGGCCCTTCGGCGCGGCCATCCACAGTACGCGGAGTTTCTTGAACTCGGTGTCGAAACCCTCTCCGGACTGGATCGCCACTCCCAGGCCTGGGTGGATGCGGGCCTTCCCACCACCTATCACTTTCTCGACATCAACCTGGACGACCCGGAGGACTTCAGCGACGCCTGGCTGGACGAAGTGTGCGCCATTGCCCAGGCGGTGAAACCGGCCTGGTTCTGTGGCGATGCGGGGATGTGGCACTTTGGCGGGCGGGAGCCGGGGCACATGCTGCTCCTCCCTCCCATTCTCACCGACGACTCCGCGACCGCCCTGGCCGAGGGCGTGGTCAAGCTCCGCGAGGCGGTGGGCTACGAAGTCCTGCCCGAAAACCCACCCGGGACCGTTTTCCTGGGCGACCTCCACCTGCTCGACTTCTTCAAGCGGGTGGTGGAGCGCGCCGACGCCGGCATGCTCCTGGATTGCGCCCACCTTGCCATCTACCAGCGCATCCACGGTCACCCTCCGCTCACCGCGCTCGACGACTTTCCTCTGGATCGCGTTGTGGAGATGCACGTGGCCGGCGGCACCCCCATGACCCACGAGGGGTGGTCCTACATCGAGGACGATCACACCCCGGCGGTACTGGATGAAACATGGGCGATCTTCGAGCACGTGGTGCCCAGGTGTCCCAACCTGCGAGCGGTGGTGTTCGAGTGCGAACGCAACGAACTCCAGGGCACCCTTCCCGGGTTTGCCCGCATCGCGGACATTCTCGGGGCCTCGCCCTCCCTGGGAGTCGGATGAGCCACGTCGTTCTGCACCGCATCATGGTACGCATGCTCTACGACCCGGACTTCACGGACCGGGTGCTCAAGGACCCCGGTCAAACGCTGGCCGGTCTGGATCTCACCGAGACCGAGCGGGGCCACCTGCTCACGCCAGACCCCCGTGCCTGGAAGGTGGACCCCGAGCGCCCGGCACGCTCGCTTACCGTGCTCCTCCAGCAATACCCGGCCACCACCGTGCTGGTGGTGCGCGAAACGGGACACGCCCCGCTTCTGGACTTCTTTCGTCACGCGCGATTCCACCGCAGCATCCAGGAACGCGGCTCCATGGCCCTGGAGTTCGGCGCGTACCTGGAAGATCTCGTGTCCAACGGGACGGTGAAGGATCCGCGCGTCCTTCCGCTGTCCAGGCTGGAACTCGCGATCGCCGGATTGCACCGGAGCATCTCACCGGTCCCGTCGCCCACCGGACGCGGCGCCGCCTATCGTCTTTCCCCGGACAAGGCGCTCCTCCACGCACCGGCCGGGACGGCGGATCTCCACGAGGCCCTGCACCTGGCCCTGGGCGCCAGCGGCACCGAGCTTGCCAAGGCGGTGCTCAACCCGCCGGGAACACTCCCGGACCTCGGGATCCGCCCCAAGGCCACCGAAGCCCTGCTCCTGGAACTGGTCCGAACGGATGGTCCCCGGGTGATGTATCCGGTGGGCGCCACCGAGGTCACCGAAGGGCTCCACACGCTCCTCGCCTTTGCCCGCGCCACGCCCCGAACCCACGCGGACCTGGTGGCCCGCATCGTGAAACTGGGCGCGGACGACGATGAGGCCGCCGAGGTGATCGACGGCCTCATCGAGGACGGAACGTTGGTGCCGGTGGCCGAACCCTAGTTCAGCTTGAGCACCCGGCGCACCGCGGAAACGTCTTGGCCCCGCGCGCGAATGAAATAGACGCCGGTTCGGGCCGTACGCCCCGCGTCGTTGAGACCGTCCCAACGCACCACCACGTCACCCCCCAGCGGTCCCGTGTGCAGGTCGCGTACCAGGCGTCCCTGCAGGTCGAACACCTGGATGTCGGCCACCGTCCCCGGCTCCACGTCCAGCGCCAGCTGCAACTGGCCCCGGAACGGGTTGGGGAACGCGCTCAACTGTCCGGTCACGGTGGGCTGGAAGTCCTCCGGTCCGGCCAGGATTGCCCCGCAGGTGCTGTCCGAGAACGCGACGTTGTCGATGTACCAACCGTCCTCGACAACGAACGAGTCGGTGACCAGACGGAAACGCAGGCGAATCTTTTCCCCGGCATACGAGGAGAGGTCGATCGACTCGTGCACCCAGTCCCCGGGATTGGCCACGCCGTCGTTCCAACCGGCGTGGTCATCCATGTCGTAGACCGCGAGCTGGCTCCAGGAACCGCCGAAGTTGGTGGAGATCTCGAGGAACCCGAAGTCGTAGGTGGCCTCGGTGAGACAGATATGATCGAACTCCAGGATGGGGGAGTTGACCACGTCCATGGGGGGCAGGATCTCCGCGGAGATGTCGAGGTCGTTGCCGTAGTCCCCGACCGGGCTGTCGTGGAGGGCGAACGTGCCGGCTTCCACGACGCTGGACTGGAGCGCCCACGGCGAGTCGAGCAACAGTTCTCCCGCACCGGACTCGAAGTCCTCTTCCAGCGAACAATCGATCAACCCGGCGAACCCCGGCGCCGCCGCGGAAAGGGACGGCGAGCCACCGATCACGCCGCGCACCGAGTACTCGTACAGTCCTCGGTTGGCCTGATCCTGATAGGACGTGTTGCCGCCCGGCAGGGTGGCGATGAGACCGCCGTCCCGGAACACCTCCACGTTGTCGTAGGTGCCGCCGTTGAACCAGCTCAGATCCACTACGTCCAGGACGTCGGTCATGTTCTCCGGATCCACCACCACCGCGGACGGCGGGGACAGGATCGCCGCGTCCGGGCGTTTGTAGACCAGGACATCCATGGGAGCGAAGTCCGTGTAGGGCGCGTCGTTGTTGATGCGGAAGTACACCGTGGTGTCCGCGGGGGCCACGAACTGGACCTCGGCCAGGGTAGTGATCCCGAAGGTGTTCGTGACCGTCCCGCTGGGGACCCCGCTCTGGCTCAGAATCTCGATCAGGGGCTCGCCGGCCGAGTGCGGGGACGAGGCCTGGACCACGACCAGCTCACCGGCGAGCAGCGGCACGCAGATGACGTCCTGATCCCCCTCGGGATAGATGGTGTGGTAGGTCGAGTTGTTGAAGTTGGGCGCGCCCATCGAGGCCGGGATCGCGGTGAAGTCGCCGGCGTCGTCGGTGTCCAGACCGTTCGCGTCGCGACTGAGGTTGGTGCCGGCCGGTGAGGAGAACAGCGTGCCGGTGAAGGTCAGCCCGCCCGGAACCGGTGTGCTGTTGGGGTCCGATCCGCTCACGTTGTCCCAGCGCACGAAGTCGACGGGGGTGGCGAAGTTGTCCTCGAGAGTGCAGGCGCCGTCGTCCGTGTTGAACCACACCACGGAGAACCCGCCTCCCCCGTAGAGATGGACCGAGTTGTTGTTGGCCGGGTTTCCGCTCTCGTGCACCACCACGAACGTACCCGGGTAGAGGATGAAGGAGGGGAACGTGTAGCTGGCGGTGGCGAAGCCGTTCCGGTCCGCCTTGAGCACCCAGCCGGTGAGATCCACCGCGGTGGTCCCCGCGTTGTAGAGCTCGATCTTGTCCTCGGGGCCCATGTCGCACTCGTTGATGACCACCCCGGCTCCGGCGTTTGTGTAGGCCAGGCAGGGGGGGGTGGTCGCGGTGCCGATCGTTCCATCCGGCTCCTGGGGATCCAGGTGGAAGGGCATGCCGGCCAACCCCACGAAGGAGGATTCCATTTCGGTCTGCTGGAAACCGGCTCCATGTTCGCTGAACCAACCCTGGTAGAAGTCCTCCACGGTGAGAGGGCTCGGTTCCACGGTGAGCTGGTTCTCCAGCACGGCCCAGGACAGGGCCCCGGTATCGTCCTGGATGTCGTCATCCACCCCGGGCGTGGCGTCGTTGCCGGCCGTGCCGTCCACCACATCCCACATGGCGCTGGTCACGTTGGTCTCGTTGGCCGAGCCCAACTGGCCGATGGGCGCGCCGGTGTTGAAGAGCCCGGTCTCGAAATCGTAGGCGAACTCCAGGTTGCCGGCGGCCGGAGGCAACGCGGGAATGGCCATGTCCGCGTAGATGGACAGGCTGGGCGCCCCCACGAACTCGCGCACCTGCGCGCAATAGAAGGTGGCGTACCCCTCGCCGTAGGAGAGACGCGGATCCTGGAAGTTGTCCCCAATGAAATGCGATCCACCCGGGTTATCGGCCTCGGAGAACATGTCGGTGGCCCAGTGCCCCATCTCATGCAGGATCACCGTGTCGGCCCAGCCGTCGGTGTCGCTGGGGGTGGAGGCGATGAAGATGCCCTGCCAGAAGTAGTTGGATCCGCTGGAGCCGGCGGTGCCGTTCCACCCGAAGACCACGAACTCCGAAGCGAGGGGGAAGCGGCCGATCCCAGAGGCGCTGGCCAGGTAGTCGAACCCGTCCACCGCGTTGTCGAGGATGTTGTAGGCCTGGGCCACGCCCGACCCGGTCAGATCCTGGATGACGGTGACCCCGAATCCCCAGGTTCCGGCGTCGGAGGTCTCGACCAGCTGCGCGCCGGTGGTCACCGCGAAGACGGTGGACCCGGAGAGGTCCACCGTGCCGCCCGAGCGCACGAAGGTATCCACCACCTTGATGTGGTAGTCGCCGTGCAGGTCGGTGGAAGAGAGCACGCGAACGTACACGTTCTCCGAGAACGAGGGCCCTTGGGCGATGTCGATGGAGTAGTTGCCGCCGGCGTCGGTGCTTCCGGTGCCGAGGATCGCCCCGTTGCTCTGGCGTACCACTTCGACGTCCGCGTACCGGATGGGCAGGTTGGCTATCGCGCCGGTGTACCCGTCCTTGTCCCACACCCGATCCTCGTAGATGAAACGGCCGGTGACCACGGGGTCGGCGAGCGCCGGAGTTGCGAAGACGATCATCCCGATGGCGAGCAGGAGGATACGTCGGGTCATCGGATCGTCCTCCCCTGGACCTGATGGATGCTTCGGCCGTCCGCGGTGACCACGGTCTCGCGAACCTCTCCGCCGTGGAGGGCCAGGTTCCAGACCAGGGTCCGCTGGACCGGGAAGCCGTCGCTATGACCCTGGACGGTGATCGTGACCGACTTGGCGGTGGCGTCGGTGGGAACATCCACCGAGAAGCCCATGGAGGGGGCGCGATCCACGGCCGCCGTCCCCAGGGCAAACGTGCCCTGCTGGATGCGCACGCCGGGATCCCCCTTGATGGCAACCTGGATGTCGTCGATGGGGGTGGTGGCGCTCACGTCGATCCGGGCCTGGACCCGGGAACCCGGGGTGACCGGGCCAAGCGGGACCACCTGGACCTCGAGCGGGTAATTCACGTCCACGGTGCAGATCACCGGTCTTGCCTCGACGGCGGGGGGCGATGAAGCGAGGGGGGCGCGGGACCCCTGGACCAGGGGTACGGCGACGGCAAGGGTCAGGACGGCCAGGACAAGGGCAAGACCTTGTCCGGCTCGGCGGGTACGGGCCGAGGGCATGGATGCCTCCTAGGGGGGGTGATCCTGCTGGATGCGACAAACTGGGGAGCCGGGGCGGGCGGGGTAGCCCGCGAACCCACAAGTATAGCGCATCGGGTATCCCGCCCCGACTTCGGGCCCGGGTTCCCCCCCTCCCTTTACATCCACCGCCGCATCCGTACACTGGAGGAAACCGGCTCAGCCCTCCTCCTGTACATCCCGACCCCGTGCCTTCCCCCGGCGCGAGGTCGAACGACCGCGAAGGACGCTTATCGTGCCCCTTTGGCTGACCGTCTCCCTGGCCGCTCTCGGCGGCGCGCTCCTATCCGGACTCAGTGTGCTCCTGTGGGCCCGTTCCCGCGTCGCCCGGGAACGACTCCAGACCGCCCAGAACACGGCCACCCTCCAGACCCAACTGGAGGCGGAGAAGGATCGCCGAATCTCCCTGGAAGCCGCCCACGCCGAAGCCCAGTTGGCTCGAACGGAGCTTGAGAAGCGGGCCGCGGTGGCCGATCGCGAACTCCAGAGCACCCGCGAGCACCTCGAGGAGCAGCGCGGGTTCCTGGATCAGTCCAAGCGGGATTTCGAGAACGCCTTCAAGGCCCTTGCCGCCGAGGCGTTGCAGGGGAACAACGAGCAGTTCCTCGCCCTGGCCAAGGAACGGTGGGGGAAGGCACGCACCGAGGCCAGCTCGGACCTCGAGGAACGGAAGAAGGCCATCGAGAACCTGCTGGAACCGCTGCGGGACACCCTGGGCAAGCTGGAGACCCGCACTTCGGATATCGAGAAGGCTCGGGAAGGTGCCTACGCCAAGATCGACACCCAGATGAAGGCCCTGGCCACCGCCACCGCCACCCTCAACGACAAAACGACCTCGCTCACCACCGCGCTCAAGGGTTCCACCCGGGCGCGGGGGCAGTGGGGAGAGATCGCCCTGCGCCGGGTAGCCGAGTTGGCCGGAATGACCGAACACTGCGATTTCAATGAGCAGGTCTATCTGCCCACCGGCGCGCGTCCGGATATGGTGGTGCACCTGCCGCAGGGCCGGAAGATCGCGGTGGACGCCAAGTTCCCGCTCTCCGCCTACATGCAGGGGGCGGAGTTGACCGCCGAAGAGGCCCGGGACGCCGCTTACCAGCAGCATGCCAAGGACCTGCGCCGGCATGTGACCCAGCTATCGACCCGGGAGTATGCGGACGCGCTGGGTTCGGAGCTGGACATGGTGGTCCTGTTCCTGCCCGGCGACCCGCTGCTTGCCGCGGCCTTTGCCCACGACCCGGACCTCCAGGTGGATGCCCTGCGCAACAAGATCCTTCTCGCGACGCCCACCACCCTGGTCGCCCTGTTGCGTACGGTGGCCATCTATTGGCAGCAGCTCTCCATGGCCGAGAACGCCGAACGGATTGCCGAGACGGCCCGCACGCTCTACGACCGCACGCGGGTGTTCGCCGAACATCTCACCGGCGTGGGCAAGGATCTTCAGGGGGCGGTGGACAACTACAACAAGGCCATCCGTTCGTTCGAGAGCCGGCTCCTTCCCATGGGGCGTCAACTCGAGGAGATGCGGGTCGTGGACGAGACCTCCAAACGCATTCAGCGTCCGGGTCGGATCGACGAGCCGCCCCGTCAGGGGGGGAAGCTGGAGTCGCCGGACCAGGGCGTGGTCCCGCTTTTCGACGAAAGCTAGTCGCCCGCGGAAAACGCCCCCCCGCCGAATCCCCCAATCGGCCTGCGCCATATCCCCCAATAACAGCCCGAATTCCTGTGATGGCGCGCAGGAATGTCAACGAGAGCGACAGGTACCCGTTCTCCCGTCGGGCGGATTTACAGGCAATGCTGTAACTTGTTTACCCGTTGGAATTTGTGTGGATTCTTGTTCTTCCGGATCCCTAGACTTATGTGCATCAGGGACAGCCTCACTAGGGAGAACCTTCATGCACCGCGTCATCCTTTCCATGCTTCTTATGGGTTGTGTCGTCGCCGCTCCGGCCTCGGCCAGCATCATCCTTTCCCCCCTCGACATCGATTTCCGTAGCGCCATGTGGTCCGGGGCGGACGGAAACGGGTCCTGGTCCTACGACGGGGTGACCGCGTCCGCCATGCCGGCCGGCAACATGCTGTGGCAGGATGCCACCGACGGGTTGGGAATCTACGGCGGCGAGAACGACGAGATCGACCTCCGCGAGATTCTCGACGTGAACATCGACGACGGCGGCAAGTGGCTGACCGGCGCCTGGATCACCGATCTGTTCGAAGCCAACGACGGCGGGGTCGGCGAGTACGGAGTACTCGAGCTCAACGGCGGGGCCTACTCGTTCGGATTCAACGGCAACGTTTCCCATCAGGGGAACGGCGAGTTGTTCGTCGATTTCGGCGGATCGGTGCTTGTGGAGTCGGCCGTGTTCTGGGCGGACAACACCGTCAACGGGATCGATCCCGGCAACAACGACTTCTCCGTCGGTGGCTTCATGGGCGGAGAGCCGTCTCCCGTTCCCGAGCCCGGCACCATGGCGTTGATCGGCATGGGGCTCCTGGGCTCCGCCGCCGCGCGGCGCCGTCGCCGGAAGTCGTAGGCGCCCAAGCCCCCGAAAATCCAGCCTCCGGCAAGTCGCTTGGTCCCCGTGCTAGGCTGATCCCGGGTCGCTTCGGCGGCCCGCGACGCCTGCTGGGTCTGCAGGCACGAGAGCCCGTCCGATTGCTCACTCGCAACGGGCGGGCTCGCTCCATCACCCCCCCCTGTGGCCGGACGACAATACACATGCGAATCCATCCCGCTCGATTCCTGGGCGCGCTTGTGTGCGCGTGCACCCTCCTTTCCGTCCTGGCTCCGGGAGTCCCCGCGGCTCAGGAGACGCCGCCTACCGGGGAGTTTGTTGATCCGGTGGCGCGGTCACGAGCGCTCTATGGCGAGTCCCAGACTGCCCGCGCCGCCGGTGACCTGGCCGGCGCGGTGAGCCTGTTGAGCGAAGCGGTCGCGTTGCGTCCGCATCACCCGACCCTCCTCTACGTGCTGGCCGCCGCCCAGGTGGAGGCCGGTGACATGGATGCGGCGGCCCAATCGCTGGAGCGTCTGGCCAACATGGAAGCCGCGGTGGATCTGACCAGCAACCCGGCCTTCGCCGAGGTCCTGGAGGACCCCCGCATCGTGGCCGCGGTGGCGCGGTTCGAGGCCAACGCGGAACCGGTGGGGGAGAACACGGTCGTGGCCACCCTGGATGCCTATCCCGGGATCATCCCGGAGAGCGTTGCTTACGATTCCGCCGCGGACACCTGGTACGTGGGCAGCGTGCGCGAGAGCATCGTGCTCAAGGTGCACGACGGCGAGGTGGAATCATTTCTGGGTCCCCAGGCGGGGCTCTGGTGTGCCTTCGGCATGAAGGTGGACCCCAAGAACCGCGTCCTGTGGCTGTGCACCACGGCCGCCGTGAACGGGCGCCATGTGGACGCCGGGGACTACGGCCGCACCGCGGTGGTGCGGATGGACCTGCAGTCCGGGAACCTCACCCGGTACGAGCCCCCCAAATCCGAGGATGAATACTGGTTTGGCGATCTCGCCATTCACCCGTCCGGGGATGTCTACGTCACCGACAGCAAGCGGGGAGAGATCTGGGTGCTGCGTGAGGGGGCGTCGGCCCTGGAGCTCTTCGTGAAATCACCCCGCTTCGCCTCGTTGCAGGGGATCGCGATTCCGGAGAAGGGGGACGTCCTGTTCGTGGCGGACTATTCCTACGGGGTGTACCGGATCACCCCCGATGGGGACATCGACCTCCTGGACTACCCCGCCGACGCCACCCTCCTGGGGATCGACGGGCTCTACTACAGGGACAACGCCCTCATCGCGATCCAGAACGGGACCCGGCCCCACAAGATCGCCAGCGCCCGGCTCAACGACGCCCAGGACGCGATCGTTTCCGTGACCACGCTGACCCGGAACGATCCCCGGTGGCACGAGCCCACCTTGGGGGTCCTGGTCGGGGACGACCTGGTCTATATGGCGACCAGCCAGTGGCCCCTGTTCGATCAGGAAGGGAACATCGCCGAGGACGCGGAGCTGAAACCACCGGTGCTCATGAAGGTCCCCCTCGCTCAGTAGAGCACCTCGACCCAGCGCCCTCCCGCGACCAGTTCCGCCTTGCGGCGGTCCCATTTTTTCCCGGACCCCATGATCTCGGCAAACGCCTTGTCCAGTTCGCCGCGCATGGTTTCCAGTCCGGCCACGTAGACGTAGGTCTTGGGGTCGTCCAGCATCTTCAACAGCTCGCCCGCCCGTTCGGCCAGCGCCTGGTCCCATGCGATGGGAGTGGACCAGTTGGGGCGCGGGCTCAACGCCTTGAAGGCGCGGAAGGTCTCGTCGTCGTAGTACTGGGCGAAGTCGTCCACCTCGTCGTTCATGTAGAGCATTTCCAGCCCACGCCGCGCTCCGTAGAACAGCCACACCGTGCCTTCCCAGTCCGGGACGTTGGCGTAGAGATGTTTGACGAAGGCGCGGAAGGGGGCGATTCCGGTTCCGGTCCCGATCAGGATGAGGCTCGCGTCATGCTCCTCCGGAACCTCGAAGGGCAGCCCAAAGGGACCGGTCAGGTTGAGACGGTCTCCCGGAACCAGGTCGCACAGGTAGTTCGAGGCCACCCCCGGGTACCGTTCCCCGCTATAGGGATCCACATAGAAGCAACGCTTCACGCAGATGCGGATCCGTGAGCGCCCCGAGGAGTCCCGTTCCGGGATGTCGGCCACGCTGTAGAGCCGCAGGTGGTGGGGGTTGCCGAACTCGGCCGAACCCGGGGCCAGCACCCCCACGCTCTGTCCGGCCTGGAAGCTCACCGCGGGGGACTCCACTTCCAGCACCAGTTCCCTGACGTCCTCGGGCGACAGGACCGGGGTCATACGACGGGTCGAGAGGACCCTGGCCGGATACACCGCGTCCGTTTCCCGGAACTCGATGTGTTGCACGCCGTCACTCATGTCCATTCCTCCTTGCCCTCTCCGGGCGTCTCACACTGCGAACCGTCGCAATCCCCCGGCTTCGCGCAGCCGTGGCATCCCAATCGACCGGCCAGCGCATCCGGATCCTCCCCGTCGCCGGCGAACACCTGTTTCCAAAGCCGTTGCACCGCGATCCACGCGGTCAGCAACGCGATCAATCCCACCACGCCGATCACATAGGACATCCACATGCTCAACCCCCCAGTCCCGCGAAGCCCATGAAGGAGATGGAGAGGATGCCGGCCAGCACCAGGGTGAGCGCGGTTCCCTTGACCACGTCCGGGACCCGGGCCAGCTCCATCTTTTCCCTCAATCCGGCCATGAGGATCAGGGCGAGGGTGAATCCGCCCCCCGCCCCCAGGGCGTAGACCACGCACTCGAGGAACCCGTACCCCTTGTTGGTCTGGAACAGGGCGAGCCCCAGGATGGCGCAGTTGGTGGTGATGAGCGGAAGGAAGATTCCCAGCGCACGGAACAGGGCCGGGCTGAGCTTCTTGATCACCATCTCCACCAACTGGACGGTGGAAGCAATGACCGCGATGAACGAAATGAGCCGGAGAAACGGCGCGTCCACCGCGACCAGCAACCGGTTGATCCCGAAGGCGCAGATGGAACTCACCAGCATGACGAAGATGACCGCGCCTCCCATGCGACTGGCGGTGGCCAGCTTGCCCGACACCCCGAGAAACGGACAGATACCCAGGAAGTAGGCCAGGACGAAGTTGTTGATGAGCGAGGCGTTGATGAAGATGCGCCAGAGGGATTCGTCGGTCATGACACCGCTTCCTCGAGTCCAGCGGCGTTCGCCTCGCGCCGGGTCTTGATCCGGTTGATGAGCAGCACCCAGCCGGCCAGGGTGAAGAACCCGCCGCTGGGAAGGATCATCACCACCCAGGGCTGGAACTCGTCGTGGAAGAGCGGCACCCCGAACAACGTCCCGCTCCCCAGGATCTCGCGTACCGAACCCAGGCAGAGAAGGGCGAGGGTGAACCCGAGTCCCATTCCCAGGCCGTCCAGGATGGAACGCCCCACCGTGTTGCGGGAGGCGAAGGCCTCGGCGCGCCCCAGAATGAGGCAGTTCACGACGATGAGGGAGATGAACGCGCCCAGTGCCTTGTGCAGGTCCAGGCTCACCGCCTGGATCACGTAGTCCACCACGGTGACAAAGGTGGCGATGACCAGGATATAGGTGGCGATCCGCACCTGCCTGGGAATGAACCGTCGCAGCAGCGAGACCACCGTGTTGGACATGAGGAGCACGAACAACGTGGCCAGCCCCATGGCCAACGCGTTCTGCGCGGTGTTGGAGACCGCCAGCACCGGACACATGCCCAGCACCTGCACGAAGACCGGATTGTCCTTCCACAGCCCCTTGAGGAACTCGTCCGTGCCGGTGATCGGTTCGTTGGCCATGGCTACTGGGGCCTCCCGAAATCCTGGAGGTTCGCGCGCAGAAGCGGCACCCATCGCGTCGCGCTCCGGTTGAGCAGGTTGGCGATGGCCACCGAGGAAATCGTCGCCCCGGTGATACCGTCGACCTGCCAGGCGTCGGTCTTCTCCCCCTGTTTCACGGCAAGAATCGGGTGAGCCAGCGACTTGCCGTCCGCGTCCAGGGAGACATCCAGGCGCTTGAAGTTGGCCAGGAAGTCGGGGTCGGTCTCGATCCGATCGCCCAGGCCCGGCGTTTCCTTGCTCTCCAGGACCCGGATGCCCACGATCGCATCCTGGTCCGGCACGTAGCCGAAGAGCACGCGGATCACGTCCTGGTAACCCATCCCGGCCCCCTGGACGGCAAAGCCGACCAGCCGGCCGCCGGCGTCATAGCCGGCATGGACCACGTCTTCCCCGGAGGCATCCGGTGCCGGCTCGAACCCGGCGGCGCCCAGGTGGAACGCGACGCTGGAGCGGGCCTCGGGGAGGACCTGGAAGATGGCGCGCTCCAGGGCCTCGGCCCGGTTCCGCGCGATGACCGGTCCGGTGGCCTGGAACACCGAGACGATGAGCAGTCCGCACAGGAGTCCGATGCCGACCATGGCCCGGTACATGGGCCAGGCGCCCGGGGCCGTCCGAGGGGCGCTTGCGGCCGGCGTCATGACGCCGCTCCCCGGACGACCCCGAACACCCGGGGCCGGATGGCCTGGTCGATCAACGGCGTGCTCGCGTTCCCGAGCAGGATCGCGTACATGACCCCCTCGGGCATGCCGCCCCAGATCCGGATCACCACCACCAGGAGCCCGATCAGCCCCCCGTAGATCCAACAACCCAGCGCGGTCATGGGCGATCCCACCATGTCGGTGGCCATGAACAGGGCGCCCAGCATGAGCCCACCCGAGAACACCATGAACCCGGGAGACGGGTAGACGCTGCTGTCCATCAGGTGCAACACGCCGCTCAGCAGGGCCACCATGCCCACCATGGCGGCGGGGATGCGCCAGTTCATCATGTTGCGGGCAATCAGATAGAGCCCCCCCACGAGAATCATCACCGCCGAGGTTTCCCCCACCGATCCGCTGGTCATGCCCAGGAACAGGTCGGTGACCGCGGTGGGCTCGTGGTCGAACTTCCACAGGGAAAGGGGCGTGGCGCCGCTCATTCCGTCGTAGACCGGACGGGTGAAGGGAAGGGTCAGCGTGGAACCGGCCACCCCAGCGAACCGGTTTGGTGAGAAGGCCGGTAGCCAGGTGGTCATCGAGACCGGGAACGCGGCCTGGAGAAAGGCGCGCCCCACCAGGGCCGGGTTGAACGCGTTGGAGCCGAGCCCGCCGAACAGGACCTTGCCCACCCCGACCCCCACCAGGGCGCCCACCACCACCATCCACAGGGGGAGACCGGGAGGCAGGGTCAGGCCGTAGAGAATGCCGGTGATGGTGACCGACCCGTCCCCCAGGGTGGACCTTCCGCGGGTGAGCAGACGCTCGGTGACCAGGCAGCTCACCACCGCGGTGGCCAGGGTCAGGATGCCCGTCCAGCCAAAGGCGATCCCCGCGAACACGCAGGCCGGGACAAGAGCGAGGATCACGTTGAACATGATCGTGTCCACGCTGTAGCCGCTGAGCAGGTGGGGGGAGGTGCGGATCTCCAGGGTGCGCCTCATGATGCGGCCGCCTTGCGCAGCTGCCGTTTGGCGATGCGGAACTGTTGCACCAGGGGAATGTGGGAGGGACAAACGAACGAGCACGACCCGCACTCGAAACAGTCCATGAGGTGGAAGGTCCCGGCCATGGTCGCGTGATCCCCCGCCGCGGCGAGCAGGCCCAGCTGGGACGGGTTGAGAAACATGGGACAGGCATCCACGCAGTAGCCGCACCGGATGCAGGGATACTCCCTGCGATGGGTGGACCGCGCCTCGGTCTCGGTGAACGCCACTACCCCCGAGGTCCCCTTGGTCACCGGAATGTCCAGGCTGGATGCGGCCTGTCCCATCATGGGCCCACCCAGGAACACCCGGTTCACGTCCTCCTGCACCCCCACCGTCTCCAGGAGGAACCGCAGCGGCGTGCCGATCGGAATGCGGTAGTTCCCCTTGTCCCGCACCGCGGGGCCGGTGATGGTGATGACCCGTTCCTGGATGCCCTGACCCCGGGGAAGCAGACGCCCGATCTCCGCCGTGGTCGCCACGTTGACGCACAACGCACCGATATCCAGGGGGAGCCCCCCCGAGGGCACCTCGCGGCCGAGCAGGGCGGCGAAGAGCATCTTCTCCGCCCCCTGCGGATACTTCACCCGCAGCACCTCCACCGTGACCGGGATGTCGGCGGGAATCCCGGCCCGCAGGTGTTCGGCGGCGTCCACCTTGTTGGCTTCCACCCCGACGATTGCCCTTTGCGCCCCGGACACCTTGAGCAGGTAGCGCACCCCGTGAAAGAGATCCTCCCGTTGTTCCAGCATGACCCGGTGGTCGGTGGTGAGGAACGGCTCGCACTCGGCGCCGTTGATGATGAGGGTGTCCACCGGTTTGTCGGGCGGGATGCGCAGCTTGGCGTGGGTGGGGAAGGCGGCGCCTCCCAGTCCCACCACTCCCGCCATCTGGATGGCCCGCACGATGTCCTCCGGGGAGGCGGTCTCGACCGGACAGGGATCCCCCTCCATCACTTCCTGGGTGGAAGCCGGGAAGGGTTCCAGGTACACCCCGGGCACCATGCGGCCGGTGATGCTGGGGGTGAGCGCGATGCGGCGCACCACCCCCGAAGCCGGCGCGTGCATGGCCACCGACATGAAACCGTCCGGTTTTGCGATGCACTGCCCGCGCGCGACCTCCTGCCCCTCGCGCACCACCGCGATGGACGGCTTCCCCAGGTGCTGCACCAGCGGGATGACCAGGACCGGCGCGAAGGGGAACTGCCGGATGGGCAGCCCCTTCGTGTCGTCCTTGGCTTCGGGCGGGTGAACGCCGTGGCGGAAAGTCCGCAATCCCAGGAGTCGCATTGGGCAGATCCTGCCTAGTTGTACTTCTCGCCGCGGGCGATCCAGGACTCGATGTTCTTCTCGCTGCGGTCGGCGGGGATTCCGGGATGGATGACCCGCGCGGTGCAGCGTTCGGCCGCCTTGACCAGATCCCGGTAGGGTCCGGCGTTGGGATCCTTGATCACCGCCTTCTTCTCGGCGTTGTAGACGAACATCTTCGGGTTGAGGTTCACGCACTCGTCGCAGGTGGTGCACTCGGCGGTATCGATCCACGGCGCCATGCCGCCGCCGGCCGCGGCGCCACCCGCAGCCGGAGCGGTCGTCGCATCGCTCGCCGGCGCCGCGGCCAGGGTGGCCAGGGCCTGGGGCGCCCCTCCCGCCTCGCCGGCCAGTCGCAGCAGTCCGGCGGCGATCCGTCCCGCGATGTCCTCACGCACCGAGGTCTCCACCTCCTCCCGCGAAACCTCGCGCCGGTCCTCGCCGGCCAGGGAACGGAGCATGGTCCAGAAGTCGCGTCGGTCCAGGGAGGAGAGCACCATGGCCTCGTCCACCAGGAGTCGGATCAGTCGTTGCTCCCGATCCACCGACCACACATAGGGGAACCGCCCCTCGCGATCGGACTCCTCCAGCTCGAGGAACTCCGCGAAGGGGATCATGTTCTCGTTCCAGGTGTCGGGTGGCGCGGCCCGGAAGTGCTTGCGGAACCGGGCCTCGGTGAGGGCGAAGTCGGCGAAGGTGAGCGGGATCTCCATCGTCTTCTCCCGCGCTCCCTCCCGGTAGCGCAGGGAGTAGGTTGGCCAGTCGCTTTCCCGTTCCGGGTTGCCGTCGAGATCGAAGCACTCCTGCGGGGTTTTCCCCAGATCCGGGTCGTAGCGGAAGAGCGGGTAGGCACGCGACTCCACGGCCAGCTTGGCCTGGGCATGGCTCCGGTCGTCTCCCACCCCGTGTTCCGGCTGGCAGGTGGTGTAGAGGTTGAACAGGGCGGGCCGACGCACGCGCAGACCGCGGATGAACCCCTCGATCATGTGTCCCGGGTGGGCGATGGTGCTCTGCATCACATAGGTGGTGCGGTGCCCCATCCCGATGAGGCCGATTTCCTTGCGGACCTCCTCCTTGCCCTGACCCGCCTTCCCGAACTGGGCCATGTCGGATATCTGTCCCAGGAACCCCGAGGTACAGGCCTGGCCGCCGGTGTTGGAGTAGACCTGGGTGTCCACCACCAGCACCTTGATCGGCTTGCCCGAGGCCAACGCGCGGGAGAGGTTCTGGAACCCGATGTCGTACATGGCGCCATCGCCGCCCACCGCGACCACCGGCGGGCAGAGCTCCCACTCCTCGTCGGTGAACTGCTGCCAGCCGAAGTAGGTGAACAGCTCGTCGTGCTCGGCCGGGACGTACTTGTCCGCGAGTTCCAGTTCCGCCTTGCGAATGGCCGCGAAGCCCTCGGCCATTCGCGCCATGTGACCTTCGAAGACACCCATGGCCATGGAGGCGGGGTCCTGGAAGAGGTGGTTGGCCCAGGGGAAGGGATAGGGGTTGAACGGATAGGTGCTGCCCCACACCGAGGTGCAACCGGTGGCGTTGAGCATGCCCATGGCGGAGCGCCCGCGGCCGGAGGTCCCTTCCCGGTAGCGCCACTGCAGATCCTTGAGCGTGGCCAGGAGACCGCTGACCCGGGTGAGCCAGTCGGGGTCGATGGGGTGGTTCTCGTGCAGCCCTTCCATGCCCTTGGCCAGGTCGGAGAGGGTGACGTCGCGCTTGCCCATCTGGCCCAGGATCCCGGCCAGGGACGCGGGATCGCTCACGTCGAGGTCACCGACCAGCTTGAGCTGGATGTGCTTCTCCAGGTCGGCGACCAGACCGTCCAGGTGCTCGAGGTGCTTCCTGACCCGGCCCTGCATGAGGGCCTCGACGGTTGCGGTGAAGAGGTGGACCACCGTCTTCTCGGCGCAGCCCAGACAGGCCCCGTCCCCGCTGCTGAAGGACAGGTAGTTGGTCTTGTCCAGGAGCAGGGTTTCCAGGGCACCGATCCCTTCTTCCAGGTCGTCGATGCGCATGAAGCGTTCCGGGGTGTTGGGCAGGTTCAGCCAGAACTCCCACTCCTTGCGCAGGGTGGCCACCGAGGCGTCGGTCTGGGTGACCGGCCGCAACGCGTCGTCGTCGCAGACCTCGACGCACTCCATGCAACCCTTGCAGGTGTACGGATTGATGGTGATGGAAAGCAGCCCTCCCGAACCGGCTTCCTGCTTCTCGGGAAGGGTGAAGTGGGGGCGGGTGAGGGCGAACCTGAAGTCCCCCAGTTCCTCGCGGAAGGCATCCATCTCGGGGGTCAGGACGGCCCGCGCCGTCTCGTCGAAGGCGCCGTCCTTGAGGGTGGCGCGGATCGCTTCGTCCATGAGATCAGCGACGGGGTCTGACTCCTTGGACTCGGCGAAGAGACCGCGCAGGTGTCCCTCCAGGACCCGGGCCGCCTTGGGCAGATGCTCCAGCGGCGTGCCCCGCTTGCGCACCCGATCCACCACCGTGTCCAGGACCTGGCCCACCGTGTTGACCAGCCCGGGAATGGCGGTGTCGGGACACACGGTGTAGCACTTGGCGCAGGCGGTGCAGTTCTCGGGGACCCACTCGGGATGCTCGAAACGGATCCCGGTCATGTCGCGGAACACCGCCGAGGAGGCCGGCATGATGCCGAGCCCGATGAACGGATCGGTAATGTTGTCGTTTCCCATCCCGCGCGCGTAGAAGCTACCGGTCTGCTCCCAGAACCGATGCACGTCGGTGCGGGATTCCTTGCTGCTCGGCAGCTCCTTGAGCATGATCGGCAGGGCCGGCTCCCCGCCGGTCGCGGTGCCGTTGCTCTTCACCACGTCGAGGGTGCCGTGGGGGATCTCCCGGATCTCATCGAACCCGCGACGCACCACCTGCATGTTCTCCTCGACCACGCGGGCGCCCTTGGAACCGAACTTGTCCTGGAGTTGGCTGTGGATGGCCTCGATCAGGGTCTCCTCGGTGAGCCCGGCCTGTTCCATGACCGGGGACGCGGCAAAGAACGCACCCTGGAAGGCGATGCCCTGCATACGCAGCTGGAGTTCGGGATCGGTGGCCTCGGCGCGCGCGATGCTGAAGGCGTCGAGGGCAAAGAGCCGGATGTTCTTCTCGATGAGGATCTTCCGGTAGCGGACCGGGATGTCGTTCCACACCGCCTCCGGCGTGGAACGGTCGCTCTGGATGATGAAGGTGCCGCCGTCCTTGAGCCCGGCCAGGGCGTTGGTGTGATGGAACACGTTGGGGTCCGGCGAGAGCACCACGTCCACGTAGAAGTACTCGCAGTTGACCCGGATCGGCTCCGGTGCCGCGGCGAGGTAGTAGGTGGTGGGCTGCCCCTTCTTCTCCGAGCCGTACTTGGGGTTGGCCTTGATGTGGTAGCCCAGCAGGTCGAACAGGGTCATGGCCAGGTTCTTGCCGGTGGTGATGGCGCCCCAGCCGCCCACCGAGTGGAAGCGCACCGTGATGCTGTCCTTGGGCATCAGGTTGGGGTTCTCGGACCCGCGCACCGCCAACTCCTTCACATGCGGGTAGGATGCCTCGATGGTCTGCTGGTACATCTCCTGCTTGGGAGTGAGTGCCCGCTCGCGGATGAAGTCGATGGAGAGATAGAACAGCTTCTTCCCCTTGCCGTCGGGAAGCATGTTCTCCACCGCGCCGATCAGCCCCTCCGGCTGCAAGTCGCGGCTTCCCATCCCGAACGACCCCGAGTAGAGATTGGGCGCGTCCATCAACGTCCTGTAGGTGGCCAGGGTGGGGTGGGCCGGCGCGTCCGGTGTGCGGCCGTTCTCCAGGCACTTGCTCACCGTGGCCCGGATCTCCCGCATGAGCGGCAGGTCCACCGCCAGCGGCTGGTCGAGACGCTCCAGGACGGTGACGCCCTTCTTGCCTTTCAGGATGGGACCCAGCAGGTCCGAGGGGAAGGGACGGAACATGACGATGTCCACCACGCCCACCTTGATGCCGCGCGTCTCACGCAGGTAGTCGGCCACGACCTGTGCGGACGGAATGAGGCTGCCTTGTCCCACGATCAGGTAGTCGGCGTCCCCGGTCCGGTAGGTCATGACCCGCTCATAGCGGCGACCGGTCAGGGCATGGAACTCCTCGAACGCCCGGTCGGTGAGGTCCTGGATGTGATCGAAGAAGAACGGGCGCTGCGCGGCCACGCTCTGCATGTAGCTGTCCTGGTTCTGGACCAGACCGGCCATGATCGGGTTGTCCACGTCCCACAGGAGCGGGATCCGGCGACGGGTCTTGCCGTAGATCAGCCGCTGGGCCGGGGTGGGGGTTTCGATCATGTCGTCCGGTCGACCCAGGTACTCCGCGACCAGCTCCCGCTCGGGAACCTTCAGGGACTCGATGAGGTGGGTAGTGAGGAACCCGTCCTGGGCGATGGCGCCCGGGGTGAGGGAGAGCTCGGCCACGCGGTGGGTGATCAGGTTCAGGTCCGCCGCGGACTGGGCGTCCTTGGCGAAGAGCTGGAAGAAGCCGGTGTCGTCGATGCAGTGATAGTCGTCGTGCCCCGCATGGACGTTGAGGGTGGCCTTGGTCATGGCCCGGGCGCCGATGTTGAGCACGTAGGGAAGACGTTTTCCCACCGCGGCGTACAGCGACTCGTGCATGTAGGCGATGCCCTGGCCCGACGAGAAGTTCGCCGCCCGCAGCCCGGTCATCGACAATCCGGCGGTGACCGCGGCCGCGGCGTGCTCCCCCTCCGGCTCGATGAAGATGAGCGGGCGGTTGGAGATGTTGATGTGACCGCGCGCGGTGGCTTCGGCCCAGTACTCGCCCATCTGGGTGGACGGGGTAATGGGATAGGCGCCGGCGCCGTCCGAGGCCTCCCGCTCCACCATGATCACCGCGGTATTGCCGTCCATGGCGGCGCGCACGCCGGGAAAACGGAAGCCCGGCTCGTCCCTCTTCGATTTTCGGCCCATTGTCAACAACGACATCGTCGTCTCCTTCCGCGCGCTGCGCGGCATCACGTTGGCGCGTCTGCGCGCTCCCCTTTGCGAACCACGGTGCGGGCCGCGGCCCCTTTCACCAGACCCAACTCCGGGTCGATCCAGGCGATCGCCCCGGTGGGGCATCGCTCGATCGGTACCCGCGTCCCGTGTGCCCCCGCGTAGTCGATCACCGGCAGGTTGTTCTCCATGGTGATCAGACCCGGTGCATCCATCGCGCACTTGCCGCAGGCGGTGCAGGCCACTTCGCAGTCCTCGAGCACCGCATCCCCGGCCTCCAGGGAGCGGCAGGCCACCCACAGCCGGTGGCTGATGGGGTGGAGGCTGAACAGGTCCTTGGGACACACCTCGACACAGTCCCCGCACGCCGTGCACTTGTCCTCGTTCACCACCGGCAGGCCGTGCTCGTTCATGTGGATGGCGTCGAAGTCGCAGGCCACGTCGCAATCCCCGAGACCCAGGCAACCCCAGAAGCATCCCTTGCCTCCCCCGGCCACGGTGGCGGCGGCGCGGCAGGAGGCAAGACCGTCGTAGGTTGCGTGGTTGCGGGCCACGTTGGTTCCCCCCGCACAGGCCAGCCGGGCCACCCGTTTCTCTTCCGCTCCGACATCGACGCCAAGGAACGCGGCGATCCGGGCACGCTCGCTCTCCGCGCTCACCGTGCACTTGCCGGGGAGGGTGCTGCCGACGACAAGGGCTTCGGCAAAGGGGCGACACCCCGGATAACCACAGGCGCCGCAGTTGGCGTGGGGGAGCATGTCCTCGACCAGGTCGATGCGGGGATCCTCGACCACATGGAGTTTGCGGTCGGCGACCACGAGCAGCGTGGCCAGGATCAGGGTCAGCGTGCCAAGCAGGCCGACCGCGGTCAGGATCGTCATTGGCTCTTCGCTTTCACTCCCAAAGGTGTGTGTCGATTCTCACACCCCTGCCGAAGCGGTTCAAGCGAAGCAGACCGATCTCGTCATATGTATCGGGTTATAGGCACATCTATCTTTCATACGGACCAGAAAACAAACGATCTATATGACAAAAACGATCGGAGTTGTCGGAAGTCCCCGGCGGCGTTGGGGGGGGCGAAAGGGGAAACCCCGGTCCCGCGGATTGCTGTTGGTGCGGGAGGGCTGCGGGACCGGGGTTGGAAGTTGGCGAAGAGACGGCTCCCGGTGGAGCCGCTCTTCTCGGGTCGGGATCAAGATGGACACCCCGTCATCCAGGCTGCATCCGGGTTCAATGGATTGCCGAAAGCCGATCGGCTTCCGACCGGAATCGCTTGGATGTCCACTCGAGCCACCGGGAGGTGCATCACCCCCGATTGACCTGGAGGATACGGGCTGCCTGTTAAGATCGGGTGACGACTCGTTGACGATTCGAAGAACCGTTCGGGCAACTCAAACGACTGGGGCCCGGTTGGGAACGGGGAGGACTCGCGCTGGGTCTGGTCGCCCTGCTGGCCTTCGCGGCCCGGCTGGCCTGGCAGGTCGCCACCGGCTAGCGGCCGTGCCGGCTTCCTCCGTGATCCGGCTTCCCCGGTGCTACACTGCCGCCTACCCCATCGCTCTGGGGAGGAACCGTTGCTCACCCGCTTCGTGGACGAAACAAACGGACTTGGTTTCGAGCTGGATCGCGTCCCCGTGATCAGCTCCGTGTGGGCGCTTGCCTCCCTGGCACCGGTCCGGGAGATCCGCCACGTTTCCGGTACCCTGGACCCCGGCCGGGAGTTGCGGTTGGAGCTGACCGAGGCTGACTACTCGGTCTCGATCCCCCTCGACCTGTTGTCCGATGGGGAGCGGTCCGGTCCCATCCCCGTGTTCTCCCGCACCCATGCCGAAGCACTCGACGCCGTACGCGCCGTCACCGACACCCACCTGGAGTCCTGGATCGACGGGCGCTCCCTGGGCCGCGTGCCCATGGTGCTGCTTCCCCCCAACCACTGGTCCCACGGGCGCGAGGCGCGACGGTTGATCGCCGCGCACGTGTCTCCCGGCGACGACATGGTGGCGCGGGTGATCGGCGGTGCGTCGCGCCTCGGGGGGCGTTCGCTCGCCGAAATGGTCCTGGCCGGGCGCCCCGAGACCGGACCGACCCTCCAGTCGCTCTACGACTACCTGTCCCGGGAGTGCGCCATCGAGTACAACGCACCCGATGTGGTGCGTCTGGACGCCCTGGACACCAGCTACCAACGCGTGCTCGCGCCGTCCGAGGTGCTCTCCGGTCCGGATGCCCACAGTGGGCGCGGCAACTGCCTGGATCTCACCCTGCTCCTGGCGGGGTGTCTCGAATCGTTGGGGCTGGCCCCGCTTCTCATCTTCACCGGGGACCTGGGCGCCGCTCCCAACCATGTGTTCCTGGGGTGCTGGCAGGAACGGGCCGATCGATTCCGCCCGCTCCTTGCCGAGGTCGAGGACCTGCGTCGTCGTGTGGACCGCGGCGAGCTGCTGGTGGTGGAGGCGACCGGGCTCTGTGGGGGCAAATGGGCGCTGGAGTTCGATGCGGCCCGGGCCGCGGCGCGTGACGCCCTGTTTGCGGAGTCCGCCCACGCGGTGGACGTGCGGGCATCCCGCCCACCCACCGGTGGGGTCCGGCCGCGGGTCCCGGCCAACGATCCCCTGGTGCAACGCGCCTACTGGCTTGCCGATCGGTTCGGGGACGGGCTCTCGGCGCGCCGCAGGGAGACGATCCATATTCTCTACGGGCTGTGCGAGGCGGGCGGCGAGATCACCACCCAGGTGCTGGAGACGACCGGATCCAGCGTGGAGCGGGTGCGCCGGGTGCTCGAGACGAACCTGCACCCGGAGGGGCACACGGACCCGCCGCGGCCCACCAAGAACTGGGAAACCTGCCGGGGGGCGGCCCGCACCAACACCCGCAACCGGGGGGGGGCCATCGTCGAGGAATGCGATCTGCTCTGGGCCGTGGTGGAGAACCCCAGCCGCAACGTGAAGAAGGTGCTCCAGGCGGCCGGTTGCGATGTCCTTGCGCTCCTCCACGAGCTGGAGCGTCGCTGGGAGGGCATGGGCGAGATGACCTTCTCCCGCAGCTTCCCCTCGCGATCCGGTTCCGCCTGACCGGCTGGTAGAGTGCACCCATGGCGAACGAAACCGAAGTCGCGCTCATCCAGAAGATGTTGGCCGGGGATGCCTCGGCCTTCGATCGGCTCATGGAGCCGCTGGAAGCCGGGCTGCGCAGCTTCGTCCTCAGCCAGGTGCGCGGTCGCCCGGACCTGGATGTCGAGGAGGTCCTGCAGGAGGTGCGCATCTACCTCTTCCAGCGCCTCGACCGGTACAACCCGGAGTACCCGCTTCCGGTCTTTGCCCGGGGTCTGGCCCGCAACATCATCAAGCGGTTCGTCTACAAGCGCCCCGATCTGGCCCCCGCCTCCCAGGATGACGACGACGAGGACGGTTGGCAGGAGCTGACCCCGGGGGATCTGGAGAAGGCCCCCCCGCGTTTGCGCCAGGTGCTGGGGGAGGGACGGTTCGAGGACCCCGAGGGCAAGCCCCCACCATCGCGTCTCTTCCTGGAGATGATCGAGATCTTTCTTCGCTGGGGGGGCTATCCCCATCAGCAGGCCGCCTTCGGATACAGCATCCTCCTATGGGGCAAGGCCAAGCAGGAACGCTCCTCGGCCGGCCCCGCCGTGCTGAGCGGGAAGGTGCCGGTGACCGGCGATCCGGACCGGGTGGTGCGGGAAGTGGGGCCCCGGGATCTGTTCGAGTCGTGCGGCGACCTGGTGGAGGGGATCGGGCGCGAGGCCAGCCTGGAGCCCGGCTTTCTCTCCCGGGTGCGTGCACCCCTCGATGCGCGCCTGGAACTCGCTCCCCCCGACCTGTTTGCCCGGGATCGCACCTCGCTCCTGCAGTTCGAGCGACTGGGGACCCGGATCGCCGGGAAGACCCCGCTTTGCGACTATTTCGGCAAGGACGAGCGCAAGTCCGTCTCCGACTGGACCCGTGGGGTCAAGGAGCGGATCAAGAAGGTGTTCGCCGACCCCGAGGCCCGCAAGCGCATTCCGCTTCCCGAGGTGGGCACCCCGCGAGAACCCTGATCCCCCCCGCGTACAGGGGGTGGAAACAGGACAACAACGCCTTCCCGTAAGCTGTGGAGAACACGGTCATGCGACATCCCCTTCAGGACGACTTGCTGGAGTTCGCCGCCGGGATCCTCGATCCCGGTCGGGCAGAAACGCTCTATGCGCACCTCGGTCACTGCACCCCCTGTACCGATCGGGTCACCACGATTCGGGCCATCCGGGCCGACTTCGAGGGTTCCTGGGCCGCCTTCATGGAGGAGTACGCCCTGCGGGCCTCCCTGGCCGGGGCCGCTCCTTCACCCGCAGCCGATCTCGCGTTGCGGGTGCGTGGCATCCTGGACGGGGGCAAGCGCCTGGCCGCGGCGGCGGTGGAGCGATTGACCGGAGCGACTGGGGGGCTGGATGCGGCGTTTGTCCCGGCCTATTCCGGGGTGGGAGATCCCGAACGGAGCCAGGAAGCGGCGCGTCTGGCCGAGGAAGCCTCGCGTCACTGCGGGGCCGGTGATCTCCAGGCCGCGGTGCGGGCCCTGGAGGCGGCGAGCCGGGTCGATCCCGAGGCCGGGGCCTCGGTCACCCTCAACGTATTGCGGGATGGAAACGTGGTGGGGAAGGTCGTGGTCCACGCCGGGCGTCGGGCCCTTTCGGTGCTCGTGGACCCCACACTGGCCGGTTTTCGCACCGGCCGGGTGGTGCTGGAAACAGAGGCGCTGGAACCGCGCAGCGTGATGCTGGAACCGGTCGAGGGCGCCGCGTACCTCCTGGCGGAGTTCGAGGACGTCCCGGACGGGGCGTTCTCGGTGGGTCTTGAGATGACGCGTTGAACCGCGTTCCGGGGGGAGTGGGCACCGGCCTCGGCAGCAGCCGGTGTGCGTCTCCCCCCGGGACACGGGTCCCCGGTCCGTCGGCAGCTCGGACTCGCGGGATCCGGAGCATTCCAGCGCGTTGGTGGGGGGGACGTTACGGCGTCCCTCCCCTTTTTTCCCCGACCCCACGGGAATCCGCCCTCCCGGGGCGTACTGGGAACACAAGGGGGAGGGAAAACAGATTCCCCGCCCCAACGAGGAGGAAATCCCATGAGACCGACCATCCTGACCCTACTGGCCCTGATGCTTCTCGCGTTCACCGGCTGCGGACAGGACAGCGTCCTGGCTCCAGCGACCGGGAACGAGCTGGTGGACCCGGTGGGATTCGGCGACGACCTTCTGGATGACACCGAAGACGACTTCGTCGACGACATGGACACCGGAGAGCACTATCCCGACGACGTGTCCCGACCCTGATTTTCCGCGTTACCTCCACAGAGCGCAGAGCCCGAAACGCCCCCGGCCAGCGACCGGGGGCGTTTCGCGTGGTCGCCAAGCGGCGTGCTAAAGTGCAGCGGCTTCGGAAGGGGGGCTTGGACCCTTTTCGGCGAAAGGAGCTGCGGTGAGCAAGAAGCGCACGACCCAGGCGACGGCAAAGAAGGTCGCCAAGAAGAAGACGGCCAAGAAGACGGCAAAGAAGGCTGCGGCCAAGGCCAAGGCGCCGGAAGGTCCTCCCAGTGTCCAGGAGACCTACGCTCCGAAGAATGCCTGTTTTGGCTGCGGTCCGGCCAACGCCAAGGGGCTGGGCATCCGGAGCTTCGTGGAAGGGGACACCCTTGTCGCGATCTGGACACCCCAGAAGCACCACGAGGCGTTCAAGGGCATGCTCAACGGCGGGATCATCGGCGCCCTGCTGGATTGCCACTCGAACTGGGCCTCGGCCATGTACTTCATGAAGGAGCGGAACCTGGACGCCCCGCCGTGCACGGTGACCGCCGCCTACTCCATCCAGCTGCGCAAGCCGACCCCCTCGACCGCGCCGGTCAAGCTCACCGCCAAGGTGCTGGAGTCCGCCAACGATCGCACTGCGGTGGAGGCCACCCTCGAATCCGGCGGCGTGGTGTGCGCGGTCTGCCGGGGCTCGTTTGTCGCGGTGGAGCAGGGGCACCCGGCCTTCCACCGCTGGTAAGGACCCCTCGACCCCTCGGCCTGATTCCCACCCCAGGAGACACCATGGTTCCCGAACATGCCTATACGGGCGCACGCGCCCTCATCCAGCTTCATGAGCACGAGATGCGTGCTTTCCTGTCCACCTGGCAGGCGGCCCGCAAGGCGGGCGTGACCCTGCCCGAGACCAAGGATCCCGACTACGTCTCCATGGATGCCCTGCTCCGTCATGTCTGTGGCGCCGCCCGCGGATATATGGTCTGGATCTGCGAGAAGCTGGAGCTGCCCGATCCCGGCATCGACAGCACACCCGGGGTAGAGGGCATTGCCGACGAAGCGGAGACCTACATCCTGCACGTGCTCGAGAAGTGGCGCACCCCGCTGGTGGACGTTCCGGGCAAGCGCTATGAAGAGGCCTATCCCAGCCGCTGGAAGACGATCTACTGCATCGACGCCATGATGGAGCACGCGGTCATGCACCCGCTGCGACACCGCTTCCAGCTCGAGAAGATGATGGCGGGGAAGTCCTGACGCCCCGGGCCTAGCCCCTCTTGAGCACCCGCAGGTACGGCGTGACCGTCTTCCAACCCTGGGGATACTTCTTCTCCGCTTCCTCGTTGGAGACGCTGGGGGGGATGATGACATCGCCACCCGGCTGCCAGTTCACCGGGGTGGCCAGGGTCTCCTTGGCGGTGAGCTGGACCGAGTCGAGGAGTCGCATCACCTCGTCGAAGTTCCGACCGGTGGTCATGGGATAGGCGAGCATCGCCTTGACCTTCTTGTCCGGCCCGATCAGGAACACCGTGCGCACCGTCTCGTTGTCCTTGGCGGTGCGTGCTCCCGGCACCTCCTGCTCGGGCAGCATGTCGTAGAGCTTGGCCACGGCAAGATCGTCGTCGCCGATCATGGGGTACTTGACCGCGTGGCCCTGGGTCGACTCGATGTCCTTCTTCCACGCCTCGTGATCCGATACCGGATCCGCGCTCAGGCCGATGATCTTGCAGTTGCGCTTGGCGAACTCCGGCTCCAGCGAGGCCATGTAGCCGAGCTCCGTGGTGCAGACCGGCGTGAAGTCCTTGGGGTGGGAGAAGAGAATGGCCCAGCCATCCCCGATCCACTCGTGGAAATCGATCTCTCCCTGGGTCGTCTTGGCTTTGAAGTTGGGAGCTTGGGCTCCGATACGCACGGACATGAGGGCACCCTTTCTTTCTGGAGGTCCATTGGCGGGTCGCTCCGGACCCGAATCGAGGACAGATCATATCCTGAATGGAACGGATGGGTATCAGATTGGAGCCCGGAAAGGGCGCGAGACTCAGGGGAAGCGGCTCTTGACCCGTCCCCAGGTCGTTCTTTCCACCGGGACGGTGCGGCCGAACTTCTGCATCCGGTAGAAGCCATCCGACACGAACACGTTGCCGGCGGAATCGGCGGCGATCCCCAGCGGCCACCAGAACTCGCCCTCTCCCGTTCCCATGCTTCCCCACATCATCAGCCAGGCACCGCTGGTGTCGAACCCCTGGATCCGGTGGTTGCCTCGATCCACGACATAGACCGTTCCGTCCGCGGCGACGCTGATTCCCCAGGGACTGTTCAGTTGCCCGGCGGAGGCCCCCTGTCCGCCCCAGGTATCCACCGCCACGCCCGCCGTGGTGAACTTCTGCACCCGATGGTTCCCGGCCTCGGTCACGTAGACGAAACCCTCCGCGACATCGAGACCCAGGGGAAAGGACAGATCCCCCGCGCCGGATCCGCGGGTGCCCCATGAAGCGAGGAACCCACCCGAAGCGTTGAACTTCTGGATCCGGTGGTTGTCCCGGTCGGTGACGTAGACCGTCCCGTTGGACTCGACCGCCACGTCATGAGGCTGATCGAACTGGCCTTCACCCGATCCCTCGGTCCCCCACCCCAGCTGAAACACGCCGGTGGGTGAGAACTTCTGGATCCGGTGATTGCTGGTGTCGGCGACGTAGACGCTGCCATCGGGACCCACGGCGACCCCGCGTGGGGCGGCGAACTCGCTGTTGCCGCTCCCGGAGCTGCCCCACTGGTCGAGGTAGCCCCCGTTGTTGTTGAACTTCTGTAGCCGGTGATTGTCGAGCTCGACCACGAAGACGTTCCCGCCGGCGTCCAGCGCCACGCCGCCCGGGTTCCAGAACTCGCCGGGACCGGCGCCCGGGGCGCCCAGGGATCCCCACTGGAGCTGGAAGGTCGGGGGCGTGTCGGCGCGGACCGAGGCCGGCAAGCCGACCAGGAGGACAAGAAGGAAGGGGAGGGAAGCGCGAGACGTCATCCAGGACCTCCGGTTGGCGACGGAAGGCCAATATAGCAAACACGGGTCGCCCGCAGGGAACGGCCCCCACCCGGATCGGGTGAGGGCCGTCGTGGCCGGCTACGGTGCGGTGCGGATCACTCGCCGTCGCCCTCCCGATCCACCCCGGCGGCCGCGGCCAGCAGGTCCGCGTCGCGGTCCGCGGTCAGGCATTGCACGACCGCCGAGGTGCAGAAGACCGGGGTGGTGATGCAGTGTTGCCCACCCCAGGTCGCGTTCTCCGCCTGGATCGCCGCGAGCCGGCGATGCATGCGCTCGTTCCACTCGTCCCATGCCCGTCCGCCGGTGATGACCAGGGACTCGCTGGTGAGCAGGTAGCTCAGGAACTCCTCCCCCCCGTTGTTGCCGAACCCGTCAATGAGCTGCTGATCGCTGAGACGTTCGTTCTGCTGCTGCACCTGGGAGTAGGCGTTCATCAGTTCCTTGGCCCGCCCGGGACGCAATCCCAGTTGGTCGAGCACCTGTTCGGAAACCGGCGCGTCCGCCTCGATCCGCCCCTCCCGCTTGGCCT
Organism: Candidatus Eiseniibacteriota bacterium; assembly: GCA_942491735.1. Lineage (GTDB taxonomy): Bacteria > Eisenbacteria > RBG-16-71-46 > JABDJR01 > JABDJR01 > CALOCN01. Next base: position 67,247 of record CALOCN010000008.1, on the reverse strand, counting down.
GGTTGACCAGGTTCTCGGCCTGCCTGGCCTCGCCGGCTGCCGCTCGCAGCGAGGTGGACCAGGCGTAGAGCTCCACTCCGGCGCCGTCGGCCGCCGAGGCCTTGCCGGTGTCGCGGTCGTAGTTCTCCAGATGATGCTCGCGGGCCCGATCCAACACCCCGCTGTCGACCCGTTTGCCGGCCGCACTCGCCATTTCCAGGGCGGAGTAGCCGATCGAGGACTGCAGGACGCCGGCCCAGCCCGCGTGCCCCCAGCCGCCGTTGGCCTCCTGGGCTCCTTCCAGCTTGCGCAGACACTTGCCCAGGGCGGCGTCGGCGCGGTCGCGCAGGTCCCCCTCGGGAAGCTGGGGCAAGAGCCGGGAGAAGAAGAGGACGGTCATGGAGGTGTCGATGAGCTTGCCCAGCTTGCTTTGGATCTGGGTGCCGGTCATGTCGGTGATGAGCGGCCCCTCGGTGGGGGCGTTGGCGACCTGGGTGATGAGGTACTCGGTGGCGCGCCGCACCGTGTTGGCGTACGCGCCGCTGGTGGGTGTGTTCCCGCAGCGCAGGAGCGTCATGGCGGTGAAGGCGGTGGCGGCAGGATCCGAGGGCACCAGGGACGGGTCGGTGATCTCCTGGCGGTCGTGAAAGCCGGCGCCCCATCCCCCGTCCTCGTGTTGCACGCTGACCAGCCACGCCACCGCGTCCTCCACGAACCGGGGAATGGGTCTCGGGGTGACCTGGGGGGTGGTGATGTCGGAAACCGGGGGAGGCGAGGATCGGGCCCCCGCCACCGGTGACTGCACGGCAAGAAGGGTCAGCGAACACAGGACAAGGCAGGCGGTTCTCATGGGTTTCTCCTTGGTGAGGCCCCCCCAAAGGGCTCGCCGGTAGAGTCGCCCGGACCCTCGGATCCGTTTACCGCTGTGCTACATTCCAACGCCGAATGCGGCCCCAGGCCGCCTGGAACCCTCCCTCAGGAGCCGTTGCATGATCCGACTGCATGTCGCCCTCGCCCTGTTCCTTGTCCCCGCCCTGGTGTACGCCAACCCTCACCAGATGGGCGAGCACGAGGAACCGGCTCCCGCGGACACTTCGGCCGCCGACACCACCGCCGCCGAGGACTCCGGGTGGGACGTCAACACCTCGGACATGGGGCCCCAGACTTCCCTTACCCCCACGGTGAGCGAGGGGACCTGGATGAGCCTCGATGTCTCGCCGGATGGGAAGACGATTGCCTTCGACCTGCTGGGCGACATCTACACCCTGCCCATCACCGGGGGATCGGCAACCTTGTTGCGCGGTGGCCGGGCCTACGAGATCCAACCCCGCTTCAGCCCGGACGGCGGCTGGATCAGCTTCACCAGCGACGCCGGCGGCGGCGACAACATCTGGGTGATGCGGGCCGACGGCACCGACTCCCGTCAGATCACCAAGGAGGACTTCCGTCTCCTCAACAACGCGGTGTGGACCCCGGACGGCAGGTACCTGGTGGCCAAGAAGCACTTCAGCAGTCGGCGCTCCCTGGGGGCCGGCGAGATGTGGATGTACGACGTGGCCCACGGCGGGGCCGGCGTGCAACTCACCAAGCGTCCCAACGACCAGAAGGACGTGGGGGAGCCGGAGATCTCCCCGGACGGGCGCTACCTCTTCTACTCCATCGACAGCACCCCCGGCAGCAGCTTCTCCTACAACAAGGATCCCAACACCACCATCTACACACTGCGCCGGGTGGATCTGGTCGAGGGCGGGACCGAGACCCTGGTCAGCCGGCCCGGGGGGAGCGTGCGCCCGGAGATCAGCCCGGACGGGCGCACCCTGGCCTATGTGGGGCGGGCGCGGCTCAACACCGTGCTCATGCTCCGCGACCTGGAGACCGGGATCGACCGGCCGCTCTTCGCCGGGCTCAGCAAGGACTCCCAGGAAACCTGGGCCGTGCACGGCGTGTATCCCGGGTTCGCCTGGACGCCGGACGGGGCCTCGATCGTCATCTGGGCGCAGGGGAAGATCCACCGGGTCAGCGTGAGTACCGGGGAGGCCTCGGTCATTCCCTTCACCGCGGACATGGAGATCCCGGTGGTGGAGGCGCTGCGGTTCCGCCAGGAGATCGGCGGGGACACCTTTCCGGTGCGCGTGGTGCGTACGCCCCGCGTCTCACCGGACGGCACGCGGGTGGTCTTCCAGGCCCTGGGACGTCTGTGGACCCGGGACCTCGCGGGCGGGGCTCCGCGACGACTCACCCACGGCAGCGACACCGAAGCGCATCCGGTCTGGACCCCGGACGGACGGCGCATTGTCTATGTCTCCTGGAACGACACCGAGAGCGGTCGGGTGCGTGTGGTGGGCAGCTCCGGCGGCAGCCCACGCAACGTGGTCACCCGCCCGGGTCACTACAGCCACCCCCAGGTGTCCCCCGACGGCAAGGAAGTGGTGTACCGACGCGGTGGCGGCGACGGCTACCGCGGCAACCACCACGTCAACGAGACCGGTATCTATATCGTGCCCCTGGCCGGAGGCGAACCGCGGCTCGTGACCGAGGACGGTCTGTCACCCGGTTTCGACACCGACGGCGAACGCATCCTTCTCTACCAGTGGGGTGACGACACCAAGACCCTGTACTCGGTCGACCGCCTGGGGGGGGACCGGCGGGACCTGGTGACCTCGGACCGGGCCCGCGAGATCGTGCTGTCGCCTGACGGGCGCTGGGTGGGATTCGAGGAGCTGTGGGAAGTGTACGTTGCGCCGCGCCCCCTGGCCGGGAAGGCGGTCCCGGTGGGTCCCGACATGAAGGCCCTTCCGGTGCGCAAGGTCAGCGGTATCGCCGGGGAGGCGCTGAGTTGGTCCGCGGACAGCCGCACCCTGAGCTGGGTGCTGGGGCCGGATCTCTTCTCGGTGGAAGTCGAGCCGCTCTTCGCCCCCAGCGACACCGGCGACGTGCCGGTGGAACCGGACAGCGTGCGTCTGGGCTGGACCGCTCCGGCGGACGTCCCGGATACCGATATCGCGCTGGTGGGCGCCACCGTGCTCACCATGACCGAACCCCGGGTCATCGAGGACGGGGTGGTGCGGGTGCGGGGGAATCGCATTGTCGCGGTGGGAACCCGGGATGCGGTGTCGGTCGACGGTGCGCGGGTGATCGACGTGTCGGGCAAGGTGTTGCTTCCAGGCTACGTGGATGTTCATGCCCACATGGGAAGCTCCGGAAACGATCTCGACGCCCAGCAGAACTGGGCCTACCTGGCCAATCTGGCCTTTGGGGTGACCACCACCCATGACCCCAGCAACAACACCCGCCGGGTCTTCGCCATGAGCGAGATGGTCAAGGCGGGAGTCCTGGTGGGACCCCGGGTGTTCTCGACCGGAACCATCCTCTACGGCGCGGAGGGGGAGTTCAAATCGGTCATCAACTCGGTGGAGGATGCGCATCGACATCTGGCCCGGCTCAAGGCCTACGGGGCCTTCAGCGCCAAGAGCTACAACCAGCCCCGGCGGGAGCAGCGGCAGTGGGTCATCCGGGCCGCCCGTGATCTGGAAATGATGATCGTCCCCGAGGGCGGTTCCTTCTATGCCCACAACATGTCCATGTTCATGGACGGTCACACCACCCTGGAGCACGCGGTTCCCATCGCCCCGCTCTACGAGGATGCGTTGACCCTCATGTCCCAAAGCCGGACCGGGTACACCCCGACCCTAGTAGTGGGGTACGGCGGGCTGTGGGGCGAGAACTACTGGTACCAGAAGACCAACGTGTGGGAGAACGAGCGGCTGCTCACCTTTGTTCCCCGCAACCGGGTGGACCCCCGCTCGCGTCGGCGGACCCTGGTTCCGGAAGGGGAGTTCCATCACCTGGAGCTTGCTCGCAGCGCGGCCGAGGTGGTGCGCCGGGGCGGCATTGCCGAGGTGGGTGCCCACGGCCAGATGCAGGGGTTGGGGGTGCACTGGGAGATGTGGATGTTCGCCCAGGGGGGGCTCGATCCCTACGACGTCCTGCGGGTGGGGACCATCCTTGGGGCCACGGCGATCGGGCTGGACCACGCGGTCGGCTCCATCGAGGAAGGCAAACTGGCCGATCTCATCGTGCTGGGAAGCGACCCGCGCGAGGACATCCGGCGCACCGAGGACGTGGACCGGGTCATGATCAACGGCCGCCTGTTCGACGCGCGTTCCATGGATCAGATCGTCCCGACCGCGGTGCCGCTGCCGGCGGGTCCGCCGCTCAACGAGGTGCCTCCCGGGATGATGCAGTGGGGTTGCATCGAGCCGTAGGGCCGGGGCGACTAGAAGTAGTAGCTCAGGTGCAGGCCGAGGGTGGCCAACCAGGCGGTGTCGTAGAACACCTCGTCGATCGAGAAGTATCGCGCGGTGACCTCGACCCCCGGAGCGAAATGGCGCCCCACCATGAACTCGTACCCGGCACCCAGGGAGGCTCCGACGCCGAACTCGTCGATCCGGCGCTGAATGTCTTCGCTGGCCGGGTCCTCGGGCTCCGAGGTGACGACCGTCCATCCCGCATGCGCGGGCCCCACCGCTCCCTGGAAGAACAGACCGCCCCAGGCGTTGTTCAGATTCCCGGGGTACCAGGTGATTCCAAGTCCGAAGATCTGGAGGTTGGGGCGGACCCGGATCTCGTTCTCGTTGGGGGCGTAGACTCCGGTGCCCTGTTCACGGAACCACATTTGCTGCTCATAACTGACCAGGAATCGCCGGCCCAACATTTTTCCGAACCGGATCTGGGGGGTCATGCCCTCCTTCCACACCGAAACACTGCCGTTGGAATCGGTGGTTTCCCCGCGACCCAGGCCAAAGCCAAGACCGGCCATCCAGCCCTGGCGATCATAGGGCGCACCGGCAAACGCCGCTCCTGCGAAGAGCAGGCCGGCCAGGCTGGCGATGATGGATCTGCGAAACGGGAACGGCATCGTATTCCCCGGGTGAGGGCGTGAACTTGTGGCCCGTATGATAAGACCGGCAAGGATGCCATCACCACCCCCAATCCACCGGATTTCGGGTCGACGGACCTTCAAGCCCTGAGTAGACTCCCGGGGTCGAAGGGAGTCGGGTCCGCTGCTACAGGACGACGCCTTTGCATTATCTCTTTCCTTGGCGACTCAGGATGACCCAACGGGTACGAAACATCTCAATCTGTGTTCTGGGGGTTCTGGCCCTGGCGTCGACCCCGTTCGTCTCGGAGGCCCAGCCTCACCACGCGGTCAACCTGTCGCTCTGGTATCCCCTCAGCATCAACAGCGACCCTCACGCCACCTCCAACGTGCGCCTTGCTCTCATTCATGGGCGTCAGGGCAGCGTGCGGGGCCTGGACGTCACCGGGATCGCCGGCATTCTCCATGACGACATGAGAGGGCTTCAGCTCACCGGTATCTACTCCCATGTGGGTGGCGCGTTCCGGGGGGTGGCCCTGACCGGTTTCGCCAACTACTTCACCGGCGAGGGTCGCGGGCTCATGTGGGCGCCGGTCAACCTCATGATGGGCGAGTATCAGGGTCTACAGCTGAGTGCCTTCGTCAACTATCAGCTCGCGGACCTGCGCGGTCTGCAGTTCTCCGGCGCCTTCAACCTGGTCGAAGGCATGATGCACGGGATCCAGGTCTCCAGCTTTGCCAACGCCACCACGGAAGGCCTGCGGGGCGTCCAGCTCGCGGCCGGTCTCAACATCGCCACGGAGACCTCGTCGGGGGTGCAGGTGGCGACGGTGAACCTTTCCCAGATCTACAGCGGTATCCAGGTGGGTTTCTTCAACAGCAGCGGTACCATCGACGGCGTCCAGATCGGGGCCCTCAACTGGGTGGGGCAGCACAACGGCCTCCCCATCGGCTTCGTGAACATCGCGAACAACGGCAACGTGGATTGGGTCACCTACGTCACCAACGTGGCCCTGCTCAACACCGGTGTGCGGACCCGGGTCAACGACTGGGTCTCGGTTTTCTCGGTGGGCACCAACGACATCCAGTCCGAGTCGGAGGATGAGTCCAACCCGGAGGCCGAATACGACAAGACCTGGACCATCAACTGGCATTTCGGTCGCCGTTTTTCCATCAGCGACAAGTTGGACGTGACCCCGGACATCGGCATCGTTCACATCATTCCCAAGGCCAACCCGGACCCGGCAGTCAACGACCGGCTGCAGCCCGCCGGTCAGTTGCGGTTGATCGCGGAGTATCGACCCGGTGCCAAGGTGGCCATCTTCGGAGGCGGCGGGGCCAGCCTGCGGTTCTCCGAGTACTCATCGGACGCGGAAACCCAGTGGGACCCCGTTCTCGTTCTCGGAATCTCCCTGTTCTAAGCCCATGAAAAACCTCCTGCGTCGTTTCGTCAGCGGAATCGGAATCGTAGCCCTTCTGTCCGGAGGGCTACCGATGGACGTCCTTGCGCAGGAGCCGTTGTCGGAACCCTTTGACGGCGAGCTGCTCGCCCAGGTCCTGGCCGATACCACGGGCATGGTCAACGAGGCCAGTCCCAGCATGGACATGGTCCGGCACACCGCCCGGGTGGAGAAGAAGAACTTCCTGTTGGGCGCAACCGAGATCGTTGCGGTGAACCTGTTCGTGATGGGCTACAACCGTTACATCTCCGGCCAGGACTTCACCAAGGTCAGCTGGTATTCCTTCTGGGAGAACATCCGGAACGGATTCGAGTGGGATCCCAACAAGTTCACCACGAACCAGTTTGCCCATCCCTATCACGGAAACCTGTACTACAACGCCGGCCGATCCAACGGTTATGACTTCTGGGAAAGCGTCCCGTTCGCTTTTGCCGGGAGCTTCCTGTGGGAGTACTTCGGAGAGACCCACAACCCCGCCTACAACGACTGGATTGCCACCAGTGTCGGCGGCACGACCATGGGCGAAGCGTTGTGGCGCTTTTCCGACCTGGTTCTGGACAACACGGCAACCGGGTCTTCCCGGGGATGGCGCGAGTTGGGGGGCATCTTCCTCAACCCCATCCGGGGATTCACCCGGCTGGTCACCGGACGCGCCTTCGAGCAGTTCCCCAACCCGGAAGACCGCATCCCCGACAACTTCAACATGGAGTACATGGTCGGCGTGCGCACCGTCGGGGAAGAAAGGGTCTGGGAAACCGACACCACGCGGGTTTTCCTCAATTTCGACTTCGACTACGGCGACGCGTTCGATGAGGAGATCGACAAGCCGTTCGACCACTTTGCCGCCGAGCTGCAGATCAACTTCGACGATGCCTCGGGTATCGGTCAGCTGCAGATCGAGGGGTTCCTCGCGGGTGCGGATCTTCGCCGGACCCGGACCACCACGAGCCGGATCGCCGCATACCAGCACTACGACTTCATCAACAACAACGCGATCGAGTTCGCCGGACAGGCAACCGGTGCTTCCTTCCTGACCCGGCTCACACCCTCGGAGGGTCTGCAGCTGGACATGAACCTGCATAGCAAGCTGTACTGGCTGGCCGCTACGACCTCCGATTACCGGAGCTTCACCGCCCGCAACTACGACTATGGCCCGGGCATCGGCTACAAGTTCCTGGCCAGCCTCTGGCGCAACAACCGCCCGCTCTTCGAGATGTCCCACGAGCAGTACTGGATCCTGACCGTGAACGGAACCGAGAGCACCCATGAGGTCGCGTTCACGCGGGCCCGGTTGGACATTCCCATCCGTCGGCAGCTGGGGGTGGGCGCCGAGTACTACCTCTACCACACGAAAGGGAAGTACGAGAACTTCGAGGACGTGACCCGGACCAACCCCGAAGTCCGTGGCTTCTTCTCGTGGGTCATCGACTGACCCGGCCTCTTTCGCCCGGTAGCCCTCCGGCGTTCGCGGAGCGCCAATGAAGCCCCACGCCCCCAAAGGCGCATTCCCCTGGGCCCTCTACGACCTCGCCAACACCATCTACTCGATGAACGTGGTGACCCTGTTCTTTTCGCAATGGGTCACGGTGGACCGAGGCCGCGAGGATCTCTGGTACAGCCTCTTCTACGGCGCCTCCATGCTGGCCGTGGCATTCACCCTCCCCTACCTGGGGGACTGGTCGGACCGCGCGGGGCGTCGTCTCCGGTTTCTCGCCCTGTTCACCGGCGTCTGCATTGCCGGGACCGCCGCCCTGGGTGGGGTGACCCGGATCCCCGGAACCTGGGGGCTGGTCTTCGCCCTCTCCCTCTTTGCCCTGGCCAACTATGCATTCCAGGGGGGGCTGGTGTTCTACAACGCCCTCCTCCCGGAGGTGAGCACCGCCAAGAACCGGGGTCGCATCAGCGGTCTCGGGGTGGCGCTGGGTTATCTGGGTTCCTTCCTGGGCATGTTCCTGGTGGTGCCCTTCGTCGACGGAACGCTGCCCATCATCAATCGTGAGGTCGGGTTCCTCGATCCCGGGGGACGGGAGGCCGCCTTCCTCCCCACGGCAATCCTGTTCCTGGTCTTCGCGCTCCCCATCTTCCTGTTCGTCAAGGAGCCTCCGCGGCCCCATCAGCCCCGGCCCCGATTCCGGGAGGTCTGGGCCGACATCCTGCTTGTCCTCAGGGACATGAGCCGGTACCCCGGTGTCCGCTGGTTCCTCATAGCCAACCTGTTGATCCTGGACGCGGTCCACACCGCGATCCTCTTCATGGCGGTCTACGCGCAGAAGGTGATGGGCCTTCCCGACTCGGTGAAGGTGGTCTTCTTCATGCTGGCCACCGTCCCGGCCATCCTGGGATCGTTCGTGGCCGGGTGGCTGGCGGACCGTTTCGGGGCGCGGAAGGTGTTCGTGATCACCGCCTGGACCTGGGCCCTGGGGACCTTCGTGGTGGCGGCCACCAGCTCGACAACCCTGTTCTATGTCATGGGCGGGGTGTTCGGCATGCTCCTGGGCTCGTTGTGGACCTCGACCCGCCCGCTGCTCCTTGCCTTGACCCCCGAGGGGGAAGAGGGGCGTATGTTCGGGATCTACGCCTTCTGCAACAAGGCGGCCGCGGTGATCGGACCCCAGGTATGGGGAGTCACCGTGCTGCTGGGGGGAGGGCTGGGGCCCGCCAAGTATCGCTTGGCCCTGGCCATTCTTGGGGGCGTGTGTGCCCTGGGAGCGTTGGTGCTGGCCAAGGTTCCGGATCGTCGTGAGGCGCCCGCCTAGGAAGCAGCGGCTACTTCAGGATGGGAAAGCTGATCCCGGCCAGGAACTGCGATCCGCGGGACTTCCACACCACCTCACGCACCGATCCCTCGATCGGGTCGCCCATGGCCACGTTCTCCAACCCGATCGTGAAGCGCAGGCTGGCGAACCAGTCGAACGGCCCAACCTTGGACTTCACTCCCAGACCGGTGGCCGCGGCGAAGTCGGTGTCGTTGATCACGCTCTTGACGTCTTCCGGGGTTCCGTCCCGGTAGAGCGTGGCATCCTGCATGAAGGAGAACTCGACGCCCCCCTCGATGAAGAAGTTGGTGTTGCCTTCCCCGAAGATGTACTGGGCCATTACGGGCAGCACGAAGTAGTCGATCTCCGTCTTGACCTGCTCGGTGAGCGGTTCCCCGTCGGCATCCTCCTCGCCGGTCTTGATCTCCAGCATGGGGGACTTGCGCATGAACATGGCCTGGGTGCTGATCGTTACGTGGGGGCTGAGCACCACATCCACGAACCCGCCCGCCTCGAACCCTCGCCGGGGTTTCCACGAGCTGTCCTCGGGGACGTCGCCGCTGAAGGTGGTCATGTTCGCCCCGGCCAACGCCCCGATGCCCAGGCCCACGCCTGCGGAAGCGACTCCGGGCTGGACCAGGAAACCGAGAAGCAGTAGGGCGGAGGCGGCCGCGGATCGCTGGACCATGGGGTTCTCCTAGGGGGTGGGCAGGCGCGGCGGAGTTTACCTGGGGTCCCTCCGGAGGTAAAGTCTGCGCCGTTGCCCGGGAACCCTCGAAAGGAACACGATCGTGCTGCGTACCACGCCTCTCCCCTCCCTCCGCTCGGCATTCGTCACCATCGTGGGTCTTGTGGGTCTCCTTGGGGTCACCGGGTCCGGTCTCGCCCAGGATTCCCCGCCCGATGTCGGGATGAACCGGACGGTGGGTGACTTCCGCTTCATTCCATCGAACCTGGTTCCGGATCCGTTTGCCACCACCCACTTCAGCAACTCCCTCGGGATCGGGCTGGCCATGGACGTGGAACTGCCGGTGGTCATCATCGAGGGGGACACGCTCGTCTCTCTCAACGGCAACCTGGCCTTTGTCATCGTCGGTTTCGAATACCAGTTCGCCCCCACCCGGGATCTGGCGTTCAGGATCGGGGCCAATGTCGTGGCGCGGGTGGGGACCGGGGCGGAAGCGATCCTTTCCCAGGGGGTCAGTGCGGTCAACAGCATCCAGGCCGGGACCACCATCAAGCTGTACCGCGACGACAAGTTCCTCCTCTCCGGGACGGTGGATGCCGGATCGGGCAGCAGTCTCAGGGTCGATATCGTCCAGTTCGCCGAGGATCTCATCGAGTTCGGGCCCAAGGGTGCCTCGTTGGTTCAGGAGAACGATGGATTGATCCTCCGGACCGGGTTGCGGGCAGCCTATGCCCCCAGTCGTTGGTGGGGCATCACCGCGGTGGCGGAGTTCGGCTACTTGAACAGCGTGCGGGACGATGATACGGGGTACAAGGCGGGCATCCTGGCCAGCCTCGACTGGGGCCAGAAGGGCGGCACTCCCATCGCCCTTCAGTTCGGTTTCTCCGTGGATGCATTCAGCCTCTCCGTGCTGGAGGACGGTACGACGGTGGGGGGGCTCCTCGGAATCATGTATACCGGTCGGGAGGATTTTTCCCTGGGGCTCGAGATCGGCTTGCGCCGGATTCCCCTCGAGGAAACGCAAATCAAGGCGAATCGTTCTTCCTACACCCTGTTCTCCCGGTACTACTTCTAGGCACCCCGGATGCGCAGCCGCTCGGTTGTCCTGCAGGAAGTCAAGGTCGTGGTCCGGGACATCCGATGGATTCTCATTGCGACCGTGTTGATCTCCATCCTCAGCTGGGCATTCGCCGAGGTGACCCGCTGGGCGGTGAGATCGAACGAGGATCACCTCAACCTGCTCAGGATCGGTTGGGCGGTCTGTATCCTCCTGCTGAGCTGGGTCCTGGTCATGACGCTGCGCAAGGCCTTTCGCCCGGCGCAGCAGGGCCACATGATCCTGACCATCCTCTTCAGCTACGTGGCGATTCTGTTCTCGTTCACCGCCATCTACTACACCATGGTGGTGGCAGGCGACCTGCAGGACGCCCACGGGGAGTACGTGTTCTATACCGATCAAAGAGCCGCCCTCGAGTCCGGGGCGTTGGCCGAACCGATCCCGTGGGGCGGAAACTACCGCGCTTTCAGCGGAATCCAGGGACGGATCTGGTCCGGTCCCAGCCACCTGCTTTCGGACCTGCACCAGGCATCGGGCCAGGCTTTCCCCGCGTTGATGGTGGAGGTAATCGACCGGCCGGCGCGGGAGACCTACCACTACGAGACGGATTCGCGTCTGGGGGTGCTCCTCGACTGCTTCCACTTCAGCGTCGTCACCATGACCACGGTCGGGTACGGGGATATCTCTCCCCGGGTCTGGTACTCACGCCTTGCCGCGGACATCCAGATCGTCTCCGCCCTGCTGGTCTTCGCGGTGGGGATGCAGCTGGTGCTCGGGGGTTGGTTCCGCGAAGAAGAGGATCAATCCACGTAGCCGAGACTCTCCAGGAGTTTCCGCGTCGCCTCGTCCAGACGCACCTCGGTTCCCGCCGCCCGGTGCTGCTCCTGGAGCGACTCCCAGGCCCGGATGACCACGGTCAACGATTCCGCCCGGGCCGTGCTGACACCGGCAAGATCCGCTAGTTCCGCCGGGTCCCGCGAAAGATCGAACAGGAGTTGCTGCTCCCGGTCGTCCACCCGCAGCGAGATCAGCTTCTCCGATCCGTCGATCAATGCGTGGATCGCGGCCCCCTCGGGTCGCAGGGCACAGGCTTCGACGAAGGCCGGATGGGCGATCGCGGGTTTCCCCTCCAGCACGTCCCGCAGGCTCTGGCCCGGCAGGTTGGGCGGGGTCTTCCCGCCGATCAGGTCGGAGAAGGTGGGGAAGAGGTCGATGGATTGCGCGGGATAATCCGAAACCCGCCCCCCCGGGAACCCCCGCGGCCATGACGCGATCAACGGAACCCGGATCACTTCGTCATAGGCGGAGGCGCCGTGATTCCATCCGCCATGTTCGAAGAATTCCTCGCCGTGATCCGACGTCACCACGACCAGGGTGTTCTCGAGCCGGCCCGCCGCATCCAGCGCGTCGAACAGCCGGCCCAGGTGATGATCCACATACCGGATGTCCGCGGCATAGAGGTCCTGCATCACCTTCAACTCATCGGGCGGTATTGCTTTTCCCGGATCGCCCAGGGGGATGGTTCCACCCATTTCCCGGGGATGGTCACTGATGCGGACGAGGGGCGGGTCGCCCGGGAGCAGGTACTCCGGTGGCCCATAGGGCCCGTGAGGTCCCATCAGATGCAGGTAGAGAAACGAGGGATCCGTGGAGTCCGCCATCCAGGCCAGCGCCCTGTCCACGGTGACCCGTGCATCCCAGTTGAGCTGGGACGGGTCGGTGAGTTCGTCGGGAAACTCCTGCTTGGGAAAGAGGTTCACCAGGGGAATCCCCAGCCGGTCTCCCGCGATGCGATAGACAAGGAGCTGGTCCGAGATCCAGGGGAACCAGTAACCCCAGAAGGTGTCGAAACCCCGCCCGAATCCGTTTCGCGGCGTGATGTACCAGTTCTCGGTGAACGCCGCCGTGCGATAGCCGACGTCCCGGGCCACCTCCGCCAGGCGCACCGGCGCGTCGGCGATTCCCGCCCCGTAGGTGACCGCACCGTGACTGGAGGGATAGAGCCCGGTCAGGATGGAAGCGGTCGAGGGAAGGGTCCAGCTTGCCTGGGCGGTGCAGTGCTGGAAGCGCACGCCGGTTTCGGCCAGGGCGTCCAGACGAGGGCTGGTGGGGCGCGGGTAGCCGTAGCAGGAGAGGTAATCCGGTCGCAGGGTATCGAGGACCACGAACAGCACGTCCGGTTGGTTCGGGTTCCCCGCGGCAGGGGAGCCGGCGAAGGACTTGGCCCGGTGGACAGCTCCGGGGCCCAGCAACACCGCCAGAACGAGGGCCACCATGGCCAGGCGCAGGACTCCAACCACGCGGAGATGTGCGGAGAGGATCCAGGCTCCGACCAGGAAGGCCCCTCCCACCCCGGCCAAAAGTCCCCAGCGGAGGATCCCGGAGGCGATCCGCCCGCCGGCGGGGTAGTTCAGGAAAAAAGCCGCCCCCACGATTCCGGCAAAGGCCAGTCCCACCCCCAATTCCACGAACCGGTTCTGTCGATGTGCCTCCTCGGGCCAGTCCAAGGGCCGGAACCGGCGAAAAACCCGCACCCCGGCGAGGAGGATGAGGGCGTCGAGAAACGCCATAAGCCCATAATTAAGAGCAGCTTCCGCGTAGTGAACCCACCGGTGGAGCTCGATCCCGTACCAGGACTCGAGGGCGCGCGCTTCCAGGAGGCCGACGGCGGCCCCCCAGCATCCGGCGAGCAGGAGGACGAATGGGGTTCTCATGGGTTGGTGGGTGCGCGGTGTCCGCGGCGGGGCCATTCTAGCAGTCCGTCTCTAACTGCATAAGCAACGGGCAGATCCGCAAGGGATCTGCCCGTTGGGGGATGTCCCTACGGAGTAGGAACGGGTCCGGGGATGGCGCCCCGGGGTGGCCGAGTCAGGTGAAGTCGGACTCGATGTGGAGCCGACCCGGCAGGCAGCAGGATGGCACAGTATTGGGACGGCACATGGGGGCCCCGGTTACGAGGATTTGAGGTTTCGTTGGAACAATTTCAATTGGGTGAAAAAATGTTTCGAAAATGTTAAGTGCCCCTACCCAACTGCCACTTCGTGCGCCATCTTGCCCTCGGACCTTGCATCTCCACCTTGTTTTCCGGATCGGGGAGTCGCGACCCCAGCCAGATCCGGGAAAGCTCGATTGACCCGTGTAACCGGGGGAACCTTTGCGCGTCCAAGGCGCATAGGTTGGACGGCAACTTTGGATCCGTGTCCCCCCCCGGTCCGTAGTTCTCGAGTCGAATGGCCACAAGACCGCCGGGGTGGACTTGAGCTCTCGAATCAGTCGTCGACCAACAGGTTGGGTTCAGCGGGTCGGGGCATCCGAAGTGTCCTGGACCGGCACGGTGGCATCCTCACCGGATCTGAACACGTATCGCAGCGTGACCGATCCCGTCCCGGAGGAAGTCGCCGAGCGTGAACTCCTCGCCCGATCCCGCGACGGGGACACCATCGCGTACTCGATCCTGGTGCGGAACTACCAGGACGCCATCTACGCCCTGGTTTGTCGCCTCATCAAGGACGATCACACGGCGGAAGAGCTCACCCAGGACACGTTTCTCAAGGCGTACCGCAGTCTTCCCGGATTCCGCGGCGATGCCCGGTTCTACACTTGGCTCTACCGGATCGCGGTGAATGTCTGTCACGACCACCGGGAAAGCCTCGCCTCGAGAAACCGGCGCCGCGAGTCCAGTCTGGACGCTCCCGAGATGAGCGGTCTGGAACCGCCGACGCGATTCGGACGACCGGACCATCTGGCCGAGGAAAGCGAGGTTGCCGCGGACTTCCGTAACGCACTGGGCCGGTTGGATGCACCCTACCGGGACGCCTTCGTGCTGCGACATCAGGAGGGCCTCTCCTACGACGAGTTGGCCCACGTGCTCAGGATCTCCAAGAGCAACGCCAAGGTCCGGGTTCACCGGGCCCGGGAAATGGTTCTCGCGGTGTTGCGGGAGCGGGGACACGAGCTATGAGTTTCGATAAGGAGCGAGGAGACACCATGGGCAATCACAAGCGGCCCCCCGAGGATCCTCAGCTCCACGCCTGCCTGGACGAGGAGTTGACGCTTCGCCAGGCCATACAGTTGGAGGGGGCACTGCGCCCGGGCAGCTCTCTGGATAACCGCCTGAAAACGTTGCTCCGCATCGAGGATTGGCTCCAGGCTACCCGCCCGCGGTCCCCTGCCTCTTTGTCCGAATCGGTTCGCCGGGCCCTCGATGCCGAGGCCCTGGCTGCCGAGCCGGCATCGCCCGTGCTGGAACTGGCCGGAAGGACCGCCCCCCGGCCCTCGCGTCGGTGGGCCCTGGCCCCGTTGGCGGCCGCCGCGGCGCTGCTATTGGCGCTCCCGCTGATCCGGACGCTCCCCTTGCCGCCATGGGCGGGTTCGTCGGCGTCGTCGGTGACCTTCGATACCGTACGGTACGATTTCCAGATCCGGGCCGAGGACGCACGCGAAGTGTGCCTGTCCGGAGATTTCAACCAGTGGCGGGTCTGTGACCTCACGCTGACACGCGTGAAGGAGGACCTCTGGACCGTCTCCCTCGAGTTGCCCCCCGGTCGCTACGAATACATGTTCGTGGTCGACGGGGATTGGGTGACCGATCCCAGCGCGACCCTTCTTGTCGACGACGGATTCGGGAACACCAACGCCGTTCTCGTGCTCTGAGTACGGCTCGGCTCGTTGTCGTTCTCGCGGTTCTGGTCGTCGCGGGATTCCCTGTCCAGGAAGGCCATGCCGCCACCCTGGGGCGCTGGACCCTGGACTTCACCGGAGGTTATGACGACCAGGTACTGGCCGACGCCGCCCGCTTCGGCGCTCCGGTCACCGTGGCCGAGGGCTTCTACAGCGGGGCCACGCGGGCCAGCCTGACCTGGCTGCGCGGCGCCAATCGACTGGACCTCTCGGGGAGCCTCGCCTCGACCGCCTACGGCACCGATGTCGACGGGGACGATACCGACGTACGCCTGGCCGCGAGCTTTCGTCGTCGCCTCTCCTCCCGGTTCATGGTGGATGGCGGTGTTTCCGGCTGGCAGTTCCGGCGCGAGAGCCTTCCTCTCTACGATATGGACCGGGTGGGGGGGAGCCTGCGGCTGGGCTGGGTGGCCTCGGACAACTGGATCCTCGCCACCAGCGCGAACTACAACCGGAGCCTCTATCCCTCCCGTGCCACCGCGGGCGACGGCCGGGGCGAAACCCACGCCATGCTGGATGTCGGTCTCGCCGCGACCCGGCAGATCGGAAAGACCATGCTGACCGCGGAGGGACTGTTCCGCCGCAACGAGTCCAATGCCGAGGCGGCGGGGTACCGCGGGCCCGTGCTGTCGCTGCGCAGCCAGAGCCCCCTCTTTGCCCGCATGTCGCTCTCCGCCTACGCGGTGTTCGGGCGCCGCAGCTACGACACGTTCCAGTACTTCCAGGTGAACGGGAAGAGCATCGAACTCGTTTCGGTGCTGCGGGAAGACGAAACCCTTCAGTTCGGCTTTACCCTGGGACGTCCCATCAACTCCCGCATGCGCCTCTTCGCCGACGGGAGCTGGATCCGGCAGTCGTCCAGCAATCCGGTGTTCGGGTTCAATCAGTCCCGGTTCTCGATCGGATTCTCCCTGGACCTGGTCGAGCCTCCTTCGGTGCGCTCGGGCCCCCACCTCCTGGTGGACTCGCCGATGCGACCCGCGGATGCGGGAAGCGGGATCCGGTTTCGTTTCCGGGCCCCCGAGGCGGCCGAGGTCTCCCTGGTTGGCGGGTTCAACGCCTGGGCAGACGGGCGCCACCCGCTTTCTGGACCCAACAAGGACGGGGTCTGGGAGACCGTGATTCCCCTGGAGCCGGGAATCTATCGCTATGCCTTTATCGTGGACGGAAACTGGGTCACCCCCCAGGATGCCCCGCGGTACGAATCCGATGGGTACGGGGGCGAAAACGGGGTGATCACCATCGGCAGCCCGGGAACCTATCAATGACGGGACGTAACGCAATGGCCGGAAACCCGTCCAACCCTGTTGGTACGCATGGAATCGTTTCAGGAGGACTCATCGTATGTATCACCTGCTAGGCACGCTACGAATCAGCCGGTTTGCGCTCGCCGCGCTCGTTGCCGGCGTGTACGTCGCAGGCACCCTTGCTCCCTCGGTTGGCGAAACCGCCGATCCGGTATTTGCCCGGTCCGCGGAAGCCAACCCGGCCGAAGCGGCCACGATGCTCGATGCGGCCCTCAGCCTGTATGCCGCCTCGCCGCTCTCTTCCGATCTCTCCCGCGCCAGCCACGCCGCCGTGGCCAAGGGAGTATCCCCCGACGCCCTCTCCGAGTTTCTCCATCGGGCGGGTGAGAACGAGTATCCGCCGGCCGACCTCCTCATCGCGGTGGGGCGGTTGGGTCGCGTCGCCGCCTCCGATTTGCCGGTGGACCCGGTGCTCAGCCGGTACCTGCAGGGGATGGCCAAGCATGTTCCGTCCCCCCGCGTGGAAGCTGCGGTGGGAGCCCTGGAGATCCGTCTCAAGGACGCGGCGGTCCTGATCGACGCCGCCTTCCCCGCCCAGGAACTCGACCGGGACTCGCGTCTCAAGGCGGTGGATCATGGGGCCTACGCGATCCAGGTCGGGGTACCCATCGAGGTATTCGACCGGGCCCTGTCGCTGGCCCGGGGCGACAGTGCCCCCTTGAACTCGGTCCAGGCACCCCTGTTGGCCATGGGTGTGTTGTCGGCCTCCGGCGTGGATCCCGATCGTTCCATGGATCTGGTCAGCCAGGCCTGGAGCCACGGAATCCGGGGCCCGGAGCTGGAGCAACTGGGCAAGACGGTGGGGGTGTACGCCCGCTACTCCGGTGGGGACGCCGGGGAGGTGGTGACCGAAGTCATTCGCATGCTCGAGAGCGACCTCACCTCGGACCGCATCTTCGCCGGCCTGGACACCATGCATCCGGAAGCCCGGGGCCAGTTGCCGCCGGGTGCCGATCCCACCGTGGTTCCGGGGAATCGCCGGATCGGCGATCGTCCGCAGGAGACACCGCGTGGGCCGGAGGGGGACAGCCAGTTCGCTCCCTGGGAAGGCAATCGCGGGAACTAGTTCGGCGCGGGGCGCGAACGCGTCTAGCTCGCGGTCCCGACGAGGCCGACCACGACCCGTTCGATCTCGGTGAGATCCACCGGCTTCTCCAGCACCTCGCTCACGCTGAGATCGGCGATCTGGTCGGCGTAGGACTCCCGCAGGTTCCCGCTCATGACCACCATGGGGGTGGCGTCTCCCCGCGCGCGCATGCGCCGCATCACTTCGTCCCCACTGATGTCGGGCAGGTTGATGTCGACGAAGGCCAGGGCGAAGGTGTTGCCGGCGGCCAGGGCCAGGGCGGTGGTGCCGTCCTCGGCCGGCATGACCTCGTACCCCAGGAACTCCAGATAGTCCTGGACCAGAAGCCGCATGGCCGGCTCGTCCTCGATGATCAGGATGCGCGGGATCATGCCGCATCCCTGGAGGAGGTCTCGGGGATCCGGCCCGGCTCCCGGATGGGGAAGCTCAGGTCCACCCGCGTACCTTCCTCCGCACGACTGGTCACCGTGATCGTGCCGTCGTTGGCCTCGATGAGCGACTTCACGATACACATGCCGAGACCCGTTCCACGGGGCCCCTTGGTCGTGAAGAAGGGATCGAAGATCCGGTTCAGCGTGGTCTCGCTCATGCCGCATCCTGTGTCCTCCAGTCGAACCACCGCGCGGTCCCCCCGTGCGGTGACCGCAATGCGAATCGTTGCGTCCCGGTCACAGCTGGAACCGGCCTCGAGGCTGTTCTTGAAGAGATTGAGAAAGACCCGCCGGATCTGCTCCTCGTCCGCGATGACCGGAATGGGCTCACTGGCGATGTCGGCCGTGCAGTGGACCTCGGTCTCCTTCATGGTGTGTCGGAACTCACGCACGAACTCGGCGGCCAGACCCCGCACCACCTCGGCGAGGTCGATGGTCTGCTGCTGCGGGTCCTGGGGGCGTGCGTAGTCCAGGATGTCCTTGACCAGCACGGTGAGCCGATCGATCTCCTGGATGATCATGGGGGAGTAGGTCTGGAGCTTCTCCTGGCTGGGCGCACGCATGGTAATGAGCTGGGCAAAGGCGCGCAGCGGGGCCAGGCGGTTCTTGAACTCGTGGGCGATGCCCGCGTTCATGGTGCCGAGGGTGATCAGATGGTCGGCCCGGGCCAGCTCGGCCTGGAGCTTGCGGACCTGGGTCACGTCGCGGAACTCGACCAGGACCGCGTCGGTCCCGTCCAGGTCGAACAGGCCCCCACAGGCGTTGCAGGTCAGGGTGGATCCGTCACCGGCCAGGACCTCGACCTCGACGTTCTCCAGGGGGGTTCCTTCGCGGAGACGGCCATAGCGCTCCCGCATCTCGGCCCGGGTCCGCTCGGGGTGGACCGAGAGCACGCTGGTTCCCGGCTCGATGGCCTGTCCCAGACCCAGCAGGACACGCGCCGCCCGATTGGCCATGACGATGTCCAGGGTCGCCGGATCCGCCATGACCATGGCGTCCGCGCTCCGTTCGAAAAGGCGATGGTAGCGGGCTTCCGAGCGGCGCAGGGTCTCCAGGTCGGTGAGGTCCTGGATCATGACCATGACCTCGTCCACCGCGCCTTCCGGCGTCCGGATGGGAAAGGCCGAGAGGTAGAGATGTCGCAGTTCGCCGTCGCGGGTCTCGGTGCGCTCCTGATGGAGCATCTCGCTGCTTCCGGTCACCGTGCGCACCGGGCAGTCGCCGCAGGGGGTTCCGTTGGCGCCGCAAATGACCCGGCAGCCGCCGTGGGCCAGGCTGGATGCGTCACCGTTCCCGTAGCGCGCCGCCATGGCGGCATTGACCCAGGAGAGGGAGCCGTCGTGCCGGGCCACAAAGACCGCGGCATCGCTCTGGTTGACCAGGGAGGATAGCTTCTGCCGCTCGCGCTCGAGGATGCGGATCTGGGAATCCATGGTCCGGAACCAGCCGTTGGAGCGGATCTGATCGTGTCGGGCCCGGGCCGAGGCCTTTAGCTCCTTGACCTTCACCGCGAGAATGGTGGCCCAACACATGAGCCGGTCGGCGGTGTTGGGCTCGGTGGTCCCCGGCGTGAATCCCCCGAGCAGGCTCCCGATGCAGGAGTCGCCGTCCAGGACCGGAACCGAGATCCAGAGCAGGCTCTGGCCCCGGGCGGATCCTTCATCGGTCACCACCCGGGCCGATTCGCGGCAGGCTTCGCTGAGGGGTCCCAGGAACGCCTGCCAGGGATCGGGGGTGTTCTCGTCCAGACCCCGCGAACTCCAGGATGTCCGTGACTGGCGGCGTTCATCGAACAGCACCACCCGCGCCTCCTCCGCCTGGAGCCGGGCGCAGACCAGAGGCAGGACGGTGTTGGCCATGGCATCCACGGTGGATGCCGCGGCGACCGCGGTCAGTGCCTCGGGGCCCTTCAGATCATGGGGAGAGCCGGACGGGCGAACCTCCATGTATCAGGCCGCACCCTCGAGGCGAAGCTCGTAGAGATCCGCGAGGTAGTCGGCCACCTTCTGGACTTCGGTTTCGGTGTCGCCGCCGAAAGCGTCCACGTCATGGCTGTCGATGTCGATCTGCCCGTGGATGACGTCACCGCTGCGGATCAACACCACCAGTTCCGAACTGGTCTCGTTGCTGCAGGCCAGGTAGTTGTCGCAGGCCCTGACATCGGGAATGTTCATGTTGCGACCCTCGGCGACCGCGGTACCGCACACCCCCTTGCCCACCCCGATGAACACGTGATCGGTGGGGGCGCCGATGAACGGTCCCAGACGCAGGATGTCGTCGGGAAACAGTTCGTAGATCCCGGTCCAATGGAAGCGGTCTCCGGACTCGTGTACCAGCCGGACCGCTTCGGTCAGCAGTTCATTGAAGCCCAGGCCGGATTTTGCCTGGCGCGTCAGCTCTTCGACGACGCGATCACCGTCCATGTCGACCTCCACAGGGAAACGCCTGATCCCGGTGACACCCGGGACCGAGCCCCCGATCCTCGAGGGCTACTCTCCCTCCGGTTTTCGGCTTGGCGCGGGTTGGGTTGAGTGTTGGAGGGTCCAGAGGGGATCTGGGAGTAGCGAATTCAACCTGGATTGCAGCCCGGTACGCATTTCGCAATAGTGGGTCCTGGCCGGGGTCCCCGGCCTTGCAGGCTGCGCGGATTCTGGTACACTACCTCCCCCCTGCCCCGCCTTTCGGCGCAGTTGGCAGCGGAACTCCTTGTCCGAATACGAATTACGGGCGTTAACGGCAACAATCCACGGTTTGGGGCGGATGCCCCGAAAGCCCCGGTGCCCCATGCCTACCACTCTGCAGAGGAGACCCGGTTCGATGGCCCTCGACGTGTCGCTCGCGAGGGGGCAGTTCCCTGCCCTTTCCAGCACCCCTTGGATCTTCATGGACAACGCCGGCGGAACCCAGGTTCCGCTCCAGGTCGCGGATGCCGTGAGGGATTACCTGATCCACAGCAATGTCCAGCACGGGGCCAGCTACGAGATCTCCCAGAAGGCCGCCGAGGCCACCGAAGCGGGACGTCGCCTGGCCGCCGAGCTCATTGGCGCCCGGCCGGACGAGGTCATCTTCGGCGCCTCGACCAGCCAGCTCCTGCGCATGCTCGCGCTCACCCTGAGCGCCGAGTGGGGCGAAGGGGACGAGGTCATCGTCTCGCAGGCCGAGCACGAGGCGAACGCCGGGTGCTGGGAGTACCTGCAGGACTTCGGAGTCGTGGTCCGCATGTGGGAGATCGATCCGGAGACGCTTACCTTCGATCTGAGCCAGCTCACCGAGATGCTCAGCGACAAGACCAAGATGATCGCCGTGCACCACTCGAGCAACATCCTCGGCAACATCATGCCCATCAAGCAGATCGTCAACTTTGCCCACAGCGTGGGTGCGTTGGTGTGTGTGGATGGGGTGGGACACGTCCCGCACCGCATGGTGGATGTCTCGGAGTTGGGCGTCGACTTCTACGCGTACTCCGCGTACAAGGCCTACGGCCCCCATATGGGCGTGCTGTACGGCAAGGCCGACCTCCTGACCAAGATGCCCAAGTGGAACCACTTCTTCTACGACGACGACAAGATCCCCGGGAAGTTCGAGCTGGGCGCGTTCCCCTATGAGAGCGCGGCCGGATTGGCCGGACTCGAGAAGTACTACCGGGCGATCAGCCTCACCTTCGACGGACCGCTCAAGGACGCGCTGACCAAGGCGTTCAAGGGGATCCAGCAGCACGAGACCAAGCTGACCCAGGATCTGCTGTCCTACCTGGCCTCCAAGCCGCGGGTGCAGGTGATCGGCGATGCCGACCCCCGCAGCGCCGAGGAGCGGGTGCCCATCGTCTCGTTCCTGGTCGACGAGACCGACCCGGAAGACCTGGTCAAGGCGGTGGACGAGAAGAGCATCGGGATCCGGTGGGGGCACTTCTATGCGGTGCGTCTCCTGGATGCCCTGGATCTGCTCCAGTACAAGGGCGTGGTGCGGATCAGCCTCTCGCACTACAACACGGATGCCGAGCTGAGCCGGCTCCGGGACGTGCTGGACCCGCTCATCTCATAGGAGTGTGGCGCGGGCCGGTTTGACCGTTCCTACCTGACATCCCCGTCCCCGGGAGGTATCGTCGCTCCCATGGCGCGCCTCATTCCTTCCACGCTGACCGGGAAGACCCCCACCCTGGGCGAGGAACGTGTGTTCGCGTTCCTCAAACGCCACCTGCTTCCCCACGACGACCACCTGGTCTGGTATCGCCCGGAGATTCCCCGCGGCAAGGGCCGCCCGGCCAAACCCACTTTTGTCGCCCTGGGGCCTCGGTTCGCCCTGCTGGTATTGGAAGTGCGGGACTGGCTTCCCGATTCGGTGAAACGGATGGGGAAGAGCTCGGTCACCGTGGCCGGTCCGGGGGGCGAGACCCAGCGTCAACCGGCCCCGGGGCGGGAAGCGCGGGACGGGGCCCTGTCCCTGGTGGAGCTGTTTCGCCGCACCCCCGGATTGGCGCATCCCGACGGCATGTTCGCCGGGAACCTGGTGTTGCCGGTGAACGCCGGGATCATCACCCCGAACCTGTCGCGCGCGGATGCGCGGGCGCTGTCGCGTCGGGCCGGACCGGACTCGCCGTTCGTGGCCGAGCGGGTGCTGACCCGCGACGAGATGGAGCTGGAAGGGGAGCCGGCCGAGAAGGCGGCGCAGCGGATCCTGGCCCGGATGTACGTGCACCGGTTCCCGTTCCGGCTGGACGAGGATCTGGTGGAGCGGGTTCGGGTGGCCATCGAGCCGCAGTTGCATTTCTTCGACTTCCGGGATGACGGCTGGGAGGAGTGGGTGACCGAGGAGGAAGAGGTGGAGGTGGAGGAAGAGACGGGTGGGGTGTTGGTGCTGGAAGAAGAGGACGAGGACGAGGCGTGGGATGAGGTGGAAGAAGGGGAGGAGGTTGACGACGAAGGGGACTACGCCGGGTTCGAGCGGGATGACGAAGAGGCGGTTGGGGATGAGGGGGATTCCGAGCCCGTTCGACCGGGACTCGAGATCGTCGAACTCCCGCGTTCCGCCGCCGGGTCCGAGTCGCACGGGAGTCCGTTGTCCGCGGAGGCGCCACCCATCGGCGTTCCGGCCAACGCGCCGGCCGTGCCCGGGTTCACCCTGGATCCCAAACAGGAGCGCATGGCCCGGGAACTGGCCTCGCCCCGCACGTTGGTCTACGGCCCGGCCGGGAGCGGCAAGACGGTCTTTCTCATCTCCCGCGCCCGGTACTGGCTCACCGAGAAGCCGGACGCCCGGGTGCTCTTCACCTGTTACAACTCCAGTCTGGCTTCCTACCTGCATCAGGCGTTCACCCACCGGGGCCTGGTACCGGACAACGAACGCCTCACCGTGGATCATTACCACGACCTGTTGAGCCGGTTGCTGGAGCTGGGCGACATCCACGATCGAGGTGCTGCGTTCTACGAAGGTCTGGAGACCCGGGTCCTGGCCGAGATGGCCCGCCGGGACGACCTTCCCGAGTACGACCTGATCCTGGTCGACGAAGGCCAGGACATGAGCCGGCGTATGATCGAGGTCCTGGTGCGTCTGCTTGCCGACGGCGGAGAGATCACCCTGGTCTGCGATCCCGCCCAGGACATCTATCAGCGGTGGAGCACGGACAACCTGTCCCCCATGCGGGACTTCGAGGTGGAACACCTCGTGGATTGCTACCGGAACACCGCGCCCATCTACGCCTTGGCCCGCTCGGTGCTGGATGCGGACGTGCGCAAGGAGATGGGGTTGGACCGCCTGGAGATGACCCGCCCGGAAGATGTGGGGCGCACCGGCCCCATCCCGGAGATCCGGGACATGGGCGGTTTGGACGACCTGGTGGGATTGATCTCGGAGATCGCGGCAGAGTTCAAGGCGGAAGATCGGCCGCTTTCGCAGTTGGCCGTGTTGTACACCGACCGTCATGCCATCCCGGACTTCCCGGCGCGTCTACGGGCATCGCGATGGGGCACCGCGGCAGACCCCCGCTTCCTGGATCCGGTGGGGGAAGAGGACTTGGCGGCCTTGCCGGCCGGGCAAGGGACCCTCTCACCGGGCGGCGATCGCGAACGGGAATCCCATCCGGAAGGGCACTGGGCCGAGGCCCTGGAGCGGGAGTTGATGGGGCGGGGACTGCCGGCCGAGTGGGTGGCCAGGGACTTCGCCTCGAAAGCGGCCTATGACATTGAGCGGGAACGGTTGACCCTCTCCACCATTCACAGCGCCAAGGGAATGGACTTCCATACCGTGCTGCTGGTGGGGGCGGATGACCTCAAGGAAACGTCGGGAACGGCGGGCCGGCGAGCGGCCGCGTTGCTGTTCACCGGAATCACACGCGCGCGGGAGCGTTTCATAGTTCCCGTGTTCGGCGAAACAGGATGGGTGCCGGGACTGCGCGAGCGGATCCGGGACCTGGAGGAGCACCCGGTAGGATGAACGCACTGAAGGTTGGTTTGCTTGGATTGGTATTGGTTGGGTTGGTGGGTTGTGGGGGCGGGGGAAAAGATTCGGACTCCGAGGCGGAGGCCCGTGCCGCGGCGGTGAAGTCCACCCGGCACGAGCCCACGACCCCGGGAGTGATTGGCCGGACCACGCTGCTGGTCGCGCTGGGGGGGGAGAACCCGCCGTTCCTGCTGGATGTGCGGACCCCGGGGGAGTTTTCGGGGGGGGCGATCGAGGGGGCGGTGAATATTCCGTCGTACTCGTTGGAAGAGCGGATCGGGGAGCTGGAAGCGGTGCGGGACCGGGAGATCGTGGTGTATTGCGAGGTTGGGGGGCGGAGCTCCAAGGCGGCGGCGACCCTGGCCGCGCATGGATTCAACGTGAAGGATTTCCACGCGGGGATGAAGGAGTGGATGACCTGGCAGGAATAGTAATTTGTCTGACGCGTGTGGTTCGACTCGCCCATGCGTTTGACAAGTAAAAGGAGTCTTCAATGTCGATGAACACGATGTCGCTCGTCATGCGGTTGGTAGTCTTCACCTTGTTCCTCTCTCTCACCACCGGCTGCGGAAGTGTATTCATTGCGGGTGGCCCGTCGTTGGACTCGGGGACCATTGAGGTCAGTGGTACCGAGACCGGGGTTGGAGGCCAGGGCGAGATCGGATTCATGAAGGAGAGCACCGGCGAGGGTTTTGCCGCCTATCTCTCCGCCGGTGTTCTGGGCTACGAGAGTCCCGGCGATGCGGATCCCATTCTTCTGGCCCAGCTGGAAGGCAGGTACCGAGGGATTCTTGGTTCCTCCAGCGGGGCGGCTCGACTCTACTATGCCTTGGGTGCCGGAGGAGGCGTCCTGGCGGTCGCGGGGCCCCGTGCCGGAGTGATCACGCTCCACGGTGAACTGGGAGTCGAGTTGGGCAACGGCCCCGTGCTGGTGACGCTGGGACTGCGGGAACGACCGGCCTTGTTGATCGGGAGCTCCACGGATTTCCTGAACAGCCTGCAGCTATATCTGGGGTTGGGCTTTGGTGCGGCGCGGTGAGTCGGGTCGTGCCCGGAAAGGCGATGTAGCATCCATGAACTAGGACCGCGGATCCAGTCCTGGCAGGCCTTCCTGGTTTGCCTCGCCGCCGCCATCGGGATCGGCTGCGGCGACAATGCCATGGAGCCCACGGGGGTTCCGGTGAACTGTCGCGTGGAGTACACGATGGTCGAGCGATGGCAGATCCAGATCCCTGAGTCCTATCGGGTGTACACGACGATCTTTCCGGCCAACAGGAGTTTTCGAGCGTGCAGACGTGTCCCCGGTAGGCCAGATGAGATTAGCATTTACCAGACCGCCCGTGACAACGAGCCGATACACCCGGTCGTGGTCGGGCTCCCGGAAGTCCTGCCAAACGGGCTGTGGCGGGAGCTGGAGTTCCTCGCTCATGACAACACCCGCCTGATCCTGTACAGCTACGACTTCGTGTCTCAGTTCGGGTGGTCTCGGAAGTGGATCACGGTCCTGGCCGAGGTTGGAGCAGACAGGTTTGAGAGCGTCGTGAATGGGGAATACAGCCCTGAGCATGACACGGAGGTCCTTGGGATTCTCCAGACAATATCGCTCCAACGTGTCTGTCCCGACCCCCAGCCGGAGGGCCGGTACGGGCCTTTGGCTTGGCGCACTTTTGGAGACCGGGATGGAACCGGGCATGACTTGTTGGCGGAGGGCGCCGAGTTGACGGTGGAGCTGCTGCCGGGCGGTGGTGCGCGTGCATTCGGGCGGAAGTATGTCGAAAGGCCGCCGTTCACGCTCGTGGGTCAGTGGGAGTTGGCTATCAATCGCGGTGTGCGCGTAACCTGGGATCAAGAGTACCCCGACAACTACCATCTTCCGGACCTCTCATTGACCGCGTTCCCGGACACGTTGAGGGGTAGCGGGGCATTCCCGTGTTGCGTGGGGTACGACTCCATCACGTTGCTCAGATCGCGCGAGTAGGTTTCTTCCCCCGCGACGAGTTGTCCACCCGGGTGGACTCGCACAACCTCTCCCGCTTGTACAAACCCCACGCCTTGTCCGTCTCCCCGGGTGGACAAATCCAAGCCGGGCGCCTATCGCGAATCCTCTTCCCGCGAGGTCGAAAACCGCCCCGGTTACCCGTTCCCCATCCGGGTTCCCTGGCACTCGCAAGTCCAAGAGCAGCTTTCCATTCCTCGAATTCCCTTCTGGCGGCTTGTGCGGTGTGGGAACGCACATGCCCTAAGAAGTGCAACAAATGCATAGTTCGCTTCGTCGTTCAATCCCGTGGAAAAACGCTACCTTGGCCGCATCCCCTAGGAGGAACGATCATGTTTTCATTGCTACGCGTATTCGGAGCGGCCCTTCTGACCGTTTGCGCTCTGTCCCTCGCCGCTTCCGCGACAGCGGGACTCACGCCCAACGAATCCGACAAGCCACTCCAGGATCCCCTCATCAAGGTACCCGAGTTGGTCACCCCCGTCGTTCAGGATGGCGCAGTGGCCCCCGTCCCCGGCCCCCTCGACAACCCGCTGGGGCCTCCCATCATCTCCCTTCTCGAAGGTTGCAACTTCGAGGACAACCTCATCACCACCCCGAAGGGGTTCGTGAACATCCCTCCCGATCCAAGCGGAGCCGCGGGTCCGGGACACCTGGTCAAGGTGATCAACACCCTCATTCGCTGGTCGGACAAGACCGGGGGCGCCCCCGTGCAGATGGGTCTCGCCACCTTCTTTGCCTCGGCCTCCCCCGACACCAGTGGGATGTTCGATCCAAAGGTCCTGTACGACCAGGAGTCGGGTCGCTTCGTGGTGGTGGCGCTGGAGCGCGTGCCGCCCGCCGCATGCCCCATCGATACCGACGGGGTGTCGCGCATGCACATCGCGGTGTCCAAGACCAGCGACCCCAACGCCGGGTGGTGGTTCCTCGCCGTGAACACCCGCCTGGACATCGGCGGCATCGGCTACTGGGCCGACTATCCCGGCATCGCCATCGATCGTGATGCCATCTACGTCACCAACAACATGTTCCCGTTCTGCCCCGGTGTCGGCATCGGGCCGCGCCTGTGGATCGTGCACAAGGAGGACGGCGGCGGCGGCTTCTACGACGGCGGCCCGGCCACGGTGACCCTGCACGACTTCGTCGGTCCCCTGGGTGCGTTTGCCGTGACCACCATGCCGGCCCATGTGTTCGGGGCGATTCCCGGTGGCGGCACCTACCTGGTGGGGTACTCGGGTATCAGCACCGACACCGTCTTGGACTGCACCGGTGTTGAAGTGCTCCAGATCATCCGCGTCACCGATCCCCTGGGCGTCCCCACGTTCGCGTTCGCGGGAACGGATTTCGGTTCCTTCGTGACCGCGGGGAATATCGAGTGCGCGTCCGCAGCGATGCCGAACGCTCCCCAGCCTGCCTGTACGCTCGCCGTGGGCGAGTGCGCTCAGGAACCGATCGAGACCAACGACCGGCGCGCCCTTCACGCGGTGTGGAGGAATGACAATCTCTACGCCGTGGCCACGATCGTGCCCAATGTGGGTACGCCCAGCGCCGGGGAAGCCACCGCGCACTGGTGGCGTGTGGATACCAGCGGAGGGGATCCGTTCCTCTTCGTCGCCGATCAGGGCGATGTCGACGAGTCTACCCTGCCCCCCCGTACCCACACGTTCTTCCCCGCGATCGCGGTCGACGGCTGTGACAACGTAGCCATCGGCTTCTCCGCCGCCGGCGAGAGCCTGTTCGGAAGCGCCTGCTACACCGGACGTCGGGTCACCGATGTTCCGGGAACCACCCAGACCAGCGTCATCTACGCGCTGGGCCTGGATTGCTACATGCGGACCTTTGCCGGCCCGGGGCTGGGAGCCCGCAACCGGTGGGGTGACTACTCGGGCCTGTCCGTGGACCCCGCAGATGACTGCACGTTCTGGGCGTTCAACGAGTACGCCCTGGAACGGGGGACGGGGACCGGGACGTCGGTGGGATGCACGGAGTTCGGGCGTTGGGGTACCCGGTGGGCGAACTTCCGGCTCAACAACGCCCCCGTGGCCATCTGCCAGAACATCAATGTCGTGGGGGACTCCACCACGGTCTGCGTCAACAACTCGGTGACCGCGGCGGATATCGACTTCGGGTCCTTTGATCCCGACGGCGATCCCCTCATCCTGAGCCTGGAGCCTCCGGGTCCCTATACCCTGGGGATCAACGTGGTCCAGCTCATCGTGAGTGACGGCTGCAAGTCCGATACCTGCCAGGCCACCATTACCGTGGACTGCCCGGTGCCGGTGGAACTCTCCGCCTTCTCGGTGTCCCGCACCGATCTGGGCGCGGTTCTCCGCTGGGAGGTTTCCGAAGCCACGGACCACGACGGCTTCCGGGTCTACCGCGACACGCCCGCTACGGGACGGGTCGTGGTTACGGATCTCATGATCGGTCGAAGCGCCTATGAGTTCGTCGATCACGATGCACCCGACGCCGGGGCAGACTACTGGCTGGCGGAGATGAGCAGAAGCGGCGACGTCTCCTGGCATGGTCCCGTCACCCTGGCCCCTGCGGCGACTCCCACCGCTCTGGTCCTGGGAGCTGCGCCCAACCCGTTCAGTGCGAGTACGCGCATCACCTATCAGCTGCCGAGCAGCCTTCCGGTACGCGTGTCGGTCTTCGACATGCAGGGACGCCGGGTGGCTCAACTGGTGGACCGGGTGGAGGCTGCGGGAAGTCACACCGTGGTGTGGGACGGCCGGGCCGACAATGGCCGCGGTGCCGTGGTCGGTTTCTATCTGCTGCGTCTGGAGGCGGGCTCCGAGTCCAGAATCCAGAAGATCGTCCGCACGCGTTAGGGCACAGCGAAGCGTGCTTCAAGTGAGAGAGGCCCCGGGGATTCCCGGGGCCTCTCTCTTTGATGGTGGAGGCGACGGAGTTGTGCATGTCACGACCCAGTCCACCCGGGTGGACTCGCACAACCCCTGACGTTTGTACAAACCCAATCGCTTGTTTGTTTCCCCGGGGAAACAAACCCGAGAACCCGATTGTCGTTGGCCGATGCGATATCTCGCCTTGCCCCTTTGCGACGGGCAAGATCCCCGGCTCATTGAGGTGGGTCGGGGAGCTCCTTGGTCAGACGTTTCGGGAAGGCGTTCCGGTTGCAGCGGCAGCGCTGTGCGCCGTCCGCTGCAACCGGTTGCCAGCTGGCTCGCGGGCCATGCCCATGTCCGTGACTTCGCCCTCAGTTTCCTGTCGGCAGCGGGAGGCTGATTCCCTCCTTCTTGAGCGCGTCCCGCACGTGCTGCAGACGCTGAAATTGCGTGAGGGTGATGGGGCCCGTGTAGACCTCGCTTTGCAGCTTGCGTGGAGGATAATCGACGTAGGTCATCACCTTTTTTCTGACCTCTTCGTTGATGGTGACCAGTGTCCAGGTGCGTTCGGTGTAGTTGTTCATGAAGATGTCGTAGCGCTCCTGGGGGTCCTGCCAGAGGTCGAAGACCTGCGGCACGGTCGCCACGTACTTGTCGGGTCCCTTCCAGCCAAGGTTGCTGTCCACAGCGAGCCCGCCCGTAGCCTGCCCGTTGTCACCCCGGAGGTTGAAGACGGCCTTGTAGTTGCCCACGCGCGCCGCACCGGGGGTCAGTTCGTTCTCGGTGAAGTAGAACCATGACTTGCGGGCCGACTTGCCGGTCCCGAAGAGCACCGGCGACATGTCGTAGCTGTCGAAGATGATCGGCTGGTTCTCGCGATCATTCTTGGGAAGCTGGACGCCCGCCACGCTGGCGAAGGTCGCCATCAGGTCGAGACCGCCAACGATGTCGTGGTTCCGGGCTCCCGGCTTGATCTTGCCGGGCATCACGGCGATCGCCGGCACACGGTTGCCGCCTTCACGCACCGTTCCCTTGGTGCCGCGGAAGGGCGTGTACCCGGCATCCGGATAGACGTCCTGCCAGGCACCGTTGTCGGTGGTGTAGAAGACCAGCGTGTTCTTGTCGAGACCCAGGGCCCGGAGCTTGTCCATGATTCTGCCGATGCGCGTGTCGAGTTCGACAACCGAATCGGCGTACTTGCTCTTCGAAAGCGACTTGTGCTCGAACTCGGGCGCCGGCAGATTCGGCTGGTGCACCTTCATGAAGTTGACATTGATGTAGAAAGGCTCATCGGGACTCTCTGCCGCCTTCTCGAGAAACTCAATCGCCGCCTTCTCCACGTAGCCGTCGAAGAACGGAATGCCGACCACACCCTTCTCCGGCGTGTCGACGTACTGCCCGTTGATCTTGAAGTCTTCCTTCGCCTTCTCACCTGCCTTGCCCGACAGTGCTCCCTGGGTCACCTTCTGGAACATGGTGCGCAGTTCCGGATCCATGTCGGGGAACCAGGTCGGATCCGCGTAGGTGTAGGCGTTCAGGTGGTACAGCCCGACGTACTTCATCTCGTCGTAGCCATGCGCGTTGGGCAACGCGTAGTCGTCTTCGCCGAGATGCCACTTGCCGGTGAAGTAGGTCTGGTATCCACCCTGCTTGAGCACCGAGGCGAGCGTCCATTCCGCCGCAGGAAGACCGCCGCCCTGGCCCTGGAAAGCCACCGTTGTCATCCCGCTGCGGTTGGGGATGCGTCCCGTCTGCATCGCCGCGCGGCCCGGCGTGCAGCTCGGCTGGGCGTAGAAAGAGAAGAACGTCATGCCATCGGCGGCCAGACGGTCGATGTTGGGCGTGGGCATGCCGCGTCCTTCACCACCGCCGTATGGGCCGAGATCACCGTAGCCGGTATCGTCGGATATGATGAGGAGGATGTTGGGTTTCTCCTGAGCGAGGGCGAAGCCCGGGCCGACTGCCACAAGGGATAGGAGAAGTGCCGTTCTCAGAACAACACACTTGATCATGTTGATCTCCTTGGTTGAGGTTTCTGTCAAATGGCCAGGAATCTGCCTATTCCTCGAAGGCAAAGACGCGGGCCCAGTCCCTTTTCATGCTGATGACGGTCCAGCCTTCCTGCTTTGCCTCGTCCATCAGTGACTCCGGGAAAGCACCGAATTTTGTGTCGGGCAGCCCGTTGGCGGGGCCATAGGCATACTCGCGGTCGGCGTCGTCGTGGAACACCAGCATCATCAGCCGCGGGCCGCTCCCTGCGCCGATCCACTGGAGCATCTCGCGGTCACCGGCAGAGTTGCCGAAGGCGGCGATGGGTCGCCTGCCAATGAGTTTGTTGATGCCGACCGGCTTGCCGGCCTTGTCGTCGATGAAGTCGACCTCCGGTAAACGCATCAGCACCGGCATGCCGTCCTTGGTCTCGTACTTGGTCTTGATGCTCGACCCTATGACCTGCTCGGGTGGAATCCCATAGACCTTCTCGGTCATCGGTCGCATGAACTCGATACCGCCGCCGGAAACGATGTAGGTCTTGAAGCCGTTGGCCCGCAGGTAGTCGAGGAGCTCCACCATCGGCTTGTAGGTCAGTTCGGTATAGGGTCGATCGAAGCGCGGATGGCGGGCCTTGGCGAACCAATCCGTTACGACCGCCTCGAACTCGGCCGTACTCATTCCTGCATGGGTTGCCATGACCAACTCGACCAGACCCTTCTCCCCCGCGGCGGCCAGGGCATCGAGATCATTGTCAAGCACCGCCTTGAAGGGCTGCGTCTTCTTCCACTCCGGGTGCTCGGGGGCCAGTGCCTTCACCCGGTCCAGCGCGAAGGCAAGTTGGGTGTACATTGGGTGTTCCGTCCACAGCGTCCCGTCGTTGTCGAAGGTGGCGATGCGCTCGGCAGGCGGGACGAAGTCTGCGGAACCTTCCTTCGTCACCTTCGCCACGAACTCGATGATCGACTGCTTGGTCTTGCCATCGTTCCAGGATGGAAGCGGATCCGTGGTCTGGGCTGTGGCCAGAGCACTGAAACCCAACGCGAAAGCAAAGGCGAGCGCAGGGATCAAGACGCGTTTCATCGTCACGTACTCCTTTCGGTTGGGTGCAGGGAACGCAAGAAACTGGATGGCCGGGTCCACTTTTGTTTCCTGGCTGCCGTATTATCGGATGTCGTTTTCCCCGAGGACCGCAGAAGAATATTTTGCACAACCGCTCGACCTCGTACAACCCCCGCGCCCCGCTCTCCGCACCACCTCATCGATAACTCTATTCTTCCGGCACCTCACTCCACACCGCGACCCCCACCTCTTCCGGCGCGTTCGTCACCACGCCCGTCACGCCCATCCGTACCAGGGCCTCGGCGCGCCAGGGATCATCAATCGTCCACGCGGTAACCATGAGCCCGCGCTCCTCGGCGCGCTTCATCAGTTTCTTGTCCACCAATCCATCCACCGGGTGAATCGCGGTGAGGGCGTCGATCAGCTCGTCGTCTTCCAGGCGGTTGAGGTCCTTCATCTCCGCAAAGAGAAACGCCAGCGCGGTCTCCTTGCTCGCCCGGCGTATCGCGCGCAGCATCTCCGCATCGAACGACGACACCAGCACCGACTCCCGCGGCTTCACCGTATCCAGGGCCGCGTCCAGCTTCCCGGCCAGCGCCTCGTGCCGTCCCTCGCCAGGCGGTTTCACCTCCACGTTGATCAGGCACCGCCCGGCCAGGTTCTCCAGCACCGTCTCCAGTCGCTCAACCCGGTAGGGCTCGGTGTTCTCGGCGTTCCAGCGACCCCCCAGGACCTCGGCCGCGTTCATCATCTCCAGATGGACCGGGCCCAGCTCGCCGTTGGCGGTGGGGTCGTGGTGGACGATCAGCTCAAGGTCCCGGGTCATGCGGACGTCCAGCTCCACGCCGTCGCACCCGGCCTCCAGGGCGGCCTCGAACGACAGCCCGGTGTTCTCGCGCGCCACCGCCGGGTAGCCCCGGTGGCCGATCAGAAACGGGCCGTCCAGTCGGATCCAGGAAAGGATGTCGGTCATTGAGGGGTTCTCCGGGGCCTGTCCCCCAGGCCCATTTTCCAGGGGGATTGCCGGCCCCCGTCTCGCGGTAGTGCATGGTATGATGCGTATCCCGCCTCGGTACCGCAAGATAGCAGACAGGGGAACCCCTGCTCCGGCCCGCGAAAATACGCCGGCCGGCCCGGATTACCGACCCGATCCCTCGGGAGCGAGAGGCCATGATGCCCTCGGCTTGCGAGGCTACAAACCCAGAGGACATGCATGAGTCAATTGGAAGGCACCAACCTGCAGCAGTTGGAGCAGTTCGCCGACGGCCACCGCCGTATCCTGGCCGAGCTCCGCAAGGTCATCGTGGGCCAGGACCAGGTCATCGACGAGCTCCTCATGGCCCTCTTCTCCAACGGTCACTGCCTGCTGGTGGGCGTGCCGGGACTGGCCAAGACCCTGCTCATCAGCAGCTTGTCCCAGGTCCTGGATCTCAACTTCAACCGGATCCAGTTCACCCCGGACCTCATGCCCTCGGACATTACCGGGACCGAGATCCTGGAGGAGGACCGGACCACCGGCGGCCGTGTTTTCAAGTTCATCAAGGGCCCCATCTTCGCCAACGTGGTTCTCGCCGACGAGATCAACCGGACCCCGCCCAAGACCCAGGCCGCGCTGCTCCAGTCCATGCAGGAGCGCCAGGTCACCGCGGGCGGTCAGACCTTTGACCTTGCCCCGCCGTTCTTTGTCCTGGCCACCCAGAACCCCATCGAGCAGGAAGGGACCTACCCGCTTCCCGAGGCCCAGCTCGACCGGTTCATGTTCCGGGTCGACGTGGGGTATCCCAACGAGGCCGAGGAAGTGGCCATCGTGAGCAAGACCACCGGCGCCGAGGTCCCGGACCTCCAGACCGTGCTCCACGGGGACGACATCATTCGCTACCAGGACCTGGTCCGCCGCATCCCGGTGAGCCCGTTCGTGGTGGAGTACGCGGTGCGCATCGCCCGCGCCACCCGCCCCAACTCCGAGGGCTGGCCGGTGGACATGGTGAACAAGTACGTGGGTTGGGGCGCCGGGCCCCGGGCCAGTCAGTTCCTGGTCATGGGCGCCAAGACCTGGGCCGCGCTCAACGGTTCGGTGACGCCCTCCTGCGACGACATTCGCCGGGTGGCCAAGCCGGTCCTGCGTCATCGCATGTTCACCAACTTCAGCGCCGAGGCCGAAGGCATTCGCACCGAGGACGTGATCGACTCGATCCTCTCGCAGATTCCCGAGGCACCCGAGAAGGCCAAGCAGCCGGCCTGATCCGCACTCGCGCGATCCCGCGCCCGGCACAGCCGGGCCGGGCCCAATGAGGGGACAACGTGTCACAGGCGCTTCAGTATCTTGACCCGTCGGTCATTTCCAAGGTCAAGGGGCTCGACATCATCGCCAAGCTGGTGGTGGAAGGCTTCCTGACCGGGCTCCACAAGAGCCCCTACCACGGCTTCTCGGTGGAGTTCGCCGAGCATCGCCAGTACATGCCGGGCGACCCGCTCAAGCATGTGGACTGGAAGCTGTACGGGAAGAGCG
Organism: Candidatus Eiseniibacteriota bacterium; assembly: GCA_942491735.1. GTDB lineage: Bacteria > Eisenbacteria > RBG-16-71-46 > JABDJR01 > JABDJR01 > CALOCN01. Next base: position 32,083 of record CALOCN010000008.1, on the reverse strand, counting down.
ACCGCTACTTCGTCAAGGAGTACGAGGAGGAGACCAACCTCCGCGGGAACCTGCTCATCGACGTCAGCGCCAGCATGGGCTACGCCTCGGAAGGCCGCATCACCAAGTTCCAGTACTCCTCGTTCCTGGCCGCCGCCCTGGGTTACATGATGACCATGCAGAACGACGCGGTCGGCATGCTCACCTTCAGCGACGAGATCAAACGGCTCATTCCGCCCCGGTCTTCCCAGGCCCACCTGAGGCTGTTGCTGAGCGAGCTCGAGAACACCCAACCCGCCGCGGCCACCGCCACCGGCAAGTCCCTGGAGGGGCTGGCCGAGCGGGTCAAGCGCCGCGGGCTCATTCTTCTCTTCAGCGATCTCATGGACGACCCCGAGTCGGTGATGCGTGGTCTCAAGCACTTCCGGCATCGTCAGCACGAGGTGGTGGTGTTCCACATCCTGGACCCCTTCGAGATCGAGTTCCCGTTCAAGGGAGAGTCCGGGTTCGTGGATCTGGAGAGCGGCCAGGAGATCCTCACCCAGCCGTGGGAGATCGCGGAGGAGTACCGCAAGCGGGTGAAGGAGTGGATTCTCGGCTACCAGCGACTGTGCCTGGGAAACCGGATCGAGTACATCCAGCTCACCACGGACACCCCGTACGATCTTGCCCTGCTGCGCTATCTGGAAAAGCGGCGCAAACTTCACTAGGACGCGCGCCATCCCCGGCCGCCAGGAGTCTCTACCCATGACCCGAAGCCTTCTCGGGGCGTTTGCCCTGTTCTGTCTGATCACCTCCCCCGCGCCCGCCCAGGCCCAGGATGGCGATCCGCTTCTGCGCCGCGCCTATCTGGGAGTCAGCGTGGAGGACCCCAAGGCCGGGGTCATCCGCAACACCGGCGGCGCCGCCACCGACGGCATCCAGATCGCCAGCGTCTCCCGGGAAGGCAGCGCGGCCCCGGTCGGCATGACCAAGGGCACGCTGATCACCGCCATCAACGGAATCCCCATCACCAACGTGCCCCAGTTCCTGCGCGAGATCGCGGTCCTGCACGAGGGGGACACCGCGGTGTTCACCGTCTGGGGCACGGGGCAGTTGGAGTCGGTGACCGTGCCGCTTCTGGGATACCCGCGCGAAACCGGGGACGGCTTCGAGGTGCTCTACGAGGCCTTCGAGCATGACGGCGTGTCCGTGCGGCGCACGGTCACCCAGCCCCGGGGCGAGGGACCGTTCCCCACCGTGTTTCTGCTTCCGGATGTGGGTTGCTCGGCCCTGGAGAATGGCCACACCAGCCGACACCGGGAGCGGGATCTGGCGCACGCGCTCACCCAGCGCGGCTATCGCACCGTCCGGGTGGATCGCCCGGGTGCGGGGGACAGCGAAGGCGGGCCTTGTTCGGACCTGGGGCTCGACGCCGAGATTGCCCTGTACCACGCGGCCCTCAAGGCCACCCGCAACCGCTCCGCGGTGGACCGGGGTCGTCTCTTCCTCCTCACCTTTGGCTGGGGCGCAGCGTACGCCCCGGATGTGGCGCACGACGTGGACCTCGCGGGAATCCTCGCCCTGGGGCCCCTGGTCGACATCTGGCGCGAGGCCACCGTGGATGAGCGCGCCCGTGCCCTGGCCACCAGCACCAAGAGCGAGTCCGACCAGGCCCAGGAACTGGAACGCTATCGCTTCTTCCTGGATCGCATGCTCGACGGGAACGAACCCGCGGACCAGGTGCTGGATTCCTATCCCGAGCTCAAGCGGGACTTCCCTGATCCGGAGACCCTCAAGGACGGGAAGTCCCGGGAGTTCTACCGTGATCTTGAATCACGCGACCTGCTGGCCGGGTGGGGTTCCGTGCGGATTCCTGTCCTGGCCGTTCACGGCGAGGCGGACTACGTGGCCTCGGCCGAGCAGAGCGAGCGCGTGGCCGAGACGGTCAACGCCGCCTATGCCGGCGCGGCCCAATTCACCAGCCTGGAGAAGACCGATTATTGGCTCAACCGGGCCAGCAGCCAACGCTCCAGCGTGAAGCAGGGGCTACGGCGGGGGATGATGAACCTGATGGCGGTGGATGCCCTGGTGGCCTGGATGGAAGAGACGGCCGGGACCAGCGAGTGATCCCGGCCACCGTTGAACACGCGCCCCCGGGCGCCCAGAGGAGAACGACATGTCCAGGATCATAGCCGTCGTTGGCGCCACCGGCGCCCAAGGGGGCGGCCTCGTTCGTGCCATCCAATCCGACCCGCAGGGCGGGTTCACTGCCCGTGCCCTCACCCGCAACCCGGGATCCGAGAGGGCCAAGGCGCTCTCCGACGCCGGGGTGGAGGTCGTGGCCGCCGACCTCGACGATTCCGCCAGCCTTCGGGCCGCATTCGAGGGAGCCCACGGGGCCTTTTGCCTGACCAACTTCTGGGAGTTGTTCGATCCCGCCCGCGAACTCGTCCAGGCCAAGTCCCTGGCCCAGGCCGCCCGGGAAGCGGGCGTCCACCATGCGGTCTGGTCCACCCTGGAGAACACCCGGGACTACCTGTCGCTGGACGACGACCGCATGCCCACCCTCATGGACAAGTACAAGGTCCCGCACTTCGATGCCAAGGGGGAGGCGGACCCGGCGTTCCTCGAGTCGGGGATTCCGGTGGTGACCTGCCTGCGAACCTCGTTCTACTGGGAAAACTTCATCCAATCAGGCATGGGGCCCCAGAAAGGCGAGGATGGCAAGTACGGGATCGCGTTTCCCATGGGGGACAAGCCGCTGCCCGGGATCTCGGCCGAGGACATCGGCAAGTGCGCCTACGGGATCTTCAAGGCCGGCGACACCTATGCCGGCCGGACGGTGGGGATCGAGGGGGATCTGACGACGGGGGCCGAGATGGCCGAGAGGATGGGCCGGGCGCTGGGGATGGAAGTGGTCTACCGGGACGTACCCCCCGAGGTCTACCGGGCGTTTCCGTTCGACGGCGCCGACGACATCGGCAACATGTTCCAGTTCAAGCGGGACTTCAACGACGCCTTCGTGGGCAACCGGAGCCTGGAGGAGTCGCGACGGCTCAACCCGGACCTGCAGGACTTCGAGACCTGGCTGGAGCGGAACAAGGGGGCGATCCCGGTCTCCTGAGGCGGCTTCCGCCCGGGGTTTGCCTGCGTGGTACTCTCGCTCGCCATGCTGGATCGCCTGTTTGATCGCTTTCGACCCAATCCGGTCACCCGGCGCTACGAGCTGGGGGAACACATCGGGATGGGCGGCATGGGCTCGGTGCGCCGGGCCCGGGACCGGGTGCTGGGCCGGATGGTGGCCATCAAGACCATTACCATCCCGGCGGGGCACGCGGGATCGCAGCGCGCGCGCTTCCTGCAGGAGGCGCGCGCGGCGTCCTCGCTCAAGCACCCCAACATCATCACCGTCTTCGACTTCGTCGAGCACGGGGACCGCTGCTCCATCATCATGGAGTTGGTCGATGGCAAGAACCTGGCCTCGCTGCTGGAGGAAGGTCCGCTCCGCCCGGCCGAGGCGATTTCGCTGGTGGGCGTGGTGGCCGGGGCGATGGAGCGGGTACACACGGCCGGCATCCTCCACCGGGACCTGAAGCCGGCCAACATTCACGTCCAGCCGGACGGCTCGCCCAAGATCCTCGACTTCGGTTTGGCCGCCTTCCGGATGCGACCTGGTCAGGACGCGGGCCTCACCCGCGTTGGCGAGGTGGTGGGGACTCCGGCCTACATGTCCCCCGAGCAGATCCGTGGGGATCTCGTCGACCAGCGGACCGACGTGTTTGCCCTGGGGTGCGTCCTGTACGAAGCGCTTACCGGCCAGCGCCCGTTCCGCGGCAAGACCCTCACCGCGGTCCTCACTCGCATCGTGACCGAGACCCCGCCCCCCCCGTCGCAGCTCAACGCGGACCTGGGGGAGGCGCTGGATGCACTGGTGGCGCGGGCCCTGGAGAAGGACCCGACGGCCCGGTTCCAGGGCATGGGGGCCTTCGGAAAGGCCATGGAGGCGGCCCGGGTCGGGTTGCCCCACTCCGCGGACGGTCCCCCCGCCCTGCTGGAACTGCTTGCCGGGACCTCGGCCACGACCCCTCGTGACATTCTGGAGATGCCCACCCAGGTCACCTCGGTGCCCATGTCGGGCGCGCGCCGGATCGTTGCGGCGGTCCTCCTTTTGTTGCTGACGACGGTCGGTCTGTGGTGGATCCTTTCCTGGGGCCAGGGGCGTCTCGCGGGAGGTACCGCGGCGATCCCGGTCCGGGCAGCCACGGTCACCCTGGCGGGGACGGTTCGAGGGCCCGACGGCCCCGTGGAAGGGGCCCGGGTCACCGTGGACGGCTACCCCTTCGAGGCGTTCAGTTCGTCCCTGGGCCAGTTCGGGGATCCCGTGCCGGACGCGGTGGTCGGGGATCGGGTCCGGCTGAGGGTCAGCCATCCGCGTTTCCAGACCCGCACCGTGGACATTCGTCTGGGCGACGGCTTCACCGACTCGATCACCGTTGTCCTGATTCCTGTTGGGAAACCATGAACAACCCGCGCATCCTGTCGGCTCTCGTCCTGATCCTCCTGGCTGCGGCTCCCGCCGCCGCCCAGGAGTTCGAACTCCGCGGCACCGTCCTGTGCAACGAGGAAGGGGATGCCCAGCGGTCACGCCCGATCCGCGAGCAGTTCCTGGTCGCGGTGCCCAGCATTGATCCGTCGCAGGCCCAGATCATCCCGCCCGACGGGCTCTACCGGTTCACCCTCGCCCCGCGCCACCTGGACCGGCTCATCCACATCCGGATCCTGCAGGGGCGCCGGGTGGTGGCGGTGATCCCCGAGTACCTCGAGCCGACCAAGCTCCGCCAGAGCGCGTCCGGCAAGAACTACTACGTGGCGGCCACCCACCTTCTGCCCTGGGACTGCGATTCGCTCAGCGTGTCGTTGGCCACCGCCGAGGCCGTGCTGCAGGATCTGAAGACAGGGTCTTCGCAGTCGCTGGCCGATGCCACCGAGCGGCGGATGCCGGCGCTGGGAGCCGGAGCGGCCGCCGTCTCGGGGGCGGTGGCCATTGTCGTGGGAAGCGGAGCCGCGGCACTTCCTCCCGGCATCACGGTGCCCAGTGTGTTCAGTGGGGAGCTGCTCTTCTATGGCCGTCACGCCTTCTCCCCCGCCCTCGGGCGCACCCACCTGTCCTGGCGGGATGTGGACCTGCCCGCCCTGTGGAACCCGTCGCGCACCGTGTTCGGCGCGGCTCCGGTGATCAGTCTGGACGTGGGAAGCCAACCCATGGGCCAGGTCTCGGCCACGCTCCCCCTGCGAGCGGTGCCCTCCCCGGACTTCAAGTCGCCGGTGGACGTGGTCACGCTGGGAGCGTGGTATCGCGGTGGGAGCTGGGTGGCCAACGTGGACGATTCCGCGATCGCGGTGGACGCGCAGGAGGTCATGGTGGTGGCCGCGTTGGCCAAGATGCTCGCCCCCCGGCTCTCCATCTCGACCACCGGACGCTACTACCGGCAGAGCCAGGAGACGGATCCCGCCGAGGACCTGGTGGACATGGACATCTCCATGACCTGGATGGTTGCGGACTGGATCCAGGCGGCCGCGGGCGGCACCGACATCCTCGGTTCCACCGTGAAATGGGGAACCGGTACCCGGATCGTGCGCGAGGGATGGGTGGCGCTTCTTGCCACGACGGGCCGGATGGAGGTGGGCGGTGAGTTGTACTACAGCGGCAACGGCTGGGACGCGGCCGGCGGTCTCAGCTACCGGCTCACCAACTGGCTTGCCGCCGACGTCGCCGGCGCTACTCGCTACGAGACGGGCTCGGGCGGGGTGAACATCCGCGCCCGCGGTTGGACTTTCGGGGCGCGCGCGGGCTACGACAACGCGGAGGGGTGGACCGGGCAGCTGGGGCTGGGTTTCCGGAGCTGGTGAGGGGTGATGGCGAGGCGGCCGGGACCCGGCGAATGATCCCGACCGCCGCGTTCGCTTGCTAGGGGCTGTTTTCCTCGTTCAGCTCGACTTCGACCCCTCCGCCGCCGTCGTCGGGATCGTCCAGGCCGGGAATGTTGGGTGGAATGGTCGGGGTGGGAGGGGCCGACGGGCAACGCGACAAACACGCGAAGTGGGCTTGTCCGCACCCCCTCACGCTGGCGCGGTGTTGGTCGTTGCAGATGTCGACTGCGGGAGCCGTGGTCGCCTTGGCCATGCAGGCCGAGAAGTTTTGATCCGCAGCGGTGAGACAGTCGCTGTACTCCTCGAGGCACTTCGCCGAGCAATTGTAGTAGGTCGGGGGTTCGTCGGCGGCGGGGTTCCAGGTCAGCAGCCCGGTGGGTCCCGAGGTGGGAATCGGATCTCCCTCGTTGGAGCAGCCCGCCAGGAAGAGGCCGGTTGCAAGGGCAAGGAGAAGCGGGATGGAGATGCGTTTCATGAGGTACTCCTTCTTGTGGGTCCGTGGGAATAGGTGCCCAAGTTCCTCCAATCCGTGCATTTGCCCGATAACATCTGGTCCCCCAAGCCCCAAATCCGGTACGCTTGGGCTCCCCCAGCCTTTCCTCCCACCGTGCTAAGCTGTTGACTCCATGCCGTTTTCATTCCTGAACACCGCATTCCTGGTCGGGATGGCCGCCGCGGCCCTCCCCATCCTCATCCACCTGTTCAGCAGGCGGAAGATCGCCCGTGTGCCCTTCTCTTCCCTCCAGTTCCTGGAGGAGATCGCCCGGCGTCGGGTGCGACGCATGCGCTTTACCCAGTGGCTCATCCTTGCCCTGCGGGTTCTGGCGCTTCTTCTCCTTGCCCTGGCCCTCGGCCGGCCCGCCTTCCAGGGGAACTTTTCCCTGGGCAAGAGCCGGGGTGAGAGCGCGGTGGCCCTGGTGCTGGATCGCTCCTTCAGCATGGGGGCCGAGGGGGCCCGGACCACCCTGTGGGAGAACGGCCTGGAACGGGCCAAGGAGGCTCTGGCCGCCCTGGATCCCGACGACCAGGTCATCCTGATCGGGGTGGATCCCCGGGTCGAGACCACCGAGCCCTACCCCAATCGCCACGCCGCCGAAGAGGCGGTTCGCAACGCGGAGCTGGGCTTTGGCAGCACGGACTTCGCAGTGGCGGTGCGCCGCGCCGCCACCGCCCTCGCCGAGGCGACCGCGCTGAACAAGGAACTCTTCATCGTCTCCGACTTCCAGCGCTCCGGCGTGGGTGCCGGCGCCGAAGCGGGCGAGACCGATCTCATGGCCGAGCTCGAGGAGCGGGTGCGGGTTTTCCTGCTTCCGGTCCACGAGGGACCCATCGCCAACACCGTGCTCGAGGTGGCTCGCCTGGAAGGGAGCACCGTGGATCAACGGGTGCACATCCAGGTCGCCCGTCACGGCGACCCGGCCGCCGACGATGTCGTGGTCACCGTGGAATCCGGCACCGAGGTCCTGGGCGAGTCCGTGGTCTCGGTTTCCCCCGGCACCCGGGAAACGGCCCAGGTCTCCCTGACCCGGCTTCCGGGTGAAGGCGAAGAGATCCGCACCCGTCTCGCCCTGGACCGGCTGCCGGTCGACGATGTCCGCTACGTGCCTTCGCTGGGTTCGGGTCAGGTCTCGACCCTGCTCGTCCAGGACCCGGCCCAGCCTTCGCCGTTCCTGCCGCTGGCCATGAGCCCGACCGGCGAGGGGGGACGTTTCGAGATCTCCAAGGTTCCGCCCATCGCGCTCAACTCCATCGACCTCTCCACGGTGCGCCTGGTGGTGCTGGACAACGTGACCATGCTCTCCCGCGAGGCGGTCATGCGGCTGCGCAACTGGCGCGCCGGCGGTGGCGCCGTGTTCATCAGCCTGGGCGAGCGGGTGGATCTGCGTCACTACAACGAGAGCATTCTCCCGGCCATCTTCCCGGGAGCCCAGTTGGAGAACCTGTTGGGCACGGACGAGGCGACCGGACTCAGCTATAGCCTGACCCCGCGGGCGTCCGGTCACGAAGCCTTCTCCGGGTTCGAGGCCGAGGTGGGCAAGCCGCTCACCGGCGCCGCCTTCTGGCGGGTGGTCGCGGTGCGCAACGGCCCGGACGCGCTCACCCTGGCCGAGTTCGGCCCCGGTCTTCCGGCGCTGCTCCAGGGGGAACGCGCGCTCCTTTTCGCCTCTTCCCTGGACGGCAAGTGGAACAACTTCCCGGCGCATTCCAGTTTTGTCCCCTTGTTGCACCAGGCGTTGGACGCCGTGCTCAAGGAAGGGGATGACGGGAGCCGGTTGGTGGGGGATCCGGTGGCCGGCTTTGTCGATCGCAGCGCCATTCCCACCGGGACCGACATCATGGGCTTCGGTCCGGACGGCCTGATCCTGGAAGCGGAGATTCGCCCCGCCCCCCGTGGCGTGGAGCTGCGCACCGAAGCCGCGCCCGCGCCCGGCTTCTACACCATCCGCGCGGGGGACCGGGTGCTGGTACGCAGCGCGGTCAACCTGGACACCGCCGAGTCCGACCTCACCCCGCTCACCGACGACGAGCTGCTGGCCATGTTCCCACGCGACGGGGTCCAGATCCTTCCGGCCAGCGTCTCCCTGGGATCGCCCATCCGGGAAGCCCGCTACGGCCGGGAGTTCTGGCGCGAGCTGGTGGTGCTCGTTCTCCTGATCATGCTGGCCGAGGGCTGGCTGTCCCGGCGCGGTGTGGCCTAGTCGCGGGTCCGGTTAGTCGGTCAGCTCCGGAAAGTCGCTGAGCCAGTTCAGCCGCATCAGGATGCTGTTGGGGGTGCTCAACTCCACCTGCCGCAGACCCAGGAAGCGCTCTCCGTCCGGGGCCAAGTCCAGGTTGTACCAGCCGCGCCATTCGAAGAGCGCTTCATCGGATCCCGCACGCGGCGTGGGCTCCGTAGTCACCGACACGCGGTGTATCTGGCTGTTGCGCCCCTTGAAAACGACCGTATTCGGTGTTTTCCACAGGGGGAGTACGCCCCAGTCCACGCTGAGCCGCAGCTTCCGGACCGGATCAGGAAACGAGTTCAGGTAGATGTTCTCGGCTCCCGCTTCCGTGGAGGTGTAGGCCAGCCAATTCCCGTCCGGCGAGAACTGTCCGTGCTCTTCCTGATGCACCTCTTCCAGGTAGGGCTTTTCGGGGCTGGACCCGTCCGCGGGAACCACCCACAGATCCATGTTGGTGCCGGTCCCGATCTGCTCGTAGAGGATCCACTGACCGTCCGGTGACCAATCCAGGGCGTTCTTGAAAGTAGCCGGCCCCGTGGTGAGCCGCTCTGCGTTTCCCCCGGCAATGGGCAACCGAAACAGGTTCCAGGGCCCGTCCACGTCGCATGAGTAGACAATCCGGGTGGCATCCGGGGACCAGGTGGGATCCGCCTTGTTTCCCGGCCCCGAGGTGAGCTTGTTCAGGATCATCCGGTCCAGCTCGAGCAGCCAGATGTCCCGTTCCTCGGGAGATACTTCCCTGGTCACCGCCACGTACCGCTGGTCCGGAGAGATGCTGGGCGCGGTGTACGGTCCCGGGTCCACGTCCAGGGTCTCGATGACTTCCCCGTCCAGATCCAGCCAGACGAACTCGGAGATGGGTTGTTGGGTCTCCATGAAGGCCAGGGTTCCGGTGCTGGAGACGGTAACGGCCGGGGCCCCCACCGCGTTTGGGCGTCTGGGGGCCTGCCCAATGTCGACCGGTTCCCCGGAGAGGGTCAGGCTCTCCGCATCGAATCGCGAAGCCAGAATCCGGTTCCCCCTCTGGTAGATCAGGTACCCCGGTTCGGCATACACCGGCTGCGCCACCGATTGCATGACCTCCACCGGCTCGCGCCCTTCGGTGTCGGTGGCGTAGATCGTCACCAGCCCGCTTCGCCCGGGGAGCGCCACATAGAGAAACGTCTTTCCGTCCGGCAGGAAATGCGGGAATCGGTGTGCCGTCTCCCCCTTCTCCTCGTTGAGGGTGGTAGCCGGCTCCGGCGCCCCTCCGGTCTCCGCCACCTTGTAGAGGGGACCCTGCTCGACGCTGAACACGATGGTCCCGTCCCCCCAGGAGTTGCCGCGATTCGAGGAGGCATCACACAGGATCCGGGGCTCGCCCCCATCGATCGGTACCCGTCGGAGTTTCGACCCGTCCGTGAATCCAATGAACCGGCTGTCCGGAGACCAGAAGGGGAAGTTCGCCAGGTCGGTTCCCGGAAGGCGGCGCGCTTCCAGTCCACCGATGGGTTGGATATAGATGCCCGCGGTCCCGTCGCTGTTGCCTTGCCACGCGATACTCCTGCCGTCGGGGGAAATCGCCATGGTGAAGGTCGGCGTGAACAGGTTGATCTCCGGAGGTGGCGTAATACGATAATGGAAAGTCGACTCCGGGGCGGGATCCCCCGTGGGTCTCAGGAAGCCGATCGCTGCCGCAGCGATCGCTACCGTGGCAACGACCCAGGCCAGAGCCGCCGAGCGCCCGGATCCCTTGCGCCCACCCATCTCGTGATCCGCGAGGGTGCGCAGTCCCGACCCCCGGCCCTCCTTGACATCCTCCAGGCTGAGCCGCACATCCCCGATATCGCGTTGCCGCTTCCTGGGATCCTTCTCCAGGCAGCGCTGCAGAATCTGCACCACCCGCTCCGGTGTGTTCCCGGGCAGGGCGTCCCAATCCGGTTGCCGCTCCAGGATCCGGGCAATGGTGTCGCTGACCGTTTCGCCGGCGAAGAGCTGCTTGCCGGTCAGGCACTCGTACATCACGCAGCCGAACGAGAAAATATCCGTACGCCGGTCCATGGGCTTCCCGCGCGCCTGCTCCGGGCTCATGTAGGCCGCGGTGCCCAGGATCACCCCGGGCAGGGTGGGACTGACCGGCGAGGTCAAGGTGGGGGAGTGGGACAGGTCGGGGCTGGAGCCGTCGCTCTCCGCGGTGTCCTTGGCCAGACCGAAATCCAGGACCTTCACCGTGCCGTCCGGCATGATCTTCACGTTGGCCGGTTTCAGGTCGCGGTGGATGACCCCGCTCTCGTGTGCGGCCTCCAGCGCCGCGGCCATCTGGCGGCCAATGTCGACCGCCTCGTCCACCGCCAACGGACCCCGGGCGAGGTGGTCCTGGAGGGTGGGTCCCTCCACGTACTCCAGACAAAGGAACCGGGCGCCCTCGGCCTCCTCGATCCCGTAGATCCCGGCGATGTTGGGGTGATTGAGCGAGGCCAGCAGCCTGGCTTCCCGTTCGAACCGGGCCAACCGCTCGGGATCCTGGGACAGCGCGTCCGGAAGGACCTTGATCGCCACCGGGCGGTCCAGCTGGGGATCGCGGGCGAGGTAGACCACTCCCATGCCGCCCCGTCCCACCTCGCGATCAATGATGTACGGGCCGAGTTGTTTGCCGGATTCCATGGCGTCTTCCTGTTCCTAGCGTGCGAGCCCGCGCCGCCAGTCGGTGACCACGTGGATCGGTGAATATTCCTGCAGGGCCACGCTGGGGTCGGGGCCGGCATGGACAAGCCGCGTCCCGTCGGGATGGATCGCGTACGGAATGCCGTCCCCGGAGATGTTGTCGGTATCCATTAACTGCTGCTCTGTCCCGAAACGGAAGGTCTCCCCGGTTCCATCCACATCGAACACCACCACCTGATCCCGGGCGTTGGAGACGAAGAGACGCGTTCCGTCCGCCTGCCATTGCGGCCAGAAGATCGAGCCTGAAGCGGTAAGCTGCCACTTGCGCGGGTTGCCGGTCGCCGGCTGGACAAAGACCGTCCAGCCCTGCGAAACATTCTGCCCATAGGCCAGCCACCGGCCGTCCGGGGAGTAACGGCCGCCATAGGCTCCCGGGAGATCGAGCACGCGCGGAGTGCCGCTGTTGAAGGGGAGGAACTCCATGGTCGAATCCGACGTGTCGGGAAGCGCTCGGGTGAAGAGCACGCCGCTTCCGTCCGGGTGTATGGAGGTCGTCCAGATCTGGTCCTGGGTTTCGTAGAGAATTGCCTCGCCACCCGTTCCCTCGACCGGCTGCTCCAGGATGCGATAGATGCCGGCATCGCTGGAGACGTACACCACCCGGGAGCCGTCCGCACTCCAACAGGGGGTGACCTGGTTCCCGGGGCCGAAAGTGAACCGCGTCCTCTGGCCCGTTTTCAGCTCGACCATCCACAAGGTCGTCTCGTCCCCGTCCTCACTGCGCACCTCGACCAGACAGCGGGTTCCGTCCGGGGATACCCGGGGGAAGTACATGGGCCCGGGAGACCCGATGGGAGTGTGGCCTCCGGTGGCCAGGTCCCGCCAACTGAGAATCCGGTTCACCTCGGTCGCTCCGGTCTGGAACAGCATCATCCCCGAAGGTAGGACGGAGAACGACCCCGCGCCCGAATCGCCTCCGGCGATCAGCACGTCCTGGACCAACGGGGCGCTGCCGCCGGTCAGTTCGCCGGTCGACGGATCGAAGGGGGTGGCCATGAGAACCCCTTCACGGGTCGAAAACAGGTATCCGGATGCATACTCGGCTAGGCTCTCGCTGTCCGTGATGTCGATGGGTTCGCGCCCGTCCAGAAAACCCAAGCGAATCCTGAAGCCCGAGTCCCCCTGGCGTGCGGCGAACAGGAAACTCTTGCCTCCGGGCAGGAAGCGCGGATGTCGATGGGACTCGTCGGGCGAGACCAGTTTGGTGATGCGTTCCGGCTCTCCCCCGATGCTCGGCACCCGATGGATCACCGAGCTTGCTTCCGGCGTGAAGACAATCACCCCGTCGGCATTCCAGGAGCCTCCCTTGCCGTTGTCCGCGTCGCACAGCGTGGTGGGAGGTCCGCCCGCGGTGGCGATCTTGCGCAGTTTGCCGTCACCCATGCTGAAGAAGCCGATGTGGTCGCTGTCCGGGGACCAGAACGGGTAGGCGGCCGTCTCGGTCCCCGAGAGGCGTACTGCCTCGCCACGATCGAGGTGCCGCAGGTAGAGGTGGGTGGCACCATCTTCACCCTGAGCGGTGAAGGCGACCCGTGTTCCGTCGGGCGACAGGGTGGCGGGACCGGGCGCGGTCCCCTGCATGTCGAACTCGGTCCCTTCCGGCGCGGGGATGGTGAGGTGAAAAAGGGGAGGGTCCGTCTGCTTTCCCAGCAGTTGCCAGCCGGCCAAGGCGCCCAGGGCAAGCATGACGGCGCCGAGCATCGCCACCACCGGCCATCCGATGCCGCGAGGAGCCGGCGCGTGTGCCGCGTCGTCCGCCTCCGCCACGGCCGGCAAGGAGAGCAGCGAACTCTGCGCGCCCCCATCCTGGAGCAGGATCCGCGCCTCGCCGATGTCGCGCAGTCGCTGCTGAGGGTCGCGAACGAGACAGCGCTCGATGAGACGACACAGAAGCGGCGCCTCCTCCACCGGGAGCAGGTCCCATTCCGGTTCCGCCCGCAGCACCGCGGCGAGGGTGTCGCTCACCGTCTCGCCATCGAACAGACGCTTTCCGGTGATCAGCTCCCACAGGATGACCCCGAAAGCCCAGATGTCGGCCCGGCGATCCACGTGCCGGCCCCGCGCCTGCTCCGGGCTCATGTAGGCCGCGGTGCCCAGGATCATGCCGGCCTGGGTCATGCCCGCGGTCAGGGTCGGTGAGTTGGCCATGTCCGAGTCGTCCTCGGTGTCCCCGAACCAGGCCCTGGCCAGACCGAAGTCGAGGATCTTGGCCTCGCCGGTCTCGGTCAGCATGATGTTGGCCGGCTTGAGGTCCCGGTGCACGATGCCGCGATCGTGGGCCGCTTCCAGACCGGTGGCCACCTGACGGGCGATGGTCAGCGTTTCCTCCAGGGCAAGGTCCCCGGCCTGGATCCGGTGGCTCAGGTCCTTGCCCTTGACCAGCTCCATGACCAGGAAGCGGGTGCCGTCGACTTCCTCGAACCCGTAGATGGAGGCCACGTTCGGGTGTTGCAGGCTGGCCAGGGTACGCGCCTCGCGGTCGAACCGCGCCGCCCGCTCGGGATCACCCGAGAGTTCGGTGGGGAGGATCTTGATGGCTACTTCGCGCCCCAGCTTGGTGTCCAGCGCACGGTAGACCTCGCCCATGCCGCCCTTGCCGATCAGGTCCTTGATTTCGTAGTGGGCGAGGGTACTGCCGATCAAGAAAACTCCAGAGGATGTAGGGGAGAAAAACCGACGATATCACAGCCGCGTGGTCGGTTGCGGGGGGCGCCCGGTGTCCCTACCAGACGTTGCGGTGCATCCATCGCGTGCCGGCCCGGGTCAACGGGGTTCGCTGCGCGGCCTGCCAGGCCCGGATGTAGGCCTTGGAGAAGAACGAGCGTTTGAGACCGGAACGGAATACCTGGCGCCGGTCACGAATGATCTTGGCCCGCCCCGAGTCCAGGCTGACCTTCCACTTCCGTTCGAAGTGATCAATAGTCTCGCGGGTGGCCTCACCGGACCAGCGGTACATGAAGTAGTCGAGATCGCCGAGGCGTCCCGGTTCCTCGTTGTCGTAGCGGATGCGGCTTGTCGGCTCCATCTGGATCCCGAACCCGTGTTCGCGAGCCAACAAACAGAGATCCACGTGCTCCCGCGTCGTACGGAGCTTCTCGTCGAACCGTCCGCCGATCGCGTCCAGGAAGGGCCGGGTGACCAGTACGCAATGGAACTCGATGAGCCCCGTCGCCTGTCGGAGAATGGGGGGAAGCTCCGAGAGCGGAGCGCCCAGTTCGAACTGGCGGGTGATCAGGACCGGTTCCGAACCCGGATGATCCACCTGGAGGATCTCCCCGCCCGCGCAGTGGACCAGCGGATTGTCCCGCTCCCCCTCCAGGTAGAGCGGGCCCACCACTCCGGCCCCGGTCTGGCGCGCGCAGGTGACCAGCGCGTCCAGCCATCCCGGCTCCACGAACACGTCGTTGTCGATGAACACGACATGGGTCGCGCTGCGCGCTCGTTCCAGCCCGAGATTGCGCGCCTCATTGGGATACAACCAGTTTCGGGCGCGGACGTAGCGGCCGTTGCGTGACTTCACCAGGTTGCGGATACGCGCCGCCATGCTGCGGCCCAGGCAGCCGTCCACGTACACCAGGTCGAACGGGATCGACGTGTTATCGTAGATCGACTGCAACGACTTCGCGGCCACCGCGCCTCGTTCCCGGGGCACGACAACGACGGCAATCCGTTCCTGTTGGGTGTTCTTCCGTTCGTCCATTGATCCCACCATGACGACTGACTGTTCCAAATGAACCCACCGGATCCCGAACCCCTCCCCGCGCCGCCCGTGGTGGTCAGCTTGACCTCGACTTCCGAGCGTCTGGCCGCTCTCCCTCCGGTCCTGGAGCGTATCCTCAATCAGTCGCTGCGGCCAGCCCGGGTCACCTTGTGGCTGTCCCGGGAGCCGTTCCTGTTTGACCGGGGGGTCGACCCATCGGATCTGCCTTCGCAGGTTCGGGAGTGGGAGCGGGAGGGACGGTTGGAGGTGCGGTTCACCCCCAACACCGGCCCGCATCGCAAGCTCCTGCCCCTGCTTCACGAACTGTCCGGTGAAACAAACCCGCCCCTCGTGGTGACCGCCGATGACGACACGCTGTATCCCCATCGCTGGCTGGCGGCGCTGGTCGGGGGATGGCAGTCCCAGGGGTGCGCCGTCGCGTTCCGCGCCCGTCGCATGTTGCGGGGACCGGACGGACCGCTTCCGTACAAGCAGTGGCCGGTGATTCCGGCCGAGGAAGAGGTGCTGGGGCATCACCTGGTCGCGACCGGCAAGGACGGCATGCTGGTGCACCCGGACCACCTCGATCCGCGGATCCTGGATCCCCGGGTGCAACAGTTTTCCCGCACCCGTAGCGATATCTGGATCGCCGGGGCGCTCCGGGCGCGGAAGACCCCTCTGCTCAAGTTGTCCACCCAACGGCTTTTTCCGGACCCGACCGGGGTGACACCGGAGGCCAAGGGGGTGCTGCCTCCACCCAGGGTCGACGGATCGGATCCGCGACAGCACTGGAGCGAGCTCTACATCTACAACAAGCGGCACAGCGATGCGTACCTGCGCCGCACCTTTGCCTTTTTCGATGGCGAGGCGACGGAGGCGGACCTGCCCGGGGAGTCCCCTTCGGGTGGTGATGCGGCGGATCCCGGTGCGCCGCCGCGGTTCACGGTGGTCATTCCGTACTACAACCAGCCGGAGCGCATTGTCACCGCGGTGAGAAGCGCGCTGGCCCAGACCCGGCAACCCACCGAAGTGGTGGTCGTGGATGACGCTTCCGCGATTCCCCCGGTTCTCGCGGAGCATCCACGTCTGCGGGTCCTTACATTGAAGACCAACCAGGGGGTCTCGGCCGCGCGCAACCATGGAATCCGCGAGGCGCGCGGTCGGTTCGTGACCTTTCTCGACGACGACGACGTGCTGGAGCCGTTCCACGTGGAAGCGGCCTACCACGCATGGAAGGAATGGCGCGGGGCGCAACCGAGGGTCGTTCTCACCGGGATGTCCTGGCATCGGGAAAGTGGTGAGTTGTCGCGACGGTTCTTTCCGCCCACCCTGCCCATGGGTGCGGTGTTCCATCTGGAGGAGATTCCGCCCCGGACCTCGTTCCTGACCAAGCAGACCCTCTTCGCGGAGCGGGAGTTCCTGCTCTCGCTGGGAGGGTTCGACGAGTCGTTTCGTACCCGCCAATGGACCGAGCTGTTCTTCCGCCTGGGGGCAAAGGCGGCCGTGGTCGGCGTGGGGGACATTACCTACCGGCGCATGATGCATTCACGACAGCGATCACGCACCAGCCGGGACCGGGATGAGGTCTTCCGGCGAATGGTCGCCCTGCACGAACCCCTGCTGCGGACCAACCCACGGGGCTACCGCAGGTTTCTCGTGGCCCATGCGGATCGGCTGCTGGAATCGGGGGAGCGGACCGCCGCCATGCGGGTGTACGCCAAGGCGTTTCTTGTCCACCCGCCCTCGGTGGGTGCCGCGCGGGACTGGATTCGACGCCGCCGCCGGCGGATGGCCGCCCGCCCGGGACTGCTCTAGCCCAGGGCCTTGAGCAGCCGGTCCACCTCGGCGAGGCTCATCCGGGCCGAGTTCCCGGCCTGGCCGCTGCGGACCCAACCGACCAGTCGCTCGCGCTCCGTGGTGAGGATCCGCTTGAGTTCCGTGGGTGGAACGCCGGCCGAGCGCCCGGTGGAAGCCAGGATGGAGTAGGCGTACGGGACCGGCTTGACCATCAAGGCGGCAAGAAGAGATGCGTAGGCCTCCCGCGACGAACCCCCCACCGCCGGCGAGGCCAACCACAGTCCGCGGCTCAGCGCGGCAATGGCCGGATCCGGAAAGATGAGGGTCCCGCGGGTCATGTCCCGGGAGAGGGCGCGCCCGTCGTCGGTGGTGATGTCGATCAGGACCATCGACTTCCAGTCCCCGTAGAGGCAAGCCCAGCGGCGGGAAGGGTCTCCCAGCAGGACCGCGATCATTCCGGTGTACTGCGGGGAGTAGGGAACGACGACCAGGCCTGCGCCAATCGACGCGAGTCGTTCGTTGACCGACGGGCCCGATGCCCCGGACATGCCGGCCCGCACCACGTCCTGTCGCGCGGCGAACTCGTCTTCGGTGTAGATCTGATGCGCGCGTCCCCCCAGGTGGAGCGGAAGGTCCGGGGCGGCCCAGTGCAGATAGCCCTCCCACGCATAGTGATTGAACGCGGGCAGGGTCAGGCGGTTCGTGGCGAGGAAGGTCGCCGCTTCGCGTGGCATCTCGGGCCCTTCCACCACCATCCTTCCCAGGAACCCGTGCTGGAAGTGCAGAGGCTCACGCGGGGTGCGGTAGTAGTCCCACAGCATGCTCTCGCGGGACGCGCCCAGGGTCAGCACAGCCAACGCGGCAAGGGCCACGGGAAGGATCCGCCGGCGCGGGCGGAGCAAGGTGTCCAGTTGCTGGGCCAACAGGGGAGCGATGGCGACCAGCGAGAACAGCACGAACCGACGCGCCTTGAAGGCCATGGTTACCGCGGTGATCACCAGCAGGACTTCGAACAGGAGCACTCCCGGTTGGGCGGAGGCGCCTCGGTCCGTGCCGCGCAACAAACGGAACAACACCCCGAGCCCCAGGACCCCAAGCGCCGCGAGGAACACGACCGGGCTTTCGGCGGGGATGGATCCGCCGAACAGCGGCATCCACTCGGTCACGGTGTGCCAGAGGGATCCGGGACGCAGCGAGAAGGACAAGGTGAGATTGTCGGGACCGAACGGTGTTCCGAACGCGGCCACGATCACCGCGGCGAGGGTGGCCCCCAGGGGAACCCGCGCGACCCGGGTGGCCCCGATCGGGCCCCGTGTCCTCAGTGCTCCCAACCAGCGGCAACCGGTCCAGAGTCCCAGCATGCCGATGCCGAAGACAAACGCCCCGTGCATGTTCGCCCAGACGCCGATCATGAGCGGGGTCAGCCAGAGGAGACGCGGCCGGGAGCGGGATGCGTAGAGCGTCCACAGGAGCAGGGGCACCCAGACGAGGCTGAACAGGTTCGCCCGGATGACCGCGCCGGCCGGCCACGCGATGCCGACGAGTCCCAGGGCAAGCAACCCGGCGGCGACCGAGGCTCCGCGGGCCCTGCCGCAAAGAACAACCAGCCAACCCATGAGCAACAGCAGCACGGCCTTCAGCGCAAGGATGCCGGTGTCTCCCGCGAGTTGCTGGGTGGCGTAGAGGGTCAGATCCGATCCCCAGTTCTGGTGGATCCACACGCGGTCGCCGGTGAGGAACGACCAGTCGTCCGGTTGGCCCAGCTTGCCCTGGGCCACGTCCCGGCCACCGGCCAGGGCCATGTAGTAGTCCGGCATGGGACGCGGATGGACCCAGGTGAGAAACAGTCCGAAGAGGGCGGCCGCCAGCGACACGGCCACGGCGGCGCGTTGCACCCGGGCCGGGGCGGCGCCGGAAACGAGGTCCATCGCGGGGGCCGGCGAGGACAACGGGAGTGGGTCAACCGGGTTGGGAAGTGCCATCACCCGGTTATCGGCAGGTGGGTGGAATTCCCCACTGTCAGGGCGTCGATTTGCTTAATCAATTGTCCAGCAGTGAATTGCGATATCACCGAAACGGGAAAGGAAGGGTCGTCTCGAGTACGGGGGTTCAGCACCTTTCGACGACCCCTCCTTTCCCAAACGGACCTAGAACAACACCGAGAGCCCGAATCGAACGCTGCGTCCCGGAGAGAAGACCCGGGGGTCATTGAGAGCCACCCAGTCCTGCTCCCCGTCCTCGTTCACGTCCTGATCGAGATAGGCCCCGCCCGCGCGTCCGGTCTCGGTATAGAACGTCTCGTAGTCGTTGCCGGTGAGCCCGGGCGGCGACGGCCAGTTGGCCGGAGCGAGACGGTCCACGTTCACCGTGTCGAGCAGGTTGTCCACCCTCAGGTGCACCGAGAGCATCTGCCCCCACACCCGGTAGTGCTTCTCGGCCTCGAGGGTCAGGTTGGAGTGGCCGGGGAGACGCAGGGAGTTGGTGAGGGCGGGGTCGGCCTGACGCTGGGCGCGGAAGTAGGGCGTGTAGGGGAACCCCGAGCCGCGGCTGTAGATGAAGTTCATGGACCAGTTTCCCGGACGGGAGATCACCCCCGACAGCGAGACCGTGTGTCGTTGATCCCAGTCCAGCGGCTGCTCCGAGATGGGGAGGTAGAGGAAGTCGACCTGGCTCTGCACGTTGGGGTCGGAGGCGACGCCGGTTGCGCTGCCATAGGAATAGGAGAACCGCCCCCGGAAGAAGTGGCTGAAGGTCTTGTTGATGCTCACCTCGAACCCACGGGAGCTGGCGTAGTCGAGGTTGCTCCACTGGCGCACCAGGTCCGGGCTGTCTCCGGAGCTGAGTTCCTGGGAGCTGATCAGCCCATAGATGTCCTTGAAGTACACGGAGAACTGCCCGAACACGTCCTCGGTGAACAGGTGCTGCAACGCGGCCTGGTAGGCGACCGTGGTCTGGGTGTCCAGGTTCGGGTTGCCCCGCACCGGAACGGAGGGGCTTCGGTTCTCGAAGATGTAGCGCCGGTCCGGGGTCTGGCTGAACCGTCCGTAGTGGAACGAGAACACGTCCCGATCCGAAATGGGGTACGCGATGCCCAGGCGGGGGCTGAGTTCATCCCGGGTCCGGCGGTCCACCTGGGATGCGTTGAGTTGATCGCCCACCGAGAACACGTCGTAGCGCATCCCCGCGTTGACCACCATGCCTTCGTGTTCCCATCGGTCCTGAAGGTAGACCGAACCCTCGGGGTTGTAGACGTGATACTCGCTGCGCGCAAGTCCCGGGGTCCCGTCCGGTCCCAGCCGGTTGGGGTGGAGCAGGTTGAAGTTCTCCAGGTCGTTGTAGGCCACCTGCACCCCGCTCTTCACCTGATGATCGCCCACCTGGGCGGTGTAGTCCGTGCGCAGGCTCCACACCGTGGTGGTGCGGTCGCTATACGCCGGGTAGTCGCCGTGGGTGGCAAAGAACGGATGGCGGGTGAAGTTGATGCGATCGGTCCAGAACTGGGGCGATTCCACCTCGTACTCCCAGGGCTCCTTTCCGGCCACCTGCTCGGTGAACCGGAACCGGCTTCGGCTGAGCCGCACGCTGTAGAAACTCTGGCGCCCGGTATGGTGGTTCCAGCCCGCCTTGAGGGTGCGGAACGTGTCCGTGTAGTTGGGGGTGTGCGCCGCGGCGTTGTAGTAGACCCAGCCGGGGCCTTCCGGCCCGGGGGAAAACGCGCCGTAGCGGGTCACGAGGGCGCCGGTGTCCTCCACCGTGTCGGACCGGGTTTCCACGAACCCCTCGGCGCTGAAGGTGTGCTGATAGGCGTCCCAACTCCGGCAGCTGTCCAGCACTTCCAGGGCGAGAAGGGCGCCGGGGGCGGCGGCCCAGGTGAGCTTGCCCTGGAGTTGGGTGTGATTGTTCTGGCGTGGTCCCACCTGAACAAAGTCCAGGAGGGACGTGCGGTCACGACGTTCCCGGGTCGGTGTGTCGGTGTCGGTCCAGGAGCCCTGCCCCGAGACGAAGTAGGTCAACCCGCGCAGGGGAGTGGGCCCGCCGAGGCCGATCGAGACCCGGTCGAGGTTGGTGTAGGTGCGATCCGGGGCGCCGAAGTCGTCCGTCTCCCAGTTCACTTCTCCCATCAAGGTGTCCCCACCGGACTTGGTGGTCAGGTTCACCACGCCGGCCTGGGCGTTCCCGAACTCGGCGTCCAGTCCCCCGACCAGGGTCTCCGCGCTCTCGATGGCGATGTTGGCCAGGCTGGCGTTGGATCCGTTGGACGGGTCGGATACCGCCACCCCGTCCACCTGGAACACGATGGGGGTGCGCTCTCCGCGGGCCCGCAGTTGTCCCGCCTGGACCACGAGGCCGGGTTGCAGGGCCAGTGCCTGCTGCAGGTCGTCCACGGGGGCGCCGGAGATCTCGTCCTCGTCCATCCTGTACCGGTTGTCGGTTCCCTCGAGATCAATGGGATCCCGATTGGCATCGACGACAACCGGTTTGAGCGTCATGACCACCGCCTCGCGCAGGGTAAAGGGGAGGGACACGGTCTGACCCGTGCCGACCTCGACCGCTCGTTCCTGGGATTCGAACCCCAGGTAGGTGACCCGGATGACATAAGACCCCGAAGGCACTCCGGCCAAACGGAACCTGCCGTCGGCGTTCGTCATCTCCCCCCGGTCGGTTCCGAGGAGGAGCACGTTGGTATAGGGAAGGGGGTTTCCCCGTTCGTCGTGAACCGCACCCTCGATCACGCCGTGTGCGGCGGGTGGGTCGGCGGCCGCAACCGGGCCGGGAGCGCAGAGCAAGCACAGTCCCATCCGCAGGAGGCCGAGGGGTGTCGGCTTCATGATCCGGTCTCCAGTCCAAGCCCGGCTCGGTGCGGCAACCGAGGGCACGCCTACGTTGTACGCATGGACCGTGCCGTCGCTAAGTGACGACGGGGCAACAACCGGAACCCGGCAGCGCCGGGTAACAGGGTGACAACCGGGTAGGAGCTACCCGGCCTCCCGGGGACGGCTAGATGCGCCGGCCCAGAATGAGCCCGCGTTCGGGCATGAGACCGTCGGGTTCGAACCGGCAGTCGAAGCCGGCCTCGGTGAACGCGGAAAGGAGGGTATCGGTGGGAGCGAGCCACAGGGCGTGGCGGTCCACGAAGTGCTCCACGGGGGCGCCGGCTCGCAGGACGAGCCAATGGAAGTCGAACACCGAGAGTTCCCCTTCGATGCGGCCGGCCGTCCCGCGGGCCAGCTTGAGATCATCGGACTCGTAGGTGTGCAGGGTCGTTTGGCCGGTGCGGAAGACGTCGGGGGTGATCCAGGGCTCGACGACAAGGGCCCCGCCCGGACGGACCGCGGCGGCGAAAGCCGCGGCCGCCGCACGAAGTCGCTGCTCCGGATAGACGTAGCCAATGGAGGAAAACAGACAGAGGAGCGCGTCGAACGGCTCGCTCACCCGGAAGTCCGCCATGTCGGCGCGCCACAGGGGAATTCCGGCGAGCTTGTCGCGCGCCACGGCGAGGATCCCCGGGTTGAGATCGAACCCCTTCACCCGATAGGTGTCCCGGAGTTGGCGCAGATGCTCCCCGGTGCCGCACGCCGCCTCGAGAATCCGGGACCCGGGAGGCACCCCGGCTTCGTCGAGAATCGCCCGGAGGGCGCGCGCCTCCGCGGGATAGTCCTTCCAGTGATAGATCTTGTCGTAAAGCCGTGCGTGTTCACGGTAGGACGCCTGGGTGGACGGGTTCTCATGATGGTTCATTGTGGTGTCCTCATGGCACGCCCATGCTAGCACCCGGCTCCGGAAGGCACGTGGGCAACCGTGGTCCCCGGATCGGGATGGGTCCGCTAATATGGCCCCTTATGGCAGCCTCCGCCCCCGCCCCGTCCATGTCTCCCCGCTGGATTGCCCGCAGGATCGATTCGACGGAGTTTGCCGTGGTGCTGTCCGGGAACTGGAAGGAGCCCCCGGAGTCGGACCTTTCCGCCGGCATGGACGAACCGTTCGAGACCTCCGGCCTCAAGCGGGTTCGATTCGACGCCGCGGCCATGACCGGCTGGGGTACCGGCCTGTTGGTGCTCGTGGTCCATGTCGCGGACCGCTGCGATCGCCTCGGCCTGGAGTTGGACCTCAGCGGTTTGCCGGAAGGGGCCCAACGCCTCACCCGGTTGGCACGGGCCTCGGCCAAGCGGTCCACCGGTCGCAAGGAACGCAAGCTGCCGGTGGTGGCGCGGGTCGGGGTGGCGGCCACCCGGGCCACAGCATCCGTACTGGACTTCGTGGACTTCATCGGCGAGGTCACGCTGGGACTGGGACGCCTGGCCCGCGGCAAGGCCCGGTTTCCCGTGCGGGACTTCCTTGCCCAGATCGAGCTCAACGGTCCGGGAGCGCTCGGGATCGTCCTGCTCATCAATTTCCTGGTCGGGCTCATTCTTGCTTTTGTTGGGGCCCTTCAGCTGCAGCAGTTCGGCGCCCAGATCTTCGTGGCGGACCTGGTGGGTGTGGGAATGACCCGGGAAATGGCGGCCATGATGACCGCGATCATCCTCACCGGCCGTTCGGGCGCTTCCTTTGCCGCGGAGCTTGGAACCATGATGGTGAACGAGGAGATCGACGCCCTCCGCACCACGGGGATTCCACCCATCGACTACCTGGTCCTGCCGCGGTTGCTGGCCCTGGTTCTGGTCATGCCGTTCCTGGCCCTCTTTGCGGACTTTGTCGGGATTCTCGGCGGCATGATCGTGGGGCGGACCATGCTGGACATCGGTTTCACGCAGTACTTCGAGCAGACGCGGAGCGCGCTGGGGGTCAAGGCCTTTGGCCTCGGGATCGTGAAGGCGACGGTGTACGGGATGGTGGTTGCCCTGGTCGGTTGCTACGCGGGCATGCGCTGCGGGCGCAGCGCGTCGGCGGTGGGCTTCTCGGTGACCCGGGCCGTGGTCATGGGAATCGTGGGCGTGATCATTGCCTCTGCGGTGACCACTATTGTCTACAGTGCGTTGGGGCTCTGATGGCGACCCCGGGACCGGTTTCGACCACGCAGGAGATGATCGTCGTGCGGGGACTGACCATGGCCTACGGATCGTTCGTGATCCAGCGCGACATGAACTTCAGCGTACGCAAGGGCAGCATTCTTGCCGTCATGGGGGGGAGCGGGTGCGGCAAGAGTACCCTGCTGCGCCATCTCATTGGTCTCAATGAACCGGCCGAGGGGCAGATCCGCTTCAACGGCGTGGACTTCTGGGCTGCCGAGCAGGAGGAGCGGGATCGCATCATGCGGGGAAACGGGGTGCTGTATCAGAGCGGTGCCCTGTGGAGTTCCATGACCCTGGCCGAGAATGTCGAGGTGGCCCTGCGGGAGTACACCGATCTCGGGGACCGGGAGATGCGGGAGGTCGCCAACCTGAAGCTTTCCCTGGTCGGTCTGGGTGGGTTCGGGGACTTCTTTCCTTCGGAAATCTCCGGGGGGATGCGCAAGCGGGCCGGGCTGGCCCGGGCCATGGCCCTGGACCCCGGGATTCTCTTCTTCGATGAGCCCTCGGCCGGTTTGGACCCCATCAGCTCCCGGCGGCTGGACGACCTCATTCTCGAACTCCGGGACAGCCTGGGCGCCACCATCGTCATCGTCACCCACGAGCTTCCCAGCATTTTCGCCATCGCCGACGACTCCATTTTTCTCGACGCGGAGAGC
Source organism: Candidatus Eiseniibacteriota bacterium (assembly GCA_942491735.1). Lineage (GTDB taxonomy): Bacteria > Eisenbacteria > RBG-16-71-46 > JABDJR01 > JABDJR01 > CALOCN01. Next base: position 7,599 of record CALOCN010000008.1, on the reverse strand, counting down.
CGGACACTCCTGGACCACGGGAATCCCAGGACCCTGAGGGACTCGTCCGAGCACGCGACGATCCGCACCTTCCTCACACGAGGTGAAGCATGAGCCGCAAGGCCAACCCGACCACTCTCGGTGTGTTCGTGATCAGCATCGTGGCGTTGATCGTGGCCACGCTCGTCTTTTTCGGATCCGGCGACGTTCTCCAGGAGAAGACCCAGTATCAGATGTTCTTCACCGAGTCGGTGAAGGGTCTGCGGGTGGGGTCGCCGGTCCTGCTCAAGGGGGTCGAGATCGGCTCGGTGAAGGGCGTTCATGCGGTCAACGACAAGAACGGCGATTTCTACGTGAAGGTGGTCATCGAAACCGTGAACGGGCGAGTGCGCAACGAGGGAGCCACCCTGGCGGACGATCCGGAGGAAATGCTGACGTTCCTTCTCGCGAAGGGTCTGCGGGCCCAACTCGAGTCCCAGAGCCTCCTCACCGGTCAGCTCGCGGTCAAGCTCGACTATATGCCGGAAACCGAGGAGCACTTCGTGCGACTCGATGACGAGTTCCTCGAAATTCCGGTGGTGCCCTCGCCCCAGGACCAGCTGATGAGCGGCCTCACCGACGCGATGAGCCAGCTTGCCTCGTTGCCCATCGCCGACATCGCCAACGAACTCCTGGAGACCATGGAGGCGATGCAGGCCATCCTGGCCGAACTGAAGCTTGGCGGGGCCCTGGCGGAGTTCCAGGCCACGCTGAAGGAGGCCCGCAGTCTGATCCACGAACTGCACGGGTTCGTGAGCCAGCTCATGGAAGAGGTCAGCGCGAACACGGACTCCATGGGAGAGGCCATCGACTCCCTGGACCGCATGGTGGTCCGGCTCGACACCATGCTCGAAGCGAACGACCCGCAGATCCAGAGCACCATCGACGACTTTGCCGCCTCGGCGAGATCCTTGCGGTCCCTGTTGGACTACCTGGATCGCAACCCCGAGGCGCTGCTCAAGGGAAAGAAGAACTAGGAGATGCCCATGGTCGAAGGACACCGCCTGCACGCGCGACGCCTCCTGGCCACCGCCCTGGTCGTTGGCCTCGTCTGCTCGGGTTGCGGCAGCAGCAAGCCGGCCCGCCTGTACCGTCTTTCCACCGCGCCCTGGAGCGGGGCGCAGACCACGGGGATCGACGCCGCGGCGACCGTGGTGGGTCTTGCCCCCATCCAGTTGGCCACCTATCTGCAGCGACCCCAGATCGTCTCCCTCGACACCGAGACCCGGCTCAACCTGGGGGAGTTCGACCGGTGGGCGGAACCCCTCGAGGGCACGTTGGGACGCGCCTTGAAGGAATCCATCCGGTCCCTCATGGACGACCCGGCCAGCGTGTGGCTCATCCAACCCTGGGGTGGCCGCGAACCGGTGGATCTCGAGATTCGTCTCCGGGTGGATCGCCTCGATCTCGACATGGACCGCGTGGCCCGGCTGGACGCGGAGTGGCAGGTCGTCTTCACCGATGACCAATCCGAAGTCCGACGCTTGACCCGCCTCACCCGTCAGGTCGATATGGAGTCCGGGGACAGGATCGACTACGACCGGGTGGTTGCGACCTACAGCGAGATGGTGAGCGAACTGGGGCGGGAGGTGGTCCGGGGAGTGAAAGAGGCGCGCGGCGAGGGAGGTGCACCCTGACCCGGCGGTTTCCCGCGCGGGGCGGGTTGTGCATCGCGGTGATCCTGGTTGGTCTGTTGTCTCCAGCGCCGGGAGTCGAGGAAGCCTGGTCCGCACCGGACTGTCCCCTGGAGGAGGGACGGGAGACCGTGATGTTCTCCGGCGAGGTCGCGGGAGAGAACGCGTTTCGCCGTGACCTGGAGCCGGGCTGGACACTGGTGCTTGCGGTTGCGCCGCACGGATGGGTCCTGCGGATCGAGGACAGCCAGGCCCAGGATCTCAGCTCCCTGACCCCGCCGCGCATGTCCCCCAACCCGCGCGAGCTCTTCGGATGGCACTTCCGCAACGCGGAGAACACCGGGACCAACACCGGCGATGTCAACGCCCCCCAACATCTGCGTGAGTTCGTCTTCGCCACCGAACCCTGGGAAGGGGAACCCCCCGTGGCTCCGGGTGGCCGCGGCTGGTTGCGCATCGACGACATGGGGCTGGCCGACCTGGAACCGGGGCAACAGGCCCGCATGGTCTACCTCAGGTTCACCGTCTGTCTGGGTTGGCCGCAGGGGGCGGGGCTGCCGATCGTTCCGCCGGACCCGGTATTGGTGGAGCGGTTCCGCGCCTGCGGCCTGGATCCGTCGTTGCGTCTGACCGCGTTCCTGCATCCCGGCATGTTCGAGACCGACCTGGACGGGGATGATGCCTGGGACCTGGTGGCACTGGTCGAGCGGGTCACGGACGGCAAACGCGCCGTGGCCATCTGCCGCAGTGGAACCTGGCTCCACGTCCTGGGGCTGGAGGGGGAGATGGGTCACCTCACCCCGGCCTACTACGATCGCATGGACTGGTGGGGGCTCATGGCCAAGGGGCCGGTGTACCAGGGAGTGGAAGAGGGGGATCCGCCCACGTTGCTGGGAGACGCGATCGTCCTGGGAATCGAGGGAGCCTCGAGTGTGCTCATCTACTGGAACGGAGATTCGTTCTCGTCCTACTGGCAGGGAGACTGAGTCATGATGCGTGAGCGGATGGTGGGACTGGTGTCCGGTATATGGGCGATCGTGTTCTTCGGATCGTTTCTCTGGGTGCGACTCATCCAGCCGACCGGGGACGGGTTCACCCGGGGATTGAATCGGGTCAGCGCGCTCATGGGGTGGCAGGCCCTTGCCGTGCTGCTGGCCATTGTGGCTTGGGGTCTGGTCATGGGGGTTCCCAAGCCGCGCCCCAGACGCCTGCGCTGGGTGGGCTTCCTCCCGGTGGTGGTCAGCGGGTTGCTGGTCCTTCTGGTCGCCCTGTTCCTGGTCTACAACATCGCGGCGAAGCCCCCGGCGGCATAGCACGGTTGACCGCCCCGTTGCGTAGGTGTCGACCTGTGCTAGCGTGAGTGCATCCCCAACCGTTGGATCGCCTCATGAAGCACTCGGGCTACTGCATTCTCTTCCTTCTTTGCGGGGCCCTCGCAATGGGCCGGACCCCGCGGGCCCAGGCCGCGACTCCCGCCCCCGGCTACACCGCATCGACCGCCCTGGCCGGACTGACTCAACCCGCCTGTCTTGCCTTTGCCGCGGACTCGACCCTCTATGTAGGCACGCTTGATGATCGGGTACTCGCGGCGCGGGATCTGGATGGGGACGGCGTCTACGAGATCACGATCGAATTCGCAGGGGGAATGTCCAACCCTACCGGGCTCCTTGTGCTGGGTGATCGAGTGCTGGTCTCGTTCTACGGACAAGTCAATGCGTATCGTGACACCACGGGCGACTACGTGGCCGATGTAGTCGACACCCTCCTTGCCGGGATCCCCGCCGGCGCAGGCAGAAACTACGGGATTGCTCTGGGGCCGGACGGCCTGGTCTATCTGGGAGTCGGCGCGGTGAGCAATCTGGGGGTCCAGGCGCATCCGTGGTCCGCGACCATTCTTCGTTTCACCCCCGACGGTGACTCGGTGGAGGTCTACGCAACCGGCCTGAGAGTGACCTATGACCTGGCCTTTCATACATCGGGGGCGTTGTTTGCGGCGGACAACGGCCCGAGCGCGGACAGCACCCTTTGCTTCGAAGCGCCGGACGAGTTGAACTGGATTCGTCAGGGCTTGGACTACGGTTTTCCCGATTGCTTCGGTTTCGGGGATTGCGTGGATGTGTCCGCGATCTGTGATCCACCACCCTGCGGTGCGGGGGACTGTGACCTCGGCGGGTGCGATGCGTCGGTGACCTATCCCATCGGCTTGTTCGATCCGCATGCGTCCGCGGACGGTCTTGCCTTCGGGGATGGGAGTGAGGGGTTCGCGACCGACGCCTTGTTCGTAGCGGAGTTCGGGCAGACCGCCTCCTCGGGCGGTTGTCCCAGCGACTTCGGACACCGGGTCAGTCGGGTCAGCGTCACCTGGACCGGTAGCGCGTGGACGGCCTCCTCCCCCGAAGCCTTCGTGACCGGCCTCGCCCGGCCGTTGGATGTGGCGATGGGACCGGATCACGCCTTGTATGTCGTCGACTACGGCTTGGGAGAAGTGTTGAGAGTGGCCCAGGCCGCACCGCTTCACGCCCCGGACCCTCCCCCCGGGCCATGGGTTCTGGAAGCCTATCCCAATCCCACCCGCTCGCAGGTTCACTTGTCCCTGGGGGGAGAGGTCCCTCCCGGAATCCGGATCCAGGTGTTCGATGTAGCGGGGCGGATCGTTGCGGAGCTGGATGCGAACGCAGCGGTGCCGGTCTGGGATCTGCGAAGTCGGGGTGGGTCGAAGACCGCGCCGGGAGTCTATTTCGTCAGAGCGCGCACCCGTTCGGAGTCCAGGGTGCAGCGGCTGCTGGTTCTGCCCTGAGACCTGTTTGTGATCAGTCCTTGACCGGGAGTCCGCTGGGCACGGTGGGAGGGATCCGGTTGGGGAGATCGAACAGGCGCTGACTGGTGAGCGAGTTGAGGAAGTTGAGGATGTCCCCCACCTCGTCGTCGGTCAGCGTGGTGGCTCGGATCTCCTGGGCCGAAGCGGCGGCGAGAATCTCCGGGGTCTGATCCGGGTGGTAGAGGTCCTTGAACAGGGGGTGCAGCTGATCCGGGTCGTAGGCCCCCGCCGAGGCGACCGGGTCCAACTCGTGACGCACCGTCCCGGCCAGGGTGGTGAACGCGCCGTCGTGGAACCAGGGCCCGCTCACCGCGACGTTGCGCAACGGGGGCGTGCGGAAGGTGAACTTGTCCCCCGGATCCCCGGTCAGGCTCTCCCGACCAAAGTCGTACACCCCGCCCGGGCCCTCGCCCTTGCCCGGGCCCAGCTGGGGAACGGCCCGGTTGTGGAACTTGAAGTCGGACAGGAGGGGCCCGCCGTGACACTCTCCGCAACCGGCGTCGCCGAAAAAGAGAATGGCGCCCCGCTTCTCACCGTCCGATAGCGCGGACAGATCGCCGTCGAGGTAGTCGTCGAACCGGCTGTCCACGGCCGAGAACGCGGTGGCCTGGAAAGCCGACATCGCGTTGGCGATGTGGACAAACGTGAAGTCCTCGGGGCGTTCCACCTCGGGGTAGGCCTTCCCCAGAAGCTCGCCGTACTCGGGAATGGCCAGGACCCGCGTGGTGAGCGCGGCCCAGATCCCGTGCAGGTTGTTGTCCTCGATCACCGCCAACTCGTTGTCGGGGTCCCCGGCCTGTCCGCGCATTTCGCCCCGGTCCGTGACCGGGAACATGTCGACCACGGCAAAGGCATCCTGGAGACCGGGCAGAAGCTGGTCCCCGGCCGGGCTGTCGAAGGTCCCGTCGCCGTTGTCCCGTACCCGTCCATCGAAGAACTGGGTGGCCATCATGGAGCGGTCGAAAGTCACCGGGGCATTGCGGGGGATGATGGCGGCGTCGTTGGGAACCCGGTTGGCTCCGGACCCGGTGCCGCCCTCGCCGATCGAGAGGGAGAGGCCGTCTGCGGTGGCGGCGCTGGGAGTGTGGCAGGTGGCGCAGGAGATGTTGCGGTTGCCGCTGAGGATCTTGTCGAAGAAAAGGAACCGCCCCACCGCGATCTGGTCCGCGTTGGTGAACTGTGGCGGAACCGGTGCGGTTACCCCTGCCTGGGCGAGCAACGACATCAATTCCTGATCCTGCGCCGACACATCACCCGGTGCCGAGTCGTCTCCGCACGAGGCGAGCACGACCCACACCGAGGCGACGGCCAGCGAGCAAATCCAGCGCAACCTGCTCATTGGCTCTCCTTGTAGAGGACTGGCGCAGGATACTCCGGGCCCCCTTCGTCTGCCAAGCCAATGCGATAGACTCCTCCAATGAACTTCCCGACCCGCCCCCGGTGTCCCTTCGCCGGCCCTGACCGGATGGCCCTGTTCCTGTGGGGACTGGCCCTGTTCCTAGTCTCCTGCACCGGTCCGGAGCCCGCGGTCAATGGCTCGTCGGGGTCGACGAGCACCGGCGATCCGGAGCAGCAGGTCGTCCTGGTCATCATCGACGGGCTTCGGTACTCGGAGGGTCTGGGCGACCCCCAGCATCGCTGGACCCCGCGCATGGCCGCTCTCGCCGCCCAGGGGGCCATCGTGGAGCCGTTTCGCAACAACGGGGTCACTGTCACCTGGAGGGGGATTCCGGCCATCTGGACCGGTACCTGGTCGGAGCCGGAGCGGTTCAACGATGCCTCCTGTGGAGGCTCCAACAACAACCGCGCCACCGCGCCGACAGTTTTCGAGTACTACCGCCGACACCTGGGGCGGCCGGCCGAGGATTGCATCTATGCGCTGGGAAACATTCCGTGTCCGTGGAGAGCCAGTGATGTGGAAGGGTACGGCACCGACTACTGGCCGGTATACGACACGGACGGTGGGTCCACGGATACCGAGCGTTGGGAGCGGGGACAGGAGATTCTTGCCACCCAGGCGCCCGGGTTCCTGTTGTTCTACCTCCCCGACGTGGATCACTACGGCCACGAAGGGGACTGGGACGGGTACCTGAACGCCATCTCCATCGCGGACGGGATCGTGGGGGATCTCTGGGACACGCTGCAGGCGAACCCGGCCTACGCAGGTCGCACCACCCTGATCGTGACCAACGACCATGGGCGTCACGACGACCGGGCGGACCGGCCGCATGACGGCTTCTCCGCTCACGGCGACAGTTGCAACGGGTGCCGGCGGATCCAACTCCTCATGGTGGGACCCTCGGTGAAGCCGGGTCTGGTTTCCACCGTGCCGCGGGGGTTGATCGACATCACGCCGACCATTGGGGCCTTGCTTGGGTTCCCCACCCCGCTTGCTGAGGGGCAGGTCATGACGGAGTTGCTGGTCCAGCCCTAGGGCGATCCGTCTACTTGAGCAGGACGATCCTGAGCGTGGCGGACCGATCATCCGTGTCAAGGCGGCTGAAGTACACGCCCCCGCAACTGGCGCGTCCCTTGGCATCGCGACCATCCCAGGTCACCTGATGCTCTCCGGCGGCCAGCCACTCTCCCCCCACCAGGGTCTGCACCCGACGGCCGCGGGCGTCGAAGATGCTCAGGTCCACCGTCGCCGGAGCGTCCAGTTCATAGCTGATCGTGGTGCGAGGGCTGAATGGATTGGGACTGGCTCGCAGAATGGAGACGGCGTCCGGTGTGCTTCCCGGAGGCACCGCGGTCGGGACCCCGCCACCTCGAAGGAGTTCACGTTGAACTTCCCCCCGTCGACCGCGAATCGCATGATCTGCGAGCCGGCGGTCAGGGTGGCGCTGAAGGAGACGATCACGTTTGGCAGTCTCCCGTTACCGGCACGGTAACAACCCCGGTCTGGTCGCTGCCGTTGAACTCCAGATGGAACGTACCGCCCGCCGACTGCGAGGCGACCTGGGCCGTCATGTCGTAGGTTCCGGGTGAGGGAACGCTGACCGAGTACTCGACCCATTCTCCCGGGTTCAGCCAGCCCACGTTGTATCCGCCGCCGCTATCCGTGCAGACCCCGATATCCACGCCCTCCGCGGGTCGGTACTGGCCACCGCTGTTCGACGCGTCCTGGTC
>CALOCN010000007.1:0-7664 GCA_942491735.1 Candidatus Eiseniibacteriota bacterium | reverse complement strand
GTCGGGAGAAGGCATAGTTCCCCTGCTCATCGGTGGGGCTGAAGGCCTGGATTGGGCTCCCGTCCTCTAGGGTCCAGTGGGCCCCACCGGCCAGACGCGCGTAGCGTCGGCTCTCCGTACGATCCTCGGCGGCCGGGCCGGAGAGCTGATTCATGGGCCAGTAGGCGAAGAGACGGGGCTCCTCTCCGGTCAGGGGCAGGTTCATGGTGGCGGCGATTGCCGATCCGGTCTTCGCCACCCCCCAGATCCTCACTTCGTCCAGCTCACCCTGGAAGTTCTCGTAGGTGTCGTTTCCCTTGGCCAGGTGCAGGGGGCCGCCGGGCAGTGAGACCTGACGCGCCGCCCCGGTTCCCTTGGATGATCCGTCAACGTAGAAGATGGTCGTGGTCGCCGCGTCGCTGGCCACGGCTACGTGGTGCCACTGGCCGTCGAAAAGCTCCGAGCTGGACACGGCAACCGCGGAAGTGCCGACTTCGTCCCGAAGGATCAACTGTCCGTTCTCATAGACGACGTACAGATACTGGGCAAGCCCTGCGCCGTAGACGAGGAAAGTGGGGTCGACCCCGCCACTGGTGGACTGCTTGGAACGCATCCAGAACTCGATGGTGAATGCGGATCCGACCGGCATCACCGCATCGGAGACCAGGCAGTGCCCCCCCTCGCCGTCGAAGAGCACGGCCGGGTTGGGCGAAGGATCGAGGGTGACGTCGACCCCCGCGACCCCGATGCCATTGGTGCTGGTCACCCTCCCGGTGATCGCCCCGTCCGGAGGTCGCAACCCCGGGTCCCGGCCCCCGTCGGACGTACTCCCCTGTAGGCCTACGGCAATCACCCCGTAGTCGTACACCCGACCCGGGGCCGCCTCGCGATCCTCGAAGTGATCCGCAGCCGAACCCGCCACGGTCGCGATGGTCTCCCCGTCCCGGGTGATCCGGAATTCCTTCTCGGTTCCGCTGCTCGTCCAGGTGATCTGGACCCGGTCGTTGAAGTCCCCGTCGGACGCGCTCACCGCACCAGGGGAAATCCCTCCGTAGAAGTAGTGGGCGCGGCCATTGGAGAACACGCCGTTGGCCACGTCGTACTCCGGCGCCCCAACCACGATGTCGTCGAATCCATCGCCGTTGAGATCGCCGCCGCCCCCGACACTGGTTCCCAGAAGGGAGTTGGCGCCACCCAGGTAGGAGATGTCCCGCTGGTTGTCGAGTGCGCTGCCGCCGAAAAAGACATGGGCGCGCCCCGGGTTGACGAGGGGGGACGCCGCCGGATGGTCGAAGGGGGCTCCCACCACGAAGTCGGGGGCCCCATCCTGGTTCACGTCCCCTGCGGAAGCAATGGAGAAACCGAATTTGTCGTTCCAGCTGCTGCCGTCGAGGATCAGGTCCGCCTTGCGCGCCTGCAGGGACACGTTGTTGTCGGGGATCGGGATGAAGGTGGGACTTCCGAAGAAGACATAGGTCCGGCCGGTCTCGTTGTCGTGGTGCGGAGCCCCCACCGCGAAGTCGTCGATACCATCCCCATTCACGTCCCCCAGGCCGGCAATGGCGGCGCCGAAGCGATCCGCAAACACCTCTCCCAAGATGGTCATGTCAATCATCGTGTTGTCCAGGGCCGAAGCATGCGTCGACTTTCCCAGGAAGATGTACGCGGCGCCCGCCTGGTTGTTGCCGGGAGGTGACTTCAGGGGGGCGCCAATGGCCCAGTCGTCGATCCCGTCATTGTTGATATCCCCGATGCCGCTTGCCGCATAGCCGAACTCGTTGCCGAAACCTCCGCTGATGTCGACGCCGTTGATCGAGATGTCCTCGCTCGGACTCCCGCCGGCCTGGTAGTTGGGAGCCCAGGTGTCCCGCCCGTACCAGACGTACACCGCCCCCGCATCGCTCCCCCCCTGGTACTCCGGAGCACCCACCAGGATGTCGTTCCTCCCGTCCCCGTTGACGTCCCCTGCGGCCCGGATGGAGTGCCCGAACCGGTCCCCCACCGTGTCCCCGGCAAGCGTGACGTCGGCCACGTTGTCGGCTCCGGTGCCGCCGAAGTACAGGTACACCTTTCCCTGTCCGCTGTTGAACTCCGGATCGGCGACCAGTATGTCGTCAATGGCATCGCCGTTGACGTCCCCCACGTTGGCCACCGAAGCCCCATAGGCTCCGCTGCTGGCCGTCTCCTCCAGGAGAAGGTCGGGAACCACCGGTCCTGCCGGCAGTCCATCCGCGCTTCCGAACAGGACGTAGGCACGCCCCTGGTCCGGAGTCCCGTAGAGCGGTGCTCCCACCACCACGTCCGCATAGCCATCCCCGTTGAAGTCGGGGATCAGGGCCACCGACTGGCCGTACTGATCGGGAGGGTTGAAACTCTCCCCGTAGCTGAAGGTGTCCGGTGTCGCGCTGGTCGTTCCCGCCCCGGCAGGAAGGGCCCGGGTTCCGGAATCACAGGCATCGACCGAGGCCCCCACGACGCCCCCGGTGCTCCTCACGCAGTAGGAATAGGTCTCCCCCGGCGTCGCCGTGGCGTCGATCCAGATGGCTTCGTCCGGGGACGTGGTGCCCAGGAGGACCGAACTCCCCAGGTCGTCAATGCGCCGGACCTCGTAGCCGGTTTCCAGGTTGGAGAGGTCGACCCAGGTCACCACGACCTTGTCCTCGTAGAAGTCCGAGGCCCGGACGTTGTGGGGAGGCAGCATGGTGGCGAAACCCGACTCCGAGACCCCGGTCGAGTCCGAGACCCCGATCTCGGCCCCGTCCAGGGAATCCACCGCGACCACGTGATACGTCCTCACCCCGTCACCCGGGGACTGGAGGGCGAAGTAGGTGGTCGAATTCCTGGGTAGATCCGCGATCGGGACGCCGTCCTGGAACACCCGATACCCGTCTTCCCGCCGGGACCGGTCCATCCACTCGATGGCCACTCCCGTTTCCGCCGTTCCGTCGGAAACGCTCAGGTCGCTTACCGGGTTGAGCGCCCGGTTCCCCTCGTCCGATCGGACCGCGGACTCGCCATGGCTGTCCACGGCCCGAACGGTATACGTGTAGGCATCGTCCAGCGCTACCGCGAGACCGCCGGGACGGGGAGACGCTGCGGCAAAGTCGTCTGCGAAGGTCCGGTTCTTCTCCACCACGGCCACCACCACCGTGTCGAACTGGGTCCCGTTGAAGGGAGCCAACTCCTCGATCCGCCGCACCATGTAGGCGGTTTCCACCTGGGAGTTGTCCACCCAGGAAACCCGGACCTTGTCCTCGAACTCGTTGTCGCTGGCCTGGACCGACGACGGCGCGCGAAGCGTTCTGGAGCCCTGGTCGAAAGCGCCGGCCGGGAGCTGGGCCTGGAAGTCCAGCGAGGACTCCACCCCGTCCAGGGTCACCGCGCTCACCGCGTAGACGTGCGGGACACCGCTGTCCACCGTCATGTCCGGGCAGCTCCGCTTGGCCGCGGAGGCCGTCTTGACGAGCCGTCCGTCGCGGTAGATCTTGAACAGGGACACCCGGGTGGAGGAACTCTCCCAGCTGACCTCCACCCGATCCTCGAAGGTGCCGTCGCTGGCCGAGACATTTCCCGGAGCGACGATCTCGGCCCGCCCGCCCGGATCACAGGCCTGGACGGAGTAGCCGCCGCTGTCGCTCAGGGCTACCACGCAGTAGTTGGCGGTTTGCCCCGGCGCGATGGTCGGATCGGCGAAGATGGTCACATCCACGGTGTCCAGGATGGCGCCGTCCCGGCTGATGGCGAACCGGTCGACAAGGGCGCTCCCCCGCTCCCAGGACACCTCGACTTGGTCGTCCAGCGCCGTTGCATCCCCGGTCGCGGTGACGGAGACCGGCGGGGCCAGGGTGGCGGGTCCCCCGATGCCCATGTCGGACACCGGATCGGAGAACGCGAGGGTCATGACCACCCCGGAGGTGGAGGCCAAACCCGGCGGGGTGCGGGCCATGGAGCCCATCTCCTTGTAGGCCTTCACCTCGTAGAGCCAAGCGGTGCCCAGACTGCCTCCGTCCAGGTCCGCATAGGCCCGGGCGTTGGGATCGGTGAGGTCCTGGATCAGCGCCCCCTCGCGAAACACCTGATACCCCTCGATGTCCTCGTCGTCCGGGGTTCCCCAGCGCACCACCACCCGGTCCAGGTAGATGCCGTCCGAGGCGCGCACGTCGGGGGGCGCTCCCACGAGGGCGCGCTCGCCCGTGTCGCACTCCTTCCTGGACAGGTTCCCGGCGGCGTCCATGGCCTCGACACAGTAGGTGTACTGCTGCAGCGCAACGGCGGTGGTGTCGTCGTAGGACTCGGCATCGACCCCGGTCGTATCCAGCAACGCTGCGTCCCGATAGATGCGGTAGCCCACCTCCACCCCGGAACGATCCTGCCACACCAGCCGGACCCCGTCGGCGAAGATGCGGTCGGACGCGGTCAGGTTGTCCGGTGGAAAAATGATGCGTGTGCCCTCGTCGCAGAGTTCCAGGGTCTGGGTGCTGTCCGCGGTGCTGAAGCGCTTGAGACAATAGGTATGCTTCGTATCGACCACGGCCCCGGTGTCAGCGTAGGACGTGGCGTCGCTTCCCAGAAGCGCGATCGGCGTGCCGTCGCGGTCGATGCGCAGGTAGAAGTCCGAACCCTCGATGGAGCTCCAGGTGAGGAGAACGCGATCCTCCAGGGTCGAGTCCGAGGCGGCGAACAAAGGAACAGGTTCCGCCACGGCAAACAACGTATCGACGGGAGTCGGAGGAAGGACCGATTGCACCCGGCCGCTCGGCCAGCGGATGAGGATGTCGCTCACCGACGTGTTCGACCCCAGACCGAACTCCTGGACCAGGGAGTTCTGGGAGTGGCCGGTTCCGCCCGAAACCTCCCGGATCTGCCGGATCCCGCCGGCGGTGAGTTCGACACGCGCCCCGATGGCAGCCGTGTTGGTCGGCCCGCCGGAGCAGGCCACGTGGAACCAGTGCGGGGTGCCCGGGGGGGTGTTCCTGATGAGGGCATTGGGCTGTCCAAGGATCCCACAATAGGCATCCACATCCCCGTCGGCGTCATAGTCCCCCCAGGTGATTGCGCTGGCGGATGCCACGGAGAACGCCGTCCCGACGATCTCCTGAAACATGCCTCCACCGTCATTCAAGAACAGCTTGGCACTGCCGCCCGTGCCTCCAACGGACAGGTCGAGGTCCATGTCATTGTCGATGTCGATGAACGACACGTCGCCACCCTGGGCCCCCCCCAGTGTGCCGTGGGTTATGTCGGTGAAACGACCGGTTCCATCGTTCCTGAAAAGCGAACCCGGAACGAACAGGTCGAGGTCACCGTCGTTGTCGATGTCCCCGAAGGCCGCGGCGAAGCCACTGGTGGGTCCAGCCTGTAGCGCGGTGGAACTGGCGTCGGAAAAGACTCCCCCACCCAGATTGCGGAACAGACGGGCGGCAGCGCTTTCCAGGACCAACAGATCCAGATCGCCGTCCCTATCGACATCCCCGAAAAGGGACACCGTCCCGGACTTCCCGTTCCGCGAGAGAAGCACAGGGGTGACGTCGGAGAATGTCGCTCCCCCGTCGTTGCGCAGGAGCTTGTTGGCGCCTCCGCTACGGGTCGTGATGTAGACATCCAGGTCCCCGTCGTTGTCCATGTCCCCGAACACCGCCGCTTCGTCCTCGGTGGAACCGGCCAGTGGCCCGGTACCGGTGACATCGGCGAAGGACCCGTTCCCCTCGTTGCGGAAGAGACGGTTCGTCTGACTGGAGTTCGTGATGTAGACATCCAGGAGACCGTCTCCGGTCACGTCACCCCACACCGCACCTACACTCGCGCCGATGTTCTCCATGGCGTGGGGCGTGATCTTCACGAACTGGTAGCCCATGGCGGCGCCTTCGTTGCGAAACAGGTAATTGGCTCCACCGCCGCTTGCCGCGAACAGATCCAGATCCCCGTCGTTGTCGTAGTCCGCCCAGGACACGCCGTAGCCACCCTCCGCCTCGTCCAACGGGGGCTGGGTCACGTCCTCCCCCAACTGCGGTTCATTCACGGTGGTCCGGAAGTCGACGGTTGGAACGGGAAGCAGGTCCTGGGTGATCCCCCCGGGCCAGTGGATGGTCGCGTTGTCGATGACGGTTGCGGCGCCCAGGCCGAAGGCCACCGTGAGCGCGTTCTGGGATCCGAAACCGGATCCCCCGGAGACTTCGCGGATCCGGGTGACCCCGCCGGCCGTCACTTCGACCCGGGCTCCGATGGCGGCGGAGTTCGACCCCAGGCCGATCAGGTCCATCTGAACCCAGTGGTTCGAGTTGGAGATGTCGTTGCGGATGAGCCGGTTGGGAAGATCGTTACGCACCACGTACAGGTCGAGATCCCCGTCTCCGTCGTAGTCCGCCCACGCCGACCCGCTCACGCTGGTGTCGCCGAGCGGCAGGCCGGTGATGATTCCGGAGCCGGAAAGGACCAGGGCGCTTCCCCCGGAGCCATTGCCGTGGAAGGAATCCAGAATCCCGTCGTTGTTTGCATCGGCGAGGGAGATCCCGAACGAGGTCCAGAGCCCGCCCCCACCGCTGAACTGGGGCACGCCGCCAATGCTGTAACCCAGGCTGGAGAAGAGGAGATCGCTGGACGGTCCGTTGGACAGGAGAATGTCCGGGTAGCCGTCGTTGTCCAGATCCCCGGTGGCGACACCGGTAGCGTCGCCGCTGTCGTTCAGGGGCGGAAAGGCCAGATCGAGAAACGTTCCGTTCCCCTGATTCGTGTACAGCCGGTTGCTGGTGAACCCCACCACGTAGAGATCCAGGTCGCGGTCGTTGTCCAGGTCACTCAGGACACATTGGAAGTTCGTGTCACTGGCTCCCAGACCCACCAGAGTGAAGTTCCCCGAACCATCGTTGAAGAACACGCGGTTCTCGCCGAACGTCTCCGTAAGCGCGAAGTCGAGATCCCCGTCGTTGTCGAGGTCACCGAAGGATACCCCGGACCCCCCGAACGCCTGCCAGGGTCCGGTGGCGGCAACGAAGGTTCCGTTGCCCTGGTTCACCAGCAGCGAATTGGACCCGGTGTCCCCGGCCACGAAGAGGTCCAGATCCCCGTCGCCGTCGATATCCCCCCAGGCCGCGGCGATACCACCGGCCGCAGCACCCGCGGCTACGGTCACGTCGGTGAAGACGCCCCCACCGAGATTCTCGAACAGCTTCCCGGTGCCGGTCACGTACAGGTCGGGATCCCCGTCGTCATCGAAATCACCCCACGCCGCTCCGCCGGCGGGACCCGCATCATCCAGGGGGGATACCGTCACATCGACCCAGTCCTGGGCACTAGCCGGCTGCCCGGCGGCGCAAAGCGATGCCAGGATCAGGAACGCCTTGGGGACCGCTGATCGAGGACATCGAGGGCGAAGAGAGAACGCGGCGAGAGGACACAGAACCGGGATCAAGGACTCCTCCAGGTAGGAGAGGCTTGCGGCGGCCACGATTCGCGGGGGGCACTTGGCGAAGATCTCTTCGACTAATAGACGATGAGGGCGAGCGATACAAGAACATTGAAAGAAACCGGTAGTGGCGGTGATCTCGGCAAACATCCCGCCAAGTGTCTACCCCCCAGACAAATAGCGCGATCAAGGAGCTACATCCGCTTAGCGGTTCGAGGTAGGATGAACTCGCCTTGGGACCCGGGACACGTGCCGCGAGGCCCCCCAGGGGGACTACTCCGCC
>CALOCN010000006.1:0-8816 GCA_942491735.1 Candidatus Eiseniibacteriota bacterium | reverse complement strand
GGGGGCGTGGAAGGGGAGCGGGACCGTATGGAATCTAACCCGTCGGAAGTCCTGAGGGAACCCGGGGAGGGGGCTTTCCGGGTCTATCGCCAGGACAACTCGGCGCGGGTTCCGGTTCCGGGTCGGCTGGTCACGGCAAGTTTCGCCCCCAGTTCGCCCGCACGTCGGTGGATGTTTGCCAGCCCATTGCCTGTCCGCTCGGCCCCGGTGTCAAAGCCGTCGCCGTCGTCCTCCAGCAGCAAGCACATCCCTCCCCCTCGACGCCCCACTTCCAGGCTCACCCGCGATGCGTGGCTGTGCTTCAGCACGTTGTTGAAGAGTTCCTTCAGGATCAGCAGCAGGTGCTGGCGCGAGGCCATGTCCAGCTTCGTTCGCCCAAGGCTGTCCAACCCCCGCGTCTCCAACTCGATCCCGGAGCCCTCCAGGAGCGGGCGGTAGGTGTCGATGACGCGTCGCGTGAGGTCGGGCACCGTGTCCGTCCGGGGGTTCACCAGCCACACGATGTCGCTCATGCTCTGGGTGAGGCGGCGCGCCGTCTGTCCGATTCTCTCAAGAGAGTCCGGTTCCGGGCCGCTTTCGCGGCGGGCAGCCAGGGAACTCAGGATGGAGATCTCGGTCAGCCCCGCACCGATATCGTCGTGCAGGTCCGCGGCGATATGCGTGCGCAGCCGCTCCAGGGCCAACAACTGGCGCACGCGAAGCGTCACCACGACCGCGACCCCGCCCCCCACCGCCAGGATCACCGCGAGGGCAAACCACCAGGTACGCCAGAAGGGTGGGGCGATCGACAGCTCGATCCGGGTGGGCTCGCTCCAGATGCCCCACTCGTTTCCCGCGGCGACCGCGAACGTGTAGTCCCCCGGTGGCAACGCGGTGTACTGGACCTGCCACCGCTCGACCCCACCCAGTCCCGATCGATTCGGGACATCCGGTATCGATACCGGACTTTTCCGGGTGCCCGCAATTGCAATCCCACGAAGTCGAATCGAAAGTAGTTCTCGGTGTGGGTGAACGGCTGCAGCAGCCGTCCCGGTTCGAACTCGATCGGCTGGTCATACAGGTCCACGCGGCGGAGCACGACCCGCGGAGGTGTCGTGTCCGGCACATCGAGCGAGGGCTCGATTCCGCTTGCTCCCCGGGTGGTGCCAAACCAGATGCGCCCGGTGCGATCCTGCAGGGCCGCGCCCTGACTGCACTCCAGGCCGGCCATGCCGTCCCGATGATCGATGGTCCGGATCCGCAGGTCCCCCGGGTACCCCTCGATGACGTTGACCCCGCGATGGGTCGAGGCGGTAGATCAGGCCGGAGGCGTCCTCGACCACGGCGTAGACCGTTCCGTTGCTGAGTCCGTCCGATTCCGTGACCCGAAGCAGGCTGTCCCCCCGGCTCAGCCAGAGCCCCTCCCCGTTGGTTCCGTAGGCCAGGGTTCCGTCGGCCAGTTCCCGCACACCCAGATGGTGACGCTGGAGAGGGGATCACCCTCCGGCGGGGTACTCCACGGCTCCATTGCGCCACGTGACCGCTCCAACCCGGGTGGCCAGGTGAAGGGAACCGTCCCGCGCCTCGCAGACGTCGTAGATGATCGCGCGACGAGGGATCGGATCCTCGTAGAGAAGGCGCGAATCCTTCCCGTCATGGACAAAGAGTCCGTCGTAGGTGCCGAACAGCAGGTTGCCGTCCCGACGCCGTGAGATGTGGTAGGTGCGACCCCGCAAGCGGTCCCCCTCGGCATGGATCGCCTTGAGGCGACCGTCCGCCCATCGATACACCCCCCGGTGGGTGCCTACATACAACGTGTCCCCGGCCGCGGCATACAGGGACCACACGACTCCGTCGGCCAAGCCATTGCTCGCAACGATCCGTCCAGCCAGGGCGTGGTTCCGGAACAAGGCGACCCCTTCCCCCGCCGTACCCATGGCCAGGGTGGATTCCCCCTCGGCGATCGAAAGGACAATGGGGGAGGGGAGTCCGGAGGTCTCATTCAGGGTGAGTACCCGGTCGTCGTCGAACGCGCAGAGCCCCCTACGTGCCCAGGTAGAGCACGGAGTCGACTCCCGACTCCGCGGCCCAAACCGTGCCGCTGGGGAGACCGTGCGGTTCGGTAATGCGGTCCAGGGTTCTTCCGTCCCAGAGACGCACCCCGGCGCCCGTGGTCCCCATGACCAGTTGCCAGGAGTCGTTTCCGGTGTGGCGGATGTGGAAGAACTTCACGTCTTCTCCACCCAGGTCCTCTGTCCAGGGCGCCGCTTGCCACCCGGAGGACGTCCTTGTCCACACGCCGTTGCCGACCAGGGAAACCCATGGCGTCCCGTCGGGATCCACGATCACGGCACGAACCCGATCCCCCGGCAGCGAACTTGTGTCGAACGCCGGAACCCGGGAGTGTCCCCGGAAAGCCTGCAAGCCGTTCCCGAAGGTGCCCACATATCGCGTACCGTCCGGTGCGAGGGTCAAACATCCGATCGAGACCCCCTCCAGGAGGTGGGCCACGGGTGCATCCATTTCCGCGGCCGAGGAGTACACCGCGATTCCGTTCTCGGTCCCGACCCAGACCTCCCCGTCACGGGTTGTCATGACGGCCCGAACGCTGCTCCCCACCAGGCCGTTCTGCGGAGTCTTCATCGCGAACCGGCGGGCGTTGGGGCGCAGAATAGCCAGTCCGGCGTCATAGGTCCCCACCGCCAGGGACCCATCACCCAGCGATTCGATGACCCGGATGTCGATGCCGGCGACCCCGTCGCCGCGGCCGAACACATCGAACCGGTCCCCGTCCCAGCGGCAAAGCCCGCCGAAGGTCCCCACCCATAGGAAGCCGGTGGCATCCCGATGCAGCGCGGTGACCTGGGACTGGACCAGCCCCTCCTCGGCCGTGATCACGCGGTGAATGCGGACCTGTGCTCCGGTGGGGACCGGGATGCACAGGAGGAGCAGGAGGGGAGGAAAAGGAAGACTTCGTGTCATGGATTCAATCAAATCAGGGTGGCGCAATCGGCGCAGTCTACATGATCGTGCGGTTGAGGCTCCACTCGGTCACTCCGTACAATGGGCCCAGCTTCAGGAGGCCTCCGTTGGTACGAATCGGAATCGTCGAGGACAAGCAGGTGATTCGCGAGGGTCTTGCGTTGATGCTCAACGTGACCGAGGGCATGTCATCTGTGGGGTCCTACGAGGGTTGCGAAGCCCTGCTGGAAGACCTCGGTGCGGCCAAACCGGACCTGCTGCTCATGGACATCGGTCTCCCCGGCATGTCCGGAATCGAAGGCATTCGTCGGGTCAGGACCCTGCTGCCGGAGCTGCCCGTGCTCGTTCTATCCATCTACGAGGACGAGGAGAACGTCTTCCAGGCCCTGTGCGCCGGGGCCGTAGGGTACCTGGTCAAGAACACGCCACCGGAGCGTCTGGTGGGAGCGATCCGCGAGGCCCTGGAGGGGGGATCCCCCATGAGTTCCCGAATCGCCCGGCGGGTGGTTGAGCTGCTGCGTTCCGGTTCCCCCGCGGCGCCGTCGCCGGACACAGGTGGGATGACCGGTCGGGAGCGCCAGGTTCTGGCCGGTCTGGCGGAGGGGGACAGCTATAAGATGCTGGCCGACCGGTTGGAACTGAGCGTGGACACGGTGCGGTTCCACATCCGCAACATCTACCGCAAGCTCCACGTCCATTCCCAGTCGGCGGCCGTGGCCAAGGCGCTGCGCAAGGGCTGGATCTGACGCCACCCGCATGATCGTGCAGGGGCTGCCCCGCATTGCTCCGGCCAGCTACCCCTTCGTGCGGCTTTCGACCGGGGGCCCCGTTCCCCTAGCCTGAATCCGTGTCCACGCCCGGGCTCTTCCCGGTCCCAGAGACACGGAGGTCATCATGTTCAGGTTGCTGCTTGTCGCGGGTCTTTCGCTCCTTGTTCTGGTGCTCTTCCGGGAGCCCCTTTCCGCCTACCAGGATGCCGAGTCGGGCCGGGAGGAACTGGCCGCCCCGGTCGGGCTGCTCGCCCTGGATCCGGAGCGGGTTGCCGCGCTCCCCCCCTTGCAGAAGGATCTGCACGAGGTTCTGGTGCGCGAACGGGATGTGCTGGAAACGCTGGAGGCTCAACTCCTGGGACTGAAGGATCCACGGCGGGTCATCGAGGTGCAGCGCCAAATCCAGTCAACGAAGCAGGAGACCGAACGTGAACTGCTCGGGGTCCAGGCCCATCACGCGCGGTTGGCCGGGGACGAGGCGATGGCACGACGACTTGAGGAACTCGTCGAGGCGCTCGTTCGCCAAGGCGGGGGATCGGATCGGAAACCCCGATGACCGGCCTGCGCATCGTACTTCTGGTCGGCGTGACCCTGTCGGTATGGACCACCGCGACCCTGGGCACTGTTCGCTCCGTCCCGGTTGTCCACCACGTGGACGCCGGTGGAGAACCGGCGGTAGCCGGGGAGGTACGGGTCCTCACCGTTTCCTTCGAGGGTCGCTCTGCCGTCCAGGTGGACGGCGTCGTGCTGCAGGGGCCGGGCGGGGCGGGCGAGCCCCGGCAGCCGGGCGATCCGTTGTCGCTGACCGAAGGGGAGCGTGCCACGCTTCGCTTTCGAATCACTCCCGGGGAGGACTTCGGGGCGTTGGAGTTCTCCTACCTGGCCAACGGGGAGTTGCACCGGGATCCGGTGCGCCTGGATGCCGAAGCGGCTCGTGGGTTGGGCAATACGGGCCGCCTGCAGAGGGCAACGGATGCGCCGGGCCCGTTGTTTCCAACGGGTGGGGCCGACCGAGCGCCGGTAGGAACCCTACCCGCGGTCTTCGAGGCGAGTCTTGCCGCGAACCCGGCCGAGACGGCGGCCCCGGGCGCCTGGACAACCTACACCGTCACCGGAACCGTTCGCTACCGTCGGGAAGACGGGCTGCGGGTCGGCGTGGACGGCGCGACGGTCAAGGCCATCGACTTCAACCTCGGCTTTCCGGACATTCCCCTCGGTAACGAAGTGACCACGGATGAGAACGGCTACTTCAGCTTGACCTTCCAGTGGCTTACCGGACTCCCGACGGATCCCTATCCCGATGTGGTCATCCAGGTGTGGGCGATCAACAGCTGGGTGACCGTTGCGGACGGGGGGAACGATCCGGACATCTACGTGTGGAGAACGCCGGTCCAGACCGACGTCCAGTCCACCACCCTGAACGTGGGTACCTGGGACGTCGAGGGGCGAAACTATCCGGCCCACGTCCTGACCACCGCCACCCGAGGGGTTCGGTGGTTCCAGAACGAGTGGGGTCAGACCCCGCCGAGGGTGAGCTATCGGACGCCGGACGGGGATGGCGCGTACTACACCCATGGCACGGACTGGACGGGGGATCCCTACTACCGGATCCACATGGACCAAGTCACGGCCTGGGAGGAGTTCACGATTCTCCACGAGCTGGGGCATCACATCAT
The DNA here is from genome assembly GCA_942491735.1 of Candidatus Eiseniibacteriota bacterium. Lineage (GTDB taxonomy): Bacteria > Eisenbacteria > RBG-16-71-46 > JABDJR01 > JABDJR01 > CALOCN01. Next base: position 3,409 of record CALOCN010000006.1, on the reverse strand, counting down.
CAACTCCCACGCCACCCTCCCGACCCCCGACTACTGCAACGGATTCTGTGACGATCCCGGCGATTGCGGCCACTGCCGCTGGTGCCCCGAGAACGGAACGGACGCGTTCAGCGAGGGGTGGGCCTACTGGTTCGGGTACGTGATCCTGGAGGATTGGGTCGCGGACTACGGCTATGCACCGGACCACGGCGACTACCCGGAGTACCTGAAGATATGCCATGAGTTCACGATCCCCGCCTACGGTGACCCCTGGTTCACCGAAGGCTTCCTGATCGCGCTTCTGGTCGACATCGACGATGCGAACAACGAGAAGGATCCGTTTGGTTCGGCCGTTGCCGTGGATGCATTGTCCTTGGGTCACGGCCAGATTCTCACCGTCACCTTCCTCGATGATCCCCGGACCCCGGTGGACTTCATCAACAAGTTCCATGCCCGGTACCCGAGTCACGCCTCCGGGCTCTGGTTCACCGCGGCCAACAACGGCTACTACCTGGATGACCAGGCCCCCGATACCCAGGCTCCGGTCTCCAGTTCCCATACGGTGGGTGTTCCCAGCGCGGACCTGACGCCCACGCTTCTTCTCACCGGCAGCGATGACTGGTCCGGTATCCAGGGGTACTCGGTGCGGGTGCAGGCCGGCGGGCCGGTGGCCCCGGTCCAGACCATGACCCATCCCGGGGAGAGTTCCTGGACCAATCTCGGACCGCTCAACCCCGGAACCACCTACTACGTCACGGTGCGGGCGATCGACAACAACGGCAACTGGGACCCGGGGTACGAGACGTTCGGGGCCCTCGTGATGGAGGCCCTCCGCCCACACCCGCCCGGATCTGCCTTCCCCTACACCGGAACCGCTTACGGGACTGCCATCCCCTGGTGCCCCGCAGCGCAACCGTGTCCGGCGGCGGCAGCGTGACCGTGTCCCCTGGCGCGCTCAACAACAACACCTACTGGAACTACGGGGTAACCAATACGGGGGGGCAGGGAACCGGCAGTGGTTATTCGGTGCAACTCCTGCTGGATGGATTGCCGAAGGATCAACGCAACGTGGGGAGCCTGGTCGGAGGCGGTATCCATCAGATGCTCAACCTGGGCCCCAGGGACATCCGGGGAGGACGCCACACCCTCGCCCTCTTCATCGACTCGGGCGAGGACATCGCCGAGGACACGGAGACCACGAACCGGTGGGGCCGTCAGTTCATCTGGAACCCGATCCTGTTTTTCTTCTCGATCGAATCGGACGCTCCATCCCCGCCGCCCCGGACCGCGGGCTGGGAGGACATCACCTCGGGTGGAACCTGGTACAACTGCGACGGGTTCCGCATGGTCACGGATCCCGTCCTTGCCCCCGATCCCTGGGTGGCAGCCGTCCTGGTTCCCGATTGGCTTCACGATGACTACGACCTGCGTTTGCACGACGTGGCCACCGGAAGCGGGAGCGGGTTCGGGCTGAACCGGGGTTTCTCGGGGCGTCCCGCCGGACTTACCGACGCGGTCCTGGTCAACGCGGCCAACCGACCTGCCGCCTACTACGACCTCGGGGTGCTGAACTCCATGGAGGTGGACGGCCAGGACTTCCACCTCGAGGTGGATTATGCGGACACCCTGTGGGAGAGCACGGACTACGAGGGTTCCTTTGCCGAGGGCGACGCGCTGCGCATCCTCGTCTACGATGCGCCTTCCTGGGAGGACGGTCCCAAGACGGTGGAGCTGACCTTGTCCCCGGGGACCTGGAACCAGCCGTTCCACGTGAGCTACTACGACGGGACCACCTTCGAGACCGGAACCCTGTTGGACTTCGACGCGGACAGCCAAACCGATTGGACCCTGAGTGCGAAGATCGATATCGACACTCCGGAGGGGCGCCACGCGATCGTGATCTGGAGGGATCCCCTGAACGGGAACCTGGGACCGCGGGACTTCACGGTCGACATCCGGGACCGTCGCCCCGATCTGATCCCGGATACCCCTTCCGGCTGGGCGGACTCCGTGGTGCCGCGTCCCGCTGCCGATGCCACCACCACCTACGCGCCCACACCGACGTTGCTGACCGGCGATGCCACGGCGACCTGGCTCAACTACGCCACCGCCAACCCCACGCCGGTAAGCAGTGGCTTTACGGTGTACGGCCGTGTCTACCTCGATGGATCGACCAAGGTCACGGATAACGCGGGAGTATTCGATCCCGGGGAAACCGATGTCTATCTGGGTTCCTCGCCCATCACCGTCACCGGGGGGCGTCACACGGTCAGCGCAAGACGGGACGTGTTGTCACTGGTGACGGAGGAGAGCGAGACGAACAACGTGGACGGCCGGCAGTACGTCTGGTCACCGACCACCCTCCCCAACGGGTCCTTCGTCAGTCGCTCCGCCCCGCCGAATCGGACCGGGGGCTGGTCGGATCTCTCCCCCGGAGCGGAGGCTCTCTACAACTGCGACGGGGTTCGCACCCCCGTATTCACACCCGGCGCAAGCGGTATGGAACTGGGCGGTCGTGGTAATCATGCCGGAGGGGGATGCCTCCTACGATCTGCGGCTCCATGAAGTGAGCGGCGGCGCCTCGGATGGATTCTCGGATCACCTCGTCTGGTCGGGGTGGACGGCGGGAGAAGGGCACTTTGCCCTGGCCTACTTCGGCGACGGAAGTCACCGGTGCGTGGACGCCGGGGTGATTCGCGGCGTTGGGCCCGGGACCCGGCTATGCGATCCAGGCCCAGTCTTCGGGCGCCTCGATCTCTCCGTGCAGAACGTGCACGGAGGGGTTCAACCTGGAACCGGGTCGACCTAAGCGGTACCTGCACGAGATCACCACCCAGGGGGCGGAGACCTACCGGGTGACACTCCGGACGTTGACGCCCTCCGCCGCGAATCTGGGGATGTCCGTCTACTCCGCGGAGCAGGGACACGTGCCCAGAAGTACGACGTCTACATCTCCCCCGACTACGGTCCCGGGATCACCAACCTGGATGTCGGTGAATCGGAAGCGGTGCTCTGGGTGCGGACAACTGCTCCGGATCGGTTGGCCATTGCGGTTTGGAAACGGGGCTCGGCGGACCGGGATGCCAACGTACCCTATGAACTCCAGTTCGATCGGGTAACCGCAACCGGGGTCGACGACGAAGTACGGCCGGCGGCGGTCACGATCTCGGCCAGCCCCAACCCGTTTACGTCCCGCACCGCGATCCAGTTCGACATGGAATCCGCGGGGGAGGTCCAACTCACGGTCTTCGACGTGCGAGGACGAAGAGTGCGGCAGCTTGAACGGGGCTGTGACCGGGGAACCCACAATTGACCGGGACGGTCGTGCGGACCGGGAGGCTCCCGCGTTGCATCGGGGACCTACTACCTGGTGCTCACCACCCCGGAGGGTGTCCACCGACAGAACGTGGTCGTGCCTTCCCTAGCCGGC
>CALOCN010000005.1:0-7355 GCA_942491735.1 Candidatus Eiseniibacteriota bacterium | reverse complement strand
TCGCGTACTTCGTTCCGGTGCATGGTACCACCAGCCCGATCAGATCGAGCGGTACTTCTGGGTCGACGACGATGACGGCAACCTGGAAAACGGCACGCCGAACTTCGACGAGATCTGTGCGGCCGCCATGGCCCACAACTTCGAGTGCCCGGCCACCACGGTGGCAGTCGAAGGCGACGCGTCGGTCGTTTCCGCTCCTCAGATCGCGCGGCTCGGCGAGGCGACCCCGAACCCGTTCAATCCCATGACCTCCATCGGCTACACCCTGGCCGACGCGGCCACGGTGCAACTCGGCATCTACGACGTGAACGGGCGACAGGTCCGGCTGCTGGTCCAGTCGAATCGAGTGGCCGGTGATCATTTCGCGACCTGGGATGGGACTGGAGACGACGGCAGTCGCGTCGCGTCCGGCGTCTACTTCTACCGGCTGGAGGTGGAGCACCTGGAGCGCCCACCCGACGGATGGTGATGATCAAGTAACCCTTGGGGCGGGGGCGTACCCCGCGTGACGACGACGAGGACCCTGAGCGCCCGCGGTCGCATGATCGTCGGGCGTTTTCTGTGCGGCCTGGCGGCGCTCCGCGTGCGGGATGGGCGGCACCTCGAGAGAGATCCAGGTCGGTGGCGGCAGAGCATTCCCGAGTTCATCGTTGATCTCACCCTCCACCTACCACTAAAATACTCGAGATCACAGGTTGCAGCCTTTCAAGTACACAAGCCAAAGGAGCTGCCAGCAGGACAATCTCTCCGTACATCACGAATCTGCATCCGTGTTGCCGAATGCCGCATCCGTCACCTGTGGACATGATGCGGTGCCGAGTGCGTTGACCTTCAGTTGGGGAAGGGAGTTTCGCATGAGACGCTTTTCAGTAGTGCTCGCAGGACTCGCTCTCGTCGCAGCATCCAGCTCGTCCGTCATGGCCGAGCCAGACGTCACATACGAGGGCCCAAGCGGAGAAGCCATCACCGGCGAACGATGCGGGACCGAGGCGCCCGGTATCGCCGAGCAGAACCGCCTCTTCGATGAGGTGAGCCGCTGGCTGGCCGATCATCCGGACTACGGCTTCCGGCAGGTGGTCACCACCATCCCCGTGGCCGTTCATGTGGTGCGCAGCAACACCGGGGCCTGGGACGTCACCGACCAGCAGATCAACGATCAGATCGCCGTTCTCAACGGGGCCTACGCATCCACCAACTTCCAGTTCTCTCTGGCCAGCATCGACCGCACCAACAACACCACGTGGTCCCAGCACACGCCGGGGTCAGCGGCAGAGACCACGATGAAGAGCGCCCTGGCCATCAGTCCCGCCACCACCCTCAACTTCTACACGTGCAACATCGGGGGAGGGCTGCTGGGCTACGCCACCTTCCCCTGGTCCTACGCCGAGAACAGCTTCATGCACGGGGTGGTCTGCCTCTACTCCTCGCTGCCCGGCGGTTCCGCCGCCCCGTACAACCTCGGGGACACCGGTACCCACGAGGTGGGGCACTTCGTGGGGCTCTATCACACCTTCCAGGGAGGCTGCTCGGGGAACGGCGACTTCGTGGCCGACACCCCGGCCGAGGCGAGTCCCGCCTACGGATGCCCCATCGGTCGCGATACCTGCGCCGGAGGCGGGGTCGATCCGGTCGAGAACTTCATGGACTACACCGACGACTCCTGCATGGATCACTTCACTCCGGATCAGTCCACCCGAGCTGACGCTCAGATGGCAACGTACCGGCCCACCATGGTCAGCGGGGAGGCCCGGGACGGTCTACGCCAGCGTGCCTTACAGCACCGGCTTCGAGACGGGAAGCCTCGACCAGTACTGGACCACCAGCAACACCGGAGACGGGCGCACCAGGTGACCTCCGCCAACGGACCTCACTCGGGCGCCTACCATCTGACCATGGACGATCCGTCCAGCGGCGGCTACACCACGAACTCCGCCTCCACTGGGCCTCGATCTCAGCGGTGGGGGTCAGATCACCCTCGACTTCTGGTGGAAGGAGTACGGGGACGAGACCCACGCCGACGACGGCATCTACTTCTCCGACAACGGCGGCACGAGCTTCGTCAAGGTCGCCGACCTCAACGGTGGATCGACCTCCAACAACGTCTGGCAGCTGGTCACGCTCGACCTCGACGCCCTGGCGTCCGGGGCGGGGCTCGCGCTCAACGGCGACTTCGTGGTCAAGTTCCAGCAGTACGACAACTATCCCATCGCCACCGACGGCTTTGCCTTCGACGACATCGCGGTGAGCGTGGGGACGGCGGCCACCCTGACCGTCATCGCTCCGAATGGGGCGAGGTGCTCACGGCCGGAGACCTGACCACCATCAGCTGGTCGTCCACCGGGTCCATCAGCAACGTGGCCATCGATTACTCGACGAACGCGGGTGGGAGCTGGACGCTCGTCACCGGATCCACCCCGAACGACGGTAGCTACGGCTGGACGGTTCCCAGCACCGCCACCACCGAGGACGAGGTGTCCGATGCATCCAATGGCAGCATCAACGATACCAGCAACAGCAACTTCACGATCGAGGTTCCTTCCGGTGGAGACTACGCCACGCTGCCCTACTCGACGGGCTTCGAGACCGGGAGTCTCGACCAGTACTGGTCCACCGTCTCCACCGTCGATGGTCGGGTCAGGGTGCTCAGCACCAACACGCCCCACTCTGGCTCATACCACCTGACCATGGACGATCCGACCAGCGGGGGCTACGCCCAGAACGAGGCCTGGCTTCATCTGGACCTGTCGGGGGAGACCGAGGTCGACCTTGGCTTCTGGTGGAAGGAGTTCGGGGACGAGACCCATTCCCAGGACGGGATCTACTTCTCCGACAACGACGGGGCGAGCTTCGTCAAGATCCTCGACCTGAACGGCTCGAGCACCACGAACCAGACCTGGACCGCGTTCTCCCTGGATCTCGACGCTCTGGCCGCCGCCGGAGGGCTGTCACTGACGTCAACGTTCGTGGTGAAGTTCCAGCAGTACGACAACTACCCGATCGCCACCGATGGCTTCGCCTTCGATGACATCGACGTGGCCGCCGGCAGCGGGGGTGTCGTCTACGCAGCCTTCCCTATTCGACCGGCTTCGAGGCGGGGGCTCTGGATGGATCCTGGACCACAGCCTCCACCGCGGACGGTCGGGTGCGGGTTCTCAGCGCCAACGGCCCCCGCACCGGCGCGTACCAGCTCGCTCTGGACGACGCCACCAGCGGGGACTACTCGGAGAACGAAGCACGACTCCACCTGGATCTGTCGGGACAGTCCAACGTGACACTCGGCTTCTGGTGGAAGGAGTTCGGGGACGAGACCCACACCCAGGACGGGGTCTTCTTCTCCGACGATGGCGGGGCGAGCTTCGTCAAGGTCCAGGACCTGAACGGCTCCAGCACCACCAACCAGACGTGGACCCAGTTCAGCCTCGACGTGGACGCGCTGGCCTCGGCCAACGGTCTGTCGCTCTCGTCCACCTTCGTGGTCGAGTTCCAGCAGTATGACAACTACCCGATCACCACCGATGGGTTTGCGTTCGACGACATCAGCGTCACCGGAGCCCTGGCCCGTCCGGACAGCCCAACCTTGCCGGCGGTGTTCGACGTGGCCCAGAACCGACCAAACCCGTTCAACCCGGCAACCACCATCCAGCTCGCCCTGCCGGAGGCGGCGTCGGTCCGGATGCGGGTGTTCGACATCTCCGGGCGCGTGGTGGCGACCCTGGTCGACCGGCAACTGCCGGCGGGCTTCCACAACGTGGTGTGGCAGGGACGTGACGACAACGGAGCGCGGGTGGCTTCGGGCATCTACTTCTACCGGGTGGAGGCGCCGGGGCACGTGGTTCAGCGGAAGATGATGCTGCTCAAGTGATATGGAACGACCCTGTGAAGGGCGTTGATCTGTGGTTTTGTGGGGGCGGCCACGGCCGCCCTCCTGTCGCAGCCCTCAGTCCGGGTTTCGAGACCCCAGCATCCGGTCGGCCGCGTATTGCCCCGGTCCGGTGAGGACCAGTGTGAGGTAGACGACGAACAGCTCCAGCGCGTGCGAGGCGCCCTTCCAGCCCGCCCCCGGCTCGCCCTCAGGCAGGCCCAGGTGTCGCGCCATGGCCACGATCATCGTGATAGCGAGGACCGTCGCCGCGGGCCGCGTGACGAGCCCCACGATGAGCAGCATCGACCCGATCGACTCCGCCGCTGCCGCGAGGAACCCCCACATCGTGGGCGCAAACGTGATCCCCAGGTTCGACATGTTGGATCCGATACCCGACCATCTCTCCGGGCCGCCGGTGATCTTGCCCCATCCGTGAAAGATCAGCATCGAGAGCCCGATGCCCAGCCGCAGGACCAGGGAGACCGAGATCCAGGTTGAGTGGCTGGTCACTCCGGAACAGGCAAAACTGGGACATGGATATCTCCTCGCGTCAGCAGACGTTCGTGCACCCCAGGCAACGATGCGCAGGGAGGCTACCGTGGGAGCTCACCGAACGCCACCACGTTCCGCGCCCGCCTCATTCCGAGCGTGGACGTTCCTGTGAGGAAGAGTGAACCCTTCTCTCCACAAACCTACTCGATCCTTGAAGAGACGTCGAACTCCTCCCATCTGATCACGGTGTTCGCTATCGCGCACCGGTGGGAAAGAATGGGAGTTCGTGATCACGAACCGACTGGGGCCGATGCTCCGGACGCAAGGAGGGTGGCTCAGCGGACGACGATTTTCCGGTGCTTCACTTGATTGCCCTGCCGGAGCCGTAGCGAGTCGGCCAGCGGTGTCGTCGTCCAGTGGACCCGGTGGGTGCCACTTCGCGAGACGCGCGTTGCCGACGAGGACATGGTGCCGCCGGCCGCGGGCATCGTAGAGTTCCAGTGACACCCGACCGCTCTCCGTGAGGACGAAGTGCACGTCGCCGAGTCCCCGAACGGGATGAGGGGGTGATCTGTAGCCGGGAGGCATCGGGGAGCGGGGCGTGGGGGACGCCAACCGGAGTGTCCGGCGCCAGACCCGCGCGTTGTCGAAGTGCGTGGAGTGCGGCCCCGTGTCGGCCGAGATGGAGAGACGCACCGCCAAGGGCAGGCCCACGGACCCGGGGTCGATCGCATCCGCCCCCACGAAGGCCACCGCATCCCGAAACGACCCCACCGGCGGCAACGCCCCATCGGCATCGCGTGCGATCACGGTGTCTCCCGCCAGAAGCTCCACCACGTATCCGCCGTAGAGCGAGAACGCGTAAGGTTGATCGGGAAGAAACCGCCCCACCGACACTGCGAGTAGGTAGTCGCTGTCCGCCACCAGCGTCTCCGCCAACACCTGCGTGGCCGAAACCCGGATCACTCGCGCCACCGTCGTTGAAGAGATAGGCCACGTTGGCCCCGTCGGCCCCGAGCAGCCGGCTCCCGCCGCTCGGGATAGCTCCCGGAAGGGGGATTGAAGATGCCCACGAACGTGTCCGTCGTTCCCTCGAGAAGCTCCAGCCCCCGATCGTTCCCGGCCCACCGCTGGCTCCCCATCAGGCGGCACGGGGTCCTCGAAGCTCGGGTTGGTCACCGGAAGGAGGGTGCCCTGCTCGGCCGGCAGTACGGTCACCCCGACCGGCGGGTTTGCCGAGCACGCCCTCGTCGTCCTCGGCCACCGCCGTCAACGTGTAGGCGCCCGGCTCCACACCCGACCACAGGATCGAGTAGGGCGGGTTGGGATCCGTACCGATTGCCAGGCCATTCACCTCGAAGACCACCTCCTGCCAGTCCGTTGGGATCCGATGCCACCGCTTCCAGCATGATCTCCGCCGGCGCCACCCGGCTCTCTCCATCGATCGAGGTGACGGCCTCCACCAGGGAGTGGGTTTGCCATCGGTCAGCACGCCGGACAGGGCACTCCGCAATCGGTCGGCCATCCAGGCCTCGCCGAAGATGTTCGGATAGGTATCTTTCATCAGTGTCGCCACGTCCGAGCCGGTGTTGAGGTCCACGAGCACGATGGGGAGTTCGGCAGGTTCAGCTCGGTAGCGATGGTGGCGATGACGTCGTTCAGTGGCGCAACCTGGTCGGCGTTCTGGTAGTAGGACGTTCCGGCGTACGATGGGCGACCTGGGCCAGGAGAAATGTCACGTCCGGGGTGACGGAACGGATCTGCTCGATGATCAGGCGGAGGAAGAAATCGGCGTTGGTCACCCCGGCCGGCCCCATCTGGCCGATGTCGTTCGTTCCCAGGTAGATCAGCACCACGTCGCCCGGATTGATCGTCGCGGCGTCGATCACGATGTCGGCGATCTGGTCCGTCCGCCAGCCCCAGTACCCCTCGTGGTCCCGGTCGAAACGATCCGTGGTCGGGTACCAGAACGGGTTCAGGCCCTCACCGAAGATGGTCTGCTGCCGGCCCACGAAGTCGACGTCGTGGCCAGCGGCCTGAAGCTGTTGCCACAGGTCGTATCGATACGACACGTGCTCCTGACCACCGTGGGTGATCAGATCGCCGAGCGGGAGCACGGTCGTCTGGGCGAGCGCGGTACCGGCAGCGGCCCAGAGGCAGGCCAGAACACACGCGGCCCGGAGAACGTCGGCTCTCGAGATCATGAGGGAACGGTGTCGCACACTGGCGGTCTCCATTCAGGACGTCGACCCAAGAGGTCATTGTATCGAGTATGGCAGACGCGGCTCAATCGATACGCGCTTCCCCCTGGCGAGATGGGCCCCTTTCGGTGATAAGATGCGCCCATGAACGGTCGTGAGCGATTGCTGGCCGCCCTCGATGGCGTCGAACCGGATCGGGTTCCCCGCGCGCTGGCCTTCTATCGGGTCGATCTGGCGTCGCTGGTACCCGAGGACGTGTACCGGGACGATCTCGTCGACATCCGCTTCGTACTTCCGCCACTCAAGGAGAAGGAGCTGGCTGCCAGCGCGGTGCCGTACTCGGCCGACACGCGTCTGGGCAATCCCGGCAGATGGCCACCTACTCGCAGTGGCGCTACCACCGGAAACCGCGAACCAGGATCCCTTGTCTCGGGCCAATGGCCCGCTCGCTGGCCGAGCTGCAGGCTGTTCCCTTTCCGGACGTGAGCGCGCCTATCACGTGGGTGATCTGGCCGGGCAGGTGAACACGATACACGGGCATGGTCTCGCCGCCGGGGGCAGTTGCCACACCTCGGCGGTGAGCTGCTGAAGCCGGCCTGGCGGCTGCGCGGCCTCGAGAACTTCCTCATCGACCTCATCAAGCGACCCCAGTGGGCCACGTCCTGCTCGATCGTCTGGTCGATCTGGCCCGGCGCAACGCGGAGACCCTGGCCCACGCCGGGGTGGATGCTCTCACTGGATGACGACGTCGGCATGCGGGCACCATGATGATCAGCCCCAGATCTGGGAAACGTTCTTAG
>CALOCN010000004.1:0-2294 GCA_942491735.1 Candidatus Eiseniibacteriota bacterium | reverse complement strand
GCCAAAGTGTTCCCCGGCTCTGAAGAGGCGACCGGGCCTTCGAATGGGGACTCTTCCCGACCCGGCCGATTCAAACCCGGCCAAAATGTTCCCCGGGTCCGGGTCAAACCCGGCCAAAGTGTTCCCCGGAGTCGCGCCTGGGGCACGTTCGGCGGCGGCCCCCTACCGCGACATTGTCGTGGAGAAGTTGGAAGCCGGCCTGACCCTTCAGCGGATCTGGCAGGACCTGGTGGAGGGGTATGGCTACGGGCACAGCTACGAATCGGTGAAGCGGTTCGTGCGCGGGCTGGACCGGCCGAAGCGCCGGGTGGTCGGCGTGTACCACAGCGCAGCCGGGGAGGAAGGCCAGGTCGACTTCTTCCGGGGTGCTCCGACGCTGGAGCCCGACGAGCGGGCCAGTGGCGCCGGCCCGTGGGTGTTCCGGCTGACGCTGGGCTGTCACTCGCGCCACGGCTACGAGGAGGCGGTGTGGGATCAGAAGCTGCCGACCTTCCTGCGCCTGCACGAGAACGCGTTCCGCGACCTGGGAGGCGTTCCCCGGGTGATCCGCCACGACAACATGAGGGCGGCGGTGGTCCGGGCCTGTCTCTTCGACCCCGACAGCCATCCCATCTACGAGGCCTTCGCCCGCCACTGGGGGTTCACCGCGCTGCCCACCCGTCCCGCCAACCCCCAGGAGAACGGGAAGGAGGAGCGCAGCGGCGGCTACGTGAAATCAAACGCGCTGAAAGGGAAGCGGTTCGAGAGCCTGAAGGCGCATAACGAGCATCTGCGTCACTGGAACCGGACCTGGGCCCGGTTGCGCATCCACGGCACGACCCGTCGCCAGGTCTGGACCCACTTCCTCGAGAGCGACCGGCCGGCGCTGGGACCTCTGGCGAGCGAGCCCTTCCCGTGCTTCTCCTGCGGCCACCGTTCGGTACACCGGGACGGCTACGTCGAGGTGGATGGTGCCTTCTATCCCGCGCCCGACCGGCTGTTGGGGGAACGCATCCAGGTTCGCTGGGACCAACGCCTGGTTCGCCTCATCCACCAGAACCAAGTGGTGGCCGTACACACCAGGGTGTCCCCGGGGACGTTCGCTCCCGGAGGGCCGAAGGAACCCATGCCGTCCCAGAAGGCCTATATCGAGGATCTTCTGGGTCGATGTGAGCGGGTAGGGATCCCGTTGCGCCGGTGGGCCGAGGGCGCCCTGGCCGTGCGGGGCGTGCGGGCCATCCGCGTCATCCAGGGGGCGCTGGGACTGGGACGCACCGTCCCCCGGGAACGCCTGCTGCACGCGGCCGGGCTCGCCACGACCGGCCGTCTCTACCGCTATCACCAGCTCAAACAACTGGTCGAAGCCCCTGCCACAGAAGCCAGGACCCTGATCGACGAACACCCGTCCATCCGGCCCCTGACCGACTACCGCCTGGAGGACTACCAATGACCGCAGATCTGGACCGTCGCCTGCGCCTCCTGCGCCTCTCCGGCATGGTCGCCACCTTGCCCGCACGGCTGCAGCAGGCGACCGGCTCAACGCTCTCCCACCGCGAGTTCCTGGAACTGCTGGTCCAGGACGAGATCGACCGGCGCGCCGACCGGCTCTTCGCCCGCCGGCTCAAGCAGGCCGGCATCACCACCGCCCAGGACTTCACCGACTTCGACTGGTCCTACAATCCCAGGCTGCCCAAGGCCAAACTCCTGGATCTCGCCACCGGACGCTTCGTCGCCGAGCAGGCAGGAGCGTTGCTCATCGGTCCGCCCGGGGTGGGCAAGAGCCGGGCCGTCATTGCCATCGCGGTCGGTGCCATCCGTGCCGGGTACCGGGTGCTCATCCGCAACACCTTCGACCTGGCTCAGGACTTCGCCGAGGCCGAGGCACTGGGAGACCGCAAACCGCTCATCCAGAAACTCACCCGCGTGGATCTGCTCATCCTCGAGGACTTCGGCATGAAGACCCTCGGACCGGCGGCTACCGAAGACCTTCTCGAGATCTTCGTACGACGCCACGAAAAGGCATCCACCATCATCACCACCAACCGCCCCACCGAGGACTGGGGCAAGTTCCTGGCCGACGTTCCCGCCACCACGGCCCTACTCGACCGGTTCCTCGCCCATGCCGACATCCTGTCCATGACCGGAAAGAGCTATCGACTGCGCGGGCGGCGGAGCAAAACCCCGTCTGAACCTCAGTAGCCGGGGCCCATCGAACCACTTGTCAGAAGGGAGACCGTTCGTTCACACTCACGATCCCACTTGGAGTGGCCGCATTTGAAGTGTTCCGCCGTGGCCGCTTTTGACTGTTCGGTGAC
>CALOCN010000003.1:0-4644 GCA_942491735.1 Candidatus Eiseniibacteriota bacterium | reverse complement strand
ACCTGGAAGCTGTTGTTGAACACGATCAGGTTGCCGGCGTTGATGTCGAGGGACCCGCGCAGGTACATGCCGCTCTCGCTGCGGATGACGTTGAGGTCCCCGCCCATGAACAGGTTCATCTCGCGGTTGCTGATGACCGCGACCCGGGGCCCGGCCCGCAGGTGGAGGTCGGCCAGCCAGTCCGGGGCCACCGTCGCCTGCAGGGGGTCGTTCCCGCCGGTGCTTTCCTTGAAGCTGCCCAGGTACCGGGCCTTGTCCACCTCGAGGGACCCCGTGAACTTGGGCACAAGCAGGCTGTCGGGGCCCACCTTCACGCCCCTCATGTGGGCGTTCTTGCCGCTGATGACCACCGCCAGGTCGGGGATCGAGGCGACCAGGAAACGGTCGAGGTCGAGCCGGATGTCGAAGGTCTCCATCATCAGGCCCCTGAAAAGAACGGTGCCTTCCCCGGAGAATTTCCCCCTGAGGCCCTCGTTGCCCTGGATGTTGAAGACCCGCAGTTCATCGCCGCGGAAGACGCCCTCGCATGAGACCTCGTGGTAGATCTCCTCGAGGTTCCGCAGCACGAACCCGGCCTCCTTGATCTCCAGGGTCCCCTGGTAGAGAGGATGATCCAGGGGTCCCGAGACGATCAGGTGGGCGCCCCCCTTGCCGCTGGACTGGACAAAGGCGTTGGTCATCATTTCCAGGGGGGCCAGGTCGCTGTCCCGGGGTATGTCCACCTGCAGGAAAAACGGGCCATCCAACGGGGAAACCGGTTCGCTCAGGAAATCCAGATCCAGGGGCACTTCCAGCCGACCCGTCAAGGCAAGCTCGTCCTTGTGCCCCTTCAGGTTGCCCAGGGCCATGGATTCCCGGTCGACCCAGACCTCGCCGGTCAACGCGTCGAGGTGCAGCCAGTGGATGTGGAAGGGGGCCGCGGAGATGGTGCCCCGGATCACCGGATCGTCGGTGCGGCCGCCCACCGTCATGCGGCCGTCGAAGTACCCCGCCAGGCGGTCGAGGGCCGGCAGGGCGAACTGTTCGAGGAACGCGAAGTCCCCGTTGTTCACCGTCAGCTCCAGGTCGAGGTCGGCTCCCGCCCAGAAATCCTCGACCCCCCGCTCCGGGGTGGGACACCGTGCCCGGCCCAGGACCCGGCCGTAGTTGGTGGTCATGTCGAGCTGTTCGAAATCGATCGTTCCCTGGCTGAAGGCCGCCGCGACGTGCAGGGCGTCGATGTCCGCCAGCGCGAACAGGGCGTCGACGAGGTCCGCGGTCAGGTTCACCTGGGGCGCGCTCGGTTCACCCCCCACCACCACGTCGGCGGTCATGCGCCCGGCCAGTTCGTGGTCCCCGCGCACGAAGGGGTTCAGCAGGGCCATGTCGAAATTCGAAAGGGCCAGGCTTCCGGCCACCACCTGATCGGCCTCGTACAGGGCGTTCACCGTCATCGCACCCTGATCGGAGGACAGGGTGATCTTGGGCAGGAACAGGTGGCCCTTGCCCACCGTGAAATCCAGGTCCTCCTCCAGGGCCCACTGGGTTCCCTCGAGGTCGACCTCGAACCGGCTCACCTGGAGGTGATGGACCGAATCGGAGAAGGCGGCCTGGAAATCCAGGGCCACCGTGGTGTCGCCGTGCACGGCCTGGAACGAATCGACCCGTGCCGCCGTGGGCGAGGCGCTACCCCACAAGCTGAAGGTCCCCAGCGGGACCCCTCCCATTTTCAACCCCCGTCCTTCGAGGCCCGTGGTGATGTCGACCTCGCCCAGCACGTCGTCCATCACCAGGGCGGCCTCCACCCGCCCCCGCTTCCAGGGGGCCGAAACCGAAACCGAAGACGTTGGTCCAGCCCACGGAAACCCAGGTCGTCGAGGGGGCCCTCCAGGCGGCCCTGGCCGTTCATGCGGCCCTTCATGACGGGCCATTCCCACCCGGGCGGCAGGGTGGCGAGGTCCTCGGAATTCACCGAGATGTTCCCCGTGAAGACCTGGCTGGTGTCCGAGACCCCGTCGAGCACCGCGTGCAGGTCCCCGTAGAAGATCTCGATCCGGTTGAAGACCACCGGATCGTCGAACGCTTCCACGTCCACCAGGCAGGTGTCGAAGGGCATGATCTCGATGAAGCCGTCGTTCATCACCCCGGTCACGCGGGTCCACATGGGTTTGTCCGTGTGTTCGATCCGCAACCGGCCCCTTCCGCCGGTCCGCGGGAGATCCTCTTCGCCCACGATCAGGCCGCGGGACAGGTCGGCGTTTTCGGCGTCTCCCTCGAGGACGAAGCTCACCGAATCGCTGTTGGAGATGTCGAAACGACCCGCGCCGGTGAAGGTGGCCCCGTTGATGTTGCCCGACAGGTCCGTCAGCAGGACCTCGTCCGGCGTGACGGGGGCCGTG
Source organism: Candidatus Eiseniibacteriota bacterium (assembly GCA_942491735.1). Classification (GTDB taxonomy): domain Bacteria; phylum Eisenbacteria; class RBG-16-71-46; order JABDJR01; family JABDJR01; genus CALOCN01. Next base: position 2,266 of record CALOCN010000003.1, on the reverse strand, counting down.
CCGACCAGGTCGGTCATGTCATAACCCTCGACGTCCCCGGTGAAGACTCCCTGGTAGGTGAAGACCTCGTCCACGAGCTTGAACGTCCCGACGACATCCCCGGTGGCGTGGAACCCCAGTTCCTGATCGATCAGGACCGACACCTCATCCACGCTGACCCCCTCGCCCTCGGCGGCGAGGTCCAGGGTGTTGTCCCACAGGCGGGACCCCCGCGCCTTGACCGGGTGGCCGTTCAAGAGGCCGCTGAGGTTCTCGACGAAGATCCCCTGGCCGTCGATGCGGACCTCCCCGCGCAAACCGTTCAGCACCGAGTCGTGGGTTTCCCATTCCACATCGCACCGGCGGATGAGGGCCTTGACGCCGTCCCCCGTGTCCAGGCGCCCCTGCCAGTCGGCATGGGGAATGCGTTCGGTCAATCGGCCCCCGGCGTCGGAAAATTCCAGGAAGGCATCGGTCACCGTCAGGTTGTCGATGACCAGGCGCGGCAAGGCGATCCCCGGGCCCCCGCTGTCGCTCCTCTTCGGATTTTCGCGATGGCCGGCCAGCACGTAGACCTCGGGCCTGCTCACGGTCACCCGGCGCAGGCGGGGCACGGCCCCCAGGGCCTCGGCGATGCGGAAGTCCACGGTCACCGTGTCGGCGGAAATCAGGGTCAGGCCCCCCGACGAGTCCGGCAGGGTCAGGGAGACCCCGTAAAGATCCAGGCCCTGGAAGGTGCGGACCTGGAAATCACGGACGCGCAGGCCGCCCTCCTCGAGACGCAGCAGGTGACGGCTGACCAGGTTCGACGTATACGGCGCCACCAGGTGGGGGTGGGTCCCCACGTAGTAGAGCACCCCGGCGATCGCCAGCCAGGCGATCAGGATGGGGAGTCTTGCCGGTCGGACCCAACGCATCAGAACGGGTATCCCAGCGAAAAATGCCACACGACCTTGGGGTCGCTGTAGTCCCGCGTGTCACTCACGAACCGGACCCGCTTGAGGGGGAAACCGACATCCACCCGCACCGGGCCGAAGGGGGTGTCCAGGCGAATGCCCGTCCCGTAACTGTACCGGTAATCCCAGACCTTGGTGGACCCGGGATCCTCCGGGTCGCCCGGATCCGAGGTCAGGCGGAAACCGGTGGCCCGCACGTCGCTCAACTGCTCCCAGACGTTCCCGCCCTCGAAGAAGAAGACACTAGCCAGCTTCCACTTTCGCAGATAGGGCAGGGGAAACCGCCACTCCACGTTCGTCAACAGCAGGTAGTTGCCGCCCCGGGCCGGGTTGTCGGGCAGCAGCACGTCCGAGGAGTACCCCAGGCGGTCCTGTTCATCCTCGTCGGCCACCTGCGGCCCGAGGGAGTTCTGCCGGTACCCCCTGACGGTCGAAGCCCCGCCGGCGAAGAAGCGGTCGTCGTAGGGCACACCGTCCGGACCCAGGTCCAGGGATTTGCCGTAGGGCCGTGTCCCCCCCACACGCAAACGCAACGCGAGCACCCCGTCCAGGAAGGTGTCGTGGTAATTGTGTACCGAACCGGTCCACTTGAAGAAGCTGAAATCACCGCCCATGATCCCGCCGGCCAGCTTGACCGCCCCGGTCACATAGCTGCCCGAGGTGGGGCGAAACAGGTCGTCCCGATAGTCCACGTAGGTGATCCAGTTGATCGAGTGGGTGGTTTCGGTCCCGGGATCCAGTTCGTCGAACCGCACCTTGAGGCTGTCCGGGGCGTAGGGGTGGACCTCGGGGGCCGTCACCTTGAAACCGAAGAACGCGTTGTTGGTCACCCGCCGGTTCGACTTCCAGGTCGTCCCGACGTTCAGTCCGGTCGAGAACAGGTTGATGCCCGATTCCCCGCGGGTCTCCTTCTTCAGGTAGACGTCGACGTCCAGGCTGTGGCGGCTGCCCCGGAAATGCGGGTTCACGTACAGGGCGTCGGCCCGATAGTTTAGCTGGCCCTCGTCGAAGCTGATGGGGTTGCCGATCACGTCCTCCACGTTCCAGGAGGCCCGGCCGCGGACCTGCACCCGCCGCCCGGTGCCCCACAGGTTGTGGTGGCCCCAGGCTCCCAGGACACGGATGCGTTCCAGGCTTCCCACCCCCACACCGAATTCATAGAAGGCCGGCTTGCGCTCGATGACCCGCACCATCAGGTCCGTCGCCCCGGTCATCGTGTCCACCCCCACCGGAACGATTTCCACATCCCGGAACAGGGCGGTGGCCAGAAGGGCCCGCCGTGAATCCTCGACCTTCTGCCAGCGGAGGGGCTCACCTTCCTTGATGACCAG
>CALOCN010000002.1:0-4609 GCA_942491735.1 Candidatus Eiseniibacteriota bacterium | reverse complement strand
GGGTTGGACCTCCGGGTCGCCCGCATGGCCCGACTCCCCGCGGTGAGCGTCAACCTGTTCATCCGGGCGGGGGAGTCGTCACTGGGTGAAGACCGCGCCGGCCTGGCGGTGCTCACCGGCGACGCTCTGGAGGGTGGATCGGCCCGCAAGAGCGGGTCGGAGCTGGCCGAGGCCCTGGAGCGCATCGGCGCCCGGCTGGGCGCCTCCACGGGTTGGGAGGGGACCAGCATTTCCCTGTCATGCCTGGCGGACCGATTGGGGGAGGGTATGGCCCTCGTGGCCGAGGCGGTGCTGGAGCCGGACTTCCCCACGGGGGAAGTGGAGCGTGCCCGGGACCAACAATTGGCGGGGATCCGCCAGCGGCGAATGGATCCCGGGTCCCAGGCCTCGGACGAAGCGGCCCGCCGCATCTTCCCGACCGGAGTACCCTACGCCCGGGCCGCGGCAGGCACCGAGGCGTCGGTGGCGCCGCTGACACGGGATCACCTCCGGGGTTTCGCGGATGCCTACTATCGGCCCCAGCGCGGGGGTCTGGTCATCGTGGGCGACGTGGCCTTCGACGAGATGACGGGGCTGGCCAACCGCCATTTCGGCGATTGGACCGGCGCGCCGCCGCCGGCCAACGGGTTCGTGGTGGAGCCCCGCACCAGGGAGCGCCGCGTGTGGGTGGTGGACCGGCCAGGATCGGTCCAGTCGGAGATCCGGGTGGGCCATGTGGGCGTGGAGCGTGCCCACCCCGACGTCTTCGCCCTGACCGTGGCCAACACCCTCCTGGGTGGGGCTTTCACCAGCCGCCTCAACCTGAATCTGCGTGAGCGCAACGGATTCACCTACGGGGTACGGTCGCGCTTCGCGTTCAGGCGTCTGCCTGGTTCATTCCAGGTGAGCACGTCGGTGGGGACCGAGGTGACCGCGCCGGCCGTGCGCGAGATCCTGTCGGAACTGGAACTCATGGTGGCCGACGGTCCGACCACCGAGGAGGTGGAAGCCTCCCGGGACTACATCGCCGGCGTATTCCCCCTCCGGCTGGAAACCGTGTCCCAGGTGGCCGGCCGCATCACCGAGCAGGTCATCTTCGACCTGGAAGACGACTACCACCGCACGTATCGGGAGAGGGTGCGGGCCGTGACCACCGACGATGCGGCGGCAGCGGCCCGCAGGCACATTCGACCTGCCGAAGCCCAGATCGTGGTGGTGGGAGACGCCGCCACGGTGGTGCCCGAGCTGGAGGCCCTTGGGGTGGGTCCCGTGGAGGTTCTGACGCCCCCGCGGTGAACGACTACATTCTACGCCCGTGCAACCCCGGGTCCCTGTCACCGTATCTCACGATGCGGGCAGGGACCCGGAGTCACATCGAGCCATTTCCAAAGGAGGCGATGTGAGCGAGGGCCGAGCCCGGCCGCGATTTCGGCAGGATGGTCCATAGTGGCCGCATCGTGAAGCTGAGCGTGGACACGGTTCGTTTCCCCGACGGCTCCACCGGCGATCTGGAGATGATCCGGCACCCCGGTGCGGCGGCGATCCTGCCGGTGGTGGGGGCGGCCACCGAGGCGGATCCGGAGATCCTGCTGATTCGGCAGTACCGGTACGCGGCAGGCGGCTACATCTACGAGGTGCCGGCGGGATTGCCGCTGGGACCCGAAGAGGCGTGGGACGACTGCGCGCGCCGGGAGCTGGAGGAGGAGACGGGCCATCGGGCGACGAAGCTGACGCCTCTGACCCGGATTCTGACGACGCCGGGCTTCACCGACGAGGTCATCCACCTGTACGTGGCGGAGGGCCTCACGGAAGGCACGACGAAGCTGGACGAGGACGAGTTCGTGGAAGTTCTGCGTCTGCGTTTCTCCGCGGTGCTGGAGATGGTCCGCACGGGGGAGATCACGGACTGCAAGAGTGTGGCGACGATTTTGTACGCAGCCACGTTCGTGGTGGGACGGCCGGAGTAGGGCAGATTCGCGCAGCCGGTTGCGCACCATGTCCCATTTTGCGCCGGTCGGGCGTCATACGGATAGGACGGCAGATGGAAAAGGTCTGTGAATGGCGGGGTTTTTGGATTTGGCACACCCCGTGCATCCATATGTCGGACGAGGACAGACTCGGCCATCCCGGCCGGGCGGTTCCCCGAGGTAAGTGAGGTGGCGACGTGGCCAGGGCGATGAAGAAGGAACGGATCGCGCTACACCCCCCGGCGGGTGGGGCGTCCGAGCACCGACGGCATCTTGGTGGACTCTCCGACAGCGGGGTTGTGCAGGCTTCCCTGGACGGTGATGCGCGGGCCTTCGGTGAGATCGTTTCCCGATACGACCAGCGGCTCTTGAATTTTGTCTACCGGACCATCGGCGATCGTGAGCGGGCTCAGGATCTGGTCCAGGAGACGTTCGTCCGGGTCTATCGCCACCTCCAACGCTTCGACCAGACGAAGAAGTTCTCGACCTGGATCTACACCATCGCCTGGAACCTGGCGAAGAACGAGCTGCGGAACCGGTCCCGGAACCCGCTGGTGCTGTTCCAGACCATCAAGAAGAACTGGGACGCCGACCACAGGCCCCTGGAGTGGGAGGACACCCAGTACAAGCCCGACGACCTGTTCCGGAAGCGCCATCTCCGGGAAAAGGTCGAGCAGGCCGTGGCCCAACTCCCCGAGCACCATCGCATCGTGTTCGTGCTCCGGGAGTTGGAAGGCAAGACGTACGAGGAGATCGCCGACATCACGGGCTGCAACCTGGGTACGGTGAAGAGCCGGCTGAATCGGGCCCGGAACAACTTCGCGACCATCATCGCGCCTTTGATCGACTAGCCTTCCAGGTTCGGGAGCGTGAGGAAAGGGCGGCCCCGCCGAAGGATCCGGCGGGGGCCGCCCTTTCGCATGGGGGCCGCCCACGGGGTCCTGGGTGTCAGGGAACCCGCCCGGCTCCCAGGCAGTATCACCGAACGGACATCGTCATCGGTGCCACCACGTCGCGAAGGACCCGGCCCAACATGACCTGCACGGAATTCGTCGAGCGCTTCTCGGAATACCACGACGGAACTGCGCCCGAGGCGCAGATCCGCGAGGCCGACCAGCACCTGGCGTCCTGTCCCCGCTGTCGGCGCTATCGCGACGTCGTCGCCCAGGGCGGGGAACTCCTCAGGTCCCTTCCCGCGCCCGATATGCGGGAGGACTTCGTCCCCAGGCTCCAACATCGGCTGTATCACGTGGACGAGGAAGCGGCCCTCCATCGGCACACGTCTTCCGGGACCACAGCCCTGGCCGTGTTCGGGGTGGCGCTGCTCCTGACGGCTGTAGCCTGGTCGCCCAGCCTGCGCCAGGGTGCGCCCGTGGTGGAGTTGGCCCCCATCGTTGTCTCCCGGCCGCCGGCCTCCCGGATCCGGCCGGTGGTATTTTCGGCCCTCTCCACCCGCCGGCCCGTTGCGCGACATCGGGAGTCAGGGGCTGTGGGACGATGCGCACTCGCTCCTATTCGAGTATTCTCGGCTTGCCCAACGGTACGGGCACGGCTCCGCGGTTCGTCAGGCCGGTCTCCAGGAGGACGGCTAGGCTGATCCGCTTCCGTAGAAACCAGGAAGCCCCGAGACCCTCTCGAGTATGAACCCACTCCAGGAGATTCCAAGCCTCGCCAAGGTTCGCGGAGGCGCGTTCTATCTCCACGGGGACGACGAGTTCGGAAGGAAGAGGTCGTGCGGGCCCTGGTCGAGGCGCACCTGGATCCCGCTACCGGGGACTTCAACTTCGACCCCCTGCGCGGGACCGAGGTGGACACCGAAACCCTGGCTTCGGTGTTGGGCACCCCCCCCATGATGGCCGAGTGGCGGGTGGTGGTCATCCGGGAAGTCGAAGGGTTGGCCACCAGTCCCCGATCGCGGGACGTGCTTCTCGAGGTGGTTGCCAAGCCACCGCCGGGGCTGGTCCTCATCCTGTCCTGCTCGGTTCCACAGGGGTCCAAGGCCAAGTTCTACAAGGATCTGGCCAAGACCGCCCGATCGGTGGAGTTCCAGCCCCTGAGCCCCGCCGACGTCCCGGGTTGGCTCATGGCCCGGGCGCAGGCCCAGTTCGGCGTCGAACTCGATGTTGGGGCGGCCCAGGCGCTGGGCGCCGCCATCGGAACCAACCTCGGCATTCTCAAGATGGAACTGGAGAAGCTCGCCGATGTCGCCGGGGAGGGTCGGACCATCACACTGGAGGACGTGGAGGCGGCAGGCACGAGCCTTCCATCGCAGGATCGGTGGCAGTGGTTCGATCTGGTGGGTGAGGCGAGGTTGGAGGAAGCCCTGAATTCACTGGGCACGCTCATGGGGCAAGGGGAAAGCGGTGTGGTCCTGGTCATGAGCCTCACCACCCATTTCCTCCGCCTGGGCATCGTCGCGGAAGAGGGTCCCACGGCCCTGGAAGCCACCTTGCCGCCCCACCAGCGTTGGCTGGCCCGCCGGCTGGTGGCCCAGGCCAAGAAGTGGCGGCCGGTGGAGATCGACGCGGCCCTGGAAGGCCTTCTGCGGGCGGATCGGCTCCTCAAGGCGAGTCCCCTCTCCGACGAGCACTTCGTCGAGGAGTGGCTCCTCTCCCTTCTGGCACGGAGGATGGCCGCATGAGGCGTTTCGCCCTTACTCTGAT
>CALOCN010000001.1:0-1382335 GCA_942491735.1 Candidatus Eiseniibacteriota bacterium | reverse complement strand
ACTCCGGAAAAACAGCTGTTTTCCAGAGCGTCCCCCCTTGCCCGCAAAAATTAATCACGCAAATCACTTGACTTCATAAAAGAACTCTGTCCCTCGTGCCCGCTTTCAGTGCCGGATGAGTTTTTAGGAGGTACGGGGCCAGATCCTTAGACTTCAAGATAAGATTCTATAGCCTTCACGAATGATCTATTCCTTCTGGCTTTGACAAACTCCGCCCACCAGCATCCTCTGGAAAAAACTGACACACAGACAGTTCCATATCTTCTAGAAACTGCAAACTCATCTTAGGCGTGAAATAAATTCCTTCGATCGTTGTTCTGGAAGCTCACCAAACTCAGGAGGTAGGTCAGAGCCTTCACTCCTAGATATGTGAACAATGCTTTCTGTTGATATGCTAGTCCTTCTAGAACCTTTGTAGTTTGCTTTTTAGAAGATTAAATATTTTTATCGATATTGGTTTATTGCCTAATGGGTCTTCATAGGTCATGAGTACGGGATCATTAGAGATCATCAAACCAAAGAATTTGCCCTCACGATTCTTGAATAGGATTGGCTTGTCAAAAGCGAGTATATTTAGTTTCTCTGACAAATAATACCCCTTTTCTTTCAAATCGTCTTTCCAAGGTGAAGCAGATTCTATTTCAATGATAGCGGTCTGCTTAAAGTCTCCACTCGATAAGACTACTTTGCACTTATTCGGTATGCTTACAGCTTCCTTGAGACCGGAGGGGATCATAAAGATTCTGTTTCCTCTACGACTGATTGGCCCTTTCAAGTCCATCCTTCCAAAAGCATCCCCTATAGATAGTTCTATACTGTATGAATCCAACTTGATGCTCTCCTCAGAAGCACAAGTCATTGCAACTATGAGATATTCCGTTCCTTCACGATTCGTCAGGGAAGCCCGTTGTTTGAATCCGAATTCTTGGGCAATCACTAAATTGGCAAACGTAAGATATAATATTGTGATCCAGCACTTCATTTCAGTTTTCTCCTTTGAGTTTGATTGACCTGCTCCCACCTCGTTCAGGGATGGTTTATCCCCGAACGAGGTGATCTTCTTCTCGTTTAGGAAGCGGGCGCACACTCTGAACAAGTTCTTGGCGTTACCCAATGCCAGGCACCGCCGCCACCCCTATGGTTTAGCCAGTATTTCAGGCACCGCTTGGTCCCTTGGATCGTAGCCGGTACCATCCTTCCCTCATAGCATACGTTGACAGTTATTGTGCAAGCAACTGGGTGCTCGCTGAGGTGGGAAGTCTCATACCTGGAGGTGAAACTACGCGGCACAATGCGCTCTTCCTCCGAATCATCATCAGGGCCATCTGCTGTCAAGCCCATAGCATCAGTGCTTGGTTTGTGCAAAGTACCCATTATGCAATCCTTGGCCATCAACATACCCCCAATGGATCACGGGTAAAGAACCCACCAACACTCGCTGAATATGTCCTGTATCTAAAGAACTGTTCTCCACCTACTGCATTCAACTCTCTTCCTGTATAGCCGTAGCGTTGGCTGATGCTATGGGCTTGACAGCAGATGGCCCTGATGATGTTGCGTTCGAAGCGAAGGAACCGCTTGAGCAGGGCCAGGGCCAGTACACCGGGCGCGATGGAAGTGGGGGGCGATGACCAGGGCCTCGCGCAGGCACTCCTCGGCACGACGCACCGAGAACCCGGAGGTGTCGTCCAGGAAGGCCAGCCCACGCTGGAAGAGTCGCAACGCCTGGGCCGGCACCGGCGTTCCAGGGGCCGTTCGGTGGTGGCGTGGGTGGACGACCGCCACGCCGCCGACTCCCCGGCCTCCCTGGACGTGTCAGTCCGCGCCTCCTTGAGCGCGCGGGTGAGGCCGTGGGAAAGCCGGTCCTGGATCTCGAAGAAGGTGTCCTCGGTGCCGTCTTCCTGCTCGGACCAGAGAACGGTGCCGTCCGGCGCGGCGAGGAGCTGCCCGGTCACCCGCACCCGATCCCCCACCCACCGCGCGGTGCCCATGCAGATCCGCCCCGCCCCCAGCTTCGCCGCGGCCTGGAGGGCGGAGGACTGGAGCTCGTGCGTGCCCACCCGGTTCAGGGCGCGCACCGCGGTGGCGGCGACCACCTTCACGTCCTTGCGGCTGGACAGGGCGGTGGTCAGGGCCTCGGCCAGGCGCTCGTCGCCAAAGTAGGCCCGCTCCGGGCGACGCGCCCACGTTCTCGAAGGGATGCACGTTGATGGTGCGCGAATCGGCCTTCAGCTTGCGCGGGGCGCCGGTCGGAAACCAGATGTCGGTCTCGGTGGCTCCACCAGTTCCATCTCGGCGCTCTCGTCGTTCCAGTTGATGCGTTGCCAGTCGGCGAACGTGTTGGCCAGTCCTGGGCCGACGCGGGACGACCGGCCCAGTTCTTGAACAGCATGCGATCGAGGGTCTCGATCACGAACACCGGGGTTTCCGGGCGCAGGTCCCGCAGGTCCCGGTGGGGTTCGTGGTCAATGCGATTGAGGAGCGTCTCCGGCGTACCCACCCCGAAGGGCAAGACCCCGGTGAGGGCGTTGAAGAGCACAGCTACCAGCGAGAACAGGTCGCTACGAACGTCGAGTTCCTCGCCCCGCACCTGCTCCGGACTCATGAAGGCGGGGGTGCCGACCACGGTCCCGTCGCGGGTCAACTCCACCGAGGCCTGGATCCCGGGCTAACCCGAAATCCAGGATCTTCACCGCACCCTTGCGGCCAATCATGAGGTTGGAGGGCTTGAGATCCCGGTGCAGCACATCGCGCGCGTGGAGTTCGGCCAGGCCCTCGCAGACCTGCCTCCCCAGGGTGGCCACCTCGGACAGGGGCATGCGTCCCCGGTCCAGGCGCTGGTGCAGGGTCTCCCCTTCCACGTACTCCAGGGCGAGATAGACGCCCCCCTCGGGGAGCCAACCCACCTCGTAGACCGTGATGATCGAGGGGTGGTCGACGGCCGAGGCGGCGGTGGCCTCGCGGATCATGCGCTCCACCGCACGCGCATCGCCGATCCGGTCCGAGCGCACGCACTTCTCCGCGGCGCGCCGGGGGAAGATCTCATGCTCCCCCAGATACACGTCCCCCATGCCACTCCTGACCCAGGAAACGGTCGGTGAGCTTGTAACTCCCGACGACGGTACCGAGCACGCGTTGCACTCCCGATCAGATCGAATTGTTGCGGAAGGGAAATCGCTGCCCGGAAGTCTACCGCATTCGCCGGGGGCGCCGGTCAGGCCAGGTCTTCGATCTTGGCCCCTCGGGCGTTGGACTTGATGGACTTGATCCCGGTCTCGCGCCCCGAAGTGGATGCGTACATTTGGCTTCGACTTCAATCACCTCACCGTTCCTGGCCACCATGGTGGGGCGAGGGTGCCGCTCTTGGCCACCTTGCGGTCGTAGCACTTGTCGGCGCTGCAGTTGGCCTTGATCGCCTTGATGCCGTTCAGGGCGCTGGCCTTGGTCTTGTACCGCTCGCTGGTGAGCACGATCTTGCCGTTGCCGGCCTTGAGGTTCCACATGAACTGCTGACCGGACTTCTTGACCACGAACTTGCCAGGCATGGAGGGCCTCCGTTGGGTTGAGGTTTCCCAGCCATTCTAGGAGACCCCCCCGGACGGCTCAAGGCGAGGAAGGGAGAAAGGAAGAAGGAGCAAAGAAAAAAGCCCCCCGGCACGGCCGGTGGGGCTGAAGAATTGGTGCACCGCCAGGGAATCGAACCCCGAACCCACTGATTAAGAGTCAGTTGCTCTGCCAATTGAGCTAGCGGTGCACGTAAGCGGCTGCGAAGCCTACACCAGCGCCCCTCGGGCCGCAACCCTGGCCCCCCCGGGACACACGGCATGCAACTTGCCCGACTCCCGGGCGGAACCCGAAGGGTCCGGATGACGTTCTATTGGGTACCCATCGCGGAGGCCCAAACCCCCGGCCATGAGGAGGACTCCATGCCGCTGCATCTCATCCCGACCCCGGCCCCCCAGGGCCGTCTCGACTCCCTGGCTCACCTGGTGGGTCGGGTGACCTGGCTTCTCGTCGCGGGGGTCCTCGTGGCCGGCGCGGGCAAGCTGCTCTTCTTCCCCGGATCGGCCCGGGTGGAGCCCGCCGCCCGCACCACCGTGGCGGCGCCACCGCTCATGCCGGAGGTGTTGGACGCGGCGCTGGCCGGGGCCCTGGTCACGTGCCGCGAGATCGCGGTGGCCGAAGCGGAGCAACGCATGGCCGCCTGGCACACGGATCTCATGCAACGGGTCGACGACGACTACCTGGACTGGTACTTCGGCTACTGGACCCAGAACACCCTGGGCCTCAAGGCTCTGTGGCACGGCACGCTCCACGCGGTGCACCCGGCCAGCCCCAGCGCCGAGGACCGGCTGCGGCAAACCGTGCGCACTGAGTTCGCCGCACGCGTGTTGCGCCCGGCCATCGCCCAGCGGGAGCTGGAGCGCATGACCGGCGAGGTCATGGACGTCTACGTGGCGGCGTTGGCCCAGGCCCTGGACGCCGTGCCGGAAACCCGGCGCATTCCCCGCGGTGACTGGAACGCGTACCTGGCCGACATCGGATCCCTGGTGGGAACCACCGAGGCCGCCCGCAGCGTGGACCTCCCGGCCAAGGCGATGGTGGCCGCCTCGGTGGGCGGCGGCATGGTGAGTGGCCCGGGCTGGCGGCTGCGCTCCGCGGCGCGGTGGGGAGCCGCGTCGGCCGGTCGCATGGCCGGGGCGGGACTGGCCGAGGCGGGACCCAGTTGGCCGCGGTGGCCGGCGGGCGTTTCCTGGGACCGGTCCTGGGAGGCGGGATCCTGGCCTGGGACGTGTGGGATCACCACCGCACCCGCGCGACCCAACAACCGGTGCTGCGGCAGAACCTGGAGGACTACCTGCGGGAGCTGGAGCACGTGCTGCTCTATGACCCGGAAGCCGGGGTGCTGTCGGTGGTGCAGGACTTCGAGTTGTCGGTGAGGATGTCACTCCCCCCGGTGTAGGAAACCCGGTCCAGGAGCAAGAAGAAGCCCGGACCCCGTGGGGCCCGGGCTTCGTGTCCATCCCGAAACGAGATTGCCCGACTGGATGGGCTCACCTAGAACGGCAGGTCGTCATCCTCGGGGGGCGAACCGCCGCCCACCGGAGCCATCTGGGGACCGCCCCCCTTGCCCTGGCCATAGTCGTCCGACCCGCCACCGCCGGAACCACCCTCGCCGCGACCGCCGAGCATGACCATGTCGTCCGCCTTGACCTCGGTGGAGTACCGGTCATTGCCTTCCTGGTCCTGCCACTTGCGGGTCTGGAGACGGCCCTCGATGTAGACCTGTCGCCCCTTGGGGAGGTACTGGCCGGCGATTTCGGCCAGCTTCTCTGCCCCAGCGACCACCCGCAGTGCCACTCGGTCTTCTCGACCCGCTCGCCCGAGGTGCGATCGTTGTAGCTCTCGTTGGTGGCGAGACGGAGGTTGGTCACGGCGGTGCCGCTCTGGGTGTACCGCTGCTCCGGATCGGCCCCGAGGTGACCAAGGAGAATGACTTTGTTGACGCTGCGCTGTGCCATGTGGATTCCTTTTCTGCAACCGGGCCAATTCCAGGTCTCCGGTCGGTTCCGACGGGGATCCGGTAAACGACGGGCCGTCGGACGGGGGGAAGTCGGTCTTCAGGCGGCGCCCCCGGTTTGGAAGGCGCTGGGAGGCGGTCGCGCCGAAAGCCTGCTTGGACATTAGCTTTCCGGCCCAAGTGGGTCAAGCGGGAGCGTGCGGGGCAAGGCGGAGACGCGGCCCGTCTCGGGGCGGGTTCCCTTGAGATCCTTATGCGTTGTTTCCACCCCGACGCCAGTGTTAGGCTACTCTGCCGTTTTGACCCTCCCGGGTCGAGCTTTTTTCGGCTTCGGGGCGTGGCGCAGTCTGGTAGCGCACCTGCTTTGGGAGCAGGGAGTCGTAGGTTCGAATCCTATCGCCCCGACCAGATTCGCGCGGAATGCGCACACGGGAGTATTGTGGTGGGTGTAGCTCAGTTGGTAGAGCACTGGATTGTGGTTCCAGTTGTCGCGGGTTCAATCCCCGTCACCCACCCCACTTTGCCCCGCGGGTTGCGCGGAACCCGAAGATCCAGCTGTTGCTGACGGAGCCCGGGGCTTCGTCCACGGTTCGTGACCCCGTAGCTCAGTTGGATAGAGCAGCGGACTTCTAATCCGCAGGTCGTTGGTTCGAATCCAACCGGGGTCGCCATCCACGGTGCATGCCCCCCAACCACGGGGTTCAGGCCCATCCACACGACCAGTTCCCTGACACCGGAGGTACGCAGTTGATCGGGAAGACCCTGGGCCACTACAAGGTCGGCGGATTGTTGGGTCGCGGGGGCATGGGGGATGTGTACCTCGCCGAGGACACCAAGCTGGGACGCGAGGTCGCGCTCAAGATGCTGCCTCCCGCCCTCGCCGAGGACCCCGAGCGCCGGGAGCGATTCCTCAACGAGGCGCGCGCGCTGGCCGCAATCAGCCACCCCCACATCGTCACCATCTACAGCCTGGAGGAAGTGGAAGGGAACCACTTCCTCTGCATGGAGCTCATTCGCGGACGGACGTTGCAGGAGGAACAGCCTACCGGGGGGTACGAACCCCAGCGATGGCTGGAGATCGCGGTTCAGTTGACCGAGGCGCTGGCTTCGGCGCATGAACTGGGCGTGGTCCACCGGGACCTCAAGCCCTCCAACCTCATGTTCCAGCAGGACGGCCGGCTCAAGGTGCTCGACTTCGGGTTGGCCATGTTCGTGCACGCGGAACCCTCGCCCACCGACTCGGAGCAAACGTTGGCCGCCTCGGGCCCCCTGACCGAGGCCGGGTCCGTCCTGGGCACCGTTCCCTACATGTCCCCGGAACAGATCGAAGGCAAGACCGTCGATGCGCGGTCCGACCTCTTCTCGCTGGGAGTCATCTTCTACGAGATGGCCACCGGCAACCGCCCCTTTCACGGGGACTCCAACGCCGCGCTCATGTCCTCCATCCTGCGCGACAACCCGGCTCCGGTGACCCACCTCGCCCCCCGCTTCTCGGCCGACGTGGCCCGCATCCTGGGGCGCTGTCTGGAGAAGGACCCGCGACGCCGCTTCCAGACCGCGCGGGACGTCTTCAACGAACTGGAGCTGGCGCGCCCCACGCTCACCCAGGTGCCGGAACCCACCGAGACCCCGGTCGAACCGGTGACCGCGATGGCCAAGAAGTTCGACCACGACATCTATATCAGCTACGCCCAACTCGACAACGAAGCCCAACTGGTGGGCCAACAGGGTTGGGTTTCCGCCTTCCACCGCTCGCTGGAAGTCCGGGTGGGCCAGTTGTTGGGCACCAAACCCATCATCTTCCGTTCGACCCACGCGGATGGGGGCACGAGCGACGGAGAGCCCAGCATGGAGGCCATCCCGGACAGCGCCCTCCTCATCACGGTGCTCAGCCCGCGCTACCTCAAATCGGAGTGGTGCAACCGGGAGCTGCGCCGGTTCATCGCCGCCGCAGGGGACCGACCCAAGTGGGGCAGCAAGTTCCGGGTGCTGAAGGTGGTGAAGACCCCCATCCAGCAGGACCCCCCCGAGATCCAACCGCTCACCCCCTACGAGTTCTTCAAGGTGGATCCGGAAACCGGGCGAGCCCATGAGTTCGACCAGATCTTTGGTCCCGAAGCCCAACGGGAATACTGGGCCCGCCTCGACGACCTGGCCCACGACATCACGCGGATGCTGGAAACCTTGCAGGAGGAACGCACCGAGGACACCCCGGACACTTCTTCCGCCGTGGTGGAATTGCCCCGTCCTTCCAGCGATGCCCAGACGCTCTACCTGGCCCCCACCTCGAACGACCTGCGGGAGGAACACGATGCCCTGCGGCGCGACCTGATCCGCCATGGCTATCGGGTCCTGCCCGAGCACCCCCTGCCGCTGGTGGGGACCGAACTCGACGGGACGGTGCGCGAGAGCCTGGCCAAGAGCCGGATGTCCATCCACCTGGTGGGACGCAACTACGGGATCGTTCCCGAGGGGGCCACCGCCTCCATCATCGAGCGCCAGGTGGACCTCGGAGGGGAACAGGCCAAGAGCGGCGGGTTTCACCAGATTCTCTGGATTCCCGCGGGGACCCAGGCCGCCGACGAGCGGCAGCGGGTGTTCCTGGACAGGTTGCGGGGCACGTTCGCCCTCGTCGAGGGTTCGGACCTCCTGGAGACCTCCCTGGAAGACCTCAAGACGGTGGTCCATCAGACCCTGAACCCGCCCGCCAAGCCGGCTTCGTTGCGCACGGAGGACAGCGACGCGGAAGCGACCGGGGCGCATCATGTCTACCTGGTGTGCGATCAGCGCGACGAGGAGGCGACCGCTCCCCTGGCCGACTACCTGTTCGAGAAGGGATTCGAGGTCACCTTGCCCATCTTCGAGGGAGATGAAGCCGAAGTGCGGGAAGATCACGAGGAGAACCTGCGTCTGTGCGACGCGGTGCTGCTCTACTACGGCGCGGGCAACGAACTGTGGCTGCGACGCAAGTTGCGCGAGGTGCAGAAGATTTCCGGTCTGGGACGTTCCCGCGCCATGCGAGCCAAGGGAGTGTGGATCGCCCCACCGGGGAGCCCATCCAAGAACCGCTTTCGCACCCGGGATACCGTGGTCATGGCGGGTGCGGAGACCTTCCGTCCCGAAGCGCTGGAACCGTTTCTCACCGCTCTGGGAGGTGCGTCATGAGCCGCCAGGATCTCATCGCTCCCGGATCGCCCACCTCGGATCGCTTCAACCCGTTTCCCGGCCTTCGACCCTTCGAGGCGGACGAGGATCACCTGTTCTTCGGGCGGGAACGGGCCACCGACGAGCTGTTGCGCCGCCTGCGCACCACCCGCTTCGTCTCCGTGCTGGGGAGTTCGGGCAGCGGCAAGTCGTCCCTGGTGCGCTCCGGCCTCATTCCGTCCCTCTATTCGGGTTTCATGGTCCAGGCCGGGTCCTCGTGGCGGGTGGCGGTGTTCCGGCCGGGGGAAGACCCCATCGGCAACCTCGCCCAGGCCCTGGACCACCCGGACGTCCTGGGGGACACGGAACTCGCCGGCGCCAACCGGATGCTGCTGGAAACCACCCTGCGACGCAGCGATCTGGGACTGGCCGACTGCGTCCAGCACGCCCATCTTCCCGCGCACGAAAACCTGTTGGTGGTGGTGGACCAGTTCGAGGAGCTGTTCCGCTTCAAGGACAGCCGGCGTGAGCACGGATCCCGGGACGAGGCGGTAGCCTTCGCCAAGCTCCTGCTCGGGGCGGCCAGCCAGAGTTCGGTTCCGGTCTACGTGGTGCTCACCATGCGCTCGGATTTCATCGGTGACTGCATGGAATACCCGGGGCTACCCGAAGCGATCAACCAGGGGCAGTACCTCATTCCCCGCATGACCCGTGATGAAATGCGGCAGGCCATCGCCGGTCCGGTTGCGGTGGGGGGCGGCGAGATCGCTCCCCGTCTGGTGGCCCGGTTGCTCAACGAGGTGGGCGACGACCCGGACCAGCTGCCGGTGATCCAGCACGCGCTCATGCGGACCTGGGATCGGTGGGAAGCGAACGATCCGGAGGACGGCCCCCTGGACATTGCCGATTACGAGGCCGTGGGAACCATGGCCAGCGCGCTGTCCCGCCACGCGGAGGAAGCCTTCGACGAACTGGGCGACGACGCGTCGCGGGAAGTGGCCGAGCGACTCTTCAAGGCCCTCACCGACCGGAGCGCCGATGGGCGCGGGGTGCGACGTCCCACCGCGGTCTCCGAGGTGGCGGCCATTGCCGGGGTGGACACGGCCACGGTGAGCCGGGTGGTGGATGTCTTCCGCAAGCCGGGTCGGTCGTTCCTCATGCCCCCCAGCCGGGTCGCCTTGACCCCGGACTCCATTCTCGATATCTCGCATGAGAGCCTCATGCGCAACTGGGAGCGCCTGACCGAATGGGTGGAGGAGGAATCCCACGCCGGCAAGTCCTTCAAACGACTGAGCCGCGCGGCGCAGCGCTACGAGCGTGGGGAAGGCAGCCTGTGGGTCGATCCCGAACTGGCCCTGGGCATGCAGTGGCTGGAACGGCAAAAGCCCACCGAGGTGTGGGCCGACCGCTACGAGCCCCACCTCGACAGCGCCCTGCGCTTCCTGGAGGAGAGCACCCGGACCCAGGACGCGGAACGTCGCAAGGTGGAAGAAGAGAGGGTGTCCAAGCTGCGCCGGGCCCGGGTGATCTCGGCGATCATGACCACCGCCGCCGCGGTGACCCTGGTCTTCGGACTGCTCGCGCTGCGCGCGGGACAGAAGGCGCGTACGGCCGAGAACCTGGCGGAAAAGGAGGCGCAGACCTCCGTGGCGGTGACCGACTTCCTGGTGGGACTCTTCGAGGTGGCGGACCCCGAAGCCGGCCAGGGAGCCGACATCACCGCTCGCGAGATCCTGGACGCGGGAACCGCACGCATCGAGACCGAGCTCGCGGACGAACCGGCGGTCCGGGCCCGCATGCAGAGTACGGTGGGGACGGTGTACCGGAGCCTCGGTCTCTACGACCAGGCCGAGCCGCTCCTGCGCAGCGGACTGGCCACCGCCGAGGAACTCTACGGAACGGACGACCCGCGCACCCTGGAGGCCAAGCACCGACTGGCCGCCATGCTGTGGAGCCGGGGGCGGTTCGGCGAGGCCAAGGCCATGCAGGAGGAGGTCCTGACCCAGCGACGCAAAACCCTGGGGGATGGTGACCCGGCCACCCTGGCCACCCTGGCCGATCTGGCCCGCACCGAGGGGGACCTGGGGCTGTTCAAGGAGATGATCGCCCACGCGACCGAGGCAAAGATCGGCCAGGAGACGGTTCTCGGCGCCAACAACCCGGCCACCCTCCGCTCCCGGTACCTGGAAGCGGTGGGGGTGATGAACGCGGGCCGGCATGAGGAAGGGGAGCGTCTGCTCGCCGAGGTCCTTGAGGATCAGAAATCGATCCTGGGCGAGGACCATGCCGACGCCGCCGAGTCCATGACCTCGCTGGCCAACCTGTACCTGGAGATGGGCCGTTTCGACGAAGCGGAAGCCCTGTACACGGCAAGCCTGGAACATCGACGCGAGCTGCTGGGCGAGGAGCATCCCAAGACCCTCGCCGCCCTCGACTACTTCGCGGATCTGGAGCAGGAGAAAGGGTTCTGGGACAAGTCGGAGGCCTATCGACGTCAGGTCCTGGAGGCCCAACAGCGGGTCCTGGGGCCGGAGCATCCCCGCACCCTGGAAACCCAGATGGCCCTGGCCTGGTTGCTGCACCTCCAGGGACGGCTCGAGGACGCGGAGGCGCTGGCCGTGGGGGCCTATGACGTGTCCCTGCGGGACTCCGGCCGGGAGGCGCCCACCACGCTACGGGCGGCCAACGTGCTGGCCTCGGTGTATGCCGAGCAGGGACGGTACGCCAAGGCGGAGACGCTGCAGCTGGAAAACCTGGAGATCCGGACCCGGCTCTACGGGGAAACCCAGACCCAGACC
Source organism: Candidatus Eiseniibacteriota bacterium (assembly GCA_942491735.1). Taxonomy (GTDB): domain Bacteria; phylum Eisenbacteria; class RBG-16-71-46; order JABDJR01; family JABDJR01; genus CALOCN01. The sequence goes on along the minus strand of CALOCN010000001.1, from coordinate 1,370,872 downwards.
ATTACTTCGCGCAACAACCTGGCCGTGCTCTACTCCAACTGGAACCGCATGGATGACAGCAGCCGGCTCTTCGCGGAGAACCTGCGTTTGTGCATCGAGCACTTCGGGCTGGACCATGCGCAGACCCTGTTCATGATGAACAACATGGTCTCGGCTCACCAGCGACAAGGCCGTTACGCCGAGGGAGACTCCCTGGCCCGGGAATCGATCCGCCGGCATGTGCGCATGTTCGGTGAAGACAACCCGCAGACCCTCCAGGCCAAGCTGCAGCTCATCAACAACCTGTCCCGGGAGAAACGGGTCGACGAATCCATCGAACTGGCCCGGGAGTGGCTCCAGGGATTCGTGCGGACCTTCGGCGAGGTGCACTCCGAGACCTTCGGGGCCAAGATGCGCCTCTCCTGGCTCCTGCAGAATGCCGGCGCAGCCCCGGAGGCCATCCTGCTCCGCAAGGAGGTCCTCACCGGTCGCAGGGAGATCTTCGGAGAGGTCCACCAGCAGGTGGCCTGGGTCAACGAGGCCCTGGGATGGGGCTACGCGTTCATGGGTGAGACGGACAGTTCCTTGGCCTATCACCGGGAAGCCCTCTCGATCTACAAGCAGCTGGCCGACCGCGACGGAGCGGGGCCGGTGGCGATTCACGCCTACGCCCAGAAGTTGAGCGGAGCCCGGCGCGAGTTCCAGAACCCGCCGGAAGCGGTGGCCTACGCCGAACAGGCTTGCAGCCTGACCGACTACGGAAACCGCAATTATGTGGCCACCCTCGCCGATGCCTACTTCAAGGCGGGCCGGATCGACGACGCCATTCGCATGCAGGAGATCGCCCTGGAGCTGGTCCCCGAGGACGTCCCCGACGCGAGAAACACCCTGGAGAGTCGCCTGGCCGAGTTCCACGAGGCCAACGGGAACCTGGAGCCCAAGAAGCGGCTCAAGGCGGTGGAGCTGGCCCGGCTGCGGGAGGCGGCCGAGGCCCCCGAGGCCAGCCCACGGGCCATGAATGCGTATGTCTGGAGCGTGCTTACCGCGGAGTTCGACGAGCTGCGCGATGCGGCCACGGCACTCCCCTTCGCGGAGAAGGCCAACGAGGCCACCGGCCATAGCCAGGCCGGAATGCTCGACATGTTGGCCCTGACCTACCATCTGCTGGGACGGCGGGACGAGGCCGTCCGGACCCAGGAGAAGGTCCTGGAACAGACGCCCGAAAACGACGTGTGGGGACGAAGCGTCCAGGAGTTGCGCATGGCCGTCTATCGGGACGAGGGAACCGGAGCCGAACCCACCCGGGTCCTCCCGGGCACCTGGACCGGCATGATGGGGCCCATGAACGTGGCGGTGGAGTTCGTGCGGGAAGGGGACCAGGTGATCGGCTACAACCGCACCGAGCTCCCCTGGGCTCCGGAGGGGGTGGCCATGTGGCGCTACGACGTCTCGACCGGGACCTATCAACATCAGTTGGCGGACGAGGGGTGGACCAATCCCCGCTGGGTGGCTGCCGGGGGCCTAGTCCTGGAATCGGGCCAGATTGCCGTCTGGCGAGAGAACGATTGGCGCGGGCTCCTGCTGGACCCTGCCCCCACGCCGTAGGGCGGAGCGAGCATCGCGGAACCAGTGGCGGGAAGGCCGCCTCAGAGACACCTCCGCGGCACCTTCCGGTCCCACGACCGGGCAAACACGCACTCCCCGTTCTCGAACGCCTCCAGATCCGCCTCCAGGCGGAACGAGCGCGCCGAGGCGGTGAGTCGGGTGCGCGTCTCCAGGCTCACCGACCAGTCGCCGCGCCGGCTCACCGTGCGATGCAGGACCTCGGCGCGTGCGGCCAGCGGATCGTGTTCCTGGATCGTGTAGCGCTCCAGGACCGCGTGGCCCGTCTCCAGGTCGATCTCCTCCAGCCGGGTGATCCCCACTCCACCCTCGCCGTCGTCGTCGGTGGTCACGGTCACCACGACGTCGCCGGTTTCCGGGTTCCGCTCCACGCTGCGTACGGTACCGGTCACGTCATGCAGGTCGGTGGCCGGGGTGGCGGGGCCGCTCTCGGCCGGGGAGAACCGGTGCGGCTGCGCGTCCTCGGCTCGCGGCGACCGCACGGGAAGGGTCAGCGAGGACGACCCGGTGCGCACCGTCAACGTGGCTTCCTCCGCGGCCGGCCACACGATGGGCCAGTAGGCGGTGGAAAGGGACAGGCGCACCCGATGCCCTGCCGCGAACGTGTGTCCGGCCATCTTGAGCCGCAGGCGTGCGGTCACCGGCACCCCGGGCTCCAGGGGACGCGGCGTCTCGTGGCTCTCCCGATGGGCCAGGTTGAGCACCCCGTAGGCCACCCTCAGCCCCGCCCCCGACGGATGCACATCGACAAGACGGGCAATGAGCAGCGCCTGGGGACGATCGCTGGCCACCTCCACCACCACCTCCGCCGCACCGAGGAGCACGAGGTTCTCATCCAGGGGATCGGTGTCGAAGACGAGCGACTTGCGGTCGTCCTCTGCCTGATCGCGCGGCAACTGCCCCTCGGCGCCGAACGGACACCACACGCCGCCGGCAAGACCGGTGCTCTGCGGCGAGCAAACGGTCAGCGTACCCGATGGGGCGGGCGCGGGGTCGAGCCGACCGGGGTGCAGCTGCAGGACCCACGGCGCCACGTGGGGTGACGGCCAGGCCGGCTCGCTCACCCAGCGACCGCGGCGCTCGTCATGGAAGGCAAGGGGCGGAACGGCCTCTTCCAGCCAGACCCGCAGCGGCGGCTCCCCAAGCAATCCGGTATCCCGATCGCGCAGCCAGTGATCGAACCAGCGCACGCACTCCTGCAGGAACCCCACCGCCGGCCCGGGCACGCCATGGTGCGGGTAGACGTGGGCCCAGGGCCCGACCAGCCCCCGGCAAGGGGCCGCCAGGTGCTCCAACAGACGAAACACGGTGTCGGTGTAGGCGTCGGCCCAGCCCCCCACCGCGAACACGGGACAGCGAACGGCCCCGTAGTCCTCGCACACCGAACCACGACGCCAGTAGGCGTCGCGATGCGGGTGCTCCATCCACCGCTCCACGAAGAGCGGAGCCTCTTCCAGACGGGTGAGCCACTGCTCCCGCCAGCCGGGACCGGCCAGCGCGGGATCCGGGGGACGGGCGTTGAGGGTGAAGAGGACGGAGGCCCAGGTGAGGTTCTCGTTGAGGAGCGCGCCCCCCATGTAGTGGGCGTCCAGGGCGTAGCGGTCATCGCTGGAACAGACGGTGACGATGGCCCCCAGTTCCGGAGGGCGTCGGGCCGCGATCTGGAGGGCGTTGATGCCACCCCAGGATTTGCCGATCATCCCCACCCGGCCGTTGCACCAGGGCTGCCCGGCGATCCAGCGCAGGATCGCCTCGCCGTCGGCGAGTTCCTCCTCGGAGTACTCATCCCCGAGCAGCCCCTCCGACTGACCCGTGCCCCGCACGTCCACCCGGACCGCGGCGAACCCATACCCGGCAAAATAGCCGTGGATGGGCTCGTCCCGTTCCCGCATGGCGTCCCGTTTGCGGTACGGGATGTACTCGAGGATGGCCGGAACCGGGTGGTCGCTGACCGGCAGCCACAGCCGCGCGGAGAGACGACACCCGTCCTCCATGGGAATCCACACGTGCTCCTGCACGGTGACCACGTAGGGAAACTCGTGTACGACCTTCATGCGAAGCCCCCTGGGAAGGGCCGCCCCCCCGTGCCATCATGGGGAACATGACGGCGATATCCACCCGGACCGTGCTCTTTGTCTTTCCCACCCATTGGGACGCCCGCCAGCTTGAGATCTGCCGCGAGGCCTGGGCCGATCGTTTCCGGATCGTCTACGGCACCCCCGACGACATGGACTGCCCCTGGGATCTCGACGTGGTGGACTCCATCGAACGCACCGTGACCGAGTATGGGGGACGCATCGACGGGGTGACCAGCTCCAGCGACTACCCCGGCGCCACCGTGGCCGGCGCGGTAGCCACCCGGCTGGGGCTTCCCGGAAGCCGGCCCGAGACCGTCATGTCCTGCTCGCACAAGTACTACTCGCGGATGGGTCAGCGGGACACCGTGCCCGAAGCGGTCCCGGAATTCCATCTGGTGGATCCCTCCCAACCGGGCGGCGGCGCACCCGGGCTCCGTTTCCCCTGTTTCATCAAACCGGTCAAGGGAGCGTTCTCGGTCATGTCGGAGCGTCTGGAGAACCGGGAGGCGCTCGACGCGTTTCTCGCCAGGCCGTCGGTGCGCGAGTTCATGACCGAGTACGTGGACATCTTCAATCGTCTGGTGGCGACCCACACGGACTTCACCGTCAACGGTTCGTTCTTCCTCGCCGAGGGATTGTTGCACGGGGCCCAGGCCACGGTGGAAGGGTTTTGTCAGGAAGGAACGGTGACGATCCTCGGCGTAGTGGACTCGGTGCTGCATCCCACGACCCGCAGTTTCCTTGGCTTCGACTATCCGTCCCGGCTCCCGGAAACGGTCCAGACCCGTATGGGCGACATCGCCGCCCGAGCGGTGGCCGGCATGGGGCTGACCGACTCCATGTTCAACGTGGAGATGATCCACGACCCGGACACCGGAAACATCGGGATCGTGGAGATCAACCCCCGCCTGTGCGGTCAGTTCGCCGACCTCTACCAGAAGGTCGACGGACGCAACGGCTACGAGGCCGCGCTCGCCCTGGCCACCGGGGAGCCGGTTCCCATGCCGCACCGCGAAGGGCCCTGCGGTGCGGCGTCGAGCATTCCCTTGCGGGTGTTCCAGCCGGTGCGTGCGGTGGCGGTCCCGGACGCAGCCCGCGTACACGACGTGGAGCGCGCCTTCCCCGGATCCCGGGTATGGGTGGAGATCGAGGCGGGGCAGGTCCTGGACGACTTCCAGAGTCTGGAAGACGGCAAGAGCTACCGCTACGCAGTGCTCAACCTGGGAGGCGCGAACCCCGAGGACCTCCTGACCCGTCGTGCCGAAGCCGAGGAGCGCCTGGGCTTCGTGTTCGAGCCGATCTAACGGTGTACACTGTTCCCATGAGGTTCGTGACGACGGTCGCCATGGTCGTTGGCCTGTGCGCCTTGGCCCCCACGGCGGGGTTTGGCGGGGTCCCGGAGGGCGTTGCCCTAGCCGCCGAGACCCAGGCCGTGCCCGCCGAGCCGCCCTCCAAGCAGGAGGCCCCCACGCCTGCCACCGACCCCGCCAACCGCCTGCTCCTGCTGCAGGGGGCCCAGGAGGTCCTGGAGCGGGACCCCATCCGGGTCTCGGTGGACGCGGCGGACCCCAGCGAAGCCATGACCGCCATCTCGGCCCCGTGGCTCCTGGCCAAGGAGCCCATGAGCACCACGGATCGGGCGCTGATGGGCATGGGCAAGGCGGCGAGCCTGGTCGGAGCGATCGGGGCGTTTGGATCGTCGTTCGGCTGGTGGGAAGACAAGGACGCCTGGAAGATGATCGCGGCCGCCGCCGCGGCGGGAGCCACCCTGGGCGGCCTGGGCATCGGGGTCGGGGTCAGCTCGGGGCCGTAACCCGCACTCCTCAAGCGGGATCCAACCCCCACCTAAAGCTTCTTCTCCCCCCCTAGTTCCTTGCCCACCCCACCGGGAAGTCTTCGGGCAACCGCACCAGCTCGAAGATGGTCGCGATGAGCTCGCCCCCTTCGCCCACCCGATAGGGATTGAAGAACTCCCACACGATCTCACCCCCCGAGGTCACCTCCAGCGCCCGACCGCCGTCGGACTCGGTGATGAGGGTGTTGCCGTTGGGCAGGCGCTCGGCCGCGCCCAGGGTGGGTGAGTCGAGCGGCGACCCCGGCGTGCCGGCGTAGGACCAGGCCAGGGAGCTTCGCACCGGATCGAACTCCACCACCCGGGACTTGTGATCCCGCGCCCCCTGGTTGTCGAAGAGCATCATGTTGCCGTTGGGAAGGATCTTGGCGTCGTGCTGGTACCGGAACGCGCCAAAGAAGGCATGAGCCACCCGCCCCGCCTCGAGGTCCACCACCGCCACCCCGTGAATGTCCCGCATGCAGACCAGGGCGTAGCCGGCGGCAAGCCAGGGAGCGCGGGAGGCGAACCGGCCGTCGAGGATGGAGAGGGTGTTGGTGTGCAGGATGTCCCCGGAACCCAGCGCTCCATCGGCGAGCACCTTGGCGAACTCGGAGTTCTCCAGCGCCTCGATCATCGAGACCCGATGCAGTTCCTTGCCGTTGGCGTCCACCCGCACGATGAAGTCTTCCAGGATCGGCTCGGTGGCGTGCAGTCGCGGGATCATGCGCCCGGCCCGGGTGAGGACCAGGATGTCGCCGTTGGGTAGCACTTCCAGATCGTGATGCGCCCCGTTGCGGGCTTCCCACAGAAGGTTGGAATCCTTGTCGAGCTTGAACAGCCCGACCCCCTCGAAGATGGCCAGCAGGTCCCCGTTGGGATAGAGATACACCCGACGCCAGTAGTCCTTCACCCGGCGCAGGTCCGGAACGTCGGTGCCGGCCCAGACCTCGGTGATCGCCTTCTCCCAGGTGTGGAGAACGTTCCCCTCCATGTCCATGAGCACGGCGCCCGGCATGTGGCCCGAGGTGTAGAGGTTGATCCCGGGCCAGGCCCGATCCCGGTCAAACACGGTGAGGGTCTCATCGGACTCGGACACCCGGGACCCGACCAGGTAGCCGATCGATTCGAGCTGCTTGATGGAGGCCTGCTGCTCGGGGGTCAACTCGGGGGCCTCACCCCGGGCCTTCATCTTGCGCCAGCGTCCGGGCACCTGGCGGAGACTCGGGTCCGCCCCATCGGCATTAACGCTTCCGACGTCATCGGTTACACCGCTTGCCTCAGGTGATTTCGCAGAATCGGAGCCCCCGTTCCCGTTGTTGCAGGACGTGAGAAGCAGGGCCAAGGACACAGCCAGCAGCACCGCCGGCAAGCACCTGGAGACGGGGCCCGAACCCATGGCTCAGTCCCCCAACCAGGACCGGGCATGGTCCGCCGGGAGCCGCACCATCTCGAACAGGGTGGCGATGTACTCGTCCCCATCCCCCACCCGGTACGGATTGAAGAACTCCCACACGATCTCCTTCTCGGGCGTGACCTCGACCGCGCGACCGTTCTCGGACTCGGTGATGAGCGTGTTGCCGTTGGCCAGCACCGACACCGTGCCCAGGGTGGCCGAGGCGAGGGGGTAGTTCGCCTCGCCCGCGTAGAACCAGTGCAGCTTGCTTCCCACCGGATCGAACCGCACCACGCGGGAGTGCCCTCCCGCAGCGCCCTGGTTGTCGAAGAGGATCATGGAGCCGTCCTCGAGCATCTGTGGATCGTGGGGGCGGCGATAGGCGCCGGTCATGGCATGCACCACCACGGCCTGGGCCGGATCCAGGACGACCAGCGCGTCGATGTTGCGCAGACAGGTGAGCACGTTGCCCTTGGCCAGCCACGGGGCCCGGTCGACGTGCCGCCCGTCCAGAAGGTGCACGGTGTTGGCGTGGAAGATGTCCCCCGTTCCCAGGTTCTCGTCCTGGAGGATGTTCCGGTAGGTCGAGTTCCACATGGCCTCGACCAGGGAGACCCGGGCCAGCTCTTCGCCGTCCGGAGACAGGGTGACCAGGAAGTCTTCCAGGATGGGTTCCTCGGGATCCAGGTAGTCCAGGATGTTGGCCTCCCGGGTCAGGACGAGGATGCGTCCATCCACGAGCACTTCCAGGTCATGGTGCGCGCCGTTGAGGTTTGACCAGAGCAGGTTGGAGTCGATATCCAGCTTGAAGATCCCCGCCCCCGCGAACACCCCGAGGATGGACCCGTCCGGGAAGAGATGCGCGCGCCGCCAGAAGACACGGCGCGGGCCCTTCTCGGGAAGTTCCTCGCCCGGCCAGATCTCCTCCAGGGACTTGCGCCAGCGATGCAGCTCATGGCCGGACATGTCGACCAGGATGGCCCCGGGCAAATGCCCCGAGGTGTAGAGGTTGAGCCCGTCCTGGGCCCGGGCGGGATCGTAGACCGTGACCACGTCCTCGACCCGGGACTGCTGGGTCCCGGAGAGGTAGCCGATGGACTCCAGTTGCTGGATCCGCTCCCGCTGGGCCTCGGTGAGCTCCACCGGTGCGCGTTTGGGCTTGCGCCAACGCTTGACCGAGATCTGGCCACGCCGCTGACCCGACCCGTCCTGGGGATCGGCGGCGTTCGCGGTGACGGATTCCCGGACCGCGGGGGATTCCGGGTCCCGCCCCGTGAGCACCAGCGCCAGTCCGGCTACGGCAAGCAGGACCGCAATCAGGACGGCAATCCAACGAGGCATCCCGGCGGCGCTAACCTTCGCCATCTCCGAGGTCGCCCTCGGGATAGTCGCGCCACTCGATGATCTGCCAGCGTTCCTCCCGCTTGTTGAGATAGATCACCTGGCGATTGAGGAGCACTTCCATCGGCTCGCGGCTGTGCGTCACGATGGTCATCCGCCCGCCCGTCACCGGGATCTGCATCCACCCTTCACGTCCCGGGCCGTCGGCGGGGCGCGGGTTCCCGGCCTGGAGGGAGTAGCTCAGGCTGTCGATGTCCACGGTGTGGAAGAGGTTGCCGGTGGCCACCACCTCCTCCTCTTTCCCCCATCCCAGAATGTCGGCGGAGTCGGCGCCGGCCGGCTCGAAGTAGTAGCGGAAGCCGTCGGCGAGGAGGGCGGCGTAGAGGCTGTCGTCCCGGGTCTCGTAGGCATGCATGATGCCCTCGATGACCTTCTCCGGAGAGGCGAACCACTGGCCCGGCCCGTCCTGGGCGGGCTGGGTTCCACAGCCGGTGCTGAAGCCGCCGAGAAGGCAAAGCCAAACCCCAAGGCGCGCCGCCTGTTTCAGCAACACATGAGGTTGCCCTCGTAACCTTTTGTAAAACCGGTAGTTGTGCGACGTCAAGAAACACTCCTCGGTTCGGGTCGACTCTCCAGCCAGGTCACGAGCCGTCGCAGCGCCTGCCCCCGATGGCTCAGCGCGTGCTTCTCGTCCGGGGTCATTTCGGCGAAGGTCCGGTCCCCCGGGACCGGCTGGAAGAGGGGATCATACCCGAACCCGCCCTCGCCACGGGGGGCGGTGATGATCACGCCCCGGGTCTCCCCCAGGAAGAGCCGCTCGCGCACCCCGGGCACGACGAGGGCAATGACCGCCCGAAACGCGGCGGTACGGTCCTCCGGGTCCACATCCCGCAGCTCCCGCAGGAGCTTGTCCCGGTTTGCGGCGGGGTCCTCGGCCGGTCCAGCGTACCGCGCACTGCGCACGCCGGGGCGTCCGTCCAGGGCGTCCACGAACAGCCCGGTGTCGTCGGCCAGGGCCGCCTGACCGGTGGCCTCGGACACCGCGCGCGCCTTGAGCAGGGCGTTGGCCTCCAGGGTGTCCCCGGTCTCCTCGACCGTCCCGGTGAACCCGGCCTCGGCCGCGCTCACCACCCGGATTCCCGAGCCGTCCAGGATCTCCCGGAACTCGGACAGCTTGTGGGCGTTGCCGGTGGCGGCCACCACGGCGTCGAGCGACATCACGAACGCTGTCCCTTCTCGACGCCCAGCGCCTCGCGCTGGAGCGCCTCCAGGGTGTGGCAACCGGCGTCGGCCAGATCCAGGAGCTGGGTGAGCTGCGCCCGGCTGAAGGGCTCTCCCTCGGCCGTCCCCTGCACTTCGATCAGGTTTCCCGAGGCCGCGCGCACCGCATTGAGATCCACGTCGGCCCGCGAGTCCTCCTCGTAACACAAGTCGAGCAGGGCATCGGTTCCCAGAACCCCCACGCTGACCGCGGTGACCAGTTCCCGCAGCGGGTGGTACGGGATGCGTCCCTGCTCCACCAGATGGGTAAACGCCATGTGCAGGGCCACGCAGGCCCCGGTGATGGAGGCGGTCCGGGTGCCCCCGTCGGCCTCGATCACGTCGCAGTCCAGGATCACCGTGCGCTCGCCGAAGCTGGCCATGTCCACCACGGCGCGCATGGAGCGGCCGATCAACCGCTGGATCTCCAGGGTTCGCCCCCCCTGCTTGCCGCGGGTCGCCTCGCGGGCAATCCGGTCGTGGGAGGAACGGGGCAGCATGCCGTACTCGGCGGTCACCCACCCCTTGCCGCTTCCTTTGAGAAACGGTGGCACCCGATCCTCGACCGTGGCCGCGCAAAGCACCTGGGTTCCCCCCATGGTGATGCGGGCCGAGCCCTCGGCGTGGCGCAGCACCGCGGTCTCGATCGTGGTGGGGCGGAGCTGGTCGGACCGTCGTCCATCGATGCGGGTCATGGCGTCTCCTGGGGTTGATTCGATTCGGGCGAGGCGGCCCGGTTGTACCAGGGCAGGTCCGATTGGTCCACCGATTCCACGCTGCCCATGAGGGCATCGCCAAGAAAGCGGCGGCCCTCCGCGTCGAACCGATCCGGCTGGTCGCTGACAAAGAAGCGGTGCTTTCGCGCGGGGACGCCGCCCCGGCTCAGCAGGTCGTGCTCCCCGAGGTACGCCTGGGCCTCGACGGCCACGGCATCCCCGGAGTCGATCAGGGTAACCGTGTCCCCCATGACCTCGCCAATGACCCGGGCCAGGAGCGGGTAGTGGGTGCAGCCCAGGACCAGGGTGTCGACCCGGGCCTCGATGAGCGGGGTCAGGTACTCTCGCGCCACGGCGCGGGTCACCGCGTGATCGATCCACCCTTCCTCCACCAGGGGCACGAAGAGCGGCGCGGTGGCGGTGGCGGTGGTGACGGATGCATCCAGGGCGCTGAGCGCCCGCTCGTAGCAACCGGAACCGATGGTGCCCCGGGTGCCGATCACCCCCACCCGCCCGGTCCGGGTGGTTTCCATGGCGCGTCGCGCCCCCGCTTCCACCACTCCCAGGACCGGCACGCTGGCCGCGTCGCGCAGGGCATCGATGGCCAGGGCCGAGGCGCTGTTGCAGGCCACGATCAACGCCTTGATCCCGAAGTGCTCCAGGAACCACAACGCTTCCAGGGAAAGCCGGGTCACGGTGCGGGCGGACTTGTTGCCGTAGGGGAGCCGCGCGGTGTCGCCGAAGTAGACCATGGGTTCGGAGGGAAGGACCGAGGCCACCGAACGGACCACGGTGAGCCCACCCAACCCCGAATCGAACACCCCGAGGGGACGCGTTCCATGGGGACTCATTGCGAAGCCTCCACCGGGCCGGCCAGGGTCACATGCTGACCCCAGCGGGTGAGCGGCCGGCCGTGGACCAGCAACTCGAACCGGCGGAGCCCGCCCAGGTTGTCGGCGAGGGTGCGCACCACCGCCTCCAGACGCAGCTTCTCCTCGAGAATGCCGTTGGCTTCGATCTTCATCACCGCGGCGTTGAAATCAAGGACGGCATCGCCGGTGTCGGTCTCGAAGAAGTGCAGCAACTCCGTTCCGGCCGGGAGCGGAGGCAGCGCCTCGTCGACCGGAAGGGTCATGGAGGCGATGAGGTTGCGCGCCACCATGGCCCGACTCTCCTCGGACCGCATCTCCCGGGTCACCGGAAGCAGAATGAGGGAGTCCGGCTGGACCACGTACACGGTGACCGTCTTGAGCGGGAGCCCCCGTCGGGTCCAATCGAGACGGTAGGTGAGCGGTGCCGGCTTGCGGAGTTCATCCAGGGACACGGCGAGGAAGACCAGACCCACCACCACGAGGAGAATCGCGGCCAGTCCACCATAGCGGGCGAGCGGGCTCATCATGGTTCTTCCCCGGAAAGCATGAAGATCTGGATGCCCTCCACGATGGCCCGGGCCAGTTCCTGGACTTCGCGGGCCCCGGGCGCGGTGCCGTCGGTTCCGCCGGGGATCTCGATCAGGGTGGCCGGCATGGCGGTTCCCATGAGCTCGGGAAGTCTCTCGCCGAACACGCCCTGGGGATCCTCGGAACGACGAGCCGCGATGGCATCGACGAGGGAACGGGCCAGGAGGCGGCTCGAGTTCAGGTAGGGCCCCTGTCCCCGCCCCGAGGCGCGAAAGCCCAGGCTGGCCGCGTCGCGGGGCAGTCCCTCCCCTCCCTCACCCGGCATCCCGACAAAGGCGGCAACCCCGCCGCCGCGTGGATGGACATGCAGGGCCAGGTACAGATCCGCACCCGCGTGATTGGCCCGCTCGGCCCGTTCATCCGCGCTGGGATTCTCGTGATCGTCCCGAATCACCACCGCCTCCACATCGAGTTCCAAGCGCAGCAGGGTGGCCACGCTGCGACACAACTCCGCGCTCAGCCAGGCCTCGCTGGTCTCGCCCAGGGTCGCTCCGGTGTCGTCGCCGCCGTGACCCGCGTCCAGGGCGATGACCCGCACCTCCTCCGGCACCAGCCCCTCGGCGGTGCCGAATCGCGAGAGGGTGCCGGTCCGCAGATCCCGTTCGTCCAGACCCAGGAAGATCTCCAGGTCAGTGGGGTCGACCTGCTTGAGGGTGTACCCCACCACGGCGGCACTGGCCGAGAAGCTGAGCTCCACCCCTTCGGGCAGGTTCCGCAGGCGAAGCCCCTGGAACCACTCGTGCTCGGGGGGAAGCGGGTGAAGGAGCGGGTCGTAGGTCACGTCCCGGAGCAGGAGGACGAACGAGGAACGCAGGGTCCGAACCCGGTCGAACCGAATGGGGGTATCGGCGTTGAGCAGCAGACGCCACCCCGCGGCGTCCCGAGCCAGCACCGCCCGGTCGATGGATCCCTCCCGTCCCGCCGCGGAGAGCACCCGCGCGGCCCGGTCGAATCGGAGCGGGAACTCATCCAGCCACTCCTGGGCCCGACCGGTCTCGTCGAGGAACAGGTCGAGGGGAATGTAGAGACGTCCGCCCCAGCGAAAGACCGACCCGGCCAGGTGTCGCATGGCCCCCGGTTCGATGACCGCGATGTCGGAGCCGACGGTCAACGTCACCTCGCGACCGGGGAGGACGAGGGTGAGCCGACCGAGTTCGCTCTGCCAGTACTTGGTCGCGTCGAGCAGGACCGAAAGGTCCCGGGCCGCGACGTAGATGACTCCGTCCCGTTCGTAGCCGGCGGCCAGACGCGGCGAGGCGCTCCCCACCGGCACCAGCCGCAACGAGAGGGCCGAGGCCCCGGGAGGCAACTCGTCCGCGAGGTCCTGGGCGCCGACCACCCCGGCAGCCCACGGATGGACCGGAAGCAGACCCAGGAGCACCACGGCCAGGACGCGAAGGTTCATTCGCGCCCCCGTCGGCTCATGGCCCGCGCCATGTCCCGGTCCGCGTCCCGTTTGGCGATGTCCTCCCGCTTGTCGTGCGACTTCTTCCCCTTGCCCAACCCGATCTCGACCTTGGCCCAGCCCTTGCGGAAGAACACCCGCAGCGGAACGAGGGTGAGTCCCTTCTCCTTGGTCTTGCCGACCAGGCGGGTGATCTCCTTGCGGGTCAGAAGGAGCTTGCGTTTGCGCAGCGGTTCGTGGTTGAACCGGTTGCCCTGTTCGTAGGGGGAGATGTGCAGGTTGAGGAGCCAGACTTCCTGGCCCTCGACCACGGCATAGGCGTCCCCCACGTTGATCTTCCCGGCGCGGAGGGATTTGACCTCGGTTCCGGTCAGCACCAGACCGGCCTCGAGCACGTCGAGGATGTGGTACAGGTGTCGTGCCTTGCGGTTGTTGGCGACGATGACGAGATCGGACTCGTCGGGCGCCTTGCCTTTGGCCATGCTTCTCCTGACAGGGTACGCGAAACCGGAGTGAACCCCCGGCATCATACGAAAACCCCTAACCTTAGCCGGGGTTCCGCTCCCCCGGCAAGAAGCCGTTGACACGCCCCGGAACCGGGGATAGGCTGTTCCGTCCTTGTGCGTGCGGAAGTGGCGGAATTGGCAGACGCGCTGGATTCAGGTTCCAGTGGCCGCAAGGCTGTGGGGGTTCGAGTCCCCCCTTCCGCACCAGTTAACCGGTTCCTTCCTGGAGCCCCCTCGGGAGGGCCCTCCGGGAGGGCAGCGACCGGCTAACGAGCCACTTCGATCCGTCGATCCTGGTAGTTCCCCTCGGGGAACGGATCCACGGAGTCCACCGGAGCGGCATCCACCGAGACCCGTGGCGGCGCGCACAGACGCACCGATTCCAGGATCAGCCCTCCCAGCAGGACCACCCCGGTCAGCGCGGTGAGCCCCGGGACCCTCCCCCACCTCCACCGGGGCGGGACTCCGGCAAGTGCCCGGGTCAGGGCCAGGGACGCCAGGAGCGCGATCACCGGAACCACCGTGGCGCCCATCCGCGCATAGCCAAAAAAGACGACGACAATCGCCCCCTTGGTTGCGGCGAAGAGAATCCAGGGGGCCAGCGCCGGCTTGGCGGGAGCGGTCAGAAACCCGACCAGGCATGCCAGGAGGACCAGGCCCTGCCACAGCCATGCCCTGGGCGTGGGGTCGGGGATCACCAGATCCACCCGTGGCCGCACCCCGGAGAGTCCCACCGGGAAGGCGTACCCGGTCAGGCCGTGCGCCGCACCCTGCCAGAACCGCCCCAATCGCGCCCACACACGACGCACGAACCGGTCCGGATGCGCAGCCATCCATCGCCCGGCCAGGACATAGCCCTGGGTCATCACCTCGAGGTGGGGTGGATAGAGAAACGAGAGTTGATCCGGTGGAGGGAGTCCGGCGACGAGCGGCCCCGGGTAGCGATCGGGCCCGCCGGCAAGCGGCGGGGGAATCCCGAGACCGGCCCGGGTGAACCCGGTCACCGCCCGGTCGTTCTGGGCCAGGAAGGCGTTCACCGGTCCGTAGTTGGCGACCAGGAAGCGGCGGGAGAGCGGGCGGGGCATGTCGCCGAACGCCTCCTCCAGGATGCGCAGATCCGCCGGCCTGACCCGCACTCCCCCACGGTGCGCCACCGTGGCGGTGACGAACGCGCCCCAGAAGGGGCGCCCAAACCCCGGCAGCTCTTCCAGGATCGCGGCGGCCCCGGGATCCCAGGGCAACGCCTCCATCATGCGCTGCAACTGGAGGGGACTCGGCCCGCCCATGCGGGGGGAAGCCACCGGGAGCTCCCGGTTGAACCGATCGACGGCACGCCAGGCGCTCACCTGCCACGGAGCAAGAACGGCGAGGAACCCGAGGGTGACCAGGAGCGCCGGGAGCAAGCGCCCGGTTCGCGGGGGTGGAGCGACGCCGGCGGGGTTGCGGCGCAGGAGCAGCCACGCACACGGCAGGGCAAAGAGCAGATGCTCCACCCGCACCAGGGTAGCCGCCGCCTGGAGCACGCCCCACACGACAAGCCACCAAAACATTGCGGGGGACGCACCGAGGCGACCACGACGCAGAACCTCGAACACCAGGAATCCAAGCCCGACCAGAACCAGGTACGGGGTTTCGTTGTTGAGCGAGGTGGACAGCATGAGCAGGCCGCTGGAAACCGCCATGATCGCCCCGGCCAAACGGGCCGTGCCCACACCCACCGACGGCACGGCGGCGAGAAAGAACAGCGTCGGCACCAACGCCCCCAGCGCGCACCAGAGCCCCACCGCGGCGCCGGGGCCACCGACCAAGGACAGTACCCGTGGCAACAGGAACAGCATGCCGGGCGGGCGCAGGGGTAGACCGAACTGGAAGGTCTCTCCTGCCGTCAGCACGCGCGTGGCTTCCACCCAGAGCGGCGCGTCCCCCTTGTACCAGAGAGAGTAGGACCACAACGCATCGGGCGTCGCGCGCCAGAAGGCCAGCCGAATGAGCAACGCGACCACGAACAGGAGGACCGCGTAGCGCACAGCGCCGGCAGGGAACAGCGCGTCGCGGTGCGCGGTCATGACCCGCCGAGAGACCGGAGTGCCCCGTTCGCCGCGGGGGCGCGGGCATCCCCCGGCGCCAACTCGAGAAAACGCTCGAGGTGCGGGCGTCCTTCCGCGGGGCGGCCGGCCTGAAGGGCGGCCATCCCCAGGTTGAAGCGATGCGCAGGGTTCTCCGGTTCCCCGGACACGAGGCGGCGCAGATAGGGCAAGGCGTCCTCGAACGCACCCTCCTCGAGCAGGGCCTGAGCCAACCGGGACAGGGCGACCTCGTGAGCCGGCTCCAGGGCGAGCACGCGTTCGTAGAGCTCCCGGGCGCCACCCGGGTCTCCCGCCAGATCGGCGTCCCGCGCTTTGGCGGCCAGGGCCGGGACATAGTCCGGGTTCCGGGCCAGGGAAGCCTCGAGGTCGCGCGCATAGCCTTCGGCGTCGTCGAGCTTCCGGTGCACCAGGGCACGATTGAAGTAGGCGTCGGCGCGGCCCGGTTCCCGGACCAGGACCGAGTCGAAGAGGGCGAGGGCGGCGGCAGGCTCCCCGCTGGAGGCCAGGAGCAGTCCGCGGCGATAGCGGCGTTTGGTCTGCTGGGCCACCAGCCACTGGGCCAGTGCCTCCCTGGGGTGCGGCACCGCGGCCAGACCGGAGGGATCGGCAGGGTCCGGATCCTGCGAACCCGAGAGGTACCCCAGGCTCTCCAGCAGGGCACGACGGCCCGGGTCCGGATCGGCGCTGAGCGCTTCGAGCACATCCTCGCGGGTCTCCCCTCCGGTAACGACCCGGAGCGCCGCCTGGAGATCCTCGGCGGGATCGGCGTCGCTGCGATCCGCAATCTCGCCCGGATCGGCGGCCAGGTCATAGACCTCGGTGACCCCACCCCCGACGATGAGCTTGCGCGCGTCCCGGCGTACCGAGCGCAGCTCGCTCCACCGGTAGCTGACCAGGGTGCGAAAGGTCTCCGCGTAGAGCACGCGCTGCGGATCGACGTCACCTGCCCAGTCGATGGCCACCCCGCTGCGGGCCGGCGAGGCCGCGGGCAATCCCAGTCGTGCGGCCAGGGTGGGCTCCACATCGACGAGGCTGACCGGATCGTCGCGCCGGACCCCCTCGGGGATGCCGGGTCCGGCCAGGATGAGGGGCACGTGCAGGGTGGACTCGTAGAGGAGAAAACCGTGCTCCGGCTCGCCGTGGTCCCCCAGCCCCTCCCCATGGTCGGCCACGAGGGCAATGAGGGTGGTCGCCGGATCGAGGGCGGCCAGCAGGCGACCGATCTCCGCGTCGGCGTAGGCGATCTCCCCGTCGTAGGCGCTGTCCGGAAAACGGGCCGCGTACCGCGGCGGGGGGTCGTAGTAGCTGTGCACGTCGAAGTAGTGCACGAAGAGAAAGTAGGGCTTCGTGCCCAAGGCCCGCACCACCTCCAGCGCGCGATCGGTGACGGTGGTGGCCCGGCGGCGTGTGGTGGCGAAGTCCTCGGCGAAGAGGGCGAGGGCGGGGTTGAAGACCTCGTAGGGAGGACCAAAGTCGTCGTCGTAGTGATCGAACCCCTGATCGAGATTCCGGTCCGAAGCGATCACGCTCGATGCGACCACCGCCGCGGTGCTCCAGCCGGCATCGCGCAATCGCTCGGCCAGGGTGGTTTCCGCATCCCGCAGCACGTAGTGCTCGTTGTCGCGCACTCCATGCTCATGGGGAAGTCGGCCGGTGAGCAGGCTGGTCACCGCGGGGAGGGTCACCGGAACCGGCGTCCAGGCCCGGGTGAAGGCGGTACCCCGCGCGGCCAGTCGATCCAGGTTGGGCGAGGTTTCGCGGGGGTAGCCCAGGAACCCCAGGCGATCCGCGCGCAGGGTGTCCACCACGATCACCACCACATTGAGTGGGGTTTCGGACGGGCCGCAGGCGAGGGAGCCCAGCACGAGCAGGGCCACGGCCCCCGAGCGCCGGAGAAGTCTGCTCAGGGGACCAGAACCACCTTGCGGATATCCCGCCCGTGGGCGGTGGCCAACTCGATGAAGTACAGACCGGCTACGGCCCGGCCACCGCGCTCGGTACGCCCATCCCAGGTGATCACGTGCTCCCCGGCGCTCTCGAAACCGTCGACCAGGGTACGGATGCGGCGTCCGGTGGCGTCGTACACCGTGGCCTGCACGGATCCCGGATCCTCGAGTCCATAGGTAATGACGGTGCGCGAACGCATGGGGTTGGGGGCCACGCGGGAAAGGCCGAACCGGACCACGCCGGGAACGTCGGCGGCCAGCTGACCGGGGCAGGTCACGGTGACGGTGGTGGTGCAGGTGTCCGCCGCGCTACAGGCGTCGGTGGCGATGAACAGCACTTGATGGACCCCCTCGCCGTAGGGGCCGGGCGGCTCCACGGAAAGGGTCACCGCATGGCCGTCCACGTCCGAGGTTCCGTCGTCGAGGTCCTGGGGCGTGACCACCGCGGTGCAGGTCGAGTCCCCTTCCACGGTGACCGCCTGGCAGGAACCGTCCGGCGGGGAGTTGATGGTGACCTCGCTGACGCAGGTATCGGCGAGGATCTCGTCCGCCACGATCAGGTTGATGAAGTGGACCCCCGGGGAGTAGGGAGGCGGCGGGTCCATGGAAAAAGTAATCGGGTCCCCGTCGGGATCATAGGATCCGTTGTTCAGACGAAAGGTCCCCAGGGTCGGCGTACAGTTGAAGGCGTCCCGACACTGGGCCACCGGGGGAGTCCCGGGATCGAAGGCGAGGGTGAGATCGTAGGTCTGGGGGAGGTTGTTGGCCCCGCTCACCTTCACGTGGTAGGTCCCGGTGCCATCGAGCAGCTTCCAGTCCGCGATGACCTCGGCCACCCCGATGGGTTGGACCGAGGACTTGAGCAGGTTGGTTCCGGACAGCCCGTACAGGGCCAGGCCCAGATCGTTGTTCTCGCGGGTGTCCACATCGGGACCGAAGGGACACGCCCCGATCCCCCCGCTCGAGTCCCAGGTGATGGAGCCGGTGGGCTGCACGGTGATGGTCACCCGCAGACCCTGGGGGGCGGTGAACGAGAACCAGTCGGTATCGGCAAGATTGTCGATGCTCCGATTGAGACGCACCACCACATCATTGATTCCGGGGGCGCCCAGATAGGTCGCCGTGGTATGGGTGTCGTTTCCGGTGGGGTACTCGTCGGCGTCGCCGTAGCCTCGGTTGGCCCCGACGATATCGTCGATCTGCGGACCGTCGAAGCTGGTGCGATGGGTCGGCTCCATGAGCTTGGTCACGTCCTCGGGGCAGGAGTGGTTCAAACCGATTCCGTGTCCCGCCTCGTGCGCGACGAGGTTGCGCAACCAGATGGAGTTGTTGGTGGCGTTGCTGATCCCACCCTGGTTGTCCCGGTCGAGCACCATGTCCCCGAGATTCGGAAAATAGTTGTAGCCGTAGATGTTGCTGCCGCTGCTGCCGTCGATGGAAATGGAGCCGATCCGCACGTCCGGGCGAACTCCCAGGATCCCGGGCGACCCGGGAAACGAAGCGCCGTCGTCGTTGGGTTCGTAGACATAGCGCAGGCCGGAGACCTCGGCCCACCGGTCGAAGACCTGCTCGAACAGGGTGAACCAGGGACGCTGGGTGAGGTCGCTCCCCCCGGGGCCGATACCGTACGAGTTGTCCAGGACGTTGATGAGCACGCTGGAAGCGCCGTCGACCGTGGTGCCGTCGGGAACGATGCCCCAGGTGAGATGCGTGGGTTGACCCTGGGTGAGTCCCCCACCGTCGGTGGCGGTGGTCGACCAGCGATCGTTGTCGTTGAACTGGAACCAGTTCGTCCCGTCCCCCTTGTGGCCGGGTGCCCCGTTGTCGGCTCCCTCCATGAGACGGGTCAACGCGGTCGCCATGTCGTCATCCGGCGAGGACGACCAGCAGACGCTGACCTCGGGCATCGGACCCAGCTCGTCGATGTTCCGGGCAAGCTGACCCAGGAGTCGCCGGTGCGGTTCGCTGATCGTCTCGAGCAGCTCGGCCGGAATGCGATCCATGGCCGAGGCCGGAGCCTTGCTGATGCGTGACTCCAGATGATCCACACAAGTCATTGTGCAGCAGATGGTTGCGGATACAAAAATAATAGTGCGCGCGATTCGCGGGTCA
This sequence comes from Candidatus Eiseniibacteriota bacterium, assembly GCA_942491735.1. Classification (GTDB taxonomy): domain Bacteria; phylum Eisenbacteria; class RBG-16-71-46; order JABDJR01; family JABDJR01; genus CALOCN01. The sequence continues at coordinate 1,351,132 of CALOCN010000001.1, read as the reverse complement.
GCAGTCATGGAACACTCCGAGGGGCAAGGGTGGCGATTCGGGTGGGTGGAGTTTACCACGCCTTGTCGACTGCTAGACTCCTACGCCGGTGTTCCCCGCTCGGCCTGCCGGTACGTCCCCGTCCTCTGGAGCACATTCCACTGACCCCCCAACTCCCCTCGACAGACCCGCCCCACGCGCAGCTCAAGGCAGCGCCGACGAGTGGGCAGCGCCCTTCGTGGAGTGGCCTCCTGATCGCCCTGGCGGTGTTGGGCCTGTACGGCCTGGGAGCCCTCTCTAGCGGCACCTGGCTCTGGGGCTTCGATGCGCTTGCCTACGGTCCACTGCAGGTGTGGGGCCTCGTGCTCGTTGCCGCGGTCGCGGTGCTGGTCGCGGAAACACGGCTGGGGTTCCTGGATGCACTGGGCGTTCGTGCGGAAGGAGCCCCCGGGTTTCTCCGCATCGGGGTGCCGGTGCTACTCGGAGTTTTGGCCGGAACGGCTTTCCTTCTGTTCCCCATCCGCACCACCGCCTTCGGGGACGCGCGTCACATGGCCTCCTGGTACGGCGACAACTCGGTCTTCGATCCCCAGTGGCTGCTCGAGGTCCTGAACCCGCACGTGCTGCGCAGCAAGGAAGCGCTGACGGTGGGAGTGCACCGGACCCTGGCCCACGTTGCCGGCGCCTCCATCGACCGGACCTACCAGGTGGTGAGCGCGCTCTCCGGGGCGGCGCTGTTGACCTGCTTTCTCCTGTGGGTCTGGCGCGAGCCGGCCCTGCGGCGTCACCTTCCGCTCCTCGCGGTGGCCGGGCTCACCCTGTCGGGTAACCAGCTGTTCTTTGGACAGGTGGAGAACTACCCCTTCGCGGTGCTCGGGTCGGCGGTGTTTCTCATGGCCGCCTTCCGCTTCTTCAGCGGGGCAACGCCGGTGTGGTTGTTCCTCCTCCTGTGGCTGGTCGCGGCGCGCGCCCACGCGGTGAACGGCGCGTTCGCCCCGGCCGTGCTCTACGCCCTGGCCTGGCGGTTCCGTGAACGGATTCCCGGGGTGAGCTTGCGCCTGGGATGGCGCTGGGCGGCAGCGGGGCTGATGCTTCCCGGCCTGCTGGGGGGCGCGGTTCTCTACTTCTTCGTCTTCGGGTCCCACGACGAGGCCTATTTCGCGGTGGGGCGACAGATCGAGGCGTCGTTCCTCCCCCTGGTCTCCCAGAATCCTCCCCTGCGGAACTACACCTTGTACTCGCCCGCCCACGCCGTCGACTTTCTCAACGTCCTGGTCCTGATCGGGGCGCCGGTGGTGGTCCTGGGCCTCATCTGGATCGGGGAGCATCGGGGACGGATCGAGTGGAGTCACCCGAGGATGGTGTTCTTCGGGTTGAGCCTGCTGTTCATGGGGCTGTTCTTCTTCGCCCTGAACCCGGCCCTCACCATGCCCCGGGACTGGGATCTGTACGGTCTGCTCCTGGCCCCGATCCTGATCGGTTTCGCAACGCTGCTCGCGCACAGCGCGGGAACGGGACGACGTTCGGCGACCGGCCCCGCCGTGCTGGCCCTGGGACTGGTCAGCGCGTGGGGATTCGGGATCAACGCCGGCACGGATCGCCTGTCCCATCGCCTCGAGGCATGGGGAGAGCACGCCTACCGCACCTACTATGCCGGTTCGAGCTTCCTCATCACGGTGGGGCAGAAGATGGAGACGGACTGGGCGCGGCAACTGGCGCGCCGCGAGGGCTCGTTGTCCCGTCTGACTCCCTGGGAGGACAGCGAGGATTTCGAGTACGCGTTTCTCCTCTCCGGAGCCGGCGCCACCCACTCCCGGGTGGGAGACAACCTCACCGCGGCGGAGCGGTTCGAGGAAGCCCTGGTTCGAACCGCGCACCTAGCCTCCCTGCGAATGGAGCTGGCCGCGCTCTATCTTCACGAGGGGCTCCCGGAGAAGGCGCTCCCCCATCTCCTCGTGATCACCGATTCCCAGCCGTCCAACATGCGCACCCTCGTCATGGCCGCCACCGCGGCCATCCAGGTGGGGGACGCGGAACGGGCCCGGCGGTTCCTGGCCCAGGGTGCGCGGGTGGCCCCCGACCACGAGGGGCTCAAGGCCCTTGGTCGGCTGGCCCGGGAACAGGGGCTCCTCCTGGAAGAACCCTAGGACGGGGCGCCCCGCAAACGAGGCGCCCCGACGGATCTCAACCCGGGCCATCCGGGTTCAGAAGGTGCGCTTGATCCGCCCCCAGGTCACCGCTTCCACCGGAGTGGGGCAGTTGATGACCGTCCCCGGGCTGGGCGAGCACCCGGTCCCGGTAGGGGCATCCTCACCGGAGTAGGGATTGAGGGCGTCGAAGACCCGCCACGTGTCTCCCCCATCCGGTGCGCGACCGGTGGAACGATCGTCGTCCGCCTCGTGGTCCTGGTAGGAGTAGCAGTCGACCAGGGTCGTCTCGGCCTCGGTCAGTCGCCACAGTCCCAGGGTCCCGCCGGAGTTGGACAGCCGCAGGCCGAACTTGGGATTCCCCGTGCTGTCTTCCCAGGCCCAGCTTCCCGATCCGTAGACCACCTCCACGGCCCCCGCGGCCAGGGTTCCGCTGAACTCGTAGCGCCAGGTGGTATCCGCACCGGCCAGCCGATACCCGGTGAGGTCCACCGGAACCGGACCCACGTTCACGATCTCGACCCACTCGTCGTCCCGTGAACTCAGCGCACCGTCCCCGTCCCAATCGCTGGCCGGGTCGGCAAGGATCTCGTTGAGAACGATGGGGGCGCCGTCGACCGCGTTGGCCTGCACCCGCGACGCGACCATGGAGAGCGTCGCCACCAGAACCGCCAATCCGAGTCGTCTCCAGAACTGCATGGATGTGTCCTCTGCTTTCAGTGTTTGTCTGAACAGATGGACAGGGAGGGTGTTCGGGAGGTGGGCAGGGCCTGTCGGGGAACTAGTTCGTGATCCGGGTGCCGCCCTGGCCGGCGAGGGCCTGGGCGAGTTCCTCGGGGGAGGTGATGAGGACCTCGCGACCGCCCCGCTCCAGGAACTGGAGCGCGGATTCGATCTTGGGTTTCATGGACCCCTCGCCGAACTCGCCTTCGAGCAGATGGCGATGGGCGTCCGCGGCGGTCAGATGTTCGAGTTCCTGCTGATCCGACTTCCCGAAGTGGAGGGCCACGTGCCCCACCCCGGTGACGATGACCAGCTCGTCGAGACCGAGGGCCGACGCGAGGAGGGCCGAGACCCAGTCCTTGTCGACCACCGCTTCGATGCCGATCTGGGCGCCGTCCGCATCCACGGCCACGGGAACGCCCCCCCCACCCGCGGCGACCACCACATGGCCGGCGTCGAGCAGGGCACGAATCGCGGTCAGCTCCAGGATCTCGATCGGTTGCGGGGAAGGAACAACCCGACGCCACCCGCGCCCCGAGTCCTCCCGCACCGTCCAACCGAACTCGGCGGCGTGGCTGTTCGCCGTTTCCTCGCTGTAGAACGGTCCGATCGGCTTGCTGGGACGATCAAAGGCGGCGTCCGCCGGATCCACGCGTACGCGGGTGATCAGGGCGGCAACCGGAAGGTCCTTCCCGGCCTCGGTCAGCGCCGTCCCCAGACACTGCAGCATGAGATAGCCGATCCCCCCCTGGGAGTCGGCATCGCAGACATCCAGAGGCATGGGGGGAATGATCGCCGCCGCGGCCAGATTGCGGATGAGGATATTTCCCACCACCGGGCCGTTGCCGTGGGTGAGCACGACGTGATCTCCCGGCTCCAGGATCCCCGCCACCGAGCGCATCGTATCGAGCGTGATGCGGCGTTGTTCCTCGATCGTACCCGACCCTCCGGCCGGAAGAATCGCATTGCCACCGAGGGCGAGAAGGAGGGAACGTGCCATGTCAGCTCCGGAGCTTCCCGGCGCAGTCGGCGATCCGCTCCAGCGCGCGCGACAGGTTTTCCATGGAGTTGGCATAGGAGAATCGCAGGTGTCCGTCGCCGTGGGCGCCGAAGGCGTTCCCGCTGAGACAGGCCACCCCGTATTCCTCGAGGAGCATGGTGGCGATCTCCCGCGTGGGGTGCCCCAGCGCCCGGACGTCGGGGAAGGTGTAGAACGCGCCCCGGGGCATGCGACAGTCGAGCCCCTCGATGGCGTTGAGACCGGCCACGAGATGCTCCCGCCGTTTGGCAAACTCGTCCCGCATGCGGCGCGGTTCGTCCTGGGGACCGCGCAGCGCCTCGATGCCCGCCCGCTGCACGAAGCTGGTCGTGCAGGAGTTGCAGTTGACGGCGAGCCGCGAGATCCAACCCGCGAGTTCCCGCGGCATCACCCCGTACCCCAGTCGCCAACCGGTCATGGCGTAGGTCTTGGAGAACCCGTCCAGGATCACGGTCCGATCCCGCATGCCGTCCTCGGCCGCGATGCTGTGATGCGTGCCGTCATAGAGCAACTGCGAGTAGATCTCGTCCGAGAGCACCCATACATGCGGGTGGTCGCGCAGGATACCGGCGAGGGCGGCGATGTCCTCCCGGGGCAGGACGCCCCCGGTGGGGTTCTGCGGGGAATTGAGGATGATCAGCTTGGTCCGCGGGCCGATCCGATCCCGCACCTCGTCGAGATCCATGCGGAAGTCGTTTTCCTGACGCAGGGCGATGGGCACCGGCACCGCGCCCACGTAGTCGATCACCGACTCGTAGATGGGAAAACCCGGGTTGGGATAGAGGGCCTCGTCACCGGCATCGAGGACGGCGAGCATGAGGAAGAACATGATCGGCTTGCCGCCCGGGGTCACCACCACGTTGTCCGGTCCGTAGGGCACGCCGCGGTCGGCGCTGATGTGTTCGGCAATCAGCGTTCGCAGTTCGGGAAGCCCGGCCGAGGGGCCGTAGCGGGTCCATCCCTCATCCAGGGCGGCCCGACCGGCCTCGACGATGTTGCGGGGGGTGTCGAAGTCGGGTTCGCCCACCTCGAGATGGATGATGTCCCGCCCTTCGGCTTCGAGGGCCTTGGCGCGTGCGAGCACCTCGAACGCGGTCTCGGTGCCCAGGCGGGCCATGGCTTGCGCGTAAACCGGCATCGTCCAATCCTCCTCAGGGTGCGGGGACCTGGGAGCGTAGGGATCCACCCAGGGCCGGTCAAGCACCGGGACGCCACTCAACCGACACGGTCACTTCCCACCCCACCGGATGGGCGTCCCCGGACACCTGGAACCGGAAGACTCCGGTTCGGCGGGCCATCCAGGCCCCGATCCAGGTGCCCGGGCCCAGGGCGTCCCACCCGTACTGGCCCCCGGCCCGACGGCGGTGCCACCAGACCCGGATCTCCGGTTCCCCCTGGAGCCGAACGACCCGGATCTCCCAGGAGAAACGTCCCTCCCGCCCCCAGTGGAGACCCAGGACATGAGCCCGCCGCGCCGCCTCGGTCCGCTCCTCCAGCCGAAAGCGGGCCCGCCACCCCGCGGATTGGACCCGCAGCTCACCCCGGGCCAGACCGTCCCGCACGGGGGCGCCGAACCCGGCCGGCCCGGTCCGACGCAAACGCCATCGCAGGAGCGCGGTCACCCCGGGACGAATCCGTTCGCCGATATCGATGACGAGTTGGCGTCGCACGTCGGGCCAATCGGGGCCTCCGTCCGGGCGCAACCGATCCAGGATCCCCAGGGCCATGAAGCGACCGGGGCCGCCTTGCCAGCGTGCGTCCACCGCCCACTGCCACCCGGAGTCCCTGGGGACCTCGGAGGGCCAGCGCCGGGCCGCGCTCACGAAACCGCCCCCCTCCAGGATCACGCTGGCTCCCAGGCGCACCGCACCCCGACGGAAGCGCCACGCTCCTCCCGCGGCCGTGCCTCCCCCCGCCGCGGCGAGTTCCACCCGCCACTGCCGCTCCGCAGCCCCTCCAGAGAGTCGCATCCCCGCTCCTCCCCCTTCCCGGGCCAGGGTGGCATCCAGTCCCAGCCGGAGCTGGGCGCCGAGCTCCCGGGTTGCCGAAGCCAGGCCCCAGTCCCCATCCACCCCGCGGACGAAGGCGACGTCGGCCTGCCAGGTTCGCGCGGCGTGTCCCATCCCGATCCCCTGCGCGATCTCCGGTTCCAGGGCGGTCGATGCGCGCCACCCACCGACATCGGCCCGCAGGGGAACATCGCCGCGCGGCTCCGCGCCCGGGGTCGCGACCAGCAGACCCAGACCGCTTCGACGCCGGAGGGTGCCGGCGACCAGGAACCACCCGTTGCGGTGGAAGCCCGCACCCCCGCGGAGCGTGCGGCCGCCCGGGTCCTCGGCTCGAATCCTCAGCCGACCCGACATGAACCGCGTTTCCCAATCCAGCCGTGCATCGCGCCGGGAGGCCAAGGCGCGCTTACGGGCCGCCAACGAAACCTGGGGGGCGGCGACCGGCCGCGCCGGCGACGCGTCCCAACACCACGCGCCTTCGAGCAGGTCCCGCAGTTCGGTGTCCAGTCCGGGAAGGTCCTCGAGATCCGCGGGATCCCCGAGACGCCCACCGGCGAGTCGTGCCTGCAGCCACTGGACCTGATCGTCTTCCAACCCGAGCCGGCTCGACACGATGACGATCCCCGCCGGTGAGAGCGGCTCACACTCCGGGGGCTGCGCGCCGGACGGGACGGCCTGCAGGACCAGGAGCACGAGCCACACCCCCGCCCGGCTCATCCGGGTGTCCCCATCCGCAGACGCACGGCGGCCACCCGCCCCAGCACCGCGTGGGACAGGGAGTCTCCACCCAACTTCACCGAACCGAATCGGAACTCGATCCCCGCGCCCACTCCGTTGTTGTCGAACCGCGCGCTCCAGGTGAGAGCCGGCGTCGCACGCAGGGCCACCGAGAACTCGATTCGGTCGCCGGGCCCTATGAGGATCCCCCCCGCCCAATCACCCATCCCCACATAGGCTCCGGCGGCCATGCGGGTGGATTCCGTCGGACCGGCGGGATCGTGTTCCAGGCTGACATCCAGGGCCAGCGCAGACAGGGGAACCAGGACCAGGCGCCCCCACACCGGAACAGCCTCCTCGTCCCGGAACCGTTCCCACACCGCGCCGCAGTGGATCCGGGCCCGGTTGGTCCCCAGGATCAAACCCATGCGCAGGGCGTTCCAGTCTCCCGACGGGGTTCCAAGACGTGTCCAGCCGATCTCCGTACCCCACCCGGTTCTTCGCAGGGTGAGCCGACCCGTCGTTTCGAGGGTCTCCGCGAGATGCTCCCAGGACCGGGCCCCCACCTCCACTCGCCATCCGGGGACCGGAAGGGTGCCCGGCCCCGCGCGCAGTTGGTCCAGGGCGTGAGCTCCATCGAACGCCTGGGCAAGACCCTCGGTGATCGGCAAAGCCAGGACCAGGACACCGAGCAGGATCCCGAACCGGCTTGGGCGTCGCCGCGCCCCGGTCATTGGCTCACCCACACGGAACGACACGCTCGCACCGGAATCTCCGGCGGAGCTTCCCAGCGCAGACACAGGAAATACAGACCCGAGCGCCCCGGGCGGGGATGCTGGGGGCCCCAGATCCAGCGACCGCTCGCAGGAGCCGGGGTGGGCTCGCGCAACACGGCGACCCGACACCCTTCACGATCCAGAAGCCAGATGGCCAGCGTTCCAGGGCCGGGAAGCCGGTACCCGAACCGTGCCGGTGTGCGGGATGGTTCGACCACGGGAGGGCCATGCAGTACCCCCTGTTCCCGGGAGCCGGTGGCGAGGGAGTTGGCCCGGCCGGGAGTCCCGCCGGTGGGATCCAACGACCACCCCCAGGTGCCGGGATCCGTGCCGGGAAGGGACGGACTCCCCCGCTCCAGGCTGACCCCGGTCTGCGGGGGGAGCCAATCCTCGAAGTACGCGACCGAGTCGATCCGGACTCCGGTCGCATCCCGCAACACCATCACATCGGCGGGCATCCCCGCGCCGGCATCCCGGTCGTTGAGGACCGGCCACCCGTCCGGGCGCACCACGTCCACGGAGTCCGCCAGTGCGAAGTGAATGCGGAGACTGTCCGGGCGCGAGGCCAGGATGAGGTAGGAACCGGGAGCCATCCGCGTTCCGAGCGGCAAGGCGCGACGCCGACCGGTTCCGTCATTGAGGGTCCAGCCGGCGAGATCCAGTTCATGGGAACCGGTGTGGATCAACTCGATCCACTCTCCTTCACCCCCCTGGGGTCTGGCCACGAACTCGTTGATGCGGGGATCGGCGCGCGCGTCACGCCCCCCCGCCAGAACAAGAATCCACAACAGGCCCACGAACCACCGCACCGATACGCGACGCATCGCGCCTCCCTTGGGACGGGGAGGTCAAACGGACGGGAGTGAATTGGCTAGACGAGGCCTCGTCGACGGCGCAGCAACCATTCCATGGACGCGGCGAGGACGAAGAGGGTGAAGAGCAGCGGATGATCCCACACCGCGACCTGGAGACGTTCCTCTCCCTCGCGCTCGAGGGTGCGGAAGGTCGCCGGCAGGCCGTGCAACGAGTCGGGGGACCAGAATGCCCCCCCGCCTGCCTGGGCGAGTCGGGTCAGGAGTTCGTGATCCGCTTCCAGACGCTCCATCTCGGCACCCAGGGAATCGACGGCAAACACGCCCTCCACCGTTCCCAGGGAGTTGGAGCCGGCGCTGGCCCTGCCGGTATAGCGATAGCGTCCCGGGGGCAATCCAGCCACATCACCGCTGAAGAACCCCTCGGATCCGGTCAGGGTGACCCGGCGCGACTCCGCGTCGACCCCGGGCATGGGTTCCACATCGACCTCGACCCGGGTCCCGGGAATCGGCTGGTAGGCATCGTCGGTGACCCGGCCCACCACGGTCACCGCGCGCCCCCGTCCCACCACCGGCTCCTCGGGGTGGATGTCGAGCCGGGTTTCCACGTCGGGGCGGGCCAGCCAGTGGAGGGTGCGACGCCACCACCCGGGCATGACGTTGCCGGCGGGACGGTGCGCGGAACTGGCAAAGTCCCACTTCCAGGCCCCGCCCGCGGCGAGCAGGACCGAGCGGCCACCGCCCACCCGCATCCAGGAAAGCACGGGAAGCGGTTCCGCCGGTCCGGGCGCGGTCAGGAACGCTTCGGCCGCGCCCTTGACCGGACCCAGGCTTGGGGCCACGGCCAGCGGCGGAAGATCGTTCCAGGCTTCCAGGGGGGCGGCGCCGGGAACGGCCGGGTCGAACAGCACGTGGCGCCGGGCCTGGGGAGTCAATCGCGCGCTGAGTTCCCCGCCCACCCCGGTGTCGTTGATGCGAACCGGAAGCAGTTCCTCGATGGGAGTTCCGGCCCAGGAGGACAGGGCCCCGCTGGACCCCCCCGAGACGAGGAGGAGTCCCCCGCCGGCCCGGCAGAATCCGGCCACGGCCTGCATGCCGTCGGCGCCCAACTGATCCGGATCCACATGATCGAGAACGACCACCCGCACCTCGCGCAGACCGTTGGCGTCCAGGGCAGGAGCGGCCTCGCCGGTGCGCAGGGTGGTGAACTGCCGGTCCTTCCAGAACGCGGCGGTCACCTCCAGGGTGGAGTCCGCTTCCAGGGCGCGTCGAAGAAAGCTGTGATCCCAGGTCATCCGTCCGCTGAGGAACAGGATGCCGGTCTTTTCCTCGCGTACCTCGATCGCGGCAAGGCGTCGATTGTTGATGTGGGTGGCTTCGCCCTCGAGGGTCGAGACCCGCACCTCGAGAAAACGGAGACCGGTTTCGCGCGGGGTGAAGACGAGGGCGACCCGTTGCTCCGCCCCCATGGCTCGCACCGCGATCCGCTCGGTGGCCAGGGACACCGGCTCCTCGGTCACGTCCAGGAGGGTGACTTCCACCGAGTCCGCGCTGAGCCCCTGCAGACGGATCACCGCCTCCAGCGGGGTTCGTTCCCCAAGAAAAGCCTCACGGTTGACCCGGATCCGGGTCAGGGAGAGATCCGAGACCGGCCGGGGGGAACCCAGTCCGACCACGTGCAAGGGCACCCCCATGCGGCGGGCGAGGGGGATCGGGTCGGCGCCGGTGGTCTGGGTGCCGTCGCTGACGAGCACCATCGCTCCGGGACGGCCCAGGGTGCCCCCCTCGGCCAGCCCCAACTCGAGGGCGGCGGCGAGATCGGTGACCGCCCCGGTCGCCGGCTGGGGCGAACGGGCATCGAACGGGGCCCCGAGCCCCGCGTCGAATCCCCGGGTGACCAGGGGGTAGCTGGACTCCAGCGCCAACCGCACCGACTCCACCGAGCGCAGGAGTTCATCTTCCCGGGTGGTCCCGGGGGCGGCCCCGGGAAGCCCCATGCTGGCCGAACGGTCCGCGAGCACCAGGACTCCACGCGCCGCCCCACCCGGTACGGCCAGGCTGAGCACGGGGCGGGCGAGGATGGCCACCAGGACCAGCAGGGCCACCGCCCGCAACCCGACCAGCAAGGTGCGCATGCCGCGGGTGAGCGGAGCGTCGTTGTGTCGATAGAGGAAGATCGCGTAGGCCACCACGCCGAAGGCGAGGAGGAAGAAAAGCCAGCCGACTTCCCCGGGGGGGTCCCAACTCAGACCGCGCCATCGTTCGAACCAGGTCACGCCGGGTCTCCTTGCTGTGGGGTCAGGGTGGAACGGGCTGGTGTTCGCGGAGCACGCGACGGGATCGTGCGCAAAAGTACGACGCCAATGGGGTAGGAAACGATAGCAAGCGGGGCCATGGGTGTCAAAGCGCGACCGCCGGGGCGAGGATGCATCACGACGGCAACCGCTTCACCAGACCGTCCGCGGCAACCCGGATGAACTCTTGCGGACCGGGCAGGCTGTCCGCACGTCCCGGGCGATCCGCCACGGCGGAACCGTTGGCGGCCCAGACCACGCGCTCTTCCCGTGCGTCCCAGACCACGGCCAGCACCTCGTACCGCGCTCCACTCGCCTGATCCACCGATGCTCCCGAGGTCGCAACGTGGTCGAGGATCCTCGCCCGGGGGACGAACATCAGGTACCGCACTTCCAGGACGGTCGAGATCTCCCCCATTGCGTTCTCCAGGTTCCCGCCGTCACCTCGCCAGGCGTGGAACGCTTCGCTGATGGCGCCCTCGAGATGGAAGCGGAAGATCCGCTCCTCCACCTCGTCGGGGAGGCGCATCCCGAGGTCGGGGCGCACGATGTGCATGCGGAGCGCGAGTTCCACCACCAGATCGTGGATGAGATCCTCGTCCGGCGAGGCCAGGGAGGGAAGGAGGGCAAACCCCTGCTCCCGGAACGCCGCGGCGGGGAGTTCGGGTTCGAGGTACTCCATGGTGGTGGCGTCGCGCACCGACGCCGCGCAGCCGGAGAGCATCAGGCAACCCAGAACGAGGAGCAACGCCCGGCGACCCGGTTCCATCAGGGGGTGCCTCCGCGACCGCGCAACGCTTCCCGAAAGATCACCCAGAGAATCTTCTTTCCGGCCAGGAACGACCCCCGCAGGGTGCGGGTGACCTTGCTCACCCCGATCCGGTGTCGGTAGGACACGGGGACCTCGGTGCTGCGGATCCCGCGCTGGGCGGCCTTCACCTGGAGTTCCACCGTCCAGCCATAGTCCCGATCCTCCATGCCGACCTGTTCCAGGGCCTGCCAGGTGACCGCGCGAAAGGGCCCCAGATCGGTGAACGCGGCACCCCAGAAGATCCGGATGAGACGGGTGGCCAGCCAGTTCCCGAATCGGGCCTGGGGGGCCAGGGCGCCGGCCTCGTGCACTCCTAACACCCGGGAACCGATGACCAGTTCCGCCTCGCCGGCCAGAATCGGCGCCACGAGGGCGGTCATCTCCTGCGGATGGTCGCTGTAGTCCCCATCCAGGAACACCACGATGCGGGGCGGGTGCTCCCCGAGATAGGCGAGCCCCTTCAGACAGGCTGCGCCGTACCCGCGCCGGGGCTCGGAAAGGACCACCGCCCCCGCCTCCCGGGCCACCCGGGCGGTGGCGTCGCGGCTCCCGTTGTCCACCACGATGACCCGATCCCGAAAGGGCCCGGGGATGTCCCCGAGCACCTTCCCGATCGAGCGCTCCTCGTCGAGGGCCGGGATGATCACCGCGACCCCCGATGCGGACTCAGGCGGTAACCGCGACCTGGACCTCCTCGTCCTCGAGCAGGGCGGCCTGGGCCGCGGCCAGACGGGCAATGGGCACGCGATACGGACTGCAGGACACGTAGTCGAACCCGAGGGTGTGGCAGAAGCGCACCGATTCCGGGTCGCCCCCGTGTTCGCCGCAGATCCCGATCTTGAGCTTGGGATTGGTGCGGCGTCCCTTCTCGACCCCGATCCGCATGAGATCCCCCACCCCGGTGCGATCGATGCTCATGAAGGGATCCCAGGGAATGATGCCCCGGCCCACGTACTCGGGGAGGAACCGCGAGACGTCGTCCCGGCTGAACCCGAGGGTCATCTGGGTGAGATCGTTGGTTCCGAAGGAGAAGAACTGCGCGGTACGGGCGATCTCGTCCGCGGTCAGCGCGGCACGGGGCACCTCGATCATGGTCCCGACCAGGTACTCCACCCGGATGCCCAGCTTGTCCATGGTCTCCTTGGCCACCTGGTCCACGATCGCGCGCTGGTTCGTGAGCTCGGTCTCGTGCCCGACCAGCGGAATCATGATCTCGGGAAGGACGGTCAGGCCCTCCTCCTGCAGGCGACAGGCGGCGGTGATGATCGCTTCGGCCTGCATGGCGGTGATCTCCGGGAACACGATGCCCAGACGACAGCCGCGATGACCCAGCATGGGGTTGAACTCGTGCAGGAGTTCCACCCGCTGCAGCAGGGTGCGCGCATCGTTGAGCTCGGTCCCGGCCTGGCCCTTGATTTCCATGGTGTTGATCCGCACCAGCAGCTCCTCCCGCTTGGGCAGGAACTCATGCAGGGGCGGATCGAGGGTCCGGATGGTGACCGGCTTCCCGTTCATGGCCCGGAACACATCCATGAAGTCGTTGATCTGGAACGGGAGCAGTTTGGCCAGGGATCCGCGGTAGCCCTTGGTGGCCGCATCGAGCCGGGCCTGGGCCTCATCGAGGCGCCCCTGGACCGAGGCGCGATCCGCGGCTGCGGCCTTGGCCAGATCCGCGGCGAGCTGGGCCACCTCGGACTCGGCGGAGCGGAACTCCGGCGCGGAGAGGATCATCTCCCGCACCAGGGCGATCCGATCCTCACCGAAGAACATGTGCTCGGTACGGCAGAGGCCGATGCCCTCGGCTCCGAACTCGATGGCCTTGTTGGCGTCGCGACCCACGTCGGCATTGGCCCTCACCCCCAGCCTGCGGAACTGGTCGGTCCAGGCCATGAAGGTGCCGAACTCGCCCCCCACCTCGGGTTCCTTGAGTGGCGCCTCGCCCAGCATCAGCTCGCCGGTGCTGCCGTCGAGGGTGATCCACTCCCCCTCCTTGACCACGGTCTCCCCTACCCTGAACTCGCGGTTGCGTTCGCTTACCTGGACCGCGCCACAGCCGACCACGCAGGGGGTGCCCATCCCGCGCGCCACAACCGCGGCGTGCGAGGTCATGCCCCCGGTCGAGGTGAGAATGCCCTCGGCCGCGTCCATGCCATGGATGTCGTCCGGGTTGGTTTCGGCCCGGACGAGGATGACCCGCTCCCCCTTTTCCTTGCGGGCAAAGGCATCGTCGGCAAGGAAGACGGCGACGCCGCTGGCTGCGCCCGGCGAGGCGGGCAATCCCTTGGCCAGGGTGGCCGGCTTGGCGTCGGGGTCCACCGCGGGGTGGAGCAACTGATCCAGGTCCCCGGGGGGAACGCGCAACACCGCGGTGCGTTCGTCGATCAGCCCCTCGGATACCATCTCCACCGCGATGCGCACCGCGGCGACCCCGGTCCGCTTCCCGTTGCGGGTCTGGAGCAGGTAGAGCTTGCCCCGCTCGATGGTGAACTCGAAGTCCTGGATGTCCTTGTAGTGCTGCTCGAGTCGCGTGGTGATCTCGCGCAGCTGGGCATACGCCTCGGGCATCTCCTTCTGGAGTTCGGTGATGGGCCGCGGGGTGCGGATCCCGGCCACCACGTCCTCGCCCTGGGCGTTGGGGAGATACTCCCCGTAGAACTCCTTCTCGCCGGTGGCCGGATTGCGGGTGAACCCGACCCCGGTCGCGCAGTCGTCGCCGAGGTTGCCGAACACCATGGCCTGGACGTTGACCGCGGTGCCGAGGCTGTCCGGGATCCGGTTCTGCTTGCGATAGTACTTGGCGCGCGGATTGTGCCAGGAACGGAACACCGCATCGCGAGCCATGTCGAGCTGCTGGCGGGCGTCCTGGGGGAACTCCTTGCCGGTGGCCTCAAGCACGATGGCCTTGGACCGGTCCACAACCTGGCGCAAGTCGTCCTCGGTGAGGTCGTTGTCCTCCCGGACCCCGCGGGCCTCCTTGAGTTCCTCGAGCACCGCCTCGAACCGGCGCTTGGGGATCTCCAGGACCACGTCGGAAAACATGGCGATGAAACGCCGATAGCAGTCCCAGGCGAACCGTGGGTTGTTCGTGGTGGCGGCGAGACCCTGCACGCTGGCGTCACCGAGACCCAGGTTGAGGATCGTGTCCATCATGCCCGGCATGGAGAACTTGGCCCCGGAGCGCACGCTGACCAGGAGCGGATCCGAGGCGTCACCGAGACGCTTGCCCATGGAGGTTTCGAGACGCTTGAGGTACACGCTCTGCTCGCGGGCCACGCTCTCGGGAACCCGTCCCCCTTCATCGAAGAAGGCGATGCAGATCTGCGTGCTGAGGGTGAACCCCGGCGGGACCGGAACCCCCGCGTTGGTCATTTCCGCCAACCCCGCGCCCTTGCCGCCGAGCGTGTCGCGCATGGTGCGATCCCCCTCGGCCTTCCCATCCCCGAAAAAATACAACTGCTGCTCCAAGAGTCTCCTCCTTAGGAAATCACACGGCTGGGATCGGTCAGGCGGCCGGTCGCCGCCGCCACGGCGGCTGCCGCCGGGCTTACGATCCTCACCTCCGGGACGCCTTGCCCGGGGTCGAGTTGACGATGATACTCGGCGGTGGAGGCGATGCGCTCCCCTTCGCCGAACAGGGCTCCTCCGCCGGCACTGCCCGAACCGCCGCCCGGGACGGCGATCATGGCACCGGCCTGAAGAAAAATCTCGTGAAAGCCGGCCTGGAGACAGGCCCGTGCCGTCTCCAGGGTGGCCGGCGAAATGGCCAGGCGAACGCGTGGGTGCACCCGGCCCTCCTTCTTGAGCACCTCCGCCACCAGGGCGAGGTCCTCATAGCGTCCACCGTAACAGGAACCGACAAAGACCCCCTGGATGGGCTCCTCGTCGTTGAACCGGGTGGCCGACCCACGGTATGCGGTGGCGACCATGGCATGGATGGAACCGAGATCCACCTCCACCGCCCCGGCCGAGGTTCCGGGGTCCGCGGTGGGGAGATCCAACTCGAGATCCGTCCCGCGCTGACTGAGAAACTCGACCACCCGCTCGTCGGGGACGACCAGGGCCGCATGGGCTCCCATTTCCCCCAACAGGCCACAGAGTCCCACCCGCAGGTCCACCGGCAGGTCCTGGATCTCGCCGGAAATCTCCACCAGGGCTCCGGCAAGGCGCTCCCCGACCGCCCCCCGCACCGCCACCGCCAGATCCCAGGGGCCGGCCCAGCGAGGGAGCCTGCCGGTAACCCGGACCGGGACCACCTCCGGCACGGTCAGGGTCGTTCTCCCCGTCACCAGGGCCTGGGCCAGGTCCGTCGGTTGCAGGGGCAGACCCAGCGTGCCAACGCCCCCGAGCACCCCAAGGCAGCGTCCGCTACCCACGACCAGCTGACCCGGTGTGACCCCCGAGGACTCCACCGCCACGTGGGATCCGATCCCCATGTTGAGATCGTAGACATGGGTCACCCCGTGCCGATCGGCAAAGTCACGACAGGTCGCGCGACTTCGCGGGACCTCCGACTCGACCTCCGGGGCCAGGAAATCCATGGCCAGCACGAGCCGGGACGGGTCCCAGGGAGAGCCCAGACGGTCCATCTCCCGGATCACCAGGGGGGCCGCGGCGCCGCTGAGCACCGCGCGATCCAGGGCGGCGTCCACCCGGGAGCCGGACGTCACCGGACCGCCGGTGGCCCGGGCCAGGATTCCGAAAGCATAGGGAGGGAGCTGGGTCATGGGGAGCTCCTCACCGGACTCGAGGCCGGATAACGTGAGTGATGCTCCGCTGCGGTCGCGAGATCAACGAACGATGACGAATCGTCCGGTCGTGGTCTCTCCGGTCTCGGTCCTGGCGTAGAACACATAGACCCCGGAAACAACATCCTGACCATTCTGGTTCTTCAGGTCCCAGTCCAGCGAACCGTCCCGCTCCTCGTGACTCAGGGATCGCACACGATCCCCTGCCGCGGTGTAGATATCCACCTCCACCGGCGTGGGTAGGTTGATGAACTGCACCCGGTCCCCGTCCGGGAAATGCCCGGTGGTGAGGTCCGACCGGAAGGGATTGGGAACCACACGAACCGAGGACAGGAGCGGCACCGAAGTCCGGGAAGGCGCGCTGGGGAAGACCGGTTCGGTCAACGAACCCTCCTCCGTCGTCTGCATCTCGAACTCCGTGGAGACGGGCGGGATCACCGTGGTGTCCAGTTCCACCTCGAACCAGGTAATGGAGTAGAAGTAGGCAAAACCGTTGAACGGACCGGGAACCGGATCCCCCGGTTCGCGATCCGGCGTCTGCTCGGTCCCCCGGGCGATGACCGAATCGGGGTCGACAAAGGTCCGGGTGTCCCCGACGAAGGTCCAGGTGGTGTCCAGAAGCGAATAGGACCGCAGCAACTGGAAGTCATCGGGCAAACCGGTCTGGGACCGCCAGATCCGGTACCCGCCAAAGGCCCGGGCGGCCAGGTTCTCCCGTTGGGTGGGGGTCAGCGTGTCGCCGGGTACCCTGGTCCAGTCGAGTTCGACGAACCGATCGCCCACCGCGATATTGTCGAAGGTCAACTGACCCAGTGCGGTTTCTGCGGGCAGGCTCCCCAGAAGGAGAACCAACAGCCCGGCAAGAACAGGAAAGCTATGTTTCACAACGGCTCGTGTGTTCACGCGCAACCTCTCGAGGGGTTTTCGGAGGAGCGCCCACCCAGCGGGTGGAGCGCCTCGATCACGTTCCGGCAAACGATCATTGGGGAGGGGGAGGAGGCTCCTCTTCCCGGAACCAATCGATGGACCGGTCGAAAATCTCCTGGGCCTGCTCGTTCATGAGGTAGTACATCTGGAACCCGAACCACTGCACGCGGCCCTGCTCCCGGGCGGGATCGGGATTGTGCCAGCGGGTCCCGCAAAGACGGTTCCGATAGGACGAGGAAGTGTTGACCGGCCCGTAGACATAGAGGGAATCGAGTTTGCCGGTGAAACCCTTCACCGACGAGGCGAAGATGGGGTCGAAGATCGCATCCACGTGGGTGATCGCCCCGAGCTGCGCCTGCACGCGGTTGAGTTTCGACGGGTCCACGTCGCCGCCCGGATAGATGACATCTCCCAGCTGAGGGAACTGCTCCGCGGCCGGCTTGGCGAACTTGAAGTTGTTCTTGGAGTCCACGCCCTTGTCATTGTCGATTCGCGTACTGTAGAGCTTGAGGAAATCGTAGGGGAACGTGCCCGGCAGCATTTCCTTGGGGTAGATGAAGTCCCCGGTTCCTCCGCCGGTGACGCTCATGGCCGCCATGGTCACGCGGCCGCTGAGCCAGAGCTTGCCCCCGGCACCCAGGTAGGCGCCCAGGCTGCGTCCGGTCGAGGTCGCGGAGAGAAGCCCCGAACGGCCATTGTAGCCCTCGCCGAAGTTGTCCCAGATCAACAGCCGGTAGCGGGACATGTCCTCCAGGGACAGCGGGAGCGGGTTGATGGACCCCACGTCGTCCTGTCCGTGCATGGAGTAGACGTCCACCACCTGCCCGTCGTCGAACCGACCCGAATTGGTCACGAGGTCCTGCCAGAACTGGTCGTTTTCCCCATCGCGCGGCTTGACCTTGTCCAGGCTGTCGTCCACCAGCAGGGTTTCGAAGTCCAGCGGGAAGTCGATGACCTCGAGGATCAGCGTCCCCAGGGTAATCCCCCCGGACACGTCACGGCATCGCACGTAGAGCACATGCACGCCCGGGGACTTGAAGACGATCGGGGTGAAGTTGCCCAGGATCTGTCCCCAGCCACTCCAACCGGACCCCGGCCCTTCCCGATCGAGATCGGGAATATCCACGCCCCAGCTGTATCCTTCGATGGTCCCGCCGTAGGTCTCGGCCGAGCCGGACCAGGTAAACCGGAGCTTGCGTCCCACCGGAACCTGGGCCGTGTAGACCCGTCCGATCCCCGCGTAGTTGAAACAGCCCAGGCTGGACTCGCAGATCTGGAGGGTCGGGAAACCCGCGGTGGGGAACGCCTGCATCTTGGTGGCGTTGCGGGTGAACTCGAGGAACGGCTCGACGCCGCCGGCCTGGTCCACCGCACGCATGCCGAACACGTACTGCTTGGGAGTATCCAGGAAGAGCGTGACACAGGCGGTATCCGCACTCTGGTAGACCCAGTCGTAGCCCCATTCCGTGTGATCCGAGTAGAGGATGTCGGGGACTCCGACCCGGAAGTGATCGGTGGGAGGCACGATATCGAACAGGTTCAGGAGCTTGTAGATATATCCGGAGGGCTTCTTGGCCGGTTCCGGTGAATCCGGATCGACGCCGTCGAAGCAGACGGTGAGCGAGGAACCCACGACCAGGACGTCGCGTTCGATGTCGGGCCGGGTGATTTCCCCCTGGGGGGTGATCGTCTTGGCGGTGTACGAGATACGGATGTCGTTGACCGTGCTCTCGTCGATCTGCGAGTAGGCCGATTCGTTGTCGATCGCCCGGACGTAGACCGTATGGGCGCCGGAAAAGGTGGGGTCCGGGCCCCGGGTACCGGTCTGGGGGTTGGTGCTGGTGTCGGCGAACGGGGTCTGGAACTCGAAGGAGCGGCTGAACTCGAGAGTCTGGACCCAATCGAAGGTGTAGGTGATTCCATCCTCGACCTTCTCGACCCGCAACGTGTCCTCGTTGAAGGAAGGACCCGGGACCACCGTCACGTCGAGATCCGGGAAGTTGGCCTGCTCCGGGGTGTTGATGCTGTTGAGCTCGGCGAGGGAGAAGGCGGTGGGTGGGTCCACCGCGTACTCGAAGCGGTTGATGATCCCGTCGTAGTCCCAGCCGGTCCAGAAGATCCGCGCCGTGTAGGACGCTTCGCTCCCGTCAAGCGGCCCACCGGTAATGCGGGCCTCGGGAATCGTATTGGCCACACGGGTCCCGTCGTCGCTGGAGCAACCCAGGACACCGAACGCGAGCACGAGCGGAAGAGCCAGAAGTAGGAGCCGTCTCCCAGGGCTTGGGCGGTTCGTCATTGGATCACCTCAGTCGGCAAGTATCACGGTGAAAAAAAGGTCCAACTTGGTCGTCTTGCCGCTGACGTCCTTGCACGTCAACTCCAGACGGTTGGAACCCTTGCGAACGACTCCACTGGGGGGGGAATCTGCGTTCGACACCGGGAACGTCTTCACTCCGGGTTGACCGGGATCCACGCGCTCAAACCCGTCCCGGGCCCCGTTCATCTGGGACCGGTATTCCTCTACGAAACTCAACTCCTCCTCCACAACGAAATTCACATCCAGGGGATGGGTATCCGGCTGCGGACGATGCTGATCCAGGGAGGCGAAGCGAACGGTCAGGTCCGGATAGGTCTGGTCCGGAAGCGGTGAGAGCGTGACGGTGACCTGATCACCCCCGGGGAGCCACAAAGGCTGCTCTTCCCCGTTCTCATCCAGATAGACCACGGACGTGAAGTAGGGGAAGTAGTTGATGTCGACCACCACCGTGTCGGGGCGACCAAACCGGGACAGTTCATCCTTGGCCCGAACCAGGAAGGTGTATCTCCCCGAGGTGAGGTTCGAGGACTCCACCCGGTCGAACTCGTTGACTTCCGGGAACGCCACCCAGGGAATGATGTTCTGATACGCCGCCCCACCTCCGTTGAGAAGACGGCGGAACTGGAACCCGATGATCCCCGAGGGATTCGTTTCGGGATTGAGGCTGATGTCCCGTGGATCGTCGAAGCCGATGAACTGGAACTGGATATTGCGCGAACCGTCCCTGAGGGTGGTTCCGCTGTCCCACACGTTGCCGGAGTCCTCGTCGATGAACGAGGGACGATGGGTCGGCTGATCCGGCTGGTTGGGATCCACGATCCAGCAAACGGGGCTGAAGTTCACCACGATGGACCGGACGGAGTCCGGATTGGTGGACGCGCCCGCATCATCGATCGCCCGCACCCGCAGTACGTCCGTACCGCTGAAGTAGGGGTCTCCGGGAAGCGGCTCGTAGTTCCAGGCCAGGCTGGTATCGGCCAGCGACCCTCCGGTGAACTCGGTGTCGCTGGAACGCCGGAACTCGAAGCCGGTCACGAAGCCGCCGTCGTCGATGTCGAAGCCGTTCCAGGCAAAGTCCACCGCCCCTGCCACGCCGATCGTATCGGTGGGATTGACCCGCACGTTGGATCGGATGGTGATGGTGCGGGTTCCCCCCACACGGTCCGTCCAGGTTCCGATCGAGCGTTCCCAGCTGACACTGGGGAAGTTGTAGTTGTGGGCCACGAAGTAGGCCCAGGCCGGCGTTGGATCGGTCTTGTCCTCGTTGTCCACCGAACGGACATAGAAACGGTGGCCGAGGATCTGGGGCAGGTTGGCGGTGAGCACGAAGAGACTGTCCGTGCGTTCCGTGCGGAAGTATCCGTTGAACCCCGGCGTGTCCTCGCCCGGGACCTTGTTGGAATCGGTGACCGCAAACTCGTAGTGGTCGATGACCCCATCGGGATCGACGCCGTTCCAGAAGATGCGGACGCGGTAGTAGGCGAGGGTACTTTCGGCCGGAGCCAGGGAGATGTAGGTATCCGGAGCTAGGTTGCTATCGAATGTCGACGGCTGTTCGCGTCGGCAACCGGTGAGGACGATGAGTCCGAAGAGGGCGCACCACCCGACACGTCCCCCCCAACGGCAAAACTGCATAGCTGACGAGCTCCTTTCGAGCTGACACAAAACGCCTCCGCTGTGGGGTTGCCTCCCGAAGTCGAAGGAGGCTAGCAAGCGGCTTCATACCGTGTCAAGACGATGTCAGGCAGACAGCCCTGGGGGGGGTGCACTGGATACCTGTTGGAGACGGTCTTTCATTCCGAACCCAATCGCTTGGCCGGCCCGATTCGGGAATTTCCGATGCTTCGATCAGGCCCCGGGTGGATACCGGGTATCCAGCCAGGAGTCGAACCGGGGCCGAGACCCAACAAAAAAAGACATGGGGTTGGAGGACAAGCCTCCAACCCCATGTCAGTCGCGATCAACCGCCTAGGCGGTCGAACACCTAGTTGCCGTTGCGCACCACGGCGATCTTCTTGGCGTACTCGTCACCTTCGGTGACGAAACGATAGAAGTACACGCCGCTGGAAACGGACCGACCGGAAGCGTCGGTGCCATCCCAGTGCACAGTGTTGAGACCCTCGGAAGCGAGGCCGTTGAAGACCTCCTTCACCAGACGCCCGCCCACATCGAAGATCTGGACAGTGGCGTCGCCGTCACGGGACATCGAGAACTGAATCCGGCCCGAGCCGCTCAGCAGCGGGTTCGGAGCGAAGTTCAGCAGAGCCGTGGTGAACCGCGGCGCATCGATGACCGGGACGTCGTTGGTCAGGTTCGGGTCGTTGCAGGCACCGCCTGGCAGACCGAACCACGAAAGGACCTCACCCACCCGCTCGCGAACCGCAGTCTGCGGAGCAGCGCTGAAGTTGCAATCGGAGGGGTCACGACGATAGTGGAGCGACGCACCGTCGAGGACGGTACGGAAGTCACCAGCACCACCAGCCGGGGTAGCCGCGGCCGAAACCGAAGCGTTACCCGTCTTGACGGAACCCGTGTACTCCTCTTCGTTGACGGAGGTACCGAACGGCGTGACGCCGACGGCCTCGACCACGTCATAGGAGCGCTCCTGCGGGCAACCATTACCCTGAGCCTGGTGGGTCACCGTGCGACCCGCCGTGTTCAGGTTACCGCCCACGTCGAGGAGATCGGGGCAAACCGTGGCGTCGACAGCGAGAACGCTACCGCACTGGTTTGCTCCACCCACGCCACCGGTCTGGTCGCGGAAGGTCTCGCACGTGAGGGTGGCGCCCATGTAGTCGTTGAGGAACACCGTAGCCTGGGGCTCGGAGATCTGCTCAAACGTCATGGAACGCGCCAGGCCGTTACCCGATCCGTAGAACGCGTGCTGAGCGGGGGTGCCGCTCGGCTCGTACACGAGCCACGGGATCAGGACGTTGGCGTCTTCCTGGACAAGGTTGAAGGCAGCGAGGTTACCGCTGTTCCAAACGATGTTCAGGTAGCCGAGGAGCTGCGACGCGTTGGCGCCGTACTCGGTACCGACCGGGCGACCGAGGGAAGCCTGCTGACTCGAGGGAGCCTCGACGTCATAGCGATCCCAACGGGTGCCCTCGTAGTTGTTGCCACCACCAGGTCCGAGAACCGTATCCAAGCCGTCTTCGATGAACGGCTGCGCACCACGACCACTGAAGTGATCGACGTACAGGATGCAGTTGAACGTGGTGTCGGAGGCCATGGACGAGGGGAGGCACTCCCACTCGAGCATGCCAGCAACCGCGGCACTGTCCGACCCGAAGATCGTTCCGTTGCCGGGGGTGACGAACCAGGAGGTTCCACCGGTGAAGCGCGTCTTGTAGAACATGGCGACACGGGTACCCGGAGTAAACAGGTTATCCGGGAAGATGTCGTTCAGGAGACGCGACTGCTGACCGAGAGGATCGATGTCGCTGGGATCCGTGTCGGTATCGCTACCGGAGAAACCAGGCGAACCTTCGATCCGAGCCGTCATCCAGGTGTCGTTGGCGAGGGCGCCACCCTGCTGGGCGGTGTCCATCCGTGCCTCGTAGAACTGGATGCCGTTACGGACGCTGGTGGCGGTCAGGGAGGCCTGCCATGCGGTCAGGGCGGCGCCACTGACGCCAGGACCCGGAACCACACCAAACTCAACCCAGACCTCGGCACCACCGCTACCGCCATTGACGATCAGCGTGTCACCAAGAGACGAGTTGACCTCGGGGGTCGCCTGTCCCTTGACGTTGTTCGAGTCGAGACGACCCGGCGCACCGATGTTGATCGTACCGTTCTCCGGGAAGATGTCCTGGGGAACGTCGATCGTGGAGGTCGCGATCAGCGGGGCACCTTCGTCACCGAAGAGACCCAGCTTGGCGTTGTCCACCCACGGAGTGCTGTTGGTGGTTCCCGTGCAGTTCGCGAAGAAACGGCAGTAGGAGATGACACCAATAGCCATACGCAGCTGCTCGGCACCGGAATCAGTCACCGCGCCGAGGTTGATGCGTGTGGGCAGACCGCCCGGATTCGTGCAGGTCGGAACGCCACCGAAGTAGCGAACGAAACCGTCCGAGATGAAGGGGCTCGTGATGAGCTTCCCGGAAGCGGTGCAAACCTGCGGATAGAACTGAACCTGCGTCTGAACGAAGATGTAGTTCAGAAGCGGGAGCTCGAAGTAACCCTCGAACTGGATGAACTTGCCGGGAGGGCCACCGGTTCCGGTGATCAGGTTGTTCCGAACCAGGTCGATCCACGGCGAAGCCGCGAGGTTGTCCTGGAACAGACCGTGCCCACCCGCCGCGAGGTCGTCAAACACGAGAACCGTGTCGGACAACGTGCAGGTGCAGCTGGTCAGGTACGGCGGGAGCGAAGCGAGGCTACGCAGGTCAGCCCAGTCGCCACCGGCGCCTTCGGACGCGGGTGCAACCACCCAACCGCCGTCACCAGCCTCGAAGCCTTCCGGACCGTAGGCGTTACCGCCACCCGTGACAGCGACGTCATCGACGCTGAAGGGGCAGTCGGTGGGATACGCGCCGTCCTGGTCAGAGTACGCACCATCGGAGGCGATGCAGTACTTGAGGTCGAACGGACCCGCATCACTACGCATGTCGGTTCCGGGAGTGAGGGTGTGGTTCGCAGCACCGCCGACAACACCGGTGTTGACCGCAACCACGACGTCATCATCGCTACCCGAGGTATCGACGATGGCGTAGGTGTAGTCGAAGCCGGGCTCGGTGTCGCCCGCGAAGTTGTAGCTCCACGTGACGTTTCCGCCGCCGCCATCGTAGGCGAAGGTGGTGTTCTCGATGCAGATGAACCAGTTGTCGCCATAACCAGTCCCGAGATCCGAGTAGCAGAGCGCCTCGGCTTCGGAATTGTAAACACCGGCAAACAGCGAGAAGCTGCCGTTGATGGCGCCACACAGGGGCATGTCAGCAGCGTCAGTGCGACGGAAGTACGTCAACTCACTGTAGCTGTTGTCGAACGAAGTCCAGCCTTCCATGGTTCCATGGAGACCGGGGTTCTTGAATGGGTTCACATTGGGCTGATACCCACTGTCGCTAATGAAGTGCGAACCGACTCCGGTGTCAAAGGTCCAGCAGGAATCGATAATCGCTTCCCACCGCAAGGAGTCGGCAGCCCAGTAGGTCCCACCAAAAAAGGTGGTCCCTGCCACGGCTGTTGCAAACACCCCACTGTTCGTGCTCGACGCGTCGTACTGCCGGTTCAAATCCATGAACTGGAAGTTTTCGAGCGCGCCGGTCTGGTCCACGGGCTTGGCAAACGCGCCGGCCGTGATACAGACCACGAGCACCAGGGTGATGCTCAAGGCTTTTCTCATCGTGCTACCTCCATCGTTGCAAGGCACTAGAGCTGAGCGCATCGAATGATGGGTTTTTAAGTGCCATCCCACAGGGGCTTCGGAGGTCCCCGCCTCTGGTCCTTCGGTTGCCGGCGTGAGCGCTACGCGACGATCCGATGTCCAGGGCCCCCTACGTTCCGCCACACCCCCGGGTACCCAACCAGCGCGGACCACGCACCGGACCAGATCTCGGAGAATGTCTTGTTCCGAAGGGAACCAACCGCGAGACATCAAAAACCCAGTGCCCTAGACGTAGTTGAACAACCGCGTTGTTGGGGACACTGGATAGCAAGGTCTCACTGAGTGACGAGGAATTTGAGGTACCGAACCCGAAAAGGAGTATATCAACGAGAGATGGGAGTGTCAATTGAAAGGCCCGCCACGCTTAGCAATGCGGCTCTCAGGGCCGTTTTGGAGGGTTCCTCGCCCGGTTCCGGGGAAAAAAGATCTCCAGGCGGGTGGCCCCGATCTACCCAGAGCCGCACTTCGCGCTGTTGGGCAAGGCAAAGAAGCTCCCACACGGCAGGATTGGCCAAAACCGGACCGGGGAAGCCGGCGTCCAGCACCCGTCCCTCGGCCAGGACCACCAGCCAAGGGGATAGCGCCAGGTAGGAAAACAGGCGCTGCGTGCCGATCCAGATCATGACCCCAGAACGCGTTAAGCGGGACAGGGACCGGATCAACACCCGGATCCCGTGCGAGTCCAGGGCCGCGTCCGGTTCATCCAGGGCCCACCCCGACGACCCGGTCAGGGATACGAGGGCGAGGCTCACCCGGCGTCGCTCTCCGGCCGAGAGCCCCCGGGAGCCCCTGGAGAGCGCAACACCGTCCAACCCGAATTCCGACAAGGCGTTACGAGCTTGGTTGCGCACGGCTGTCCCGGGTCGCACCTGGCCGGTCAGGTCTTCGGCCAGATTCCGACCGGCGAGGGCCGCCTCCGGGAACTGAGGGAGGAAGACCCGGTCGCCGACCGCGGGGGGCAGGTCCAGCACCCCCCGGTCGGGACGGTCCACGTCGCCCAGTAGCCGCAGGAGGGTGGTCTTCCCGGCCCCGGAAGGTCCCAGGATCACCCAGGGACGGTCGGTCGGGCCCTGCAAGTCCAAGGGACCCAGTCGAAAGGAGCCACCGGCCGGTCTGGCCTCCAGCGAGCGCAGGGCCATGACCCGGGGGCCGGGATTCGGGGCCAGGGCCCCTGGGAGCGGTGGGTGCCCTCCCGGCGCCGCGCCCGCCTCTTCGAGCAGCTCCGGCCCCCCCCAGAGCAGCCTGCTGTCCCGCAGCACCCCCACCCGGTCCGACGGTCCCACCTCCCCGACATCGTGCGTGGCCAGCAGGACCGCCCCCAACTCCCCGCCCTCAACCATGGCTCGCAACGCGCGCATCAGGGTTCCCGCGGCACACCGATCGAGAAACGACACCGGGTCATCCAGGAGGAGGACCTCCGGACCCAGGGCGACCGCGGCCGCGAGCAGGACCCTCTGCTGCTCTCCCCCGGATAGGGTTCGCGGCTCCCGCTGGGCGAGAGGTTCCAAACCGAACCGTCGCAGCAAGCCGGCGCGCGCGGCGCGGATCTCCCCGGTGTCGCGGCAGCGGGACTCCAGGGCAAGGTCGATTTCCCCGGAGACGGTGCGGGTGACCAGCTGGGACGGGGGACTCTCCAGCAGAAGACCGATGCGCGAGGGATCGAATGCACCGTCCGGCTCACGGCGACCGGCCTGGATCGGGATCAACCCCGCCGCGGCGCGGAGCAGGGTGGACTTCCCCGCCCCGTTCGGGCCCAGCAGGACGGCGAACTCTCCCCGACCCAACCGCAGCGACACGTCGCGCAGCAACGGTTCGCTACGCCCGGGGAGTTCCAGCGAGACGCCGGAGAGCTCCAGGAGGACGGGCCGGTCTACCGGTTCCGCCACGCCGACTCCGCGCGACGGCGCGCCTCGGCCAGCGGGATCCCCAGGGTCCGTGCCAGGTGCACCAGATCCTCGTGTTCCACATGGGGGCGATCTCCCCCGGCGGCCAGCGCCACCTTCACCCGCACCGCAACCCCTTCGACCTGGACCGGGTCCTCGCGCCGCTCCAGTTCCAGACGGTCCTCGGTGCGCCACCGCACACCGAGGGTCGGCGTGTGCTCCAGAAGGAGCCGGGCAAAGCGTTCCGCGTCCTCGGGCCGGCTCACCACCCGCAGGAGAAAACCCGGACGGCTCTTCTTCATGACCTGGGGTGTCAGGGTCACATCGAGGGCGCCGTCCTCGAACAAACGGCGCAGGGCGTCCCCGGCCTCCTCCGGCGTGCAATCGTCGAGCGAGGTTTCGAGTACGGCGACCCGGGTGCGCAAACCGACCGGACCGCCGGGGAGCGGGGACCCCGATGGCTCCGGCGAACCGGGTTGCGCCCCCGCGTCCTCGGTGAGGAGGAGGCGAAGCAGGTTGGGGCGCTCCTTGGGATCCGCGCGCCCCGCCCCGAGACCGATGCGGGATGCGATCACGGTGAGGCGGTCGGGGGCCGGGATCGCCAGGGCGGCGAGGAGCGCGGCCCCGGTGGGGGTGGTCAACTCCCCCGCACCCTCCTCGTGGATGCAGGCCCGGCCCAGGAGAAGGGCGGCGGTAGCCGGCGCCGGGACGGGCAGGGTTCCGTGAGCGGCGCGCACCGTTCCCCCGCCGACCGCGATGGGGCCATGGAGCAGGCGATCGATGCCGAGATCCTCGAGACCCGCCGAGGCGCCCACGATGTCGGCCACCGCGTCGATGGATCCCACTTCGTGGAAGTGCACCGCTTCGGGCGTGGTGCCGTGGATCCCCGCTTCGGCTTCGGCCAACTTGCGAAACACGGCCCGGGCCCGGCGGACGACGCCGGGGGGGAGAGCCGCCTCGAGCAGGGACGCATCGATATCCGCGTAGGCCCGATGCGGATGATGGGTGTGATGGGTGCCCTGGGCGTGCGGCGGATGATCCGCGGGCGCAGCCACGGCGCCCAGTTGGATCGGCCCCGCGCTTCCGAGGCCCCCCCTGGAGTCCGGTCCACCCGGCTCGACCAGGGGCTCGTCATCGACCCTCACCTCGACCCGGCAGCCGCGGACACCGGCCCGCTGGGTTTCCTCGACCGCCAACGAGACGCGGTCCCCCACCACCGCGTGGATGGCCCGGGTCATGGCCTCGACCGACGCCCCGGCGTCGATGAGCGCGCCCAACATCATGTCCCCGGCGATGCCGGAAGGCATCTGGAGGAGCGCGGTGCGCATCAGGAGGTCTCCCCCGCGGGAGGCGCCTGGACAAGGGTTTCGGGCGACGCGGCGGCCAGGCGGGCGATGAGGGCGGCGCTGTAGCCGGCGGAAAAGCCGTTGTCGATGTTGACCACGGTCACCCCGGAGGCACAGGCGTTGAGCATGCCGAGGAGCGGGGCGAGCCCGCCGAAATTCGCCCCGTACCCGACACTGGTCGGAACGGCGATGACCGGTCGGTCGGTGAGCCCCCCCACCACGGACGGCAGCGCTCCCTCCATGCCGGCCACCACGACCAGCACGGCCGCGTCCCGCAGGACGCGCTCGTGCCGCAGCAACCGATGCAGACCCGCCACGCCCACATCGGTAAGCCGGTGCACCGGCGCCCCGAGGGCCATGGCCGTCCAGGCCGCTTCCTCGGCAACGGGGCGATCCGAGGTCCCGGCGCAGAGCACGGCGACCAGACCGGCCGGAGGCAGGGGCTCCGGTCCCGGTCGATGAAAGATCCGCGCCACCGCGTCGTGGGTCCCGTCGGGATGCGCGGCCGCGAGGGCCTCCCCCGCCGACGGGGAGAGACGGGTGGCCAGCAGCGGTTCGTCCGCCGCCACGATCCGTTCGGCGATCTCCACGATCTCCCGATCGGTCTTGCCCTGACCGTAGATCACTTCGGGAAACCCGCAACGAATGGCCCGTTGGCGATCGATGGTGGCGGTACGGGTCGTCTCGGCCGGAAACCCCTTCAACCGCTCCATGGCGCCGTCGGGGGCAAGCTCACCCGCGGCCACCGCATCGAGAATGCGCCGCAGTGCTTCCGGGGTCACGCCGCCCCCCCGACCAGGATGACCGGTTCGAGGGCCGCGTCGCCCAGGCCTCGGCGATACCCTTCGAGAAGATTCACCACGCCGTCGACCTCGGTTTCCTCGAACAGACGCGGCCTCAGGCGGGCGGCGCCGGGAAAACCCCGGACGTAGCAGGCCAGGGTCTTGCGCATTTCGACGATGGCGCGCGGACCCTTGCGGGCCACGGCGCGGTGCAGATGATCGATCGCGGTGCCCACCGCCTCGAAACGGGTGGGGCGGGCCAGTTGTTCGCCCCGCTCCAGCAGGGCTTGGCATTCGCGGAAGAGCCAGGGGTTGCCGACCGCGCCGCGTCCCACCAGGACCCCGTCGCAACCGGTCTCCTCGAGCATGCGCAGGGCGTCCGCGGCGGTGCGCACATCCCCGTTGCCGATGACCGGAATGTCCACCGCGTTCTTGAGCCGGGTGATGTCGTTCCAGTTCGCCTTGCCTTCGAACCGCTCCTCGCGGGTCCGGGCATGAATGGCGATGGCGGTGATTCCCGCCTTCTGCAGGATCTCCCCGGTGCGTTCGATGTCCGAGGACTTCCGATCCCACCCGCTGCGGATCTTGGCGGTGACCGGGAGCGCCCCCGCACCCTCGACCACGCCCCGCGCCAACTGCGCGAGGAGGGTCTTGTTGCGCAACAGCGCGGCGCCCGCCTCGCGGGAAACCACCTTGGGCACCGGACAACCCATGTTGATGTCGATGAAGTCCGGACGGCGCTCCACCAGCAACGCGGCGGCGCGGCGCATCACGTCCGGATCGGACCCGAACAGCTGCATGCCGAGCGGGCGCTCGTGCTCCTCGAAGGCGAGGTAGCGATTGGTGCGCTCCTGTCCCCGCACCAGTCCCTCGCTCGAAACGAGCTCGGTGACCACGAAGGCAGCGCCATGGTCACGGCACAGCCCGCGGAAGACCGGCTCGGTGAAACCGGCCATGGGGGCCAGCCCGACCCGGCCGTGGGTCACCAGGTTTCCAAGACGCAGCGGTTGTGCGAAGGGCAGGTTCATACAGCGGTTCCGTGCAGCGTCCGGTTCCCGAACCAGGTCCGGGCGAGATCGGAAAACGAGTTGTAGGCAACAAAGGGCAACCCGGCATCACGACAGTGGGTGGCCAGGTCGTCCTTGGCGAATACGGCGTCGGCAACCCCCGCCGCACAGCGATCACTGAGTCCGTTGCCGACGAACACCACCGGTCCCCGACCCCGCGCGTCCTCGATGGCCCCGGCCTTGCAGTTGCCGCAGCGACCACACCCGCGACCCGCATGGGGAAACGAAGGGACGATCCGACCCGCGACCAGACGTCCGCGATTGGTTCGCATGGGAATCCGCAGACCGTGTGCGGCCAGGATGATCCGGATGTAGAGATCCAGACCGTCGCTGGCCACGAGGACCCGCCATCCCAGGGCCCGGGCCGCGGTCACGAACGGGGCGAACCCCGGATCGATGGGTTGGGCCCGGGCAAAGGCCCTCAGGGCCTCGGGGGTCACCCGTGCCGCCGCGCACTCGCGGATCAGACACTCCCGGGAACCGATCTCCCCACGCTTCCACAATGCTACCACCTCGGACGCGGCGGGTCCGGCGAAGCGAAGGAACAGCTCATGACCGACATCGGCCCGGGTGAGGGTGCCGTCGAAGTCGGTGACCACCGTTCCCGGACGGTCCGGGGACGGGAGGCGCACCGAAGGCTCAGGAACCGGCATGGGTGACCCGCCCCTCGGCGCTCAGCTTGGCAAGGAGAGGGAGGACCTCCGCGAGGACCTGCTCCGCCACGCGGGGCTTTGCCTCCGTGCTCTGCACGACGCGCACCCGGTCCGGCTGCGCCGCGGCAAGATCCCGGTACGCCTGCTGCACCGTCTCGTAGAACCGGCGGTCCTCGTCGTCGAAGCGGTCCAGGACCCCGCGTTTGCGCCGGCGGGTGGCAATCCGTTCGAGGGCCTCGGCCAGGGGAAGATCGATGAGGACGGTGCGGTCCGGGACCAGCCCCCCGGTCGCGAACCGGTTCGCCTCACGCACCGTGTCGACTCCCAGCCCGCGGCCGGCGCCCTGATAGGCGACGCTGGCGTCGGCGTACCGGTCGACCACCACCACCTCGCCACGGGCCAAGGCCGGCTCGATCACCTGCTGCACATGCTGGGCGCGGGAAGCGAGCATGAGCAGGAGTTCCGCCCGGGGCACCGGGGCATCCCCGTCCACCCCGAGCAGCAGACCCCGCAGGGACTCCCCGAGGGGCGTTCCTCCCGGCTCCCGGCTGGCCAGCACGGTAAAGCCCCGCTCGCGCAGGCCCTCGACCAGCCTGGCAACATGGGTGCTCTTGCCGCTTCCCTCGATGCCTTCCAGGGTGATGAAACACCCCCGGCGCGTCCCGGACCGTTTCATCGGGTGGACCGATACACGTGCACGACACGCTGCATCACGGTGAACCAGACCAGGACCCCCAGCAGCCACAGGATCCGGGTCATCCACAACGGACCCAACAACGCGCCGATCAGGACCAGCACGAGACGCTCGGGGCGTTCCATGAGGCCGACCTTGCAGTCGACGCCGAGCCCCTCCGCGCGGGCGCGGGCGTAGCTGATGGTGAAGGAGCCGCCCGCCACGACCAGGCACAACCCGGCGGTCAGGATGTCCGCTTCCATCCGCACGTAGTAGATCATGAGCCCCAGGAACATGAGCAGTTCCGCCACCCGGTCCACGGTGGAATCGAGAAACGCCCCGAACACGCTGGCCCGTCCCGAGAGCCGGGCCACGTCGCCGTCCAGCATGTCGCACACGCTTCCCACCAGGAGGACGAGGGCGGCCAGACGAAAGGCGCCTTCGGCAAGGAACCACGCGGCCACGCCGGTCAGCAGCAGGCCGATCAGGGTCAGGCCGTCGGGGCTCACCCCCAGCCGGTGCAGCCCCACCGCAAGGGGGCGGGCCACGCCGCGAACCGCTGCCTGGAGTTTCTCTTTCATGCGGTCCCTCCCAGGACACGTCTCAGGATCTCGATGGCCCGGTCGGTCTGGGCGTCGTCGATGTCGAGGTGGGACACGATACGGATCCGGGTGTCGCCGATCCCCACCGCGAGGAGCCCCTCACGGGCGAGGTGACGGACCACGTCATCCTGCCTGCGGCCCAGTTTCTTGAGGTCGAAGATGACCAGGTTCGTCTCCACCGGAAGCACCTGGACACCCTTGATGCGCTTGAGGGCCCGGCCCATGCGGGCCGCGCGCGCGTGGTCGTCGGCGAGCCGGTCACGGTGGTGCTCCAGGGCATACAGCGCCCCGGCGGCAAGAATCCCCGCCTGACGCATGCCCCCACCCAGGCGCTTGCGCAATCGCCGCGCCTCCCTGGCGCGGTCGGCCGAGAGGGCGATCGCGGAGCCCACCGGGGCTCCAAGCCCCTTGGAGAAGCACACCGACACCGTGTCCGCCCCCCAGGCCAGGGCGGCCACGTCCACCCCGGTCGCCAGGGCCGCGTTCCAGAGCCGCGCACCATCGAGGTGCACCGCGAGGCCGGCCTCACGCGCGGCGGCATAGGCCGCATCCAGAGCGACCCGGGGCCAAACCGCCCCACCCTCACGATTGTGCGAGTTCTCCAGGCTCACGGCTACGGTGGTGGCGAAATGGAGATCGTCCCCGCGGACGTTGGCCAGGATCTGCATGGGATCGAGCGTACCCCGGACCCCCTCGATAGGGCGCAGGGTGATCCCCCACAGCGCGGCCGGTGCTCCCCCCTCGTAGTTGACGATGTGGGAGTTGGCCTCGACCAGGATCTCGGTGCCCGAGCGCGCCACCAGGGCGAGACCGATCTGGTTGGCCATGGTGCCCGAGGGGACAAACACCGCCTCGTCCTTGCCCAGGAGCCGGGCGGTCTCGACCTCGAGGGCGCGCACGGTGGGATCGTCGCCGAAGACGTCATCCCCAACCGCAGCCTCGGCCATGAGTTGACGCATTTCGGGTGTGGGGCGGGTCACGGTGTCGCTGCGGAGATCAATTGGGATCATTCGAGGCAGGCCTGACACCCACGGCCACCGGCCATGGGATTGCGGAAGCCGACACAAGGGGCACGCGGCGAGGAACTACCCGGCGGTCGGGATCAGGGCACGACCAGGCAGAACAACCTGTGGGATACGGACTTGGGCAGGTCTACGGAGACGGGGCGGGTGCTTCGCTCATCCCACCACCCGGCGCGTTGGAGGCCGCCACCTTGTCCTTGAGTTCCTTGGAGACCTTGAACACCGGCACCTTGCGTGGGGGCACGTGGACGGCCTCACCGGTCCGAGGATTGCGAGCGGTCCGGGGCTTGCGATCCTTGACCTTGAACGTGCCGAACCCGCGGATTTCGATGTGCTTGCCCGCAACGAGCGCGCGCGAAACGGCTTCCAGGAATTCGTCCACCGTGTCGGCGACATCCTTCTTGGTCAAACCGGTTCGCTGGGCGATTTCGTCCACGAGATCTGCCTTGGTCATTTGCTACCTCCGTGAGCCCCCGCCCGGGGATCTCGGGTTCCGGACGACTGCGAGCCGTCGAGCCCGGCCAGGAAGGCCCGGCCACCCGGCGTATGTGACCACGTTTAACACGGTTAGCGAACCTTGTCAAACGCGGGCGACGCCCTGGAATCCATCACCCGGCCGGGTGGGATCCCAATCGCGCTCGACGGTACGAGAGGGGGCCGGATCCCGTCAACCTCTTCTGTGGCTTGAGGCTAGGAGTATCCTCAGGGGTCGCTGCCGGACGGCGGCCCGACATCGACAAAAAAGCGGAGGGGACGCACCACCTCGACGGTCACCGCCGGGTTGGGCAGGACCACGTCGGGGGTCAGCAAATGGCGTCCTTCGGTAAGCGCTCCGGCGAGCAGGCGAACCCGAACCGCGGCCACATCCAGTGAATCGACAAGGGGTTGCGGGCCCAGCACCGTCACCAGGGCAGTGTCCGGGGAGGCGTCGGTGACAACCCCGGGCGGCGCGCCGGTGATCTCGACCACGATGGGGGGCAGGGTGCGCCGGATCATGGGGGCGGTTTCCGCGGTCACCGTGACGACCTGGGGATCGAGGCTCACCCGCTCCTGATTCGCATGCACCGCAAGCTCAACCCGATCCAGCGAGGCAAGATCGGCCAGTTGGAACGGGTCCGAGGTCACCTCGAGCCGGTCCAGGGCGCGGGACGGTCCGGTGGCCGACACGTGGGTGGGGTGGGATCGCACCGGCCCCAGGAGGGCGAGGTCCTGGGGAGCTTCCCCAAGAAGGGGCATCCGCACCGCCACGTCCCGGGTGACCAGGGTGTCCACGACCAGGGTCACCACCACCGGGGTGATGATGCGCGCCACGGTGACGTCCGCGCCGACCGGCAACGCGACGTCCACCGGGGAGAGGAACCGCTGCACCCGGCCCGGCCCGGCCCGGCTGACGTCCACCCGCATCCGCGGGGGATCCACCTGCAGCTTGAGGAGCTGCTTGCCTTTCCCCCGCACCGTGATGAGCACGGTCTCGGGCGGCGGCTTCTCGAGGACGAGCGTGGGAGCGAGCCCGGTCAACCGGAGCGGGGCGCGCACTTCCCACTCCCGCTCCTCTTCGGTGAAGACATGGGCGTACACCACGCCCGCCATGAGCAGAGCGAGGATCTTGATCCCGAGGTTGCGGGTCAGCAGTTTAAGGATGCTTCGAAGCATGGACGGTGCGTCCTGGACCGGGAAGGGGTCTGCTGATTGTGCGGAGCGGAACCAGCGGGGTCAACCGAAAGGGTGAGATTGCCGCGGGAAGTCGCCTCAGAATCGACGCGATACTCCCAGGGTGAAGAACGTGACCTGGATCCGCTCGGCCTCGTTGCGATGGAATTCCCAGGAGGAACTTCCCAGGACATCCAACGCGAAGCCGGACCCGACCGGGATGTTCAGGATACCGAGAACCTCGAACAGCCAGTAGTCGGAACGGAGGAAAGCGGACGAGAGCGTGCTGACTTCCACCACCTCGGAGACCTCGGCGCGGTAGTCGCGAAGACCGGCTTCCACGGTCAGCTCGCCGAATCCTCCCGAATCCATGACCCGGCCCAGGGAGGAGCGCAGCGACCACTGGCGGTAGTCCCGCGCCCCGGCATCCAGATCGCCAAGCCAACGGACGGCGGGACCGGCGGCCAGCGTCCACAGGGACTGGGAGAGCCGCCAAGGCAGGTAGAGCGCCATCTCCGCCGAGTCGAAGTAGAGCGCATCGGACCCGGCGTAGTCGGTGAGCCAGGCCAGCAACTCCAGGTGCACCGCGGAACGGGTCCACCCCACGGTGCGTGATCGGAACTCGAGTTGGGCGGAGCCGAAGTCACGACCGACGGTGCCGTCCTCACGGTAGTTCCGGGCGCGCACGTCGAGGACCAGCGAACGGCTGCCGTCCGAGGCCGGACGCCACGCGCCACCGGCCCGCAGTTCCTCGTAGCTACCCGGCGCGCCCAGGGGAACGGACTTGAACCCCCCCTCGGCATAGAGCTCCCACGAGGAGAGCCAGCCCCCTCCACCGGACAGGGTGGCCCGCAAGCGGGCGAGGTCGTAGTCGAAGAGATAGGTGGTGGTGTCGGCGCGACTGCGGGAGTGGTCCCATCCCACCCGGATGACCGAGCGGAGCGAACCGAGACGTTGTTCACGCCGCAACTCGCTGCGGACTCCCCAGTCGCCGCGCCCCACCACACTGCGCGACTCCTCACGGAAGGCGCCGTCCACCCGCCACTCGAGGGAGGAGCCCCCCCCGGTGGGATGGAATCCACTGAGGCGCAGTTCCTGGAAGAAGCGCTCGCTGTTGTAGGCGGTACGGGATTGGGCGCGAACGGTATGGGCAGAGCCCGGGTTGGTGCCCCAGGCGAGGTTGAGCCGCTGCCCGGGAAGCCAGATCGCATCGGCGAAGCGGGTGGTGTCGGTGAAGACGAGGGACGGACTGTCGCCGGGAATCCCGAGATCATCGGCGGTGAATCGCTGCTCGCTGAAGAAGGACTCCCCGAGGTACTCCATCTCGACCCAGACCTCCCCCTCCAGGGTTCCCGCGTGGGCGGGAACCGGGGTCATCGGGGAGAGGATGAGGAGGGCCGCGACAACGCGGCGGTCAAGGTTCACTGGACCCCGGGACTGCTGGGGGAAAGCGACGTCTCACGCGCGGTGGTTCCTGGTATGGACATCGGCTCATCGGGCGGCGTCCTCCAGCATCTCGGCCACGTCCTGAGCGAGAGCGGAGGCGGCGCGGGCCGAGGCCATGGCCTTGAGCAGGCGATCGGCACCCAGGTCCGCCTCGCTCCGGTCGAGCAGGCGATCCACCTGATCCAGCAAGCGACGGGCATCCTCGGCCCCCTGATCCTCGGCCCGTTCCCCCAGGGTTCGCACCAGATCGCGGGTGTTGCGGACCAGGGTCTCGATTTCCCGTGGCGCCACCTCGCGGGCGATCCGCCCCACCGCGCCCCGCGCCAGGTCGCGGGAACGCCGGGTCAAGGTGTAGGCGGCGACAAACCGTTCGCTGTGGAAATGCTCCCAGGCCTGGCGCTGCAGGATCCGGGCCGGCTCCAGGCGCTCCTGTGCGTCCCCTTCCGACAGACGCGCCGTGGTTTCCTCGAGCAGGGTGTCGGTCCGTTCCAACTCATCCTCCAGGCGCTGGGGTTCGATCGAGTCCACCGTACAGAAGAGACGGGCGCGTCGCGCCTGATTCTCCGCGGTGCGACAGAATGCGTAAGAGGATCGGAACCGGCGACTACGGTACTCCGACCAGGCCTTGGCCAATTGACGGCGGGCACCCTCCAGCATGCGCTCCGCCTCGACGGCGCGACACTCGTTGACGATGCCGGCGATGTCCTGCATCAGCTGCTCGAGGCGGGCCAGGTCCTGCTCGAGCCGGGTGGCCAACTGGTCCGACTCCATGGCGAGCTGCAACGCCTTCTCGGCCAGCGCCCGGGCCGCAGACAACTGGGCGCAGGCACGGTCCCGCTTGCGCTCCCGGGCCAGACGCTGCGCTTCCCGCAGGCGCTCCCGCGCGGCGGAGAGCATGCGACGCGCCTCGGCCACATCGCTGGCCGCCACCACTTCGCCGGCCCGATCGATGAGCTGCTGCACCCGTTCCCCGTCCGCCTCCACGTTACACTGCGCTCGCGCGGCTCCGGTTCCCGCCAAGAGGGCAAGACAGACCGTGAGAAGGGCCACAAGGCGATGATGGGGCGGGACCGATGGAAGGTGCACGGTCAAGCGCATTGCAGCGACCGTGCCAAGTGGTGATCCCGTACGGTAGGGCAAGCGATGCTGTCGCGCGGGGTTACGGCTGGACGTATCGGGGTGGATCGGGAACACGCACCAAGGTGTACCCAGGGGTACACGGGCGCACCGGTGCGGTCATCCCGGGGCCCGGTCAGGTCACGGTCCGTCATCGCCTTCACGCCGGGGAGAGCCGCCGGCCGAGAGGCCGTAACGCTCCATGCGGGAGTAGAGGGTACGCCGGGTCAGTCCCAGCAACGCGGCGGCGCGGGTCTTGTTCCCCCCCGCCTTGTCGATGGCCTTGAGAATGAGTTCCTTCTCCAGGCGATCGAGGGGCAGTCCCTCCTCGGGGATCTCCGGCACGCGGAAGCCGGGTCCGGGCCCCGGACCCGCGCCGGAGGTGGTGAGGGCGGGAAAGTGACGACGCGTGATGGGCTCCGGGCCGGCGAGGATGACCGCGCGTTCGATGAGGTTCTCCATCTCGCGGACGTTGCCGGGATAGTCGTAGGCGATGAGCGCGGCGCGCGCCTCCTCGTCGAGGTCGTCGGCGCCGCGACCGAACCGGGCGAGAAAGAAATCCAATAGAAGAAAAATATCCTCGCGTCTTGCCCGAATGGGAGGCACGGAGATCGGGAACACGTTGAGTCGGTAGAACAGGTCCTCGCGGAACTCCCCTTCCCCGATCGCCTCTTCCAGATCGCGGTTGGTGGCGGCAAGGATCCGCACGTCCACCGTCACCGGCTGCTCGCTGCCCACCGGGTAGAACCGTTTTTCCTCGAGGACCTGGAGCAGCTTCACCTGGAGCGCGGGGGACATCTCCCCGATCTCGTCCAGGAGGAGCGTGCCGCCCCGGGCGGCCACGAACCGGCCCTGCTTGCGCGCCACCGCCCCGGTGAAGGAGCCCTTCTCGTGACCGAACAGTTCGGACTCGAGGAGGTTCTCCGGAAGCGCGCCGCAGTTGACGGTGATGAACGGGCCGTCGGCCCGGGGCCCCGCCTTGTGGATGGCGCGGGCGAGCAGGGTCTTGCCGGTCCCGCTTTCCCCCCGCACGAGGACCGTGGCATCGGTGGCCGCCACCTTCTCGGCCAGCTCGAACACATCCGCCATGACGCCGCTCTTGCCGATGATCTCTCCCAGACGGAGCCGGGTTCCGGAGGCTTCCTGGAGCAGGCGGTTCTCCTTCTCGAGAACCCGGAGGTTGGCGCCGAGCTCCCGTTCCCGGGCCAGCTTCCCGACCCGCAGGACCAGTTCGTCGAGCTCGAACGGCTTGATGAGATAGTCCCAGGCGCCGCTCCTCATGGCTTCGACCGCGGTTTGCGCGGTGGCGTAGGCGGTCATGAGGATGACGTCCAGATCGGGACGGTGGGCCCGGGCGAGTCGCATGAGTTCGAGACCGTCCGGCGGCGCCATCTTGAGGTCGGTGAGAAGGAGGTCGAACCGATCCGAGCGGTCCTCCTTCAGCACGGACAGCGCTTCCCTGCTATGGGTCAGGGCGGTGACCTCGTGGCCCGCGTCTTCCAGCGCGCCGCCGAGGATGACCCCCATCTTGCGTTCGTCGTCGACGAGGAGAATCTTCATGCTGTGGTACCTCAGGGTTCAAGCGAGCCGGGTCTCAATCCCCCAGGGGAAACGTCAAGGTCAGCGCGGTGCCCTCGCCGACCCGGCTCTGCAGTTCCAGCCGCCCGCCGGCCTCCTCGACCACCCGATCCACGACGGCCAACCCGAGACCGGACCCGCGTTCCTTCGCGGTATAGAACGCCTCGGTGGCGCGGCGGCGCACTTCCGGGGTCATCCCCATGCCGGTATCGGTGATGCGGACCCGCCCCCGACGACCCTCGTGAACGAGGGAGACGGTGAGCGTGCCCCCATCGGGCATGGCGTCCCGGGAGTTGAGAAACACGTTCAGGAAGACCTGTTGCAAGAAGTGGGCCCCGGTTGCCACCGGGTAGGCGCCTTCCTCGATTTCGGTGACCAGGACCACTCCAGCGCGCTCGAACTCGGTGCGGACCAGGGCGAGGGTGCGGTCGAGGGCCTCGGCCAGGTCCCCTGCTTCATCCTCTCCTCCCGGCCGGGCGAAGTGCAGGTAGGCCCCGAGGGTGGCTTCCAGTCGGTCCACTTCCTCCGGGATGAACCGGTACACCTCGTCCTCCTCGATCTGGTAGCGACGGCCGATGCGCTCCGCCGCGCCGCGGATGATGCCGAGCGGATTGCGGATCTCATGGGCCAGCATGGCGGCCATCTGTCCCATGGTGGCGAGGGTCTCGGTGCGGCGCAGGCGGGACTCGAGGCGGGACTGGGCGCCGAGCGCCCGCGCGAAGACCAGGCCCAGCACGGCCAGGGCCACCAACACCCCCAGACCGGCGCCGAGCAGGGTCCGCCGCACTCCGGCCAGGAGATCCAGGAAGGCCGCACTCGCTTCGACCCCGACCCCCCCCACCACCCGGCCGTCCGGGTCGAGGACCGGGGCGTAGCCCGCCTTGAGGTAGACCCCCTGCTCCGAGGCAAGGGGGGTGTACTCGGTGCGGCCGGCCAGGACCGAGGTCACCTGGGGCGAGTCCAGGGTCAGGGCCAGGTTGGGCTCCCCCTCCGGGTACCGCCCCGACAAATCCAGCAGGGTGGTCCCGGTCAGATCGAAGAGGAAGAGATCGGCGACCCCGTTGAGACGGCGAATACGATCCAGGGCGGCCCGGGTCTCGGCGTGGGTGGCCGGGTCTCCCACCGAGAGCAGAAGCCAGACGTCCCCGTCCACCGCGGCGGAGGTCGCGGAGGCAACCGCGACGAGGCGCTGGCCAAGTTCCCGGTCGAGCTGGTCCCGATAGCCCCGGTACAGCCAGGCCAGGGCCACGCAGACCACGCAGAGGGTGAGACCCAGGAAGAGGAGTACCGCGGGCAGTCGGGCTTGCCCCGGACGCCGACGGGAAACCGGAAGACCGCTCACTGCACGGTCACGGTCCCGGTGAACTCGGCTCCGCTGGGCAGACGGGTGAAGTAGTTGAAGGTGCCGCGCTCATTGAAGGTGCGGGTATAGGACTCGCCGGTCGGTTCCCCCTGGCCGAAGCCTTCCAGGGTCACGTCGAAGAGCATCCCGGCGTCGGGGTCCTCGGGACCGGTCCCGCTGGTCACGGTGCGGCGGTTGGCATCGGAGCGGGAGAGGAAGTTCACCCAGCGCACCTTCCCCCCGATGGGAATGACGGACGCGCTGGGGAAGAAGCGGGCGGTTTCCACGCGGACCTCCTCGTCGACCGGAGGCGCGGAGCTGCTGCTCGAACAACCGGCCAGGGGGCAGGACCAAGCCAACCCGAGGAGCAGCAAAACCCGCGCCGGGGAACGGTGCAGGGACGGGATCAGGGAGCGGGTCTGCCACACGATGGTTATCCTCCGAAGCCCGTCGGCATGCTCGTGGCCGCGGGCGTTGCTGTCAAGACGAGCGACCGCAACGGCAGCCCCCCCGGACAAGTCTGTGTATCCCGTACGGCCAAGCCTATGGCTTCTCGCGGAGAATGTTCTCCAGGAAGTTGCGTACGGCGTACCCCTCCGGGGGCGCGAAGACCGACGGCGCCACGGTGATCCGCTGCGCGCGCAGGACGCGGTAGTGGAACGGATCCGGCGAACCGGGAACGGTCTCCATGCGCACCGGGACACCCGGGGCTCCGCGCAACAGGGCGAAGAACTCCTCCCCTTCCTCGGTCGCTTCGGGGGGGAGATAGGGTTCCATGCGTGCGTGGATCTCCCGGAAGAGATCGAAGTCGATGGCATCGGTGAACCAGGCCTCCCCGATGGGTTCGCCGTTCTCGTGGATGGTGTAGCGCCGGGTGGGCAGACCGGCCACCGGCTCATCGGGACCGTGGTCGGTCAGGGTCCACCGGGACCCTCTTGCGCCGCCCGCGGCCATCGCATCGAGCTCGGCTTCGAGCACCGCCCGCTGATCCTCCGGCACCTCATCGAGCGCTTCGCGGAGCGCGGCGATCTGGGCCGCTTTTTTTTCCTCGGTGAGGCGTTTGACACCGCCGAGCATCTGTTCCACGACCACGTAGGGAATCGCCACGTAGGTCCGGGCCACGTGATCGACGACGGTGATGGCGTCACGGCCCAGGATCATGGACTCCACCCGGCCCTCGGCGGACGCCATGAGGTGATCCCCATCCAGGGTCACATCGGCCCTCAGCACGCTTCCCGCGTTGTCGGAGATCAGTTGCAGGCGCCAACCCTCCGCCGCGCCGGCCAGAGCCGGGACCAGCAGGGCCAGCAGGGCGACGAGGGGACCGAGACGGCGGCGAGGCATTGGGTCCATGGCGGACGAACTCCCGTTTGAGCGCGGAGGCAGCGGGCACCCGCCCCGAAACGGGAACTTCCGTTTCCGGCCCCGGTGCCGCGGGAAAGACTAGCAGGTGCGGGTCGCGGCGACGACGGACGTTGCCGGGGGGCATGGGGACGGCTAGACTGGATGAGCCCCTGTTTCCCACCGGAGGATGTTTCTTGAACTATCGCGGCAGTACCGGCTACGGAGCCGGCGGTTTCCTGGGTTTTCCGCCCGCCATCAGCAACCTGGTGCTGATCAACGCCGTCGTGTTCCTGGTGCAGCAACTCACCAACAACAACATCGTCAACGGATTCGCCCTGGTTCCCCGGGACGTGTTCCACGGACAGATCTGGCAGCTGGTCACCTACATGTTCCTGCACGGCGGGTTCATGCATCTGTTCTTCAACATGTTCGGGCTGGTGATCTTCGGGAGCGATCTGGAACGCTGGTGGGGTTCCCGTGACTTCGTGAAGTACTACTTCGTCACCGGGATTGGCGCGGGGCTCATCCATCTCACCGCCTCCTACCTGGTCGGAAACCCGAACGCCCCCACCATCGGAGCCTCGGGATCCATCTTCGGCATCCTGCTCGCCTACGGCATGGCCTTCCCGAACCGACAGGTGCTGTTGTGGTTCGTCATCCCGGTCTCTGCCCGCACCCTGGTCATCATCTTCGGATTCCTGGAACTGACCATGGCCATGGAGAACCACCCCGGGGACAACGTGGCCCGCTTCGCGCATCTGGGCGGCATGCTGGTCGGGTTCGTCTACCTCCGGTTCGACACCCTGCGCTGGCGGGTGCAGAAACTCTTCGGCAGCGCGCGGAGACAGATCAACACCCCGCGTCAGCAATCCCCCGAGGACGAGGAGAAGATCCGGGAAGAGGTGGACCGGATCCTGGCCAAGATCAGCCGGGAGGGCATGGGCAGCCTGAGCCGTCAGGAGAAGGAATTCATGGGCAAGCGGGGCGAGGAAGCCCGGCGACGCCAGCGGGGCGAGCCGTAGCGGGAAACGCCTGGACCCGTTAGGCCTTTCCCAGACTCCGAAGACGCTCGGAACGGCGCTTTTCCGCCTCGGCGAAACGGCGTCGTTGTTCCTCGGTCCCGGGCAGCACCGGCGGTGCCGGGACCGGTTTGCGCGCCGCGTCCAGGGACACGAAGGTGAGATAGGCCGAGCTGGTGTGCTTGCGCTCACCGGTCATGCGGTCCTCGACTTCGACCCGCACCCCCACCTCGAGCGACGTACGCCCCACATAGTTCACCGACGCCTTGAGGATGAGGAGATTCCCCACCAGGACCGGTTCGCGGAAGTCGATGTGGTCCACGGACGCGGTGACGCAGGGTCGTCGGCAGTGCCGGCTCGCGGTGATGGCCGCCGCGACATCGATGAAGTGCATGACCCGCCCCCCCATGACGCTGCCCAGCGGATTCGCGTCGTTGGGGAACATCAACTCGAGCATCTCGACCTGGGAGTCGGTGACCGGGCGGGCCTCGGGGGTCACGAGCCCGACTTGGCCGCGGCCACCGCGTCGGTCAACTTGGGCAGGATCTGCAGCGCGTCTCCCACGATGCCGTAGTCCGCGATCTTGAAGATGGGAGCGTCGGCATCCGGGTTGATGGCCACGATCCGCTTGCTGGTGCGCATCCCGGCGAGGTGCTGGATGGCGCCGGAGATCCCGGCCGCGATGTAGAGACCTGGAGCGACCGTCTTGCCGGTCTGCCCCACCTGGTGCTCGTGGTCGATCCAGCCCGCGTCGACCACGGCCCGACTCGCCCCCACCGCGCCGCCGAACGCCTTGGCCAGGTTGAACACGAGGGGAAAGTTCTCCGGACCCTTGAGCCCTCGCCCACCGGCGATGATCACGTCCGCCTCGGCGACGTCGATGACCTCGCCCTCGGTGGCGTGGAAGGCGGTGACTACGGCCCGGGGGGTGACATCCGAGACGTCCACCGGAACCGTTTCCGGCGTCACCGGCGATTCGCTGGCCGCGAACACGTTGGGGCGTGAGGTGAGGACGCAGTTGGTCGCCGGAACCGACACCTTCCACAGCGCCTTCCCCGCGTACTGCGGCCGGCTGGCCACCAGACGATCCCCTTCGATGGCCGCGGCAACCACGTCGGCCAGGAACAGCGCATCCCGGCGGGC
The DNA here is from genome assembly GCA_942491735.1 of Candidatus Eiseniibacteriota bacterium. Classification (GTDB taxonomy): domain Bacteria; phylum Eisenbacteria; class RBG-16-71-46; order JABDJR01; family JABDJR01; genus CALOCN01. Next base: position 1,307,781 of record CALOCN010000001.1, on the reverse strand, counting down.
GGCAACCCGCGGCGCGAGATCCTTCCCCATCGCGGTGGCGGAAAAGACGAGGACCTTGGCCCCACAGGCGTCCGCGGCCCGCGCCGCGGCGGCCGCATACCCCTCGGTGGAGTAGAGAGCCAGGGAATCCGCATCGGCCAAGTGGACCGCACTGGCGCCATAGCTCCCCAGCGTGTCCACCAGACCGCCGACATCCTTCCCCGCGATCACTGCGGCCACCGTGCCTCCGCTCTGCTGGGCGAGGGTGCGACCGAGGGTGAGTGCTTCGAGGGACGCGCGCTTGATCGCGCCGCCCCGCTGCTCGATGAAGACCAATACCGTGTGCGGCATGTGAGTTGCTCCTGGATAAGCCAACCGGCTACAGAACCTTTTCTTCGTCGCGAAGGATGCGGATCAGCTCCGCCACCTGCTGGTCCGCATCGCCGTCGAGCATGCGCTGCTTGCGCTCCTGCGACGGAAGGCTGACCTCGAGAATCTCCACCTGATCCGAGGAGGGGGCGTCCAGGCCCAGGTCCGCGGCGGTGAGCACCTCGATGGGCTTCTTCTTCGCCTTCATGATGCCCTTGAGGCTGGCGTACCGAGGCTCGTTCAACCCCTTCTGGGCCGCGATCACCGCGGGGAGAGGAAACGCGAGTTCCTCGTGACCGCCCTCGACCTCGCGTTTGGCGGTGGCGCTGGCCCCGTCCTCGGCGACGGTCAACTCGACCACCACGGTGGCCTGCGGCCAATCGAGCTGCTCGGCGAGCATGGCCGGAACGGCCATCCGATCGTCGTCCACGGCCTGCTTGCCGCAGAAGACAAGTGCCGGTTCTTCCCGGCGCACCATGGCGGCGAGGGCCTTGGACATGCTGAGACCGTCCACGCCCGCCCAGGCCGCATCCTTGAGCACGACCGCCTTGTCCGCCCCCAGCGCGAGGGCGGTGCGCATGGCCTCTTCCACCTTGTCACCGCCGACCGAGAGGACCACGACTTCCCCGCCCCGGGCCTCGGCGAGCTTGAGCGCTTCCTCGATGGCGAACTCGTCGTAGGGATTGATGATCCACTCGACCGAGGAAAGATCGGCAGCCTTGGCATCCGCGGTCGGCTGGATCTTGGAGTCGGTCGAGGGAACCTGCTTGACGCAAACCGCGATCTTCACCGGGTTCTCCTTCGATAAGAATGGTTGTGTGGGGCAGCAAAAAAGCCGGAACACCGTAGCAAGCAGGGTTGGGGGTGGTCAATGCGATGCGGACCGGACCAGCCGGCGCCCGGCCCCTACCCCGCCCATGTCGCGGGTGCTAGCCTTGCCCTCATGAGCCACCCTCCCGGAGCATCACGGGACTTCTACGAGACCCTCGCCCAGCGCAGCCTCCCGGATTCGACGGTGCGGGGAATCCGCTACCGGAACCTCACCGTGGCCAAGTACCTCGGGAAGGGCCCCGGCCGCGTGCTGGAAATCGGCCCGGGGGAAGGCTGGCTGACCCGTCTCCTGGCGGACCGTCGCTGGGAGGTCACCGCGCTGGACATCTCGAGCGGGTTCCTGCGGGGCCTGGATCCGGGCGTGCTCCACGGAGCGACGGTCGGATCCATGACCGCCCTCCCGTTTCCCGATGGAGCGTTTCGCGGGCTGGTCGCGGCCGAGGTGGTCGAGCACATTCCGGACCTGGAGCGGGCCCTGGCCGAAGCGGCCCGGGTGTTGGCGCCGGGCGGACGGTGCGTGTTGACCGTGCCGTACCGGGAGACCCTGCGGCTGGTGCGCTGCCCGGACTGCGCGGTGGAGTTCGAACCGAACGGTCACGTGCATCGCTTCGACGAGGCTTCCCTGGATGCGCACCTGCGCACCGCGGGACTGCGACCGGTGCGGACATTTGTCGGCCCCACCCGGTTCTCGCGCGAGATCCTTCGCCGGGCTCCCATCGAGCCGCTGTTGGGCCTGTTGGGGGCGCTGGATCGAGCCAGCTATCGCCATCAACGGGTGAGCGACACCTGGCTGCTCATGGCGGCGGTGCGCGACTGAGCGGGATCCGGCGGGTGCCGGTCCTGGGCAGCATGGGATCGGTAGGGGGCGTCACCCTGCTCACCCTGGCCGCCTATCTGCTGGCTACCCTGATCATGAGCCGTTCCTTTACCCGGTCCGAGTTCGGGTACATGAACCTCTGGATCAACTCGCTGAACCTGATCGCCATTGCCTCGCTGGTCGGGTTTCCCAACGCGTTGCTGCGTCATGTGCCTCGGCAGGAGCTGGAGCGTTCCGATTGGCCGCGGTTGGGGCGCGCCCTGACCGGGGTCGGCGCGGGGGTCGCGCTGGCCGGGACCCTGCTGTACCACGTCCTCTACAGCCACCGCGTGCTGGACACGCTCTGCCTGGGGGTCGCGGCTCTGGTGCTGGGGCAAAGCCTGTTCCCGGTCACCGTGCTGCAGATCCTGAGACGGTTCGCGGTGGCGCAGTTGCTCAACACGCTCTGGCGCCCGGGCATGCTGGTGGGCGTGCTGGCGTTGGCCGCCTGGGGTGCCCTGACCCCTTCCGCGGTGTTCGCGGTGGTGGTGGCCGCGGTGGTGATGGGTCGCGGACTCCTGGCCTGGGTGTTGCGACGCTCGCCTCGGGGGGCCGCGCCGATCGGTATCCGCGGGCTCACCCCGGACGCGCTGGTCTTTGCATCCCTCTATGTCTCGGCGGTGCTGGTTTCCCGTCTCGACGCGTTTGCCCTACCGCGGATGCTGGGCCTCGACCCGATGGGGACCTACTCGACCCTGGTCTTCGTGTCGCTGACCGGGTTCACCGTGGCCGGGTTGGCGGTGGGCCAGGTCCTCAATCCGCTGCTGGCCAGCGGGGACCGGGTGCCCTGGGGGCGACTGACGACGCTGATCGTGGTTGCCGGCGGTGCCGGCGCGGTGGTGCTGGCCCTGTTGGCCGACTGGGGCGTGCCGCTGGTGTTCGGCGAGTTGTATCGCGGCGAACACACCCGGGTCGTCCTGGTGCTGGGAGCAGCCGGCGTCCTCCAGGTGCTCTACGCGCTCCCCTCCAGTCGCATCGGAATCCAGGCCTCGACCCGGGTCCTGCGGGGATTCGTGGGGCTGAGCCTGACCTCGCTCGCCGTGGATGCCGTGCTGCTGGTATGGCTGGTGCCGCGGCACGGGCTGCTGGGAGCCGCGACGGCGACGGCGTTGACCTGGGTGTGGCGCACCGGCGGCGCGTGGGCGGTGGCGGCCTGGACCCTGCGGGGCGCGGAACGGGAACCTGAACCAACCGTGGCGAGCGGCTAGCGGGGATCCTCCGGGGGCGTGTCTGCGTCATCCCCATCCTTGTCGAGTCCCATTCCGTCGTGAAGATCCGGGGCACTGGCGTCGATGACCTCGATCCCCGGGGGCAACTGCAGGGCAAGGTCCTGCTCGATGTTGGCCGGGTTGCGATCGAAGGTGAGAAAGGTCAGCACCACGGTGTCGCCGCTGATTTCACGGTAGAAGAGCTTTTCCGGCAGGTCCTGTTCGTTGAGCAGAAGCCGCATTTCCTCGACCGGGTATCCGGGATCGGGATTGCGGGGAAAGAGCCGCAGCGCATCGTCCCGATCCGCCCAGGGTTCCTCGACGATGGTGAACGCGGCGGCGAGGGAACCGTTGCGTCCCCCGAAGAGGAGAAAGATCTCGTTTCCGGGGGCGTCGGGCGAGAAGGGATACCGCTGCGCCTGGTTCTCCACCGGCATCACGACCCAGAGGGAGTCCCCCCGGATGACCAGTTCCTGGGGCTCGGGAAGGGTGAAGGCCAGACGGAAATCGGTGGGCGGTCGAAAGGCCAGGACCCCCTGGGCCATCAGCTCCTCGCCGCTGAGCATGACGTGACGGGACTGGATCACCTCCGCGCGCAGGGAATGGACCGAGCGCAGGGCACGCTCGAGACGTTGGGCCCGGGGGGGCAACGGGGGCAAGGACGCCTCGACGGCCGGCTGCCCGGCCGACGCGCGGTGCGCCACGGCGCCCGGACCGAGCAGGACGAGAACCGCGAGCAGGGTCACGGAAAGGCGGCGGGGATTGCGGTTCACGGATCCTCCTCCAGGGGCAGGAAATCGGGATTGAGTTCTCCCGGCGCGATCTCGCGCGTCCCGGGAGGAACCCGGATCGCGAACAGCGCGTCGTCGACGTCGTCGTTGATCCGCACCGTGTTGAAGGTGAATGACGCCCATTGCCCCGCGGTGGCCATGGAGATCCGGATCTCGATGGGAAAGGCCTTGGCGCCGTCCCCTTCGTAGCGAACGTACTCGGCGACGAGCAGCGGATCCTCGAGTTGGGAGGAGCGCCGGATCTCGATCCGTCGGGGGATCCCCTCTTCGGGGTCGATCCACAGGACCCGATGAAAGCTGCTCCCCGCGCCTCCACGTCCGGGCGGAACCACGACGCGGGCCAACCCCTGCTCCCGGGACCACGCCCCTTCCCGGACAAGATCCACCGGGGGTATCCCGGCCGGCAGCAGGACGGAAACGATCTCCACCGGCGGCAGGAGGAGACCGGCCGAGGCGGCGGTGTCCTCGGTGCGGACCACCGATCGATCCCGCGGAAGATAGAGCGTCCATCCGGAGCCATCGCCGCTGAGGTCGAAGAGCGACGCGAGGCTGCTCCATCGCCCCTGGAGACGGGCCCGCTGCGGTCGGGCCACGACGATGGAGAAGTCGAAGGCCCGCGGGCGCTCGTCATCGGAACCGACCCGGGCCCGGCCGCCGCCACGAACCGTGCGCAGACCGCCGGCCCATCGGTTGTAGCCGGTCACCGCCCGGTCCCGTTCGCTGTCGGAGAGGGCCTGGCCGTCCGCGGCGGCACGGTCGTCCTCCACCACGCGGGGGGACTGGGCGTTCGCATGGGAACAGGCCTGCAGGGTCAGGAGCGCGATCAGGGCGATCGGGAGGACCAGGAGCCGGCTCAGTCGATGTACCCCAGCGCCTTGAGACGCTCGATCAACTCGTCATCCACCGCGCTCTCGGTGGGGGAACTCCCCTGGCGGTCACCGGTCTCGTAGGTGGGAATCTGTTGGGTGAACCGGTCGCGCGGCACCACCGTTTCGTCGAGGGCGGACCACAGGACCTTCCCCGGCATGTCCTGCGCCGCGGGAAGTCCCAGCAGGGTGAGCAGGGTGGGGGTGATGTCGAACACCTTGGCCCCGCTGATGGCGCCCTTGCCGATCCCGTAACCGGACATGATGATCACGCCGTCGATCTTGTGCACCTCGACGCCTCGGCCGGGCCCACCCTGGAAACCGTGATCGGAGACGACCACGATGGCGGTGTGCTCGTCGGCGGCGTCGATGAGGGGACCCAAAAGCGAATCGACATAGCGGTAGTAGGCGCGGACCGCTCCGGCGAGGTAGGGCGCGGCATCGGCGTCGAGGCTTCCGGCCGGGACCGCATCCGGGGTCATGTAGTTCCAGTAGAGATGCCCCATGGTGTCCATCCCCCGCAGGTAGACCGCCATGAGGTCCGGGCGCTGCTCCTCGTACAGCATGAGTCCGACCCGGGCGAAGGTCTGATCGGCGGCGACATAGGTACGGATGGGATTGAACAGCCCCATGAACTTGCCCAGACGGGTGGTATCGAGCGGGGCGTCGAGGAAGGTCTGGGCGAAGCTCCAGGGCACCTCTTCCCACGGAGTGACCTGGGGCGCGATCCGGGTGGCGAGATCGGGAGGGTGGGTGCGCCCGGTCATCTTGTCGTCCCGTTTAGACGCGGAGTACTGGAGATAGTCGGTGACGATGAACCCGTTCACCTCCTCGGCGGGCCAGGTGACCAGCCACCCCACCACGCCGACCGTCTTGCCCACCGCGGACAGGATGTTCCAGATCGCGTTCACCTTGCGGGCGTTCTCGGTGAGGGGTTGGTACTGTCCTCCGGGCCCCTTCTCCCGGCTGACGAACCCGGTGATGCCGTGGTCCTGGGGACGCTTTCCGGTGGCGATGGTGGTCCAGATGGCAGGGGACTTGGCCAGGGGCGGACCGAGGGACTGGAGGTTGCCGGAGACCCCGCTGTCCACGAGACCCTTGAGGTTGGGCATCTCCCCCGCTTCCATCATGGGTCGCAGGAGGTCCCACTCGGCACCGTCCAGTCCGATGAGGAGCACCCGGGGCGGCGTGTCGGGGCCCTCGGAGCCGCAACCGGTGAGGAGGGCACCGCCGACCAGGGTCAGGGCAAGGACCAGGACGAGGCGTGCGACGCGGGGCGCGTCCACCTGACCTGGCCTGTCGGATGAGCAAACGGGCATGCTGGGTCCTTCCGAGGGGGAGAGCGGTCTAGACTACTGTACCGGCCCGGCGCGCGGATAATTCGCCGGGACTCAATCTTCCCAGAACTTCAGTCGCTGGACCCAGGACGGCTCGGCCGCTTCCAGGGCGGCGCGGATGTCGGGAATGCGCGCCTTGGCCGCCTCGTACCCCACCTCGATGAGCTTGGCCGAGGCCATGAGATCAAAGGAGGGGAAGGTTCCGGTGGGCGGGGTGATGACCAGATCGGCCCGGCGAGCCGAGGTGCGGGCGTTCTGTCGCGCGGCGATCCCGGTCACCGCCATCGCCACGTGGAGGAGCGAACGGGGGCGGGAGCTGCGCCCTTCCCGATGGCCCAGATTGACCCCGATCACCAGGTCCGGACCAAAGCTGCGCACCGTCTCCACCGGCATGTATTCGACCAGGCCGCCGTCGACATAGAGGGTGTCATCGGCGGCAATGGGTTCGAAGACGGTGGGGATGGAAGAGGAAATCATGGCGGCGAGGGCGACCTTGCCCTCACGAAAGACCCGCTTCTCTCCGGTGAGGAGGTCGGTGCCCACGATGGCGAGGGGGGTATGGAGATCCACGAAGCTCTTGTCGCCAAGCAGGTCGGTGAGGAACTTCTCCACCCCCGAGTTGTTGAGGAGCCCCATGCGGGGGAGGGTCAGCCGGGCCAGGTCGCGCCAGCGGAGGGAATTGGCCACGGACTTGAGCTCATCCACGCTGAATCCGGCGGCGTAGACCGCGCCGACGATCGCTCCACCGCTGGTGCCCGCGAGAAAATCGATGGGGATCCCTCCTTCGAGGAGGGCTTCGAGGACCCCGACGTGGGCGACGGACTTGGCGGTTCCGCCGCTGAGGGCGAGTCCGACCGTGGGACGTTTGGTGGGTGGCATGTTCTTCAAACCACCGCAGGGCGGCAGCGGGTTATGATCCTCGATCCTGGACGGCCAACACTCTAACGACGCACTTGGAAACGGGTCAAGGAATCATGGCGGAACGCAACACAGGCGATCAGGAATCCACGCCGCCGGCGTCGCACGGGGACGCGCCCCGGCGGCACATCGCGGTGCTCACCTCGGGCGGCGATGCCCCCGGAATGAATGCGGCCATACGGGCGGTGGTTCGTTCCGCCTGTGGACGCGGTTGGCGGGTGGACGGGGTCCAGGACGGATACCAGGGACTGGTCGACGGAGCATTTCGCCCCCTGGGCACCCGGGACGTTTCCAACATCATCCAACTCGGGGGAACCATCCTGGGCACGAGTCGTTGCGCCCGTTTCGAGACCCCGGAGGGTCGCGCCGAGGCCATGGACAACCTGCGCAATCATGGGGTGGATGCCCTGGTGGTGATCGGCGGGAACGGAAGCTATCAGGGGGCGGTCGTGCTGCATCGGGAGCACGGGTTCCCGGTGATCGGTCTCCCCGGAACCATCGACAACGACATCCTCGGCACCAACTTCACCCTGGGCTTCGACACCGCCATCAACACGGCGATCGGGGCGATCGACCGGATCCGCGACACCGCGAACAGCCTCGACCGCGCCTTCGTCATCGAGGTGATGGGGCGACGGTCCGGGGCGATCGCCATCACCTCGGCGATTGCCGGCGGCGCAGAGGAGGTTCTGGTTCCCGAACGGAGCGGCAAGGAGGATGCGGTGCTGGACCGGATTCGTGCCGCGCACGCACGGGGCAAGCGGAGCCTCATCATCGTCGTCGCCGAGGGCGACGCGTCGGGCGGGGGCGCACCGTTCGGCGAGCGCCTCAAGCGGGAACTGGGCATCTCGGTTCGGGTGACCGTGCTGGGGCACATCCAGCGCGGCGGAAGTCCCACCGCGTTCGACCGGGTGCTGGGGAGCCGGATGGGGGTGGCCGCGATCAAGGGACTGGAAGCAGGCGAAACGTTCGCCAAGGTGTGCATCCGGGGGAACAGCATCGTCCTGGCCCCCCTGGACGAGACGCTCAAGGTGCAGGACGCGCTGCGCGCGGAACTGCTCGACGTTTGCCATGAGCTCGCCCAGTGAGCGGTGTGACGAATACAGGGAATGCGGGATCGCCCGGCATGGGACGCGGCGGGCGGCTCGGCAAGGGACTGGGAGTCCTGTTGGGGCTGGTCGGACTGCTGGGGGTCGGGGTAGCGGAGTCCCGGGCGGGGGCAATCCAGTTCTCCCGCCTCACCGCGTGCCCCGAGTCGGGACAGGTGACCTTCCTCGCCACGGATTCGGGCAGCGCCTGGGTGGACACCCTCTGTCTGGATCCCGGGAAGGGCCGATTGCTGTGGAGCGGCGGTCCCATCCGGGGACTGGCCGGGGGTGACGGGGACACGGTGTACGCGGCCACCCTGGCCGGGGTGCTCACGTTCTCCTCGGGTCGACAGATCTCGTTCCAGCGATGGAAGGGGCAAGGAACCACCGTGGCCGGCCGGGCCCCGGACAGTTGGCCCGGTGCCCCGGGAGTGACCCCCCGGGTGGCCCCGGTTCTCACCGACGAGATCTACGTGTTCCCGGAGCGCTACTGGAGCGGGGCGGGCGGATCCACGGTGTTTCTCTCGGATGCGGAGTACGAGAGCAAGCCGGGCATCTTTCTCTACGACCTCCATTCGCGGGACGCGGCCGGGGTGGAGTGGCTCCTTCGACGGAACCTGGAGGTTCGAGGCTGGGTTCTATCCCCTGATTCCCTTCATTGGGCGGTGATCGCCATGGAGCACCGCCGGGACTACGGCGGAGAGACCAAGGAGGTCGCCCTGGTGGGGCAGGGGCACCGGCTGGAGACCTTCATGTTGGGAATGCCGGCCGCCCTGCTGTGGGATGGCGCAAGCCGCCTGTGGCACCTCAACACCCAGGGAGAGCTTCACGTGATTCAGATCGGCAGTACCCCGGTCCCGGACGCCGATTCGGGGGTGACCACGTTCCGGACCACCTGGTCGGCGACCCGGGCTCCGGTGCGCGCGGAGTCCTGCGGCTGTGATCCCGGGGAACCCGAGCAGGTGTGGGCCTGGATGGCTCCGGGACGGTACACCTACCCGGGAGCCGCTTGGCGTCATGTGCGGGAGATCCAGAGCCGGGATCCCGATGGCCTGCGCCGGGCCTGGGTCGTCGAGACACATGAAGGTTGGCGTGCGGTGTGGGGCGGATTCCTGGGTGAAGACGCCTTGCGCTCCGGTATTCCCGAGCCGCCGGTCCCGGGAGCGCTCGCGACCCAGGTCCCGGTCGACCCCGAGTCGTTCACCGGCACGGTGACCCGGATCCAGCTGAACCGGGAGCGCGGGGAAGCCAGCCTGCGTCTGGTGAGTCACGCCGGAGAATCGGCCTCGGAGATCTGGTGGCGCTACCTGTCGACCGCCCGATGGGTCCGGATGGCCGGCCCCTGGGGGGTGACCCACGCACAACCGTTCGGCACCCGGCCCTTCGTTGACTCTCCATCCACTGCCCCATAGAGTGTCCGCCGAATGAATGAACCGACAACAGGTCCCCGACGCATGCCCGGAGCTTCCCGTCCGCGGGTTTCCACGCTGGCCGCTATCCGAAAGGGGCTGCGCGTAGCCACATCGCTGGGTGCCGCGCACCTCGTGTGGCTCCTCGTTCTGGCCTGGATGCTCCCCGCCCCGTCGACGGCGAGCGCCCAGCCGATCTTCGACAGCGCGGTCGCGGATCCGCCGCTGTTCTCCCCCAACGGGGACGGGGTCAACGAGTTCACCCAGATCCGGTACACCATCGCAGTGGACAGCGCCGACGTGCGCGCCGTGCTGGAACCGGCGGATGGGGGCGCCCCCATCGACACCCTGCAGGGGTTCACGCGCCAGGGGGCGGGAGTCCGGGTGATCGTCTTCGACGGGACCGGCAGGAGCGGGACGATCCCGGACGGGGCGTATCGGGTGCAGTTGCTGGGTGTGGGAAGCGGCGGGGAGGGATCGGAGACACGCACCCTGGATGTGACCATCGATCGCGCTCCCCCCGTTTTCGGGACGGTGCAGCTGATCGATCCCGGGAACGCGGTCTATGTCAACGGGGACACGATCCGGGTCGAGGTGTGCCTGCCGGAGACGCCCGCGTCGTTGACGGTGGACTTCTCCGCCCTGGACAGCAACTACGATGCCGGGAGCGTGGTTCGGGTGCCGGGCACCGATGGGTGCAATCGCTACGAGTACGTGGTCTCAGGCGACAACGACCTGGTGGACGCGGCCGGGCTGGACATCGTGGTGCGCGCCATGGACGCGGCCGGCAACACGTCGACCCGCTCGCTGCCCCTGTGCCTGTCCAACCACCCGCCCCAGGTCGACAACGCGATGCTGATCGGGAACCCGATCTACCAGAACGGCAGCCGGATCGCCCTGGAAGTGACCTTCGACAGTCCCAACGACCTGGACGTCAGCGCGGACTTCAGCACCCTGGACAGCGGCTTCTCCCCGGGGAATGTCGAGGTGATGGCGCTGGGGAACCAGACCTTCCGGATCGAGTACACGATCACCGACATCAATACGCGCGCGGACGGCGAGTACACCATCCGGGTCAGCGCGATCGATCAGGGGTGCGGATCGGTATCCGACGCGCGGTTGACGGCGACCCTGGACAACAGCGGACTGGTTGCCTCGGTACTGGACAACGTCAAGCTGAGTCCGGAGGCGTTCTCCCCGGGCCTCAACACCACGACGATTTCCTACGACGTGATCGAGGACAGCACCCTGGTCAGCATCTTCGCCGAGGTGCTGCTCGAGGGAAGCTCGACCCCGACCCTGCTCCAGGTCCGCAGCCCGCGGGTCGAGAACAAGGGGTCGCGCTCCTTCGTGTGGGACGGATCCTTCCCGGGGGTTCCCGACTCGACGGTGCTGGACCAGGACCTCACGGTCACGGTACGGGCCATCAGCTATGTGCTGGGCCTGACCCGGAGCTTTGTCCTGCCGGCCACCCTGGACCGGGTCCCGCCGCGGTTCATCTCGACCACGGTCGCGCCCAACACACCGGTGGGACCGGGAGACCCGGTGTCGTTCAGGGTGACCTACGACGCACCCGGGTACGATCTTCGGTTCGATTTCAGCGCCCTGGACACGCAGTTCATTCCGGGAGAGCGCCCGGTCTCGGTGCTTGATCGCGGGGACGGAACCTATGACGTGTCCTACGTGGTGAGTTCCACCAACGCGACGGCGGAAGGAACCGGCATCGATGTGCCGATCGGTTCCTCCGACGTGGCCGGAAACCAGGACCGGCTGACCGGCGCGGTGACATTCTGCTATACGGACACCTCCCCGATCTTTCTCATGGCCCGGCTGCTGGGAGACCCCGGCCCCTTCGGCAACGGGGACACGGTGCGGGTGGAGACCGAATTCACCGGGCTGGGACCCTTCACGGTCAGCGCGGACTTCTCCAGCGTGGACTCGGAGTTCAACCCCGACAATGTGGAGATCATCCGGACCGACGACCGGACGGGAACGGTGTTCAGGTACGAGATCATCTACGCGATCTCCGAGGGGAACGACTACTCCTCCCGGCGCAACCAGCCGGTCCTGGTCACCGCCATGGACAGCGGGGATCTGGGGTGCGGAGAGCGCACGGTCGAAGCCATCCTGATCGACCTGGACACCGAGGGTCCGCCCACTCCCCGACTGGATCCCCTCGAGGATTACGTGGTGGACACCCCGACCATCCGGGTCGCCGGAATCGCTCCGGGGGCAACGTATGTCGAGACGCAGTTGAACGAGGGGGTGTGGGTCACGGTGAGCTTTTCCGCGGTGCCGTTTCCCGACAGCGCCTTCGTCGCGGATTTCCCCATCGAGGTCGGGGAGAACCTGTTCCGGATGTTCGGGGTGGATGACGCCGGCAACCGGTCGCTCAACGCGACCCCCCCCACCACCGTGTACCGGGCGGAGGGGGCGTTGATCGTGGTCCCCAGTCGTTTCAAGCCGAACGATGCGTTCCAGGTGCGGCTGGTGGAGGCGGCCTCCAGCGTGGCGGTCAGTATCTACGACCTGGATGGTGTCGAGATCCGCCGGTTCGACGAGCCGGCCGGCGACCGATACGAGATTGTCTGGGACGGAACGGACCATCGGGGGTTGCTGACCAACAGCGGGCCCTACTTCGCCGTCATCACCATCCAGGGAAGCTCCGGCACCAGCCAGACCCGGGAACCCTTCGTCTTTACCCGCAGGTAACCCATGCGCCAAGTGACTTTCCACAGATCGGTCGCGATCCTGGCCGCCGCCCTGGCCGGTTGCACGGGGTGGGGTCCGTTTGCCGGCAAGGCCGCGGCGGACACGCGAACCGCGGCCTTTGCCCCGGCCGATCCCGGGGTGCGTGCTTCCGCCATGGGAGGCGCCTATACCGCGGTCGGGGAGGAGCCGATGGGGCTCTATTGGAACCCGGCCACGCTGTTCTTCCAGGAGGGGCACCAGATCGAAGCCTCGTACTCGGACCTCTACGGTCTGGGCGCGGCCAAGCGCTCGTACCTGTCCTATGGGTGGAAGAAGGAGTTCGAGATTCCCGAGTACGACGGGCAACTGGTCTCCTTGACCACCGACTCCCACTCGGGACCGGGCTATGCGTTCGGGGTGGAGTCGCTGTTCTTCGATCTCGACGACGCCGGGTACACGGAGTTCAGCATCGGGGCGGGGGCAGCCTGGGGGTACGGGGAGCGCCTGGCCATCGGGGCCTCCGTACGGGGATTGCTTGTCTCGAGCGACTTCGACCAGGTTTCGGCCTGGGGCTACGACTTCGGATTGGGTCTCGCCTGGAGCACGTCGAGCAAGGAGCGGATCGGTCTCGCGGTCCCGCACCTCTTCTCCCGGTTGATCTGGGCCTTCGATAGCACGGAGCGACTCCCCCTGGGGGCGACCCTGGGCTGGGCACGGCGGTTCCATCCGACCCTGCTGACCAGCGTGGATGTGGAGATGCGCGAGGGGGACACCGGGGTCTATCGGGTGGCCGGCGGAGTGGAGTGGTGGGCCTTTCCGGAGCGGCTCGCGCTCCGCGGCGGCTACCGCTACCTGGACGCGGGACTGGACCCCATCAGCGCACCCACCTTCGGGCTGGCCATCCGGTTCCTGGGGTTGAGTCTCGACTATGCCTTCCGGGTGGAACCGGCGGCGCTGGGCGACACGCACCGGTTGGGGTTACTGGTCGGACTCTAGGCATTTGCCGGGGGAGGACGCACGCACCGGTTGGGGTTGCTGGTCGGACTGTAGGGGTTGGCTAGGAGTCGGCCGGGTCCGGTTCGGCATCGTGGGCGCACTCGCCCGGCGCGCCCACCCAGACCGTCCCGTCGGTGAAGATCTCCTTCTTCCAGATCGGGACGTCGTGCTTGAGACGCTCGATGAGGTTCCGGCAGGCCTCGAAGGACTCCCCGCGGTGCGGCGCGCTGGCCACCGCCACCACGCTGGCCTCCCCTACCGCCAGCGGTCCCAGACGATGGTGCAGGTAGGCGCGGACACCCGGCCACCCGGCCTCGGTCTCGGTGACGATGCGCTCCATCTGGGCCAGGGCCATCTCCTCGTAGGCCTCGTACTCCAGCCGCACGACGTCCTTTCCCATGGAGGGGGTGCGGACGGTGCCCTCGAACAGGGTCACCGCGCCGGAGCCGGGGCGAATGGCCGCCTGTTTCAGCGCGTCGCCGGACAAGGGCTCCCGGGTGAGGCGGACCCGGGGGGGAGCGGTCCCCTCCACGGTGTCGCCGGAAGGCGCCACGTCGCCTCCCCCGCTGACCGGCGGAATGAGGACGATCTCGCTGCCCTCCGAAAGCGGCGTGTCCTCGTCGAGGAACTCCACCCCCTGGGCAAGGCGGCAGGCGTGGATGAGATCCCGCCACCGGGGATGCTCCCGGGCCAGGTGATCCCGGAGTGCGCTTCCGGTGGGGGCTCCTTCGAGGGTGACGGTGAGACGGCTGGAGCCGAATGCCTCCCGAAGGGCGGCGAACAGGACGACATCGAGTTTCATGGGAAACAGGGTATCAGGAGCGGTCGCCGAGGAGTAACGCCACAAACGCGCGCACGGCCGGTTCCGGTTGGCGGTGGGGCGCGCGCAGCAGGCCAAGCTGGCGCTCGACGCGCAACGACTTCCAGGCCACGCGCCGCACCGCGCCTCGGGCCACCCCGTCCGCAACGACCGACTCGGGAAGGATGCTGATCCCGAAACCGGCTTCGACGAGGCGCGCACTGACCACCGGCTGGCCGATCTCCATCACGGGGCGGGAGGAGAAGTCCCGGGCCGACAACGCTTCGTCGACAAGGCGACGCGTCACCGATCCCCTGGGGTACGCGATGAAGGCCTGGGTCTCCAGGAGTTGCCGCAGACCGGCCCGACCCAGGTCGCCGGGCGCGACGAGCCCGAGGCGTTCGGTGAGGAGAACGGTCGTCTCCACGTCCTGGGCATCCACCGGAAGCGTGCCCAGCGCCACGTCGACCCGGCCGGCGCGAAGACGGGAAAGCAGTTCCCCGGTGGCATGCACCTCGACCGAGACCTCGATGCCGGGATGACGGCGGTGGAACTGGACGAAGGCCCGGGGAAGGATCTCCATCGCCGCGGCATCGGTGGCCCCGAGCCGGATGGAGCCGGTCACCGCGCCGCGGATGTCGGCCGCGGTGGCACGCACCGACCGGGCGGCGTCGAGGGCGGTCCGGGCATGTTCAATGACCGCGGTTCCCGCCGCGGTGGGCCGGGTCGAGCGGCCCCGGCGGTCCAGCAGCCGAACCCCCAGTTCCTGCTCGAGGGCCTTGATCTGCAGGCTGACCGCCGGCTGGGTGATGTGTCGCTCCCGGGCAGCGGCGGAGAGCGAACCGGTTTCGGCGACCGCGACGAGGGTGGCAAGCTGGTTGAGATCCATGGTTATTAGCATAGCTTATGAATTACATCAGAACAATAAAGTGAACTAATCCCCAGCCTCCCGAGTACCTTCTATCGCGGAGGGTGAGGAGCCGGTTCGAGGCCCCCCAGACCATGACGAAGCAACTCGCCCCCCGCGCCATCTTTCGAGGCGGTTCCTTCCGGGGACTGTGCTCCCCAGGAAATGACCTGAAGCAAGCAGCACCGCCCGGGGCCCACCCTGGACCCGGCCGGTATCAGCCCACTCCGCGCGGCGTTTGGAGCCGCGCTCAAGGAGATCCGAACATGGCCAAGACGATCCAGCCCGCCAGCGGCAAGCTCGGCGTCCTGCTCCCCGGCATGGGTGCGGTGGCGACCACGTTTCTCACCGGCGTGGAAGCCATCCGCAAGAGCGGCGCCGCGCCGGTCGGCAGCCTGACCCAGATGGGAACGATCCGCCTGGGCAAGCGGACCGACAATCGGTCCCCCATGATCAAGGACTTCGTGCCCCTGGCCGGCCTCGACGACCTCGTCTTTGGCGGTTGGGACATCTTCGAGGACGACATGTACTCCGCGGCCATGAACGCGGGGGTTCTCGAGAAGGACCTGCTCAACGAGCACAAGGAGTTCCTCTCCGGCATCAAGCCGATGAAGGCGGTGTTCGACCAGCGCTACGTGAAGAACATCCACGGCCCCAACGTCAAGACCGAGGGAACGCTGATGGACAAGGCCGAAGCGCTGATGGAAGACATCAGGAACTTCAAGGAGAGCAACGGCTGCGACCGCCTGGTGGTGGTGTGGTGCGGTTCCACCGAGACGTTCCAGAAGCCGTCCTCGGTGCATGCGACCATGAGCGCGTTCGAGGAGGGGCTGCGCAACAACGCCCCCGACATCGCCCCGAGCCAGGTCTACGCCTATGCCTGTCTCAGGATGCGGGTGCCGTTCGCCAACGGGGCGCCGAACCTGACCGTGGACATCCCGGCCATCCAGGAGATGGCGCGGGAGCTGAACGTGCCGGTGGCGGGCAAGGACTTCAAGACCGGGCAGACCCTGCTCAAGACGGTGCTGGGCCCCATGTTCAAGGCGCGGTTGCTGGGGGTGAGCGGCTGGTTCTCGACCAACATCCTGGGCAACCGGGACGGCGAGGTGCTGGACGATCCCGAGTCCTTCAAGACCAAGGAGGAGTCCAAGCTGGGCGTGCTGGAGAGCATCTTCCAGCCGAAGCTCTACCCGGAACTCTACGGGAACATGTACCACAAGGTGCGCATCAACTACTACCCGCCCCGCGGTGACAACAAGGAGGGCTGGGACAACATCGACATCTTCGGTTGGCTCGGCTATCCGATGCAGATCAAGGTGGACTTCCTCTGCCGCGACAGCATCCTGGCCGCCCCCATCGTGCTGGATCTGGCCCTGTTCATGGACCTGGCCCAGCGCTCCGAGATGCGGGGCACCCAGGAGTGGCTCTCGTTCTACTTCAAGAGCCCGATGACCGCGGAGGGGCTGTATCCCGAGCACGACCTGTTCATCCAGCTCATGAAGCTCAAGAACAACCTGCGGCACCTGCGGGGTGAAGAGCTCATCACCCACCTGGGGACCGAGTACTACGACTAGAGCAGAGCGCATCGATTGCATCGGCCGACGCGGCGCCGGGGACACGATTCCCCGGCGCCTTTTCATTGTCTTTACATTTCCGTTCCCGGAGCCCGGAAAACCGGGATCAAACCCCATGGTCCGGATGGCACCCCCGGGAATCTCGACTAGACTGCCGTAGGCTGTCCTCGAAAGGATTTCCCATGTCGCTGCACCACCCCTGGCCGCGTTCGGCAGTCGTTCTCACCCTTCTCCTCACCGCCACCCTTGTCCCCGTCGTGACCTCCAACGCGACCCCGGGACCGTCGGGAACCTGGAGCCAACTACTGCCGCCCCCGATTCGCCGGGCCGGAGCGGCCGTGGTCTGCGATCCGGTGGGCGACCGGCTCATCCTGTTCGGAGGCGGTGATGCCTACAACCGGGAGCCGCTGGGGGACCTGTGGTCGGTGCCGCTGACCGGCGGCCCCTGGACTCCCCTCGCCGCCCAGGGCACCGCCCCCGGTCCCCGCTCCGGCCACACCCTGACCTACGACCCGACGGCCCAGCGGGTGATCCTGTTCGGCGGCATCACCGGCACCACGCCCCCCGGCTATCCCAATCCAAGCAACGAGGTATGGGAACTCACCCTGGGCGGCACCCCGACCTGGAATCAACTGGCCCCCACCGGCATCCCTCCGGACGCGCGCTACGACCATGTGGCGGTCCTGGATTCCGATCGCAACGAACTGGTCATCTTCGGCGGCGAGATCGACGAGGACCTGCCGGTCAACGATGTGTGGCGGCTCAACCTTGCCGGGGCACCGGCGTGGAACGAGATCCTTCCCACCGGCTCCCCTCCCTGGGGACGCAAGGACGCGGCGGCGATCTACGACCCGTCGGCGCAGTGCCTGCGACTCTTTGGCGGCGTGTTCCGGAACGACACCTGGGAGTTGCTGTTGACCCCCGGAAGCGAGGCCTGGGTCGAACAGTTCCCCACCAACCCACCGTCCAGGCGCTCCGGTCATCGCGCCTTCCAGGATCCCACCACCCCCGGGCGCATGTTGATCTACGGAGGCATGATCCACACCAGCCCCATCCAGTACCTGAACGAGGTCTGGCAACTGCAGGGAAATGCCTGGACCCTTCTCTCCACCACCGGCACGCCTCACGATCATCCGCATCGGTCCGCGGCGGCGCTCGACGCGACCCGTGGGCAGTTCGTGGTGGTGGGAGGCGCAACCTCCTCGGTGCTCGACAACACCACGAACACCTTTGACCTGCAGACCCAGGCCTGGTCGGCCCTGACCACCACCCCGCAACCCCCGACCCCCGAGCGTCAGGGAGCCTCGGTGGTCTACGATCCGGTGCGTCATCGGTTGCTCGTCTACGGAGGACGGCAGTACGACGGCGGCATCTACAACTGGCTCGACGATCTGTGGGCGTTGTCGCTCCACAGCCCGAGCGCGTGGATCCAGTTGGCCCCCGCGGGACCGCTGCCTCCGGTCCGGCTCAACCAGAGCCTGGTCTACGACCCGAACGCGGATCGCCTGCTTCTCTACGGGGGCTCGCCGGGAGGCGGCACCAGGTTCAGTGACGTGTGGGAGCTACCCCTGACGGGAACCCTGCAGTGGAACGAACTCACCCCCACCGGAACCGCGCCCCGACGCAACGCCCACGCCGCGGTCTTCGACGCGGCCGGCGATCGCATGCTGGTCTACGGAGGCGAAGGGGACGCGCTGGACGAGATCCAGGTGCTGTCCATGGGCGGCGGTACCCCGGCCTGGACGAGCTGGGCCCTGCCGGGGATTCCAAGCCTGCGCTTCTTTCCCCACGGGATCATGGACCCCGCCCGCAACCGGGCTCTGTTCTTTGGCGGGTTGGATCTGATCTGCGGGTATTCCTGTTTCGAAGGGGACCTGTTCGAGTTGACCCTGGGCGGTACCCCCGGGTGGAGCGAACTCACGACCAGCGGCGGCCCCACCCAGTCCATCGATCTCGGTCTCTCCATGCTGATCCACGACACCGGGCGGGACCGCCTGGTGCGGGCGGGGTTCAACCTGGACGAACTCTGGGAACTGCCGCTGGGCGCGGGTCCGTTGACCTGGACCCAGCTCCCCGCCCCGGCCGGGGCCTGGCCACCCGGCTCCACGCGGGGTTTTGCGTTGGATCCCCTGGGCGACCGCCTGCTCACGTTCGGGCTGCGGGATGACGACACCTGGGAGCTGGCCTTCGGTTCCGGCACCACGGCGGTCGAGGACACCCCGCTCCCGGGCCGGATCGGCCGGCTGACCGCCGCCCCCAACCCCTTCCGGAGCCAGGTGCGGTTCGAGTTCCGGCTGGAGACGCCGGGCCAGGTGGAGCTTGCGATCTTCGATGTGCGCGGGCGCCGGGTGGCCGTGCTCGTGGAAGGTGAGTTGGAGGCGGGGGACCACGCTGTTTCCTGGACCACCGGCCGGGGAGGCGACGCGACCGCACGCGGGATCTATTTCGCCACCCTGCGGGCGGCCGGTGAGACGGAAACCCGAAAGTTGATCCTGCTACCGTAGGGGGGGTGACGCAGCGCCCTCCGAGCGACCGACTCCTCTCCCCTGTGCTATACTCGTCCGCCGTTTTGCAGGACACGTCTTTTGGCAGTCGTCAGGAGGAGTTTTCATCATGCCCAGCATTCCAGCCACCCAGATCAAGGCGGGCCGCATCGTGCTCGTCAACGGCAAGCCCCACCGGGTGATCTCCAAGCAGCACGTCACCCCCGGCAAGGGCAACGCCATCGTCCAGGTCCAGCTGTTCAACCTGGAGACCGCGACCAACATCCCCCACCGCTTCCGCTCGGCCGAAAGCGTGGAAACGGCCACCCTGGAGCACCATGATCTCCAGTTCTCCTACCAGGCCGGTGACGACTACACCTTCATGAACACCGAGACCTACGAGATGGTCGCACTCAGCTCGGAGGTGCTCGGCGAGAACGCCAAGTACCTCCAGGAAGAGATGATGATCTCGGCCCAGTACTGGGAAGGCAAGGTGGTGGCCATCGAGGTTCCCATGAGCGTGGTGTTCGCCATCGCCGAGACCGATCCGGTCATGAAGGGGGCCACGGCCAGCGGCGGCCCCAAGCCGGCCGTGCTCGAGAACGGCATGACGGTCAAGGTTCCCCAGCACCTGGGGGTGGGGGACAAGGTCAAGATCGACACCCGCGACGACACCTTCGTGGAACGGGTCAACGACTGAGCCCACGTCCGGTATAGTAGGGGGGTTCCCGGCGCTTGAAGGGAGTCCCCATGCGAGTCCTGGTCCCGTTCCTCCTCCTGCTCGCGCTGATCGTCGCCCCGACGATCACTTCGGCCGAAACCGGGGCGGTCCTCTTCATCCCGGTCGATGACGTCATCGGGCCCATCTCGGCCCGTTACATCCTGGATGGCCTCGACGAGGCGGCCCGCACCCACGCTCCCCTCGTGGTGATCGAGCTCGACACGCCGGGCGGTCTCGACTCGGCCATGCGCGGGATCATCAAGGGCATCCTGTCCAGCCCGGTCCCGGTCTGTGTCTACGTGGCCCCCAACGGCGCCCGCGCCGCCTCGGCCGGTGTGTACATCGCCTACGCGGCGCACATCGCGGCCATGGCCCCCAGCACCAATCTGGGCTCCGCCTCCCCCGTCTCCATGGGAGGCGGCGAGATGGACAGCACCATGGCCAAGAAGATCAAGAACGACGCGGTGGCCTACATCCGCGGGTTGGCCCGACTGCGGGATCGCAACGAGGCATGGGCGGTGGAAGCGGTCGAGGAAGCGGTCTCCCTTCCGGCCGAGGACGCGGTGGCGCGCGGCGTGGTGGATCTCATCGCGGACAGCCGAGAGGATCTCCTCGCCCAGGTCCACGGGCGCGTGGTGGCTCTCGAGGGGGACTCCGCCCACGTGGTCACGATCGGCGACCCCCACACCGCGACCGACTTCGAGAAGTCCCTGCGCTACCGTCTGCTCGCCGCGCTCAACAACCCCAATGTGGCCTACATGCTGTTGATCCTGGGGTTCTACGGCATCTTCTTCGAGCTCTCCAACCCGGGCGCGGTCTTCCCCGGGGTGGCCGGGGCAATCTCCCTCATCCTCGGGCTGTTCGCCCTGCAGAGCCTGTCCATGAACTACGCCGGACTCCTCCTGTTGCTGTTGGGGGTCGGGTTGTTCCTGCTGGAAACCCAGGTCACCAGCCACGGCGTGCTCTCGATCGGCGGCGCGGTGGCGCTGTTCGCCGGGTCGGTGCTGCTCATCGACTCCCCCGAACCGGCCATGCGGGTTTCCATGAAGCTCATCGTGCCGGTGGTCCTGGTCACCTCCGGGTTCTTCTTCTTCGCGGTCACCCTCGCCCTGCGCGCCCAGAAACGCAGGCAGGTCGCGGGACGGGAGGGAATGATCGGGAAGATCGGCATCGCCCGCACCTCCCTGGAACCCGGCGGAACGGTCTTCGTGGCCGGGGAACACTGGAGCGCGGTCTCCGAGGGAGCCGCGATCGCGGAAGGCGCCGAAGTGGAAGTCGTCGCGCTCGATCATCTGCAACTCACGGTCCGGCCCGCGGCCGGACCCTGACCGGAGGTTCCCATGCCTGCCCTCGTTGCCCTGGGTCTCATCCTCGCTCTCATCTTCAGCGCCCTGCGCGTGCTCCGCGAATACGAGCGGGCGGTGGTGTTCCGGTTGGGCCGGTTGATCGGGGTCAAGGGCCCGGGACTCTTCCTTCTGGTCCCGGTCATCGACCGCATGGTGAAGGTGTCGCTGCGCATCATCACCATGGACGTCCCTCCCCAGGACGTGATCACCCGGGACAACGTGAGCATCAAGGTGAACGCGGTGCTCTATTTCCGGGTGGTGAATCCCGAGGAGGCGGTGGTGGCGGTGGAGGACTTCTTCTACGCCACCAGCCAGATCGCCCAGACCACGCTGCGCAGCGTGGTGGGCGAACACGAGCTGGACCAGATCCTCTCGGAACGGGAAACGATCAACCGGCAGCTGCAGGCCATCATCGACGAGCGCACCGACCCCTGGGGGATCAAGGTCGCCTCGGTGGAGATCAAGGACGTGGATCTCCCGGTGGAGATGCGACGGGCCCTGGCGCGTCAGGCGGAATCCGAACGGGAACGCCGGGCCAAGATCATTCACGCCGAGGGGGAATTCCAGGCCTCGGAAAAGCTGGCCGCCGCGGCCGGGGTGATCGCCAAGGAACCGCTGGCCATTCAACTGCGGTACCTTTCCACCCTGAGCGAAATCAGCTCCGAGCAGACCACCACCATCGTCTTCCCGGTCCCGGTCTCGTTCATGGACGGCCTGTCGCAGCTTCTGCCCTCGAAAACACCCAAGGACGCCTCCGAGTGAACCCACGCCCCGCCCTCCGTCTGGCTGTTTCCCTGATCCTTCTCCCGTTCCTCAACGCCTGTACGGAGGAGGGAAGCACGGCCGAGGGAATCCCCAACCCCACCGCGATCAGCCTCGCCGCGACCCAGATCAGCCTCACCCTCAGCGTGGCCATGGAGTCCTTTGTCATTCCCCAGTTGGAACTGGGATTCGGGAACCCGGGCAGTACGGCGGGCCTCGCCCCGGTCTCCGGTGTGCCGGCCACGCTAGCCCCCGGGGACACCCTGTTGTCCGCACTCGTCTCCTGCCCGACTACCCGGGCTCTGGGCGCCGGGAACAGCGTGGCGGCACTGGAGTACGAGTACGCCCGCGGGTGCAACTCCAGCCTGACCGGCCTCCGCAACGAAGGCAACCTGCGGTTCGAATTCACCAGCACCCCCACCCTGCTGCAACTGAAGGAATCCGTGTTCACCGAGTTCCGCCGCGGGGACACCGGCATGGACGGCATCCTCGAGATCCTGGGTTCCCGCGAGGGGGCGCGGGTGCGCGCTACCGTCCGCGCGTTCGCGCTGGGAATCTTCAGCCCCGGCGGCTCGGCGCTGTTCAGCGGCTCGCTGTTCGTGACCTGGGACCCGAACGGAGGGGACCCGGAGAACCCGCGTTGCCAGCAGTACTCGGTCAACGAGGGGAGCGGGACCCTCCAGGCGGGCAACCGGTCCTACAGCATGATCGTCCAGGCCCCGCTGCAACTGGCCACCTGCTGCGGATTCGTGGTCTCCGGCCAGGTCTTGATCACCGCGGCCGGGTTCCTTCCGGCCACCATCGACTACGGCGACGGAACATGCGACGATCGCGCGGTCATGATTTCCGGAACCGAATCCATCCCCTTGATCCTTGCCGGATCCTGAACCGAGGACGCGTTTCATGCTTCGACATCTCTTCCCCGCTGTCCTGCTCGCCCTGGGGCTCGCCGCCTGCTCGGGGGCCAAGATGGACCCCGCCCCACTCCTCGCCGAGGTGGACCGCATCCAGGCCGAGGCCGAGAGCCGGGCTGCCTCCCCCGCCGCCGAAGCCTCGCTGGAACGCTCCGAGGCCCTGGAGTCCTCGGCCCGGGCCACCCTGGACAAGGCGGAACCGGCCATGGCCTCCTTGCTCGCGGCGCGGCAAGCGGCCATCACCTCCCTGGCCACCGGGGTCGCGGTGCGTCGCGAGGGGGACGCGGACGTGTGTCTGCGCGGTCTGGCCGACGCCCGCCGCAGCTGGGAAGACGCCCTGCATCAGCTGGAGCTGACCGAGAAGGTGACCGGTCGCCAGGCGCGCGGGATCGATCGGACCCTGAACGTGGACCCGCCGTCCATCGCCCTGCCCCAGGCGCCGCCGCTCCCCCCCGATTCCTCCTGGACCCCCGACATTCTTTCCGAACGGGGCCGGGCCTGGGCGCAGGCCGCGTCGGACCTGGGCGTCCCGGCTTCGGACCTGGAAGCCACCTGGGCCGCCGCCCTGCTGCGGGCCCAGGACCCCAAGCGCAAGCCGGAGCTCATGGCCCTGGATCACGAGCTGGCCGCGTGGTGCGTGGTCGAGCTTTCGGCGCGGGTACGGGGCGAGGCGGCCCTGCAAAGCTGCTCCGAGGCCCGTGACGCTGCGCTCCGCTATTCGGAGGCGCGGGATCACATTCTCTGGGCCATGGTCGACATCGAACGGGGCATGAAGGAAACGGCGCGACGGGACCTGGCCGACCTGGAGAGCCGTCAGAAGAGCCTGTTCGACTCCCTGAAGCAGTTCGAAGGCAAGTTCGCGAGCATTCGCCAGGAGGCCCGCGGCACCATCATGTCGCTCTCGGACATCCTGTTCGACTTCGACAAGGCGACCCTGCGACGGGACGCGGAGCTGAACCTGGCCAAGGTCGCGGTGATCCTTGCCCAGTACCCGGAAATGCAGATCCACATCGAGGGACACACCGACAACATCGGGTCCGAGGAGTACAACCTCAAGCTGTCCGAGCGGCGTGCCGAGTCGGTCTACGCGTTTCTCGAGGAGCAGGACATCACCATTGCCCGCATGACCACGGCGGGGTTCGGCATGTCCCGCCCGGTGGAGTCCAACGAAACCGAACAGGGGCGCCAGAAAAACCGTCGGGTGGACCTGGTCCCCGGCTTCTGTCGCGGCGGGAACTCCTCGAAGCTCTTCAGCCACTTCCCCACGTAGGCCTGGGCCGGGGCCAAGGCGAACATCCGCTCGGCCCGCCACTGCCCATACCCCATGCCTTCGTGGTCCGCCCGTTCGAACGGATCGGTGCGCAGGTTGAAGAGCTTGGGGAACCGCAGGGCGACAAAGGGCTCCTGCCACACATCGAAGCCATGCCCGCGCTGCTCGAGGAAGACCACTTTCCAGTTGTTGTACCGCAGGGCGGCGAGATCCCCGTCATCCGTCCAGTAGAGGAACTCCTTGCGCGGACTGGAATCCTCCTCCCCTTTCAGGAAAGGCAGGAGATTGTAGCCGTCGAGGTGCACCTTGTAGGTACGCCCAATGGCCTCGACCCCCCCGGCCAGGAGGTCTTCCTTGACGTTGGGGTCTCCGGCCGCGGCGAGCAGGGTGGGGAGCATGTCCTCGTGGGCCGCGATGTCGTTGACGATGGTCCCCGGCGCGATCACGCCCGGCCAGCGGATAGCGCATGGAACCCGGTATCCGCCTTCCCAGTTCGTGTTCTTCTCGCCCCGGAACGGAACCGTGCCCCCGTCCGGCCAGGTCATGGCCTCCGCGCCGTTGTCGGTGGAGTACATGACAATCGTGTTGTTGGTGATACCGAGCTCGTCGAGCTTGGCGAGGATCTCTCCCACATGACCGTCGTGCTCGACCATCCCGTCCGGATAGATGCCTAGCCCGGTCTTCCCCTGGGCCTCCTCGGTGAGCCGCGTCCAGACATGCATGCGGGTGGAGTTCCACCAGAGGAAGAACGGCTGATCCGCGGCGTGGGCGCGTTCGATGAAGTCTATCGCGCTGGCGGTCACGTCGTAGTCGATGGTCTCCATCCGCTTCTTGTTCAGGGGACCGGTGTCCTCCACCGTACCGTCGGCCGATGAGCGGATCACGCCCCGCGGGCCGAACTTCTTCTTGAACTCCGGATCCTTCGGATAGTCGACGTTCTCCGGCTCATCCTCGGCGTTGAGGTGATAGAGGTTCCCGTAGAACTCGTCGAACCCGTGGTTGGTGGGCAGGTGCTCATCCCGGTCGCCGAGGTGGTTCTTCCCGAACTGCCCGGTGGCGTAACCGTGGTTCTTGAGAAGGGCGGCCAGGGTCGGGTCTTCCATGGGCATCCCTTCCTTGGCCCCGGGAAGACCCACCTTGGTGAGTCCGGTGCGGATGGGAGACTGCCCGGTGATGAACGCTGCCCGACCGGCGGTGCAGCTCTGTTGGCCGTACCAATCGGTGAACAGCGCGCCCTCCCGGGCAATCCGGTCGATGTTGGGCGTCTCGTAGCCCATGACGCCGAGGTTGTAGGCGCTGATGTTGTACCAACCGATATCGTCACCCCAGATGACGACGATGTTGGGCTTGTCGGCGGCCCGTACGACGCCGGCCGTCAATAGGCCGACGAGCACGGCGGTCAGAACAAGTCGGTGCATGGTTACTTCCATTTCGTTGGAGAAGATCTGTATCGAGGCAGGGCAAGTATGTCGCCGCATCCCCGGCGGGGTCAAATGTGTCAGTAGCCGTTTGTGGGATCCACGACATTGCGCAGCAGTTCCCCGGTCAGGTGGCGCTCGAGGTTCTCCGCGAACCGATCCACGAGGCGATCCCAGATCCCCACCGCGGCGCCGCCGATGTGGGGAGCGACACGTACGGTGGGTAGACTCCACAACGGGCTCTCCGGCGGCAGCGGCTCCCGCGCGAAGACATCCAGCCCCGTCCCGGCCAGGTGACCCGAACGCAGCACGTCGATGAGCGCGTCCTCGTCCACCGTCGCTCCGCGGCCCACGTTCATGAAGAACGCGCCGGGCCGGATCCGCATCAGGCGTCCGCGATCGAACAGTCCCCGCGTTGCTTCCGTGTACGGAAGCACGTTGGCCACCACATCCGCTTCGCCGAGAAGACGGTCCAGGGAGTCCATCCCGGACTCGGTCACCTCGCCGCCCGCTTGCGGACTCCGTCGCACCCCGACCACACGCATCCCGAAGGCCCGCGCGCGAACGGCCAGTTCCCGACCCACCGCGCCGTAGCCCACGATGAGAAGGGTCTTTCCCAGGAGCGTCTCCGGGGGGTTCTCTTGGAGCAGCCGGGGCCCCGCCCACTCCCGCTGCGCCCGGGCGCGTTCCAACTGAGGATCGCGGCGGACCCAGGAGAGCATCCATCCCATCATCTGCTCGGCCATGAACGGGGCGTGCGCGCCGCTCGAGTTGGTGAGCACCACTTCGGAGTCGACGAGGGCCGGATACAGCAGCCGTCGCACCCCGGCGGAACCGCTGTGCATCCAGCGCAGGCGGGGCGCGCCCAGGAACGCCGGCTCGGGGAGATGCCACCCGAACCAGACCGTGGCCTTCGCAAGACCGGGGCCGAAGTCCGACTCCCAGCCCGGCACGTGCACCCACTCAACAGACCGGAAGCGATCCTCCAGCAGGTCCCGGCAACGCACGGGAAGGCTCCAGAACGGTTGGCGTGGGCTGTAGACGGTCACGAGAACGGTTTCCTGGGGCACGCGAACTCCCTGGCGGCACGGTTCGGTCTTGCTGGACGGCGCAGCATGGGCGAGCATACCGCCCATGCTTCTCACGGAACAGTTGACCAAGGTCTACGACAACGTCCCGGCGGCCAGTGGAATCGATCTCCAGGCCGAAGCCGGGGAGATCCTGGGGCTGGTGGGCCCCAACGGCGCGGGCAAGACCACGACCCTGCGCATGATCGCCGGGATCATTCCCCCGACCTCGGGACGGGTCAGCCTGGGAGGAATCGATCTCGCCACCGACCCGGTGGGGGCCAAGCACCATCTCGCGTTTGTCTCGGACGAACCGCATCTGTTCGAGGACCTCACCGTCTGGGACCACGTCCTCGTCACCGCGCGTCTCTATGGGGCCGCCGACGGGTCCGAGCGCGGGAGGGAACTCCTGAGCCTGTTCGACCTGGGGGACCGGCACACCGCCTTTCCCAGCGAACTGTCCCGCGGCATGAAACAGAAGCTCATGATCGCCACCGCCCTCCTGCACCAGCCCAGGGTCCTCATCCTGGATGAGCCGCTGACCGGACTCGATCCGCGTGCCATGCGCCAGATGAAGGACGTGATCGTCCGCGGCGCGCGGGACGGCATGGCGGTGCTGGTCTCCTCCCACATGCTCCACCTGGTGGAGGAGATCTGCCACCGGGTGGCCATCATCCATCGCGGACGCAAGGTGGCCGACGGCACCCTGGAATCCATTCGCGGCTCGCGACCCGAGTTCGCCGGTGCGGCCGGCCTCGAGGACATCTTCCTGCACGCCACCGAGGACCGCGCCGAACCGTGAGGGTGCTCCTGGAACTCATGGTCCGACGGCTGCGCGGGCGCCTGATCCGCGGGGTCAAGCTCCTGAAACAGCCACGCTACCTGGCCGGGTTCCTGGTCGGTTTCGCCTACTTCGCCTGGCTGCTGGCCCGTCCCTTTTCTTCGGGGATCCGCATCGGCAACCGCTCGGACTTTCCCGTCCTGGAGGCGGCCCCCGCGCTGACCCTGGGGGTGGCGGCACTGGTCGCCATCCTGGTCGCCCTGAGTTGGCTCGTGCTACCCGGGCGCCCCCCCATCACCCTGTCCCGGGCGGAGATCCACCTGCTCTTTCCCGCCCCCCTCAGTCGGCGCACCCTGCTCCTGTACGGGTTGCTCAAGACCCAGCCGATCAGCCTCCTCGCCGCCACGGTGATCGCGATCTTCACCGGGCTGGGCCCCGTGGCCATCCTGCCGTTCTGGTGCGGGATCACCGCATGGGACCTGCAGGGGCGATTGCGGGGACAGTGGACCGCCGCGCCGGAAGCCTGGGTCCGTACCGGAAGTCGACTGCTCGCCCTGGTCCTCCTGGGCGTCGTGCTGGTGGGCATGGGAGACGTCGGCTTCAATGCCTACGGCACGCTCTCCGCGGACGGCGTGGAGTGGTCGGAATCCGGCATCGTGGAAGAACTGTCCGAGCGGGCAGGGCAGGCGTGGGTGCGCTACCCCCTGACCCCGTTTCGCTGGGTCACCGGGGCCTTCTTCACCGAGTCCATGCCCGAACTCCCGCGCGCGCTGGGGCCCTCGCTGGTCGTGGTGCTGCTGCTGATGCTGGCGGTCATGCGTTCCCAGGTCCGATTCGAGGACGCGGTGGTGGCGCGGGAACGCCACCGGGCCACCCGGGTGGCGACGCAGCGCCGAGGCTGGCTCCGCCAACGGACCCGTTCGGCCCACCCCTTCCCCCTGGCCCCCACCGGATCGCCCGAGATCGCGGTCATCTGGCGTCACGCCACCGGTCGCCTGCGTCTGGGACCCCGCACCCTGATCGCGGCGTGGTTCGGGATTCTTGCCGCAACCGCGCTGGTCAATGCGTTGACCGGAGCCCGGGAGGCGGCGATTCTCACCCAGGGAATCGTGGCCCTCCAGGCGGCGGCGCTCTCCATGGTGGCCAGCGGTGCCGCGGCCCAACGCATCGTCCTGGACCTGCGACAGATCGATGTCGTGCGCACCTGGCCGATCCCGCCCCGCCGACTGGTCTGGGCCTGGGCCGCGTCCGGAGGACTGAGCGGAATCACCCTGGCCCTCGCGGTCGCCGCCTTTCTCCTGGGGCTGGAGTTGGGCATCCGGGCCGCGGCGGTCTCCGGTGCCCACACCACCGCCCTGGTCCCGGATGGGATGGCCGCGTTCCTGGGGGCGTCCCCCTTGGCCGTGCTGCTGGTCCTGATCGTGTCGGGGATCGTCCTCCTGTCCGGTCTGTGTGTGTTGACCGCCACCATTCAGACCCTGATCACCCTGCTCTTTCCCGGTTGGGCCCTCCTGGTCGCGGACACCCAACGCGGGGCAGGCGCCATGGGGCAGAGGATCCTGTTCACCGTGGCCATGCTCTTCGTGGTCGTGGTCACCCTGCTGCCCGCGGCCATCCTGGTCGGGGCGCTGATCCTGCTCCACTCGCTGACCGGGATCCCGGTTTCCCTGTGGGAGGTTCCCGCCGCCGCGGTGGTCCTGCTGGTGCCGTTGGGGTTGGTGATTGCCGCCCTGGTGCGGATCGCAGGGGGGGTCTGGACCCGTCTCGACCCCTCCTCCGAGATCCTGACCAGCTAGGCGAAGGTCGGGGAATCCCGGGCTCGCGGGCGGGGTAGCTTTCAAGGCACCCGGGGAGGAGTGCTCCTCACCACGCTCGGGCCCTTCCAGACGGGGCTTCCCAACTGGACACCACCCGCCTTAATCCTTTAACATCAGTCGCTTGCGCGATCATACGCGCGCACCTACTTCGTCTGTTCCGGAGGTTTCGAATGCGTGCCCTTACCCTGGCTTTGGGGCTGACCGTGGCCATGAGCTTTGTCCACCCGGTCCCCTCGGCCGCCCTGGATCCCGATCTCACCCGTGAGATCCTGATCCGCGAGCAGTCCCGGTCGTACACGGACGGCTTCCTGGTCGGGCTGACCAGCAACGACGATCCGAAAGTGCGGGCACGCGCCTACCTGGCCCTGGGACGACTGCAGCACGCGGTCCTGATCGAGGACCTGGCCGCCGGCCTGGATGACGACGACGCCGAGGTCCGCCTGGCCGCCGCATTCGCCATCGGTCAGTTGTTCGAACCGGTGGGAATCGATCGCCTGACCACGGCGTTCAGCCAGGAGTCCGACCCCCGGGTCCGCGTGCGACTGGTGGAAGCCATGGGCAAGTGCGGCACCGAGAGCACGGTGCCCCAACTGGCCGAACTGCTCAAGCACGAGGACCCCGAGATCGCCCGCACGGCCGCGGTCGCTCTGGGCGTCCTCGCGGTGGGAGGCACCAACATCAGCGGGGCCGCGCTCCCGCTGAACGAGACCATGCGGGTACGGGACCCGGAACTGCAGTGGCGCGCCGCCTTCGCCGTGCAGCGCGGGAAGGTGAAGCAGTCCACCTCGGGAGTCCAGACCCTGCTCCGTGGCTCCACGGACGCCCTGCCCCTGATCTTCGCCTGCCGCGCCGCGGCCGAACTCAAGACCCGCAAGCTGGTGGAGTTCGTGGTTCCGCTCCTGGAGCATGAAGACTGGCGGGTGCGGGTCGAGGCGCTCAAGGCCATGGGAGCGGCGCGTCTCAACTTCTACACCAGTCGGGCGAGCCTTCTCCTGGATGACGAGAACGAGCACGTTCGACTGACCGCGATCGCCACCATGGGTCAACTCGCCTCGGGAGGCGGGTTGGGACGGACCTTCGATCTGGAGGGATCCTCGGATTGGCGCGTCCGGGCCGCGCTGGTGCGGGCGCAGGCCACCGGAAACCACGACGGCGCCCTGCCGGATATCCGCGACGTGTACGCCAGCCCCAACTGGCGGCTGCGGGTCGCCGCCGCGGACGGTCTGGCGGAGATCAAGAGCGAGCCGGCCCTGCTCATGCTGGAGCAGATGTGTCTCGACGAGTCCCCCCAGGTTCAGGCCGCGGTGGTCAATGCCCTGGTGGGATACCCGCAGACCCACGCGGTGACCCTCAACCGGGAGTTCCTGGACAGCGACGACCCGGCGGTCCTGACCAGTGCCGCCAACGCGGCGGGGCAGCGGTTCGACCTGAGCGCGGTCGCTCCCCTGGTCACCGCCTACGACAAGCTGCTGAGCCCGGTCGACACCGAGGTCATGACGGCGATCCTCGGCGCACTCGGCTCCATCCTCACCGCGGAGGAGTCGGACGACCCCCAGGGCGAGCTTGGCGACGGGGACCGGGAACGGGCACTGGCCCTGCTGGAGGCGGCCCGGCACGACAGCGATCCCGGCGTGAGCCTGGCCGCGGCCGACGCCCTGTCACGGATCCGCGGAGAGCTGGTGGATCCGGCCACGACGGCCGGCACCGACATCCCCACGAACCTCGACCTCGAGTTGGCGGTGGCCCTGGAAAGCTCGGACCAGCGCGCCATCGCCCGCATCGTGACCAACCGGGGGACCATCGGCATCCGCCTCATGGGGGATCTGGCCCCGGGTACGGTGGCCAATTTCATCACCCTGGCGCGGTCCGGATACTACAACGGCCTAACTTTCCACCGCGTGGTGGCCGATTTCGTCATTCAGGGAGGGGATCCCCGCGGTGATGGATGGGGTGGCCCAGGCTACGCGATCCGCTGCGAGTACAACCCGCTCCACTATGGAACCGGAATGGTGGGCATGGCCTTGGCCGGGAAGGACACCGGCGGGAGCCAGTTCTTCGTGACCCAGTCCCCCACCCCGCATCTCAACGGCCGGTACACGATTTTCGGAGAGATCATCGACGGCATGGATGTGGTGAACCTCATCCAGGTCGGCGACACGATCAACGAGATCCAGCTCGAGGGAATCTGAGGCAACGCCTCGTCCCCTCGAACGCGAAGGAGACGGGATGACGGAACGCGTGCGGTCGATCGGACCCCTTTCGGCAAAGCAGAAGCTGCAGCACCTCATTGCGGAGGGGGCGGACCTCTCCGGGGTCGAATACCAGGACGCGGATCTCTCCGGGGTGGACTT
Organism: Candidatus Eiseniibacteriota bacterium; assembly: GCA_942491735.1. Classification (GTDB taxonomy): domain Bacteria; phylum Eisenbacteria; class RBG-16-71-46; order JABDJR01; family JABDJR01; genus CALOCN01. Next base: position 1,276,232 of record CALOCN010000001.1, on the reverse strand, counting down.
CTCGGAGGCCATGCTGACCGAGGCCCACTTCGAGCGGTCCCTCCTGCGGGGGGCCGTCTTTCGCCGCTCGCTGCTCTATGCCGCGCGGGTGATGGATGCGGATATGGGCCAGGTGGACTTTACCGAAGCCGACATGAGTCGCATCCGGGCCCAGCGGGCCTACCTGGCTGGGGCACGGCTGGTGCGGGCCTCCCTGCATCAGGCGCGGCTGGTACGGGCCGTCCTGGACGGCGCGGACCTCGGCGGGGCGGATCTCACCGAAGCCATGGCCCCCGGCGCCTACCTCGAAGGGGCCCGGATGGAGTCGGTCATCCTGCGCGATGCGGACCTCAGCGGGGCGTATCTCAAACGCGCGTTCGCACGCAAGGCCGAGGGACGCGGGGTACGCCTGGTGCGCGCGGTCGCTTCCGACAGCGATTGGCACGGGGCGAGCCTGGATCAGGCCGACGCCCGGTTCCTCACCGCGGTGGCCTCGGACTTCACCCTGGCCTCGCTCAACGCCGCCGACCTGCGTCACGCCCGTCTTCGCAATGCGGTGTTCGACCGGGCCGAACTCGAGGACGCCGATCTGCGCGGAGCGGATCTCACCCACGCCGTGTTCGAGGGAGCCAACCTGACCGGCGCGAACCTCACCGGGGCCCATCTGGAGGGCGCCCGTTTCGACGGCGCGGTGCTGGAAGGGGCACAACTGGACCGGGATCAGTCCAGATAGCCACCCACCGCGCCCGCGCCCAACAGGGCCTCGCGGGCCAGGGAGAGCGGGGGCGCGCCCATGCCGAGCAGTTCGCCATGGAACACCCCCAGATCGAAGTCGTCCCCCCGGACCTGTTCCACCTCGCGCCGCAGCTGCTCGATGGCCAGGCGTCCCAGGGTATAGACCCCGTAGAAGGGATCGGTCATGCCGCGCTCGGCCTCGCGCCAGGCCACCGGCGGATCCAGGAAGCACCGGGTCTCGAGGAACACGGCCGCTTCGTCAAGGGTCCAGCCCTCGGTGTGCAGGCCCAGGGCGACCCGCAGCCTTCCCGCGCGGCGTAGGGCCGAATGCAGGGTAGCCAAACGGAACGCGCTGTCCTGGAGCCGGTACCCCAACTCCAGCACCACGGACTCCCCATAGTGGGCCCACCCCTCGATGAAGGAACGGCTCATCACCGCCCGTCGAATGGGGCTGGGCAGGGTGCGCAAATGGGCCAACTGATAGAAGTGACCCGGATAGGTCTCGTGCAGGGCGAGGTTCGTGGCCGCCGCGGGATGAAAGAATCGCAGCGCCGCCTCGCGATCCTCGTCCGGGGCGGCCCGATCGGGGAATACGACGAAGAACTGGCCTTCGATCGGGTCCCGTGAGAACGGACCGGGCAGGAACAGCCCGGCAAAACCGGTATGCACGAACCGAGGCGCGGGACGGACCCGCAGCGTGGGTCCCTCCGATATGGGAGGGAAGGCCCACGAGGCCTCGACGAACTCCCGCGCCTCCCGGGTCGCCGTGGTCAGCAGATCCAGGAGACCTTCCGGTCCGGGGTGGTCCGAGGCCATGGAGCGCAGGACCTCCGTCGGCGGGCGGGTGGAGTCGATGGCCGACGCGACCACGCGGAGACTCCCTTCCAGCCGCGCGAGTTCTGCCGTGGCGAGATTGTCCAGTTCCGGAATCGACCGATCCACCCCTTCCTCGACCGCGAGGGCGGCACGGTAGAGCGAATCCCCCAGGGCGAACCCGGGGCGGGCCCGGGGGAGCACGTCGCGGACCAGGGCTTCCCGGTACTCCCAGACCGCCCCCAGGGCGCGGGAGGTCGCGGCCAGCACCGAATCGGTCAGCTCGAGGTCGCGCGAACCCACGGCAACCGGCTGCACCCCATGCAGCAGGAAGCCGCCCAGGGCCTCGGCCTGGAGAATGGCCAGCTCGGTCAGTTCGGTCGACGGCGTTTCCAGACGATCAAGGGCCGTAGCGAGCAGGGTGGGGATCTGGACCAGGCGACCTCGCACCGCGCGGAGCCGGTCATCCGGAGCGGGGTCCCCCCCGAGGATCAACAGGTCGAGTCCTTCGGCAACGTGTCGCAACACCCGGCCCGGATCCCGCGTGTCCGGCCGGAGCACCTCGGCCTCGAAACGCCGTTGCCGCACGTCGTGGATCAGGAGAGCGAGGTCGAATCGGTCGCCCGCGTAACGCGAGGAACGCTCCGCTTCGTCCAGACGGGCGGCGAAGCGGTTCCAGGCCAGGGATGCCGCAGCGATTCCTTCCGCGTCGATGGGCCCGAACGTATCGTCGGCGACGCCCAACCCCAGACGGGTGGTGGCCACCGGATCGAAACGGGCCAGGAGGGTGAAGTACTCGAACTCGAGACTCCAGGAGCGTCGGGGGAGGACCAGGGCGGCCGCGGGAGGGGTTCCCGGCGACCAGGCAGCAGCGTAGAGAGCGTCTCCCGGCCACGCCGAGGTTGCGGCGGGGCCGGAATCGGCCGCACCGACAGCGACGCTCACGCCGCATACGCCGCACAGGAGCACCATGGCGCGGATCACCACGCACCACGGTCTCCACGACGTTCGTGTCGAACGAAGTGATGACTGAATCACGATGTCGTTGGCGCGTGCCCACGCGCCGCCCTCCGCGTCGCAGTATACGGAGCGAATCAACGAGCGAACAGGGGATTTCAGGGCGTGGGCGAATCGTTCAGGGGATGCGGATGATTTTTTGCGTGGCCTGCGACGCATCGGTGACGAAGCGGAGAAAGTAGACTCCGGAAGCCAGCGAACGCCCGGTGTCGTCATGGTCCGGGAAGCGGACGCGATGCGTCCCGGATGGCAGGGTGTCCTGGACGAGCGTCCGGACCCGCGCGCCCCGAACATCCAGGAGTTCCAGACACACCGCTCCGCCGTCGCCGACGACCCGATAGGTGACCCACCCTCCGGCCGCGGTCATGACGGCGGGGGTTCCGGCAAGCAGGGATCGGGAATCGGCGGGGGCGGAGAGGAAGACCGGCTGCGAGCGGTACCGGCGTGCGCTTTCCCATTCAAGCCACACCGCATCCCCCGGCGTGATCGGGGGGACGCGCACCGAGGTGGTCAGCCTCTCCACGGCGGACCACGACCCCAGCACCACCTCCTCCGCTCCGCGGGAGCGAACCAGGCGAACCCAGGCGGGAACGGGCGTGGGGAGCATGGGGGTGAAGCGCACCCCGACCCGCACCTGCCCATGGGCGTCCGGGGGGGCCGGGTCCAGGCTCACCGCATGGGCCCCATCCCAGGAACGCACCTCGAGGGCATCCACGGTCCACCCGTCGTACAGGACGCCGGCCCCGCTGAAGTCGCTGGCAAAGACGAACCGCAGGAAGATGGGTCCGGTGTATCCCACCACCGGCACCCGAACCGACTCCCACGTCTCGGCGCGCCCCGACCAGGCCGGCTTGTCGGTGTAGGGGTTCCCGTCGGTGAGGGTGAACCGGTGTGGGTATCCGCCTTCCGGTTCGAGGAGCGCCCAGGTGGCGCCGCCGTCGTCGGAGATCTCGAGGAAGCCCCCGTCCAGCGCCCACTCCCCCAGCGATTGGGCGTGCATGAACTGATCGAATCGCACTTCGGCCGTCTCGTTCACCACGAACGGTCCCAGGACCAGCGCCTGATTGGAGCGTTCCGGGTACGCCCCGCTCCACCAGGCCCGGGTGCCGTGGCTGACCCGCCGATCGGACCGGACCCAGGTCACCGTCGAGGCCGGGTCCACCGCCACCGCGTTCACATCGGCCACTTCCAGTTCGAAGCTCTCCCGGCGGATCAGGTTCGCGGCCAGGGGGAGCACGGCGTTCAGGGTGTACCGGGCATCGGGCAGGTCCAGGCGGGCTTCGAGCGCCACGGCGCGCGGGGTCCCGGTGGAACGGGTCTCGACCCGCAACGGAACCGGGAAATCACGACTGGCCAGGGCGCCAAGCCCCGGCATCGGGACCTCGTAGGGGGTGATCAGGGTGACCGCGGGGTCCCGGGAGATCAGGGTCAGCGTGCCTTCCTCCAGCCGGGTGCCCTCGTTGTGCAGGAAGACGCGCAAGGTGGCCGGGCGGCCCGCTTCGATGCCCTCGGCGAAACCGCCGTCATCGAGAACCAGTTCCACCCGCGGTCTGGGCGCCCCGCCGAGGCTGATCCCCACCGTGGCGCCGATCCGCATCACCGGTCCGGGCGGGTCCAACACGTCGATGGAGACGCCGGTGGGTTCTCCCGCCTGATCCCTCAGGCTGGGCTGCGTATCGTCGTCCAGATGATAGACCTCGGCCGACCCCGGCAGGAAATCCCCGGCATCCCCCTGGCTGCGCGGTAGACCCAGGCCCAACTGGTCCAGTCCGTCCGCCTGGACCACGGAAACCCGGTAGCGCGACGCATCGTCCTGACGCTGGATGGACTCGTTGACGTGGTAGACGAGAATCCCCTCCCCCGGGAGGAACCCGTCGATCCCCACCGCGGCGCGGTTCTCGATCAGGAAGTACTCCCGCCCCCGGACCCCTTCACGCCACAACCGGAGCACGTGGGGGTTCTCGTTGACGCGTCGGATCTCGATGCGGGGCTCGTCCGCACCCACGTTCTCGGGGGTCACGAAACCCCACTGGGCGCGGGTGAACGGGTCCGGCCCTCCCGGCCGTCGTCCCCCGTCGAACCAGTTCCCCTTGGCCATCACGGAAAAGTCGCCGAGTCCGTTCCCCAGGTTCCGGGTGTCGTAGAGGTCGTCCCCGCCCAGCACATGGCCGTATTCGTGGACCACCACCCCCACGTTCTCGTCCGCTGCGACCAGGGCGTAGTCCGGAATCCCGATGTCGCCCACCGCGGTGTTGGCGGTCATGTTCCAGTAGTGGGAGTGGAAGTCCCGGTTGGAGAACGTGCGTTCCGACCCTTGTCCCGGGAAAACGAGGATGAACCCGTCGATGATCCCGTCGTCATCGTGGTCGAAGCGTGCCGGGTCGATGCCGCGGGCGAGGGCGGCATCCACGGCGTGGGCGGCAAGCCCCCGGGCGTTGTTGGGGAAACAGTTCCCGCAGACGCCGGACGCCTCGTGGGCATAGAAGGCATAGCTCTGGGGCATGCGGATCCAGCCATGCACCTCACCGGTGACATCCATCTGCCCGTAGCTGGCTTCCAGGTAGTAGTCCCGCAGACTCACCGTCTCCCGGGTCCCCCGGGAGAAGTAGAGGTCCTCGAAGTGGGCCGGCTCGAAACCGGGCTGGGCGGGCCGGTCGGGAAAATCCAGCAGCAGGACGAGCAGGCGCGGGGTCGGATTGAACCGCCGGCCCGAGGCGCGAGCGACGGGGCTAAGCCCCCCGTACTCGACCCTGGGCTCGCCGCGAAGGGGATGGAGACGGCCAGCGGCGATCGCCCGCTCCACATCGGGGTGGGGCGAGGTGGCCTCGGCCATCCCTCCCGCGAGAAGGATTCCAAGAGCGACTGCGAGCAGACAGGGTTTCAGCAGCATGGTTCTGGCCGGAGGGGGGGGCCCGACATCCCTAACATAGAGCGGGTGAGCCCGGACGGCAACTCCCTGTCCGGGGGCCAACCTGGGTGGGAATCGCGGCAAGCCTATCACGCACAGCGAGTTCAAGGCCCCGGCCCCAGCGGCCGATACCGGAGGGAGAGCCCGGATTCCGCCGGGCGACTCCCGGGGGAGCCCATGAACCGATGCATGCGACAGACCTGGCGCCGACTGGCGGACCGAGGCTTGATCGCCCTGTTTCTGGGGCTGCCTGCCTGTGCCGGCTCTCCGCCCCAGCCCCCTCCCGGGGCCGCCTCCCTGAGCACGGTGCGGCCCCCAAGCCCAAACCCGCGTGCGGTTTGGGTCTCCGGCCACTGGACCTGGGCCGGGCGCGAGGAAGGGTACCTCTGGGTACCCGGAAGCTGGCGCGTGCCCTCGCCGGCCACGGTGCGCGAAGCCTCGGCGGAGACCCCCTAGGATGTGGCGGGTCCTGACCGTTCTGGCGCTCGAGGAACTGCGCCGCGTGCTGCGCCGCCTGTTCCATCGCCCGGAACCCCCGGGCCGCTTCAGCACCTATCGGGACTCGGACGAACAGCGGCGATCGGCGGGCGATCGGTAGCACACGAACGCTGCTGCGACCGGGGGGGGGTCTGCTAGAGTAATCGGCCCCTGGTGTCCCCGGAGAAACGTGCCGTGTTACGTCCCTGCCTTCGCCATATCTTCGCTGTCTGTCTTCTCCTCGTACCGGCCGGCCTCACCGCCAAGCCGCTCGAGGACATGCCTCCCGAGGACACGCCCCTGCTCACCTGGTCGGTGCTGCGCGGGACGCACTACCTCCCGGGGGGGTCGGTGGAGTGGGAACCCGGTCTGCAGGCCCTGGACGGCCAACTCGTGCGTCTCGAGGGCTACCTGATCCCCAACTACGGGGCCCAGGACAAAGGCGATCTGCTGCTCAGCGCCCTCAACCCGATCTCCCTCTTCTGCGGCCCCACGGACATGACGGCGCTGGTCGAGGTCTACATCGAGGGCTTCGACCCCCGCAGCTGGCCGGAGTTGCCGGTCGAGGTGTGGGGAAAGTTCGAGTTGTCGGATCATCCCGAAAACCTGTTGGCGATCTATCGGCTCCGCGCCGACGGGTGGCGGCGCCTGTGGGTGTGGGAGCAGTCCTTCCCCGGGATCGAAGACGACCCGGACCGCAACACCGACAACGACGATCGCGGCAGCTGACACAGGAAAGCGCGCTGATAATCGGATTCGCAAACGATAGCCGGTAGTCAGCTTCCCCCCCGACTGCTACATTACGCGCGTCTGCAGGCGACTTGAAGGAGACGGTTATCCGCCTTCGTACGTCGCGCACCCTGTTGGTTTTGTTTTCCTCGCTGGGTTTGGTTCGAAGGGCCCCTCTTCTGGCCGTGATTGCGTTGGCGCTGCCAGGACTCGCCGAGGCCCAGAACGTGGCCCCCCCCAAGTCGGTAACCGTGCTGAACTCCACCGGTGGACGGGGAATGCAGGACGGGCAACTCGACAACCCCCATGGAACCGCGGTCGACGCTGCCGGCAACCTCTATGTGGCCGATGTGCTCAACCATCGGATCCAGAAGTTCGACCCGACCGGCGAGTTCCTGCTCAAGTGGGGCCTCGAGCCCAACCCCAGCCTCCCCCATGATGTCCCCTACCGCATGGCTTCCACCCCCGGGTTTGCCGGAAGCGCGATGGGAACCGGCGAGGGTGAGTTCAAGTACCCGTTGGACGTCGCGGTCGGGCCGGCGGGGCTGGTCTACGTGGTGGACCGGGGCAATCACCGCATCCAGAAGTTCACCCCCACCGGGGACTTCCTCGCCTCGTGGGGGGAGTTGGGGAACGAGCCGGGACAGTTCGCGAACCCACGCGGCATCGCGGTCGCCCAGGACGGCACGGTGTTCGTCACCGACAGCGACAACCATCGGGTTCAGGCGTTCAGCGCCTCCGGAACCTTCCTCCGTTCCTGGGGAGAGCCGGGCGAGGCGGACGGGGAGTTCGATACGCCCTACGGCATCACCATCGACGCCCAGGGGTCCGTCTATGTCGCGGATACCTACAACCATCGGATCCAGAAGTTCAACGCGACGGGAGCCCATCTGCGCTCCTGGGGCATGCAGGGTTCCTGGTTCGGGCAGTTCGATCAGCCGACCGGGCTCGCGGTCGACCCCCTGGGGCGGATCGTGGTGACCGACTCGGCCAACCAGCGTGTCCAGCTGTTCAACGGGGAGGGGGTCTTCCAGGATCACTGGGGGGGCGAGCTGGGCTCGGGGTGGGGGGAGTTCCGCTTCCCGGATGACGTGGGCGTGGATGCACTGGGAAACCTGTACATCGTCGACGGCAACAATCACCGGATCCAGAAGCTGCAGGGATCGGGACTCCTCGACGCCGGCCAGCCGGATCCGGTTCCCGCGGTCGGGCTGAGCGCCTACCCGAACCCCATGCGGACCCAGAGTCGCATCCGTCTGTCCATCGTGGGGGACGGCCCGCTTCTCTCGGGGGCGCAACGGGTGACGGTACGGGTGTTCGATGCCTCGGGCCGGCTGGTGCGGGACCTTCACGACGGCGAACTTCCCCCCGGTGAGCACGAACTGGCCTGGGATGGCCGGGACGACCGGGGAATCGCGGTGAAGCCGGGGGTCTACTTTGGCCGCACCGCGTTGGATGGTGCGACGGTGGGTACGGTGCGGATGGTCAAGACCCGCTAGGGGGCCGGGCAAGAGCCCGGGAGCCGGGCAGAAAAATGCCGTGCGCTCGCGGGGCGAGTCGCACGGCAAAAAAAAATGGAGGCGCCAGGCGGATTCGAACCGCCGCATAACGGATTTGCAGTCCGTCCCCTTAGCCGCTTGGGTATGGCGCCCCGCAAGGCGAAGGACCCTATCACACGCGCAAGACGTGACGCAACGCGGGTCGGGCGGGGAAGCATCGAGCCGCACCGCCGTGGAGGCGATGCGGCTCGAATCGTTTCCTGTCGGTCCGGGGCTAGCGGGTGCGGACCAGTCGGGTGGTCTTCGACTCCTGGTCCGAGGCCACCCGGATGAGATAGATCCCGGAAGCCACCGGCCGTCCTCGGGCGTCCATTCCGTCCCACCGCACCTCGTGTTCCCCGGCGGTGAACAACTGCCCGTCGACGAGGGTCCGCAAACGGCGCCCCTGGAAGTCGAACACGTCGAGCCGCACCGGGGTGTCCTCACCGAGGGCGAAGCGGATCCGGGTCGCCGAGGTGAACGGGTTGGGCAAGGCGGGTGAGAGAACGAGTCCCGCCCCGAGCGCCCCCGGGCGATCGGCCGCGAGAATCGCTCCCACCGACGCCGTGACGTCGCACGATCCGTCGTTGGTGTCCACGGTCACCGTGCAGGAGTCGCTCGACATGGGAGTGGCCGAGCTGTAGCACAGGAGAAAGCAGGTCGAGTCCCCGGCCGGGATGGTGGTGACCAGACCCGTGAGGTCGGTCCAGAACGGCGCGGCGGCACACCCGTTGATGGAGTTGATGATGAGGTTCTCGTCCCCGGTATTGCGGATGGTGACCTTCTCGCAGGCAGTGTCGCCCGGAGCCACATTGAACGCGATCGAAGCCGGACCCACGTCCTTGATGGGTCCCATCGAACAGGTCACGGTGATGCTGGCACTGCAGATATCGAAGTCACCGCAGGGATCCGTGACCACGAGCTGGACGTTGGTCACGCCCTCCGCGTACGGGCCGGGCGGACTCAGCACGAAGTTCAGCGGGTCGCCGTCGGGGTCGAAGGACCCGAAGTCGACCTGGCCCGGGGTGACGGCCACCAGGCAGCCGGCACCCGAACCGTTCACGCTCACGTTCTGGCACACGGCGGTGGGCGGGGTGTTGGCCACGCAGCTGTCCCCGCACGTGGCATAGAGCAGGTTGGTGAAGTCCAGATCCCACCCGGCGGCGAAGTTCTGGTACACCGTGGTGCCGGTGATGGGCTGGGCGAGGGCGCTCAGATCGCTGCCCCCGGGATTCGCCGCGCCGCCGCCCGGTGTCCGCCCGGCCAGGGCCGCGGTGGCGTCGATCCGGTCGTAATCCACATCGTAGGTGCCGTTGGGGCGCAACCGGAACTCGAACGTATTCACGTTGGTGGTGTTCCACTCCGGGACGGCATTGAAGGCAATGGTGAACTCGGTCGCATTACCGGACGCGGTGACCTCGCCCAGCTGTGGACTCAGATCCGTCCACACCCCGGAAATGCGCGGCGGGCCGTTCAGGAACTCGGAAACGGTCGCCGAGTAGTCCGCGTCCCCGGCGCCGAAGGTCAGGTTGCCGTTGGCGTTGATGAACACCGAGTTGTAGGCCACGTCACAGAACGGGAACGTGAAGGGCAGTTGAACCTCGGTGAAGCTGTCGTCTCCCAACAGGACGAACGGCTCGTTGATGATGACATCCGCGGTTGTGGTTCCTCCCGCCCCGGCGGACACCGTGGTCGAAGCACAACGACTGTCGATTCCCGGATCCCCGGACTCGCTCACTCCGTTGTGGAACTCCTCGGCAGCCGCGGGAACTCCGGCCGCCGGGGTACTGAAGCCACCGGCCACGATCCCGTCGATATAGATGACGTAGTCGGCCCCGGGGGTCAGTCCCTGGAACTCGTAGAACCCGTCGTCACCCAGGGATCCCTGGGTGAAGTCCCCGGAGAGATGCGAGACACAGTCCACCCAGGGATTGGCCACGTTGCGTGCGATGACGTTGACCCCGGTTACCTCGGTCACGCCGTCCGCCAGATACACCGTCCCATCGATGGTGGCCCGGTTCCCGGGATAGCCGCCGGTGGGGTAGATATCGGAAAGGGAGACCTGATCGTCGAGATTGTCGACGATCGACATCTGCTGACCCACGCTCCCGAAGGAGGGGTCGATGAACGGGTACATCGTCTCCAGGTTGGAAATCGACGGGGCTCCGCCGTAGGGCAGGCCGCAACCGGAAGGACCGGTGGCGTCACCAAAGAAGGTGATCGCCCCGTTGGTCTGCACATGGGCGAGGTTGATGGAGTGACCCAGCTCGTGGGTGAACACGCCGGCAAAGTAGGTGCCGACCGCGTCCGACGGATCCACTGACGTCCCGTTGAGCACGGCCCAACTCTCGGTCAGCGTTCCGGCGGATCCGAAATCGGGGGAGGCAATCCCCAACACCCCGGCCGGTGCCCCGAAGAACCCGCTGATGATGGATCCGTCGTTGTCGTACATGACATGGATGCCGCCACCGTTGTTGGTGCCGACCACCAGACCGGCGTTCGCTCCGGTGATGTCAGGAAGACCGATGGAACCGAAGTCCCCCGCCACCGTCGAGGAGAAGTACGAGGACGCCACCCCGGTCCACTGACCGAGACTGAACGCGACGATGGCGTCCGCCTCGGCGTTGGTGAGGGTGGGGCCCATGGCGCCGAGGTCCGTGTACCCGTTGACGTTTCCGGGAGCGTAGGCCCACGGGGTCCGGGTGGGGGGGTCGAAGATGAGCAACGGTCCCGCGGCAAAGGACGCGGCGGGGACGGCCAGGGCAATGAGGAGCAACAGGAGGCGGCTAGTTGTTGTCATCGACCAACCTCCGGTCCTCGACCCAACGCTCCTGGACCGCCTTGCGGACAAGACCCAGGAAGGTATCCAACTGGATGCCACCCTTGGACTGGGCGAGCATCTTCTGTTCGACGGGGCTCAAGCGGCCGGCGGTCTCCCGCACGCCCTTGAACAGACCCTGGTTGCCGATGAGGTTCGCCACCATGCCGTTCTCGTCCACGGTGAACTTGCCCTGGAAGAGTCCGGTGGTGGTGCGCAGACCGGTCAACTCCCCCGCCGGGTGCAGGAAGAGGACCACGCGCTCTCCCTTGTGGAAGCGGGGCCAGCCGTCCGGCGAGACGTTCAGGTTCCAGGTGCCGTCGGCCAACTGACGCGGCTCCAGCAGTCCGAACTGGCGAAAGGTGTACTGGGCACCCAACGATCCACGCACGGATTCGCCGACGTCGAGGGTGATCTCGGTGAAGGGAACGCCCGAGGCGTCGAAGCCGTCGCGCACGTCGCGCACGTCCCCGAGCACGATCATCTCGGACAGCTCGATCAGGTCGACCAGGGTGCGGGCGCGGACGCTGGTGCTCTCGGCCACCTGGGTGCCGAAAGTCAGTCCGAGCACGGCGCACAGGCCGGTCAGGATAGACACACGTTGGAACATGGATGTTCTACCTCTCTCGCCGGACACGGCGAAGCGGATGCAGACTTGGGTGGATAGGGGGGCGGACGGGTGAAGGCGGGGCGCGCGAGAATGGAGAAGGGGGCAGTGCCCTTGATGTGAAACCCCGAAAACCAAGCAGCGCAGGCGCAAAGCCCGAAGCAGACCCTGAGTTCGCTCCAACAATGATAGACGATCAGGGCGGTCAGGAGTTACGGCTCAGTGGCCGAGTCGTTTCAATGTGCTAGGATCTTTCAACTCGGATCGCGGTTTCGCGACCTGGGACACCCCCCATTTCCTCTAGGACGTCTATCCAAGCGTCTGGAGGTTTCATGCGCCCTGTCGCACCTCGATGGCCCCGTTCCCTGGCCGGCCTCGCTTGCGGGATCCTGGTTTTTTTCCTCACGCCGAGCGCGCGGGGCGGTGTACCGCTGTTCGAGAGTCCCCACGTGCACCCGCTCGAGTTGACGCCGGACGGGACCCGCCTGCTCGCCGTGAACACCGACGATCACCGACTGGTGGTGTTCGACGTGACCGAGGACCCACCACGACGCCTCGCCGAGATTCCGGTGGGTCTGGAACCGGTCACGGTGCGCGCGCGATCCAACCGGGAAGCGTGGGTGGTGAACCATCTCTCCGACTCGGTAAGCCGGGTGGACCTCGACGCCCTGGTGGTGGTCGGCACCCTGCTCGTGGGCGATGAACCGACCGACGTCGCTTTTGCCCAGGGCAAGGCGTTTGTCAGCGTGTCCCAGGAAGACCGGGTGCGGGTGTTCGACCTCGCTGACCTGTCGACACCACCGCGGGTGCTGGACCTTCCGGGAAGCGACCCGCGCTCCCTTGTCGTATCCAACGACGGCGCGCACCTCCACGTCACCTTCCTCGACGGCGGCAACCGCACCACGGTTGTCCCTCCCGACCGGGTGCAGGCGCTGGGCCCTCCCGGGGTGATTCCCTCCATGGCCACCAACCTCCCCGCACCACCGGCGACCAGCCTGATCGTGCAATGGATCAACGGCACCTGGACCGGCCCCCTGGGCGGGAACTGGGACGCGGCCGTCTCCTACACCATGCCGGACGTGGACCTGGTCACCCTCGACACATCCACGGAAACGGTGACCCGGGTCTGGTCGGACGCCGGGACCAGTCTGTTCAACGCCGCCATCGACGGCGCGGGGCGTCTCTGGGTGGGAAACCAGGAGGCGCACAACCGCATCCGATTCGAACCCAATCTCCGCGGCCGCTTCGTGACCACGCGCGTCACGCGGATCACACCCGCGAGCGGCCTCGTGGAGCCCATCCCGCTCAACCCCGCTCCCGGCACCCCGGGAGTCGACCCGGCGAGCGCGGCCAGTTTTCCTTTGGACGTGACCACGACCCCGGACGGGGAGGTGCTGATCGCCGCCTTCGGCTCGGCGGCGGTGTTGGTATTGAACGGCGACGGCACCCGCACCGAACGGATCGCGGTGGGGCACGGCCCGAGCGGTCTGGCCTGGGACGAGGCAAACCGACGCCTGTTCGTCCTGGAGCGCTTCGACCACACCATCCGTTGTATTGACCGCGCTTCCGGAGCCCAGTCGGTCGTTCCGCTGGGCTACTCACCGCTCAGCGAGCGGGTGCGGGATGGGCGACGACTGTTCTACGAGACCGGCGACCTGTCCTCGGACGGCACCCTCTCCTGTGCCTCCTGTCACCTGTTCGGCGGGACCGACGGTCTGGGTTGGGACCTTGGCGATCCCCGAGGCACGCTGTTCGACGTCGATAGCGGCGACCCCAACGGCGGCCCCATGCACCCCATGAAAGGGCCCATGGTCACCCAGACCCTGAAGGGACTGGACGGCGCCGAGCCGTTCCACTGGCGCGGGGATCGACCCGTTCTCGACGACTTTCGCGGGGCCTTCCTTTCCCTTCTGGGGAGTCCCAGGGAACCGACACCGGACCAGTTCGCGCTCCTGGTCGACTTTCTCCTCGCGTTGCAGCCGTCGCCCAATCCCTACCGGGGGTTGGCCAACGAACTCCTCGACCCGGGGGACGGGCGAAACCCCACCCTGGGTCGCCGCCTCTTCAACGGACACTCCCCCACCCTCGGGCTGGCCTGTACCGACTGTCATCGCGATCCGGACGGCGGCGCCAACCTGCTCGTGGCCGGACCGGGGATCGGGTTCGAGCAGGACTTCGCCGTCCCGGCCATGCGTTCCCTCTACGAGAAGGTCCGGTTTACGCCGGACCGGAACGAGACGGTGCGCGGTTTCGGTTTCGCCCATGACGGGCGGTTCGGCTCGCTTGGGGACTTCTTTGATCATCGCTCGTTCACCTTCGATCGACCGCGGGATCGGGGTGACCTCGAGGCCTACCTGCTGGGATTCGGGGCCGATCCCCACGCCGGAATGGGAGCCCAGTGGACCTTCGACGGATCGAATCCCGAAACCGGCGCCCAACGCCTGGCCGTGCTGATGGAGGAAGCGGGGGCCGGACGACTGGGGCTGGCGGCCCATGAGCGTTTGCCCGCCAACGGCGGAAGCCGCGGATGGATGTACCGGGAGCCCGAAGGATGGATCGCGGATCTGAGCGGCGTGCCGCCGCGGGAGGATTCCCGGTGGCTCCTGGAAGCGGGTCCGGGGTCGGAGGTCACGGTCACCGCGACCCTGCCCGGCATGGAAAACCGGCTGGGGATCGATCACGATCTGGACGGCTACCCCGACGGGGATGAACGCGCCGCCGGGTCGGATCCCCATGATGCGCGCTCCACGCCCGCGACCGTGCCTCCATCGGAGCCCCCCGCCCCCGTCCTCGGCGCGGCGTTTCCCAACCCGGCCCGAACGGCGACCGAGTGGATCCTGAGCGGGGACGCCGGGGACGCCGCGCTCACCGTGCTCGATATCCGGGGGCGTCGGGTGATCTCGTGGTCCGCACGGACGGACCCGGGCGGGGCGTTGCGCATCCGCTGGGACCTCCGCGATGCGCGCGGTGCCCGCGTGCCGGCCGGCGTCTACTTCATCCGGATCTCGGTGGGGAGCACGGACTTCGCGCGGCGGGTCAGCGTGTTGCCCCCGGGCTGACCGAACCGACCCGCGACTAGAAGTGTGCGTTGATCAGGGGGAGCACCTTGAGGCCGCTCGGGTTGTTCTTCGCGATGTTGATGAGCCCGATCTGGACCCCGTGGAGTTCCTCGGCGATGTTGATCAGCCCGATGGCCAACCCCTCATGGATGCCGTTATTGAGGTTCACCGCGGCGATGCTCACGCCGGTGAGATGGGCAAGGCCTTCCGGCAGGTCATCCGTGACCCGGACCAACGCGCCGGCGAAGAGCCCCTTCATGCGCGTCGCCCCGATCCCGATGAGGCCGCCCCCGAAACCGGTGATCTCCTGCGCACCGAGACCGGCGCCGCCAAGAAAGAACCCCTTCATGGAATCCGCGCCCATTCCAATACCGGCAATGCCGACCCCCCGGAACGACTCCCCTCCCATTCCCACCCCGGAGACAAAGAGTCCGTGCATGTCGGTCCCACCCATTCCCAGCCCCGCGACGAAGATTCCCGCGTGACGCTGTCCGCCCATCCCGAGCCCGGCCACACCCATCCCCACGAAGTCGGTGGATCCGATCCCGACCAGCGCCACGCCGAGCCCGCGCACGACCTGGGTCCCGATGCCGAGACCCCCGACCGCAACACCGTGGATATCCTCCATCCCCAAACCGATGACCCCGGCTCCGAACCCCCGCAACTTCTGGCCACCCAGACCGAACCCGGCTACGTGGACCCCGTTGAGCGTCTTGGCGGTGATGGCCAGGAGACCCACCGAGACCCCGTTGTAGACCGCGTCGTAGTTGGCCCGGGGGACCCATAGGGTCAGATTGAGCCCGTTGATGCGCTCCACGCTCGAGTCGACGAAGCTGATCCGGACTCCGGTGAAACGGGGGGAGTTGCCGAGGCTGACACCGTAGCCCTTGATCGGGATATCGAGGGAGTTGGCCCGGGCGGCGTGGGGAGAGAGCAGGGCGAGGACGAGGAGCGTGGCGGCAAGACGTGTCATTGGCTTCGGAGTCTAACCGCCGTATCGGCTGCCGACCATCCGGGGAAACCGATCGGCCCAACGGCAGCGAGGGGGGGAGCGCTCCCCCCTCGCCCTCCGTCAGGGCCACAGATCCACGAACAGGATCGAGTGCCACAACGTGGCCAGGAGATCGGCCAGGGATCCCCGGTAGGTGAACGCAAGCAAGGCCTGGGTGACTTCGACGAGATACGACAAGCTCATGACTTCCTCCGGATACGGGTCGTTTGAAATGCGGCGTCCTATCTACAACAACGTGGTTCGCCTCGAACCTGCACAACCGGGGGTCGGCGTGTCGCCGCGGACTCGGACCGTGACGATCCGCTACACCCGGCGCGGTCTCCCACTGGCCCTTGATTCTCGTAACCCATTGACATGATTAACGGTATGAAATTGGAGGGGTTTGGCACCGCGTTTGCAAAAGAGACAAGAGAGAAACTGTCATCCACCGGCCGCGAACCCGGGAGGAACCCGCGATGACGATCCCAACCACTTCCATGACACTGCACCGGGCCCTGGGCCGGGTCGGTGCCGCGCTCGGGCTGATCCTTCTTGCCGCCGGCCTCGTGCTCGCGGCGTCCGGTTGCGCAGGTACCGGCCACCGGGTTGGAGGCTCCTCGCTGACCCAGGCCAATGCCAAGGCCAAGCAGCAGGCGGAACCCCGCGCCGAATCGCCGGAGACGGACGAGGAAGACGACTCGGCCAAGGGAAAGCGTCGTCGGGGTGACCGGGAGAAGGATCGGGGTCGCAAGGGGGAGCGGGAAGAACCGCTCCGCGCCGGAACCCGGGTGTATCCGCTACCCCCTCCCCCACCGGAAACCGTGGTGGTGGTCAACGGCTATGGGGAACCGGAGTACTACGAGGAAGAACCGGAACCCTGGATCATCGAGGAGGAGCCTTCGGGCCCCCCGGCGGTGTTTACTTTGGGGTTCGCCGGGTCGGGATCCTCTTTCGACCTGGCCGGTGTTTCCAGCAATCGATCCTTCTCGATCTCGGCCGGTGCGTACGCTCCGGTGGAGGGGCACCGGGTGGCGGGGGAAGTCGAGTTCAGCTATGGCACGTTGGACTTCGCCCCGGGCCTGGAAGGATTTCGTCAGGGACGGGAGTACTCGATCGGCGCCACGGTGAAGTACTCACTCACCCCGATGCACACGGCGGTGGAGACCTATGTCCTGGCCGGGATCCGGGGCGGGCTGACCCAATGGAGCTACCTGACCCCCCTCGCGATCGAGGACGAGTTCGGGGGGGTCTACGTGGTGACCGGGGATTGGCTACCCACCGTGAGTCCCTACGTGGGATTCGGAGTGACCCTGATCAAGACCCCGGGATTCGAACTGGGGACGAGCGTGCGGGGCGGGCTCCAGATCTGGGACGACTACACCCACGCCGGATTGTTCAACGACACCTTCGGCCCCACCCTGTTCGGGCAGATGCGGATTGAGCTGGGGATTCCCCTCCGCTAGTCGGTCTCCGGCACCGCGGTGAACCGCACTTCGACATCCTGGTCCTCGGAGAGCTTCATCATGAGGAAGCCGGGGCGTTTGATGTCGTAGTCCTTGAGGTTCACGGTGAAGCGGCCCACGACCTCGATGCCCCCCTCCTCGTTGAGGGTGGCTTCCGTGGCAACGGTGATCTCCCGGGTCACACCGTGGAGGGTGAACTCGCCGACCAGGTCCAGGGTGACCGGAACCCCCACCGCGAGGGCGCTCGCCGAGACCTCCTCGAGAGTGCCCCCCTCGAAGGTCGCCTCGGGAAACTCCTTCGTATCGAGGTGATTGTCCCGCATGTGCCGGTCACGGAGCCCGATCCCGGTTTCCAGTGACGCCATGTCGACCTGGAAGGTGCAGGTCACCTTGCCGGAGAGCCGGGCGGGATCCACGGTGAGGGTGCCGCTGATCCGGTCGGTCTTGCCCTCGAAGCTCTCCATGGGGGCCTTGGAGAAGAAGATCACCTGGTTGGGCTCACCCGGTTCGACCACGAAGTCCGCCGCGGCGACGGGCGTCGCGCCGAGAAGCAGGCAAAGAGCGATGAGGTTGCGCATGAGGAAGGAACTCCCGACGGCCCCGTCAGTTGAAGAGATGAGCGGCGAGCCAGAGCTCCGAGTAGTTGGCCGTGTTGCTGCTCGCGGTGCCCCCGCCCACCACATAGTAGTTGAAGTACCCGTCGAGGCTCAGGAACGGGACCGGGATCACCTCCAGCCCGAACCCCAGACGGGTCACGGTGCGGCTGTCGGCATCATTGACCATACGATCCAGGTTGTTGACATAGTCCACGATTCCCAGCACATCCACGCCCTGGGTGAGCCGGACCGCCAGCTCGTTGGAGGTGACCCACTGGGTGATGCCGTCGTCGCTGCCCGTGGTCCTGCTGTCGAGGATGTCCAGCTCGCCGACCCAGGTCACCGGCCCCACCATGGCATACCACAGCGGCCCTCCGGTGTTGAGCCGGGCGGCGTCGGTGCGGTTGTTGCGGAACGACCCACCAAGGGCAAAGGCCAGCGGGCCGGCCCGGCCCCGCCATTCGCCGCGCAGGACGACCTCCAGGTTCTCGTCACCGAAGTTGTCCAGACGCCCCCCGCTTCCATTGAGGAGGGACGCGTGCAAGGCGAAGTTCCCGGGATAGACGCCGGCTTCGATACCCGATTCCGTGTTCGACGGCGGGAAGTAACCTAGGTACTCGCGGACAAAGCGGGTGTGGTCGTCGAACTTCCATCCGTACTGCGGGACGAACTGCCCGACCTTGAGGTAGCCGTTGCCCGGGAGCACATAGCCCACACCGAAGTACTCGCTCATGGAGTCCCAACCCTGCGAGAACTGCAGGGCGAACCGGGAGTCCAGTTGCAGATGCAGGTACAGATTCCCCTGCATGGTGAAGAAGTTCTCGAACTGCTGCTGGGGGGGAAGCCCGAGGTCGGTCTTGTTGTGCTCGACAAAGAAGGTCCGAAGATCGGCGCCCAGGACCACGCTCTCGCTGAGCTGCGGGTCGAAGAGGGTGGCCTTCTCCGAATCGTAGGAGGAGAGCGTCATCTCCTCGGGCACGATGTACTGGGTGGCATAGAGGTCCCGCTGCCCTCCCCCGGTGGGGTTGTAGTGGCAGAGATTGCAGTTCTGCTCATAGCGGGCGCTGTAGCGGGGAACGGTGTCGGCCTGGGTGGCCATGAAGGCCATCCCGCTCAACGAGAAGAGGAGGACCGCGAAACGAAACGGGTGACGACGCATGGGCTCTCCTTGAACCACGGACTGGAACTACGGGCGAAACCGCGACTGAGGCTACACCATGGGGCGCGTGTCGACCATCGGGCGCGGATCCCGGACGGGGGGGCCAGCGGGGTTCAGCCGGCGCAGGCGCGGCCGGCTACGGTGCCGCTCGCCCAGGCCCATTGGAAATTGAACCCGCCAATACGACCATCCACGTCGCAGATCTCCCCGCAGAGATGGAGACCGGGGGTGATGCGGGACTCCAGGGTGTCGAGACGCAGCTCGGCGAGCGGCACGCCTCCCGCGGTGACCTCGGCGTAGCGATAGCCGCGATCACCGGTCACCGGGAGCTGGAACTGCTTGCAGGAACGGAGCACCGCCCGGCGTGCGTCCCGGGTCAGGGTGGCGCCGGTGACTTCCCAGGACAGCCCGGCCAGGTCCATGGCGGTGCGGGCGAGCCGTTCGGGGAGTTCCTCGCGCAGATGGGAGAGCACCGTCCTGGGCCCGAGCTTGCGCAGGGCGCCGTCGAGGGTTGCCTCGTCCCGGTGCGGCATCGCATCCAATACGAGCCGGGTCGCGGGATCCTCCGCGAGGGCGTCCAGGTAGTAACGACTGATGTCGAGCACGGTGGGGCCGGAGAGACCGAAGTGGGTGCACAGCACCGGACCGGTGAAGGAACGCAGCCGTTTGCCGGTGGGGCTCGACACGGTCAGTGAAGCGTCGAAGGACAGACCGCTCAGGGTGGTCAGGGGGTGGCCGTCCGGCAGGAGCAACGGAACGAGGGCGGGAAAGACCCGGGCGGTCAGGCTGTGTCCGAGTGACCCGGCCAGGGCATAGCCTCCGCCGTCGGATCCGGACTTGGGCAGGCTCTTGCCGCCGGTGGCCAGGATCACCCGCCGCGCGCGCAGGGTCCGGGGTTGGGGATCGTCCGAGCCCAGGACGAACGTCTCGCCGTCGCGGGCAAGCGAGGCGACCCGCCAGGGGTGCTCCAGCCGGACCCCCGCCTCCTCCGCGGCACGAAGCAGGGCGTTGAGCACGGTGCGCGCGGAATCCGTGACCGGAAAGAGCTTTCCGGTGTCCTCATGCTTGAGCTCGACCCCGAGACCGGCGAAGAAGCTCACCGTCTCCGGAACATCGAACCGGCGAAGGACCTTGCGGATGGCCTTGGAAGTGGATCCGGCGAAAGCGGTTTCGTCCACCGCCTGATGGGTGACATTGCAGCGGCCGCCCCCGGCGACGAGGATCTTGGCCCCCAGATGTTTCGCCCCGTCCAGCGCGACAAGGGTCATCCCGGGCCGGGTGCGCCCGGCCTGGATCGCGGCCATGAGACCGGCCGCGCCGGCCCCCACCACGGCGAGATCCACGATGTGGTTCGCAGCGAGGTCCGTGGTCATTGGACCCGCCTCGGGGGCCACACCACGACCTTCAGTTCGCGGGCGAAATGAAGCAGCGGCTTGCGGTCGGGAAGCTGGATCCCCATGGAGGTCGCGATGGTGTTCACCTCGATGTGCGCGAACGCGGATTGGATGGGCCAGGGAGCGTGGTGGATCTCACCGCACCACACCCGATCGGTGCTCCCAGGTTGGGGTTGCACCGCGTAGAGGCAATAGCGTTCCAGGAGGAAGTGCTCCAGGGAACCGGTGGGGACCGGAGCCGGCGGGCCGGTGGGGCCGTACTCCCCGATGAACTCCGCGTCGGGGACCCCGGCGTGGGTACGACGGCTGAGGTAGCGGATGCCGGGGTCGGCTCCCGGGGTCGGGGTGCAGGACATCTCGGCCCGGAAGTAGGGCAGGTGGAAGAGCGTGCGGGCGATGGCCACCGCAGCCATGCGGGCGGCGTCGAGGCTGAAGAAGAAGACGCCGGGATGCGGATCGCGATCGGCCACGCCACGCACATAGGTGCGCAGGTTGAGTTCAGGGAAGCTGGAGAGGCCGGGGAGCGGTGGCGTTCCCCGGGATCGTACTCCCCGCATGCGAAACGGCACCACCGCGACCCAGGCTTGTCCTTCGTAGAGGTCGAGTTCCAATGCTTGGGGCACCAGGGGTCGTAGCTGTTCGGCCGGGACCGGCCAATGGGCGAACAGCAGGTCGCTCCAGGTCTGGGCCATGGTCCAGGGACCGGCGGGTGGGGGCCAGGGTCGGTGGGTGACATCTTGGGCGGGCGACATGCGCGGCTATTCTAGCGCGCCACAAGGGGTTCGCGTGGGGTGGGTTTGGGCGAGGTCGACGGAGAGGGTTCGGTTGGATTCGGTTGGCCCCCTCGGCGGCCGTTTTGCGCGTTTCTGGAGGACCACTCCCCCATTCCCCTGGAGGGCATCGTGAACCACGACACCGCCTGCAGATCCGTTCTTCTTGTCGCGCTCCTCGCACCGGGCTTGGCCCTGGCCATGAGCCCGGTGGACGACTTCGAGCGGGGGCTGTTCGCGGTCAGCGCGTTCAACTACCAGGAGCATGTGATCGACATCCCGGGCTCGAACGGCCACGCCATGCACGTCAACCGCAAGGTCATCCTCGAGAGCAGCGGGGACTACGTGCTCGTCTCGAATACCAACGTGACCCCGTTCACGGACCGGGCGTTGACCGTCTTTCCGAGCGGAAGCGCCACGGTGCGGTTGCATTGGGACTGGGCCCTGACCCGGGATCTCACGGTATTGGGCACGGTGGACCGGGTGGAGATGGTGGTGAACGGCCCGGCCGGAGGCAAGGTCACCGCGATCATGACCGACGACTGGGGCGGTGAGGGAGAGGACCGCACGACCAGTGGCGGGACCGAGGTGCTCACGTTCTATCTGTCCGATTGGTCGGCGGTGGATCCCACCGACGCGGAGTCGTTCGGGTTCCGGTTCAACCCGCAGGGAGGCACCGAAGCGTTCTATGTGTCCGAGGTGCGGTTCCGGCGGTCCGGGTCGCTCAACGTGGACTTCGTGGGGAACTTCGTCGCGACCCAGGTGCCACCGATTCCTTCTTCTCCCCTGCGATTCAGCGTGTACGACGAGGTCTCGAACCCGCTGTACCAGACGGACATGGTGATCCGGGACGCCAGCGCGAGCTTCCCGGTCGAGATGACCGCGAACTGGCAGACACAGTGGGGAGCGGCCGGGGATCAGGGAGCGGTCGAGTTCCGTTGGGACGAGAACGGCGTGTTCTCGGATCTGTTCTTCGAGATGTCGGTGGACTTCGCTTCGTTCGGTGATCTGATCCCCGAGATCTACCCGCCCGATCCGTTTCTGGATGATCCGACTAGCTTTGCCCTGGGCTTTCCGGTTTGCCTGCGGGATGACGGCGAAGCGCTGGTCGGGGAGTCCAATACCATGCTCACCTTCGACGTGGATGCGACCCAGGGGGCGGAGTTCGCCGGCGTGACGGTGACCCCGCGCGCGGGAGCACCGGGTGGCAGCGTCACCGGGTTTGATCTCTGCTTCTACTATCTGGGGACGACCGGGGTGGAGGTCTACGAGCCGCTCTTCCACGCACGATGGGTTTCCGACTGGCAACTCGCCGCTTCGTTGAGCGGTCAGGAAGTGGACCCGGTGGCTCCGCCGACGGCCCGCCTTCTGGCGGTTCCCAGCGTGACCCGGGGCGCGACCGAGATCCGCTACGGCGAACCCTTTGGGGACGGCGTTCGCCTGTGGGTGCACGACGTCACCGGGCGGCGCGTGCGAAGCCTGGATCCGCTTCCCGGTCGCTACTCCACCCCGTGGGACGGGCTGAGTGCGGGCGGGCAGGCGCTTCCTTCCGGGGTGTACTTCGTACGGTTGCAGGATGCCGAGCGTTCAGCGAACACGCGGGTGACCCTGGTCCGGTGAGCGTGCGGACCCTGAGCCGCGCCGGGGTCAGGTTTTGGACAAGGCGGGACCACGCCGGGGTCGGGTCCGGACAAGGCGCAACCGCGCTGGGGCTACGTTCGCTACTCGACCGCGGCGGTCACCCGATCCCGGAAGTAGGTTCCGGTCAGCCCATGCAGGAACCAGTTGTGGACCTTGAAGCCGTTCACCCCCTGGATACGGGCCACCTCGTCCGCCGAGCGGAACTGAACAAAGGTGACCGGGGTGGCGTTGCCCTTGCCGTCGGCAATGCGGATGGTGAAGACGTCGTCCGGGTCCCGGGGAAAGGCCCGGAGATCCGAGGCACTGAGCGCACGGGTGTCCATGGGCTCCAGCTGGAGTCCGGAGTACTTGAGCTTGCGAAGGAGTTCGGCCTTGTTGAAGGTGCGCGATGGGGGTGCAGAGGGCTTGCGCACCTGCTGAGTGGGGGCCGGGGTGGAACCCAGCTGGGCGGAGTGGGCCTTATCACCCGAATCGCCGACTGAGCAGCCGGTGAGGGCCGACATCGCGGTAAGCGAGAGAACGACGATCAACGAACGCTTGAGCATTGAGTACCTCCCGGGAGGGCGTTCAGGCTGGGGATTCGGCGTGTGCCTTGGCCCCTGCGAATCTCAGCGGGTTATCGGCACATCCCGAGCAGGGCGGGAGCGCCGGGGCGCTCCGGGGCTCTGGCCGCCCCCGGCTGGGCTACCCGTCGGCGCCGGCCAAGGCTAGACTTCCCCGTACGTTTGCCTTCGGCGCCTGGCAATACGGAGGCGCGCCCCAAGCCGGTGGTACATCGTGGGTTCCGCGGAAACCGGATCGGGATTGCGCAGCGCTGGGCGCCCACGCCGCAGTCGCGGGGGGGCAAGAGGGTGGTCAACCCGAGCGTTGAGCACGGACCGTTACATGTGGAGGATGGGATGACTCGCCTGAAGGACACGCTCGTCTTCATCACCGGTGCGTCCAGCGGGATCGGCCGCTCCTGCGCGGTGGCCTTCGCGAGGGAAGGCGCGCGGTTGCTGCTTGCCGCGCGACGCATGGAACGACTGGAGGCGCTGGCGGGTGAGCTGGGTGAGGCGCATGGGACGGAGAGTCATTGCGTTCAGCTTGATGTCCGGGATGCGGCCCAGGTGGAGAGGGTGTTGGGTGAGCTTCCCGCGGCGTGGCGTGGCATCGACGTTCTGATCAACAACGCGGGGCTCTCCCGGGGGCTCGCCCCTATCCACGAGGGGGACCGACGCGACTGGGACGAGATGCTCGACACCAACGTGAAGGGGCTTCTCTACGTGACCCGCGGGGTCGTCCCCGGCATGCTGGAACGGGGCAAGGGACACGTGATCAACATCGGATCCATCGCCGGGCGGGACGTCTACGCCAACGGGGCGGTGTACTGTGCGAGCAAGTATGCGGTGCGGGCACTGAACGAGGGGCTACGGCTCGATCTGCACGGGAAACCGGTGCGGGTGTCCACGATTGATCCGGGGCTGGTAGAGACGGAGTTCAGCCAGGTGCGCTTCCACGGGGATTCGGATCGCGCAGCCAGGATCTACGAGAACACGCGGCCCCTTACCCCGGACGATGTGGCCGACGCGGTGCTCTACGCCGCCACCCGCCCCCCGCACGCCAACGTGGCCGAACTGGTGTTGCTGGCCAGCGACCAGGCAACGGCGACGACGATCTTCCGGGGCGAGTAGGCCCCGACGGCGGCGAGCAACTGGATTGGGGGGGCGGTCCTGCGCGTGGCGTGGCGTGGCGTGGTGCGGCGTGGCGTGGCGTGGTGCGGGGCGGGGCGGGGCGGTGCGGCGTGGTGCGGGGCGGCGTGGCGTGGCGTGGCGTGGCGCGGCGTGGCGTGGTGCGGTGTGGTGCGGTGCGGCGTGGTGCGGTGCGGCGTGGCGTGGTGCGGCGCGGCGTGGCGTGGTGCGGTGCGGCGTGGCGTGGCGTGGTGCGGTGCGGCGTGGTGCGGCGCGGCGTGGCGTGGTGCGGCTCGGTCGGCCCATCTGGCTCCGGTGGCCATCGAGCCAGCGGGTGTCCTGACTCCTATCGTCATGCGGCAGTGACGCGGCCCAATAGGTCCTGGAGCCAAATCACGGTCAGGGCAAACCCGGAGTCCGCCTCGGATTTCTGCCGGAGGTCCTGTTCGTCTGCCGGGCTCACCGCCTGGATTCGCCCGGCTTGGCTCCTTCGCTTGGCTTGGCTTGGACTACTTGGATGCGTCCAGCTTGGCTTCCATCGCTTGGCCTGGCTTGGACTACCTGGATGCGTCCGGCTTGGCTCGTTCGCTTGGCTTGGCCTGGCTTGGACTACCTGGACTCGCCAGGCTTAGCTCCTTCGCTTGGCTTGGACTGGACTACCTGGATTCGCCCTGCTTAGCTCCTTCGCTTGGCCTGGCTTGGACTACCTGGACTCGACCGGC
This sequence comes from Candidatus Eiseniibacteriota bacterium, assembly GCA_942491735.1. Classification (GTDB taxonomy): domain Bacteria; phylum Eisenbacteria; class RBG-16-71-46; order JABDJR01; family JABDJR01; genus CALOCN01. The sequence continues at coordinate 1,251,146 of CALOCN010000001.1, read as the reverse complement.
TTGGCTCCTTCGCTTGGCCTGGCTTGGACTACCTGGACTCGCCAGGCTTAGCTCCATCGCTTGGCTTGGCTTGGACTACCTGGATTCGCCAGGCTTAGCTCCTTCGCTTGGCCTGGCCTGGACTACCTGGACTCGACCGGCTTGGCTCCTTCGCTTGGCCTGGCCTTGCTTTGAGTACCTGGGTTCGCCCGGTCCCGCTCGTCCGCTCGGGTGGGCTGGCGAGTTTCGACGGATCAATCACGCCCCGCTCGGGATCGCCAGCCTAGGTTCGCGACGCGTCGAAGATCGAGCCGATTGACGAGTCGAGTACCGCGTTGAACTCGTCGTCCGACTGCTGCGCGGAGAGTCCCTCGCTGAGCGCTCGGGAGAAGCTCGCCACCATGCCGTTCTGCTTGGCCAAGCGCTCGTTCGCCTCGTCGCGACTGTAGCCGCCGGACAGGGCAACGACCCGCAGCACGTTGGGATGCGCGATCACGTCCTTGTAGAGGTTGTTCTCCTCGGGCAGGGTCAGCTTGAGCATGATGAGCTGATCCGCAGCGAGTTTGGAGAGGTGATCCATGAGCGCGGCCTTGAGAATCGACTCGGCCTTCGCCTTGTCCGGGCAGTGGATGTCCACCTCGGGCTCCAGGATGGGAACGAGCCCGGCCGCCACCACCTGATTCCCCACCTCGAACTGCTGCGCCACGATGGCGGCAATGCCGGCCTCGTTGGCCTGCTTGATGACCGACCGCTCCTTGGTACCGAAGATGCCCTTGGCCTTGCCGCGCGCGAGCAGCTCGTTCAGACCCGGCATGGGCTTCATGAGCTGGACACCGTTGGCCTCCGCGTCCAGGCCCTTGTCGATCTTGAGGAACGGAACCACGTTCTTTTCGTTCCAGAGGAACTGCGCGGTGGGCGTTCCGTTGATCTCCCGATCCATGGTCATCTCGAACAGGATGGCGCCCAGGATCCGGTCACCATTGAACGAGGGGCTGGTAATGATGCGGGAGCGCATCTGGTGAATGAGCCCGAACATCTCGTCCTCGTTGGACCAGGCACCTTCCTTGACTCCGTACAGACCCAAGGCCTTGGGCGTGCTCCCACCGCTCTGGTCCAGTGCGGCAATGAAGCCATCACGGGTGCGGATCTTCTCGAGTTGCTGGTCGAATGCGCTCATTTGGGGTCCCTCGACATCAGGTAGTAAGGAGTAACTCGCGGCAGATGAGATTACTGAGAGACCCGGCGTGGGTCAATGTTGTGCTAAGCCGCAGCACGCGGCCCGTTTAACCAAATGCTGAACAATCACTTGCGGACCAGGATACGGGTGGGCGCCGCCCAGTCACCGATTGGAGGCGTGGGAGCAGTGCCGGTTGGCGTGGCCGGTTAAACGGCGCGCGCGGGGGGCGGGGGTCAGGCAGGAGTCAGGTCAGGCGGGAGTCCGGGTCGCCTTCATTCGTTCCCAAGGCCTTCATCCCATCCCTGGGAAGGGCCTCTGTCGGTCCCATGGGGGCCTACCGCCTATCCCATAGGGACCTGCGAGCCCAAGGGGAAGAAAATGGAGCGGAAGACGAGATTCGAACTCGCGACAACCACCTTGGCAAGGTGGAGCTCTACCACTGAGCTACTTCCGCTCGTAAGAGGACTGAAGAGGCTAACCATCCCGGCCCCTTCAGTCAACTGAATTTTGACCCGGCCGTACCCCCCAACCTATACTCCCCTCCCCGGTTGCGCCCCCTGCGGGCGGAGGAATGCCCGTGCTTATCGTCCAGAAATACGGCGGAACCTCGGTGGGGAGCCCCCAACGCATTCTCGCCGTGGCCGACCGCATCACCGAACGGCACCGGGCCGGAAATCGCCTCGTCGTGGTGGTCTCGGCCATGGGACACACCACCGACGAACTGACCCGCCTTGCCACCGAAGTCACCGCCACCCCCAGCCGGCGCGAGATGGACATGCTGCTCACCGCCGGTGAGCGGATCACCATGGCCCTCCTCTCGATGGCCCTGCATGACCGGGAGGTCCCGGCCATCTCCTTCACCGGGAGCCAAAGCGGCATCATCACCGACACGAACCACTCCCGGGCGCGGATCCGCGAAGTACGGCCTATCCGTATTGGGCCGGAACTGGACCGGGGGCGGGTGGTGATCGTAGCCGGGTTCCAGGGGGTCAGCCCGGACAAGGAGATCACCACCCTGGGCAGGGGTGGCAGCGACACCACGGCGATTGCCCTGGCGGTGGGGATGGGTGCCGCCGCGTGCGAGATCTACACCGACGTCCTGGGGGTGATGACCGGCGACCCCAGGACCTTGCCGGGAGCACGTCTCATCCCAGCCTTGTCCTGGGACGCGATGTTCGCCTTGTCCCGGTGTGGGGCCGGGGTCATGCATTCACGAGCGGTCGCCGCGGCGAGGCGGCATCGACTTCCCTTCTCGGTCCGATCCACCTTCGAGGAGAGGTCAGGAACCATGATCAACGACCAACCGATCGAATCCACGGATGAGGTGATCGCGGTCACCGGGTACGAGGCCACGACACGAGTGGCCACGACGCCGGAGGGTCCGGATCCGGCGGCGCTTCTGAACGGCCTCGGCGAGTTGGATCTTCTTCCGCTCGCGGCTCGGGCGACACCAGGGGAGGGACTGCGGGTGTGGGTCAAGGGGGACATGGCCGCGGCTGCCGCAGTGTCGGGTGCGGAGTTGGACACCGGGTTCGCCCTGGTCACCCTGTTGGGATCCGGTCCCGCCGTGGCGTTCGCCGCCCGGGCGACCGGGGCCTTGGCCGACGCCGGAGTCCCGGTCAGGGACTGGTGGGCCGAGGGCCCCTGCCTCACCTTCGAGGTGCCACGCGATGCGTTCCAGAATGCACAGCGTGCATTGCACGCCGCGTTTCTGGGGGTGGGGTGACCTCGCGTTTCTGGAGGTGGGGTGACCTCGGCCTCATCCCAACGCGGAGCGATGCCGAGTCCATCCGAGCCGGAGCAGGAGTCGCGAAGCCCGCACCGCGTTCACCCTGGGGAGCCCCGCCACCGAAGTCTCGAAGCATCGTACCAAGGCTCTGCCCGTTCGCAGCCACACCGGAGGAGCAGCCGAACACCGGAGGGTCCACTCTTCCGGAATAGGGGCTCGTCTCCGGCTGAGCACGAGGCGTAGAGACGTCTCTTGCGGATGGCCCCTGCATCCCTCTCGCGAGCCCTCAAGGGCAGGATTGTCGGGTGATGGGCTCGTCATGATGCTCGCTGTTGGTTGACAACCCCAAGCTCTCCCGCGGACAATCAACCCTCTTCATCACTCCCCCGTCGTTGCGCATAGATCGCAACAAACCTCAGGGGGATTCATCATGCTCGCAAGCAAGCATCAACTGCCTGCCCGCACCGTCCATCGCCATCTCATGGACGCGGCCCGGAAACTCCAGAGCGCCGAACAGGTCGCCGTACACTGGTTTGCCGAAGTGCTCCATCGCCGCCTCTATGTGGAACTGGGCCACGGTTCCATGATGCTTTACGCCCGGGAGGAGCTGGGGTTCTCGCGAGCCAAGGCATACGCCTTCATTCGGCTGGCCGGGGCGCTCGGGAATCTCCCCAAGCTCCGCGAAGCGCTGGCTACCGGGGAGGTGAGTTGGACCAAGGCGCGGGCAATCGTCACGGTCGCTACGCCGCGCACGGAGGAACGCTGGGTTCAAGCGGCGATGAGCGCCAGTCGACGGGACCTGGAGACCGCGATTGCCAGGACCCGCGCCGCCGCGAAGGCACGAGCCGCCAAGAGGAAGCAACCCGGCCTGGAGTTCGCGCCAAGGAACAGGGAAAGTGGGGGGTTGCACAGCGGGTTGCACAGCGGGTTGTACGGCGAGTCGGACGGGGACGGTGGTGTCCCCGTTCCCGGGGATCGTGCCGATAGACCCAGTGCCATGGGGGGCCGACGCAGCGGGGTTGACGGGGACGAAGGCGGCGGTCGTGTTGACGGCGGGGGCAGCGGCGGGGGGAGCGGTGGGGGGAGTGGTGGGGGCAACGGCGGGGACAACGGCGGGGACAACGGCGGCGGCAACGGCTGTGTTGACGGAGGCGACAACAGGGGCGGCAACGAAGTTGGCGGCGGCGGCAGGGACGGCGAAGTTGACCGCGGTTTCGGCGCCGCGGGGGCCGGTGAAGACGGCGCCGATGGTGCTCCCGGCGAACCCGGCGGCGTCGCCCTGCCAACGCTTGGAACCGGTGCGCGCCATGCCGGGTTGCCGGTGGCCTCGAGCACCTTGGCATCACAGCCCCGACCGGAAGCCGGTCAAGACCTGCTGGAGTCCCTTGAAGCGCTCGACGTTCCTGTTCGGGTAGGTTGTGACCTGGACCCGGTCCTGCACGGCCGCTACATGGCCCTGGTGGAACGGGCCCACAAGCTGGGCTTCAAGGGAACGCGTGCCGAGATGCTCGTCTCGGCATTCGAGGCGCTGGTTGAACGATTGGAAGCAGCAACCCGAGCCCGCCGGGCGCTGAGCAAGCACGCCAAGCAGCACTCCGGAGCAGGGGCAGCACCGGCGTCGATGAAGGTGGAGTCGGGCTCGATCGGGACCCAGGTGAATCGGACACCAAATCCCGCAAGCTCCTTGACAGAAACGGTTTCCAGCTTCTCGTCTACCCGGGGAGACATTTGGGAGCCCAGACGCGAGCCGCACTACCAGGTGCTCGTCACCGTGTGCCCCAATTGTGAACGCGGGACCACCGTCGCCGCGGGGACACAACGCCCCCTGGCTCCCGCCACCCTCCAGTCCATCCTTTGCGATGCGCGCGTTCGGGCACCCGGAAAGCGCAATCGCTCGACCATCCCGCCGGCCCTGCGCATGGAGGCGCTACGTCGCGATCGGCATCGCTGTCGGGTGCGGGGATGCGATCGGGCACTATTTGTCGAGGTGCACCACCTGGTGCCTCGGGAAGCGGGAGGCGGTCACGAGATCGACAACCTGGCCACCCTCTGCTCCGGCTGCCACCGGGCCCTGCACCGGAACTACAGGGAGGACCTGCTACGACCGGTGGAAACAAGCACCGTGGGATGGGTCGTTCGGGAGGGCAGCGAGCGACCGCGGCTCCCGGGCTGGTTCGCGCGGGTGCCGAACAACGTCAAATGGATGGCCGGTCCGTGCAGGGCCAACCAAGACGGCCGATGCATGGAGGGGCCTGGACATCAGTCCGTGGAGGGGCCATTGGACGACCGGTCCATGGAGAGGCCTGGACACCAGTCCGTGGAGGGGCCATTGGACGACCGGTCCATGGAAGCCCGAAACAACCCCGGCCCGAAGAGCGGGCCCGGGTCCGAAGGGCCTGTCGCGCCGAATGCGGGGCACCACGACCAGCCGACTCGTCCCCTGAGACCCGGAGACTGCGGCTCTCAAGAACCCCTGTTCACGCCGAATGCAGCGCCACGCCGACAGGATGGGACCCGCTGGACCGGGGACGGAAGCGTTCTGCCGCCCCCCTACGCGGCTTTCTGCTCCGACTCCGCGCCCAGGACCCGGCGGATCGCACGACCGGCCAGCTTGCTCCGGTAGGCCGTGGCTACCAGCAACCCGACGATGGTGATCGCGGTCCCGATCCAAAGGAGAATGATGAACGGCTTCAGGCTGAGCTCCGCGTACAGATACTCCTGGGGGGCCGGTGCGACATAGAACGCGGCGGTCGCGGAACCCGGATCTATCTCGTATAGCACGAGATTCATCCCGGTGCGGCCCACCGGGGCCTCGATCCGCTCCAGCTCCGACTCGCTGGGGCGACTGATCACCCCGGGGGTCAGTTGGTGCTGATGCCCTCCGCCGGTCACCGAGCACAGGGCATACACCTTGACCGACCGTCCGCGCGTGGTGGGCATCTGGACATCGAACCCTTCGAAGTGGACCTGGAACGCGCCGATCGTCGCGGTCTCACCCTTCTGCAACACGGTGGGGGGCTGGCGAACGCCCAGTTGGGCCCGACCGCCCGAGGCGTCCACGCCAAGCAGGGTGATCAGCACCCCGGTTCCGGGAACCTCGGCCGGCATGACCTCGGTGTGCCCATCGGCAAAGGTACGCAGCACCGGCTTCAGGACGTGCGTGGTTTCGCCCACCGCCGCTTCGATCTCGGCGATCACGTCCACCCCTTCCCCGTTGTGATCCTCGGCGGCCGTGTTCTCGGTTTCGAACCGCTGCAGGGTAAGGGCAACGCCGCCGGCCATCTGGGGCTGCTTCTTCTGGACCACGACCCGGGACTCGACGCGGTCCTCGATGGGCTCGGCCACATGGTTGATGGGCGAGACGTAGACGTCCCGCTGGAGGAAGGCCTTGATGGCGGGCTTCTTCATGGTGCCGCCGTTGAAGTCGCTGTAGTACATGGTGGGAGACACCACGAACGCGCCGTCGCTGGTGCGCAGCATGACGTCATAGGCGTTCTTTCGCCCGTTCTCCACCGTGCGGTTCCCCATGTAGGTGAACCCGTAGCCGAGGGCCATCACCTCTTCGTCCTGCGGCAGGACCACGGTTTCCTTGGAGGTGTAGCCGCTGGACAGGAGGATGCCCAGGAGGGAGAAACCCATCCCCACGTGGGCAATGTAGCCACCGGCCGCTTTCGGGTTGCCGCGAATGATGCGCAGCACCACCGAGGCGTTGGACAGGGTGGCGAAGAGCGCGGCAATGGCCATGGCCAGGTAAGCCGGCTCACGCACTCCGTTGAAGAAGGCCAGCGCACCCAGCACCAGGCTGGCCGCAAACGCCAGGGCGACACGGCTGAACATGCGTTCCCAACCACCCCGCTTCCAGACCATGTGCGGCGCCATGCCCATCAGCAACCCGATGAGAATGGCGAAGGGCAGCCCGAGCCGGTTGTAGAACTCCGGCTGCACGTTGGCCGGGGGACCCCACATGCGCGTGTACCAGGGAGCGGAGGTCCCGAACAGCACGAAGGCGGCAAAGAGCGAGAAGGCCAACGCGCCGAGGAACAGGAAGTACTCGCGACTCGAAATAGGGGCATCGACCCGGGTCACCGGGATGCGGCGGAACTTCCATACGAACAGACCCAACCCGCCGACGACGAACACGATCATGAAGGCGGCGAGGAACTGGTTGATGCCCAGATCCGTGAACGAGTGGACCGAGAAGTCGGCCAACACCCCGCTCCGGGTGAGAAAGGTGGAGTAGGTGAGGAGCAGGAACGGCGCCATGGAGAGCAACAGGTTGGCGCGGCGGAACAGCCCGCGGGACATCTGGATGACCTGATTGTGCAGCAGGGCCACCGCGAACAGCCACGGCACCAGCGACGAGTTCTCGACCGGGTCCCAACCCCAGAAACCGCCCCACCCCAGGATGCTATAGGCCCAGTAGCCGCCCAGGAGCAACCCGGTACCCAGGGACAACACACCAAAGAGCGTCCACGGAATGGCCCGCGGCACCCACGCGTCCCAGTCCTCCTTGATCAGCGCGGCCATGGCGTACGCCGCCGGGATCCCCAGCGAGGCGAAGCCGAAGAACATGATGGGGGGATGGATGGTCATCCAGGGATCCTGGAGAAGCGGATTCAGGCCCTGACCGTCCGGGGGAATGGTGTCGATGGGAATCTCGGCGAAGGGGCTCCGCTTGAGCAGCATGAACATGAGAAACAGGTTGATGCCGAGATAGAAGAACAGAACCGGCGCTTCGTACTGCTTGGCCTTGAAGGTGAGAAAGACGGCCAACAACCCGCCGTAGGCGGCCCACAACAGGAACGTCCCCTCCTGTCCACCCCAGAACGAGGCAAAGACATACCGGAACGGCATGTCGAGGGAGGAGTAGCGGAACACGTAGTCGTACTGGAACTGGTGCGAGGTGATGAGGTGCCACAGATAGGCGGCGGCGATGACCAGGCCCACCGAGGTGAAGTAGGTGGCGATGCGGCCCACCCGCAGGTTGCCCCCGCCGTCTCCCCGGCGAACCCCGGGTGCGTAGGCGGCCATGGCTACCGCGGTGCAGGCGGTGGTGAAGATGAGGATCCAGTATCCGAGGTTCATGTCTTCAGCTCGCCTCCGCCGGGTCGTCCACGAGGTCAAGGTTCGACTCGTCCTGGTACTTGGACGGGCACTTCACGAGGATCTGGCCCGCCTGGAGCTGACCCTCGTGGTACTTCCCGACCACCACGACCTTCTCCGCCTGATCGAAGTTGCCCGGCTTGGCCCCGGCATAGCTCACCGAGATGTGGTCTCCGGCATCGTCGGTCATGGTGAAGAGGAACAGGCCCTTCTCCATGTCGAACCGGGCTCCACCGTGATCGGGGTGCCCCCCGATCTGGACGGCGCCGGTCGCCTCACGCGCCTCGGCGAAGGAGACATAGGGAGCCATGGTGCTCTTGAGATTGAGCACCGCGATGGTCGCGAAGACGGCGAGGGCACTGGCCCCCACGATCACTTTCCTGTTCATTGGGAATCCACCTTCTTGGCCAGCCTGGCCACCTTGCGATCGAGGACGATCAGGTAGCCGAACACCCCGGCCCAGATGACGAGAATCGCGATCAGAATGACGTTCGTGTCGCTCATGCAGATACCGCCCGTGAGAGTCGCTCAATCCGGACTTTGAGACGCAACATCCAGATATAGAGCCCCGTGTACCCGAGAACAAACAGATAGAACACCTGGCGCATCAGGGGGTTCATGCGACTCCCCCCCTCCCCTCCGCCACTGGAAGCACCTTCCGGGAGCACCGGGGACGGGTGGCTGGTGTTCTCGGCCAGCCTGGGGATGATAAAGATCAGGAACGGCACCGTGACAAAGGCCACGATGGAGTATACCGCGGCCAGCCGGGCGCGTCGGGCCGGGTCGGCAACCGACGACCGGAGCGTGAAATAGCCGCCATAGATCAGGAGCAGCACGAGGACCGAGGTCTGCCGGGGGTCCCAGTGCCAGTAGGCCCCCCACTCGTGCCGGGCCCAGATCATCCCGCTGGCCAGGGCGAGGGCGCAGAAGAGGAAGCCCAGCTCCGAACTGGCCATGGCCACGTCGTCCTGCTCGCGTTTCCCGCTGCGCAGCACCCGGATGCTGGCAATCATCCCGACCAGGAAGCCCAGAACCGCGATCCAGGCCGCCGGGACGTGGAAGTAGAAGATGCGGAAGGCGGGCCAGGGTTTCTCGACCATCCCGTCCAGCTCGTGGTCAAAGACCGGGCGGACCGCCTCCGGGGCATAGAAGAACGAAAGGAGGATGGTGGCGGTCATGAACAGACCCAGCAGCACTTTCCAGACCATCGCGTGTCCTACTCCTGCCAAATGTGATCCATGAGAAGCCAGGCCAGGGTGATCATGATCCCCGCGTAGGCGATCAGGATCTGGTACTCCCCAAGCGACGCTTGCCATCCCTCCCCGGCCAGGGCGCGACGCGAACTCCCCACCCCCGCGAAGAGGACCGGCACCAGGACCGGGAGCGCCAACACGGAGAAAAGAGCACCCTTCACCCCCGCCTGAGACACGATGGCGGCGATCAGTGTCGACGATGCGGCCAGGGCAAGTCCACCCAGCATCAACCCCACCAGGAGCGTGTCCCAGCGGGCCCCCTCGAACGGGAGCAGGATCTGGAACGCGGGGACGAGCACCAGGGCGAGCAGCCCCAGCAAGGCGAGGTTGAACAGGAGCTTCCCGGCGTACACCTGAAAGGCTCCCGCGGTCAAACGCAGCGCCAACTCGGTCCCTCGCTCCGCTTCCACGACAAAAGTACGCGATAGCCCTGCCATCGCGGCGAAAAACAGGATTATCCAGAATAGGGACGCGTGGACGGCGGGCGGAAGACGGAGTCCGGCGGTGGCGAAGCTTACCGAGAACAGGGTGACCAGGGCAAAGAGGACGATCGCGTTGAGCGCGGTGCGCGTGCGGAGCTCGGAACGGACGTCCTTGAGGAAGACGGCGATCGCGCCGCTAGCCCAGTTCAAGACGACGGCTCCCCCAGTTGGCATCGGCAGGATCGTTGCTGGCCATCAGGACCGCCGCTCCGGCCCCGGCCCGTTCCAGGGCGATCGCCCCCACCAGATCCCGTCCGGCCTGGTCCAGATTGGCGGCCGGTTCATCGAGCAGGACGACGGTGGGGTCGCTCTGGAGGGCAAAGGCCAGCTTGACCCGCTGGCGCAGTCCGGTGGACAGGGAACCCACGAGGTCCTGCGCCCGATCCCCCACCTCCAACCGTTCCAGGAGCGCCTGATCCCGGTTCGGGTCCCGGGGCATCCCGCGCAGGCGCCCGAACAGATCGAGGTTCTCGAGCGCGGTGAACTCGTCGTAGAGAACGAGATCCGGACTCACGAACCCGATGCGCCCCCGGCGGGTGGCGGCGTCCCAGGGAGTGCCGTCCCCCATGACCACCGTGCCCGACGTGGGAAGGATGAGCCCCGCGATCACCCGGAGCAGGGTGCTCTTGCCGCTTCCGTTGGCGCCCCGGATCACCATACGGTCCCCCGCCCGAACCTCCAGCGAGAGGTCGTGCAGAACCCGTCGTTCGGCGAACGAGCGGCAGACGCGGTCGAGCGTTACGGTCAGCATGGTAAGGGGCGGCGCGAGAACGGCAGGCGCCGGCGCGCGATTCTAGCCCGGAACCGCGGGGAACCGCCACCGGGCGGAGGTGCGGGACAAGGTAGGCGCCGGGCGGGGGTGCGGGACAAGGTCGCCACCGGGCGGGGGTCGAGACAAGGTAGGGACCGGGCGGGGGTGCGGGACAAGGTAGGCACAGGGCGGGGGGCGGGACAAGGTCGCCACCGGGCGTGGGTCGGGACAAGGCCGCCACCGGGCCGGGGTCGGGACAAGGTAGGCGCCGGGCGGGGGTCGGGGCGGCGTCGGCGCCGGGCCGGCGCAGGCACTGCGCGGCACCGGAACGGCGTGTATACTGGTTCGTCCTATGTCGCGCCCAACCCTGCAATCCCTGCTCGCCTCCCAGGTTCTGGTCTTCGACGGAGCCATGGGTACCATGCTCTATGCCAAGGGCCTGTCGTACTCCCACTGCTTCGACGTCCTGAACCTCACCCACCCCGAATTGGTGACCGAGATCCATCAGGCCTACGCCGACGCGGGAGCCCAGGTCCTGGAAACCAACACCTTTGGCGCCAACCGCTTTCGTCTGCTGGAAGCGGAACGGCAGGACGAGGTGGCCGAGATCAATGCGGCCGGGGTGCGCCTGGCCCGAGCCGCGGCGGGTCCGGATCGCCTGGTCGCCGGTTCCATCGGCCCGCTGGGCAAGCACCTCAAGCCGATCGGCAACCTGACCGCCGAGGAAGCCCATGCGGCCTACCGCGAGCAGGGCAAGGCGCTGGCCGAGGCCGGGGCGGACCTCCTGGTCCTGGAAACCATCACCAACCTGGATGAGATGAAGATCGCGGTCCGGGCGGTGCGGGATTTCGGCCCCCCGGTGATCGCTCTCATGACGTTCAACGAGGAAGCCAAGACCCTGATCGGGAACAAACCCTCCGAGGTCGCCCGGGTGCTCTCCGGGGAAGGGGTCGCAGCGGTCGGGGCCAACTGCAGCGTGGGGCCGATTGGACTGCTGGAAGTCCTGGAAAAGATGGTCCCCGCGTCCTCGGTACCGGTCATGGCCATGCCCAACGCCGGCTTGCCCAGCCTGGTCGGCGGGCGGTACATCTATCTGAGCTCCCCGGAATACATGGCCGACTTCGCGGTCCGCGCGGTGGATCTGGGCGTGGCCGCGCTGGGGGGTTGCTGCGGCACCACACCCGAACACGTGACCGCGATGGCCGAGGCGGTCCGGGGCCGGGTCCCCCATCCGCCGGACCTGGACGTCACCCTGGAAGTGGTGGAGAAGGCACCCCAACCCAAGGCTCCCGCCAAGCCCAGCGGACGACGGCCGGGGTTCTTCGAGATGCTGGGGACGCGATTCGCGGTCTCGGTGGAGATCGACCCCCCGCGCGGGGTCTCGGTGGAGCGGTTCGTCAAGAGCGCGATCTATCTCAAGGGGAAGGGCGCCGACGCGATCAACGTGGCGGACAGCCCCCTGGCCCGGCCGCGCATGAATCCCAGCGCGTTCTGCCATCTGATCCAGCGGGAAGCGGGGATCGAGACCCTGCTTCACATGTCGTGCCGCGACCGGAACCTCCTGGGCACGCAGTCCGAGATCTTCGGCGCGTGGGCCCTGGGACTGCGCAACATCATTGCCATCACCGGGGATCCGGTCCAGGTGGGGGGCTATCTCAAGGCCACCGACGTCTTTGACCTGGATTCGATCTCCCTGACCCGGCTCATCACCTCGCTCAACAACGGGCAGGACCTGACCGGCAAGTCCACCGACGAACCCACCGACTTCCGCATCTGTGTCGCGGCCAACCCCACCGCGGTGGATCTGGACACCGAGATCGACCGCCTCAAGCAGAAGATCGACGAGGGGGCGCACTTCATCTTCACTCAGCCCATCTACGACCCGGCGGATCTGGAGCGTTTCCTGGCCCGGGTGCCGGACCTACCCATCCCGCTCTGTGTGGGTATCCTGCCCCTGCGCAGTTCCAAGCACGCCGAGTTCATCCACAACGAGATTCCGGGCATGAGCGTGCCCAAGGCCATGCGGGAGCAGATGCACCGGGCAGCCGACCGGGGGATGGATGCCGGGATCGAGATCGCCATCGAGATCCTCCAGGAGACCCGTCCCATGTGCGCCGGGGCCTATCTGATGCCCCCGTTCAACAAGTTCGAGATGGCCGGTGGCATCCTCGAGGCCCTCGGGGAGCGCTGACCCGCGTTCGGCTGGGTTCCAGCGGGGTTCCAGCTGAGTTCCAGTCTGGTTCGGCTTTTGGTTCCAACTGGGTTCCAGCTTGGTTCCAACTGGGTTCCAGCCGCGTTCGGCTTGGTTCCAGCTTGGTTCCAGCCGCGTTCCAGCCGCGTTCCGCCGGACTTCGGGCCGACAGTCTCCCCTCGGACCAATTTGTGGACATCCCCAGAAGTCAATGCTACCCTTTAGCTTCCGTCGTTTCGAGGCGAACTGGGCTCTCGTCCGTGGCGCGTCGCGGGCGTTGACTTGCCCCGGTGAATCTCTCTAGACTCCACGGCGCCTGGGAATCCACATGTCAGTGTCACCCGCCGAACTCACCCTTGACCTCCAGCCCCGGAGCCGCCTCGACGTCATCGACGTCTGCGGGCGCATCGCCGACGAACATGGCGACCTCCTGGGCCAGTACCAGCGGGCGCTTTTCTGCTCCCACCACACCACGGCGGGATTCCTGGAGCAGAGCCTGATGGCCCGCATGGGACACTGTCCCGACTCGGCGGAGTCGTTCGTCACCGCATTCCAGCAGCTCTTCCCCCCCAACGCGGACTACCGGCACGATCAGTTGCATCTGCGGGAGGAACTGAGCGAGGAACAGCGGGCCAACGAGCCGCTCAACGGCGATTCCCACCTGACCTTCATCGGCTCCGGTCTCAACAACTGCGTGACCTACAACCGACCCTCCCGCAACCCCGTCTACTTCATCGACCTCGACGGGGTGTACCGGGAAAGCGTGCGCACGCGACGCGCCACCGTGATCGGCTTCGACCACGAGGAAGAAGTGGGGAAGCTCAACCTGGAGATCCCGGTCTCGGCACACCCGGTGGACTCGGTCAACCTGCGCGACGCACGCCTGGGGGTATTCGAACTCCTCGACGACGTCATTCGGCGTTGCGGCATCGTGAAGGGGCGGATCGACGTCACCCTGCACGGTGAGGAATCCCACGCCGGACTGACGGTCAACGAGTACGAGACCCTCCTCATGCGGCACGACCTGGCCGAGGTGCTCCAGAACCCGCTGCGGTTCGTGGCCGAGAAGGGGCGCAATCTCCTGCTCGACCCCATGGCTATTCCGGGCAAGACGCTCAACTACGCGAAGTACGACCTGGTTCGGCTGGTCAACGGGTTCATCGACGCCATGAACATGAACGACTCCGCTTTCGAGCGCCTGGTCGACAAGTTCCTCGCCGTCCCCGCCGCGCGGTTCCTGCGCATGAAGCGCGGGGTGAGCCTGCTGGTATCGGACCGGACCACCTCCGGGAAGGGCGAGATCGTCCAGGGGACCTACCAGAGCCCCATTCTCGTCCAGTGGGACCGCGCCTCGGACCGCCGGACCCGGCGCCTGGAAGTCACCTTCGTCCGATTCAACTAGGGCGCACGGCATGGCTGACCGCCGTCCCCCCGTGGAATCCCCCGAAACCCGCTCCGTGCGGGTCACCGCCCGCGACCGGGACACCCGCGAGGTCCGGGACGACGCGATTGCAGTCGAGGAACCCCTGGAGATCCGCATCCAGGTCCCCGAGAGCGGAGCCCGGCATGCGATCGCGGTCACCATGCGGACTCCGGGCCACGACCGGGAGTTGGCGGTCGGGTTCCTGCTCTCCGAGGGTCTCCTGCGGGGGCCGGACGACGTGACCGCCGTGGCGCACTGCGGGGGGGTGCGGGGGGAACCCCAGGAGAACGTGATCAACGTCACCCTGGCCCCCGGCGTGCCCTTCGATGCCGCGCGGTTCACCCGCAACGTCTACACGACCTCCAGTTGCGGCATCTGCGGCAAGGCGTCCATCGAGATGGTGCGGGCGGTCTGCCCCCCCCGCCCGGAGACCGGCCTCCGCTTTCCGGCCGCCGCCCTCCACGCACTCCCCAAACGGCTGGCCGAAGCGCAACCGGTCTTCGCCCGAACGGGCGGGCTGCATGCCTCGGCCCTGTTCAACGCGAAGGGGGATGTGGAACTGGTACGGGAGGACGTGGGTCGGCACAACGCCCTGGACAAGGTGCTCGGCGCCCTGCTGCTGGATCGACGGCTCCCCGCCTCAGGCAGCGTGCTGCTGGTCAGCGGTCGGGCCAGCTACGAACTGGTGCAGAAGGCGCTGATGGCCGGGATTCCGATCCTGGCCGCGGTGGGCGCCCCCTCCAGCCTGGCCGTGGAAACGGCCCGGGAGCTGGGCATGACCCTGGTCGGGTTCCTGCGCGACGGGCGGTTCAACGTCTATTGCGGCGACGAGCGGATTTCCTAGGGGCGGCTCTTCGAGGGGATTCGGGGATGGGGACTCGGGGATATTCGGGGCCATACGGTCCGGCTACTCGACCCGCGCATCTCCTGACAATCCGCTATTCGGGTTGGCCGCGCGGGTCGGTGAGCTTCTGGTGCCCCACCCAGGTGCGCTTGAGCTGGGCGCCCATCTCCAGGCGGGCCTCGGCCACCTTGTTCGCGGCCATCGAGGTGGGAATGTCGTGCGCCTTGGTGATCTCGAAAATCTCGGTGAGGATGTCGTCGATCTTCTCGATCTGGAGCTTGGCCCGCTCGCTGTCGTATCCCTCGAGCTCGTTGGCCACGTTGATGAGCCCGCCCGAGTTGATGACAAAGTCCGGCGCGTAGAGGATCCCCTGCTCGCGCAGCATGGGCCCGTGGACCTCCTCCTGCTCGAGCACGTTGTTCGCGGTTCCGGCGATGATCTTGAACTTGAACCGGGACAGGGTGTCGTCGTTGACCACCGCACCCAGGGCACAGGGGGCGAAGATCTCAGCGTCCACATCGTAGATGGAATCGGTGGCCACCGCCTCGGCCCCGAACTCGTCCACCACCGCCTGCACCCGCTCCTCGTCGATGTCCGTGACGTAGAGCTTGACCCCATCCTGATGGAGATACTTGGCCAGCCAGTATCCGGTGTGCCCCAGCCCCTGGATGGCCACCCGAAGATCCGAGAGCTGATCCGTACCAAAGGCCCAGCGCGTGCAGGCCTTCATGCCCACATAGGCACCCCACGAGGTCATGGGAGAGGGGTCGCCGCTGCCGCCGAGGGCGCGGGCGATCCCGGTCACGTAGGGAGTTTCCATGCGGACCCAGCGCATGTCCCCCACCGAGGTCCCGACATCCTCCGCGGTGATGTAACGCCCGCCCAGGCTGTGCACGAACCGGCCGAAGGAACGGAACAGCGCTTCGCTCTTCTGCTTCTTGGGATCCCCGATGATGATGGCCTTGCCGCCCCCCAGGTTGAGCCCGGCCACCGCCGCCTTGAAGGTCATGCCGCGTGACAGACGCAGCACATCCCGCACCGCGTCCTCCTCGCTGGCGTAGGTCCACATGCGACAACCACCCAGCCCGGGTCCAAGGGTCGTGTTGTGCAGGGCAATGATCGCCCGGAGACCTACGGACTCGTCCGAGCAGAACACCACCTGCTCGTGGTCGCGCATGGACATGTATTCGAAGACAGGTCGCGACATTTGGCGGACTCCTTGTAGCGGATGGCGGATGTCAAACGATGGGGACAGGAGCGGGGACGGAGGCTTCCTGCGTCTCACGGTCTCGAAAAGGACCGTCAAAGGATGGGTGAAGAATAGTTTCGCCCGAGCCGACTGTCAATTCGCCGGCAACGGTAGCTCGTTGTGCCAAAGGCTCTTGCCTACCCTAGCATGCAGTGATAGCGTGGTTTGCAGGTTTGCACAAGCGAGGATTTGTTTGGTCGATTCCATGGGTCCCGTGCGCGAGCCCGCCGTGGCGGGAACGTTCTATCCAAAAGACTCCGGGGAGTTGTCGGAGCTTCTCGATCGGCTGCTCGGACAGGCCAAGCCTGCGCCGGAGCCGGACCGCGCCCTGCGTGCCATTTTGGCTCCGCACGCCGCCTACGCCCTTTCGGGTGCGGTCGCGGCCGAGGCATTCCATTGCGCGGCGGGTCGGGATATCACCACGGTGGTCCTGGTCGGCCCGGACCACTACGTCGGCTTCGAGGGGGTGGCGGTCTATCCCGACGGCGCCTTTCGCACTCCCCTTGGCGACGTCCCGATCGATCGCGACCTCGCCCGGCTCTTCCTCGAGGCGGGCGGAGGCATGCAGGCAGCCCCCGAGGCCCACCGACGTGAACATGCCCTGGAGGTCCAGGTCCCGTTCATCCAGAAGGTGCTCCCCAACGCCGAGATCGTCCCGGTCCTGATGGGCTTCCGGTCCCGCACCAACGTGGAGATCCTCGCCAACGTGCTCTCGCGTGCCCTGGACAACCCGAAGGTCATGCTGGTGGCTACCACGGACCTGTCGCACTACCATCCGCGCGACGTCGCGTGCGAGCTGGACGGACGGGTGGCGGCCCTGGTCCGCGCGTTCGCCCCGACCTCGCTGTGGGAAGAACTGCGCGAGGGACGGGTCGAGGCGTGCGGCGGCGACCCCATGGTCGCAGTGATGCTGGGAGCGGCCATCTCCGGGGCCGGAGCGTCCCGGGTGCTCAAGTACTGCGACAGCGGCGAAGCCTCGGGCGACGTGGCCAGCGTGGTGGGGTATCTGTCGGCCGCGTTCTACCGCGGAGCCCCGCCCACCGCGGTCACCTTCGAGGCCCGGGCCAAGGAAGTGCTGCCCAAGGAAGAGGAATCCACCGTGCTCTACCCTGTCGGAGGCGAGGGGGAAGAGGAAGAGACCCCACCCATCGGATTCTGAACCCCATGAATGTCCTTGATATCGCCATCCTGCTCATCCTTGCCTTCTCGGTCGGGTCCGGTCTCATCAAGGGACTGGTCAAGGAGCTCTTTTCCCTGATCGGGGTGGTGCTCTCCGTGCTGGTCGCCCTCCTGGTCGCCCCGAGGTTCGGTCTCTATCTGGAGCGATGGATCGAGGTCGAGAGCGCTTCGTACGCCACCGCGCTGCTGCTCCTGTTTCTGGGCACCCTCCTCGTCGTCGCGATTCTCGGTCAACTGCTGACCCGCCTCATCGAGTTCGCCCATCTCGGTTTCGTGAACCGCCTGTTGGGCGGCGCGTTTGGTCTGGTGCGGGGCGTGCTGGTGGGGCTGATCGTGCTGGTCGGGCTCACCCTCGTTCTCGATGCCCAGACCCCGCTCCTGGCGACCTCGCGTTTGGCCCCGTTCTTTGCCCAGGCCGGTCGCCACATTGCCCCGTTGTTGCCGGAAGGACCGCGGGCGGTACTTCTGGAGCGGATCGAGGGACTGCCCGAAGGCCTGGGCGACCCCCTCATCTGAAAGCGGCGACCTGAAGCGGGCCTTGCGTCTGGGGTCTGCCGGACGCCCCTGCCGGGCACGGTGAAGGAACGGTCCGGCGAGGCCGAACCGTCCCCTGCCGCGCCCCGGCAAGCTGGACTAGTGGTCGACGGAGGTGAAGCGGGAGGTCGGCGGGTTGTCGAGCCCGGCATAGCCGGATCGATACGTCGCGCGATGGTGCCGCATGTCGGCGAACTGGACCGACGTGTAGCGCTGCGCCCCGATCAACGCGCCGTCACGGAAGGTGTACCGCCGCTGGCTCTGGGGATAGGTCCAGACCTCGGTGAGATCCCCGCCCCAGTTCTCGTAGTAGCGGAACGGCGGGAAGCCCTCCTTGCCGTGCACGGTTTTCCGGTCGCCGGCCAACCCGGCCGTCCAGAGCGCCATCCGGGCCTGGCGACGCGCGCGCTGTCCCTTGACCCGCAAGATGACCCCACTCGTGGTGTCGTGAACGAATCCGGGCGTGGCGCCCCAGTCACCGTTGACGATGACCGCGTCGTCGCTTTGCACGGCGACGGAACGGTGCCCCGCCTCGCCGGCCGAGGAGAATCCAAGAGTGAGAGCCGCCGCAAGGGCGGTCGTGAAGAGTCGCATGGGTGATTTCCCCCAACGGGGCGGCAGACGCTATTGGATCCCGGAAGGCGTTCCACAAGTCCCGGAAAGGACCCGAAAGTCCCTGAAAGAACCGTTTCTCGCCTTCTTGCGCGGGCCGGCGTCCCGTGGTGCTGGTTGCCTGATGCTGTTCCCTGAGTCCCTGACGTTGCAAAATTATACCCGATTTGGCGGGTTGATTGCGAAATGCATTGTTGAGGGGAATGTTGCCGGGGTGACATCCAGCGTCGTACTGGCCCCGACGGTGAAGGAGAAGTAGTCTGCCGGGGCAGCGTGCCCGGGGAGCATGGCTACCGGGAAACGTGCCCCGGAGCGCGGCGGGGGTCAGGAACGGCGCGGGGCGTTGTTCCAGAACCCGTGAAAGGTGACGTTGGCCGGACCGGTGAGTCGCAGCCCGTCGGGGGTCGAGACCACCCGCACCGTTCCCCCCGGCATGTGCACCCGCACCGCCTCGCCCACTTCGCCCAGCTGCTGCATCACCGCGTAGACCGCCACCGCACCGCTGCCACAGGCGCGGGTGGGACCGCTCCCCCGCTCCCAGTGCAGCACCTGCACGCCGTCGTCGGCCACCGCCACGAGGTGCACGTTGATCCCCTCGGGGAAACGGGGATCGACGGCGAGGGGAGCCAATGCGTCCACGGGAATCGTCCGCAGGCGCGTCGGGGCGTCGGCGACGAGGACCAGATGCGGGTTGCCCACGCTGACCGCATACGCGGCAAGCTCGATCCCCTCGATCCGCACCCGGTCCATCCAGGGCCCATCCCCGCCGTCACGCACCGCAACGGAGGCGGCGCGGAAGTCGGGCGCGCCGGCCTCGATGGTGACCTCACCGTCCGCTTCCAGCACCACGTTCCGGTGGCCGGCCGCGGTATCCACGGGGAAACGCGACCCGAGACCGGGGACCCGTTCCCCGGCGAAACGCGCCACGCATCGAAGCCCATTGAGACACAGCCGACCCTCGGATCCGTCGGCGTTCCACATCCGCATGCGCACCGGGGCTACACCCCCCGCATCCACCAGGATGAGCCCATCGCTTCCGATGCCGGTGTGGCGATCCGAAACCCGCAGGGACAGCGCAGCCGGGTCGCCGAGCTCTTCCCCGGAAACACCGTCCGGGGTGAGACCCACGTCCACGAACACGTAGTCGTTGCCGCATCCCTCCATCTTGGTGAAGGGGATTCCCGGGATGGGGGAACTCATCGGAACTGCAGCAGCTCCACGTCGCCGGCATGGATGACCTGTTCGGTCCCGTTCTCCAGCTCGACGAGGAGCGCGCCGTTCTCGGCCAGTCCGCGCACCACGCCGATGATCGCTTCGCCGGGAGTCTCCACCCGCACGTCACGCCCGAGAATGGTGGAGCGACGGCGCCATTCCGGGATGAGCGCATCCATTCCACCCTCGAGGAAACGGCCGTACCACACGCCGAACCCCTCGGTCATGCGCACCAGGAGTTCGGTCCGATCCAGACGTCGCAGGCTCAGTTCCCGCAGGGAGGTGGCGCGACGACGGATGTCCGGGGGGAAGTCGGCCATGGAGTGGTTGACGTTGAGGCCGATGCCGACCACGCACCAGTCCAGCTCCCCTCCCTGCACCCCGAGCTCGGTGAGCACCCCGGCCACCTTGCGCCCCTCGGCCACGAGGTCGTTGGGCCACTTGATGCCCATCATGCCCTGGGTCCGCACGGTGTCGGTCGCCTCGGCCGCGGCGAGCGCCACCGCCATGTGCATCCCGAAGGCGCTCTGCAACTGGATGCGCGGGCGGAAAATCACCGAAACATAGAGACCGAGTTCGGGCGGCGAGAACCAGTGCCGCCCCGAGCGTCCCCGCCCCTCGGTCTGCCGGTCCGCGATGACCAGGGTTCCCTCCTCGGCGCCCCGCACCGCGAGTTCCTTGGCCTTCTCGTTGGTGGAGTTGATGGAAGGATAGAAGAAGAAGTGCTTCAGGAAACGGGACTGGCGAAAGGCAACCTGGAGACGGGTGGCGTCGAGATCGCTCATGACGCGGCCCCCGCGCCCCGCAGGGCCAGCTCGAGGCTGATGTCCAGCGCCCTCACCGAGTGGGTGAGCGCTCCCATGGAAATGAAATCGACTCCCTCCACCGCGTGGTCGGCCAGGGTTTCCAGGGTCACGCCCCCCGAGACCTCGATGACCGGACGCCGCTGCGGATCCAGGGCGGCCACGCGGCGGGTCGCTTCCCGGATGTCCGGGATGGAAAAGTTGTCCAGCATGATGTGATCCGGGTGCACGGTGAGCGCTTCCTCGAGCTCGGCGAGCGAGGTCACTTCGATCTCCAGGGTGAGTCCCGATCCATCGGCGCGGGCGGCCCGCACCGCCTGGGCCACCCCGCCCGCGGCGGTGACGTGGTTCTCCTTGATGAGGATCATGTCGTGGAGCCCGACCCGGTGGTTGACCCCACCACCGCAACGCACGGCGTACTTGGCCAGGAGCCGCATGCCGGGGAGGGTCTTGCGGGTGTCGAGCACCCGGGTCCGGGTGCCGCCGAGGCGGTCGGCCGCGGCACGGGCCGCGGTGGCGATCCCGGAGAGATGCTGCAGGAAGTTGAGCGCTGTCCGTTCGCCGACCAGGATGGCCCGGGCCCGACCACGGATCCGGGCGATGACCTGACCCGGCTCGACCCGATCCCCGTCCGCGGCGTCGAACTCCACGAGCAGGTCCTGCTCCACCCGATGAAAGACGGTGCGCAACACCCCGAGACCACACACCGTCCCCGGCTCCTTGACCAGCAGCGTCGCTTCGCCCCGCAGGGAGGCCGGGACGGTGGCGCGGGTGGTCACGTCGCCCGCCCCCACGTCCTCGGCGAGGGCGGCATCGACCAGGGGAACGATGAGGTTCTCGGGAACGGGATCGTAGGTCATGGGAAGTCGTGGCCTACCTGCGCGGGCTGCGTTGGGGTTTCGGTTTGAG
This sequence comes from Candidatus Eiseniibacteriota bacterium, assembly GCA_942491735.1. GTDB lineage: Bacteria > Eisenbacteria > RBG-16-71-46 > JABDJR01 > JABDJR01 > CALOCN01. The sequence goes on along the minus strand of CALOCN010000001.1, from coordinate 1,229,716 downwards.
CTTGGGGGCGGCGTTGCGCGCCACCAGCTCCTCGATCTTGTCACGAATGCTGGCCGCCCGCTCGAACTCCAGCGCCTCGGCGGCCTGCTTCATCTCCCGGGTCAGGACCTGGATCATCTCCGCGTCCTCCATCCCTTCCAGGGCCTGGCTCAGCGCCGCCCCCGGATCCTCCTTCTCGCCCAGGGCGTCGGCCACCGAGGTGGCGAGCAGGATGTCGTCGACCGACTTGCTGATGCTGATCGGGGTAATCCCGTGCTCGGTATTGTAGGCGATCTGCTTCGTGCGGCGCCGGGTGGTTTCGTTCATGGCCCGTTCCATGGAACCGGTCATGGTGTCGGCATAGAGGATGACCCGCCCCTCCACATGACGCGCGGCGCGACCGGCGGTCTGGATGAGGGAACGCTCGCTGCGCAGGAACCCTTCCTTGTCCGCGTCCAGGATGACGACCAGGGACACCTCGGGGAGATCCAGCCCTTCGCGGAGCAGGTTCACCCCGACCACGACGTCGAACTCGCGCAACCGCAACCCGCGCAGGATCTCCACCCGTTCGATGGTGTCGATGTCGGAATGCAGGTAGCGGACCTTGACCCCGGCCTCCAGGAGATAGTCGGTCAGATCCTCGGCCATGCGCTTGGTGAGGGTGGTGACCAGGGTGCGCTGGTCGTTCGCGCTGTTGGCGCGGATCTCCCGCAACAGATCGTCGATCTGGCCCGCGGTGGGGCGAACCTCCAGGACGGGATCCACCAGCCCGGTGGGGCGGATCACCTGTTCCACCACCACCCCGCCGGTCTTCTGCAACTCGTAGTCGGCCGGAGTGGCCGAGACGAACACGGTGCGGGGCATGCGGGCCTCGAACTCGTCGTAACGCTGGGGCCGGTTGTCCAGCGCCGAGGGGAGACGGAATCCGTGCTCGACCAGGGTCTGCTTGCGGGAGCGATCCCCCTCGTACATCGCGCCGATCTGGGGCACGGTGACGTGGGACTCGTCGATGATGAGCAGCCAGTCCTCGGGGAAGTAGTCCAGGAGGCAGAAGGGCCGCTCCCCCGGCTTGAGCCCGGTGAGGTAGCGGGAGTAGTTCTCCACCCCGGGGCAGTACCCCACCTCCTGCAACATCTCCATGTCGTATTCGCAGCGGGTTTTCAGACGCTGGGCTTCGAGATATTTCTGTTCCGCGTTGAGCACCTCGAGACGCTCGCGCAACTCCCGCCGGATCTCCCGCACGATGTCGGCCCGTCCGTCCTCCGGGGTGAGGAAGTGCTTGGCCGGATAGACCAGCGCCTGGTTGAGACGATGCAGGACCGCGCCGGTGAGCGGGTTGACCACCGAGATCTGTTCGATCTCGTCGTCGAACATCTCGATCCGCAGCGCCGTCTCCTCGTAGGCGAGCCGCACCTCGATCACGTCCCCCCGCACCCGGAAATTGCCCCGCTCGAAGGCGATGTCGTTGCGGTTGTAGTGGATCTTGACCAGCTCGCGCAGGATGGTGTCCCGCTCGACGGTCTGCCCCACCTCGAGGTTCAGCTTTCCCTCCTTGAACCGGGAGGGGGTGCCCAGACCATAGATGCAGGACACGGAGGCCACGATGATCACGTCACGCCGGGAAAGCAGGTTTGCCGTGGCCGAGAGCCGGAGGCGATCGATGTCCTCGTTGATGCTCGCGTCCTTCTCGATATACGTGTCCGTGGCGGGAAGGTAGGCCTCCGGCTGGTAGTAGTCGTAGTAGGAAATGAAATAGCCCACCGCGTTCTCGGGGAAGAACTGCTTGAACTCCCCGTAGAGCTGGGCAGCCAGGGTCTTGTTGTGGGAAATGATGAGGGTGGGCAGGCCGAGCCGGGCGATGACGTTGGCCATGGTGAAGGTCTTGCCGGACCCGGTCACCCCCAGCAGGACCTGGTGGGGATCGCCCCGCTGGAGCCCCTCGGTGAGCTCGCGAATCGCTTGTGGCTGGTCCCCAGAGGGTTCATATCTGGATCGAAGTCGGAAATCGGCTTTGGCGGGATTGGGCATGGGATCGCAAGTATACGGGGTCCGGTTCGAGCGAGCCACGGGGCCCGGGAGGGATTCTCAACCGGCTGCTGGACAGATCGACCGTCCGGGGGAGAAACTACGCGGTCGGGAACCCCTCGCCGGACCAGGGGTTCAATCCCCGGAGGTCACTTGATGAGATATTTCGGTTTTCGGACATTGGCTCTCCTGGCCGGGTTGGCCGGGCTGGCTCTCGTCGCAGGGTGCGGCGGGAGCGACCCCGTCACCACCACGGGCGGCGGCGACCAGACCCTGGAGTTCGCTCCGGGCCTCTACACGGTGCGCCTGAACATCATTACCCAGGACGAGGACTGCACCCTGCTCTCCCAGATCCCCACCTCGCAGGTCGTCGATCTGTGCGCGGGGGACGGAAGCGGCAACCCCATCCCCATCGAAGGGTGCGACCTCACCGTGACCCCCAACCGGGCCACCTTCACCAACTGCGACGGGAACTTCCCCCTCACCGACCCCATCACCTGCAACATCGGCTTCACCGGGAGCGGGTTCGTGGCCACGACGGACGAGGGGTTTTCCGCTTCGATCACCGGGGATTTCAACTTCGGCTGCCTGGCCGTGACCTGCGAGCAGACCAGCTTCGTCTTCACCGGCACCCTGGACGAAGCCTGCCCCGGAGCAGCCCGGGTACCGGTCTCGTCCGGTCAGCTGCTGGGCCGCCTCATGGGAACCCTGGGCTCCTGAGCCCCGAAACATCCCCATGACCCAACGCCTTCTGCTGAGCCTGATCGCCGGTATCCTGATTTCGGCGGGCATCCTGGGGTGCGGCGAGGAGAACGCCGCCGTAACCCGCACCCAGACCATCGACATCCGCAACGGGACCTGGCTGGTGGCGCGCAAGGTGAGCGCCCTGGGGGACACCTCCTGTGCCCCGCGCGACCGCGAGCCCACGGTCGAGATCTGGCGCTGCGGTGAGATCTCGACATCCGGGTTCGTCTTTATCGGAAACATCGATCCCGGCCAGGGGGGAACCTTTGGCGGGTTCCTCTGCACGGTGGACCAGGACACCGCCCTCACCGACTCCGTCTACTACGACTGCGACGGGCGTCTGAACCTGGGTCCCTGCATCCAAAGGCTGACGCTGACCGGGAAGGGGGTGGTCACCGACTCCACCTTCAACCTCGTCGGCCGGATGACCACTTCGATCGAGTTCGGGCTGGGTGGGGACTCCACGATCTGCGCCGAGTACGCGGACTTCTGCACCTCGGAGGTCGTTCTCTCGGGGAGCTTCCTCAGCACGGAAACCGCGTCGGAGTGCGACCGGTTCGAACTGTTCCTGCCATCCAGCCGTACGGTCGGCCTGCTTACCGCTCCTCAACCCGCGCCGGCGCCCGCGTTCAACCGCGAATTGTTCCCGCAGCGACGGAGAACCACCCCATGATGCAGTCCATCCCGACTTCGCAACCCTCGAGCACAGCACCATGAAGCGTCTTGTCCTGTTTCCGCTCATCCTCCTGGCCGTGCTGGCCGGCTGCGGTGGAAGCGATCCGGTCACGGTGACCCTGCCCGGAGAGGACCTGCCGGTCATCTTCGATGTGGACAACGGATTGTGGGAAACCCGCACCACCAACCGGTTCGAGGTCTTCCGGGACGACCCGCTTTGCCGCGAGCTGCATGAGATGATGTTCGGGGACTTCGATCCCAACCAGTTCCCCGATCTCGCCTACCCGGACTCCGCCGCCTCGTTCCCCAAGCTCATGTCCCGCACCTTCACCGTGTTCGAGGAGTTGTGTGAGATCACCGAAGCGGATCTCCCCATCGACGACGGGGAGATGGTTCCGGGGTGCCCGGCGGACATCGGCGACAGCACCTTCACCCTTTCCTGCGTGGCCTCGGTTCCGCTCCAGGGCTGCACGATCACCCTGACCATGACCGGGTCGGGGACCATGACGACACGCGAACTCACCGGCATGTTCCGTCTGGAGGTCCGATCGGCCCCGGACGACCCGTGCGGGGGGCTCCTGTGCTACGCGGAGGTCGAAGGTACGTCCAACTGGTCCGCTCCGGACGCGAGTTGCACCGACACCGAACCGGAACTCATGCGCACCCTGCGCACCACGGCCAACCGGATTGCCGGAGTCCTCTCCGCGTCCGGAGGCTCCGTCCAAGGGAGATCCCGATGAGACTTGTTGCCCGCCTTGCCCTGATCGCCGCCCTCGCGGTGTCGCTGCCCGCGTGCGGCGGGGACGACGACGGAGGGACCAAGCCCCCCGACGGCCCGGTGGTCCTTCTCGACGTGAAGGACGGGACCTGGCAAACGGTGGTCACCACCCGGACGGTGATCCTCGTCGATGACGACTTCTGCGCCTCGCTGTTCGAGGACCTCGTGCCCGACCCTTTCGAACCGGTCGACGAGACCGAACAGGAGAGCACCACCGAGGTGCTGTGCGAGATCACCGAGGACGACCTTCCCATCGGGTCCCTGGACGGGCTCAGCGGCTGCACCGTCGTGGAGGGGACGGACATCCTGATCGACTGTACACTGACCATCCCGGGGGGCGCGTGCCCGCTCGTGGCCCGGATCACCGGCTCCGGCACGTTGACCGAAACGAGCACCAACATCACCGCCCGATTGGAGCTACGATCGGACCCGGTCGAGACCTGCGGAGGGCTGCTCTGCTTCACCGAGATCACCGGCGTCGGGACATGGATTTCGGACGAGGGAACGTGCCCCACCGCGACGGGGGAAGCGCGGTCCAACCGGCTGGCCCGGACCCTCGACAACCTGATCACGCTCGCCAACCGCTGAGTTCAAGGAGATTCCAATGAAGGTATCCATGAGATCGCGTCCCGGACTCGGGTTCATCATGGGAGCGCTCTGCCTGGCCGCCCTGGCCGGTTGTGAGAGCGACATCGACCTCATTCTCCCCGAGAACGGCGTGTTCGACGTCGCCGACGGCCTGTACGAAGTCGTGGTCCGCGTCTCCGGAACCGACTGCGATACGGCGAGCGTGACCGAGGTGGACACGCTCCAGGTGTGCGAGGTGAACGCGTTCAGCTTCCCCTTCGTCCGTCCCGATTGCACCACCTTCGAGTACAACCTGTTCACCTCGTCCTGCCAGGCCTCCGGGAACGACGGCGACTGCGCCCGTCACCTGGACTCGGAAGGCTGGGGCATCGTGTACAACGATCTCTGGACGGTCACGGTGGAGACCCAACTGACCGGATCCGGAGCCTGTGCGGACACCTGCGAACAGGTCTACAGCGTCTCCGCCCTGCTGTTGGACGTGGTGGCGTGCGATTCGACGCAGGCCGGCCGGTACCCCGGCCTGGAGAGCCTCACCGAGCGGCTCCACACCCTGGTCGACTAGCGTCTACCAGTTGGTGCGCACGGTATAGGTGACCACGGTCTCGCCGTCGGCGCTGACCGGGATCACGAACTCGATGGTATGCGCGTCCTTGTCCCGGTGCGGGTGGCTCTGGGCCTCCAGGGTCCAATCCCCGCCCAGATGTTCCACCACCACGACCTCGACGTCCTCGTCCTTGTGGTTGCGCACCTTGATCTCGATCGACTCCCGCTGGGAACGATTGCCGACCTTCTGGAAGTCCACCCGGCGGCGCTCCCCCTTCACGTCGAAGGCATTGCCCAGGGCAAGGCGCACCTTCTCGTCCCGGGGGGTGTGGTCGATCCGATCCTCGCCGGCGAACTCGAGGGCGCCGTCCGCGTCTTCCTTGTAGACCCGCACCGTTCCCGCGGGCAGCGCGATCCCCAGCCCGTTGTCCCGGCTGTTCTCGAACTCCATGCGCACTTCCACCTTCTCTCCCATGCGCTGCCCGTCGTAGACCAGCACCTTGGTCGCTCCGGCGTTGGCGGGGGGGAAGAGCGAGAGCTGCTTGGTCTCCCGATCGGCAATGGTGGCCGGGCGCTCCAGGGTGTAGATGTGGTACTCGAAGAAGTCCCGTTCCTCGAACTGGGGGGCACCGGCCGAGGCCTCGGCCATGGGCATGGCGTCCATGCGACGGAACATGCGCGGGTCCTGGACCCGGCGGACATCCCCGGCCACCAGCTTGAGCCGCGCGTTGGGATAGGTGGCGCCCGAACGGTTGTCCAGGGACACCCAACCGTCCATCGAAAGCTCCGTGTCTTCCTGGTTCACCACCGCGACGTACTCGGCGTGCCAGCCGATCCCGTTGGTGAGATAGGACACCTCGGCCCGTTCGGGCCCGGAAACATCGCTGGCCAGGGTCCAGACCAGGGTCGGTTTGGTGACCAGTCCCCCCGGGAGCTCGCCCACCGCGATGTCCCGCACCTCGCCCCGGTTGACGATCACCGCCCCGCCGCCCGGCTGGGCCAGGACCAGGGAGCCGCCGTTGTAGCTCAGGAGGCGCCCGTTGCGGCTGGTCCCGTCCTTCTGGACCAGGGTGACGTCCCGATCCAGGTAGCGATCCAGGAGGCGATCGGGACCGGCGAGGTCGTACTGGAAGTTCTGCTCCAGCACCGCGACCTGGCCCGGACGATCCAGGGGGGCGAAGTGGACCGAGGTGGGCTCGATCTGTGCCGCCACGTCGTCGATCCGGATCTCCTGGGTTCCCTGGGTGAGCTCCAGCCGGCGCACATCCTTGACCAGGGCGAAATTCTGGTTGTAGACGGTCACCGAGACCGTGTTTTCCTGGGCCGCGGCGGGGGCGGAAGCCATCCCGGCGCCGAGGGCGGCCAACGTGGTATAGCGGGTGATCCGGGCGATTCCATGCATGATCTGCTCCTGTTCTCGACCCCGTGGGCCGGCACGTCGTGGGCCCCATTGGGGGGCGTGGGGTGATGGTAGCCGGTTCGGGCACCGGGCACACCCGCCCCTCGTGGGTGGAGTCGCCGGGAAGGGGGGATTCGTTTACCTGAAAGGTGTACCGCGAGGGCAGCAACCGACTTCCCCGGGGGCCGGGCGCTTGCCCGGCTGGATCGGGCCCGCCTACACTCCCCCACCATGTCCCACCGTACCCCTCGGCCCGTCCCGACCCGGTTCCGTCACGGAAGATTCCCGCACAAGAGAGGCGCCCCTGCTGGCCGGCCCGGGGCAGGGATCTGCCGGGTCACCGTGCGGGCATGGCTGGTCCTGCTCTTCGTTGCCACCGTCCTGCCGGGGGTGGCGGGGACGGCCCACGCGGACGGCGTGGCCGCGGACCCGGCCGAGGAGCCCCGCTGGTGGGCCTACGACAGCAACGAAGCCACCGTGCCGTTCCCCTATGTGCCGGAGCCGATCGGTTCCTGGGTCTATGACGAGGTGGATCGCCAGGTGGCGCAGGGGAACCTGACCGACCTCCCGGTGAACTCCCGGCCCCTGGCCCGGTCCCTCATCGCGGCCCGGGTGGCGGCGGCGTTGCGCGCGGGCAAGCACTCGGTGGGACTCGACCGGTTGGCCCGGGAGTTGGCCTGGGAGCTGCGCATGATGGGAGCGCCCCGTCCCTACCCCGAGTCGCGGCCCATGGTGTCCCTGGGGCCGCCCGAGTCCACGGTCAAGTTCAACGGGCTGGTCCGGGTGGGTGGGGTGTTCGAAGAGGGGGAATCGCCCCGCATTGGCCCCGAGAGCTACGTCGGGTTCAACGGCGCCTATTGGAGCACCCCGGGGTTCGCGCTCTACGGCGAATACCTGATCACCGAAGTGGAAAACTCGGCACGCCTGGGGGATCCCATTGCCGGGGGCACCGACTTCATCTACGTCACCCCACGCTTCGGCGCGACCTGGCACGGCAAATGGTTCGAGGCCTGGTTCGGCCACGACAACGTACGCTGGGGACCCGGACGCAACGGCAGCCTGCTCGCCGGTGGGGGCTCGCCGCCGTTCTCCCAGCTGGGGTACCGCATTCATCTGGGAACGTTTCTCACCGCGAGCGCGGTGCACGGTTGGCTCTCCCAGGCCGAGGGACGCTACGCGGCCATGCACCGGATCGAGATGAACTTCTCGGACAAGGTGCGGTGGGGCATCTCCGAGGGGGTGCGCTACGACGGCACCTCGCCCGATCCGTTCTACCTGCTGAACCTGGTCACCTACGCAGCGGCGGAGCGGCTGCTCACCGCGGAAGGCAGTACCAGCGCGGACCGGGACTCCCTGTTCCGCAGCAACTTCAACGTCTCGACGGATCTCCTGTGGCGGGTGTCGGAGGCCACGTCCCTCTACGGCGAGATCATGGTGGACGACGTGAAGACGGACGGGTCCGGACCCACCCGGCTGGGCTACCAGTTGGGCGCACGCTGGATCCATGAAGGGGCGCGGCGGCTCACCCTCCAGGGGGAACTGAACCGGGTCTACAACTACACCTACTCGGTGTTCTATGGCCGGGACTTCTACCACGCCGACGAGCCGTTGGGGTACGGACGGGGCCCGGATGTGTTGGACGTGGATCTCTGGGCGGATCTGGATCTCAACGTGGACTGGACGGCCAACGTGGAGGGGTTCTATCACCGCACCGGCCAGGGCAACGACGGTCGGCCCTGGTGTCCGGAGCAGTACGTGGATGGGAACCCCTACGGCGTGGACTGCCAGGTCTATGGACCGGATGCCCCCGGGGGCAGTGTCCTGTCCGGCGTGGTCGAGGACCGGATGGGAGGGCTGTTGGGCGCGGTGTACCAGCCCCGGGACAACCTGCGCCTGGAGGCGGCAGCCGGGGTGGTCTGGATCAGCAACCTGGATCACGCGGAGGGGATGGACGAGACCCGGACCGTAGCGCGGGGAAGCGTGAGCTGGCGCTGGTGAGTGGGCCGTTGAGCGCGGATGTCGGATTCCACAAGATACTATTGGCAAACGAGTTACCCGCCGACCCACCCCACCGGTGTTTCCGGTTCCGGCGAGGCCGCGGCCTACCCTACCCATCGACAAGGCATATCCATTACCGCCTCTTTTCAGCGGCCACCCCTCCCGCCTAAGCTAGAGGGCGCACACTATCAAGGAGACCCGATGCCCAAGGAATCGCTGAACATCACCGATGCCCGAACCGGTTCGGACTACGAACTTCCCATTACCGACGGCACCATCTCGGCCATCGAACTGCGCGGCATCCGCACCGATGACGAGGATTTCGGCATGATGACCTACGACCCGGGGTTCAAGAACACCGCGTCCTGCCGCAGCCGCATCACCTTCATCGACGGCGACAAGGGGATCCTGGAGTACCGGGGCTATCCCATCGCGGAGCTGGCCGAGCGGAGCAACTTCCTGGAGGTCGCCTATCTCCTCCTGGAAGGAAAGCTACCTACCCAGGCCGAGTTCGAGGCGTGGGACGAGGAGATCACCCACCACACCCTGGTGCACGAGAACATCAAGAAGTTCATCGACGGGTTTCTCTACAACGCCCATCCCATGGGCATGCTGGTGAGCACGGTGGCGGCGCTCAGCACCTACTACCCGGAATCGCGCAACGTCCTGGATGCCGGGGTGCGCCGGGCGCAGATCAGCCGGCTGGTGGCCAAGATGCCCACCCTGGCCGCCTATGCCTACCGTCACAGCATGGGGTGGCCCTACGTCTACCCCGAGAACAAACTGTCCTACGCGGGCAACTTCCTCAACATGATGTTCCGTCTCCAGGAGGACCGGTTCGTGCCGCATCCGGTGCTGGAACGGGCCCTCGATGTGCTGTTCATCCTGCACGCGGATCACGAGCAGAACTGCAGCACCAATGCCATGCGCTCGGTGGGTTCGGCCCAGTCGGATCCGTATTGCGCCACCGCGGCGGCGGCGGCCGCCCTGTACGGCCCGCTGCACGGCGGGGCCAACGAGGCGGTGCTGCGCATGCTGGGGGAGATCGGCTCCATCGACCACGTGCCGGACTTCGTCAAGCGGGTCAAGGGGGGTGAGGGCCGGCTCATGGGGTTCGGGCACCGGGTGTACAAGAACTACGACCCGCGGGCCAAGATCATCAAGGAGATGGCGGACCAGGTGTTCGACGTCACCGGGCGCAATCCCCTGCTGGACATCGCCCTGGAGCTGGAGCGGATCGCCCTGGAGGACGAGTACTTCGTCTCGCGCCGGCTCTACCCCAACGTGGACTTCTACTCGGGTCTCATCTACCAGGCCATGAAGATCCCCACCGACATGTTCCCGGTCATGTTCGCCATTCCGCGCACGGTCGGCTGGCTGGCCCAGTGGCAGGAAATGATCACCGATCCGGACCAGAAGATCGCCCGGCCGCGGCAGATCTACCTGGGGGACCGGGGGCAGAGCTACACCGCGATCGACAAGCGCTAGCCCCTGGCCCGGGCCCACCCCGTGCGGGTTTCGGCAAGAATCATGAGGCTGCATCCCCCGAACGTCCTGGCCAAGAGCCACGGACTGACGGCGTAGAGCATGGCCCGCGGTAGCCTCGCCAGGCGTGCCAACCGACTGTCTCCCCCCGACGGAGCCCGGAACACCGGCGTGTAGGCATAATCCACGATCCTCAATCCCGCCAGCGTCACCAGGGCCAGGGCCTGGGCTGGATCGAGGAACACCAGATGCCCGGGTGAGGTCAACTTCGCGCGCCACCGGTTGCGCAATGCCTGATGGATCGAGTTGTCGAGGGGGAGATGCAGCCCGACGTAGTCGGAGCGGGCCGCGACGGCCTTCAGGAAACCGACCGGGTCCGGCACGTGCTCGACCACGTCGAACAGGGTGACGAGGTCCGCCTGCACGTCGGCCGCCGCGAAATCACCGCGGCGAAAACGGACTCCCTTGGCGGACCCAACACCCTCGACGCCGGCATGAACATCGAACCCCCATGCTTCGCCCACGTCCTGACCCGCCTGACGAAGCCCCTCGAGGACAGCATGAACCGCCAGTCCCGAACCACACCCAACGTCGGCGTAGGAACCGATCTTCCACCCTCGCGTTGCCATCACCGGGGCCGCAAGCCGCAGGAACGCCGCCGCCTTGAAGGCGGCATCATCGCCGTGCCGGCCCGGATCCAGGTCGTAGTACGAACCATCCGCGTACTCGGGCAATCCGGAAAAATCGGAGCCGCTCATCCCAGGAACCGCACGATGAGAATCACCAGAGGCGTGATCAACACGACCAGCAAAACCATGGCAACCGGTTTCCAGGGTAGCGCCGAGCGCGTGGAAAACTCGTACTTGCAAATGGGGCAGGCCGCGCCACCCGACGGAACGTCGACGGCGCAGTTGGGGCACTCCCGGGTGGCCACGTCTAGCGTCTCCAACCCACGGTGATGCCCCAGTCCTCGACCACCCCGTTGCGTTCCAGGTCGCCCGACTCGGTCAGGAGCCGGACCTCGGCCCGCCATACGCCCGGAAACGGCCCCCAGTTCTTCTCGAATCCCACACGAAACGCGTCCGTCGTCGCGTACAGGATCGGGGGGACGGAAGTCGAGGGGATCTCACCGGGGTTTGCAAAGAAGCCGCCTTCCGTTCGTTCCCACCCGGCCAGGGCGAGGCCGACCAGCTTGACCGGGACCTCCAGGGATACGGAGTAGGACTTCCGGTCCCCCCCCATGGGATGCCCCATCACCCGACCCTGGGTCGTATATCCGTCCGTGTAGATCTTGTGCCAGTACCAGAGGTTGTGATCATCGGTGGTATTGGAACCCTCGATGCGCAGCAGGCTTCCCCCCGCGACCAGTTCCAGGCCATAGGTACGGGCCGGGGCCGAGGGGAGAGGGCTCCCCCCCTGGGGGCTGTCTTCCCCACCGTAGTGGCCATAGAACGATCCCCCCTTGACCCAGGGCACATGGCGAAGCAGGGGCCACAGGTAGATGGTCCAGTCCACGCTCCCCTTCTGGTCCGTGTCGTTGAGGGTTCCATCGGCGGTATTGCGGTTCTCGTTCCGCCCCAGGAGCAGGTCGAGGACCGACCCGAAGGTCCAGACATACGCGTTGCCCTCGCCGCCGAACAGGACGGTTCGCGTCCCCCCAAGGACGAACCAGCGGGTGGGTTGCCAAGTCAGCCTCATGCCGGTCAGGTTCGGATTCGGGTAGTCCGCCCGGTTTGGATCATCCAGCCGGCCGGCAAACACCGAGGCGGAAAAGGTGAGCCATGACTGGGAGAAGAACGAGAAGGGACTATCCGATTCGATTCGAACCTGATCGAATGGAACGGCGTTGTTGCTCAGGAGCAGCCCGCCCCGTGTCTCGGGTCCCCAGTCCATGGGTTCCCGCCCCACGATGATGCGCAGGTTCTTCCACCCCGAACGCACGGCGAGGTTGGTGAAGCGGAGGGTCGCCGCATCCGCGTCGGCGCGGAAGACGCCGTACACATCCACCGCGAGCCAACTCCGTTCGGCAAACACCCAGGCGTCGTTGGTGAAGAGAAAGCCCTGGCGCCAGTCGGTGCCGTTCTCCAGGGGGCGATCCGCACGGCTTCCGCGCTCCAGATCGCTGTAGGTCAGCTCGGTCCTGCGGAAGAAGGACATGCCATGGGAGGGTGAATAGACCGCATTCTTCCAGGACTCCCGCCCGGACAGGGACCACCGGAGCCTGGCCATGCGATAGGCGACGGTCCGGGTCACGCCCCGTTCCGGTTCGGCGTCGGTAATGCTCACCGTTGGATACAGGAGGCGGAAGACCTCGGCCCTCGACAACGGCGTCTGACCGGGAAGCGGTCCATCGAGGAGGCCCAGGTTGGCGGCTAGGCGCAGCTCACGGTAGGTCGGGTCGTGGGATCGGACGCCTACCGAGATGTCGGTGGCGAGGGCCGAGCGCACCTCCAGGCAGCCAACCAGAAGAATCAACACCAGCAATCGAACGATGGGCCCCTCCTTGTGTTCCCGTTACGGTAGCAACCCGTCTATGCTATCCGGTGTTCACGGTATTGGGCGAGCCCCTCCGGGTGAATTCAGCTCCTGGACCGTACTTCCTCGAATCCCGGGATCAACTGTGCGAATCTGGATCGACCTCGAAAACACGCCCCACGCCCTGTTCTTTCCGCCGTTGATCCGGAAACTGGAGGAGGACGGGGACGAGGTGGTCCTGACCGCACGGGACTGTGGTCAGACCCTCGGACTGCTGGACCTGACCGGTCTGCCCTACAGGCGGGTAGGCGCGCAGGCCGCCGGGCCCGCACCGATCAAGGCGGCCTCGGTCGTGGTCCGGGCAGTGCGGCTCGCGACCATGATGCGCTCGAAACACATCGATCTCGCGGTAAGTCACTCCTCCCGCTCCCATGTCCTCGCCGCCCGCATGCTGGGGATCCCGGTGGTGACCCTGTTGGACTACGAGTACGCAGCCACGGGGATCTTCACCCGGTTCTCCAACCGCATCCTCATTCCGGAAATGCTTCCCAGGGACCGCATCGAAGCCGGGACGACGCCGCTCCTCCCCTATCCGGGGTTCAAGGAGCAACTCTACGCGCTCCCGCGTGAACCGGATGGGGAGGTTCTCCGCAGGCTTGGACTCCCGGCGCGCACGATCGTCATCCTGGTGCGCCCACCCGCAACGCGGGCCCACTACCATGACCAAACCAGTGACCGCGTGTTTCGCGACTTTCTCTCGCATCTCGAGTCCCGGGAGCTGGACCTGCGGGTGCTGCTCCTCCCCCGCTATCCGGAACAGGCCCGTGAGTTGAAGGGCCTGAGGTCACCACCCTTTCAGGTTCTGGAAGAAGCCCTGCCCGGACACGCCCTGCTTTCCATCGCCGATCTCGTGGTCTCGGGGGGCGGAACCATGGTGCGGGAAGCGGTCTCCATGGGCATCCCGGCAATCAGCATCTTCCAGAGTCGCATGGGGGGAGTCGATGAGTCCCTGATCCGGGAAGGGAAACTGATGCACATCACCCACGCGGACCAGTTCCGGGAGTTGAGTCTCGCCAAGAGGGATTCAGCGAACGGACTACGCAACGAAGAGCTGCTGAACGTGCTCGTGGAGCGCATCCGCGAGGGGGCCGGCCTGCCGACGGAGCAACGACCTTGAGAGGGTTCTATCTAGGAATCCAGCACCCTGATCGACCGATCACCCCCCATGCCCTGATCCCGGAGACCTTGGCATGCGACATCCCCGGCGTCGGAACGGCAACCCTCCTCTACAACAGGGATGACTGGCGGGACGGGCCGGAGTACCGGAACCTGGAACGCGGCGCCTCCGTCCGGGTCAGCGGATGGTTTGTCTACAGGAATGCCTACAACGACCTGGCCGCGTTTGGGGAGGATCTCTTCGACGCGCTGGATCGCGGGTCGGTCGACAAGGCATTCGAGGGGATTCAAGCCGGGGCGTTCATGATGCTTGTCGTCCACAACGGCAAGCCCATGTTCCTGACCGACCCGCTGGGACTGCATCCCCACTACGCTCCCGATGGAGATCCGTTTCGCGGCCTGTCCCCCATCCCCTCGTTGCTCTCCACGACCCTCGATCCCCTGAGGAGCGGGATTCTGGACAAGCACGGCCACCTCTTTGGTGACGAAACCGCATTCGAAGGCATCAGTCGAGTATCCCCCGGTTACCGGTTCGGGCCGGGCACCCGTCATCGACTGCCCTTCCCTGCCACGCTCCCCGACGCGGTCCAGGGGACCTTCTCCTCGCTCCAGTCCCTGCTGAAGGTGTTCCCCCGGGATCGCCCCCGCATCCTCCCTCTCAGTGGAGGGCTCGACTCCCGCCTGATTCTCGCCGCCGGAGACTTCGACTTCGGGTACACCATGGGACCCAGCATGACCGGCGACCGCCCGATCGCCAGGACCTATGCCCACCTGTTCCGCGAATACGACGAATTCTCGATGACGGATCTCGTCTACCCGACTTCCTACCGGGATGCCGGCCTGGCCATTACCCGGGGGCTGGTCGACAAGCCGTTCCTGGAGCTCCTCGTAGTCTACGATCGGATTGCTGAACACTGGGGTCCTGGAGGGCTCTTCTTTGACGGGTACGCGGGGGATGCCCTCCAGCGTTTCACCTGCATTGCCCCCCTGGGGAAGAGAGGCACGCTCGCCAAGCTCTGGCCGCGGACCCTCCTTCGCAAGGCGGATCCCTACGCACTGCTCAGTGCACGCTACCCGAGCCTGGACGGGGCCGAGAAGAAACTACTCTTCGCCACCTTTGACCGGACCACCGAGTCCGTTTCCCTGGATGCCGCCCGGAGGGTCCTCCTGTTCGAGATCGTGGGCGGCCGGTGTGCGCGCTATGCCATCACGGGTGGAACCCTCCTCTCCAGTCTGTTCTTCACCCCGATCCAGCCGTTCTACTTCTTCGACATCTTCAGCCGACTGCTTGGGGCAGACCCCGAGGACGGCATGCGATACCGCTCGGTGCGCACGGTGTGGAACGAGGTCCCCGACGCCTTCTGCACCATGCCGACCTACGCCGGTTTCAAACCCCGTAGTCATCCGGAGATCAGCCGCATCACCCTGCTGGTCAACAAGGCCCTGGCGAAAGCGGGTCTCGCCCGGCGCGCCTGTTCCTACGAAGTCGAGTTGCCGCATCTGCGTTGGAAGGATGGATGAAGCACCAGGGCGGTCAGGATCCAGAAGTAGACAGCGATCGAGGGAAGACCCCAGGGATCCCCCACAAAGGACCCCACGAGAAACCCGGCAAAGAGGGCACACAATCCGGCGACGGCGGGTTCGCGGTGCCCAACCGCTCTCCGCGCGAGGACCAACTGCCTGCCTACCACGCAGATGACCGCAGCAAACGCTACCAACCCGACCGCACCCGTCTCAACCAGAACTCCCATCCAGGTCTGGTGCGCGGCAAACCCGGTGTCATACGCCACGTACTCGATGAATGTGTCCTGCCCTGAACCAAAGAACGGCTTCTGAGGCACCAGGGTGATGGCATATGCCCAGAGGCCCAAGCGCCATAGCAGGCTGTTGTCATCACCCTGGGTAATCGTGGACCAGCGGGCCAGGAACGAGGGCACGGCATAGAGAAGGGCGGCGGCCAGGACCGGAACCCCCAGCAACAGGATCTTCCGCCGATGGGTAATCCACAGCAACACCAGGAAGCCGATAATGAACTCCCCCCATCCCGTACGCCCGTAGGTGCCGTACAGGTTCACCATCTGAAGCATGAACACCGGGACGAGGTACCTGCGGGGCCACCCGTCGCCGGCTAGAATGAGGCTCAGGGTGAGAAGGGATACCATTGCCAGGTAGTGCGAGAATGTGACCGGGTGGGAGAGCGTCGATTGAATCCGCTGGACGAGTTCTCCCCCACCCAAAGGGGTATGTTGTCCGTAGAACACTTCGAGTCCGAACGCCACCCCCAGCAGACCGAGAAGACAAGGAACCACGCTGGAGGCCACGATCGCCCCGATCAGGAGTCGATGATCGGCGGCGCGGATGGGCAACGTAATCAGGAAAACGAAGAACACCAGATACTGGATGTCGCGAACCCAGTTCTTCAGGCTGCTCACCGGATTGACACTGAGCACAACGCTAATGATCGTTGCCGCAAGAAAAAGCAACATGACGCGGACAACGGGGTTTCGGAAATCAAACGCCTCGAACAGGCCCAACCGCACCGTCAGCGCCCACAACAACAACGAGGACACCAGAACATCCATGGTGACCGCGGTGTCCCCAAACCGGATGAAGTCGAGGTTGACAGCAACAACAACAAAGGCCGCAAAGACCAGCACCGGTCGCTCGAGCAGTCGAAGGGCAAGAACCGGAATGGCAACAAGGGCGGCGGGGACAAAGAGGAACGCCAGGCTCCCGGAACGGTAGAGCCCAAGACTGGCAACAAGCGTCAGGAGCACTGCGGCTCCCAGCATCAGTCGGCCGGGGGCATGCATTCGCACCGGACTATTCACTGCGCACGCGTTCCATTCTCTTTCGCTGAACCCTGGAGTAGAGGTCCAGGAATCCGTCGGTTACCCGGTCCCAGTCGTAGTCGGCCGACTTGTCCCTGAGCTCCACTTCCAACCGGGTCACGGCACCGGGTTGAAGCATGGTGCCCAGGAGTCGCCCGATGGCCTCGACCAGGGCCTCGATCGAATTGTCGCGGGCGAGGATACCCCCGGAGTCCCGCATCAACTCCGGAAAGTCACCGACCGGCGGCACCACGACCGGGCGTCCCGAGGCCCACGCCTCGAGCACCACCGTGGCCAGTCCCTCGTGATGGGACGCCAGGGCCAGTGCATCCGCGGCGACAAGCAGGCGGGGCACATCGTCGTTCACGAGATGCCCCAGGAACCGTACCCGCGGACACGCGATGTCCTTGAGCCGTGCCTCCTGGGACCCTTTTCCGGCGATCCAGAGTTCGAGGTCGGGAATCCGCTCCACCGCCCGCACCAGGGCTTCGACGTTCTTCTCGGGCTCCAGACGACCCACGAAGGCCAGGGATCGGCACCGGGTGGGGAGCCCCATGTCCCGTCGCGCCGCCCCCTGGTTGCCCGGACGAAACCGATCCCGGTCGACCCCGATCGGGGTGAAATGCGCCTTGGCCTCGTACTGGGGGTACATGCGCAGGAAGTTCTCCCGGTCACGACGGGTCACGAAGGTCACCGCGTCGGCCCGTTCCGCAACTCTTCGCTGGAGCAGGCCATAGGCCAAGCCGGCGAGACGCCCCTGGCGTAGGCGGATGGTTCGATGGTGCCAGCCATGGAAGGTGATCACCATGGGCCAGGGGCCCTTCATGAACCCAAGGGCCTGATCGGGGCGCTGCAGATGAACAACCGTCCCGGGTGGAAAGGACCACCGGTTGCGATGCTTCCACAAGGCGTAGGTCAGATCGCGTCCACGCGGCAACTCGCGATCGAGGATTGGATGGAATCCGGGCTCCCGATCCGACGCGGGTCCGTACCCGAGCATCTCCACCTGGCTCCCCCGCTCGCGAAGTCTGGATTCCAGGGTGACCAGGAACGCAGCGACCCCCCCGATATCGTCCCGTGACTTTCCGACGAGGGCGGGCAGAACGACGGAAGGAACCCCGGTCAAGCTCACCCTCGCGGCAGGAGTCGGCCCACGGGGCCACGCAATACGCCGGGCAGTATGGCCAGAAGCTCCCTCTTCGCCTCGGGATCGATCCGCCGGGCGATGTCATCAAGAAGCACGGCCGCGAGCACCCCGGCCATGAGCCCCCCCACCAACGCCGCCAACACGGTCAGGGTGCGCTTCGGTCCGCTCTTGCGGTGCGGCACCCGGGCCCGGTCCAGAATCTCGAACGAAGGAATCGATTGGCTCTCCTCGATCTTGCTCTGCTCCAACTGGGTCGCGAGAATCGAGTACTTTGTCTCCTGTACTTTCAGATCCATGAACAATCTTGCGTACTCGCCGGCGAGACCCGGCAGATCCTTGAGGGGAATGAAGAAGGAATCGACCGGTTTGACCGTGCCTTCGACGGTCATGCCCGCGTTGGCTGCGGGCAACTTGCCGAGCAGCTTGCGGATCTGGGTCTCCAGCGCATCGATCTCGAAGTCCAGGCTCCGGATACGACCCGATTGCTCGTGGGTGTAGCCGTCGAGCGCATCCCGCTCGGTACGCTTGGCGAGCAACTCACCCTGAAGTACGGCAATGAGTTCCAGGGTGCCCTCGGTTTGCTTTTCGATGGAGAAGACCCCGTGCTCTTCCTGGAATCGCTGCAGCCGGAAACGCGTCGAATCGAGTTCCGCGTCCGTGTCGGCAAGCGCCTCCTCGACCAGCGCCCGCGTGCGCCGGGCGCGGGACAGGGCCAGGGTCTGGCTGGCCAGGTCCAACTCATCAAGGAAAGCATTGACGATGTCGGCCGCCGTGGCCGGATCGTTGTCCCGTGCGGACAGTGAGATGGAAATCATGTCCGGGGAGTCGAATTGGGTCCGTTTCCGTAGGCGCAGGAGCGTCTTCTCCAGGACGGCCCCCGGGTTGTCCGCCTCGATCTCGTAGTGATTGGCAAGGTTCCGGTTGGCGATGACCGCTTCGGCAACCCGATCGCTCCTGAGGATCGCCAGATACATTTCGGTGGGCGGAACCTGGGCCGTAAATCCCGTGATCGCCGATAGTTGTCCGAGAAGGTCGGACCCGATGCCCCCGTCAGGAGTCTCCACGAGAAGAGTACCGGTAGCGGTGTAGTGGTTCTTGGTCATTAGCATCACACCGACGGTCAAGAGCGGCAGACCGAAGACAAAGATGCCAACCACCCCTCGCCAGCGACGAATGACCCGTAGGAATCCGGTCAGGGAAGATTCCCCCCGGGAATCCCCCAACTCCCCGCCGATGCCAGGAACCGGTGGCTCAGTGCTCATGCGTTTTCGGACTCCTTGGTGGGCCACCGCAGCAGCCGGAATGAATGGTCGAGAATTGAGACTCCAAGAAGATAGCCCGCCTTGAAGACTCTGTCACGCAGCGGGATCCGCCCCACCGGATGACCCGCGCCCCATCAGACTTCGGAAGTCGGAGGGGGACACGGTACCCGACAGGAGGGCCAGGCCGGTGTATGAGAGCCCCATGGCGAGGCCGCCCCAGAGCAACCCCAAGACCGGCGTCAGCTCACGACCCTGGACCAGGAGGGCCGGCAGGGTGGAGATCAACGCGACGGCCAGGATGCGCAGCAGGGGTCCGTAGGGAACGACCCTGAGCAACCCAACCCCGAGCACCCGGGACACCCCCACCAGGTAGGCCACGACCAGCATCGCAGTGGCGATGATGGTGGCCAACGGCGGTCCCAGGAGGCCCAGCGCTTGAACCATGGCCAGGTTGAGAACGAGATCCAGCACGAGGAAGGCCGCCCCTCCAATGGCAATGAAACCCGCCCGGCCTGCGGAAGCGAGAACGGGTTCTCCGGGAAGAACCCGCAGGAGAACGAGAACCAGGTACAGGCGGAAGACGGGAACCGCATCTGCATAGTTGTCCGTGTACAGCAGCGTGATCAATTCCGGAGCAAAAACAAACAGATACAACGCCCCAGGAATCAGACCGAGAGCGAGTTTGCGGACGGCCTGCTCCCAGAGTCCGCGTATGCCTTCCAGGTCTCCTGCATGATAGAGGGCACTCAGCCGCCCTCGCATGACGCTGACCGCCGCGGCGGCGAGAAGAACGAGGAGGGGAAACTCCATTGCTCCCACCGAGTATACCGCGAAGCTACCCGGATCCATTGATGCCGACACCACGAACTTGTCCAGCTTCTCACCCAGAATCGCCACGGCACCCGGAACGGCCAAAGGAACCGAGTAGGCAAGGAGGCTCCGCAGTGAAATCGCCCCCGTGCCCCCCAACCCATCCCCTCGGATCCGCACCAGCTCGACAAGAGACCAGAGATACCGGGCAGCAGCAAGAACCACCATGGCCCGGAGAACCAAGAGAAGGTCCTGGAACTCAAGCGCCAGGAAGACGATCAGAATGGACTGTGGAACGAAGAAGCAGAGGTTCCACACCGTGGCCCGAATCGCCCGCTCCCCGGCGACATGGTAGTGGTAGAACAGGACCGTCGGCAGCAGGAAGCCGAAGTAGGGAGAAATGCTCCGAAGTAACGCAGTGAGGGACGCGTTGTCGAAGGAGCCGGCAAGCCTGGGTGCGGACAGGAAGATCAGGGCTGCCACAGCCCACCCTACAACCGAGAGGGCACCGAACGCCTTCATCATGAAGGCCCTCTGCGAACCCATGGGTATGCGGGGCAAGTAGAAGTAGAGGCCCATGTGGATTCCGAGCAGTGCGATCGGAAGCAGGGTGTTCACGATCAGCATCACCTGTCGGTAGCTTCCGAACGTCTCCTGATCGGGAAGCACCCTCACCAACACCAGGTTGACGCCTACCTGGGCGATCAGGGTCTGGAGACCTGCCCCCACAGCAATCACGAGGGCGCGCGAGGAGAGGGTCCCCGTCGACGCCATTGCTTTCATGCGGGTTGCGAGATGCGGAGCCGGGAACCGTGGTCTTTCGTGCTGGTTGCTGGTCGCGGGTCGCTGTGTCGGGAAAGATGATCTTTCGTGCTGGTTGCTGGTCGCGGGTCGCTGCGTCGGGAAAGATGGTCTTTCGTGCTGGTTGCTGGTCGCGGGTCGCTGTGTCGAGAACCGTGATCTTTCATGCGGGTTGCTAGTTGCTGGTCGCGGAGTCGATGACGATGAAGATGGCCAGCAACTGCGTGGTGATCAGGAGCGTATCGCGGAAGATTCTCCAGAAATCCCGCTCCGGCTTCTCGGGAACCATGACCGTGTCCCCGGGGCGAAGCTCCCCCGCGTCGTTGGCCTTGACCCACTCCCCGCCGTCTCCCCGGACAACCTGGGTATCCCCCTTCTTCGCGTTGTCCCCGAACCCACCGGCCAGTTCAATGTACTCCTTGGCATCCAGGCCGGGCCGGTACTTCACGTTCCCCGGGTTGCCGACGACCCCGATGATGGTCACGAAGTCCTTGCTCCTGGGAATGGTGATGAGGTCCCCCCGTTCCAGCAGGAGGTTGGCCTCGGGGTTCGCGCCGGAAAGCGCGGCGCGGAAGTCGACCACCATGGCCCCCGGATTGGAGCGTGACTTCATCTTGAAGTAGTTGTACTCGTCGTCACGCATGTCGGCCACGGTCATCTGCTGGAGTCGGGCCAACTCACGGTCCTGGAGGCTGACCGCTTCACGGCGAATGAGCTGAGCGTCCACCAGCGAGGCCTCGGCAGTCAGACCACCTGACCACTCCACCACGTCGGAGATCCGGGTTACGCCCTCCTCTACGGGATACTGGCCCGGAAACCGCACCTCACCCTGGATCTCCACCAGACGCTGCCGCCGACTTGTGGGTACCCTCCGCACGAAAACGATGTCCCCGGGTTGGAGGCGGAAGTCGGGATAGCTGGGCCGATCACCGTGGGGGAGCCAAACCTGGGGGGGAACGAACTCACCCAGTACCTCCGGCAGATCACCGTTCTCGGCGGGCGATTCCCGCCCCATTTCGCCGTTGGAGGTGACAAAGAAACGCAGGGGATCCGTCTCCCCCTTGATGTAGCGCGCCACCTCGACGGTGTCCACCGAGACCTCGGAGGTAAACCCCCCTGCCAGGCGGAGGGCGCTGCTGAATCGATCCCCGTCCACGAACTCCAGGGGCCCGGGGTTGTTGACGGCACCCAGCACACTGATCCGGTCCTCGACGTAGGGGACGAGAATGACATCCCCGTCCGCGAGCTGCGGGTTGCTGTCCCGATCGCCCCGCTGAAGAAAGAGAAACAGGTCCGCGGTGGTACGCAGCTCATCCCCGCTGAAAACCTGGAGCCTGCGCTGGCCGGCCGTGTTCCGGAAACCGCCGGCCCAGGCGACGGCGGCCGAGACACGATCCACCGCCGTGGCCAGGTAGGTCCCCGGGTTGGCAACCTGCCCCAGGACATGGACCTGGAACTGGCGCAGCGACGCAAGGGTGACGCTGACCTCGACCCCCCGAAACGCGCTCAGCACCTTCGCGCGGATCCGATCCTGCGCCTCGGCCAGGAGGAGCCCGTCCACCTTGAGCTCCCCCACATCGGGGATCAGCACCTTGCCCTCGAGGGTCACGGGCACCTCATAGGCCAACGGCTGCGGACCCCACACACTCAACAGGAGGACGTCGCCCGGTCCAACCCGGTACGTCCCGGGGTCGATTGCCGCCTCGAGCCCCCCGCCCGGGCCCGGGACGAGGGCGCCGGTACTGAGCGCGTTCTCCCGGGTTTCCTCCTCATCCCCACCACTCGCCCCTCCGGAACGAACCTGAGCCAGCGATGCCGTCCCCGACAGCCCAAGCACGAGCAGGGTCCAGATCAGGATGGCAGCGTGGCGGTGGGTGAGGGTCATGGTCCTCCAACGGGACGGTTTGGGGCGCGTGAGAGCGGGCAGAGTCTAGGAAGGGGTTCGGGATCGGTCAAGCGAGGTGTTCGGAGCCCATCCGCCAAACCACCTAGACCGTCACGATCGCGTCATCATCCGCGGTGAGGTTCCGGCACCCGTCCCGGCTCACCACCCAGGTGTTCTCGATCCCCACCCCCCCACGATCCCCGAAGAAGAACTTGGGCTCCACCGCGATGACCATGCCCTCCCGCAGCACCACCTCGCTCCGCGCGGTGAGAATGGGCCATTCGTCGAGCTCGAGGCCCACTCCATGCCCCACGAAACGGCTCTGGTTGTCCCCATAGCCCATGAAATGGGCGGCGAAGGGGGAGGCCTCCACCTTGGCCTCGATCTCCCTGTAGAGGGCCCCGGTGTGCGTTCCGGGTCGCAACTGCTCGCGCACCGCCTCCTGGAGGGTGAGGGCAAAGTGATGCGCCCGGAGCATTTCCTCGTCCCGCAGTCCCCCCGGGCAGAAGATCCGGGTCTTGTCCGCGATATAGCCGTCATAGCCGCCGCACAGGTCCACCATGATGGGCTCCCCCCGGCGCAGCAGCCGCTCTCCCCCGTTCTGGGGCACGGCCGGATAGAGTCCTTCCATGCCGTCCGGACCGTCGAAATCGGTGGGATACGACGCGCTGGCCCCGGCACTGATCGCCCCGTAGAACATCTCGGTGCCGAAACGCCGGGTGCGGATGACCCCCTGGTGACGCCGGCGGCGCAGCGCTCCCTCGATCTTGGCCGCGAGGTCGATCTCCCGCTCGCAGCCCTCCTTGAGCATGGCCGGGATCTCCGCCATGACCACCCGCAGCTGCTCGGCCGCCTGCTCGATCCGCTCGATCTCCCAGGCGCTCTTCACCATGCGCACCTCGCGCAGGCTGGGGGTCACGTCGTCGAACTGCGTTCCCTCGAAGGCATCCTGGAGTCGCCGGTAGATCGCCACCGGCACCACGTCGAGTTCCAGGCCCAGACGATCGAACCGCCCGTGTCCCTGCTCCCGCAGGAGGTCCGGGAGCTCGCCGTAGCTGCGAAACGGGACCACCTCGTCCCAGGCGCTCTCCGAACGGGCTCGGTTGAGGGACCGCCGCACCGCGAGCACCGGGCGACCCTCGGCCGGGACAAAAAACACCGCGTTCTGCAC
Source organism: Candidatus Eiseniibacteriota bacterium (assembly GCA_942491735.1). Lineage (GTDB taxonomy): Bacteria > Eisenbacteria > RBG-16-71-46 > JABDJR01 > JABDJR01 > CALOCN01. Next base: position 1,205,944 of record CALOCN010000001.1, on the reverse strand, counting down.
CGTCCCGGTGAGATACAGCAGGTCCGCCTTCTGCAGGATGAGCGCCCCGTCCAGACCGGTCCGCTTGAGGTGGGCCTGGAACTGCGCCAGACGGGTGTCCAGTTCAAGCCGTGGTGTGGATTGCACGCGGTTGCCTCCTAGTCGCGGTTGCCTGTCTCCGGTCCTGACTCCGGTTCTGTCTCCGGTTCTGACTCCGGTTCTGACTCCGGTCCTGTCTCCGGTCCTGACTCCGGCCCCGATCCCGGCTCTTCCCAGGCGAACGGGCGCTCGTAGAACCCGGGCCAGCAGGTGAGTTCGTCGACCCGTTTGACCACCCGGGCCGGGGAGCCGGCCACCACCACCCCGGGCGGGACGTCCTCGGTCACGACCGACCCGGCGCCGACCAGGCTTCCCCGGCCAATGGTGACGCCGGGCAGCACGGTGACGTTGGCCCCGATCTTCGCATAGGCCTCGACCGTCGCTCCCCCCTTGCAGTCCTGGTAGCGGGGACAGGGGGGATGCGGGTCGTCGGTGAACACCACGTTGGGCGCCACGAACACATGCTCCCCCAGGGTCACCTGCTCCAGGAAGCAGCCGCTGTGCACCCGGGCGCCGTTGCCCAGCCGGTTCCCGTACTCCAGGACCGCGTTCGTCCCCACGGAGCAATCGTCCCCGATCACATTGTCCTCACGCACCGAGGCTCCCTGGCCGGTCTGGAACCGGGCCCCGATCACGCTCCCCGCGTACAGGGTGGTGAACGGCCGGATCACACCGCCCGGGCCGATGACCAGGGCGCGCTCTCCCTCCGCGGCCCCTCGCGGGGGCATGCCGAGGATGCTGGGCGGGTGCACCACACAGCCCTCCCCGAGGGTCACGTTCGCAAAGACACGCGACTCCACGAGGGCTCCGCTAGACGGGAACGCGGGCGGGTGCCGGCTGGTCCCAGGTCAGGGCCTGGGGCTCACCGCCGTGCAGCAGGGAGCGCTCGGCCGCCTCCAGGACCCGCACCACGCGCAGCCCGGAGAGACCGTCGGCCTGGGGCCGGCCCCCCTCCTGGATGGCGGTGAGGAAGTCGTCGATCTCGGCCTGGAGCGGCTCGTAGGAGTCCAGCTTGGGCGAGACGATGTCCCCGGCGCGGTAGGAGAGCTGATACTCCCCGAAGGTCTCGGGATCGCGGTAGTGGACCCCCTTGTCGAAGATCTTCACCTTCTCGAGGTGCTCGGTGTCGTCGTAGACCAGCATCTTGCGCGAGCCGACGATGGTCGTGTTGCGCAGCTTCGACGGCGACAGCCAGGACACCTGCACGTGGGCCAGGACCCCGGACCCGAAGGTGAGGTCGATGAAGGCCACGTCGGGGAGGCCGGGCTGGACGTAGTCCTTCCCCACCGCGCTGACCTGGATGGGGTACTCGTCGAGCCAGCTGAAGATCATGGAGAGATCGTGAGGGGCCAGGTCCCACACCACCGAGACGTCCTTCTGGTGCAGCCCCAGGTTCACCCGGCTGGAGGAGATGTAGTACACATCCCCCATCTCGCCGCTGCGGATGACCTCGGAGATCTTGCGCACCGCGGGGGAGTACTCGAAGGTGTGCCCCACCATGACCACCTTGCCACCCGCCTCGGCGAGCCGGATCAGCTCGCGGGCCTGCTTCTCGGTGTGGGCGAAAGGCTTCTCGACAAAAACATGCTTTCCCGCTTCCAGGGCGCGCTTGGCCAGGGGGAAGTGGGTGACCAACGGGGTGGCAATGACCACGGCGTCGATGTCATCGGCGTCCAGGAGATCCTGGAAGTCGGTGGTGGTCCGGGCCAACGGGAAACGCTGCTCCACGTACTCCAGGCGGCTGCGGTCCAGGTCACAGGCCACGACGCCTCGGCAGCGCCGGCTCTCCACGAGATTCCGGATCAGGTTGGGGCCCCAATAGCCGCAACCAATCACACCAACGTTCTTCATGGCGCCCTCCTCGACGTCTCTTCCAATGGGGATCACTCCCCGACGGTCAATGACCGCCTTCGCCCGATACCACCACGGGCAGCGTCCGGCCCAACAACACGAGATCCAGACTCACCGACCAGTTGGCGATGTAGTGCAGATCCAACAGAACCATTTCCTCGAAAGTGACCTGACTGCGGCCGCACACCTGCCAAAGACCGGTGATGCCGGGCAGTACATCCAGCCGATGCTTCTGCCACTCCTCGTACAGGTCCCACTCGTACGGCAGACAGGGCCGGGGCCCAACCAGACTCATGTCTCCACGTACCACGTTCCACAGCTGCGGCAACTCATCCAGACTGAATCGGCGCAGGAACGCCCCGATCCGGGTCACCCGCGGATCGTCGACGAGCTTGTACACCGTCTCCCCGTTCTCCCCGACCGCTGCCGCTTCGCCGCGCATGAGCGAGGCAATGTACTCGCGATGCGCCTCGTCGTTGTTGTCCACGACCATGCTGCGGAACTTGTACAGGGTGAAGGGTTGCCCCCGTCTTCCCATCCGGGTCTGCCGGTAGAAAACGGGGCCGGGCGAGCCGATACGAATGGCCGCCGCAACCACGGCCACAAGGGGTACCACGATTGGACTCCCCAGGACTACGGCGGTTACATCGATAAGCCGCTTCGCCCGCAGACGCCAGCCCCGTTGGGGCGAACGCTGGAGTTCCACCACCGGCACCCCACCCAATAGATCGCCCGAAGCCCGGGCGACCATGACCTCAAAGGCACTGGAGGCCAGGGTGACCTGAACCCCCTCACCCAACCAATCGTGGGCCAGTTCCACCAGGCGGCCCCGGGTGAGGTCGTCCCGGGCCACCAGGACCTGGGAAATGCGCCGCTCCCGGGCCAGACGCCGGATCTCGTCCACGGTGCCGAGAAACGGGATCGGCATGTCGGTCAAGTTGTTGTTGGACAGCTTATTATCGGAGGAGAACCCCTCCAGATCCGCCGGCTCTTCCACGTAGCCGACCAGCCGGGGGGAAAACCCGCTGGTCTTGGAGGCGGCGGCGATCCGCTTGGCCAACGGACCGCTCCCCACGATGATGCGCGCTCCCCGCAGGAGCTCCCCATGGCGGGAACGGAGCCAGGTGCGCACCAGACCCAGACGAATGCCCAGGGTCGCGGTCAGGCCGAGTCCCAGGAACAGGCCCCAGGCCAGACGGGAGCGAAGCGGCGACCCCGCCTTGATGAGGAACACGGCGAGGATGGCCAAGGCCAGCAGGAGTCCCCAGGCGCGAAACAGACGCACCGCCTGGATCCAGGTGCGACAGGCCACGTGGGGCTCGTAGAGACCGCTCAGGCCAAAAATGGGCAGGGCAACCGCGGCCACCAACCCCGCGCCCATGAGGACGCGCGGCCAGGCCTCGGACACCGCGGAGGCATCCCTCAGCCAATGGGCCAGCACAAAGACCGCAACCACTACCAGGGCGTCGCCCACGGCCAGCACCCAGGACATGGAAGCACCGGGGGCCTGTGGGAGAACGTCCGGTCGAGGGGATCGATGCGCCCGCGACAGCGGGGCGGTCATCGAGTGCTCTCGGGGGGACCGGCTCATACTCTGTCTGCGTTTCCCTCGTGTTCGGGCCAGAAAATCCGGGGGAGTGCCGCGAAATCACGGCGGGCTCGAAACTGGAACTCGCCCCATGGCTTACAGTTACGTCTTGGGCGCGAAGCCTAGCACGGCAACCGCAAGGCCACAACCAGGGCGGGAGGGGCGTTTCCGAGCATTCCGGGGATGGGTACAGCGAGCGGAGGGGATTAGCGAATGATGGGTCGGCCGAGATGTGCCTTGGCTTTGTTCGCCGCAACCCAGGTCAGGACCTGGGCCTTGTCCCGTTGCATGGACGCCCGTGCGGTGCAGACCATCCAGCAGGGCTGGTTGCACTGACGCACGACGCCGCGGACCTCTTCCATCCGGGTGGAGTGCCAGATGTCCATGAAGGGCGTCTGGCGCACGTTCCCCACCGGCATGTCGAGGATGTTGCAGGGGAACACGTCCCCGACCGGATCGATCATGAAGCTGGTATGACCGGCCTCGCACGGCGTGGGCCGCACGTTGGCCCGGGCGTGTTCCACGAGCCCCTTGTGGAAGTAGGCACGCAGCCAACTCTTGGGCCGGGTGCTCTTGAGCTCGCGTTGGGCCACGTAGTCCAGCTGCTTGGCCAGCTCTTCCGTGTTCACGCCACGATTGGAGTCGGTCTTGAAGTAGTGATCCGAGTTGTGGGCCACCGCGCAGGTGAACTCCACGCCGGTCTCGCGTGCAAGATCATAGATCTTGCCGAGGTGCGAGGTGTTGTCCGCCACCGTGGTCACCGTCGCGGTGAAGGCGATGCGGAGGTTGGTCACCCCCTCTTCCTGGAGCACCTTGACCGTCTCGTAGGCCTTCTTGTACCCGCCGGGGATGCCCCGCACGGTGTCATGGATCTCCGGCTGGCCGTCGATGGAGATGGCGAATCCGATCCCCGGATCGGCCTTGAGAATCTCCGGGAGCAGCTTGCGGGTACGCCGCGGCTGGAGGCCGTTGCTGGAGATGGTGATCCTGGCGTGGGGCGCGGCCGAGCGAACCGCGGCCACGATCTCGGGAAGGTCCGGGCGAAGAAACGTCTCCCCACCGGTGAGGTTCACCCACTTGAGCGTGTCGGGGAGGATCTTCGCGTACTCGTCCGGGGTGAGCTCCCCCTTCCCCGACTGATCCGCTTCCCAGATGCCGCACATCACGCAGCGTGAATTACAACGGTAGGTCAGGACGAGGAGCATATCCTCGGGGACGATCCGTCGGTGGGCGCGGGCATGGGGAAACAACGTGGGGGCAGCGTCCGGATCCACCGGAGCGACCTGGACCTGGCCCAGCTCACTCCGCGCGGCCGGCTCACCGGGAGCAGCTAGCTCCTTCTGAGCCGAAAGCCCTGTTCCGTTTGTTAGCCCAGTCCCGTTTGTTGTTTCGTTGGCAGCTGTTTTGTTCAAGTTCGTCGACGATCCTGTTGCGGGTCCCCTATCGAACCACGGAAGCCCATAGAGTCTATCACAGGGAATCGGACCATCGGGATCATGTTTTGCCGATCAGGCCGCCTCGGCCGCCGTGTCGGTTGCCGCATTGTCCCGCGGGGGCGTCTTGGGAAGGGAGAAGATGAACCGGCTACCGACGCCGACCTCGCTCTCCACCCAGATCCGGCCTCCATGCCCCTCGACCAGCCCCTTGCAGATGACGAGGCCGAGTCCGGTGCCCCCCTGACGCCGGGTCAGGGACGAGTCCAGCTGCTGGAATTTCTGGAACAGGAGTCCCAGATCCTCCGAGGCGATCCCAGGACCGGTGTCGTGCACCACGCAGAGGATGCCGCCGTCCTCTCCCGCTTCCAGGGTCACTCCCACCTGACCGCCGGCCGGGGTGAACTTGAGCGCATTGCCGACCAGGTTGGTGACGATCTGCCCCACCCGCACCCGATCGGCGTGGATGACCGGAAGGGTCTCGGGCGCGGTGAAGCTCAGTCCGACCCCGCGTTGTTCGGCCATGGGTTCGACCGAGGTCACCACTTCACTGATGACCTCGATCACCGGGACCGACTCGAAGTTGAGGCTGAGCTTGTTGGCTTCGATCTTGGAGAAGTCGAGGATGTCGTTGATGAGCAGACCCAAACGCTGCACGTTGGTCTGGCTGATCGAGAGCAGCTCGCGCATCTTGGCCTGCATGGAGAAGTAGTCCTCGTTGAGGACCAGTTCCAGGGAGCCCTGGATCGCGGTGAGCGGCGTGCGCAGCTCGTGGGAGACCACCGCGACGAACTCCGACTTCATCCGGTCCAGGTCGCGGGCCGTCTTGTACAGCTCGGCGTTGGCCAGGGCCAACGAAGCCTGGGAGGCAAAGGAATCCATGAGGTCCTGGTCCTCCACCGTGAAGGAGCCCTCTTCCTTGTCCATCACGGCAAGGATGCCCAGGAGCTTTCCCTTGCTGACCAGGGGGACGGCGAGAATGGAACGCACCCCCAGGTCGGCCAGGAACCCCTCCACCGGCGTTGCCGAGCCGTCCACCGTGGCCCGTTCGGGGACCAGGGTCTCGGCGACCCGACCGATGATGCCTTCACCGGACCACAGGGTGGCCCGATCCAGGATCCCCTCGGCGACGCCGTGTCCCACCTCGGCCACGAACGACCCGGTGTTCTCGCGACTGCGAAAGAGCAGACCCATGCGGGCTCCGGTGAGCCCCGCGGCCTGCTTGACCATGAAGTCCAGGGTGGCATGCACGTCCAGGCTGGCGTTGACGTCCTTGCCGATCTCGTAGAGCGTCGTGATGCGGCGGGTGGCCACGGCCACCTTCTCGCGCAGGATCTCCTCGTGCCGCCGAAGCTCCTCGTTGGCGCCGCGCAGATCGTGCACCAGCCGTTCGTTCTCCTGGACCAGGCGCCGGCTGCGAAGCCCCCGCGCCACGATCTGATCCACCTCCCAGAGGTCGAACGGCTTGGTGATGTAGTCGTAGGCGCCCTGGCGCAGGGCGTCGATCGCGGTGTTGGTGGAGGCGTATCCGGTGATCACGATCACCACCATCTCCGGGTCCGCTTCCTTGGCCCGTTTCACCACGGTCAACCCGTCCACTCCGGGCAGGTTGATGTCGGTGAGGAGCAGATCGTAGGAGTTCTGCTCCAGGCGCTCCACCGCGGCCTCCCCCGTGTTGACGGTGTCGACGTCGTACGGGTTCTCCGAAAAGAGATCCTGGAGGATCTGCACCACGTTCTCCTCGTCGTCGACGACGAGGAGACGTGGGCGTGGATTCGGCGCGGTGTTCTCGGTGGACAAGTGCTCAGGCCTCGATCGGCGTAGGTACAGGGACAGCCGTCACCCCGTGCGGAACCCCCGACGGGGCTCCGAGGTCCTTTCCGGCGTTATCGGCCGCTTCGGCAAGGCCTTGAGAGTCCTCGGCATCCATGGGATAGGTCGCCGCCCCCCACTGGGCCTGCATCCGCTTGCGCCGCGGGAAGTTGTGGCGACGGATCCGCTCCGCCAGCGCTCCCAGGCGTTCCTGGGCCTGGGGACCCCGGGCTGCGGGGAGGAGCACCTGGATGCCTTCGCCGGCCAGGTGCCCGACCAGCTCGGTCGGCTTGCGCCACTCGCGGACGATCTCGGCCAGTTCGGCCCGGCACTTCTCCCGGTACTCGTCCCCGAACTGCTCGATATGTCCCTCCAGTTCGACCAGGTTGAGTCGGCCGAGGCTCATGGCGTATCCCAGCTCGCGGCAACGGACCACCTCTTCCTCGAGACGCGCCTGGAAGTGCCGCTCGGTGAAGAGGCCGGTGTCGGGAGCGGTAATCTCGCGGGCCGCGATCTGGTGCATGGCGATGAAGCGCTGCACCAGTCCGGCCAGGACGGCGCCGGCCAGGATGGCCACCCGGAGCCCGGCCTGGCCGTAGTGGCTGTCGGTTCCGTGTCCCAGGTTGAGCACCCCGAGACAGGTCTCGCCGAGCACCAGGGGCACCGCGATGAACGAGCGGGGCACTTCGGCGTCCGGCGCCTCGTTGCGGTGCAGCGAGGCATAGAGCACCGGCTTGCGTCGCGTGGCGACCCAGGAGGAAAACCCGGTGCCTTCGGCGAAGCGGATCCGCCCGATGAGATCCACTTCCATGCCCACGGTGAGGAAGCGGCGCACGGTCGAGCGCTCGGGATCGCGCAGGAACAGGGTGGCGCCCTCGTAGGTCAGGACCCGCTTGAGATCCTTGACCGCGGTCTCGATCCCCTCACGCGTGGAAGGGAGACTGCGGGTGGCGTTGCACCAGGTGAGCAGCGCCTCCATGCGGGCCTCCACCTTGCCGTCGCCGCCTTCGGCTTCGAACTGCGCGAGGTGCCTGGCCAGGTTCTTGTCCCAGTTCAGGCATTCGGCCGCCCCGGTGGCCTCGCCGTCGATCATGGCCTGGGCCTTGCGGGCGAGACGATCGGCCTCGTTGCTCTCGATGAGCCCCAGCATCTCGACCTGCTCCAGCAGGTGGTTCTTGGCGCGTCCGGCCTTGGTCAGGTCTAGGTCGGCCTTCCTGGCCGGCGCCTTCCTGGCCGGTGCCTTCTTGGCCGCGGTCTTCCGGGTCGTCTTGCTCGCTGTCCTGGTGGTCTTGGTGGTCTTCACGTCAAATCCCTCCCCTACGTGAATGGTGTGTCGAAAGCGTGTCGTCGCGGTCCGGGTCTAGGCGGCCTTGCGCATGCGCCCCTTGAGGCGCGAGATCGCCTTGGTGTGGATCTGGGAAACCCGGGACTCGGAGATATCCAGGGTGTTGCCGATCTCCTTCAGGGTCATTTCCTCGTAGTAGTAGAGGGCCAGGACCAGCTTCTCCTGTTCGGAGAGGTCGCTGACCACCTCGACCAGCACGTCGGAGAGCTGCGCCAGCTCGATGATCTCCAGGGCGTCCTCGGAGTTGGGGTCCTCGATGACCTCGGCGAGGCCGGCCGAGTTGCCGTCCTCGGCTTCGGAAGCACTCTGGTTGAGGGAGAGCAGGATCACCCCGCGCACCTCGTCCAGCAGTCGCGACATCTCGCTGGCCGACATGTCGAGGGCGTCGGCGAGTTCCTCGTCGGTGGCGGCGCGACCCAGTCGCTGGTCCAGGTCGCGGGTCAGGTTGTCCAGGTGCCGTGCCTTGCGACGCACCGAACGGCTGGCCCAGTCCATGGAGCGCAACTCGTCGAGCACCGCGCCACGGATACGCCACACCGCGTAGGTCTCGAACTTGGTCCCCTTGCCGGTGTCGTACTTGTCGAGCGCATCGAAGAGCCCCAACGCCGCGGCGTTGATCAGGTCCTCGCGCTCCACGTACTTGGGTACGTTGGAGGCAACCCGGTCCACCACGTACTTCATGAGCGGGGCGTAGCGGGTATAGGCCTCTTCCTTGGACGGCTTCTTCCAGGGAACCGGCTTCTCGGCGGGCGGGGTCGCGGTCGCGGCGGAATGCTGGGTCGGCATTGGAACATCTCCCTCGGCAAGCAGTCGGTAGTCGGGGGGGAAACCCGGGTGGGCTCCCGTTCGGGATACTGCTTTTGCAAGGAGGGGGCCAGTTGGCGCACTGCGGGAGGGAGACGTGGGCCGGGAAGCGCCCCGGGCGCGGGGACCCGGGATCTAAGATGTTATTTTGCAATGCATTGCAAAATGGGACGTGCCGAAATTTTTCGCTAAAGGCGCGGCTGGGAACGGCCGGGGTTCCCGAGAGGAGGGGTCCGGGCCCGCTCCGACGGCAGGACTTTGACCGGTGCTGCCGGTCAAAAAGCAACCAACCGATATCGGCGGGAAAGGGGCCCGGCTTTAGCCCGGGTCTCCTAGGCCGAGGCCCCGGGGGCCGGTTCCGTCTCGGTTTCCCCCAAACCATAGTCCTTCATCTTCGAACGCAGGGTCTGGCGGGACACCCCGAGGGACTCGGCGGCCCGCGTCTTGTTCCCCTTGTGGTGCCTCAGGGCCTTCTCGATGGCGATGCGTTCGGCGTCGGCCATGGACCAGACCTCGCCCAACGGGGAGTGACCACCGGGATCGGTGGTGGGCGCGCCTCCTTCCAGGCTGAGCGAGTCCGCGGTGAGGATCGGGGCGGACTCGAGCAGCAGGGCGCGCTCGACCACGTTGCGCAACTCACGCACGTTGCCGGGCCAGGCGTAGGCCTGGAGGGCTTCGATCGCGTCCGCCGAGAAATCGCGCCCGGGGGTTCCCAGCTCGCGACTCAGGTGTTCCAGGAAGAAGCGGGCCAGGAGCGGAATGTCCTCGAGCCGTTCCCGCAACGCGGGGATGGGTACCGGCACCACGGCGAGGCGGTAGTAGAGATCGCTGCGGAAGTTCCCCGCCGCCACGTCCTGGCGCAGGTCCTTGTTGGTCGCGGCCACGACCCGCACCTTCACATGGATGTCCGCGGTGCCGCCGAGGCGACGGAAGGTTCCGGTCTCCAGCACCCGTAACAGCTTGGCCTGGAGTCCGGCCGCCATGTCCCCGATCTCGTCCAGGAAAAGGGTCCCGGTGTCGGCCAGCTCGAACATGCCCTTCTTGCGTCCGCCCGCATCGGTGAACGCGCCCTTCTCGTAGCCGAACAGCTCGGACTCCAGGAGGTTCTCCGGCACCGCGCTGCAGTTGACCGCGATGAACGGTCCCGCCGAGACGTCGGAGCGACGATGCACCGCGCGGGCGATGACCTCCTTGCCCACCCCGGTCTCGCCGGTCACGAGGACGGTGGCGCGGCTCTTGGCCACCTTGGTCACCGTTTCCATGACCCGCTGGATTCCCGCGCTGTCGCCGATGACCTCGTTGTCCGGGAACCGGGGGCCGCGCTCCCGCTTGAGCACCTCGACCTCGCGACGCAGGCTGGAGTTCTCGATCGCCCCCTTGACCACCAGCTTGATCTGATCCAGCTGGAACGGCTTGCCCACGAACTGGAAACACCCGGCCTTGGTCGCCTCCACCGCATGGTCGAACTTCCCGTAGGCGGTCATCATGATGACCTCCACCTCGGGGTAGTCCCGCTTGATGTGCTTGAGCAGGGTGATGCCGTCCTCGCCCGACTCCTGCAGGCGCAGGTCGAGGAGCACGACGTCGATCCCCTGCTCACGCAGGAGGGCGAAGGCCTCCCCCCCGTTGGCGGCCGAGAACGCGGCGTATCCCTCGTCCTCCAGCGCCTCGGTGAGGGTGAACCGGAGCGTCTTTTCGTCGTCCACCACGAGCAGGGTGTGCCGCGGGGTCTCGATCGTCTTGTGGGTCATGGTGTGTCTCTCCGCGGGTCATGGGTGCGACGACGCCCGCGTCGCTTCTCGACCGGGAGCTCCAGGGTGGCCCGGGTGCCGCGCCCCAGGGCGCTCTCGATGGCCAGGGTGCCCCCGTGTTCCTGGATGATGGTCTGGGAAATGGAAAGCCCCAGACCGGTGCCGGTGCGTTTGGTGGTGAAGAACGGGTTGAAGACGCGGTCGAGGGTGTCCTCGGCGATGCCGCATCCGGTATCGCTGACCTCGGCCTGGAGCCAGGGAAGCCGGGGAGCCTGTCCGTTGGGAAGCCCGGCGTCCTCCTGGCGGCGCCCGGCGCGGTGACGCACGTAGGGGCGACGCTGGATCCGGCGCACCGCGACCCGCAGCGTGCCTCCCGCATCCATGGACTGGACCGCGTTGCGAAAGAGGTTGAGGGCCACCTGCTGGATCTGATCCGAGTCGAGCCACACGGTGGGAAGACCCGCGGCGTACTCGGTCTCGACGACGATCCCGGCCGCGGAGGCATCGCTGCGCACCAGTTCCAGGGCCCGATCGAAGCAGTCGGCGAGACAGGATTCGCGCAGTTGCGGTTCGGGAGGGCGCGCGAACCGGAGCAGGCTCTCCACGATCCGGTCCAGACGTTCCACCTCTTCCAGGATGACCTCGGTCAGCCGGATATGCCTGGGGAACTCACCGAGACGCGACCGCAGGAGCTGGGCGCTGGCCCCGATCCCGGCCAGGGGGTTGCGGATCTCGTGCGCGACCCCGGCCGAGAGTTCCCCCAGCGAGGCGAGGCGCTCCTTGCGACGTGAGAGTTGCTCGGCCCGTTTGATCTCGGTGCGGTCGGTGAGGATGGCCACGATGCCTCCCTCCCGGTTTTCCTCGTCCCGGTGCTGGGAGAGCCGGACGTCCGCGGTGACCGATCCCCCACCCGGAAGCAGGAGATCCGTTTCCCCGCTCGCGCGCGCCGGATCCACCGTGTCCCCCACCAACGGGCTGCCGTCCCGGGTGAGCAGGACCTGATCCGCCGGTTGTTGCAGGAGTTCCACCGCCGGTCGTTGGAGCAGGCTCTCCGCGGCCGGGTTCACGTAGGCGACCCGGCCATGGACATCCACCAACACCACCGCCGAGCCCAGGGTGCGCAGGATGCCCTCGGTGAACTGCGACAGGGTGACCAGCTCACGAATGAGCGCGGTGGTACCCGCCGAAGGATCGGCGCCGGTGATGGCGACGTCTGGTTTGCCGTCCTTCGACATGCCCTGCCCTCCAGGATCGTCGACGGCGGGCTGAGAAGGGTCAGCCGCCGGGTAGCACCGACACGTCGAGCGTCACCGGTGGCAGGCTGTCGGCCAGCGCCGCCCCGGCCGCGCGACTGCGGTGCATGGAAATCGTTTGTTGCTGCACGGAGCCGCCCGGAACGTCCAGCCGCACGGCGTCCGATTCGAACCCCCGGTCGAGAACCACCATCCGGTACCGACCCGGCCGCACACCGGTGATCCCGAACGCGCCCTGGGCGTTGGTCATGCTCCCATGGGGACTTCCGATGAGGGCCACGCTGACCTGGGCCAACGGCGACCCGTTGGGCTGGGTCACGCTGCCCCGCAGATGGTAGACCGTGGAGTGATCCGGCGCCGGGGTCGTCCCCGCGCATCCCATCAAGCCCAGTATCAAGAACAGTAGTAAAGCCAGCCCCAAGTGGCGCACGCGTTCGTCCTCCTTGCCCAGGACAAGTGCCTTGCCTCATGGACCGCTGCAGTCTACCCGACCCGGCTCCGGCCCGAAAGCCCGCGCGGAAAGCCGAGGGCGGGAGTTAGGGCGCCACGGCTCCGCCCACGATGAGGGCGATGATCCCGAGGACGGCGCAGTAGGGAGCAAACACGGCCAGGCGACCGCGCTCCATCACCCGCCACACGATGCGGATGGCGAGATAGCCGCTGACCGCGGCGCTGAGAAACCCGGCCGCGAGAGCCACCGGCGACCCGGCCCAGGCGGCACGCAGGGCATCGAGGTCCAGCACCACCGCCCCCAGAATGGCCGGAACGGCGAGCAGGAACGAGAATCGCACCGCGGTGGCGGGCGACAGTCCCAGGGCGAGACCGGCGACCAGGGTCATCCCGGAGCGGCTCACCCCGGGGAGAATGGCCAGGGCCTGGGCCGTGCCGATGAGCAACGCACGCAGCGGGGTGACGGGAGCGTGGCCCCCCCGAAGTCCCCGCGAGACCGCCAGCACCACCGCGGTGAGCAGGAGATCCGCCCCGACCAGACGCACGCTGGTGAACGCGGCGTCGATGGCATCCTTGGCGGTGAGCGCGACCAGGACCGCCGGCAGCGTGCCGATGATGAGACCGAGGGCCAGCGCGCGTCCCGGTTTGGCGATCTCCGCGGGAGCGCCGGGTAGCAGCGAGCGGGCGGTATCCCGGATCTCCCGCCACAGGGCGGTTCCCACCGCGGTCAGGGTGGCCAGGTGGAGCCAGATGAGCCAGGCCTCGAAGTCGTGGGCCTGGGAATTGACTCCCAGCAGGCGACCGGCCAGGACCAGATGTCCCGACGAGGAGACGGGAAGGAACTCGGTCAGTCCCTGAACGAGCCCCAGGATCAGGGCCTCGATGACCCCCACCTAGCTAGCGACGCTCGTGCTCAACGCGACGGGAGGTGCGATAGGCCATGCGGGCCTCGTGCTTGAGCCCCTTGCGATCCAGGGCAACCCCCAGGTAGTAGTGGGCCCGCGCGTGGAGCGCATCCAGTTCGGTCGCTTCCTCGAACGCCCGTACCGCCTCGTCCAGTGCCCCCGAACGCATGCGGGCCAAACCCAGGTGGTACCACCCTGCGGCATCACCGGGAACGCGCTGGGTGTGGGCTTCCAGTGCCGAGGCGGCCTCGGCGTGACGGCCCAGACGCAACGACAGCACGGCGCCGTAGTAGACAAAACGCTGATCCCCGGGGGCGAGTCGGCGGGCCACCGACAGGGCGCGGGCCGCTTCGTCCAGACGCCCGGCGTCCAGGTGCAGCACCGCGAAGTTGAAATGGGTCTCGGCCGAATCCGGGTCCAGATCGAGGGCGCGGGCCAGAGCGGTTTCGGCTTCCTCGCGCCGTCCCTGCTCGCCGTAGAGCGCACCCAGGTTGGCAAAGGCATGGGCGCAGGTGGGGTCGATCAGGGTGGCGCGGCGCAACGAGGCCACCGCATCCTCCTTGCGCCCCTCGCCGTCGTAGAGAATGCCGAGGTTCACGTGGGCCTTGACCATGTCGGGGTCCAGACGCAGCGCGCGTGCGTAGGCGTCCTCGGCCTCGCGCACCTTCCCCATGGCGGCCAGGGCGATCCCCATCTGGAAGTAGGACGCGGGGCGCTCACGGTCCCGGCGAAGGGCCTCCCGAAAGGCCTCGAGGGCCCCGTCCGTGTCTCCGCCGTCCAGGCGACAGCGACCCAGGGTCACCCAGGTGGCGGGTCCGCTCCCGGGCAGGTCTGTCGCTTCCAGCAGGGTGACCGCATCCTGGGCCCGTCCCACCCGCCGCAGACACTCGGCGCGTAGACGCAACAGCTCGGGGGGCATCTCCCCGGAAAGGGAGGCGCGTTCGATCACCCGCAGGGCGTCGCCGTGATCCCCCAGTTGTTCCAGGGTGGCGACCAGGGCCAGCACGAGGTCGGCGCGGTCCGGATGGCGCTTGAGCTCCCGGGCTTCCGCCTCGGCCTGGCGGCGCAGATCTGCCTGGCTTCGCGGGCCAGACTGGCTATTGACGGACGGGGTGTGATGAGCGGGACGGGGAGCGGTCGGAAGCGCGGTATCGCGGGACTTCACCGACGCGATCCACTCATCCAGTTTGTCCCGGAGGCGCCGAATCCGGCCGGGTTGCCCCAGTCCAGACCGGCGAAAGAGCCGGGCTGGCGGTACGGCATGACCGCGGCACTTGGGGTGTTCACGTAGGCCACATGAATGCGGAAGCTCTCGCTGGGCGCGTAATCGAGGTTGAACCCGCCGAGGTAGAAGCTCTGCTCACTGAGCATGGGGCCGGGGCCCGTGGTGTTCAGCACGGCGCCGACATCCACCGAGATGCGCAGCGGCTTGGACAGCTGATACCCGAGACGCCCCTGCCACAACCCGAAACCTACGTCCCCCGCCGATCCGGAGGCGTAGTTGAAGCTCAGGCTGTGGTTGAAGCCGAAGCGGGAAGTGTCCAGAAGACCGGGCCCCGAGCCGGCCAGACCGGGTTGGGCCTGGATCCCGATGAGGGAAGGCGAGGAGGTACCCTGCCACTGGGCATGCGCCGGCGTGGCGACGAACGCCACGCTCAGCATCACGCAGACCGCCAGGCAAAGCGTTGGCAGCGCGAGGGACATCCTGTTCCGGGAACGCGTCTTCAAATGCGGACCTCCGAAGGAAAACGGTGGACCACAAGAGAATATCGGTGCCGGGAACACCCGTCAACGTCGCGTGCTATGCGGCGCGCGATCGTCGTTGGTCGGACTCGCGGACCTTCAGTTCCAGCACCAACCGCACCCGGGTGCCACGTTCGGCCTCCTCGGCGGTCAGGGTGATGGGCACCTCGACCCGGCGCTCGATGACCACCGTTCCCTCCCCGGCGTCCAGATCCGCGGGAGCCAGCTCCGCGGACGCGGTAGGGGGGGCAGTAGGCGCATCCTTGCCGCGACCGAACAGCTTGTCCCAGAAGCTGCGCCGGGGCGGCTCCGGGAACTGCGGGATGGTTTCCACCACCGCCTCGACACGCTGAATCGGGGGTTCGATCGGTTGAGGCGCCGCGGCCTGGGGCTGGGGCACCGGAACCGGTTGGGGCGTCCGGGGCTGTTGCGCCGCCGGGGCCGGCAAAGGCTGTGGCTGGGGCTGCGCCTGGGGAGGCGCCGGTTGGGCCGAAGGCTGAGACTGAGGCTGCGCCTGGGAGCGGGCCACGCCGCCGATCTGCGGCGCGGGTGCCGGTGCGGTGGCGCCGGGCTGGCCCGCCGGTTTGGCCGGAGCCTGCCGAGGCTGGGGCGGGGCCGGAGGCGTCTTGCGCTGGGCGTTGGGCGTGGGCGCGGGCGGCGGGCCGGCCGGGGCCGGCTGCGCACTGGGCTTGGCGACCTCGGGGGCGCCCTTCTTGCTTCCCAGCTTCACTTCCTTGCTGAGCTTCTCCAGCAACAGATGGGAAACCCCACGGAAGGTCTCGAAAACGCCCTGACCGGTCATGGCCGAGGCTTCGTAGTACGGCACCTTGTAGGGGTTACAGGCCTGTTCGAGTTCCTCGATGGTGTAGATGTCCTCGAGGTCCCGCTTGTTGTACTGGATGACCCAGGGGATCTCGTCGATCTTGAGGTCGTACTCCTCGAGGTTGTCCTTGAGGTTTGCCAGGGACTCCAGGTTCTCGTCCATCTTCCCGCGTTGCGAGTCGGCGACGAAGATGAGCGCGTCCACACCCCGCAGCACCAGCTTCCGGGTGGCGTTGTAGTAGACCTGACCCGGCACCGTATAGAGCAGGAACCGGGTCTTGAAACCACCCATCTCGCCCAGATCGACAGGAAGAAAGTCGAAGAAGAGCGTGCGCTCGGTGCGCGTCTTCATCGAAACCATCTTGCCGCGATTGTTCGACGGCACGCTCGAGTAGATGAACTCCAGGTTCGTGGTCTTTCCGCTCAACCCCGGACCGTAGTAGACGAGCTTGGCGTTGATTTCCTTGCCCGAGTACGACACGACGACCATGACGGCGATTCCCTCTTGAGGACGGTGAAAGTTCGATCCCGAGCACGGGACACCGTGCAGGGGGCGTACGCTTGATATCGGCCACCGGACGCCGACCTGAAGGACGGATCGTCGTCTGACCCACTCGTCGTGCGGGACACCTTTTGGCCCACCGGTTGGCGCGAAATCACCCACCCCCAGGGCTCCAGGCAGCGGTCCGGCGGGGGGCCTGGACGATTAATCCACGACGGGACAACAGGTTAGCGAACGGCCGGGAGCGAAGAAGCCAGCGGCACGTTGCTTGCTTTGTACGGGTCCTGGAGGACCTTCCCATGGCCAACCCGCGTCTCACCCATCGCTTGAACGCATTCTACTGTCGGCTCCGCAACCGACTCGTCGGCGATTGCCCCCGTGACGGGGGACCCGAGGCCTGCCCGCTGCGAAACGAATGCCCCGCGTACGGAGCCAACCACGCCCGGCAGCCCAACCCCACCGCCTGATCCATCCCTCAGGCCTCGTCCCGGCCGCAGACCGGAACCCGTCCCCCAAAGAAGCCCCCCGCCTACTTGACAGAATATTTCTAATCCGGGGAAAATAGCTTTTCTGCAAGGGGAAGCATCTTTCGCTTGCCCTGCTCCCACTCTCGCCCCTTCTCTTTCCTGCGAGACCGCATGGCTTCACGCGACCTCGACGCATCCACCCGGCTCGAAAGCCGGCTGGAGACGCTGGACCAGGTCTCCAGCACGGTGGCCCACGAGATCCGCAACAACCTCACCTCGATCAAGATGAGCCTCTACATGCTCGAACAGGGACTCTCCCCCTCGGAGGAGCAATCGATGCACTTCTCGATCGCCAACGAGGAGTTGCGGCGAATCGAGCTCTACCTGAGGGAACTCATTTCCCACACCCTGCCACTGACCCCCGCCCTGACCCGGGTGGACCTGCGCGAGGCGGTCGGGGTCGTCCTGGAGGCGTCCACCTCCATGCTTTCCCACAAGTCGGTGGCGGTGCAGCGGAGTTTTCCGGACCAACCGGCCTGGGTGCGCGCCGACCCGGGTCTGCTGGAACGCTCGGTGTCGCAACTGCTGCGCAACGCCTGTGACGCCCTGCCGCGTGGCGGGACGGTCCAGGTCTCGATCCACCGTCCCGAGAGCGCGACATCGACCGCATGGGAGCTGACCCTCCAGGATGACGGAACCGGATTCGCCGGGACGGACCCGGAGACACTCTTCGAACCGTTTGCCACCACCCGGGCCCATCGCCTGGGCATGGGTCTGACCGGCGTGCGTCGCGCCCTGCGGGCCCAGGGAGGCGAGGCCACGGCGCGCAACGCGACCCCGGCCGGTGCGGTGGTGACGCTTCAACTCCCCGACGCCCCGGACACGGAGGACTGATGTCCATGGACCGCATGCTGATCATCGACGACGAAGCCAACCTTTGCCGCGAGTTGGCCCTCTTCTTCAAGTCCAAGGGGTTCGAGACCGAGACCGCGGTCTCCATGGCCGAGGGATTGCGCCTGTTCCGCGAGTCCCGGCCCGACTTCGTGGTCTCCGATGTCCGGCTCCCCGACGGTCATGGGCTGGATGTCCTGAAGGGCGTGCGGGAGATCGATCCCGACACCTACGTCATTCTCATCACCGCCTACCAGGACATGGACACCACCATCCACGCCATCCGCCAGGGGGCGTTCGACTATATCCACAAGCCGTTCGAACCGGACGAGCTGGAACTGGTGATCCGCAAGGCCCAGGACAACCGCCGGCTGAATCAGGCGGTGAGCCGTCTCGAGGCCGAGCGCAGCATCCCGGACAACCAGTACGTGCTGGTGGGACGCAGCAAGCCCATGCTGGAGATCTACAAGACGATCGGGGTGGTCTCGGCCAGCAACGCCACCGTGCTGGTCACGGGGGAGAGCGGCACCGGCAAGGAACTGGTGGCCCGGGCCATCCACAACAACGCTACCCCCGAAGAACCGTTCATCTCGGTCAACTGCTCGGCCATCGTCGACACCCTGCTGGAGAGCGAGCTCTTTGGTCACGAGAAGGGCGCCTTTACCGGCGCGGAGGCCCGCAAGCCGGGCAAGTTCGAGCTGGCCCGTCGCGGGACCATCTTCCTCGACGAGATCGGGGACATGTCGCCGCATCTCCAGACCAAGTTGCTACGCGTCCTGCAGGAACGGGAGTTCAGTCGGGTGGGAGGCACCGAGATCCTGTTCACCGAGGCCCGGGTGGTGGCCGCGACCAACCGCAATCTCGAGCAGATGGTCTCCGAGGGCCGGTTCCGTGAGGACCTCTACTATCGCCTCAAGGTGATCACCATCAATGTGCCGCCGCTGCGCGAACGCAAGGAGGACATTCCCCTCCTGGTGGAACACCTCCTGCGCAAGATCAATGCGGAAGTACACCGCGAGGTCTACCGCATCCCGGACGAGGTCCTGGAACGACTGATCCGCTACGACTGGCGGGGCAACGTGCGCGAGCTGGAGAACGTGCTCACCCGCGCGGTGGTGCTGAGCAAGGGCGAGGTGCTGTCCTTGCCGTCCCAGCCCCTGGGGGATGAGATCGCCCGCCAGGGCGCGCTCCCCGGGAAGGAACTGCGAAGCCTCCAGGAGATGGAAGCGGAGCACATCAACAACGTGCTGCTCGGTGTCGGCTGGCACCAGGGCAAGGCCTGTGATGTGCTGGGCGTCTCCCGACCCACCCTGAGAAAGAAGATCCGGGACTACGGACTGAAAACAGTTTCCAACTCGGAGCATTGATTCTTTCCCTCCACGGCCCCCGTTCGGGGTGAGACCCTCTGTCAATTCATGTCTTAATCGACTGTACGATGGCATGTTAGAGGAGTTTCCCTCCACTTCATCAAACTGGCACGAAACCTGATAAGTAACGCAGGAGCGAAATTCGCCAGTCTGGGGGTTCTCAATACAAGCGCCGCGCGACCCAGGGTCGTTCCAAACGACCGGGTGCCTCGAGCCGCGGCAGGAGACCGTGGATGTATATGGACGATGAACGTCTGCACGCAGTCTTTCTTGGCCAGAAGCTGAGACAGCTGCGCAAGGAACAGAATCTGACCCAGCTTGAGCTGGCTCAGCAGGTGGGTATCACCAACGGACAGATTTCCACGATCGAGCGGGGCGTCTCGTCCCCGTCGCTCAACACCCTGCACAAGATCGCCCGTGCCCTGAACGTGCCGATTCCGGAGTTCTTCGAGGACGACCGGAACAAGGAAGTGGAGTTGGTGCGCAAGGGCCAAGCCCGCAAGGTGGTCAACCCGGATCAGAACCTGAGCGTGGACGTCCTGCTGGCGCGTTCCGGCCAGGGTGGATTCAACGCGCTGTTCCTGGAACTGGGGGGGGGCGAGATCGACCTCGGCCCGCGCCCCAGCCTGCCCGAGGAGTTCTTTCTCTACGCCCTGGGCGGCCGGTGCGAGATTCTCGTCCAGGAAGACAGCTATGTCCTGGACCCCGGCGACGCCATCTTCGTGAAGGCCCAGCGGGAGCAGCGGATTCGCAACATCAGCGGCGGAACCGTGACCCTGCTCCTGGTCTCCCGGTCGGAAATGGTGGCCCCGGAGGTCCGGTCGCTCCTGGCCGGCGGAGCCGAGTAGTCCAGGCGGGTCCCCGGATAGCAGAGTAGTCCAGGCCATCCCCGGATGGCCGAGTAGTCCAGGCCATCCCCGGATAGCAGAGTTGGCCCGGCCATCCCCGGATGGCCGAGGTCCCAACAGGGACGATCAGGTTCATCGACACTTGTAGTTCAGGCCAGGGCAGTCGGTAGCAGGCCCCGGCGCGGCCCCCCATACCCCTGGGGCCCGCCGGGGCCGTTTCTTGTGACCCCCGGCGGAACTGCCTATACTGCTTGAAGTCTCCCCCCGCCTCCCGAACCCCGGATACCCCATGTTGTCAGTCTGTTGCTCCAGTTTGCCGTTGGGCCGTGTGTGCGGTCGTAGTCGTTCGCCGTTTGGATTCCTGGCCCTGGCGGTGATGCTCTTCTTCGCCCTTCCGCTCGCCCTGACCGGCTGCTCGGACGACCCGGCTCAACCGGGACGCCCTCCCATGAACGTGGTCGTGGGGGGACTCGATCCGGACGCCCCGTCCTTCGAGGAGGCGCTAGCCGAGGCCGTTCCCGGAGACACCATCACCGTGGCCGACGGGATGCGGATCACCGTAGCCACGACCCAGGTCGTTCCGGCCAGCCGGACCCCGCTCCTGGTACGGACCGAGAGGGACAAGAACCGGGGGACCCTTCACTCGAACAGTGCCCTGCCGGTCCTCCGTTTCGATGGGGCGCTGCCCGGGACCCGGGTGCAGTTCCTGAACTTCACCGGCTCGGGAGACCTTCTGGCCTCCAGCGGGGGCACCCTTGAGGTGAACGGCTGCGACTTCGAGGGGGGTCAGGTTGCGGTGCAGGGGTCGGGAAACCTGACCTGCACCCAGTCGCTCTTCCAGGGAGGCACGGTGGGCGTGGAGTTCAACGCCGGTCCGCTGCGGATCGAGAACTGCACGTTCATCGAGCCCTCGCAGAGCGCCATCTCCATGACCTCGGCCACCGCCACCATCCGGGCCAACCTGGTGGTGCGGGCCCTGATCGATTGTGCGGTGGGGTCGAGCCTGGCCGCCGGGTCCGGATGCAACAACCTGTGGAACTCCGTGGGGGCGTCGGGCTGGAGCGGATGCGAACCGCCGGAGAACGACTTCAACCTGGATCCGCAGTTCTGCGACGAGGACAACGGGGACTTCACCCTGGTGTCCACGTCCCCCTGCTCCCCGGTCAACTCACCGGAGGGCTGCGATCTGATCGGCGCGCGGCCGGTGGCCTGCGAACCCGAAGGGCCCTAGCAGAGCAGTCAGAGCAGCGGTTTGCCGTCGCCCAGGATGTCGTTGACCGCCTCACGGAACAGCCGCGGGGAACGGGCAAGATCCTCGGAGACCTTGTCCCGGTAGATCCCGTAGGCCGAGGCAATGGCGGAACCGAACCGACTGAGCACCGCGTCGTCCTGCACGGCCTTGTCCCGCTCGGGGCGCCGGTTCAGGAGCATCTCCGAGATCATGGCCCGGGCCATGCGGCGGGCCAGGGCGGGATCGGTGATGCGACGCTTGGGACGCTGCGCCACCCGCGCGGGCGCGCTCCGATCCGGGCTCTTGGACCGGGAAGGATCCGGTTCGGCGGCGGACTCGGCACGCACGGGAAACACCGCCTTGCAGCCGGGACAGCGCACCTTGAGCCCGGCCTCGGGGAACTTGTGCGTGGTCACCTCGTAGGTGGCACGGCAGTCGGGGCATCGAACGATCACAAGGACTCCTTTTGGCTTGGCCTCCCGGCCACTTGGCCAGGGCCGCCCGCGGCCACTTGGCTTGGCCTCCCGGCCACTTGGCTGGGGCCGGCCCGCGGCCGCTTGGCTTGGCCCCCGGCCACTTGGCTGGGGCTGTTCGGCTAACGCTGTCGGTTGTCGGCTGTCGGCCTATCCGGCTTCGAGAAGCACTCCCGCTTCGTGCATCATATCCCGCAATCGCCCCGCGAGGGGATGCCAGATGGGGTCGGCCCCGGGATCCAGCAGCGCACCCTCGGACAGGAGCCGCCGCGCCTCGCCGTGCGCCGCCTCCACCAGTTCGTGGTCCTCGAGCGGGTCGGCCAATCGATAGGCGGGACGACCGCTCTGCCGCGTGCCCACCAGGTCGCCCCGCCCGCGCAGACGCAGATCATGTTCGGCGAGCACGAACCCGTCGTCGATGCGGGAAAAAAGCGCCAGCCGTTCCATGGCCTCGGGAGACAGGGCCGGTCCGGCGACGAGAACGCAGTAGGACGTGTGTTCCCCCCGGCCGATCCGCCCCCGTAGCTGGTGCAGCTGACTCAGACCGTACCGTTCCGGGTGCTCGATCACGCAGAAGCTGGCGTTGGGAACGTCGATCCCGACCTCGACCACGGTGGTGGCGACGAGGATCTGCGACCCGCCCGCCACGAACCGGGTCATGACCGCGTCCTTTTCCTCGGAGGGCATCTGCCCGTGCAACAGCGCGATCTCCAGGCCGCTGAACTCGGGACGCTTGGCCAACTCGCGGGCCATGGTGGTCGCGGCGGCCAGACCGGATGCCGACTCCTCGACCAGCGGGTAGATGATATAGGCCTGCCGACCTTCCCTCAATCGTTCGGCCATGAAACCGTAGAGGGCGCCTCGTTTGGCTTCGTGGGTGACCCGGGTGATGATGCGGCCCCGACCGGCGGGGCGCTGCCGGATCACCGAGAGATCCAGATCGGCGTGGCGCACCAGGGCGAGGGTCCTGGGGATGGGCGTGGCCGACATGACCAGGACGTGCGGCGCGTGGCCCTTCTGCAGCAGGGCCACCCGTTGCAGGACCCCGAACCGGTGCTGCTCGTCCACCACGACCAGACCGAGGTTGGCGAACCGCACCTCGTCCTGGAAAAGGGCATGGGTCCCCACCACCAGTTGGATGTGCCCCGCGGCGAGCCCGTGCAGCACCTCGCGGCGGGCCGCGGTGGACATGCCTCCCACCAGGAGCCGGGTCTCGAGCCCCAGGGCACCCCCGAGGGCATTGAGGGTGCGGTGGTGCTGTTCGGCGAGGATCTCGGTGGGGACCATGAAGGCGCTCTGCACCCCGGCGTCCGCCGCCGCCGCCGCGGCGAGAAACGCCACCACGGTCTTGCCGGAGCCGACGTCCCCCTGGAGCATGCGGTTCATGGGGCGCGGACCCTCGAGATCCGCACGGATCTCGGCCAGGACCCGGGTCTGGTCGGCGGTGAGGGTGAAGGGCAGCGCGGCCTCGATGCGTCGCGAGAAGGGACCCTCCGAGGGAATGGAGCTGGCCTCCCGACCGGTCTCCCGGTGCTGCCGCACCCCCGAAACGAACAGCTGATCCATGAGCACTTCCTCGAAGGCCAGCCGGTGCCGGGCGCGATCGCGGGCCTGGGGGGACTCGGGGAAGTGGATCGACTCCAGCGCCGCGACGAGGGGAAGCAGGTCATGGCGGGCGCGGACCGGTTCGGGAAGCGGATCGGTGATGGCCCGACCCCGGGGGAGCGCGGCGCGAACCCAGTCGCGGAGTTTCTGCTGGGTCAGCCCCTTGGTGAGGGGATAGACCGGAAACAGACGCCCCGAGTGCAACGCCGCTTCCTCGTCCCGGTCCAGGATCTCGAACTCCGGGTTCTGGAACTGCGGCTTGCCGCCGAACATCCCCACCGGGCCGGAGAGCACGAGCACGTCCCCCGGCTTGAGGAAGCTCACCCGGTAGACCCCGCCAAAGAACACGCACTCCATGGACCCACTGTCGTCGGCCACGGAAAGGACCACGCGGCTCTTCGCCCCCCCTCGGCCGTACCCACCCGAACGGCCGGGTCGCCCGGGATGACGCCGTGGGGCCGGCCCCCCCGGCTCCTGCACCCGCTGCACCCGACCCATGGAGGTGAAGACCGCCCGCCGTTCCTTGCCGTCCTCGCCGAGTTCGGTGGCTTGGGTGTCGAGGGGGCCGAAACTCCCCAGGGGGCGAAGGGTGCGCCGGTCGACGTAGCGCGAGGGATAGTGGCGCAGCAGGTTCTCGAGGGTGCTGATCCCCAGGCGGGCCAGGCTCTCAACCCCCTTGGGCCCCACCCCGCGCAGGGTGCGGACGTGGTTGGGATCGATGGAGTCGGTAGACGGCTTGGCCATGCCCGCGAGTCTACGCGGGGGGTGGGATTCAGTCGAGTTTGGCCACGCACGGGGCCGCAGTCGGACCTTGACCCGCGCACTTAGGCTTCTATACTACTACGGCCTGTCTGGGGCGCTTCTGTGACCCTCGGGCAGGGATCCGGATCGGACCGGGTCGATCCAGCCAACGAGATTTACACGGGAAAGTGGATTCCTCTCATGAGCAAAGCCGGAAAGTACGTTCCTTCAGCCAAGGCCCAGGCCTTCCTCGATTCCGTGGAGAACCCCAGGTACGAGCGGGACAACGTGAACGGTCTCAAGCCGTTCGTGGGCGGCAAGGTCCCCGAGGACATGCAGGGGTTCTACACCGCCGAGGAGCTCGAAACGCTGCAGAAGCTCAAGGGAACCGAACGGGACGTCGAAGCGCGCATGCCGGTCAAGATGACCCGGCACTACTTCGAGATGTCGCTCAAGAGCCCGCGCCTCAAGCGCCTGGTCAAGGCCAGCGCGGAGGAAACGTACAGCCTGGCCGGCTCGGAGGATCCCGGCTTCCAGATGGACTACTCCCCGGTCGAGGGGATGCTCCACAAGTACGAAATCGCGCTCCTGTACGTCACCTCGACCTGTTCGGCCCACTGCCGATTCTGCTATCGGGAAGAGCTGATCAGCCGCAAGGAGGTCGAGCGTCAGGACGGCACGGTGGCCCCCAAGGGACTGGCCACCATCGGCGACGTGACCGGCTACATCCACGACCACAACAGGATCGTGGACGCCAACGGCGGTCTGCACCCGGAGTCGGGCCGCGAGCGGCTGCGGGAGATCCTGATGTCCGGCGGCGACCCCATGGTGCTTCCCAACAGGAAGCTCGCGGAATGGCTTTCCGCCCTCGCCGAGTCCGGCATCGAGTCGATCCGTATCGGGACCAAGGAAATGGCGTTCTTCCCGGATCGTTTCGACAAGACGTTCCTCGATATGCTGCGCAATTTCCACAAGGCCTACCCGGACGTGGGGCTGCGCATCATGGTGCACTTCAACCACCCGGACGAGTTCCTGGTCAAGGACGACGACGGCAACTACGTCGAGAATCCCAACGGCTCGCTCAAGTGGAACGATTCGGCAAAGCGGGCCATGGAGGGGCTGACCGAGCTGGGCTGGGTGAGCGTGGAGAACCAGAGCCCCATCATCAAGGGCATCAACGACGACCCGGACGCCCTGCGCATCATGCAGCGGGCGCTCAAGCGGGTCGGGGCCGAGAACCACTACTTCTTCTGCGGCCGGGACATCGTGGCCCACGAAGCGTTCAACGTCCCGATCGAAACCGCGTGGCACATCCTGAACGAGTCCCAGAAGGGGCTCTCCGGGGTCGAGACACGCGCCCGGCTTTCGATCACCCACTACAAGGGCAAGACCGAGGTGGTGGCGGTGACCAACGGCCCGATTCCGGGCGTGCCGGGAACCGAGAAGGGCGTCCTGATCTTCAAGAACCTGCGCAACCCGGCCGATGCGCCGGACCGCGGCAAGGTCTGTATCGTGGCGCGCAACCCGGAGGCCATCTGGTTCGACGGCTACGCGGACCGGGTGATCTACGACGAGGCCGGACTGTTCGACTACCAGCGGGTGCAGGCGGCCCGGGCGAGTCACGCCGAGGTCGCTCCCAAGGCGGCCAAGAAGGACACCGTCGTCCGCTAGACCGTCCCCTGGAAATCGGGCGGACCCGAGGACAAGGCCAGTGATCAACAAAGAGGTTGCGAGCGTAGCGGATGCGGTCGCGGACGTCTTCGACGGAGCGACCGTGATGATCGGCGGGTTCGGCGAGGCGGGAAGCCCCATCGAACTCATCCATGCCCTCATCGACCAGGGTGCCTCGAACCTGACCGTGGTCAACAACAACACGGGGAGCGGCGAGGTCGGTCTGGCCGCATTGATCAAGGCGGGGCGGGTCTCGAAGATGATCTGCTCCTACCCCCGTACTGCGAACTCGACCGTGTTCCCCGAGAAGTACCGCAGCGGGCAGACCGCACTGGAGCTGGTGCCCCAGGGGACCCTGGCCGAGCGCATTCGCGCCGGTGGAGCGGGTATCCCGGCCTTCTACACCCCGACCGCGGTGGGAACCCCCCTGGAAGAAGGACTGGAACGACGGACCTTCGACGGACGGGACTACCTGCTCATGCGCGGCCTGACCGCCGACTTCGCGCTCATCAAGGGGCGCGCGGTCGACCGCCACGGGAACGTGGTCTACAACAAGACCGCGCGGAACTTCGCTCCGATCATGGCCATGGCGGCAAGGACGACCGTGGTGCAGGCGGCCGCGGTGCTTCCCCCCGGAGAGCTGGACCCCGAGGCCATCGTCACCCCGGGTATCTTCGTGCAACGGGTGGTGGCGGTTCCCAACCCGGCCCACGAATCGGTCCTCATTGCCCAGGGGGTTTCCTACCCATGAACGCACCCACCACCCCGATCGGGCTGTCGCGCGAAGCCATGGCGCAGCGATGCGCCCTGGACATCGGCGACGGCGCGTACGTGAACCTGGGAATCGGCATTCCGGAGCTGGTCGCGGCCTACGTCCCCGAGGGGCGGGAGGTCATCTACCACACCGAGAACGGACTGCTCGGCATGGGGCCCTCGCCCCCGGAGGGTGCGGGCGATCCCGAGCTGATCAACGCCGGCAAGCGCCAGGTGACCACCAACCCGGGGGCCGCCTACTTCCACCACGCCGACAGCTTCGCCATGATCCGGGGCGGGCACCTGGACGTGTGCGTCCTGGGGGCCCTGCAGGTCTCCCGGACCGGGGACCTCGCCAACTGGTCCACCGGTGAGCCGGGAGCGATTCCCGCGGTGGGCGGGGCCATGGACCTGGTGGCCGGGGTGAAGACGGTCTACGTCATCACCCAGCACAACGCCCGGGGTGGCGACCCCAAGCTGGTCGAGTCCTGCACCTATCCCCTGACCGGGCTCGGGGTGGTGGATCGGATCTACACCGATCTGGCGGTCATCGACGTGGTCCCGGAAGGCTTCCAGCTGGTTGAGCTCAGCCCCGGAGTGGGTTTCGAGTACGTCCAGGAACGAACCGGCGCCCCCCTGTTGCCGATGAATCGAGGGAACTCGCGGTGAGTGACACGACCCAGGCCTCGAACACGTTGTCGGCCAGCGCGCGCCTCTACGAGCGGGCGCTGAGGGTTCTTCCCGGCGGGGTCAGCCGCAACACCGTCCTGCGCAAACCCCACCCCCTGTATATCGATCATGCATCCGGCTCGCGAACCACCGATATCGAGGGGGTCGAGCGGATCGACTTCGCCAACAACATGGCGTCGCTCATCCACGGACACGCTCACCCCGCCGTGGTCGAGGCGGTCACCCGGCAGATCGCCAGGGGGACGGCATTCTCCGAGGGGACCGAGATCGAGGTGCGCTACGCCGAGCACCTGATCAGTCGGAACGCGGGGTTCGAGAAGCTGCGGTTCGTGAATTCGGGGACCGAGGCGATCATGACCGGGATCAAGGCGGCGCGTGCGTTCACCGGCCGGGCCAAGATCGCCAAGGTCGAGGGCGCCTATCATGGGCAGTACGACTATGTCGAAGTGAGCCAGAACTCCACCCCCGGCAACTGGGGTGATCCCGACGCCCCCAACCGGATTCCCCTGGTGCAGGGGACGCCGCCGTCCGCCATCACCGACGTGGTGATCATTCCCTTCAACGACCGTGAACGGGCTCTGGCGATCCTCGATCAGTACAAGGACGACCTGGCCTGCGTTCTGATGGATCTCATGCCCCACCGGGCCGGACTCCGTCCCGCCGATCCGGAGTTCGTGGCCGCGATGCGGGACTGGACCACGCGGAACGGGGCCCTCCTCCTGCTGGACGAGGTCATCACCTTCCGCTGCGGGTACGGGGGGGCGCAGCTCTGGTACGACATCACCCCCGACCTGACCGCCATGGGCAAGTTCATCGGTGGAGGCTTTCCGGTCGGTGCCCTGGCCGGCAGGGCCGACGTGATGGACGTCATGGACCCGTTGGCCAAGGTCGTCCAGTATCCCCACTCGGGTACGTTCTCGGCCAACCCGGTCACCATGACCGCCGGCCTGACCACGATGGAACTGTACGACGAGGCGGCGGTGAGCCGGGTCAACGCGCTGGCGACCCGGGCGAGGGAAGGCATCGAGGCGGCGATCCGCTCCACCGGGGTCACCGCCTGTGTGGCTGGCGGGGGCTCCATGTTCCGCGTGCACGCGAAGGCGACCCCACCGCACAACTACCGGGAATCGTTCCCCACCCCCGATGAGCAACGCCGGGTGACCGGACTTCTGGACCACCTGCTCGAGAGCGGCATCACCCTCATCAATACCTGCACCGTGGCCATGTCCACCGTGCACACGGAGTCCGAGATCGACACGCTGGTGGCGGCGATGGAGAGCGGCTTCGTGAAGATGCGGGAGAGCGCCTAACCAAGCGGCTTGCAGGACCCACACCCCGTACCCGCAGGGATCGGATTCTCCCTTCACGGGGTCTTGCCGCGCCGGATCGCACGGGATCGAAATCCATTGCAAGGGCATCGGAGCGCGTGATTTTCGGGAGCTAACCCAGTGGATCTTCGGCCGCTTCCACAGTATTCTACCGGCCCCATGCCACGTGACATCTCCCCCTCACAAGGACCCCCAGTGAAGAACCTCTTTCGATTGTTTCTCGTCGGCGTCATCTCGCTGCTCGCGCTCCCGGGCTGTTCCGCCAAGCAGGATCAGCAGCAGCAGGCGGCCGTGCAGGAGAAGACGCCGCCCACCGTCGAACCCTCTCCCCTGGACCGGGGGGCAATTCTGGCCCGGGTCCGCATGGATGCGTTCCAGGAGAAGGATGACTTCTACGCCTGCGACCTGGTCATCGACGAAGTGGTTCGCTCCGGCCCCCAGTCCAAGCCCATGGCCGGGGGAACCACCCTCACCGCGGCGCTCCCCAAGAGCCTCGCCACCGAGGACCAACTCGTCGCGTGGACCCAGGACGACGGGACGATCCAGGTCGTGATCGCGTCCCGGATGGTGGTGGACTCCATGAAGGGCAGCATGCCGGAGTGGGAGATCACCGAGATCGGCCCTTCCGCCGGGGCGAGTCTCCTGCAACCCATGGATGGGGGCACCGAGGAGGACTTCGCCGAGTTCCGGGCGCAGAAGTCCCGGAAGAAGATCGAGAAGAAGCGCGCCCGCTGGGAGTACACCTTCCGCATGCTCCGGGACCCCGTCACCAACCGGATCCCGGCCCACATCCGGATCCGGGAGTTGGACCATGCCCGGGCCGTTCTCGAGCAGACCGCGGGGCTGCGCAGCACCGCGGATGCCAGCGCGCTCACCTGGCAGGAAGTGGGTCCCCACAACGTGGGGGGACGGACGCGTGCCCTCGCCGTGGATCGCAACAACTCGAACACGATCCTGGCCGGCAGCGCCTCCGGTGGCCTGTGGAAGTCGACGGACGGCGGAGCGACCTGGGCCCTCAAGACGGAGACGAACCAGTCGGTGACCTCGGTGGCCCAGGCCGGGAACAGCACCACCTGGTACTACACGACGGGTGAGTTCTCCAACAGTGCCCGGGACCAGGGCGCCACCGCCAACTACTTCGGCTCCGGCCTCTACAAGTCGACCGACAACGGGGAGAACTGGACCCGGATCCAGGGCGCCGGCAACAGCACCTCGTTCGACTCGGTCTTCGACCTCAATTCCAAGGTCATGGTCCACCCGATCACGGGATCGGTGTTCATCGCCTCGAACGGCAGCGGTATTCTCCGCTCCGACGATGCGGGAGCCACCTTCAGCCTGGCCCTGGGAACCCTCAACGCCCACCTGTGGGCCGACTTCGATATTGCCGCCAACGGCATCATCGTGGCCACGTTGTCCCAGCAGTCGGTGGGGGTCACCGGAACCCCGGGCGTTTTCGGATCCAACGACAACGGGGTGAACTGGGTCACCCTCACTCCGGCATCGTTCCCGGCGACCCATGGCCGGAGCGTGGTGGCCATTGCCGCGTCCAACAACGACGCCGCCTATGTGCTGACCGAGGTCACGAGCAGCGACGTGCGTTTCCACCGGCTCACCCTTTCCACCGGAGCTTCGGTAGACCGCTCGGCAAACCTGCCCAACTTCGGCGGCCAGGTCGGTCAGCCCAACACCCAGGGCAACGGATACAACCTCATGCTCAGCGTGAAGCCGGATGACGAGAACTTCGTGATCTTCGGCTGGACCAACCTGCACCGGTCCACCGACGGCGTCGCCACCTCCATGAACGTGGCCAACAAGCATTGGATCGGCGGCTACGCGACCACGAACGACATCAGCCAGTACCCCAACCATCATCCGGACAACCACATCGTGGTGTTCGACCCGGCCAACCCCAATCGGGCGTGGAGCGGACATGATGGAGGGGTCAGCCTGGCCCAGGACATCCGGGTGGAACCGGCGGTCTGGGAAGACAAGAACATGGGGTACAACGTGACCCAGTTCTACCGGGTGTCGATCCATCCGGACAGCGAGGATCCGCGCGTGGTGGGCGGAACCCAGGACAACGGGTCCCCCTTCTTCCGGGCCGGGACCACGACCTCGCAGGATGCCACCACCGGTGACGGGGCCACCTGCTATCTCGGCCGGACCCTTGCCCTGCTCTCGGCCCAGGAGGGGGCGCTGGTGCATCACGACTACAACGCCCAGGGCGACCTGACCTTCAACGGGACGATCCAGAAGCCGGCCGGGGCGAGCGCCCTCTTTGTTCACCCCTTTGCGGTGGATCCGGCCGACGAGACCAAGGTCTACTTCCCCAGCGCCGAGCACTTCTTCCGGTGGAACGGGGACGGTTGGGATGAACTCACCAACGTGAGTTCCGGCGCGGGAACGGTCATCAGCGCCGTCGCGGTTTCCAACGCGGGCCATCGTCTGTACTACGCGGGGTCCTCGCAGGGTGCCCCCAAGGTGTTCCGCCTGGACAACGCCAACACGGCCACCGACGGCGAGGTGGACATCTCGATCCCCGGGGTGACCGACGGGTCCTACCCGCACGCGATCGCCATCCATCCCACCAACCCCGACGAGGCGATCGTGGTCTTCTCGAACTACAACATCGTCGGGCTGTTCCACACTACCGACGCCGGCGCCAACTGGACGGCGATCGAGGGCAACCTGACCGGGACCCAGCCGGACGCCCCGGGTCCGTCGCTCCGTGACGCCCTGATCTTCGTCGAGGGAAGCCAGACGAAGTACCTGGTCGCGACCTCGACCGGGGTCTACTCCGCGGCCACGCTCAACGGGGCCTCCACCACGTGGTTCCACGAGGACCCGACCGGCATGCAGAACGTGGTGGTGAACGACCTCGAACTCCGGGTGTCGGACAACGTCGTCCTGGCCGGTACGCACGGCCGCGGCATGTTTGCCGCCCAGGCCTCGCTCACCCCGGTCAAGCTGGTCTTCCACGACCTGACCGCGGTGGACGGCAGGGTCGAGGTGACCTGGACCACGATCGAGGACAACATGGCCGGATTCCGAATGTGGCGGTCCGAGGGCGAGGCGTTTTCCCGGATCTCGGCCGACCTGATCCTGCCCCGGGGCTCGGATGTGCCGTACCGGTTCGTGGACGAGGATGTGATCACCGGGCGCACCTACACCTATCGTCTGGAGGGAATCGGGCGGGACGGGACCTCGGAGTTCTTCGACCTGTCCTCGGTGACGGTGGGGGGAACTCCGGCCTTCGTGTTGCACCAGGCGGCCCCGAACCCGCTGCGCAGCGCGACCACGATCTCCTTCGAGCTGGGTGAGGCCGGCCACGTCAACCTGACCGTCTACGACGTGAGCGGGCGCAAGGTCCGTACCCTGGTGGATGAGATGCGGGGCGCCAGCCGTCATGACGTCCGCTGGGACGGGAACGACGACACCGGCCGCCGGGTTCCCCAGGGGACCTATCTCTACCAGGCGGTTTCGCCGTCCGCGACCCGGAGCGGGAAGGTGGTCGTGGCCAACTGATATGGAATGACCCAGTCAAGGGGGCGACTATCCTTGGCAGGGCGGTCGCTACCCATCGGCAGATCCTGACCCGCGGCTCCCGGCGTATACGCCCGGGGGCCGCGGTTTTCGTTCCGGGTGGGGTGCCTTAACCGGACCGCCCGGCCTCGAGCGCCTTGCGACGACGATTCGACCACCGGGCGTAGTACGGCAGCACGAAGAGGTACACGCCGGTCGCCCACAGGAAGATGAGGAAGATTGCGGTGGGGAGAAACGCCCAGAGCTTCACCTTCTCGTGGAAGAAGCTGCCGTCGTGGAGGCTCTCGATGAGATCCGAACGCCGGTAGGCCACCTGGAGCAGCTCGCCGGTTGCCGCGTCGATTTGGATCTCCCACCGGTTGTTGGCCCGGACCTTCACCAGGGATCGCCCCGGGCGGACATCCAGACGGTCGACATCGTCCCAGGTCTCGATTTCGGCCTCGGGCACCGCGCGGGCGATCGCGAGGATCTGCTCGAAGCTGATCGAGGGCTGACCGGCGGATCCGTGCCGGGTGGGGGGCTGGATCCAGGTGAACTCCTTCTTGACCTGCAGGATCAACCCCGTGGTGAAGATCACGATGGCCGGGAGCAGGATCAACAGGGACCCCCAGCGGTGCACGCTGCGATTCAGTTTGGAGAGTCTCATCGATGGGGCGGGTTCCGCTCGGGGCAAGGGGGGGCGCGGGACACCGTCGAGGGGTCCGCGCGCGGTTTCCATACCGGCAAGCGGGCGATTCTAGCAAAGAACGCCGCGACCCAAGACGGGCCGAGGCCGGTTCACCGGAGCAACAGGACCGGTTGGGTCAGGGTGATCGAAGCGGTGACCAGGCGAGCCAGATAGCGGCCGTTGGCGAGATCCCCACGTGGTCCCTAGGGTCCGTGCACCGCCTTGATCGCCCCCCAGGTCGTGGCCTGGACCGCCACCGGGCCGGTTCCGGTACCGCGGAAGCTCCGGTACCCGCACGCTGTGGTGATCGTGCACTCCTGCAGGCCAGGAGTCGTCGGGGTGAAGCGCACCCGCACGAACAGGTAGTCGTGCGGCTCCAGGAGAACCGGTTCGGTGGGCTCGAAGACCTCGAAATCGGGACACGTCTCGACGGGGTCGATCAGCACGCTGCCGACACCGCCGGCGTGCTCCACCAGGAACAACAACTCCGCGCTCTCGCCGATCGCAACGTCGCCGAAATCGAGCACGGGAACCTCGGGATGACCCCAGGATACGTAACAACCGCCGCAGGGAGCTCCAGTGACGTTGCAGGGGGTGCACCCACCAGCGCCTCCTTCGGTCACCCTGACGTAGGCTGTCTCCTCCAACGGAATCGAGGTCACGATTCCGCTGCAGTCCGAGACCTTCACCTCCGGCAGGGGTTCGATGGGGTTGGCGTTCACGTCCAGGTAGTCGTCACCGTAGGCATACATGTACATCGACCCGGCCACCGACTGCTGGTTCCCGGGGCAGTTCGTGTTCGCATCCCAGAGCACTCGGATCCCGGAACCGGACTGGGGCCAGGGCCCGTTGGGGCCGACAGCTGGAATCGATGAGTCGGCGCAGAGGGTCCAGGAAAAGAGGTCGATGCCGGATCCGGGAGCCTCGTCGAACAGGAGCCCGCAGCTCAACCCCGTGACCCCGGCTCCATCGAAGCGTTGGACCACCAGGTAGACGTCATAGGCCGAGAAGGGACTCCCCTGGACGTTCCAACTACTGCAAGGGGTGTTGTCATAGGCACACCCTGAAGCCCGCGGTTGGACATGAAGCCCGACGATCCCAGCGGCCTGGGCTTGGACAAGGGCAAGGGAGGGCAGAAGAAACAATGTGGCGAGCAAGGTGCGCATGAATTCCCCCACGGTGGATGAACGTGAAGTACGGCACGTTAGGCGGCAACATAGCGGCCTGGTACGGATGCTGGCCAGCCTACCACACGCCCTCCCGGGGCCCCTCGGCAAGCCCCGATACACCCCCGTGATAGCCTCCCGAGAACGTTCACCCCATGGAAGGCCCATGCACCCACTCGCCCGCAGCCTCCAGGCGTCCCTCCCACTCGCCGCAGAGACCCACGCCTTCTCGGGCGGGGTGAGGGTGAGCCGGGACGGCGTCATCCTCCTGGACCAGGCCTACGGGCTTGCCGACCGGGCGCGCCGGATCCCCAATACCCCGCGGACGCGGTTCGGGCTCGCCTCGGGGACCAAGCTCCTCACCGCCCTCACCGTCGGGACCCTCCTGGACGAAGGAGCGGCCCGACTCGACACCCCCTTTCGCGAACTCACCGGCGACCTTCTCCCCCAGGTCTCTCCCCGGGTCACCCTCGGACACCTGCTCACCCACACCTCGGGGGTGTACGACTACTATGACGAGGAACGCATCGAGGACTTCGACGCCTTCGAGCTCCCGGTTCCCCCGTCCACGCTCTTCACCCTCCGGGACTATCTCCCCTTCCTGGGGGGGCCGATGAAGTTCCCTCCCGGGGAGCGGTTCGCCTACTCCAACGGCGGCTACATCCTGCTGGGACTGGCCATCGAGGCCCTGACCGGGGTGAGCTATCAGGAAGCGGTCACCCGGCGCGTCCTGACCGCGGCCGGAATGGGCGATTCGGGGTACTTCCGGTTCGATGAGCTTCCCGAGCACGTCGCGCTGGGGTACGTCGAGACACCCGACGGCTGGATCACCAACGAAGGCAAGCTGCCGGTCATCGGCGGGGCGGACGGAGGCGCCTTCTCCAGCCTCGGGGATCTGGAGAGGCTATGGACCGCGCTACGGGAGAACCGCCTCCTCACCCCGGATCTCACCCGCCGCTTCCTGTCCCCCGCCGTCACCTGGAAGCCGGGGCATCACTACGGACACGGGGTGTGGATCCGTGACCACGAACCAGGGGGGCGCATCCTGTACATCGAGGGAAGCGACGCCGGGGTGTCGTTGCGGTCCACCTGCTACCCGGACGGGCTGGTGACGACGGTGGTTTCCAACACCTCGACCGGGGCATGGCCCCTCCAGCGGGAGCTGGAGCGGGTCCTCGAAACGCACCGCCGGGAGATTTCCGGGGACTAGGCGCTGTTCCCGGGATCCGGGGTCACCGGCTCGAGGAGGGCGAGGGCGACCGGGTTGGCCGGGTCCACCTCGCGCACCTGCTCCAGCAGTTTCCGCGCCTCGCGATCGCTGCCCTGACGCCGTCGCAACGCGCTCAAACCGAGAAGGGCCTCCACGTAGCCGTGGTTCACCCCCAGCGCGGCCTTGAACTCCTGCTCCGCGGCCTCCAGCGAATCCTGGATCAGCCACGCTTCCCCCAGAAGGCAATGCGCGTCGGCGAGGGACGGGTTGGCGGCGACCGCGCGCTCGAGATGCGGCACCGCTTCGTCCACCTCCCCCGCCCGCACCTCGAGCCGGCCGCGGCAGAGATGGGCCTGGGCGTAGTCCGGATTGAGCCGGGCCGCCTCCTCGAACTCCGTGCGGGCGGCGTCGAGACGACCCTGCTCCTGCAGGGCCAGCCCCAGCTGGACCCGCAGGTCGGCGTAGTCCGGGTGATGCTTGACCGCCTCGGCCAGGTGCTCCACCGCGGTTCCATAGTCCCGCGCATCCAGGCTGACCAACCCCAGGTAGGTTGCGTCCTCCAGGGAGGGATCGTCCACCTCGAGCGCGGTGCGCAGTTCGGCCAGTCCCTGCTCCCGTTGTCCGGACGCCAGACGCACCTGGCCCAACAGGAATCGCGCCCGCACGAACCGGGGGTTCCGGGTGAGGGAACGGGCCAGGGCGGTTACCGCCTCCGGGTGGCGCCCGGTGCGGAAGGCTGCCTTGGCCAGGTAGTAGGCCACGTCGGCATAGTCGGGCTGCAGGCCGGCGGCATGACGCAGACCGGGGAGCGCGCGCTCCGGATGATCCAGGGTGAGGAAGGTGATGCCGCGGGCCAGCAACGCCTCCACGTAGTCCGGGTTGAGCTCCACGGCGCGATCAAAGGAACCGATCGCGTCGGCGGCACGACCCAGCCGGGCCAGGACCTGTCCCCGCCGGCAGTGAAGGTCCGCGTAGCCGGGCTGGTCCTCCACCGCCCGGTTCAGTTCTTCCAGGGAGGACTCGAGGGCCCCCTGGTCGTAGAACTCGATGGCCTGGCTGAGGTGGGCCTGCCCCTGCATGCGGGCCTCGACCGTTTCGCGGAGCTCGTTGAGAAGGTGCTCCGGCCGAGGTTCCCGGGCCAGCACCTGGACCGGCGCCGGGAGGGGGAAGTCGAGTTCGGCCAGAGCGGTGAGATCCCGGGTGGCGGCCTCGGTGCGCCCCAACGATTCCAGGACGATGGCCCGGTAGGCGCGCGCCTCGGCGTAGTGGGGGTGGAGCTCCAGGGCGGCATCCAGCCGTTGCAGGGCGGCGTCCGGTTGGTCGCGGCGGGCCGAGATCACCCCCAGGAAGTACTGGAGATCCGGCCAGCTTCGCTCCACCTCGGCCGCCTTGGCCAGCTCGACCGCGGCCCGGTCCATGTCCCCGGAAAGGAACAGGGCCCGACCCAGCTTGGCATGGGCCTCGGCCGAGTAGAACCGCGCAAGCTCCACATCCGGATTGGATGGATCCCGGACCTCCG
The DNA here is from genome assembly GCA_942491735.1 of Candidatus Eiseniibacteriota bacterium. Lineage (GTDB taxonomy): Bacteria > Eisenbacteria > RBG-16-71-46 > JABDJR01 > JABDJR01 > CALOCN01. Next base: position 1,169,437 of record CALOCN010000001.1, on the reverse strand, counting down.
CCAGGAGTTCCTCGAACGCGGCGGCCGCCTCGGCGTACTCCCGGCGATTGTAGTGGACCATCCCCTGGGAGTAGAGACGGTTCGACCAGCGGCCGAAGACCCGGCTCAGAAACGACACGACGACTCGACCTCCCGCTTGGCCCCCCTGGGCGGGTACGCGTTCACGCGAATGACACCCGCCCCGAGGGGGCGGCTAGTCCATCTGTTTGCGGATGAAGGTGGGCACCTCGAGCTTGGTCTGCTCGCGGAACCGACCCCAACGGTCCTGATGGAGCGACGGGGAATCCCCATCCGCTTCCGGCGTCTCCTGGCCCTCACGCCGCGAGGGCAGCGTGGAACGCAGGCGATCCACGAGAGGATCCCGGCGCACCCGCGGCTGCTTCTCCTCGGCCCGCAGGCCCGGGGACTGATGGTGACCGGCCGCCTCGCCGAATCCGGTGGCAATGACGGTGATCCGGACCCCTTCTTCCATCTCGGAGTCGATCACCGCGCCGAAGATGACGTTGGCTTCGCCGCCGACCGCCTCGTTGATGATGCTCATGGACTCACCGACGGTGTGGAGGCCCAGCTCCCGGCCACCGCAGATGTTGACCAGCACCGCCTCGGCGCCGGAAATGCTCACGTCCTCGAGCAGCGGGCTGGAAATGGCCATGCGGGCCGCGTCCTCGGCACTGGCGTCGCCGGTGGCGTATCCGGTCCCCATGAGGGCGTTGCCACGGGCGCTCATGACCGTCTTCACGTCCGCGAAGTCCAGGTTGATGAGCCCGGGCACGGTGATCAGGTCGCTGATGCCCCGGGTGGCGTGGAACAGCACGTCGTCCGCGCGACGGAAGGCGTCCACCAGGGTGGTGGCCTTGTCGATCACGGTGAGCAGGCGCTGGTTGGGGATGACGATGAGGGTGTCGACCTCTTCGCGAAGCGTGGCCAACCCGTGGTCGGCCTGACGCATGCGCTGGGCTCCCTCGAAGATGAAGGGCTTGGTGACCACGGCCACGGTCAGGGCCCCTTCCTCGCGGGCCACCCGGGCCACGACCGGCGCGGCGCCGGTTCCGGTGCCGCCCCCCATGCCCGCGGTGACAAAAACCATGTCCGCCCCACGGACCGCGTCGCGGATCTCGTCCACCGATTCCTCGGCGGCCAAGGCGCCCTCTTCCGGGCGGCCCCCGCAACCCAGTCCCTGGGTGGTGGTGTTGCCCAGCTGCACCTTGTTGGTGGCCAGACTCTGGTCAAGGGCCTGGGCATCCGAGTTCATGGCCGTGAACTCGACCCCGGCAAGGCCTCCCTGGACCATGCCGTTGACCGCGTTGCCGCCGGCGCCGCCAACGCCGATGACCTTCAGGATTGCGTGCACCCGGGGCTCTATGAGCTCCAGCATCATCTGACTTCCCTCCATTATGGCCCGCAGGCCCCTGGTTACTTTGGGTCGCGTACGCCAACCCATACTGCGGGTCGCGTACGCCGACCCATACTGCGGGTCGCGTGCCGACCCACGGAGGCCATCACCTGCCTCCCTGGACGCCGCCGGCCGAACCGGCGTGCGCCTTTGCCCCGACCGGGATTCGGGAGCCGCCCAGCTCCCCCGTCCCCTTGGTCGGAACGCCTGTCAGGGTGAATCACCCACCCTGGGCCCGCGCGGTCGGTCTGAACCGGCCCCGCGGATCCCGAAGCTCTACCGGAACTCCCCCAACCACCGCCGCACCGGCGAGGTCAGGCGAGCGAGAAGCCGAGGCTCCTCGATTCGATCACGATCCCCGTTCTGATCCCGTGCGTAGAGCACGAGACCGGCCGCGGTCGCGTAGCGCGGATCCTCGATTGCCTCGAGAATCCCGGCGAGCCCCTGCGGTGTGCCGCGACGAACCGGCATCTCGAAGATGCGTTCCGCCAACTCCTGCACCCCGTCAAGATTAGCTCCCCCACCTGTAAGTACCACACCACCGGCCAATAGGTCACTGAATATGTTCTTCTTTACCTCACGATAAACCAAAGTAAAGATTTCTTCGACACGTGGTTCGATCATCGACGCAACAATCTGTCGTGAAACCGTGCTCGCGTCGCGCCCGCCGACACCGGTCACCTCGACCGATTCTTCCGGGCCTACCCGATCGGCGATCGCGCAACCATGACCGATCTTCAGTCGCTCCGCCGCCTCGGGCGGGGTGCGCAGGCCGATGGCCAGGTCATGGGTCACGTTCTGACCGCCCAGCCCGATCACCGCGGTATGCCTCACCGCGCCCTCGTAGAACAGCGCGAGGTCGGTGGTGCCGCCCCCCATGTCGATGAGGAGACAGCCGAGTTCCTTCTCGTCCTGGGCCAGGACCGCCTGGGCCGAGGCCAACGGTTCCAGGACCAGGGCGTTGGGCCGCAGACCGGCGACCCGGATGGCCCGTTCCACGTTGCGGGCGATGGTCGCGGCCCCGGTCACGATATGGACGTCCGCCTCGAGACGCACCCCGCTCATCCCCACCGGATTGCGGATCCCCGCCTGGTCATCCACCACGTATTCCTGGGGGATGACATGCAGCACCTCGCGATCCCCCGGAATGGCCACGGTGCGTGCCGCCTCGACCACCCGCGCCACGTCGTCCCGGCCGATTTCGGTGCCCCCGCGGCTCACCGCGATGACCCCCCGGCTGTTGATGGAGCGCACATGATCCCCGGCCAGCCCGGCGGTGACCTCACGGATGGGTGACCCGGCCATGCGTTCGGCTTCGGCCACCGCGGTACGAATGGACTCCACCGTGGACTCCATCTGGACCAGCACGCCCCGGCGCAGGCCGTCCGAGGGGGCATGACCCACTCCCACGATCTTGAGGGCGCCGGACTCATCCGGTTCGGCCACGACACAGGCTACCTTGGTCGTCCCGATATCCAGACCAACATAGGGTCGCATGGCTACCTGCCTTTCCCAGGGTCGAGTTTCACGACCACCTGGTTTCGGAAGCGTGCGTCCAGGTAGCGGACCGGCGGGGTCACTCCCTGGACCTCATCCAACGCGGCCCGGATGGCATCCACCTTGCGGCGGCTGATCTGCCCGTCCCCCACATGAACGGTCATGCCGGGATTGAGGGTCACCGCCACCAGGTCCCCGGGTCGACTGGCATCGACCTCGCTGAGCCAGGCTTCGCCGTGACGACCGTAGTAACGCAGCAGGGCCAGGAATCCCAGGGCCTGTCGCGCCCCCTCGTCCCCGATCGTGTCCCCCGGCTCCAGTCCCTCGGCGTTCCCGCCGGTCAACAGGGGCAGGTCCACCCCACAGGGGCGCCAACTGCTGCCACCGGACTGGGGCCAACTCGGCTGGGCGCTGCGCGCGGGGGGGCCCAGCACCGTCCCGTCCGCGGCGACCTCGGCCGGCCCGGCTTCGAGCCAAAGCGCCAAGGGGGGCCGCTCGGTCACGTCGACCCGGATGCCCCGGGTCCACAGCTTGCGCACCCGCGCGTCGGCGACCCGGGGGTGGGTGAGCAACCGGGCGCGCACGACTTCGGGGTCGATCTCCAGGAGGTCGTCCCCCGGGGAAACCGCGGTCAGTTCGACCAGCTCCCAGGGGGCGACCCAACGGGTGGGGCCGGGCTCGACCCGGCTCACCGTCAACAGACGGGTATGGGAAGCGACCCAGGCGATCACCTGACCCCGGCCCAGGGTGGCGCCCCAGGTGCCGGTGCCCACCAGGACGGCGAGCAGGGCCCAGGCGATTCCGGTGCGAATCCGACGGCGACGACGGCGGCGGGCCAGGGCACGGTGCCCGGCGGTGTCCCGGCTGCGGGAAGCACGCGGCCGCCCGGTCATGGGCGTGCGTCCCCGTCCGGCTCGCCGAAAATGCGCACTTCCGGGTGGAGGGTGACCCCGAATCGTTCGCGCACCGTTTCCTGGATGAGGGTGATGATGCCCTCGATGTCGGCGGCGCAGGCTCCGTCCACGTTGAGAATCCAGTTGGCATGCTTGTCCGAGACCGCGGCGCCCCCGCGACGGTACCCCTTGAGCCCGGCCGCCTCGATGAGACGTCCCGCGTGGTCGCCGTCCGGGTTGATGAAGACCGACCCCACGCTGTTTCCCTTGGGCTGGGTGGCCAGGCGGTAGGCGTGGTTCTCCTTGCGGGTGGCGGCGAGGGCCTCGGCGTCACCCGGCTGCAACGCGAACACGCCTTCCACGAAGACCAACGGCTCCGGGTAGATGGCGGTCCGGTAGGCAAACCGGATCCCGGAGGCCGGGACGTGGACCACACGTCCGTCGGGGGAGATGCCCACTGCCTCCTCCAGGACATCCCGCACCTCGGTGCCGTGCGCCCCGGCGTTCATGGTCAGGGCGCCCCCCACCGTGCCGGGGATGTCGAATCCGAAGGTGAGCCCGGCCAGACCGGCCCGCTCGGCGGCCAGTGCCGCCTTGCCCATGGGAGCCTGGGCCCCGGCGCGCACCCGATGACCGTCCACCTCGACGGCGCGAAAAGGGCGTCCCAGCCGGATCACCACCCCACGCACGCCGCCGTCACGCACCAGCAGGTTGGTACCCGCTCCCAGCACATGGAACGGGACCGAGGCCGCGTGGGAGGCCTGGAGCAGCGCCACCAATTCCTCGCGGGTCTCCGGCTCGGCAAAGAGATCGGCGGCTCCGCCCACCTTGTAGGCGGAGAGCGGCGCCAGGGGAACGTCACGGCGCACCCGGCCCGGCGCGGCAGCCTCCACGGCCGCGTAGTCGGCGGGAACGCCGGTCATCACGAAACGATCCCCACGCCGCGCTGACCGAGCAACGCCAGAAGCGCTTCCCCTTCGCGATAGATCGAACCGGCCCCCAGGGTGAGCACGAGATCGTTGTCCCGCAGATGGGCGTGCACCGTCTCGGCCACCCGCTGCGAGTCGTCCAGGGTCTCGATCGCCGGGTGACCGGCGCGGCGCGCCCCCTCGGCGATCCGCTCCGCGGTCACCCCCTCGAGGGGATCCTCGCCGGCGGAGTAGATGGGGGTGAGGAAGACCTGATCGGCGTCCCGGAAGCAGTCGGCGAACTCGGGAAGCAGGTCCCGGGTCCGGGTGAAGCGATGGGGCTGGAAGATCACCACCACCCGTCGGCCGCTGTGTTCCTTGGCCGCCCCGATCACCGCGGCGATCTCGGTGGGGTGGTGTCCGTAGTCGTCGACCACGGTCACCCCGGCCGCCTCGCCCTTGACCTCGAACCGGCGGGCCACTCCCGAGAATCCGTCCAGGGCAGCCAGGATGTCGGTGGCCTTCATGTCGAGCTCGCGCCCCACCGCCACCGCGGCCAGGGCGTTGAGCGCGTTGTGCCGGCCCGGCATGCGGAGGCGGGCCCGGCCCAGCAGGAACTGCCGCTCGAACACGTCGAAGCTGATGCTGAAGTCGTCGTGGCACCGGACGTCGGCCACCCGGTAGTCGGCCTCGTCCGAGGCACCGTAGGTGACCCGGCGCCGCTCGAACCGGGGGAGCAGACCGCGCACCACCGGGTCGTCCAGACAGAGCACGGCAAGGCCGTAGAAGGGGATCTTGTTGGCGAAGTCGACAAAGGCGGTCTCGATCTCCTCGATCCCCCCTTTCCAGTGGTCCAGATGCTCGCGATCGATGTTGGTGACCACGGCAATGGAGGGGGTGAGCCTCAGGAACGACCCGTCGCTCTCATCCGCCTCCGCGACCAGGAACCGACCGGCGCCCAGGTGGGCGCTGGTCCCCATGGCCCGGACCCGGCCCCCCACCACCACGGTGGGGTCCAGGCTGCCCTGGGTGAGCACCGAGGCGACGAGCGAGGTCGTGGTCGTCTTGCCGTGGGCTCCCGCCACCGCGATGCCGTACTTCATCCGCATGAGCTCGGCCAGCATCTCGGCCCGCTGGATCACCGGAATGTCGAGTCGTTTGGCCTCGACCACTTCCGGGTTGGTGGGCCGGATCGCGGTGGAGACCACCACCACCGAGGAGCCGGCCACCAGGGCGGCCTGATGCCCCTCGGCGATCCGTGCTCCCAACGAAACCAGGCGATCGGTGACCGGGGTGCGGCTGAGATCCGACCCGCTCACCTCGTAGCCCATGTTGATGAGCACCTCGGCGATCCCGTTCATCCCGGAACCGCCGATCCCGACCATATGGATACGTCCCATCGTGCGATACACGCTGTGCCCTCCCTCGACTGTCTATGCGGCGCGGTCCTGCTACCGGGGCTACCGGACTGTTCTATTGTGGCCACCTAGCGGTGGCCTGGTTCTCCGACCACCTTGCCTTGTGGCCTGGTCTCTGCGGCCACTTACCTTGTGGCCTGGTCTATGTGGCCACCTAGCGGTGGCCTGGGTCTGCGGCCATCTTGCCGTGGCCTAGGTGGCCACCACTTCCTCGCGGTCGTACTCGCTGGGGAGGTTGAGCGCCGATTCGGGGGCGCCCCCTCCGACGCGTTCCACCGATTCGGCGATCCGCTGGGCGGCGTTGGGCCGGCTGAGACCGAACGAGGCCTTGGCCATGTCCCGCAGCTTTGCCGGATCCCCGAGCAACTGCTTGATGCTCAGCGCCAGCGATTTCCCCGAGAGCTCATCCTCGGTGATCATGACCGCGGCGCCCTTCTCGGCGAGCACGGACGCGTTCGCCTTCTGATGATCGTTCATGGCGTGGGGGTACGGCACCAGCACGCTCGGCAACCCGCAGGCGGAAAGCTCGGACACGGTCATGGCTCCGGCCCGGGCCACCACGAGGTCGGCAATGCCGTAGATCTCCTCGATGTGGGTGAGGAAATCCTTCACCACCACCTTGACCCCCGAGTCCTTCACGCTGTCCAGCACCGTCCGGTAGTCCTCCTTGCCGGTCTGGATGAGGAACTGCACGCCGTGATCGTTGCGGAACTGCGGCATCATTTCCTTGAAGGCCATGTTGAGACTGTGGGCCCCCAGGGATCCGCCCAGGATGACCACCGTCTTGCGCTCCGGATGGAGACGGAACCGGGACAGGGTGCGATGCGCGCGCCCTTCCGGGATCCGCACCCGCACCGGGTTGCCGGAGAGCCGCAGCTTGCCGCGGTCCTTGAAGTGCCGGCGGGCTTCGCTGAAGTGGATGTGTACCTCCGAGGCCCAGCGGGCGAGGAAACGGTTGGCCCGCCCCGGCACCACGTTCTGCTCCTGGAGGACCACCGGCACGCCGGCCCGCTTGGCCGCCCACACCGCCGGGGCCATCACATACCCGCCGGTCCCCACCAGGACGTCCGGCTTGAACTCCTTGATGAGACCGCTCATGCGCCGGTAGTTCTGATACATGCTCCAGGCCGACTTCAGGGAGTTGACGCTTACCCCGGATGGAAGGCCTCGTCCCGGGAACTCCTCCAACCGGTGACCCGCGCCACGGATCATCTCCGCCTCGATCCCCCGGTTGCTTCCGATGAAGAGCAACTCCGAATCCGGGTTCCGGTTCTTCAGAGCTTCCCCGATGGACAGGGCGGGAATGACGTGGCCTCCGGTCCCCCCGCCCGCGATCACCACCTTGATGGGTTTGGGCGGCAACATGAGGGTGGAGGTGGGCTTGACCGTCTGACCCGGCTTCCCGGCGTCACGAGCAAACGCGCCCGGGCGGCCGTCCCGGCGTGAACGCCCGGTGCCACCGCCACGCGAATCGGGACGTCCGCGTCCGTCGGGACGTCCGCGCCCCTCGGGGCGGCCCCGTCCATCGGGACGTCCACGGCCGTCGGGCCGTCCGGAACGCGCATCCGATCGCCCATCGGGACGTCCGTCAGGACGTCCGTCGGCCCGTCCGTTGCGACCTCGGCCCCGCGCTCCGTCGGCGGCCGGCCGGCGCCCTCCCCGGGCTCCGCGGCGTTCGCCGCGATCCTCGCCAGCGGCCGGACGCCGTCGTCCGTCGCCGCGCCCACTCTCGGGGCGATCCCTACGCTCATCGGAGGCCCCGCCGTCGTCACCCGGTCCCCCGCCCGCGCGGGATCCGCGTCGGTCCCGACCCCTCGATCCACCGCGTCCCTCGCGGGAATCACGGGAATCACGGGAGTCCTGCGGCGTCTCCGTGCGAGCCTCGATGGATTCGTCGCCTCCTTCGGTGCCTTCCGGGCGGCGGGGAGCACCCCGACGACCTCGGGGTGATCGACGCTCGCGACGGCCCCGCTGCCGGGGACGGTCCTCCGGCGCCGACGCGTCACGATCCCCCGCGCCGCGGTCCGGCGCATCGGTTGTCGTGCCGGCCGACTCGGCGACCGGGGGTCGCTCCCGGCGAGCCGTGCTCTCTTCTCGCGGGGCATCGTCCGTTCCGGAGGCTCCCTCAGGGGGCGCATCCGACCGGGGACGCCGACGGGGGCCGCGTCCGCGACGCGAACGGGAGCCCTCGTGGCCTTCGCGGGCCTCACGGCCTTCACGGGGTTCGCGGCTTTCACGGGGCTCGCGGGCCTCACGGCCTTCACGGCCTTCACGGGGCTCACGAGCTTCACGGGGCTCGCGGCCTTCACGAGGCTCGCGGGATTCGCGAGCTTCACGAGGCTCGCGGCCTTCGCGAGCTTCACGGGGCTCACGATCCCCGCGGGGGGCACGGCCCTCACCGCGGGGCGGTGCGGCATCGCGTCGACTGTCGCTTCGTTCCTCGCGTCGACGGGTTGGGGGAGCGGACTCGCTCCCACGTGCCGGTGCCGAGGACGCGCCCCCGCTGTCCCGCGGGGTCGCGGTGGCGGTGGCTCGTGTTTCCTTGCTGGGTGTCGCGTCCGGGCCGCGCTTGACGCGGCGGGTGCGCCGACCGAACGCAGGCTTCTCGTCGCTCATTCTTCATGTTCTCCGATCCCTGCCAGGAGGTTCGATTCCCCCTGGGAGGCAATATTCCCAAGTATCCCCAAGGAGAAGAGCGTAGCCAGAACGGCGGTTCCGCCGTAGCTGATCAAGGGGAGGGGCAATCCGGTCGTGGGCATGAGACCCGTGGCGACCATGAGATTGACTCCTCCGTAGACGGCCAGGCTGACGCCGATGCCGACCGCGAGCAGATACCCGTAACGGTCCGGCGCCCGGCGCGCTGCCTCGTAGGCTCTCCACAGGAGGATTCCGAAGAACCCCACGAGGAGGACGACCCCGAGGAAGCCGAGCTCTTCTCCGACGATGGCGAAAATGAAATCGGTGTGTGCGTCCGGCAGGAAGAACCACTTCTGCCGGCTCTCACCGAGTCCCCGGCCCAGAACCCCTCCGGATCCAATGGCCAGGATGGACTGGTCGAGCTGATAATTCGCCCCACGGACGTCGGCTCGCTCGGTCCAGTACCCCAGCCAGCTCGTGATGCGCTCCAACTGATAGCTCCGGAGCTTCCACAGGACGAGAGGGACCAGGGCGGCACCGGCCAAGGCGAAGTGTCTCCAGGGCATCCCCCCCGCGACCATCATCAGGCCGGCGATGGCGGCAAAAGCCACCGCGGTGCTCAGATCCGGCTGCTTGTACAGCAGGACACCGAGGGCCATGACCGCAATCAGACAGGGAAGCGTGCCGGAACTGAAGCGCTCCAGCCGAGGCCGGGGTTTGCACAGCAAATAGGCCAAGTAGATGACGAGGCCAATCCGGGCAAAATCCGATGGCTGCAGGGTGAACCCGAAGAGATAGATCCATCGGGTTGCGTTTCCAGCTGAATGTCCGACACCGGGCACAAAGACCGCCGCGGTGAGGAGCCAGCCCATGATGAAATAGCCTGGAGCCCATCGGCCCCAATGATGATAGTCGATCCGGAGCCCAACGAGGAAGGCGAAGACTCCAGCCAAAACCTTGATCGCCTGACGCTCAAGATAGGCGCTGGGACGGTCCGCCTTGAGGGTGGTGGCCGAGTAGACGATGGCCAACCCGGCGCACACCAGAACGAAGGTGGCCATGAAGAGCCACATGTCCAACCGCCTGCCCCGCAACTCGTTAGGCAGGAGGCTGTGAAAGAGAGGGTCGGCCCGGAACCCGTTGATCCAGCCCCCCAGGTTCCGGTTCATGCCGGCCTCCCCGAGGTCCCGGCCACCCAGGCCCGGAGCCGATCGCCCCGGTCCTCGTAATCCTGGAACATGTCGAAGCTGGCGCATCCGGGAGAAAACAGGACCGATGCCCCCCGGGGCCCGGCCAGGGCCAGGGCCGCCTCGAGGGCCGATTCGAGATCCGGGAAGGAGCGGATCGGCACTCCAGCCCCCTGCCAAGCCTCGGCCAGCCTCGGCGCCGCTTCGCCGATCAAGAGGACCCCCGCGGCGTGGGCGCGGATCAGGGGAGCCAGCTTGGCGTAGTCCGCATCCTTGGCCCGCCCGCCCGCGACCAGGATGACCGGTTGCTCGAAGGCGCCCAGGGCGACCTCCAACGCGTCCGGGTTGGTGGCCTTGGAGTCGTTGATGAACGAAACGCCCTGGACGGCACCCACCGTTTCCAGGCGATGCGGCAACCCGCGCAGGGTGCGCAGGCTTCCCAGGACCCGTGGGTCGAACAGGTCGACCCCGAGCCCATGGGCAAGACACAGCGCCGCCGCGATGTTGGCATGGTTGTGGGGACCGGGGAGCGAGATGGATCCCCGATCGATGATGCGTCGGGGCGCCCCGTCACCGCGCCATTCGAGCGCGTCGGCGGTCACCGCCACCCCCCGCTCCACCGGACCCGGCCCGAACGTGAGCACCCGTGCCCGGGTGTCCGGCAGCGGGACCATGGGATCGCCGGCCGGGGCCACCGCGGTGTCGCGGGTCCCCTGGCGATCAAAGATGCGTCGCTTGACCGCGGCGTACGCGTCGAAGCCCGCGTAGCGGTCGAGATGATCGGGGGTGATGTTCAGGAGAGCGGCCGCGCGGGCGTGGAACCGATCCACGTCCTCCAGCTGGTAGGAGCTGACCTCGACCGCCAACGCGCCATGGGCCGGAATGGATTCCACCACCTCGCTCAGGGGAGTCCCCACGTTTCCGGCCACCGCGACCGGTCGCTCGATCGCTTCCAGCACCTGACCGAGCACGGTCACGGTGGTGCTCTTGCCGTTGGTCCCGGTCAAGGCGGCGATAGGCGCCTTGGCAAAGCGGGAAGCAAGCTCCAGTTCGGAAAGCACGGTCACGCCGGCTCGCTGGGCCGCGACGAGCACCGGGGCGGTCTTGGGCACCCCGGGACTGACCACCAGGCAGTCCATGCCGCCCAGGGCGTCCACTCCGTCCGTGCCCAGGCAAAGATCCCAGCCGGCCGTTTCCCGGGCAGGCAGGCGCAGCGCCTTGGCGTCGCGCACATCGGTGACCCGGACCCGCGCTCCATGGCGCGCGAGCAACGCGGCCGCGGCACGGCCACTGCGCGCCATGCCGACCACCAGCACCGGGCGATCCTTCCAGATCGCGGTCTCGGGGGTGGGATGGGTCATCAGGCTCTCCTGCGCGGCACGCACGTCACTGCAACTTGAGGGTACTCAAACTCAGGAGGGCCAGCAGCACACCCACGATCCAGAAGCGGACCACGACGCGGGACTCGGGCCATCCCTTGAGTTCGAAGTGATGATGAATCGGAGCCATCCGGAAGACCCGCTTCTTGCGGAGCTTGTAGGACAGCACCTGGATGATCACGGAGAGGGTCTCCACCACGAAGACCCCGCCGATGAGAAAAAGCAGAACCTCCTTCTTGAGCATGACCGCCACCGTACCCAGGGCGCCGCCCAGGGCCAGGGACCCGGTGTCCCCCATGAAGACGTCCGCCGGGTGGTTGTTGAACCACAGGAACCCCAGCGCCGCCCCGAACATGGCGGTGCAGAAGATGGTCAACTCGCTCGCTCCGGCCAGGAACGGGATGTTGAGGTACTCGGCGATCCGGGCATGACCGCTCACGTAGCACAGCGCGGCGAACGCCGCCGCGGCCAGGGCCATGAGACCGGTGGCCAGACCGTCGAGACCGTCGGTCAGGTTCACCGCGTTGGAGGTCGCGGTAATCACCACGGCAACAAAAGGAATATAGAACCACCCGAGGTCGAGCAACCGGTTCTTGAGAAACGGAACGGTGATCGACGAGGCCAGCTCCGCCTCCATGGGTTGGAAGTACAGGATGGACCCCACCCCGAGCCCCACCGCGATCTGGACGAGCAGCTTGTACCGCCCCAGGAGCCCCTTGGGGGTGCGGCGCACCACATGCAGGTAATCGTCGAGGAAGCCCAGGGCTCCCAGGATGAGGGTGACCCCGACCGCGGTCAGCACGTAGCGATTGACCAGCGACGCCCAGAGCAGGGTGGGGACGACGATGCAGATCACGATGAGCAGCCCGCCCATGGTGGGGGTGCCGCGCTTGGTGAGATGGGTCTGCGGTCCCTCTTCCCGGATGATCTGCTTGACCTTGAACTGTCGCAGGCGCCGGATCACGAACGGACCGAGGATCATGCACAGGGCCAACGCGGTCACGGTGGCGTAGGCGGAGCGGAAGGTGATGTACCGGAAAACGTTGAGGGGCGAGAAGATGTCCTGGAGGGGAACGAGCAGGTGGTACAGCATCAGCTGTTGCCTCCCTGGTCGCGACCCGTATGAGGCGAGAACCTGTCCTTGGGCAATACGAAGAGAACCGTGCAGTGGTACAGCATTAGCTGTTCCCTCCGCGCGCATCCAGCATTGCGTCCACCGCGGTCTCGAGCCGCATCCCGCGACTCCCCTTGACCAGGACCACCGCCCCGGCCGGTGCGTGGGCGGCGACCCGGGCACCTGCTTGGGCTCCGGTGTCCACCGCGTGCACCCGCGAGGGATCCAACCCCGCCTCGATCGCCCCCCGACCGATGGCCTTGCCCAGCGTTCCCACCGTCACCAACCCTTCCAGGAAACCGGCCTGGCCGCCTGCCTGTGTATGCAGGACCTGCGCCTGCGCTCCCAGTTCCAACATGTCGCCCAGCACCGCCCAGCGCGGCGCGTGCTGTGCGCGCAGCAACTCCAACGCGGCAAGCAGGCTGGCCGGGTTGGCGTTGTAACTGTCGTCGAGGATCACCAGGTCGGCTCCTCGTCTGACGCTGAGCCGTCCCGGGATCGCGGTTACATTGGCCACGCCCCGCGCGGCATCCCGGGAGGAAACCCCCAGCGCCCGGGCGGCCGCGATGGCGGCCAGGGTGTTGACCGCGGCGTGCTCGCCGAGCAGGGAGGAACGCACCGACGTGCCGTCGGTCAGCTCCATCTCGAAACCGTCGAGCCCGCGCAGGGTGAGCCGGCTCCAGGCCACGTCGGCATCCGCGCCGGGGCCAAAGGTGAGCCGGGATCCCCGGTAGCCGGCCAACGCATCCCGCAGTTCCGGCGAACCGGCGGGAATGACCAGCACCCCGTCACGGGCGAGGCCGGTCACGATCTGCGCCTTGGCCCGGGCCACGCCATGGAGCGAGCCGAGTCCCTCGAGGTGTGCCGCGGCCACGTTGGTGATCATCGCGACCTGGGGCGCGGCGAGGGGGGACAGTTCCGCCAGCTCTCCGGGGCGGTTGAGACCGATCTCGGTCACCGCGACCCGGTGTTCCGCGTTCAGCTCGAGCAGGGTCAAGGGGAGCCCGATGTGGTTGTTGAGGTTGCCCCGGGTCCGCAGCACCGGGCCCAGGGACGCGACCGCCCCCGCGGTGAGTTCCTTGGTCGACGTCTTGCCGTTGCTCCCGGTAATCGCCACCAGCGGCAGGGAGAAGCGGGCACGGTGGGCGCGGGCCAGGGACTGGAGCGCTCCGAGGGTGTCCTCGACCACGAGCAGTCGGTCCCGGTCCGCTCCGGCGCCCTCGAACCAACGGCGATCCACGACCGCGCCACCGGCTCCGGCGGCCAAAGCCGCGTCCACGAAGGCGTGACCGTCGAAGTTGGGTCCGCGCAGGGCGACGAACAGGGCGTCGCGTACGTCCTCACGGGAGTCGGTGATCACGCGGGTTCCCTCCGGATCCCCCACCCGGACGCCTCCGGTCGCGGTCTCCAGGAACGGTGCGTGGAACGGACGCGTTTCAGTCATCACCGCCGTAACCCAACTCCCTGAGAATGGTTGTCGCCACCAGGCGATCGTCGAAGGGATGCACCGACGATCCGATCACCTGCTCCGTCTCGTGTCCCTTGCCGGCAATGAGCACGGCGTCGTTGGAACGGGCGGACTCGAGCGCGGTGCCGATGGCCCGCAGCCGGTCCACTTCCATGTGCACACCCCGGGGTTCGGGGATCCCGGCCAGGATGTCCTGGAGAATCCGCTCCGGATCCTCGTTGCGGGGGTTATCCGAGGTCAGAATGACCCGGTCCGCCCCCTCGAACGCCACCCGACCCATCTGTGGACGCTTGCCCGGATCGCGATCACCGCCACAACCGAACACGACCAGCACGCGACCCCGGGTGACTTCCCGGGTCGCGGCCAGGGCGCGTGCGAGGGCGTCCGGAGAGTGGGCAAAGTCCACCAGGACCAGGAAGGGTTGTCCCTGGACCACCGGTTCCATGCGCCCGGAGACCCGCTGCACCGCTCCGGCTCCCGCGGCCACCGCATCCAGCGGCAGACCCAGGACGAGGGCGGCAGCCTGGGCGGCCAGGGCATTGAGCACGTTGAATCGCCCCACCAGACGCAGGGCAACCCGGCGTCTGCCCTGGGGGGTCACCAGGTCGTACCCCGTACCGGAGCCCCCGGTTCGCAAGTGGGTGGCCCGGACGTCGGCGCCACGGGACAGCCCGTAGGTCATGGCCGGGCGATCGGCGCGCCCGAGCAGGGCCGCTCCCCGTGGATCGTCCAGGTTGATCACCGCGGCGGTTTCCGTGTCCGTGCCGCGACCCACCCGGGTGAAGAGCCGGGCCTTGGCCTCGAAGTAGGCGTCCATGGTGCCGTGATAGTCCAGGTGGTCGCGGGAAAGGTTGGTGAAGATGGCCGCAGCGAACTCGGTGCCGAGAGTCCGGTGCTGGGCCAGCGCGTGGCTCGACACCTCCACCGCCATCCATCGCGTGCCCCGATCGGCCGCCTCGCGCAGGACCCGCTGGAACACCGGCGCTTCCGGGGTGGTGAACCCGGTGGACCGATAGGCGCCGCGGGTCGTCGCCCCCAGGGTTCCCATGACCTCGGCCCGTTCCCCCGCCGCGCGGGCGATGGTCTGCAGGATGTGGGTGACCGAGGTCTTGCCGTTGGTCCCGGTAACCGCGATCACCCGCATTTCCCGCGCGGGATGACCGTAGAACGCGGCGGCAAGCAGGGCCATCGCTTCCCGGGTGTCCGGTACCCGCACCTGGGTCACCGGGGCATCCACCTCGACCCAGGTCCGCACCAGGAGCGCGCACGCTCCATGGCTCACGGCGGTGGCGGCGAAGTCATGTCCGTTTCTGGCCAGCCCTTCCAGACACACAAACAATGCTCCGCCGCTCACCCGCCGCGAGTCCAACTCGATAATCCGAACCTCGACGTCGGGAGACCCCCTGAGCTCGTAACGCGGCAGCGTCTCGAGGAGTCCCATCAGATTCACTCGCGGGGCCCCGCGTCCCCGGTCGCGCCGCGAACCCGCAGGGATCCGCCGGCCAAGGCGAGCTGGGCCGTCGCCCCCGGCCGATTCCCGGTCAGCAGGACGAATCGCGCGGCCCCGTCGGCGCGCACGACCTGCTCGGTTACCGTTCCCGACCCGCGCACTTCCGCGGTTTCGCCGTGGGCGCGGAGAATCATGAGCGCGTGCCGGATCGACTTGCCCCGAACATCCGGTACCCCTTCGGTGCCCGGCAGGGACTCCAGCGCGGTGGTCTGGGTCTCGTCCGCCACCGCTTCGGCGACCCCCCACGGGGATCGGTCGTCCACCGCGGGCGTGGGAACGGTGACCTGGGGATAGTCGGGAGCGAGCCATGCCCCGGGAAGCCGGCTCGACGCTTCCAGCATCTCGCGGAAGACCGGGGCGGCCGCGGAGCCTCCGTAGACGGAGCCCTCGGGCTCGTCCAGCATCACGTAGCAGACGATACGCGGGGTATCGACCGGCGCCATGCCGGCAAACGATGCATAGTGCTTGGTCCGCGAGTAGCGACCATTGAAGAGTTTCTCCGCGGTTCCGGTCTTTCCCCCCACCTGCACCCAGTCGACCGCGGCTTCCTTGCCGGTCCCCTCCTCGACCACCAGACGCATGAAATCGCGCAGGGTGCGCGCCACCGAGGGCTCCATGACCTTGCGCACCGCGTGCGGCACCGCGGTATAGACCGGCTCGCCGTCGGGACCCAGGATGCGCTTGATGATCTGGGGCTCCATGAGCACGCCGTCGTTGGCCACCGCGGCAAAGGCCGAGGCCATCTGGAGCGGGGTCACCATCACTTCGTAGCCGTAGGCGAGGGTGGCCGAGCTCTGCCCGGACCAGCGCTCGGGGGGATAGAGACGACCACCCGACTCCCCGGAAAGGGACAAGCCGGTGGAGCGCCCGAACCCGAAGTCCCGGGCCACGTCGTAGAGACGGGTGTTGCAGAGCTGTCCCACCTTGGCGAAGGCGATGTTGCTGCTGTAGGCGAAGCACTCGCGGAAGGTGAGGGTCCCGTAGGCGTGGTGGTCGGTGACGGTGAAGGGGCCGAAGTCGTGCCGGCCGTTCTCGCAGTGAATGGGACTGGAAGGGTCGAGAAGGCCGTCCGAGAGCGCGGCGGTGGCCGCGACGAGCTTGAAGGTGCTTCCCGGTTCGATGGGATCGACGATGACCCGGTTGCGCATCTGTTCCGCGGTGACCCCGACCCGCATCCCCGGGTCGAACGAGGGACAGGAGGCCATGGCCAGGATCTGCCCGGTGGCGGGATCCAGGGCGACGAGGGCTCCCCCCTTGGCGTCGGTGAGGGCCACCGCCCGCTCCAGGGCGGACGCGGCCACGTCCTGCAGCTCCGCGTCCAGGGTCAACTCGATGGTATGGCCGCTGCTCGCGGGACGATGGGACAGACCGAGACCCTGGTACGAGGCCCCGCGCGCATCCCGCATCTGGGTGGCCCACCCGGGATGCCCGCGCAGGAGATCGTCCATGGTGAACTCGACCCCACCCAGACCCTGGCCGTTGTCCCCGGTATAGCCCACCACGTGCGCGGCCGAGGGACCCAACGGGTAGATCCGTTTGAGGTGCAGGGTCTCGTAGACCCCGGGCAAACTTTCCAGGTCGATGCGGCGATCGAGGTAGGGCGTGATCTGGGTCCACAGTTCCACGTGGTGGCGTTTGGTGGCCAGCCGCCGCTCGAAAATCCTGGGCGACACACCGAGGGCATCCCCCAGGGCCTTTGCCACCGCCGCCGGATCGTCGATCTTCCGGGTGTCGGCAAGGATGGAGTAGTTGACCATGCTGTAGGCCAACTCGCGTCCCTGACGATCCAGGACCGGTCCCCGGTGCGCCGGGAGCCGCACCCGTTTGACGTGCTGGGACTCGGCGCGGGACCGCAGCGAGTCGCCGTGGACGACCTGGAGCCAGAACGCCATGACAACGACGAGGGCAAACGGAACCGCACAGGCCACGGCCACCAACCGCAGGCGGGCGCGCGAGCCGGAACCGAGCATCAGGGGCGGGTCTCGGCCAGGGCGTCATCCACCCAGGGAGTCATGGATCCGCCGGCGGCGACGTCGTCGAACTGGAGACGGTGGATCTGGTGGCGGGAGGGTCGAATCATGTGCAGGCGACGCACCGCCTGATCGGTCACCTGACCATGGCTGGCCAGGCTCTCCACCTCGTAACGCAGGGTGTTGACCGCGGTCTCGAGTTCGCCTTGGCGTCGCTCCTCGAGTTCCAACGACACGAGGAGCCGATCCACCTCGGCCTGCTGCCAGACGAACAGCATGACGAGGCCGAAGCCGAAGGTGCCGAGCAGGAAGGGGGTGCGAACTCGCCCCAGCAGGTTGGCCACCACGGGGGTTCTCTTCATTGTGCGGTCCTCCGCGCGGCCCGAAGCCGGGCACTGCGCGCACGGGGGTTGCGGGAGATCTCGTCGTCGCCGGGACGCAGCGCACGACGGGTGATGGGTTCCCAGAGGGCGGGCGGGTCCGGAACACCGGCCACGGGCCGTTCCATCCGGGGCGGACGAAAGGCCCGCTTGACGCGGCGATCCATGAGGCTTTCGAAAGAGATCGCGGTCAGGGTTCCGCCTTCGGGCAGCACTTCGGCTGCCGCGGAGAGGGCCCGGTCCAGGGAACCCAGCTCGTCGTTGCAGGCGAATCGAATGGCCTGGAACGCCTGGGACAACCGCTTCGGGGAGCCGACCCCGCCGCGTCGCAACGCCTCGACCAGGTCGAGGGTCGTGGTGAGCGGGGCGCGATTGCGGGCGTCGATGACGGCCCGGGCCGCGCGGCCGGCCCCGGGAAACTCTCCCCAATCACGGAAGATCCGACTGAGGGTTTCGACATCGACCGCCGCGAGGAACTCGGCCGCACCGGTGGGTGCGTCACGATCCAGGGTCATGCGCAACGGTCCCTCGGAGAGGTAGGAAAACCCCCGCCCGGGATCGTCGATCTGCCGACTCGAAACACCGAGGTCAAACAGGATGCCCACCACCCTTGGTTCTCCCAGGTCCGCCAGGACCCCTGCAAGGTCACCGATATTTGCCTGGACCAACCGAACCCGCGCAGCGTGGGGAGCCAGTCGAACGCGGCAGGCTTCCAGCGCTTCCGGGTCGCGGTCGAGCGCGATGAGCTCGGCCTCGGGGCAGCGCAGCAGCAGCGATTCGGAATGTCCCCCTCCACCGGCGGTCCCGTCGAGGTAGAGGCCTCGGGGATCGGTGACCCAGGTGGAAAGCGCCTCTTCCCGGAGCACCGGCTCGTGGTAGAAAGGCGTGTTCACCGCGTTGCGTCACTGCCCGGAAGCGCGAAACAGCGGTCCCAGACCGCTTCCATCGTCCGCCACCGCCTCGGGCGGCTCATCGGCGGACTCCAGACGCAACGCATCATAGAAATCGAACTGTTCCAGAACCCCGGCCGCCGCGGCGATGTCCCGCAGGTACTGGTTCGGGGTGATGAATGCGGTGAGCCCTCCCAGACGCCGTCGGGTCTCGACCGCCTCCGCGAGACAACGCAGTCCGCGGAAGTCCCAGTGCTGAACCTCACGGAGGTCCACCACCACGCGTAACATGCCCTGGGCGGCCAGCCCGCGGAGTCGATCCGAGAGATTGACGAGGTCCGTGCTCGATAGGCTGCCCTCCATGCCCAGCAAGCAAATACGGCCCTCTTCGGACTGGCCAGCCCAGAACATGCGCCCTCCAAGATAGAACGGGGACCGGATCGGAGCTCGCTTATGGAAACAGGGCCCGCCCACTGACCTGCTTCACGAGACATTCGATCCGGCCCCGCGCGCAACCCATCGCCGTGGCGATGAAGAACAGGCGACCGGCCCCCGATGGTGTCCCGCGCGGTAGGACACCGCGGACGCCGGTCGCATGGTGTGGCGCCCGCCCCGAAATCCGCCCCGAGCCCTCCAGCGGGGGTTGGATCATGGGGGGCGGACGCCTCCCTTTCGTTAAACTCGGACACAGACTCGAACTCAACCCGTGGAGTCGTTGGACTCCGCTGCTTTCGCTTTCGCTTTCGCTTACTCTTCTGGGTTCTCCGGCTTCTCCGGCTTTCTCCGGCTTGGTCGGCTCCGTCGGCTGCGGGACCAGGGTCGCGTCCCGCAACAGCCGTGCCTCTTTCGCCGCCCGCATCAGCAGGTCGAGTTGCTCGTCGTAAGTCTCTTCGTGTTCCGAACGCTTGGCGGCGATGCTCCCCGTCGCCTGCACGTCCGGCCACTCATCCGCGTTCCAGATCTCGGCGTGTTGCGCCGAACCGGTCATGATGAGCTTTCCCTTTGTCTTTTCCTTGAGCCGGAGCCATGCGTGCATGTCCGGCGTCAGGACCGCCCTGCCCTCGGGATCCGTATGTACGTATTCCATCAACGACATACAGCGCCGCTTGGCGGCAAGGAAGTCCGCGGTGGTATAGTCCATCGCCAGAAAGAGGTGTTCGATCTCCTTCCACCGTGTCACGGAGAAGGCGGCCACCGATCCGCCGTACCAGGGGACGAGGACCAGGTGATAGATGGACCCTGACGGAAGCTCGGTTTTTTCCAGGAAGTTGCGGAACTTGGGAGGCACGGAGAATCGACGCTTGTCGTCGATGGTGCACTCCTGTTTCCCGAGGAATAGCTCGGGGCCGTGTTCCAGGTCCAAAGGGCGAGACTCCTGTCATGATCCGACCGACCGCTTGGTCCGCCACGCTTCCCCCGCTCGGGTTGGTGGAGATTGGTCAAAGCTGGGCAGATCTGGTGAGATCCGCACCCGGAAACTAAGAGATCCCTACGCGGGAGTCAATACCTAATCCCCTGATTGGGTTCATCTTGGCGGGTCAATATTCCTAACCAACTGCCAGACAACGCGTTGAACCCACTGCCAACCCCGTCGACTCCCCGACTTTCCCGTCGCATTCTGGCCCTGGCCGGGGTGCTCTACCTGGGGTTGACCCTCGCCGGGCTCCAAACGTACCCAACCGTGTGGGTGGACGAGGGTTGGATCGCCGAACCGGCCTGGCAACTGGCCCAGGGGGAGGACTTCGGCAACCCATCCCACGGCTCCCGGTATCGCTATGACGATCGGGTTTACTGGATGCCCCCCTTGCAGTTCCTGGCTTTGGCGGGGGCCTATCAGCTCCCCGGAAGTCCCCTGCTGACCGGTCGTTTGGTCTCGGTGGGTGCCGGCCTGGCCACGCTCCTCCTATTGCTCACCTGGCTGCCGTCCGTGATGACCACGGGGCGGAAAAGGTCGCAGTTGGTTACATCCCAATCACTTGGCTGGGCGGCCCTCGCCTTGACCCTGCTCTTCACCCTCGACCCCATGCTGTGGAAGTCCCACCGCACCATCCGTTTCGAGGCGCTGGGCACCCTGTGGATCACCGCCACCGTGGTCTGGGGATGGGATCCGGCGCGGCGCCTGCGCGGACCGCTCTGCGGTCTGGCCATGGGGTTGGCGGTCCTGGTCCACCCGCACGGGGCCCTGGCCGCTGTGGCGGGCGCCGGGGTGTTGGTGCTGTGCCGTCGCTCCGCCGGATCGGCAGTGCGGGACGTGCTATGGGCCGCCCTGGCCGCGGGGTTGGTGGTGGCCCCGTTCATCCTCTATCTCCTGGGGGATCGCCCGAACGACTTCGCCAACGTTCTTGGGCAGAACGCCCCTCACCTGGAAGGTCGGGGCGAACCGGTGATCGTGCAGTGGATCCGGGAGTGGGTTCGCTATCAGGCCTACTTCGCTCTCCCGGCGCTGGTCCTGCCCCTGGTCGCCTGGGGGGCGGCGCTGATCCTGGGGATCCGCCGCGCACCCCTCCCGCTCCTCTGGGTGGTCGGGGTTCTGGTGGGAGGACTGGCGTCGCTTCCCAACAAGACCGAGCTCTATCTCACCCTGGTCGCGCCGTTCGTGATGGTGCTCGCGCTGTGGTTGGCGGTCCGGTGCAGCCGCCCCCGCTGGATGGTGGCCGCCGTGTCGGTGTGGGTGCTGAACCTCGCCGCGGCCGACGCGGCGCTACTGTGGCGCAATCGAGGGTGTGACTACGGGGCCTGGGGCAGCAGTCTGGCCCAGGGCATTCCCCCCGGATCGCAAGTGGGGGGCTCGTTCCTTGTTTGGTTCCCGCTGCGGGATCGTCAACTCCTGGAAGTGCACCGCCACCGGGCCGGGGATCTGGCCGACGCGCGGCCGGAGTTCGTGATCTGGGGAGACCGGCATCTCGAGGAGCCCATGTTCGACCGGCTTCGCGAGGAACTGGGGCCGTTCCTCGCCACGCACGCCGACACCGTGGCCACGGCGCAATCCCCCTGCTACGGAACCACGTGTCTGCTGCGGGTGAACTGGGATAGGCTCCCTCCGGAAACCTCGACCCGCTGGGAACGCTACGGTGGGGAGACCGAACCTGCTTCCTCCCTGGAGACACCATGACCGTACCGATCCCCGGTCGGGGAACGATGAACCGGGCCCTGCTCGCACTGTTGGTCGCCGGCTGCTCGGTCCTCGCCCCTGCGCCCACGCGGGCCCAGAGCCCGGCCACCTTCTATGCACCGACCAGCGCGGATCCGGCCATCCCCTCCCCGGAGAGCGTCCTGGGCTATGCGCTGGGGAGCCGTTACACCCCGCACCATCGCGTGGTGGATTACCTGGAGCAACTCGCCGCGGCGTCCAACCGGATCGAACTCATCCGCTACGGCACGACCTACGAGGACCGGCCGCTGCTGCTGCTGGTCATCTCGGATCCGTCGAACCTGGCCCGCACCGAGGATCTCAAGAAGACCTACGCGCGCCTCGCGGATCCCCGCCAGACGTCCGAGGGGGCGGCGCGGGATCTGAGCCGGGATCTCCCGGTCGCGGTGTGGCTTTCCTACAACGTGCATGGCAACGAAACCAGCGCCACCGAAGCGGCGATGGCCACCGCGTACCATCTGGCCGGGGCCCGGGACAAGGCCACCCTGGATCTCCTGCGCCAGAGTGTGGTGCTGCTCGATCCGTGTCTCAATCCGGATGGGCGCGATCGCTACGTGAACTGGTTTCGGGGGGTGCGCGGGCGCCTGGCCGATCCCCGACCGGGCTCGCGGGAGCACGACGAACCCTGGCCCGGTGGGCGCTACAACCACTATCTGTTCGATCTCAATCGGGACTGGGCCTGGCTCACCCAGCGTGAGACCCGCTCCCGGGTGGAGCTCTACCGTCAATGGAAGCCCCAGGTGCATGTCGACTTCCACGAGATGTGGTTCGACGCCACCTACTTCTTCTTTCCCCCCGAGCGCCCCATCCATCCGCACTATCCGCCCTCCGTGGCCAAGTGGGGACGCATGTTCGGCGAAGGGAACGCGGCCGCGTTCGACGCCAAGGGGTGGCGCTACTACACCGCGGAATCGTTCGACCTGTACTACCCCGGGTACGGGGACTCCTGGCCCACCTTCCACGGCGCGGTCGGCATGACCTACGAGCAGGCGGGCCACAGCAGCGCCGGAGCAACCATCGCCCGCACCGACGGGGACACGCTCACCCTGGGCGACCGGACCGAACACCACTTCGTAGCCAGTCTGGCTACCGTGCGCACCGCGGTCACCCATCGCGAAGCGCGTCTCATGGATTTCCATCGCTTCTTCGAAGCGGACCGCAACCCGTCCCCCCGCGCCTATCTCATTCCGCCCGGCAACGACCCGCCGCGCACGGCCGAACTGATCGAACTGCTCATGGCGCACGGGGCCGAGGTCCAGCGATCCAAGGGGGAGGTGCGGGCCCAGGGTCTCCGGGGTTACGACGGGGAACGCTCCTCCGCGCCGCTTCCCGCCGGCACCTATGTCATCTCCATGCGCCAGCCGTTGCATCGGTTTCTCAATACGATCCTGGAGCCCGAAGCGGGTCTTCCCGACACCCTGTTCTACGATCTCAGCGCGTGGTCGCTGCCGCTTGCCTTCGGGGTGGAGGCCTACACCAGCGACGGCGACGTGAGCGCCGACCTGGAGATGCTGGCCGAGCCCCCCACCCTCACGGGAACGGTACAGAACCGCGACGCCGGTTATGCGTATCTGATTTCCTGGGATCGCAACGGGGCGGCCAAGGCGGCAACGCGACTCCTGCGCGACGGGGTACGCGTGCACTTCACCACCCGGGAGGTCACGGTTCGGGAAACGACGTTCCCCCCCGGTTCCCTGATCATCTTCCGCGACGGCAATCCGGAACACCTCCCGCGCCTGCTGGAGGAGGTGGCCTTCGTCACCGCGGTGGATGTGCTGGGCGTCGACTCCGGTCTCACCGACGCCGGTCCGGATCTGGGAAGTTCGCGGGTGGTGCGACTGCGTGAGCCGAAGGTGGGATTGATCGGGGACTCCCCCGCCTCACCGACCTCGGTGGGCGCCTGCTGGTTCCTGCTGGATCAGGGGTACCAGGTGCCCCACTCCATCCTGACCGTCGACCAACTCACCGAGAGGAACCTGGACGATCTGTCGGTGCTGGTCTTCCCCGATGCGTGGGGAGGGGGACGGGCATACCAGGGTGCGATCGACTCCTCCACCGTGGCACTGCTGCGGGCGTGGGTCCGCCGGGGCGGCGTCTTCGTGGGGCTCGGCGGCGGCGCCCTGTTCGCCGCGCGATCCGGGCTGAGCTCCGTGGAGATCGCTTCCCCTCTCGAGGAGACCAGCGACAGCGACGACGAGGAGGCGTTCGAGGCGAGGAAGCGCCTGCGGACCTTCAAGGAACGGGAGCGGCTCGACCGGTTGGCCACGCTGCCCGGGACGATCTTCCGGGTGCGGGTGGACCCACTGCATCCCCTGGGCTTTGGCTACGACGGCGAAGCCTGGGTGCTCAAGACGTCCAACGAGGCCCTGGAACTGGGGCCCGAAGGAAGCAACGTGGCCTGGTTCGCGGCGTCACCACGCATGTCCGGCTACGCGTCGGAAGCCTCGGTGGACCGCCTCGTGGACCGCCCGTTCCTGGTCGACGAACGGCTGGGACGCGGCCATGTGGTGCTCTATGTCGAGGACCCCAATTTCCGGCTGTTCTGGTACGGGCTGACCCGGATGTTCCTCAACAGCCTGTTCTTTCTTCCCAGCCTGAGCGGTTGAGCAGCGGACGCAGCGCGACCCTGGAGACAGCATGAAGTACTGGTTGATGAAAACCGAGCCCTCCACGTTTTCCTGGGATCACCTGGTGGCGAGCCCGGGGAAGAAGACGGCCTGGGATGGGGTGCGCAACTACACCGCCCGCAACTTCATGCGGGACGAGATGAAGGTGGGGGACGGCATCCTCTTCTACCATTCCAACGCGAAGCCCCCGGGGGTGGTGGGGACGGCCAAGGTGGCCCGGGCCGGCTACCCGGATCCCACCCAGTTCGACCCGAAGTCCCCGTATTACGACCCCAAGTCCAACCCGGATGATCCCCGCTGGATCCTCGTCGACGTGAAGGCGGATCGGCGGTTCAAGCGCGAGGTGTCCCTCCCGGAACTGCGGGAGACGGTGGGGCTCGAGGATATGGTGTTGCTGCGTCGCGGCATGCGGCTCTCGGTCCAGCCGGTCACCGCGCGCCAGTGGAAGATCATCACCCGCCTCGGTGGACTCTGATCGGTTAGACTACGGCGTCGGACAACCCAAGACATTCAGGGAGAGATGAACATGCGACGACCGGAAGGCGTGACCATGATCGCCATTTGGTATTTCCTGCAGACCGCCTGCTGTGTGCTGGGTCTGGGAGGGATGACTCTCGGGTTCCTGGGGGTGTGGGCCGATTCGTCGGGGTGGGAAGACGTCCTGTTCGGGACCCTGGGCATGGTGTTGGGGGTGATGGCCATCCTGGGGGTGGGCGCGGTCTACCTGATCGCCGGACTGGGGCTGTGGCGTATGCGGGAATGGTCCCGATCCGTGGCCATCGTGATGGCCGCGCTGCAACTCATCGTCGTCCCGTTCGGGACCATTGCCGGCATCATGATCCTCGTCTATCTGAATCGGAACGAGGAAGCCAAGCGCGCATTCGGTCTGTCTCCCAACCAGACCGCCTGAACCACGGGCTTCGCGGGACGGTTAGTCCTGATCGTCCCCGTAGAGTTGCTTGATGCGACCCCAGGTCGTGTCGTCGGTGGCGGTGGGCGCATCGACGAGCACGCGACCGGTCATCCCGAACTGCTCGTGCGGCCGGCAGAAGTAGTCGAAGATTCCCGGGTCGTTGAAGGTGTACTCGAACACCGGATTGCCGGCGTTGATCGTGGTGTCGAACAGCGTGCCGGCCTGCGGATCCAGGAAACCGGTTCCGTTGGTCACCGTGTGCGAGCCCGAAGTCCACTCCCAACGAACGGTGTCGCCGGCCAATACAATGATGTTCTGGGGGGTGAAGCTGATGCCCACCTGCTGGACCACATGAAGGTCGGCGGATACGGCGGGGACAAAGGCGAGCGACAAGGCGAGCGCGGCAATCATGATGACGGAGCGCGGGTGCACGGGGACCTCCTGTTGCGAGCATGCAGAGGGGGCCAGTATAGACCAAGGAAAGCCTCAAACAAAGCGCCACAAACCGGCGGCCGGGACCAGGAATGCCCTGCTTCTGCCTACGGATGCAACCGGTTACGGTATCCTGTGGTTTCCCATGAACTATTGCAGTGACTGCGGCGGAGCGATTCGGCTCGCCATACCACCCGACGACAACCTGGAGCGCCACATCTGCGAGCGGTGTGAGCGCATCCACTACCGCAACCCCAAGCTGATCGTGGGCTGTCTGCCGGTGTTCGAGGAGGCCATCCTCCTGTGCCGCAGGGCGATCGAGCCCCGGGCCGGTTTCTGGACCCTGCCCTCCGGGTTCATGGAGAACGAGGAGTCCCTGGAAGAAGGCGGCCTGCGCGAGACCCGGGAGGAGGCGGGGGTGCACCCGGAAATCCTCCGGCTCCACACCGTGTTCAGCCTCCCCCACATCTCCCAGGTCTACATGCTCTTTCTCGCCCGGGTGACCCGCCCGGACGTGGACCCCGGCCCGGAGTCCCTGGAGGCCCGGTTCTTTGCTCCGGACCGGATTCCCTGGGCCGAGTTGGCCTTTCGACCCATCGAGTTCTGCCTGCAGCGCTACCTCGGGAACCCCCACGCCACCGAGGTTCACCGCGGGACCTACGAGCGCAAGCCGGGTGACCCCTGGATCCTCTCGGCCCCTCCCGGTTCAGGCCCTCCCACATCCAGCCGATAACACCCCGGAATGGGGGACGGCACGTCCGTCCCGTACTTTTTCCTTTCCGCGAGGTGACACATGCGACGACAGGGTGTTCTGGCAAGTGCGGTCCTCCTGCTCCTGGCAGGATCGGTGACCGCGGACGCCAAGATGTACATGCCGGAGGGCCGGGCTCCCGAGGAGGGCTGGCCGGTGCTGGTGTACCTGCAGGGCTACGGCGTGACCAAGGAGGCCTTCGACGGGCTGGTGGGAATCGCCAACGCCAACGGCATGGCCGTGCTCAAGGCCAATCTTCCGAACGTCAAGCCGCGCCGCAATCCGCAGTGGGACGAGATCATCGACTACGCGAACGCGTCCCTGCAGGCGATCCTGAGTTCCTATGACAGCGACTCACGAATCAACACCGGGGAAGTGCACCTGGCCGGTTTCGGGCAGGGGGCCATCCATGCGGTGCTCGCGGTCATGACCTACCCCGACCTCTACAGCGGGGTGTTCGCGGTTTCGCCCGCGGTGGCCCAGTCGCTACCGGAGAGCTGGGAAGGGCGTGCGCGTCGGCACCCGCTCTTCCTTATGACGAGCCGCGCCGAGGCGCAGAATCCGAACGAGACCCTGGTCTGGATCCGCGATCAGTGGAGCAACGGGGGGGGCACCCTGCGTGAGGAAACCCACACCGGGGACCGGACGGACTTCAAGCTGATGGGGACGGCGGCACAGACCGGCCTGTCCTGGATCGCCAGCACGTCGCGGCGGAACAACCTCAGCAAGGTGAGCCTGGGGCTCAAGCCGTAGCACGGGGCGACTACTTGTCTTTGTAGCGGGCGGTCCTTCGGGGCCGCCTGCTTTTTTTTGGATGGGACGTGCCTGGGAGTTGCCTGGGAGGTGCCTGGGAGGTGCCCGGGAGTCCCTCGGGATGTGCCTACTGTCCGGTCGCGGCCCGGGAGGGGTTGCACGGATCGCGCGGGACATTGAAAGTTCCGGTATGGCATTCAACGGCCCCAAGCGGGCCCTGCTACGTCGCGTGTTGCGCTCCAGTCATCCGGTCCCGGTGACCGAGGCGGCGCGTGCGCTGCAGCAGGCGAAGCGGATCCTCCTGGTCAAGCCGCATCACAAGATCGGCGACCTCATGGTGGCCACCCCGCTCATCCGGAACCTGCGTCTTGCCCTTCCCGACGCCGAGCTCGTCTTCCTTGCCGGGCGGGGGAACGTGGCCGCGATCTCGGATTCCCCGGACCTGGATCGCATCCTGGTCATGGAGGCCCGAGGCACCGGAGCCTGGACCACCGGTCACCGGGTGGCGCGGGAGCTGCGCCGCTCCCCCATCGATGTGGCGCTGGTGCTGAGCACGATCAGCCAGTCCGCCACCGCGATCCTCACCACCCGACGGTCGAACCCGCGCCTGATCGCGGGACTGGACGACACCGGGTGGGGTGACCTGTCGGCGACCTACGACTGTGTGGTGCCGCCCCCGGATGCGGAACTCCTGGACCCGAACGGAACCCGGCCCCGGGTGAACATGGTGGACTACACCTCGAGCCTGGTGGAGCGGCTGGGGATTCGGGTGCGGACCCGGGAACACCAACTCACGGTGACCGAGACCCAGGCCCGGGATGCCTTGCATGTTCTTGGCGCGGCAGGACTGGATCCGCAGGCGCCGTTGCTGGGTCTGCAACCCGGCGGCGCGGGGGACCGGACCTACCGGCAGTGGCCACCGGAAGCCTATGTCGCGTTGGGACGCCGGGCGCGGGAGACAACCGGAGCCCAGGTCGCGATCCTGGGTGGTCCGGGTGACGCGGAGACGGCTCGCGAGGTGGCCCGCGGAATCGGAACCGGCGCGGCCGCGCTCACGGACCTCCCGTTCGGCACCTACAAGGGTGTGCTACGGAGCCTGGGATTCTTCGTTACCCACGACGGCGGGCCGGCGCATTTCGGCGCGGGAGTCGGCGTGTCGTGTTTCCTGATGTATCTGGGATCGCCGTCCTGGTTGTGGGCGCCGCAGGGGGCGCATGTTCACACGCTGGACTCGCCCGGGGCCGCACCGGAAGCCGAGACCGTGTGGCGCGCGGCCGAGGCACCGCTGCGGGGGGCGTTGGGCGGTCTGGACTCCAGTGCGCCGCGCGGTATCTGAGATGTCATCACGCATGGGAGCGTGGTCCGCTCTCCTCCTGGTCTTCGCCTTGGCTTTCGTGCTCGTGCTCTACGTCGTGGGTAACCAGGACACACAACAGGCTGCCCGGTTGCAGGGCGAGCCGCCTCCGTCGGTGGCCGGCGAGCCCACATCTCCTTTGGACCGGCAGCGCGTGGCCGCCGAACGACTCTACCGCGAGCAGGATTACGACGCGGCCCGGGAAGCCTTTGCCACGTTGCGCGAAGCCTATCGCGAGGCCGGGGATGCCTCGGCGTCGCGCAGCATGTACAACAACATGGGACTCTGCTGGTACAAGCAGGGGCTCAGCGACGAGGCGGAGCCCATCTTCCGCGAGATCACCACGACGCACCCGGGCTACGTGCGTGCCTGGACCAATCTGGGCCTGGTGCTGGAGGATCTGAGTCGTTTCGAGGAAGCCGTCGAGGCCTACCGTCAGGCACTGCGGGTGGAACCGGGAAACCGGAAGGCCCAGCGGGCGCTGGAGGAACTGACCGGGGAGCAGTCGCCCTAAGAGGAGGCGGGCCCTGCGCGGTGCATTCTTGATCAAGTTCGGGCTCGGGTTCGGGTTCGGGTTCGGGTTCAGCGCATGAGATCTGATAGGGTTTCGCCATGGTGTGGCTCCCGTTCTCGTTCTCGTTCCCGTTGCTCCTTGCCCTCCTCGCCGAGCCCCAGGTCGGGCCGCGGTTGGAGTTGGTGAACCCGGAGGGAGGCAGCGCACTCTGCCTGAATGCCGAGGGTTCCGGAACCGCGGTGGTGCGCTGGACCGACAACCAACGGGACGGTTGCTCCGCGGGGGCGGCGTTGGTGTGCCGGTTCAAACTGGAGGGACTCCCCGAGGGGTGGACAGTCGACGCGGTGCCGACCGAGAAGACGTTGCTGGAAGACGGCAACCCGGTCGACGGCGTGGTGCTGGTCCTGGAGCTCGACAACTCCGCGACCCTGGACTTGTACACATTGCTCTTCCAGGGCGCCGCAACCACCGAGGCGACGCTCTCCCTGGCTCCGCATGTGGGTAGTTGTCCGGAGTTGCGCTACTCGTGCTCGGCCAGCACCGGGGAGTTCAGCTGCGTGGATCAGCCGGCGGGGTTGGCCGTGAACGCACCGGAGTGTACGACCCCGACGGAACGGGTCAGCTGGTCGCGGTTGAAGATGCGGGGGTCACCCTAGTCGTCCACTTTCCACACTCCGTCCACCTTCACCAGGTTGGACCACGACCGCGAGCCCTCTTCCTCCTGGAACAGCACCAGCGCCCGATCGCCACGGATCACGACCTTCTGCACCGCGGCCAACATGGCTTCCCGCTCGGGGGCCATCTGCTCGAGCATCCCGACCATCTGCTCCTCGGTAGCACCCATGCGTTCGATCATCTCTTGTGTCTTTGTCTTGGACGCCTCGGTCATCATGGCGCGAAGGCCGTTGAGGTCCCCCGCCTTCACCGCCTCCAGCTGGGTGAGCAGGACCTGGTAGGGCTCACTCTGTTTGGCCTCGTCCCCCTCCAGCAGGGCGCTGACTGCCGGCTCCTTGGCCACCGGCACGCTGAACGACACGCTGAATCCGTCGTCCGGCTTCTCCAGGACTCCCCGCAGATGCTCCTCGCTGAACTCGAAGGAAGCCCACAGGTCCTGGTCACTGGTGGAGAAGTACTGGTTCATGGTGGACATCCCCTCCTCCTCGGGTTGGAGAAGGTAGGTGACGTTGATCTCGTTGGGCGTGTCGGGCTGGAGGGCTATGAGCAGTCCCTGGATCGCCCCCTCCACAGCCATCCGGTCCACGGGCAGGATGCCCAGCCCCACCAGGACCTCGGGGGACACCTCGCGATCCGAGAGCAGGATCCGCAGCTCAGGGTTGCGGTCCAGGATCCCCTCGGCGTTGTCGTGAAGGTGGGCGTAGGCGTGGGTCAAGGTGACGGTCACTCCGTCCCGGGTGAAGCTACCCTCCACCGCACTCTCCTTTGCCGAACCCATGGAAAGACCTCCCCAAGACATGAGAGCAAGCCCCGGCAGGGCCAGCTGAATCATCGACAGCTTCCAGTACATCCAATCCTCCTCGACGGGATCGTCCCGTGATCAGGTAGCCTTCCTCTCGATGACATAGATCGGGTGGTCGTCGAGGACAAGGGGTGCCCCGTCACGCGGCATGGCTCGCTCCCCACATTCCATGGAGCAACGTACCATGGAAACGAGAAGCTCGATGCTGGACGGGGTGGTCATCGCCGGGGCACCCGCCATGCTGGAGGTGGTGAAGCACCTGGCGGCCACGCTCAGCTTCCAGGAAAGACACAGAAAACACACTCCGGGTGGCCTCTGATCGGCGGCGTTTGCGCGTTACCATGTGACCGACCACGCCCAACCTGGAGGCCCCTATGCGCCCGCATCGTCGCCACTCCCTGTCCATTGTCCCTGGCTCGACCGCCGTTGCCCTGACCGGGCTGGGCCCTCCGGCGCGGATGGGGCGGCTCGCCCTGGCCTTGGCCGGAGTCGTTCTCCTTGCCGGGTCTGGCCCTGCAACCGTTTGGGGGGCAGGCGAGTGGAGGTTGTGTTCCACGCCCTGGACCTACGAGGCCGACGCAGACACCGCGCTCTGTGGCTGGGCGGCGACCACGGCCGGGGACGTCAACGGCGACGGCTACAGCGACGTCCTCGTGGGCTCGCCCAACTGGGACGGGCCGGGGGGCGTTCTCCAGGGCCGGGTCGAGCTGTTCTTCGGGGGCCCGGGCGGCCCGGGAAGCAGCCCGGACTGGACGGGGACCATCGACTGGCCCTACACGCAGATGGGGTACGACGTCTCCCCCGCCGGGGACGTCAACGGGGACGGCTATGACGACATCCTGGTGGGGGCCGGTCCCAGCCACCAGGCCTTCGTGTGGCACGGGAGCCCCGGAGGGCTGGCCGCCGTAGCGGACTGGTCCTACTCGCAGGGGAGCGGGTTCTTTGGTGGGCATGTGAGCACCGCAGGGGATGTCAACGGCGACGGGTTCGCCGACGTGCTCATCGGCGAGACGAGCTACGACAACCTGCGCGGCCGGGCCCACCTCTTCCTGGGCTCGGCTTCGGGGCTGGCCGACACCGCGGCCTGGACCGGGGAAGGCGAGCGGGAGAACTCGAACTTTGGTTTTGACCTCTCCACCGCGTTCGACCTCAATGCCGACGGGTACGACGACTTCGTGGTCAGCGCGCCGTTCTGGGAGCCGGACAGCACCACGGTGTCGTGGGGCAAGGTCTACGTCTACCACGGCGGGCCCGCGGGACCGACTCTAATCCACGAGAAGGAAGGTCAGGCTGACAATGAGCGCCTGGGGCACGCCGTGGCGGGGATCGGCGCCTACCACGACGATCCTTATCCCGAGATCCTGGTCAACATCCCCGGAAGGTTTCCGCCGGTCTACGAGTTCATCCTCGGAACCGCGGGAGGACTGATGCCGGGGTCCGCCCGAGACGGCCTCGTGGAGGCTCTGGGTGCGGCGGGGGACGTCAACGGCGACGGCTTCGCCGACTACATCGCGGGCGACCGCGAGTTCATCAGCGGTCCCGGCCGGGCGGAGCTGTGGAGCGGAAAGACGCTTGCCGGGGGAACCGGCAGCGCCCTCCATCTGACCGGCACCCAGGAAGGCGCCTGGTTCGGCTTCAGCGTGGGCACGGCCGGGGACGTCAATGGAGATGGATTCAGCGACGTGATCGTGGGAGAACCTCATCGCAGCAACGGGAACGCCTGGGAAGGTCGGGTCTACGTCTACTACGGGGCGTCCTGGGAGCCCTGGACCAACCAGATCTGCCGCAGTGGCGATGCCCAGACCGACGCGGAGGTCGGATCGGTAGTGGCCGGGGCCGGGGACGTGAACGGGGACGGCTTGAGCGAGTATTTCGTCCTCGCGCCTCTATACGACGTGAGCGGCAACACCGACGCGGGCAAAGTGTGGCTCATCTACGGGGGCGCGGCGCTGCCGGACTGGACAGCGACCGGGGGGACTGCGTTCGAGTACTACGGCTCCTCGGCAGCCGGAGCAGGCGATGTGAACGGCGACGGCTACGATGATGTGATCATCGGGGCGCAGAACTACGACGGCCCCTCAATGAACCGGGGCAAGGTGGAGCTGTACTACGGATCGGCCACCGGACTGGTGGGACCGGTCTGGACTTCCACCCAGAACCGGACCAACGCCCAGGACGGCTCCGCGGTGGCGCCGGCGGGAGACGTCAACAACGACGGCTACGCCGACTTCCTGAGTGGGGCCCGCAACTGGAGCCTGCCCGCCAGCAGCGCGGGACGGGCCACGTTGTACCTGGGCTCTTCCACGGTTCCCTCCACCACCCCGGCCTGGGCCTTCAACGGGGAGACGTCCTCGGACTTCCTGGGGACCGCGGTGACCGGCACGGGCGACGTCAACGCGGACGGATTCGATGACATCCTGGTCACCGCACCTTCCTATGGGAGCAACACGGGCCGCATCTACTTCTTCCTGGGAAGCGCGTCCGGCCCGGGCGCTACCCCGCAGTGGACGTTGACCGGTCCCGCGGGGGGCACGATCCTCGGTTCCAGCGCCGACGAGGCCGGTGACGTGAACGGCGACGGCTATGCGGACTTCATCGTGGGCTCGCCGGGCTACCGGAACCTCGCCGCCGCCGGCGCCAACCATGGGCGCGCACAACTGTTCCTGGGGAACGTCTCGGGGACACCGACCACGAGTCCCTGGGAGTACGTGGGAACCACGGCCGACACCTACGTGGGACGCGGCGTGGGCGGCGCCGGCGACGTCAACAGCGACGGCTACAGCGACCTGCTGGTGGGGAGTTATCTGGACGAGACCAACGCCGACAACGCCGGAGCGGCATTCTTCTTCCTGGGCGGCCCCACGCTGTCCACGACCCCCTCTTGGGACTACTACGGCACCGAGACGGACGAGCTGATGGGGGCCTGGGTGGCTCCGGCCGGGGATGTGGACGGCGACGGGTTCGCTGACTTCCTGGTGAGCCGGGGGCGGGACACGTGCGGCGGGGTCGATGACGCCGGCTCCTACCTGCTGGTAACCGGCAACGGGGCTTCGGGCGGACCCCAGACACGCGCCCGCATGCGCGCTTTCGACGATAGCGGCCCCTACACCCGGCTCAACTCCGTGCCCGGCGGGCTGCGTCTGGTGGGCAGCGATGCCTGGATGGCCATCGGGCGTGCGCATCTGCGGGTCGAGTACCAGATGGCCCCCATGGGCACGGACCTGGACGCGATGCCGCCGGCCACGTCTCCCTTCTGGACGCTCACCGATCCCCCGTCGGGACGTGCGTCGTCGGCGGACCTGGACGCAGCGGTGGGATCACTGGTCGAGGGGACGAACTACCATTACCGCATGCGCTACGCGAGCCGGAGTCCGTACTTCCCTCACTCCCCCTGGTTCGCAAACCGGCCCTCGGTTCCGTCTCTCAAGCAGGTGCGCGGCGGTGCGGCCATTGCGGACGCGCCGGGACCGGAGCCGACGGTGTCCCCGATCGCGCTCCGCGCGACCCCCAACCCGTTCCGTGGCGGCACCCTGGTGCAGTTCCATCAGGAGCGGGACGGCGCGGTGACACTGGAAGTGTTCGACGTGGCAGGGCGCAGGGTTGCGGAGTCCCCCACCGTGCACGTGGCGACCGGAAAGGCGTCGGTGGGTTGGGACGGACGGACGCAGGACGGGGCGCGGGCTCCGGAGGGCGTGTACTTCCTGCGGTTGCGCACGCCCACGGGGACGCAGCGCACCAAGGTGCTGAAGCTGCCGTGATCCAGCTCGCGGTTCACCTGATTCCTACGGCGGGGGGGGGCGTCTGAGCGGGGCGCTACTCCCGGATGATCTTGATCAGCACCCGCTTGGATCGGCGGCCGTCGAACTCACCGTAGAAGATCCGTTCCCAGGTGCCGAAGTCGAGCTGGCCGTTGGTGACGGCGATGACGGTTTCCCGCCCCATCACTTGCCGTTTGCGGTGCGCGTTGCCGTTGTCCTCGCCGGTGCGGTTGTGGTGGTAGGCCTCCGGGCTGGCGTCGAACGGGGCCAGCTTCTCCAGCCAGCGTTTGTAGTCCGCGTGCAATCCCGGCTCGTCGTCGTTGATGAACACGCTGGCCGTGATGTGCATTGCGTTGACCAGGCACAGCCCCTCGCGGATTCCGCTCTCGCGTAGGGTCGGGGTCCTACTCGCTAGTCCAGCCGTGCCTTCAACGCACCCCAACTGCTTCGCTCAACGGGAGTCACGCTCGATAGATCGACCACGCCCCCCGAACGCAGGGTGTAGAAGTGGCCGGCGCCATCCGCTACGGTGTCCACGAAGGGATCCCCCGACTCCAGGAGAGCGCACTGCGTAGTGTAGTTGCTGTCCAGGATCCGAATCTCGTTGGCACTCGACAGCAGAAGCCCCCCATCGTGGGTGGCCCGCACGCGAAACAGACCCACGAAAGCGTTCTCGCTGCCCACCACGGGTACCGTGTGCAGTACGGTGTAATTGAATCCGTTGACCAAAGTGAGGTAGGCCACGAGGATGGTCCCATCCGGTTTCACGGTAACGGATAGTGGATACCCTGATAGCTCCTCGTGCTCCACCCGCACATCACCACCAAAGCGATTCCAGCTCCTCAGGACACCCGTATCTTCCGTCGCGCGCCCCAGGATGTAGACCCGATCCCCGGCAACGGTCATCGAGACTCCGGACGGGGCCGCTGTCCAGCTGCGGACAACATGACCGCGCTCATCGAACTCGACAACCGTCTCGTTGTTGTCCAATACGAACAGATTGCCGCTCTCGTGGTACGCGACGGCACGGGGGTAAACGAGTGCCCCCACCCCCACGGTCCGCGTAGACCGATCCGCGAGGTCGATCAGGAGAATGCTTGCCCCGGGCCCGGTGGGGAGTGCAAGCGTGGTGCCTGTCGGATGGATGGCAATGTCCAGGCCGCCAACGTCCCAAGTGTAGGCTGGCGACGGACAATCACCGGCAATCGATGGGGAAGCAATACAGATAGTAAGAAGGAAAAAGATGGCCGAGCGCATTGGAACTTCCTTCCAAGCCCAGAACAACTCTAGGACAT
The DNA here is from genome assembly GCA_942491735.1 of Candidatus Eiseniibacteriota bacterium. Taxonomy (GTDB): domain Bacteria; phylum Eisenbacteria; class RBG-16-71-46; order JABDJR01; family JABDJR01; genus CALOCN01. The sequence goes on along the minus strand of CALOCN010000001.1, from coordinate 1,133,768 downwards.
GGGTTTCGGGAACGCAACCGGATTGGTCGCCCTGCGGCGACGTCGCCGCCAAGGAGAGCGGGTTGTGGTGGACTCCGGCCACTCAGGGCTTGTGGATGCCCGGATTGATGCACCTCTCTGAGGCAATGATCGTGGGACCCACCTGCTATAGTATTGGAAGTCCGCTATCGAGGAGCCACCCGTGACGTGTCGCCCCCTGCTGAGCAGCATTCTCGTCCTCAGCTTGCCCATCGGCTCCGCATGGGCCCAGGACACAACGCCGCCGACCATCGTCGACGTGGATGGCATCGACTTCCCCCCGTCGAGCCAGCGCTACTTCAAGATCCTCTTCAGTGAGCCGGTGGACGCGGTGACCGCCACGGACCCCGGCAACTACACGTTGTTCCGAGACAACAACGGGACCTGGTGGCCCCTGGGGGGAACGGTCCAGAACGTGACCCACCTGGGTGATGTGGTCGTCGTGGAACTGCCCCAGTCCGCCGCGACCGGAATCACCGATCGCCGGGTCGAGGTCAGCAACGTGGAGGATCTGGCGGGGAACCCCGTAGCTCCCGGGGAGTCGTTCGCCTTCTCTCCCATCGACGAGGCCTCCATCGAACTGACCGGTCCCAGGATCGCCGTCCACCTGCAGCCCCACCAGAGCAAGGCTGCACCCTGTCTGAGCGCCCCGCCCGTGGTCCCCTGCACCCAGTTCGACACGCGCGACCCCATCCTCCAGTCGACGGACATCTATCTGATCGCGGTCAACGAGAGCACGAACGGCTGGTTTCTTGGGGCCGAGTTCGGGGTTCTCTACGATCCGCCCCTGGCCGTGTACTCCTGGACCGGCTGCGCCGCGGCCCAGTCGGGCCCGGGATGGCCCGCCTCGGGGAGCGGAACCGAACTCTTCTGGGGACAGGCGCTCTGCTACGGGGCGGAAACGAGCGAAGGGTCCGTTCGGGTCATGGGCTTCTTCTACGCCTACGCCTACGGCGACGCGAGCTTCCATGTGGTGCCGCGCACGGACGAAACCCCGCCGCGACTCACGGTGTCCGGGTGCGGGCAGACGTTCGGCCTGACCGCGGCCGACGTCGGGTCGGCGGGGTTCGGGGCGGAGCTCGGGAGCAATCCCTGCACCGGCACAGCCGGCGTGCCGGTCCAGCGGACGACCTGGGGCGGGATCAAGGCGGTCTCTACTCGCCGATGATCTTGATCAGCACCCGCTTGGGCCGGCGGCCGTCGAACTCACCGTAGAAGATCCGTTCCCAGGTGCCGAAGTCGAGCTGGCCGTTGGTGACGGCGATGACGGTTTCCCGCCCCATCACTTGCCGCTTATGGTGCGCATCGCCGTTGTCCTCGCCGGTGCGGTTGTGGTGGTAGGCCTCCGGGCTGGCGTCGAACGGGGCCAGCTTCTCCAGCCAGCGTTTGTAGTCCGCGTGCAATCCCGGCTCGTCGTCGTTGATGAACACGCTGGCCGTGATGTGCATGGCGTTGACCAGGCACAGCCCCTCGCGGATTCCGCTCTCCCGGAGTGCGGTTTCGACATCGGGGGTGATGTTCACGAAGTCCATGCGGGCGGGGACATTGAAGGTGAGGGTCTTGCGAAAGGACTTCATGGGTTCCTGTTCAGGTCGAAAGGTTGAAGTTCACTTGCCGAATCGGGTCTTGATCCTACCCCAGGTGGCCCGCTCTACCGGAATGGGTGTCCCACAGGGGCCCAGGCACGGGTTACACCCCGGGACCTCGGTATCGCTGAACATCACCGAGCCCGCATGGGAGAACGGGAGATCCGTCTCCCTGATGGCGCAGTCCGCCACGGTCAGCTCGGGCCCGGACTGAAGGTTCTTGTTGGGTGTGATGCGGAGTTCCCCTGCCCCGTACGCATAGGCGTAGATGCAGCCCGCTACCGCGTGCGCACCATCGCTCCCTACTTCGGTGCGCTGACAGTTCTCAAGGTAGTTCCAGGTGATCCGGTTCCCGCCCCCGGATAGGGGCCAACCTCCGTTGGGGAAGTCCAGGTCCCCACAAAGTGTAAAACCAAAGACAGCCACGTTCGGCATGTCGTACTCCACGCCAAGGGAGATCCCCGCGATCCCAGCAACGGGATCGGCCTGGGCAACAACCAGGTAGACGTTGGTCTGGTAGAGCCAAGCTTGCGAGTGGAAGTTACTGCACGGAAGGCCCTGCTCGACCGGTGTGCACTCGGCACAGACACCTCCCGGGTTGAGATCGCAGTTGAGCACGACCGTGTGCAGGGCGACCTTGGCGTTGGGTTGCGTCCCGGCAAGAGCCGAAGCAACGAGCCCAACCTGAAGGCAGAGAAACACCAGGGATCGTTTCATACCCGTCCTCCATTGCAGCAAGAGAGGTTATGAACTGCAACGTATCACACACCCGCCGGTCGGGTCAGAAGCCCCACCGCCATCGATGACCGGCGGGCCGGAATCCCAGGCAGAAACGCCGACACCCAAAACACGCCAAGCCCCGCTCCGGCAAGAGAAGCTTGTCCCGGCACCGCCTATTCCGCAGGGCATGTGCCATATCGCACCACACTTGGACACCTCGGTTCGGAATCCGCTCGGAGCACGCCTCTCCCAGTTGATAAAATTGAAGCCCACCACGACTTGCAACGTCCTGCAACTTTGGCACCACATCAAGGAATCGCATCATGCGCCACTGGTTAGCATCCATTCTCTCTCTGTGTGTCCTGCTCACGGTCCAAACCGCCTTGGCCGTGCCCAACAGCCCCATCCACACCCCGGGCGTGTCCCCGATTCCCCGGGAACATGTTGCGCTGGAACAGATCGGGGCGGCGTCGGCCCCGAGTGCGCCGAGCGGGCTTGTCTACTACGACAACACGGTCAACGCGACCGGCTCCTACTACTCGGGGCAAGACGGCCGCATCGTGGTCGACGACCTGCACGGAGCTCTGGAAGGGGCCCTGGTCAGCTTCGTCGTGGGCTACGTAGAACCGGTCGCGGATTCGTTGGCCATGCTGGTCACCTTCTACGACAATCCCGGCGGAGCCGATAATCCCCCGTCCACCTTGATCGCGGGACCGTACCTGGTGACGGATCTTCCCGGCGGGGCCGTGGCTGCGTCGGTCAACGTGGCCGGCGGGCCGGCGCTTGGCATGGACGTGTGGATGGCGGTGGAGTTCTCGACGAACTCCGCGGGACTGCTGCTCTACGACCCGCCGGTGACCGGCACCAGTCATGATTACTTCTTTGCCGCTCCCCCCAACAACTATCTCTACTTCGGCGGGGATCCGGTGGCCAACTTCTATCTCCAGGTCGAGGTGGAAACGGTGGTTCCGGTCGAGGCGGCAACGTGGGGTGGAATCAAGCGGTCGTTCCTGACTCCGGATAACTGAGCATCTGCTGCCGGGGAGTCGTCGTCGTGCCGACGGCGGCGGCTCCCGGGCTGTTCTGTTCTTCCTGCCCTGTTCTGTGTTGCGGTGCGTTGCGGTGCGGTGTCTATCCCTACCTGAAGGCTCACGGCAATCCGTAGCCAAAGCTGATGCCGAACCAGGGCAGGAATCCGTGCCCGTCGAAGATCGGGGTGAAGGCTGCCTTGAAGAACGTGCCGTTGGCGGTTTCCTTGCGATAGGCCACGGTGAGGGTCCCGAACACGTCCGAGTCGCTGTCTCCCGAGTCGCTTCCTCCGCCCAGCAACACGCCGGCGCCCAGTTCGAGACGGGTGTTGCCCTCGCCCAGCAGATAGTTGACCAGGATGGGCATGGTGCCGAACCAGTCGCTGTCTCCGGCGGCAAATCCCACCCCAATGCGGCCGCTCCAATCGGTACCGAACTTGTGGTCGTAGTTGACCGAGTAGACGAGCCCGTTCCCGAGCAGCTCGATATAGATGGCGTGCTTGACCGGGGTTTCGAGCACCACGGGAGAGGGAGCGGGTTCCGGCGCGGTGGTCTGGACCTGGGTGTCGCCCTGGGTCTGAGGCGTGGTCTGGGCGTGAGCCTGATTGCTCGGTCCGACCGTCAGGACCATGGTGACGGCCACAGCGAGAGTGGTGATGATCCGGATTTGCGGCAACATGGGAATCCTCCGTACAAGCGTCAAGTCAGCGGGCTGAGGCTCCTGCCTCGTGCCCTCCCCTTAAGCATGCGGCATGCCACCTGAGTCGCCATTGTCCTGCAACGGGTTACGCGATTCCGAGGTGATTCCGACCGTGACCCTGCACCCCTGCCGCCACAGGGGTTGTGGTAGAAAAACGACACCCGGGTCGGTTGGACCCGGGTGCGCGTCAAGGCTGCGTTTGTTCCAGCGCTGGCTCGGTTTGCCGGGCGAGCCGACGGTTTGCTTGGGGAGCCTCCGGTTACTGGGTAAGCGCAGGTCGGGTTACCGAACGACCAGCATCTTCCGGTGCTCGACGTGCCCCGGGGTGACGAGGCGGTACGTATAGATCCCGGCGGCCACCTTCTGGCCCCCGTCGGTGGTTGCGTCCCACACCACCTCGTGGAATCCGGGGCCGTGGGTGGTCCCGGTCGCCAGGGTGCGCACCAGACGACCATCCACGGCGAAGACCTGGATGGAAACCGGCTGCGCCTCGGGGAGCCCGAACCGGATCCGCGTGGATCCGCGCACCGGGTTCGGCATGTTCTGTCGCAGCACCGGCGCGGTGAGCGCGGTGGCTCCGGCGAACCGGAGCAGGACCGGTCCGTGGAAGGTGACCTCCCCCGAACGGCTCACGTCGGCCACGCGGTAGAGCCACTGGCCCGGATCGAGATCCGTGTCGTCGAAGTGGTACCGTCCGTCCGCCGCGGTGATGAGCGATTCGTTGATCCGGATCTCCTCACCCGCATCCACGGCCCGCCGATACACGTGAAAGCCGGCGTGCTCCCGCTCCCCCGCGGTCTCCCAGGTGAGGCGCCCTCCCAGATCCGTGGCCTCGACCCGTAGCCCCATCAGACTCACCGGAGTGGGATCTCCCACCCGCATGCTGACCGGCAGGGTGATGGTCGCCATGTCGGGGTCGTTGGTGTCGAGCAGCAACTGGGCGCGATAGGTGTTCTCACCGAGGATCCCGCTGTTGAAGTCCAGGGCCAGATCCTCCGATTCCCCCTGGAAGACCTCCAGGAAACGCTGGGGCGTATCGAGCCAGCTGATCCCGATCTCGTCGGGCGCAACATCCGGGGTGTTGTTCAGGAACGGGTCGGCGGTGGCCACGGCCAGGAACATCGCAGCCGGGCTGCCGATCTGCGGAAGGAAGAACCCGAACTCCGCGGTATCCGAGTCGGCATCGAACACCACGTGGTGCGGGCCCCCGGCGGACCCGAAGAACTCGTCGAGGAGCACGGCCGGCTGGCCGAACTGCAACTGCGGAAAGGCGCCGGCGAGCAGGGTGAACTCACCGAAGAACGAACCGGTCTCCACGTTGAGGTCGGTATCGAACCCGAAGGCGAGGGTGAAGTCCTCGTCCGGATTCCCCCAAGGCTCATGGGTGGTGATCTTCAGGTAGAGACTCCCCCCTTCCACCAGGGCCTCGACCGTCCTGAGATCCGGGATGGTGGCGTGGTTGAGATCGTCGGCGTCGGTGTGGAGCAGGACGTAATCGCCGGTGGGCGGGATCGAGGCGTGTCGCACGGAGGGAGTCCGGACCGCGGGACGAGCGGTCCGAAGCAACGCGGACAGTTCACCGAAGTCTGCCGGTGCCGCGGTGCCGGTCTTGTTCGGAGGCGCAACCCTTGTCTGCAGCGCATCGGCAGGGGCCGGCTTCTGCGCACCCGGAATCGCGTAGAGGATGCGCACATCGTCAATGGTCTGACCCGGGAAGGCCGGCCACGCGTTGACGCGCAGGAAGCCGGTTCCCTCGTTGGCCACGCTGAACAGTTCCTGGGTCGACTGGTTCTCTTCGAGCTGGACGGCCACCTCGTCACCCCCGCCCTGGTACCGGGCCACGAAGGGAATAGCGTCCGCGATCACGGACATCGGGCTCTCCCCCTCCGCGTAGACCGCGCTCACCGCATAGCTGTAGAAGGTCCCGTTGACGACGTCGGTGTCCTCGTAGGAACGATCGGCCAACGGCTCGGTGGTGACGCGGACCAGGGGGTCGATGCCGCTGGCCCGGTAGAGGTGGTAGCCCAGGATGGGAGAACCCTCCCCCTCGACCACTCCGGACGGCGCGGGCCAGGTCACCGGGACCACTCCGTCCCGGCCGCTCACCGGGGAGATTCCCAGCGGACGCACCAGGATCTGTCGCTCCACGACCTGGACATCGTCGAGGTACCAGCCGAGATCGGTGAGGCCCTCATCGGACAGGAAGCGGAAGTCGAACCAGACCTGCGACTCGCCGCGGAAAGCACTGAGATCGAACGACGCCTCGGTCCACTCCTCCTGGGCTCCGCTGAAGCCGGGCAATCCGCTCACGATCAGGAACGGGTACGGGTAGCCACCGTCGGGTTCCAGCACGCTCCAGTCCGTTCCGTTGGTGGAGGCGAGCACGGTGCCGCCGTCGAAGAAGGCCTCGATCCGGTAGAAGTGGCGAAAGACGAGGGCCGCCCTGGTGAAATCGCTGAGATCGAGCGGTCCCACGACCAGGAACGACTCGGACCCGTCCCGATAGGCTCCGGCGGTATTGGTGGCCCAGACGTTTTCTCCGGACCACGCGTCGGCCAGGGGCTGGGGATCCCCCCGGTTCCAGTCGTTGGCGCCACCCGGGGCGGTGAACCCGCCGTCGTTGGCCTCGAAGTCGCGACCCACCCCACGCACGATGTTGAACGCGTGGGACCCCGCGGACGGGTCGGCGGTTTCGTTGAGGGCCGAGGCCTGATCCACCGCCACGATGTCGTACGTGATGGCATCCCCCACCGAGGGAGAGCCCAGGGGGAGCTCCACTTCCCAGCGGTCTCCCTCCATGTTGACGAGATCCAGGGCCTCGCCGCCGGAGTCCCCGTTGCGTGCCCAGTTGGAGACCACACTCCCCACACCCAGGTCCAGGTTGTCGGTCACCGTGGCGCGCACGCGCACGCCGTCGTTGTCGACCGGCTGATCGGCCAGCGGCACATGGGTGATGACCGGCGGGGTGGAGTCCGGTCCCACGGTGAAGCTGAAGGCCTCGTCGGAGCCCCCCTCGGGATAGGTCACGCTCTGGGCGTCGACGTCCTCGGCGGTGAACCAGTAACGCACCACGGTGCCCTCGGCCATTGCGTCGAGGGTGCTGACGTACTCGCGGATGCCTCCGGTCGCGGTCATGACCCGGGTTTCCGGGGTGGTGTCTCCCCCGGCGGTGACCTCCAGATGGACCATGACCGAGGCCGGGTCGATGCTGAAGATGCTGAGAAAGCTCGCGGTGAGATCGAAGGTGCTTTCGGTGTCCTCGGTGTCCTTGAGCGGGCTATGGGAGACCTGGATGGAATAGTCCCCGATCCCGTGGGCCCGGAAGCTGTTCACGATGGCGGTGAAGTTGGGGGTTCCGTTGTACACGTTGCCGTCGTCGTCGTCGGTGACGAGGAAGTCGAAGAAGTAGTCGTCGAAGTTGTCGGCAAACCCGTAGCGTGCGAAGTGCCAGAGATGATCCGTGGTCTCTCGCCCCAGCAGCTGCCGCACGTCCCACAACGCTCCGCCGATGATGAGACCGTCGGTGTGCACTTGTCCCACCACGTCGTCCGGCACCCTGCGGGTGTTCTGGATGGTGCGGATGGATGAGCCCCGACCGAAAAAACCATGACCGACGGTCGGGGTATTGAGAATGGTCGCGGAGAAGTAGTCCGAGAAGCCCTCGTGCATGGCGCCCGAAGGGCGGAAGGGACGGTACTGCAGATCGGTCAAGCCGTGACCGTACTCGTGAATGACCACGGAAGCGCTCCGGGCGGTGTTGGTACAGCCCCGGGTGCTGGGAGGGGCGCTCGCGGGATAGAAGGTGATTCCCACCCCGTTCCAGAAGGCATTGCACTCGAACGCGGCCTCCTCCGGATCGGTGTTGGTCAGGTCGGTGATGATGGGCATCTCGTAGTCAAGAAGGTCGAAGTCCGCCTCGAGCTCGTTCTTGATGTAGTCGTGGGACTGCATGGCCCAGTACCAGGCGTCCCGGTCCTGGACGAGGGAGTTCCCGTTGTTCCAGCTGAGGTTCGCGGTGGAGTCCCCGGAATCCGCGGCGGCGGTGATGAACGGGGTAGCAAATCCGTTGGCGCTGTTGCGGACCCGGCCGAAGGGACCCACGAGGTCGCTGCGCACCATCCCGGATTCGGTCAGCTCGGATGCATGGTTGAACGCGCCTTCGGCATCGGTGGTGACGTCGGTGCCGAGCGGGGTTCCTTCCGAATCCTGGAGCTGTACGTTCAGGTACTGCAGGCCACGGGTGGAAAGCGGATCTCCGACCTGAAGCGGCTCGATGCCCCCGGTCACCGAACCATTGACGGAAGCCTCGTGCACGTTGGAGACGCGCCAGACCAACTCACCGGTCTTGGCGTCCACGTAGGCGGTCCAGCCTCCGGCGCCGTCCCAGCTCACCACGTCGATCTCGTGAACCAGACGGTAGGTCGTGCCACCGGGTTGCTCGATCGGCAACAACACGAGTTCCTCCCGGGGGAACTCGATGCGTTCGCCGGGAAGATCGGCTTTGGCGGATTCCCGCGCCCGCTCCGCGGAGAAGGACGGCACCACGGTGTCGATGACCGGGGAGGGGAAGGTCTCCAGACCAAAGAGCGGAACCGCGCCGTTGGCGGCGATGCGCAGATAGGCCCGCCCCCCGACCACCCGCAGGCCCTGGTGCGTCTGCTTGTACTGAACCCACCAGCCGTTGCGATCGCGCGCCGCCTTGACCAGTTCGAGATCCACGTTGCCGAGCCAGGCCGCGCCCCGTTCCCGGAGGAATTGCCGGCCCAGACGCTCCACTTCCGCCACCGAACCCGGCACCGCGGCCAGGCTCAACCCCGGCCCCTGGGCCCGCTGGGGCTGGGCCCGTCGCTCATCCCATCGCGCCGTCCAACCCGGGCTGGTGGAGAGGAAATGGGTCCACTCGGCGGAGCGGCTCAAGCGCTCCTGGTTGCGGGGAGACCGGGTCAATTCGGGCACCGCGCCACGGCGATCCACCTCGCCCCGCTGTTGGGCGGTGGCGTCGGCTACCGGTCCCGTAAACAGGAGAAGGACGGCATAGAACACGGCAAGGACAGGCAATCGCCGAAGCATGGGCGGCTCCTTGGAGTCGGTTGGCCCCCGGAAACGGGGCAAGGGGGTCTGTGGGATTGTCGGCCGAGTCGCCCGAGGGGAGGGGTGACGCGAAGAATACCCCGAGTGCGAGAGAGGGATCAGCCCTTTTCGGGACGCTCCACGCTATGGGTCAGGGACTCGTAGTCCAGCATGTGACGCTGGGCCCGCACCGGCTTGCCGACTCCATCGTAGAGTTGGGCCAGATTGAAGTGGGCGTCGGCATACTCCGGATCTCTTTCCAGGGCAACAAGATATGCCCGAATTGCCTCCTGCGAGCGGCCCTGATCCTGAAGGCACACGCCCAGGTTGAATGCGGCGGTGGCATCGGTGGGTCGCCCCTCGAGGGCCAGCCGGTAGTGCTCCCGCGCAGCCTCGAGCAGCCCCTCCTCGTGCAGGAGCCGGCCCAGGTTCACGTGGGCGTCGGGATGGCGCGGGTCCATTTCCAGACAGCGTCGGTAGGCATCGCGGGCCTCGGAGGGGTCGTGGGTCTCCAGGTCGCAGGCCAGCTCATACCAGTCGTCCGGATCCGCCTGGGTGTCGCCGCTGCGTGCCTGGTCCGCGGCGGCCCGGACCAAAGGCGCCACTTCGGCGGCGAGGCTCGATACATCGAAGGCGAGGAGTGTCTGCCCGGACTCCGGATGCCAGGTGTCGCCGTTGTCGTGGGCCACCACGTCCTCGCCGCTGGCCTGGATGGTCAGGGCGGAAAGTTGGCGCCCCTGGGGGAGCTGCTCCCGCAGCCGATGCAACGCGTCCTTGACCTTGCGCGGGGTCAGGCTGGCCGAGAGTTCCCGGGCGGTGCGCAGCAGCACGAGGTCCTGGAAGGAGAAGCGCAGTTCATCATCCAGCCCGCGACGCGGGGTGACGAACCCTGCCTCGATGAACTCGCGAATCCGCGAGACAGGCAGGTCCAACAGGCGCGCGGCCTGCATGATGGTGTACCCGCTGGGAAACGGCGCGGGCGTGCCTTGCGACATGGTCATCCCTCCGGGACCGACCATACGCCTGCCCGGCTGGAAGGAAAAGGGGGGGAAGGTATCGGGATCGGGCTACTTGGAAAACTGGAAGTTGAGGCCGGCGAACACCTGTAGGGCGGGGCTTCCCTCGCCGTGGTGGTACACGGTCACCTGGGGCTCCACGAAGGCATTGACCACGGTGCCGCCCATGGGGAGCACCTTGCCTGCACCCAGACCGATCGGAACGAAGTAGACCTCGTTCTCGAGGTCGAAGACCGAGAGCGGGGAGGAGCGCAGGTACCAACCGCCGCCCATGGAGAGGGTGAGGAACACCTGGGCCGTCATGAGGCTGGTGTCCACCCGCTTGTCCCCGCCGGCGAAGTCGGTCTGCCAGGTGAGCAGCCCGCCCACGAGGCTTCCCCCCGCCAGGGGCTTCACGGCAACCAGGGCCAAGCCCGCCTGCCAGGTGTCGGGAGTTCCCAGGGCATCGTCCGTGGCGGTGGGAGCCACCAGCATGGGGCCGAGGCCAAGGGTCGTCGATGCGTCCTTTCCGGTGACGACAATCGCGTCAAAGATATTGAAGTCTCCGAGACCGGACGCGGTGGTCGAGGGACCCGTAGGCACCGTGGATACGGGTAGGGTGGCCCGGACAATGTGACGTCCCGCCACCATGATGCCACGGAGGTTCAGGGTGTTGGTGGTTGCATCGGCGACCCCGTTGAGAGTCGGGGCAAAGTAGTTCTGCAGGTTGAGGGCGTTCATGTCGGCGAGGGGGTTGTTGGCCTTGGCCAACGTGGCGGCGTCCGCTCCCGCGGGCTTGGCGGCGGGTTCCGCGGCGGAGGCCGGGGCGCCCAGGAGGCATGCCAGGAAGCACCCGGCGAACACCGTTACGATCGAGGCACTTACACGTCGCATATGAATCTCCAGGTTAAGAGCCTGGGGACTTTAACGGAAAGTCGGCTGCTGTCACAGTGACGTGAGCCGGGTGGACGAGGCGCTATGCCGCACGATCCGCGGGGATGGGCGGCGGGAAGTCGCCGAGGATACGGTCCCCCTGATAGATGCGAACCGGTCCGAGGGGCGCGCCGAAGGACCATTGCAGACAATGCGGGGCCCGTCCCCGAATGCGAAGGGTCCCCTTGTGCACCGCATGATGATGATGGGCGTGGCAAAGGGTGACGAGGTTCCACGGGTCGTCCGTCCCCTGTTGGGACCGGTAGACGATGTGATGCACTTCGAGGTTGCGACGGGATGAGCAACCGGGGGCCTGGCAACGATAACCGTCCCGCTCCAGGATCGCTCGCTCGGTGGGAATCCGGGCCGGATCCTGGAGGGCCCACGTGTCCACGGCTTCCCGGGTCAAGAGCAGGGCGACGGCCCAGTCCGGAAGCGCTCCGCAGCGGCGGCGCACCTCGCCGGCCAATCGCCGCCAGTGAGCGGCCACCTCCGAACGCAGGAAGAGGGTGACCCGGACATGGCGCCCGGGAGTGGACAACGTTTTCCGTGTCTCCCAGCGTGAGTCCTGGGTCGTGTACTCGCAGCGACCCAGTACCAGCAGGTCGAGAAGGACAGTGAGGCGAGCGCGAACGAGCGGGTTCACCGCCGGGTCCCGCGGCAACTCGTCATGAGGGGTGTCCGTGACGGGGGTGAGACCGCGGTCCGCCAGCTCACGGTCCAGCCCCGGCGGATCCCAGCCCAATTCGTAGAGGCCCCGCCGAAGACCGGCTTCCACGGCCGGTGCGTCCAACACGCCCTCGCCGGACCGCGCTATACCGGCGTCAAACCGGTCCAGGCGCCGAAGAAAGCCCATCTCCCAGGCGAGCTGCCTGCGGGTTACGGCCCGGGCTCGCTTGAGCCAGGCGCGGCCATCACCGGAGACATGGGACAGCTGCATGAGCTGGACCAGATCGACGTCTCCCCGCAGGTAGGCCTCCCCGTACCGAGGCTCCCACTGTGCGCAGCAGCCCACGTGGTAGAGCGCGTCCGCGGTCCGCGGGCCGGCGCCCAGGAGCTTGGAGGCCAACATGTCCACGTCCGCGTAGCAACTCCACGTCGCGACGCCCAACTGGATCGCGTGGTAGAACAACCGCGCCTGCAGGAGCCGGAGGGGCCGTTCCATGGCTTCCAGTTCCCGGTAGAGGCGCACGAGGTCCCAGGCCGAGACGGAGGTGAGGTCCCCGGTGATCATGGCGCGGCGGTCCAGGTCACGCAGCTGTCGGCGACCCGTCGTGAGAACCCGACGCGCGGCCTTGATGCGACTGTCCTCGACCGGAACGAGCGATTCCCCAGCTTCCCGCTCCCAGGAGTCCAGGTTTCTGATGGAGCGTGAACCCTCTCCGCTGGAACCTGGACCCGCGCCGGAATGAACCGCGGACGGGTGAGACTTATCCCGATGACGCAGTCCCAACGACCGTGTGGCCGGCTGCCACTCGGGCCATCGCCACCCGGCCCATTGAATGCGACCGGCCGGCTGGAATCGCGCCGCGGACCGCGCGGCCAAGTCGGTCCCGGACTCGTCCGGGTGGGGCAAGGGATCCGGCAAGTCCGCCGACCCGCCCAGGGCGGCGTCCGCCTCGGCGAGCACCGCTTCGAAAGAGTCCCCCCGGGGCGCTTCCCAGCCCAGCGTGCTGCGAGCGGCGTCCAGACCGTGCTCGATGGAAAGGGCGGCAATCTGCGGCGCGAGGAAGGTGAGACACTCCCGTTCGGTCTCGTCCGGGTCACTGGGACCGCCAAGCGCCGGATCCCCAACCCCGTTTGCTTCCCCGTCCGCCTCCCGCGCGGCCTGCGCCGCGCGCACCTCCCGGACTCGACGTCGCAACGCCGCGACCGAGAGTTCCTGGGCCATGCCGACCCACATGCGCGCGTTGTCCGCGTCCACCACCGGCAACAGCTCCAGGGCATGACTGGCTCCGATTCGACCGGCGAGGAACTCCTGCTCCAGGGCCGGGATCCGGTCCAGCAACTCGTGCAGGGCTACGCGCCGTCGCCCGGTGCGACCATCGATACCGAGTGCTTCCACGCAGACATCGGAGAAACGAACGAAGCCAAGATCCTGATAACGACGGGATGCGTGCAGCCGCGCCACGATGGCGGCCTGGGCGCGGCGGAGTTCGGGGCGCAGGTTCTTGAGCCGGTGAAGCATCTCCAGTACATGGCCGGCGGTATCCAACGCCTTGCGGTGCCGACGTTGTTCGCGGGATCGGGACCTGCGAACCGATCGCTCCCATCGCGGGTCCCCCACGCACCGGGGCTGCGAACGTGACTGGGTCATCCGGCCTTTGTCTGTTGCCAGCGACACGGGATCACCTCCCCACAACGGAACATCAACTGGGACAGCTGATTACGAGCTCCCTCTGCCCGTAAAGCTAATCATACGGTTAGTGTCCCGAAACGTCAAGATCCGCCGTGCGATGAAGGAGAAAAAACAGGGCGACGGCGCGGCTAGCTAGTTCGCGAACCCTTGCTTGAGACGCCCCCAGGTGTGGCGTTCGACGGGCACCGCGGTGGCGCACGGGGCGAGGCAGGGATTGCAACCGGGTGCGAAGGTGTCGCCGAAGCTCACCGAGCCGGCGCGTTCCGGCGGCAGGTACGTGGCGCAGACCTGTTGGCTGCAATCGGCCACCGCGAGCTCGGGCGGTGTCACCAGGTTGTTGTTGGTCGTGACCTGGAGCATACCGGGCGCGTAGGCGTACACGTAGAAACAGCCGGCCACCGCGTGAACGCCGTCGGCGCCGACCAGCCCCCGCTGGCAGTTGTCGAGAAAGTCCCAGGTGATGCGGTTCCCACTGCCGGCCTGAGGCCAGGTTCCATTGGGCCCGCTGTTGGCGAACTCAAGATCGGCACACAGAGTCCAGCCAAAGACATCCACGTCGCCATAGGGAGCGCTGTAGTCGATCCCACAGGAGAGACCGGCGACGCCGGCAGTGGGGTCGGCCTGGGCAACGACGAGGTAGACGCGGGCCCCGCTGAACAGTGGCCACTGGAGGTTGTAGTCGGAACAGGGAATCCCCTGGTTGTCGGGGCGACAGGCGCCGCAGCGGCCCGCGGGGTTGAGATCGCACTGGAGGGCGCTGACCACGTGCAACGCGACCCTGGCGTCGGGTTGGGTATCGGCCTGGGATGGCCCGGATGCAACCACCGAAAGGAAGAGCGGGAGAAGCAGGAAGAGTTGGGCCGGGACGCGTTTCAATTGAGACACCTCCGTTGCGCCCCACCCTGGCAGGGCGCTGTCTAACCCGCCTTGCGCTTCTTCGCCGCCGGCTTCTTCGCGGTACGCGGCGAGGCTTTGGCCGGCTTGCGCGCTTTGGTGGTCTTCTTCTTCGCCGTCTTGGTAGCGGCCCCGTCGCCGGCCAGACTGGCCTTGAGGGCCTCCATGAGATCCACCACCTGGGCCTGGGGCGCTTCGCCCGGAGCCACGGTGATCTCTTCGCCCTCGATCTTGGTCTCGATGATCTCCTTCATGCGGGAGGTCACCAGGTTCTCGTACTTGGCCGGCTCGAAGGCTTCGGATGCCGTCTGCTCGATCAACTGCAACGCCAGCTTCAACTCGCTGTCCTTGACCGTGACCGAATCGTCCAACGGAATGTCGGCGAACGGACGCACCTCGTTGGCGTAGTGCATCTGCTGCATGACCAGGCCGCCCTCGAAGGGGCGCACGCAGACCAGATACTCCTTGCCCCGCGCGGCGTACTTGGCCACCCCGGCCAGCCCGGCCTGTTCCAGCGCGGTGGAGAGCAGCTTGTAGGATCGCTCGCCCCCCCTGTCCGGACCCAGGTAGTAGGCCTTGTCGAAGAACACCGGGTCGACGTCCTTGAGCGGAACGAACTCGTTGATGTCGATCGCCTTGGTCACCGCCTGCTCGACGCTCTTGATCTCCTCGTCCGTCATGAGGACGTACTGATCCTTGGCGTACTCGTAGCCCTTGACGATCTCCTCGCGCTGCACCATGGCCTGGTCCTTGGGGCACCAGTAGGGGCGCTTGAGCGGGCTCTTGCACTTCTCGTGGAGCTGGCGAAAGGAGATGCTCTCGCTGGACTCGGTGGAGGTGAAGAGCTTGACCGGGATGGAGACCAGTCCGAATGCGATGGTGGCGGAAGCCATGGGTCGTGCAGCCATGCGTCGTATTATATCGGGCGCCACCGGCACCGCCCTACATTTGTGCAGTGTCGCCGCAATCCGTTACCCTGGAATCGATTGAACCTTGTCCCCACCCACCGAGGCCCCGTGCCGGCGAAGAAAACTCCCAAGCCCAGCGACAAACTCAAGCGCTACCGTGAAATGCGGTCGGCCGAGGGCACCCTCGAGCCCATGGGGGGGGCCTCCCATCGGCCCCGCATGTTCGTGGTGCAGAAGCACGCCGCGACCCGCCTCCACTACGACTTCCGGCTGGAATGGGGCGGCACCCTGGTCTCCTGGGCGGTGCCGCGGGGACCCTCCCCCAACCCCACCGACTCCCGCATGGCCGTCCACGTGGAGGACCACCCGGTGGAGTACGCCGACTTCGAGGGCGTGATCCCCAAGGGAAACTACGGGGCGGGCGAGGTCATCGTGTGGGACAAGGGGCTTTGGGTTCCCATCGACAACCCGGACGAGAGCCTTCCCAAGGGCAAACTGCACTTCATCCTCCATGGCTACAAACTGCAGGGCGAATGGTATCTGGTGCGCACCAGCCGGGACCCCAACGGCAAGGACTGGCTCCTCAAGAAGAAGAAGGACGTCTGGGTCAACCTGGAGGAAAACCCGTACTCCGAGGAGTCCATCCTCTCCGGTCTTACCCTGGAGGAAATGCGGGACGGCCAGACGCGGACCCGGGAGATCAAACAGTCGCTCGCGCGCAGCAAGACCCCCAAGGGAGTCCTGCAACCGCTCAAAATGGAGCTGATGCTGGCCCGTACCCGCGACGAGCCGTTCACCGACAGGAAGTGGATCTACGAACTCAAGTACGACGGCTACCGTCTGATCGCGGCGCGGGATGCCGAGGGACAGGTGGTGCTGCGATCCCGCAACGGCCACGATCTCTGCGACACCTTCCCCGATCTGGCCCGGGCCATCCGCGCGCTTCCCTATCGGAACCTGGTGCTCGACGGCGAACTGACCGTGCTGGACGAAGCGGGTCATCCCAGCTTCAGCCGCCTGCAGAAACGCTCCAAGCTGACCCGCACCCGTGATATCGAACGGGCCACGGTGGAGTTGCCGGCCACCCTGTTCGTGTTCGACCTGCTGGGATTCGAGGGATACGATCTGCGATCGCTCCCCCTGCTCAAGCGCAAGGCACACCTGCCACGCATCCTCCCCAAGGCGGGCCCCTTGCGCTACGCCGACCACATCCCCGAGCAGGGAGAGGCCATGTACGCCCAGGTGCGGGCCATGCAACTCGAGGGGATCATGGCCAAGAAGGCGGACACGCCCTATGTGGGCGGGCGCTCCGACTTCTGGCTCAAGATCAAGGCGGACAAGGTGGGCGACTTCGTGGTGTGCGGCTATACCCGGACCAAGGGAAGCCGGTCCGGGTTCGGGGCGCTCCACCTGGGAGCCTACCTCGACGGCACGCTCACCTACGTGGGACGGGTGGGAACCGGATTCAGCGACGCCGAACTGGGTGCCATGCGCGAGGCGCTGGACGCACATCCGGTCAAGCGCCCCTCCTGCAAGGGGCCCTCGGTGCCTACCGGCAGGGATCATGTCTGGGTGCGACCGGAGATGGTGATCGAGGTCCGGTACAAGACGATCACCCCGGACGGCCATCTGCGCCACCCCGCGTTCCTGCGGCTACGCGAGGACAAGGAACCGTTGGAGTGCACGCTCGAGGGGGCCGTTCCCGAGGAGCCCACTCCCCTGGAGGAAGACACGGGTGAGGATCCGCCGGGAAGCCTGGAGCCGGTACACACCGAGCGCATCGTCCGCCTGTCCAACCTCAAGAAGGTGTTCTGGCCCCAGGAGAAGTACAGCAAGGGGGACCTCGTGGACTACTACCGCGCGGTGGCGCCCTACATGCTCCCGTACCTGCGCAATCGGCCCCTTGTGCTGACCCGATATCCGGATGGGATCGAGGGAAAGAGCTTCTATCAGAAGAACGTGCCGGATTTCCTTCCCTCGTGGATCCGCACCGTCACCGTGTACAGCGAGAGCAGCGAGAAGGAAATCCGGTACATGGTGTGCGACGACGAGGAGACACTGCTCTACACCGCCAACATGGCGGCCATCCCGCTGCACCTGTGGATGAGTCGGGTGGACACCATCCAACAGCCGGATTGGTGTCTCATCGATCTGGACCCCAAGGGGGCACCCTTCGAGCACGTGCGGATTCTTGCCCTGGCCACCCGGGACCTGTGCGACGAGATCGGTCTTTCGAGCTATGTCAAGACGAGCGGCTCCACCGGGCTCCACGTGCTGATTCCCCTGGGAGCGCAGGTGACCTACGAGCAGTGCCGCATGCTGGCCAATCTCCTGGCCAAGGTGATCGAGTCGCGACACAAGGACATCGCGACCACGGCGCGTGCGTTCTCGCGACGCAAGGGAAAGGTCTATCTGGATTTTCTCCAGAACCGCTACGGGCAGCTCATGGTGTCGCCCTACTGCGTGCGACCGCTTCCCGGGGCGCCGGTTTCCGCTCCGCTGGAGTGGAAGGAAGTGAACGCGCGACTGACCCCGCAGAAGTTCACCATCAAGAACCTGTTGACCCGGCTCAAGCGCCGCAAGACCGATCCCCTGTTGCCGGTGCTGACCGAGAAGCCCGACCTGGTTGCCGCCCTGGCCAAACTGGCCAAGATCGTGGGTTGACTCCTAGGAATCGGGCTCGGAGACCTCCACCCGGGCCACGCCGGCGGTACGGTCCACGAGTTCCGCGGCAAAACCGGCTGCATCCTCCTCACGGATCGAGAAGGTGAGGCGCACCACCGCTTCGTAGGACGCGGAGTCCGGAGTGAACTTGCGCGCGTTGAGCACGGACTGCACCTCGCCCGACACGTCGTAGGGGTGTTCCACGATCACCGTGCGCTTGATGATGACCTCGGTGATGCCGGCCGCATCCAATGCCTCGCCGGCCGCACCGCCGTAGGCGCGGACCAGGCCCCCCGCTCCGAGCTTGGTTCCGCCGTACCAGCGGGTCACCACCACCGCGACACGGACCAGTCGCCGGGCGTCGATCTGTTGCAGGATGGGGCGCCCCGCGGTGCCACCCGGCTCGCCGTCGTCACCGGTCTTGTAGAGGCTCGCGTCGATACGCCACGCGCTGCAGTGATGGGTCGCATCGGGAAACTCACGGCGGGTCGCCGCGAGCAGGTCCTGGGCTGCTTCGGGATCCGCAACGGGAGCCACCGAGGCAAGGAAGCGGGAGCCCTTGATCCTGGGAATCTCCAGTCGATGGGGCCGGGCAAGGGTGAGGTAGGAGGCCATGTCGGGAGTGTACCCGGAACGCCAATTCCATGGGAGACAAGAGGATCAGCGCGTGCGCGGTACCGGTGTTGGAAATCGGGGCCGGGCTACGATTCCTGTGGTAGGTTGCACTGAGGGCTTGAATCATGAGGATGGGAGCCAACCCCATGCGCTTCTCGAACATTCTGACCCTACTGTTTCTCTGCTTCGCGGTCACCGACACCGCAGCGTCCCCCGCTCCGGAATTCGGTTTCCAGTGGGGTTTCCAGGGGCCGGAACCGGGCCGACTGAGTCGTCCCTCCGGAATTGCCGTCGACCCGCTCGGCCAGGTGTGGGTGAGCGACGCGAACCGCCGCATCCAGGTCTTCACCCGCGACGGGCACTTCCTGCGCGAATGGTACCTGGGTGTCTCACCCGGACGCATTCTCCTCCACCCGGACGGCGGCCTGGTCTTCAGGGGTTCGGATTACCAGATCATGCGTCTGGCGCCGGACGGCAGCGTGGTGTGGAAGCGCCCTCCCCCGCCGGAAACGTCCGGGATGGGGATCGACGACGAGGGCAACGTCTACTTCACCGGGCACAGTCGCACGGTCAAGTGGAACGAGGACGGGGATCAGGTCCTCTGGTCATCCGTGGCCGGGAGAGGTGAGATCCACGGCCAGGATGGTCGGATCTATGTCCTGCACGAGTCGGTCATCGTCGTGTTCGACTCGGACCTCAACTACCTGGATGTCCTGCGTCTCCACGACGGTGAGGGCCATGCCTTGAACCCCCGAGCCTTCACTGTGGACGAGCGCGGCGACCTGACCGTGGTCGCCTCCACCCGGAGCGGCTCCATCCATCGTTTCTCTGCGCAGGGGACCTGGGAGTGGACCCTGGGCCCGCGCGGAAGCGACCCCCGCGAGGAACCGGACGCCCTGATTCGACCGGTGGATGTTGCGGTGGGCCCCTTTGGGGACGTGTACGTCACCGACTACGACGGCCACGTGGTCAAGATGTACGGCACCGTGCTGCCCGGAGACGATCCACCCCCCCCGCCCACGTTGCCCGGACCTCCCCCACCGCCTCCGCCGACGCCGGGTCACCCGGCCGCCATCCTCCTGCACCTGGGTCCCGAAGCCCCGAACAGGATCTGCCTCGAACTCTTCGACGCGGACGAGATCGTTACCTCCGGCCAGGGATCCGCCGAGGGCGTTTCCTACCGCGCGTACGTGGTGGGCACCCCGGACAGTCGCGGGCCGGACAACGGACTGACCGGGTTCCGGTTGGGCATCGAGTACGCGGGTTTCGAACCGGAAGACCTCCGCATCGACGGGTGGACCCTGTGCGCCACCCTGGACTTCCCGACCGCGGACTGGCCGGCGAGCGAAAGCGGGAACACCATGACCTGGTCCAGGAACAACTGCCAGGTGCGGGAACTGGTCGTTGCCGGGTACTTCGACGTCACGGTGTTCGGCTCCGCAGTGATGCGGGCACGTCCCTATCCCGACACGGACGTGGCCAAGCTGGCCAGCTGTGCGGGAGCGGAACTCGATATCGACGTGGACGCGGTGAATCTGGGCTGGGTCTCCCTCAACGGTCCCGGCGCCGCCATTGGCGGTGGCTGTAACCCGCTCCTTGGTCCCTGCGCAACGACACCGACCCACACCGTGAGTTGGGGACGGTTGAAGTCCCTCTACGATTGAGGCTCACCGCAGAGTACCCAAGCGCCGTAAGCGGCGATTCCTGACATGGGCTTGGCAGAGGAGTTCCCCAATGCATTGCGCTCGATGCTTCGGTCCGCTGCGTCCGTTCCTGTCGACCCTGGCGCTTGGCCTCCTGGGCGCTTCCGTCGCCCTCGCCGAGCAAGCTCCTGACTTCGCCTTCCAGTGGGGATACTCGGGTATCGTGCCGGGCCAGTTCGATCGGCCCGGTGCGGTTGCCGTGGATGCCGCGGGCAGGGTCTACGTCAACGACCGCCACAACCACCGTCTCCAGGTCTTCCAACGGGACGGGCAGTTCCTGCGGGAGTGGGGTCTACGTGGCGATGCACCCGAGGACTTCTTTTCCCCGGCGGGGATCGCAATCGCCCCGGACGGGACGGTGGTCATCTGCCAGCAGTTCGGGGGGAAGGTCCAGAAGTTCAGCCCCTCCGGAACCCTGATCTGGGTTCGGACCATGCGGGGGGTCACCGGGGTGGCCGTCGACTCCGGGGGGGACATCTATGTGGTCAGTCCGGATCTCCTGCTGATCCGCAAGCTCTCCTCCGCAGGGACACAAGTGGCGAGCTACCGGGCCGACTCGGGGACCCTGGAGCTTCCGCTGGATATCGCGGTCGCCGGGAACCGCGTCTACCTCGCCGACACCCGCAGGAAACAGATCCTGGTTCTGGACACCGATCTCCAGTACGTCACCGCCTGGCCCATGGTCAACGTGGATGGCAAGCACATTGCGCCCGAGGGTCTCGATGTGGATCCGGACGGCAACATCTACGTCACTGCCCGGGGGCGCTACAACGTGCACAAGCTCTCACCCCAGGGTGAAGTCCTGTGGCGTTTCGGACCCAACACGGAGGGCGCGGACGGGTTCTCCAGCGCGACGGATGTGGCCATCGGTCCGTTGGGGGACATCTATGTCACCGACTGGTACCGCAACCACGTGAAGATGTTCGGCACCCGACTCCCGAGTGACAACCCACCGCCGGGACCGCCCTCACCCGAGCCCATCCCCGATCCCCCACCGCTCCCGGAACCGGGTCATGAAGCGGCAATCCTCCTGCACCTGCAGGAGCGTGACGGCGCGGCCGAGTGCATCGAGCTGTTCTCGACCGATGAGATCGTTACGGGGGGCATTGCCTCCGCCGAGGGCCGGAGCTATTCGGTCTACCTGCTCGCCACACCGAATACCATCGACGGCAACCTCAGCGAGAGCGGTCTGACCGGTCTCCAGGCGGGGATCGAGTATCGGAGCCTCAACACTCCCGGATCCATCACGGTGGACGGATTCACCCGCTGCTCGGTGCTGGACTTCCCCATGACCGAGTGGCCCGCCACCAGGTCCGGGAACACCCTGACCTGGCCCAAGGCGCAATGCCAGGTCCGGGAGTTGGTCGTGCTGGGCGTCTTCGAGGTGACGGTCCATGGCGACGCCCTCATGCGCGTGATCCCTTACCCGTTGACGAAGAAGGCCAAACTGGCGGATTGCAGCGGGGCCGAGCAGTCGCTCAACCTCACCTTGCCGGGCTCACAACTCGGTTGGGTGGGGATCGGGGACGCCGTGCATCACGGGGTCTCGGGGGGGTGCAATCCCACCCTGCGACCCTGCGACGAAAACGTAACCCCGGTGGAAACCGTGACCTGGGGCCGCCTCAAGGCGGGCGGGCGGTAGGTCAGTCGTCGCTCTCGGTCTGCAGCGCCTCGGGATTCAGCACGCGGAATCCAACCCGGCGGTTGAGCGTGCGCAGGGTCGGGCTGGTGTTGGGAGCCAAGGGGCGCGACTCCCCGAAGCCGTCCCATTCCAACCGCGTCGCCTCGAGGCCCGCAATGGTGGTGAGATACCGCACCACCGCCTCGGCCCGCCGCTCGCTGAGCGCCTGGTTGAGCGCTTCGGATCCGATGTCGTCGGTGTGTCCCTCCACCCGAATCCGGGCCTGGGGGAAATCCCGTAGTACGGTGGCGATCACATCGAGCACCGCGGCCGAGTAAGGCAGGACGTCCGCGCGACCGGTCTCGAAGACGATGAGATGCGTTTCCAGGAGCCCTTCACCCACGAACCGCCGCAGCACGGTCTCCCGGGTGACCGGAATCGGCACCGGCACCGGAACCACGGAGCTGCCGCCGGGCTCCCCCGAAGGCACGGTCACGTAGACCGTGTCCGGCGACGCGGTGACGAAGAGGGTGTCGTGACTCCCGCCACCCACCGGTATGGGGATGGGGATGGGTATGGGGGCAACGCTCGAGCCGCCCCCGCCCCCGGTGGTTCCCACGGTGTTTGTCGCCGGGACCTCGGTCCCGCTTCGCACACCTGGGGAGGGCGAGCCGTCATCGCGGCCGCCGGTCGGCACCGGCACCGGCACCACGGAGGGCCCCGTATCCGTCGCCGCGTAGACGCCCGGTTCACCCGGCTCGCCCGGTGCGCGTTGCCAACCGGCCAGTTCCTCCTGCAGGACGCGACGCAGGGCCACGAGGTCCACCGGAGTGTGCACCCAGACCGACTCGGGTTGCGTCGCCGGTCCGGAAACCAGGGAATCAACCGGGTCGCCGTACAGGGCCCACAGGCTGTCGGACACTCCATGGGTGCGCTGGATGCGAACCGCCCCCGGGGGGCCATAGCGCACGTAGAGCAGGGTTTCATCCCGGACCGGCACGTGGGTTTCCACGGCCACGGTGGTGTCCGCCGCCGTTCCGGCGGTTGCCATCAGGCCCGCCAACATGGCGAGCGCGGTGCGAGAGCGCAGGGCAACCACTGCCTAGCGACCCAACCGGAATCCGACCAGCACCCGGTTCCGGTCAAACCAATCGAGGCCCTGATACTCGCCGAAGACCCGCAGCTTGCCGAGCGGAACGGATAGACCGGCCCCGGGGCTGAACACCCCGTCGCTCGTGGAGGCGCCGTTCTCCGGCTTCACCAGGAGCAAACCGAACCCACCCACCAGGTAGACGTTGACGCTCTTCGGGTTGTCGCCGAGCTTCAACAACAGGTTCAAGGCCAGATAGGAAGTGGTGAGCGAGTCTCCCCAGCCGAACGTGGCCTCGGGCATGAGATCGAAGGGAAGCGGCTTGATGAAACGCCCGAGGTTCAGTCGCCCACCGACGAGGAACTGCGTGGGATCGTCCACATCGGCACCCGCGTAGATGCGACTCCCGCGCAACGCCCAACCGGAGTCCTGCCTGGAACTGTCCGGGGCGGCACCCTCCGCATACGGCGTATCGGCCCCGGCGCCCGGAGTGTCCGTCCCCTGGGTCGCGGCACCCGCCGCGGCTCCGGTGATGCCCGCCGCGGCAAGCGACGTGCTGACACTCTGATCAATGCGTGCGTTGAGCCGTGTCTCCATCGCGGCGAGATCCGCGGCGGTGATCCCGGTCGCGGTGGCCCCGGAGGCGGCCAACTCGTCGCGCACCACCTGGCGCATGGCCTCGGCCGACGTGGAGTCCGCGGTCGAGTCGGCGACCAGCGGCGTCGCCGCCGGTGCCACCACCGAGGTGGAGACCACGGGAGGCGTCGTGCTCAGGTTGCGGGACTGGATGTCCACGCCCCCGGCCTGGCCGTAGCGGATATAGATCTCCCCCTCGACCGGTACCGGCAACGTGACGAACTGGGATCCCTGGTAGTTGCGAAGCACGCCGCTGGCCAGGGTCGATCCATCCTCGGCGACCCGCGCCGTGTCGGGAACGGATGCGCCCGGGGTCGTCGATGTCGCGGCGACACCGGCTCCGGCGACACCGGCGACATCGGCCGGCGTTGCCTCTCCGGTCGCATCGGGAGCCGATCCCGAGGACGCAGCCTGGGGGCTCGCCGCGACGGGGGCCGCCAAGGGTCCCGGATCCCCGAAGAATCCCTTGCGCCCGTCGGGAGCGCCGCCAAAGAGGTTGAAGCTGACCGACGCCCCCAGCATCCAGTTGGAATAGAGATCGCTGGGGCTCGACGCGCCGGTCAGGTCGTCGTCACTGAACAGGTGGTTCCGGGCCGAGGCATCGAACTTGAAGCGGTCGCTCACCGTGAAGGCCAGGCCACCGCCGAAGATGAGCATGCTGCGATCCGAGCGCGGCTCGCCGTTCTCGTCGACAAAGCCCGCGAGGTAGTCGAGTTGCCCCACCCCGCCGACCAGGTACGGGAGTGCACCCTCGCCTCCGCTCAGGTTGAAACGGGCCTCGCCACCCCAGCTCTGGACCGGTGCGGTGTCATCCAACCCGTCCTCCAGGCCGCGCCAGTAGTACAGACGCAGACCGAAGAAGCGACCGAAGTCCAGCCCCGAGCGCAGACCGACCAGGTCCTGGCTGGCCAGGGCGAGCTTCTCGTTGTAGTTCAGACGACCCCCGAAGACTTCCACCGGAATCGACAGGCCGGTCAGCCCGCGCTCGAACGAGCGATCGAATGCGGCGTCCGTTTCATTCACGCTGCGCCCACCGGTTCGTCCGCCGAGGCGGATGTCCACCCCGAGACCCAGCGACAGGGTGTGCCGCAGGGAGTTCTGATCCGGGTCGTCGGGGAACCCGGCCTGGGAAGGCACGGCAAGATCGTACCGGTCCAGGCGCACCGCGGAGTCCTCCGCGTAGACCATGACATGGAAGCGATCGATGCCGAAACGGAACCCACCTCCCAGCTTGAGGTTGACCGTGCGCACGCGCTCGCTCATCTCGGGAGTGAGCTGCAGGATGCCGCCGCCTCCCTTGACGAACGCGGTGATGGGACCGCTCCCCATGTTGAACACGAGGTCCGCACCGTAGTTGAGCACGTCGATCTGTTGATCGACCAGCGGATCCCCTTGCAGGTCGGTCAGACCGAGCCCGGTCAGCCGGGTCGAAACCCCGTCCCGACCCATGTAGTAGCCGGTAAGCGAGACACGCCGCCCCAGGTTGTAACCCAGGCGACCGCCCCAGAGTTCGGTGTTGCTGAGTCCCAGCTCGGGATCCCAGTAGACCGGGTTGTAGACCGGGGTCAGGGTGTAGCTGATGCCGTCTACCTGGGCCGCGGCCGGTTGTGCCGCCAAGGCAAGACCAACTGCGGTGATCAGGAGACCAGGCACAGCGCGACGGAGGATCGAGACCAAGCCCGTCCGTCGGTGGGTCATGTTGTTCCGCGCCTTTCAAACCGGTCGGGGACCGGCATCCGGGTCACCCCGGGATAGGGAAAGTGGCGCAGCATTGGACACTTTTGCTACCCGAAAGTCACCAGAAATCGTAGGCCGGAGCGCAAGAACAAGCGCCGCCCGGGGTTACCCCCGGACGGCGCGTGGATGCGGATCGATCAAAGCCCGGAGGGCTTGAGCGGATGTCTACTTGGAGGCAACCGGGGGCCGGCCGCGATTGAGCTTCCGGTCCAGAAACTGGGTCGCGTCGTCCCAGGCCCAATCGGCCTGCGCGACGACCTCGGTGGTCCTGCCCGCGCTCCCGTCGATGTACCAGAACCCGTGCGGAAGCAGGGTGTACTCCTTGAGCTCGGCATGACCGCCGTTCTTCTTGATTTCGTAGTTCAGGTGCCGGGCACTCTTCATGAGGACGACGTTGTCCTTGTCCCCGTGCTGAAGCAGGATCGGGGTCTTGACCAGCGGAGCGATGGTGGGCACGTCGATCGCGCTGTTGGCGACGATGAGGCAACGGAACTGCTTGCGGTCCTCGCCCGCGGCCAGCATGGCCACGTAGGCACCATGACTGGAGCCCACGGCACCAATGCGATTGTCCATCACATTGGGGTGCGCGGAGAGCATCTCGGCGCCGGCGAGGGTCTGGTCCACGGCGCCGGCGGCCACGGTTGTCTGGCCGATGCTGCCGGGACGCACCGCGTACTCCGGAGCCAACACCACGTAGCCCATGCGCGCCAGTTCACGGCACCGCTCGAGGTCCCCGGCTTCGATGCCGTCCCCCTCGTGCATGAACAGCACGCCCGGATTGGTCCCCGTGGCGGAGGTCATGAAGAGTACGCCCTTGACCTCCCCGACCGGCGAGCCATAGGTAACCCGGATCTGGGTGACGCTGTCCACGGACTCGTGGGAGCGATACCCGAAGTCCCCACACCAATCGGGGGATGCGTTCGCCGCGGGTGCGACGGCGATCAAAGCGGCAAGTACAAGTGCGGTGCGCGCACCACGTGATAGCGACATGCTGGATCCTCCTCGAGTTGCGTTGACGCCGAGAGGCGGCTTGGCGTCTGTGGAGGCGCGCCGCGGGTGAACCGCGTGAGACGCGCTGCGCGAACCTCCTGTCCCTCTGGGAGTATCGGGTCATCAGGGATCCGACTTTGCCAGCGGTCCGCGCGAGGAGGGCTGAAGTGGGGCATCTTACGAACCCCGGCCAGATCGGGAAAGCAAAAACCCGCGGGAAAGGGCACCCCAAGGTCCCCATATGGGCTCCCCATTTGGGGAGATCGGGAACCGGCCCTCAAGTAGCCCCCATGTGACACAACGAGTTAGAGCGTTCTCCGGTTCGGCACGGACCTTGATAAGACGGGGGGCATGCGACGCTACCGATATCCCCTGCTGATCCCGATCGTCATCGCCCTGACCCTCCTTCTCACCAACGCCTTCGGGGCCCGTGAAGGATTGCTGGACCTGTTCTCCTCCCGTGATTCCCTGGCCTCGAAACCGGACTCCGAAACAGGGAAGCCACCCCGGGCGGTCGATTCCGCGGCGCCCTCGGCCACGCCCCTTCCGGTACGCGGGGTGACCCTGGCCCAGGGGCCCTTCATCCAGACCGTGAGGGCAAGCGGGAGGGCGGAGGCGATTCGCCGGGTGGACCTGGCTCCCCGGGTGGGCGAACGGGTGACCGCGGTCCGGGTTCGCGAGGGGGACGCGGTGACGAAGGGGCAGTCGCTCATCGAGCTCGACCCCCGCCCTTTCGAGATCAGCCTCAAGGAAGCGGAGGCGTCCCGCGCCAACGCCGAAGTGGACGCCCAGGTGCAACTCTCTGGGGACACCCACGCCTCGGCCGAGAAGCTCGAGGCGGTGGCCCACCGTTCCGGGCTCACCGCGGCGCAACAATCGGTGGCCCGGGCGGAACTGGATCTGGAGAGCACCACGCTTCGCGCCCCGTTCGCCGCCCATGTGGCGAGGATCGAGGCAGTGGTCGGGGAACGGGCCGTGCCCAACCAGACCCTGCTCACCCTGGTCGACCTCTCCACCTTGCGGGTGCGGGCCGAGGTCCTCGAGGCGGCGTTCGGGAGCCTCTCCACCGGTACCCGGGCCCGGCTGCGCTTTCCCGCGTTTCCCGACACCCCCTTCGACGGCACGGTGACCGCGCTCAGCCCCGAGGTGGATCCGGAACGCGGAACCGGCATCGCCTATATCGACCTGCCCAACCCGGACGGAAAACTCAAGCCGGGCATGTACGCCGAAGTGGATATCGAAGCGGCCACCTTCGCGGACCGCCTGTCCGTTCCCCGTGACGCGGTGCTGGAGCGGGAACGCCGGCTGCTGGTCTTTCGCGCCGAGAACGGACGCGCCGAGTGGCAGTACGTGACCCTGGGACTGGAGACCGAGGACCGGGTCGAGATCACCTCCGGCCTCTCCGCCGGCGACACGGTGCTGGTGGCGGGCCACCTGACCCTGGCCCACGGCGCCCCCATCCGGGTGACCGTCGAGCCATGAGCCTCCCCGCGTTCGCGGTCCGCCGTCCCATCGCCGCCTGCATGGTGCTTCTCGCGGCCATCCTCCTTGGGGTGGTCTCGTGGACCCGTCTCCCGGTGGCCCTGCTTCCCGAGATCGCGGGGTCGCATCTCGCGGTGTGGATCGCCTACCCCGGCGCCGGCGTGCTGGAGGTCGAGGAATCCGTGGCACGACCGGCCGAGGAAGCGGTGGTCAGCGCGCGCGGCGTGCGGGATGTCCGCTCCACCGTGGTGCCCGGCGGGGTCTCCTTGACGGTGTTGCTTCAGGAGGGGAGCGATCCCGAAGTCGTTGCCCTGGGTGTGCGGGAACGTCTGGACGCCATGCGCTGGGCCCTGCCCGCGGGCGTGGAACGACCCGTGCTGCTGGGAACCGGTAGCGGTGACCGCCCCGATCTGGTGCTTGCCCTGGCCGCCGACGACCTGTCGACCGCGGCGCGGTGGTCGGAAGCCGTGTTGCAGAAACGGCTGGAACAGATCGACGGCGTCGCCCGGGCCCAGGTGGTGGGCGCACCGAAGCCCGAGATCACGGTGCAACCGGACGCGCGGGCCCTGGCCACCACCGGGGTCTCGGTGTCGGAACTGGCGCGGGTCATCCGCGAGGCCAACGTGACCGGGGCGGGAGGCACGCTCCGGCGTCGCGGGATCCGCTACGCGCTGCATGTGGAGTCGGAACTGACCACCGCCCAGGAGGTCCGGGACGTGGTGGTGCGGACCACCGGGGATCGCGTGCTCCGGGTCTCCGATCTGGCCACGGTCACCGAGGGGTACGAGATCCCCGAGGGCTGGAGCCGACTCGACGACGCCCCCGCCGTGGGCATCCTGGTCTTCCGCGAGTCCGGCGCCAACCTGGTCACCATGGCGCAGCGGGTGCAAGCCACCCTCACCCTCATGGGGGATGAGTTTCCCGCCTTCGACATCGCGGTCATCGCCGACCCCAGCCCCTACGTGAAACAGGCCATCGGCGGGGTGACCCAGGCGGTGTGGATCGGCGGACTTCTCGCCTTTGTCATCCTCGTGGTGTTCCTGCGGGAGGTGCGCTCGCCGCTCTACCTCGCCCTGGCCCTGCCCGCCTCGGTCATTCCCACCTTCGCGGTGCTGGAGACGGCGGGGGTGGGGCTCAACCTGATGTCCCTGGGTGGGCTGGCCCTGGGCATCGGCATGCTGGTCGACAACAGCATCATCTGCCTGGAGAACATCCATCGGCTGCGCGGCGAGGGGCTGCCCGCGGACGAAGCGGCCATTCGCGGGGCGGAAGAGGTTTCGCTCCCCATGCTGGCCTCCACCCTGACCAGCATGGCGGTGTTCATTCCGCTGGCCCTGGTTCCGGGGACGGTGGGGACCCTGTTCCGCGATCAGGCCATCACGGTGAGCGCTTCGCTGGCGGTGAGCCTGGGGGTCGCGCTCACCCTGCTGCCCATGCTGGCCGGGCGACTGGCTCCAGGGGCGTTCCGGGAAGGGGTCCTCCCGTTCTACGGCACGTATCACACGGTCCTGTTGCGCTCCCTGCGCCGGCCGGTGACCGCGCTGGCGGCGATCGGACTTCTCCTCATGGCGGGTCTGGTCACCCTCGGGCAGCGCCCGCGCGAGATTCTCCCGGCCCTCGATACGGACCTCGTCCAGGTGGAGTTGCGTCTGCCGCCGGGAACCGATGTCGACGGGACGGACACCGCGGTGCGGGTCATCGAGTCCTGGCTGGGCACACAGTCCGGCGTCGCCCATGTGTTCAGCGCGGTGGGGGCCACCGGAGCCGCCAATGCCGCGGACCCGGGCGAACGGCAAAGCCGAGCCCAGGTGAGGATTCGCCTGGAGAGCGACGGCGCGCGGGACCGCCGGCAGATCCTGGCCGGGTTGCTGGAACTGGGCGAACGCCACCCGGAGTGGAACCTTTCGGTGGTCGAGGATCGACCCGAGCTCGCCGCGTTGTTCCCTCCCACCGAGCCCACCCTGCGTCTGGAGATCCTGGGCGGTGACGTGGATGTTTCCGAGGCCCTGGCGCGGGAGGTGGCCGTTGCAGCACAGGACGCGCTTCTCGCGTCGGGTCTTGGGCTTCGGGTGAGCGCGGCCGAGACCGAGCCCCGCCTGGCCTACGTGCCCCGGGACGACGTCCTCTGGCAACTGGGTCTCGCGGAGATGGAACTGTTCCAGGCAGTGAGCGCCCGGGGTACCGGAGTGGAGGCGACCACGGTGCGGCGCTTCGACGAGGAGATCCCGGTGCGCATCCGTATCGATGACGGCGGCTCGCCCGAGTCGGGTTTCCTGGTCGCGGGAGGACGTTCCTACACCGTGCGGGACCTGTTCGATGTGCGGCTGCAACAGACCCCGGCGCGGGTGGTGCGGGAACAACAACGACGGTTGGCCGCGGTGCGCTGGGACGGCGAACTCCGGGACGCGGATGCGGTCAAGGAGGCCCTGGAGGCGGGGCTGGCCGAGGTCGCGCTCCCGCCCGGGACCACCTGGCGGTTCGGCGGGACCTGGAAGACCATGCAGACCACCCTCGCCGACATCCTCAAGGCGTTCGGTCTCTCGGCGGGGCTGGTGCTCCTGATTCTCGCCGCGCAGTTCGAGTCGCTCAAGCTCCCCCTGCTCATCTTCGCCGCGGTTCCATTGGCCCTGGTCGGGATCGCGGTCGCCCTTCTGATCAGCGGGGGCAGCCTCAACGCGTTTTCCGGAATCGGGTTCGTGGTCCTGGTGGGCATCGTGGTCAACGACTCCATTCTCAAGGTGGACCTGTTGCGCAGCCTCACCGCGGCCGGCGTCCCCACGCGTGACGCGGTGTTGACGGCCAGCCGTCAGCGCTACCGCCCCATCCTCATGACCACCCTCACCACCACCCTCGCCCTGGTCCCGGTCTTCTTCTCCGGCGGCCAGGAGTTCCTTGCCCCGCTCGCCGCCACGGTGATCGGCGGGCTGGCCTCGGGGACCCTGCTGACCCTGTTTGTCATTCCGGTCCTGTTCACCCTCCTGCAACGGGGCGCGGCGGCGGCGGCCCAGCCGATGCGGAGAGCGTCGTGAAGGCACTGGGGATTCCCCTGCGGCGACCGGTGGCCACCGGGGCCTGCTACGCGGTGGTGCTCCTGCTGGGGTTGGCCGCCCTGCAGCGTCTTCCCATCGCCCTCACCCCGGAACTCGACTTCCCGCGACTCACCGTCTCCCTGAACTGGCCGGATGCGTCGTCGGAGATGATGGAAGGCCTGGTCACCTCCAAGGTGGAAGCGGAGGCCAACCGTCTGCCCGGAGTACGCGAGGTGAGTTCGGTGAGCGGGCGCGGGTTCGCCCAGGTCGCCCTGGAGTTCGAACGCGGCACCCGCATGGACCGCGCGGAACTGCTCCTGGGAGATCGCATGGCCACGCTGCGGGACCGGCTCCCACGCAATGTGTCTCCTCCGGTGATCGAGCGATGGTTGCCGGGAAACCTGGATGCCGAGACCTTCTTTGCCATCCAGGCTTCGGGAGATCACACCGCGGATGCCCTCCGCGATCTCCTGGAGGATCGCCTCACCCCGGCCCTGTTGGCCATCGAGGGGGTTTCCGCGGTCACCCTCTACGGTGGCAGCGAACGGGAACTGCGGGTCGACCTGGATCCCAAGGCGGTGGAGCGTGGGATGGTCGACGCGGGCGCGCTGGGCGTCGCGTTGGAAGGCATGGCCCAGGACGTTCCGCTGGGCGCAAGCGTGGTGGGCGGTCATCGACTCGCGCAAACGGTGGTGCGGACCGAGCCCACCGCGTCCGCCCTGCGCCATGCCGTGGTCGGCGGTTCCCCGGACAGCCCGGTGCGGCTGGGGGACGTGGCGTCGGTCACCGACACCCGGGCGGAACCGGTGCGGATCGCCCGGCTCAACGGACGCCCCTCGGCGCAGATCGTCCTGGAGCGGGAGGCAGCAACCAACCTGGTCCAGGTCGCGGCGAGCGTGCGGGAAGCCCTCGATGCGCTGCGCCCCAGCCTGCCCTCCGGGGTCACCCTGAAGACGGTGCACGACTCGAGCGAGAGCATCCGCAAGGAGATCTCGGTTCTGGCCCGACGGGCCTCCCTCTCCGTTCTACTCATCCTTCTTGTTCTGGTAGCGTCCTCGGGGCGGTTTCGGCCGAGCGCGGTGGTCTTGGGCTCGGTGCTCTTTTCCGCCCTGGGGACGTTCCTCCTGTTTCGGATCCTGGGACTAGGGATCGATCTGGTCACCCTGTCCGGCCTGGCCCTGGCCTTCGGCATGGCGGTCGACAACGCGATCGTTCTGCAGGAGAACATCGCGCTGCGTCGCCGCCGGGAATCGGAAACGGCGGGGGGAACCGTGACCCGGCTGCGGACCCTGGCCGCGGTGCGCGAGGTCCTCTTCCCGCTCGTGGCCGGCACCCTCACCACGGCGGTCGTTCTCACCCCGTTTCTCTATCTCAGCGGTGAGCTGCGGGACTATTACCTGCCGTTCGTCCTCGCGGTCTGTCTGTCCCTCGGCGCGTCCCTGGCGGTTGCCTTGACGCTCACCCCGCTGCTGTCGCGGTGGGCGCTCGCCGGGCGCGGCGAGGGATTCCTCCGCGTTCCCGGGCCGGTGCGCGCGGTCGCCCGGGCCCTGGGGGCCGCGGTGGAGCGGGTCCTGGGGGCCGTGTTCAAGGCGCTGCTTCGCCGTCGATGGATCACCGCCTTTGTCGCCCTCGCCTTGCTGGCCGGATCCGTGTGGGTCTTCCAGAACAAGGTCTCCACCGGGTCCATCTTCCCCCCCAATACCGACACCCAGCTCTCCGTTTCGATCGGGCTGGCTCCGGGAGCGGAGATCGCCCAGACCGAAGCGCTCATCAGCGGTTTCGAGAACGCGATCCTCAGCCACGACTTCTTTGCCAAGCGGTACATCGACCAGGTGGAGACGCTCATCGGCGAGAACCGGGCCGCGTTGACCGCCCGCTTCATCCCCCAGGTGGCGCGCACCACCATCCCGGCGGCGCTCAAGGAGGAGTTGATCCTCAGGGCGTCCACCATCTCCGGAGCCAACGTGGGGGTCTCGGGGTCCGGACCGGGGTATTTTTCCGGGGGGGGGAACGTGTCCGCGTCCTACCAGCTGCGAGTGAGCGGCCCGGATTACATTCGCCTGGCCGAACTGGCCGAGGACGTGGGGCGCCGGTTGCAGCGTCACGGCCGGATCGCCGACGTCAACACCAACGCATCGAGCTGGATCGCCAAGGACGCTATCGAGTTCGTGGCCACGCCCGACCGGGATCTCATCGCCGAGCTCGGGGTGCCCATGCGACGGTTCACCAACTCCCTGCAACCGGCCATCGCGGGAAGCTACGCGGATCGCCGGCTTCGCTCGGACGACGGCGAGCTGAACGCGACCATCCGGTTCACCGGAGCGGACCGCATGACCCCGACCTCGCTGGCCACCCTCGGAGCCCGGACCCCGTCCGGTGTCTCCTATCCCCTGGGAAACGCCCTCAGCGTTTCCGAGCGCGCGGTCCAGGGGGAGATCCATCGGCGAAACCAGGAGTACGAGCGGCTGGTCACCTTCGAGTTCCGGGGACCTCGGCGGGTCGGCAACCGCTACGTGGAGTCCTTCGTCGAGGGAACGGAACTGCCCGCGGGCTACACGCTGAAGGACGGGCTGGGGGTGTTCCTCACCTCCCGGGAGGAGCGTCAGATCCATGGCGCGATCGCCCTGGCGCTCCTCCTCATCTACATGGTCTCGGCCGCGCTGTTCGAGAGCCTGCTCCTGCCCTTCGTGGCCATTCTCTCGGTACCGCTGAGCTTTACCGGGATCGCCCTGGTGTTCTGGATCACCGGCGAGACCTTCGATCGCACGGCCTACATCGGGCTCATTCTCCTGGCCGGCATCGCCATCAACAACGCCCTGCTCCTGGTGCACCGGGCCGGGGCGCTCCACCGCTCCGGACGGAACGCGATCGGCGCCGCGGCCCGGGCGGCCCGCGAACGGGCCCGCCCCATCCTGCTCACCACCGCGACCAGCCTGGCCGGACTGGCTCCGTTGGCCTTCGGGAACGATCCGACCAGCGCGGCCAGCTGGCGCACCCTGGCCCTCTCCGCGTCCGCGGGTCTCCTGGCCTCGGCCATCTGCACCCTGGGGGTGATTCCGGCCCTGTTTTCGTTGTTCGTTCGTGGCGGCGGCACGCCTGACGCCGTCGCGGACGCCTGATTCATGCTCCAGGCGAAGAGGTGATTTCCATGTCTATCCTGCTCAAGTGTCTGTTCCTGATCGCGGCGGCGTGCCTGGCCCTGCCGGGCCACGCCCAGGCCGGTGACGTGCACGCCAAGGCGCCGCAGTCCGAGACCGAAGTCGAGCTCGTCGAAACCCTGGCCATCGGCGGCCCGGACGCGGCGGACCCGGCCCAGTTCTACGAGAAGTTCCTCACCACCCAGGTCGACGCCGACGCGGACGGCAACATCTATGTCCTCGACATGGGAAACAACCGGGTCCAGGTCTTCTCGCCGACCGGCGCCTACCTGCGCACGGTCGGCCAGGAAGGCGGCGGTCCGGGCGAGTTCAAGCTGCCCAACAAGCTGTCCGTCAACGCGGACGGCATGGTCGCGGTGTTCGACATGGGCCAGCAGCGGCTCTCCATCTTCGACGCCACCGGCAAGCTGGCCCGGGACCAGGTCATGAGCGGCATGGTCGAGGGCATCGCGCTGCAGAAGGACGGCTCGGTGATCTGCATGTACGAGGGGATGAACGGGGTCGAGATGGAACGGTTCGACGCCGCGGGCAAGAGCGCGTGGCGGATCGGCGAGTACAAGGAAATGGCCGAAATGAACGTGATGAAGTTCGGCGCGGCGCCCATGGGGCCCGGGGTGGTCACGGGACCGGACGGAACCCTCTACCGGATGCACGACGGGGAGTATCGCCTGGGCGTGATCAGCGCCGACGGCTCGCCCAGCGGGAACTGGGGTCGCGAGTTCGAGCGGGTCGCCTTCAAGCTGCCTTCCGGGGATGGGGACGAGGAAGGGGGCGAGAACAAGATGGTCTTCGTGACGGTCACCGAGGAAAGCGACGGCGCCGGCGGGGGGAGTGGCCCCGAGGTCTCCTGGTCCGACAAGGGGCACGACCAGACGGTCGAACTCGACCAGGGGGACCTGATGAAGCACATGCCGGAGTTCCGGGCGGACCTGCGGGGCGTGCTGGCCTGGCCGGACGGACGCATCTGGGCGGTGACGGCCACCGAGAAGGACGACCACCTGGTGGTGGACGAGTGGACGGCGGCCGGCGAGTATGCCCGGCGCCTGACCCTCCCGGGGCGGTATGATTGGCTGCAGGTCGGCGCCGACGGCAATCTCTATGGGGTGGGACACGATGAGGACGACTACCCCATCGTGTATCGCCTGCAGGTGGAGAATCGTCTCTAGAGCGCAGGCCCGGAAAGACCCATGACCCTGAAGATCCGCCTTGCCGCCATGATGGTTTTCCTGCTGGTCGCCGTCATGGCACTCCAGTACGTGCTCGCCGAGCGCGAGCAACGCGAGTTGGTGGAGCGGTTGTCCCGGATCACCTCCGGGATCGACCGCTCCACCTTCGAGCTTTCGGAACGGGCCAACGCCTTCGCGTTCGGCGGTGGCGCGGGGCTGGACTCGCTGCTGCTGGCCCTGGAGGTCTCCGGCGAGACCGACGGCGAGCGCAGGTTTACCGTGGATCGCCACACCACCCGGTCCTGGGTCCACGACGACGGCGAGAGCGGAACCACGGAGAACATCGAGCAGGTCAGCTTTATCGCCCGGGAAGGGCTCTCCGACTCGTTGACCCGGGAAACGGACCGTCGCCTGATGTTCCGGGAGGCGCGCCGCCACGGGCATCCTTCCTTCGACTCGATGGACGTGGTGGTGGTGGAAATCCAGGGCGTCCGCAACGACACCGCCGAGTTCGCCGGGATCTGGACCCATCGCCCCGCGGACCTCGCGGTCAACATTCCGGTTCCGGTGATGGGCGGGAGCCAGCCCTACGTGTTGCGCATGTCCTATCCCCTGGATGAGATCACCGCGGAACTCCAGGGAGCCCGTCAGCGGAGCCTGCTCTGGCTCTCGGCCCTGCTCGGGGTGGGAGTCCTTGGAGCCTCGATGGTCGCCTTCCAGTTCACCCGACCCATCCTGGCCCTGCAGCGCTCGTTTCGGCGGGTGGAGTCCGGGGAACTGGACGTGCGTCTGGTCCCCCGGCGGAACGACGAGATCGGCCAGCTCACCGCCTCCTTCAACCAGATGGTGTCCCGTTTGCAGAGCACGCGGGCCATCGAGACCCGTCTCGCGGAGGCCGAGCGTCTGGCCACGGTGGGCAACCTCGCGGCCGGGGTGGCCCACGAGGTGCGCAACCCGCTCAACGCCATCCGCCTTTCCCTGGAGCAACTCCGGGACAAGGCAGCCCCGCGGGAAGGAGCGGAGTCCCGCGAAGCTTTTGATCGATACTACGGACGGGTGGCCTCCGAGATCGGCCGTCTGGAACATCTGGTGACCACGTTCCTCGATCTCTCCGGCTCGAGCCAACTGGCCCTGGAGTCGGTGGACCTGGTGGCCAGCCTGCGCACGACCCTCGAGCTGTTCGAGCCGGAAGCGGCCGCTCGTCGCATCGCGGTGGTCCTGGAGGCGCCGGAGCAACTCGTGGTTCGCGCGGACGGCATGCGGATTTCCATGGTGTGGAGCAACCTGCTCGCCAACGCCATCGCCGCCACCCCGGAAGGGGGGACGGTGACCCTCCGCGTTCGCGAACCGGAAACGGGGGTCGAGATCACCTGCGAGGACACCGGTCCCGGGATCCCGCCCGAGCTGGAAGCCCGGGTGTTCGAGCCGTTCGTGACCGGGCACGCATCCGGCACCGGGCTGGGTCTGAGCATCGTGCGCTCGGTGGTCGAAGCCCATGGGGGTTCCGTGCGGGCGGGTACGCCTCCCGACGGCGGGGCCCGGATCACGGTCAGCCTGCCCAGGGGGGCCGCCGATGCCTGAAGGGATCCGCATCCTGGTGGCCGACGACGAGACCGCCCAGCGCGAGACCCTCGTCGATATCCTGACCGACGCCGGTCATCAGGTGAGCGCGGCGGCCTCCGGGGACGAGGCTCTCGCCCTGGTGAGCCGGACCCGATTCCATCTCCTGCTCACCGACCTGCGCATGCCGGGACTGGACGGGGTGGCCCTGCTGCGGCGTGCGCTGGAGGTGCAGCCGGATCTCTCGGTCATTCTCATGACCGCCTACGCCACCGTGTCCTCGGCGGTGGAAGCGATGAAGGGGGGCGCCTACGACTACCTGCAGAAACCGTTCGGCAAGGCGGAGCTCCTGGCCCGGGTGGACCGGGTGGCGGAACGGGTGGCCCTGCGCCAGGCCAATCGCGGTCTGCGCACCGAACTGCAACGCCGCGCCGCGCCGCGATTGATGGGCGAGAGTCCGGCCATGAAACGCCTCCTCGACCAGCTGGAGCGCATCGCCCGGGCGCCCGGGGACGTGTTGGTGACCGGGGAGAGCGGGACCGGGAAGGAACTGATCGCCCGCGCCCTGCACGAACGGGGTGCACGCCGGGAGGGCCCGTTCGTTGCGGTCAACTGCGCGGCCATCCCCGAAGGCATGGCGGAGAGCGAACTTTTTGGCCACGAGAAGGGGGCGTTCACCCATGCCGTCGCGGCCCGGGTCGGGCGATTCGAGCAGGCCGACGGGGGCACCCTGTTCCTGGACGAGATCAGCTCCATGCCGGTGGTGCTGCAGGCCAAGCTGCTGCGGGTGTTGCAGGAACGGGTGGTCGAGCGGGTGGGAGATCCCACCGTGCGCCCGCTGGATGTCCGGGTGGTCGCGGCAAGCAATCGGGACCTGGGGGAAGCGATTGCCGAGGGCTCGTTCCGGGAAGACCTGTATCATCGGGTCAACGTCCTGGAACTGCACGCACCGCCGCTGCGGGAACGGGGCGACGATGTGGCTCTGCTCGCCGCGATCTTCCGGGACGAGGCCGCCGGTCGGTACGGGGTCGAGGCGCCCCGGCTCACCGACGCACTGCTGGCCTTCCTGCAGGCCTACGCGTTTCCGGGAAACGTGCGCGAGCTGAAGCACCTGATGGAGAAACTGGTCGCCCTCTCGGACGGTGAGCCGTTGGGGGTGGAACATCTTCCCCGCTCGCTGCGGGAGGGAACGGCCGCCGCGACCACAGCCCAGCCCACCCCGGCGCGGGGAGACGCGGAGGCCGGGGAGACACCACCGGAGGCGCTGCTCGAGGGGGGTGGGATCTCGCTTCCCGAGGTGGAAGAGCGGCTCCTGCGCGAGGCGATCCGTCAGGCCGACGGGAACCTGAGCGAGGCGGCGCGCCGGCTGGGAATCTCGTACAAGACGCTACGTTACCGGGCCAGCAAGCTCGAAGGGGCCTAGTCCGTGGAAGGGACGCCGTGCAAGGGAAACAAAGGATCCGCGGACGACATCAGGGCAAGGGGGTCCTCGTCCTGCACGAGGACCGGGACATCATCGTGGTGGACAAGGCACCCGGTCTCCTTACCATGGGCACGGACAAGGAGAAGGTCCGCACCGCGTACTTCCGCCTGACCGAGTACGTCCGCAAGGGGAACTCCAAGTCACGTGAGCGCGTGTTCATCGTGCACCGCTTGGAC
The DNA here is from genome assembly GCA_942491735.1 of Candidatus Eiseniibacteriota bacterium. Lineage (GTDB taxonomy): Bacteria > Eisenbacteria > RBG-16-71-46 > JABDJR01 > JABDJR01 > CALOCN01. The sequence continues at coordinate 1,095,447 of CALOCN010000001.1, read as the reverse complement.
CGGGAGGTCTCGGGAATTCTCGTGTTCGCCCGCTCCCCCGCCGCCAAGGCCGCGCTGCAGGACCAGTGGGAGAACGTCGAGAAACGGTATCTGGCGCTGGTCCACGGCGTGCCAGAGAAGCCGGAAGGCACCTTCACTTCGTACCTGATCGAGAACGGGGTGCACAAGGTGCACTCCACCCTCGACCCGCGCAAGGGCAAGCTCTCCCGCACCGCCTACAAGGTGCTGGGGAGCGTCAAGGGGGTCTCGCTCCTGGAGATCCACCTCCTCACCGGACGCAAACACCAGATCCGGGTGCACCTCTCCGAGAACAACCTGCCCATTCTCGGGGACACGAAATACGGCGGGAAACGGTTCGGGGAACGACGGCTCGCCCTGCACGCGAAGTCCATTGCCTTCGCGCATCCGCACAAGGGACGGCGTTGCTTCTTCGAGACCCGCGTCCCGCACCTCTTCTCGAGGGTTCTGGACCCGGGAGGGCCGACCCCGGAGGGCGCCAGCAAGAGGCCGGAGCGCCCCGATCAGTCGCCGGAGCGGGAACCGAACCAGTAGTGGGCTCCGATCGAGGCGTTGAGCCGCGCTTCGGTGGAGGGGCTCAGGTCGAGGATCGGCGCCACTTCAATGAACACATCGAAGTCGTTGCCCAGCCAGTAGTTGAGGCCAATCGGCACCCGCACGCCGAACTGGTTCGAGACGCCGTCGTTGATCTTCCAGCGGGCCCCCACCCCCACGTAGAGGGGGAACTTGGCGTCCTCCACCTGGAAGGACTGGTTGTGGAAGATGTAGTCGGCCTGGAGGTGCACGCCGCCGCCGTCCGAGAAGGCCCAGGCAACGGCCGCGTCGATGGCATGTTGGTTGGCAAGGTAGAACTTGGCGTCCACCCCGCTCGGCTCGCCAAGGCGGATACCCAGGCCCCAGGGCTCGGCCCGGGCCGGCTGGACCTGCAGAAGAACCCCGGCAACGACCAGGGCGAACAGGACAGAGCGAAGCATGAAACATCCTTCCGGAGGGTCCCGGCGACCACCATAGCGCCGACCGCAGCGGGCCATTGTGGGACGACGTTCCGGACAGGGTCAAGGCCCGAACGCCCGTCAAGGGCGGGTTCGGCTCAGGGAGCGCGGCGCGCCTTTACCGCACCCCAGGTCGTGGGCTCGACGGCGGTCGGGGGACTGATCACGGTGACGCCTCCCGGGACACAGGTGTGGGGGATGTCCTCGTTGAGCGCGTTGCGGAGGATGCTCAACCGCCAGGTAAGTGGGCTGAACCCCAGCACGTCCCCGCGGAAACGGATGCGCAGGATCCGGCCGGGTCCGTTCACGGAGCAGCCCAGGCCGGCGGCGTCGACCCGTATGGAATCCCCCTCGACCACGGCCAGCGGCATGTACCAGGCGCACGACCCGTCGATGAGGGCACCGGGGTTGATGGAGAGCGGCGTGACCACCGAGGGGTCGAACCCGATGACCACCGAGAAGCCGCGCAGATCGGTCACCGTCCCATCGACGGTCACGTAGACGTCCAGACTGTCTCCGAACACCACCTCGCAGATGGGCGGATCGCATTCGAAGGCCAGGTTGGCCACGGAAGCCACCGGGATCCCGCAGAGGAGCAGGAGCAGGAAGGTGCCGGCCAGGGAAGAGCCGCGATGCCGAGCGCTCATGGTGTCGTCCTTTCGCATCCGCAGTCAGCGTGAGAGTCGAACCAGACGCCGGGACAGGGTCCCGTCCTGCGTATCCAGGCGGGCGTAGTACACCCCGGGAGGGACGTCCCGCCCAAGCCGATCCCGTCCGTTCCAGCGGAAGGTTCGCGAGCCGGAGTCCACGGCGCCCTCATAGACCAGGGACACACGTCGCCCCCTGGAGTCGTAGATACCGAACACAACCCGGGTGGGACGGGGAAAGCGCACGGAAAATCCCGCCGCCCCCCGGGTCGGATTCGGCATCGGGCCCTCAAGCAGAGGTCCCGGTGGTGGAGACGGGGCGGCGGAAACGTCCCCGACCCGTACCTCCACACCGGTGGTGGTGATCGGTCCCAGCGGGATCCCCGCGTCGACGACACGGGCCGAGGTGAACTCGACGGTGCTGATCGAGGCGTGGTCCGCAGCCTGGAACCGCAGACGATAGACCGTGCCCTCCCCGGCAACCCGGACCCCCGCGCACAGGAGGGAGTGGGTCAACTCGATGGTCCCGGAGGTCTCGCTGAACACGTGGAACCGGCTGGGGCACGCCGTGGTCATGAGCGCCCCTTCCTGCAGCGAAAGGGGTGCGAGTTGCTGAAACAGGAGATGGGCGGGGTCGAAGACAAGGGTTACCTCGTAGGCATTGAAGCTGTCCGATGGTGCGGGGACGCGGACCTCGAGATCGAAGACCTGGAGCGGCGCCACCTGCACGACCTGCCCGGACTGGCAGGCACAGGACGACTCGGCCTCCAGGAGAAGGGCAACGCCGTTGCCTTCGGCGCGAGCGACACCAATGACAAAGACGAGCCCCCAGAACAACAGGCAGAGCAGGAACCTGGACTTTCGAAGAAATCGTGTTGCGGCGTTCATGAACCTCCAGGCACCTCCCCCCAAAAACGTGGACGGCCGGGGGACCCGCCCGATCCGGGCAGGCCGGAACGGATCCCCCGACGAGTCCACTCAGCGTAGACGGACGATCCGTCGACTTTCCTGCAGGGTCCCGGCCCGGAACTGGAGGACGTAGACCCCGGCGGCCGCCGGCCGACCGTTGGCGTCGAGCCCGTTCCAGCTCACCGAACGCTCACCCGCACCGAGGGAACCCTCGAACAGGGTGCGAACCAGGCGACCGTCCACCGAATGGATGCGCGCCACGACCGGCGTCTCCTGCGCCAGGGTGAAGTTCACCCGGGTGGCCGCGCGGAAGGGATTCGGGCTCGCCCCCAGGAACCGGGTGGCAACCGGGACGACCCGGCGGTCCCCCTCAACCGAACCCACCAACTCCACCGGTTGGTTCCTGCCATCCCGGGCGGTCACCTCGCCCAGGCTGATGCCCGGGTCACCGGCCCCGAGAACCTCGAAACGCACCTGGGCCACGGTCCCCGTCCCCGACAGGGCGGAGCCGAACACCGCCACGTCGACGGTCCCGGGCGAGGGGGCAAGGGCCACCCCGACCCCGGTCTGCCGGTCCAGGAGTTCCCCGCCAACCAGGCTCACCGGCTTGACCACCGCCGGGTCCCAGCCCAGGGGAATGCTCAGACCCTGGATGCGTCCGCTGGCCGTCATGTCGAGCGACACCACCAGGTCCCCCGCCGCGGGGAGTTCCGGTACACGGACCACAAGGAGATCCTCGCCGTCCACCGGCGGCGCCGGCTTGGAGACCTGACCGAAGTTGATGGCGAAGAGGATCAGGTCCTCGAACTGGATGCTGTCGTCGGTGTCGGGAAGACCATCCACGAAGTTGGTGGAGGTGGGACCGACGTCCAGGGTATCCAGATAGAGAGCGTCCCCGTCGCTGGTGCCGTAGTGCGCCCCAAGCTTGGAAATGTCGAGCACGTCGACCAGGTTGTCCCCGAACGGAGGCGGAGTCACCGGCACCACATCCCCGAGGTGATAGTTCAGCGTCCCGTCGGTAACGTTGGACACACCGCTGATGTTGCCGCAGCTGTCCGAGACGAATGCGACAAAGTACATGAAGTCCCGCTCGAGCGCGGTCTCGTCCGCCTGGCTCGAGGAGGAGGCGGGAAGGGTGGCGACCAGGGTCCACCCCTGGGAGAGGGCGTCGACCGGGTTGGCGGGAGCGGTCGGCGCCGATCCCCCCAGGTCGTCGTACTCGGGATAGAACCCGAAGCCCTTCCGCCAGATCTGGGTCTGGTAGGCATCCGGTTCGGCGGGAGCGGTCCAGGACAGGTCGATGACCGTGGTCCCGTCCCCGTCGTTTCCGGTGAGCTGCTGGGCGGCGGCCAGATCCGTGATCGCGCTCACCGCGGTGTTGTCGATCTGCAGGGTGGTCGACCCGGCGATCCCCGGAATGTCCACGTTCACGCAGTCACGCAGGATGAGACCGGTCACGGTGATGGTGCCGGTGCCGTCCCCACCCGTGTTGGTGACCTCGATGGAGAACAGGGTCCCGGTGGCCGCGGTGGCGCCGCAGGGCAGCCCCAGGATCGCGGCGTCCACGGTGTAGGACCCCCCACCGTTGTCCAGGACCTGGAAATTGGTCCCCCCGATCGCGTTGAGGTACGTGCCCTCGGTGATGCTGGCCAGACCGTTGCAGAGCTCCAGCTCCGGACTCAACTGGAAGGTGAGGCTGAACCCGCGCATGTCGATGGCGTCGGCCCGGGTGATCTCGAAGTCGACGTCGACACAGGGATTCGCGGTGGACACGCAGTCCACGTCCGGAACGGGATCCACGGAGTTGCCGGAGACCGGGTTGAAGGCACAGGCGGTGGTGGAGGCCCCGTCCGTACGCCACGACGAGAAGTCTACCTCGCCGCCCACGCTCAGCACGGCGTTGCCGCTGCCGGGGCCGTCCCCTGACGGGCCGTCGTTGGCTCCCCAGTAGTTCAGCGTCGCCACCTGGGCGTTGCCGCTGCCGGTGTTGTCGTATCCGGAGGTGGTGTTGCCGCTGATGTGGTTGTTGGTCGCGGTGAGCACCGCCCCGCCGGCCGTGCGCATTCCGCCGTCGTACCCGGAAACACGCGTGTTGGTGACGGTCACGTCCAGGGGACCGCCGTCGGTCCAGGCGAAGATCCCCGTGTTGGCGGGCCCGGGAATGGGATCGGTGAAGCAGCTCTGGTCGATGGTCACCGTCATGACCGCGCTGGGGGCCGAGGCGGACCCGGCGCCGGCGCCGGAGCCGCCGCCCACCGTGAACGGGGAGGCGACCGGTTTCTGGGAGCCGGCGGCGAGCGGATTCAGCGCGGCGCTGGTGGAAGTGTTGTAGATGAAGAACGCGTCGTAGGGCTCACTCCCGCCGGTGACGGTCAGGTCACCGATCGCCCCGTCGGTGTCGATGTAGTACAGCGACTCCTGCACGTCGGTGACCGAGCCCCCGGAAATGTCGACCGGGGTCGCGCCGATGCAGAGGATCCCGCTGGAGACGTAGCTGTCCGGGGTGTAGTCCATGTCCGAAACGTCGCAGTTGGTGATCGCGCCCCCGGCGCCGCCACTGAACTGGATTCCGTTCTGGGCGATGGTCGTGGTGGCTCCCTTGCCGATCACGGTGCAGTCGTGCATGTCCACGGTCAGCCCGCCGCCGGTGAAGGCGGTTCCGTTCTTCTGGTATTCCTGGATGACGACGTTCCCCACCTCCAGGGCGTAGGGACCTCCCGTGTTGTTGGCGGCCAGGATACCGATCCCGTGCTGGACCCCGGAGAACGGGGTGTCGATCACGTTCTGCACCGTGGCATCCAGCAGGGCGCCGCCGGCGTTCCAGAAACCGACTCCCATGATCCGGTTGTTGGCGTTTCCGACGCCCAATCCGTCCACGGTCAGGTCGCGGATGATCACCGAGTCGGTGTTCATGGCCGAGATGACCGGCTTGTTGGGCCCGGATGTCGTGAAGGTCGTGGCCAGGCTGGCCGGGGCATGGACGAGGGTGACCCCGTCGCCGGAACCGACGATTTCCACGTCCATCCCATCCACGATGACCTGCTCCACATACGTACCCGGCTCAACGAGGACCGTGCTCGCGGTGACGAGGTCGACCCCCTCCTGGATCCGGCCGGTGGCTCCGGTCTGCGGGCTGTCGTCGTCCACATGGAGAACGGCGAAGTCCCCCTCGAACCCGGGGCCCCCGGTGTCGGTGCCGACGTCCAGCCAGGGGGTGTAGTCCACGTCGCCGGAGATGGCGGCGGAGACCGAGGCGGCCACGTTGCTGCCCCACCAGTTGGCGGAGGCGTCCGCGGTCACCGTGGTCGAGGTGGCGACCATGCCGAAGTCCGTGTTGCCGGACAGGTCGTTGTCGCTGATCGCGGTCACGGTGACGTCCGAAGCATCGTAGCCCGCGAAGAACCCGGTGGTATTGGCGTTGAGAAAGTTACCGGTGGCGTTGGCCGTCGTGCCCGCCCCGAAAAAGGTGCTGGCCAGGACGCCGGCCGACGTGGATCCGTCGGAGAGGGCCACGCCGGTGCAGGCGGTGATGGTGTTGTCGGTGAGCGTCACCACCGCTCCCCCACCGATCTCGACCCCGTAGTCCAGCCAGTCCCCGGCACCCTTGCCGGTATAGGTGTTGCCGCTGGCCACGCCCGCGGTGACCCCGGCGCCAAAGAAGAAGATGCCGTGCCGGCCGATCAGGGAGAAGTCGCAGTCGGTCACCGCCATCTCCGCGTCGATGGAGACGATCGCGTTGCCGGCGTACGGGGACCCCGAGGCCTGGAACCGGATGTCGTTGAAGGTGCAGTCGTCGAAGGTGATCCCGGTCCCGGTCGACTTGACCCGGAAGCCCTGCCAGATCAGGAACCCATCCCCGTCGAAGTTGAGGTCGCGCACGGTGACGTTGGGCGCGGTGACCAGGAACCATCCCCGCGCGTCGCCGCTGCTGGAGGTGTTGCTGGTGGCCAGGACGGACTCGGTTCCGGTCTGTCCCTGCAGGGTCACGCTCTTGTCGACGAGGACGCTCCCTTCGCCGTGGCTGGCCACCTGGACCTCGAGGGTATGCCCGTCGAGGGTGAGTGGGTCCGCAAGGGCCGCGGCGATGGTGGCGTAGGTGTTGCCGGTATCCAGGTTCATGATGTCGGTGGGCCCGGAGGGAGCCAGCGGCCCGCCCCGGTCGACCTGGAGAACGGGAATGGCCTCGCCGCCATCGGGATGACCCGGTTGTGGGGCGGCCAAGGCGAGGGGGGTGAGGACGAGCAGCAGCAAGGTCGCAAATACGGCGACACGCATGGAGGGCCTCCTGGATGTTTTTTCACTGGTCGGGAAGCACAAACCACTTCCCACAACGCGTGCGAGAGGCCCGGGTCGCACGCGAAACCGTAATAGAACGTTCGATGCGTCGAGTGGGGGGTCCGGCCCGTGCCCGGGATCACATGGTGGCGGCGAACAAGTATTTCGGCCGCGGATCCACGGAGCGCATTCTGACCGGAACCGCAATAGACTCGGCTCAGTTCTCGAAAGTAGAGGACATCAGATTCGATTTCAACAAGGAATTTCGCCGTATGGGCCAGCGTCCCTGGCCGGTTCCGGCCTCCATTCACGCGTTTCCTGCTAGTCTCGGACGTCCCGTCCGGGCATCCCAGCCAGGAGACGCCGATGACCCGACACACCCCGAATGAGCCCGGCCCCCCTTCCGACCCCAGCCTGAGCGGCACCGACTCGGTGGTGGATGTCGTCTACCAGGAGCTACGCGCCCTGGCCGCCTATCACATGGCGCATGAACGGGGCAGCCACACCCTGCAGCCCACGGCGTTGGTGCACGAGGTGTACCTGCGACTGGCACAACAGCAGGTGGGGTGGCAGAACCGGGGGCACTTCATGTGCGTGGCCGCCCAGCAGATTCGGCGGGTGCTGGTGGATCACGCCCGGGCGCACAACAGCCGCAAGCGGGGCGGTGGGATGGTCCGGGTGACCCTCAGCGACATCACCACCGGGGACCGGGACTTCGACCTGCTGGAGCTCAACCAGGCCATGGAGCGCCTAGCCGATCGTTCGCCCCAGGACTGCCGCATCGTGGAACTCAAGTACTTCGCCGGACTCAAGGAAACGGAGATCGCCGAGCTGCTGGACATCGGGGTGCGCACGGTCCGCCGACGGTGGGCCTTCGCTCGCGCCTGGCTCTTCCGGGAACTCAACGCGGAGAGCCCCGAGGCATGACGTCCCGCGACCTCTTCGCCCGGGCCAGCGAGTTGTTCGATCAGGCCATCGAGCTTCCGGAGGAAGAGCGGCTGGCGTTCGTCCGGGATCAGAGCGGCGAGGACACCGAGCTCGAGTCCGAGGTGATCTCCCTGCTCCAGGCGGGCGCCCGGGCGGGAGAGTTCCTGGGCGGTTCCGCCATCGCCTCGATCGGAGGCGAGGACGCCTGGTTGGGGAAGACCATCGGCAGCTACCGCCTCGAGGGCATCATCGCCGGAGGGGGCATGGGTGTGGTCTTTCGCGCCCATCAGGAACAGCCTTCCCGGGACGTCGCCCTCAAGCTGATTCGAGGGGATGCCCTATCACGCAAAGCATTGCAAAGATTCGAGTTGGAGGCCGAGCTTCTAGGACAACTGGATCACCCGGGGATCGCCAGGGTCTACGATGCGGGGACCACCGGAGCGGCCCTGGGGCAGCAACCCTACTTCGTCATGGAGTTGATCGACGGGCTCCCCCTGACCGAGTTTGCCCGCGAGATGAAGCTCTCCACGAAGGACCGGATCGAGCTCCTGATCCGGGTGTGCGAAGGGGTCAACCACGCGCACCAGAACGGCATTGTCCACCGCGACCTGAAACCGGCCAACATCCTGGTCCGCCCGGACGGGCAACCCAAGATTCTCGACTTCGGGGTGGCGCGCCACCTCGACGACGATGTCCGGGCCACCACCTTCCGCACCGACGCGGGACAGGTCGTGGGCACCCTCCCCTACATGAGCCCCGAGCAGGTGCGCGGGCAGCAGGACGAACTGGACACCCGGTCCGACGTCTATGCCCTCGGTGTGTTGTGCTATGAGGTGTTGACCGATCGCCTGCCGCAGGCGCTGCAGGGGAAGAGCCTCATCGAGGCGGCACGGGTGATCGAGGAGGACGAGCCGAGTTCGCTGGGGGACGGGGAACAGCGGTTTCCCTCGGACCTCGAGACCATTGTTCGCAAGTGCCTGGAGAAGGACAAGGAACAGCGCTACGGATCCCCCGGTGAACTGGCCGCCGACCTGCAACGGTTCCTGGACAGCGAGCCCATCCTGGCCCGTCCCCCCAGCACGGTGTACCAGTTCCGCAAGTTCGCCAAGCGCAACCGGGGCGTGGTGCTCACCGGGGCGGCCGGGGTGGCCGTGCTCCTGGCCGGGCTGATCGTTTCGGTGGCCGGCTGGTCGCGCGCCGAGCACGCACGCGCCCGGGCCGAGACGGAAGCCGAGAAGTCCCGGGTGCTGAGCGAGTTCATGGTCACCCTGCTGGAATCCCCGGATCCCTGGGAGTCGGGCCCGGACGTCCGGGTCCTGGATGTCCTGGGCAACGCGACCTCGGTGATCGACCGCGAGCTGGGAGATCTGCCGGAAGTCGCGGCCAGCGCCCACCTGTCCCTGGGAGACACCTATCGCGGCATGGGGCGGTACGAGGACGCGGAGCACCACTTCCGCCACGCCCTGGCCCGGCTCGACGCGATCCTGGAGCCGGGGGATCCGCGGCTCTACCCACCCCTGGAGTCCCTGGGAGACGTGTTCATCGACACGGGGCGGCTGGACTCGGCCGACTCCATGGCGGTACGCATCCGGGGCGTGATGCCCCGCCTGGATCCGCGCGGGGTGGAGATCATCGATGCGCTGCATTTCCTGGGGGGGCTCGAGGAAGCGCACGGACGTCTGGAGGAGGCCATCCCGCACATCGAGGACGCGTTGGCCCGGGCACGGGCGTCCTTTGGGAACCAGAGCGAGGTCACCTTCGTCATGGCCGGCGCCCTGGGGAACCTGCTCTGGCAGGTGGACCGGCTGGACGAGGCCACCCCGCTCATGGCGGCGGCCTGCGAAATGGGAATCGCTCTCTATGGCGCCGACAACCCCGACGTGCTGGTCATGCACAACAACCTGGCCTATCTCTACAACGCCAACGGGGACCAGGCCCTGGCCCTGGAGACGTTCGAGCAGGTCCTCAAGGACAAGATCCGGGTGTTGGGAGAACTCAACTCCAGCACCGCCATGGGATACAACGCGGTGGCCAAGCAGCTCTACAACATGGATCGACCGGCGGAAGCGATCCCCTTCCACGAACGGGCCCTGGCCATCGCCGACAGCCTTCTGGGAGACGCGGATGTGCGCACCCAGAGCTTCCGCGGCTCGTTCGCTCTGTCCCTGATCGATCTGGGACGGCCGGCCGAGGCGGAGCCGATCCTTACCGGGGTCTACGACGCGATGGTGGGCCTGTCGGGACCGGAGCACCCCAACACCCGGAAGATCGCCGGCGTGCTGGCCGACCTCTACGAAACCCTGAATCAACCCACGGAAGCCGAACGGTATCGGGGACTTGCGGGACCGGAGTCCTAGCGGGGCAGGGGTTTTCGTGGACGGCTTCACGGTCAGGATGGCCTCGTCGCCGCGGAAAATGCGCGTCTCTGGATAGCTCCCAGGAGGTGCTCCATGAGATCGGTTTTCCGCCGGCCCGCCATCCGGGCTCTACTCGTTCTGATCCTCGCCGCGCAGACCACCCCGAACGTCGTCGACGCCACCCCCGCCATCACCTATGGCGGCTGGTCCGAGTCCGGCCCGGCGTGGAGCCGCTTCGGCGAATCGGTGGCTCCGGCCGGTGACGTCAACGGCGATGGGTTCACCGATGTCATCGTGGGGGCACCCATGGACGGGGACGGCCGCGCGTATGTCTACCACGGCAATGCCTACCCCGGTCTCGGGGCAACGCCGGATTGGGACGTGACCCACGGTGGATCAGGAGCGCAGTTCGGCTACTCGGTGGCCCCGGCCGGGGATGTGAACGGCGACGGCTACGACGACGTCCTGGTGGGGGCTCCGTTCGCGGACTCCAACCGCGGGTACGCCTATCTCTACCTGGGTTCGGCGACCGGGCTTTCCACCACCCCGGATTGGGAGCGCGTGGGGAGCAGCCAATCCAGGACCGGGTTCTCGGTCGCCACCGCGGGCGACGTCAACGGGGATGGGTACTGCGACGTGTTGATCGGCGCTCCGGAATGGGGAGCCACCTTCGGCTCTCCGGGTCGCGCCTATCTGCACCTGGGTTCCTCGACCGGCCTCTCCACCAGCACCGGATGGGTGGGAGGCGGCACGAGTGGTTCCGAGTTCGGCTACAGCGTGTCGACCTGCGGGGACGTCAACGGCGACGGCTACTCCGACTGGCTGGTGGGATCCCCCGGCTACAATCCCGGTCTTGCCTCGCCCGAGGCGGGCCAGGTCCAATTGTATCTGGGGAGCTCCACCGGAACCTACGCCCTGGACACCTGGACCCTGGTCGGGCCCGCGGCCAACGCACGCTACGGTCACTGTGTCTCGTTGGCCGGCGACGTCAATCGGGACGGCTATGCCGACGCCGCCATCGGCGCTCCGGATTACCCCCTGGCCACCCAGGCCGGGCGGGTCATCGTCTGCTACGGCACGGCGACGGGGCTCACCAACACCGGTAGCCGTATCCTCAGCGGAGGGAGCGGCGACCAGTTCGGGTTCTCGGTCGCCCCGGCCGGCGACCTGGACGGGAACGGCTACGCCGATCTCATGGTGGGCGTCCCCTGGTACGGGGCCACCAACGCGGGGCGCATCCTGGGCTACTCGGGATCGGCGACGGGGATCGGCGCGAACTTCGATTGGTACCTGAACGGCACCCAGGACTGGGCGGCCCTGGGTCACTGCGTGGCCACCGCCGGTGACGTCGATGGAAACGGGTTCTCGGAATACCTCGCAGCGGAATACATCTACGACGATGGAGCCAACATCAACGCGGGTCGGGTCCGGCTCTTCAAGGGCGGGGCCGAGGGCCTGGCCACCACGGGCGGATTCGCCATCTTCGGGGACCAGACCGGCGAACAATACGGCCAGTCCCTGGGGAGCGGGGGGGATGTCAACGGGGATGGGTACGAGGATCTCCTGGTGGGATCGCCGTTCTACGACGGGATCCATGGTACGGAGGCGGGACGGGTGGAGCTGGTCTATGGCGGGTCCCTGGGGCTCAGCACGACCCTCCCCGCTCCCTGGACCCATGAAGGGAACGCGGTCTACGACTGGCACGGCTCCTCGGTGGCCATCGCCGGAGACGTGAACGGGGATGGGTTCGACGACGTGCTGGTGGGGGCGCGCGGGGACAACGGAGGTGGTGCGAACTCCGGGAGGGCGTACCTGTTTCACGGATCGGCCACCGGTCCGGGAGCCGTGGCGAACTGGTTCAGCACCGTGGGGGGCGTCTCGGATTTCGTGGGGAACGCGGTGGCCTCGGCGGGTGACGTCAACGGAGACGGCTACGCCGATGTGATCGTCGGGGCGAAGGACTACGGGTCGAGCAACCTGGGCGCGGCGTTCTGCTACCTGGGGTCGCCGACCGGGCTGGCCGCCACCCCGGTATGGACGGTCACCGGGCCGCACTCCGGGTGCGCGTTCGGCTTCGCGGTTACGGCCTGCGACAAGGATGGGGACGGGTACACCGACCTGTTCGTCTCGGCCCCGCTCTTCGACGACAATGCGGATGACGAGGGACTGGTGCGGGGGTACCGAGGCGGACCCACCGGACCGGAGACCACCCCCACCTGGGAATGGCAGGGGTCGTCGTTGACTCCGTTCCCGACCGGGATCCAGCTGGGCTACGCGCTCGCCGCCGTGGCCTCCCCCAACGGCCACGAGGACGGCGTGGCCATGGGAGCACCGTGGGCCACCAGCACCTTCAGCAACGAAGGCATGGTGCGGCTGGAATACCAGAACATCAGCCGCTCCGAGTGGGGCGGCCAGACCGGAGCCAACCTGGGATTCGCGTTGGCCGACGCCGGGGACGTGAACGCGGACGGGCTGGGAGACCTGGTCGCGGGGGCGCCCTACTACACCGACGGCCAGAACACGGAAGGCCGGTGGGGCGTGATGGAGGTGGGCGGGTTTGGCGCGTGGTGGTCGGGGTCCAACCAGGCGGGCGCGCACGGTGGTTGGGCGGTGGCGGCCGGTGACTTCAACGGGGATGGTTTCTGCGATCCGGCCGGGTCCGCAGTCGATTACCTCAATGGAGGAATCAGTCAGCGGGGGCGGGTGTGGAGCTACCCCGGCGGAGGGACCTCGCAGTTCTGGCAGACTCCACACCGGCCCCAGATCCGGAACAGTGGGGGGCAACCGGTTTCCCGTCTGGGAACGACCGACCTACCGGATCAGATCCAGATCCATACCGGGCGTGCCCAGAGCCCGGCCGGGCGCACCCGGATCCGGCAGGAGTGGTGGATCTATCCGACCTCGGACCACCCCTACCTGGGAGATCTCAGCATCAGTTGGTACAGCGGCTGGGCCGAGACCGGACCGGTGGTGGGGAGCCTGGGTTCCTCCACGGAGCTCCTGAACCAGCTCACCGGGCTCAATCCATCCACGCTCTACTCCGTGCAGTGGCGGCTGCGAACGCCGTCGCCCTACTTCCCCGCCACGCGCTGGTTCCGGCCCGGGGTGGCCGGCCGCAACCAGGGACACTTCCGCACCGCCGAGCCCATCCTTGCCGCGGATACGCCCGTCGTGTCGCCGGTGGCGCTGGCCGCGTTCCCGAACCCGTTCTCACTGGGCACGCGACTTCAGTTCGAGATGGCGACCGCGGGACCGGTGCGGGTGCGGGTGTTCGACGCGTCCGGGCGACTGGTGCGATCGCTCAAGGACGGCGTGCTGAAAAGCGGAGCCCACGAGTTGCGTTGGGATGGACGTAACACGCAGGGGGCGCTTGTGGCGGCCGGGGTGTATCTGGTCCGGGTGGAAACCCCGGACGTGACCGCGATGCGGCGCGTGGTGCGGGTGCGCTGAACCGAGTCTCGGGGGGGCCTACCCCGCGCGGGGCGTCCAATCCGGGCGCTCCGCGCAACCGGGACGACGCGTCAACGCCAGCGGAAAATACGCAGGGCCACCGCAAAGGAACCCAGGGTCCAAACCGTCAGCACCGCCAGTTCCGGTCCCCGGTCGAGCAGTCTGTCCCCCTCCAGCATCAGACCCCGCAACGCGTCGTTGAGCGCGGTGAGGGGAAGGGCCCGGATGAACGGGTGGAGGAACTCGGGGAAACGCTCGTAGGAAAAGAAGACCCCCGAGAGAAGCCACATGGGCATCATGACGAAGTTCATGAGCCCGCTCGCGCCTTCGATGGTCCGCACCCGGGACGCGGTCAGGAGCCCCAACCCGGAGAAGACGAGGGCGCCCAGCACGCAGAACAGGGCGTAGGTCCCCACCGCGCCCCGGAACGGGACGCCCAGGACCAGGGCGCCGAAGGCGGTGATGAGGGAGACTTCCATGACCAGGAAGGCCAGCCGGGAGAGCATCTGCCCCAGCATGAGATTGGAGCGACGCATGGGGGTGACCAGGAACCGCTTGAGCAGCTTCTTCTGCCGCATGTCCACGATGGCGAACCCGGTCCCCCACATGCCGGTGCCCATGAGGTTCATGCCGAGCAGCCCCGGGATGAGGAAGTCGATATAGCGGGAACCGCGCTCCGTGATGGGTTCGGTGGTGGTGGGAACCAGATCCGGCTGCCCCGCGTCCCGTTGGATGAGCTCGTGGATCCGCAGACGCGCCGTTTCCGCTTCGGGGCGGGTCGGGTCCAGACGCAGTACGATCGGGTCGCCGTCGAGAACCAGAACCTCGACCCCGCCGGTGCGAAGCTTCTTCGCCGCGACGTCGCCGTCCACGAAACGAACGGTTTCCACACTGGCCGAGGAGTCCAGGGCGGCGATCCAGCGATCGTCGGTTACCCCCGAGATGACACCGACCCGGCTCGGCTCCACCCCGCGGTTCTTGAAGGCGAAGCCCAGGACCAGGGCAAGGATCAACGGAAAGAGAAAGACCCAGAACACCGCCTCGGGCTCGCGCCAGAACAGGATGAGCCGCATGAGGGTGAGTTGGTAGAGCTGGTTGCGCTTCATCGGGAGCACGCCGCCGGGATCACCCTACTCATCGCGCAGGTGCCTGCCGGTGAGGGAAACGAACACATCCTCGAGCGTCGGTCGATGGGTCCGCAGATCGGCCACGCTCAGGTCGCGGTCGCGCAGGGCATCCAGAAGGGCCTGCAGGGCGAGATGGGGTTCGGAGACGGTGAGCTCGGTCCGTTCCCCGTCGGCACGCGCCGAGGCCACGCCGGGCAGGCCGTCGAAGGCGATATCGTGCACCGCCTCCAGGGTCTGGAACGAAACAATGCTGGCCACCCCCAGGGAGGCGATGATCTCGGCCGGGCTCCCGGTGGCGATGACCTTGCCATGGTCGATGATGACCAGGTCGTCGGCGAGCCGCTCGGCCTCGTCCATGTAGTGCGTGGTGAGGAGGACGGTTCCTCCTTCGGCCTTGAACTCCTCGACGATCTCCCACACCCGACGGCGGGCCTGGGGATCCAGACCGGTGGTGGGTTCGTCGAGAAACAGCAGTTTGGGGTGGTTGATCAGGGCGCAACCGAGGGCGAGACGTTGTTGCTGCCCCCCGGAAAGGGTGGTCACCCGGGCGGTGCGTTTCTCGGTGAGGCCGATCAGGTCCATGACCTCTTCCGGATCCCGCCCCTCGCGGTAGAAGCTGCGAAAGAGGTTGAGCACCTCGATGACGGTGAGCTTCTCGGGTAGCTTGGTTTCCTGGAGCTGCACCCCAATGCCCTGACGGATGGCATCGCCGCCCTCCTTCCAGGTGCGCCCCATGACCCGGACCTCGCCGGCGTCCGGATCCAGCAGCCCCTCCAGGATCTCGATGGTGGTCGTCTTGCCGGCCCCGTTGGGACCGAGCAGCCCGAGACAGGTCCCGGGCGCCACCGCGAAGTCGATACCGGCCACCGCGGTCAGGTCGCCGTAGCGCTTGACGAGGCCTATCGCTTCGATGGGAGGCGTGCCGACGGAGGTCATGGTCGGGGGATACTGACGGATCGGGAAGGCGGCGGCAAGACTGGGGATCTAGTCGTGAAGCTCGACGACGTCCTTGTCGTGCAGGGTGTGTTCAGCGTGGACCTGCTGGCCGTCGAACACGCCGGTTCCCCACACCTTGGCGAACTTGAGCCGCTCGGCAAGGTCCTTGTGGATGTGACGTGCGAGGTCCTCGACGGTGGAGTCCAGGGGAACGATGAACGGGGTGGTGCGGTCCACCTCCTTGCCCGGTTCCTTGGTGTAGATGCGGATCCTGCCGAGCTGGTTCCAGGTGGCGGCGGCCAGCTCGGGAGTTCCTGCAAGAGTGGGGGCGGAAACGGGGAAGACAGGAAACGGGATCTCCAGCAACTCCCGCAGGATCTCCAGATTCCCGGCGGCATCCGGCTTGTCCATGCCGGTAACCACCAGGAAAGTGGGCTTGGGCATCCAGCCCATGGGCTTGCCTTCCCCGTCCACCTCGCGCCCGGCCGGGACCAGACCCACGTGCTTGGGATCGGTGAGGCGCAGACACAGCTCCACTCCATCCAGCGCCTGGCCGCTGTCCGAGACCAGCCACACCACGTCGGCGCGACGGATGTTGTCGTAGACCCACGGCTCCACGTGCTCGTCCGAAAGCGGCGGGAGGTCCACCAGCTGTATCGGGACGTCCTCGTGTCGCATCATGCCGGGCTGGGGTTCGCGGGTGGTGAAGGGGTAGTCGGCGATCCTGGGCTCGGCGTGGGTCAGGGCCGCAAGCAGCGACGACTTCCCCCCGTTGGGCGGCCCCACCAGGGCGATCTGGCCGGCCCCCTCGCGCGCGATGGTGTGGCTGGGACCCGCCCCGGCCCCGGCCTTCTTCTTGGGTTCCTTGCGGAGCTTGGCCAGCTTGGACTTGAGGTCCGCCTGGAGCCGGTCGGTCGCCTTGTGTTTGGGGACGGTCCGGAGCAGCTCTTCCAGGAGGCGGATCTTCTCGTCGTGATCGGTGGCCTGGCGATACTCCTCTTCGAGGGCACGCCATTGCGGCGGTACGTTGGTTGGCATGACGGGATTCTAGCGCAGGTGAAACCGGCGGGGGGACCCGAGGCCGGGTGGCTGAGTCCACCCGGGTGGACCATGGCCCGGTTCAAGGGGACTGGGAGGCGCACTTAGCGTGGATTCGCCCCGGGTGGACGGGTGTGAAGAGCGCTGAGTCGAGGGCGGCGACGCACTCAAACTCACTGGAGCCCCACGGGCTGTTGAACTGGGATGCAGCAACGCGCGTCGGAGTCCCCACACGCCCAGCACCTGTTCCGTGGAGATGACCCCGGTGGCTGACACGTTTAGGGAAGCACGAGCAACCGCCGGTACGTTCGGGTGAGCGTCCACCCGGGTGGACCGGTGACGACCCGGATCCCCCGGCGCGAAACTGGTCGTACCGAACCGCAAGTCGATCGCGATCCGGTCTGAGCTCCCTGCGGGCCGGCACCTGAAGCTGAACCCCGTGCATCTCCTGAAGGCCGTGCCGCAACATGGGACCGTCAATCTCCTCCAGGATGTCGAGTCGAATCTCCACCCGATAGTCGGGGTGGATGCCCAGGATGTCCTGGTCGAATGCCGCGTGGGTGGGAGTATCGCCGGCGTGCCTCGAAAGTGACGTAGCGCCGACGCTCCGTAGCTCCGGCGTCGGCGACGATCGGCACCGCGGGCAAGGTCGCATCCAACGTCCGATGGTCGTCGACCTCAACGGCGAAGGTCAACTCGGCAGGGTTGTCGCCAACAATGAACCCGGTGATCGTGGCGGTCGTCGAGCATGCGGTGACTCTACCAGGCGTCGGAGAGAGGGCGAACACTGTCCACCCGGGTGGACAAACAGGCACCTACCGCCGCCGAAACCCGAGCGACTTTCCCCAGGGAAAGTCATAAACTATTGTCAAGAAAGTACTTAATTTACTGGCCTGAGGAATCCGGCCCCCGCCTCGTCACCCCCGGCCTTCTCCACCTGGACCCTGGCGTCGTTGAAGCAGGCACCGCCCCCCACGTCGGTCAGGGTGTCCGGGGCGAGCGCGTTCGAGGTGTTCCCGTTCGTGGTGTGACGGGCCCATAGCCCCTTGGGCAATTGCACCACCCCCAACCGCACCTTCCCGGAAACCCGCGCCTGGCAACGCACCTCGCCGTAATCGTTCCATACCCGCACCTCGTCCCCCGACGAGATCCCCCGCGGCTTGGCGTCGGCCAGGTTGATATCCAAAGGAACCTGCCCCTCCACCAACTGACCCAGGGTGGAGCTGATCATCTTCTTCGAGGACGGGGAGATCAGCGCCAGCGGATACGTCTTCTGTCGCGCCTCGTTGCGGAATGCGTAGAGACCCTCGGGCGCTTCCCGATCCAGGTCATCAGGGATCAGGTGGACCTTCCGGTCCGGCGTCCCGGGAAACACATCCACGAACTGCACCGGCCGATCCCCGAACGCAGGCAGGGTGATCCCGTTCTCCCGCAGCTCCCTCCCGATCCGCTCGCCGTCCGGGTTGCCGACCAGCATCGCGTCCAGCATGGCGTCCTCGGAGATGGCATCCCCGGACTCTTCCAGCTCCAGACGCCGGCACAGATCCAGGAACACGTCGTGGTTGCTCCGCGACTCCCCCACTCCCGGCACCACCGCATGCGCCTGTTGCAGGGCGAAGGCACCGTAGGTCTTGCGGACATCGCGCCGCTCCAGGAACGTGGACGCGGGCAACACCACATCGGCCAACCGCGCGCTGTCCGTCCAGAACGAGTCGAACACCACCGTGAACAGGTCTTCGCGCTGCATCCCCCGCCGCACCAGATCCTGATTGGGAAGGGTGGCCACCGGGTTGCAGTTGTAGACAAAGAGACTGGTCACCGGGGGATCCATGTCCCCGGTCAGGGCGCGACCGATCCGGTTCATGTTGACGACGCGGGTGTTCGTCTCCTTCACCCCGGCGCCGGCATCCGACTCGAGCGGCCACACGCCGGAGTTGCTCATGGTGTAGCCCCCGCCACGGACCCCGAACTTCCCTCCCACCGCGGGCAAGGCAAGCACCGAGGCCACCGCGGAACCTCCGTTGCGATTCCGTTCCAGTCCCCATCCACAGCGAATCACCGCAGGGTTGGCCTCCGCGAACCACCCGGCAAAGGTCTCGATTTCCTGCGGTGTCATGCGACACACTCCGGCCGCCTTCTCCAGGGTCCACCCGGCCGCCCGCTCACGCAGCGCCTCCGTGCCGACGGCGTGGGCGGCGAGGAACTCCGTATCCGCGTGTCCGTTCTCGAACAGCCAATGGATCACCGCCATGGCCAGAGCCACGTCGGTGCCGGGATAGGGCGCGAGGTGGAGATCGGCCCGATCGGCCAGCTTGATCCGACGCGGATCCACCACGACCAGCTTCGCTCCCCGGTCCTGGGCCGCCTGCAGGTGCGGCACCAGATGAATGCCGCTGGCATGGGGGTTCATTCCCCACACCACCACCAGCTCCGCTTCGCGATAGTCCTGGTAGGCCACCCCCGCCATCTTCCCGTAGAGCCCCTTCGCGGCCAATCCGGTGGGAATCGCGCACACCGTGCGGGCCAGCCGGGACGCCCCCAGGCGGCGGAAAAGCCGGGCATCGGTGGTGTCCTGGGAGAGCAGCCCGTTGGACCCCCCGTAGGAAAGGGGCAGGATGGACTCCCCCCCCAACCGGTCCCGATCGGCGGCGAACCGCTCAGCAATCCGGTCCAGGGCGACATCCCAGGAGACGTCCTCGAACCGCCCGGATCCCTTTTCCCCGACGCGGATGGCCGGGTGCATCACCCGCTCCGGACCGTACATGGCCTCCGGAAAACGGCGCACCTTGGCGCAGATGTAGCCTTCGGTGAGGGGATTGGCGTGGCCGCCGTCGACGGTGGTGACCTGGCCCCCCTCCACCGTCACCTCGAGACTGCAGGCGTCGGGACAATCCAGGGGGCACACGCTGGGATGCACACTCATGACAAGGATCCTCTTCGAGTGGTCGAGACACCGGGGAGCCTCATCGTAGCATCGGTTTCCGCCCCTTGAACGATCCAACATGGCCCCTATCCTCAAGGGTGCCAATAAGGTATGGTTTTCGCGCATTTATCAGGGGTCGTTGTTTGGAGGGAATCCACCTCCCGAGAGGTAGTAGAAGATGAAACCGATGCTTCACAGGCCCGAGCCGGGGGCATGGCGGGGTTTTGCAGCGCTTGCGCTCGTGGGCTTGGCCCTGGTGGCCAATGGTTGTTCGATCAAGAAGATGGCGGTCAACAGCATGGCGGGTACGTTCGCCGGCTCGGCCGAGGTCTTCGCGACCGACGACGACCCCGAGCTCGTGCGTGACGCCCTTCCATTTGCCCTCAAGACGATGGAAACGCTGCTGGTCGATGTTCCGGAGAACCGGACCCTCCTGCTGGCAGCCTGTTCCGGATTCACTTCCTACGCCAACGCCTTTGTCCAGTCCGAGGCCGACCTCATCGAGGACGAGGACTGGGTACGGGCCGAGGAGCTCCGGGCCCGGGCACTGAAGCTCTATCTCCGGGGCCGCGACTACGGGATGCGGGCGTTGGATCTCGACTACAAGCACTTCTCGGACTCCCTGGCGGTCAACCCGGAGGGGGCAGTAACCCGGGTCAAGGTCGAGCACATCGACTTTCTCTACTGGACTGCCGCCGCCTGGGGATCGGCGATCGGTTTGGGGATGGATCGGGCGGATTTGCTCGCCGATGCACCCATTCCCACCGCCATGCTGACCCACTGCCTGGTCCTGGACGAAACCTATGATGCGGGGGCGCTGCACGAGGTGATGATCATCCTCAAGGCGCTCCCCGAGGAGATGGGCGGTGATCTCGAAGCCGCCCGCAGACACTTTGCCCGGGCGGTCGAGCTCTCCAAGGGAGAGAAGGCCGGCACCTTTGTCACCATGGCACAGAGCGTGTCCATCCAGACCCAGAACAAACCGGAATTCGTCGGGCTCCTTGAGCGGGCGCTCAAGGTGGACGTGGACGAGGCGCCGCAATACCGCCTCGTCAACATCCTGGCCCAACGCAAGGCTACCTACCTGCTGGAGCACGCTGACGATTACATCCTCAGCGACGACTTCGAGGAAGGGGAATCAGACTGATGCGACATCTTGCTACCGCGGCGCTGGCCGCGATCCTCACCCTGGGCGTCATCTCTCCCGCGACCGCGGCGAAGAAGACCACCCTCAAGTTCGCCACCCTCGCCCCGGACGGATCCGCCTGGGACAAGCTGCTCAAGCAGATGGGCAGCGAGTGGCAGACCGAGACCGACGGCCGGGTCAAGGTCCGCATCTATCCCGGCGGCGTGGCCGGGGACGATCCGGACGTGGTGCGCAAGATGCGCATCGGACAGCTCCAGGGCGCGGCGCTCACCGTGGCCGGGCTCACTTCCATCGACGAGGTGTTCAACGTCTTCTCGATCCCCCTCTTCTTCGATTCCATCGACGAGTTCCTCTACGTGCGCGGAAAGCTCACCCCACTGATCCGGGAACGGGTGGAGGCCAAGGGGTTCAAGTTCGTCAACTGGGGACACGGCGGGTGGATCCATGTCTTCTCGACCCGGCCCATCACCAGCGTCAACGACATGAACAACATCAAGTTCTTCACCTGGGCCGGTGACGACCGGATGGCACAGGTCTACTCCTCGGTCGGGTTCAGCCCGGTTCCGCTCGCGGTCACCGATATCATGACCGGCCTCGAGACGGGGCTCATCGAGGCCATGCCGACCACGCCGTTCGCCGCGTTGGCGCTGCAGTGGTACCGACAGGTTCCCTACATGGTGGGGCTTGGTCTGGCGCCGCTGGTCGGGGGCAACGTGGTCAGTCTCAAGGCCTGGGAAAAACTCTCCCCCCAGGACCAGCAGGTCATTCTCACCTCGAGCCAGGCGTCCGAGGATGCCCTCACCCACGACATCCAGGTGGGGGACGTCGAGGCCATCGAGGCGATGAAGGAGAAGGGCCTGACCGTCCTGGAAGTGGACCGGAATGATCCGGGCTGGACCAACACCGCGGCCAGGTTTGCCACCGAAATGCAGAAGGAACTGGTCCCGGCCGATGTGTTCGATCTGGCCGTCAAGTACCGCGCCGAGTTCCGGGCCGGCAATGCGTCCGGGGGAGGTTCCCGCTGACGCCAACGGAGTCCAAGGGGGGGGCCCTGCGGACGGGACTCCGCCGAACCGAGGACCTGGTGGTGAGCCTTTGTCTCGCCGCCATGGTCATCCTGCCCATCGCCAACATCATTGCCCGTAATTTCTTTGAGGGGGGGGTGCGTGGATCCGGGCCCATTACCCAGCACCTCACCCTGTGGGTGGGGTTCCTGGGCTCGGCCCTCGCTGCCCGTGAAGGGAATCTGCTCTCCTTCGCCTCCAAGGAGATCCTCCGGGAGGGTCGTTCCAAGACCCTTCTCCTGGGCTTTGCCAACCTGGTCGCCGCCCTCATCTCCGGGGTGCTGCTACGGGGCGGTCTCGAACTGGTCCAGATCGAGCGGGAGTTCCCCACCTTTGTCACCGCCAACATCCCGGTGTGGGCGACCCAGGTGGTGCTTCCCGCGGCGTTTGCCCTGATCGGTCTTCGGCTTGCCCTGAAGAACGAGGGGGGGTGGATCGGGAAGGGCCTTGCCGTCGCCGCCTTCGCCGGCGGGATCTTCCTGGGTGGAAACTACGAGCTGATCGAAGGGAGTGCACTCCTTCCGGGCTTGATCCTCATCCTCGCCGCCACCTTTGCCGGCGGCCCCATCTTTGCGGCTCTCGGCGGCATCGCCGCCCTGCTCTTCATGCTGGACGGGACCACACCGGCCGCGGTTCTGGTGGAGACCTACCGGCTGGCGGTCAACCCGACCCTGGCCGCCCTTCCCATGTTCACCCTGGTGGGTTTCCTTCTGGCCGAAGGGAACTCGTCGCACCGACTGTTGCGATTCTTCAGGGCCTTCTTCGGTTTCATTCCGGGCGGAACCGCACTGGTCTGCGTTCTGATCTGCGTCTTCTTCACCATCCCCACCGGCGGCTCCGGGGTGACGATTCTCGCGGTGGGCGGGCTGCTCTACCAGGCGCTGCGACAGGACGGCTATGCGGACCGGTTTTCCCTGGGGCTGCTCACCGGATCGGGCTCGCTGGGACTGCTCTTTCCCCCGGCGCTTCCGCTCATTCTCTACGCCATCGTCGCCGGCATCTCCATCGAGGATCTGTTCCTCGGCGGCATCGTTCCGGGTGTGGTCCTCGTCGCCATGGTCGCGGCCTGGGGCATGCGGGCCGGGATCACTTCGGGGGTAACCCGCAGTGCGTTCCACTTCCGCGAGGCCATGAGCGCGCTGTGGGAGGCGAAGTGGGAACTGGGAGTCCCTCTCGTGCCGCTCATCGCCCTGTACACCGGGATGGCCACCATCGTGGAGGCCTCCGCGGTGACGGTGATCTATACGTTCGTGACCCAGACCTTCATCCACCGGGATCTCTCGCTTCGCGGCGACCTTCCCCGGGTGTTTACCAAGTGCATCGCCCTGATCGGCGGCGTCATCCTGATCCTGGGCGTGGCCATGGGATTCTCGAGCTTCATGGTGGACGCCGAGGTTCCGGCCCACCTGCTGGACTGGGTGGAGAACAACATCGAGTCCAAGTGGCTCTTCCTGCTCACCATGAACGTCTTCCTGCTCCTGGTGGGCTGCATGATGGACATCTTCTCGGCTACGGTGGTGGTGGTGCCGCTGATCAAGGATCTCGGCGCGGCCTTCGATATCCACCCGATCCATCTCGGCATCATCTTCATCGCCAACCTGGAGCTCGGATACCTCACCCCACCGGTCGGTCTCAACCTGTTCTTCGCGTCCTACCGGTTCGAGAAGCCGTTGTTGAGCATCTACCGGGCGGCACTGCCGATGTTGGCCATCCTGGGTCTGGGGGTCCTGCTCATCACCTACGTGCCATGGCTTACCCTGGGGTTGCTGAACCTGTTCGGGCGACAATAGGCCACAAACGCATATCCAGCAACCGGTTGCAGTTGACTAAAGACTTTGTTCGATAAGAGATCAAAGTGGTATGCTCGTAGGCCCACCGCAACCTCAGGAGTCCCATTCATGGGTGCATGTCACCGCGCTGCGATCGTCGTCCTGGCTTGCGCCGGGCTTATGGGCCTATGCCCCGCCTTGGCCCTCTCCCAGGACTACGAGTTGGTCTGGTCGGACGAGTTCAATGGAAGCTCCGTCGACGGCACCAAATGGGGGTTCGACCTCGGAACCGGGTGTCCGAGCCTGTGCGGCTGGGGAAACAACGAACTGCAGTACTACCGCAGCCAGAACGCCACGGTGGCCGGTGGACACCTCACCATCACCGCCAAGCAGGAGTCGATTGGCGGGAGGAACTACACGTCGGCCCGGCTCGTCACCCGCAACACGATGAGCTTCACCTACGGCCGATTCGAGATGCGGGCCAAGCTGCCGATCGGCCAGGGAATCTGGCCCGCCTTCTGGCTTCTCTTCACCGACAACAACTACGGGGGCTGGGCGGCGGGCGGCGAGATCGACATCATGGAGTACGTGGGGCAGAACCCGGACGAGGTGTTCGGGACCATCCACTACGGCGACGCGTTTCCCGGGAACGTCTACTCGGGGAACGACTACGTTCTCCCCAGCGGCACCTTCAACGATGCCTTCCACACCTTCGCCCTCGAGTGGTCCCCCAACGAACTTCGCTGGTTCGTGGATGGTGAACTCTACGCGTGCCAGCAGACCTGGTATTCCACCGGCGGCGAGTACCCCGCGCCGTTCAACCATGACATGCACATCCTGCTCAACATGGCGGTGGGCGGCAACCTGCCCGGGCCTCCCGACGGGACCACGGTGTTCCCGCAGGAACTGGTGGTGGACTACGTTCGCGTCTACCAACGACCGGAGTTCGAGGGGTGTTCGATCATCTTCGCGGGTGGGGACAACGGGAATCCCAACGGGGACGGCTGGTTCTCCTTCAACGGGATCGGCGGCGGCGGAATCGGCCAGAACACCACCACCTCGGCCCCGGGAGAGGGTTGCGCCGGCTCCATCGACGTGGGTTGGGGAGCCGGGGGCAGCCCCGGCTACTTCGGCGGCTTTGGCCGGGAGAATCACCACGACCTCACCGGCATGACCCACTTCAGCCTGTGGGTCGAGCCGGATGCGGGGCAGGACTACAACCTGATCATCCAGCTCCAGGAGGACGACAACGGGGACGGGAACATCTCCCCGAGCGCGGACGACGAGTTCGAGACGACGCTCACCGTCAAGGCCACGGGAGGTGACCTGGTCGCCGGCGGAGGCTGGCAGAAGATCACCATTCCCCTGGCCGACTTCGTGAACGACGACTCGTACCTCTGGGGTGGCAACGACATCCTGGATCCGTTCGCCGTTTCCAACGGGGGCAACGGGGAGCTGATCAACGTGGTGGCGACCCTCATCAGCAACAGCGGGGCAAGCATCACCTTCCGCACCGATCGCTGGGAGTTCACGCGCAGGGACGGCACGGTGGCCGGCGTAGTCTGGGACGATCAGAACGGCGACCAGACCCGCAGCGGGGAGCCGGGACTCCCGGGAGTCACGGTGGAACTCCTGGATGAATCGCTTGCCGTCCTGGACACGGCAACGACCACGGGAAGCGGCGCCTACGCCTTCTCCGGTCTGGCCGCCGGGCGCTACACGGTGCGGGTGGACAACACCACCGTTCCCAGCGGTGCCGCCCCGACCTACGACCCGGATGGGATCCTCACCCCGGACGAGGCGAAACTGGCCGCCGATTGCTCGGGCAGCCTGACCGACCAGGACTTCGGGTACCAGGCCACTCCCCTCGCCGCGCCCGACCCGGAAATCACCCCCGCGGTGACCCTGCACTCCGCGGTACCCAACCCGTTCCGTTCCAGCACGACGATCGGGTTCACCCTGGCCGAGAGCGGTCCGGCGACCCTGGAGGTGTTCGACCTGGCCGGGCGGCGGGTGCGGGAACTGGTTCGCACGAATCTGGGCGCGGGCTCGCATACCGCGCGGTGGAACGGCGTGGATGATCTGGGACGCAAGGCACCGGCGGGGGTCTACCTGTACCGGCTTCGCGCGGGAGGGTTCCAATCGGTCCAGCGGCTCGTGTTGATCCCGTAGAGGGTACGGTCCCTATCGCGTCGCAGCCGAAACCAGTCCAGGCAGCTCACGCGAGAAGATGAACAGACCCATGACCACCAGCACCACGGCAAACGCGCGTCGCAGCTGGTTGCCGTTGAGCCGGCCCCCGATGCGGTGACCCACCGCGCTTCCCACCACGCCGACCGCGACGAAGACGGCGATCACCGTCCAGTCGACCCCGAGTTCCAGCTTCTCCAGAACACCGAGATACTTGACCAGCCCCGTGGCCGACTTCAGGGCAATGATGAGCAGGCTCGTCCCGATGGCTTCCCGCATGGGGAGATTCCCCAGGAGCACCAGGGCCGGGACAATGAGAAATCCGCCCCCCACGCCGACGAACCCGGTGAGCACTCCCACCGCCAACCCGTCCAGGGCGACATGGATCGCATGACGCCGCTTGGCATTGTCCAAGGCCAGCTCGCGTTGGCGAAACATCATCCACGCCGCGACCAGGATCACCGCCGCGAAGACCACCAGCTGGACCGCTCCGGGGACCCACTGGGAGACCCACGCCCCGAAGAAGGTCCCGGCCATTCCGGGAACGCCGAACAGCAGCACGCTGCGCCAATTGACCAGACGCTGGCGCGCGTACGGGAGGGCGCCCACCAGGGCGATCCCGCCCACGATGGCCAACGACTCGGCGATGGCCACCTTGTCCACGTGGTTCAACAGGTAGACCAGGACCGGCACGGTGAGGATGGACCCCCCCGAGCCGAGCAGCCCCAGGCTGAGTCCCACCACCAGCGCCCCCCCAATGAGAAACGCCATCGCTAGCGCCCCTTCACTGGCAGCGGGCAGGCCTGTTTGTTGTACGGCAGGAGTGACAGCAGGGTGGCCATCCCGCAGGTCCCGGTGACCCCGGCAAAGAGAAACCCCGCGCCGACGATCGCCGGCAGGACCATCCAGGCCGGCGACACCGCCACGGCGAGGGCCGTGCCGAGCAGCGTCATGGACCCGGCCACGATCTGGACCTGTCGCATGAGGTTGAGCGGAGCCTTGCCGCTGGACTCGACCGGGAGTCCGGCCTGCTTCCAGGCCCCGATGCCCCCCTCCAGGTGAATGACTTCCTCGAACCCGCAATTGAGCAGGACCTTGGCCGCCTTGGCCGAGCGGTTGCCGGACTGGCAATGCAGCACCAGGCGTTTGCCTTCATGGACCGAAGGCAAACGGGTGGCGTCGAAGGCGGAGAGCGACACCAGCCAGCTCTCGGGGATGCGCTCGGCCGCATGTTCGGTGGCTTCGCGGACGTCGACCACGATGGCCTCGTCGGACTCCAGCCACTCGTGCAGGACGGCCGGGCTTACGGTCTGGATTCGGGCGGGAACAGATGCAACGGACACGATGCCTCCGGGGATGAAAGTGCTTGCCACAAGGTCAGGACGAGGGAGCCATGTGGGAAGCCCACGTAGGATACCCTCCCAACAGATCCGCGGTACGGGTAAAGCCGTTCTGCATGAGCACGCTGTTGGCGATGCCCGAGCGATACCCGCCGGCGCAGACGAGGACCACGGGTCGATCCCGGGGAATCTCGCCGAGACGGGACGGCAGCTCGTCGAGAGGAATGGTCAGGCTGCCCGGGATGGGAGCGGCGTTCCGCTCTCCCGCGGTGCGCACGTCCAGCAGGACCGGAGGACCCGACGACCCGAGTGCCTCGCCCAGGTCCGGACCGCTGAGTCGCTCCGCCCGGGCCACCACGTCCTGGCGACGGCGCGTGGCGTTGAACCCACCCTCGAGATGCCCCACCACCGAATCGAATCCGATGCGTCCCAGACGCATGGCCGACTCTTCCTCGCGACCGGGATCGGCAACGAGGACAATGGGACGTTCGGGGTCGAGCAGGGTACCCGCCCAGGTGGCGTAGCGCCCCTCCAGGGGAACATTGAGGCTTCCGACCAGATGTCCCCGGGCGAACGTGTCCGCCGGCCGGGTATCCAGGAGCTGGGCACCCTGCTCGCGATGGGTGAGAACCTGGTCCAGGGTCAGCGAACGATTCGCGTGCTCCAGATTGGTGTCCAGGACCGGGCGTTCCTTGCGGTTGAGCACCGCATCGAAGGCAAAGTACGCGGG
Organism: Candidatus Eiseniibacteriota bacterium; assembly: GCA_942491735.1. Taxonomy (GTDB): domain Bacteria; phylum Eisenbacteria; class RBG-16-71-46; order JABDJR01; family JABDJR01; genus CALOCN01. The sequence continues at coordinate 1,067,608 of CALOCN010000001.1, read as the reverse complement.
CGCCGCCGGCTGTTCCGAGGTGACATAGGCCTTGAAGGAGGCCAGGTCGTCGAACTTGAGCGCGGGATTCATCAGGCGTTGCTCACCGAGGGTGGAGACGGTCTCCGTGCCCAGGTTCTTGCCGCACATGGAGCCGGCCCCGTGAGCGGGATAGACCAGCGTGTCGTCCGGGAGCCGCATCAGGCGGTTGGTCACCGAGTCATACAGCATGTCGGCCAACTCGTCGGCGGTGTGCCCCAGCGACGCGAGCAGGTCGGGTCGCCCGACATCGCCGATGAACAGGGTGTCGCCGGTCAACACGGCGTAGGGCGTTTCGCCGCGATCGCGATCGATGACCACGAACGAGGTGGACTCCGGGGTGTGGCCGGGCGTCTCCATCGCCTCGAGCACCACGCGTCCCAGTTCGATGCGGTCTCCGTCTCCCACCGCGTGGAAGGGGAACTCGGCCTCGGCCCGCCGGCCCAGATGAATGGTGGCGCCGAACCGGTCACGCAGCTCGAGGTGGCCGGCCACGAAGTCGGCGTGGAAGTGGGTCAACAGAACGTGCTCGATGCGAAGACCGTGCAGCTGGGCGTCGGCGAGATAGTGGTCGATATCCCGTTGCGGATCGACGACCACCGCGCTTCCGGTGGTCTCGTCGGCAATCATGTACGAGGCGTGGGATAGGCAATCGAGATAGTACTGCTTGAAAAACATGGGTCCTCCTGGGTGGATACGTGCTTCATGAGGTGAGAGACACGCAGGCGTCGGGAGGTTCCCGTTGGGAGCGGACAATTTCTTAATCAGTTGCCATGAAACGAGTTAGGGTGACTCGTGAATCCGCTTGCGCAGGCTCTCGGCCAGGCCCGCGGGGAGATCGCCGCCCCCCAGGGTCAGGCACACATCCGCCCCGAGGTCCAGGGTGCGAAAGACGCTGCGACACCGTTCGCAGATCACCGCGTCCCCCTCGGCGAAGGGGACGCCGCGATCGAGCGACTCCTGCTTGGCCTCCAGGAGGTCCAGACACACCTGAAGCGGATAGGCCGGTGCGGGAGCCGCGTCGGTTTCCCGGGGAAGGTTCTCCACGATGACCTTGCGCAGCTTGAGCCGGGCGCGGTGGAGACGGGTCTTCACGGTGGCCTCCTTGAGGCCCAGGATCTCGGCCACGTCGCTCACCGGAAGTCCCACGATGTCCTTGAGGAGGAGCGGAACCCGAAACGCCTCGGGAAGGGTGGCGATGGCCGTTCCGACCTGCCGTTCCACTTCCCCGCGCGACCGGCCGTCGTCGAGGACCGGCAGGGTGGGTTCGTCAAAGGGCAGGAGTTCGTCCAGGGACTCCATATGCCGGGGTTCCCCGGCCCGCTTGCGGTGTAACCGCTGACAGCGCCGGGTGGCAATGGTGAAGAGCCAGGTGGTGGGCTTGGAACGCCCCTCGAACTGGTCCCACTTGCGATAGGCGGCCAGGAACACGTCCTGGACCAGATCCTGGGCCTCGTCCGGGTTCCCGCAAACCGAGAGCCCAAGACGGTAGATCTGTCCCCCGTAGTCGCGCATGAGTCGATCGACCGCCTGATCGGCGGGGAGATTCCACTGTGATTGGTCGGCCACCGCTGCTCCTTCCCGAACCTGTATCCCGCCTAACCGTAACCGATTCCCTGTTCCTCATTGACCCCCCCCTCCCGCATCCCTAGACTGCGCCTCACTCACATCTCGTCCGTGGTGCACGGGAAGCCGGTGAGAATCCGGCACGGACCCGCCACTGTAAGCGGTGACAACGGTCGCAAGAATCCCACTGGAACACGTTTCCGGGAAGGGGCGACCCGAGGATGACCCGCAAGTCAGGAGACCGGCCACGGACGATGTCTGACGTCCTTCGAGGAGTGCTGAGGACGCATGACGTGGTTCGACGCCGACCGGCGCCGGGTCGGAACCCCCCGTGGTTCCGTGCCGTGCGCTGATCCCCCCGCGTCACTCGTCCGGCGTTCCCCGCCCCGAAGACGTCCCTGCATCTCGAACGGGAGGTTTTCGACGTGCCACGCTTCATTGCTGTCTGCTTCTTGCTTCTGCTCGCCCCCGGGGTCCAATCCCCCGTGGCTCACGCCACACCGACCGCCCTCGTCATGAACGGAATCGACAACACGATCTCCACCGCGGACCTGACCACGGGCGCGGTGCAACTGGGACCGCACGCCTTCGCCGGGTTTCCCAGCGAGGCGGTGGTGAAGGCGGGCAAGCTCTACGTGGTGGTCTCCGGCGCGGACGCGGTGGAGGTCCTGGACACCGCCACGCTCACGCTGTTGCAGACCCTCTCCACGGGAGCCGGCTCAAACCCCTACGCCCTCGACGTGGACGACGCGGGCAACGTCTACGTGTCGTTGCTCAACACCCACGAACTGGTCCGCTTCGACGCCACCGGCACCGAGACCGGCCGGGTGGGGGTCGGCGGCTCACCGGAAGACGTGCTCCTCCTGAACGGCGTCTGCTATGTGGCCAACACCGGGTTCCGGCCCAGCGACTTCGGTTACGACCCGGGGACGGTGTTCGCCCTGGACCCGGGTACGCTCGCGATTACCGACACCCTAGCGGTGGGGATGAACCCCCAGTGGCTGGCCGCCTGGAACAACGACCTCCACGTGATGTGCACCGGGAACTACTTCTCCGTGTTCGGGGAGGCGCACGTCATCGACGGGGCCACGCACGCGCCGCAGGACACCCTGGTCCTGGGAGGGAGCCCGGGCAAGATCGCCATCGGCGACGGACTCGCGGTCACCACGGACTACTTCGGGGGGCTCTACACCTACGACGCCGATACCCGCACGGTGATCCGGGATTCCGGCAACGCTCTGCTGGTCGGAGGTACCGGGTACACCGGACTCGCGTTCGACGGCATGGGCAACCTCCTCTTCACCCTGTTCGCCGACGACCTCCTGGTGCGGCTTCGCCTGAGCGATGAGCAGGTCATCGACACGTATGCCACCGGCGACGGTCCCGGCTGTCTGGCCGTCCATGAGGACAAGCCGGTGCCGGTGCAGCTCACCACGTTCTCGGTGGAAGCCACCGAGGCCGGAGTCCGGCTCGACTGGACCCTGGGCGACGTCCACGAAGCCTCCCGCATCCAGGTCGAGCGCAGCGGGGGCGCAGCCGACTGGCGAACCGTCGCGGACCTCGTTGCCGCGGAAAGGGGTACCTGGCGCGACGAGGACCCCGTGCGCGGGGAGGTGGCCTACCGTCTGGTCGCCCGGCTTCGCACCGGAGGACTGGAGACCCTGGGGGAGCGCCGGATCACGGTGGCCGCGTTGCCGCTGGCGGCGCGCGCCCTGGACAACCCCTCCCGCGGTGCCTTGCGGCTCGCCCTGCGCGGCATCCAGGGAAAGGCCACGGTGCGTCTCGTCGATGTGCGCGGACGGGTGCTCCTGTCCCGCGACGGGGTGGCCGACGGTGCCCTCGCCCTGGACACCACCCCGTTCGCCAACGGCATCTACTTCGTTCACCTGACAGACGGCAGCCACACCGCAGTGACCCGGGTAGCGGTCGTTCGCTGAGATGACACGTTTCCGGATCGCGTTGGCGGCTGGCGTGGTGGTCCTGGGGTCTGCATCCGTTTCGGCCCCTGCCCTCCGATCCTCGGTCCTGGGACCGGGAATCGGGGCTCGTTCCACAACCGTGCTTGCACCGGCTCCCACGTCGGCCGCCCTTCGCGATTCCACGGCCCGCACGGACACCCTGGCCGTATACACCCTTCCGGTCGTACGCACCGAGGCCCCGCGGGTCGCGGTGGGTCGGCCCACACTGGGCCCACGCACCGTGCTGGATCGCGCGTGGTTGGAACGGCTGGATCCGGTGGAATTGGGGCAGGCCCTATCCCCGGTGGCCGGAGTGCGGGTGACCGGTCTGGGCGACGGGGCGAGCCAGGTCGTTTCCATCCGCGGCTACCGTGCCGACCGGGTGGCGGTAATGCTGGACGGCCGGCCGCTCAACTCGGCCCAGGGTGGCGCGGTGGATCTGTACGCCCTGGATCCCGATGGGCTGGAGCGCATCGAGGTGAGCCGCGGAAGCGTGGGAGCCCAGTACGGATTCTATGCCCTGGGGGGCGCGGTCAATCTCGTGCGACGTCAGGACCGGGAGACCAACGCATCCCTGCGGATCATGGCCGGAACCCAGGAGCGCGGATTGCTCTGGGCCCGCGGCGGGGTGGCTTCGGGTCGTTGGTCCGGGGAGACCGCGCTACGACTGGAAACGGCCTCGCCGATCCTTGGGGAACTCCAGGGCTCGGTGCGCACCGGCGGGTTGCGCGCCCGGGTGTCCCATCACCCGACCTGGGCCGGGGCACTGGAGCTCTCGGTGGAGGCACGCAGGGACAAACGGGATGTGCCCGGGTCCCGATTCTTTCCCTCGCCCGAGGCCATGCGGGAAGACACCTTCGCCGAAGCAGTGGCCACCCTGCGCGGAGCCACGCTAAGCGACCTGCCGGGTCTTTGGACCCTGGATCTCAGCGGGCAGTCCTTTCGCCGTCACTACGGCGATCCGGGCAGTCCGTTGGGGGCGATCGACGACACCCACCGCAACGAGCGCGGGCGCGCCGCCCTCGAGTGGGCCCAGGTCCTGGACAACGCGTCGTTGGACATCCGTTCGGAAGCGGCGATCGACCGTCTGGAGAGCACGACCGATGGAACCCGCACCCGTCCGCGCGGATCCCTGGGTGCGGAACTGGGTCTGACCCGGGGCGCGTGGGGGATCACCTTGGCCGGTCGCGGCGACGCGATCGAGGGGCTCTCCCCCGAGCCGAGCGCCCGGGTCACGCTCACCCGATCCTGGGAACTGGACGACACCACCTCGTTGCGGGCCCGGGGCGGCCTGGGAACCGGGTTTCGCCCCCCCACCTTCGACGATCTCTTCTGGCCGGCCCGGGCCAGTGCGGCCGGCAACCCCGACCTCCGTCCCGAGCGTGCCTACGACGCCGACCTGGGACTGGAAGGAACATGGAAAGGCTCCCGGGCCCAGGTTGGTCTGTTCGCCTCGCGGGTGGATGACCTGATCCAGTGGGTCCCCGGAGCGGACGGGGTGTGGCGACCACACAACGTGGCCCAGGCTACCTTTCGCGGCGTGGAGTCGGATGCCTCGGTGGGTTTCAACACCGGTTCCCTGGATTGGCGGCTGGATGGGTCCCTGACCTGGGTCGAAGCCGAGGATGCCACCGGGGATCCGGTGACCGGTGGTCGTCAGTTGGTGGGGCGCGCCGCCACCACCGCATTCGCCGAGCTTTCGCTGACCCACGGCCCCTGGTCCGCCGCCGCCGGTGCGCGGACCACCAGCGCGGTGCCGGTCACCGCGGCCAACACGAAGTGGCAACCCGGCTACACGCTCTGGCATGCCCGGCTGCGGTTCGCGGTCACCCCACGGGTGCGGCTGGAGGTCGAGGGGGAGAATCTGGGCGCGGTGGCCTACGAGGATCTGCGCGGCTATGCCACCACCGGGCGGGTGATTCGTCTGGGCGTGCGCTGGACTCCGGCCGGATCATGAGGCGCGGGGTTTGCCTCCTCACGCTGGCATGGATGGCCCTGGGCAGCCCGGCCCGGGCTCTGGATTGGGGTCCGGAGGAACGACTCACCACGAAGGGGACGGTCAGCGAGACCGGGCTGAATCACGGCGCGTTGGCCATGGATTCGTGGGGACGACTCACCGCGGCATGGGCCGAACAGGACGGCCCCAACTCCAACTTCCAGATCAACACCCGCACGCGGGAGTTGGGCGGGGTCTGGGGACCGGACGAGACCGCGGTGGTGTTCAACGCGACCTACATCGGGGAAGGCCTGGGGGCGAAGTTCCCCTCCCTGGTCACGTTGCCGGGCGACACCCTGCTCATGGTGTGGCACGACTATCGGGTTGCCGGCATCAACAACCTGGAGCTGTTCACCAAGGTGCGCGCGGGCGGCGAGGCGTGGGGGGACAGCACCACCGAGACCCGCCTCACCACGACCGCGCATCCCGAGACCGACGGGGACAACTCATACCTGCCGAACCTGGTCGTTGCACCGGACGGCACCGCGCATGTGGCCTGGTACGACTTCCGCTACGACGGGGATAACGCGGAAATCCTGTTCAAGAGCCGAACCGGTGGAGCCTGGGACACGACCCCGGGTGACGGTCCGGACGAGAACGTCTCGGCGAACCCCAGCGATTCCAATTTCCCCGCCCTGGCCAGCGGACCGGACGGAGCGTTGCATGCGGCATGGCGGGACAACGCCAACGGAGGGTTCCGTATCCTCTATCGGCACCGCCCCCCGGGAGACGCATGGTCGGCCCCCGACACCCTCTCCCCTCCCAGCGCCGCGGCGGACGGGGTCGCCCTGGATGTGGCGCCGGACGGCACCCTGGTCGCGGTGTGGGCCGATCCGCGGGAGGGAACCAAGGCGGTCTATCTGCGGGAGCGCACCCCGGGCGGGGTATGGGGCCCGCCGACCCGCGTCTCCCCCGCCGCCGTGGGCGCGGAAGAGCCGGATATCAGCGTGGACCCCTCCGGCCGCCGCCATGTGGCGTGGCAGGATGGACGGGTGTCGGTGTTCAACCGGCAGGTGTTCTATCAGAGCGCTGCGGCGGGGGCCGGGTGGGACTCCACCGGGGCCGGCGACACCCAGATCAGCTTCGGCGTTTCGGGCAAGTCGTCCCGGCCCACCCTGCACGCCGACGGCGCCGGACGCGTCTTCGTGCTGTGGCAGGACACCCGGCACACCAAGGAGGAGATCTACTTTCGCGCCGCCCAGGATCCATCGACGGCCACCTCGACCGTCACCCCGCGGGTCCTCGTCCATGCCTATCCCAACCCGTTTCGCTCCCGCACCGTGCTGAGCGCGCTCGATTCCGACACACGCTCCCTCTCCGTGTTCGACATCCATGGCCGTCTGCGGGCGACCCTGCGGGTGAGCAACGGGGAATCCGTCTGGGACGGCCGCGACGAGCACGGCGTCCCGGTCCCGCCCGGCGTGTATCTGCTGGCTGCACGCACCGGCACCGGCTGGCACTCCGTGGGACGCGTGGTGCGATCACGATGAAGACGCTGGTTCTCGCCGCCGTGTTGTGGGTCCTCGCCGGCTGTTCCTCGCAGGACACGCTGCCTACCGGGGCCTGTCCCATCGAGGGGGACACGGGGCCGCCCCTGTCCCCGGATGCCGCGCACCTCGTGGTGGCCAACAGCCTGGGGGAAACGTGGTGGGCGGCCACCCTGGGCGAGCAGGCCACACCCATCAACACGACCGGGCTCACGGGTCAGGTGCCCAACGACGTGGACGTCGCCGGGGACCGCCTCGTGGTGGTGAACTCGGGGGACAATACGGTGAGCGTGGTGGATCCGCTGACCGGCAGGACCCTCGGTTGTATCCAGATCGGTGCCGGCAGCAACCCCTGGGAGCTGACCGTGGATCCCACCGATGCGAACCGGGCGTGGGTGACCACGTTCGTCAGCGGCGAGGTGGTGGAGCTGGACCTGGCCGCAATGCGCGTGGTGCGGCGGGTCACGGTGGGGCCGGCGCTGGAAGGGATCTGGGCCGGGGTGGACCGCCTGGCCGTGACGTTGACCGGGTTCAACGGAACCGAGGGGGACTACGGGCAGGGCTATGTGGTGCTGCTTCGCATTCCGGACTTGGTGGAGCTCGCCCGCCACCCCGTTCCCACGAACCCACAGTCGATCGTCCTGGGACGCGATGAGCGTCTGCACGTGATCTGCACCGGAAACAATCAACGCGACACGGACAACGGACGGGTCGTGCGCTTGAACGCCGAGGGCTCGGCGGTGTTGGACACGCTGGATCTGGGCGGCGGCCCGGCCAGGGCGGTGGTGGACGAGGACGGCATCGCCTACGTGACCGGTTTCTGGGGCGGCGTGCGCGCCTACGACACCCTGACCCTGCGCACGGTTTCCCTGGGAACCGACGACCGGCTCACCGTCCCGGGGTACACCGGAATCGCGCTCTGGGAGGAGCGGCTCTATCTGGGGAACTTCGACGCCGATGCGGTGATCGTGCTCGACACCCGGTCCCTCGTCGTCACCCAGGAGATGATTGCCCGGGGGGACGGACCGATCGCCCTGACCGTGGTGCCGGCGCGGGTTCCGTAGTCAGGGCAGTTTGATCACACGCACCGAGCGGGACTCGCGCGTGCCGCGCACCCGCAGGAGATAGACCCCGGCCGGTGCGGGAACGCCCAGCACATCCCGGCCATCCCAGATCACCCGGGTTCCCTCCGGCTGGATCCGCCGCAACAACCGGCCTCGCGTGTCGAACACCTCCACCACGTGAGCCTGCAGGTCATCCGGAATGTCCAGATGGGTCAGGGACCGCATGGGGTTGGGACGCGCGATGGGGCGCAGGCCAGACGATACGCCGGGGGTCGAGGCGGTGGCCGGGCAAAGATCGAACCGCGCCTCCAGGTCCTGGGTGATCCCGCGGTACCCGTCGAGCCACGCACTCTCGTACTGCCCCTCGAACTGGATCCGATAGCGGTAGTCGAAGAAACTGCTCGCCTCGAAATCGGTCCCGGGTCCCCCCTGACGACTGAGCGTGGTCTGACCGGGGCTCAGGTTGAGATCCCGTTCCCATTGGAGGAGGGAAAAATCCGAGTCGCCGGTGAGCAATCCGTCGAACGCAGTGACCCGAATGGGGACGGTCTGGACGGCATCCCCCGGAGTGCGTGGCCCACTGTGGGTCTCCCCCGTGACCGGCATGACGATGACCCGGTTGAATCCGGCCAGCGTGCCACCGCCCGTCACCTGCAGCGTGACCGAGGCGGTCCAGGTCTCGATGGTGCCCCCCAGCGACCCGCCGGGAACCGACGAGGCAACGAAGTTGCTCAGGGTCGCTTCCAGGGCCAGGGTTCCCCCGGCGGGAAGGCCGTCGATGACCTGCAGGGTGCCCAGGTATCCGGTCGGGGGACAGGAGGGCGGCAAGTCGGCGGTGCCGGTGCCGTTGTCCGGAAGACTGCAGCAGGGCTGGGCGCTCGCGGTTGCGGCGGCAAGAAGCATGGTGGCGGCAAGCAGGGCAACTGGCGTACGCATGGCGTCCTCCGCGGCGGGGTCGAGTGACGGGGGGCATTCGCAGTCTAGCAGTTTCGCAATCCGCGCCCATCCCACCGGGCAAGGGGCCCTCCACACCATCCGGGAGGCGGCGCTTCGCACCCGCCTGACGCGCGCGCTTCCCACCCGTCCGGGCCACGAGGGGGTTCCTCCTCCTCAGTCGCTCGCGGAGACCGTCCACTGGACGGTCCCCACTCGCTACTGCGCGCGAAATGGGGCCCCGGCCGGCTGCGTTCGTTGCTTCTCGCAGCGTGTAGCCTGGGGCGCCGGCCGACCCATTCCACGCGCAGGCTTTCGTCGTCGGAACCCCCTCGCGCCCCTCCCGGGTGGTCTGCGGGGCCTTCGCTTGGGGAGGTCGCTGATGCTCGGGGCGCGTGCTTCCACCCGCCCGGGGCGCTTGCTTCCCACCCGCCCGGGGCGCGCGCTTCCCACCGTCCGGGCCACGAGGGGGTTCCTCCTCCTCAGTCGCTCGCGGAGACCGTCCACTGGACGGTCTCCACTCGCTACTGCGCGCGAAATGGGGCCCCGGCCGGCTGCGCTCGTTGCTTCTCGCAGCGTGTAGCCTGGGGCGCCGGCCGACCCATTCCACGCGCAGGCTTTCGTCGTCGGAACCCCCTCGCGCCCCTCCCGGGTGGTCTGCGGGGCCTTCGCTTGGGGTGGTCGCTGATGCTCGGGGCGCGTGCTTGACCCCGTCTCCCCCGCTCCCTAGACTCGTTGCCTCTTTCCCCTTTCGCCCATGTCCCACAGGAGCCCGCATGCCCATCGTCGAGTGCGTCCCCAACTTCTCCGAAGGTCGCAACAAGGCCGTCATCGATCAGATCACCGCCGCCATCGGCGACACCGAGGGAGCCACGCTCCTGGACGTCGATCCGGGGCAGGCCACCAACCGGACCGTGGTGACCTTCGTCGGTGAGCCCGAGGCAGTCCTGGAGGCGGCGTTCAACGGGATCCGAACCGCCGCGACGCTCATCGACATGCGCCAGCACACCGGAGCGCACGCCCGCATGGGCGCCACCGATGTCTGTCCCTTTGTCCCGGTGTCGGACATCACCATGGCCGAGTGCGCGGAGCTGGCCCGGCGTCTGGGCAAGCGGGTCGGTGACGAGCTGGGGATCCCGGTCTATCTCTACGAGGAAGCGGCGTCCAGGCCGGAGCGGCAGAACCTGGCCGACGTACGCCAGGGCGAGTACGAGGGGCTGCCGGCCAAGGTGACGAACCCGCAGTGGGCCCCGGACTTCGGCCCGCCCGTACACAACGCCAAGTCGGGAGCAACGGCCATTGGCGCGCGGGAGTTCCTCATCGCCTACAACGTGAATCTCAACACCCGCGACCGCCGCCTGGCCCAGGACATCGCCCTGGACGTGCGCGAGGCGGGGCGCGCCAAGCGGGACGCCCACGGCGAGATCATCCGCCACCCGGACGGCACCGCGGTGAAGGTCCCCGGCCGGCTGAAGGCCTTCAAGGGCGTGGGCTGGTTCATCGAGGAGTACGACCGGGCCCAGGTCTCCATCAACCTCGTCAACACCAAGATCACCCCGCCCCACACCGCCTTCGATGTCATCGAGGAGGAAGCGCGCAAGCGGGGGCTGCGGGTCACCGGATCGGAGCTGGTGGGGCTCATTCCCCTGGAGCCGATGCTGGAGGCGGGAAAGCACTATCTCAAGCGGCAAGGCAAGTCGACCGGTATCCCGGTGCGTCAGGTCGTCGAGACCGCGATCCAGTCCCTGGGCCTAAGGGAGATCGCCGCGTTCGACCCGGACGAGAAGATCATCGAGTTCCGCCTCGCCCGCGACTCCGGAGCCAACCGGCTGGCGTCCCGGACCCTGGCCGAGTTCGCCGACGAACTCTCCACCGACGCCCCGGCTCCCGGCGGCGGCAGCGTGGCCGCGTTGTGCGGCGCGCTGGGAGCGGCCCTGACCAGCATGGTGGCCAACCTGACCCTGGGCCGGGCGGGGCACGAGGAGCACTGGGAACGCATGGCGGACATCGCCGAGGATGCCCAGGACATCAAGGACCAGCTCCTGCGCGCGGTCGACGAGGATACGGCCGCCTTCAACAAGGTCATGGACGCCATCCGCACCCGCGCCACCACGGAAGAGGAAATGAACGCCAAGAACCAGGCGCTCATGGAGGCCAACCGGGGCGCAACCCGGGTTCCCCTGCGGGTGCTCGAGCGCACCGTACCGATCTTCGGGTTGGCCCTGACCTGCGTGCAGCACGGTAACCCGAACTCGGTCAGCGATGCCGGCGTTGCCGCGCTGGCCGCCCGCGCCTGCGCGGAAGGGGCCTACTACAACGTGCTCATCAACCTGGGAGGCATCCAGGGGGACGACGCGTGGCTCGACTCCACCCGTTCCAAGGCGGAAACCCTGGTGGCCAAGGCCCGCGAGGGGGCCGATCAGGTTGCCGAGTTCATGGCAACCCAGCTCGGCTGAGGCCAGATCGGCGAAGGCCAGCTCGGCGAAGAACTGCGACTAGCGGTAGAGGTCCTTCACCTGTCCCCAGGTGGTGGGCTCCACCGGAACCCCGTCGTCCAGGGCGTGGATGTTGTCGACACAGAGCCAGCCGACGATCTGATCCCCCTGCCAGACCACGGTGTTCGCGGAGAGAATCCGGATGCGATCGACCGCGCCCAGCACCTCCAGTAGCGAGGCCGCGCCTCCCACCAGGGACATTTCGCTGAGATCAAAGACCACGTTCTGCCACTCGGCGCTGGGACTGACAGGATGCGCCGTCGTGCTCACGAAGCGGGTGTTCAAACCCTCGACCCCGATTCGAAGCTGGACGTCCGCGTTTCCGGTGTTCCGCACGTCCAGGGAGATGCGCTCCACCCCGGCCGCGACATAGTCGCCGGCCCATTGCGTCGCGTTGAACATGACCAGCTTGCCGCCGGGGCCGAAGATCCCGGAAGACTGGTTCGACAGGTAGTGGTCCCCGGCACCCGCCGGGCCGTCCGTAGCCACGTTGGTCGGCATGTTGGGGCTCGTGCTGCCCTCGACCCAGCCCTGGACCGTACCGTCCTCGAAGGTGTCGATCTGATCCAGGGTGATCGCCGACCCACTGGACGGGATCAGGAAGGCAGCCAACAGGAACGGCGCGACGCGTCTGTACATGAAAACCTCCTTCGCACGCGAATCCCGGCGCGTGATCCGCTCGACGTTCCCCAGAGGCTGCACTACGCTGTTGCGTATGGCAAGCCGCTTCCTGCTCGTCGCCAACCCTCACGCCGGTCGTGGACGGGCGGATCGCGATCCCCGCGCCCTGGCCGCCCTGCTGGAAGGGCGGGGGCACCCCACCCGGCTCGTCCTCACCGAGCACCCCGGCCACGCTCCCGACCTCGTACGGGCCCACGGCGACGAGACGGACGTGGTGGTCGCGGTGGGCGGGGACGGGACCCTGCACGAGGTCCTGCAGGGCCTCGATCCTTCCCGACATGCCCTGGCGGTGGTCCCCTGGGGGACCGGCAACGACTTCGCGTGGCTGCACGACTGGCCCACGGACCCCACGGCAATCGTGGATCGGCTCAGCCGCGGGCTGCGCAAGCGCATTGACCTGGGTCTGTGGAACGCCGAAATGGCCGATGGGCGAACCGAGTCCGGCCGATTTCACAACAGCGTGGGACTCGGGTTCGAGGCGGTGGTGAACTACGAGAGTCACCGGATCACCGCGATCAAGGGGCCGCTCCTCTACGTAGTGGCCCTGGTGCGCACCCTGCGACACTTCCGCTGCTATCCGGCCCGGGTGACCTGGGAGGAGGGCGCCCTGGATGACGCGATGGCGATGGTCAGCTTTCTCAATGGGCGCCGGGTGGGGGGTGCGTTCCTGCTCGCCCCGCACGCGGATCCGGCCGACGGCCTGCTGGATCTCATGACCGCCGAGCGGCTGCGCTGGTGGCAGATGCTGGCCCTGCTCCCGCGCACCCTCAAGGGGAGCCACACCGAGTCCACCCGGGTGGACAGCGCCCGCGCCGCCGCGTTCACGGTGGAGGCACCGCAAGGAATCCCCGGCTACGTGGACGGCGAGTTCATCGACATGGAGATTCGCCGGTTGACCGTTCGCCTGGACCCGACGGGGCTACAGACGATCGCCGCTCCCTAGGACCGCCGGGTCTTGCGGGCGAGCTTGGCCTTCGGGGCAGGTTGCGCCTTCGGGGCAGGTTGCGCCTTCCGTGCAGGCTTTGCCTTCGGAGTAGGCTTTGTCTTCGGGGTTGCCTGTGTCTTGCGTGCGGGTTTCGCCTTGGCGGGACTCGCCTTCGTCTTCCCCGCCGCCTTCTTCTTCGCCGTGGCCCGGGCCGCCTTTCCTTTCCAGTGCTCCGGCACCGGATCCCAGGAACGGCAGACGTCCGGGCCCAGCACGCACTCGGCGCAGCGGGGACGCCGGGCGATACAGGTGGCCCGCCCATGAAGGATCAACCGGTGGCTGAGGTGGGTCCACTCCTCCCGGGGAAACCGCTTCATCAGATCCTGTTCGATCTTCTCCGGGGTCGTCTGACGGGTGAGCCCGATCAGCCTCGAAAGCCGCTGCACGTGGGTGTCCACCACCACGCCCACGTTGATCCCGAACGCATTTCCCAGCACCACGTTCGCGGTCTTGCGGGCCACCCCGGGCAGGCTGAGCAGCTCGTCCATGGTCGCCGGCACCTTGCCGCCGAACTCCTCGGTGATGCGGTGCGCGGCCCCGATGATCGACTTGGTCTTGTTGCGGTAGAACCCGGTGGAGCGGATCAGCTCCTCGACCTCGGGGGTGGACGCGGCAGCCATGCGTTTGGGGGTCGGAAAGCGCTTGAACAGGGCCGGCGTGGTCATGTTCACCCGCTCGTCCGTGCACTGGGCGCTGAGGATGGTGGCGATGAGCAGCTCGAACGCGTTGCGGTGGATCAACGCGCATTCGGGCCGGGGAAATACGGCGGTGAGACGCACGAGGGTGGCTTCGGCACGTTCGGCTGTTTTCATGGCAGGCGCGGGGCGCGCAGTCCTTCCAGATAGTGGTACTGCACCAGGAAGTCGATGGCCCGGTTGGTGAGTGCGCCCAGGGGAAGCAGGGCCAGAGGCTTCACCAGGGTGTAGACGGGCCGGGTGAGCAGGATGCGCAGGAACAGTCGTTGCAGGTTCAATCCCAGGGGGTCCCCCGCCCGAGGCGGATCGAAGCGTGTGTACCCCAGCGCGGCCCGGGTCTCGGGATGCTTGTCGAAGAGGTAGGGCAAGGAGGACCGCCCGCACAGGGTCTTCTTGTCGAGCACCTCGTCCAGGGTGTGGGGGTGGATGTGGAGCGACTTCGCCCCCTCCACGAAGCGCAGGGTGACCTCCCGCTTCTGCTCCAGACGATAGGCCAGCTCGAGGTCCTCGAACCCGTAGTAGCGGAAATTCTCGTCGAACCCGCCCACCGCGACCAGGTCGTCACGACGCACCGAGGAGTTGTTGGTGCTGAAGTACTTCCAGGGGAGCGCCCCCCGGTCCCGTATCTTCTGCGCCCCCCGGGTCGACATGTAGCGATCAATGGGGGCCATGGTGATCTCGGGATGGTTCTGCACATCCCCCACTCCGGCCACCTTGTTCATCCGCCGGTGCAGGTCGGCGTGGGCGCCCAGGAATCCCGGCACCAGTTCCATGTCGTCGTCGAGAAAGACGACCAACTCCCCCTCGGCCCGTTCCAACCCGCGATTGCGCGCCGCGGCGCGTCCCCGGTTCTCCTCCACCCGCACCACGGTGAATCCGTGGCGGGGTCGATGGGTCGCCAACAACTCCGCCGTCCGGACGTTGTCCGATCCATCGTCGACGACCACCACATCGAACGTGGTGGGCTCCAGGTCCTGGGCTTCCAGCGCGGTCAGGGTCCGGGCGAGCAGGTCCGGCTTGTTGTAGGTGGGGGTGACGACCGAGATCCGCATGGTCACCCGGTGGGCGGAACCGGTTTGCGCCCGGCCACGAGGTCGTAGTAGATGGTTTCGACCCGGGCCATGTTGCGGTCATGGTCCGCCTTGCCCCGGACCAGGGTCTGGGCCGCGACGCCCACCTTCTCTCCAAGGACCGGATCCTCGAGGAAGCGGCAGATGGCGGTGACCAGACCCTCCGCGTCGCGCGGGGTCACGGTAAGACCGGTCTCCCCGTTCAGCACCCACTCGGCCGCGGAGGGGAGATCGGTGGCCACGATGGCGCAGCGACAGGCCATGGCCTCGAGCAGGCTGACCGCGGTCGCGTCCACCGAGGGGATGGTGAGAAAGACATCGCTCGCGGTGAGGTACGCGGGAAGTTCCCCGTGGGGAATGCGTCCCACCCAGTGCACCCGGTCGGTGAGCCCGACCGAGGCGGCATGGGCGCGAAACGCGGTGTCGTCCCCCTCGTTCCCGGCGATGATGTAGTGCACCCCGGGGATGCGCTCCCGCACCCTGGGCGCGGTGTCCACTACGAGGTCGATGTTGTAGTACGCCTGGGTGAACGAACGGGTGGAGAGCACCACCGGGGCATCGACCGGGATGCCCAGCTTCTGTCGTACTGCGGAGCCGTCCACCTCATGGGTAAACCGGGTGAAGTCCACCCCCCACTGCACGACCTCGCTCAGGGCCGGGTCGGAACCCAGTTCGATGCAGGCATCAATGATGTCGACCGAGTCCCCGGTCACGTAGTCCGCCTCGCGGAGGGCCTTGCGGGCGAGGCGATTCTTCATCCCGCTCTCGAACGGGGTCACGTAGACGTCGTCCCCCCAGACGGTGAGCATGAACGGACGCCGTCCGCTGAACACGCCCCAGTATCCATAACCGGTCAGGAAATGGGTGTGGAGCAGATCCGGGTCCAGACCGGTGAGGATGCGTTTCACCTTGGCCAGGCTGAGCGCGTAGCGCAGCGGCTTGGGCCCGAACGGGGTGGTGATGTCGTGGACGGTCACTCCCGGCATGGGCCCCGGCTGCACGGTGAGCAGATGCACGTCGTGCCCCTGCCGGGCGAACCAGGTCAGCCACCGCTCGGTGTGGATGTGTCGGCCGATCGAGAGGTACGCCAGAGTCAACTTGCGGGGCTCGGCCGAGGCCTCCCCGGTCACGACCCGTCCTTCCAGAAGAAGTTGCGGGACAGGACCGGGGTGGATTCCCCCGGGCGATAGCCCACCGCGGACATGCCGGTGAACACTTCACGGTACTCCGGGAAGGTCTCCACGACATAGTCCCTGAGCCGCTCGCTGTGCGGAGCCTCGGACAGGCTGTCGGTGCCGGTCGCCTGGTACTGCACGTAGACGGTCAGGCCCTCGGGAACCCAGCCATAGCCGACCCGGGCCACGGAGAAGGTGTCGGGTGCGGCCCCCCAGACCTCCGGCTTTCCGGTGGGAAGCTGGGTGACCATGATGCGCTTCTGCGCGCGTTGCAGCTCGGCCACCCCGGCCGGTTTGATCCACGCCGCCGGAACGGTGAGATCGATGGCGAGGTTGTAGAGAATCGCCGCGTTGCGGTTGTTCTTGGCCAGTCGCTGGGACGCCGCTTCCTCGGAGTAGTCGCGCCAGTCGCGCCCCACCATGGTGGCCGGCTTGGCAAAGAAGGCGGCGACCCGCCACCCGGCTTCCTCCTTGAACCACAGGGTCGAGAAATAGGCCCGCTCCTCGCCCACCCGCCCGATCTGGACCAGCGAGGCCTGCTCCGGATGCGGGGTCAGCAACAGCTCCGCGTCGTCGTCCATCCCCTCGACCGGGGCCCGCACCCGGGCCGCGTGCGGGTAGCCCGGGCCGAACTTCACCAGGACCACCGAGTCCGTGGACATGTCCTCCGGCATCCCGAAGGTTCCGGCGATGCGTTGCACGGACTCGAGGAACTGGTCGGCGGTGATCTGACTGCGCGCAGCCAGGGCAACCTGGGCGAGAACCATCTCCGGGTTCCCGGAGCGGATGGAGGCATAGAACTTGCCTGCCGCTTCCTCGAGGGAGGTACGCACCGTCGGGGGCACGTGCTCGTCGACATAGGCCCCGGGACCAAGTTCCCCGCTCTGGCCCGGCTCTCCCGAGCAGCCGAAGGCGACAAGAACGAGAAGGCTCAGCGCGTGGATCGCGGTCGGACGGCGGAGGATGTGGTGTCTGTTCATGGGTCTCCCGGGGCAAAATCCGAAAAAGTGTATCACCATCGGGCCCGCTGCACCCAATCGACCCAACGGGCCTGATGGAAGGCCCGCAGCACGGGGCGCGGAGAGCCCCCGAACCCGCGCTTGAACCCGTCCACCCCGTCGCTCCCCCCGCTGGCCCCGAAGACCATCCGCCGGTAGCCCTCCCGCGCGGCGTTCTCGATCACCGTGTGCAACAACAGATGGCGGGCAAAGACATCCCGGGACTCGGGAACCGCGCCGCAGAGCCAGGTGTGCGCGGTGGTGCCCCGGTCGTAGAGCATGAGTTCGGTGGTGACCACCCGGCCCTCCACCGATCCCACCCAGATCCGCGCCCCATCCCCGAGACCGGCGGTCAAGGCCTCCAGGGTCTCCCGGTCGTGACGCCAGGACAGATCCCATGCGTGGCTGAGGCGTTCGTAAGGGGGATAGAACCGGGCCAGGGCCTGGGCCGAGGCCGGCATGGACTCCACCCGGACCCCGAGTTCCCGGGCACGGCGGATCCGGGTGCGCATGGTACCGGCGTAGCCATCCCAGATCGCCCGGGGTCCCTCGGTCAATTCCAACACCCGCACCCGGTCCTCGCGCACCCGGGTGGAGAACACGTCGCGAAACGCACGCGCCACCGTTTCACCCGGTTGGGGGATGACCATCTCGTACCGGGCCACCCGCAGTCCCCCCACCCGGTCGCGAAAGGCCCGGAACAGCTGCGTAGCTGCCTCGGGATCGGGAGTCTCCCGGAACACCGGCCCCCCGTCGGTGCCGAAGGGAAGCGAGACCCACTCGTGCAGGCCCGAGGGCCTGGCCCGGGCCACCGGGAGCACCGCTGTCACCACCCCATCCCGTTCCACCCGGAACGCCCCGAGCCGAAACCGGGGATAGGCGCCGGCCAACGCGTGCAGCCAACGGGGCGTCTGGAACAGGCTGGGCGCCCGCTCCAGCAGGGGCTCGGCTTGGGCGAGTCCCCAACCGAACCGCACCGTCACCCGCTCGTCCCCCGCAGGCCCAGCAAGCGTCGTGGCCAGGCGAAGAAGAATCCGATCAGGCTCCCCAGACGACCCCGGCCGGCCAACATGGCCAGGGTCCGGTCCTCCTCGTCCCGGGTGAGGAAACCGCCCAACACCACCATCAGATTCCCCACCAGCAGCAGACCCACCACCGCAACCAGGGCCGCGGGAATCGTCTCCGGGGTGAAGCGGGAACCGATGGCCACGGAGGGAACCCACACCAAGGTCGAAACCAGGAAGCGCTTGAGGTAGAAGACCACGGTGGGACGGGGCAGTTCCAGGCGGTGGAAGATGAACAGGAGGTAGACCAGCACCAGGCTCGAGGCGACCAGTTGCCCACCCACGAAACCGGGAAGACCGAACCGGGACAGGAGCAGCATCCCCACTCCCAGGTAGGAAACGAGCCACGCCGCCTCGGCCACGAAGGCGTACCAGACCATGCCGGTGGCACGCAGGAAGACGACCATGGGCTGATGCAGCGAGATGAGCGGCAGCACGGCCAGGAACATCCACAGCACCGGGGCTGCGCTCACGTACTCGGGTTTGGAGCTGAGACGGAGCAGGGGTTCGGCGAAGACGGCCAGGACCGCGACCATGGCCAGCCCCAGTCCCAGCATCAGCTTGGTGAACAACTCCATGTCCGCGCGCAACTCGTGACGCCGGGGCCCCTCCCACTTGTGGGTGATTTCCGGGTAGAGCACCTGGAGCGGAACATAGGCCAATCGCCTCGGGAACAACGCAAGCCGCGACGCGACATGGAAGAGGGCGAGCTGGTCCAGGGTGACCATTCCGGCCAGGATGGGCTTGTCGAGTTGTTCGATGGCGATGAGGAAAATGCCGCCGGTCGCCGCCCCCTGCCAGAACCCCTGCACTTCGCGCAGGATCCCTCCGGGCGCGGGATCGGGGGGGAGCGCGCGGAACTGTCGCACCAGATAGACCATGCCGCTCACCGCGACCCCGAGGCTCGCCGCACCCCAGAGCACGAACACCATGCCCACATCCAGACGGTCACGAAAGAGGAAGTAACCCACCGTGACCAGCGCGCCGAAACCGATCTCCAACCCGGCCATGGCCGGCATGCGACGCAGACCTCTCAGGGCGGCGTTGTTCAGGGCGCGAAGCGAACCGGTGGTCAGCGCGGCGAAGCCCAACAACAGCAGCCATCGGTTGATCTCCTCATCCCCCTTCCCGAGGAACTCGGCCAGGGAGGGGCCGGTCAGGAGCAGGACACCCGCCGCGACCAGCGCGCCCCCGGCGAGAACCTTCAACGAGAGCACGAACAACCCCACCAATCGACCGGCGCGTCCCTCGGCCTCGTACTTGGCGCCGTAGCGCACCAGGACCTGGGCCATCCCCAATTCGGCAAAGGGAATGAGGAGGAGCGCGGTCGCGGTCACCGCGGTCCACGCGCCCACCTGCGTCTGACTGAGGAAATTGGTGATGATCTTGAGCTGGACGAAGTAGAACGCCGCGGTGGCGAAGAAACTCACGGTAAGGGCCGCGGTGTTGGTGCGGATGCGGCTCATGGGGTGGTCGCTTCCGCGGGCGGGTCAGCGAAGTCCACCCAGGCCCGACACCCATGCGGGGTCACCCGGCCGTAGGCCGCGTAGCGCCCCAGGAGTTCCGGGGGCAGACCGTCATAGATGCCGCCCGTGCAGGTGAGGAGACCGAGCCGGACCGGGACCAGTTCCCGAACCGCCGGCATGCTCAACGGCACCGGTGCCCACACTGCCGGCCGATCCCAGAGATAGGCAAAGAGGGTCGGGGCATCGCTCACCACGACCTGGTCCGGCTCCAGTGCGCGGGGCCCCACCTGCAACACCAGTTCCTGCAGGTCGCGAATCGCCTCGGGAGCGGTTCCCCGGACCGGTCGGTTGCGAATCGCGGAGACCAGCACGACCAGGGACACCACGAGCACCACGACGGTCAACAGACGCGACCGACCGGGAATCCGGGACAGGGCGAAGGCGGCCGCGGTGGCCCCCAGGGGAACCATGGGGGCGAGAAAACGGGGGGCGTACTCCATGGGGGCCAGTACGAGTACCGGAACGGCAAGGGCAACCAGGTAGCCCCACCGGTACGCGCGAACCCGCGGTTGGGTCGACTGGGGACGAATGAGGAACCACCAGGCGAACAGGGCCGCGGCAGGTCCCGGCAGCAGCAGCAGGTCCCTGCCGAACCGGAGCAGGTTCAGCGCACTCTTGGCCAGGATGTCGAGGGGATGGGCCAGGATGAACGCGAGCGGGGTCGTTTCGCGGATGGCCAGGGTGCGCGAGGCGGCCCAGCCGGGAAAGGACGGGGTGTCGTGGTAGATCAGCGACGCCGCGTTGTAGAACGGGTGCCCGGTGATCTGCGCGGTGCGAACCATCCAGGGGAGCAGCACGAGGAGGACCGTGACCGCGGCGATGGCCACCCCGCTCACCCGCCCCCGCTCGCCTCGCACCCACCACACGGTGAACAGTGCGGGAACGAGAAGCCAGGTCTCCTGGCGGAACAAGGCCCCCACCCCGATCAACAGCCCCAACCCGATCACCCCCATGGGCCCCCGCACCCGAAGCGCGGTACCGAAAAGGAGCGCGGTCCAGCAGGCAAAGAAGGTGGTCGCCACCAAGGGTTCCCGTACACCCAGCACGAGCGGCGAAGCCAGGGCGAGCCCGGCGGCCAGCGCGGCGCCTCCCGGCGGGAGCAGGGCGCGGGCCAGGTAGAGCGTGGCCAGGGGGAGCAGGATCACCCACAGGAGCTGCAGGGCCAGCAGGACGTTGGGGTCCGGCCCCCCGGCCAACCGGTAGCCCAGGGCGAGCAGCGCCGGATAGCCGGGTTGGCGCCAGAGGAGCGGGAACGCGTCATGCTCCTCCAGATACGCGGCGGACTCCGGCAGGAACGGGACATAGGTGAAGCGGCTGCTGAAGCCGTATCCCTCGAACAACCGGCGTCCCAGCTGCAGGTAGTCCCACACGTCCGAGGTGTGGTTGAGACGTTCCGGGTTCACCACGGACAGGGTGCGTCCGTCGTCGAACTCGACCGTGACCGCGCGATAGGGCTCAACGAGCACGATCCCCAACAGGACGGCGACCAGGACCAGGGCCAGGGGCAGGAGCCGGCTCAGTCCCATGCCGGCCCCCGGCGGAGCCTGCGAAACCAGCCCGCCATGTGGAAGCAACGCAAGACGGGGACCGGTTTGGCGGCGAAGGTCTCCTTGAAGAACTCGAGCTTTTCCTTCCGACCGCTTCCGCCGAAGTGATACGCGGCTACCCCGCGGGAGCAGGCGTCCTTGATGGTGGCGTCGATCAGCCCGTGATAGGCGCGCAAGGGCCGTGCTTCGGGCACCGCTCCGCTGACCCAGGCGTGGGTTTCCCGCCCCGACTGTTCCAGCATGAGAATGGCGCACACCGGCTCCCCCTCCCGGCGTCCCACCAGAATGCGTGCGTCATTACCGTAGGCGTCCATCACCACCCGCAGCGCCTCCAGGGGGACGGGAGGAATGCCGGTCCAGGCCTCGGCCTGTTCGGCGTGGGTACGGGCGAGGAAGGCAAGCGCCGCCTCGTCCCGCTCCACCGTGTAGAGCAGCCCGGCCCGTTCGGCCATCCGGACACAGTTGCGGGTGTTGCGCCGATACCGGTGAAGCCAGAGTTCCTCGTGCCCCGGGGTGAGGTCGATGACGTGGGTCTGGAACTCCTGGAACCACGTGCCCAGGGACGGGCGCAGGGCCTCGGTCAGTTCCGAGGAGGGATCGAATACGGTGAGCTCGCAGCGGACCACGGTGGGGCGGGTGGCGCGCTTGTGGAACGCCTCGGCGAGACGGGATGCGGTGGGACCGTCGGCGGTGAGCGGACCCCCGTGGGTCCCGAAGGGGGAGGAAAGCACCTGATCCAGACCCAGCTTGCGTTTGAGGGTGTAGGGCAACACGCCGGTCAGGCGGTTCCCCTCGCGGGCGATCAGATAACGGGACCGAAGCCCGGGAAAGGCGCGGGAAAGGGTCTCGGTCCATCTCGGTTGCAGGAACAGGGTGGCCCCGGGCACCGAGGTCCAGAGCGCGTCCATTCCCTCGGGGGGCGCGTCGGCGTCCAGAACGTCCACCACCGCCCCGCTCAGGCGTCGCTGTCCGCGGCGACCGGCTTGTCGGGGAGTACCAGTTCGGCTTCGGGGAGCAACGCGGTCAGCGCATGGACGATGCCCCGGCGATCGGCGTTCAACGCCAGCGACTCCAGCTCTTCCAGGGCCCGGGACAGGTCGGGATCGGAGCCCTCGCGGCGCCGGGCGGCGGAAATCTTGGCCAGACGGGTGGGAGCCAGTTCCTCGAAGTCGTGGACCAGCTCCTCGCGGAGTTTCTCGCCGGTCTGAAGACCGGTAATGACCACCGGGATGTCGGTCTCGGGCCGCTTGCCCGAAAGCACGATGAGATCCCGCGCCAACTCCAGGATGGAGAGCTGCTCGCCCATGTCGAGGATGAACACCTCGCCCCCGTCTCCCAGTGCGCCCGCTTCCAGAACCAGCATGGCCGCCTCGCTCACCGTCATGAAGTAGCGGGCCACGTCCTGATGGGACACGGTGACCGGCCCTCCCCGGGCGATCTGATGCTGGAAGAGCGGGACCACCGACCCCCGGCTACCCAGCACGTTGCCGAACCGCACCGCCATGAGACGCACCGGGGAGCCCTGACGGGTGCGGTCCCCCAGGACCAGCTCCGCGACCCGCTTGGAGGCGCCCATGACACTGCGCGGGTTCACCGCCTTGTCGGTGGAGAGCATGACGAAGCGCTCGGTCCCGGCCGCCTCGGCCGCGACGACGAGATTGCGGGTGGCGATCACGTTGTTGAGGATGGCCTCTTCCGGGTGGCGCTCCATGAAGGTCACGTGCTTGTGGGCGGCGGCATGAAGCACGATGTCCGGCTTCACCGAGGCCAGGGTGCGCGTCACCGCGGCCACGTCGCGCACGTCGACCAGGGCCAGGTTTACCGGCGTGCGTCCGGCATGCGGGCGCAGGTGCAGCTCGCTCTCGAAGAGGCTGTTCTCCCCCCGGCCCAGCAGGGTGACCCGCTCCGGTTCCAGGGCCAGCACCTGACGGGCCAGCTCGCGTCCGATGGATCCGCCCGCGCCGGTGACGAGAATCCGCTTCCCGCGATAGGCCGGGGTGAGGACGGAGGCGTCGGCCTCGACGGTCTGACGACCGAGCAGATCCTCGGGCTCGATACGCCGGATGTGCTCGAAGTGCACGTCGCCCCGGATGATCTCCCAGATCCCGGGGACAATGGTGAAGCGGATCCGCGCTTCACGACAGGTCTCGACGATCTCCCGGATCACCGCTCCGTGCACCGACGGAAGGGCGATGAGGATGCCCTCGGCGCCGGTCGCCTCCAGATGGGCGGGGAGATCCTGGCGTCCCCCCAGCACCGGCAGGCCGTCGACCTCGGTGCCGTGCAGCGCGGCGCCATCGTCGATGAACCCGACCGGTACCGTTCCCGATTCCGGATGGGCGCGCAGCTCCCGCAGGGTCATACGCCCGGCGCTCCCCGCGCCGACAATGAGGACCCGACTCTCAGTCATCGCACTACCCCGAGCTTGAGCACCACCGTCTGTCCTCCGACCTGCGTTCGCACGAAATAGAGTCCCGGGGCGACCACGCTCCCGGTCAGGTTCTTCCCGTTCCACACCCAACCCTCGTCGCCGCCATCCATGAAGGTATCGAACCGGCCCACCGCCTGACCCGCCATGTCGAGGACCTCCGGCTGCTGGGCATCGGCCAGGGGAACGCGATCCACGGAGCCGCCGGACTCCAGTCCCAGACTCACCCGCGCCCCGACCCGGGTCAGATCGACGGGGTTCGGATAGAGCACGTACTGGTCCGGTGCGCTCCCTCCTCCGCTGGTGAAGACGGCGGGGTCAATCCGCAGCAGACCGGTGGACGTTCCCATCCAGACCGAACCATCCACCGGGTTGAGGGTGGCCGAGAGCACGTTGTTGTCCGGGAGTGCGGAGTTGTCCTGGGTGTAGGACAGGAACTCGCCGCCGCCCGCGTCACAGGCTCCTCCGCGCCGCAGGAACAGCAGTCCCGAATCCGTCCCCACCCAGAGGTTCCCGTCCCGATCGACGGTGACCGCGGTGACCCGACGGGCCTGATCGTCCAGGTCGTCGAGAATACGCGAGGGACACCGGGTCACCAGACCCCCGGCGCGGAACCGGTGCAGGCCGCTCGAGGTGCCGACCCAGGCATCCTCCCCCACCAGGGCAATGGAGCCCACGTTGTTGTCGAGGAGTCCGAAGCCGGTGGTTCCGACATGGATCCAGTTCGACCCGTCCCGCCCCGTGCTCAGGTTGCCGCGGTGCGGCCAGTAGTCGAGCCCGTTCTGCAGGTGGCCGAAGTAGGTGCCTTCCCCGGTGACCGCGATGGCGCGCACGCTGTTGGAAGACATGACGCCGGCGGGGTCCGAGGCGGTCAGTTGATCCTCGAGCTCCCAGGAACAGTCCGTGGTGCGCCGGAAGACCAACGCGCCGAGTTGATCCGTCCCCACCCACATGCGGCGGGCGTTGTCCTCGGCGAACGCCCACCCGTTGCGGTAGGTGGCGATACTCCCGATGCCGCCGGCACAATCCACCTCGAGTCGGCAGCGTCCCTCGGGACAACAGCAGTGTCCGATCCACAACCGATCCCCACTGTCGGCATACAGCTGGAAGATCCACTCGTTCTCCAGGCCGCTCGCTCCCGGCAGGATCGTGTCCCACTCGCCGGTTCGGGTCCGGGAGGCAATGCCGATCCGGTTCCCGATGGTGCCGGCCCACACCGTCCCCTTGCTGTCCACGGTGAGGGCCTGGAACTCCCCCCCCAGCCCCAACCCGGGCGGAACGAAGCGGGTCGACGTGGCCGCGGTGCCGTTCCAGGAAACCAACCCGTTGCCGGTGGTCAACCAATAGACACCGTCCAGGAGAGCTACGTCGCGAATGTCATCGTCCACCGGCTCGGACAGGGGCTGGAACGCGGTACCGTCCCAGCGGAACAGATCCCCGGCCGCGATGGCGTAGAGCGATCCGTCGAGGACGCGCAACCTGTGCGCCGGCAGCTCGAACACCTGCCAGGCCCCGTCCACCAGGCGTCGCACCGCCCCGGTCGAGGCGGCGAACTCCGCCGCTTCCCAGAGCTGCCCCTCGAAGGTGACCAGCGAGAGCGAGTTCTGCCCCTGGGACCCGACCGGCAGCGTGTTCAGCGAGTCCCACGTCCCCTCGCTGAACCGTCCCAACCCCTCGCGGGTCGCCACCCAGAGACTCTCGTCCAGGAGGGCGTAGTCGTTGACGATGAACGAGGGAACAATGCAGCTGGGGTCGGCCGGTGCACAGATGTCGGTCCGGTTGGCGGTGGGTTTCAGGGAGAGCCCCTCCTGGGTGCCGATGTAGACCCCTTCCTCGAGGCAGCGGATGACCCGGATCCGTGGGTCGGGCCATTCCTCCGAGCGGCGATCCCAGGTCTGCGTCTGCGGATCAAAGAAGGTGAAACCCCGGGTGGCGCTGCCGAACCAGACCCGGCCCTCCGAATCGACGCAGGTGGTGACGAGGTCGTTGCCCCTCGGCCCGGTGCCCAACAACTTGGGGTACTGGGTGAACCCGCCGCCGTTGGGATCGAAACGCAACGCGCCCCCCCCGTTGGTGGCGATCCACAGGACGCCCCCGGTGGTGGTGATCTCGGTGAGGTCGAACGCGGCGACGAACGGGGTAAACGCGTCGGCGGCGTTCTGGGCCCGGACGTTCGGCGGGAGGGCGACGGCAATCGCGAGAAGGGCCAGGACGGCCGGGAGAAGCCGACCGTGTCGTGGAGTGTGATGCATCAGGAGGTCCCCATGGGGTGGGCACTGCGCGGGGCGGCCGAGGGTCGGCCATCGGGAGCGGTCTCCGTGCGACGCGCGGGAGAACTGGACCCGCTGCCATGACCGCCTCCCGGGCGGCGAAGTGCCACCCGCGCCAGGAGCTTGAGATCGAGTTCCGCAGTCCAATCTTCGAGATACCGAAGTTCCTGTTGCATCTCCTCTTCAGGGGTCTGGGTCGCGACCAGCGACCAGGGACCCACCAGACCGGGACGGTGGTGCTCACGCACCCGAAGCCAGGCGTCTCCCCCGGGAACCGTTTCCCCCGGAGCCAGCGGACGTGGTCCCACCAGGCTGAGCCGCCCCCTCAGCACGGCGCCCAGCAGGGGGTAATCGGCGAGACGACCCCCGCCGGCAATCCGCCGGACACGCAGGGTCTCCCCCCATCGACCCTTCCAGGGGGTCCCAGGTTCCAGAAACTCGCGCCGGGCGAGGCCACGGGCCGCGCCCAGGGCCAACACGGGAAGGAGACCCAACCCACCAAGCACAAGGGCCCCCGCCAGATCCAGCACCCGCTTGCTGGTCTTGGTGGGCTGCAGGCGGGGCCGTTCCAGGGCGAGCCAGCTGACGTCACCGATCCGTTCCACCCGGGCCCGCGGAGGCAGCGCGGAGAGGAAGTTGGAGACCAGACGAACCCCGTGACCGGCGCGGCGCAGCGGGAGAATGCGTTCGGCCACGGCATCCTCGGCCACACCCAACGCGGTGGGGCTGACCACCACTTCGGTGACCCGCTCCCGGGCCAGGAGGGTGATGAGCAGCGCGTCGGCGTCCCGGGGCGGCAGACCCACCCAGGGAGTGCGGCGAATCCGCACCGGTTCCCAGCCCAGCTCAGTGTTCTCCCGGAGCGTGGCTTCCAGACGATCCATGGCCGGGTCCTCGCCGATCAGGGCGACCCGGCGCAGGTTCCACCGCTCGCGGCGCGCCCGCGCGCTGAGCGCGTAGACCAGGCGACGGTTGAGGAACACGCCCATGGCGGCCAGGGGCCACGAGGCGAGCACGATGGCGCGGGAGTAGGAGCGCATGTCCAGGACGAAGGTCGATGCCATCAGCACCAACGCGCCCAGGGTCGCTCCCTTGATCACCCTGAAGGCCACATCCACCCAGTCCCCCTCGCGGACTTCCCGGTACAGCCCCTGCATGGAGAAACCGGCCAGGTACACCACCACGCTCGCCGCGAAGAAGCTGCCGTAGAAGGAGAGCGACCAGACCGGTTTCTGGAGCCAGAAGGCCATCTGCTGACGGGCGAGGAAGGCGAGGAGAAACGCGGCGGTGATGGTCAACAGGTCCAGGGCCACGAGGGCGCCGGTCCGCCACGCACCGGCCGATTGCCGCAGCACATGGAGGAACCCGCCCCAGCGGTCGTAGAAGCGGAGCCCGCTGCGCAGGTGGCGCCGCGCGGCCGGACCCAGGGTGCGGCTCGCCCGTTGCCAATGGTGGGTCATGACGCTGTCCGGCACGTAGTGCACCAGCCAACCGCGGGCCTGCATGCGGGTGCACCAGTCCACGTCCTCGAAGTAGAGGAAGTAGCGCTCGTCCATGGGACCCACATCGTCCAGCGCCTCGCGACGCACCAGCATGGCCGCTCCGGCCACCCAATCGACCGCGCGCGGGGTCTCGTGGTCGTAGTCCAACATGAGGTGCCGCCGCAGCGGCGCGGCATCGGGAAAGATCCGGCCCAGGAAGGAGCGTCGCAGGATGATCGTGCTCAGGGTGTAGAAGCGGCGGCAGGAGTGCTGCAGGGTGCCGTCGGTGTTGAGCAGCTTGGGGGCGGCGATCCCGGTCTCGGGGTGCGCCTCCATGAAGTCGATCAGGGTGTCCAGGGAGCCGGGCTGGACCTCGATATCCGGGTTGAGGACGAGGAGGAAACGGCCGTCGGCCTCGGCCAGTCCGCGATTGACGCCGCCGGCAAATCCCAGGTTGTCACCGGTCTCGATGACCCGGACTCCCTCGAAGGAGCGGGCCACGGCCGGGCTCTCGTCTCCCGAGTCGTTGTCCACCACCAGGATCTCGCGGCTGCGTGTCCCCGTATCCGTGGTGAGCACCTTCAGGCACTCCCGCAACACCTCCGGTGTGCGGTAGGAAACGATGACGATCGAGAGATCGACCACGGACTCAGAGCCTTCCCACGAGATCGAGGAATCGCAGACGCCACACCAACCACATCGCCTCCCAGATGATCTTGTTGTTCATCTTGCTGATACCGACCCGGCGATCCACGAAGACGATGCCGATCTCGCGCACCCGGAAGCCCTTGCGCCACACCTTGAAGTTCATCTCGATCTGGAAGCCGTACCCGTCCGAACCCACCCGGTCCAGGTCGATCGCCTCGAGGGTCTCCCGCCGGAAACACTTGAAGCCGCCGGTGGCGTCCTTGAGCGGCATCCAGGTGATGAGACGGGTGTAGACGTTCGCCCCGTAGGAAAGAATGAGACGGGTCAGCGGCCAGTTGACGACCGTGACCCCGTGCAGATACCGGGAGCCGATGACCAGGTCGTTGTCCTGGATGGCCTCGAGAAACGCGGGCAGGGAGTCCGGGTCATGACTGAAGTCCGCGTCCATCTCGAACACGACTTCGTAGTCCCGCTCGAGGGCGTAGCGGAACCCGTCCACGTACGCCGTACCCAGACCCATCTTGCCCGGTCGGTGGAGAATGTGCAGGCGCGGCTCGGTGGCCCGCAACTCGTCGACGATCGCCCCCGTGCCGTCGACCGAGTTGTCGTCGACGACGAGGATCTCCAGACCGGGGTCCTGTTCCAGGACACGGGGGACGAGCTCGCGGATGTTGTCCGCTTCGTTATAGGTGGGAATGACCACGAGGCCCTTCACAGGCATTCCTTCACTTCGAGTGGTTGGCAGCGAACCATTCTACCGTCTTGATCAGGCCCTCGCGCACCGGGGTCCGGGGTTCCCAGTCCAACACCCGCTTGGCCTTGGAGATATCCGGCTGACGCACCTTGGGATCGTCCTCGGGAAGCGGCGCGTAGATGATCTTGCTCTTGGAGCCGGTGAGCTCGATGATGGTCTCGGCCATCTCCTTCACCGTCATTTCCTGCGGATTGCCGATGTTCACCGGGTCGTTCTCGCTGGAGAGCATGAGCTTGTAGATGCCCTCCACCAGGTCGTCGATGTAGCCGAAGGAGCGGGTCTGCGATCCGTCCCCGAACACCGTGATGTCCTGGTTCGACAGCGCCTGATTGATGAAGGTGGGCACCGCCCGACCGTCATTGCGGCGCATCCGCGGTCCGAAGGTGTTGAAGATCCGCAGGATCCGGGTGTCCACCTTGTGGTACCGGTGATACGCCATGGTCATGGCCTCGGCGAACCGCTTGGCTTCGTCATAGACCCCGCGGATGCCGATGGGGTTCACGTTTCCCCAGTACGACTCCTCCTGGGGATGGACCAGCGGATCCCCGTAGACCTCGCTGGTCGACGCGATGAGAAAGCTCGCCCCCTTGGCCTTGGCCAACCCGAGCGCCTTGTGGGTCCCGATCGCCCCCACCTTCAGGGTGGCGATGGGAAGCTTGAGATAGTCGATGGGGCTGGCCGGGCTGGCGAAGTGCAGCACGTAGTCCAGCGGCTCGTCGACAAAGATGAAGTTGGTCACGTCATAGTCGATGAACGTGAACTTCGGGTGGTGGATGTGCTCGATGTTCTCCACCTTCCCGGTCAGCAGGTTGTCCATGGCGATGACGCGATGGCCCTGCCCCAGAAGGAACTCGGAGAGATTGGAGCCGATAAAGCCCGCGCCCCCGGTAATGAGGATGTTCACACGATCTCCTGTTGAAAACCCCGAGCGGTCAGCGCCGCGGGGTGAACGTCACGGCCGTCTCTTCGAAGGCCCCTTCGATCCGTCGCCTCAAAACCGGCGCCTGGACGCGCCGACCGTAGGCCGGCGCCACCCATGCATCCTCGACCCATGTCTCTCCCACCGGTTCCAGACGCACATCCAGGGTACGACCGGAAGCCAGACGAACCCGGTAGACGCCCTCCGTCTCCGACTCGATATGAATTCCTGGAGCAAAGCGAAAGCCCCACGTTACGGGGCCGGGTGGGTTGCCTTGAAGGCGATCGAGGATTATCCAAGTTTCGTCTAATTGATTGTACCGTATGGACCTCTGCCAGATCAAAGGGCCGTTTGGCCCGGCCAGGGGGACCGTCCCCTGGACCCTGTCCGGGGCCGGGGAGTGTACCTTCGCATCCTCCGGAATGCCCGCCCAGCGGAAGGTTCCGGCCGGGAAGGGCCCCACCGAGGCCCCCGGATCCAGGGCCGAATGGGCCCCCCGGACCCGATCCGCGTCCCGATCGGCCCCGATGCGATAGCCAAAGACCCCCGGATCCACCAGGAGCGGCTCCCCGCCCAGGTAGAGGACCGGGGCCAGCAGGTCCGCGTGGCTGTGCGAGGCCGGTCCCGGAAGACCCCAGCCAAACGGCCCTCCCCGCAGGAAGAGGAACGCCCCGGGGGCCGGGGTCCAGGTGACATGGCCCCCGTCGGGGAAGATGCGCGGCAAAGCGGGTTCCCCGGACGGCCCGCCGGAGGCGGCGGGGCCCGGTCCGCCGAGCCGGCGGACCCGCTCGAGAAGCCCGGGCAGGGCTTCTTTGGGTGGGGCGAGGACAGCTCCACGGCCCGAATCGGCGTCCCCCACCCGGGGAAGCGATCCGTCCGGCGCGGTGCAGCATTCCAGATGGTGAGCGGCCCGGGTGAGGCGATCCCGGGTTGCCGCGGGAACCGCACGCCCGAGGGTGTCGGCCATGGCTAGGGGGACGACCAGGAACTCCAGGATGAAGGCCTCGTAGGTGAGGGACTGCTCCACGTTGACCCCGTCCGGGTGAAACTGGGCTGTGATTTCCCCGTGCAGGAGGTCCAGCGACCGGCGGGCTGTTTCCAGATTGCCCGTGTCCGCGGCAAAGAGAAGGCGCCCCGCGATCAGCCCGGCCAGTTCGCCCAGGAGGTGATTGCCGCGCACTACCTTGTCCAGGCTCAGATCCGCCTCCAGCCAACGCAGGTGCCGCTCCAGCACGGTGAGGACATTCAGGTGCCGGGTGGCAAAGGCCTCGGTGGGCGCGAGTAGGACCAGCCCCTGGACCAGGGCAAGGCAGCGGAGTCCCAGCTCCAGCGCGCTTTCCCAGGCCACTCCACCCGGGCCGGGATGCGCCGCGGCGAAGCTCTCCACCCCGGTGAACCAGGCCTCGGCATCCGCCTCGCTGGCCAGGGCCCGCGCCGCGACGGCCAGCGGAAGCAGCCCCTGGAGACGTTGCAGTTCCCAGGTGCTGCGGATGTCGTCGCGGAACCGCGCCGCGTTGTCGGTTCCGTCCCAGCGCCAGTTCCAGTTGGGGGGCCAACCCACGTCGGGATCCTGGTCGAAAAGGTGCTGACGACCGGCCAGCACTGCGTCGGCGTGGCGGCGTGCGGTGTCCGGGTCGGGCAGGGAAGGCAGGGTGGCGGCGGCGAGTTGCTCCCAGGAGGAGCGCAGGGTCGCGACCCGTTCGTGGGGGTCCTTCGACAAACCCAACCCGCGGCACACCGCGTCCGGCGGGGTGGGGCGGGCGAGATCCGCGGCCAGGCGGCGTTTGCGACGGGTCTTGGAGAGCTTCGCCGCGACGAGTCGGACGGCCCGGTTTGGGCCCAACCGGGGCCCGAAGTACCGGAGATCCCCCAGGAATCCCACGGCTACCCAAGCACCTCGGACAGCGTGGCCGCGACCTCCCGGGGCTCCCCGGTGCGCGCGGACTCGAGGGCCATGAGGGTGAGCCAGGTGGAGAGCGCGGCGGCCTGGAAGTCGGCGACCGCTGCATCCTTGCCGGTGAGATACCCGGCCCACGCGTCCATCTCCGCGGCCTGCCCCTTGTCCTCGGCGCGCAGGGTCTTCTTCCCGCTTCGGGATCCGGTCCAGGCCAGCTCGCGATAGTCGATGAGCGTGGCGGCCAGACCGGGCGCGAACACCTCGAGCTGTTCCTTGGGATAACCCTTGGGACCGGCGGTGGTGTAGAGGAGCGTGAGGACCGATCCGTTCTCGAAGGTCACGGTGGCGGTCAGGTTGTCGGTATCGATGACCGCGTCGTCGGCCGAACGCACCATGGAGGCCTGCACCCGCACCGGGGTTCCCGCAAGATGGGTGAACAGGTCGAACACGTGGACACCCTCCCCGAGGATGCGTCCCCCGCCTTCCACCGGATCGTTCACCCAGTGATCCGCGGGGAGGCGCCCCGCGTTCATCCGGTAGACCCCGTGGATGGGGCCGCCGCTGGCAGCAAGCAGCTCGCGCAACGACGTCACCAGGGGTGCGTGACGGCGATTGAACCCCACCGCGAGCCGCACCGGATTCCGTTGCAGGGCCTGGGCCAGATCACGCAGACCCTCCCGGTCCAGCGCCAGCGGCTTCTCCACCAGAACGTGCTTGCCGGCGCGGATCGCGGCCAGGGCTTGGGGAACATGAAGATGGTGACGGGTCGAGAGCAGCACCGCGTCCACGCCGGGCTGGGTCAGCGCTTCGTCGAGGTCCGTGCCGGCGAAGGAAGCTCCGTAGCGTTCGGCGGTCTGGCGGGCATTGGCGCCGGTGCCGCTCACCACGCCGGCCAGGTGCAGGGCCTCCTGCCGGGCGAGGTTGGGAAGATGAAAGGCCTTGGCGAAGTAGCCGGCTCCCACCGCCAACACGCCGGCCTTGCCCTCGACCGGCGCGGCCGGAGTCAGCTGCACCGTGCGGGAGGGCGCCACGTTGGTTTCGGGGTAGGTGATCACGCTGGCCAGGCCACCCTCGCCGGCGACGATCTTCTCGTAGATGCCCGGGGCGTCGTCCACGACGACGGTTTCGCTCACCAGACGGTCCACCGAAAGGCGGCCGCGCGCGATCAGGTCCAGCACCGCTTCCATGTTGCGGCCCTCGGTCCAGCGCACGTACCCCACCGGGTAATCCACCCCGCCTTCCTCGTACACCGGGTCGTAGCGGCCCGGGCCATAGGACTTGCTCAGGGTGAAGTCGAGTTCCTTCATGTAGAAGGGGCCGCGTTCCAACTCCAGCCCCACGTCGCCGACCACGACCAGCCGCCCCCGTTCGCGCAGCAGGCGCGCCGCGTCATCCACCGGAGCGCTGGAGCGGGTCGCGGCGCAGATCAGGGCCAGATCGACCCCCACCCCGCCGGTCCAGGCGGCGGCGGTGGCTTCGGGATCCGCGTCCCCTTCCAGCGCGGCCTCCGCTCCCAGTTCGCGGGCCAGGGCGATCCGGGCCGGATCCAGGTCGCGAACCAGCACCCGAACCCCGGCGGCGACCAGGAGCTGGGTAGCCAGTTGCCCGACCAGACCCAACCCGACCACCAGCGCCCGTTCGCCCAGGGTGGGCTCGGCCCGCCGCACCCCCTGAAGGGCGATCGCGCCCAGGGTGACGAACGCGGCCTGCGCGTGGGTCAGTCCCTCGGGGTGGCGTACCACGAGGTTCCGGGGAACACAGACCCGCTCCGCGTGGATCGCATACCCCGCACCGGCACAGGCCACCGCGTCCCCCACCGCCAGATCATCCACGCCCTCCCCCACCGCGATGACGGTGCCGGACAGGCTGTATCCCAGGGGACGCCATTGGGCAAGCTTCTCCTGGACCTGGTTGGCCACGGAGCGCACGCCCTCCTTCTTGAGCTTGGCCAGGACCTGCTTTACCTCGCGCGGATGTTCACGCACCTTGGTCAGCAGACCGGCCTTGCCTTCCCGGACCTGGGCGCCCTCGGTCCCCGGGGAGACCAGGGAGCAGACCGTGCGCACCAGCACGAAGCCGGGTTGCAGCGCCGGATCCGGGACCTCGAGGATGCGCAGCTCTCCCGACTTGTTGGTCACGACCTGTTTCATGCGGACTCCGCCAGGGCGAGGATGGAGCAACCCACCGGCAGATCCATACCGGCCAGTGCGTGTCGTTCGGATGCGAACACCGCTTCCAGCGGACCGTTGAGGGGACCCACCTTGAACCAACGGGCCAGGGAACGTTTCTTCTCCTCGGGGTCGGTGGGATCGGCGCGGAGGGTCTTCTCCAACAGTCGCACCGCGGCGATGGGCGGAAACAGCAACGTGTTGAAGTGGGTGCTGCGGGTGACGCGCAGCCCGGCCGCGTTCATGGCTTCCACCAACCGCCGACGGGAATAGCGACGTTTGTGGTGGTTCATTTCGTCGAACGTGCTCCAGAGAAACTGGTAGGCGGGGACGGTCACGCACAGACGCCCCCCGGGGGCGAGGCGGTTGGCCATCATGCGGAGAAAACCCACATCGTCCTCGACGTGCTCCACCACATCGAACGCGGTGACCAGATCATAGGACGCGCCGTCGCGGGCCCAGGTATCCGGGTCCAGGACGTTGTCGAATCCCCGCCGACGACAATAGTCGCGGGCCTCGGGCGCCGCGTCGACTCCGGTGACCGTGCCCAGCTCGGAGAGCACCCCCAGCATGCCCCCGGTGCCGCAACCCACGTCGGCGATGCGGAGCGAACCGGTGGGGAGGACTCCCCGCAGGACCGAGGCCAGGACCCGGCGCCGGGCCCGGAACCACCAGTGGGCTTCTTCGGCGTGGTAGAAGTAATCGTAAACCTCTGTCTCCAAAGCGCTTATATCCTCCGGGCCGCCCCGCGGGGGTCCACCGTGTCAACCGTCCTTGCGCCCGGCCTCCCGGATCTGCTTTCCGTACTTCCGATACGCCCTTCTGATTTCACCGATTGTGCGGAGAATGACCGAGGGGCGCGCCCCCGTCGAGATGCCGTCGAGACGGGGCAGATGGGTCACCCCGACCTCGGTCTGGGTATAGCCCAGCAGCCGCGCCTTGATGGCGATCTCGGCGTCAATAAAGGCGTCCCGCGATTCGATCTCGATCTCCCGGAACAGACGGGTGGGATAGAGCTTGAAGGCACAGTCCACGTCCCGGTCGTGGATGTCGAAGAGGGTGCGCAGAACCAGGTTGTAGGTGGACGAGGTGAACTTGCGCCAGTTGGAGTACTGCTTGCGCACCCGGAAGCCGGAGACGATGTCCGTATAGGGGATCAGCGAGACGAACTTCTTGAGTTCGTCCAGGTCGAACTGGTTGTCCCCGTCGGTATAGAAGACGTAGTCCTTGGTCGCGCTGAGGAACCCGGTGCGCAGGGCCATGCCGTAGCCCTGGTTGGTCTCGTGGTGGATGACCCGGACGTGCTCGTGTTCCGCGGCCAGCTCGTCGGCGACCTCCCCCGTCCGGTCCGGGCTGCCGTCCTCGACGATGGTGATCTCGTAGTCGTCGATCCCGAGTTCCTGCACCACGCGCAGCGATCCCGCCACCACCTTGGGGATGTTGAGCTCGTCGTAGTAGGCGGGAAAGAAAATGGAAAGGCTGATCGGCTGTCCGTCCTTGCCGAGCACGCTCATGGAGACGCCGTCGCCTGGAGCCAGTCCCAGGTCTTGCGCAACCCGGTGGCCAGGTCGGTTCGGGGAACCCAACCCAGGTCCTTGCCGGCCAGACCCACATCCAGGACGTTCTCGGGCACGTCGAAGGGGCGACCCGGTTTGTAGTCGACCTGCACCTCGCGGCCCACCACCTCCTGGATCGTGCTCACCAGCTCCCGCAGGCTCACCCCGGTTCCCGAGCCGATGTTCCACACGCCCTCCCCGGCCTCGGTGCGTTCCGCCGCCAACATGGCCTCCACCGAATCGGCGACGTAGATGTAGTCGCGAACCACGCTTCCGTCGCCCCAGATGGTGATGGGTTCGTCCCGCAACACCCGTCCCAGGAAAACCGAGGCCGCGCCCTGGGCCCCGCCCGTTTCCTGACGCGGCCCGTAGGGATTGCTCAGACGAAGGATGCGCACGTTGAGTCCGTGCAGGTGGTGATAGAGACGCAGGTACTTCTCGATGGCCAACTTGACCGCGCCGTAGGACACGCGGGGTTCGGTGGGATGATCCTCGGCGATGGGCAGGGTACGGGGGCGTCCGTAGACGGTGCCGCCGCTGGAGAGAAAGACCAGGCTGCGCACCCCTTCCCGGCGGGACGCCTCGAGCAGGCGCAGCGTGGAAACGAGGTTGGTCTCCACGTCGTAGATGGGGTTCTGGTTCGAGCTGGCCGGGATGGTGGTGGAGATGAGATGGAAGACCGTGGTCACCCCGGCCACCGCGGCGGTGAGGTCCGCTTCGTTGGCGAAGTCGCCCCCCTGGAACTCCCAGTCGCCGGCCAGCCCCTCCACATTGCGCAGGTTGGCCTTCTCGCGGTCGAAGACGCGGACACCCCGGCCCTGGGCCAGCAGTGCTTCGGTCAGATGGGAGCCGAGGAACCCCGCGCCACCCATGACCACGGCGCGTCCCGGATATGAAGATGCCATAAGGACTTGGATTGTGCCTCAGCGCGGGGAATGGATCAATCGGGGGGTGTGTCGCGAGTCGATTTGGGGGACGGATCGAGGGCCCGGCGCGCGTTCGCGGCCCAGGTGTAGTCCCGGGACACGGTGTCCCGGGCGGTCCGGGCCAGTCGGGAGCGCAGCTCGGGATCCCGCGCCAGGTCGAGGATCGCGGCCCGCAGTCCCTCGGCGTCCCCGGGCTCGAACAGCCTGGCCGTGACCCCATCCTCCAGCAGATCGCCGATCTGGCCCAGACGCGAGGCGGCAATGGGACGACCGGCGGCCATGTACTCGAACAGCTTGGTCGGGGAACCAAAAAACGGCGTACCGTCCTCGAAGGGCAAGTGCGGGGAGACCAGGATGTCGCAGGCGGCCAGGAGATCGGGAATCTCGTCCGGGCCAATGAGCCCGGTGAACCGGGCGCGGTTGTCGATCCCGTCGGACGTAATGCGCTCCTGGACCGCGGCCCGGAGATCCCCGTCGCCGATGAACAGGAAGTAGAGCTTCGGCTCCTCGCGACAGAGCGCGGCAACCTGCTCGGCCAGGAACAGCACCCCATGCCAGCGGGTGAAGGTGCCCAGGAAGCCGGCGACCAGGGCATCCCCGGGAATTCCGTAGTAGGCGCGGAGCGACTCGCCGGTGCTCCCGGGGTCGAACCGCTCCGGTTCGGTTCCGTTGGGGTTCACGACGATCCGCGCCGGATCCACGCCCAGCGCCGCGATCTGATCGCGGAGCACGCTCGAAACCACGGTCACCCGGTCCGCGCAGGCCAAGGCGCGGCGTTCCATGGCGGACGCGATCCACTCGAAGTGGAGACGACTCCAGTTCTTCTTGACCCAAACTTCACTGCTGTTGACTTCCAATACCAGGGGACGATCCAGGGCGCGGGCCACCAAGACCCCTTCCAGGGCAAAGACCGCATGACGATGCACCACGAGGTCCGGCGGGTCCTTGCGCAGGGCCTCCACCGCGCCCTGGGTGAACCGGCGGTTGTAGGCCATGAGCGCGGCTTCTTCGACCAGCGACGGTCTGGAAGCGGGCGGCACCACCACCTCCCGCACTCCGTCGGGGAGCGCGGCCAGGTGATCGCTGGTCACCACGGTGGGCTCGCGACCGGACTCGCGCATTCCGCTGAGAAACCCATGGATGTGACTGACCGAGCCCCCCGCCTTGACCCCGAACCAGAAGTCGGTGCGCAGGTACGCCACGTGACCGCTGTCCGGGAGAGGTCGCGGAGGGCGCGGGCGCACGGTGAGCAGCAGGATCACCGCGCCGAGGAGAGCACGGATGGTGAGCGCACTCTCCAGGAAGAGCGTCCCCACCAGCCTCAGGCTGTCCCGCAGTCCATGGAGCGGGGTGACCCGGGGAGGCTCCCCCAGAACGAGGAGCCGGGTCCGGGCCCGGGCCAGGAGCAGCATAACGCGATAGAGATCGCCCCGGCGCGAGGACTCCGCGGCGGGGTCCTCCAGGATGACGGCGTCCCAAGCTCGTTCCCGTAGACGGCCCAGGAGCCACTTGCCGCTCTTGCCGGTGAAGTCGTTCTTGTTGAGCACGGTGACGTCGAGACCGGGCCGACGGTCACGCAGGGCCTGGGCCAGATCCAGCGTTTGCCGGGTGATGAGCAGACACGCCCCGGCCTCCGGGAGCGATCCCAGGAGCTCGGACGGCATGGACTGCTTGTCGGGGTTCGGCATGGCCGGCTAAGAGTGCGTGCAGGGCCCGGCTTTTTCAACCATTCGAGCCAGGTGCTATGATGAATTCCCCCTTAGAGATCGTCCTCCCCCGGGAGGACGCGCCGCCGACGCCTGTCGTCCCGGACCCAACGGATCCCAGTCAACCCGCAAGCTCCCATTCCGGAGGTTCTCATGCCCCGCGTTCTCTCGTTGGCCGCCCTGTGCATCTGTTTCGCCGCAAGCCTCGCTCTCGCCCAGGACGGGGTGCCCACACTCCAGGACGGATTCGCCAAGCTGGGGTCCGGGGACAACGCGGGGGCGGCGGAGATCTTCACGGCCATCACCGAGGCCGACCCGACCAATGCCAGGGCGTGGTCGTTGCTGGGCTACGCCCGCATGCAGTTGCAGGAGTACGACGCGGCGCGGGCCGCCTACCTGGTTGCGGTGGAGGATGAGACGGCGGGGCCGCGCGCCATGTTCAACCTGGGCGTGGTCTGCGCCATCCAGAGGGACAACGACGGAGCCTTCGAGTGGCTGCTCAAGGCGCGGGAGACGGGGCAGGTGAGCTTGACCGACATCGGGCTCAACCCCCAGGCGGCCGGGCTGAAGTCGGATCCGCGGTACAGGACCCTCTACCCCACCCGGGAGGAGTACGCCGACCCGTTTGTCGAGGAGGTCACTATCCTCCACGACTGGCACGGGGAAGCGGTGGGCGATCAGTACGGTTGGATCGCGCGCAACATTGGTGACGTGACCGGGGACGGGGTGGACGACGTAGTGACCTCGGCCCCGACGTGGCACGAGGCTCGCGGAAAGATCTATGTCTACTCCGGCGCGGGCGGGGCGTTGCTGTGGACGGCGCAAGGCAACCCGGGGGATCAGCTGGGCATGGGAGTGGAAGCGGCGGGCGACGTGAACGCGGATGGGATTCCGGATGTCGTCGCGGGTGGACCCAACGGCAACATGGCCCGGGTGTGGTCGGGGCGCACCGGCGCGCTGATCCATGACCTCAAGGGGCCGGTCGAGGGGGAGGGGTTCGGCAACGACGTGACCGATCCCGGCGACGTGAACGGCGACGGCCATGCGGACCTGTTGATCGGGGCGTCGTTGAACGACGAGCGGGGTGAGGATGCCGGCGCGGCGTATCTCATCTCGGGCAAGACCGGCAAGGTGCTCCACGCGTGGCACGGCGAACGGGCCGGGGACAACTTCGGGAGCGTGGGGGCGGGTCGTGCCACCGCGAACGGCAGGCTCCTGTTGATCGGGGCGCCCAACGCGGGGCCCAACAACGGGGGGCGCGCCTACGTCTACAACCGGGTGTCGGACACCCCGGCCTTCGTGATCGAAGCGGACGAAACGGGTGGACACTTGGGCGGGATGTTCGCTTCGGTGATCGGGGACGTGGATGGGGACGGGGCGCTGGATGTATACGTCTCGGACTGGGCCAACAATGCCAAGGGCAATTCCACCGGACGGATCTTCGTCCACTCCGGCGCCACCGGGAAGCGGCTGCTGGTGTTGACCGGCGAGGCGGCCGGCGACGGTTTCGGGATTGGGCCCGCCGACGCGGGAGACGTGAACGGCGACGGCCACGCGGACCTGGTGGTGGGGGCGTGGCAGCAGGCGACCGCGGCGCCTTCGGGTGGGAAGGTCTACGTGTACTCGGGCAAGGACGGGGAGCTGATGAGCACCTATACCTGTCGCGTGCCGGGGGAAACGTTCGGGTTTGATGCGACCGGTATGGGCGACGTGGATGGGGACGGGACGATCGACTATCTGCTGACGTCGGCCTGGAGCGCGATCAATGGATCGCGCTCCGGCCGGGTTTTGTTGGTGAGTGGGAAGGTGGAGTAGGGAGTCAGGGGAACGACGGTGGATCCTTTGGGCCACCACCACATCCGCTTGCTGGCATATCGAAGTGCAGGACGTTCGAGCTCGACTGGTTGCTCAGCTCCTTGGAGCAGGCTCCGCGACATTTGGAGGAACCTGAAGCGGCAACGCGTGTAGAGTTGCGTGTAGAGAAGAATTGCATTCGATACAGGAGACCACTGGCATGCTCCACCGCTACCCTTTGCTCGTATGGATCCTTCTTCTCCTCCTCTCCCCCCGGGGTGACACCACCGGGGTGCGCAGGGACGCGTCCCACGATGTCCCGGCCAACGAGTCCTTCGTCACCGAGTTCCAACGCCAGGCGGCGGCGCTCCGGTTGGCAAGCCAGGACCCGACCCGACTCCCCCACGCCATCCTCGAACTCGCCTGGACCGCGCGGCTCTCCGGCGACCAGCGCACTGCCGATGAAGCGGTCCACTTTGCCCTGGGCCTGCTGGGCGACGCTCCCGACCCGCTGCTTCGCGCCGAGATCCACTACCTGCAGGGCAACCTGGCCCGCCATGCCACCCGGTTCGAGGAAGCAAAGGAACACTTCAACGATGCACTCGCACTCCTGGACCCGACCCAACCCGGGCACCTGAGCCTCATCGCCTCGGTGACCAAGGCCCAGGGAAACTGGCTTCGCTACG
This sequence comes from Candidatus Eiseniibacteriota bacterium, assembly GCA_942491735.1. GTDB lineage: Bacteria > Eisenbacteria > RBG-16-71-46 > JABDJR01 > JABDJR01 > CALOCN01. The sequence goes on along the minus strand of CALOCN010000001.1, from coordinate 1,027,117 downwards.
AGGACCTCCAGGAGTCCATCCGCCGGTACCGGGTGTCGCTGACCCTGCGGCGCAACCTGGGGGATCGCTCGCCCCTCCTCGCCGATCACCTGGTCTGGCTGGGGTGGACCCTCCTCCATTCGGGGCATCCGGATGAGGCCGTTCCGTTCTTCCACGAAGCAAAGGACCTGCTCGCCGAACTTGGCCTCGGCCGACACTCCCTCATGGGCGTCCTGGAGAATGCCCTGGGAGAGATCGCGTTCCTGGACGGTGACTGGGCATCCGCCGAGGCCCACCTCGCCCTGGCAGCCGCCATCTTCAAGGATGCCCGGAGCGACCTGTTCCCCGGCTTCTCCCGCCGGAGTCTTCCCCTGGACGTCTATCACCTTCTTGCGGCGGCTCAACTGGAACAGGGCCACTTCCAGGATGCCTGGCAGTCCATTCAGCAGGCCAAGGGGGCGCTCAGCACCGAGTTCATCCAGTTGGGGGACTGGGGAAGACTCTCCCCGGAGAACCTGGAACAGCGACAGGAACTCCAGGTCGCCATCAGCGAGACCCGGGTCGATCCCGACGAACTCCGCGCCGTCGCGGACCCGGGTCCCGTTATCGAAAGGTGGAGCCGCCATCTCACCCTGCGCGCCGAACTGCGTGCCCTCGAGAAGGGTTTCCTTGACGCCCGTGCCCAACAGCCCACCCTGGGAGAGCTTCGGGCTGCGCTCCCGCACCGCGGGGCCTATGTGGGCTGGATCGACCTCGACATCGGGATGGCCCACGCGCGTAGCGACGGGCCCGCGGCTCGGGTGGGCTGGGCATTCGTGGTCCGGCACGACGAGGAGGGAGTGCAGTGGATTCCCCTGTGGCGGGCCACCGGCGCGCAGTCGCTTCGCGACCTGGAAGAAGCCATCGGCAGCAGTGCCCGCCTGACCCGGGATGCGCTGGCGTCCACCCGGCGGCTTCCGGACGATCCGCTCTACCGGAAGCATCGGCGCACCCTGGGACGATTCTTCGCGGATCCCCTGCTGCCATCCCTGGAAGGAATCGAGACCCTCGTCCTGGACATTCCGTTCCGACGCGTGCTTCCCATGGAGTCGTTGATCCTCGCCGACGGGTCCTACCTTGCCGATCGTTTCGCCGTGTCGTACGCGCCCTCGACTTCCGGGCTGGTTTCCCTCGCCAACCGTCCCCCGGCGATCACCTCCTCGCCACGAGCCCTGGTCATCAGCTCCTCCGGTTCGGCCGATCGGGGAGACCTGGCATCCAGGACCCGGGTGGAGCCGGAACTGTTCACCCGCGCGGTGAGCGGGGATCGCGACGCCCTGGCGCGTCTTCCCTTTCTCCCCCACGCCTTGGCCGAATCGCGCGCGGTCGCCGCGGCCCATGAGGAAGCGACCCTCTTGGCAGGGCGGGAAGCGACCGAGGGCGCGGTGCTGGACCTTGCCCGTTCCGGGACACTTCGCAGGTACCAGCACGTGCACTGGGCCCTCCATGCCGTGGTCGCCCCACACCCCGAGCGTTCGGCCATCGTGCTGGGACCCTCCCGGGACGGTGAACCCGAGGCGGACGGCATGCTGAACGCCGAAGAACTGCTGTCCCTGGACCTCGATGCGGACCTCATGGTGTTCAGCGCCTGTCAGAGCGGGCGCGGAGGCGACCTGGGGCCCGGGGTGTTCCTGGGACTCGTCCAGGCCGCCTGGGGTGCCGGCGCCCGCTCGGTCGTTTCGAGCCTGTGGCCCGTCGAGGACAAGGCAACCTCGAAGCTGATGACCCGCTTCTATCGGAACCTGCAACAGGGGATGCCCAAGGCGGCAGCGCTGACCGAGGCCAAGACGTGGCTCCGCGACCTCCGGTCCCCGACCGGGGCCCGGGAGTTCGCCCATCCCATCTATTGGTCCGGCTTCGTCCTGGCCGGACTCCCACGGTAGCCCGGTTCGTGTGGGGACCCTGCCCCTCCCACGCTCCCTGCCAACCCCAAAAACCCCTGCTATACTCAGGTATCCCCTTGGACCCTTGCCGAAATGTGACCCTATGATTCGCCTAGCTGCCGCCGCCTGCTGTGTGCTGATGTTGGCCGTCGCACCCGAGGCTCGGGCCTCCTCCTCCTCCGAGGAGTTCCGGGACTTCACGCGGGAGCTCATTCCCGTGCTGGACGGGGACGCGGGGAGCCTGGACCCAACCCGGTTGATGGAGATCGCCACCCTTGCCCGGGAGGGAGGCGATTGGCGGGTTGCCCAGGAGGCGGCGTTCCTCGCCCTGTCACGATGGCAGGAAGGGGATCCGGTCCTCCTGAAGATTCGCGCCTACTACTACCTCGGCGCCATCTCCAAATCCATCGGGGTTCTCAAGACCAATCTCGAGCCCCTCGAGTACTACAACCAGGCGCTCGAACTGGTTGACCGGAACGATCCCGAATCGGCGGCCATGGAGCCGTTTCTCCTTCGCGCCATCGCCACCTCACTCCGTCGCCTGACCGCGGGCGGCGCGGATTCCGCCGCCAAGTACAACGATCGCGCCCTGGGACTCGCCAACAGGCTTCGCCCGGAAGACCGGATACCCCATCTGGCCTGGGTGGGCTGGGGACGCTTTCACCGGGGATACTACGAGGAGGGGTTGATCCTGGCCCGGGAAGCCTTGGCCATCATGGAAACCCGGGAGGAGCCCAACCACTTCCTGCGGGCGGTCTGTACGAATCTCCTGGGTGACCAGGCCATGCTGGCCGGCGACTGGGCCACCGCGGAATCGTTCTACGCCTCCAGCGTACGGGACCTGGAAGCGTCCTGGACCGGTACGTTCGCCGGATTCCCCCGGGCGTCCATTCCCATGGCGACGCATCGACAACTCTCCGCCACCCGGCTGCTCCAGGGCAAGCCGGAGGAAGCGTGGCCATCGGCGATCCGCGAAGCGGGGCGTCTCGACCTGGAGTTCCTGAAATTGTCCGCCTGGGAGACGGAGGATCCGCAGACGCACGCCAAGTACGTTGCGTGGACCGAGCGGGCCATCGCCCATCGTCTGACCTGGGAAGAACGCCTGGGATTGGCCAACGGTGAGCAGATTCCGGATTCGGCCGTCCTACGGTGGTTGACGGGAGTGAGGGCGCGTCTCGAGGCCCAGGCCCTCGTCGATCGCTTCCTGCAGAGCTCCCCGATTCCCTACCCGGACGTGGAGACGGTTCGCAGCGGCTTGGCCCCGGGCTCGGCGCTCGTCGGCTGGCTGGACCTGGACACTGGCAATGGAACCGCCCACGAGACGGCGCCCATTCGGGACCTGGCATGGGCCTATGTGATTCGCGCCGACGTCCCCGGCATCACTTGGGTTCCGCTGTGGCATCGCTACGGCATCGCCCCGCTCGGGGGGGACCACAGCCTTCGGGCCGCTGTCTCCATCTCGGCCAACTTCCGCACCGAACTGGTCAAACTGACCACGCCGGTTCCCGCCGACCCCTTTCTCGAGTCCCAACATCGCCTACTGGGACACTGGTTCTTCGATCCGATTCTCGATCAACTCGACGATCTGGTCGGGGTCGATCATCTCGTTGTCGTTCCGCCGCTGATGAACATGCTCCCGGTCCAGAAGATGATCCTGCCGGATGGACGCCGGTTGATCGAGCGCTTCTCGGTCTCCTATCTCACCAGCGCAACCCTGCTTCCGGCGCTTCGGGAACGTCGCCGGCGCCCCCTCCTGGACATGGCCTTGCTCCTGGGCCCACCCTTCTCCGGCGCGGTCAGCGATGCCGCCGAATCCCCCCTGACCGTGAGCATGCTGCATCGGGCCGTCTCCGGAGATCCCACCGCCCTCGCCCTGCTTCCGGAACTGCCCTATGCCATCGCCGAATTGGATGACGTGGAAGCGAACGTTCCCAACACCGTTCGATACGACCGGGAGCGAGCCACGGAAGCCAACATCAGGGCCCTCGCCGACCTGGACGAACTGCGGCAGTTCTCGCTCATTCACATCGCGACCCACCACGTGACCAGCGGGCACGCGGAGCTGAGCGGGCTTGCCTTTCGTCCTCCGGGACAGGATCTCCCGCCCGGAACCGATGGACTGATCGATGTGGAGGAGATCAGACTCTGGAATCTGGACGCCGAACTGGTGGTGCTCAGTGCTTGCCAGACCGCCACGTTTGGGGGACAGCCCAACTTCTACGGAATCGTCCAGTCCCTGTGGGAAGCGGGGGCCCGAAGCATTCTGGTCACGTTCTGGAACGTGGATGACGCGGCCACCCGCATTCTCATGCGGCGGTTCTACCAGAACGTGAGTGGAAACTACACGGATTCCCGACGTGGCAGGGCCCCCGGCACACCGCTCACCAAGGCGGCGGCGTTGGCCGAGGCGCAGGTCTACCTCCGCGACTACGAAGACGAAACGGGCAACCGCCCCTACGAGCACCCGATCTACTGGACCGGGTTCAACCTCATCGGCCTTCCGGACTGATCCCGCGGGCCTTCGCCTCCTCGAGGATCCGCGGTGTGAGGCCCAGCCCATAGGCCAGCAGCTCCTTCAGGATCTCCGTGGCCTCCTCATCCCGGCCCAGGTCGACGAGGGCAAGGTAGCGGACCCAGGTGATCCGGGTCCGCGTGTCGGGAAGAGCGATGAAGAGCAGCGTCCTTCCCTCCAGCACCTTCAGCGCACCCTCGGGATCCCCCAGGATCTGCTTGCAGCTTGCCAGCATCGCGAGGCGTTCATCGTCCCGTGAACGATTCGCCAGCGGACCCATCCCTTCGAGCAAGGCATGCGCTCCCTTGGCGTCCCCGTCCGTGTAGAGGCGCAAGGCCTCCCGCAACTGCTGAACGTCGGCGACATCCGGGTCGCCCGAACGCATGACGAGTTCGCCATCCAGTTGCTCGATCAACGCGCCGGCCGGCAACCACGGATCCGGCCCCGGGCCGGGTCCCCGTACCATCGGTACGAGGACCACGAGCACCGCCGCGGCAGCCAGGACTCCCCAGAGGAGCCGCCGGCGGGACCGGGGCCGATTATTCCCAAACCCTTCCATCCCAATCGGCCCCCTCTCGCTCCCGTGGGAGGCGGGAAGCGGACGGGCCAGCACGCGAGCCCGTTCCGCTTCCCGCTCCCGGAAAACAGATTCACATGAAGCACAGTCCTTGAGATGCGCGACCGCGCTCTCCCTCCGTTCGGTCGCCAGGAGACCATGCCCCAGGTCCAGAAGATCGTCGTCCGTCAGGTGCTGCACCTGGCGGTGGGGGGGGGTAACCATCACGCTTCCTTTCCATTGCTGGATTCCGTATCAATCGAGAACGCCTCCCAGAGCGCAATAAAGGTTCCTGCCGGAAGCTCACTGGATAATTGTCCCTTTTCCTCCATGCATTCCCGCACCCGGTCCCGACACCGTTGCAGGGTGACGTCGATCGTGGCCGGCTTCATGTCCACTCCGGGTGAGGTCGCGATCTGCTTGGTGGCCAGATCGAAGAACACCCGGAGAAACCAGACCTTGCGGGCCCGCGGGGCGAGGATGCTCGCGCAATCCCGAAGCGTCTCGGCAAAGCGCATGGCATCCGCCCGGGACTCCGGACTCTCGCGGGCCGGATCCTGGGAACTCTCCCCTGCTTCCGGCAGGGGACTGGACATGGGAACGATGCGCCTCGAGTGGAACGACCGGTATCGGTCCACCAACCCGTTGCGGGCCAGGGTGGAAAAGAACCCGCCCAACTGGTTCCGATTCCAACCCTGGGGGTTCCACGTTCCGGAATCGAGTTTGGTCATGAGTTCTAACGATTTTTCCGAAGCCAGGTCCTCGATGTCCTCCTCGGAGCACCCCGGATACTGGCGCACCCGGATGCGCAAGTATCGCAGCATCAACAGGTTGAACAGCGTCCAGAGCTCGGGTCGGACGGTGGCGCGCACGCCGCGCCCCTGGGCGCCATAGGCGTCCAGCAAGGACAGCACCCGATCCGGCCATCGCGCGGCCTCGGGGGGTGCGTCGGTCTCTGGGGTCGAGGATTCGGTACTCATGAACGGGCGGGTTCCTGGCTCGTTGATCGAAACCGGACCCCGCAATCTAACAATTCCCGTGAGGATTAATCGCGCTTTCCGTTGAGAATTCGTGTCTCCAGCTCCCGGGCCACGGCCCGGGTGATGGGCGCGTCGTGGAAGTCCCCGGAATGGGACAGCACCACCAGCACCACGTCCTCGTCCGGGTAGATCTCCACGATGGCGTTGTTGCCAAAGCTCTCCGAACCCCGGATCCAGATCCGCTGGGTGCCGCGCGGGGTCTCGGAGAGGTACCACCCGTAGCCGTAGTGGGCGCTCCCCACCGCGACGTGGGGGTGGAACATGCGCTCCAGGCTCGCCGCGTCCAGGATCTCCTCGTTCAGGAGGGCGCGCGTCCACCGGTACAGGTCTCCCGTGGTGGACAGGATCCCCGACGCCCCTCGCACCCCGTAGTTGGGCGGACGGCTCCAACCCGGCGGGGACTTGCGCAGGTCCGCCGCATCGGCGGCATCCCCCACATAGCCCCAGAATCCGGTGCGGAACATGTCGAGCGGATCGAAGAAGCTCCACCGCAGGAACGTCTCGTAGCGACGCCCCGAGGCCACCTCGACCACCGCCGAGAGCAGGCTGTAGCCGTCGCTCGAGTAGTGGAACTCCTCCCCCGGCGCGGTGCGCAGCCCACGATCGGTGATGGCCTTCACCGCGCGATCCCGATCCCGGACCCCGTAGGCGGCATACAGGTGCCCCAGACCCGCGGTGTGGGTCAGGAGCTGATGCACGGTGATGGGGCGATACGCCGCGGGGAGATCGTCGAAGAACCGCTCCAGGGGATCCTCCAACGCCAACCGCCCCGCTTCGACCAGGTCCAATACCGCAACCGCCGCGAACTGCTTGGAGACCGAGGCGATCCAGAACGCGGTTTCCACCGTGACCGGTCGCTCTCCGGCCGCATCGGCAAACCCGTAACCTTGATGGAGAACGATCCCGTTGTCGTGGGCCACGAGGGCGGACCCGGAGAAGCCCTCCGCGGTGAGCGCCTTGAGGTAGTTGTCCAGGGTTCGGCCCAGGTCGCCACGCACCACGGGTCCGGGATCGATCTCGACCGTCGGCGACGGCTCGGGCGTCTCGACGGGAGCGGGGTTCCCGGTCGTCACGGGATCAGGAGTGCGTTCCTCGCCACTGCACCCGGTCAGGAGCATCCCGCCGATCAGGATCCACCCCAATCGGCGAGCGGTCACACCAGGTCCTCCAGGCCCTCTCCCCCCATCCAGTGCCGGTACCACAAGGCAAAGTTGACCAGGGCCCAGATGCGCATCCCGTAGTTGCCGCCGCCGGAGCGCTGCCGGTCCAGGAGCCCGCGCACCTCGGCCGGGTCCCAGATATCCAGCGACTGCAGGGTGTCATCCAGCAGCACCCGATCGGCGAGCGGGTTGAGCACCTGCTCGAACCAGCGGGTGACCGGGACGTGGAAGCCCACCTTGGGGCGATGGATGATCTCGGGCGGGAGATACGGTTCCACCGCCCGCTTGAGGATGGACTTGGTCACCCCGTCCTTGATCTTGTAGGCGCCGGGGATGCGGAACGCCAACTCCACCATGCGATGATCCAGGAAGGGCACGCGCCCCTCGACCGAAGTAGCCATGGTCATCTTATCGACACGCATGAGCAGAAGTTCAGGCAACCGGTACATGAGTTCCAGGTAGCCGGCCCGGGTGGGAAAGTCCGATCCGGGGCGCACCGAGTCCAACTCGGCGTAGAGCCGGTCCACGATGTCCTTGCGCCGGGTATCCCCGGCCAGCCCCGGGGCCAGACGGGCCAGCTCGGCGGGGTAGAAGGTCACCGCCCCGCCCCAGAAGGGCTCCCCCCCCGCGCGCAACCGCTGCAGGAAGTCCTGCCGCTGGATGTCGACAAAAGGCTCGGCGGCCCGGGTGGCCAGACCCCGCAACGGGCCAGGCAGGGCCGAGAGCGGGTTCCACACCCGCTCCACCATCTTCCGGATACGGTTGTGGAAGGTGTAGCCAAAGAACAGCTCGTCCGCGCCCTCGCCCACCAGGCTCACGATCACCCCGCTCTTGCGGGCCAACTCGGCCACGTAGTAGAGCGGCACGCAGACCGGGTCGGCGATGGGTTCGTCCTGGTGATGGACGAGCCGGGGCAGGAACCGCCGGAAGTCGTCGTGGTCGATCAGGACCTCATGGTGATTCGTCCCGAACCGCTTGGCGGTGGCTCGCGCGTTCTCGAACTCGTTGAATCCCGGGTCGTCCTTGTAGCCCACGCTGAACGTTTCCACCGGACGATCCAGGATGGAGCTCATGATGGAAACGATGGCGCCGGAATCGACCCCGCCGCTGAGGAACGCCCCGAACGGGACATCGGCCATGAGCCGTGCCCGCACCGAATCCTGGAGAAGCTCGCGCAGTTCCTCGACGTACTCGTCCTCGCTGGCTTCCCCATAGCCCTCGCCGAGCGGGGTCCAGTAGCGCACCGGCTCCCCCACCCCGTTCTCGTCCACGGTCAGGTAGTGCCCGGCACGCAGCTTGCGCACCCCCGCGAACAGGGTGTTGGGCGGGGGCACACACAGGAAGGTGAAGAATCGGGCCAGCTCGTCCCGGTCCAGCTCCGGGCTCAGGCCGGGAAACCGAAACAGCGCCTTGATCTCGCTGGCGAAGACAAAGCTCCCGCCCCGGTCGCTGTAGTAGACCGGCTTGATGCCCACCCGGTCCCGGGCCACGAACAACCGGCGGGTCTCCCGGTCCCAGATGGCCAGGCCGAACATGCCGTTGAACCGTTCCAGGGCCCGGGCTCCCCACTCGGCATAGGCCTGGAGCAGGACCTCGGTGTCGCTACGGGTGCGGAAGGTCCGGCCCAGCTGCTCGAGCTGGGCCCGGATCTCCTCGTGGTTGTAGATCTCCCCGTTGAACACCATCCAATAGCGGCCGTCGTCGACGCTCATGGGCTGGTGCCCCTGGGCCAGATCCACGATGGCCAGACGCCGGAAGGTGAACCCCAGACGGTTGTCCCAGTCGCGATGCGTGCCCGCATCGTCCGGCCCGCGGTGCTCGATCGCCGCCCCCATCGCATCCAGCGTGGACTCGGTGACCTCGGCCGTGCGGCCATGGTGGATCGCCCCGGCGATGCCGCACATCAGGCTGGGCTCACGCGGTACCGGAGCCCGCGACCGCGCGTCGCCGCCGATCCAGCACGAACGAACCGGCCAATCCCACCAGGATGACGACGTAGGCCCCGAGCGAGAACATCGCGCCGTTGGCGAAGGAGGACGGGTCGAACCGCATGCGCAGGGTGTGCTGACCGGGCGGGACCACCACCCCGCGCAACACGTAGTTCACCCGATGGATGTCCACCGGTTGATCGTCGAGCCAGGCCTTCCAACCCGGTCCGTAGTAGACCTCGCTCAGGACGAGGAGGGAGTTGCCCGGGGAGTTCACCTCGGCATCCAGCTCCCGTGGCTCGTAGTGGGTCAGGGTCGCGGTCCCCCCGGTTCCCGGGTCCAGACTCCCCAGATCCTCGAAGGTCAACGCTTCCACCGCCGGACGCCAGGTGGGATCGGCCACCGCGGCCAGATGGGTGGTGGGATCGGCGACGGTGCGGGTGCGGTCCACGAACCACATGCGCGGCAGCACCTCGGTGTTCTCCATCACGAACGGTCCGCCGCGATGCACGGTGCGCAACGGACCCACCGCCAGCTCCTGGTCCGCGATCACGTACTTCAGGTTGAGCATGTTGACGATGTTGAAGTTGCCCTGGCTCAGGCTCTTGCTGATCCCCACCGGGCCCTGGTCGTCGATCAGGTCCTGGTAGATCTTGAGCTTGGCCGGGTTGTAACCCAGGATGCTGGGGATCTTGAAATAGGCGTAGAGGTTGTTGTTGAGCCCGGCTCCGGTCATGGGCAGCACGCGATAGGGCTGCTCCTGGGCCTGGAGGAACTGCACCGCGGAGGAGGGTCGGAACACTTCCGGGTTGGAGGTCCGAGGCTGCAGCGTGCCCTTGCTGGGACGCGCATCCACCCGCCACAGATCAATGGTGGTCAGGAGCAACAGCCCAAGCAGGACCACCCATCCCGCCGCCTTGTTGCGCAGGGCCAACCAGAGCAGGCCCAGCCCGGCCGCGAAGATGGCCAGCACGACCACGGTATCCGAGGCCGCGTTGTCGCTGACCATGGGGACAAAGCGCAGCATCTGCTGGGGCTGGGCGCCATAGACCGGTGCCCGGGCGGCCAGCCGTTCCTGCAGCATGCCATCCGCGGCCCCCGAGGCCACCCAACCACCCAACACGACGATCAACCCACCCATCACCGCCGCGGTGATCCAGAACACCTTAAGGATGCGGGGACGCTCCGAGGCCGGCGCGGTGAGGATCCGTCCCAGACCCAGCGCGGCCAGGGCAGCCACCGAGAACTGCAACAGGAACAGGATCATGCTGGGGACGCGGAACTTGTTGAAATAGGGAAAGAACTCGAAGAGCAGGTTGTAGAGAAGCGGCAGGTGCTTCCCGAACGCCACCACCAGGGCGAGCCCGCCCAGGGTGGCGAAGTACAGGTGCAGCTTCTCGCGGGGCCACAGGGCCACGGTGATGATGGCGAGAAAGAGGACGAGAATCCCCATGTAGTGCGGGAAATCGGTGAACGGCATCCACCCCCAGTAGGTCTCTCCCCCGAACCCCATGAAGGACGGCACGAAGAAGGTGGCCATCTCCAGCGGGTGGAAGCTCCAGTTGGTGGCGTAGTCGTAGGGCAACCCGCCGTCGGTCCCGCCCCGAATGGAATGCTTGGCGTACTCCCGCACCGGAAGGAACAGCACCGCGTTGGCCGCGAACCCGATCACCGCCCCCACTCCCCACGCCGCCCATCGTCCCACGATGCCGGCCACGCCCGGTTCCTTGCCCCGCAGGGACGCCACCGTGCTGACCACCAGGTAGAGCCCCGCCGCGAGCAGGGTGTAGTAGGCGATCTGGAAGTGCGAGGTGACCAGCATGGTGCCGATGGCCAGCCCCAGGAGCGAGATCCAACGCAGGCTCGGCCGTTCCCACAAGGCGTCCGTGGCCATGAGCACGAGGGGAAGAAAGACCAGGGTGGCGATCTTCGAGTTGTGCCCGAACATGATGAGGGTGACCACATGCGCGCTGAACACGAAGGCGAGGGTGCCGAAGAGCGCGGTCAGCACGTTGAGCCCGCGCCGGCGCAGGAAGAGCCACGTGAAGATGCCCAGCAGGAAATAGTAGGTCACCACCTTGAAGATGCCGGGGATGGGGGTGAGCAACAGGCTCATGGGGTTCGTGTAGGGAGCCGCGATCAGACTCCCCAAGGTGGGCATCCCCGAGAAGATATACGGCGTCCACAACGGGTAGCGATCCAGGATGCCGCCCGTGCCCTCGAACGACTCGTCGATGTAGGGGCGGTGAGCGAGGCTGGCCACCTGATCGGGCGGTTGATAGGTCTTGCCGCCGAAGAAGATGGGGTTGAAGAACATCAGGAGGAGGATGGCCAGGGCGGCCAGGGCCACCCAGAACCCCCGCGACTCCATGCGTTCCAGCCAGGCCGGATCGGCGGGCGGCCCGGAGTCCGGTTGCTTGCGGGTGACCGTCTTGTCCCGTCGCGAATCCTTACGCGCCATGCCGTTCCTCCAGAACCTCTTCGAAAAGGGCCGCCAACTCGCGGGTGCGTTCCCGCCGGCTCTGCTGCCGCACCATGGCTTCGTTCCCGGGGAACGCCGTGGTGCCGGACTCCACCCACTCGCGATACCACGACTCCACCGCCGCGGCGATCCCGTCCACGTCGTGTTGCCCCAGCACCACGCCGGCGCCGGTGGCGCGGACCAGGTCCGCCACCGCCCCCTCGGGGGCGAGGGCCATGAGGGGCCGACGCGCCCCGATGTACTCGAAAACCTTGCCCGGAACGATACCCTCGGACCCCGCCACGTCGTCCACCACCAACAACAACCCGTGGGCGCCCATGATCTCGGCCACGCTCTCCCCGTGGGGGACGTAGCCGCGTTCTTCCACCGTACCGCGAAGTTCCGGCCGGCGGAACATCTCGCGCACTTCGTCCCCGAACCGCCCCACGAAGCGGAAGCAGACCCGCTCGGGATCCAGGCGACCGGCTTCCAGCAGCCCGGCCACCGCGTTCAGGAACGAGTCCGGATTGCGCACCCCGTACATGGAACCGGTGTAGACCACGGTGAAGCGCTCGTTGGCCACCGGGGTCACCCCTTCGAGGTCCTCGGGGTCGTACCCGTTCGGGATGAGGCGGAACTTGGAGCCGTCCTCCCCGGGGTACTTGCCCATGAAGTCGTCGGCGATCCCCTGCCAGGCCACCGCGACCCGGGGGGCGCTGCGGTACACCCCCCGTTCCAGCCGGCGCTCGAACGCCCGGGCCGGCTGCGGCCGTTTGGGAGCGCTGAGGAACTCGGTCCAGGGGTCACGGAACTCGGGCACCCAGGGGATGCCGGCCCGTTTGGCCACCGCCCGCCCCAACAAGGCACAGGTGTAGGGCGGCGACGAGGAGTAGACGAGATCTGCCTGGAACGCCTTGGCCTGGGCCGCGCCCGGTCCCTTGCCGGTGGCCAGCCAGCCCACCCGGGCGTCCGGAACAAAGAACATCCCGCGGACCCACTCGGAAACCCGCTCGCTGAAGGGGATGCGCGACCCGCGGGCGCGGTTCACGTTCACGTCCACCGCGGCGCCCTGTTTCTTTCCGGTGAGCTTGCGGTAGATCCCGTACGGCTCGGGAATGGTGGTGCGGATCACCGGCACCGTATCCGGAATGTCCTTGAGCAACGATTCGTCCCGGGCCGGCCAGTCGGCGTCCCGCACCGTCAGCACGGTGGGGTCCCAGCCGAACTCCGGGAGATAGCGCACGAACTTGAGCACCCGCTGCACACCGGGGCCTCCGGAAGGAGGAAAGTAGTAGGCGACAATGAGCACGCGGCGACGACGGGTCACGCGTCGCCCCCTTCGCCGCAGGCAAAGGCTTCCAGGGCCGAGACCAGGCTCCCCCACGAATACTTCGCCTTCTCCTTGGCCACGTTGGGAGCGTAGCGGGCTTCCTTGCCGGCGTCGAAGTAGTCGACCATGGCATCGGCGAGGGCCTGCGGGTCCTCGGCCGGTACCACCTCACCCAGTTCCCCGGGGCGCACGACTTCCGGGAGACCGCCCACATCGGTGGTGATGACCGGGACGTCGAAGTTGAAGGCGATCTGGATGATCCCGCTCTGGGTGGCGCTCTTATAGGGCAACACCACCACGTTGGCCGCGGCAAAGAAGTCCGCCACTTCCTCGTTGGGGATATAGCGGGTGTGCAGGACCACCCGGTCCTCGAGGCCCAGCTCGCGAATGCGATCGGTATAGGGCGTGGCGTCCTCGTAGTACTCGCCGCCGACCAGGACCTGGAAGTCCCGATCCCGGGGCACGCGGGCCGCGGCCTCGATCAGGTTGAGCAGCCCCTTGTAACCCCGGATGAATCCGAAAAAGAGCGCGACCTCGCGCGCGGTGACTCCCAGACGCTGACGCGCCGCCTCCCGCTCCACCCGTTCGCCGAAGATGCTGTACACGGGGTGGGGCACTTCCCGCATGGGGGCGTTGGGGCGGAAGGTGCGCAGGTCCCCGGCCACGCTCTTGGACTGGGCGATAAAGGAGTCCACCTTGCCCAGGGCATAGCGGGTCAACGCACGATCCCCCGGCCGCCCCTCGTGGGGAATCACGTTGTCCAGCAGGAAGCAGGTACGAATCCCCGCCCCCTTGGCCCGACGTACCATGGTGCCGTAGGCCGGGGCAAAGAACGGCATCCAGTACTTGAACACGACCAGATCCGGCTGCAGCTTGCGCAGACGGTTTCCGGCGTGCACCCAGGTCACCGGGTTGATGGTGTCGATGAGCCGCTCCGAGTCCACCCGAATGGTCTCGGGCCCTTCCTCGTCCTGGGATGTCCCGGGAAAGAGCAGGGAGGGGTACTGCCGCGAGAACGAGATCACCTTGACCGTGTGTCCCGCCTTCTCCAGCTCCTGGGAGAGAAGGGCCACGTAGTGTGCAATGCCGCCGCGATGGGGATACGCCGTCCCGACGAGGACGAAGTTCAACCGTCCGCGCTCCAGGTGGCCAATCCCCCCTCGGTGAAGGAGAAGGGCACGATCTCCCCGCCGGCTTCGGTGAGCACACGGGCCACCTGGTGCTTCTTGGTGAACGGGACATAGGTGAGCAGGTAGCCGCCACCGCCCGCCCCGAGGATCTTCCCTCCCAGGGCGCCATGACGCCGGGCCACCTGGTAGAGGGTGTCGATATGGCTCGAGGTGATTGCGGCGTCGAGCTGCTTCTTCTCGGTCCACGCGACATGGAGGAGCTTGCCGAAATTGTTGAGCCGCCCCAGGAGCAGGGCCGACTTCATCTCCTGGGTCAGATCCTTCATGCGATCCAGCGCCTTCACCACCGGCTTCTTCCCGTCCACGAAGGCCTGGGTCTGGCTGGCCACGATGTTGGCCGAGAGACGGGTGGTGCCGGTGAAGCAAAGGAGCAGGTTGTATTCCAGCTCGTGCAGGATCTCCGGCCGGATGCGCAGCGGGTTGACCACCGTCACGTCCTTGAAGAACTCGATGTAGTTCACCCCGCCGAAAGTCGCCGCGTACTGGTCCTGCCGTCCGCCGGCGATCTGCAGTTCCTCGCGTTCGATGCGATAGGTCAGCTCGGCGATCTCGTAGCTGGTGTAGGGCTGGTTGAGCCACTCCATGAACGCGCCGACCAGGGCACAACACATGGTGGAACTGGACCCGAGGCCGGTTCCCGGGGGGGCATCCGAGTGGATGAACAGGTCCGCGCCGGTGGGCATGTCGAAGTGACGCGCTACCGCCTTGACCAGATCCAACTCGCCGTCGTACTCGAGCTCCTCGCGGTGGTAGTTCGCCACCACGTCGTAGTCCAGCGACTTGATCCGCAGGCGATCATCCTTGCGGGGCTTGAGCGAGGCGTAGGCGTACTTGTCGACGGTGGTGGAAAGGACCACCCCGCCTTTCTCTTCCGGATAGGGGGAGACGTCGGTGCCCCCACCGCAGAACGAAACCCGAAGCGGCGCCTTGGCGCGGTACACGGTCACGAGGGCGCTCCTTTGGGCAGGGCGTCACGCACGCCCAGATAGTCGTCGGGCAGCCCGATATCCACGAACGGGCCCGGTTCCACCCGCCCGGCGACCACCGCGCCTGCGGACAGTGCCCGGGGAATGATCTCCCGCTCCAGGGACACCGCCTTGCCCCTGGGCCAGGGGTCCAGCAGGACCGGGTCGAGCACGTAGACCCCCGCGTTGATGAGGCCGGTGCCCTCGCGGGTTTTTTCCGCGAACGCGGTCACCCGACCGGTCGCATCCATCACCACCGAGCCCTTCTCCGCCGCGGCGGCGGAGCGGACCAGGGCCAGGGTGAACACCGCCTCCTGCTCACGGTGGGTTGCCACCAGGGCGCCGTAGTCGGTGTCGAGCCAGGTGTCCCCGTTCAGGACGAGACACCGGGTGCCCAGATGTTCCCGGGCCAGGCGCAGGGCGCCGCCGGTTCCCAGAGCCTGGGGCTCCCGCGAGTCGATCAGGGTCATGCCCCTGGGGCACGCGTTGCGGGCCGCGTCCCAGACCCGATCCGCGGCGTGACCCAGACACAACACCCCGGTGGTCACGCCCTGGACACACAGGGCGTCCAGGAGATGCGCGAGGAAGGGGCGTCCGGCCACCGGCAGGAGCACCTTGGGCACGTCGCCGCCCACCGAGCGGATCCGGGTGCCGAGCCCCCCGGCCAGGATGGCGGCCGGTGGCATGGGACGGCTCACGCTTCCTCCCGGAACTCGTAGTCGGGTCGCGACTGCCCTTTCATCACCAGTTCCCCGAGGAGTCCCAGCGAGATGAACTGCATGGCGAGCAGGATCAGGATGAGGCCGATGAAGAACAGGGGGCGCGTGCGCACCGGCTCGCCCATGATGGCGATGACCACGAAGCCGCCGAAGATCACCCCCCCCACGAGCCCCAGGGCGATCCCGATCCGGCCAAAGAAGTGGAGGGGGCTGGTCCGCCCCGAGTGCAGGAAGGTCACCGTGAGCAGGTCGAGGAACCCGTTGACGAACCGGTTCGCCCCGAACTTGCTGTGACCGTGCTTGCGCGCGTGATGCAGCACCGGCATCTCGGCCACCTGGTAGCCCTGCCAATGCGCGATGGCCGGGAGAAACCGATGCATCTCGCCGTAGAGCGGCATCCCCCGGGCCACATGTCCCCGGTAGGCCTTGAGCCCACAGTTGAAATCGTGGAGCCGGATCCCGGACACCGTACTGGTCACCCGATTGAACAGCTTGGAGGGAAGGGTCTTGGTGATGGGATCGTGCCGCACCTTCTTCCAGCCGGTGACGAGATCGTTGCCCTGGTCGATCCGGTCCAGGAGCGCCGGCACCTCGTGGGGGTCGTCCTGGAGATCGGCATCCATGGTCACGATGTAGGCGCCCTGCGCCTTGCGGAACCCCACATCCAGGGCCGGCGACTTCCCGTAGTTGCGCAGGAAGGAAAGGAAGTGGAGCTGGGGATGTTTCGCGCGGAGCTCCCGCAACACGTCGAGGGTGGTGTCGGTGCTGCCGTCGTCGACCACGATGACTTCCCAGGTGCGGCCGGTCGGCTCCATGGCGTCGTGAATTTGGGAGAGCAACTCCGGGAGGCTTTCCGCCTCGTTGAAGGCCGGCACGACAATGCTGACGTCCACCTTCACCGGGGAGCGCCTCCACCCCGGGCCAGGGGACCCTCGGGCCCCGCAAACCAGGCAGCCTCGCTGCGCAGGGCCTCTTCCACCGGCACCTTCGGGTCGTATCCCAGGTCACGCCGGGCGCGGGTCAGGTCGGCCGCGGTGCGCGCGGGATCCCCGTCGGCCCGGGGTGCCACTTCGATCCGGGCTTCCTTGTCCGCGGCCTCCTGCAGGACCGAGATCGCGTGGGCGAGCGAAATGGGATGGCCACCGCCGATGTTGTAGACGGCGCCCGCATCCCCCTTCGTGGCGGCCAGGATGTTGGCGTCGACAATGTCCCCCACGTAGGTGAAATCCCGTTGCTGGGTCCCGTCCCCGTAGCGGGTAAACGGTTCCCCGGCGTGCAGGGCCCGCAGGATCTTGTGGAACGCCATGTCCGGACGCTGACGCGGACCACAGACCGTGAAGTAGCGCAGGCTCACCGTGGCCAGCCCGAACTCACGGTAGTAGACCTCGACCAGCTTCTCCGAAGCGACCTTGGTCACGCCGTAGGGGGAAAGCGGGCGCACCGGCTCGTCCTCGGTCACGTCCCCTTCCGGGACATTGCCGTAGACCGAGGAGGACGAAGCAAAAATGAAGCGCGGGGTGGATGCCTCACGACAAGCAGCGAGCAGCCGCTGGGTGCCCAGGAGGTTGTGGCCCAGGTAGTCGACGAAGCCGTCGTCCCACGAGGCGCGGACTCCGGGCTGGGCAGCCTGGTGGAAGACCCAGTCGACCCCGTCCAGATGGGGCGCCATGTCCGCGGTGCGCAGGTCCAACTCCAGGAACCGGAACTGCTCCCGTCCGCTCAGCGCGGAGAGGTTGGCCTCCTTCTGCGCCCGATCGTAGTAGGGGGTGAATCCATCCACACCCAGCACGCGGTGTCCCTGCTCGATCAACCGCTCGGCCAGATGCGACCCGATGAACCCGGCCGCGCCGGTGACCAGCGTCGTCTTGGAGCCGGCGGGCATGGATTCCATGGTGGGGCTCAGTCCGATCCCGGAGCCGGGGTTTCCGCCGAGTCCGCCGCGGTGCTGTCGTTTCCGGTCGACGGCAACTCTCCGGCCTGCAACGAGGCCCGCAACTGCTGGAGGTAGTCCCGCACGTTGGTGTCCTC
Source organism: Candidatus Eiseniibacteriota bacterium (assembly GCA_942491735.1). Taxonomy (GTDB): domain Bacteria; phylum Eisenbacteria; class RBG-16-71-46; order JABDJR01; family JABDJR01; genus CALOCN01. The sequence continues at coordinate 1,009,327 of CALOCN010000001.1, read as the reverse complement.
GGGGTGCAGGGCCAGCCAGCGTTGCAGCACGTCCGCGGCCTCCACGTACTTGCCTTCCTCGTAGTAGGCCCCGGCCAGGACCGAGTACGGGAAGAACTCATCGGCCGGCGCGAGCTCGATCGCCTGATGCAGGTAGGGCAGGGCCTCGGCCATCCGGTTGTTGGTGGCCAACAACTGCCCCATGCGAACCTGGAGCTGCCAGTCCTGCGGGTAGCGTTCCATCATCCGGTTGTAGTGGTCCTGGGCCTCCTGGATCTGTCCCAGTTCCTCCAGGATCACCCCCTTGGCCACCGCGATGGCCGGGAAGTACGGGGAGATCTGCTCCGCCTTGGCCATGTAGGCCAACGCTTCCTCGGTCTGCCCCTTCTGGAACAGTTCGAGGGCGACGCGGCTGAAGGCGGCGGCGTAGTTCTGGATGAGCTTGGTGGTGTTGTCGTCCTTGAACACGTCCTCGTCGTACACCCCCAGCGGGAACTCGGGGCGCTGGGGATCCGGCTTGAGGATGCCCGCATACTGGTAGACGGTGTCCAGGTTGGTCCTGGTCTTCTCGATGTCCAGTCGTACCGTGGTCGGCTTGCTCTCGATGCGGAAGACCAGACCCTCCATGACCAGCTGCTGCTCCAGACCCATCTGATCCGGCACGGTGACCCCGATGTACGCGGGCTGTTTCCATGCGTTGGTCTGGAGGATGTGGCGGGTCGCGATGTCCTTGACCAGCCACACCTTGCCCTGCTGATCCCGGTAGGGATAGAGCTGGTCGATCTCGGCGTCGGACCAGGCAATGGGAACGGTCGGTTCGAGGTCCCGCAGCTGCTTGATATACCAGTTGGTATTGAGCAGGCTCAGGTTGACCACCCGCACGTCCTTGCGGAAACCCTCCACCTCCTGGAGATACCAGAGCGGGAACGTATCGTTGTCGCCGTTGGTGAAGATGAACGCGTTGGGCTCGAGCGCGCCCAGCATGTTGCGGGCGTAGTCGCGGGCCACGTAGAACCCGCGCCGGTCATGCTCATGGAAATTGTTGACCAGGGGCAGGAAGGACATGATCAGCATGGCCCCGGCCAGAGCGCCCACGGCAACGCGGGAGGCTCCCGAACCCATCTTCTGCCGCACCCAGGCCAGGAGGGCGGCGCCACCCACCCCGACCCAGATGGACATGAACTGGAAATTCTGCACGAAGAAGTAGTCGCGCTCGCGGACCTCGCCCACCTTGAAGTTGAGGTAGAACGCCATGGCCGGCCCCAGCAACATGAACAGCACGCCCAGGAGCACGAACGAACGACGGTCCCGTTGCAGGTGGGCCACCGCGCCCCAGATGGCGAGCAGGACCGGGAGCCAATGGGACGCCTTGATCCCCAGGGTGAAGTTCCACCACATGTAACGCAGGTACATGTGCGGGAACTGGTATCCGAAGAAGTCGGCCTTGCGCTCCCAGGGGGGCGGCGGCTTGTACTGGTCGCGGATGAGCATCTTCCACAGCGCCTCCCAGGTGTCGGGCGCGGCTTCGTTGATCATGGGGTTGAGCTGGGCGCGGATGATCAGGAACAGGTGGACCGAGACCCCGAGCATGAACAACCCGGCCGAGAACAGGGCCAGCTTGCGCAGCTTCCCGGTAAAGAGCCATATGACCAGGGTGAACCCGAGCACGGCCGGGGCGACCAGGAACGCCGCCTTGTTCACCCCCGCGCCCAGGGAGAGGGTGACCACCGCCCACCCCAGATAGTCCCATCGCCGCAGGTAGTCGGGGCGACGGACAAAGACGTAGATCACCGCGGCCCAGGCGGCGATGGCCACGCCGAGGTGGATGCCCACCCCGAGCCCCACCGCGTAGGTGATGATGAGGAGCAGGCCGTCCTCGTTCCCCTCGTCCAGCCGCTCTTCCCAACGCATGACCAGCCACACCACGAACGTGGTGAGGGCGCAGGACGCGGCGTAGACCTCGGCTTCGACCGCGTTGTCCCAGAAGGTCTTGGCGAAGGCGGCAAGGAGCGCCGCCACCACGCCGGCCACATAGCCGACGTTGCGGTTGAAGGTGGACTCCGCGGGGTCGAACATCTTGCGCGTGACCTTCACCGTGACCAGGTAGGTGAAGAGGATGGTCACCGCGGAGGACAGGGCGCTGAACCAGTTCACCCGTTCGGCGATGGAGGCGATGTGGAGTTCACCGCCCGAGATCACCGGAATGGGGGTCAGGGTGAAGATCCGTCCGATGAGGACATAGAGCGGGGTCCCCGGCGCGTGGGGAACGCCCAGGGTGTATGAGGTGGCGATGTACTCCCCGGCGTCCCAGAAGGGAACGCTCACGTTCATGGTGAACGTGTACACCCCGAGGGTGAACAGGAAGACCGCCGCGGCAAAGAATGTGTTGAGGCTGTCATCGGTCAGTCGACTGATCGTGGTCACGCGCTGTCTCCCGCTCGTCGCTGGTGCGGAGCGCCCCCGCCCACGATCTCGTCGATCAGGGCCAGGGTTTTTTCGGTCGAGGCTTCCCAGTTGAACGTGCTCGCCCACCGGATGCCTTCGTCCGCCATGGACTGGGCTCCGGTGTTGTCGGTGAGCAGCGTCGTGGTCCGGTCCGCGAGGGCGTCAATATCGCCGTGCGGGACCAGGAACCCGGTCTTTCCGTCCACAACGGACTCGCAGAGCCCGGGCGAGTCGCTCGCCACCACCGGGGTTCCGCAGGCGCCGGCCTCGATGACCGACAATCCCCACCCCTCCTTGGGGGAGGTGTACGCCAGCACCCGCGATTCCTGGAGGAGCCGGACCTTGTCCATTCCCCCCACGAATCCCGGAAAGCGGACATGATCCGCCACCCCGGTGCGTGTGGCAATACGCTGGAGTTCCTCGCGGTAGTCCCCATCCCCCACGATCCAGTACTCCGCGTCCGGAACCCGTTCCAGGACCTTGGGAAGGGCGAGGATGGGGTGTTCGATGCACTTGTACTTCTTGATCCGGCCCAGGTAGACGATCCGGTTGGGCCGGTTGGCCACCGGGCCCCCGGGGCTGTACAGGTCATGGTCCATGCCGCCGTGGATCAGCCGGAGTTGGTCCTTGGCCAGGCCCCGCTCCATGAGGTCGTTCCGGGTGGTCTCGGAGAGGACCGAGAACATGCAGTCGCGGTAGAACCTGGGGATAAACCGCTCGTAGAAATAGACATAGGCACCGATGGGCCAGGAGGCCTGCTCGAACACCGTGGTGCCGAACAGGTGGGGCACGATGGCCAGCACCGGAACGTCCGTGTACCGGGGCATGAAGAAGGGGATCTTGTTCACGTCCTCGGCGATCAGATCGTAGCCGCGCGCCGCGAGGTGCTTCCTGAAGTAGCGGGGGGCGGCGAAGTTGAAGTTGTACTGGTTCCCGGTGCGGTGGATCTCCAGGGGCCCGATCCGGTCCTGCTGCGAACCGCCAGGAAAGGCCCCGGTGAGGAGGGTGACCTCGTGCCCGCGCTCGGCGAGCCGGCCAAACACCTCCTGGATGATGACCTCGGCCCCGCCCGCCTCGGGATGTTTCATGTCGCGGTACGAGACCACGCAGATCCGATGCCCCACCCTAGACCTTCTTGCCCACGACGCCGATCATGGCGAAGGTCCAGTAGGAGAGCGGACGCTTGCGGAACCAGGCTCTCCAGGCGTTGTTGAGGCTGCCGATCACCCCCATCTTGGGTTGGCGGGGGATCTGGATTCCCAGGGGGCGGAGACCGTAGCGGAAGGCCCGGTAGAAGAACCCCGGGATCATCCAGTCCCCGAACCGGCCGGTGACCTCGTAGCCGCGGGCTTCCACCATGCGGGTCAGCTCACGGATGGAGTATTCGGTTTCCCAGCCGGCGAACCACTTGTCGAGCGCGATCATGATCTTCTTGCCCACGGTGTAGATGTGCCACCGCTGGGGAACGTCGATCACCACATGACCGCCCACCTTGAGGACGCGCCGGTTGTCGTCCAATAGCGGGTTGGCGTCGCGGAAGTGCTCCATGAGCCCCTGGTGGAACACCACGTCAAAGGTGCCGTCCGGGAAGGGCATCCCGGTGCCGTCGCCGCACACCATGTCGATGTGGACGCCGGCCGCCTTGGCGTTGTCCCCCACCACGGTCAGCGACGAGGGAACGTAGTCGATCACCGTGACCTTGGCCCCGCGACGCGCGAGCTCGATGGAGTCACGCCCGGAGCCGGCGCCGACTTCCAGGATGCGTTTGCCCCGCACGTCGCCCAGGGAGAGGATGGCGCCGATGACCCGGTCGTCGTTGTCGTAGGTCTCGGCGGGATCGGTGTGTTCCTGCCAATAGGAATCCCAGTGTGCCTTGGTGGATGCGCGGGCCATGGGGCGAACCGACTCCTCGACAGGGGTTTTTCGTCCCGTGGGCACCGTCCTGACCGGCGGTGCCCGAGACGGGCTAGAGAATTGAGGCGAAAGAGGATAGCACGATTTGCGGGCGGGATTCAAATGGCCCGGATCGGGTTGGGTTACGGCTGGATCCACGCCGAATCGGGACCGCGACCGCCCGGAATCCGGGGGCGGAGCCACGAGAACGTCATGGAACATACGGCCCGGCCGATTGTTATAGTACGCACAGGGTCGGTTGAGTCCCGACCCGCCGCATTTTCAAGCGGCCAGGCCCCTGGCGGGCTACGAATGACGGTCACCGGACCCTTCGAGACACGCCAATTGCCTGGACGCACCTCTTGGCCCCCGATTCGGGGGCCTTTTTTTTGGGGTGAACGCACTGGATCGCCGGGCTTTCCCCGGGGAAACGGACAACCCAAATGGGTTGTACCTGGGTCGCCGATACAACTCCGCGACATTCGGAACACCTAACCCGCTTTAGTATATGGCGTTGTCGGATTTTGTCTCCCCGGGGAGACACCGGGGAGACAAAGGCTGCGAGTCGGGGCACGCACGCGGGCGTGCGCTCCCACTGGGGCCTCGCCCATGCCACCTCCTCTTCAGCCCTCACCGGTCTCGGGGAGGAGCAGGGGCCAGCACTCTAAACCGCTATTTTTCAACAAGTTAGTAGCCAATACTTTCCCCGGGGAAACGGACAACCTAAATGGGTTGTACCCGGGTGATCGATACAACCCCGTGACACTCAGGACACTTAAACCACTTCAATATATTGCGTTACCGTATTCTGTCTACCCGGGTAGACACCGAATCACGAGTCCAACGACAGGAGTCGGGGGGGCACCAACTCCAGCTCCAGCTCCAGCTTTGCCCCCCTGGTGACTCCGCCCCCCCACCAATTCATTGACTCAGCCCCGGCCCAACCGGGTATGACTGTTCATGGGGCGTGGCGGCCCCAATTCTCCAGTAAACGATTCGTCCTTCCACGGCGACTCTACCGGTGACTGTGGCATCCAATCGGGATGTCGACCGAACCGGACTGTCGGGGGTTGGACGGAGACGGAGCTTATGTCGAACGCATCGCACCCGGACCTTGAGCTGGCGAAACGCGCCCAGGACGGCGACGACGCGGCATGGCGGGAGATCTACACCCGCACCCGCGAACGCCTCTTTGCGCTGCTCGTCTATCACATCGGGAACCACGACGAGGCCCTGGACGTGCTCCAGGACACCTACGTGGGCGCGGTGAAGAACATGGGTTCCTATCGCGGCGACGGGCCCCTCGAGGCCTGGCTTGCCGGGATCGCGCTCCGGCGGGCGCGTGACTGGAAACGCCGGCTCCTGACCCGGTTCAAGAAGACCGACACGCTGGAGGGCGAGCTCGGTCAGTGCCTTCCCCAGCCGGATCTTCCGGACCCTGTCCAGGGGCACCGGCTGCGGCAGGCACTGACCCGAATCCCCGAGCGGCAACGATCCGCCGTCCTCCTGCACACCTGGCTGGGCTACTCGTTCCGCGAAGTGGGCGAGGCGCTGGGCTGCAGCGAAGCGACGGCCCGGGTGCATGCGCACCGGGGCCGCGAGACGCTGCGCGAGCTCCTCGGTACCGATTCGGAACGGACGCCCGCCACCCAACTCCAGGAGCAGAGGCTATGAAAGAGCTGTTTGACCGCCACGCCAAGAAGATGACCGACTCCGAGGATCGCCGGACCTGGCAGGCCATGTTCGACGCCACCCGCCAGCGCAAGTCCGGCTGGTCCCGCTGGCGCATCCCAAGCCTCATCGCCGCCCCGGCGTTGGTGGCGGTACTGGGCATTGCCCTGATTCAGCAGGGGCGCATTGCCGGACCCGCCGATCAGATGGTGGCCGGTGAACTCAAGCAGCCGGGGACGCTGAGCGAAGACAATCTGAGCCTTCCCGAAGAGGCGTTCGCCGACGCGCCGGGGGTGGACTCCGATCTCGCGTTCAAGGCGGAGGGCCAGGCCGACGGGCTCAAGAACTCGCGCGACGGCGGCGCCTCCGGGGACTTGGCCAAGAAGGCCTCGGGCATGCGCGGCGCGGAGGGCGCACCCTTGCGGGCGCGCGTGGACGGTGCCGACGACGAGACGGCAGCGGCCCTGGACCGCGACCGCCAGACTGTCCCCGAAGCCGCTTCCCCAGCCCCCGCCGGCACCGCGGCCCGGCTGGAGGCGGCGCGTGAGCGTCCGCTCGATGCCGCGGACGGCGTACGAGCCGGAGCGGCGGTCAATACGCCAAAGGCCACCACCGATCCACGCGCGGTGGGCGAGGAGGAGACCGCCCCCGACGCCATGCAGCCCAAGCCGTCGACGCAGAGTCTGCGCGAGGCTAGCCGTTCCCTGAAGCAGCCGGTCGAGGACGTGGCCTACCGCCGTGCCGACATCGAGGACGACGCGGATGCACTGGAACAGCAGAAGAGCGACGCCAACCGCGAGGGCAAGCCTTCCCCTGCCCCGCCGGCGTTGCCGCTTGAATTGAATGAAACGGAGGCTCCCGCGCAGGCCAAGGAACTCGCCGCCGCAACCGCCACGGATGCGGTTGGGCGATCCACCGTGGCCGCGGATGCGGAGACACGATCCAAGGACAGCAATACCACCGCGGCAACAGCGGGTGTCATCCGCGGCCGGGTGACCACGACCACCGGCGAGCCGCTTGCCTATGCCAACGTGCTCATCGACGGCACGACCCTCGGCGCGCTGACCGACACCAGCGGCGTGTTCCAGGTCAACGACGTTCCCCCGGGGACGCATCGGGTCCTGGTGAGCTACCTCGGGTTCGAGACCGTCGAGTGGGAGTTCACCCTGGCCGAGGGCGCGGAGTTCGCCACGGACGTGATGCTGACGGAGCTCCAGGCGCCGATTGACTACGCGACGATCCTCGAGGCCAAGCGGGATCTGGCGAAGAAGGCCAAGGCATACGAGAACGAACGACTTGTCCTCGCCGAGCCCAAGCGTCGAGAGACCGAGGAGCGCCTGACCCGCGAACGCGCCCGTATCCAGGACATGGAACGCCAGTACGCCGGCAAGGGGGAGGGCGAACGGGACGCCGATCTGGCGGACGCAAAGACCGCCGAGGAATCCCGCAATCAAACCATGCGGGCACTTCCCTACCTCGGGGAATCCCCCCCCAAGGTCACCCCCGTCGCCGGCGCCCGCCCCAGCGAAACCACTGTCGGCCGTAGCATCGCCCCCGCAACCCCCGCGCCGGCCGACGTTACCGATCGCATGGCCCACGGCGGCACCGATCCGGTCAACGGGGCGGCCTTCGACGCCATGTTCTTCGAGCACTACGGGGTGAACCCCTTCATCGATCCGCTCGACGACAACCTGGCCACCTTCGCGGTGGACGTGGACAACGCGAGCTACACCCTCACCCGCGCCTACCTCAACCGGGGCGCGGTGCCTCCCAAGGAGGCGGTGCGGGTCGAGGAGTTCATCAACAGCTTCGACCATCGCTATCCCGCCCCCGCCCCGCTGGACGTGGCCTCGCGGGATCGCATCTCGCAGCACGGCACCTTCGCCATCCACACCGCGGGCGCCCCGTCCCCCTTCGGCGAGAACCTCTACCTGGTGCGGGTGGGGCTCAAGGGACGCGAGATCGACGTCCGCGATCGCAAACCGGCCATGCTCACCTTCGTGGTGGACGTCTCCGGTTCCATGGCCCGCGAGGATCGTCTGGGCCTCGTTCAGCAGGCCCTGAGCCTGCTCCTGGATCAGACCCGCTCCACCGACGAGATCGCCATCGTGGTCTACGGAAGCGATGCGCGCACCCTTCTCCCCTTCACCCGGGCCAGCGAGCGTGCCCGCATCCAGGACGCCATCGATCACCTGATCCCCGAGGGTTCCACCAACGCCGAGGCCGGACTGCGCCGGGCCTACGCCCTGGCCAGCGAGTCCCACCGGCCCGGCTACATCAACCGCATCATCCTCTGCTCGGACGGCGTGGCCAACGTGGGCAACACAGGCGCCGAGGACATTCTCAACGTGATCAAGCGGGAGAGCGCCCGCGGCATCGAACTCACCACCATCGGGTTCGGGATGGGGAACTACAACGACGTCCTCATGGAGAAGCTGGCCAACAACGGCGACGGCGGCTACTACTACGTGGACGAGCTCAAGGAAGCCCGGCGGGTGTTCGTGGAGAACCTCACCGGAACCCTGCAGACCATCGCCAAGCAGACCAAGGTGCAGGTGGAGTTCAACGCGGACACGGTGCGTCGCTACCGGCTGCTGGGCTACGAGAACCGTGACGTGGCCGACCGCGACTTCCGCAATGACGCCATCGACGCGGGCGAGGTGGGCGCCGGACACGAAGTGACCGCGCTCTTCGAGGTGCGTCTGGAGCGCCGCGCCCGCACCGGCGATCTGGCCATGGTGCGCCTGCGCTACGAGGACCCCGAGACCGGCCGGGTGACCGAGGAAGCCCGCGCCATCCGCGTCGAGGATCTCTCGGCCCGTTTCGACACCATGCCGGCCGACTTCCGGATGGACGCGGCGGTGGCGGAGTTCGCCGAGATCCTGCGTCACAGCTACTGGGCCCGGGACAGCAAGCTGGCTCCGGTGCTGGGGCTGGCCCGGGATGCTTCCCGTGAGCTGGGCTACGACGAGGACCTGCAGGAACTGACCGGGCTCATCGAACAGGCCGACCGTCTGTGGCCCCGGGACGAGGCGTGGAAGTACACTGTGGAGCCCAGTTGGAGCCCGGAGAGCGACCGGAACGAGGATCGATAGCATGGCGAAGAACGCGAAGACATCCGGATTCGGCAGCGGCGGCGGGTTGGGCCTTGGCCCGGCCCGCCGCCTTCTTGGACTCCTACTCGCCGGCCTGGGTCTCGGGGTGAACAGCAATGCCCAGGAGCGGGACATCCCGGCCGGCACGATCAAGGGAACGGTGACCGACCTCGCGGGAGTCCCGGTGGCCTTTGCCAATGTGATCGTGCTGGGGACCGACCAGGGGGCCAGCACGGATGCGCGGGGCCGCTACGTGATCGCTGGCGTCCCCCCCGGCGACTACACGATCCGGATCTCTTTCCTCGGCTACCACTCCCTGGAGCAGGCCATCCGGCTTCCTGCGGGCAAGGCGATCCTGCTCGACGCCCGACTGCGCAAACAGACGGTTCCAACGAGCTCCCACGGCGGCGACCCCTTCTGGAAAACGGTGGACGCCGACGACGCCCGTACCTACACGGAGGCCGCCCAAGCCATGGAAACCCTCCCCTTCGGTTTCTACGACGGCAACACCCGGTTCGCGCTCGCGCTCTACCGGGAACTGGCCTCGGTCGGCTCCGGGAACCTGGTGATCTCTCCCTACAGCGCGGCGTCCGCGGTGGGACTGGCCTATGCCGGAGCGCGCGGCGCCACCGCCACCGAGATGGGACGCGGTCTGCGGGTGCAGATCCCGCCCCAGGAATGGCATCCGTCCTTCGGCAAGCTGATCACGTATCTGGAGGGCATGGGAAACGTGGGAGCGGTCACCCTGGAAACGGCCAACAGCCTGTGGGTACAGGAGGGCTTCGCCCTGATCCCGGAGTATCTTCAACTCACGGAGCGCTTCTACGACGCGGCGCCCCAACGGGTCGACTTCGTGAACCGGCCGGAGGCGGCGGCGGCCAGGATCAACGACTGGGTCTCCGAGCGGACCCGTAAACGCATCCCGAAGCTCCTCGAACCGGACATGGTGGACCCATCCACTCGCCTAGTGCTGGTCAACGCGGTCTACTTCCTGGGCGACTGGCGACGGCCGTTCGAGAAGGAGTCCACCCACGACGACACGTTCTTCGCCGCCGGCGGGGAACGCACCGTCCCGTTCATGCACCAGACGGAAGATTTTCGCTATGGGGATACCGGGCCCGCGCAGGTCCTGGAGATGCCTTACCAGGGGAACCTGCTCTCGATGATCGTCCTCTTGCCCAGGGAGCGGGACGGCCTCGCGACCCTGGAGGCCGCCCTCACCCCGGACACCCTGCGCGAGGCGTTGGGCGCCCTGTCCCACGACGAGGTCCGGGTCACCTTTCCCAGGTTCACCTTCCGCTGGAGCGCAAGCCTGGTGCCCGCGCTCCAGTCCCTGGGCATGCCGACCCCGTTCACCGACCGCGCCGACTTTTCGGGCATGGCCGAAACGCCACTGAGCATTTCGGAGGTGGTCCAGGAAGCGTTCATCCAGGTTGATGAGACCGGGACCGAGGCCACCGCGGCCACCGCCCTGACGTTGGGGGCCACCTCCATGCCCATGGGAGACCCACCCCCCGAGTTCCGCGCCGACCACCCGTTCCTCTTCCTCATCCGGGACAACGCCACCGGCACCATCCTCTTCCTGGGCCGGGTCCTCGACCCGTCCTGACCCCAAGCGGAATCCTCCTCCCCGGATCGCGTATACTCACCGGCCGCGTTCGACGCCCGAAGGTTCGGGCGGTCGGTGGACGCGGGAAGGAGCTCCCATGCATCGCGTTCGAATCCCCGGCCTACCCGCCCTTGCCCTCGCTGCCCTTGTCCTGGCCTCCTGCTCGGGCGAACCCGAAGTGGATCTCGCCCCCGCGGCCGGCCCCAATACCGCCCTCGACGACGCGTTCCCCATCGATCAGGCCACCGGCTCGGTGCTCGCCTTCACCAAGGCGGTCTGGCCGGTCATCAGCGCGGAGCCCAACTTCGTCTTTTCGCCCCTCGCCGCGGTGAGCGCCATCGCCGTGCTGACCGAGGGAGCCGGCGATCCGGCCGCCACCGAGCTGGCCGCCGCGGGCGGGCTTCCCGGGATGCGGGCCAAGCTGGCCGGCGGTTTCGAGGTCGCCCTGCGGAACCTGCCGCGGAGCCCGGACCACGCCACGCGGGTCCGCTGGATGAACACGCTCTCGGTGACCGGGGACACCACCCCGGATCCCGCGATCACCGCCGCCGCGGCGAAGTACGCCACCACCGTGCGTCGGGACGACCTTGCCGACGGGGCGGCCCTCCTGCGGGACATCGAGAACACCACCGGGCTCACCCCGGAGATTCCCAACGCCCTCTTCGGGTCCAAGGCGTCGCTTGTGGCCACCAGCGCCGTCTCGATCCAGGGCCAGTGGCTTCGGCCCTTCGTCTCCCGGCAGACCCGCCCCTTCCCGTTCGATCGTGGAGAGAAGGACACGCTGTCCGTCCTGAGTGTCGGCAATGTCGACTCGCTCCAGGCCGGGTACGGCGTCGAGTGGCTGATGGTCGAGCTGCCCTACGTCGAGGAGGAGCTCGCCCTCTACGCAATCATTCCCTACCCCGGCTACACCCTGGGGGAGCTCGAGACCATGCTGCCGGACAGCATCGGCTCGTGGCTCGGGCAGTTGGGACCGCACCACATTTCGGTGCGCGCACCCTCGTTCCGCATCCGGTCGGACCACGACCTGCTGCCGGTGATGAAGGCCCTGGGGGTCAAGGCACCGTTGGCGGCCGGCTCACTGGACAAGGTGGCGCCGGGCGCGCATCTCACCGGCTTTTTCCAGAGCGCCGGGTTCGAGTTCTCCACCCATGGGAGCGGGGTAACCCAGTCCTATGCCGATCGTCCGCCGCGGCCGGCCGGGACCCGGTCCGACATCTTCATCAGCATGGATCTCATGCAGCCGTTCCTGTTCGTGGTGGTGGACACCCAGCGGAACCTGCTCACCCTGGTGGGGCGGGTCGCCGACCCGTCGAAGCTGGAAAGCGCGGGCTGACCGTCTCCCCGGGGGGAGACCGGATTACATGCCGGCGGCGAGACGCTGGGCGAGGAACGACGGCAGGCCGGCGTCGAGGATCTTCTTCTGCACGACCTCGACCGGGTACTCCAGCCGGCGCAGGAACACCGCGTCCATGGCGTCGTCGTACCAGATGTAGCCGGCACGGGGATCACGGTCCCGGGGTTGTCCCACGCTGCCCACGTTGACCATGTAGCGACGGCTTCCGTCGAGGGTGAACGTGTCTTCGGGGTACTGGTAGGCGCGGATCTCCCCGTTGTCGTTCTCGATCACCACCGGCAGGTGCGAGTGCCCGATGAAGCAGAGGCGCTCCTCGTAGGAGTCGAACTGGCGGATGGCCTCCTCGAACGAAAGCACATAGGTCCAGCGTTCGGGATCCAGCGGGCTGGCATGAACGAACCGCATCTGCCCCTCGGCGGCGGCCAGGGGGAGACTGTTGAGATAGTCGCGGGACTCCTGGCTAAGCGCCTTGGTCGTCCAGTCCGCGGCAGCGCGGGCGTACTCGTTGAAGCCCAGCGTATCCATCCGCTCCAGGGCGGCGTAGTCGTGGTTTCCGGCCACCACATGGACGCAGACTTCCTTGACCTTGGCGGCGCACTCGTTGGGTTCGGGGCCGTAGCCCACGATGTCGCCCAGGCAGACGATCTGGTCGACTTCCTGGGTCGCGATGTCGTCCAGAACGACCTTGAGGGCGTCCAGGTTCCCGTGGATGTCCGAGATGAACGCGGTTCTCAAGTCGTTTTCTCCTGACGGTGGTCGCGGGCTACCCGATCGAGTACCCCATTGACGAAACGGCCGGACTCGACCGCGCCGAACTGTCGCGCAATGATGATCGCTTCATCCAGGACGACGCTGGTCGGAACGTCCGGCTCATAAAGCAGTTCCGCAACACTCATGCGTAACACGCTGCGGTCTGTCGTTGCCAGTCTTTTCAGGTCCCAGCGGGTCAAGGACGCGGTGAGGATGGTGTCGATCTCGGTGCCGTGCTCCCTCACCCGGTCCAGAAGGCGCGTCGCGTAATCCCGAACGTCATCCGGGAACGACTCGCGGCTGCGGATCTCCTCGCAGAGATCCTCCATAGCATCTCCCATAACGTCGGCGCGGTATAGGGCCTGCATGCAAACAACGCGAGCCTGGCGGCGGCGGCCTCCCGAGCCGATCCCGCCGCTAACTCTTTGTGTCCTTTTTGGATCCGCCACGTGATCCACCCCCAACGTCCCCGGGCCAGCCCCCGAAAGCCTCGCCCAGATTCGCCATTTCCACCGCGGCGGCCGCGGCATCCCATCCCTTGTTACCCATCTTGGCACCACAGCGCTCGGCTGCCTGCTCCATGGTATCCGCGGTCACCACCCCCAGCACGGCCGGGACTCCGGTCTCCCGGGAGACCGCGGCCACGCCTCGGGCCGCCTCACCGGCGACCAGGTCATAGTGCGAGGTCGCGCCCCGGATGACCACCCCCAGCGGGATGATGGCGTCGTAGTTGCCGCTCAGCGCGGCCGCGCGCACGGCCAGCGGCAACTCGAACGCGCCCGGTACCCAGTAGAGATCGACCGCGTCCTCGGCTGCGCCCAACCGCTCCAGATGATCGACCGCGCCGTCGACCAGATTGCGTACGAACGTCTCGTTGAACCGGGCCGCAACGATGGCGAACCGTTTGCTGGAGGCGTCGAACGATCCCTTGAACTCATTCATGCGTTTCGTCCCCGCTTCCCGAGGTCCGGGCGGCGCGCACGCCGTCCTCCTCGAGCAGATGACCCATCTTGGCCTTCTTGGTATCCAGGTAGTGTTCGTTGGACGGGTTGCGACCCACCTCGATGGCAACCCGCTCCACGATCTCGATGCCATAGGACTCAAGCCCCTTGGACTTGGCCGGATTGTTGGTCAACAGCTTGACCCGTTGGATGCCGAGATCGGTGAGGATCTGCGCCCCCACGCCGTAGTCCCGTTCGTCCGCCTTGAAGCCCAGCTTGAGGTTGGCCTCCACGGTGTCCAGCCCCTGATCCTGCAGGGCATAGGTCAGGATCTTGTTGCCCAGACCAATGCCGCGCCCTTCCTGCAGCATGTAGAGAAAAACGCCTCGCCCCTCGCGGCCGATCCGGGCCAGCGCTTCCTGCATCTGGTTCCCGCAGTCGCAGCGCAACGAGCCCAGGATGTCGCCGGTCACACAACTGGAGTGCACGCGCAGCAGGACCGGCTCGTGATCGTCGAGGTCTCCCATGACCAGGGCCAGGTGATCCCGCCCTTCCAGGTGGCTGCGGTAGAGGTGCAGGGTGAACTCCCCGTGCTGGGTGGGGAGTCGGGTGGTGGTGATGCGACGCACCACCCGGTCCTTGCGGAAACGGTACTGCACCAACGCGGCGATGGTGATGACCTTGAGGTCGTGACGCGCGGCGAACTTCTGCAGATACGGACGCCGGGCCATGGTTCCGTCCTCGTCGAGAATCTCACAGAGAACCCCCACCGGATCCAGACCGGCCAGGTTCATGAGATCCACCACCGCCTCGGTGTGCCCGGTCCGCTTGAGCACCCCGCCCGTCACCGCGCGCAACGGGAAGATGTGTCCCGGCCGGGCCAGATCCTCGGGCCGCGTGTCCGGGTTGGCCAGGGCGCGAATGGTAAGGGCCCGATCGTGGGTGCTGATGCCGGTGGTGGTCCCACGCACGGCATCCACCGAGACGGTGAACCCGGTCTCCAGGGGCGCGGTGTTGTTCTGCACCATGGGGTCCAGACCCAGCCGGGAGAGGCGTTCCTCGGTCATGGGCACGCAGATCAGGCCGCGCGCTTCCTTCACGATGAAGTTCACCTGGTCCGCGGTGATGGTCTGCGCCGCGCAGACGATATCCCCCTCGTTCTCCCGATCCTCGTCGTCGAGGACGATGATCAGCTTGCCCGCCTTGAGGTCGGCGAGGGCGTCCTCGACCGGGGAGAACCCGGCTTCGTCCACAGGGGCCTGTTTTTCGTCGATGTGACTCATGACCTGCTCCGTTCTAGGTATCCGACGGCACGCTCTCGGCCCGATGGGCCATGGCGCGCTCCACGTACTTGGCCAGCACGTCGGTCTCGAGATGCACGCGGCGACCGGGGCGATAGTCGCCAAGAATGGTTTCGCGCAAGGTGTAGGGGACGACCGAGACGCCGAACACGAGTCCGCGGACCTCCGAGACGGTCAGGCTGACCCCGTCCACGGCCACGGATCCCCGCAGGGCGATCTGGGGTCCCAGTTCCCCGGGGACGCGCAATGCGAAGTACACCGCGCCATCTCCTTCGCGTCGTTGCTCCACCGTGGCCACCCCGTCCACATGACCGGTGACCAGGTGCCCGTCGACCGGGCTTCCCAGGGTGAGGCTCTTTTCCAGGTTCACCCGATCCCCCGCGCGAAGGCGGCCGATCAGGGTGCGATCCAGGGTTGCCCCCACCGCGTCGAAGCTGAGGGTGGAACCGGCGGCACCGGTCACGGTGAGGCAGGTCCCGTTGACCGCCACACTCGCCCCGGGATCGAGCTCCCGGAACCCCTGCGGGACATCCAGGGTGAGGGTGACCCCGCCGCTGCGGGCCTGGGTCCGCGCCACCTTGCCGGTGGCGGTGATGATGCCGCTAAACATGCGCGGTCTCCGGGTCCCACCACTGGGCCGCTTGCGGAACCAGCGTGGTCAACCAATCCGGCCCCAGGGACTGGAGATGGGTGCGCGAGAGCTGCAGCGCGCGGGGGACGGCGGGTACATCCAGACCCTGGGTCCAGCCCTTGCCCCCTCCCCCCAGAAGAAGCGTCCGGGAAAGAACCAGCCAGACCACGTCGGCGAGATGGGCCTGCAGCATGGCCCCCGCGAGCATGCCCCCTCCCTCGACGAGGACCGACGTATAACCCTCCTCCCCCAACTTCCGCGCCAACGACGGCAGATCCACCCGTCCGGCCCGGGTGGAGGGGAATCTCCACACGGTGACGCCGCGATCCTCCAGGGCGCTGACCGATGCGTCGGGCGCGGCATCCGTGGTGGCCACGATCCGGCGTTGCTCCGAGTCGGCGAGGATGCGGCGCCCTTCCGGGATGGAGAGCGTGGAATCGACCACGATCCGATCCGGGGAACGCCCCTTCACGTGACGCACGGTGAGCGCCGGGTTGTCCGCGCGCACCGTTCCCGCACCAACCAGGATGGCGTCCGCCTCGCGTCGACGACGGTGCACCCAGGCCCGGGCAATGGGCGAGGAGATCCAGCGCGAGTCCCCGCCGCTGGAGGCAATCCGTCCATCCAGGGTCGAGGCGAGCTTCAGGAAGAAACGGGGCCGACCGCGTTCCATGAGGGAAGCGAAACCACTGACCAGGTAGGCGGCTTCGCGGGCGCAGGGCCCCACCTCGACCTCGATGCCCGCGTCCCGCAGGGCCTGGGCCCCATCTCCGGAGTCCGGGTTGGGGTCCAGGTGGGCGATGACCACGCGGGCCACGCCGGCTTCCACAAGCCGCGGTGCACAGGGCGGGGTCTTGCCGGTGTGGTTGCAGGGCTCGAGGGTGACGTACATGGTGGCGCCGCGGGCCGCGTCCCCGGCCACCTTGAGGGCGGCGATCTCGGCGTGGTCCCCGCCACGCTGACGGTGGTAGCCCTCGCCGACCAGTTGTCCGTCGCGCACCAGCACCGCTCCCACCGCGGGGTTGGGGTGCACGAGACCCAGGCCGCGGCGGGCCAGCACCAAAGCACGCTTCATGGCGCGCTCCGGGGTGACCGAGCGGTTGGACCGGGTGGATTTCTGGGTCTGCTCCATGGTGACTCGCAGAGCCCGGGGACGTTGTGGGAACAACGAACCCCGAAGCTCGGAAAGCTCCGGGGCAGGGCAGGACGCGACCCGGTGCCACCGGCTCCAGGACCGGGCACACGCCGTCGTCGCTACCGCCTTCTCCCATCCCGACTGTGACGGTCGGCTCCTGAATCTCACAGGATCTGCCGATCGAGGGGCCCAATGGGGGGCCGCCCAGTGACCAGCTCGCGGGCTTTACCGCCGGTGGGGACTTGCACCCCGCCCCGAAGGCTCGGTTTCGAACATCTGTTCCTGGACAGAGGGAGGGCTTCAAAACACTCAAGCCTCTGTCATGTAACCGGTTATGTTAGATCACGTCGCGATCCCGGTCAACTCGCAACCCGACGATTCTACTCCAGATTCCTAAGCCGACGGCCATATCAACCGATCAAAGAAGCGATAGGGCGTATCGCATTTGGAGGTTGCATGTCGCGAACAGTGTACCTGATAGGCACTTGTCTGACTCTCGGGCTCGTTCTGCTGCCCGGGCCCGTGAGCCAGGCTGCCCAGTTCGGTTTCTCCGCCCAGGGGAAGTTCACCTTCACCGAGGGTTCGGATCAGACCTACGAGATGAACCGGATGAACCGCGGGGACAACCCCTTCTCGGCCTTCCAGCTGCTGGTGATCTCCCGAGCCCATGTCGACGAGAATGTCGACCTGTTCCTGGAGGTCCCGGTGGACGCGGATGCGACCTCCAGCACCTTTCTCACCTACCTGCGACCATTCGTGCGGCTCTCGCGGCTGGGAGGCCAGCCCTGGCTCAACCTCCAGGCCGGTCGGCTGCCCACCCTGTTCGGTGCCTACGGCGAGCGGACCAACTCCACCGAGAAGGCGCTCATCGGGGTTCCCCTGCTCTTCTACTATCACACCGCGGTGCGCAACGACTTTGCCGTGCAGTCCACCGACTACTTCTTCCAACCGGGCGTGCGGGGAGCCGGGTACCGGCCGGCCGCCCACCCGGGCGGGCTGAGCTTTGTCGGGATGCCGTTGATCTACGACGCCTGCTGGGACACGGGAGCGGAACTCTACGGCGGCACGCCGGGAGGGCTCCAGTACAGCGTCGCAACCACCCTGGGCACGGTTTCCGCCCCGGCGACCAGTGCCGCGAACATCAACGACGGATACCAGTTCATTGGCCGGCTGGGCTACGCCGCCACGGACGGTCCGCTCTTTGGGCTTCGGGTGGGTGCGTCCGGCTCGGTGGGTCCCTATCTCAAGGCGGACATCGTCACGGACCCCAACTTCCCGGCCGGGCACACCGCCGAGGACTACCTCAACACCTCGATCGGCGCGGACCTCTCCTATGCCCGCGGTCCCTGGCAACTCTTTGCCGAGGCCGGTCATCTGGGCTACGAAGTGCCCAACGTGTCGCCGCTCCTCACCGCCACGTCGTACTACGTGGAGCTGGTGCGGGACTTCGGCCCCATGTGGACCACGGCGTTGCGTCAGGAGGCCTCCTACTTCAACGACATCACCTCCAGCACCGGGGTGACCGGATCCTGGGACTACGATATCCAGCGGATCGAAGCCTCGCTGGGATTCCGCTTCCAACGCAGCGCGCGTCTTCGCGTGGCATACCAGAACACCCACTTTCCGGAGGCGCGGCACCTGGATGGCCACCTGGTCGCCGTGCAGCTCCATGTGTGGACACGATGACCTACCCACGGTTCGTTTCGTCGCTCTCTCTCATCCTGATGTTCGTGGTCGGCCCGGCCCTCGCCGGCACGGTGGATGGGCGGATCCATGTTCCGGATCCGGCCCCCCCGGTTCCCAACGCCGATCTCTACGGCAAGTACGGGCAGCACAATCACCACGCGGCGAACGCGGCCGAGCCGGCTTCGGCGGGGGTGGTGGTGCTCACCGCGGAGACGCCGCTTCCCTACCGCGAGATGGAGCCTCCGGTCATCAACCAGGTCGGGCTGGTCTTCGAGCCGTCGGTGGTGGCCCTGCAGGCCGGCAACTCGGCCGAGTTCCTCAACAGCGATCCGGTGTTCCACAATGTCTTTTCGCTGTCGCCCAACAAGCGGTTCGACCTGGGTCGCTACTCCCGGGGCAGCTCCAAGAGGGTCACCTTCGAGAAGCCGGGCATCGTCCGGTTCTTCTGCGACATCCACCCGGAAATGGCCGGGGTGATCGTCATCACCGACTCTCCCTACTACGCGGTGACCGACGCGGACGGCCGCTACCATATCGAGGACGTCCCGCCCGGGGTCTATACGGTCCAGGTCTGGACCGAGGGCATGACCTCCCTGCAGACCCGCGGTGTCATCGAGGTTCCGGACGCGGGTTCGGTCGAGTTCATCGCCGAGAAGCCCTGACCCATGCGCTTTTCCCTGCGCCACAAGCTCTTCCTCACCATCGGAGCCGGTGCCGCCGTGCTGGCCTGTGCCATGTCCATCCTCGTCCACGGCACGGTGATGCAGGAGGTGGAAAAGACCGAGAGCGAAGCGCTGCGTGAAGCGGTGGCCACCTTCGATGCCTTCCAGAGCTACCGGCGCGCCCGTCTCCTCGAACGCTGCCGTCTGGTTTCGGACCTGCCGTACTTCAAGGCCGCGGCCGCGGTCTACGACCCCACCCGACCGGCCCTCGAGCAACCCGAGGCCCTGGCCACCGTGGAAGAGGTCGCGACCCGGGTCATCAACCGGCTCCAGGTCGACCTGCTGGTCCTGACCACGCCGTACGGGGAACCGGTCATCGCCACCGCGACCGGGGGTCCCATCGCCATCACCCGGGACTTCTCGCGTCTCGCCTCGCGCGCACTCAGTCGGGGAAGCGCCGAGGGCATCCTCGACATCGGCACCGACATCATCTATCTCACCGTGGTGCCGCTCTCGGCCGGTGGGATGGAACTGGGAACGCTCGCCCTGGGCACCCGCCTGGGAAGCCACGTGCACGCCCTGGAGGAAATGACCGGCGGCGCGGTGGCCCTCGTGGCCACGGACCGGGTCATCGCCAAGAGCCAAGCCGTACCGGCCGGTGCCGACTCCGTGCTTCTGGCCACCCGGTTCGGCGCGTCCCATGAGGCGTCCCATCTGGTGGCCATCGGAGGCTCCCAGTTCAGGGCGGTGCAGATGCCGCTCTGGGAAACGGAAATCGCGGGGGACTCCGAAGCCGAGGCCGCGTTCGTGGTCCTGCGCTCCCGGGAGCATGCCCTGGCCATGTTGACCAAGATCCGCAGCGGCCTCGTGGGCACGGCGCTGGCCGCGGTGGCGGTGGCCCTGCTGCTTTCCTATCTGTTCTCCCGCCAGATCACCGGACCGGTGCGCACCCTGGTCGCCTTCACGGAACGGGTGGGGCGCGGGGACCTGACCGCCCAGGCCCAGATCGGTACCGGCGACGAACTCGCCGTGCTCGGGGGTGCGTTCAATCGCATGACCCGTGGGCTGGAAGAGTCCCGTGAGCATCTCGAGACCTCGAACCGCATCCTGGAGGAACGCAGTGCGGAGTTGGAGGAAGCCAACCGCATGCTGCGTCACTCCCGGGACGCGACCGAATCGGCCAACCAGGCCCTGCGCGAAGCGCATGCCCAGCTCATCCAGGCCGGCAAGATGGCGGCGTTCGGCGAGCTGGGGGCGGGGCTGGCCCACGAGCTGCGTCAGCCGCTCTCCAGCATCCGCGGCTTTGCCCAACTGGTCCGGATAAAGACCCCGGACTCGGCGGCGGAGTGCCACAAGTACACCGACCTGATCGTGGAGTCGGTGGATCACATGACGGGAATCGTCCAGGGTCTGAAGGACTTTGCCCGGACTTCGGGACAGGAGTTCCAGCCGGTGGATCTCAACCGGGTGATCGAGCGGACCTCGCATCTCCTGGAAACCCAGCTTCGCAACCACAACGTCCGGTTGGAACGGGATCTGGCCGAGAATCCGCCGAGCATCCCCGGCGAACCCAATCAGCTGCAGCAGGTCTTCACCAACCTCATCGCCAACGCCCGCGACGCCATGACCGACGGGGGGACGGTGCGCATCCGCAGCCGTCTTCTCGCGGAGGGCAGCTATCTTCTGGTCTCGGTGGAGGACACCGGACCGGGGATCCCGGCCGAGAACCTGCCCCGCATCTTCGGTTCGTTCTTCACCACCAAACCGGAGGGGGAGGGAACGGGTCTCGGATTGGCCATCTCGCAGGGCATCGTGAACGATCACGGCGGCCGGATCGACGTGGTGAGCGAACCGGGTGCCGGAGCCACCTTCCGCGTCCTGCTCCCCACGGAGACGGCAAGGAACTGTTGGGAGATGATCGACTGCGTGAGCGACTGCCGGCCCGAGATCAGCGGCAAGGAGGAGTGCGTCGTGTACCGCGAGCGACACGGCCATCGCTGCTGGCACAACCTGGCCCGCCTCGCCGAACAGGATCCCTCGGTCACCCGCCCGCAGTGCGACGCCTGCCCCGTCTACATCGCCAAGACGACCTTCGTCGAATCGCCAGCCCCCGGCGACGACGGCCGCAAAGCGGCCTGACCCCCCTCGGATCCCGCACCACGACCGGGTGAATTCACCCAGCGGTGCGTTGTGCATGCACCCTGCACGATCCGAACTTGTTATCCCAACACGGTTTGGATCGATGGGAGAATTAACCCATTGCAGGACAACAAGTTATAGAGATATACTCTTCTTCGAACCCACTGTGAACCCGTGTTCGGAGGAATTGCAACATGAAGCACGCAACCCTGGCGGCGGCCACCCTGGCCTCTCTTCTCATGGTAACCAGCGCCTTTGGCGCGGTCCCGGACGGCAAGGTCGCCATTGTGCGCGTCACGGCCGTCGACGGTCTCGCGCGTTGGGACGGTTCCATGATCGAGAGCCGCTCGACCCAGTTCAGTTTCGATGGAATGCAGTACACGATCGATGCGTCGGCGGTGCAGAGCCTGGAGAACGTCCAGACCCTGGTGCTGATCGACCGTCGCGTGGACCAGGTCCGCGAAGGCGTCCTCCTGCGTAACCACTCGCAGGAAGTGCGCACCGTGGCCGGGGACTCGTTCCAGGTCACCGACATTCCGGATCGCGTCTTTTCCTACCAGGTCGGAACCGTGGGCGGAAACCTCCGCCTGCTCGGTGACGGCGACCAGATCAGTGCCAAGGGAGGCGACAACGGCCCCTACACGATCTGGAAGGTGACCAGCATCGACCTGCTGGACAAGAGCGCCATCGCCATCGACTAGCGTTCGTTGGATCGACAGACAAGGAAAGCGGGGACTCGAGTGATCGGGTCCCCGCTTTTCTATTCGCTGTGGGGCGGGGCCGAGGCCATCGCGACCTTGGCCCAGAGGTCCAGGGGTTCGGGACGCTCGAAGCCCTCGGGAGGCCCACCGGGTCCTCCACCGGAGCCCCGCCGTCCACCGCCACCGCCACCTGGCCGACCCCCTCCCGGCGGTCCGCCCCCGGGACCGGCCCCCTGGGGCCGCGACGCACGGTCCACCTCCGGGGTGACCAGCCCCACGCCTACCGTGTGGACATCCTCCGGAAGGTCGAGGGCAAAGGAGGCTTGATCGTCCGCACGCAGCGGAATGCGGACTTCATAGCTGAGCACGCCCCGCACCAGCGTTGCCGCGATCTCCATGCCCTGGACTTCCGCCCGATTGACGCGTCGGGTCTGCCCTTCCTCGGGGCCCAGGATCTCCACCTCGCGCAGGGCCTCGGCCAGCGCGACCTCCATGGCGTCCGGGTCCGGTTGGCCGTCCGCGTCACGCAGGGTCCGCATCAGATCGCGTCCCGCGCCTCCCCCCACGGGAAAACGAATGCCGCGCACCCGGTCCTTGCCTCCCTCCGGGTCGATCCACAGGATGAGACCGGCGGCCAGGACCTGCATCTGCTGCGCCCGTTGCGTGGTGGTGAGGGCCAGCGTCAGATAGCGATCGTCGTTGAGGATCCCGATCGCCCCCTGGGTGTCCTCCACATGAACGAGGAGCCCGTCCCAGTCCCCGAGGTCGCCGTCGATCTCGATCTCCCGATCCGCCCAGTGACTGGTCAGGCTCTTGCCGCCGCAACCCGCGGCAACGCCGGCGGCAAGGACCAGCACGCGAACAAGGGCAACCTGTTTCACCTTCATCCGAGAAACCTCCGACCAAGCCCGGTCCAGGTAAAAAGAAGCGAGCCCGAGGCGGGTTCCGTGTGCCTCGGGCTCGCGGCGACAGGCAATCGCCTGCCGGGTCCCGCTATCCGCGGTGGTGCCGTCCACGGCTCCCGGGACCGGGGAGTAGGTTCTGGAGCGCCTCGAAGCGCTCGGTCTGGTCGGCGTCGAGGATCGCGGCCAGGGCGTCCTTGGCGGAACGGCGTGCGACGAGCCCGTCGACGAGGGCGTCGATGGGATCCGCGGTTCCGTCGATCACCCCGCCCAGGATGGCCTGCACCTGCGTGGCCGCGCTCTCCATGACCCCCTGGGCCTGGGTCACCTGGTCCGGGGTGAGGGCAAGGACGGTGGTCAGGAACTCGAGGCGCCTCGCGTTGTGCTCGCCGACCCGCTCCAGTTGACGCTCGGCCCGCTTCACGACCTGCTCCGTCTTCCTGGCTTCAAGGGCGGCATAGGCCTCTTCCCCGACGATGCCGGCGACGGTCTCCTGCACCACGCTACGCTGTTCCTTGAGGCCCGACTTGAACGCCTCGGCGCTCACCGTTCCGTCCCGGAATCCCTCCCGCAGCGACCGGGTCGCTTCGCGCTCACCGCGGAACGCGTCCTTGATGGCGGCCTTCTGCGTGTCGGTGAGGTCCAGGTCCGCGAAGGGACCGCCGTTCTCGCTGCCACGTCCACCCGGTCCGCCGCGCCGACCACCCGGGCGTTCGCCGTTGCCGAACCGCTCCGCCATGGACTCCATCCGAGCTTCCATTTCGGCCCGGTGCGCCGCCTGCCGCTCGCCCAGCATGGCGAGGAGTTCCATGAACTGATCCTCGTCCAGGGTGGCCGCGCTCTTCTCCAGGAAGGCCATCATCGGCGGCTCCTGGAAATCACCGCCCTCGTTGCGGAACCCGCGCCGGGTGCGTTGACCCGCGGCGTGGTTGGACTGCCAGTCGGCCAACGGCGGCTCGATGGCCGCGACCTGGGGGTCGCCCAGTTCCAGGCGCGAGGTCAGTTCGGCCAGGGTCGGCGGGCCGGCGCCCGCGGAGAGCTGCAACCCTACCGTGCTGTTGGGGCTGGTTGCCGTCGCCTCATCGCCGGCACAGCCGGTGACCAGGGGAGAAAGAAGAAGGGCGCCGGCCGCCAGGGGGGCCAGTACGCGAAGCCGATTGAAAGTCGTTCTCATGGTGGGTCTCCTTTGGGACGACGGCTCCAATGCCGCCGTCCATGGCACCTGTATTAAGGAGTACCCGGAACATGTTGCAGAGATATGACACGGGGTGGGTAAAAGCGGGTAGGTGCGTGGGGAGTCTAGTACTCCACCATCCGCTCCACGGTTCCCCCCGCGGTCACGGTGAGGGTGAATTGCTGGGCCTCGGCCCCTTCCAACCGGATGGGTTTGACCACCACGTCGTAGGTCCCGGGGGCGAGCCGGAACGCCTTTGGATTCGAACTCTCCGAACTGTAGGTCCTGGCCCCGTCGATCGCCACGCCGTCCCGGGTCAGGTTGACCATCGCGTCCACCAGCGTCTCGCCCTGACGGACGCCGACCTTGAGGTACCCGGTGACGAACTCCGCGGTCCGCTCGGCCCGCTCCCCGGCCACCACCTCCACCCCGTCGAAACGCACCGGGTCCACCCCGGACACCACGAGCGGCGTCACCACCACGTCGTAGACTCCGACCGGAAGGACATCCACGTGCGGGTTGGTGCGTTCTCCGGTGTAGGAACGACCTCCCCCCGCCACCTCGTTGGTTCCGGCGCGCAGGACCTTGATCATCGCATCGTGCTTCTCGCCGTCGCAGAGCACCTCAACCGCCAGGTCCCCGCTGCTGAAGTCCGCGACATGATCCACCCGGCCACCCGGCTCCACCACCACGGCCTCGATGACCACCGGCGGAGCCTTCCTGATCTCGATGGACGAGACCTGGACATCGTAGGTCCCGGGCGGGAGGGTGAACGGATACGGATTGGAGGCCCCACCGGTATAGGTGCGGGTGACCGCGACCTCGGTATCGGTTCCGGCGGCGTAGACCTTGACCATCGCGTCGGACCGTTCCCCGTTGCGCATGGCACCGACGGCGAGGACTCCGGTGCTGAACTCCGCGGTGCGCTCGGTGATGCCGGTGTCGCTCACCACCAGATCGTCGAAGCGGATGGGGGTGTTGTCGTCCACCCCGAGAGGGACCACCACCACGTCGTAGGTCCCGGGAGGAACGTAGAGCAGCCGCGGGTTGGTCGCCTCTCCGGTGTAGGTCCGCCCGGCCGCCACGTCGTCCCGGGTGCCCGGTTCGTAGACCCACACCATGGCGTCCTGGCGCTCGCCGTTGCGAACCGCGCCCACCGAGAGCGTCCCCGCCTCGCCGGGGGGTGCCTCCACCGCCTGCTCCAGCGCGGCGAGGAGTTCCTCGGCCTCGGTGGCGCTGAAGTAGAGCCCCTGGCCTGCCTGGGCCGTGCACTCCAACTGGGAGACATCCCCGTCCCCCACATCGAAACCGACCACGTGCATCACGAACGGAACGCCGCTCTGCTTGGCCACCGTCACCGCCTGGCACGGATCCGCGTCACAGGTCTCCAGACCGTCGCTGATGAGAATGATGGTCACCGGCTCGGTGCGATCCTTGACCAGATCGATCGCCTGCCCCGCGGAGAAGGTGATCGGGGTCTTGCCCTTGGGGTTCAGGCCGTTGATGGTCTTCTTGAGCGAGGGCGCATCCAGCGGACCGAGGGGAACCAGGGTCTCCACATCCTCGCAGTCCCCCTCGCGACGATGTCCGTAGGCCACCAACCCCACTTCGCTGGCCGGGGGAAGACCGTCGATGAGACGACCGAGGACGTCCCGCGCGGTGACGATCTTGGCCGTGCCGTCGATCTGTCCCCACATGGAACCGGACGCATCCAGGATGAAGATCACCGAAGGCGGACTGTCCGCGGCGGGGACGCCCTGGGGAAAAAGAAACAGGGAGAGCACGAGCAGGACGGGGAGCAACAAGCGCAAGGGAAGCCTCCTGGAATTGGATCGCAGGAGAATCTACCACGGCTCTAGCCGGGAGTTGAGCCGGCGTGGTCCGGGAGAACCAAACGGAACAGGACGCCGCGGGGAGGGTTCGCGTGGGCGGTGATCTCCCCGCCGTGCGCCCGTGCGATCTCCCGCACGATGGCCAGCCCCAACCCGGTCCCGCCCGCCACCCGGGCCGGATCCGCCCGATAGAACCGATCGAACACGAGGGGGAGTTCCGCTTCCGGGATGCCGGGGCCATCGTCGGCAACGCTCAGCGAGACCGTGCCCCCGACCGGATCCGTATCCACCCGGACCTCGACGCGGCCGCCGGAAGGGACATAACGCAGCGCATTGGCCAACAGGTTGTCCAGCACCTGCTCCAGGCGCCGCCCGTCCCCCTCCACCTCGGCGGTACGCGTCCGCGGCGCCCAGACCAGCTGGAGCCCGGCCGCCTCGAAACGCGGAGCGAGGCGGTCCAGGGTGTTGCCGGCAAGCGCGGCCAGATCCAGGCGCTCGCATTCCATGGTCACCGCACCGGATTCCAGCCGGGCCAGATCCAGAAGGTCCTGGATCAGAAGATCCATGCGGTGCGCCTCGGCCAGCACGCTGTCCAGATAGCGGGCCCGTTCCGTTTCGGTGACCGGGACATCGGGGTTGAGCAGGGTCTCCGTGTAGCCCCGAATGGAGGTGAGTGGGGTCGCCAACTCATGGGAGATGTCGCCGAGCAGGCGTCGCCGCTGGGAGTCCACGGCCTGCAGACGATCCCGCGCCTCGGCCAGGGAGCCGGTCATGTGGTTGAGACGCTTCCCGAGACGCCCCAACTCGTCCGGTCGTCCCGGGGCCACGCGTGCCGTCAGGTCCCCTTCGCTGACCCGCGTGGCCAGGGTCTCCAGCGCCTGGATACGCCGCACGATGGAGCGGAACAGGAGCAGCCCACCCCCCACCGCAACGAGCAGGGCCAGGGGAAGAAAAATCAACAAGGGCCGAGGCGCCCCGGGGGGCCAGAGCGGAATCGGCGTCCGGGGGGCGACCGCGATCAACTCACCCGTCGATCCATCCGCGAAGGTCAGTTGCCGACGCGCGGCGACGGTGAACTCCCGCGATGTCCGTTCAACCTGACCGGAACCGAGCGGAGGCCTCGGACCGTTAAGACCCTCCTCTTCGGAGAAGAGCGGAGGGCGTCCGCGGGGCAAGCCGGTGCGATCACCCCGGCGCCCCGATCCGACGCCCCGCACCGGATTCACCAGGGTGTCTCCCGACACACCCACCAGAGCCAGCAACCGGTCGCCGAAGTCTCCCACCAGGGGAACGCCGGGAAACACCTGCCCCCGCCCATCCCGCAGCAGCACGATGACCCGCTCCCGGGAAGGGCCCCGCAGCACCCGGGACACCTCGCGGGAATCCAACGGGGGGATCAGGTTCTCCAGATCCGACGCCATGACATCCAGTACGCCCTCGGAACGCTGGTTCACTTCGCGCGCCGCCATGGGGCGCACCACCGCCAGGAGCACCACGATCTGCAGGACGGCAGCGACCAGCAGGACCAGCAGGAACGCACCGGCAAAGGTCCAGAACAGACTGGGGGATTTCAGGGGTTGGTTCATGGGCAAGGGAGCCTCCCGGCACCCCACAACCCTAGGCGGCGGATATGGCAGAAATGTCGCAGCGACTGGGGAAAGTGGGTCAGGGAGCGCCCGAGCACGCGGATCCCCGGGTTAACCCTGCTCGGGAAACCGATACCCCGCCCCCCACACGGTCTGGATCAATTGCGGCTTTCCCGGGTCCCGCTCCAGCTTCCTGCGTAGCCGGCTGATCAGGCTGTCGATGGAGCGGGGGTCGACCACCCGGTCCTCACCCCACACCTGCTCCATGAGCGCCTCCCGGCTGTAGACCCGCCCCGGACGCCCGGCAAGAAAGTGCAGCAGGTCGAACTCGAGGGTGGTGAGTTCCACCGCGGCGCCGTCCCGTTCCACGGAACGCCGACCGGAATCGATCCGCAACGGTCCCGCGACCAGGACCTCGCTCGCCCCGCCGCGTCCACTGCGTCGCAGGAGGGCACGGGCGCGGGCCACCAGTTCCCGGGTGCTGAACGGTTTGGTCAGGTAGTCGTCGGCGCCCACCTCGAATCCCAGCACCTTGTCCCCTTCCCCGGTGCGGGCGGTGAGGAGCAGGATGGGGACCTCCTCGTCCCGCTTGCGGATGCGCCGGGTCAGCTCGATCCCGTCCACGCCGGGAAGCATGACGTCCAGGATGACCAGGTCCGGCGACATGTCCTGGAAACGCGCCCAGCCCTCGGACCCGTGTTGGACCGCCTCGCATCCCAACCCGGCCGCCTCCAGGTTCTTCACCACCACTTCCGCGATGCGGGCATCGTCTTCGACGATGAGAACGGTCTTCTCGCTCATGGTGGGAGACGTCTAGCGCGAGGGCTTCTTGCCGAAGATGAGGATCTCGGAATCGTTGGTGGTCAACGCCCGGCTGGAGTAGCGTCCCGGATCGGCGCCGAACCCCATGATGCTGCGGAAGCCGGCCTTCTCCAGGGAGTTCACCAGCGCCGGATAGCCGTAGTAGC
The DNA here is from genome assembly GCA_942491735.1 of Candidatus Eiseniibacteriota bacterium. Lineage (GTDB taxonomy): Bacteria > Eisenbacteria > RBG-16-71-46 > JABDJR01 > JABDJR01 > CALOCN01. Next base: position 980,870 of record CALOCN010000001.1, on the reverse strand, counting down.
GCTCGCTCACCGGGAGCTCCTCGACCACGTCCCCCTCCACGTTGATCAGTTCGTTGGTGGTGAGGACGCAGGTGGTGGAGTCGAAGCCGGTGAGATCCTTGCGGTGGCGGATCATGTGCAACAGGTTCATGGCACTGACCGCGATCCGCCCACCCGGCTTGAGCGACTCGCTGGTCGCATCGAGAATGGCCTGGTTCTCGTTGTCGTTCTCCATGAGACCGAACGCGCCACCGCCGAGGATCAACGCCGCATCGTACTTGGCCCGGGCCAGCGGCTTGCGTGCGTCCCCCTTGGCGAAGGTCACCGCGACGTGCATTGCCTCGGCGGCCACCTGACCAATGGAGAGCAGTTGGTCCGAGAGGTCCATGGCGGTCACGTTGGTATACCCGCGGCGCGCCAGCTCGAGGGCATGGCGGCCGGCCCCCGCGGCGACATCGAGGATCGCCTCGTCCTGCTTGAGGTCCAGAAGCTCGATGAGGAAGTCCACCTCCTGCGACACCTCGCGTCCCAGGGGATTCTCGCGGATCTCCGCATCGGGCATGGGCAGGATGTGATGTGCCTTGCGCGGCGGGCGTTTGGTCGACATGGCAACTCCTGTGATAACGGTACCCGGCGAGAATGTCACACGACCCCGCCCCGGGCAATCCTTTCCGAGACTTGCAGTTGGATGGAGATGCGTGACGAGGCGGTGTCGTTTGGTAGACTTTAGCGTGGCGAACCGCCTTTTTTTTGCGAACTTCTTGGACCGGTCCAAACCTGCTTCCTTGTGGAGACACCATGCGGCCTCTCACCCGTGCTCTTCCCCTCGCCCTCCTCCTTCTTGTTCTCCCCCACGCCCGGACCCCGGTGCCGGAACTGGAAGCGCGTGACTGGGTTCGTCCCGCGGTCAGCGCGCTCGGGCTCGAGGTCGCGGGCGACCCCGGGCTGTGGAACCGGCAGAACGCCAAGGCCCTGGATCCGGTGTACGACGGCGCGGCCGGCGAGCTGGCACGTGGCGACCTCATGGGGTTCTACTTCGACCAGGAAGTGGACCGGCTCTCGTTCCGGGTCAACCTGTATCGCGCCCCGGGCACCGCGCCGACCACACCGCTGCTGGAACCGGGCGTGCGCGTGTTCGTGCTCATGGACTACGAGGACGGCGGAACGCGTCGGTTGCCCGAGGGTATTCCCGGCGCGGCGCCCATGGCCTGGGATCGGGCGGTGGAGATCACCGATCTGGATCCGCAGCTACGCACGCGGGTCCTGGACGCCCAGGGAAGTGACCGCGAGACGGAGCGGGTTCGTAGCGCGGTCGGTTCCCGGTTCTACGGCACCGCGGAAACCAGCATCTGGTTGCCGGGTGGGTTCGAGCAAGCGGTGACCCGGGCGGCCAAACTCCCCACCGGCGACTACGCCCGGATCGCGGCGCGCGCGGCGGCCGATGAGTCCACGCCCATCGCATTCTATGTCTTTACCACGGACGGGTCGCGGGTCCTGGACGACCTGTCGGCCAGCAACGCCCCGGTCTCCAACACCCACAACGTGGCCTTCATGCAGCACCTGAACCAGGGGCTCACCTACACCACGGTCTTCCGGGGAGAACGCGGGGAGTTCGCGGCCAACGACGGCGACCCGGCCAATCCCGACGACGGAGCGGACGAGATCCTCGCCGCGCACGATTTCTACAACCTGCCCCTGAACTGGCACCCGGGCGGACTCCTGATCTCGGCCGCGGAGTGGCACGACCCGGGGTTCAACGACTGGCTGGCCGCCGGCGTGACTGCGGGGCGCTACGAGATCGTGACCTCGGCCCTGGGGCAGCACATGATGCCGTTCGTGCGGGACGAGATCAACGGCAAGGCGGTGGACACCGAGAACGACCTCATCAACTACCACTACGGCTATACGCCGCGGGTGGCCTGGGTTCCGGAACGGGTGTGGGTGGAGAACCCGGACGACGACGGCAACGGGGTGGCCAGCGAGGCCAACGTGCTGGACTACATCGAGGACGACTTCACCGACAACGGCGTGTGGGCGGTGATCCTGGACGACTATATCCACTGCGGATACCTGGACGACGCGTTCAACGATCGCCACATCTACACCTACGGCAACGGCATCAAGGTGCTCCCCATCGACAACACCTTCGTGGGGGACGTCAACTACAACGCCGGGAACGCCTGGAACACGATCCTGTCCGGGACCTCGGACGAGATCATCATCTACGGGAACGACGCGGAGTTCGTGGCCGAGGTGTCGCAGGGGGCGGGGAACGCGAGTGCCCTCAACAACTACATCTGGATCCTGCAGCAGTGCTCGGCCAACTCCGGCACGGTGGGGGTGTGGAAGCTGACCGATGTCCTCCTGGATGCCGGGTTCACCACCCAGCCCATCAATCTCCAGAACGGGACCTACGGGCTCCTCGGCGGACTGGACGGATACGGGGGCGGCAACAACGGCTGGTACGGCGACTGGGCGGGGTACGTGGGACCGTCGAACCTCGACGAGCACGCCCCCAAGTGGAACTACGGCGCGCAGTGGGACTTTGCCCTGACCAAGATCCTCAGCGTCCCCAACAACAACCTGCGCGAGATGGCCTGGTACGTGCTCATGACCAACCTGCACGAGACCGGGTGGCACGACGACGGCATGATCTCCGGGTGGCAGCACCACTACAGCAACCACATCCGCTCGGCCAACGCCCACGCCGAGGCGGCCCGGTGGGCGGACGGCCTGTACGCCAGCGCGACCGGTGCCTACCTGGCCGATTTCGAGGACGACGGCGCCGATGAACTGGTGCTCTACAACGACCGGCTGCTCGCGGTGTTCGACAAGTACGGCGGGAAACTGCAGTGGCTCTTCTGCAAGGGCGCCGGCTACAACTACAGCGTGGTGTCCAACGACAACGTGTACTGGGTGGATACGGACGGTGACTACAACGAGACGAACCACATCGCCGCCCTCTCGGATGTCGGGGTCGACGGGTCCAACAAGCAGAACGACCTCTACGCGTTCAATGTGGTGACCGGGGCCGGCGGAACGGTTACCGCGGAGATCATCCACCCGGACGTGAAGAAGACGGTGTCGTTGACCCTGGGCGACCCGTATCTGGACGTGACCTACGAACCCACCAACAAGACGTCCCGCACCTACGTCAAGAACGGCTGGGTGCCGGACAACCTGGACCTCACCTGGAGCGGAAAGTCGCTGGAGCGGATCTGGGATCCCGACGGCGGCGGGTACTTCGGCCAGCGCAACACCAACACCCAGGCCACCGCGGCCATCGTGGTGGGAAGCGCGGGAGCGGCGCAGAACTTCCAGTTCAGCGGCACCCTGCTGGAAGGGGACGAGTTCAACGGCGTGGGCCGGTTCCAGGTGCTGCTCTACGGAGGCTTCACCAGCCCCCTCGACGGCATGGGACATGTGCCGGAGCTGAAGGCATTGCGCGACGGGCTGACCGACACCTTTGGTCCGCAGCCCTGCTTCGGCACCTACTACCCGGGCTCGGATCACCTGACCCTCTTCTTCGACCAGGAGGTGGCGGCGGCCTCCGTGGTCACGACCGGGTTCGCCATCGATGACGACAACGACGGCGTGGCCGAGGTCACCCTGACCGGCGGCGAGGTGCTGACCACGGTCGGCAACTCGATCAAGCTGGACTTCGACCTCACCCCGGCCACCGCGTTGGCCCTGGAAGCACTGAACCCGGGAACCTGGGAGCTGTTGCTGGCCGCGAGCAGCGTCCAGGACGCGGTGGGCAACCCCAACACCACCGTGACCCACACCGACGACGTCCCGGTCAACGAGACCCCGGCCACCCAGATGCAGATCGACGGGCTGGTCAACGACGGGGACTGGGCCACGCCGAGGAAGAAGATCGAGGACTACTGGGACTCGGCCTGGAACAGTCCGTCGCCCGGCGACACCAACGAGATCAACGTGGTGTACATCGACTGGGACGACACGTATCTCTATCTGGGGCTGCAGGGGTTCGTGAGCGGCAACTCCTGGATCCTCTACCTGGACACCGACGTCACCGGCCCCGATGGCGAGACCGACCTGACCGCCATCGACACCTGGGAACGGGGCGCCACCTTCACCGGCGCCGGGTTCGCCCCGGACTTCCATGCCGGGACCTTCCAGCACCAGGGGGGCTCGGACTCGCAGACCATGTGGCGACTGACCAGCGCGACGACGTCGGTCGATATCACGAGCCAGATCGTCCATGCCTTCGACTCGGCCCATCTCAACGGGTACGAGGGGGGGAGCGAGTACGCCATTCCGTGGGATGTTCTCTACGGCCTGGGACCGGGGTTGGTGCCGCCGGGGACCCGGATCGGCGTGGTCGCTTCCGTCTGCTGGGATCCGGATCCGGCCGCGGAGCTGGGCGGTGACGTGGTGCCCAACAACACCGCGGCTACCTTGCCCGTGGTGGATTCGTTCTGCGAGATGCTGGTCGACGGCGACTACGACGGGCTTCCCGATCCGCAGACGGTGACCGGCGTCCCGGATTCGCCCCGGCCGGCCGGGAACCGGATCCTGGGCGCGTTCCCCAACCCCACCCGGGGTGGAACCCGTGTCCCGGTGAGCCTGGGGAGTGAGGGCGTCCGCGGATCCTATGCGGTACGGGCCGAGGTCTTTGACCTGCGGGGCCGTCGGGTTCGGGTGCTTGCCGACAGCGCGCTGCCGGCCGGAGAGCATGTCCTGGACTGGGACGGACGGACCGACCAGGGCGACGACGCCGGAGCGGGGATCTTCTTCGTGCGGGTGATGGTGGATGGAAAGACCGCAGGCACGGCGAAGTTGACCCGGGTGGTGGATCGGTAGTTCCAAGGCGGGGGGTCATTTGACGCATATGCACTAAATGTGCATACTTATGCATATGCGAACGACACTCAACATTGACGCCGAGCTCCTGAAACAGGCCTCCACGCTGACCGGCGTGACGGAGAAGACATCCCTGGTCAGGATGGGGCTCGAAGCCCTGATTGCCAGGGAAAGCGCCCGACGCCTGGCGGACCTTGGGGGAACCGAGAAGAAGCTCTCCCCCACCCCCCGACGCAAGTCGGGATGAGCCGCGTGATCCTGGTCGACACCTCGGTCTGGGTCGATCACTTTCGCCGCGGAAACCCGGCGCTCAAGGAACTCCTGCACGACGAACGGGTCCTGGGTCATTCCTTTGTGGTGGGTGAACTGGCCTGCGGAAACCTCAAGAACCGGGAGGAGATCCTCGGCCTCCTCGCCACGCTCCCCCAGGCCACCCGCGCCCAGGACAGCGAGGTGCTGCACCTGATCGACACCGAACGGTTGGCTGGGAAGGGGCTGGGTCTGATCGATGCCCACCTGCTTGCCTCGGCCCGCCTGTCCGATTGTTCCCTTTGGACCTTGGACAAGGCGCTTCAGAAAGCCGCGGCAAGGCTGAAGCGATCCGCATAGAGGGACGGCGATGCACGTATCACGGATGAACGGCATGCGGTGGATTCGGACGCTCCTGATGGCGACCGCGTGGCTCCTGGCCGTCGCGATCCCGGTTCCGCTGCACGCGGAAGCCATCCCGGTCGAGCTGGTCCAGCTGGAGAACGGGGGTTGGCAACTCCTGCGAGGCGGCGAGCCCTACTTTGTCCAGGGCGCGGGCGGGAGCGGCCCCAAGGATCTCCTGGCCCAATGCGGCGCCAATACCTTCCGCACCTGGGGTGTGGGACCGGACCTGGGAGATCAACTGGACGAGGCGCACCGCCTGGGCCTCGCGGTGATCGTCGGTCACTGGCTGGAGCACGAGCGCCACGGTTTCGACTACAACGCGTTCGACTCGGTTGCCGAACAGTTCGACCGGGTGCGCCGGGATGTCCTCGCCTACAAGGACCACCCGGCCGTGCTCATGTGGGCCATCGGCAACGAGATGGAAGGCTACGGCGACGCCGACAACGCCGCGGTGTGGTCCCACGTCCAGGCGGTGGCGGCCATGGTCAAGCGCCTCGACCCGCATCACCCCACCCTGACCGTCACCGCGGACATCGGCGGCAAGCGGGTGGAAGCGGTACACACCCTCTGCCCCGATATCGACATCATGGGAATCAACTCCTACGGCGGGTTGTCCTCGATTCCGCAGCGCTACCGCCAGGCGGGCGGAACCAAGCCGTACCTCGTCACCGAGTTCGGTCCGCGGGGGGTGTGGGAGATCGAGAAGACCGCGTTCGACGCCCCTCCCGAGTTGACCAGCACCGAAAAGGCATTTGTCTATCGCGACGCCTACGGACAGGGATGTCTCGATGAGGCGGACCTCTGCCTGGGCGGGATCGCGTTCACCTGGGGATACAAGATGGAGGCCACCCGGACCTGGTTCGGGATGCTCCTCCCCAACGGGGACAAGTTGGCCGCGGTGGACGCCATGACCGAGATCTGGAGCGGGAAGCCGCCCGACAATCTCTGCCCGGTCGTCCGTTCCTTCGCACTGCGGGGGTCGGATGTCGTCCAACCGGGGGATCGGGTCGAGGTCCTGCTCGAGATCGCCGATCCCGAGGGGGCCCCGGTCGAGGTGCAGTGGGAGGTGCGCGCGGAGGCCTCGACCTACATCACCGGCGGGGATCATCAGGCACTGCCGCTCGCCCTGGACGGGGTGATCGTGGAGTCCTCCGACCGCGGAGCAACCCTGGCCATGCCCGGGGGCGGCGTCTATCGCCTGTACATGACGGCCAGCGACGGAGCCGGGGCGGGGGCCACGGCCAGTGTGCCGATCCTGGTCGAGGGGGACCCGACGCCGAACCGACTCCGCATGCCGGTGGTGGTCCACGCGGACGGCGAGCCCGAACCGTGGTCTCCGTCCGGCTGGATGGGCGGGCACGAGGACCTGACCCTGAACGCCGCTTGCACGGACTCCCCCTATCGCGGAGAGACCTGTCTGGAGTTCACCTACAACTTCACCGGCCACTGGGTTGGCGTGGCCTGGCAGCACCCCGCCAACGACTGGGGCGAACTTCCGGGAGGCTACGACCTGACCGGAGCCACGAAGCTGACCTTCTGGGCGCGGGGCAAGGACGGGGGGGAGACGGTGAGCTTTGGCGTGGGACTCCTGGGCAGCGACAAGCCGCACTCCGACTCCGTGAACTCGAAGCGCAAGGAAGTGAAGCTCAAGACGCAGTGGCGGCAATACTCGATCGACCTCGGCAAGGAGGATCTGAGCCGGGTCAAGACCGGTTTTGTCTGGACACTGTCGGGCCAGGGTCGACCGATCACGTTCTACCTGGACGACATCCGTTTCGAGTAACCGCCAGAGTTGCTAGCATACGGTCACACTCCGCGCAGGAAACAAGGAGATCCAAACGCATGGTCGATCAGGCAAAAGCCCTTGCTACCCAGCTGGCCAACATCGAGAAACGAACCGGCAAGTCCCTGGCCCAACTCACGAAGATCGTCAAGCAGAGCGGTCTGTCCAAGCATGGCGAGATGGTGGCCATGCTCAAGAGCACCCTCGGCATGGGACACGGCGACGCGAACACGCTGGTCCACGTCGTGCGCAAGGCGGACGAGCCGGGCGCGGGATCGAAGGAGCTCTCGGCGGACCAGGTGCTGGACGGGTTGTATACGGGACCCAAGGAAGCCCTTCGGCCCATCCACGACAAGCTGCTCAAGGCGCTCCACAAACTCGGCGAGTTCGAGGAAGCCCCCAAGAAGACCTATGTCAGTTACCGCCGCAAGAAGCAGTTCGCCATGATCGGCCCGGCCACGAAGACCCAGGTCGAGGTCGGGTTGAACATGAAAGGGGTGGAGCCCACCGACCGGCTGCAGGCCCTGCCCCCGGGCAAGATGTGCAACTACAAGGTGCGCATCTCCGACCCCAAGGAAGTGAACGCGGAGCTCATGGCCTGGATCAAGACGGCCTACAAGGCGGCGGAGTAGGGAGTGGATCCCCTTCGCCCTGCCCTCCGGGCCAACCTGCAACGGTCGTTTGACCTGTACGAGGAACTGGCCGCCGGAATGCCGGCGACGGTGCCTACGGCGAAGCTCCCCGGGCTGCGCTCCAACACGGTGGGGCTCCAACTGTGGTGTGTCATCGGGGCGAGGGAGAGCTACGGCCGTGGGATCCAGGCCGGGCGGTGGGACGGTTTCTCCTGCTCGGTCACCCGGGAACAAACCACTTCCACGGACGCCCTGGCGACGGCCCTGGCCCGCTCCGGGAGGGAGTTCCTGGCCCTGCTTAATGAGCACCCCGCGCTTGACCAGGCCCAGAATCAACTCCTGTTGGATCTCCTGGAGCACGAGGCCCTGCACCAGGGCCAGCTGATTCGTTACCTCTACGCACTCCAGATGGAGATTCCGTCGGGGTGGAAGGCGCGCTACGCGCTTGAATAGACTGAGACCCTTCCTGAGTTACTCGACCCCGGATCGGGTTCTGGTGGAGAAGGTCGCAGAGAGACTGGTGACCCATGGCAAGGTGCCTATCTATGACCATTGGTGGATGCGCGCCTCGGACAGGGACGATGACGAAAGTGCACGAGCCGAACTGCGAGCGGGGCTAAGGCATGCGGACTCTTTTGTGCACTTCGAATCCACCGCGGCACGGCAGTCACGATTCGTGGACTTCGAGTGCGCGGAAGCGGAATGGTTGACCTTCTCGGACAACCCAGGCCTGCGGATGATCCGCGTCCTGCTTGATGATGCGGAGTCCCGCCCGCGCCTGACCTACCACGTGACCATTGATGCGACGACACATCCCGGCGACACGGACTCGCTTGCCCGCCTCGTCGTGGAAGCATTGGGCGACAGCCGGAACGAGGACGTCATTCCGGAAGTCTCCAGGTGCAGGGTGTTGGCGCAGGCTTCCGACGACGCCCAACTACTGGCTGAACTGGAGAACTCCTTCCCCAGAGCCCGTTTGGAAGCATCCATTCTGCTCGCCTTCCGGAAGGACGTGATCGAATCCCCCGCGATTGTCCGCGTCCTTCATGAGCTGGATCAGGGTCTCCGGGGCAGGGATGTCGAACGGGTTCTCCTCGCGTTGGGAAGGCTGGCGGAATCCGCTCGCCCCCTGGTTCCCGCCCTGGCCCGGCTCATCGAGAGCGATGCCGAGGATCGGACGCGCGCCCGCGCGGTTCGCGCTCTGGGGCGCATTGGCCCGTACGAAGAAGTCATCTCCGCCTTGATCCACGCGGCCACGACTCCTTCCCGGGTGCAAGGTGCGGCGATCACGGAGCTAGGTCACTTCGGGTCGGCCGCAGGCCTTGCCATCACCCCACTCATCAAGCTCGCCGAGGCCCCTCCCAACCACCTACGACTCGTCGCCCTTACCGCCCTCGGTAACATTGGGGACAATGGCAAGGAAGTCCTGGTGACCGTGCTCAAGGCCCTCGCCGAGACGGAGGGGAGGGGATTGGATCCCTCGCAACTTCATTACAATGCCATGTGCGTGATGAACCTCCTGGATCCCGACGATCTTGTTCTGGCCATGGCGATACTGGCCGCCCACAGGGAGTCCTATCTGTTCTCCGAGTGGCTCAAGGATTCCATTCCCGAAGTGGATGCAACGATTCGCCTTGGAATCCAGGGTCAACAGTTGAAAGACACCCTGATACAAGCCGGGCGTAGAGTGCGTGGCATATGCAGGGCCGAGGGGGCACGTCGCCCAATCTAGGTAGCGCTCGCTAGGAGGCCGCCGGTTTCCTGCGCAGCCCCATCACTCCGCACACGGCCAGCCCGGCCAGACCGAGCGCTGTCGCGAACCCTCCGGCCCGCAGCCACCATGGTTGGTAGCGGAACACCACCGTGTGTTCGCCGGGGCTCTCGATCATCACCCCGCGCAGGCCCCAGTTCGCCGCCACCACCGGGGCCTCGGCGTCGTCCAACCGGGCCTTCCAACCGGGATAGAAGGTGTCGGCCAGGACCAGCAACCCGGGAGCGGTCGAACGCACCCGGACGGTCACGCGGGTCGGGGTCATCTCCCGGATCGCCACCACTTCCGCACCCTGGGCCTGGGCGTCGAACGACGCGATCCCGCTCGCCGCGTCCACGTAGGCGACCCGCGACGGGTCGAACGCCGGGTCGGCGAGAACGACCCGGTGCGCCTCCTCGTCCGGGAGAGCCCGGACGGTGTGCACCAGGTAGGCCCGTCCCAGGGCGTCGGCCCGTTCGTGGAACGCGTTGGAGAACCCGCGAATCTGGACCAGCGGTGCCCCCATGGGCCGGGGAGAGAACACCACCGCGTTGGCCAGCATCCGGTAGATGGGCGACTCGGGGCGGTCGGCGTTGAACTGGTTCGAGAACCGCGTGGTGCCCTCGGCGCATTCCAGCAGCAGGCGGTACCGGGCCGAGGGCGTATTGGTGTACCCCCGCACGTCGCTCAGGCCGTAGATGGAGCCGAGATTGGGCGGGAGGATCTTCCAGTGCTTGGCCACCAGGAACCGCTGGTAGGCGGGGGGCCCCACGCGCTGCTCCAGCCGATCCAACAGCGGATGACGCGGGTACGCGTAGGCCTCCGGAGCAAAGGTATTGAAACGGAAGAGAAAGAGGAGCAACTCCGCGGCGACCAGGCCAACCAGCACCCATCCCCGTGCCGGCAACCGGGGAACGGCGCCCATCAGGACCAGGACCAGAGCCACTCCCCCCACCGGGACGAGACTCCGCAGAAAACCATGCTGCGCGGCAAGACCGAACCGAACGACGAACAGGGCCAGCACGCCTCCCCCGAGCACCAGTGCCACCGTGCGTAACCAGGACCCGCGTTTCCCTTCGGCCCACTCGGACAGGAGACGATCCGTCCCCCACGCGGCCAACACCGCGCCACCCAGGTTCACCACGAACAACCCGCGCAACAGATCGGTCTGATCCAGCAGCGGAAACAGGGAAGACAACACTCCGTAGAGCGGCGTGGCGCCCAGGAACAACAGGACCAGCACCCCAACCGCGGTTCCTCCCCAGAACCCCCGTTCGCGCGTCGGCCCGGCGCGACCCAACAGCGCGTGGAGCGCCAGGGCGAGACCCACCATGCCGAGGCTTCCCCACCCGGAACTTCCGGCCAAGGACCGGCGAAACGCGTCCTGGGCGGGAAAGACACTGTCCTTCACCCAGCCGAACAGCTCCGGGTCGAACCAGAGCCCGACCGCCCGCCAGTGAAGAAAGTTCGAGTCCGCGTAGTAGCCGGTTTCGCGGAGCACACGGGTCGACTCCCCCAACGCCTCGATCACCGCGAGCACGGGCAGGCTTCCGGCAGCAAGCCCCAACCCCACGGCCAACAGGACGCGCCCCCGACGGGGGCTGTTCCCTGGAGTGCGTTCCCCGGCGCGTCGCTCCAGGACAACCCAGATCCCCCGCCACGCCAACACGAGGAGCATCAACGCCAACGTTTGCACCGTCCCGGCCAGGGCACTCTGGGCCAGGCAAAGTCCCAACACCGCGGTCGCTCCCCAACCACCCCGCCCGCGCAGCAGTCGCTCCAGGGCCCACAGGGCGAAGGGAACCAGCGCCAACCCACCCAGGAAGACCCGCAACATGAGCCACGTGGAGAAGTAGGGAGACAGTGCGAACGCTACCCCACCAACCAGCCAGGCCACCGGCGACACCACACCCCGGTCCCTCAGATACAGCACCATCCCGGCCCCGGCCAGGAACAGCCAGGTTGCATAGGCCAATCCCATGGCCAGCCCGGCCGGGAGAAACAAGTGGAGAAAGATCGACGGGTCCAACGGATTGCCGGTCTGTGTGGCCAACGAGGAAATACCACCGGAGACATCCGGGTTCCACAAGGGCAGCCGCCCGGCGCTCCACTCCCGCACCGCGGCCAATCGATCCGGCAGGTAGACAAAAAAGCTGTCCCCACCGATCTCGCTCTCGGCCACGAGATCGGTTTCCGGAAGCCCGGCCGCGGCCCGCGCCCGCGGCGTGTTCCAGGGAGTGAACTCCCCGAGGCGGTCCACCTGGGCGGGTACCCGTTCGCCGAACAGAGCGGGCGCCATCGCCAGCACCGCAACCAGCGCGAGCAGACCCAGCGTCAGGGCCAAGCCGTGCCGGGACGCGCCGCGATCCACGGACGGATTGGAAGCGGGCCCGACAGGGCCCCCGGATGAGGTGCTAGCGGCTTGGCGTGTCACGGCGCAGAAGGGTAGCAGGTTGCCGACCGCATCCGCTGCCGGTCCGGGTCCACCCGGTTTCCTCTGATACACTCCCCCGCGCCCATCCCTATCCCCGAGGAGCCTCGTGTCCCCCATCCCCGAAACCGACCCCAATCGCTTGTCCCTGCTCGTCCGGTACTCGGGGGATATCTCCACCAAGGCGACCCAGACCAAGCTGCGTTTCAACCGGCGCCTGGCCCACAACCTGGCCGACGCCCTGCGCGCCAACGACATCCGCTACCGGATCCGTCGCAGCTGGGACCGGTTCTATATCGAGGTGGATCAACCCACCGCGGTGGACGTGCTGCCCCGGGTGTTCGGAGTGCAGTCGCTCTCGCTGGCGCACCAGCGGCCCTTCGAAACCCTCGACGACGTGGTGCGCGAGGGGGAATCCCTGTTCCGTGAGGCGGTCACGGGCAAGCGTTTCGCCGTGCGCACCCGCCGGGCGGGGAACGTGCGGGGGCTTCCGTTCCAGTCCATGGATGTGGACCGGGCCCTGGGCACGGCGCTGCTTCCCCAGGCCTCCCGGGTGGACCTGACCACGCCCGAGATCACCGTGCATGTGGAACTCAAGGCGGGCCAGGTCTGGTTCTTCGAGGAGAAGCTGGCCGGACCGGGTGGACTGCCGGTAGGAACCGGAGGGAAGGCGCTGGCCCTGGTCTCCGGCGGGTTCGACTCCGCGGTGGCCGCCTGGTATCTGCTCAAACGGGGCGTGGCCCTGCACTATCTCTTCTTCAACCTGGGGGGCGAGGCGCATCGCGAGGATGTGCTGCGGGTGACCAAGGTGTTGGCGGATCACTGGAGCTACGGCACCACACCCCACCTCACCGAAGTCGATTTCCAGGAAGTCTCGCGGATGATCCAGGGCGTGGTGGAGCCGCGCTACTGGCAGATCGTGCTCAAGCGCATCATGCTGCGCGCCGCGGAGCACGTGTTGCGCTACTCCAAGGCGGTGGCCCTGGTCACCGGAGACGCGGTGGCCCAGGTCAGTTCGCAGACCCTGCAGAACCTCGCCGTGATCTCCCGCGCCACCACCGCGCCCATCCTGCGACCCCTGATCGGCTTCAACAAGGAAGAGATCATTGCCCAGGCCCGTCACATCGGGACCTACGAGCTCTCGGCCGGGGTGGAAGAGTACTGTGCGATCGTTCCGCGGAACCCGGCCACCAACGCGACCCTGCCGGTGATCGAAGCCGAGGAAGCCAAGCTGGACCACGACCGCCTGGTGCAGATCTTCGACGAACGCACCAAGACCGACCTGCGCACCCTGGAGTTGACCGGGCTGGGCCGGGCCGATCTGGAGGTCACCGGTATTCCCGACGGGGCCACGGTCATCGACTTGCGCTCCCGCACCGCCTACGACGCCTGGCACGCCCCGGGTGCACTCCACCTGGACTTCCTCCAGGCGCTGAACGCCTATCGCGCCTTCGAGAAGGGTCCGGTCTACGCGCTCTACTGCGAGGTCGGTCTCAAGAGCGCGCACCTCGCGGAGCTCATGGAAGCGGCCGGGATCCGTGCCGTGCACGTGCACAAGGGAGTGCGCACCCTGCTGCGCAACTCCGCGGAGGCCGAGGCGATCCTCGACCTCCAGCCGTAGCGGCGACCCGGGAATCCCCGAGCCGCCGCCAATCCGCAACATGCGTCCCGCTATTGCACCCGCAGGATCTTCCGGGTCTCCAGCGTCTGCGCGTTGCGCAGGACCATGAAGTACATGCCGGCACGCACCGAGCGCCCGGTATCGCTGCGTCCGTCCCATCGATACTGATGCTCACCGGCAAGCAGCTCCCCCTGCTCCAGCGTGCGCACCAGGCGGCCTCGGACATCCACGATGGCCAGGTTGACCACGCCCGGAGCCACCAGGGAGAACTGGATGTTCGCCGCGGCCTGGAACGGATTGGGGAACGCCTTCAGGTTGAGCGCCACCGGTGTGGGGCCGCCGGGCACCGTACCCGCGGCGGGTCCGATCGTGAGGTGGTCCAGCACGATCGCGTCCAGCACCAGCGTTCCCGCTCCCATGGCCGCGCCGGCCAGGCCGCGCTGCGGCGCTCCCTGCCCCATGGGTCGCAACCGCCTTTCGACCCCCGGAGCCATCCCGCTCGCCACCGAGGCGGGCACCACCTGGAGCTGGATCTGCATCGGCTCGGGGAAGAGGAACTGTCCATCGATGATGCCGTCGTCGACCAGGATCTCGTCCCCGACCCGCTGCGCCACCAGCGTGCCGAAGAGCCCCGGTCCACTGGGCTGGAAGATGGACACGTTGACCAGCAGGAAGTTGGTCGGCTGGCCCAACTCGTCCAGGAGATCGTCGGCCCGTATGCTCAGGACGGTTTCCGCCGCGTACCCCTGCAACGGGTCCCCGCCCTGATACAGCCAGGGCCGGGCAAAGTCCGGCTGTCCGGGAATGACCAGGTCCAGGAAGTCCGCGCCGAGGTCTCCCAGATACCGCGGGTACTGGTCGAGCGTGGTCCCCAGGTCATGGAAACCGCTCACCCCCCCGGTGATCCCCTCGTTGAACTCGCCGTCATCGGCGATCGGGACCGCGTCGGTTCCCACCGAATGGGCAGGCATGGTAATCGTGGACGAAGGCGTTTCCTGCACCGTGTTGCTGCCCAGCCATCGGGCGAGGAACTTGAACGGATAGCCGTTGGAGTGCCCGGCGACCTTGTACTTGCCGGTCGCTCCGGGCTCGAGGGCGCGGAAGTACCGGGTCAGACCGGAATTCCAGTTCCAGTGTTTCTTGAACGTCCAGGTGGTGTCCGGCCCCGAGACCGTCTCGCAGTAGACGGTGGCATTGGCACACACGTTGGCATCGCCGTCGGTCGAGAACTGGAGACAAATGGTCGAACACCCGTCCGCCGCGTTGAGCGACACACTCTGCCCGCTCCCCGTGAACACCCCGATCTGGATGGCCTGGGGATTGGGCTGGGGCAATCCTCCCCAACCGGGGTTGGCCGCGTTCAGGGAATCCAGGTAGGCGCGGCTCACCGAGTCCGCCCAGACAAACGCCTCGAATCCGCGCAGCCCGGTGTTGAAGCACTGCAGGTAGAAGTACTCGAACCAGCCCCCGGTGAACCCGGACTGGCCCGGATCCCAGGTCCAACGGACCCGCCCGCTGTCCGCGGCGGCCATGTGGAATCCGTTGATCCCCTTGGCGAAGAGGTCGTCGAAGAACGCATCCGAGTGGCAGGTGCCGAACCAGACGCAGTAGTCGTCCGCATCCAGGCTGTCGATGAGACAGGCGAATTCCTTCCCGGTCAGATCGGGACCGGGAACGAACAGCGAGTCACCGCGACCGTGGCCGGTCCAGTACACGTAGACCTTGTCGCAGCCCTTGGCCAGCGAGTCGATTCCCGCCTGGAGCCCGGCCTTGGTCGGACCGTTGTAGATCACCATGTTGCTGTCCGGCACGCCGAGGGCCCGATAGACCTGCTTGGCGCGATCGAGATCCGCGGCACGGCGCTGCACCGCACTGGTGTCCTCCGCCGAGACCAGCAACGCCCACTTGTCTCCGTCCTCGAAGGCCAGCGGACGCAGCCGTCGCGGCAAGCCGAGCGGCTCGAAGCCCTGGCCGGGCTCCCCGACGGTCGGCTTGGGCGCGGAAGGTCCGGTGTAGAACAGGTCGGGGCCGGCACGGTCGGCGTCGGTGCGATATCGATCCGTACCACCCACGGTGGGATAGAACCCGCCACCGGAGTTCAGGGTGATGGACCCGGTGATGGCGTCGACCAGCACGTATCGGGTGGGGTGGGCGAAGTCCGCCATGGGCAGCTCGTCGATCCAGATGAACCAGGAGCTGTCGGCAACCACGGCGATGAGATACGCGTCCTCGTCGTAGATGCTCTCGCCGGGCACCTGGATGGTCTGCGGGGCGTACCCGAGGGCGATTGCCTTGGAGGAAAGCGTGTCGATGACACCGGTGGTTGCGATGGCGATCGCATCATTGCGGTCGAAGTTGATGGCCAGGGCCGGAGCGGCGAATGCAAGCACCACCGCGGCGACCAGCGTCGGGACCAGGGCGAAAACGATGAAACGGTTCATGCGAAGCACCTTTCACGCGGCCGGGGGTCCTGTTGGCGCGGGCAGCGTCCCCGCGGCGGCAAAAATCCGGAGAGGGGACGACTCTCGCCCCCTCCCCGGCGCTCTGGTTTGGAGCCGGTCTCCCGGCGTCTCGACGGGAGTACGGGAGCGGCTCGACAGGTCTCGCGGGGTGGAGGCGTTTTCTCTTACCTGGAAGGCATCAGTTTACCTGATTTTTGAGCCCATCCCGGAGACCGCGAATCTGCTCGCTGGCCGGATCCAGGGCCAGGGCCTGCTCCAGGGCCTCGAGAGCGCCCGACGGGTCTCCCTGTTGCAGCCGGGAGATCCCCAGGTGGAGCCAATCCGCGGCCGATCCCACCCCCTGATCAATGAGGATCCGAGCCTCGGCCCCTGCCTCCCCGAACCGCTCCAGGCTCATGAGACACAGAACCAGCTTGCGCCGTGTTGCTTCCTGTCGTGGGTTCTGTTCCAGGTCGCGCCGAAAGCCCGGAATGGCCCGGGCCATGCCGTCCAGCGCGGCCTCGGTGCGTCCCTCGGCCCGGTCGGCCAGGGCAAGCCCGAACAGGGCGTTGGGGTCGTCCGGACGCTGCTCCAGGAACCCCTGGAACGCGGCCCGGGAGGCGGCCACATCCTCGTTGCCCATCAGGAGGGCGACCATCTCGGTCGCGGTCGGATCCGCGGGGTCCAGGGCCTGCGCCCGCCGAAACGCCTTGAGCGCCCCGGCGCGATCATCGGCCTTGAGACGTGCCTGCCCCTCGGCCCTCGCGTAGACCGCGCGCGGGTACAGGGTGTGGGCGGCGAGAAACGACCGCGCGGCCCGATCCGGTTTCCCTCCACGCACCCACTCGTCCCCCAGACGGTAGTAAACCTGGGCCCCCACATACGGGCGGGGGGCCGGAGAGCCGGTGGCGTAGGCGGTGAGCTTCTCCACCGCCACCGTGGGACGGTGCAGCACGCCCATCCACGGAATGAGTAGGAACACGCCCACCACCAGCGCCCCACCCCCCACCGCCTCATGGCAGGAGCGGGGTGTGCGGCTCAGCGCGGCGAGGCCGAGAAACGCCAGGGGAAGAACGAGCACCGCGTAGAGATCCCAGTCCAGCAGCGGCCCGAGCCCGGTCGCGGTGAGACCGCGCGCCCCAAGGAACAACCCCACCGCCGCACCGAACGGGCTCAGGACCAGGCCTCGCAGCGCCTTGCGCCCCGTGCCGGTAGCCGACAAGCCGGCCAGGACCAACAGGGCGGGGGCGACCGAGAGCATCATGCCGTTGAGGATCTCCACCGCCTGCATGGGATGCACCACGCCCAGGGGCCAACTCCAGGGACGTTGCACGAAGGCCTGTTGGAGCTGTTCCAGGGCGAACGCTCCGGCACGCGCGGGATCCAACAGGCCCCCTGGGCCGCTCCCGCGACCGGCGACCAGGCTCAACACCCCGCCCAGGCCCAACACTCCCACCGCAACGCCGAACCGTCGGCGCACCCCCCGAACGCGATCTCCCAGCAGCACCCACAACGTCACCGGCGCGAGCACGATGCCCACGGTATGCAAACCGACCCACAACACCTGGCTGATGAGGAGGGCCAGGGAGCGCCTCGGTCCCGCCGGTCGCAACAGGAACCCGAGGTACACGGCCACCAGGGGGATCACCGGAGGATAGGCCTCGACGTACCGTTGAAAGATCCCGAGGTACCCTCCCACCAGGACGCCAAGCGCCGCCGCGGACCAACCCGAACGGGGTCGCCACAGCCAGGCCAGGACGCCCACGAACAACCCACCGGACACCCAGGAAACCCAACCCACCGCGGTGACAAACCGGTCTCCGGTCATGCCCAGGTCCTCCAGGAGAGAACCGACAAGCGCCGCGAAGAAGGGACTGCGCGGGGTGCGTTCGGCAAGGTCGCCGAAGGCGTGGACAAAACTGATCCCGTCGCCAAGGAGTACGGTTCGCGCGGGAAACAGCGCCCACACCGCCGCCGCGCCAAGGGCCACCCAGGTCGCGGTGCGCCCGCTCCAGGCACCCGGGACCCGGATCCACAGCAAGGCAAGGGCAAGCCCCGCACTCACGAGGCGCCACGGCAGGGGAAACAGGGCCCAGGTGTTGAGGCCCCACACCAGGTTGCTGCCGGCAGGGGCCAACGTCGCGGCGAGAATCAACAGGGTGCCCCCCACCCGGGTCACCCACCGGGCGCGTTCCGCATCGCCCGGGCGGGCCGGCGCGGGCGAGGGGACGGCGCGGCGCCGCGGCCTCCCCCGCCGGCTCAAGACCGGGTCCGGGCCGTCGACAGCGGGGAGTCCTGCGTTGCCGTGACCCGTGTACGCAGTGGATGGGGGCGCCCGAGGAGCCGTGCGCCGGTCTCGGTGAGCAACCCTGCCGCACAGGCCAACTGATCCAGCCAGAGGATCACGGCAAAGACGGGCCACCCCCGGACGCGGTCCCGCCGGGCCGCCAGGAGAAACGGCGCACCCAGGACCAGGAAGAGCGCCGCCAGTCCCAGCAGGACCGGCAGCCCCCACCCAAACCAGGGCAACGCGAACAGCGCGGCCAGCATGGGCACGGTCAGCACCACCCCCAGGCTGAATCGGACGTTGACGTTGGCGTACCGAGGCCGGCGCAACACCCCCATCGCCCCCTTGCGATGCCAGGCCAACCGGAGCCATCCCCGCGCCCGATTGAAATCGTTGCGCAACAACGAGGCCAGGGTGAACCGCTTGAGGTGCGCGACCTCGATCCCCGGATCGATCCGGATGGGCCCGAGTCGGGACAACCCGCGCCCCACATCGAGATCCCCCCCACCCGAACGCAGATGGAACTGCCCCCGGAATCCTCCCACGGCGAGCAGGCTCTCGCGTCGCATCACCGCGCAACTGGTGTTGATCCAATCCAGGGGCCGGGGCGCGGCCAGGGTGGTGACCCGGATCCAGTGGTTCTTGAACCGGCTGACCAGCTCCTCCAGGTGGGCCCCGGTGTCGTACACCGCGAACACACACGAGGACCCGGTTTCCTGGAGCAGGGCCAGGGCCCGGCGCAGGGTCTTTAGACCGGCCACCACATCCGCGTCGAGCAGGATCAGGTAGCGCCCCGAGGCGTGCTCGATCCCCGTGTTGCGGGCCTCGGACACCGAGTGCAACCCGCGGGAGACCACGACCCGGGCGCCGTGGCGACGGGCCACCTCGCCGGTGTCGTCGGTGGAGTGGTCGTCGACCACGATCAGTTCCCAGTCCGGGGGGAGCGGCGAAAGCGAACCGAGCACCCGGGGGAGGGTCGCACCCGCCTGGTACGCCGGAATCACCACGGAAACGGAGGCCGAACGGGAACCGGGCCGGGTCATGGGAATGGATGGGGAAACGCTGGACATGGTCTACCCCGAAACGTACACGAGGGGAAAGGACACTGCTAGACTGGCATTCGCTCACGCGGGAGCTCGGGGTCACCGGGCTGAGAGGGCGACTACCGTCGCCGACCGCCAGCAGGCCCCGGGTCTGCAGAACCTGATCTGGATAATGCCAGCGCAGGGAACGTGTGCCGCCGGACCGGATCCGGCCCGCGCCCCTGGCTCGCCAAGGAGCCGACATGAAGCGCATCGACGTCTCTCCCCCCTCGGGTGAACGCACCTACCTCACCGGCGAACACGACCTCTTCCGCGTCCCGGTACGCACCGTGCATCTGGAAGCGCCCAACCCGCCGGTCGTCCTCTACGACACCAGCGGCCCCCACGGCGACCCGGACCAGGTCGTGGACCTCGACCACGGGCTCCCGTCGCTGCGCGCCGCCTGGATCCGCGAGCGGAAAGACGTCGAGGAACTCGGCGAACCCAGCTCGGCCTACCGCCGGGATCGCATGCTGGATGAGAGCAGCCGGGAACTGCGGTTCCCGTCGCCGCGCAAGCCGCTCCGCGCCCGGGGCGGCCAGCGGGTGACCCAGATGCACTACGCGCGCCGGGGGGACATCACCCCCGAGATGGAGTTCATCGCGCTACGCGAGGGACTTCCGGCCGCGTTCGTCCGGGACGAGGTGGCCCGCGGTCGCGCGATCATTCCCGCCAACATCAACCACCCCGAGTCCGAGCCCATGATCATCGGTCGCGGGTTCAAGGTGAAGGTCAACTCCAACATCGGGAACTCCGCGGTGACCTCGTCCATCGAGGAAGAAGTCGAGAAGATGGTGTGGTCCATACGCTGGGGCGCCGACACGGTCATGGACCTGTCCACCGGCGAGCACATCCACGAGACCCGCGAGTGGATCCTGCGCAACTCGCCGGTTCCCATCGGCACCGTCCCCATCTACCAGGCCCTGGAGAAGGTGGGGGGCAAGGCCGAGGACCTCACTTGGCCCCTGTTCCGCGACACGCTGATCGAGCAGGCCGAGCAGGGGGTGGACTACTTCACCATCCATGCCGGCGTGCGACTCCCCTACGTGCCGCTCACCGCGAACCGGGTGACCGGCATCGTCTCGCGCGGCGGGTCGATCATGGCCAAGTGGTGTCTGTCCCACCACACGGAAAGCTTTCTATACACGCACTTCCGCGACATCTGCGAGATCATGGCCGCCTACGACGTCAGCTTCTCCCTGGGGGACGGACTGCGTCCCGGCTGTATTGCCGATGCCAACGACGCGGCCCAGTTCGCGGAGCTCGAGACCCTCGGCGAGCTCACCACCCTCGCCTGGGAACAGGATTGCCAGGTCATGATCGAGGGCCCGGGTCATGTCCCCATGCATCGCATCCAGGAGAACATGGAGAAGGAGCTCGAGGTCTGCCACGAGGCGCCCTTCTATACCCTGGGTCCGTTGACCACCGACATCGCGCCCGGCTACGACCACATCACCTCGGCCATCGGCGCGGCGCAGATCGGCTGGTACGGAACCGCCATGCTCTGCTACGTCACCCCGAAGGAGCACCTCGGTCTGCCCGACAAGGAGGACGTGAAGCAGGGTCTCATTGCCTACGGCATCGCCGCCCATGCCGCGGACCTGGCCAAGGGACACCCGCGGGCCCAGGAGCGGGACAACGCGCTCTCCAAGGCGCGGTTCGAGTTCCGCTGGGAAGACCAGTTCAATCTCTCCCTGGACCCGGACACCGCGCGCAGGTACCACGACGCCACCCTCCCCGCCCCCGGGGCCAAGGTGGCCCACTTCTGCTCCATGTGCGGGCCCAAGTTCTGCTCCATGGAGATCACCCAGCAGGTACGGGACTACGCCCGCGAGCACGGCCTGGGCGACACGGCGGCACTCACCGAGGGGCTCAGGAAGAAGTCGGAAGAGTTCGTGGAGAAGGGGGCCGAGGTCTACGTGAAAACGGAGAGCTGATCGGGTCCTAGCGCCGTTTCCACTCGAACGGGAACTCGACCTGGAGCCGGCCCTGCACCGGGTGACCGTCCCGGGTGGCCGGGGCAAAAAACATCTGTTCCAGGGCGGTCAGCGCCGCTTCATCCAGCAGCGGATGCACCGGTTTCGCCAGACGGGAACCGATCATCTTGCCCCGGGGATCCAGCAACACCTCGTACACCACCGTGCCATCCGCCTTGTCCTTGCGGGCCTCGACCGGATAGGGAGCCTCCACGTACTTGAGGATGCGGGGCGGGGTGTCCGGCGCATCCGAATCCACCGCGTCGGCGGTCACCGTAGGCACTTCCCCCTGTGGACCCTCCTGGAGCTGGAAATGGAAGGGGATGAGACGCCACCCGTCCCGGAGTCCGCCTCCCTCCCCGGGAACCTGCTTGAATCGCCAGTCCATGGCCGCGACCAGGGCCGAGAGGTTGAGCAGATGCGTGGCGTTGGAGGCAAGGACGGTGGCGTCCTCCACTCCCCCGTGCTGCGCGACATAGCACAGCGTGACCACCAGACCTTCGGCGTGCACCTGCCGGGCCACCGACGGATAGAGCGGAGCCACCCGCTGACTCACCGGTCCCTCCAGCAATGCGCGGTCCCCGACCCGGAAGATCGCGTTGCGCAGCGCCTCGGCGGAGAGCCCTTCGTTGGTGATGATGTGTCCCTGCCCGGGGAAGAGGCGCTCGGAGAAGAGTCGTTCCTCGCCCACCTCCATGGCGGGAGCCGCGTCGATCGCCTCGATCCATTCCCACCAGGCGTTCAGCCCGCTGGCCACCAGGGCACGTGGGGCCAACGTCTCCCACTCCGCGGTTTCCTCGGGGGTCGCGACCCGGAAGCGGCCCCGATGGTTCGCGTAGCGCACGGTGACCGACTCGGGTTGGTCCGGGTAGAACGTGTCCACGCGCAGCGGCGGGGGGAGCAGGATCATGCCGGTCTGGCTTTCCCCTTCACGTAGGCGCCCCCCGAGAGCCTGCCCCAGCAGATCCGCGACGGTCTCGAACTCGGCGGTATAGAGCTGCCGGGAGCCCACCTCGAAGGCCAGATCGGTCGGGATGAAGTAGGCGTGACGCCCCGTACCAAGGTCCGCGCAGACCAGGGTGAGGCGACCCACGGACTCCGGGACGGCAAGGTAGCCGTCCTGGTAGAACACGCGGATCCTCATCGCGCCGTCGTAGATCCGCTCGTTGATGAAGATCTCGGCAACCCAAGGCACACCGGAGGGCTCCTGGGCCCGGCTCGTGGAGGCGAACGGGAGCATCCCTGCCAGCAGAATCAGCAAGCCGCGAATACGAAATGGAACGTTCATTGATCCCTGGATCCCATGGTGAAGGTGATCGGGACGACCAGGGTCCCGGTGGCCCGCTCGGTTCCTTTCCAGCCCACGGTGAAGGTCCAGTTCATGACCGAGATCAGGGCGGAAACGTTGAGCAGGTGCTGGGCGCTGGAGTTGACGACGTAGGCATCGGTGACCGCGCCGTGGGTGTCGATCACCGCGGCCACATGGACGATGCCCTCATAGGCGTACATCCGTGCGGTCGTGGGGTACTCGGGGGTGGTCCGGATGCGGGGTTGGGGGTGTTTGTCGAACACGGCCGGGTTGGGCAGTTCCTCCGGTTCGGTCACGGATCGGTCGGGATCGATGACGCAGGCCCGGATCGTCTCCCAGGGAAGGGTCTCGGCCACCTCGTGCGCCCGATCGGCTCCCAGGGGATGAAACGACGCGCGATCCTCGCCATAGGTAAGCCGGATCTTCTCCGCGTCTTCCCAGGTGAAGGTGGAATCCGACCCGACCCACCAGAGAGCCCAGCGGGTGGTGTCGCTGGGAAAGGCGCCGGCCAGTCGCTCCGGGCCCAGGGGCTGAAACCCCCGCTTCCATTCCTGTTCCCGACCCACCCGCAAGGTCAGGTCACCGGGGACGATGAAGGAGTTGCGTCCGGTCGCCCCGGAAAAGCGCACCACGGCAACCCGTCCGGACTCCGGAAGCTCCAGAACGGTATCCAGGGTATCCAACATGAAGGCCTCGATGGTGAAGCGCCCTCCAATGGGGGCGTCGTTGGCGCGCAGGCGCACTCGGTAGTCGGAGGCCAGGGCGGGGCCGGCACAGCACCCCCCCGCGACCAGACCCAGGAGAATCCAACGAATCATGTCCATCCCATCGCAAAGCCCGAATTCCAGTGCGGGACTATACCATTGCCGTACCTACGGTTCGGCGGACCCATTCCGGTTTCCCCCCCGGGACGCAGGGTCCGGAACCCGCTACACTAGAGTCATGCGGTACTTGATCTGCTCCCTTTGCATGCTGATTCTGGCGGGTTGGGCCCTGGGCCCGGCCTCTGGCGCGGGGTACGCCCAGGAACCGGTCCTTGATCCCGAGCAGGTCGACACCGACCCCCTGGGCCCCCCCAGCGCGGACCCGGAAGAGATCGATATGCTGCTCTTCGAGGGGGAGTTGTACCTCGAGCAGGGGCAGTACCGCGATGCCGTGCTCGCCTTCTCCCAGGTGGTGGAACTGGCGCCGGACCGGCTTGTCGGGCACCTCAATCTCGCCCGGGCCCTGACCGCCGCCCTGGTCTCCAACCAGCTCAACAACACCCGAGCCGCCTCCATCGAGGCCCTGCGCCAATACCGTTGGGTGCTGGCCAAGGCCCCCAACCACCCCGAAGCGCTCAAGGGGGTGGAGCTTCTCTCGGAACAGTTCTTCGGCGGCATGTCGGTCCCCCTCACCAGCACCAAGGGACGCAAATCCTGGGCGGCCGGCGAGTACTCGATGCGCGAGGGGGACTTCCCCGCCGCGATCGATGCCTTCAGCCAGGCGGCCGAAGCGGAACCCACGGTTGCCGATGTCCACCGGGCCCTGGGGGACGCCTACCTCGGCAACAGCAACTACGATGAGGCCGAAACCGCCTACCGGCGTGCCCTGGAAATCGACCCCGAAGACGCCAACTCGCTCGAGGGGTTGGGCCTCGTCCATGAAGGGCGGGGTGAGCCCGGCGAAGCGCTCCCCTACTACCTGCAGGCCTATGGCCTGGATCCGGACAGCGCCCCGGCCACGGAGGGTCTGCTGAGACTGCTCGAGGACGCTGAAGTCGACGATCTCACCACGGAGGTCCGACTGGCCCTGGGACGGGCGCAGGTGAGTGCGGAGCAGTTCGAGAGCGCCATCGAAACCCTCGGGCCGGTCCTGGCCGACATGGACCCCAGGGACCCGGAAGCCATCAAGGCCCTGGGCGTGGCCCGGTACTTCACCGGGGATCTCCCCGGCGCGGCCGAGCGTTTCACGGAAGCCCGGGAACTCGACCCGAACGACCTGGAAGCCACGTACTACCTCGCGGCCACCCGCCTCCAACAGGGGGACCTCGAGGAGGGCATGATGCTGCTTCGCATCATGCTCGAGAGCGACCCGGACAATCCCAACGCGCTGCGACTGCTGGGACTCACCCTGGCCGAGACGCCGGGTGAGGAAGAGGCCGCGGTGGAGTTCCTGGGCCGGGCCCGCGCGGTCGGCGCCCCGGTGGAGAACATCTCCTGCATCCTCGGCACGCTCAACATGCGCCTGGAGCGGTTCGACGCGGCCTATCGTGAGTTCGTCCACTGCCAGGACGAGAAGCCCGACTACCCGGGGTCCTATCTGGCCCTGGGGATGATCGCCGATGACCGGGGCCACCGCGGTGAAGCCATTGTCCAGCTGGAAGCCTACCGGAACACGGTCGAGGAGGCGGAGCCTGGCGCCATCTTCCGTCTGGGCGTCGCCTATCTGCGCGTGGGGCGTGACGAGGATGCCTACGACATCCTCCATGAACTGGTCGCGGAGGACGACACGACCGAGGTGACCGAGGTCCAGTTGCTGGAGATGACCAGCTTCTTCCTCGCCACGGTGCGCCGTCTGGACGACTCCATCTTCATTGGGGAGATGCTCCTCACCAAGGACACCGACAACCCGGTCTACAACAACAACCTGGCCATGGCCTACGCCGATGCCGACGAGCAGCCCGAGCGCGCGCTCTCCCTGGCCGAGAAGGCCAACCGCTTCGACCCCGACAATCCGGGGCACATGGACACCCTGGGGTGGGCCCTGATCCGGATGGGTCGCTTCAGCGAGGCGGAGGAGGTCCTGCTCAAGTCGATCGAGATCGCCTCCGGCGACGGGCGCAGTGATCTCTCGGAAATCTACTACCACCTGGGCGTGCTCTACCGGGAAACGGACCGGCGCGATGAAGCCCAGGAGTATCTGGTGCGCGCGCTGGAGAATCCCACCACGCCGTTCCTCCAGGACGAGATCCAGGGCCTGCTGGATCGGATCGAGCGCGAAGCCGCTTCCCCGTAGCGTTCCTCCACACCATGCCGACCCTCTTCGATCACGTGGTGGTGGGGCTCATCGCCGTCGCTCTCCCCCTCTACGACCTGCTGCTCTGGTACCCGCGGATGATGCGGGCCAGTGGACGGACCGCCGGGCGGATGCGCCTGCGCTCCTACACCGAAAGCATGCTCTTCGAGTGGGGCCTGGTCGCCATCACGGTGGCGGTGTGGATCGCCCACAGCCGTTCCCTCGACGCGCTGGGCCTGGGGTTCTCCCCGAGTTGGGGGTTCGCGCTGGCTCTCGCCCTCGCTCTGGGCTTCATCGCCTTCGGCACCTCGCAGCGTCTCGAAGTGCGCACCGGCACCAACGAGTTGCGCAGCGAGGTGAGGGATCAACTCCACCACCTGCGGCCGCTCCTTCCGCACACCCGGCGGGAGCTGACCCGCTTCAGCGCCCTCTCCATCACCGCGGGGATCTGCGAGGAAATCCTCTACCGCGGATTCCTCATCTGGTATCTCTCCCTGCTGATTCCCCAGGTCGCGGCCTGGATTATTGCCGCCCTATTGTTTGGGATGGCCCATGCCTACCAGGGAACCCGTGGAGTGGGTCAGACCGCGGCCATCGGGTTGGGGATGGTGTTGCTGTATGTCCTGAGCGGAAGCCTCTGGGTACCCATGCTGGTCCACGCCTTCGTGGACCTCAACGTCGGGTTTCTTGCCTACGACCTGCTCAGGACTTCGATGGGGGGAAAAACCCCAGCCGCGCCCGACACCCTCTAAATGATTGAAAAGTAGTTTCTTAAGACCGGAATCCGGGTGCGATCCGCAATCCGGGGGGCGGCACCGGTTTGCGTGGTGCACCGGCGCTGTTCAGCCCCTTGCGCCCGTGGACGATACCCATTCTGACCGCATTTCATCGGCGAGATCCGGAAAATACCCCGACCTCGCATCGCTCTCACGTAGATGACGGAGGACCTCGATGGAGGCCAGCAACTATCCTGTCCCGGACTCGGGCGACGACAAGACTACCCAGAACTTCGAGGCGCAGGATCGCCTGGAAGCCCAGTTCTGGCGCAACTGGAGCATCATGGTGGTGCTCATCATGTTGACCGTGTTCGGCCTCATGTCCGGGGTTGCCGGCGGCCTGCGCCAGCGTGTCGCCGAAGTCTGGCCCTGGGCCGGAACCGATCTCGCCCTCCAGGTCGCCCTTTCGGTGATCGTCCTCGCTTTCACCGGTTACCTCACGTCCCAGCAGCGCAAGGTGCTGGGAATGCGGCGGCAACTCCAGGACTCCCTGCGGGCGTCCAACCGCAAGGTGAAGCGGAACCTCGAGCGTCTGCTCTCCCTCCTCACGGTGAGTCGCTCCCTGGCCAAGGAAACGGACCCCCAGGCCATCTTCGACTGCATCAGCCAGACCTGCCTGGACACGTTCGACTGCAACCAGGTCTCGATGATGCTCAAGGACAAGGACACCGGGGAACTCGAGGTCCGCTCTGCGCGCGGGCACGAGGACGTGAGCCGGGTGATCGGACGGCGGATCAAGGTCGGCGAGGGGATTGCCGGGTGGGTGGCCGAGCACCGGAAACCGGTCGTGCTCGGGGAGACCTGGCAGCAGAACCCGGACATCAATCCCAAGAACGAGTCCCTGACCGCCGCCATGGTGGTGCCCATCCTGGTTCGGGATGAGCTGGTCGGTGTCCTCAACGTCTCCAGTCGCAGCCCGGAGCAGGAGTACACGGAAGAGGACCTGCGGGCCCTGCACGTTTTCGCCGAGCACGCCGGAGTGGCCTCGAGGCACGCCGAGCAGGCCATGTGGATGCGTCAGACGATCCAGCGCCTCGACTCGGAGCTCAGCCAGCTCCAGCAGTCGGCGCAGCCGCAGCGAAAGGCGGCGTAGAGCCCCCCCCTGGCACCACCGGAAGCCGGAACCCCTTCGCCCCCGCCCCCCTGTGGCGGGGGCGTTTTTTTGGGTTTCGGGGGGAGTTCTGGCAGGATGACAACACTATTGATTAGACTGCAATCCTCTCGAATCAACCTACCCCGGCCTGGAGGCTCCTTTTCCATGACTCGAACCATGCCCCGAATATTCCTATTGTTGAGCCTGGCCCTGGGCCTTGGCATCGCCCTGGCCCTTCCCGGCGCGGCCCCGGCGGCCGATCTGGACCTGTCCCCCGACGCCAACCTGGCCCCGGATCCGGCCATCCGGATCGGCACCCTGGAGAACGGTCTCACCTTCTATATCCGGCAGAACGCCAAGCCGGAGGCCCGGGCCAGCCTGCGGTTGGTGGTGAACGCGGGTTCCATGCTGGAGGACGACGACCAGCGGGGGCTCGCCCACTTCCTGGAGCACATGGCCTTCAACGGGACCACGAACTTCGAGAAGAACGAGCTGGTCGACTACCTGGAGCGGATCGGCATGCGGTTCGGGCCGGACCTCAACGCCTACACCTCGTTCGACGAAACGGTGTACATGCTGGAGGTCCCCACCGATGACGCGGAACTGCTGACCCGGGGCATGCTGGTCCTGGGCGACTGGGCCCAGGGCATCACCCTGGATCCGGAGGAGGTGGAAAAGGAACGCGGGGTGGTCCTGGACGAGTGGCGGCGCGGGCTGGGGGCCTCGGAGCGTATCCGCCAGGTGCAGTGGCCGGTCCTGTTCAAGGACTCCCGCTATGCGCAGCGGCTTCCCATCGGCAAGGCCGAGGTCATCGAGACCGCACCGGCGGGTCGTCTGGCCGACTTCTACCGCGACTGGTACCGCACGGATCTCATGGCGGTGATCGCGATCGGCGACTTCGACCCGGACGCGGTGGAAGCCATGATCCGGGAGAACTTCGGCTCCATGCCGGCCGCGACGAATGCCCCGGAACGGGTGATCTACGACGTGCCGCCGCACGAGGAGGTGCTGGCCGTATCCGCCACCGACCCGGAGATGCCCCGCACCCAGGTGAGCATCCTGTTCAAGCACGGGAAGGTGGAGGAGGGCAGCGTGGGCGCCTACCGTCGCTCCATGGTGGAATCGCTGTTCTCCAGCATGTTCAACGCACGACTGGGTGAGATCCGCGAGAAGCCGGATGCCCCGTTCCTCTTCGCCGGTTCCGGTTCCTGGTCGTTCGCGCGCAGCGTGGCCATGTTCGGCGTGTTCGGGGTGACCCGGGAAGGGGAAGTGGAACGGACCCTCGAGTCCCTGCTGACCGAGGTGGCCCGGGTGCGCGCACACGGGTTCGGGGAGGGCGAACTGGAGCGGGCCAAGGCGGCCATGCTGAGCGGTCTGGAGAACGCCTACAACGAGCGGGACAAGACCGAGAACAACGCCTATGCCGGCGAGTACGTGCGCAACTTCCTGGAGAACGAACCCATTCCGGGGATCGAGGTGGAGTTCGAGCTGGCCAAGGCGCTGTTCCAGCAGATCGACCTCGCCGAGGTGAACCACGCCATCGACCGGCTGGTGCACGAGGACAACACGGTCATCATGGCCTCCGGTCCCGAGAAGGACGGGGTGGTCATGCCGAGCGACTCGCAGCTGCTCGCCGCGGCCGGCGCCGCGGTGGCTACGGTTCCCGATCCCTACGAGGACAGCCTCAGCGGCAGCGCGCTCATGACCCAGCTCCCCGAGCCGGGATCCATCGTCAAGCGGTCCACCGACGAGGCCCTGGGGACCACGACCTGGACCCTCTCCAACGGGATCGAGGTCACCCTCAAGCCGACCGACTACAAGAACGACGAGATCATCTTCTCCGGTCAGGCCCTGGGGGGGACGTCCCTCGCCCCGGAGAGTGACTACACTTCGGCTTCCATGGCCACGGCCCTGGTCGGTGAGGCCGGGGTGGGCGGGTTCATTCCCAGCGAGTTGCGCAAGCTCACCGCGGGCAAGAACGCCTCGGGACAGACGTTCATCGGCGGGTTCACCTACGGCCTGAGCGGCTCGGCGAGCCCCGAGGATCTGGAGACCGCGCTCCAGCTCGCCTACCTGTACTGGACCGCACCCAACGACCGGGAAGAGGCCTACGAGGTCCTCATGGACCGGATCAAGTCGTTCATCGAGAACCGCAGCGTGGATCCCAACGCCCAGTTCTCGGACCGGGTGGAGCTCATCAACTACAACGACCACTACACCCGCCAGCCCCCCACCCTGGACATGCTGGAGGAGGTGGACCGCGGGAAGGCGATGGCCTTCTACCGCGAGACCTTTGCCGATGCGTCGAACCTGAGCATCTACTTCGTGGGGGCCATCGATCTGGACGCGGTGGAGCCGCTCATCACCCGCTATCTCGGCTCGCTTCCCGGCAAGCCCGGCGGGAGAAAGGATGAGTTCAAGGACCCCAAGCTCTCCTTCCCCGATGGGGTGATCACGGAGAGCGTGTACGCGGGAACCGAGCCCAAGAGCCGCACCCTCATCACCTGGCCGGCCCAGCCGACCGACGACGAGATGGAGATGTTCTACCTGCGCAAGGCCAACGACGCGTTGCGCATCCGTCTGCGGGAGATCATGCGCGAGGAACTGGGCGAGACCTACGGGGTGTCCATGGGGGTAGGAACCCTGTATCCCTATATGGACTACAAGACGACCAGCGTGTCCTTCACTTCGGCGCCGGAACACGCGGCCAAGCTCCAGGAGATCGTGTTCCAGGAAGTGGCCAAGTTCAAGGAGGGCGGGCCCACCGAGGACGAGGTGGCCAAGGTGCGCGAGCAGGAACTGCGCGGTCTGGAGAAGAACGAGCAGCAGAACCGCTACTGGCTCTCGTCCTTCAACACCCTCGACATGCTGGGCTGGGATCTTCATCGGGTGCTCAAGCGCAAGGAACGCGCCGAGTCGATCGCCGCGGACAAGCTGCACGAGGCATTCCGGAAGAACTATCCGGAGGGTTCGCACACCGCGATCTCGCTCCTACCGGACGGGTACGCGGAGGGCATGCCGGCCAGCGACCCGCCGGAAGAGGACTAGCGTCCAGACGCTGACAGGGGCCAACTCATGTTGAAACGCATGCTCCGCGCCGCGGGGCTGGATTCGGAGCTGTACGAAGAGGTCGAGGCCGACCCGAACTATACGGGAGAGGCCACGCTCATCGTGTTGGGCGTGGCCTTGATCTCCTCGCTGGGGATGGCCCTGGCCTACGACGGGGACTCCGGAATCCGTCCGATCACCGCGAACGTGTTGAGTTCGCTGGTGTCGTGGCTGGGTTGGGCCATCCTCACCCTGTGGATCGGCAAGAACATCACCAAGGCCCCCACCACCCAGTCGGATCTTGGCGAGATGCTGCGCACCCTGGGGTACGCCCACGTACCCCAGGTGCTGGTGTTCTTCGTCTTCATCCCCGGGGCGGGCCCGGTCATCGCCCTGGTCGGCAGTGCCTGGAAGCTGACCGCGGCGGTGGTGGCCATTCGCCAGGCCCTGGATTTCTCGACCGGGCGGGCCATCACCACGGCGCTCCTGGGCTACCTGGCTGTGCTCGCGTTCCGCATGCTGGTTCGCTTCGTGTTCTAGGCGGCAATCGCCTCGAGCAGGCCCAGCATCCAGGGTCACTCTTTCAGGCGCCGCTTGGCCTCCTTCGCCAGTTTTCTCAGACGATCCGGGGTCAACTCAAGCGGCGGAAGGAACCGTGCGCAATCCCGGGTACGACGGAGTGATTCGAGAAACCGCTCGCAGTTGGCGCAACCCTGGAAGTGAAGCTCGACTTCCCGACGTACCTCGTCCGGAAGCTCGTGATCCAGGTACTCCGAGAGACGCGCGGCCAGCGCCCGGCACGTCTCCTTGTCGTGGTGGTGCTCGACGTTCATGCTCCGACTCCGTCGGGGTGGAGATGGGCAAGCTGCTTGCGCAGCGCGAGGCGAGCCCGATGCAGTCGCATCTTCACGTTGGAGACCCCGAGACCCAAGGCCTCCGCGGTCTCCTCGGTGCTGAGCCCCTCGACTTCCCTCATCAACCAGATGACGCGAAAGTCGGGGGGAAGGTCACGCACCGCGTGATCCAGGGCCTTGGAAAGTTCATGCCGATAGACCTCACCCTCGGGACCGGATGACTCCGGAACCACGGGACCCCGGTCGACAACCCCCCCCCTGGGAAGGAGCTCATCGAGCGACAACTCCTTCTCGGGGGCAAACTTGCTCCTGCGTCGGCGGGTCAGGCAATTGTTGGACACGATGCGATACAGCCAGGTGGTCAGTGCCCGAGGCTCGCGCAGATCCCGGATCTTCCGATGGACGGTGACCAGGGTGTCCTGGAAGACATCCTCGGCGTCCTCGCGGTGGCCGCACATCCGTATCCCAAAGGCGTAGATACGGTTACCGAACACCTCGACGAATCGATCGAAGGCGCCGGACTCCCCCGCCCAGAGGCTCTCGAGCGTTCGGTCCTCGGTAGCCCGGTCCCGTTCAGGGCTCCCTGATTCCTCGACGGTCATACCATCAACTCCACCTGTGACCCTCGCTCTCGGATTGCATCTCTTCCTTGGGACCGGTGACCACCGGCTCGAAGAAAACGATCCAGGGAAGGGTTCGATGATATCCCACACAGTGCGTTCTTGGCCCGGACGGTTGATGGCGGTGGCTTGCGCCGGCCTGGCTCTGACTCTCCAGACGTCGCCTGCTCGCGCCCTGACCCTGGACGACGCCATCGCAATCGCACTCGAGCGATCGCCCCGCATGGCCTCGGCCACCTGGAACGCGGAGGCCGCAGCCAGCCTTGCCTCCGCGGCCTCCCACGATCGCTTTCCCCGGTTGGAGGCGAGCCTGACCGGGCTTCGCTCCAACCAACCGGTGATCGTGTTCGGCGGACTGCTCTCGCAGGAGCGGTTCGCTCCGGAGAACCTGGGGAGCCTGGATCCGGAGACCGGTGAGTTCGACCTGTCCCCCCTCAACTCCCCCGCTCCCGTGACACATTTCCGCTACGCGCTCAGCCTGCGTCAGCCCCTGTGGACAGGCGGGGCCCTGACCGCACAGCTGGACGGCAAACGCGCGGAGGCGCGTGCGGCGCAGGCTACGCGGTTCCGCACCCGGGAAGAACTCGCCTTCGCGGTGGAGCAGACCTTCCGCTCGGCCGTGCTCGCACAGACGCGGCTGCGGGTCCTGCGCGAGTCGCTCGCGGTTGCCCGGGCGGAGGGAGCCCGGGTGGAGAGCCTATGGACGGAGGGACTTGCCCTGCTCTCGGACCGCCGGGCCCTGGATGCGCACCTCCTGGAGACACAGGCCATGGTCGCGCTCTCGGAGTCCGACAGCGTGGTGGCCCGCAGTCACCTCGGCATGCTGCTCGGTGCGGATGAACCGGTCGAGGACGCGTTGGTGGATCCCGGCCCGCCGGTGGACGGATCGAGAACCCTTGCCGACGCGCTCGCCGGCAGCACCGAACGTGGTGACGTGCGTGCGGTGGAGGGAATCGCCGAGGCGGCGGACGCGGACCGGCGGCTCGCACGCTCGGCCTGGTTCCCGGCCATCGAACTCGGCGGGATGATCGAACACAACAGCAACGAGGTGTTCGGTTCGGGCGGCAATCAGTGGACGGTAGCGCTGCTGGCCAGCTGGCGACTCGACACCGGCACGGGAAGTCGGAACCAGGGCTCCGCCCAGGCCATGGAAGCAGCCCGATCCCGGGTCCAGGCCGCACGGGACCAGGCGGCGCACGACGTGCGCACCGCCTACAGCCGGATCCAGGCCTCCGGGCAACGGGTCAAGGCGCTCGAGGCCGCCGTGGCCGCATCCACGGAGAGTTTTCGTCTGGTCCGGGAGCGCCATGCCGAAGGCCTTGCCACCACCCTGCAACTCACCGAATCCCAGAACACCCTGACCCGAACCCGTCTGGAGGCCGCAACGGCCCGCCAGGATCTGGCCATGGCACACGCCGCGTTGAGGCTGGCCGCCGGAAACCCCGACATCGAGGAGCTGTCCCCATGACCCGCCCGTTGACCTTCATCCCGATGGCGTTGGCACTCGCCACGCTGGTCCTGTCGTCCTGCGGAGACAGCCGGGAGGCGCGGCAAACCGGGGACCGCAGCGCTTTCCGTGTCCGGGTCCACGTGGTGAAGCAGACCCAGGAGGCCGCCCGCTTCGTCACTGCGGGCGAGGTCGTAGCACGAAACCGGATCGAACTCGCGTCCCGGGTCTCGGGGCGGGTGCTGGAGCTGCTGGTGACCGAAGGGAGTCCTGTCGCGGCGGGTGACCTGTTGATTCGTCTGGACGCGCCGGAACTGGAGTCGGCATTCGCCGAGGCGCAGGCGGCGGAGACGTCGGCCCGGCTCGCCGCGGAAACCGCGGCCACCCAGGCCGGTCGCTACCGGCGTCTCGCCGCCAGCCACGTGGTCACCACGCGGGACCTCGAGTTGGCCGAAATGGCATCCGCCGCCGCCGACGCCGCGCTGGAACAGGCGCGGGCCCGCACCCGCATGGCGACCCGAAACCTGGGTTACGCCCAGCTGCGCGCTCCCCGGGCCGGTCGGGTGGTCTCGCGACGGGTACGCACCGGGGACCTCGCCGTTCCCGGGAGAACCCTGTTGATCCTGGAGGACTCCGCGGATCTCGAGGTTCGCGCCACCATTCCGTCGCAGATGGATGTCGGAGTGCGCGCGGGCGGCGCCGCGGAGCTGACCCTCCGTGGAAGCGCACGAAGCCAAGCCACACGGATCGACCGCGTGGCCCCCGGCGCCCAGGGACATACCTTCGAGGTCTTCCTCGACGTCGGCGGGCTCGACGCCGGAAGCGGGACGTTTGTCGACGTGGCGTTCCTTGGCGATACCACCGAGCCCACGATCCGCGTTCCCGAGGAAGTGATCCTACGCAACGGTCCGCTCACCGGAGTGTTCGTGGTTCGCGAAGACCGCGCGCGGCTCCGGTGGCTCCGGCTGGCCGCCGACGGACGGGTCCTGACCGGTCTCGCGGCCGGCGATCGCGTCGTCCTTGTCCCGTCGGCGGATCTGCAGGACGGGGATCGGGTCGAGGTAGCGTCATGAAGAGCCCGGGTTACGGCATCGCGGGCGGACTCGCCTCGGCGTTCCTCGACTCCAAGATCGCTCCCCTGCTCATGATCGCAGCCCTCCTCCTGGGAGTCATGGCGGTGATCAAGACCCCGCGCGAAGAGGAGCCCCAGATCGTGGTCCCCTTCGCCGACGTCCTCGTTTCGCTTCCCGGGGCCACTCCGGCCGAGGTCGAGGATCGGGTGACCCGGCCCCTGGAGCGCATGTTCCTGGAGCTGCCCGGGGTTCGACATGTCTATGCGACGTCCCTGCCCGACCTGGCGCTCCTCACCGTGCGCTTCCGGGTCGGCGAGGATCAGGAACGGAGCCTGGTCAAGATCTACGATGCGTTGGCCGGCGGTCTGGACCGCATGCCTCCCGGAGCGAGCCCGCCGCTGGTCAAGGCGCGGCTCATCGATGACGTGCCCATTCTCAATCTGGTGCTGTGGGAAGAGCAGGGCGACCCTCTCCTGCTGCGGGACGTGGCGGCGGCTGTCGAGGAGGAGATCCACACCGTCCCCGACGTCTCGGTCACCCGACTCATCGGAGGGCACCGGCGGACCCTTGAGATCCGGCTGGACCCCAGAGCCCTGGCGGCCGCCGGCATCCCTCCACATCGGGTGACCGAGAGCCTGCGCGCGGTGAACGTGGCCTCCTCCAACGGCAGCCTTGTCTCCGCAGGAGAGCGGGTCCTGGTACGTACCGATGCGTTCCTGGAGACGGCGGAGGACGTGGCCTCGGTGGTGGTGGGCGTCGTCGACGACCGACCGGTGAGGTTGCGATCGGTGGCCACCATTCGTGAAGTGTCCGAGTCCGAGGACTACGTCTCGTTCATGGGCGGGGCGGCAGTGGAGGTCAATCAACCGCACGGCGTCCCGGGACGCTCCGCGCCCGCGGTGACGATCTCCGTGGCCAAGCGGAAGGGAGCCGACGCGACGCGGGTCGCCGAAGCGGTGCAACACCGGCTCGCGGAAGTCCAGGCGCGACTGTTCCCGGAAACGGTCCATCTCACCGTGGCTCGGGACTCGGGCGAGACCGCCGACGAGAAGGCGACGGATCTGCTCAAACACCTGCTCGGGGCCGTGATTTCGGTCACCGTGGTCATCGCCCTGGCCATGGGCCTGCGTGGATCCAGCGTGGTGCTCATAACCGTTCCCATCACCTTTGCCCTCACCCTCTTCACCTACTACATGTTCGGGTACACCCTGAATCGGGTCACCCTGTTCGCTTTGATCTTCGTCACCGGCATCGTGGTCGACGACTCGATTATCATCGTGGAGAACATCTATCGTCATCTGCGGATGAAGGTGGGTGGGAACACGCGATCGACCCTGCTCGGTGCCGTGGCCGAGGTCGGCAACCCCACCGTGCTCGCCACCCTCACCGTGATCGCATCCGTGCTGCCCATGGCGTTCGTGGGCGGGTTGATGGGCCCGTACATGAAACCGATGCCGATCGGGGCCGCGCTGGCCATGACCTTCTCCCTGCTCGTTGCGCTCACCATCGCGCCCTACCTGAGCAAGCGGCTCCTCAAGTCGCCCCCCGAGGGAGAAGGGGACACGGAGATGGAGGAGACCGCGCCCCCCCGGCTGCGCAGGATCTACGGAGCCATCCTCAAGCCCCTGCTGGATCGTCCCCGCCGCGGAGTGGCAACCTTGGCGGGGGCGGCGGTATTGCTGGTGGCGAGCGTGATGCTGATTCCGCTCAAGGCGGTGTCGGTCAAGATGCTTCCGTTCGACAACAAGAGCGAGATCCAGGTTCTGGTCGACATGCCGGAGGGCGCCACCCTGGAAGCGACTTCCGCCGCGGCGAACGAGATCGCCGCCGCGCTGAGCGAAATCCCCGAGGTCACCGATCTTCAGGTCTACGCCGGAACCGCCTCGCCCATCACCTTCAACGGACTCATCCGGCACTACGATCTGCGCCGAGGCCCGGACATCGCTGACATCCAGGTCAACCTCAAGCCCAAGAAGGACCGGTCCCGCAAGAGCCACGCGCTGGCCAAGGTCATTCGGGACCGGGCACTTCCGGCAGCCGAGCGGCACGGAGCGGTCATCAAGGTGGTGGAGGTGCCGCCGGGACCGCCGGTGCTGTCGACACTGGTCGCCGAGATCTACGGTCCGGATCTGGAGAGCCGGGTGGAACTGGCCGATCAGGTCAAGAGAATCATGGAGGACACGCCGGGCATCGTTGACGTGGACTGGATGATCGAGGCACCCCAGATCCAATGGCAACTGAGGGTGGATCGTACCCGATCCGCCATGGCGGGCGTCTCGCCGGCCACCGTGGCGGACGCGGTCGATCTCGCCCTCAACGGACGCCAGGTCGGCGTACTCCATCCCCCCCACGCACTCGAACCGGTGCCGATGGTGGTCCGCTGGCCCCAGGCCGATCGCACTTCGGTGGCCGCCCTGGCCGACATGCGTCTGCCCAGCGATGCCGGAACCCTGGTCCCGGCGGCTGCGGTCATGACGCCGATCGACGGCGACCGCGAGGTGAGCCTGCACCGCAAGGATGCCCGGTCCCTGGTCTATGTCGTCGCCGAGGTGTCGGGCGGTAAGGACAGCCCGGTCTACTCCATGCTCGACATGCGGGACCGGGTCGACGCGTTGACCGGATCCCGCGGAGAACCGGTGCGACAGCTCTTCCAGGCCTATCCGCAGTCCCGGGACGAGTTCGCGGTGCGCTGGGACGGCGAGTGGGAAATCACCCGGGACGTGTTCCGCGATCTCGGTATCGCGTTCGGGGTGGTCCTCATCCTCATCTACATGCTCATCGCCGGGTGGTTCCAGGACCTCAAGAAACCCCTGGTCATGATGGCGGCCATACCGCTGAGCCTGATCGGGATCATCCCCGGGCACTACGTCTTCGACGGATTCTTCACCGCCACCTCGATGATCGGTCTCATTGCCCTGGCCGGGATCATGGTGCGCAACGGGGTTCTCCTGATCGATTTTGTCGGTCTGGCCCGCGCGCGCGGACTGGCCCTGGACGAGGCGCTCCTCGAAGCGGGCGCGGTTCGGCTTCGCCCCATCGCGCTGACCGCGGGGACGGTCGTGGTGGGCGCCTTCGTCATCCTGTTCGACCCCATCTTCCAGGGATTGGCCATTTCGCTCATGGCCGGGTCCATCGCGTCCACGGTGCTCACCCTGGTCGTGGTTCCGGTCCTCTACTACCTGACGGAACGTGGCAAGGAGGAGGCTCGCGCATGAAACTGGTCATGATGCTGATCCCGGCGGATCGATGGACCGACATCCAGGAGACCCTGGAAAAGGTCGGCATCGAGTCCTACACGGAATTCGAGTCGGCGCGGGGTTCGGGGAAGACCGGGCGCAGGGAGGGCAACCGGGCCTTTCCTGGCGTAACCGGAATGCTGCTCGCAGTGGTCGAACCGCAGGTCGCGGAGCGACTGGCCGAGGCCGTGCACGAATGTTGTCATGCCACGCACCTCGACGAGCAGGTCAGGATCTTCGCCGTCCCTACTGAAGTGCTGCTCTGAAGAAGCCCAGCCTCACCGGGCCAGAACGATGCGTCCGACCCAGGATTGTCCCGCGGCCTGGAATCGCATGAAGTACACCCCCACGGGAGCGCGCTGTCCGTTCACGGTCCCCGACCAGGTCAGGGGATACCTGCCGGCCGTCAGCTCCCTGTCCAGCAGCGTCTCCAGGAGCCGCCCCTGGACATCATGTACCGTAACCCGAACCGCCGAGACGGTGGGAAGCTCAAACTCCACCCGCACGGGGCCGCGGCTCGGATTCGGCTGCGGCGGAAGCACGCGGAAAGCCGAGGGCAGTTCTCCCGCCCCCGGCCTCACGGGGCCGAACACCTGTTCCTCCCCCGTTCGACTCCAGGTCACGACGCGATAGGCCACCCTCTCGCCCGCCGCGACCTCCGCATCGAACACCTCATAGCCATCGCCGGAGCCGATCGGGTCCGAGGTCACCCGCGACCAGACAATCTCGTCCATGGATCGCTGTAGCTCCTGGCGTATCGGGAGGTCCGACTCGTCGAACCGCCAACGAACCCGGACACCTCCGGTCTCCGAAACCGCATCGAACCCGGTGAGGCGCACCGGGGTCGGCATCTCCACCACGACGAAGATCGTCCTCTGCGCCGGGGTCAAATCGAGATCCGTGGCGGTGAAGACGATTTCGTGGATCCCAAGATCTCCGGAAGTCGGGGTCCAGGAGAATGTCGTGCCGACCGGGTTCCCGACTACGGGCAGCGCGGGCGTGGCCTGACTCCCGGAAGGGAGCGGGGATACCCCGAGGGTGACCAGGTCGCCCGCATCAAC
Organism: Candidatus Eiseniibacteriota bacterium; assembly: GCA_942491735.1. Lineage (GTDB taxonomy): Bacteria > Eisenbacteria > RBG-16-71-46 > JABDJR01 > JABDJR01 > CALOCN01. Next base: position 941,893 of record CALOCN010000001.1, on the reverse strand, counting down.
GTCCTGCGCCATCACGGCAAAGGTCACCAACTGGTTCGGGCTGATCATGAACTGGGAACTGTCGGGAGGGGTCGGGTTGATGAACTCGGGAGGGTCATTGACCGGTGTCACCGTGACCCGGACCACTGCCATGTCCTGGCCCCCAACCTGATCCGTGATTCCATAGCTGAAACTATCCGCACCAACGAAATGAAGGTCGGGAACATAGCGGATCGTCTGGTTCGGGTTGAGGAACGCGGTGCCGTTGGGCGGGTTGGAGATCGTTCCCGGAACCACCGAGATCGAGTCCCCGTCGACATCGAAATCGTTCACCAGGACGTCCACGTCGATGAGGATATCCTCGGCAGTCGTTGTCGTGTCGTCCACCGCGGTGGGATCGCTGTTCGCCGGAGCGGGTCCGGTGATCAAGTCCACCCGATCCGTCTTGTAGCTCACGCTGAGGAAGAGGCCCCCCGGGGTATTCTGCCCGGTGACGGCATCGAAGGTACCGAGCACCGCGGCCCCCCCGGTCAGGATGGCAAAGCTGTCCCCCAATGCCGGCTCAAACCCGTTGATCAACTGGATGTTCAGGGCCCCGGCCAGGGTCGCCGTTCCGGCCACTGCGAGCCGGTCGTACTGTGTCCCGGCGGTGACGCCTCCGAGCTCGACATTGAGAGCGCTGGTGGCGCTGCGCAGGTCATTGCCGGCAACGGTGAGAGTCCCCGCAGAGAGCCCCGGCGTAACGGTGCCGTCGTCGCTGAAGGGGATCCCGTTGACGATCAAGGTACGATTGCCCTCGATGCGACCCGCCGGGGTGTTGGCCAGGGGGCCGGACAGTACCTGGAAGTCGTGGCGCACACGGATGAGACCGTCGTTCTGAAGGTCCCCATCCAGAATGCGGGACCCAACACCGGGTGGCGAATCCAGGGTCCCTGTGTTCACCAGGGTCGGAACGGTCAGGCTCATGGTTCGCGCGGTGCTGCTCACCTTGGTCAGCACGATCGTCCCCGCGTTCGTGAACCCGTTCACCACCGTCAACTCCGAGTGTGAGTTGTACAACTGGCCATCGATGCGGATCTCACCGCTCTGGGCCGGGATTGTCGTGACCACGTTCGATGCGTTGGCCACCTCCACCGGTCCCCCGGCGTTGGTCAACGAGTTCACCGTCGTGTTCCCGGCCAGGCGGAAGATGCAGCTCGTGGCGCTCAACACCACGCCCACCACGTCGCAGTTCGTGAACTCCAACACACCGGTGTTCGACGTCGTCCCCGGGCTGAACTGGAACGTCCCCCCATCCACCGTGCACACCTGGCCCAGGTCGATGTCGAAGTTCCCCGAGTGGATGAAGCTGGGCGAGCCCGCCCCGGTCAGGTTGATGTCCAGGTCACCAAAGTTGAGCACGTTGATGTCCCCGGAGTTCAGGTGGTCCGCATCCTCCTTCTCCAGGTCCGTGTCCGCGTTGGCCACGCTCAGCGTCCCCTGGTTGTCCAGCTGGCAGTACAGACGACGGGAACCCACACCACCCGGGGAGCTGATCGTCCCCGTATTGACCAGGGTCGGCACGGTCAGACTCATCGTCCGAGCCGTGCTGCTCACCTTCGTGAGCACGATCGTGCCCGCGTTCGTGAACCCGTTCACCACCGTCAACTCGGAGTCCGAGTTGTACAACTGGCCATCGATGCGGATCTCACCGCTCTGGGCCGGGATTGTCGTGACCACGTTCGATGCGTTGGCCACCTCCACCGGTCCCCCGGCGTTGGTCAACGAGTTCACCGTCGTGTTCCCGGCCAGGCGGAAGATGCAGCTCGTGGCGCTCAACACCACGCCCACCACGTCGCAGTTCGTGAACTCCAACACACCGGTGTTCGACGTCGTCCCCGGGCTGAACTGGAACGTCCCCCCATCCACCGTGCACACCTGGCCCAGGTCGATGTCGAAGTTCCCCGAGTGGATGAAGCTGGGCGAGCCCGCCCCGGTCAGGTTGATGTCCAGATCACCAAAGTTGAGCACGTTGATGTCCCCGGAGTTCAGGTGGTCCGCATCCTCCTTCTCCAGGTCCGTGTCCGCGTTGGCCACGCTCAGCGTCCCCTGGTTGTCCAGCTGGCAATACAGACGACGGGAACCCACACCACCCGGGGAGCTGATCGTCCCCGTATTGACCAGGGTCGGAACGGTCAGACTCATCGTCCGAGCCGTGCTGCTCACCTTGGTCAGCACGATCGTCCCCGCGTTCGTGAACCCGTTCACCACCGTCAACTCGGAGTCCGAGTTGTACAACTGGCCATCGATGCGGATCTCACCGCTCTGGGCCGGGATTGTCGTGACCACGTTCGATGCGTTGGCCACCTCCACCGGTCCCCCGGCGTTGGTCAACGAGTTCACCGTCGTGTTCCCGGCCAGGCGGAAGATGCAGCTCGTGGCGCTCAACACCACGCCCACCACGTCGCAGTTCGTGAACTCCAACACACCGGTGTTCGACGTCGTCCCCGGGCTGAACTGGAACGTCCCCCCATCCACCGTGCACACCTGGCCCAGGTCGATGTCGATGTTCCCCGAGTGGATGAAGCTGGGCGAGCCCGCCCCGGTCAGGTTGATGTCCAGGTCACCAAAGTTGAGCACGTTGATGTCCCCGGAGTTCAGGTGGTCCGCATCCTCCTTCTCCAGGTCCGTGTCCGCGTTGGCCACGCTCAGCGTCCCCTGGTTGTCCAGTTGGCAATACAGACGACGGGAACCCACACCACCCGGGAGCTGATCGTCCCCGTATTGACCAGGGTCGGAACGGTCAGACTCATCGTCCGAGCCGTGCTGCTCACCTTGGTCAGCACGATCGTCCCCGCGTTCGTGAACCCGTTCACCACCGTCAACTCCGAGTCCGAGTTGTACAACTGGCCATCGATGCGGATCTCACCGCTCTGGGCCGGGATTGTCGTGACCACGTTCGATGCGTTGGCCACCTCCACCGGTCCCCCGGCGTTGGTCAACGAGTTCACCGTCGTGTTCCCGGCCAGGCGGAAGATGCAGCTCGTGGCGCTCAACACCACGCCCACCACGTCGCAGTTCGTGAACTCCAACACACCGGTGTTCGACGTCGTCCCCGGGCTGAACTGGAACGTCCCCCCATCCACCGTGCACACCTGGCCCAGGTCGATGTCGATGTTCCCCGAGTGGATGAAGCTGGGCGAGCCCGCCCCGGTCAGGTTGATGTCCAGGTCACCAAAGTTGAGCACGTTGATGTCCCCGGAGTTCAGGTGGTCCGCATCCTCCTTCTCCAGGTCCGTGTCCGCGTTGGCCACGCTCAGCGTCCCCTGGTTGTCCAGTTGGCAATACAGACGACGGGAACCCACACCACCCGGGGAGCTGATCGTCCCCGTATTGACCAGGGTCGGAACGGTCAGACTCATCGTCCGAGCCGTGCTGCTCACCTTGGTCAGCACGATCGTCCCCGCGTTCGTGAACCCGTTCACCACCGTCAACTCCGAGTGTGAGTTGTACAACTGGCCATCGATGCGGATCTCACCGCTCTGGGCCGGGATTGTCGTGACCACGTTCGATGCGTTGGCCACCTCCACCGGTCCCCCGGCGTTGGTCAACGAGTTCACCGTCGTGTTCCCGGCCAGGCGGAAGATGCAGCTCGTGGCGCTCAACACCACGCCCACCACGTCGCAGTTCGTGAACTCCAACACACCGGTGTTCGACGTCGTCCCCGGGCTGAACTGGAACGTCCCCCCATCCACCGTGCACACCTGACCCAGGTCGATGTCGATGTTCCCCGAGTGGATGAAGCTGGGCGAGCCCGCCCCGGTCAGGTTGATGTCCAGGTCACCAAAGTTGAGCACGTTGATGTCGCCGGAGTTCAGGTGGTCCGCATCCTCCTTCTCCAGGTCCGTGTCCGCGTTGGCCACGCTCAGCGTCCCCTGGTTGTCCAGCTGGCAGTACAGACGACGGGAACCCACACCACCCGGGGAGCTGATCGTCCCCGTATTGACCAGGGTCGGCACGGTCAGACTCATCGTCCGAGCCGTGCTGCTCACCTTGGTCAGCACGATCGTCCCCGCGTTCGTGAACCCGTTCACCACCGTCAACTCCGAGTCCGAGTTGTACAACTGGCCATCGATGCGGATCTCACCACTCTGAGTGGTGAAGGTAGGGATCGTGTTGCCGAGGTTTGCCGCATGAAGATCGCCCGTGTTCGCAACGTTCAGCGACACGCTCGCCGATCCGAGGAGGCGCAGGGTTCCGGCGTTGTCCAGGGATCCAGTGCCCAGGATGGAAGCGTTCGAGAGATCAAGGCGACCGTCCGCGTTGATGACGATGCCCGTAGCGACCGAGAGGGTCTGACCGTTCGAACTCAGGACCTGGGTGCCACCCGCTCCCCCGAGAACGATACGAGCTACGGTAGGATCCACATCCACGGTGACGGTGTAGGTTCCCCCACCAACCGTGATCGCCACGGTATCACCCGCTGCGGGAGCCAATCCGCCGCTCCACTTCGTGCCATCACTCCAGTCTCCGCTGACCGGGCCAAGCCAGGAGACGGTGGCCGAGAATGCGGCCGATGGAGCGAGAAACCCAAGACCCAAGAGACCGACAAACAGTCCGAATAATACGGTACGAAACTCCATCGAGGCCCCCAACATGCAACGCAAATGGTGTTGATCAGGGGGGACCGCCGCGAATCAGAATATCAGGAACTGGAGAGGACCCCCGTGGACTGAATAGGAATCATAGCAAAGAGGGGCCCAGGATCAGACGCCAACGTCGACTCTCATGAGGCTGGAAGGGTGACCGTATTGATCTTGTTTCACCGGCAATCCAGGTGTCGGCGCCTACTCCGCGATGACCTCCGCGCCTTCCACGATGACCGCGTACCGGTAGCCGGCCCCGAAATCCTTGTCCACCGCCACCACACCCCGCACGAGGACCGTGCTCCCCACCTCCACCACCGCCTGGCTGGTCACGGTGAGGTCGTTTTCTCCCAGGGCCCCGGATCCGTCCTGGATATGCATCCAGTTCGTTCCCATGATCTCGGGATTGAACTTGACCACCTTGCCCCGGACCACGACCTCCTGACCGGCCAGGTCGGCGCGCTGGGCCACGATCTCGCTGACCGTGAGGCCGCCCTCGGCCCTCTCCACCCCGGAGATCTCCATCTCCGCCACCTCCGGTTCCATGCGTCCGTGGGAGGCGCCCCCACCACTTGCGGTGAACTTTCCGCCTTCTCTCTGGATCCCCTGGGTGAAGTAGACGACGTCGAACGTGCGGTCCAGGGTCTTGCTGTAGTAGTCCGCCATCGGCATGGCGGTGGAGACGATGACGCGCTCTCCCACCTCGATGCCGAAGGCCGGCGCCGCGGCCCAGATGGCTCCCTCGGCATGCTCGACCCGGATGTAGGTGTATCCCATGGCATTCATGGTTTCGGTGACCACGCCCTCCACGGAATCCCCGGTCACGGGAGGGGTCGCCGAGTCCGCGACGACCGGCCCGTCGGAGTCCTCCAGGGTCCCTCCTCCACAACCGGTCAGAAGGGCCAACCCGAGTCCCAGGGTCGCAACTCTCTTGATCATGGGAATGCTGTCCATCGTTGTTCTCCCGCTTCCGTCAACCCGTAGCCAGAATCGCACCGCCTCTTCCAACCGCTGAGGATACCAACTCACGCGCAGCGCGCCCCGGACGCTTTCCTCGATATTGGATGTCAGAGGGAGAAACTTGTCGGTGGAATGGCCGGGGGAGGGGGCGAATACCCCTTGTCGATACCGGCAAGGATGTGTACCAGCCAACCGGGCCGCTCGTTTATGCTATGCACCTCGATTGTCCGGTGGACGACTTCCCCCGGGCTTCCCAACTCCACAAGGCCCCTGTTCGAGGAAACCACATGGCTGAACCCACGACTGTCGATGATCGAGTCCACCGGAGCTTTCTGCAGGCAACGAGCCAGGGATGGCTCAAGATCGATGGGTACCGCCCTGCCACGGAAATCGGACGATTCGATGCCGTCTACCGGCCCGCAGACAACAGGCTCACCGTCACTTCCCGGCTGAACTTCCAGTTCCTGACCCAGAAGGAGTACGAGCAGAGCAAGAACGCCGCGAAACCGGCCAACGATCAGAACGACGATTGGAGAAACCTCCCGGACGGGCCGGTCTGGACTGCCGGTGAGCGCCAGGCGTACAAGGACCGGTTCAAGCAGGTCATCGAGGCCACCTGGAGCAACCAGTACAAGTTCGTCTCGCGGGAGAAGAACTGGAAGAAGGACTATTCGGCCACCGTCACGGTGGTGGTCGAGCCCAATACGCCCAAGCAGATCGCCCACTACGGGGTGCGGGTGATCAAGGACGAGAACCTCCGCGCGATGGTCGCCCATGATCCCCTGTGGGACGGAATCTTCGGACATCGGGATGTCCAGACAGAGGACAGCGTCCGCAGGGACACCGCTCTCGGCATCTTCACCATGCAGTGGATCGACAAACTGATCGAGACCACAGGGTGCGATTACCTGCCATTCGAGGGGGGGTCGAGCACGCTCACCCGCGACGCATCGCAGCGGCTGGCGGACTTCGGGTTCAAGGCCCGTCGCTACCTCACCGAGGATGCGGTCAATGCCGGCCTCCACATCTGGGTGTACGCGCAAACCGGCCCGGATGACGCACGGACCATGGTGACGGCGGGCAAACGGAAGAAGGCCATTGTCAGCCGACTCAAGGAAGTCCTGCGCCCCTACAGCGACGTGGTCCAGACGGTGTCCAAGTTCTCGGCCCAGCCCTGGATCCGGACGCCGCTGCGCGCGAACCTGGATCGGAGAGCCGCCAATCTCACCGCGCAACAGAAGGATGGAAGAAAATTCTCGGCCGGCATGCTGATGGTGAAGAGCCCCGGAAATCCCGACCTCGGGGCCGACGCGTTTATCAGCATACCCCGCAACTACGTCGTGGTTGCCCACGAGTTCGGACACATGCTGGGGCTTCCGGACGAGTACCTCGGGGTGCAGTGCAACTCCATGAGGAATGCGATCGCGAAACGAACCGACCTCACCGGGCCGGTGGCCGTGATGGCCGCTCCGGACGCCCGGAGAGCAGCACAGCAGGAAGGATTCGCGGCGCTGATCGAGAAGGTCAAGGTACCCGCCCCCATCCTCAAGGAAGGGGCGGGAACGGTGACCGACAGCATCATGTACGCGGGAAGCCGGGTCCTGCCCGCCCACTACGTGAACTTCTACGGCGCCCTGGTCAGCTGTACCTATCCCTACTTCCAGCCCGAAGACTGGGAACTGCGGGCCGATCGCCCGACCAACGCCAACCTGTTGTTCGCCGGCAGCTAGGCCCGGAAGCATCCGGGGGCGCGTAGCGAGTGTTCCTACGCGCCCTCGCGCATCCGCACCGGAGACGCGGCCAACCCGTCCCGCGCCACCTCCACCCCCTCCGCGTTCACCTGTCCGAAGTAGAGCACCCCGGTGGGACAGCTCTGCACACAGGCGGAACAGCGCACACACTCCGGGTCCGCCATGGGAAGCCCCTTGTTGGCGAAGTTCATGACGTCGATCCCCTGGTGACAGACCGACGTGCAGACGTTGCAGGAAATGCACTTCTTCTTTTCCGACAGGATGCGAAACCGGCTGAACCGCGCATAGATGTGCATCAGCGCCGCCAACGGACAGGCGAAGCGGCACCACACGCGGCCCGAGAACCAGAAGTAGAGACCGTAGCCAAGGATCCCGGCCAGGAGCACGTCCACCGTCCACTTCCAGTTGAGCGCCCGGAAGATCCCCGTCTCTCCCCCGCCACTGAGCGCGATGGAGTTGACCGAGGCCAACCAGGCGGTTTCCGGGGAGAGCCACCCGGCCACCCGGAACACGAGCAGGACGACCGCCACGCCAAGAATGCCCTGGCCCAGGAAGTTGAGCCGGTTCCACTTGGGGCCGTGGGGCATCTTCTGGCGGAACCCGTCCCCCAGGGTCTCGGCCAGGGCGCCACACGAACAGATCCAGCCGCAGTAGACACCTTTCCCGAAGTAGTAGATCCCGACGGGAATGAGAACCAGGGTCTGGATCCCGCAGATCCACAGCCACGCCGGAAGCGGTTGATCGGTGAAGACGTTGTAGACGTTCAGGGGCCAGGCGAGGATCAACCCGTAGGCACGCCAGAACTCGCGGCCATGGCCGTAGGTCACCTCGGGGAAGAGCGGATCGGCGATCGCCGCCGGGAGCCAGCCGGCATAGTTGAGCTGAGGGAGGATGATCTCCGGAAGCAGGAAGAGGGGCAACACCTGCACCGACATGAGGGTCGCGGTCTGCCAACGGATATACGGGGTGGGTTTGGATCGCATGCGTTTGAAACCGAAACCGACCACGATCGCCGAGTAGGCCAGGGTGTACCAGAATGAAGGCCCGCTCGCGGAAACAACGATCGTTCCCAGCAGGGTGGAAGGATCCGCCGCCGCGTCCGCGAACCATCCCGGCAACGCGTAGGGAAACCAGCCCTGCTGCGAGGACAGCTTGTCGAAGAACCCGCCCGACTTCCAGTTGTAGAGCCAGGCGCAGAACAGGACGAACAGCCCCAGCGCGGCCCAACTCCGGGCCGACATCTCCCCCAGCAGCGGCACCCCGCTGCGCCGGAAGAAAGCCAGGGGCGCCTCGCGGCCAATCATGGGGAACACCACGTCGTTCCCGATCACCGTCTCACCGGAATCGCCGGTGAGCACCACCTCCCCCGCCCGGATCTCCTTCACGTTCGTGCCCATGGCCAACGTGAGCGAGCCGGTGCCCTCGGTGCGCCCCGAGACCAGGGCTTCGACCGCCTCCAGGTTGTCCGGTTTGGGGCGGGAGAACTCCGCCTTGCGATAGCTGATCGTGACCTGGGCGCCGCACTGGGCCAGGGCGATCGCCGCCTCCAGGGCGCTGTCCCCTCCGCCCACCACCAGGGACTGGGTGCCGCAGAAGTCCTTGGGATCATGGAGCCGGTTGTAGACCTTGGGCAGGTCCTCACCGGGAACGTTCAGCCGACGCGTGTCCCCGCCCCGGCCAATGGCCACGATCACCCGCGCCGCGCGCAGGGGCTCCCCGTCGACCAGGATCACCTCGAGTCCATCCCCGGTGCGTCGTACGGACTCGGCGCGTCCCGGGGTGGTCTCGACCCCCGCCGCGCGCACCTGTTCCCGCAGTTCCTCGATCAGCCCTTCCTTGACGTCGGCCCTAACCTGAAGCGAACCCTCGGGGGTCATCCGCTTGGGGTAGGTATAGATGGGCTTCCCCTTGGGGAAGTTGACCAGGGTGAAGAACGGCTCCGCGGCCTCCAGCACCACCACGTCCAGACCCTGTTTGCGTGCTTCCATGGCCGCGGCCATGCCGGAAACACCTCCGCCGACAATGACCAGATCCCGAACCCCCTCGGTGTGTGCCCCCCCAAGGTCCTTGGCTACGGCCCGGGCAACCCGGGCGCCGGTGTCCAGGGCGAACTTGAGGAGCGGGATCCCGGTGAGGTCGCCGACCACGTAGAGTCCGGGCACCTGGGTGGAGCCGTCGGGGGCCACCTCGGGGAGGGTCTCCACGGTTCCGGCGGGCCACTGCAGATGGAGCCAGTGGGCATAGCGTTTGAGCGGTCGGAGCACTCGGTCCTCCCAGGAGTCGGTGAGCCAGCGCGGGGGTCAGTCTCCCGGAGTACGAGCCCCACCGCAACCCGTTACACTACGCCCCGTCCCAATGACCCCAGAGGAGTCCGTCATGATCGCCCGTTCGTGCCCCGATCGCCCCTGCGCCAACCCGTGGATCACCGCTCTAGCCGTGGCCGCCGCCCTGCTCCCGCTCGCCCCGCCGGCGCACGCGCTGGACGCGGCAGACCCGGAGGAGATCCAGAACCGTTCGATCCAGGTCATCGAGACCGTTCCGGTCGAGGTCCCGGTCAACGCGGCGGAGGTCCCGGACACCTGGGAGACATGGATCGCCATGATCGAGTCGGCGGAGCGCACCATCGAGGCCGGGGGGTTCTACTTCTCGAACTCACCGGACAGCACGTTCAACAACAAGGGGATCAAGGTCGCGACCGGACGTCTGGAGATGGTCCTGCGCGCCCTGGAAGCGGCCGGGAGTCGCGGGGTCAGTGTCCGCGTGCTGGGTGACGAAGGGTTCTTCCAGACCTACCCCGAGACCCTCCGGCGGCTCGCCCGCCACGCCGGCATCGAGGCCCGCATCGTCGACTACCGCGCCGCCGCGGGCGGTCCCATGCACGCCAAGTACCTGGTGGTGGATCGATCCGATGCCTATGTCGGCAGCGCCAACTGGGACTGGCGGGCCCTTGAGCACATTCACGAGATTGGGGTGCGGGTGCGCATGCCGGCCTACGCGGAAACGGTGGCGCGGATCTTCGGGAGCGACTGGCTCCGGGGGCGCGGCCTCAAGGCGCAGCGACTCCCCGATATCCCCGCGGTCACTTCCAGACCGGACAAGACCGGGGAACGCTTCCAGTGGATCCAGGCCGACGGCGAGCGGGCAACGCTGCACCCGGCCATGAGCCCCCAAGGTGACCTTCCGGATGACGGCACCTGGGATCTGCCCCAGATCCTCAACATGATCGACGGAGCCCAGACCACCCTGCGCGCCACCCTGCTCAGCTACAGCGTGCTGAGCCGGGACGGGACGCATTGGCGTGAACTGGACGACGCCCTGCGCCGGGCCGCCTCCCGCGGGGTCGCGGTGGAGCTGATGATCGCCGACTGGTCCAAACGCAAACCCAAGGTCGACGACCTCAAGGCACTCCAGAGGGTCCAGGGGATCACGGTCCGGTTCATCACCGTCCCCGAGGCCTCGACCGGGTTCATCCCCTTCGCGCGGGTCACCCACGCCAAGTACCTCACCGTGGACGGAACACGCTGCTGGGTGGGGACCAGCAACTGGGAGAAGAGCTACTTCTACAACAGCCGCAACGTGGGCCTCGTGGCCGAGAGCCCGGAGCTCACCGCCGCCCTGGACCGGGACTTCCTGACCTGGTGGGACAGCGAGTACGCGGCCGACGTCAACCCGGACCGGGACTACGAGGCCCCCCGCGTCTCCAACTGACGGCCCGTATTGCGGATAGCGATATCCCGATTCCGGTTTGTGAGTGGCGAATCGAGGCGACGGAGGGCTAGACTGATAGGCGCTTTCTGAGACTCGGTCTCATTCTCAAAAGGTCGCCTCTCCATGGCATCGACGCCCACGCTTCCCGAACAGCCCAGCACCTCCCCCCAAGCCGGCCCCGCGGCGCTCATCCTCGTCGGCAACCCCAACGTTGGCAAGAGCGTGCTGTTCGGCCACCTGACCGGCCGGTACGTCACCGTCTCCAACTACCCGGGAACCACCGTGACCCTGACGCGCGGGAAGGGTCGCGTGGACGGGGCTTCCGTGGAGGTGCTGGACACCCCCGGCGTGAACAGCCTCCTTCCCATGTCCGAGGACGAGGCGGTGACCCTCGACATCCTGCTCCGCCATCCGGGGGCCGGGGTCATCCTGGTCGCCGACGCCAAGAACCTGCGGCGGGGTCTCATGCTGGCCGCCCAACTGGCCGAGTTGGGCATTGCTTTTGTCCTGGATCTCAACATGACCGACGAGGCCGAGGACCTGGGGGTACAGGTGGACCGGGAGGCGCTGGAACAGGCGCTCCAGGTCCCGGTGGTCCGGACGGTGGCGGTGACCCGCAAGGGGTTCGACGCGTTGGAGCGGGCGGTGGGCGCACGGAAGGTGGCGCACATCGCCCCGGCGTATCCGCGAATCATCGAGGACGCAGTGGACGGCATCACGGCGCGGCTACCCGAGACCCACCTCGCCCGCCGCGGCGTGGCCCTGACCGTGCTCTCGGGCGACCCGGCCATCGTGGATTGGCTACGGGAGCAGATGCCGAGGGCGGACCTGGAGGCGATCCTGGCCATCCGTGACAAGCTGGACGCCACCCCGGGCGTCTCACCGGCCAGCCGGATCGAGCAGGCGCGCCAGCGGGCCGTGGCGGACCTGGTCCGCAGCACCGAGACCCGGGCTCCCCGCCGTCCGGGTTCCCTGGCCGACCGGGTGGGATCCCTGGCCATGCACCCGGTGTGGGGGATCCCGGTGCTGCTGGTCATTCTCTGGGGCATGTACCAACTGGTGGGGGTCTTTGGCGCCGGAACCCTGGTGGACCTGCTGGAGACCCAGGTCTTCCAGAACCAGATCAGCCCGCTCGCCATCCGTAGCGCCGACGCGCTGCTGCACTTCCCGCACGAGCACGTCATCGAGGAAGGCGTTCGGCTCCCGGAGTACACCCTGGGGGCCGGCGAACTCACCACCGCCCAGAGTGTCGCCCAGTTGATTCATGACGGGTTGGTGGGCCCCTACGGTCAGATCACCATGGCGCTCTCCTACGCCCTGGCCCTGATCCTTCCCATCGTGGCCACGTTCTTTCTTTGCTTCGGGATCCTCGAGGACTCGGGCTACCTCCCCCGTCTGGCCGTGATGGTCAACGGTCTCTTTCGCCGCCTGGGGCTCAACGGCAAGGCGGTGCTTCCCATGGTGCTGGGACTGGGTTGCGACACCATGGCCACCCTCACCGCGCGGATTCTCGAGACCAAGAAGGAGCGCATCCTGGTCACCCTGCTCCTGGCCCTGGCCGTTCCCTGCAGCGCGCAGCTGGGAGTCATCCTGGGCATGATCCGTTCCCTCTCGTTCGGGGCCACCCTGGTCTGGGCCGGGACGGTGACCGCGACCCTGGTCATCGTGGGGTGGATCGCGGCGCGTGTGGTCCCCGGGGAAAGCGCCGACTTCATCCTGGAACTCCCGCCCATCCGCCGGCCGCAGTTTCGCAACCTCATCGTCAAGACCCTGGCCCGGATCGAATGGTACCTGCGCGAAGCGGTGCCGCTGTTTCTCCTGGGCACCCTGGTCCTGTTCGTCCTGGATCGGCTCAACCTCATGGTGGCGATCGAGCGCCTGGCCGCGCCGGTGGTGCAGGGGGTTCTGGGACTGCCGGCGGCGGCCTCGGAGGCGTTCCTCATCGGGTTCCTCCGTCGCGACTACGGCGCGGCGGGGCTGTACGACCTGGCCCGCGAGGGGGCGCTGGATCCGGTGCAGCTGGTGGTGTCCATGGTCACCATCACCCTGTTCGTTCCCTGTATCGCCAACTTCTTCATCATGATCAAGGAACGGGGGATGCGCACCGCCCTGGCCATCGTGGCGGTCATCGTGCCCATGGCGTTCCTGGTCGGGGGCGGGCTCAACTTCACCCTGCGTGCCCTGGGGGTGACCTTCTGATGGAGATGCGCTGCCCGGTCTGCAACGACCTGCTGGTCGACGAGGTTCCGGGGTGTGACGGGTGCCCGGTGGGAAAGGGTTGCAGCATGCTCTGCTGCTCCAACTGCGGGTACCAGACCGTGCCGCCTCGGTCCAGCCTGGTCACCTTGTTCAAGCGACTGTTCGGCCGCAAGGAGTCCCACCATGAGTCATGAGGAGTTTCTCGATCAACCCCTGGAAGAGTTGCTGGAGAGCATCTGGGTGGCCGCCGAGAACGGGGAGGAACTCTCCGGCGAGAGCCTGGGCGCGGCGGATGCCGAGTTGCTCCCCCGTCTGCGTGACTCCGGGTTCCTGGAGCACACAGCCTCCCTTGCCCTCACCGCCACCGGCCAGGAACGCGCGCGGCTGGTGGTGCGACGCAACCGGCTGGCCGAGCGGCTGCTCGCCGATGTGCTCAACGTGCCGCTAGCGGACGCCGAGCACACCGCGTGTCTCTTGGAACACGTCCTGAACCGGACGGTGACCAACGCGGTCTGCACCCTGCTCGCGCATCCCCCTACCTGCCCGCATGGTAGGCCCATTCCCCGGGGTGCTTGCTGTGAGGCCAACGACCGCACCGCCCAACCGGTGGTGCGTGCGCTTCCGGAAACGGAACCGGGGAGTCGGTCGCGGGTGGCCTTCCTGACCCCGGCGGGAAGGGATCGCCTGCGCAAGCTGGAGAGCCTGGGTCTCGTGCCGGGGACGTTGCTCACCCTGCGTCAGAAACGACCCACCCTGGTGGTGGAGATCGAGGGGACCACGCTGGCCCTGGAGTCCGAGGTGGGGCGGGACATCTTCGTCCGGTCGGAATAGGGACCCGGCCCGACGGAACTCAGGCCTCGGCTTCGCCGTCGTGGACCAGGGCCATGATCGTATCGCCGGCCTTGGGAACCAGCGGCGCATCGGCCGGGGAAACCCGGAGCTCGTTGTTGCGCAGGACAAAAAACACCACCACGTCCTCCCCGTATCGCCCCACGAAGTTCTCGTAGGTGTACTCGTCGGAGAGCTTGGTCGTCTTCATGGTCCAGCCGGCGCGCACCCGGGAAGAGATCTCGTCCCAGGTGAACCCGGGCTTGAAGAGGTAGTGGCCCCGCAGGGACTTGGGCACCGTGGCCTCGCCCTTCTCCCCTTCGCTCTCTTCCTTGTCCGGCCATAGCTGATGGGTGGCCCGTTCGCCGAACATCTCTTCGTAGTGGATCGAGGCGAGGGAGTTCACCTCGTCGTTGGAGGTCATGGCCAGGAAGTGCCCCATCTCTTCGGTGGACAGGTACTCCGGAAGTTCCTCGGACAGGGCGTTCCCGTGATGCGCGGTGAGTCCCGCCATCTTGGCCCGCTTCACATAGGTGCGGTTGTTGTCGACGAGGAGCACCGGGAAACCGGCCTGCTGGATCGCCTCGGCGATGCTGCGCGCAACGAAGTGCGCGCCCAGGATCATGACCCCCTGGGGCTGGCCGCCGGCGATCCCCAGCCAGCGTGCGACCGGGGTGGCGGTCAGGCCATATAGCGCGACCGTGCTCACGATGACCAGGAACACCACCGGCAGCAGGCGATCGGCCTCCGGGTAGCCTTCCTCGGCCAGCCGGATGGCAAACACCGAGGCGGTGGCCGCGGCAACGATGCCTCGGGGGGCCATCCAGGCCAGGAACGCCTGCTCCTTCCAGGTCAGCTTCGAACCCAGCATGGAGAGAAACACGGTGGCCGGGCGGACAATGAACACCAGCGCCAACACGAACAGCACGCTCCCCCACCCCAGTACGGTGAGATCCTCCAGCTTGATCCGCGCGGCGAGGATGATGAACAGGCTCCCGATCAGGAGCACCCGCAGGTTCTCCTTGAACTCGATGATGTGCTTCACCTCGACGAAGCGCTGGTTGGCCAGGGCCACGCCCATCACGGTGACGCTGAACAGACCGGACTCCGGCTGGACCAGGTCCGAGGCGGCGTAGACCGCGAGGACCAGCATGAGGGTGGCCGGGCTCTGGAGGAAGTCCGGGACGTGGTAGGCGCGCATGAGCACCACCAGCACCCCGGCGCCGGCCAGTCCCAGCAGGGTGCCGATGCCGAAGGTCTCCAGGAATCCCAACAGACCGCTGGCCGCCCCTTCCTTCCAGCTACCCCCCAGAATGGCCTCGAACACCAGCACCGCCAGGAGCACGCCGATGGGATCGTTGAGGATCCCTTCCCACTTGGCCAGCACCCCGGCCCGTCCCTTGGGACGCACCAGTCGCAGGAGCGGCAGGACCACGGTAGGGCCGGTGACCACGAGCAGGGCACCGGTCAGGATGGCGATGGGTCGCGAGAAGCCCAGAAGGAAGTAGGCCCCGGCGGTGCCCAGGACCCATCCCACCAGGACCCCCACCGAAACCAGGGGCCACAGTTGCCTCCCGATCTGGCGCAGCTCGCGCAGGGTGAGGGTGAGCCCACCTTCGAAGAGGATCACCGCCACGGAGAGGGACACGATGGGAAACAGCGTGGTGCCGAGCAGCTCATCCGGGTGCAGGAGATGGAAGACCGGCCCGGCCAGGAACCCGAAGGTCAGCAGCAACAGAATGGAGGGAAGCTTGAACCGCCAGGCCAGCCACTGCGCACTGGTGCCCAGGACGAGAATGCCCGCGAGCTCAATCAGGGCATGATGATTCAAGGACTGGTGACTCCGTCCATGGTGACGGGGCTCAGGGAGATGCCGCTACGGCGCACCATGTCCTCGACCCGTTCCAGCTTGTAGGGCTTCTCGAAACAGATGCGCTGGATCCCCACGTTGATGAGGACCTTGAGGCAGTGGATGCAGGGACTGTGGGTGATGTACACCGAGCTCCCGGCGATGGAGACGCCATGCTTGGCCGCCTGGCCAATCGCGTTGATCTCGGCGTGGATGGTGCGGAAGCAGTTTTCCTCGGTCTGACCGTCGGGGTCGGTGGAGTTGTAGACCAGACAGCCCACTTCGGTGCAGTGCGGCATGCCGACCGGTGACCCGTTGTAGCCGGTGGCCAGGATGGTGCGATCCTTGACGATCACCGCCCCCACCGCCGCCCGGGTACAGGTGGACCGTTGGGCGACCACCCGGCAGATCTGCATGAAATAGGTGTCCCACTCGAGACGCGGCGACTTGGCCACGGGATGCTCCTTTCCAGGGCGGGCGAGGAGGATAGCACGCTTCCTGGCAACGGGTTATCCACACCGGCGAGCGGGGTTTGCGGAGAGTGGGACGGGGTTCGTCTGGGAGACACTTGTTCCTGATCGGGAACAATTCTGCTACAATCCGTGACTTCGGTGTGGAGAGGAGGGTGAATCTGGTCGATTATTCCCGAACGGGAACGAATCGTGCCGCAAGCACCTCCGGGACGAGGCTGAGGCCTCATACCGCCAAATTGTTACCGATCGGGAACGCACGAGATGAAACCAAACCCAGGCATCGGGTCCTATGTCCGCCAACGACGCAAGGCCAACGGCCTCTCCCAGACCCAGCTCGCCGAGCTGGCGGGGGTCGGGGTGCGGTTCATCTCCGATCTGGAGAACGGCAAGCCCACGGTCCGGCTGGAAAGCACCGAGGCGGTCCTGAAGGTCTTTGGGAAACGACTCGGCGTGGTGGACCTGGAACCGGGGCCGCTCCATGAAGAGTGAGCGGATGGGGACGGTGCGCCTGGACGGAATCCCGGTGGGGACGATTCGTGAGACCGCCGAAGGAACCGAGTTCACCTACGCGGAGACCTGGTTGAACGATCCGGACGCGGTTCCGATCTCTCTCACTCTTCCATTGGCCAGCGCCCCGTATTCCAGCCCCGGCCTGCATCCGTTCTTCGAGAACCTGCTTCCCGAAGGCTGGCTCCTGGAACTGAGCGTGCGCAAGCTCAAGCTCTCCAAGGACGACCCGTTCGGGATCCTCCTGGCCACCTGCGCGGACTGTGTGGGGGCGGTCGAGGTCATCGCGGTTGCGCCCGGGGACACGCCATGAACCGGAGCGCATGCGCCATCTGTCTCCAGCCCTGTGAGGACGCGCACCATCGCAAGTGCCTCACCACGCTCTTTGGCACCACCCGGGTCCCTGCCGTCGATCTGGGCCAGGCCAAGCTCCAGGCGGTGGCCCTGGCCATGGTCGGCAGAACCACGCTCTCCGGGGTGCAGAAGAAGATCTCGGTGGGGCTCACCGGGGATCGGGCCACCCTGCGGATGGATCTCGAAGGCAGCGGCTACATTCTCAAGCCCCAGACGGAGACCTTTCCCCGGCTTCCCGAGTTGGAGTGGGTCACCATGCGGCTCGCGGAACGGGCCGGGGTGCCCGTTCCACCCTGCGGCCTCCTGGAACTTCAGGATGGCTCCACCGCCTATCTGGTGCGGCGGTTCGATCGGCGGGAGGACGGCAGCAAGGTGCGGGTGGAGGACTTCTGCCAACTGGGCGGCCTCCCGCCCAAGGACAAGTACGCCGGTTCCGCGGAGCTGTGCGTTCGCCTGGTGCGGCGGTTCGCCTCGGAGCCCCTGATCGAGTTGAGCCGACTCCTGCGTCAGTTGGTGGTAGCCTGGTGGGTCGGCAACGGGGATCTGCATCTCAAGAACCTCTCCATGCTGATCGATCCCGAGGGCCTGGTCCGGCTCACTCCCGCCTACGACATGGTGTCGACCCGGATGGTTCTTCCCGAGGACCCACTCGCCCTGCCGGTCACCGGCAAACAAGACAATCTGAAAGCGGACACCTGGATGCAACTCGCCGAGTACGCCCACATTCCTCCACGCGCCGCGCGCCGCATCCTTGGCGATGTGGTTGGATCCCTGCCCGCCGCGCTCGACCTGATCCAACGGAGCCCTCTCCCCGAGCCAACCCGGGAGAGCCTCTCCCGACTGGTGACCCAACGCAGCGCGATTCTCGCGCAAGCGACAACCCCAGGAACCCCCGCGTCATGATCCAGCTTCACAACGTGCAGTACTCCATTGGCCAGCGGGTGCTGTTCGAGCAGGTCAACTGGGCCCTGGCGCCCGGGAGCCGGGTGGCCCTGGTGGGGCCCAACGGCACCGGGAAAACCACGCTGCTGCGGCTGGTCATGGGCGAGATCGAGCCCGAGAGCGGCACCTGTATCCAGGCCCGCGGGACCCGGCTCGGATACCTCCCCCAGGAAGCCGCGGAGCGCTTCGACGGGACGGTGCTGGACCGGGCCATGGAGGCGCACAAGGACCTCGTGGCCATGCGGGAAGAACTGGACCGGCTGCATCAGCGGCTTCAGGACATCAAGCCGGACGATCCGGAGCTGGAGGAGATCCTGGAGCGCTCCGGAAGCCTGCAGAATCACCTGGAGCACCACGACGAGCACAGCCTGGAACCGGAGGCGCGTCGCCTGCTCTCCGGGTTGGGGTTCTCGACCCGCGACCAGGACCGGCCGCTGGAGGAGTTCTCGGGTGGCTGGCGTATGCGGGCCGCGCTGGGAGCGCTGCTGCTGGCCGATCCCACCCTGCTCTTTCTCGATGAGCCCACCAACCATCTGGATCTGCCGGCCATGCAATGGTTGGAGGATTACCTGGAGAGTTTCCGGGGCGGGCTGGTGGTGGTCTCCCATGATCGGGTGTTCCTGGATCGGGTGGCCAACGAGGTGCGCGAGCTCGACGCCCAGCGTCTGCACGAGTACGCCATGACCTTCACCTTCTATCTGGAAGAGCGCGAACTCCGGCGGGAGCGGATCGAGGCCCAGAACGAACAACTGGGCAAACGGATCACCCAGCTCAACCGGTTCGTGGAACGGTTTGGGGCCAAGAACACCAAGGCGACCCAGGCCCAGAGCAAGCAGAAGATGATCGACCGGCTGCGCGAGCAGCGGGTGGTGCTCCCCCGTCGTCCCAAGGGGGTGAAGTTCTCGTTCCCGGATCCCCCGCATGTGGGGAAGGCGCTCATGACCCTGCGTGGCGTGGCCTTCGCCTACGACGAGAAGGGGGACATCTTCTCGGACGTGAACCTGGACATCTCGCGCGGGGACAAGATCGCCATTGTGGGTGCCAACGGCGCGGGCAAGACGACCCTGCTGCGGGTGCTGGCCGAGCAGTTCGCGCCGCGGGTGGGGACGTTTGACCTGCATCCGGACGCCAAGCTGGCCTACTTTGCCCAGCACGCGGCCGAGACCCTGAACCCCAAGCACACCGCGCTCCAGTCGTTGGAGGAGGTGGCGCCCGCGGCGCTTCCCCAGCGTCTGCGGTCCCTGCTCGGCAACTTCCTCATGACCGGGGACGACGTCTACAAGAAGTGCGGGATTCTCTCGGGCGGCGAGCGCCAGCGGGTGGCCCTGGCCCGGATGCTTCTGGAACCGGCCAACTTCATCCTGTTGGATGAGCCCACTCACCATCTGGATCTGGCCGGGAAGGAAGTGCTGGAGGAAGCCCTGGAGCAGTACCCCGGCGGGCTGATCGTGGTCACCCATGATCGCGCCCTCATGGCGCGGGTCGCCACCCGGGTCATCGAGGTGGACCACGGGCGCGCGGTCCTCTACCCCGGGGGCTACAAGAGCTACGCCGCCACGCGGCTGACCCGTCAGGCGCCGCTGGAACAGACGGCCCCGACGAAACCGACGAAGTCGAAGAAACCGGCGAAGGCAGCGGTAAAGAGCAAAGCCAAAGCTCCGGCCAAACAACCGGCCGGTGCCAAGGCCACCAAGTCACGCGCCGCCGAGCGCAAGGCGCGCGCGGCGCAGCAGAAGCGGGACCGGGAGCTGAAGCAATTGGAGACGGCCCTGGAGCAGAGCGAAGCGCGCATGCGCCAGGTCGAGCTCCAACTGGCCGACCCGGAAGTGTACGCGGACCGCGCCAAGGCGGGCGATCTCACCGAGGAGTACAAGCGGTTACGCAGCGAGGTGGAGTCGCTCTGGGCCAAGCTGGAGAAAGTCTAGGACGACTCCCCCGACACAACACGAGGCGACTCCCTTTCAGGAGCCGCCTCGCCCTCCACTCCGGAGCCGATCGGTTGCGGAGGTCACACTCGGTCAGGACACGTCGCGGGTCTACTCCGCGTCCGGTCGCTCGTCGTCGACGTTGGCGCAGTTCATTCCCCAGATCCCGCGTAGGCGGCCGCCGCGTCCCTCATCCCCAAGCCCCCACTCGCCGCGCAGCGCGCCAATGGCGCGGGGTTCCTGGTTTGGACCAAACACGATCCACCGACCCACGAAGTGCCCGGTTCCCGGCGCATCCGGGTTGGCTTCCCAGGTCCCCTGCAGGTGACCCAGGTAGCGGCCCGGGCGGTCCGCGGCGTCGCGATCATGGGCATGACCGGCCGAGATGATCTTGCCCACGAACACCTGCTCGCCGGCGTCGTTCACACCCCAGCGACCCTGCACGTAACCCACCGCACGGCCCATGGCGTTCTCGAACCGGGCGCGGAAGAACCCGCCCTGACGATCGTCGGCGTTCGCCTTGACCCACTGTCCGGCCAGGGATCCCTTGGGACAGACATCGATGTCGTCCGCGGTGAAGGCCTGGAAGGTGGCGCCGTTGGTGTCGTCAATGAGAAGGGTCTGCTCCGCTTCCAACAGGCGAAGAAGCGGAATGCGGGTGGAAAGGAGATCGGTCTCGAAGACAAACAGATCGTCCTCGGTCAGGCCGTCGCCGTTGCTGTCGACGGTGCGATCGCCTTGTGGACCCGCCTTGGGAATGACGATCTGGAACAGGATCCCGTCCCAGGCCGGGCCGGTGCGGGAGACCCAGCAGATGGAGGACGGCCGGGTGTGGGTGGTGTCCGAGGAGTCCGGACGGGCAAGACGGTCGCCCCGCTCGAACTTGAGCAGACGCAGGGGATGGATCACGCCGTCGGTGGTGCTCGCGCAACCACTCCAGTCCAGGAAGGTCTGGGCGTCCGTGGTGGAACCATCGTCCGGGGCGCCGCGCAGGTTCCCCCAGGTGACCTTCACGAACACAACGTCGGCATCGCGACGGGCGCGCTCGGTGTCCGCCTCGTCGGCCTCGTCGGTTTCCTCTTCCTCGCTCAGATACTGGGTGAAGTAGGCGTCATCGAACCCTGCCGGTTCATCGACCGCGTCGCCGGCCGCGTTCTCCAGGGTCAGGTCCATGGCCAGCATGTCCGACTCGGCCAGGTTGGAATCATCGACTGCGCCGTTGGTGATCGCGTCGTCACCGCATCCCACGACGAAGAACAGGGCGAAGACAAGCAGGACGGTGCTCGCGCGCCGAAGGGTCTGTAGCATGGTGCTTCCTCCGTGAAAGAAAAGTGCTCATCCAGGGATCCGGAGCCGTCGCTGGTCTCGCGGACAGGCCCTGTTAGAGCAATGCGGGTGCCACTCGTGGAGTCCCGGGGGGAAGCCGGGGTTACGGCAAGAGAGAGCGGGAGTTACGCGCGGGGAGGGTCCTGAGGGGCAGGACCGAGGGCGCGGAGGACCGTACCTCCGGGGACAGTGCGTCCCGGCACGGGCGGACCGTGCGGGACACCTGGGGTGCTAGCGGGTTTCGTAGCGGGCGCCGAGGTCGTTCAGACGCCAACGCACCCGGCAGGTGCCGTCCACGGAAAACGGTCCCTCGCCGGCCTCGGGAGGACCGTCCGGAATGTAGTCCTTGATCTCGTCACGCACCTTGCCAGGAATCATCCGTTCGGTGAGTTGCTGGTAGGGATAGAAGAACACCATGGCGCCCTCCTCGTCCCATTCCACCACGGGATAGTCCGGCCAGTCCTTGGGGACCCAAAGATGGGAAGCGGCTTCCCGAGGGTCCATGGGCTGGGCCAGCTTCTTGCTGGGCCGGTAGCGCATGTAGTCCAACTCGATGATGAACTTGTCCCCGGTGCTGGTTTCCCGCACCCCGGCCGAGACGAACTCCACGCCAATCGAGTAGCCCTTGAGTCCAAAGCGGAAGTCGAACACCGGGCGCTCCAGGGTGTACACCTCGGCGAACTTGAACTCGCCGTTGCGCTCCCCCATCGCGTAGATGACACCGGCGGCGAAAAGGTTGCCGCCGTCGCCGGACCAGGCCAGGCGCAGGAACTCGGCCGGGACCTTCTCCGGCTGCTTGGGGAATACCGCCTTTTCGGTCAGCACGATGTGACGCGCAGCCTCCGCATCGCAAGCGCGGTCCACCACGACCAGGGTATGCGGCTTGCCGGCCTCTCCGGACCCGGCCAGGATGGCGAGACGGGAACCATCGGGTGAGGGCAAGGCGAGGCGATAGGAGCCGGGGAGCTCCAGGGGGATGTCCTCGCCGGCCGCCTGGGTGGAGACAGGGAGGGCGAGGAGACAGGCGAGGGCGAGAGAAAGCAGGACGGGCGGGGTGTTGCGCATAGGGAGAAGTGTAGCTTGGGGGAGGGGTTTCCGCCTACTTGGGGACTGCGTTGAGTGTCAGTAGCGGGACTGGAGTCATCCGCGTCACCCGGCGGTTAGGCCCGCCACGAGTGGTAGGCTTGAATGGCGTCATCCCAAAGAGGCCACCATGAACCGACTTGCAATCCTCACCATATTCATCTGCTTCCTTCCCACGGGCTCCATGGCGGCAACGTGGCATATCCATGCGGACGGATCAGGTGACGCGCCGACAATCCAGGCTGGGATCGATAGCGCCGCGGTCGGAGACCTGGTTCTCGTCGGCCCCGGGACCTACAACGAGCAGATTGACTTTCTTGGCAAGGACATCGTCGTTCAGGGTGAGCTGGGGGCTGCGGTGACTATTCTTGATGGGACCGGGTTACCGGGGCGTTACGGCGTTGTCTTTCTGAACGGAGAGACACGGGCGGCCAGGCTTGAGGGGATGACCGTTACAGGGAATGAGCTGGGCGTCGTTTGCTTTGAGTCAGAGCCGTCGGTTATCGCCAACACAGTGACGGAGAATGGGGGTGGGTCTCAGATGGCTGGCATCCTCTGCACTGGAGCCTCTCAAGGGCCATGGTCTCCCCTAATCCAGGGCAACACGATCACCAACAATCGAGCAACGAACATCTCCGGGGGCGTGGGTACACAAAACAGGATGATCCCGGAGATTCTAGACAACTACATTGCCGACAATCGGGCGGAAGCTGGTGACGGCGGTGGCATATACATCCGCACTCAGTTCAGCGGGACTCTCATCCGCGGAAACCGTATCGAGAACAACTACGCAGGTGACCACGGAGGTGGAATCTACGTCTTTGGTCTCGACCCTGTGGTCGTTGAGATTGCCGAGAATGAGATCTGGAACAACGTGGCGCAAGGGCTTCCGGAAACTGGCGAGAGCGGCGGCGGGATCTGGTTGGAGGACAACAACGCCTGGGTGCATCACAACACCATCGTGGAGAATACCGGCAATGGCCCCAACACCACCTATGGAGGTGGCATTGCCATGCACAAGCCCGGCACCCCCATCATCGAGCAGAACATCATCGTCTACACCACGAACGGAGGCGGGATCTTCTGCCACACGGGGGTAACCCCCATCATCCGCAACAATCTGGGTTGGCAGAATCTTCCCGTGGAGGGCGTGGGTCTCTGCGCAGACTGGTGGCAGTCCGCGGGGAACGTCATTGCTGATCCCTTGATCTGCGATCTGGCAGGAGGCGACTTCTCACTGGGAGCTATGTCCCCCGCCCTGACTCATCCCGCGGGTCCCCTGGGGGCGATCCCCCTCCCGGGATGCACTCCTGTCTTGACCGAGCGGGTGACCTGGGGCCAGATCAAGGCACTCGCCGCGCCGGAACGCTAAGCGCAGCCCCAAGGACTCCCACACATGACCCACTCCCCGACACCCTACGAAGTCACCCACGAGAAGGGCTCCGCCCCGATCAAGGCGTGGACCCGCGGCGTGCCGTTCGAAGACGCCGCCCGCGAGCAGGTCCGCAACGTGGCGCAGCTTCCCTTCATCCACAAGTGGGTCGCGGTCATGCCCGACGTGCACTGGGGGTTCGGCGCCACCGTGGGCAGCGTCATCCCCACCGTGGGAGCGATCATCCCGGCCGCGGTGGGGGTGGACATCGGTTGCGGCATGATGGCGGTCAAGACCAGCCTGACCGCGGGCGACCTCCCCAACTCCCTCAAGGGCATGCGACGGGCCATCGAGCAGGCGGTGCCCCACGGGCGCACCATCAAGGGGCGCGACAAGGGCTCCTGGGAGAACCCTCCGGACCCGGTCGCCGATGCCTGGGCCGCGGACCTCGCCGCCGGGCTTCGGTCCATCACGACCCACCACCCTCGCATTGCCAAATCGAACCACGTCACCCATCTGGGCACCCTGGGGACCGGCAACCACTTCATCGAGGTCTGTCTCGACCAGGACGAGTCGGTCTGGTTCATGTTGCACAGCGGCTCACGCGGCGTGGGCAACCGGATTGGCACCTACTTCATCAGCCTGGCCAAGGAAGACATGAAGCAGTGGTTCGTCAACCTGCCGGATGAAGACCTGGCCTACTTCCCCGAAGGAGCGAATCACTTCGACGACTACGTGGAAGCGGTGCACTGGGCGCAGCGCTATGCACGAATCAACCGGGAGCTCATGATGCGCGCTGTGATCAACGCGGTGGCCGGCATCAGGAAGATCCCTCCGTTCGACGCCAGCCTGGAAGCGGTCAACTGCCATCACAACTACGTGGCGGTGGAGACCCACTACGGAAAGGAAGTATTCGTGACCCGCAAGGGCGCGGTGCGCGCGGGCCTGGGCGAGCTGGGCATCATTCCCGGGAGCATGGGGGCGCGTTCCTACATTGTGCGGGGAAAGGGCAACCCGGAGAGCTTCTCGAGCTGCAGCCACGGGGCGGGGCGGGCCATGTCACGCCGACAGGCAAAGAAGCAGTTCACCCTGGAGGATCACGCGGCGGCGACCCAGGGAGTGGAGTGCCGCAAGGACGCGTCGGTCATCGACGAGACGCCGGGCGCCTACAAGGACATTGACCGGGTGATGGCGGCCCAGGAGGATCTGGTGGAGATCCTCTACACCCTGCGGCAGGTAGTCTGCGTCAAGGGTTGAGCGCAGGCTCGCGAGGTTAGGCGGCGGGGTCAGGCCGCGCGTTTGACCGGATGTCCCGGTTCGTCCAGACGAATCGGCTTGGCCACCCAGCCTTCCAGACGCGGGTCGCTGCTGAGCACCAGGACCTGGCGACCGGAATCCGCGAGTTCGTTCAGAACCTGTCCCGCCGCCTCCAGACGCGTGGCATCCCACAGCGGGAACGCCTCGTCCAGAACGATGGGCAGCCCGCTCTCGCCGCAGAGTTCCTCGTGCAGGGCCAACCGCAAAGCCAGCAACAGCTGATCCTTGGTCCCCCGGCTGAGCGTGTTCTCTGCTCCCCAATTGCCTTCGTCATCCCGTGCTTCGAGCCGCGTTTCGTCGTCGAAGCGCACCGCGTCGTAGCGCCCCAACGAGAACGCTTCGAAGAACCGGGTGGTCTTCGCCGCGACCCGTGCCAGATGGCCGTCCTGGTACTCCTTGCGCGTACGGCGCAACGAGTCCAGAACCTGGGAGAGGGCGTCCGCCTCGATCGCCATGTCCTCTTCCTCGGCTTCCAGCCGGGCCACTTCTTCCGCGGTGTGGGCTGGATCCGAGGCTTCGGCCTCGATCCGCGCGAGTTCCGCCCGGACCGCCTGGGCCCGTGCGTTGACCTCTTCCGATTGGGCCTGCGCTGTTTCCTCGTCGGCGCGCGCTTTCTCCATCTCGGTGCGCAGCAGCTCCGGCGACGTGTCGAGACCACTCAGGTAGCGGGCCTGGATGACCAGCGCACGTTTCTCCGTATCCACCACCTGAAGCTCTCCAAGCACATCCTCGTAGGCACTGACTGCTTCGCTGAGCGGGCGTTGCCCGTCCCGTGCCCCACGCGCCCGCTCCAGATCGTTGCGCGCCTCCAGGAACTTGCGGAACTCCTTGCGGATGGTGAGCGGGTTGGTGAACCGTCCCAGCATCCCCAGACGGGTACGGGCGCCGGACTCCTGCTTGTCCACCTCGCCCTGCTCCTCGGTGAGGCGTTGCACTTCCATCATGCGCTCGGTGCGCAACCGTTCGGTGTTCAGATCCAGATACCACACGGCGGCATAGCCGGCCGCGGCAAAGAAGGGGGAGAACAGAAGGCCCAGCAGGCTGGCTCCCGCTCCCAGACAGGCCAACCAACCCAGCACGGCCAGCCCCACGGCAATGATGGTGCCGTTGCGACGGGTGCGGGTGGGCGCCATCCCATGCAGCGCCTTGTTGGCCCGCTCCAGATCGCTCTTGAGATGGCGTTGACGAGTGGTGCTCTCCATCCAGGCGTGGAGAATGTCTTCGACATCCGTGGGCGCGTTGAGGAAATTGGGGAAGTCCTTCTCCAGGCGGGCTTCGACCTGTTCCACCATCTCGACCTGCGAACGAATGCGATCCCGCTCCGTGCGCAGGGTGGCCAGGCTTTCCTCCAGCCGCGCCCCTTCCCGGGTCAGCTCCTGGAACCGCAGCAGATTGTCCAGGACCTGCTCCCGTTCCTTGGCCCCGGTCTTGAGCGTCTCGAGCTCCGCTTCCGCGGCTTCCAGTTGCTTGCCGTACTCGCGAATGCGGGTGGCGTGGGACTCCCATCGTTCCAGGGACTCCCGGCGCAGGGCCAGTTCCTCGCGCGTCTCTTCCAGCAGGCCCGGCTTCCCGTCGTCGCTGCCGGTGAGTCGTTCCAGTCCTGCGCGGAGCTGCGCGGCCAAGGCGTCGGCGGTATCGGTGGTCTGTCCACCCATCCAGGACTCCAACGTCGCATCCAACCCGGACCCCAACTCGCCCTGCTGGACGTACCCGGAATGATCCCAGGGGGTCGAGTCCGCCACCCCCAACAATCCGGCCACGCACCGGCGCCAGGCGCCGGCGTCGTTCTCGGGATCGCCGTCGAAGAGCACGGTTCCCTTGGGCTGGCCCGAGGTGACCCGCGCCACTCCCGTGGTGAGGTTCCGGGTGAGCTTGACCGTACGCGACCCGTCCCTCAGGCGCACGGTGACCGAGGCTTCCTTGCCGCTCCGTTGGGCGCCGGAAGGCAATCCAAAGAACGCCGCGTGCACCGCGGCGGCCAGGCTGGTCTTGCCGCTCTCGTTCCCGCCCAGCACCACCGCGAGACCCTTCCCGACCGGTAGCGTCCGCTCCTTGGCGAACCCGCCCCAGCCGGTCAAGCTGACCTTCTCAATCCACATGGGCATCCCCGTCCGCGGTCACCGCGTTCCAAGCCAAGGTCAGTGCGCGATCCAGAACGCGCCGGTCACGATCCGAGGTGGCCGCTTCGCGGCGTTGATCCAGATCCTGGAGCAGTCGCGTGGGCAGGGAGTGCGATCCGCCCAGCTCGGCGGTCACCGCGTCACTCCAGTCGGGTCGCAGGGCGACCTCCACCGTCATGGGAATCTCAAGGTCGGCCAGATCGGCCTCGATCTCCTCCCGACTCCAGGAGGATTGAGCGAGACCCACCAGGGAAAGCCGCGCGCGGGCGGCCCCGGACAAGCGCGGGCGCAGGTGATCGCGCAGATCCGAAACCGTGTTGAGCCCTTCCGCCCCCACGTCCACGGTCAGGTGCCGTACCTGCGAGGTCTTGCGTTCGATGCGTTCCACCGAGACACCCTCGGCACCCAGGCTCGCCACCGCCCAGGATCGCGGGCCCGGTTCATCCAGGCCGAGCCCCACCGGCGATCCGGGAACGACCACGGTGGTGGAACCGGTTTCCGTGTCCCGGGGCTGATGCGTTCCACCCAACACCAACAGATCAAACCGATGCGGCTGGAGTTCCTCGGGGCGGTACACCGGCACGCCCCAGGGGGGGCTGACCGTGTCCTCGAGCGCACCCAGGAACAACCCGGCATGACGATGCGTGGGATCGGCCTCGTGGACGCCGGCAAAGGCATCCAGGGCCCGCGCTCCCGGCAGCGCCACGCCGGCGTGCAGGGTGATGGAACCGCCCTCGCAGGTCAGGTCCAGGCGCAGCACGCCCGGCTCGGTGACGCAGGTAGCCAGTTCTCCCAGGGATCCGCCCACGTACACCGACCGTCTGCCGTCGATGCCGTCATGGATTCCCGGGATGGCCACCACGGTCTTGCCTGCTTCGCCCAGTCGCTCCAACCCTTCGCGCACCAAGGTGCGGTCGTCCGTGGCCGGGTTGGGTCCGTCGAACAGGTCGCCGGCGAGGAGCACCGCGTCGATCCGGCGTTCCGGGTCCAGGACGAGGTCCATGGCCTCGGTCCATGCCTCGCGAATCGCTTCACGACGCGCGGAGGCATGCTCCTTCCATGAGGAGAGCCTGGCTCCCAGATGTAGATCGGCCAACAGCAATAGACGCACGGACTTCTCGCTTTTGCGGGTAACCCAATGTGAGGGGGGCCGCGGAGCCCCTGCGTCTAGTGATCGGCTTGCAGGGCGCGAGGTTTACGCCGGGGTGGGGCATTCCGCATGACGAGGGGGCGGAAATCGGCCATCTATACCGTAACTGTTTTATTTGCAATCAGTTACAAATCAGTCCGCGGCAGGTGCCCCGCTCTCGCGGTTGGCGTTGAGCTCCTCGCGCAGCTCTTCCAGGGCGGTGGTCACCTGCGGGTCCCGGCACACCGCGAGGGCGGTGGTGATGGTCTTCTCCGCTTCCAGGTCCTCGCCCTTGAGGTAGTAGACCCGGGCAATCTTGTAGAGATAGCGCGGACGGTTGGGGCTGACCGTGGCCTTGCTCCCCGATCCGCCCAGCATGCCGGCTCCCGCGGTGGTCTCCACCTGGTTGGCCTCGATCAGCAGACGCAGCGCGTCGTCCAGTTCCAGACCGCGACGCACCAGGTAGTCGGCCAGACGCTCCTTGTAGAGCGCCTGACGGGGCGACACCTCGATGGCCCGCTCCAGCGCGGTGCGGGTCTCTTCCTGCCGGCCGGCCCGCTCCAGCACTCCGGCCAGGTTGTAGTACACGTTGCCAGGTTCGGCCGCGGGGACCTCGAGCAGCGAAAGCAGGGTGCCGATCGCGTCGTCGTGGTGGCTCCCCTCGCTGAGCGCCATGGCGTGGTCCAGGTGGATCTCCACCCAGGACTCATCCAGGTTCGCGGAGATGGGATGGGTCGAGGCGGCCTCGGTGAGCACGTCCAGGGCCTTGCCCCGGTTCTCCAGCGCGCGATAGGCGGCGGCCATTCCCTGCACCGTGGCGGGGCGCTCCGAGGCCAGGGCGTGGGCGGCGCGGTAGTGCTCCAGAGCCTGGGACGGCTCGCCCAGTCGCTCGTGGGCCAATCCGGCGAACTCGAGAATCAGCGGCTCCTCCGGGTGCTCGCGCATGGCCTGCACGAAGTGCCCCAGGCTGGTGCTCCATTCCTCGTTCTGGCAGGCCTCGTAGCCCACCCGGAACGACTCACCCAGGGTGAGCGCGGTTTCCCGATCCGCCGGAGCCAAACCGGAGAGGGCGAGTTCGAACAGCTCCCCTTCCGTACCGGAGGTCTCGTCCGGGGTCTCGGCGTGGGGAGCGCGGGAGCCCAGGGTCTCGTCCAGGGCTTCCAGGCGACGCTCGATCTCCTCTTTCAGCGAGGGTTCGTCGGCGAAGTTCATGGCCAGCTCGAGGCGCTCATGGGCCAGGGAGGTCTCGTTCGCCTCCGCGAGGTCGATGGCCTCTTCCACGATCTGGGACACCGCGTTGCGCCGCACTTCCCGGAGCTTGGTTTGCACCCGCTCCACCGCCTCGGTCTCGTCGTCGTCCAGCTTCTCCAGGGCCTGGCTGTAGAAGTACGCGGCGTCCTTGTACTCCAGGTCGAGGCGGAGTTCGTCCCCCTTCTCTTCCGCTTTCTGCGCGCCCCCGCCGAAGAGTGATCTCAGGAACTTCACGATTCCCCCTCAAGACAACACGGTGCCAGGAAAAAAGACACGAACATCCAGTCTATCCCCGCGCTCCGTACCGGGACAAGCAGCGATGACGCCGAACGCGGATCAAACGAACCGAACCGTCGATTCCAGGTGCCCATCGAGGGTCATGACCACCGTGTCGCCCGGCGAGACCGGTCCCACGCCCTCGGGCGTGCCGGTGAGGAGCAGGTCTCCCGGTTCCCAGGTGATCCAGGTCGAGATCCAGGAGATGAGCCGGGGTGCGTCGCGCATCATGTCCGACGCGCGGCCCCGCTGCAGCGGCGCGCCGCGGTTGGTGAGAGCAAAGGTCAACCGGGACGGGTCCGGGACGGCGCTGGCCGGAACCAAGGAACTCACCGGGAGCGACCCGTCGAACCCCTTGGCCAGGGTCCACGGCCCCCCGGACTGCTTGGCCTGGGCCTGGACGTCCCGCAAGGTGAGGTCCAGCCCCAGCCCGTAGGCGCCCACGCACCGGGCCGCCGCGGCCGGGTCCAGGTGGGAGCCGCCCTCGGAGAGCCAGACCAGGATTTCCAGTTCATGATGCACCGAGCCGCGGTCGCGCGGGAGCGGCACCGGCTCTCCGGGTCGCACCAGGGCGGTCGGCGGCTTGAGGAAGACCACCGGCTCGGCCGGGGCGTTCATCTCGGCGGCGTGGGCGGCGTAGTTGCGCCCCACCGCGAGGATCTTCCCGACCGGAAGCTCACGCCCGTCCAGGCAAGGCAGGGTGCGGCTCAATCGGCATCCCCGTCGTCGATCCCGTCCCCGCTTCCTTCTTCTACATCCGGTTCGACCTGGAAGCGGGCGATGAGACCCTCGGCGGTCTCGCGATCGGTTTCCAGGTACTCGGCCAGGGTGTCCAGATCCAGGAGGTCCCGGGCGTTGGCCTCCAGGGCCAGGCGGGAGAAGCGCTCCCCTACCGTGGCCGGGGCGTGACGGAGGTTGGCCGGGTCCACCGCCCCCCGCAGCGACTCCATGAGCGGGGGTACCGCGTCCGGCTGCAGCGCCCCCAGGGCGAGCAGACGCGCCAGCAACGTGCGGTGCCCCACCTCGAAGTACACCGCGAGCTGCTCGATCAGCGCCGCGTCCATGGGGCTCCCCGGTTTGCGACCGGAGGCCTCCAGGTACTCGGTCAGCCCCTGACGGCTGACCAGGAAGGCGGCGGCGAAGGCGTGTGCGCGCAGGTCGGCGGGTGGGGTGCCGTTCTCCGTGCGGCGCAGGGCGAGGTGGATGCAATACGGGTCGTTGTCCAGCAGGTAGTGGGCGTAGAGCCGGGCAAAGACATAGTCCGCGTCCAGCGGCTCCAGGGTCCGCTCCACCACCAGGAGCGGTCCCACCTCGGCGTCGAAAAGGAACAGTCCCTCCAGGGCGCTGTCGGCGGGAAACTCCGGGCGATAGACCTTGAGCCCTTCGTGCTCCAGCAGGTCCATCATGTCCCCGGCTTCGTGACCGGCCAGCCCCATGCGCGTGCGCTCCCGCTCGGCCGCCGTTTCCGCCGCGGCCAGGGGATCCTCGGGAATGGTCGCCGGGTCCTGGATCAGATGGGCCGGAATGCTGAGCCACACGTGGCCCAGCAGCTCGGTTTCCAGGTGGGCGTAGCGACGAGCGTAGGCGCGGATGTGGCCCAGCACGCCCCGGTGGGCAACCGGGTCGAGACCCGCCTCGGTGAGCGCGGCATCCAGATCATCCAGGTTCTGCAGGAGAGGGTGGGTCATGGGATTCCTATTGCAATACGTCCAGAACGCGTCCGGTCTGGAGCTCCACCGAGGCGACACCCGGCGCGCCGCCGCCGATAACCGAAGACTCGAACTGGACCAGGGCGGTCGAGAGATCACCCGCGATGGAGAGCTCGCCGGTGGCGCCGAGGCTGACCGGGATACGCCCCAGGGTCTCCAGGGTGAGGTCCACGAGATAGAGGCCGTTGGCCCCGGCCGCGAAACCGTAGCCGCCGACCAGGGTGAGGTCGGTGGCGTATTCGGGGAGTTCCAGAACGGCCCGGACATCCAGGAACCGCGGGTCGATCACCACCACCCGGCTGTGGGACTCACCGGACACCAGCACCGCCACCCGATCGGACTGCGGGTCGTACTCCAGGACCCGGGGTTCTCCCAGCGCGCCGAGGGGAATGTGTCCCACCACGCCCAGGGTGTCGGCCCCCAGGATCAGCACTTCCGGAGCGCGCACCTCGGCCTGGACGTCCACCGGCTGGAAGTCATGGCGCACGTTGAGCCCGCCGCTCAGACAGAAGAGCAGCTCCTCGTTGCGATCCATGACCAGACCCTTGCGGTCGACCCCGGCCGGGACGTTGCCGACATCGATGCTGTGGGAGACATTCCCGGAGTAGAGGTTGAACTGGATCAGCGCACCCGTCCCCTCGCCGCTGTCTTCCAGGAGGTAGGCCACGCGCCGCCGGCCGTCGAAGACGAAGCCCCGGGCGATGGCGGCCCGGCTCAGCGGGAAGGCGTCCAGGAGCAGGTTGGAGTTGAGGTCCAGCTCCAGCAGGGCCCGGGACTCCACGCCGATGCCCGAGTACTGGGAGGTGACGATTGCGACGACGACCGCGCGCCCGCCTCCCGGCCCGAACCGCGCGTTCTCCACCGCGGTGCGCGGGCCAAAGTCGTAGAACCGCAGGACCCGGGGATCGTCGTAGGGAAGCTGGATGAGGAACCGGGGGTCGCTGGCCTCCAGGTACGCCAACTCCCCCTCAACCGAGGGGGCCATCCAGCGACCCAGAAAGAGCGGAACGCCCTGCAGCGCCGGGGGCACCGCCACGCTCGCCGTGATGCCCGGGTAGGGCCAGCTGGCCGGAGCCCCGGGAGCGTTGTTGACCCCGGGCCGTGCACAGGTCCCCCCCAGGCTGAGCAGGGCGGCGGCGCCGAGGAGGGATCGGGAGGTGGGGTTCATCGTCCCAGTATAGAGAGAGCGGGGCCCCCCATGGGAGCCCCGCTTGAAGGATGTCCTGTCTTGCCGGGACGGATTGCGGGCCTACTCGGAAGGCTCGACCGCAACAAAGAACCGGTTGCCGGCGCGATCCACCAGCAGCGCGGTGGCTTTGCCCGCGCGTCCCTCGTCCAGGGCGCCCCGGTAGTCGTCCACCGAGGCGACGCGGATCCGGTTCACCTTGACGATGACGTCGCCCGGCTGAAGACCGGCGTCGTCGGCGGGGCCGCCGGGAGTGACCCCGGTGACCACCACGCCCTCCACGTCCTCGAGCTGGAACCTCCGCTCCAGGTCCGGGGTGATGGGCTCCACCCGCAGACCCAGGTCGTCCGGGCTGGAGTCGTCGGTGCGTCCGGCGATGGGGGCCCCATTCTCGGGGTACTCCCCGAGGGTCACGTCGATCATCCGGCTACGCCCGTCGCGCTGCACCGCAACCTTGGCCACCGAGCCCGGCTTGCCCCGCGCGATCTCCATGCGCAGCTCGGCCACCGTTCCCACCGACTTGCCGTTGACCGCGGTGATGATGTCCTGGACCTTCATCCCGGCATCTCCCGCTGGGGAGTCCTCGAACACGTTGTTGACCAGGATGCCTTCGGTGGAGGCGAGGTCCAGGGCGTCGGCCATTTCCGGGGTGACGTTCTGGATGGAAACACCCAGCCAGCCCCGACTCACCCGGCCGTCGGCGATGAGGGCGTCCATGACCTCCACCGCCTGGTTGGCCGGAATGGCAAAGCCGATTCCGTTGGAGCCGCCGGCCCGCGAGACGATGGCGGTGTTGATCCCCACCACCTCGCCGTCCAGGTTGACCAGGGCGCCCCCGGAATTACCCGGGTTGATGGCCGCGTCGGTCTGGATGAAGTATTCGTAGTCGTTGAGCCGCATGCCGGTGTTGCGGCCCAGACCGCTCACGATCCCGGCGGTGAAGGTGTGTTCCAGGTTGGCCGAGTAGGGCGAACCCACCGCGAGCACCCACTCCCCCACGTTGAGGGCGTCGGAGTCCCCGAAGCTCACCGCGGGGAGATCCCCATCGGCGTCCACCCGCAACACGGCAAGGTCCGACTGGGGATCGGTGCCGACCACCGTGGCGTCGAACGACGTGCCGTCGGCGAGGGTGACGGTGAGTTCATCCGCACCGCGAATCACATGATTGTTGGTGAGGATCACCCCGTCAGAACCCACGATGACCCCGGAGCCCAGGCCGCGCTGACGCTGGGGCCGCTGCTGCTGTTGCATGCCCGGGACGTCGCCGAAGAACTGGCGGAAGAAATCGTTGCCAAGCGGGTTGGCCGCGGGCTCCACCATGGTTTCACTGGTGATGGTGACCACCGAGGGTCCCACCAGACCGGCCACCGCGACGAACCCGTCGGAGAAGGAACGCGCCATGGAGACGGCCTGGCGCTGCTCCATGGAAAGGTCGTCCACCGGCTTGAGGGTGTCCGAGGACCACAGGCTGGGGGCCCAGGCGCCCACGGCGCCGCTGGCCAGGGCCACGGAAAGAATGAGGGCGAGTCTGCGTGTCATGCTGCTCCTCCTGATCGCGCCGGACGGGACCGGGCGCGCTGGATCGCGCTTTCAAGATGTTGTCTTGTTTTGGCTTAATGAGTTCGAGGGTCGCCGAATCGTGGCGAGGGTAGTGATACTACCGGGAGTACTACAGATGTAATCCCGCTCGCGTATCACGAAGTTACAGCGTGTGCTCCTCGTAAACGCTCTCCAGCGAGCGCCGCACGTGCTCTCCCTGTCCCCGGTGCACCGCGGTGGTGATGACCAGGACCTCGGCCGCGTAGTCGCCGTCCGACACCCGCGCCACCAGGTCGCCTTCGTCGGTGACGAACCGCAGGCCGTGGTCCGGAACCGGTTGGAAGCGGCGGGGGCGAACCCGGGTCACGTAGGGAGAGCGAGCCAACCGTTCCAGGAACCGGACGAACCGCTCCTCTCCCCCGGGCCAGTGATGCGGCACCGTGGGCATGCGAACCTTGGCCCGGGCCGGGGCGTCGTCGGTCTCGAGCGGGGGCTCCACCACCAGCGACGCGTCCGGGTGCAGCGGCTTGAGGTGCTTCTCCTCCAGCTGCCCCGCCTCCCACGCTTCCTCCAGGCGCTCCTCGAGCGCACGCAGGGTGGCCCGCAGCGCGGCGTAGTCCCGATTGAGTTCCTGATAGCGTTCGCGCAGCTGTTCCAACTCGCTCTGGCGGTCGCGCACCTCGCGGGTGGTGGCGCCCGTCTCGCGCACCTGCAACGCGCGGCGCAGGTCCAGCACCTCGCTGCGGCGTTCGTCGACCTCGGCCCGGCGACGACGATGACGCGCCCGCACGTCGGCCGCGGTGCGTTCGGCCTGGATGCGTCGTTCCCGTTCCGCGGCCAGCTCCTCGCGCAACCGTTGCACATCGCGGCGGGCCAACTCCAACGACTCGGCCTGGTGATTGGAGGTCGTTTCCAGCTTGCGCAGCGTCTGGGTCTTCTCCATCAGCTCGCGCTCCCGCTTTTCCTTGCCCTTGCGCGTGGTGTCGAGCTCGCTTTGCAGTTCCTTGGCGATCCCGGCCCCCATCACCGTGGCCTCGATGCGTTCGGCAAGCGCCCACACCTGGGGGCGGGGGTCCGAGAGCAGTCGCACGGTCCAGGCCGCCCGTTCCCGGGGCCCCAGGGTCTCGAACGCGCCGATTTCCTCCTGGATCGCCCGGGGATCACGCCCATCCAGGGATCCCTCGGCCTGGAACGCCCGGCGCAGGGTCTTGAGCACCAACCGACGCGCCTCGCTGTGATCCTCCGCCTTGTCGGCGATGAGCCCGGCCACCTCGGCCACCGAGACGCTGGCCATCCGCACCCCCTTCTTCTCCGCGCGCACCCGTGAAGCCAGCCGGCGCACGTCGTTGGTGACGGCGTAGGTGCGCACGGCCTCGGCCAGGGCGAGTTTGGGGAAGGTCTTATCCGGGGGCATGGGCTGAGTGTACACCGTGGTCCGGGCTGGGACTGCCGTCCGGAACGAAGTACACTATGCTCCACACCTCGGCTTCCGGAATGAACCCCCGGCCCGACCCAATAAATGAAAATACGCGTCAACAACATCCGCCAACGCTCCCGCGAGGAGCCCCTGCGCCGCACCGTGGCCAAGCGGTTGGGCATTGCCCAGGACGCGATCCTCTCCCTGAACATCGTGCGGGAGTCCGTCGACTCCCGCAGCTCCCGTCCGGTGCGCGTGATCAACGTGGCCATCACCGTCACCGACGCGGAAAAGCTCCTGCGGCGGTTCGCGGGCGATCCCCAGGTGTTCGAGGAACGCTCGGGCAAGCGGGACGCCTACGGAGGACCCCAGGTGCGACTCGGGTCCCAACCGGTGGTGGTGGGGACCGGTCCGGCGGGGCTGTTTCTCACCCTGGCCCTCATCGAGAAGGGCTACCGGCCCATCGTGCTGGAGCGGGGGAAGCCGGTGCGTCCGCGCTGGAAGGACGTCAACGCCTACTGGCGCCGGGGCGAGCTGAACCCCGAGTCCAACGTGGTGTTCGGCGACGGCGGCGCGGGGACCTTCAGCGACGGCAAGCTCTACACCCGCCGCAACGACCCCCGCAACGATCGCATTCTCTCCGTCTTCGCGGAACTGGCCGAGGCCAAGGACATCCTCACCGCGGGGCGCCCGCACCTGGGCACCAACCGGCTGAGCCGGGCCCTGCTCAGCCTGCACGAACGCCTCGCCGAGCATGGGGTGGAGGTGCGGTTCGAGCACCGGCTGGACGATCTGGTCATCGCGGACGGCCGCATCCGGGGGGTGGTCACCGGCGACACCACCATCGAGACCGACGCGGTCTTCCTGGGCACCGGTCACAGCGCCCGGGACGTCTATCGCATGCTGGAGCGACACGGGGTCGCCATGGAGGCGCGTCCCTTCGCGGTGGGGGCGCGCGCGGAGCACCCGCAGACCCTCATCAACCTGGCCCAACTGGGGACCGCCACGCCGGAGCACCACGCCGCGGACTACATGCTCTCGTTCAACGACAAGGCCAAGGACCGCGCGTCCTACACCTTTTGCATGTGTCCCGGCGGGGAGATCGTGGCCGCGGGTACCGAGCCGGACGGGCTCACCGTCAACGGCATGTCCTACAGCCATCGCGCCGACCGGTTTGGCAACGCCGCCGTGGTGGCCACGGTGAAGCCGGAAGACTTCGGCGCCGAAGGACCCCTGGCCGGTCTGGAGTTCCAGCGCCGCCTGGAAGTGGCCGCCTACAATGCGGGGGGCGGCGGCCACGTGGCCCCGGCCCAGCGCATCCCGGATTTCCTGGCCGGCAAGGCATCCAGCGGGGACTTCGAAACCTCGTACCGCCGGGGCGTGGTGGGAGGCAACCTGACCTCGATCCTTCCCCCCACGGTGGTCGCCATCATGCAGCGGGGGATGCGTCACTTCGGCAAGCAGGTCGCGGGGTATGACGGCAACGAGGGCGTGTTGATCGGAGTGGAAACCCGGACCTCGTCCCCGGTGCGCATCCTGCGGGACACGCACACCTACCAATCGGTGAACGTGGCCGGGCTCTACCCGGTGGGGGAAGGCGCGGGGTTTGCCGGGGGGATCATGTCCAGCGCGTCGGACGGGATGCGGGCGGCCGAGCGGATCGCGACGCGCAGCGAAACGCCGTAGCGTCCTAGCGTTCGGCCGGCCGGGTCACCTCGAGAAACCAGTCCAGCAACTCCGCATTGTCGACGATCGACCAGGTGTGGGGCGAAGCGCCGTCCTCGTAGCCCTTGCGCGCCCGGTGCGTGGTCACCAGTTCCGCTCGATCGTTTCCGGCCAGGTGCAGCGCCGCCACCAACGCGGCGAGATCGATCGAGTTCATCTGGTAGTAGCTCTTCCCGCGTTCGGCGATCCACCAATCCACATCCGGTTCGTGGTAGGCCCGTAACGGCAGGGCGCCAAGGTAGCGTGCGTTTCCACCCCCGGGCGCGGAGTAGGTGAAGGGCGAGTAGTCCACGTACGCGTCCCGGAACTCCACCGGACCGCCGCCCAGGGCGTTCTCCATGAGGTAGGTCACCCATCGCCCCTCATCCGCCGCGGCCCAGTGCACGGAATCGCGTGCCGCCCGGGTTTCCGCCTCGTGGAACCGGATCATGTCGAGCGGTGCGTCCACCACCGCGGCGGCCGAGGGGCGCAGCCAGAACCGGCCCCCCTCCGCTTCCAGGTAGGTGGCGAGCTTGAGGGCGCGCGTTCCCCCCAGCGACATGCCCAGGAACAGGACCGGCACCCGGCGCAGCTTCCTTGCCTCCAGGAGAATCTGGAGCCGGACAATGGCGTCCACCCGGTTGGCTTCGTCGAAGAAGAAGTCGAGCGGGTCGCCGCTGGTGATGTGCACCGTGGCCACACCGCGTGCGGCCGCCTCGTACTCGAAGTCCCCGGGCGTCTTCACGTAGGGTCGCACATCGAACCGCTGGCGCTGGAAGAACACGGCCACCCCGCGGATTTCCCCCTCCGGAATGACCGCGGTCAGCCCCTTGTCCACCATGGGAATCATCCGATCCGGTTCGGGACCAATGCGGAGAAACCCCGAGACCGGTTCGTAGTGTTCCACGATGTCCTGGGCCCACGCCCCGCGCGCGCTCAGCAGAAGCGCGACCAGCAGCAACCCCCTTGGGATCAGCGCCATGGGTCGTAGCTCTTCAGTCGCAGCGAGTTGGCAAGCACCGAGACGCTGGAAAGCGCCATGGCCGCGGCGGCGAACATGGGGTTGAGCTGCCAGCCGAGGAGGGGCGTGAAGAGCCCGGCGGCCAGGGGAATCCCGATCACGTTGTAGCCGAAGGCCCAGACCAGGTTCTGCCGGATGATTCGCAGGGTCTGGCGGCTGAGCCGCACCGCCGCCGGTACCGCACGCAGGTCGTGGGCGAGCAGGGCCACCGGCGCGGTCTCCAGCGCCACGTCGGTTCCGGTGCCCAGGGCCATGCCCACATCCGCCTGGGCCAGAGCCGGGGCGTCGTTGACCCCGTCCCCGACCAGAATGACCACGTGCCCATCCCGCTGCGCGGTCTGCACCAGGGCCGCCTTGTCTGCGGGAAGCGTCCCGGCGTGGGTGCAGGTGATGCCAAGCTGTTGCGCGACGACGTTCGCGGTCTCGGGTCGGTCCCCGGTGACCAGCCACGGAGTGAGCCCCAGCGCCCGCAGCGCATCCACCGCCTCGGCCGACTCCTCCTTGATGGGGTCCGCGAAGGCAAGTATGGCCACCGCGCGGTCGTCCACGGCGAGAAAGCCGGGAGTGAGTCCTTCCCCGGCGAGGGAGGTCGCCCGTTCCGGCCAGTCCCCCAGGTCCACGCCGGCGTCCCGAAGATAGATCTCGGTTCCCACCCGCACGTTCTTCCGATCCACGGTGGCAATCACCCCGCGACCCGGCTCGGCCTTGAAGAGACGCGCCTGGGGAATGTCGAGACCCCGTTCCTGGGCGGCCTCGGTCACGGCCCGACCCAAGGGATGTTCGGATCCCCGTTCCACCGACGCGGCCAGGGCCAGGGCGCCGTCCTCTCCCAACGAGGGATCGGCAAGGACGTGGGCCAACGCCGGACGCCCCCGGGTCACGGTGCCGGTCTTATCCAGCAGCACCACATCCGCTCGGCCGGCCCGTTCCAGGACGTCCGCGCCCTTGAACAGGATGCCGTGCCGGGCCCCCACGCCGGTCCCCACCATGACCGCGGCCGGCGTGGCCAGGCCCAGGGCACAGGGACAGGCAATGATCAGCACCGACACCGCCGGCACCAGGGCGCGGGCCAACGAATGCGAGGGGTCAAGGACAAGCCAGGCAACCAGGGTCAGCGCGGCCACCACGAAGACCACCGGCACGAACACCGACGCCACCCGATCCGCCAAACGCTGGATGGGCGCCTTGCGTCCCTGCGCTTCGCGCACCATGCGGACGATCCGGGCCAGGGTGGTGTCCTTGCCCACCCGGGTCACCTGCACCACCACCCCACCCGATCCGTTGAGGCTCCCCGCGACCACCAGGTCCTGCGCGTCCTTGGACACGGGGATGGGTTCACCGGTGATCATCGACTCGTCGATCTCGGTGCGCCCCTCCGCAATGCGCCCGTCCACCGGAACCCGTTCGCCCGGCTTGATGCGGACCCGATCCCCCACCTGGATCTCACCGAGGGGCACCGTTGCGTCGCCGGCTTCATCCAACCGGGTCGCGGTCTCGGGCTGCAACGAGAGCAGCCCGTGCATGGCGGCGCGCGTGCGCTCGCGGGCCCGCGCCTCCAACCAGCGTCCCAACAGGACCAGGGTGATGATGGTGGCGGTGGTGTCGAAGTACACGCCGGGTGAACCGCCCTGCCCGGCGATCCATCCCGGGGCCAGGGTGGCGACCACGCTGTAGAGGAACGCCGCGGTGGTACCCA
This sequence comes from Candidatus Eiseniibacteriota bacterium, assembly GCA_942491735.1. Classification (GTDB taxonomy): domain Bacteria; phylum Eisenbacteria; class RBG-16-71-46; order JABDJR01; family JABDJR01; genus CALOCN01. The sequence goes on along the minus strand of CALOCN010000001.1, from coordinate 901,647 downwards.
CCGAGACCAGCGTGTTCATGTCGAGCACGCGATGCCGCAACCCGCCCAGGGCTGCCCGGTGGAACGGCGCCCCGGCGATCAGGTACACGGGAGTCGCCAGTACCAGCAGCACCCAGTGCACCGTGTTGGCCGGCCAGTTCCGCGCGCCGGGAATCCAGTGACGCGCCATTTCCAGCACCAGGGGCAGGGTGAGGAGCGCGCTGAGCAGGAACCGTCGGCGCCATCGAAGGGACTCGCCATGCTCCACGGCCACGGTCTGATCCCGCGTCCCCCGACCGGCCAGGAGCTCGTCCGCCTGGGGGACGTCGAAGCCGAGCTGGCGCACCGTGTCGACCAGGCTCAGCAAACCGCCCTCGGGGGTGCCCTCCACCCGGGCTTCCCGGGTGGCAAAGTTGACCGAGGCCGCAGTGACCCCCGGCAACGCCGAGAGTCCCTTCTCGATGCTCGCCGCGCACGAAGCGCATGTCATGCCCTCAACGGGCAACTGGATCGCCGGTTCCGCCATAGGCAGAGCGTACCACCGCAGCGAGGGGAGGATTCCGGGGGGGCCGGCGCCCCAGGCCCGCTACCAACCGGGGGGCCTCTTGAGGGCGCCGCTCTCGGACGGGACGGACACCGGGAGCTGGGCACGGCTGAGCAGCTTCAATGGCAGATCCTTGCCCTTGTCGGCGGCTGAACGAAGCTCGGTAGCGTGCTTGCCAGTGGGATTTCGAGCCGGCACGTAGACCAGGACCTTCTTATGAGGGAAGTTGGCCTTGATGGAATTCACCGCCGGTACAAGGTCGGAATCGCCGCTAACAAGCACAAAGATGTCGCATGAATCCGCGAAGGCATCTTCGAGCATCGTCACCGCGATGGCCACGTCCGTTCGCTTCTCCTCAAGGCGGATGAACTTCCGAGAACCCCGGTAACTGCAGCGCCGCACCCTGCAAACGATTTCCTTGGGCTTGAATCGCCCCTCGATGACCTTGACCAGCGGTGAAGTCGAGAGCGCCTTGATGTAGGTGGTTTGATCACGGCGGGATTCGGTGCGGGATACCCTCGTGGTGAAGTAGTTGATGGCCACCAGATCGTCCTCGTTTCGGAGCAACGAGAAGTACCGCTCGAGGTCGAGCCACCTATCGGACGTACCCTTCAATGCGCCGTAGAAGAGATTGAAGCCGTCGATGTAGATGATGGTGCGTTGCCGCACGGGCTGTTCGGGCATGGTGCCACGGACAGGGGGGTATCGGGCGGGGATACAAGAAAAACGGGGCGCCCGTATAGAACGCCCCAGCCGGAATCTCACCGGCGAGTAGTTAAATACGAGTCTACGCTGACTCGCTGGCGTAGTCAATCTCGCCAGAGTGGTAACCCTGCTCCTGAGGCCCCCCGACACCGTGGAGGCGGAACCGGCGCCATCGGCGAGGTGGTCCCGGTGTCAGGTCAGTGCTGGGATCCGCCGTCCCTAGTGGACAACAACGCGGCTCATATCCAGCAGGATCACCGGCTTGCGCGACACGCTGAGCACCGCCCAGGGTCGCGCGGGCGAGCGCATGGTGGCTTCGCTGGGAGGCAGGGTATAGAGGTCGTTACCCGGCGTTACCCCGACCACGTGCTGGGTCGAGTCCACCGCCATGCCGTACCAACCCTCGCCGTCGTCAAAGAGAATCGCTTCCCGGGGACGCTGCGAAGGCGGTGCCGCTTCCTGGAGAAAGTCGCACGCGGGAAACACCGGCACCTCGCGCCCCTCGAACAGGACCAGATGCGGGTCCGCGGTCATGTCGGCTTCGCTGGAGTCGGGAAGATCCTTCACCATGCCGACCACGTGGCCAAAGTTGACCCCGAAGTGCGCACCCCCAACCTGGAAGAGCAGGACCTCCATGACGGGGTCCTTGATCCGGGCCACCGCCCGCCGCAGTCTCACGCGACCCTCGACTCGTCCAGTGGATCGTCCAGCGCCGGGGTCACCGGCAACGACCCGGCCAGGGCGTCGTCGGTACGGGGCTCGGGGCGCAGGATGGAGTCGAGCCGGGTGAACTCGAGAATGCGACCAATCGAGGGCGGTACATTGGACAGCCGCAGCTCCCCACCACGCCCCTTGGCGTCCCGGTAGCAGCGGACCAACACACCCAGTCCGGTGCTGTCCACGGTCTCGACCCCGTCGAGGGCAAAGAGAAACCGGGTGCCACCGCGCAGGAGCTCGCTTTGAAACTGTTGATAGACGTTGGGCCCCGCGTCCGCGTCCAGGTTCCCCGTAAGACGCAGAACGGTCCATGGCGTCCGATACTCGATCCCGATATGCATGCCCTCGTCCTTCCGGGTGCGGCCCCCCCCCGGTGGATCACCGCTGATTCCGTGGCCGGATCCGGTCCGGCTACTTAGGGCGGTATCGGACGAAAACGTTGGTCTCTTGAGGGATTCGAGGATTTCCGGGCCGGGGGCGGCTATTCCGCTTCCTGGACGCTCCGGCAGTAGAGGTGGATGCCGTCGGCCAGCAGCCGCCCGAACATGCGCTGCCACCCCCGGTCCCGCAGGAGGGCGTTCTCGCGGGGGTTCGAGATGAAGGCGGCCTCGACCAGGATGGAGGGCATGCGCGGGGAATGGAGCACGGCGAACTTGGCCTGCTTGACCCCCCGGTTGTAGACGGTTCCCAGACCGAACAGCTCGTTGAGGCAGGTCTCGGCCAGGTACTCGCTCTTGACCAGGACGTCGGTCTGCATCATGTCGAAGAGGATGCGATCCAGTTCCGGGGCATCGCTGGCCACCCCCATGCGCTCATCCACCGAGTTCTCGAACTCGGCCAGTTCCTTGGAGGCCTGATCGCTGGCCCCTTCCAGGGAGAGAAAGTAGACCTCGGTCCCCTTGGCCGACTGCGACTTGGAGGCGTTGCAGTGGATGCTCACGAACAGGTCGGCGTTCTTCTGGTCCGCCATGGTCCAGCGCTTCCACAGGGGAATGAAATAGTCCCCCTTGCGGATGAGAAAGGCCTCGACCCCCGGTCGCTTGTTGAGCTCCTCGACCGTGTACTTGGCCAGCTCCAGGGTTACGTCCTTCTCTTCCGCGCTGTGGTAGGAGGCGCCGGGGTCCCCGCCCCCGTGACCGGCGTCCACCGCAATCACCCAGGGCCCGGTGCGGGGAGGCACGATGATGCGTGTGGGCGCGGTTGGGTCCGGGACATCGTCAGCCGTCACCGCCACCGGCGGCGCCTCTGGTTCGGGCGTGGGCGCGGGCTCCGGCTTGGGAGTCGGAGCCGGCTCGGGCTTGGGAGCCGGTTTGGGCTCCGGCTTGGGCTGACTCTCCTGCGGCGCCTGGGCCGGCTTGCCGGAGTGGGCCACGTCGATGACGATCCGGCTGGGACCGTCGAGGGTGAACAGCTTGTAGCTGAGAGCCCGGGACAGGTCCAGCACGACCTGGATACGCCCGTCGCGCAGTTGGTTCTTGCGAACCCGCTGCACGTATCCCCCGCTCAGGGAGACCGGGGCGGTGGAGCCCAGAAAGGTCCCGCTGGGCATCTCGACCACGATACGGGGAGGGTCGGCCATGGGGTGATGGGTGAACTTGCCGTGGGAGGCGAGGTCGATCACCACCCGGGTCCGCTCGTCATTGACCGAGGAGCGGATTCCCTCCACATCGGCGGCCACGGCGGTCGCAGACGGCATGAGCCCGTCGTACAGTCCCACGCAAAGAAGTGACGCGACGAGGATTCGCGTCACAAAGCCAATAGTCTGGTTCACGATCAGGTGCCCTCCTGAAGGGGCAACTGTAGCGCGGAACCCGGACGGGTTCAATCGGCGTGAAGAAAGTCGGCGAATACGTAGGGGCGCGGGTTGACCGCGTGATCGTCCAGGCGCACCTCGTAGTGGAGGTGCGGGGCGCTGGCCCGACCGGTTCGGCCCACGTAGGCGATGACCTCGCCCCGCTTGACCTGATCACCCGCCCGCACCGCGGTGCGGGAGGTGTGGGCGTAGCGGGTCTTGAGTCCGTTGCCGTGGTCCACCTCGACCATCTTGCCGTACCCGGTGAACCAGCCGCACTTGGAGACTACGCCGTCGCCGGTGGCCAGAATGGGCGTTCCGGTGGGGGATCGGAAGTCGACCCCGCCATGCCACTTTCGCCGGCCGCTGAAGGGATCCCGCCGGTAACCGTAGTTGCTGGTCACCCGCCCCGCGTCGATGGGATTGAGCGAGGGGATGCGCGCCCACTCATCGGCGCGCGTCTCCATGCTGACCACGATCTCCTCGAAGGAGGTCCGCAGCCGGCTGGCCCGGTTCAGGATGTCCTCGGTGTAGTCTGCGGCCCGACCCAGCTTGTCGTTGACCCTGGGGCGTCCGGGGCGCAGGTCGAGGCCGAAAAGCCGGTCGAGGGCGAAACCGGTCGCCTCGGGAGTCGGGGCGCCGACCCGGCTGGCCGGTTCAAAGGGGGCCGCCCGGAGCCCGTGGATGACCCGGGCCTTCCACTCCAGCGCCCCCAGCTCACCCAGGGACAGGTGCGAACGATCCAGGTTCTGCCGCAGCCGGTCCAGCTCGGTGTCCACCTGGGAGGAGCGCTCGGTCAGGGAAGTCACCCGGTCCGCCTGGACCAACCAGTCCAGCTCGGTTTCAACCCAGAGGGAGCCACCCACAAGAACGCCCACGGCAAGGATCGCCAGGACAATCAGACCGGCTACAGCTTTTTCGGCGCGTTCGGAACGCACCGGTATATCGGGGGTCTCGGGCACCTACGACTCCGGATGGATCTCGCCCGGCAGGCGGGCGGGCCTCTTCATGACGGCCAGATATGGAGGGGGTGTCGTCCTCGGGATTGACCGCCGCGCATTTGGGTCAAATGGGGGAACCCCTGAATCCCGATTCAAGTCGGGGGACCCTAGCAACCGGCCCGGTGGGGCGTCAAGGCGCTCCGGACTCCGTTCTGACCTCCACATAGGTGGTCGTTGAGCCCCTCTGCACCAGGAATACCGCCGTCCGGCCCCGCTCCCGGGATCGCTCGATCTCCTTGGCCAGGAACCGGGTGGTCTTGACCAACTCCCGGTTCAGCTCGAGGAGAACATCCCCTTCCCGCAGCCCGCCGATCGCCGCCGGGCTTTCGGGATAAACATCGGTCACCACCAGCCCCTCCTCGACCGCCAGCTGGAACCGGCGCCCCAGGGCTGCGTCGATCGGCACAATGGTTGCTCCCAGCCAGTCCTCCCAGCCCTCGGGACGGCTCCAGGTGGCCGGAGGCTCGGGGGTGTCCGGGCGCTCCACCAGGATCACCGAGGTCTCCCGCTCCCTTCCGCGCCGCAGAAAGACGATCGGGACCTCCTGCCCAATCGCTGCCTCGGCCACGATGGTGCGGAAACCGGGGACATCCGGGACCGGAACGGAGTTGAAGGTGATGATGACGTCCCCCTCACGGAGCCCCCCTGCCTCGGCCGGGGTGTCCTCGGAGACGCTGCCCACCACGATGCCGCTCCCCTCGGGAAGATTCAGTTCGTCCCTGAGCCCGGCGGACAGGTCGGCGGGCCGGATGCCGAGATACCCGCGACTCACCGTCCCGCTCCGGATCAGCTCCACCCCCACCTCGCGCGCCATGTTGATGGGAATGGCGAAGCCGATCCCCTGGCCGGTGGGGTTGATGGCCGAGTTGATGGCCATGACCTCGCCGCGTACGTTGACCAACGGTCCGCCGGAGTTGCCGAAGTTGATGGAGGCATCGGTCTGGAAGAAGTCCTGGTACACCGGGCCTCCCCCGGCGATCCGGAGATTGCGCCGTCCCATCGCGCTCACCACCCCCACGGTGAGGGTTGCTTCCAGCTCGCCCAGCGGGTTCCCCACCGCGATGGCCCAATCCCCCACCCGCACCGCGTCCGAGTTTCCCAGGGGAATGGTGGGCAGGGGTTCCTCACCGGCCGGCAGGTTGATTTGGAGGACCGCGACGTCGGTCAACGGATCGGTCCCGATGAGGGTCGCCTCGAACACCCGCCCGTCGTGCAGGGTCACCGAATGCCGCACGGAACCGGCCACGACATGGTCGTTGGTGAAGACGTAGCCGGCGGCGTCGAAAATGAATCCCGACCCGGTGGAGGGGACCTCCATCTCCTCGTCCCCGGGATCCTCGTCATCGTCACCCAGCATGCGACGCAGGCGATCGCCCCCACGGACCCGCGGGTGGCGGAACTCCCGCTGGGTCTCGACCGAGACCACCGCCGGAACCACCCGGGCGGCCAGTCGGGTGAAGGGGCTCTCGAGCCCGGTCCGGTCCACCGGGGGCTGTTCCCACAGGGAGCCCGGCACATCGGGGGGGGTGGTTGCCGAACGTGACGCGGTGGACTGGGCGGCCACCCCCTCCAACGCGGACGGCTGGCCGTCACGCAGGGTGGCGGCAAGCCCAAGGCCAAGGATCAGGCCGGACGCGATCAAAACCCCCGAGATGAGCAGGGTCTTGGCCTGTCGGATGATGCGATGCATTTGGTTCATGTCCTCTCCGGCGAGGGGTCGGGGTCCAGAAATGGCCCGGGGCCGGACGTTGAACCCGTTGCGAGGGGGCACGGTCCCGCGTCTTCCGATATCATACGGATCCTGTCCGAGAGCGTTCCACCCATTCGTTGGATTCCCATCGGGCCTTCCCACCCATGACCCCACCCACCGACCCCATCACGCCCTCCGCCTCCGCCACCCAACACCTGCGGGTGGACCCGGCCGGCGCCCTGTACTTTGTCAGCGATATCCACCTCGGGGGGTCCTCCCGGGACTCGGAAACCGAGAAGGAAGAGCGGCTGCTGACCCTGCTGGAGCGTGTCGAGGCCGAATCCGGCTCACTGTACATCCTGGGGGACCTGTTCGACTTCTGGTTCGAGTACAAGACGGTGATCCCCCGGGCGGGGTTCAATGTATTGGCCCGGCTGGACGCCAGCGCCCGCGCCGGGACGCCGATCCGGTACGTGGGAGGCAACCACGATTTCTGGATGGAGAACTTCCTCAGATCGGAAACGGCGATCGAGGTCCTGGAAGACGGCACGGTCATGGGGGCTCAGGGGCTTCGCCTGAAGCTCTATCACGGCGACGGGCTGGGCCCCGGGGACAACGGGTACAAGTTTCTCAAGCGGGTGTTTCGTAACCCGTTGGCCATTCGTCTCTTCCGCTGGATCCACCCGGATCTCGGCATCCCCCTCGCGCTCTCGTCTTCGAACGTGAGCCGGGACCACACCTCCGGGCACCAGGTCGACGTGGACAGCATCTACCAGCACGTGGCGCTACCCGCCTTGGAGACCGACGCCGACGCGGTGCTGATGGGTCACCACCACGTGGCCGTGCACCGCACCACGGAAGCCGGGCAAATGATGATTCTGGGAGACTGGTTCCGCTCGTATACCTGCGCCCGGCTCCAGAATGGGACCCTCACCCTCCTGGAATGGCCCCTGGATAAACCAGCCAGGGACGTAATCAAGTAACTCATGCACATGTATTTATATATTTAGATCCACGAATGATAATGCTTGTAACCGACTGCTAGCGAACGAGTACCACCTTCTCGATGGCCAGGGTGGCACCGTCCGAGGCCTCGATCCGTAACAGATAGAGCCCTGGAGCCAGACCGTCCACCGCCAGTGACTGGATTCCCGGCTGAAGGCCATCCCAACGGCGCGCCACCAGACCTCCAGGCTCCAGCAGGACCGCCCCAGACCCCTCGGGGGCGTTCTCGAGCCGCAACGTCGCCCCCGGTGGGACGGGATTGGGGAACACCCCGATCCCCACCGTGACGTCCCGGGTCAGACCTTGGGCACCGGCGGTGGCGCCGAGACAGACCGGGTCCAACTCCAGGCGATAGCGGCCGGCGGCCAGGGTCTGGGGGAGGATGAGCGTGGCCAGCATCCCGGAACCGTCCTCGAGGTCTGCCGGCTCCTGGCTCTCCACGTCGAGGGTCCATCCCTGGGGCAACAGCCGAAACAGGGGCGTGTCGCACTGCGGAAGCAGGGTGATGCCGGTGAGCGTGGCCCGGAGCCGGGTTCCGCCGGCCAAGGCTTCCACCGTCTCCAGGACGACGGGGGGGGCTTCCTCGGGTGCGTCGGGGACCCTCGCCTCGGACCGTGCGGCGCCGCCCAGCGGCAGGCCGTCCACGTCCCACGCACCGGTGATCTCGACTCGCAGGGGGCGAAAACCGTCGGCGCCAATCCGTAGCCGCCGCCCTTCCCGGTCGAAGTGTACCGAGGACGGTCGGTGCCCGGAGGGGAGGAACCGGATCTCCTGGGGCACATCGATCAACGGCCGCTCGAGATCCACCACGAGATCCCCGCCGTCCCAGACCACCACGGGATCCTGGGGCGGCCCCCCGCGAACGGTCAGGGTCGTCGGCTGGCAGAACTTGCCCCCCAGGGTGTAGTGAACCGTTTCGCCGGGGGAGATGAGGTCGGTCCCGAAGTGATCGCCCACCCCATTCAGACGATCCATGGACCCCGTGCGGGTCAGCAGGGGGCTGCACCCGGCTCCCGGGGGCCACTCCAACATCACCCGGTAGCCGTCGTCTTCCGGGGTCACCCGGGTGACCCGGAACGGTCCCAGCTGATCCTGGGGAATGAACTCCAGCTCGACATGATCGCTCTGGAGGGTTCCCTGTCGCGACGAACCGGCCCACAGTCGGGGAACGCCCCCGTAGACCTCCACCACTCCCCCCAACCCGGCGATGTCGGAGTCCAGCATGCGCCCCCCCCACCGAGGCGTCATGGCGTCCGGGCCCGTCGAGCGGTCGACGTCCAGGTACACGTAATCCACCCGGCCCCGCCGGCGCAGCAGAAGATGCTCCTGGGGACTCGTACCCGGGGACATCTGGACGTCGGCCCCGGTCAGCAGACCGGAGAAGGCCAGCGAACCGGTCTCCACCGGTACCCCCTCCTGGAACCGCCAGGTGCGCAGCCGGGTCGCCGCGCGATCCAGATCCCCCGGTTTTCCGGGCTGGGTGGGATCGTTCTCGAGGGTGATCAGATTCATCCCGGACTGCGAACCCAGAAGATCACCGGTCACCGGCACCGGTAGGACGAAACGCTCACGGTAGTTCACGCTCGACTCCGTGAGATCGAACGCATAGAGATTGCCGTCGCTCCCGGTGACCAGGAACTCGGAAAGACCGTCGCCGTCCACATCGACCTGGGCACCGCCGGGAAGCAGGAAGTCGACCGGCGCCTCGGCCTCGCCCAGCCGGTTCATGGTCGCCGTCACGTCGTAGCCGAAGAGCACCAGACGGTTCCCGGACACCCCCATCATGGTGCGCCCCACGAACCGGATGGGAACGGTGTCGCTTCCGCTTTCGGAGTAGACCGTGCGGTCCGGGGTGCGGTGCGCCTCGCGGGACTCGAACAGCTTCCAGCCGTCGATGCGAAACACGATCATCTCCATCAGCCCGTCCGCGTCGGTGTCCCCGACATCCACCGGGATGCCCTGGATGAACGGCGCGTCGACGAACTCGGCGCCGCCGTCAGGGGAGATTTCGTAGCGGGCGATCCCGCCGTAGAGGCCGTTCTCGATGGGGGTCTCCACCAGCACCTCGGGGAGCAGGTCCCCGTCCAGATCCACCGTGCGGTGGAACGGAGCCCCCGCGGGAAAGGGAGACGGCCGCCCGGTGGCCAGGAAGGCCACGTCGGGCGGGAGGGTTGCCGTGACGCGGGCTACCGGAGTCAGATCCGCAAACGGAGCGGGGCGCCCCATCAGTTGCAGCGAGACCTCTCCTCCCCGATTGGGTGCGGGAAGCCGCACCGCGTGGGTGAACGCCAGCCCCATTTCCTCGGCAAAACCGGCCGAGACCGAAGCCTCGTCCAGAAGCAGCGCTCCCTGGTAACGGGCACTGGACTCCCAGGTCACGACCAGGTCCAGATCCTGCGGCCCCACCTGGGGTTCGACCCTAACGTTGCTCGCGTCCAGCACCGGAGCCGGCAGGAGCAGCCGTTCGCGGACCTCTATAAGCGGCAGACCGGACACCCGCACCTGGAGCCGCGCGATCCAGGTGGGATCGGTCGTGGGGTCGGGCGCCTGGAATCGGGAGAGTTCCGAGCCCACCGCTTGCCGGGTCGAGGACGGGATGAGGGTGATCTCCTCGATGGGTTCCAGCTGATCCCGATCCGGGAAGACGGAGAGGGACCAGTCGACCAGCGCCGGGTGGGCGATCGAGCCGTCGATCCCGACCCCCCCCGCCACGAGGCGGCCGGGGTCCATCCACAGCACCGGAGGGGCCGCGTCCATGGCCACCAGCGCCCGGGCGTCCAGGTACCCCCAACCGGTGCGCGGATCCCAGCCTTCCTGCGCCCCGTCGGCCGAGAGCCTCACCGCCCAGGCGACCTGGTCGGCACTCCAGGTGGGGTTCCGGCTCCAGACCAGGGCCGCCGCTCCGGCCACGAGCGGCGCGCTGAAGGAGGTGCCGGAAGCCTCCGTGTAGCTCCCCCTGAGACCGGTGGTCAGCAGCGCCACCCCCGGCGCCATGAGGTCCAGGTCGTGGCCGTAGTTCGAGAACTGCACCGGCTGTCGGTCCCGCGAGGACGCGCCGACCGAGAGCACCCCCGGATGCGCGGCCGGCAGGAAGGCCCGGTTGGTCGCCCCGTTGCCCGCCGCGGCCACGACCAGACACCCCTTGCTGCGGGCGTACGCCACCGCGTCGCGGATGAGCGGCGTCTCGATCCGGTCTCCCCAGGACAGGTTGAGAATGTGCGCCCCACGATCCGCCGCGTAGACGATGGCCGCCGCCGCGTCATCCTCCTGGAGCAGCGCGTTGGCAAAGGGCAACCCGGTACTGAAACCGGCTCTCAGGGCAAGTATCGAGGCCCTGGGGGCGACCCCGGCGATGCCCCGGGCGTTGTTGGAGGTGGCCGCGGCCACGCCGGCCACCTGGGTCCCGTGACCATGCTCGTCGCTGGGATCGTTGTCCCGGTCCACGTAGTCCTGGATTCCGGTCAGGTTGGGGGCGTCGGTGAAGTCAAAGCCGGTCACGTCATCCACGAACCCGTTGCCGTCGTCGTCCACCCCGGGGAGACCGTCCCGTTCCACCACGTTGATGAGGATGCGGTCCTGAAGATCCGGGTGGCTGATCTCCACCCCCATGTCGATCACCGCGATGATCCGCCCCTCGCCCAGACTGGTTTCCCAGGCGTCCATCACGTGCGCGTCGATCAGGGACCACTGCTCACCCAGACGGGGATCGTCGAAGATCACATCCTGGGGCAGGGGGATCCCCGACCCGCCCGCGGGGGACTCCGGAGCCGGATCCAGGGACAGGACGTGGTTGGGGGTGGCCCAGGCAATGCGGGGATCCCGCGCCAACTCGGCCGCCATCGCCTCGGGGGAAGCGCCGCTGTCGAAGCGCACCACCCAGGCCCCGCCGGGAAACGCGTTGCCGACCGAGATCCGGGAGACGTCGCGGACCGCATGTCCCGCCACGCGAATCAGGGATTCCAGGGAGCCTGCGGCGAGGGGCGCCAGACCGCCCGACCTGGGGGCGATGGCCTCGGCGCTGCCCCGAACAATGACCTCACCCGGGGTGACGCGGGGAACCTGTGCCGATGCGGTGCCGGCGAGCAGTGCGGCGCAACACGCCCCGGTCAACCGGCTCACGAGCCGGAAACGCACGGTCTACCAGGCGTAGCCGAGAGAGATCTGGTGCGCGTTCCCGAGGTCGTCATAGACCGGAACGAAGGCGTAGTGCACGTGGATCTTGTTGCGGTAGCCCAACCCGAAGCTCACGTTCTGGTTGTCGAACCCGGACTTGTACCCCGCATCGAGGAGGAACTGGCCGCGGTAAGCATACTCGGCACCGACCCGAAGCGACGCGTCGTCGCCGCGCGCGGCCACCACGTCGGCGGCCACGAGCAACCCGCCTCCGCTGGCATCCTGGTGGCGATAGGCCACGCCCGCCTGGAGGGTGGTGGGAAGGTCGAACGACGTGGCGTCGGTGAAGTCGTAGGAGAGCTGGCCCCCCATGTTCCGGATCGCCGCGGCGAGGGTCAGGCTGGACATGAACCCCGGGCGCCAGGTGGTCCCGAGGTCGAAGGCGAATCCGTCCAGGGTGAAGTCGCTCTGGGACGTGCCGTCCACGCTGATGGGCACCGAACCCAGCGATTCGCGCACGTAGCGGACCGTTCCACCCAGCCCCACCTCGCCGACCTGATAGGCATACGAACCGGAGAAGGAGGCATCGCCAAAGCTGAAGTTCCCGGCCAGATCACCGGTCTCGGTGCGCCCCTGGATATCGTCCGAGAACAGACCCAGGAACGACACGCCGAAGGCATGCTTGCCCACGTGCGCGCCAAAGGCCACGAACTCCTGGCGCAGATCCTGGATCCAGGAGAGATGGGACCCCATGACGTCGTACCGCTCGATCTGGAGCAGCGCAGCCGGGTTCCAATAGGTGGCGCTGGCATCGCTCGCGGCAGCCACGTAGGCGCCGCCCATGGCGGCCGGGCGGGCACCGGCACCCAACTTGAGAAAGTTGAGCACGGTGAGTCCGGGCTCGGCGGCCTGCGCCGTGGTCCCCAGGAACAGGGTGGCTGCGGCGGTCACCGCGGCTACATGTCGTCTCATGATCGATCCTCCAGACGCCCCAAACGGGTGTCGTCCATTCTACGCGAATCCGGGGCGGGGCGTCCCGTTCCGTGGGAACGGTTCCGGCCAGGCAGGGGGGACGTCATCGGGTCACCACGAACTTGGCGATCTTGACTTCGGAGCTGCCCGAGGCCTCGAAAGTGAAGCGGGCAAAGTACAGTCCGGGGGCGACCGCGTTGCCCTGGTCGTTGGTCAGGTCCCAATCGACCACGTTGTCGGTCCCCTCGTCGATGCTGCCCGAGAGCTGGATGACCTCGGTCCCGGTCGCATCATGAATGCGGATCAGCACCCGGTCCACGTCCGAGCGAACCGTGTAGTGGAGCCCCGCGGTCCGGGTCACCACCGGGTTGGGGAATACGAAGACCTCCCCGGAGGCGGTTCCCCCGTCCGGCTGGGCGGCTTCGCTCGAAGGAGCGCTCACATACCCGTTACGCAGGGGGTTGGCCCGGTAGACCGGCCAGGGGCCCTCGGCGGTTCCCTCCGCGAGCTGGCGGACAATGACCCGGCCGCTGCGGGTGAGACCGGGGGACGTGTCCCCGGTCCGGATGTCCTCGGGAATGGCGATGGTCACGTCTTCCAGGGTGATGAGCTCCAGGGTTCCATTCCCGTCGAGATCGGTGATGACCGGGTAGCTGTCCTGGTTGCCGCCGCCCAGATACGACCACCCCGGGGTGCTCTTGCCGCGGGAGTCCAGGGCCCGGACCTGCCCATCGTAGAGCGGGAGAACGATCTCCGCTCCGGCCGCCGGATCCGCGTCCAGGACGAGGGCGGAGAGATAGCCGTCGTCGAACTTCAGCTCCGAAGCAACGTTCACCGGTGTGGCCACGTTGACGGTGCCGTTGTAGTTGATCATCCACAGGCGGTCGATGGGCCCCATGGCGAGTACTTCCAGGTACCCGTCGCCGTCGACATCGGCCAGGCTGAGATCGTCGTCCGCGGTGGAACCGGTTTCCACCGGCCAGCCGGGCAGCTCGCTGAAGCAGGAGGTGTGGAAGCAGGGCTCGGGCCGGTTCCCCGAACCGGGCACCACGAAATCGCAGTTCCCGTCGGCAGGACAGGGAAGCTTGGTCACGCCGTCCGAGGTCGCGACCCGGATGTTGAGCGCATGCACGTATCCCCTGGAGTCCGCGACGATGATGTCGTCGACGCCGTCGCGGTCGAGGTCGCCGATCACCGGCGCGGTGAGGCGGATCCCCTCGCCGGGGCTCCATCGCGCCTCCTGGACATCGTAGGTGTCGTCGGGCAGTTGTCCCGTGATGAGCCCCACCGCAAGGTAGGAACTGCCACGATCCTCGACGACCGTGATGAGTTCGCCCAGACCCCGGTCCACCGAGTCCAGGTCCCCCACCGAGGCCGCCCGGGGCATGGTGCCCCGATGGGACTGGACGGCCAGCATGCGGACCCCATCGCCGGTCAACGAGTAGGCGCGGAGGTTGCTCCAATCGGAGATCTCCTCGATGGGGCTGGCGGTGGGAGTGGCGACATAGACCTCGTTGCGCCCGTCGAGATCCAGATCCCCGGCGGAGATCTCGACCCGGCCGGGGTCCCGTTCCAGCTGCGCGAACGGCACGGGGATCCCGCTCTGGAATCCCTGGCTGTTGATCCACGATCCGGTGCCGGTCATCGCGAACAGACCGTTGCCGGCCACGAACACCACTTCGGGTTGGTCGTCACCCGGTCCCTCCAGGGGTACCAGGATGGGCTCGCTGCGCACCTGGCCGCGATAGACCACAGCGTCCTCGCCACGGTACGGCGTGCCGTCCGGGCGGAAGATACTGACCGTGCCCACCGACTCGGTCTCCATGGCGGTGATGATGATCTCCTGGATGCCGTCACGATTGAGATCGCCGGTGATGGGCTGGAAATCCCCCACCGTTCCCGTGAGGTCCAGGGGCCACCCGCTGACGAAGTCCCCGACCCGCCCCTCGATATCGGCAAAGCGGAGACGAAAGCTCATGGTGGGACCGGGTTCGGAGATGTCGGTGATCCACACCCCGGAGTAGGCGTCGTTGTAGCCGTCGGTGTTGGGCTCGCTGTCCGGGGTGAACTCGGTGGCGTTGGGGGCGAACCAGGAATCGAGCGGATCCCCGAAGGCCTCGAACACGAACTCCAGCTTGTCCAGATCCTGGATCCCGTCCGCTTCCTCGAGATCCAACCCCTTGTGCAACGGCTCCGCGTTGACCAGGTTGTACATGAGATAGGTGGACATGATCGACTCGTCCACGTGCCAGATGAGCAGGCCGGAACCATCCGGGCGGCTCTCGGTGGGCCCGCCGAACTCCTGGGGCAGGTGCCAGTCGAACTCGGCCTGGTTGCCGTCGATGGTGGCGTAGCTGTCGTCCCAGAAGTCGAAGGTGCCGCTGGAATCCGCGTCGTCGAAGGTGAACTCCCCGTCCCCGTTGTAGTCGCGGATGCGGTTCTCGATGAGGAAGTACTCGTCCCCACCCAGGGGGATCCGGACCAGGGCGCCCCGCCGATCGTGCTGGATCGCGTTCACCTCCACCAACCCGCCGTCACCCGCCTCCGCGCGCAGGATGGTGGGAACGGACCAGCCCGCGTAAAAACGGCTCCATCCACAGAACTCGGCCGGGAAGAACCCGTTGGCGTTCCAGATGCCCGCCCCCATGAGACCAAAGGTGCCGATCCCCTGGCTCTCGGCAAAGACGAACCCTTCCGGGGCGGTGGTGTCGTACAGATCGGGGATGCCGAAGGAGTGCCCGTACTCGTGTGCCACCACCCCCTGCATCCCGAACTCATATCCGTCCTGGGTTTCGTACTCCGGCATGATGACCATGCTGGTCACATAGAACGGATCGTCGCCCACCATGTCCATGGTCCGAATGCCGAACTCGCGATCCTCGGCATCCAGCCAGAAACTGAAATCGAACTGACGGAAGAACACCGACCAGATCTGATCGTGGGAATCGTCGTTGATGTCCGCTTCCTGACCACCGCCGGCGTGGAAGGTGACGAAGCTGTTGTAGGGGCGAAAGTCGATATCCGGATCCGCGGTCTGCACCGCGTCCTGACAAAGCTCCGCTTCCCGGGTCGCGATGGAGTCGTCCAGGCCGTAGTAGGCCATGAGCTCCGGCAGGCGGTAGACCTTGTCGGTGAGGGTCCAGTCGATGGTGACCAGGCCGTCCGACATCTGCGAATACTGCTGGGACAGATGGGTCATGACCCGGTTGAAGTAGTCATGGATCGTCTTGCCCTCGGGGGCGTCTTCCAGGACCGAGCCCATGGCCTGATCGTCGAAGTCGGCCAGGATGCAGATCACGTTGAAGTGACGCGGCTCCCCCGCCGGGTGGTGGAGTCCGGTGAGGTGATCGTCCCGATAGCCAAAGGCGGGCCCGCCAAGGGCGAGCGCCTTGGCCGCGCGGGCTTCGCTCCCGGGCAGCGGCGCCTGGGACCCCGGTTGGAACCCCAGCTTCTGGGGGGGCGGGGGCACGAAACAGGGCGTGGGCACGCGGGTCGCCGACGGGGTCTCGGCCAGGACCGGACCGACGAGGCCGGGACTCAGGACCGAACCACCCCACACCAGCAGGATAAGTCCGGTCAGGAGGATGGGACGGAGCCATCCCCGGAAATCAACACGTGAGGTCATAAACGGCTTTCGGCGTTGAGCTGTAACTCGTTATTTGGCAACAGGATAGTGTTGCGCTCCCCGTCGGGGTGGGCTCGTACACGAATAAGACCCGCTGGGGCCCTGGAAGTTCCCCGTTTCCGGGCTCCTTCGGGGGCACGGCCACCCCCTGCCATGGGCAGGCCGCAGAGGATCTCACCCCCTCCTCCGGGGTGCGAGGCAAAAAAAAGGCTCTTCCGGGAATCGTGTGGGCGAATCATGAGGGTTTGCTGATCTGGCTGGGGTAGAGATCGAGTCCGCCGCAGTGGAAGAGGATGGCGGCGCGGAAGCGCTGGGGGTTGCGGAAGCCGCGGGACATGGTCTTCACCTTCTGGATCTTGGAGTTGATCATCTCGGCGGCGGCGTTGGTGATCCGGTGGGTGAAGTAGCTGCGGATGCTGTCCCAGTGTCGCCGGAGGGTGAGGGCCAGGCGCTTGAAGGGAGCCAGCCGGCTTCTCCGGGCCCACTGGTACCAGTGCGCGAACCGCTCCTCGATGCGATCCGGATCGTTGTACTCGAAGATGGCCATGAAGGCCTCCTTGAGGTTCCAGGCCCGTGCGGTCTTGAGATGAGTTCGGCGCAGGAGCGTGAGGAACCGCTGCCAGTGCTCGTCGGTGAACGAACTGGGGTGTCGCAGCCAGTCGTACTTGGTCTTCTTGAGCCAGGGGATGCCGCGGGCGAGCAGGTCGCGGTGCTCGGCACGTCGCACGCGATCCACGGCATCGCCGAGGTTCTTGGCAATGTGGAACTTGTCGAAGACGATCTCGGCCTCGGGAACGGCCGCCCGCGTGGACAGGATGAAAGGTTCGTACATGTCCATGGACACCGCGACGACCGCCTGCTTGTGCGCCTCGGGCCACTGCCTCCAGAACGCATCGAGGCTCTCCCGCCTCCGGTTCTCCTGGACATCGAGGACGCGAGGGTTCTTCACGTCGATGACGACGGTGACGTAGCGATGCCGGCGGCGGAACGAGGTCTCGTCGACCCCGAGGTACTCGATGGGATCGAGCACGCGGCGAGCGAGCCCTCGGCGTACGGCGCGCTCCTGGATGCCGGCCACCTGGTCCCAGGTCAGGCGCAGCTGATCCGCCACGGCCTGGATCGTCGCCTTCCCGAGCCAGTCGATGACCAGCGCTTCGAAGAGGGCGGTGAAGCGGGATCCCGCTTCGGCCCACGGCACCTCCAGCTGCTTGATCCCGTGGGTGGCGCAGTCCAGGCGAGGGATGCGGGCGTGGAGGATCGTCCGGTACTGGCAGGTGTCCAGATGGCGCCAGGCGCGCTCCTTGTGGTCATGGATCGGCGCCCGTTCCTCGCACACCGGACAGACCCAGCGCGTCTTGGGGGGCAGGGCCACCCAGACATGGACCTCGCCCGCCTCCAGTTGCAGATCCACCGTCTCGACCTTCCAGGGAGCCGTGATGCCCAGAATCGCCGCGTAGAGAGCCTTGTCGTCCACCAGTCACCTCCAGGGTTGAACTCCCCAGAGGCTACCCGACCCGCTCAGCCTAGAAAATCACCCACTCGAAAGCCGGAAGAGCCAAAAAAAAAGGCCCCCCGTTCGGGGGGCCCGCTCGCCGACGGCGGGGCCGATTTGCCACCGGCGAAGCAACGTGTTTGGGGGCCGGTGCCGGTGAAGTAGCCGGGGAGAAACCCACCGGCGCCGGCCCCCAAGGGGTCAATGTGTGTT
This sequence comes from Candidatus Eiseniibacteriota bacterium, assembly GCA_942491735.1. Classification (GTDB taxonomy): domain Bacteria; phylum Eisenbacteria; class RBG-16-71-46; order JABDJR01; family JABDJR01; genus CALOCN01. Next base: position 883,799 of record CALOCN010000001.1, on the reverse strand, counting down.
CGTTGTGCCCTCGCGAGGGGTCGGGGTCATGGAAGCGGGCGCGGGACGGGCCGAGGGACTCCCGCTCCATCGGGGGGTCACCCCCATGGGAATCCGGGGGAAACCGGGCCGCGGCGCCAGTTCCGGGTTGCCGCGGTCCACCTGGTAGCCCCAGTCGAAGGTGATCCGGTCGTCTCTCACCGCGAGCACCCGCACCTTGGCAAAGTGGTTGTCCCGGGTCCAGACCAGGTAGCAGTGGCCGGAGATGGCTTCCGCGGTACCGGTGGGGCTCCAGCCGCCATCGGGCGCCCACCCCACCGCATCGAAGCCCACGAAGCCCGCATCCTGGACGTCGGTGTCGACATCCTGCCCGACGATGAGAGGCACGCCATCCGCCCAGATGAAGTAGACGTCGGTGTCCGGGTGATCCCAAGGGAGGGAGCGGAAGGTGCTGAAGTCCCAGCCGCTGCGCTCCCAGCGGGAACTGTTGGCGTCGAACACCTGGGCGCCATAGCCCTCGGGACGCGGCGTGTCGAACACGGACTCGGGGCTCAGCTCCGACTCGAAACCGCAATTGTCCAACGAGGTCACCGCGTAGAAGTAGGTCGCTCCGTTGACCACCTGGCGATCCACGAAGGTGTCGCCACGGGTATGCCCGATTTCCTCGTAGGGGCCCTGGTCCGCGAACGAGCGATACACCACGTACTCGACGACCTTATCCGGCTGGACCGGGGTCCAGTAGAGCCACACCTCTTCGTCCCCGGTGACCGAGTAGACCTGGGCCGGAGGAACCAGGACGCCGCACTCGGGGACCACCACGGTCTCGGTGCACCCGGACAAGAGGAAGGGACCGGCGAGTCCGGCAAGGATCCACGACGCACGCGTGCGACGCGGGGCCAATGGGAGTTGGGTGTTGTTGTGGGTCATCGCTCTATCCTCGACTTTCGGCACCACCCGGGAATCGGCGCGTGCCGCCTTCGCCTAACACATAGAGCAAGGGCGATGCCAAAGGAGGGATATCGCCTTAAGCACTTGGCGTGCAGCAAAGTAGGCAGGATGCCCGTGCCTTGGATGAGACGGACTCCGTAGTCGCCGGGCCTCGGGTGTGTCGCAGCGGTGCTACAGGGCGGCGGGATGTGTCGGGGGCTGGACCGAGGCCGACGCGGGGGGCAGCGAGACGCTGAGCCACCTTGCACCCAGGAGGAGGATGACCAGCGCCATGAGGATCCCGGGCAGGCTGGACCCGGTGGGCTCCAGCGGTTCGTGGGTGGCTTCCAGACGCATGATGGCCACGGCCACGCCGTTGACCACGGCATGGACGAAGAGGCACGGGTAGAGGGACCCGGTGCGCAGACGCAGCCAACCCAGGAAGAGCCCGACAAAGAACGCGTACACCGCCTGGGTGGGAATCAGGTGGAAGAAGCCGAACAGGAACGCGCTGAACACGACGGCATGGGCGTCGCCGTAGCGCTTGCGGAACCCGTCCAGGACGAGGCCGCGGAAGAAGAACTCCTCGGAGAGCGGCGCCACGATCACCACGGCGACAATAGCCGAGGGGAGTGCGGTGATGACGATGTGGCTCAGGGTCTCGCTGAACTCTTCCAGCAGGTCGTTGATGCTCTCGGGAAGGGGAAGAAAACCGAACAGGGCATCCACGCCGAAGGCGGTGACCAACATGCCGGTGACCGACACAACGAGAAGCGGGGGCAGGAGGCGGAGGGTGGAGGGCCGCAAGGCAAACACCCGCGCCGCCGGGCGACGGGTGCGCTTCCAACCGGCCCAGGCAATGACCAGGAACCCGACCAGGTTGGCCAAGGCGAGGTTCCAAAGGTCACGATCCGTGGCGTCCGATCCACGGACGAGCAGGAGCGAGACGTGGACGATGCCCATGACCACCGCGACCAGGACAAGGAGTCCGGTGGACTGGAGAAGTCCGGGAAAGGGCTTGGCCGGCGCCGCGGGGGGCACGGATGGCGGATCCGGTGGATCCAGGAGATCCGCAGGCTCCGGCGGCGGCGGAACCGGGTGGTCGCTCATCGGGAGAGTCTAGCAGTCGCCCCGGGGAGGCTGAGAAGAAGCGACTTTACCCGGGTAAAGTCGGGTGGCCCGGCAGGGATTCCACCCGGGGGGACCGCGCTACTCTCCTCGGCCCGCCTTGATCAGCCCCCAACTGGTTCGCTCCACCGGCACGGCGCCGGCACAGATCTGTTCACAGGACATCGAGCAGGTGCCGGTGATCACCGTGCCTTCATGATGCTCGCAGTACTGCTCCCAAACGAACTCGTACTCGAACGGCGGGAACTCGTCCGTGCAACAACAGTGCTTGGGAGCGTCCGGGGTGTGGACCGTGCAGGGAAACACCTCGTGCAATGAACAGGGGGTGTATCCTTGCTCATCGCCAAAGCCGACAACCGATCCGTGAGTTACGACGTCCGACTCCGCGGCACCGCAGTCTGCGACCCGGAACTCACCGAATCCACCCAGGCTGAAATTGGGTCCCACCTCGAACGTCCCATTGCCGTAGGCATACAGGTAGAACGCCCCGGCCACGGCGTGTACCCCATCGGTGCCGATCGTGGTGGTCTGGCAATTGGTGGCGGCAATCCAGGTGATCCGATTGCCGGCCCCGGAAGCGGGCCAACCGCCGGACGGGAACTCCAGATCCGCACACAGGGTCCAGTCGAAAACACCCACGTTGCTGCTCTCGTACAGGACGCCACAGGACACCCCGGCAATCCCGGGCACCGGGTCGGCTCTGCCGACCACCAGATAGACATCGCGCCCCGTCTCCAAGGGTTGGGGACTCGTGTCAAAGTCGGAACACGCGATCCCCTGGGTCACCGGGTCCTCGCTGGCCGGATCCCCGGCACACACCAGCGTGGGCTTGGCGGCCCTCGCCTTCGAATGCAGGGCGACCACGGCACCGTCCTGGGTGCCGGCCTGGGCGGGAAGAGGCCCGATCAGGAATGGGAAGAGAAGGAGCAGCAGTCCGATGGCCATGAGGCAAATACACCTGGGCAGCATCCGAGTCCTCCTCGAAGGGCGGTGGGTCTCGGTGGGATCGAGGCGAACATCCCCAATCTAACACGGCCTTAACAAGCAACCGCCCATACAAGAAACGGCGTCGGGCCAAGGGGTCCGACGCCGCCTCCAAGTTCGAGTATCGGGAGGGTTCTGGCACCAGCCTGGACATCCCCCATATATGGTCTGTGAGCCGAGAACTCACGACACCCGAACGAATCTGAACGACCCCTGCCGGCGGTAAAACCATCTTGAAAAACCGGCGACAGGTCTCCGGTTGTTTCTCACGCAACCGAAGTGGGAAAGGCGGGAACGGGGGCCTGCGCTCGATAGAACCCCCGTCCCCTACTTGCACCTCCACCGAAACGAGTCGAGTCGAAACCCGAATCGCAGGGAAGGAGCCCCACCGTTGCCCGGATCACAAACCCGGTCGCCGGCGGAGCCTGGATAGGCCGGAGGAGCGACCCCCAGCCTCCCACCGTGTATTTTCGTTTGCGGACACCCTGCGGTGCCCCCGATCAAGAGTAGGAAGCGGCGGGTGCCTCGCGGAATCCGATCCTGCGGGAACACGGATGGAAGCTCAGTTGCTCGGCTGCCGCCGCCTCCACCAAATCTCTCTGCAACAGGACGGCCTCTTTGCCGTCCCGACGGGCCGCCTTGCGAACCGCGGTCAACACCGCGTTCTTGATATGGCCGCCCGACATTTCGAACTTGTTCGCCAATACCTCGAGGTTCACATCCGGCCCCCGGCCGATCTTGGCCGGCAACAGACCGTCCCAGATGCGGGCCCGCTCCTGCGGGGTGGGCACGTCGAACTCGAAGGTGGCGGAAATGCGTCGCGCGAGACCGGTGTCCAGGGACACGGAACGGTTGGTGGTCAGAATGGCCACCCCGTCGTAGGCCTCGAGCTCGGTGAGAAGAATGCTCACCTGACGGTTGTAGGCACGGTCGTTGTAGTGCCCGCCGTCCAGACGGCTGGAGAGGATCGCGTCCGCCTCGTCGAGAAGCAGGACCGCGCCCGCCTGGGCCGCCGCGGAAAAGATGGAGACGATGTTCTTCTCGGTCTCGCCGATCCACTTGCTCTCGAGTTCGGCGTAGTCCGCGATGTAGAGCTGACGCCCCAGGTGCTGGGCCATGGCTTCGGCGGTCATGGTTTTGCCGGTTCCTGGAGGGCCGGTGAAGAGGACGATGGTCCCCTTCCCCTTCTCCAGGACCTGGTCCAGACCCCAGTGCCGGAACAGCCGGTCGCCTTCCTCGGCCTGCCACAGGACTTCCTCGATCCCCTCGCGAAGCTTCCCCTCCATGACGACGCGGTCCAGGGTGACACGCGGGGTGACGATCCGGAACGGCCCTTCGGTCGTCTGTGCGGATCGTGACGCCGCCTGCCGCGCCTTGAACGTCTCGCGGTCTCCGGTCCCCAGCACCTCGTGGAGGGTGGTCTCGGAAACCTCGTAGGTCGCACGGAGGAAGTTCGCCGCTTCGTCGTCGGAAGTGACGCGGATCAGCTCGTCGTCGAGCAGGGTCGACCCCAGGTCCAGGTACCGCGACGCCTTGAGCGCGCTCACCGGGTTGGGGAAAAGCAGGTTGAGAATCTCGTTGCCCGAGGTGAACCGGGCGTGGTTGCGGCCCACCGACTCGTTGTAGAGCAGCACGAGAAGGATCTGGAGCTCTTCCGGGGAGAGGCGGTGCCGCTCGACGAAGGCGTCCAGGGGGAACGTGGTTCCGCCGGATCGGGTTTCCTTGACCCGGGCGCGGATCTCCCGTTCCTTGCGACGGACCTCGGCTTCGATGCCGTGGTAGATCTCGAGCAGGTGGCTCCGCTCGGATTCGAAGCCGGTGCGTTCGCTGTACCGGACCATGCGTTCGGTCTCGGTGGCTTCGTTGCGGATGTTGTACGCGTCGCCGCGCTTTCGAATGAGCTCGAAGCAATCGGCGAGGTATTCAAACTGGTCTTTGAAAGCCTGGAGTGTCTCGCGGCGCACGAGGATCACCTTGTCTTTCCCTGCGAGGTGCAAGGCCGCACCATCGGGTTCCAGATCCGGTGGTCGACTGAGCTGCAAAGCAAGTCGTCTCTGGAACCCGACGGCTGACGGCTTTGGAGGTCCCCCCTCCACGCACCTGTATATGCAGGGGCTGTGCCAGTTTCGGGGGATTGCACCCGTTAGCCGCTAAGCCGTTGGCGGAAAGCCTGCTAGATCAAGGGTTTCAGCTTCCCTGGAGGTGCGTCGCCGGGAGCGGCGGAACCAGCGGTATAAACCAAGTTCCCACCATCAAATGCCATTTCGGACAAGAACCGGCCCGGTATGCAGTTAGCCCTGTAAAACAAATTGATAGGCCGGGTCGGCGGAACCCGGCTCAGTTGTCATGTTTGTGAGGAGGTTGTTACGCGACGGTCGGCTTCTCGAGCCCGAAGTCCTTGATCTTCTTGAGAAGACAGGGATACGAGATCTTCAGCTCGCGCGCGACCTGGGCCTTGTTCCACCCGTTGGCGCGCAGGGCGTCGCTGATCACGCGACGCTCCGTCTTGGCCACTTCGTCGCGGAGCGTGGTCGATGCCGAGACCTTGCGTTGCGCCCCGGGGGACAGCAGGTCGGCAGGGAGGAGGTCGATACCCGCGGCCACATCGTCGTCGGCGAGCACGACCAGGCGCCGGATGGTCTTCTCCAGCTCCCGGACATTGCCCCGCCACTGCTGCTCCAGCAGCACCCGACGCGCCTCCGGAGTGAGATGCACCTCGGGGCGCTCATACTGGCGGGAGAACTTCCGCAGGAAGTGCTCGATGAGGAGCGGGATGTCCTCGCGACGCTCCCGCAAGGGGGGCACGTGGAGGATGAAGTCGTTGAGACGGTAGTAGAGGTCCTCGAGGAACTCGCCCGCCTTGATCCGCTCCATGAGGTTGGTGTTGGTGGCCACGATGACCCGGGTATCGACCCGGAACGACTTCACCGAACCCACCGCCCGGACTTCCTTGGCGTCCATGACGTGGAGCAACTTGGCCTGAACGGCCAGGCTGGTCTTGTCCACCTCGTCCAGGAACAGCGTGCCTTCCTCGGCCTCCTTGAACAGACCGGTCTTGTTGTAGGTGGCGCCGGTGAAGGCCCCCTTTACATGACCAAAGAGTTCGCTCTCCAGGAGCTGCTCGGGAAGCGCGGCGCAGTTGATCTGCACGAACGGGCGATCCCGGCGGTTGGAGGCGTCGTGGATGACCTGGGACAGGAGCCCCTTGCCGGTCCCGGTTTCCCCTTCGATGAGGATGGAGACGGGGCTGTTGGCCACCTTGGAAACCAGACGCAGGGTTTCCTTGAGATCCGAGTTGGCGGTCACGAACCGGGTTTCGCCATCCGCGTCGCCGATCTGCGCCTTGAGCTTCTTGTTCTCGACCGCCAGCTCACGGTTCCACCGCTCCACGATGGTGAGGGCGGCGAGGTTGGCCATGACGGTGAGCAGGTTGAGCTCGCCCTCCTGGTACCCGCCTTCCAGGCTCTCGCCGGTCTTGTCCACGTAGAGAAAGCCGGTACGCTGCTCGGTCAGGGTGAGCGGAAGGAGCACGAAGCTGCGGATCCCGAAGGCGGTGGACAGGGACCGGAACTGCGGATCCTCGTTGGGATTGTTGGACCAGAGGGGGCGATTCTCGCCGCTGGAACGCATCAACTGGGTCTGCAGGCCGGTGAGGAGCCCCTCGGCTTCCCGTTCGGCCCAGCCGTACACGGCGGCAATGCGGATGCCGTCTTCCGAGACATGGGCCACACAACCCCGGCTGGACCGGGACCGGGTCACCACGAGTCGGGTCAACTCTTCCAGGACGCCGTCCGTTCCGGAAGCTCCCTGGAACAGGCGCTTCATCTCCCGCAGCGACGTGAGGACGTCCCCGCCGGCCGACCAACGCTCGGTGATGGAGGCCTCGAGATCCACGCCCAGTTGCTGGAGACGCGCTTCCAGTTCCGGGTCCGTGCCCCGGGGAAGGATCCGCAGGGCCTTGTTGCGATAGGACGCGGCTTCCTCCAGACGCTGGAACGCGCTCTCCAGCTCCGCCCGTTCCGTGGCCGCCACCGCGGCGGCGCTGCGGGCGTCCAGGTCGAGGAACGCTCCATAGGCGCGCTGAAGCTGCAGCAGCGCCTTTTCGAAATCGTCCGGGTCGTGACTGGCCCGCGCGGTGCGGGACAGGTACTGCCCGTAGTGCAGGTTCGCCCAACCCCGGTTGTACGGGTCCGAGACCTCGGCGAATTCGGCCAGGGCCTCGTCCATCAGCGCCTCGCCCCGTTCCCGGTTCCCCAGTTCCAGGTGCGCGAGCGCCAGTACCTTCAGGGCGACCGGGTGTTCGTACCGGTCGCCGTTGTGCTCCACCAGGTTCATGGCCTCCTGGGCGAGTGGCAACGCCTCGGCATGCCGTCCCTGACGCAGGCGGACATCGGCCAGCCGGCGCAGGATCTCGTCCACCATGTCGGACTCGGGTGCCACGTCGCGGGCCCGGGTCAGGGTCCCCTCGAGGATCTCCGCCGCACGATCCAGGTCACCCCGCTCCAGATACACTTCGCCCAGGAACTCCTCGGCGATGATGCCTTCGCGGGTGAACCCTTCGCGTTCGGCGGTGCGGATGACCGTGCTCAGGATCTCCTCGGCGTCGTCCCACTGACGACGGCGCAAGCGCAGGCAACCCCGGGTCGAGTTGATGAGTACCCCGTTGAGGGTGCCGCCGAACTCGTTGGCGAACCGCTCGGCGGTGTCCAGGTTCTCCTCGGCCAGTTCCCACTTGCCCATCTTGAGATGGGCAATGCCCAGGTTGAGATTGGTGGCGATGAGCAGTTCGTGGTAGCCGATCTTCTCGGCCAGGGTGCGCGCCTGATCCAGGTAGTGGATGGACTCGCGCCACTGGCAGAGGTTCTTGTGTTGCAGACCGAGGTTGTTGAGGGAGCGAACCTCGCCCCGCGTATCCCCCACCCGTCGGTAGGTGGCCAGCGCATTGAAGTAGGCCTGCGCCGCCTCCTGATGACGCCCCGAACGGTAGTACAGGACGCCCAGACGGTTCTCGACGGTGGCCAACTCCTCGTGCTCGGTGGTGCGACTGAGGAGCTTCTTGGCCCAGGTCAGGTAGCGCTCGGCGCGCTTGTACTGCCCCATCTCCGAGACGATCTGCCCGCGGCTGCCGTAGATGCGAGCCAGCTGGACCTTGTCGATGTGCCGCGGCAGGACCTGCCGGGCCTTGTCCAGATGGTCCAGGGCCTGCCGATAATTGGCGCGACGCTGGTAGCAGATGGCGATCCGATAATGCAGCCGGGCCGCGATGGCGGTCGGCATGCCCGCCTTGGGAGTCGCGAGAACCTTGAGGTAGGCATCCAGCGCATCACGGTACCGCTCGGCCTGATAGCAGAGGTCGCCGTACTTCACCGCATCCGGGAGCTCCTGCCAGGAGTCCGACAGCGCTCTTGCGTTATCGTCGCGGTGTTCCGTCTTCCTGGAACCGTTCATCTTCATCCTCGGCTGCCCCTACCAACCTCCGAAGGGACAGCGAATCGATTTGGAGTGTTCGTCGATTCCGAACGAAGCCCTGACTAGAAGAAGACCGACAGAAGCTGTACGAACTGTTCCACGGCGTCGTGCACGCGATTCGTGACGTCGGTGGTGTCCGTGCCTTCGTCTTCCTCTTCTTCAGCCGGTGGCTCATTCTCCGGGGCATCCGCGGTAGGTCGGTCGTTATCACCGGCCCACGCGACATCTACCCCCAGCGCAGTGTCGGCGGATTCGTAGATCACCCCCAAGGCCCCCATCATTCCCCAGCACATGGCGAGGAGGGCCAGGAGAGTGCCCAAACGCTTCAAACTCATGAGAGACGCTCCTTAAAGGACAGTCTGCCCGTTTCTCGAACAGGGGGGACGGACTCGAGAACGAGACTGGGCGCTGCTGTTTTGCCTGAGTGAATTGAAAGAACGCGATCCCTACCACCATAGGGAAAGTCCTTCAGAGCAGATCGGTATCCTGCATCCAGCCCGCGCACAACCGGGGCAGAACACCGTCTCAACCAGTATAGGCCCGGCAGGCCCCATTCGGAAGGCTCAAGGCCCGCTTTTCTGAAGAGAAGTATCCACAGGAACGAATCCCCGAGCGGGCTTCAGAGCAACCACTCCTCGATGTCCCGATCCCGGGAGGGGGTGTCGGCCGAGGGTTCGGCGTCACCCGGTGGCTCCGGGACGGAATCGGAGGCATCGGGGTCGGGCCGGGTCGCCCCAAGACCGGGGGGAATCGGCCTTCGCGCGGGACCGTGCCCCAGAACGTCCAGCACCGAATCCACCAACTCGTTGTCTTCCAACGAATAATAAGCGTTTCGCCCGGATCGTCGTTCCACCACCACCCCGGCATCGCGCAGGATCCGGACATGGCGGGAAATGCTGGGCTGGTTCATCCCCAACTCGTGGGCCAGGTCCCCGGGACCGGATTCCCCGTCCGCAAGGTGGAGTACCAACTGCAGGCGATTGGGCTCGGCCAACGCCTTGAGCAAGGGAACGAGTCGGTTGGGGTGCATGCGTCGTCTCCCGCCAAGAGTCCCGCACAATCACATCAACAAATGTGAATGCATTAGTTCATTTTGGACCTGTCCTCGCCCGGGATCAAGGGGGTTCCCGGCGCTGGCCCCGCTTCCGCCGGGTTGCTATGCTGCACAAGCCCCTATCCGGAGTCCAGTTACAACCATGACCCAAGCCCGCGACATCCACGAATTCACCCTCCCCGCGCTGGAAGCCTGGTGCGTGGAGCAGGGCCTGCCCCGCTATCGGGCCCGTCAGGTGTTCGTGAACGTGTATCGCCATGGGATGAACGACTTCGAGACCATGACCGACCTCCCCAAGGAGTTGCGGACCCGCCTGGGGGCCCTGCTCCGGCTCGGAGGCCCCGAAGTCGAACAGGTGTTGACCAGCGCCCAGGACGGCTCCACCAAGTACCTCCTCAAGCTGAACGATGGCCGCACCATCGAGAGCGTGCTCATGTCGGCCGACTATGGAGACACCATCTGTTTCTCCACCCAGGTGGGCTGCGCGTTCGGTTGCTCGTTCTGCATCACCGCCCGTATGGGCCGGCTGCGCCAGCTGACCGCGGGCGAGATCGTGGCCCAGATCCATCGCCTCACCCGGGAACGTACGCGGACCACCCGGCAGACCAACCTGGTCGCCATGGGCATGGGCGAGCCCATGGACAACCTGGACGCGGTGTTCACCGCCCTGGACATCCTGGGCGACGATCACGGTCTCAACATCGGGCCGCGTCGGACCACCATCTCCACCGTGGGCGTCGTGCCGGGGATCGAACGGCTGGCCCGGGAGCGGCCCGGGGTGGCCCTGGCGCTCTCCCTCAACGCCACCACCAACGAGGTGCGTAGCCAACTCATGCCGGTGAACCGGAAGTACCCCATCGAGGCGGTCCTCCCGGCCCTGGAGGAGTACGCCGCGGCCTCGCGGCACCGGGTCACCCTCGAGTACGTCATGATCCGGGGGCTCAACGACACCCCCGAGGACGCGGACCGTCTGGGGGACATCGCCGAGCGGTTCCCCTCCAAGGTCAACGTGATCCCCTTCAACCCCTCGGAGCTCTTCACCTACGAGCGCCCCACCGAGGACGAGGTGGACCGCTTCGCACGGCGTCTGTGGTCCCGGCGCACCACGGTGACGGTGCGCTATTCCAAGGGTCTGGACATCCTGGCCGCGTGCGGTCAACTGGGGTACGACCAGGTGCGGGCCAAGACCGCGACCTGACCGCACCATGTTCCGTCTGTTCGCCACGCTCAAGTCGCAACTCAGACTGCTGTTTCTGCTCCTGACCCTCGTCCCCTCCCTGCTCCTCACCCTGGCCGCGACCCAGCAACTGCTCTCCGCCCTCGACCGGTGGGAGAACCCCAGCGTCCAGGCGGCGCTCTCCGGAAGCCTCGAGGTCGCGCGCAATCTGGTCACCCGAACCAAGAACGATCTTCGCCAGCGCGGACAGCTCCTGGCCGCGGATCCCGCCCTGGACGCCCCGGACCGGGAGGCGGCGGTGCGTGAGCGTCTGGCCACCGCGTACAACCTCGACTTTCTCCAGGTCTACAGCACGGACGGCACCCTGCTCTTCGAAACCACCCGCGACCCGCTCCTGGCGGGGCCCGGGCCCCTGGCCGGTGTCGATCCCGCCCGGGCCGAGTTTCTCGAGGTCAAGTCGCTGGACCTGTTGGCCCACGTGGGGCTCCGCGGGGATCCGGCCGGCCAGGAGGAGGTGCTGGTTACCGGCATCTATCTCAACCAGGGATTCTATGGACGCCTGGACCAGCTCTCCCGCGGCTACACCCTCTACAGCCAGGTTGCCGCGCTCAAGAAGGTGAACCAACGGGCGGTCATGCTTCTGGTCGTGGTCATCGTGATCGTCCTGGGTCTGGGCGCGACCGGGGTCGCCACCCTCCTCGCGGCCCGGGTGAGTCGTCCGGTGGTCGCCCTGGCGGACGGCATGCAGAAGCTGGCCCAGGGGGATGACGTGGTCCACGTGGCGCCCCAGGGTCCGGCCGAGATGCGCGACCTGACCAACACCTTCAACGCCATGGCCGGTGAGTTGGCCCGCTCGCGCCGGGAGCTGGCCCAGGCCGAGCGTCTCGCCGCCTGGCGCGACGTGGCCCGGCGGGTGGCGCACGAAATCAAGAATGCACTGACTCCCATCACCTTCTCCCTGCACCGGGTGAAGCGCGCCACCGAGTCGCTCCCCGACACGGAGCGGGAGCGTTTCCTGGCCTCCCTGTCCACGGTCATGGACGAGGTGGAAGGGCTCAAGCGGCTGGCCGCCTCGTTCAGCGAGTTGGCCCGCCTGCCGGTGGCCGAGCTCGCCCCGATTGATCTCGGCGAGCTGGTGGCCTCCACCGCCGCGGGGTTCCGGGAGACGGATCCGCGGATCCAGGTCGAGGTCGACCCGAAGACCGATCTGACCATCGACGGCGACCGCACCCTGCTGCGCCAGGCGCTGACCAACCTGCTCAAGAACGCCACCGAGGCCAGCCCGCCCCAGGGCACGGTCCGGGTCACGGTGGAGAGCCGACCCGATCAGGTCCAGGTGCGGATCGAGGATGAAGGGGCCGGCTGGCCGGACGCCGACCCGAACCTGAGCCTTGAGCCGTACTACACCACGAAGGAACACGGAACCGGTCTCGGGCTGAGCCTTGTGCAGCGCACCATGCTCCAACACGCCGGAACCCTGCTCCTGGAGGATCGCGCAGAGGGGGGCGCGCGGGTTACCCTGCTTCTGCCGCGTCGCAAACGCCCCGATTCGGTACACCCCGACCCCACTGCCCAGGAGGCCCCATGAGCTCGCGGGACGAACCCCGTCGCACCGTACTCATCGTCGATGATGAGGCCCGCGTCCGCAGCTCCCTCGCCGGGTACCTCACCGACGAGGGGTACCGGGTGCTGGAGAGCAAGGACCCCGCGGAGGCGGAGAAGGTGCTGGCCAAGCACGGCGCCACGGTGGATGTGATCCTCCTGGACGTGCGCATGCCGGGCGAGGACGGCGTCGCCTTCCTGGAACGGCGCGAGGACATCACCCGGGAACATCCGGTCATCATGATGAGCGGCCACGGGACCATCGAGCTGGCGGTCGAAGCGGTACGGCTGGGCGCGTTCGACTTTCTCGAGAAGGGATTCACCCCGGAACGCCTGGGGATCACCGTGGAGAGGGCCCTGCAGATGCACTCGCTGCGTCGGCAGAACCTCGCCCTGAAGGAGGAGGCGGGCGCGCTGCACCGCCTGGTCGGGGACAGCAAGCCCATGGAGGAACTGCGCGCCCTGATCACCCGGGCCGCTCCCACCCCGGCCAAGGTGCTCATCCTGGGGGAGAACGGCGTGGGCAAGGAGCTGGTGGCGCGGGCCATCCACGACATGAGCGCCCGGCTGGACGGGCCTTTTGTTCGTCTCAACTGCGCCGCCATCCCCCGCGACCTGGTGGAAAGCGAGCTCTTTGGTCACGAGAAAGGCGCGTTCACCGGAGCCGATGCGCTCAAGAAGGGCAAGCTGGAACTGGCCCACGGCGGTACGCTGTTCCTGGACGAGATCGGCGACATGAACCTGGAAGCCCAGGCCAAGCTGCTGCGGGCGCTCGAGTCCAACGAGTTCGAGCGGGTGGGGGGCACCAAGATCCACGCCTTCGACGCCCGCATCATCGCCGCCACCAACCAGGATCTCAAGAAGGCCTCCACCGACGGCTCCTTCCGCCAGGATCTGTTCTACCGCCTCAACGTCCTCCCCATCCTGGTCCCTGCTCTGCGCGACCACGCCGGTGATGTGGCACAACTGGCCGAGCACTATCTGGGGTACTTCCGCGAGGAATACGGTCGCCCCGACATGGAGATCACCCCGCCCGCGATGGCCCTCCTGGAACGCCACTCCTGGCCCGGCAACGTGCGCGAACTGCGCAACCTCATGGAACGCCTGGTCATCATGACCCCCTCGCCGGTGGTGGGCCCCGAGCAGGTAGCGAGCCTGCTGGGTCAGGAACCGGGCGGGACCGGCATGAACATGAGCCTGGAACTGGATGTGGATGGGGATGCCTCCGAGGGCCTGCTCAAGCGCATGTTGGAGGCGGCCGAGCGGGAAATCCTGCAGCAGGAACTCGATCGGGCCGCCGGCAACGTCAGCCAGGCTGCGCGGACCCTTGGCATCGACCGGGCCAACCTTCACCGGAAGATGCGCCGGTTGGGAATCGAGTCCCGTCGGTCCGAAACGTGAGTCCCCCAAGACACGTGGTGTCGCACCCCTGCGACAGGAAACGGCCGGCGGTGGCGCCCGGTCCTTCCCGACCTCGAAACCCCTTGCGCAGCGGGCTCTTGCCGTGACGCCTCATCGCCCCCGGTTGGAACGACCCTTGCTCAGTCAAGGCAGGGCTGCTCTGTTGCTTTGGGCCGATCGAGGACATGTCATGAAACACACCATCGCTCTTGTCGTATGGGCGACCGTGGTGCTCGGGGGGATCACGACCGCTCATGCCGAGCTGGGCGACCGCCCTCCCCGTTCGCCGAACATTCAATTCCAGGACGGATCCGGGGACTCCAGCGGGGCCGAAACGCCCTCCCTGGAATCCCGGGTGCGGGTCAGCATGCTCCCGGACTCGTCCACGGCCCGCCGGTCCAAGGGACGTCGCGTGGTCATCCACGGCAACAACGACGACTGGGACACGGATTGGGACAGCGGCTGGGCGCGGGACCTCCACTTCCTGAGCTGGCCGCGGCGGGCCAAGATGGACTTCTTCGCCCATGCCCGCTACACCCGGATCGAGGGGATCGCCCTGAACCTGGGGGTGCGTCGCTCCATGTCCCGCCGGAACTATCTGCCGGCCTACCGCTTGGAGGGAGGCTACGCCTTTGCTTCAAGGTTCGGGATGTTCCGGGTCGGTTTCGAGCAACCGGTCACTCCCAAGAACAAGGTGACGATCGGGGCCGAGGGCTACCGCCGGTTCCTCCCCACCTTCTACGGGGACGAGGTCATCAGCTCCGGGGAAAACAGCGCCAGCATGTTCTTCCTCAAGAAGGAGTACCGGGACTGGTACGAGAACCAGGGCGGTCTCGGTTTCATCGGGTTCCATCCATCCCCCTACGTCACCGTGCACGCCGGGGTCCGCGGGGGAATCGAAAAGACCGTCCCCGTGGCCACGACCTGGTCGGTGTTCAACCAGCATGACGGCGTGCGGCCCAACCCGGTCATCACCGACGGGGACTACTTCGGCTACTACGCCAACGCGAGCTTCGACAGCCGGCCCCGCAAGCAGCACGGGTCGGACCCGTTCTCCCGCGAGACGTGGTCCACGGTGGAACACTGGTACCGGGTGAGTTGGTCCCGTTCGGATCCCACCGTGCGCCGGGACTTCGACGAGTGGCAGGTCACCGCGGACCTGCGGACGTATTTCCGCATCGCGCGCCGACAGCACCTGTGGGGGCGTCTGCTGGTGGGCTGGGGAGACGGATCGGCCGGCCCGAACGGGGATCAGCTCTCCGCCCAACGCCGCTACGCCCTGGGTGGGATCGGCACCCTGCGGGGTCAGAACTTCAAGAGCATCACCGGCGACCGGGTGTTCCTGGCCAACCTCGAGTACGCCTTCGCCATCAGTGGTTCGTTCCAGGCCCTGTTCCTGACCGATGCCGGAAACGCCTGGGAGAGCGGATCGGTCTTCGACCAACGCATCCTGGTCGACATGGGGACCGGTATCCGGCTGGGCTCCACCGGAATCAGCCTGGTCGTGGCCAAGAACATCAATCGCGCCGACAGCGACGTCCGCGCCGTATTCCGATTGCAGGACTCGTTCTGACCCGGCGCGCGTAGCGCCGGACAACCTTGGGGGGCCGAACTTGAAGCTGAGGGTCGTTGTCGTGGTGCTGGGCCTGCTCGCCGTGGCGAGTGGAGCCCGGGCCAACGGCATCACCATCGACGTCGCGCCTCCGGGACAACCGCTCCCGGGGGACACGACGGGGGTCGGGGGGATGACGCCCGCCAGCCCCAGCGACGGCGACACCCTGGTCGCCGCCTTCCGGCTGCGCGGACTGTTCTCCGAGGACAACCCGGGACTGGGAGACGACCTCGCCGCGACGGTCACCCTGTTGGTGGAGTTGCGCAAGGCGAACAAGCCCTTCTGGTCCAGCGGGCGCGTGGCCGCGGTGGCCTTCACCTACCGCTTTCGCCGCGACGCCCTGGACGGATCCTACGAAGTGCTCACGCCGGGGGGCACCCTGGTGGAGCTCGCCGATCGGGCCACCCTGTCCCGCTATCTGGAACGGGTGCACGAGATCGAGGTCGCGGTGCGCGGGACCCTGGAGCGGGAGAAGCTCTACCGGGTCCACGTAACCGCGGTGGTCAAGCCCATGGACCTCGACGACCCCGAAACCATGGAGAGCTGGCTCTCGGGCACGGTGAGCAACAACGGGGCGCTCCTGGGGATTCCCAAATTCATCTGGGACGCGTCGATCAAGCTGAGCGGGCTGGGGGACAAACGGGCCGAGGCGCAAAGCGAGCCGTTCCTGGCCTGGCCGGTCAGCGGGAGATGAGGACCTTGCCGCTCCAGCGCTGGGTGGCGGAGAACAGACGCAGGAAGTAGACCCCGGTGGGGGCTTCGGTGCCGTCATCCAGCCGGCCTTCCCAGCTCAGCAGGCTTCCCGCGCCGACCACGCGGTCGGTGACCAGCCGGCCACGGACGTCGTAGACCTGCAACTGCAGGGGGTCGCCGGCGCGGAACGCGGTGTTGTCGCCGAACTCGATCTGCACCCGGCTGCGGGCGGGGTTCGGAAAGATGTGGAGACGACCCGGCTTGGGCAGGTCGTTGATGATGCCGGTGAGACCGGAAAGCCCCAGGAAGAAGGTCTTGAGTCCGGGCACCTGGTCGGGAAGTGCGAGGGAAGGATTCTCGATGCTGCCCGAGTAGTTGGCCTGATCCCCGCCGAAGAAGTAGCGGAAGTCCTCGGCGAAGATCTCGTGCGGGCGGTCCCGGTGCAGGGCGTGGGAGCAGAAGATGTTCTGGTCTTCGATTCCACGCAGCGACCGGTAGTCGTTCCAGCGCGGGTCGTGGTCGGGCATGAGCTGGTTGTGCACCAGGTGCCCCATCTCGTGCGCGATCAGGGAATGGACCTGATTCTCGGACATGGGGCTGACGCCGGGAGAGAGATAGATGGTCCGTGCCCCGGCGCTGGACGGCAGCAGGTTCCGGCGGGGGTAAGGGAGAATGAAGATGGTCACGTCGAGGGTCGAAACGGGAAACCCGATCGACTCGATCGCGCTCTGGACCGCGACCGCGGAGCCGGGGAAGAACGCCCCCCGGCCCTTGTTGAGGATCGCGTCGTCGTCCACCGAAGTGATGAACTCCCACACGTCCCCTTCCGGGCTCCTCATGAACAGGCGGCCACCCGACTCCACCGTCCAGTCGTCGAGGACATCGTCGGGGGTGTGGATGGTGATCGAGGCGCCGGCAGGCGATACGGACAGAACCAGGAGGACGCTGGCCACGAGGGCAGCGCAGGTCGTCAAGCCTCGATGCAACACCGTATGGAGGAGACCGGAACGCGGCATGAACATGCTCCTAGTAAGGGCAAGCAGCGTGCCACGTCGAAGGCCGATCGTCAAGTTCCGCGACAGGAATTCGACTCCACCAACTCGTTACATATCAACAAGTTAAATGTGATCGGCTGAAAGCAACCAGGCTCGATATCCCGGATCCGTTCCAGGAAAACCGGCTCCCCGGGGTGATTTTGCCCAAAGCCATGGGGGAGATCCCGCTTGGACTACTTGGGGTCCGGCGGCTTTCGGTCATAGGGAGAGTCGCTGGGAGGGGGGGGCGGCGGCGGTGGACTCGGTGCGTCCGGCCGGGGCGGTTCCGCGGAGGCCAGGGTGCCCGGCGGCATCCCGGCTGCTCCCGAGGGATCGGTGCCGAAACCGGTGGGATAGTCCGGGGTGATCGGAATCTCCTCGGCGGGTCGGAACCGGGAAATCAGGATGGCGCCGAAACCGGTGGTAATGGCCACGAAGACGATCCCATGCCCAAGCACGGTCAACAGCAGCGCGATGACGTCGAAGATGGAGCCGAACAGTCCGAACACCCGGCCCAGAAGGATGGCCGCCTCCAGGGCAAGCACCCCGACAACCAGCGCCCGCACCAGGCCCTCGGCATTCCCGGAGCGGGACTGGATCCGCGATCCAACGCCCTGCGCCACGGCGAGGTAGCCCAACAGGAGGACGATCGGCATGAGCGGGACCATGAGAATGGCCAGGGGAATGCCCACGATGGTGATCAGGAGAATGACGAACACCGGAATGAGCAGGACCCAACCGGCAAGACCGGCCACGAAGGCGACCACGCCACGCTCCATCGCGGTGTCGGAAAGGCGGCGCATCCGGGTGGGGAAGAGGTTGAAGGTGAGCAGGCCGATTCCGACCATGACCAGCACCCAGATCACGCGCCGGGCGAGGGACCAGAGATCCCAGCCGAACCCGCGTCCGGAACCGGGGATCCACATGCCGCCGGGCAGGTTGAAGGTCACTCCCCCGCTCTCGACGATCTCACCGTAGACATCGGCGGTGGGATCCACGTCCACCTGCCCCCACACGCTGACCGCGTCGCCGCCCACCTCGGAGCTGTCCCGAAGGGTCACGTTGCCGCCAATGCTCACCACATCCCGGGAGACGTAGGCCCCGGGACCCAGGACGATCTCGCCCCCGACCGAAACGCAGTCCCCCAGGACCGTCCCGTTGACCACCACCGTTCCGCCAATGGCCACCACGTCGCCGGAGATCCGCTCGTCGGCGTCGATGGTGACGCTTTCGCCAAAACGGACATAGTCCGCGTGCTTGGTGGTCTGGTCCGCCCGGGAACGTCCCCGGCGCGGGGGCCGGTCGCGTGGAATCTCGTCGTTGTCGAGGTCGATGGTGATCCGCCCGCGGCGGTCACGACGGTCGGCGTCGCGCTCCCGGTCCGGGTCGTCGTTGTCGCGAATGACCACCCGACGGGGTTCCTTGGATTCCTCCTGCACCGCCGTGGAGTCCTGGGCGAGCGCGGACCCGACCCACAGGCCCGCCAGGGCGAGCGCGGCGAGCCACGGCGCAAACCCGGGCCACCGGGATCGGGTGGAAGGTGCGGCGTTAGAGCGTGAGGCTGACATGAGGAACACCCCGGGGGCGAGCCTGAGAGCTCGCCCAGACAAGGACCAGGACGGCAAGGGTGGAAACGAGAAGGGCGACCAGGAAGACCTGCGGTGCCAAGGCCGAGGCGGCAGTCTCCAGGCCATTGAAGAAGGAGCGAATGGTGGTGGCGAGGGGCACCAACTCTCCTCCCGCTTTCACGAGATCAACGAATCCACTCCCGGCGGAGCGGAGGAAACCGAGGGTGCCTCCCACCACGGTGGCGATACCGCTGGCGAGCACGCGCTCGGCCGGGGCGGGACCGGTCTGGGTGAGGACGGCGAGAACGAGGGCGGCGGCCAGCGCGGCGATCCCGCCATAGAGACGGGTGGCGGCGCGGACCAGAACCAGGCTCTCGTTGGGCCGAGGCAGGACGGCGGCGAGCACGGCGGCGTCAAAACCGGGGGGGGGTTCGGGCGCCTCGAGCTGATCCAACTCGCGCAGGAAGACCCGGTGCATGGACAGCTCACGACGACAGGCAACGCACTCCGAGAGGTGGGCGTCCAGGGGGCCGCTCTCCGGGAGGGACAGGTCTCCCTCCAGGTAGCGGCTCAGGGCCTCGTCGTCCAAATGGAAGCCGTCGCGGGTCATGGCGTCAGCTCTCCTCCGGAAGCCAGTCCAGTCCCTGCCGAACCAGCTTCTCCTTGAGCAACTTGTGCGCACGGTGAATGCGCGCCTTCACGGTACCCAGCGGCAGGTTCAGGGCCTCGGCGATCTCGTCGTAGGCCAGATCCTGCTGGTGCCGCATGACCAGGACCACCCGGTAGCCCGGGGTCAGCGACTCGATCGCCTCCACCAGCCGCCGGCTCCGCTCCCGATCGGAGAACCGCTCGTCCGGGGTGGCCGAGGGGTCCGGGAGTTCCCAGGTCTCCTCGCTCTCCCCGTCGGAGGAGCGGACCATGGGGACGGTGTCCAGGCGGCGTTTGCGGTAGTGGTCGATACATAGGTTGTTCGCTATCCGAAAGAGCCAGCTCGAGAACTTCCGATTCACGTCGAACTGGTGCAGGTTCTTGAACGCCCGAACAAACGCCTCGTGCGAGAGGTCGACCGCGTCCTGCTCGTTGCGGATCATGCGACGCACGATCCCGAAGACGGGCCGCCGGTACTTCTCCAGAAGGAGCCGATAGGCGTCCTGGTCGTTCTTCAGACAGCGAAGGACGAGTTCGCGATCCTCGGTTGGGTCTGAGGTCAACGCCTGTCCTCCGCTTGGCCGGAACTACGCAGGCGTTCTAGGGCAGGTTGCATGGAAGTGCTTGTGGCCCCGTCACTTTCCGCTCCAGGCCTGGACATGCCGGAAACTAGGGGACTTGCGGCGGTGGGGTCAAGACCGCGAGGGGACGGTGTGACCGGGTCCCTGGAAACTACTACACTTGTAATGCTTCTGCGAGGCCCGTCCGACACGGACCGGGGGCCCCCTCCCCCGCCGTTGCCAAAGTACCCCGGTTGGCGCAAGATCACGGCCCGATTATTCACCCGTCCCTTTCCGACTTTGGCGCACCGGAGGCCCTTTTCCATGAGCAACATTGCCCTCGTACACGCCCGCGAAATCCTGGACAGCCGCGGGAACCCGACCCTTGAAGCCGAGGTGCAGCTGGAGTCCGGCGCCACCGGACGCGCCGCGGTGCCCTCGGGTGCTTCCACCGGGGAACACGAAGCGGTGGAGCTGCGGGACGGCGACAAGGAGCGCTACCTGGGCAGGGGCGTGCTGCAGGCGGTCCAGAACGTGATCGAGGGGCTCGGGCCCCAGATCATCGACGAGGATGCCCTCGACCAGCGCCTCATCGACAATATCCTCAACGACGCCGACGGCACCCCCAACAAGGCGAAGGCCGGGGCCAACGCGATCCTGGGAATCTCCATGGCGGTGTCGCGTGCGGCAGCCATGGAGGCGGGGCTTCCGCTGTGGCGCTACCTGGGCGGAGCGGGGGCGTGCACGCTGCCGGTGCCCATGATGAACGTCATCAACGGCGGTGCCCACGCGGACAACAACGTGGACGTGCAGGAGTTCATGCTGGTGCCCCACGGGGCCGAGGCGTTCTCGGAGTCCCTGCGTATGGGGGTGGAGACGTTCCACCACCTCAAGGCGGTGCTCTCGGAGAAGGGTTTGGCCACTTCCGTGGGGGACGAGGGCGGGTTCGCGCCCAACCTGGGCTCCAACGTGGAAGCGGTCGAGTTGCTGATCCAGGCCATCGAGCGGGCCGGGTACAAGCCGGGAGAGCAGATCTCCCTGGCCCTGGACGCGGCGTCGAGCGAGTTCCACAAGGACGGTTCGTATGTCCTGGCCGGCGAGGGCAAGACGTTGAGCTCGGCCGAGATGGTCGACTACTGGGCGGATCTGTGCGACCGCTTCCCCATCCTTTCCATCGAGGACGGCCTGGACGAGAACGACTGGGAGGGGTGGGCGGCGCTCACCGCGCGCCTGGGGGAGAAGGTGCAGCTGGTGGGCGACGACCTGTTCGTGACCAACCGCACCTTCGTGGAGCGTGGGATCCGGGAGCGCTCGGCGAACTCGGTCCTGGTCAAGCTCAACCAGATCGGCTCGGTGTCCGAGACCCTGGAAACGGTGAGCCTGGCCCAGCGCAACGCCTGGACCTGTGTGATCAGCCATCGCTCGGGCGAGACCGAGGACAACTACATTGCCGACCTCGCGGTGGCCACCAACGCGGGGCAGATCAAGACCGGCTCGGCGAGCCGCTCGGACCGCATGGCCAAGTACAACCAGCTGCTGCGCATCGAGGAGGAGCTGGGGGACGAGGGGCTGTTCCCCGGGCTGTCCGCGTTCCGCGGGGCGCAGTAGACGTCCGGGGGGCGCGGAACCCTTCTCCCGCGGGGCCTTGTCGAGCTGTCTTGCCGTTCGCTAATCGGCCCGCTACAGTGGTTGCCTGATTCGGAATTGTTGCCTCGTCGTGTGGGACCAACTCGAAGGAGGGTCGTGTGGGTCCAAAGCGCTCGCGCGCACCGCTCACCGACAACCGCTATCTGCGCCGCCTGTACCGTGCGGACGCCCCGGTGTTGGGGCCGCGTGTACGGTGGGGCCTGATCGCGACCGGTCTGGTCCTGTACACCGCCCAGTTCGTGGGGGGTGACCGGGGGCTGCTGCACCGGTTGGAGCTCCGCAAGGAGTACAACCAGGTCACGGCCATCAACGCCTCGCTCACCGTGGAACGGGACGCGTTGTTGCGCGAGGTGAACCTGCGCGAGAACGACCCGCTCAGCCTGGAGCGGACCGCGCGGGAGAAGTTCTGGATGGCCTACGAGGACGAGCTGATCTACCGGTTCGAGGACGATGAGCTGGTGCCGGACCTTTCGCCGGACGGGACCTCGGGGTGGGAGCGGCCGGTGGACGAAGCGGAGGCGACTCCCGAAACGACCTCTCCATAGGGGTTGACGGGCAATCGGCCGTCCCCTAGTGTACTCAACCTTCTTTGACAGACTCGGTTGCGGGGTGGAGCAGTCTGGTAGCTCGTTGGGCTCATAACCCAAAGGTCACAGGTTCAAATCCTGTCCCCGCTACCAATCTTGAGAGTCCCTATCTCCTTGTGAGGTAGGGACTCTCTGTTTTGTTGGCGGGTGCGCTCTCACCCTGCCCGGGGTCGCACCGGACACTCCACTTACAGAAACCACTGAATTTCGCTAGTTTTTGCAATTACAATGCTCGTCACTCTCAACCGTTTCACTTGCATAAACCAGTGTTATTTGCTAACTTTTGCAAGTGATTTTCGCGCAGGTTACGAAAGGGAACCGGTCCAAAATGTTGTCGATGCCGGCGATGTCTACTTGGGTGGAGCAGCTCCAGGCCCGAGGTTGCTACACCTTCACGCGCACCCAAGCAGCATCCGGAACGGGACGATCCCTTGTCGCCTCTCAAACGGCTCTGCGAAGGCTGAGGAAGAAGGGGCGGATTGTCTCCCCCCGGCGCGGATTCTACGTCGTTGTTCCCCCGGAATACCGAGCGACCGGCTCGCCACCCGCGAGCTGGTACATCGACGAACTCATGCGACACCTCGGTCAGCCCTACTACGTTGGCCTCCTAAGTGCGGCGGCGATTCATGGCGCTAGCCACCAGCAACCCATGGTGTTCCAGGTCGTCACCAACAAGCCTACCCGCGAAGTGCGGGCGGGGAAGGTCGTCATTCGGTTTTCAATGAGCAGCTTGGTCGAGAAGATGCCGGTGACTGAGAAGCAAACCGAAACGGGTACGATGCTCGTAGCCACGCCCGAAACGACTGCGTTCGACTTGGTCCGTTATCCCGCCGATGCAGGGCATTTGAGCAATGCGGCAACGGTACTCGTCGAGTTGGCCGAACGCATCGACGCCCGGGCACTCGTCAGCATCGCGCCAACGGTGAGACTCCCGGACGTGCAGCGGCTGGGATATCTACTCGATGCCGTGGATGAAGGCGATCTCAGCGCGCCATTGGCGAAATGGCTTGCGTCCAGGAGATTCCGCGCCATTCGACTACATCCGGGGGAGCCGGCGAACGTCGAGATCAATGAGCGATGGCACGTCCTGCCCAATGTCGCGCTGGAGCTTGAGGTTTGATTCCGCGCGCCAACATCACCGCGTGGCGCACCCGGGCTCCCTGGCCATCCAACGAGCATGTCGAGCAGGACCTTGCGCTCTCACGCGCGCTGGTCGCCATGTTCACGCAAGAGCTTGTGGCCGACCAAGCTGTCTTTCGCGGAGGCACCGCCCTGCACAAGCTTTTCCTCGACGAATCAAGACGCTACTCGGAAGACATTGATCTCGTTCAACGTCGGGCCGGGCCCATCGGCGAGCTCATCGATTCGATCCGAGAAGCTCTCGACTCATGGCTTGGCGATCCGAGCTGGAAGCGAGGCACGGGACGATTCACGTTGGCGTACCACTTCGAGACGACCTTTGCTCCCGTATCGACCATGCGGCTGAAGATAGAGATCAACACCCGCGAGCACTTTTCCGTACTGCCTATCACGCAACGTCCGTTCGCCGTCGACAATCCGTGGTTCAGCGGAACCACCGATCTCCCGGTGTATCACCTCGACGAGTTGCTCGGCACCAAGATGCGCGCACTCTATCAGCGCAAGAAGGGACGGGACCTCTACGACCTGCTGATCGCCCTCCAATCCGGCACGGCCGACAGTGATCGGATTGTCGAATGCTTCCAGCGCTACCTGGGGCATGAGGACGTGACTGTCTCGCGCGCTCAGTACGAGGCGAACCTTGCGATGAAGCTCAAGAGCGATGCCTTCCTGGAAGACATCCGACCCCTGATCCCGGCCGGCATCCCCTATGACCCCCTACTCGCCGCGGAGTTCGTGGGCAGGGAGCTGATCTCGAAGCTGCCCGGTGAGCCATGGAAAGGTGCGGGGACCACGCTCAGATCCGACTAGCTGGCCGCTCGCATCCGGATCCGTGACCCGCACTGCATGCCTCGCCTCCATGGTCTGACGACAGTTCTTACAAGTCACTGAACCCTTACCAACCTCCGCGTCTCTTCCACCCCACCACCCCGCAGCCGCACGAAGTAGATCCCAGCCCCCACGTTGTGACCCGAATCATTCCGCCCGTCCCAGGTGATCTCGTGCGCACCCTCCGCCAACTGACCTTCCTGCAGCACCCGGACCAGACGGCCCGACACATCGAAGAGGCGCATCTGCACCGGCCCGGCCTGTCCCACGGTGAAGGAAATCGAAGCCTGCCCCCGCATGGGGTTGGGGCGAATGGCGGAGAGGGATACCGCGACCGGAGTCGGCCCTCGGTCGTCCGCTGAAAGGATGGATGGCGACCGCAAGAACGCCTGACCATGTCCTGACACCCGCTTCGCTACCAGGATCATCTGGGTGCAGGAAGGAACCGAAGGCAGGGTGATGCTCTCATCGTCACCAAGGTTCGGATTCACGGATGACGCCAGAAGGATGGGACGACCGTTCCCATCACCCTGATGGTCGTAGAGGAAGAGATCGAGGTCTGCCGTCGCAGGAACGCTGAGCAGCACAGACTGCTGCGCCGAGTCGCACACTGTGATTTCAGTGGCCCAAGCCCAGCGACCAAATTCGTGATCCTCATAGTTGATCGTGACAACGGAGTCCGAACCCGCTGTCATGTGGTTCACGATGGTTTCGATCGCCGCATCGGCGTTGACTCGC
Organism: Candidatus Eiseniibacteriota bacterium; assembly: GCA_942491735.1. Classification (GTDB taxonomy): domain Bacteria; phylum Eisenbacteria; class RBG-16-71-46; order JABDJR01; family JABDJR01; genus CALOCN01. The sequence continues at coordinate 859,023 of CALOCN010000001.1, read as the reverse complement.
CCAAAGCCCTCCACCAGGTCGTGGCCGCCGCGATCCAGGGTGGGATCGGTCCCTGTCCCCAGTTCCCGGGGTTGGTTGGTCTCCGTAGCGGTGGTGAGGATGATGTTCTTGACCCGCAGCGCCTCCGCAGAAGTGTACGACCACGTATGCGACTCGTATGTCGCCATGGCATCAATGACGAGTGCAGCGAGTCCGGCGACGTGGGGGGCCGCGAACGATGTGCCCGAGCCGCTAGCACGATAGTCATTGAGCTGCCGATCCGGTAGTCCATAGTCGTCCTGGTTGCTCTCAGTCATAAAGAGCCGACCTCGTCCACCCCAGGAGTACGGCCCCCCAGTTCCACCGGGCGCTACGATGTCGGGCTTGTTACTACCCGCAGATCCCACGCAGGAGTAATCCGTAGCCTGCTGCAAATCATTGATAGCGCCCGTGGTAATGATTTTGGGAGCACGACCGGGGCTAAGAATGGGCTGATCGGGGAAGAAGTTCTGCGCAATGCCCACAAAGACAACCCCGGCGTTCATGCAGTTCTCCGCCGCCTGATCGGTTGACGGCGATACCGAGTCGAATGTCCCTCCGCTGTAGTTGACGACTTTGATCCCTTCCTGAAGACGAGCTTGAACCACAGCTTCAAAACCACGAATGATATCGCTGTTCAAGGCGTACCCGTTGGTATCGAATACCCTGAAGGACGCGAGGTTTGAAGCCGGGGCGACACCCCTCATCTGGTTGTGACCGTCGTTGATCGGACTCCAAGGCAGGGTTGCCAACCCTGATCGGTTGCTAAAGTTTCCACCCGAAGCCCACAGATGGATGGAATAAGGGCCAGGGACGGACGCGATGCGAGAGTCCAAGATTGACCCGGAACTTGAGGAGCCCCCTCCGAGGGAGGTCCCGGAGGAGTCCAGGAACTCGTAGTTGACCAGTCCCGAGGTGAGCCATATGAAGTCCAAGCCAATGGTTCCAGGAATTGGAGCATCCAGTGGAAGGGTCCAGTCAAAATCACTGTACAGATTGGGATTCCCGAATCGCAGTGTCATGGTGGACATCGATGGACCACCACTCACGCCGGTCCCGGCGATTACGCCCGCGATGTAGGTACCATGCCCCCCCGGATCAGGATGACTTGCAGGAGACAAGAACGGATTCACCCACCAGTACTGCATCTTTCCCAGGAGATCAGCGTGCGTGGTGTCAACGCCTCCGTCGACGATCGCCACAACAATCCCGGGGTCCCCATCCAACCCGTAGGTATCCCATACATGGGGCCTGACCCGGATCATCTGGATCGAGGAGTCCATCCCCTGCATCTTCTCAAACCGATCGGCCTCGATCAGGCACAGATCCCCTCCCAGCTTCTCCGCCGCCAGGGACATCATCTGGGGTGGGATATCCCCCGCAAAACCGTAGATCGCATGGGAGAACCTGTGGGTTACGCGCCCACCCATTCCACGGAATGCCGCCAGCTGCTCATCCTGCGGGGGCCCGTATAGGCTGACGAGAATGGGGATCGGCTTGGTGCTCCCCGCCTGAATCGCCGACGCGAGGGCCCGATCCAAGTCATCCGCGATGCGGTTCCCGTCCCTGTCCAACTCTGGCCGGTAGTGCATCTCGGGCGTGAACGCGAAGGCCAGCCCTGGAATGAGAAGCAGCAGCAGGGCAATCAGGCGCATGGGGAATCCTCGCGAGAAAGTTGGGGCGTCACTTCCCAAGGCGTAAGACCACGCGGCAAGCGGCCAAACACTACAGGTCGCAATTCTACATGAAGCCGGACCCGCCCCTCCGCCTGCTCGCTTCCCCTGAGACGCATCTCCTGCCTATGAGTGTGCAGGCCTGCAACGAACCCGTGCACTGGCCCATCTCGGTCAGCGCCGTAATAGATAGTTCCGTCGCCCCTTAAGCTCCAGGTGAATAATCTGAACCTTCCCAACCCCCACCCCCTGCATCACTTCACTCCAGGTCCCCGCTACCAACCTTGAGAGTCCCTATCTCCTTGTGAGGTAGGGACTTTCGCTCTTGTTGGCGGGTTGGCTGTTCGCCCCGGTCCGGGTGGTAAATCCTGGTCTTGCTGCCAGACGTTGCTGATCTGATCGAGGCCCGAGAGGCTGCAACTCAACTCGCGTATGCCACTGAGCCCTCTTGGTTCTCGAAATGCTTTCGCACCACGCCATAACCGACTACCCGTGAAAGAAGACGGTAGTTACTCATTTCTCGCCGAATGCGCCCCGCGACAATCGACGGGCTAATGCGCAAGGAATCCGCGAGACGGTGTGCACCCGAAGCAGAGAAATCTTGGCAATCAACAAAGGCCCTCCATTCTGCGTCAGGAATCAAACTCTTCGTCGCGAAAGCATCGGCCTCTTTCTCCACCTGGTCCAACTCGTTCGTCGCGGGAGTGAGATCATCGACAAACATGCTGCTGGCAGCCGCAGGATCAAGATGAATGGCAACATGACCCAGCTCGTGCATTAACGTAAACCAGAAGTTGTCGAGCCGATCATGACGCAGTGTCAGGGCAACGACCGGATAACCGTCGGGCGATAAGAGAGCAGCTCCATCAAGGTGCGTCCGGGGCAGATGACTAAGCACAACCAATGCGATACCACACTTGGCCAAGTACTCCTGGGCCAACCTCGGGCCATCCTCAAGGTAGCTCAGCTGAACCAGTGGCCGAATGTCCTCTTGGATCTTCTTGACATCGTAATCATCTACCGACTGTTCAGAAGCAAGCTGAAGAACACGGGTCCGCCATGCGGCGAGTGCATACTCATCCATGCTGGAGCCCGAGCGAACATGTTGCTTAAGGAAATCGGGGCCAACACGACCAAACCCGTCTTTTCCCAGGAAGGTCAACATCAACTCCTCAGCGTACTCCGCCGCCCTAGATGAACGCTCTTTGAATCCACTGAACCACCCTCGTTTCGCCATCTCGATCACCGGAAAGCGTTCCCATTGAATGTCTTCAACTGGGGGAAGGGAAGCGTTCGGCTCCCTAAGCAGAACTTCCGCAGGAATGTTTAGCCCATTGTGAAGCGCTCGGATCATCTTGAGTGTAAGAGGCCGTTTTCCATTCAGGACTTCGGAAACACGGCTCCTGCTCCCAAGAAAAGGCACAAGATCCTGCTGCCTAAGACCAGACTGATCCATGCGGAAGCGAATTGCCTCCAACGGATCCGGCAGCTCGATTGGATGAACTTTCTCCTCATAGAGTTCAATCAAGGTCACTAGTAGTTCAAGCTCGTCACCTTCGAGTGACCCCGCCTCAACATCCATTAGTTCATCGAGGCGAGCGAGAGCGCGTGTGTAGTCGTCTTCACTCTTGATCAGCTTCATTGTCATTAGATCGCCTCCGCGTCGATGTTGTCGTAGTCTGCGTGGGTTCCAACAAATCGAATGTCAGTGCGAACCTCGGCTCACTAACGTTGCACTAGAGATCCAACCGCAGCCTTGATTGACACCACACGCGCCCCCACGCCCAAATCAGAACGACCACCCGAACGAACTGGTCAGGCTGAAGTCGTTCTGGTTCGTCCCGTCAAGGGGAGGCCGACTATCGTAGTACTCGTCGACGCCCAGGCTGAAATCGACGTTCTTGACGATCTCCTTGCTGGCCGACAGGACGAAGGTGACCCGCCACCGCCCGGACTCGTTCAGGACGGGCAAGACGCCCAACGAGGCGGAGATCTCGACATCGAGTGGATCCCAGATGAACAACAGGAAGTCCGCGGAGAGGATGAGCGGAATCGATGTGGTTGTAGGCTGACCCGCATACTGTTCACGCGAGTACGCGGGGGCCAGCCACAACGCGAGGTCTGTCCGGTTGGACTCGACAAGTACCCGCCCCACACCGCCCCCGACACTCAGACGGGAGTCCAGGCTAAGCTGGGTGTTCCTGGAGCCGGCGAGAAGACCGAGAAAGAACCAGCCGCCGCCGTACTGCCGCACATGGGAGAGGCTTCCGCTGAACTTCGTGATGTCCTCGGCGCCTTCCTGACGGCTGAGCGTTGAGTTGACATTGATGTCGGTATAGATCGCCCCCCTGGATCGCCAACTCACTCCCCTGTTCGTCCCCGCCCCGGCCACATACCCGACTCCCGCGTCGACGGTCAGATCGGTCTTGTTGTTCTGCTGGGTGAAGTCGAACCCCAGATCCACGTTCCCATCCAGGGCATCCCAGAAGCCCTGCTTGATCCGTGTGAGTCGAACCACCTCCTGGGTGGCCATGGCCACGGAAAGGCTATCCGAATTCACGCTCACCGAGTCCCCGTTCCCGGGCGCGAGGGAGCCGACGTAGATCGTTCCGTTCTCGAGCACGACCTGGAAAACCTTGTCGGTTGAGACTCGCACCACTTTCGGCCACTGGACATAGACCGTCTTCATGGCATCTGTCTTGAACCGCAGCAGGCCGTACTCCAGCTCCTTGATCTCGCCCGTGACATCGTCTCCGTTGCGCAGGCTGATCACATCGGTCTTCTGTCCCTGCGCCGGCGCACTGATCGCCACAAGAACCACCGTGGCAATGACGGTCGCCACCCCCCGCAACAATGTATCCTTGTCCGAGGCACGCATGTGCACGCCAAAGGCACGGTTTTTCACAGGAATTCCCCGTCCGTAGAACACCCGAAGGATCCTCCATCCAGACGGATCCATCCCCCATCGTGAAACGGGGTATGACGTTAGCACGGATTTGTCCGGAGGCCGATCATGACGATTCCGTTCCGTAGCGGGGGCCGCCCCGCCGGGTTCCTCGCCGCGCTCCTCGGCCTGGCCTTCGCCACGAATCCGGTCCCGCCGGCCGAGGCCAGGGACACCGCCACCCCCCAGAGAGGCGGGATCACCCGATCCCTGGGAATGCCCGCCGTGTACAACACCTACGCGGGCGTGGAGGGCCAATGGTATCGCCCGGGACAGCTGGATTCCTTCGCCGGCCTCGTGAACCTCGGGGTCTGGAAGAGCCTGGGAAGCCCGGTGGTCGGAATCGCCGCCCTGGGTCTCGAGGGATACGTGGGGGCGAGGAGTTCCAATCCCAGCGACGGCGGTGCCGACCTCGACGGCGGTGGGCGAGCCTACTTCAAGGTCCCCTCGCTCTACTTCGGGCTCGGAGTCGACTACAACATCAAGGACACCGCCGCCTCGTTCATGCTGCAACTGAGCCTCCCCATGCGACGGGGAGGAATCCTGGGCAACGGATCCACCCTGGATATCCGCTACCTGCCCGGCTATCACAACACCCTGAGCGTGGGGCTGAGCTTCCCGCTCCCGGCACGGAACCTGGGCAAGACACGGCCGCCCCACGATGCAGTCCGGCTTGAGAGTCGCAAACCATACCGCGTTGCCGAGGTCGATCTGGATCCCCGACTGGATGACCCGCTCACGGGCGTGCGGGAACGTGCGCATTGGATCACCCGCCTGAGCCAGCCGTTGGTGGACAAGTCCGACGCGGATCCGCACCGGGCCTTGGCTCCCTACATGGCGACGCTCGTGACCCACATGGACTCCACCGACGCCCTGTTTCCGGAGGGCCACACCCTCAACGAGGAGATCAGGGTCTATCACGCGGAGCTGGACCGGGCTTTCTCCATTGCTGTCGACGGCACGCCCTTCGCCACGGGTCACAGCAGTGCAACCGGGCGCAAGGCAAGCGCCGCGGCCCGCGGGATCCTGCTCAACGAAGTGCTGCTCCGCTACAACAGCCTGCTGGGTGAACGGAAGACGAACGACGGCTTGAGCGCCCCGTTCGCCGTGGCCAAAACCGCGTTCGGCGCGTGGTTGACCTCCGAGAACGACGTGTCGCCGTTCCAGGCCCGACAGGCATTCCTCGTGTTCCACACGCTGTGCGACATCGTGGACGAGAACCGCATGACCCTGCGGAAACAGTGGGGCGACACCCGTTTTGTCTGGCTGCCGCTCCAGTACGCACTCAAGCCGGAGGATCACGACACCCAGGAGGAGATCAACGCCATCATCGAAGGCGCGGCCCAGGAACGATTCTCCCCGGGCAACCGCGTCTGGTACGTCATGAACGAGGAGTTCCAGTTCGAGATCGCGCGGTCGGTTCGCAAGGCGAAGGAGTACCACGTCCTGTGGATCCACGACATTCGTGGTCTCAACGGAAACGGGAACCCCGACGCGATCGCCTATCAACACACGGTGAACTACCTGGAAGCGCTGATCGAGCACGCACGGGCCTACGACAGGACCGGGTCGATGCCCATGTACATGATCTTCCTCGATCAACACTACTTCGAGCTCAACAAGTCGCGAATGTGGCTGCGCGTCCTGCAGGAGCCCATGGACGAGATGGCGAACCTTCCCGGGGACTACCGGGAGTGGGAAGACCACCTCCGATCACTGCAGAGGGATCTCCGTGCCGCCGTCGACAGCTCAACCGCCCTGCATGTCGCCCGCTCCCAGTTCGGCGACAAGTGGCTGAAGAACCTGGTCAAGGTCCATGTAAACATCACGAATCCGGCCGACCCGTCGTTCTACAGTTTTCACAGCGTCGGCATCATCCCCATCCCCGACAACATGATGCGGGATCACCGGAAGATCGCCTTCTACGACGTGACCGAGGAGGACCCGTATCTCGGCCGGGCCATGTTCACCGGCATGGGGATCGGCGAGCACTACGTGGGGGCGAACTGGGAGGATCGCGCGGTCATGATCGAGGGACCGGAAGCCCTGGAAACAAAAACCGCCGCCCGCGAACTCCTCCTGAACCAGGGCTTCACGGAGTCGGAGATCCCCGCCCCGCTCCGGGCGCGCCCTTTCGGCTACGACTACACGAGCCAGGTCCGGGAGTTCCTCGCCGGGGGCGCGGAGGCGTTCGACGATGAAGCCGCGGTCCTGCAGCTCCACAACCAGACCGGGTTCCGTCCCAAACCCATCAACCCGGTCAAGGCGGTCCTCTACAGCCTCATGCCCCCCGGTTCCGTTCTCAAGGTGCCGGACTCCCTGTGGCAAAGCTACATCTATGCCTCCCTGCTCTCGGGCAGCGCGCTACGCGGATGCCGCGTCCTCGTGATCGCCCCCACGGCGGGTTCCGCTCCGAGCGCGGGGACCCCGCAGCTGGTACGCGCCAACGGGATGCTTGCCAGGCTTCTTGTCGTCGCCAATGCGCTGGACTCCTACATCGCCCGGGAAGGAGGACTCCTCAAGGTGGGTCTCTACGCCCCCAAGGTGGGGGTGGGCGATCTGGCCGGCAGGTTCGCCCAGGCGGTTGCCACATCGGTACCGTGGCAGAAGAAGATCTATCCCGATCGCCCGGAGTTCCTTGCCGTCGCGGAGAACGCGGGCGCGCAACTCGACTCCCTGGGCTACGCGGTCCGGTATCTCCACGAGGAGGACACGCTGATCAGCCCCAAGATGCACCTCAAGGCGAACATGTTCGCCTCCGTGAATGCCTGGGATCGGATCGCCGCCCGGCCCGAATGGGCGGGAATCCTGAAGGAGTACATCACCTATCTGGCGGAACTCGGATCGACGAGCGGCGACTCCCACCCCGACGTCACGCGACTTCCCGACGCCCTCAGGCAACAGACTGCACGAATGGTCACCAACCTCCTCGCGGACACGCCTGCGCAAGAGCGGGAACGGATGGTGCTCTATCTGACCGTGGGCAGCGTGAACATGGACTATCACAGCATGCTGATGGACGGGGAGGCCATGATCACCATGGCAGGCTGGAGAAGCCTTGTCGGCATGCTGGACTTCATGCTGCTGACGGGGCTTTGCCAGTGGGTGGAGACCGTGGACGACCTCAACGCACTACTCCCTCCCGGCAGCGGCATGCAGCGGACCATGGCGGGGCTGATGAAGCTGATTCTCTAGGGAACCCTGGCCGGCCACCCTGCGCGCTTCCCCCGCCTCGATTCGACCCAGGCGCTTGAATCATGGGCACATTCGCTATACTGCCATCCATGGTGCGTTCCGTTCCCCCTTCCTCCGCGCTACGCGATGAGATCGCCGCGTCGGTGCTGTTCCACGGGCAACCCTGGGACTCGCTGGACGCGGTGCTCGAGAATGCCACCGAGCTCCACTTCGATGAGGGCGAACTCCTCATTCGCCAGGGAGATCCCCCGGAGTTCCTGCTCGTACTCCTCGAGGGAGCGGCCCGTGCCGAGGTGGCCGATCCCGCCCAGGATTCGACCATCGTAGGACGCTTCGGTGCCGGTGATGTCATCGGGGAAATGGCTCTTGTCACCGAGGAACCACGCACCGCGACCATCATTGCGGAATCCTCCGGGAGAGCGTTCCAGCTCCCATCCGATGCCTTTCACCGGGTGGCGCGTCGCTATCCCGACCTGGCCGCGGTCTGCACGAACCTGGTCGCCGAGCGCCTGGGCACGGGGGCGCGGGATGGTCTGGGCGGGAAGGTGCTCGAGGGGTATCGCATCACCCGGGTTCTGGGCCGGGGCGGGATGGCCATCGTCTACGAAGCCGAACATGTGGAGTCCGGGAAACGGGTCGCGCTCAAGATGCTCAGCCACCGGCTTCTCTATCACCTGGGCGCCACCGCGCGGTTTCGGCGCGAAGCCGACATCGTGCAAGGACTGGATCACCCCGGGGTCGCGCGACTCCACGGCCGCTTCCGGGCCTTCAATACCTACTTCCTGGTCCTGGAGTTCTGCGCCGGCCGTACCCTGGACGCACTCATCCGGGAAGAAGGCGCCCTGGGCGAGAAACGGGTCCGCACCCTGATGGGGCGACTGGCCGAGGCCCTCCGCTACGTCCATGAACAAGGCATCGTGCATCGCGATCTCAAGCCCAGCAACATCATGGTGAACGAGAACGATCGGCCGCGGCTCATGGACTTCGGGGTCGCTCGCCCGGAGCCCGACCAGGGAGTGACCCACACCCTCCCCGGGACCCTCCTGGGTAGCCCCATCTACATGCCGCCGGAACAGCTCTCCGGAAGCGAGGTGGGGCCCCGGGCCGATCTCTACTCCCTGGCCTGTACCGCCTACGAGGCCCTGGCCGGCCGCCCTCTGTTTTCCGGAACCGATCTCATGACGGTCATCCGGGAGAAGGCGGTCTTCGAGCTGCCTCGGCGCGAGGACATTGGAACGGGGATCAGCGCGGAAATGCACGCGTTCCTGGATCGTGCCCTCCGGTTTGATCCGGCGGAACGCGACCTGGATCTGGCCACCCTCGTTGCCTGGTCCTAGGCAGGGGCGGGATGGATCCGGTCCGGCTCCCCTGCCTTGAGACGGGCCCGTTCACGCGTGAACAACCCCAGGTAGAACGCATCGAAGATGACAATGGAAACATAGAGGAAGGTCATGAATCCGTACTCGGCCTGGGAGCCACGAACCATGAGGAAGTCCGACACGGAGATGATCAGGGTCCCGATCATCTTGAACCAGGCCGCGCCGTAGGAAAGTCCCCTCAGGTCGCGGCGGGAGAAGAGCATGAACACGAAGAGGACGCTCATGACCATGTTCTGCATGAACGCGACCCGCACGCCACCCAGGTCGGAGAAGGTGACCCGGAACGTCAAGTGACCGACAAAGGTCCAGAGGAAGGTCAGGAAGACAATGGCATAGAAGTGCCGTTGAATATCCGGAATGACCTGGACACGTTTCCCGTAGCGCAGCAGCTGGTAGAACACCAGCATGTCGATCCCGAACCACGCACCGAACAACACCCGCTTGATCAGCATCTCGGGTGGGAAGATGAATGTGTAGATCAGCTCCCAGGAAAGGTTGAGCAGGATGGCTACGAGGGGGATCCCGTAGGACTTCTCCCGAAAGCCGACGCGGATGACCAGGTAGTACGCCACCACCCATAGCAGGTCCCCGACCAGGGCCGTGATGCCAAGGACTTCCTGGGAAAGGGCTGCATCAATGAGCGTCGAGCGCAGGACGACCTCCTGGAGGGAGGGTCAGCCGATCAGCAGCTGATGCCGCCGGGATCGAACGGGTCGAAGGAGTCGGCGACAGCCTTCAATGATCCGTGGTCCACGTTCTTGACGGCATTCAACATTTCCGGAGTGGGGTTGACCCCCGCGCCCCGGAGCGTGCCTTCGGGGTCGTTCTGAAGACCGCTGCGAAAGGCGGAATCGTGCATATACTTGTCTACGAGATCCTTGACATTCATTTCGTATTCCTAGGTGGGAGTGAGTGTCTTAAGGACGTCGGTCGTCGGCATCGTAGCACACAATCCTGGTCAGTCTGCCCAGTTCGGTGAGTCCTCGACCCAGGCCCTTCAACTCCTCCAGGATCTCCGCACGCTGGTCCAGGTGCCCATCCACATCCGGGGAACCCACTCCCCGCGCGGCTTCCCGCAGGGCTACCAATCGGACGTTCAGTGCTTCCACGCCCCAGTCGAATCCTCCAAGCACGACCCACTCCATCACGGACTGGGCCGGGGCACGCCGGGTCTGGGCCTCGCTCAGGAAGTAGGTGCGGCTCCCGGCGCGAAGATCCTGATGCCAGTCGAAGAGGTCGTCCATCATCTGCACCCACGGCCCCAGCTGATCGCAGAAACGACGCCAGGCGGGGATGCGGTCAGCGAGTCCGGTGCGATGCAGAACCGCCGACACCGGTATCAAGCCTGCCCGCATCTTGTTCCCCGAAATCCTCTCGAACGCCTCACGATCAATGGTTTCGAGCGCGACATCGGCGATGGCACAGGCCTGCGTCCCGTACCACAGCTCGCGAAACTCGGACCAGAACACGTGCTCGGGTGGAAACCAACGCGTATACACGGCCTGGAACTCACCCAGGAAGAAGGCCACCGAGGGCAAGAGGTGCATCGGGGCGCGATCCGGCCGATCCATGAGGTCGTCCATGAGACGGATGGCGTAGTAGCCGCAGACGGTGGAGTAGGTAAGCGCTTCCAGGTCCTCCTCCCCCAGCCCCCCCGACGCACCACGGGTGGCCCAGACCGGGAGCTGGAGAATCGGATAGGAACGCGGGTGCAGGAAGTAATCCTCGGGGGCAGCGGTGGGAGAGAGCGCGTGGATCCACTCCAGGACCGGCTCGTGGGCCGGAGAAAGGTCCGACTCGAGTGTTGTCCGGAGTCGCCGGATCGAGTGCTCCAGGTAGCGGCGTGGTTCGGGGTCGGCTGGCATCATTGAACTTCCTCGTTCCGGGTCAACAACGTGGTCAGCAACGCCTTCTCGAAGGGCATCCCCAGATCCTCGGCGGCAGCCAGCGCCTTGCGCCACGTCCTGCGTGCCCGGCCCGCCTTCCCATGGCGCAGGGCCAACTCTCCACGAAGCCTCAACGTCGCCGGTCGACCAATGGGAAACATGAGTCCGTAGGACTTGAGCGATCGCAGGACCCGCGAAAGCCCGGCCTGACCGGACGCTCGCCATGACGCCTCGTCCAATCCCAACCACACTTCTCCCAGGGTGGTGTAGTCGTGCAGAATGTCGAACAGCGCCGGCGAAGTGGCCTCCAGGATCCGGCTCGCCGCCGTCGCCGATTCGACCGCCCCCTCCTGATCCCCCGAGCGAAGTCGATGCATGGCCCGGATGACGTACAGGTCCAGATGCTCGAACCCCCCTTCGAATCCGGAGCCCTGCTCCAGGGTGCGGATGCACCCTTCAACCGGTTCCAGTTGCCCAAGGGCAAAGTGGCAATAGGCTTGCCGACGCGCGGCGACACCCAGGTAGCGCAGGTGGCGCGTTTCGGATGCCGAATCGTGCAGCTGCGAGGCGAGTTCCAGCGTGCCGTGGAAATCACCCCGGTAGAAACTGATCGCCGCCAACTGGAGGACCGCGTCCTGACGGCGTCGGTGATTCCCCATCGAGGCCGCAATGTCCGCGGCGTTGCCCAGGAGCGACGACGCTTCTTCCCACTCGCCGATCCCGGCCAGATACACCGCGGTGGCCAGGGAGACATACGCTTCGGCACGCGGGCTGTCCACCTCGCGGGCCACGGCGAGGGCCCGATCCGCGTAGGATCGCGCCGCACCACGCAGCCGCATGAATCCGAGTATGGCGCCCACCGACGCATACCCCCGAGCCAATTCCTCGGACGGGCCGGCCAGCTCGGCCAGGTTGAGGGATCGGATCGCCGAGTGAAGACAGGGAAGCATGTCGTCCCCCATATAGTGGATTTCGGTCAGGGCCTCCAGCGCCCGGGAGGATTCCAGGAGACGTCCCGCGTCCATCTGACGGCGCCCCAGACAGCTCCCGGGGCGGACCCGGTGCAGGACCTGACGCATCACGTCCGCGAAGAGCCCCCTCATCCTCGGCAGGGTACCCCCGGGAGGTGCCCGATCGAGTTCCGCCAGGCCGCGCTCAAGGAAGGGGCGTCCTTCCCCGTACCCCGATCCGTTCACGTAGGCCTTGCCGAGATGGAACTCCCAGATGGCCCGACGTGCGGGATCGATTCCCTGCCAGTCGGGATCCGCATTGAGTTCATCGTCCAGTTCCAGGGCAACCCTCAGGTGGCGGACCGCCTCCGTATTGGCGAAGTGCTTGAGAGCCAGATGTCCGGCGCGGTTCGCGTAGTCCATGGCCCTTTGTGGGTCCTGGGCGTGTCGCCAATGATGAGAGAGCGCAGCGTAGTGGGGAGACAGGGCGTCCACGTGGCGCTTCTCGATCCACTGCGCGGTCGCAAGATGCAGCGGACGGCGTTGTGCGAAGGCCATGGACTCATAGGCAACGTCACGGGTCAGTGCGTGACCGAACTCGAATGCACCTGCCGGCACATCCATGCGAATCAACCCACGCTGATCAAGGATCCCGAGGTTTTCCTCAAGGCTCCGGCGATCCACGGAAACGGGATGGAGTGCCTGCAGGGCCTCGACCGGAACCCGCTGACCGAACACGCTCGCCACTTTCAGGGTGAGCCGTGGCGCTGAAGGCAGTCGGTCGAGCCTCGCCGCGAGGACGCCCCGTATCGAGCCGGGGAACCCGGCCGCCTCAACGGCCTCGTCGAAGGAGAGGGACGGGGTCTCCGCACCGTCACCCAGACGACAGCGCCCTTCGTGGACCTCGATCAGACCTGCGTCGAGCAGACCGAGGGTCAGCGCCTCGGCGAAGAAGGGGTTGCCGCCCGATCGGGCCGCGATCACTCTGGACACCACCGGTGGCAGTTGATCCACACCGAGCCGCCGACACACCATCTCCGTCACGCCTCCCGACTCGAGCGGGCACAGCTGCAGGTGTTTCAGTTCCGGCTCGGCGAGCACGTCCCGTATTCCTGGACCTGGCTCCGCCACCCGCCGGGTGGTAAGGATCGCCGCCATGGGGGTCAGGCGGAACCAGGCCTGGGAGAGCAAGGTCCAGGAGGCGGCATCGAGCCAGTGGCCGTCCTCGAATGCAATGAGAATCGGGGAGCCGGCAGCCGCGTCCTGAATCAGGCGCAGGATCAGACGATGGGACGCATCGGCCCGCGACTCCTCGTCCATTTGACGGGTGGCGTCGGTCTCGGGGATCTCGAACGGAAGGAACCGATTGGCGAGGGCGCCCAAGAGGGCAAGGTTCGGACTCTTCTCGAGACGCCCGAGCACGGCCCGACGTTGATCCCCGATCGGCGCGGTGGGATCCAGGCCGAACAGGCCGGCGATCATGGTTCGCCAGGCAAAGTAGGGAGTGTGTTTCTCGATCGCGTCTCCCGCCCCCCGAAAGACGGAAAACCCGCGGGCTTGTGCCTCCGCGACCGCGAAGTCCAACAGGGCCGACTTGCCGATACCCGGCTCGCCTTCAACCACCGCCCTGGCACACGCACCGCCTGATGCGCGGTCAAGGACGTCGAGCAGGGCGCCCCGTTCCGTGGATCGTCCGACCAGGTCCGGGCGCGCCGTCGTGGCCCGCGTGCGATGCGCCAGTTCCACGACCTGGGGCCGGTTAACGGGGATGGGATCATCGATCCCCTTGGCCCGGATCGCCTCCTGAGCGTGGAATCTGAGCCTGGGATGCTCCGCGGCCCTCGCCGTTTCCGTGTCGCAAAGGACGCCGTGGTCGGCAGCCTGCATGAGCCGGGCCGCCGCGTTCATGACCGGACCCACCATGGTGAACTGCTGCCGGGATTCCAACCCGCACAGACCGTAGAAGGTGAGCCCCGTGGCCACACCGCACGACGCATCGATCCCGAGACTCGCCAGATTGGCGGTCATCTCCTGCGCAGCCAGAACGGCTCGCACGGCGTCATCCTCGTGGGTATACGAGGGCAGTCCGAATGCCGCGACCACCGACAGACCCTTGTCGTCCGAAAGGACCTGATAGAAACACCCTTCGAATCGCGCGAGGGTCTCCTGCAGGAGCCGAATCGCAGGGTGCAGGGAAAGCGGCTCATCCCAGTCCACTCCCCCACGCAGGTTCACGAACAACGCGCTGATGTGACGAAATTCCGGGACCCAGGAATCGCGCCCCGCCTCCCCGCAGTCGCGAACGAACGGTGGCACGTAGCGGTCGATCCCGGGACCGGGGCCGGACGGGAGCGAATCCGACAACTGTCCCGGTTCTCCCGGGGGAAGGCCGATCAACCTGACTCCACCCGAGGGGAGTGGCTCTCCACGCCAGGTGGCCGCGAGGAGAGGCCAACTCTCCCGGGTCACCACAACCGTTCCCGACGCTCCGCCCGCGTCAGCGATGGCTACCTCATTGAACACTTCCCCGACCACGAGAAAGGGCCAGTAGTCGCCCACGCCGCCCACTTCCAACCAGGACACCGTCCCCGCGCCCAGGGTGGCCCGAAGCCGGATCGGCATATCGGATGCGGCCGCATCGGCAAGGATCCCCTGGATTGCGAAGGCGGCCCGGGCGGCGGCGTTCAATCCTTCCGTAGGCCTGTTGGCTGAAGGCTCGGGCCAGAACGCGAGAACGGCATCGCCCGCGTAGGCGAGCACGTCGCCACCGTGATCGAGGATGACTCCGGTAATCCGACCGAAGATGCGATCGAGAAAACCCGAGAGTTGCTCGGCTCCCACCGGCCCACGTTCGGAGAGCCGCAGGGTCAGCCGGGTGAAGCCCGCCACATCGACAAACAGGAGTGACGCCGGGAACTGCTGTCGAAACGGTAGCGTGTCTTCGGGGTCCGGTCTCCGGCGTACGAAGAACCGGGGCAGGTGACTGGCAAGAAACTCCCGTCGCCCTGTGTCCATCTAGTTCATTTTGATCGGGGTTTGGACCGGATAAACACCTGGTGGTTCCCTTGCACCCAGTTTCCGGGCTCATCGAGGTATTCCATCCGCGACTCGAAACGGTCCGGGGTGACATTCGAACGGGTGAACCGCAAACGGCTTTTCCCCCCTCCCGCGGTCTCGAACTCCGGGGTCGTGCGCGTGTTGCCGCCAAGCTCACCGGTCATGACCCAGAGTTTGCCGTCCGCACCCACCGAGACCATCTCGATGGTCCGTGCGGATTCGTTGACGTAGAACAGGATCGCCGACTGCTGGTCCAGATCCGGAATGGTCGAGGTCCCGCTCACCACGCGATCCGGCACCACCCACTCGAAGCTGTAGGTGCCTTCGACCGAGCGTGCCACGCTGCCGTCCGGGTTCAGGAACTCGGTAACCACGGACCAGGTGCCCACTGCCTGCTGGAGCTCAGCGACCGACGCGGCCAGGGCGACGGTATCCCTGTCCGGTTCTTCCGCGTGGGCGGTCTGCAGTTGGAGGCAGCAGAGAACAATCAAACAAGCCGTTCTCGCGATCATGAAACTTCCTTCCGCAAGCCCGCAGCATCCATCTCACCCTACCGCATCAGTTCTCCGGGTAGATCGTTTTCCAGTTCGCCTTCATGTCCACCACCGTCCAGCCCCGCCGGGTCGCCTCGTCCAGGGCCTTGTCCAGCTTCCCGATGTGGGATTCGCGGTCGTAGGCCCACTCGCGATCCGCATCGGTGTGGTGGATCAATCCCATGAAGCTCCGCCCGGGACCGGCCGCGGTCCATTGGAGCATCTGCAGGTCGCCGTCCGAGTTCCCGAAGGCAAGAATGGGGCGCCGGCCAATGTGCTCGTGGATCCCCACCGGTTTGCCGGGACCGTCGTCGATGAAGTTCATCTCGGGCAGACGATTCAACACCGGCTGGCCGTCCCTCATTCCGAACTCCGTCTTGACGCTGCTCCCGACTACCTGCTCGGGCGGAATGCCGTAGACCCTCCCGGTCCAGGGGCGCATGAACTCGATTCCCCCACCGCTGACGATGAACGTCTTGAACCCGTTGGCCCGCAGGTAGTCCAGGAGCTCGAGCATGGGCTGATAGACCATCCCGGTATAGGGCCTCCCGGTCACGGGGTGCTTCGCGCTCGCCAGCCATTCGACCACGATCGCGGTGAACTCCTCGCTGGTATTGCCGGCATGAGCCGCCATCAGGAGTTCCATCAGGGCCTTCTTGCCGGCTCCCAGGGCACCGGCCACGTCCCCGGCCAGCACCGATTTGTAGGGTTCGGTGGTCGACCACTCGGGGTGCTCGGGAGCGAGCGCCTTGATCCGGTCCATGGTGAAGGCCAACTGGAAGTAGAAAGGCTGCTCCGACCACAGACACCCATCGTTGTCGAAGGTGGCGATGCGGTTCGCCGACTCCACGTAATCGGCCGACCCCTCGGTGGTCACCGCCTCGACGAACTCCATGAGCGCTTCCCGCGGGGCCCCGGTCCAGGACGGGAGCGGATCGTCGGCTTCGCTGCAGGCGGGGACGCCCAGGATCGCGAAGACCCCGAGCAGAGTGACCACGGAACGGAAGATCAGGACGCGGGACAGGCGGGGCATGAAGACCTCCGAAGAATCACTGGCTCTCGCATGAACGTTCAAACGAGAGGCTAGTTCAATGATCGACGAAGCTCAAGCCCGAGGGTCATCAGTCCACCCGAATGACCTTGCGCGCAACGGCCTGCCCACCCGAGTGGAGCCGCACAAAATAGAGCCCGGCCGGAACCGTGATCCCCCGGTCATCGGCGCCGTCCCATCGGATGTCGTGGGTGCCCACCCCCAGCGCCCCGTTGATCAACGTACGGACCCGCCGCCCGGTGGCGTCGAACACGGACACCTGCACCGCTCCCGCCTGCTCCAGGTCGAACCGCACCCGGGTGCCGCTCCGCATGGGGTTGGGCTGCGGGGCATGCAGCATTCCCAACCCCGGGACCACCCCGGGACCCGCAGCAAGCGCCGCCCCGCCCTTCTGCACCTTGACGTCATCCAGGACGAAGTGACCGGCACTGAACGCGTTGTTGGTGAACATGAGTCGACCGATTCCCCGGGTCGTGATGCCGTGGTCCTCGTCGTCCAACAGAAGCGATCCGCCCAGGCTCACGTCGTAGGTCCCGGCATCCAGGTCGTACTCGTAGAGAACCTCCAGCGGAACGCCGACCTGATAGCTCGAGGTAGCGATCGCGCCTACCAGGTTGTTCTGATCGAAGAAGGAGATCTGTCCACCCGCATTGAGGGTCATCTTGGAGAACTGGCTTCCCACACTCCCCTGTTCGTAGATGGTGAAGATGTAGATCCCCAGCGCCTGGAACGTGACGGTATAGGAGATGCAGACGGTGCCCGAGGTGATCTCCTCGTCGCCAATGAACTCGAACCAGACGCCTCCCGGGACGAGGAGCGCGGTGTGAATCGCCTCCAGGGCGTAGGACGATCCGGTGTCGATCACGTTGGCGGTCATGGCCGAGACCACGATGGGCTGGCCCGCGGCGGCCCCCCCCGTACCGACCGGGCCCAAGGCCAGGTTGTCAAAAGGGGCGTCCAGGCTCAGGTCCCCGGTTCCGGCCAGGGAACTCGCAGGGAACGCCCAAGCGCATACAAGAAGGAGGATTACGGTGATGTGTCGCATGGCAGTGGCCTCTCTGGGAAGGGTCCAGCCGGCCTCGGGTCGGCCCGCGCCGGCTTGCGGGTCACTGGGACATGCGGATTCTTCGCCGAGAGTGTGCAACGGCACGGAAAGAAACCCGGGAAACGAACGGAGCCCATCCCCTGGGTGGGTCCACTCGGCATTGTTCGCTCAAGGCAGACTTGTCTGCCCTATACTTTCTCGATGCATCATCAGCTCCTCACCCTGGTCACCCTCCTCGCCCTGATTCCCGCGACCGTGTTCGCGGGCTCCCTGCCTGTTCGTATCGATGGTGACTTCGACGAATGGGCCGGCATTCCGGTCAGCGTGATCGACGCCAGCGGGGACCATGGCCCCAGCGGAATCGATTTCACCCAGCTGGTCGTGGCCAACGACCCGGACTGGCTGTATCTGTTCTTCGACACCACGGCCGAGGTCCAGGGTGACGAGGGGCAGGGCATCGAGCTGGGCATCGATACGGACATGAACGCCGGCACCGGCCAGTCCATGTCCGGGATCGGGGCGGATTTGGTGTGGGAGTTCGGGCAACGGGAGGGGACGTTCACCGCCGCCGGAAACGGATACACCATTCGCCACGACGACATTGGTTTCGTCATCGGCCCCACGGTGAGCGACACCCGATTCGAGATGTCCCTGGATCGTTCCGCCACCCCGGCCGCGGGAGCGGCCCTCTTTCCCCAGACCACGATCCGGCTCGTGTTGCGCGATGGGGGGAGCGGAGATGTCATTTCCCTTGCGACCTACACGTTCGACGAAGCTCCCCAACCCATTCCTTCCCTCTCCCTGGCCCGGAACGACCCATCCCACCTGCGGATCGCATCCTACAATGTGGAGAACGACGGTCTCTTTGACGGGGGTTCGCGGGAGGCGGCGCAGAATCGTATCGCCGACGCCGTTGATCCGGACGTCTGGGTCATCTGCGAGGCCTGGAACAGTAGTGCCTCGGCGGTCGCGAATCAGATGGAAACGCTGCTCCCCAGCGGCCCCGGCGAGGCCTGGCACGCGGTCAAGCGGGACGCGGGCAACGTGATCGTGAGCCGCTTTCCTATTCTCGACTCCTGGGAGATCAACCCGGGCGACCGGCTCTCCGCTGCCCTGGTGGACCCCGGTCCCTCCTATGTGACCGACCTGCTTGTGGTGGCCAATCATTGGAGCTGCTGCACCGCGGACGCCAACCGCCAGCGGCAGGCGGATGCCCTGATCGCTTTCCTGGACGATGCACGCACCCCGGGCGGGGTTCTGGATCTTCCGGTCAACACCCCCCTCGTGGTCTGTGGGGACTTCAACCTCGTGGGGTGGCGGGATCAGCTGGTCACCCTGCTCACCGGGGACATTGCCGACAACGGAACCTGGGGCCCGGACTCCCCGCCGGACTGGGACGGGTCCGACCTCGAGGACGCCAACCCACGGCACCCCGACGCCCGCTTCGCCTACACCTGGCGCAACGACGGCAGCTCCTTCTCGCCGGGGAAACTGGATTGGGTGGTCTACTCGGGAAGCGTCATGACCCTGGGCGCGCACTTCGTGGTGGAGACCCGAACCATGCTCCCCAGCACTCTCGCGGCAACCGGGCTCCTCGCCGGAGACACCGAAATCGCCAGCGATCACGCGGCGATTGTTGCGGACTTCCGGATTGACGGGCAGTTGGCCGCTCCCCACACCCCGGACTCACCGCAGCTCCAGCTGGCCCGGTTCCCCAATCCGTTCCGCAGCTCCACCACCATCGCGTTCCAGGTCCAGGAGCCGGGTCGGGTCCAACTCGCGGTCTATGACCTGCGCGGGCGGCGGGTCCGGCTCATCGAGGACGGCGAGCGGCCGGCCGGTTCGTACGAAGTGCGTTGGGACGGAACGAACGACGCCGGAAGCGCGGTGGCCTCCGGCGTCTATCTGCTGAGTCTGCAGGCGGGGCAGCATCGCCGCACCCAACGCGTCGTGCGTTTGCCCTAGGCCGTTCTACGACCCCATTGTGCCCAGCTCCAGCCGGTAGCAGATGACCGAGATGGGCTCCGGTTCATCCTCGACCTCCCCACCCTTGCGTCCCCCGCGCGAGGCCATGTTCGCCTCCAGGAGATCGGTCACCACGAAGACCCGATCCTTGTCGAAGAAGTAGCCGTCCACGAACGCCTCCCCTTCTCCCATGAGGGTGACCTGGCGCACGAATCGCCCGTCCGGGTCGAACACATCGAACGTGCCCAGTGCTCCATCGGGTGCGTCGTGCGCTCCACGGCTGTTGAGGACCCACAGGGTTCCGTCGTCGCGGGGGTAGACCTGGTTGATGTCGGGATCGGTCCCGCTGACATCGATCTTGTAGGTGGGAAGCTGATTCTGGAGCAACGCATCCAGGACGTCGTACATCTCCTGCTTCTGCTCCGCGGTGCGCTGACGGGGCGTGAACTCCCGCGAGATGACCCGTTTCGCACTCCCATCCGGGTTCCAGACCGCGATCCGGTAGGCGTCGAACTCCGGCGCGGCGTAGAGATTGCCGTCGCTTCCCACTCGCCAACGATTGTCGAAACTGCGCCAGGCCGTTTCGTGGAAGGTGAAGTTCACGAACTCGAGCTCCCGCACTTCCGAGAGCATGGTCTCGCGCACGTTTCCCTCGCCGTCGACCAGGACCATGGAGCGCTCGATGTCCACCCGACCCTCGTGCTGGGTGTTGGCGCTCACCACCAGCATCACGCCGTCGCCCATTCCCTGGCCGCCGACCAGGGCCGGAGTGCCGCCGTCGATCGTGGGAATGGGAATCTCTCCAGCCGGTTCCCCGTCCGGGTTCAGGAGCACCAGGCGACCCGGGGCGAGTTGCAGAACGACCAGGGTCCCGTCGTCGAGGAAGAACATGTCCTGGGGCTGACGGAACTCTCCCGGACCTTCCCCTTCACGCCCCAAGGTACGCAGGAAGTCGCCCTCCGACGAGAACACCTTGACCTCGTTGAGTTGCTGGTCCAGGAGATAGACGTTGCCGTCAGCATCCGAAGCCACCTGGGTGATGACCCCGAAGAACTCGTCATCGGAATCGCTGTCGCCGCCCAGACGCCAGGACTCTTCCAGCACCAGGGTGACCGGTTCCTCGAGCGGATCTGCCGGATTCATGACCTGCTCCACGCCGTCGACGGTGCGGGTTGTCCCCTTCCACTCCTCGGCGAACGCGAGCGGGGACAGGAGACCGATCAATGGAAGCAGAAGGAACGCGCAAACAGGGTGTGGGGGGAAATGCGGATCAGACACGGAAACCTCCCAGTATCGTTGCGGAGGCGAGGGGGTACGTCCCGGCGTACGAAAAGGCACTGTAGCAGGTTTCGCCGGTGGAGCTACAGGCCGCCACACATCAAACAAACGGGCCGAGGCGCCGGATTGTCGACAGGTTCCGTCGGGTTTCCGGTCACCCCGGCCCATGGGGCTACTCGATGTGGCGAGGGGGATCTACTCCGGCACCCGCTCCACCGTCACTTCCAGGATCGTGCCTTTCCATCCGTGTTGTCCCTGCGAGAGATCACCCGCGCCGTGAATACCCCGATGACGCCGGATCCGTTGCCGCGGCTGGGTATCCACCGCCGCGTTCTCGTTGCCGTCCGCGGGGAGAGCCACCGCACCCAACGCACCGCACGCGTCGACAATGTCGGCGCTGGCCTCGGTGTTCTCTTCCGTGCCGGCGTCCAACCCGGTGAGCCGTAGCGTCCGCGAGTGGACCGGGAGCGGAGCCGAATCCACCCCGACGAACCCGTCGTTGGTGCAGATCAACATGCCGGCCAGGGACAGGCGATCCCCGGGCATTGCGGTGATCATGATCTCGGCCGTGTCCATGAAGCCACCCACCGAGGTCCCGGCGCGGGTCAACGGCATGCCGACATCGACGACCTCGGTCACCCCGGAGGCGCCGTCGAGCGCGCTGATCAGGGGGGCGCCGTTGCCATCCTCGGCAATCGCCTCGATCCCGGGCGAGGCGGTGTGACCCGTGCGGAACAGGTGCATGCCCTGGGCATGGGTGACGACCACCGGGGGGGAGATGGGCTGATACGCGGACAGATTGCGGAGCGTCACCCGGTAGGTCATGGGGCCAGCCACCTTGCGGAGGGTCACCCGGGCCACCGCGCCACTCCAGTCGTGCGCGTCGCCCAGGTCCCCGCTTCCCTGGATGCCGGGATGACGACTGATGCGGCTGTGGGGTGTCGTGTCCACCGCGTCGTTCTCGTTTCCGTTGGGGTCCCCGGCCAGGGCGACCGGCCCGATCGCGGTGGCTGCATCGACGATGTCGCTGCTGGCTTCCGTGTTGTCCTCGGTCCCCGCGTCATAGGCGTAGGTGTCGAAGGTGACGACGTCCCTGGGGAGCATGTGCCCACGCACCCCGGTAAAACCGTCGTTGGTCGCGATGAGCATGGCCGCGAAGGAGAAGCGATCCCCGGGACGCCCCTCGATCATGAAGGTCACGCTGTTCGCGCCGTGGGGGGAGTCCTTGTAGTGCACCGGCGCCGCGACGTCGAGGGCCTCGGTGACATGGGCCGAACCCTGGAAGGTGGACAGCATGAGGGCGTTGTTGCCGTCCTCGGCGATCGCTTCCAGGCCGGGACTGGCCGTGCCACGTTGGGGCATCATCTGAATGGCCCCCCGGTGGGTTGCCGCAACCGGCGGCGAGAACGGCTGACCGTAGGTCAGGTTGGTGATGGTGACTTCGTAGAGTTGGGGCGAGGTGTGGGCCTGGGGCGAAAGACGGGACTCCTGGAGCCCTTCGGTGAACCCGGAACCGGTCGGCTCAACGACCCCATCCTCTCCGCATCCAACCACGGCAAAGGCGAGAAGTGAGCAGACCGCGGCGATGCGGACCGTCCTGGACATGAGATCTCCTCCTGGCGTAAGAGCAGGGCGGAGGCCAAACCAAGACGACCCCCGCGTGAAGCGGGAGGAGTACGGGTTCCCGGGAAAAGCGTGACAGGTCAGTCGAGGCGGACCAGTTTTCCGTTGAGCACGCCATCCGGGGAAGTCACACGGTAGAAGTGGACTCCCGGCGCCAGGGCAAGACCCAACCGCGTGCGCCCATCCCAGGCCACCTCGTGGATGCCGGCGGGGAACGCTTGCCACACCGGGCGCGCCAGTTCACGTCCGGCCGCATCGAAGACCTGCAACGTGACCCGCCCCGGACTCGGCAGTTGGATCCGGAACCGGGTGTCGCCGCGGAAGGGATTGGGGTAGAAGGCAGCCTCCAGGAGCGCGGGGGGGATGGGCTCAGCCGAACCGAGCATGGCCGGTCCATGCCAGGTCGGAATGCCGCTGGGAGAGAGTTCGCGGAGCCAGTACGCGGTCCCGCTCGCCGGAGGCGTCGGGTCGGTGTAGGCATAGTCCCCCTCCCCGGTCACCGGCTGGGGACTCAGGAGGTCGCGCACTCCCAGGGGGTTTTCCCGATGGACAAAGAAACCGTGGTGACCCGGGTCGGGATCCCTCACGGCCCAACGGATCTCGGCCGTGGAACCCTGACGCGTCGCGGAGAATGACTGCAAACGCGCCGGAGATCGATCATCCGCACAGGGGGAACGACCCGACGCATCCCCGAACCCCACCACCCCGGTATCCCCAACCCCCAGATTCGACACCTCGTGGTCGCAATCGGCAACGGCGAGGGATCCCAGCCCCGGAGTGGGAATGATCCCGAATGTTCCCGAACCGTAGGCAATGGTGTAGAAGGACCCCAGCACCGCCACCACCCCACTTCCGGGCCCCTCCGTGCGCTGACAATCCCCCGGTACCCGGAAGGTAATCTCGTTTCCCGACCCGGACCCCGGCCAACCCGCCCCCTGATGATCCTGGTTGGCACAGGACGTCCAGTCGAACACCTCGACGCCCGCGGTGTACTCGATCCCGATCGTTGCCCCGCCGATTCCGAAACCGGGACGCCCCTGGGCCACTACCAGATAGATGTCATAGGGCTCGGCCAGCTGTCCCCGGGTTTCGTAGTCGACGCAGGGAAGGGTGCCGTGGACCGACCCACCCACACCCACCGGCCGGCATCCCGGGTTCGGCAATTTCCGGGCTTGCAGGTGCAGGGCGATCTTCGCGTTCGGCTGGGTGGGCCCGACCCCGAAACCCCGGGCGGTCAGCTGTCCGGTGCACACATCGGGCACCAGCCTGATGGGGCTGGCATGGTATCCGACGTCCCGAGGGTGGAACTCGATCCGCACTTCGGTCGAGTCACCCGGTGCAAGAGCGAGATCCGGGTTCCCGATGACCGAGAAGGCCTCGTGGGATTCCGACGCGGGATCCAGGATGACCGTTCCCACCAGCGGCCCCTCCCCGAGGTTGCGCAGGGTGAAGCTTCGGATAGCGGACTCGAAGACCGGGACGGACCCGAACTCCAACTGGCGATCCACCAGATGACAGGCCTTCGCCGTTCCGGCGAGGCGGACCGGGTCGCAACGCTCCCCAAGGGAAAGCGTGCAGACGGAAGCTCCCTCTCCGGTTGGCTTGAACCGCACGGTGACCTGGTGGCTTGCCCCTCCCACGACGAACGGACCGCCCCCCGAGATGATCTCGTAGTCCCGACAATCCCCGATGAGCTGCGCATCCCCCTCCAGAACAGCGAGGTATCGCGACTTGTCGACCTTTACGGTCAGGCTGACCTCCTCCCCCACCGGCACCGCCCCGAAGTCCAGTTGGGTGGGCGTGACCCGGCAGGGAGGGTCGGATTGCACCACGACGGAAACCGGGCCGCAGGACGTCCCGGTCTGGACCGTGCAGACCAGGCGGCCCACCGTATCCGGCACCGCCTCCACGTCGACCTCAAGGGTGCCGGCGGCGGCAAGAGTGAAGGGACCGCCCCCCCGCGCGATGCGGAATCCAGGGAAACAGGACTCGATACGCATGTCCCCCACCAGGTCGACCACGCCGGTGTTGACCACCTTGAACGTCCCGTATCGAATGGAATCCGGTACGGTGGGGCTGAGAACGAGGGTGGAGGATGGAAGGAGACTGCACTGTTTCGCCTGCCCGGCAAGCTCCAGAACGGGGCACTCCTCGATGGAGATCAGGCAGGAGTCCGTCCCCTGGACCTCGGGGGCATAGGCGATGACCAGGGGAAGGGACTCCCCGGGCCCCAGGACGAACGGTCCTCCTCCCTCGAGAATCCGGAAGGCCGGGCAGGGGCTCGCGATCTCCCCCGCGAAGTCCTCGAGCGACGGGTTGACCACGGTCACCGTCTCCACCACCGTCCCCCCCACCGGGACCAGGCCGAAGTCCACCGCGGTCGCGGAGAGACGGCAGCTCCCTTCCCCCCTCCCCGAAACGACCACTCCCCCACAGGCGAACCCCAGGTCCACGACACAGGTGTCGAGCCCGGCCAGGACCGGCTGAAAACGCACCACGACTTCGGTCTGTTCGCCCTCCCCCAAGGAGAACGCGCCAACCGGGCCGCCTTCCGGGGTGGGACCCACGACCTCGAAGCCGGGACAATCGACGGTCGCTACGCCGACGACCGGATGCACTCCGTTGTTCCAGACCGTGAACCTCACCCTCGTCCATTCGCCCATCGCGACGATTCCCGCATCCAGCCGCCGCGGCCACACACCGCAGAGACTCGCGCAGTTGTCCCGGCAGGGGTTGCACCCCTTCAACCGGAGCGAATCGGAGAACCCCACCGATGCGGACGCGGCAACTTCGATCCGGGATCCCGCGCAGTCGATCAACGATCCCGGGGCATCCCCCGGGCCGGACTCCAGCGAGGTGATCGCCAGGGTGCCTTCCGCGTACGCGTAGATGTAGAGGGCGCCGGCAATGGCCGGATCCGGTTGGCAGGCGTCCCAGGAGATCCGGTTGGCGCCTCCTTCGGGCCAGCCCGAACGAGGGTCTTGCGAATCGGCGCACAGGGTCCAACCGAACGCCCTGATACCGGGGGAAAGCCCGAGACCCACGGAGAGTTCGGTAATGCCTCCCTCGGGAAGCCGGGTCCCGATCAGGTAGACGGTCGATTCCTGGCGGGGAGCGGAGGTCACGTGCTCCGGGCAGGGAGGGATGGCGTCCGCGCCCGAGCCGCAGAGAGGGCCCACCTTTGACATGTTCCCCACCACGTGGGCCGAGATCACCGGATCCTGCGCCGACCCGGCCAGGACCGGTGTGGGCAGCAGGAGGAGGATGGCCAACAACGACCGTGCGCACGGCATGGCAACTCCGAACTGGAACATCGCGGTCTCGATATGCCGTATCCGGCTGGAAACGGGTGCCGACCCTTGACAGGCACTATATCATCCTTGCCGTCCTGGACTTCCCAGGTCTAGCCATCCCCTATCGGAACCGGAACCCGTATGCCCCTTCGTAATGTCGCCATCATTGCCCACGTCGACCATGGAAAGACCACCCTGGTCGACCAGATCCTCCAGCAGTCCGCGGTATTCCGCGAGGGGCAGGAGGTGGCCGAGCGGGTCATGGATTCCAATGACCTGGAGCGGGAACGTGGGATCACGATCCTGTCCAAGAATTTCTCCGTGACGTTCGAAGGCACCCGGATCAACCTCATCGACACCCCCGGCCACTCGGACTTCGGTGGCGAGGTGGAGCGCGTGCTCAAGATGGCCGACGGGGTGCTCCTTCTGGTGGATGCGTTCGAAGGCCCCATGCCGCAGACCCGGTTCGTGCTGCAGAAGGCCCTCCAGCTCCACCTGCGTCCCATCGTGGTCATCAACAAGGTGGACCGCAAGAGTGCCCGCCCCCACGAGGTGCTGGACGAGGTGTTCGAGCTCTTCGTGGACCTGGGCGCCAACGACGAGCAGCTGGACTTTCCCACCGTCTACGCGGCCGGCCGGGACGGATGGGCGGTGCGCGAGGTCGAGGACGAACGCAAGAACCTCGCCCCGCTCCTGGAAACCATCATCGAGCGCATCCCCGCCCCCACCGTGGTCGAGGGACCGCTCCAGATGCTGGTCACCGCCCTGGATCACAGCGACTACGTGGGCCGGATCGGCATCGGCCGCGTCTTCCGCGGTCGCCTGCACCGGAAGGATCCGGTAACCCAGCTCCACCGCGACGGGTCCACCAGCTCCACCATCATCCGCCAGCTCTATGTCTTTGACGGTCTGGGCCGCACCGAGGTGGAGACGGTCGAGTGCGGCGACATCTGCGCGGTGGTCGGGCTGGAGACGGTGGACATCGGGGACACCCTCGCCGATCCCCAGAATCCGGAGCCGCTTCCCATCATCTCCATCGACGAGCCGACCCTGACCATGCAGTTCATGGCCAACAACAGCCCCAACTACGGGTCGGAAGGCAAGTACGTCACCAGCCGGCAGCTGCGCGACCGTCTCATGAAGGAGATGGAACGGGACATGGCCCTGCAGGTCGAGGAAACCGCGAGCGCCGACACCTTCCGGGTAGCGGGTCGCGGCATCCTCCACCTTTCCATTCTCATGGAGACGATGCGCCGCGAAGGATTCGAGTTCCTGGTGGGTCAGCCCCGGGTCATCTTCAAGGAACTGGGGGGCAAGAAGACCGAGCCCATCGAGGTTCTTACCGTCGACGTGCCGGACGAGTTCGCCGGGACGGTGATCGAGTACGTGGCCACCCGCCGCGGCGAGATGACCACCATGGAGTCGAAGGACGGTCGGACCAAACTCGAGTTCCACGTGCCCAGCCGGGGACTGATCGGGTTCCGTAGCCACATGCTTCGGGCCACCTCGGGCGAGATCGTGCTGCACCATCGCTTCTACGAGTACGAGTACTTCAAGGGATCCATCCCCGAGCGGCAGACCGGGAGCCTCATCTCCATGGCCGGCGGCCAGGTGACCGCCTACGCCCTGGACGGGCTGCAGGATCGCGGCAAGGCGTTCGTGGAGCCCGGGGACAAGGTGTACATGGGGCAGATCGTGGGCGAGAACAACAAGGGGGACGACATCGTCGTCAACGCCCAGCGCGCCAAGAAGCTGACCAACATGCGCGCCTCCGGATCCGACCGCGGTATCAAGCTCCCGCCGCCGGTCAAGATGAGCCTGGAAGAAGCGCTCGAGTATCTCAACCAGGACGAAGCGGTGGAGGTCACCCCCAAGAGCATCCGCCTGCGCAAGGTGCTGCTGGACGAGAACGCGCGCAAGTCGGCCCAGAAGCGCGCGGCCGCCGCGGTGGAAGCGGCCGCGGCAGGCTAGATCGGAAGGCAGAACGCCCGATCGGCGCCAAGTCGGGCGGTTTACAATGCCGTTCGTTCCCCGCACCGGTTCCGCGCGTCATTTCGCGCAACGACTCCCGCGCTGCAATCACCGTGCGTAAAGTGCCCCGCCCCGGGCACCGACTTCTTCACCATGGGACTCGCGTCTCATTGGGCGCTAACAGGGAACCGTGAGGTGCTTTCATGCCACGGTTCCTGCTTCTGACCGTTCTCCTCCTTGCCACCGTCACTCCGGCCCAGGCCGGGTTCTACTTCTGGGACAACCCCGGGGGCGGATCCTGGGAAGATCCCGGCAACTGGATCGGCATCGGGTACCCGAGCCTCTTCTTCGACTTCGCCGTGTTCGACGCGGACGCAACAATGGCGGTCGATGCGACCGATCCCGCCACCGTCGAACGCATTGCCCTCCTGGCCGTGGATGGTGGGCACGTCGCCCTCTCGACCCACGACGCGTTCGAGGCCAATGTGCGGGTGGGGCTCACCGCTCCTGCAACCCTGGTCCTGGAAACGGGCCGGATCGGATCATCGGACGCCGTCTCGGTGGGTTCCTTCGGCAGTCTGGTGCTGGGCAGCGGCACCGGCATCACCGCCGCCGGAGGGTCCGGGACCGGACTCTCGGTGAGCACCGGCGGGTCGCTCTACGGCAACGGGGCCTTTGTCGAGACCCCGTCGCTCCGCTGTCAGGGAACCCTGAGCCCCGGAACCGGCCCCGGTACCACCGGAGCGCTGGACCTGCGGATCACTACGGCGGGCGGCCTCGACCTGCGACCTGAATGCCAACTCCTCCTGGAGATCGCGGGAGCTTCGGACTACGACCGGATCTCGCACACAAGCCCGTCTCCGCTCATGGCCGGGGGCAACTTGACCATCGCCTTCGTGGGCGGCTATCTGCCAAGCGGCGGCGAGCGGTTCGACCTGGTCGCGGGCGAAGTGACCGGTTCCTTCGCTTCCCTGGCCCTGCCGACGGTGGACGGCCTCACCCTCGAGCTCGTCCAGGACGGGACCGGACTCGCCCTCGAGGTCGGGGGCGCACTTCCTCCTCCCATCGCGGCCAGTCTCGACATCAAGCCGGATGACTGCCCGAATGCGTTCAACCCCAAGTCCAGGGGATCCCTGCCGGTGGCGCTGAGCCTTGCCGGCGATCTCGACGTGCACGACATCGACATCTCCAGCCTGCGTCTGGAGGGTGCGCCGGCGCTCAGCCACGGCTACGGAGACGTCACATCCCCGGTCGAGGATGGCTGCGCCTGCGAGGCCCGCGGGCCGGATGGAAGCCAGGATCTGCTTCTCAAGTTCAGTTCGGAGGCCATCGCCGAGGCCCTGGGCGAACTCGAGGCCGGCGACACTCCCACGCTGACCCTGACCGGTGCCTTCCTGGACGGCAGCGAATTCTCCACCGGGGACTGCGTCCGCATTGTCGGGAACCAGCGCAAACGGGGACGGTCCGATCGGGAGTCCGCCTGGAACACGCCGCTGGATCTCCGCATCGAATCCGCGACCGACCCGGGCCGCATCGCCGTGGCCTTCGCCCTTCCCGAGGCCGGTCCGGTCCGGGTGGACGTCTTCGACATCTCGGGACGGCGCATCGCTTCCCTCGTCAACGATTCGAGGAACGCCGGACACCACGACATCACCTGGCAACCCTCGGGGACTCCCAACGGCGTGTACTTCCTGAAGCTGGAATCAGCGAACGGAACGCGCACCGCACGGGTGACCCTGGTCGACTGAGTGTCTGCTAGACTTCCGCGATCGGTCTCGGCAACGTTCCGGAAGGGGAAACGCAATGTTCAGGTATGGCTCGCAACGCATCGTTCCCATGCTCCTGCTGGGGCTCTGCGTCGGATGCTCCTCGACGCCCGAACCCCAGGCCGAGGTCTCCCCCGCGGGAGCCCCCGCGCCGGCACCAACCGCGATCGACGATCCGTCCCTGGCCCGGTTCGATTCCCCCCCCACGGTCCGTCACAAGACAGCGGTCGCGATGCCGGACGACAGCATCATGGGAGGGATGGTGGTGATCGAGGTGGACCTCGATGAGACGGGGAAGGTGACAGACCTCAAGCTGGTCGAGAGTGAGACGACGGCCAGTGCGACCATGCAGGAGGCGGCCATGAAGGCGGTCAGGGAGTGGACGTTCAACCCGGCCATCCACGGCGGCGAACCGGTACCGTCCCGTTTCATGCTTCCGTTCGACTTCAGCGATCGCTAGCGCCCCAGCACCACCAACCGCTGGGTCCGGCTTCGCCCCTCCGCGACCAGCCGGGCCAGGTAGACCCCCGGGGCCACCCGCTGACCCCGATCGTCACGTGCGTCCCAGGTCAGGGTGTGGGCGCCCGCGCCTCGGACTTCGTCGATCAGCGTGCGCACCACCCGTCCCCGCACGTCGAACAGGGTCAGTCGCACATGCCCGGTCGCTCCGGTGACAAAGGGCAGGCTGGTGGAGCCCCGGACCGGATTGGGGGTGGCGGGACTCAACAGGGGCAGGACCGCAACCGTGGGCTGACCCGGCACCGTGGTGGGCACGGTGTAGGCCACATCCAGGAACGGGCCGGCCGAGCCCATGTAGTCGGCCAGGGTGGGTAATGCGTAGCTCACCGGGGAGGTGCCCCCCACGGCGAAGGTCACCGCGTCGGGACCGGACGCACCGGCACCGGGGAAGCTGATCCGGAACTGGGTGATCCCGGTGTCGTTGAGCGCGGCGAGGCCGGAGGCGTCCAGGTCGAATCGCACCGCGTACCCGTTGGAACGGGCCGAACCGGCGACGTCCGCCACGTCCAGCGCGGTGGCCGCGGCGCCAGGATCGGACGCTTCCACCGACGGTGCGCCAAAACTTCCGGTCGCCACGTCGAGCTGAGCGGTGCCCAGGGCCCCGGACTGGAACGGGCTCGTCCCCTGCCCGGCCGTGCGGATGAGATAGAGGGAGGCCGATTGCACGGTGGCGCCGTCCGGGATGGTTCCGGTGTCGAAGGAAACCAGTCCCACCGGCGCGCCGGCGGGATCCTGCCCGACCCGGATCCCGGTCGTGGAGACGGTGGTGCCATCGGTCCAT
This sequence comes from Candidatus Eiseniibacteriota bacterium, assembly GCA_942491735.1. Lineage (GTDB taxonomy): Bacteria > Eisenbacteria > RBG-16-71-46 > JABDJR01 > JABDJR01 > CALOCN01. Next base: position 828,096 of record CALOCN010000001.1, on the reverse strand, counting down.
CCGTCGCGCGTGCCCCCCTCCGAGGCAAACGACTCGGTGAAGGTTCCACGGAACTCGGGAAAGAAGTGGGTCTGGATCTGGCTGGAGATCTTGACCTGGTAGCCCTCGGCGTCCAGATGGATGGGGTCCGCGTCGACCAGCGGAACCCGGAAGTTGCTGCGCAGGGTGGGACGGACGATATTGCCCCCGGGAAACGGCAGGTAGTCCGGCCCGTCCTGGCCTGGAAAAGGAAGCAGTCCCGGCCCGGTCTGACCATCCCCGTAGTGGTGGTGCATGAGGCCGACCGCGTGATCGAAAAGGAGCCGGGGTTCGTTGTTCACCCACCCCAACCGGATCGTCTCGATGGTGACCATCATCTGGTTCAGTTCCTGGTCGGTGATGGGATCACCGCCGGGGTCGCGGCTCAGGTCGTCCCGCTTGGGACAGGCGTACACGAAGCACCAGAAACCCACATTGAAGTTGGGATAGTCGTAGCTGGAGAGGACCACCCGCATCCCGGCGCGCTGGGCGAGGATGGTATCGACGATCTGCATCGTGTCGTCCTCGAGCTGATCGAAGAAGGCGTCCTCGGAACCCGGGACATCGAGATCCATGTCCTTGTACCAGCCCCCGTCGGACTTCCCGGCCAGGGCGTCGTTTCCCCCGATGCTCAGCAGGACGAGATCCACGTCGGGGTTGGCGGCAATGGCGGCATTGAGGTTGGCAATCCAGGGATAGTTCGCGGTGTCCACCCACTGGCGAGCCTCGCTCCCCGAAACCGCATACCCGGTGCCCGTGTAGCCGGGACCCGGATCGTCGTCCAGGGAAATGCTGAGGGCGCGTTTGTCCTGGTGGCCGAACTTGTCGAACAGGTCGTTGTGGGAGCCGTCGTCCCACATGTACTGCGCCCAACTGTCCCCGGCCAGGAGTACGCGCACGGTGAGCGGCGCGGACCCCATGGGAGTCAACTGGAGCTTGGCCTGAGGGTCCACCGGCCGTGGGTCGCGCAGGGCGCGGAAATCCTGGGCCTGCACGGTGGGGGGGAATACGGCGAGGGAGACGAGGATGAGGGAAAACGCGAGCAGGGGACTCTTCATCCGGGAAGTCTATCACGCACTCCCCGGGCCTCAGCTGAACCGCGCGAGACCGACCAGCATGACCACGAAGGCGAGAGGCAACACGATCCGGGCCACGCGATCCGTCCTTTTCACCGCCTCCGCCTGATCGTGGTTCACCCGATACGTTCCGATCGTCATCAGCACCAGCGAAACCGCTACGAGCAGGGTCGCTCCCAGGAGAATGTGATCCACCAGGGTCAGGTAGGGCAACTTGGGCATGAGCGCATTGACCATGAAGCGGTAGGCGATCAGGGTGAGTACCGTGGTCACGCTCACGCTCATGCGGGTGGGAATGATGTTGGGATCGATCCAGAAGACGATCCAGGACATGCAGACGATCAACAGGAGCGGAATGAGCATCTGCACCACGTAGTAGGAAGCCACGCGTCTGACGTCGACGCGGAAGCTGAGCATGGACAACCTTGGGGCCCCCGGCGCCGCATCGAAGACCCCCTGCTCCTGTTCCAGGTCGGCAACCGTCCAGTCCCGGATGGCCAGGTTGGGATTCCGCTCGGCCGTGAGCTCCGGGTTCGGAACCAGAACCACCTCGTCCGTGGACGACCCGTAGATGACGAACTTCACCTCCAGGCTCTGGGTGTCGAGGGGAAAGCGTTTGAGGTCGAGCGGAGAGGCGAATGTTCCCATGATGCGTTGGCGGTAGATGACCGTCCCGTCCGGTTGGACGGTCACTTCCTCAGGCAGCGTGTGCTCGATGTCACGACGGTTGAAGGCGATCAACCGGGGCATCCAGACCGAGTCCATGGGGAGCACCCGAACCCGGTCACCGGCGAGACGCGAGTCCTTCCAGCTGCCCACGAGAAACACATCGGCCTCGAAGGTCTCGTCCACATCGATGACCCGCATGAGGTCAATGAGATAGAACGAAACCGAGATCTCCGTGGGCCCGTCGCCGGGAGGACGGGAGCTCACAAGGTCCACATCCTGGGCCATCGAAGGCACGGAGACGAGCAGACCCAGCAGGGCAACGGCATGGAGGACAACGCGGGGGAACCGTTTCAGGACACGCATGGCGCAGGATGGTAGCCGAGATCCGGTCCGGGAGAAAGACCGGATCAGCGCTCGGCGAGGTCCCCGGCGAACGCCTTGCGCTGGGCCGGGGTGAGTTCCACATCACCGTCGAGCGGGGGGAAGTCCGTCCCCACCGCGACCGGTACCCGGCCCCCGGTATCGAACCGCAGGTACTGCACCGCGCTCAACCGATCATCCCCGATCTGTTCGCGGTCGTAGGCCGCGTAGATGCGTTCCCCGCCTTCCAACCGGACATAGAGATGGTCGGGAAGCGGTAGCCACTCGGCCAGGAGCCGGGGGCGATCATCCTTCTCCTCGATGGCGATGAGCAGGGAACAGGCCAGGGTGCCGGGCCCACCCAGAAGCCCGTTGTAGGTCTCGATCTCGTGCTGGATCGCCGACTCCTTGACGATGCGTTCGGCCAGCATCATCTCCTGGATCTGGTAGCGCGTGGTTTCCCGGTTCTCGAACAGGAAGGTCAGATGGTCCCCGACCAGGATCCGACGCAGGCTCTTGGCCTCCATGACCCGGGCCCGGACCTCGTCCCGGCGCTCGCGATAGGTTTCGAAGTCGACGATCTCGTTGCGGCTCACCGGTGCGGGCATTATTCCTCCGATGCCTCGGGGTGCGGAACCTTCCCCGGGAATCCGTCTTCCCGGTAGGCACGCGCCAGGACGGACATGGGATGCAGGGTTTCCATCCCGGCGTGCTGGCGGAACTGCAGTGCGGCAAGCGGACAGTCCGTGACGCAGAGTCCCGCCTCGTTCTGGGCCACGCCCTCCAGGGCCTTCTTGCCGATGCGCTGGGACGCATCGAACCCCTCGACGGTCATGGCATAGGTGCCGTCGTGGCCGCAGCACTCCATGGTGGTGGTGGCCCGGGTGCCGGGGATCTTCTTCATGAGGTCCCGACCCTTGAACCCGATCCCCTGGGCGCGGAGATGACAGGGGGCGTGGTACCCCACCGCACCGGGGGTGCTGCGGAAGTTCGTGTTGAAACGGTCCTCCTTGCGGATGGACCAGAGAAGCTCGCTGGGGTCGACCACCGCCTCGGCCAGACGGGTCGCGCGCTCCCGATCCGCGGTGGCGACCAGCTCCGGGTATTCACGACGCATCATCATGGAGCAGGTGGGGTTGATGACCGCCACCTTGCTGCCGGCATCCACATGGGGGAGCAGCGTGTCCAGGTTGGCGCGGGCCTGCTTGCGCAGACCTTCCAGGTCACCGTGCTCCCAGGCCGGCATGCCGCAGCACTTGAGCCCCTTGGCGCACCGGGTGTCGAGCCCATTGGTCCTGAGGACCTCGACCGTGTCCTTCCCCACCTGGGGTTCGTTGTTCTGGACGTAGCAGGTCTGGAAGACCACCACTTCTCCCCCGGGCTCACCGATCAGACCCTCCTTGCCGGCCCAGGCTTCGAATGTCTCCGCGGCGAAATCCGGCAGAAGCTTGTCGCGATGGACGCCGAGCGCCTTCTCCATGAACCAGCGGTGAGCCCCTACCCGATTCATGGTGTTGGCCATCCCGAAACTGGCCCGGGCCATCTTGGCCGCGGTATCCGGATCGCCCAGCACCTTGTCACGGAAGGCCACCCCGTCCCGCCGCGCGCGCTGGGCGTCGTAGCGGTGGACCAGCCGGGGAAAGTCGAGCTGGTATTCGTGGTTGTCGCGCACCGTGTAGGGGCACTGCACCTCGCACAGCTTGCACTGGAAACAGTCGTTCATGACCGCTTCGGTCTCGGTGTCGTTGAGCTTGCGAACATCGCCGTCGTGCCGCTCGTCGATGTACTCGAAGAGCTTCGGGAAGGCGTCGCAGAACTTGAAGCACATGCGACAGCCGTGGCACACCTCGAAGGTGCGGGTGATCTCGGCCTGGAGCGCCTCGGCATCCCAGTACTTGGGATCGTCGGGGTCGTAGGTCAGGCCGTCGGTGGGGCTGTACGAAATGGGGCGTTCGTCGCTCATGGAATCCCCCCACACTGGGAGCGAAAGGGAAGGGGTGCCCCCGCGAACAGGGGCACCCCGGAGTCCGATCTACGAAATGCTCTCGAGCATGCTCTGGAAGCGACCCGCGTGGGACTTCTCCGCCTTGGCGAGGGTCTCGAACCAGTCCGCGATCTCCGCGAATCCCTCGTCCCGCGCCGTCTTGGCCATCCCCGGGTACATCTCGGTGTACTCGTGGGTCTCGCCGGCCACCGCGGCCTTGAGGTTGGACTCGGTGTCGCCGATCGGCAGATCGGTGGCCGGATCCCCAACGCTCTTGAGGTAGTCGAGGTGACCGTGGGCGTGTCCGGTTTCCCCTTCCGCGGTCTCGCGGAAGTTGCCGGCCACTTCCGGGTAGCCTTCGACGTCGGCCACCTTCGCGAAGTAGAGGTAGCGACGATTGGCCTGGGACTCCCCGGCAAATGCGTCCTTCAGGTTCTGGTGGGTCTTGGTTCCTTTGAGATCAGCCATGGCAGGCTCTCCTTTCACCGGCCGGGTTCGGCCGAGGTATCGGTGTCAAGGGAGGGCGTCTCTCCTGCCGGTCGGCAGTCGGGACACTCAACTTCGTACGTGATGTGCATGTCGGTTACCGCCATGCCGCTGGGTAACCGGGGAGGCGCGTCGGGCCGGGGCACAAGGTCCCGCCCGACATCGAAGACCGATCCGCACAGACGGCAGAGCGCGTGATCGTGATCCGGAGCGGTGCCGTCCACGCGCACCTTGCCGGACCCGCCGTGGAGCCGGCGAATGAGCCCCGTCCTGGCGAAGGTCTCGAGGGTGGCGTACACGGTCGACAAGGAGAGGGACGGGTGTTCCTTGGCCAAGGAGACGCAGATCTGTTCCGCGGTGGGATGCGTCCGGTCCTCGGCCAGGAAACCGAGAATGGCAACCCTGGGTCCCGTAACACGAAGCCCGGCAACGCGTAGCCGTTCAGCCAGCCCGCTCCGGGCCGCGTTGTCGTCTGATTGGGGTGAGTTCGTAATAGGAGTCATTTCGGAATGATTCCGATTCTTCAACAACACGAGGGCACTGTCAACCCAGATCCTTGATGTTCCCGCGGCTCGGCAAGTCCCGAGGCAGGACCCGGGGCGGTTCGAAATCCGGATCCACCCGGTATCCGGTGAAATCCGTCCATCCCCGCTCCCTCAGGTAGTCCTCGTCGAGAAGGGCACGGCCGCTGACCTGCCCGGGAGGGGTGGTCACCAGTTCCAGGGTGGCGTCGGCCATGATATCCGCCTTGCGCCACGTCCTGGGCTCCCCGATGCGGAAGTTGATGGTGGCCTGGCTTTCGATGGCCGTGACCGGCCACAAGGCATTGGCCGAGACCTTCTGCTCCCGTACCTCCTCGGCCAGTCCCTGCATGACCAGGGTCATCCCGAACTTGCTGATGAGGTAGGCCACCTTGCCGGGAAGCGCCCTTAGGTCCAGGGGGGGCGAATAGGTCAGGACATGGCCCCCTCCGGCCTCGATCAGGTGGGGCAAGGCGGCGCGAGCCGTGGCGAAAGCACCCCTCACGTTGACGTCCATGACCAGGTCGAACCGCTTCATGGGGGTGTCCAGAACGTCCTGCCACCAGAGGGCTCCGGCGTTGTGGATGAGGATATCGAGACGACCAAAGGCCCCCAGGGTGGCCGCGACCATCGCCTCCACCTCCTCATCCCGACGGACATCGCATTTGACCGGGAGGGCGCGCCCTCCCGCGGCCTCGATCTCGTGGGCCACGGTGTGGATCGACCCCGGCAGGGACGTCCGGGAGGTCGTGCTCTTGGCGGCGACCGTCACCGCGGCGCCCTCGCGGGCCAGAGCCAGGGCCACGGTGCGCCCGATTCCCCGGCTCGCCCCCGTGACAATCGCAACCCGATCCTTCAGCCGCGCCATGATTCCCCCTTGGGCCGCATCGTCAGGTGTGGGACGGACCGCTATAATGCGCCGTCGCCCGTCCCATGTCGAGGTGGACGCGCGCCCCCTACCATGTCCGATAAACCACACCAGCTATCCCTCACGGGTCTCATCGCACGCTCCATCGGGGTGAGGCTGTGGCGTTCGGCCGCCCCTGCGTCGCTGCCGGTGCGGCCACCCGGCGCCGCGGAACCGGCGTCTCTTTCCCGTGGGAGCACCGGCATCGCCCTCGTTGTCTCGACCGTGGCCATCCTGGGCATCGCCCTGATGGTCCTCACCTCCCAGGCGCTCCGGCGCATCCAGGTCTCCCACATCGTGCCGCGGGACACGCGCAGCCTCGGCGACACCCGGGACGCCATGATCCGGGAGTCCGAGTCGTGGTGGCGCTGGGTGGCTCCGGATGCCTCGTCCCGGTTGCGGGCACTCGCGGACCAGGTGGAATCCGGCGGCGGCGAGTTGCGGGCGCTGGCAGAGACGTACGGGACGTTCCAGGACAAGATGGATACGTCCATGCCGGGTCGAGTCCTGCTCGGTCATGCCCTGGCCACCCCGGTTGGCGACGCAATGCACCGGGTTGCCCGGCCCTGGCATCGCCAGACCCTGGTGTACCAGGAAGTGGATCTGCACGCCGGGACCTATCTTGGCACTCCACCGGGCATTGGCGCCCTGGAGGCGCGGGTCACCCTGACCCCCCCCTCCTACAACCTGGTCATCACGGTGCGGAATGGGACCGGAGAGCTGGTCACCACTTCCCGACGGTTGCAACTCGGGGACCTGGTGACCGTACCGCTGCGTGCCGATCACACGGTGGAGCTCGCCGCCTGGTCCCGGGCCGGGGGCGGAGGGCTCCGCCAGGTCGAGGCCGTGACCTTTCCCTTGACCTCTTGGCCCGCCGGGGACATCGTCTTTCCGCAGACCGAACTACGGTTCCGGGTCGCCTTCTCGGACTCCGAGGAGGGACCGGCCCCTCGACCACGCCCCCTCAGCGAACCCGCCGTTTCCCAATTGGAATCCTGACATGCGCCTCTCCCACTTCCGTTTGCAGCTCGCCCCGTGGGGACGGTGGGCGATTCTGGCAGCCCTGTTCGCCTGCCTGACCGGATGTGGGGATTCGGGCTCCCTGCTCCTGAAGGTCTCGGACGAGGATGGGCACGCCCTCTCCGGTATCGAGGTGTGGCAGGTAGGGGTGGAAGCTTCCCTGGGGGTCACCCGGGGCGACGGTACGGCCGACTTGTCGCTCACCGTCGAGTCGGATGAACCGGTCAATCTGCGGCTGACCGCGGTCGATCCGGAGCGCGAAGCGGACTACACCTTCGAGAATCCCTACCGGATCGATCCGGGTGACCTGAACTCCGGGAAGCGGGTGATTCGCGTCCGTCATCGCGAGGTCCCTCGCCAGGCGCTCATTGCCCAGTGGAACGTTACCTCGGACCCCCAGGGCGCCAACGTCATCATCAGCGATCGCCCCCAGGGGACGACCCCGGTCACGGTCACCATCGAATCGCCGGGACCGGTCGAGGTCATCCTGCGCAAGGACGGGTTCGAGGACGTCCATTTCAATTTCCTGCTCGGCCCCGGCGACAACGAGCCGATCCATGTCCCGTTGGTTCCCAGCGACGGATCCGTGGCCATCGACGCGAATCCGGAGGAACCGGGCCACGAGGGAACCGACGCCAAGGTGGCCGGTCTCAAGGAGCGCATTGCCGATCTGCTGCAGGGGAAGAACTGGACCGAGGCCGATGCGCTGGTCGCGGAGCTGCTGGTCGCCGCTCCCGGAGACCCGGATGCGTCCCGGTGGTCCCGCGACATCGCCGCGGGACGCCAGGGAGATCGTCAGCGGGCGCGGGTCCGCGCCCTCAAGGCGACGATTCCGCTGCAGATCGAGGGCGGGGATCTGGCGGGTGCCGAGGGCAATATCCAGGAACTGTTGCAGCTGGCCGCCTCGGACCCCCAGGGAATTGCCTGGCAACGGGAGATCGTGGCCCTGAAGACGGCGAGGCGCGAGGCCAGGGAGCCGGATCCGCTGCCGGAGAAGACGGAGGCGCCGTCACCCGCACCCACCCCCCCCACGGCGCCGGTGGATGACCCGGAGACCGGGATCCGCGCCCTGTTGAACGCTTATCGCGACGCGCTGGAAAATCTGGACGCGAGTGCCTATGCCGCCCTCTGGACCAACCTGGATTCCGGGTCCCGGGATCGAATCGAGCGGTCTTTTGCCATGCTCAAGAGCCAGGACATATCGCTGAACAGTATTGCGGTCGATGTTTCGCAAAATTCTCCATCAGTACGATTCGAGGAGTCCCGCACCCTCGACCCCAGGCAGGGACCCCGCCAGTCCACCAAACGCATGATGAGGATGAGCGTGGTGCAGGTCGACGGGGCGTGGCGCATCTCGAAGCTGGAAGCGCAGTAGGTCCGTAACCGTCGGTCGAATCGCGGGTCCAAACAGTGAGCGGCCCGCGCCCGGCGCCTAGGTGGCATAGGGCACACGATTCAGGGCCAACGAGCGGAAATCGAAAAGCGCGGCTATACTCTTCCAGAGGCTGCTTCACCTCTTCTGCTTGCCAACAAGACGACTGCCCCCCTCGGCCAATCCGGGCAGCCTGGAGGTTCCCCATGGTACTCCAGCCCAGCGTACGCATTCGCTTGATGCTCGCCACCCTCGCCCCGTGTCAGACCGGGTTCCTGGTCCCCGATTGCCGGGCGATTGCCACCTCCGGTGATCTGCTGACCCCGTACTCGGTGTACCTGGTCGCCGACGTTCCCGGTTCTCCGTTTCCATGTCCCCGGGAGGCAACCCATGCCTGACCGCCTGTGCCCAGTCGGACTGTCTGGTCATACGAGACGTCCTGGACTTCGGAGCGATCGCAGTCGGCGATACCGACAGTCGGACCTTCCGAATCCGCCAGCGGATCCCTCGCTGCGGGGCGGCACGAGATCCCCTGGAACGGCGTGGATCGGCAGGGGCGTCGGCTCACCGCCGGCGTCTATCTGTACCGCGTGGAGACCGGCGGGGGAGTTCGAAACGGGAAGTTCACCGTGGTGCGCTGACCGACGTTAGAAATCCGGCCACGGTTGCGATTGGATCCCACAGGGCTAATGTCGCCGCCCAACGGCGTGTTGGGAAGCGCGGGAGGTTACATGATGCGCGTCAGAGCCAACTCTCTCTCAGCGGCGGTCACCCTGCTCCTGCTGGTCACCGCCACCGGCGTACAGGCCCAGTCACTCTCCGGAGCCAAACTGGGTCTCCATGTGGGAGAGCACGTTCCCGTATTCGCGTGCGACACGGCGGTCCCGGCTTGCGGCTCCATCACCACGGAGGGCGGCCTCAACACGCCCTACTCCGTCTATCTCATCACGGACTTCCCCGGCGGCATCCCCGACCCGGGCGTGGCGGGCATCTCGGTGGGGCTTGCCTACGACAACACCCTCAGCCAGGGCGTGGACATCTTCGGCTGGACACTCTGCGCGGATCTCGAGTTCGACCAAACCGGCCCCAACGGCGGCTGGCCCACCGCCGGCTCCAGCAGTCGGATCACCTGGGCGCCCTCGATCCATTGTCAACGCTCGAGCCCCGCCGTGGCGGGCGCCTTCTACGTGTACGCCTATTCCCAGGACTTCCTCGCCCTGACTCCCAACAACAACGTATCCCCGGCGGAACTCCAGGTTGCCGATTGCTCTTCCGCCGTGACATCCATCGACGCCACGGATCTGGGCTTCGTCGAGTTCGATGCGGCCAGCGCCAACGGATGCAATCCCTGTCTGGGTGACTGCGGCGGCGCGGTCTGTGACGTGGATGTGGTTCCCCCCGGCATTGACCCCACCCTCATCGGGGACACAACGAGCGGGACCGTACTTGTGGTCAACCTGGGGCCAATCGTCGTCTCGGGAAACCTCGCCCTGGTCGGTGGGTGCACGGATTTCTCCCTCGACGGGGGCGGAGGGCCTTTCTCCCTCAACCCGGGCGATACGTTGACGGTGGGCGTTACGTTTTCGCCGACCCAGGCAGGACTCCAGACCTGCACCCTTTCCGCGGGGATCGAATGCGGCACCGCGACCCTCCGGGGAACCGGAGTCAATCCGTGCTCCTTCTCTCCGACGTCCCTCGTTTTTCCCCCCACCTTTGTCACCGGTTTCAACGACGAAGCATTGACCGTCACCAACAACAGTGCCGGCCCGGTGAGCGGGTTCGTCCCGGCCACGTGCGGGGCTTTCTCCGTCATTGCGGGTTCCGGACCCTTCACCCTCGATCCGGGTGAGTTCCTGGACCTGACCCTCCGCTTCAGTCCGCAGCAATTGGGTCCCACCTCGTGCATTCTGGACCTGGGCCTTCCCTGCGGGCCGATCTCCCTGAGCGGATCCGGCACCGAGGCCTGCATCGTCGTTCCGCAGACGGTCAACTTCGGCTCCGTGGATCTGGGCTCCATGGCCGACTCCACGATCACGATGCTCAACAACTCCAACACGACGATCAACGGGGAGGTCAGTGCGTCCTGCTCCGACTTCGCAATTATCGTGGGCTCCGGTCCGTTCAGCCTCGCACCGGGGGAAACCCACACCATCGTGGCACGGTTCCAGCCCACTACCGAAGGTCCCAAGGGATGCGTCGTGCAGACCGGTCTCACTTGTGGAAGCATCCAGCTCAACGGCCATGGGGGGAGTTCGCTCTCCGACGCCATGATCGCCCTGCACTCCACGGTTCAGGTGAGCAAGCAGTCCCTGATCTGCAACCAGGCTGCGCCCACCCTTCCCTGTTCCCAGTACTCGGTGATCTCCCCGCTCCTGGAAGGGCGATCCGTCTATGTCGTGGCCACCGGAGTTCCTCCCTCGGATGGCATCGCGGGGGCGGTCTTTGGCATCGACTACAACGGTCTCAGCTCGATCGGGGTGGATATCTTCGGCTGGACGCTCTGCGGCGATATCGACTTCCCGGCCAACGGCTGGCCCGGTGCAGGTTCCGGAAACGTGGTGACCTTCTCCGCCGCCACCAACTGTCAGCGCGACATCATTCCAACCCATCCCGAGGAAGGGGTCCACGCCGTGCTCGGAGCGTTCTACGCCTACGCGTACAGCGGGGATGAGCTGCGGATCACCCGGCGCAATTTCGTCCAGAATCAGGATCTCCAGGTGGCGGACTGCACCGCAACGGCAGAGGACATCCCGCTCTCCAGCGTAGGCTCGGTCAAGTTTTCGACAAACCTTTCGCCCGGATGCAACCCCTGCGTATCCCCTTGTGCGGAGCCGCCTCCGGATCCGCCCTGTTTTGTCACCCCGACCGAGCATGACTTCGGTAACACCCTCATCGGAACCACGCGCTCCGTTTCGGTTCTGGTGCGAAACAACAGCCAGGACCCCCTGGACCTTACCGTCACCGAGAACTGCCCCGATTTCTCCATCGTGGGCATCATCCCGAGCCTGAATCCGGGGCAATCGGTCACCTTTGAGGTCCGGTTCACCCCCACCACGGAAGGTCCCGTTTCCTGTCAGATCGACCTCGGATCCGAGTGCGCCACGATCCTGGTCGAGGGTACCGGTGATGCGGGGGACGGCTGTCTCGCCGTCCCCTCCCTGCTCGATTTCGGCAGCCTGGAACTGGGCGCCTCGGCCCAGCGCACCCTGGTGCTCCGGAACACCGGTGGCAGTTCCGTGAGTGGGTTCATCACCGAGACCTGCACGGACTATGCGATCCTTTTGGGGGGGGGCGCCTTCACCCTGGCTCCGGGTGCGACGCGCAACGTTAGCGTCCGTTTCTCCCCGACCCTGCCGGGACTGCACGCTTGCGATCTCTCCACCGGAACCGATTGCCCCGACGTACCCATGACCGGTTTCGGGTACTCCGATCCCGGAGGAGCCGGTGACGCCAAGTTGTCGCTCCACCTGCAGCCCCGGCCCATCGGGCCTTCGAGTCAGATCTGCGTTCCCTCAACTGCGGGGGGACGTTCTCCCACCGAGGTGCCCTGCACCGAGCACACCGTGGTGGGGGAACTCGGCACCCCATACGATCTCTACCTGGTGGTGGCGCAGGTCTCGACCGGAAGCGGGGTGGCCGGAGCACGGTTCGGGATCGAGTACTCCCCCGAGATCGCCGTAGCGGAGTGGACTTTCTGCACCGACCTGGAGTTCCCCTTTCCCCAATGGCCCGCTTCGGGCTCGGGCAACACCCTCACCTGGGCCGTGCAGACCAACTGCCAGCTCGGCACCGTGTCGGGCCGCCCGGACCTGGGAATCCACGCCGTGGTGGGGTCCTTCTACGTCTATGCCTACAACGGGGGCTCGTTCACGATCGACGAGTATCCCTCGGGCACCGGCAACATCACCGTGGCCGACTGCTCCGCACAGGAAACCGAACTGAGCCCCTTCGATGTCGGAACGATCGGTTTCGCCCAGAACGGGTTTCGGCCGTGCGACGGCTTCCTGGTCCCGGTGGAGTTGCAGACCCTCTCGGCGACCCGGTCCGGGGAGGGTGCCGTGCTGAACTGGTCCATTGCCAACAGTACCGACACCTTCGCCGGCTTCCATGTTCATCGGGAAGCACGGTCTGGAGAGCGGGAGCAACTCACCGCGACCCCGCTGGTGGGCGGACCGGAGTTCACGTTCCATGATCCGGATCCCGGCCGGGAGGAAACCCGCTATTGGTTGGCCGAGATTTCCCGCGGCGGAGATGTGACCTGGCACGGCCCCGCCGTACTCGCCGCCGGGGCCCCACCGGTTGCCACGCTGACCCTCGCCGCGCACCCCAACCCGGTGCGCAGCGCCACCCGTTTCCAGCTGGGACTCCCCGAGGACGGCCCGGTGACCATCCGGGTGTTCGACACCCAGGGGCGCGAGGTGGCGATGCCGTTCAGCGGATCCCTGGCCGCGGGCCGGCACGAGATCCCCTGGAACGGCGTGGATCGCCAGGGGCGTCGGCTCACCGCCGGGGTCTATCTGTACCGCGTGGAAACATCGCGTGGATCCGAGGGGGGAAAACTGGTCCTGGTTCGCTGAACCCCAACATCGTGGCCCGCAACCGCCCCCCTACCCACGCGCCGGGTAGGGGGGTAATGTTGTGCGTCCCATGCGACTCCTTCGTGAACCGTTCTTCCACTTCCTCGTTCTGGGTGCGGGTCTCTTTGTCCTCTTCCGCCTTGCCGGTGGTGAGGCCGAGGAAGCACCCGATCGGATCGTAATCACCGAAACCGACCAGGAGCAGATCGCCGGGGCGTTCCGGTTCCAATGGCAACGGGATCCAACCCCCGAGGAACTGGAAAACCTCATCGAGGGGCATATCCGCGAGGAGATCCTCTATCGCGAAGCCCTCGCCCTGGGACTCGACGACAACGACACCATCGTCCGCCGCAGAATGATGCAGAAGGTGGAGTTTCTCATGGGCGATCTCATCGCCCTGGAAGAGCCGCCCGACTCCCTGCTGGAGGCCTACCGGAAGGAACACGCCGAGGCCTATCGGGTCGACCCCCGGATGACCTTCGACCAGGTGTTCATCAACCCCGAGAAGCACGACGACGGCGTCTCCGCGGCCGGCCTCCTCCGCGACCGTCTCTCGCAGTCCCCGGAGGCCGAGCCTTCGGATCACGGCGACCCCTTCATGTTGCCCAACACCTACCACTCCCGTTCACGAACGGAGATCGAACGGTACTTTGGCGCGGAGTTCGCCGAGAGCCTCATGCGAACCGGGACCGGGGTCTGGTCCGGACCCATCACATCCAGCTACGGGCTCCACGTGGTCCGGGTGCGCGAACGCGCTCCGGGCCGGGAGCCGGATCTGACCGAGATTCGGGAGCGGGTGGTCGCCGACTATCTTGCCCAGGCGCGTGAGAAGGCAAACCAGGCCTTCTACGATCGCCTGCGCGAGCGCTACGAGGTGGAGCTTCCCGAGTGAACCCCTCCCGGACCCCCACCGTCCTCCTGGCCGTGGCCTGCCTGCTGGCCACCCTTGCGGGGCCCGCGGCGGCGCATCAGTTCACCCCGGCCTATCTCGAACTCTCCGAGACCGAGACCGGTCTGGTCGAGGTGGTCTGGAAGCTGCCGCTCAAGAACGGGCAACCGCTCCCCATGGAGCCGGTGCTGCCCGCCGGTTGCGAGACCACCATCCCCGCTGCGACCCGGAAACTACCCAACGCGGTCATCGCCACCTGGCAAGTCCGGTGCACCTCCCTGGTCGGGGATTCGATCCACATCGCCGGCCTGGAACAACTCCCGACCGATGTCCTGGTCCGGGTGAACTGGTTCGGCGGAGGATCCCAGACCGTGCGACTCACCCCCAACCAGCCGGGGTTCCTGGTCGAGGCGGAACCGGGAGCGGCACGGGTGGCCTGGACCTACCTGGTACTGGGGGTGGAGCACATCCTGGCCGGCATCGATCACCTGCTCTTTGTCGCCGCGTTGTTGCTGTTGGTCCAGGGTTGGAAACGACTTCTCAAGACGGTCACCGCGTTCACCCTGGCCCACAGCCTGACCCTCGCCCTGGCCACCCTGGGGCATGTCCGACTTCCCTCTCCCCCGGTCGAGGCGGCGATCGCCCTGAGCATCCTCTTTCTCGCCGCGGAGATCGTGCATGGTCGGCGCGGGCACCCCGGGCTGACCGCCCGGGCCCCGTGGGTGGTGGCGTTCAGCTTTGGGCTCCTCCATGGGCTGGGTTTCGCGGGTGCCCTGGCCGAAGTGGGACTCCCCAGCCAGGCCATTCCCCTTGCCCTGCTCTTCTTCAACGTCGGGGTGGAAGTCGGCCAGATCGCCTTCATCGCCGCCGCGCTCATGACCTGGGCCGTTGTCTCGAGAGTCCCCGTCCGGGCTCCGGCCTGGGCCGCGAACCTCCCCGCCTACGCGATTGGCACCGTGGCCGCTCTCTGGTTCATCGAACGTGTAGTGGGGTTCTGGAACGGAGCCTAGGGGACGCGGGTTCCCTCGGTGAACAGCGTGTCCGAGTAGGCGCTGGAAGCAAACCGGTTCTCGGAGCGCACCTGGAGACCAAAGAGAAGCTTCCCGCTGGAGAGTTCGCTCAGCGGCGCGCGGGGCGGTCCATCCCAGGGCACTTCCCGCTCCACCAGTTCGTTGACCGACTCGTCGTACTCGATGACCCGAATGGTGTGGGTGGCCGCGGGCGGCATGGGACGCCAGGCCAGGAACGGCTCCTGGGTTCCCACGAACTCCAGCCTCAGGTCATCCGGGATGTACGGAAAGAGCACCACATCCCCCAGGTCCACCATCCCCGCCGCCGGCAGGTCGAACACCCGGCTTGCTCCCTGGAGCGCCACCCCGGACTCCGTCTTGCCCCCGTTGGGCAGGATGCCGGAACCCAACGGCTCCACCAGGATGCGACGCCCGGTCCCCGCGGGGATGGAGAGGGTCACGTCGAAGCGTCCGGTCTCCCGGCTGACGGCCACGATCTCGGAGGACAGCGGCGGCGATCCGGCTTCGAAACCCTCCGCGTCGAAGCTCCGGAACTGGACCCGGCCCACGCCGTAGACCCGGTCGTCCTCGAACCCGCCCGCCACCACGCGCAGGGTGACGCCGCTGACCCGGGGAGACGGGCTCTCGGAGCAACCCGCCACAAGGACGGCCAGGGAACCCAGCATGAACCGGCGCAGGATCGCACGGCGCCTCATGGGCGGAACTCCAGGGTGAAGAGGAGATCCGAACCGTCGAAGGACAGGTCGTCATCACCGTCACCGCCGATATACATCCATCGCAGGTTCATGGACCACTGGGGCGTCAGGGTCCACCCCAGCCCGGGCCCGACACTGAAGGAGTTCCCGTTGGCGCCGATGGCGTACTCGCTTCCCGACACGTTGAGATACCGTCCTTCGGCGTAGAGCAGGATGTTGCGCGCGGGGGCAAAACCAATCCGCGCGTCCAGGGTGACATAGTCACCGGGGGCCTGCGAAAGCACCTGGACCGAATCCGGATCGGCCCGGTCGTACAGCTCGTTGTCCGCCTTGGTGGTGAAGGCGGCGCCCCAGGAGGTGGAGATGGGACCCACCGGGGCGCTCAGGCGAACCCCCACGTTGATCTGGTTTCCCTGGTCCACGATATCCTGGCCGGAAACCTGGTCCGTGCCAAAGAAGGTGTAGGCGGCGACAAAACGCAGCCGGGTCGCGGACGAGGCATCCCAGTCCATCGCCGCGGAGAGACCCAGTTCGTCGCCGAGACGGTACTGACCGTTGGCCCCCTCGAGCAGCTGGAACTCGGCATGGGCGAGGTAGGCCCCGGCGATCCCCAGCGCCACCGTCTCCGAGAGAATGAACGACCTGGCCGCTGTCGCCTCGAACCCCCAGCCCTCACCGAACTTGCTGATGGGAAACGCCGAGCGCGGGTTCCACGTCCACTGCGAAGTGGTCACTTCCAGGGAATTGAGCTCGTAGAGACCGAAGGGCACGATCACCCCGGCCCCAAGGGCCCAATCGGCGGTGGGGCGATAGAGCCCGCGCATGCGGATGTCGGTGAGCCCGGTCAGGGTGGCGTCGGTCAGCTCCAGGTACGAACGAGCCATCCCGGCATCGCCCACGAAGGTGAAGCGATCGCTGACATCCCAGGTATAGGTCAGGCGCACACTGGTCTGGTCGTTGCCGATCGGATCCAGTTCCGGCACCAGTCCGGTATCGATGCCGAGGCGGCGGTCCTGGACTCCCAGCACGAGCGACGTCGCCGCCTGGACCGGTGGGGCCAGGGCGAGCAGAACAAGGACCAGCGCGGCGACACGACTCATGGCTTGGGCACCGGAATCTGCCCACCCACCTGCACGCTTCCCTCGGGAGGGCCGGAGGCCTGGGCGGTGCGATCGTTCTTGTCGTCGGTGCGAACGTCGTCCTCCTGCACACCGGTCCCCACCGCACCCATGGCGTTGGCCAGGGTGGCCCGCGATCCGCTCACCGTCCGCAACGCAGCCTGGGTCGTGCGTTGGATGGATTGCTGGAACGAGGCCGAGGTCGTCGACCACACTTCCACCCGTTCCCGGGCCATCGAGAACTGGGGGTCCAAACGCAACGCTTCGCCGTATGCCTCGGCAGCCTCGTCCAGACGACCCTTGTCTTCCAGGTCCACCCCATGCCCGAAGGCCAGGAAAGCGCTCAGGGAACGGGTGGGCGGGGGCTTCTGCAGCAGGGCTTGCCGCTGTTCCGGGGTGAGTTGGATTCCCCACCCGTCTGCGGTCTGCAGGGTGAGGTCGGCCGAGAGCCGG
Organism: Candidatus Eiseniibacteriota bacterium; assembly: GCA_942491735.1. Classification (GTDB taxonomy): domain Bacteria; phylum Eisenbacteria; class RBG-16-71-46; order JABDJR01; family JABDJR01; genus CALOCN01. The sequence goes on along the minus strand of CALOCN010000001.1, from coordinate 810,920 downwards.
TAGAACTCATCGAGACGCTGACTGCTGTAGATGGGTACCCGAGATTCCCCGCTTTCCACATCGACAAAGCTCGCGCGCACCGCGACATCCAGCATGCTCGCCTGCTCTACCCGCCCGCTCAGGACCTTTTCCGCCCCCAGGAGAAGACCGGCCCGCGGAGCGGTGTCGCGATCCACCACGACGACCGGCGCGGGATACGCTTCCACAAGGGCGTCTTCCAGGGCTTCATGGGTCGCCGGCCCGGGCACCCCGTCGGCATCGAGCCCCGCCCATGCCTGGAAGTCCCGAATGGCCGTGCGCGTGCCCGGCCCCATCAATCCATCCGCCGCGCCGACGTAGAACGGCGGCTGTTCCGGCGAGGGGCGCAGGACCGCCAGCCGCTGTTGGAGTCCCGAGACCTCCGTGATGGGATCCAGGTCGTCGGGAAGCGAGGATTTTCCTTCGACGGCCACCGTCGCCTGGGCCAGGGCCAACTCGTCCTGGAGCACCGAGAAACGCTGCCGCTCCACCATTCGCAGGCCGGGAAGGGTGGCCAGGTCGGTGGTCAGCATCACCGCCACCGCCTTGCCCAGATGCTGGAGGTTGGGGTCCGGGTGGTCCGAGGCAAAGGTCTCCACGGCCAGGGTCCCGTCGGGGCGGCTGGTGGTCTCCCGCTCGCGCTCGGTCCGGGCCAGTTGGACCATCTGCTCCCGCAGGAGGGCGTAGCGGATCCGCTCGGACTCGGCGCGCACCAGCTCGACATCTTCCTTGCCCTGGGGAGTGGCCTCCCCGCAGACGGCCAGGGCACCGGACAGATCGCCCCGGGCCTTGAGCAGGGTGGCCAGGGCCACCGCGGCGGCGGCCTGTTCGCTGTCCATGGTCAGGGCTTCGCGCAGATGAAGTTCCGCGTCGTCGTTGCGCCGCAACTGGTAGAGGGCAAGACCGTACGCGGCCTGGGCGTCGGCGTTGCCGGGATCCGCGGCCATGCGGGCTTCGAGTTCGGGGAGCAGCGCATTGAGCTGCTCGAGGGTACGGGGTTCCGGGGTGGTGCCGGCACAACCCATGAACAGACTCGAGAGCAGGAGGACAACCGAGAGCCGCTTCATTCAGTCTCCATCAACCGGGACTCGGGCTTCCAACATTATCCCGGGGTCGGGGCTACTCTAGCCGACCCTCCCGGTTCCTGGCTAGGTCCGCGACACCTGCTAGACTTCCGCGCGGGTCCTGATCGCGTCCCACCCCATCATGCGCCACGTTGTACCGTTTCCTGCCGCCATCCTCCTCGCCTGCCTGCTGGTTCCCGCGGTCGCGGAGGCCATTGATCCGGTATTTTTCCAACCCTTCGAGGGGCTCCCCGTCTCCCGGATCGAGTACACCGGGCAATCCATCACCCGGGATCATGTCATCGAGCGGGAAATGGAGGTCACGGTCGGGAAGCCACTGTCGGTCGAGGATCTCCAGTCCTCCGCGACCAACCTGGAGAACCTGTCCATCTTCAGCTCGGTGCGGGTGACCGCCGAACGGACCGGAGAGGACAGCGTGGCCATCGGATTCGTCCTGCGGGAGATTCCCTGGATGATCCCTTCCATCGCCCTGCAGATCACCGACGAGAACGGCGTCTCCCTGGGACCGTCGGCCAGCTCGGTGAACCTGTTTGGCGAGGCGATCAAGGCGTCCGGACGGCTGCTGGTGGGAGGCACGACCCAGTTCGCGCTGGATTTCACTACCCCCTATCTGGCACGCCACCCCCGCATGGATCTGCAGCTCCACACCGCCCTTCTGGAACGGGACGACCCCCTCAACGAGTTCCTCGAGGAGAGCTTCATCTTCCAACCGTTCGCGGAACTCTGGACCGCGGGAAACGGACGCATTGGACTTGGCGGGTCCTACTTCCTCATGAACGCGGACAAGCCGGACAAGACGCTCACCGGGGACGGGAGGGACCACTTCTTCAGCGTCGCTTCCTCGGTGGGCATCGACTCGCGGGACAGTTGGCGCAACCCGCGCTCGGGCTGGCATGGGGAACTCCTGGGACAACGATTCTTCGGGGACGGCTCCTGGTGGCGGATCGACGGGGACCTGCGACGCTATCAACCGCTCCCCCACCCACGTCACGGTCTGGCCCTGAACGCCCTCGTGTCCTGGCAGTCCGGAGTGGTGGGAACCGATATCCCCGAGTACCTGCAGTTCCGCATGGGGGGAGCCAACTCGATCCGCGGATACGACGTGAACAGCCTGGGACAGGAGCTCTTCGGAAAAAGCCAGATGATCGGCACGGTGGAGTACCGGATCCTCCTCAGTCCCATCCGGGAGTACCGGTTCATCCGCTGGACGGTGGGGCTGGGGTTCCAGCTCGCCGCGTTCTGGGATACCGGCGTGGCGTGGAACAGTGGCAACGACTTCGCCTGGGACCGGTTCCGCAACGGATTCGGGGCGGGACTGCGGGTCCTGGTTCCCGGGGTGGAAATGCTCCGGCTCGATCTCGGCTGGACCGAGGACGGTGTGCTCCGGTTCACCATTCGCGGCGCCTCCAAGTTCGACGCCCAGCGTCGGCGTCTCCGCTAGGGACCGGACCCCCCGGCCCCGAACCGACCGACCGGCTGTGGTAGCATGCCGACATGAGCGCGGCCGACAAACGCCTGCTGGTGGTTCTTCTGCCCTGGATCCTCGTCATGGCGGGGTGCGCGGAGGAAGGCGTTCCGAGACCTCCCAACTGCGTGCTCAACGTGACCGAGGTGAACTTCGGCGCGACCCTTCCCCCGTTCGAACTTCCCATCGACATCGTGAAGACGGTGGATCTCACCATCACCAACAAGGTCCTGCGAGAGTCCTCTGCCGGGAACGACCCGCTCGGCGGACGCATCGAGTTCGTTCTCTCCACCCCGTCCGAAAACCCTCCGCGGTTCACCCTCGTTCCCGGCACCACCGAAGCCGAATTCAATATCCCGGCCGACGCATCGCATACCGTGACCCTCGGGGCCACGGTGACCCGGGAGACGACCCCTGGTCTCTACCGCGGGTTCGTCCTGCTCAACACGGAGTGCGACTCCATCCCCTTCCGGCTCGACATCGCGGCCCAGGCCCGGGAGCGCCCGGCGTTCGTTGCCCAGTGGGGCAGCCAAGGTGACGCGTCGGGGCAGTTCGATCGTCCCAACGGAATCGCCGTGGATCAGGCGGGCAACGTCTTTGTCTCGGACAGCGGAAACCTGCGGGTCCAGAAGTTCGGCCAGGATGGGAACTACATCAAGCGGTGGTCGAGCTGGGAAGAGAATGACCCCTTCGACGCCACCAACCAGACCACCACCTTCTTTGTCATGTCGGGTATCGCGGTGGACGCGGCGGGTCAGGTGTACGTCTCGGACACCGAACCGGGCCGCAACCGGGACCGGATCACCGTGTTCACCACCCAGGGAGAGTTCGCCAAACGTTGGGGCCCCACCCAGGGGGGCACCAACGTGTTCGATCGCCCCTGGCACATGGACATTGGCTCCGATGGCCTGGTCCACGTCGTGGACTCGAATCGGCAGCGCATCATCACGTTTCTCCTCACCACGCGGGGACTCGGGTTCGAAGTGGTTCGCACCTGGGGCGGGTTCGGCACCGAACCGGGCCGGTTCCGCGAACCCTACGGAATCGCCGTGGGCCCGGACCGGGTCTACGTTTCCGACTGGACCAACGATACGGTGCAGCGCTTCTCCATGGACGGGCGGGTCGAGACGGTTTGGGGCAGTCGCGGAGCCGGCGGGGGTCAGTTTCAGCACCCCGCCGGAATCGATCTGGATGCCGAAGGAAACCTCTACGTGGTGGACTTCGGCAACCGGCGGGTGCAGATGTTCAACGAGAACGGGGCGTTCCTCATGAGCTTCGGACGAGGGGGTTCGGACCCGGGCCAGTTCGACGAACCCCTGGACGTGGCCGTGGGCCCGGACGGGGCGATCTATGTCGTCGACTCGGGGAACAATCGGATCCAGAAGTTCCAGCCGTCGGACGAATCTAGCGGGTCGCCGGAACCACCGCGCTGACCGCGGGGATGAGCCACACCCCGTAACCCTGGGGATCCCGCAGACAACGCAGCATGTCTTCCCAGTACGCGGCGATCTGCGACTTGGTCAGGCTGGTGTTGCGGGCGATAGTCCCGGAGTACCCGTCCCTCCAGGCCATCCAGATGCGTTCGATGATCCGAGGATCCACCCGCAGGGTATCCACCACCAGATAGTCCACCGTGATGTCCTCGACCCCGAGGCGACGGAGCAGGGTCACCATGGCCCGCCCCACCCTCAGGTTGGTCCCGCTCACATCGCCGAAGGTGAGCGGACCGTCGTGCCAGAACCGGTCACAGTCGAGACGGGTCGGGTAGAAGTGCATCATGGCGTAGTCCTCGGCCAGGACGTGAAGCCGGCCACCCGGCCGGGTCACGCGGAGCATCTCGGCCAGCATGTCCTGGGGGTCCGGCACCGCCTGCAGCGTGTGGCGGCACAGGGAAAGATCGAAGGTGTCCGCGCCGAACGGAAGGTGGAACCCGTCCCCGACCAGGAACCGGATACGCCCCCCCGGCCCGCCGACCGCTTCATAGGCCGTCACGAGGTGGGGATGATGCAGATCGATGCCGGTCACGTCCCCTTCCGGGTACATGGGCGCGATCCTGCGGGAGATCTCCCCGGTCCCGCAGGCCAGATCCAGGATCCGGGTGTCGGCGGCAAGCCCGTACCGGGGAAAGAGGTCCTTCTCCTGGGGCCAGACTGCCTCGGCCTGCGCGGCGAGATTGCGCACCATGGATTCGTGCGTCATCTCGTATTCCTGGGGATTGCGGGAGGTATTGGACATGGGGCCTCCGGTCTCGCTAGGAGTTCTCCCGTGAGCGCTCGACCAGCCCGCGAGCATACAACACGGCATCGGACAGTTTCCCAAACAAGTGATCCTCACCGATCCGCTCGAGGGCCCCACTCCGTTCCAGGGCGATGAGCGGTTGCGCGTGGAGGCCGGACAGGAGAACCACGGTTCCCCGGCGCTGCAGACGGGACACGACTTCCTCGAGCGCGTGGAGACCGGTCGCGTCGATTGCAAGAACATGCCTCATCCGGAGAATGACGGCGACCGGCGTGCCATGGAGCGCCATGAGTGTCTCGGTGAACTTGCTGGCAGCACCGAAACAGAACGAGCCGTTGATCTCGAAGATGGCGACTTCGCTGGGCATCTCGGGAATCGTGGTGTCGAGAGCATCCGCCATTTCATACTCGACAAGGTCCCGGATGGGCTTCACCTGTGTGACCTCCGCCATGCGACGCATGAACAGGAAGGACGCCAATACGACGCCGACCTGGATGGCAACGGTCAGGTCGATGACCACGGTCAGAACGAACGTGGCGATCAGGACAATCGTATCGCTGCGGGGTCCGCGTAGCAGTCTCAGAAAGACGTGCCATTCGCTCATGTTGTAGGCAACCACAATGAGAATCCCGGCCATCGTGGCCATGGGGATGAGTGAAGCCCATCGCCCGGCGACCACCAGGATGAGCAGAAGCGTCACCGAATGGACGACCCCCGCGATCGGAGTCCGGCCTCCGTTTCTCACATTGGTTGCGGTGCGGGCGATCGCCCCGGTCGCCGGAATGCCACCGAACAGGGGGGACGCGACGTTGGCGACTCCCTGGGCCAACAGCTCGGCGTTCGAACGATGCCGACCGCCGATCAATCCATCGGCCACCACCGCGCTGAGGAGGGATTCGATCGCAGCCAGGAGGGCAATGGTGACTGCCGGAGAAACCAGGTCAGGGACCCGGGCCCAATCGATTTCGAGGGCTCGGAATGACGGAAATGAGCCCGGAACATCGCCGAACCGGCTGTGGATCGTCTCTACACCCAGGCCAAGACCCTGGACGATCGCCGTCGTCGCGACCAGTGCAACCAGGGGGCCGGGGAGACGCCTGTCGATCCTCGGCCATAGCCGAACAATGGCAATGGTCAGGAGAAAGATCCCGACCGCCTCCGGCTTCAGGGTACCGATGTTTCCGGCGTAGGCGGTGAGCTTGCCAATGAACTCGACGGGTACGGGCCCGCCTTCGAGCCCAAGAGCATCCCCGATCTGACCCGCAGCGATGATGAGCGCAACTCCGCTCGTGAAACCGACCGTGACCGGGTAGGGCATGAAGCGAATGACGTCCCCGAGCCTGGCCAAGGCCATGATCACGAGAAAGCCGCCAGCCATGACCGTTGCCACCGCGAGCCCCTCGTATCCGAACTCGCCGACGACTCCGGCGATCAGAACGACGAACGCGCCGGTTGGGCCGCCAATCTGCACCCGGCTTCCACCCAGGAGCGAGATCACAAGGCCCGCGACAATTGCCGTGTAGAGACCCTGTTCGGGTCTTACGCCGCTGGCAATGGCAAACGCGATCGACAGCGGGAATGCCACCAGACCGACGACAATTCCTGCCATCGCGTCGCGCGCAAAGTTCTGCCTCGAGTATCCCTCGCGAATCGTTGTCAGGATCTTGGGCTCAAGAGAGCGCATCGATTCCCTACCCTAGTGACCGGCGGCTTCCAGCAGACCGCGGAACCGGTCCAGGTCGATGTTGCTCCCGGTCAGCAACACGCACACCGACCGCGCGCTGACCTGCCCCTCGAGCAGCGCCGCCACCCCTACCGCGGCCGACCCCTCGATGAGCATCCGCTCCCGCCGCGCGACCTCCACCACAGCTTCGGCGATCGAGTCTTCCCGCACAAGGACCATGTCATCCACGTGACGTTGGGCCAGACGGAACGTCCGCTCTCCCACGCCCCCTTCGAGCCCTTCGGCCAGGGTGGGGGCACTCTCCAGTTCGAGATGCGCGTGGCCGTCCCGGCGGCTGGTCCACATGCCGGGCGACGCGGCGGCGTTGACCCCAACAAGACGGGTGCGCGGCGACATCGCTTCCAGGGTCAGTCCAACGCCGGCGATGAGACCTCCCCCGCCGACCGGGACCACCACCATCTCGAACTCCGGACCGTCCTCCAGCAGCTCCAGCGCGGTGGTCCCGCCATTGCCGGCGATCACCCCCGGGGCGTCGAAGGGGGAGACAAAGACCCCGCCCCACTCCGACAACTGTTCCAGGGTCCAGGCCTGGGTGGCGTCGTAGCCGGGATAGGGGGACCGCACCACGGTGGCCCCCCGCGCCTCGATCCCGGCCACCTTGACCTGGGGCGCACCGGAAGGGACGACCACCCGACAGGGCACATCCAACACCCGCGCCGCGTGGGCCATGCCCAGGCCGTGGTTCCCCGCCGACGAGGTGACCACGCCCTCCTTCGCCACATCCCCCAGCCGCAGGGTCTCGGCCAGTGCCCCCCGCACCTTGAAGGATCCGGTGATCTGGAGGTTCTCGCACTTGAGCCAGACCTCGCAGCCGAACCGGTCCGAGAGCCAGTCGCTGCGCAGAAGCGGGGTGCGCCGAACGTGGCCGGCGAGGGTCTCGCGCAGGGACTGGACAAGGTCGAAGGTGGGGTCCTGGGTCACCGGGTTCCTAGCCGTCCAGCAGGGCCAGCATCTCCTGGATGCGGGTGAACTTCTCCCGCGGTTTGCCGCACGCCTCGCCCCGCGCGACCTCGGCGGCGTCGATCCGCTTGAAGTCCTCCCAGGACACCACCCGGATCCGACGCTCGGCAAGGAGCGAGAGCACGGCGTCCGTGTCCGGGGTCTGGCAGGGGGTGAGCGTTTCCAGGTCCTGGAGCAGGCTGGCCACCGTCTCCACGCTGTCCGGCTTGTTGGTCCCGATCACCCCGGACGGGCCGCGTTTGATCCATCCGGAAACGTAGAGCCCGGGAATCGGCGCGTCGCCTTCCAGGACCCGGCCAAGGTCGTTGGGGATCACCCCCCGCTTCTCGTCGAAGGGAACCCCGGCCAGGGCGACCCCGTGATACCCCACGCTGCGAAAGAACAGGTTGCAGGGCATGACCGAGGTCTCCCCGGTTCCCTCGGCCCACTGGTTGAAGGGTTCCCCCTTCATCACGTTGCGCTCCAGGACCAGGCGCTGCACCCTGCCGTCCCCCTGGAGTTCCCTGGGGCTCTCGAAGAACCGCAGGAAGTAGCGACGGCTCGCCGTGCCAGGCGGGCGCGCGGCAAACGCGGCCATGACCTCGCAGTTCTTGCGGGTGTGGATGTTCTTCTTGTCCTCGAGCTCGGCGAGGTCCGCGGCCGAGTACTCGAGGTCGGCCGGGTTCACGATGGGATCGCAGTCGGTGAGCTCCCCGATCTCCTTGATCTCCGGTGGGGTGAACTTCGCCTGTACCGGACCCCGGCGACCAATGACATGCACCTCGCGCACCCGGCTCTCGGCCAGGGCATCCAACGCATGTTCGGCAATGTCCGAGCCCTTGAGCTCGTCCACCGTCTTGGCCAGGATGCGGCTCACATCCATGGCCACGTTCCCCTGGCCGATCACCACCGCCACTTCCGAGGAAAGGTCAAACGTATGGTCCCGGTAGTCGGGGTGACCGTTGTACCAGCCCACGAACTCGGTCGCGGTGTGGCTCCCGGGCAGATCCACACCCGGGATATTCAAGCGCCGATCCGTTTCCGCCCCCACCGAGAGGATCACCGCGTCGTAGAACCGCTGGAGTTCCTCCACCGTGATATCGGTCCCCACCGAGACGTTGCCCAGGAACCGGAACCGGTCGTGACCCGAGATGCGTTCGTAGATCCGGATCGCCCCCTTGAGTTTCTGATGGTCGGGAGCGACCCCGTTGCGGACCAGGCCGTAGGGGGTGGGCAGACGGTCGAACATGTCGACCGCGACGGCCCGTCCGTCCTTGAACAGGGCCTCGGCTGCGTAGTACCCGGCGGGGCCGGCGCCGACAATCGCAACCCGCAGGGGACGTTCGGCGGTTCCAAGCTCGGTCATCGTCTCGATCTCCGATCACGAGGGTGGGCAGTCCGCGCAGTGTAACGAGCCCGGGGAACCAGGGAAACCCCTCAGGCACAGGCGTCTGCCGCAGGAGGGAGAAGCTGGAGTTACACCGGGGACCTACTGTATGCCTTCGGGGCCTGCCATGGTGCGGACTCTAGGCTCGCACCGAGGTGACGCTGGCTCATCACGACGCATCAGCAACCTCGGTCACCCGCTTTGTCTTCGGTGCTGTCAGCATGTAGAGAAGCGGAAGCACGAAGAGCGTGAGAACTGTCGATGTGAGAACACCGGCGACGACCACTGTTGCCAGCGGCCGCTGCACCTCGGCGCCGACGCCTGTGGATATCGCCATGGGAACGAATCCGACGGCGTCGGTGATGGCCGTGGCGAGCACGGGGCGAAGGCGTTGCTTGGCCGCGCCGGTGACGGCCTCGGCAAGCGGGCGTCCCTGTTCCAGGAAGGACCGAATCGCGGCGACGAGAATCTGGCCGTTCAACACGGCGATGCCGGTAAGCGCGATGAACCCGATAGCGGCGCTCACGCTAAACGGAATCCCGCGGAGCCACAGCGCAAACACTCCGCCCACTGCGGCAAACGGTATGCCCGTGTAGATGAGGAGCACCTCTCGAAAGTCCTTCAGGCTGAAGTAGAGCAGCAGAAAGACGAAGACGAGGGTCATCGGAACGACAATCAGGAACCTCAGCTTGGCCCGGGCCAGGTTCTCGAACTGGCCACCCCAATCAATGACGTAGCCCGGTGGCAAGGCGAGCTCCTGGTCGATTCGCTGCTGGGCGTCCTCGACGAAGGACGACACGTCGCGGTCCCGGACGTTGCACTGGACACGGATGAGCCTCCGGCCCCATTCCCGGTTGATGGTTGAGATCCCCTCTTCCTCGACCACGTGGGCGAGCTCACCAAGCGGTAGCCACTGGCCGCTTGCCGTGGGGATGAGTGTGTTCTGCAGGGCCGCAGCGTCCCGCCGGTGACCGTCGGGCAGCCTGACAACCAACGGGAACTGTTTCTGTTCCTCGAAGACATCTCCCACCCGTCGCCCGCCCACAACTTCCACGAACTCGAGCACCTCGGCCCCTGCCACTCCGTGGCGCGCAAGCGCGTCCGGGTCGACCCGAATACGAAGCGTTGGCTGGCCAGTCACCTGGTCAACGGCAATGTCCGATTGTCCCGGGATGTCGAGGAGAATGCGTTGCACATCGTCGGCGATGCGAACGAGCTCGTCGAAATCATCGCCGTAGATCTTGATGCCTAGGTCCGATCGGATTCCCGAAACCATTTCGTTCAGCCGCATCTCAATAGGCTGGGTTGCGACGATGTTGAGCCCGGGCAGGTCGTCAACTTGTTGCTGCATAGCAGCCACGAGTTCGGTCTGCGTGCTTGCCTTTGTCCACTGCTTGCGAGGATGCAGTGACACGAAGATGTCGGTGAGCTCCAGGCCCATCGGGTCAGTGGCCACCTCGGCAGTGCCGATGCGGCTCCACACGTGACGTATCTCATCCGGGAACTCCTCGAGCAGGAGCTTCTCAATCTCGGTGTTGTATCGAACGGACTCGTCAAGCGACACGCCGGCCAGGCGAATCGTGTTGAGGACAATCGCTCCTTCGCTGAGTCGTGGAATAAACTCGCCTCCGATTCGTGTAGCAAGGCCCCCGGCGCTCAGGACCCCGACGAGGGCGATGCTCAGGGTTATCCACCGGAACCGCAGGGCGCCCGCAAGAAGCCGGGAGTAGGTTGCGACGAGCCAGGTGGCAAAGCGCCCCTCCTTCTCGGTCGGGTTTCGCGGCAGGAAGTAGTAGCCAAGCACCGGCGACAGGGTCAGCGCGAGGAGAAGGGCGCCCCCGAGGGCAAAGATGAAGGTCCAGGCCATGGGCCGGAACATCTTACCCTCCATGCCCTCAAGCGTGAGCACGGGAACGAACACGACGGCGATGATGGCCATTCCGAAGACGATTGGGCGCGCAACCTGTCGCGCGGACTCCAGCACAATATCGAGGCGCTCGCGCCCGGTGAGGCGCCGGCCGAGCTTGCGTGTGCGTTCGGCGAGTCTCCTCATGTTGGACTCCGTCATTACGACCGAGCCGTCGACGAGAATGCCGAAGTCAATGGCACCGAGACTGAGGAGACTTACCGCGATGGCGAAACGATACATGCCGATGACGGCAAAGAGCATCGCGAGCGGAATGACGATGGCGACGAGCAGCCCGGCGCGAAGGTTGCCGAGCAGGACGAGGAGCACGACGACTACGAGAATCGCCCCCGCCACCAGGTTGTGCTCGACCGTTCCGATGACCTCGCGCGTGAGCTCTGTCCTGTCGTAGACAACCTCGACAATGGCGTCCTCAGGTAGTGAGTTCTGAACGCTCGCGAGTCGCTCTTTGAGCCGCTCTGTGACCACCTTACCGTTCTCACCCATGAGCATGAAGGCCAGACCGAGAACGACCTCGCCCTGTCCCCCGGCGGAGACTGCACCACGACGAATCTCGTGCCCAATGCGAACATCTTCGGCCACGTCGCTAATACGCACGGGAACACCATCGAAGGACGACACGACTATGTTTTCCATTTGCTCAATCGTCGACACACGTCCGAGGCCGTGCACGAGCTTCGATTGACCACCAGCGGTGAGAACTCCTCCGCCTACGTTCTGGTTGTTTCGCTCCAGGGCCTCGAATACGTCGCCGAGGGTTAGGCTGTATTTGAGAAGCGCCGCGGGCGATACGACGACGTGATACTGCTTCTCGTGACCCCCCCATGAGTTTACTTCCGCAACGCCGGGGACCTTCCGTAGTTCTGGTTTCACGACCCAATCGTGAAGCGTGCGAAGTTCTTCGAGGGTGCGGTCCGGGTTCTCCGAGCGAAGAACGTAGTGAAAAACCTCCCCGAGTCCCGTGGCAATGGGGCCAAGCTGCGGGCGCTCTATGCCGGCAGTGAGAGACACGGAGGAGAGGCGCTCGGTGACATACTGACGTGCGTCGGTGATGTTCGTGTTGTCGTCGAATGTCGCGACAACTTGAGATAGCCCAAACTTGGATATCGATCGGACATTGTTGAGGCCTGGGAGGCCTCCGATTGAGAGCTCAACAGGGAGTGTAATCTGCTGCTCAACCTCTTCGGGGTTGAGCGCTGGTGCCACGGTGTTGATTTGGACCTGAACGGGGGTAGTGTCTGGAAAGGCGTCGACGGGCGTTCGCAAGAGAGTGAAGGCCCCTCCACCGACAAGGAGGACCGCGAAGAGAAGGACGACCAGTCTATTTTGCAGCGAGAACTGAACGAGACGCTCAAGCACCGTGAGTGCCTTCGGGCCTAGTCATCAACGCACCCTGCGCCGAGGCGGGACTTGAGAAACTCCGACATTGCGGTGAACGCCCCCTCGACAATCACTGGTTCGTTCGGAAGAAGTCCGGCGGTGACGGCAAAGACGTTGTCTGTTGAGCGGGTGACGACGACTCGCCGCAACCCGTAGAGGTCTTCTGCGTGTTTGACGAAAACGTAGGATTGATTCTCGAAGTGCTGCACGGCATCGGCGGGCACATTGAGGACCGGGCCGCTCGAGGACAGGAGCACCCGTGCTTCGCCGAACATCCCTGCCTTGAGACGTAGGTCGTCATTTGGGACAACCGCGCGAGCGCGCACCATGCGGCTCCTCTCGTCGATAGCGGTGTTGACCCATGTGAGCTCGCCGCGGGTGCTGAGACCAGAAACGCCGCTCATGGTGGCTTCAACCGCGAGGCCACTCTCGAGGAGCTGGGCGCCCACGGCCGGAATCGAGAGCGAGAGCCACATCGTCGAGAGGTCGGCCAAGGTGAACAGGGCCGTTCCGGGCTCGACAGCCTCCCCAACAACAGCGGCTCTCTCAACCAATGTGCCGGCGAAAGGGGCGCGAACAAGATGGGTCGCGGAGGCGTCGGTGCTCTCCTTGATGCGCTCAATGTCGCGTGCGGAGAGCCCGTAGTTGAGGAGGCGCTGGCGGGCGGTGCTGAGGGCGAGCTCGGCGGTTCTGTGAGCCGCCGATGCCTCCTGCAGGTCCTTCTCTGAGGAAATCTTCTTCGCCGCTAGCCCTTGCTCTCTCTCGAACGAGGCCTTCTTGAGCTCAGCATCGACTGCAGCAGAGAGAAACGCGGTCCTGGCCGAGGCGAGTTCGGAAGAGTGCAGTTCAACGAGAACCTCCCCCGCTTCGACCTCGGAGCCAACGTCGACCAGGACCCGCCGCACGATGCCCGGGGCGAGAGGCGTGATGCGGGCCACAGCGTTCGCGTTGTATTGGACTTCGCACACGGCCGCGACGCTTGCCTGCACCTCGCTCTCTTGAGGAGACGTGGTCCGCAGTCCGGCTTTCGTAGCCGACTCCGCGGACTCAAACCGCACCTTGAGCTCTTCACCGGGCTTCAACTCTGCCGTTCTTTGTGGCTGGCAAATCCCGCACTCGAGCTCTGGAACCTGATGCTCATTGCAGAAGAGCTCGGCGGAAGCGTGGCTCTCGGTTGGAGGCGGGCTCGACAATCTGCTCTCGTCGGCGGGCGTCTCGCTGTCGGTTTCCATGAGCTCCGGGTGGCAGAGGAAACACTCGTCTTCATAGAGAAAGTGCTCCGCACAATACAGGCGAGCCTTGTCCTCGAGCTGCGGTTGGCAGATCCAGCAACGGTCTTCGTAGCACGCGTGCTCGGTGCACCAGAGGCGCCCCGCTTCGCGCTTGCTGGCGTCGCAGATGAAGCACGTCTCACCGGCTTCCGAGTGGCTGTGGGCCTCAGCAACCTGACTACGTTCGCTAGCCCTCCCCTCCTCTTTGGGGGGAGAGTCGCCCCCTCCACAGCCCGATGAGGTGGCAAGTAGCAGCGAACAGGCTAGGAGCCCGCCGAACGTGCGAACGCTGGAGAAGCTGGGCATAGACCCTCCCTTCGGGTTCACGGGTCAAACGGGCGGCGGGAGAAAACCCGCACTTGCGCCGACCCACGTGGGGATATCATACTCGGATATATGCGCAACTCTACAAGCATTGTCAAAAGAGACTCGCTTGCCAACGGAAAATGGCTCGCCACGGCGTTCAAGGCGCTCTCCGACGCGACGCGGCTACGGATTCTTCGGCTGCTCGCGGCAAACGACGCTGAAATGTGCGTTTGCGAGTTCGTCGACGTGCTCCAGGTGCGCCAGTACACCGTCTCAAGGGGGCTCGGGCTCCTACAGCAGGCCGGACTCGTCCAGGGCCAGAAAGAAGGCCGGTGGGTCTATTATTCACTGTCCAACCAAGACGACGCCGTGGTCGCCGCGCTCCATGAGGTCGTGGCCTCGGTGACCGACTGCGATGAGGTTTTCCTGCTCGACCAGGAGCGCTTCCGAGAGCGCATGGCCCTCCGAGAAGACGGTCGGTGCCGTGTAGGCATTCAGAGTGAGGGTCTCGTCGAGCGTTGATTCAGTATTGTGTCCGCGCTCGGTCCCGGTCAGGCGACCACTGAAGATCCATCAAGGGCTCGTTCGGGAGCTAGGAATCGTCCGAAGAAAACTCCTGGTTTGCCGGAACAAGGGCCTTCGCCTCCAGGAAGATCCGCTTCACCCGGGGATGCGCCGTGCGGATGGCTGCCTCGACCCGATTCACCGAACGCTCGACCCCATCCGCTTTCATCGCGTCGTCGAACTCCAGATCCAGGGCGACCAGGATGTCGTGCGGGCCCATGTGCATGGTGAGCGGACGTCCCACGCGCTGGACACCCGGGTCGGCTTCGGCGATCCGCTGGATGCTGAGCACCGTTTTCTCGGGCGCGCTCTCGCCAATGAGCAATCCCCGGGTCTCCCAGGCCAGAATCCAGGCGGTGCCGGCCAGGATGAGCCCGATCACCACCGACGCCACCCCCTCCAGCGCCGGCATCTGCAAGCGGTGGGCAAGGAACACGCCAAAGAACGCGACAACCAGGCCGGTCAGTGCCGCCGAGTCCTCGAGCAGCACGGCAAAGGTGGTGGGGTCCTTGGATCCCCGGATCGCTGCCCACACACTGTGTTCCCCCTTCTCGAGCAGGAACCCACGAAAGGCGATGTACCAGGCCGCGCCTTCCACGACGGTGGCGATGGCCAGCACGATGTAGTTCAGGGTGGGGTCGTGGAGTTCCGCCGGGTGCAGGATGTGCTTGATGCCTTCGTAGAGGGAGATGCCGCCCCCCACGCCGAAGATGAGCACGGCGACCACGAAGGTCCAGAAATAGGTCTCCATCCCCCGGCCAAAGGGATGCCGTTCGTCGGCCGGCTGGCGCGAGAGCCGCATTCCCAGCAGGAGCAGACCCCCGTTGCCGGTGTCGACAAACGAGTGGATCGCCTCGGCAAACATGGCCACGCTGCCGCTGATTGCCGAAGCGATCAGCTTGACCACGGCGATGACGAAGTTGGCCACGATTGCGGCCAGAATTGCCTTGCGGGATTCGGCGGCCATGGGTGGACGCTACTCGCGGCCCGGCGCGGGGGTCAAGCCGGGGCGCCCCGGGGGCGACCGGATCGCCCCAGCAACAAGGTGAACGCGAACCCCGCCAACAGGAGCGCCAGCGCGCCGACCCCCTGCAGGGTGGCGGGCGAGAAACGCCGAAGGTCGTTGGAGCGCGCCTTGAGCTCGTTCTTGGAAAGCCCGGTGTACTCGGCACGCACCCGCGCGACGTCTTCCTGTGTCCAGTCCACGCCGTATTCCTGGTTGACCGCGGCAACGTCCGCGCCGTCGAAGAGAACCGCTTCGGTGGCCTTGCGCGCCGCCCGCACGGCAAGATCCGGGTGCACCGCCTCCTGGAACGGCCACAATCCCACCACCGACCCCAGCAGCAATCCCAGGAGGCACCCATGGGAGGCGATGGGCCGGGCGCGCAGGGCCAGCTTGAGCAGGTTGGAGAGAACGGCGATTCCCAACGCGGCACCGATAGCCACCGGAATCAACACGCCCATGGCTTCCCCGGGCTCGCTCCGCAACAGCGACACGCTCCCCACTACGGTCTCGTACAGACCGAAGATGAGCAGGAGGTACGACCCGGACACCCCGGGGAGGATCATGCTGGAGGCGGCCAGGGCTCCCACCCAGATCAGGTTGATCCAGATCGGGTTGACCCCGCTGGCATTGGAGTTGGCCAGCAGCACCATGAGGGCGAAACCAACCGCCGCCGCCACCAGGGCCCGTGTCCATCCGGCCCGGCACTGCTGCAACAGCTGGGGGACTCCGCCCAGGGTCAGCCCCACGAACAGGCTGTAGGCGACCCACCGATGCTCGGTGACCAGCCACACCGCGGAGCCGGCCAGCCCGACCAGGGCCAGGACCGCGCCTACTCCCAGGACAACGAGAAAGACGAATAGCCCCTTGGACCAGCGCAGCGAGGTCAAATCCGCGATCGAGCTGATGAACCGGTCGTAGAGCCCCAGGGCCAGGATCATGGTCCCGCCGCTGACCCCGGGGACCAGGTTGGCCAGACCCATGAAGACACCGCCAAGGAACACGCGCCAGGGTGAGGCGGAAGGGGCGAGGGCGGATTCGGATGCCATGGGAAACCGTTTCGATGAGGGTAGGACGCAGGGATCGCGGGAAGCAGGGGAGTCTATCCGGCCCCGACCCCGGGAGCAACGATCCAGGGAGGCATCCGGTATCGGAACCCTGTAAACTCGTCGCTTCCATTGAACCCTTCAGGATCCAGTCACCGCATTGGAGCATCGCACCCCATGATCGGCACCCGTCTTGGCCCCTACGAGATCACCGAAGCCATCGGATCGGGCGGCATGGCCACCGTCTACCGCGCCTACCAGGCCAGCATGGACCGGCACGTCGCGGTCAAGGTGATCCACACCAGCTTTCTCCAGGACGGCTCCCTGCGGGAGCGGTTCCAGCGCGAAGCGCGGCTCATCGCCAAGCTGGAGCACCCGCACCTGCTCCCGGTCTACGATTTCGACGGAGCCCACGACCCACCCTATATCGTGATGCGGTTCCTGGAGGGGGGCACGCTGAAGCAGGTCCAGGAGCAGGGAGAACTCCCCGCCGCCGAAGTGCTCTACATGTTCCGCCAGGTGGCCACCGCCATCGACTACGCCCATCGCCAGGGGGTCGTGCACCGGGACCTCAAGCCGTCCAACATCATGATCGACCGCGAAGGCAACGCCTTTGTCACCGACTTCGGGATCGCCCGCACCACGGATGCCCAGGAGGACCTCACCGGCACCGGGGTGCTGATCGGCACCCCGGGGTACATGGCGCCGGAACAGGCGCGCGGCGAGGGGAAGGTAGGACCCAGCGCGGATGTCTACGCCCTGGGGGCCATCCTGTTCGAGATGCTGACCGGGACACCCCCCTTCCACTCGGACAACAACCTGGGCGTGCTCATGGCGCACCTCAACGATCCGGTGCCCAGCGCACGTGACCGGAAAGCATCGCTACCCCCGGAACTGGATCCCTTGTTCCGGCAGGCCCTGGCCAAGGACCCCGCGACGCGATTCCCGTCCGGCGAAGTCCTGGTCGAGGCGCTGTCGGCGGTCCTGGGGACCCAGACCGCGGCCCCGCAACGACTGGTCTCCATGACCCAGACCATCTCCCTGGCCCAGCTCGATGCGTTGCGCAAGTCGGATACCGGGAGTTCCTCCACCTCCCCCACGCCGTCCGATCAGCAGCGCCAGATGACCTCGCTCTACCTGGACGTCACCGACGTCTCCGAGGTGCTCTACGAATCGGGCGCCGACACGGAGACGGTGCGGGGCAGGATGGATGCCCTCTGGAACCGGTTCGGGGCGCTGGCCGAGGACCACGGTGGGGTCATCCAGAGCCGCACCGACGAGGTGGGCGTTGCCCTGTGGGGTCGCGACCGGGCCAGTGAGGACGACTCCGAACAGGCGATCCGCACCGCCCTGGCCATGAAGCAGGCGGTACTGGAAGCCATGCGCAAACAGTTCGGCAAGGACTGGGAATCCACCGAGGAGAACCCGCTCCCCTTCTCGGGAGGCATCACCACCGGACCGGTGCTCCTGGAGCGGGACACCCAGAGCGGCAGTTACTCGGCCAGCGGCGCCACCATCACCTTGGCCGGGCGACTCAAGGACGCGGCCCCTCCCGGCGAAGTCCTGGTCGCCCACGAGACCTTCACCCTGGTTCGCGGCGTGTTCACCTTCCACCCCCATGACCCGGTGCGGGTGCGGGGCCGCAAGGAGCCGGTCGAGTGCTACGTGATTCTCTCGGCCAAGCCCCGCGCATTCCGCATGAAGGCGCGCGGCATCGAGGGCGTGGAAACCCGCATGATCGGCCGGGAGATCGAACTGCGTCTGCTCGAGGAAGCGCTCACCCTCACCCTCGAGGACGGCGAGACCCAGGTGGTCACCGTGGTGGGCGAGGCGGGAATCGGCAAGTCGCGGCTCCTGTTCGAGTTTTCCAGCCTCATCGACCTCATGGAGCAGACGGTCTGGTTCTTCCAGGCCCGCGCCACCCAGCCTTCCATGCTGCAGCCCTACTCCCTCACCCGGGACCTGTTTTCGTTCCGGTTCCAGATCCTGGACTCGGACAACCTCGACACCGTGCACGACAAGTTCGTCAACGGGGTGGCCGGTTTCCTGGGGGAAGGCACCGAGGAACAGGCGGAACTGGTGGGTCAGCTGGTCGGGTTCGACTTCTCGGATCGCCCCGCGGTGGCGTCCGCGTTGCAGGACCCCGAAGCGTTCCGCAAGCGCGCCCTGCAGATCCTCGGCGAGTTCTTCACCACCGCGTCCACCACGAACCCGGTGGTGATCCAGATCGAGGACATCCACTGGGCGGACGACGCCTCCCTGGATCTGGTGAATCATCTGGTCAGCGAGAACACCAGGCTTCCGCTGTTCGTCATCTGCATGGCCCGGCCCGGACTCTACGAACGGCGTCCCCAGTGGGGGGAGGGCCAGCGTTTCCACGAACGCATCCAGCTGGAACCGCTCTCGCAGCTTTCCAGTCGTCGCCTGGTCAAGGAGATCCTCAAGCGGGTGCCGCAGATCCCCACCGATCTCCGGGATCTGGTCGTGGACCGCGCCGACGGAAACCCGTTCTATGTCGAGGAGCTCATCAAGGCCCTGATCGACGACAAGGTCATCGTCAAGGGGGACGAGAGCTGGTCGGTCGATGAGACCCGGCTGTCGCAGGTGCGTATCCCTCCCACCCTCACCGGAGTGCTCCAGTCCCGTCTGGACACCTTGCCCCCCGCGTTGCATCAGCTGCTGCAGCGGGTCTCCGTGGTGGGACGCATCTTCTGGGACGCCCTTGCCGTCCACCTGAGCCGGGACATGAATGTCCAGGAACGTGAAGTCGACGGCATGTTGGAGGAGCTGCGGGAGCGGGAAATGATCCTGCGCCGGGAGGACTCCTCCATGGCCGGGACGGTGGAGTTCGTGTTCCGACACGCGATCCTGCGGGACGTGACCTACGAGACCCTGGTCCCCCGCCAGCGCCGCGCCCTCCATCGCAGCATCGCCGAGTGGTTCCTGGCCAAGGGAGGCGAGCGGGCCGGTGAACAGACGGTGCGGGTGGCCGAACACTACGCCTTGGCCGGCGACGTGGGGCTCGCCGCCGACCAACTGATCGAGGCGGCCGAGGCGGCGGCCCGTCGCGGAGCCTATGGTGAGGGCATGACCCCGCTCAAGCGGGCCATGGAGATCCTCAAGGGGTCGCCGGGGACGGAAACCAAGATCCTCTCCGTGCGGACCCTGATCGGCGACCTGCACAGCCAGCAGGGGCGCTTCGATGATGCGGTCACCGAGCTGAGCCGGGTACTGGAACTGGGGCGGGAGAGCGACGAGCGGGAGGCCCGGGTGGCCCGGGTTCGGGCGCTGGGTCTGCTGGCCCGGGTCGCCATGTGGAAGGACGATACCGCGACCGCGCTCCCCCATCTCGAGGAAGCCCTTCCCTTGGCCCGGGAACTGGACGACAAACCCTCGCTGATCTTCCTCCTGCGACAGATGGGCAACCTGCTCACCGACGACGGGAAGGCGGCCAAGAAGCACATCGAGGAAAGCCTGGCCCTGGCGCGGGAGACCGGGGACCGCATCTCGGAAGCGAACGCGCTGAACAGCCTGGCCATCACCGAGTACACCCTGGGAGATCACGAGGCTTCGTTGAAGGGCTTCCAGGAGAGCCTGGCCGCGTTCGAGGGCATGGGTGATCTGCGTGGAGTGGCTCTTTCCGGCGGCAACATCGCCGAGACCTTTCAGATGATGGGCCGAGCCGACGAGTCCAAACCCTTCGTGGACCTGGTCCTCAAGACCACCCGGGAAAACCAGGATGCTCCCATGCACGCCAAGGCCCTGGAGTTGCTGGGGCGCTACCACATCATTCGCAACGAGAACCCGGAGGGGCGCAAGGCGCTCCTCTCCGCCATGCGTGAGTCGGTGGACCTCGGCATCAAGCCGTTCACGGGGCTCATCCAGATGGCCATCGCCGAAGCCCGGGAAGGGTCCCGGGAACGCGCCCTGAACTGGATCGGCATGGTATCGGTCGCCGACGTATGGCAGGCGGAAGAGCTACGCGCCAACATCAAGCAGGCCATGCCGGAGATCCGGGGCGAGCTGACCGACGCCGAGGTGGACGCCGCCCTGGAGGCAGGCAAAGCACTCCAGGTGGACGCCGTGCTCCAGGAGATTCTCGCCGAGTCCCGCTAGCGGGGACCGCTGACCTGATCCTTCCCGTTCGCCCACACCGCCTTGAGCGGACGCACCCGGCCGTGACTCACCGCACCCAGGGGGTCCAGGGGTAGCGCGGTGGCGCACAAGGCGGACGCGGCCCAACTGCCCGGTTGCGCGGCATGGAAACCCAACGTGGCGGCAACACATCCCGAGGTGACCCCGGTGGCCATCGAGGTCCCGGTGCCCCAGGCGATGCGGTTCTCCGGGAAGCAGCTGGCCACCGACACTCCCGGTGCGGCGAGCATGGACGACCACCCTCCCGAGAAGGCAGCCAGGTTCAACGTCTCGTCGTAGGCCGACACCGCGAGGGCGTAGGCGCTGGAAGCCGGGTATCCCACGATGCCCGGCGTGTTGCCCGCGGCGGAAACCACCACGATGCCCGCGCTGGCCAGATTCTGGAGCAGGTACTCGATCACCGGTGATTCCTGGGCCAGGATCAGGCTCAGGTTGACCACGTCGGCACCATAGATCCTGGCCAGGGTCAGACCGGTAGCGAGATCGAACACCGTCCCCCACCCTTCCTCGTTCATGACCCGAATAGGAAGCACCCGCGCCTCGGGAGCCACGCTGAGCACGGTGCCGGCGACATGGGTTCCGTGACCGTAGCCGTCGTCGATGACCCCGTTCCCATCGTCGTCGATTCCGTTGGGGGTCTCCAACGACCCCAGGGCAAGCCCGGACGGGAGGACCTGCACGCGGTTCTTGAGATGGCTGTGGGTGATGTCCGCACCGGTATCCAGCACCGCAACCAGGGCGCCCTCTCCCTGGGTCGCTCCGTGAAGGGTGGTCAGGTTCAAGGGCGCCAGCGCCGCCTGCCCTTCCACCTCTTCGAAGCTCCACTCCCCCTGTACGAAATCCAGGGACAGTTCCACCGGATAACTCCACACCGTGGTCCCGTTGGCCTGGTGCTCGCGGATCCCGGTGACATCCTCGAACCCGCCTTCCGGGAAGCTTCCCGCATACAGCCCCAGACCGGTGGAAGGGCTGTAGCGGATGAGGGTGAGGTCCAACTCGTTCGCGATGTCCGCCGGATCGGTGTTGTCCTCGAGGGCGATCACCCACTCGTCGACGATGGGATCCGGATTGGGCGGCACCATGAAAACCATCATGGGATCACCCAGCCCGACTCCGGCCCTGGCCGGCACCAAGGGGGTCGAGGGCGCCTCGTTGCGCGCGCATCCGGAGAGGATGAGGAGACCGGCGAGGACACTGGAGAGGGCCAATCGCATGAAGACACTCCGTCCGGCTCTGGGACGCCGACGGGCGCCCGTTGCCGGAAGTGTAGCACGAAACGTGTAACCGACTGGACGACAGTCGGTTCAACTTGAAGGTTCACCCCCGGGTGCAGGCGATCCCATTGAAATGAGACGTCTTTCCCCCGCTTGATACAGGGACGTGGTGATTTTTTTCTCGCCACCGGCCTCCGCCTGTATCACCGCTCCGTGGAGCGGCTCATTACCCCACTGGAGGGCCCGAAATTGCGACCTGCGCCAACCACGCGCTACGATCCGTTCGCCGCGACCCTGGAACTCTTCCTACCTGTCGGGACTCCCACCGTGTCGAAACTGGCCGAGGCGGACAACGCCACCCTGCTCACCTTGTGCGCCGCCGGGAACCAGGCGGCGTGGAGCCGGCTCGTGTCCCGCTACGAGAACCTCGTCTTCTCGGTCGCCCTCAGTTGCGGTCTGGCGCGTGAAGACGCCGAAGACGTCTACCAGCAGGTGTGGCTCGAAGTGCATCGTTCCCTGGGGCGTATCCGCAATCCGCAGGCGCTCCCCCAATGGTTGATCGTCTCCACCCGACGACTCTGCTACCGGCAGAGCGCGCGCAGTGCCCGCAACGCCGGCACGGTGTCGGCCGAGTTGGTGGACCCGACCGCGCTTCCGGACGCCATGGTGGAGGCCTTCGAGTCCCGTCGCGTGCTCGAGTGGGGACTGGCCAAGCTGGGAGGCCCCTGCGCAAAGCTCCTGCGCATGCTCTTTCTCAGGGATGCCAAGCCCTCGTATCAGGCCATCTCCCGGGAGACCGGCCTGGCGGTGGGGTCCATTGGTCCCATTCGCGCCCGGTGTCTCAAACGACTGAGAAAACTCATGGAGGAACCGGCATGACGACGCGCTCACGTCATCCCGCCCCCGAAGCATGGATGCAGTGGCTGGACGGATCCCTGGAGCCGCGGGAAGCGGCGCGACTCGAGGCCCACCGGGACGCCTGTGCCCGCTGCCTCGCCGAGTCGGAATTCCTCGCCCGGGTGCAGACCGCTCGTGGCGTCGCGCAGTGGGGCACACCGGGCGCACCGGCGCGACGTCGCGCACGTCGGCTTCCCGGCGACCAAGCGGTCCCCGGCCCCATCGCCAACCCGGTCAGGATTCCGGTCACCCCTCCCGACGTGCGCGGGGCCGGCACCGCGTCCCTCGACGACGCGCGCATGGTGACCCGCGTCTTTTCCTGGGGTGAAGTGGGAGTTCTTGTCTCCCTGCCACAGGGGGACGACCCATGGCGAATCGACGGCAGGGTGTGGTTGCGCTCCCCGCACGGGAAACGCGTTCGCCTCGTGCTGGTTCATGACGACCATGTCCTGGGCTCGACCGAGGCCGACGACGGCGAGCCCTTCTGCTTCCAGGAGATGCTTCCCGCGGGTTGGTCCCTGGAGGTCCATGTGCCGGGGCAACGGCCGGTGGTAATGGAGGATCCCCGGCCGTGAACGACGCCGGCCGCCACGTGCAACGTCTCTTGCGGATGAAACCGGACCCGACCCTTCTGGACCGTTGGGCGGCGTCGATTCCCGGGGACGCCTCCCCCGCCGCCAAGTTCCAGGAGACGATCCTGGTCCATGCCCGCACCGCACCCGATCCCTGTCTCCGTGCCGTGCAGCGGGTGCGCAAGCATGCGGCACTCGACGCCGACGCTCGGGCGCGCACGTTGCGATTGCACGCCCAGGTGTTGCACATGGTGTGGCGGGTGAAGGAAGCGTGCCGGCTGTACCGTGCCGCCTGGGAGGGATTCGAGGCCCTGGGGGCGAAACGGGAGGCTGGGCTCACCGCGATTGGCTGGACCGGCGCCCTCAACCAGGCGGGGGAAACGCGCCTGGCCCTGGACACCGCCGCTCTCGCCGCGACCCGGATCCCGACCCGGGATCTTCCCGCCCACGCCCGACTGGCCACCAATGTGGGTAACATCCTCTACTGGTCCGGACGATACGGGGACGCGACGGTGCGGTTCCGCGAGGCACGCAACCGATTCCGCAGGAGCGGGGATCGCTTTGCCTCGGCCATGGCTTCCTACAACCTCGGCAACGCGCTCCTGCGCACCGGACGCGCCCGCGATGCCGAGCAGGCCTACCGGGAGGCGGCCGACATCTTTGAAACGCTGGAACGACGCGTCCCCGAACTCTACGCCCGCCACAGCCTGGCCGCGACCGAACTCGCCCGGGGGAACTGGGACCAGGGACTGAGCGCACTGGCCGACCTGGAGCCGGAGTTCGCCGACCTGGGGGACGCGCGAGCCGTCGCGGCCATGCATCGCGAGACGGCGGAACTCCTTTGCGCGCTGGGCGCCACTGAGGCCGCCTCGGATCCCGCGGCCAGGGCCTACACCGGCTATGCGGATCTGGGCCTCGCCAACGAAGCGGGACGGACCGCCATGGTCCAGGCCCGGATCTTCGCCGAACGGGGCGCGTTCCATGACGCGGATGTTCGCCTCGAGGAAGCCCGTACCCTGTGGACCCGGTTGGGCGCGACCCGCAATCGCCGCATGACCGAAGTCGAAGCGGCCCGGGTCCTGACCCACCGGGGCGCCACGTCCCGGGCCGCCGCGTTGGCCCGCGGAGCCCAGTCGTATCTGGATCGGGTCGATCCGGCGGGGTCGGGCGCGCAGTGCCGTGGCGTGCTCGCCGCCGCCCTGCTCGAAGCCGGTTCCGGTGGCCGCGCGGCGACGCTCGCCCGCCGCGCCCATCGCCAGGCCCGTGCCTACCCGGCCAACCTGGAGCGCCCGGTCATGGCCATGACGGTGGCGCGGGCCGAGGCCGCACGCGGCAACGGCGCCCAGGCCCTGCGCTGGTCAAGCCGCGCGGTCAACGAGCTGGAGGGGGTGCTGTTGCGGTTCGGAACCCGGGGCACCCGATCACTCACCGCCGGATCGCGGGACCGCCTGTATCGGGATGCGGTGGACCTCACCCTGGGCCTGGGCGGACCGCGCGCTCCCGAGCGGGCGGTGGACCTGATTGCCCGGGCCCGCTCTCCCCGGTTGGTCGAGGATCTGCTCCACTCCCACGGCGCCCGGGACGACTCGGTGCGCCTGGCCTTGCAACGACTGCGTGATGAACTCCTCGCCGCACCGGACTCCGGCGATCCCGACGTCCGGTTCCGGTCCCTGCGCGCCGAGGCGCAGCGTCTGGAGGGACAGCTGGAAGCGACGCCCCGACGCTCGCGTCCCGTGGTCCAACGGGCGTTGGAGGCCCGCCGCTTGTCCTCGTGGCGCGGACGTCTTGGCGATCGCTCGCTGGTTCTCTACGAGAGCACCCCGGCCGGCTGGCGCGGTTTCGTGGTGCGGAGCACCGGCGCGGTCCGGGTCGTACCGCTCCCGGATGCCGCCCATGCCCTGCGGACCGCATGGTTTCCCCTGCGACTCCTCCTGGAAACGGCCGCGCGCTCCTCGCCAACCCGGCGGCGGGAGTTCCTGACCCGCACCCTCCCCGAAGCGAACGCCGCCATGAACGAACTCAGGCGCGGATTGTGGGATCCCCTGGACGTGGCGCCCGGCCCGGTCGTGGTCGTACCGAGCGGGGCCTTGCACAGCGTCCCCCTGGAAGCGTTGGCGCACACCGCCGGGGGCGAAACGGATCCGCACCCGATGGCGCGTCTCCCTCACCCGGCCCTTCTCGCTGCGCCCACCCGGACCCGACCTCCTTCACGGGCCCTCGTCCTGAGCGGCGCTGCGCCGGGGCTGCGCCGGGAGGCAACCCGGGTGGCTCACCAGCTGCGACGCGCGGGTTTCTCCGTACGCCGCGGCGGCCGTCGTCGGGACCTCGCGGATCAACAGGATCCTATCGACGTGTTGCACGTCGCGGCGCACGGCGTCTTCCATCGCCGTGGGTGGTTGCTCTCGGGGCTGGAGCTGAGCGACGGCTGGCTGGGGTTCGAGAGTCTGGATCGCTCGCTCACCCGCGGGTCCCTGCTGTACTTCGGTAGCTGCGAGTCCGGTCTCACCCACGAACTTCCGGGATCGGACCTCGAGGGCTGGATGGCGGCCGGCCTGGGCGCCGGGGCGCGCGAGATGGTCCTCACCCTGTGGAAGGTCGACGACGAGGGGGCGACCCGGTTTGCCGATGCGTTCTATGACGCGTGGGCGGGCGGGGCATCCGCCGCGGTCTCGGCCGGTCTCGCCCGGGGAGCCCTGATGCGGGAGGGGGCGCACCCCTTCACCTGGGCGCCGTTTCTCGCCGCGGGCTAGGGTCGTTCCGGGCTACTCCACGACCAATGCCTGGTCACGACTGGCCTCCCAGGCCCGGCACAGTTCCTGGATCGCGCCGATCTCATCCGACGTCTCGGCGCGTTGGCGGTACAAGACCAGGGTCCGGATGACCCCGAAACCCTCGTCCTGTTTACGCCAATAGGAGCGGAACCTTCCTGCCGGGTTCTTGACCTGCACGAAGTCCGGCAGCGTGTCCGTGTCCAGGGTTCCGGTTTCCACCGTGATCGTGTCCGCCAACTCGTACCCGCGCAGGATCGAGACGGGCAGGGTCCGGGTCCCTTCCGCCAGGGAGGCCAACTCCCAGGGCAGCCCCTCGTAGAGCGGCCGGATCTCCCACCCGGCTTCCCCGACCGGGGTGGCTTCGGTTTCCAGCGAACAGCGCAGTACGGCCGGGTCGGCACGGGTGCAGCGGATCATCCCGGGGTTCTTCGCCTCCCAGGCCGCGTGGGTGACGGTCAATCCGTGCGGCGCCGATGCGGCCAGGACCTGGGGCGTGTCCTGGGCCGGATCCCAGGGATCCAGCCCACGGGGTGGCCACCCCTCGAAACGTGCCGTCACCGAACCGGCCAGCAATCCGTCCTCGTCCAGGGCCCAGCGGAACGTCCGGGACATGTTGACGGCGGAGGGCCAGGTGTCGAACACCGAAACCGGGTTCTGACGCTCCGGGTCGACCACCACCATTTCCGGATAGAGCTCGGATCCGGCGGATCCAATGGGAACGGAAAGATCGGCGACATCCCACACGTAGTCCGATCCCAGTTCCGGGATCCACAGGAGCGTGGCGTCCACCATCGAGAAGTCCACGACCCTCCAGTCCAGATCCTTGGTGTAGCGGGAAGCTCCCAGCAACATGGTGTTGTCGACCCCCAGATCCCTCAACAGGACATGGGCCAGGGTTGCCTTGGCATGGGCATCGCCTTCCCGTTCCGCGGCGATCCCGGCCACGTCCATGGACCCGAATCCACCCGACCGCACCTCGGGATCCCAGTCGAAGACCGATGGATCATCCAGATACCTCGCAACCGCATGCACAATGGCTTCCGTGGAAGCCGATCCCAACGAATCCCGCGCCGCGTTGAGCCAGTCCGGGGGAGCCTTCTCTCCGGCGAGGATCTCCGCATAGGAATCGACGA
Organism: Candidatus Eiseniibacteriota bacterium; assembly: GCA_942491735.1. Classification (GTDB taxonomy): domain Bacteria; phylum Eisenbacteria; class RBG-16-71-46; order JABDJR01; family JABDJR01; genus CALOCN01. The sequence goes on along the minus strand of CALOCN010000001.1, from coordinate 783,805 downwards.
TGGACTCCCAGCCATACCACTTGGGGATGAAGAATATGTGCGCCGGCTGGGTATCCGCTGCAACCAGGAACGGTTCGTCGATGGCCGGGTCGACATCCCTGGCGCGCCACACCATGGTGTACCCGTCCCCGGTCAGCTTGGGTTTGTCGGCTTCGATGGGGCCGTCGATCACGCGGTGGAACAGGGTGTTGATGATCGCGGTGACCCGATCCTTGTCGGCCACTTCCACCCGGGCCAGCTTGAAGGTATACCGCCCTTCCAGGACCGGCACCCGATCACGGAAGTCGTAGGACATGAGACCGGTGGACTCTTCCTCGGTGCGCAACTCGTAACCCACCACACCCGCCCGGCTGAGTCCGGGAAAGGCGAACCGCACCTCGCGCCAACCCCCGAACATCTTCCGTTTGTGGATGTCCTTTCCCTGGGCCCAGGTCACGGAGTTCCCACTCCCCAGTTCATGGGACCAGACATCGATTCCCTTGAGCTTGACCCCGGGGCCAAGATAGAGGGTCTGGTTGAGAATGTCCTGTGCGTCGTCCGCATCGAACACGGCATAGACCACGGACTCCACCGTCTTGGTGCTGGGGTCTCCACGATGGGAAGTGATGATCCTGGACTCGCGGTGTTTCTCGACCGCGACCGCCCCGTAGCGATCCCCGTACCGCGCGAGCATGGCGTCCCAATTCTCCTCGGCGACAACGAACTCGGGCTCCGGCTTGGCGGCAAGCGTCGCCGTCCAGGTCAGGCTCAGCAGGGAGAACAGGCCGGCGATCAGTGCGTGAGAACGGTGTGTCGCTGGGTGGACCATCTGAGCAACCTCCTTCGCATCTCCCGCGCCTCGTCCCACGTCCCTGCCGCCAGGACCGGCTCCGACACCTCCACGGCGCGGGTCAGGATGAGCGTGGAACCCATGGATTCCTGGGTACCCGAAACCATCAGACCCTCGACTTGTTCGGACCATACCGAATCCGGAGCGGAGATGCGCACCCCGGATGCGGTGAAGGTCATCCTGTCCTCGATCCGGGACAGGAACGGCCAGTGGACATCGCTCTCACGGGACCGGTCCCTGAACAGTTCCAACGGCCAGGGACTTCGTTCCCATGGGGGCACCAGGACGTCCCCGCCGTCGATCGACTCGACCATCTCCTCGACGAGGAACACCGCGCGCATGGCGATCGAATCCTCCTGGGCAATCAGGACGTCGACCACGGGGGGGGTGAGGGGATCCCCGAACGGTTCCAGGTGGGGCGCGAGCAGACCGGCCGGCTCGGCGCCCCCCTGCAGGGACTCGAGCATGCGTTGCGCCCGCATTCCGGCCGCCTCCAGGGTCAGATCCACACTCCACGAGGTGTCTGCGGAGCGGGTGAAGTTCACGGTTCGGCGCACCAGGTTGTCGGTCCCGGACCGCATGGGGACCCGTTGCCACCCGGCGTTGGGTCCTCCCACCACCAGGGCCGGGGCCCCCTGGATATCGATCCGCGGGTTGAGGGCCGACCCGTGGCGATCCGTGGCGTCCAGCCACCAACCCGCCTTGCCCGCGCGCACCACGGCGTGGTTGAAGTAGTTGAGGGTGGGAAGCGGTTCCACGACCCATCCGGCCGGCGGACGGGTGTTGATGAGAGCAAAGTACCCGGGAAGCCGCCGCTCGTTGAGCACGGAAAGGAGCAGGGTCGACATGTCCTTGCAGTCGCCGTACTGCTTCTCCGCCACCTCGTGCGCTTCATGGGGGATCCTGCCGCCGGGACCCATCATGATGGCTACGTAACGCACCCGATCCTGCACCCACTCCAGGGAGGCCTGGACCTCTTCGGCCTCGGGGCGTTCCGGCAGCGTTTCCAGTTCCAGGGAGCCGGCCACGCGATCCCGCACCTTGTTCCAATAGGAGGCGCCAATCGCCTCCCAGCTGTGGGACGGCCCCCACGCCATGCGGTCCACCCCGACATGGACGGTGGGTAGAAGATCCGCCGGCGGCGGTCCCCACTGTTCCTCGGGGGGCGGGTCCAGACGCCCCACCTTCCAGGTCCAGGTGGTCACGTTGCCGGTTCGCTCTTCCTGCGGATCCCCCGCTCCGTTCCAGGATCTGTACCGCGGGTGGAGTTCCGTGGGCACCTCGATGGTCACCCGCGAGTGGAGATAGGTCATGCCCGCCCCACCCATCACGAGGAGCGGGAATCCCACGAAGGGATCCACCCGATGCTCCTCGTCGACGGTCAGGGTGTCCCCCGCGGCCAGGTCGCCCACCACCAGGATGAACCGCCGGGCATCCGAGACGAAAGCCACGTCGTCGTAGTACGGAATCTCGGTGAAGTCGGAGAGCTTCCACCGTTTGCGCGAACCATCCGCGCGCAGGAGGGTGACCGTGACCCGCTTGGGCTCCATGTCGTAGCTGTCGAGCACGGAGACGTGGGCCAGGGCTTCGGAGAGGTCTCCCGGAGTGACCACGGCGAAGGTGCGGGAGTCCAGACGTTTGGCATGGCGACCGCTGTGGTCGAGGGTGATGTGGACGCTCTCGGACACGCATACCACTTCCCCTGCGCCCGCGTGTGCCGACGTCGCGACGCCCAGGGATCCGGCCAGGAGAAACAGGGCCAGACACCTCCCGAGGAGGGTCATCCCCCTGCCGCTTTCCACGCATACAGCGCAACCGCCACCGCCGCCGCGGCGTTGAGGGACTCGGCACCGGGCTCCATGGGGATGGCCACCGATTGTTGGCGCCACGCGTCCGGAAGCCCGGGACCTTCGAGGCCGGCCAGCAGCGCGAACCGCTCCGGGAACCGGGTCGCGGGCAGCGGAGACCCCTCGCCGGAGAGCGCGAGGACCGAACCACTCACCGGGAGGTCCGCCAGGGCAGGTCCCCGGGACAACGAGGCCCGGAACACCGCACCGGCCGAGGCGCGCACGCTCTTGGCGTGGAACGGGTGGGCGCTTTCGGCAAGAAGCACGGTGCGGGTCACCCCGAACGCCATGGCGGAACGGATGACCGCGCCCACGTTCTCGGGGTCCTGAAAGGGAACGAGCAGGGTGACGCCCTCTTCCAGGGGCGCTTCCACATTCCACGCGGGCATCTCCGGCACGGCCACCGCAAGCAAGGGCCGGCGCGTGCCGAACCAGTCGAGTTCCCGGTAGAGCTCGGGAGCGAGCTGGTACCAGGTGACCGTCGATGACGTTCCGGGGGGCGGCGGTTCGCTTTCTCCCGGGGTCAGCCAGGCGCGGCATTGGGACGGCACCGACGTCAGCGCCTCGCGCACATGTCGGTCCCCCGCAACCAGGGTGAGCCCGTGGCGTTTGACGCCCTTGCCGTGCTCCACGTCGCGCAGGGTCTTGAGGAAGGGGTTGGCGCGGCTGGTCACTTCCAGCACACCGGGGGTCTCGGCCATCCGGCTCAACTTTCGGAAGATGAAGACTTGGCGGGGTACACGTCGGCTGCCCCGTACGTTAGCGGGTCGGGACGGGAACGAGAAGGGGGTGAAGCACGGAGGGCGGGCGCGGTCGCCCCACCCATCTGGTATCCTGGTTCACGCGTCGGCCTAACCCGACTTCCCCCCAGGGTGCCCCGCAACATGTCCCACGATCCCGCCGACCCGGCCCAGGGCTACGTCCCCACCGACGACCCCGTTCTCTATGAGGCTCCCACCGCGATCCGGGGGCACGGCACCGCGCACAACCCGGCCAATCGGTTCCAGCCGGTGGCCTACGAACCGGACCCGGATCTGGACGAGGCGCCCGTGGGTCCACCGGTCCAGGTGTTCCGCGACTCCAGCCGCACCCTGATCAGCCGCAACGAGAGCCCGGATATCGGGTTCGAAGTCAGCGTGAACCCTTATCGCGGGTGTGAGAACGCATGTGTGTACTGCCTGGATCCGGGAACCCGGGTTCTCCATGATGACGATTCCTGGAAACCCATTGGGGGAGTGAAGGTCGGCGATCACCTGTGGGGTTTCGATGAGTATCCGGACCTTGGAAAGGCAAGACGCCTCAGAAGCGCTGTGGTCCAAGCAGTCATTCGCTCTCGACAAGAGGTCTACAGGATTACGACCGAGTCCCGGGAACTCGTTGCCTCCGGGAATCACCGCTGGCTGACCCAGGGAGGCCGTTGGAAGACAACACAGAACCTGCGGAAGGGGTGGTTCCTTCGCACGCTGTTCCAACCCGATGCGGATCCTGGAATCGATGAGGGATACCGACGCGGGTACGTCATCGGCATGACCCTCGGCGACGGAACGTTTCGATATCAGCCCGGGTGGCGGAGCGACAAACTTGGATACCCCCCGTCCTACTGGAGGGTCGCCCTGATCGACATGGAACCCCTGAACCGCCTTGTCCGCTACTTGAAACCGATGGGTATCGAACTCAGACGACGGTCCTTCAGTGGTGGCTCCTCCTCCTGCAAACCACTGGAGAAGGTGGAGACACGCGCTCTGGGCAATCTCCAGAAGGTCCATGAGCTGATGCAAACCGACATCTCTAGCAAGCCCTTGAAGCGTGGGTTCATCGCGGGTTTCTTCGATGCCGAGGGATCCAACTCGGACAGCCTGCGCATCAGTCAAGTGGACACCTCGGTTCTGGAACGGGTTCGAGACTATGCGAGCGACTTTGGTTTTGAGTTCCGGCTTGAGAAGCGCACGGATGCCGCCAGCACCGTCCGCCTCGTCGGCACCGTCAACGAACGCCTCCGGTTCTTCAGCACCTTCGCTCCGGCGATCCGGCGCAAGCGCAAGTCCTTGTTTGGCATGCGGCCGACACACGGACATGAACGCATCCTGGGCGTTGAACCAGCCGGCAAGCGGGATGTCGTGGATATCCAGACTTCGACCAGGACCTTCTATGCCGAGGGCCTGGCAACTCACAACTGCTACGCGCGCCCCTACCACGAGTACCTTGGACTCTCGGCCGGTCTCGACTTCGAAACCAAGCTCTTCGCCAAGATGGATGCGCCGGCGTTGCTGGAGAAGGAACTGAGTGCTCCCAAGTGGACTCCACAGACGCTGGTTCTGAGCGGGGTCACGGATCCCTACCAGCCGGTCGAGGATTCGTTGCGACTGACCCGCGGATGCCTGGAAGTGCTGACCCGGTTTCGCAACCCGGTCAGCGTCATCACCAAGCGGCACACGGTGACCCGGGACATCGATCTGCTGGCCGAGTTGGCGCAGCACGAGGCGGCGGCGGTATTTCTCTCGGTTACCACCCTGGACGACGACCTGCGCCGGGTCCTGGAGCCGCGCACGGCAAGCCCGCGCCGACGCCTCGATGCCATCGCCAAGCTGTCCCGGGCCGGAATCCCCACCGGGGTCATGGTGGGGCCGGTCATCCCCGGGCTCACCGACCACGAGCTCCCGGCCATTCTGCGGGCGGCCGCGGAAGCCGGGGCCACCCAGGCCGGGTACATCGTGCTGCGCCTGCCCCACGGCGTGGCGCCGCTCTTCGAGCGCTGGCTCGAGACCCATGTTCCGGATCGCAAGGAGAAGGTCCTCAACCGAATTCGATCGCTCCGGGGCGGAAAGCTCAACGACCCGCGATTCGGCGTGCGCATGCGGGGAACGGGGGTCTTTGCCGACGGAATCCAGGCGCTGTTCGACCTGGGGATACGCGGAACCGGGCTCAACCGACGTTCCTACTCCCTCTCGACCGCTGCGTTTCGTTCCGGGCGATCCGAGCAGTTGGGGCTGTTCCAGGTGTGATTCCCCGGGAGGTTGGCACCTCCCGGTATCCCGACTCGCTCCGCCTTTCCCGATTCGTTATGCTGTTCCGGCTGGATTCATCTTGTCTTATGTGGGACCGCACTGGGATCAACCATGAGCCAAAGAGCGTTGTTTGCCATCGTGGTGGGTTTCCTTGTGGGATACGGAGCCTTGGTTTCGTCCGTTCACCCAGCCCCGGCCGCGGATACGAGTCCATTTGCCTGGGGATACACAGACCGCTTGAGCTACGCACCCGGCGACACACTGTTCCTGTACCTATCCGCATCACTCAGCCCGATCCATGTGCAGGTGATGCGGGTAGGACTGCAGCAGCAGGAAGTATGGCGGGGTCCCGTCCCCGGGGTGGTTCGCCCCATACCGAAGGATGCCTCTTCCCATGGCTGCAACTGGCCGGTCAGCCTGGCCCTTCCCATACCGGGGAACTGGACCAGCGGCTATTACGAGATCTTCCTTGGCGGCGCCGGGCCCGACTCCGCCGGACAATGGGTCGAGGGACAAACCCTGTTCTTCGTCGTGCGGTCGGCACACCCGGGCCGGGACGCCTCGATCCTGCTTCAACTGACGACCAATACCTACAACGCCTACAACAACTGGGGCGGAAGCAGTCTCTATCCTTTCAACAGCACGAACGGAAAGCGGGTCAACCAGGTCTCGTTCATGCGCCCGCTGGCCAGCCAGATCTACGAATGGGAACTTCCATTCATCCAATGGGCGGAGACGAACGGCTACCGGATGGAGTATGCGACCAACCACGATCTCGAGGAGCGACCGGAGATCCTATCGAACTACGCCCTGGTGCTGAGCGTGGGACACGACGAGTACTGGTCCGCACCCATGCGCGACGCCTTGGAGTCGCACATCGCCAACGGGGGAAACGTGGCCTTCCTTGGGGGGAACAATGTCTGCTGGCAGGTGAGATTCGAGAACGACGGCTTGACCATGGTTTCGTACAAGAAGGCATTCGAGCAGGATCCGCTCTACGAGCCTTCCGGACCGAACCCCCTTCTCACCACCCTGTGGAGCCATGTGCTGGTCGGCCGGCCGGAAAACCTACTGACCGGCGTGGGGTTTCCCTTTGGCGGCATGCACCGGCACAACGACCAGTTCATGGATGGAAGCGGAGCCTTCACCGTCCACCGGCCCGACCATTGGGCCTTCGAGGGCACGGGGCTGGAACCGGGTGACACGTTTGGTGAGGCGGACCGGATCGTCGGATACGAGTGCGATGGATGCGAGATCCATTGGCAGGATGGGATACCCTACCCGACCCACCGGGACGGAACCCCACCGGGATTCCTGGTGCTGGCCACCGCCCCCGTCAGCTGGCCCGCGGAGGACATCGACTGGTACGAAGCGATGGAGCCGGGAAGAACGGGTACTGCCTGTATGGGACTCTACTCCACCGGGTCGGGGGGCACGGTGTTTACCGCCTCCACGACAGGTTGGGCCCACGGACTGCGCGGCAATGATCCCGTTGTGGTTCGCATCACGCGCAACGTGATCGACCGGCTATCCCACTAGCTGACCGGCAGACGCTTTCGCTGGGCGATTCTCCGTGTGCTGGGCAGAGGCCTCGGCCGGTAGCCGGAGCGGAGCGACTTGCGTCACGGCCTCTCTCTGCGGCTTGTAGATATAGGTCCAAAGGGCATAGGCGAGGACCGACCCGTTGACAGCCCCGAAGACCGAGTGCAACCACCGCTGATGCCAGATGTCGAAACCGGCGAGGAGGAAACAGGTGAACACAAGCGCGACCACGCCGTGGACATATATCCGGGGGTATCCGGTGAGCCCCTTGATCTTGGGCGTGCGCTTGAACGGAATGCGTTCACCCGTAATGCCCTGCTGGATGGACTTGAACACCCCCCCGAGGTTCACCGGGATGAGCAGGAGGTTCAGGGCATAGACCCGGAAAATGTCGAGGGATCTGTAGCCGGCCAGCACCATGTCGCGAGCGTAGAAACCGAAGTAGGCCACGGCGGTCAGAGGGAACCAGATGCTGCGCAGGTGCTGCTCGACCGGGAACATGAGAAGGAGCGGAACCCCGATATTCACCGCCGCGATGGACACCAGGTAGTGCACCCGCATGAAACACTCGGGCACCTTGCGGATGCTTCCTCCTCCTGCGCCTGCATATCTCAGGAGTTTGGGTAGGATGATCAATCCCCCGTTCGCCCAACGCCTGCGCTGTACAAGAAGGGATCCATAGTCCGCGGGAGTCGCGCTGTGGGACATGCGTTCCGGGTAGTTGTGGAGTGTCCACCCCTTCGCCACCAGATCAACACTGGACTCGGTGTCCTCGATCACGGTTCGATCGGCAATGAAACGGCGAATGGGCACTCCATCGACGACGTCATCCTCGACGATGTCATGCAACGCCCGCACCCGGAGGAGGGCATTGGCCCCCACCCAGAAGGTGGCCCCGAACAGGGTGAACCCCTGATGGATGATGTACTGGATATCGGTCGTCGCGCCCGCTACCCGTTCCAGCACTTCCTTGGCCCCTGGAACCGCCGTGTAGGGCGTCTGTACCACGGCGACTCTCTCATTGCCGACTGCTTCCATGACGTGGACCAGACGCAGCGCGTAGTCCCATCGGAGGATGCTATCGGCATCGAGGGTAATCAGGTAGTCCGCGGCGGGAACGACCAGATCCGCGTCCTGCCCGGTCACCGGCTCAAGATGAACCCGGCCGCCCCGCTCCACTTCCCGGAACGACTTGCCAAGCAGGCCGATATAGCTGTTGAGGTTCATGGCCTTGTTGGGCTCATGCGAGAGGTTCGCGTACTGCTTGCGCTCGAACGAGGTCACGGTCACAGAGAACACCGCCGCGAGCCGACGGTACTCCCGCAGACAGTCCTGCGCAGTGAGGATCTCCTTCCCGTTCCGGTTCCTGGACAACGCCTCCCCGCGCTCCCGGTACGCGGTCGCGGGATCCCGCAGGACCTTGTCCACGAACAGCGCGTCGGCGTGATCGGTGATCCCTTCGCTGGCGGCCTGGATCTCGAACCACCAGGCCACCTTGCGATACGCGTCCGCCAGGTACTCGCGCTCCGCTTCCAGGTCCAGCGGGTCCGACTCGGCCCGCCCCTGAAAGGCCTCCAGGGCCTGGACGTGTTCGCGCGCAGCACTCGCCATCAGGGCGTGGATATCCTCGACCAGACCGCGCACTTCCTGGAGCATGGCAATGTCGTCGGCATGGTCCGGGGCGGGTGGATTGTCGATCAGCAGCACAACCCGCCGACCCGGAAACTCCTGGAGGCAGGCCGAGAACACGGACTGGCGAACCACCCGGATCTCTTCCTTGTAGGACGGTACGAGGAAGGTCAAAGCCGGCCCGTGGGTCCCATGCACTTCATCGAGGACTTCCCTCGACACCGGTGAGTGGGACCTGAGTCTCCAGAGGTACGCGATCCGCGTAATCTGGTACACCATGTTGCCGTAGATCAGGAAGGCGACCACGGTGGCAAAGACCGACTCGAGCCCGATCAACCGGACGTCCCGGCTAGATAACGCCTGGCTGAACGTCCCGATGATCTCGAAGGTGAGGAAACTCGCGGCGGTCACGGTGAGGGTCAACCCGAGCGCGGTGAAGACGATCTCCCGGGTCAGAGGAACGTCGCGTTCAAAGAGGTCCTTGGAGTCCATGATTTACGTCCTTGGCCCGGCGGTGGGCATCGCCCCGCGCGCGCCGGCCTGAAGTCCATGATGTAGAGCACTCGGGTCGGCGAGCCATGTGGCGACATCCCCTAAAGACAGTTTTGCCGGACCCGGGGGGCAGGAAATCTACTTGATTGGCAAAAATTATTCAACCAGAATTGAGTCTGGTGTATGACATTCCGACGATCTCACGGCCTGGCGCGCAGTCCACGGCGACCTCGCCCCCCCCTCCCTTGCTCCAATTCGTTATGCTGTCCCCACTTCCCAGTACCGGGGCCGGACCCGGTCACGCCGCATGCCGCACTGGATCCTCCCGGGACAGAACCCCGCGAGACGACGGAGACATCATGTCCGACTACGTGTCGTCACTCATCGACCAGGTCAAGGCGAAGAACCCCAGCGAACCCGAGTTTCACCAGGCGGTCGAGGAGGTGTTCACCTCGCTCAAACAAGTCCTGGATCGACATCCCGAGTACCGCAAGCACCGTATCCCCGAGCGCATGGTCGAGCCGGAGCGCCTTATCTCGTTCCGGGTCACCTGGGTGGACGACCAGGGTGAAATCCACGTGAACCGCGGGTACCGCGTACAGATGAACGGGGCGATCGGCCCCTACAAGGGTGGGCTCCGGTTTCACCCTTCGGTGACCCAGGGCATCCTCAAGTTTCTTGCCTTCGAGCAGGTGTTCAAGAACGCCCTGACCACGCTTCCCATGGGAGGCGGCAAGGGCGGCTCGGACTTCAACCCGCATGGTCGGAGCGATGCCGAGATCATGCGGTTCTGCCAGGCATTCATGAGCACCCTCTTTCTCCACATCGGTCCCGACACCGACGTACCCGCCGGGGACATCAACGTGGGCGCACGGGAGATCGGCTTCCTGTTCGGCACCTACCGCAAGCTGGCCCGGGAATTCACCGGCGTGCTGACCGGAAAAGGGCTGGATTGGGGCGGCTCGCGGATCCGCCCGGAGGCCACCGGCTACGGTTCGGTCTACTTCGCCGCGGAGATGCTCGGCGCGCGGGGGGAAACCCTGGAGGGCAAGCGTTGCCTGGTCTCGGGGAGCGGCAACGTGGCCCAGTATACGGCGGAGAAGCTGCTGCAGTTGGGCGCCATCCCGATCAGCTTCTCGGATTCGTCCGGGGTCATCCATGACCCGGACGGCATCGACGCCGAGAAGCTCGCATACGTGATGGAGCTCAAGGGCGTACGACGCGGACGGATCAGCGAGTACGCGGAGACCTACTCCAACGCGAAGTACACCCCGGTCACCCAGGGCATGGATCACAACCCGGTGTGGGACCACGAAGCGGATTGCGCGTTCCCCTCGGCGACCCAGAACGAACTGGACACGAAGGACGCGGACAACCTGCTGCGGGGCGGTTGCAAGCTGGTTTCCGAAGGGGCCAACATGCCGACCACCATCGCGGCCACCCACAAGCTCATCGAGAACGGCGTGCTGTTCGGTCCCGGCAAGGCGGCCAATGCGGGTGGCGTGGCCGTTTCCGGGCTGGAGATGGCCCAGAACAGCATGCGGTACGGCTGGACCCGGGACGAGGTGGACCAGCGCCTGCAGATGATCATGAAGGACATCCACCAGACCTCGCTGGACGCGGCCGAGCGCTACGGCGCCAAGGGCAACTACGTGGTGGGGGCCAACGCGGCCGGTTTCCTCAAGGTCGCCAACGCGATGATGGATCAGGGCGTGATCTAGACCGTCAGCCCCGGCGGCGCGGGTGTTCCCGGGTCGCCGTGGTAGGATGCTCGCCTCTCACTCCGGGGCCGCAACGACGCCTCGCTACACAACTCAAGGAGATCCACCATGCGTCTTGCTACGTTTCTAATTCTTGGCGCCATTGCCCTCTCTGCCGGACCCGCAGCGGCCGACCTGTGCTTGCCCGGTTTCTACGGGGTGGGCGGCACGACACCCTGTTTCCCCTGTGAATCGGGCACCTACGGCCCAACCGAGGGACTGGAGTCCTGCTTGGCGTGCGAAGCGGGTACGTACGCCAACTTCACGGCTTCCGTCGCTTGCAACGTTTGTGACGAGGGCTTCATCGCTCCCAATCCGGGATCGATATTGTGTCAAGAGTGCCCCAGCGGAACTACGTCCAACGAGTCGCACACCGCGTGCGAGCCCATCTCGGTGCCGGTCGAGCCCCACTCCTGGGGATTGCTGAAGGCCAAGTATGCGCGTGAGAAATCCGTTGCCACGGATCAGGGCAAGGTCGCCATGGACCTGGACGCCATCGCCAACCTGTTCAAGTCCCTGTAGAGTCTTTCGGTCCGGATCCGGGGATCATCGCCCCGGATCCGGATCACCCTCACTCCCGCGTGTACCGCGTGGCCCGGATCCGCATGACGGTCATCCAGGTCTCCCCGCCGGTCCAGTAGTCGCTCTCCCAGACGAACGAATCTTCGGCGAACTCGGAGAGCGTGACTCGCTGAAGCCCATCGCATTGTTGGGCGAGGCCTTTTCGTGAAGGGTTCCCAGACCCTCGCCGACAAAGCCCTTCACGATCTGGGATTCCATTGTCGCTTGGTGCGGGGTGAAACGACCACTAGGCGTGTTCCCGCATGGTGTTAATCGATTGCTCCACAATGAATTGACATGCTTACCCCATAAGCATACAATGAAGCCATGAAACTTCCACCGGGAGTGCGTGAGCAATTCCAGCAATACGGACGCGAGGGTGGACGATCCAGGGCCCGCCTCCTGACTCCGACTGCCCGCTCGCGAATCGCGAGGCTGGGAGCTCTCCGTCGATGGACTCGCCAGAGGTTCGGTGGGGATTCCTTCGAAAGCCTGGGACTCCCGGGCGGAGGAATGGTCGATCAGGGTCTTCTGGATCTGGTCCACGAGAAAGAGACGCCGGAGAGCCTCATGGTCTCGCTTGCCGCGCCACGCCTCCGCCTTGAGGGAGTGCCCATCCCCACCTTCCGGATCGTGGACGCCGACCATCGGCTATACCGACTTCTGGAGTCGCACGACCCGGAACTGGCACATGCGCGCTATCTCGCCTATCTGGATCAGATCCATTCCTTCGCGGATGCCTGCTGGCTCGTACGCAACAAGAAGCCATCGCATGCGTGAGGCTTTGACCAGGGATCGACTGCATCTGCTCATGAAGGCACTCTCGCGCACGGCCCCATCTCCCGGTCCCCATCGTGTCCTGGTCATGGGAGGCAGTAGCGCCGTGGAGGTCGGCTGGCGCGCATCCACGATCGACGCCGACCTGTGGTCCGATAGCGAGTCGGTGTTTCGGGATGTGCAGGACATCAAGGAGCGTCTCAACATCAACGTTGAACTCGTCCGTCCCGAAGACTTCGTTCCAAAGCTCGCCGACTCCGACAAGAGGCACATCCTCATAGAGATTATCGGGACGGTCTCGTTCTACCACTACGACCCGTACTCACAGGTCTTTTCCAAGGTGGTGCGGGGATTCGACAGGGATCTCCAGGATGCGACCCATTTCGTCTCGAGCGGCATGGTGGAACCGGCAACTCTTGAAGCGCTCATTCACGCCGTTCCGGTGGAAGCCTACTCGCGATATCCCCGCCTGTCGCCACGCGGCGTCCGTGAAGCGGTCGACCACTTCGTTTCCGGGATTTCCTGACCCGAACCGGGGAACGACGCTAGTCCCGCGGATCGACCGTCATCAGGAGCCTGCGCTCCCGTCGCTCCGGCCGTTCCACCTCCCGCACCACGCGGAATCCCAGTCGGCGGTAGAGCCGTATCGCACCCTGATTGTCGTGATTGACCCAGAGGGTGACCGGTTTGGCAATCATGCCTCCCCGCTCCAGGACCGACTCGATCAGCGCGGTCCCGATGCCCCGTCCCTGGTATTCCGGGTCGATGACGATCATCCCCAGCTCGAGCGAGGCTTCCGTCTCCCTCACTCCCAGATGACCCACCGGGCGGCGACCCACCATGACGATGGAGTCCAGGCCCGGACGAAACCGCTCCCGCAGGTGGCTGCGTTCCTCGGCTCCGTCCCAGGGTCGCACCCGCTCCACCAGATGGCGAAAGCTGGTCTCGACCAGCCGGTAGGTGAACTCGAAGTCCTCCCGCTCGGCGGGACGCAGGGTGTAGGCGGCCCCGATGCCCGGATCCTGGGGAGACGTCACGAGGCGGCGAACTCTTCCCGGAGCCAGGCCAGGGCCTCGGTGCGTTCCTTGAACACCTGAACGCGCACCCCCTTGGCTTCCGAGTACACCGCGCCCATCCGGCACAGGCCGTAGTGGACGTCCGAGGTGGCAAGCACCGCGGCGCGCCCGCCGAGACGTTCGGCACACGGCCCGAGGGCCATCGCGGTGCGGCGAATCTCGTTGCTGGACCGGCCGGAGAGCGACCTGGACCCGGTGACGTCCAGGAGGAGATGAACCCGCTGCGGGGTGGCCGCGTCCTTCATGGCCCGCACGAACACCCGCTCCACGTCCTCGCGCGGGTACTCACCCTCGCAGTCCAGGATCAGAAGGTCGTTGTCGATCCGATACGTTACCGCCATGGCTAGTCCTTGTTCCCGTGGGATATCCCCGGCTTGAGGATCACGCCCTTTCCGGTTCGGCTATCCATGATCACCGTGACCGGTTCCCGAAACCGGATGTGTCGCACACAGCCCACCGTCTCCACCGTTTCGCAGCCGCGCAGCCACTCCCAATCCACGAATCCCTCGTTCGAGTTTACCGTGAAGTACCCCACCAGGGACGAGGTGAGATTGTGGAAGAAGTGGGATCCCTGGGAAGGGGCCACATGGAGATCCCGCGGCTCGGCCTCGACAATGACCCGCGCGCCGGCGATCTGGTCCCAGGTCACCGGGATACCCAGCCAGGGTTCGGAGGAGCCCCATCGTCCGACTCCGATCAACCCGTAGGGCAAGCGGGCCTCCACCAGTTCGGCGTTGAAACGCCCCACCTGGAGCGCGATCTCCGGCGTGTCCGCGCGGTCCATCTCGTCCCGGTCCACCACCACCAGGTCCCGGATCCCATCGATTCGTCCGTGACCCAGCACCCGTTCGCTCCGGGCCACCGTGGTCTCGGGCCGGATGCGCCCGATCTTGACCCGCTCCGATTCGCCGCTGAGCACCATGGGGCGCAGCTGGAGCAGGAGGAACTGCATCCGCTTTCCCGCCGGAGGGGACAGGTTGACCGCGAACTCGATCTCCACCGGCATGTTCATGCCGCGCTCCCCGATCTCCAGCAGGAGCCGGATGACGTCGGCCAACGGAAAGACGCCGTACTTGAGCACCGGAGCCATGGAAACAAAGGGGGAGCCCGGACGGGCGAGGCCGTCGTAGACCGCGTCGTTCTCGGGCGAGTACACCGAGGCCACCGAGTCCAGGGTCTGATCCTCCCGCGCCACCTCCAGGGTGAAGGAGCCGACCGGCTCGCGATCCTCGTCGATGGCGGGGTCGAGCTCCAGGGCGTAGAACCGGGTCTGGGCCACCGGAAGCAGGTCCCGCGGGGACCCGGCGTCCAGAAGACGCTCCGGATAGCTGGGGCAGAACCGATAGGAGCGGCCGCCGTCGACCACGGTCTTGCCCAGGCCCAAGGCGACCGAGGCGATGCCGTCGTCGGCCTGCATGGGGGCAATGGGATAGAAGTTGTGGGAACGCGCCACACCCGCGATTTCCGGATAGAAGCGGTCTCCGTGCTGCGCCCCCCCCACCCGCTGGATGATCACCGCCATCTTCTCTTCCTCGTGGCGGTACGCGGTGGTCTTGAAGTAGGCCTTGGCCGAGGCGGTGAACGTGGAGGCGTAGACCCGTTTGATCGCACGCACCACCGCTCGCCGGCGGTCACGCAGGGTCACCTTCGTATTGGGAACCATGACCGTGCGGTAGATTCCCGCGAAGGGCTGGTGCTGCGAGTCCTCCATGAGGCTGGAGGAGCGCACGGCGAGCGGGTACTTCACCTTGTCCAGGTAGCGGTACAGGGCCCCCAGGGCCTTGCGTGGAAAGCGGGCCCGCAGGAAGGCGTTCTCGATCGCCTCATCGTCCGGTTCACTCAGGGCAAAGTCCCGAAGATCGTTCTCGTCCATGAAACGGTCGAACACGTCGGTGGCGATGACCACCGCGGGCGGAACCGCGATACGCACCCCGGGAAAATTGTCCCGCACCCGGTGGTTGTAGAGAAGCTGACGCACGAAAGCGAGCCCGCGCGCCTTGCCCCCCATGGAGCCGGTACCGATCTTGGCGAAGCTCGCCGCCGGGTCGAAGCTTTCCTTCTCGAAATGCGCAACCACGCCGCTCTGCCGCTCGCGCCGGAATTCCCGAATGGACTCGACGAGATAGTGCCGCACGTCCGCGACCGAGTTGAACTCCGAGACATCCCGCCGCCGCAGGGTCTGGGCCAGCCGGAACTCGGTCCGCGCCCGCAGCCAGATGGAGAAGTGGTTGCGGCTGGCATGGAGAAAGACCGAGTCGTCCGGGACGTCGGGAAGCACCGCTTCCATGGCGCGCAGGCTGCCCGCACGCTTGACCTCCCGGCCCTCCGGGTCGCGGAACACGAAGTCGCCGAACCCGAAGTTCTCCAGCATGAAGCGGCGGAGCTCCCGCAGGAGCAACGGCGAGTCCTTGAGCAGCACGTTGGCCTCGACCTCGCGCGCCCGATCGATGATCGGGGCATCGCGGGTCTGGAGCATGATCGGGAGATCCGGGATCTCCTTGCGTACCATGCGGGCAAAGTCCAGCCCCGCGTCCGGATCGGACTTCCCTCCGCGAGGGAAGTCGACATCGGAGATGACTCCCAGGAGCACGTCGCGGTAGAGACGGAAGTTGGCCTCGGCCTCCTCGTAGGAGGTGCAGAGAAGGATCTTGGGACGTGCCCGCATGCGCATGACCTTGTGGGTCAGGTTGACCCCCTCGGCAATGACCCGTTCCGATTGCATCATGAGCTCGGTATAGAAGTCGGGCAGGAACTGCGAGTAGTAGCGCACCGAGTCCTCGATGAGGATGATCACGCTTACCCCGGCCAGCTCCACGTCCTCGGCCACGTTCCAACCGTCTTCCACCGTCTTGACGATGGCCATGAGAATGCGGAAGTCGCCATGCCACACGAACACCCGGTCCACTCCCTCCGGCTTCCCGCGGGCGGTGACCGCTTCCAGCTCGCGATCGTCGAAGGCCAGAAGAACGACGGGAAGGTCCGGATGGTGCTTCTTGATGCGATGGGCCAGCCGGTCGGCCTCCATGTCGCCGATGTGAAGCGAGGTGATGACCAGGTCGAAGCGCTGCTTGCGGAGCTTGGCCAGGGCCTCGGATCCGGTGGAAACGCGGGAGAGACCGGGCGCCTGCTTGAGACTCAACTCCATGAGCTCGTTCAGGTTGGCCTGATCCAGCTTCCCGTACTCCCCCAGAAGAAAGGAGTCATAGGGACTCGCCACGAGGAGGATCTTCTCCACCCGGTGGGGCATGAGGGTCTGGAAGTGCTGGAGTCGGTCTTCCAGCTCGGGAAGGTTGCTGGTGGTTTCGTCGAGCATGGGTCGGGGTGTCACCTTGGGCTGAAGGATCGGCCTTCGGCATGTCATACGGGCACCAAGGACGGTGTTCCTGGCCCTCGGTTCTTCTCTCCCCGTTCAAAGACCTAGGGGTGGATGAAGCTGAAAGTCGCGTAGTGAGTGTCCCAGTCCGCCGTTTCCGGATCCACAGATTCCATAACCTGGGAAACCCGAATGACCCAGAGCCCTTCGTGTCCCAGCCGGAAATGCACCAAACCCGCGGCATCCGACCGCTCGCTCATCTCAGCGACCAAGGCCTCATCCCTCCCGACGAAAGCACGGACCAAGGCTTCTTCGAGCGGCTCGCCGTCGAACAGGACCCGGATGCCTAGCTCCGCATCATCCCCGAGGTCGCAGGGATTCTGGAGCAGAATGATCTCCAGCTTCTGCCCCACGGTGCGATCGTGCAGATCCGCACCCCCACCTGCACCCACGCAAACCAGAGACTTCAGGTTGCGCGCATATCGCCGGCGCAGAGCCTGCTCGCCCGGAATGTCCTTGACCTTTTCCCCGATCGTTTCCTGTTCTTCATGGGCGAGGAAGCTCCGGAAACGCTCATAAGTACTCTCGATGAGGTAATAGTCCCGGTCCATGAGGACGAGGGACGTCCCTTCGGTTTGGATAACTTGGTTGAATACCGGCTGTGCGCTGTCAGGCAACGCCTCCAGGAGATCAATGGTCCCATTGTCGCTCACCCATTCGTAGCGGGTAGTAATCTCCTTCTGCAGCGGGCGCTCGACCTCCGATTCGAGCCGATCTCCGACCAGAAGCTGGATGGAGAGACGGTCCCCGACGGCCAAGATGCCCTGATCCGGACTCAGCCAATAGTCGTGGGTCTCGCCCCCTGAAGCTACGAGCAGGGCGCAGAGGGCCAGTACAGTGACCTTGATCTTGAACGACTGCGGCACACGAATCATCTGACTCCTCCAGAGAACACGGTGAGGGTGATAGATGGTCCTCCTGATGCAAGATCGGATCACGGAAGATACCCGGTTTGCTACCCTGGACGGGTCATGAAAACGAACATCAGAGTCGACAGCCCGCATCGTCGCCTGACCGTCGTCCTACACTGCCCGGGACGGGATGGCGTTGTCAAGTGAGGGTGATTCAGGTCCGTGGCACACGCCGGGTCTCGGGTCTCTTGACTGTACTGGTCTGGAGCAGTTGCTTCGTCGCCATCAAGGGCACGGAAGGTGATGCTCCGCCGCTGCTTTATGCCGCTATCAGGGCCGCAATCGGCGCCATCGTGCTGCTCGCCCTCGCCGCGGCAACGAGGCGACTCTTCCCCCCCCGCAACTCTTGGCCATGGCTTGTCGCGCTCGGCTTGACCAACACGACCCTCGGGCTCGCAGGCATGTTCCTCAGCGTCAAGCTCTCTGGAGCAACCATTCCGGCCGTACTCGCCAATAGCCAAGCGCTCCTCGTAGCGCCCTTGGCCGTCTGGTTCTTCGGGGATACGCTGTCCCTGCGTCGGGGGCTCGGCCTCCTGGTAGGTATTGCCGGCGTGGCCTTGACCACCCTTTCCGGCTCATCCTCCGCAGCCGAGACGTGGAGACTCGGTGTCGGGCTTGGTCTCCT
This sequence comes from Candidatus Eiseniibacteriota bacterium, assembly GCA_942491735.1. Taxonomy (GTDB): domain Bacteria; phylum Eisenbacteria; class RBG-16-71-46; order JABDJR01; family JABDJR01; genus CALOCN01. Next base: position 765,378 of record CALOCN010000001.1, on the reverse strand, counting down.
GGCCGCCTTCGGGCTTGCAGCCGGCAACCTCCTCATCAAAGCGGTTTCGAACCGGATCGCCCCCCTCACCGCTGTTGCCTGGCAGTATGCGATCGGTGCAGTTGGCCTCTTCTTCTGGAGTGCGATTGCTGAAGTTGACGCCGACGTAAAGTGGACTTCCCGGTTCATCATCGGCCAGCTGTATCTTGGTGTCATCGTCTCGGCCGGAGCATCCTGGATGTGGTACCGACTCCTGAAATCAGGTTCACTGATATCCCTCAATGGCCTGACCCTATTGACCCCCACACTTTCGGTGCTCCTGGCGTGGCTTCTCTTTCGGGAGCGCATATCGACCGAGAGCTGGGGAGGAATCCTGCTTACCCTAGTCGGTGTGGCTCTTGTCACTTTCGTGCCACCTCCCCCCGGAAGTGAATCCCGCGATGCCAGGTAGCGTGCTCGTAGACGCCCGCCCAATACATCCCGAACGCCACGGCAAAGAGGATTTCCTCGATGGGAAACGAGAGCATCCGGACTCCCGAGAGCGCGTCGAGGTTCCAGATGCGTTCAATGTACCCGGGAGCCGTCACCTCCAGCCCCACCAGAAATATCAGGTAGTAGACAAGAAACGCTCCTCCCCCTATCGCCATTGCCCATTTGAGATCGGGGCGGCAGGACATCGCAGCCACCGCACCACCCAGCATGGCAAGAATTGACGCGTAGATGGGGTTCCACGGTAACCCGACCAGGGCCAGGAACAAGGCGAACGGGGTCAGGAGTGCCACACGATGATAGCGATGCCGAGGGGTGGCACGCTCCTCGATGGAGAGTGGTCTCATCACGCGGCGGGAGATCGCGGCAAACGTCACCGATCCAACCCCACCGATTCCGAAACAGAAGATCAGGCTCTCAATGTCAAACCCCGTCCTTGCTGCCAGATCAAACAGGCTCGGCGGATTCCAGTACTCCGGCACAAAGAGGGGCTCGGTTAGTCCGAAGGGGGCGGTGAACACGCTGGCCCATAGCATCGTTCTGCGGAGCCGGGCTACTGCGAGATAGACGGCGGCCCAGGGCACCAGGAACGAGATGGACCAGATGAACCAGACGTACTCATCCGGGATCATGCGATCGCTCCCGGTTCGCCCGAGATGCCCGCCTCCGAGACCGCGATCGCAGAGTTCGCTTCACCTAATGAACCGTTGATAGTCGCCATATGTCTCCCCGACTCTTCCCCGCTGAAGGCTCAAGAGCATTACCAGAGTCCCAACGACTATGTTGTTCCAGATCGTTGCTCCCGTCGCCCCATCCAGCAGCCATGGCGTTCCCAGTACCCACGCTCCCAGCAGGATACTGAGGTAGCGGGCCGGTCGCCCGACGTCCGCCAACGCGATCATGACAACGGTCACGATGAGGGCTCCCACAAGACGGTCACTGGATGCCGCGTCACCGGAACTCCCAAGAACCGTAGGTGCCGCGGCGAGCCACACGCCTAGGGCAAGAGTGGCGACCAGGTTCCAGGGTAGCCCGACACCCCAGAGCATCGCCGTCAGACTGACGGTGTCGGGGCGGGTGTCGGCGGGGGTCGGGGGCCTGCGAAGAGCGCCGCCAAGCCAGAACACACGCCAGGCCGACTGCCCCTCTCGTCTGGCTTGAACCAGGAACTGCAGCATTGCGACCACTTCATCCAGGGTCAAGGACATCATTACCAACATCGAGGCAGCAGCGATCAAGCAAGGCGTGCACCACGCGCCGACCGCAAGTGGCTGGAGAATGATGAGGGTCACGCTAACAATGCCAAGCGGAACAACCAGAATCCCGAAGAACATGACCATCCACGGCATCGTTCGCCAACGTGCCCTGTCACCCATGAAACCCATCAGAAACTCGATTGCATAGGCCACCGCACCTAGTCCGGCATCCGCGATAGGAAAGGCACGCGACACGTCGGACGTGAGCACCTGCTGTGTTCCAGTGCCAAAGACCGGATCAAGGAAAGACGCCGTATGCCCCAACTGATAGGCGGTCATCTGTCGCGACAGGAAGAATCCGACAAGGGCGAGCGCGATGACAGGAGCCCGCTGGGGCCAACTCGATGGATTGTAGGACCACCCGTCGGGTATGTCCGGGCCCATCACCATCCGCATCCCAGGCATGCCGGGGGCAAGGATTGCAAACGAGATAACCAGAACACCCATGAGCGTGTCACTGTTGTAGATACCCGGGGTGGGCGCCCAGAAAATCAGCGGGGCGAACAACAACCACGTGCCAACCAGGCAGTTCAACCAGGGCGCCGCCAATCGAATTGCCCCGCGGGGGGACAGAGACAACGCCGCGAGCACGATTACCAGCAATCCGCTTACCCCGTCACTCACCTGCAGCTGAGGGCTGTCATAGCGCATTGAGTAGACGTTCGTGATGAGCCACAGTCCCAGGATCATGTTCGCGTAGTGGGGCCAGATGGCCCCGCCATGCTCCATGGCTGGGGGCATCCCCATGCCCGGCCGGTCACCCCCGGAGTCGCCCGCGGGTTGCGGCGAATGGTGCGCATGGCCCCCGGAGTGGCTCTCCTGCCCCGAATGAGAATGGCGGGGCCGGCGATCGTCCTGGCTAGACATCATCGGGCTCACCCCGAGGAGCAACATCCCCATCCTCTCCAGGGCCCTCTACGGGCTCCAGCTTGTTCTCACGATACCAGTGCTCAGGATCCGACTTCAGTGCCGCGACCATCTTCGGCAGGGTCTCCCGGAGACTACGCTGCGGCTTCCACTCCAGTAGCTCGCGAGCCCGAGTCAGGTCGAGCGCGTAGTGATCATTGGCTCGATCAATCATCCAGGGCCTAATGAACGGGTCGGCGCCCGGGAGCTGCTGCATCATCCAGGCACCCGCCTTGGCCAAAGGGGCAAGCGCCCCGGGCACGACGATCGTTTCCCAGTCCTCTCCATGGATGAGTCGAGCAAGAGTGTGCTGCAGTTCATCGTAGTTGACTACCTCCGGCTCACCCAAAAGGATGGGCACTTCCGGCGGCAACTCGCTGCGACGCACCACGACACGTTCGATCGCATCAACCAGGTCCTCCATGTGCATGAAAGATTGGCCGTGGGAGGTGTTTCCTGAATAGAGCCGGCTAGTCAGTTGCTTCTCGTAGATGCGTTGAATCTGATGTGCGAGAGGAATCGAGTGGCATTCGTCATCGTACACACCCGAGATACGGAGCAGGACCACTGGAATCTCCCCACGGTTTCTTCTCAAGAACTCTTCCGTACGCACCTTGGACTCCGGATACGCCCATGTGGGGCCGATAGGCGATGCCTCGTTGATCAGCATCCCGGGCCGCCCGGGCCTATGGACCAGCATGGTGCTTGAGAAAACGAACTGATCAACGCTGAAGTCCGGGTGGGTCAGGCCCCGGACAAGGCGTTCGGTTCCCCTGACAGTTATCTCGTCGTAGAGAGAACTCGATCGTCCAAGAAAGTCGTAGTAGGCCGCCAGGTGGATGACCGTAGCGATGCGGGATCCATGGTGGGCGCGCAGGGTGCGCAGCCCTTCGGCAACACTGCGATCCGACGTGAGATCCACGACCATGCTGCCGCACCCAGGGGGCGGAGGATCCGGGGCGCTCCGGTCAAACCCAATGACCACCGGAAAATGCCCGACAAGCCGCTCCATCACAGCCCGCCCGATGGACCCGTTGGCTCCTGTAACGAGAATGATTCCCTCTTCCTGACTCATGCTTCTCCTCATCCCGGACGGTGTCATCGTTGTCCGTGCAGTGGGGGATTTCGTAGCCGTGAGACTCACGAGTGGTTCACGGGTTTCTGGACCCTCTGATCCTCCAACCAACCAGGGCGAGTACCAGAATCAACACGACTCCGCTAAGCAGCGTATTCCAGTTCATTCATGCCTCCTGTGGTGTTCCAGAATCCCCGCGAGGCAGGAACATGGGCACTCGGTTCCGGTACGACCGATACTCCTCCCCGAATTCCCTGAGCATGTGTTTCTCTTCACTCCTGGCCAGGAGCGTGTAGGCAACGACGACTACGGGGAATGCGATTACGGAGACGATCGTGGGCCAATGCACGATTCCCTCGCCAAAGAGAATCAGGAAGAGACCCGTATACTGCGGATGCCGTACTTTCCCGTACACACCTTCGATTGCCATGCGCTTCTCTCGCCGCGCTCGGTAGATAGTGCGCCACCCCTCCGCGACCAGCGACGCTCCGGAAAAGACGATCAGGTATCCAACCACCATCGCTACGATGTGGGCTGCCGGGGTGCCAAACAGCTGTTCCCATAGGTTGCCCCCGTTCGTCCATGCCAGGTCAAGACCAAAGAATCGGGCCAACAAGTAGATTGTCAGAGGAAATCCGTACATTTCCGCGTAGAACGCAATGATGAACGCCTGAAGGACCCCTACATTGCCCCACTCCTTCCAGCCCGCAGGAGCAAAGTACCGGTACATCACCCAGGACACGATAACAATGACGATTGCGGCCATACCCCACGTTCCTACATGCATCGACTACCTCCTTGGGTCCACAGATCCCGGGCGGGCGAACTTTGCGATCTGCCTGGACTTCGTCACCTGCCGTTCTCCACCCGACTAGCGTGGCTCCATCTGCCCCGCAACGCAGCCCCAGCGCCTCTGGGTCCAGTTGAACAAGGGAACAAGGACTACTGCGAAGTAGACCCCCCAGAGAAAGCTTTCGCCGAGACCCAGGGCAAAACCCATGGGCGTAAGCCACTCGAACGCCGGCAGAACTGCCTCAAGAAACTCGTGCATATGCAAAGCATCGGGAGTCAGCAAACCCCAAGTGACACAAAGAAGATAGCTGATGACGTTGAATAGGCCGACCGTCCATGCGACCGGCTTGATGTGCAGGTGCATTTGTTTACCTCCCTGGTACGAGGGTGTTCGCAAGCTCAGTGATGGGCTCTTGGAGTTTCTTCTTCCTTCGGATCCGCAACAGACCCGGGTTCGTGTCGGTCAGGTCCGCCATGATTGCCGTGCCCGTGTGCCCCCCCACAACCATGCCCTCTCAGATGCAACCATAGGAAAGCGCCAATGAGAATGATCCAGAACCAGTTGTCACTGAAGTATTCCATTCCAAACCTCCCCTCTCCGCCCAGGGACGTTGAGTCCGAAAGCCGGACCCGCTCTCACCCCCCTGGGCTTTCCGGTCACACTTTTTTCCGGGGGGTGTCCTTGCCAACGTTGTGACATGCACTTGTTACATCAGGAAGCGCTTTGCCCTTGTCCGGAGAACGAGCGTTCCTGATCAGTGCCCGCACCAGAACGGCCACGGCAACCACGGCTGGTACGCCCAGGACCCACCACAGCACAACCCCGACTTGATGATCCATCAACATGACGTGCCTCCTATGGGTGAGTTTTCGCGGGGCCCGACGGTCCCCAGCCTCTCAGCCGGCTCGACCCTTGGCCTGCCCCGTAAGTCAGGCTTTGTCCGTTTCGGCGTAAGCCCGTGGCGCCTTCTCAAACCTATCCAGGCAAGATGGAGAGCAGAAGTAGTAGCTCCGCCCCTCGAAGTCCTGAGTCGCAAAGGCCGCTTCCTCCGAGATTTCCATTCCGCAAACTGGATCCGTCACTTTATCGGTCATGTCACAGCTCCTCTCCCACGTGGCGGTTGTTACAAGGCATCCTTGCCCCGTTCTCCCGTGCGTATCCTCATGCAGTCGGACAGGTCACTCACGCTGACGAGACCGTCTCCAGGATTGCCCGTATGGGCCGCAGCCCGCAGGACTGCGAGTACCGTCTCCACTTGTGACTCACTGCACACCAGTTCGAGCTTGACCATTCGCGTATGCAGTCCAATCGCTGGATCGAGTTGCCGTTCCTCGGCCCAGATGGGATCTGAGACTGCACTGACATCCAGGAGGGTGACTCGGGAATACCCTTCATGGCGCAACGCCTTGAGGACGTTCGACACCATGAAAACGCGAACGTAGGCCTTTACTTCCTTCATCTCGGCCTCCTCCTATCGCCAGTACAAAGGCTCATGCCGTGTTGGTACCGGCTCGACTTGACACCCGATACACGCAATTCTTGGGCCAGATCAGAGGTAACCCGCATCACGGACTCCCATATCGGCGTAACTCAAGGTGTAGACTTCCACTTGGGCCAGCCGTGGATCCCCCTTGACCTGGATCCGGTGCCTTGGCGTTGACACCAACAACCCCACAGAAGCTGGTGGGTTGGTCACCAGAATCTGGTCGGTTCGGGACTCACGCTGATGCTCGACAACCTCCTAAACTGCGGCGGGGCATACCGAACTCGACAAGTCCGATTCTGGACCGGTTCTTGCTTTGTGTCCTGCCATGAGCGTCGTACAGTCGAACTTGGGAAGTCCAGCGTGGGGTTACCGCTCCACGGGACCGAAGAGCGGTCATTCGGGGGCGCACCGGACGCTACCGAATGACGCGATGGATGTAACGAGGTGCTCCTTCGCATGACTGTCAACACGATTGAGCGGCCGACAAGTGATCCGCGCACCCACGAAAGGGGTGAGCGTCCAAGCCTGGGCTCTCACATCAGGGGGTGGATGCTTGTCGTCGGCCTGGTACCGCTTTTTGGGTTGTTTGCTTATGGGTACTTCGCGACCCGCTCGGCTCTGATAGAGGCGAGTGACCAGCACCTCCTGAGCGTGGTTGCCTCACGAAGCGCACAGATGGACTCTTGGCTCTCGGAGCGAAGAACCGATCTGGAAGTGATTGGCCGCAGTCCGGACTGCAACGCATTGGTGGTGGATGCCACCGTCGCGGACGACCACGAGAGGGTGTGCGACTTCCTGGACTCGTTCCAATCCGGTGCCCGCGACTATCGAGTCATATCACTGTACAATCCTGAGTGGGAGCTAGTGGCATCACAACGCGATGCGGTCGGTCATCCGGAGGAAATCGTCGGGGAGGATCTGAAGACGGGGTTGTCCAACGCCGACGGACCGATTTTTTTGCCGACCCACGCCCACGAAAGTGGTTACGTGGGCGTTCACGCCGCGAACATCCTCCAGATTCCCGGGCGTTCCCCCAGCGGGTATGTAGTCGCTTCCCTGGATCTTGCCCGGGCGTTTGCCGGGATCATTGCCAATCGAGCCGGGTTGGGGCAAACCGGAGGTGTCACCCTGGCCGGTTTGGATGGCTCCTTCGTTATGGAGGAAACGCCAAGCGGAGCGTCCGCGGTTCATGACGCGATCCTGAGGGCAGCGGAAACATCCTCCTCCGGGAGCGTGCACTTTCGTTCCCAGTCCGGAAAGGGCATGTTCGCCAGCTTCGCCCGAAGCAGCGAGCAGGGCTGGATTCTCGTTGCTGAGATGGAGCAGGAAGAAGCACTCGCCCTTCTCTACTCGTTGCGTCAGGGATTCGTTGTTGCCGGGGTGATTACACTCATCGTGGTGTTCCTTCTCTCTGCCCAGATCAGTCGCCGACTCTCCACCCCCTTCGCCGAACTCGCCGCCGCCGTCCGCAGCCAGAGGGACGCCTTGCCCCAGGGGCGGATCTCGGTCCACGGGGACACGGACGTCGCCCAGGTAACCCGCGCGTTCAACGAACTACTGGACGCCGTAGAGAAGGCAGAAAAGGACAGGGTCCTTGCCGGTACCCTCTCGGCAGTCGGTGAATTGAGCTCGAGCATTGTCCACGAGATGCGAAACCAGCTTTCGTCGGTCAAAATGAACCTGCAGGCCCTGGAGCGACACCTTGGGTCCGAGGCTGACTTTGCCGAACTGTCCGGCATCGCCCTTTCACAGGTTCGAAAGACGGAGGAGACACTTACGGACCTCCTAGACTACGCACGCCCGGTTGCCCCCGTTATCGAATCCGTGTCGGTCAATGGGATCCTGGCGGACCTAATGGACCGGTTCAAGGCCGAAGCCGTCGGACATGGTATCGATCTGCGAGTGGTAAAGGGCGCCTCACCGGAGACAATTCAGGCGGACAAACGACTTCTCGATCAGGCAGTCTCAAACTTGGTCCTCAATGCCCTGCAAGCAACTCCACGGGGAGGAGTGGTGACTCTGAGACTTGTAACTGATTTGCCCCACAGGCATTGGCTTCGCATCGAAGTCGAGGACACCGGTCCGGGCCTGAATGGGGTGGATCCCACGGAGATCTTCAGACCGTTCTTCACCACCAAGAAACGAGGCAGCGGGCTCGGCCTCGCGCACGCACTCAAGTGCGCAGAGCTGCATGGAGGCAGGATATTCGCCCTCTCCGGCGCCGGAGGCGGAGCACTGTTCCGCCTGGAGATACCTTGTCAGGAGGTGGTTTCGTGAATCGGGTTCTCGTAGTCGACGACGACCGGGCACTCGCTCGATCCCTCCAGATCCACCTGGTTTCGGCAGGCTATGAGGTGCGCCTGGCACACACATTGAAGGACGCGTGGGACTTGTTCTCGATCGATCCCGATGACATCGTGCTTCTGGATCTCAAGCTCACGGATGGTGACAGCCGTAACCTGCTTACGCGCCTCCGGGAGACGCGGCCCTCGTGCCCCATCATCATGATTACCGGACACCAGGACATGCATGCCACGATCGATGCTATCCGAGCCGGGGCATTCGACTATATCCGCAAGCCCCTGGATCTGGATCAGATCCTCGGGACTGTGGCCAAAGCCCTGGAGTCGATCGGGGTGGAATCCCCCCCGACGGTCGCACCCCTGCTTGAGGCGAAGGAGGCGCAGCCCCGCGAAATCGTTGGGGCAAGTTCTGCAATTGTGGAATTGCTGAAGAAGATCGCCATGCTCTCCCGTTCACGAGTGACCGTGCTGATTCAGGGTGAAACCGGCACAGGGAAGGAACTGGTTGCGCGGGCGTTGCACGAAGCAGCTGGCCCAACCGGTCGGTTTGTGGCCGTCAATTGCGGGGGAATCGTTCCCTCCCTTCTGGAGTCAGAACTCTTTGGCCACGAGAAAGGTTCATTTACCGGTGCCATCGTTCGCAAGCTCGGTAAACTGGAATTGGCTGGAGAAGGAACGATCTTCTTTGACGAGGTTGGCGATCTCCCGCTCGATTTGCAGGCAAAACTCCTGCGCGCCCTGCAGGAATCGGAGTTCGAGCGGGTCGGAGGAACAACCACGGTTCCCCTACGGGCCCGGGTGATGGCAGCGACGCATCGGGATCTCGACTCGCTCGTTCGAGAGGGCGAGTTTCGTCAGGACCTCTTTTTCCGGCTTGCCGTGGTTCGCCTTGACGTCCCTCCCCTTCGGGAGAGGAGAGAAGACATTCCGTTGCTTGCCGATTTCCTCCTTAGACGGATCTCGGAACAGTTGTCGCAGCCTATGGCAGGTCTCTCAGTCAACGCGATTCTCAAGCTGAAGAGCGCCGATTGGCCCGGCAATGTTCGTGAACTGGAGAACGTGCTGACAAGGGCCACCGCGGTTCTCAGAGGGGATGTCATCGAGGCCGATGATCTGGAGATCAATATTCCCACGAGGACCACCCCGTCAGGGGATGAGTCCGCCCGACCTCGCTCCCTGCGGGAGGCCGAGCGGGAGCACATTCTGGACACCCTAAATCGCCTCGGGTGGAACATCACCCACGCCGCCGAATCGCTGGAAATCAGCCCCACCACCCTCCGCAAGAAGGTATCAGACTTCGGCTTACATCGAAGCCGAGAAACAGGCAATGCTGCACTTCCAGCGAAACCTGGATCGGAGGACTGACCATGCAGCCCAGTATCAACCCGCTCCCGACATCGTCCCTTCCGGGAAGAAGGCGATTTCGGTCATTGCAGTGGACGTTTATCGGACAAGAGCGGTACTTTCTTGTACATCGTCGGGAAAGGCGTGACTCGTCAATCATGAAAACAGCCCTGATCTGGTTCGTAATTTTGGGTATGGGATCGCTCAACCTCGGTTCCGCGTTGGCCACCTCCGGCTGCCTCGTCGACATGAACGCGGTTGCTTGCTGCTGCGGTCCGGACAGTGCGTGCTCCATACCCTCCGACGAGTCGGGGATCAACCCCGCCTGCTGTGATCTGACCAACAAAGATGCTACCGGGCCGGCGCCCCTTCCGTGCGCGACTCTTGTCATGTTCGAGACGGCTAAGGCTCCGATTCGCAACGTAGCATTCGGTTCCGCGGTGTCACCAGGATTCGCCTGCGCGCTCAGCACCCACCCCAAGGCGCCCCCCCCCTGCCCCGCCTACACGCTTCTCTGCGCCTGGCTTATCTAGAGTTCCCCTCCCCCATTCGCTGAACCGTGGAAGGCGTCGTGCGCCCTCCGCTGACTTGCATCGTGTCTTGGACTCGGATCAGTATCAATGGTCCTGCGAGGTGCCCCGTGTTCGATCCCAAGGGATTCTTCCTACCTTACACCGCGCTCCTACTCGGCGTCGGCCTGCTTGCCGGTTGCGCGAGTACCGCGGAAAGGAACGCCTTCGAGGCTTTCAACACGGAGGTCGCGCGGAGTGAGTCCGTGCCCGCCCCGGTTGAGCACCCGGCTGTCGTTTCCATCACACTTGGAGAGGAACCCAGTTTTGGGGACTATCTGCGTGTCACCCTGGCCCGCAATCCATCCGTGAATGCGGCTCGGGCCGAGTGGGAAGCCGCATTGGAGCGAGTGCCCCAGGCCAGGGCCCTCCCTGACCCCATGCTGGTCTATGGGTACTATGTCGAGTCGGTAGAGACCCGCCTGGGCCCCCAGCGACAGCGGGCCAGCCTCACCCAGGCCTTTCCCTGGTTCGGCACCCTGGGCCAGCAGGCGGATCGAGCGTTGGCCGAGGCAAAGACAGCCCAACGACGGTACGAAGCAACCCTGGAGACGGTGGTCGCCGACTTGGCCGACGCCTACGCTGACTTTTTCTACCTTGGCGCCGCGCTTCAAATCACAGAAGACAACCTGGAACTGCTCGCCGGGTGGGAAACGATCCTACGCGCCCGGTATGAAACGGGAGCCGTCACCTACAGCGATCTGATCAAGGTTCAGGTCGAACTCGGCACGCTGGAGGATCGGGCACGCACTCTCGAGGACCTCCGGGGTCCCCGCCAAGCTCGCCTTCGGGCTCTGCTTGACCTGCAATCGGATACCCAGCTTCCCTTGCCCAGGACGCTACCGGACCTTGAGCCCCTTCCTGACCCCGAAGACCTTCGCGCCCAACTAGAGAGTCGGAACCCGAACCTGCTTGCCCTGGATGCGGTCGTCGAGACTGCAGATCGGCGCTTGGACCTGGCCCGCAAGCGAAGCTGGCCCGGTCTCGCAGTGGGAGTGGATTGGATCCAGACCGACCCTCTCGAGGGGAGCTCAGCAGCCCAGAACGGCAAGGACGCTTGGGTTGCCCGGATAGCCGTCCAGCTTCCCGTATGGACGGGCCCACGTGCTGCAGGCAGGCGGGAAGCTACCGCAATGCGATCCGCCGCCCTCGATCGACGTGCGGCGACCCTCAACCGGATCAACACCGACTTCCACAACGCCCTATTCGCGTTTCGTGACGCGGAGCGCAAGGTTTCGCTGTACGGGGATGCGCTCATTCCCAAGGGGGCCCAATCCCTGGAAGCTGCTTTCACGGCGTTCGAGTCAGGGAATAGCGATTTTCTCGGCGTCCTGGACGCGGAGCGACAACTCCTGGAGTTTGGGTTGTCTCTGGAGCGGGCACGGGCGGACCGTTTGAGGGCACGAATCCGACTAAGCGCCCTCGTTGGCCGAGCCGCCGGCTCGCACGCGGACCCTGGAAGCACTCTTGAGGAGAACCAACAATGACCGCCCGAAACCTCTCATCCGTCGTTCGCGTCTGGCTCCCTCGCCTCCTTCTCCTCACGGCCGGATTCCTCGTCGCCATGCTGATGTTTGGTCGCGGCGATGCACCCGCTCCGCCCGGAGAAACGACCGGAGTCGAAACCGCCACCGTGTGGACCTGCTCCATGCATCCGCAGATCAGAATGCCTGAGCCAGGGAAGTGCCCGATCTGTTTCATGGACCTGATCCCCGAGACGTCGTCTGACGGCTCCGACGGACCGACGACTCTTTCCATGTCTGAATCATCCATGCTCCTCGCCGAAATCGTCACCCGGCCCGTACGTCGACAGATGGTCGAAGCCGAGGTGCGCACATCGGGGCGGGTGGCCGTGGACGAGCGCGCACTCAAGCGGATCACGTCCTGGACGAGCGGACGGTTGGATCGTCTCTATGTGGACTACACCGGTGTGAGCGTGCGCAAGGGGGATCATCTCGTCGAGATCTACAGCCCGGAACTCTACAGTTCCCAGACGGAACTCATCGAATCCCTCCGCGCCCGAGACAGGCTGAAATCGAGCAAGGTCGACTATCTCAGATCGAGCACCAACGCCACCGTTGAAGCAGCTCGGGAGAAGCTGCGCCTACTTGGATTCACGCCACAGCAGATCAAGAAGGTGGAGGACACGGGGAAAGCCAGCGAACTGGTCACGATCTATGCCCCGATCGCCGGTATCGTGATCCACAAGGCGGCGGTTGAAGGCGAGTACGTCAAGACCGGGTCCCCGGTCTACACCATTGCCGACCTCTCCAGTGTGTGGATCATGCTGGATCTCTATGAGTCCGATTTACCCTGGATCCGGTACGGGCAACGGGTTTCCTTTGATGTGGAGGCGTTTCCCGGCGAGACCTTCGAGGGGCGTGTTGCGTTCATTGATCCGGTCGTGGATCCCAGGACACGTACGGTGAGAGTTCGCGTCAACGCGGCGAACCCGGGATTGAGATTGAAACCCGACATGTTCGTACGCGCCGTGGTCCGCTCCGCGCTGACCAGCGATGGGCGCACCCTGGATGCCGACCTGGCCGGCAAATGGGTCAGCCCAATGCATCCGGAGATCGTCAAGGACAAACCGGGAGCATGCGACGTTTGCGGCATGGCCCTTGTCCGCGCGGAGGAGCTCGGCTTCGCGGGAGAGTCGGACGTGGAGGAAGCCCCCCTCGTCATACCGGCGACTGCCCCTCTGCTTACGGGAGCTCGCGCCATTGTCTACGTCAGGAAGCCGGACTCCGACAAGCCGGCATTCGAAACCCGCGAAGTCAACCTGGGGCCACGCGCCGGTGGCTTCTACATCGTGGAGAGCGGTCTTCACGAGGACGAACAGGTCGTAGTGAACGGTGCGTTCAAGATCGACAGCGCAATGCAGATCCAGGCCAAGCCAAGCATGATGAATCCCGAGGGCGGTGGCCCTGCCCCTGGCCACTCGCATGGAGCGCCCCCCAAGACCGGCACGTCTCCGGACCCGGAAAGTAGCGATCACGAGGGTCATGACATGCCGGCGGGGATGAGCATGGATCCCCTCTCGGTAGCTCCGGTCTCTTTTCGATCCTCACTGGAGCCGCTCTACGAGGCCTACTTCGGGTTCACGGCCGCCCTCGCCGAAGATGACGAGCACAAGGGGCGCAGTGCCCTGGATGCAATCGTTCATGCCCTGGATGGGGTCAACAGCACGGATCTGGCTCCCGAGGCGGAAGCCGCCTGGAGCACCATCCGTGACGGAATCAAGGCCTACGCCATTGCGGATGAGGAAGCCGATCTGGCGGGGCTCCGGACCTCCCTGGGTGGAATCAGCACTACTGTCGCGGCTCTCTCCCGATCCGCCGGCCCCCCCGCCGGGACAATGCACCACGTCATCTACTGTCCCATGGCCTTCGACAACGCGGGGGCATCCTGGCTGCAGGTGGACACGCAGGTGGCCAATCCGTACTTCGGCCCTGCCATGGCGCGATGCGGTGAACTCAAGGAGTCCTACGGGAACGCGGGGGGGAGTGACCAATGAGCACCGGTGGATCCCCTCTTGATCGGTTGATGCGCTTCTGCCTTGAACAGAAGCTCGTGGTTGTCCTGGTCACTCTTTCAGTTGTCGTTTGGGGCATCCTTGTCGCCCCGTTCGACTGGGACCTGGGCGGACTACCGCGCAATCCTGTACCCGTGGACGCCATTCCGGACATCGGCGAGAACCAGCAGATCGTCTTTACCGAATGGATGGGGCGGTCCCCGCAGGACGTGGAGGATCAGGTCTCCTACCCCTTGACCGTTGCGTTGCTGGGCATCCCCGGGATCAAGACGGTCCGTAGCTACTCCTTCTTTGGTTTCTCATCCATCTATCTCATCTTCGACGAGAACGTGGAATTCTACTGGTCCCGGTCGCGCATTCTGGAAAAACTGGCCAGTCTTCCACCGGGAACACTCCCCTCCAACGTGCGGCCCGCATTGGGCCCGGATGCCACGGCGTTGGGACAAGTGTTCTGGTACACCCTTGAAGGACGTGACCCGGACGGCAACCCGACCGGAGGCTGGGACCTCCAGGAGCTGCGCACCATCCAGGACTACACCGTACGGTATGCGTTGCAATCAGCGCGAGGTGTGTCCGAGGCGGCATCGGTAGGCGGACACGTCAAGGAGTACCAGATCGACGCCGATCCGGATGCAATGCGCGTACACGGGGTCGCCCTTACCGATCTCTTTTCCGCGGTGCAGCGTAGCAATGTGGATGTTGGCGCCCGCACGGTCGAGATCAACCGCGTCGAATACTTCATTCGGGGCCTGGGCTTCATCCGAAGCGTGGCAGACATCGAGAACACCGTGGTGCGAGTCGCCAACAACGTCCCGCTCTACATCAAGGACGTCGCCCATGTGTCGGAGGGGCCGGCCCTGCGGCGCGGGATCCTGGACAAGGAAGGGGCCGAGGCAGTAGGTGGCGTGGTCGTTGCCCGGTACGGCGAGAACCCCCTGGCAACCATCAAGGCGGTCAAGGAGAAGATCAATGAAATCGCCCCGGGGCTCCCACGCAAGACACTTGCCGACGGCACGGTTTCCCAGGTCACGATCGTGCCGTTCTACGATCGTACGGGACTTATCTACGAGACATTGGGCACACTCAATTCCGCGTTGGTGGAGGAGATCCTTGTCACCATTATCGTGGTCCTGCTTCTGGTAATGCATCTTCGCAGCTCGATCTTGATTTCCTCCATGTTGCCGGTCACGGTCCTGATCACGTTCATCGGCATGAAGGCGTTCGGAGTGGACGCCAACATCGTTGCCCTCTCCGGAATCGCCATCGCTATCGGCACGATCGTCGACATGGGAATCGTGCTGGTAGAGAACATTCTCAAACACCTCGAGAACGCCGGTCCGGACGACAATCGACTCGAAGTCGTTCTCCGCGCGGGTTCGGAGGTGGGAAGCGCGGTACTCACCGCCATTCTCACCACCGTGGTCAGCTTTCTCCCCGTGTTCACGCTCGAGGGGGCCGAGGGCAAGCTCTTCAAGCCGCTCGCCTATACAAAGACCTTCGCTCTCCTGGCATCGGTGGTGGTTGCCCTTACCATCCTTCCCGCCGCCGCCCAGATGCTCCTGGGAAAGGCCGGGGCCAGGAAAGTCGCGACGCGTCGCAACCGGATCCTCAACATTGCCCTCGTCGTCGCGGTAGGGGTGTTCCTTGCCTCAAGCTGGCTGCCCCTGGGGCCTGAGCGAGGTCTCCTCCTCAACTTCCTGTTCGTGGCCGGCCTGCTCCTGGTCGTCCTGGTCCCCCTATTGATCTTCATGCGCTACTACGTGCCCGTTCTGCGCTGGTGCATGACGCACCGCATGCTCTTCCTCGCCCTGCCGCTCGTCCTCACTGCCCTGGGCCTCCTGGCCTGGAGAAGCATGGGGAAAGAGTTCATGCCGGCCCTGGACGAAGGCTCGTACCTCTACATGCCGACCACGATGCCCCACGCATCGGTGGAAGAAGCCACCGATGTGGTCCAGAAGTTGAACCAGGCCATCTACGCCGTACCCGAGGTCGACGAGGTGGTCGGCAAGATCGGCCGGGTAGAGAGTTCCCTTGATCCGGCCCCCATCTCCATGCTGGAGACGGTAGTCAACTACAAGCCGGAGTACGTAGTCGATGACGGGGGTCGCCGGTTGAAGTTCCAATACGATGAGGAATCGGGAAGCTACCCGCGCGACGATAGCGGGGAGCTGATCCCTGATCGCCGCGGTCGCCCCTTTCGGAACTGGCGGGAGCACATCCGCTCCGCCGACGATATCTGGGACGAGATCATTGCGGTGGCGAAGCTCCCCGGAACAACGTCCGCGCCCAAGCTCCAGCCCATCGCCGCTCGCATCGTCATGCTGCAATCCGGCATGCGAGCGCCGATGGGCGTTAAGATCAAGGGACCAGACCTTGAGACCATCGAGCGTGTGGGGTTGGAGATCGAGCGCCATCTCAAGAACGTGGATGGGGTGCAGGCTGAGGCGGTGTTTGCCGATCGCATCGTGGGCAAGCCCTACCTGGAGTTCGATCTGGACCGAGAGGCTCTCGCCCGCTACGGCCTGAGTGTTCGCCAGGTCCAGGATGTCATTGAAGTGGGCATCGGGGGGCGCACCCTCACCACAACGGTCGAAGGACGAGAGCGGTATCCGGTCCGAGTCCGCTATCCGCGGGAACTCCGCGGGGACATCGAGACCCTGAACAACATCATCGTGCCGACCAGCAGTGGCGTCCAGATTCCCATCAACCAGTTGGCCGAGATCCGGTACGTCCGTGGCCCCCAAGTCATCAAGAGTGAGGATACCTTCCTGGTTGGCTATGTCCTCTTCGACAAGAAGGCCGGGTTCGCCGAGGTGGATGTCGTGGAAGCCGCCCGCGATCACCTGGATGCACTGATCGCGGATGGGTCCCTGGTGGTTCCGGCGGGGGTGAGCTATACCTTCGCCGGAAGCTACGAGAATCAGGTGCGTTCCGAGCGCAAGCTCCGTGTCGTGCTCCCGCTCGCGCTCATGATCATCTTCCTCATCCTCTACTTCCAGTTCTCCCGCGTCCCGACCACGATCTTTGTCTTCTCCGGCGTGTTTGTGGCCTGGGCGGGTGGATTCCTCATGCTCTGGCTTTGGGGACAACCCTGGTTCCTCGACTTCCCGGTGTTGGGGGTCAACCTGCGAGATCTCTTCCAGATGGGCACCATGAACCTTAGCGTCGCGGTGTGGGTGGGCTTCCTTGCCCTGTTCGGAATCGCCACCGACAACGGGGTGATCATGGCGACCTACCTGGATCAGTCCTTTCGTGAACGGCGTCCAAGGACAATCGAGGATGTTCACGCGGCGGTAGTTCATGCGGGTTCGCGACGTATCCGTCCTGCGCTCATGACTTCGGCCACCACCCTGCTTGCCCTGATGCCGGTCCTCACCTCGACCGGGCGAGGGGCCGACGTCATGGTGCCGATGGCCATTCCCAGCTTTGGCGGCATGTGTCTGGCCCTGCTCGCCGTGTTGTTGGTCCCGGTTCTCTATGGATGGCGCGAAGAACGGAGCCTTGCCGCCAACCCCTCGACGGAAGGCTTGCCCGTGCCCGAAGGAGGTGTGTCGTGAGTACAAGCGCGCGGAGACAGTTCACCTGTCCTATGCACCCGGAAGTGATCGCCGACCGGCCCGGCACGTGCCCCAAGTGCGGCATGGCGCTGGAACCCATGGTTGGACTCGATCAGGCGGAGGAAGAGAATCCCGAGTTGCGGGACATGAGCCGTCGATTCTGGATCTCTGTCGTCCTCTCCACGCCCCTCGTCATCATTGCCATGGGACATCTTCTTCCCGGGCCCCTTGCGCATCTGTTTGCCGACCAGACCCGAGTCTGGATCGAATTGGCCCTTGCCACCCCGGTCTGCCTCTGGGCGGCTTGGCCCTTCTATGTTCGCGCTGTCCAGTCGGTGCGGAACCGCAGCCTCAACATGTTCACCCTAATTGGGTTGGGCGTCAGCGTGGCCTACGTCTACAGTCTCGTGGCAACCCTGTTTCCCGAGATGTTTCCTGCTTCCTTCCGCAGTACTGAGGGGACCGTCGGGGTCTACTTCGAAGCCGCTGCGGTCATTGTCACCCTGATCCTGCTTGGACAAGTCCTCGAGCTGAAGGCCAGGAGCCGAACCAGTGGAGCGATCAAGGAACTCCTCGGCATGCAGGCCACCACTGCCCGGCGCATCCTCGCCGACGGGAGCGAGGAGGACGTCCCCCTGGAACATGTCGTCGTGGGGGATCGCCTACGGGTTCGGCCAGGCGAGAAGATTCCGGTCGACGGAAAGGTCCTCTCCGGAAACAGCGCGGTAGACGAATCCATGGTCACGGGGGAGCCCATCCCTACCGAGAAGCTGCCCGGGGATGAAGTGGTCGGATCGACCCTGAACGGAACCGGCGGACTCGTTATCGAGGCCACCAAGGTAGGCGCCGACACCCTCCTGTCCCGGATCGTGACCATGGTGGCCGAGGCACAACGCACCCGTGCTCCCATTCAGAAACTCGCGGATACCGTATCCGGGGTTTTTGTTCCCGTGGTCATCGTGGTGGCGATAGCGACCTTCGTGGTCTGGTCATTGATCGGGCCCGAACCCCGGATGGCTTTCGCCCTGGTGAACGCGGTTGCCGTCCTCATCATCGCTTGCCCCTGTGCTCTGGGACTGGCCACCCCCATGTCCATCATGGTGGCCACGGGGAAGGGAGCATCCATGGGCATACTCTTCCGCGATGCAGAGTCCATCGAAACGCTCCGCAAGGTGGACACGGTTGTCGTGGACAAGACCGGAACCCTTACCGAGGGGAAGCCCAGGGTGGCGGTTGTGGAGTCTACGGGGAGCCCGGACAAGGATGCGCTCCTCCGGCTCGCCGCTGCCCTGGAGCGGGGTAGCGAGCACCCTCTCGCTTCGGCCATCGTCGAGGCGGCGGACGAGCGTGGAGCGACTCTCCCGGAGACGGAAGCATTCGATTCGATCACCGGAAAGGGCGTTCGCGGCCGAATCGAGGGGCACGAAGTCGCCCTGGGGAACAAGGCTCTTCTGGAAAGCCTCGGGGCGGATCCGGGCCCCTGGGCCAACCGGGCAGAGGAACTCCGCGCGGAAGGACAGACGGTCATGTTCGTCGTGTTGGATGCAAGTGTCGCCGGAATCATCGGGGTCGCGGATCCGGTCAAGGAGAGCACTCCGGCGGCGATTCGCGCGCTGCATGCCGAGGGGCTACGCCTGGTCATGCTGACCGGGGATAGCCGGACCACCGCCACTGCCGTGGCTGCGCAACTGGGCATTGATGAGGTCCGGGCCGAGGTCCTCCCCGACCAGAAGGTGGAGGCCGTCCGAGACCTTCAGGACGCCGGCCACGTGGTCGCCATGTGTGGCGACGGGGTCAACGACGCTCCCGCGTTGGCCAAGGCGCAGGTCGGGATCGCCATGGGTACCGGGACCGATGTGGCCATGGAGAGCGCCGGGGTGACCCTGGTCAAGGGCGACCTGCGTGGGATCGTGAGGGCACGCGCGCTGAGTCGCCGGACCATGACCAACATCCGGCAGAACCTGTTCTTCGCGTTCGCCTACAACACCGCAGGCGTTCCCATTGCCGCCGGGGTCCTTTACCCCGCTTTTGGGGTTCTTCTGAGCCCGGTTCTCGCCGCGGCGGCGATGAGTCTCAGCTCCGTGTCCGTAATCGGCAACGCGCTCCGGCTGCGTACGGTTGGAAGGGGAGAGGCACTCCGATGATCCAGGACGCGATCGGCGCATTCCATCCAGCCCTGGTCCATTTCCCCATTGCTCTGATCACCACGGGAATGGCCCTCGAGTCGATCGGCATCGTGAAGAAGATGCCTGTTCCATCTTCCACCGCGCGCTTGTTGCTGGTGTTCGGATTGCTGGGAGCCGTGGCATCCGTCATATCCGGTCTTCTGCACTTCGACCCGGAGCACTTTCAAGGACGGACACTGGAAGCGGCGGGAATGCACCGTCTATTCGGGCTGACCGCGCTGGCCGCGGCCGCCCTCACCCTGGCCGTTGGCGCCTCGGGATCCATTCGTGGGTATCGCCTCTGGATCTATCGCGCGCTCTACGGCCTATCCGCGACCGCCGTCGGTCTGGCGGGGCACTATGGCGGATGGCTCGTCTTTGGCCGGGGAGCCATCTGGACGTTTTGACAATGCCGGTCATCCGGACCGGACAACAGGAACGGGACATGGTCCCGATAAGGAGACAACGATGAGAACGATCATTCCTACCCTTGCAACCGCCGCGCTACTCGCGCTCGGTCTTCCCACGGGGACAGCTTTCGCGCAGCACGATCATGCTCAGCATGGCGACGACGAGTCGGCTGCGGGGCATTCACACGCCCAGGCCGAACTTCATGGCGGCTCGGTGACCATGACCCCGGACCATCACTTCGAGGTCGTGTTTGCCGCCGCCGAGATGAGGGTCTACGCCTACGACGGGAAGCAGGTACCGATCCAGTCCTTGAAGGACGTAGCAGTTTCGGGAACTCTGCACGCCAAGGAGGGAGACCCTATTGGAGTTGAGTTCGAGTACGTGGCTCCCGACGAGGAGGCGGGCCGTTCACAGGGATACTTCGTGGCGGCCTACGATTTTTCCGAAGTGGAAGACGGCACCCTCAAGGCAATGATCGAGGTTGCGGGGCTCTCCAAGGAGCCGGTCAAGTTCCGTACGGCGGTGTCGGTAGGTGAACTCGCTACCTACGCCTGCCCCATGCATGACGCCGTGGTCGGTGAAGATCCCGTGGCATGCTCAAAGTGCGGCATGGCCCTGACCAGGGTACCCGGCCACGAAGACGAGTCCGAAGATGACCACGATCACGGTGGGCACCACTAGGATGCACAGTGGCGTGTTCCGGTTCGCACTGGGTCTCGCCGTAGGCGCCACGTTCCTGCTCTTGGCGGGCCCGTGGGGGGCCGACTCGGTTCCCCCGGTCCCGCCGCCCTTCGGTGCGCCCGGCACCGGGGGGGATCCGGGGCATGGACTGCAACTCTACCGGGAATACGACTGCGTCCGCTGCCATGCGGAGCCACGCACGCGGAACCCGATCAACGCCCCAACTTCCCTGGGCATCGCCGGGAGCCGGGCTCCGGCAACCTGGATGGCGGACTACATCCGGAACCCGGAGCCGATTCGCTATGCCCGCGAGGGGATTCGCCCCGGCCTGAGAATGCCGTCCTTTCCGCTTACCGAGAACGAGGCCATGGATCTTGCCGCGTTCCTCGCCCTGCAGAAAGACTCGCTGCGAATTCCTCCTCGGCCGGATCTCATGATGCTGGCTCACGAACCCGATGTGGTACAGGTTGGGGCTTTGCTCTTTGCGGAGTACCAATGCCAGGGATGTCATCGACTCGCCGGACGGGGCACAGAGATCGGTCCCGCGCTCGACACCGTCGGAGCACGCAGAACCGCCGGCTATATCGCGGCTCTGCTTGGTGATCCGGACCGTGTCGTCCCCGGAACTGCGATGAAGAACCACGACCTGTGGGACGAGGAACTGAATGCGCTCACCGCGTTCCTCCTGTCCCGCGGGGCACCGTAGTCACCTACCAGCCCAAGTAGACCGTGATGCCTCTTCGTATCCTCACTGCGACGATCCGTCTCTTCATGACGGGAGCCACTGCGCGCGGCGATGAACGTCACTCCGCCCATCGCCCGTCGACGTTTGTCGCCGCTACTCACCGCGATGGACGCCACTGACCCTGAATCCGCAGGTACTCTCTTCACCGAATCAGCCATTATCTTCGAGACCGGTGGCGTGGAAGGCACCTCGGAGGAGTAAAGCAGTCCCCACCTCGGACCCGAACTTGAGCATCTGCGTTCTTTCACCACGAAACCTGGAGTGGACCTTTCCCCCCGATAGAAAAGCACTATTCATCTTTCGCACTTGGTCACTAGGGACTTGGGCCGTCATACTGTGAAAAAGTATGCGGCGGAGTTTTTTCTAGGAGGTACCTCATGCTGAAGTGGTCAATTCAATCCCTCTCCCTGACCGCGATCACCATTGTCGCTCTGGTCCTCACTGTCGGGGCTTGCAGCCAGGCCGATCCCACCCGGCCCGCGGACTTGAGTGCTGGCGATCTCACGCTCAGCGCAGCCAAGGTCAGTGTCGACGGCCAGTCTCTCGACGGCCGGGACGTTCAGCATGGGGACTACTCAGGGCCGGTGCGCTACGAGGCCCAGCTTACCGATCATCACGGCAATCCCGTTGTCGGTGGACAGGTACAGGTTCGTTACGGGATGTCCTACATGATGGGACGCATGGGTGGTTACATGCACCAGGGCGAGTTCTACTGCTACGACGATGGAACTCACGGTGATCCCGTGCCCGACGACGGAGTCTTCTGCTTCGTCGACGATGCGCAACAGTACGGGTGCCATCGCGCGGACGCGCGTCCGGGCGAGTATCACTACGAGTTCTGCGGATTCGACCAGCACGGCCACGAAAGCAACCGGATGAACGTGAGGGTCAATCTGCTCCCCTAGAGCGAAACTCTAAAGTCTCCGCGAATCCCCTGGAGTCGACCCCAGTCGTGGAGACACTTTGCCGAACCATCTTGCCTTGTAGCGAATTGGGAGCATTTTCAGGCTCTGGAACCAACGAACAGCGCGTCTCATGCTCATAGCGTCGTGTCGGGTGACCCACCTGCCGTCCCAGCTCGATCTGCTTCATCACCCGGGATACCGTGGAGTGAGACATACCCAGCTGGGTGGCGATCTCCCAGGCCGTCAGCTCTGCTTGCGGAGTCGCCTGATCCGATCGATCCGACGCCAGGAACCGTCCGCTGACTGATCCCCAGTTGATGGGATGCCTCGGCCACCGTCTGCCCCCCGTGCAGGATCCGCTCGACCAAGAGCCCGCGTGCCTAGGGGGCGTCCTCGTTAGAATGAAGTCTCACTCGGAAGCCTCCTCTTTAGGCTGGAGTCGTTGAACAACCTATTGAAGAACCACACCTAGCCCCGACGCAAACCGTGGTGACCTAGCCTATCGAGTATACGATCGAGCTGGAGGACGAGAAAACCATCGGAAGCCGGGGGACGGTGACATTCGTTGTGACGTCCGAGGGCGGCGAGTCGGCCAGACAGACACAAGTGCTTTCCCGGAGCAGGCCGAGTCGCGTTACGGTAGGCTTGTCGCTATGAGGCCACACGTGTTCTTCCGGAGTCCGCCCCGATGATCCCAGAGGATCGCGGTTCTCCCCGCGCCAACCTGGTGCCGGCCGCCGCGGTGGCTTTCCTTGTCGCGGCCGCGATGGCGGTGATCGGGCGCGCCGTGGCCAGCGACGAGGAGGCCCTGCGCTACCAGCTCGCCCGCTGGGCGTTCGACCACCCGGAGAATCTGCTCAGCATCATGGGGCGTCCGCTCGTGACCACGGGACTCGCCCTCCCGGCTCAGCTCGGCTTCGTGGCGGCACGACTGGGCTCGGCGCTGATTACCGGCTTGGCCGGACTCGCGGTGGCCCGTCTGGTCGCCCGCGCCGGCTGGCTCCCTCCGGTCTGGGCCGCGGTGTTCCTGGTCGCCCAGCCGGTGTTCCTGGCCTACAGCGGCACCATCATGACCGAGCCCTGGGCCGCGTGCATGGTGGCCTGGGGCGTCGTGGCGGTGGTGGAGCGACGCCCCTGGCTGTTGGCCCTGATGGCCGCCTTGCTGCCCACCGCGCGACTGGAGTTGGGGGTGATGCTCCTTCCTGCCGGGTTGTTGCTGTTGGCCTGGCGCCGGTGGCTTCCCATCCTGGTGTTGCCGATGGGCCTTGTCGTGTGGAACGGGTTGGCCGGTTGGGTGCACGGGGATCCGCTCTGGCTGTTGCATCTGGAACCGCGCCCCTACCCGGAACGGGAAGCCCTGCACTATGTGAAGAGCTTTGTCTGGATTGTCGGGGCGGGGGTGTTCGTGCCCATGCTGGTGGGAATGGCGTGGAGTGTCGGGGCGCTGGTGCGGTCCGTGGGGAGCCGCAGGACGGAACCGGCTTTCGAGGCGGAGGCGCCCCCGGAGTTCCAGGTCCCGGACAGCTCGGTGGGCGACCGCACACTCATCGTCTCCTTGGCCGTGACGGCGATCGTGACCTTGCTCTACACGTATCTCGCCACGTGGCGTCCCATGACCTACGGCAACCTCCGCTATCTGGCTTTCGCATCCGCGCCCCTGGCCCTGATGGGTGTCGGTGGCATCCATGTGCTGGTGCGTGACCGGGCCCCGTGGGTGTGGGGCGTGCTGGTGGTGGCGGTGGCGGGCGCGGCCGGGCTTTGGAACCACCCGGTACACGCCGGGTCCGACATCCTGGGTGCACGCACGTGGATCCCCCTGATCGCCGCCGTGCTCTGGCTGGGGGTCTACGTGGCCCCGCGTCGTCCGGTGATCCTTCTCGGAGGGTTGGCGGTGCTCCTGACCCTGGGAGACCTGGTGGCACAACACCAGGGAACGCTCCACCTGCGTGAGACGCCCGAACAAGCCGGCGCGGCAAGGGCGGCAGACCGGCTCGCTGCGATGGACGCCGACGCCACCCTGCTCTACGCCCATCCCCTTTTGCACTTCTACGCCGGTGAGGATCCGTTTCGCAGGCAACGCTGGCTCTCCGTGGATGCGGATCCGGTCCGCGATGCGGCTCCCGGTACATTGTGGTTCTGGGACTCCCACTACACCCCGCGACCCGGTCTCGCGTTCAGCGGGACCGAGGTGGGAAGCGGCACGTCCGCCGGATGGCGATACCTGGACGGCGTGGTGGCCTCGGATTCGAGTTGGTCCGGAGCCTTCTTCGCACGCGGCAACGGGCCCACCGGAGGAGCCACGCTGCCTCACCCGGAGTGGTTGCGTGCTACGGAGTTCGTCGAGGCAGGCGCCGGTTATGCGCTCCGAGCCGCGGAGGCGGATCCTTCCAACCCCGAACGATGGCAACGCCTCGCGGACAGGCTGGCTTCGGTGGGTCGGCTCCCGGAGGCCTGGCGCGCCCTGGACCGGGCCGAGTCCCTGGCGCCGGACGACCCCCGCAACGCGGCGGTGCGGGCCTACCTGTTGTTCAACGACGGCCAACTGGATGCGGCGCTGGCTTCGGTGCGCGGTGCGCGGGAAACCTATCCCGAGGACGCCTATCTGCAGTTCCTGGAAGGACAGATTCTCTGGGAGGCGGGAGAGAAGGCCGAGGCCTTTTCCCTGGTCCTGGGCGCGGAAGAGCGGCTCAAGGATCGGTGGGACGTCTCCCGGCTGGCCGCCGACATGCTCTATGAGGCGGGAGACTGGGGTCGGGCACGATTCTACTACCTGATCACGGTGAGCCTGCGTCCCTCGCAGGAACTGGCCTGGCTCCGCGGAGCGGAGTGCGCGGCGAAGGTAGGTCGTGCCGACAAGGCAGAAGAGACCCTCACCCGCATGGTGACGCAGTATCCGGGGTGGGCCAGCGGGTACCTGGCGCTGGGTGATCTATTGCAGGGAACGGGACGGGAAGCGGAAGCCCGCGAGGTGTGGCGGGCCGGCGCGGAGAATACCGGTTCACCGGAGCTGCAACGCCGCTTGCGCTGAGACGCGTGTCCACCCGGGTGGACTTTCGCCACGCGAGATCGACTAGTCCGTCCGATACAGCGCCTTGATGCTTCCCCAGGTCCCCTCTTCCACCGGAACCGTGAACTCGCGCGCCGAGGCGCGGATCGAGAACCGGGTGACGTTGTCGGGAACGTCGATGGCGTAGGTAAAGGTGAAGGACTCGCCCGGAAGAACGACACCGCTGCCGGCATCGATCGTGACCTCGTCATAGAAGAGGAACGTGAACGGGGTGAAGTCCCGGGGAGAGTCGTCGTCCGGGTCGTCGAAGTCGAGGCCGGTGCCGAGCGGCTGGTGGGCCCATCCCGAGTCCGTGCCCATGCCGAGCATCAACTGATACCCGATCCAGATCCCACCGGTATTGTTGGTCACGGTCTCGGTGAACTGATACTCGACGGTGGCGATCCCGTCGGAGACCGCATCGAATTCCATCCAGATCGCGTCGAACGAATCGAAACGCTTCTCCGTGATGACGACGGTATTGGGGGAGGCCCCGGCGACGTTGTCGTTGCTGGGGCTGGGAGTCGATATGGAGCCGAAGGTGACAACACCGAGTCCGGGGCCGGACGAACCGGCGTATCCGGTGATCAAACCGGCGATGGCGCCCCCGGCGGACAGGGTCAAGCCGACGAGGAGAACGAGGATCGCTGAGGCGGTGCGGGAGACAGGATGAGCGGTATGGCCGTGCTTCATTGCGACCTCCAGGGCAGGTTGAGAGGAGAATCCAAGGATGTGGACAGGCAGTGGGATCGATTATATCCCATGGGGGGTTGAGATCCTCGCGGTCGGATGCAAACGCTCTACGCGGTCCTGCGTGATCGCGTTTCCGGCAATTTGAGCACGGAGGCACCGAACCCCTCAAACCCGCCGGCAGACGCTCCAGATCCCTGCCCACGGACACGTTGCGCGATCGAAGATCCTCTCCTGGCGACCTACCCCTGCTGAACGGACTCCTCCCCGTGCACATGCCGGTGATGCAGATCCGGCCAGTGGGGATGCTTGTGGGTCACCGGTTCGTGCTCGTGCCAATGGGAGTGGCGGGTGTGGGCGGGCAGGTCCGGATGCGCGTGGGTGTGATGACCGTCGTCATGCCGATGCAGATGCTGATGGGCGAGCGGCTCGTGGGTATGGGGATGGTCATGCTGATCCAGGAACAACAACCCCAGGGAGAGCACCAGCAGTCCGGCCGCGATACCGTGCGGGAGCAACAGGGCCTCGCCCAGGAACAGCGCCGAGAGCCCGGCGCCAAAGAACGGCGCGGTGGCGAACAGGAGTTGCGCTCGGGTCGCCCCCAACTGCTGCGCCGAGGTGATGTAGAGGGCAATGCTCACGCCGTAGCAGAGCGCCCCCACCAGCAGGCCGCCGCCCACCAATTGCAGGGACGGGGCCGAGGCCCCCAGAGCCGCGGCTAGCCCCAGGTTGAACCCCCCCGCGACCAGCCCCTTGCAGAAGGTGCTCTGCAGCGGGGTGATGCCGTCGATGAGCGCGGTCAGGTGGTTGTCCAACCCCCAGAACAGGCAGGCGAGGGCGACCAGCGCGCCGGCGGCAAGGCCGCTCACCCCCTCGCCCAGGGACAACACCACACCGGCCGCCATCACACCCACCACCCCCAACCAACCGAAACGCCCCAGATGATCCCGGAAGACGAAATAGCCCAGGAGCGCGGTGGCGACCAGCTCCAGGTTGAGCCAGAGGGAGACCGAGGCCGCCGAGGCCTGTTGCAGACCCGCAAGAAGCGCGATGGGTCCGAGGATCCCGCCGCAGAGGATCGCTCCGCCCAGACGGAGCCGGTTCGTGCGATCCATGTTTCGCAGACGTTGCCACTGGCCGCGGCGTAGCATGCCGGGAAGCGTGCCCACCGCGGCTCCCAGGTAGAGCCAGCCCGCAAGCTGAACCGCGCCGAGCCCGCCGAGCAGGGCCTTGCTCGCGGGCGTGGAGGCGCCAAAAAGGAGCGCGGAGATGAGGACCAGAATGCTGGCGTGCACGGGGTTTACCTGCCCCCCCAGCGATCCCAATTGGCACGCGCTTCTTCCCACCAATCGGGCTGTTCCGTCTCGTCCTCGGTGTTCCATATTCCGACCAGACGGACTTCCCCACCCGTACTCTCGAAATACGCGTACTCGCGAAACCTGCACCCCGCGGGACAATCTCCCCAGCCCCGGAACACCAGATAGGTCAAGACTCCCGGTTCAGGATCGTGAACAAGAGCGTTGCTCCAGCCACGCCCCCTCCGGAAGGCCCAACTTACCTCAACACCCGGGAGCCCGGAATAGAGAGATACGAGCACATCAGGATTCCAGGGGCGATGGAAGGACAAGTGCACATGGGGCACATACTCCGAGAACCTGATCTCCTTCAAACCAAGGATGCCATTCAGCGAGTCCCATCCCCGGTACTCTCCCCGCATCGCTTGCTCAAGAACGGCCTCCGGGAAGATCAGCACGACCAACCCGAATTCCTTTGGCGGAGAGAATGGCAGTTCCCAGGGCGAGTACAGAGCTCGCACGCCTTCCAAGTCAGCATGGATACGTTCGTACATGGGATCCGGGGCGGTCAGCTCTCCGCTCAACACCATCGCCATGATTTCAGCCGCGGCATCCTCCCGCGGTTCCCCCAACCCCAACTCCCCCACCAGCACCGGCATCGTCCGCACGCTCCCGCCGTCACGCCAGTCGGGCCAGCTCACGCTCAGGAAGTAGGGACCCGTTCCCCCATAGTGTGACTTGAACAACGCTTCCACCGCGGCCAACCCAAAGGCCAGCCGCTGGGAGACAATCGCGTCACAGGGATCATCGTGATCTTCGTGTCGGAGATACACGGAGAGTTGGGGCGGCTCACTCTCGGCAAACGCGTCGGCGGCCAGGGCCGAGAAGTCGTGCTCCTCACACCCGCCGCCGTAGGACACGGCCAGATGCAGCGAGTCCCCCTCCACCCACAGGGAGTCCACCCCCAGGACATCCAGCAACAGGTCGGGTCCGGCCCCGGCCACGATCTGCACCTCCGGGCCGGGCGGCCCGGGATCGGGGCCGAGGGTCATGTCGTCGTCGCCGCAGCCGGCCAGAGCCACAACCCACAGGGCCAGGGCAGCTTCCACGAACCGACCCACCGGAAGACGGGGGGACCTTGGATTGCAGTCGCGGTCTTGTCGGATGTTCATATCCTTACCTGAGGTCCGTGACCTCCTGCCCGGGATTGTCGTGGCGACGGGGAACTAGACGCGCACTACCGTGCCTCAGCCAGACCCGGTTCCCGCTTTCGCCCGCGCAGCCGACGGACGGTTCGCCACGCCAACCAGCCCAACAGCAACAGGACGCCCAACGCCACCAGGGGCGCCCAGACGGCGAGGAACGAGAGCACGCCCGCGATCGCGTCCTCGATCACCGAGAGGATGGGGTTTCCCACGCCGGCTGTGAGCGCAGTCGAGCCGACGCGGGTCTTGGCCCGCTCCACATGGGTGCCGAGCGCCACCACCGCGAAGAGAAGCGCGAGCCCGATGCCGACCGGCTCGGGCAGGTCGGCCATCACGGCAAGACTTGCCAGAAAGGCCGACACCGGCCGCACGAAGGTGGACACCGAGTCCAGGAGGTGATCCACCAACGGGATCTTGTCCGCCACCAGTTCCAGGAACGACGCGAGGAGGAGCGCACCCAACGCGACGTCACTTCCCAGAAAGGCGAACCTGTCGCTGAGGTCCACCCAGCCGAATCGTGCGGCCAGGCACAGGACCAACAGCGGCATGAACGCGCGCAGACCCGCGGCGGCAGCCAGGGCCAGCCCCGCGGCAATGGCGACGATCCAGGTTCCCACGCTCTCCATGGCGTGTCTCCCGTTCCACATCTCCTGGAACACACGCAGGTGCCGTGCGGTTCCAGGATCAGGGCAACTACCCCGGAGGGGGAATGAATTCCACGCCGGCCCGGTCGCGCCGGCTGCGCCACCAGGTCACACCCTTGCGCCAATGCACCAGGAGCAGGGACCCGGCCAGGATCAGCAGCCCCCCCATCCACTCCCGCTTGCTGGGAAGTGCGTGCAACAGGAAGGACGCGAAGACCGCGACAAAGAACGGCTCGAACTGGCGGATGATGACCACGCGCGAGATCTCGAGGTTCCTGAGGGCGTGCAGGGTCACCGTGCGGGCCAGGAACGGCCCGGCCACCGCGGTGATCACGACCAGCGGCCATCCGCGCACGATGTTGTCCCAGTCGATGAGCCCCAGCCCGAACTCGGTCTCCTGCATCATGACCCGCCACGCCGAACCGGCGAAGCAGAACACGAAGGCGATGAAGTTCCGCGCGAGGGCGAACACGTCCGGTGGAATGGTGTGCACCCGGGACTTGATCATGACCTCGGTGAAGCCCAGCAGGGCCGCGGAAAGGATCATCATCCAGAAACCGGCCGAGTACTCCGGGGGCGCCTGGTAGCGGATGATGACCACGCCGGCGAACATCACCAGCGCGCCGTAGAACTCGCGCCGGGTAATGCGATCGCCCAGGAGCGCCATGCCCAGGAACACGGTGATGAGGATTTCCACCCGGCTGAGCAGGCTGGCCGAGGTGGCCGGAATGCGGGAAAGCCCGATGTACATGGTGTACACCGCACTCAGGGAAAGCAGCGACACCACGGCAAGGAACGTCCATTGCCCCCCGGTGACCTGGCGCAGTTGCCCCAGCTTGCCTTGTACGGCCAGGAGCAGGAAGGAAAGCACGGCGGCGAGAGCGAACTGGGCCACGCTGAACGACAGCGGATCGAGGTAGTCCAGCACCGGCTTCGCGGTAATCCAGGCGATGGCGCTGGACATCGCGGCCAGGATGGCGAGGGTGTACCCGATCGCCGGCTTGCGGTCCTCCGAAGGAGGCGTGTCCGGAATGATCGAGGCGCGGTCGAGAAGCGGCACCGGTCAGCCTCTCCCGCCGGGCCCGGTGAGCGTGTAGAGATCCGTGCGCCGCTGTCCGATCCGGTCGAGCCAGTACTCCCCTTCCCGGCGGACAATGCGCTTCTCCCGCGCCTTGGCCGGATCCACGTCGGCCAGGAGAATCACCTCCTCGTCCTCGGGGCCCTGGGCAATGACCAGCCCCTCGGGGTCGCAGATCCGACTCAGACCGCGGAACCGATAGTCCCGCTCGGTTCCCACCCGATTGACCGAGGCGAAGTAGATGACGTTCTCGTAGGCACGGGTGTTGGGGAGCCAGGAGGCCTTGTGGGTCGCCTCCTGGGGCCAGTTGGTGGGGAGCAGGACAATGTCCGCGCCCTCCAGGGCCAGAAGGCGGGTCGCCTCCGGGAACGACGCATCGAAACAGATCAGGAGGCCGATCCGCAGACCCGCCGCCTCGTACACCCGGTAGGCCTCCTGACCCGGGGTGCTCCAGCGATCCACCCCGAGGTGCGGAAGGTGAGTCTTGCGATAGTGCCCCACCGGGCCGCCCCCGCTGATCAGCGAGACCGTATTGGCGATTCCGGTGGGGGTCCGCTCCAAGTACCCCACCACCAGCGCGACATCGTGGGCCGCGCAGGCTGCGGTGAGGGTGGCGAAGGTATCGGACGCCGGGGAGATGGCCGCCTCCCGCGCCTCGTCCGGGTTGTCGAAGCAGTACCCGGTCAGCGAGCACTCGGGAAACACGACCAGCCGGGCTCCGGCAGCCGCAGCGGCTTCGATCCCGGTCAGGGTCCGTTGCAGGTTGTGGTCCAGGGCCCCGATGCGCGGATTGCTCTGAACCCCCGCGATCCGGACATGTCCGGGCAGGGCAGGAGAGTTGCTGGGAGGTACGAGCCTCCAGGAATTGGCCGACATGGAGCGTCCTCGCGAGGGTGAATCAATTGCTTGCGCCCGGCAAGCTTACCGGATTCTACGGATTCCAGCCCCGCAGGGTTGCCCCCAGGGATCCGGTTTGGCTCTTGTCGGAACGGTCCGAGGGCTCCATCCTCGGCGGGAATGTCCCCCACCACCCGCCCCCGCACCATCGCCCTCGGAGACCTCCACGGGAGCCTCGAGGCCTTCCGTACCATCCTCACCCGGGCCGGTGTCCTGGATGGGGATGCCTGGCGCGGCGGCCGGACCACATTGGTCCAACTGGGCGACGTGATCGATCGCGGCCCCGACTCGGTGGCCACCTACCTGTTCCTGGCCGATCTCCAACGGCGGGCCAAGAGCGGCAAGGGCCGGGTGGTGCGGCTGCTGGGCAACCACGAGGTCATGCTCCTGGAGGGGATCTACGGAGTCGCCGACTTCCCCGAGCCGGAGAAGCTGGCCGAGCGGATCCGGGAGGACGTGCTGACCGGCAAGGTCCAGGCGGCCCACGCCTACAACGGGTGGCTCTTCACCCACGCGGGGCTCCACCACACGCTCCGGCAGCGGCTGCGGGCCGAGATCCGGGCCACCGGGGTCAAGCGGATCACCCTTCCCCGGCTGGCCCAGCACATCAACAACAAGTTCCGCGACGCGGTCGAGACCGGGACCTTCACCGATCCGCTCTTCGCCGTGGGCAGGGCCCGCGGGGGGGAAAACGAGCTGGGCGGCATCTTCTGGGCCGACTTCGACTGGGAAATGGTCTCTCCGGCCCGCGCCCCGCGCATCCACCAGGTCTTTGGGCACACCCCCGAGGGGTACGAGGGCGCGCGCTTTCGCAGTTCCAATGATGGGCGCCGGATCAACGTGGACATCGGGATCAGCGATGCCTACGGCGGCAACCATGGCTACCTGGAAATCGTGGGGCGAGAGGCCTTCGCCCACTACCTCGGTGACGACGACACCGAGGTCGTGGAGAGCATGGGGATGGCCGCCGCAATCCGCCGCAGGGACAAACCGATTGAGCGGACCGAGCCGGTCAGCTAGGGTCCAGTTCGAGACCACACCATGACTTCCGTTTACCCGACCGGCCGGGTGCGGGTTCGTGCCCTGAACCAATCGGACGAACCGGCCCTGAGTCGCTTTCTTGCTCCGGACCCCACGGGCTCGCTGTACCTGCGCAGCCTGGTATACGAGTACGGCGTTTCCCCGACCCGGGCCCTGGAACATGGCCGGTTCTTCGGCGGTTTCCGGGGAGACGATCTGATTGCCGTGGTCTTCCTGGGCAACTCCCGCAACGTGACTACCTGGGGCGAGGTGGGACCGGTGGCGACGGTGGTGGACGGGGTCTCGGGCGAGTCGCCCCCCCCGCGTCTGTTCGTGGGGCCGGCCGAGCACTCCGGCGCGGTACGCAAGCTGTTCAATCGCTCCGGCATCACCCCCTACCTGGACCGCCCCCAGAGCTACTACGAACTCACACCGGCCACCCTGCGCCCCATCGAGCCCATCACGGTGGAGGTGGCGCGCGAGGAGTGGATCGACCGCATCACCCGGGCCCACGCCGCCATGACCGAGGAGGACCTCACCATCCCCCGCAACAGCCTGGACGTGGGGCGCCTGCGGGAGATCTCCCTGCAACGCATTCGGGACGGCAAGGTCTGGGCGGTGGTGAGCGACGGCAGGCTCCTGTGCAAGATGGAGGAGTCCTCGCGTTCCCCCGACGGAATCCTGGTCGGCGGCGTGTTCACGGACCCGTCGGTGCGGGGGTACGGGTACGCTACCCGCGGCATCGCCACCTGGGCCCGCTCCCAGTTCGACGCCGGACTGCAACGCATGACCCTCCACGTGAACACGGTCAACCATCCGGCGGTGCGCGCCTACGAGAACGTAGGCTTTCGGCACCACTCCATGCTCCGCATGATGCTCGCCTATTGATGGGGGCGCGGATCCGCCCGGCGACCCGGGACGACGTGCCGCGGATCGTGGCCCTGCTGGCCGACGATCCGCTGGGGGCCGAGCGGGAGCAATACGAGGACCCGCTGCCCGCTGCGTACTACGACGCCTTCGCCCGCATCGACGGCGACTCTGCGCACGAACTGATGGTCGCGGTAGTGGAGGGGGACGTGGTGGGCACGCTGCAGTTGAGCATCATTCCCTACCTCACCTATCGAGGCGGCCGGCGGGCGCAGATCGAGGCGGTGCGCGTGGCCGCGTCCATGCGGGGCAAGGGGCTCGGGCGGGAGTTGTTCGGGTGGGCGATTGCCCGGGCGAAGGAGCGCGGGTGTCATGTGGTGCAGTTGACCACGGACAAGGCGCGACCGGACGCGCTCAGGTTCTATGAGTCCTTGGGGTTCCAGGCATCGCACGAGGGGATGAAGCTGCACTTGTAGCCGACGTGCGGAAGGCCCCCGTGTCTCCCCGGGAAGACTCCCCTACAGCACCCCGCCGTCGCGGCCGGTCTGTCCCCGGTGCCGCAGGAAGTGATCCGCCAACACCAGGGCGGCCATCGCCTCCACGATGGGCACCGCGCGCGGCACCACGCACGGATCGTGACGGCCTCGGGACTCCAGGACCGTTTCCTTCCCGTCCCGGGTCACGGTGCGCTGCGGTTTGCGCACGGTGGCGGTCGGCTTGAAAGCGACCTGCAGCAGGATGGGCTCGCCGTTGGAGATGCCCCCCTGGATCCCGCCGGAGCGGTTGGTCTCGGTGCCGATCACCGGGCCCTTCATGATGAACGGATCGTTGTGGGCACTCCCGGTCATGGCGATCCCCCCGAACCCGGAGCCGATCTCGATGCCCTTGGCCGCGGGAATGGAGATCATCGCCTTGGCCAACTCGGCGTCCAGCTTGTCGAAAACCGGCTCGCCCCAACCGGCGGGAACAGCCCGCGCGACACAACTCACCACTCCACCCAGGGAATCCCCGTCCGTGCGGGCCTGGTCGACCGCGGCGATCATCCGCTGGGCCGCTTCGGGATCCGGGCAGCGAACCAGATTGGATTCCACCGTCTCGCGGTTCACCGTATCCACATCGGCTTCCGTCGAAACATCATGGATGCGGCTGACCCACCCCACGATCTCCACACCACAGGCTTCACCCAGCAGCTTGCGCGCCACCGCGCCCGCGGCAACCCGAGCTGCGGTCTCCCGGGCGCTGGCCCTGCCCCCACCCGATGCCGCCCGCACCCCGTACTTGGTCTCGTAGGTGAAGTCCGCGTGGGACGGCCGGAAGGTATCGCGCATGGCGTCGTACTCGGCGGGGCGCGCATCCGCATTGCGCATGAGCATGGCGATGGGCGTGCCCAGGGTGAGGCCCGCATCCACGCCGGAGAGGATCTCCACCTGGTCGGTTTCCTGACGCGAGGTGGTGAGACGGTTCTGACCCGGGCGGCGGCGATCCAGGTCGGGCTGGATGTCCGCTTGCGAGAGCGAGAGTCCCGGTGGACAGCCGTCCAGTACGCAGCCGACGCCCCCGCCATGGGACTCCCCGAAGGTGGTCACTCGAAAGGCACGTCCAAAGGTGTTTCCCATGGGGTCAGGATACGCAAGCCGCGCGTCGCGGCCAACCCGGCGTCATGGACCGCCCCGCCGGATCCACCCGGTGCAACGGGCGGTCAGACCATCCACCCCGTTCATGAGCCGGACGAAGCGCTCGCTGGGATCCCCGCTCGGACCGTCCGGCACCTCCCCCATCACGGCATAGATGATGTCCCCGTCCGCCTGCTCCACGAACCCCGCGTGCACCCGGACCATGGGTTTGGGGAAGAGCGTTCCCCCCTTCTCGAACACGCTACCCGCAGTACCCTCCCCGGCCTGATGCAGAAGCATCCGCAGGCGCTGGATCCCCGGCTCGTCCAGGCCCGGCACCGAGCCGGCCGCCAACCCCCGGTACAGATCGACCAGGGCACGGGGCGTGGCCCGATTGTCCCCGTCCCCGTTCCAGGTCTTCATGTACCGGTTGATATCGAATCCCTGGAACGCGGGGGCCAGGGCCTGGACCCGTCGCTGAATGGCCTCGGGGCCCCCCAGCTTGACCATGAGCAGGTTGCAGGCGGCGTTGTACACCTCGTTGACATCGGCGGTCTGGCCCATCATGACCAGGGCGAGGTCCCAATAGCTCTTGCCCTTGAGGTCGCGGCGCGCGGACCCCAACTGGAGGCGGGTAAACCCGGAGAACGCAGGGTGCGAGCCGGGTTGCAGCAACCCGTCCACCCCGGCCGGGATCGTCTCCAGCACGCCGCCGTAGCTGATAAGCAGGTCCAGGGCGACCACGGTCTTGATGGAACTCGCCGCGGCACGGGGCTCGTCCGGCAACCGGGAGTAGATCTCTCCCTCCCCCTCCACCCAGACATGCACCCCCAAGGTGAGATCCTCCTGGTCCGCAAGCAACCGCTCCACCTCCGGGGCGAGGGTGGACAGCCGGGCTTCCCTGGCCGCGCCGGCCAGGAGGAGCAGGGCCGGAACCAGGCAGCACGCAGCCAGCATTCGCCCCGGGCGTGTCATGCCGCCACGTAAAGCCCGTTGCCGGTGACCCGGCGACCGGTCTCGGTGCGTGCCATCACGGTTTGGGTCGGGGTCCAGGGACGGAACCCCCGCACCGCCAGCTCCCGATCCGTCACGTCCGGTTCCATCAGGGTGGAACGCCCCGAGGCCGGCCCGTCGAACAGCACCCCGGATCCGGCCACCGCCTGGAGTCCGCGGCCCTCGGGGTCGAACGCCGCGGTGTGATTGGCCACCAGAACCAACCCCCCGCGGGCCAACACGCGTCGCGCCTCGCGCACCGCCCCGTCCCACTCCGCCTCCGAGGTCGCGCTGTGCCACACCCCCAGGGCAATCACGAGATCGAACGATCCGTCGGCGTACCGTTCCAGCCGGTGCATGAAGCCCTGAATCACCCGGGCCCGAGCGGCGGCCTCCCCAACCCAGGGCACCAGTCGCTCCCGGGTGCGATCCACCATGGGCGGTGAGGCATCCAGGGCATGGACGTCGAATCCCATCCGGGCCAAGAGCTCGGTGTTACGCCCACCGGCACAACCGACATCCAGCACCCGGACCGCGGGAGGGGAGCCGTATCGCGGCAACAGGGCCTGCAACCGATGGTCGGGATCCCGTTCGGCGAACCGGGTCACGATCCCCGGATCCTCCCAGAACGGGTTGGGTGTTGCCTGGGTCACGAAGTCTGCAGAGGGAAGGCGTCGCCGTGCCACGACCGTACGGCCGGAACTTCCCAGTTTCCGGCCCGGACGTCGCGGACGGTCTCGAGCACGTTGTTGAAGACCACGGTGTCGCCGGTGACCGTGCCGGCCTTGGCCAACTCACGGAACTCAAGGCGATTCACCACCCGAACCGCTGCGCCATCGCGGTAGAACACCCGGGAGTTGTCGAGAAAGGACACCTCGAGGCGCCGTTCCAGCTCGCGGATCCGGGAAACCGCGCTATCGATCGAGCAGCCGGTGAGCGCGGTTTGGGACTCGTCCACCCCGACCATGAGGAACTGCTCGTGGACCAGGGTATGCCCCCAGGTGACCGGACTTCCGTGGGCAGCCCAGGCGGCCAACCCGGTCTCGACCGACTCCGCGAGTTGGCGACGCTCCGCCTCGCTCAGCGGCCGGTCGGCGGCGAACACCCAGAGTCGGGCGGTATCGGGTAACTGGTCAAAGCTTGTCATGGGCATGTTGTCGTCATCTCCGTCTGCGTCGTTGGGGTCTGTAGGCCACCCTGAGGATACCGTGAAAAGGTGGCGGATCGGGGGAGATGCTGGCTCAGCCCAGACGTAGCCCCACGATGATGAGGACCATCGGCAACACGTAGAGCAGCGTCCCCAGGCGAAACGCCGCGTCGCCAACCGCCCGCTTCTCGCGAATCCTCAGGATGTGGGCCACCGCCACCGCGGTCCCCATGAGGAGAAGGTGCCGTCCGGATTCGGAAGCCGAGCTCCCGGCCAGAATGATCCCCACCCCCAGAAGGAGCTGGAGGTCCAGGGCCGAGACGAACAGGATGGCCAGGAGCTTCTGCCGTGGATTGCTACGCGTCCTGAATCCCAATAACTGGAACGCCACGCCGAGGAAGATCAGGGCCAAGACCAGCCAACGGAGAATCAGATGGATATCGAGAAGTGTCTGTGCCATGGGAGCGAACCTAACACCATGTCTATCATCGGTCTAGGCGATTATCCAGCACCCACGAAAGAACGGTTGACGGCGGAGAGTTGATTGACTATCGTTTATCGACGATGAACATTACGCCGACGGTTCAATGGGTCGCCAAGAACGAGCTCGAGGAGGCTTCCGAGCGGGACCTCGCTACCCTGTGCAAGGCGCTGGGTCACCCGATTCGGATTCGCATCCTCCGGCTCCTTCTCCAGAAGGATCAGTGTGTGTGTGGGGACCTGGTCGAGCAACTTCCGGTTGCCCAGTCGACCGTGTCTCAGCACCTGAAGATCCTCAAGGAGGCGGGGCTGATCGAGGGCGAGATCGACGGCCCACGCCGGTGTTACTGCGTTTGCAAGGATCGCCTGCGGGAGGTTCGGCTGCTTCTGGCCGGCCTTCGGTAACACATCATCGAACGGCGATCCTTCATTTGCTCAATACAATCGTTTTTCGACGATTGACTATAAAGGAGAATCCAAGATGTCTTCCCGAGTCCACATCAGCCTCCCCGTCTCGGACCTCGACCGGTCCAAGCGGTTCTACAACGCGTTCCTCGGCGCCGAACCCACCAAGGTTCGCGAGGACTACGTGAACTTCCGTCTCGAGGAGCCCTCGCTGCACCTCTCCCTGGTTCCCGGAACGGCCAGCACTCCGGTGGGAACCCACTACGGCATCGAGGTCTTCAGCGAGGAGGCCCTGGGTTCCTGGCGGGAACGCATGGCTCGGGCCGACCTGGTGACCCACGAGGAGACGGGCGAAGTCTGCTGCTACGCAAAGTCCGACAAGGTCTGGACGCGGGACCCGGACGGAAACGACTGGGAAGTGTGGCACCGTCTGGAAGAGGCGGACACGCTCGCCTCCAGCAGCACCGCGTGCTGCGAGACCACCGGCTGCTGCGAATAGACCCAACGGGCAAACCGGGCGCCGATTCCCTTATACTGCGCGACCCTTCCCTACCGTCTTCGGAGGAGTCGCGTCGTGTATCCCGCCCGCCTACGACTGTTTCTCTTTGGATTGGGAGTTCCCATGCTCCTGGTCACCGTGATGCTGGTCATGGGAGCCCTGCTACCCAAGGAACACGAGGCGGGATGTCGCATCGTGTTCGAGGCCACGCCGGATGACATCTGGGCCGTGGTTCGTGACGTCGCGGCCATGCCCGCGTGGCGCGCGGACGTCACCTCGGTCGAGATCCTGGAGGATGGACCGGAAGGCGGGGCCCGGTGGACCGAGCAGCCAAACGGGATCACGCTGCGGGTCAAGGAACAGTCGGATGCGCTCTGGGTGGTGGAGATCGAGCCCGGTCTGCCCTTCGGGGGCACCTGGACCTATATGGCAATGCCCGAGGCCGGGTCGACCACCCTGGTCCTCCTGGAACACGGGCACATCGACAACGCCATGTTCCGCTTCATGGCGCGGTTCGTATTCGGGTACCACTCCACCATCGAAGGGTACCTGACGAACCTGAGCACACGCCTGGGGTCAACCGCCGTACCGGAACGGCTCAAGAACGGGGATTCCTAGGGGGAACGAACGGTTGGGGAATCGGGCAGGAGGCCGTTTGGCCTAGGAATACCAGTCCTGCGCGCCCTCTTCTTCGTCCACTTCCAAATCATCGTCCATTACCTGAGGATCTCCGGTTCCCGGTCGGTCGTAGGAATGCTCACGTTCATCGAGGTAGGCACTGAGGATGGCTGACTCCATCTGATGCCGGAAATCCCGGGTGATGGGGTGGGCAATATCCGCATAGCGCCCATCATTGAGTCGGCGGCTCGGCATCGCGACGAACAACTTGGCGTCGCGGCCCTCGATTACCTTGATGTTCCTGACCACGAAGCAGTCGTC
The DNA here is from genome assembly GCA_942491735.1 of Candidatus Eiseniibacteriota bacterium. Classification (GTDB taxonomy): domain Bacteria; phylum Eisenbacteria; class RBG-16-71-46; order JABDJR01; family JABDJR01; genus CALOCN01. Next base: position 726,361 of record CALOCN010000001.1, on the reverse strand, counting down.
GAAGACGACGGTCACCAGAGCTCTCAAGCGCTGGTCGTCCCAGAGCCTAACTTTGACCTCGGTGATCTCCATCGCATAGCCCCCTTTGCGAGGATCGCTGGTAGCACTCGACGCCCGATAGTCATACGAACTGCAAGAAATGTCCAGCCCTTCGTCCCCGATCCCGGAATTGGGACGCTATCACCCCGACGACATTCCCACACCTTGTCCCCACCGCGTGCACACGGGGTCGGCGACCCGGCGCACGGTGAATCCAAGTCCCCACCCGTTTCGGACTAGGCAAATGTCCCGCTATCGGATGTAATAGCGAACTTGGCAAGGGTTTCGGCGGCTACCCGACGCGCGTGGGCACGCGCGTCCAACCCGCCACGTTATCCACATCGACATCCACAGACAGGCCGTTATCCACAGGAACACCTACGAGCGAGCGGACCCGCGATCGGGTCCATGCTCGTCGGGACCGGGATCCCTGGAGACCGTGCGGGGTATCCCCCGCGGCACGGTCGGGCCGGATCATGCACCGTGGATGCATCAGCAGGGAGAGTTTCATCATGGGGATGAGTGTTGCGTTGGTGTCCCAGAAGGGCGGGGTCGGTAAGACCACGCTCGCCGCGAACCTGGCCGCCGCGTTCGCGGATCTCAACTTTCGCACGTTGCTCGTGGAGATCGATCCGCAGGGAAGCCTGATCCAGTGCTTCGGCATTGATCGATTCGACCTGCACTACGGGCTCTACGGCTGCATTTCGGACGAGAAACCGGTCGAGGACGCGGTGGAAACGGGGCTCATGGAGAACCTCGACCTGCTGCCGGCCAACGTCTGGTCCCACGAGGAGGAATCCCACTTCGTGGATATCCTCCAGCAGTCCCCCGGCCGGTTGCGGGACCTGTTGGATCCCCTGCGGGATCGCTACGACTACTTCGTCCTGGACTGTCCGCCGGCCCTGGGACCCCTGACCCGCGCCGCGCTGACCGCGGCCGACCGCTACCTGGTCCCGGTGCAGGCGGAGATCCTCAACCTGGCCACCCTGGGCCGCCTGGAGCACCTGGCCGGGGAGGTCCGGTCCATCCTGAACCCGGACCTGCGGCGCGAGGGCTTCGTGGTCACCATGGCCGACACGCGGACGCGTCATGCCAACGCGGTGATCGAGTCGCTGCGTGAGACCCACCCGGACGAGTTGTTCCGCACCGTGGTTCCCCGGGGGATCCGCGTGGCCGAGGACACCCTCAAGGGACGCCCCACTGTGCTCAGCCGCTCCCGGGTCGGGAACGCCCTGCAGGCACTGGCCGAGGAACTGCTGGCCAGACACTCCAGGGAGCGCGCGGCCGACGCGGCCATGGCCGAACCGGAAGTGGAGACCGAGGACGATCCGCTCGAGGACGAGATGAGCGTGGACGCGTGGGATCGCGTGCTGGACGAACTCCCCGATGACGACGAGCCCAAGCAGGATCCGTCACGCAACGGCGTGGTCAGCGTGGACTCGACCGGGTGGGACCTCGATCGCAGTGGATGGGACCTGGAGCGGAGCTGAACCTAGGAGCGGGCGGCCTCGATGGCCTCGACAATGTCCCGTGGCTCGGGGAACTCACCGGTCTCGAGTTTCGAATAGATCTGCTGGTCGTCGACGAAGATCTCGAACCGGCCGCCGCTTGAGGGGACCAGGATCATCTCGGAGATGTCCTGCTTGAAGTGGGGCAGGACTTCAGCCGCCAGACCGACGGCTTTGGGTTCGTAGTTTCAAGCAGCGCAGTAGATCAGCTTCAGCTTCATTCTTCCTCCGGGTAGAAGCGTGTCCTCAGATCCCGTTCGTCCGGCACGCCCAGTTCCATGGCACGACGAAAGTGCCCGGCGCCCGACTCCAGGTCCGACGTCACGTAGAGAAACGCCAGGGCGTAGTGGACCTCGCCATAGTCGGGGTCCAGCCCCACCGCCTTCTGGTAGTTCTCCATGGCGGCCGGCACGTTGAAACCCTGGTTGAACTGGGCGTAGCCCAACGCCCGGTAGGCGTGGGGAAACTCGGGGTCCAGCTCCAGCGCCCGGAGAAGCAACGTCTCCGAGGCTGCGTAGTCCCGCTTTCCGCGGTCCGACGTGAAGGTGAGCCGGAAACCCTGTTCGTAGAGATCGGCCGCTTCCGCATTCTGCGTGGCCGCCCGTCCCTTCGCCAACTCCTCCACGCTGTTGAGCCCGGCGAGCTTGATCGGGAGTTCGTGGTCATCTGTGGGTCCGTCGTCCGCCCCCATCATCGGCGGCGTCTGACCGGACACCGGGGGATGACCATCGGGAAGCGCGGCCGTCCTGGCGTTCTTCTGCCCATCGTCGAGCTTGCCGCCACCACAGCCCAGCAGGAACACGAGGGCGCCGACGGTGAGGATCCGCGGGAGCGCGCTCACCGGGACACCCAGTCCGCAATGAAGACGTTCGTATCGCGCGGGGACGTGTTGTTGCGATTGGAGGCCCATACCAGTTTGGTTCCATCCGGGGAGAACATGGGGAATCCGTCGAACGCCTCGTGGTGGGTCACCTGTTCCAGTCCGGTGCCGTCGCGCCGCACCAGGAACAGGTCGAAGTTGCGCCCCTCGGGATTGTGGAGGTTCGAGCTGAAGATGATCGACCCACCGTCCGGGGTGAAGTAGGGAGCGAAGTTCGCCGCGTCGTTGGCGAGGACCAGCCGTTGATTCGAACCGTCGGCGTCCATGATGTAGAGGTTCAGGATACCGGGACGAATGAGGTTCTGGCCCAGGAGCCGCTGGTAGTCCGCGGTCGCCTCTTCGGTTTCCGGGTACGACGCCCGGAAGACGATCTCGGTCCCGTCGGGCGAGAAGAAGGGGCCACCCTCATAACCCACCCTGTCGGTGAGTCGTTTCACATCCGACCCGTCGAGAGCCATCGAGTAGATGTCGATATCCCCGTCCCGCGTGGACGTGAACACGATCCGGTCACCCTGGGGGCTCACCGTGGCCTCCGCGTCGTACCCCTCCGTCCTGGTAAGCTGAAGCAGGGATTCCCCCCGGCTCAGGAACACGTCGAACTCCGGATAGATGGGCCAGACGTAGCCTTGGCTGTAGTCGGGGCGCGGCGGACAGGCTTCGTCGCCCAGATGGGTGGACGAGTAGAGAATGGACTTCCCATCCGGGTGGAAGTACGCACAGGTGGTGCGTCCCTTCCCGGTGCTGACCCGGGTCACGTTTTCCCCGTTCAGGTCCATCCGGAAGATCTGGTCGCATTCGAACGGATCCCGGGTGGACTGGAAGACCAGTTGGGTCCCGTTCGGAGAGAAGTAGGCCTCGGCATTCTCCCCCCCAAAGGTGAGTTGCCGCACATGGGCCAGGCGGGTTTCGGCGTCGAGAGCCAGGGAAGGGGTCTCGGTGGGATCGGCGTGGGCCAGCCCAGCGGCCCCGGTCAGGAAGACCGAAAGTGCCACGGCAGCCAGGGTTTTGGAAGACATGCGCACGAGTTAAGCGGCCGCGTGGACGCGTGTCAACACGACCCTTGCGAAATCGCGTATCGGGGCCGGGGGTCAGGGACGGCTCAGGACCGAGCGGAACGCCTCCGGGATGGAACGCACCACGACGCTGCGGATGATGCGGGCACGGATGAGCGGCTCGGCCGCCGTCTCGGCCTCCTCCGGGCTGGTGAACGACCCCAGCAGGATGCGCTGCCACTCCTCCCCGTTGACCTCGGAACTCTCGATCACCCCCGGCAATCCCGTCCGCTCCGTGACCTCCTTGAGGACCACTTCCGCCCGTTCGCGGGTGCGAAAGGAGGCGACCTGGATGGCCAGGGACCCGCCGGTGGTGGGGGCACCCGAGGGGGGGGAGACAGCGGGCTCCCGAACCACGGAAGGAGGGGGTACGGCCGCGACAGGCGTCGCCTGGGCCGTCTCGACGGGTGGGGTTGCCTCGCCGGTTGCGCCGGCAGCATTCGGGGAACCGCCGGTCTGCGGAGGGTCGGCGGCACCCTGTCCATCCTGGAGCGGCTGGGGTTCGGCGGTCGTGTCCCCGGCCGGGGTGGAGCCGGTTCCGCGGACCAGCGCTCCCAGGTTGTCCCACTGCTGCATGGCCAGCAGCGCCAGCACCACGATGACCGCCCCCGCGATCAGGATCGACGCCATCCGGGAAGGTCCACCGCCTCCCTGGTCGGAAGCGGTGTAGGTCGCGCTGCCCCGGGAGCCGGGCCCGGCGCTGAGACTGACCTGCTCCCTCCCCGGGGTGGGGTCCGGTTCGGCCCGGGGTGCGGGGGGCACCGGTCGCAACGATCGGGGCGGAAGCGGAATGGGTCGCCGGACCGGTCCCGAAGGACCGCCGGCCGCGCTGACCTGGGCCTCGCCCTCGTCCGGGGGCGCGCTGCGCCGGGCGGTGGGGCGCTGGGGTTCCACGGGGCGGGGACCGGTCGGAAGCTTCTGCGGTACGGGGGGGGCGGGTTTGGGCCGGGAGGGTTCCGCCGCCTGGGAATAGCTGGGCCCGGAGACGATGCCCTCGAAACCGTAGTCCGACTTGGCCGAGATCGCGTGCGCCCGCTCCACCCGACGGGAGTCGTCGAGGAATGCGTTGAGGAGGGCCTGGCCGGCCAGGACGTTGATCTCGCGCGGAATGCCCTGGGTCAACTGGTAGACCGCCGTCGCCGCTTCACCGCTGAACAGCGAAGCCGCGTTGACCGCCCCGGCCGCGGAGAGCCGATGCAGGATGTACTCCCGGGTCTCGGCCTGGCTCAAGGGTCGAATCGCGTAGCGGACGCTGATCCGCTGGCGGATCTGTCGCATCTCGGGCTGTTGCAGATGCGACTCCAGCTCGGGCTGCCCCACCAGGCAGATCTGCAGCAGTTTGCCGTCCTCGCCTTCGAGGTTGGACAGAAGACGGACTTCCTCCAGCAACCGCGAGTGCAACAGGTGGGCCTCGTCGAGGATCAACAACGCCGGGTTGCCCCCCCGATGCCGGTCCCTGAGAAAGGTCTCCATGCGATGCATGAGAGCCGGCTTGCTCTCACCATGGATGGGTTCCAGCCCGAAACGAAGGGCAATCTCTTCCAGGAGTTCGTGCGGTTCGAGGGTGGTGTGCGTGACCACCGCGACCGGTGCGTGCGGGGGCAGATCCCGGCGGAGCGACTGCACGGCCGTGGTCTTGCCGGTCCCCACCTCGCCGGTGAGGAGGAGGAACGCCTCGCGGTTGTCGATGGCATACCGGAAATGGGCCAGGGCTTCGCGGTACTCCTGGCTCTCGTAGATGAATTCCGGCGTGGGGGTGGGGCTGAACGGATTCTGGCCCAACCCGAAATATGATTCGTACATATCGATTCCCCCTCGAAAGGCGAACGCCTCCATGGTGTCATCGGCGCTCGTTTCCGGGGATTTGAATGGAATGACCCCAACCGGGCCGCTCCGACGTACCATTATGACGGTTGGGAGGGATCCATGGAACTGCCCTCCCGGGAGATCCTATGTATAAGACCGTCCTCATCCTGATCGGGTTCCTGGCCCTCGGCCCCCTGGCCCAGGCGCAGAATCGCCCTCCCCTGCGCCCTGTCGTGCCCGGTTGCCCGGTCTGCGACCTCTGGTCCCAGTACGAGGGGATCGTCCTGGAGGCCCGCCAGGAGATCGGCAAGCTGCCCAACGGCGTGGTCTACCTCCACTATGGCGAGCGGCCGGCGGTGATCGAACCCCTGATCCAGCTCGCCTACGAACGGGCCGAGCTGCTGCTGCGGTGCGGGGAGGACCCGGCCCTCGCGGCCCGGCTGGGAGGGGCGTGCGGGCACAACCTGACCCAGGTCGACCCGGATCTCACGGTGGAGATCTCCCCCAGCGTGCACGGGTTCTTCGTGATCCTGACCTCCCCCACCCGGACCACGGTCAAGATCGTCCACCAGGACGCCAAGCGCTCGGTTCAACTGGCACAGCCGGTGAAGTTCTGATGGCTCGACCCCGCAATCGCACCCTGCTCATCATGGTCTCGGCCGGCCTGATCGTGCCCGCCCTCGCCCTGACCCTGATGGGGATCAAGCTGGTCTACGACTTCACCGAGGTGGCCCGGGGCATCCGGGTGGAGTACGCCAGCTACATCTCCCGTATTGCCGCCTCCGCGGTCGAGGATGCGGTGTGGGAATCGGAGCAGGTGACCATGGTCGGGGCCCGCCTGGAGCCTCCGGAGACCCCCAACGAGATCGTCTCCTATCTCAACGACATCCTCGACAGCTCCGCCCTGTACCGCTTCGGGTTCTTCGTGAGCCCGGTGGGGCTGAGCTTCTACTCCCAACCCGACCCCATGGTGGCCGAACCCAACCGCCCGCTTCCGGACTGGATCGAGCGACCCATTCTCGCTTCGCTCAACCGCTATCAGGAGTTCCCCAGCGGCGTGCTGCATCTCACCGCTCCGGACTCCCTCCCCCCGACCCAGGTCACCTTCTTCACCGTGCACTCGGCCGGCGGGGAGTTGCTGGGCGCCTCCGGGTTCATCTGGAACCTGGAGGGTCTCAAGGGGGACTCCGCCTTCCTGCAACGGGGTCTGGGGCGCCAGCTCTCGGCCAACGACCAGGTCTTCCAGGGTACCTTCCTCGATCTGGAGACCGAGGTCGCGCTCATCGACGAGGCGGACTCGGTGTTCTACGCCACCGGGTCCGCCACCGACAACGCGTTCGAGTCCCGCCGGGCCTTCGACCGCGTCCTCCCCTTCTACTCGGTCGGGGTGCGCCTCAGCGACGACCGCTTCGATCGGTGGGTGCGGGGGATCGTGGTCACCAACCTGGCCGTGGTCGCCTCCATGTTCTTCGTCATCGTGCTGGCCATGGCGCTGACCCTGAGGTTCATCCTGCGCACGGTGGAGCTCTCCGAGCTCAAGAGCACCCTGGTCAGCAACGTCTCCCACGAGCTCAAGACCCCCCTGGCCCTCATCCGGCTCTATTCGGAGACCCTCATGCTGGGCCGGGCCGGAACGCCCGAACGGGAAAAGGAGTTCCTCGGCATCATCCACGCGGAGAGCGAGCGGCTGACCAATCTCATCAACAACATCCTGGAGGTGGGTCGCATCGACCAGGACCGCAAGACCTACAACATGGCGCGGGATGATCTTTCCGAGCTGGTGCGGGGAACGCTCAAGGCCTACGAGTACCAGCTGGTACGCGACGGATTCAAGGTGGAGACGCTCATCGAGGACGGGGTGGACGATGTCCGGATCGATCGGGACGCCATGACCCAGGCCATCCTCAACCTGATGGACAACGCCATCAAGTACTCCAAGGAGCAACGCTTCCTCCGGGTGGGCGTGGAGCGGAAGGGCTCCGAGGCCCTTGTTTTCGTGGAGGACCGAGGGGTGGGGATCGCCGCCGGGGAGCACGAGCGGATCTTCGAGAAATTCTATAGAGTAGAGCGGGGTCTGGTTCACAACGTGAAGGGATCGGGTCTGGGACTGTCGCTGGTGCACCACATCGTGGAAGCGCACGGCGGACGCGTGGAAGTGGTGAGCCGCCCTGGATCGGGAAGCCGGTTCGTCATCCACCTCCCCCTCGACCGGAACGGGTCCACGGAAACGGACCAAGGAGAGACCGCATGACCAACGCTGTCGAGAGCAATCGCCCGGCCACGACCCGGGTCCTGGTGGTCGAGGACGAGCCGGAAATGCTCCTCGGGCTGGAACACAATCTCCAGTACGAGGGCTTCGCGGTGACCACCGCGGCAACCGGCCCGGATGGACTCAGCGCCTGGCGCCGGGAACGCCCGGACCTGGTGCTCCTCGATGTGATGCTGCCCGAGCAAAGCGGGTTCGACGTCCTGGAGGCCATCCGCAAGGACGACCCCCGGGTGCCGGTCATCCTCATCACGGCCAAGGGACTGGAATCCGACAAGGTTCACGGGTTCGGACTCGGGGCGGACGACTACGTGACCAAGCCGTTCTCCATCCGCGAGCTCCTGGCCCGGGTGAATGCGGTGCTGCGCCGGGCCCAGCCCGAGGAGGGCACGCCCAACACGTTCACCTTCGGCGATGTGGAAGTGGATCTGGCCAAGCGCGAGTGCCGCAAGAAGGGACGCGAGGTCCAGCTCTCGTTCAAGGAGTTCGAGGTCCTGCAGCTGTTCATCCAGAACCGCGGGCAGACCATTACCCGCGAACGTCTCCTGGAGGAGGTCTGGGGGCGCGAAGCGGAAGAGATGCCGTCGAGCCGCACCGTGGATACCCACATCGCCAACCTGCGACGCAAGCTCGAGGGCAGTCGCGAGCGCAACCGCTATATCCGGACCGTGCACAAGGTGGGCTACAAGTTCGTCATCGAGGAGGAGTAGCCGGAATCAGGCGCTCCGCTTGAGTCGACCGCTGAGCAGGCTCTGCACCGCGAGCTGGAGTTCCCGCATGTCGAACGGCTTCTTGAGCGCCCGGTCGATCTGGCGTTCCTCGAGCTCTTCCTCGGTGAGGGTGGCCCCCCATCCGGTGAGCAGGAGCACCGGAACGGTGGGCATGATCTCCCGCGCCCGGGCCGCGACCTCCCACCCGGTGATGCCGGGCATCCCGAGGTCGGTCACGATGAGGTCGAAGGAGCCGTTCGCCAGCATTTCCAGGGCCACTTCCCCGTCCGGCGCCTGGCTCACCACGTAGCCGGTATCGGCCAGGATGTCGGCGACCAGGCTCCGGATGTCCTCCTCGTCGTCCACGACGAGGATGGATCCCGACGCCCGCGGGGCAAGCTCGACGACCTGGGTGATGGATTCGGAAGGGTTGGAGTCCGCGTTGGCGACGACGGCGGGAAGGTGGATGCGGAATTCCGTCCCCTCGTTCTCCTGGCTCCGGACCGTGATCTCCCCGTCGTGGCGCTGCACGATGCCGTAGACGATGCTCATACCAAGGCCGTTGCCCCCCTCGCCCTTGGTGGTAAAGAAGGGGTCGAACAGCTGACGCTGCACATCCTGGGACATCCCGATTCCGCTGTCGCTGACCCGCACCACCACCCGGTCATCGTCGAGGTCGGTCTCGACCCGGATCGTTCCGCTGGTGCCGATGGCGTGAATGGCGTTGAGGAGGAGGTTCATGAACACCTCCCGGAGCTCCGAGACGTTGCCGGCCACCGGGGGAACTTCCTTGAACTCCCGTATCACCTGGATCTGTTTGCCGAGCCGCGTGGCATCGTCGCCCCACTGGGGACGCGTCATCTCGATCACGTCCTCGAGAACGGAGTTGAGGGCAACCCGTTCGAAGTCGCGGTCGGTTCGCACCCGGGAGAACTCCTGGATCCGCTTGACCGCTTCACCGCCGTCCTGGGCCGCCTTCTCGATGATGCGCAGACCGCGCACGACCTCGGGATCCGACGCCTGGGGCTGGAGGAACTGGGCCCGGGCCAGGATCGCCCCCAGCACGTTGTTGAAATCGTGCGCCACACCGCTTGCCATCTCGCCCAGGGCGCGCAGTCGTTCGGTGGCCACCACCGTCTCGTGGAGACGGCGGCGTTCGGTGACGTCGACCAGGATCGCTTCCAGGGCCGGCCGGCCCTCGTACGCGACCACACTGGATCGCACGTCGAGAATGATCTGGTTGCCGGCCTTGTGACGGGCCAGGAGTTCGAAACCGCCGGCGCTTGCCGTCCCGTTGGATCCGGGACGGAACCGGCTGACCCGGTCACGATGCTCGGGATCCATGAGATGGACAAGCTGGAAACCCTCGGCTTCCAGCTCCGCGGGCTCGTACCCGAACGTTTCGTGGAACGCGCGGTTGAAGAAGACAAGCCGATCGTCCTGGACGATACAGATCGGGTTGGGGGACTGCTCGAACAGGATGCGGTACTTCTGCTCCGCCTCCTGGAGCGCCCGGGTCCGTTCGTTGACCTTGTCCTCGAGGCTGCTGTTGAGTGAGGCAAGCTGTTCGTTGGTCCGTTCCACCTGCAGCTGGCGGACACGAATCTCCCGACCCATCCCGTCGAACTTGCGGGAGAGATCCTCGATCTCGTCGCCGGTCCGCAGGTTGACCCGGTGGTCGAAGTTGCCGCGGGCCAACTCGGTGGTCGCCTCCACCAGACGATTGAGCGGACCGGTGATGCGCCGTGCCAACAATCGCGCGGCGAGAGCAGCCAACAGGAGAACCACCACGCCCATTCCCAGCACCCAGAGACGGGTTCGGGTGAGTTCGGTGTACATCGATTCCAGACCGATCCCGACCCGTACCAGGCCCCAGGCCTGGGGAGAGCCTTCCACGTAGACCGGCACCGAGATCTCCAGGCCCGGACGCGACCCCATCTCCACCGACTTGGCACGCAGGACGGTGGCCCCGGACGCGGCCAGCTGGGCCGGATCCACGAGCTGGACCCCCTGTCGCTCCGGGTGGCGACTGGAGCCGGCCACCTTGCCTTCCTTGTCCAGGATGATCACGTAGCCCACGCCGTCCTTGTTCACCGCACGTTCGGTGAGCTGCTGGAGAGCAACATAGTTGTAGGAAAGCAGCGCGTTGGACGCCGCCGCGGAAAGGCTGTGGGCCACCGCGAACCCGCGCTCCTCGTGAAGGGTGAGCATGACGTCGCGCTGCCGGAAATCGACCACCAGGATGACCAGGGTGATGACCGCGGCAACCAGGGCGACGAGGGCGCCCATGAGCCTGGATTGGAGACGCAGACCGCGCTCCCGCTTAAAACGCAGCATAGATCTCCTCCGATTCCGGCTTGAGCCAGATCTTCTGGAATGGCACGCTGCAGATGCCGAACGGCGACATCTCCACGCCCTTCACCCGGGGCTGCAGGGCAAAACTGGTCATGACATTGAAGAGGGGAATGAGCGGCGCATCGGCGAGCACCAGCTTCTCGGCCTCCCGGTAGCGCCCCAGACGAACCGGGACCTCAAGCTCCCCACGGCCGGCATCCAGGAGCGAATCCACCCGGGCGTTGCCGTAGTCGAACAGGTTGTACACACCGTCCGAGGCGAGGAGCGTGTAGAGAAAACTGTCGGGATCGGGCAGGTCGGCGATCCAGGTGATCTGGTAGGCGGGGGCGGTCCGGTTGTCGATCCCCTCGTTGAGCTCACGCCAACCCACGTTGCGCACCACGGCCTGGATCCCCGCCCGGGCCAGGGAACGGATGACCACGCTGTCCCGGATGGCGGCGTGGACGGTGCGGCTGGAGCTGAGGATCTCGAACCGGAGCGGGTTCGTTTCGTCGTAGCCGGCCTCCCCGAGCAGGGTGCGCGCACCCTCGATGTCCAGGGGGATCAGCTTGGCGTCCGGGGTATACCCGGCCATCCCGGGGGGAAGCAGCCCCACCGGCCGTTTGAATCCCACCCCGGCCGCCTCCTGCAGGGCGTCGTAGTCCAGCGCCATGGCCACCGCGCGGCGTACCCGCCGATCGTCGAAGGGGGCCAGGGTCACGTTGAAACCGAGGAACTCCATGCTGAGTTCCAGGCGCCGGACGATCCGTACGGTTCGCTTGGCCCGCAGCTGCGGCACCTCGGCCTCCCGCACCTCGTGCATGTCGAGCCGGTCGGCGAGGAAGTCCTCGCGGCTGCGCTCCCCCTGGTCGCTGGGGTTGTGCACCATGATCACGCTGTCCAGATGGGCCGGCGTTCTGTAGTAGTTCTCGCTACGCACCAGGACCACCCGTTTGTCCGGCACCCACTGCGCGAGACGGAATGGACCGGTACCCACGGGTTGGAGCCCGAACGCGTCGCTGCCGATCTCCTCGATCAGCTCGCGCGGCACCACCTTCGCCTGGTCCATACAGAGCACGGAAAGGAACGAGGGGTAGGGTGAGTGCAGGCGAATGCGCAGTGTGTGGGCGTCCAGAGCCTCCATGCCGCGAATGTGGTCGGCCTCTTCCGCCGCGAACTCCGCGACGCCATCCACCCGGATCAGATAGTCCTGGATGATGCCGGGTGGGGTTTCGGGGAAGAACAATCGGCTGAAGCTGTAGACGAAGTCCTCGGCCACCACCTGGCGTCCGGTGTGGAACCGCGCCTCGGGGTTCAGTTCGAAGACGTACTCCAGGCCGTCCCGGGAGATGGTCCAGGAGGTGGCAATGTCGGGGAGGACGTTGAGGTCCGCGTCCCAGTGGACGAGGCCGCTGAAAATCTGGTTGGACACCGTGGCTTCGTAGACGTCGTCCACGCTGGCCGGGTCGAGTCGATCGACCGACTCGAGGGAGATCCGGAAGGTGCCGCCGTCGACCGGACCGGCCACGAAGGACAGGTAGGCGTCGTCGGCCGCCGGCCCCTGCTGGCAGCCGGCACCCACCACGACGCCTAGCCCCAAAGCCAGGATGAGAGCGCTAACATCTGACCGTTTGGCGGTTTGCATGATCTTCCGGTTCCGGGGGACACTCCAAGACGCCCGTCGGATGGGCAACCTTGGGGGTATCGACGGAACCGGGACCCGGTTTTAGGGGTTTCTGGGTGACAGGGCACGGGTTGAAGCCCCCAAGGTGAAGTCCGACTGTCGACTAGACCGGAAGGCGCCGATCACGGGGCGGAGGGGGTTCTTGAATGGGACCCCGATTTGCAATAGACTGCTGGGTGTCGGAGAACCTCTGTCCTCAGAGAAGGAGGCGGGTATGCGTCGTACATTCGCTTGGACATGGCTCACTGTCCTTGCCCTGGCCGTCGGGGTTGTCCCCGCCATGGCCCAGGAAACGCACCTCGTCGAGGTGAGTGCCGACGGCTTCTCCCCCTCCGAGATTTCCATCCGCCAGGGGGACACCGTCATCTGGACCTGGATGTCCGGCACCCACACCATCACCACCGGCGAGTCCCCGGACGATGAGGAAGTCGGCAAGCTGATCGACCTTCCGCTGGACGCGAACAACCCGCAGGTCACGTTCACTTTCGAGAGCCCCGGCGTGTTCTCCTACTTCAGCCGGTCCGTCCCCTCCCTCTCGGGAAGCGTCACGGTCCAGGATGGAACCCCGGTCAACGGCCACACCTGGGGTTATCTCAAGAGCCTGTTCGAGGACAGCGCCCGCAAGGCACGCAGTGCCCGCCAGGCGCGGGGTCTCAACTAGCCCCGTCCGCCGCTTCCGCCAACAGTCGCTCCACCACCACCGCGTTGAACGGGATGAAGTCCACCCCGGCAAGATCCCGGACCGGAATCCACCGCACCGCTTCGACCTCCAGGGGTCTCGCTTCGCCTGCGACCCAGTCGGTCCGGTAGAACCGGACCCGGATCGATGCACCGGCGGCGTTCACGTATTCGAGGGTCTCGTAGAGTTCGCCACATCGAACCTGGAGACCCACCTCCTCCTGGAACTCCCGCTCCAGGGCTTCCTGGGGTGTCTCACCCGGCTCGATCTTGCCCCCCGGGAACTCCCACTGCAGGGGAAAGCTCTGCTCGACGGTTCGGCGCCCCAACAGCACGTCCCCGGAGCGGATCAGGATCCCGGCGGCAACCTCGACAACCGGGGTGGTCATGGGGTCTCCCGCGTGGAGGAGGTGTCGCCGAAGGCGAGCACGAGCCGAGCCAGGGAGTCGATCCCGGCCGGGGTGAGAATCTCGTCGAACCCTTCCATGCGTCCCTTTCCGCGGCGGATGAACTTCGCGATGTCGGCCGCGGAGACCGTGTCCCGAAATGCGGTGGCCGAAAGGTCCACCGGTCGCTTGGCCATGCGCTCGGAACGCCCGCCCCGGCCGGCCCCCCCGTGGCACCGCTTGCAGTGCTCGCTGTAGGTGGCGTACCCCGGTACTCCCACGTATCGTGGATCGTCGGGAATCTCCCCGCCCCGCAGCAGGAAGTACAGGGTGGCTCCCAGAACGACCAGGAAAATCGGGATGTGACGGGTTCGGTTCACGGGGTGCCTCGCATCGGTTACGAAGCCGAAGAGCCTAGCAGGTCGGGTGGGGTCCGGGGCCGGCGCGTCCCCTCCCGGGGGCGTCCCTTGACGCACTCCGCGGGGATGCCTAGTGTCCTGTCCCCCCCGGCACGGACTTGAAACATGAAGACGATCCACAGGCACATGCTCGTTCCCGGACTGTTGGCCGCGCTGCTCGGCGGTTGCTCCGGATCCGAAACCCCGAAACCCGATCCGCACGCCATCGAGCTGCAGCGGGCGGATCGGCGGTGGATGGAAGGGGATCCCGGGCGCGCCATGGAAAGCCTCCATGGCATCCTCGAGACCGACACCAAGTCGTTCGGCGCGCGCTATCGCCAGGGGGTTATCCGTTTTCGCGACGAACCCCGCGAGGCGCTGGCGGACTTCGAGGCCGCGGCGGCGCTGGACCCCGGTCATCCGGGTCCCCGCTTGTTCTCCGGTCTGGTCCGGATGAGCCTGAGCGACCTGGAGGGGGCCGACCGGGACATGGCAAACGCCGAGTCCAGGGCCTGGGAACGACGGGGCTTCCCCTATCCGCCGCCCGGCGACCCGGTCCGCGAGGGCATGGACGCGCTCACCGCCGATCGCCCCCGCGAGGCCCGGGACATCTTCTCGCTGGCCCTCGATGAGTCCCCCAAACGCGCCGAGCTGTGGGCGCTCTTTGCCAGCGCGTCGCTGCGGAGCGGCGAGATGGACGACGCGGTGGAAGCGGCGGAGCGGGCCCTGGATCTGGACGAGCGGATGGCCTTTGCCCACGTGGTCCTGGCCGGGGCGGCGTCCTCCCGGGAGGATCCGGTCGCGACAAGGGCCCATCTCGATCTGGCCCTGGAAATCGACCCCCGACTGGCCGGCGCCCACTATCTCTACGGAGCCCTCTGGCTCAGGGAGAGCGAGTACTCCCGGGCCGCCAACGCCTTCCTGCAGGCCATGCTCGAGGAGCCCACATCTCCGGAGAGCCACTTCAGCCTTGGACGGGTCCTCATGTCCATGCGCCGCAATCAGATTGCCAGCAACCTGATGCAACAGGCCGAGGGCGTGCAGCAGCTCCTGGACCGGAAGTACCCACCCCCCAACAAGTGAACTTCAGCCTTCCATTCTCGCTGCCGATAATCGGAAGGACCGGTAACCTCGAATCCTGGAGACCCTGTGTTCACGATCGTCCTCGCCACCGCCCTGGTGGCCGCCATCGTCTATCTGGTTGGCAGCGTGCACGAGCAGAAAACCCGCTCGTCGCGCCGGACGCGTGATCCGTTCGAGGCGCCCAGCGAGGCCAAGGTCCCCCAGGTCCAGTGCTTTCTCTACTACCCCGATCACGGGTTCCAGTACGACCGGGTCCGGTTCGCGGGTATCGACGAAGCGGACTGGCTTACCCTGCGGGAAGCCGTTGCGACCCACTGGCGGAACCTGCCCCGGCTCACCGACCTGCTCAACGCCGGCATGCCGATGCGTCTGCCCCGCAACTCCGTGCTCGCGCTGACCGCGGAAATGGAAGACCGTCGCAACAGTCGGCTCATCGACGAATCGGCTTCCCTGGCCTATGCGGATCTCCTGATGGTCCTGCAACAGGGCACCTCGCAGCGCAACGCCGCCCTCTTCTTCGAGGTGATCCCCGGCGAGCGCTGCGAGACGGCCATCGTCTATCGTCCCGACGTCGATGTGCTGGAGCAGGTCGAGGCGATGAACGTGGGGCTCGACCCCCGCGAGGTGGCCTGAACCGTACCGAGGTCGGCGGGAACCGGAACACGCTCCATGCGCTCCACGGTGAGCGTGGGAGCGCCGTACTGCTCTTCGATCCGCCCCACCACGAGGTAGGGACCCAGGTCACGGATCAGTCCCCGGTGCGCAGCGTAGATCCCGGGGAAGAGGGTGCACTCCAGGAGCCCCGCTTCGTCCTCGAGGGTCACGAACTGCATGGCGTCCCCCTTTTTTGTCGCGGTGATCCGACGCGCGGCGGCCAACCCGGCCACCCGCACCCGACGCCCCGAACACCGTTCGGCGGCCGCGGTGGTGAGCACGCCCCGGGGAAACGCGGCGCTCTCCCGGAAGAAGGCCATGGGATGGCGATCGACGCAGAGTCCCAGCACGTGCCACTCCTGCCAGGTCCGCTCCGCCTCGCTGAACTCGGCCAGGGAGGGGGTGCCCCACGAGGCGGCCACCGGCGCATCGGCGACAAAAAGATCGTCGCGGGCGGCCGGACCGCGTTCGCGCGCGCGACGGTGGAAGGTGTCGTAGCCGGAGGCGAGGATGCAGAGCAGTTCCGGCCGGCTGTGTCCCATGTCATCGAAAGCCCCGCCCAGGATGAGCGCTTCCGCCTCGGGGCGTGCGGCCCGGGGAACCCGGACCAGGAACTCCTCCAGACCGGCGAAGGGACGGCGTGCCCGTTCGGCCAGAAGCGCCTCGCGGGTGGACTCGGACAGGCCGCGTATCCAGGAAAGCCCCAGGCGTAGCGTTCTCCCCTCGCAGACACAGGTATCCCGGGACCGGTTCACGTGCGGGCGCTGCACCACCACCCCGTGGCGCTTGGCATCCTCCAGGTGGGTACGTTTGGAGTACATCCCGGCGTGGTGGTTCAGGATCGCGGTGGCGAACTCCAGCGGATGGTGCGCCTTGAGCCATCCCGCCTGCCAGGCCAACACCCCGTAGCCGGCCGCGTGCGCCTTGCAGAAGGCAAACGCGCCGAAGCTGAGCAGACGCTCCCAGATGCGGCTTGCGGTGTCGTGGGCGTAACCCCGTTCGCGTGCCCGGGCCACGAAGGTGCCTCCCAGTTCCTCACGATCCCGCGCGGTCCCCCCGGCAATGGCCCGGCGCAGCACGTCCCCGTCCTCGAGACCGATCCCCGCGACCTCGGAGGCGACCCGCATGACATCCTCCTCGTAGAGCAACAACCCGTAGGTCTCCCGCAACACCGGCTCCAGGCGGGGGTCCACATGCACCACCGGTTCCAACCCCCGCGCGCGACGACAGTAGAGACCCTTCATCCCGCGCCCGGCCGGGCCGGGGCGGATGAGCGCCACCGCGGCGATGGTGGTGGTGAGGTCACGGGTGCCGAGCATGCGGTTGAGGCTGCGCATGCCGGGCGACTCCATCTGGAACACCCCGAGGGTGTCGCCGGCGGCGAACAGGTCCGCGGTGGCGCGGTCCTCGTGGGGAAAGGAATCCGGGTCCGGGCGGGTCCAGTGGCGTTCGGCCACGATCTCCAGGGTTTCCTGGATGGTGCTCAGGGCCCGGTTGCCGAGGAGGTCGATCTTCACCAGCCCCACCGCTTCCACCGCCCGCATCTCGAACTGGGTGCAGACGATCCCCTTGGTGGCCTCTTCCAGCGGAACGTAGTGATCCAGGGGGCGGTCGGAGATGACGATGCCACCCGGATGGAGACCCAGGTGACGCGGGAGTCCCAGCAACCGCTCCGCCTCGTCGAGGATGCGCGGCCACGGGGTTTCCGTGCGCGGTATCTCGTGCCCACGCGCGGACACATCCAGGGTTCGCCGCAACGATCCCTCCACATAATGAGGGATACACCGGCTGAGCCGATTCACCCGGGCGTTGGAGATGCCATGGGCCTTGGCCGCCTCGCGAAACGCGGAACGGGCCTGGAAGGTGTTGTGGGTCGAGATCATGGCCACCCGGTCACGGCCGTAGGTCTCGTAGACGTGTTCGATCACCTCGTCCCGCTTGATCCAGCAGAGATCGATGTCGAGGTCCGGACAGTCGGGACGCTTCTCATGGAGGAAGCGCTCGAAGGTGAGCCCGTAGCGGATGGGATCCACGTTGGTGATACCCAGCAGGTACGCGGTGAGGGCGCTGGCCCCGCTCCCCCGTCCCACGGTGGCGATGCCGCGCCGGTGGGCAAAGCGACAGATCTCCCCGACCACCACGAAGTAGGTGGAGAAGCCCAGCCGATCAATGACCGCGAGTTCCTTCTCCAGACGACGCACCGCGACGACCGGGCGCTTGCCGTAGCGGCGTACGAGGCCGGCGTCGCAGAGCTGCCGGAGATGGGCGGCGGCGGTCAGGCCGTCGGGAAGCGGCGGGTCCGGGAAGATCCACCGGTCCCTGCGGGGAACGAACCCGCAACTGTCGGCGAGCAGTCGTGTGTTGCGCAGCGCGGTGGCGTGGCGACGGAACAGGGATCGCATGGCCGCGGGAGGCTTGAAGAACGCCTCCGGATGAGCGAGCTGATGGGGCGAGAGCGACGCGGCCAGGCCGTTGGTGCGGATGGCGGTGAGCGTGGTGTGTAGCGCGTGATCGGTGCGGTCCAGCAGGGCGACCGCACCGGTGGCCACCGGGCGGACACGGAACCGCTCCGCCGCCTCGGCGATCCGCGCAAAGGCGGGACGGGCATGCAGCGGGGCCGGGAGTTCGGCCCACAGGCTGTCACGGGGGATGTGCGGGACGAGTTGCTCGAGCAGCACCGGGTCACAGGTGAGCACGTGCAGTCCCTGGTGCAGTTCGGACAAGCCGGCAACCAGGGACGCATCCGGCTGGAACATGCGCCGGGTGACCAGGCGACAAAGACCGGCGAAGCCTACCTCGTCCCGGGCGAGAAGAACGACCTGCCCCTCGGGGCCGTCCAGCTCCACCCCGGGAATCGGTTGGATCCCGGCGGCGTCACAGGCACGGATGAAGGGAACGAGGCCGTAGAGGTTGTTGCGATCGGTGAGGGCAAGGGTGTCGTGACCGAAGTGGGCCGCGCGGTCCACCAGGGCCCCGATGGAGGCGGTCCCCCGGCAAAGCGAGTAGGTGCTGCGAACGTGGAGTGGGACGTACATCGTGGTGAAGCTCCCGGGGGCGCGGGCGGGATCGACACCATACCAGCCATGTGTTTAGTATCCAAGCGCAATGCTAGGACGACCCCAGGACGGAGTGCAGGCTTGCCGACTTCGCTTCGTGTCTGTATATTCCATTTTCGTACTTATCGAACCCGTACTTATCGACACCGTACTTGTCGGTTTCGTATTTATTGGGGTCGTACTTCTCGGGAGGTCCCATGCCGCTGCTCTTCCTCTCTCCGATTCACAAGTCCAGCCGCCAGATCGGCGAGTACCTCGCTCCCCGGTGCGCGGATCTGGGCATGAGCGGCCGAGAAGCCCACCTCATCTCGTACCTCAGCCACTACGGACCCTGCCCCGTCGGCCAACTCGCACGGGTCTTCGGTTATCCCAACTCCACCCTGACCAGCATGCTGGATCGTATGGAAGATCGCGGCTTCGTTGATCGTGCACTCTCCCGCACCGACCGGCGATCGTTCGAGGTCGCCACCACCAGAGCGGGGCGCAAGGTTTCGGATCAGGTCCAGGAAATAGTGGATGACCTGGAGGCCGCCATCCGGGGACGCATCCGGCCCAGGGACCTCGAAGGGTTCCAGCGGGTCATGAAAGCGGTTGCCGACGCCACCGAAGTTCAGATTCCACAGGAGGAAACCCAATGAGCCTCGAACCACTCGCCGTCCAGCTGAAATACACCCACTACGTCCTCATGAAGAACCTGGAAGGGATCACCGAGGAGGAAGCCCTCATCACCCCCGAGTCCGGCGGCAACTGCGCCAACTGGGTGGTGGGGCACATTCTTGAAGGGCGCAACGGTCTCCTCAAAATGCTGGGCGAGGCGCCGCTCTGGGACGACGCCAAGGCCGCGCCGTACAAGCGAGGGGCCACCGGGGCCATGGACCCGGCCACCACGGTTCCGGTCGCCGCGTTGCTGGCCGCGTTCAGCGGGTGCCAGGATACTCTCGTGGCGGGGCTGAAGCGATTCGATCCGGAACGACTGGACGAGAAGGCCCCCTGGAGCCCCACCAACAACCCGGACGAGACCTTTGGGTCCCTGATGGCCGGGGTGGTGTTTCACGAGGCGTACCACGTGGGACAGACGGGTGTGCTGCGACGGGTGATGGGCAAGGCAGGGGCTGTGGCCTAGCGCCACCGTGCGGTGAGGAGCGCGGATTGCTTTCTACCGGCCCCCTCGCCACAAGCGGGCCGCGTACTCCCCGGTCGACTCCTCGAAGATCAACTGCGTTTCCCACCCGGCGGCCAGGGCATGGTTGCCCAGGGTGTCCGGATCGAGGAAGAGCCAGTTGAAGGTGGAGCCGATCTGCCCCTGGTACTCCATGGTGAAGCGAACCTCGCCGAAATAGCGCCCCTCGCGTTTGCGTTGCTCCATGCCACGACGCTCGGTGATGTCCTTGGAACGGCGCAGGTCGGACGAGTCGAGGAGGATCTGCCCGTGCGGGTTCAGCAGGTCGCGCGCCCGACCCAGGAAGCGATCCAATCCATCGAGGTCACCGACCACGCCGATGCCGTTCATCATGAGCAGTAGGCTGTCGAACCCTGCCCCGATGTAGGTCTGGATGTCCCCTACGTGGGCTTCCCGGATCCCCCGGGCGCGCATGATCTCGACGTTGATGGGGGCGATGTCGATGGCCAACACCTCCAGGCCGCGGTCCTGAAGCACGGCGGCGTGGGCTCCCGCGCCGGCCCCGGCGTCCAGCACCCGTCCCCGACACAGGGCGAGCGCGGCCGCCTCGACCGGGGGCATCTCCCGCTCGTCCCGGAAGAAGTGAGCGGCGGGGAGGTGATCCTTGCTGCCGTCGTCGATATGGGCAATGACCGACGCCTGGCGGTTGCCGGCGTGGTAGTCGCGCAAGGCGAAGCTGAGTGGGGTCCAGGATTGGAGGGTCATGGTGTGTGTCGGCGGGCCGTACATGACTCGCCGTCCAGGAGTGTACCCGGGTACACTCCCGGTTCGCCGCTTCGAACTGCTTTCATCGGGAAAGGGATCCCTCGGCATGCACATCGGCATCACCGGCGGCACCGGCTTCCTGGGTCGTCACCTTGCCACGCGCCTCCTGGCTCGCGGGGATTCGGTGACCGTGTTCAGTCGCTCGCCACGTCCCGACCGCATTGCCGGCGGAGCTTCGGCAGTCGCCTGGGATCCCCTCGCCGACCCGGCGCCGCCGCAAACGTTGGACACCCTGGACGCCGTGGTTCACCTGCTGGGGGAACCGGTCCTGGGGATATGGACCCCGGCCAAGAAACGTCGGATCCGGGAAAGCCGCGTCGTGAGCACCCGCAACCTCGCGGCCGGATGGCGCCAGGCGGCCAACCCGCCCGGAGTGCTGTTGTCCGGTTCCGCGATCGGGTTCTACGGCGACGGTGCGGATCGGGAGTTGACCGAGATGTCTCCCCGGGGGGACGGATTCCTTGCGGAACTCTCCGAGGAGTGGGAGGGCGCCGCGGGGCCGGCCCAGGATCTTGGGTCCCGGGTGGTCTATCTCCGCACCGCGCTGCCGTTGGATCCCAGCGGCGGGTTTCTCGCCGCGCTGTTGCCGTCGTTCAAGCTGGGCCTGGGGGCGGTGTTGGGGAGCGGGAAGCAGTGGGTTCCCTGGTTGCATATGGAGGATTGGCTTGCGCTCACCCTGTTTGCCCTGGATGACGACGCGGTGCGCGGTCCTCTCAACCTGACCGCACCGAATCCGGTCACCAACCGGGACCTGACGAAGACGTTGGCCCGGGTGCTGGGGCGGCCCGCTTTTCTCCGCGTGCCGGCCTGGGTGCTGAAGGTGGGCCTGGGCGAGCTGTCCCAGGAGCCGCTGCGCAGCCAGCGCCTGTTACCGGAAAAGGCCCTGGGGTTGGGTTTCCGGTTTGCGTTTGCGGAGATGGAGCCGGCGTTGCGGGACCTGCTGACCTGACGACCGGGCCCGATTCCTAGCTGTCTTCGTGGCGCGAGCCGACGGCAAGGCCGCACTCCAGCCGGTCCTACTTGGTCAACGACGGCGTACGCAACACGAAGCCGTTGCGGTCCTGCTCCAGCTTCCCCAGCAGACGCACCGACGGCCCCGCCACCACCGAGGCGTGTCCGAACCGTTCCCGCACCAGGTCCAGGCTTCGATAGAGCCCGTCCCGCCGGGCGTCCTCCCCCGCCGCGAACAGCTCGCTCTGGGGCGCGGCATCGGCAACTAACCCCGAGAGCGCGCAGCCAATCCGACGCACCGCCTCGCGGCGGGTGTGCAGTTGCCCAAGCAACCGGCGCGCCATGGCGAACACCGTCGCATCATGATCGCTGGGCGTACCGAGACTCCGCGACAAGGACGCCCGCCCGGAGTCCGTGTAGTCGATCCAGGCCTGGACGGTCCGCACCGAGAGCCCCAACCCCCGCGCATGTCGCACCGCACGCTCCGAAAGGTAGTAGAGCATGCTCTCGAGTTCGCTGAGCGAAGTCGCGGGTTGGTGGAATGCGGTTTCCCGGCTGATGGAGCGCGGAATCTCACGCGCTTCCACCGCGCGCGTGTCCCGTCCCCGGCAACGCTCGTAGAGGGCGCGCCCCGGGGCGCCGAACATGCGTCCCAGCACGTCCGCGGGAAACGCCCGCAGGTCGCCGATGGTGCGCACGTTCACCTTGGCCAACTCGGCGCCGATGCGTCGTCCCACTCCGGGCAGACGGTCGATGGGCAGGGCGGGCAGCACCGTCTCGACATCCCCGGGACGAATCCACCGCACTCCGGCCGGCTTCACCGACTTGCTGGCGATCTTGGCCAGCATGCGGTTGGCTCCCAGGCCGATGGTCACCGGCAGGCCCACCTCGGTGCGAATGGTCTCGCGCAGTTGGTTCGCCCGACCCAGCAGGTCACCGTGTAGTTTCGCGGTGCCGGTGAGTTCCAGGAAGGCCTCATCGAGAAAGGTCTCCATGGCCGGCGAGAGGGCGGCACAGACCTCGAAGGTCTTACGGGCAAAGGCCGCGTACACGGATTCGCATCCATCGAGAATGATCACCCGTGGGCACATGCGACGCGCCTCGCTCAGCGGTTGCCCCGCATAGCAACCGAACCGACGCGCTTCGTAGGAACAGGAAGCAATGACCCCGTTGCCCACGATGACCGGTTTTCCCCGTAGCCGAGGATCCTGAAGCTGCTCCACCGAGGCGAAGAACGCATCGATGTCGATGTGCAGGACGACGCGGTCGGGACCCGGCTCCCCTGGCACGGCCGTCGACTCCTCGCGACTCAAGAGCGCCCCCTCGGGGCGACCAGCTCATCCCAGCGGCCAACGTTTACCGGGGACCAGGGATTGGTGTGGGCAGCCCTTTGTCGTGAGCCGCCCCGAGGGGACTTGCAGTGTGTCGATTTCGAGTTGCTCGTGCTGCCTGTGCTGTCCGTTCCGGGAGTCCACCCGGGTGGACAACGTTTTCCAGCTTGCGCTACGCCTGCGCCAGCCGCTCCCGGCGGCCAACGTTTGCGCGCACAACCTCTCGCGGTTGTTTCCGCCGAAGCCTCTTGTCCACCCGGGTGGACAACGTTTTCCAACTTGCGCTGCGCCTTCGCCAGCCGACTCCAGCGGCCAGCGTTTGCCAACTCGCGCCGCGCTTGTGCTTGCACCCGCGCTTGCCGGCTCCGGCGGCCAACGTTTACCCGCACAACCTCCAGGGGTTGTTCCCGCCAAGACCTTCTGTACACCCGGGTGGACAACGTTTTCCAGTTCGCGTTACGCCTGCGCCAGCTGCCCCCGGCGGCCAACGTTTGCGCGCACAACCTCCTGGGGTTGTTCCCGCCGAAGCTTTCTGTCCACCCCAGCGGCCAGCGTTTGCCAACGCGCGCTGCGCCCGCACGCGTCAAGCCGAACCTCAACCCGAACCGGGGAGGAGCAGGCGGAACCCGAGGAGGGTGAAACAGGTTCCGCACTACCCCTCCAACATCACCGAGTTCAAACGCCAAAGCAGATCCCCGGCGTGAAACTCCAGTTGATACACGTCACCCGACGGCACCTGGACCGAGAAGTAATGCACCTTCTGCGTTCCCTTGCGGTCTTCCCAGCGCGCCGTGACCTGCTTGACCCGCAGATCCTGGCTTTGCCGTTTGATGAGCAAGGGGGTAACCCGCCCCCCTTGGAAGTCCGCCCGAACCTTCACGGATTCGTCCAAGCGTTCCATTCGCATCGCCTACCTCCCGCCGCCCTCCCAGGCTCACCTGAAGCAACTACCAATCGTTTGAGTAGTATACGCGGGATCGTCAGCCGTTCAATGCCCATTCGCACAACCCACTGCACGGTAACCTGTTGCAACACCCGGCACCCTCAGGAGGGTGCTTGATCATTTTGCATACAACCCGCAGATATTGTGTCCGTGGACAAACCCAACCTCCCGACACACCAAACACCCAAGTCTCGTCCGCTCTCCACCCACCGACATCGTTCCCGTTCGCTCCGAGGAATCCCGCCAACCGTTGCTATAGTGGCTCTAGGCTGCGCGAACCCTGCTCTCCAAGTTTTTCCAGTCCCGGGGGCCGCGATGATGACGAATCCACGGACGCGACCGGCTTTCTTGATCTGCCTCGTCGCTCTTCTTGTCCCCGCGGCGAGCCATGCCCAGTTCGTGGACATCGGCGCGCCCATCCCCGACATGACCGGGGGTTCCTCGGTCTGGGGCGACTACGACAACGACGGCGACCTCGACATCTTCATCTGCGGTATCGATGCCTCCGGCATCCTTAGCCACACGAGCGTCTTCCGCAACGATGCCGGCTCGTTCATCGAGGTCTCCGTTGGCCTTCCCAACCCCACCTTCGCCAACGGCAACTGGGCCGATCTCGACAACGACGGCGATCTCGACCTCGTGCTGACCGGCAACCTGATCGGCACCGGCTTCATCTCACGCATTTACCGCAACGATGCCGGGTTGTTCAACGACATCGCCGCCGGACTGGTAGGCATGACCAGCGTTTCGATCTCCTTCGCCGACACCGACAACGACGGCGACCTGGACATTCTCCTCGCGGGTGGCGGCATCTCGGAACCCCTGACCAAGCTCTACCGCAACGACAACGGCGCTTTCTCCGACACCCCGGTCAATCTGCCTCCGCGCTCGGAAGCCGCCGTGGCCTGGGGCGACTACGACAACGACAACGACCTCGACGTGGCCATGCTGGGCTTCCACGCCATGGACGATTCCGCGACCGTTTACCGCAACGACGATGGGGACTTCGTCTCGATCGGCGTTGCGTTCACCGAACTCTACAGCTCGCCCGGCGGCGCCGAATGGGCGGACTACGACAACGACGGCGACCTGGATCTGGCCCTGTGCGGGGGCGCGTACTTCATGGACTCATCCTCCATCTACCGTAACGACAATGGCGACTTCGTCGACATCAACGCCGGCACCGTACCCATGGGCACCTCGTCCCTCAGCTGGGGGGACTACGACAACGATGGCGACGCCGATCTGTTGATGGCGGGCATTCTCAATCCCGGCGCAAGCCGGGATACGGCCATCGTCTACCGCAACGACTCGGGCACCTTCAACGACATCGGATTGAGCCTGCCGGGCGGGAGCAACGGAACGGAGTGGGGAGACTACGACAACGACGGCGACCTGGACTTCCTGCTCATGGGGGGCTCCCAGCCCGGAAACACGACCCGCATTTACCGCAATGACGGAGTGGTCTCCAACACCCTTCCGTCCGTGCCCACGGGCCTAACCACGACGGTGGACGAGGGGGACCTGATCTTCAACTGGACAGCGGCGAGCGACGTCGAGACCCCCTCGGGGAGCCTGTCCTACAACCTCCGTCTGGGCACCACCCCGGGCGGGAGCGAGCTCACCCCGCCCATGGCAGCGTCTTCCGGGTTCCGCCGTATCGCCGCGACGGGGAACGCGAATCTGGGTCTCGAGTGGAAGATGCCCCAGACCGCGATCCCTCCCCAGCCCATCTACTGGAGTGTACAGGCCGTGGACGGCTCCTTCGCCGGTGGACCCTTTGCCGGGGAGGGGATCGCGGCGACCGACTTGTCGCTGGGCAAGATCGCCAGCAGCACCGTGGTCATACCGGGGGACACGATCACCTTCAGCATCGACGTCAACAACATTGACTTCGTTACCGCCACCAACGTCGTAGTCGCGGATACGCTGGCCAGCGCGTTGACGTATGTTTCCCACACGGCCACCCAAGGTACCTACACGCCGGGCACCGGTCTGTGGGACATCGGCACCATGCTCGGGGAAACCAGCGACAGCCTGGACATCACCGTGGTGGTGAACCCGACCAACCAGCCTTTCCAGTTCACCAACATCGCCCGCATCATCTCCATGGACCAGCCGGACCCGGACCCGGGCAACAACCTTTCCAGCATCAATCTCCTGGTCACCACCTTCACCGAGATCACCCTGGGCCCGGGCATGAGCGACTCCGAAGCCTCGTTCGGCGACTACGACAACGACGGCGACCTGGACATCCTGACCGCCGGAAACGAAGAGGGGGCGCCCAGCTTGCGTCTCTATCGCAACGACAACAGCACCTTTGTCGGGATCCCCAACCCCCAGCTCCTACCGGTGGCCGACGCCGACGCCGCCTGGGGGGACTACGACAACGACGGCGATCTGGATGCGGTGGTGGGCGGCTGGGACAGCGCAATCGAGCAGACCCGGATCTATCGCAACGACAACCTGACCCTTGTCGACACCGGCGCCTCGATCTTCGGCACCCAATCGTCCACTCTCGATTGGGGCGACTTTGACAACGACGGCGACCTCGATCTTGTCCAGACCGGATACGGGGTGGGACCAGGAAACATACTCGCCCAGCTCTACCGCAACGATGGCGGAACCCTGAACCTGATGGCGGCGGGGTTGAACGGCGTCACGGGAGGGTCCTCAGGTGGTTGGGGGGACTTCGACAACGACGGAGACCTGGATCTCGTACTCGCCGGCCACAACAACAGCCTGGTCCCCGAACTGGACCTCTATCGCAACGACGACGGGATGCTGACCGAGGTGTCTACCCCGATCCTCGACCTCAACTCAATGGCCGAGTGGGGTGACTACGACAACGACGGAGACCTGGATCTTCTGGTTGGTGGAGTCGACGGGGCAGCCGTCGAGCAAATGTTGATCTACCGGAACGACAGCGGTGCGTTCGTGGATATCGGTGCCGCCTTGACGGGAGTCAGGATTGCGAAGGGTGCGTGGGGAGACCTCGACGGGGACGGGGACCTCGATGTCCTGGTCACCGGGCTCATTGGCGGGAGTACGAGCAGCACCCACTTCTATCGCAACGACGCCGGAACGTTCGTCGATCTGGTCCACGGACTCACCCACCTGGGCAACGGGTCGGTGGACCTTGGCGACTACGACAACGACGGGGACCTGGACGCCGTGGTCACCGGGCTCAATACCAATGGAGGTACGGTCCACTCCTTCATCCTGCGCAACGAGACCGGCACCACAAATACACCGCCACTACCTCCCACCGGCCTGACCGCGACGCCAATCGGCTCACAAGTGGTGTTCGGCTGGTCCGCGGGCAGTGACGCGGAGACCCCAACGGCCGGCCTGACCTACAACCTACGGATCGGAACCACCCCGGACGGGGGCGAAATCTCCGCCGCCATGGCGGCAGCAGATGGCTTCCGGCGTTTGCCGGCGCCCGGCAACGCCCGTCACAATCTGTCCTGGGGCATTGACCTGTCGGCGCTCCCCCTCCCATCAACCGTCTACTGGGGCGTTCAGAGCATCGACGCGGGGCTTGCCGGCTCCGCCTTCGAGACCACCTCCCTCGATGCAATCCTCCAACCCGCCATCATCAGCATCGTGGACGTGGGCAACGACCAGGGCGGCCAGGTGAGCATCGAGTGGCGTCGTTCCGCCTACGACGGCCAACTGGCGGGACTCACTCTCACCGGATACAGCATCTGGCGGCGGGTGGATCCGCTTCCGGCTGGGTCCCCCGACCGGAAGGCTCCCGCCGAACTTCCGCACGATGCCCGTTCGCGGTTGCGAGGCGCTTCATCCCTACAGGCGATCGCCGCCAGCTGGAACTACATCGACACCGTCCCTGCCCGCGGCTGGGAGAGCTACGCCTACGTCGCCCCGACCCTATGCGACTCCACACTCGCCAACGGACTGTGCCTGTCGACGTTCTACGTCTCCGCGTTGACCAGCGACTCCCTCGCGTTCTGGGACTCGCCGCCGGACAGCGGTTATTCGCTGGACAATCTCTCTCCCGGCCCACCCCAGAATCTGGCTCTCGCCGCGAGTACCCTCACCTGGGACCCGGCCCCCGATCAGGACGTTGCCTTCCACACCGTGTACGGCTCCGGGTTCCCCACCCTGGATGGGAGTGCGTTGCAGGTGGAACAGACATCCTCGTCCAGTGCGGACGTAACCGGGCAGCCCCACCCCTACTACCACGTCACGACCACCGACTCTTCCGGGAACGAGGGACCGGCAAGCTCCATTGCCACCGGCGTGACCGGAACCGGGGACCCGGTCTTCCCCGCGACCACCGTCCTTCACGCGAGCCAACCCAACCCCTTTGCCGCGAGCACCCGTATCCGGTTCGCGCTGGCCAAGGATGGGCCGGTGGAGTTGACCGTCCTGGACATCCAGGGGCGACTGGTCCGGCGCCTGGTCCAGGAGAACCTGTCGGCGAGAGAGCACGTAACCACTTGGGACGGCCGGGATCAGGACGGCGTTCCCGTGGCATCCGGAGTCTATCTGTACCGACTGCAGACACACGGGTTCGAACAGACGCGAAGACTGGTGGTGGTCCGATGAAACGCTGCATCATGCTGGTCGCAATGGGTCTACTCCTTGCGGGTCAAGCTGCTGCCCAATTCGTCGACATCGGTGCATCCATCGACTCGCTTCACGTGGCTCGCGGTGCGTGGGGGGACTACGACGGCGACGGGGATCTCGACCTCGTCGTTGGGGGCAGGGACTCCATGCTCGTGGTTCGTGCCTCCGTCTACCGAAACGACGCAGGAGCGTTCATCAATATCGGCGCCGGACTTGCCGGAGCATTCGGACCCGGCTTGGCCTGGGGGGACTTTGACAACGACGGCGACCTGGATCTTCTGGTAACCGGGGCAAACCCGACCGCACTCTACCGGAACGATAGTGGAAGTTTCGCCGACATCTCTCCGAACCTGCCCGCGATCAGTCAAGCATCCCCCGATTGGGGAGACTACGACAACGACGGAGACCTTGACCTGCTCATGACCGGCGCCGTGGCGCTTGTCGGTACACAGAGCTTCGTGTTTCGCAACGACAACGGTTCCTTTGCGGACATCGGGGCGGGGCTCACCGCTGTCGACGGGGACGCTATCTGGCATGACCTCGACGGCGATGGCGACCTGGACATTGCGATCTCGGGAGCCGTGTCCCAGGTTTCCTTCAGCACGATCTACCGCAACGACAACGGATTGTTCACGGAACCCATCCCCGGCGGCAACCTCATGCAACTCCAAGGCAGCATGTTCGCGGCGGGTGATTACGATGCCGACGGCGACCTCGACCTCCTGCTGGGTGGGCGCGTGGGCTTCCCGCTCGCCCCGGTTGAGACAAGGCTCTATGACAACAACGGTTCGGGCGCGTTCTCGGACTCGGGCATCCTCAGCCTCCTGGGACTCCACACGGGTGATCTTGAAATGGCCGACTACGATGCGGACGGTGACCTGGACCTGCTGGCCTCCGGGTACCCGGAGAGCGGCGTCCGCACCACGATGATCCTACGCAATGACGCCGGGAGCTTCGTTGAGATCCCCGTATCCTCCAACCCCTTCTCCGCATGGGGTGACTACGACAACGATGGCGATCTTGATGTGTTCGTCTCGTCCAACGACATTGTCAGCAACCGGATCCTGCGCAACGACGGGGCTGCCATCAACACGGTCCCCGGAGCACCCTCGGAATTGACTGCGTCACTCCAGGGATCCCGCATGGTTCTTGCCTGGGACCCTGCCGTCGACACTGAGACACCTAGCGCCGGTCTTTCCTACAACCTCCGGATCGGAACTACGCCGGGGGGAAGCGAAATCAAGTCCGCGATGGCCGCGGTGACCGGTCGCCGCCATCTCACCGAGATCGGCAACGTCAATCAGGGTCTCAGCTGGCCGTTGGATCTCGCTCAAGCCCCCCCGGGTCAACCCATCTACTGGAGCGTCCAGGCGATCGACGGCGCCCTCGCCGGGGGGCCCTTCGCCCCGGAAGACACCCTGGAGATCACGGACATCTCACCGGTCAAGTCTTTCATCCCGGCCGGAGGAGCTCCGGGAGACACGGTCACCCTGCGCCTTGCGGTCCAGAACCTGGGGGCCGTGGACGCGACCGGCGTCGTCATCGCCGACACCCTGGATGCGGCATTCACCTATCTCTCCCAGGACGCCTCGCAGGGCAGCTACTCCCCCGGGACCGGGCTGTGGACCCTGGGCACGGTGGTCGTCGGCGAAGTTGAAACCCTGGAGCTCCGCCTGCTGGTGAATCCAAGCAACACACCGCTCCAGATTCTCAACACGGCCCACCCGGCATCGATGGACCAACTGGACAGCATTGCCCTCAACGACACCACCATGGCTCCGTTCGCGGTGAACCTGCTCTCCGCGCTGCCCCCGTACTTCTTCCAGGCCAACGCCGGGGATGCCGAGTGGGGCGACTACGACAACGACGGGGACCTCGACATCCTGCTCGCCGGCATCAATGGTGGCTATACCACCCAACTCTATCGGAACGACAACGGCACGTGGGCTGCCGTACCCGCGGGTTTCGAGACCATGTTCAATGCCGCCATCGACTGGGTGGACTACGACGGCGACGGCGACCTCGACGTCCTGCTCACCGGATGGAGTGGCAGTTCCGAGGACACTCGCATCTACCGCAACGACGGCGGGGCTTTTGCCGACATCGGGGCCTCGATCGGCCCGGTGCAGTCGGCCCTGACCGAGTGGGGCGACTACGACAACGACGGCGATCCGGACCTCCTGCTAGCCGGGCTCCAGGGAGGAGGGGCGGTCACGTTCCTCTATCGCAACGACGCGGGCGTGTTCAGCGACGTCAGCGCACCGCTTGATTGGGTGCGCTCCGCCGGAGGCGGCTGGGCCGACCATGACGGAGACGGGGATCTGGACCTGCTCATTGCCGGCTATGGGAACGCAGAGTCCCTGGTGACGAAGCTGTATCGCAACGACGCCGCGACCCTGGTCGCCGTGAATGCCGGCCCGCTCCCCCACCTCTACCAGGCGGGGTTCGCCTGGGGGGACTACGACAACGACGGCGACCCGGACTTCGTGCTCGCCGGGATCGACGAAGGACTCAACCAGAGCGCGGCGGTGTTCCGCAACGACGCCGGAACCTTCGTGGACATCGCGGCCGGCATCACCGGGGTCAAACTGGCCAAGACGGCCTGGGGCGACGTGGACAACGACGGGGATCTGGATCTTGTCCTCAACGGTGAGACCAACGCCGGATCCGTGGAACGTAGTCGGATCTACCGCAACGATGCCGGCTCGTTCGTCGAGGTGGACTACAACCTCACCGACGTCTCGGACGGCTCAGCGACCTGGGGCGACTACGACAATGACGGAGATCTGGATCTCCTGGTCACGGGGTGGGACGGGGCCGGTGGGGCGACCATCCTCTACCGCAACGAGTTCGCCACGCCCAACACGCTGCCCACCACCCCCACCGCCCCCTCGGCCACGATCAACGGGGGTGATGTGCTGTTCAGTTGGTCCCCGGCAACCGACGCCGAAACCCCAGCGCCCGGTCTCACCTACAACCTGCGCATCGGAACCACTCCCGGAGGGGACGAGATCTCCGCCTCGATGGCCGCTCCCGGAGGGCTCCGCCGCATACCCGCCGCCGGGAACGCCGGAGGCAACCTGAGTTGGCCGATTGATCTCAGCGTGATTCCCCTGCCCCAGACCGTGTACTGGGGTGTCCAGGCCGTCGACGCCAACCTGGCAGGGTCCCCCTTCGCCACCGGAACCACCGATGAGTTCATCCATCCCGAGATCCAGTCGATTGTCGACGTGGGTAACGACCAGGGCCGTCAGGTGAGCATCGAGTGGCGGCGTTCCGCCTACGACGGTCAGCTGGCAGGGTTCACCGTGACCGATTACAGCCTCTGGCGGCGCGTGGATCCCCTCCCGGCCGGAGCCCCTTCGCCAAAGGCACCTGTCGATCTTCCCCAGGCCGCTCGTTCCCGCCTTCGTGGCCCGGCCCTGAAGACGACCGCCGCCAGTTGGCACTACATCGACACCGTGCCGGCCGGGGGAGTCGAAACCTATGTCTACGTCTCCCCCACCCTCTGCGACTCCACGATCGCGGGGGGGCAATGCGAGTCGGTGTTCTTCGTCTCGGCCATGACCAGCGACCCGCTCACCTTCTGGGACTCCCCGCCCGACAGCGGGTACTCACAGGACAACCTGCCTCCGGCTCCGCCCCAGAACCTCGCCCACGGCACGGGAACGCTCTCCTGGGATCCGGCTCCGGAGCCGGACTTCGACTATCACACCGTCTACGGATCCGAGTTTCCCACGGTGGATGAGAACGCCGTCCTGGTGGAGCAAACGTCCAGTACCGGCTCCAATGTCACCGGTCAGGGGTACACCTACTACCACGTCACCACCACCGACTTCTCCGGAAACGAAGGAGCCGGGAGTTCCGTGGTCGCCGATGTGACCGGGGCCGACGACCCGGTGATCCCCGCGGTGAACGTGCTCCACGCCAACCAGCCCAACCCCTTCACCGCCACGACGCGGATCCGTTTCGGCCTCGCGGAAGACCAACCGGTAGAACTCACCGTCCATGACATCCAGGGACGGCTCGTGCGGCGGCTGGCCGAGGGCGTGTTTTCCGCTCGCGAGCACACCGTAACCTGGGACGGCCGTGACGCCGACGGGGTCCCGGTGGCCTCGGGCATCTACCTCTATCGATTGAGGACACCGGCCTTCGAAAAGACCCGGAGGCTGGTTCTGCTGCGCTGACCCCCTACCTGGGCCGGTGCAGCACCAGCAGCACCACGGACGCGGCGCAGTAGATGACCAGCCACTCTCGGGGCTGACCCAGGAAGACCGAGACCAGACCAATGACGGCCACCGCCTCGCTGGCGGCCCAGGTCACGATGTCCCGGGACATGGGGGTCATGGGCTCGCCCCCACCGGTTGCCACGGCGATCCGCGGCGAGAAGATGCCCATCACCAGAGCGCCCGCACCCAGAACCGGCCAAAGCCACGCCGGAATCCCGGACCCGGTTTCCCTGGCCGACACCGCCGCATCGGTGGACCCGGCAAACACCAATCCCAACACGCCGTACACCAGCACCGCCCCCACGAAGGCGATCCACACCACCCGGCGACGATTGAGCTCAACTTCGTGCTCACTCCCCCCCGCCCGATCCGTCTGTCGATACTCACTCATAGGAGAACCTCCTCCGTGACGGACCATTGCTATCATCTTTCAATGGCCACGCCAATCTCCGTTCTCTTCCCCGTACGCAATGCGCAGGACACCGTGGACCGCGCCCTGGACTCGCTGTGGCGCCAGACCTTCGCCGACTTCCAGGTCATTGCTGTCGACGACGGGTCAACCGATGCAACCCACGACCGCCTCGCCGCCCACGCCCGTCGGGAGTCCCGTCTCACGGTCGTCCCCACCAAACCATGCGGAATCGTGGCCGCCCTGGAGACCGCGCGTGCGCTGGCCGTGAGCCCTTTCCTGGCCCGTATGGATGCCGACGACATCTCCCACCCCGGGCGCTTCGCGGCACAGCAGGCCTACCTGGAGTCCCGACCCCGGGTCGCCGCGGTGGGCTCCAGGATCACCCTCGTCCCCCGCCACGCTCTTGGGGCCGGATGGCGGCGCTACGAACGTTGGATCAACCGGCTCATCACGCCCGAAGACCATGCCCGGGAGCTCTTCATCGAGTCCCCACTCGCCCATCCTTCCGTGCTCATGCGGTCGGATGCGGTGGCAACCGTGGGAGGTTATCGGGATGTGGCGTGGGCCGAGGACTACGACCTTTGGCTCCGGCTTGCCGCAGCGGGGCGGGAACTCGGCAAGGTGGACCGTCGACTCCTGGCCTGGCGACAAACCGACCACCGGCTCTCCCTCACCGACCCTCGGTATGCCCTGCCCGCGTTTCTCGCCGCACGCGCCCACTACCTGGCCAAGCACCCCATCACCGGGGGAGAAACCCTGGCCATGTGGGGCGCCGGGAAGACAGGGCGTCGCCTGGCGCGACGGCTCGCAAGGGAAGGGGTCCGGGTGGATCGGTTCTACGATGTGGACCCGCGCCGCATCGGCACCTCGTTCCTGGATGCCCCCATCCATTCATGGACCGATCTGGAGCCGGCCGGAAAGGCGCCGCTCCTGGTCGCGGTGGGCGCCGCCGGAGCGCGGGATCTCATCCGCCCCGAAACACGGCGCAAGGGCTATCGGGAGGGCGTGGACTGCCTGTTCGCGGCCTAGCCGGTCAGGGCCCGCCCGGGGGAAAGGCCACCGGCGCGGGATCCGGCTCCGGCGTGACCGCCACCGGCTCCTGCCCGGGCTCCGCACCCACAACCTCCGAGGGCTCCGGAATCACCGGCGCGTAGGGGTCCTCGGCCAGTCCCGGATAGGGCCGACTCACCCGTACCGCCAGGCCCTCGGCCTCCCGCACCACCGCTTCCACCACATCCCAGTCCACCAGCCCGTCGCACCCCAGCTCGGTGATGAGACGCCGGACCAGAGCCAAGCGCTCGCCCCGCCACTGGCGGTAGTGATCCGAATGCACCTCGAGATAGACCTCTTCGGTGATCGGGAAGCAGGCGACCTTGACCGGTTCGTAGACGATCTCCACCCGCGCCGAATCGGGAAGCTCGTGATAGAGGCGTTCGATGTTGTCCGGGTGGAGCCGAATGCAACCGTGACTCGAGAACTGACCCACGCTGGAGGGAGCATTGGTTCCGTGCAACCCGTACCCTCCCACCGACAAACCGATCCAGTACCGGCCCAGAGGGTTGTCGGGCCCGGCATCCACCCGCTCCACGACTTCCTTTCCCTCTTCCTCCATCTCGGCCTGGATGGACTTGGGAACGAACCACACCGGGTTCGCGCGACGGTTGGCGACGAAGTAGCTCCCGGCCGGGGTTTCCCATCCGCGCACACCGACCCCCACCGGGAACACTCCCACCAGACGCGAGTCCACGAACCAGTACAGCTTGGGTTCGGCGGAGTTGAGGATGAGCCCGTCCCGGATGCGCCCGGGAACAATCCAGCGACCCCGCACACGCACTTCCTGGCCCGGCTCAATGAGATCGGGGTTGCGGATCCCGTTCTCCCGGATCACCCGGTGATAGGGCACGCCGTGCATTCCGGTCACCCCGCTCAGGTACTCCCCGGGGCTCACGGTGTAGATGCTGTCGAACTCGGTAACCTCGAACCCGACCGGGCTGGGTTCCCAGCCGGTGGGGGCGGTTTCCCAAATGGTGGGATTCGCAGCCGCACCGCCGACGAGCCCACTGAACAGGCACACGGAGACGACCCACCGAACCGGAGTCCGGGCGTGCGGTGCGGGATGACGTGGGGCATTGAGGATGCGCAACGTTTGAACAGGGACGTTTCGGGCTTGAGAGATAATTCAAGTCTAAGCGCAATGGATTCGAACAGGAACCGGGAAGTTCCGCTACGCGATGGGGGGGGCGACCTCTTGCACTTCCTGCGACACGCTTTGCAGGCACTGGGCGATGAGATCGCTGCCGTAGACGGACGCGGGAAACAGATACGGGAGAAGCCCGGAAAGGAACTGGCGGATCTTGAGCTGCTGGTGGCTGGCGTAGTGACGACTGTGCACCGTACGCAGGAAACCCTCCACGGTGTAGATCTGTATCTCCACCGAGAACACATAGGGCTTGCGGGTGGGATCCGGGGGGGCGTAGAGGACGTCTACATCGCTTTTGAGCACCTCGTACCCCTTGCCGGAGTGGACATTGAGCAACTCGCGCTCGGAGGGGTCCGAGATGGTATCGACCAGATCCTTCCAACGCAGGGGCCCGCCGAAGATACGGAAAAGCATCTCCTGCAGACGGTAGACCTCCTCGACATCCTTGACGATGAACATGGACCCCAGGATGTCCTGGATCTTGCGGGGATGCACCTCTCCCTTGCGGATCATCTTGGAGAGGATGGAACCGCTGCGCCGCTCGTGCAGGGTTTCCCAGATGGGGGTCTCGCGGATCTCGTAGGA
This sequence comes from Candidatus Eiseniibacteriota bacterium, assembly GCA_942491735.1. Taxonomy (GTDB): domain Bacteria; phylum Eisenbacteria; class RBG-16-71-46; order JABDJR01; family JABDJR01; genus CALOCN01. The sequence goes on along the minus strand of CALOCN010000001.1, from coordinate 690,635 downwards.
CTCGGCGCCCCGATGGTAGGCGAAGGGTGCCACCTCCCGCTTGAACCGGCAGGCATAGTGATAGACATGGATGGTACGGGCCGCGGGGGTCCGCACCGGCGTGAGATGGAACCGCCAGGTCTCGTCCCCGGGGTCCTGGGGCCTGGTGCCGATCCGGATTCCGATGCCGTCCTCGGCGATGGCGTAGTGCAGGTCCACCGGCTTGGCCCGGCGCGCTCCGGACCAGAGGTTGCCCACGAGAACGCTCTCGAAGTACTCGCGATGCACGGGGCCCATCTGGACGCCGGGATCGTGGTCGATGTCGAAGAGGAGCTTGGCCAGGTAGAGCTTGCGCTGGGCCTCGAAACGCTCGCGCAGGGTGTCGGCATCGAAGGCCAGACCCAGCAACCCCAACACGTCGTTCTGCGCCGCGACCTCGGCGTCCATGGCCAACCGCTTGCGCACGTCGGCACCGAGCATCCCCACCACTTCGTGGATGTACGCGTTGACGTCCACGAGGTAGCGGCGCCCCAGCTCGAGATTCTCGTCCAGGGGGCGGGGGCGATCCAGGGGGTTCAGGAGACGGTTGAGGCCGCGTGCATACGGCTCGTCCCCCATCGACATTTCCTGGTAGCTGTGGAGAAGGAACCTCGCGCTGAGGCTCTGCCGGTCCAGGTAGTACGGATCCAGCATTCGATGCGCGTGGTAGTCCGGTTCGGCGAGGTTCGGCTCCATGTCCGCTCCAGTATACCGAGTGAGAGGGAGTCGCGAGGACGCTATTGCGGCGTTGCGAGGAGACTGTCGAGACGGGCCTGGAAGAACGCCGCTTCGTCGGGCTTCTGCGCGGCGCGCAGCACCTGGATCAGGGTGTCCAGAAAATCCGCATTGGAAGGATCGAGGGCCACCGCCTTGTGGGCGTGTTCCTCGGCCATGTGCAGCCACTGCCCGGTCTGAAGCACACACCAGGCACGGTTGTTGTGGGATACCGCGTCGGTTGAGTCCCGTTCGACCACATAGGCGAACTCACCGGCCGCGATGGCCCAGCGGGACCCGCGCATGGCCAGCATGCCGTGGAGCTTGTGGTTCTCGGTGTGGGTGAGGATCGACATGCGCGGTTTGACTTCCTTTTCCGCGGCAATGGCAACCGGCCCGCCCGGGCGATCCACCCGGAACACGAGCACCCGTTTTCCGACGGACTTGTTGTCGATATAGACCGGTCGCAGGCGTGGGTCGTTCCAGGCCACCGCCTTGTCCATGAGCAGGGGGAGCAGGGTGTCCGTGCCGGGTCCCAGGGGCCCCTCGCCCAGGATCAACCAGTCTCCCCTGCCCGCGACAATGGCATCGAGAATCTGCTCGTAGCTCCCCGTGGGAAGGTCGCGATGGGTGCCTCCCGCCGCCTCGGCCACCCGCGACGAGGCCGAGTACACCAGGCTCGTTGGCTGGACGTACGGCTTGAGCCAGGCTCCGGCGGCCACCAGTTCCGGGTGCGCAGGCTCGTCCGGGCCACAACCGGCACTGGCCACCAGGAGAACGGCCCAGGCGGCCAGGAGTGCGCGTTGGCTGACGCGGCGTGGGTGGCGGGTCACTTGATGATGGATGCCCATGGGTCTCGTTGAGGCTGAAGGGGACGGGCCGGGATCGTTCGTTCCGACGCGTCTTCTACCGGGTGCGTCATCATGGGATTCCCGGCGGGGAGGCGCACCCCCCGAAGCCTGGGGTCCACTAGGGCTCCCCGTCCAATGCAAAGAGCTGGACCCGCTTGCCCCCCAAGGGGATGGGCGGCCCGACCGGCACCGGGTGGCGGGCCTCGAAACGGGATCGGGGCAGCAGGCCGGGATTCGATTCCGGTCCGCTCTGGAGCAGCAGGTGGGTCACCGCACCGTTCCACTCGGCCGGTGCCTCGTTCATTCCACGCCAGAGCACGATCGCCCGGACTTCGCTCCCCAGAACGGCCAGGGGCGCCCAGGAACCCACAACCAGGTTCGCTGGTCCCAAACGGCCGACGCGCTCCTGCAATTGCACCACGTCGTGGGTGCGGTGCTTCCAACCGATGAGGATCTGGCTGGTGTTCAACAGGAACACGAGGAGCACGACTCCCACGGCAATGACGGTGACCGGCCCGCTACGGGTCGGGACCGAGGGTCTCCGCCACTTCAGATACAGGGAGGAGATCGCAAAAGTACCCACGCCCCACAGGAGCAGCACGCTCACCAGCTGGGTGCGCAGGCGGTGCTCGAGCGGGAACCCGGGCAGGTTCGCGCGCTCCAGCACGAGCTTGACCGTGACCGCGCTCGCGAACCACACCGCGGCGGCCAGGAGCAGGATGACGATCATCACGTCCAGGTTGGGACGATGCAGGCGTCGCAGGTGGAAGAGCCGGACCACCCCATCGGCGGCCAGGTAGCAGACCGGCGGCACCACCAGGACGAGCGCGTTGAGCGGCGGCGCGGCCACCAGGGTGAAGTACACCCCCCCGGCCAGGAGCCAGGCCAGCATCCAGAGGCGGATCTCGTCGGGCTCCCGGTGGCGGGCCACCGGGCGAATGACGTCCTTGGCAAAGAAGAGGAACGAACCGAGGGCGAGCAGCGAAACCAGGGGCATCAGACGCACGACCTTGGACACATAGATCGGGGTCATCACCACGTTGGCGACCATGAGACGCAAGGAGACGTTCCAGAAATGCGACCAGAGCGCACCCATCTCCTGCCAGTTGCCAAGCACCCGCCAGGAATGGGCAAGAAGCACCACCAGCATGCCGGCCAGGATCCAGCGGGTGCGTCGACGGGATGCCGGCGCCCAGGTCATCTTCCAGGCATGGAGCCGGACCACCACGATCATGAACCCGCCCGCCAGCAGGAAGAACAGGTTGTTGGGTCCGTCCTCCACGAGGGCGGTGATCACGATCAGCATCCCCGAGAGGAACGCCAGCAGGTTGGACGATCGCCCCCCCTGCCAGACCGCGATGGTGGTCAGCATGAGCAGCAAGGACATGACGGGGGGAAGGGTGGTTCGGGCGAAGGCGAAGAAGGCCGGATTCACCAGAAGAAAGAGCGCCGCGAGCAGGGCGGCCGGCTTCCCGCCACTTCGGAAGAGGAGGCCGTAGAGCAGGACGACGACCAGCAGTGCGCCCACCGCGTGGGCGCGGCGCACCGAGGACAGGCTCCGACCCGCGACGGCAAAGACCAAGCGGTCCAACGACGTCTTGATGGGAACCAGAAGACCCGGATCCCACGCTCCCATGGCTCCGCCTGCGGAGTCGACGGGAAGGGGAGGCAGCAGCTGCCCCTCCAGATTGGAGGCGCCCAGCGGGGGGTCGGCGCCCGGGTCCGCCAGGAGCAGATAGCCGAGACCGGCCAGGGCCACGACGAGGCAAATGCCCCAAACAGTGGGAGATAGCACCCCAAAAGGACCCTTACCAACCATCCCATAATCCTACGTTATAGCGGAAAGTAAGGGCTATCTCGGTTTTCTGTTGTTGCCTACGGTGGTTCGGCGTAGCCTCGAATCGACCCAAGGCCAGTCGGCCCGCTCTATGCATTGGAGTCTCCATAGACCCCGATCGCGTAGGCAGAGTGCCTACGTCGGGCCAGGCGGAGGGTCCAACCGGCAACGCCGGAAGGATCGCTCGCAGCCCCTCGTCTGCTGCTTCAAAGGACGAGGAGCGATCAGGAGGGATCAACATGCGGAATCGCCTGATAGGTATTGGTGCTTTGTCGCTGGTTGTATGTGGCGTGGCCCTGAGCGGGTGTGCCACCACGAACAGCTCGCTCGCGTCGCGCGAGGCCTTCGTCGTGGATCATCCGGATCTCAGCGAGGTCCAGGCCGATGCCATCCTCGAGGGCCGGGTCATGCTGGGCATGAACGGTGAGATGGTCACCGCGGCCTGGGGAGACCCCACGCGGGTCGAAATGGTCAAGGCAGAGGACGCCAACTTCCAGTGGATCTACGGCAACGTGTTCGTTGGCGGATCCATCACCAACCTCTTCTTCAACGAGGACGGTCTTCTGGTGCGGTACGAGGTCGCCGGCGACCAGGTCGGCGCAAACTCCCAGAAGAACTCCAACTTCGCCGACGGCGGGAGCGAGGCGCTCGCCACTCCCACGGTCAGCAAGAGCGGGAGTGTCGGCGGCCCGTAACCGGACCCTGCCGCTACCCCAACCCGGCATTGCGAACGAGTGCCCCCCGGGTCCAAGGACTCCGGGGCCTCGTGTCGCTGTGTGTGGAATCGTCACTCCGTCGCCTCGACCCGGCGTCCCACCACCCTGAGCGTTCCGAAGAGAATCAGCCCACCTAGGATCCACGCCCCCCAGAACGGCAGCCCGAACGACGTGCCGATGTTCCCGACCACCATGGCGACCAGGGCCACGAACATGGCGTAGGGAAGCTGGGTGTTCACATGGTCCATGTGATCCGCCGATGAGGCCATGCTCGACAGCACGGTGGTGTCGGAAATGGGTGAACAGTGATCCCCCCACACCGCTCCGGCCAGGACCCCCGAGATGGCGCCGGCAAGCAGCGTGGGATCGGTCGGGCCCATGTGATGGGCCAGCGGCACCACCAGCGGAATGAGGATGGCCATGGTGCTCCACGAGGAACCGGTGGCAAAGGCGGTGAGCCCCGAGCAGATGAACACCAGAACCGGGAGCCACTGCGCACCCAGGGAGTCCCCCAGCAGTTCCTTGAGATAGTCGGACGTGTTCATGGCCCCGGTCATGGAGCCGATCGACCAGGCGAGACTCAGGATGACCGCGGCGAGCAGCATCGCCTTGACCCCCGCCATCCAGGCCATCACCGTCTCGTTGAGGGTCAGGATCCGTTGCCCCGCCGCCAGGGCGATCGCGGTCAGGGAGCCCAGGAACGAGGCCCAGACCAGCGCCTTGTAGGAATCCGCATTCCCGACGATGGTGCGCAGGTTCAGGGTTCCGCCGTCCGCCAGGGTGGCTTCACGGCCCAGCCAGTAGATGAAACCGACCACCCCCAGGACCACCACCAGCACCGGCAGGGCCAGGTTGATCCATCGACGTGGGGCCGACTCGGGAGGCTCCAGGGCGGATTCCTCGAAGTCGGCCAGGGGGGACGCGCCCGGGCGCAGGAGCTGCCCGGTGGAACGGGCCCTTCGTTCCGCGCGCAACATGGGACCGAAGTCCCGACCAGTGATCCCGACCATGAGGACGAAGACCAGGGCAAAGATCTGGTAGAAGCGATAGGGCAGGGAGGCGAGGAAGACACTGAAAGCGTCCCCCTCGATACCGGATCGCTCCATGGCATTGCCGATCAACCCGATCTCGAAACCGATCCAGGTCGAAACAATCGCGATGCTGACCACCGGGGCCGCGGTCGAGTCGACGATATAGGCCAGCTTCTCCCGGGAGATCCGCAGCTTGTCGGTGAGCGGCCGCATGGTGTTCCCGACCAGGAGGGAGTTGGCGTAGTCGTCGAAGAAGATGACCAGACCCAGGAACCAGGTGGTGAGCTGTCCGCTGCGGGGCGTGCGGGCGTGGGGGGCAACCAGGTTCACGATGCCCTGCGCTCCCCCCATGCGATGGATGACGCCCAACATGCCGCCCAGGAGGAAGGTGAAAAACAGGATGCTGACGTTGTCGTCATCCTGGACCGAGGGAAGGATGTAGGTATCCACGGTGCGCAGCGTGGCCACGAACGGATTGGGACCGTGGATCAGCATCGCTCCCAGCCACACGCCGGCCAGAAGGGCCAACACCACCTGGCGGAACAGGATGGCCAGGAGAATGGCCACCAACGGGGGGAGCAGGCTGGTGAACGGGGGCAGTTGTCGCAAGGGGACCGAGGCCCCGCCCCCTTCCCATCGCAACTGCAGGGTCTCCGACGATCCCAGGCGCAGGTCACTCACCGTGACCGGTTGGGCCCCCACCGTGATCGTCTGTTCCCGGTCACCGGCGACGAGAATCACCGAGACGGTGGCATCCCCCGTGAGCTCGGCGTCACTGACCTCGACCGAGAACGGAACCCCGGACAACACCACCGAAGGGCCCGTGGCGACGGGTTCGGCCGACGCAAGGGACGTGCCCAGAAGCACCCACAGGGGGGCGATCAGGATTCCGGATCGGAAGCGACGCGAGATAAATGCCGGGGGCATGGTTTGTAAACCCTCCTCGGACAATGGATTAGGGAGGGCGCCTGCCCGGACACGCGTTGACCCTCGAACCTCGGGAACCCTATACTGGTTGGCCCTGTATTCACAAACGAAAACCCAGGATACCGGGCCGACCAACCGACCGGAGGATCTTTCGCATGACCGTCCTACATCGTCTCTTCGCCACCGCCTGCGTCATCACGCTGGGCGTGGGGCTCGCCGGACCCTCCCCGGCCGCCGGCCCCAACGCGGAGAGCAAGCTCATTCTCCACCTCGTGGAAGCGGAGGATACCCGACCCGGATGCTACAGCCACGGCGTCACCACACACGGCGATGTGGTCACGGCCGGCGAAGTCGGCAAGACCTACCTTCTCTACGTGCTGGTTGCCAATGTCGATACCACGCAGGGCATAGCCGGGCTCCAGTTCGGTCTCTCCTACGACGGCGACGAGGAGAGCGGCATCGAGATCCTGGACTGGCAGGAGTGCTCGCTCTACCAGTTCCATCTCGCTGACTGGCCCGGTGCCGATACCGGGGTTCTGTTGACCTGGTCCCAGACCTCGGATTGCCAGCGGGTCCCGGTGGTGGTGGCCGGATACTTCACCCTCACCGCCCATTCGCCGGATCGCCTCAAGCTGATTCCGCGCCCCGTCGACGGCCTGGCCCGGGTGGCCGCTTGCGGCATCCGTGCCACGAACGCGGCCGAGCTCCTGGATGACATCAAGGATGCGAATCTCGGCTGGATCGACATCGGAGGCGGCGACGGCTACAACCCGTGGGACCCGGAACAGAATCTGGAGACCGTCCAGAAGCGTCTCAAGCGGCGGGTAGACGACTAGCCCCTAGAGGTCGATTTCGATCAGGGTGAGCCGAACCGCCAGCTCCGGGCCGTTGGGACCCGGAACCGCGCGGAAGCTCACGGGGGGTCGCCGCTGCATGCGGCTCTTGTTCCACCCTACCGTGGCCAGGGCGGCGGGAAAGATGATTCCTGTCCAGCGTGCGGCTTGCCCCTCGTCCTCGAGGATGTTGGAGAACCCGGCGAAGACCGCGGTCCCGATCAGCGCACCGATCACCGTGTCCTTGATCGTGCCACTGGGCGGCGCCAGGCGTCCGATGAACCAGACCGCCAGGGTTGCTCCGATCGGCACCCCGATGATCAGTCCGAAGAGATCTCCTCCGGGCTCCGTGGCATCGCAGTCGTCACACCAGGACTCGGATAACTTGCCGACCGCATAGCCGGATACCGCGGACGCGGCGGTGCCCAGGACCAGTTCGCCGGTGATTGCCCACCAGGGAGCGCCCGGCGGGCCCTGAGGGCGTTTCACCTGGGAGCTGTCGGCGGCCGCCTCCATCGCTTCCTGGAGGGATTGGGCTTGCGCCAAGGGCGAGAACAGGACGAGCCCGACGACCAGGAACAGGAGCGCGTGAGCTGCCGGATTCCCCCTCACGCTCCGGCACCGCGTACCGAGTCCAGGATTCGCATGACGCCCACCCCCTCTTCGAGGGTGGCCAGATCGTCGACCTGTTCCCCGTCGCAGCGGCGGGCGAAACGATCGAGAAGGCGGTGGAAGAGCGGCCGTCGTTCATCGGGGTAGGGTCCGTTCCAGGCGTCCTCCGGGTCCGGGGCGATCTCGCGCGTCTCCTCGGGGGTAGTGACCCGGAGAGCTCCCCCATCGCCGAGGGTCACCGTGGCCCGATCACAGAACACGCGGATGGTCTGTTCGTCCCACCAGGTCGCGCCCGAGATGTCGATCCGGGCCCGGATACCGCCGTCCAGGGTGAGACGCATGGAAACGCTGTCGTCCGCGGTCACCGGACGCGGCTCACCCGAGGAATCCCTGCGGGTGGGGACCAGGGTCCAGGCGTCCCCCTCGCTATGGAGAACCTCCCGCCCGGTAAGAAACCGCACATAGTCGACATTGTGGGAGCCGATCGCTCCGAGGAAGCCACCCCCACGGGATCGCTCACTGAGCCATCCCCAGGTGCGGGACTCGGGATCCGCCCAGCCACGGAAGAAACTGCGGGTCTCCACCCCGCGCACGTCTCCCCAGGTTCCCTTGCGCAGTCCCCGATGCAGCGTTTGGACGTCCGGGCGGTAACGGAACTCATGGTTGACCGCCGCACACCCGCGCGCGTCCCGGGCGGCCTCCAGAATCCGCTGCGCCTGCGCCGCGTCCATGGCCAGGGGTTTCTCGATGAGCAGGTGTCGCCCGGAAGCCAGGGTGGCCAAGGCGGGTTCCAGATGGAGGTCCACCGGGGTGACCACGCTCACGACGTCGGCCGGAACGTCCTCGAGAAGACGACGCCAATCCCCGTCATACCGGGCGATGCCGAACTCGCGGGCCGTTTCCTTCGCTCGTTCCGCTCGGCCGCTGGCCACGCCCACCACCGTGAAACGGGGATGTTCGGCAAAAACCGGCAACTGGACGCGTCGCCCAAAACCGGTTCCCAACACGAGGACCTTGTAGACGGAGGGGTTCATTCGGTGTCCGAGGATGAAATGGCCAGGGAGCCCCCGACACTGGCCGGAGGCTCCCTGAAACGGTCGGACGACGCGGGGCTAGTTCAGCTCGTAGCTGTCCGCGTGGATGATCTTGAGGCCGTCCTGGGTGGTGACCCGGCCGGCCACGGTGATGGTGGGCTGGTCCATGCGGACCTCCATCAGCTTGGCATGGTCCGGACCGCCCTCGACGAGGACGATCTCGCCGTCCGAGGTCTTGAAGGCCACCGCGCAGCCGTCGGTGGTCTGGAAGTTGCAGTGGCCGCAACCCATGGTGCCGGTCATGGTCATGGACGCCATCTCCACTTCGGCGCCGCCGGCGGCGTGGTCGTGACCCGCGTGGTCATCGACGGCCTTCTTGGCTTCGGCAGCCGGCTTGGCATCGGCAGCCTGGTTGGACGCCGTCTCGGCGCCGTCCTCGCTGGAGGAACATCCAATCGCCGCGAGGCTCATCGCCAGCGCCGCAACCGTCATCGACAGCCAGAATCTCCGCATCTTAGAACTCCTTTTGTTACTGAGGCTGTATCGCAGCCTTGATCTAGGACTGGACCTGGGCCAAGGAGGGGGCGGACTTGCGAGCCATCACCGCTTCGATTTCCGCCACCGTCTTGGGGGTGGCCGCGGTGAGAATCTCGGGCTCTCCCTCCGTAACTACCACGTCGTCCTCGATTCGAATCCCCATTCCCCGGTAGGCCTTGGGCACTTCTTCCAGATCCGGGGCGAAGTAGAGCCCCGGTTCCACGGTCAGGACCATACCCGGCTTGAGTTTACGCCAACCGTCGGCGTCCCGGTAGGCCCCCACGTCATGCACGTCCATTCCCAGCCAGTGGCCGGTCCGGTGCATGTAGTAGGGGGTGTAGGCCTCCTTCTCGATCAGCCCGTCCACCTCCCCGCTGAGGATCCCCAGATCCACCAGCCCCGCGACCAGAACCCGCACCGCGGCGTCGTGATACGCGTTGAACGCCTTGCCTTTGCGGACTTCGTCGATGGCCGCCTCCTGCGACGCCAGGACCACCTCGTAGACGTCCCTCTGGGGACCGGTGAACGTCCCGGAGACCGGGAAAGTCCGGGTGATATCGGCGGCGTAGCCCTGGTACTCGCAGCCCGCGTCGATGAGAAGCAGGTCCCCGTCGCGGCAGGCATCCCGGTTCTCGATGTAATGCAGAATGGTCGCGTTGTCCCCACGTCCCACGATGGAGTTGTAGGCGGCGCCGGTCGCGCCGGAACGACGGAAGTGGTACTCGATGGCCGCCTCGATCTCATACTCGTGAACCCCGGCCGCGGTGACCCGCATGGCCTCGATGTGGGCCTCCGAGGAGATCCGGGCCGCCTCCCGCATGAGCTCGAGTTCCCGTGGCGACTTGATGAGCCGCATCTCGTCCAGGACCCGGCCGGGATTGACGATCGTGTCGGGGGCGCGTACCCCGCGTCGCACCTGACGCCGGACTCCGGCCAGGGCATCCTGGACCTTGCGATCCGCTTCCGGGTACCGGTCCATGGCGTAGAACACCTGCTCCACGTTCTCGAGGAGTCGCGGCAACACGTCGTCCAGCTCGTCGATGGTGTAGGCGGCGTCGGCCCCGTAGCGCGCCTTGGCTCCTTCCGGACCGGCCCGACGCCCGTCCCAGGTCTCCCGTTCGCGATCCCGGGGCCGTACGAACATGACGAAACGGGCGTCGTTTCCTTCGGGCAGCAGCACCGCCACCGACCCGGGTTCCTCGAACCCGGTCAGGTACCAGAAGTAGCTGTCCTGGCGATACTTGTAGTCGGTGTCGGCGGAGCGGTTCCTCTCGGGCGCGGCGAAAAAGATCGCCACCGCGTCCTCGATCCCCTCCATGAAACGTTCTCGGCGTTCAGCAAACATCGGGGTGTCCTCGAAGCGGGTTGGGGTGCGGTAAACCGGGTCAGTCTAGCACGGAGGGGGCGGTCCCCCGGGCGATCCGCCACACCTGGCCCGAGCTGAGCATCTCCCGGGCCCACTCGATGTCGCGGTACAGAACCCGGTCCGTGGTCACGGGGGTCATGCCCCCCTGCTCCATGGCCAGCCAGAGCGCCTCGGTGGCGCTCCCACAGCGTAGGGGACGGCGGAAATAGACCCCCTGCCAGGCGGTGATGAGCTCGATGGCGATGACGGTCTCGACATGTCTCAGGATCTGGCGGCACTTGAGGGCGGCGATGGGGCTCATGCTGACGTGGTCCTCGGTGTTCTCGCACGAGGGGATGGAGTCCACCGAGGCCGGGTGAGCCAGGATCTTGTTCTCGCTGACCAGGGACGCGGCGACGTATTGCGGGATCATGAAGCCGCTGTTGAGGCCGCTGTTGGCGATGAGCAGGGACGGAAGACCGTTGCTCAGGTTTCCGTCCACGAGGTGCGCGGTGCGCCGCTCCGAGATGTTGCCCAGCTCGGCCAGGGCGATGCCCAGGGTGTCGAGCGCCACCGCGAGCGGTTCCCCGTGGAAGTTGCCGCCGCTGACCACCGCTTCCAGGCACTCCCGCTCGGTGAGCCCGTCCGCATAGGCCTGCGGGTCTCCCTTGAAGGTCTCCGCGCGCGGGGGAAAGACGAGCGGGTTGTCGGTGGCGCTGTTGGCCTCGGTGACCAGGGTACCCAGGGTATCCCCCACCGCCTTGCGGACCGCCCCCAGGACCTGGGGCGTGCAACGGAACGAATAGTCGTCCTGGACGGACGGCGTCTCGGGAAGGGCGAGCTGGAGCTGCAGCACGGCGTCGGCGAGGAAGTCCCGCCCCTTGAGCGCCGCCCCGGAAAGCGAGGTCCGCAGAACCCCGATATAGAGATGCAGGACTTCCTCGCGGATGGGGGTGAGGTGTTCGCGGTAGATCTGCCGGGCCAGCACCCGGTCCGCGGAGGCTTCGCGGGTCTCCTTGGGAAGCGCGTCCAGCCCGGTCTCCAGGAGCGGCACTACGTCCTCCTCGAAACGGGTGAGACGTCGACCGATGGCGTCGGCTTCCTCGACAAACTCCGTCGCAGCCTCCCCTTCCTGGGTGGCCAGGCTGTCCCGGGCCGCGGTAATGGCCCAACGGGCCCGCTGCAGACGCGCGTTGTTCAGGGGGAGATTGAGAATCTGGCTTTCCCGGGTGAAGGCAAGCAGGTTGGCCGCGACCTCGCGCTGCCCGGTCATTGGTCGGGCTGCGTGTAGACGCGGATCAAACGCGTCCTGGTTGGCCTTGTTCGCCTCCAGACTCAGGCCGCACACGAGCTCGGCGCTTTCCAGCAGGACAATCGCGTCGTAGAGGGTGAGGAGACCGATTGCCGTGGTGACCTGGGTCCCGTTGTTGAGGCCCAACCCCTCCTTGGCTTCCAGCACCAGGGGCTCGAGGCCGGGGTTCCCGTCGAACGGGTTGGCGTCCTTCGCGTCCCGGAACCAGTCCAGATGGGGTTGGTCGACGTAGGGGGCGTCGTTCGGCTCCGGCGGCGCGTAGAAGCGAGCGCCCGGGTCGTTGCACAACGAGAGCGCGAGGTGACTGAGCGGGGCCAGATCCCCGCTCGCTCCCAGCGATCCCCGCGAGGGGATCCACGGATAGACGTCCTGGTTGAGAAAGTCGAGCAGCGCCTGGATCACCCGGATCCGGACCCCGGAATTACCCCGGGCCAGGGTGTTGGCACGGAGCAGCATCATGGCCCGGACTTCGTCCTCGGGCAGTGATGGACCCACTCCGCAGGCGTGACTGCGGATCAGGTTGAGCTGCAACTGGCCCACCTCGTCCGGGTCGATCACCACATCCCGCTTGGAACCGAACCCCGTGGTGAGTCCGTAGACCTTGGCCCGATCGCGAATGAGACGATCGACCACGGCGCGGGAGCAGGCCACCCGGTCCCGCGCTCCCTCGCCCAGGGTCACGCGGGCACGATGACGCGCCACGGCAACCACCTGGGCCAAGCCAAGTGTTTCGCCGTCAAGAACCACGGTGTCGATGTCGTTCGCATTCCCGGGCAGCTTCAAGGGGAAGCCTCCTTCTTTCGATGATTCGCTTGATCGAGCCGCGGATGGCAGGCATCCTTTTCGTGGCAACGACGGTGGATCGTCACGTTTCGCACCCTTGTCCCCCCCGGGATCCCAGTCCCGGGAAGGGAGGATTCCATGCCCTCTCCGTCCACACGTCTCTCCGGTCACCTTCCCATGCTGCTGGCCGGCGGGTTGGCCCTGGCTTTGGCCGTGGGCTGCGCCCCCACCAAGAAAGGCTCCTCGTCCACCTGGCAGCCCGACAGCGTACAGGAGACGGGGAGCGGGACGTCAACTCTCCCTCCCCCGGTCTCCGAGTGGGCGTACACCGAGCCCCCGGTGGTCCCGGATGGATTCAAGGCCCAGCAGCGGGTGCAACGGGTGAGCTTCGGGGCCGGTTCGGCCAGCCTGGGCTCGGAAGCCCGAGGCGCCCTCTCGGGAAGCATGGAACTGATCGAGGCCCAATTCCAGTGGCATCTCCTGCTGGTCGGCTTCACCGACAACGCGGGCGAAGCGGGCAAGGCGGACGCCCTGGCCCGGGAGCGGACGGACACCGTACGCCGTTATCTGGAGGGGCGGGGCATCGACGGGTCGCGGATCACCACCATGTCGATGGGTTCCCGCTACGCGGAGGGGGATCAGTACACCCCCGAGACCCGCGCCCGGGATCGCGCGGTCGAAGTGTGGGCCTTCCGCCCACGCTAGGCTACGCCTCCAGCTGTTGCTGCCAGCGAACGCGTACCGCATTGTAGTCGCGCGGGTCCAGCCAGAGGAAGTTCGCGATGAGCCGGAGTTCCTCGAGTTCGGCTTCGGCCAGCTCGCCGTCCGCGGCGGCCACCGCGAAGGCGGCATCGAGCAGTCGCCTGCGGTCGTCCGAGTCCGAGACCCGGTTGAACTCGCTCAGGAGTCCCTGCCGGTCCACGCCCGTCGTGGCCGCTTCGCGAACCGATTGGACGACCCAGGAGAGCAGCGGCTCCTCGATGCCGAAGGTGGCGACCAGCAGGGCCCGGATCCGATCCAGTTCCTCGTCGCTGATCCCCCCTTCCGCATCGGCAACCCGACCCAGCACCGCCCCGAACAGGGTGTAGGTATTTAGGGTCTTGGCATCCAGGGTCTTCGACCAGTCCCCGTCCGAGACCTCGTGCAGACGCTGGAGTACCGCGTTCTTCAGGTACTCGGTCAGCTCGCCCGGCGATCCGTTCGCGTCACGCTTGCTGCTGAAGGAACGCTTGAAGATACCGGTGATGCGGTTGATGAGACCGTCCACGCTGGTCAGGGCATCCATGATGCCGCCGAGGCTTTCCAGCAACTCCCGCTCGGACTGGCTCACTTCGCCATCGGCGGCAAGCACCCGCTCGATCTCCTTGAGCGCCTCGTCCCGGTCGGACTTGTTCTTGAGATGCTCCATGAGATCTCGGGTCAGTGCCTCACAGCGGGTATAGGAGACCGGGCGGGCCAGGATCGCGTCGATCGCGCTCACGTCCGCGTCGTTCAGACGGTAGGCGAGCATGAGTTCCTTGATGCGGTTGACTTCTTCGGTGTCGAGGCGACCATCCGCCCAGGCGGCGGCGGCGAGGACCTTGAGAAGGGCGGTGTTGCGGGCGTGGCTCATGACTGTTTTCCTCCGGCGGGGGGCAATCAAGGCTAGCCCGGATGCCCTCGTCACGCCAGTACCCGTGAACGGCTGTGTCACAATCGGAGGATGACGCAGGCAAACAACCGGACCGGGGCCCTCTTCCTGAGCGGGGCGGCGTTGGCCGTCATGCTGGGATTGCTCCTGGCGTCCAGGGCGCCCTCGGCGCTGCCGATCTGTCGCCTGCGTGATGCGACCGGGTTTCCCTGTCCCACCTGCGGCACCACCACCGGTCTGCTGACGATCCTGAACGGGGACCCGGGGGGAATTGCCGCCAACCCGCTTTTCGTCACCGGGACCCTGTTGGTTCTGGGCCTGGGGGGACTGGCCATGGTGTCCCTGGTCCTGCGCCGCCCCCTGCCAGACATTCCAGGGCGGGCCGGCGCGTGGCTGCTTGGCGGAGGCCTCCTGTTGGCGGCGAACTGGATGTTCCTGGTGTGGCGGCTGCGCTGACCCGGCTCTAGTCCTCCACTTCCACCTCGACCCTTCCCTCCACCACCCGCACCGGGAACACCGCGACCGGAGTGACCGCGGGCAGGCTCAGCGCCTCCCCGGTACACACGTCGAAGGTGGCGCCGTGCCGCGGACAGGTCACCACGCAGCCCTCGAAGTCCCCTTCCACCAGGTTTCCCCCGTCGTGGGTGCACACGTCCTCGATACAACAGAGTTTCCCGTCCACGTTGAAGACCGCCAGATCGGTTTCCTCGGTCTCCACCAGTTTGAAGTCGCCCGGGCCCAGTTCCCCGTCCCGTGCGACCGTGATCCAACGACTCATGCCAAGCCTCCTTATGCCCAAGTCTACAAGACGTTGGCGGGTCCACGCTTGAACGACCTGGCTCCACTCCTTGCCGCTCGCGCTTTCGCGGGCTGCCCGCAGTTGGTACATTCAACGGTTCCGGTAGCGTCGCCAGGCCCTGGCCAGGCGGGCCCGCGGCGTCCCAGCCGATCCGGAACGGTCTTTCTCGGAGGAAACGCATGTCCACCATCGAATACGTCCCCGGCCTGGCCGGTGTTCCCGCCGCCGAGTCGGCAGTCAGCTATATCGACGGCGAGAAGGGTATCCTGGAGTACCGGGGCTACCCTATCCAGGAACTGGCCGAGAAGAGCAGCTTCGAGGAAACCACCTACCTGCTGCTCTTCGGCAAGCTTCCGTCGCGCGAGGAACTCGAGGCGTTCTCGGCCGAACTGGTGCCGCGGCGACGCGTGAAGTTCCACCTGTCCGAAGTGGTGAAGCGGCTCCCCGAGGGAGCGCATCCCATGAACGCGCTCCAGGCCTCGGTGGCCGCCCTGGGGGCACTCTACCCCGCGCACGATGTCACGGACCCGCAGATCCAGCGGGACACCGTGGTCAGCCTCATCGCGAAGTTCCCCACCCTGGTCGCCATGTTCTACCGCATCCGCGAGGGCATGGAACCGGTGGCGCCGCGCGAGGACCTCTCCCACGCCGCCAACTTCCTCTACATGCTCAGCGGCAAGGAGCCGGACCCCATCGCCGAGCGGACCATGGACGCGGCGCTGATCATCCACGCCGACCACACCTTCAACGCCTCGACCTTCACCGCGCGGGTGGTCGCTTCCACCCTTGCCGACGGCTACAGCGTGATGGCCTCGGCCGTGGCCAGCCTGTCCGGTCCCCTGCACGGGGGAGCCAACGAAGCGGTGTTGGAACTGCTGGAGACCATCCCCACCCCCGAGGATGCGCGCGGCTTCCTGGAAGCCAAGCTCGCGGCCAAGGAAAAGGTCATGGGGTTGGGGCATCGCGTCTACAAGATCAAGGATCCCCGGGCCTTCATTCTCCAGCGGCTGGGCGAACAGCTCATGGACAAGCTGGGCACGTCGCCCTACTACGACCGGGCCAAGGCCCTGGAAGTGGCGGCGGCGGAACTCCTGGGCCCCAAGGGGATCTATCCCAACGTGGACTTCTACTCCGGCATCGTCTACGACCGCATGGGAATCCCCCGCGACCTCTTCACTCCCATCTTCGCGGTCAGCCGCATCTCGGGGTGGTGCGCGCATTGGCTGGAGCAGTTGGCGGACAACCGCATCTTCCGCCCCAAGCAGATCTTTGTCGGCGACCGGAACCTCGAGTACGTTCCCCTGAACCAGCGCGACTGATGGCCGAGATCATTGCCTCGGAGCGCATTCGTGACGTGAAGCTGGTGACCTTGACCTCGTTCGCCGATGAGCGGGGGCGGTTCCTGGAAACGTTCCGGCGGGAGTGGTTCCCGGAACGGTCGTGGGATCAGGTGCAGGGCAACCGCAGCGACTCCAGGGCCGGCGTGCTGCGGGGACTGCACTACCACCTGCACCAGATCGACTACTGGTACCTGGCCGCGGGGAAGGTGCGGGTGGCCCTGGCCGACCTCAGACGCGGCTCCCCCACCCGGGGCGCGGTCGAGGTGCACGACATCAGCGAGGAGGATCCCAAGGGGATCTTTGTCCCGGTGGGTGTGGCCCACGGATTCCTGGCCCTCACCGAGTGCACCCTCACCTACCTGGTGGACCAGTACTACGACAACACCGACGAACGGGGCGTCATCTGGAACGACCCGTCGCTGGCCGTACCCTGGGGGATCGAGACCCCCATCCTCTCGCCGCGGGACCAGGAGAATCCGTTGCTCTCGGAGATACCCGAAGGGGATCTGCCCGGGTAGCACCGTCCAAGGCACATTCGAGGAGGTATTCCATGCCACGTCTCGTGATGCTGCTGGCGGCATTGATGGGGCTCTCCCCTGCCGCCTTCGCCTCGGAGTTGGAGGGTACGTACCGGGGCACCGGCGCCAACGGAGAGCCCCTCGTCCTTGTCCTGGAACGTGACCAGGACGGATGGTACGAAGGATTCGTCTCCCTGGGCGACACCCGGTTGAACCTCGCCGGATTCGAGGAGCAGGACCGGGTCATTGGGGAGGCCTTCATCGACGAGGACGACGACGAAACCCTCTTCTTCCTCGCCACCCTCAGCGAGGGTCGGATGGTGTTCGTGCTGGCCGAGGAAGACGAGGCGGGCGAGCCCATCGAGAGTACGGCGATGGAGTGGACCTTCGATGCGGCCGGCGGCGACGAGCCCACATCGAACCGGACGCAGGTCGCCCCACCCACCGTCATCTATGCAGGCCGATACCAGGGGGAACTCAACGGCATGATCGCGGTCGCCGACCTGGAGCGCGACGACGAGGCACTGAAGGGCCGGATCGAATACGGTGGAGGCCTGGTCCAGGTAGCCGGCACCATCGACGGAACGAAGGCCAAGGGGCAACTCACGGATCTCACGACGGGGCAGGTCCTGGAGTTCCGGGCCGCCGCCACCGACGACGCCATCGAGTTCGTTCTGCTGGTGCCCAACGAACTGGGACAGGTGCAGGAAATCCCGGTCACCCTCAACCGTGTGGATCCGGCCCAACGACAGGCACAGGACGCAAACGTGCATCGCGACCCGACCCTGGTGGGACACTGGGCACGATCCACTTCCACGACCAGCGGCAGTTTTTCCATGGCGAGCGAGACCCAGCTGTTGATCCACCCCGACGGCACCTTCCAGATGGGAGGTGGCCGGGTGGTTGGCGGGGGCGGAATGGGAAGCTTCGACTCCGGATCCGGGGGGGTCGAGGCCGAAGGCGAATGGAAGACGGAAGGGAACATCGTTCATGTGCGCGATCCCGGCATGAGCACGTGGACCCCCTACGCGCGGTACTACGTGGAGGGAGCCTCCCTCATGTTCACCTTTGCCGATGGAACCCGCGAGGTGTGGAAGCGGCGGTAGCACGGGCCTGCCATACCGGTTTCGGCTTCATGTCCCCTGGCCGGAAGAGGATCTCCCCGGCTGAAAGGATGCATCGTGGACGTACCCCGGGAACTCCGGAACATACTCGACGGGGACACGAACCTCTTTCGGCGCGCCGACCCGCTCCCTCCCGGGATCAAACTGCCCTCGGTGGGCGGGGTTGATCCGGCAACCCTGCGACTCATCCGTCATCCGCTCATTCCCCGAGGGCACGCACTGGCCTTCCGCGAGTTCATTCTCATCCCGGCCGCGCTGTCTCCGACCTCGCGCGAGGGGGCCGAGTTGATTGCGCTGGCCGTGCAGGGCGGGTCGGCGAAGACCGTCGACGCCCTCAAGTTCGTGAAGTCGCGCACCGCCTAGCCACCCCGGCGCCACTTTCCTGATGGGTTCCTCCCCCGGATGTCGCGTATCGGTTGGAAGCCCGGCCGTCCCATGGGCTCCGGGAAACCCACATCAGGAGGAACCGCCATGCGCGCGTATCGGATCGCCCTGCCCTTGACCCTGGTCGTCGCCCTGTTCACCACGCCCCCCGCGGCCTCGGGGTCCTCGTTGACCCTGGACACCCCGCCCGGCATCAACGTCTTCAACGCGGACCCGCACACGATTTCCGGCACCACGGTCAACGGGGTGACCCCGCAACCCGCGGCGTTCGAGGCCTATCATCATGCGGACGAGAACAACGACGGTGTGATCAATGGACCTGACGGCGTGCGGCGTGCGATCGGAACCTACGCCAACGGCCTGTTCGGGCTCTACTCGATGTGCCAGAGCTGGGGAGCGTTCAACGCCACGGCGCAGTACGTGCGCACGCGGGGGCTCCTGGTCATCGACGACATGATCATCACCACCTCGGAGCCCTCCCCACCGGCGAGTCTCCCCGTGTCGGTAAGCTTTCATGTGTCGGGGAACACCCAGTACAACAACTACGCGGCGCACCCGGAGTACATCGGCGCCTCGCTCGACATGAACCTCACCCTGAACGGCACCGTGTTCTCCGGCGAGTACGCCTGGGGGGATGGGCCGGGCGGGCCCTGGGAGGGGGTCAGCGGCCTTGGTTCGCAGATCGCCGGCGGCGCCTTCGCCCACGACTTCAGCGCCACCGTGACCACCGCAACCGCGAACGTCCCGGTGAACACGCCGTTCACGCTCCGCCTGGAGTTCACGGTCTCGGCCCGGTCGGGCGGCGCCTCGGGCAGCGCCTACGGGGGTCTCACCTTCGACGCGCGCAACACCGCCGGTTTCCTTCCCGATGCCCCCATTCTGGGCGGGCTCCCCGAGGGCTACGCGGTGAACTCGTCCGACGCGGGGATCGTGGACAACGCGGTGCGGTCCATGCCGCTCCCGTCCCGGAGCGCGACCTGGGGCGAGTTGAAGTCGCTGTACGAAGGCGGGCACTAGGCCCCGCCGGGGGGGCTGTATACTGGGGAGCCATGTCCTCCCCGGTTTCCCAGCCCCCACGCGAGAGCGTTACCCAACTGCTGTCCGCGAGCGACCCCGGAGCCGCCGCCGAGCTGTTGTTGCCGTTGGTCTACGACGAGTTGCGACGCATCGCCCAGGGGTATCTGGGCCATGAGCGTCCGGACCACACCCTCGCGGCGACGGCGCTGGTCCATGAAGCCTACTTGCGGCTGGTCGACCAGACACGCGTGCAGTGGCAGGGACGCGCGCACTTCCTCGCCGTGGCCGCGGTCACGGTGCGGCGCATTCTCATTGACCATGCCCGGGGCAGGAAACGGGAGAAGCGGGGCGGGGGCCGGGCCAACCTGCCGCTGGAAGAAGCGCTCTACGTTCCGACCGGGGACGGAGCGACCAACGTGCTGGATCTGCACCGGGCCCTGGAACGTCTGGGAGAGCTGGATCCGGCCAGGGAACGCGTGATCACGCTTCGCTTCTTCGGAGGACTGACCATGAAGGAAATCGCCGAGGTCACCGGAGTGAGCGTCCCCACCGTGGAACGTCAATGGCGACTGGGCCGGGCCTGGCTGTACCGGGAACTGGTCGATGGGGATTGACCCGGCCCGGGTGGAATCGCTGTTCTTCGAGGCCCTGGCGCTGCCCCCGTCCGGGCGGGAGGTGTTTCTCTCCCGGACCTGCGGCCAGGACCACGCCTTGCGGGAGGAGGTCCAGAGCCTGCTCGACGCCGACACCCGGGCCGCGCGCTTTCTCGCGGATCCCCTGGCCACAGGGGACGCCCAGCCTGCGGACCCCGGGTGGGTGAAGCCGGAAGAGCGGCACGTGGGAGAGCGCATCGGACCCTACCGCCTGACCCGGGCGGTTGGATCCGGGGGCATGGGCGTGGTCTACCTGGCCGAGCGGGCGGACGGATCGTTCGAGCAACAGGTGGCGGTCAAGCTGCTCCACCCGGGCCTGCATCCCGGAGAAAGAGCGCGACGATTCGATGTGGAACGACGCGCCCTGGCCCGGTTGGAGCATCCCAACATTGCCCGGATGATCGATGGAGGGGCCACCGCGGACGGGCAGCTGTTCCTGGTCATGGAGTACGTGGACGGCGTGCCCATCGACCGGTACTGCAGCGACCACGACACCCCGGTCCGCGAGCGACTGGACCTGTTTCGCCGCATCTGTTCGGCGGTGGCCTACGCGCACCGGAACCTGATCATTCATCGGGACCTCAAGCCGGGGAACATCCTGGTCAACGCCGAGGGGCAGGTCAAACTGCTGGACTTCGGCATCGCCAAGATCCTGGCCCCGGAGACCGAGTCGCTCTCCGGGGACCCCACCGCGACCCTGTTCCGGGCCCTCACCCCACGCTACGCCAGCCCGGAGGATCTGCGCGGACTCGCGCCGACGACAGGGAGCGACGTCTACTCGCTGGGCGTCATTCTCTACGAACTCCTGACCGGCAAGGCGCCCTTCGACCTCGAGGGGACGCCGATCGGGGACGTGGCCAGGGCCATCGAGACCGGTCCGGCGCGGCGACCCAGCGAACTCGCCGCGGGGGTCGGTACCGAACTGGACACCGTCGTTCTCAAGGCGCTCCACTCCGAGCCGGAGCGCCGTTACGCATCCGTGGATCAACTCTCCGAGGACCTGCATCGGTATCTCAAGGGCCTCCCTGTCCGGGCCCGCCCGGACACCCGGCGCTATCGGGCGCGGAAGTTCGTGGAACGCAACACCCCGGCGGTCATGGCAAGCACGGTCGCCGTGCTCGTGCTGCTTGCGTCCGGGGTGGGTGGCGCCATGCTGACCCTGCAGGCCAACCGGGCCCGGGACACCGCACGCGTGGCGCAGCGCGAGGCCGAGACCCAGCGCACCGCGGCCCAGCAGATGAACACCCTCCTGCGGGACATGTTGGCCTCGGTGGATCCGGTCATCGCCCAGGGACGGGACGTCACCGTGATGCGCGGCATCCTGGACGAGACGGTGACCCGCATCGACACCGAACTGGGTGGGCACCCGTTGGTTGCCGCCGACCTGCATCAGACCCTGGGCACGACGTACCGCAACCTGGCCCTCTATACCCAGGCGGAGGCGCAGCTGCGCAGGTCCCTGGAGTTGCGCAGCCGGCACCTGGGACCGGGGGACTCCCTCACCGTCACCACGCTGCTCCTCCTGGGAGCGCTGCAGGAAGAGACCAGTGACCTGCCGGCGAGCGAGGCCACCTACCGAATGGCCCATCGCCAGGCGCGTCTTGCCCACGGGGATCGTCATCCCCTCACCGCCCGGAGCGCCATGCACGTGGCCACCGCGCTGCAGGCCAAGGGGGAGGCGGACAGCGCCGAGGCCGTGTACCGGGAAGTCCTGGAGCTGCAGCGCGTGATCCTCCCCCCCAATGACGAGGACCTCGGCGCCACCCTCAACAACTATGGGGAGATGTTGATCCACGTCCGACCGGAGGATGCGGAGCCCATGCTCAGGGAGTCCCTGGCCATCTACCGGGAGTTCGCGCCTCCCCTCGTCCTGCTCCACCCCATGCACAACCTGGCCAGCTGGCTACGACGTCATCGGCGCGCCTACGACGAGTCCGAGACCCTCTTTCGGGAAGAGGTGGCCATCCTGCGCAGCCATCTCCCACCCTCCCATCCCCGTCTGGCAATGGGGCTCAACAACCTGGCCGGCGTCCTGGAAGACTCCAATCAGCCCCGCGAGGCGGAGGCCGCATACCGCGAGGCCCTGGCTATCCAGGAAACGGCCCTGGGACCGGAGCACCTGGACTTCGGCACCACATGCAACAACCTGGCCCGCTTCCTGCGCCGGCAGGGATCGCACGAGGAGGCGGATCCGCTCTTTCGCCGGGCCATCCATGCCTACGAGGCGGCGCTGGGCGAGGATCACATCTGGGTGGGCATCGTGCTGGGGAACTATGCCCAACTCCTGGAAGCCCAGGAACGCTGGGATGAGGCCGACAGGGTGGCCGCGCGCAGCGTGACGATCCGAAGCGGCGTGTGGGGCGAGGATCACTGGCGCACGGCGGCGATCCAGGGGATCCGAGGCGCCTGCGCCGCACAGCGGGGCGAGTTCGCGACGGCCCAGTCCATGCTGCTCGGTTCCCTGGCCATCGTCGAAGCGGGCGTTTCCGCGGATCACGAGGAGTTGCGGTTGGCCCTGATGCGTCTGGAGCGGCTCTATACCGTCTGGGAGAAACCGGATGCGGCCCGCCCCTACGGCGATCGCCTGGCCGAACTGGACCCTCGGCTCCCCTGACCGGCTACTCTTCCTCGTCCCGCCAGTTGGGATTCACCAGCGCGTGCAGGATGTGGTCTTCCCACTGACCGGCGATGTAGAGGTAGTCCTTGGCGAAGCCCTCCCGGACGAACCCCAGCCGTTCCAGAACGGCGCGGCTCCGCTCGTTGCTGGGCATGGTGTTGGCCATGATCCGGTGCAGGTTCATGGGGCCAAAGGCGTGGGCGACGACCACGGTCAGGGCTTCGCTCATCAGCCCCATCCCCACGCAGTCCGCCGAGAGACTGTAGCCAAGGAACGCCGCCTGGAACGGCCCGCGCACGATGTTGCTCAGGGTCACATGACCCCGCACCGCGGAGCTCTCCGGGCTGTCCCGGTCCACCAGCACCAGCGGCAGGGACCGGCCGGCCCGGGCGTTCTCCAGCCCCTGCTCTAGCGTGGCCTTCCAGTGCGCCTTGGTGTAGTACGCCTCGTCGCGCACCGGCTCCCACGGTCCGGAATGCTCCATGTTGGACGTCGCGTAGACCACCATGCGCTCCGCGTCGTCGGGAGTGGGGACAACCAGGATCAGGCGTTCGGTGGCCAACAACGGCAGGGTCTCTGTCATGGGTTTCGGGCTCCGCCTACCGGCCCTCGCGTTGGGCCGGCCGGTTCAGGGGTCGCATTGGCAGTCGTGGGGTTCCATGCGGGTCAGTTCGATCGGGTTGGGTTCGAGAAGGCAGGACTCGACAAACGTGGTTACCAGGGACTGCAACAACGATCCGGAAGCCGGCTCGGGGGGAGGTGATAGCCGCAATTCCAGGCGCGCCCCATCCAACGTGGCTTCGATCCGTACCTGGAGTGCCTCCCGGACCACCGAGCCTCCCTGTCTGGAATCAATCCGCAACGGCAGATCGAATGTGATGTCCTGGACGTCGCGCGCGCAATCCCACTGCGTCTCAACGGACCGGGACCCGGCCGGAACAGTCCATGACCCGGTGAACGCTCCCTCGGCAAGTGCCTGCGTGGCATGCGCGCGTTCGGTAGCGGCCAGACCCCGCAGACAGTCACTCCCCCCCAGCGCGAGTCCCAGGTCGGTCTCGAGTTCCCACCGGATTCGATCCGGACCGCTGGGAGTGACCCGCACCCGGAACGTCTTTCCCCGCGCGTCCGTTCCTTTCCACAAACCCAGGACCGCCTCGCAGCCACGGCAACCGGACCGCGTTGGGTAGAGAGACCTGCTCCCGCCGGCAATCAACAGCCTCTCCGCCGGGGCGACGTCGATGCGTCCGCCGGCCAACGCGGCGCCGAACCGGGGGGCATCGGAGTCCGGCGTGAGGGTGGCCAGGACCGGGTCCTGGACCAATCCATGGCCGGCGGTCCCCAGAACGATCACGCGTCCCGCGTCCCCAACCGCCACCCGATCACAGAAGGAACCGTCGAAGGACCCCACGGCAAGGGAGCTACCAAAGCGTGACCCTCCGGGGGCCCGAACCCCACCTCGCTCCATGATGGCGAACCCCTCGGGGTCGCCGTTGAGATCCTCGTCCGTGGATCGCAGGACGACCTGCACCACCGCGCCACCCCCTGCCCCGGGAACGCCGATGAGCAGCGCGTCGCGATCGGCGAAGTCCAACCAGACCGGCCCGGCAGCCAACGCGGTGCCGAACGCGGAACCTGGAGCCGGTGTACCCAGCACACCCTCAAAATCGCCCGGGGAGAGAACGAGCGGATTGATCGCGAACAGGGGCTGCGCCGGGTCCCACCCCGGATCCCGGGTGCGGTTGCGGTAGAGGAAGACCCGCCCCCCCTGAAGCCCGGGGGCGCCCACGGCGAGATCCGTTGCCCCATCCCCGTCGAAGTCCCCCGCGGCCACGGCGGTACCGAACCCACCACCGGGATCTCCCGGCTCCAGACCCAGTTCGATCATGAACTCGGGCGTGGCCCCCTCACCGATCGTCCCCACCAGGACCTGATCGCTGGACGGCGCCCCCACTACAAGCCGCGAGGCATCCAGCCAGGCCAGGGACGCACCAAAGCCCTTGTCCATCCCGCTCCAGGTGATGGTGCGGGCCGGTGCCCAGGTGGCGTCGTTCAACGTGTAGTGAATCACTGCGCCGATACCCGGAAGGCCTACGTAGAGTCCGGTCGACTCCGACCCGCTCCCGCGGGGGGAGAGCGTCATGGAAGCCACCTCCGCTCCCGGAACGGCCAACTCGAGGGGGGCATCCAGCTCGGGGCGGCACGGGCTACCACAGGCAAAGACCGTTCCCGCATCCTCGGGACTCGCCGTGCAACCGCGATACGCGCCCGGGTAGCGAACCTTGACCCGCATCAACACCTGGCTCACCCGCCGGCAATCCGCCTGACTCGCCCCAAGTTCGGTGAGATGGACCTCCCAGGTGCCGTAGAGGATTTCCGCGGCGGTGCCGGTCCAGTCCATTTCCCACACGTTGCTCCAGGGAATCCGCCCTGTGGGATCGCCCCGTTCGCTGATCTCGGCGTAGTCCCCACCCACCGTGGTCAACCCCACCGTCTCCACGCTGGCCCCCCACTCCGACCACACCGTGACCTCCACCGACTCCAGGAACACCGGCGCATCCGGCGGTGGGCCATCCTCGACGCAACCCACCGATACCTCGAACCAGCACTCCCCGGCGGTCTCGTTGGAGCGGTAGGTCAAGGTACGGGTCAACGCGTCCGGCCAGAGATCCGGATCGGCCGGAAGCTCGTTGCTACAGCCCGCCAGGAGCAGGATCAGGGGGAGAAAGAGAGTCCGGTGGCGTGGTGGCATCGAGAGAGCATACCCCAACAAAAGAAGGGCGCCCCCGAATACAGGGGCGCCCTGGAGGGCTGGCGCGAACGCGCCCGCGCGGCAGGCAGAGCGCACCCGGTTGGGGTGCGTTCCTTGCGCGTCCAGCGCCACAGACGACGCCGGTATCTGTTGTGCGGGTGAATGCAGGGCAATCGCTCGCAGGGCAAAAAAATGAGAGCCGTAAGTGACGTCCGTTCCCCCTCCAGAGACTTCACCAAAGCCGGTTGCGGTCCCGGGGTCACCCCCGCGCCGCCTCCTCCCATGAGGTTTGCCTGTTCTTCAGGGGTTCAACCTCGAACGACCGTAGCGCGCCTATGGGTTACGCGCTTCCCGTCAACCTGAACCCGTTATGGGCTCGTCGCGGGCTTTCCGACGTCCGCCGCCAACGATTTCTTGTGGGAAACCGCGGGCCCCTCGTGAACTTCAGCTCCTCTTCGGAGTATGACCGACCTGGCTTGCTCCCCGCCTCTCGGCAGGGGGCGTCTCTCCAGGGTTTCTCTCCCTACAGCGCATCCGGAACCCGGGAAGCGACTTCACCTCGGGCGTTCCGTGCCCGAGTACGCTACGCCTTCAGGGTTTCGCACCCTCCTGACGTTTTCTTCCTCCCGAACCCTTCCGGCCCTGTTTCATGCCGGTAACGCTCATGGGATTGTACCCTTCGAAGGTTTCCCCTTCCACGACCCGGTCCGGCCTCCCGGCCGTCCCTGCCTGCCTGACGTTGGCTCGAACGGTGCCGCCCCACGTTGGGGAACGACGCCTCGCCCGCCTTCCAGGCTTTATCCTTCGTGAAAGTCCGTTGCCGCGTCGCCGAAGCGGGTGGCGGCCCGATCCTCCCTTGGGCTTCTTCCCCTCCAGGGGTGTTCACCTCCGCGACAACGACGCTCGTCACGTCGTCTCCTCCCATGGCCTTCGGTTGCGGTCGGTAAACCTGCCGCGCCCCGGGCCTCCGGAGTCTCGATCGCGAAGGGCTTTGGACCTCTCCTCGGAGACATCCGCCCCTCCTGGGGTCCTTGCACCTCGTACCGCCGAAGCGGGTGTCGGTGCCGGACGGGTCACTCATGACCCTCGACCCCAAGGTACTCCCCACGGTGGTCACGGCCAACCCGAAACCGCAAAACGGGCCCCTGGCCCTTCCGAATACCGGCAAGCGATTGTCTTCCCATGGGAGACGGCCCGCCGGCTCCAACGCGGCGTGAAGCAACCCGCTCCAACCGGCCACTGCGGGTGAGGTTGTCCCGTCCCGGGGAGTGTGGACAAGCCTGTGGACACTGTGGATTGTACGTGGACATCCGATGTCGGTCTCGGCCCGGCCCCGGCTTACCCGCGGTGATCAACTCCCGGAAACGGCGTGGGTTGGAGGGGCGCGGAAAAAAAAGAAACGGGCGGAGTGGCGTGTTGATAGCCGTGGGAGCCGTGCCGACCGGTAGCGGATCCGGCTAGAGAAGGTCCGAGGCGCGCTCGGCCAGCTTGCTCCGCTCGCCCTTCATCAGATCCACATGGGCGGCGAGGGGCTCCAGACGAAACCGCTGCACCAGGTAGTTGAACCCGTTGGAGCTGGCATCCACGTACGGATTGTCGATCTGGTAGGGATCCCCTGTAAGCACCACCTTGGTCCCTTCGCCGACCCGGGTGAGGATGGTCTTGACCTCGAGCGGCGTGAGGTTCTGCGCCTCGTCCACGATGAGAAACTGCCCGGGGATGCTCCGACCCCGGATGTAGGTGATGGGCTCGAGCTCCAGCACCCCGCTCGCCATGAGCTTGTTCACGGTGAGACCCTTGCGACCCCGTTGACGGTCGAAGATGTACTCCAGGTTGTCGAAGATGGGTTGCATCCAGGGGTTCAGCTTCTCTTCGATCTCTCCGGGCAGGAAGCCGAGGTCACGACCCATGGGGAAGATGGGGCGGGAGACCAGCAGCCTGGCGTAGGTCCCGATCTCCTCCACCTGGTAGAGACCGGCGGCGAGGGCGAGCAGGGTCTTGCCCGTGCCGGCCTTGCCCATGAGCGTGACCAGCGGCACATCCGGATCCAGCAACGCATCCAGGGCGAAGTGCTGCTCCTTGTTCCGGGGCTTGACCCCCTGGATGGGGCGATCCGGAACCCGCAGCGGCACCAGGGTCTGGCGATCCGACGAGATCCGGGCCAGGACGGAGGTCACCGGCTCGTCCTCGGTTTGCGCCCAGACGTATTCGTTGGGGAGATAGGCCGAGCCGTCCAGGGCAAGGGCGTTTCCTTCCCGGAGCGTGCTCACCGAAGCCCGGTCCAGGCGCAGGTCGATCGCGGTGCGGTTGAGTTCGGTGGGGTCCACCCGATCGGTCTCGTAGTCCTCGGCCCGGATTCCCGAGGCGTCCGCCTTGATCCGGAGGTTGGTGTCCTTGGTCACCAATACCACCGGAACCTCGTCGCCCCGATCCTGGTCGGCCTGTTCGCGCACGGCAAGGGCCAGGATCGCGTTGTCCACCCGGTTGTGGCTTCCGTTGGTCTGCTCCAGGGAATAGTCCTGGTCGATGACCACCCGCAACCGGCCTCCACCGTCGAGGTCCACCCCCTCGGCGAGGCTTCCCTGCCGGCGATAGGTGTCGAGGATGCGCGCCACCTCGCGCGCGTTGCGTCCCAGCTCCGAGCCTTCCTTCTTGAAGTGGTCCACTTCCTCGATCACGTAGATCGGGATGATGACCACGTTGTCCTGGAAGGAGTGGATGGAACCGGGGTCGTGGAGGAGGACGTTGGTGTCGAGGATGTAGATCTTCTGCATGGTGCGGGTTACTCCCAGTCGTAGAAACCGACGCCGCTCTTCCTGCCCAGCTTGCCTTCCGCGACCATGGAGCGAAGAATCCCCGGCGGTCGGAACGCCTCGCTCCCCAATTCCCGGTACAGGTGTTCGGCAATGGCCAGACGCACGTCGAGGCCCACCAGGTCGGTCAACCGCAGCGGGCCCATGGGGTGCCGATAGCCCAATGTCATCGCGGTGTCGATGTCCTGTGCCGAAGCCACCTCCTGCTCCACCATCCGCATGGCCTCGAGTCCCAGCACCAGACCGAGCCGGCTGGTGGCGAACCCGGGAACGTCGCGCACCACGATGCACTCCTTGCCCAACCGGGCCCCGATCTCCCGGGCGCGGGTCACGGTGGCCTCGGAGGTGTCCCGCGCCTGCACGATCTCCAGGAGCTGCATGATGTGCACCGGGTTGAAGAAGTGCATTCCGACCACCCGCTCCGGATGGGTGGTCGCCCCGGCGATCTCTCCCACGGGAAGGGACGAAGTATTCGTGCCCAGGATGGCCGAGGCCGGAGCGACCTCACCCAGGGTGGCAAAGATCCGTTGCTTGACCTCGAGGATCTCGGGAACGGCCTCGACCACCACCTCGGCCCCGGCCACGCCGGTCTCGATGGAATCGGCGGTACCGAGGTTGGCCAGGGCGCGGTCGCGATCCGCGGCGGTGAGCTTTCCCCTGGAGACGCCCTTCTCCAGGTTCTCACGCACCGAAACCAGCGCCCGTTCCAGGGCCTCCGGCGCGGCGTCGACCAGCACGGCACGGTACCCGGACAACGCCGCCACCTGGGCGATCCCGTGGCCCATGGTTCCGGCTCCAATGACGGTCAGTGTCGACAGCGCACTCATGATGCCTCCCGCAATGTGATCATGACGGGTGAGGATAGCGGATACGCTCTCACCCCGTCCCCATGGGCTGGACTATACTTCGCTCCGGAGAGCAGACGATTCCCAAGGAGCGACCATGGCATCCGAACGCGTCACCTTCCCCGCCAACGGCCACAACACGGACGGGGTGCTTGCCATCCCCGGCAGTGGCTCCGGCCCCGGGGTTCTTGTGCTTCAGGAATGGTGGGGGCTGGTGCCCCACATCGTGGAGGTCACCGAGCGGTTCGCAAAGGCAGGATTCACCGCGCTGGCTCCCGACCTCTACGAAGGCGAAACCACAACCTCCCCCGACGAGGCCGGAAAGCTTTTCATGGCGCTCAACATCGAGCAGACCGAGAAGGCCCTGCGCGGCGCGGGGGAGTTCCTCCTGCGCCACGATGCCTGCAGTTCGGCCACACTGGGGGTGATCGGGTTCTGCATGGGAGGACAGCTTGCCCTGTTCGCCGCCGGAGCCAACGGCAACATCGGCGCGGTGGTGGACTTCTACGGCGTGCATCCCAGCGTGAAACCGGACTTCGCGGCTCTCCGGGCTCCGGTCCTGGGCTGCTTTGCCGAGAACGATTCCATGGTGACACCCGACGTGGTGGGCGAGCTCGAGCGCACGCTCCTCGAGAACGGGGTGACCCCCGACTTCCACATCTATCCCGGCGCCGATCACGCCTTCTTCAACGACACCCGCGGCGAGGTCTACAACGCGGAAGCCGCGCAGGATGCCTGGGAACGCACCCTCTCCTTTTTCCGGAAGCACCTGGCCTGATGGACCCATTGCCACGACTGCGGGCGCTCGAGATCCTTCGTCTTCCCGAAGAGGAGGGGGATCAGTACCTGCTGCGGGACCCCGAGGGGTTCTCCGAGGAGGAACTGGTGCTGAGCGAAGCCGCGTTGTTCGTGGCCGCTCACTGCGACGGCAGCAGCACCCTCGACGACGTGCGCAGCCGCTTCCAGGAGCGTTACGGCTCCAGACCCGAGGATGTCGAACTGAGGGCCCTGGTCAGTCGCCTGGACAACGCGTGGCTTCTGGAGACCCCCGCCTTTTCCCTGCGTCGGGAGACCCTGCTGGAGTCGTTCCTGGAAGCGCCCACCCGCCCGGTGGCCCATGCCGGGGCCTCGTACCCGGCCGACCCCGCCACCGCCACCAGCACCCTCGATGAATTCTTCCTCGCGGCGGAATCCCTGGAGGAGCCCGGTCCGCGTCCCGCGGGTCGTTTGGCTGGGCTGGTCGCACCGCACATCGACCTGCGGGTGGGGGGACCGGCGACGGCCCTGGCCTATCGGGAGATCCTGGGGTCCCCGGAGATCGAGACCGTGGTGGTGTTGGGAACCGCGCATGCCTGTGGGGAGCCGGATTGGATCGTCACCGACAAGCCCTACGAGACCCCGCTGGGCACGGTGCCGGTGGACCGGGAGGCGGCGACCCGGTTGCGCGACGCCTCGGGCTCTCCCGCCCGGGCGGAGTTCTATCACCGCCGGGAACACTCCATCGAGTTCCAGGCCATCATGCTGGCGGGGCTTCGCGCCCGTGGACGGGACCTGCGGATGGTTCCGGTCCTGTGCGGTTCGTTGCGTCCCCTGGTCATCGACGAGGACGGCAACCTGGCCACCAGCGAGACCATGGATCCGCCCACCCCGCGAAACACCCCCTTCCTGGCCGAACTGCGGGATCTCCTGGCCGAACGCCCGCGGAGCACGCTGGTCATCGCCGCCGCCGATCTGGCCCACGTGGGACCCCGTTTCGGGGAAGCGGACCCGCTGACCGGGAAGGAACTCGAACTCCTGGAGGTCAAGGATCGCGAGACCCTCGGCGTGGTCTGTACCGGAGAAGCCGAACCGTTCTACCGCGCGGTCATGGAGGGGGGGGACCCACGACGGATCTGCGGGCTGAGTCCCATCTTCGGCGCCCTGACCGCGCTCCCGCCCTGCCGGGGCAAGTTGCTGCGGTACGAGCAGGCCACGGATCCCACCGGGACGGTGAGCTATGCCAGTGTGGGGCTCTGGCAGGCGGACTAGAAGCCGACGTCGAGCAGCTCGAGGGCGCTCGCCTCGCTGAGCGGACCGGACGGGAGCCCCCACGTCGTGCGATGTTCGCGCAGGAACTGCACCTGGGTCCGGAAGTCGGCCCGGTCGGTCTCGGAGCGCAGCAGCATGAGTCCTTCCCCGGCCAGCAACGCGATGCGTGGCCCCCCCGAGGCCTGGGCATGCTTCGCAATCCAGGAGACCGCCCCACGCGCGAAATCGGGGTGAACAGCGGGAAATCCCGGCATGACGCAGGGCTCCACGGTGTGGGCTCCCAGGCTGTAGATCCGTAGCTCTTCGGTTCCGGCGAAGCGGATCTCCACCGTGATCCCCTCCAGAACCGCGGCGCTATCGACCAGGGAGGACGCCTCCAGAAACTCGATTGCCTTGGCCAGGTCCGGACCCTGGACCCGGGATCCCGCTTCACGGACCAGGACCTCGTGCTCGTAGTGGAGTTGCTGCGCCGCGGGCTCCGGCGCCATTCCGCCGTCACGCAGTTCCAGGAAGCGAGGGCTTTGCCCGTACCGGGTCACCAGGTGGTCCATGGCCGGGGTCCGGTTGTAGGCCGCTCCCCGATAGAACCCGTTCACGACCAGGGTCCCCGAGACGTACCGGATCGTCGCCTCGGGCTCGGTGACCCGACGCCCCCAGGTCCACAACTCCAGGTCGCCGAGCGGGATGGTCTCGGTGAAGAAGACTTCCTCCCCGGGCGCCTGAAGGATCACCGGGTCTGTGAGCGGACCCGGCGCGCCGTCCGGAGCGATGGCCCTCGCGCGGATCACATAGCGCGTGCCCGGGGTGAGACCCTGCACACAGGAAACGACAAGCCGGTTGGTGTTGCCCAGGGACGGCGCCATGAGCGGGCGGACCAGCGGCACGCTCCAGGGCCATGCTTCCGGGGTGAGGTCCACCGGGGCGAACCGCAGATCCACGCGCCACGCCGTGGGCGAAGGCTCCCATGACAGGTCCACCGAGCCCAAGGTCAGGGTGCCGGTCTCCGGATCCGGGGTCCAGGACCACTGCGAGGGGTCGTTGCCGCCGAAGTCCAGGATCGCCGGTGCCTCGGCACGGGAGGGCGCCCCGACCCCCAGGACCCCGAACCCCACCAAAACCGTCAAGACGCTGTTCCTGAACAAGTTACCTGATTTCTCCCGGCCACACCGCAACGACTGCCGGGGGATGGACCGCCCCGTCCCAGGAACGGGGAGTGCCGGCATGAACCTCCGAAGCGTTGGGCGTGCGCACCGCCAGTTGCGCCTCGCTTCCCCCGTCCAGAGCCATGGCGGCGACGATGTCCAACTCGGACTCGGCGAGGAGGCGGGCCGCCTCCCACAGGGTGGCGCTCCCATGGGTCACCAGCACCAGGATTCGCCCCTCGACGTCCTCGGCGAGGAGGACGCGCCGCGCGGTGCGTTCCGTACGGCGAACCCGGGTCTTTCCCTCCCGGTCCAGCAGCATCATGCTCTGGACGACGGTGCGATAGGTCTCGACGCGGGCAAGATCCTCTTCGCGGTCTCCTTCGAGAATGGTCGCGGGGGCTCCGGTCTCTCCGTCCCGCAGGTCCGCGACGAAGTAGCCGTGCCAGGAGCGGTGGCGGATCCCGGCCAGCGGAACATCGTCCCGCTGCAAGAGCCCCAGGTGCTGTCTGGACTCGTCATACAGCCCCGCATTGAACGCGACCGAGGCCTCCAGGGTTTCCAGCCACTCACCGGTGGTTCTCCGGGGTCGATCCGGTTCCTCTGCTTCGTGGAAGGGAGCGATGCGGCACCGGGAGGGGTCCATGCGGACCACGCTGACCGTCCGGGAGCCGACGCAATACCGATCGGCCTGCCCCTCACCCACTTCGATCCCCTGGCCCAGGGTCTGCCAGGCGCCTACGGTGAGGCTTGGAACCTGTGGATCCCCGGAAACGGCGGCGGCTGCCTGAAACAGAACGGCTGCCGCCACGGGCACGGACCACCGCCAAGGGCCGTTCATGGACTCACGGTGCTCCCAGGGCGGCCAGAACCTCCTGGGGGTGGTCGGCGGCATTGGCCACCTTCCAGACGTGGGTGATGATCCCGTCCGGCCCGATCAGGTAGGAAATTCGAGCGGGGTTACCTTCGTCCGACGCGGTCGCTCCGTAGGCCCGCCCCAGGGTTCGTTCCGTGTCGCACAGCAGGCGATAGGGAAAGTCGAACTTCTCGGCAAAGGCGCGATTCTCCTCCACCGTATCGAAGCTGGCCCCAAGAATCATCGCGTTGGCATCCTTGAACTGTTGGGTTCGATCACGGAACCCATTGCCTTCAATCGTTCACCCGGGGGTATCGGCCTTGGGATAGAACCAGAGCACCACGTGCTGTCCCCGCAGATCCGAGAGGCGAACGGTTTCGCCCAGATGATCGGGGACGGCGAAGTCGGGCGCCGAGTCGCCAACGTTGAGCATGGGACCCTCCAATGGGTATGAGTTGGACAAAAAGCGTAGCACGGCCCAGCCCGCCAAGTGCGGCCCCCCGTGCGTTTTCCACCCTCCCCCCATCACGAAAGGCTGGACGGAACGCCTCGGGGGGTGCATCCTAATGACGTTCGCAAGGGGAGCCGATACCGGGAGGGGTAGCGGCACGGGTGGCACAGGCAGGACCACCGTCCCGTTTTCCGGTCGCGTGGCCACTCCAGGAAGCATCCAGGTTCCCGAGTGGCCGGGCAATCGTCGATCCGGTATACTCAGGGAGCCGTTGAGAGACGGACCTCACCCCTTTTAGCCGACCTCCCCCCGATAGTCGACCACCCCAGCTTATCCGGTCGATGCGAGGTCGAAGCCCGGACGTGAACGGGGATCACGTCGGAACGGAAGAGAATTCCTCGGCGACCCGCCGTGATGGCGGAAGAGGACGCCGGCACCCGTGTTCGCATGCGGCGATCGGAAGAACGATCGCGGACCCGAGCCCGAGTTTGATCTGCCAGTACAGTCCGTGCCCTACGTGGCACGGCATCCGGGAGCGTGCGCCCCTTGGACGGGTCTTCCCCCCGTCCGGCCCAGCTCCATACGATAAGTCCCAGAACAGAGGACCGACATGGCCGAAGAAAGAAAGCTGAGGCGACCCGCCCGCTTGCGGCGTCGCCGCGGCAACCCGGAAGCATCCGGGGATAATCCGCCCGAAGAAAAAGAACCCCAGGAAGGCGACTCGACCAACCGTGTGCGGGAAGCCGCCGCACGGCGTCTACGCCACACACGCGACGCTGCCTCTTCCCCTGGCCGTGGCCGGCGCCCGCGCCGGGACGACGCCGACGGTGAGCAGCGCGGGGACAGCCGGGGCGAGCCTCGGGGGGATGGACGAGGGGAACCTCGCAGAGACGGCCGTGGCGAGTCCCGCGGAGGGAACCGTGGCGAGCCGCGGGGAGAGAGCCGCGGGGAGCCGCGCGGTGACGGACGGGGCGAACCGCGCCGTCGCGTGCGCCGGGGGGGCTCCGGCCGCCGTGGTGGCGGTGGCGGAAGCGGAGACGGATACAACGGCGGAGACAACCGCGGGAATCGCCGTCGGGGCGGTCCTGCCCGGGGCAACCGCAACGGCTTGCGCGACGCGACCGCGTCCCGCATCGCCGCGGCGGAGACCAAGGGCAACCGTCGTGGACCGGGCGGCAACCGGGGCAATCGCGGTCGGGGTGGCGGCGACCGGCACCGGGGGTTGGAGATCCTCAAGGCTCTCCAGGACCAGGTCTCCATCGATCCGTTCGAGCGGTTCAAGCTCGAGACCACACCGGAATGCTTCTCCACCCGGGTCATCGATCTCATCGCCCCCATCGGGCGTGGACAACGCGCCCTGATCGTCTCCCCCCCCAAGGCGGGCAAGACGACCATCCTCATCCAGATCTCCGAGGCGCTCCGGGAGAATCACCCGGACGTCCCGGTCTATGCGCTCCTGGTGGACGAACGCCCGGAAGAGGTGACCCACTTCAAGCGGTCCACCCACGCCAACGTGTTCGCGGCATCCAGCGACATGTCCACGCGGGACCACATCCAGATCGTCGAGGAGTGCATCAACACCATCGTGGAGCCCGTACTCCAGGGCCAGGACGTGGTGTTGCTTCTGGATTCCATCACCCGCCTGGCCCGCGCCTACAACTCGGTGCAGGGAAACTCGGGTCGCACGCTATCCGGCGGTCTCGACGCGAACACCATGCTGGCCCCGCGCCAGATCTTCGGCGCCGCGCGCAAGATCGAGCACGGGGGAAGCCTGACCATCGTCGGTACGGGCCTGGTCGAGACCGGGTCGCGCATGGACGAGGTCATCTTCCAGGAGTTCAAGGGCACCGGTAACACGGAGCTCGTGCTGTCCCGGGACCTCTTCGAGAAGCGCATCTTCCCGGCGGTGGACATCGGCAAGAGCGGCACCCGCAAGGAAGAGAAGCTCTATCCGGAGGACGTGGTGGGCCGCCTCTACAAGCTGCGCCGGTTGGCCGCCACCTATCCGGCGGATCAGGCGATGCTGGGGCTGCTCAAGCTGATGCAACGGCACAGCACCAACGAGGAACTGCTGGCGAGCCTCGCCGCCATGGAGTAACGGCAAGGCTCCCGCCTACTGGGAGCCTTCCGCCTGACGGTCGGTCCCGGCCTGACACCGATCACCGGCCGGGATGGTGTCCCAGTGCTCCTCGTCCAGGACCTGGAGCACCAGGTGGGACGCGGGAACCCGCAAACCCTCGCCGGCCTTCGCAATGCCCAGACGGATCGCCCGGTCCAGCGCTTCCACGATTTCCGCCGGAACGCCCGGTGCCGCAACCAGGAGGTTGGGCCCCCCCACGGTCTGGATATCCTCGGTCTGCCCGGGATAGCTTCCGCGACGAATCACCACCCGGCCAAAATCGAGCCCGGCGTGACGGATCTTGCGCAGCATGTGGTCCGAAAAAGGCAGGATCACGAACTCGCCCGGATGGCGACGCATGAGGTTGGTGACCGCGTAGATGGGCACCCCCCCGGAGAAGGTGGCGGCGTCGAAGTCCCCGCGGGCCAGCGCCTCGGCGGTCTCGGTGTAGCCCTTGGTACGCTCCTCCGCGTAGACAAAACGCGGCTCGATGCCGATGGTGTTCAGGATCCGTCGGGTATCGATCTCGGCCCCGCTGTTGTGCGGCCCCGGGTACATCCGGAGCCCGCTGAGGTCCATGAGATCTTCCGCACGGACCAGGGACGCCCGGACCACGAACTGCTCCGCGTCATCGTAGAGGTTCCCCACGGTGCAGATGGCGCCCGCCTCCTCGGCAAAGGGACGCCAACCGTCCAGGACCTCCTGGAAGGGGCTGGATCCGACGATGGCCAGGTCCGCATGGCCGTCCACCAACCGGTCCAGGTTGTCCACGGAACCGGAGGTGGTGTCCACCTTGATGACCACGCCGGGTACGGTGGACGCCCACCAGACCGCCAGATCATGGCCGACCGGAAGAAAGGTTCCACCCATGGAGCCGGTGGCCAGACGAAGGGTATCCGGTTCCTGGGCTGGGGCAAATGACACAGGGGAGGTCGCAAGAACCAGAAGCGTCGCGACAAGGACCCGGAGTCTGTGGGTGGGCATCCACCCAGTATACCGGGTCCGGCCGGAATCCGATCAGGGGAACCTGGGTCCGGACCGGCTATTCCACCTGCTCGTGGGGGCGGGAATGACCTATCATGGTGCGCTTTGCCGGGCCTCCCCGCGTTTTCGAGAAACATCACTCTGAGGGTTCCCATGTCGCAAGACGAGCGTTCCACGAGACTGGAGAAGCTGGATCAGCTTCGCGAGCTCGGGATCAATCCATTCCACGACCGGTTCAAGTCCACCTGCTCCCTCCCCCAGGCCAAGGAGCTCCCCGACGGGGCGCCGGTCCGCCTCGCCGGCCGGCTCATGACCAAGCGAAGCTTCGGCAAGCTGATCTTCGCCACGCTGGCCGATCGGGATGGAACCCTGCAGATCAGCCTGGAAAAGAACACGCTCTCCCCGGAGCAGTTCCAGGTGGCGCGCAAGCTCCTGGATCACGGCGATTTCATGGGGCTCGAGGGGGAGATGTGGACCACCAAGCTGGGAGAGCGGACGGCGCGGGTCAGGGATCTGACCTTCCTCTCCAAGGCCCTGCGTCCCCTGCCGGAAAAATGGCATGGGGTGCAGGACACCGAGATCAAGTATCGCCAGCGCTACCTGGATCTCATCAGCAACGTCGAGACCCGGGAGCGATTCCTGCTCCGGAGCCGGGTGATCAGCTTCATTCGTCGCTACCTGGACGCCCAGGATTTCCTGGAGGTGGAGACCCCGATCCTCCAGGACGCGTCCTCGGGAGCGGCGGCGCGACCGTTCATCACCCATCACAACGCCCTGGACCGCGACTTCTTCCTGCGCATCTCGCCCGAGACGTATCTCAAGCGGCTGATCGTGGGCGGCCTGGATCGGGTGTATGAGATCGGCAAGAACTTCCGGAACGAGGGCATCGACGCCTCGCATCTCCAGGAGTTCACCATGCTGGAGTGGTACGCCGCGTACTGGAACTACGAAGACAACATGACCCTGATCCAGAACCTGGTGCAGGCGGTGCTGCAGGAGTTCACCGGGGGGACCACCATCACCCACGATGGAGTGGAGTTGGACTTCGGGGGAGACTGGGCCCGGGTCTCGTTCACCGAGGCGGTGCTGGAGAAGACCGGGATCGACATCGGGAAGGAGTCCGACTACGCGTCGCTGGAGCGGGCGGTCCAGACGAAGTTCCCCGGTCTGCAGACGGACGAGTTCAAGTCCTACCCCGCACTGGTGGACGGGTTGTACAAACGGTACGTGCGCCCGGGCCTGATCCAGCCCACCTTCCTCATGCACCACCCGACCGAGTTGGTTCCCCTGGCCCGGCGCAACGACGAGAACCCGGGCATCCTGGACATGTTCCAGGTGGTGGTGAACAGCTGGGAGGTGGTGAAGGCCTATTCCGAGCTGGTGGACCCCCTGGATCAGCGCGCCCGCATGGAAGAGCAGGAGAGCTATCGCGACCAGGGCGACGCCGAGACCATGATGATGGAGGAGGACTACATCCTGTGCATGGAGCACGGCATGCCCCCCTGCTCGGGTCTGGGACTGGGGATCGACCGGTTTATCGCCCTGCTCAGCGGGGCGGAGACGCTGCGGGACGTGGTGTACTTCCCGACCCTGGGGGCGAAGGCGGTGAAAGGGTCAATCACCGCATAGTTTGCGGCGAAAAAGCTTGCCTTTGCGGTGAATCGGGTCGATAATCTCCGCAGGAATTGCGGTGATTATGACCTTCATTCACGAGCTACCGAATTGGCCAGAGCTCACGTGGGACACGGGAACCCTCGCCAGGTCCCTGGCCCAGGTGCGCCACAAACAGGGTCGGCATCTGGGGAAGATGGACGCCTTGGGCTTCGACCTCCGTCAGGAGGCGGGGCTGACCGTGCTCACGGAGGAGGTCGTCAAATCCTCGGCGATCGAGGGGGAGCATTTGGACCCGGGAGAGGTCCGCTCGTCGATCGCTCGCCGGCTTGGGCTGGATGTGGCGGGCCTGCCGGAACCAAGCCGACACATCGAAGGCGTTGTCGAAATGATGCTCGACGCAACGCACAACTTCACCGATCCACTCACCAAGGAACGCCTGTTCGGCTGGCACGCCGCTCTCTTCCCCACCGGGAGAAGCGGGATGCACCCCATCACCGTCGGTGACTGGCGAACCGGAGAGGGCGGACCCATGCAGGTCGTGTCGGGTCCCATGGGCCGGGAGCGCGTTCACTTCGAGGCTCCCGATGCCACGCGTCTGCAAGCCGAGATGAAGCAATTTCTTGGGTGGTTCAACGGCCCAACCGATCTGGATCCCGTCTTGAAAGCGGGTGTCGCGCACTTCCAATTCGTGACCATCCACCCGTTCGACGACGGCAACGGCCGCATGGCCAGGGCCGTGGCCGGCCTGGCTCTCTCGCGGTCGGACGGCACGAAGGACCGGTTCTACAGCATGTCGGCCGGGATCGAGGCGGAACGGAAGACCTACTACCGCGAACTGGATTCCGCCCAGCGCGGCGGCCTCGATATCACCCCGTGGCTGGACTGGTTCCTGGCTTGCCTTGATCGCACCCTTGACGAAGCCGACCGGACTCTCGGTGCCGTACTGCGCAAGGCGGAACTCTGGCAGCGAATCAACCGGAGCCCCGTGAACGAACGACAGCAAAGGGTCGTCAACCGGATGCTGGACGATTTCGAGGGGCACCTCACCACATCGAAGTACGCCAAGCTCGCGAAGTGCTCGGGGGATACCGCCCTACGCGATATCCGCGACCTTCTGGAGCGGGGAGTCCTGACCAGGAACCCCGGCGCCGGACGAAGCACCAGCTACCGCCTTGCCGATCCCGACGAGATCACCGACTGAACCGCCCGGGGACCTCGTCTAGCTCCCGCTCTTCTTGAACCACCGATCCAGCCAGGCGAAGAACTCCCGGTACCAGAGTTGGGCGTTGCGCGGCTTGAGCACCCAGTGGTTCTCGTCCGGGAAGTAGACCAGCCGCGCGGGCACCCCCTTGGCCTTGTAGATGTTGTACATGGCCAGACCCTGGGTGACCGGAACCCGGTAGTCCTTCTCCCCGTGAATGACCAGCATGGGGCTCTTGAAGCCGGAGGCGAAACGCACCGGGTTCATGGCGTCCATGGGTTCGATCCGGTCCCAGGGCTCTCCCCCCATGGCCAGATCGCGCCCCTGGGTCACGTCCGAGGCGTACTCGGCCAACAGGTCGTTGACCCCGGCATGGTTGACCAGGCAGGCAAAACGATCGGTCTGACCGGCGATCCACCCCACCAGATAGCCGCCATAGGAACCGCCGGCCGCGGCCATCCGGGTACTGTCGATGTAGCCTTCGTTGATCAGATGATCGGTGGCGGCCATGACGTCCCGGTACGGCTTGTCCCCCCACCCGCCATGGATGCTGTTGGTGAACTCCTGACCCCAGCTGGTGGAGCCGTGGAAGTTGGGCGCGACCACCACATATCCCGGGGAAGCCATCAACTGGAGATTCCAACGGAAGTGGAAGAGATCCCCGGTAATCCCGTGCGGACCCCCATGGATGACGTTCACCAGGGGCCACTTCCTGGAGTCGTCGAACCCGGGAGGCAGCACCACCCAGGCCTGGACCGGCTTGCCGTCGGAGCCGGCAACGGAAATGTCCCGGACCTCCCCCAGCGCCACTTCCGACATCAGGGCATCGTTGAAATGGGTGATGGGAGTGGACGAGGCGCCGTGCACCCGGTGGACCTCGGTGGGTGTGGACATGTCCTGGCGGGCGACGAGGAAGGAACCATCGTCCAGGGGAAGCAGGCCACCGAAGGTGCCGCCGTGCAGGACGAGCTCCGGCTCACCGGGGGTCACCGCCATGCGATAGAGGGCGGAGCGCCCGTTGTCCTCGGCCAGAAGGGCCAGTTCGTTGTCCCGGGTAAAGACCCAGGTTCCGGCGGAACGATCCCAGTCCTCGGTAAGCACGGTGTGCGTGCGTTGTTCCCGGTCGTAGGCCACGAGGCGGACCCGATCAGCGTAGTTCTTGGGGTCCCGCTGCATCCCGTAGACAATGAAACGGCCGTCGGGGCTGTAGCGCGGCTGCAGGTCGTCGCACGGGTTCTGCTGGGTCAGGTTGACCACTTCCCCGCCGTCGACCGGCACGGTGAAGATGTCCCAGTTGAGCTGGTCATGGGGCGGCGCGCTGGCGTTGGCACTGAAGGCGATCTCCGTCCCGTCCGGGGAGATGCCGTAGCGGCCGGAGTGATCCATGAAGTCGAACCACCGGGTGGAGTCCGGAATGAGGTCGGTGACGGCGCGGGTGCGCAGATCCATGACGAAGAGATGGGGCACCTTGCCGTCGGTCAGCCACTCGTCCCAGAAGCGATACACCCGGTCCTCGGTGATGTGCGCCTTGACCGGATCCTCGTCCCGCTCCTTCTTGCGTGCCCGCGTGCCTTCGAGAGTGGGCGCATCCGCGTAGAGAAAGCCCACGAAGACGATGCGATGACCGTCAGGGAGGAACCGAGGGTCGGCAACCCCCAGGGGGAAGTCGGTGAGTATTTCGGCTTCCCCCCCATTCAGGGGGAGGATGGCGATCTGCGCGGGGCCGTCCGGTTGGGACCGCACGAAGACCACCCGGGTGCCGTCATGATCCAGGGCGGGCGAGGAAGAGGAATTCCCTTCCGCGGTCAAGGGAACCGGGTCACCCCCCTTGAGGTCCAGCCGGTAGAGACGCGACGTTCCCTTGTTGTCCTCCATGCTGAAGGAGCTGACCGGGGTCACGATCACCGAGCCGTCGGCGGTGGCGTCGGGCATCCCGACCCGGCGCACGGCCCAGATGTCTTCGACGGTGAGGGGACGTTTGGTCTTGTCAGCGGCCATGGGGGGAATCTCCTTGAAGAGGGCTCAACAGTTGATCAACTTGCGGCAAAGGAAAACACATAGGCATCATGCGGGCCGTCGGAAAACACGAGCCAGTCCCGGAGGATACCTTCTTCGAGGAATCCGGCCCGGATCAGAACCTGTCGCGAGGGTTCGTTCCCTACCACCACGGTGGCCCACAGCCGAAGCGGACGGGGCTGTTCCGCCGTCCAGTCGCACACCCGCCTGACCGCCTCGGTCATGTACCCCGCACCCTGGTGTTCCGGGTGCAGCACGTACCCCATCTCCACCCGATGCCCCTGGGGGCGAATCCCCAGCATCCCGAGCACGACCCCGTCGGCGTTCCGCTCGAGGACCCACGCGTAGTCGGTGCGTCGATTCCAGTCGTGGCGGAGGGTCTGCAGGAACGCACGGGTGGTGGCGATGCCCGGATGCGGATCCCACGAGACGAATCGTGTCACCGCGGGTCGGCGGGCATAGTCGTAGATGGCATCCGCGTCGGCCTCGCGGGGACGGCGCAGGAGTAGACGCTCGCAGTGGAACTCCTCCGGGGGAGTGGGGGGCGCGGGGCCCACCCCGATCATCGCGGGGCAGCCTCGCACAGACGGCGCACCCGCTCCACGTCGACCGGGTGATCCACGCGGCCGTCCTCCTTGACCCAGGTTCCCACGATCACCCCATCGGCAACGGCCAGCAGCGCCGCCAGGGTCTCCGGCGTGACCCCACTGCCCACCAGCACCGGCTTGTCGCCGGCGATGTCCTTGGTGGTGCGCAAATGGACCGGATCCACCGGCTTTCCGGTGCCCATGCCGGAAACGATGAGCGCATCCGCCCCGCCCCGTTTCAGGGTGTCCTCGATCTCGGCCTCGCGGCCGTAGTCGGCAAGGGGGGCGGAGTGCTTCACGTCGATGTCGGCGAAGAGGGCGACCGAGTCCGCACCCAGGTTCCGCCGCCGGCGCAGGATCTCGTGCGCGCGCCCCTCGAGGATGCCCTGGTCGGCCAGCCGCGCCCCGGTCAGCACGTTGACCCGCACGAAGGCGGCGCCGGTGGCGGCGGCCACCGCAATGGCGCTCACCCCGTCGTTGCGCAGGACATTGATCCCCAGGGGAAGATCCGTGGTGCGGCGCACATCGGTGGCCAGCGAGGCCAGGGCGGCCACGGTTTCCTGGGGGACCCGGTCCGGATAGAAGGGGGCGTCCCCGAAGTTCTCCAGCATGAGGGCATCGATCCCCCCCGCGGCCAGGGCCTCCGCGTCCGCCAGCACGAACGCGCGCAGCGCATCCAGGTCCCCGGAGTATCCCGGCGAACCGGGGAGAGCCGGTGCGTGGAGCATGCCGATGACCGGCTTGCGGGCTCCGGTGAACAGCGAGGGGGGCTTCATGATGCTTTCTTGAGCGCCTTGACGTCGGCGAGAACCTGGGCCGCATGCTCCGGAGGCTTCACCTTGTCGTAGACCTTGGCGATCTTTCCCTTGGGGTCGATCAGGTACGAGATGCGAAACGTGCCCATGTACTCGCGCCCCATGAACTTCTTCTTCCCCCAGGCGTCGTACTTGGTGACGATGCTTTTGTCTTCATCCGAGAGCAGGGTGAAGGGGAGCGTGTACTTCTCGCGGAACTTCTGGTGCTTCTTGACCGGGTCCACGCTGACTCCCAGAACCTCGATCCCCGCGCGCTTGAACTTGGCGTGTTCGTCCCGGAAGGCACAGGCTTCCTTGGTACAGCCGGGGGTGTCGTCCTTGGGATAGAAGTAGAGGATGACCCACTTCCCCAGGAACTCGGAGAGACGGCGCTTGGCGCCGGTGTGATCGGGAACATGGAAGGCGGGGGCTTTCTTGCCGGCTTCGAGGGCCAAGTCGGATCTCCTTGGTTTAGGTCGCGCGAGCGAACCAGTCTACTAGATCCGCTCCGGGTTCTCGACCGTGCGCTCCCCGCCCGCGGTGCCGGTGTTGAGGGTCCCGGCCGGCTCGAACAGAAGCACGCTGCACTCCTGGTCCGCGACCGGCAGGTGCTCCACACCCCGGGGCACCACCACGCACTGCCCGGGACCCAGCTCCAGGTCGCGGTCGCGGAATCGCAGGGTGAGACGCCCTTCCAGAACCAGGAACGCCTCGTCCTCGTTCTCGTGGTGATGCCAGACGAACTCCCCCTTGAGCTTGGCCAGCTTCATGTGCTGGCCGTTGAGTTCGGCCACGATCCGGGGCTGCCAGTGATCGTCGATGGCGGCGAGTTTGTCCTTGAGGTCGATCACGTCCATGAGGTTCTCCAATGGAAGGAAGGCTCCGGGGTCAGGATACATCCTTGGCGGCAAGGTCGTTGAGCAGGGCGTCCTTCTCCTCCCACCACGCCCCCAACCACTCCTGGAACCGTTCGCGGTACGCGGGGTCCGTTTCGTAATCCGACTCCCCGATCCATCCCGGCACCTCCCGCTCGCGGATCCGCACCGTGACCTTTCGCGCCGTGCCGCACAGGAAGTCCCAGAACCGGGGGCGGGGCTCCGGGTAGTGGAGGGTCCAGTCCAGCACCGTGTCCCCGCGATCCTCCAGCGCGGCCAGGGTCAAGGCCAACCCACCGGACTTGGGACGGAGCAACCGCCGGTACGGACTGCCCTGCGCATCCCGCCGTTCCGGTTTGAACCGCGTTCCCTCGGGAAACAGAACCACCATGGTCGGGGTGCGGCTGAACTTGCGCAGGGACCTGCGGGTCGTGGCCAGATCCTGACCGGCCAGTTCCGGGCGTCTTTCCAGGTCCTCGCGTGAGTGGCGCTTCATGAAGGCGTAGTCCAGGGCCCACATGGCCGGGCCGATGAACGGGGTCCAGATGAGATCCTGCTTGAGGAAGAACCGCATGAGCGGTCCCTTGCAACCCAGCACCCGGACCAGGACCAGGATGTCGGCCCAGGATCGGTGGTTCACGATCGACAGATACCAGCGATCCCGGTGCAGCCGGGGCAAGCCGT
The DNA here is from genome assembly GCA_942491735.1 of Candidatus Eiseniibacteriota bacterium. GTDB lineage: Bacteria > Eisenbacteria > RBG-16-71-46 > JABDJR01 > JABDJR01 > CALOCN01. Next base: position 646,245 of record CALOCN010000001.1, on the reverse strand, counting down.
CGACATCCCACTCGGTGCGATGCCACAGGGCGAGGATGTGCTGGAATCCGCGGATCCAGTTCTCGGCGAAGAAGGTCAGGATCCGCAGGCACACCCGCCGCACGCTTCGGTTCGGGATGAGCACCCGGATCACGGCCACCACGTAGAACGGGGTAGTCCAAAACAGACTGTGCAGCACCAGGAGGAAGAGGCTCAAGAGACCCCGTAGCGGCGGCGGGAGCAGATAGAGCATACGGGGTCACCGCAGCGGGGTGAGAGCGGGGTGGGTCTTCATGGGACCGGGGTCTCCCAGGAGGCTGCGCAACCTGGGCTCCAGTTCCTCTGCCATCCCGGCGAGGGCGGGTAGGCATTGGCCGGCCTCCGGCATGTCCCGGAATCGCGCCAGCGCGACCAGGACACGCTGGGAATTGCCCGCCCTGCCCCACTCCTTGTCCGCATAGGGAATCAACCGCAGGATTCCGGCCAACCAACCGGCCGAGGCCACGGCGGTGGCCCGGTGGAAGAGCGCGTCTTCCTGGGCCTGGGCAATGAACCGCGCGAGGCCGGTGCGATAGGTGGCGAACAATTCCGCCCGTAGGGGCGCCGGAATCCCCATGGACCAGACGCTGTGGATGTAGCGAATGGGCGCGAATACCCCGTCGAGGAGCGCGTGTCGGAAGCCGGCGGTTTCCAGGTCGTAGAATCGGGTCCCTTCCGGAAGGTGAAACGCATTGGCGAGGGTGCCGTCCCCGTGGGTGAAGGTGAGAAAGGGACCGGGGTTCGCCAGTGCGTCGAGCACCGCGGCCACCTCCCCCTCCAGACCGGGGACCCGGACGCCGTGGGATGCGGCCAAGGCGGGAAGCTCCGCGACCGCTTCGGGAATCTGGAAGATGCGATGCGAGGTCGGGGCGCCGCCTCGGCCCACCAGGACGGCATCCCGCCACGCCGCATCCCGCCCGGAGGTCACCCCGTGCAACCGGGCCAGGGCGGTCATCAGGTCGTGAAGCGCCGCGACCGCCGTGTCGGTGTGGTCGGTGTCCAACAGGTCTCCCAGACGACAGGTCGCGGTGTCGCCCAGATCCTCCAGGACAAGGAGCCCTTCCTGGGCTGCGTAGAGGTGAGGGACCAGGGCCGCCGCCTCCCGGCCCAGGAACTCCATGGCGACCCGCTCATGGCGCAGCACCTCCGGGGCAACCGGAGAGCACTTGAGGATAAGCGTCGGGGGGAGTGACGGGGCTTCGCGAACCCGGACCCGGATCACCGGGTTGCGGGCCTCCTCGTGGGAAACGGTCCCCACCGCCTCCAGGTCCACGGACGGGTTGCCAAAGTCCCGCAGGAGACGGGTACCCGCCTCCACGAGGGACTGGATGGCCGGATCCAACTCAGGGACGCCGCTCACGCCTCGCCAAGGATCTCGGGCAGGGCGTCCCGAAGCGCGCGGGCCAGGCCGGTTGCGTCATCGGTTCCGATCCGTACCTGGCGATCCTTGCCTTCGATCTCAAGGGCCACGCACTCCAGGCCGGAGACACGATAAAGCCACCCCTTGGGGGTCCAGCGGATCCCCCATCCCCAGTACCAGGGATCACTGGCAGCGTAGGCCCGCCGTACCGTGGTCAGCTCGATGCGTTTCTTGACCAGCCCCACACCGTACTTGAACTCCACCGCCTCGGTGGTGACCCGCACATGGAGCGAGCCGAACAGCACGAGAATGAGCCCGATGAACCCAAGGGTGAACAACCAGAACCAGAGCGGGGTGTCCTCGGCGACCATGCCCGCCGCGATGAACAGGAAGGCCATCGCGGCCAGGATCACATAGATCAGGGTGGCAGCCTGGGTATGTTCGTAGAGGACCCGCATGGTGGGGCGGCTAGTCCCGGGACATGAACAGGCTGAGGACGTACCAGAACAGGAGCGCAACCGCCGAGAACAACTCGAGCGCCGCGGCCACCGGCCGGTCTTCCGGGAAACTCAGCATGATGCGCGAAGTGGAGTGGAGGATCGCCGCACCGGCCAGCCCCACCATGGCCACCGAGAACCACGTGCCCAGCTGGAATCCGAACAGCACGCCTCCCACGATGGCGAGGAGGGCGACAATGAACCCCCACTTGAGGAGTCCGCCCAGGAAGGAGAAGTCCTTGCGGGTGAAGAAGACCAGAGCGCTGAGCGCGGTGAAACCGATCAAGGTGACCGTGGCCGCGCTGGTGATGACGCCGGGCGCCTTCCAGTTGGCAAGGAAAAGGAGCGGCACGAAAATGATGCTCTCACCCACGACATAGAGGGAAAGCCCCAGGTACTGCTTACCCGGGGTGACGGCCTGGTAGGCGAAACGGCTTCCCAGGTAACCCAGAATCATGAAGCCGCCCAGGACCAGGAGCCAGTTCACGCCCAGCATGGCGCGGGCCATGGGCTCGGCCCAGCCCAGCTTGAAGTAAAGAACTTCCAGGCCGGTGAAGGCCACAATGGCCCAGAACAAGTGGTTGTAGGTGCTCGTGATGAACGACGCACGGGTTTCCGCCGACGCCCGGGCGACGGGGGTGAAGTGACCGGCTGCCATCTGTCGCATGTAACGCCTCCTGGGCCAATGGCCCGCTAGTGCCTGGATTCTATGTCCGGGAGTGGATTACCGCAAACCGGATCGCCGTAATCCGCTGCAAGACAGGCGACAGCGACACCCCTACCGCAGGTGCGTGTCGAACAGCTTCCAGATGCGACGGTACTCGTCCAGCCAGCTCGAGGGTTGGACAAAGGTATGTGGCTCCACCGGGTAGATCGCGGTCTCGAAGTCCTGCTTCTCCAGCTCGATGAGCCGCTGCACCAGACGCACCGTGTCCAGGAAGAACACGTTGTTGTCCATCATGGGGGCGCACATGAGCAGGGGCTTGCTGAGCCCTTCCGCGAACTCGATGGGTGAGCTGCGGTTGTAGGCTTCCGGGTCCAGCTCCGGCGTGTTGAGGATGCGGGAGGTGTACCAGTGGTTGTAGTGGGCCCAATCGGACACCAGGCGTAGCGCCGCGCCGCAGGCAAAGAGGTCCGGTTCCTTGAACAGGGCCATGCAGGTCAGGAAGCCGCCGTAGGATCCGCCGTAGACCCCCACCCGCTCCGGATCCACCCCGGCGTTCTCGGCCAGCCAGGTCACGCCGTCCTGCAGGTCCTCGAGTTCCGGGGTGCCCATCTGCCGGTAGATGGCGGTCCGCCAATCGCGGCCATAACCGGCCGAGGCGCGGTAGTCCATGTCCAGGACCACGAACCCTTGCTCCACGAGAAGACTGTGGAACATGAACTCCCGGAAATAGGATGACCACCCCTGATGGGCGTTCTGCAGGTACCCCGCGCCGTGGACGAACATGACCGCCGGGCGTGTCTCCCCGTCGGCGAGCGGCGTCTTTGGCAGATAGAGCCGGGAGTGGATGGGACGGTCGTGATGCGTGGACGGCACGGCCAGGTAACGCGGCTCGGTCCAGTCCATGGAGAGAAACTCTTCCGAGACGGTGTCGGTGAGGCGTTTGGGTTCCGCCTCGCCATCGACGTGCACCAGATAGAGCTCGTCCGGATGCGTCGCGGTGGAGTGGGTGATCAGGAGCCGCGTGCCATCCGGTGAGACGTGCCCCGTGTTGCGCCCTCCCATTCGGGTCAGGGCCTGGATCTGCCCGCCGTCCACGGCTACCCGGTACATCTCGTAGACCCCGGGATGATCGCGATTGGCCAGAAAGGTGATGGTGCGACCGTCCCGGGACGGCTGCGGCGCCGAGACCACGTAGTCCCCCGAGGTCAGCGCCTTGGCCTTCTTGCCCCCCTTGGCCGCATAGAGATGCCGATAGCCGCTCGCCTCGCTGGTGAAGTACAGGGTTTCGGTACCGGGCATCCAACCCATGATGTTGCCACGCCAGTTGATCCAGGCCGGGTCCTGCTCGTGATGCACCGTGTGGGCAACGCTGTCCCGCACCGTGACGATCCACCGATCCTTGTGGTCGTTGGAAAACACCTGCATGGCCAGGACACCCTCGTCGCTCCAGGCGAGTTGGGTGATGCGGACATCCCGTGGTTTGGGCTCCGCGTCGTCCGTCTTCTCCTTCCTGCTTTCCTTCTTCTCGTCCTGCGCTTCCCGCAGCTCCTTGAGCGGATCGTCGGTGATCCCCGGGAGACCCGAGAGATCCACCGCATGTTGCGTGTGTCGCTCCAGGTCCAACACCACCACCGAGTGCGCGGCCACTTCGCCGTCCCCCACCACGGTGCGGACGTCGCGGGGCTCGACGAAACCGGAGTCGGTGATCCAGGCCGGCATCTTGGCCTTGCGCCCCTCCTGGGTCTTGGCCGGAGCCAGCACCAGGACCAGGCGGGACCCGTCAGGGGAAAGACTGCTTTGCGCCGCCTTGTGCTTCTCGCCCAGGTACCAGGGTTCGCCCAGCAGCGCGGGGTCCTGCCGCTGGGCATCCCGGTGCTCCTGGCGCTCTTCCTTGTCCGCGTTGGTCTGGCGCAGGTACGCGAACAACCGTTCCTGCTGTTCGGTGTAGAAGGTCTCCTTCTTCTCGGCGTCCTTCTCGTCCGGCGACCTGGTGAACTGGATCTCCGCGACCTGCCGCACCAGTCCGTTCTCCAGATCCACCACGTAGAGATCGCTGTCCCGCTGGTAGACGATGGAGCGGTCGCCGGAAAGAAAACGGGGGGCACTCTCCCGATCCGACGTCCGGGTGAGCTGACGGATTTCCCCGCTGGACACCGTCTTCAGGAACAGGTCGCCCGCGAAGGCATAGACCTTGCGGTCCCAGTCAGCGGACCAGTCTCCCCCGGCGTGGTCGATGGAGCTCATCATGGCCGGGGCGACCTCGCGCAGGTCGCCCGTGGCGAGGTCCAGCGCATAGCGCTGTTTGAGCTCGCTCCCAAGGATCCTGCGGTCGTAGTAGACGGTGGTGCCGTCATCCGACCAGTAGGCGGCTTCCGGCTTGGTCCCGATCCAGTCCGGATGGGACATGATGCGTTCCAGGGTGATCTCCGCCGCGAGCGCAGGCATGCCCACGCTCCCCGAAGTGATCACGAGAAACGCCAGCACGGCCAGGACTCCGTTGCGGAGCGTCATGCTACCCCCGGGTGAGGTGTCGGTACTTGATCCGGTGCGGGACCTCGGCTTCCGCGCCCAGGCGCCGCTTGCGATCCGCTTCGTAGTCCGACCAGTTCCCTTCGTGCCACACCGCCTGACTGTCTCCTTCGAAGGCGAGGATGTGGGTGGCGAGACGATCCAGGAACCACCGATCGTGGCTGATGACCACGGCACATCCGCCGAAGGCCTCCAGCGCCTCTTCCAGCGCCCGCATGGTGTTCACGTCCAGGTCGTTGGTGGGCTCATCGAGCAGGATGACGTTGGCGCCGGACTTGAGCATGCGGGCCAGGTGGACCCGGTTGCGCTCGCCGCCGGAAAGCTCGTTCAGCTTCTTCTGCTGCTGCGAACCGCCGAAGTTGAAACGGGAGACATAGGCTCGGGAGTTGATCTCGCGATCACCGAGTTGGATCAGCTCTTCCCCACCGGAGATCGCCTGCCAGATGGTCTGGGTGGGATCCAAGGAGGCGCGGCTCTGCTCCACGTAGGCCAGTTCCACCGTCTCCCCCACCCGGATGGTCCCGTTGTCCGGAGTCTCCTCCCCGGTGATCATCCGGAACAGGGTGGTCTTACCGGCGCCGTTGGGGCCAATGACGCCCACGATGCCGCCCGGAGGCAGGGCGAAGGTCAGGTTCTCCACCAGGAGACGATCGTCATAGGCCTTGGAGACCCCCTCGGCCTGGATGACCACATCGCCCAGACGGGGCCCCGGCGGAATGTAGATCTCCAGTTCCCGCAGCTTCGCGGTGTGCGCCGCGTCGAGCAGGTTCTCGTAGGACTTGATACGGGCCTTGGCCTTGGTCTGGCGACCCTTGGGGGACATGTTGATCCACTCGAGTTCCCGCTCCAGGGTCTTCTGCCGCTTCCCCTCTTCCTTCTCTTCCTTCTGCAGGCGGTCCTTCTTCTGGGAGAGCCACGAGGAGTAGTTCCCCTTCCAGGGGATGCCCTGGCCTCGGTCCAGTTCCAGGATCCATCCGGCCACGTTGTCCAGGAAGTACCGATCGTGAGTGACCGCGATGACCGTGCCCGCGTAGTCGGCCAGGTGATGCTCCAGCCAGGCCACCGTCTCGGCATCGAGATGGTTGGTGGGCTCATCGAGCAGGAGAATGTCCGGCTTCTGGAGCAGGAGGCGGCAGAGCGCAACCCGGCGTCGCTCACCACCCGAGAGCACGTTGACCTTCGCGTCTCCCGGAGGGCAGCGAAGGGCGTCCATGGCCATCTCCAGCTTGGAGTCCAGATCCCAGGCGCCCAGGTGGTCCAGCTTCTCCTGCACCACGCCCTGACGCTCGATGAGCTTGGTCATGGCGTCGTCATCCATGGGCTCGGCGAACTTGGCGTTGATCTCGTTGAATTCGTTGACCAGGTCCACCGTCTCCTGCACACCCTCTTCCACGACCTGACGCACCGTCTTGTCGTCGTCCAGGAGCGGCTCCTGCTCCAGGTAACCCACGGTATACCCGGGAGAGAGATGGGCCTCGCCGTTGAAGTCGTCGTCGACCCCGGCCATGATCCGCAACAGCGAACTCTTTCCGGATCCGTTGAGACCCAGCACGCCGATCTTGGCCCCGTAGAAATAGGACAGGGAGATGTCCTTGATGACCGGCTTGTTGTTGTAGTTCTTGTTCACGCGAATCATCGAATAGATGATCTTGTTGGGGTCGGTACTCATGGAATCCTCGTGGAGATTGGAAATCGTCGGCCGCGGCGAGCAGCAATAGCGCTCTGGGGGCCCTGGAAGACGAAAGAGAGTACCACGCGGGAAGGGGGTCCGGGGCTAGTTCTCCGGCGGCGCCTGGAGCGTCTGCACCACCGGATCCTCGGCCACCACCGCCAGGTGCGTTCCATCGGGACTCACCGCGAGCCGGGTGATGCCGCGCAGTCCCTCCAGGGTGGCCACGGGAGTCCAGGAAGGGGCCCCGTCCGAGGGGCGGCAACGGTAGAGGGTGTCCTCGCGCCCCATGAGCAGGGTGCCGTCGGGGAGCCAAACCAGGTCCTGGCTCTCGGCCAGGGCGGGGGCCAGGGTACGGACCCGCCGGGTGACCAGATCCACCGAGCGAACGGTCCAGGGCGCTTCCACCGAGTCCCGGCCGGTGAAGCTGATCGCCGCCTCCCCGGGAACGCGGTGGAGCGACCGACCAATGTCATAGGCGACCAACGAGGCCGCGTCCAGGCGCACGTCGGCCAGCTGCAGCGTGTGCGGCTCACCGAGAATGAACAGGGCCACCGTATTGCCGTTGCCCCAGGCGTGGTACCCCACCGGCTCAATGGACGGGAGGAGTACCCGGGCGTTGCTGCCGTCCCAATCGAAGCGCCACAGCCGCTGGGTGCCGTCCTCCTCGACGCGGATGGTGGAAACCCCGGTGCTGTCCGGGAGCGGGGTCGGCGAGTATTCGCTTTCCGGGGTCTCGGTCAGGGCCTCGCTGCGACGTCCGGCAACGAGGTATTGCCAGATGTCCGCCTGGTTGTCCTCGCCGATCCGGGTGTACAGGACGGCCGAGCCGTCCGGGGTGAAGTGGGGCTGGTTGTCGTAGCCGGCGCGCGCGGTGATGTTGTGTTCCCGGTCGAGCCCAACCGAGGTGTCGCTGAGGGTGAGGCGGTAGAGATAGATGTCGCTTCCGGGTGGGGTCTGGGCAGAAGCAGGTGCGGCCAGCAGGGCGGCGAAGAGCGGGATCCATCCGGACTTCATGGTCACGACTCCTCCGTGGGGGACGGTTCCTTGGGAAGGATCCAGTGGGACATGAGGATGCGATCCTCGACGTCGTAGCCAAGATCCCGGTAGAAGGATATCACCTGGGTGTTGGTGGGGCGCACCATGTTGGCCCAGAGGTCTATCACACCCTGCTCATCGGTTGGATCGTAGGTGCGGATCCGCATCAACGGGCGTCCGGCGCAAACCGGAGGCGACGGGCTTCGCGCTCGGCCTGTGCTTCGCGAATCAAGGCGGGCATGTCCAGGGCAAGAATGTCGGGGGCGATCTCGACCGGGAGGGGATCAGCCTTCCGGTAGCAGCTTCCGTCCTGGGTGCGCGCAACGAACTTCCAATCTACCAGCGCTCGCCGCAAGGCCGCGCGATCCGTTCCCAGATCAACGCCGACCCGTTCGATCCATCGATCCAACAGATCGTCCATGGAAGCGCGGTCCAGATCGTGATCCGGCAGGGCGACGACCACGCTGACCAGGATGACATCCCGATCATTGGCGCTACGGGGAATGCCGGAGCCGTTGCCGCTGGCGCAAAGAGCTACCAGCCGTTTGCGGAAGGACGCTGTTGCGAGAAGGGGGGACTTGCGTGTCATTCTCACGTCTCCAGGGGAGGACCTTGAACACCACGGGAATGGTGTCATCATACGGGATCCACGCCGCTTTCCAAACGGCCGCCCGGGAAGGATCGAAAGCCCATGAAGACCCACGCTCCCGCAAGCATCCTGGACCGCATCGGCTACACCTCGCTGGTGCCCCTGGGGCATGTGGCCCCGGTCAACCGCGCCCGCATCCTCCTCAAGCTGGAGAGCGAGAACCCGACCGGGAGCATGAAGGATCGCATGGCGTTGGCCATGATCGAGGCGGCCGAGGCGGACGGGCGGCTGCGAGCCGGGGGATCGGTGGTGGAGTACACCGGGGGTAGCACCGGCGTGTCCCTCGCCCTGGTCTGCGCGGTCAAGGGCTATCCCCTGCACATCGTGAGTTCCGACGCCTTCGCCCGGGAAAAACTGGATCACATGGAACTGTTGGGAGCGGAACTCACCCTGATTCCCAGCGAAGGCGGGGGGATGACCGGCCAGCTGACCCGCGACATGGTGAGCGCGGCGGCCGAGTTGGCCAGGAAGCCCGGCGCCTTCTGGACAGACCAACTCAACAACATGGCCCCCCTCACCGCCTACCACCGCATGGGCGAAGAGCTCGTGGCCCAGACCCACGGACGCATCGACGGGTTCATCCAGAGCGTGGGCACCGCCGGTTCCATTCGGGGGATCGCCGAAACCCTCCGCCGGCACAACCCTTCCATTCACATCACCGCGGTGGAACCGGCCGAGTCCCCGGTGCTTTCCGGCGGCGCTTCGGGATCCCATGGGATCGACGGGGTGGGGGCCGGCTTCGTGGTTCCGCTGTGGCAGGACGGGATCGCAGAGGACATCCAACAGGTTTCGACCGACGAGGCGGTCGTCATGGCGATCCGGCTCGCCAGGGAAGAGGGGCTCTTCGCGGGCACGTCGACGGGGGGCAACGTTGTCGCGGCACTTCGGCTCGCCGAACAACTGGGTCCGGAAGCAACCGTGGTCACCGTGATGTGCGACACCGGGCTCAAGTACCTCAGCAACGCCCGATTCCAGGCCCACACGCGAACTGCCAAGCAACCCGCGGACCCGTAGAAGGTCTAGCCCGACCCCGCGTCGCCAATGCGCTTCATCATGAACACGCTGTTGGGATCGTCCGTGTAGTCCCCGAACGGGCCCCGATAGGTAAAGCCATGCCGTTCGTAGAGCGCCCGTGCCGGCGCAAACTCCGGTTGGGCCCCCGTCTCCAGGTAGAGCTCCCGGTACCCGCGACGCACCGCCTCCGCGGTCATGTGTTCCAGGAGCGCCGAGGCCACCCCCTTCCCCCGGTGCGTCACCACGGTGCGCATGGACTTGATCTCGCCGCGACGGGGATCCAGTTCCTTGAGCGCCCCGCAACCCAGGAGCACCTCGCCCTCCCAGGCGGACCAGAAGGTCACCTCCGGGGCGCGCAATGCCTCCACGTCCATGGCGTGCACGCTGCCCGGCGGGGTGATGTCGTGCATGTTGTCCAGGTGTTCCCGTAGGAACCGGGTGATCACCTTCCCGGTGAGGTTGTCTTCACGGATGTCCATCCCTGAGTCTCCTTGCTCATGGCAAACCCTTACCCAAGTGCCGTTTAGCTGAACCGGCGTCCCCACCGCCCACTTTCGGTGAGGGTGAACAACCCCGTCCTGCGCTGTTACTGGTAGAGGGTTCCCGCGCACCCTCAGACCAAGCGTCCATGCGCGTCCAGAACCGGTCAACCTGTGGGTCGGCCACACCAACAAGAGGTCCCGATGAGCCCGAAACTCAGCGTCGTGGCGGTACTGACCCTCGTCGCCCTGGCCGGCATGGCCTCCGTTGGCCATGCCGATCTCGAACCGGCCATGGGGTTCACCGGAGGACTGACCGGGGACGACGAACTAACTGCGGTTGCCGTGGACGCCGCGGGAAACTACTACGTCGCGGGCGTTCGTAACACCCGGATCGACCTGAGCGGCACCGTCTCGTTGGCGGGCCTCGGCAGTTTCCTGGCCAAGTTCTCCCCTTCCGGGACCCTTCTATGGGATGTCGACCTTCGGGGCCGGTGTCAGATCAACGACATCGATGTACGAAACGGCTGGGTTGTCGCGGTGGGTTGGATAATCGGCGGCGACCTGAGCGTCGACGGCGCGGTCCAGACGGTCAACGGATCCGAGATGATGCTCCGGCTCAACGCGGGGGGCGGTTCGCTCAATTGGCTCACCACCCTGGGCGCGATCAACACCAAGGCTACCGGAGTGGAACTGCTCGGAAACAACTGGGCAGTCGTCTGCGGCGACTTCACCGATACCACGGACGTGGGCACGGGTGACATCGGCTCCAACGGGTTCAGCGACTTCTTCTTCCAGCTCGTCAACACCTCCGGCGTCGTGCAGAGCGTGGTGAGCACCGGGAGTGTGGGATCCGAGAGCAACGGCCGCCTGGCCATGGACTCCAGCGGCAATGTGCTGTTCACCGGATCCTTCTCCTCCACGATCAACTTCGGTCCAACCGCCCTGGTCTCCAAGGGAAACACCGACATCTGCGTGGTGAAGTTCGCCAACCTGACCAGTATCACCTGGGCCACCAGTTTCGGCGGAACCGACCAGGAGGTTGCCGGATCGGTGGACACCGACGGGGATGACAACGTGTTCCTCACCGGAAGTTTCGAGAACACCGCCGACTTCGGCGGGGGCAATGTGAGCAGCGCCGGGGGCTTTGACGGGTACATCGTCTCCCTCAAGGACGACGGATCCTTCAACTGGGCGGACCGGTTCGGTGGATCGTCCAACGACTTCGGTGCCGACATCGACCAACGGGACGGAAGGCTGGCCATCGCGGGCCAGGTGGGAGCGGGCGGAGACTTCGGTCCGTTCACGATTCCCTCGGTCGGTGTTACCAACGACGTTTTCTTTGCCGAGATGGACGTCACGGGCGGGTGGACCTGCGCCGAGGTCGGGGGGGGCGCAGGGTTCGATGGAGCCGGCCAAATCGTAATCGCACCCTCCGGGTCGGTCATGCTGGGCGGGTATCATACCGGCGACGCCACGTTCGGCTTCATCGACCTGGACAATGTCCCGTTCGCATCCGCGCACCAGGCGTTCTGGATCGTGTACTCGGAAAGTGTCGGCGTGGACGATCTCCCCCGCCCGGGTCATGGAGGGTTGACGCTCCATGCCGCCTACCCCAACCCGTTTCGGCTCCACACGAGCCTGGCCTTCGAGATGGAAGACGCCGGTCAGCTGGAGAGCGCACGGATCTTTGATACGTCCGGGCGTCTGATTCGGGATCTCGGAACAGGCGCGAACGATTCGGGAACGTTGTCCTGGGACGGTCGAGACCAGTCCGGACGTCTCGCAGGGGCTGGGGTCTATTTCTTCAGAGTGTCCGATGGAGTGGGGGTACAGACCCGACGGGTCACCTTGATCCGGTAGAGACGGCAGTGGTGCTATATTGGGTAACGAAGTGTGTCTGGACCCGGGACGGTCAGTATGAGGACGCTTGCGGGGGAACCCAATGCCGAACGGCGGATCCGATTGCTGTGGAACGTGCTGGTTCAACTCCAAGAACAAGGGCGAGGCCGGGTACGACCACGTGGGCGATCCCGAGCCGGATTTCTGCACCATTCGCGAGCTTCCCATCGACAACCCCTTCTACACGTATTGCGGCAATCACCCACACCGTCGTCCCGAGCCGGATCCTATCCCCATCGGGCCCGTGTTCACCGGGGACTCGTTCGGGGCCAGGGAAGTCTGGAAGGCGTCGCCGGACACCGAAGAGATCCGCCGTCACCTGCTCGACCTGCTCGACCGCATGGAAGCGAAACCCCAGTCCGAGTACCCCCTTGGGACCTACTCGGATGAGACGGTGATCCGGCAACTGGCCCGGTTCAGGGAGACACGCGCGGTCGAAGGCCTGCGTCGTATCTGCCGGTTCGATCCGTCCAGTGAGGAGGATGGCCCGTTCGGTCGAGATCGCGAGGAGCTGATCAGGCTCGCGCGGGAGGCACTGGACAGGATCTCGCCCGATCATGCGTAGCCGCGAGTCAACGGCCCACAAGTCTGGAAGACACGGAGCACTGCCAATGGAAACCGACAGCATTCACGCCGAACCGCAGTCCCTGACCGGCCTCATCGCCTACCAGGAAGGCGCGGTGGTGAGCCGCACCCTGCTCAAGAAGCCCAAGGGCACGGTGACCCTCTTCGCCTTTGACCAGGGCCAGGAACTCAGCGAGCACACCGTCCCGCACGACGCGCTCGTTCAGCTCCTGGACGGGGAAGGCGAGATCACAATCTCGGGGGCGCCCCATGGCCTGAAAGTGGGGGACACCATCCTCATGCCCGGGGGTCAACCGCATGCGGTGAAGGCGACGGCTCGGTTCAAGATGCTCCTGACCATGATCCGGGAGTAGACCGCAGGCCACGGGTTGGAGTCTGCTGGCGGCGTGGCACGGCTCAGGCGAGGTTGGGCCCATCCAGCACCACGCGGAACCTGTCCGGCATCCCCACCACCTTCTGCGCCCCGTAGTCGAAGAACACGATTCCGGTCCGGGCCAGGGCCACCGGTGTCCCCTGCTCCTTTTCGGTCACTCGATATTCCAGGGTACAGCCGCGGGAACCGACATCCACCACCCCGATCTCGATCACCATGACCTGGCCGTAGAAACCCTGGGCCTGATACCGCACCGCAAGGTCCACCAGGATGATCCCGGCCCCGTCGACGTCCTTCTCGGACATGTCATGAAAGCTGAAAAACCGCGCCCGGGCCTCGTGCAGCAGCGACACCAGGGTGTCGTGGGCAAGGTGGTTGCCGTAGTTGAGGTCGGTGATGCGGACGGGGATCTCGTGGGTGAAGAGGGTGGGACCCTCGTAGGTCAGCTTGAGACGGCTCATGCACCCTCCAGGGCCGATTGCATGGCATCCATTCGGATGTCGAAATGGGAGGTGTCCCACACCGCCGCACCGTCCCTAAACAGAAGGACCTGGGGCGATGCGTGGACCACACCGGACCGGGTCGCGATCTGTTGCGACAGTCTCCGGTCGGCGATCACGTCCACTACGTAGAGCGCAAGATCCGGCTTCTCTTCCCGCAGCTTGCGCACCTCGCGCACCGCGGAACTGCACACACCGCAGATGGGGCTGTGCTTGTAGAGCAACGCCTCGGGCTCGGCGAACAGCGCTTCCACGTCCTGGGCGGTGGTCACCAACCGGGCGCCCTCGAAACCGGCTCCGCCGAACATTTCTCCCAGGCGATCCAGGAACCCCATCAGATGGTGAACCTCCACAAGCCGTCCTCGCTGCGCACCATGTTGAACCGGAATCCCGGCGCGGACCAACTCACCTTCGCGCCGTCCTCGGAGAAGGTGCGCTCGATTCCGGAGAGCTTCCCCAGGTTCTCCACCAGGCCCGGACCGTAGGTTGTTTCGAACCGGTGGATCAAGGCCTCGCGATCCTCGGGTCCGCGGAACTTGTGCGTTTCCGCATAGCGCTCGTCAATGAGGGTCGCGTAGTCCCTGGCCACGGCCAACTCGGTCAGGCGGGCGATGGCCGCATCCACCGTCTCCCCTTCCGGCGAGGCACCGCAACCCACGAGGACTACCAGCAACAACATCAGGACTGGAAACTTCATGCCAAAGGCTCCTTCAGGGGGGCGGCCGGAGCCTGCTCCGTGCCCTGGTAACGCGCCGCCAGGTGATAAGGCGAGGCTCCCAACTGATGAGCCAACCACAGGCCGGTGTTGGACAACAACTGCCGTAGCGCGCCCCGCTCCCGGAACCGGTGGGCGCTGGTCACGATCTCCAACGGAATCACCGCCACCTTCCCCATCGCGCGCATCGCGCTGAAGAAACGGACGTCTTCAAACAGGGGGATCCGCTCGAATCCCCCCATCCGGTCGTGGACGGAACGCCGGACAAAGAAACCGCCGTCACCAAACGAGGTCCAGGACCAAGGAAACCGGGAAAACGCGGCGATCCCCCGGGTGACCGGGCAGGGACGGTCAAAGGCAATGCGGAACTTCCCCCCCACCACATCCGGATCCTCCAGAGCCACGGTCAACGCCCGCACGGCTCCATCCGGCAAGACCGAGTCCCCGTGCAGGAACAGCAGGACCTCCCCCGCGGCACACTCCGCTCCCATGGCCAACTGGGCCCCGCGTCCCACCGGCCCCCGCACCACATTAGCGCCCAGCGACCCGGCCACCTCACGGGTTCCATCCGCGGATCCCCCATCCACCACGATGGTCTCCATCACGGGCGGGTCCTGGCGCCGCACCGACTCCAGGGTGGCCTCGATCCCCGAGGCCGCATCCCGAACCGGGATGACCACGGAAACAGCGGGGGGCATCGCGGTCTTGGTGTTCGCACGGGGCGGCGTGTAGACTGCCGCGTATCCCGCCTTTGGCCCCCTGGTTCTGGACACTTCCGGAGTAACTCGCATGATCCTCCCGACCGCCATTCTACGCGTCCTGTGCCTGCCCGTCTCGTTCGTTGCCCTGGGGCTCCTGAGCGCCCCGGCCACCGGCGACTCGCCTTCTTCCCACCTGCCTGGGCACATCGGCCACCACGAGGCCGATCCGGACTCGGCGGGAACGGACACCACGGCGGCCAAGGTCACCGACACCGACTGGCTGGTGTCCGGGGTCCATGGCCCGGCCGATACCCTCACCTTCGACACGGACCAGGGGACCTGGACCAACGTCGACGTGAGCCCCAACGGCAAACGCCTGGTGTTCGACATCCTCGGGGATCTGTACGAAGTCTCCATCCACGGCGGGACGGCCAGACGGCTCACCGACGGTCCGGCCTACGATCATCAGCCCCGTTGGTCCCCGGACGGTTCCCGGATCCTGTTCACCAGTGACCGAGGCGGCAGCGACAACCTGTGGACCCTGGAACTGGCCACCGCCGCCCTGCGACCGGTCACCAGCGATGCCGGCCACGTCATCAATTCCGGCGCGTGGACCCCCGACGGCGAGTACGTGGTGGCGCGCAAACGCATCACCGACGGGAGCAGCCTGGGTACGGTGGAGCTCTGGCTCTACAACGTGCGCGGCGGCTCGGGCCTCCAGGTGACGGACCAAGGGGACGTCCAGGACGCCAACGGCCCGGTGGTCTCCCCCGACGGGCGCTGGGTGTACTTCGCGGCCCGTCACAGTCGGTACCGCTACAACCGCAACGTCTACGAGGGGTTCTGGCAGATCGAAGCCTATGACCGGGAAACCGGGAACACCCGCCCCATCACCGACGGCTACGGGGGCTCGGCCCGCCCCGCGCTGTCGCCCGACGGCACCACGTTGTCCTTCGTACGCCGCGATCGTGACCAATCGCTCCTGATGCTGCACGACCTGGAGACCGGAAGCGAGCGCGTGCTCACCGACCGCCTGGACAAGGACATGCAGGAGAACTTCGCCTGGACCGGAAGCTATCCGGGCTACGACTGGACTCCCGACGGCAAGGAGGTCGTGATCAGCTTTGGCGGGCGGCTCCACGCGGTGTCGGTCCGGGACGGCTCGGTGCGGGACATCGACTACACGGCCACGGTGGAGCAGACGGTGCACCGGCCCCTGCGGTTCGCCCAGGACATCGATACGGAGACCATTCGGGTGCGCATGGTGTCCTGGCCCACCCAGTCCCCCAAGGGAGACGAGATCGTTTTCTCGGCCCTGGGTTCGCTCTATCGGCTGCCACTGCGGGCCGGGGCCGCGGTCACCCGCATGGACTCGCCCGGCCCGCGTGCGTACGCCCCCAGTTGGTCCCCGGATGGCTCCCGACTTGCCTTCGTGACCTGGAGCGACACGGAAGGCGGGCAGGTCTGGGTGCGACCGGCCCAGGGAGGCCGCGCCAAGCAGGTCACCTCGGTGGCCGGCCAGTACTCCAACCCGGTGTTCTCGCCGGACGGGAAGCGCATCGCCTTTGTGCGCGGCAGCGGCGCCACCGCCCGCGGGCGTGAGATGGGGGATGAGCTGTGGCTCGAGATCCACTGGGCCCCGGTCGACGGCGGTGCGTCACACTACGTGGTCACCACCGGAAACCGCGGCTCGTCCCGCAAGATGCCCCGGCTCACATGGTCTCCGGAGGGGGATCGCATCTTCTATACCGAGGACACGGGGGGCGGACCGGACAGCCGCGCGGTATTGGTCTCGGTGCGGACGGATGGCACGGACCGTCGTGAGCACGTGAAGGTGAAACATGCCGAGGAGATTCTTCCTTCCCCGGACGGACACTGGGTCGCCTACAGTCGGCTGCACGAGGGGTTCATCGCCGCGCTCCCCATGCTGGGGCGCACCCCGGTGGAGCTGGACGGCGAGGGCGGACCGGTCCCGGTGCATCGGTTCAGCCGCGAAGGCGCGGACTGGCTTTCCTGGACCGCCGGGTCCGACGCGGTGACCTGGGGATTCGGTCCCAACTTCTATCGGGTGGCACTGGCCGAGGTCTTCCAGAGCTGGGACGAGGCAAAGACCCAGGCGGGCGAGAAGACGATCCCCAAGCCCAAGACCGACCAGGCGGACGCGGACAGCACCGCGTCGGATAAGAAGAAGGACAAGGCGTTCACCGCGCATCCGGACACCTTCACCGTCCAGCTGGAAATGCCGCGGGTACGCCCCAGCGGCACCTACGCGTTGACCGGCGCCCGGCTCATCACCATGAACGGGGACGAGGTCATCCACGAGGGTACGCTGGTGGTGAAGGACAACCGCATCATCGCGGCCGGGCCATCCGTCTCCACCACGATCCCCAAGGGCGCCACCGTGTTCGACGTCGCCGGGAAGACCATCATTCCCGGGCTGATCGACGCCCACGCGCACATGCACTACACGTACCTGGACATCATTCCGGAGACGGTGAGCGACTACTACGCCAACCTCGCCTACGGGGTGACCACCACCCATGATCCCTCGGCCAGCACCTACTCGGTGTTCACCCAGAGTGAGATGGTGGAGACCGGGGTGACGGTGGGGCCGCGCACCTTCTCCACCGGGTTCATCCTCTACGGCGCCGACATTCCCAACACGGCGCCGGTCTCGAACCTGGAGGACGCCCGGCACCACCTGAAGCGCATGAAGACCCTGGGTGCGTTCACGGTGAAGAGCTACATGCAGCCGCGACGGGACCAGCGCCAGTGGATCATCCAGGCCGCGCTGGAGGAGAGCGTCATGGTGCATCCCGAGGGGGGCGGGAACCTGGAGATGAACATGTCCATGGTGCTGGACGGGCACTCGGGCATTGAGCATGCCCTTCCGGTCGCGCCCCTCTACAAGGACGTGGTCACCCTCATGGCCAGGAGCGGCACCGGCTACACCCCCACGCTGCTGGTCGCCTACGGCGGGTTGAGCGGAGAGCACTACTTCTACCAGCACTCCGAGGTGTGGCAGAACGAGAAGCTCCTCACCTTCATGCAGCGCGGCGCGGTGGACGCGCGCTCCCGGCGCCGGCCACTCATGGCCACCGACGACGACTGGCACCACATGGACGTGGCGGCCGGGTGCAAGGAGATCGTGGAAGCGGGCGGGCTGGTCCAGTTGGGCGGCCACGGACAGCTGCAGGGACTGGGACCGCACTGGGAGCTGTGGGCGCTTACCCACGGCGGGATGACCGAGCACGATGCGCTACGGTGCGGAACCCTCTTTGGCGCGCGCTACCTGGGACTGGATCACCTGATTGGTTCGCTGGAGCCGGGGAAACTGGCCGACTTCGTGGTGCTGGACGAGAACCCGCTGGTCGACATCACGAACAGCAATACCGTGCACTGGGTTGGCAAGAACGGCGAGATCTACGAAGGCGATAGCATGGACCGGGTGTGGCCCTCGGCGGTGGCGCGACCGGTGTTCCCGTGGCAGACGCGGGGGGAGATGCTCAGCGCGCCGCGGTGAGGGAGGGGGACGGGAGAGCGGGGTGCCGTTGAGTCGCTGAAGTAGGTACACGCGGAACCTGTACCATGCGAGAGCCTGCGTTACAGTTGGGTGAGGCTATAAGCCTATGCAGGCAAGGGGTTAGCGGAGCGGCCAAATCCGGTAGGTACATACGGAACCCTGCTGCGGGGGCGCGGCGAAGTAGGTAGCAAACACGCGATACCCTTGGGCGAATCAGTAGCGGGAATGGTGGGTTCCCCACGGAGATCGGGGGCTCACGCGGGCGGATCCGCTGCAGCCAGGGTCGGGGAATGCGCCCCATCCGGCTGCCGGAGATCCCGGTTGGAGGCGGTAGTCGTCGTTGTCGGGATCGCAGAAGAGGGGGTCAACAAAGAGGTCTCCTCCGGGCCATTCGGGAAAGCAGGTACCCGGGTTGCCTATGTCGCCGTCGTTCTCCCAGAACAAGTTCTCTCGAGCTTCAGTATTAGGCACAGGTGAACGGCAAACCAAAGCACACCCCTGGGCACCCACAAACAGATTTCTCTCGATCAGGATCTCTTCGCGAGTGTCAACAAGGACGTGACCTCCTGTGCAGGATGCTCCACCCGTTCCTACATTGTCAATGAATGTGTTGTTGCGAACTACCGCTGGCCAGTCGCGCATGGACAGTGCGCCTCCGGTTCCCGAGTCTGTCGGGAGGTCATCCCCGTGAGCCTCGTTCCGCACGAAGAGGTTACTTTCAACCCTCATCGCCGGAGAGTGCACAACTGCCTGTCCAGCCTCTATTGCCCCGCCGTGGTCTCCGGCAACATTTCCTATGAACTCGTTCATGATGAAAGAAACCGTCCCTGGGTCTCCCATGGCCACGTAAACCCCGCCCCCGTCGAACCGTGTCTCATTATTGATGAACCGATTGCCACGCACCTCAACGATCGCATCACTAACCATCACCCCTCCCCCGTTGGTTGCAGCCTGATTCCCATCGAACACGTTGCCAATTAAGCTAGGGCTCGCGCCTAAAGTGCCGCTCTCACTATCAACTAGAAGGCCGCCCCCAAACCCCCGCTCTGGAAACCCGGCGGTGTTGTCCTTGATGATGTTTCCAGTGATGGTTGGAGATGAGTCCAAGCACAGGATGCCCCCACCCGCCGCTAGCACGATGTCTTCTAGAAACGTCCCCGTCCCCCCCTGAATCGTGAACCCCTCAAGAATCGACTCTCTGGTCTCGCCCGAGACAATGGTGACCACAGACCCAGGCTGACCGCTTCCATCAACGATCGTGCCCGCTGGTCCAAAAGCACTCCTTAGGTGAATCCGCTTTCCCACGAAATCAATGCGCTCGGCATACGTGCCAGGGTGGACAAGAACCACATCCCCGTGATCCGCGCTGTCGATCCCCGCCTGGATGGTGGGCGCATCCCCGGTGCCGTCCATGCGGACCTCCCACGTGCGCCCCCGAGCCAATGCTTGCGCCATGACGACATTGGACAGCCCCGATTCGTTCCCTGTCGCATCCTTTGCCTTGACTCCGAACCAGATGTCCACTCCAGCCATCAGCCCCGACACCGTCACCCGCTCGGCTTGCCCTGCCAACCGGGGTGGCGGCACCGCCTCCACCCGGGTTGCGAACTCCCAACTCGCCTCCCTCAGCTCGGTTGTTGAGTATCGGAGGTCGTACAGCCCGGCCCGTTCCTCGTCATCTGCACTACCCGGCGCTGTCCATCCCAAGGTCACAACCCCAAATCCTTCTACATCAACAGCCAAGTCCGTAATGGTCGTAGGCGGTTCAGCGTCTGCCGGGAGGGTGACTGTCACCACGTTTCCCAAGGCCCCCAGGAGACCCCCATCATCCCGCGCTCGGACGCCAATGTAGTAGGTGCCCTCCGGTTGCAATCCCGTGATCTGACCGAACTCCATGGAACCGGCAGGTTGAGGTGGAGATAGGGGAAACGTGTCTGCATCAGGCCAGCCGGCCTCGGTCAGGAGGCTTTCTGAGACCCGGCCTTCATAGGCAACGGCAGCTCCCGCATTCCCGTCGTCCCCCGGGGCAGTAAAGGTCAGATCCACGGATCTGGATGTAGCGGCGGCGACAGAGAGGTCGATGATCGCCGCAGGCGGAAGTGTGTCTCCCGTCTGACCCTGGACCGCGTTGGACAGGTCCGAAACATTGCCGGCTGCGTCCATCGCTCTCAGCGCCGCATAGTAGATCCTGTCCCGCTCCAGACCCCCAACCGTCGCAGTCTCCGGCGTTCCAGAAGTATTCGGTGGACCAAGATCTACGGGTGTTGCTGCGTCCCAGGCCAACGGCAGGGGCTGCTCCGAATAGCGGAGATCGTAGGCGGAGGCAGTCCCCTCCTGATCGTTGTCTCCGGGTGCGGTCCAAGTGAGGACCAGTGCGGTGTCTGTTGCCGCAGCAATCATCAGGTCCTGCACCTGACCGGGGGGGGTGGTGTCAGGAACCGCTGAGTCGGAGCACGCAAGAGACAACGAGGCAAGCACCCATGCCTGCAAGACCCAGAGCAACCTGGGGCAAGGTATCCTCTCATCGCATGTGGGGGTCTGGTTCAGGAGCTACTCCTCTTAATGCCTTCGCAGCTCGTGTACAAGAGACTCAGGATTTCGGAAACCGCACATCTATGCTCATCTTCTGGAGAGAATGTGGGTCAGCAAATCGACGGAAGCTCCTGTCGCCAGATTGATGTTGCGCTCATCGCTCAGCGCAATGCGAAGAAGCACAGCTCCTCCACCATTCGTCCTGACGGCTCGCAACAGGTCCGTTACGTCAAACTTGACGGAGGACTGGACCCCCGCCTCGGCAACCCATATCCTTCGCTCTTGGACCCTCTCCTGATCAGTCCACGGCAGCTCTCCAACGCTCTCCTCGAACCACAACTCGACTTCAACACGCTCCGGCACGTCAACTTGAAGGATCAGCTCCGCGTACGCGATTGTGCTCACTTGATTCGCGTCCACCGGTGGAAGTGTGACCCTAAGGTACTTTCCGCCGCTCCCGGTATCGGTGAGAAGTGTCGCGGACAAATTAGCATCGCTCACGACACGAGCATCCGCCACCGAGGCGAGGGCGGCGACGAAACAGAGAGGAAGAAGCATTCTCATTGCCCACCTCCGGTGCGCACCAATCGGACCGTCGTTTCGGCAGTTCCGACTCTCAGCCTCACAAAGTACATCCCTATGGCCGACCGGCGGCCAGTCTCGCTCGTCCCATCCCAATGGACCACCCCTCCACTGGTGGTTTCGGTCTTCCAATGACGCAACCGCCTTCCTTGCAGGTCAAACACCTCGATCAGCACAGCCTGGGAGCCCTCCCCCGGCACGGTGTACCAGATCGTTACGTTTGAGTCGAAGGGGTTCGGGAATGCTCGGAGTACGGGCTGGGTCGCCGCCCTCTTGAACGGCACAGAGAAGCTTGCGGAACTGTAGGCCGACGTGGCCCAGTTGCTGTAGTCCACCTTCGTCGAGAATTTCGTTACATCTGGTGGATTGCCATTCCAATAGTTCGATTGTGCTGGAATAGACGCCCCCAGAGCAACCTGGGGCTTGACTCTAACGAACTTCAACACCCCAGAGACGTTCGAGTAGATATTGCTCCCGCCGCCGTCGCTCGCGTTTCCGAGATCGACGTTGACCGTTGTGTTGTGGGTGTCGACCCCAAAATGCGTGAAACCCGTTATGGAGCCGCTGCGGAACGTATGACTTCCGGTCGATTTCACCTTGAAACCCGTGTGCCCGCCAACAATGTTCACGTCCCTGTAGGATCCTGTAGTGGTTCCATCGGTGTAAAGGCCAGTGGTGCAACCCGCAATCGTCAGCGAATCCACATCGGGAGACCCCGATGAAGCGGCATAGAGTCCCGTCGTGCAGCTGTCGATTCCTCCGCGCGCCCCAGCCCACGGTGCGACGGTCACCGTGTCGTTGGATTGCGTTTGAATGCCCCACTTGCAATCGGCAATGTCCGGCCCCCTTATGAAGGGAGAATACTTGTTGACGTAGACACCAGTGCCGTTGCTCAAGCCAGACACGATGATCATGTCCAAGCTCGCCTCAGCCGCGGCCTCCAGCTCGGGCGACCCAGTCAGATAGCCCTTCGTGTCCAGATAGACGCCGTAGGTTCCACTGCTGTTTCCTGTCACCGCTAGAGTGTCGACTTCAACGTCATAGGATCTCTCTGAAGCCGCGTCGTCTTCCACGAATACCCCGTACGGCGCACCCGCCATGTCTACGGTGCAGTTGGCCATAACGAACAGACCCCTAGAAGACTCCACATTGTTTGTTGGGCTGAGGTAAACCCCAGCTGTCTCGAAATCGCTCACAAGGCAATCGAGCAGCGTGATGCTTCTCGCAGGCTTGCCAATGCTATCCTGGACCGCACACACCGCGTGTTGAATAACACCATGCTGTAGGAATAACTTGCCCCCCTCAGGCACCATAAGACCATTCCAGTCGCCGGGCGCCGGGCTGACCGCCTCCGACTTGAAGCTAATGGTGCGCCCGCTCTTCCCTAGAGCGAGAATCTCACCAGACACTAGGATCTCAGTCAGGAGGGAGTCCAATCCCGTAGTATCGTAGTCGCTGGGGGACACAACGAACGATACGCTGTCGTAAACCGTCAGTTTCCGGCCCGCAGGTATTACGAGGTCGCTCGGAACGACAATGTCAAGAAGGGGACTGACGGACGTATCTTCGGCAAGGATCCCGTACGCGCACCCGGCATCCCGGGCTCCAATCAGGACTGTCCCTAAGGACACCGTGCCCGCCGAGAGAGGAGAATCCACTCGAAGGGTCCACTGATCGGAACTGCCCTTTCCGCGGCACAACAGAGGATCGACATCGTCTTCTACCTGCGCATCAGGGACGGACGGTAGCGATTTGGTGCCACCGTTTCCCTCATCCCAGTACA
Organism: Candidatus Eiseniibacteriota bacterium; assembly: GCA_942491735.1. GTDB lineage: Bacteria > Eisenbacteria > RBG-16-71-46 > JABDJR01 > JABDJR01 > CALOCN01. Next base: position 623,129 of record CALOCN010000001.1, on the reverse strand, counting down.
CGTTATCGTCGACGGTCCACGATGTACTGCCCGGGCTTGTGCCCCAAACGAACCCGGTATCAACATTCGCCACCACGTTTCTAACAAAGCTAGCGGAGGACGTACCGACTTCCCCGCCGACAACTACACCCCGACTCCCACTCGCGAATGACACCGCGGCAATCGTGTTGTTCTCAACGATGTGTCCGCTACCAACCGCGAGGCTGACTCCGTCGTCGCAATCCCTGACAAGATTACTCACCACGGCGATCCCGCCAGAACTACCGGCCTCCACGCTCACCCCCGTTCCCACGGCGATGATTTCGTTTCTCTCGATGATACTTCCGCCCGTCGTTGCCCCCGAGATTCTGATCCCCACATCGTCTGAGTCGGAAGTGACCACGCAATCACGAACCACACCCGGACCGCTCATCAGCACCGCCTCAGAGGCACCTGCCCCCTTGATATCGAACCCCTCCAGGATAGTGAGCGTGTCGGTGTTTGCCGGGAACAGCACAGGGGGCTCACTACTTGATGACTTTATGGATGGTCGGCCAATCCCCAGCGCCAACCCTCATCCGCTCAGTCATGGTGATCGGCTCGTAATCGAACGCGGCGGCATCTACCAAAACGACATCTCCAATGTCCAGCGAATCGATAGCCCCCTGAATCCCAATCGCCTCTTGAGCTGCCGTGATCGTGACGATGCTGGGACTCCTCACAACCACGCTCACGGCGTCCCACGACTCGAAACCTGCTTGTCCACTAAGCGTCAGCGTTAGCTCACCGTTGTCAACTGGATATCGCCTCGAGAAGGAAGCCACCGCAATGCTATCGGCGGCGCTTGAAATCGGAAAGGCGCTATACCTGTGTGCACGCCCTCCCCGGAATCGGTCCACCGATACCTCAACAACACCATTGACAACGAAGTCGTCAAGGCCGTCCAGGAAGACAACTATGGAATCTGCCCCTTCATCCGAGTACCGCCCGACGAGAGCGCGCGCGTCGCCAGACCCTATTGTTGCTAGGACATCATAGTGCTCGGTGCCTGAAACGTTGGTCAGAATGTCGCCGTTTAGGCCCGCATAGGCCTTGTATGCGTACCAACCGTATCGCGGATTCGCGCTCGTACTGTCTATTAGCCCTGCTAAGCGACCGTTGTCATAATCCGTGTTGGGGTGCCCAGTACTATAATCGCCTGCCACTTGATTGTAGTAGGCGCGACCTGCGTACATGAGCTTCTTGTCTGCCGCCCTCTCTGCTGTCGCGAACATCCTCACTTGCAGTCCCGGATCAAGGTATCCCACCCTGTCTTCGGTTGTGGAGTAGTTGCCCATGGCCTCTGGCACAGCCATCATAACCGTGTCCGCCCACGTCTGATCCACATCCCAACCTTCCAAGGCCTCGCGGAGTTCGTCTACTTGCGCCTCAATGTCCATTACCGCAAAGAGGCTATCCGGATCCTCCTTTTGGGGCCTATTGCTAGTCGAGTGCCAAACGAGCACGTCAGGCAGGCAAGCATTGTCGTCGGCAAACTCCAAGAACTGGCGCATAGTGAAGTCGAATGGATCAGAACCATCATCTCTCCCAAAGGGGCCGTAGGCATTGTGTGGTCCCGTGACAACATTGGTTGAGTCGTGGAATTTTAGACTGTCGTACGTCGTGTGCCACAGATCGAGGAACGCTGCCGGACCACCGTCCCAGAACATCTCCAGGTCTGGCTCGTTCCACACTCCCCAGTGCACCGGAAGACCCTCCAACGAGTCTGGACAGGCGCAGCGGCCCAACACCGCGTCGACATCTGTATTCAGAGAGCGGATGTGATCCCCCCAACATTGGCTCAAGGGGTCGGTATCGCAGTAGTTGGTGGAAGTGTCGGCTGAACCGTAATGGGGGCAACCGCAACTGAACTCCGATACATCAGAACTCGGCCACATCTGGAAGGCAGCAACCGCTTCGGCGGAGTCCGTGGCTCCCCACGACAAGTCATGCCCGCCCCAATGATGTCTGCTAAACGCCCCGCGGACCATCGAGGGGCGAATGTCATAGAAGAGAGATCGCGGTTCCAGGGAATCACGCAGTCCTCCGTGAATCCCGCTGGCAATGGGGCGTTCAAAGGCCCGAGTTGGCCCACCGAAATCAATCACCAAGGTGTCGGGGGCCTGTCCTTCAGCCGAGCCCAGTGCGAGAAGCAGCAGGGGCACACATAGGAGCGCAAGAAGCGGATAGCGCGATCTCATTTGGGGCTGTGACGGTGCGTGCTTCATCGCTCGGGACTCCTCCTGGATGTGGTGCCTGGCCTCCCGACCCCTCTTACGCGTATGAATCTCATCGTAGAAGTACAACGCGGCTTCACGAGAAGTGCCGTTCGGGGGGAATGCACAATCGATGCAAAGGCGAGCAGAGGAACTGCCTCAACCCCTTCGGGTGCCGGACCTGGGGATGGTCCGCTGAGGATGATTGATCGGCGGTGCCAAGTGGATTGCGTGACTTTGTTCCTTCTGGCCCCAAGAGATGTTCTTCCTTTCTACACCCGCAGGGCAAGGCGCGCAACCGCTTTCGGCCCAACGGCAGCCAAGCCTCCTCAGAGCCCGTTCTATGCCCTTTGTGAGGTGCCGCGATCCAGGCGTGACCGGGTGGAAGAACTAAACCGCTTCGCGGTGGTCTAATGTTTAGTACGGCAGCGACTTGGACGCCGTCACCACCTTCGATGGCTGGCTATCTTACCTCCGTAGGACGCACCCGGCGTCCTCGGTATCCCAAGCCCACGGAGGTGCATCATGACCGCGCTGCGAGAGCGCATGACTCGCGACATGCGTACACGGAACCTGTCCCCTCGAACCCAGTATGGCTACTTGCGTGCCGTTGCGGGGCTCGCTGCCTTCCATGGCAAGCCCCCGGACCGCCTGAGCCAGCAGGACGTTGAAGACTACGTCGGCCATCTCCTCTTCGATTGTCAGCTTCGCCCGGGAAGTATCCATGGCGTCGTCACGGGGCTGCGATTCTTCTACCTGGTGACTCTTGGCCTCACCCCCAGCGAGTTTCATCTGCCGTCACTGCGTCGCTCCTCCACGCTTCCGGACATCCTCAGCACCCACGAGGTGGCGCGGGTTCTGACCTCTGTGAAGAACCTCAAGCACCGCGTTCTGCTCATGACCACCTACGGTGGAGGGTTGCGCGTCGGTGAAGTCGTTCGGCTAAGAATCGCCGACATCCACAGCGATCGGATGATGATCCGCGTACAACAGGGCAAGGGACGCAAGGATCGTTACACCCTGCTGTCCGAGCGCGTGCTGCACGAGCTTCGCCGCTACTGGAAGATACGTCGGCCCCGGAAGTGGCTCTTCCCTGGTCACCATGATGCTCCCCTGACCGTTCGCACACCGCAGCACGTTTACCGGAAGGCCGTGGAAAGGTCCGGGCTCTCCCACCAAGGGGGCATTCACGTCCTCAGGCACTGCTTCGCCACGCATCTTCTCGAAGCCGGCGTGGACCTGCGGACCATCCAGCTCCTGATGGGACATCAATCGATCGTCACTACCATGCGGTATCTCTACGTCACCAGCAAGAGCCTCCAGGGAACCCGAAGTCCCGCGGATCTCCTGGCGATGCCCCAGGAAGCCGCAACCCGGTAGGACGGCGATGCCGCAGGCCACAGGCCCGGCGGCAGGAAAGGCTTCGAGGCGTCCCCGGTTCGAGATTGCAGATGTCTTCAGAGCAGCCGGTGACGCGTATCGGCGTGATCATCCGCTCTCCGGACCTCAGCTGCAGGCCATGCAGGCCATTCAGGATTGCCGAACGGCACGCCTCGGCGGGCATCTTGAACGATGCGATCAGTGCAACTTCGAGCGGCCCGCCTACAACTCCTGCCGTAATCGCCACTGTCCGAAGTGCCAAGTCGTGGCCAAGGTGGATTGGCTGGAGCGGCGACGTGCTGAGCTGTTGCCCGTCCCCTACTTCCACGCCGTCTTCACCCTACCCCACGAGATCAACCCGTTCGCACTCCGCAACCAACGGCTGGTCTACGGCCTGCTCTTTCGGACTGTCTCAGCAGTGCTTCAGGAGTTCGCCGCTGACCCAAGACACGGACTCGGTGGTCAACTCGGATTCACCGCCATCCTGCACACGTGGGACCAGAAGCTCGGCTATCACGTGCACCTCCACTGCCTCATTCCGGCAGGCGTTCTCGCGTTCGACCAGACGCACTGGGTCCCCGCCCGGAACTCCTTTCTCTTTCCGGTCCGTGCCCTGTCGCGGCTGTTCCGGGGAAAGTTCATCCACGCGCTCCGCCACGCAGATCCCAAGCCAGCCTCCGTGGGTGACATCCGTCAGCTGGTCGCCAGTTTGAGGAAGAAGGAGTGGGTTGTCTATTGCAGGCCACCCTTTGACGGCCCCGAGCGAACCCTCGATTACCTGGGACGCTACACGCATCGCATCGCGATCTCCAACCATCGCCTCCTGGGGATGAGCCGACAGGGCGTCGCGTTCCGGTACCGAGACCGACGAGACGGTGACCGCAGGAAAGCAATGACCCTGCCTGCGCAGGAGTTCATCCAACGCTTTCTGATGCACGTTCTCCCGTCCGGGTTCATGCGCATCCGCCACTTCGGCTTCCTGGCCAATCGTTGCAAGAAGGCGAAGCTGACTCGGTGTCGCAGCCTCCTCAACGCTCCGACGGAATCGCCTTCCGTCGCGGATGCCCCCGCTGTGCTCCTCCAGCGCATCACAGGGGTCGATCCGCTAGCCTGCCCTGCCTGCAAGCAAGGGACATTGACCGTCGTCGCACGCCTTGAACCACATCGCGCCAGACGCTCTCAGCGACCCCGGCCTCCACCCTGCACAGCCGCGTGGGTATCATGAACGGCACTCGCTGCGCTCAACCCGGCGCCGTCGATGATCGCTGTGTCCGCTTCCAACTCAGGCCCCCAGCAGCAGCCAACCAGTCGCCTTTGTATCAACTCACGACACGCTGGCTGCTCGGACCGTCTCCGCAAGGGGCATCCAAGCGGCACGCCTACCCCTCACACCGCCACCCAGTCCTTCTTGGAATCCCCATAGCATCACCACGCGGCCGCGCCTCTCTCCACCGCTGACCGCGAAGCGGCTTCGTTCTTCCCGGTTGAATCCAACATGCGGTGCACGTCGGATTAAACCCTCTTGGAAAGGCGACTGGTAGTTTACACTTCCGCAAATGACAGGATAATCGTCAGTTACGAGATCAGAGAACCGCGTGTACCTACTTCGCCCATGTAGGACGCAACCCCGCGCAACCTGTGAGTTGGGAGAGCCTGCGTTCCAGTTGGGCGGGGCTATAACGTGTTGCAGCAAGGCACTTACGGGGATAGTGATTTCCGGTAGGTACACACGGAACCCTGCGGCGGGGGCGACGCGAAGTAGGGCCGAAACACGCGGTACCCTGGGCGAATCAACGGGAGCGACGAAACGGACGGTCCCGGACAGGCTCCTGCCGGGTCAATCCTGCCCGTGCCGAATCTTGAGTCGGCCCCATGTCGTCGAGACCACCGGAGTACCCTGGCAGGCCGGATTCGGCTCGGCCCCGATCACTCCGGCCGGGTGCGACAGTGCGGGTGACTCTTTCGCGACCCGAATATCGCCTCCCTCAAGATCGCAGAACAGGGGGTCGGCGACCACGTTTCCATCCTGAGTCCACCACTCCTCCGAACACGCTGGCCCATTGCCATGCGATGGCTGATTCATCCAAACGATGTTATCCCTGAAGATGGGGGTCACGGCATCATGACAGGCGACACCACTACCTGCAGTGGTGTTCGCGATGATGTTTCTCTCGACTACGGGAGAGCCCAGCTTGTCCATCACGATCGCCCCTCCATAGTCGTCATCCGGTCCCCCGCTGTTCCCCGCGAACGTATTGTTGCGTACCACTGCGTTTGTCCGCCTGAGAATCAGTCCACCACCGCTCGTCCCAAACCCTGCGTCGCCGCGGGCCTCGTTGTTCACGAAGACGTTCCCGGTGATTTCGATCTCCAACATGATGGAAGTATCCCCACCCTGGGTCACCCCAAGTGCACCACCGTGATCCTCAGCCACGTTCTCGATGAACTGATTGCCATCAATGACCGTCCCATCCAAGATCCCCGCAAAGAACAGTCCACCGCCATCTCCAGGGTCCGCTACATTCTCGGCGAACACATTCCCCTTGATCAACGGACGCATCCTGTTCGTAATGAACACCCCACCTCCCGATGGGGCCCAGTTGTTCGTGATTCTGTTGTCCACGATGATTGGTTCGTATTCTCCTTCCACTGCTGAAACACTAAAGCAGCAAATCCCCCCCCCCAGGACACCCGCCGCGATGTTGTTGGTGATCACATTCCCGCGGATGGTCGGGGCAGAGTCGCGGATCTCAATCCCCCCCCCACCGTTGGTAATCGTGAATCCCTCGACAACTGTGGCCTGCGTCTCACCGGACTGAATGCAAATGACAGGATCAACGGTGTTCCCCTGTAGAGTCGTGGACTCAGGACCCATCACGCTGCGCAGCAGTAACGCCTTGCCACGCGTGTCAATCGACTCAAGATAGGTTCCCGGACCCACCAGGACGCTGTCCCTGTTAACCGCCGCACTGTCAATCGCAGCCTGGATCGTCGGAGCGTCCCCACTTCCATCGGATTGCACCCTCCACTCACGAGCATCCACCACGGATACGCTGCCGCTCGGTCCCAGGGCAACCAGAAGACAAACGATGATCACGAAACGATCCAATGCAAACCTACTTCCCCTCCGCATTGCGGCGGAGCATAACTCCATGCGCCCCCTGTCCCTGCCGATAATCGCATCCGGCCCCTCCAATCCAGACTCCACAACCCAGGATACCGCTTAGATCCGCTTGAATCGGCAAGAAACGCATCTCACCACGAACCCTCGAATCCTCTTCCCCACCATCCCCCGCTCCTGGTAGAAAGACTCCCCCCGCACGTTCCAGACCCTCTCCGATTTCACCTCAGGCTGCGCTGCGCGTGTATCGGTGATGCAGCCCGAACACCTCCGCGCTCTCGACAACGCTCCCCGCCCCCCCCACATAGGCGTTCTGCCACGGACTGCGCGGGGCACTCACAACCGGGGTCATACCCAGGGCCTCTACCCGTTTCACGAACTCCCCACCGTAGATGCCATCACGATCCCGCTGGAGATACCGCGGAGGCGAGTCCCAGGGGAACGCTTCGGTCAACTGCTGCGCCGTCCATGACGCGGTCGGGTGCTCCGTCACCCCCATGTGGAGGATGCGTCGGCGACGCAGCGACAGGACCAAGAACACGAACAGCACCCGATGCCGGACCGTGGGAACGGTCAGGAAGTCGATGGCCACCGTCTCGGTCACGTGTGCCTTGAGGAACGCCCTCCAGGTCGGGGACGTTGGCCGCCGCGACGACCCTCGGTACCGGGCAACGGTCGAGACCGCCAGGTCCCACTCGGACATGGCAATGCGTATTTGGCATCGCCCTCCGCCCGGAGGCGCCCTCTGCCCACGACGTCCTACTCGACCACCACGGTCCCTTTCATCCACGGATGTACCATGCAGAAGTATGGATACGTTCCGGGCGAGTCCAGCTCCAGGCGATACTCTGCTCCCGACATGATGAGGCTGCTGTCGAAGTGTCCCGTGGGTCCGTCCTGCGGGGTTCCGCTGGTGATGGTGTGGGCGGACGTGTCGTCGTTGCTCCAAACCAGGGTGTCGACGCTGCGCAGGGTAACCCGGGACGGCGAGTAGCAATCGCCGGTGTCCTCGCACCCGGGAACACTGGAGCCGGGTCGGATGCTGACCTCGACGACCTGGGGCGCCTGCGGGCCGGAAGTTGTGTCGTCGCCGCAGCCGACCGCGGCCAGGAGCGCAAGGGAGAGTACGGACAAGACCATCGGGTTGCATTTCATCGGACGTGTCTCCTTGTAGTTTGGATAGGGATCGGGAACGGGCAGGAATCCGGACTTCAGGAACTCAGCCAGACAGGGCTCCAACGCACGATGTAACGGGCGAATCCGCTGCAGCCCTCGCGCTCGTTCCACACCGCGAACTTGAGGATGCCGTAGGTCTCGTCCTCGCCGACCTGGTAGCTGTCGTACGAACGTTGACCCGCGGCCCACTCCTGGTCTTCCTTGCGGTCGAACTGGTGGATGACCCAGCTGTGCTGTTCGAAATCCACACCCGGGTCGTACTCGCCTACCCAGTACTCCACCTCGAACTTGGCTCCCGGCTCGCGCGGCATGAGGAACTCGATGGGGGGCATCGAGGAGCCGGCGACGCTGTCGTCCGCGACTTCCAACTGGTCCGGTCCGTAGGACCCGACAATGATGCGTTCGCCGTCTTCGTTGGTACGACGCACGATCAGTCGGTAACGAAACTCGCCCGGGCTGTTGCCGGCGCCTTCGCAGTCTCCGATGGCGGTGATGGACGACATCTTGACCGTGATGCGGTCGTGGGTTGGTGCGACCTCGGGAGCCGTGCCGCTGTCACCGCAGCCGGCGAGCAGGGCGAGAGCGACCAGGGGAAGTACGGGTCTTGTAAGGGAAAGGATTCTCATGGGTGCCTCCGGGTTTGGGGTTCACCATGAGATGCGCGGATTGGGGGAGGAACGCGCAGAGGCAAAACGACTTTATTGCTAGTCTAAGCCAGTCTTGTCGGCCCGAATGATCCTTAGATCTGCGGTGCTGAAGAAGCCTCGCTGCTCCTGGGGAGTGTGTTGGATCGCCAGGGTGTCCGCTACTCGATTCATAATGACAGCAAGACCACATATCTGTGGTTCAAGTGTCCGCATGAAAATCGACCACGGAGCGACGGTCGTGGGGGCTGCCGAAAGCACGACCAGGAGAGCAGTAGAACTGCCCTCTCCGAGACAGGAGGGGCGACGCCGAAATGGGCCGCCCCCCCTGGGTCACACTCAACTCAGCGCGTCAACAGAAGCTTGCCACGATGGATCCCCTCCCGGGTCTCCACCCGGTAGGTGTAGACCCCACCCGCCTGGAGCGTCCCCGTGGCGTCCCGCCCATCCCAGACCGCCTCCCCGTGATCACAAGCGTCGCAGTCCAGCAACGTTCGTACGAGCCGCCCCCGGAGATCGAATACCTGGATCCGGACCGGTCCCCGGGATTCCGTCGCATACGCGATCGCGGTCCGCGTACGGAACGGGTTCGGATAGGCAAGGCCGGGCCGAGGCAGCCGGTCGCCGGCGCCGGTGGTCGCCGAGGCAATCCCCGTCTCGACCCGGGGCAAGTGCCCCTGCTTCCAGGCTCCAACCGTATAGGGACCCGCTTCCGGCTCCACCGCCAACGCGACGTCACCTGCCGCATCCGTGACCCCTACCGCATAGGCTCCGCCTGCCCCACAGACCGCGACCCGAGCCGCCTCCAGGGGGACACCACCCGCCGTTACGGTCACAACGTAGGGTCCGTTGCCCTCAATCCACGTCCCGGCATGGTCCAGTTCCAGGGGCAAGGGCTCCGTGGTCCAGATGGGCATCGACGGATCAGCCAGGAGGTTGAGAGCAAATCCGTTCAGTCCGGGATAGCCGGAGGGCAGCGCAACAGCGGAGAGCGCGTTCGCACGCCCGGCCTCGGTCACTCCCTCCTCGAACAGGAGGCGGAACAGCTCGAGATCCACGCCATGTTGCTGCCCCACGTAGAACGGGACTGTGGTTCCGAACGTGGCCACGCCGCCTCCGGCCGGGGCCTGGATCCAACTGCCCGCGATCGACAGACCACCCGGCTCGGCACAGGCCCCGGTCCGCGCAATGAAGATCCCCGTGCGGTTGCCGTTGGTGAGCGTCGAGAGATCTGCCGGGGTCACGTTGTCGGTACCGGCCAGAAACACGTCGATCGCCCCGAACGACTGGTAGAATACGAAGTGGGGGCCGGCCTGCAGGGCCGTGGTCAGGGTGGTCAGCGATGCGGGATGGGATCCCGGATATGCGACGTCGTTCTGGTAGATCCGGGTCATCGCGAACGACCCCGGCGCGAAACCGAGGTACTCCTCGGCGTAGACCGCTCCGTCCAGTTGAATGGGATCCGGCGATTGCCAGGTTGCCGGAAACAGGACGTTGGCGCCAAAGAGTCCGCTTTCCGCGAAACCGGACGGGGGGCTCTGTTGGTAGTTCAGGACCTTGTCCAGAATCGCCTCCGCCTGGGAAGCATCGGCCGAGGGAAGCCGACCCACGAAGATGTCGTGGAGCCCCTCCACATCGTCCTCCGGCTCACCATAGATCCCGTCACCATCCCCGTCCCAGGATCCATCGAGATCCGCGTAGTAGAGTTCCGTGGGGATAGGACCGAATGTAAACGGAGGAGAGGTGCTATTGCCGACTCGCCGATAGGGTACCAGCGAATCCGTGCCCCCCAGGAGCACGTACTCAAGGGACCCTCCGACGTATAGATCCTGCAGGAAGGCACGCACCGAAGCAGGCGCGTCTACCGCAGGATACGCGGCCTCGATCGCGTTGAGCGTGTGCACGGTGGTGGGAAGCCCAATCGCGGTCTTGTAGTCGGCCAGACGCTGGTATTGGACAACCTGCTCAGGCACGGTCACGATGACCATCGCTGAGGAAGTCGCCGGAGAATCGGCATACACCGGCGGCACGGGAAACAGGGATGCGGATATGAGAACCGTAGGCAGCAGAATGACTGCCGCCACGTGGGCGCATTGCATGAGACCTCCTATGAGGGATACCTGGGTTTGCCGGAATCGGATCCGGCCGGGTGAGTCGTATGTCCAGGTCTCCAAGGTCCCTAGGCGCCTCCCGATAGTGGGGGGGAATACCACTGGTGGGATTCCGCGCTACCCTCGCGGAACCCTGACCCTGCCTTTTTCCAGGAAGCCCTATCGTCCGGGGCCTCCCTGAAGACAGTAGTCTGCCTAGCAAGATATACCACTTCGCCCGAAGCAAACCAAGCGTGATCGTGCAGGGACGCGCTATGCATCACGCGCCCTCACAAACCCTGTGCTAGCCGCCTACGGCGCGCCCAACGCCGCTTCGACCCCGGCCCGCTCCTCGCGGTAGTTCACCAGATCGGACTCGTAGTAGTTGATGACCTCGCTCGTGGCCAGGGTGTCGAAGACCGCGAACGCCCGGTCGTACCAGCGCAGCGCCTCCACCCGGCTCTCCTCCGCCCCGGGACCGGCCATGCTTCCCGTGGCCGCCCGCGCCCGGTAGATCCGACCCATCAACGCATAGACCTGGGCCAGGTTTCCCGCGTACATGAGACTCGGATTCCGTCGATGGAGTCCCTCCCGGATGTCCATGGCGGCGTGACAGTGCTCCACCGCTTCGTCGAACCGTTCCAACTCCGTGTAGGTCTCCGCGGCATGGAAGTGGGTGATGGCCAGGACGTTGCCGTCGGAGAAGTTGAGCGGGTCCTCGGTGTAGAGCCGTTGACGGATCTCCAGAGCCTCCAGGGTCAAGGCCAGTCCCTCCTCGGTCTCGCCCTGATCGGAAAGGAACCCGCCCTTGGCATCCATGAGCAGGGCCAGCCCGCGTTGCGCCCCCTGGTTCTCGGAGTCCATGCGGGCAAGTCGCCGCGAGATGGTCAGCGCCTCGTCGTAGGCCGCCCCCGCGTCCTGTGGGCGATCCGTCCACTTGTAGGTGTCGGCCAGCTTGCGCAGGGTGATGCGCCGGGAGTGGAGCACCCGGGGATGGTCCGGGTGGGTTTCCTGGAGACGCGCAATCCAGGCCAGTGCGCTCTCGAAGGTCTGCACGCTGAGCTCCGGATCCCAATCAAAGACGTGAACGTCGCCCAGGTAGCAGATCGCCCGCCAGGCATCGAGCTGCATGCCGATGTCCTCCCGCATTCTCCCGGCAACGTCTTCCAACCGGGGTACGGCGACCTCGAGGGATTCCTGGGCGGCGTCGGTGTCCCCCTCCCACGCCAGGTACCAGCCCAACTGGCTGCGGATGGTCTCCATGCGATGCATCAGCGGATCCCCGAACTCCCCGCCACGCAGCGGCTCCAGCCGCTCCAGGGCCTGCCGGGCCAGGGCCACCGCTTCCACGTTGTCCCCGACGTAGGTGACGATCAGCGCATAACCGCCCTCGGCGACGCCAAGATCATGGATGCTCTGCGGATCCTCCGGGTTGCGATCCAGAATCTCCCGGCGTAGCGAGATCGCCTTCTCGTAGCTGGCCATGGCGCCGGCCATGTCGCCCAGGCTCTCCGCGATGGGGCTCCCCTGGAGATCCGCGAGGGTCTCGTAGCCGCCGGCCAGATCGGCCAGCAGGCCCGGATCATCCCCGGTGTCCTCGGCCACCTTGTCCAGATACTCCAGCGCATTGGTCACCAGAACCCGACGGGACGCGGTGGATCCGGGCAGGTCCCGCAGGGATTCGTGCAGGTCCTGAAGCATGGCGTGGGCCAGCGTGCGCCCGTCCTCGAACCGTCGCTCCGCAATACGGGCCTGGCGCGTCACCGCCACCACCCCGACCACCGAACCGATGACGAACAAGAGAGCCACCACAACCCCCACCCGGTTGCGCTGGATGAACTTTCCCACCCGGTAGGCGGTGCTATCTCCCCGGGCGCTTACCGGGAGTCCCGACAGGTGTCGTCGGAGATCCTCGGAGAGCGCCTCCACCGAGGCATAGCGCCGCGCGGGGTCCTTCTGCAACGCGGTGAGCACAATGGTATCCAGATCCCCGGCCAGACGACGACCCAGCCGACCGGGATCGGTGGAACGTTCCTCCCCCACCCGCTGCGGCGTGATACGGGTGATCTCGCCGTCCGGCGTGGTGTTCTCCTGGACCCGCCGCACCACGGTGCTGGGTCGGGCCGGATCCGTGTCGCACACCACCCGCTCCACCTCGCCCGGGCTGAGACGGCTCAGGTGGTAGGGACGGTGTCCGGTCAGGAGTTCGTAGAGCAGCACGCCCAACGAGTAGACATCGGACACGGTGGAGATGGATCGCCCGCGGATCTGCTCGGGGCTGGCGTACTCGGGAGTCATGGCGCGCAGCCCGGTGCGGGTCAGGGTGGCGTCGGCCAGCGCGTCGGTCTCCACCAGCCGGGCGATCCCGAAATCGAGCAGCTTCACCGAGCCGTCCTCGCTGACCAGGATGTTGGTCGGCTTGAGGTCCCGATGCACAATGAGGTTCTGATGCGCGACGGTGACCGCATCGCAGACGGTGCGAAAGAGACGCAACCGGTCGTCGGTGGAGAGCCGGTGCCGGTTGCAGTACGTGGTGATGGGCTCCCCCTCGACCAGCTCCATGACCAGATAGGGCTGGCCGTCCGAGGTCACCTCGCCACCCAGAAGGCGCGCGATGTTGGGATGCTCCAGACGGGCAAGGATGCGCCGCTCCTCGCGGAAGCGCCGCAGTTCCTCCGGGGTGGAGCCCACCCGCACCATCTTGATGGCGACCTGTTGCTCGAACTGGCCGTCGTCCCGCCGTGCGCGATAGACCGATCCCATGCCGCCATGCCCCAGGAGGGACTCGATCCGATAGGGCCCCAGAACGGTGCCGATGCGGGGATCCACGGCGTTCGTCTCCCCGAACGGGCTGACCAGAGCGTCGCGGGTCTCGGCGCGATCGTGCGCGGCCAGCAGGGACCGAACCTCCTCCAGGATCGACGGGTCCTCGCCACAGGCCTCCTGCACGAAGGCATCCCGCTGGTCACGATCCCGATCCATCGCGTCGGCGAGGATCTCCTTGATGCGCTCCCAGTTGGCGGTGTCCATGTTCATGGCGTGCTTCACCCGCGGTGAGCGCGGGCCTCCCGTTCCTTCAACCGGATTCCCGGGTCCAAGCGGCTCATGGGGATCGATCGATCTCGCGCTGCAACCAGGCCCGCGCGGTGGCCCACTCCCGCTTCACCGTGGCCGGGGAGATGCCCAGAACCTCGGCCGTTTCCGGCACGGTGAGCCCCACGAAGTAGCGCAGCTCCACGATCTTGCCCTGACGGGGGTCCAGGGATTCCAGACGCTCCAGGGCGTCGGCCACTCCCAGGACCTCCTCGCTGTCCACCCCCGAGATCTCTTCCACCTCGTCCAGGGAGGCGTCCACCTGCCCCCCACCCCGCTTGCCGGCCCGCTGGCGCCGGGCATAGTCCACCAGGATGTCCCGCATGGCCCGCGAGGCGATGCGATAGAAGTGGAGGCGGTTCTCCCAGCTTGCCCCGTCGCGCCCGGCCAGCTTGAGGAACGCCTCGTGGACCAGCGCGGTGGTGTTGAGGGTCTCGTAGGGCCGGTGGCGAAAACGCTGCCGCCGCGCCAGACCGCGCAGCTCGTCGTAGACCACGGGGAGCAGGCGCTCCATGGCTTCGGGGTGGCCGGCCTGGGCGTCGGCCAACAGGCGGGTGACGTCGGAGGGTGTGGGCTGGCTCATGACGGCTTCCGTTGAACCAGTATACGCCCTTGGGCCTCAATCCCGGTCAGATCGCAGCTCACCTCCCACAGACGCCGCGCCAGGTCCTTGTCCCGCGAAGCGGGGGACGAAAGGGATGGGCGGGAACGCCAGAAGTAGCGCCCACTGACGCCCTCCACCGCGGGGCTGGTGGCGAGATGAACGCTGGTGCGCGCCCCGGCCTCGGGCCCCGGGACAAGCCAGCGGGCAACCCCCGCAAACGGGCGAAGGTACCAGCGACGACGAATCGCCCCCGCGAGAAGCCCTGTGTAGATCACCCCCGGATGCAGACAGTTGGCGGTGACCCCCGTCCCCTCCAGCCGCCGGGCCAGTTCGTAGGTGAAGAGGACGTTGGCCAGCTTGGAGCGACGATAGACCGTGGTGCTGGAGAACTCGCGCCGACAGGCGAGGTCATCGAGATCCAGCCGGCCCAGGACATGGGCCTTGGAGGCGACGTTGACGATGCGCGCGGAACCGATCGCCTGCAGTCGCGGCAGGAGCCACAGGCTGGTGCGGAAATAGCCCAGGTGGTTGATGGCAAACGTGGACTCGACCCCTTCCTCGGTCAACCGGAGCTCGGAGGCGGTGGTGGCGTGGTTGTTGATGAGCACATCCAGCCGCGGGTGGCGCTCCAGCACCGTATCCACCATGGCGCGGACCGAGGCTCCGTACTCGAAGTCGCAGGGCACCGAGTGGACCTGCGGATTCCCGCTCGCTTCCCGTAGCGCCCCCGCCGCGGCCTCCCCCCTCTCGGGGTCCCGGCTGGTGATCACCACCGTTGCGCCCCGGTCGGCAAGGGCGGCCGCGGTCGCAAGACCGATTCCCCGGTTTCCCCCGGTGATCAGACAGACACGACCCTGCAACATCACCCTCCTTGGAACGGCTCCCGCTGGTCTACAATCAACACCCCCACGCACCACAGGAGACTCCCCCATGTCCGAGAAAAAGCCCAGCCCCTCGCAAGCCAAGGACCCCGTCCCCTCCGACGAGGAACTGCGGGAGCGCCTTACCCCGGAGCAATACCGGGTGGCCCGGGAGAAGGGCACCGAACGCCCGTTCACCGGAAAATACTGGGAAACGACCGCCGACGGGACCTATCGCTGCGTGGTCTGCCACGAGCCCCTGTTCCAGTCCGACACCAAGTTCGACGCCGGTTGCGGCTGGCCCAGCTTCACCGCCCCGGTGGCCGATGAGAAGATCCATCTGGAGCGGGATACCAGCCTCGGCATGATCCGCACGGAGGTCCAGTGCCGCAAGTGCGCTTCCCACCTGGGGCACGTGTTCGAGGACGGGCCGGGACCGGGCGGGCTTCGCTTCTGCATCAACTCCGCGGTCCTGGATCTCGATGAGGATCCCGATCAGGAGTAGCACGACCAGGGGCCTACGCCGTATTCTGCCCCTATGCGCCATCTTGCCCTGATCTGCCTCCTCCCCCTCGTGCTGGTCGGTTGTTCCGGATCCGGTTCCTCGGAGTCCACATCCGACCTCGTCGGTGTTCTCGAAGCACCTCCCCCGTTCAGCGCCGCCGACACCACCTTCTGGTGGAACGAAACGGTCTTCTACGAGATCTTCGTGCGCAGCTTTGCCGACTCCGACGGGAACGGGATCGGGGACCTGCGCGGGATCATCGGGAAACTGGACTACCTCAACGACGGGAACCCCAACTCCACCACCGACCTGGGCGTGGGCGCGATCTGGCTCATGCCCATCTTTCCCTCCCCCAGCTATCACGGCTACGACGTGGTCGACTTCAAATCGGTGCATCCGGCCTATGGGACCCTGGAGGACTTCAGGGAACTGGTCTACGAGGCGCACCGGCGGGGCATCCGGGTCATCCTGGACCTGCCGCTGAACCACACCAGCAAGGAGCACGTCTGGTTCCGCGAAGCGAGCAAGGGCCCCTCGAACAACCTGCGCAACTTCTATGTCTGGCAACCCACCCAGCCCCGGTGGACCAGCCCCTGGGGCTCGCCGGTCTGGTACAGCTCGGGACCCGACTTCTACTACGCGCTGTTCTGGTCCGGCATGCCGGATCTGAACTACAACAGCCCCGACGTGGTCTTCACCATGAAGGAGGTCATCCGCTTCTGGCTGCAGGACATGGACGTGGACGGATTCCGGCTGGACGGGGTCAAGCACCTGGTCGAGGAGGGGCCCATCCAGGAGCACACCGAATCCACCCACGACCTGCTTCGCCGCGCCCACATCTACTACAAGTCGGTGAAGCCGGACGCCATGACGGTAGGGGAAATCTGGGACGCGCCCGAGAAGATCGTTCCCTATGTGGGGCGCGAAGTGGACATGGGTCTCGAGTTCACCACCGCGGAGGCGATGCTCCAGGCCGCGCTCGAAGGCCGACGCACTCCGGTGGAAACCGCCCACGCCCGGATCGTGAACGTGTACCCGCAGAACCAGTACGGCACCTTCCTCAGCAACCACGATCAGAATCGGACCCGCTCCGTGCTGGGGGACGACCTGAACCGGACCCGAAGCGCGGCGACCCTTCTCCTCACCGGGCCGGGCGTCCCCTTCGTGTACTACGGGGAAGAGGTGGGACAGGGCGGAACGAAACCGGACGAGAACCTGCGAACCCCCATGCAGTGGTCCGGGGAGCGGTTCGCCGGCTTCACCCGGGGTTTCGCCCCCTGGGCCCCGGCCCAGGCCGACCACCACTCCTACAACGTGGCGCTCATGAATTCGGATCCGGGCTCCCTGCTCAACCACTACCGGAAGCTCATCCATCTGCGCAACCGCTACAACGCCCTGCACGGCGGCGACTGGACACCGGTCGCCTGCACCGACGACCGGGTCTATTCCTTCCTGCGACGGGACAACGGGCAGAACGTATTGGTGGTGGTGAACCTGAGCGACGAACGCATTTCCAAGTACTCGCTCACCCTGGAGAAGGGACCGCTGGGCCCGGGACTCAAGGCGCGGGAGCTCTACCTGGAGGCGCCGGTATACGACCCGGAGATCACGGCGGAGGGGGGATTCACCGCCTACCGTCCCATGGCCGCGCTTCCCCCCTACACACCGCTGATCATTCTCCTGCGCTGACCGATGATGGACCGTGACGGAGCCGCCACCCCGTGAGCCGCAAACGCCGCCCGGCCTGGGCACGCTGGAACGACGACGAACTGCTGGACCTGCGCATCTGCGATCTTGGATTGCGGGTGGAGGACAGCGTCCTCCCGGAGCGCATGGATCGGGTGTATGCCGAGCTGGAACGCCGCGGCATCCGGTTTCGCCCCCACTACTGGCTCTCCGAGGAGTGGTTCTCCCCGGATGGTATCCCCGGTATCGCCATCCCGTTCTACCTGGCGCATCCCCGACTCTTCCAGCTGGAGCACAGGCAGATGTACGAGGTGGAGGGGGGCACCCAGCGCTGGTGCATGCAGCTGATGCGGCACGAGGCGGGGCACGCCATCGACACCGCGTATGGATTGCATCGCCGCAAGTCGTGGCGGGAGATGTTCGGCACCTACGGAACCAAGTACCCCGAGTACTATCGGCCCCGCCCCTTCAGTCGACGGTACGTGCTGCACCTGGACTGGTGGTACGCGCAGGCCCACCCGGCCGAGGATTTTGCCGAGACCTTCGCGGTGTGGCTCACCCCGGGGTCGGGCTGGCGCACCCGGTACGCGGATTGGCCCGCGCATAAGAAGCTCGCCTACGTGGACGGGCTCATGAAGGGTATCGCCGGGAAACCGGCGAGGATCCGATCCCGCAAGTTCGTCGACCCGGTCTCGGGGATCCGCAAGACCCTGCGCGAGTACTACCGGGAGAAGCGGGAGCGGTACCAGGCCAGCTCTCCCGAGGTCTTTGACCGGGACCTGGCCAGGCTCTTCACCGACTCCCCGGCCAACGGCCGTCGCAGGTCCGCCGCCGCATTCCTGCGGCGCGTCCGTCCGGAGATCCGGCGTGCTCTCTCACGGGGAACGGGAGAGCATTCCTATTCCGTGGATCACCTCATCAAGGAGATGATCGTGCGGTGCCGGGAGAATCGTCTGTACGTGGATCGTCCCGAGCCCGACATGAAGCTGGACCTCGCCGTCCTGCTCAGTGTCCGGGTCATCAACTACCTCCACAGCACCGGCCGCCACTGGATCCCCCTATGAAACAACGCGTCCTGGTTCTCATGCACGAAGATCTGGTCCCGCCCGAGGGGGGCAAAGGGTACTCCGAGGAAAAGCATGTTCCCTGGAAGACCGAGTTCGACGTCATGGAGGGGCTCGCCCGCCTGGGTCACGACGTGCGTCCCCTGGGTGTCCACGCCGATCTGGCACTGATCCGGCGCACCATCACGGAATGGAAGCCGCATGTGGTGTTCAATCTCCTGGAGGAGTTCCACGAGGTGGAGGTCTACGACTCCCACATCGTGAGCTACCTGGAGTTGCTCAAGCAGCATTACACCGGCTGCAATCCACGAGGACTGCTCCTGGCCCACGACAAGGCGCTGAGCAAGAAGATCCTCAACTATCACCGGATCCGCGTTCCCCGCTTCGGGGTCTTCATGATGGGGCGCAAGATCAGTCGGCCGCCCCGCACCAGGTACCCCATGTTCGTGAAGTCGCTCACCGAGGAGGGTTCGTTCAACCTGGCCCAGGCCTCGGTGGTCCACAACGACGAGAAGCTGAAGGAGCGGGTAGCCTACCTGCACGAGAAGAACACCCATGTCATTGCCGAGGAGTACATCCTGGGACGCGAACTGTACATCGGGGTCCTGGGCAACCGGCGGCTGCAGACCCTGCCCATCCTGGAGATGGTGTTCGAGAACCTGGCCGAGGGAAGCCAGCCCATTGCCACCACCAAGGTGAAGTGGGACTGGGAGTACTCGAAGAAACGCGGCATCGACGTGGTGGTGGCCAGGAACATCAGCGATGATCTGGAGAAGCGCATCCAGCGGGTGGGCAAGCGGGTGTTCCGTCTGCTGGGGCTCTCCGGCTACGCCCGGATCGATCTGCGGCTTACCGAAGAAGGCGAGATCTACGTCCTGGAGGCCAATCCCAACCCGGACCTCGGGTACGGTGAGGAGCTTTGCATTGCCGCCGAAGCGGCCGGACTGGGTTACGACGGGTTGCTGGCCAAGATCCTGGGACTGGGGCGCTCGTACGAAGCGGAGTGGCGGAAGATGGAGATCTAGCCTCACCCGTGCGCCGGCTCAAGGATCCCGCGACAGTCCATAGCGCTGGCGTTGATTGCCGGTCCGGAAGGTCTCCAGATCGTGCTGCCTCGCCGCGGCGGTGAGCTCCGTGGCCGCCGTGTTGTTCAACTCGAAGATGGTTTCGCACTTCTTTGGATCGGCAAAGTCGATCATGACGAAGTTCGGCATGAACGCCTGCAGGACCGGCCCGTTGGCATAGGTCCCGACATCCACGTGATGGTTCAGTCGAGCCGTGATGGATTCCTTGAGGCCGGATTCCCAGAGGGCCTTGAGTTTGGTGACGTTCGCATCGCTCCACTGCTTGTCGTTCCTCGACTTGATGCTCCTCACCAGACCGGTGCTCGTCCAGTACATCATCCCCATGACGTCTCGATTCTGGTCCCCCGCCTGGGCCGCCATCGCCTTCATCAGCTTTTCCTGCTTTTTCCTGTTGATCTTGATCTTGCTCCACTTGAACGGATTGACCGTCGTGCCGCCCTTGCCGAAATAGGTCAAGCCGTTGTAGTTGGGATCGTAGACTGCCGGCGGGCCGTCGCTGGAATGGAGATTCCTGATTCCCATGACTCCGTGCTGTTCCCACCCGCCCCCGATCGCCTGGAGCCCGGGCGGAGTGAACAGGACAACCACGCTGCCGGCCAGGTCGTCCAGGGTCCGCATGTTGAGGTTGCCGGGGGCGTTGTACATTGCGCCCCCCAACTCGTCGACGCAGGTGCGGGCAATCGCGGGCCAGTTGTAGCTCTTGTCGAATTTCAGGAGGAGGAACTCCGCGGGACAGATATCGGTGACGAACGTTCTCGCATGCTGAAGCATGGTGACCAGGCCGTTTCCCACCGCTCCCTGGAGACGCCCGAACCCCCTCAGCTTGGTCCTCTCGACCCGCCCCGCCCCCGCCCGATGGATCCCGACAAGGGTTCTCTTCTTCGTTGCAGTGCTCTCCATGAGACCGTCGGCGTGGTAGGCCTTGAGTTCGACTTCCTTGCCCAGACCGGAGACACGACTGGCGAACGCGGCGATCCGCAGGTCGAACAAGCGCACCCCGCAGGTCGCCTGCTGCAGTATGTTCATGGACTGGGTCTGGGCATTCGCCTTCCCCGCCATGATCCCTGCATCGTGGCTACCCGCCATGACGATCTCACTCAGCCTCTTCCCCCGGCCCAGACTCATGTAGTTGATCGGCATCGTTGTCCCCCCCTCGCTTGACCATGTGTAGGCGCCACGCACTCTCCCCAGTCTACCAGGGCCCATCCCTGGTCACGTTGGCGAACGACTCCCCATCGTAGCGCCAGACCCCGGCGAACCCGAAGAACCACAACCGCCCCACCGTGTCCTCGCTGACCCCGAAGACGGCGTGGCTGTCCAGGCCGTTGCCCTTCCAGAACCGGGTGAACGTCGTGCCGTCATAGCGATAGACCCCCTGGCCCTCCACCGGAAACCAGAGGTTTCCCGATTGGTCCTCGTGCATGCCCCCCACTTCGGTGCCGTTGAGCCCGGCCAGCTGCGTCATGTTGGTGAAGACATTCCCGTCGAAACGGAGGATGCCCTTGGAACTGGTGGCAAACCAGAGATCCCCGTTGCGCGCTTCCAGGATGCCGCCGACAAAGGTGTAGAGCTCGTCCTCCATCACCGGGAACCGGGACAGGGTCTTGCCGTCGTAGGTGTACACGTCCGCATCGTTGACGAACCACAGCGTACCCGCCCGGTCCTGCATGATGCAGTGGATTAGGGTGGGGCCGGTAACGCCCCGATTGGGGTCCTTACGGGTGGCCTCGGGGATAGGAAAGTGGGTGAACGTGCTTCCGTCGTAGCGATACAGGCCGCCGGTCGTTCCCACCCATACGACTCCCCGGGTGTCCACGAACAGGCACCAGACGCTGCTGTTGCCGAGCCCATCCTCTGTCGTGAACGTGGTGAATGCCTTGCCGTCATAGCGGGTGAGGCATCCGGTGGTGCCGATCCACAGGTTGCCCTCCTTGTCCTCCGCGAACGCGGTTCCGGTCACGGTGGAGCCGTACTCGTCCCGAAGGTCGTAGTACACAAGGGCGGTTCCATCGTGGCGGAGCACACCGCTCTGGGTGGCGAACCAGAAGTCGCCGCGCCGGTCCTGGAAGACCTGGCGCACCACCCCGCTGATCGGGTTGGGACGAGCCGTTTCCACGTGGGAGGGAATCATGGCGGGGGCGAGGCTGTCCGCGGGAACGCGGAGGTCGGCTTCGGGGACACCCCGCGGGTCCTGGGTGGTGCAGGAACCCAGGAGGGGGAGCAAGAAGAGGAAGCAGAACTGGAGCTTGTTCGACATTCTCCCCAGTCTACCCTCTACCTGACATGGACGAACGACCCGGAAATCGACCGATCCGTGAAGCTGGCCCTGGCAAAGTAGACACCGCTGGGCACTCTTCCGCCAGTCGGACCTGTACCGTCCCAATGATGGATTCGGTTGTTGAATTCCGATGTGTAGAGCAAGCGGCCACGGACATCAAAGACCTGGAGAGTTGCACGGCTACCCAGGGAAGCTTCCCCATGGATGCGAAACTCGATACCCCCTCCCGGCAGCCGAGACGCCTCGAGCATGAGAGTCTGTGGAGAGAGAGTCTCCGGGGCATCGAGGGGAGTGCCGCACCCGACTCCTAGAGCACCTACCAGCCCGCAACCCCCGCTGCTCGCGGGCAGACAGGGCGAGTCGGGGCTCAGGGTGAGATCCCCTGCAAGAGGGTCACATAGGAGTGGGTTTGCACTGAACTCGCCGGGCCCCGGTGAGAGCGTCGCCTGATATGTCGTGTAATCCCCCAACTCGTTACCCCAGAAGTTGTTGCAATCGAGAGTGACATCGGGCGGATACGCCGCACCGACTGCGCTGAGGCCGTATCCGTTCTCGGAAAGGGCCACGATGTTATTGAGGATGACGGCGGTTGAGCCGAATACCCGAATCGATCCTGGGCGGTGCGTCTCGTTTCGCGTAGAGGCATTGAGTACCATCGTGTTTCCCTGGATAAGGGCATCCCCCCACTCGACAGCGACGGCCCCGGCATACCCCGCCCGATTCCGATAGAAGACGTTCCCTGTGATGATCACGTTGGACGAGTTCACCTGGACTCCCCCTCCCGTTCCCACGTTCCCCCCGTTTCCGATCGCAGCGTTGCCCTCGAACACATTGTTCTCGATCAGCGCCGGACTCCAGGTGTTCACGGCTCCTCCATCACGACTTGTGTTGTCAAGAAAGCGATTGCCACGGACAACGGTTGGTCCAGGATAGCCCCAGATGAAGATGCCTCCACCCCAATGAGTGAAGTTGTCCCGGATCACGTTGTTCACGATGGTTGGAGTGCCTTCGAAATCACATAGAATGGCGCCGCCGAACGTCCAGTCCACGCTGTCAGCCCCATTGCCCTTGAAGGTGAATCCGGAGATGACCGTGGTGCTGTCAACGTAGTCCACTCTGAGAATGGGGAGGGAGTCTGGGACAGCGGTTTCCCCTGAAAGAATCGTGACTTCGTGACCGGCACCAAGAAGATGGATGTTCTTGCCAACAATGCTGAGCCGTTCGTAGTAGGTTCCGGAACCCACCGAAACCGTGTCACCTTCTGATGTCGAATCAATGGCGGCTTGAATCGTGGGTACTTCGCCGGGGACAGTCCAGACCCTCGCGGTCGCCGGCAGGGCCGTAGTGATGAACAATAGAACTGGTAGAAGTGAACGCATCCAAGCCTCCCCTCCATGCGGTGGGCCTGCCCGAACAATAGCAGCTTGCCGAACGACTCTTGAGCACCTTCCGGGCGGCAGCGTGGGTAGCGAGGGTGCGCACGCCATCCCCCCCCGAGGCATTCTCACGCTCTTGCCCCCCCTCCCAACCCATAGTGCTACAATCTCCTACAGTTCCAGTCGAAGCACATGGGTCTCCGGGAGCCGCACTCTTGACGTCGAATCCGCACTCCTCCGCCGCCCTCTTCCCCGGTCTCTACGATGAGCTCAAGGCCATCGCGCGGATCCACATGCGCCGCGAGGGCTCGGACCACTCGCTCCAGACCTCGGACCTGCTCCACATGGCGTATGTGAGCCTGTTGCGTCAGAACCCCACCTGGACCAACGAGATCGAGTTCAAGCGCGTGGCTTCGCGTGTCATGCGCCACCTGTTGATCGACCATGCGCGGGCCAAGAAGTCCCTCAAGCGAGGAGGGCGATGGACGCGTATTGAACTGACCGACGCGCTCACCGCGGTCGAATCGGACCACCTGGACATGTTGGCCCTGGAAAACGCCTTGAAGCAGCTCAACGGGTCTGATCCCCGTGCCGCGGAGGTGTTCGAGTTGCGGTTCTTCGGAGGACTCACCGAAGTAGAGATCGCCCAGGCGGTTGAGGTTTCGCCCCGCACGGCCCGCCGCCTGTGGGCCCTGGCCAAGGCATGGATCCGGGCCAACCTGGCCGAGGCGGAGCCGGACTAGTCCCATGACACCTCCGGCGGACTACGAGCGCGTTCGCTCCCTGTTCCTGGATCTGTTGGATCTGCCGGCCAACCAACGAGCGGACGCATTGGCCCGCTCCACCGCGGATCCCGACACGCGCAGCGAAGTGGCTCGCCTGCTCGACCATCACGACTCCGGTGACCAGCTCGCGGAGATCGTGCGCTTCCGGGCCCGGGACGCTCCAACCCGGACCCCGACCACGATTGGGCCCTACCTGATCGAGGAGCAGCTTGGCCAGGGAGGATTCGGGTCCGTGTACAGGGGGCGTCATCGCGACACCGGCCGCTATGCGGCGGTCAAGGTACTCCACGCGCCCCTCATGAGCCGGGAGTCCGAGGGGCGGTTCTTCCGCGAAGCCCAGCTCCTCAAGCAGTTCCAGCATCCCGGTATCGTCCAGCTCATCGAGGTGGGCTTGTGGCAAACGCCATCCGGGGACGATCGCCCCTTCCTGGCCATGGAGTTGATCGAAGGCTTGCCCCTTCTCGAATACACCAGCACCCACTGCGCATCCACCTCGCTACGGCTGGGCCTCTTTCGGGAAATGTGCGACATCGTGGACTATGCCCATTCCCAGGGAGTCATTCATCGGGACCTCAAGCCGGGAAACATCCTGGTCGACGCCCAGGGCCGGCCGCATCTGGTGGACTTCGGTCTCTCCCGCATCGACGGCACCTCGCTTGAACTCTCCGAGGCCACGCAGCCGGGACAGATCCTCGGGACTCTCGCCTACATGAGCCCCGAACAGGCCCTGGGGGATCCCTCCGAGGTGGATGCCCGCAGTGACGTCTACAGTCTGGCCGTCATCGGGTATCGCATGCTGGCCGACCGCCTCCCCTACGACTTGCCCTCGGGGAACCTGCGGGAGGTTCTGGGCGTCCTCACCGATCCCCCCATTGCCCCGTTGGGCCGGGCCAATCCCACACTGGCCGGGGCCATGGAAGCGGTGTTTGGTCGGGCCCTGGCCCGGGACAAGGGTGATCGATATGCCACCGCCGGAGCCTTTGCCAGGGACGTGCTGCGGGCCGAGGCCGACGCGACGGCCTATGTGACGGCCCTGTCCCCGGCGCGCCGGCTCCGGCGATCCGCCCGGGAGCACCCGCGTTTCGCCGCGTTGATCGCCATCCTGATCACGCTGCTTGTGGGCGCGGGCGTCTTGGCCGGCCGCTCCTTGTGGAACGGCGCACAACGCGGCGAAGCCTCGGCGCGTTGGACCCAATCCCTCCAAGCCGTCGAGTCGGCGGAAGAACTGTTCTTTTCCGCCCCGCGCACGCCGAAATATCTCGCCCGGTCCATATCCCTCTATGAGGACGCCGTGGCATCCCTGGAGTTGTTGCCCGAGTCCCCGGAAATCCGGGCAGTACATCGACTGGTGGAGATCCGTCTGGGAGACTGCTATTCGCTGCTCTCGCAACACTCGTACAACACGGAGGAACTGCGCCTGGCGCGCCTGCATCATGGCGCAGCGGTCGAACTCGAACTCGCCAAACCCGCGGACCCCGAACTCATTCCCAACGAACGCGTCGCCAATGCCGTCCAGAACCAGCGCGGCTGGCACGCCCTACTCCACCTCTCCGGCAGCACCTACGCCCTCGCCCACCGCTCCAGCCCCGCTCCCTTGCTCCGGGAAGCGGAACGTCTCTATCAGGAGACCCTGGCCGCCTATGCCATGGAGGTGCAAGCCGATCCGGAGATCCCGGTCACCGAACTCCCCTCCCAGGACATCGTCTATTGCTTCGCCCTCAACGAGCTGGGGCTCACCATGATCGACCTCGGGTACGCGATCGAGGACATCGTGCGCGTTGACGAGGGTCGCCGGCACGTCAAGCGCGCGGCGGAGATCATTCCACGCAACTCGGGCGCGGAACCGGCCCATGCCTCCATGCTCCACAACCTGGGGGTGGGTTACCTGCGCGGAGCCCAACTGGCGGGGAGTAACGGGTACCTCGACAGTGCGGAGCGACGCCTGGTCGAGTCCCTCGCCGTCCGCAATGAGACGGAAAGACCCGGGCCCAACGTCGAGACGCGGCGTGCCCTTGCCGAGGTCCTCGCGACGCGGTCGGCTCTCGCCGGTGAGTCCATGCCACCCCTGGAACAGGCGAGGGACCTTTTGGCGCCTGCCCTGGAAATCCTGGACCCAACCGAGGATGCATACCGGTTGGCCGAGATCCACACCGAGCTGGCCGGGATCCTGATCCGGCTCGGCGATCTCGACAACGCGGAAGCGCACCTTGACGCGGCCTCGGCCACGCTCACCCGCGCACGGACACCGCTCCCGTACCTGTGGGTCGAGGTCCACCGGGGACGACTTGCCGAAGCACGCTATGCCGGGTCGGAAGATCCCTCCCAGCTCTCAGCAGCCAGGCAACACTACGCAACCGCGCTGGGCGTGCTGCAACCCATCCAACACCCACGGTGGTACGAGCAGATCCGGGAAATGGCGACGCGGGCAGAGCACTAAGCCGTTTGACGGGCTGTTATTACTGGTGCAGGCACTTTCCTTGTCCCCTGCGGGCCCGATTCTCCGCTCTATACAGTGGGGGGAACAATAATGGGGACCTTCCCCCCCAATAGGCGCGCAGACAGATACCGCGCAGCATCCCACAGGAGGGGGGCGAGCCGGACAGCGGTTCGTCCCCCATTGCGGTTCGGGATCAATCGGATTTGGACGTGCTCAACGCCCGCACGTCGCTCCCCGCCGGCGACTGGTACGCCCGCAGATCGAACAGCGGCAGGATGGCCAGCACATGGTCGAAGATATCCGCCTGGATGGCCTCGTAGTACGGCCACCGCTGGTCCTTGCTGAACACGTAGATCTCGATCGGTAGCCCGTGTTCTCCCGGGGCCAGCTGCCGCACCAGGAAGGTCATGTCCTGGTGGATCTCCGGATGATTGCGCAGGTAGGCCACCAGGTAGGCGCGGAAGGTCCCCACGTTGGTGAGGTGGCGTCCGTTGACCAGAAGCGAGGTGTCGGCCCCGGTCTTCGTGTTGTAGTCGGTGACCTCGGCCAGCGTCTTCTCGACGTACTCCGTGATGTACTGGATCTTCTTGAAGCGGTTGATCATCTCGGCATCGCAGAACTTGATGCTGGACATATCGATGTTGATCGCGCGCTTGATGCGCCGCCCGCCCGACTCGCTCATCCCCCGCCAGTTCTTGAAGGAGTCGGACACGAACGCGTAGGCGGGGACGCTGGAGATCGTCTTGTCCCAGTTCTGGATCTTGACGTTGGTGAGGTTGACCTCTAGGACGTCCCCGTCCGCGCCGTACTTGGGCATCTCGACCCAATCGCCCGGGCGGACCAGGTGGTTGGCCTGGATCTGCACCCCGGCCACGAAACCCAGGATGGTGTCCCTGAAGACGATGAGCAGGACGGCGCTGAACGCACCGAGGCCGCTGAGAAAGACCAGCGGGGACCGCCCGACCAGAAGCGCAAACACGGCCACGCTCCCCAGGAAGAAGACGGCAACCCGAAGCAGCTGGATGAAGGTTCGGATGTCCAGTTGCTTGGCCAACCGGGTGCTGTCGTAGATGGTGTGGCCCGCGGTCAGGAGCGCATCGAGGGTGAGCATGGTGGTGACGGCCATGGCCACCCGGGCCAGGGTCCGCGCCACTTCGTCCGCACCGGGGAACGGCGCGAGGGCGAGGGGAGCAAAGACATAGATGACCAGCGCAGGGACCAGGTGCGATGCCCGGGTGAAGACATCGGAATCGACCAACGCGTCATCCCAGGTCGCGCGACTCCGCTTGGACACGGTGCGCACCAGTCGCACCAGGACCTTCCGGGTCACCCAATCCGCCAACGCCGCAACCAAAAGCAGCAGCGTGCATCCAACCACGGCCACGATCAGTCGAGCCACCAGCTCCGAGGTCCCCTGCTCCGTCAACCAACCAATCAGTGTGTCGATCATTCGTGGCTAGTCCTGGTTTCCGTAGCGCAGTTCCATCGCCCGCAACGGATCACCGCTGGACGCCACAACGATCTCCACCAGGCGGTCATAGTCGCCGTCGGGAAGGATCTCACCGTAGCGTTCGTGGGTCTCGAGCCCGGTCAGGCTCGCCCCCAGACGCTTGGCCAGGTCCGGCACGGTGTTGGAGTGCCCCGCGACCACGGCCACGGATCCCGGCGGGAGTTCGCGCAGTGCGGCGACCTGGGCCTCGGGCTCCCGCGCCGAAACCACCACCACCTCGACCCCGGTCGCCTTGGCCAAGGGGGCCAGGGTGAGCTGGGTACGCCGGTACTCGCTGGCAAAGAGATGGGTCACCCCGGCATCCCCCAGGGCGTGCGCCAACGCGCGGGCGCGTTCCTGCCCCACCTCGCTCAGCGACGGATCGCGTTCGTCGTCGGCGGCCTTCTCGGCGTGTCGGACCAGGAACACGACGCTTGGGGTCGTTCCCTCCGTGGACTCCGCACCCGCCCCGGCGGAAAGGGCGATGGCCCCTCCCAGCACCGCGATCAGCCACAGACCCAGTCCCCCGGGACCGGTGAATCGATTCAACATGAGACCTCCAGTAGTGAGCCGACGGGGATTCTACGGGCTTCCCGCCGGTGGCGACAGTGGAGCGACCGCGTCCCGACGACGGCAAGGACAACACATTGCGTACCAAGAACTTGCCGAAGTCGGGAAACCTGGACCCGATCCCTGGGTTAGAATCTGTGCGGCCCATGGACAACGAAAACAGAGCACTTCACGTCTTGCTTCTGGCCTTCCTGGCGATCTGCCTACTCCCTACGGGTGCGGGCGCACAGGACCGCCCCCCCAACGCGGATATCCAGGCCCACCTTCTCACCGACAAGCAGGTCTACGCGGTCGGCGAGGAGGTCTCCATCCGGATCTTCGCCTCCAATCCCACCGAAACCGAGCAGCTGCTGACCTTCGCCTCGGACGGGCACAAGGCGGACTACCTTGTGGACGGCGCTTGGACCTGGAGCGACGGGAAGGGATTCCCGGACGTGATCGGCGAGTTGATGCTGGCCCCGGGCCAACGCGCGCTGGTGGGCTCCTTCGTCCACACCGCGGACGATCTGTTCCTGGAACCGGGGGTCCACAGCCTCACCGGGCAGGTCGTTGGCTATGCCGAGACCGCCGTCCGGATCACGGTCCAGGAAAGCAAGGATCCGCCGCCCAGTCCTTTCTCGGTCAGCGCCAGGGTGGTCCCGCCGCGCGTTCCCATGGGGGAGCCGTTCGCTTTCCACGTGACGGTGACCAACGAAGGTGACAGGGAGGCCCGTTTCATCGTGGACGGCTGCCCCGTGGAGTACGTGCTGGACGGCCACTTCACCCCCACGTTGGCCTGCGCCGAGTTCGCACGGGAGATCGTCCTGGCTCCCGGCGATGCCATCACTTTTGGGCCGGACGAGGCACCCTACCTACGCCACCTGTTCCAGATCTACCCGCTCTCCCCGGGAACCCATGAAGCGGTGCTCGCTGTACGCGGAGTGGGTCGCACCAAGGTGTCGTTCGGCGTGGGCGAACCCACCCGGGGCGGTGTGGTTGCGGGGCGTGTCCACACCCAGGACGGATCGCCGCTTCCCCTGGGACCGGACGTGCTGGCCCGGCTCAGCACCACCGCAGCCTTCGCCGACACCGCGGATTCCAGCGCGGAGGGACCCCCCTCGCGGTGGTGGTCGACCCGGATCAGCGACCAGGGATATTTCTTCTTCGAAGGGATTCCTTCCGGCATCTATCACCTGGGCGCGATCCCCGGACACGAACATGGCTGGACCTACTACCCGGGAGTGACGGATCTCGACCGGGCACAACCGGTTCCCGTACGGGCCGGGAGCTATGCCGCGTTTCGTTTCCCGATGGACACCGGCAACCCGCCTCCCCCCCCGCCGGGGACCGCCCTGTTCAGGGCCTGGGTGGTGGAACGCCCCACCGGGGACGAAGCCACTCCCGGCGTTCCACTTGCCGATGCCTCGGTCGTGGCCATCCCGGTAGGCCGGGTCCAACCCGGACCGGACGGCACCCTGCCACGGCCCACGGACTCACGCGGGTTCTACCGCGGTCTCACCAACAGCGAAGGGGTTGTCGAGTTTCCGGTCCCGATCGGCTCATATCGCATCCTGGCCGGCAAACCGGTTTCGCACGGATACATCTACTGGGACGACAAGACGACCCAGGATGAAGGGGATGTGGTCCGGATCGCGAACGACCCCCAGGATCACGGACTTCCCCTGGTCCTGCGGCTTCCTCCCCTGGACGGTTCCGCCATGGCGGGGATCGGGGGCGTGGTGACCGCGTTCGACCCGATCCACGACGGCCCCCCGGAGCCCCTGGAGGGCGCGGTCATCACCGCCATTCCCCTCCTGCACAGCGTCCTGGCCGACCTCGCGCCGGTACGCGCCGAGACCGACGCCTCGGGCGGGTTCAAGCTCGAGGTCCCCGGCGATACACCGTACTTCCTGCTCGCCCAGGCGCGCGGGTACATGGAGCAGTGGTTCCGCAACGCACGGCACTTCGAGGACGCGGCGCTGGTCGATGTCGCACCCGGCGGCGCGGTGGATCACACCGACTTCGTCCTTCAACCCGCCGGGGAAGACAGTGTCGGGGGCGTCATCGAGGGCTTCGTCTATCGCCGGTTGCTGGATGCGGACTGCACCGCCACCAACGATCGATGCGTGGTGCCGGCGGCCGGCGCGGTGGTCATCGTCACCCCGGCCTTCCCCACCTTTGCCCCGTTCGAGCGTCGGGCCAGGGTGGGCACGGATGGCTCGTTCCGTGTCGACGGGCTCTGGCCGTCCGAGGACGGATCGCTCTCCTACTACGTGCGGGCCGAGCTTGGCGACTACCACCCGGTCTGGTACCCGGAGGGCGTGCCGTTCGACCTGGCTACGCCGATTCCGGTGTATCCCAAACAACCGGCCGACGCGGGAAGGCTACTTCTGGGTGGCACGGCCCCTCCCGCGAACCAGGCCGTGGTGGTTGGATTCATCACCGATCCGGACGGCGAGGCGGTGCCTCACACCACGGTGCGGATCCACCTGGACCCGGAAACACCCCGCGGGGCGGTCTTCGAGACCCGCACCGATGCCCAGGGCCTGTTCCGCATCGATGGACTCCCCGAGGGCGCTGAGGTTCTGCTCGCGGCCAGCGCGGAGGGCTACATTCCCGCCTACTATCCCGACGCCTGGCGCTGGCAGAACGCGGAGTTGGTTCCCACCGTGGTGATCCGTCCCAATATCCGGATCGCTCCCCTGCAGATGACCCTGCGTCCCGGGGTATCGGGAGGCGACTTCCTCCAGGTGGGGCGGGTCCGGGCCGAACCGGATGCCCGGGGAACCGACCTGGGATCCACCGCGGAGCGCGATCCCATCCGGCTCGCCCTGCAGCATCATGCGGTGAACCTGCCGGGAGCCTTCTTCTACCTGACCAGTTCGCTCTCGGCCAGCCCCATCGCCATTCCCATGGCCGGCGGGGCCACCACCGCCAACGGGGTCGCCCTGCTCACCGAGTTGCCCTCGGGGAGCTACTACGCATTCGCGGATCGTCCGGGTTTCGAGACCACCTACTACGAAGTGGGAGGCGCCCCCGGGATTCTCACCCTCGACGAGATGACTCCCGGCGTGCTCGCGGATATCCGTCTGCGTCCGGCCGGTCAGCCGCCCTCCTCGGACACCCAGGAACTGACGGGGCCGGTGGCCGGGCTCAATAACTCGCCCAACCCGTTCCGGCCCCGGACCACCATCTATTTCGATCTCATGGAGTCCTCGGACGTCTCGGTCTCCGTGTTCGACTATCGCGGTCGCCTGGTTCGCTCGCTCCTCACCGGCGCCCACATGGTCGCCGGTCCCAAGGAGATTCCCTGGGACGGAAGCGACAGCGACGGGCGCCGGGTGAGTTCGGGCGTCTACTTCTACCGGATCCAGGCCGGCTCCTACGCCATCTCGCGCAAGATGGTGGTTCTGCCCTAGCCGGCTTCCTGCTTTGTCCGGACCGGCGCATCCCCCCGCAACCGCACCGGTCGCATGAGCGCCTCCGCGGTGTCGAAGGCCAGTTCCTCGTAGCCCAGGTTCTCGCACAGAACCCCGCGGTACGTGTTGAGCATCGCCGCCGCGGTCTGCAGGTTGGTGAACAGCAACTGCGGCACCGATACCATGGTCTGCGCGCACCCCTCCTCGGACGGAAGCGGCTCGTTGGCCTCGGCGATCTCCGGATGAAACCGGGTGGGAGGCGCCGTGACATCCTCACCGTCCCTGCGCAGGTAGACCTGCACGTCCCCGTAGGTCCCCCGCCGGGGGTACCCACCCGAGTCCGGCCCCACCCCGTCGTTCCCACCCGAAACCAGCGTCACCTCGCGCAGCGCGGCGCAGCGCTCGATGACCAGGCGTCGCGTTCCATGGTTGTCCACCGCAAGCAGCACGTGATCCCCCTCGGTCACCAACCGCCCGATGTTCTCCCGATCCAGGTACTCGGGGATGGCGACCAGGCTGACCGGGCTGTCTTCCAGGAACCCATCCAACTCGTGGGCGGTCACCTCGGCCTTGTTGCCCAGATGGGAAAACAACATGCGCCCTGTGTTCTCGGGGGCAAACGCGTCGCCGTCGACCAGGACCAGCCGGCAAGGCACCCCCAGCGATGCCAGGAACACGGTGAGGTACCGGGTCACGATGCTTCCGACGCCACCGAGACCGATCACCCGGATCGCCGTGTTCACGGTCAGCCGTGGCCTGTCCTGCGCCCCGGGTTGGGTCAACCGGGCCATGCGTCCCCCCATCCTCCCACCACCGGTCCCTGGGGTCCGTGGGCCGGGGGCGGCTGCACCTGGACCGCGACCCGCTCGATCCACTCCTGGGGAAAGTCGGTGCGACGCTGTTCGTACGCCTCCACCAGATCCTCGCGCAGCAGGGTGAAACGGTCCCCTTCCGCCACCGCCTCGACATGGAACTGCGGGGGCTCCTCGTGGATGCGCCCAACCACCGCGTGCAGACCGGCCTGGAAGGTCTCGTCGTGCTGGTCCGTGCCCGAAGCATAGGCCTCCAGCTCGACATGCGAATGGATATCACCGAAGACGAACCATCCGGGGGGCAGGTTGTGCGGGACATCGAAGTGGAGTCCCACCGGATGCGGGCGCCCGCTCCACACCCGGGTGATGGTCGCGGTCTGGGGCGGGACGAGGATCTCTACCTGTGCCCTGGTCGGGTTCCAGGCCAGGAGCACCGCGGCCTCGGCCCCCTGCCGACCCATGTGATCGAAGAATCCCACCACCCGCTCCAGGTCCTCCCGGGCAAGCCGGGGGAACCGTGGAATGAGAAACCGTTCCTGATCGACGAGCTCGCGCGGCCAGAGACGGGCCCGGGTCGAGGACCGGAAGAACGGATGCTCGCGGCACAGGAACAACCCGTTGCGGGCCAGGACGTAGAAGACCCGCTCCCCTTCCAGCCACTGGAACCCCTCGTCCGTCTTGATCACGATGGGTGTCATCACGCGATCGGACCCCGGCGCCACGTCGCTGCTCATGGCACCACCCCGTCGAAGAGGCCGGGCCGGCGCAGGGACCGATGGCCGCGAAGAATGAGTCGCGCCACATCCTCGGCCGTCGTCACCGGCTTCACCGACATCCCGGAAGCCACCCGCTCGGTCACCTGTTTCACCGACAGACCGGTGGGAAGCCACGGCACGTCGAGGGCCATGAGCGGGTTCTCGCGGGTCCCCTCCTCCCACGCCTCCACCGAAGCCAGGCGTGGGTCGACCCCGGCGTCCACCGTCGAGGTGAACCAACTGGTCAACTCGCTGAGTTCCGAGCTGCGGTTGAACGCGGCGTGGAAGAGATGGTGCAGGAGAATGCCGAGGCTCGCCTGCAGGTACCGGTTGGGATGGTTCATGCCGCGCAGGGGCCCCCGATCCAGGTTCTGGGTACAGATCCAGGAGAGGGGGTGCCCCTCCGGGGTGGAGAACCGGGAGCAGTTGAGCAGGGCGGGGAAGAACAACGGGTCGTCCTCGCTCTTGAGCGGACTGGTCCGGAAGTAGCACTCGTTGCGATCCGAGAGCACGAGCTGGCGTGCCCGGACCCCGTAGTGCGCGAACACCACGATATAGGGAAGCGAAAGACGCACATCCCGGTAGATCGCTTCCTCGCCATAGGGCGCTTCGGACTCCCGGGCGATCCAGCGCAGGTTCATCACCACGTTGGGGGTCTCGTGCACGAGCACGAACCCGCCCGGAGTCCGGCGCGCCCAGCGGGTGCCGGGGGGCAACATGAGTCCCTGGGTATCGATGACCTCCGGAGCCAGCCGGTTCACCAGCTCGGCCACCGGAATGGTCGTCTCCTTCCCCTCGCTGAGACGCAGCACCGCGCGGTCCTTCTCGAGCGTGACCACGGTCATGACCCCACCCCCTTCTCCCCGGCCCGACGCACGAACATCACCACCTGCCCGGCCTGGATCACCGTGTCCTCGGGCGACCGCTCCCCATCGACAAAGACCTCGCTGTTGGGATCGATGTCGAACCGGTCACGGTATCGCTCGCGAATGGTTCGGGCATCGAGCCCGGCCACCGGGAGCATTTCGGCGTACGGGCCGTGCAGGACCGTGGCCGCCACCTCCGAATCGGCGAGGGACTCCCAGAATCCGGGACGGGCGTTCCCTCCCCGGGCCTCGTGGTTTCGCTGCTGCTCTTGCATGACTGCCAACCTCCATGGATGGTGTGCC
The DNA here is from genome assembly GCA_942491735.1 of Candidatus Eiseniibacteriota bacterium. GTDB lineage: Bacteria > Eisenbacteria > RBG-16-71-46 > JABDJR01 > JABDJR01 > CALOCN01. The sequence continues at coordinate 588,518 of CALOCN010000001.1, read as the reverse complement.
GGTCCCGATGGACCCGGCTAACGGGGCACGCGTTCCAACTCGACCGGAAGGAGCGGCGCCTGATCGATCCGACGCACTCCGGCCACCCGCACGCCGTCGGGCAGGGTGACGTGCCCCCCCGCGTTCTCGGTGTTGATGAGCGCCACCACGGACCGGATCTGGTCGTGGAGCGCGCGCATGAGAAGACCGGCGGTCACCCCACGCACGGTGGGATCCTCCGCCTGCAGGTCACGGGCCTCGGACGCCGCCTGTTGCACCGCACGATCCACCAGACCCGCGGTGAGGAAGTCGCGCCGGTACTTCAGAAGCGGTTCGCTCGCTCCCACGAGGCGAAACTCGACCTGCCCCGGATCGTCCCCGTTGGCGCTGAACAGCCAATCGGAGACGTCGGCCAGCACCCGCTCACGCGCGCCGTCGCCGTTCCCGTCTCCGGCCCGGAAGGGGATCTCCCGCACGTGCCTGCCCAGGACCTCCATGAACGCATCCGGATCCAGCCGACCGAACCGCTCCACCGCGCCGCCGGCCCGGCGGAAGAACGCTTCGTCCACCATGTGGGGCACGTTGGTGGTGCAGAGAAACATCACCATACGGTTGCGAAACGACTGCGAGGTCGAGTCGAAGCGCCGCAGCAGGGTGGTCTGGATGCGGTCGTAGATGGGGTCGCTCCCCCGCGCCCGGGCGATCCCGTCGATTTCCTCGCAGACCACGATCAGGGGCAGGCGCACCGAGCGCCCGTCCGGGGTGGGGAACTCCTTGTCCGCCAGTTCCTCCACCTCGTTGAAGAACCGCTCCAGTCGTTGTTCGGACTCCCCGAACCACTTGCTCAGCACCGCGCCGCTCTCCAGACGCACCACCCGGGGGGGCAGGTCGGCGAGGGGAATCCCGGTCGCCTCGCTCATGACCTCGTGGGCGCGGCGGATGAACCCGAGAATGCTCAGGGTCTTTCCCGCGCCGGTGACCCCGGTGAGCAGGACCATGCGGCTGGGGCGCACCCGGTAGTCCCGACCCAGCTCGGGCTGTTCCAGCTCGGTCCTGAGATGCCGGGTCAGGGTGGCGATGAAACGGGGCGGCGATCCGATATCCCGTTCCACGATCACGTCGGGGACCGGGCGGGTGTCCAGGAACTCGTAGTGCGCGTAGGCATCGGGGCGCGGCACCGCGGAGAAGGCGATCATGCGCGACGGACACACCAGCACCTTGGCCCCCGGCTCGGCCTCGCCCGCCTCCAGCTGTTCTCGCAGCCGCTCCGCGCAGTGGAAGACGAACCGCCCCTGGTCCCGCAGTTGCACCTCGACCCGCTCCGCGTCCAGCCGGCGCTCGAGACGCCCCTCCTCTCCGATCCCCACCACTTCGGACTCCCGATGCAGGACCGCCTTGGCCCCGCCGTCCATCCACACCGTGTCGCCCGGGCGCAGCAGCTCCGCCGTTTCGGCATCCGGGACGACGCAGGAGGCACTCCCCCCTTCCGGAAAGAGGATCTGGGCGCGGCGCACCCCGTTCCCGCCGGGCAGGAACCGGAGAAAGGTGGCGCAGCGGAGCGGTCCGGACCGCAGCTCTTCGAGGAGCTTGCGGACCGATTCCGCGGCGTCGTCCCGGGGCGACCCCTCGATGGAGGTCACCACCTGATGCGCGATCTGCTCCGCGCTCTCGTGGGCCTGCATGGTCTGCATGAGGATGCGGGCCCGCAGGCGCGGCGGCGCATCCGGATCGAGGATGAGTTTGATGATGGACGAGGGCTTGTTCATGCCGGAGCCTCCCCGGGATGCGACGGCCCGCTCAAGGCGTCGTCCCGAAGTTGGTTGAATCGCGTTTCGGTCACGAGGTGGTAACCGCGCAGGGTGAGCTCTCCCGATCGTTGTCCATAGAAGGCGCGGGTGGCGTCCCCCCGTGCATTGAGGCCGAAGATGTGGCTGATCTGCCACGGTTGCCCCGCGAACACCGCCCGGCACCACGTCCGGTCATCGGGCGAGAGGCTGGCCGAGTCCCTTCCGCAAACCGTCTGCCTCGCGCAGGGCTCGCAGGGAGGGGCGTCCCCCCCGGGGACGAAGTTGTGGCCGTGGGCCTGTCCCACAATCCGATCCGCACGGGTGGCCGGTCGGGAACGACGCGCCGACAGGACCCGTTGGATGCGGGACCAGGTCGCCCCGGTGAAGCTGAGCGAGAAGCTCTCCTCCTCGGCCTCGGTCGCTTCCAGAACATCGGTGATCACGACAAAGAGGTCGCCGGTGTCCGGGCAGCGGCACAGTGGGCCCACCAGGACGCAGCCGGACTCCCGGGGCGGTGTCTCCCGCTCACCGCGACGGGAAAACCGCTCCGCTTTCTCCAGCGCGGTGTCGGTATAGACGATCACGTGATCGTCGGGGGAACGCCCTCCGCTCACCGCGCTCGCCGCATCCAGCAACGGGGCCAACGGAATGTCCAGCACCCGGGGTGCGTGGGTCCTCTCTTCTCCCGCCGCCCGCACTCCGGAGGGGGACGCTTGAGGGGCCAGGTTGAGCGGTTGCGGCTGCGCATCGGTAGCGACGAGGTCGTAGTAGTAGGTCTGATCCCCGGCGAGAGTCCCCTCCCGCACCAGGCGGGACGCGGCCCGATCCGCCACCGCGGCAAGAACCCGCAGATCGAACCGCCGCTCCACCCTGGAACCATCGGGCCCGTCCGTTTCCAGCAGGAAGCCCGAACAACGCGGGGCGTTGCCAAGCAGGGGGCTGACCCGATACGCCCCCTCCTCCAGCGCGACCTGCATTCGCCCCCGACGCAGGACCCCGTGCCACCACAGTTCCCCGACCGCATCGCGAAGGTCGACATCACGGACCGGTTCCGCGGCCACGACGTCGCCCCCGGTCTCGAGCCGCAGCTCGACCCGAAAGGGGGTCCGGATGACCGGAAGCGGAGCGGGCAGCAGGGAGCGGGGGCCCGAGGGGTTGCTTGACATGGGTTCGTTTCCTATCCCAGGTGGGTCTTGGGGGTGAGGGTGACCCGCGCTCCCGGCGCGAGCTGGTCCCCGATCGCGGTGGCATCGTCGAGGTAGGCACTCGACGCGTCGGCCCGCAGGGCCCAGGGCACGTTCCCGGGAAGCGACATGAGCGCCGCCACCGAACGCGCCACCTCGGACGCGGGCAGATCCCGCTCCACGTCGACCGGAAGTGATCGGCTTCCAGTGACATCCTCCGCCTGGATCCGCAGGCGTCCATCGGCATCGAACTTGGCATCAACCTTGACCATGGTCGTATCTCCTCTATCGGTTTGTGGACTGAAGAACCGCCGGCCTACGATCCAGAAGCACCGAGACCAGATGCGGATCCAGAATGGCGCCCAGGGGCGCCGACACCCAGGACACCGCCCGGGCCAGGGACTCGAGCGCGGCCCGAACCACGGCTTCGGCCCCGGATTCGGGGAGGCCGGTCAGCGCGACCCCCGCGTGAACGTTCGCCTGCGCATCGATCCGGAATCGCACCATGCGCCAGGTGGATTGGGCATCCACGAGCAACGCCTCCAACCACGCGCGACGGGCGGTTCCCAGGTCGGCGGGCACGGAACCCAGCTGCGCGGTCCATCCCGGTGCCCGGCCATCCGCCATGGGCGTGATGCGCGTCACCTGCCCCTGGGTGTGGACAATCCGATCCGTTTCGGTCACCCACCGGTTCAGGTCGTCCGAGGCAACCGGGGACCGTTCCGGAACGTCGGCGCAGAGCCAGGCCACCGTGGCGTCCCGCTGCGGAGCGGAGACCCGCCGTCCCGAGCCAAGGTCGAGATCGGCGAGCGGCACCTCGGCCACCCAGCGCAGCCCGGCTTCCGCGGGGACCAGTTTCCAGGGGCCGGCTCCTCCGTGCTGGGCGCGGATCGGGTCCAGATGGTCCGGCGCGGGAAGGGACACGGTGAGCCACCCGTCCCGGCTCTCGACCCGTTCCTTGATCGCTTCCCGGGACCTCATTCCCCCTCCAGATCATCGGAAGCCAGGAACGGGACACGGGACAGCGGCATGTGCTCGGGATTTCCCTGCCACCACCGCGCCGCGGTGATGTTCATCACCCCTGCTGCATCCCGCTCGTCGATCTGCACGTTCTGCAGGGTCAACGCGGCATAGCTCGCCAGGACGATCTCCCGCAGACGCACCCCGGCCGGGAGCGACGTACCAAGGCACAGACGCTGATCCGACCCGTGGGCCACGTTGGCGTGGAATACGTTCGAGGGCGCCTTGATCTGGACAAAGGCAAACCCGGGTTGCGGCTGACGCAGGGCTTCTTCCGGATAGCTGATCCCCAGGGTAGCCTCGTCCGCGATCTGCAGCGGCTCACCGTTCTCATCCAGGCACGGAACCGGGCAGCGCAGAACGACCATCACCCGCAGGGTGGTTTGCAGGTCCACGAAACTGACCTGGAATCGCGGGGCGATGGCCTCCAACGCGAACAGGTCGCGGGTTTCCGCCTCCTTGCGACGGCGCCAGGCCGCGGAGCCCAGGCTGTGTTCGGCCGCCTCGCCCAGAAACCGCGTCTGCCGTTGCGAGAGGGTCACCTGGGCCAGATCGGAAAGGCCGAGGGGAGAGTCATGCGTGTTCATGGGAACTGTCTCCTTGAACCAGGACGGTCCGGGTGCGGGTGCGCAGCACGAAGGCGCGGCACCCATCGCCACCCAACCGGGTCACGGGGGTGTCCAGGTGGGGCGCAAGAGTTCGTGAGGTGGCTTCGGCGTGACTGTGAAACCATCCGGAACGCACCAGCTCACCGCAATCCGGGCAGCGATCCGCGGTACCGGACGGGTCGACGAAGCGGCCGAGCGGGCGTTCACCGCAGGAACACCCACCCCGTTCGGCGAACCACAGACCCTGGGCCTGGAAGGACCAGGGCTGGGTACGCACCATGGAGGCCGCGTCGAGAACGCCTCCCACGGTGTGTTCTCCCAGGTCTCCGGGGAGTTCGAGTCGCTCCCAGGGGGTGTGATCACCGGGGCAATCCTCGCGCCGAACCCGGGGAGACCAGACCGATCGCCGCGAGAACGTGCACACCTCGAGCACGCCCGCTCCCGGCTCGTCGCACCCCACCGCCATCCGGGTCACTTCGGCAACCAGCAGATCGGCGGCCAGGGAGCAGAGAAAGGACGGGCTGCGGGTCGGTTGGGTCTCGACGGTGCCCGGGCCATCCCGGCCAACGGAGGCATCGCAGCGGAACCGCGGCTCCGCATCCAGCCACGTCCGCTCCAACGGCCCAAAGAGACAGAGCGGGCAGGGATCGCCGTCCCGGTTGGGGAACCGGCGAATCTGCGCCACCAGGGTCTCCCCATGAACGGATCCCTGGAGCAAGGGCACTCCGAGGCTCAGGCACCGCTGTCCCAGCTCGCTCTCCACGCTGAGGTTGTCCCCGGCCAGCAGGGCCAGGTCCGCGACATCGGGCGCGCCCACCGGGAGGCTCTCCAGCCTTCCCGAGTAGGCGTAGACCCGGGTGTCGGGGCTGAGCTCCTTGACCGCCTCGGCGATCCGACGCGCCTTCCCTTGCCCCACCCACGAGGGATCGGCCGGATGGGTGAGCAGGCTCTCCTCCTTGAACACCCCGTGATCCACGATCCACATCGCACCGATCCCCAGTCGCGCGAGATGCAGCGCCGCCGCCGACCCCACGCTCCCGGCTCCGACCAGGAACACCCGCAGAGCGGCAAGGGCCTCGGCGCCGTCCTTCCTGCCCGCAACGAACCGGGGCAACCGGGCCGCGCGGGCCACCCGTGGGGTTCCACCGGACGCCTCGATCTCCCGGAACATGCCATTGAGGGTGGGGTCGGGGACGCCCTTCCCGAGAGCCGTCCTCATCGCGACGCCTCCGCGGTGTCTTCCTCGAGAAGCGTCTCTTCGCCACAAAGGGGACACTCGGGGTTGAGCCGGGCGCACTCCAGGCGATCCCGCTCGGGCACCTCCTTCCCCTCCAGATGCTGGGCGGCGCCGCAACGCGAGCACAGGACCACGCGGGTCCCCGCCGTGAAAGGCACCCGGCACACGGGGCAGTCCTTTCCAACGGACTCGGGGGGAACGTCCTGCACCCGAACCACCCGGTCCCGTTCCACGATCACCACGTGTTCCCCCCAACGGAGCCGGTCGCCGTCGTCCAGCACTGCCAGGCGCGCCACCGGGAAGCCGTTGAGGCGAACATCGGTTGTCTCGGCCGCGACAAGGATCCGCGCGCGACCGGAGGTGACGACCTCCAGGAGCAAGGCGTCTCGGCCGGCCGGGCGATGCGTGGTGAGTCGCAGGCCGGGCTCGCTCCGCGTCAACCACACCGCTCCGTCCACGAGGGCCAGGCTGTCGACGACCGGCATGTCGTCGCGACGATGCGGCAGGGTCCCGGCGGAGCGGGTCTCGACGTCGAGCCGAAACCGCCCAGCGTGATCCGGGGGAAGGGTTTGCCCGTGCGGGGCTGAAGAGTCGTTTGGTGTAGCCATGGGTTCCGTGTTAGGTTGGCTCAGTGATGCCACCAAGCTGTGAGGCCAAGCTCAACTCATCTCAACGAGGCACGAGTCAGTTGTATCACATAAACTGCTTAAAACAATTGAGTTACGATGACAATAATTGGAGCAACACTGACTACCAACCGTGCGCGGTCATCACTTGCGCATGTTTTGGCGTAACCACGACACAAATCCAAAGGACGATTTCATGCCCCGCAAACGACAAGTCCTGAACCCGGACGATCTTCCCGCCTTTCGTCTCGCGTCGATTCTGAAGCAGTGTCGCGAGGAGGACGGAAACGTGCATCAGATGGCGCAACGCATCAACGAGGCCATGGGCTACGAATGGAACGGCGAGGATCCGCCCCAGTTCCTGGTCGACCGTCGCAAGCTGGTCGCCCTGATGAACTGCGAGTACAAGTTCGACGAGAACCTCAAGCTGAGCCTGCGTGAGCTGGTGGCCCTCGATCGCTACCTGAAACGATTCAACACCGGGCTCCCGTCCCTGTTCCGCAGCGCCCAGCTGCTCCAGGTTCTCGCCGACACGGGGAGAATCAACGTGGTGTTCGCATCGCGAGCCCAGAAGCCGGAGCGCGGAGCCGCTTCCCGACCGTCGGCGAGCTGGTATGACCTCTCGCAATGGGACGTCCTGTCCCTGGCCCGGCTCCAGACCGAGACCAACCGTCTGACCACCAACGCCCGTTTCGACATCCAGACCGTGCTGCTTCAGGAATCGGAGAGCGAGGCACGGGCCGCCGCCGCGTCCTCCGGGCTGCTTGCCGATCCGACCCGCTCCCTGGTGGCCATCGGGTCCCCGCGTGCGTCCCACATCACCGAGGGCATGTTCGCCGGCATGTTCGGCGTCCCCCCGTTCTCGCGTGCCCGCCCCGCCAACGAGGGCCCCCCGTTCCGGTTCGTGTGGAAGCGCGAGAAGGGGGTCTTCCCCGGCTGCACCACCTGGTTCGAGGACGATCTGAAGGCCGAGGATGCGAAGCTTGCCCGCAGGGTCCGGGACTTCAAGGCCTGGGCAGTGTGGACCCGAAAGCGCATCTACGTCAGCGAGCTTGCCAGTCGCGGCCCGAGCAAGGCCTACGGGGTTCTCGCGGTCCAGCGACGGCCGGGCGGACAGATCTGGCTGGGGATGGCCGGTCTGACCGGAGTGGGTACCCTCGCCACGGCGGAGATCCTCCCCATGATCCAGAACAGCCTGCCTCACGTCGAAGAAGGAACGTGCTCGCCGGTTCTGTGGGCGGTCGTCGAAGCGGAGGTCGAGATCGACTCGAGCGAGAACGTGGCCGGGCCCCGCATCCTGTCCCAGACCCTGGTCGAGGGCCCCAAGCTGTGGGAGCCGGGAAGCTAGCAACGAAGGCCGGTTGGGGCGGGGTCCCCCCCGCCCATCCGGTATCCCCCCCCGCTGGTCGCCGGCGGTCCCGCGCCGCACGGCGGGCGCGCTACACTCACCCTGCGTCGTCTTCCCCCCGGGACTCCTATGCAGAAACCGCTCAAGCTCCTGTTCTCCTTCCTGCGCGAAATGTGGCTCGTGCCGGTCGTCGCGGTTGTCCTCACCGTGATCACCCTGCAATGGAACAACTGGCCGGGGTGGAGGCTGGCGTTCAGCCTGCTGGGTCTGAACCTGATCCTCTCTTTCTGGATCGGGCTGGCCTTCTCGGTGCTCTACACCTGGGTCACCGGACCCTGGATTCCCCGTACCCGGGGTCGCCTGCTCCGGCTCCTGCTCCATGTCCTGACCATTCTCGCCGCGGTGGGAGGGGGCGGGGAAATCGCGCTGAGGATCATCGAGCAACTCGACGTTTCCTGGTGGCCGGACATCGGCGAGATGCGGGGCAACGTGATCCGGTTCGGAAGCTTCCTCGGCGCCATCATCGTCGCGGTCATCGTGGCCTTCGAACGTCTGCAGATCCGCAGCAAGGCCAGCGAGGAACGCGCGCGTCTGGCCCAGCAGGAGGCGCTCAAGGCACGTCTCGACGCACTCAAGGCGCGCACCAACCCCCACTTCCTGTTCAACAGCCTCAACACCGTGGCCGGCCTCATCGAGGAGGACCCGGAAACGGCGGAGCGGGCCATCGAGAAGCTGTCCGCCCTCCTTCGGTTCACCCTCGATGGGTCACGCCGTGATCGTATTCAGCTCGGCGAGGAACTGGCCGCGGTGCGCAGCTATCTGGATGTGGAGCGGCTCCGGTTCGGGGATCGGCTGGGAACGACCCTCGATCTCGATTCCGGGGTGGAGGGGATCCCGGTCCCGCCGCTCATCCTGCAACCACTGGTCGAGAACGCGGTCCTGCACGGGATCGCGCCCCGCCGCGAGGGGGGCCGACTCTGGGTCCGCGCCGGGCGCGAAACCAACACGCTGATCCTCTCGGTGGAGGACGACGGTCCCGGTCCCAACGGCTCCGCCCATCGCGGGAGCCGAACCTCGCTTCGCGACCTCACGTCCCGTCTGGAGCTCGCCTACGCCGGCCGGGCGACCCTGAAAACGGGGTCCCGGGCCGACGGAGGCTATCGGGTAGAGATCACCCTTCCCATCGAGGAGACAGGATGAACGTCCTTGTGGTCGACGACGAACGACTCGCCCGTTCCCGGCTGCGCCGCATGCTGGAACGCATTCCGGGGGTCACCGTGGTGGCCGAGGCGGCCGACGGGATCGAGGCCCTGCAGGCGATCGCGCAGTACACTCCCGACGCGGTCTTCCTGGACATCCGCATGCCGGGACTGGATGGACTCACCCTGGCCACCCGCGAGGACGACCTCCCACCCATCGTCTTCACCACGGCCTACGACGAGTATGCGGTGAGCGCGTTCGAGGCAGCGGCCATCGACTACCTCATGAAACCGGTGGAGCAGGAACGCCTCGTCGCTTCGGTGGAACGGATCCGTGAACATCGCACCCGGGTGGATCCGAAAGCGCTCCTGGAAGCCATGCAGCACCTGGGCGCCTCGGGGGATCGTCTGGTCCCGCGACTCACCGCGCGCTGCGGGGACACGACCCGGATCTTCGACCCGAGGGACATCAGCCGCTTCCATGCCTCGGACAAGTACGTGGCGTTTGTCCAGGACGGCGAGGAGTTCCTTCTCGACGACTCCCTCAATACCCTCGAAACCCGGCTCGAGGAACACGGGTTCTTTCGCTGTCACCGCGGCGAACTCATCAACCTCAACCGGGTGGTCGCCCTGCACCACGAGGACGACACGCTGAGCGTGGAACTCTCGGACGGTCAGACCGCTGCGGTGAGTCGGCGTTCCGCCCCGGATCTGAAACGACGTCTGGGCGCCTAGGACGGTCGACTCACGATCAGGGTCCGGCTCAGCCCTCCGCTGCTATACTCCCGTTTTGGGCTTGCCGGGAGACTTCATGACGCCGACCCAGCGCGGGATGCGATGGACCCTGCTCGTGATCCTGTTCATGGTCACGATACCGGTCCCCCCCGGCCATGCGACCAGCCTTCCGGGAAAAGGGATCTTTGCCGAGGATCTCCCCGCGGATTCGCCGATCGAGGTGGAGATTGCCGCCTCCGGAGCCGACCCAACCGCGCGTTGGCAGGACCGTCGGAACCTTCCCGGTTCCAACTGGCCGCTCCCCGATCCCAACCCCGTCTTCGATGTTCTGCACTACGACATCGACGTCACCTTCAACGTCGATCCCAAGTACGTGAGCGGGGTGGTCACCCTGGATGTGCGTTGGCTCGACCCGGCGGTATCGACCCTGCGCCTGGACGTGAAGGAGCTGAGCATCCTGAAAGCGACCCTGGAGGATGGGCTCGAGCTCCCGTTCACCCAGGACGAGACCGGCGTGACCGTCGAGCTGCCCACGGCGCCCCTTACCGAGGAGACCGTGCGGGTCGCCGTCTCCTATGTGGGCTCCCCGTCGCGCGGCTTCCACACCGGCCAGAGCACCCCGCACACCTTCACCGAGCCCAACGACTCCCGCTACTGGTTTCCGTGCCGGGACGTCCCCTGGGACAAGGCCACCCTGACCCTGCACGGGCGCGTTGCCGCCAACATGAAGCTGGTCAGCAACGGGATCCTCGAGAAGGAGGAAACGACCGACGATGGCCGGGTGTTCCACTGGCGGGAGGACCATCCCATCTCCACCTACCTGGTCTCGGTGGCCATCTCCAGCGAGTTCGTGGCCATCGAGGCCCAGAGCGACGTGGTGCCCATGACCTGGCACGTGTGGAGCTGGGACGAACAGGCCGCACGCACCGCCTTCCAGAATGTTCCGGCCATGATGGACTTCTACGACGCCCACCTCCACCCCTACGGTTTCGACAAGTACGACCAGGTGGAAGCGGTGTTCGGTGGAGCCATGGAGCACCAGAGCATCACCCTGTTCGGGAACCAGCTCATCCAGGGGCACCCCCAATGGGAGTGGGTGCACGCCCATGAGTTGGCCCACCACTGGTTCGGAAACCTGGTCACCCTGGACAACTGGCGCGAGGTGTGGCTCAACGAGGGATTCGCCACGTTCTATGACGCGGTGTGGCACGAGGACTTCTACGGAGCCGAGTCGTTCGCGGCCCGGATGCAGGTCTTCGAGACCTCGGTGCTCAACGCGGAGGGATCCAGCGCCTCGGCGCGACACACCATCTACGACCCACCGCCGTCCCAGCACTTCGGACCGCTTGTCTACCGCAAGGGGGCCTGGGTGCTGCGCATGCTCCGGGATCTCATGGGCCGGGAGCCGTTCGACGCGGCGATCCGCGACTACCTCCAGACGCACGCCTACGGGAATGCCACCACGGGGGATCTGCAGGCGGCCATGGAAGGGAGACACGGGGAACCCCTTGACTGGTTCTTCGACCAGTGGATCTACTACGGGATCGGCTCCCCCACCCTGGAGGTCGTGCCAAGGACCGAGCGCGAAGGATCCGGATGGCGATTCTCCCTCACCTTGACCCAGCTGCAGTCGTTTCCTTCGAGCTACTACCGCTTCCCCCTAGACCTGAGGATCGTGCTCCCCTCGGAGACGATCGAGGTGACGGAGTGGGTCGAGGCGCAACGTCAGAACGTGTTCACCTACGACGTCCCGGAGATCCCTACCGGGTTCGCGGTGGATCCCGAGAACCGCATGCTGGGGAGCAGTCGTATCAGCAGCACGCCTTCGTTGGCCACGGCGCGGCCGGAGCCGACGGAGCTCTCCGCCTGGCCCAACCCGTTTCGCGGGTCCCTTCAGCTTGCACTGCCCCCTGGAGCAACCGGGGTGGAGGTCTTCGACGTCCGCGGCCGCCTCGTTCGCCGTCTGCCCGGTCACAACGATCGCGTCACCTGGGACGGAAAGAACGATGCCGGGCGCGTCACCGCACCCGGCATCTACTTCGTTCGCGTGGACGGCTCACCACATGCCGTACGGGTCAACCGCCTCAGATAGGCGATTTGGGCGCATCGACCGTCGCCACCCCCACCACGTTGATCTTGATCTGTCCGTCCCAGAAGAAGTCGTAGGCCGGCTCGACCGGGGTGCGGGTTCCCGCCCACGAGTACTTGAGGGTGATAGGGGGAATGCTCCCGTTCTCTCGCCCGCCGATGTAGTCCTTGAGCGCCTGGTTCAGGATGTCCACTCCGGCCTGGGAGTGGGTCAGGGTTACAAAGCCGGCCTGGGCGGCATCGGCGCTGGTTGACTGGCTCGGGAAAATGGTCCCGGTGGCGCCGCCCTCCACACGCATGAGGGTCACCGCCCCGGTAAAGGTCAGCCCGGCCGGTACGGTGCCGCCGTCACGGATGGTCCAGGCCGCCTGCTGGAAGGTGGCGCTGGTCAGGGTGTATTCATCCAGATCGTGCTCGGCCTCCAGATCCAGGAGAACCTGCCGCAGATCCACGGTGTCCATATCGGCGTCGTCCGGATCGTTCTCTTCCGACATGGAGTGGAAGGCGAACTCCGTCTCGACGGTGACCGGGACTTCGATGTCCGTCTCCTCGGTGCACGTCTCGCCGGTGAAGGCGAAGAACGCGGCGACGAGGGCGAGCATGAGCCAGGTTGTGCGTTTCATGATGACCTCCTAGAAACCGAAGCCGAAGCCGCCGGTGAGCCCGACCCGCTTGGCGAAGTCCCCGGCGACGTAAACACGGAAGACGCCGAGCATGACCGTCCCCCCGAGGGTGGCGCGAAACGCGCTCTCCCCGTCCAGGTCGACCGACACGTCCTCGGGTTCATCCTCCAGCGTATTGGTGTACTTGCACGAGGCCGAGTAGCTCTCGTACTGGAGCCCGCCAAAGAGAGTGAAGAAGTTGAACTCCTTGCTCCCCTGCGCTCCCAGGGACCAGGTGGAGGTGCTGAACAGGTCCGAGTCCACATCCATCTGGTTATAGGTGCCGCTGGCTGCCAGATCCACCGGGAAGTTGTTGAAGTACTGGGAAATGTTGTGCCGCACACCGAATCCCAGGTAGTCCACCTTGCCGATCTCGCTGTCCCCCAGGTCCAGGGTGAGGAACCGGGCCATGAGCTCGGTTCCGGGGATGAAGACGAAGCTGAGCTGCGGCGCCCCACCCGCTACCGAAGCCAGATCGAAGCCACCGGGAAAGACGTAGGTGGCCCCTTCATCTCCCTCGACAAAGGTTGCTTCACCGGGCCCGGCCACCGTGGACGACTGGGCCGTGCTCGGGGGCTCGAAGCCGTCCGGAGTCTGCGCCGTATAGGTCTTGTCCTCGTCCTTGAGCGAGACGTCGGTCCCCAGGATGTCGATGCGGGCACCGAAACCCTCGGTCCGGATGTACGCCGTGTAGTACCACCCGGAATTCATGGCCTGGCCCAACGCGATCTGGAGAGGTTTCATGTACCCGTTCACGTTCTGGGCGTCGAGGACGGAAAGTGCGTCGTCCAACTGTGCGTTTGCCGAAACGGGGACCATGAACAGGCCCGCCAACAGGATCAGCAGAAACCGCTGTTTCATCGGGATGCCTCCTCTGGAAGGGTTCCTTCCTTCTCTTGGCGCTGAAGAGTAGGAGAAAACCGGAGCAAGGGAAACCGCGAGGGCGATCAAAGAGGGAAACCCGAGTTGTAACTAATTGTCCTGGCTGGCGTTGCGGCGTATCTCCCAGGCATCCCAGGCAGCCTTCAACTCCGGGTCGAAGGACGGAGAACCGGGAATGGTCGCCGAAACGAGGCGGGCCCACCGCTTACCCGCCTCCTTGAGATCCCCCCGGGCTTCGGCGACCCGGGCGAAGGCCATCCAGCCCGGCAGATACCTGGGGGCAAAGTCGGTGAGTCCGGCCAGGGTGGACTCGGCGCCGTCCAGATCGTTGAGGCCCAGTTGGGCCAGGCCCTTGTTCTTGCGCACCGCGAGCGCGATGTGTCGCAGGCTGTCCGGAATGCTGCCGGTGGCGAACGGGGTCCAGGCCACCTCCAGTTCCTCGAGCGCCTCGTCGAAGCGCTCCTGTTCGATCAGCCAACTCCCGAAATTGTTCCGATAGATGAGATTGGGGTTGAGCTGGATCGCCTTGCGATAGTTGTTCTCGGCCTGGGGACTCCCATTGGCGGCGAGAACCTCGGCCAGATGAATATAGAGGACATGATTGTCGGGGTTCTCTTCCAGGCCGCGACGGATATGACTCTCGGCCATGTGGGTCTTGCCCGACTCCAGGAAAACGATCCCCATGTTGTTCCAGGCGTCCACGTACTTGGGGTCCGCGTTGGTGGACTTGATCAGCAGGTCGATGATCTCGTCGGCCACGTCGGGACGTACCATCAACGAGTCCCGATTCGCGTCGATGAGCCGCACCGCTTCCTCATTGAACGAAACGGCGACAGCCCGGTTGCCCGAGACCCCATCCCCACTTCGTCCCATGAAATACCACATACCGGCCAGGGCGACCCCGACCGCCAGGACCAGCGGAATCCACCAGCTCTTCCGGTTGGCGGGAGGCACCGGTGGCACCCCCACCTGGGAGCCCACCGCGGTTCCGGGGGGAGCCGTCTGCGTCCCCGGAGGGGGTGCATTACCGGTCGGAGGGACCGGCGTGAAGCCGGTACCCGGGGGCGGTCCCGCCACCATGGTGACGTCCCCCCCTTGGACCATGGTCGCTCCGGCATCCGCCGGCGAGAAGTCGACCGGCTTTCCCAGGAGGGCGTCCGCGATCAACTCGGCCGGGCCGGGTCGGCCGGAAGGATCCTTGGAGAGCATTCCGTGGATGAGGGCGGCCAAATCCGGCGGCACATCCGGGCGGATCTCGCTCAGATTCCGGGGCTCCTGATGGACCACCTGGTACAGGACGGACATGGCGTCGTCGCCGGGGAAGGGTGCCACGCCGGCCAGCGCCTCGTAGAGGACACACCCCAGGGAGAACAGGTCCGACTGGGAGACCGCCTGTCCCCCCTGGACGATCTCGGGGGCCATGATGTTGGCGGTGCCAATGAGCTGACCATCCATGGTGAGCTGGGTCTCGCTGGAACTGCGCGCCACCCCGAAGTCCATCACCTTGAGATCCCCGTCAGCGGTGATCATCAGGTTGGGTCCCTTGATGTCCCGGTGCACGATGCCCCGCTTGTGGGCCGCACCCAGGGCGGCGGCCGCCTGGGCGCCCCACTTGCGCACCAGTTCCACCGCTAGCGGACCCGCTTTCCAGGTATCGGAGAGGGTGGTCCCGTCCACGAACTCCATGGCGAGAAAGGCCTCGCCTCCCTCTTCCCCGTACTCGTAGACCGTGGCCACGTTGGGGTGATTCAACTGACCGGCGAGACGGGCCTCCCGCTTGAACCGGTCAAAGAAGCTGGGGTCACCCAGGTTGCGCGGCGTGATGAGCTTGATGGCCACCGGACGGTCCAGGATGACATCCCGAGCCAGGTAGACCTTCCCCATGGCGCCTTCACCCAGAAGGCGCTGCAGTTCGTAGTGGGAAATCGTTCGTTCGGCCAAGTGCAGGCTCCACAACAAGTAAAAGGGGCCGGGGAAGGGTACGCCCTCCTCCGGCCCCTATCAAGACACTCCGGGTCCGGTTCGCGCAACCCCCCGGCTGCACGAGGCCCCCGGACGGCACTTACCGCACCCGGATCACCTTGCGCACCGCGTCGTTGACGCCGGCCTGGATCCGAATGAAGTAGACCCCGGCTCCCGCGACCCGTCCGCTCTCGTCCCGGCCGTCCCAGGGAACGGCGTGGGCGCCCGCCTGGAACGCCTGCTCCCGGACCAGGGTCCGGACCAGGGTGCCGTCCACCCCGAAGATCCGCACCGCCACCGTCGTTGGGTCAGGCAGTTCGAAGAGGACCTGCGTCGCGGAACTGAACGGGTTGGGCATGGCGGGATGCAGGGCAAACCGCAGCGGAGTCGCGGGGGTACTCACCGAGGGCCCCACCGAGAACGGCTCCGGCACCATGGAAGACCCGATCATGGTTCCATCGGACTCGTTGGCCACGATCAACAACTGACAGTTGGCTGAGTACGCCTCGGGAACCAACCACTCTTCCATCTGGTCATCGTCGGTCTGCAGGGCCACCTCCTGCCAGGTGTCACCGCCGTTGTCGCTGAAGTAGATGTCCAGATAGTCGGCACTTCCCTGAGGGGACGAGTCCCACTCGATGGTGAACGACGACCCCACGACCAGACCCTGGCCCCCGTGGGGACTCTTGATCTTGGGTCGCAGCACCTTGACCGTATCCACTCCGGTGAATGGGTACCCGCCAATGGTGCCGGTGACCGTGATGGGAACCTGCTGCCCCTCCTCCAGGGAAGCAAAGACCTCTTGCCGCGGGAACTTGAACTTCACATCCGGAACACCGTCCTCGATGTTGTCCCCGTAACTGGTCTTGGACAGGACAGGCTCAACCACACCGTTCATCCGGATGCTCGACGGATCGATGTCCTCCGGGCCGAACGGCTCCGCGGGCTGGATGGTGGCCGAGACATATTTTCCATTCGAATTCAGGTTGAACGTCCCCGGCTCAATCAGGGTAAGCACATCATCGAGTTCCGGCACGTCCGAGATGTTGATGAACGTCACCGTCTGCGAACCGGCGTTGACGACAACAAGCAGACCGCTGCCGGTGGGGTCGAAGGCGAGAGCCACCGGGTTCTCCCCCACCGTGATGGAAAGGATGAACTCGAGGGTCACCGGGGCCCCCGCGCCGTCCGGAGAGGTCGCTCCCGAACCGCCGCTGATCGTCAGTCGGTAGATATCAACGGTTCCACCCGAGTTGGTCACGTAGACGAAGGCGCCGTCCGGGCTCACGTCGACGCCCTGTCCCCCGGAATCGGTGCGGATGGAGGCCCGCCCCGCCCCAAAGGTGGGACTGCCGTCGAGGATATCGACGACCTCGATGAAGTTGTTGGTGGTCAGCACGACGGCCAATCCACCATCCGGGGTCACGTCGATTCCCTGGCTTCCCCCGTCGGTACGGATCGAGGCCCTCCCGGCGTCGAAGTCATTGGTGTCGAAGATGACGAACCCGGTGCTGGAGCCGACCAGCAGACGTCCGCCGTCCGGAGTGACGTCGACGCCCTGACCGCCACCGTCGGTGCGGATGGAGGCGCGACCGCTGTTGTAGGTGGCGCTGGTCGAGTCGGTGTCGATCACGTTGATCGTGCTGTCGCCGTAGCAAAGTACGTACAGCTCGCGACCGTCGGGATGCGACACCACTCCGGTCGGGTTGAGCCCGGTGGGAATGGTGGCGATCACCTGCTGGAAGGTGGGGCTTCCCGGGACCGCGTCCATGACCGAAACACTGTGGGAGAAGTAGTTCGTGGTGTAGACCCGATCGCCACTGGGCGAGGTGGACACCCCGAACGGATGCTGTCCCACCGACACGGACGGCTCGACTGCCTCGGTGGCCACCACGATAGGCACCACCGAGTTCGCCCCGGGGGCGGCCATGTAGGCCCTGGACCCGTCCGGTGTAATCACGATGTCCTGACCGCTGCTGGGGACATCAACCGTGCTCGTGGTGCCGACCACGGGATCCGGCGGCGGCACCAGGACCGTGAAGGGAAGGGCATTGGACGAATCCGCACCCACCACGACCCGGACCAGACCGGATACGGCCCCGCTGGGGACCAGCACGGTCAACGCCCGGGGGTCGGCCTGGGAGATGAACGCCTCGGAGGTCCCGAAGAACACCCGGTTGGAGGACACCGTGGCGCCGAAGCCCTGACCGGAGAGCACGACCGGGTTCCCGGCGCGGGCTGCGGGAGGATCCGTTGCGTTGAGCACCAGCGGCACCGGGGTCTCGGTGGTGAACGTGAAGACAGCCGGGTTGGTCAGCGGATTGCCGCTGAAGTCCATCACTGCCGCGGTCACTTCGATCTCGTAGACGGTGGACGGCTCCAACGCGAGGTTGGGGAGGAAGGTCACCCGCCGTCCCTGATCCGTATAGCCGAACACGCCGGCTACCGCGGTCCCACCCTGGGGTCGCAACTGGTAGTTGGCGGTGTTCACCGTGGCCGGGTCGACCGCCTTGGAGAAGGTCACCGCGACGACCGTGGTCACTCCGGGAACCTGGGCCTGAGTCGGCTCCACGTTCAGGATCTGCGGCGGCACGGCGGTTGTGTCTCCCACCACCGGGAAGTTGAGCACGACCGGTCCGGCTGGAGTGATGACGTTGATGGAGGCGTTGGTCACCGCGCCGGGGGTGAAGGGAGCGGAAACATGGCCGCTGGCATCCGCGGCAGCAAAGAAGCGACCGTCCGGCCACCCGAAACTGCCGTCCGGCGAGTTGAACTCGACCAACGTCCCTTCGGCCAGCGGCTGGCTCGCCGCGGTGATCCCCATGACAATGGGGGCGGCCAACGGCTGGTTGGCCACACCGGTCTGCGCGGTCCCAGAGACCGGAACAATCCCGGTAGCAGTCGCCGACCCGACGGTGAGGATCACCCCGCCGAACCCGGCCGAGTACATGCGGGTGTCGTCCTTGCTCAAGGCAAAGTTGTCGGAGACCGAGAACCCGGTGGTCCCGGCGGATCCGGCCGGGGACAGCGGGTTCACGGTATAGGCATCGATGCCCCCCCCGATGTTGCGATGCAGAACGTAGAGAACCGTACCGCTCCGATTGGGCTGCAGTTGAACCTCTTCATCCGTGGCGACGACAATGGTCTCGTCGAGGATTCCATAGTTCAGATCCGCCTCATCGACAATGAAGATATCCGCCGAGAGCTCCTCGGTGACCCCGACCACGTCCCCGGTCAACGCGTAGAGCCGCGTTCCGTCCGGAGACGGAATCACCTGGTAGGGCCCGTTGATCCCGTTCGAGGTCAGGGTCAGGATTCTCAGGAGGAAACCTGGCGAAGCGGGATCGATGTCAATCACCGCGATACTGGCACTCGGCGTCGTCGTGTCCCCAATGAAGAGCCGGTCCCCGTCGGGATGGACGGCGATGGGGATATCGGTCCCGAAGCCGAAGATCTCCTGAGTGATCTCCTGGGTGGTCGTGCTGATGATGCGCACCGAGCCGGTATTGGATGACGAAGCGAAAAGGCGCGTCCCGTCCGGATGCATGGCCAGGAAGGATGGTCCCCCGAACTGTGCCGTTCCGCCTCCCCCGGTCAGGACCGTACCGTTGAGGGTCAGCGGGTTCCCGGTCCCGGTTTCGTCGACATCGAAGATGAGAATGGGCCCCAATGCCGCACCTTCACCAAAGGCGTAGGCGCGCTTCCCGTCGGGCGTGAACACCAGGTCGCCCTGCAGGCTCATCCCGGTCTGCGCCGACGAGAGAGTCTGGATCTCCCTCAGGAACTCGGATCCACCGGGATCGGCACCGAGCACCTGCATGGACCCGTCGATGCCCATGGCCACCAGCAGCTTGCCGCTGGGCGACTCGTAGATCCGGGAAAGCTGCGGGTTGGCGGTGGGAATGGTCTGTCCCAACTGGAAGGTCCCGGGGCCCGTACGGTTGACCACCCGGTACTGCAACGTGTTGGAGTTCTGACCCGCCACGTTGACCCGGACGCCGCCGGAAGCAGCCCCCGAAGGCTGAACCACAACCAGCCGCGTGGCCGTCGCCTTGACCACCGTGGCGGCAAGACCGTCGACCTCCACCGTGTTGTTGCCCGGAACCGGATCAAAACCGGCACCCGACAGGGTGATCAGGGTCCCCTGCCCACCCGAGGGGGGGGACACGGATGCCAGCAGCGGACCGCCCTCGGTGTCGAACACCTCGAGCAGGTCCTGTTGACCGGTCAGCACGTAGACGTAGCGGCCGGTGGGTCCGGTCTTGATGTCCCGCGGGTCCACGCCGGTGGGCCAGGTCTCCACGACATCCAACCCGGAGGTGGCCAAATCGAAGACGTCGACCCGGTTCAGGGTGAAGTTCGAGGCGTAGGCGTAACGTCCCTCGGGAGACATGGCCAAGCCGGAGAACGCCGGGGCGGTGCCACGACTGTTGATGAACGGACCGCGCACCCCGAACTCGGAAAGGGTTCCAACGCCATCCACAGCATAGACACGGTTCCCGTTGGGACCGGGAGCCACCCCGGAGGGATTCGGTCCGGTCATGAGCAGGGCCACCACGCCCTCGCCCGTCGCCAGACCCAGCACCGCGATCTCACCCGCATTGGTGGTGGCGTGCAGTTCCTGCACCGACGGGGAAGCGACCAGTTCACCGGTAAACTGGAACCCGCTCGCGACCCACTCGCGCACCTCGGACCCGAAGGCCGCACCCGGGGCGCCCTCGACCAGCACGACCCGGTTCGCATAGGCGATCGCCACGCGGGAGCCACCCGGCACCGGCGTGATCCCCAGCGGTTCCTCGACCAGGTTCGCGGTCTGCAGGACCTGGTTGAACAGGTTCGAGGGATCGGAACTGATCGCGGTCAACCGGGGGTTCGTGGGTCCGACCGCGAGCACCCGCAGTCCGTCCGGGAGAGCGGCGACATCGACGCAGCCCCCCGCAACCCCGATGCCGAACGAGTCGGTGAAGTTGGGGTCGGTGGGCAGGGCGTTGACGTAGGTCACGCCCAGATCGGTCGCCACGTACGCCGCAGCGCCGCTGGGAGTCAGGGTCATCTTCCGCGGGTCCGAACCGAGGGCAATGTCATCCACGTCGTTTCCGGCCGGAGGCGCCTTGGGCGCCAGCACGGTCAGGAACACGCCGTTGCTGGGGATGCCTCCCACCTCCACCGTCACGATCCCGGAGAGTGCCCCCACCGGCACCGCGGTGGTGATCTGGGTCGGGGTGGCCTGGGTGGCGGCTACCGAAACGCCCCCACCAAAGAAGATCACGTTGTTGCCCGCATTCGGGTCGAACCCGGTTCCGGTAATGACCAGCGCCCCCTGCTCCGCCGCCTGGTTGGGCGAAAGCGAGGCGATGGTCACCGGAGGCTGGGCCTGGACGGTGAACGAAGCCGAGTACGGCTCCTGCAACGGATTGCCGAACAGATCGGTGATCCCGGTGGCGATGTCCAGATTGTAGGGCGCGCCGTATTGCAGGGGGGCGGTGGGAGTAACCGCCAGCAGCGTTCCGCCTTCGAGTAGAGCCCCCGCCCCCGTAACCGGGGTGCTCCCGCCCAGCAACAGGTTGAAGTTCCCGGTGATGCTGGCCGGGTCGATCGCCTCGTCGAAACGCACCAGAATCGCGGTGGTTGCCGCCACATCGATATCGAGGTTCGCGGGCGTGCTGGAAAGCACGAAAGGACCGGTCTGGTCCTGGTTGAGAATGATGTCCGCGCCAAGGACGGGTGTGGTCGCACCGAACACGGGAATCCCGGGCGCCCCGAAGTCGCTGTTGGACTCCGACGGTCCGTCGAAATACTCCGGCAGGAAAAGCGTCTGGGCGGCCGCTTCCAGGGTCGGGTTGATGATCCCCGGAATCATGCCGTTGACGTTGGCGCTCCCGTCCAGGGGATGCGTCCAGATCCGCACGGCTTCGCCCAGGTCGTAGAAGCGGTAGATCCCGTCCGGGCCGCTCACCGTCATCTGGAGCGTGTCGTCGCTTGCATCGGAGATGGCGAAGACCGCGGCCCCGATCACCGGAGTCAGCCCATCGGCATCCAGGATCAACCCCTCGATGGAGAGTTGGGGCGCGGTGGAGAAGTAGGCCCGCTGGACCAGGGTGATGTCGTCCTCCTCCGGTGTCCGTTGCGCGGTCCCCGGGGAGACCACGTAGAACATGGTCGAGGCGGAAAGGGACGTGTGCGAGAGACCGAAGAAGTGCCCGAACTCGTGCGTGGCCAGGGACAGGAGGTCGAACGAACCGGCCGGTCCGGGTGAACTGGCAGTGCCGAAGCTGAACTGGGCGGTATTGAACAACATATCCGCGTCGATGATCTCGCCGGGGCGATACCAGCGCCCGTTGATGAAGGTCTCGCTCACCGCGGACGTGGTCGGGGTGATGGCGAGGATACCGGGCAGGAACCCGTCGCCATCGCTGAAGGTGATGCTGTTGCGACCGTCCCCTGAAACCGCGTTGCTGGGACCGGCGCGGGTGAAGTCATCCCCGCCGGAGAGCACCACGTTCCCGACGTTGACCCAGGCGGCAAACGCCTGACCCAGGGCGGTGAAATCGCTCCCATCGCCAATGCGGGGATCCCCGATCGCATCCGTCTCGTAGCGGACCGGAAGCTGGTCGTCGCTCCAGAACTCCACGAAGCGGAAGCTGGAGGTCTCGTCGGCACATCCATCGAAGTCGCGATCCACCTGACCGGGAAGCGGAGCCACCAGGGGACAGGCATCAACGGAGTTCGGCACGAGGTCGCCGTCCGTGTCCTGCTGGAACGGCATGTTGGTGGCCACGAAGATGTCGCTGACCCCGGATCGGAAGCTGGCAAAAGCCAACTGCGTACCGTCCGGGCTCCAGCTCGGCTCCAGGTCGATCGCCGTATTCGTTGTGATCTGGTAGAGGCCAAAGGCCGGGCCCCTGGAGCTCGTCACCCAGATATCGAACTGCCCACCGGTGTTGGCCCAGAAGGCGACCCATCGACCATCGGGGGAGTAAACGGGGTTGTAGTTCGCCGCCCCGTTGTTCGGAAAAACGACTTCGAATCCAGCCGCCTCGCCACCGATGGCCGGAACCGCCATGAACATGGTGGTGGATCCCGCGTCCGGTGAGCGGGCAAAGATCACCTGGGTGCCGTCGGGGGACCAGGACGGCGTCCTGTCCTCGAGCCCCGGGGCCGGATCGGTCAGCTGGGTGAGATTGGAACCATCGGGATCCATGAGATAGATGGCCTTCTGGCCCAGGACGGTGTGTGTGAAGGCCAGCCGGTCACCCAGAGGGGACCAGGCCGGGATGAACGCGGCGCCGGAGAAAATCTGGACCGGAGTTCCGGTCGCCACATCGACGACGTACACGTCGCCCAGCCCGGTGCTGAACGCGATATCGCTCCCGTCCGGTGAGAAGGATGGGAAGGTGGAATCGGTAAGGAAGTTGGTCAGTCGTGGCAACGGGCCGAAGTCCGGTGCGGCAGCGGCCTTGATCGTGAGATCGAGGAAGGTGTCGAACCGGTCCGTGGCGAAGGCCATGTCCAGACCGTTCGGCGAGAACACCGGATTGCGATCCATGCTCGGATCCGTGGTGGCCCGGGTCAAGTCCGAGGTCTCCGCGTGAATCACCAACGCATTGGGCAAGGTGAGAATGAGATCACCGCCCGACGTGGGAATGATCAGATCGTAGCTTCCCGGGACCGCCGGAAGCAGATCGAACTCCATGTCGACCCGGGACTCCCCGCCCACTCCATTGAAGAAGTACGCGGTGAGGATGCTCCCCGCCCCGTTGTCGAGCCGGGGTGCGGCGGAGACACTCAGCCCGCTACCAAAGGCCTGCATGAGAAACCCGTCGGTGTCCGCACGGCTCGTGTTGGGGGTGGCGTAGTCGATCCCCGGCGGCGCCTGCTCGACCACGGTGATGGTCGTACCCAGCACATCGCCAACGGTGACGTCCTGCACGATCCCGGACGGCCAGGTCACCTCGAGGAAGTTGATGATGAAGTCGCTACCGACTCCGAAGTGCAGGACTTCGGAGTTCTGCGAGAAGGCACCGTGATCGGTGTTCCGCTCGCGGATCTGGTCGATGTTCGAATTCGCCGTCGCGGCGAGCCCATCCGGCGTGGTCGCGCCGACCTGCATGGTGCTCAACCGCACCCGGGCGCCGTAACCGTCCCGGTTGGAGAGGGTTCCTTCGAGCTTCACCTTGAGGAAGTCACCGGCGTTGGATGTCCGGTTCTCCATGAGTGAGTTGGGCCCGTTGTTCACGACGTACATGTCGAGCAGGCCGTCGTTGTTGATGTCGACCCAGGAACCGCCCCGGCTCGTCTGCGCCACCATGTCCGGGATGGTGGGCGCCATGTCCACGAACACCTCGCTCCCGTCGTTGCGGAAGAGGGCATTGACCCCGTTGCGGGTCACATGGAGGTCCAGATCGCCGTCGTTGTCGTAATCCGCCCAGGCGGCGTCCAGCCACAGGGCCACCGCGTTGATGGGGGAGGTGGCCACGTCCACGAACACCCCGCCGCCGTCGTTGCGGAAGAGGCGATTGCCCTCTCCGGCGTTGGCCAGATACAGATCCAGGTCCCGGTCGCCGTCGAAGTCTCCCCAGGGAGCGGAGTAGCTGACCCCGGTGGGGCTGTCGGCGAGGACCGGAGTGGTCACGTCCGTGAACACCCCGCTGCCGTCGTTCTGGAACAGGTTGTTGGTGGCGCCGTTGTTGCAAACGTAGAGATCGGGGTCGCCGTCGTCGTCGTAGTCCCCGAAGGACACGCCGTAGGTGGACACCGCGGCCAGCGCGATGGCGGGCGTGGTGATGTCGACAAAGACATCACCGCCGTCGTTGCGCAGGAGCGCGTTGGACCCGGTGCGCCCGGCCACGTAGAGATCGATATCCCCGTCGAGGTCGATGTCGGCCCAGGCGGCGCCGAACGCATCCGCGGGACCGGCCGTGTCCCCCGCGGTCACGTCAACAAAGATGCTCCCTCCGTCGTTGCGGAACAGGTGCCCTCCGCCGCTGATGATCTGGGTCACGTAGAGATCCGCGTCCCCGTCGTTGTCATAGTCCCCGGCCCGCACGCAGAAGTTCGCCTCCGTGCCCAGCTCCAATGATGGCGGGGTGCTGTTGACATAGCTCCCCTCCTGGAACTCGAGACGGGCGTTGTTCTCGAGCGCATTGGCCACGAAGAAGTCCAGGAACGGGGTCTCGATGAACGCCGCCGACTCGCCGTTGCCGGCATCCGCCAGGCCGGGCCAGTTTCCGGACACGAAGTCCCCCGGCTCCACGATGGTGATTTCCGTGTTGATGCCGGGCGAGGGGGTCACGGACTGGCGCCCCGAGGGCCAGTCGACGACCACGGAGAACACGCTGAGGTCGGTACCCAACCCGAAATGTGCCTCGGAGGGTTCCATCCCACGGTCGCCCTGGGCCTTGACCTCGCGCTCCTGCGTCCCGCTGGCACTGGAGACCCGAACCCGGGCACCAACGCCGTCCCGGTTGCTCTCGACTCCCTGGAGATGGACGCGCAGCCAATTGCCGCTGGCGCCGACGTTCTCGAGCAGGCTGTTCTCGCTCTGCCCGCTCACGAACAGGTCCAGGTCGCCGTCGTCGTCGATGTCCGCGAACGACGCTCCCTGCCCCAGGCCCAGGAGACCCGGGGAGGCCTCGGGATAGAGGGCTGCGTCCGCGAAGGAGCCGAAGCCGTCGTTGAGGAACAGGCTGTTGACCCCTCCCAGCTGGAAGAAGTCCAGGTCCCCGTCAAGATCGAAGTCGCCCCAGGCCGTTCGGAGCGCGGCAACGCCGGCGGCCCCGGGGCTCACGACCTCGGCGAAACCACCCGCCCCGTCTCCCTGATACAGGGAGTTCGCGTCCTGCTGCCGGGTCAGGTACAGATCCAGGTTCCCGTCGTTGTTGTAGTCGATCCACTCGGCACCGAACGCGCTTGCACTCCCATCGACGAGCACGGGATCGGTGACGTCGGTAAAGAACCCGCCCTGGTTCTCGAACAGGAAGTTCGTTTCGAACGAACGAGCGACGAACAGATCCGGGTCCCCGTCGTTGTCGTAGTCTCCCCATGCCGCAGCCTGGGTCGACCCGGAAACCCCAAGGACACCGGGAGTGACGTCGGTGAACACACCGGTCCCGTCGTTCTCCAACAGCTGGTTGGTGTCGCTGAAATTGCTGTTGGCCAGGAACATGTCCAGGTCGCCGTCCCCGTCGTAGTCGGCCAGGGCGACGGCCAGGGTCCCCCGGTCCACCCCGAGGGGTCCGGCGGTGATGTTGGTCCAGGTGTCGGAGCCGTCATTGCGCATGATGCGCACGCCGGTGTAGTCGGCCAGGATCGCGTCCGGGTCGCCGTCATTGTCCAGGTCGGCCCAGACAATGCACGAGCCCACCTCGCTGAGACCAGCCAGCGCTCCTACCGTCCGGTCCACGAAACCGGCCGGGCCGTCGTTGCGCAGCAGACGATTGGGATCCGAACTGCTCTCCAACGCGACGAATGCGTCCAGGTCGCCGTCGCCGTCGTAATCGGCCCAGGCCACCCCGCGGTTGCTGAGGCCGGACATGAGGATGGGCTCGCCGTTCGTCACATCCAGGTAGTTCCCGCCCGGCTCGGTGATCTGGACCACCTGGTTCGCGGCGAAGTTGAACTCCTGCTGGAAAGCACCCGAGGGCCAGATCACCTCGATGGTGTCCACCGGAGCGGCCGAAGCCAACCCGAACTCCAACCGGTAGTGGTTGGTGGAGGACAATCCATTGTTCGATAGCACCCATCGGAACTGGGACACGCCCCCCTGGGAGATGCGCACCCGGGCACCAACCGCGGAACGGTTCGAGAACACGCCGTCGAGATCCACATGGAGCCAGTTGCCCGCGGGATTGTCGTTGCGCAGCAGGATGTTGGCGCCGTCGTTGGTGAGATAGATGTCGATATCGCCGTCCGCGTCGTAGTCGGCGGTGATGGCGGAACGGCCGTCGCCGGCATCCAGCTCAACCCCGCCCGCGACCTCGGTGAACACGCCATTGCCGTCGTTGCGGTGGAATTCGTTGGCGGCGCCGTCCTTCACCACATACAGATCCAGGTCACCGTCGTTGTCGTAGTCGATCCAGGTGCCCGAGATGTTGGTTTGCGCGTCGTTGTAGAGCGAGTCCGTGGTTGCGTTGGCGAAAGATCCCCCGCCCAGGTTCCGGTAGAGGAAGTTGGAACCCACACCCAAACTGCTGGCCAGGAACACGTCGATCAGACCGTCGTTGTTGTAGTCGCCCCAGGCGGCGGTGCCCCCGTCCGTTCCCGGGATCCCCGCTCCCAGCGGGACCATGTCCACGAACACCCCGCCGCCGTCGTTGCGGAAGAGGTTGTCGTTCGCGCTCGCGCTGGCGTTGACGCGGTGCAGATCGAGATCGCCGTCGTTGTCGTAGTCGATCCAGTAGGCGTTCCGGCTGGACTCGAGGACACCCAGGGGGGCCGGTGTCACATCAACAAACGTAGTGCCTCCATCGTTGCGCAGGAGCTTGCAGGCATCCGGACTCGCGTTGACGACGTAGAGATCCAGGTCCCCGTCGTTGTCGTAGTCGCCCCAGGCACCGCTGTAGGTGCCGGTGATCCCGTCGGCCAACTCCGGAGTGGTCACATCCGAGTAGGAACTGAGAAACACGTTGGCAAGAAGCGTATTGGGCTCTCCCACCCGGGAGAGATAGGCATCGGAGTCCCCGTCATTGTCGTAATCGACAATGGCCACCCCCACGATGGCGCCGGTCTGGGCGAGGCTCCCCGAGACGAAGTCGGCGAACGTCCCCCCGGCAAACTGCCGGTAGAGCTGCATGGTGCCGCCATCGGTGGCGGCGTAGATGTCCAGAATACCGTTGCGATCGTAGTCGAGCCAACCGGCCCCGGTGCCGGCCCCGGCGTTGTTGACGCCCGCCGTGCCGCCGTACCACTGGGCCGCGGCGAGACCGGGGAGAAGCAGGAGGCAGAGTGCGCTGATCAGGGTCATGCGCTTCATCGTCCACCCTCCTCTTTCGGAAGGTCGCGTATCACATCGCGCACCCCGGTCAGGAACTCCTGGAGCGGCAGCTCGCCCCCACGATCGGGCGCGGTAGCGAATGCGCCCGGCAACACTCCCTTGGAACCCAGTCGCTGCACCCGGTCGCGGGTGAGGCCACGCACCACCTTGCGACCGTTGCGATCGGTCACCACGTCGAAGCGTCCCTGGGAAAGTCCGTGCACCATGAGATCGCCGTTGCCCGCGGTGGCGAGAAAGAGGATTGCTTCGTCATTGTTGCGGAAGACCGAGGCGCCCGGAACGGTCACCTTCAGATCCCCGACCGTCCCGCCAAGCTGCGTGATGACCAGGGTTCCGCCCGCATCGCCCTTGAGGCCGTCGCTCACTTCCAACGTGACATCGGTCACGATGAGCGAGTGGTCGTCATTCCAGCGACTGGTCGAGGAGACAACCCGGGCGTGGACCACGTCCCGGGATTGCTGCGCCAGATCCACGAGGTCCAGGGCCGCGACCGTGGTCGCCTGGGCGGTGGGAGTGAGGCATGTGCCGATCAGGCACAGAACGAGCACGGGTAGGAAACGATGCATGATCTAGATCCCCCTCGCGGCCGAGATGCGGCCGCTGCGGCGCCAAATTGATACCGATCGTCCAGGGACGACGGGGCGCGATGAGTCCGTGAGCCGACGGGATGTGTGTCCATCGCGGGCAGAGAGGCAGCGTGGGGCAAACGGTGTCGGTTCAAGTTGTGGATTCAGAGGCCCCCCCGGAGCTAACTCAGGGTTGCACGGGCGGTTGTCCATGCTAACAGAAAAGAACTTGCTCCCGACGTTCAATGGGCCGTCGTCTCCCGGTTGACACGATCGTGGGATAGATGGAAGTCGGGTAAAGTGAAAGCTGTCAGATAAGAACCTGTTGGCTTCCCGCTAAAATCAGCTTCCGCTGGATACACCCATCAGGACAAATGGGGCCCAGTAGAACGGATGGCCGTAGCCATCGGACGTTCGCAGGGTTCGCTTGGCCTTGGCCAGCGCCTGGGCCGGGTCTTCGCGCTCAGCCAGTCCGTCGTAGAGCGCGACCATCAGATCCGACGTGGAAACGTCGGCGACGCTCCACAGACTGACCACCACCGCGGGGGTGCCGGCGTAGAAGAAGGCACGGGGCAGGCCCAGCACGCCCTCGCCGCGGATCTGTTTCCCGAGCCCGGTCTCGCATGCGGAAAGCACCACGAGGTCCGCACGAAGGTCCAGGCCATAGATTTCCCGGGCCTGGAGGTATCCGTCCTCGTCGCTGCTCTTGGGCTCGGCCAGGGCGAGGCTGGAAAGCTCCGGCCGGCGCTGGTCCACCAGGCCGTGGGTGGCGAAATGGATTACCCGATAGGGAGCACAGTACCCCGGCGATCGCAGGGTGGCCTCGCTGGCCGCCTCACCTACCAGTAGCTTCGTCTTCCCCTCGGGGAACCGGGAGACGATGGTCTCGACCTCGGTGCGGGAGAAGGGAAGCGGAGCCAGGCCCGAACGGGTCCCCGCGGTATCCACGGCAACCGGCTCGGGCGCCTCGACGAGAAACGCCGGATCCCCTACCGCAAGCAGATCCATGGAACGCTCCCGATCGCGACCCAGGGACTCCCGCAGCACGGCCAGGGTGGTCGCCGAAGGTCCGTAGCGGACCCGCTGCTCGACCAGGGCGTAGGGCAACTCGCGAAAGAACCCGGAGCGTTCGCTCTCATCGGCGAACACCAGAAGGTCCACCGGCTCGGTCAACAGCGCCTCGAAGGGCAGGAAGTGCAGCGCGCCATCGGGGACGATATAGACGTCGTCCGCCTTCCCGAGTTGCTTGGCCACCGGAGCCAGCAGGGCCAGGTGGAGCTCGTGGGCCGCCTGGAGATACGCGGCATCGCCCGCGGCGAGCGGGCTGGACAGGCTGCGTCGCACCGTTTCCACCAGGGGCTCCAACACCGAGCGTGGCGGAAGGCGATGCAGGGAGAAGCTCTTGCGGGTCATGGCCCAGACGTAGGACCCCGAGTCGCTCAGCGAGTATTCCAGGAGCAGATCGTTGCCGTCGGTCAGCAGACTCCGTCGCAGGTCGTCCACCGAACGCGCGGTCCCCGCATCGACGGTGGCCATCTGCGGATGGGCAAGTCGAGCCCGCTCGCGCAGGGCGGCGTACTCGGTCTCCAGGTCGCGCAACTCCTGCTTCAGCGCCCGCACCGTGTCCCTGGGAGCGCCCCCCTCGGTGGCCCATCGAAGCCGGAGTTGTGTCTCGTTGAGCCCCCGCTCCAGACGAGCCCGCTCCTCCTTGTCCTCGCCGCTCCACGCGACATCCAGGTCCACATGTCCGGATTCGAGGATATCCAGCAGGGCCCGCGCCTTGCCCCGTTCGGCGAACGCCAGAGCCTCCTCGGCATAGCCTTCGCCGGGATCCGCCGCCTCCATCTTGGCCAGCACCTGGATCTGGGACTCGTAGGGGATGGAACGAGCGCCGCCCAGGAAGCCGGCCTTGGCGCCTTCGGAGAAGGCCTCTCCCCGCAGGCTTTCCAGGACCTCGATGGCCCGCTCGTTGTAGACCCGGGCGCTGTCCAGCTTTCCCGCCCGCTCGAAGTTGTCCGCGGTGATCATGTGGACGTACCACTGGATATCCCGCCGACCCACCTCCTCGGCCAGCAACTCCGCCTTGCCGAGCGCGGCCCGGGCTTCCTCGAACCGCCCCAGCACGTTGAGCGAGTTCCCGATCGCGGTGTAGTCCTGGGCCAGGTTGGCCTTGAGTCCCCGCTCCTCATCGATGGCCAGCGCACGCAGGTTGAGCTCCAGTGCGGTCTCCGGCTCACCCTTGTCCTCGTAGGCGGAGGCCATGAGGCCCAGGAGGTTCCGGACGCCCTTGGTGTCGCCGATCTCCTCGGAGATGGCCATGGACTCGTTGCAGGTCTCGATCGCCTTGTCGGCCAGACCCATCTCGAGATAGGTCACTGCCAGGTGATGCAACGAGTTGGCCATCGCCTCCGCGTTGCCCGCTTCCTCGGCCACCGTGCGCGCCTCGCGGAACTCCCGCAACGCCTGCTCGGTCTCCCCCAGGGCAACGTACACCTCGCCGATGGCATTGCTGGTGGCGGCGAGCCGGAAGTAGTCCTCCCGCTCCAGGCGTCCCTCGCGCACGATCTCCAGCAGGCGGCGGGCTTCCAGGTACTCGCCGCGTGCCCGCAGGACCCGGGCCATGTTGTTGCGATTGAGATCGGCCTGCTCGGGGCTGTCGGCCGCCACCGCCGCATCCACGTTCTGCCGGTACAGCTCCAGGGCTTCGTCGTACTCCCCCAGGTCGAAATGGACGTTGGCCAGGCCGGTCCGGTTCTCGACCAACCGGCGTTCCGGCGTGTCTTCCGGGAACACCTCGGCCGCGTGCAGATAATTGGAGCGCGCATCCGCGAGGTAGCCCAGCTGGTAATTGACGTTCCCGATATAGGTCAGGGTCACCCCGAGGTCCACCGGGTTCCCCAGCGTTTCCCGTACCGCGCGGGCCTGCTGGTAGTAGTCCAGGGACCGTTCCAGGTCGGCCAGGCGCAGGTAGGCGGAGCCCAGACCGTTGAGGGTCCGCCCCACCAGGACCGGATCACCGAGTCTGCGACGGGCGGCCAGGGCCTCGTCGTAGGCGGCCACCACCGCCTCGAAGTCGCCGGTAAACCAGATCGCCACCCCGAGCGAGCCCCAGGCGACCGCTTCGCGGCGGAGATCCCCCACCGCGCGGTATCCCTCGGCCGCGACCCGGAAGGAATCCGCCGCCGCATCGTAGTCCCGCTCGGCCTGGTGGATCCCCGCCATGTCGTCGGCGGCCATGGCCCGGTACCAGTCGGGGCGGACCGAAGCATCCAGCCCCCGCACGAACGTCAGGTCGCGCAGAAGCAGGGAGTCCCCGGTGGCCTCGAAGTGTGCGTCCGCTGCCCCCTCCAGCAGTTCCACCGTGGCCGGTTCGGCCAGGCCGCCCAGGGCCAGGGTGGAGTCGAAGCCGAACGCGAACCAGGCCGGATCCTCGAGGATCGCGGCCCGGCGGGCGTCCACGCTGTCGGCGGGGAGGGCACGATAGCGGAGAAAAGGCTCTTCCGGCAGGGACCCTTCCGAGGGCTTGGAGCACATGAAGCTCACACCCACGATGATCACGATGATGGCGAGAATTGGCGGGGCGTGCCGGTGCACGTGCATCCGTCGGGGCGGTTCCGGTCCACCCGGCTGTGCCATCTGATCCTCCCGGATTTGGCGGCTAGGTCACTCTTTCAACGCGAGCTTGTACGACTTGTTGGCGAGATCCGCGCGGCCAATGGCTTCGTAGAGCGAACCCAGATCCCGATGCAGTTCCTTGCGGTCGGGGTGCCGCTGGGCCAGGTCCTCGATGTAGTCGATCGCCTCGCCATAGAGGCGGGCGTTGCGACAGTAGCTACCCATGAGATAGCGCGCGGCATCCGCCCGGGTTGCGGAACCGTCGACCATGAGGGGCTCCAGACGCTCTTCCAGCTGCTCCAGCTCCCGGGCTACCTCGTCGGAGGCGACTTCGAACTGGACCGGATCGGAATCGATGGGTCCGTCGATCGTCGTCGCCTCCACACTCCAGGTCCAGGCCGAACCCGACTCCAGCGGCTCGGGCAGGGCGAGGGTGGCGTCATTCGCCCGATAGGTCCTGCTTCCATCCTTGCCGACCAGGGTCACCGTGTACTCGATGACCTCGTCGACCTCGATCCACTGCAGCGTAACGGCGCCGGGGCGGACGAGGGTCTCCCGCGGGAAGACAGGCTGGGGGCGGTCGTCATTGCCACCCGAACGGACGGTCGGCAGAACGGAAAGCCCGTCCCCCCCAAGGTCCGTCTGGGTGAAGCTGCCGAGGCCTCCGGCTACGTCGGTGACCTGGGCCATGACATCACCGCTGTTTTGGTTGGACGGAATGGATCCGATGGTTATACGGCTCCCCGCCCCCAACTCGATGATCTGTCCCGATTCGAAAAGAACGGCGGCTTCCGCGTCGGAGCCGGTTTCGACGATGTCGCCCGGGAAGAGCGGGGCGCCGTAGGAACCGTTCACGCTGGTCTCGCCCCGCAGAACGGTCACCGAGCCGTCCGCAACGGCCAGAACCGCGGCAATCTGCGGCTCGGCGGCGGAGATCGGGTCGATGACCGCGATCAGCAGGGCGCAGGCTACCAGCCCGGCAAGAAACCAGCCGGCAAGGCGCCGGCGCTGCATGAGACGTGTCGTGCGCATGGAATGTGCCTCCGTGAATGACGTGTCTCTGGGTAACGAACGCCGGGCGGGTTTCGAACGGTCGGGATCAAGGGGACCGCAAATTGGACGCCCGGCAATGTACCACAGGCATGGACATCCCCTTCTCCTATCAAGGCCCGTGCCACGCCCAACAGGACCCACAACCTATTGTGGTTCAATACCTTGAATCATGAAGCGCCATCCTGGTTGCGGAAGCTGGAGCACCGACTGGTGAATGGCACGTCTCAGGAAGTGAGGAAATCGTCAGTTCGACCGCGGCGGGGGATCATCGGGTGGCGTGCAGGTCGAACCAGTGGGAGAAGGTGGGCTTGCCGTAGGGGGAGCATCCCTTGCGGAAGTTGAGCCAGGCGAAGGCGGTGTCGTCGAAAGACCCCCACTCACCCCGGGATTCGAAGGCCATGGGCCCGGAACTTCCGACCGGGAACGTCCACCCGGCCTCCCGGGGACGGCTCACCGGCCGAATCCGCCGGCTGAGCGCCTCCCGAACGCTGCCGGGGGTGCCGAGGACCCGGATCAGCCCCGGGTGATCCCGGAGTTGGTAGCGAAGCCAATCCTTGAAACCGGGTGGGGCGGCCTGCAGAGGGAGGTAGTCGTCGTGCTGGGCAATCAGCTTGAAGCGGGTGTAGCCCCGTGCCCGCAGGCGGACGAGGCTATCCATTCCCCCCATCTCGACCGAGACAAACGCCGGGGGATCCGCCGCGTCGATCCCCTCGAGGCAGTGGTGATCGAATCCCTCGATGTCCACCTTGAGGAAGTACGGGACCCCGAACTCGCGCAGAATCCCGTCGAAGCGACGCACCTGAACCGGAACCTCGGTGGCCGTGCGGCCCAGTCGGGTCGCCGACTCCCGATCCATGGAGTTCCACTCGCTCTTGCCGTCGCAGACATAGAAAACGGCCTCGCCGTCCTCGGGGCCAATTGCCGCACCGACCACGGTGAGGCGCCCCTCGGCGATCTCATCCCGAAACCGCTCCCTGGCCGCGGCAACGAGGCTGGGGTCCGCTTCGACCGCGACCACCCGGCATCCACGGAACAGGTAGTACGCTGTGTCCTGGCCGGTGTGCATGCCGACGTCGTAGACGAGGTGGGTGGCTGCATCGCCGGTTGCATGGGTCATGCCCTGGACCTTACATCGCGCTGTAGACCGCCGGGAAGTTCTTGCCCAGATTGGGGCAGATGTTTCCGCTGCGCGCCTAGTCGTCGTCTTCCTCGGCCCGTTCCAGGATCTCGGTGGGCTCGCCGACGACTTCCTTGTAGGCGGTCACCGCGACGGGATCGCGAAACCAGTCCTCGAACCGACCGGCCAGGAAGGGGTCGCCCCCCGTGAAACGCTCCTCGACCGCGGAGAGATCCAGGGCTTCCTCCGCCTCCTCCCGCGACATGCCGGCATCCACGAAGGACTGCATCTGGGTGGCCACGCTCTCCAGGGTCTCGATGAGCAGCTCGATGTAGCCGGTCTCGGTGAGCAACGGGCCATGCCCGGGAACCACGGTCCCGGCATCCAACTCCAGGAGACGACGGAGAATGCCGGACCACTCGCGGGGATAGCTGCGACCGCCGAACGGGGTGGGACCCACCACCTGGTCCCCCGTGGCGAGGATGCGTTCTTCCGGTAGCCAGAGCAGGACGTCCCCCGCCGTGTTGCCGCGTCCCAGGTGCAACAACTCCAGGGTCCGGTTCCCCAAGTGCAGGGTCATCGAGGTCCGGAAGGTCAGGGTGGGCACGGTGACCTGGGTGCGTTTGAACTCGTGATCAATGAGGTCCGAGTGGTCCAGCCATGCCTGAAGCCACTGACGATCCCCGGCGTTCAACGTGTCCCCTTCGGGATACGTCCCGGTCTCGATCCACTCCTCGAACAGGGGGTTGAGTGCTTCCACCCGGCCCGGCAACCGATTTGCGTAGTCCATGGTGGCGCCCTGCATCGCCTTGCGGGTGAACTCGTGGGCCACGATCTGGACATCAGGATAGGCATCCACGAAGCGCGAGATGCCGAAATTGTGGTCGCCGTGCCAGTGGCTGATCACCACATGGCTCACGGGACGTGCGGTCAGGCTGCGGATCTTGGCGATGATCCGTTCGCTCATGAGCGGGGCGCCGCCCCCGTCGAAGACCACCACGCTCTTCTTCCCGATGACGAAGAGCGTATTGCCCATCACCGGAATGCTATGGGTGCCGGTATGGATGCCGGCCCAGACGCCCCTGGTCAGTTCCGAGAACTCGAACTCGAACGGGTCGGCGTGAGCCGGCCCGGGCCGGACGATGGCAAGAACGGTGAGCGCGGCGAGGACGAGGCTGCGGATCATGGGGATCTCCCGGAGTGCTGGGGTGGATCGACCGGGGAGCCCCAGTTTCCCCGGGAACATGGAGCTGGGATTGTAGAAACCGGACATGCGACAATGGGGTCCCCCGACGCCGTCATCGTACGGAGTCCCATGTTCTACCAACGCATCGCTCCCCCCGCCGATCTGGCTTCCCTGGTGGAGAGTCTGTGGATCCAGGAAGGGACGCCCGATCCCACCCAGCCGCGCGCGCGGGTGCTGCCGACCGGCATGGTGGAGATCCTGTTCCACTACGGGGATCCCTTTGTCCATCTGGACGAGGACCCGAACCGCGCGCTCCCTCGCACCTACGTCACCGGGCAGCGAACCCATGCCGTGGTGCCGTCCCCCCTGGGCGAGGTGGGAATCATTCTGGTCAGCCTGTTCCCGTGGGCGGTGCGCACGCTGCTGCCGGTGCCGCCGGCGGAGCTCACCGACGGGTACCGGGATCTGGGGGAGGTGATGGATCCCACGCGGGTGCGCGCAGTGGAGGAGCGGTTGCGGGGAATGCAGGGCGCGCGGGGGCGACTCACCGTAGTGCTGGGTTTCCTGCGGGAGCTCCGCACCGGGCAAGGGGCCCCATCGGTGATCCGGATGGCGCTCCGGCGTTTCGACAGCCCGGCTGCATCGCTACGGGTGAACGATGTGGCGCGGGACCTGGAGTTCTCGCCGCGTCACCTGCGCCGGAGCTTCGCCGATTGGGTGGGGGTGTCGCCGAAAGTGTACCTGCGGATTCGGCGCTTCCAGCGGGCACTGATGGCGCGACGCGGGGGTTTCGGCTGGGCCCAGGTGGCCGCGGAGTGTGCCTATAGCGATCAGGCCCATCTCATCCACGAGGTGCGGGCGTTCGCGGGGCAGACGCCGGGTCAGGTGGACCGGGCGCCGGGGAAGCCGTCGGATCTGTTCAACGGAGTGCGGGAGAGCCGGGAGCGGCATGTCGTCTATCTCTAGATGACGATGGCGTTCCCTCCACCAAACGGGGTACCTACGTCAACGCGACGTACTTGTCCTGGACCGAAATGAGCGCCCTGGGCCCCCCGCTGGCCGTGGGAAAGAACTCCTCCACCGTCATGGGACGGGCGAAGGACTGGGTCAGCGCGTACACCGTCCGGTGACGATCGATCGGCCCGGTCCCCAACGCCTGGGGCGCCACCGGCAGGTTTGTCGCGGTGTGGGTGTGTGTGGTTTCGCCCCGTACCTTGGTGCTGGTCAACTCCGACTTCTTGACCAGGCGAATCGAGGTCACGGTGGCGTTGCGCTGGAAGTAGAACGACCAGAGCCGGCCGTAGCGAATCCCGAACACGCAGGCCCACTCCTTGACCGCCTCGATCTTCATCGTGTCCTTGTAGGTGTTCTCGAGCCAGACCCGGTAGGCGGCCCCCCAGGGTGTCTTGCTGTACTGGCCCTTGTTCACCGACCGCAGATGATCGTCGATCGACTGACCGGGGAGTCGAGCCAGGTCGAACAGTCTCTGCTCCCAGAATCCCTTGGCGGTCATGGTCAGCTTCTCGTTGATCCCGGCGTGGACCACCCTGGGCCTGGCCGGATGACCGTCGACAAAGACGCTGCATCCGCTGAGGGCGGCGGTGAAGAAGATGTTGGGATTCTCGGGATTGTCCATGTCCGCACCGGCATCCGGGAGCTTCATGCTGACCAGGGATCCGCTGTTCCAGGGAAGGAAGTGGATCGGAACCCGCCCCCCGGCATTGACCTTTGAAATGTCGAAGGTCTTCGCCCCCGGCTTGTCCCGCACGACGTCGACCACATCGACGTAGACCGCCCCACCCGCAACGACCTGGCGAAAGTCGATGGAGTTGACCTGATCGCCCTTGATGACCCCGCCGGGATCGTTCCAGACCGTGCGAGCAGGAGTGAGAGTCTGATTGGGGGCCGTCGTCTTCATCGGCATCCCCTCGGCGTTGAGTCGCCCGGCCGGGTCGTCCACAACGCTCATCCCGGCGCCGTCGGGTGGCGATACCGCGTACTGCTTCATGAACTCAAGGGGTTTTGTTCGGAGCATCTTGTTCGGGGACATCGAGAGGACCTCCGTGCCTGGGGGATTCGAGCTCCCGATTCTACTTCCACACCTTGGCCAGGAACTCCTGAATCTCGGGCACCCCGCCCTGGAACACCAGATACCCGTCGTGCGGTTCGCGCGGGGTCATGTCATGGGCAATGGGCGTCTGCATGAGCGCCTTGGCCGCCTCCGGGTCCTCGGGGTGCATCCCCAACGCCCAGCCCAGTTTGATGTAGGCGGTCTCGGGAAGCATGTTGGCCAGGGGAACCACTCCCAGTCCGAGGATCTCGCGCCCGGTCTCGTACACGTGCATCTGCACGAATCCCCACAGGGTCTGCAGGGTCATGAAGACGATCACCCCGGCTTCGCGGGCCCGTTCCAGCGCCGGATACACCTTGCGATTGACGTGCCCCAACCCGGTTCCGGCGATGATGATCCCCTTGTAGCCCCGGTCGATCAGGGCGTCGATCACATCCGCCTGCATGTTGGGGTAGTAGTAGAGCAGGCTGACCCGCTCGTCGAAGACCGCGTTGACCCGCACCTGTCGGTCGTCGCGCCGCGGGACCACGTCATCCTTGAGCGGGGTGATGGTCCCGTCCTGCACCATGGCCATGGGAATGTCCCCCAGGGTGCGGAAGGTGCTCCGGTAGGAACTGTGCATCTTGCGCACCCGGGTTCCACGGTGCAGCAGGTTGTAGCGGTCCGAGGTGGGGCCGAACATGCACACCACCACCTCGGCGATGTTCCCCTCGGCCGCGGTCCAGGTCGCGTTGATCAGGTTCTGCGCCGCATCCGAAGAGGGACGGTCCGAACTCCGCTGGCTTCCCACCATGACGATGGGCACCGGTGGGTCCTGCACCATGAAGCTGAGCGCGGCCGAGGTGTGGTGCATGGTGTCCGTGCCATGACCGATCACCACGCCGGCATAGCCGTCCCGGATGGCCTCGCCAATGCGCTCGGCCAGGACCAGGTACTGCTCGGGGCCCATGTTCTCCGAGAACACGCCGAACAGCTTCTCCGTTTCCAGGTTGCAGATGTCGGCCAGCTCCGGAACCGAACCGTAGAGTTCACCCGGACTGAAGGCGGGGATCACCGCGCCGGTCCGGTAGTCGAGCCGCGAGGCGATGGTGCCCCCGGTCCCGAACAGCTTGACCCTGGGTTTGTTGGGGCTGACCGGGAACGCCTGCTCGGGGATCCTGTAGTTGGCTTCCTTGTACCCCTCGCGCAGGACCCCGGTAATGGTGTCGTGGCGGATCCCGATGTTGTAGCCCGTGTTGAGCTTGAGCACGACATGCTTCGGGTCCGCGGTTTCCGAACGCGGGAGGACCAGACCACGAAAGTCCCCGCGGGTCGTGTAGAGCGTGACGATGGACCAGACCGTGATGCCGTGTTCCTGCATGACGGCCAGACACGGGTCGCGATATCCGTGGGTGTCGCGACTACTCATGGTCTCGGACCTCCCTGGGCCCCGAGGGGAGTGCCGCCACCTCGCGGTGCACCCGCTCCGGGTCGACGCGTCCCAGCATGGGAGCAAGCGTCTGCCCCAGGGCCCATCGCAGCCATCCCGCCCGGGAGACGAACATGCGCCCGCCGGTGTCGCCCGATACCGCTTCCAGCCGACGCGAAAGCTCCGCCTCCTCCTTGCCGGTCGGCCTGAAGGTGGCCAGGGCGGCTTCGGGAACTGCGCCTTCCAGCACCAGGTCCAGGCAGGCCTCGAAGGCCTCGTGTCGCAGCGTTCCATCGACCAGGGCGGTGGTCAATGCACGCAGCGCCTGCGGGGCGGGCAACGGCCTGCCTCGGCGCAAGGCGGGAGGGATGCGCTTTTCCAACCCGAAGGCGACCCGTCGGGCAACGTCGTCCGGGAGCGGCAGGGTGGCGTCGAACAAGGGGGCCCACGACGCAACCGAGACCCGACCGGCCGCGCTCTCTTCCAGCCCGGCCGTGACGTAGCGATCCTGCCGTTTCCAGGGACGCTCGGGAAGGGAGGCCTCGGCGTCCTGGACCCAGTCATCCGGGATGGCCAAGGGGGGCGTGTCGGTGTCCGGGTACATGCGTTCCGCGCCGGGAAGGACCCGTTCGAAACCGGTATTCCCGTCGGCCAGGGCCTGGCGCGTTTCGGCCGGGACACCCACGAACGCTTCACGCGCCCGGGCGAGCACTTCGCGCAGTCCCGTGTCGACGTCCCGCTCCGGGCCCCACAGGACGACCATGCTGTCGTGCCGGGTCGCATGCAACGCGTTGCGGACATGACGCCACT
Organism: Candidatus Eiseniibacteriota bacterium; assembly: GCA_942491735.1. Lineage (GTDB taxonomy): Bacteria > Eisenbacteria > RBG-16-71-46 > JABDJR01 > JABDJR01 > CALOCN01. The sequence continues at coordinate 549,383 of CALOCN010000001.1, read as the reverse complement.
CGTTGGTGGCCAGACCGTACCCTTCGATTTCCGAATGGATCATGAACGGGCGCGCGGTGAGGCAGGCGATGACCCGCACCCGCTCGGCCAATTCGCTGGCGAAGGTCACGCCGGGTTGGGTGCGGTGGGTGAGCACGCCCCGGAACCCGGGAAGACGGACCGCCACCGCCATGCCGCGAGACTCCAGGGTCTCGCGCAGGGGAAGATAGTCCGACTTGCGCAGAAGCGAGGTCACATCGACCGCGAGCGGCGAGACGTCCCACACCATCCCCTTGTCGGGCACGGCGAGATCCCCGGGGCTCAACTCGCGGCGCGTCAGTTCGGCCCGGATGCGCAGCAGGTTGAGCTGGCGGTACGCTTCCACGTGCACCAACCGGGGCAGCCCCCGGTGGTGATCCACCCCCTTGATCTCGACCCGGCGTCCTCCGGCCACGGAGACGTTGACGTCCTGACGGGCCGCACCGGGGCCTCGGCGCACCCTGCCCAGGGCCTGGGTGGTGCGGGCGATGAGTCGCGCCCCGGCCTGGAGTTCCAGGGGGGTGAGGAGTTCCGGCTCCGTGACCACCTCGGTGAGCGGGGTGCCCAAGCGATCGGTAATGAAGGTGATGCGGTGACCCAGGTCCGAGGCCTCGCGGCAGGCGTCCTCCTCGAGCGAGAGTTGCCGGATACGAAGCTCGCGGTCGATGCCGAGTTCGGGGACCCGGAAGGGAATGGACCCGCCGATCCCCATCATGGCGGTGCGCTGGAACCCGGCCGGAATGGAGCCGTCCAGGTACTGCTTGCGCATGACGTGGATCTCGGAGACGAGGTCCAGGTTGAACATGCGACACACGGCCAGCGCGGTGCGGACCGCTTCCTCGTCGATGGCGAAGGGGGGGGTGTCGTCGATCTCGTAGGTGCAGACCGTGGCCCGGTTGAGCCGGTAGACGATCTCCTTGCGGGTCTTGAACTCCATCAGCGCCGTGCCGTCGTACTCCCCCAGTTCGCTGAGGGTGGGACGCATGTGACGCAGGACCTCGGCGTCGTAGTCGTCCACGTACTTGCCGGCCGGGCAACGGCAGAAAAGCTTGGTCCGGGTGGCCAGCTGCTGGTGCACCTCGAGACCGGCCATGAAACCCAGGGACGCATAGTCGTCCGCGGTGAGCGAGCCGAACCCCCGGTCAGGGAAGTCCAGCACCGGTTCACGGCGCGGATTGACGTCGCTCGGTGGAGCGAGCTCGGTGAGTTCCTGTGCGGGTTCGGTTGTCATGGGAGGGGGGTCCTGCCGGTTGGAGGCAGGTGACTATAGTACGGTACACTGCAATCCGAGAAGCAGGACCCCGTCCGGAAACGGACGAGCATGCCCCGGATTTCCTGGTTTTACGGGATCGCAGTTTACATGTACTACGCAGACCACTCACCGCCCCACTTTCATGCGATTTATGGAGGTCAGGAGGCCACAATCGATATCGAGAGCCTTGAGGTCCTGAGAGGGAACTTGCCTCCCCAAGCTCTCAGGCTTACCCGGACCTGGGGAACACTGAATCGGGAGGCTCTGAACGAGAACTGGCAACGAGCGGGACTGCGACTTCCCCTCCGGAAGATCAGCCCGCTGGAGTAGGCCTATGACAAACAAGATCCTGCACCTGACTGAGGCGACCCTCAAGGAGGGGTTCGTCGTTCACGTTTCGTTTGATGATGGCATGCGGAAGACCGTGGACCTCCTACCACTACTGAGCGGTCCCGTGTTCGAGCGTCTCAGGGATCCCGACGAGTTTCGACAGTTTCGCATCGATCCGATTGCCGGGACCATCTGTTGGTCCAATGGAGCGGACCTCGCGCCCGAGGCGCTGCGCGATCTCCCCGCGGTCGTCGACGAACCCTAGGGTTTGAGGGCTCTCCAGATCGCCACCCCAACGTCCTCCCCGGACGGTTCGTCGTAGTTGCTCAGCACGGAGACGATCACCGATCCGTCGCTGATCAGGACCGCGCTCACCCCCTCGGCGCCCCCGGCAATCCCCCCCGCGGGCCAGGACCCGGGTGCCGGTTCCTGCGCCGACACCGGCCATTCGCCGCTGAAATACCAGTGGGTGTAGGCGGCAGGGAGGAGCGTGTTGGTCCTCAGGGCAGTGTCGAACCGCACCAGATCCATGGCGGTGGAGAAGGAGCCTCCGGCCGGGCTACCCTGGATTGTCATCAGGTACGTGTTGTTGCACCAGACCTCCCGATCCTCCCGGCAGTGCCAGTATCCGGTGGCGATATTCCGGTGGGGAAGATCCAGGGAGAGGAAGTCCGATTCGGTCATCCCGGCCGGCTTGAAAACCGTTTCCCGGATGACTTCCGCGTAGGGCATGTCGGCGGCGGCGGCCAGGATGGCTCCCAGCACGATGTATCCGGCGTTCGAGTAGTTCTCGCCCTCCCCCGGTTCGAAACGGAGCGGCTCGTGGGCGAATAGCCCGATGAAGTCCGCCGGCTCCCGGAAATTGTGGACTCCCTGGCGGCGGAATTCGGCGAAGTTCATTCCCCCCAGGCCGGAGGTGTGGCTGGCGAGCTGGTCCACGGTGACCTTGGCCGCCACCTCGGGGTTGGGGTAGTCGGGAAGGTGATCGGCGATGGTGTCCTGGGGACGGATCTTCCCCTCGAGAACGAGCCTGGCCAGGGCGACCTTGGTGAACGACTTGGTGATGGAGCCCACCCGGAAGCGGGTAGCCGGTGTATTGGGCGCGGCAAAACTCTTGTTGGCCAGGCCGAAGGCGCCCGAGTACAGGGTCTCGCCATCCCGTACCACCGTGAGCGCGCCGGAAAAGAGATCCTCCCCGGCCAGCACACCAAGCCAACGGTCCAGGGCCGCGGTGAGGGTTGCCGCGTCGAGGTCCCGCGACAACTCCAGCGCCGGCAGCTCGGGACCCCGGGAGGGAGGGTCCCCCAAGGACACGTTCACCTCTTCGATCAGCCGCGTCTCGCTCGCCTCGAAGAGGAAGGTGAAGACAATCGTGTCCGAGACCCCCTGCCCCCTGGCCAGGATCTGGATCTCCGTGGGGCTGAAGAAATCAATCCCCTCGACGTCAAAGGGACCCCACTCACCCACGCGGTCGTAGACCTCCCGCCAACCGTCCGGCTCGGGCGTAGTCAGGTTGTCCCGTCGGAACTCCAGGTAGGTTTCCTCACGATCCTGACCCATGGCCTGGACGAACCCCAGGGCCCGCGCTTCCATGGTCGATTCGGGAGATGCCCAGGTGACGACGGGAGATAGCAAAAGACAAGACCCCGCAAGGAAGCGGCGCAGAAGCGTGCCGATCATGCTTGTAACCTCTTTGAGGATTGGTGGTTGTACCACCGAGCGCGGGGTCTTGCTAATATATTAGCACAACCTAGATCGTGACGCCGAACCGATCTTTCAGGGCGAAGGCAAACACGATGGAGAGCAGGAAGAAGGCAATCAGCCAATGGGTTGCAAGCCCGAACAGGGTGATCTCCGCGTCCGCGTAGGCGACGCTGATCCTCGCCACCGGGCTGGACCCGGGGAGCCCCGCCTCGGCCGGGTAGAGAACCTGGTCCATGAACCCGGCGGACCGGAACGGGGTGCGTCGTCCGGTGGATTGGGTGACGTGCACGCCCTTGGAATACGTCTCCCCTCCCAGGGCCACCTGGACCTCGTGGTCGCCCCAGTCATCGGCGACGATGCGCCAGGCCATCTCCCGCTTGGCCGGGATCCACACCGGGGGCGCGTCCGTGTGCAGACCCTCGGGAAGCTGCAGCTGCAGGTCCGGGCGCTCGGCATCCGGAGTGCCGGCCTTTTCCCGCCAGTCGCTCTTGAGAGTGACCTGGAACAGCGCGGTCTCCCCCGGTTTCAGCCCCTCGTAGCCGTAGTAGGCCTGGAGCTGGGCGATGATGAGCACCACCGGGATCAGCATCCAGACCAACGGAACCAGCGAGAGCGCCACGTACCTGAGATTGTGACCCAGGATACGGAACTGGGCCCGGATGACCGAAGCCAGGCTGTCGTTGCGCAACCGGATCTCGTAGAACCCGGACATGATCAGGTCCTTGACCCGCGCAATGCGGGTCTGATCCGAGGTCAGCTTGAAGATGAACAGCATGCCGATTCCGACCACGAGCGAAACCACGGCCACGCCCACGGCAGGGGGAAGCGTCTTGAACGGGAACAACATCCCGTCAATGAGCGCTCCAAGCAAACGATTGATCAGCGACATGCAGTGTCCTTCATCCGCGGAGGTGCCGCCGGCCTAGGAGAGATATCCCAGGCCCCGGAGCCGCTTCTTGATCTCTTCCTCGGACTCCGCCCCTTCCAGCTGGGCGAGTTCCTTCTCGAGCGCGTGGGTGATGAACTCCTCGACCGAGGCGTACCCGGCAATCTCCGACACCTTGCGGAGCTTGGTCAGGAGGTCCTTGTCGAGTTTGATCTTGTCGGATCCGAACATGCGTCTACTCCTCGGAGCTCTGCCCCTTGCGATCCCACTCCAGACCGAACTCGGCCAGGATGGCCGCGGCAAGGTCCTGCAGGCTGGGCGCGGCCTTCTTCAACGGACGACTGGTGAACAGGATCCCGGGCACCGCTTCGTGGTCCATGCAGTGGTCCCCGCTCCAGGCTTCCTCGTTGTCCTCGTACTGGTCCCGGGGAATGGCTCCCTTGGCCGAGTCGTTCGAGCACCGGGTCCGTTTCGCGTAGCCCACCACGAGGTCCGGACCGATCTCCAGGTTGCCCCGGTCCTTGAACGCCTCTTCCCGCTTGTACATCCTGGTCACCGCATGCTCGCCGGTCTCCGGATCGATCGCGGCGAGGAGCTTGCGGGAAATCTCATCCATGAGCGCCTCGCGGTCCGCTTCGGACACGATCCCGTGCTCTTCGCGCCCCTCCAGGTTGATATACAGCCCGTTGAGCCCCAGACCGTAGGCCTTGGTCTTGCGCCAGTTGACGTTGGTAAGGAATCCGGGGTCGTTGCGCAGACCCGGGTTGGTCTCGGTGAGATAACCCTCGTCCCGGAGCCAGGCGTTGAGATGGAATCCCCGGCGGAAGCTGGTGAATCCATGGTCCGACATGACGATGAGCGTGGTTTGCGCATCCATGTTCTCCAGGGTGTAGCCCACCACCTCGTCCATGCGGCGATAGACGTCGCGCACCGCCTCGGCATAGGGGGCGTCCCGCTCGGCGTCATAGGCCGGGTGCTGGGGATCCATGGCCCGCCACATCATGTGACAGATCTGGTCGAGGTTCCCGAAGTAGTAGAACAGGAGGCCCTCGTCGAACTCGCCCAACACCTGCTCGTACTGGGTGATGAACTCCTCGCCGGTGATCCGGGCCTGGGCCAGGAACTCGTCGTAGCCGAACACCCCTTCCCCCAGGGCGTGGGTGTCCTCGGGCATCCCCTGCGTGTAGTAGCGTCCGGTGGCATCGGCCAGATGGGCGCAGTAGTCACCCGGGTTGGAGATGGGGGTGGCCGGTTTCATGGGGTCAAAGTTGACGGGAGTCGCGTAGAGCTCGAAGTTGGGGCGAACCTGTTTGAGGTAGAACCGCACCATGGCCGGGACGTTGGTGCCGGGGAGAACCCGAAGCACCGGCTGCAACCAGGGGATGTTCACGAAGTCGTAGTGGATGGGGATCCACTCGGACCACTCTCCCTCCTTGAGCAATTGCTCCTGCCCCTGGACGTCCAGGACCGCCACCGGCTCCCGGGAGTCGAGATAGACCGAGAACGGAACCTTGGCCTGGGTGCGCTTGACGAAGAACGGGTTGTCGGGTCCCTCGAGCTCCGCACGCACCACATGGTTGAGCGCGCTCACCTCGTAGATCTCCCCGCCGCTCACGCTCCCCAGATCGTAGGCGGAGGCATCGAAGGTGTAGAAGGAGAACGTCCCGTAGGTGCCGCGAATATCCGGCGTGCCCATGCCGCTGATTTCCTGGTCGGCGGTCTCCGAGGGCGGATAGTTGGCCGGCATCCGCACGATGGTCGAGGGGATCCCGTTGCGGGCCAGGACCTCCCAGAACGCCTCGCCGCGACGCATGAGTTCCGTACCCCCGCCGGAAAGCGGGATCTGGTACTGGCCGAACTTGAGCGTGCGTCCCCCCTCTTCGGTCTTCGAGGTGGAGAGATAGGGCATGAGGGTCTTCGGGTCGCGATGAACGAAGTCGAAGATGCCGTGACCGCCGGAATCCATGCCGGTGATGAAGTTGGACCAGGCCACCGGGCTCTGGGGCGGAATGGAGGTCCCCAGGGGCTGGTAGGTGCCGGTCTCGGCCAGGCGGGCCAGGTTGGGAAGCTGACCCTGGGCGATGAGCTCGCTGGTCAGCTCATGGTCCATGCCGTCGAACCCGAGCACGATCACCTTGCGGGCATCGGACTGGGCCGAGACGCCATGGGGGGCACCAAGGCAGGAAACCACCACGGCAAGGATGGATAGGTACACGATGGGATGGGCGACGCGAAGCGTGGTGTGTGGCATGGGCTAGGTCTCCGAACGTGCCGCCGAGGCGGCAATGTCGCTCTTGGTCTCCACCGGGGTCGTGGATCCGCCGGGGCGGGCCTTGGGATTGAGCACCGCGGGCGCGAAGAGCGCGGACCCTTCCATATGGGCCGGGGTGGGCAGACCAAAAACCTGCAACGCGGTAGGAGCAATGTCGAGCAGGGACGGGTTGGACCGGGCGATGGGGTAGTTGCAGAAGAAGATGCCGGGCACGAGACTCGGGTCCACGATGTGATCGCCGCTCCACGCCTTCACGTTGTCCTCGAAGGTGGGGGCATCCACCACCCCGGTGGCACAGTCCCAGGACACCCGGTAGCCCGAGTTGTAGCCGACAATGAAGTCGGGCGCGTTGCGGGTGTAGGGACCGTTGTAGATGACCTGGGTATCGAAGAGTTCGTTGATCGCGACGTCGCCGGTCTCGGGGTCCTTGTATCCGCGCAGCTTCTTCATGAGTTCCTGCTTCAGCGCCCGGGCTTCGTCACCGGGCTCCACGATGCCCTGGGACTCCCGCCCCTTCAGGTTCAGATAGAGCCCCGAGAGCCCCACCACGTAGGCACGGGTGCGGGACCAGTCCACGTCGACCAGCCAGTCCTCGGAGCCCTCCTTGCCCGGTTTGAGGAAGAGGTATCCGTTGTCGCGGAGCCAGCGGTTGAGGTTCACCCCCCGCCGGAAGGAGGTCATGCCGTGATCGGAGAGGACCATGAGCACGTCGTCCTTGCCGATCCGATCCAGGACCTTGCCCACGATGCCGTCGTTGTGGATGTAGATCTTCTCGATGGCATCGGCATGCCTGGGATTGTCGATGCCCTTCGCCGCGGGGTGACCCGGCTCGGTGTAGCGCCAGAACATGTGCTGGATCCGGTCCGCCGCATCGAAGACACAGACCAGGCTCCCCTCCTTCAGGTCGGAAAGGCTGGCGAAGAACATGTCCTGCCGCTCGCGGTCGATGTCGTAGGACTGCTGGAGAAAGGTGTCGTCGGTGGTCACCCCTTCGTTGAGCGCCCAGGTGTCCTCGGCCAGACCCAACGTACAGAAGTTGCCGATCCGCTTGGAGAGATAGGTGGAGTAGTAGCCCGGCTCCGAGATGGGCATGGCCGGCTTCCCGGGATCGATGTTGAGCGGGGTGACATAGAGCGAGAACTCCGTGTCCATCTCCACCACCTGCATGCGGCAGATGCCCTTGACCTTGACCCCCGGCGCGGCGCTGAACTCCACCGTGATCCAGTCCGACAGCTCCTGCAGGGCGAGGTCGCGTTGTTCCTTGCCCAGCTTGACCCGCACCCGCTGTTTGGCCCGATCCAGGGTGAGGGTCATGGGCACGGCGAGCGGGGGTTGGTCGGCAAGAAACAGGTTCTCGGGTCCCTCCAGAGCGGTCTTGAACACATCCCCGGAGCCGCTGAGGGTGATGCGTTTCCCGCCTTCCTTGTAGCGCTTGCCGTCCTCGCGGGTGGTGAACAGCATGAAGGTGCCCTGGGTCCCCAGCAGATCCGGGACGCACATGGCCGAGAGCTGGGCGCCGTAGAACTTCTCGGGGGGGAAGGTGATGGGCACCCGCAGGATGGTGCTCCAGTGGCGGTGCGATCCGAGGATGGACCAGAACGGCTTGGATTTGCGCAGCAGCCGCAGCACCGGCTTCTCCATCGGGATGCGGTACTTGCCCAGCTTGAAGTACTTGTCCACGGAACCGATCTCGGTGGAGGCGAGCCGCGGGTAGTAGCTGCGCGGATCCCGGTCGATGAAGTCGAAGACGTTGTGCTTGCCCGGGTTCACTCCGGTGGCGAAGGTGGACCAGGCCACGGGAGACACCGAGGGACAGGTGGACTCGAGAGCGTGATAGCAACCCATCTCGGCCAGCCGGGAGTGATTGGGAAGCTTGCCCTGGGCCATGAGGCGTTCGGTGATTTGCGGGTCCTGACCGTCGAAACCGACCACGATGAAGCGCTTCTTGAGGGGCTTGGGCCTGTTGCGGGTCTTGATCTTGTAGAACGCAGCGCGAAACGGCCAGACCAGGAAGAGAAGGAACACCACCAGGATGGTGGTAAAGAACACCAGGAACGAGGAAAAGAGCGCAAACCCGGCTCCGGGACCCACATAGGCCTCGACCGGCGCGGCCACTCCGGTGAGGGACACGACGACCAGCAGCAGCCCGAGCCCTGTGCGGGTGGGTCCACCACGCACCAGCGAACTCTGTAATAGATTACGGGACAATGTGATAGCACCTATCCGGAAGAAGGCGAGGTGGCGGACAGCCGGGGAAGGTCGGCCCCCATCTACGGTATCGGCCCCAAGAAAAGGCCCATAAAGCCTAGCAGCCCGCAGAGATGGAGAAAACGACGACTTGCGACCCTGCCGACCATGGTGCAGATTTGACCGCTGCGCACTCCGCTCCCATTACCCAGTCGCTCACGGGGATCATCCCCGGCAAGGAACCCAACCGGCCCCCGCATGAAGCAGTTCCTCAGACGCCTCCGTTTCGGCAAGCCCATCGTGGTGGTTTCCGGCCTGCCGCGCTCCGGCACCTCCATGGCCATGAAGATGCTGGAGGCGGGCGGCGTGCCCATCGTCCAGGACGGCCAACGCACCGCCGACGAGGACAATCCCAAGGGCTACTACGAGGACGAGCGGGTCAAGGACCTGGCCCAGGCCAAGGACAAGCGATGGGTGCGCGATGCCCGGGGCAAGGCGGTCAAGGTCATCGCCTTCCTGCTCAAGGATCTCCCCCTGGAGAACAACTACAAGGTTGTCTTCATGTTCCGGGAGATCGAGGAGGTTCTGGCGTCCCAGGCCAAGATGCTGGACCGGCGCGGCGAAACCCACGAGACGGACGACGCCCAGATGATCAAGGCCTACGAGCAGGACCTGGAACGGGCCCGGTTTGTCATGCGCTATCGCGACTGCTTCCAGTCGCTGGAGCTCAAGTACACCGAGGTGTTGCAGGACCCCCGGGCGGCGGCCACCCGGATCCAGGAGTTCCTGGGCATGCCCCTGGACATCGACAGGATGGCCGGGGTGGCGGACAGGAACCTGTACCGCAATCGGGCTTCGTGATCCATCCCATTACGCTTCAAGGAGACTCCCATGACCGCGTCCCCGAACCGTGACTACCTTGGAAAGGCCCTCGACATCTCCATTCGTCTGGGTGTCATCTTCGTCATTCTCCTTGCCTCCTTCCGCATTTTCAGTCCCTTCCTCACCTCGGTCCTGTGGGGAGTGGTTCTCTCGGTAGCGCTCTACCCCATCTTCACCCGGATGAAGGGAATGCTGGGAGGCAAAGCCAAACTGACCGGGGCGTTGTTCATCATCCTGACCCTGGCCGCGGTTCTGGTCCCCACCTTCCTTCTGGGAGACTCCCTCCTGGAAGCCACGGTGGGGCTCGTTCACCAGGGACAGGCCGGAACCCTCGTGATTCCGCCTCCCACCGACAAGGTGAAGGACTGGCCGCTGATCGGGGACAAGGCGTACGCGTTCTGGCAGGGGGCCCACGTGGACCTCCAGGGGACCGCGGCCAAGCTCCAGCCCCAGCTGGGCAACTTCGCGGATGGGGTGATCAACTTCGTGGCGGGATTGGGGCGATCCCTGGTCATGACGGTGTTTGCCATCATCATTGCCGGAGTTCTCATGATCTCCGCCGAGGGAGCCGGGAGTGCGGCCAACCGTATCGCCAAGCGACTTGCGGGACAGGGCGGGCCACATCTCCTGGAGCTCGTGGTGGGTACCATCCGCAGCGTGGTCAAGGGGGTCATCCTCGTCGCCCTCGTCCAGGGCATCATGTCCGCGGTGGGTCTGGTCATCGTGGGAGTACCCGGTGCGGGCCTCTGGTCGCTCCTCGTGGTCATCGTGGCCGTCATCCAACTCCCGCCCATCCTGATCCTGGGCCCGATTGCCGCCTGGGTCTTCGCCAACCACGACAGCAGCACGATGGCCGTCTTCTTTCTTGTCTGGAGTCTCGTGGTCAGCGCCAGCGACGGCTTCCTCAAGCCCCTGTTTCTTGGGCGCGGCGTCCAGGTTCCCATGCTGGTCGTTCTCATTGGGGCCATCGGCGGGATGCTGCAGGGGGGGGTCATCGGACTCTTCCTGGGACCGGTCTTTCTCTCCGTGTTCTACACCCTGTTCCAGGCGTGGGTTGCCGAGGATGCACCTTCCCAGGATTCCCAGGCCTAGCGCATGGCCCCCGAGCCGGAAGCTCCGCCCTCCGGGAAGGACCCGGTCCGCACCATCACCCGCGTGGTGCTGGTGGTGTCGGTGGTCGTCTTTGCCTGGTACCTCATCTCGGACCGCCTGACCCCGTATACGGATCAGGCGCGGATCCACACCCTGGTCGTTCCCATCACCCCGCGGGTCACCGGGACGCTCACCCGGGTCGAGGCACATCTCCACGAGCGGGTTCCCCAGGACCAGCTGATGGTGCTGGTCGATCCCAGACCCTACGAGATCGCGGTGCGTACCGCCGAGGCCAACGTGGATCTCGCGGTGCAACAGGTGGGAGCCAATACCGCCACCGTGAAGTCGGCCGCGGCCAATCTTGGGGTGGCACGCGCGCAACTCGATCGTTCCCAGCGCAACTTCAACCGGGTCCAGGAAGTCACCTCCCGCAACCCCGGAGCGCTGTCCCAGGCGGACAAGGACCGCACCGAAACCGCGCTGGCCCAGGCCCAGGAACGGGTCGCGTCGGCGGAAGCGAACCTGGAGAAGGCCCAGCTTGCCCTGGGGGATTCGGGTCCGGAGAACGCGCAGGTTCGTGCCGCGGTCTCGGCGTTGGAGAAGGCGCAGTTGGACCTCGCCTTCACCGAGGTACGCGCGCCCTACGACGGCGTGGTGGAGAGCTTCACCGTCGATGTCGGGTACTTCGCCCAGGCGGGGCATCCGCTGGGAACGTTCCTTTCCGATCGCGATGTCTGGATCGAAGCGGACCTGCGCGAGAACAACCTGGGCAATCTGGACATCGGCGACCCGGTCGAGTTCGTGCTGGATATCGCACCCGGGCGGGTGTTCAAGGGAACGGTCCGCAGCATTGGCTATGGCGTGGATTCCGGGGTATCCAACAATCCGGGAGGGCTTCCCAAGGTCAAAGGGTCCTCCGGGTGGCTCCGTGAGCCCCAGCGGTTCCCGGTCGTCATCGGCATCAACGAAGCCTTCGAATCCGGACTCCTCCGGGCGGGAGGACAAGCGGACGTCGTGGTCTATGCCGGAGACAACGGCCTGGTCAACCTGGTCGCCCGCACCGTCCTGAGGCTACGCAGCCTCCTGTCCTATGTCCGCTGAGGCATCCACGCTCGCCATCACGGGGGAGCAGGACCTGCGAACCGTGCGGGTACTCCGGTATGCCGCGGGCGCCACCCTGGCGCTGGGGGTCGCCCTCGCCATCGACTGGCCCTTGGCCTACCTCTCGGCGGTGCTCGCGCTCAGCTTTCTCGCCACCCCGGATCCCTGTCCTTCCCTCCGGCAAGGGGCGGGCTTTGTCGCGGTGGTGGCGGCTGCCTCGCTGGCCGGTCTGTTCCTCGCTCGCTGGCTGCTTCCGTTTCCCCTGGTGTTCGTTCCGGTGGTAGGCCTCTTTCTCTTCCGGCTCTTCCACGCGAAGACCGGGGGCACTTCGCCGCTTCTCATCATGTGGCTGCTCATTGCAGTGCTGGTGATCCCCCTTGTCGCCCTGTTGTCCCCCGGGATCGCAAGCCAGGTGACGATCCTCATCCCGATGTGCGCGGCGGCAGCGATCCTCTACGTGTGGACAACCTATCTGTTCTTTCCGGACCCGCCGGGAGTTGTCGTTGCTCCCCCACCGGCCAAACCGACCCCACCCGCCCCCGAACGCCTGCGACTCGCCCTGGAAACGACCCTTGTCGTCCTTCCCGTGTTCGTCCTGTTCTACACCCTGGAGCTGGCCGGCTCGTTGCTCATTCTCGTCTTCGTGGCCATGCTTTCGTCACAGCCGGGGTTCGCCAAGAACTACAAGGCCGGTGCGGGGCTCGTTCTGGGCAACGTGATCGGAGGCGCGGTGGCGGTGGCCATCTACGAGCTCCTGGTCATGGCGCCCGAGTTCCCCTTCCTGCTCCTGATCACGCTCCTCACCGGTCTGGTGTTCGGCGCCCGGGTGTTCTCGGGGAAACCCACGTCACCCTTGTTTGCCATGGCCTTCTCCACGGTGGTGCTGATCATCGGCTCGACGACCAGCGGCAACGCGGAAGCGGGGGACAAGGTCACGACCCGCGTCCTGCAGATCCTCGTCGCGGTGCTCTACGTGGTCATCGCCTTCGGAACCCTGGAGCGGTTCCATGCGCGCAGGGGGCGGGCATGAAGCGGGTTCTCCAGGCCCTGCTCGTGGCCCTGCTCCTGGCCGGTTGCACCATGGGACCGGACTACGTGCGTCCCCCGGTCCCGGAACCGGCCGGTTTCCGCGAAGGCCTTCCGTCCGACTCCACCGTGGCCGACGTGCCCTGGTGGGAGATGTTCGGCGACACCGTCCTCGTGGAACTCATCGGCACCGCGCTCGGGAACAACCGCGACCTGCTGTCCACCTACGCCCGCATAGAGGAGGCCCGAGCCCAACTGGGCATCGTGCGTGCGGACCTCTATCCGCGGGTCGACTACGGGGGCGAGGTGGGGCTGAACGGAAACACCGTGGCCGAGGAAACCACCACGGACGCGGTCGCCGCACTGACCGCCTCGTGGCAGATCGACCTCTGGGGCCGCATTCGTCGCTCCAACGAAGCCGCCCTCCAGGAACTCCTCGCCACCGAGGAAGCCTATCGGGGCCTGACCATCGCGCTGGTCGCCGGAGTGGCCAACAGCTACCTCGTGCTGCGCGACCTGGACAACCGTCTAGCCATCGCGCAGCAGACCGTGGACACCTGGCGCAACAGCAACGAGGTGATCCGTATTCGTTTCGAGGCCGGCATGGTCTCGGAGGTCGACGTCAACCAGTCGGACATCCAGGTTGCGGGAGCCGAAGTCTCGGTGCAGTCCTTCATCCGGCTGCGCGCTCAGACCGAGAACGCGCTCAGCGTTCTTCTGGGCTCCCTCCCGCAGGACGTGCCGCGGGGACTGGCACTACAGCACCAGGTGTTCGCTCCGGAGATCCCCCCGGGACTTCCCTCGACGCTTCTCGAGCGACGGCCGGACATCCTGCAGGCGGAGCGCGCGCTCCATGCGCAGACCGCGCGGATCGGGGTGGCCGAGGCCCTCAAGTTCCCCCAGTTCAACCTCCTCGCCGACCTCGGCGCGCAGTTCCAGGACACCGGGGCGGGATTCTTCGGGCTGACCGGCCAGGTGCTGGGTCCGCTGTTCAACAGCGGTGCGAACCAGCGCCGGGTGGAGGTCGAGGAAGCACGAACGCGCCAACTCGTCTACCGCTACGAACAGACGATTCTCAACGCCTACCGGGAAGTGAACGACGCCCTGGTCGCGGTGCGAACGTACGAGGCGGAGTTCGCCGCCCGAAACCGTCAGGTCGCGGCCGCCACCAATGCGGCGAGCCTGTCCTGGGACCGGTACGAGGGCGGGTTGACGAGCTACCTGGAGGTGCTCGACCTGCAGCGCTCCCTTTTCTCATCGCAACTCCAGGCGTCGGAAACCCTCCAGCAACGCTATGCCGCCATGGTCCGCCTGTACCAGGCGCTGGGAGGCGGCTGGAGCGCGGCCCAGGACACCCTGGACGTCTTCGAAGCGACTCGCTAGCCCGACCCGGCAGGGATTGCTACCATCTGCCTACCCCGTCCCTTCCACTTCCCAACAAAGGGATAACCCATGCGCACACGCCTCATGCTTCCCGGCGCCGCTCTTCTCGCCACCGCATTTGCCGTTCCGGTCCTGGCCGATCCTCACCAGGGACTCCAGATCCACGTGGCCAGCACCCAGGAACTGACCGAGCTCCGGGTCAAGACGGATCGCACCCGCATGGTCAACGGCCAGAGCCAACCGGTCTACGAACTCAGGAAACCCGGGAGCGGAAACACGTTCTTCAACGTCCGGCTCGAGATCACCAGTCCCGACCCGTTCGTCCTGAGCGCGGTCGACGTGCAGCTGACCGATCCCGAGGGCACGGCGACCGCGACCATCGTGGACTGGTTCCAGGAGGACGGTCTCAAGGAACGCCGGGGTGACCCGCTGTCGCTCCCCGCCCAGGCACTGCTCAACGTGACCTTCGACGCCCCGGCCAGCGCGGTCGGGCGCATGACGGTGCGCATCGGAGGGAACCGGGTCGGTTCGGTACGGGAAGTCGAGTCGGGGGATGCCGAGACCGAGTTCATCCTGGCCGAAATCCAGGAGCTCAAGGAGTTGCGTATCCAGACCGACAAGACCCGTGTCGTGAACGGTCAGACCCAGCCGGTCTATACGAATCGCACTCCCAAGGCAGGTTCCATCCTGGTCAACGCGCGCGTCTATGTCGACGCCGGAACCGGGAAGCGGACGTTGCGCTCGGGGGACATCCGGGTCATCGTGCCCGGGAGCGAGTCGGGGCCGTATGCCCCCTTCGACTGGTTCCAGGAGAAGGGACTGGAGGAGGTGCGGGGAGCCTCGCTGGTCTTCGCTCCCCAGGGGATCGTGCAGTTCACCATCGAGATTCCGGGGGAGGCGCGGGGCGAGGGGCGTCTGATGATCCTGGACCAGGACCTGGGCAAGCTCGGGGACCTGCTGCCGTAGCCCACGGCGGGATCCGTCGGTATACTCTGTCGCCCGAACGCATCCCGACTTCCGGAAAGGATCCCATGGCTTCTCCCTACGAACTCCAGCAGGACTTCCGCACCGAGGTACTCGACGTCAGCATGACCACCCCGGTGGTCATCGATTTCTGGGCCGAGTGGTGCGGTCCCTGCAAGATCATCGGGCCCATCCTGGAGAAGCTGGCCGCGTCGGCAGCGGGTCGTTGGAAGCTGGTCAAGGTGGACACCGAGGCCTGGCCGGATCTGGCCCAGATCTTCCGGCTGCAGGCCATTCCCACCGTGGTCATGATCGACCAGGGGCAACCGGTGGGGCAGTTCCAGGGCGCCCTCCCGGAAGATCAGATCGTGGCCTGGCTGGAAGAGAACCTCCCCGAACAACCCCTGAGCGCGATGAACCTCGTCGAGGAAGCGATTGCCCAGGGCAACCACGAGCAGGCCCGTGGCCTGCTGGTACGACTGCTGGCCCAGGAACCGGAGAACGCAAAAGCCAAGGAGCTGATGGTCCGGGTCCTCTTCCGGTTCGACCCCGACGCCGCGGCGACCCTGGCCCTGGAACTCCCGGCCGAGACCGCCGACTCCCTCAGGGAGAACCTCGCCCTGCTGCGGGATCTCATCCGTTGGGGACGAGGGGAAATGCAGCGGGAGATTCCGGACGCGCCGCAGGCGGATCTGGACCGCTACCGCGAGGCAGCGGTCAGCCTGGGAAACGGGGATCCGGCCGGGGCGGTCGATGCATGGCTCGAGGTCCTGGGGCGTAACCGAAAACTGGACGAGGACGGCGCCCGCCGCGCCGCCATCGCCCTGTTCGATCTGCTGGGTCCGGACGATCCCATCAGCCGCGACGGCCGACGCCGACTGTCCGTCCTGTTGTTCTAGCTTCCCCGCACCATCACCTTGCCCAGCTTGACGCCGTCCAGCATGACCCGCCCGACCTCCCGCGTGGTCTGGCGTCTTCCCGGCTTCCCACCTTCGGTCCAGGCAAACAGCGTGTCCATGGTCACGAATGCGGTGACCCGCTTCCCGTAGATCTCGATCCCCGCCCTGGTCTTGGGATCGGCCGCGGCGATCTCGGCGTCGGTGACGGCGAGATCCTCCAGGAGCAGGCGGAGACCGGGATCCGCCGGAGCGGCCAGGGAGACCGCATACTCCCTGGCGACGATACGGAACCCGTCGTCGGCGCGCTGGACAAACCCGCGGACCTGGAACCGCTCGAGATCCCGGAAGGTGCGGTCCGTGTCGTACCGGATGTCGGCCGCTTCCACGTGGGCGTCCGCGTCGGGGAGATCGCCGACATCCAGGGGGTAGACCTCCACCCCGAGGTCACCCGTCCCCACATCCATCCCGCCACGATGGATCGCGTCGACGTGGTAGGTCGCTCCCTCGCCGCGGGCGAGGTCGAACCGCAGGCGCACCGTGGCCGCCGACCCTTCCGCGGTGACGAACTCCTCGATGCTGGTCGGGAGGTCCGGTATGCGGACATAGCAGTCCTGGGCGATGGCCGAGGTTCCCTTCCAGTACGACCAACCCCGCACTTCCACCTCGACGAAACTGCGATCATCCGGGTTGATGAACGCGGCGAATCCCGCGCTGGCCGCGGGGAGCGCCGCCCGTGCCGGCGCCAACTGGGCCAGGTTGGCCAGGGGGCGGTAGTCGTGAACCAGATGATCCCGGATCAGCATGCCGATCCCGCCCACGCTCAACAGCACCGCCAATACGATGAACGGGTAGACCGCCTTCTCTTTCTTGGAGGGGCCGTGCGGCATGGTGTGAATCGCGTCGGCGGTCGTCTTGTCGTCGTCGTGTTCGTGCCCGCCCGATCCAGTGGAGTGCGCGAGCGGCAGTTCATCCACCTCGGACACCTCGTACCCGTGCGCCAGAGCGGCAGCCTGGGCCTTCTCGATCACCGAACGGTCCAGTCCATCCGTGCGCAACCCGGTGTGCATGAGACCCAGATGGTAGTAGGACGGAAGCCCCAGCTCTTCGGCAATGCGGGGCGCATCGAGGTCCCCGTGTTCGAGCCCGTGCACCTCGATCGAACCCTGCCGATCGACGGTTACCGTGATGTGTGCCTTCTTTGTCTTGGTCATGGGATCACCCCCGGTTCAGGAGACGAGATCGCGTCGGCGATAAACCCATGGTGACACCCTGCGGGCGCGGGCCAAAAAACATAAAGCCGAACCAAAGCATCCTTTTTGTGGAAGATATTTCCGGATGCAATCGATCCGATTTGTCGGGATTCGGGATCGGAACCCTACACGGACAGGAGGATGCCGCTCGCCCGCTCGCCGGTGGCGGTGGCCACCGCGCGCACGTACAGGTCCACCTGCCGCGCGTAGGCGTCGTGTCGCTCGGTGAGCTCGCGATCCGTCTTGAAGTCGACCACCGTCCACGTGCCGATACCCTCGGCGTCCACCTCGCGGAAGGCCAGGTCCACGACGCCCTCGGCCAACCCGTCGTCCCCCAGGGCGACGAGCACCGGCACTTCCCGCCGTACCGCCTCGGCGGCGGATGCACGGCGCAGCAGGGGATGCGCCAGGGCGGCAACCACCGATACCACCGCGGCGTCCCGTTCCTCGTCGGAGGCTCCCACCTGGCGCGCGCTCACCGTGACCACCCGGCGCACCGCGTCCTCGGTCGCTTCCAGATCCACCGACTCCAGCGCGGCATGAACCAGTGCGCCGAAACGGAGTCCGGCCGGGCGGGTGCCACGCGCCGCGTCGGTCGCCTCCACCGCGATCTCCGGCACCGGCTCCCCCGAGGGTTCCTCGGAGAGCGTGGTCACCGGAGTCACCTTGCGCGAGGGGCGGGACCCTGCGGTCAGGGTCAGGGAACGGGATGAGATCCAGGCCGCGTGGGCCGTCTCGCCCGCCTCGGCCGCGGCGTTCCCCTTGTCGGTGGCGAGGACGTGGAGATGATCCTGGGCGGGACGGGCCGAGGCGTCCAACTCAAGCGCCGCGGGATCCCACCACACCACACCATGCGCCCCGGCCGCGGGATGATGCAACCCGGGAGCGACCGGTCCCCCGGAAACCCGTTTCGCGTTGGGCGGGCGCTCGAACACCGAGTCGGTCCCGAAAGCAGGCGCGCCGGGAGCGGGCTGCGGCTTGCCACGGTGGACGTCGGAGGGATAGGTCACCGGCCGGAGCGGATCCAGCCACAGTTCATCGTCGGCCGAGGGGCGGTTGAGGGACTCGTCCCCCACCCCCGGCACCACCAGGAGGTCCCGGGCCCGGGTCGCGGCGACATAGGTCAGGCGGTGCGCCTCGGCCAGGTCCCGTTCCTGTTCCAGCGCCTCGGCCTCCCGCAGATCGCGCGGGGTACAGCCGCAGATCTGCTCCGCCCACAGGTTCCGCTCCACGTCGACGTGTTTGGTGGGCACCTCGCGCACCGCGCGACAGCCCGGGTCGGCGAGAATGACCACCGGGAACTCGAGGCCCTTGGCCCGGTGCACGGTCATGACCCGTACTCCGTCCGTACCTTCCTCGACGATGGGCGCGTCCTCGGCCCCGCCCCGTTCGGCTTCCTCGTTGAGTCGCTCCACGAAGGCCCGGAACGATGGCGCGCCGCCCCGTTCGAACCGTCTTGCCAGATCGACCGCCCGCAGGGTGTTGGCCAAAGCCTGTTCGCCGGTCCGCCCCAGCGCCACCCCGGCATGGGCCCGCACCGCCTCCAGGAAACGGGAGAGGGTCTCGGCCAGGGGACGACGATTCCGTTTGTAGTGCAGTTCCCGGAGGATGGCCAGGGCCTGCGCCACGTCCCGGTAGGGATGATCCAGATCCTCCACGTTCATGGGTCGCAACGGATGCAGGCTCCGATAACGCTCCCGGAACGCGAGCAGGGCATCGTCATGGAGACACAGGAACGGCCCCTTGAGCGCCGCGAACACATGCAGTTCGTCGTCCGGCCATTCGATCGCCTGCAGCACGTTGCGAATACCCAGCACCTCGTCCCGGTCGTGGTAGGACCGCCCGCCGACCAGGACATGGGGAATGCGACGCGCCTCGAGGCCGGCCACATACGGCCGGGTCACGTCGTCCTGGAAGGCGCGAAAACGACGAAACAGGATACAGACGTGACGCGCCTGGACCGGGACCCGCACATCCGCTTCCCCGCTCCCGGTGCGCTCGGTCACCTTCCAACCACTTTCGTGCAACAACCATTGGATGAACCCGGCCACCGCATCCGGGTAGGACCTGTCGATGGCCCACTTGGTCAGCGTCCCGTAGTCGCCGTAGGGGCGCGGCACCGGCAGCGTTACCACCGACGGTTGATCCACCGGGTCCTCGCGCCAGGGATCGAGGGCCACGTAGGCGGCCTGGCTTCCGTCGTCGGTGAGGGTCATGACCGGGGCGAACGCCGCGTTCACCGCCTCCTGGATGGCCGGCACGCTGCGGAAACTGGTGGTGAGATGGATGACGTCCACCCCCCGGGCGGCCAGCCGCGTCTTGATGGACTCGTACATGGAGACGTCGGCGCGGCGGAACCGATAGATGGACTGCTTGGGATCCCCCACCACGAACAGCTTGCCCGGAAGTGGAGTGACCCGGGTTGCGTCGTCCTGGTCCGGATCGTCGGCGACGAGAAGGAGAAGGATGTCGGCCTGGAGCGGGTCGGTGTCCTGGAACTCGTCGACGAAAACGTGGGTGAATCGTTCCTGCAGATCACGGCGCACCGAGGCGTTGTCCCGCAGCAGATCCCGGGTGCGGGCCAGGAGATCCAGGAAATCGAGCTTCCCCGCGTCCCGCTTGAGGTCCTGGTAGGCGGCCACCACCGGTCGCAGTTCCTCACGCAACAGCGCGGCGAGATCCGCGTCGGAGTCCCGGATGAAGCGATCCACTTCCACCGCCACCGCGTCGCGTCGGGACAGGACATCCCCCCGGTCGAGCCCCGGCCCATAGGTATCGCCATAACCACGCCAGTGCCAACCGTTGCGTCGTGTCTTGCGAAACGCCCGCAACGCCCCTTCGATGCCGTCGTAGTCACGCGCCCCACCCCGTTCCCGGTGCCGGTTCTCCCGCAGGAACCGGGCCACGTTGCGCAGGTTCTGGGCCAGGTAGTCCCGGTCCGGGTTGGCGGCGAGATCGGCCAGGGTGGCCAACTCGGCCAGTTGGTCCAGGATCCGATCCAGGCGATGGTCGCGCTGGAACGGCTCCCGGGTCCACGCCGCCTCGAAGTCGCGGTGCTCGACCAGTCCGCGCACCGCGTTGTAGAGCCAGTCGCTGGGGCCCTCTCCCATGAAGGCGGGGCGGCGCAGGACCCGGCGCACGCCTTCCCCCGGCGCGTCCAACACCTGCTGGAACCAACCATCGAAGGCACGCCGGAGCAGACCCTCGGTGACATCGTCGCCCCCCACATCGAACCGTGGGTCCACCCCCGCTTCGATGGGGCGTTCGTGCAGCACATCGGCACAGAAGGCGTGGATGGTGCCGATGCGGGCCAGCTCCAGCTCACCCAGGGCACGGTCCAACCGCGCACCAATAACCGGATCCGCGGCGTGGGTCCCCCGCGCCTTCTCGATTTCGCTGCGCAGGCGGAGCTTCATCTCCCCCGCCGCCTTCTCGGTGAAGGTCACCGCGACCAGGCGGTCCAGACGGGACTGCCCGCGGGTGATCAGGGCCACGATCCGCCCCACCAGGGCGGTGGTCTTGCCCGTACCCGCCGCTGCCTCCACGAACAGGGTGGCGTCGAGGTCCTCGAGGATCCGGGTCCGGGCCGGATCGTCCGGTAGCGGCCGCGCGTTCACGACAGACTCCGCAGCCGGGTGAGCGGCGCGATGCGTGCGGCGACCGATTCGGCCTCGGTCTTGCGCGCCACGCGGTTCTCTTCGTCGGTGCCGCAGATATCGACGTAGTCACACCAGCGACAGGCGCCCTCGGCGGGTGCCGCCGGCAGGAAGGCGTCCCGTAACGAACCGCCCACCACCTCGGCCAGGGTGTCCCCCGCTTCGCGCGCGGTGTCGTCCAGCGGCACGGTGCGCTCCTGGAACCCGCCCGCCGCGGTGCAATAGTAGAGGCGGCCCGATTCCACGTTCGTTTCGGGAAAAAGCGTGTCGAGGACCATGGCGTACAGCACCGGCTGAAGGACCGCCCCGCCCTCGGTGACCGCCCCGGCCCGGAACCGCTCCTTGCCGGTCTTGTAGTCGGTAGCCCGCAGGGATCCGTCGGCGCGGCGCTCCACGAGGTCGATGGAACCCCGCAGGCTGATGCCGTTGGCCAACCGGACCGGTTCGTCCACGGAGTGCGGATCCCGCCCCTCGCGATGGGAGCTGAGCCCGAACGACAACTCGAAACGCCACGGCACCCAGCCCGAGGAATCCTCGCTCATCCGCTCCAGCCACTCCCGCAGGTCGTCCCGGATGGAGGCAATGGCGTCCTTCCAGACCTGATCGATGGCCGGGGCCAGGTCGTCCTCCATCTGCGCCGCCACCGCGTCGAGCACCGCATCGAGGCGGACGTAGGCCCGGTCCAGACCGTCCGGCCCCAGGGGGAGGGCGTCGTCGTCGCGCAGTTGGCTGAGCAGGCGGAACTGGACCTCGTGCACCAGGGAGCCGCGGGCCAGGGGATCGATCTGCTCCATGCGCATGGGTTCCTCGCGCGGGCGCAAACGGTGCACCGCGGAGAGGAAGAAGCGATAGGGACAGGATGAGAAGTTCTGCAGCGCGGTGGGCGAGTAGCTGCGCGCATCCAGGAGATGTCGGGCCAGGGCGGCCCGCCCGGTTTCCGAGGGATCCACCAGACCGTCGGCAAAGGTCCAACGCCGCAGGGAACGGCGGGGGCGGGTGCGCAGCGACCGGCCCAGGTGCGGGTTCACGGCAAGAAGATACCGGGCTCCGCCGGTGGCCGCCTCACGGTCGGTGAGCAGCAACGTGCGGAGCACGGCAAGGTCGTGTTCCGCGTCGTCGATCGCATCCCGGGGATCGGGCGGGGCGGGCCAACCCAACCGGGCCTGGGATACGGTCTCGGCCCGTTCGGCCAACTGTTCGAAGTCGGGCAGCGTGCCGGTCGCGGCGCGCAATGCCTCCAGGGCATAGAAGGAGGGCACCCGGGGACGGGAGAGTTCGAGATCGAGGCGCGGATAGGAGAACACCAGACGTTGGCTGGCCGCGCCCACCGCGAGATGGAGGGCGAGGCGTTCCGAGGCCACGCGGTCCTCGTTGGTTTCCAGCGCGGCGTGTAGGGGAACCCGGTCCTTGTCGAGCAGGAACGGTTCCTCGGAGATCTTCCGCGGGAAGAGCCGCTCGGCCAGGGCGGGCACGAACACGGTGTCGAACGAGAGGCCGCGCGCGGCCTCGGCGGGTCCCACGAAGACCTTGCCGTAGCGGATGGATTCCGGAGGTCGGGACGTCTCCAGCAGCCGTGCTTCCAGGACCAGACGCACTTCGGCCAGGGTGACCGGACCGAGGGGACCCATGGGAGCCAGTTCGGCCAGGAGCGCCAGCACGTGACGGGGCCAGCGCAGGGTGGTGGTGGCCAGCGCACCGAGGTGGATCAACCACTGCGACCAGAGCGCCTGGTCCGGGAAGTCGGCCAGACGATCCAGGACCGGCATGGCGAACCGTTGCAGTGCGTCCAGATCCGCGGCGCGACGCTCCAGGGTGGCCCGGTACGGGTCGTCCGGGTCCTCCAGTTCCTCGATCCGCGCCGCAATCTCCGCCTGCAACCCGTCCAAGCGTCGAACCCAACGATCCCGTCCACCGATCACCGCCGCGTCCACCAGCAACCGCTCCCAACGCCGGGGGGAACGGAGCGTACCCAACCGAACCGCGGCCTGATCCGGGTCCGGCGGGGCCGAGGCCTCGGTGTCCGCCTCCACCACGGCGTTCAGCGTGCGGGGCAGGGCGTCGTCATCCGGGGCCACCCAGTGCTCCGGAACCGGCGTGGGAGGGGGCGGCGCGCCCTCGGAGTCCGGGTCCGGGACCTGGCTCAGCGAAAGGTACTCGGAGAAGCGGCGCGCCGAGAGCCCTTCCGCCGCACAGGCCAACAACGCGATGAACGCCCGACCGGCCGGATGGGGACGGCGGGCTCCCCGGGCGAAGTGGGCCGGGACCTTGGCGCGTCCAAGCGCTTCCTCGAGATGGGGCCGGTACTCCTCGGGGGAGCGGAGCAGGATGGCCATCCTGTCGAACGGCGTGCCGCTGCGGGCCGCGGTCACGATGCGACGGGCGATTTCCACCGATTCGCGACTCTCCCCGGGGGCGGAAAGAATGGCCACGCTCGCATCCAGGGCACCCCCCTGGGTCTGCTCGGCAAAGAGACCGGTCTGCACCCGGTCGATCGCGCGCAGGGACGGGGCCGAGGCATCGATCTCGTCCACCACGACGTTCGCCAGCCCACGCGCCACCCGCAGCGAGCTCTCATCCCCACTGGGCAACGTGAGGAGCGCCTCGGGCGCGCGAGCCAGCACCGCCCGCAGGAGCCCGGCTTCCAGGGGGCGATTCCAGGCAACATCCACGACCAGGGTCGGCCTCTCGAGCCAGGGATGACGGAATGCGGGGTCCGCGACCCGTGCCGCGGCCGCCTGCAGCAACGCGGGGCGGTCCACGAGGCCGGCCTCGTCCAGGCCGGCGGCGAACGCGGTGAGCAACGCAGCCAACTCGGGGTGATTGCCGGCCAGGGCGGCAGGCTCGACCCCCGCCATGCGGAGCTCGGTCAGGACCCGGGACACCGCCCCGGGAAAACCGGGCCCCTCGAGCGAGGTGCCGAACGCCTCCAGGACCCCCTCGGCCCGCAGCGACGCCACGACCCGGGCGACCAGGGCCTCGGTCCCGACCGACCCGACCGGGGTGCGGTCGGAGGTCCCCGCGGTGAGCTGTGCGGCCAACCGGGGCAGGGTGGCCCGGTGCCAGCCGAATGCCGCTCCGGTCCCGGCCGCGGCTCCCCGCAGGAGCTCGTTGGCCGCGTCGGGGTGCGGGGCCACCACCAGCACCTCCCGGGAGGCCGGGTGAGCGGCCAGCCAGGCCCCGGCCCGATCGAGGCGTCGCTGGGCCTGGGTGGAAACGACAAGGGTGAGGGCCATGCCGCGATTCTAGCCGCAACGGACCGGCCCCGGCTTTGGCAAAAGGGGGTGTTTGGCGTGCGTTGTACCGTAGCGCCCCGCCCGCTATCATCTGCACCGGTTTTTCCTCACCCCTGCCTGGAGTGCCCGATGTCCATTCGTTCCCGATTCGTCTTCGCCCTGACCCTGGTTGCCTTTGTCGCCGTGGGAGGCTGCGCCAGCACCAAGAGTTCGGTCCCCGAGTACGAGAACCTGACCATCAGCCAGATTCTCGCCCGGACACCCAACCTGTCGGTGACCCTGGGCCTGATCGATACCGCCGATCTGGAGCGTCTGCTCGGGGGGAGCAACGACCCCAAGTACACGCTGTTCGCCCCGACCGACGCGGCCTGGATGGACTACGGGTCCGATCGGGTGGCCGAGCTTCGCGACCCGGCGAACCGGGAGCAGTTGATCGAGCTGCTGGGGCGCCACATCGCCATGGGCGAGTTCTCGAGCCGTCTGCTGGGAAGCACCAGCCGCCCGCTCAATACCCGCGCCAAGACCGGACTCACGGTTGCCGGTTCCGATGCCGACGGCTACACCGCCGCGGGGGTCCCGATCATCAAGCTCAACATGAAGGCAACCAACGGGTACATCCACACCGTCGGCAAGGTGCTTCCCTGACCTTACCCGACGATTGGATCGAAACGAACCGGGGCCGAGGGATGACTCCCTCGGCCCCGGCCGCGTTGGGGGATGTCCCTAACGTGCTCTAGTTGCCGTTGCGGACGATGACCAGCTTGCTCGCCTGGGAGCGACCCAGGGCGTTGAGCCGGTAGAAGTAGACGCCGCTTGAAACGCTGCGTCCCGCGTCATCCGTACCGTCCCACCGGACGACATTCACACCCTCCGACGCGAGGCCCTGGAAGACCTCCCGGACCAGCCGTCCGCCCACGTCGAAGATCTGCACGCTCGCCGAGGCATCCCGCTCCATGGTGAACTGGATCTGTCCGGATCCACTATGCAGGGGATTGGGGGCGAAGCTCTGGAGAGCGGTCACGAACCGGGGGGCCGCCGGGGGCTCCACCGCGTTCGCCTGGTTGGGATCGACGCAGATGGCTCCGCCGGTGAACCCGAACCAGGACACCACCTCGGCGAGCCGCTCCACGACCGCGGCCTCACTGGTGGTATTGAACTGACAATCGGTGACATCCCGCCGGTAGTGCACGGAAACCCCGTCGATTACGGTCCGGTACTCGGGAGCACCGATCGCGTCATTGGAGATCGACACGGCACTGACCGCGCCGCCCGCCTTGGCGTACGACTCCTCCGCCACCGGGGTGCCGAGAGCACCACC
The DNA here is from genome assembly GCA_942491735.1 of Candidatus Eiseniibacteriota bacterium. Taxonomy (GTDB): domain Bacteria; phylum Eisenbacteria; class RBG-16-71-46; order JABDJR01; family JABDJR01; genus CALOCN01. The sequence goes on along the minus strand of CALOCN010000001.1, from coordinate 523,931 downwards.
CGAGACTTCCAGGAGATCGAACTGCCGCTCCTGCGGACATCCGTTCCCCTGCCCCAGGTGGCTGACACTGCGCACCGGAACGTCCGCGGTACGCGCACCGCCAAGCGGATCGAGCCCGATGCAGGCGGTATCGTCCTTCGGGGAGCCGGTCGGGCAACCCAGGTCACGCACCGTGTTGCAGGTCAGGACCGCACCGATGTAGGTGTTGAGCAGCTGGGCCGCTCGCGGTTCGGAGACCGCCTCCCCCTGCATGCTGCTGGCGACCCCGTTGCCGCTGAGATAGAGCGAGTTCCCCAATCCACCCTCGGTGTTGATCAGGGTGAGCCAGGGGATCAGCACATTGGCATCCTCCTGGACCAGGTTCGAGGCGCTCAGGTTCCCCGTGTTCCAGATGATGGACCTGTACCCCAGGGCCTGGACCACGTTGGCACCGAACTCGGTCCGGGACGGCCGCCCGAAGGTGGCCTGGGCGCTCGAAGGTGCCTCGATGTCCATCCGGTCCCAGTTGGTCCCCTCGAAGTTCGAGCCCCCGGTCCCGAGAACGGTGGTCAGGGCGCGCTCGATGAACGGCTGGGCGCCGCGACCATCGAAATGGTCCACGTAGAGGACGCAGTTCCATGTCGTGTCCGCGCTCATGGACGTCGGCAGGCACTCCCACTCGACATAGGTGTTACCCGAGGTGTCCGGAGTGGTGAACCAGGAGTTCCCGCCCACGAAGCGTGTCTTGTAGAAGAGCTGGAGCCGTGTCCCCGGAGTGAAGAGATCGTCCGGGAAGACATCGTTGAGGAGCCGGGTCTGGCCCCCGTTCGGATCGATGTCGTTCGGGTCCGTGTCGGTATCCGATCCGACGAAGTTCGGATCGTTCTCGTGATACGCGGTCATCCAGGATCCGCTGTTCACCGATCCGCCCTGTTCGGCGGTGTCGATGCGTGCGGTGTACCAGTCGAGACCGTTGTGGTTGCCGGCGGAGGCATGGGAACCCAGCCAGCTGTTGAAGGCCCCCAGGTTGATCCCGGGACCCGGGACGACGGCGAACTCGACGTAGACCTCGGCCCCGCCGGTACCGCCGTTGACGATCAGGGTGTCCCCGAGCGAGCTTCCCACCTCGGCGGTGGCGAATCCCTTGATGTTCCCTTCATCGATCCGGCCGGGGGCGCCGATCCTCAGGGTGCCGTTCTCGGGGAAGGCATCCTGGGGCTGGTCCACGGTGATCGTGCTCAGGAACGGTGCTTCCGGATTGCCGAACACGCCGAACTTGATGTTGTCGATCCACGGCGTGCTGTTGCTGACCCCGGAGCAGTTGGCGAAGAAGCGGCAGAGGGAAATGACTCCCACCGCGATCCGCACCTGTTCCGCCGAGTTGTCCACCACCGCGCTGAAGTCGACGCGGATGGGCAGCCCCCCCGGAACGGTGCACAGGGGACCGCCGCCGAAGAACCGGATGAGACCATCCGAGGTGAACGGGCTCGTGATCAGCTTCCCGGTGTTGGCACACACCTGCGGATACCACTGGGTCTGCGTGTGCATGAACACGTAGTTCAGGAGCGGCATCTCGAAGTAGCCGTCGAGCTCGATGAACTTGCCCGGTGAGCCGCTGAGGCCCGCGGCCTCGATATCGATCCAGGGGGATGCAGCCAGGTTGTCCTGGAACTGCCCGTGACCGTTGGCGAGGAGGTCCTGGAAGATCAGGACCGAATCGGCCAGGGTACAGGTGCAGCTGGTCAGGACGGGAGGCAGGGACGAGAGGTGGACAAGGTCCGACCAGTCGCCGCCGAGACCGGCCGCGGCCGGGGCGAGCGTCCAGCCGTTGGCCGCGCCTCCCTCGAAGTCCGAGGCATCGATCACGCCACCGCCGTTGACGTTCACGTCGTCGACCGCGAAGGCACCGCAGGTGGTGGAGTAGAGACCGTCCTGATCCGAGTAGGCGCCGTCCGAGAACACGCAGAACTTGAGCGTGTAGGGGCCGGCGTCGCTGCGCATGCTGGTCCCGGGCACGAGCGTGTGCGAAGCGCTGCCGCTGGTCGGACCGGTGTTCACGGTGACCAGCACGTCGTCGTCGTTGCCGGAGGTGTCGGCTACCGCATAGGTGTAGTCGAACCCGGGTTCGGTGTCCGAGACGTAGTTGTAGGTCCAGGAGACGTTCCCGCTCCCGTCATAGGCGAAGCTCTTCTCGACGCACAGGAACCAGTTGTCCCCGTACCCCTGTCCACCGGCGTAGCAGAGTTCGCTCGCTTCGCTCGGGAACACCCCCGCCCAGAGGGAGTAGTCCCCCCCCAGACCGCCGGCGTCCCCCACGCAGACCGCGCCGCTGAAGTCGGTTTCCGCCGCGACGCGGAAGTAGGGCAAGTCGCTGTAGGTGTTGTCCCAGCCCAGCCATCCCTCCATGGTCCCGTGCAGGGCGGAGTTCTTGAACGGATTGACCCCGGCCTGATACCCGGACTGGTCGATGAAATGGGACCCCACGCCGGTCTCGAAGGTCCAGCAGGAGTCGACAATGGCCTCCCAGCGTGCGGAGTCCGCGGCCCAGAACGTGCCCCCGAAATAGGTGGTGCCCTGAACGGCAGTGGCGAATATCCCGGCATTGCCGGAACGATTCATGTCGAGTTGCCGGTCAAGATCCATGAAATGAAACTTGTCCATTGTTCCGGCCTGCTCGGCGGGGACCGCGAAGGCGGTGCCGGCGAGACAGACGACGAGCATCAGGGCGATGCCCAGGGATCTACGCATGATGATTATCCTCCCGTTGTCAGCGAGCGCATGGGTGTGAGCGCGAGAAGCGAGTTCCGGCTGTGATGTGACCGAAGGGAGAGCGCTGGTGAATCGTCCGGGGGGAGATCTACTAATGAAGGTAGAGGCGGATTCGTCGAACGGCAATACAAATATCGTTGTAAGCCTAATTATTGCAACATCTTACAAGATCATAACGTTTTCGGAAACGGAATGAACAGGCGCGCAACGGCCCGCCGCGCATCCTGGAAAGAAAGGCGATAGATCGGGAACCAACTTCCCGTCGCGGGATGCCGCACGCCGTTTGCCAAACACGGAATGCGGCATCGGGGATCCCCGGGGAGGCCGCGGATCAGTCGGCGGTGAGGGCCTCGCCGTTGAGAACAATGCGGTGATCAAAGGCAACCGTCGCCTTGAGCATGGCCGAGACCGAACAATACTTGTCCATGGACAGGGTTACCGCGCGACGCACCGACTCCGGGGTGAGATCCGGTCCGTCGACGTGATAGGTCAGGGTGAGCCGGGTGAAGATGCGCGGTTCCTCGTCACGACGCTCCGCATCCACCTCGATTTCCAGTCGCTCCAGGGTCTTGCGCATCTTGCCCAGGATGAGCACGATGTCGATGCCGGTGCAGCCGGCCACCGCGGCCTGGATCGCATCCATGGGGCTCGGCCCGGGCCCGGGACGTTCGGCCGCGGGCACGCTGGCCAGGGTGAGGGTCTCCCCCTGGGGGTAGTCGACCCGGAACTGATGAGCTTTCTCCCATACGGCGCGCGCTGACATGATGTGTTTCCTTTCCTGTGTATCCGCCCCGGGCCGGCGTTGACCGGATCCCTGCTCCCGGAGGCCCGTGAAAGATGACAAATCGGGTCATTGCGACACTCCCGGGGCCCGGGAAAACCGGGGCGGAAGGAGTATAGGACCCGCATCGCGTTACGAGAACCGTGGGAGCGTCCCCTGTCCGCAAGTACAGGAGGGTGGCCCGACCCTTGCCCGGGGAACGAGCAGGCGCCATAGGCTATTCTGTGACCTCGCTGATCGACCCCAACCCGGAGGCTCCCATGTCGTCTTCCACGTCCACTCTCGAAGCGGTTCTTGTCGGTTCCCTGTCTGATCTGCGCGCGGCCGGCAAGAAGGTGATCAGCGCCGGGGGGCGCACCATCCTGGTCGTGGCGGACGAGAACGAGGTGCTCGCCCTGGACAACCGGTGCCCCCACATGGGATTTCCGCTCCACAAGGGAACGGTGAAGGACGGCATCCTCACCTGCCACTGGCACCACGCCAAGTTCGACCTGCGCGGGGGTTGCACCCTGGACCCGTTTGCCGATGACGTGCCCTGCTTTCCGGTGGAAGTACGGGGGGACGAGGTCTGGGTGACCCCGCGCCCCTCGACCCGCAGCACGCCGGATCGCTGGCGGCACAAGCTGGAAGAGGGGCTGGAGAACAACATCCGGCTGGTCATGGCCAAGAGCGTGGTGGAGCTGGAGAAGTCGGACGACGTGCCGGAGATCCTGCGCCGCAGCGCCTTTTTTGGCAGCACCAACCGCAGGGCCGGTTGGGACACCGGCCTGACCATTTTGACCACCATGGCCAACGTCCTCCCCCACCTGCGACCGGAGGATCGCGGGCTCGCCCTCTATCACGGGGTCATGCAGGTGGCGCGGGATACCGAGGGCCAGCCCCGGGACTTCGATCTGGTCCCGCTCTACACCTCGGAGGGGCGCCCCGAGCGGTTCCTGGAGTGGTTCCGGCAGTTCGTGGACACCCGCTCCAGCGATGCCGCGGAACGCACCCTGCGTACGGTGATCGAACAGAATCTCGAGCCGACCGAGGTCTCGGACCTGCTCACTGCCTCGTCCACCGACCATCGCTATCTGGGGGGCGGTCACGTTCTGGACTTCGTGAACAAGGCGTTCGAGCTGGTGGAGCACGTGGGGTGGGGCCAGGCCGAGCATCTGCTCCCGACCCTGATCCGCCCCCTGGTCTGGGGAGAACGGATGGAGGAGGACGCGAGCTGGCGGCATCCGGTGGATCTGCCGGCCTTGCTGGAACCGGCCTATGCCGAGCTGGAGGGTTGGATGGAGACGGGCGGTGGTCGCCGCGCCGACTGGGACGGGCATCAGGCCCTGGCCGAGGTCCTGTTGGATGCGGAACCGGGCGATGCGATTGCCGCCCTGGGAGCCGCCCTGCGGGACGGCGTACCGGTAACCGGGCTGTCCGCCACCGTGGCCTATGCCGCAGCCAGGCGGGTCGTGCACTTCCACGTCTCCAACGAGTTCGGCGACTGGAACACCGTCCATCATGGGTTCACCTACGCCAACGCCTTGGACCAGTCCCTGCGACGCGCCCCCTCGGCCTTGCTGGCCCGGGGCATCTTCGACGGCGCCATGGCCATCTACCTGGAGCGGTTCCTCAACGTGCCCAAGCAGTCCATCCCCAAGCCGACCGGTGCAACGCCAGGCCCCAAGGACCTTCTCGCCGCGTTCGACGAGCAAGGACAGGTTGACGCCACCGCGCAGGTGGTGGTGGACATGCTGGCCACCGGGGACCGAGGGGCCGTGATCCGCACCCTGGGCCAGGCGCTGCTACGTGAGGATGCCTCGTTCCACATGTACCAGATGTACGAGGCCGCGGTGCGTCAGGCCGGACAGTTCGCGGGGCGCGCTGAGGGGGATCACGTGTTGATCGGGGCGGCCCGGTTCCTGAGCGCGCACTCGCCGACGGTGCGATCGCTGGGGCAGACCTATCGGATCGCGGTGCGGCTGCAGCGCGGGGACGCGCTCCACGAGGAGGGGTAGGGGGCTGTGGGGCGAGGGCCGGGTGCTGCGCTATCGAATCAGCAGAACCCGGCGACTCTCCTGGAAGACCTCTCCCGTCTCCAGGCCAACCGCCCTAAGCCGGATGAAGTAGATCCCACTGGACACCTGACCGCCTCTGGACGTGGTGGCCACCCACTCCAGCTCATGGAACCCAAGGGCCACCTCGGCGTCCAGGAGTTGATCCACCTGTTGCCCCTGTACATTGAACACCCGGACATCCACACGGGAAGGTTCGGGCAATCCGTATCGGATTCGGGTCGCCCGGTTGAACGGGTTCGGGATATTGCGGGAGAGAGTGAAGGCCGAGGGGGTGAGCCCATCCGGAGCCGCGGTCTGGGTCCTGGGGTCCGTGTCGGGATCGACGTAGCACCGACACCCATCAAAGCCCTCGTTGAGGGCCTGACAGGCTACTGAGACCTGGGAGGGAGTGGCGGCCCCCGTCGGGAGTCCGGACAGGCTCCGATCAACGAGGTCCGCCAGGCCGGAGACGGTTCGAGGAAGCCCCAGGTTGTCCAGTGCCTCCAGAACATCGTTTCCGATGGGGATCGTCCGGACATCCGCAGCATGACACACATCATCACCCGTTCCAAGCAGCCCATCGAGCCCTGGCTCCGCCGTGCTGGAGAACATCAGCTCCTCCAGGCCAAGGGACCCCAACGCGGGATCCAGCCGCAGGTTGAGCCGCAGGGACAGCGCGTGTCGGATGAACACGTTCTTGGATTGACCGCTTTCCGCCGGATAGAGCGCCACGCCGCACTGGGTCTGGGGCATCACGACGATATCGCCGCTATTCGGCTGAATCGGGTGCGGGACGCCCGGGGTTGGCAGAAGCTCGAAGATGCACGCCTCGCTTCCATCCCGGAAGGTGAGCGACCCACGGGACGCAGCGTCCATGCTGGTGGGAACCCCAATGACCACGGGCTGATTCGGCGTAATGAGTCGATCCAAGGTGGCAGTTCGGAGTTCGTTGTTGAGCTTGCCCTCCGGGTCACCCCACCCCTCCTGGGTTAGCGTACAGAAGGTCCCGGGCAGGCAGGCCAAGCGGATCTCGCAGGAGTCCACGCAACCCACCTCGGCGGTGAGAATGACCCGTACGGTGACGGTGTCGCCGGGCAGGCCGGCCGTGTAGGTGATGCACTCGGTCCCTTGACCGTCCTCGATCTGCCAGCCGGTTGCAGGGAGATCCGAGATGAGCTTCCACTCATAGCTCGCAATCTCTCCAACGATGTTGGTCACGCAGAGTTCGTTCCCGGAGGACTCGCACAAGGGTAGGAACTCGGGGGCGAGAAGCTCGCAGGAGGGTTTCGCAGCCACCGTCACGGAGTTGGAACACACGTTGTTGAGCTCATTGCACTCCGCGACAATGCCCTGGCCCGCGCCGCCATCATCCACGCAGACGAAGATACGATGCTCACCTGGCGCCGGTGCCGGGAAGTTGAAGCGGACGTCCTCGAACTCACCGGGGCCCAATGGACGGGTGGTGTAGACCACCCCCAGCGTGTCCACAGCCGCGGCTTCGGGATCACCGTTGTAGAAGGTGATCGGAACTTCCGTGGGGGCCACGTTGAGGCCGCCGTTGCCGACACGGATCGAGACGCCCAGGCTATCCGTGCAGGACATGAGATCGAACATGAAGGCGGACACGGTCAGGTCCGGCGCCGCGAAGGGTGACGCGCCGGTAAGCACGTTCTGCCGGTAGCTGTTGTACGGGGATCCACCGGGGAAAAGCCAGTTGTTGCTTTCGTAGGCGGGGATGGAGCCATCGTCGTTGACGTTGGTGATGTGATAGGTGTGCTGGTTCCAGATGCGGCGGGTGGCTACCCAGCGGTCGTTGCGATCTCCGTAGACGTAGATGCCAGCAAATGAGCCAAAACCACCGATTGTATTGGCTACCGTCACGATCTCAGCATTGCCATCCGCATCCACATCAGCCACGAGCGGGTACTCGTATCGCGTGCCGGAACTGCTGGGCGTATCGAATAACACCGAGCCATCGCTACCATCGTAGACGCGAAGCATTACCTCATCCTGGTAGACCACCTCGGCCGAACCGTCGCCGTCGAAGTCAAAGACCGAGGACCCGGTCACATTGGAGCTTCCGTCCTGGGTTGTTGCCTCCCAGAGCAGCGAGCCATCGGTATCCAGGACAATGTAGCGATTGGCACCTGCAACACCGACTTCCGGGAGGCCATCACCGTCGTAGTCGGCCACTGTCGGAGGCCCACCTCGGCCTCCACCCGGGATGGAAACCGGGCCCCACTTCGTGCCCCCCGTATGCTCCAGGAGCCACACGCTCCCGCCCGAGACAAGAACAATCTCCGCAAAAGGGTCTAGATCGAAATTGCCCACGGCATTGAACCCGTCCGGAAGCGAAGCCTGCCATTCCACTGCCCCACTCGCTGAATAGGCCGTGTTGCCGCAGATGACCTCGGGCTGACCGTCCAGATCAATGTCGGCCACTCCGGAAACTGGACCAAGCTCGCCCCCTCCTTTGCCTCCGACACCTGTCCAGAGCAGCGATCCAGAATTGTCCAGAACCTGGCGCCCGACGATGATCTCAGGAACTCCATCGTGATCAAGATCGGCTAGACTGGCCCCTGTGGTCCGAAGTGACTCCAGAATGGGGCTTTGCCACTTGAACGACCCATCGTTCTCAAAAGCAAAGATGCGTGTCATTGAGTTGCTCTGCGCGAGGATCTCCAAGAGGCCATCACCGTCGATGTCCCCTACTGCGACCGACGAGACTGGGTTCAGAGCATAAGCATCATCACCGACAGTGAAGGCCTCTGATCCATCCGAACCACTGACAGCGCGCAGGTAGGCCTTGCTCGCCTCGCTGTTCTCCCACCTCGTTGTTGAGAAAATGATCTCAGGTACTCCATCCCCGTCCAGGTCACCAACTGCGGGCGCGCAGATGACTCCAACCGCATTCGACTGTACCGGAGACGTCGTCCATGACCACTCCAGCTCAGGATCAAACGTTCCCGCCGTCGGCTCGACGAGGCACGCTCCCCCCGAGACCGCCATGTTGTTGGTCTCGTCCATCTCCAATACGAAATTGTCGGGGTCCACGTAGGCGTGGATCAGGTTCCCGGCAAAGAGCAACTCGGCCGAGATCGGTGTGGATACATCCACCTCGTCACCCGGATCCAGAAGAATCGGAACGACTTGGCGGGCCAACTCCTGGTCCTCTGCCGGATCAAAGGTCTGGTTTCCGTTCCGGTCCTCGAAGAAACGCACTGAATAGCTGGTGACAGGCGCTACCTCGCCGCGATTCAGGACGCGGGCCGTGACCTGCCCTATTGTCTCCTGGGTGTCGCAACTCGACTCAAGCTCATCCGTATCGACCATCGTAATGACGAGGTCCGGCCTTCGGGTGTCCGGGGGGCAGATCCAAGTTGGGTCTGCCTCGTCAGCCACAGACTCCGCGCCAAGAGTCGCTGTCATGAGCGGGGCGCCTGAGATGTCAGCTGCCGTTTGGCCCTCGCCGTCATTGAGTGGCCAGAAGCCAAGAAGCCCGGTTGTGTCGGTGGGAGGATCCTGATTGGCCAAGGTGGCGATCTCGGATGCGGTAAGAGGCCGACTCCAGAGCGTGACGTCCTCCAGGAACCCATCGAAGAACAGGTTTGGAGGTTGGGGTGCTCCCCCGTTGTTCTGATAGGAGAAGCCGATCTGAAGGTCCTTCTCGCTGTTGCTTGCCGGGTTCACTGATGAGGGATGCACCTTGTCGACTACGCCATCGACGTAGAACACGATTTCGCCGGCCAGAGTGCGCGTCACGCCCACGTGATGCGGCTCCCCGTCGCTGACGTTTCTTGTGCCTTCGTAAACCTGTCCCGAGTTGGACCCGTTCTCGATTTGGAGGTACAGAACGGAGTTGCGTACTCCAAAGCCCCACGTGAGCACGTCGTCGCTGCCACCCTCCCCACGGCTCATGATGGCCTTGGGGCTGGACCCAGGCTCGGTCTGGATGTCTGCGGTGATGGTGTACTCGGCCACGGGGAGCGACTCAGTGTGTGCGGCTGTGAGCTGGTCGTTCACCCCGTCGAAGCGCAGACCACAGAGCGAATCGAACTCACAAGGGGCGAACGCTACGACCGGCGTGAACTCCGGTGCCACGTAGGCCACAGCATTCATGAAAAGACGATACTTGTCCGCGTTGGCCGAACCACTGGCACAGTTGGTGGCCGAAACCTGGGTCACCCATTCTTCATCGCACACCAGGACAGCACGCCCCTGACCGTATTCGAATGTCGCCCCAACCGGGTTCTGGTCCGCAAGGAATGCACTGCCGTACGGTCCCAAGGAGGAAAAGTAACGATGGTACTGCGGCACAACACAGCCCGCGATCGTGCCGAATGGCCCATTGGTCACGGGAGACGCAGGATCGTTGACGGAGGCACACCCACTCCCTACCCCTCCCGGAACCGCACCAAAGATGGATCCAGCGTTGAGGTCCGCCGAGTTCTCGAAGGCAAACAGGCCTCCGCCACCAGCAACGAACTGCCCAAGGACCTTTTGTTCGCAGGGTGCGAGGCGCGTGTCGGGACCCAGGAAGAAGATGTCGACATCCTGGAAGACGTCAGCAGTCAGGGAGTCGACCGGTGGAACCAACGTGATCGCAGAGGGGAAGATGCCATCTGGACCGAAGTTGGCCGGGTCCGCAAGCTGGGCTCGGAGTGTCGTGAACGAGTTTCCCGTGAGGAAATCTCGCTCCACTCCGTTGCAAACACCGGCCCGATCACGGCTGAACGAGAGGACGTTGAGGACGTCCGGGGCGGGACCGCAGCCCCCTCTGCCGGAGATGGTGAAGTCTACGTCCAGCGTGGCGCGGATGGGCACGCCGGTCGCGAGCGGCCCAGGCGTGGTCTGGCTGACTTGGCCGCTGAAGGTCTTGGAGAAGGCGAGGCTGTACTCAGTGTCCGGGTCGCCGGGGAACGTGACCGGCTCACAACAGGACGTGCCGGAGACGTCGCAGTCGTCGCTGACCAAGGTCAGTGACTCGTCGCTGGTACAGAACTCAAGCGAACCGACTGATTGGCCGTTCCAGTTGGCTTCTACGAAGGGACCGGCCTCGCCGAAGCAGCTGCCTGGGCGGGAGACGGAGATGGACCCGGAGGACTCACATTGGACGGCGTAGCATTGGGATGTGCCGCGGACATAGACGTCGACACGGAACTCGGTGCCAAGAGTGTGATTGTCGGACTGGGGAGAGAAGTCGAGAGCAGCGGTGACGTTGCCGGAGAGGTAGCCGGATGTGGTTAGGCCACTCGCGACAATCGACCCTGGCAGCAAGTCCAGCCCCTGGTTCCAAGTTGCGTTCGTGCCCACCGTCACAAGTGGAATGAGACCAAGCGCGTCTGGCCCTGTTGAGTCGCCGGCGAAAACCGAGCCAGAAACCACATAGACTATGCCCAGGGGATCAGCCGCCAGCTCGGGCTGAGTGGCTCCCGCAAATGGGACGAGTGGCGCTCCGCAGAAAAGGCAAAGAATAAGAACAAGACACATTGGGAGCCAAGTGGGACGACGATTCGATGCGCGAGCAGAGCCATTTCTGGATGACCAGCAGAATCTCATTGTGGCACCCCATCTTTGCACTTGAGATCGTACAGGCCAAAGAGCACCTTCAGCCGAGCGATGCCAAACCTAGCCCCCCCGCTGAATCCCCCAGTGTTTGGGTCCAAGCCGATGAATTCCACTCCGAGAGTCTTGAACTCAAGAAAGTCGAACAGTTCCAATTCGAAGTATGTGGGCAATGCCAACCCACCGATAAACGAGTCAACGAAGCCTCTACCAGGAATGTCGTAGTCGTCGATTCCAGTCCTGTCAAGCCCGGTGCCCGTATATAGAGAAAAGATGTCGTTCGTACCCTGTTCCGCCCGACAAATAAGGTCCCTGAAGTCACCGGTCGGATCACCCAATACCTCCGCCGCAAACATCAGATTTGAGATTCCAAACCCAAGGAGGCCCCCGATCATGGCTCCCGCGTACTGCTCGACCGAGGGGGGAGTGTATTCGTACTCCGCATCTATGTCCGTGTGCTTGCCTATCAGGCGGCCAACGCGGGCGGCATAACCGATGAGCGCACTCAAGCCAAGAGGATCCGACAAGTCTTGTGGCGAATTGAAGGCGTAGCGAGACAGATTCGCATCTCCACTTCCGATCCCTAGCGGGTCCTCGGACATGAATCGACCCAGCCTAGGGGAGTAGTAGCGCGCTCTCAAGAACAGCAACCCCGACTCAGTATCGTGCTCCCGCCCTGTGAAACCAAACCTGTCTGCATGCATAGGCCCAGTCTGCCCGATGATCTCACCGAAGGCACTGTAGGTCGTATGACTGAGGACTGTTCCATCACTGCCCTGGACATCATGCACCGTACCCAGAGCATCCGTCAGATACCACTCGGGTGCCTCGCCGGTCCGAATCCTCCCAAATCGCTGATCAACCAGGTCACCCGACAGATAGCGAGCCAGGACGCTCCCCGCTTCATCTAGATCTGCCCAGATCGCGCCACGATTGTAGACGTACTGTGTAGCAACGCCGTTCACGACTTTGCGCACTCGTCGGTTTAAGGCATCATAGGCGTACTCGGTCAGAGCAACCTGGACACCACCGGAATCCTCCTCAACGATCTGGGTCATTCTATTGCGATGGTCATACTCGTAGCGTGTCACGTTGCCTGTGGCCAACTCTGTGCGCACGACCAAGTTTCCCTCGCCATCGTAGCCGTAGTCGTAGAGCCCGTCTGACGTGAGACGATTGTTCGCATCGATAACATAGGTCCCGCCCATGCGATTCCCGTTGTCGTCAAAGTCAAAGCTTTCGCTGGGTTGTCCATCCGAGTAGGCCGCACTCGTGAGCTGGCCACGTGCATCGTAACCAAACGTAGCCACCTGACTATTGATCGTGCGCCCGATCACCTGCTGGGCCGCATCACGCGAGTAGAGGAAGGACGCAAGCGGGTTTCCGAGAGCATCTTCGTGAACAATCGAGGCGACTCCTCCAAGGGGGTTGGGCTGAATCACAGAGCTTCCTGCCGACAGGGTCAGACCCGCATCTGAGTACCTGAGTATTTCATCAAGCCGCCCAGCCCCATCGTAGGCGAGCCTGATGCCCGCGCCGGCCCCGCTCCCCGCCCAAGCCCGCTGATCCAACCGGTTCCTATCGTCGTACTGGGACTCCTCGGTGTGTCCAAGATCGTCACTCACGGATTGAACATTTCCGCCCGCATCGTATTCATAGATCATTGTCATCGACCCAACCCCAGCGAGCCCGGATTGGACTGCAGTTTCTATCTGGTTCAGATCGTTGTAGCCGAATACCGTGGTACTGACTGGATCGACGATCTCGTACAGCCTCCCAAGCTCGTCGTACAAGTACTCAATGATTCGCACACTGGCACCCTCAGCATCAAACCATTCCTCACGGTCCCTCCGGTTCAACTCGTCATAATCAAAGACGCGGCGCCGACCATTCCTATCAGTCACCTCCACGAGATTCCCACCCTCGTCGTAGCGATAGCTTCGACTCAAGCCCAGCGCATTGGTTTCAGTTTCGAGAAGATTCCTTCCTTCGTAACTGCGCAGGGTCTCGTTGAGGACCGGGTCCTTGACAGATCGCGCGTTCCCGGCAGCATCATAGTCGCGCACGAGCGCACCACCGAGCGGGTCCGCAATCTGTGTCATTCTTCCTGCGGCATCATAGCTAGCCACTGCAGTCCTGCCCAAAGGGTCTACGTCCGACGTTCGGTAGTTTCCGGTATAGGAGTACGTGGTGAGGTTGCCCGAGGGGTCGCGCCTTGAGATCAACCTCCCGGTCTTATCGTAGGCCCACTCAGTCATCTCACCTAGTCCGTTGGTCTGCTGAGTTACCTGCCCAAAGCTGTTGTACTGCAACTCCAAGAAGGTGCCATCTGGATTGTCGATTCGGCTGGGGCTGCCACAGGGACAACCACCGGCATAGCTGAAACCCGTCGTGTTTCCTGCACGATCCATGAAACTGACCACTCGCCCAGATCCATCACGCCCAATGACGGCCTCTTCTTCATCACGAGTATTTCTGACTCCGGTCAGATTCCCAGCTAAGTCGTACTCGAACCGAGTCTTGATACCTGAGATCACATCCCGGACCTCGGTCAGGCGGTTCTGGTTGTTGTATGTCAGCTCCGTCTCATCAAGGGCAGCATTTCGGACGAGGGTGACATTTCCCCTCGCGTCATAGCCCAGCTCCGTGACATTCCCCCTCGGATCCTTCTTCCAGATTTCGTTGTTGTTCTCGTCGAACTGGAACTCGGTGATGCCGTCCTCGGGACCCACGATCTTGACTACGTTTCCGCGTTCATCGTAGGTACTGATCGTGACGTTGCCCCTCGCATCCGTGAACGTACCCGTGTTCGCATCCAGATCGAACTCCTCGACAACCGCATTACCCAGCGCATCCGTTACGGATCGCACCCGACCGTCGTCATCGAACTCGGTGCGAATCAGGGGATGCCCCAAGGGATCAATCATCGTCTCCAGGTAGTGCGGGCGGTCGTCGTGGTAGCCGTACTGGCTCGTATTTCCTACCTGATCCGTGAAGGAGACCAGGTCCCCCGCCTCGTCATACGCGTAGGTCAACTCGTTCCCATCAGGATCTACCACCGTGGCGATCCGACCCTGCTCGTCCCGGGTGAAGGCAATGGACTGATCCGGGGCCCCAGCTCCAGACTCGTAGTGGAAGATGCCCTGGTCGGTGAAGTCCAGGCGATTCCCGTTGAGGTCCGTCACGCGGGTCAGGCCCGCGGTCTGCGAGTACTCGTAGACGGTCCCGTTCTTCATGGTCAGCCGGTAGTTATTGGGGTCGAACGGGGCGCTGGCAAGCCCACCGAGGAAGAATCCGTCATAGACCGTAGCCACATTGCTTCCGGCAATGGCCAGCTTCTCGTAGACCCCGGGATCCGGACGGAAGTCCACCGTGGCGAAACAGAAGCCGAAACAGTTGATGCTGGAAGCGTAGGCCGTGAAGCCCACCCGACGCCCATCCGGGGTATTGATGTAGACCCGGGTCCCGGGGTACATGGTCCGGTACCCCAGCGTCGACTCACCCAGGATTTCCCGGATCCTGGCATCCTGAATTCCAAGGCTCCATCCGAACCCAAAGTCACCCTCATCGGTCGATTCGCGAGAGTCATAGACCCTCTTGACCTCGATCGGGATTCCCGACACAGGAATGGTCAGGTCCGTGAACTCCAGACGGAACTCGCCCAGCTTAAGGTCGCTATAGACTCCGACCACGACACCCCGCGTCTGGGTTCGCCCGTTGACATTCGTCCCGATGGCACGGATCACATAGGCGTCATTGAGGAGGATGGTTGGGTCAAACAGCCCCACGACCTCGTCCGTCAGGGACTCCGTTCCGCTGCCAATGTTGATCCAGGCCTGGTTGGGGGCGTGCAGGGCATCGGGGTCAATCTGGTCCAGGCGCGCATAGTCTACCGTCCAGCTCTCCATGACAGCGTCTTCGATGGTGACACGTACTTCGGCTCGCATGGAGAGGATCGTGTCCTGCGCCGGCGCGTGGATTGTCACGATGGGAAAGTGTTCGTCACTGGGATCGTAGACCCGCAGGTTCTGGAGGTCGGTACCCTCATTCCCGGCAGCGTCGTATGCCGTGGCCAGGACGGGGTACAATCCGATGTCGCTCATTATCATGGTGGCCCGGCCCTGGGCATCCAGGGGCACATCGACTCCACGCAACGAGAGGGACCTGGCCGTCACTCCGATGTCATCCGTGGCGTTGACGCGGAACTCCACCGTTGTACCGACGACGACATTCACCTCGTCGCCCAGCAGAGCAAAGCCTTCGTCCACAATCTGAAGCAGCACCTCCGGAGGCATGTCGTCCGAAGAAGGGTCAACGACCTCGACGAAATACCGCTGACGATCCCTATTGCCTGGCGCGTCTCGGACTTCTACCTCGACCGGGTGCGGGCCGATCTGCCCAGAGGTGGGCACCCACCTGACGGCGCCGATCCCGGAGTCGATGATCATTCCGTCCGGGCTTTCCACGAGACCGTAGGTCAACGAACCACCACCGGGCCTAATGGCCTGGATGTCGTATTGGTACTCGACATCAGGCTGTCCGATGAGTACCGGCATAGAGATGATTGTGGGGGATGGATTCGCACAGGGGTCTGCGCCAACAAGGCGAATATTGTCCATTCCCGAGGAGTCGTCGCCTGTAATGAGTTCGATACGAATGCGAAACTCAGTGACATCGGCGAGAAGGGCGTGCCAAGTTCCGCTCACGACATGCCAGGAAGACTCTACAAGTGGCACGACCACGCGCGCCCACGGACTCGGCACTGTGGGTGGCTCTCCCGTCCCTGTGAACTGAGCACGCCCCCCAGGTCCCTCGATGATGACTCCGTGAAGGCCTGTACGATTGGGATCGCCTGAAATGTTTCGATGGTCGTATTGGATGCTTCCCTCACCATCTAAACCTGACCAGTCGCCTAGATACGTGGCGGGCGCTGCCAAGTAACCGGTGGTCGGGGATGGATCATCGTCGAACAAGGCATACCCATCCGGGTTGCCTCCGGAGGACTGCCAAGACACACTGCCATCCGCAGGTTCGTTGTCTACATCCACCAGGGCCCAGCCATCCAGACCGGTGTCGAAGCGTGTTTCCTGAATTGGCTCGCTCGCGCACGCCGGCTCGCTCGTGAAGCCCGTGTAGCGAACATTGGGCTGGGAGAAGTTGTAGAAACCAAATTTCCCTGACGAGTATGTGTCGTCCTCTATCTGCCAGAACTCGAGCACCTGTCCACTGGTCGCATTCGCGACCTCGATTGTGAAGAAACCGGAAACGAACTGCAGTGTGAACCGGTATTCAACGAAATCCTCCCAACCTACTGTGTTGGAACGAAGAACCTGAAACACACCGGTGTCCGACGCCCAGTCCACGCAATCCAACGGCGCATCCGCATCAACGACCTTCACTGTCATCCCTGTCGGCCCGCGCGGACAGAAAGTCGACTGGCCCAGTTGCTTCCAGTCGAATAAATAGAAGTGCCTCGTGTCCTGGAATCCAAAAACGAAACCTATGAAGTCGTCGTCCCCCGATGTCTGAACGCTGAAAGTACCGCTGAGCTGCAAGTCCGTCGCATCGAAATCGCTCAAGAGCACGGACGGGTCGCTGTTGATCACCTGAGTCGCGACGGTATTGCCCTCACTCAATATCCAGCTAGCATTGATGCCCCTGAAGTCAAACTGAACCACCGACCACGTATCCAACGCGATTGATGTCGGGGCAGCCGTTGATCTTGAATCCAAGATCAACACGGAAGCACACAGGGTCAACAGGACAGCGGCAACAACGACTGCGACAACTCGCACAACAGATTGATTGAATTTCATAGGAGACGATTCCCGAAAGTAGGGGTCCAAAGTCTCAGAGCCCATATCCACAACCGCAGCAAGCCCGACTACTCGCGAATCTAGCACAGAGCGCAAGCCCATCAAGCGCCCCAGGATCAGGATGTGACGGCTGAGTCCCTACCAATGAATGGCGACAAATGGGCAGGCCAAAGGACAAGAAGACCCGAGTTCGTCCATAGAAAAGGGACTTCTTTAGTCTGACATTGAGGATGCCGCAAGAATTTCTCCAAGCCTTACCACCTGTACCCCCTTGCCGTACCGATCCCTGGCCTCCGTCACGCCGCGCGCCGCAAGGCCTGAGCGCAAGTCCACACTCCCTGCCATCTCCCGCATCGCCGCCCCCAAACTTCCCGCATCCTCCGGCTCGCACAACACCCCGAACTCTCCCCCGCCCAGCAGATCCACCGTCCCCCCCGCCCGGGTGCCGATCACCGCACACCCGCTGGCCATGGCCTCCACCGTCACCATGCCGAACGGCTCGGCTTTGGAGGCCATGAGAAACACGTCCAACGCCCGATAGACGTCTTCCACGCGGTCGATGAAGGGGCGAACGTGGATGCGTTCGCGAAAGGGCGATGCGTCGATACGGCGGACCAGCTCTTCCGAGTAGGCCGCACCCTCACCCAGGGTCGGCTCCCCCACGAACAGCAGGTGCGCCTGGGGGACATCCCCGGCCATGGACTCGAATGCATCCAACGCCACGTGCTGCCCCTTCTGCTCGTCGAACCGGCCGACCAGTCCGTAGACCAGCGCGTCCCCGGGAAGTTTCAGCCCGGCCCGCGCTTCCTCCGGCGTGGTGGGATTCTCCGTGAAGCGAGCGGTCTCGATACAGAGCGGCACCACGTGCATCCGCTCGGCCGGCATGCGCGTCCGCTCCAGGGCCATGTCCCGCAGGTACGGGAGCGGCGCCACCCACGCGGCCAGATTCCGGTACTTCCAGGTGTGGATGGGGTCCCGCTTGAAGCCCAACGGCATCTGTTGCAGATACACCACCCGCAAGCGGTTTCCGGAGAGCTTGCGGGCAAACACAGCCAGGTCGATGTCCCAGGTGGTGCTGACCACGAGCGCGTCGATACCCAACTCCGCCGTCCACCGCGCAAGGCGCCAGGCCGCCGGAAGGTCCAGGTACCGCGAACGCCGACGCAGCGACATCAGGGGCAACCCGCGGGATTGCGCCTCGTCCACCAGGGGAGCGCCCTCCGCGGCGACGTAGTGGATGGTGTGCCCGGCCTCGGCCATCCACCCCGCGAGCTTCACGTGATTGAGCTCGAGCCCACCCCGGGCGTGGTTGGTGCAGACAAAGGCGACGCGTTTCCTGGACATGGGGACGGAGCATACCGGACCGAGCAGACGATGCGGACCCGGCCTAGCGCCGTAGCAGGGGGAGCCGTGAACCGTCCCACCCGGGAAAAAGGCCGGCGTCGTTGACCACTCCCAACTGAGCACCGGCCACCTCCGCAAACACACTGCGGAAATCGATGCTCACCGGCAGGTCGCGTCCGTCTTCCAGGGCGTCCGGGTCCAAGGGCGGGACAGTGCCATGGACGCGCCCCCCCTCGACCGCGGTGCCCAGGACGAACCCCACCGATCCCCGTCCGTGATCGGTCCCGCCCGAACCGTTCTCGTGCACGGTCCGACCGAACTCGGTCGTGGTGAGCAGCACCACACGGTCCTGCAGGGCCCCCAGATCCCGCCAGAACGCGGCGATGGAGCCGGCGAAGTCCCGAGCCCGGTTGGCGAACTGTCCGTTGGCCGTCCCCTGCTGCACATGGGTGTCCCAACCGGTCGACTCGGCGAACGCGACGCGGAGCCCGACATCGGACTTGGCGAGAAAGGCGATCTGCCGAAGCGAGCGGCCCAGCGGCGTCCTGGGATACTCCGCCCCGTTGGCCGGCTCATATGCCCCGGGATCCAACGCCCCCATGGAGTGCACCGCATCAAAGCTCCCGTGACCCGCATCCCGGAGGATCTCCTGGGACGTTTGTGCGTAGAGCGCCTCGAAGCCCTGGGACGAGCCGGCCAACTCCACCGCGCTCAACGACGGGTCCAATCGCAACTCGGTCAGGTCTTCCACTGCCAAGGCGGCTCCGCCGTACAGGGATCGGGGTAGACGGGCGGTCAGCGCCACGGCCCGGAAAGGCGACTTCTGGGCCCCGCCCGAACCGCTACCGGGAGGATCCACTTCCATCGCCCGATGCAGCCACCCGTCCGGTGTGCCCTTGGCGAACGGGGTGCCCGACTCCATGTAGTCCTGGGCGTCGAAGTGACTGCGAGTGGGATTCGGGGAGCCGATCCCATGCACCACCGCAAGCTCCCCGCTCCGGTACAGCGGTCGCAGGGGAGCCAGGGCCGGGTGGAGGCCCAGGTCATTGCCCAGGTCGAGAAGCCGTGCTGCTTCATCCCCACCGCCCGCCTCCATGGCCAGGCGGGGACGCAGCTTGCGCAGACCGGGGTCGTTCAACGGCGAAACGGCCATGAGGCCATCCATGGCGCCGCGCTGGAACAGGCAGACCAGGATCTTTCCGTTGCCGGACTCGGCCGCCCCGGCCTGGGACACCAGGCGTCCCAGCAACCCGGGAGCAATCGGTGAGCCCAGAGCCACCAGACCGGCGCCGGAGAACTTCAGGAAGGCGCGGCGTGTCGTGGACATGGTGTTCTCCTAGCGTCTCTGGAATTCGGGCGAACCCAGGATCAGGCCCACCACATGGGCCAGGGTGGACAGGGTCGCGTCGGGGTCGTCAATGACCTCGTCGTCGGGAATCAGGAGATCGTCCGGGGGGTTCGGATCCGCCTCACCGACCCGTTGCTCCAGGGTCGCGGCCAGATCTTCCCGACCCAGCAACGGCCGCACCGCGGACACGGTTGCCGCGTAGGATCTCTCCGGCACCATGACCTCCAGGCACGTGGTGAGTGCGGCATCCAACGACTCGGGTTCCCGCCCATGGAGAAGACCTTCCGGATCCATGCGCACGCCCCGGATCTCCCCCCGCGCGAGGGCCAGCCCGAAGTTCATCCGGTGCAGGAGCGATCCCGCGTTCACCCAGACATCCGCCCCGTCCGGGAATCCGGTCGGCGCCTGATAGCGATAGAGCGGCTGTCCCATGCGATCGATCCATTGCACCAGACCGCGCGGGTTTCCCAGGGTCGCCCCGGTCGCCCGCACCGCACTGATGGCCAGCTCGAACGGGGTCTTGATCTTGGCCCCGCGGTAGGCCGGATCCCAGAACTCGGGGCTCTCGACCAGTGCCCACAGGAGCGCGGTGAGATCACCCCCGGTGGCGAGAAACACCTCGGTCAGGTGGTCGACCAGCGAAGCCGGCGGCACGTCGCTCACGAATCTCCGGGCCAACTTGGCGGCCAGATGACGCGCGGTGGAGGGATGCACGGCCAGCATCTCCAGGATCAGTTCCCCTTCCCGAAGCCCACCCCCCGGCGCCACGCGACGCCCCAACACCGTCTTCTCCCCGGCATCGTGCCAGTCCGCGTTGAAGAAGAAGTCTCCCTGGAGCTCGAATCCAAGATCCTGGGCCATCCTGCGGTTCTCCCGGATCCGCTCGCGGACACGCTCCCGGCGTGCGCCGTCGGGCAACACCGTCCATCCGGTGAGCACACGCGCGACCTGTTCCACGTCATCCTGCGTGTACCCGCCGTCCACGCCCAGGGTGTGCAGTTCCAGCAGTTCCCGGGCGTAGTTCTCGTTCAAGCCCCGCCGGGGACGAAACTCCTCGGGAAGGCCGGATTCCATCCCGCTCGCGTTGCGCCCCCGTTGTTCGTCCATCCGTTGGAAGGCACGGCGGTAGTGTTCTCCGTCCTGCCCCGGGGTCGCGGCCAGACGCTTGCGGGCAAGGGACGACGTGGTGGCCTCCCCCTCCGGCGCGGACGATTGCGCATTGTCGAGATAGAGCAACATGGCCGGGTGCTTTGCCGACGCGGTCAGCAGCCTCGCATAGCTCCCCAGGACATGCGGGCGAATCACATCCCGCTCATAGACTCCCACGAACCGGCGATTCTGATTGTCGGTCGCGGACACATAGAGATGATTGAACCAGAAGTCCACCAGGACCTCCTGGACCTGGCCCGGGGCGAGGGCGGCCCGGAACACCTTGGCCGCGACCGCATGACCCAGCAGCTCGCGCTGGGATCGATACCCCTTCGCTTCCATGTAGTCGCCAAGGGCCGCGCGACGCGACGCCTCGTCCAGCTCCGGGTCCAGTTTTCCGGCGGCAATCGCCTCCCGCTGGACCCGCCCCTGACGGGGATACGTTTCCAGAATCCGGTCCATGGAGAGGTCGAGGGTGTTGAGGCGATCCAGCCGCGAGACCAACTCGCCGGGATCCTGAAACGATCCCGCGAGCTGTTCGGAGAACCAGGCTTCCAACCCCTGCTCCACCACCCGATCCACCTGCCCCGGTGTGGGGCCATAGGTAAACCGGTCCAGGAGCTGGGCCGCGGCCTGGCGCGGGGTGAGGCCATGGACGGCGTAAGGAAAGTCCCGATGCGCGGCCTCGGCCGACGCGGCGACACCGGTCGGTACAAGACCCAGCAGCAAGACGAGTCCGGAGAGGCGCAGGATCATGTTCCGATCTCCCGTGGAAAGCGATACCACACGCCCATGTTTGCACGGGTCGTGCCATCGGAGTGTCCTCCTGCGTCCCACCCGGTGAGCCTTCCCTTGCCGTTCGCAGGGGGACACCGTGCCCCTCCAGGGACACTGCCTCGCTGCCGTGACCGTACCACCGCGGTTGCGTCTCGTGCCTCGGTCCCCGCCTTGCTACACTCGCCGCCGCATGAGCTGTCCCACCGCAAACCATCGCCGCATCCCCCTCATTCTTCTCGCCTGCGCCCTTCTCGCCCCGCTTCCCGCCCGGGGCCAGGTCGCCGACTCGACCGTGGCCGTGGCCGGTGACCAGTATGACGCGGGCGGATTCCACCGATGGCTGTTCGGGGCCGGGTACCGAACCCTGTGGATCACGCCTTTCCGGGCCGAAGTTCTCGACTTCGCGACCGAAGCCGGCGGGCTCACCGCCACCGGCACCGGCGGCGGCATGCAGACCCGCGGGCTGCGCATGGTGGGCGCCAACGGTCGTCCCTACACCTTTCGCGGACTGGACAAGGACCCCTCCGAGGTCCTCCCTCCCGAGTACCGGGACTCGAGCCTGCGGGAGATCGTCCAGGACCAGACCAGTTCGGCCTTCCCCACCGCACCTCCCATCGTCGACCCATTGCTCGATGCGCTGGGCATCCTCCATGTGGAGACCCGGCTGGTCGTGCTTCCCGACTCGGACGTCCTGGGCGAGTACCGGGAGGACTACGCGGGGCTGGTGGGCACCTTCTCCGAGTGGCCCAACGACGGGCCGGACGACACCCCCGGGTTTGCCGGAGCCACCGAGATCGTCAGCACCAACGAGCTGTTCGAGATCCTCGACGCCGACATGACCCAGCGGATCGACGTCACCGGGTACCTGACCGCACGCCTTCTGGACGTGTTGATCGGCGATTGGGATCGTCATCGCGGCCAGTGGCGTTGGGCGAACCTGGGGCCGGGCGAACCCGCGGTCTGGGTGCCCATCCCCGAGGATCGGGACCAGGCCTTTGCCCGCTATGACGGGCTGCTCATTGGCGCCGCACGCGCCAACGCGCCCATCCTGACCAACTTCTCCGCCAAGTGGCCGTGGGTCCTGGGTGCGACCTGGAACGGGCGCGACATGGATCGCCGATTTCTCCCCACCCTGGACGCGGCCGACTGGGACTCGGTGGTCACCAGCATCCAGACCCGGCTCACCGATACGGTGATCGAGGATGCGGTGCGGCGCCTGCCTCCGGAGCACTACACGTTGATCGGCGAGGAGATCACCGCCGACCTGAAGACCCGCAGGGACACTTTGCCCGGGATGGCCGAGGCCTACTACCGGCTCCTTGCGGAATTCGTCGACATCCGACTCTCGGATTCCGACGAGAGGGTGGACGCCGCATTCGACCCCGAGGACGGATCCGTGAACCTGCGCGTGGAGACGGCGGGCGGCACGACCCGGCTGAGTCGCCGTTTCGAGCACGGGGTCACCAAGGAAGTCCGCATCCACACCGCGGGCGGCGAGAACCACGTCGACATCTCCGGAAGCGGCAAACGCAACGTGACCCTGCGGGTGATCGGAGACGAGGGTTCCACCGGGGTGGAGGTCAAGGATCGTGCGTCCCGGGTGAGACTGTACGACTCCGGCCCTACTCCCACGCTGACCGCCACCGGAGCCGACATTCGACGGTACCCCTATGCGGAAGACATCACCGAGGGCAAGCCCGGCCCCCGCGACTGGGGACTGACCCGCACCTGGTATGCGTATCCGGCCTACAGTTCCGACTTCCAGCTCGTGCTCAACTTTTCCTACAAGTGGCGCAAGCACGGGTTTCGCACGTTTCCCTGGAAGATCGAGCATCGGATCGATGTGGACTACGCCACCGTCAACCGGGGCCGCATCGAGTACCAGTATCGCAACCGCCTGGAAGCCACGGAACGGATCACCACCTTCCACGTGATGTACTCCGGCCTGGAAGTGGTGAACTACGCGGGGCTGGGCAACGAGACGCCGCCTCCGACCGACAAGGAGTTCTTCAGCGTCCGGGAACCGGAGTTGCTGTTCACGCTCAAGCACACCCCGTTCGCTACCGGGGAGTACCGGTTCCTGGCCCTGGGGGTTTTTGCCAGATACACCGCCACCGAGAACCTCGCCGACTCCACCTATATCGGCATCAATCGCCCCTACGGATCGGGCAGCTTCTACTCCACCGGTGCGTTCATCGAAGTGGACATGGATCACCGGGACGACGACGAGCATCCGACCCGCGGGACCCGGACGCGCCTGCTCGCCTCAGTGGTCCCGCAACTGCTCAGCGTGGATCAGGGGGTCTACTCCATCGTTCAGGGTGAACTCACCGCGTTCTTCAAACCGGGTCCCCTGCCGGTGATCGCACTCCGGGGCGGCGGCAAGAAGGTGTGGGGCAACTTCCCGTATCGTGACGCGGCACTCCTGGGCGGGGAACACAACCTGCGCGGCTACCGGGCCGATCGGTTTGCCGGAACCGGTTCCCTCTACGCCGGAGCCGACCTCCGTTTCAAGCTGTTCAGCTTCAACCTCGTTCTGCCGGCGACCTTTGGCGGCTATCTGCTGGGGGATGTTGGGCGGGTGTTCGTGGACGGGGAATCGAGCGGGGACTGGCACACCGGTTACGGCGGCGGCATCTGGATCGCCCCCGGCGAGATCGCCAACACGTTCAGCGCGGCAGTTGCCACCAGCGAAGAAGGCAGGCGTTTCTACTTCGATATAGGGTTCGAGTTCTAAGCTATTTCGCTACGGGAGGTTGCCTCCCCGTGTAGAATCGCTGCATGCAACGCCCCACCCCCCGGGGGGCGGCGCGCTGGATTACCCTGCTGAGCCTTCTTGCAACACCGGTCGGCGCCAGTACCCCCGATTCCGTTGCGGCCTGGGCTTCCTGGGACTCCGCCCGCCGCACCGGAACCCTGCCCGATCTGGTCGAGGCGGCGGACCAGGTCCGCGAGGCGATCGATCATGCCCTGAGCAACGGGGACGCCGACTACGAGGCGGTGATGAACGCCGACGGCATGGTGCTCCGTGAGCTGCGTCGGCGCTGGGTGGCCCTCCGTGCGCTTCCCGAGCGGGCCCGCTACGAGGCTCTGGCCGACAGCCTGGATCACCTGGTGTCGCTCAACCCCACCCAACGCATCGTGGACTACCGCGATCCCACCTTCCGGGTCGAGGTCCAGCCCTACCCGGCACTCGACTACACCGAGGCGGTGACCTGGTCCCTGTGGCTGCGACTCGACGGCGATGTCAGCGTCACTGAGACCAAGATCGTGAGCCATGCCGATGTGTCCCGTTGCAAGGTGTCGCTCCAGTTGATCCCGGGCAACCGGATCCGTGCGAGCCTGGGCATGCCGGATGGGACCGTGGTCGCTACCCAGTGGAACCGTCCCCTGGAACTGGGGCAGTGGCATCATGTGGCGTTCCTCTTTGACCGTCCCGGGGGGCCCCGACTCTACATCGACGGCGTACCCGTGGAAGCACGGGTCCAGGAAGGTTCCTACGCAGGAGAGCCCCTTGTTTCCATCCCGGACCAGATCCTCTATCTGGGAGGGTTGGACCGCATCCTCCCCGGATGGCTTGCCGATGTGCGCGCGTATGATTGCGTGCTTTCGCAGGAGGCGATTCGGACCCTCTCGCTGGGAGGGAATCCGGAAGAAGAACCCATCGGATGGTGGCCGTTGGACATCGGTGCGGGAGCCTGCGCGGAGAACCGCATGGAGCCGGATGCCTGCGGGGCCATCGGGGCGGGGGTGATTCCGGGCGAGCCTGGGCCACCGGTGCTGGGGGACCACCGGTCCCTGAGATTCTCCCGGGCCCGGGAGTCCTGGACCGGAACGCTTCGCCGACTCGAGTCGGAACTCTCGGAAGTCACACGCGGGATTCCGACCGGTCCACCAGCACCCGAAGCAGGGCTTGCGGACCGTCTGGATACGTTGCGGAGCTCGTCCGCCACCCTGATCCACTATCGGATCAACCGGAGAACCGGCCACCTGGACGCCTTCGTGGTGGACCCGTCGGCTTCCGAACCGGTCCGCCGGGTGCCTCTCGGCCCCTGGCCCGACATCGAGGCCCTGATCCACCGGCTCCTCGACCTGTTGCATCAGGTTCCCGCCTCCGGATCCGAGTCGGCCTGGAAAGCCTCGGCAAGGGAGCTGGCCCTGCGTCTCTGGGATCCCCTGGCCATTGGCCCTACCCACGGCGTCCGCCGCGTACGACTCCGACTGCCCCACCCGCTCCAGGGCATTCCGTTCTCGGCTCTGGTCGACCCGCAGGGGCAGTATCTGGTGGAACGGATCGCCTTTGCCCGGATGGGTCCCGGGCGGACACCGTCGCCCAGCGTTCGTTCCGGAAACGTCCTCCTCGCGGTCGGCAACCCTGCCTATGCCGCGTACCCGGGCTTTCGCCAGGAGGAGCTCTGGAACAAGCCGCCGGGAACCCCGCAGCATCGTGGACCCGGGACCTCGGCCTGTTTCACTCCGGGACGCCTGCTGCATGGAACCCATGTCGAGATGCGTCGTCTGGGGGAGCTGGTGGATACGCTTCCCCGGCTGGAGTACCGGCTCCTGGAGTGGCACGACGCGTTCGAGAGCCGGCTCAAGGAGGTGGCCGGGGACGTGCAGGTCCTGCACCTCGCCACGCACTCCTACGCCCTGGATGCGGAGTGTCTTCCCGAGCCTCCGGTCAATCCATTCAGCCTGCTCGGGCTCCAGCTTGCCGGAGTGGCGCGGGCCCGCCCGGAGGACAACCGGGCCGGCGAGGACGGTCTGCTGTCGGCGGACGAGCTGTCCCGGCTCCCGCTGGAAGGAGTGGATCTGGTCTGCTTCAGCGGGTGCCGAACGGCGCTGGGTCCGTCGCGGGGCAACATGCCGGACCTCTTGAGCCTGACCTCCGCCGCCTGGATCGCCGGAGCGGGTTCGAGCCTGGCCACCCTGTGGGACGTGGACGATGAAACGCAGCCCGATCACGTGCTGGCTTTCTACGCCGCCTGGCTGGGCGGAACTCCCCGGGACGAGGCGCTGCGACTGGCCTTGCTGGCCGCGCGTGAAGGCGCGGCAATGGCTTTCGGCCAGACCCACCCGCGAACCTGGTCCGCTCTGGTCCTGGAGGGGATGTGAGCCGACCCGTGGCCGAAACCCTGCGGGAGGGACTCACCACCGGATCCCCGGAAGCGCTGGCCTGGCTCAGGGCCCGGGTGCGCACCGTGGCCGCACCACGCTTCAGCGCCTGGGCCTGGGACCGCATCGAGGACGACTTCCTCTCCGACCTCGTGACGCAACTCCTGGTCACCCTGCGCAAGCCCGGTTTCGAGTTCACGGGGCGCCCCGAGGCCTATGTGGACCGTGCGATCCACAACCTCTGCACGACCTACTTCCGGCATCTGGCCCGGGTCCGCGCCGCCCTCCCGCTCGATGCCGACACGCCCATCACCGAAGAACGGGCCCTGAACCTGGAGGAACTCGCGGTCGGCCTGGACCTGCGCCGGGCCCTGCTGGACCTGGAGGCAGGCTGTCGTGCCCTGGTGTTGGAGAAGTACGTCCTGGGCCGCAGTCTGGCCGAGATGGCCAAGAGCCGCGGGATCGAGGCCAAGACCGCGCGCAGCCGGCTCCATACGTGCCGCGAGGCCCTGCGCACGATCTGGTTTCGTCTCCAACATCCACGACATTCCCGACTCTATGAGACGAAGGGGAAAACCCGTGGAGGGACATCATGACCCACAATCCGGCGGAGCAACTCCGCTCACTACCGCCGTATCTTCTGGACCTGCTGGAGCCTGGGGAGCGCGAGCAGTTGGAGCGGCATCTCGAGACCACGCCGTCCCTGCGCGAGGCCCTGGAGCGACTGCGGACCCAGGCCGAGTCCCTGCATGCCGATGCGGACCATGTGCGGGAAGCGTCGTTACAACAACTGGTGAACGGGGAACTCGCCGGGACGGAGGCCCGCGCTCACCTGGAACACCTGCTCCAGTGCCGGGATTGCCGCTTTGGTCTCTCGGTGCTCCTAGCGGAGGTGGCGGAGACGGCGGAGCGAGCGACGGGAGAGCCCGCGGCGGGTTTTCATGATGGCGCGGGACCGAGCGGCCGGGGTCCTTGGTTGCGCCTCGCCGCGGCGGCCGCGATCGCCATCCTGGGAGGTGCGGTGGGATTCGGCCTGGCCGGGCGGGAAGCGCCCGAGAGCACGGGACCCCGCGTGGGCTTTCCCATCGATCTGAGCGTGGCCCGCAGCGAGGATGCGGCCCCGGTCGTGGCCACCCTGACCCAGGACGGCTGGACCCTGCTCGTGGAGACGATCTTCCCACCCGAGATCGGTTCGTGGACGATCCGTCGCCATACCGGCGAGCCGGTCGCGGAAGGGACCCTCAGGTTCCGGGCCGCCCCGCCCACCCAGCGTCGGTTCAGCCTCTTCTTCAACAGGGATGACCTAGGCCAAGGCGCTTACGTCTTTTCCCTGCGCTCAGCGGATGGCTCCCTGGAGCGGGAATGGTTCTTCGATGTCAATCCGTGAGCCCGGGCCGAAAATAGTCCCCAACATCTCTCGTGGAACACGCTCTTAGGGGGTGGACCGGTGAGGTCCGTTGTCGCGGGAGCCTGCGCTCTCCGCGATTCCCCCAATAATCTGGGGGGTCCGCAAGGCTGGGTTGGATGGGAACGGGAATAGTCTTGGGTCGCGGAGCGACACAACGGATATCTCCGGGACAGCAAGGACGTGGCGCGGGGGAAATCTCCCGCCACGTCCGCTTACCCAAAGAACGCATCGCTCCCTTCGCCCCTTCCCCGGAGGAATCCTCATGAAACGGATCGTCGTCGCATGGGCTCTCGTACTTGTTCTGGCGCCTACGGCCGGCACTGTCCTGTCGGAAGCATGTGAAGGAACCCGGTCGCTGATTCCTCCCGGACCGCCGTGCATCAAGACGGTGGTGATGAACAAGGCGTTCCCCGCCGTGATCTGGATGGGCCCCCCGGGAGGCGCCATCAACGTGCCCACCAACACACTGATCCAGTGCCAGCCCCAGAATGGCGGGCCCTGCCCGACCGTCACCAACGTCACCACGACGATTACGGTGAATGCCGGAGCCGGAGTTTGCGGCCCCGTGGTCTGGCCGGGAGTCCCCCTGATCACCAACGCCGTAGTTCACCCGGCACCCGTGTGCGGGGCGAATCCGGCGAACAACCCGATCAACGTCCCGGTGAATATTCCTCCCAACGTGCCCGCCGGCCTTCACTGCGTCCTGGGGCAGAGCGCGGTCACCTTCTCCGACGGCATGGTCCTGACCGCCTTCGGCGACGTCTTCCTGGCGGTCAACTCGATTCCGACGCAGATGCTGGAGCTCGAGTTGTTGCCCCACCCCAACGCGATCCTGCCCGGCATCATCGTCGACGCCCCGGGAAACCAGACCGACCTCTACTTCCGTCTCACCAACGTGAGTGGGGACAGCATCGAGGTGGATGTGACCGCGCTGTCCAAACAGACCGCCCGCCGACCGCAGGGGGGGGACGAATCCATGGGGGTCTACTCGATCGCCTCCCCCACCGCAGGGGACGACTTCCCCATCGCCTTCGATGTCGGGCCCTGTGAGATCGAACTCCCAGGGGACCAGGCTTCCTACCAGCAGGACCCCCTCGAGGACACGTTCATTCTGGGCGGCGGAGAGACGATCCTCATCCCGGTCAGCGCACGAAACCACGGCAAGTGCGCCGACGGCTCCTGCAGCGAGATCAACCTCCTTGTCGAGGGTCGGGTCCTCACCGGGTTCTACGCCGGGCAGCCGGTGTGGGCCGTGAGCGCGGCTTCGGTGACCGTTGACTCCAGCGTGATGCCGACCTGCTCGGCCCCCCAGCCCGAGGCCTTCTGCGATCTCAAACGCAACGTCACCGATACCGCCGCCAACCCGCTTCCCGGCGCCAGCTACTTCGGCGGCACGGTGTGGGACGGCACCGACTCCCGATGGGAAGCGATCCCGGGCGGCACC
Source organism: Candidatus Eiseniibacteriota bacterium (assembly GCA_942491735.1). Lineage (GTDB taxonomy): Bacteria > Eisenbacteria > RBG-16-71-46 > JABDJR01 > JABDJR01 > CALOCN01. The sequence goes on along the minus strand of CALOCN010000001.1, from coordinate 494,400 downwards.
TGGACTTTCGATTCCGGGGTGGGCTCGCACATCATCGCGAACAGCGGGTACCAGTCGGGCGTGAACCCGTTCAAGGACCCCAGCCTGCACGGAACCATGGAAGGGTGGCTGGGGGCGGATCGCACCTACTATGCCGGTGGCCCCTGGCCGGGCCTGGGCGGGGACTGGACGAATCTCCAGAGCCTCAACGCACTCCCTCCTCCCGTGACTTGGCAAACCTGCAATCTGCAGGACACGGTCCTGGTCTTCCAGGACCTGTACACCGGGGGTCACGGGTTCTACCAGAACAACGTGGCCATCTCCCCCTGGATCGATATCCCACCCGGGCAACAGGGACTGTCGGGCAAGGCGGTGGAGTTCCATGGCTACTTCGAGATGCCGGCGCTGAACTACGTCCACTCCGTGGTCGAGGCCCAGTACCGGATTGGCGGGACCCTGAGCACCTTCGTCAATCCGGGAGCCACCTATTTCACGGGCCCCCAACCCTGCTGCACGGTGGGCGCCGAGGCCGTTCGGGTGGACATGAGCCACATCATTCCACCTGCCGCCGAGGAGGTCAGGGTAAGCCTGGGCGTGCTCAACTTCTGCCGGTTCTTCAGTTCCTGCACCGGGGTGAGCAATTCCACGCCCTGGTACGACGACGTCCGATTCGCGGTGTACGGCAGCGCCGCAGTTCCCGCCCTGACCACGCTTTCCGTGGATCGTCCCCAGGACGCATTCCCGGCCAGCGGAACACTTCGGCTGAACTCCCCCGGCCGCCTCGACAGCGGACGCATCAAGGGGGGGAAAGTCGTGGAGGCCGGGAGGGTCCTTGGGGATACCCTCGTGGTGCGCGGCGGGCAGGGAGGCGCCGAGGTCCGCGTGCAGTTCGCAGTGGACCCCGGCCCCGGCATCGATCTGGGCCGGCTCAATGGCTGGTTGGGCATCCATCAGAACGAAGGCGTAGCCGGGGGCCTCAACTGGTACTCGGCCCGCATCGATACCGCGGAACAGGCCCATCTGGTGTCCGAAGGCGCGTGGATGACCACCTACCACGAGGATGACCCGAACTTCTTCCTCTCGGACTCGCAGGCGGACCCGATCGACTTCGACCCATCCGGCGGCGCTTCCCACCTGGCCAACGACATCTTCCCTGACGATCTGTTCACGCCGGGGACCCGGGTCATGCTGTTCTACAAAGCCCGCTACCTGCCCGGCGGCTCGTGGGCGACCGAGCCCGATACGGCGGGAGGCTATTTCGAGATGGAGGTGCTTCCCTCCTCGGCCGACTCGGACTCGACGTGGAACTGCGTGCTCTACGTGGACCACGACGACGGCGGCGAAACCCAGGCGTTGGTCGAACCGGCGTTGGCCGCCGCCATCGGCGGGTTCTCCGTGAACTATGAGGGGACTCCCTGGGATCGGTACGACGTGCGCGCCCCCTACGCGAACCAGGCCACCTTCGGCCGGCCCCTCAAGACCCATCAGGGGGCGACGGTGAACCAGGCCTTCGGCTATTCCACCATCCTGTGGGACAGCGGCGCCCAGGGGGCCTACAACCTGGTACAGCAGGACGCCAATGTGCTCATACCCTGGCTGGGTCTGGCCGAGAGTGGCGGCTGGAGCAGCGCGCTCTATCTGGCCGGGGATAACATCGTGTCCAGCATGGCTTATGGAGCCGGCTCTTCCCTGGCCCTGCTCCGCTCCTTCGCGGGGACGGACCTGGTCTGCCGCTCCTTCCGGGATCCGGGGTGCCCATCGGGAACCGGTTTCAGCAGCGTCTTCGCCGTACCGGTGGACCCGGTGGGCGGTGCCGCCTTCGTGGGTAACGACGGGACGCACACCCTCGCCGGCAACGGGGACCCTGACTACCGCTGCTTCGACGTCCTGGAAACCAGCGGATCGGCCGCGGGCACCGCGCTTGGCAACGAGCGTTTCAACGACCCAACCAAGGGGCTGGTGGACTACCTGTCCGTAACCCACACGGTGATGGGAGCGGGCTCCTACCGGACCGTGGTCGACGGGGCTTCCCTGGCCACGCGACGGGCGGCCGGGAATGCCAACGATCCCGCACCCATCACGGACCGCTTGACCCGCGTCCTGTCCTGGTTCGGATCCGTGGGATCCGCGATGGACTGCGGCGATCTGGGAGCAGCGCTTTCCCAGCCACCCCCGGGTCCGGAACCGGTCCCTACGCAATTGCTGGGCCTCGCCCCGAACCCCCTCACCGCCGGGGAAGCGGGTCGGATTTCCTACACGCTCGAGGAGGACGGTCCGGTCCGGCTCGCCATCTACGACCTGGCCGGACGCCAGGTGCGGACCCTGATCGACGAGCAGGTCAGTGCCGGAGGGCACACCGTGCTCTGGGATGGACGCAACGACAGCGGATCCGCGGTAGCCAGCGGGGTCTACTTCTATCGACTGGATGCGCAGGGGCTGCGATTCGTGCGCAAGGCGGTCGTGCTGGGCCGCTAGACGTCTGGGACTGCCACCCCGCGGCACTCGGGGACCTGTGTCGGGGGGCCCACAACCGGGAGGAGCGTTCGCGCTTCTCCCGGTTTTTTTCCCCCAACCGCTACTAGGCCGCCTTGCGCTCCCGGGGCACGATCCGCGCCCGGCGTCCGGTCCACATCAGCGCGCGGCCGATCCAGGAGAACAGATCCTCGGACAACGACGCCGTGGTGGGAAGCAACACCGAAGTCAGGAAGGTGGAGACCAACAGTCCGCCCATGATGACCAGGGCCATGGAGTAGTAGTAGACCCCGGCCAGGGCCGGCTTCTGGACCACGATGGGAACCAGACCGACCAGGGTGGTGATGGCGGTCATGAGAATGGGACGCAACCGCTCGCGACCTCCCCGCAACATGGCTTCGTGCCGGGGCATGCCCTGACGACGGTACATGTTGATGTGCTCGATCATGACGATGCCGTTGTTGACCACGATGCCGATCAGCAGCAGCAGCCCGATCGCCGCCGGTTGATCGAAGTCCGTCCCGGTGACCCACAGCGTCCAGGCCGCTCCCGAAATGGCGAACGGCAGCGCCACCATGAGCCCCAGGGCCTGGCGCAGGGACTCGAACAACGAGGCCATCACCGCGTAGATCAACAACAGGGCGAGGATCAGGTTGACCATGAACTCGCGGGACTGGGCCTGGCGCCGATCCTCCCACCGACCAAAGCTCCACTCGTATCCGAACGGGAAGGTCATCTGGGACATGGTCGCCTCGACCAGTGGCATGTACTGCTCGCGCGTTCCCTCCGTATACTGGGCTCCCACCCACACGCTGGTAATGCGATCGTCACGCTGGATGTGCTCGGGGCCCTGCTTCACCTCGAAAGCGGCCAGGGAGGCCAGAGGCACCTTGTCCCCCTCCGGGGTCCACAGCGGCAGGTTCCGGAGCTGGGAGAGACTCTCCTCCTCGGTCTCGTCCATGGTCAGACGCATTTCCCGTTCGCCGTCCGGGGTGCGATAACGCTCCATGCGCTGTCCGCGGTAGGTGAGGCTCACCACGTCGGCCGGCTGATCCAGACGGATCCCGTACCGCGACGCCAGTTCGCGGTCCAGGTTCACGAACATCTCCTGACCGCCCGACTGGGTACTGGCAAAGGTCTCGCTGAGACCGGGAATCTCGCTCAGTCGCTCCTTGGCTTCCTCGGCGAGGCGGGACAGGACTTCCGAATCTTCCCCACGGATCTGGAAAGCGACCCGTTTGCCGCGGTCCTGCCGCCAGAACCGCCCGCCGTCCATGACCTCGAGCTTGACTCCGGGGATTTCGGGGACGAGCTTCTTGAGCTCGGCCCGTGCCTTCATGATCTCCTTCTCGTTGGCGTAGCCGTCCTTCATGTAGAGGCGGGTCATGGACCAGCGCTCGCTCCACCAGCTGTAGATGGACTTCACGTTGAGCGCGTCCTTGTGGGGAGCGAGGTAGCCCTCGACCAGGTTCACCACCTCTTCCTTGCGCTCCAGGTTCAGCTCCTCCGAGAACTCGTACCCCACCGTGACGAACACCTCGGTCTCGTTGGCATCGAAGTTCTTGTCGATCTTCATGAACGGATAGGCGGCCGAGGCGGTGACCACGATGCCCAGGATGGGGGTGATCCACCGGTGGCGCAGGTTGAAGGCAAGGAGGCGGACGTAGTGATCCTCGAGCCAGGTCATGATCCGGGCCTTGGGGCGCGGCTTGGAGTTGATCATGCGACTGGTGGCCAGCGGAATCAGGGTCTGGCTGACGAACAACGAAGCGAGAAGGGTGAGACACACCGTAACGCCCAGCTCCCTGAGATAGATGTTCATCTCGCTGGGCTGGCTGAAGATCATGGGGAGGAACACGATGACCGAGGTCAGGGTGGCCGCGGTGACCGCGGTCGACACCTCGCGCGACCCGAGCCGGGCCGCCGTCTTCCGGTCCAACCCCTCCTCCTGGTAACGGAAGATGTTCTCCATCACCACCACCGCATTGTCGACCAGCATTCCGATCCCCACGATGAGCCCGAGCAGGGTCAACGTGTTGAGATTGCCGCCGCGGGCCCAGATGATGCCGCAGGCCACGATGATCGAGAACGGAATGCACAGGACGGAGATCGCGGTCATGCTCACCCGGCGCAGGAAACCGAACAGCACCACCGCGGCGAGCACCGCCCCGAACACGCCGGTAAACATGAGGTCCTTGAGGGTCTTGCGGATCTCCTCCCCCTGGTTCTCCCAGATGAGCAGGCTCACCTGCTGCAACTCGGGATCCCCCTTCATCGCCTCGATGCGCTCCTTGACCGCGTCGCACACCGCGACCGCGTTGGCGCTCGATTCCTTGCTGATGGTGATGCCCAGGGCAAACTCGCCGTCCAGGTGCCGCCCGTACTCCAGCGGCGGCTCCTCATAGCGGACGTCGGCCACCTCTCCCAGCTTGAGACCGTCGGCGCGGAGCACCAGGTTCTCGATCTCTTCCACGGTGCGGAACGCGCCCACCGTCCGGACCGCGAACTGCATACCCGGCTCGATGACCGTGCCCAGGCTCTGGTCGAAGTTGGAGCCGCGCAGCACCCGACGCACGTCGCGCACGTCGATCCCGTGCGATTCGAGGTCGGCCACCCGCAGGTTGATGCGGACCTCCTTGGGATTCACCCCATCCAGACGCACCTGGGCTACCCCGGGAATCCGCTCCAGGGGCCGCACGATACGCCGATCCAGCAGGTCATAGCTCTCGCTGAGATCCCGCGGTGACGACAGACGCCCCTCCAGCACCGGGTCGTCCGCCTCACGGGTGTCCCAGTTGGTCCCCACCGTGATGTCGCCCATGGTCTCCGGCAGGTCGTTCTTCACCCGGTCGATGCGCTCCCGCACGTCGACCCGGGCCATCTTCATGTTGTGGCCCCAGTCGAACTCCAGACGGATCACTCCGAAATCGCTCTGGCAGTTGGACCACATGCTGTTGAGTCCCTTGACCGTGGCCACGGACTCTTCCAGGGGGCGGATGATCATCCGCTCCACCTGCTCGGGGGAGCTGTTGGGAAACGGCGCCCGGACAAAGAGTTGCGGCTCGTCGTACTCGGGCAGGAAGGCCAGAGGGAGCCGGACCATGGCCACCGCGCCCAGGACGACCAGGCTGACCAGGACCATGAGAATCGTGACGGGGCGTTTGATCGCGAGCTCGGGGAGCGTCATGGGGACTCCAGGCCGTGGGGCGGCAGGAGAGACAAGGCGAGGGTGACATGGAGCTTACAGGGTTTTGCCCGCCCTGATCCCAAAAAACGCAGCCCCTCCCCAGGACCTGAGGCTCAGCCGCGCAACACGCGGCGCAACACCGGTGTCCGCCTGACCGCTCCCCGGATGTAGGGACGCACCCGCTGCCAGGCCCCACCGGGCCGGGCGGGCGGCTTGACCTGCTCCTTCTCTCCCCCGTGAAACTCGAAGACGAGATACGTAGCGGGGACCTCGCCCGGGTTCCGCAGACCGTGCGGTTCACCCGCGGGGTAGAACACGAAGCTGTGCGGTCCCACCCGTCGCCCCAGGGTCTCGACCTCGCCGGTCAGGACCAGCAGGGCCACGTCGTGGCCATCGACGTGCGGTGCGTAGCCTGCCCCCGGCAGCATGGTGGTGACGTGGGCGTGGAGCTTGTGGAGATACCCGGTTTCCTGTTCAAAAAGCCGGCGGTGGGCATAGCCTTTCTCGTCCACGGTTTCCGGGTCCGGAAACGCGTCCCCGAATGGAACGATCGAGGTCGGCAGGGGTGAGACCGGGTGACCCTCCACCGAGCGCCATTTCAGAATCAGATAGGTGCAGGGGCGCTCACCCGCATTGTGGAGCGTGTGTCGCGCGTTGGCCGGGTAGTAGACAAAGGACCCCGGCCGGAGGGTTTCGATACGCTCCACGGGGGGTGATGCCCCCTCCTCGATGATCAGTTCCGCGTCCTCGTCCAGCATGATCAGGATTTCTTCGTCCGGATGGTCGTGGACAGGATGGGGCGTCGCACCGACGCTGAGCACCGAGGCATGAATGCGGAACCAGGCCAACCGCGCGGTGGGTCCCTTGCCGAACGGATAGCTGCGCCAACCTGTCTCCCGATCCTCTGCCAACGGCAGGCCCAACGGCCGTGCCTGGCTGGTGAGCGTGGGTGCGTCGCCATCCCGGGCCGTCGGCGCCGATACGAGACGATTGGTGCCCCCTCGGTCCGAGCCCCGGACCAGGACGCAGGGGGGCAGCGGATCATCGACAAAGCGAAACGGCCAATCCGACGCCATCGGGTCCGGAATGCGAATCCGCATCTCCGGGGTGGCATACTGGAGCAACAACGCCGTCCGGTCTCCGCGGGTGCGTTGGTTGGCCGAGGCATGCCACAAACGACCATGGAAAAAAACGGCCTGACCATCCCCGATGTCCGGTCGCTGAAGGGTCGCCCCCGGGTCCAGGGAACGCGCCCAGCCCTCCACATCCGCATCGGTGAGGGATTCCCGGGAGGCACCCTTTTCCGCGAGCACCTGCTGCACCGGCTTCCCCAACCGATGCGAGCCCCGGATCAGCCGCAGGGCCGACTCCACGCTCGTCCCATCGAGTCCAATCCACACCGTCACCGCGCTTCCCTGGTCCCCCGACGTCTCGATGTCGGTGTGCCAGGCATGGGCATGTCCCGGGCCCCGCTTCATGAGCCTCGCACCCCACAGCAGGATGTTCTCCCCGATGAGGGCCTCCACTCGATCCAGAATCGACTTGTGGGTGGCGAGGTCATAGAAGTCGCGCGCCACCGCACCGTACCCCTTGGCCCACTCCGTTGGCTGCTCCGCGGGCCGGGAAAGTCGCATCAGCACTTCGCGACACTCCTCCACGCTGAAGAGCGAAACCGGCCCAACGTACCCGTCCGCACGGAATCGTTGCCGCAGCGGGGATTCCTTCCCGCGTTGCGCTTCCGGGAAAGCCGGGGCCTGCACCACCTAGCCCCCCAGCACGCCGGGGCCGTAGAACACGAACACGGTCAGCGCGCCGGCGACCAGCATGACCATGAAGGCGATGAACACTTCCCGCAGCAGGGTCCGCGTGCCCAGGGCGGACACGATGGCGACCTTGGTCAGGGTGTTGGCCAGTGCACCCAGGACCACGTTGAACCCGGCCCAGTCCAGACTGATCAGCCCGGCCTGTTCCGCGTCGCTGATGGAGAAGGCGATGGCATCGGCGTCGGTGAGCCCGCTGAGAATGGAGACCAGGGGAAGCCACTGGTTGCCCAGGTAGAACAGGGCGAGCCGGGTGAAGACCAGGACCAGGGTGAAGACCGCGGCGAAGGTCAGGGCGGACTTGAGACTGAAGGGGTTGCGCAGCTCCAGCGGTTCGCTGACCGCATCCCGTTGCGAGCGGCTCATGAGCACCACCGCGGTGACGAGCCCAACCCCCCCGATCACGATGAGGGGGAGAAACGTGCGCTGGAACAGTTCCATGTTGACGATGGCAATCTGCAGACAGAGTCGGGGGAACATGACCGAGGAGGCCAGGACAATGGCCACCGCGAAGGATCGCGACCACTGCTGGGCCTCCTTGCTCCGGGTGGCGAAACTCACCGTGGTCACCGTACTCGAGGCCAGTCCACCCACGAGACCCGTGATGCCGATACCGGCGTCGGATCGAAGCACCTTGATGAGGAGATAGCCGACAAAGCTGATGGCGGAAACCAGGACGACCAGGAGCCAGATGCGATAGGGGTTGATGGCCGAGAACGCCACCTGGAGGGACGGGATGCCGAGGTCGGTACGGAGAACCGCGCCCACGTCTAGACCCTCGAACCCGTCCAGCTCGGAACGGATCCAGGCCCGCCCGGAAGTGGCCCGCTCCACGGTGGCCCGCCCAAGATCGCCGCCGTAGGGACCAAAGACCTGGACCGACGAGTCCACCCGGAGCCGCCGCCCCGAGTCCAACTGGATGCCCAACGTTTCCCCGTCGGCACTGACCTGGTCCACCTGGCCCAGGGGCATGGTGAGGATGTCGGTGAGCGGCTCCCGCGGCAGGATAGGCAGGACCACGAAAGTGATGACCAGCAGCTTGACCACCGCGTCGAACTCGAAAGCCTGCACTCGCCGCGGGAAGGATCGGATGGCCTGCTTCTGCGAGAGCACCACCACGACCGCGATGGCCAGGGCAATGGCCAGGGTGAAGGAACCGAACGAGGCCAGCACCCCCAGGAAGAAGGTGAGCATGGCGGCCAGCTCGGTGGTGATCCCGGCGCTCTCACCCCGGCGCTTGGCCTCGGTGCGGTAGGCAAAGAGGAGGAGGAAGGCCACGGCGGCAAAGCCGCCCAGCACGATCCAGGGAGCGCCGTAGCGATCGGCGATCGTGGCGCTCAGCGCACCGAACAGCGAGACAAGGATGAAGTCGCGCAGGCCGACATGAATCTCCTCGTCTGCGGAAATCCCGCGCTCCAGCCCCACCAGCACGCCCAGGAGTGCGGCAAGACCGAAACGGACGAACACATCCCAAATAACCGTCTCTGGCACCAGGAATCCTCCAGAACGGCATTCTCCGGGAGTTTCGGGTGCGCGTCAAACCACGCCGGGCCTCCGAGCTTCCGGAAAGAGGGGGTCCCTCCTCCTTGCTCGCTCTCTGCGGACGATCCACTGGATCGTCCTTGTTCGCTGCTGCCGCCATCATGGGGCCCCGGCCGGCTCACGTCATGCGCTTCTCGACGTCCCGTACTCGGGGTCGCCGGCCGACCCATGACGGCGTCAGGGCGTCGTCGTCGGGACCCCCTCTTCCCTCCAGCTCGGAGTCCCCCGCGGGGTGTGAGATTCCAACGGGACAGACGCAAGATCTACGACGCCGTCGCGGGACTCGCTACCGGTTCCTCGTCGTCCTCTTCCGCACGCACCCCGGACGGGACCAGCATGTAGACGGCCGGGATCACGACGAGGGTGAGGAAGGTGCTGAAGACCAGGCCGAAACTCACCACGATGGCCAGCGGGGAGCGCAACTCGGACCCCTGACCAAAGGCGAGCGCCATGGGGAGCAGGCCCAGCACGGTGGTGAGGGTGGTCATGAGGATGGGGCGCAGACGGACGTGCCCGGCCGCCACCACCGCTTCCAGCTTGTCCAGCCCGGCCCGGCGGAACTGGTTCACGCTGTCGATGAGCACAATGGCATTGTTGACCACGATTCCCACCAGCATCACCGCCCCGATGAGCACGATCACGCTGATGTTGGTACCGGTGACCATGAGCCCGAACACCACGCCGACCAGGGCGAGGGGGATGGTGAACAGCACCACGAAGGGGTGGACCAGCGACTCGAAGGTAGCGGCCATGACCAGATAGACGAGAAAGATGGCCAGGGCGATGGCGAACTTGAGGCTGTTGAAGGAGACCTGCATCTCGCGATTCTGTCCGCCCAGCTCCACGGTGACGCCGGGAGGGGGCGGGGTTGCGGCAAGTTGGCCCCGCAGGTCACCCATTACCGCACCAAGGCTGCGCCCCTCCAGGTTGGCGCTGACAATGGCCGCGCGCTGCTGCTGCAACCGGTGGATCTCCGCCGGTCCACGATCCTCCACCACGTCGGCCACGGTAAGGAGCCGCAGGGAACTCCCGTCGGGACCGGGAATCATGAGATTCCGGATGTCCTGGGCCGTGGCCCGATCCGACTCCCGGTTGCGCACCCGGATGTCGATCTGGCGATCCTGGTCCTTGTAGAGGGTCGGTACCGCGCCCTGGATGCGATCGCGCAGGGTCTCGGAGAGCACACGCATGTCGAGCCCCAGCCGCGCCACCCTGGCCCGATCGAAGATGACCTGCAGCTCCGGACTCCCCGCTTCAAGCGAGGAACGAACGTCCACCAGACCGGGAACGGCGTGCAGGTCCTCCTGGAGCTCGATGGAGTAGTCGCGCAGGATCTCCAGGTCCTCGCCGAAGAGCAGGACTTCGACCGGGGTCTTGAGGCTGAAGTAGGAGGGTTTTCCGAACTTGGCCTCCAGGTCCGGAATGCCGTTGAACTGGTCCCGAAGGGCCGCGACCACCCGGTCCTCGCTGGATTCGTCGGAGCGATCGGCCAGCACGATGTTGACCTGGCCCAGGTTTTCCCCGTCGGTATTGAGCGAGACCCCACCGGAAACGAGCCGGCTCCCCACCGTGCTGTACTGTCGTTCCACCCCGGGCGTCCCGGCAACGAAGGCCTCCATGGACCGCATGACCCGATCGGTCGCGGTCAGCGGCGAGCCCTCGGGCAGGTTCACCTCGTAGAAGAACTCCCCCTCGCTGATGGCCGGGATGAGCTCCGTGCCCACCCTGGGGACCAGGGCCATGGTTCCGGCGAAGAGACCGAACGCCACCAGCACGGTCAGGGCGCGGTGTTTGAGCGCCCCGCGCACCAACGCGTCATATCCCCGCGAGAACACACCCAGGGTCGCCGCCGCCGGAGCAGCGGTCGGTGTGTCCTGGACCGGGCCACGCTTCTCCTTGCCCAGGGCACTCAGCATGGGAATGAGGGTGACCGCCACCACCAGCGAGGCCAGCAGGCTGTAGGTCACGGTCAGTGCCATGTCGCCGAAAAGCTGACCGGCGATTCCCTCCACGAAGATGATCGGAAGGAACACCGCAACCGTGGTCAACGTCGAAGCCAACACCGCCCCCCCCACCTCGGTGGTCCCGTCCACGGCGGCCTGGGCCAGGCTCACGCCCTGTTGGCGACGGCGGAAGATGGACTCCAGGACCACGATGGAGTTGTCCACCAGCATCCCGATCCCCAGGGTGAGACCGCCCAGGGACATGATGTTGAGGGACACTTCGGTGCGATACATGATCATGAACGCGGCCACCACCGAGAGCGGGATGGAGGTGGCGATGATCAGGGTGCTACGCACATCGCGCAGGAAGGCAAAGAGAACCAGGATAGCCAGGGCACCGCCGATGAGCGCGGCGCTCCGAACCTCCTTGATGGCCTGTTCGATGAAGCGGGACTGGTCAAACAGGACGGTCACCGTATGGTCCGGCGGGAGCTTGTCCTCCAGATCCCCCACGATCCCGCGCACCAGGCGTGCGGTGGTCACGGTGTTGGCGTCCCCCTCCTTGAACACCGCGATCTCGATCCCCTCCACCCCGTCGACCCGGGTGATCTCGGTTTGTTCCTTGGAGCCCCGACGCACCTGCGCCACGTCCTTGAGCCGCACCAGTCCCCGGTCATCCCGGCGGAGGATGAGTTCCCCGATCTCTTCCACCGAGTCGAACTCGTTCACGGTACGCACCAGGTAGAAACTGGTGTCATCCTCCAGGGACCCCCCGGGAAGGTTCACGTTGGAGAACCCGACCACCGTGCGCACGGTCTCCATGGACAGACCCAGTGCGGCCAGTCGATCCTGGTTCACGTCGATCTGGATCTCGTCCTCGAGGCCGCCCTTGATGTTCGCCCCGGCGATCCCCTTGACCGTCTCCAGCTCCTGCTTGAGCTGCTTTTCCGACATGCGACGCAGCGCGGTGAGTTCCGAGGGGCCGGTGACCGCGAGACGCATGATGGGATCGAACGACGGGTCGAAGCGAAGCACGATGGGGGCCTCGGCCCCGACCGGAAGAATCAGCCGATCCAGCTTCTCCCGCACGTCCATGGAGAGCAGGTCCATGTCGGCATCCCAGTCGAACTCCAGGGTGACCTCGGAGACACCGGCGCGGGAGACCGAGTGGATGGTGTGCAGCCCCTTGAGCACGCCCACCGCCTCCTCGACCGGGCGGGTGACCAGGTTCTCCACCTCGGCCGGCGCGGTGTCGGGGAAGTCGGTCTGGACGGTGAGGGACGGGTAGCTGATGTCCGGCAGAAGGTCCAGGGGAAGGCGGTTGTAGCCCACCATGCCGAACGCGGCCACGGCAAGCGAGACCATGAGCACGGTGACCCGCCGGCGTACGGCGAGTGCGACGAGGCCCCGCATCAGGAACCGGCCAGGGTCGTGTCGGAGGAAGCTTCATCCGCGTAGCGGAGTCGCTCCATGATCTTGATCGGGGCGCCCTCGCGCAGCGAACGCTGCCCCTGCACCACGACCGGCTCCCCCTCGGTGAGCCCGGTCAGGATCTCGGCGTGTTCCTCGTCCTCGAACCCCACCGTGACCAGACGTCGTTCCGCGGTGGAGTCGGCGGCCGCGACGTAGACGATACGGTCCCCCTTGTCGGTGACCACCGAGGTCTTGGGGACAAGCACCGCATTCTCGTGACGGTCGGTGACGATGAGCACTTCGGCGAAGTCGCCGGGCCGGATCATGCCCGGGTACTCGTCGATCTCCACCGTGACCTTGATGGTGCCCGAGGTGGGGTCCACCACCGGGCTCACCAGCTGGATGCGTCCGCTCAGCCGCTGGTCGGTGGAGTCCACCTTGAGCAATACGGTCTGGTCGGTCTGGATCTCGCGGAACTCCCGTGCCGGCACATGGACCCGGGCCAGGAGCCGGCTGACGTCCACCAGGGAAAAGAGCGCGGTCCCGTTGCTCACCGTCTGACCGGGATCCACGAAACGCTGGGTCACCCGGCCGTCGAAGGGTGCGACCACGCGGGTGTAGGACAACTCCAGCTTGGCCAGGTCCCGGGAGGCCTCCGCGGCGGCAAAATCGTTGGTGGTGGTCTCGAACTCGTCCGCGGAGATGAGGTTCTCCTTGAACATGCGGTCGAGACGCTCGTACTTGGTCTTCTGCTTGGCCGCTTCGGCTTCGGCCTGGGCCAGACGCAACTGGAACTCCCGTTCCTCGATCCGCAGCAGGTCGGCCCCCTTGGACACCCGGTCCCCCTCCTCGGCCCGGATCGAGGTCACCACCCCGGCCACCCGGGCCAGAACGTCCGCCTGTTTGTTGGGGTCCAGGCTCGCGGTAGCGCTGTAGTAGCTGGAGATGGGTCCCCGGCTGGCCGTTTCCACCGCCACCGCGACCGGGGCCTGGGCAGGTTTGCCGCCGCCGGGACCCCCGCGTCCCTGGGCCTGGGCCGCGGAGTCGCCTTCACCACCGCCACACCCCACAAGGAGAGGCAAGGAAAGGCACAGGATGGACAGGACGCGGGCGACCGGCAATTCCTTAAGGCGCAATACGTTATGGGATTGCATAGTTACCATGTAGGGGGGGATCTCCAACCAGGTCCGCACATGACGGGACCGGGGGATCGTTCGTAGAAGCTGAACCGAGGGGGGGTTGAGCGGGTGAGCCTACCATACTTGCAACGACGTCCCGCCCCTCCCGAACGTTTTGATGAATCACTACCGTCCGCGTATTGTTGCATCCCGGCTCGACATCCAGGAGGCCCCATGCGTCGTTCCCTGCTCGCGGCTCTGCTCATCCTGACCACTTCCCTGATCACTCCCCCTGCGGTACTCGCCGAGGCGACGGAGGACCTCATGCAACTCGCCGAGGAATACTGGCAAGCCAACCTGCGCAACAACCCCACCACCGCAACGTCGCTGGGTGATACCCGCTACGACAACCTCCTGGCCGACAACTCCCCCGCCGGGCAGGACGCCCAACAGGCCCAACTGGAGGACCTTCTGTCCCGGGTGGAGCAGGTCCCGGTGGACGCGCTGGGCGAGACCGATCGGGTCACCCGCACCGCCCTGCTGTTCGAGATCCGCAGCGACCTGGCCCGGCTGGCCTGCGGGTTCTCCTCCTGGAACGTGGATCCGCTGGGCGGGCCCCAGGCCGGCCTGTTCAACATTCCGTCCCTGCAGCAGCTGAGCGACGAGGCAAGCGGCCGCGCCATGGTGGAGCGCTGGGAGGCCATGGGTCCCTATGTGGACCAGCACATCGCGAACCTTCGCGAGGGTCTGGCCCAGGACAAGGTCGCCATCAACAAGGCGGTGGAGAAGGTCCTGGAACAGCTGGACGACCACGAAGCCCGTCCGCTCTCGGAGTGGTCCCTGCTCAATCCGCTCGAAACCATCCCCGACGACTGGGACCAGCAGTACCGGGCCGAGTTTGCCCAGCAGCTGACCGCGGCGGTGGGCAACGGAGTGCGACCCGCACTCATGCGCTACCGGGACTTCCTCCGGGAAGAGGTCCTGCCCCGCGCCCGCGACAACGACGCCCCGGGGATCATGCACGTCCCCGGCGGGGACGCATGCTATCGGAACCTCATCACCGTACACACCTCGCTGTCGCTGGAGCCGCGGGAGATCCATGGGATCGGGCTGACCGAGGTCGCCCGCATCAACGACGAGATGCGGGAGTTGGGCGGACGGGTGCTGGGCACGACGGATCTGGAAACGATCCATCGCCGCCTGCGCGAGGACCCCGATCTGCACTTCGCCACCCGGGACGAGGTCCAGGCCAAGGCGGACGAGGCATTGAGCCGGGCCCGCGAGGCCATGCCAAAGTGGTTCGGCGTGCTGCCGGAGGCGCCCTGCATCGTGGTGCGGATGGAGGCCCACGAGGAGAAGCACTCCACCATTGCCTACTACCGTCGCCCCGCCGCGGACGGGTCCCGCCCCGGTCGCTACTTCATCAACACCTACGCCCCGGAAACCCGACCCCGCTACGAGGCGGAAGCGCTGGCCTTCCACGAGGCGATTCCCGGACACCATCTGCAGATCGCCATCATGCAGGAGCTCGACGACATCCCCGCGTTCCGCCGCCATGGCGGGGTGACCGCCTACGTGGAGGGCTGGGGGCTCTACACCGAGCGCCTATCCCGGGAGATGGGGCTGTACTCCAGCGACACCGACCTGTTCGGGATGCTCAGCTACGACTCGTGGCGGGCCTGTCGGCTGGTGGTGGACACCGGAATGCATGCCCTGGGTTGGACCCGGCAACAGGCCATCGACTACATGCTCGCCAACTCGGTGCTGGCCGAGAACAACATCATCAACGAGGTGGATCGCTACATTGCCTGGCCCGGGCAGGCGCTGGCCTACAAGCTGGGGCAACGGGAGATCTTCCGTCTGCGGGGTCTGGCCGAGGAACGGTTGGGAGACCGGTTCCGCATCCAGGACTTCCACGATGCGGTGCTGGGGCAGGGCGCGGTGGATCTGGAGACCCTGGCCGAGATCGTGGAACGCTGGATCGTGGCCACGGAGACGGGCGGCGAGTAGGCAGCGAAACGTGGGTCCTCTAGAAGGTTCCCGCGTCCATTGGACCCAGGGGCACCCAGACGTCTCCCACCGCGCTCGCCTGCTCGTGGATGCGCTCCCGGGACTGGTGGCTGGGGATGTGACAGGGAATCAGCTTCACTCCCGGGAGATACTGTTCGACGATCTCCCGCCCCCCCGGCATGCCGAAGAACCAGTACGGGATGAATGCCACATCCACCGTCGTGAGCAACTCCGAGTAGGCGGCGAAGTGGCTGGCCAACATCTCGGCATCACCGACGTGAAGGAACCGCTTGCCACCCAGGGTGATGATGTGACCCAGGTTGTGCATGGAGTAGTTGTCCGAGGACCCGTGACGAAGCCGCAGGACCTCGACCTGGATCCCGCCTTCCTGCACGGTGCGCTTGCTTCCCGCATCCGGAAGGGTTTCCTCGACGCGGACCTCGAGGTCCTCGGGCAGTTCCTCACGCACCAACTCCACCACCTGGGGTGAGCTGACGAACCGCACGTCGGGACGCGCCTCCAGGAACGCGGCCGCCACTTCGGCCTGGATGTGATCCCGATGGGCATGGCTGGCCAGGGCCAGGGTCACCGTATCGAACGGCGGTTTGCCTTCCTGCATGGCCTGCAACAGCGGCGCCGGAACCGCGTCGTACCCCGAAAAGGACTCGGCCAGGAAGGCATCGATCAGCACGCCCCCCTCCGGCCCCCGCAGCAGGAACCCCTCGTTGGCCAGGAGCATCACCGTCACGCCCTCCTCCACCTGGTGATCCACCAGGGCGGGGATGGACTGGGCCGAGGCCCGGACGGGCAGGAGCAACACGGTCAGGGTCCCGAGAAGACCGACCCAGCGCCGCATCTACTCGTCCACCACGTACTGGAGAATCTGCACCACCTGTTCCGGGGTCTCGGCCACCGCGAGCGCCGCGGCGTCGATTTCCTTGAGGGCGTGGGTCAGCTCCGGCCCGTGCAGGACGATGATCGGTTTCCCCAACGAGGCGGCGATACCGGCGTCGAACGCCGCGTTCCACTGCCGGTACTTGTCGCCGAAGCGAACCACCACCAGGTCGCAGCGCTCCAGGGCGGTGCGGGTACGGATCTGGTTGATCTTGGCCGACTTGTGATCCTTCCAGAACGGTGAGTCCTCCGGACCCAGGATGGCCGCCCCCACGTTGTCACTGGCTGCGTGATCCAGTTGGGGCGAGGAGAACTGCACCGGCAGCCCCGCATCCTCCACTCCCTGCACGATCTTCTCGCGCCAGTCGGTGTGGATCTCTCCGGATAGATAGACCTCGAGTTCCATCAGTCGCTCTCCTTCCCCGAATCCGGCTTCTCCCAGGCGCGCACCGTGGTCTCGTCCTCGAGATCCACGTGGAGCGCATCGGCAACCCGGTTGATGTAGTTGAAATAGGCAATGACCTGGGTCGCATCGTGGATCGCGGCATCGCTGAATCCATGGTCACGGAGCCCCTGGACATCCTCCCGGGTCATGGACGCGGGGGCTGCGGTGAGCTTGTCCGAGAAGGCACACAACGACTGATCCGCCTTGGAGAGCCCGGCCTCGCGCCAGTCCCGGGCTACCGCGCCCACGAACGCATCCACGGCGGCGTCGCCCTGGATTCCAAAGTCCCGTTCGACCTCGGCCCGGAGGTCGTGTGCATGAGCGCGTACTCAGTAGACGCACCGGTTCCTGGCCGAGACCACCACCGCCAGCATCTCCCGTTGTCCGCGGCTGAGCGGGGAAGGCCCGTGCAGCACCGCGCCGTAGATATCCATGGACGCCTTCAGGGTGCGGGGGTTCTGGGACATGATGCTGACGATGTTCCAGATCCGCCCGGCGCGCCGCAGCGCCGCATCGTACTGCGCCTTGAGCATTCCGGTGGCCCGGTCGAGGCCAATGACTTCAATCCAGGCCATGGTGGGACTCCCGTTGGGCGTGCCGGCAGTGCAGGGGGCTATCCATTCCAGGGACCGGCATAGGCACCGGTGAAGGGCGCCCCGTCCCGCTCGGTCAGCCGATAGAGAATTCCCGCGATCTGCCGCATGTGCAGGAGATCATGCACCACCCAGGAGGTCATGACATCCCCCGCCGACATGGAACCCAGCCGTGGGTGCACATGGGTGGAAGACCAATCGGGATCCTCCAGCCCGCGCAACCAGGCGATGGAACGGGCGCGCTCCTCCAGGAACGCCCCCAGGGTCTCGGCTGGAACCCGTTCATTGTAGGCGCGGTCCCGCGCCCAGGCTTCCGGATCGATTCCGGGCCAGGCCCGTTCCGGATGATGCAGGGCGAGGTCCACCCGGGTACGGAAGTCGTCCTTTTCCTCGTCCACCATGTGGCAAAGGACCTCGAGCACCGACCAGCGACCCGGTTCCCAGCGCCAGCGCACTTCCTCGTCGTTGAGGGCACGGGTCAGATGCTCGATCGAGGCGGCCTGCCCGCGCATGCGCCGGGTGATGTCGGCAATATCCATGGTGCCTAGATTCTCCGATCCACAAAGCCATAGGCCAGGTTGCTGCGCTGCCCGCCCTCGGCCAGATAGTCCGACTTCGCCGTCGACAACGCATCGGCGTCAACGGACTTCGCCGTTGCATCCGCATCGATCCCGTAGTGCCGGGCCAGGTTCCGACCCAGGATGGCCCGCTTCACTTCTCCGTCCGCGTCCCCCAGGGGGGCCCACCCGAACTTCCTGCGCAGGTCTTCCGGAATCTCCACCCGCCGGAACGCTTCGATCTGCCACTGGGGCGATCCGTACCACACCGCGTCCGTACCCCAGAACACGTTCTCGGCCCCCATCCCGGCAATCAGGGTCCCCAGCATACCGGCACAGAAACGGGGTTGGGTGACGGCCGAGATACCGAACGAGCTTCCGATCTCCGCGTACACGTTGCTCACCCCGAATTCCTCGGGGATGCGGGCCAGATCGGTGACCCACTCGATGTACCCGGTCTCTTCCAGGTTCCGGGTCTGCTCGCCGCTGGGCATGAGCACATTGTAGCCGCAGTGATAGACGATGAAGTTGAGATCCGGCCAATCCTTGGCCGCCTTCCCCACGTCCCCCACTCCGGCAAAGGGCGTCACACCGGGGTTGGTCGCCTCTGCGTTGGGCGGGAGCAGCCCCTTGTGGATGCAGATGTTGCGGACCCCGGACTTCACCATTTTCTCGTAGGCCGGGTAGAGCAGTTCCTCGTCGTCCAGGCGCCAGCGGTACTTGGAAGGCCCGTTGGGATCCCCCATGGTGTAGCCCTTCCACGAGTCCGGCTTCACCGTCTCGATACAGCGATCCAGCTCCTCCATCCACCCGGGCTGGCCGGGGGTGAAGACCGAGTGGGCCAGGAGCCTGCGCGACCCGGCGGTTTCGTTGACCAGCTTGCGGGCGAGGGCCATCTGGTCGTTGGTGAGAAACCAGCCCTTGAGCTCGTCGGTGGGGGCGCCGCTCAGGATGGCGATCCGGGTGTCGCTGTCGAAGAAGACCTCCTTCACGAAGTTCTGGAACTTGAGGTCCTCGATCACGATCTCCTTGGCCTGGAGGTCCTTGTTCAACCAGGCCCCGGCGAACTTGCGAATCCCCAGCATGCGAGCGGGGTTGCTGCCTTCCGGGCTGTCGTCCCGGATGAAATGGGTCTGGGCGTCGAAGATGAACTGATGGGCCAGGGAGGCGGCGCGTTCGGCGGCGGCGGCGGGGTCCGAGGCCTCGGCCGGGTCCACGCTGAACAGCGAACCGTAGACCTGGTTCATGGCGAGGAACGCCGCGGCCATGCCGCTGGCGGTGCGGAGAAAGTCCCGACGGGAAGTGCCCTGGCGGGCACCCAATCGGTCACCCAACTCCTTGATGAGGCACTCCACCTGCGCCTGCTGTTCGGTCTGGGGCAGCGGGGAGAACTCCCCGTTGGAGATCATCTGGGTGGGAATGGGCGAGGCGAAGGCAGCGGTTTCCGCCGCGGCAAGACGATCGAGTTCAGCGCGAGTCAGGAACGAGCCCATGAGCGCGTCCTCCGTTGTGGTAGGGCCGATTACCAGGGGAGGCTGGGGAGCGCTACGTTAGCACACGGGCAGGCAAGGAGGGAGTCTACTCGGGGAGACATTGCCTGCCAGGCTGCTAGTTCCCGCTGCGCACCACGGCGATCTTTCGGGCAAACGTCTCCTGGGCGGTGGTGAACCGGTAGAAGTACACCCCGCTCGACACCTGCCGACCCGCGGTATCGGTCCCGTCCCAATGCACCGTGTTGATCCCCTCGGTGCCCAGGCCGTTGAACAACTCCTTCACCAGCCGTCCCCCCACGTCGAAGATGCGCACCGTGGCGTTGGCCTCCCGCTCAAGCGTGAACTGGATCCGACCGGTCCCGCCAAGGAGCGGGTTGGGAGAGAAGTTCAACAGGGCGGTGGTGAACCGAGGCGTGTCGATCACCGGGACGTCGTTGACCTGGTTGGGATCCGTGCAGGCACCGGCCGGAACACCAAACCAGTCCAGCACCTCCACCATCCGTTCCCGCGCCGCGGTCTGGGGGGCCTGGCTGTAGTTGCAGTCCGAGGGGTCGCGGCGATAGTGGATGGAGAGACCGTCGAGCACTGTCTTGAAGTCGCCGCTCCCGCCGCTTGGGGTCGCAGCGGAAGAAACGGAGGCGTTGGCGGACTTCAAGGCGCCGACGTACTCCTCCTCGTTCACCGATGCCCCGTGAGGGGTTGCGCCGACCGCGGTCACGACATCGTAGTTGCGCATCTGGGGGCAGCCACTCCCCTGGGCCTGGTGAGTGACCGTTCGTCCCGTCGTGTCGAGATTGCCTCCCGCATCCAGAAGGTCCGGACAGGCGGTAGCATCCACCACCGTCACCGACCCACACGGATTGCCCCCCCCTACCCCGCCCGTTTCGTTGCGGAACGTTTCGCACACGAGGCTAGTCCCCAGATAGTCGTTCAGGAACACCGTGGCCTGGGGCGCGGAGATCTGTTCGGACGTCATCGAGAAGGCCAACCCGTCGCCGGACCCATAGAACGCATGGCCGGCTGGCGTCCCACCCGGCTCGTGGGCCAGCCATGGAATCAACACGTTCGCGTCTTCCTGAGTCAGAGTGAACGCGTGCAGGTTGCCGCTGTTCCAGATGATGGTGTCGTAGCCAAGGAGCTGTGACGCGTTGGCGCCGTACTCCGTGCCTACCGGGCGGCCCAACGACGCCTGTTGGCTGGAGGGGGCCTCCACATCGTATCGGTCCCAGGCCGTCCCTTCGTAGGTGTTCCCGCCTCCGGGGAGGGCGGTCCTCAGAGCGTCTTCCACGAACGGTTGCGCCCCCCGACCGTCGAAGTGATCCACGTACAGGACACAGTTGAACGTAGTGTCCGCATCCATGGACGACGGTAAACACTCCCACTCAAACATCCCCGCCACCGCGGCGCTGTCGGTACCGGGAATCGACCCATTCCCCGGGATCACGAACCAGGACGTGTTTCCTACGAACCGGGTCTTGTAGAACAGGTTGACCCGGGACCCCGGTGTGAACAAGTCATCCGGGAAGATGTCGTTCAGAAGACGTGACTGATTGCCCAAGGGGTCGATGTCGTTGGGGTCGGTATCCGTGTCCGAACCCACGAACGCAGGGTCCTCCTCGTGATAGGCGGTCATCCAGGTGTCGTTGGCCTCGTGCCCACCCTGCTCCGCCGTGTCCATACGGGCATGGTAGAACTGGATTCCGCCCCGGGCCTGGGTCGGCGCATGCTTCGCGAGCCAGTTTGCCAAGGCGGTCCCGTTCACTCCAGGACCCGGCACCACCCCAAACTCCACCCACACCTCCGCGCCACCGGATCCGCCGTTGACGATCAGGGTATCGGCCAGCGAGGTGTTCGCCTCCGGGGTGGACTGCCCCTTGACGTTGTTGGAGTCCAAGCGGCCGGGAGCATCGATGTCGAGGGTACCGTTCTCCGGAAAGATATCCTGGGGTTGATCAATAGTGGAAGTGGCGATCAGCGACGCATCAGGCATCCCGAACACCCCAAGCCTGACGTTGTCGAACCACGGCGTGCTGTTGGTCATCCCGCTGCAGTTGGAGAAGAAACGGCAGTAGGAGATCACGCCCATGCCAATACGAATCTGCTCCGCCCCATCGCCCACGATCTGTCCGTAGTTGTACTGAAAAGGGGCACTTCCAGGGCTCTTACACCCCGGAAACACTCCCCCGAAATAGACGACTCCATCCGAGATGAAAGGACTGGTAACCAGCTTTCCACTCGCCGAGCATGTCTGGGGATAGAATTGGATGGCTTGCCTCTGGAACACATAGTTGAGCAGGGGCAGTTCGAAGTAGGCATCAAACTGAACAAACATCCCCGGCGACCCAACCAGGCCCGCTTCGCGAAGGTCGATCCAGGGTGAAGCGGCAAGATTGTCCTGGAACCTGCCGTGTCCCTCGGGGGCCAAGCTCACGTCCGAAAAGAGCAGGACCGAGTCGGCAAGAGTACAGGAGCAGGTGGTATTGGTCGGAGGCAAGCTCGCCAGGTGCCGCAGGTTGGACCAATCGCCTCCCACGCCCGGCCCTGGTGGCGAGAGACTCCAGCCAGCGACGCCAAGCTCGAACCCCTCGGGCCCATAGGCCACGCCGCCCCCCACCACTTCAACCTCATCAACCCAGAGAGGGCAGTTCGTGGGATACGCGCCATCCTGATCCGAGTACGCTCCATCGGAGACGATGCAAAACTTCAAGTGGAACGGTCCCGCCGTGGACCGCATGTCGACCCCCGGTGTGAGTTCGTGACTATCGGGCCCGAAGCCCACGCCGGTGCGGGTCGCCACAATCACATCGTCATCATTGCCGCTCGTGTCCACGACCGCATACGTGTAGTCGAACCCCGGCTCCGTATCCGCCGCGTAGTCATAGCTCCAAGTGACCGCATCACCCGAGCCATCGTAGGCGAACGAGGTGTTCTCCACGCAGATAGACCAGTTGTCGCCGTACCCCGGACCCGAGTCGACGTAGCAAAGGGCCGCTGCTTCCTCGGCATAGACCCCGGCGAACAATGCGTAGCTGCCCGAGTACGTGCCGCAGGACGGCGCCTGGGCCAGCATCTCGGTCCTGCGGAAGTACGGATGTTCACTGTAGGAGTTATCGATCCCCACCCACCCCTCCATGGCCCCATGCAGGCCGGGGTCCTTGAACGGGTTCACATGGGGCTGGTACCCACTGTCCGAGATGAAGTGCGAGCCCACGCCGCTGTCGAAGGTCCAGCAGGAGTCCATGATCGCTTCCCAGCGCATGGAATCCGCCGCCCAGAACGTCCCACCAAAGAACGTGGTTCCTGCAGCGGCGGTCGCCCACACTCCGCTGTTGGGGGAAGGAACATCCCCACGACGATTCAGGTCCATCATCTCGAAGTGCGGCATCCGGTCCGTCTCATCCACAGGCCGGGCGTGTCCCGAAGAGGCCCAGACAAGAGCCCACAAGACAGCGGTCAAGACAACCCTCGACAGACTGAACATGGTTTAGCTCCCTTGGGCTTCGAATCTAATTGCCGCTACGTACGACGGCGATCTTTCGGGCAAACGTCTCCTGGGCGGTGGTGAACCGGTAGAAGTACACCCCGCTCGACACCTGCCGACCCGCGGTATCGGTCCCGTCCCAATGCACCGTGTTGATCCCCTCGGTGCCCAGGCCGTTGAACAACTCCTTCACCAGCCGTCCCCCCACGTCGAAGATGCGCACTGTGGCGCTCGCCTCCCGCTCAAGCGTGAACTGGATCCGACCGGTCCCGCCAAGGAGCGGGTTGGGAGAGAAGTTCAACAGGGCGGTGGTGAACCGAGGCGTGTCGATCACCGGGACGTCGTTGACCTGGTTCGGATCCGTGCAGGCACCAGCCGGAAGTCCGAACCAGTCCAGCACCTCCACCATCCGTTCCCGCGCCGCGGTCTGGGGGGCCTGGCTGTAGTTGCAGTCCGAGGGGTCGCGGCGGTAGTGAATGGAGATCCCGTCGAGCACTGTCTTGTAGTCACCGCTCCCGCCGCCGGGGGTTGCGGCGGAGGATACGGAGGCATTGGCGGTCTTCAAGGCACCGACGTACTCCTCTTCGTTCACCGATGTGCCGTGAGGGGTTGCGCCGACCGCGGTCACCACATCGAAGTAGCGCATCTGGGGACACCCGTTCCCCTGGGCCTGATGGGTTACCGTTCGCCCCGTCGTGTCCAGATTCCCACCGACATCGAGTAGGTCCGGGCAGATCGTGGCGTCCACTACCGTCACCGACCCACACGGAGTTGCGCCCCCAACCCCACCGGTTTGATTCCGGAAGGTCTCGCAAACGAGGGCAGCTCCCAGATAGTCGTTCAGGAACACCGTGGCCTGGGGTTCGGAGATCTGTTCGCGCGTCATCGAATAGGCCAACCCGTTTCCCGACCCGTAGAAGGCATGCCCAGCGGGCGTTCCTCCCGGCTCGTAGACCAGCCAGGGGATGAGCACGTTGGCATCTTCCTGGACCAGGTTGAACGCGGCCAAGTTGCCGCTGTTCCAGATGATGGTGTCGTAGCCCAGAAGCTGGGACGCGTTGGCGCCGTACTCCGTACCAACCGGGCGGCCCAACGACGCCTGCTGGCTGGACGGGGCCTCCACGTCGTATCGATCCCAGGCGGTTCCCTCATAGGTGTTCCCGCCTGCGGGCAACGCAGCCCAAAGGGCATCCTCCACGAACGGCTGGGCTCCACGCCCGTCGAAGTGATCCACGTACAGGACACAGTTGAACGTGGTGTCCGCATCCATGGACGACGGCAAACACTCCCACTCGATCATCCCCGCCACCGCGGCGCTGTCGGTACCGGGAATCGACCCATTCCCCGGGATCACGAACCAGGAAGAACCACCCACAAGACGTGTCTTGTAGAACAAGTTGACCCGCGACCCCGGTGTGAACAGGTCATCCGGGAAGATGTCGTTCAAGAGACGCGACTGGTTGCCCAACGGGTCGATGTCGTTGGGGTCGGTATCCGTGTCCGAACCCACGAACGCAGGGTCTTCCTCGTGATAGGCGGTCATCCAGGTGTCGTTTGCCTTGCTGCCGCCCTGCTCGGCGGTGTCCATGCGGGCATGGTAGAACGGGATCCCGTTCCGTATCTGTGTGGTCGCGTGCTTCGCGAGCCAAGTTGCCAACACGGTTCCGTTCACACCCGGACCCGGCACCACTCCGAACTCCACCCACACCTCCGCACCTCCGGATCCGCCATTGACGATCAGGGTATCGGCGAGAGCAGTGTTCGCCTCCGGGGTGGCTTGTCCCTTGATGTTATTGGAGTCCAGACGCCCCGGGGCGTCGATGTCGAGGGTGCCGTTCTCCGGAAAGATATCCTGGGGTTGATCAATGGTGGAACTGGCGATGAAAGGTGCGCCAGGCACACCAAACACCCCGAACTTGACGTTGTCGTACCAGGGCGTGCTGTTGGTCATGCCGGTACAGCTCCCAAAGAAACGACAGAAGGAGACGACACCAAGACTGATTCGAACCTGTTCAGCCCCCAACTCCATGGCCTGTCCAAAATTAATTCTCTCGGGGAGCTCTCCCGGATTCGTGCAGCTGGGCGCACCTCGCCACCATGTGACGAGTCCGTGGGAGGTCCAGTTGCTCATGATGAGCTTGCCGTTGACCGGGCAGGTCTGCGGGTAGAACTGAACCGTCGCGGTTTCGAACACATAGTTCAGGAGTGGCAACTCGTAGTACGCGTCGAACTGGATGAACTTGCCCGGGGCACCCACCAGACCCGCTTCCCGGAGATCGATCCAGGGTGAGGCGGCAAAGTTGTCCTGGAACATGCCGTGCCCCTCGGAACCCAGGCTCAGGTCGGAGAAGACCAGGACCGAATCCGCCAGGGTGCAGGAACAGGTTGTCTGTGTACTCGGCAGGCTGTTCAAGTGTCGCAGGCTCGACCACTCTCCTCCCGCACCCGGTTCCGGCGGCGAGAGGCTCCAGCCTCCATCGTCGACCTCGAACCCCTCGGGCCCATAGGTCACTCCACCGCCGACGACCTCGATCTCGTCGACCCAGAAGGGACAGCTGGTGGGATAGGCCCCGTCCTGATCCGAGTACGCTCCGTCCGACTCGAAGCAGAACTTGAGATGGAAGGGGCCCGCATCCGACCGCATGTCGATTCCGGGGGTCAGTTCGTGACTGTCCGCCCCGTAACCCACCCCGGTGCGGGCAGCGACCGTGACGTCATCACCGTCGCCGCTGGTGTCCACGAGCGCGTAGGTGTAGTCAAACCCCGGCTCGGTATCCGCTCCGTAGCTGTAGCTCCAGGTGACCGTCCCCCCCGCACCGTCGTACACGAACGAGGTGTTCTCCACGCAAATGGACCAGTTGTCACCATAGCCCGGGCCCGAGTCCCCGAAACAGAGCGCTTCAGCTTCCGCAGTATAGACCCCCGCGAACAACGCATAGCTCCCCGAGTACGCACCACAGGACGGCGCCTCCACCAGCATTTCCGTCCGACGAAAGTACGAAAGCTCGCTGTAGGTATTGTCGATCCCCACCCACCCCTCCATGGCCCCATGCAGGCCGGGGTCCTTGAACGGGTTCACATGGGGCTGGTACCCACTGTCCGAGATGAAGTGCGAGCCCACCCCGCTGTCGAAGGTCCAGCAGGAGTCCAAGATCGCTTCCCAGCGCATGGAGTCCGCCGCCCAGAACGTCCCACCAAAGAACGTGGTTCCCGCAGCGGCGGTCGCCCACACTCCGCTGTTGGGGGACGGCACATCTCCCGATTCCCCCATGCCCCCCATCTGGAAGTGGGGCATGCGGTCCGTCTGATCCACCGGCCGGGCCAATGCGGAATTGGGCCCGGCGAGCAGACCGGTGGCCAGGACCGGGAGAACCAGAACAAGGCAGCGAGAAAGACAGCGCGGATGCGTCACGGGATCATCCTCTTCCCAAGGGGTGAAAGAGCGTCGTTTCCAGTCAGTATAGAGACGGTTTCGGGACCGACAACTCTTTACAATTCATTGACATAGCAATGAAAGGGATGCCGGATAACTCATCGTATGCCGCACCCGAAATCTAACTATTGCAGATGTTTTCCCGCCTCGATGTAGGCCTTGAACTGCTCGCCAATGAAGTGCTGCCACACTCCATCAATCGCCTCCGGCCATCCGGTCTCCATCTGTCCGGAACCGTTGACGGTCACGGTAAGCCGGGTTTGCCCCGTCCCCTCCGCTTCCAGTTTGTATTCGGTGGCGATGAGGAGCGCCTTTCCGTTGAAGCCCAGCGGCCCCTCGAACCGCAGGAGTTTTCCCCGCTCCGCGTAGATGACCACCGCGTGACGAACCCCGTTCTTCCCCTCGTCGTCGAAGTATTCGTAGAACCCGCCACCGGGGCGCGCATCGATGAAGAACCGGGCGGGCTTGTCGGAGAAGGTGTGATCCCACCAACCGCTGATGTCCCCGGTCAGCGCGTCGTAGATGACCTCGGGAGAGCCGGGCAGGGTGATGGAAAGCGTCGATGTGAACGCCCCGGTATCCCCACGGGTCACATCGGCGAAGCCTGCCCGCGGAAGAACCGCGACGAGCAGGACTAGCCCCCAAAGGCACGAAGAGAACCGGGCGCGTCGCCCGTCTGCAACACCAAGCAATCCATACATATCTGTATCCTCCGGACCGAGGGAGGTCAGGACGGTTTCACGACCATGAAATACACCGCGATCAACGGCAGGAGGGTGGCCACGATTCCCAGGAACATCCAGAGTCGGCCCAGCACCCAGTAGCGCGGCGGGATGGTGCCGGGTGCGTCAGCCTTGGGGCGTTCCAACGAACGGACCATCCGGTACTGGGCTATCTGGATGGGGAGCAGCCCCAACCCCCAGATCACCGCCGACCCCAGGAAGAGATGCAGTCCGAGAAAGATCCAACGATGGGTGCCAAAAGGATCGTCGCCGAACGGACCCAGCAGCAGGTATCCGGTGATCACCACCGCAGCCGCTCCGGGACCGGTGAACACCGCGTCGGTGACCAGGACCAGTCGCTGACCAAAGGCAACGATGCGCGGGTCCCGGGTCCGGTCGGCGAGGGTCTTCCACAACGCGGTCACCACGATGTTTCCCACGAACAGGATGGCCCCCAGGACATGAATCAGCTTGATCCAGAGGTGATCCATGTCAGCGGAGATACCGCTCCTGCAGCACCTTGCGATGGTGCCGCTCGTGCCCGATCAGCATGGCGGCCAGTGCCCGCACGCTGACCGGGGACCCGTTGGCATTGCCCATCCGCGCATGCATGGCAGGGTCCATGGCCCGTAACATAGCAATGTTCCCCCGCCGAACTCCCTCGAGCCGCGCCACAAGCAGATCCAGGGGATGCGCATCGAAGTTCGCCGCGGCCACATAGTCGTCCTGCTCGAATCCCTCCATCGGCGTGGGGTCTCCTCGCGAAATCCGCAAGGCACGATAGCCAAAGACCTGTTCGCCGTCGGCCATGTGCCCTACCACCTCCTTCACGCTCCACTTCCCCGGCGCGTACCGGTGCAGGGCCTGCTTGTCGGTGAGCTCGGACAGGAGGTCCCGGGTCTTCTTGATCTCGGTGGCCAGGCTGGCCAGCACGTCCCCCTCGGGAACAAGCTGGATGTAGGGCTCGTAGAACTCCGCATACTCGGTCGATTGAGGCTTGTCCATGGATCTCCTTGGGCCGTGAGAGAAAAGGGAAGTGTAGCGGACAGGGACCGGTCAAGCGAGCACGAGCACCTTCCCCGCCTCGGCCCGACCCGGTACGATGCCCGGATGGATACCCCTCTTTCGCCGATTGAGGCAACCCTCCGATCCGTCAGCCGCCTCACCGGGTTCGTCACTCGCCGGTGGCTCGGAGTCGCCGCAACCCTGATCCTCGCCCTCGGCCTTGTTCTCTCCGGTTGCGGTCAACCGGCCGACGAGCCACCAACGACGGTCCAGGCCGACGCCTCCCGCCGTGCTCCCGTCACCGCCACCTACCTGGGGCGGGACGTCTGTGCCGAATGCCACGGCGCCGAAATGGAGCGCTGGACCGGATCCCACCACGACCTGGCCATGGACGTGGCCACCGACTCCACCGTGCTGGGCGACTTCAACAACACCTCCATCACCAGCCAGGGTGTCACCACCACTTTTCGCCGCGACGGGGACCGATTCCTGGCCGAGACCGAGGGCCCGGACGGCAGCCTTCAGGAGTTCGAGATCAGCCATACCTTTGGCGTCGATCCACTCCAGCAGTATCTGATCCCCTTTCCACGAGGGGCCTATCAGGTGTTGGGCATCGCCTGGGACAGCCGCGCCCGGGAAGCAGGCGGGCAGCGGTGGTACTCCCTCTACCCCGATGACCGGTTCCTCCCCGGCGACCCCCTGCACTGGACCGGTTGGACCCAGAACTGGAACCACTCCTGCGCCGGATGTCATTCCACCGGACTCGAGAAACGATTCGATCCGGACACCGAAACCTACGGAACCGTGTACGCGGAGATCGACGTCTCCTGCGAGGCTTGCCACGGACCGGGATCGGACCACGTGGAGTGGGCGCGCACCATCGCGGCCGGCGGCAAACTCTCGGAGAACAGGGTCAAGGGTCTGGGACTCACCGTCGACTACCGCGAGAGCGTCCCGGCCAACTGGGTCTTCTCCGGGGACGACGGCATCGCCCGGCGGGAACCGCCCCGGACCAACCATGTCGAGATCGAGACCTGTGCCCCGTGTCACTCGCGACGCACCGCCGTGTGGGAACCGGTCACTCCGGGCGACCCCTTCCTGGACAACCACCGCCCGGCCCTGCTGACCCCGGGGCTCTACACCGCGGACGGACAGATCGAGGACGAGGTCTACGTCTACGGTTCGTTCCTGCAGAGCCGCATGTACGGCGCGGGGGTGGTCTGCAGCGATTGCCATGATCCGCACACGGCAAGGCTGCGCACCACGGAGCCGGACGACACCTGCGCCCGCTGCCACCTTCCCGAGGTCTTTGACACGCCCAAACACCACTTCCATGAGCCGGAGTCCGCCGGGGCCAGTTGTATCGGCTGCCACATGACCGAACGCACCTACATGGGGGTGGACGGGCGCCGCGATCACAGCTTCCGCGTGCCCCGTCCCGACCTCACCGAAGCCCTCGACACCCGGGACGCCTGCACCGACTGCCACACCGACCGGGATCCCGCATGGGCCTCGGAGCGTGCCGCCGGGTGGTGGGGCATGGAGCGGCGGGAACGTCCCCACTACGGGGAGGTCCTGGAAGCGGGTCGTCTGGGGGGACCCGGGGCCGGGCGCGCGCTGGCCGAGTTGATCCTGGATACCACGCAGCCCATCATGGCCCGCGCCACCGCGGCATCGTTGCTCCGGTCCCACCTGGGAACCCAGACCCTCCCGGCGTTGCAGGCCGGCCTGGCCGATCCGTCGCCCCTGGTGCGGCTGGGGGCGCTGAGCACGCTGGAAGCGGTGAGCCGCCAGGGACGCGCCGCGATGGGGGCCGGCCTCATGGAAGATCCCATCCGGGTCGTGCGCACCGAGGCGGCACGCATCCTGGTCGACGCGCCCCGGCAATCCCTTTCCGACGCCGGCGTCACGGCCCGCCAGGAGGCCCTGAGCGAACTGGTCCAGGGCTGCCGGATCAACGCCGATGTTCCCTGGTCCTACCTCAACCTGGGCGCCCTGTTCGACAACATGGGAGACCCGGATCGCGCCGAGGTGGCCTACCGCACCGCCCTGGGCCTGGACTCCACCTTTGTCCCGGCCTTCGTGAACCTTGCCGACCTCTACGGTCGCCAGGGCAACGATGCCCCGGCCGAGCCCATCCTGCGCCGCGCCGTGGGCATCAGCCCGGACGACGCCGGAATCCACCACGCCCTGGCGCTCAATCTGACCCGGTTGCGGCGCGGGGACGAGGCGCTGGAGGAGTTCCGCCTCGCCGCTGAACTGGGGCCGGAGGTTCCGCGCTACGCCTACGCCTACGGGGTCGCTCTCAACAGCCTGGGCGACCAGGATCATGCCCTGGAAGTCCTGAGCGCGGCTCACGAACGGGCGCCGGGGAACCGGGATCTCCTGGTCGCCCTGGTTACCATCAGCCGCGACCTGGGCTACTCGGACATGGCAACGCGGCACGCCCGGACCCTGTTGGCGCTGGATCCGGAGGATCCCACCGCGCAGGAGTTGCTGCGTCAGGTGGGAGGGACTCCTTGACCCGGGGACCTTCCCTGCGGGTCCGCCTCCTCCTCATCCTCATGGGGCTCGTGCTGGCCCTGGTCACCGCGGAAATCGCCTATCGTGTTCACCTGCGGATCGGTCTTGCGCGCTCGGCCGGCGCCGAAAGCTTCCCCGTGGTGTCCCGCCCCATCTACGCCCTGGACGACGATCTGGGCTACCGCTACCTGCCCGGCTCCCGCGCCTTGCGGGTGCTGATCCACGAAGGCGTGCCGGTGGATGCCGGCCCCCTGCTGGTCAACGCGTTGGGGGACGTGGGACGGGTGGACCCGGATTGGAGCACGGCCGAACTGCGGATTCTTGTCGTGGGGGACTCCTTCACCGCGAATCCGTTTCACGGGATCACCTGGACCGACACGTTGGCGGAGGCCCTCGAGGAACGGCTGGGGCAGGACGTGGCCGTGCGCAACCTGGGACGCGACGGGTACGGCGTGCTCCAGATGGTCCATCTGGCGGCGCGCGCGGTCCCGGAACTCCAGCCGCACCTGCTGGTGATCGCTTTCATTGCCGAGGATCTGACCCGCTCCCGTTTCCGCCGGTTCGTGGAGCCGGACGGAGTGGTAACCCGTCTGCTCACCACCTACCGGAACACCACGCCCCCCAGGATCGATGAAGCGGTGGACATGGCCCTGGTGGACTCCCGGGTCACCGGACGCTGGGCCGACTCGGCCCGCCGCCTCCCCAACGATCCCCTCCTGCGCGATCTGATCGACCGACACCGGCAGCTTGCCCTGGACCGGGAGGGCCCGTCCCTCTTCACCCCGACCCGTTCCTATCTCCTGGGTCGGATCCTGAAAGGGGGCGGGCTGAACTCCCTACGGGGTCTTTCCAGCGAGGCGTACTGGCCGGAACTCGACTTTCGTTCGGATGCCGTGTTCCAGCAGGACATGGCGCGTCTGGCCACTACCGGTACCTCGATCGCCCTCGTCCTCCTTCCCACCCGGGAAGATCTGCAAACGCGCGAGCACAAGGTCAGCGACCAGATGCGGAGCCTGCTCCAGAGCCTGGAACTCTCGGTGGGCAGGGAGACGGAATACCTGCTCCCGTACATGAGAATCCCGGCGGATCGCATCGATCGGATGTTCCTCCTCCCCTACGACCGGCATCCCAATCCGCACGGGGCACGGGTCTACGGATTTGCCATTGCTCAGGCCCTGATAGAAGGTAATCTCCTCCCGATCGAAGGCCCGCCCGAGCCAGGAAACCGATAGGGGTAGTCCCCCCAGGAGAGGAATCCCGTGAAACGAACCGCATGGATGATCGCCAGCTGCCTCGCCCTCTCGCTCGCCGTGACCCCGCTTGCCACCGCGGGGCAGGACGTGGGCGATAACCTGCTCACCATCTCCGGTGGTGGAGCCTTCGCGTGGAGCGAAGCCACGCAGGAGTTCGTGGGCGGATGGGCGGCGACCGGATCCTTTGACCGGGTGGGCTCCCAATACATGGTCGGCCTCTGGGCCGGCGTGTTCGAAATCCAGGCATCCGGCGGCGGCTCGGATCCCTACGAGGCCAGTTTCTCCAGCATTCCGATCCTGGCCAACATCAAGTACGTCTTCGGTGACCCTCAGGGAAAAGTGGTGGGGTACGTGGGCGGCGGGATTGGTCTGCACTTCTCCAAGTTCAAGGGACTCTCAAGCACCCTGGAACCGGACGAGAGCCGGGTGGGACTCGTCTTCGGCGTTCCCCTGGGCGCCAACTTCTACGTGAGTGACTCGGTACTCCTCAACGCCCAGCTCAACGTGCTGTGGATGTCCAACACGGCCTATCAGAGCAACATTGCCAATGTGCTCACCGTGGGAATCGGTTTCAAGCTCGGAAACTGACCCGTTCGTTGTTCGGGACTTGGTCGAGGCTCCAAGCTTCGTTATACTCGGCGTTCCCCATAGGCTGCAACCCACTCCCCCCGGTCAGACATCCCAGCTATGCCCCAGGACCCTCGCCGCAAGGGCCCCGGTTGGCGCGTGCGTTTTGCGTTCGCCGTCGGGGGCCTCCTGATCGCTTTGATCGCCGCCGAGACAACGTATCGACTTGTGCTCCGTGCCCAGGTAGCCCAGGCATTGGAACAACCCGGTTTCCCCGCGGTGAACCGCCCCATCTATGCCTACGACCAGGATCTGGGCTATCGCTATGTCGCGGGATCCCGCGCGTTGCGGGTGACCTTCCACGAGGGCGCCCCGGTGGATGTCGGACCGCTCCTGGTCAACGCGGAGGGCAATATCGGGACTCCGGACCCGGATTGGAACACCGCCTCCGAACGCATTCTGGTCGTCGGCGACTCGTTTACCGCCAACCCCTACCGCGGCATCACCTGGACGGACCACCTCTCGGGAGAACTGGAACCGCGTATCGCCCGGGACGTGGCGGTGCTGAACCTGGGGCGTGACGGCTACGGCCTGCTCCAGATGGTCCATCAGGCCGCGGTCGCGGTGGCGACCCATCGCCCCACCCGGATCGTGGTCGCGTTCATCGCCGAGGACCTCACCCGGGCCAGGTTCTGGCGGTTCGTGACCCGGGAAGAGGGAACAACCCGGTTGCTGACCACCTATCGACCGGGATCACCCCACCCCGACCAGTCGGTGGACAAGGCCCTGGTGGACAAGGGCATCACCCCGGACTGGGCACGAGCGCTGGGTTCGGGCGCTCCGGATCCGGTCACCACCCGCCTGACCCAACGCTACCGCCGGCTTGCGCTGGCCGAGCGGGGCCCCGACCTGGCCCGCTTGGACAGATCGTACCTGGCAAACCGGATTCTCCACGGGGACCCGTTCGCTGATGGCCAGACGTTTCGGGAGTTTCACTGGCCGGGCCAGGACTACATGGAAGACCCCATCTTCCGGAAAGACGTGGCGATCCTGCGCGGCGCGGGGATCCCGATCGACTTTCTCCTGCTGCCGGTGCACTCCGAGCTGGCCGGGGGACAGCACCAGGTCAGCCAGGTCCGGCAGGCGCTCTTCAACAGCCTGCAAGACGTGTTCGATACGCGGATCGTCGACGTGATGGCCCGGATGCGGATCCCGCCGGGGCAGCTGGATGCGTTGTTCCTGCTCCCCTTCGATCGGCATCCGTCACGGGCGGGGGCCAAGGCCTATGCCCAGGCGATCGCCAAAGCGCTAGCCGAGCGGATGGGCACCATGGCCGGGAGCGACGAGCGGGAGTCCTCCGGCGGCGGTTGAGCGGGGATCTACTTGCGTTCGCAGTTGTTGGCGGCGAGCGGGCTGCAGCGACAGTCCTGTCCACAGGAGCCCTTGAGGCGTTTGCCGTTGACCATGGCTCCCACGCCCATGAGGGCCATGATGCCGCCGAAGAATGCGAGGGTGACCAGGAATGTCGTCATCACGTTGTCTCCCGACCCGAACGCCACACGCGTTCGGGGTTCGGTCTAGATACCCGCGTTGCGGCCCTCGACTTCCGCGGGTTGAAGTTCCTTGAAGGCAGGGGTCATCTTGACGGTGAATCCCCCATCCTCTTCCCGGACAATGAAATACGCCGCCAGACCCTCACGGAGAGCGGTGGCATAGCCGTCTTCCGGACCCAGGACAATCAGCGCGGTCGCCCAGGCGTCGGCCCAGACACAACGGTCGTGAACCACCGTCACCGAGGCCAGGTCGTGGTCGATCGGGTGGCCGGTCCGCGGGTCCAGGAGATGGCTCAGCCAGACGCCTTCGTTCTCATAGAAATTGCGATAGTCCCCGGACGTGGCCATGGCCTTGTCCGAAAGAGGCACCAGGGCGTGAATGACCCGGCGGTCCGGATCGGGACGCTCGATGGCCAGACGCCAATCCCGGTCCGGGGCGGGACGTCCCGCGGTGCGGAGTTCACCGCCGATCTCGACCAGGAAATGGTCGTAGCCCAGCTCGGCGAGGGCGATGGCCACCTGGTCCACTCCGTACCCCTTGGCGATCGCCGAGAAGTCCAGGTGGGTGGCCGGAATGGACTTGCTGAGGCTGCTGCCGTCCGCGGCGAGGGATAGCAGTCGGTAGCCGACCGCGATCCGATAGCGGTTCAGCAGTTTGGAGTCGGGCGGCTCGGGCAGCCGGTCACTGCTGCCGAAACCCCAGATCTGGACCAGCTTGCCGACCGTGATGTCGAACGCGCCACGCGACTTGTCGCTCACCGAGAGGGCGATCCGCACCACCTCGGCCGTCTCGCGGGAGAGCGGGAACGGCTCGCGGTCCGTGTGCTGATTGAACCGTGAGACCTCGGACTGGGGATCCCAGGTCGACATGAGACCGTTGACCAGGTCCAGCCGGCTCCCGATCGCTCCCACCACCACGGCGTGCTGCTCCTGGGTGAGCGGCTCGGCGGGGCGGATCTTGACCGTGTAGGTCGTCCCCATGGTGGGGCCGGTCAACTCGACCAGCTGGTCCGCGGGACGGTCGGCGAGGAAGAGTCGGTAGACGGTCGCGCTGACCAGAACGAGCAGGAAGATGGGCAACAGGATCAGGGCACGACGATTTCCGGCCAAGGGCGAGACCCGTCCTTCACTAACCGCCGAAGTCATCGAACATCACGTTGTCGTCTTCCACCCCGAGGTCCCGCAGCATCTTCTTGCAGGCCTCGATCATCATGGGCGGCCCGCACAGGTAGTACTCGCACTCCTCCGGGGCCGGGTGGTCCTTGAGGTAGTTGTCGTAGAGCACCTGGTGGATGAACCCGGTGTAGCCGGTCCAGTTGTCCTCGGGCTGGGGCTCCGAGAGCGCGAGGTGCCACTCGAAGTTCTTGTTCTCCTTGGCGATGTTGTCGAAGTCCTCGACATAGAACGCCTCGCGGTAGCTGCGCGCCCCGTACCAGAAGGTGACCTTGCGGTCCGTCTTGAGCCGGAAGAACTGGTCGAGGATATGCGAGCGCATGGGAGCCATGCCGGCGCCACCGCCGATGAACACCATTTCGTTCTTGGTGTCCCGGGCGAAGAACTCGCCGAACGGGCCGGAAATGATGACCTCATCGCCCGGCTTGAGACTGTAGATGTAGGACGACATCTTGCCGGGGGGGGCGTCGGGCATCCGGGGCGGCGGCGTGGCGATACGGACGTTGAGCATGATGATGCCCTTTTCCTCCGGATAGCTGGCCATGGAATAGGCCCGCACCTCGGTCTCGTCCACGGTGGAGGAATAGCGCCACAGGTTGAACTTGTCCCAGTCCGCCCGGTACTCCTCGGGGATGTCGAAGTCCTTGTAGTGGACCGTCCCCGGAGGGCATTCGATCTGGACGTACCCGCCCGCCTTGAAGGGAACCGCCTCCCCCTCCGGAAGCTCCAGGATGAGTTCCTTGATGAAGGTGGCCACCGCGTCGTTCGAACGCACCTTGCAGGTCCACTTGCGAACCTCGAAGAGCTCCGCGGGGACTTCGATCTTGATGTCGTTCTTGACCTTGACCTGGCAGGAAAGACGTACCCCTTCACGCGCCTCGCCCCGGCTCACGTGGCCGACCTCGGTGGGAAGCAGGGCGCCGCCTCCCTCGCACACGTCCACCTTGCACACCCCGCAGGTCCCCTGACCACCACAGGCGGAGGGGATGAAGATCTTCTGGTCGGCCAGGGTGTTGAGCAGGGTGCTCCCGCTGGGAACCTTGATGGTCTTCTCGCCGTTGATGACGAGGTTGACGTCGCCGCTGGCCACCAGGCTGCGGCGCGCCACCAGAAGCAGCGCGACAAGCCCCGTGATGACGAGCATGAAGAAGAAGACGCCGTAGGCAATGGTTGTCATGTCTGACTCCGGACCCCCGCTAGCGGACGGAAACTAGAGCTGAATTCCCGAGAAGGCCATGAACCCCATGGCCATGAGCCCCACCGTGATGAACGTGATCCCGAGTCCCCGCAGGGGGCCCGGCACATTGCTGTAGTGCATGCGCTCCCGCACCGCGGCCAGGGCAATGAGCGCCAGGGCAAATCCGATCCCCGCTCCCGTGCCGAACACCGTGCTCTCGCCCAGGGTGTAGTCCCGGTTGGACATGAACAGGGCGCCACCGAGAATGGCGCAGTTCACCGCGATCAGGGGCAGGAAGATCCCCAGGGACCCGTACAGGGCCGGGGAATACTTCTCGATGGCCATCTCGACCACCTGCACCACCGCGGCAATGGATCCGATGAACACCAGGAAGGTGAGGAATCCCAGGTTGACGCTCTCACCACCGGGCAGCCAGGACAACGCGCCCTCTTCGAGCACGTGGACCAGGAGCAGGTTGTTCAAAGGCGTCGTGATGGCGAGAACAAAGACCACCGCGGCACCGAGCCCGATGGCCGTTTCTACCTTCTTGGAGACGGCCAGAAACGAGCACATCCCCAGGAAGAAGGCGAGAGCCATGTTCTCAACGAAGATCGCCTTCGTAGCCAAGCTCAGATAGTGTTCCAACATGGTAGGCCTCCTCGACCTGCTCCGGCTTCCGGGCCCGAACCACCCAGATGAAGCAACCAATCAGAAAGAACGCGGCAGGGGCGAGCACCATGAGCCCGTTGGGCTCGTACCAACCCCCTTCGGAGACCGGCTTGAGAACGGTGAACCCGGCCACCTTCCCGGTCCCGAACAACTCCCGAAAGAACGCCACCACCATGAGCACGATGCTGTACCCGAGCCCGTTGCCTATCGCATCGAGCGCGGTGAGCTTGGGCCCGTTCTGCATGGCAAAGGCCTCGGCGCGCCCCATGATGATGCAGTTGGTGATGATCAGCCCGATGAAGACCGAGAGCTGCAGGGCAATGTCGTAGACGAACGCCTTGAGCACCTGGTCGGCCACGATCACCATGGAGGCGATAATGGTGAGCTGGGTGATGATACGGATGCTGGAAGGGATGCGATCCCGGATGAGACTCACCGCCACCGTCGAGGTGAGCAGCACGAAGATCACGGCGAGGCTCATGACAAAGGCGGTCGGCACCTTGGTGGTCACGGCCAGCGCGGAGCAGATGCCGAGCACCTGCAGGGCGATGGGGTTGTTGTCGAAAAGGGGGTCCAGAAGGACCTCTTTCGGCTTGCTCATGACGCGCCTCCCCGGAACCGCTCGATGTACGGCCCGAATCCGTTCTCGCCCAACCAGAGTTGCAGCATGTTGGTCACCCCGTTGGAGGTGATGGTGGCTCCGGCCAGGCCGTCGACCCGGTAGGGCGCCTGATCCGGCGGTCCCACGTGTCCCTTGGCCACCTGGATGGCCGGTTTGCCGTTCTCGTCATAGGCCTTGCGCCCGGGCCACAGGGCCTTCCAGTTGGGATTGTCCACCTCGCCACCGAGGCCGGCCGTCTCCCCGTGCTCATAGTACGTAATTCCGCGGATGGTGCGACCGTCCCGATCCAGGGCCAGATACCCGTAGAGGGTGGACCAGAGACCGTAGCCGCTGATGGGGATGA
This sequence comes from Candidatus Eiseniibacteriota bacterium, assembly GCA_942491735.1. Lineage (GTDB taxonomy): Bacteria > Eisenbacteria > RBG-16-71-46 > JABDJR01 > JABDJR01 > CALOCN01. Next base: position 456,413 of record CALOCN010000001.1, on the reverse strand, counting down.
TGACCCCCTCCACCTCTCCCCCGCCGGGACGAATGAGATACACGACCGCGTTGTTGGCGATACGCCGCACCTTGGCCCGATTGTCGGGGGCGGCGATGCTGGTGCTCTCGTCCCGCACCGCCTTGCGTGCGTTGTAGGTCAGGGGATCGACGCCCTCGACGTACTCGCCGTTGGTCATGTCGACCACGCGGGCCTCGAGATTCTCCTCGAACCGCTTGGCGATATCCTCCCGGGGCACGGATTCCCCGGGTTGGATGAGACCGGCCACGGTCAGCACCTTCTTCTGCTGATCCAGGATGGCATTCTCATGCTGACGGTCCTGCAGCGTCACCGCGGCGGTGGACACCAGGATGGAACACACACCGCAAACCGCCGCCGCGAACAGGATGATATAGCGGACACTAGGCTGCACGGGCGAGCCTCCGGTTGATGTTGCCCTTGATGACGTAGTAGTCGATGAGGGGCGCAAACATGTTCATGAACAGGATGGCCAGCATCATCCCCTCGGGATAGGCCGGGTTGACCACCCGTACCAGCATGACCATGACCCCGATCCCGATTCCGTAGAACCACTTGCCCTTGTTGGTGTAGGCGCTGGATACCGGATCCGTGGCCATGAAGACCATACCGAAAGCCCAGCCTCCCAGAACGATGTGCCAGTGGAAGGGCAGACCGAACATGGGGTTGGTCTCGGAGCCCACCGCATTGAAGAGCAGCGAGAGGGCGAGGGTGCCGAGGGTCACGCCGGCCATGGTTCGCCAGGAGCCGATCTGGGTCTGGATGAGCAGCCCGGCTCCGATGAAGCAGGCCAAGGCGGAGGTCTCCCCCATGGATCCGGGGATGAGCCCCACGAACGATTCCCACCACGACCAGTCGGCATTGCCGATCCAGGCCCCGGCGCTGGCCGCGGACTGGGCGAGCAGGGTGGCACCGGCAAAGCTGTCCACGCCCAGGAAGTCCGCGGCGATCCACGGAGCTTCGCCGCTCATGAAGGCGGGGTAGGCAAAGAAGAGGAAGGCGCGGGCGGTCAATGCCGGGTTGAGCCAGTTCATGCCCACACCGCCGAAGACCTCCTTGCCGAAGATGATCCCGAATGCGGCGCCCAGCCCGACCATCCACAGCGGAATGGTGGGGGGCAAGGTGAGCGGGATGAGCATCCCGGTGACCAGGAACCCCTCGGAGATCTCATGCCGGCGTGCGATGGCGAAGGTGACCTCGACCACACCGCCCACCACGTAGGTGGCGAGCATGATGGGGAAGAAGAAGAGCGCCCCGTAGGCCGCACAGGCCAGGATGCTCCCCGGATCGAACCCCAGCCCCGCCCACTGGTAGACCGCGGTCTGCCAGTTGTCCAGGGGCTGTGCGCCCATGGAGATGGCCCGGTGGGCCTGATAGCCGGTGTTGTAGATGGCCATGAGAATGGCCGGACCCAGAGCGAAGATGACCGTGATCATCAGTCGCTTGGTGTCCAGACCGTCGCGCACGTGGGATGCGGTCCGGGTGGTGGCCGGCGGGGTGAACAGGAACGTGTCCTGCGCCTCCCAGAGCGGGTAGAGCTTTTCCAGCTTCCCACCCTTCTCGAAATGATGCGCCTGCCCCTCGAGGAGCTTCAGGAGGAATTTCATCAACCTTCCTTCTCGATCCGGTCCAGGTTCACGCGAAGCATGGGACCGAAGTCCGACTTGCCCGGATCCACGAACGTGCAGAGCGCCAGGTCCTCTTCATCCAACTCGAGGATGCCCAGCTTCTCGGCCTGTTCGATATCCCCTACCGCCATCGATCGCAGCAGGTAGGTGGGGAGAATGTCCATGGGCATGACGTTCTCGTGGACATTGATGGGAATGATGGGTCGCGGGGAACCGTTGAGTGCGGTGGTAAAGGCGTACTTCTTGTCCGGCAGGTCCATGTGCTCGACCATGGCCGGGCCGAACTGTTCGGTGAGCTTGCGCCGGACCATCTCCAGCATTCCGGTCACATAGACGGGAATGGCCGAGAACTTGTTGAAGCCGGGGTCCAGCCAGCCCATGAACTCGCGCTCGGTGCCTTCCTGAAGGACGCTGATCTGGGTGTCGTAGCGGCCGACGTGGCCAAAAACCGCGCCCATCGCCTTCTTGCCCGAGAGGACCGACCCGGAAATCACCCGGACATCCACACCGTCGTGGATGCGGTCATGGACATGGTCGTCCACCGAGGCGCCGATCCGGGAACGCACCAGCGAGGGGTCCTTCACCACCGGGCCGGCCACCGAAATGATGCGGTCCACGGGAAGGACGCCGGTGGTCGCCAGCTTGCCGATGGCCGCCACGTCCTGGTAGCCGATGGTCCACACCGTGCGGGTGCGACCCACGGGAAGAATGCGGTGGATGTGGAGCCCGGCGTTCCCGGCGGGGTGCGGACCCTTGAACCGGTGCACCGCGATATCCGGAGCGTCCAGCCAATCCCGAATGGTGGAGTCGGCATGGATACAGAGATAAACGTCGCCCTCGATGAGGCGGTTGAGAAGCCGCAGTCCCAGGTTGAAGTCGTCCTGGCGATCGGCCAGCACGAGGTCCGGATCCGCGGCGAGCGGGTTGGTGTCGATCGCGGTGACGAAGATGCCGACCGGCGTTGCCTCGGCCGGCGGCACCTTGCTGAACGGACGGGTACGGAAGGCGGTCCACAGACCGCTCTCCAGGAGCAGCGCCCGGATGCCGTCCGCGTCCAGGGTCTCGTGGGCCCCCTTCCTGTACGCGGCGAAGGCATGACAGTCCGAGGCGGGAGGATCCCCCTTGCGCTCGGCCTCGTTCAGCTGGACGACATAGGACTGGAGCATGCGCCGATGGCCACGATTGATGGCCACCACCTCGCCGGCCCCCGGAGAGGTCCAGGTGACCCCCGGGTTCTTGCGGTCCTCATAGAGAGGCTGGCCGCGCTTGACCTTCTGGCCTTCTTCGACCAGGGGACGCACACGCAGGCCGTGGGAGTCGTCTCCCATGAGCGCTACCCGGAGAATGTCGGGACGATCGGCGATTACTGGCCGTGGAGAGCCCGAAATGGGTAGATCCAGGCCCTGCTTGATCTTGTGGAGTGCCAAGGAAACAACGCTCCTTTTTAAGGCTGATTCCCCCCGGATTCGGGGGACAGCGGAGTGTACCGGACGCCGACGGGAACGATCATATGGATAATGGTTTTCGTTGCAAGTTGAGACCGCTGGTCGTTGCGATTACGATGGATACGGTGGTGGGACTCCCTGGCCCACCCGGCATTACCCTCTCCGGAGGTCCAAGTGAACCATCCCCAAATCCCCGTGGCCCGGGATCTCATGACCCGGGATCTGGTGACCCTCAGACCGGACCAGCCGCTCATGGAAGCGGCGGGAATCCTTGCCAAGAAAGGGATTTCCGGGGCTCCCGTGGTGGACGGGAGCGGGCGCTTGCTGGGGGTTCTCTCCGAATACGACTGCCTTCGGGCGGCCGCCGGGTCGCAATACACGGAGGCCGGCCACGAGGGGGTGAGCGTCGAGGACCTGATGTCGCGAGATGTTTACACTATTGGCCCCACGATGGACCTCTACGGGATCGCCCACGAGCTGGTCACCCGGCGGGTGCGGCGCCTCCCCGTCCTGGACGGGGACAAACTGGTGGGACAGATCAGCCGCCAGGACGTGTTCCGGGCCGTGGTCGCCCTGGACGCCAAGTTGTTCAAGGGCAAGAGTTACCCGGATTATCCGGCCGGCCGGAGCCCCATCGGGGACTACCCCAAGAAGTGAGCACGGAGCGGGAGGGAAAAAGTCCACCCGGGTGGACAAACGGAGGGGATTGGAAGGTCCCGCGCGGGGAGTGGTCTGCACGGGTCATCTCTCTGCGGGATGACCATGGATGCACGTTCGACCACATTCCCCCGGAAGACCGGCTGCGGCTGGTCTGGCAACTCACTCTCGAGATGTGGGCTTTCGTGGGTCGAGAGGTCCCGGACTATGAGAGGGCGCAGATGCCCGGGTGGATCACCCGGGACACTGACGGGAGCCAGGACCCGGCATGAACGAGGACTTCCTGGACTTTCTGATGGCTTTGCTGGCCGAGAAGGCGGAGTTCCTTGTCGTGGGGGCACATGCCCTTGCCGTCCACGGGGTGCTCCGGGCAACCGGCGACCTCGACGTCTGGATCAACCCCACGGCTTCGAACGCGGATAGGGTTTGGAAGGCCCTGGTTCGGTTCAACGCTCCCGTGGACGATCTGGGGATCACCAGGGGCGACCTCCAATCAAGCGACTCCGTCATTCAGCTGGGCCTGCCCCCCCGACGTATCGACCTCCTTACCGCAATCTCGGGCATTGGCTCGTTCGCCGAGGCTTGGCAGGAGAAGACAGAGATCGAGATGGGAATGCCGAGCCCGGTTCCTGTTCTCGGGCGGTTGGACTTGATCCGGAACAAACGGGCTACGGGGCGGGCCAAGGACCTCGCCGATATCGAGAGCCTCGACCGCGGTGAATAGGAGGGGTCCGCTACGACCGGGGTGATCCCGCAGCAGGGACCGGCCTTCGCAGGGTGTCGAGAACAAGTATCAGCCAGAGAGTCGCCGTGAGCAGAAGCGGGATGGCCTCGACAGCCAGCGACCCCAGATCCCTGGTGCGAAGCAAAGGCAATCCCTGAAACACGGCCAGGACGACCACCAGAACAAGTCGCTGTCCGGACCGGGACGCGATGTGCAGGAACGCTGGCACGACGAGCAGGTATCCGTAGGCCATCTGCCTTGGCGAGGTCATCGCGTAGACCAACGTGCCAAGGAGCACGACCTCCAAACTGGAACGGTTGGGCAATCGCAATACCCGCATGGATACGATCCCAACGAGAGCGACTCCCACAAGCCAAGAGAGAGCAACGACTTGACCCGGCACCTCCGCGCGCTGTGCTAGAGCTGCCAGGAGTCCCCACGAGGATTGGATCACTGCCCCGGCCGGCAGCGGACTGCTAATCGCCCCAAGGTAGGCTGAGGGGGAGACTGCGGTCACGAGGAACCCGACCAGGACCAGGGAGATCCATGCCAGCACCCCCACGCCAATCCAGGGGAGGCCCCGATGGCCGTGGATCAATGCAAGCACAAGCATGAAGAGCAAGGATCCTTTGAAGAAGGCGGCAAGTACGATCCCCAATGCGAATAGGGCCAACCTCCCTCGCAGTAGGGCAAGGAAAGCCAGCCAAAGCGGCAATTGCTCCAGGACAGTGACGTTGCCGGCCTGCAGATCCAGCACCATGGCTCCGGAGAACGCCATCAGGGCAATCAACGCCAGGATCCCGTGCCCCGCGCCGAACAAGCCGGCCCGGCACCAGATCCACACGAGCGCGAGCGATCCAAGCGACTTCAAGACCAACCAAATCCGCGCTGCCTCGACGTACTCCAACCCAATGAAGGATCGAAAGAGAACCAGAGTGTGCGGTGGGTATAGAAACCCGAACTCGTGTGGGTGACCGCTTAACCCCCTCAACACCTCAATCGAATAGGGGTCTTGCCCGAGGGACCATGCGAGGGCCGCATGGTAGTAGATTCGAAAGTCCCATTGAGTGCTTAGGGGAGCCCGCCAGACGTTAACGACGACCGAGAGAAGGATGAGCGCATAGCACCCCCAGGCGAGGTAATTCGACCCGCTTGAGCGCACCTGGAGGGAGGGAGGGAGGGAGGGAGGGAGGGAGGGAGGGAGCGCCTTGTTCATCTCAGCCTCCTGTGAGCACACCATCAGGCGCGCGCGATGTGGCGGGCCCCTACAGAAAAGTCCACCCGGGTGGACAAACTACCCCGCCACGACCTCTTCCTCGCCCGGCACCTTGACCCGCTTGGTCTCGGCCAGCTCCGCCAGTTCCTTCCTGAAACGCTCGTAGGCGGCGGATTCGGGGGGCGAGTAGTTCCAGTTCTTGTACAGGCCGGTCAGCTTGGTGAAGAACTCGCGGGTGTCGTCCTTGTCGGCGAACGCGTACTCGATGTCGATGAGCCCTACCAGGGTGCGGAAGCTCTCCACCTGGCGCTCGCGGGACATGGACACGTCCACCTCGTCGAAGGCGTCCTGCTGCAGGTACACCATGTCCAGCAGCATGGACTTCTGCCAGCGGACGTAGTCGTCGAGGCTGATTCCCTCCTCACCGGTCACCTGCATCATCTGGTAGATGGCATCGCCGGCGTGGAGCAGGTCGTGCATGCGCTTGACGTCCGAGACCCAGTTCTCGTCCACGTTCTCGTTGTACCAGTCCTTGAGCTGATCCAGGTACCGGGACCAGGAGATGAGCGGGTCGATGGCCGGGTAGAACCGCTTGTAGGCGCGGTCCGCCGAGAGCCCGAGGAAGGTCTTCACCGTGCCCAGGGTGGCCTGGGTCACCGGCTCCTCGAAGTTTCCACCGGCCGGGGACACGGTGCCGATCAGGGTCACGCTCCCCTCGCTGCCGTCGCGGTTGCGAATGACCCCGGCCCGCTCGTAGACGCTCTTGATGGAGCTGTCCAGGTACGCGGGAAAGGCCTCCTCGCCCGGGATCTCTTCCATACGCCCCGAGACCTCGCGCATGGCCTGGGCCCAACGGGAGGTGGAATCCGCGATGCAGAGCACGTTGTAGCCCATGGCGCGGTAGTACTCGCCGAGGGTCACCCCCGTGTAGATGGAGGACTCGCGCGCGGCCACCGGCATGGACGACGTGTTGCAGATGATGATGGTGCGGTCCATGAGCGAGCCGCCGGTACGTGGGTCCACCGTCTCCGGATACTCGGTGATGGTCTCCACCACCTCGCCGGCCCGCTCGCCACAGGCGATGATGATCACGATATCCACGGTGGCGTAACGGGCGACGAGGCTCTGCAGCACCGTCTTGCCCGCGCCGAACGGACCGGGGATACATCCAGTGCCGCCTCGGGCCACCGGGAGAAAGGTGTCGATGATGCGCTGGGTGGTGGTGAGCGGTTCGCTGGGGTAGAGCCGCTCCACGATGCGCCGGTCCATCATGGCTTCCGGAATGGGACGTCGTACCGGCCAGGAGCGGGTCATGGTGAGTTCGCGTTCCTCACCGTCGGCGCCCTTGATCCGCGCCACCGGCTCGCTGACCGTGTAGGACCCTTCGCGGATCCAGGTCAGCTCGACCGTCCCCGCCTGGGTGAAGGGAATCATGATCCGGTGCTGGAACTGCCCCTCGGGCACGAACCCCACCGAATCCCCCGCCTGCAGGGTGTCGCCGGCCGAGGCGGTGGGAGTGAACTCCCACTTCTTCTCCATGTCGAGCGGATCCACGTGGACCCCGCGCGGGAGGAAGAACCCGTAGTCCTTGGCCAGGGCGGAGAGCGGATTGGCCAACCCGTCCAGCACCTGCCCGAGGAGTCCCGGTCCCAGCTCCACCGAGAGCATTTGCCCGGAGAGCTCGACCTCGTCCCCCACCTTCACCCCCGAGGTGTCCTCGAACACCTGGAGATCCGCGGTGTCGTTCTGCACACGCAGCACCTCGGACTTGAGACGCTCTTCTCCCAGGAGGATGTACCCCACCTCGTTCTTCATCACCGGGATCCCGGTGACATCGATGGTGACGAGGCTCTCCTGAACGTTGACGATCCTGGCTCGGTTCGCTGCCATGGGTAGGTCTCTCTAGGTCTGGGCCGAAAACACGTCGCCATGATCGGCGACCACGGCGTCCACCAGCTCCTGGAAGCGGGGAGCCGCCTGCTCGGCGTCGTAGGTGATCCAGCGGGACAGGATGTCCCACTGGAAGACGAATGCGAATACCTGCTGAAAGGAAAACGGTTCGGACTCGGCCAGCTTGGCCAGCCGCGACCACACCGAACGCATGAGGTGACGCTCGAGGCCCAGCGCATCCCCCCGATCCAGGAGAACCCGGGCCTCGGGAATCCACGGATGGACGGTGGCCAACCCCAGGTCGGGCTCGTCGAAATGCTGGGGAATCCAGCGGGTCCAGCGCCCCACGCCCCACGCCTTGTCGGTGGACAGCTTCTCCCCCAGTCGGCGCCGGCGCAGGGCGACCAGAATGGTGCGCTGATCCATCCGCTCCACGATGTAGTCACGCAGGTAGGGATCGGTACAGTCGCGTACCGCGCGATCGTACTGGGCGACCACCTCGGCGGCGGTCCGGGTCAGCGGGTGCTGCTTCCATTGCGTCAACGCCTCGGCCCGTTCCAGATCCCTGCGGTGGAGCGGGCTCAACATGGTCAGCCGCTGGTCCAACCGCCGCCGGGTAATGGGCAAGCGGGTGGCCCGCTCGAAATGATCGAGCTTGGGCAGGCTGGCAACGAGGGCGTAGTAGCGTTCTTCGGCCACCGGTCTACTCCGACCCCTCCATGATGGCCCGGAAACGGGGCAGCATGTGTTTCAGGAGCAGTCGCGCAATGGCCTCGTCGGTGAGGTCGATCTCGACATCCTCGTCGGCCAGCTTGACCCGGACCCCACCCTGGGTGGTGGTGGCCGGCATGAGCTCCACTCCCTCACGCAGCATGTCGTGGGAGATGGCCAGGGCGGCGCTGTGCATCCGCTCCTGTGCCTTGGGCTCCGTGCTGTCCTCCTCCAGGATGGAACGCGCCACGATGATGCTCACGTCCTTGTCCTTGAGGTACTTCTCCGCCGTATCCCCCGCGAGCACGAGAATGATGTCCCGCAGGATGGAGCCGTCGAGGGTGGTGCGGGTGACGAGACGCTTCACGTGGGTCTCGAAGCTGTGCACGACCTGCTGCCGCAGTTCGAGCCCGGTATCCCGGGCCGCCATGCGCAGGGCCTCGAGGGCCGCGGCCTTGTAGGCCTTGCTGTCCTCGTCCGCCTTGCGTCGCATGCGCTCCGACTCCTCGCGGGCCTCGGCGAGCAGACGTGCCGCCTCCGCCTTGGCGTCGTTGACGATGCGCTCGGCCTCGGTCTGCCCGGAACGGACGCCTTCGTCACGAATCCGCGCAATGAGGTCCTGCACCCCGGAGCTGGTCTTGGTGGTTTCCGCCATGGGAATCTCCTAGGAGGGAATCGAGCCCGCGAGCACGAGTCCGAACACGAAGGCGAACACGGCGAATCCCTCGACCACGGCGGCCGGAGCAATGGAGATCCCGAAGATCTCGGGCTTGCTCTTGGACGCGCTGATCGAACTGGCACAGGCATTTCCCTGGGCCATGGCGCTGATCATGAGCGCCAGGCCGGCCAGGAAGCCGATGCCGAAGATCGCCGGCGAATTGACCACGGTGATCTCACGATTGAGCGTGAGCATGACCACGATCCCGTAAATGGTCTGTGAGGAGGGCATGGCCGAGACGCCGATGTAGCGTCCGTAGCCACTCTCCACTTCGAGCAGGGCGCCGATGGCGGCCTGCCCGCCGCGCGCGCAGCCAACCATGCTGCCGATTGCGCCGAGCGCGAGCGGGGCATACACCCCGACCCAACCGAGAGCCAGAATCAACGGTTCCAAGACAGGGTCTCCTTTCGCTTGAAGGGCCGGAACAGCCGCCCTTCTTCATTGAGCGCCCAGTTGAAGAATTCGATCACGTTGAGGCGCATGCCGTGAATGAATCCGCTGGCGATCCCCAGCACGAGGTTCATGGTGTGTCCCACGAGGAGGACGAGGATCGCGAAGAACAGTCCAACGCCCGGAACGGCGTCCTTGACCTGCATGGCCATGTCGTTGAAGGCAACCGCCAGCGAGGCGGTGGCCAGCCCCAGGGCAAAGAGCCGCAGGTAGCTGAGCACATCCCCGAACAGGGTGGTGAGGCGGGTGAGGGCCAACGCGCCCTTGGCCACCCGGCCCAGCGGCTTGAAACCATGGCCCGCGAAGACCACGACCAGGAGCCCGCCGACCGACATGAGACCGATCCCGACCGGCGCCAACCACGGGACGCCCAATTGCATGCTGCCGAAGTAGGCGAGCCCGCCCAGAACGACCCCGATCCAACCGGTGGGAACAAGGGCCAGAGGGCTTCCGCTGTAGCGGCGCGCGTCGTGGAAGTTGGCCAGGGCAATGTGGAGACACCCGATGACCACGGAGATTCCCATCAGGGTGCCGTAGTCGTCGAGATCCAGGATCTTGATCCTGGCGAAGAACGTTCCGGCGGCGGGAGCAACCCCGAACCAACTGCCGGAGAGCGCGCCGTAGATGAAGGTGGTCGTGGCCAACGCCCCGAGAAGAATGCGCCAGCGGCGTCCGGTGTCCGATCGGCCCATCTTCCGCCACGAGAACAGGGCGACCAGGGCCAGGACCAGGGCGTAGCCGGCATCGGAGAGGATCATCCCGAAGAAGAGGGCGAAGGAGAAGAAGATCGTGTTGGAGGGATCCCACGTCCAGTAGCTGGGCGTCTGGTAGAAGGTGACCAGATCCTCGCCGGCGGAAAGCTTGGGCGGGTTGGTGAGCAGTGTCGGCGGCTCCTCGCCCGGTTCCGGCGACTCCACCTGCAGGACCATGCCGTGTTCGGCGGCGTAGGTCTCCAGGGCCTTCACCTTCTCGGTTGGGCACCAGGCCTGGATGCCGAACACCGGCGCCAGATCCAGGGTCTGCGCCGCGGCGCGATGACGCTCGGCGCGATCGTGCAGCAGGTCCAGGCTGCGGCCAAAGAGGTAGCACCACCGGGTGAGCGACATGCGCTCCGCTTCCAGGTCCTGCAACTCAAGCTCCACCTCTTCCAGGCGCTCCTCGAGCTGCACGGTGGGAACCCGCCCGGCGCGGGTGCGTGGCACCGGCATTCCCCGGGGCTCGTCCCTGGAGAGGACCACCACGTAGGCGGTGCGGTTGTCCTTGTTCACCACCTGCCAGATCAGGTCCGTGGCTTCCACGTCGCGCATCCGGTTGAGCGGCACGATGTAGAACCACAGGCGATACCCGTCCAGGTCCTGGACCGGAGGAAGCTGGAAGCTGCCCCAGGGCTCGAGGTCCTCGAGGCGCTTGATGAGGAAATCCCGTTCGTCGCGCAGGGTGCGGTAGCGGTCCTGCAGTTGCGACACGCGTTCTTCGACCTGAACCGGGTCGTAGCGGCGGGGATCACGCACCTGGCGGCGTTTGACCGGACACGAAAGCAGGAACCCCAGGGCCTCGGCCGCCTGTGTGCTGGGACCTTCCGCGCGGGCCTGCGCGCCTTCCGCGGTGAGCGGAATCAGGTGAAGGCAGCCCAGCTCCTGGAGGTCCTCCAGGGCGCGGTCCTTCTCGTCGGTGTGGGCGAGCAGCGTGACCTTGCTCAGCGCGACGATGCTCATGCTGCGGCCTCGGCGCGTGCCCGCGCCCGTTCCTTGACGTGCTTGCCCTTGGCGATCTTGGAACGCACCACGGCGGAACGCTCCTGGTCACCAAGGAAGATCTGGATCCGCTTGATGTTGGCCCGGGTGCGCGGAATGAGGATCTTCTCGAACAGGTTCACCCGCTGGGTGATGCGACGCACCTGCACGGCGAGGATCCTCGCCCGCTCCCGGGCGACCTGGACCCGGATGCGTCCCTCGGCGGCGTCCCGCAGACGCTCCACCAGGGTGTCCACCCAGGCCGGTTTGGTGAGGAAGGAATAGGGAGCCACCTCGCACTCGATGGACTCGAGCCGGGGCAGTTTCACACCCACCACGTTCTCCACGGTCAGGGAGAAGTCGGTCATGCGGACCATGCCGCGCAGATCGATCTCGGTCTCGGCGATCATGGGCAACTCGGCGCCGATACGTGCTTCCACCGCGCCCGCCTCGGCCTCGGTGCGGGCCAGCACCTCCTTGGCCTTCTCATGCTCCAGGGTGAGCTGGCGGCGCTTGAGCTCCAACGACGGCAGCAGGCGCGTATACAGCTTGAGCTGGTTACGCTGCCGGGTCATGGAACTCTTGTTGAGCTTGAGCTTCTCCACCGTTACTCCGCGGTCCCCTGCGCCGCTTCGAGATTGGGGAAGTACTTCTGCACCAGTTCCTCCTTCATGAGGAGCTCTCCGGGATTGAAGCACTCGGCCAGGGTGGCCCAACAGGTATCCAGGGCCTCGTTGAGGGGCATGCTGGAATCGATATTCATGAAACGCTTCTTGAACAGGTCCCCGAACTTGAGCAGCTTCTCGTCGAACTCGGAGAGCTCGAAGGCCATGGCCTGCTTCTGCTGGGCTTCCTTGGCCCCGGCGTAGAAACGGATCATGGTGTTGCTGATGGGGCCGTGATCCTCGCGGGTCACCTCGCCGATCACGTGCTGCTTGAGCCGGGAGAGCGAACCAAAGGGGTCGATCACGCCGTCATGCAGGTAGAACTGACCCTCGGTGATGTAGCCGGTGTTGTCCGGCACCGGGTGGGTGACGTCGTCGCCCGGCATGGTGGTCACGGTGAGAATGGTCACCGATCCGGCACCCTTGAAGTCGCAGGCCTTCTCGTAGCGGCGGGCGAGCTGGGTGTAGAGATCGCCCAGGTAACCGCGCACCGCGGGAATCTTCTCCTGCGAGACACCGATCTCCTTCATGGCGTCGGCGTAGGCGGTCATGTCGGTGAGAAGGACGAGCACCCGCTTGTTCTCCTCCACCGCGAACTTCTCCGCCACGGCCAGGGCGAGATCCGGGACCAGGAGCCGCTCCACGATGGGGTCCGAAGCCTGGTTGACGAACATCACCGTCCGGTGGAAAACGCCGTGGGCCTCGAACTGGGTGCGGAAGAAATGGTAGTCGTCGAAGATGAGCCCCAGACCGCCGAAGATCACGATGTCGGCGTCGGCCTGGAATCCGATCCGGGCCAGGAGCGCGTTGTAGGGCTCACCGGCCACCGAGAAGATGGGGATCTTCTGGCTCTCCACCAGGCAGTTGAAGACGTCGATCATCGGGACTTCGGTCTCGATCATCTTCGATGCCATGACCCGCATCATCGGGTTCACGGTGGGGCCTTCGGTATCGATCTTGGGGTCGTCCGAGAGCTCCGGGCGGCCGTCGATGGGTTCGCCGTTGCCTCGGAAGATGCGACCCAGGATGTTCTTGGAGTAGGTGACCTTCAGGGGATGCCCGAGGAACCGGACCTTGGCCTCGGTCGAGATCCCCTTGCCCCCGGTGAACACCTGCAGGGTCACCAGATCGTCGTTGAGGGCCATGACGCGGGCGGTCGAGGTTTGCCCGTCGACGTTCTCCACCATGGCGAGATCCCCGAGGGCGACCCCGCTGGCCTTCACCCGAATACTGTCCCCGACGATCTCGAGGACGCTGGTGTGCTGAATCAGATCGGAAAGCATGGCCCGCTCCGTCCGTGGCCAGGAGCTCCAACCCCAAGCCAGGAAAATAGTTACACGTGGAGGCGATTCGGGCATGGGCCGCAGCCGGCCCCCACCGTTGGGGCCTGGATCGCACTTCGGCCGCGCATCTTAACCGCAATTCGGGGGGGCCGGGAGGCCCGTAATGTGGATTCGGGGATTCGAGCGGAGCTAGTCGGCCTGGACGGCTTGGACCAGATCGGCGATCCCGCTCCACGGAACGACGCGGGCCTGTCGCCTCACCTGGCTCTCGTCCCCTCCGTAGACCAGCCAACCGGGCCCCGCGGCGTCGCCGGCGAGGTCCTTCCAACGGCGCAGGGACGCGAACCAATCCGACCCAACGGTGCGACCCGACTTGATCTCCACGGAAGACAGGCTATCGCTGCGCCCAAAGACCACGTCCACCTCCAACCCGGAGCGATCCCTCCAGAAACCCAGATTGGAGTCCTTGCCCAGATGGAGCCTTGCCTTGAGCAACTCCGCAACGACCCAGGTCTCGAAGAGAGGCCCCCGCATGGCGTGGGACAGGAGGTCTTCCGGCTTGCGGATCCCGACCAGCCAGGCGGCCAGACCCGGATCCAGGACGTAGAGCTTTGGCGACTTGATTAGACGCTTGGAGAAGTTGGCATGGTGGGGTTGGAGAAGCACGATCAGGTAACTCGCTTCCAACACCGACAACCACGTCTTGACCGTGGGCTGGGACACTCCGGCATCGGCAGCCAGATTCGCATAGTTCACGAGCTGACCGGTCCGGCCCGCCACCAACTGGATGAACCGGCGAAACCCCGCGAGGTTACGCACGTTGATCATCTGACGCACATCCCGCTCCACATAGGTGGCGACGTAGTTGCGGTACCAGAGTGCCGGAGGCACGCCCTCGGCCCGCACTGACGGATACAGGCCCCCTGCCAGGAGATCCTCCAGACTGGAGGGCGCGTGCCCCGACGCCGACAGCTCGGTGTACGAGAACGGCAGCAAGGGAATCAAGGCGGAACGACCGGCCAAGGACTGGGTAATCCGCTGGTGAAGCCCGAACTGCTGGGATCCGGTCAGGACGTAGCGACCCGGACGCCGGTCTTCATCCACGCGCTCCTGGAGAAAAGACATGAGCTCCGGTGCGCGTTGGACCTCATCGATGATCAAACCACCGGGATGCCGATCCAGGAACAATCGGGGATCCTCGGTCGCTTCCAGGAGCCGATCCGGGCCCTCCAGCGAAACGTAGGCGTGGCCTGGAAACTCACGACGCACCAGGGTCGTCTTCCCGCTTTGGCGCGGCCCCGTAACTGTCAGCACCGGGAAGTGGCGAGCGGCCTCATGGAGCGCCGCAGTGGCCGTTCTTGGAATGTACATGGATCCAAGAGTAGCTCAGGCAAATATAAATTTCAATTTTAGATTTATCCTTACAGGTGTAATTTATTGCTAAGATTAGATTTATGAGTGGATCGATCGCCCGTCCACGCCCAGCGCGGCCTCCTTGACCGCTTCCCCCATGGCCGGGTGCGAATGCACCGTGCGGGCGATGTCTTCCGACGTCGCCCCGAACTCCATGGCGATGACCGCCTCCTGGAGCAGGTCTCCGGCCAGGGGCCCCAGGATGTGCACTCCCAGGACCCGGTCGGTCTTGGCATCGGCGAGGATCTTGACCAGGCCGTCGGTATCCCCGGTGGCCCGGGCCCGACTGTTGGCGGTGAAGGGGAACTTGCCGACCTTGTAGTCCGTCCCGGCTTCCTTGAGCTGCTCCTCGGTCTTACCCACCCCGGCTACTTCCGGCCAGGTGTAGACCACACCCGGGACCAGGTTGTAGTCGAGGTGCGGCTTCTGACCGGCGATCCGCTCCACGCAGACCACCCCGTCCTCTTCCGCCTTGTGGGCGAGCATGGGGCCGGGGACACAGTCCCCAATGGCGTAGACCCCCGGGACCGTGGTCTGGAAGTCCGCGTCCACCTGGATCACCCCCCGCTTGTCCCGCTCCACCCCCAGTTCGTCCAGGCCCAGCCCGTCGGTGTAGGGCCGACGACCAATCGCCACCAGCACCACGTCGGCCTCGAGGGTCTCGGTGTCGCCCCCCTGCACCGGTTCGTAGGCGACGGTGACCGTCTTCCCCTTGCGGGTCACCGAGGTCACCTTGGAGGACAGCTTGAAGGCGAGCTTCTGCTTCTTGAGCACCCGGTTGGCGTTCTTGCCGATCTCGCGATCCATCCCGGGAAGAATGTGATCCAGGAACTCGATCACCGTGACCTGGGATCCCAGGCGGGACCAGACCGAGCCCATCTCGAGCCCGATCACCCCGGCCCCGATCACCACGAAGCGCTTGGGGACCTGGGTCAAAGCCAGGGCGCCGGTCGAGGAAACGATCCGTTCCTCGTCGATCTCCGCCCCGGGAAGCGGCGTGGTCTCGGAGCCGGTGGCGATGATGATGTGCTTTGCGGAGAGGGTTTGCGTTCCTCCGTCGGGAAGCGCCACCTCGACCGTTCCCGCCGAGGGGATGCGGCCGGTCCCCTGCACATGGTCGATGCCGTTCTTCTTGAACAGGTAGTCGATCCCCTTCACGTTGGTCTCCACCACCTTGTCCTTGCGCGCCATCATGGCGGCCAGGTCCAGCTTGACCTTGCCGGTGACGATGCCGTGGTCGGCCAAGTGATGGGCCGCCTCCGCGAACCGCTCGCTGGAGTGCAGGAGCGCCTTCGAAGGAATGCAGCCCACGTTGAGACAGGTGCCGCCCAGGGCGCCCCGCTTCTCGACGCAGGCGGTCTTCATGCCGAGCTGGGCGGCGCGGATGGCGGCCACGTAGCCGCCGGGGCCGCCGCCGATGACAACGAGATCGTATGCGGTGTCTGTCATGGGATTCCGATTCCGGTGTCGCCGCGGGGCGACGTCAAGAGGTGGCGCATCGCCCGCTACAGATCCAGCAGCAGTCGCTCCGGATTCTCGATGGCGTCCTTGAGCTTGACCAGGAAGGTCACCGACTCCCGCCCGTCGATGATGCGGTGATCGTAGGACATGGCGAGGTACATCATGGGGCGGATCACCACCTCGCCGTTGAGGGCCACCGGGCGATCCTGGATCTTGTGCAGGCCCAGGATGGCCGATTGGGGGCGATTGAGAATGGGGGTGGAGACCAGCGATCCGAACACCCCCCCGTTGGAGATGGTGAAGGTTCCTCCCTGCATCTCCTCCAGGGTGAGGCTGCCGTCCCGCGCCTTGCCGGCCAGTTCCGAGAGCTCGTTCTCGATCTGGGCGAAGGACTTCACGTCGCAGTCGCGGATGACCGGAACCTTGAGTCCTTCCTCCGTGCTCACCGCGATGCCGATGTCGTAGTAGTGCTTGTAGACCACTTCCTGGGTGGCGTCGTCGATCTCGCCGTTGACCACCGGCATGGCCTTGAGCGCGGCCACCGCAGCCTTGGTGAAGAAGGACATGAAACCCAGCTTGATGCCGTGCTGGGCGACAAAGGCCTCCTGGTGGGTCCTGCGCATGGCCATGACCGCGCTCATGTCGCACTCGTTGAAGGTGGTGAGGATGGCCGCGGTGTTCTGGGCTTCCTTGAGCCGCTGCGCCACCGTTCTGCGCAGGCGCGACATCTTCACGCGTTCCTCGCCGCGAGCACCCGCGGCCTGCCGGGGCGCGGCCGCGGAAACGCCGGCCGTGCGCCGGGTCCCGGTCCCGGCCCCGGTTTCCGCGGCGAGTGCGGTCTGTACGTCCTCCTTGGAGATACGTCCCCCCGGACCGGTCGCGGGAAGCGTCGACGGATCCAGCCCGTGCTCCTCGACCAGCTTGCGCACAGCGGGACCGGATTTCTCCAGGGCCTCGGCGGACCCCTGACCGATCAGCGACATGAGGTCGCCCAGGGAAACAGACTCCCCGGATTTCGTGGCGAGGCGGGTGGGATCCAGATCGTCTTCACTCGCGGGAGCCGCCGGCGTCCGCACCGGTTTCGGGGCTGCCGAAGGGGGGGGCGTGGCCGGCGCCTCCTGCGTGGCCGGCTCCTTGACCGGCTGACTTGCCGATGCGTCGGAAGGCTCGGACGGCGCCACCGTGGCCGTGGCCCCCTCTTCCAGCTTGGCAATCACCGCGCCCACCTCGACGTCCGTCCCCTCGGGGGACACGATCTCGGTCAGCACCCCCGCCTTGGGCGAGGGCATCTCCAGGGTGGCCTTGTCCGTTTCCAGCTCGACGATGGGCTCGTCGATGGCCACCGCTTCGCCCGGCTTCTTGAGCCAGGTCGCGATGGTGGCCTCGGTAACGGACTCCCCCAGATCGGGCACCTTGATCTCGAACGGCATGATGTACCTCGTTCCGGTTCTTCCGCGAGTCTCAGCTCTTGGGACCGAATTCGTTGATTTCCAGCTCGAATCCCTGCTTGTCCGTGATCATCAACCGGCCCTTGATGACCGCATAGTCCAGGGCGGCCGGGTCCACGCCCTCGGGAAGCACGTTGAACAATGTGCCCGAGTCCCCCAACGGGAAGATGAGAACCCTTTCGTGGGGCAGCCGGCGGTAGGCGCTCATCCCAGGCTGGAAGATGAAGCCGTAGCCCCGGATTCGCACCGCCCGTTCGGACACCGCCTCCACCAACCCGGCGAAGTGACGCCGGATGTCATCCTCGAACCGGCGTCGGAGCATGATGTGGACCCTTTCGCCGACGGCGAGTATGTCGCTCAAGTTGGACCTCCCGCGACGCACGCCCGGCCGTGTCAGCCCAGCGTTCGCCACACGATATAGACGACGTAGGCGACCATCAACGTGCTCCCCTCGGCCCGGTTCAACACCAGTCCACTGCGGGCGAGCGGCACAAGCAGGATGGCCCCGCACAGCATGAATCCCCAATCCAACCACGTCATCCCCACCGCGGCAATGGGATGAACGAGGGACGAGACCCCGAGAATCCCCATGAGGTTGAACAGGTTGCTTCCCACCACGTTCCCCACTGCGAGGTCCCCCCGTCCGCGCACGGCGGCCAGGACCGAGGCCGACAGCTCGGGGAGACTGGTCCCCACCGCGACCACGGTGAGCCCGATCACGGCCTCGGAGACCCCAAGACTGCGGGCCAGACCCACCGCCCCCTTGACAAAGACTTCCGCCCCCAGAATCAACGCGGCCATCCCCCCCACCAGAAGGAACCAGATGGGAAGTCGGCTCAGCAGCCCTCCCGGTTCCACCTCGTCGGCGGCCGGCGCATCCGAGCGCCGGGAGCGGACCAGGGCCTGGCCGGTGTAGACGGCGAGGCCCGCCAGGAGCAGCCCCCCCTCCACCCGCCCCAGGTGCCCGTCGGCGAGCAGAAGGAACGTCCCCACACTGACCAGAACGAGCAGCGGGGCGTCGACCCGGGCGATCCGGGTCTCCACACGAACGGGACGGATGATGGCGGCGAGCCCGAGTATGAAGAGCACGTTGCAGATGTTGGACCCGACCACGTTGCCCACAGACAGATCGCCGGCATCGGCGAAGGCCGCCTTGAGACTCACCACCAGCTCCGGGCTGCTCGTCCCGAAGGCGACCAGGGTGAGTCCCACCACCAGGGGGGAGATTCCGGCGCGCAGGGCGAGCCGTGAGGAACCGGCCACGAGACCCTCGCCACCCAGATACAGGAGCCCCAGACCGATGAGCAGGCCAACCGGGTCGGAAATTGCAGCTCTCTACTTGCTGGAAACCCGCTGGCTTCCAGCCTTCCGCCGGGTCTTGCCGCCGCCCTTGGGGCGGGGGGATGACGGGGACGAGTTGTCGCCCCTGCGCGCATCCCGGGCCACCCTCGCTTTGACCCGTCCCTTGTGCTCCAGCCCCACCGTGAGCGCCTCGTCCACCAGCGCGATCTGCTCTTCCCGATGGCGGGACGCGCGCCCGGTCGCCGGCGACGCGGACGTCCGGCGCCCGGCGTAACGGAACTCGGGATGCCTGGCGCCGATCGCCTCGGCCACCTCACCCAGCATCTCCCCCACCACCGGCCAGGCTCCCATGTTGCGGGATTCCTCCTGGCACCAGACAAAGCGGCAGTGGGCATAGGGACGCAGGACATGGACCAGGGCATCCATGGGGAACGGGTAGAGCTGCTCCATGCGCACGAGATGCACGTCGGTGATCTTCCGCGATTCCCGCTCCTCGAGCAGGTCGTAGTAGACCTTGCCGCTGCAGACCACGACCTGTTTCGCCTCCTTGGCGGAGGACGGCGGGACGTCTTCCTCCAGGACACGGTGGAAGTGACTCCCCGGCCCGAACTCGGCCAGCTTCGAGACCGCGCGCTTGTGCCGCAACAGGGACTTGGGCGCCATGACCACCAGCGGCTTGCGGAACTTGCGTTTCATCTGGCGGCGCAGGGCATGGAAGATCTGGGCCGGGGTGGTCAGGTTCACCACCTGCAGGTTGTCCTCGGCGCACAGGGAGAGAAACCGTTCCAGGCGGGCCGAGCTGTGCTCGGGACCCTGCCCCTCATAGCCGTGGGGCAACAGAAGGACAAGACCGTTCATGCGAAGCCACTTCACCTCGCCCGCGGCCAGGAACTGGTCGATGATGACCTGGGCCCCGTTGGCAAAATCACCGAACTGCGCTTCCCACAGGACCAAGGCGTTGGGCGCGGCCATGGCGTAGCCGTACTCGAACCCCAGAACCCCGAACTCGCTCAACGGGCTGTCCAGGATGTCGATCTTTCCCTGGTCCTCCCGGATGTGGTTGAGGGGGATGTGCTTTTCCTCGGTCTCCTGATCCACCCAGGACGCGTGACGGTGGGAGAAGGTGCCCCGGTTGGAGTCCTCCCCCGAGAGCCGCACCGGGTGCCCCTCCAGGAGCAGGGTGCCGTAGGCCAGGGCCTCGCCCGTGCCCCAGTCGATCCCCTCGCCGGTCTCGAACATCCTCGCCTTGGTCTTCAGCTGACGGGTGATCTTCCGGTTGAGGTTGAACCCCTCCGGAACCCGGACCAGCGCAGCCCCCACTTCCTGCAGGTCTTCCAGTGTCGACTGCGTGTCCCCCCGGCGCGGATCGTAGTCCTTGACCGGCTCCAGCCCGGACCACGAACCCTCCAGCCACTCCGCATGGCTGGCCTGGTAGGACTCGGCCAACTGGAACTGCGACTCCAGAAGATCGTCCCAATCCGCGGCCAGCTTGGCCGACTGGTCCTTGGAGACGATGCCGTCCCGGGCCAGCTTCTGCGCATACAGGGTCAGCGTGGTGGGGTGGTTGCGGATCGCGCGATACATGAGCGGTTGGGTGAACGCCGGCTCGTCCCCTTCGTTGTGGCCGTGCCGCCGGTAGCAGACCATGTCGATCACCACATCCCGCTTGAAGGTCTGACGGAATTCCATGGCGAACTTGGCCACCAGGACCACCGCTTCCGGGCTGTCCCCGTTCACGTGGACAATGGGGGCCTGGACCGCCTTGGCCACATCCGAACTGTAGGGACTGGAACGACCGATCATGGGGTTGGTGGTGAACCCGATCTGGTTGTTGATGATGAAATGGATCGTCCCGCCGGTGCGATAGCCGGGGAGTTCCAGGAACTGCAGGGTCTCCGCCACCACACCCTGCCCGGCAAACGCCGCGTCGCCGTGGAGCAGGATTCCGATCACCCGGTTCTTGTCGCCGTCCCCGACCAGGTCCTGTCGGGCCCGCACCTTGCCCACCACCACCGGATCCACCGCCTCGAGATGGGACGGGTTGGGAGTCAGTGACAGGTGCACCCAGTTGCCACCGATCTCGCGGTCGGTGGAAGTGCCCAGGTGATACTTCACATCGCCGGAACCGCCGATCTCCTCGGGGGTGGAACTGCCCCCCTTGAACTCGTGGAAGATCGCGGTGAGCGGCTTCTCCATCACGTTGGCCAGGACATTGAGGCGGCCTCGGTGGGCCATGCCCAGGACGATCTCGTCCACCCCGAGTCCCACCGCGGTGCGGACGATGGTCTCCAGGGCGGGGATGGTGGTCTCCGCCCCCTCCAGACCGAACCGCTTGGTTCCGGTGTACTTCTTGTCGAGGAATTTCTCGAAGGCCTCGGCTGCGGTGAGCCGCTCCAGGATGTCCAGGCGATCCGCGTCGGTGAGGGTGGCCCGGTGTTCCGGGCTCTCCATGCGTTCCTGGATCCACGCCTTCTGCGCCGGATCCTGGAGGTGCATGTACTCGAGCCCCACCGGCCCGCAGAAGGTGGTGCGGACCGCGGCGACGATCTCGCGCATGGTCGCGCTCTGCATGCCCATCACCCCATCCAGGAAGATGGGACGGTCCATGTCCGCCTCGGTGAACCCGTAGGTCTCGGGCTGGAGTTCGGGGTGGCGCTCGGGATTGGCCAGCCCGAGGGGATCCAGGGAGGCCTGCAGGTGCCCCCGCACCCGGTGCACGCGGATGAACATGAGGGCCCGGGTGGAATCCCGGGCCGCCTGTTCCGCGTCGCTCGCCGGAACACCGGTCTCGACCGGGGCCCCGGCAACCGCCGGCGCCGAACCGTCAAGACGCGCGTCGAGCCAGGCCTTGGCATCCTCGTCCAGGCGGGAAAACACATCCCGCCATGGGGTCGCCGTGGCCGGATCCCGGACGTAGCGTCGGTAGTGGTCCAGCAGGGCCTCGAGACGATGGGTGGACATAGGACTTCCTTAGCCGCTGGTCGCCAACTGCGGTACGTGACGAGCCAGAGTAATACCGATGTCTCCGGGCGACAGGGAGACCGGGATGCCGGCCGCCTCGAACGCCGCGATCTTGTCGGACGCCTTGCCCTTGCCCCCGGCGATGATCGCACCGGCGTGTCCCATGCGCTTCCCGGGCGGGGCGTTCTGCCCGGCAATGAACCCGATCACGGGAGTGGTCATGTGGTCCCTGACGAAGGCGGCCGCATCCTCTTCCGCGCTCCCCCCGATCTCCCCGATCATGACCACCGCCGCGGTCTCGGGATCCTTCTCGAACAGGGCGAGGGCATCGATGAACTGGGTCCCGATCACCGGATCACCACCGATGCCCACACAGGTGGACTGGCCGATCCCCAGCAGGGTGAGCTGATGCACCGCCTCGTAGGTGAGCGTTCCGGAACGCGAAACCACCCCCACGTTTCCGGGACGGGTGATCTGCCTCGCGGGCATGATCCCGATCCGGCACTGCTCCGGCGTCACCACGCCGGGACAGTTGGGGCCCAGCAGACGGGTGCCGCTGCCGGCGATGGCCCGTTTGGCCTTGGCCATGTCGTTGGCCGGGATGCCCTCGGTGATGGCCACCACCAGGGGTAGCACGGAGGCCGCAGCCTCCATGATCGCGTCCGCGGCGCCGGCGGGCGGGACAAAAATCACCGAGGCATTGGCGCCGGTCTCGGCCACGGCCTGGGCCACGGTGTTGAAAATGGGCACCTCGTCGAGGGTCTGCCCCCCCTTGCCGGGGTGCACGCCGGCGACCACCGGCGTTCCGTAGTCGCGGGAGATACCGGCGTGGTAACGACCCACCCGTCCCATGCCCTGGACGAGAAGCCGGGTATTGCGGTCACACAGGATTGCCATGACTCAGTTCCCTCCCTTGGCCGATGCAACCGCCTTCTCGGCGGCCTCCGGCAGGGTTTCGGCAGGGATGATGCCAAGACCCGATTCGGCGAGGATCCTGCGCCCCTCGACCGCGTTGTTGCCCTGCAGACGCACCACCAGGGGCACCGTGACCCCCACCGACCGGCTGGCCTGGACCACGCCCTGGGCAATGAGATCGCAGCGGACGATGCCACCGAAGATATTGATGAGAATCGCCTTCACCTGCTTGTCGGAGAGCACCAGCTTGAAGGCGTTCTCGATCCGCTTCTCATCCGCATCCCCGCCCACGTCGAGGAAGTTTGCCGGCGAACCCCCGGCAATGCTGATCATGTCGAGGGTCGCCATGGCGAGTCCCGCTCCGTTGACCATGCAGCCGATGCTGCCGTCCAGCGCCACGTAGGAGAAGTCCATCTCCTTGGCCGCGCGCTCCAGGGGATCTTCCTCGTCCATGTCCCGTAGCTGGGCGATGTCCGGATGCCGAAACAGGGCGTTGTCGTCGAAGTTGACCTTGCCGTCCAGGGCGAACAGATCCCCCTCGCCGGTCACCACCAGGGGGTTGATCTCGAGCAGGGAACAGTCCTTCTCCACGAAGAGCCTGTAGAGCCCGCCCAGGAAGCCCACGAACTGCTTGACCTGATCCGGGGTGAAACCCATCCCGTAGCCGATGGCCCGGGACTGATAGGGGGACAGCCCGATGTTGGGGTCCACGAAGGTGGTGTGGATCTTCTCGGGAGTCGATTCCGCGACCTCCTCGATATCCATGCCCCCCTCGGTGGAGGCGATGATCGCGAAGGACTCGGTCTCCCGGTCCAGGGTGATGGCCAGGTAGAGCTCCCGCTTGATGTCGGAGCCCGCTTCGACATAGACCTTGCGCACCAGCCGCCCCTCGGGGCCGGTCTGCTTGCTGATCAGGGTCATGCCCAGGATGGCCTCGGCCGCCTCGCGTGCCTCCTCCGGGGTCCTGGCCAACTTGATGCCGCCCGCCTTGCCGCGACCCCCCGCGTGCACCTGGGCCTTGATGACCGCGACCGAACCGCCCAACTCGCCGGCGGCCGCCTGCGCCTCCTCGGCAGTCACCGCGAGTTTGCCCTCGGGGACCGCCACGCCGAACCGGCGAAACAGCGCTTTCGCCTGGTATTCGTGGATATTCATGGGAATGCGTGTCCTTTCCGTCCGCCCCCCGCCATGGGTGCGGGCGGTAGAGTGTACGGCATCCCGACGCCGGTTTGGAGCGGCAACCGGAGCCCTCCCGGCCAACGCCCCTGTTGCTCTCAGAGCGAGTAGTAGGAGTAGTAGCGGGCGATCTTCTGGATGGCCGAGACATAGGCGGCGGTCCGCAGATCCTCGATGTCGTCCCGGCCGTGCCAGATCTCGCTGATCTGCTGGTAGGCGGTCCGCATGGTGTCATCCAGCCCGGAACGGACCAGGTTCAGTTCGTCCGCCTCGCGCTGCAGGCCCTGAACGAACTCCTCCGGGACCTCCTTGCCGGTCATGGCCCGCAGGGTTTCCACGGTGGCGTGCGAACGGGCCTCCACCATGCGGCGTTCCAGCCGCCCGAACCGCATCTTGGAGAGGTTCTTGGTCCACTCGAAGTAGGAGACGGTCACCCCGCCGGCGTTGGCATAGAGGTCGGGAATGATGAGCCGGCCCGCCTCCCGCAGGATCCGGTCCCCCTCGTAGGTGACCGGGCCGTTGGCCGCCTCGATGATGAGACGGGCCTGGATGCGGAGCGCATTCTCGGCGGTGATCTGCCCCTCCATGGCGGCCGGGATCAGGATGTCGCAGGGGTACTCCAGGACCGAGGCCCCGTCGGACAGGTACTCCCCCCCGGCGAATCCGGCCACTCCCCCCTGCTCCTGCAGATGTGTTTTGAGCGCTTCGATGGCGAGACCGTTCTCGTTGACGATGGCCCCGTCCCGCTCGATCACCGCGATGATCCGGGCGTCGTCTTCCTCCTGGAGGAACTTGGCCGCGTGGTAGCCCACGTTGCCCAGCCCCTGCACCACGATCCGCTTGCCGGCCAACCCTCCCGCCAGACCGGCCCGCTTCATGTCGTCCGGATGCCGGAAGAACTCCTGCAAGGCGTACTGGACACCGCGGCCGGTGGCCTCGACCCGACCCCGGATCCCGCCCAACTCGAGCGGCTTGCCGGTGACACACGCCTCGGCGTTGATGTCCTCGGGGTGAAGGGTGCGATAGGTGGTGGCCATCCAACCCATCTCCCGCGCTCCGGTACCCATGTCCGGGGCGGGCACGTTGACGCTGGGGTTGATATACCCGGCCTTGTCGAGTTCGATGGTGAGCCGGCGGGTGATCGCCTCGAGTTCCCGGGGCTCGTACTTTCGCGGGTCAATGCGAAGCCCCCCCTTGGCACCGCCATAGGGCACGTCGACAGCCGCGCACTTGAAGGTCATCAGGCTGGCCAGCGCCTCGACCTCCTCCTGGTTGACGTCCATGGCGAACCGGATGCCCCCCTTCATGGGGAGGCGATGCTCGCTGTGATTGGCCCGCCAGGCGTCGAACACCTTGAACTCGCCGCGAATGCGAACCGGGAATCGCATGTGGTACACGGATCGGCAGCGCCGGATGACCTGGGAGAGCCCGGGGGACAGGTCCACCTTGCCGAGACTCTTGTCGATCATCCGGTTGACGCTGTCGAGAAAGGTCGAACCGTCGTGCGTGGTCATGGGACCTCCGTTGGGGTGTATCGGCCGAGTCTAGCAGCCGGGCAGCGACCGGCGCGGGTAGCGACCGCCCCCCCAGGGCTTTATCATCCGAACCCATGCGGATCCGACCCCCCCTGCAACTCGTCATGGCCGTAGCGTCGCTCGTGCTTGGTCATGCCGCGCCCCTCCATGCCCAGGACACCAACTACTGGACCCAGCACTACGGGACCCGTGGGCAACTTCTCGCCGGCATCGTGGTGGGAAGCGTCTCCGACCTCAGCGCCACATTCTACAACCCGGGCGCCCTCG
Source organism: Candidatus Eiseniibacteriota bacterium (assembly GCA_942491735.1). Taxonomy (GTDB): domain Bacteria; phylum Eisenbacteria; class RBG-16-71-46; order JABDJR01; family JABDJR01; genus CALOCN01. Next base: position 430,797 of record CALOCN010000001.1, on the reverse strand, counting down.
CTCTCATGGAGAAGCCGGGGCTCCTCCTGAGCGCCAAGGCGTTCGAGCTGCAGAACCTGAGGCTGGATCCGGACCCCATCAATGCCCTGGAATTGTCCTCGACCACCTTCGGCCCCGCCCCCACCATGTTTGCCGGTACGTTCAGCTGGGACCTGGTCGAGGGGAACCAGTGGGCCTATTCGGCCCTGACCCGCCAGGACTTCAAGGCCCGGATCAGCGCTCCCGGAGGAGGCCTGATCTCCGATGTGGAGGTCGGGGGAGAGTTCCTGATCGACCAGAGCCTCAATGAAACCTGGGCCGGGCTGACCTGGTCCCTGCCCATTAGCGAGACCTTCGGATTCGGGGCAACCGGGTACGGGGTCTATCGGGGTCAGCGCACCCGCCTCCAGAACATCTCCCTGTTCGAGCGGGACTCGACGGTGGCCAATCGGACCACGATCAAGGAGACCTCCTACTGGAACGCCCGCACGCTCATGAAGTTCGGTATCTCCTTCGCCTACCACGGCTACTCATTCGGGTTCTCGGCAACCACCCCGAGCCTGAGCCTGTTCGGGGACGGCTCGATCCTGACCCTGCGATCGTTCACCGGCGAGGGACAGCCGGGAACCGCCGGGATGGACTACGAACAGGGGCTGTCGGCCAGGTTCCGGTCCCCCGTTTCCATTGCCGGGGGCGTCTATCGCAGGTTCGGAAAGACCGACGTTCACCTGAGTGGGGAATGGTTCGGAACGGTCAGCGAGATCAACGTTCTCGTACCGGAAGAGGCTCTGCCGGCCACCTACGCCGCGGGCAACCTGTTCAATGCGGGAGTCGGGGTGGAGCACCGCTTCAGCGAGCACTTTTCCACCGTGGCCGGATTCGCCACGGATTATTCCTCCTACGTGCACACGCCGAACTCGGTGTCCGTCGCGACCTGGAACATCTACCACGTGAATCTCGGTGTCGCCTTCGATGTGGCAAGCGTCGACCTCACCCTGGCCGCGAACTACGCATGGGGTCGCAGCGCCATGGCCGCCTTCGAAGCGATCGATCCTCCCCCCTCGGGTTCGGACATCGTCTATCAGCGCCTCCGATTCATCGTGGGATTCGAGTTCCCGCTCTAGGGGCGGCTCGGCCCTCCCAGCCACCGCTTGACGCCGTCCTCCGACGCCTTCAAGATGCCCCCGCCGGGTATGTCCCGGAAGGAGGCAAGCATGATATCGGGACGGGTTTTCCTGGCCGCCGCAGCGGCCCTCTTCATCGCCATGGGGTCCTCGGAGGGCCTGGCCCAGGACGCAACTCAGGCCGAGGATTCATACCGCCTCCAGTTGCGGCTGGCCCCGAGCGTCTGGCTGGCCAGCGTGGACGCGACCACCACTACCGGTCCCATGACCTTCCCTCTCGACTTCACCCTCGACGACCTCTTCGACCGGATGGAGTTTGCCGGTGCCCTGCACGGCGAAATCGGCAAGAAGCGTTGGACGCTGATCGCCGACGGCAGCTATGTGCGCCTGAAGCAGACGACGACTCCGGTCCAGTCCGACGTTCCGGATCTGCCCACCGTGGTCAACGACTCCACGTCGGTGGACCAGACGATGAACATGACCCTCGTCGACATCCTGCTTGCCTACCGGGTCGGGGAGCATCTCGGGTCGCTGACCCCGGTCAACGGGAAGCGCGGCCTCCAGGCGTTCGAGCTCTACGGGGGGCTGCGGGCCAACTTCCAACAGCAGGACATCCAGGTGCTCCAGGGCGAACCCAGTCTTGGGCGCGAGGTGGACGAGTACTGGGTTGATCCCCTGATCGGCGTACGATTCTACGCGGACACCGGCCCCCGGTGGGGAGTGCTCTTCCGCGGCGATGTCGGTGGGTTCGATGTCTCGTCCAGCACCGTGTGGAGCGTTGCCGGAACCGTCATGTGGCGGGTGTCCGACCTCGTCGATCTCCTTGCGGAGTATCGCTACCAGGACACGGACTACGCCAACGACGAGGCCGGGGATGCGGCCTATGCCTTCAACGGCAACGTGCACGGGCTCCTGCTCGGGCTCAACCTCAACTTCGGCCGCTAGCGGGGAGCCACCGGCTCAGAACGAATAGCCCACCGAAAGCGTGGTGGTGAGGTCGTTCTTCTCCGTGCCTCCGGCCGGCGGCATGTTGTCGTAGTTGTTGATCAGGGTCAGACCGAAGTAGAAGTCCTTGATCATTTCCCAGCGGATCTTGGCGCTGAGGTCACTTCGGATTCGTCCCTGGGTGGTCAGGTTGGGATAGATTGCCAGGTAGATTTCCACATCCCGCTTGGGCGTGTTGTAGGTGAACCAGGTGAATGCCGTCGAGAGCGCGGCCTCCAGGTTCGCATCGAAGTCGGTCCCCCCGGTCGGGATTTCCTGGGAGAGAGCCAGACCCCCGCTGGCCGACCACAGGATGCTGTTCTTCTGGGTCAGGTAGTAGCCGGCCATCCCCAGGTACTGGATGCGAAGATCGATTCCCAGCTGGTCGTTCTTGGTGAAAGCCAGAGAGCCTCCGACCAGCCACTTGTGGGGAAGAAAGTACTGCAACCGATTGGTCAGGTCGTGCCGGTTGGTCGTGGTGATCCCTTCGGTCTTGGAGACCTGGGAGTTCAGCTCCGAGGAAACCAGGGCGTGGGTTCCCCGGTAGGATGCGCCCACGTTCAGGGTCATCTGGATAAGGCTGCTCGACTGCGTATAGGTGAATCCGAGGTCGATATTGCCGTCGATCCGCGACCAGAAGGTCTTCTTGATGGGGGTGATGAAAACAACTTCCACCATGGACACGGCCAGGGTATCGGTGCCCATGACCCCCACCAAACCCACGAACCGTGGCCGTGCCAGAGCGACCAGCGTCCCGAAGTACTTCTCCCCCCCCACCGTTTCGATCTCCAGAAAGCTATCGGTACTGATATGCCAGACATCGGTCCATTTGACCGAGATCTTGTCGGTGGGGTCGGTCTTGAAGCTCAGCATCCCCCGCTCCAGCCCCTTGACCTCGCCGGTCAGGCGATCCCCGTTCTCGAATACCACGACATCCGTCTTGGCCGCGGAGACAGGGCTGGCCATGACCAGGGAGCAGGCCAGGAGCAGGAGCTGTAGGAGCAGATACCGTGGGTTCACACCAGGGGCGGGAAAGGGATCGAGCGAGGGTGACTGCGGCACGGCGAAACTATATCATCCTCCCCGAGCGCGGCGAGAAGCCCCGGCGCCGGCCGCCGGGACCTGCGCACCTAACCCGCAAAGAAGGAAGCTTTTGTCATGAAACGAATCATTCTCCTGTCCATCGGACTCCTGATGATGGCCGGCACTGCCTCGGCCCAGGTGGAGTCCTACATCGAGCTCCTCCGCACCGATATCCAGGCCCAGCGTCAGGCGGTCGTGACCGAGGCTCTTCCCATGGAAGAGGACGCGGCCAAGGCCTTCTGGCCCGTGTACCGCGAGTACCAGTTGGAGAAGTCCAAGCTGGGAGACTCCAAGCTGACCCTGATCGAGGACTATGCCAACGCGTACGACTCCATGACCGACGAAGTCGCCAAGGGGCTGATGGACCGGGTCTTCAAGGGGGAAGAGGCGGATCTGAAGCTCCAGAAGGACTGGTACAAGAAGTTCGAGAAGGTCCTGGGTTCGGCCATGGCGGCCCGGTTCATGCAGATCGACCGGCAGATCGACATGCTGATCGACGTCCAGATTGCCACCAACCTGCCGCTCCTGGAGGTTGCCCCCGAGGCACCGGCCGAGGACGGCGACAAGTAGATCCGGGCCAGCACCGGTAGACGACAAAGAGGGGGCGGACACCCAGCGGGTCCGCCCCCTTTCCATTGCCGGGGCCCGAAGCTCGAACTAGAAGTAGAACTGCCCCTGCACCAGGATGTTGTCCGCGTCGGCTCCGTCCACTCCCTCGATATTCATGGAGCGGAAGTACTCGATCTGGAACTTGAGATAGTTCCTGTCGATGAACAGGTTGGCGCCGGCATGGACGCGGCTCCAGGTCTGCATGAAGTTGGACGCGTCCAGCATGTCGTAGGCGACCACCAGTTCCAGTCGCTTGCGCACGATCATGTACCCCCCCTCGACGGCGGCGGACACCAGATCCGTGGCCCCATCACGGTAGAGCCCCGCGGTGAGCGTCTCCACCTCGGTCTCGCCGTGGGTGAAGTTGACCTGGGCGTCCGCGGAGATTCCGTGCCCGCGGAACCCGGCATCGGCCGTCCCGCCATAGGCACTCTTGAGATCCGCTTTCTTCTGGCTGAGGGACCCACCGTCCTTGTTCGTGTGCAGGTTGTTGTCCCCGTCGTTGCTCCATCCGAACGCGCCCACACCGAGCAGGATGTGTGACGTGTCGCTGTGGAAGTCACCCTGGTCATACGATGTCTTTCCCATGGGGAAGACATCCACGCGGCCCGACGCTCCCCAGCCCTGGTTCCAGTCCCCCGCGTCGTTGACCGGGGTGTCGAAATCCATGGTGAAGACCCCGGGATCGTGGGACTCGGATCCGGCGGAAAGGCCGACCTGGACCTTGCCGCTTCCCGTGCTGCCCAGGAAGTGGACGCCCAGCACCCGATCGAAGCCGCCGAAATTATGATCCCCCACGAAGGTGCGCTCCACCAGCTGGTTCTTCTTGGAGGAGGTGAGGAACTCACGGGAGTAGTAGCCCTTGATGTTCCCGAAGGTGAGCGCGAAGGACGGGTTCGAGAAGCCCTTGTACCTGAGAAAGGCATCCTTGACCGCGAGTTCGTCGGAGTCCAGCGACTTGCCGAAGTCGATCTGGATCATCCCCTCCCAGTCCTTCGTCACCGATCCCTTGAGGTAGGGACGCAGACGACGGAAGAACATGTTGTCCACCGACTCCGCGCCGTCACGCGAGGGACGGAAATTGCGGTACTGGAGTTGGACCCGCCCCCCCACTTCCACGAAGGAGCCGTCCTCTCCCTCGTAGACCTTGGTTCCGGCCCGGGAGGGGTTTGGAAGAGCGGAGACCAGGAGCAGGGCAAGACACAGTACGCCGGGCAGGCAGCGGAACATTCGTCCCTCCTTCAACGCGGGCTGTTTTTGGCAGGAGCGCCGCGGCGGGATCGGTCCGCTGCAATGTCGGCGCCAGGAATCTGGCGCGGACCCTATGCCCCCCAGGTGACAACCGGGTGACAGGACCGTGACGAATGAGGGAACACTGCCCCCCGGGCCGGCTAGAAGGTCCCCGCCCCGATCTCGAAGGTGTACCCGATCCGTTTGAAATTGAAGAACCCGGTGTTCTTGATCCCGAACCGGAATCCCCAGAAGTCGGTCAATTTGGTCACGAACTTGACCGGGGAGTGCTGCATGTTCACCCGGAACTTGATCCCGGTCTCGGTCACGACGTTGTCGTCGTTCCCCTCGGGACCGTTCCCCCACTCGTAACCGATGGACAGGTACCCGTCGATCCAGCGTGACGCGGATGTCGTGTAGAGGACTGTCCAGGCGAAGTCACGCAGGTTCTCGTCCTTCCAGTACAGGCGATTGACGAGCCATCCCCCTCCAATGGGATCCTGGACATGCTTGAGGACCAGCAGGGGAAAGATGACGGAGATACCGTAGTCCGCGCGGTTGCTGGAACCGTCACCATCCACCCGGAAGGCAACGGAGATGTTCTTGACGAAGTTTTCCTCGTCCAGCCAGCGCCCGAAGTCCCGGAGATTGGTATCCCCCACGATCGCGGGCCAATTGGGATCCCCCTTGTCCTCGATGAAGTGCGGAAGCCTTTCGTCGATCGTGTACGCCCCTTCGGAGTTGGGGAAAGGCCGCAGTTCGTAGATCGCATGCTCGGGCGCATAGACGCCGTCGTAGGTGTGCTCCTCGCGCAACGGACTGTCTTCCGGCAACGGAGGAAAGACCCGGTAGGGGTCCGTGCGCACCTTGGCGAACCAGGACTGGAACCCACCCGAGAACAGGGCGCCGCTGCGCATGATGTCACGGACACCCCAGGCGTCGTTGACCCGCTGGTTCACGTCGTAGCCGGGAGTGTAGTAGCCGTCGCCGTTCTTGTCGGTGCAGGTCGCGTGTTTCCCCTCTTCCACGAGAAGGGTCATGGGAAACTCGGTGTACTCGTCGGTATCGAGGGTGTTGTCGTACCAGAGAATGCCGTGTGCTTTCCCGATGGTGCGCGACACCAGCACGGAGTACCTGCAGTCCGAACAGGCGGGCCGGTCCCACACCACGAGTTTCATCTCCGCGTACTCGACATCGTGCTTGTGCCCGCCCAGGCCTTCCTCGGACGGGTAGTAGAAGAAGAAGTCCAGATCCATCGCTCCCAGCTGGGCCAGGTTGATGATGGACTTTCCCCGATCCGGACGCGGCGAATAGACCCGGTCCTGGTCCTTGGCCAACAGCGTGCGGAGCCGGTAGTAGACCACCGGGCCGTCCCCCTCCTCGAAAGGGAAGGGGGCGGGCTGATCGATCTCCTTGTACTTGATCTTCCTGAGCAGCGGTTCGTCCGGGGAGAACCACAGGATGGGCGCCGCGTAGGCGGCCAGGTCGGCAATGGTCATGAGCGAGTCGCTGCCCGCCCAGATGAATCCCGGGACGTCGCTGAAGTCACAGCAGGGAATCGCGTCCCCCTCCCCCGCCTTCACCCGGTCGGCGAGGGTCTGCGCGGACCCGTCCATGGGTAGCAGAAGCAGAAGGGCGAACAGCAACAGGTAACGCGACATGGATTCCTCCGGGAAAGTGGGAGCTGACCGGAACAGACCCGACCAGGATCGAGTCGAATACTATGTGAGTTGGAGGGGCACTCCTAGTCCCGTATTGGGCTCCCTGACAACGGATTGCCCGATGGAATGCGTCTGTCGATCCGCGTCCCGGAACCCCGCGTGCTAGACTGCCGATTCGCCCCCCGCGGCTCCCCCCGCTGTACTCGAGAGCACCACCATGGTCCTGGATCGTTTTCACCCCGCCGTCCGTGCGTGGTTCACGTCCCGGTTCGACGCGCCCACCCCGCCCCAGGAGCAGGCCTGGCCGGCCATCCAGGACGGGGAGCACACCCTGATCGCGGCGCCCACCGGTTCCGGCAAGACCCTTTCCGCCTTCCTGGCCGCCATCGACGACCTGGTGCGACTGGCCGAACGCGGTGATCTCCTGGACGAGACCCGTGTTCTCTACATCTCGCCGCTCAAGGCCCTGAGCAACGACATCCACAAGAACCTCGAAGAGCCGCTCCAGGGCATTTCCGCAGAGCTGGCCATTCGCGGCCTACCGGATGCGACCATCCGCACCGCGGTCCGGACCGGGGACACGCCGCCCGGCGAGCGGGCCGGCATGGTCAAGCGACCTCCCCACATCCTGGTCACCACCCCGGAATCGCTCTACATCCTGCTCACCAGCGAAGGGGGCCGCCGCATGCTCCAGACGGTGCGGCAGGTCATCGTGGACGAGATCCACGCGGTGGTCGGATCCAAACGGGGATCCCACCTGGCCCTGTCCCTGGAACGCCTGGACGCACTGACCGGACCCGGCGTGGTCCGGGTCGGTCTTTCCGCGACCCAGAAACCCATCGAGGATGTGGCGCGGTTCCTCACCGGCCAGGGTCCCGGCCCGCAGCCACCCGCCTGCCGGATCATCGACACCGGCCATCGTCGGCAGCTCGACCTCGCGCTGGAAGTCCCCGATTCGCCCCTGGAAGCGGTGATGTCCAACGAGGTGTGGGAAGAGATCTACACCCGGTTGACCTCGCTCATCGAGTCCCATGCCACAACGCTCGTCTTCGTCAACACCCGTCGCATGGCCGAACGCATGGCCCGTCATCTCAGCGAGCGGATCGGGGCGGAGAACGTGACCTCGCATCACGGAAGCCTGTCCAAGGAACAGCGACTCAATGCGGAGACCCGGCTCAAGAGCGGTAGTCTGCGGGCCCTGGTGGCCACCGCGTCGCTGGAGTTGGGCATCGACATCGGGGACGTGGATCTGGTGTGCCAGATCGGCTCGCCCCGCTCCATTGCCGCATTCCTGCAACGGGTCGGCCGATCCGGTCACGCGGTAGGCGGCCTCCCCAAGGGCCGCCTCTTCCCGGTGAGTCGGGACGATCTGGTGGAGTGCACCGCGGTGCTCGACGCGGTGCGGCGGGGGGAACTCGACCGGCTCATCATCCCCCACGCACCCCTGGACATTCTTGCCCAGCAGATCGTCGCTTCCGTTGCCGCCGAGGAATGGAAGGAGGACGACCTCTACGCCAGGATCCGCCGGGCTTTCCCGTATCGCGAGCTGACCCGGGAGAGTTTCGATGCGGTGGTCGGCATGCTCTCCAACGGGTTCAGCACCCGCAAGGGTCGACGCAGCGCGTACCTGCACCGGGACGGGGTCAACCGCAAGCTCCGTCCACGCCGGGGTGCACGCCTCACCGCGGTGACCTCGGGGGGCGCGATCCCCGAGACCGCGGACTACCGGGTGGTCCTGGAGCCATCGGGAACCTTTGTCGGGACGGTCAACGAGGACTTCGCCATCGAGAGCATGGCCGGAGACATCTTCCAGCTCGGCAACACCTCGTGGCAGATCCTGCGGGTGGAGTCCGGCACGGTCCGCGTGGCCGATGCGACCGGCCAACCTCCCACCCTTCCCTTCTGGCTGGGCGAGGCGCCCGGTCGCACCACGGAACTCTCCGCCGCGGTGTCGCGGTTGCGGGAGGAGATCTCCCAGGTCCTGGGCCCGCTCATCGGCGACGCGGTCCAGGGAGATCCGGTGGCGCACTTCCGCACCGCGGTGAACCGGGTGTCGACCTGGCTGCAGCGGGAGATCGGCCTCTCCGAGGGCGCCGCGCTCCAGCTCGCGGAGTATCTGGGCGCGGCCAAAGGGGCCCTGGGCGTCCTGCCCACCCAGGAGACCGTTGTCCTCGAGCGGTTCTTCGACGAGAGCGGCGGGATGCAACTGGTGCTCCACTCCCCCTTCGGGACCCGGCTCAACCGCGCCTGGGGGCTGGCGCTGCGCAAGCGTTTCTGCCGTTCGTTCAACTTCGAGCTCCAGGCAGCGGCCACCGACGACGCCATCGTGCTCTCCCTTGGCCTCACCCACAGCTTTGCCCTGAGCGAGGTCTTCCGTTTCCTTCATCCCGAGACGGTGCGGGACGTCCTGGTCCAGGCGCTGCTGGACGCCCCCATGTTCGAGGTGCGCTGGCGCTGGAACGCATCCCGCGCCCTGGCCGTGCCGCGTTTCCAGGGAGGGAAGAAGGTGCCGCCGCCGTTGCAGCGCATGCGGGCCGACGACCTGCTTTCCGTCGTCTTCCCGGATCAGTTGGCCTGCCTGGAGAACATCGCCGGCGATCGCGAGATCCCGGACCACCCCCTGGTCAGCGAAACCATCCGGGATTGCCTCACCGAGGCCATGGACATCGACCGGTTCGTGTCGTTCATCGACGATGTGGTGCACGACCGGGTCCAGCTTGTCGCGCTGGACCTGCGGGAACCCTCCCCGCTCGCCTCCGAGATCCTCAATGCCCGACCGTACGCGTTCCTCGACGACGCCCCCCTGGAAGAACGACGCACCCAGGCGGTGATGAGTCGGCGGTGGCTGGATCCGCAGACCGCATCGGACCTCGGCGCCCTGGACGCCGACGCGGTGTCCCGCGTGCGCGGCGAAGCCTGGCCGGAGCCCCGCGACGCCGACGAACTGCACGACGCCCTCGTCGTCTTCGGGTTCATCACCGATGCGGAGGGAATGCGTGGGACCCTGATCGAGGACTCCGGCGCCGCCTCCGATTGGCCGCGTCTCCTCGCCGAGCTGGCCACGGATCGGCGCGCGGGAATCCTGACCCTCACCACCGGCGCCCGTCTGTGGATCTCCGCCGAGCGGCTTGGGGAGCTGGTCAGGGTGCATCCGGACGCGACCGTCGACCCGAGGCTGGTCGCGCCCCGGTCCGATCCGGTCACCCGTCCCGAGGCCGTCACCGAAATCACCCGTTCGCGGCTGGACGGACTGGGCCCGGTGACCGCGGCCCAACTCACCGCCGACCTCGGGGTGGACCGCCACGACATCGACATTGCCCTGGCCACCCTGGAGAGCGAGGGCTACGTGCTCCAGGGACGTTTCACCCCCGGAGCAACCGGAACCGAGTGGTGCGAGCGCCGGCTGCTGGCCCGTATCCACCGCTACACCCTCAACCGCCTGCGCCGCGAGATCGAACCGGTCAACGCGGCGGACTTCATGCGGTTCCTGTTCAGCTGGCACGGTCTCGCCCCGGACACCCGCGGTGAAGGCCCCGGGGCCCTGGAACGGAGTCTGGGACAACTGGAAGGGTTCGAGGCGTCTGCCGCGGCCTGGGAGGGAGACATCCTGCCCTCCCGCGTGGCCGACTACGACCCCTCCTGGCTGGACGCACTGTGTCTTTCCGGACGCTATGTCTGGGCTCGGCGCACGCCGCCTCCCCCGCCCACCGGCAGCGCCGGCGGACGACGGCCGGTGCGCGCCACCCCCATCGCCCTGGTTGGCCGCGCCCGGTTCCCCCTCTGGTCACGGCTGACCGAGGCCGACCTCGCCCAACCGCTCGCCGGAACCGCCGGGGAAGTGGACGCCCTCCTGGGCGAGCGGGGCGCCTCGTTCTTCCACGACATCGTGACCGGAAGCGGTCTGCTCAGGACCCAGGTCGAGGATGCGCTCGCCGAGCTGGTCGCCGCGGGCCGGGTCACCGCGGACGGGTTCGTGGGCCTGCGTGCCCTCCTGGTGCCCCAGAGCAAGCGGGGGGGGAGGAGCGACCGGCGTCGACGACACCTGCCGGGGTTCGAGATCGAGGAAGCCGGCCGATGGAGTCGCCTCGGCGCCGGAGCCGGCGAGGGGCGCATGGACCCGGTGGATCTCGAGGAGATCGCCCGCACCCTGCTTCTGCGCTACGGGGTCATCTTCCGCCGGTTGCTGGACCGCGAGGGCCCGCTGCCCCCGTGGCGGGACCTGTTGCGGGTCTACCACCGCATGGAAGCGCGGGGGGAAATCCGGGGCGGCCGGTTCGTGGCCGGTCTCTCGGGGGAGCAGTTCGCCCTGCCGGAAGCGGTGGCCAGCCTTCGCGAGATCCGCAAGGGGACCGCGGACGGGGCCCTCGTCTCCATCTGCGGCGCGGACCCCCTCAACCTCACCGGTCTGGTGACGCCGGGGGACCGGGTACCGGCGCTGGCCGGAAACCGGATCCTCTACCGGGACGGCGCACCGGCGGCGGTGCGCATCGGCGGAGAGACGCGTATGCTGCAGTCACTTCCCGCGGAGTCGCTGTGGGAGGCGAAGAAGATCCTTGAACGGCGCCCGGTTCCTCCCAAGCTCCGGGCCTATCTGGGGGCCACGCATTGACCGCGAAACTTTCCAAGCTGACCCACTTCCTGGACCGCCTCGACGAGGCGGATGTCCACTACACCCTGTCCAGCATCCGCGAGGGAGCCATCCTGGTCGGCGCCACCGTTCCCGGGGAGCACTGGGAGGTGGAGTTCATGGCCGACGGCGAGGTGGAGGTCGAGGTGTTCCGCAGCAGCGGTGACATCGAGGACGAATCCAACCTGGACGCGCTGTTCGAGAAGGCGGGCGAAGATGGCGGATAAGGTCGCCCCCACGTCGCAAAGCAGGGTCACCCTCCGCGAGGTCACCCGGGATACGGTTGACACCATCTGCGATCTGGCGGTGTCGGAATCGCAACGGCAATTCGTGGCGCCCAACTCGGTATCCATCGCCCAGGCCTACTTTGCCAAGTACGCCTGGTTCCGCGCCATCTACGCCGACGAGACGCCGGTCGGCTTCCTCATGATTTCCGACAAGCCCGATGAGCCCGAGTACTTCCTTTGGCGGTTCATGCTGGATCAGCGTTACCAGCGGATGGGTTTCGGGAGTCGGGCCATCGATCTCCTGGTGGAGCACGTGCGCACCCGACCCGGGGCCACCGAACTCCTGACCAGCGTGGTCCAGGCGGAAGGAACCCCTCAACCGTTCTACGAGAGACTGGGCTTCTCGTTCACGGGTACCTACGAGCATGATGAGGCGGTGCTTCGCCGTCCCCTGTAGGAGACGATCCTGTCCGGGGAGTCCTGATGTGAGCCGATCCCCTGAAACACTTCTGTTCCAGAATTAACCTGCCGGATCCCCTAGTAGATTGTCCCGCAACAAATTGCTAATTTAAAATTCAATAATCTACACATTTTTTAATAAAAAATCTTGCGTTTCTTGAAAAATGCGCCGATGATCCACGCATGGCAAAGAAGAAGCAGCGCACCAAGACCCTTGAAACCCCGCTTCAGCGCAAGGCGATCAGCTCGCCGATCCGCATGGAGATCATGGGGCAGTTCACCGCCGAACACGGGATGTCGGTGGCCGACATCGCGACCCGGATGGGCCGCACCCCGGGGTCGCTCTACTACCACTTCGACATGCTCGAGGAGGCCGGGCTCCTGCACCGGATCGGGTCCCGGCCCTCCGGCAAGCGGGCAGAGACCCTCTACGAGCCGACCGCCGAGCGATTCGAACTCGCGGCCAGCGGTCCCGACTCGGACGTGACCCGGACCATGGCCCAGGCCTTTCGCATGGCCGAGCGTGACCTGGAAGCGGCGTTGACCGCGGCGACCACACGGGTGGAGGGGGACGATCGCAACTTCTTCGCCACCCGGCTCCACGCCCGCATGAACCGCGAGGTCCTGGCCGAGGTCAACGAACACCTGAACGCGGTCCTGGAGATCCTGGCCCGCGAAACCGGCAAGGACGAGGTCCCCGAGGACGCCGATCAGTACTGCTCACTCACCCTGGCCCTCCTTCCCCTACGGGGACGGGGGGATCGTTCATAGGCCCCCCTTGGCCGGAACACGGAGACTGTCATGGAACTGAACCTGTTGGATCACCTTCTCGTGCTGGGGCTCGCGGTCGCGCTTCCCATCTGGTCCGTGCTGGACTACCACCGCCTGGAAGCAAGTCTCAGGGCGGGCGGCACCGAGGCCCGGGTGCGTGCCTACGGTCGGATCATGATCCTGGAGTGGAGTCTGCTCGCGGCCATCCTGGGTCTTTGGGCGTTCACCGGACGCGGACTCCCCCACCTCGGCCTCACCTTCACCACCCATACCGGAGCGTGGGTCGGAGCCGCGGCGGCGGTGGTGGTCAGTGCGTTCCTGGTGGGTCAGCTGATCTACCTGGGTCGCGACCGCAAGCGCCTGACCGATCTCCTTCCCACCTTCGAGTCCCTGCGGGCCATGCTGCCGTCGTCGACCCGGGACAGCCGCTGGTTCATGGCCCTCTCGGTCACCGCCGGCATCTGCGAGGAGGTGATCTACCGCGGCTTTCTCATGGCCTACTTCGCCGAACTGGGGGGGGTGGTCCTGGCCGTGATCGCGTCGTCGATCATCTTTGGCCTGGGACACCTGTACCAGGGTGTACGCGGGTTCGTGAAGATCAGCGTGATTGGCCTCGTCGCGGCGGGACTGTTCGTGCTGACCGGTTCGCTGTGGGCGCCCATCGTGCTGCACATCGTCCTGGATGTGACCAGCGGCCTGCTCGCACGGCGCGTGCTCCTGGCCAGCGAGGAAGAGGAGATGGGGACCGGCACGCCGATCGCGGTCTAGATCGAAGGCCTCCTGGCCTCCCCTACTCCATGCGCGGAATGCGGGAATCCAGGAGGCCTTCGCTGTGCCCGCCGATCTCCGCCCCCGTTTCCTCGTCCAGCACGGCGACGGTGCGCTCGTAGAGCGTCTCCGCTTCCTCGGGCGAGTTGCCGATACAGGTCACTCCCAGCTTGCCGTACTGGGACAGGCTTCCGATCATGTGGAAGAGCACACCGGTCTCGGTGTTGGGGCGGAACTGGAGTCCGCGCTGGACCAGGATATCCAGGAGATCCTCGGGAAGAAGCCCCTTGTAGGACGGGGACTTGAGGTTGTCGGTGGCGAAGTAGGACTTGAGATCCCCGCGGGGCGTATGGAACTGGCCGTCACCGAGACTCAGCGTGCCTCCGGTGAGGAACTCCAGGGCAAGGAAGGGATGCGTGGTCCCGCCCATCCGCAGGTTGATCTCGATCGCGTATCCCTGCCAGGGCTCGTCACCGGAACGGGCCATGAGGAAGTCCACGCTGAAACGGCTGATCACGCCCTTGTCCCGTAGCACGCGCCCCACCTTGAGGGCCTCCTCGGTGATCCACAACCGATACGCTTCCTCGGCGGGAAACTTGCAACCGATGAACACCTGGCCCGTGCTCCCGCCCAGGACCTGCTCGTGGGTCGAGACCACATGCAGCTCCATGTCGGGTGTGATCCGCATCTGCACGCTGGGGGAACGCACTTCCTGGGCCACGATCCGTTCCTCGACGATCCCCCCCGCTTCGCCGAATTTCCCCATGTAACGGGCGTAGGTTTCGTCGGGAGCGGCGAAGCGACACGCGCGCAGGCCCTCGGTCAGTGCATCCCTGAGGGCGGGTGGCTCCTTGGGTAGCGGTTCGGGCAGGGTGATGACCGCGTTGCCTTCACCGGAGAAGCTCTCGTTGAGCTTGATGATGGCATTGCGCATGTGGGGGCGCTCACGCGTCAGGCGCTCCAGCGAATCCACCACCTCTTCCTCCGAGCGCAGGTCGTTGAACCCGGCCGGGTGCGGAACCCCCGCCTCGGTGAAGGCTTCGCGCGATCCGGTCTTGGTCCCCCACTCGATGAGGTCCGGGTCCACCCCGTTCAGGGGAATACCCAACCGCACCGCCAACTCCCGCTCCAGGGCGGTCGAGCAGAAGCAGGTGAGATAGGCCAGACGCCGGTCTCCCACCCAGCGCCGCATCCGTTCGATGGCCCGGGGCCGGTCCAGGATCTTCTTGGTGAGGGGAAGCGGACTCCCGTCATGGACCGAGAACAGACCCAACCGGGCCCGGGCATGACTCGCCGGTACGCCGATCAGCAGGTGGAGGTAGTACTCCACGATGTCCGGATGGATGGGCAGACTGCTCACGTAGAGGACCCGGGCGTTGGGATTGCGCAGCCGGATGAGCGAGAAGAGGAGACGCTCCTCGTAGTAGGTGACCCCTTCCACTTTCCGGAGCTCATTGGGATCCATACTGAGCGATGGAATCACCACCGAGCAGACGGGAAGGGAGTTGTCGGCCTGGATCGTCGTCCACAGGAGGGGAAGACGTTCCTGGAGGGCGCGGAAATCGAGGGCGTCGCGGGATTCCGTGGAGGTCATTGGAATCGAATCGTAACCCAGCCACGGGCAAGGGACCATCGGGTTCCTACCGCATGAGCACCATCTTGCGTGTTTGCGCCTGTCCTCCGGACACCAACCGGTAGAAATAGACACCGTTGGCCAGCCCCGATCGGGGATTCCACCGCGCGGCATGATCCCCCGGCGCCAACGGACGGTCGATCAGGGTCTCGACCAGGCGGCCGGCGGCATCGAACACCTGGAGCAGGGCCGGGCCGGGCCGGGTGACCGAGAAGGCGATCCGGGTCCGATCCAGAACCGGATTGGGCAGGTTCTGCCCCAGGTGGAGCGGCGGAACCGGCGACGGATCCACGTCCAGGGTGGAACCCACCCACAACAGTTCCAGCACGCGTCCGGTGTAGGTGTCGACGGTGTCCAGCACCGTGGTATCGGACCCGGCATAGCTGGCATGGACCGTGTAGGGACCCCGGTCGGTAATGACCCCACCCGCGTTCTCCCACTCCGGCAGCGTCCATTCGCTGGTAAAGCCGTCGGTGAACGTGGTGTCCACCACCACCGTGTCACCCAATGCATCGACCACGATGACCTCGGCGCCGTTGATGGAGTCGCCGTTGGCGGCCACGGCCAGGTAGGTACGGGTCCAGCTACGGATGAGGCTGGCCGTGGGCTCCACGACCACGCTGCCCAGATCGAAATCGGCGTCACGCACCTCGGCCGAGGTGCCGGCCAGGGCGCGGATGTCCACCCCGCCCGCCTCGCCCACGAACAGGTTCCCGATGAGCACGTTGGTGGCGGCGTCCAGGACCAGTCCGTCCCCCACGCTCTCGTCGATGGTGAGGAAGTTCATGCCCAGGCCGGAGTAGTCGCCCGGGGCCAGCGTCCACCCGTCGCCCTGGCTCTGCAGGGAGGAACCGCCGTAGATGTCGCCGGTCACCCCGTCCAACACCACCCCGCCGGTGCCCCGGGCCACGCTGAAGTTGTCCCAGTTGAGCACCGCGTCGGTGGCAACGAAGGTGCAGGTGGCTCCCGAGTCCACGTACACGGTGGAGAAGGTGCAGTCGAGGGTTGCCCCGGCGCCGATGGTGAACGCGCTCGATCCCAGCGCGCTGTAGGAGGAGCGGGTAAAGGATGCGGTTTGCCCCGACCCCAGCGACAAACCGGAGGTGGTCACCCCCGCCTGATGGTGGAACACATCGCCGTCGCCGATCGCCGCGGACAGGCTGTCGTAGACCATCACGTTGTACTGGTAGCTGCTGGTGTCGGGATCGGTGAGGTTGAAGAGGGTCAGGTCGATGAATCCGCCCACGGTCGCGGTATCGGGAACGGTGGTCCGGATGACCACCAGCTCGGAATCGCACCCGGCCGGGATGAAGAACGTGGTATCCGGGTCCACGCTGACGTCCCAGCCCGGAGGTCCGCTCACCGCGGCCTCGAACACGGTCAGGGAGTCGGCGCGGATGATCTGGGCGATATACACGAACTCACCGGGCGCGTAGGCATCGATGAACGCATCGTCGCCGAAGCTGTCCAGACCGATCACCTGGGAGGTGGGGAGAAGCGCCTGGCTCGCGAAATGCTTGACCACGGGAGGGCACTTGCCGTTCTTGCCGACCGGGGCTCCACGCGAGAGATGGATCTGGGTACAGCCTTCGGGTAGCTGCCCGAAGCAGAACCGTCTCTGACCCTCCAGCCAGGGATAGAGCGTGAGCGAGGGTGCGGCCTGGAGCTTGCCGTCGATGACACAGTTGACCTTGATCTTGAACTCGGGCTTGATGTTCCCCAGCTTCCCGCGCCCCTTCGGATCGTCCTCCCGAAGGTTGGGGTTCTGGATGTACAGGAACCGTTTGGTCTTGTGCGGTCCCTGGGCCGTAGGGAAACCGGTCTGGGTGTTGTAGGAAAGCGTCTTGATCTCGAAGATCAACTCCTTACCGGTCGTGCCCCCGTTGGCCTTCTTGATCTTGCCGTCCCCGGCGATAGGGTCGTCATCCTTGTAGGCCATCCTGATGGAGCGGGTCTTTGGCTTCCCCTTGCGCTCGTCGTATCGCGCGCATTCGGGGGTCCGGATCACCGTTTTGGTGGTTCCGGTGAGAATGGTCCCGGTGGGACGCTTCACGTTGGTGGACTCGCTGCTGGCCACGGCCCACTGGAGCACCTCGATGAGGCGGTACTTCTTGTCGCCGTTGAGATCCCCCTCGGGCACGCCCGCACAGCGCATGAACGCATACATGAAGGCCGAGCCGTCCGGCTGGCGATAGGTCGGGTTCGCGAGGTCGGAAGAGGTGATGACCTCGCCCTTGAGACCGGCGTCGGCAAACGCCTTCACCGCCGAGCCGCTGTAGCACCCCATGAGAAGGATGCAGACTTCCTTGGCCCCGGCCTTCTTGATGTCCTTGGCCAGGTCCGTGTACTTGTAGTACGCCTTGCCCCCGCCGGGCTTGTTGACCACGAACTTCCCGCTCTTGGTCCCGTGGCCATAGAGGAACACGTAGAGCTTGTCGCACTTCTCGGGTTCGTTCGCCAGGTCGCAGAACTTCTGCTTGATCTGGTCGATGGTAGGCCCGGTTCCCCCAACACCTGCCGGCGCCTCGATCAGCTTGTGCATCTTGGCCTGATCCACCCGGGGCCACCCGATGAACGGCGCGTTGAGGAACCGGCAACCGCGCGCCGCGTCGCCCCGGATGGCCGGCTCGTCCTTGTTCTTCACTTTGGACAGGTTCTTGCCCGCGATCACCACCGCCCAGGCGGAATTGGCCGGGTTGTTGACGAGGGGGGGCGCGGGATTGAGGACGATGTCCCCCACGAATCCGTTGCCGTAGAGCAGGTCCGGGGAATCCTCGTTCTCGTCCACGAAGTCGTCGAACTCCACCCCGTTGATCACCGGCCACGTGGTCGATTCCTGGTTCACCGGGAACCCGTTGGTGGCGTCCACGAACACGAACTCGGTGCGATGCCCGAAGAAGTCCCGCACTTCGTAGTCCACCCAGAACATGTAGGTGGGGTTGACGATGGTGAGCGAGAAGGTGGAGTCCGCGTCGCTGACCACATCCCCCGGCATCAGGGTGGAGTCGCCGAGGCTGGAGTACAGGTACATGTAGGCCGCGGTGGTCGAGGAGTCGGGGTCGCTGGGGTTCAGGCTCCCCTCGAAGATCGCGATCGCGGTCGGGCGATCCAGGAGCCCGGCGCAGATGGGGTTGTTCGGCTCGCCCGGGGTGTCCAGGCTGGCGTTGTCCGGGACCCCGACCCGCCAGTCGAACGGGTTGTCGTCGCAACGAAAGACGTGGGCCGGTGAGGTACCCATGTCCGGCCCCACCCCGATGGGACTGTAGAACAGGTCGCCCCCGCCGCCGTTGTCGATGAGCGCGACCTCGTCCACGGTGAAGAGCCAGGGCTGGCCGGGAGGGGCGGTGCAGTTGCAGGGGTTGTCGATGTTCCCGTCGGCATTCTGATCCACATCCGAACCGCCGTTGCCGGTGCCGTCCCCGGAATTGATGGCCGGATCCAGTCCGTCCACGAGGAGGACGGTGATGTTGTCGTTGTTCTCCAGGTTGATCTCGACCGCCAGATCCACGCTGCCGCTGAGATTGAGGCTGCCGTTGCCGAAATCGAAGATGTCCGCGATGAGGAAGTGCCCGTCGGCGGGGATGTTGTAGCCGCTGAGGTCGAGGACGAACTCGACCGTGCCGCTGTTGTCCGGGCCGCCGTCCCCGAGAATCACGATGGACAGCCCGTTGAGCGGCTCCCCGGGGAACCCGGCCAGCTCGATGTATTCCTCATCCACCGGAGCCACGTTGTGGACCCGGATCTCGTTGAGGCGGGGCTGCGCCTGGAGCGGCGCTGCGACCAGCACGGCCAGGGTCACAAGGAGGAGCGGGAGACTTCTGGCAGTGCACGACATGGCATCCCCTGGGTGCGACGACACGGTGGATTGGCTCACGAGATGACTAGAATACCATCCGCAACTCTTGTTCTCGCGGGGTCGCCGCAGGAGCCGGCGCAGCCGGGATCCGCAAACACAATGACAGTCAACGTGTTACCGGTCTGCCCGGGAGAAAACAGGGCCCAATCGTGGCCGGATGGACATTCCGGTCGGGGTCTCCTACGATGCGGGCGGAAATAATTCATCCTGTTTCCCGAATCCAGAGGGGCCCCTCATGAAGCACTTGTCCAGACTCGCCGCGATCGGGTTGATCGTTGTCATTGCCGGGTGCAGCAGCACCCAATCGTCGACCACGGACACCACGATGTCCACACCCTCGACCGCGCAGTCACCTTGTGCATTCAGCCGCACCCTGACCGAGGGAACCACCACGGTCCAGGTCGTTGTCTCGCCCGAGGAAGCCTGCTCCATCGGAACGGTCCGCTTCACGATCACGCAGGCGGGAAGCTCGCCTGCCGAGGTCTCCCATGACCGCGACGGCACGGTGGTGGACGCGTGGCTGCTGGATCTCGACGGCAACGGCACCCTCGACGTCGCCGCCGCGACCAGGTCCGCCGGAAGCGGCGGCTATGGTGCGATCGTCTGGTACGAACTGTCGGACCAGGGAGCCGAAGAGCGGGAGCTCATTGAGCTGACCCAGGACCAGCGGGAGAAATACCGGGGGCGGGATCAGTACACCGTGGTGAGCGGAGTGCTCTATCGGGAGTTCCCGTTGTACGAGCCCGGGGATGTGCTGGCCGAGCCCTCGGGGGGGACGATCCGGTATCAGTACGACTTCGACGGGGGCGTGTGGGTGCTGGCCCCGTAGGGGGTTGGGCGACTTGCCATCCCGCGGAGGCGGCCGGAGAACACGAAAATGACGCCATCCTGCCGGTTCAGGGTGGACAAGCCGTGGGATTCGACGCAGGATTCCTACCGCCCCAGGCAGGAATCCGGGCACCAAGGCCGTTCCGAACCCACCACGATGGAGATGACAATGCGTTTCCCATGTCTTCTGGTACTCCTGGCACTGATCGTCCCGGCATCAGCGCATGCTACGGACATCGAGCTCACCGCTTTCGGTGGGTACAACACGGGCGGTACCCTTGATGTCCGCGACGACGTTGCCGACAAGAATCAACTCAAGGTCGCCGGTAGCTTTGCCACCGGTCTCGGGGTGGCGTTCATCAAGAACGAACGTTACGCCTTCGAGTTGTTCTGGGGATGGCGCCCAACCAACCTCGAGGGGCCCCAGGAAACCGGTGGCGAGCGAAACCAGATCACCTCGCTCAACGCATACGACTTCCATGGAAACTTCCTCTTCGGCATCGGGGATCCCTATGCCAAGGTGACCCCCTTCATCCTGCTCGGCCTCGGAGCTACCCACCTCAATCCGGGGGACATTGCCCCCTCCGACATGTTCCCCGATGGTCTCAGCCCCAGCAGCAGGACCGCCTTCTCCTGGGCACTTGGAGCGGGCATCAAGACCTACATGAACAAGAAGGTGGGCTTGCGCGCCCAGATTCGCTACCACAGCACGTATGTCAGTGACCAGGCGGGCGGCACCTGGTGTGACCCCTACTACGGGTGTTATCAGACGGTCGATACCAATTGGCTCGATGAATGGGAATTCACGGCCGGCCTCATCTACCGCCCGGGGTCCTGATCGCGCGGGTCGCCCTGGTCCGGGGGCTCTTGGGTTGGGGGACGGTTGCGCTCCCCAACCCAAGAGGCCGGTTCCGAAGCTACCGCCCCAGACTCAGCACCTTCGTCGTCACGGTAGCCCCACTCCCCTCGAACCTCACCCAATAGAGCCCGGCCGGCGCGCGCTGGCCGTCGATCTGTCCGTCCCAGAACAGGACGTGATCTCCCGCGGGCTGATAGCGGTCGAGAAGCACCGCGCGTCGTCTCCCCTGGATGTCGAGGACGACGATGCGGGCCGGTCCCGCGGCGGCCAGCGTGTAACCAAGCCGCAGCCGACCGGAGAACGGATTGGGCGCCGCCCGTAGCGCGGTCACCGAAAGCCCCGCCGCCACCTCGATGGGCCCGAACCGGGTGCTCTCTCCGGTGCGGTCGCTGCCTTCCAGCCAGTAGGTCAGCGTGGTTCGCGGGGCATCACGGTCGACAAAACGGAAGCGATCCTCGCCCCACAACGGTTCCGGAGTGAGGACCCGGGGACCCTCCGCAGCCTCCCGCAGCACCCTGAAACGCGACGGGCCCTCGTCCGAAACAACCTCCCACTCCAGCTCCACCCCCACCTCGCTTCGCCGACCCGTCATCGACAGCAGGCGCACCGGTGTGCGCACCCCCACGTTCAGGGCGAGTTCCGCGGTCACCGCAGTCCCCGTGACATCCTCCACCCGGACGGTGAACGTGAAGTCCCCCTCCAGTTCCGGAACTCCCGCCACCTCTCCGGTGAACCGGTCGAGCTCCAGACCGGGAGGAAGCGCGCCGTCCACCAGCGACCAATCCCGAACCGCAACGCCCCCCGTCGCCGGAACCGCCGCGTGGTACACGGCGCCCAGGCTGGCCGGCGACAGGGTCGCATCGGGAACCGTGAGCTCCGACAGGCTCGCCCGCGGAGCCAGGGTGTGCCCCATGGCCTCCGCCAGGAGCAGATCCAGCTTGGTGATCAACCATCGCCGACGCGGCACGCTGCCCGCGTACTCGTTGCCGAACGCACCGAACCCGCTGGCCGGGTCCACCGCATCCACGAAGTGGGGGAGGTCGTCGTCCACCGGCACCGCGCCGCCGTAGTACGCCCGGACCCGCGGGCTTTCCAGGCTGGAATGGTCGCGGAACCCGGGATAGCTCCCGTGGAAGGCAATCGCATGCCCAATCTCGTGAAGGACGATGGAGTAGAAGTCGTTGGGTTCGTCCCGGAGGTTCGACGAGACATACCAATGGTCCGGGTCGGCGTTCACGGACCAACCCCTGGTGTTGTAGTTGCCTCGGGTTTCCATGGCGATCTGACCGGACCGTCGAAGCGGTACCTCCTCCCCGCTCACCGTCTGCAGGCAACAGAGGGAAGGTCCTCCGGTGGATCGGGTCTCGTTCCCCTCGATTCCCACCGCATAGAGAAGGAACCCGGTATAGCCGGCCCGGTTGCGCACCGCGTGCCCCCCGGAACCGGTCCAGGCCAGCGGATAATCCCACAACCAGGTGGACTCGCTCCCCGGGAGCACCGGGTCCAGACCGGGATCGTCCAGGAAGTAGGCCCAGTCCCGCGCCGCGGAACGAACCACCTCCCGGTGGGTCATTCCCAGGAAGCCGCTCTTGTCCTCGTCGAACTCGGTTTCGATCCGCAAACGGGGCGGGCTGGCGGCGTCCTCATCCAGTACGTGAATGGGAATCCGATGGAGGGAACTGGATCCATCGCTCGCGACCAGGCGCACGTTGAACTCGTGGGTTTCGTCCTCCCCGTCCCGGTCAGGAAAGATGGCCAGACGCAGATCCAGAGAACCTGCCGTACCCGGATCCACCACCCGGCGCGGTCCCCACAACCCCACCGTGCTCTCCCCTTCGAAGTAGAGCCGACCGTCGTCGGCACTGAGGATGACCGATACCGGTGGTGCCTCCCCACCGGGCAGGTGCACGGTCAGCGGGATCAGCGGATTGGCCAGATGACCGTCCCAGTCCACCAGGGTGATGCCCCGGATGGTCACATCGCGGCCGAATCCATCGGTGACGCGCAGGGGATTCCCGACCGACGCCAGCGTCGGAATGCCATGCAGGAGAACGACGAGAGCAATGGATGCGGATCGGAGCATGCAGGTCCCTGGACGGTAGAGTTCTGCCAGTATAGCCCACGGGGCAAATCCCCCACCGGACCTCCGCTCCTGCGGGAACGCGGGAAGGGCCCGGGAATCCC
This sequence comes from Candidatus Eiseniibacteriota bacterium, assembly GCA_942491735.1. GTDB lineage: Bacteria > Eisenbacteria > RBG-16-71-46 > JABDJR01 > JABDJR01 > CALOCN01. The sequence continues at coordinate 407,915 of CALOCN010000001.1, read as the reverse complement.
CCCGGGCCCTTCTCCATCAACAGCGTACGGGACCGGGGCTATCGACCCTCGGAGCCCCGCATGATCAGTTCCTGCACCTTGGCCAGATTGAACGAGCCCGGGGTCTGGCTGGGCGGGAAATCCTGGAGAGTCTGGAAGAACTGTCCGGCGAACCGTTGCATGGGCATGATCACGAACGGCCGCTCCAGGAACCAGTCGTTGTAGGTATTGGAGTTGTGCTGGGACTTCTCGAAAGGATCGCGACGCAGGTTGAAGAGGAGCGGCACCCGCAGCTCCACGAACGGCTCACGCCAGACCTCGAACGCCTTGCCCCGGTTCTCGTAGAAGACCGCCTTCCAGTCGAAGACCCGCATGGCGACGAGCATCCCGTCGTCGTTCACATAGATGAACCCCCGGCGCGGGCACTCGTCCGTCTCCCCCTTGAGGTAGGCGGTGAGGTCGTGACCATCGATGTGGTTCCGGTAGCTGCGGCCGTTGAGTTCCGTGCCCTCGAGCAGTTGCTCCTTGATGTCCGGCGCCCCGGCGATGGAAGCGAAGGTGGGAAGCCAGTCCTCATGGGAGACGATGCCGTTGAGCGTCGTCCCGGCGGGAAACTCGCCCGGCCACCGGACGAAAGCGGGCACGCGATAGGCCCCCTCCCAGTTGGAGTTCTTCTCGCTGCGGAAGGGCGTGGTGCCGGCATCCGGCCAGGTGTTGTAGTGCGGGCCGTTGTCGGTGGAGTACATGACCAGCGTGTTGTCCGCAATGCCCAGCTCGTCGATGAGGGCAAGCAGTTCCCCGACGTGCATGTCGTGCTCGACCATGCCGTCCGAGTACTCGTCCTGGCCCGAAATCCCCCGGTGCTCCTCCTTTACGTGGGTGCGGAAGTGCATGCGGGTTCCGTTCCACCAGCAGAACCAGGGCTCGCCCGCGGCGTTCTTGCGGGTGATGAAGTCCTTGGCCGCGGCCACCGTCTCGTCGTCGATGGTCTCCATGCGCTTCTTGGTGAGGGGGCCGGTGTCCTCGATGGTCTGCCGACCCTCCCCGCTCGCGGCGGACTTGATTACGCCGCGGGGACGGAATCGCTCGTTGAACTCCGGGCTGTCGGGCCAGTCCAGGTTCTCCGGCTCCTCCTCCGCATTGAGGTGGTACAGGTTGCCGAAGAACTCGTCGAACCCGTGCATGGTGGGCAGGTGCTCGTCGCGATCCCCCTGGTGGTTCTTGCCGAACTGCCCCGTGGCATAGCCCTGGGACTTGAGGACGGTGGCCATGGTCACGTCGGTCTTCTGCCAACCCTCCTCGGCGCCGGGGAGACCCACCTTGGTCATCCCGCTGCGGATGGGAACGCTGCCGCCGATGAAGGCCGCGCGCCCGGCGGTGCAGCTCTGCTGCGCATAGTAGTCGGTGAACGCCACACCCTCCCGGGCAATGCGGTCGATGTTGGGCGTCATGTAGCCCATCATGCCCCGACTGTTGTGGCTGATGTTCCAGGTGCCGATGTCGTCGCCCCAGATGACCAGGATATTGGGTTGCGCGGGCTCAGGCTCGGCCTGGGCCTGTGCGAACGCCGTGGCGCCGCATAGCGAGAGCGCCAGGACGAGAAGAAGGGTGGACCATGCACGGCCCGAACGTCGATGCTGCACTGGAAGTACCTCCGTGGTAACCGGAAACGAAGAGTGGAGCTCGGTTCCAGCAGGGTGCGGAGACAGCACGGCACTCATGCGGGATTCGAGGGCGGAAACGATACCACCGGAACCGGAGGGGCTACGACCCACGGAGCGAGAATTTCCTGGCATGGTAAGTATCTTGCCATTCAAAGGAAGTGGAGGGTGCGCTCCCAGGCCAAGTCGGCGGCGGCGGGATCGTAGGCGTCGGTACGGTCCGCTTCCGCGAACCAGTGCCCGGTGCCGGAATACCGATGGAAGGTCACCGGCCGGCCGGCCCCACTCAGGGTCGCCTCCAATCGGTCGACGTCCTCCTTCGGCTCGAATGTATCGGACTCGGCAAAGTGCCCCAGGTAGGCGGCCCGGGACTTGCCGAAATCCCCGTGACCCGTTCCGTAGTACACCACCACGGACCCAATGTGGTCGGGATCCGTGGTGGACAGTTCGATGGCGAAGAACGCTCCCAGGGAGAATCCGACCACGGCGAGGGTGCGATGATCCGGAGCCACCTGATCCAGAAGGTACGTCACCGCCCGGGCAATATCCGCTCGGGCCCGGGCGGCGTCGAGGGCGTCGCTCAGGACACCGGCCTCGTCGATGCTGTCCGTGACCTTGCCCCGGTAGAGATCCGGGGCAAAGGCAACAAAGCCGGAGTCCGCGAGCCGGTCGCAGAACCCCTTCGCGGTCCCGTTCAGACCCCACCACGCGTGAAGCACCAGCACTCCCCGACCGTTGCCGTTGGAAGGTGTGGCGAGATATCCGGCGGGTTGTGAGTGCGGCATCGAGATCTCCTCGTGGTGCGTCTAGAGGGCTTCCCACTGCAACAGATCGCCGCTCTCGAAAGGAATCTTCCCCTCGGCGAGGGCGACGAAGTAGGGCGCGGTGTCCTCCGGGGACTTCACGGTCTGCGGATCCTCGTCGGGATACGCACCGGCCCGCATGGCGGTGCGGGTACGCTGCGGGTTGACCGAGACCAGGCGGATGCCGTCCCCGGCCACCTCTTCGGCGACCAGTTTGGAGAGGCCCAGCGAACCCCACTTGGCCGCGGCGTAGGGGCCCCAGGTGGGAGCGGGTCGATCGGCGACACCCGAGGACACGGTGATGATGAGACCGGACTCCTGGGGGATCATCCGGCGCAGGGACTCGCGGATACAGAGGAACGGAGAGGTGAGGTTGCTCTCCACCGAGTCCTCCCATTCCTGCAGCGAAACCTCGGCCAGAGGCTTGCGCGGGGTGACCAGCCCGGAATTGTTGATGAGCACGTCCAGCCGTCCGTGCCGCTCCAGGACCGTGTCGAACCACCGGGTCACCACATCCTCCCGCGTGACGTCGATCCCCTCGCTGCGCGAGGAGCCCTCGACGATCGCGCCCGCTTCCCGGAACGCGTCGGCGAGGGCCGCGCCGAGGCCCCGACTGGTTCCCGTGATCATCACCACCTTGCCGCTCAACGTCATGGTTTGCGTTTCCTTTCGCCGCGCGCGAGCAGGGTCTCGGCGCGCGCCGGTGTGAACCCCGCGGGCGCAATGCCGCGCCGCGCGAAGAGAATCCAGTTGTCCGGGGCCACGCCGGCCACGGTGGGATAGGCATTGACCGACCAGGTGTCCGCGAACACGCTCAGCCGATCCATATAGAGGGGAAAGGGGAAATCGTTCTTCTGTGCCCACTGTCTCCCGAACTCCACGCTCTCGTCCACCACGGCAATCACGTGAAGGTCTTCGGGGATCCGGTCCAGCATGCCGCGCCAGTTGCCCACCAGTTCCTCGCACACCTCGCAACCCGTGGAAATGAAGAAGATGACCGTGTAGTCCGGGGCCACGAGATCACGAATCGAGTGCTCGGCCCCCTCGACATCCCACACCGCGACATCCGGAAGGTGTATGTCCCGACGCAGGGGGCCGGAAACCGGCTCGGGATCCCCGGAAGGCGTTTCCCGGTCCGCGGCCTGCTCGCCCGATCCGCCCGAGCAGCCGGCCATCACGACCACACCCAATACCACGACAACCCGCACCAGGCCGGTCTTCCGAAACCCATGGACCGTCAATTCTCGAGCTCCTCCGGGACCAGCGTGTCATCGAGCTGCTTGCGCAGCGCCTCCACCGTATGTACCGGAAGCCGGCAGGCGTAGTCCCGGCACAGATAGGCGGTGGTTCGGCTGTCGATGGCCACCTGCTGGGCGAGATACGGGATGAGGGTGACCGCGGCTTCCCCCCCGGAGTCCGGACGGTAGGCCACCACGGTGTTGGGCAGATAGCGGTCGTGGAGCAGCCGCTGCATCTCCCGTGCGGTGGCTCCGTCGGATCCGGCCGCAATGACGATCTCGGTCCGGGGACCCAGGGCAAAGTCCAGGGCCGAGAGCAACTCCATGAAGGCGGGTGGATTGCCCGCCAACTCCCCGGCGAAGGTGCGCAGGATCCGCCAACCCCGCTCTTCCATGGCGTTGTCCGCGGTCAGGTGCCCCAGGCGGAGCAATACCATCGCGCCGGCCGAGTTGCCCGACGGGAAGGCTCCGTCGTAGCTCTCCACCACCTCGGCAATCAGCTCCTCGCCGTCGTTGCCGGAAAAGGCGAGGGCCCCATCCTCGCGATGGAAGAGCGTCATCATGTCGGTGGCGAGGGTCCTGGCCCGCGCCAGGTGCCGCGACTCCCCGGTGGCCTGGTGCAGGGCCAGGGCCCCCCGGGCCATATAGGCGTAGTCGTCAACGAACCCAGCCACGGTCGAGGCCCCGTCCTTGTAGTGACGCAACAACCGACCCTCCACCCAGAGGTGCCGGTCCACGAAGGCCATGGCGCGCTCGGCCCCCTCGATATACCGGGATTCGTTGAACGCCGCGCCGGCCATCGCGAAGGCCTCGATCATGAATCCGTTCCACCCGCTGATGACCTTCTCGTCCCGATGGGGGCGAATCCGTCCCTCGCGCACTTCGAACAGTTTCCGGCGGTCGGCGGCGAGGGAGGCTACCTGGTCCACGGAATACTCCCGGAGGTGAGGGATGTTCTTCCCCTCGAAGTTCCCCCGCTCCGTGATCCGATAGGCCTCGCGGAACAGCGCCCCCCGATCCGCGCCCAGGATCGCGTCGATCTCGGAGGGAGTCCACACGTAGAACGTGCCCTCCTCCCCCTCGCTGTCCGCGTCCTCGGCGCTGTAGAACCCACCCTCCGGATGGGTCAGGTCCCGCAGCACGTAGTCCAGGAGATCCTCGGCCACCTTGCGATAGCGCGCTTCCCCGGTGACCTGCCAGGCCGTGGTGTAGGCCATGGCCAACCCGGCCTGGTCATAGAGCATCTTCTCGAAGTGCGGGACCAGCCAGGTGGCGTCGGTGGAGTAGCGATGGAAGCCGCCGCCCAGATGATCGTGGATCCCCCCCGCCGCCATGCGATCCAGGGTCACCCGCACCATTTCCAGCGCCCGTTCGTCTCCGGTTCGCGCCACGTAGCGCAGCAGATAGGTGATCCGCTGCGGGGTGGGGAACTTGGGGGCCGAGCCGAAGCCGCCGTACTGCGCATCGAAGGACCGCCCCAGCTGGGCCACCCCGGTGGCAAGCAGCTCACGCACCAGCAGCGTGTCGGCTCCGGCCACCGGCTGGGTCCGGAACCGCCCGTCCAGGAAGTCGGTCACCTTCCCGGCCTGGCCCACCACGTCCGCCCGCTTGCTGGTCCAGGCGGCGCCGAGTTGGTTCAGCAGGTCCAGGAACCCGGGCATGCCACGGGCCGGAAACGGCGGAAAGTAGGTGCCGCCATAGAACGGCTTCAGTTCCGGGGTGAGAAAAACGGAAAGCGGCCATCCACCCTGCCCGGTCATCCCCTGGACCGCGGTCATGTAGACATGATCCACGTCGGGCCGTTCCTCGCGATCCACCTTGATGGGGATAAAGTTGGCGTTGAGAAAGGCGGCGATCTCCTCGTTCTCGAACGACTCGTGCTCCATCACATGGCACCAGTGACAGGTGCTGTAGCCGATGGAGAGAAAGATCGGTTTGTCCTCGGTGCGGGCCCGTTCGAACGCCTCCTCGCCCCAGGGATACCAATCCACCGGGTTGTAGGCATGCTGCTGCAGGTAGGGACTCTTCTCGTGGATGAGACGGTTGGGGGCGCGATCGCCGTGCCCGCCGTCGCCATGTTCCTGGGTCACGGAATGCTCTCCTGGATCCGGGGTAACCGAGGCCGCGATGCCGGCCCCCTGCGTGGAATCGGACCCCGCCCCGGTTCGGGGTTCCGGGTCACCGGAGCACCCCACGGCAAGGATCAGCGCCGCCAGTGCGCCGGGAACGCGCCGCGCTCCGCGACGGAGCCCCGGCAGCAGGCCGGGTCTCATTCGCTCGCCGGGTCACCGCCCGCTTCCTTCACTTTCATGTTCATCTGGCTCATGACAAAACCGAAAACGTCCGCCTGCTCCTCGATCCACTTCGCGATGGGTTTGCCGGCGCCATGACCGGCCCGGATGTCGACCCGGAGCAGAATCGGCTTGCCGTCCGGGTTGGCCGCCTGCAGCGCGGCCGCATACTTCTTGGCCTGCCCCGGGTCCACCCGGTCGTCGGTGTCCGCGGTGGTGATCAGGGTGCTAGGGTACTCCACGCCCGGCTTGACGTTGTGCAACGGGGAATAGGCGCGCAGGAACTCCAGCTGCTCCGGATTCTCCGAGCTGCCGTACTCGGGGATCCAGTAGCGCGCCACCGTGAAGAGGTGGTACCGCAGCATGTCCACCACCGGAACCGCGGTGAGGACGACCCCGAAGAGATCCGGCCGCTGCACCATGCAGGCCGCGGTGAGCAGACCCCCGTTGCTCCCCCCCTGGATAGCCAGGCGCGACGGGTTGGTGTAGCCGTTGTCCACCAGCCACTCCCCGGCCCCGATGAAGTCGTCGAACACGTTCTGCTTGCGCTCCAGCATTCCGGCCTGGTGCCAGTCCTCCCCGAACTCCCCCCCACCCCGGAGGGTGACCACGGCGTAGATCCCACCCTGCTCCAGCCAGAAGAGCCGGGACACCGAGAAGGACGGGGTGAGGCTCACGTTGAAGCCGCCGTAGCCGTACATGAGGACCGGGTTCTCCCCGTCGAGCACCAGGCCCTTGCGGTGAACGAGGAACATGGGGACCTTGGTCCCATCCTTGGACTCGAACCACACCTGCCGGGTCACGTAGGGTTCGCGATCGAAATCGATCTCGGGGCTGCGAAACTCATCAAGCGACTCCGAGACAAAGTCGTAGCGATACTGGGACGTCGGAAAGACAAAGGACGTGAAGCCGACGAAGAGCGCATCGCTGTTGTCCCGACCGCTGATCCCGGTCACGGACCCGATAGCCGGAAGCTCAAGATCGCGAACATGATTGCCGTCGAGGTCGTAGAACGCCAGTAGTTCATGCGCGTTGTGCATGGTCTCCACCAGCAGACGGCCGTTGGTGAAGATGGCGCTCTTGATGACGTCCCGCCCCTCGGGGATGAGGGTGCGCCAATGCTCCGGCTGGGGCCGGTTCATGTCCACCACGATGATCCGCTGGCGCGGCGCATCCCTGTTGGTCACGAAGTAGAGGTTGTCACCCCGTGACCCCAGGAAACCGTAGGAGGCGTCGAACCCGGTCATGAGCGGTGACAGCTCCGTGGCCTCACCGTCCAGGCGCAGGGTGAGGACCTCGTTCGCGTTGGCTCCGCCGCCCCACGCGCTTACCACCAACCACCGTCCATCCGCGGAAGTCGCCGGGTAGAACCCGTGGGTCTTCTCCTCCGGGCGCTCATAGAGAAGACGATCGTCCTTCGGATCATCCCCCAGACGGTGATGGTACACCTTCATGTGATAGTGCTCGTCCCCCTCGGGGACGGTGCCGGGGGTCGGCTGCCGGCTGTAGTAGAAGCTCTTGCTGTCCGCCGTCCAGGCCGCGCTGGTGAACTTGACGTGGGGAATGACCACCTCGTGGTCCTTGCCCGTGTCCACGTCCCGGATGTGCAGCTCCTGCCAGTCGCTGCCGCTGAGGGAGATTCCGTAGACCAGGAGCTTTCCGTTCGGGGACACGCTGAACGACGACACCGCGGCGGTGCCGTCCTCCCGCCAGGTGTTGGGGTCCAGGAGCTCACGCGGTTCCCCGTCGAGCCCGTCCTGGACGTAGTAGACGGCCTGGTTCAGCAGACCGGGATTGTGCGAGTAGAAGAACCGCCCCCCCATTTCCACCGGCAACTCGTATCGCGGGTAGTTGGTCAACACCTCCAGCCGTGCCTGGATCTTGGACCGTTCCGCCCCCGACGACTCGAGAAACGCCTCGGTATGCGCGTTCTGGGCAACGGACCATTCCTCGACCTCCGGGGTCGAAGCGTCCTCCAGCCAGCGATAGGGGTCCGCGATCCGCACCCCGTGGTAGTCGTCGACCACGTCCCCCTTGGGGGTCTGGGGATACGAGGCGAGTGCGTTCACCGGGTCGCTCAGGATGGCGACCCCCAGAAGTAGAAAGCAGGCAGAACTGCGGAGCATGGGACTCTCCTATGGTTTCGCGTGCTGGGAGGGGTCATGAGATGAGGGTGGGACATGGTTTCGATGGCCCGGTATCCTATCAGGTCGGATCCCGATTGGCTCTTCGAGGAGGCCCTGCCACACATGTCCACTTCAGCCCCGCCGGAGGCTCGTACCGGCGTCCTGCTCGTCAACCTGGGTACGCCGGACGCACCCCGCACCGCCGAGGTGAGACGGTACCTGCGGGAGTTCCTCTTTGACCCGGCGGTAATCGACATCCCGGCCATTCCCCGGTGGCTGCTTCTCAACCTCATCATCCTGCCGGTGCGTCCCAGGCGTTCCGCCGAGGCCTACGCAAAGATCTGGACCCCGGAGGGCTCGCCCCTCCTGGTCCACGGTCGCAAGCTGCGGGACGGGGTTGCCGCTCGGCTGCCGGTCCCGGTGGCCCTCGGCATGCGCTACGGAAGCCCCAGCCTGGGCGACGGGCTGGACGCCCTCGTCGCGGAGGGAGTGACCCGGGTGGTGGTGTTGCCTCTCTATCCGCAGTACGCCACCGCCAGCACCGGCTCCACCGACGTGAAGATCGGCAAGGAGGCGCGCGCGCGAGGGCTCACCACCACGTCCCTCCCCGAGTTCTACGACGACCCCGGGTTCATCCGCGCCTTTGCCGAGGTGGGACGGGCCGAGCTGGCCGACTTTCGCCCCGACCATGTTCTCTTCAGCTATCACGGACTGCCCGAGCGCCAGATCCTGCCCCTGGTTCCGGCCAACTCCCCCTGCCTGCGCGAGGCCGGCTGCTGCGACCGGATCGACGACCGGAACCGGCGCTGCTACCGGGCCCAGTGCTTTGCCACCACCCGGCTCCTCGTCGCGGCCCTGGACCTGGATCCCGCGATGACCACGACCACGTTCCAGTCCCGACTCGGCTCCAACAAGTGGATCGACCCCTACACGGATGTCGTCCTCCCCCAGCTGGCCTCCGGGGGAAAGCGAAGAATGCTGGTCTTCTCCCCCGCGTTCGTCGCCGACTGCCTGGAGACCCTGGAGGAGATCGCCATCCGGGGCCGGGACGACTTCCGTGCGGCGGGAGGAGAGGACCTGCGGCTCGTCCCCTCCCTCAACGCGACCCCCACCTGGATGGACGCCGTCGCGGACCTGTTGCGACCCCACATCGCCTGAAACCGGAAAGCCCCACGGGTGCTACACTTCCCGCTGCCCACCATCCGCAGACCCGCACCCCAGTGGAGCCGAACATGTCCCACGACCTGAATCGTCGCCGGTTCATCGCCTGGTTCTCGACCGCCGGCATGGCCACCCTGCTCGCCCCCGAGGTTCTCGCCCAGGGCGAAGGGGCCATTACCCTCGCCGCCATCCAGAAGGCGGAATCGATTGCCGGTGTCTCGTTCACCGTGGACGAACGCGAACTCCTGGCGGAGGGAGTGCGCGACCACCTTTCCAACTACGAGGCCCTGCGCGAACTTCCCATCGGCAACGCCGTGCAGCCGGCCATTCGTTTCAGTCCACTGCTGCCCGGGCGGACTGTTCCCCAGGAAGCCGACGAGCCGATTCGCGCCACCCCGGTCCATCTCCCCGCGGTGCCCACGAAGTCCGACGACCTCGCGTTCCTGCCGCTCACCCACCTGGCCTCGCTCATCCGCGAGCGCATGATCTCGTCCTACGACCTCACCCGGTTCTACCTCGGACGACTGCACCGCTTCAACGAACAGCTCCAGTGCGTCATCACCTTTACCGACGAACTCGCCCTGAACCAGGCCCGCCAGGCCGACCGCGAGATCATGGCCGGCGACTATCGCGGCCCGCTCCACGGCATTCCCTACGGCATCAAGGATCTCTTCACCGTACCCGGCTTCCCGACCACCTGGGGCGCGGTGCCCTACCGCAACCAGGTGCTGGAAGAGGCGTCCACGGTCTATCAACGACTCACCGAGGCCGGCGCGGTCTGCATCGCCAAGACCTCGGTGGGTGCCTTGGCCTGGGGAGACGTGTGGTTCGGTGGTACGACCAAGAACCCGTGGAACCTGGAGCAGGGTTCCAGTGGATCGTCGGCCGGGTCGGCGGCGGGCACCGCGGCCGGGCTGTTCGGATTCGCGATCGGCACCGAGACCCTCGGCTCCATCATCTCTCCCTCCCATCGCTGCGGCGCGACGGGACTGCGCCCCACCTTTGGCCGGGTGAGTCGCAACGGATGCATGGCCCTCTCCTGGACCATGGACAAGGTGGGTCCCATCTGCCGCTCGGTCGAGGACACCGCCCTGGTGCTGGACGCCATTCGCGGCGCGGACGGAATGGACTCCTGCGCGGTCGATGCACCGTTCAACTGGGACGCACCGGCGGGGACTGCCGGGATCCGGGTGGGTTACGACACCGAGGCGTTCACCGCCGACAGCCCGGACAAGAAATTCCAGGACTCGGCGCTGCGCGCCTTGCGCTCCGGCGGCATCGTTCCCATGCCGGTCAAGCTCCCCGACTTCCCCGGCGGGGATCTCGTCTTCGTGCTCGAGGCGGAGGCCGCCGCCGCCTTCGACGAACTGACCCGGTCGGACGAGGATGCAACGATGGTCCGACAGGTCGCCCAGGCCTGGCCCAACGTCTTTCGCACTGCGCGTCTCATTCCCGCGGTGGAGTACATCCAGGCCCAGCGGGCGCGAACCCTGCTCATGGAACAGTTCGAGCGGGTGTTCGACAAGGTGGACGTCTACATCCATCCCACCTACGGCGGACGCACCCTGCTGGCCACGAACCTGACCGGGCATCCCTCGGTGGTGGTTCCCAACGGGTTCCGCGAGGACGGCACGCCGACCTCGATCACCTTCACCGGGAATCTCTACGGGGAGGCCAAGCTCCTTGCGGTGGCCAAGGCCTATCAGGACGCGACCGGACACCATCGGCGCCGCCCGTCCCTGAGTTGACCGGGCGCGGTCCCTAGAAGAGCCCCCGCGAGAAGTAGAGGTAGAGATAGACGTCATCGGTCCGTCCCGGCCCGATGGGAAACGCCGCGTCCAGACGGACGTTGGCTCCCTGGCCGAACGGGCCCAGGTACTTCTGCAACCCCATGCCCAGGGAGGTTCGCCAGGTCTCGCTGTTCCCCTTCCACACCCGGCCCGCATCGCCGAACGGGATGAACTGGATGCGCGCTCCCTTGAGCAGGGGAACGTGCGCGGCCCGGAACAGGTCCCACCCGATCAGAAGCTCCGCGCGCGTGAACAGGGACGACTCCCCGACCAGGCTACGGCGCCCGAACCCGCGAATCGTGGACAGGCTTCCCAGATCGGCCAGTCGCTGCACGGGAGGTGATGCGCCGGTGCGATTCACCGCCGCTTCCACGGTGAGTTCGTGCACCATGAGGTATCGACGGATCCCGGCCGAGGCCTGGAACACGTTGTAGGTGAAGTCTCCCCCCAGTCCTCCCCCGCCCATGCGGTAGGCCACCCGCACCGTTTCCCTGCGTCCTACCAGGTTCCCCCAGCGCAGGGCCAACCCCACCGACTGGTCCCGGCCGTCGTCCACCACGGCGTTGCAACAGAGGTTGTCGCCGTTGCCGAAGATACCGAAGCTGGTGGTGGCCGGAACCGAGATCACATCGACCGCGGTGTAGTCCGCGGTGCCTCGCAACGCCCCCACCCGCAGGTTGAGCCGGCAAAAACCTCCGCGGCTCCGGTAGTAGTCCTGGTCGTCCACCGAGAGCAGCAACATGCGCACGCCGTTGGCCACCACACGGTTGGTTCCATAGGGAACCACGCGATCCGCGTATCCGGCCCGGGCCTCCAGACCCACATCGCCAAAGGAGAACGGCACGAACCCGACGCCGTACCAACGGAATTCCCCGGGCCCCGTGGCGTAGGCGGATTGCGCCGTGATGCCCAGGCCGCCGTAACGAGGCGACTTGACGGTCGCGGAAGCCCCAACCACCAGCCCTTCCGCCCGGTTGTAGGCCATGAGCTGACCGGCAAGACCCAGCTCGTAACCCAGCAACGGGCGACTGCGCAGCGCCTTGTCCCGGGCACCCTCGTAGCCCAACGAGTCCAGGCGTGCCTTGGCCGAGTCCTGCAGGGCGAGGTTGATATCAAGGAGTTCGTCCGAGAAGAAGTCCTCATCCTCCTTCTGCAGCTGCTCCAACACCCCCCCGGATTTGACCGAGTCCGCGGCCGCTCGTGATTCCGCCGAAGCGGGCGTGAGCAGGGCGACCGCCAGAAGAAGGCCCCACGGAACAAAACGATGTCCGGCAGGGTGCGCCGGGATCAATCGTCACCCCGCGGACCGAACCGGTGTTCGTCGTAGCCCTGATTGAAGCGGTAGTCCTTGAGAAGAACCGCGACCTGGACGCGATCCGGAATCTTCCAGAACCCGCGCAGATCGATCTCCCCGAGCACCTTGGAAATCACCCACTCACCCGTGGCGAGCTGCTCCCAGTGACGCGAGATCCGCGTAATGTCCTTGAGAAGCAGCGGAAACGGATTCTCCCCCTCGAAACTGAACTCCTCGTGGATGATGCGAAACGCGGTGGCGTCCACGTAGACGATTCCCGAAGGAAGCGGCTTGAAACTGGACTTGGGCTTGAAGCGGATCTTGAAGATGACCGTGTCTTCCTCGAGGATGCGCTCGATCAGGCTGAAGTCGTAATCCGCCTGGTCCTTGAGGAAGAAAGGCAACCGGGCCAGGTCCTTACCGCGGTCGGAGGAGCCGGCCTCGACCTTGAACGTTTCCTCCTTGTCGGTGTCGTCCTCGTCCACAACCCATTGGCCGTCCTCGAGCCGAAGGGTCTGCTCCTCCATGACCAGTTCCACGGACTTCTCGAAGCCGGACTCCTCCTCGTAGACCATGTAGACCGCGTTCCAGATCATCTTCTTCGTGGACCAGAAGGCGATGCTCTTGGCATGGGCGGTGTAGCTCATGTCCCGGATGCCGGCGAGCTTTGTCTGCTCCCCCTCGACACACCGGGAAATGATCTCCCGCAGGGTCATCTCATCGGCCTCGGTGAGGATGGTCCGGTCGGACTGATAGGTCTTGATGGAGTCAGGATCCGAGGCGGTCGAATCCGGCTGGGCCGGGGCCACGGATGGCACCAGCAGCAGGGCCCAGATGGGAAGCAGCAGGAAACAGCGTGAATTCATGGTGAGGCTCCGCGTTTCGGCCCGCACGTGATCATCCGGCCGGGGGCGTAGGGTATCGGCTCCACGGGAGATCGTCATCTCCTCCGCTAGGTACGATCCGGGAGCCGTCACGGTTGCAGGTCTTCCGATGGACGGACGACCTACGGGATCAGGCCGCGTTCGCGGGCCGCGTGCCGGAGTTCATCCCGGAACTCCGGGGCGGCCACGGTAATCAACAGCTCCGCCCGCTCGCGGAGATTGCGGCCAAAGAGATTCACCCTGCCGTATTCGGTCACGACCCAGTGGACATCCGCCCGGCTGGTCACCACCCCGGCCCCCGGCTTCAGGGTGGAAGCAATCCGGGATACCTTCCCACCCTGGGCGGTGGCCGGCAGGGCAATGACCGGCTTCCCCCCCTTGGACCGGGCTGCAGCACGGATGAAGTCCACCTGCCCCCCGAATCCGGAGTAGATCCGGGTCCCGATGGAATCGGAACAGACCTGGCCGGTGAGATCCAGCTCGATGGCCGAGTTGACCGCGATCAGCTTCTCGTTCTGGCTCGCGACCCGCGGGTCGTTCACGTAGTCCACCGGGTGTGCCTCGATAAAGGGATTGTTGTCGAGGTACTCGTAAAGCTTCCGGGTCCCCAGGGCAAAGGTGATGATGGTCTTGCCCGGATGCAGGGTCTTGCGCCCTCCGGTCACCACCCCCCGTTCGATCGCCTCCATGGCTCCGTCGGAGATCATCTCGGTATGGATTCCCAGGTCGAGGTCCCCCTCCAGCGCCGCGTAGACCGCGTCCGGAATGCCCCCGATCCCCATCTGCATGGTCGCCCCCGGCTCGATGAGCTCCACGATGTTCGCGCCGATCTTCCGCTCGACCTCGGTGCTGGGGCGCGGGGCCAGGGTGGGCAGCGGCTCGGTGGCCTCGACGATGGCATCCACCTGATGGACGTGAAGAAAGCAGTCTCCCAGCACGCGCGGCATGGACCTGTTGACCTGCACGATGACCCGTTTGGCGGTCTGGGCCGCGGTCATGGAAGCGAGCGCCTCCACTCCCAGGCTCATGAAGCCGTGCTCGTCCGGTGGGCTGACCTGGATCATGGCCACATCCAGCTCGATGATCCGCTCGCGGAACAGGCGTGGAATCTGATGGAGAAAGACCGGCACGTAGTCCGCACGGCCATCGTTCACCGCCTGACGATCCGCGGGTCCCACAAAGAGCGAGTTGTGGCGGAAGCTGCGGGCCAATTCCGGTGACGAGAGCGGGTCCTTGCCCAGGAGCAGGACGTGGCTCAACCGCACGTCTTCCAGCTGGGGACCCCGATCGGCCAGGGCCCGGACCAGGGTCTGGGGGATGGCGGCATTGCCCCCGTAGTAGACATGATCGCCGCTCTGGATGTCGGCCACCGCCTCCGCCGCGGTCATCTTCTGCCCCGTATATCGATCTCGCCAGTGAACCAAGAGTCCTCCGAAGTCGCCTCGAAAGGATTGCCTGTCGTGATTCGGGCAGGCGATTATCCCTCATCCGGGCCCGCTCGTCCCCTACGGACATGATAGGGTCCCGGTCCCAATCATGAGCCAACGATTCGACCCCGATCACGCCCTCGGCGACGGCATTTTCGGCCTCCCCTACACGGCCGAGGAGTCCGACGTCATCCTGATCCCGATTCCCTGGGAAACCACCGTTTCCTGGGGTGCGGGTACGGCGCGGGGCCCCGAGGCCATGCTGGCGGTCAGCCCGCAGATCGACCTCCTGGACCGGGAGGTGGGCACCCCCTACGAGGGGGGGATCCACATGCTCCCCATCGACGATGAATTGCGGGATCTCGGACGGCGGGCTCGCGCCCTAGCCCTCCCCGTGATCCAGGCCGGTGGCGCCGGTGACGATCCGGAGCTCAGGCGCGTGGTGGAAGAGGTCAACGTCCTCTCCGAGGAACTCAACACCCGGATCTACGACACGGCCAAGGAATGGTTGACCAAGGGGCGCCTGGTTGGAGGGGTGGGAGGGGATCACAGCTCCCCCTTCGGACTGATTCGGGCGGTGTCGGAGCGACATCCCGACATGGGCATCCTCCAGATCGACGCTCACGCGGATCTTCGGGAGGCCTTCGAGGGGTTCACCTGGTCGCATGCCTCCATCATGTACAACGTGTATAGGAAGCTCGCGGGGGTCAGTCACATTGTCCAGGTAGGAATTCGTGACTATTCCGGTCAGGAAATGGATCTGATCGAGAAGAACCGGGTTCGATTCACCACCTTCTTCGACGCGGACATCCAGAACGGGTTGCTCGAGGGGGAAACCTGGGCCAAACAGGTCAAGGCCATGGTGAACGCCCTGCCCCGGGATGTATTCGTCTCCTTCGATATCGATGGGCTGGACGCTTCCCTCTGTCCCAACACGGGGACTCCCGTCCCCGGGGGCCTCGGGTTCCAACAGGCGATTCGTCTCCTCGCGGAGGTGGTGGCCAGTGGTCGGCGCATCGTGGGGTTCGATCTCAACGAGGTCGCCCCGGACCCGACCGGCGCCTCCACCTGGAACGAGAACGTGGGGATGCGGCTGCTCTACAAGCTGATCGGGTTCGCGAAGAAGAGCCAGGCAAAGACGAAATAGACCGGTCCACCTGCGTTAATAAGTCTTATCCGATTGCAGGGCCTTTGCTAGGATCCGGCCACCCATCGGCCCGCATCCGGCTGACATCCAAAGACATCACACCTCGCCAGCAACGCGCGGCCGTCGTCCAACACCCGAAGCTCTGTTGGGGAGGCAGCTGGGTGACCTGCGCGCTCTGTCCAGCGTTCCGGATTCGTCACGCCCTCGCGCTGCCCTCCTCCGCGCCCGCTTCGGGCTCCTTAGAGTCCCCCCTTTCCAAGGAGAACCGATGAAACGGAGTTCCATCCTATTGCTGATCCTTGCGCTCGTGGCGGTGCCTTTGACCGCCGGCGCACAGAAGGCCAACGGACCGCGCTCGTTCGCGCCGGTGCAGGGCGGCTACACGCCCGTAGGCCAGGAGGTTCTTCCCTACGCGCCCGACCGGATCATGGTCAAGTTCACCACGGATGCAGTGGAGTTCGGCGCCATCCCCACCAACCTCACTTTCGGGGCGGCGCTGCCCGGCGCCACCACGGGATTGGGTTCATTCGACAACCTGGTCAACCAGTACGGGGTGACCCGCATCTCCCGCCCGTTCATCGAACCGGCCAACACGGCGATGGCGGATCAACTGGGCGTGGATCGCTGGTTCGCGATGGAAGTCCGCGGGGGCGTGGATATCCTCAAGGCGGTCGAGGTCTTCTCCGCCGACCCCAACGTGGAGTTCGCCACGCCGGACTGGCGGGCCTTCCCGGCCGCGGTTCCCTCGGATCCCATGGCCTCGGATAGCTGGGGCCACAACAACACCGCCCAGCTCCTGGAGTTGGACTGGGGCGGCACCTACACCCACATTGGTCCCGGAACCGTGGGTACGCCCGGATTCGACGCCAATGCCCATGCCGCCTGGGACCAGGGCTACGGCAGCTCGGCCGTGATCATCGCCATCATCGACTCGGGTGTCGACGTGGGTCATCCGGACCTCGTCCAGGTGGCGGGCTATGACTACGGATCCAATGACAGCAACCCGGATGACAACTCCGGGAATCCCGGTCACGGAACGGCTTGCGCCGGTGTGGCCGCGGCCTCGGCCAACAACGGAATCGGCGCGTGCGGCGCGGCCCCCAACAGCCGCATCATGCCGCTGAAGGTCGCCAACAACGCCGGCTCGATGTACTTCTCGGCCATCATCAACGCCATCTACCATGCGGCGGACAACGGGGCCGACATCATCAGCATGAGCCTCGGCGCGGCGATCAGCAGCGATCCTTCCACGGACGCGGCGCTGACCTATGCCAACAACGCCGGCGTGGTCATCCTCGCCGCCACCGGCAACGAGAACGTGAGCACGATCAGCTATCCCGCGATCAACACCCACGTGATCGGTGTGGGCGCGGCCTCCCCCTGCGGCGAGCGCAAGCGGAGCAGCAGCTCGGGTTCCGAGGTCAATCCCGGTGTGAGCACGGATCCCAACGGCTGGACCTGCGACGGCGAACGCTGGTGGGGCTCCAACTACGGCGTGAACAGCCAGGACGCGGCCGGCGCGGTGGACATCATTGCCCCGACCATCCTGCCCACCACGGACATCCAGGGGAGCGGCGGCTACAACCCGGGTAACTACGACGGGTTCTTCAACGGAACCTCGTGCTCCACCCCGTACGCCGCCGGCGTTTGTGCCTTGATCCTGGCCCAGAACCCCGGTTGGACCCCCGCCCAGGTGCGCGGCCAACTGGTGACTACGGCCGACGACGTGACCAGCGTCGAGTCCGGCTCGGGCTGGGACCGGTACACCGGCTACGGGATGGTGAACGCGGGCGCGGCGGTCGGCGGCGGCGGCGGACCCCAGCCCCCGGTGGCCAACTTCAGCGGCACTCCCACCAGCGGCACCGAGCCGTTGCTGGTCAACTTCACGGACTCGTCCACCAACTCCCCCACCTCCTGGAGTTGGAACTTCGGGGACGGCGGCACCTCCACCGCCCAGAACCCGTCCCACACCTACAACAGCGCCGGCACCTACACGGTGAGCCTGACCGCCACCAACTCGGCCGGTTCCGACGGTGAGACCAAGACCAACTACATCACGGTCAACCCGGCCGGTGGCGGCTACGCCAGCCTGCCCTACTCGACCGGGTTCGAGTCCGGGTCCACCGACGCCTACTGGACCACCTCGTCCACCGGCAACGGCCGCGTGCTCGTGACCACCGGCAACACCCCGCACTCCGGCTCGTACCACATGACCATGGACGTGGCCACCAACGGGACCTACCAGACCAACCAGGCCTGGCTGCACCTGGACCTGAGCGGCGTCTCCGGGGCGACCCTGGACTTCTGGTGGAAGGATTTCGCCGACGAGAGCCACAGCCAGGACGGTGTGTTCTTCTCCGACAACGGCGGGGCCAGCTTCACCAAGGTCCTGGACCTGCCGGGCCAGAGCTACAGCAACAACTCCTGGAACAATTTCAGTGTGGACGTGGACGCGGAGGCGGCTTCGGCCGGTCTCAACCTCAACGGCACTTTCGTGATCAAGTTCCAGCAGTACGACAACTACGCCATCGCCACCGACGGGATGGCCTTCGACGACATCTCGGTTACCGAGGACGGTCCCCCCGCTCCGCCGGTGGCCGAGTTCAGCGGGACGCCGACCTCGGGCACGTCTCCGCTCAACGTGAACTTCACCGATCAGTCGACCGGTGGAGCCACCTCGTGGAGCTGGGACTTCGGCGACGGCGGGTCCTCCACCGCGCAGAACCCGTCGCACACCTACACCGCGGCCGGCGACTACACCGTGACCTTGACCGCGACCAACGCGGGAGGCTCCGACGACGAGGTCAAGACCAACTACATCTCCGTGACCGGTGGCAGCGGTTCGACCGTTCTCGACTACGAGGACTTCGAGAGCGGCTGGGGGAACTACACGGACGGCGGGAACGACTGCTCCCGCTATTCGGGTTCCCGCTCGTGGGAGGGCGCCTACTCCATCGACATCCAGGACAACAGCGGAGTGGCGTCGTCGTTCTACACCACGAACGGCTACGACATCACGTCGTACAGCTCGATCGAGGTGGAGTTCTACTTCTACGCCTGGAGCATGGACAACTCCAACGAGGACTTCTGGCTCCAGTTCTACAACGGATCCTCGTGGCAGACCGTGGCCGCATGGGCGCAGGGGACGGACTTCGACAACGGTGTGTTCTATGTCACCACCGTCACCCTGCCCAGCGGGTCGTACAACTTCTCCAACAACGCCGGCATCCGCTTCATGTGCGATGCCAGCGGCAACGCGGACGACGTCTACATCGACGCCATCACCATCACCGGGATCAGCGGCGGGGCCAGCTCGGCCAGCGCGGAGCCCGGCAAGAGGGTGGAGCGCGTCAAGGGTCGTAACCTGCTGGAACCGGTGGCCGGCGAGCAGGCTTTTGGCCCCCAGACCCCGTTCGTGCTGATGCAGAACTATCCGAACCCGTTCCGGGCCCGGACCGCGCTCTCGTTCGAACTGGCCGAGGAAGGCCACGTGACCCTGGAAGTCTTCGACGTCCGTGGTCGCAAGGTGGCTTCCCTGGTAGACGAGACCCTGCGGGGCGGCGCCCATACGGTGCACTTCGACGGGGCCGACCTGACCCCGGGCGTGTACTTCTACCGCCTGTCCAAGGACGGTGAAATCGAGCAGCGGAAGATGGTGCTGACCCGCAAGTAGCGGCCCACACCGCGCAGTCAACGAGGCCGCCCCGGCAGTGTCCGGGGCGGCCTTTTTCCTGGTCGCGTACCTGCCCTCCCCCTGTGCTACGCTCCCGCCTTTCGGCACTCCGGCGAGCGCCCGTTGGCGCTCTCCAACGGTCCCTGGACCCGACGGCGTGCCAACACCTGCGCCAGAAAAGGCTCGCATGTCCACCACAGATCGCCCGCATCATCTTCTCAAGCTACGGGCCCTCACCACGGAGGATTTCCCGGAGGTCCGGGACATCACCCGGAGTCTCTACGCGAACATCAACGCCGAGTGGAGCCGATCCCAGTTCGAACGGCTGCTCGACATCTTCCCCGAGGGTCAGCTCGGTATCGAGGACCGGGGAAAGATCGTGGCTTTCGTGCTGGCCATCGTCGTCGACTACAACCGCTATGGTGATCACCACACCTACCGGGAAATCACCGACGGCTACAATTTCGGGACCCACGATCCCGACGGGGATGTGCTGTACGGGATCGAGGTCTGTGTCGCACCGGGCTACCAGGGACTACGTCTGGGTCGGCGGCTCTACGACGCCCGCAAGGAACTCTGCGAGCGGCTCAACCTCCGCGCCATCATCGCCGGGGGGCGCATGCCGGGCTACAGCGCGGTCAAGGAACGGATGACCCCCCGCGAGTACATCGAGCGGGTCCGACACAAGGAACTGTTCGACCCGGTGCTCACCTTCCAGATGAACAACGACTTCCAGGTCCGCAAGGTCCTGCGCAACTACATGCCCATCGACAAGGAGTCCGGGGCATTCGCCACCCTCATCCAGTGGCACAACATCTACTTCGAGGAACGTCCGGAAGAGATCAAGTCGACCAAGGTGTCAGTGCGGGTCGGGGTGGTCCAGTGGCAGATGCGGGCCATGCCGGACATGGCGACCTTCTACAACAACCTCGAGTTCTTCATCGACGCGGTCAGCGACTATCACGCCGACTTCGTGGTGTTTCCGGAATACACCTGCGCCCCGCTCATGGCCCAGTTCAACGATCTCACTCCTTCCAAGGCCATCCGTCGGCTCGCCGAGTTCACCGAGCAGATCCGCCAGAAGTTCGTGGAGTTCTCGCTTTCCTACAACATCAACATCGTGGCCGGAACCATGCCGCTGGTCCGGGACGGCAACCTCTACAACGCGTCCTACCTGTGCCGTCGCGACGGGACCTGGGAAGAGCAGCTCAAGGTCCACATCACCCCCAGCGAACTCTCGGACTGGGGAATGGTGGGGGGCGATACCATCAACGTGTTCGACACCGACTCGGGCCGGGTGGGGATCCTGATCTGCTACGACGTGGAGTTTCCCGAACTCCCCAGGCTCATGGCGGAGAAGGGACTGCAGATCCTGTTTGTCCCCTTCCAGACCGACACCCAGAACGGGTATCACCGGGTACGGCACTGCGCGCACGCCCGCGCGATCGAGAACGAATGCTATGTGGCCATCGCGGGCAGCGTCGGAAACCTGCCCAAGGTGGTCAACATGGACATCCAGTACGCGCAGTCCGCGGTGTTCTCGCCTTCCGACTTCGCCTTTCCCAAGGAGTCGGTGATCTCCGAAACCACGCCCAATACGGAAATGACCATCATCGCCGACCTGGAACTGGACCTGCTCAAGGAACTTCACCGGCGCGGCAGCGTGCGCAACCTGGCCCAGAGGCGGTTGGATCTCTATGGGATCCAGTGGAAGGGCCCGGAAGGAAAGAGCTAGCCTTGGGCCGCACCCAACCTGAAACCCTGGTCGTGGTAGGCAAGCGAGCCGGAGCGCTGAGGGCGGCCGCACGGTCCCCACTCGAGGTCGTTCTGCTGTGCGAACGACGCCCATCCAAGGCGGAGCGTGAGACCCTCGCCGACTACCGGGTCCTGGACTTCCGGACCGTCGACTGGGAAGCCCTGGCCCGGGAGCTGGGCCGCACCCAACGCATCCGTTCCGTGGCGGCGGCGGGCGAGCATGGCGTGGTTCCGGCGGCACGGATCCGCGAGGCCCTTGCCATCCCCGGCCTCAACCTGGAAACCGCCCTTCGCTGTATCGACAAACCCCGCATGAAGCTCCTCATCTGGGGAGCCGGACTGGCCTGCACCACCTTCGCGGTCCACGAGGACGAGCTGGACCGGGAAACGCTGGTGGAACGACTGGGTCTCCCCATGGTGCTCAAGGACCGGGCCGGCGTGGGAGGGCGCAACAGCGAGGTGGCACGCACACCGGCGGAGGTGCCCCTGACTCTGGCCCCGGACCGCATGGCCGAGCGGTTCGTGCATGGGGTCGAGATGAGCGTCGAGTCGTTCGTGCACCGGGGGGAGGTCCTGTGGACCAACCTCACCGAGTACCTGATTCCGCTATGGGCCAATGTGGTGCCCGCGGACCTGGATCCGGGGGTCGCCGATCAGGTGCTGGACCTCAATCGCCGCGCCATTCGCGCCCTGGGGATCTCCCGTGGGATGACCCACATGGAGGTCTTCCTGACCGCCAACGGCCCCATGTTCGGCGAGATCGCGGCGCGTCCCCCGGGGGGACGGATCATGGAACTGATCGAGGTCGCCTACGGGTTCGATCCCTGGGAGGCGTGGCTGGCCGTCGAGGACGACGCCCTGCCGCAACTCGTCCCGACCGCCCAACGCCGCGCTGCAGTGCAGCTCCTGCACCCGGATGCGGGCACGGTCGCCTCCATCGACGGGCTGGAAGCGGCGGCCTCCGTACCCGGGGTGAAGCGGGTCCATTGCCGCCTCAAGGAGGGAACGAGGGTCGACACCCGCCTGGGAAGCGGGCAGGAATGCGGACACGTGCTGACGGTGGGCGAGGACCGGGAAACCGCGGTGCGATCGCTGAACGGCGCCCTCGGTCACATCGTGATCCGGATTGCCTGAGCGGACGCTACCCGCCCAGCTTGACCCGTTCCAGCATCTCGTCCACCCGGTCGGCCACGTCCTGCCAGTGCATGCGGGTCATACCCGCCCCCTGCCGACCGGCGGCGGCACGGGCTTCCCGCTGGATCTCCTTGAGCTGGGAACGCACGAGGGCACGGATATCGGACTGGCTCACGTCCACCGGGGTTCGCCAGAGAAACGTGTTGCTCGAGGTCGACGGGTCCTGGGTCATGAGGAACTCCAGCCGCTCGAGATAGGCGCGCTGCAGGTTCCGCCGATAGGTATCCACCCGGCTGCTCCCCCGGATCTCGCTCCAGATGGACGCCTTGAGGTCGGCCATGAACTCGACCGGGCTGTAGGCGGAGGAACCCTCCAGGGTCTCGGTCTCGATCAACCGCTGCAGCCGCTCGGGGCTGAGCAGGTCGTTGAGGACGCGCACCTGTAGCCCCCGGATGCGGTCCACGGTTCCGGTGTGCTCGAACCGCCGGAGGATCTCCGGATCGCTCAACCATTCCTGGGTGGCAAACGCCTCGGCGGCCAGGAACTCCATGGCCGCTCGCTGCTCCTGCGCCGAAACCGGCGTGTAGACGACCCCCTCCTGGTCGGAAGCCTTGAGCTCCTCGTGGATGCCGCCCACCACCGGGACCACGTGGCGCAGGTAGGTCCACCACTGCCCCATCATGCCGGCGTAGATCTCGCGCAGGTCGGTGAAGTCCTCACCCGGGGTCGACGTCCACTCGATCAGCCTCGGCGCGACCTGCTTGAGGTTGGCGATGCCATAGCCGCTGGCCCGCACCGGATCGTCCCCCAGGTCCTCGGTCTGGATGCGCGGATCCACCGGTGACCCTCCGCGCTGACGAGCGAAGCGGTAGATGGGATCCCCGGCCTTCTCGAGAATCCAGGCATCAAGAACCGGCTTCTCGTCCTCCGCCGTGGCCGCCTCCGGAATCACCCGGTATCCCCAGTTGATGGCGTAGTGATCATAGGGACCGATCTGACGGATGTAGTCCGCCCCTTGCAGGCCGTCCCCCGGCTGGGCGATGTAGTTCTGCCGTGCGTAGTCCATGATGGTGGGAGCGACGCCCATGCGCTTGCAGAACTCCGGAACCCTCAGGGAATCGACCGGGTAGGCGCTGCTCGCGATCATGTTGTGGGGTAGTCCCAGGGCGTGACCCACCTCGTGGGCGATCACCTGGCGCATGGCCTCTCCCATCAGGGCCTCGTCGATGGGAAGCGAGCGGGCCAGCGGGTTCGAGGCTCCGGTCTCGATCAGGATCCGGTTCCGGTACGAGCGCATGTGGTTGTGGTACCAGACGATGTCGCTCTCGATGATCTCGCCGCTTCGCGGGTCCCAGGTGCTGGGTCCCATCGCGTTGCGGACCTGGGTGGCCGCCCACCGCACCACCGAATAGCGCACATCCTCGCCGTTCCAGTCCGGGTCTTCTTCCGCGGACGGAGCGTCCTTGGCCAGGATCGCGTTCCTGAATCCGGCCGACTCGAACGCGACCTGCCAGTCCTCGATCCCCTGGCGCACATAGGGGCGCCAGGTCTCGGGAGTGGCCGGATCCAGGTAGTACACGATGGGCTTGACCGGCTCCACCAGTTCGCCACGGGCGTAGGCCGCCGGGTCCCTGGGTTCCAGGCGCCATCGGCCAATCAGGGTCTGCTCGGCCGCCTTCTGACGATCCAGCCCGTAGTTGACCTGGGTCAGGGAGAACCAGCCGACCCGCGAGTCGGCAAAACGGGGGCGCATGGGCTCCTCGGGGAGCAGGATCATGGATTGCTGCATCTCCAGGGAAAGCGTTTCGGTGGACTCGTCGGTGGGAGGAGACTGGGTGACGAAGGTGAGGGTGTGCCGCACTTCCACGTTGAGCGGGTACGCCCCGGCGTGGTTCAGGAACGAGCGATCCTTGTCCAGCCGGCGCACCTTGTAGGAGTCCCGCAGCGAACGACCGAGCCCGCTGATGGCCGGGATGTCGTCGACGTAGAGATTCGTGACGTCGATGACCACCGTCTTCTCCCGCTCCATGGCCACCGCCGACAGTCCGTTGCTGGACGCGGTCACCGTGTCCGGCGCGGGCCCCTCGGCGGCGACATCGAACGCGGCCAGGATGGGGGCGAAGTTGTTGTTCATCACCGAGCGGTAGATGGGGAGTTCCTCGTCGGCAACGTTGGCGTACGAGACCTTGCGGAGCAGGATCCGGTCGTCCACGCGCTCCCAACGCACCACCTGTTCCCCGGTCTTGTGTCCCGCCGCCATGAAGCCACCGGCAAGGTCGGCCGGTACGCGGGCAATGCGACTCACCAGGAGAATGTCCCGCCCGAGAAGGCTCTCGGGGATCTCGAAGAAGAGGGAGGTTCCCACCTCGTGCACGTCGAACATCCCGGTCTGGGTCTCCGCGTCCTTGGTGACGACCTCGGCGTACGGTTTGGGGCCGTCCTCCTTCTTGCCCTTGGAGCCACCCCCCCCGGTGGGGTCGGTGCTGGGCTTGGAGCCGGAGGATCCACATCCGGCAGCGGCCACGGAGAGCAGAAGGACAAGAAGGATCAGCGGGCGGGGGGACACGCGGGGCATACAAACCTCGGTCTTGAGGGTCACGGCGCGGCGGGCGAGCGCAAGAGCGTACCCTCTCGGGGGGCCGAGGACAAACAGGAAGCGGCCCCCCATGGCCCCGGTACGCACCGGGACCCACTCAGTCCGATCCGCCCCCGTGCGCGTCCATCTCGGCAAGGACCCGGGCCGCATTCCGGTTGCGGGGGTTGAGCTCCAGGGACCGGGCATAGTTCTCCCGGGCCGCGGGCCATTCCCGCGCCTCCAGATAGGCTTCGCCCAGGCTGTCGTAGACGTTGTAGGAATCCGGATGCAACTCCACGTTCCAGGCGAACACCTCGATCGCTTCCCGGACCCGGTTGCTCCCCATCAGGGTATAGCCAAGCTGGTTCACCGCGCCCTCGGTGCTCAGGTACCGCGCGGCCGGCTCGTCCCGTAGGCCGGTCAGGACCTCCCTGGCGGAGCCCAACCCCCCGGACTCGTAGGCCTCGATGAGCTGCGTGGTCACCCGGGGCCGGTCGGGATCGAAGCTGAGCACCGCGTCCAGGGCGGGATCCCGGTTCTCCCGATCATCGCTCGCGGTAAGCGGCGCCACCAGCAGCGGAGCAACCCAGGGACGGATGTCGCCACGGCCGGTGCGCAGCCAGTAGACCAGGGAGACACTTCCCCGCACACCGCTGTTGGGCAACTCGAACCGATGCGTGTCGCCGTAGTGATTGGGACTCGACCCGGTGGGCTCCCCGACAAAGAGCGTGTTGGTCCAGCGCTCCAGATCGGTCACCAGATGCTGGGCCGCGGAGAAGGTGCCCCGCCCAATCACGGTAAACAGGCGCCCCCGCTGGTTGATGCGATCGGACCGCATGAGCACCTTCACCAATGGCGTGTTGAGGAAACTGTCCCCCCCACCGTTACCCCGGATATCGAGGATCAACCGCTCCGCCGCTTCCGACTCGATGGCCGCGGCAACCCGCTCGGAGAAGTCGGCAATGGTCTCGTGGGGCGCATTTCCGACCACGTTGTACTGGACGTAGAGGGATTTCGAATCGTCGAGGAACGTGAACCAGTAGTTCTCGTCCGTGCGCTGTCGATAGAGCGGGGTGGGGTTGTCGCTCGCATCGCTGATACGAACCCAGTCCGCGGGAAGTCCGGCGTTGGGGCCGTGCAGCGCATGGACATTGTCCTGGAAGTCGTCGCGGGTGAAGGTGAGATCCCGCACGGTTCCGTCCGGGGTGCGCACGGTGTAGACCAGCGGCTCAACCGACTCCACGATACCCAACGCCTGCAGCACCTCGGGCATGTTCAACCGGAGAATGCCGATGGCCCTGACCCAGATCGGGTTGTCCCGGGAGACCACCTCGCCGATCCGGGTCATGACCTCGCCGGTTTCGGTGTCGCCGATACGCAGTACCTGCGCCCCGACTGCCCAGGCGAACGACTCATACGCGGACTGGATGAACAGACCGTCCTCGTAGTCGTACAACCGCACCGGCACGGTGTGGATCCCCTGGAAACCCGGAATGAGCCAGATCGAGGTGTGGCCGTCCCGGATGGAGGCCATCAATCGGGCCAACTCGACGGTGATCTGCGACTCGGTGAGTTCGGGGAGCCGGGTTCGCAGCGATTCGAGCGCGGCGCTCCACTCCGGTTCGCCAAGCGTATGGAACGGCCGGTTGTGGTGCGTGCGAACCGTCTCGTCCAGGAAGTCGAGGTCGGCGCTCCATTGTTCCGGGGTGAGCGCCGCCGGGGAAACCGGAGTGTCCTGGATCCCATGCTGGGCGAAGGCAACGGGATTGAGGAGAGCCATGGACAGGATCAGGCAGAGAACGGCGGCGAGGGCGGTGGGTGGGGTTGGGCGTGACACGGTCGTTCCTCCAGGCCGGGTGGGGAGGATGCCCCGGCCCACGGTGGGACGGATCCGCGGGGCAAAGCGTTCAACTCAGTGCATTCGGGGCGCGAGGGGCCGGCCGGACACGATCGAGGCCTCGGCCCCTGCCATCTCACCGATACGACGCTCCACCAGGCGGGGGGTCTCCGAGACGAGGGTAAGGTCCCGGAACCGCTCCCAATGCCGCGCCTCGGCGTCGGCCAGACGCAGGTAGAACATTCCCAAATCCGGGTCGGCGCCGGAAACAGCGGGGTTCAACAACCCCTCGGCCAGCAGGCGAAACCGCTCGCAGGAGCGCGCCTCCACGAATGCGCTGACCAACAGGACGTCTCCCAGGGGACCCAACCCGCCGGGGTGCTCGAAGCTCCATTTGCGCAGTTCCTGGACGTAGGGGTCGGGGAGCGGTCTGGTGAGCGCGCCCCCCCGCGCCTCGATGCGGTCCAGAACCTGCCGGAAGTGACGCATCTCTTCCTGGGCAAGGGCGATCATGTCGCGCACCAGCCCCGGATGATGGGGAAACCGGCCAATCAGGGCCATGGCCACCGAGGCCGCCTTCTGTTCGCAGTGGGCGTGGTCCACCAGGAGGGCATCCAGGTCGGCGAGGGCGATCCCCGTCCACTCGGGCGCGGTGGCCCGGGTCAGGGGAAGTCCCTCGAGCGGATGGGACCAGGGAATGAGCGAAGCGGCATCCTGAATCACGGCGACTCCTTGAGGGCAGGAAGCCTAGCACGGGGGACACCGGGAATCCCCGAACCGGTTAGACTCACCGGACTCTCAACGTCCTTCCAAACGAGGCATCGATATGAAGACCGTCACCCGCTTTCTTCTCGGCAACTTCAAGAACCGCGATCTGGGGCTCCTCGTCATCCGTCTGGGAATCGGGCTGAGCATGCTCATCTTCCACGGATGGGGAAAGATCACCGGAGGACCCGAGAAGTGGGCCGGGGTCGGTGGTTCCATGGCCAACCTGGGGCTCGACTTTGCCCCCACCTTCTGGGGCTTCCTGGCCGCGTCGGCGGAGTCGGTGGGAAGCGCCCTGCTCGTCATGGGACTCCTGTTCCGACCGGCCACCCTCATGCTGGCCTTCACCATGGTCATCGCGGTCACCGTGCACCTGAACATGCCACCCGAGTCCCCCAGGGCCGGCTGGTCGGGCGCCTCCCATGCCCTGGAGCTGTTCGCGGTCTACGTGGGGCTGCTCCTCACCGGCCCCGGGAAGTACCGATTGGGACCCAAGGGTTGATGCGTCCCCTGTTGGCCGCGCTCGCCTTCCTGGTTCCGATGACCGCCTGCGCGACCGGGGCGCCGGACGCGGACCCGGATGCAGCCGACACGACGGTGGTGGAAGGCACGCTGCAACCTTTCGGTGATGCCACCATCCGCTATGCCGCGACTCTCGACGCCCGGGAACGGTTGGTGCGGATCGTTCAGTGGGTGGATCTCGGCGACTATGGATCCTACGAGGAAGTGTTCCTCCTGGAGGACGAGCACCTGGTGGAGTCGAACCGCCAGGGAGAGGATCGGGTGCTCAGCGGTGATCGGGCCGGGGAAATGGAGAAGGTCCACCGTCTCTTCCGCTTCAACAGGGATGGTTCGCTGGCCGAGGCCACGGGGACGGTGAACGGATCCGCGGTTGAACCCGGTGCGCATGAGCATGAAGGCGTGTTGGCGCAGGTCGACGAGCTGCGTCGGGTCGTTGCCGTCCAACGCACGCAACAGGCATTTCCCGACCGACGCGCCCTGGCCGGCACCTGGCGAGCGAGCAGCCCTTCCGGAGGCACCTATTCGCTGGAGCTGTTCATGAACCACGCCGCCTCGGCACGGGTGGACCTGCGCGGGAATCCAACGCTCATGCTGCGCGGGTTCTGGCGCTCGACTCCAGAGCAGGGAGTGGACGTGGTGTTCACCCGAATCGAGGGGGATCCCATGTCCCTCGAGTCCTGGAACCTCCACGCGGAGGGAAACGACCGCCTGGTGGACGCCTCGGCGACATGGGAGTTCACGCGGCTCGGCGGCCCCATACCGGCCGGGCTTCTGGGGGTGACCTGGGAGTGGACCGGTTTCGTGAACCCGGTGGAAGCGATCGAGGTCGATGACCCGGGCCGCTACACCCTGCGGTTCGAGCCGGACGGGACCATCCACCTGCGCGCGGACTGCAATCGCGCCAACGGAACGGTGATCCTTGGCCCAGGCGGTTCGACCGCGTTTGCCCCCATGGCAGCCACCCTCGCCGCTTGCCCGGACGGATCCCTCAATGGTCGCTTTCTCACCGAACTGGGACGGGCGACCCATTACTTCATCCGCGACGGCCGCCTCTACTTCGATCTCCCGGTGGATTCGGGAACGCTCTCCTTTCGTCCCGGATCCTGACTCGTCCCCCCTACCCGCCCATGAAACTCGCCGCGTATCTCGCCGCCACGACCCAGGCCGCCATCGCCGCGGGCACCTTTCTTGTCGCCAAGGAGGCCACCGCCCTGTTCGGGCCGGAGCGCCTCATCTGGTTTCGCATCGTCCTGAGCGCGCTTCTCGTCCTCACCGTGTACGCCCTGCGACCGGGGCGGCGCCCCCGACCTCCGCGGGGTGACCTGGTACGGTTCGCCCTGCTGGGACTCACCGGGATCGCCCTCAACCAGGGGTTCTTTCTCCTGGGCATCCACCGGACCACGCCGCTGCACGCCTCGCTGCTCTACTCGTTTACTCCGGTCCTGGTGATGGCCGGGTCCGTGCTCTGGTTGGGTTCCCGGCCCACCCGGATCCGGATCATGGGTGTCGCCCTGGCCGTGGTGGGGGTGGCGCTGGTCCTGACCGCGCGCGGTCTCGATCTGGCCGAGGGTGTCTTCCAGGGGGATCTCATCGTGCTGCTCGCGGTGGCGGCGTGGGCGGCCTACACCCTCCTCGGCAAACCGTTGCTGGAACGCTACGACCCGTTCACGGTGATCGTGTGGGCGTTCAGCTTCGGAGCGCTCTATGTGCTCCCGGCCACGCCGTGGGTGTGGCGCGGGTTCGACCCCGCGTCGGTTGGCCCGGCCGGATGGCTGCAGCTGTTCTACCTGAGCGCGGTCACCAGCGGAATCGCCTTCACCCTGTGGTACTTCGCCCTGCGGCGTCTGGACGCGACCCAGGTCGCGGTTTTCACCAACCTCCAGGCTCCGCTCACCGCGGTGCTGGTGTGGCTCGTATACGGCGCTCTTCCGGGCGCTCAGGTCCTGCTGGGGGGGCTGCTGGTGGTGATCGGTGTGACCGTGGTCCAGCTACCGGCCCGGCGCGCTCGGCCCCCAGCGCCACCTACATCGCGTTGATGACCGAGCCGCAGCGCCGACAGAACTTCGCGTCGTCATCATGCCCGTCCGCGCCGCACTCCTCGCAGACCTGGGTATTGGTTCGGTTTCGGTGGCGCTGGGCCAATTCCGCGGTGATGATGCCGGTGGGGATGGCGATGATGCTGTAGCCCAGGATCATGACCATGGCCGAGATTGCCTGCCCCAGAGG
Source organism: Candidatus Eiseniibacteriota bacterium (assembly GCA_942491735.1). Lineage (GTDB taxonomy): Bacteria > Eisenbacteria > RBG-16-71-46 > JABDJR01 > JABDJR01 > CALOCN01. Next base: position 377,627 of record CALOCN010000001.1, on the reverse strand, counting down.
GGTCTCGGGGGTGATTTGTCCGTAGCCGACGGTGGTAATGGTGACCACCGCCCAATAGATGGCCTTGGGAATGCTGGTGTATCCCGGGTTGTCCGGTTCGACCACGTACATCAGCGAGCCGAAAATGACCACGAGGGTGGAGACGGTGGTGAAGAAGACGGCCATCTTTGGCCGCGCGGCCCGCAGCGAGGCGAGGAGCAGGTTTGCCTCGGAGACGAACTGCACCAGTTTCAGGACCCGGAAGATGCGCAGCAATCGCAGGATCCGGATGACCAGGAGCTGATGGCTGCCCGGCACAAGCACGTCCAGATAGGTCGGGATGATTGCCAGCAGATCCACGATGCCGAAGAAGCTGAACACGTAGCGCCAGGGTCGTCCGATGCTGATGAGGCGCAGGACATACTCGATGGTGAAGAAGATGGTGAACACCCACTCCGTGACATAGAGCGCCTGTCCGAATCGCTCGTGAACGCTGGCCACGCTGTTGAGCATCACGATGGCGACGCTGACGATGATCGCGATGAACAGGGCGAGGTCGAACGCGCGGCCGGCAGGAGTGTCCGCTTCGAAGATGACCTCGTGAAGCCGGTGTCTCCAGGCGGAGTGGTGGGCCACGGTAGCTACTCCTCGGCGGCCAGGACGCCGCGAAGGTTCCAGTTGATGCTGGGGCCGCTCAAACGAAGCGGCTCCCACTCCTGGTCATCGGAATCGAAGTACCAATCCCCGTGCGGGATGGCCGGTCCCGGATCGCACCCCAGGGTTCCCTGTTGGATTTCGTTGCGAAACGCGATGGAAATCCAGATTGCCTTCCCGTCCAGCACCACGGGGGGATCCAGGGTGTGCTCGTTCCAGGACTCGCCCACGATCGCGTCCGTGACGTCGGCCTGGTAGAGAAGGGCACCGGGAAACCCCGTCCCTCCCTCGGTGTAGACCCGGACCTGGCAGTTCTCGGGCCGGGCGCGGATATGGAACTGAACCCGATCCAGCAACCGGGACTCGAACTTCCGCATGATGAGGGTGGAGAAGAAGACCGCGCCTTCGTGCCTTCCGGCCGCGAGGTGGGGCGCCGATTCGTTCTCGGCATCGTAGTGGAGCACCACTTCCCCCGGGCCCCCACCGGGTGCCGAGGGCGGGTCCTCGCCGCACCCCAGGATGAGCCCGGACAGTACAAGCGGCACCCAGGCGCCAGGGAACCTCATGAACCTCCCTTCGGGTCCCAGACCACGGTACGTATTCCCCCTTCGACCTCGCTCCAGGCCAGGAAGATCACCCCGTCCCGCTCGGTCATGCGGGGGAAACCGCTCGCCCGCTCCGCACTCGTGCTGGCCACCGTCCTCGCCTTGCCCCGAACTCCGTTGGGGGCGAGGGTACGCATACGAATCTCGGCCAGTCCCTGCGGCATCTCCTCCATCCAGACCACCAGGGCCACGCCGCCCCCAAGCATCTCGACATCCACACGGCCAAGAGGCTTGCCGTCGTCCACCCGGATGGGCGAATCGAATCGCCTCCCGGCGTCGCTGGAGAAGGCAACCCGGACTTCCCCGGCATCGTCGGCCGGGGCAGTGAACCAGGCCACCGCCACGGACTCCGCCACCGCATCGAGCTGGGGGCCGTTGACCGGGCATCCGTTGATGACCCAACCGTCCCGATGCAGCGGGGCGGGCGGGCTCCAGGTGGAGCCTTCCCGTCGCACCACCGAAATGTCGCGCAGCTCGTCGTCGCCCCGATCGCGGTAGGCGAAGAGCATGTCCCCGCCTGCCAGGACCGCCCCTCCGGTCTGGCAACAGTCGCAAACCCGTTCGTCGAGCAGGGACTCGTCCCCGAGCCGGCCCTCCCGGTCCAGGGTGGCAAAACGCAGGGTCATCGCTCCCTCGTTCGCGGTCTCCCGACCGTCGAGCCACACCAGCGCGAAGTGATCGTCATCCGCAGGCACCAGGGTCACGAAACCATGCTCGGTCTCCGTCCCGTCATCATGTGGATTGGCGGGAGGACTCCAGGTCTTCCCGTGATCCCGGGAGAGGGAAACGAACACCCCGTAGGCATACGTCCCCTCGCCCACCTTGGCCAGCCAGTGCGCGGCCAGGGTGCCGTCGCTCAGGGCGGCCACCGACGGAAAATCCGCCCAGTTGACGAACCAGTCGGATCCCGATGCCACCGGGGTCGCTTCTCCCCACTCCTTGCCGATGGCGTCCCAGCGACTCAGGAACAATGCATGCGCGGTGTCCGACCGTTCCACCCAACTGAGGTACACCTCGCCATCCGCGCCATGAACGAGGTTCGGGAGTTCGGAGGTCTGTCCCCCGGGGGATGGGACCTCGGTCAGGTCGCCCCGGGAGCCTGGAGAGGATCCGCAGCCCGTCCCCGCCGGCAGCAGGGCGAGGGCCAGGGAGAGAAGCAGTCGGCCCCGACTCAACCGGCTGCCTTGACCGAACGACGCAGGGTGCGTTTCAGCCTGCGCAACCGGACACGTGCGCGGTCGTATTCTTCCTTCTGGCCCGCTGTGGGCCTCATCACGGAACTTCTTGAGCTCGCGGATCTCCGCCTTGATCTGTGCCTTGTCGACAGGCGCCTTGGCCATTACATCCTCCTTGGGGTTGGGGGCAGAGTGTACCCAGCCCGCCCCTGCCCTGGAAACCGGGTGCTATGATCCGGCCACCCCTCGATCCACCCTTTTCGGCGTCCGCCGCATTGCCACGGAGGATCCCCCTTTGGCCATCCAACGCCCCATGCCCACCCTCGCCGTGGCGATCGTTCTCGCCGGCGCCCCCACCCTCTCCGCCCACGCCGAGCCCCCTCCGCTCATCCCCCGGGAGGTGCTCATGGGCACCCCGATCCGGGAAAACCCGGCCATTTCCCCCGACGGGACCCGGCTCGCCTTCACCGCCCCCAACGAGTCCGGGACCCCCAACATCTGGATCCAGCCCCTGGACGGCTCGGCCGATCCCGACATGCTGACCTCGGACGAGAACCAGGGGGTGTGGGGGTTCGAGTGGGCGCATGACGGGAATCACATCCTCTATATCCAGGATCGCGAGGGGGACGAGAACTGGCATCTCTTCGCGGTCGACATCACGACCCGCGAGGTGCGCGACCTCACGCCCTACGACGGGGTCCGGGCCTCGAACATCCTCACCGATCCCAACCACCCGGACGTGGTTCTGGTGGGGCTCAACCTGCGGGACCGCCGATTCACCGACATGCATCGGGTCATCCTGTCGACCGGCGACGTCACCATGGAAGCCGAGGATCCGGGAGACGTCACCGAGTGGGTCACCGACAACGCGTTCCGCATCCGGGCCGCGGTGGCCCTGGACAGCGGGAACAGCGACACGGTGATCCGGGTCCGGGACACGGGCGACGCGCCCTGGCGGGAGATCGTGCGCTGGCCTCTCCCCGAGACGGGCAGCGTCCTCTACCAGAAGGTGCTGGGATTCACTCCCGACGGCGCATCCCTCTATGTCCAGTCGCCGCAGGATTCGGAGATGACCCGGCTGGTGGTCATGGATGCGGACGACGGAACCGTGTCCCGGGTCCTGGCCGAGGATCCGAAGATGGACATCTGGAACACCTGGTGGGTTCCCCAGGTGGTGCGCCACCCCACCACCCATGCCATCCAGGCGGTCGGCTTCTGCTACCTGACCCCCGAGTGGCGGGTGCTGGACGAGGCCATCCGGGAGGACTTCGAGGTGTTGTCCGATCAGGGGAACGGGCGGTTCTTCAAGGTCATGGGACGGGACCACGCGGACACCCTCTGGATGATCCAGTACTACGCCGACATCTCTCCCGACGCCTATGCACTCTACGACCGCACCACGAAGACCCTCACCCCCCTGTTCGAGTCCCGACCGGAACTCGCCGAGTACACGCTGGCTCCCACCCGGCCGGTCGTCATCCCCTCCAGGGACGGACTGGACCTTCCCAGCTACCTCACCCTTCCGGTGGGGGTGGAACCCCGGAACCTGCCCCTGGTCCTGGTCCCGCACGGTGGACCCTGGGCCCGGGACGACTGGGAGTTCGATCCCTGGGTGCAGCTCCTGGCCAATCGGGGTTACGCCGCGCTCCAGGTCAACTTCCGCGGCTCGGTCGGCTACGGCAAGTCCTTCATCAACGCGGCCACCGGGGAATGGGGCGGCGCCATGCAGAACGATCTCACCGACGCGGTGCAGTGGCTGGTCCAGGAAGGCATTGCCGATCCGGAGCGGGTGGGCATCATGGGAGCCTCCTACGGCGGCTACGCGACGCTGGCCGGCATCACCTTTACCCCCGAGGTCTACCGCTGCGCGGTGGCCATGGTGGCGCCGTCCAACCTCCGGACGCTCTTCGAGTCGTTTCCCCCCTACTGGGGCGTCCGCAAGAAGCGCTGGGTGTGGCGGGTTGGACCGGTGGAGACCGACCCCGCGTTCAACGAGCGGGTGTCCCCCCTCTACCACGTGGAGCGGATCGAGGCGCCGCTCCTCATCAGCCACGGAGCCAACGACCCCCGGGTGAAGCTCTCGGAGTCGGAAGCCATCGTCTCGGCCATGCAGAAGAAAGACCTGGAAGTCACCTTCGTCGTCTACCCGGACGAGGGGCACGGCCTGGGCCGGACCCCCAACCTGCTGGACTTCATGGGGCGGACCGAGGAGTTCCTCCAGGAGCACCTGGGGGGCCGCAAGGAACCCTGGCAGAAGATGCCGGGGACCAGTGCCGAGGTTCGGGTCGGAGGCGATCCCGGGGCAGCGCCCTGAACAGGTTGTCGGGCAAGCACTTGGAGACTTTGACTTCCAGCGGTCGGATGTTCAGGAAAGACTGAACGAAGCAACCTCTTCCGGACGTCCCACGTATGTGCCCATGAGCCCGGCCGCTCCCCGGCTGCCGGAACACCCGAGACTTCGCGGCACCGCCGCCCACGAGGAGATGCATCGTGATGAGACCCAGAACCGCACTCATGATTGTCGGCTACCTGGCCGCAGCCGTGCTGCCGGCCTCGGCCGAGGAATTCACCCAGTCCTACACCCTGGATGCCGAACTGCTCCGGGTAGGCAACCTGATCGGTGAAGTCACCCTCGAGGGCACCACCGGGAGCCAGTTCGAGATCACCATCCACGTCCAGGGGAACGACGCATCCCGGGACGTGATCACCTTCGACGTCGATGATCGCGGGCCCGAGGCGGCGGTCATCGTCCAGTTCCCCATCCACGAAGAGCAGGACTTCATCTATCCCCACATGGGGCGCGGGTCCAAGACCACCATGAACTGGGGCAAGAACCACGGGGACCGGGACGACTTCTGGGGCCAACTCTGGAAAGAGCTGCGTGGCAAGAAGGTCACCGTGCGCCGGGACGGGCGTGGGGTGGAGATGTGGGCCGACGTCACCATCAAGGTGCCGGCCGGTGCCGAGGTCAGTCTCCGCCACGGCGTGGGCGCCATCACCGCGGCCGACATCAAGGGCGATCTGGATCTCGACACCCACACCGGCAGGATCCTTGTCGACGATGTGGACGGAAACCTCGTCGCCGACACCGGAAGCGGCAGCGTGAAGGTGGGCAACATCAGCGGCAACGTGAACCTGGACACCGGGAGCGGCGGGGTCGAGGTCTCCGGCGTGGTGGGGAACCTCCTCGTGGACACCGGGAGCGGTAGCGTGGAAGTGAACGGCGCCGAGGGAGCGGAAATCAACATCGACACCGGCAGCGGCAGCGTTCGGGTCACCGGGGCCGTGTGCCGGGAACTGCGGATCGATACCGGTTCCGGGAGCGTCCGGGCCAACTCGATCGAGGCGAGCGACGTGAGCATCGACACCGGAAGCGGCGGCGTGGATCTGGAGCTGGTCAAGATGGGTGTGGGCGAGATCGACATCGACACCGGGTCGGGCGGCATCGATCTGGTCCTGCCTCCGGATGCCTCGGTCACCGTGGATGCGGAAACGGGCAGCGGCCGGATCAGCCTCGTCGTGGACGGGGAGGACTACTCGCCCCGCAAGCGGCGCCAGGAACTCTCGTTCACCATCGGGGACGGCGACACCGAGGTCAGCCTGGAGACCGGCAGCGGTTCCATCAACATCCGCAGCGAATAGACCCGACGACAGAACCTGGACATCCCCAGGTACGGACGAGCGGCCGGTTCCCGATGGGGACCGGCCGCTTTGCGTTCAGCGGAGCAGCATCAGCTTGCGGGTCTCGGAGTAGGAGGGCGTGCGCATCCGGTAGTAGTAGATGCCGCTGGAAGCCCGCTGTCCCCGCGTGTCCTTCCCGTCCCAGGACGTCTCGTAGAGGCCGGGCCCATGCTCATGATCGACGAGCACCCGCACCAGTCGTCCCTGGGCATTCCAGATGGACAGGTTGACCGGGGAGGACTCCGCAATGGAGTAGGCAATGCGGGTGCTGGATCCGGTGGGGTTGGGCATGCTCTGGCCCAGGCCGAACGCGGCCACCGCGGGTTGGTCCGGAGCGGCAAGAATGCCGCACTCGATCTCGAACGCCTCGCTGACCAGGGTGGTGACCAGACCGGCCGCGTCCTTGAGACGGAGTTGGATCCGCATCTGGTCCCCGGGGGTTTCGGGGATCGTCCACTGATAGCTGCCGTCACCGGGATTCGGATTGGCGATGAGGATCGGGAAGGTCGCTCCGTCATCCGTGGAGAGCCGGACCTCCACCGAGTCGATCCCCGACGTGCTGTCGGACTCGGTCCAGACCAGGGTCTCGTCCGTGGTGCACATCCAGACCTCGCTCCCGGCCGGCGTGGAGATGGCACCGGAGGGAGGCGTGGTGTCGATGAGGAACGGCCCCTCGTGGACGGTGGAGGTCCAGTTGCCCACGTTGTCCCGGGTGCGAAGATGGAACCAATGCGTCCCGTCCCCCACCGGACCCGCTTCCGCGGAATCCCCGGGGGCGGAGTCGACCAGGGAGTCCGGCAGGGTCAGGGCCCCCTGATCGAACAGGAACGAGAACCCATTGACCCCCGAGTGCGCATCCGAGTAACCGGACCACTGCACGCGCAGGGTGTTGTCCTGGCTCCACGCTCCGGCCGGGGGCTCGGAGTTCCACACGCCGGGATCCTGGGGCGGGGTGATGTCCACGAACAACGGACCCACGTGGACCGTCGAGAGCGCTCCGGCTCCGTTGCCGGCGCCGTCCACCGTGCGCAGATGGAAGTAGTAGGACCCACTCGTTGCCGGATTGGCGGTGAGCGTGTCGGCGGTCTCGATAAAGGTGTCCGGCGTGCCCACCGGCAGGCCGTTCCACTGGAACGAGTACCCGGCCACACCGCTCCCCATGCCCGGGTCGCTTCCGGGTGACCAGATCACGTCGATGACACCGTCGCTGGACCAGGTCGCGTTGGGCCGATCCGCTGTCGCGGTCAGGGGGTTCACCGGGTTCGTGGTATCGATGAGGAAGGGCCCGAGATGAACCGCGCCCACCGTCCAGTTGCCCATCCCGTCGACCACCCGGAGATGGAACCAGTGGTTGTCCTCCTCGCTCAGCGGGGTACTGATCGCGGAACTGTCCGGCGTATCGATCACCGTGTCGGGGAGCGTCCCCAGGGACTTGTCCCACTCGAAGGAATATCCGCCGATTCCGTCCGGGTCCAGGGCCCCAAACCAGTTCACGTTGACCGAGGGATTGCTGGACCAGCTCCCCGGCGTGTGGGAAGAGCTCTGCACCGTGGGGAGCGACGGTGCGGCGGAGTCGTTGGTGGGCCCCAGGATGGGTCCGCCCACGCTTTCCCCTTCGGGATGCCGGAAGAGACCCAGGGTGGTGGTCAGGGTATCCGGCGGCACATCTGCATCGAAACCGAAGCTGAACATCTCGCCGAAGGTGAGCGCATTCGCATCGGGGTCCACGGTGTAGGTGTCCGTACTCCAGGTGAGAAGCCCCCCACTGACCAAGGCGGCCCAGTCGTTGAGCGCATCCTCGTCGGCGTCGTTGAAGGTGAATCCGGACAGCCCCGGCACTCCTTCCACCGGAAGACTGAAGGAGCGGATCTCCCGTTCCGAGTCGAAGTTGAGGAGCGCGTACTGGTAGTGGAAGCTGCCCCCGCCAAGATCCGTCGTTTCCACGGCGAGAATGACCTTGCCGTCGCCGGGGATGGAGAACTCGGTTCGCTGTTCCCCCCAACGCTCGATCGCCGGCCCCTCGATCAGCGACCCCTCGTCCGAGAAGAACCAGGTGCTCCCGGTGAGCCCCATGCTCACCTCCACGGATCCGTAGTTGTTGTGACGGTTCTGATCCCCGCGCACCACGTAGTAGGCCTCGTAGAAGTAGTCCGCACCACTCTGGTCCAGTTCGCTGTCCTCGACCTGGAGACGGTGGGCCACCCCGTCATGACCGCTGCTCCCGTGACCGCGAACGCAGTCCGCCGCTCCCCCCTGGAAATGGGATCCGCTGCAGGACCAGGTACCCAGATAGGGATCCACTTCGCTTCGCGGCCCAAGATACCGTCGATCCGCGTTGTTTCCGGGGCCGTAGGTGTCCGAACAACCCACTCCCAGGAAGGAACCGTCCGAGGGGTTCTGACACGGGATGCACTGGCTGTTGGAGAGCGCGAAGAACCCGTGTTTCATCCACGACACGCCAATCTGATCGAACTTGCCGTTGCGCAGCCGATAGAGCGCCATGGCAATCATGGGATGGTCTTCCATCATGGGAGCTTCCCACGGGACATCCACATCCCCGACGTTGCAGGAGGTCGTGGCCATGGTCAGCCCCACCGTGCTTCCCTCCCGCCCGAACTGCTGAAGGCCCGAGAGCAGGCCCAGGCTGACATCGAGGAAGCCGGTTCCATACTGGGGCGAGAACGGAGTGCGGATGGAGGTCCCGCTGATCGGGGTCAGGGTCCCGGTCATCTGTGCCACCCCGATCACGAGTCCGGCCAACTCCGGCCGGCCCAGGTCGTCCGCCCACCCGTCGGCGAGACGCAGGTTCATGTAGTAGATGTCGAAGTCGTTGTCGGGGGTTACCCGCAACATGGAATGGGCCAGTTCCAACACCACCCGCCCCCGCTCGTCCCGCATGTAGAGCGGATTCTGGTCCGCTCCGCGGAACGGCTCATAGACGTCGGGGGGAAGGATCTCGATATCAACACCCCGCATGATGAAGGACCGACCGCTGGCGTCGTCCCGCAAGGTCAGGGATCCGGTGTGCTGAATGATCCCGGGGGCCAGCCGGAACGGCGGCGCGACCCCGACATCGACCCGTACCTGGAGGTTGGAGCCCCCGACCAGGGGGAACGTCCAGTGCGGTTCCTCCATGAACGGATCCACGGGAGGGTGCCCCTTCGTCTGGTCGACGTGGACGCTGAGCCCAAGCCCGTTGAGCAGGGCCTCGTTGATGCTGAAGGTCGTTCGGCCCGATTCCACGCTCCAGACCTCTTCACCCTGGGCGAGGGCGGGGTGGAACTGGAGCAGAACGAGGGCGGCCAGAGCGAGGGGGAACCGGGTCATCGTGATCCTCCGAGGTTGCGTGCTCCCAACCATAGCGTCCCCCCCGGCCGCGTCCAAGGCCGTTATGGGCTCTTCTCGCCCCCCCGGGCCGGTCCACGCCACAGTTCCGACTGCATCTGCAGCCAGATGAGGATGGGAAACACCGCCTTGACCTCGAACGGGAGAAACCGATGCAGGTACCTGGGAAAGGCGCTGGTCGGGGACAGGGTCGTGAACACATAGCAGGAGGTGAGGGCCAGCCGGTCCGCCAGGTCCCGGGGGCGCATGAACGCCCAGATGCCGATTCCGGACATGGCGATCACGAAGGTCGGAGATTCCGCCATGTGGTTGAAGATGACCACCCAGACCAGGATCGAGCTGAGCAGCGTCATGCGAAACGACACGCGGCCCCAACAGCTGCGACGCAGGAGGGGAGCGAGCAGGGCCAGGCCGGCCAGGCCAATGAGCAGCTTGCGGGGCGGATCCCAGTCCAGCCAGTAGTGGAGAATCCCGATGACCGACATGCCGTGCCCCCCGGAGTCGCGCGACAGCAGCTCCACCCAACCCCGGTACTGCATGGCCAGGCTCTCCGGGGAAGTGGCCAGCAGGGGAAGCGCGAGCAGCAGGAAAAACCACCCGAGGCCGGCGGCCACGAACCGGCGGCGACCGGGATACATGACGAACAGCACCGCGGTGGCCACGCCGAACAGCTTGACGTGGAAGGCGACCAGGGCGGCCAGCGCGGCCCAGCCCGGCTTGCGCTTCTCCAGCGCCACCACGACGAGGATCATGAGGCCGGCGGTGAGCCCGTTGCTCTGGGCGTTCTGCAGCGAGGTCACGAGTTCCAGGAGCACGAACCAGAGAATCCAGCCCCGTCGTTCGTCGCTGAGCGGCAAGCCGCGAACGCCCGCGTAGAGAGCCAGGGCGTTCACCACCGACCACAGGAGGAACGCCGGCACCTCGGAGAGCAGCGCGAACGGGGCCATGAGGACGGCAAAGGCGGGGCTGTACTTGAACAGGTCAAACGCTTCGTTCACGTAGAACGCGTAGAGATCCAGTCCCTCGGCCAGGTGCAGGAACGAGTTCCGAAAAAGGACGAAGTTGTTGTAGTGGGTGTACTCGATGCCGGCGTAGGACCGGGGACCCTTCAGGACTTCCCCGAGCCCCGCTCCCAAGGCGACCAGGACATACACCCCGAGGAGGACGTCGAGGCGGTTCAGGAACCGGAGCGTCTTGCGCAGCGGCCTAGTCCGGGTCGAGGGCGAGGCGGATGCCCGAGAACTGCCAGCGGGCATGCGGGGGAAAGAAGTTCCGGTAGGTGGGCCGAATGTGGGATCGGGGAGTCGCGCACGACCCACCCCGGAGCACCATCTGACCGCTCATGAACTTGCCGTTGTACTCCCCCACCGCGCCGGTGGGCGGCCGGAACCCGGGGTACGGAAGGTAGGCGCTACCGGTCCACTCCCAGACGTCCCCGTACAGTTGCCGTGGCCCGTCGGCCCGCGACTCCAGGGGCACGGGGTGCAGGGCACCGCTTTCCTGCAGGTTCCCGTCCACCGGGAGGCCGACGGAGAGAGCCTCCCACTCGAACTCGGTGGGAAGACGTGCGTCGCGCCAGGTGGCAAACGCGTCCGCCTCGTAGAGGCTGACGTGGGTGACCGGTTCCGCCGGATCCACCGGCCGGAACCCGTCGAGAGTGAACTGATGCCACTCCCCGTCCAGCTCTTCCCAGTAGAGCGGAGCGCGCCAGCCGGACTCCTGCACCGCGGCCCAACCGTCGGCAAGCCACAGCTCGGGGCGGGCATATCCATCATCGGCCATGAACTCGAGGTACTCCCCCGCCGTGGTCAACCGGTTGGCTACCCGGGCACCGCCCAGGTGGACCGGATGCCGCGGGAGCTCGTTGTCGAAAGCAAAGCCGTCACCCGTGTGTCCCATCTCCCGGGTCCCCGCCGGAACCTCGGTCCACGAGACCGGCTGCGGTGCCGGGACCGGAGCACGGTCCCGTTCGCGGAACACCGGCCGGAGAGGATTGCGGGAGAGGACATGCTTGATGTCGGTGAGGATCAGCTCCTGATGCTGCTGCTCGTGATGCAACCCCAACTCGGCGATGGGCGCCAGGTCACCCGGCAGCCCCGCGGCAAGAAGCCGGTCCAGATGGGTGTCCACGTGTTCGCGATAGGCGAGGACGTCGCTGACCGTGGGGCGGGAGAGATGCCCACGGTGAGGCCGGTGAAACTGGGGGCCCACCGCGTTGTAGTAGGAGTTGAAGAGATAGCGGTAGCGGGGATGGAACGGCTGGTAACCGTCGATGGCCGGGGCGAGGACGAACGTCTCGAAGTACCAGCTCGTGTGGGCGAGGTGCCACTTGGTGGGACTCACGTCCGGCATGGTCTGGACGACGAAGTCCTCGGTCTCCAGGGTGTCGACCAGCTCCAGGGTACATCGGCGCACGGCACGGGTACGCGCGGCCAGATCCGGGGGAGACGTCGACGAGGGCGGAAGGGTGGTCATGATCGAATCCTTGGCACGGGGAACCCTTGTTCTACCGGCCCGTCAAGCGTTCCATGCGTTCGGGGGAGTGTCAAGGGAACAGGAAGATCGAGATGCGACCGTTCCCCGCCTCCACCACCCAGATGCGGTTCTCCCCGTCCACATCCACGCCATGGGGAAGGCTGAGCTGTCCGGGCTCGGTCCCTTCCTCTCCGAAAGCAAAGCGGAACTCCCCGGTGGTGGAGAACACCTGGATGCGATGGTTGCCCTGATCGGCGACCAGCACGTTCCCCCGGTCGTCCCCGGCCACGTCCACGGGATCCATGAACTGCCCATCCCCGCTTCCGGGGGATCCGAAGGTCAGCTGGAACTGCCCCCGGTCCGAGTACTGCGCGACCCGTTGGTTGCGTGAGTCCGTGACATAGATGTTCCCCTGCTCGTCGCATCCCACCCCACGCGGGATCCAGCCCGCGGCGTCAGGCGGTTCCAGGAGGAGGAGAAAACCGCCGAAGGCGTCGAACACCTGGACCCGCTCGTTGCCGGTATCCGCGACCACGACGCGCTCCAGGCTGGTGACCTCGATTCCCTCGGGGTTGCGGAGAAACCCGACCCCGGAACCGAACCCGCCAAAGACGCTCTGGAACTGTCCCGACGCTCCGAATCGCTGGATCCGGTGGTTGCCCTGATCCACCACGTAGACCCGGTCGTTGGAGTTGAGCCCCACATCCCAGGGACTGGAGAACTGACCCGGGTTGGTTCCCGCTCCGCCCCAGAACGAGATCAGGCGCAACTCCGTATCAAGAACCTGGACCCGTTCGTTCCGTTCGTCCGCGACGAAAGCACGCCCTTGATTGTCGATGGCCAGGCCGCGCGGGAACCTGAAACGGATCTCGCTCCCGTCCGGGGAGAATCCTCCCGACCCCAGGGTGCTCTCGAACACGACCGGAACCGTGCCGGTACCGACCGAGACCACGTTGGAAATACCCGACCCCAGCTGCCGATCATCGAAGGTCCGCATCCCGATCTGATACGCGGTCCCCGGTGCGAGGCCGGCCACCCGCATCACCTCGATGGATCCCGCCTCCTGGGGGGCGGAAATGTCCGAGGCCACGGCGGCGGCGCTCCAGGTTGCGTCGGTGAGTTCCCCTTCGAGGAAGCGAACCTCGTAGCGGCTGGCCGTCCCCTGACGGTCGTCATCCCCGGGGGCGGTCCAGGACACATCCGCGTAGGTATCCAGGACGAATTCGACCCGAAGGTCGATCACCGTGAACGGAGGCGTCTGGTCCTCCGGTTCCGAGAGGCCATTGCTGCAGGCGGTCAGGCCAAGGGAAAGCACGGTCAGGGCAATACGATGGGCGGATCCCGCCATGCGGTCCTCCGGGGAGTTCGAGGGGGGCACTGGAGTATACAGATCCCCTTTCCCCACCGCTCGCTCCCCTGCCCCGGATGGTTTAGCCTTGTGCCACACTGCCCCCACCGCCCTAGAAAGCAAAGAGGACCTCGATGGCGCTCCGACTCCTTCTGACCCTTGCCCTGGTCGCCCTTTCCCTGGGAATGACCCCGGTTCATGTCGCCGCACAGGATGGCATCGAGACCCTGGAGGATCTCAGCAACGCCTTCCAGACCCTGGCCCGGAAGATCCGCCCCGGGGTGGTCCAGATCTTCACCAGCTCGGTGACTCCCCGGATCGGAGCCAAGGCGGTGGGGACCGATCTCTTCACCCTGCAGAACGGAAGCGGCTCCGGAGTCATCGTCGATCCCGAGGGGTACATCGTCACCAACAACCACGTGATCGACGGTGCCCGGCGCATCCGGGTGCTGGTGTCGCCGGACCCCAAGGAACTGGACGCAAGGGGCTCAGTCCTGAAACCGCGGGGGGACGCGGTCGACGCGGTCGTGGTCGGGGTGGACCGGGAGACCGACCTCGCCGTGCTGAAGATCGAAATGGACCGGCCCCTGGAGGCGCTTCAGCTGGGCGACTCCGACGAACTCGAGTTGGGTGAGATCGTGCTGGCCTTCGGGTCACCGCTGGGGCTGGCCACCTCGGTCAGCATGGGCGTGGTGAGCGGGATGGCCCGACAGCTCTCCCCCGAGAACCCCATGATCTATCTGCAGACCGATGCCCCCATCAACCCGGGCAACAGCGGAGGGCCGCTGCTCACGACCCATGGCGAGGTGATCGGGATCAACACCCTCATCCTCTCCCAATCCGGGGGCAGCGAGGGCATCGGGTTCGCCGCGCCGAGCAACATCGTCAGCGCGGTCTACCGGCAGATCCGCGAGCATGGACATGTGCGCCGCGGGGAGATCGGAACCCATGCCCAGACCATCTCGCCCCCGCTGGCCGAGGCGTTGGGCCTCCCCCAGAGCTGGGGCGTGGTCCTGGGGGACGTGTTCCCCAACAGTCCGGCGGAGAAGGCGGGTCTGCGGATCGGGGACATTATTCGCACCCTCGACGGGAAGCCCATGGAGAACGGGCGCCAGTTCGACGTCAACCTCTACGGCAAGGCGCCGGGGACCACGGTGGTCCTCGAGATCACGCGGAGCATGGCCAACAAGACGGTGCGGGTCCAGGTGCAGGAGCGCCAGGACAACGAGCTGGACTTCTCGAGCCTGGTGACCCGGGAAGAAAACCTGGTCTCGGAGATCGGGATCCTCGGGGTGGAGATCGAAGGGGAACTCGAGAAGCGCCTCCCCTTTCTCCGGATCGAGGGCGGGGTGATCGTGGGTGCGATCACCACGGGGGGGTCGTTGTGGGATGCACGGCTTGAGCCCGGGGACATCATTCACGCGGTGAACCGCCGCCAGATCGCTTCCCTGGCCGACCTGCGCGAGCAGCTCGGCGCCATCCCATCCGGGCAACCGGTGATCCTGCAGATCGAGCGGGACCAGAAACTGCAGTACGTCGCGGTCGAGATCCTGTAACCGCACACGGAGGTAGCCATGATTCTCGAGCAACTGTATCTGGGGTGTCTTTCCCAGGCGTCCTATCTGGTGGGTGACGAGGCGGCCGGAGTGGCCGCGGTGGTGGATCCCCGCCGCGACGTGGACGAGTACCTGGAGCAGGCAGAGCGTCTCGGGGTGCGGATCGAGCACGTGATCCTCACCCACTTCCACGCCGACTTCGTCTCGGGGCACCTCGAACTGCGCGAGCGCACCGGCGCCACCATCCATCTGGGCGCGGCGGGGAAGGCGCGCTTCCCCCATCACCCGGTCTCGGACGGCGACGTCATCCGGCTGGGGACGGTGGAACTCCGCATCCTGGAGACACCCGGCCACACCCCCGAGTCGATCAGCATCGTCGTCACCGACACCGCGACCAGCCCGGCCCCGCACGCCGTCCTCACCGGCGATACCCTGTTCATCGGCGACGTGGGCCGCCCGGACCTCATGGCCTCGGTGGGGGTGAGCGCGGAGGAGCTGGCCTCCAGTCTCTACGACTCGTTGCACGGGAAACTGCTCCCCCTCCCGGACGCCACCCTGGTCTTTCCCGGGCACGGGGCCGGATCCATGTGCGGCAAGAACCTGAGCCGGGAAACGGTGTCCACCATGGGCGACCAGCGCAAGCTCAACTACGCGCTCCAGCCCATGACCAAGGAAGCGTTCATCGCCGAGGTCACCGCGGACCAGCCGGAGTCCCCGGCCTACTTCGCCTTCGACGCCGACCTCAACAAGAAGGATCGCCCCACCCTGGACGAACAGATGAAGGTCTCGCTCACCCCGCTCACCCTGGAGCAGGTCCTGTCCATGCAGGCCGAGGGCGCGCAGCTGCTGGATGTCCGCGACCCCAGCGACTACACCTTCGGTCACCTCAAGGGATCGGTGAATATCGGCCTGGGGGGGCAGTACGCCACCTGGGCCGGCACCCTCCTGGATCTGCACGCACCCATCATCCTGCTCGCCCACGCGGGACAGGAAGAGGAAGCAGCCACACGTCTGGGCCGGATCGGCTTCGACCATGTAGTGGGATACCTGGAGAACGGGGTCGAGCCGGCGCTGGTCGCACGACCCGACCTCGCGGTTCAGGTGGAACGGATCACTGCGGATCAGCTGCACCAGCGATTGGGCGCCGGAGGTGCGCCGTTGGTTCTCGATGTGCGTCAGCCGGGCGAGTGGCAGACCCGCCACATTCCCGGGGCGCAGCACATTCCGCTCACCCAACTTCCCAAGCGGCTGGCCGAGGTGCCCCGGGATCGCACGTTGGTGGTCCAGTGCGCGGGGGGCTATCGGTCCTGTATCGCCATGAGCCTTCTCCTGCGGGATGGCCACACCGGTCTCACCGATCTGGTGGGAGGCATTGGGGCCTGGGTCCAGGCCGGCTATCCCGTCGAGGAACCCCAGGGAGCCCGGTGAGATGAGCGCCCCTGGCACGCCGGAGGAACGCTTCGAAGCTGCCCTGGCGGTGACCAACCCTCACGGCTGGGGCAATCTCTCGCAACAGGACGGCTACGCGGATCGCTTCCGGCGTCTGAAGGACCTGGTGTCCCGGGATCCGGAGCTGGTCCGGCTCTCCGGCGGGGCCCGCAACTACACGCTGCTCCATCACGCAGCCTGGGGGAACGGCACCGAGGTCGCGGAGTTCCTCCTGGCCAACGGCGCGGTGGCCGACGCCCGGGCCAACGGGGGGGCAACGCCGCTCGCGGTGGCCTGTACCTACGGCTGGGGAGGCAGCGAAACCGCCGCGCTCCTCGCCGAGCGCTCGTGGACCCCGGACAACCTGCGTATCGCTACCGCCCTGGGCCGTCTGGAACGGATGGCAGAGTTCTTCGACGAGAACGGGGTCACAGCCCAAGCGGGTCGTGATCGCGAGCCCTGGGCGGCCAGCTACGAATTCCCCGACAGCCCGTTGCCCACGGACGCGGCGGGGGTGCTGGGCGAGGCGATGGACTTCGCCGCGCGGAGCGGGCAGCTGGCCGGGGCGCAGTTCCTCCTGGATCGCGGCGCGGAGGTGAACCGTTGGACCTACAATGCACCTCCCATCTTCTGGGCCGCGCTCTACGGCCAGGAGGAAATGGTCGATTGGCTGATTGCCCAGGGGGCCCGGGTGGACGGGAAGGACACGACATACGACGCGTCACTTGGGGACTGGGCGCGGTTCTTCGAGCACCGCGAGCTGGCTGATCGCCTGGACGGCATGCTGGGTCGGTGAGTGGGCGGCAGGACTGGATTTGTCCACCCGGGTGGACAATCACGAATCGGAGCTCTTTCCGTTACACTCCCCTGTCTCATCCCCACTAGGAGTTCCCGATGACCCCCGATTCCCTTTCCCGCCTCATCGTCCGCGAGATCGTCACCGCGCAACAGGAAGTGGGCGCCTATCCCAGCGACGAAGCGCTGTGGGCGACCCCTCCCGGCATTGGCAACTCCGGTGGGAATCTCGCGCGGCACCTGGCGGGGAACCTGCGATTCATGATCGGCGCGCAACTGGGGGGGACCGGCTACGTGCGGGATCGGGATGGGGAGTTCGCCGAGAAGAACCTGCCACGCGATCAGATCGTGAGCGAACTGGACGAGGCCATCAGCGCGGTCAGGAGCACCCTGGCCAAGCTCACCCCGGCGGAACTCGAGGCTCCCTACCCCATGGCTCTCGGCGGTGTGCAGCCACCCACCGAGCGCTTCCTGCTCCACCTGCTGAGCCACCTCGCCTACCACCTGGGGCAGATCAACTATCACCGCCGCCTGGTTGCCGGCGAACGGGGCGAGGACACCCACGCCCTCTCCATCCCGGCCATGATGGACTAGCGGAACCGCCGCCCAATCCGCCAGCGGCTACAC
The DNA here is from genome assembly GCA_942491735.1 of Candidatus Eiseniibacteriota bacterium. GTDB lineage: Bacteria > Eisenbacteria > RBG-16-71-46 > JABDJR01 > JABDJR01 > CALOCN01. The sequence goes on along the minus strand of CALOCN010000001.1, from coordinate 359,959 downwards.
CACGGACACTGGCCCGGTCCCGCTCAGCCGATCCAGCAGCAGAACGCTGAGCCAGACCGCCCCGGCCAAGGGCGCCCCTGCGATGAGCCACGAGAAGGTGACCGGGTACTGATCCCGGGCAAACAGGATCATGGGCGCGGCCGAGAGCAGCAGCCCGGTGACCAGTCCCCCCGCCATCAGGGCGGCCAGCCCCCAGCGCCAGCCCCATACCGTGCCAAAGATTCCGGTCCACGCCCCCAACCCCACCGCAAGCGACACCACCACCCCCAGGGCGACGACCCGGTAGACGGTCCAGGTCACGGACTCGGCCGGGACATCCCCCACCCCGGGGATCCACCCGGCTCGGCCGGCCACGACAAATGCAATGACGGTCAACGCGTGGCCCACGAAGAGGAGGGCCATCAGGTGTCTGGGCATCAGGAGTCTCCTGGGTGACGATCGATCCGGTACACGTTTCGTGAAGTACTTTACAATTCAAAGTATCAACACACAAGCGGGAACTCCACCGATCAGTACCGTCCCCCAACACCCTCTCAGGGCTTGCGGGCACCAAACAGGGCGTGACCCGCCCGCATCCAGTAGACATCCGGGGTCACGAACCCGGCCTCGGCCAGCCAGACCAACTGGTCGGCAAGAGCCGAGGGCTGGTCATCGGGGTCCGGGTAGCGGAACACGTTCCACTGCAGCTCGCGGAAACGTTGCCAGGCGTCCGGGCGTCCCAGGGCCTCGGCCCGGTGCCGTACCGCGTGATCCCAGGCGTCGGCCGCCGCTTCCTTGGCCTCCAGGGTGGCGGGACGCACCAGGTCGGCGATCACGATCACCCCGCCCGGCTCCAATCCATCGTGGAGATCGCGATACAGGGTCCGCTTGCCGAAGTCGTCCAGATGATGAATGACCAGGGACGACACCACCGCGTGGACCGGGTGGCGCCGGGTGCGCCAATCCGCCTGGGCCAGGGAGAAGGGCTCGGCCTCGAACCGCTCGTCGTAGTCGTAGAGCCGGTCCCGGGCCCGTTCCAGCATGGCCTCGGAGCCGTCCAGGCCATGGACCACGCTGTCCGGGTGGGCCTCCAGCACGGTCTCGGCGAGGAGGCCCTCGCCGCATCCCACGTCCAGGACGTGGTAGGGAGAGGCGCCCAGGGGAAGCAGGCGTGCCACCAGCTCCATCTGCAGCTCGCGATCCGGGACGAAGAAGCTCCCCAGTTCCACGAAGCGGACGCTGTCGTCTTCTGTCCAGCCGGCCGAAGGTTGGGTTGTCATGGCGGGCTCCTCGCGGCCTGTCGCGTTGCGGCGGTTTGACCGGTATCCTACCATTCCGCTACACCGACACATCAGGAGACTCCGTGAGTTCGCAACCGTCCGCCGACCAGACCACCATCCATCGCTTTGTCGACCCCCGCAAGGAGAGCCTCCTTGCCGTGGGCAAGTTCACGCCCCTCTTCCGTGCCTATCTGGACCACGTGGAGCGCTGGGAACTGGACGCCGACGGCCTCACCCTCGCCCTCATGCGGGAGGGACTGGCCGCCACCGCCCTCCACCTGGTTACCCGCCCCCTGGACGAGAACATCGGCATCACGGTGAACATCAAGACCCCGCCCATCAACCTCTTCCTCGCCGCCAGCCCCGGCGACTCCACCCTGACCGGACGGGCCTTCACCGAGGGGGTCAAGACCAGCGAGACCAGCCGGTTCTTTCTCCAGGCCTACCGTCAAACCGCGGAACCTTCCCAGAGCACCATCGACGTGGACGGGCTGGATGTCCTGGGCATGTTCGAGGACTACTACGCACGGTCCGAGCAGAACCCGGGGCGGTTCTTCGATCTCGACGACGACCGGTTCCTGTTCGTGCTCTCACTCCCCGAGGCCCCCGACCGGGCGGTCACCGAGCTGGACCGGGACGGAGCGCGGGCGTTGCTGGAAGAGCCGGGCCTGCAGCCGATCGAGGATCGCCACATCCGCTTCCACTGCGGGTGCACCAAGGAGAAGATGCTCTCGGCCCTGCACACCATCTTCTCCCAGAGCGTGGAGGAGCTGTTCCAGGGAGACGCCGAGGTCGAGAGCTACTGCCCCCGCTGCGGCGCCCGGTGGAGCGTGACCCGGGAGGAGTTCGCCAGGGAGCTGGAGGACCCGCCAGGAACCGACGACCCGCCCACAACCGGGTAGAGGAACCCACAGGAACCGCGCTCCCCGGGAGGGGCAGGGGGCAATGGGCCCCCGGAGGGGCCCCCGGGGGGCATCAAATAAACGCTTTCCCGGCCCGACCCGGCCCACTATCCTCGTATGCTCCTCAAATCCATAGGAAAACAATGAATACGCAAGATCACGACGCCCCCACGGACCAGGACGACCCGGCCCCGGAAGAAACCGGACTCCCCGAGATCACCCTCGAGGAACTCCCCGAGAACCTCAAGCAGGCGGTCAAGCGGGCGGGCTGGACCTCGCTGATGAACGTCCAGGCCCGGTCCATCCCGTACCTGCTGAAGGGGCAGGACCTCATGGTCCAGTCCCGTACCGGAAGCGGGAAGACGGGTGCGTTCATCCTTCCCATCCTGCACAAGATCAATCCCAAGGAAGCGACCTGCCAGGCGATCGTCCTGGTCCCCACCCGCGAGTTGGCTCGCCAGGTGGCGGAAGAGGCCAGCACTTTGGCCGGGGACTCCGGGATCCACACCGTACCCATCTACGGCGGGGTGGGCTACGGCCCGCAGCTGGACGCGCTCAAGAAGGGCGCCCATCTGGTGGTAGGCACCCCGGGGCGCATCCTGGATCACCTCATGCGTCGGTCCCTGAGCCTGGACAAATGCCGCATCCTGGTCTTCGACGAGGCGGACCACATGCTCTCGGTCGGGTTCTACCCGGACATGAAGGCCCTGGAGGTCTATCTCCCCAAGCGGCGGGACAGCTTCATGTTCTCGGCGACCTACCCGCCCCGGGTCATCTCCCTCGCGGATCAGTTCCTCACCAATCCGCAAATGATGAATCTCAGCACCGGCAACATCACCGTGGCCGAGACCGAACACATCGCCTACGAAGTGCCGGCGATGGACAAGGACCGGGCCCTGGTCCGGATCATCGAGATCGAGAACCCGGACAGCGCCATCATCTTCACCAACACCAAGGCCACCGCCAAGTTCGTGTCGGTGGTGCTCCAGCGGTTCGGCTACGACGCGGACCTGCTCAGCTCGGAGCTCAACCAGAAGCAGCGTGAAGAGGTCATGGGCAAGCTGCGCAAGCACAAGCTCCGCTTCCTGGTCGCCACCGATGTCGCGGCTCGCGGGATCGACATCACCCACCTGTCGCACGTGTTCCTGTACGAGTTCCCGGAGAACGCCGAGTCCTACGTTCACCGCACCGGCCGCACCGGCAGGGCGGGGGCGAGCGGTGAGGCCATCTCGCTGGTCGACTCCATGGAAATGATGGGGTTGCGTTCCATTGCCAAGCAGTTCGAGGTGGACCTGGAGATGCGGGTCGCCCCCACCGACGAGGAAGTGCAGGAGGTGGTGAGCGAGCGCGTCACCGCGCTCCTCGAGGCCAAGCTGCGCAAGGTGGATCGCCTGGTCGCGGAGCGGATGCAACGCATGCTTCCCCTGGCCCGGCGTCTGGCCGAGAACGACGACGAGCTGGCGGTGATCGCCATGCTTCTCGACGAGTACTACCAGGGTTCGCTGTACGCGAGCCCCGAGGTGCCCTCCATGGACAAGCCCCGGCGGGAGGAACGTCGCGACGAACCCGCGCCGCAGGCACCCCAGGAGTCCGGCAGCGGTTTCGGTGGATCCCGATCGCGCGGCCCCCGGCGCCGGCGCGGCGGAGGCGGTCGCCGCCGATAGGACCGATATCCGGACGATTCACGACCGTTTGACCGGTCTACATGAGCGCCCCGACCACAATCGGGGCGCTTCCTGTTGCCGGCACGGTCGGCTACCGGTCAACCAGGTAACTGTCGATGCCCTTGTCACCCGGATCCGGCTCCATCACCGCGAATGCCAACGTGTCGGGGCTCACCATCAGGCGAAGGTCTTTATTCGCAAGCTCAAGTTCCACCTCCAGGATCTCGGCGATGGGATCGGGAGAAAGCGAACCCCACGGCGCCATTTGACTCAGCAAGGAGTACGCCCGCTCGGCGTCGAAGAGCTGTCTCCACACCCCGCCGACCAGAGAAACCTTCGCCCTTGCCAGCAGTACTTCCGGGACCCCCGAATCGGACAAATCCCGCAATTCCTCGCGTAGAGCCCGGAATGCATCCTCGGTGGCATTGGGAAACGTCGTCAGGGCCACTTCCAACACGGCGGAACTCCCTACGGGGACGGCACGGGTGGAAATCGTATAGCAGAGACCTTCCTGTTGGCGAAGCCGGTCGTTCAACCGAAGACGGAGGCTTTCCTGGACGAGGGAAGCGCGGACCCACCCCATCCCCTTCGGGAACGGTGGAAGAGTCACTTCCACTTTGGCGTCTGCCATACCGGGCGTTTCGAGAAGAAAACCCACAGGCCCGGACAACAGATTCGGAGCGGGTTGGGGTTCCTGGCGATCGTCCGGCTCCCGCAGTTCCCCGAAAGCCTTCTCCATGAGCCCTGCGAACTCCAGTGAATCGAGACCACCGACTCCGAACAGTCTGAGGTTTCCGGTTCTGGTCACCCGCTTGTGCAGTTTCTTGAGGTCTCCCTCGTGGATCCTGGCCAGCAGGGTGGGCTGGTAGGACAGCGCTCCCACCGCCGGATGACTCTCTCCGAGGATCGATGACCACCGGAGCCTCTTGGACTGCCTACCAACCGATTCGCTCCTCTCCGACACATCATCTTCCTCAACGTAGTCCAAACCGGTCATCAACCGTTGATTGAACTTGTCGCTTTCCACGCGATGCGCAAGTCCATTCGCGATCTCCTCCAGGCGATCGGTTTCTCCCATGGCGAACAGTCTCAGGCTGGATGCGGTACAACTGAGCCGTGTGTTGTCGGCAAGGGGAATGAGAGGTGCGGTCTTCCTCTCGAACTTGTAGTTGACGAAGGTCGAGTACACAACGGTCAGTCCGGGCTTCCTACTGATTCCGTCGTCCTCGATGAACTCAAAGGATCGAAACCCGCCGACACGACTCGATGTGGATCCCTCGACCTGGACCGAGTAGAAGGGGATTCCGTTCCCGAGAATGCTCCCGGCGATCCGGGGATACTCCGATTCCCGGTAGGTCTCCAGTCCGGCGTTGATCAGGGCGATGTCCGGTGCCGGGGTGGGTGCCCCCGTCAGGGAACCTTCCCAGGGCTCCGGGTTCTCCTGCTCCGACAGCACGTCGCGTTCGGAGTCCCTACCGTGAACGACTGCCGTAACAACCGTTTCCGGATCCATGGCCGCCTTGACGTACTCCAGCACCTGCTCCTGCGTCGTCGTATCCAACACCGTCTCGATCATCGAGAGCCAACTTGCATCCCCATCGTAGAGCAGGGACGGACCCAGGAGCTCCGCGAGACTCTCACTCTCCGAGAGAATCGCGTCCACCTCCCGGCGGATCCTGTCCTTTGTATCCGGAAACTTTTCTCCCCACTGGATCATCCAGCGCCTCTGATCAATGTGGCTCAACAGGGACGTGTTCAATCCGATTGCCTGGTGGCGCGCACTCCTGGTCATCGGGGTGATTCCATAGACCGAGGATTCGACGAAGACCAGGAAAGTCTCCCCCGGCAGCATGATCGGCAGAAGGGTCATTTGGGGGTGCTTGAACGCTCCAGTGACAAGGAGGCTCATGATGCGCTCCTCTGCGGTGCGCGCGGGCAGGCGCACGCCTACGCCACCAACGAGACCTTCGAAGTCGATCCGATCCAACTCGATCTGGCTTCCCGGGCGCAGAGCGGGGAGCTCCTCAAACCTCTCTTCCACGGGAGCCGGACCTGACTCGAGCTTCCCAAGCGTCTCCATCACAAGAGCAAGCGCCGCATCCGGCTCGACCGGGCCTACAATTAGAAGTTTCAGTTTCCGGGGTGTGATGTGTTCGTCATGAAACGCCGTCACGTCTTCCCTGCTCAGCCCTACGATGCTGCTGTCCGTTCCGGCCGGTTGGCGACCCAAAGGATGTCCGGCGTACGCTTCACCCATCAACGCGAGAACCAGGTCACGGACCGGACTCAGGTGGGTTCGGTACATTCGTTCCTGGCGCACCACGGTCTTCTCCCGGGTGAACTCATCATCGTCAAAAGTCAGTCCCAGCAATCGATCGGCTTCAATGGCGAGCACTCCCGGAAGGTATTCCGGGAGACAGGTCGTGGTGTAGGTGGTACCCCAGGCCGCAGTGAATGCGTTCTTGTAGGCGGCAGCGACATCCAGTGCCGACCGGATACTTCCACCTGGGTAGCTCCCGGAGCTGGTGAACATCAAGTGCTCGACCAGGTGGGCGAGCCCCGCCTTGCCCACTGGCTCGAACGCGGGACCCGCCTCATGAATGACGTGGACGACGACCGGTCCCGTTTGCTTGGTGTCGATGATGAGGCACTCGAGCCCGTTCGCAAGCGTCGTCTGAAGGGCATCGTAGCCCATGAAGGCGAACCGTTCCGATGAAGGCTCAGCGGCAACCGGTCCTGCGAGGACCGACAGAGTCAGCAGGACCACGCCAATCGTCCGAACACCCTGATGCGCTCCCACTGGGGCCTCCCTGAATTTCTCGGGACCATGAGTCATCGCAGACTCCCTACAACACTGGGGACACCGTTCCTATCCTAGCTCCCCGCTCGGGTCCCCCCCGCCACCTGATCCGCAGCCAGCTTGCCCAGCTTTCGTAGCGCGTCCTCCACCCGGTCCGACCACGGTACCGCACAGTTGATGCGCAGGCAGTTCAGGTACCGCCGGGTCGCCGAGAACACCGGTCCCGGAACGGTGCTGATCCCACTGGCAATGGCCGCCTCATGCAGCCGGAGCGAGTTCACCTGGGGCGGCATCTCCACCCAGAGCACGTGCCCGCCGGTGGGACGGGTCACCCGGGTCCCCTCCGGGAAACTCTCCCCGATCACGTAGGCCATGCGCTGCACCAGGTCACGATAGGTCCGGCGCAACCGACGCAGGTAGCGGTCGTACCCCCCCTTGGCGAGGAACTCCGCCACCGCCATCTGGGTCGGGGTCGCCGTGGCCACGGCCTGGCTGTACTTGAGTCGCTGCACCGCCGGCTGGTACCGACCCGGGGCGATCCAACCAATCCGGTACCCGGGGGCCAGGGTCTTGCTGAACGAGGAGCAGTACAACACCCCGCCACCCTCGTCGAACGCCTTGGCCGCCTTGGGTCGGTCCCCCTCGAAGTGGAGGTCGCCATAGATGTCGTCCTCGATCAGCGGAACCTCGGCATCCGCCAACATGCGCACCAGATCCCGCTTCTTGTCGTCCGGCATCCGATGCCCCAGAGGGTTCCCGAAGTTGGCCACCAGCGCCACCGCCGAGACCTCGCCTCGGGCCACCGCCTCACCCAGATCTTCCAGGCAGATCCCGTCCGCCGGGTCTGTGGCGATCTCCAGGGCCTTGAGGTGCAACGACTCCAACGCCTGAAGCAGGCCAAAGTAGGTGGGCGTTTCGATGGCCACCGTATCCCCGGGGCGGGTCGCCGCACGGAGCGCCAGGTGTACGCCCTCCTGGTTCCCGGCCGTGGTCAGGTAATCACGCGGGGTCAAGGAAAGCCCCGCCTCCAACGATCGGCGGGCCACCTGGATGCGCAGCGGCTCGTAACCCGGCACCGAGTCGTAGCTCGCACTGGTCTCGGGATTGTCCCGGACCACCCGGGCCAGGATCCTGTTGAGCCGGGTGGTGGGGAGGAACGCCGCGTGGGGCACCGCCGCGCCAAAAGGAACCAGGTTGGGTTGGCTCGACTCCTCGATCACCCGCATCGTCATGTCCCACATGTCGAGTTCCGAGGCGCTATGACAGCTCTCGGTCTTATCCGGGGCGGGTAGGGTGACCGGCCGCGTCCGCACGTAGTACCCGGACTGCGGACGCGCCTCGATCAGACCGCGATCCTCCAGGAGTCGGTAGGCCTCCAGGACGGTGCTGATGCTCACCGACTGTTGCCGGCTCAGCGCTCGCACCGAGGGAATCTTCTTCCCCGGAGCAAAGGTTCCTCCGGCAATCAGCCCCTCAACCTGATCGGCGACGCGCTGATAAAGGGTCGCCTTGCTCTCCGCCGTCTCATGCGTCAACACACGCTGTATCAACGGGTTGCCTCCTCCTGGCTGCACCGGGCCGGATTGGCTTCAGCACAGTTCGAGAACCGTTTAGCAGTACAGTTGGTATCTTGTTAACTGTACTGGTAACAATTCTACTTTTCTACATCTGTTTTCTACCGATGTCAAGGGTCATGATTCGGGTTCCTCGAGAACGGAGAAACGTCCATGCGTCACAGTCCCGACCTCAAGAAGCTGGCCGCCTTCGCGGCGATCTATCTCATCTGGGGCTCCACCTACCTGGCCATCCAATACGGGATCACCAGTCTGCCCCCGTTCCTCATGGCCGGATTCCGGTTCCTCATCGCCGGGATCCCGCTGGTCCTCATTGCCCGCTGGCGTGGCGCCGCCGCTCCCACCCGTAAGCAGTGGGGCTCCGCGACCCTCATCGGCGGGCTCCTCCTCTTTGGCGGCAATGGCCTCGTGACCTGGGGGCAACAGTGGGTTCCCTCCGGCCTGGCCGCGGTCCTGATCGCCACCGTCCCGCTGTGGATGGTGGTCATTGACCGCGCCTTCTACTGCGGACCCCGGATCACCCTCCCCATGATCCTCGGCCTGCTCAGCGGAATCGGTGGCGTGGTGATCCTGGTCGGCGGGGGCCGATACGAGGCCAACACGGTGCACCCCATCGGCGGCATGCTGGTCCTGCTGGCCGCGCTGTCATGGAGCGTGGGGTCGCTTCACTCGAGGCGAGTGGACCTTCCCGACTCCCCCATCCTGACCGCCGGCATGGAGATGATGATGGGGGGGCTGGTCATGATCGCCGTGGGCAGTGTCTCGGGCGAGTGGGTGAAGCTGGAGTGGTCCGCCATCTCCGGAACCGCGGTGATTGCCTTCCTCTACCTGGTGGTCTTTGGATCCATCATCGCGCTCAGCGCCTACGCCTATCTGCTGCGCGCGGCCTCCCCCGCCGCGGTCTCCACCTATGCCTTCGTGAACCCGGTGGTGGCGATCTTCCTGGGCTGGGCGGTGGCCGGCGAGCAGGTGGGGTCGCGGGTGATCCTGGCCAGCGCCCTGATCATCGGGGCGGTGGTGGCCATCCAGCTCTCGCGGCGGCAGGGATCCTCGACGCCGGTAGGCAAACCGGAACTGGCGCCCATCCTCCCCGAGATCCTGGACCCCGAGTGCCCGCAGGAACCGGTGGTGGTTCGCGCCACACGGTAAGCAGTGCGCGCGACGCGGGGGCGCGGCCGGACGGGGTCGCGCCTTCGCCGAGCGTTCTCAGGCCTTGCGGGACCCCGCGTAGATGGCGAAGCGGATGAACCGCAGCTTGAGATCGCCGCTCTCCACCGCCATGCGGGCATCCGGGCGCAACCCGACCGACTTCTCGATCTTTCCCCGGGGAACGACCAACCCCACTTCCGAGCCCTGGGCATGGTGTTTGACCCGATCGGCAAAGGCCCGCACCAGATCCGCTGCCACCTTCACGTCCTCGAGACGTTCGCCGTAGGGCGGGTTGGCGGCGATCACGTGGCCCGGCGCCTCGAGTTCCAGGGCGTCCCCCTGGCTGAAGGTCACATCGGAAGCAACCCCGGCCCGTTCCGCATTGCCCCCCGCGGCAATCAGCGCCCCCGGCGACAGGTCCGAGCCCCGGATGGGATGGGGCGCGCGCTCCAGTCCTTCACCCCGCGCGGACGTCCACTCCGCTTCCAGCGCCTCGCGCGCCTGTGCCCCCATACCGCCGAGGGTAAAGCTGTCCACGCCCCGCAGCACCCCCGGGGCGATGCGTCGGGCGATCAGGGCCGCCTCGATGGGTAGGGTGCCGCTGCCGCAGAAGGGGTCCACGAACGGCACGGATCCGTCGTAATCCAGGAAGCGCAACAGGGCGGCGGCCCGGTTCTCCCGGATGGGGGCCTCGGAGCCGGCCAGACGATAGCCCCGCTTGTGGAGCGGTTCGCCGGAGAGGTCGATGGACAGCTCGCACCGACCGCGGATGAAGAACGCGAGAAGGCGGATGTCCGGTTCGCCCCGATCCACATTGGGGCGGTCGATTCCCTGCTTGCGGAAGGTGTCCACCACGCCGTCCTTGATCTTGAGCGGGGCAAACGACCGCGCGAACGCCCCGCCGGGATCCCCGTGCGCCTCGACCACGAACGACTGGTCGTTGCGGAACAGTTCGTGCCAGCGCACCCGACGGACCTGGTCGTAGAGCATGGGGGCGGTGGTCGCGGCAAAGCGGCGAAGCGAGAGCAGCACCCGGGAGGCGATTCGGGAACGGACCACCACCCGCGCGGCGTCCGCCCACTCTCCCTCGAAGGTCAGGACACCGGATGGCTCCAACACGGGTTCCAGACCCAGCTCGCGCAGCTCCTCCAGGAGGAGCGGTTCGAGACCCTTGGCGGTGGAGACAAGCAGGCGTTGGCTCATGGCGCAGGGAGCTTAGCGCGGATGGGCCCGGGCGCGGGACGATACTTGTCCCGTGAGAGCGCTACGGAAGGGCGTGTCGAGGGGGTGGGGGCGGTCGAGAACGGGGCCCGGTCCCGGCCGGGTCCGGGCCCCGAGCGTTCTACATGGTCATGGGGTAGTCGATCGAGTCCCCATAGGTCGCGGGAACCTTGGCCCCCATCATGCGCAGGTACGTGGTCAGCTGACCGCGATGGTGGATCAGGTGCCGCTGATGCCAGTCGGTGAAGGTCACGGCGGGGAACGTTCCGAAGTTCCCGAACTCCACACCCTGGGCAAGAATCTCACCCGGGGCGGCAGCCACCTTCTCCCGCAGCTGCTGGTTCATCTGGTTGCAGGCTTCCAACAACGCCGCCTTGCCGGTCGGTGTGTCCGGTGCCTTGCCGGCGGCCTCGAAGTCCGCCTTGCCGGTCGCGCTGATATCGGCGAACCAGGCACCGGTGGTGTAGATATGAAATGCGAGGTCACCGAACGCCATCAGACCGTCGTGCGGCTTGTAGTCGAGCTTGTCCTCGGGAACATGCTCGATCACCGCCATGGTGGCCTTGTGTTCGTTCTCCAGCGTCATCAGGAAATAGTCACGCAAGCCTTCGGCCTGCTGCACCGGGAGTTCCATGCAGTGTCTCCTTGGTCTCGGCGAGGGGGTCCTGGGCGAGGTCATGACGATCGTAGCACGCAGCGTTGCGCACTCCAGCCGTCGTAATAAATCCGGGTAATCTCTACTGCAGCCGCAGGATACGGGCCGAGCTTGCCGCCTCTCCGGTACCCAGAAGATAGAGCCCGGCAGGAACCAGGCGACCCCTTCCGTCCCGACCATCCCAGGTCAAGGAACCGGAGGTGCCGACATCCCGGCCCAGATCCCAGGTTCGAAGCACACGTCCTTGTACCGTATAGAGGCGAAGAGTGAGTCTCTCCAGGTTCTCCCGGCGCGGCACCGACCATGCGATGGTCGTGCTCCCACGCGATGGATTCGGGGTGGGGGCCCCCAGGATGAGCCGGGCCGAGGGTTGCGAGGGTCCCACCGAAGACACTGTTCCCCCGCTGCTGAAGTAGCCCACCAACGCGAGCAGCGAAGCCTGGATGTTGACCGCGCTCTCGTTCAGTGTCCAATTCCCCTTGTTGAAGTAGCTGGGGTCCGCAATGTCTTCATAGCACCTCGCAGGGAACGCCGAGATCCCACCGTTGTCGGCCGCATTGGGCCCCCCCACCAGCTGATAAGGGACCGGGTGACACAACGCATCGCTGACATCGACAAACCCCGCAGCCAGGTTCCACGCGCCGTGGGCGTGAAGCACCGGGTTCGCCCCAAGACCGGTGAGATACACCTTGCCCATGGGATTGCGACCCAGGATGTAGTGCAATTGCTCGCGTGCGGCATTGGCATACGCCGGCGTCCCGTCGTAGCGATGCCCCTGCAGCAAGGTCCACGCATAGCGGAGAATGACCCCGGTGAAACCCCAGTAGTAGTCGCTGGTCGTGGCCGCGCACCCATAGCCGTCCTGGTCCACCCGGGTGGACCAGGTGGCGCAGCTGCTCAATGTGCTGTTCTCGACGCTCCACCAGTTTCCGGAAACCACACCCGGAGTCGCTCCCAGGGCATCCCGATACGCGAATGCACCCAGATTGGCCTGCGCGCCCCAGTCATCCGGGTACCAGACCCCGTTGAAGTCCAGCCCATCTCCCCAGTGTGCATCCACGTACGCCTTCGCACCCGGATTCCCGTTGAGGGACAACACCTCGGCGGCCGCCCAAATACGATGCCCTACATCCTCGCTCCCAACATAGGTGGCGCCGGTGTGACCGTACTGATTGACGAAGCCCCCCGCTGGAACGCGGGCCGGGTTGGCCTCCAGCCAGGCCCAGGCTCGGACGGCACTGGAGTCGCAGGTGTCGGCGAACGCGGGGTCGAAGGTCGTGTATATGCGCGCCGCGAGGGCCATCGCGGCCGCATGGGACGCGGTGGCATCGCTACTGACCCCGGTGTAGTACCGGGTGTCCAGGTCGTTCTCCGGAGTGAACTCCCCGGACCAGGTGGCCACCGATTCGCGATGTCGCACACCGCCGTCGGCGTCCTGCATTCTCAGCATCCACGCCAAGGACCAACGCGCCTCGTCCAGTAGATCGGGAACCGCATTCCCACTCTCCGGGATGCCGCAGTCGTCGAACTGGTACTTGTCCGGGAACTGCGAGTAGGCCCGCAGGAGCACACCCACCGCGTAGGCGTTGTTGGTCGTGTACTTCCCGTAGTCGCCCGCATCGTGCCAACCACCCCGGGTGTCGCGATACCCCGATGGAACCCCGCCGGTCGAGGCCCAGTCGTAGGAGGCTTCGCCACCCGCTCCGAGATGACACGGATCGTGGGTGTAGGTGCCGCCGTGTGCGGGAAGGACCGCGGTTCCGCAACGCTGATAGAACAATCCCTTGAGCAGCTGGCGGAACAGGTCGTCGTAGATGCCGTCGTTGATGTCGAACGCCGGCGACACCCCTGTCCCGGTGACCGAGACGTAATAGCGCCCCGCATCCATGACTGCGGTGAAGTCCCCCTCGAGCACGTCATCGCCGCTCGCCGGATCCGAGGCACGCCGCAGAGTGAGCGGACCGCTGAGGACGACCGCATCATCCGACACGCGCACCACATCGAAGGTCGTCGCCGGCCCCTCCACTGCAACCCACTTGGGATCGCCCGGCCGGTATCCGATCTGGTTCAAATGGACCTGGCCCAATGCGGCATTGGGTAGCAGCGCGAGACCCACCAGGGCAAGGCTCGAGAGGAAGCGAAAACAGCGAACGTCCATGGGCTATCCAGGTGGGAGTTGCCTGATGATCCCAAGCAAGGGTGCGATGCCCTTGCATCGGCAATTCCTCCGGCCTGTCCGCTTTCCGGTCCCGAGCATCGCGCTGGACCGGGGCATTGCCCCCGCCAGCGCGGCTTTACCTACCGGACGCCGGTCGCTTCGCCGTTCTTGAGATCCATCTGCTCGGCCTGGGGGACCTTGGGCAACCCGGGCATGCGCATGATGTCGCCCAGGAGCGGCACCAGGAACCCGGCGCCGGCCGCGACCACGATGCCCCGCACGGTGACCTTGAAGTCCCGTGGACGACCGGGACGCGATGGATCATCCGAGAGCGAGTCCGGGGTCTTGGCCACGCAGATGGGCAGGTCGGCATACCCCAACCGCTCGAACTGCTTGAGGTTCTTCTCCGCCAGGGCGGTGTAGGCCACCTCGCTGGCCCCGTACATGTACTTGGCCACGTTGCCGAGCTTGGTCTTGAAGGGATCGGTCCGCTCGTAGAGCGGTTTGAAAGGACTGGGCTGCTTCTCCGCATGCTCCACCACGGCCCGGGCCAGATCCGCGGCTCCCGCCCCTCCGTTGGCGAACCCGTCGCAGACCGCAAACGGAACGCCGAGTCGCTCGCAGGCCACCTGGACCACCGCGATCTCCGCGTCGGTGTCCCCGCCGAACTTGTTGAGGGCCACCACCGGCACCTCGGTGAAGGTATGGATGCTGTCGATGTGCTTCTCCAGGTTCCCGAGGCCCTTCTCGACCGCTTCAGGGTTGGGCGCATCGAGCTCCTTCTTGTTGACCCCGCCATGCATCTTCAGGGCCCGGATGGTCGCGACCAGCACCACGGCCGCGGTGTCGAGGCCCGCCGACACGCACTTGATGTCGAAGAACTTCTCCGCGCCGAGGTCGAAGCCGAACCCGGCCTCGGTCACCGTCCAGTCCGCGTGGGCCATGGCCATCTTGGTCGCCATGACCGAGTTGCATCCGTGGGCGATGTTGGCGAACGGGCCACCATGGATGATCGCCGGCACGCCCTCGGCGGTCTGGGCCAGGTTGGGCATCATGGCGTCACGCAGGAGGACCATCATGGCGCCCACCGCCTTGAGATCCCCCGCGGTCACCTTCTCGCGGCCATGGGTGAGGCCGACCAGGATGCGGGAGAGCCGTGCCCGCAGGTCTTCCTCGTCGTTGGCCAGGCAAAGCACGGCCATGATCTCGGAAGCGGGTGTGATGTCGAACCCTGTCTCGCGCGGCACACCCTGGAGCACGCCGCCCAATCCGATCACCACGTCGCGCAGGGCGCGGTCGTTGAGATCGATCACCCGACGCCACAGCACCCGCCGGGGATCGATGTCGAGCTCGTTCCCCTGGTACATGTGATTGTCGAGCATCGCGGCCAGGAGGTTGTTCGCCGAAGTGATGGCGTGGAAGTCCCCTGTGAAATGCAGGTTGATATCGGCCGAAGGTTCGACCACCGCCTTGCCGCCGCCGGTCGCTCCGCCCTTGCGCCCGAAGGTGGGCCCAAGCGACGGCTCCCGCAACGCCACGCAGACGTTCTCGCCGATATGGGCCAAGCCCTGGGCGAGACCAATGGACGTGGTGGTCTTTCCCTCGCCCGCCGGGGTGGGGGTAATGGCGGAGACCAGAATCAGCTTGCCCGGCTTGCGACCCGAGTCCAATGCATCCAGGTGGATCTTGGCCTTGTCACGACCGTAGGGAAGCAGGTGATCCTGGGAAACACCCAACTTCTCGGCGATCTCGGTAATGGGACGGATCGAACTCATCGCGAAAACCCCCTGTAGCGGTATGCAAGAAATGACCGAGGGGGATTGTAGGGGAAGGCAGCCCGGTTCCGCATCCATTTGCGCAACCGGACCACACAGGTCATCTATTGAAACCGGAACGTCGCGGCCCATGTAACAACGGGGCTATCCAGACGAATATCCGACCAGATCCAGGCGTCGAGCACCAGATTGCGGTATTCCCAACCCAGACCGAACCGAATCTCCGGATCGGACAGGTGCCAGGACTCCGAGCGGCTGTCGTCTTCCGGCTTGATCCCGTCGTCGACGATAACCCTGAACTGTCGTTGATTGTAGGTGACGCCTCCTCGAACTCCCGCCCTGAGAGAGACCGAGGCTCCAAGACCCTCTTCCACGGAAGCAAATAGCAGGGCGCTCCCGGAGCGATCACGCGATGATTCAAACCTCCCGTTCACCAGAGTGAGATCCTCCCACTCGGCCGTAATCCCAAGAACGAGATCGTCCAGGGAACCGGGTCGGGATCGATGCCCCAAGTCCCCGGCGGCACTCCGCGAAAGGCGGAGATAACCTGGAAGCTCGCTGAGGGGGATCAGCGACTCGGTACCCGGATCCCGATAAGCAAACCGCAGGGCGGCAGACCAACCGACGTCCGCGGCCAGGGTCCTAAGCACGAGATCAATGGCAAACCCGCTGATCTCAAGGGAAGATCCTTCCCCGGACCCTTCGAACGGCCCCCCCTGAGTCTCGGTTTCGCGGTCGGCGCCACCACCCAGGTAGCTGCCGTGAAGCGCCAGTTCGTTCAGGCGGTTGCTTGCAGAGCGCTGCTTCCAACCAACTCCCATCCCCACCTCGAAGTCGGACTCGGTGAAAGTGTCTTCATGACGGATAGTCGGACGATCGGTCACGTACTTCCTCTGCGATGACTCGGCCCGGTAGCCAAGATCGAACCCGATTCCCCGCGGCGCTGTCACCACCATGTGATGCATGTCACCGTCGAGTTGATATCCGAATCGCCAGTTGGAGCCGACCAACCCAAGAGCGTTGTCGATCTGGGACGTCCCAACATCCAGTTGGACTTGTGGATCGAGCTCAACCGCGGTCGCCGGTAGCAGCGACAGATTGTAGGAATCCACGGCAAGCAGGCGGGGCAGCCCGCGGGATTCCAACTCGGTGCGGGAGGCGGAAGCCTGCCCGGCCAGGAGAACCACCGCAAAAGCGGTGAACGCCAGGGACTGTACGGTTGCGGATCGAGTTGTGCGCTTCATGGCCGCTCCTACTCGAACCGGAAGGTGCCGGCCCAACTGATGACCGGCGTGTCCAGGTTGATGTCCGTGCGGAATCGTGCGTCCAGGGTGAGTGCCTTGTGGGTCCATCCCAGGCCAATGAAGACGGTGGGGTCCCTGAAACTCCAGGACGTGCTGGAGGACATGTTCGTGCCGGCCCCTGAATCCGCCTCCAGAGTGGATTCAGTACTGCCGTAGCCGACTCCCCCTCGGACTCCCGCACGAATGGGCATGGCAGGCAACAAGAACTGCTCCAATGAGACGAAGAGGGATGCATTTGCATTCGACGAGGTTGTCGTCTCCTCCAGCGATGAGAACGGGGTAAGTCGCGCCCTCTTCCTCGTGTTCTCGTTCCAGGAGGCTGTCACTCCAGCCACGAGATCATCCACCGCTCTCACATCGATGCGATATGCCACATCCAACCCCGCGAAGCTGCTCGCTCCCTGCAGGTCCCCTCCCGACCCGGAAAACTCAGGCTTTGGATCCTCGTATCCGACTCGGGCACTCAGGAGCCATCCATACCGCTCGGCAAGCGTTCGGACCACCAGCTCCACCCCGTAGCCTTGTCCCCTTCCGTCATAGACAAGGGTCATGGCAGAGTCTGCTTGCGAACTATTATCGCCCGTGTCCAGATAGCTTCCGCGCACCCCGAACTCCCACAGGCGTCCGCTCAAGCTGTGCTTCGCGTACCCAAGTCCGAGAGCGACTTCCCGACTCCATCGTTCTTGCTCCCGGGTACTGGGGGGCTCATCCAGAGTGACTTCGCTGGTGATCGTCGTCCCCCGGAACCCAAGAGTCACTCCCCACCCCGAAGGGGATGCGAGCAACAGATGGTGGAACGCCCCGTCCAACAGGTAGGCGTAGCGCCAGGTCGCACCCGCCATGGCAAGGGCGAACTCATCAGAACATCCCACCCCGACATCCAGCTGGAGCTCCGGGCTGATCTCGATGGCGCTTCCCGGAAGCAGGCCCAGGTTGATCTCGTCCACGGCCAGAAGCCGTGGGAGTCCCCGGGAGTCGAGTTCGGTTCGGGAAGCAAGCGCCGACGGTGGCAGGGGCGCCGCAGAGAGAAAGAAAACGAAAGCTACCAGGATTGGAAAACGCAATAGCAACAGGCGCATTAGACCTCCAGGCCCCAGGGAATGGAAGGCGGTCCATTGAATCGCACCTCCCACGAAGTCGTACCCCCCACAATTTTGTCCGGTTCCCAGACTCTCACGACCTTGGGCCCAGAACCCATCTGGGCGCCCTCCCGGAGGGCTTTCCCCCTGTCTGGTCATTCCCCCACACCTTCTGCTAGGCTCCGGCTCCATGCGCTGACGCCCGCCGCGGACCCTCCGTCGCGTCGGAATTGTCCACACTCCACCCCGGTGCCCAAGGCATGAGCGCTACGAAAAAGTCCCCGATCCATCCCACCCTCATCGCGATCCCCGTGGTCATTGCCCTCACCGGGCTGATCCCGCGCGCCGTGGTCGCCATGGTCGGCATCGACGGCAACTGGGCCGCGTTTCTCTACCAGTACCTGCTGGGGTTCCTGGTGTTCGGGATCGGGCTCCTGGTGATCCGCATCAGCGGGGCCTGTGACTTCAGTCGATCCGGCGACCGCACCTGGTACAACGTGCTCATCTTCGGATACCTCGCCTACGCCACCCTGCACGGGGTGCTGACCTGGCTCACCGTCGCCGTCCCCTTCAAAGGCAGTTGATCGTGCGGGCACCCGTTTTCCTAACCCTGCTCCTAATCGGCCTGCTTGCCCCCACCCTGGTGTTGGCCGCGGGCGAGAGCGGCAGCTTCGAAATCCAGCTCCCCCAGGGCGCCCAGGCCATCGTGCTCATCATCTGCGTGGTGTACTTCCTGGCCGTCCTCGCCTTCGGAGCCGTCTTCGGGCGGTTCTCGAAGGACACCCACGACTTCTTCTACTCCGGACAGAAATTCCCCTGGTGGCTCGTTACCGCCTCCATGATTGCCACCGGGATCGGGTCGTACTCGTTCCTCAAGTACGCGGAGCTTGGATTCAACGCGGGGCTGGCCAGCACCCAGACCTATCTCAACGACTGGTTCGTCATGCCGTTCTTCATGTTCGGCTGGCTTCCCATCATCTACTTCTCGCGGGTCCGCTCCATCCCCGAGTACTTCGAGCGCCGCTTCAACTGGCTGGTGCGCTATCTCGCCGTGGTGGTGATCCTCGCCTACATGCTCTATTACATCGGGTACAACCTGTACACGATCGGGCTGGCCATCGAAGGCATCACCGGGATCGGGATCTGGACCTCGGTTCTTGTCTGCACCGTCATCATCGGCGCCTACGTGACCTTCGGGGGACAAACCGCGGTCATCTTCACCGACCTCGTCCAGGGGGTCATGCTGTACCTGGCCGGCGCGGTGGTCCTGGTGGGCGGACTCATCTGGTTGGGCGGTCCCAGTGAGTTCTGGGGTTGGCTCCCCGAGAGCTTCCGATCCCCCCTGGCCCACATCAACGAGAACCCGCGCGCCTCCACCGGCAACATCTTCTGGGGCGAGGGCATCGCGGGATCCATTGCCTTCACCTTCCTCAACCAGGGCTTCATCATGCGGTACCTGGCGGTCAAGAGTGTCAACGAGGGGCGCAAGGCGGCCCTGGCCAACGTGGTCTTCCTGCTCCCGATCTCGGCCGTGGTGGTGGGCTGTGCCGGGTGGATTGGCCGGGCCATGGTGACCAAGGGCGCTGCCGAGGGCATTGTCCCCTTCGAGCTGGCCGACACCTACCACACCTTCACCACCGTCCTCTGGACCGTGATGCACCAGAACGTGTGGGTGTTCGGGTTCATCATGGCGGCGCTGCTGGCCGCGCTCATGTCCACCGTGGACACGCTCATCAACGCCTGCGCGGCGATCGGGGTCAATGACCTCTATCGCCGATTCGCGCGCAAGGAGCACGACGAGAAGCACTACCTGTTGGTGGCGCGCATCGTCAGCGCCTTGGCCACCGGAATCGGCCTCCTCCTGGTGTGGCTCTTCACCACCATGAAGGAAGACCTGTTCAACCTGCACTACAAGGGCATCATGGTCATTATCCCGGCCATGGTGACGTGCATCTTCATGGGCGCCTTCTGGCCGCGGTTCAACTCGTGGGGCGCGTCCATC
Organism: Candidatus Eiseniibacteriota bacterium; assembly: GCA_942491735.1. GTDB lineage: Bacteria > Eisenbacteria > RBG-16-71-46 > JABDJR01 > JABDJR01 > CALOCN01. The sequence goes on along the minus strand of CALOCN010000001.1, from coordinate 340,417 downwards.
GCCATGATCGGCGGCAGCGCCATCAACCTGCTCAGCCTCAAGTACGAGTCCTGGATCGATCCGATCAGCCGCTGGGTCATGGCCTACCCCGCCGAAGGCGAGCCCAACCATTCGTTGTTCCGCGGGCTGTTCGGGGTCCTGGTCACCGCGATCATCGGCGTGGTGGTCACCTATCTCACTCCCAAACCGGCGGACAAGAAGACCCTGGGGCTCACCATCTTCTCGCTGAGCAAGGCCATGGAGTGGTTCAAGGAAGGGATCCCCAATTTCAAGAAGGGGTCCACGCCAACCGTTCACCATCTGGCCCTGGCCGTGGATGACGCGGCAGGCATGTCGGTACGGCTCCCTCACGCCGTCATGGATCAACTGGCTGCCGAAGAGGGCGATCTCATCTACATTGCGGATCAGCGGTGGTGGCTGGGCGGCATCCGCTCGGTCCAGGTGAAGGCAGGCCCCCCGGCTCCCGACAACGCGGTCCTGCTCAGCGAGGCGGCGGTGGAGAAGGGTTCGCTTCTCACCCAGGAGCAGGTCAAGGTCGAGAAGATCTTCTAGGCGAAAGGTCGCCTCAGGGTTCAGCCCACTCCGCCCCGGCCCTATCCTCCAAAAAAAACTCGCCCCCGTGTCGATTCTGCCCCACCCCGTTCGTCGTATAGGTGAAGGCAGAAGGACACTCCCCCGGGGAGTTCCAACGGTACGGATTGGAAAGGAGACCAAACTGACATGCGCGTCATGGTGATGGTGAAAGCAACCAGGAATTCCGAAGCGGGAGTGCTGCCCAGCACGGAGCTGATCGAGGCCATGGGCAACTTCAACGAGGACTTGGTCAAGGCGGGGGTGATGCTCGCGGGGGAGGGGCTCCACCCCAGCAGCAAGGGAAAGCGGATCCGGATCACGGGTGGGGGAAGGACGGTCATCGACGGTCCGTTTGCCGAGACGAAGGAGCTTGTGGCCGGCTTCTGGATATGGCAGGTGAAGTCGATGGACGAAGCGCTGGAGTGGGCCCGCCGCTGCCCCGATCCCATGCCGGGTGAGGAGTCCGAGATCGAGATCCGACCCGTATACGAGCCGGATGACCTGGGCGAGTCGTTTACCGAAGATCAGCGAGCCCGCGAGAAGCGGCTCGCCGACAAACTCCGCGAGGAGTCCTAGGGAGAGCCAGGTGCCTTCGTCGACGGCCCCAGCGCGCAAGGCCATCGAGGCGGTCTGGCGGATCGAATCCGCCCGGGTCCTGGGTGGTCTTGTGCGCTTCGTACACGATCTGGACCTCGCGGAGGACGCCGCGCAGGAGGCGCTGTTGGCGGCGCTCGAACGGTGGCCCGTGACCGGAATCCCCGAACGCCCCGGAGCGTGGCTCATGACCACGGCCCGCAATCGTGCTATCGACGCGATTCGCCGCCGCCGGATGCAGGAGGAGAAGGAGGAACTCCTCGCGGGGGAGGCGCCACTTCACCTTCCCGGTTCGGAAGCGATCGAGGCTGCGGCCGACGACGAAGTCGGCGACGACCTGCTTCGGCTGGTCTTCATCGCCTGTCATCCCGTGCTGTCGAAGGAGGCTCGCGTCGCCCTCACCCTGCGGATGGTGGCGGGTCTGAGCACCGGGGAGATCGCCCGGGCCTTCCTCGTCGCCGAGTCGGCGATCGCACAGCGTATCGTCCGCGCCAAACGCACCCTGTCCGAGTCAAGGGTCCAGTTCGAGGTGCCTCGAGACGATGAGTTCACGGAACGGATTCCGTCCGTCCTGGAGGTCATCTACCTCATCTTCAACGAAGGGTACACCGCCACGCGCGGGAACGATTGGATGCGTCCCGAACTCTGCGAGGAGGCCCAGCGTCTGGGGCGAATCCTGGCCGGGCTTGTCCCCGACGAGGCCGAGGTCCATGGGCTGGTCGCACTCCTGGAGATCCAGGCCTCGCGAACGCGCGCCCGCACCAACGCGCGGGGGGAACCGATCCTGCTGCTCGACCAGGACCGGGGGCGTTGGGACCAGTTACTCGTGCGTCGCGGGCTTGCCGCCCTGGAACGCGCGGAGTCCCTTCGCAAACCACTCGGGCCGTATGCGCTCCAGGCCGCCATCGCGGCTTGCCACGCCCGCGCCCGCACCGCCGCCGACACCGACTGGGAGCGGATCGTGGCCCTCTACGACGCCCTGGTGGAATTGTCGGGATCGCCCGTGGTCGCCCTGAACCGCGCGGTCGCGGTGGCCATGGCGTTCGGGCCCGCCGAGGGTCTCGCGCAGATCGAGAAACTCGTGAATCACCCCGCGTTGGCCGGGTACCACCTGCTCCCCTCCGTGCGGGGTGACCTCCTGGCGAAGTTGGGGCGTACGGACGAGGCCCGGGAAGCTTTCACCCGAGCGGCGCGCATGACCGGGAACGCGAGAGAGATGGAACTGTTGCTCGCCCGCGCGGACGAGATGCGGACAAGGGACGTCGACGAAGATGGCGTTCGCCCCTAGTCCCCACCCGAGCGCATCGCCCCGATCAACGCTTCCATGTGATCCAGGTACCGCTCCAGTGCCCGCCGTCCCTTGGCGGTCAGCCGGTACTCGGTCCGTGGAACCCGGCCCTCGTAGCCCTTCTTGCAGGCCACGTATCCCGCTTCCTCCAGCTTGCGGGCGTGGACGCTGAGGTTGCCGTCCGTGGCGCCCAGGAGCGAGCGGAGTTCGGTGAAGCCCAGGGCCTCGTTCACGGCGAGCGCGCTGAGGATGCCCAGTCGCACCCGCTCGTAGACCAGCCGGTCCATGTCCTTGTCGGCGGACTTCGAAAGATACTCGGTCAGTGCCTCCTGGCCGGGGGCTTCGACCTCGGTGGGCTGGGACTTCCTCCGTGCCGCGCGTTCAGCCGCCATGATGCCTCGCAATACGAATACCGAACCCGATATTGAGCCCGCCAAAACCAATCACCAACAGCGGGTTGGACATGGCCTCCGGAAGCACCAGGGCCGCGATGCCCAACCCGATGAAACACGCACCCAGAACGGGTACCACCCGCACGGAGAACGCTCCCGCGGTCATCACCGCCGTCCCGTAGAGCAGTAACCAGGTCGCGGGGACCAGGGACTCGGCCCCGCGGGTCATGAGAGCCCACGTCAACACGGCCCCCACCACCATGGGCGGCGCCAGGTTGCGCACGAACCGCCGACCGGGACCCTTGTCCAGACTGAGCCCCGCTCCCCGGGCCTTGAGCCACATGGCCCCCCCACCCATCAGCGCCGCCACCGGACAGGCCGCCAGCCACACCACGAGGAGTCGCCCCTCCAACGCGGGGAGCGCCGCGACCACGCCGGCCACCAGCGCCACTCCTCCCATGGCAATGCCCCCTACCCCGGGCACCGCGGTGAATGCGGCCGAGGTGGCCAGGGTGTCCCGGATGAAGGCCAGGTTGTCGGCCGCGCGAGCCTCAATGGGGATGGGGTCCGGCGTTGCCGGTGGGACCGAGTGCGCCATGCCTCCATGCTAGGCCCGGTTTGCGATGGAAACAAGCACTTTGCATGATGAAGCGCGAGAGCCAAACCCATGGCGAACCACCCCCCGCCGGCGCTAGGCTCTCACCCTGCTCATACGCCCCATCCCCGCGGAGGATCTCCATGCCCCGATTCACTCTGTTCCTGGTTCTGGCTCTTGTCATCGTTCCCCTTCACGCCCTGGAGGCCCGAACCCTGGTCCATGCCGGCGCGCTCATTGACGGCGTCAGCCCCACCGCGCGAGGCGAAGTGACCCTCATCGTCGAGGGCGACCGCATCACCGGCGTCGAGGCGGGACACCTTCCCCCGACGGCCGATGACACGCTCGTTGATCTCAGCGGCTATACCGTCCTTCCCGGCCTCATGGACATGCACACCCATCTGGCAGGGCAGATGTCCAAGAAGTCCTATTCCGAGGACTTCTTCATGAACCAGACCGACATGGTGCTACGTAGCACGGTGTTCGCCCGCAAGACCCTCATGGCCGGGTTCACCACGGTGCGTGACCTGGGCGACGACGGCGTGGTGGTGGTCTCCCTTCGCAACGCGATCAGGAAGGGCTGGGTCGAGGGTCCCCGCATCTTCACCGCCGGCAAGTCCCTGGCCACCACGGGCGGTCACGCGGACCCCACCAACGGGCTCAACCAGGACCTCAAGGGGGACCCCGGCCCCAAGGACGGCGTGATCAACGGGCCGTCCGACGCGCGCAAGGCAGTGCGCCAGCGCTACAAGGACGGCGCGGACCTCATCAAGCTCACCGCGACGGGTGGCGTGCTGAGTCTGGCCAAGAGCGGTCAGAATCCGCAGTTCACCACCAAGGAACTCGAAGCCATCGTGGAGACGGCCAGCGACTACGGATTCACGGTCGCGGTGCACGCCCACGGTACCGAAGGCATGATGCGCGCGGTCAAGGCCGGGGTCACCTCGATCGAGCACGGCACCTATATGACCAGCGACGTCATGGAGCAGATGAAGCAGCACGGGACCTACTACGTGCCCACCATCATGGCCGGCGAGTGGGTTGGCGAGAAGGCACAGGAGGACGACTACTTCCCGGAGGTTGTGCGTCCCAAGGCCGCGGCCATCGGGCCGGTCATCAAGGGCACCTTTGCCAAGGCCTACGCGGCGGGGGTGAAGATCGCCTTCGGCACCGATACCGGGGTCTCGGCCCATGGTGACAATGCGCGCGAGTTCGTCCTCATGGTGGAGGGAGGCATGCCGCCCATGGAGGCCATCCAGTCGGCAACCATGGAAGGGGCCAAGCTCCTGCGGATCGATGAGGATCTCGGGAGCCTGGAGGTCGGCAAGATCGCGGACCTCATTGCCGTCGCGGGCGACCCCCTGGCCGACATCTCCGTCCTGCAGAACGTGGCCTTCGTGATGAAGGAGGGGACGGTCTTCAAGCAGCCGCACTAGACGGGCCGCTCCGGACCCCGGGATCGGCTGTGATAGACTAGTGCCCTTCGCGGCGGGGGCGAGATTGCGGCTTCTTACCCACCTTCGGGTCCAACTTCATGGGGTTCTCTGTGTCTCTTCGCCTCGGATTCCCGCTGCTTTGCACCCTGCTTCTGGGCGCCCTCGGTAGGCCCGATCCCCTCCTGGCCCAGGCGGTTCCCGACAGGTTCCAGGTCCAGGACCTGGCCACCGGCCTCACCGTCCCCACCGCCATGGCCTTCCTGCCGGACGGGCGGATCCTCATCACCGAGGGCTACGCGGGAAACGTGCGGCTCTACGCCGACGACACGCTCGACCCGGGCATTCTCTTCAACGAGAGCGACGTGGACACGACGGGTGGGGAACGGGGACTCCTGGGAATCGCAGTGGATCCCCGCTGGCCGGCCAAGCCCTATGTCTACCTCTGCTTCACCCGCCCCTTCCCCGACCCCATGGTTCTGGCCCGCTACACGATCTCCGGGGATCTCACCGATAGTCAGAGCACCAACCTCACCTTCGGCACCCGCTACGACGTCCTGGACGACATCCCGGACTTCCAGACCATCCACAACGCGGGCGGTCTGCGGTTTGGTCCTGACGACATGCTCTATGTGGGGCTCGGGGACGACATCAACGCCTGCGCCGTACAGGACTCCACGGTGCTGCATGGGTCCATTCTCCGGCTCGACACCTCGGCCCTCCCGGACACCGGGACCGGCCCCGCCCCCAAGGCGCTCCTGGATCCGGGCGACAATCCGTTTCCTCCGGTCAACGAGGACGCCGCCCTTCTCTTCTGCAAGGGCCTTCGCAACCCGTTCCGCTTCTCGGTCGACCCGGTCACCGGCGGGGTCTACATCGGGGACGTGGGGACCAACAAGGCGGAAGAGCTCAACGAGAGTTTCGGGGGGGAGAACTTCGGATACCCCTACTACGAGGGCCCGGATACCACCGGCTATCCCTGGTGCGGGCCGCCCAAACCCACCGAGACCTACACACCACCCGCGGCGCACTACCTGCGCACCGGTCCCCAGCCGCGCTCGATCATTGGCGGACCGCGCTACCGGCCGGTCTCCGGGGGCCAATACAACTTCAATTGCCAGTACGACGGGGCGCTCTTCTTCCTGGAGCACTACACCGGGCAGCTGTCGGTCTACTGGAACATCCATGGACCGTGGGAGCGCCGCCCGTTCGAGGTGGGCCAGCCCGACCCCGTCTTCTGGGGCACCGGGTTTCTCTACGTGGCCGACATGCTGGTGGGGCCGGACGGTGCGCTGTACTACCTGACCCTGTTTCCCGGCGAGCTGGGGCGGGTCATCTACACCGGCCCCCCGGGCAACTGCGACGAGCCGGTGGGGGTTCCGGATGACCTGACCCCCACCCCCGGCCTCGCCATGCGCTTTCCCAACCCCATGACCGCGGGAGGGGCCGGGGAAGCCGTCAACTTCAGCCTCCCCGACGGGGAACGGGGCGTCCTGGACCTGATCTCGGTCACCGGACGTCGCGTGACACGGTTGTTCGAGGGCCGAGGCCAAGGGGACCACTCGGTTCGCCTGGGCGACACCGGCCAGGAACAAATCCCGGCCGGTGTCTATTTCCTGCGGCTCACCGCCGACTCGGGAAGACTTACCCGGCGGATCGTGTTGCTTCCCTGATCGTCCCTGCGGCGGCGGCCCCACTGCCGAACAACCCGTGCCGGCCGCGAATCTCCGCCTCGATCTGGACATGCTCGAGATGCCGGTCGATGTCGCGTGCTCGCTCGCGGCACGCCTCGGAGCCGGACTCGTTGTCCAGCCGATCATAGGCCAAGGCAAGTCCACGCCAGGGCACCGCGGAGTGCGGATCGATCTCCACTGCCGATCGGAACAGCCCCACTGCCTCCCGGGAATAGCCGTTGTCCAGCAACCAGTGTCCCTGTCGACACAGAAGCGGGAAGTTCCCCGCCGCGTCGTCCAGGCTGAGACGGAACACATCGTGCTGGCCCAACATCAGGACCGAGCACGGAATGCCGGCCAGGACCCGGCGAGCAACGCTTCCGAGAAAGAGCCGGCTCACCCGACGACGGGTGCTGGTCTTCATGACCAGCAAGTCCCAGGGCTCCACTTCCTCCCGGATCCAGTGGTCCGGCCTCCCCACGCGCACCTGCGACTCCCAGTCCACCGAGTCCATGTCGAACCTGGAAACGAAGCGCTGAAGTTCGATTTCCCGCCGGACCATGGCCTCGGCCGGGTCATCCTGACCAAGAGGCACACGGAACGGAGACGGCTCGACCACACTCAGCACGACCAGCTTCGCCTGAAGGCTCCGGGCCAGGTGAACCGCATTGCGGAACGCCTGACGGGAACCGGGTGACAAGTCGACCGGGCAAACGATGCGAAAGTGGGACGGGGGCGCATCGTCGTTGACGATCCAGACCGAACGCACGCCTTCCCTGGCGATCAGCTCCGCGGTAACTCCCAGCCGACGGCCTCCTCCCCCGTTCGCACCCAGTACAACGAGGTTGGCGTCTCGAGCCTCCGCGTAGGAAGCGATCCGGTCGGACACCGAGCCCACCTCCATTCGGGTGGGGAGAGACATCGGATGCCAGGTATTGGCCAGTTCCTCACGGAGTTCGTCCAGCTTCTCCCGGGCCACGTTCCTCTCCTGGTCGCGAAGCGCTCCCGGAGGGTGAACGCTGTCCAGAACGTGCAGTAGATGGAGGTCCGATTCGAACACCTCGCCCAGGTAGCCCGCCACCCGACCCACGGTGGGAGACACCGGACCGAGGTCGGTGGCCATGACGATCGTTTCAAGCATCCGCATGCTGCACCTCCTCGACCGGCTGCCGGTGCGACGACTCCCGGGACGCGTTGAGAACCGGGTCTTCCGGGAGCGCGAATCGCAGGGTGCGCAGCAAGGGCTCTTCCCCGGCGCATGCGAAGATCGCCACCCTCCGGGTGCCGAGGTAGCAGCTGACCACAGGCGCCTCGGTCTTCGGAAGCTCAGCCAGGAATCGGATGTGTCGTTGCAGTTCATTCAGTTCCATCGCATGCACTCCTTCCGCTTCGGGTGTGAACTATTTATCGCACGCGCGTGGCTCATAGAAAAATACAGAATCTCTGTTGGCAGCATCGTTCTGGGCTATGTACGCTTCCGTCATGGACTGGCTCAACTATCACCACCTGCTCTACTTCTGGATGGCCGCCCGTGAAGGGTCCATCACCGCGGCCTCCAAACGGCTGCGCCTGGCTCAACCCACCCTCTCGGCCCAGATTCGCAGCCTGGAAGAGTCGTTGGGCGAGCCTCTCTTTGTTCGTACCGGGCGCACCATCTCGCTTTCGGAGACCGGCAAACTGGTCTATCGGTACGCGGACGAGATCTTCTCCCTGGGCAACGAGATGCTGGACACCTTGCGGGGGCGACCGGTAGATCGGCCGGCGCGACTCACCGTCGGCGTTGCCGACGTGGTGCCGAAGCTGATCGCGTTTCGGCTGCTCGACCCGGCCATTCAACTCGATCCGGCACCGCAGATCGTGTGCGAGGAAGGCAAGCCTCGCGATCTGTTCCTGCGCCTGGCCGCCTACGAGTTGGACCTGGTCATTACCGACATCCCGGTCTCTCCGGAGATGAACGTCAAGGCGTACAACCACCTCCTTGGGGAATGCGGCGTGTCCGTCTTCGCATCCACCAGGTTGGCCAGCAGGTATCGTCGGAACTTCCCCGAGTCGCTGGACGGGGCGCCGTTCCTCTATCCCACCGCCAACGCCTCCATGCGCCGAACCCTCGACCAGTGGTTCGAAGCCCAGGGTGTGCAACCAGCACGGGTTGCCGAGTTCGAAGACAGCGCCCTCATGAAAGTGTTTGGCCAGGCGTCCCTGGGCCTGTTCGTAGGCCCCACCGCGATCGAGCGGGAAATCATGCGCCAATACTCCGTTCGGGTCGTGGGGCGCATCGAGAATCTGCGGGAACGGTTCTATGCCGTTTCTGTCGAACGCCGCGTGAAGAACCCCGCGGTAGTGGCAATCGTCGATGCCGCCAAGACAATGCTGTTCAAGTAGATAGCCCGGAGCTCATGCTCAGTTGACTAGCTTTTCTCTATGAGAAATGACTAGTTTATCTATTTTTACAATCGGTTAGCAACGCGTACTGTTGCCTTCCGGATCGGTTCGGCACGGGGCCGATCCGTACCGGGAGGAGACAGGCTCCCATGATGCTTCGTTTGGCCGCTGCCATGATCCTGTGGCGATGGATGATCGGACCCGACCCTGCCTCCTGGTGGGTAGGGATTCCCGTCTCACTCGCTGCGGCCTTCGCGGCGGGGCGCCTGGGCGGGTACGTACCCACGGTCTACGCCCTCGTGCGCTGGCCCCGCTTCGCCGTCCGGTTCCTGGTGCAGTCCTTCATCGGGGCTTGGGATGTGGCACGGCGCGCCCTCTCTCCAACCCCGGATCTGAACCCCGGCTTCACCCGCCATGAGCTGGAGCGGGATCATCCCGGGTTCGGGCCGTTCCTGGCCAACGTGATCAGCCTGCTTCCCGGCACCCTGACCGTCGAGGCGGAAGAGGGAGCCCTGATCGTTCACTCCCTGGACGCGTCCGCATCCGCGCAGGAGGAATTCGACGCTTCCCGTCGACTCGTCGACGACGTGTTCCCCCCCTCACCCGGAGCCGGGTCATGAACGCCTTTGATCCTGCCCTGATCGTGTTGTTGCTCGCTGCCGGCCTGGGACTGATCCGGGTCCTGCGCGGCCCTACGCGGCCGGATCGCATGTTGGGTGCCCAATTGACCGGGACCCTGGTCGTCGCCGTGTTATGTGTCCTCGCCGCACGCTTGGACTCGGTGCCCATGGCGGATACCGCCGTGGTCTTTGCCCTCCTGACGGTGGTCCTCGCCTCGGTTTTTGCGGGCCTGAACCCTCCGTCCCGGAAAGAGCCGAACCATGATCTGGACTGAACTCCTGGGTGGCTCCGTGGCCGTTCTGGGCGCCGCGTTCTGTCTGGCCGGATCGGTGGGCCTGATTCGGTTTCCCGACGTCTACACCCGACTCCATGCCCTCACCAAGGCGGACAACGTGGGGCTGTTCCTCATCCTGGTCGGCATGACGCTGGCGAGTGGAAACGGCGCCCTCGCCTTGCGCTTTCTTCTGGCCTGGGTCTTCCTCCTGGTCGGAAGCGCCACAGCCTCCCATGCGGTGGCCCGATACGCCTACCGCGACGGTGTTCAGCCGTGGAGGCGGCGATGAGCCCCCAGATGGATATCGCTCTCGCGGTCGGACTTGTCGCCCTCGCCGCCTGGTCCCTGTTATCCCGGGACCTGTTCACCGGGATCGTCGTCTTCATGGCCTTCGGTCTGGTCATGTCACTGGTTTGGGTCCGTATGCACGCTCCGGACGTCGCCCTGGCCGAGGCCGCGATTGGTGCCGGAGTGACCGGAACCTTGTTTCTCAGGGCGCTGGCCCGGCAGCCCTCGGCGAGCGGTGTCACCGCGCCCATCCGCACCCTGACCCTGGCCATGGTTCCCCTCGCCCTCGTGCTGATCGTCGCGCTTCCGGGTGGCGAGCGCCCATCCGGACTGGCCGAGGCCATGGCGACGGTTCTCCCGGAATCCGGTGTCTCCAACCCGGTCACGGCGGTCCTGCTCAACCAGCGCGCGTACGACACGCTGCTCGAGGTGGCCGTCATCTTCCTTGCCCTGGTCGTCACCACCGCCGTGGATACCGGGCGTGTGCGACTCGGTTCGCTGGGTCCGGTGTTCTACGGAGCGGTCGGCCTGTTCGTGCCGGCCTTGATCCTCTTTTCCGGCTATCTGCTCTATATCGGGGGTGACCGACCGGGAGGAGCGTTCCAGGCCGGTGCACTCCTGGGCGCCGCGGGGATCCTCCTGCGACTGGCCGGGGTGAAGCAGCCCTCTGCAGGCCCCGGAGCGGGAGTCCTCGCCGGGCTCGGGTTGTTCGTGTTCGTGGGCGTCGGAGCCCTGGGGATGGTCGCCGGTCCCGGATTCCTGGAGTACCGGGGAGCAACCGCCAAGAGCACCATCCTGATCATCGAGAGCGCGGCCGCGTTGTCCATTGGGTGGATTCTCACCCGGTTCTTTGTCGGCGCGGATGGGAATGGAAAGGAGGGATCATGGCCGGCCTGATCTCCAATCCCTACGCCATCGCCGCCGTCCTTCTCGTTGCCATGGGTCTCGGTTTCGCGCTGTTTGGTCGAGACGCCATGCGGCGTCTGTTGGCCATCAACATCGCCGGGAGCGGGATCTTCCTCTTCCTGATCGTCGTTGCCGACCTCGGTGAGGGCCGAGCGCCCGATCCGGTCCCGCACGCCATGGTGATCACCGGCATCGTGGTATCGGTGAGCGCCACCGCCCTTGCATTGGCACTGATGAGCCGCAAGCGCATGCTGGACGATACCGGGCAGCCATGAGCGAAGCCCTCCTCCCCGCACCGGTCATCCTCCCGTTGCTGGCCGCCCTCATCGCTTTCGTGGCCGGTCGCCGGGCTGCCTTCATCTCCGTGGTCTGGGGTTTCTCGGTGGCGGCGGCGGCGTTGATCGCGGTGTTCCGGTTCCACTCGGCAGGGGCGGGTCGACTCCCCATCGGTGGCTGGCACTCCCCGGTTGCCATCCCACTGGCTCTCGATGGGCTCACCGCGACCCTGTTGGCGCTGACCGCAGTTGTCGCCGCCGCGGTGCTCGTCTTCGCCGCGCGGGGCGCTCGACCGGCCCCGTCCCCGGCGTTCTATCCCCTGTGGTTCCTGCTCTGGGCGGGGCTCAACGCCCTGTTCCTTTCCCGCGACATCTTCAATCTGTACGTGACCCTGGAACTGGTCGGCATGTCGGCGGTGGGTCTGGTCGCACTCAACGGGGAACGCGGGATCCAGGCCGCGACCCGCTACCTTTTCCTGGGACTGATTGGATCCCTGGCCTACCTGTTGGGGGTTGCCGTTCTCTACCAGACCCACGGCACCCTGGACCTGATCGACCTGGGCAGGCAATTCCAGCCGGGACCCGCGGATGCGGTTGCGCTGGGATTGATTGCGGCAGGGTTGTTTCTCAAGGCGGCGCTGTTTCCCATGCATGGTTGGCTGCCGGGTGTCCACGCCAATGCGGCGCCCCCGGTGAGCGCCGCTCTGTCCGCCCTGGTGGTCAAGGGTCCGTTCTTCGTCTTCGCCCTGCTCTGGATCGTGCTCTACGCGCAGCATGCACCCCCGGCACTGGCCCAGGGGCTGGGGTTTCTGGGCGCATGCGCGATCCTCACCGCCTCGATCCAGGCGCTGCGTGCCGGAACCCTCAAGGAGCTGATTGCCCACTCGACCGTGGCGCAATTGGGCTACCTGATGCTGGCGTTCCCACTCTCCCGATCCGCGGAGCACGCGGCCGGGGTTTGGGGGGCGGCGGCATGCTTCCTGTGCGCCCATGCCCTGGCGAAATCCGCCTTGTTCCTGAGCGCCGGGCTGCTGACCGGCGACGGCCCGGCCCTCCCCCTGAGCCGTTTGGGCGCCTGTCTGCGGGCTCAGCCCCGGGTCATGCTGACCGTGGTGTTGGCCGGGATGAGTCTGGTGGGCTTGCCTCCCAGCGGAGGCTTCCTGGGCAAGTGGCTGCTGCTCACCTCCAGCGTGGAACAGGGACAGTGGTGGTGGTGCCTGGTGCTGGCCCTCGGCTCGCTCCTCAGCGGTGCCTACATCCTTCGGCTTGTCCAGCCGGCCTTCGCGCAGGACCCCGAGCCTGCGGTCGTGCCCACCGGGTCGCACTGGTCCTGGGTCTCTCTTGGACTGGCCGCCGGAGCGGTGGCCCTGGGATTCTTCGCCGGCCTCCCGGCCACCTGGGTGACCACCGCGGTTGAGGCGTTGCCATGACCTGGCTCCAGACCCTGCCGCTTCTCGCCGTGCTGAGCTCGTTGATTCCGGGGCTCATCATCTTTTCGCTGGGAGAGGACCGCCGACGTCTCAGGACCACTCTCAACCTGTCCGGAGCCTTTGTGAAGTTGGGCCTGATCGGGTTCCTGACCTGGGCCGTGTTCACCGAACGGGATGTGACGGCGCGCTACGAGATTCTCCCCGGACTCGAGTTCATGTTGGGCGCGGATGCCCTCTCGGTCATCTTCTGCAGCTTGTCGGCGCTGCTCTGGTTCGTGACCACGATCTACGCGATCGGGTACCTCGAGGACTCGCCGAACCGCAGTCGATTCTTCGGATTCTTCAGCCTGTGTGTGAGCGCCACCACCGGGATCGCCCTCTCCGGGAACCTCTTCACCTTTCTCATCTTCTACGAACTCCTGACCCTGTCCACCTACCCCTTGGTGGTGCACCGAGGCACGCGGGAGAGCCTTGCCGCGGGTCGGGTCTACCTCCTCTACACCGTCGCCGGCGGGGGGCTACTGCTCCTGGGAACTGCCTGGTTGACCGCCGTCGCCGGTTCGGTCGAGTTCGCCGCCACCGGGGTCCTGTCCAGTTCCGGGGTCGATCACACCACCCTGGTCATCATCTTCGCGCTCCTCGTTGCCGGGATCGGGGTCAAGGCCGCCGTCGTGCCGCTCCATGGATGGTTGCCGCGAGCCATGGTCGCCCCGGCCCCGGTGAGCGCCCTGCTCCATGCGGTGGCCGTGGTCAAGGCGGGCGCATTCGGGATCGTCCGGGTGGTCTATGACGTCTACGGAGTCGAGTTCGCCGGCGAACTGGGGTTGCTGTTTCCCCTCGCCGTCGTGGCCGCCATCACCATCCTCTATGGATCCGTTCGCGCCCTCTCCCAGGATGAGCTCAAGAAGCGACTGGCCTACTCCACGGTGAGCCAGGTCTCCTACATCCTGCTCGGTGTCGCCGTTCTGGGACCGTTCGCCTCCATCGGCGGTCTCTCCCACCTCGTCCACCAGGGTTTGATGAAGATCACCCTGTTCTTCTGCGCCGGCAACCTGGCCGAGACCCATGGCATTCACCGGATCAGCGAGATGAACGGTCTGGGGCGGCGCATGCCCTGGACCATGGGAGCCTTTACCGTGGGTGCCTTCGGCATGATCGGAGTGCCCCCCATCGCTGGGTTCTTCAGCAAGTGGTACCTCGGCTTGGGAAGCCTGGAGGCGGACATGCCCTGGGTGTTGGCCGTCCTGGTAGGCAGCACGGTTCTCAACGGGGCCTACTTCCTGCCGATTCTCCACCGCGTCTGGTTCCGTGAGTTGGACCCGTCCCGGGTCGATGCCAACCGAGGCGAAGCGCCCCCGTTGTTGCTCGCCCCGGCACTGATCACGGGGGGACTCTCCCTGCTGGTCGGCGTACTGGCGGGATCGCCCTGGAGTCCCCTGTCCTGGGCCCGGCTCATCGCTGCACGGGAGTACCTGCCATGAACCCCGCTTGGCTCCTGCCGATGAGCGTGCTGGTCCCATTCGTACTGGCCGCCTGCCTGATCCCGCGAGCCACTCGTGGGGCCGCCCTGCTCGCGGCGCCCTGGGCCCCCCTGCCCGGATTCCTGTTGCTCCTGCTCTCCGATGGCAACGGGTGGCAAGGTTCGTGGTTCCTGCTCGGATCCCACCTGGGCCTGGATGCGGTGTCGCGCATCGCGCTTTCCTTCACGCTGGTGATCTGGTTGGCCGGGGGCATCCTGGCCCGTGAGTACTTCCGGGGATCCACCACCCGGGTCCGCTTCATGGGTGCGTTCCTGGTGGCCTTTGCCGGCAACCTGATCGCGGTCCTGGCTCAGGACGCCATGTCCTTCCTGGTCGGTTTCGCCCTCATGAGCTTCACCTCCTACGGATTGGTGGTGCATTCGGGTACCGCGTCGGCTCTCCGCGCCGGGCGGATCTATCTGGTCATGGTGGTGCTGGGCGAAGCCGCGCTCTTCGCCGGGCTCATGCTGCTGATCTCCAGCACCGGCCCCTTCGTATTTCCATTGACCGCGGGAACGCCACCCGGAATCACCGTGTTCCTGTTGTTGTTTGGATTCGGAATCAAGGCCGGGCTGGTTCCCCTACACGTGTGGCTTCCCCTGGCTCATCCGGCAGCTCCCGTTCCGGCCAGCGCCGCCCTGAGCGGTGCCATGATCAAGGTAGGACTCCTGGGTTGGATTCGCTTTCTCCCCGCCGCGGGGGCCGGAGTCGCCACCGGCGAGCTCCTGTTGACCCTCGGACTGGCCGGGATCTTCCTTGCCGCCCTGGCCGGGATGACCCAGTCGAGCCCCAAGGCGGCCCTGGCCTATTCCAGCGTGAGCCAGATGGGGTTCATCACGGTAGCCCTCTCCCTTGGGTTCCTGGATCCCCATCTGGCCGGTTTGGCGACCACCGTCGCCCTCGCCTACGCGGCCCACCACGGGTTGGCCAAGGCGGCCCTGTTCCTGAGCGTGGGGCTGTTCGAGAATCTCCCGGCGGGTAGCGCCTTACGCAGGCTCGCCCTCGGCCTGGTGGCCCTGCCGGCACTCAGCCTGGTCGGAGCACCCTGGACGAGTGGATGGATGGCAAAGACCGGGCTCAAGACCCTGGTGGGCAAGACTCCGGAGAGCACCGAGGCTCTCCCCTGGCTGCTCTCGGCGGGCGCCATCGGTACGACCCTGGTGCTGCTCCGGTTCTTCAGCCGGCTCCCATCGGGCGCGCCCGATCAGCGACCGTCTCCCTGGTCATGGATCTCCGTGGGCATCCCGGTCCTGGCCAGCGTGATCCTGACCTGGACGCTGCCGACGTGGGGTCCGTACGTAGCCAAGCTCTGGAAGTTGAGCTCCTGGCTCACCGCGGTCTGGCCGGTGGCGGTCGCGTTGGTCGCAGCGGTCCTGTTGCGGCGCCTGCCCCTGCCCACGGTTCCTCCCGGCGACGTGGTGGTTCCGCTGGAACGTCTGACCTTCGGCGTGGCGCGAATGATCCAGGGACAGCGACGGATCCAGCGGCCCCGCTTCGGCGGAATCAGTGTCCCCCGAGACCTGTTCGTGCACCTCGTTCCCGTTTCCCCCGGCCCCGGGTTCCTGTTCCTCGTCATCTCGATCACCGTCCTCTGCGGCACCTTCTGGAGGTAGATCCATGAAACGATTCAAGAACATCCTGGTTCCTGCCGGCTCCCCCACTCTCATGGGGTCCGTGCTGCGCAACGTCATCTGGCTCGCCGGGGAAAGCAAGGCCCGGGTCACCCTGATGGGAGTGACCGAGGAAGTTCCGCTTCCGGCGCGCACCTTCATGCGTCCGGAGGCGCTGCAGGAACTCACTGGAGCCCTCGAGGAACACAAGCGGGCCCAGTGCGAGACCCTTGCCGACCGGATTCGCAAGCACGACATCCCGGTCAAGGTGGTGGTTCGCAGCGGAACTCGCTTCCTGGAAACGGTGAGACAGGTGATCAGCGGTCACCATGACCTTGTCGTCGCCCCGGTGGAAGGAGACGAGGATCTCAAGACACGGGTTCTGGGAAGTACGGAAATGCACTTGCTGAGAAAGTGCCCGTGCCCGGTCTGGCTGGTACAGCCCACCCGAAAGCGCAAGTTCTACCGAGTGTTGGCCGCGGTGGGTGAAGAGGAGTCGACCGCTACCGCGCGGTCGCTCAACCAGTTGATCCTGAACTTGGCCGGCTCGTTCGCCCGGCTTAGGGAAAGCCGATTGCATGTGGTCCACGCGTGGGACCTGTTTGGCGCCGGCACCCTGGCCAGCGGTCGCCTCCATCTGGCGCGGGAAGACATGGCTGCCTACAGCGCTCGGGCAGAGTCGGAACGGGAGGAGTGGCTCACAGGGACCCTCTCCAACTGCGACCTCTCCGGAATCGAGACCAAAGTCCACCTGATTCGGGGCGAAGCTCGGAGGGTCATTCCCAACCTGGTCCACGACAAGCGAATCGACCTCGTGGTCATGGGAACGCTGAGCCGGAGCGGGATTGCCGGGCTGTTTATCGGCAACACCGCGGAGGCCGTGCTGCGCCAAGTGGAGTGTTCCGTGATGGCGGTCAAGCCCGAGGGCTTTATCAGCCCGGTTAGCGCGGATCACTAGCACGCCGGTCGAACGAAGGAAGCCGGGCCCCGCAACGTGTTGCAGGGCCCGGCTTTGTAATAATGGCGGGGCCGACGAGATTCGAACTCGCGACCTCCGGCGTGACAGGCCGGCGTTCTGACCAGCTGAACTACGACCCCGCGTAACATTCGAACTCTGAAGAACTTCGGGCCGCTTTGACCAAGGTCGGCCAAAGTCAGACCCGAATAGCCTCCGGCTCAGAGCAATACCGGGCCGAAGGGCCGATCAAACTAGCAGTCGCCCCCTACAGTGTCAATACGATTCGACGGCGGTGACGATCCCTCGTCGAATCCCGCAACCGCTTTCAAATCAAGCCGTTGCGCTTCTAGGCAGAGAGCTTCTGGGACATGGCCCACAGATGAGGCGGAGAAATCCCGAAGGTCTTGATGCGGCAGTTGGTCCCCTGCATGGCGTCGGCGTCGGCCGGGTCCAGCAGCGCCACGCCCACCTTGAGCACGTCCCGCTCGGTCACTGCCTTGATGAGTTTCCGGTTCTCGGGAACCATGGGTCCACGGGACGCGGTGCCCACCACCACGACCTCCGCCTGCTCGGCGAAGCCGCGCGCGGTGGCGATCTCCTCGTCCGTGGGCCGGGGAGCCACATCCACGATCTTGAAACCCTCGGGGCGCAGTTGCTCGCGCACCACGTTGAGGGGAAGCCGCGCCGATCCCTCGATCTCGCGCGGCAGGACGATCAGCTTCTTCCCCTGGTTCGCGCCGATATCCTTGAGCACTCCGGCGTTCCCCTCCAGCAGGGTGCCGTCGAGGGCGGCCTGATAGAACGTCCCGTCGTGATCGAATCGGAGAATCTCGTTGGCCCGGTCATCGTCCATCCAGGAGGCGCCACGGAACCGGTCCCGGAGCTTGAACATCCGGTCGACCGAGTCGGCAATGCGCTCCGGCTTGATCTTCCCGGACTTCACCGCGGCCAGCACTCCCGCGTAGCCGGCGCCGGCGATCCCGGCGTCCAGACCGTAGAGGAGGACATCCGCCCCGGCCTCCAACGCCGCCACCGCCGCCTTGCCGGGGTCCATCAGCTCCGTGATCGCCGCCATGTCCATGGAGTCGGTCACGATCAGCCCGAGAAAACCCAACTCGCGGCGCAGGAGGTCGGTCAGCACGGTCCGGGAGAGGGTGGCCGGGGTCGACTTGTCGAGCCCCTTGTAGACCACATGGGCGCTCATGACCATATCCGGCTGGGGATCCTGCCCGAAGGCCGCGATGAAGGGAAGGAGCTCCCGCTCCCCCAGGAGGTGGCGATCCGCGTCCACGGTGGGCAGGGTCTTGTGCGAGTCGGTGGTGGTCGCGCCATGACCCGGGAAGTGCTTGACGCAAACCGCGACCCCCGCCTCGGTGAGACCGGCCAACGCTGCCGTGCCGTGCCGGGTGACCAGGGCCGGATCCCGGCCAAAGGACCGGGTGCCGATGACCGGGTTGCTGGGCTCGCTGTGAACGTCCAGGACCGGCCCGAACACGGTGTTGATCCCCAGGGCGCGGAGCTTCTCCCCAACCCCGAAGTGGACGTCCTTGGTCACTTCCTCGTCGTCGATGTAGCCCAGAGCGGCCGGGGACGGTGCCGGGGTGGTGAGGCGGGACATGCTGGTGACCAGCCCGCCCTCCTCGTCCACCGCGACCAGCATGGGAGGGATGTCCTGGGTGTGCCGGCGAAAGCCGAAGGTGAGCCTACGGGCCCGGTCGACATCCCGGAGGTTCTGACGCTTGAGGAAGATTCCCCCGTAGTGGTTGGACCGGTGGTCCTTGAGCGCTTCACGCAGATGCCGCTCGGGGTGCATCACGGAAACAAAGAGCTGGCCCACCAGGGCCTCCATCGACAATGACTCCACAGTCGCCCGCATCAGGTCACGTTCCTTTCAGGCTCTCATTCCGTTGCCGGGGTGGTCTCGTACCAGAGATCCAGACGAGCCCCCGGGTAATAGTGCGCCAGGATGCGCTCGAACGCGAACCCTTCTTGCGAAACCTGCATGGCCCCCCACTGGCACATGCCCACCCCATGACCCCAACCCCGGCCTCGGGCCACCACCCCGGTGACCCTGCCGTCGCCGGCCCGGGTGAGGTCGAAATGGACCTGGGTGCTGCGAAGCCAACTCCCCGTGGGGCGCAGCAGGACCTGGCGGATGGCCCCCTTGCGCACCACGTAGGTGGCGCGGTCCGTGGTGATGTTGAGGACGAGAATCCGCCCGCTGGGCCCGCGCTCGGCGTCGTCGATGTCCAGGATCCGGTCGCCTCGCCAGCGCTTGCCCAGGACGGCCGGCACGGTCTCGCGCAGGGTGGCCAGCAACTGGGCCTCGGTCCATTCCACCTTCCATTGGTAGACGGTCGAGGTCCGACAGCTGATGTGGTCGCCCAGGCGGTCTTCCTTGGTGACCAGATAGGGCAGGGGATCCCCGTCGAAGCTCTCCACCACCGACGCGGTGGTCCCGCCGCAGGTCGAGGCATAGTTGGCCCGGATGGGCTGGCCGTCATAGGTGAGGATCAACCCCCGGGTGGCCGCCACCCCGTAATCCGTGTTGGGGTGCCGTTTGTTGGGGTGGTAGACCTGATCCATGACCGTGGCCACCAGGTCATAGCCTTCGGCCGGGTACTGGTTGAGATGACCGGCGGTATAGGTACGCGCGGCGATGGCCTGGGCCTTGACCGCCTCCAGGTATCCCCGGTCCTCATGCATGATCTCGCCCGGGACCACGCCCCGGAGATAGGTCTCGACGTCCACCACGTTGACCACGTTGAGCCCTTCGGTCCCACTGCGAACAATGTCCAGCCGCTCCGGAAAACCGGTCTCACCCAGGTACATCCACCCCGCGCGATCGTCCGGGACGCAGCGCAGGGATCCGCCCACGTTCCCGATGGGAGCGCCCGAGGGCGCGTAGAGCACCAGCTTGTCCGCCTCGCGACGAATGGTGAAGTGCTCGCCCGGCTGTCCCTCGGCACGCACCCCGGTGGCGTCGAACAGGGTGAAGGCCTCCTCGGACCAGACCACCGCCGACGACACGTTGAGGGAAACGCCGATCCGCACCAGCGGCGGCGCCTCCATGTGGCGAAAGGGGGCGGGTTCCGGCACCTGCATGGTCGGGGCGCTGGCACCGCCACAACCGGTGACGTACACCGCGATCCCCAGCAGGGCCAGTCCTGAAACAAGCGGGCGTGCTCTCAAAGGAATCGGTCTCCGGGCGTGATGTCTCCCAGCAGGACGTGGCGCCGGGCGCCGGTCACCGCGGGAATGTTGGTGGATTGGCCGTCGATGCTGAGATGACCCAGCAGGGCAAAGGCGGTCGCTTCCTTGGCGTCCACGTCGAGTCCGTAGTAGTCGCTGGGGACTACCGACTCCCGCCCGAACAGTTCCGAGAGATATCCCATGAGGGTCGCATTGTGGGCTCCCCCCCCGCTGACGATCACCTCGTCCACCCGGACCCGAGGCTGCACGAACCGTTCATAGGCCTCGCGCAGGGCGGCGGCGGTGAGCCAGGTGGCGGTGGCCACGGTGGCCGCCGGGGTCAAACCGGCGGCCCGGGTCCTGTCCAGGAACGCATCCACGAAGGCGGCCCCGAACTGCTCGCGCCCGGTCGCCTTGGGAGGGACCTGGGTGAAGTACGGCGCCTGCAGCAGCTCACTCACCAGATCGCGATCCGGGGTTCCCTTGCGGGCCCAGGCGCCACCCTGGTCATAGGTCTGCTTGCCGTCGCTGAGTCGTTCCACCACCGCATCCATGACCATGTTCCCGGGGCCGCTGTCGAAGGCGATGACGTTCTCGCGCTCCCCTCCCGCGGCCAACGCGGTGAGGTTGGCAATGCCGCCGATGTTCACCACCAGCCGCGCCTTCTCGGCATGACTGAACAGGAGGTGGTCCACCAGGGGCACGAGGGGGGCACCCGTCCCCCCCACCACCACATCCCGCGAGCGGAAGTTGCTGATGACCGGAACTCCAAGTCGTTCGGCAATCACCGAGGGCTCCCCGATCTGGAGCGTGGCCGCGGACGTCCATCCCCCCAGGGCGGGGCGGTAGGTGGCGTGCTTCTCATCGCCAAACCCGGAGTCGCGGTCGGGAAAGACCGGGAAGTGGCACACGGTCTGGCCATGGCTGGCCACCATGTCCAGGGTCGACGCCGCGATCCCGGCCGCCTCGATCAGCCGCTCCACCGCATCGGCATAGAGATGGCCCAGGGTGAAGTGGAGGCGGGTCAGCCGCTCCAGGACCGGAGGCTCCCCCTGCTGTACGGCGAGGATCTCGGCCCGGATGGCGGGGGGAAACGGCGTGCTGGAGAACTCCAGCAGTTCCCATTGCAGGGCGCCCTCGAACCGCCCGCCCAGGGTTTCCACCTGGACCAACGCGGCATCAATGCCGTCGGCGGACGTCCCGGACATGAGCCCGGCGATACAGCGGCTGCCCTTCTGGTGGAGACGGTCAAGCGTGGTCATGGAGGACTCCTAGCGTAGACCGAATTGCCGCACCGCGCGAGGGTCCTTGTCGCGGCCCCGCCGGCTCGGTAGTGTCCCCGGATCAAAGGACGCCCCTCGTGAACCATCCGCAGGACACCGAATCGCCCCCCGCCCCAACCGAACCCCGGCGCGTGACCGGGAAACGGGTGGTGTGGATCGGCCTCCTGGTAGTGGCCCTGTTCACTACGTTCGTGATCGTGCGGATCGTGCAGACCACGGAACCGGGGCCCGATCCCAGCGAGATTCCCAAGCGCCCGGAGGCCCGTACGCCATGAGGATTCCCAACCGCTTCGCCCTCCTTCTTCCGGCCGCCGCGCTCTGCGTCGGTCTTGCCGCCCTGGGCTGTGGCGGCGGTGGTTCCAACGAAGCCGAAGCGCCGGCGCCCGGCACGCCGCACACCGCGGCGACCCACGGATACCCTCCCTACGTGGTCTCGGTTTCCGACACCACGCGATTGCCCCAGGGCGTGCTTCCGGCCGACACTCTCACCGTGTTCTCCCCCGGGGTCTCCGGACTGCAGCTTTCGGACAGCCTGTGGGCCATCGACTACGGTTGGCTCTACCTGTTCGAGGATCCCCCCCTGCTTCGCACCTTCGCGGAGATGGACAGCCTCGCGCAGTTGGGGCGCCTGACCGACGAGAGCCCCATCGGCGTGGCCATCCTCCGTGTTCCCCTCCCGGCCACCAGCCAGACGGAGGCCGCATCCAAGGCGATCCCGGCTCGGCCGTTGCATCCCCCCACCCACCTGCAGCGATTCCTGGAGGAGCGGGTGCGGTTGTTGCGGCAATACGTGGTGGAGGACTCGACCGAGACTCCGTAGACGCGCAGGGGCGGGTCTATTTCACCGCGCCGGCGGTAATGCCCTCGATGATGTGCCGCTGGAACAGGGCGAAGATGACCAGCACCGGCAGGGTGGCCAGCATGGATCCGGCCATGAGATGCCCCCAATCCACCGCGTGGGGTCCCTGGCTGTAGAGGGCGAGACCCACCGGAAGCGTGCGCATGGACTCGCTGCTGGTCAGGATGAGCGGGTAGAGAAACGAGTTCCAGTTGACCAGGAAGGTATTGATGGCCACCACGGCCAGAGCCGGACGGGCCAACGGAAGCACCACCTTCCAGAACACGGTCCAATCCCCCGCTCCATCCACCCGCGCCGCATCCTCCAGGTCGATAGGGAGCTGGCTGACGTACTGGCGCACCAGGAACACGTTGAACGCGTCGACCAGGAACGGCAACGTGAGCGCGGCGTAGGTGTCCAGCACCTGGGCCCTGGAGGCCAGGATGTAGAGCGGGATCATGGTGATCTGTTTCGGGATCATGAGCGTGCCCAGGACGGCGATCCACAACGGCCGCTTGCCCGGGAATCGCCGTCGCGCGAACGCATAGCCCACCATGCTGGCAAAGAGCAGGTTCCCGGCCACCACCACCGCGGCCACGACCAGGCTGTTGAGGAAGTAGCGGCCAAAGGGCCCCGAGGCCCACACCTCGCGATAGTTGTCCAACGTGAGACCGGTGGGAACGAGATCGGCCACGCCCTGGAGCTGGAACCCCTCCGTCCTGAGCGAGACCAGGGTCATCCAGTACACCGGAAAGAGCATGGTGAGCAGGCTCGCCCCAAGAACGATCCACAGGATGCCCCGGGTCATGCATCCACCCGCGAGCGCAGGAGACGACTCTGCACGATGGACACCACGAGGGTGATCAGGAAGAGCAGGTAGGCAATGGCGCTGGCGTACCCCATGTCGAAGTAGCGGAACGCCTGGTCGTAGAGATAGAAGACGGTGGTCAGGGTGCTGTCGAGGGGGCCGCCCCGGGTCATGACGTAGATCTCGATGAAGACCTGGAGGCTGCGGATGGTGTTGATGACCACCACGAACAGCGTGGTGGGGATGAGCAGCGGAAGGGTGATGTGCCAGTGCTTGCGCGCGCTGGAGGCGCCGTCGAGTTCGGCCGCCTCGTAGAGATCGGCCGGGATGGTCTGGAGTCCGGCCAGGTAGATGACCATGTAGTAGCCGATGGCCGCCCACACGTCCATGAGCATCACCGCGGGGAGGGCGGTCATGGGATCCTGGAGCCACGAGTGCCCTTCGAGCCCCACCGCGGTCAGAAGGGTGTTGAGCAGCCCGAACGGCGAGTAGACCTGCTTGAAGATGAGCGAGACCACGACCAGGGAAACCACGGTGGGGAGGAAGAACGAGGCACGCAGGAAGGAACGACCGCGGATGGGGCGGTTGATGAGCAGGGCGAGGGCCAGGGAAAGCGTGGTGGTGAACGGGATGGTTCCCAGGACAAAGAGCGCGGTGACCTTCAGCGACTGCCAGAAGCGCTCGTCCTGGAAGGCCCGGGTGTAGTTCGCGAAGCCGATCCAGTTGGACTGGCCGCTGAGCGGGTTGTAGTCGGTGAGCGAGACGAGCAGGGAGTAGATGAGCGGATAGGCCCCAACGAGGCCGAACCCGAGGATCCAGGGGGTAAGAAAGAGGAGCGTGGAACGGTTCACGCGGGGAAGTGCCATGTGACGAGTATGCCCCGCGAGGATGGGATCGCCAAGACGCGGGCCTACACCAGAGGCATGGTATTCTTGGGCCTCGTTCACCTTCAGGCTCGGTGTCCCCAGTAGCCGCGACCGAAACGGGGTAGACATGCGCATCACGATGGCGGTTCTGGTCTCGATTCTCCTCTCCCTGAATTCCGGGCTCGCTGAAGGCGGAGCCAATGACGAAGCGCGCGTCGCCCTGCACGCGGCGCCCTATCAATCCAAGATGATCTGCGAGGACTCGCCCCTTGGCACGGGGACTCCCTGTTCGGACTACCTCACCGAGTGGCCGCTTGCCTCTTCCGCGAACGTCTACCTGGTCGTCGCCCGGGCGGATCTGGCCGGATTCCGGGAACTCTCGGTCGGGATCACCTACGATGCGGTACCGGGGTCAGGAGTCGACGTGTTCGGGTGGACGCTTTGCGCGGACCTCGGCACCTCCACCGCGGGTCCCAATGGACATTGGCCGTCGGCCGGAAGCAGCGCCGAGTTCCAGTGGACGACCTGCCAGCAGACCCCGTACGGATCCGACGGGGTTCACGCGGTAGCCGGCGCAGTCTATGTCTACGCCTACGGCGACGATCTCCTGGGCACCACCAGTCATGCCGTCGAGGGATCCATTGTGGTCAGCAACTGCGCCCTGACCCCAACCCATCTGCCTCCGTCCGTGGGCGGGGCCGTTGCCTTCGGTTCCGGGTCGGGAGTCAACCCCTGCCTCACCGCGGAACTCTGGAGCTATCAACCTTCCGATGGGAGTATTTCGGATGTGTTCTCCAGGGCAGTGGCTATCGAGGGTGACCGGGTTGTCGCCGGTGCTCCGGACTATGGCCTCTGCGGGCAGCCCTCCTGCGCCACAAGCGGAGCAGGTTATGTGCTGAATGTGTCCAGTGGCTCCCTGGTCAACAAGGTCCTTCCCGTCGCTGGACCGCTTGAACCGTCGGATCTGGGACAGTCGGTCGACATCCACAATGGACTGATCGCGCTTGGCTCGCCCGGCCAGGGATCCGTGTATCTCGTCGACGCCTCCTCAGGGAGCCTGATTCGCGAGGTCGACACCGGCCTGACCGCGGGAGGCGAGTGGGTTGGGTTGACCGGGAGTCGGTTGGTCGTGCCGGATCCGCTGTCACCGCGCGTCCGTGTGTTCGCGCTCTCTACGGACACCATGACTCTGGAGTACACCCCGAGCCAATCGGACAGCAACGACGACATTACCAGCGTGGCCGCCGACGGCCACCTTGCCGTGGTGGGCCTCCCGCTCGAAGGTGCCAACGGCGCGGCCTACCTCTTCGACATCCTGACCGGTCAGGAGCTCTACCGGTTCACACCGTCCCTCCCCGGGGGGTTCGATCGGTTTGGGGAATCGGTTGCGATCGACGGGGATCTTGTCGTCGTGGGGGCGAGGTTCGGAACCGGTGTGGAACCGGACGCAGGGGCGGCCTATGTGTACAGCGCAAGTACGGGGGCGGAACTCCACCGCCTCACCGCCCCGGACGGCGAGTCCCTCGATCGCTTTGGCGAGGCAGTCGCCGTGTCCGGATCCACGGTGCTGGTGGGCGCCCCGCACGACGATGATGTGACCACTGACGCCGGTGCCGCCTATTTCTTCGATGTGGCGACCGGCTCGTTTCTCAGCAAGGTCACCGCTTCCAACGGGGGTGTCGGCTTTGCCTTTGGCGAAGGAGTGGCCCTGGATGGAAACCGGGCCGCCATCGGCTCCTACGGCAACTACACGGTCTATCTCTTCGCCGCACCCAACGAGGCGCCCACCCCGCTCGCCGCTTCGCCGCCGGAGCCCACGCCGCGGGCCGTGGCCAGACCCAATCCGTTCGCGACTACCACCGTCCTGGAGCTGTCGCCCGCCACGCCGGGCTCGGAGATTTCCGTCTTCGATGTTCGCGGACGACTGGTGCGAAGGCTGCGCTCCAGACAGGGAGTGGCGCAATGGGACGGCAAGGACGAGGTGGGAGCGGCCGCACCTCCCGGCATGTACTTTGCCCGCGTGCAACGGGGCGACCAGACACAGGTCACCAAGCTGGTGAAGCTCCGCCCCTGAGTCCCGGGAGTGCCTCAAAGGGCGACTTGCCCGGCCCGGTCCATCCGCGGCCTAGGGAATCACGACCAGCTTTCCACGCACCGACCCCGAGGGCGTGTCGGCCCGGTAGAGATAGGTGCCGGCGGCAAGCGTGCGACCCAGGCGATCCCGGCGCGGCCAAGGAATCTCGTGGGTGCCGGAGGGCAGGGACCCGTCGAAAGGACTGGCAACTTCGCGCCCCAGGGCGTCGAACACGCGCACCGCGACGTGACCCTCCTTGGGCAGGAACAACCGCATCGACTTGGGGCCCTGGCCGGGATTGGGGTGGACCGAGAGTGCCAGAGCCGCACCGCGACCGGATCCACTGACCGGCCACACTCCCTGGAGCGGTCCCGAAGGCGTGGTGACGTGGAACCCGTACGGCCCACTGGGGACGGGGTTCCCGTTCCCGTCCTGTTGGTCCCATGGGACCTCGACAATCCCCGAGGGTAGATAGCCGTCGTGCGCGGTAGCGACGGGGCGCCCCTGAAGATCGAAGACTTCGATGAGGACCGGGCCCTCAACCGGAAGCTCGAGTCGAAACGTCGTGACCGATGTCCTGGAATCGGAATGCGCGGTGACAGCCACCGCCGGCACGTAGCCCACACCGGTAAGTTCCACGGGGGCGCAACCCAGCCCGAGATCGAGAAACCCGGGGTGGGTCTGGGGCGTCTCGGGAGCGTAACGCACGGTGATCGTGCGGGACTCCCCGGCGCGTAGGCTGAACCGCCCCCCAACCACTTCATAGTCGGCACAGGACTCGCTCGCCTCCACGGTGACGAACGTGTAGCCGTCATTGGTGATGGTCACGGGCAGGGATCGATCTTCCCCGACCCGGACGTTCCCGAATTCGAGCATGCGCGGCTGGACCCCACACAGGACGTCCCCGGCGCAGGATTCGATGCAGGGGTTGCAGCCCGGTTCCGTGGAGGGACCGAACGTGACACTTCCCCGATTGCGGGCCGGCACAACAAACTCCCGCAGATTGCAGTCCATGACGGTAACGCCCGGGGGCGAGGTCGTTGACCGGTTCACGAGCCCCAATGAACCCACGCCATAGTTGTAGACATAGAAGGCGCCCAACACGGCGTGAACCCCAAGGTCCGCGCTCCCGGGCACCGTGGATCGCTGGCAGTTGGAGTCCACGTCGAACATGACCCGGTTGCCCTCCCCAGGCTCCAGCCAGCCCGGGTCGGGAGCATCCGTATCGGCACAAAGGGTCCAACCAAAGACCGCGGCACCGTCCAGGTAGGTGATCGCGAAGGAGGCCGCGGCGATTCCATCGCCCGGGGGGACGTGGGTTGCCACCACGTAGACCGTCTGGGCATCCTCGTTCCCTCCCGAGACGT
Source organism: Candidatus Eiseniibacteriota bacterium (assembly GCA_942491735.1). GTDB lineage: Bacteria > Eisenbacteria > RBG-16-71-46 > JABDJR01 > JABDJR01 > CALOCN01. The sequence goes on along the minus strand of CALOCN010000001.1, from coordinate 313,177 downwards.
TGTACTCCGTGCAGGGCATCATTGGGGCGTCCGTCGTGCAGATACGGCTCGCCTTGGCCGCTTGCGCCCTCGTGTGGAGAGCAATACGCGGCTCGCCCTCCCCGCCGGCTCCACGGCCCCGCAATTCCACCGCCCCGCAGCCCGTGCCCATCTGCAATCTGCACGTCTTGAGCCCCCTAGAAGTGGGCGCGAAACGAACCCGAATGAAGTACTCGCCACCGGGAGCAATCGAGAACGCTCCCCCACCATGAATCACCTCGAAATTCGCATCGGGAGACCGCACGTAGCCATCGATCCGTTCCGTGGCAATACTGTTGATGATGAGGGTCTTCTCGACATGGGAGCCCACCGACACCGAGCCCATCTCGAAAGCCCCATCCGCGTTCGATGGGGACACGAGCACACAGGGAGTCGAGCCGGCTCCGCTGATCCGTTTGTTCCCGCAGTCCGTCCCGAGAATCAGCTCGCAGGACTCTTGACCGATCAAGGACGGCCTGAACCCAATAGTCAGCTCGTGCGTCTCTCCCGCGCCCAGTGAAAAGGGACCGGCGCCGTCCAGCAACTCGAAGTCCTCGCACCCCTCCCCCAGGGCAACGTCGCCGGTGATCGTCCGGTCGGGAGCGGTGTTACGAATCACGACCGTTCCCTGAACGGTCTCCCCTACCAGAACATCACCGAACTCAAGCCCGCTGGCCTGAACATCGCAGTCGAGCGAACCGCAGTCACCCTGACATGGATCGCATCCGGCTGCGGAGACCGCATCGAACTCGACAAAGCCCAGGTGCTCGGGATTGAGGGGGGTGAACACCGAACTGCAGTCGGAGAGCCGCGCCGCGGGCGGCGTCGCGTTGTGATTGAGGGTCAGCGAAAAGATGTCACGCGAGTAGGCGTAGACATAGAAGGCACCCGCTACGACGGGGCGCACTCGCTGGCATTCGGTCAGGGGGGACCAGGCGATGAGGTTGCTGGATCCGGATAGGGGCCAGTGTCCATTGGGGCCGTCGACCGGTGACTCGCTATCCGCGCAGAGGACCCAGCCGAACATGTCGACTCCCTGCCCAAACTCCTGGTCGTATTCGATGCCGAGGGTAAGGCTTGAGATCCCCGGCTCGCCGAATCCGGACGGCGAGTCTGCAAGGAGGTAGACGTGGTAGGGCCGGTTGAGCGCCCCACCGGTTTCGAGGGTGCCGCACCGGGGAACACTCTTGAGGCAGGCGCCCTGGAGATAGTCGCCCGCGGGTGCGACATGGAGAGCGAGTCGCGTGTCGGACAGGGTGTTGCCCACCGCTGGGGATTCCGCGAGGCCAGAGAGGGAAAGGCAGAGAACGAGTCCAAGATACCGCGGGATCATGACGCCTCCAGGAGCCCCCAACCGAACGACAAGTGCAGGAAACAATACCGGCACCGGGATGATCGAGGCGAGGACGGAAGATCTAACATGCCTCCTGGGCGGCCTGGCTACCGACGCCCTACCGGATCACGAAGGTGAGGTCCAGAACGTCGGCCACGTCCGTGAGGTCCACGGTTTGGGCCTCGGATCCTTCCACGAGGATCTCCACGACCCCATCCACCACCTGGCAGGAAACCGGTCCCCTCTGGCTGGGCTGCGCGACGAACACCTCCCCCAGGGGGAGATCGGTCAGGGGGATCTCCACCACGCCCGCATCGCCCGTCCTGTAGTTGGTTGCCGAGGGCCGGCTTTCGAATGGACGGTTGATGAGGGATTTGAATCCGTTCGAGGTGAGACCTGCCGTGATGCGGGCCGTGATCACCAGGGTGTAGAGACCATTGGGCAGGGGTGAACCGTCGTCGGCCTGCCCCGCCCACTCCAGCGATCGAAAGCCCGCCGCCAGGGGGCCATTGAACACGGCCGCGACCGGGACGCCCAGATAGTCGATTGCCTGCACCGTGACCTCGGCGGAGCGGTCCAGGAGAAACCCCATGACCTGATTGCCGGTTCCGGGGTCGAACGGGTTGGGGTAGGAGACAATGCCGTTGATCGGCGGGGTCTCGTTGGCCAGGCAATCGGTGAAGTTCTTGCCGGAGGTGCGATAACGGATCAGGACGGACGCACCGGGGATGGGGGTCCCTGCGCCATCGACGACGGTAAGACGGATCCGCCCCTGGGGTGTGGGGGAATCCTCGATGCACCCGGCAAGGAAGAGGGCGAGAGCGAGTAGGAGGGACCGGGCTGTCAGGGAGAGACTCACGCAGGTATCCTGGATTTGGAGTGGCTTCCCGCGATTGTACCCTCACTAGCCCTTGAGATGCCGCGTGATCCGGTCCGTGGCCTCGATTATCTGAGCCGCATCGCCTTGCGCGTCTCCATGAAGTCCCCGGCTTGCACACGATAGAAGTAGATGCCCGCTACCGTTGCCGCACCGGAGGCGTCGTTTCCATCCCACCGCACTTCGTGCTGCCCCGGTTGTTTCAGGGCCTGCTCCAACACCCGAACCATGCGTCCCGAGCTATCGAACACCCGCACATCGACGTGATCCGACTGGTTGAGTTCATAGCGGATCAGCGTGGAGCTCCTGAAGGGATTGGGAGTGTTGACCAGAAGCCGAAGCACGGGTTCACTTCCGGGACCGGCGCCCAGGACGACCACCGGTAAGATGGTTCCTCCCAGGAAGACCCCGTCATGGAATCCGTTACCACCGATCTCGTACTTGCTGCGAACGAGGTCGATCGGTGTACCCGTGGTGGGCGTGAGCGACTGCTCCAGGAACAGCGTGATGTCGACCCCGTCATCATGCACGCTACCCTCGAGTGTGATTTCGATCGAACCGCCGATATCAAAGGCCGCATCCAGATCGTCCTGGTTGTGCGTCGTCCAGGGAATATCCAGTTCGGTGAATTGCCCCGCTCCGTTCTCGAAGTCACCCGCCGCGTAGGTCCAGGAAAACGTGCCGGTCATCTGTGTGCCGTCATCCAGGATCACGTTGTCCAGTGTGTAGGACAGGGTATCGGCCTGGACTGCGGAGGCGGCCGAGAGAAGGAAACCATAGAGGATTGCAAAACAGACTTGCCTTGTAGTTTTCATCATGAACCTCCCAACCAGGAGCCTCTCGTGGCGGGTTCTACGGTACTCCTGTCGGAAAGGCCACGCAACCGATGAGCCCGGCCATCCCCGCCACGCCAGGCGACGAGCCCCAAGGCCACAAACAGTCCAACTACCATGGCCACCAGGCCCGGAACCAACCACCGAGGTGCATACCTCATGACCACGGTGTGGGCACCATCCCCCACCGGCATGCCTCGCAGCCCTCCGTTCACCGGCAGGATCGGCGTACGCGCGCCGTCCACCCGGACCTCCCATCCCGGATAGAAAGCGTCGGATACGACAAGCAGGGCCGGCGCGCTCGCCTCGACCTCAAGGATCATACGATGCGGTTCCTTATGGGTGATCCTGACCGACTCGGGCCCCGTGGCAGATTCCATGAGTGGCAGCGACCCATCGGCCCGGTCCAGATAGATCCTCCGCGCGGGATCAAAGCCGCGATCCCCAAGGCGCCGCCGCATTTCCTCTTCCCCATCCACCGGCACACCTTCGTGGACGAGGAATGCCCGCGGCAGAGTGTTGACCCGCTCGTAGAATCGCTCCCCCATCGCGGGTAGCGCCACCGGCACATAGAGCCGATTCTCCGGCAAACTCCCCGCGGTCAGCAGATACCGCACCCCCAGCAACCGATAGATCGGGGATGCGAGGTTGGACACCACTTCACGGTTCTGGAACTCCTTGCGCTCGGCCGCTTCAATGAGCATGCGATAGCGCCTGATGGGAACGCTGGTGTAGGCGGTGACATTCGGGATCCCAAAGACCGAGGCCGTATTGGGGGGCAGCGCGCGGGTCAGGTCCTTGATGGCAAGGCGCGCGTAGTCGGGTGGGCCGGTCAGCTCGGCAATGGCGCTTGTCATGGCCGTCCGAGGGTAGGCCGTCTCGGTCGGGGCAAAGGGGTTGAACCGGAAGTGGATCCACAGAAGCTCTCCAGCGATGAAGAGCACCAGGGCACAGCCGCGAACCGACGCTAGGCGTTGCGGGACCAGGCCCACGCCAAGCATGAGCACGAAGATCGCCAGGAGCGGACCAAGATCCTCCAGGAGTGAGCCCGGCGTCTCGATCCCCCACTGACAGACCATCAGGATCACAGCCCCGAGCCCCACGTAGAGTGTCCAGGGCAGGATCCACCGACGACCCTGGCCCGGTTGGTTCCATAGCGCCACCAACCGCTCCGTACCCCACGCCGCCAGAATGGACCCCGCAAGGTTCACCACGACAAGCCCCCGCAGCAGGTCGATCTGGGCTACCCCACTCCAGATGCCCCGGAGTACGCCCTGGAATGGATCGGCCAGCAGGAGAAAGAGCAGGACACCCGCGCCGAGGATCCCCCAGAACAGGCGCTCGCTCCTTGGGCCTCCACCCCGCAGCAATGCCATGAGCGCAAGCCAAAGGGGAATGATGCCCAGCGCGCCCCACCCGGAGCTGCCGAAACCGGTGCGTTGGAACAGCTGGAACACCGCGAACTCTTCGCGTGAGGGCCCACCGAAGACGCCGGGGTGAAACCATAGCGCGAGAGCTCGCCAGTGAAGGAAGTTCCCGGATCCATAGTAGTCGGCCAGGGAACCCGACCGCGTGCTCTGCAGGTAGAGCTCGATCGAGGCCCACAGTGTCACCCCGCCCAGGGCCAGCGCCAAGGCGAGCGCTCCTCCCACACCCAACAGCCCTCCAGCTCGCGCCCGGATCGATTGTCCCGCTCTTCCCCGCAAGAGCAGGAACGCAGCCCGAACGATCAGGATCAGCGCGAACAGGGCGACCAGCTGAATCGTACTCGCGACCATGGGATACCCCATGGCCAGAGCGAGCACGCCGATCGCCCGCCGCGAGCCACGACCGGTGAGGATCCGATCCAGGGCCCACAGCGCCAAAGGAAGCGACGCCAGCCCCGCCATGAACACGCGGTAGGTAAGCCAGGAGACAAAGAACGGATTCAGGGCAAACATCACCGCGCCGGCGCTGAGCGCGACCCGGCTCCGCATCCCCTGATCCCGGAGGAACAGCGCCATGCCGAAACCGGCCAGAGCGATGAGCATCGCGTAGTTGAGGCCCAATGCCACGCCGAGCGGCAACCCAAGATGGAGGAAGATCAAGGGGTCCAGGGGATGGCTGGTCCCCAACCCCAGCATGGGCATCCCGCCGGCAAGATCCGGACTCCAAACCGGCAGGCGCCCCTGTCGCCACTGCTGGACCGCGACCAGCCGATCGGGAAGGTACTCGTAGAAACTGTCCCCCCCGCCAATGGGTGACGCGGGGACGGGGGGCGTGGGCCGCCACGGGTCGTACTGCCGGGCGAGGTGCGTGTCGGCGGGAATCCGGCCCAGGAACAAGGAGGGGGCCAAGGCCACCACGGCAAGAAGGAGGACCGCCAGGAGGGGCAACCGCAGGGAAACAGGCGCGGGGGCATGGCCTCCCCTGGAGAAACCGGGACTCGCGTGGTTGGGTAAGCCGTCTCGCTCTGCCATGAGTGGAGAGGACGCTAGCCTACCGGTGCGGAATCAGACAACTCGGGACCGGCCCAGGACCCCTCACTGGCATCGCACCCACCCGTGCCGTAGAGTTCACCCAACCCACTCCAGCGGAAGGTGAACCATGCACCTCGAGTTCCACGGCGCCGCCCGCGGCGTCACCGGTTCCAGACATCTGCTGGTCGCCAACGGCCACAAGGTCCTTCTCGACTGCGGCCTCTTCCAGGGACGACGCGCGGAGTCGGACCGCCTCAACCGGCAGTTCGGGTTCGAGCCACGGGACGTGGACGCGGTGGTCATGAGCCATGCGCACATCGACCACTCGGGCGCCCTCCCCTCCCTGGTCCGCCATGGCTTCAAGGGGAACGTCCACAGCACCCTGGCCACCGCCGACCTGCTCTCGCTCATGCTCCAGGACAGCGCGCGGATCCAGGAAAAGGACATCGAGTACCTGAACAAGCGTCTCAGGCGGAAGGGCAAACCCGAGAAGGAACCGCTCTATACCGTGCGGGATGCGCAGCGCACCCTCGAACTCCTGGAGGCCAACCGGTACCACCGGCCGGTTCCCGTGGTCCCGGGCATCACCGCCACCTTCTACGATGCCGGGCACATCCTGGGCTCGGCCGTGGTGCAATTGGACATCACCGAGGGCAACGAGCACAGACGGCTCGTCTTCACCGGTGACCTGGGCCGGCGCAACATCCCCATCCTGCGCGATCCCGAGACCCCCGAGGAAGCGGACGCCCTCATCATCGAGAGCACCTACGGCAACCGCACCCACGCTCCGGTGGAGCAGGTGGACGAACGTCTGGCCGATCTCATCAACCGGGTGTGCGCCCGCAAGGGGAAACTCATCATTCCCGCGTTCGCGGTGGGTCGGACCCAGGAGCTGGTCTACAGTATTTCCCGGCTCATCCGCGCCGGAAAGATTCCCGGGTGCTCGGTCTACGTGGACAGTCCCCTGGCCATCAACGTCACCGAGGTCTTCGCTCGCCACCCGGAGACCTACGACGAGGAGATCCGCGCGGTCCTCCGGGAAACCGGAGACCCGTTCGGGTTCGATCTCCTGCACTACACCCGCAGCACCCAGGAGAGCAAACACCTCAACACCCTCAAGGGGCCGTTCATCGTCATCTCGGCCAGCGGCATGGTGGAGGCGGGGCGCATCCTGCACCACATGAAGAACGGGGTCGAGAACCCCAACAATGCCATCCTGTTCGTGGGGTACCAGGCCGCGCACACCCTGGGGCGACGCATCCTGGAGGGCGAGGAGAACATCCGCATCTTCGGCGACCTCTATAAGGTACGGGCCGAGGTCGTGGTCATGAACGAGTTCAGCGCCCACGCGGACCGCGATGAACTCATGTCCTGGTTCAAGGAGTTCAAGCGGAAACCGAAATCAGTGTTCGTGGTGCACGGCGAGGAGAGCCAGAGTCTATCCTTTGCCGATCTCCTCCGGGACCAGGGAGGCGTTCCCCGCGTGGAAGTCCCGCATCTTCACCAGAGTCAGGGTTTTTAGATCATGGCCAAGGATCCAGAGCAGCCCGAGTCCACATCCCTTCGCCACTACCGGCTTCTCCGCAAGCTGGGCCAGGGCGGCATGGGAGTGGTGTACGAAGCCGTCGATGAACGGCTGCATCGGACCGTGGCCATCAAGCGGATCCGGGAAACCGCGACCGACCCCACCCTCCAGGAACGCCTGTGGCGCGAAGCGCGGACCGCGGCGGGGATCAACCACCCCAACATCTGCCAGGTCTACGAAGTAGGCGAGGAAAACGGCGAGCTCTTCATCGCCATGGAACTCCTGGAGGGGGATCCGCTCTCCACCCTCATCGGGCAGGGGCCGGTCCCCCTGCGGGATGCCTTGCGCATTGCCAAGGAGGTCCTCTCCGCCCTGGGCGCCTTGCATGCGCGCGCCATTGTTCATCGTGACCTGAAGCCGGCCAATATCATGCTCACCCCGCACGGGGCCAAAGTGCTCGACTTCGGACTGGCCCGTGGACGCGGCGCGGATCCGAGTCTGCCCAGAATCACCCAGACCGGACTGATCGTGGGCACCCCGAACTACATGGCCCCCGAGCTCTGGTCCGCGGACGAGACCCTTGGCCCCACTGCCGACGTCTTCTCCATGGGTGCGGTGCTCTACGAAATGGTCACCGGTGAGTTGGCGTTCACCGGGAGCACCCTCCCGGAGATCTGCCGGGCGATCCTCAGCCATCACCCGGCGGCGCTGGTGGGTGGGCGTGACGCCGATGCGGTGGACCGCATTCTGCAGCGGTCCTTGAGCAAGACCCCCCAGGATCGATACCCGGATGTCCAGAGCATGATGCGTGACATCCAGGTCGTGCTGGACCGCACCAAGCCGGTCCTCCAGGAGCCGGTGATCGTCACCAAGCGACTCATGGCCCTCCCCTTTCGCCTGCTGCGTCCGGATCCGGAGATCGACTTCCTGGCCTTCAGCCTGCCCGACGCGATTACCGCGTCCCTCTCCGGAGTGCCGAACCTGGTGGTGCGTTCCAATGCCGCGGCTTCGGGTGCAACCACGGAAACCCTGGATCTGAAGGCCATCGCCGAAGCCAATGTCGACGCGGTCATCTGCGGCACGCTCCTGCGGGCCGGAGACCAGGTCCGGGCCACCGTCCAACTCCTGGCCGCTCCGTCGGGCACGGTCGTGCATTCCTTCTCGTCCCAGTTTGCCCTCGACGACCTGTTCCAGTTCCAGGACCAGTTGGCGCACCAGGTCATCGAGGCCCTGGACCTCGGTGGGGACGGGCCTCCCACGGGTCCACTCCAGCAGAATGCACCCAAGGACGCCGATGCCTACGAGGCGTATCTGCGCGCCAACCACCTTGGCACCAACATGCGACTCCTCAAGGAGACCCGGGACCTCTATTTGACCTGCCTCAACATCGATCCGCACTACGCGCCCGCGTGGGCTCAGCTGGGCCGGGTGTACCGGGTCATGGCCAAGTACGAACAGGGCGATCCGGACCGCAACTATCGACGCGCCGAGGAAGCCTTCGAGATGGCCCTCAATGCCGACCCCGACCTCAACCTGGCCCACAATCTCCTCACCAACCTGGAGGTGGAGCGTGGCCAGTCCCAGGAAGCCCTCAATCGGCTTCTGCGTCACGCCCAGGGGCAGACCACGGATCCGGAGACCTTTGCCGGCCTGGTCATGGCGGGGCGCTTTTGTGGATTGCTCAGGGCCTCGGTCGCCGCGGACCGACGCGCCCGCAGCCTTACTCCCGGCATCCGAACCAGCGTGAACTACACCTACTACGCATTGGGTGACTACGAGAAAGCGATGCTGCACGACGAGGACGACATGCGGTTCGTGACCCACTACTCACTGGCTCTGGTGGGCCGAGAGGCCGAGGCGGCACGCCAGCTTCGCAAGGGGGAGCACATGAATCCCCCCGGCGTCCTGCGACAGGTCTACCAGATGTTCAGCGCGGCCCTGGATAACAATGCGGAGCTCTGCCTGGAGGCCAGCGAACGACTGCTGGTCTCGGGTTTCCAGGACCCGGAGGGGCGTTACTTCCAGGCCCGGTGCCTGTCCCGGGTCAACATGCCGGAACCGGCCTTGGACCTCTTTGGCAAGGTGGTCGCGGCGGGATTCTGTTGCCACGAGGCCGCCGAACGCGACCCCTGGTACGACCCCATCCGGGATGACGCCCGCTTTGCCGCGGCCATTGCCAGCTCGCGCCAACAAACAGACACCGCGCGGGCCATCTATCGCGCCGGGGGCGGCGAGGAGCTACTGGGAATCCCGGCGGAGGAGGCATGAGCACCACACCCGCGGACCCGGCACGTTCCAGCCGAACAATTCTGTCCCTGGCCGCGGTGGCCGGGTTCACCGGGGTGGCGGCCGGGGCATTTGGCGCCCATGCGGTGAAGGATACGCTGACCCCCGATCGCCTGGCCGTGTACGAGACCGCGGCCCGGTACCACCTGATCCACGCCGTGGCGCTGGTCGGGGCGGCCTGGATCGCTGATCGTCGTCCTTCGCGCGCCGCGTCTACCGTCGCTGCCGCATGGATCCTTGGCATCGTGATCTTCTCGGGTAGCCTCTACGCCCTCGCCCTCTCCGGCATGACCTGGCTGGGTGCCATCACCCCGCTGGGCGGGCTTGCTTTCTTGACCGGCTGGGCTGCGTTGTTCTTCGTCGCGCGTCGCTGAGGCGGGAATGTCACCCTTTGTGGGGAGGCGGCGTAACCGCTTCGGAACCGCGAACCTCTTCGAGGAGACCGCATGAACACCCTGAAACTGATCTGCACAGCGACGGCCGCCGCCGTCCTGACCCTGGCCCCCACCGTGTCCGGTCAAACCGATCATGACCCCCCCGACCTGGGACCGGCTCCCGAGGGGGTGGAACTGCTCCTTCCCCGGGGTGGCATTCCCGCCATCTTCGAGCCCACCTTCGTATCGGCGGACCAGGCCGAGATCCCGGATGATGCATGGATCCTGGGGGTGGCCATCGGCGAGGACACGCGCGCGTACAGCCTGAACATCCTGAACAGCCACGAGATCGTCAACGACGTGGTCGGGGAGAAGCCGATCGCGGCGGTCTGGTGACCCCTCGCCAATACGGGCGTCGTGTACGACCGACAATACGATGAGCAGACGTTGAGCTTCGAGGCCTCGGGCGGACTCATGCAGGCATCCCTGGTCATGCGGGACCGGGCGCTACTTGCTCAGTCCTCGCCTCGCTCACGAATCGCCTTGAGTTGGGTCACGGTAAGGAGATCGTGAGGGCGGCCCATGGCTTCCTTGGCCCGGATCAACGCGTCGAGCCCGAGCACGCGGCAGGAGTGATCTCCCATCTCGAGGTCGAAGCTCTGCTTCAACACTTCCGAGAAGTCTCCCAAGCCCAGGACTTCACCCAGGCAATCGAGCCGGCCCTCATCCGTGGTGAGGTAGAGGCTCTTGACCTGGGCCGCTTCTAGAAAGGCGATCGACTTCCACCACGCACCTTCTTCATTGCCGCTTCCAGTATCTCGATGCGTCTAACCGCGATCCCGTGCAGGCGCAGACGCTCCGTTGGAGTGAGGGCAAGGGATTCTTCCAGAAGCTCCATGTCGAAACCCTGCCTAGCGGCTTCGCGCCAGGCGGGTCCGGGGGCTTCTGGTTCTGGGGTGGCTGAACGTGGGTCACTCATCGAGGGGAGCATAGAAGAACCGGCATGAGGATCACAAGAAGGGTCTTCAACAATGGCAGGATCGGTTCGCCTTGCAGCCGAGACCCCACCGTCATCAGTACTTCAAGTATCTCAAGAGCGTCCCTGTCAGTCAGCAAGAAGTCTCGATGGAAGACTGAACCGGAAGAATCCCTTTCGAAGGGGGTGCGATGACGTCAAGCTCCCGATCTCGTAACTCACCTCTGCCCCGGAGAATTCGTCCGTGGTCGAGGGCGAGAGTGCGGTCAACACCCAGGAGAGCGTGAGGGCTGCCTCGTCGTGTCCTGAGGTGGTTTCGCCCCGGTCAAGAAGGCGAAAGAAACCCCAGAAACCCTTGCACTCGAGAGTCTCAACTCTGGGTCTAACGTCAGCGCCCAGGAACGCTCCCTGCTCCGGCTGCGGGCCGGGCCAGTAGATCTTGACCCAGTTCCGTGAACCCATGCGGTAAAGAAGCGTCTGTCCCCCCAATTCAAAGGATGTCGCCCTGCTTGACCCGCTCGTAAGAGGCGGCCTCGGTCGAATCGAGAGCGTAAAGCTGATGCGATTGCCGTCCGCGAAAAGGGCCCTCCGAATGCGATACGCACGCCTCAGTGATGAAAGGAACTCAGCGCTCAACTCCATCGGAACGTCCTCTCGGAAGGTCCCGTCCTCGCTCACCCATCCCGCTAGATGCTGGTCGTAGAAGCTCCAAAACGTACCCACAGGACCAAAGAACGCCTCAAAGGCTTCGCGGCTTGCGTCCGTGGAAGAGCTGGGGTCGACCGGAAACTTCCCTGCAAGACCTTCCTGAAACGTAGTGTAGACCTTAGTCCATGCGTCGTTTATCGCCACCCTTGACGTCCCCGGAGGCAATCCGAGCGGGGGAGTCGGAGGGTCCTCTGTCACCGCTCTCGAAACGTCGACTGCCGGCACACCCGCGCCCGAATTGACGCGCCGACCTCGCTCCGTCCACCAGAATGCAAAGTCCTCGGCGTAAGATGGCCCCAGCTTCTCGAAACGCTCGATCCGCATGAGGAGCGGCTCCAAGGAGGACGGCTCCACGGTTTCGAAAATCTCGACGATCTCGTCCAGCATTGAACCCGTGAGGTTCTCAAAGTCCATATTCATCCGCAGAAGCCCGAGTGCCTTCTCCTTGCGTTCCGCAAGGCCGATGAGTTGGCTATGGACCGAAGGGTCTACCGCGAGCGGAAGATTCGCGCCCTGTCCAGAGATCCGGCTCTCGATCCCTTTGGCTTGCCCGTGCCCGGGCCGGTTTCGTGTCACCCACTCCGCCACCCGGTCATTGACGTAGTCGGAGAGGGCGGCAGCGCTGATGAACCCCTTCTCGTTGGACCCAGCCGCACCCTGCAACCCCTGGATCACTGCAGCCGAGAACACGCCGTTCTTTTGCTCGTGGTCGTCGTAGGCAAACCCGCCGATAGTCGCTCCGGAGAGGACGACCAATCCCTCTGAGGCAAGGATCGCGTCGGCGAAGGCCTGCCCCATCCTGGAATCCTCGGACACCCCCCCGGCCCTTTCCCCCACATTCAGCCGCTCGCGGCAGGCGTCCAGGAGAAGAATTCGTCTCGGCGAAACAGCCTGAGAGACCTCGTCGAACACTACCTCCACCGGGATTCCGGTTCGCTGCACATGGCGTCTCACGGTGTCCGAAGCAATCAGGAAGTCGGCGCCTTCGTCCGTGAATCCGTGAGTCGCCATCGACAATATGAAGACGCCGGCCTGACCCGAAATGGCAGGTTGATTGCTCAGGAGCGAATAGAGGCTCGTCAGTGTCGAGGGAGCGAGAACGGCCCCGGCATCCCCAAGTCGCTCCAACCTGTCCCTCGACTCGGGCTTCTGGGGATCGCCCTGAATGGCTAGAACGACGTTCCGGGGTTCGATCAGTTCGAGTTCGATGGTAAAGAGGTAGGCGAGATCGACCGCATCATCGACCGCATACGGGATTTCGGCAAAGCGGGGATCCGCGAACTGGCGAATGCCGACGAAAACCCCCGCCGACTGTGAAGTGTCGAAGCCCAGTGCGCTGCGTACATCCTCGGGAACGATCGAGGTACCCCGACCCTGGGCCTCCGAGTGGGACACTCCGGTCCACGTCTGGAGCACCAGGAACCCAATAGCCAAGCGTTTCAGTTGAAGATTCAGCATGCACCTCACTCCCGGACCGAGTCTTTGAACCCGGACCCACGATATCAGGTCTTGCCCAATATCCGTGGCCCTAGGTAGTGAACAAAGCGCAATCCACTGGACCCGCGAACCCCAAAGTGCATCATCAGGGGGGGGCTCAGACGGGGTGGGTGGCGAGGCCCAGCCCGCGGTCGCGGACAAGTCGCAGATCACCGTGGTCAGCAACGCAGACATCAACCTTCGGGGAGACCTGACCTACAACGACATGGGCGGCGGCGACTGCATCCTGGGGCTATTCACTCCGGGGGGGGTGACGTGCGGGTCACCTCGGACGCACCGGACGACTTGCGTATGGACGGTTTTGTCATTGCGGCCGGCGACGGCAAGGCGTGGGCGGTGGATGGTTACGACTTCGGCGACTATAGGGGTCAGATTCACCTGCGCGGCGGCATGATTGCCAACCACTACGGTGCGTTTGGGACGTTCGGCACATATCGACGTGTGATGCAGACAGGGCCGTGCGGTGCAAACCACCGCACGGCCCCTTGGTAGTTCTGGGATGTTGAGGCAAGACGAAGAGCCAGCCCGTTCCCCGAGGAATCGACGCTATCGAATCAACACGACGCGACCGCCGGCTGTCGCCCCCGGAGTCTTGAGCCTAAAGAAGTAGGCCCCCGAGGCAACCGCTCGCCCGGCCCGATCCTTGCCGTCCCAAGGCACCTGATGGACACCAGCGGAGTAGGACGCTCCTTCCAGCAAGGTCCGAATCCTCCTGCCCGAGGCGTCGTAGATGGTCAAGTTGACGACTTCCTGGCCGGTCAACCGGAACTGGATGGAAGACCGGGACCGGAACGGATTCGGATAGGCCGACATGACGATGGTCGGAGCCGGCCGTTTACCAACCCCCGTATCCTCCACGCCGAGAGGAGTCCCAGGGATCAGGGGACCGATCTCGACGATGGGACTGCTCGATATACAGGATCCAGCCACCAGAACGGTCTTGGCACCAGTGGAGTCCGCGCACGCCACCTCACCTAGCCACCACGAACTCAGCACCGGCTTGTCCCTGACCGTGCTGTAGGTCATTCCTGCCAGGGTCCCGGATCCCCAGAATTCAGCGTTCCCGAACGTCGCATACGTCGATAACGTCATGGTCACCGGGTCAAGCATCTGGAGCCGGGGTAGCGGATCACCGGTTGCGTTGATGTTGATACCGAACAGAATCTCGGTGGACGGCAGGTGCCGCGCGCCCACCACCTCGACATTCGACGCGTGCACGAACGTCGATGTCGTATCGGACACCCCGCTCACCCTGGTTCCGTCCGGCGACAGACCGGTCCTGATGATGCAGATCGTCCCGGTCGTTGCACATGGATTCCCACCGAAGCCGCTATAGAAGCGAATCAGGCTGTTGGTTGTCGGGTCGTAGATCGCGTGCTCTCTACCCGTGTTCGGATCCGTTACGAACGGTGTCGTGCCATCCGTGTCGTACAGATCTTGCGCCGTATTGGTTTCGTCCAGATATCTCCACCTGGACAAGGCGCCATCCATGAAATAGATCTTGCCCGTCCCCGTGGGGGCGAGCAACTGGACGTTGTACACGGAGGGCATGAGCGTCGCATTGGCGGCGGCATCCATGAGATACAAATCGCCGTTGGCTTTGTAGATGAGCGCTTGCCGATGTGGGTCATAGGCGAACTCCTTGCCTATCCCGGCGAGGCCTGAGACAAGCGTGTAGGTCGCGTCGTTCGGCGTCAGCCTCGCGATACCCGAACCGCCTGGTGTGCAGAAGGGGTAGAACAAGTCACCCTCCTGAAACTGCGGCAACGGCTCGGTGTACTTCGCCAGAAAACCGTCCCGCGTACCCGCACTGTTGAAGAACCCTCCGCCGAAGTCCACGGCCCCCGAGAACCGCCCCGACATCGCGACGCCCCAGGAGTCCTCAACAACCACGCACCCCGCGAGTATTCGGTCCTCGCCAGTATCACCATACCGCTGGCTCCAGGTGGGTCCGCCACCGGCATCGTAAGCAGCCAACACAATATCGTCCGAGCCGGCGCTGGTCAGGTCTCCCCCTCCGAAGTCGCCGGTGCCCTGGAACCGCCCCCCCGCGACAATGTTCCCCGAGGAGTTCGCATCGACTGCCTGAAAGCGATCGTTGGAGGTCCCACCGAAGTGTTGGCTCCAAAGGTGAGCCCCGGAGGGATCGTACTTGGCCAAAAGCGCATCCTGCCCTCCGAACGAGGTCATGGGACCACCGCCGAAATCGGCGGTGTCACTGAGCAGACCGCTGACGATGACGTTTCCTGCACCGTCGAAGGCTACGCCGAGTCCGCGATCGAGACCGACCCCACCGAACTGCTGAACCCACAGGCTGTCCCCACTCGATGTGAACTTCCCGAGCCAAAGGTCAATGTTTCCGGGCGATGGTTCTATGGCGCCGATCGCTACCACGTTGTTCGAGCCGTCGATGTCGATCGCGTTGGCGGCCGGCACGGTGAAGCTCCAGAGGTGAGAGCCGCTGGGATCATACTTGGCAAGGAACCCCACCCCGCCGTTGGGGCCGACGGTACCCGTGATCGGACCTCCCCCGAAATCGACTGCGTTGTTGAACAGGCCACCGACCACTACGTTGCCGCCACTGTCGACCGAGAGGGTCACGGCGGCGTCGAACCCGGTATCACCATACCGCTGACTCCACTGATGGACCCCATTCGCGTCGTACTTCGCAAGAACGATGTCGCTTAATCCGGCACTGATCAGTGGGCCGCCGCCCAGATCGGCTGTCCCCCGGATGACGCCCGCGAGATAGACATTGCCTGATGAGTCCGCTGCGACTGCGAAACCGAAGTCGGAGAGAGTTCCTCCAAAGTTCTGGCTCCAGATATGGGCTCCGGTTGAATCGTACTTTGCGAGAACAATGTCCGATTCGCCCAGGCTCGTCAGAGGTCCGCCCCCCAAGTCGGTGGTTCCGGCAAAGCTCCCGGCCATGAGGAGGTTTCCCGCAGCATCTACCTCGACTGCTCCACCTTCGTCCTCCCCCGTATCCCCGAATCTGAGGCTCCAATCGTGCGTCTGGCTCCAGCCTTGCGAAGGCAACCCGAGGAGCAGTACCAACATCGCGAGCCCGGCCCCAAGCAGGCTTCGCCCGAACTGTCTGCAAGTCCAGGGACCCCAGCCCAGGGAGGGGGTCGTCGATTCCTGCGGGTCTCCAGCACGACCCGCCACCAAAATACTGCCCATGGGTCCTGGGCATTGCCTTCTCATGAGTTTGCTCCTATCAAGACTGAGTAAAGTTTCAATGCTGTCGGAAGGAAGCAGTTCCCTGGGCGGTCGACGTATGTCTCTCGACCGCCCAAGGAAACCAGGCTATTGCTGGCTCTTGATCCTGCCCCAGCTTGTCTCCTGCACCGGCACCGGGAGACCCAGCGGGCAGGGAGTATGAAGTTCATAGCCGGGCTGACCATTCGGGCCGGGAGGACACAGAATGCGCGCAAGGCCGATCTTGTCTATGGACCCGGTGTGGGAACCGAAGACGGCTATGGGTATTCCAGATCCATCCATGACACCGACCGTATCGATGGTCGCAACTACGGCAGAGTGGGTGGGGCCACCGAGGGGTGAAGTTGCCGAAACCGTCACCGATCCTATGGTCAGTTCCGCATAAGCGGTTCCGCTGCCCGAGGCACCTGTCTGGGCAACAGCCTCAGGCGGCGTAGACCCCGTCGCAATCAGTATTGTTCCTGCCGGAAAGGAAGTAACCGGGACACCACCGGATCCAGGGGCCAGAGGTTCACCTGTGGATGGGTCGATGTACGCAGTGACGACCATAGTCCCCGAGGCACTGGCCCAGCAATCCGAATTACAACAGCGGTTCAGGGTTGCTGCAGAGAGAGCTGCAAAACCAAGAAAGCCACAGTCCAAACCGGGCCTTGCCCAGTCGATACCTCCGGTGCAGAGACTGTCGCTCGAAAGCTCGGTGAGTGAAACGTCGAGCGTGTTGAATGTGCTGACAGTTGTTTGGGTGCTGAATACCTGAGGCTCATTGCTCCAAGCGGCGGAAGAAATGCCCAGCGCGACCAGGGCGACGATTATCATGCGTATCACTGTAGGTTCCTTTCGGATGTGGAGAGGCAGCCGACCTCGGTCAACTTCGAAAATTGGCGATGTGCGGGTCGGCAAGACTCACTATACCACCAGCACTGGAGTGCTCTGCATGCTTTCTGATTCGAGACCAGTGGTGGGTGCGTTCTTTTCGGACATGACTTGTCATGATTCCGGCACGATGTCGGTAGCGTGAACACCTGGCTTGGCTATCGTACCGATGCACCAGGGCGTGATTCCAAGGAGTGCCAAACGGCAACAGTTTGGCGACCCCGGCGCGAAGTCCGTCTAACCCGCTCCACCTTCCCCCCCCGGGGTGACCACGACGGGCGGAGTTCCATCGTTTGCAGTTCCACAGAGTCCAAGCGGACTTCGTCGAAGAAGCCACGGAACTTCGGCAATTGATGGGCGCCGTCGTCATACGCGGACGCCCCCACGTCGAGAAGTCCGTTGCTGATGGAGGCGGGGCCGGTCAACCCGGCGACCATCGAGCTGTCCACCAAAACTCCATCCATGTAGAGCTTCTGGATCATCCCCGAACGGGTGCAGGCAACATGTCGCCACGTGCGAGCCGGCAGTACGTCGTTCTCCGGAATGGGCGAGGTCCGGCCGGTGTTCAGCCCACCAGGCGGATCCCTCCATCCGCGAGGACGACATTCGCCTCGATCTCCCCTTCGACACCCAGCGCCTGGAAATTCCGTACCGTTAAGGCAATGCTCTTGTCCAGCCCGAACCCTGCGGACCCTGCTCCCGAGTGGAACGAGATCAGCCTATCCAGATTCCCCGGCACGACGTCCAGGTTGACCCACAACGAAAGGGTGAAGTCATTAAGGGTCGCGGTCATGCCCGTGGATCGCAGATACTGGCTTCCGTCCACATGGTATCCGTCGGAACACGCGCCGACCCCACTGGTACACGGCGGGGACCTGTCCCTGCCGAAAAACACATCCACGTAGATCCTGTCCCGGTCGCGCTGCAGATAGCCCGGTGTCCGGTCCCATGGAAACGCCTCGACAATCTGCTGGGTCGTCCACGCGGCCGTTTAGGAACACGTACAGCACCCGGTTGCGGACCGTGGGCACGGTCAGGAAGTCCACGGCCACGGTGTCTCGCAGATGGGCCTTGAGGAACGCGCGCCATGTCGGCGAGGAAGGCCGGTGACCCGGTGCCCGATATCGGGCGACCGTTGAGACGGCCAGGTCGATACCCAACTTCCGCAGCTCATCCCTGAGGCGCGGCGCACCCCATAGAGGATTGGGTTGCGACATTTCGCGGATCAGGTCCCGGACCTCCTTGGCAACGGCAGGGCGCCCTCGCCGCGGCCAACCCCATACCATCAAGACGGCCCCCTCACATGCCACGCCTGGGCACCAACGTTGCCGGTGGCAGCCACCGCGTCTCTCCTATTTCCTTCCTGCCTCAACTCGCGCCCACCACAAGGCGGGCGAGACTGCTCTGATCGGGACTATACTGTTGGAGATCCTTCTCCCTCGGAGGTCAGCCATGCGCCGCCTCGCCATGCTCGCTTTGTCCGCCGCTTCACTGGGGGCAATCCATCTCGCGCAGGTCGTGATTCGTGTTCCACTGCCCGGCATCTCGGCGGCGTCCGCGGACACGCTCTGGTTCGGCGGCACTCACTGGGATGCCGCCGATGCCCGTTGGGAAGCCCTGCAGGATAGCGTGTGGACGTTCGACACCGGAGTCGCCTCGGCAATCAACACAGATCCGAACGCCAAGCAAGTGGGTCTCCACTCCATTATGGAGGGCTGGACCGGCGTTGATCACACGTCTCGGGTCTCGGTTCAACGGTTTCGGAGACTGAGCGAGGCCCATTTCGCTGGATCCCCGGGTATCTGTGTTGGAGCAGCTACCGGAGTGCTCGGTGGGAACTGGTCCATGTGGGCCGGCGTCACGCAGTCCGAGTCGGACACTCTCTGCTTTCCGGGGGGGCAGGGCTACGGCAACGCTTGGGATATCACGCTTTCCCAACCCTTCGCCTATACCGGGGGCCCCGTATCTCTTGCGTTCAGCTATGTCAACGACACCGAGTCGACCTTCGATTTCACGTACGTCATGATCGACACAACAGGAGGCGGAGGAGATGTCGTGCTTCTCAGTCTCGACGGAGTCACTGCCGGCAGGGATACGATCTCTCTCGTTCCGGGTGCCTCGCTTCCAAGCGCGCCGGGAATCGTGGAGATCAAGTTCCGGGTCAGGAGCGATGGTTCCTACAGTGATGAAGACGGGTTGTATCCCACCGTGTGCGGCGCGTTCGCAGTGGACGACATCGTGCTCACCGGCGGAATCACCCACAGCGCGGACTTCGAGGAGGATCAGGATGGCTGGGACGTAACCCAGGACCCGGGGGGATATGGAGATTGGACCGATCTGGAGGCAGTCGCGGACCTGCCTTCGGAGTCCGCCGCATCCGGGTGCGATCTTGGAGACAGCGTCCTCGTGCTCATCGACTACAACGCCATCCTCGGATATCACGGTTGCCCCCAGGAGAACGTCGCTGTTTCTCCGTGGATCGATCTTGCCGGTGCCGGGATTGTCGCACCGACAGGGTTCGTCCTGGAGTACGGTGGCTATGTGCGAAGCAGTCTCTTCCTGTTCCTGCTGGCCGAAGCCCAGTGGTATCCGGATACGTGCTCGATCTCCGGAGCCCCCCGAGTCAGCGACCTCAAATGGGTCGAGGAGTACATTGCCTTCCCGGATACGCTTTGCTCTTCCGAGAGTGGCCGTGTCCAGATCGACTTCAGCGCCCTCATTCCCGGCGATGTGGATAGGGTGCGGGTAGCCCTCGGGACGGTCGATAGCCGCCAGTTCTTCTTCTGCGAGTCCCCATCGAACCACAACAGCACTCCCTGGATCGACGACGTTCGCTTCGGCGTCGTGCAACCGACCACGACGGGAGTCGACGATCCAACGGAGCCAACCCCTCGCGTCACCATGGGACCCTTTGTCCCCAATCCGTTCCGGGGCAACGGCCGCGCGTGGCTGCGGTACACAACAGAAGAAGCCGGCCACGTCAGTCTTGAGATCTTCGACCTCGCCGGCCGCCGCGTGCGGACGATCGTCAACCAGACGCTCGACGCCTCGGAGCACACTGCCTACTGGGATGGCCGAACGTCCAGCGGGCTGGCCGCGCCCAGTGGCGTCTACTTCGTTCGGCTCGTGGCCGGCGACGATGTCGCGTCGCGCAAGCTTCTCGTGATCAGGTGATGCGATGTACGCGCCGCAGTGCCATCCACCAACAGGAGTGCCTCATGAATCGCTTCCTGGTTCCGCTCACCCTGCTTCTCGCGGCCTTGCTGCCGGCCGGCCCGGCGGACGCCGGATGCCAGAACGCGGTCAAGATAGCCGCCCATCTGCAGGCCCTGGGGCCGTGGCGCCCGATCCCGGTGTGCATCGAGAACGCTCCCGGCCCGCTGGTTTGCCCCGGAGGCAACGGTGGCGAAGCCATCCAGTCCCAGGGAGCAGTCGGGACCGGCTACGCCCTGTACGTCGTCGCTATTGACCTCGACCCCGAACTCGGGGTGGACCAGATCGGATTCTCCATCGACTACGACGGAACACCCGGCGCGGGCGTGGATCTCTTCGGGACCCTCACCTGCGGAAGCGCCCTCACCGTCCCCGAGAACGGGTTCCCGGCCAGCGGCGGCGGCGTGATCGTCGATTTCGGAGCGTGCCAAGGCACCGACCCGAACCCGAGTAGTGTGCGCTCCCAGGTGACCGCAGCCGCGTTCTATGTCTACGCCTATGGCGATGACCGCTTCAGCATCGACGAGCGACCCTACTCCGGTCTGGGCAAGGCCTTCGTGCGGGATTGCGAAGGGGACGTGACTCCCAGCGGCGTTCTGTCCTCGGTCGGGTTCGGGAGTACCGAGGGGTATCCGCCCTGTAGCGCCGACTTCTACGAGGAGCCCCAACGCTGTTGCCTGGGTACCGACTGCCTGTGGATGGAGCCGGCCTGCTGCATGGCCATCGGCGGCACTCCACGCTCGTTCAACTCCTGCAACGTCTGCCAGGAGAACCCGGTGCCGGTCCTCCCCACGAGCTGGGGGCGCATCAAGGCACGTAGCGATCAATAGGCGATCCAGGCAGAACGAATGCCTGAGTGGGAACCCTGGGTTCCCGCGAGGGCAGCGGGAGTCCAACCGAGTACCAGTGCGGCAACGATTGCCCGGATCACCTCGGCCCGCCCCCTACGGCTCCAGGGCCGGCGCCTTGATCTTCAACCCCTCACCCGAGAACAGAATCTCCGGTTCTCCCGCGTTCTCCATCGCCATGATGTTGTCCCCGTTGATCTCCCAGATGGAGGTCCGGCCTTCGACCTTGGGCGCGTTGCTCTCGATGACGTCGCCCGGAACGGTGAAGCGCATGTTCATCTCCAGCTCGGAAATGCTGCTCATGAGCTTGCCCATCAGCTCCATCGCCTTGCCCATGGCGGCGGGGTCCATCTCCTTCGCCTCCCCGGCCTCACTCCCCTCTTCCTCTTCACCCTCATCGCTTGCCATGTCGTCGTCGTCCCCCTCCGCGGCCGGGATCATCTTGAGCAGGTAGTTGCCATCCTCGGTCTTGAAGAGACCCAGGCCGCCGCCGCTGCCGTCGCTTTCCACGGCCTCGGACATGACCGCGTTGAGCCCTTCAATGTTCTTGAACTTCCCGGCAATCTTCATCGAGGTGTCGGTGGTCTCGAAGGTGGTCAGGGTCACGCCGTTTTCCTTGCAGATCTTGCGGATCTCGTCCTCGTCCACATCGCCCAGCATGGGCATCCCGGTCTCCGCCCCGGAGTCCTCAAGTGCCTCCAGTTCCTTGATGGTCTCGGCCACCGAGGGAGACATCGCGTACTCCATCAGGAACGTGCCCGAGCCGTCCGCTGCCAGATCCGTTTCCATGGTCGCCTGCAGGCAACCGACAAGGCCAAACGTGAGACCGACGAGCAAGAGGCCAAGGACAACTCTCATGGGGATCTCTCCTGAAGTGGGAACCGATGGGGCGGGAGCAGGTGGGCCTCCCGGGTGACAGACCTACGATATATAGCACATGCGGCCGAACCGATTGAAACCCTGTATGACTCCCGGGGGGGGTTCAATCCATCACGTAGGAAACCAGCCCATCAGCCAGTTTGGGGTCGAACCAGGTGGACTTGGTCGGCATGACCTCCCCCGCATCCGCGACCCCGATCAGGTCCTCGACCGAGGTCGGATAGAACGAGAACGCCACCGCCATCTCCCCCGAGTCCACCCGCCGCTCCAACTCGCCCAGGCCTCTACTCCCCCCTACGAAATCGATCCGGGGATCCCGTCGTTGATCCTCGATCCCCAACAGCGGCGCGATCAGGTTGTCGGCAAGGAGGCTGACATCCAGGCGCCGCACCGGGTCCCGGGTCGGGACATGCTCCTGGGTCAAACCCAGCGCATACCACTGCCCACCCAGATACATCCCGAAACACCGTGCCCCCCCCGGCGCTACGGGAGCGGCTGCCTGTTCAACGGAGAACCGTTCCCCGACCCGGGCCAGGAACTGCTCCGGCGACGCCCCGTTCAGATCCCGGACCAGGCGGTTGTAGTCCAGGATGCGGAGCTGGCCGGCCGGGAACAGCACGGAAAGAAAGAACTCGTGCGGCGCATCCGCCGGAACCCCCGGGCCGCGTCGGCCCTCCGCCACCCGCGCCGCCGCCGCGGACCGATGGTGCCCGTCGGCGATGTACACCCGCTCCATCCCCTCGAACGCCGCGCCGATCGTCGCCAGGGAATCCGTATCCCACACCGGCCAAATGACGTGCCGAACCCCATCCAACTCCAGGTCCACGTCCGGCTCACGAGCCACCACCGCGTGGGTTACCGCGGCCAGGGCAGCGTTCGGCGGATAGGCCATCATGACCGGACCGGTGTGCGCATTGATGGCCTCGATCTGATGAACCCGACCCGATTCCTTCTTTGGCTGGGTGTGCTCATGCTTGGCGATACGCCCCTCGTCGTAGGCACCCACCGAGGTCGCGGCCACGATCCCGGTCTGCTCGTGATCCCCGGCGACCTGGCGATAGACGTAGTACCCCGGCTTGGCATCCCGGCACAGGACGCCCTCCGCCTGCGCGTGGACAAAGTTTTCCCGCGCCTTCTCGTACACCGCCGGCCCGTAGGGATCGGCCGACACCGGAAGGTCGATCTCCGGTTTGGACACATGGAGAAAGCTCCAGGGTCGCCCCTCGGCCAGCACCCGCGCCTCGGCGCTGCTCAGCACGTCATACGGAGGAGCGGCTACTTCCCCCGCGCGGCCCGCCGCGGGACGGAGGGCACGAAACGGACGAACCAGGGGAACGATCGTGTCGGACATGGGTTGCTTCCTATCGGTCCAGCAGGGCCTGGATTTCTTCGCACGCGCCGGCCAGGGCCTCGTCGACGCCGGCCTTGCCGAACACCGCCTTCTCCAGCCAACTGTCCACCACGTCCTCGATCTCCACCCACGTTTCCAGGTTGGGCGGGAACACCGCGGTCCGCAGTTGCTCGAGGAACACGGCCTGGTGCGAGTCGTCGGTGAAGAACGGGTCCATGGCCGCTTCGTGGTGGGCCGGTAGTACGCTGAGCTGGTCCCGGGCAATGACCATGGCGTTCTCGGCGCGGGACAGGAACTCGGCCAAGCGGAACGCCGCATCCTGTTGCTTGGACTTGCGGAAGCTGACCAGCAACTCCCCTCCCCCGAACGATGCGTGCGTCCCCTGGCCCTCGGCCGGCCGCGGCACCAGGGCCACCCCGAACTCCAGGTCCGGCGCTTCCTTGGGGAGCTTCTTCAGCATCCAGGCCCCGGAGATCATGGCCCCCACCCGGCCCCGACCAAACTCCTGATCCAGGATCTCCTGCCGCTCCAGCAACGCCACATCCTTGAGCTGCAGGTAGAACGCCAGCGCCTGCTTCACCGGGTCCGCGTTGAACACGCAGCGGGCCCCGTCCTCGGAAACGATCCGGCCGCCGTTGCCCCACGCATAGGGCATAAACTTCTTGTACTGCACGTAGCGCTCGCCCGAGTTCAACCCATACCCATAACGCTGCTGGGACGGGTCGTGGATCGCGCGCATCGCGGCCAGGAGTTCGTCCCAGGTTGCAGGCGGAGTCTCCGGGTCCAACCCGGCCTCCCTGAAAAGCGCCTTGTTGTAGAACAACGCCCGCGTGCCGGTCAACCAGGGCAAGGCCAGCACCCGCTTCTCGTACACGCAGGCATCCCACATCACGAAGTTCGGCCGCAGGTTCACGCTGGGAGTGGTCCAGTCCACCAGCGCCCCGTTGGCGGCGAACTTGGCGAACCAGGTGGAACCCAGCTCGCACAAATCCGGCGGGTTCCCGGCCGCCACCGCCGCGGTGATCTTCTCGCGGCCGTTCTGCCAGGTGAGCTGCTGCATCTGCACCGAGAGGTCCGGGTTTTCGGCCTCGAACGCCTCCAGCAACGGCTGCACGGTCTCCGCGGACCAGAATTGCCAGAACGTGACCACGGTCTTCCCGTCCGCGGTGGTCTCTCCGCCCCCACCACACGAAACCGCCAGCAGAAGGGGGAGCACCACCAACCCGCGGAGTAGCGCGCCCCTAACCGTCATGGCGGACCACCGCGCCGTCACGCATGACGAACGTGGGCTGCCCCAGAAGCGCGATGTCCTTGGTGGGATCCCCGGTCACCGCAATTACGTCGGCCTTCTGTCCTTCCCGCAGTGCGCCCACCTCTTCGTCGATCCCGTTCATGCGGGCCGAGTTGATGGTCGCGCTCTGGATCGCGGCCAGCGGATCCATGCCGCACCCGATCATGATGGGAAAGTCACGCCAGTTCTCGCCGTGCGGAAACACCCCGATGTCGGTCCCGTAGGCCACCGGCACCTGCTCCTTGACGATCTTGGCGAACCGGTCCCGTTGGAAAGAACGCATCCCCTTGGCCTTGGCCACAATGGACGGGTCCAGATTCATGGGGTTCTCGGGGATCTGCAGATAGTCCAGGCAGTAGAGGGTGGGGACGCAGTAGATCCCCTTGTCCTTCATCATGGCCAGACCTTCGTCGTCGATCATGGTGCAGTGCTCCACCGAATCGAACCCGGCCTCGGCGCAGTACCGCACCGCCTGGGCCCCGTGGGCATGGGCGGTGATCTTCACCCCCAACCGGTGCGCCTCCTCGGCCGCCACTTTGAGCTCCTCCAGGGTGTAGTGCGAGTGGGACGGATCGTCTCCCATGGAGAGCACCCCCCCGCTGGCAAACAGCTTGATCCAGTCGGCCCCGAACTTCACCTCTTCCCGCACCGCGTGACGCATGGCGTCCACCCCGTCCACGATCTTGCCGATCCCCACCATGCACAGGTCGCAGGCGAAGTCGTTGGCGTCGCCGTGTCCACCGGTGATGGAAAGATAGTGTGGCGCGACCAGCATGCGCGGCCCGCTCGCCTTGCCCGCGTTGATGAAGTTGCGCAGGTCAACCGTCCCGTACTGCCAATCGCAGTCGCCGGGATCGCGTACCGTGGTGAACCCGGCCATCAGGGTCTTCTGTGCGTTGTAGAGCCCGTCCAGGGTCTTGCGGGCCGAGCTGCGCTTGTAGATCACCCAGTCGATATCCACCGGATCCAGGAACAAGTGGCAGTGGTTGTCATGCAACCCGGGCAGCAAGGTCACGTCTCCCAGGTCCAGGGTGCGCGCCCCGGCCGGCGCGTGCACCTGGGTCCCGAACCCCACGATCCTGTCGTTCTCGACCGCGACCGAGGCGTTCTCCACCACGGTGCCATCCAGGACATCCACCGCGCGCGCCGCCTTGAGGACGTAACTTCCACGGGGCATCTTCTCGAGATTCATGGTGTCTCCTTCTTGGCCGCTTCAATCGCGGGCCGCACGAAACCGTCTGCCGCCTGGATCCGGGTCTCCGCGACGTCGCGGGACACGTCGCCCAGGATCATGACCAATGCCGTCTTCACCGACCCGCCCGCCGCCTCGATCACCCGTGTGGCTTCGTCGTACTCCACCCCGGTCACGGTCATGACCACCCGTTTGGCCCGTTCCCGCAGCTTGAGGCTGGTCGCCATGAGGTCGACCATCATGTTCTCGTAGGTGGTGCCCATGCGCACGAACGCCGCGGTGGTGATCATGGTCAGCACCATCTTCTGGGCGATCCCGGACTTCATCCGGGTGGAACCCATGAGCACTTCGGGACCCACCACCGGACAAATGGCCACGTCGACCGTGATGTCCAGGCTCTCCCGGGGGTTCATGGTGAGGTACATCGTGACCGCGCCCCGGCGCTTGGCTTCGTCCAGGGCGGCAAGGACATAGGGAGTGCGTCGGCTGGCCGCGATCCCCAGGACCACGTCCCGATCCCCCACGCCCAGATCCTCCATTGCCTGCGCACCGGCGTCTTGGTCGTCCTCGGCCCCTTCCACCGCACGCACCAGGGCGGTCTCGCCCCCGGCAATCACGCCCCGCACCCGCGCCGGATCCGACCCGAAAGTAGGAGGGCACTCCGCCGCATCCAGGACCCCCATGCGTCCGCTGGTGCCCGCCCCCACATAGATCAGCCGCCCCCCGGCCTGGAAGGCGGCCACCACCCGTTCCACCGCAGCCTCGATGTGGGGGATCTCTCCGCCGACAATCTCGGCCACCTGACGATCCTCGGCGTTGATGGTCTCGAGGATTTCCCGCACCGACATGCGATCCAGGTGGGTGGAGCGCGGATTCCGCGCCTCGGTGGTGAGGGGGGCCAACTCGTTGAAGACCTGGCGGTCATCTTTGGGGGTCACGGGTGCTCCTTGCTTCGAACCGGGCAACCCTATATAATCCATCGACTTACTGTCAACTTATCCCGCCCTGTGACCGTGTCCCAGCGAGGCCCCCCCCGGTGATCCTCTCCCGCCGTGAGCTGCTCGCAGCATTCGCATTCTTCGCCGTGCTGGCCGTGCTCTTCACCTGGCCCACCGCGGCCAACATCACCACCGAGGTTCCCACCGCGGAGTTGGAGATGGACGTGCTCCATCTTCTGTTCGGGGTAACCTGGGGCACCCAGGCCCTGGCCAACCAGCCGTTCCAGTATTTCCAGGCCAATTTCTACCACCCCTATCACTCCGCGCTGTCGTTCATGGAGCACATGTTCGGCATCGCCATCATGGCCGCTCCCATCAACTGGCTCTTCGGGAACATCGTGCTGGGCTACAACGTGGCCTGGCTGCTCACCTTTGCCCTCTCCGGTCTGGGCGCCTTCCTCCTCGTGC
Source organism: Candidatus Eiseniibacteriota bacterium (assembly GCA_942491735.1). Taxonomy (GTDB): domain Bacteria; phylum Eisenbacteria; class RBG-16-71-46; order JABDJR01; family JABDJR01; genus CALOCN01. The sequence goes on along the minus strand of CALOCN010000001.1, from coordinate 286,016 downwards.
GCTACGTCACCGAGAGCCGTTCCGCCGCGCTCCTGGCCGGGATCCTCTTCGCGTTCTTTCCCTTTCGATACCACAACGTAGGCCTCATCAACGTGCTGGCCGTCATGTGGATCCCCTATGCCCTGCTCAGCCTGCATGTGTGGAGGGAGTCCCGGGAACGTTCCCAGCTGTTGTTCTTCCTCGCCTTCGCTCTCCTGCAGTTCCTGTGCAGCGGCTACGCCGGGGTATTCCTCCTTCTGTCCACGGTGCTCTATTTCCTGGTCCTGGCCATCCTCAACTTCCGGGGCACGCTGGAGATGCTCTCCGAGGAGAGGTGGCCCCTCATCTCCGTGGCCGCCCTGGGCATCATGTGCGCCTTGCCCTTCATCCTCCCCTACCTCGCCAATGCCGGAGAGGAGATCGGCTTTCGCCGCACCCTGGGAGAGACCGCCCTTTACAGCGCCCACCCCCTGGACTTCGTGACCCCCGCGCCGCAAAGCCTGCTCGCCGCGGTCACTCCCTGGGCGGACCGGGCCCGCCACGCGCTCTTTCCCGGTATCGTGGCGATTGCCCTGACCGCATTCTGGCTGATCCGGCGTGGATTCCATGACCCGCGTCATCGTCCGGAGTACGTCTTCTACACGGTCCTGGCCGCGGCCGGCGCCATCCTGGCCCTGGGGCCGGTGCTGGGACGCATCCCCCTCCCCTTTGCCGTGGTGTTCCACGCCTTCCCCGGCGGCGCGTTCGTGCGCGCCCCGGTGCGCTTCGCCACCCTGTTCTCCCTTGGCATCTCGGTTCTCGCCGCCGGGGGGCTGATGATCCTCGCCAATCAGCTCCGCTCACGGCGCCTGGGACGGGCGGTGGTGGTGGTGGCCCTGGGGGCGGCCCTGGTCGAGTTGTTCGCCGCGCCGGTCGCCCATTTCCGTCCGTTGCCGCACGGCGTTCCGGCGGTCTACCAGTGGCTGGGAATGACCTCGGGAGACGTGGCCATCGCCGAGTACCCCATGCCGGCCACCGAGCAGGACGAGACCGTCGATCATGCCCGATACATGATCTATGCCCTGCACCACAAGAAGCCGATTACCAACGGGGTGGCCGCCTTTGTTCCCCCGCTCACCCGGGAACTGCGCACCGAGATGCAGGCCTTTCCGGATCGCCGGGCGGTGGCCAAGCTGCGGGCCCTGGGGGTCACCTACGTGTTCGTGCATACCGAGATGCTGGACCCGGCCAAGCTCCCGGAACTGCGCCGCGCGATCGAAGCCTCGCCGGGTCTGCGGTGGATCGGGGACGAGGAAGGGGTGTGGATCCTGGACGTGGTCCCCGGGGGGAACTAGCGGTCAGCGCCCCGGTTTGGGCCAGGGCCGGTTGTTGCGCACGTAGGCCTTGTTGTCGAACCCGGAAAAGAACAGCCCCACCAGGGGATGGGTAATGGGTTTCCCCGCCTTGTCCAGAACCAGGTTGCTTTCGGCCGCGTAGGTCACCTGGGACGTCTCGTGCACCAGCACGCTGTACCAGGGTTGGTTGCGATCCGGCTGGGTCTGGTTCTTCCTGTACCAGGTCTCGCTGGCCCGGCACTTGGTATCCGTGTCCACCACCACACCCCGATAGCCGTAGCGCCGGTGTCGGATCACGGTCCCGGCCGGGAACCGCACCTCGCCGGTCGAGTCCGGCTTGCGCTCGCTGGCCAACCACGCGGCGACCTGTTCCCGCAGTTCCTCGACCAGCCGGAGCCCTTCCGGGTCCGGGTATTCCCGCCACGCGTGCTCCAGATTGTTGAGCACCCGCAGCACGATGGTCTCCGGTTCAGCCCGGTGCTGCATGGCCGCGCGGAGCAAACCGTCTCCCCGCGGGTAGGCGGCCAGAAGCTCGCGCTGGGTGAGGAACCGACCCCGATCAAAGCAATCCACGAACCAGGTCGTGCCCTCGTAGCCCACCCGCGCCATGAAGTGGACGGGAAGGGTGCATCCTTCGATGCCCATGCCCAACCGATGTCCCACCAGCATGTAGACCAGGCTGAGGCTGATGGGAAGCCCACGACGCCGCCGCAGCACCTGGATGAGGTCGCTGTTGCGCGGATCGTGATAGGTGAGCTGGTCGCCCCGGAGCGCGCGGGTCCCGAAGAGATAGCGTGAAAGGGACCGAGGGTCCACCGGGTCGTGAAGCTTCTGGTAGCTGTCGGCGAGTCCGTCGAGCATCCCGCTCAGGCAGTCCGCCGGCTCCTTGGACAGGAACCCGCAGAGCAGGCCCAGGGCGCGCTCCAGGCGAACCGGTTTGGCCTCGATGGAGAACCAGCCGGGCCAGGTGGCCAGGAAACGCTCACGCCGGCGATCCTCCAGCAACGCCTCGACGAACCCGCGCACGATGGGGTCGGGTGGGTCGGGCAGCGCGTCGAACCGCGCGGTGAGGTCGCTGCCGTAGGCGGCAAATCCCTCCGCCACGGCCTTGCGGACCACCGGGGATTCGTCATCGAGGAGCTTGAGCAGGTGCGGCAGATTGCCGTGGTCGGGCTTAGGGGTCATGACGTCCCATCAGTTTACCAGAGCCCGGAAGGGGTCGCCCTAGGCAACCCCCTCCACGTGCACGTACTGGTCGCCGGCGCCGGCGGGCCCGTTGAGCCCCATGCCCGGCACCCGCAGGACCGCGCCAATCCGGGTGCCGGCGGGAATGGTGAGCAGCACCTTGTTTCCCCGGGGGGTCTTCACCTTGACCTTGGCCCCCTTCTCGAGCTGGTCCACCCGGAGCCAGATGGTGCAGTGCACATCCGCGCCGTCCTGGCGGAAGAAGTCGTCGAGCTGCGGTTGCTGGGGGCGCGCCTGGAACCGGTGGCCGTTACCGGGGGCATGACCGCCCCCTGCCCCCGGGTGGCGCATGCCGGCCTGGGCGAAGATCTGTTCGAACAGCTCCGAGAACTGGGAACCGTCGTTGAAGATCTCCGCGAAATCGACCCCCTGCGGGCCCCGGCTGTCGAAGTGCACCCGGAAGCCACCGCCACGCGGGTCGAACCCCTGGAATCCCTCGCCCGAATGTCCCCCGGGACCGAACCCGGCCCGCCCGAAACCGTACCGTCGCAGCGCGTCGTATTTCTCGCGCTTCTCGGGGTTGCTCAGGATCTCGTAGGCTTCGCTGGCGCTCTTGAACCGTTCTTCCGCCACCGTGTCCCCGGGATTCTGGTCCGGATGACTCTCGCGGGCGATCTTTCGATAGGCTTTCTTGATCACGGCCGTATCGGCGTCCTCGGGAACACCGAGAATCTTGTAGTACTCCTTGGCTTGCATGGCTCTCGCCCCGTCTTCCTTTACGATTCCTCGCTGACACCTACCTGGACCCGGGCCGGGCGGACCAGGCGGGACTTGAAGAAATACCCCGGTTCCAGCTCCATCAGTACCTGGTTCGCCTGATCCTCCGTGACCGGCTGGGTCATGAGGGCTTCATGAATGTCCGGGTTGAACGGACGCCCTTCCGCCTCGACCCGCGACAGACCGGCCTCGGTGAGCGTGCGCGTGAACTTGTCCCGGATCAGGGTCATGCCCTGGGCCGCCGGCGACTCGTCGCCGTCCAGGGTCTGCATGGCCCGGTTCAGGTCATCCAGCACCGGAAGCAAACGCTCCACCAGGACACTTTGCGCCCATACCACGGTGTCACCGCGTTCGCGCTCGGTGCGCTTCTTGAAGTTGGCGAATTCCGCCTGCAATCTCTGCAATCGATCCATCAGTTCCTCGGCGCCGGGGGCGACCTCCTGGAGAGGCTCGGGATCCACGCCGGCTGATTCGGGCTCGACGACCGGGTCCGCTTCGACCTCGACGGTCTCCGCGTCCTCGATCTCGATCACGTGTTCGTCACCCTTGCGATCGTCAATCATTCCGTGCCCTCGGTGGTGTCGGCCTTGGCAGCCTCTGCCTCGACGGACTCCGCGGAGACATCGTCATCCGATGCCTCCGCCTCCGTCGCGGCCGGAGCCTCCGGCTTCTTCATCTCTTCCATGTAGTTCAACCGCAGCTCGGTGAGCGCGCCCTGCAGGGCCTGACTCTCCTCGTGGCTGCGATTGCCCTCGGTCCGCGTCTCGAGCTCGGCCAGCATGTCGATCAGCTCGCGCGCGGTGTCCAGGTTCCGTTCGACCTCACCCGTCATGGGGTTGGCCATCTTGCCCAGCGACATCCACGCCTGGAAGCGGAACATCTCGGTGATGTACGGGATCACACGACCCGTCTGGAAGTCTCCCATCGAATGATCCCCCTATCAGTCCTCGACGACTTCGAAGTCGGCGTCCACGGAGTCCTTCTTCTTGCCGGCGTCCTTGCTCGAGCCCGCGGCACCGTCCGTGCCGGCACCTGCATCCGCCCCCGCCTCGCCGGCGCTGGCCTGGTACATCTGCTGGGTCGCCTGGTGCAGGAGCTGCTGGAGCGCCTCCGAGGCCGCCTTGATCTCGGCCACGTCGGTCCCCTTGAGCGCCTCGCGCACCCGTTCGATCCCGGCGTCCACCTTCGCCTTGGTCTCGGCGTCGATCTTGTCGCCGTTCTCCTTCATCTGCTTCTCGACCTCGTAGGCAAGGCTGTCCGCCTGGTTACGGGCCTGGACTTCCTCGCTACGCGCGGCGTCCTCGCTGGCATGGGCCTCGGCATCCTTGACCATGCTGTCGATGTCCGAGTCGGAGAGCCCGGAGCTGGCCTGGATCTTGATGCTCTGCTCCTTGCCGGTCGCCTTGTCACGCGCCGAAACGTTGAGGATCCCGTTGGCGTCGATGTCGAAGGTCACCTCGACCTGGGGCACACCCCGGGGCGCACCCGGAATACCGACCAGCTGGAACTCGCCGATCCGCTTGTTGTCGCCGGCCATCTTCCGTTCGCCCTGGAAGACCTTGATGTCGACCGCGGTCTGGTTGTCGGCCGCGGTGGAGAAGATCTCCTGACGCTTGGTCGGAATGGTCGTGTTGCGCTCGATGAGCGTGGTCATGACACCGCCCAGGGTCTCGATGCCCAGGGAGAGCGGGGTCACGTCGAGCAGGAGTACATCCTTGACGTCGCCGGCCAGCACCCCGCCCTGGATGGCGGCGCCAATGGCCACCACCTCGTCCGGGTTGATGCCGCGGTGCGGCTCCTTGCCGAACAGCTGGGAGACCAGCTCCTGGACCTTCGGGATGCGCGTGGAACCGCCGACCAGGACCACCTCGTCGATGTCTCCCGGCTTGAGGTTCGCGTCGGCCAGCGCCTTCTTGCAGGGCTCGACCGTGCGCTGGATCAGATCGTCCACCAGCTGCTCGAACTTGGACCGGGTGAGGTTCACGTTCAGGTGCTTGGGGCCGTTCTGGTCCGCGGTGATGAAGGGCAGGTTGATGTCGGACTGCTGCGCCGAGCTCAGCTCCATCTTGGCCTTCTCGGCCGCTTCCTTGAGCCGCTGCATGGCCATGGGGTCCTGGCTGAGATCGATGCCTTCCTGCTTCTTGAATTCTTCCAGCAGCCAGTTGATCACCTTCTGGTCGAAGTCGTCGCCACCCAGATGGGTGTCGCCGTTGGTCGCCCGCACCTCGAACACGCCGTCCCCGATCTCGAGGATGGACACGTCGAAGGTACCGCCGCCCAGGTCGTAGACCACGACCTTTTCCTCGGCCTTGCGCTCCAGGCCGTAGGCCAGGGCCGCCGCGGTGGGCTCGTTGATGATGCGCTTGACGTCCAGCCCGGCAATCTTGCCGGCATCCTTGGTCGCCTGCCGCTGACTGTCGTTGAAGTATGCGGGAACGGTAACAATGGCCTCGGTCACCTCGTGACCCAGGTAGTCCTCCGCGGTCTTCTTCATCTTCTGCAGGATCATGGCCGAGATCTCGGGGGGCGAGAACGACTTGTCCCCGGTGTCCACCACGAGCTTGCCGTCCTTGGTGGAGATGGCGTAGGGGACCGTCTTGGTCTCGCTACCCACCTCGCTGGCCTGACGACCCATGAATCGCTTGATGGAGAAGATGGTGTTGGACGGGTTGGTGATCGACTGGCGCTTGGCCACCTGGCCCACCAGACGCTCGCCGTCCTTGGTGAACGCAACCACCGAGGGGGTGGTGCGCCCGCCTTCCGAGTTGGGGATCACGACCGGCTCGCCACCCTCCATGACGGCGACGCAGGAGTTCGTCGTGCCCAGATCAATACCGATAATTTTTCCCATGTTGGGTCACCTTCCTAGGCGGGAGCCAGTGGATCCCGTTAGAACGAGGCGGGTCGGCCCAAGCTGGGCCGCCCGCCGGAAAAGAAGCGCCCGGAGAACCAGGCTGCTGGGTTACTCGATGCCGATTTCGCGAGGCTTGGCCTCTTCGGACTTCGGCAGGACCACGGTCAGAACGCCGTCCTCGAAGCGGGCGGTCACCTTGTCGATGGCCACCGGCGCGGTGAGCTGCACGGTGCGCTCGAAGGACCCGTAGGTCCGCTCCACGTGGTGCCAGTTCTCGTTCTCTTCCCGCGTCTCGGCCTTCTTCTCGCCGCGCAGGATGAGCATGTTGTCGTTGAAGGAGATCTTGATGTCCTCCTTCTTGAGCCCAGGCAGCTCGGCGATCAGGGAGAACTCGGTCTCGTTCTCCCGGAGATCAACGGGCGGGCTCCACAGGGTGGGCGCGTTGCTCGCACCGCGACGTCCCAACTCCTCGAAGAGCCGGTTGACGTCGTTCTGGAAACTGAACAGGTCGTTCATGGGTCGATACCGCATGAGAGTCATGGTGTGGTCACCTCCATTGGGATCCCGGGGAGACCCGACGTCCCCTCGGGGTTCATTTCTTGTCATCATTGCCCCGATGGCCCTCCCGGACCGGGGCTAAGTCACGCCGCCCTATATCGCAGGGGACGTGCCAATACGGCTCCGAGGGTCGAGATGACCACGTAACCAACTGAAATAAAACAATCTACGGACTTAGAAACCCTCGTTGAACCTCCGCTTCGGAACCCTCTTCAGATCGAGTGATTCGAAATGAAACAGCTCACTGTTCTGACATGATACGGTGTTTCGTTTCCGAACAACCCGTCTCCCGGTAGCCCCGAATCTGGGTTTCGGATCGAGATTGTGGACAACTGGAACCTGGATTCCCCAGGGGGTCCCGACCGCGGAGGAGCGGATAACTAGTATCCACCCCCTAGCCTGTTTCGGAGTAACCGGTTGCGGGATTGCTCGAATCTTTCCCGGTAGCAGGTATCCACTGCCGCTCCCGAATTCGCTCGTCTTGGCCCCCGATACCGAGAGGCGCCTCGTGCTGCAATTGCTTACTATGCAATATCTTACACGGTAACACCGAGGCCGCGGCCGACTTGGCACAACGGTTGCGTATAGGGAGGGCGAAGCAGCGAGACTCTCGGAAGAGGGATTCAGCTTCGAAGCACCAAAACGCCACGATGCTACTCTCCAACCCCAGCATAGGGTGGCTCGTCAGAAACGAGGCAGCTTCTGACGAGTCACCCGCGTGGCACCTTTTGAAACGGGGGTTGGACAACAACTTAGGGCTCCGGCCCACCCGATCTGGTTCCCTGCGATGGGTCCTCCGTTCGTAGGGTTTGAGAGAGCAAACGCCCGCTCGGCCTGGGATGCCTCCCATAAAAGGTCCGACTTGAATCTGGGCGGTTCGGCTCGCCAAAGGGAACCAACCTCATCCCTGAGGGGGGGATCGAGCGTCGTCAAGAGTACACAAGCCCGCTCTTGTTGACGCCGTAGGGGACCCGAGATACGGGTCCCCTTTTTTTTTGACCCGCACCGCGGGAGGGCTTGGCCACCAGGGCTTGAGGATCTCACCGAGATCACCGGGACAGGACCCCGTTCGGGTTCTGCCCGGAATGGAGCACTGGAACATGACCCTCGGCCCCGCACTCCCCGCCCACGTCATCCTCAGGGAACGGTACCAGCGAACCCTCGAGCTGGGCTTGGCCGTCGCGATCACCGTTCACGTTCTGGCCCTGCTGCTCTATCCGCCGGTTGCCGGGCTGGAGATCCAGGCCCCGGTCATCCGGTTCATCCCCGAGCCGATCGACCAGGACCAGATCGCCAAGGAGTACAAGATCCTGGAGCCCGAAGAGGTGCCGCTGCCCTCCCTCCCCGCGCCCGATCCGCTCTCCATCGTTCCGGACGACGTCCCTATTCCCCTGACCACCCTCGCCCCGTCGTCGCTTCCCAACCCGGTGGGGGCCCCCGTCGCCGACGGCAACGCGGCTTTCATTCCCTTGGCCCAGGAGATGCCGGAGATCCTGCACAAGGTGGACCCGGTCTACCCTGAGCTCACCCGCGAGGCCGGCGCGGAAGGCACGGTGGTGGTGGAGCTGGTGATCGGCATCACCGGGCGGGTGGAATCGGCGCGGGTCATCCACTCGGACACGATCGAGGCGCTACAACAATCCGCGCTGGTCGCGGTGCGGCAATGGGTCTTCCGTCCCGCGATGCAGGGTAGCCATCCCACCGCGGTGCGTCTGGCGATCCCGTTCACCTTCGCCCTGCGCAACTAGGGATTCCCGCGCACGGACCCCGGCGTCGGGAGAAGTGCAACGACGGCCAGTCAAAACGCCCAATCGGAGCCGGGGAAAATCGCGCAACCAACAGGCGCGAAGTCTTTTATGCGCTCTTGATTCTCATGCGATGCCATTCCAGGCCGAAGACCGGAACAGCAACGCGTTTGAATGCACCCTTAGCAGGAGAGCCGCATGACGTCCCCGCTTCACACGACGAGCCGTTTCTCGTCCACCCAGACCGCGCTGGTCACCCTTCTTTGTTCCCTTGCCCTGATCCCCCTGATCGCCACAACGGCGCAGGGTGCCGAAGACGCCTTCGAGATCCCGGTCGCCACCGAGCAGGTGCATCGCGACATGATCCAGCGTGTCCTGGCCAACCCAACCCCGCCGGCATTGACCGAGACCCCCGAGGGGCTTCGGGTCTGTTGGCAGGAAGGCACGGATCCGGACCTGCGATCCGCTTTCGACCGGGCCCTGGAAAAGGGCGGGGTCAGTTCCTTCACCTTCAGTGACGGAAGCCGGTGGAGCACCACCGCGACCGACGGCAGCGGTCTGAGCCAGGGGGATCCCACCACGATCACCTGGGGCTTCGCCGATGACGGAACGGCCATTGACGGGTTCATTGGGGAGGCCGCCAACCCCAGCAACCTGATCGCGTTCCTGGACGGCATCTATGGCGCCGGCCCCGGCGGCAGCGACCTCACCCAGCGCCCCTGGTTCACCTACTTCGAGCAGATGTTCGACAACTGGTCGAGCCTCATCGGCTGCAACTACGTGTACGAGCCGGCCGACGACGGGGCGGCTCTCGCCTACAACAACGGCGTCCTGGGGGTCCGCGCGGACGTACGGATTGGTGGCCATCTCCTGGACGGCAACTCCGGCACCCTCGCCTACAACTTCTTCCCCAACACCGGCGACATGGTCATCGATACCGGGGACAACTTCTACACCAACACGGCCAACAACTCGCGGCGTCTGCGCAACGTGCTGGCCCACGAGCACGGCCATGGTCTGGGCATCAGCCATGTGTGCCCGGTCAACGGCACCAAGCTCATGGAGCCGTTCATCAACACGAGCTACGACGGCGTGCAGTTCGACGACCGCCTGGCCGGAAACCGCGGCTACGGCGACACCGACGAGTTCCCCGTCGAGAACGACACGTTCGGGAACGCGACCGATTTCGGCGCGGTGAGCACGCCCGGCAACGCGTCCACCCAGCGCAGCATCGACGACAACTCGGACACCGACTACTTCTCCTTCACCGTCGGGGCCAGTACGACGCTGGATGTCACCCTGACCCCGGACGGGACCACCTATCTCAGTGGACCGCAGAACGCCAACGGCTCCTGCAGCGCCGGCAGCAACTTCAACGCGCTGGCCCAGAGCAACCTGGAAGTCCGGGTCTACGACACCGACGGCACCACGGTCCTGGCCTCGGCCAACGCGACCTCTGCCGGCAACCCGGAAACCATCAGCAGCCTGGCCCTGCCCGGGGCGGGAACCTACTTCGTCCGCGTTCTCGGGACCGCCAACGCGGCCCAGATCTACACGGTGGACCTCACCACCTCGGGCGGCGTGGCCAACGACCCGCCCACCGCGGTCTGTCAGGACGTGGAGTCCTGTGACGGCAACGTGGTCGCCGCGGATGTGGACAACGGATCCAGCGACCCCGACCTCGACCCGATCAACCTCACCCTGGAACCGGCGGGACCCTACGGGCCCGGTGTCACCGTGGTGGACCTGATCGTGGATGACGGCTCCCTGGCCGATACCTGCTCGGCCACCATCACCGTGAACTCGGCCCCTTCCGCGGTGTGCCGGAACTTCGAAGTCAGCGGCGCCGGGGCCGGGTGCAGCGTCGCCGTGGACCCGGACAGCCTCGACGACGGCTCCAGCGACATCGACGGCGGTCCGTTGACCTTCACCCTGGATCCCGCGGGACCGTTCTCGGCCGGCGTCACCGCGGTCAGCTTCATCGTCACCGACTCCTGTGGCGCCGCGGATACCTGCCAGGCCACGATTACCGTGGTTTGTGAGCAGGCCCCCGAGGCGCTCTGCCAGGATGTCTTCTCCTGCGACGGCAACGTCGTCGCCGCGGATGTGGACAACGGGTCCAGCGACCCCAACGGCGACCCCATCAACCTCACCCTGGAGCCGGCGGGACCCTACGCGCCCGGCGTCACCGTGGTGGATCTGATCGTGGATGACGGCGCCCTCGCCGACACCTGCTCGGCCACCATCACCGTGAACTCGGCCCCTTCCGCGGTGTGCCGGAACTTCGAAGTCAGCGGCTCCGGTGCCGGGTGCAGCGTCGCCGTGGACCCGGACAGCCTCGATGACGGCTCCAGCGACATCGACGGCGGTCCGTTGACCTTCACCCTGGATCCCACGGGCCCCTTCGCGGCCGGAGTGACCGCGGTGAACTTCATCGTCACCGACTCCTGCGGCGCCGCGGACACCTGTGCGGCCACGGTCACCGTGACCTGCTTCAACGGTCCGGTGCTCGACGTGGACCCGGCCTCGGTTTCGCTGCCCTCGGTGGCGCCCGGCGATACGACCTGCCAGGTGATGACCGTGCGCAACACCGGGGATCAGGACCTGACCATCAACTCCATCTCCGGATGTTCCAGCGGCAACTTCTTCCTGGACCTTACCGGCACGGCCTCGCTGGTGGCTCCGGGTGACTCCACCACGTTCCTGGTCTGCGCCTCCCCTGCGGGCGGTGGGCTGGATACGTGCGAGGTCACGGTGGACACCCCGGACTCCACCGCCATGGTCTCGGTGTTCCTGGGCGAAACCCTGGATACACCGGGAGTCAGCGGTACGGGTGCGGTCCTGGCCGCAGTGGTCCCCAATCCCTTCCGGAGCCGGGCCGCCATCCAGTTCAACCTGCCGGTGGACGGCCGGGTGCGGGTGGAGGTGTTCGACTTCCAGGGCCGGCGCCTGCGGACCCTTCTCGCGGATCAGGTGCTCACCGCCGGTGCGCACGTGACCGAATGGGACGGCCGCAACGAACGGAGCCAACGTGTGGCCTCGGGCATCTACTACATCCGCCTGGTGTCCCCCGTGGACACGAGGGTGGTGCGGGCGGTGCTGCTCCCGTAGCCCACGCAAACGCAAGTCTAGACGGCGCGGCCGCTCGGATGATCCGGGCGGCCGCGTTGTTTGTTGGCGGGTTGACCGGGAAAAGCGGGCGCGCGCCGTCTTTGCCGTGCCACGAGCCTCCGGTCCGTCATAGAATGCTGCGATGCTCTCGCGACACACCCGGAACATGCATTCATGAAGCTCGCCGCGGGCACCCGATTGGGCTCCTACGAGATCATCGCGCCCCTGGGTGAGGGGGGCATGGGCGAGGTCTATCGCGCCAAGGACACCAACCTGGACCGGGATGTCGCGGTCAAGGTGCTCCCGGAGCGTCTTTTGAACAGCCCGGACATCCGTTCCCGGTTCGAGAAGGAAGCCAAGGCGGTGGCGGCGCTGTCCCACCCCAACATCCTGGCCATCCACGACTTCGGCGAACAGGACGGCACCGCCTACGCGGTGACGGAGCTCCTGGAGGGGGCCACCCTGGCCGAACGCCTGGTCGACGGACCCCTTCCCGTGCGCAAGGCCCTCGAGTTCGCGGGGCAGATGGCCGAGGGCCTCGCCGCCGCCCATGAGAAGGGGATCGTGCACCGGGACCTGAAACCGGCCAACGTGTTCCTCACCGGCGACGGGCGGCTCAAGATCCTGGATTTCGGGCTGGCCAAGACCACGGTCGCGGACGACGGCCGGACCCAGGCCCAGACCCTGGGGGAGGGAACGGATCCCGGCACCGTCCTGGGCACGGTGGGCTACATGTCGCCCGAGCAGGTGCGGGCGGAACCGGTGGACTCCCGCTCGGACATCTTTTCCTTCGGGACGGTCCTGCACGAGATGCTCACCGCCAACAGGCCGTTCGCAAGGGACTCGGCGGTCGAGACCATGAGCGCCATCCTGCGGGAGGACGCACCGGACAGCTCCTCGTTCAACCCCGCCATTCCTCCATCGGTGGATCGCATTATCCATCGGTGCATGGAGAAGACGCCCGAGACCCGGTTCCAGTCGGCCCGTGACCTGGCCTTCGCCCTGGGCAACAGTGGAGACTCCTCCAGCCGAAGCCTTCCATCCCTGGCCGCGGATACCCCGGTCGTCAAGGGCTCACCGTGGCGGACCTGGATGGTGGGCCTCGCCCTGCTCGTGCTGGGCTCGGTTGTCGGCGTGCTCATCGCGCCCAAACTGCGCCCGGTCACCACTCCGGAACCGGTGCGCATTCTCCCGCTGACCCATACCGGCAAGGACTGGTCTCCCTCGGCGTCGCCGGACGGCCGCATGATTGCCTTTCTGTCCACCCGGGATGGGACGCAGCGCGTGTGGCTCCGGCAGATGCAGAGCGGAAGCGAAGTCCCGCTCACCGAGGGGAACGACGCCCAGCCCTCCATCTCTCCCGACGGATCCAGCGTGCTCTTCCTCCACGAGGTGGCGTCGGGGCGGTACGACGCCTACCGTATTCCGGTGGTGGGGGGCCAGCCGCGCAGGATCCTCGGCAACGTTGCGGAAGTCGACTGGGCTCCGGACGGGAATCGCGTCGCGTTTACCCGGGCCTACGAGGAAGCCGCGGTCGCCGGATCCATCGTGGGGACGGCGGACGTTCAGTCGGGCAAGGAAACGGAGTTGGCACGGTTCCCGGGGCGTCTTGTGCTGGGGCTGGCCTGGTCGCCAAACGGCGCCTGGCTCTCCGGCATCAGCACGGGAAGCGTGCTCAACGCGGGAGGGGAACACGTGCTGCAGATCGACGCGGAAACGGGGGAGACGCGCACGATCCGATCCAGCAACGTGCGGCTATCCGCCGCCGGCTGGCACCCGGGTTCGGACCACCTCATCCTGGCCAAATCGACCAGCGCGCTGGGGGACATGTCCAGCCCCCTGGGACGCGTCGTCCAGCTCGACGCCGGGACGGGTCACGAAACCACCGTGTTCTGGGTGCAGAGCGTCTACGGCGGCGGCAACGACTACGTCCGGTTCGACTATCTCAACGAGCAGGACGTGGTGTTCGACGAGATCCTCTGGCGCGGGACCCTGACCGAAGTCCCCATCGACAGCGAGTCTCCGGGCACGGGGGGCCAACGTCTCACTTCCGGTAACGGCCGGGACCGTCAACCGGCGTATTCGCCGGACGGTAGCCAGGTCATCTTTTCCTCCAACCGCAGCGGCAACCTGGATCTGTGGGCCCTGAACGTCCAGACCGGAGTTGTCCGCCAACTCACCGACGACGATGCGGACGACTGGGACCCCGCGTTCACCGCGGACGGCCAGGGGATTCTCTGGAGCTCCAACCGCGGTGGACACCTGGAAATCTGGTCCGCCCATGCCGATGGAAGCGGAGCCCGTCAGGTGACCCAGGACGGGGTGGACGCCGAGAATCCCACCCAGACCGCCGACGGACAGTGGATCACCTATGTGAGCGGCAATCCGGAGAAGAGCGGCATCCACAGGATCCGAACCGACGGCAGCGACGACACCCTGATCGAGGCAGGGTCCTACCTGCTGCCCGACGTGTCTCCTACCGGCGCCTACGTCGCCTACAGCATCAACGACATCAACATCACCCGGATCAAGGTGCGCGATCTGAGCACCAACGAGCAGGTTTTCGAGACGGACGTTCCCTTCATGGGGTACCAGAACGTCATCTCGGGAGGACGGGTTCGCTGGATGTCCGACGAAAGCGCCCTGGTGTTCGTGGGTGGGGACGAAACGGGCCGAGCCGGCCTCTACATCCAGGACTTCCGACCGGGTGAGGAAACGCGCCCCAGCCGCCGTCTCCTGGTCGCACGTACCGATGACGAGGACGTGGAGTCCTTCGGCGTCTCACCGGACGGCACCAAGGTCACCGTGGCGCGTATCGAGCGGTTCCGTACGGTCAAGCTCGCCCAGGGGCTTCCCAGGCCGTGACCGCGATCGGCGACCCCACCACCATCCTGCGGGACGTGTTCGGCTTCGAGGCCTTTCGCCCCGGGCAGCGCGAGATCATCGACGTGGTCCTGGAAGGACGCGACTGCATTGGCGTGCTGCCCACCGGCGCCGGCAAGTCGCTCACCTTCCAGGTTCCGGCCCGCATGATGCGTGGCACGGTGGTGGTCATCTCGCCCCTGATCAGCCTCATGAAGGATCAGGTGGATGCGCTCAACGATTTCGGCTTCCGCGCCACCGCCATCAACTCCAGCCTGGAGCGGGACGAGTGGATAGACCGGGTCAACGCGCTGCGCGACGGCGCCTACGAACTGGTCTACCTGGCTCCCGAGGCCCTGGAAGGGCGGCTTCGCTCGGCGCTGCGCGAGACCCTCGTCTCGCTCCTGGTGGTGGACGAAGCCCACTGCATTTCCCAGTGGGGGCATGACTTTCGTCCCTCCTACCGCCGCCTGAGCGGGCTTCGGGACGAGCTGGCCGGGGTCCCGGTCCTGGCCCTGACCGCCACCGCCACCCGCCGGGTCGCCCTGGACATTGTCCGCCAGCTCGGCATGCGCAAGCCGGGCGGCTACAAGGGATCGTTCTTTCGCTCCAACCTCAACATCCGCTGCCGCAAGAAGGGCGAAGGGAACACCCGCAAGGAAATCCTGGGGCTCATTCGCCGGCACGCGGGCGAGAGCGGGATCGTGTACTGCCTCTCCCGCCGCTCGGTGGAGTCCACCGCGGAGTTCCTGGTCAAACACGGCGTGCGGGCCGCGCCCTACCACGCCGGCCTGACCGACGACCAGCGCGCCGCCAACCAGAGCGCGTTCGCCAAGGACGACCTGGACGTGATCGTGGCCACCATCGCCTTCGGCATGGGGATCGACAAGTCCAATGTGCGCTTTGTCATTCACCGCGACATGCCGGGAGATATCGAGTCCTGGTACCAGGAAATGGGACGCGCGGGGCGGGACGGCCTGCCCAGCGAGTGCATTCTCTTCTACTCCTGGTCCGACGTCATCGCCCGCGAGCGTTTCCTGACCGACGTCCAGGATCACGCCCAACGTGCCTCCAAGAAGGACGCGACGATTGGTCTGTTCGAACTCGCCGAGGCCACCGATTGCCGACATCGGCAGATCCTGGCCCACTTCGACGAGGACCTCGCCGCCTGCGGGACCAGTTGCGATGTGTGTACCGGTACCGCGGTGACCGATCTGGTCGAGGGCATCCCGGTGGGGATCTCCACGCGGTCCCGCCCCGGCTCCGGGAGCGCATCCACCGTGGACGCCGCGGACCCGTTGTTCCAACACCTGCGCACCCTGCGCAAGAGCCTGGCCGACCAGCAAGGCGTCCCCGCCTACATCGTGTTCAGCGACCGGGTGTTGTGGGAGATGGTGGAGCGCAAGCCGCGCAGCCGCGACGAGATGCTGGATGTCCCCGGTATTGGTCCCGCCAAGCTGGAGCGCTACGGCGAGGCGTTCCTGGAGGCTCTGGCCAGGGACTAGGCCCCGAAACCGGGACCCAACCACGCCGTAATCGCATTGACATCAACGGGTTAACGCCAGTTGTGTGTAAATGCATTTTCAAATTGCAGATTTACACACACCCTCAGGGCTCCACCGGGCCGATTGCTACACTCGCTGATCGAACGTCGGCACGAACCCTCCACCCCCACCGAGTCCTCCATGCCCAACACCGATTCCGCACTCTTCGTCATCTTCGGCGGCACCGGCGACCTTGCCATGCGCAAGCTCTACCCGGCGCTGTGCCGCAACGCCATGCAGGGACAACTCCACCCCACCACCCGGATCGTCGGGGTGGGGCGCTCCCCCATCGAGGAAGCGGAGTACCGCGCCACGGTGGGAGCCGCGTTGTCCAAAGCCGGTTTCTCCGATGAAGAAGCGGCGAGCCTGACCGAGCGCGTGCACTACGACACCACCGCCAAGGGAACGCCGGAAGACTACGTGGCCCTGGCCCAGCGCCTGGATGCGCTGTGCAACCAGCACGAAGTTCCCCCCAACTACGCCATGTACCTCTCGATCCCGCCCCAGGCCATGCCGTCGGCGATCGCCGGATTGGCCGGCGCCGGTCTCAACAACCCCGGCGGCTGGTCCCGCGTGGTCCTGGAGAAGCCGTTCGGCCACGACCTGGCTTCGGCCCAGGCGCTCAACGAGGTGGTTCACCAGCACTTCCGCGAGGATCAGGTCTACCGGATCGATCACTACCTGGGCAAGGAGACGGTGCAGAACCTGCTCGTGTTTCGCCTGGCCAACGCGCTCATCGAGTCGTCGTGGAACCGGGAGCGGGTGCACAGCGTCCAGATCACCGTGGGCGAGACCCTGGGGGTGGGTTCCCGCGCCGGCTACTACGATGGATCGGGTGCGCTCCGGGACATGGTGCAGAACCACCTCACCCAGCTCCTGACCCTGGTCGCCATGGACGCTCCCTCCAACTTCGATGCCGAGGCCATCCGCTACGAGAAGATCAAGGTGCTGCGCTCCATTCCGGCCATCGGCGACCGGGATGTGGTGCGGGCCCGGTATGCGGCGGGGCTGTTCGAGGGGGCCTCGGTCCCCGGATACCTGGAAGAAAAGGGCGTGCCGGAAACCTCCACCACCGAGACCTTCGTGGCCCTGCGCCTCTACGTGGACTCGTGGCGGTGGCAGGGCGTCCCGTTCTACCTGCGCACCGGAAAGCGCATGCCGCGCAAGACGACCCAGATCGCGGTGCGGTTTCGCACCCCGCCGGTCAGCTTCTTCCGCAAGCTGGGGTGCTCGGTGGATACCAGCGATGTGCTCCTCATCACGCTGCAACCCAACGAGGGGTTCTCGTTCCACGTGGACATCAAGAAACCGGGCGATCCGTTCAGCCTGGAGCAGATCCCGCTCAAGTTCGACTACGGGGAACGGTATCCGCAGATCCAGGACGCGTATCAGACCCTGCTCATCGACATCCTGGAGGGGGACCAGACCCTGTTCGTTCACGCGGACGAGGTGGAGAAGTCCTGGCAGTTGTACACGCCGCTCCTGGACGCACCGCCCCCCCTGCACGAGTATGCGGCCGGCACCTGGGGCCCGCCCGAGGCCGATCGGTTCGCCATTCCCGAAACCCACCTGTGGCAGGGCACGCCCTGACCCCTGTTCCCCGGAGATGCCCGTGAGTCAGCGACAGTTCGGAATGATCGGCACCGCGGTGATGGGGCGCAACCTCGCCCTCAACATCCTGGACCACGGGTTCAGCGTGGCCGCCTACAACCGGGAGACGGATCTCCTGGATCGTGCGGTGGCGGAAAGCGAAGGGCGGCTCCTCCCCACCGCGACCCTCGAGGAACTGGTGCGGTCCGTGGAGCGTCCGCGCCGGCTCATGATGATGATCAAGGCGGGCGACCCGGTGGACCAGGTCATGGAGGCGTTGCGTCCCCTGCTGGAGCCGGGCGACATTCTCATCGACGGCGGCAACTCGCTCTTCCACGACACCCGTCGTCGCGAGGGGTCCTACGCCGCGGATGGACTCCGCTTTTTCGGCGTCGGCGTTTCGGGAGGGGAAGAGGGGGCGCGGCACGGGCCCTCGCTCATGCCGGGGGGGGATCGGGAGGGCTACGCGCTCCTGGCCCCGGTGTTCGAGGCCATTGCCGCGACCACGGACTCCGGACCCTGTGTCACCTACGTGGGCCCGGACGGCGCCGGTCACTTCGTGAAGATGGTGCACAACGGGATCGAGTACGCGGACATGCAGCTCATCGCCGAGGCCTACGACGTGCTGGCCCGGGTGGGGGGCATGGGACCCGAGGCCCTGGCCCGGGTGTTCGCCCAATGGAACCGGGGGCCGCTGGAGTCGTTTCTCATCGAGATCACCGCGAAGATCCTCGCCAAGCGGGACCCGTCGGGCACCCCGTTGATCGATACCGTGCTCGACAAGGCGGGACAGAAGGGCACCGGTCGTTGGACGGTGCAGACCGCCCTGGATCTGGGGATCCCCATTCCGGGAATCGCCGCCGCGGTGGATGCGCGGGCGCTCTCCAGCATGAAAGCGGAACGGGTCGCGGCATCCGGCGTCCTGGCCGGTCCCGGGAAGGGTCCGACGACACCCGACCCCCAGGATCTGGTGGACGCAGTGCACGACGCGCTCTTTGCCTCCAAGGTGACCTCCTACGCCCAGGGCTTCGATCTCATCGACGCGGGTTCGCGCGAGTACGGATGGGAGATCCATCCGGGCGAACTGGCCCGGATCTGGAAAGGCGGGTGCATCATCCGCGCCCGGCTCCTGGACACCATCATGAACGCCTACAACGACGGACGGCGTCCGGCCAACCTCCTCCTCGACGAACGGTTCATCCGGGAGGTCGGCAAACGGCAGGGGCATTGGCGTCGGGTGGTCGGGTTGGCGCAGCAACACGGCATCCCCGTGCCCGCCTTCGGTTCCAGCCTGGCCTACTTCGACAGTTACCGTACCGCCGACCTCCCCCAGAACCTGACCCAGGCGCAGCGGGATGCGTTCGGCGCCCACACCTATCAGCGCAAGGACAACCCGGAGGGACCGGCCGTGCACAGCGAGTGGTTGGAATGAAGACGCTCACCATCGACATCGGTGGCACCGGGATCAAGATGATTCCCCTCGACGCCAAGGGCAAGCCCCTCGCGGAACGGCATCGGGAGCTCACTCCGGACCCGTCGCACCCGGACGCCGTGCTCAAGGTCATCCGGGGCATGCTCCGGGACAAGAAGGGGCATGGACGCATTTCGGTGGGGTTCCCCGGAGTGGTGGTCGACGGTGTCGTCCGGACCGCGGCCAACCTGGGCACCAAGGCATGGCGGGGCTTCGACCTGCAATCGGCGATCTCCACCATGACCGACCTCCCCACCCGGGTGGTCAACGACGCGGACCTCCAGGGCTACGGCGTGGTGGAGGGCAAGGGGGTGGAGTTGGCTCTTACCCTGGGCACCGGACTCGGCTCCGCCCTGTTCGTGGACGGGCGCCTGGTCCCCAATCTGGAGATGGGACATCACCCGTTCCGGGACGGCGACACCTACGAGGAACTGGTGGGTGAGGCCTCCATGGACGACATCGGCAAGAAGGCGTGGCGCCGACTGGTCCTGGAGATGATCGACGAGCTGCAGGCCCTGTTCAACTACCGCCTGCTCCATCTGGGTGGCGGGAACGCACGCAAGCTCAATGTGGAGTTGCCGGCCAACGTGCGACCCTTCGTCAACGTGGAAGGCATGACCGGCGGCGTGCGTCTCTGGGACACTCCGTGAAGCAACTCGATCCCGAACGGACACGCCTCGCGGAAGGCAACCCGTGGAAGGCGTGGGGACCTTATCTGGCCGAGCGCCAGTGGGGCACGGTGCGGGAGGACTACAGCGCCGACGGATCGGCCTGGGAGTACTTTCCGCACCATGACGCCCCCGGACGCGCCTACCGGTGGGGCGAGGACGGTCTGGGTGGGTTCTCGGACTACCGATCGCGGCTCTGCCTGGCGGTGGCCCTGTGGAACGGCCATGACCCCATGCTCAAGGAGCGCCTCTTTGGTCTGTCCAACCCCCAGGGCAACCACGGCGAGGACGTCAAGGAGATCTACTACTACCTGGACGCCGTCCCCACCCACTCCTATCTGCGCATGCTCTACAAGTACCCCCAGACCGCCTTCCCCTACGAGGACCTGGTGGCCGGAAACGCGGCGCGGTCCCGGGATGACCGGGAGTACGAGCTCATCGACACCGGTGTTTTTGATGACAACCGCTACTTCGACGTGGTGATCGAGTACGCCAAAGCCTCGGCCGAGGACATCCTGGGACGGATCACCGTCCACAACCGGGGACCCGATCCCGCGCCGGTCCATGTTCTCCCCCACCTGTGGTTCCGCAATACCTGGTCCTGGGATCAGGAAGGGGAACGCCCGTCGTTGCGCCTGGACAAACCGGGGAAGGTGGACTGTCGTCACGACACCCTGGGGGACTGGGTGGCCGAGTTCGAGAACGCTCCCCCCGTGTACTTCTGCGAGAACGAGAGCGCGGCCCACTATCCGCGCGGAGCGGGGGACGGTCGTTTTGCCAAGGACGCGATCCACCGCCGGGTGGTCCGGGATGAAGCGGATGCGGTCAATCCGGAAACCCAGGGAACCAAGTGTGCGGCCCACTACCAGGCGGAGATCGCGCCCGGCGATTCCTTCGAGGTCCGGTTTCGCCTGCGTCGGACGCCGGAAGCCCCCGGGCAGGACGCCTTCCCCGATTTCGACGCGACCCTGGGGGAGCGGCGCACCGAGGCCGACCTGTTCTACGCGGCGCTGCAATCGGACATCTCCGACGACGACGCACGCGAGGTGCAGCGCCAGGCCCTGGCCGGGATGATCTGGAACAAGCAGTTCTACCACTACGACCTGTGGCGTTGGCTGCAGGGGGACCCCACCCAGCCCCCGGTCCCGGAAGGGCGCGCCCAGGGCCGCAACCGGGAGTGGGACCACCTCTACAACGCGGACATCCTCTCCATGCCGGACACCTGGGAATACCCCTGGTATGCCGCGTGGGACCTCGCCTTTCATACCGTACCGCTGTCCATGGTGGATCCGGCGTTCGCCAAGGTGCAACTCACCCGGATGGTCCGCGAGTGGTACATGCACCCCAACGGCCAGCTGCCGGCCTACGAATGGGCCTTCAGCGACGTGAACCCCCCGGTGCACGCCTGGGCCACCTGGCAAGTGTTCCGCAGGGACCGGGATCAGCGGGGCGACCACGGGGATATCGCGTTCCTCGAACGCGTCTATCACAAGCTGCTGGTCAACTTCACCTGGTGGGTCAACCAGAAGGACGCCGACGGCAACAACGTGTTCCAGGGCGGGTTCCTGGGGCTCGACAACATCGGGGTGTTCGACCGGAGCCAGACCCTTCCCACCGGCGGGCACATCGACCAGTCCGACGGCACGGCCTGGATGGCCATGTACAGCCTCAACATGATGCGGATCGGCCTCGAGCTGGCCCTGCACAACCCGGTCTACGAGGACATCGCCTCCAAGTTCTTCGAGCACTTCCTGCACATCGCCGAATCCATGACCCGGGTCGGGGACAGCGGGCTGTGGGACGAACAGGATCAGTTCTTCTACGACTGGCTGGACCTGCCCGAGGGGCGTATTCCGCTGCGGGTACGGAGCATGGTGGGGCTCATCCCCCTCTTTGCGGTGGAGGTGCTGGAGCCGGAACTGCTGGAGCGGTTGCCGGGGTTCACCCAACGGCTGGAGTGGCTCCTGGAACACCGCCCGGACCTGCACGATCTCGTCTCCTACTGGGAAATGGACGGTGGGGTGGGCAACCGCCGGTTGCTTTCCCTGTTGCGGGGGAGCCGCATGAAGGCCCTGTTGCGCAGGCTGTGTGATGAGAACGAATTCCTCTCCCCCTTCGGAGTCCGGGCATTGTCCAAGGCACACGGGACAAAACCGTTCCGGTTCGAGCACGGGGGGCAGGAGCACGTGGTCGCCTATTCACCCGGGGAGTCCACCAGCGAGATGTTCGGCGGGAACTCCAACTGGCGGGGCCCGGTGTGGTTCCCGGTGAACTTCCTGCTCATCGAGTCGCTCCGCCGCTTCCACCGGTACTACGGCGATGAAGTGACCGTCGAGTGTCCGGTGGGCAGCGGTCGGAAACGAACCCTGGACCAGATCGCAGACGAGGTGTCGACCCGGCTCACCCGGTTGTTCCTGCGCGACGGCGAGGGGTTTCGGCCTTCCCTCGGCGATCACCCCAAGTACCGGGAGGACCCGCGGTTCAACGAGAACCCCCTGTTCTACGAGTACTTCCACGGCGACACCGGCCGGGGACTGGGAGCCTCGCATCAGACCGGGTGGACCGGCCTCATCGCCAACCTGCTGGATCCGGGCGCGAAGTAGGTTTCGCGCGCGGGATCGGCGGTGGAGGTCTATCGGAGCAGGACGACACGCCCCGCCGCGGAGACGCCGCGGTCGTCGGTCACGACCAGGTGGTACACGCCCCCGGCCAGCTTCGCTCCGGCCTGGTCGGTGCCGTCCCAACCCGTCTGGTGGACCCCGGAGTCAAGGAGGCGCGGCTCGAACCGGCGCACCAGCCGGCCCAGGGAATCCACGATGCGCAGGGTGATCGTTCCCTCCCGAGCCAGCTCGAAGCGTAGCCGGGAGCTGGACCGGAACGGATTGGGAACAGCGGCCAGCACGCGGGTGCGCAGCTCGCCGGGAACCGGCTCCACCCCGGTGGCGTCTCCCGGAAGCGGAGGCGAACCGGCCTCGGTCCATGCCGAATACCATAGGCTGGCCAGCATGATGCTTGCCGCGCGGATCCAGGTCTTGGTCGCGTTGCCCACCTCGTACCAGAGCCAGAAGTAGTAGGTGTCGCTCGAGGTGCTGCCCCCGGCGGAATCCCGGGCCACCAGGTCCGCATCCAGAATGGCCTGCACCCCGGGATACAGGGCGTCGATGTTGTCGAACACGGTCTCGAGAGGGTCGAGGATCAGGGAGACCGTGCCGGGAGCGGGGACCAGCTCGTCCAGATGACGGCCGGTCATCTCGCTCTCGTGACGCGAGTGGATTCCGTTCTGGCCGGTGAGCTGTCCGTTGTAGTTCACGGTGAGATGCATGGGGTTGTGCGAATCCGCGACGTAGTGACCCAGGTCCGCCGCGGTAGCGACCACACTCGTCCAGTCCTCGTTCCGGAAATGGGACACCAGATCCGCATAGGCGGACTCGATGGCCCAGGGCAGCGTCCCGTTGCCGTCAACCCGCGGCTGGCCGAATGCGTTGACCATGGCCTCGTAGCTGTGCGGCAGCGTGCCGGCGAAGAACTCGGCGTAGTCGTCGATGTCGATGTAGTGCTTCCTCGACTCGTCCGGGTCGCAGCACTTGCGCTGGTCCGCGGCGACGGACAGCGTCTCCAGGTCGTCGGCCCACTGGGCGAACCCCGCGAAAGCAGGCGGAAGATGCGTGGTGGCGGCCCGATTGATGAGCTCGTGCACGCTGAAGCCGTAGGCATGGGCGCCGGCCGGGAGGCCCAGGGCCAGCAGCAGCAAGAGCATCATGGAAAGGGACGGTTTGCGCATCATGGGGGACGGCAATTCTAGCGCGTTTCACCCCCACCGGCGGCATCTCAAGCCGCCCCGCCGTCAACGGACCACGGTCACCCGCCGCTGCAGCACCGCTCCGCCTGTGGTAGTCACCCGGATGAAGTAGACACCGGACCCTACCTGGGCGCCATCCTCGCCTCGGCCGTCCCAGATGAGGGTTCCCTCCTCGCTGCCGGAAATGGCGAGTTCCCGCACCAGACGCCCCTGGACGTCGAGGACCCGGGCCGGGCCGGAGGCCGCTGCGCCGGGGAAGCGGAAGGCCAGCCGGGTGCGATGCTGGAGGGGGTTGGGATACGCGGGGCTGAGCAGGAAGCCGGGCGGAACGGGAACCGGGTCCGCCGAGGACACCGCGGGTTGACCCATCTTGACCACGCTCCCGGCGAAGTTTCCGAAGTTGGTCTGCAGCCCCAACGTGCCCCACGCCATGGTGCTGAAGTAGTTGCTGGCCAGGACCGGCTCTCCGGAGAAGGCGACCCCGCCCGCGGCGTTGTCCTGACTGCCGCGTCCCGCAAGGAAGCACTCCCAGTCCCCCTCGGTGTCGACCTCGAAGAGGAACGCATCGTAGCCCGCCTGGGCGGTCGTGGTGGCCGAGCCGAAGTCCGCGGTGGACTGATACTGACCGGCAACGGCAATGCGCGTTCCCAGCAGGGCGATGCCGTTGCCGTAGTCCTCCCCCGAGCCCCCGTAGCGACGCACCCACAGGGTGGCCCCACCCACTCCCTTGAACCCGGCCACGAAGCCGTCCGTCCCCCCGTCGCTGGTCACCTCGCCCGGTGCGAAGTCCACCGTACCGTGGAAGCCTCCGCAGACGAACACGTTGCCGTCGGCATCGGTGACGATGTCGTTGCCGAAGTCGCTCCCGGTGCCTCCATGGGAAACGGACCAGTTCGCCGCCGCGCCCACGGAGGGGAACTGGGCGACCAGCATGTCGCCCGCCCCGTTGCTGGCCAGGGCCCCGTTCCCCACGTCGATGCTGTTCTCGAATCGTCCGGTGAAGGCGATATTCCCGGACGGGTCGAGGTCGATCCGGGGCGCTTCCTCGTTGCCTGCCGTACCGAAACCGACCGCCGCGCTGGTGGCGCCCCACAGGGTCAACCGAAGCAAAAAGAAATCGTATCCACCTTTCGAGGCAATGTTCCCGGTACCGAAATTGACCGTATTGCGGAACTGCCCTGCGCAGACCACCTGGTTGGAGGCATCGAAGTCCACCGTGGTCACCCAGTCCGAGAAGCTTCCTCCGAAGACCCGGGTGAAGCTGTGTGCGCCCGCCGAGTTGAAGGTGGTAACGAAGCCGTCGTTCGACCCGTTGGTGGCGATCGGGGCCCCGCCCAGACTGAACGTGCTGCTGCCGGTGAGCCCTCCTACCGCGACCAGACCGGACGGAGAAACCGCGATGTCGAAGATCGTATCGAGGCCGTTTCCCCCGCCCCAGGTCGACCAGACATGAGCTCCCGCCGAGGTGAGCTTGGCGACAAAGGTCTCGGTGCCGGTTCCTGCCCCCGCGGTCATCAGCGGGCCCCCCGCAATGCGGGTGCTGGCCGTGAACGTCCCGGCGACGTAGATGTTGCCGGCGGCGTCGGTGGTGACCACATCCACGTTCGGCGTACCGGCGCTGTTCTGGACCACCACCCCCCATGCACCGTCCAGGCTGGCGGAAGCCGACCGCAAAGGAGTGCAGACAAGGACGAGGGCGATCAGGATGGACAGTCGTCCGGGGCTTCTCATGGGTTCTACTCCGACGAGGGTACTGAGACCCGAAATGGTGCCTCTACCTTCAAGAGCGTATTGGCATCCCGTTCACCCTCACCTCACATGATAAAATTCCGGTCCATGTCCTCCACACCGTCCGTCACGATGCTGCTTCGCTCCTGGCGCGAGGGTGATCCCGCCGCACTCGATGACCTGCTTCCCCTTGTCTACCAGGAGCTTCGCGTGATCGCCGCCCGCTCCTTCCGGGGGGAGCGTCCGGATCACACCCTGCAACCGACCGCCCTCGTCCACGAGGTTTTCCTGCGTCTGGTGGCCTCGGATGTGAGTTGGAACGACCGAGCCCACTTCTTCGCCATCGCGGCCCGGCTCATGCGACGGGTGCTGGTGGACCACGCCCGCAGCCATGGAGCGGCCAAACGCGGCGGGGGGTGGGTGCGCACCACCCTGGACGAAGGGATTGCCCTTGCCGGGGCGCCCCCCCAGGAAATGCTGGACCTGGATCGCGCCCTGGTGCGGCTCGCGGAGCAGGATCCCCGCGCGGCCCAGGCGGCCGAGCTCCACTACTTCGGCGGGATGAGCCATGAGGAAACCGCCGAGGTCCTGGGAGTATCCCCCGCCACCGTGGACCGGGATCTGCGCCTGGCCCGGGCCTGGTTGCAACGCGCGCTGAGCGACGGCGAGGAAGCCTAGCCCCATGAGCCAGCTCCCGCCGGAACGCTGGCAGCGTGTGCGCGCGCTGTTCGACGAGGCGGTCTCCCGACCGGCGGGCGGGCGGAACGCGTTCCTGGAACAGGCCTGTCCGAACGACCCCGCGCTCCGCCGCGAAGTGGAGTCGCTGCTCGAGGCTCACCGCGAAGAGAACTCTCGGGTGGGGGATGTGATCCGTCGCGCGGCGGACAGCGCTTCCTCTCCCCTGCGGGTCGGCACCCGGCTGGGGCCCTACCGCGTGTTGGAGGCGATCGGCGAAGGCGGGATGGGGTCGGTCTATCTGGCCGAGCGGTCCGACGGTGCCTTCGTTCTCAAGGTGGCCATCAAGGTGGTCCGAGGCGGCCTCGACAGCACCCGCGTGCTGGAGCGCTTCCACGAGGAACGCCGGATTCTCGCCGCTCTTGACCACCCGAACATCGCCCGGGTTCTGGACGGCGGCACCACCCCGGACGGTCTCCCCTACCTGGTCATGGAGTACGTTGCCGGGCAGGCGATCGACGCCTACTGCGACGCCCACCAACTGGGCATTGCGGAGCGGGTCGCCCTGTTCCGGTCGATCTGCGATGCGGTGGACCATGCCCACCGCCAACTCGTGGTCCATCGCGACATCAAACCGGCCAACGTCCTGGTGACACACGACGGCGTACCCAAGCTGCTCGATTTCGGGATCGCCAAGCTGTTGGAGCCCCGCCCGGGAAACGCGGCGCTCACTGCCCCCGACATGCGTCCCATGACCCCCGAGTTCGCGAGCCCCGAACAGATCCGCGGTGAGCCGGTCACCACCGCCACCGATGTCCACGCCCTGGGAATCCTGCTCTACCTGCTCCTGACCGGGCGACACCCCTTCCGCCATGCCGCCGGCACCCCGAGCGCACTCGAGACGGCGGTCCTGGAGAGCGACCCGGAGTCGCCCCGCACTGCATCCGGGGACCTGGACAACATCATCCTCAAGGCCCTGGCCAAGGAACCGGAGCGGCGTTATGCCTCGGCGGCGGAGTTCGCCACGGACCTCGGGCGCCAGGCCAAGGGACATCCGGTCCTGGCTCGGCCCTCGACCTTTCGCTACCGCGCGGGAAAATTCGTCCGGCGCAACGCGGTGGGGGTGACCCTCGCCGCCGCGTTCCTGGTCACCGTGCTGGGGGCGAGCGGTTTCAGCATCGCCGCCTACCTGCGGGCCGACCGCATGCGGGTGGAAGCAGAAACCCAACGGGACCGTCTCCAGGAAGTGAACGCGTTCCTGGCCGCGACTTTCCGGGCGGCCAGCCCGGAGGAGCGCCAGTCCAGCGAGGAGGTCACCGCGCGCGAGATCCTCGATGCCGCCGCCCTGCGCGTGGATCAGGATCTGGGAGACCGACCGGAGATCGCGGCGGCGATCCAGGCCGAATTGGGGCGGCGGTTCCACGATCTGGGTTTGCTGGACCGTGCCGGGGATCTGTTGCACCGGGCGGTCGCCTCCTACGAACAGGCAGGCGAGTTGGGGACCGTGGAAGGGTCCACCGCCCAGCTCTGGCTGGCCCAGGTCCGCGAAGCCGAGGGGGACCGCGACCGGGCCGCGGAGCTTCTGCGCGAGGTCTCGGATCGTGCCCCCGGCTTCGACCCCGATGAGATGGGCGTGGTGTTCGAGGCCCGGCAGGCGCTGGGGCGGGTCCGCACCGGCGCCGGGGACTTCGAGGCGGCCCGGGTGCTGTTCGAGTCCCTGCTCGAGGACTTCGACCGGCCGATCTATCGCGACCTACCGGACCTGGCCGTTCGCCGGGGCGGGGTGGCCAATGATCTGGGCCTGCTCCATGAACGGCTGGGCAACTACGAGGAAGCCGAACGATACCTGCGGGTGTTTCTCGAAGTCTCCACCCGGGAACGCGGGGAGAACCACTCCGTGACCGGGGAGGCCTGGGCCAACCTCGCCTTTGTCCTCAACCGTGCGGGGCGTATGGAAGAGGGCGTCGAATGCGCGCGCCGGGCCCTGGCCATCCAGCGGGAGACCCTGGGGGACGATCACCTCCAGGTCGCCAACAGCCGGATCAACCTGGCCGACGCCCTGGCCGGGGTGGGAGGAGTCGAAGAGGCGGAGACCCTGTACTCCCTTGTCCTGGCCACCTATCGCCGGATCTACGGGGAGGATCATCCACGGATCGGCACCGTCCTGAACAACAGCGGAATCGCCCAACTCAATCAGGGAGAGCCGGAGCGCGCGCTCCCCAAATTCCAGGAAGCCGCCCGCATCTACGGGGAAGCGTTCGGCGCCGAGCACCAGTACACCGCCATCGCCCGGCACAACATCGTGCGTGCCCTGTACGCAGCGGGCCGAACCAACGCAGCGGAACAGGCCGGCCTCGCAAACCTGGCCCTGCGCCGGAAGATTCTCGACCCCGACCATCCCGACATTGTCCGGTCCCGCACGCTCCTGGCCCGGATCGTTCGCGATCGCGGCGCGGCCGAGGAGTGCGTCACGCTATCGCGGGACGCGGTGCGCAGCGCCCGGGCCCAACTGGCCCCCGGGCATCCGGTGCGCATGGGAGCCCAACGCACCCTGGCCCGCTGCCTGGGGGATCTTCACCGCTACGAGGAAGCGGAGGCACTCCTGCGGGGCCTTCATGCCGTCTGCGATTCGACCCATGGAAGCAACGACCCGCGCACCCTTCGCGCCCTGGCCGAGGTGGACTCCCTCCGGGCGCTGCGCGCCATGCCCTGACCCCACCCTGGACCAACGCGGCCCCACAGGCGTACTGTCCGGTCATGTTCAAGTGGCTCAAGTCCCTGTTCGGTGGCGGATCCTCCAGCCCGGCCCCGGCAACGCCGGCCCGGACTCCGGAGACCGCAACCCCGGGGACCCTCTCCGTCATGGAAGTGACCGACCGGTTCATCCAGGCCAACCCGACCCGCACCCCGTTCGGCGTGTCCGCGCTGATCGAGGCCGGCGCCACCGAGTTGGGGAGTTCGCAGGAGGTCATGCAGGCCTGCGATCGCATCGCGGAGCACGGATGCATGTACCCGCTCAGCCCCACCGTGCTGCGGGAAGTGAGCAAGCACGAAATGCTGGAGTTCCTGCGCTGGAACGCGGAACAAGGTGTGAAGCGGGACGCCTACCGGGACGAGAACACCATCCGCGCGGTCATTGGCCGCTACCGGGGCAAGTCCACCTAGGCTTCCAGGTACGCATCCAGCAGGCGGTCCACCACCCGATCCCAACTTCCCACCACCCGGGCCCTAGCCACCGCGGCCTCCTCCAGCCCACGCCGTCGCTCCTCGTTCTCCAGCAGCTGCACGACCACTTCCGCCAGCGCCGCTCCATCCCCCACCGGCACGCGCACGCCGGCGTCCCCCAGGATCTCCCCGGTGGCCGGGGTATCGAACGCCACCACGGCCAGCCCCGCCTCCAGGTACGCACAGAGCTTCTGGTTCCCTTCGGTGGTGCTCACCTTGGGGCTCACCGCCACCGTGCCCAGCGCCAGCAACGAGGCATAGTCCGCATAGGGAAAGCGCCCGGGGAACAGGATGCGATCCGCCACCCCCCGCGCCTTTGCCCGTTCCTGCCAGGTCCTTTCCGGATAACCCAACGCGACGATGCGTGCCGCGCTCCCTCGCTCCCGTAGCGACTCCGCCAGGTCCAGCAGGAAGGGGGTGCCCTGGTGATCGCCCAGGACTCCGGTGTAGAGGACGATGGGCTCGTCCGGGGCCAGCCCCCACCGTGTGCGATACGCCGCGGTCACCGCGGGATCGGCCGGACCCAGCGACCCGGCATCCCCGATCAGCCGCACCCGCTCCCCCGGGACCCCGAACCGATCGACCAGCTCGGTCGCCGCCGCCTGATGGCTGGTCACCACCCGGTCCGCCGAACGACTAATCCGGCGCTCGGTCCGTTCCAGCATGCCCCGCGTCCATCCCGGCACGAACCGGTGATCCAGCACTTCGTCGGTGAGGCTTCCCTGCACATCCAGGATCTTGCGCGCCCCCGGGGCCCGCACCCGGGAAGCAATGGCCATCCCCTCGTGCAGGTGCGCGTGGATCACGTGGGGTTGCACTTCGCGCACGACGCGCCGCACCAGTCGAAACAGCGACGCGTCCAGGATCAGCTTTCCCCAGGATGGGCCGGCGGAGCGCTTGCGGTAACCGGGGAGCGGCGCCGCACGGCGAACTTCCAGGCCCTCGGGGTCGTCCCCCAGGAAGTAGGTGCACACGGTGACCGAGACCCCGCGGCGCATGAGCCCACGCGCTTCCTCGTAGATGCGTACGTGACATCCGCGGTCGCTGAAGAAGGGGGTGGGGGCGACCATGACCACGCGAAGATCCGCGGGATCCGGCCGCGTTGACTGGGGCGCCGCCAAGGACGCTACGACCCGTCGCGTTGGGTGGACGAGTGCTCGGTGGGGGACGGCTGCACCGGCCGCACCCGGTCGGGGTGACGGTCCCGGTAGTGCAGGTAGACCATGAGTTCGCTCAGGAACCCGATGGCCAGGGCCTGGATCCCCGCGGTGATGAGGAGCAATCCAAGCAGCAGCAGGGGCCGCCCGGCCAGCGGCTGTCCCAGGGTGAAGCGCTCCACCACCAGCCACAGGGTGAGCGCGGTACCGGTCACCAGCGGCAGCATCCCCAGCATCCCGAAGAACCGCAGCGGACTCCCGGTGCTGCGGGCCAGGAACAACACGGCAAGAAAGTCCAGGGCACGGGCCGGGTAGGAACGCACCGAGCGGCGCTCCTGGGGGTGGGACACGGCGGTATCCGATTCCTGGACGTGGGTGGTGGAGAAACCCTCCAGCCCCACCAGGACCGGAAGATAGCGATGCAGGCTCCCGTGCAGGGGCAGGGCCGCCGCAACCTCCGGGGTAAATCCCTGGACCTGACAGCCCACGTCGCGAATATCCGAGCGGGCGATCCGGCTCAGGATGAAGTTGTGCAGTCGGCGCTGCCAACCGCCGGTCCGCTTGCCGGTCGCGGCGTCGACCCGCTCCACCAGCACGCAATCCACCCCGGTTTCCAGTTCCTTGAGAATCCGGCTCACCACCTTGAAGTCCACCTGCTCCCGGCCGGGCAACCGGACCAGGTAGCGCCCCCGGGCATCCCGGAACCCCGCCGCGAGGGCGGCCGACTCCCCGAGCCGTTGGTGCAGCTCCACCACCCGGATCCCCTCGCGCCCCGCGGCCAGCTCCCGCAGGTGCGCCGCGTCACGCCCGCGATGGCCGTCGAACACGAACACCGCTTCGCCGGTGCGGTTCTCGATGACCAGGATGCGCTCCACCGGATCCAGCAACGATTCGACATCGCCGGGAGCGGTCACCGGAATGATGAGCGAGAAACGCACCGAGTTCATGACGCCACCCC
The DNA here is from genome assembly GCA_942491735.1 of Candidatus Eiseniibacteriota bacterium. Lineage (GTDB taxonomy): Bacteria > Eisenbacteria > RBG-16-71-46 > JABDJR01 > JABDJR01 > CALOCN01. The sequence continues at coordinate 254,796 of CALOCN010000001.1, read as the reverse complement.
ACCCAGGATGCGCGGGCGCAGGGCCGAGGGCTCCATGCGCAACATGAACTCGGAGAACACCGCCATGGCGCCCAGGGAAAGGCTGCACACGCCGAGGATGAACGCGGCCCCCAGCCACACCACGGCCGGACTCTCCGGGGTCTGCACCGTGGTCAGGCCGTACATGAGAAGCGCCATGGACGCGAAGAACGCCATGGGGAGGGCGAGGTACAGGAACCAGATCGAGGGATGACGCCGGTAACGGAGCAGCATGTAGATGGCCAGGACGTCGGCCAGGACGCGGAACACCCGCCGTACGCCGTACTTGGAACGACCGGTCCGACGAGGCGCATGGGCCACCGGGATTTCCCGGATCCGGGCTCCGTGCAGGAAACAGACCGCCGGCAGCAGCCGGTGGTGATCCCCGTAGAGATGCAGGTCCCGGATGACATCGGCCCGATAGGCGCGCAGCGCGCACCCGTGGTCGTGCACCGGCACCCGGGTCAAGCGACGGATCCAGCGGTTGGCGATCTCCGAAGGAAAGCGGCGCACCAGGAACGGGTCGTGACGATCCCGTCGCCACCCCACCACCACGTCCACCGTGTCGTCCAGGGCGGCGACCAGCTTGGGGATCTCCTCGGGCGGGTTCTGGAGATCCCCGTCCAGGGTCACCACGATCCGGCCGCGGGCCCGGGCCAGACCGGCCCGGAGCGCGTGGGTCTGGCCCTGGCGAATCCGGGTCGCGAACGGGTGCAACCGGGGTTCGACATAGGCCATCCTGCGCAGCAGACGCGCGCTCCCGTCCGTGCTCCCGTCGTCGACCAGGATGATCTCCCACCGTTCGGCCGCCCCGGGCAGCACGCTGCGCAGCCGGTTGACCAGCTCCGGGAGCGCCTCGGCCTCGTTGTGGACCGGAATGACCACGGAAAGATCGATGGGATCGGATTCAGGATTGGGACTCAAATAGGGCCTCCAGGCGGGGGTGGGCTCCACGCCTTCCGGGTGCCCGGATCATAGACGTTTCGGACGCCTTGACACCACCCTGCCCTAGCCCGTCATGCTGTCCGCCATGAAGCTCAGCGTGCTCGTCCCCACCTACCGTCGGCCCCGGGTCCTGGCCCGCTGCCTGGACCACCTCGCACGGCAGGAGGACGCCCCTCCTTTCGAGGTCGTGGTGGCCATTGACGGCGAGGAGGACTACGGCGAGGCGGACCTTCAGGGGGAAACCGGAACCCGGCCCTTCCCGCTCACCGCCCTCCCCGCGCCCCACGCCGGGCAGGCGGCCTGTCTCAACCGCGCCCGCCGACAGGCCCGAGGCGAGCTGGTGGTGGTCATCGGCGACGACATCTACCCCCACCCCCGGTTCCTCGCCCGGCACGCCGCCTGTCACGACCGGCTCAACGAACCACGAACCGCCGTGCTGGGTCGCACCCAGTGGCACCCCGATCGTCTCCCCCACCCCTTCATGGAATGGGAAGCCCGCAACGGCATCCTCTTCGCATACGACCAGCTTCCCGGCAACCGCCACGTGGACCCCGTCTATCTCTACGGCTGCAACTACTCTCTTCATCGGGACTGGCTCGAGGAACTGGGCGGCTACGACGAACGGGTGATTGCCTGGAGCGACACCCTCTTTGCCTACTTCGCCGCCCAGCGGGGCCTGCGGGTCTTCTACGAGCCGGATGCCCTGGGTTGGCATGACGATACCTGGACCCTGGAACGGGTCTGCGAGCGACGCTACCGCAAGGGGAAGATCGCCGCATGGCTCCTGCGGGAAGAGCCGGGGTTCGCGGACTTCGTGCTCATTCCCCAGCCCAGCCCCTGGCGCACCGTGCGCTACACCGCGTCCCGCATGATGCGTCCCCTGGCCGAGCGCCTGGGTTGGGAGCCTCTGACCGGATGGTGCTGGAGCCATGCCATCAACTGGAGTTTCACCCGGGGTCTCATCGCCGGTCGTCGCGGCGAACCGGAGATCCCATGAGCCAACCGGAACGGCTGCTGTTCCTGAGTACCGCGCGTGATGTCACCGGCGGGGCCGAGGAGGGCATGCTGAGCCTGCTCAAGTACTACCCCACCACGGCCCTGTCGCCCCTCATGGTCGCCCCCGGTGGCGGTGAACTGGAACAACGCGTCCGCGACCTGGGCATTGGGTTCCACCCCTGGAATGCCCCGGAACTCCCCATGGGGGTTCGGGGCACCAAGATCCCCCGGTTCGCCCTGGGGGTGACCCGGGGACGCCGCGACCTGACCCGGCTGCTGGAGACAGCCCCCCCCGCGCTGGTCACCACCCACTCCATGGAAGCCCATGTGCTGGGCTCGGCCATCGCGGCACCGTTGGACCGCCCGGTCGTGTGGCACGTGCGCGACATCCACACCGAGACCGGTGAGCGGTGGGCGTTGCGATGGGGCGCCCGGTTCCGCCGCCCCACCTGCGTGTTTCTCACCGAAGCCTGCCGGATGGCCTTTCCCGCGCTCCGCGCCCCCGAACACGAGGCGGTTCTCCCGGACGGGGTGGATCTGGAACGGTTCGAGACCGGAGCGTCGCAACCGGTCACCTTTGCCGCGTGGAACCGGGAGATGCCCGCGGCAGCGATCCGGGACGCCCTGCACATTCCCCCCAACGCCTGCGTGATCGGTTATGTGGGTCAGGTGCTGCCGCGAAAGCGGGTTGGGCTGCTCATCGACGCCATGGAGCGCATGCCGCATGCCCCAGGCGAGCCCCCCGTTCACGTGCTGATCGTGGGAGACGGACCGGATCTCGATGGCCCGGGATATCTTCCCGCGTTGCGCGCACGCGCCCAGGCAAGCCCGGTCGCGGACCGGTTGCATCTGGTGGGCCGAGCCACCCCGATTGCGCCCCTGCTCACGGCACTCGACGTCCTCGTCCTTCCCTCCCTGGGTGAAGCGCTGGGTCTGGTGTTGCTGGAAGCCATGGCGGCCGGGTTGCCGGTCATCGCCGCCCGCGACGGCGGCATGCCGGACATCGTGACGCACAACGGGACCGGGTTGCTGGTCGACCCGGACAGCGCCCAGTCCCTGGCCGCGGCAATGCATCGCCTGGCCACCCACGTACAGGAGCGGCGCGACATGGGAACGGCCGGACAGGACCGGGTTCGCAAACGGTTCGACACGCGCCACCAGGCCGCCGCCATGGCCGCGATCCACGCGCGCGTGGCCGGCATCGTGGAAGGTGCGGCGTGAAGATCGCGGTGTACTACGACCTGGCCCCCGGAGGGGCGGCGTTTGCCCTGGCCCGGTATGTCGCCTGGCTTCGCCGCGATCACCACGTGGATGTCTTTGCCCCCATGGGTGCCTACCCGGTCGTGCAGGACGTGAGCTTCATCGGGAGCCCCCGACCCAAACCCCTCCCCGGCCCCCTCTACCTTCTGGACCGTTTCCGGTTTGCCAGCGGCCACGGGGAACTGGAGTCGGTGGAACGACAGCTCGCGGCAACCTGGGATGCCTACGATGCCCGACTGGTTCACGCCTGCCGGGACCGGGGGGCCCCGGCCCTGTTGTCCTTCCTGGGGAGCCGTTCCATCTTCTATGTCACCGAACCCTTGCGTCTCTATCGCGAACCCCGGCCGCAGGACGGACCCAACCCGATCATCTGGCGAGCCTTCCGTACCGCCTACACCCCCTGGGCCCGAAGGCTCAACGCCAACGACCGCCGCCACGGTCGGGCCGCCGGACGCTTCTTTACCAACTCCGCCTACACGGCGCAGACGGTGTCCCGCGTCTACGGACGGGACCAGGCGCGGGTGGTGTTTCCGTCGGTGGATCCCCGGTGGCTGCAGGCAACCCCGGGTACAGGAACCAGCGACTACGTGCTCAGCCCCGGCGCCCTGCTCCCCCAGAAGGGACACGGACGGGTGATCCGCGCCCTGGCCACCCTGGCCCACGCCGCCTCGGTTGGTGCTGGCCGGATACAAGGGCCGCATCGGGACCGCACGGATGTTGCGGCGTCTCGCTTCCCGGCTGGGCGTTCCGGTCTCGATCATCGGCGACCCTTCCCACCAGGAAATGGTCGACCTCATGCAGCGAGCCCGACTGGTCGCGGTGGGCGCGGTGCGGGAACCCTTCGGCCTCGTCTCCCTGGAGGCCCAGGCGGTGGGACGTCCGGTCGTGGTGGTCAACGAAGGGGGGCTCCCCGAAACGGTGCTCCCCGACGCCACCGGAATCGTCGCGGATCCGGATCCGGAACCGCTGGCCCAGGCGCTGCAAATGGCCTGGAATCTTCCCGACCGGGGCCGGGCCATGGGCGGGGCCGGCCGGGAATGGGTGTCCTCCCGGTTCTCGGTCGAGACCTGCGGGCAGGACCTGGAAACCGCGTTGCGCGAGGCCCCCCCGGAATGACCGACCCGTCGGTCGCCGCCGTCGTGGTGCACTTCAACCAACCGGACCGCACCCGGCGATGCGTCGAGTCCCTGCGCCTCCAGGACGCCCCGGTCCATGTGGTGCTGGTGGACCACTCCCCGGACGGCGACGCGCCACGATTCGCCGCGGGTCCCTTGCATCAAACCCTGCGTGGGGCGAACCGAGGCTTCGGGGCCGGGGTGAACCTGGGTTGGCGTGAGACCCACGCGGACACCCTGCTTCTCCTCAACCCGGACGCGGTCGCCGAGCCGTCCTGGGCCGCTGCCATGATCACGACCCTGCATCAGGGTCCGCGGGTGGGCATGGCCGCGGTCCGGGTGCAACGGAGTGGGGCCCGGGGCGAACTGGATTCGGCCGGACTCGCCCTGACCGCCGGCGGCATGGGCTTTCTCCGGGGTCACGGCCTGCCGGTGGATGCCCCCCCGCAGGAGCTCGCGACACAACCGCTCCTGGGTCCCACCGGCGCCGCGGCGGCCTACCGTCGGGAACTGCTGGAGGATCTGGGCGGATTTCCCGAGGACTACTTTCTTTACTACGAGGACCTGGAGGTTGCGCTGCGGGCCCGTCGGCGCGGATGGGAATGCGGCTGGGTGGATGATCCCCTCGTCACCCACGAGCACGACTCCGGCGCCGGAGCGGCCAAGCCCTACCACATGGCGCGGGCGCATCGGTTGTTCCGCTTGCGCAACCTGGGAGAGGGTTTCCCGCGCCGCCACGGTGCGGGGGCGATCGAAACCGCCGCCGCCCGCACCCGGGCCGTCCTGCGGGGACGGCTCGGGGAGTTGCGACGCGGGATTCGCGATGCCGAGTCCCATCATGCCGCCCACCCGACCCGGTTCGAGAGCGAGGGTCCGGTGGATCCGGCCTGGTTGGCCGGCTCGGTCCGCTCCATGCTGCGCCGACGGAACCGCAGGCCATGAGGATTCTCGTCACCCCGACCCATGACGCCCACACCGGATCGTCCACCTACGCGGGGCTGGTGTGCGATCTCCTGCAGTCGGACCCGACCCTCCGGATCCAGGGTGCCCAGGAGCCCCTGCCCGGGGACGCGACGCTGCTCCATGTCCTGGACGCGAAGTCCGTCCTGGGAGACCCGCGTTTTCTCGACTTCCGCGGCACGCTCATCGTGGATCTGCACGACGCGTACTGGACCGGGTCTCCCGCCTATCCCGCCTTCGACGCTCCCCTGCGGCGGCGACGTTGGCGGTACCAGCGCCCGCGCTTTCTTGCTCTCCTGGCACGCGCCGACCTGGTCGTCGTCCACTCCCGCGCCATGGTCAACGCGCTCCCGGAGCTGCCCTGCCGGCACATTCCCATCCCGGTCGATCCGCACACGCCGCTTTCCAACCCGCCGGAACCGAACGGCCGCACGCTGCGGGTGCTGTTCGCGGGGCGGGACAGCCTGCGCAAGGGCCTCCCGGTGCTGGCGGCGGCGCTGCGCGGCTTCCCCGATCCGGTGCAACTCCGGATTGCCGGGTCCGACTTTCCTCACCTTCGCCTGGCGTCCCGATGGTGGACCCGCGGGCTCCGCGTGGACCGTGCCGGGGCGTTGGATGCGGCCGGCATGAGCGCGGCCTACGACGCGTGCGACCTCGTTGCCCTGCCCGCCTACACCGAGGCTTTCGGCCTCGTGGCCCAGGAAGCGCTGGCGCGGGGCATTCCGGTCGTGGCCAGCCGCGTGGGCGGTCTTGCCGAACAACTGGACGTCGCGTCGGGAGCAATCGCGGTCCCCCCCGGAGATCCGGAGGCGCTCCGGGAAGCGCTACGGAGCATCGCCGCGGACAGGACCGGTTGGAGGGAGCGTGCGCAGCGGGATCGGACACGACTGCTGGCCACCCGCTCTCCGGCCATGTTTCGGGACGCACTGACCGAGGCCCATGACAGCGTGCTCGGGCGGGAAGGTCACGGACCATGAAGGTGGGACACCTCCTGACCACGGAGCCCTGGCACAAACGGCTGTGCGGCGTGTCCACCTATGTCCGCAGCATGGCGCCGCACCTGGACGCCGCCGGGATCACCCCATCCTGGTTCTGGATCGAGGGCCCGGACGCGGGGGGGCCGGGTGTCCCCTACCAGCGGCGCAAACGGGGTTGGGGTGAGTACCGGACCATTCACCTTCCCAACCCGGCCCTGACCGAAACCCTCGACGCGTGGCTCCGGGCGGAGCAACCGGACATCCTCCATTGCCACTGGGCCTTTCTCGAGGCGTTGGCCCTGCTGCGCGACCTGCCTCGGGGCGCCCCTCCCATCGTGGTCAGCCTCCACACCTTCGAGGCGGTTTGCCCGCTCAAGACCCACGTGACCGTTCGCGGCACCCCCTGTCCGTCCCAGGTGGGCCCCATCTGCATGCGCGAAGGTTGCCGCACGCCACGCAAGTGGCTCATGCACGATCTTCCCGCGTTGGGGTTGCGCCGCCGTTACCGGGACCGGGCCCAGGCCTGGATTGCCCACAATCCCGAGCTGGCCCGCCGGGTGCAGGGGCTGGGATACGCCAACGTCCACCCCCTTCCCCTGGCCGTGGACGCGCCGGCGCTGGCTCCGCTCCCACACCCTCGCCCCCCCATCCTGCTCTTCGCGGGTCGACTCCAGCCGGAGAAGGGGCTCTCGGTGCTGACCCGCGCACTGCCCCGACTGATCGAGGCGGTTCCCGGATTGGAAGTGCGGATCGCCGGTGACGGCCCCGAGAAGGAGCGGCTTCGCGCGGCCGACCCCCAGGGGGGGCACATCCGACTCCTGGGAGCGCTGGACGCGAACGACCTCCAGCACGAATACTCCAGGGCTCGCGTTCTGGTGGTGCCCTCGCTCTGGAAAGAGAACTTCGGCATGGTCGGTCCCGAGGCCATGGCTCTCGGGACCCCGGTCGTGGCCTCCCGGGTCAGCGGGATCGAGCAATGGCTGCGCGAGGACGAGAACGGACTCGGTTTCGACCGGGATGACAGCGACGGCTTGGCCGCGGCCGCCATCGGTATCCTGACCGACGATTCCCTCGCCGCCCGGCTCGGATCGGGGGCCCTGCGTACCGCGGGGGAACTCGGCATGGACAAGCACGTGCACCGCTTGCGAGCGATCTACGACGGAGTGATCGGGTCATGAAGCGAAAGGCGAAAGAGAAAACCGCTCCACCCGTGGCGAAACCCGCCCTGGCCACTCCGGCCTGGCTTCCCTGGATCGCTCCGCTCCTTGCGGTGGTGCTCTACCTGCCGTCGCTGGCCAACGGATTCGTCCTCGATGACCAGGCTCTCATCCTCGAGGACCCCCGCATGGGTTCCCTGGGCAACCTCTTCTCGGTGGGTCCCGGCGAGCTGATCGTTCGCTACTGGTCGCTGCTGATCGACAGCGCCATCTGGGGCACCCGGCCCCTGGGATTCCATCTCACCAACGTGCTGCTCTTCGCCGTCACGGCATGGGTTCTCTTCCGCTATCTGCGCGCCCTCGCCCATCGGGTGGCCGAGACCGCTCCTTCTCCGCCCGGATCGCGATGCGCGCCGTGGGGGCTTGCCTGGAGCGATTGGGCCGCCCTGGGGGGATCGCTGGTTTTCGTAGCGCACCCCATGCTGACCGAAGCGGTGGCGGGGGTAACGCATCGCAAGGAGATCCTCTCCACCCTGTTCCTGCTGGCGGGTCTGCACCGCTCGCTGGACCGCGACCGTTCCTGGCTGCGCGCGATCGAGGTTTCCGCCTGGGTGGGGCTGGCCGTGCTGGCCAAGGCGCCGGCGATCGTCTTCTTTCCGTTGGTCTTCCTGCAGGACCTGTGGCTGCGGGATCGCTCGATATCCCTCTGGCTGCGCCGCGATCTCGTCTTCTACTCCATCCCGGTGGTGACCGGTCTTGCCTATATCATCTCGCGATGGGACGGGCTGATGCTGGCCCTGCAGGGACGACCGGAGTACTTTCTCGCCTACAATCCCCAGGTCATGGGGCTCGATACCGGGCCGCGTCTCCTGACCTGCGTTTCCACCCTGGGTCTCTATTGGGGTCTGTTGCTGGTTCCGTTTCAGCCGACCCTGGAGCGGTATGTCGCGCCCGTGGAGACCCTGTCCGCACCGCTTCCCTGGCTCCTTGTCCTGATCGGCGGGGTCATGCTGGTCGGGGCGTTCCGGGTGGGCCGCAAGCGCCCGCTGTTGGGAATGGGTCTGGCCTGGCTCGCCTTGACCCCGATCCCCACCCTCAACCTGATTCCGCTGAACTTCCTGTTCTCGGAACGCTACCTGTTCCTGCCCGCGGTGGGGGTGACGCTGTTGGCTGCGCACTTCATCCTGATCGCGCCACGACGGTGGGCCTCGGCCGGCAGGACGACCCTCATTGCGGTGGCGCTGTTCCTGGCCATCGGCATCCCCCAGGTCGTCAAGCGGGTCCTGGAATGGCGCAGCGTGGACACCCTGCTCGCGGCCACGGTGCGTGACAACCGGAGTTCGCCCACCGTCCTTTTCTTTCACGCCCAGGAACTGCGCGACCAGGGGCGGATCGTCGAAAGCCAGGCCGAGGTCGCCCTGGCGCTGCGCATCAACCCCCGCTCGAGTCGGTCCTGGTATCTGGCCGGACGCAACCTGGTCGAGCTGGGAAGACGGGACGAAGCACTCCAGGCTTTCGAGAACGCGGTCAACATCGCCAAGCGTCCGCGACCCGGGTGGCTCAACGACTATGCGGTGGAGTTGCTCAAGGCGGGGCGTGTCGAGGAGGCGCGCGATCGCCTCGACACGGCGGTCAGGCAGGACCCGGCCAACGAGCAGGCGCGGGACAACCGGATCCAGGCCTACCTCTCCAGCGCGGAAACACGGGCCCAGGGATTCGAGCTTCTGGAGGAGGAACTCCGGACGTATCCGGAGCGTCAGGGGCCGTGGATGCTCTATGTGGATGCGGTGCTGGCCGGCGGCGACTCCACCCGGTCCGTGGCCGCGGTCACCCGCGCGCGCCAACACGTGACCGGGGAGTTCCCCCTCGCCTTCCTGGATGGTCGGCTGGCCGAGGCCCTGGGCGATCATGATCGGGCACGACGCTTCTACGAGCTCCTGCTCGGGCAGCCGGATCTGGATCCTTCGCTCCGGACACGCGCGCAGCGCGGTCTGGCCCGGGTCCGCACAAGCCCCTGACTCCGGGTACAATGCCGTCTCTCCCCCGACCCAGGAGACGCCGTAACGACCACATCTGGACCCATCCCGCGACCACGCCTGGGGTACATGAATTGAGACACGCCTCTACTATCCTGCTCATTCTGGGCGCGACGGTGCTCATGGCGATCCTCTCCGGGCCGGTGCTCCAGGGGTTTCCCTTCTCGGCGGACGAGTACGCGTACGTCTATCAGGCCCGGACCTTCCTGGAAGGCCGGGTGGTCAACCCACCCGCTCCCGATCCCAGCGCGTACCACCAGATCCATCTGATCAGCACGCCCAACGGCATGTACTCGAAGTATCCGCCCGGTTGGCCGGTGGTGCTGGCAGTGGGAGAAGCGGCCGGCCTTGGGTGGCTGGTAAACCCGCTGATCACCGGGCTCCTGCTGGTCCTGTGTTGGGTCGTGGCACGGCGATGGGCCGGGGATCGGGTGGCCACCCTCCTCACCGTGATCCTTTGCACCAACCCCTACCTGCTCATGAACGGCGCCGGTCTGTACCCGCATCCCTGGGTGACGGTGTGGGTACTGATCCTCTTTTTCGGTCTCATGGTCTACAAGACCCACCCGCGTACGCGCACCGCCCTTGGGGCCGGCCTCGCGATCGCCCTCATCCTTCTCGCCCGTCCCCAGGATCTGGTGTTCCTTGCCCCCCTGCTTCTGGTCGCCGTCCCCATCGCCCTGCGCGGGGTCGCGCCGACCCGCGTGCTCCGCGACCTGCTGGTGGCCGCGTTGCCGGTCCTGGGGGCGGGCGGCGCCTACCTGGCCTACAACGCCGCGACCACGGGAGACCCGTGGACCCCGGGGCACCTTCTCCTCAACACCTCGGACCGGCCCGCCTTCAATCTGCTGCTGGGTCTGCGCATCAACGCGGACCGGCTTCTGCGGTACCTGGAGATGGCCTGGGTCCTCTTCGCGGTGCCCCTGGGGCTGTTTGCCGTTCCGGCTCCGGCGCGCCGACGGTGGTTGCTCTCGACCGGGCTCGGCGGTCTGTTCGTGGCCGGGTGGGTCCTCTATCTGTTCCCCGATGCCCGACCGGAGTACGGGCCCCGCTACTTCTTCACCGCGCACCCCTTCCTCATGCTGGCCGCGGCGTGGGCCCTGTCCCGCTTGCTCAGACCCCGGTGGGTCCCCTTGTGCGTCGGCGCCATCGCGGTGATCCAACTGGCCCAGACCGGTTTTGTCGCCTACACCGCGGGGATGACCATCGAGGCGGCGCAGGGACCGGCTCGGGCCGCCGCGTTGTTGCGTACCCAGGTGGACGAACCGGCCTGGGTGATCCTGTCCGGGGCCGCCGGGTCCGTGCCGCGTCACGACCTGGTGCGCAACGATCTCCTGTATGGGAACCCGGTGCAGTTCGTGCGGGCGGACAGCCTGCAGCACCCCCTGTGGAACGAAAGACCCAACACCTTCCTCTGGGACGGCGCGGGTGGGCCGGCGGTGCTGACAGCAACCACCTCGGCAGGTGTCGGCCCGGACGGGCATCCCGAACCGCTTCGCCTCATCTATGACACCAACCCGCCCATCCTCCTCGGATGGCCCCGGGAGAGCGACGGCCGCACTCCCGACGCCCTGCAGGGCTGGGCGATTACCACCGCCACCAACCGGTGCGCCAAGCGGTCCTATGAGTATCCGGGGAGCCGGTCGCTGGACTGGACCCGGTTTGTCGCCTGCCCCCCGGTGGAGTTCACCACGGGCCGGCCGCCCGGTCCGGGAGAGGCCTGGACGGACACCGGGACCCTGTGGTTCACGCGGCACTATCGCACCACGCTGTTTGTCGAACATCCGGGAACCCATTGGCTCGAGGTCCTTGCCGACGACGAGGCGCGGGTCTACCTCGACGGAGTGGAGATCCTGCGGGCCCGGTCCGGCCGGACCCATGTTCCGGTTTCGGCGCGGATCGAACTCAGCCGCGGGCCGCACTCCCTGGTCCTCGCTTTCAGCAACATCGGTCTCCCGGCCGAGCTCTCCTGGTCCCTGAGGGATCCCCTGGACCGTGAGGTTCCCGCCGCGCAGTACCGGATTCCCACCCCCCCCGTCGGAACCTTCTGATCGTGCGGATCCATGTCATTACCCAGGGAGACGTGCCCTCCAAGTGGGCGCACAGCATCCAGGTCATGAAGATGGCCGACGGTCTCGCGGACCATGCCGACTCGGTCACCGTGGTCACCGCGCGCGCGATCCTTCCCAGCCCCGCGCACCGGGTGGATCTCCAGGAGCTCTACGGTCTGCGGCACAAACCCACCGTGTGCCGCATCCCCACGTTTCGGCGGCTTCCCCACCCGGACATCCGTTCGTTCGACAACCCGCGCTTTGATGGACTGGCCGCCCGGCACGCGGCGTGGCGTCGGCCGGATCTGGTGGTGACGCGTTCCCCCCTGGCCGGAGCGCTGTGCGTGCAACGGGGCGTGCCCACCGTGGTGGAAACGCACATCGAAGGGGACAACGTGCGCCTCCCTCCCCTGATCGCGGTAGCGCAACAGGACGCACTGCGGGGCGTGGTCACCATCTCCCCCAGCCTGCGCGACGCCTACGTGACCGCGGGAATCCCCTCCGGGAAGCTGCAGGTCCTGCCCGACGCGGTGGACCCGGCCCCCTTCGATGCACTGCCACAGCGGGAGGTGCTGCGGGAAGAGCTGGGGCTCCCCACCGAGGGACCGCTCTGCGTCTACGCCGGGCATCTGTATCCGCACCGGGGCGTCGAGACCATGCTCGACGCCGCGGCGCGACTGCCGGGCGTCCGGTTTGTCCTGGTCGGCGGCTGGGACGAGGACGTAAAGCGCCGCCAGGAAGAGGCCGCTCACCTGTCCAACGTCGCGTTCCCCGGGTTCGTTCCCGGAAACCGGGTCCCGCGGTGGCTCGGCGCGGCGGATGTGGTGCTCCTGCCCTACTCCTCCCGGGTCAGCTCGGCGGCCTGGATGTCTCCCATGAAACTGTTCGAGGCGATGGCCTGCGGACGTCCCCTGATCGCTTCGGCGCTGCCGGCCCTGCAACTCCATGTGGAGTCCGGGCGCAACGGGTTGCTGGTCGCGCCGGACGACGGCGCGGCGCTGGCTCAGGGGGTTCAGCGTTTGATCGACGATCCGGTCCTGGCCGGGCGTCTGGCCGGCGCCGCGCGCAAGGATGTCCAGGAGCACACGTGGAGCGCGCGGGCGCGGGCCCTGTTGGATCGCTTTGCCTAGGGAGGCGGCTCCCGTTCCGCCTGGATCAGACTCCAACGAGCCAGGGCGTCCGGTTGCAGCATCCCGGGGTGCGCGGCCAGATAGACCCACACCTCCTCGGCCTGGCGCCACAATCCGCGCGTGGGGTACTCCACCAGGGCCAGGGCGTGCAGTTCCTTCTCCACCCGGCGGGGAGAAGGAAACCCGAGCACCAGGGGCAGGGTGAGGGCGAGGGTGATCGTCCCTGCCCCAACGTCGGCCAACAGCGCCGTGCCCCCGCGACGAGTCGGGTCCTGGACCCGCACCGCGAGCATCAGCACCGCCAATCCCAGGGTCAACTCCATGAGCTCGGGCGTAGCCGGCAACCAGAGAATGCGCCACATGTAGTCGAGCAGGAACACCGGAAGCAGGAAGATGGGCCACAGCGAGACCGGAACCACGGGAACACCCAGTCGCGCGCAGAGCCGGGCCACGGCAGGTACGAGACGACACGTCACCGGGAGGCCCACGGCAAAGATCAGCACCAGCCATCCCAGGAACGGGTAGTAGCTCTCGGGCTCGGCCAGGTTGTGGAGGGTGATTTCCTTCTGCAGGTTGTGCTCGGCCAGAAGAGCCGGCGTCTCCAGACCCAGGATCCGCTGCCCCCAGCTCATCTCTTCCAGGGCGATGAGGATCGCGCCCAAACCGAAGGCAAGGTGACCCGCACGACGGGGGCCCCGGACAAACCGGAAGAGGAAGACTCCCCCGGCCAATCCCCAGGCCACCGCGGTGCCGTATTCCACCCACGAGTCCTCGGCGATGAGGATGCCGTAGCGGACCGGGCTCCAGTAGGCCAGGTAGACGAACAGGTTGGTGAGCAGCACCGTGAACAGGGCCACGCCGAGAAACTCGGAGAGCGGGCGCGGAGCAATCCCCTGGGCCGAGGTCACCGTCCCGCGACCTCGCGATAGATCCCGACCAGGGCGTCGTTGAGCCGCTCGCTGTCGTAGCGTTCCTCGACGGACTTGCGCGCCGCCTCGGTCATCGGAATCCAGGACTCCGGCGTCCGCATCAGGGTCTCCACCGCGGCGGCGAGGGCCTCGTCGTCCGCCTCGGGGACCAGGACCCCGGACCCGCCGTCCTCGATGAGTTCCGGCAACCCGCCGTGCCGGGTTGCGATCACCGGAAGCCCGATGGCCATCGCCTCCTTGGCCACGTTGGGGATGCCCTCCTGGTCGCCGTTGGCCGCGGTCACGCTGGGAACCCACAGGATGTTCGATTGGCGCAGGACCTCCAGGACCTCGTCGTGGGAACGCCTTCCCAACAGGGCCACCCGGTCCGCCATGCCCGCTTCCCTCACCTGCTCCACCAGCGCGTCGCGCAGCGGTCCCTGTCCCACCAGGTCCAGGTGCACATCGTGCCCGGCCTCCCGGAGTCGGGCCAGGGCACGAACCGCGTGGATGAATCCCTTCTTCTCCACCAGGCGCCCCACGCAGGCCAGACGCAGGGGGCGGCCCGCGGACCAGGAGGGGGCCCGGTAGGCGATCGCTCCGGTATCCACCCCGGAAGGATGCACCCGGATCCGGGCCGGGTCACAACCCAAGTCGACCAGGCGATCCCGGAGGCTGTCGCTCACCGGGAGAAAGAGATCCCCCTGGCGAAACAGCCCGCCATAGATCCCCTCCCGTTCCCCGGTCGGCCACCATGTCGCGTCATACCCCCGGAACGAGGTGATCAGGCGCCCGCGCAGCAGCCCCAGTTGACGGGCAAGCAGGCTCTTGAGCGCCACCGTCCCGAACTGGGCATGAATGATGTCGTACCGGGTCCCCCACCACGGAACGCCCGCGGACGCCCGGGAGGAACCCTCGCCGTGACCGGCGTCCGGGCTCACGGCCGTTCCACCGGCGAAAGCCCTGCGCTCCGGAGCCATGCGGGAAAGGGGCCCGAAGGCCCGCTCCACCAGGGGCAATGAGAAAACACGGCGCAAGAGGGTGTTGCGCACGGGAGCGCCGTAGGTGACCCGGCTCATCAGGTCCAGTGGCTGGACCCGCGGCGGCAGTTCCTCCGCTTTTCCCCGCTGCCGGGCGTAGATGTCGACCTCGTGGCCCCGCTCCAGCAGCCCGGTGATCTGATTGAGGATGAACGTCTCGGTGAGTTTGGGAAACCGGATGACGTGTTGGGCAACCCGGAGCGGTTCAGACCGCATTCCCGAACCGCTTCTCCCAGGCCAGCCGCGCCCGTACCTCCGCGCGCTCCAGGTTCACCCGGGCCAGGAGCACCACTTCCCGCAGACCGAACGCGGAGCGACATGAAGGATCCCGCAGCAGGGTGTTCATCTGGTTCAGTCGGCGAACCCGCCACCGGAGGTGTTCCTGGGGGCCCATCCGCCGCGATAGCACCGGGCCCCACCGCCGGTCCAACATGCGGTAGGCCTTCCAACGGGCGCCCGCATCGTGGGAGATCTGCCCGTCCGGATGCTGGTGCCAGGTCACCAGCACCTCGTTGACCACCACGAACCGATGACCGGCCTCGGCAAGACGCAGGAGCAAGTCCGTGTCCTGGGCGCTGGGAAGCGCGGTGTCGAATCCCCCGATCTTCTCCAGGGCGTCGCGTCGGATCATGTAGGTGGAAGTGCTCGGTTTGCGCCCCCGCAGGATCGTGTCCAGGACGTCCCCTTCGGCCAGCTCGTCGTAGGGACGGTGCGGCGGCACGCCCTCGCCGTGTTGTTCCTGCAACAGGCAATAGCCCACCGAGATCGCTTCCGCACCGGGACGTCCGAAGCGCTCCATCTGACGCTCCAGACGAAGGGGCGCCCACACGTCGTCACTGTCCAGGAACGCGATCCACACTCCGCGCGCCGTGCGAATGCCCTCGTTGCGCGCCGCCGGAGCGCCGTGTGGCCGGTTCAGACGCAGGAACCGGACCCTCGGATCCGCCCCTTCACCCAGACGGGTCTCCAGCGGGGTGTCCGATGCGTCGTCCACCACGACCACCTCGTAGTCCGACCAGGTCTGGGCCAGAACCGAGTCGAGGGCGCGACGGAGCGGCTCATGCCGGTTCCGGCACGGGATGACCACGGTCACGGTGGGGGTCGCCGTGTTCCCGGAGGCCCCGGTTCCCGGGTCCCCGGGTCGCCGGGTGAGCGTGGTCATCCGGTGCGTCCCCCCGGGTTCGCCCGCGGCGAGTCCCCGATCTGCAGCTGCTGCAGGTCGTACAGCTTGGCGTAGTGCCCGCCGGAAGCCAGCAGCGAGTCGTGGCTTCCTTCCTCGATGATGCGTCCGTCGTGAAGGACCACGATGCGATCGGCCATGCGCACGGTGGAAAACCGGTGCGAAACCAGCAACGTGGTACGACCCCGGGCCAACTCGCGGGAGCGCAGGAACAACTCGTACTCGGCCCGCGCGTCCAGACTCGAGGTGGGTTCATCGAGAATGAGCACCCGCGCGTTGCGGGCAAAGGCCCGGGCGATGGCCACCTGTTGCCATTGGCCCTTGGACAGGTCGTGGCTTCCGAACCGGCGCCCCAGTATGGTGTCTCCCTTCTCGGGAAGGCTGTTGACCAGGTCCTCGATCCCGGCTTCCCGGATTACCTGCTGCACCGCCTGCGGATCGTCGAGCAGCGGCTCCCAGTCCCCGTACGCGATGTTCTCGTTGAGGGAGGCTTCGTAGCGACCGAACTCCTGGAACACGAAGGCGATCTGGCGGTGCAGGAAATCGATGGCCAACGACCGGACATCGGACCCGTCGTAGACCACGCTCCCCACGTCCGGGTCGTAGAAGCGGGCCAGCAGCTTGACCAGGGTGGACTTGCCCGCCCCGTTCTCTCCCACCACCGCGACCGTCTCCCCCGGCTCGATGGCCAGGTTGATCCCGTGCAGGGTGGGCTCACCGGCTCCGGGGTAGGTGAAGCTGACGTTGCGGAACCCGAGCGCGCCGCGGCTCTCGGTGGGTACCACCCCCATGCCGCCGGAGATGACCGGCTCCGCCTCCAGGAACTCCCGCAGGTTGGAGACGTAGAGCGTGCGACCCATGGCGTTGCTGACCGAGGTGGCGACCGACTCCAGGGCGGCCCGCAGCCGCAGCCCGGCCATCCCGAACGCGGTCAGGTCGCCCACCGTGATGACCCCCTCCAGCATCCGCATCACCACCCTGGCGAACATGGCGTAGAACGCGGTGGTGGTCAGGAAGGCGAACAGGGACCCACCGACGAGGCTGCGCAGGTAGCGGGACCGGTTCTGGTCGCGAAACCCCACCGTGATGCTGCGAAACCGGTCGACCAGGATGGGCGCGATGCGCAGCAGCTTCACCTCGGGCACCGACTCCCGACTGGTGAGCAGGGTCATGAAGTAGCGGGACCAGCGACGACGGCTGGTCCGGTTGCGCTCGTCCATGT
This sequence comes from Candidatus Eiseniibacteriota bacterium, assembly GCA_942491735.1. Classification (GTDB taxonomy): domain Bacteria; phylum Eisenbacteria; class RBG-16-71-46; order JABDJR01; family JABDJR01; genus CALOCN01. The sequence goes on along the minus strand of CALOCN010000001.1, from coordinate 237,801 downwards.
ACTGCCGCCGCGACATGCGCCACTGAAAAAAGAAGTGGGCCGCGGCAAAGGGGACCAGAAGGAACAGGACCAGGGGCTCGATGGCCACGATGACCACCCCCAGGGAGATGGCCTGGACCAGGTGGGTAATGAAGGTCAGCACATCGCTGAGAAAGCTGGTGATGTGATTGGCCGGGGAACTCTGGGCCCGCTGGATCATGTCCTGGGACTGGGGGTCCTCGAAGAAGGCGACGTCCAGCCGCGCCGCATGTTCCAGGATCTCCGCGGTGACCCGGATATCCACGTCGTCCAGGAGGCGCAGCATGAGAAACCGCTCCAGGAACCGGCTCACCGCCTCGGTCACGGTCAGGAGCAGTCCCAGTACCAGCCAGATCAGGAACGGGGTGATCGAGGTGGTGGCGTCGTTGGAATGTTCCACCCCGGTGTCGATGATCTCGCGCATGACGAGGGCGATGGATGCGGGAATGAGCCCGCGCACCACGGTGACCCCACCCAGCCCCACCACCAACCGGGGACGCGCGGTCCACGCGGCACGGAAGGCCCAGCGGGCATTGTCGAGGAGCGGTTTGACTCCGCCCGTGGTTGACCGGTCACGCATCATGGCGGGAAGGATACCGTAAGGGGACCCGGCGCGGTTCCCCGGGCTCTAGGCCGGGTCCGGGGCGTCGCCGGAAAGCTGCGTATAGCGCTTCCCCACCGCCCAGGACAGGGCCAGCCATACCCCCACCAGCCCCAGGTTGAACAGCGCGAATCCGGTCGTGCTCAGGGCGATCACGTTGACCCCGAGCGCCACCGTCGCGGTGGAGAGCACATCCCCGCTGCGCACGAAGAAGGTGTCGATGGCCTGCTTGGCCTTGTACTTCTCCTCGCGGGTGGTGGGGAGAAAGAGCACCCCCCGCAGGGTGTTCTGGAGCGAGTAGTCGGTGGCGTTCTCGAAGGTCTTGGACCAGCGCACCGCGGCCAGGATCGGGACCAGGGCAATGATTCCGTTGCCGATCAGGGCAATGGCCGGGAGCACGAGCAGGGCAAGACGGACCCCCGCGTACTTGAAGATGCGGGACACCAGGAACAGCTGGGTGGCCAGGGAGATCACGTTGACCCAGAGGAAGAACCGGGAATAGAACTTGCCGATGTACTCCCCCACGCTCAACCCGGCTGCGGCCGCCGCTCCGCCCTCGGCGGCGCCCTCCACCACCCGGCCCAGGATGTACTCGCCGTTGGTGTTCACCCAGTTCAGGAACAGGATGAGCAGGGCGATGAGCAGCAGATAGCGATTGGAGAGCACGAGGCGAAAGGCGTCCCCCTTGCCCACCGGTTCCTCGGCCGCCCCGGCCTGCGCGGTGCCCGCGGTGCGGCCCGCGGCCCGGCTGTTCACCACGTTGGTGACGACCAGTGCCGCCAGCAGCACGCCGGCGGCAATCAGGAAGAGCGGTCCGATCCCCAGGGAGTCGATCGCCTCACCCAGGGCATAGCTCCCCACCACCGCACCGGCCGAAGCGCCGAACGCGATGATGGCGAAAAGCCGCTTCCCTTCCTCGGGGGTGTAGAGATCGTTGGCGAACGACCAGAACTGGGCCACGATCATGAGGTTGAAGATGCCGACCCAGAGGAAGAAAACCACGCTCAGGGAAACGCCCAACTGGAACAGGGCGAAGAACAGCACCAGACAGGCCACGAAGAACAGGCTGACCGTGTTGAGCAGGGCCCGACGCGGTAGCGCCCCGGCCAATCGGGAGTAGATGGGAACCACCAGAAGCAGCAGGGCGGTCTGACCGAGCGAGAGGTAGCTCTTGAGCTCGGCCGAGCCCTCATCGAGGATGAGCGCCTCCCGCACCGGCTTGATGATGTAGTAGGTGGCCAGCAGGAGAAACACGTTCAGGGTGAGGAGCAGGGTGGGAATCCCCTCGCCCGCCCGTACCTCGGCAAACAGACCGAGAAACCGCTCCAGACGGCTCCGTTCAGGCGTTGGGGTCATGGGATCTCCGGGAAAGCGGAATCAACGGTCACCCTTGGGAAAATAGAAGAAGAAACCCAAGCCGGTGAACGGTGCCCCGAAGGTCCCGAAGCCGTGCTGGTCCCCTCCGTCCGGTGGGCTTGTGAAATCGAGCCCCAGCCCGCCGGAGGCGGTCACGGAAAAGGAGCCGCTGAGGAAGTACTCCAGGGAGAGCGCGAGGTTGATCTGGACGGTGCTCGTGGCGCCTTCTCCCTCGGTGTGGCTCATGTAGCGCACGCCGGGGCGAAGAAAAAAGTTGGTGCGATCCCCCGGGGCCAGAGCGAGGAACCCGCCACCATCCAGGGTAAACGTGTTGGCGCCACCGGACCTGCTGCTGAACCCGAAGCCCACCTCCATCCCGGCCCGGCGGTCCCAGAAGTAGCGAAGGCCGAGGGGGGTCTGTGGGGTCACCATGCCGACCCCAAGGCGGTTGGCCACGTTCATCCCGAACGTGCCCCGGGACTCGGCGGCCACGGCGAGTGGAGCCATGGCCATGCCGCCCAGGAGGACGGCCAGCAGGCCGGTGAGTCGGGCGTGGGTGGGGATCGCGCGCAGGGCCGATCGTTGGCCTATCCAGGGGATGTCGCGCACCGGAGCCTCCCCCAAGAAAGAAACGGGGCCCGGCGGGTAGTCAATCGCCGGGCCCCGTTACCGAATCGGACTAGTTGTTCGACGGCAGGTAGAAATGGAACCCGAAGTTGGTCCAGTTGGCTCCACCGGTCGCGAAGTTCGTGTCGCTTCCGTCTCCATTGTCCTCGATGCTGATGGCAAGGCCGTGCGAAGCGTTCACCGCAAACGCAGGCGAGAGAAAGAACTCGACTTCGAGCAGCATGTAGATGTCGAAGTCCGTGCGTCCATCCGCCTCGCCGACACCGCCCATGCTCTTCACAAGGACTCCCGGGACGAAGTTGAAGTTCGCCTTCTCGGTGGGAATCAGGGTGACGGGAAGTGCCGCGTTGAGGTAGAAGTTCGTGCGAGTGTTGTCGCCGACCGACTGACTCGAGAAACCGAGTCCGAGGTCGATCCCAACCTTCTCGCTGGCCATGTAACGAATCCCGATCGGGGCCTCGGTGGTCATGAAACCAAGTCCGAGCTTCCCGGCAGGCGTGGCGGCGATGGCGGACGTTGCCACCAGACCGAATGCCACGGTCAACAGAAGAATCTTACGCATCTGACGCTCCTCCTTGTATTGCACGGATCACCCCGCTCTCGAATGGGGCCCCATTCGCCGATGATCCCGTGCGCTTATCCCCAACCGACGACCGACTGCCCGAGCCGGCTGACACGTTGGGAAAAACCAGTTAATTGCTTCCCGGGTAGAACGAGAATCCAAGCTCCGTCCAACCCGATCCAACCGACTCGTAACCCGTCCGGCTGCTCGCGTTTTCTCCCCCCGGACTGAAAATGTCCACAGCAAGGCCCTGAGCGGCACTCACCGCGAACGAAGAGGAGAGGAAGAATTCGACTTCCAGGGCCAGCCCGATCCGGTACCGGTTGGCGGCGTCCCCGCCATTCCCCCCGTCCAGTCGACCCCAGAGCAACGACGGCAATACGTGGAGATTGGCCCGATCCGTGGGAACCACGGTGATAGGGAGACCCAGGTTGAGATACCAGTTGAACCGTTCGCCGTCGTCGTCGGTCTCGAGCCCGATTCCGATGTCGGCGCCGATCGTTTCACTGAACCAGTAGCGCACACCCAACGGCGCGTCCGAGCTCCGGAAACCCAGAGCCAGGGGACCCGCCGGGGTTGCAGCCTGAGCCTGCGTCCCGATTGTTCCCAGGACCAAAGCGAAGAAGAAAAACTTCTTCACAAGCACCCTCCTTGCCGTCACAACGGTGCCGCATCTGGTGCGGCACCTCGACGACGGGAGCCCTCCTGCCCCCACCGGCGTGCACACGGCGCAGCCTTGACCCCTCAAAGCAAGTAGGCAGCCGAGCCAAAGCCACAGAAGCTTTAGCCGAAGACTACTCATCTGACAAGGGGAAATGCGTTTAGCACGGCCCCCGGAGGTGTCATCTGAAGGAGCGCCTCTTGGGGTGGGTGGAGCTCCACCCCCAATATCTGGGAATGCCCTAGGAGAGCTTGGGGCGCGGTTGGGCCGCCCCCAGGTGACGTCCCCCGTCCACTCTCAAAACCTCCCCCGTCATGTGTCGGGCTCGGTTGGACGCCAGGAATAGCACCGCTTCGGCCACATCCCCGGGTCGGGCCAACTTCCCTAACACGCTGCTATTTATAGCTTTATCAACGATCTCGGCCGGGATGTCCTTCATGCTCCCGGTTTCCACCAGCCCCGGGGCCACCGCGTTGACGGTCACCCCGTGGGGGCCGAACTCCCTCGCTGCGGCCCGGGTCAATCCAATCACCCCGGACTTGGCCACGATCTCGTTCAGGGTGCCCTTACCCCGCAACGTCTCTGCCGACACCACGTTAACGATTCGGCCGTTCCCCTGGTCCCGCAGGATCGGGGCGGCGGCGCGGATGCAATTGAAATACCCACGCAGGTTCACATCCAGAACGTGGTTGAACTGCTCGGGGGTCATATCGAACAGGGAAGCCTCATCCCGGGCCCCCACGACGTTGACCAGAACGTCCAGCCGACCCCATTTGGAGACCATCTTCTGGGTGAACTCCGAGATCGCGGCGAAGTCGACGATGTCCACCGCCTCGCCCAGGGCGGTGGCCGAGATGGCCTCGATGGCCTCGATCAGCCCGTCCGCCTCTTCCTTATCCGAGCGGTAGGTGAAGGCGACCCGCGCCCCCTCCTTGGCCAGCCGCATGGCAATCGCCGTCCCCAGCTCGCCGCTCCCGCCGTGGACGATGGCAACCTGATCCTTGAAATCCGGCATCTAGTCCTCCGTGCTCAGCGCTGCCGCCACACCCATACCTCCTGAAACACATAGCGTTGCCAGCCCGGAGCCACCCCCGCGTCGCCGCAGCTCGTGCAGCAGGGTCACCACGATCCGGGCCCCGGAGCAACCGATGGGGTGTCCCAGGGCAATGGCCCCCCCGTTCACGTTGAGGCGATCCGGGTCCATGCGAAGCTCCCGATCCACGGCCAGCACCTGGGCGGCGAAGGCCTCGTTCAGCTCTACCAGGGTGTAGCTGGAGAGGGCCCGCCCGGTTCTGGCTTCCAGGGCCCGCACCGCCGGGACCGGCCCGATGCCCATGACGTGGGGATCCACCCCCACCGTAACGCCATCCTCGAGCCAGCCCAGCGGGGTCGCCCCCAACTCCCGGGTCGCGGCCTCGGAGGCCAGCACCAGGGCGGCCGCGCCGTCGGTGATGCCGGAAGCGTTCCCCGCGGTGACCGTTCCATCCTTGCGGAAAACGGGGGGGAGCTTGGCCAGGGCCTCCGGGATCACTCCGGCCCGGGGGTGCTCATCCCGGTCCACCACCACCGAGCCCTTGCGGCCGGTCACGGTGACCGGCGTGATCTCGTCGGCAAAGCGCCCGGCTTCCCAGGCCGCCTCGGCCCGCTGCTGGCTACGGGCGGCATAGGCATCCTGCTCGTCGCGGGTAATGGTGTACTGGTCGGCGAGGGTCTCGGCCGTGGCCCCCATGAGCTGATCGGCGAGGGGACAACCGAAACCGTCCTGGTACATGGCATCCACGAGGGGGGCGTGCCCCAGGCGGTAGCCGGTGCGCGCCTTGGGGAGCAGGTAGGGCACCTGGCTCATGTTCTCCATGCCCCCCGCCACCGCAATACGGCTCTCGTCCAGAAGGATCCGGTCCCTGGCGGCCAGGAGGGCCTGCAGCCCGGATCCACAGGCCTGGTTCAGGGTCCAGGCCGGTCGCTCCTGGGGGATGCCGGCCCGGAAAGCGACCTGTCGGGCCGGGTTGGGGCCGTTCCCGGCCTGGCGTGCCTGACCCAGAATGGTTTCGTCCACTTTGTCCGGAGTGACCCCGGCCCGCTCCAGGGCGGCCCGGACGGCGGTTTCACCCAGCTCCACCGCGCTGACCCCATCGAATGCCCCCATGAACTTCCCGATGGGGGTGCGTACGGCGGAAAGAACGGCGATTCGGCTCATGGGACGCTTGGCTCCTGGGTGGTGGGAAGACGGGATCGTCAAGACGGCAAACGAGGTTAGGGGGCTTCCCGGGGTGAGTCAAGCACGACGGAACGGTCCGCGTCCCCCCTCGTTGACCCCACCCCATCCGTTCCCTACAGTTTCTCTCGGCCCGACAACGGGTTAGCCCTTCCAATCGAGGACATCATGACAGCCAAGGACCAGATCGAAGAGCTCAAGCGCCGCAAAGCCCAGGCCGCCCTCGGGGGTGGTGAAGAGCGCATCGCCAAGATGCACGAGAAGGGCAAGCTCACCGCGCGCGAGCGCATCGAGCTCCTGTTGGATCCCGGCACCTTCCAGGAGTTGGGGGTCTTCGTCACCCATGACTGCACCGACTTCGGCATGGAGCACCGCAAGGTCACGGGGGACGGGGTGGTAGCCGGGTTCGGACAGGTGGACGGTCGGATCGTCTACCTCTTCGCGCAGGACTTCACCGTCTTCGGCGGGACCCTGTCCGGGGCCAACGCCAAGAAGATCTGCAACGTGATGGACCTGGCCATGGAGAACGGGGCCCCGCTGATCGGTCTCAACGATTCGGGAGGCGCCCGCATCCAGGAGGGGGTGGCCAGCCTGGGCGGCTACGCGGACATCTTCCTGCGCAATACCCTGGCCAGCGGGGTGGTGCCCCAGATCTCGGCCATCATGGGTCCGTGTGCCGGCGGCGCGGTGTACTCCCCGGCCATCACCGACTTCATCATCATGACCCAGGGCACGAGCCAGATGTTCGTGACCGGTCCCGACGTGATCAAGAGCGTGACCCAGGAGACGGTGACCCACGAGGAGCTCGGTGGGGCCATGACCCACAACTCCAAGAGCGGCGTGGCCCACTTCGCCGGCACCGACGACCGGGACACCCTGCGTCTGGTCCGCGAGCTGCTGAGCTACCTCCCCCAGAACAACGTGGAGAACCCGCCCCGGCGGGAGCCGGACGACGATCCGAACCGCATGGACGAGAGCCTTCAGGGACTGGTCCCGGATTCCGCCAACAAGCCCTACGACGTGAAGGACGTGATCTCGAAGGTGGTCGACAACGGGCAGTTCCTGGAAGTGCACGCGCACTTCGCCCGGAACATCGTGGTCGGGTTCGCGAGGCTGGACGGATTCCCGGTGGGGATCGTGGCCAACCAGCCCAAGTTCCTGGCCGGGGTGCTGGACATCGACTCCTCGACCAAGGGAGCCCGGTTCGTCCGGTTCTGCGACGCCTTCAACATTCCGCTGGTGACCTTCGAGGACGTGCCCGGGTTCCTCCCCGGCACCACCCAGGAGTGGAACGCGATCATCACCAACGGGGCCAAGCTGCTCTACGCCTACTGCGAAGCCACCGTTCCCAAGCTGACCGTGGTGCTCCGCAAGGCCTACGGCGGTGCCTACGACGTCATGTCCTCCAAGCACATCCGGGGGGACTACAACGTGGCCTGGCCCGGCGCCGAGCTGGCGGTGATGGGCGCGGACGGGGCGGTGAACATCCTGTATCGGCGGGAACTGGCCGAGGCCAAGGACCCCGAAGCCAAGCGCAAGGAACTCATCGACGAGTACAACACCAAGTTCGCGAACCCGTACGTGGCCGCGGAGCTGGGTTATCTGGACGACGTGATCGAGCCGCGTGAAACCCGGCCCCGGTTGATCCGCACGCTGCACGCCCTGCGCAACAAGCGGCAGAGCCTGCCGGCGAAGAAGCACGGGAACATTCCGCTGTAGACTTGTTTGGGGCGGGGCATCGCCCCGCCCCATTGAGTGCCCTCACGAACCGCCAGTTGAGCAGCTCGCGTAGTTGTTGATATACCCGGTCAGGAGGATCGCATCCGACAGGGTCACCCTACCGTCGCCGTTGAGATCGCGCCCATAGTCAAACCACTCGTTGGCTATGAACGGTGTGAACGCAATCGCATCTCCAATTGATACTTCGAGGACGCCCCCCTGCCAGTCGGTCTCATGAACTAGATGCCCAGAGGCGTCACTGATGTCCGGCGACACTATCCACGACCTCCCAAACAGTTCTCCGTCTACGTGGATTGTTGCCGGCCAGGGCGCTACCGCAACTGCCGGGTGGCCAGAATGTCCCACATTCGGCCAGACGAATGGAGCAAGGCTACCTCCAGCATAGGCGTGAAGCCTTACCATACCGTTCATGTCGGTGACCCCGGTCACGCTCTGTAGCGGCACCCCATCGCACCACCCCAAGAGGGTTTGGGCCTGAGTGCTGAAGCGCAACTCGACGGTTGCGCCGGCGACGGGGCCGTTAGCCGAGTTTACCTGAACGGTGGTTGCCATCTCATCGCCCGGATCTCCGATGGGGGGAGCAACGACAACCACAGGAGTAATGGACAGTGACGGATCCGGGTCACCGGGAGCTGTTGCTTCCCCAAACCGAACGTAGACCCTGCCTTCTCCCAGATCAGCGCTCGGATCTGAGACAAACACATCACCAATCCCATCGCCATTGAAATCCCCGATCGCAACCGAACGGCCAACACTGCCCACCCCATCCGATTCGAGGATACTTGCCCCTTGCCTATTGATATCAACGGCATCCTTGCTCGCATAGTACTGCCTGTTCTGGCCATATGCCACGTGTGCACTGCCCGTACTCGATCCCGCCAGATAGGTGGATGGCGACCCGATCAGTAGATCATCATGCCCATCCGAGTCGACGTCGCCAACCCGAATCATGTTGATCCGCTCGCCAAGGGACACGTCTTCCAGCCACGAATAGATGGAGGCGGCAACATACTCGGGCTCCACAGCCGACGCCACGGCCCCGTTCAGGTTGCCCCCGAATACGATATGGACCCCCGAGTGTTCCGCACCCAAGTGGGGTTCGCTAACGACGAGATCGTCGATTCCGTCACCATCGACGTCGCCCGTCGCACACGCCGTCCCGAATCCACTTCCGAGCACGGTGCCAACCACCTCCGACACCGTGTAGGTCGAACCCATGGCGGGAACGTTCAGTATGGCGGGCCCGAACTTGAATGGCTCCCCATGTACAACATAGACATGCCCCTGATTGGCATGAAGCGTGGACGTCCGCGGAAGACCAAATACAAAGTCGTCCAGACCGTCGTTGTCGTAGTCCCCCACCGTAGTCGAAATCCCACCAGGGTCAACCTCGTCCAGGAAGAACGGTGACATGTCCGCGTTGGCGAAGGGTGTCATTGGATTCGTAGGTGCAGCCGACCCGTAGACCAGAAACGCGAAGCCATAACCATCTTCATGCAAGGCCCCTGGCACTGTCCCTATGACGTCCGCGTACTGATCATCGTTGATGTAGCCAGCATCGAAGTCGGAACCGAAGTATCCGAGACTGTGAGCGCCTCGCACTTCGACTCTCAGCCCCGAGACAACGTTAAGATCATGGTCGTAGGTCGTAGGCGGCCCATACAGGATGTGTATCGATCCAACGTCCGGAGCGCCGTTCAGTCCCGTAACGGACTCACCCGGAGCTCCAACCATCAGGTCGAGATTGCCATCACCATTGAAATCGGCGAAACCGAGAGCCGAGCCAGTTTCGGGTCGACGATAAAGCTCACTGGATTCGCCGCTCTCGTCTGCACCATGAACGACATAGTCCGCTTGCTGAAGGTTTAGCGTCTGGGGAGACTGGCCTCGACCCAGAAACACATACACTGCTCCATTCCGATCACGCCCCAGCGTGGATGCCGAAGGCACCCCGATCGCAAGATCATCCACTCCATCCCCATCCCAATCGCCACAGGCGACGGACCTACCCGTACCCGTGTGGCCGAAGCCGGAGGACACAACCACATCGCTTTGGGTTTGCAGGTCGACAACCAGGGGCAAGCGAGCCTCTGCGGTAACAAAAGCCGCCATGGCGGCTACGATCATACCTGGCAGAATGTACTTCATACCTAGTCTCCTATTGGTTGCAGGGATCATGACCGACCGCGCCACCGAGTCCGACACTTCCAACTCCGACCGCCTCGACCTCCACCCCCTCGCAAGTCCCTACGACAGTTCCGGATTCAGCGCTCCGTGCTACAAGGCTCAGTGCGTCGGGTGAGTAGGCGTATATGTATATCGATCCCGCAAGTGCCCCGGCCGATCCTCCAAGGTCACCCGCTACCGGCGTCCTCTGACAGCTACCAATGGGGTCCCAAGTCAGAGTGATGCCCGTACTGGAAGCCGGCCAACCGGATTCGCTGAATGTGTAGTCTGCACAGGAGGTCCAACCGAACTCATCAACGCCGGACTGGGTCGCTCCGTCGTACTGAATCCCGAACGACGCCCCGGCAATCCCCTGGGAGGGATCTACATCCAGAATCATGACGTAGGCGTTATAGCCAACCAGGATGTCTCCTTCTACAAGCAGGTTGCTTTCCCCTTCGTTGCATGGGGGAATGACAGTGTTTGCACAGGTGGACTTGGTCGTGCGCGGCACCAGGTGCACGGCAAGTTTGGCCTCGGAAGCCGAACCTGCCTGCGCAATGGCGGGCACCATGACCAAGGCCGCCAGCAAGGCGATCAGGGCTAGTGATTCAAGGTTACGCATCATGATCCTCCCTACCTAACAACCGTGATAGAGCGGGACAGGAGTGGCCCCAGGGGTTCCGCAACCCTAACGAAGTAGATTCCGCTGGCTACAGCCTGACCATAGGTATCCCGACCGTCCCAATGAATCTGGTTTGGCCCGGACTGAATGTGTTCGACCCAGGATCGAACGTGCCGACCGGTCACCGAGACGACCGACACCGACAGCTTCGCGGTGCCACGACTCCGATATACAAGTGTCGTTTGGGATCCGAAAGGGTTGGGGGTCGCCGGGGAGAGCAGGGGTATCGAAGCCACGGGGGATGTTTCCGTGCTTGGCAGGAGGCAAGGTACCCTTCCGGGTCGATCGACACCGATCTCCCCGGACGTCGCGTGGCTAGGCGGTGCGTTGGCCAGAATGAGACGCGCCGGGTTCTTCCCGGTCCCAAGCCTGAGGACATCCTCGTCGTGAGCCAGGACCCTAAGGGTTCCCAGCAGCACGAATTCCCCACCGGAACGGGGAGTTTCACCATTGAAGCCAAGGGTTAGGCTGGCGTTCGCTTCCGGCCACTTTGCGGACCCCCCAGTTGAGCTTTGCTGGAAACTGGCGCCCGTTCTCCACGAGAGAACATCAATCCCTCGTCCGGGTCGAGCGTCGTAGAGGATGGTGAACGCCGCCCCGGTTAGCACGTCCTCCGGACCAAGGTGGGTCGCAAACACATGGATCTCGTAAACGCCCCCTGATCGGATTTCAGTCTGTGCGTCAACACAGGCCCAGGAGTGATCGGCAGCAATGCTGCTCGAGCGGAGTGATTCCACTTTGTATGCATGGAGCACAATGCTCGGGACTGGCTCCGCTTCTGCAGTATGGGCGTAGCCCATCGTACTGTGTAGGAGGAATAGACTGACAAGGATCACTAGGACAGTTCGCATTCACAACTCCCGCGTGAGTGTTTACTCAGACATCTCACACACAGAGTCGCGGTCTACGAAAGGAATCTAACAACTAGTGGGCACGATCAATCCATTGACACCGTGATCGCGCATTCCGCCCCGGCCCGGCAGATGTCCTTGCGCACGAAGAGTGAGAAATCGGTGATCAACTCGTCGGGGGCCAGCACGAGCCCGAAGTAGCCGGAAGTGCCGTCGGCGAGGTGCCAGATCACCGGAACCATGGGCACTTCCCCTTCCCCGACCCGGAGCGCGGTCGACTCCACGGGATGGATGGAGACGATATCCCCCCGCGCTTCACGGGCCTGGATCATGAACCCCAACATCCCGTCGATCCCAACCTCCCCTTCCCGCTCCAGGTAGCCCTCGCTGAACAGGGCCCGGAAGGCGTCGGCATCCCCCGCGTTGAGCGCCTCGACGAGAAGACGCGCCACCCTTTCCGAGGAGCACAGCACGGCCGGAGGTGCCTCGATTTCTTCCATGGCTTCGGCGCTCACCGATCCCTGGCCATCCGCCGTCTCTTCATGCCGCAGCAGACGGCGATCGCTGGTCGTGTCCAGGGTTCCCGCCATCACGCCGTCCAACCATTCCCGCTCGTCGGAGACGCGACCGTAGTGCTCCTTGGTCCCGTAGGTGCAAAGCTCCCCACCGTCGTTGTACGCGCTGACCCCGATCACGTAGAGCGTCCCCTCCCGCTCCACCAGGGCGGGGCCCCCGCTGTCTCCGGGACCGCTGATCCCCTCCAGGTCGTCTCCTTCCGGGGGAGCGTCGAAGATGAAGTTCACCCACCCGGGCAGGACCTCGGACACCTGGTTTCTTGCCGCCCGGTAGATGCGCTCCCCCTTGGACGGGCCGGTCAAGCCGGTTCCGGTCCAGCCGTCTCCCACGAACACCACCCTCTGCCCCAGTTCGTCGTCCCACGCGTAGAGCTGGGCCGGGACGATCCCGGTCACGGGACTAGCCAGCCGAATGAGGGCAATGTCCCGGTGCTTCCCCTCCATGGCGTAGTCGGGATGCAGGAAGGTGCGGTCCACCGGAACGACCAGGTCACCGAAGCGGACCTCGCTCACCATCTGCTCCGCCACGTGGGCGGCGGTGACCACCCAGGTGGGGGTAATGAGCGTGCCCATCCCTCCCCCGACCTTGCACACCATGGGGTAGTCGGCCGCGAGGTCGCGGTAGCGTGCGTCGTCACGATCGTGGCGAAGAACAATGGCCCCGGCGTCCGTGGACGCCGAGGCCAGGAGAAACGCTGCCAGCAGGAACGCCCTCGGGGAGGTCAAGCTCAGTTGCCCAGCTTGATGGATCCCCATGTCGTGGCTTCCACGGGCAACGGACAGTTCAGATCGATCTTGCCGTCATGACGGAAGATGTACCCGTCGATGAGGACCGAGGGCAACCAGGTCATGCCACCGGTGAAGAGCCCCGGACACGGATCGCCGTTGTTGGTCGTGCGATCCAGCAGGGTCCCACCCGTCCAGGAGATGGTTCCTTCCATGTTTCCCGTGTTGAACGTGGTGAAGTTGTTCGTCTGGGTCGTGAAGGAATCGAAGGTCCCCGAGAGGATCAGGACGCCGTTGGTGAACGTGGACGGCACGTCCACGTTGGGGGGATTGGGGGTATAGGCCGCGTCCCGCGGGCTCCCGGCGTAGATCTCGATGGTGCCCCCGGCATAGGTCGTCGAATAGAACGTGGTCGCCGGAGGACCCTGGGTGATCGTTCCCTGGGAAATGAGACCGTACATGTAGATCGTGTACTCCGTGGTCGGGTCGTTGGCATCCAGATCCCCGAACGGAGCGTCGAAGGCACTGATGACCCCGACCGCGCGCATCTCGCCGCCGATCGGGGAATTGGTGGGGGTGGCTCCGGGTTCCCACGTATAGATGGGATCCCAGTCGATGGACGCGCCGGCGTGGGCGGTGGATGCCGCCGCGGTCATGAGCAGCACCGCAGCGAGTCCGGTGAGGTTGAATCGCAATGAAGACCGATTGATGTATCCCATGATGACTCCTAGCTACCCAGCTTCTTGATACGGGACCATGTGGTGCGTTCGACCGGGAGGGGCGCGTCCAGGAAGATCTGTCCGTCGACCTGGTGTCGATAGCCCTCGGGTCGATTCAATTCGTTTCCGGTATTCCCCGCGAAAGTCCAACCCTCACGCTGGTTCAGGGGGATGTTCCCCAGCTGGGACCCGCCGACCGCCTCGAAGACGGCCTCGAAGCTACCGGTGTCGGTCACCGTGTTCAGGATCATCTGAAACGAGGTCAGCTCCCCTTCCAGGAACAGGGTTCCGTCACTGAACGAGGACGGCGCGGTGGCGTTGGGAGGATTGATCCCGTAGTCCGCATCCGTACCGAGGGCCTTGGAGTCCTCGTATACCCGGATCACGCCGGGACCCGAATAGGTGACGATGACGAAGTCACCCACCACGGCGCGGGAAACCGAGGTCAGTCCCGACATGTGATAGGTGTACTGGTTGTTGACCGTGTCAGGGACGAGGGGGGCGAACATGACCGGAACGAACCCCAGACCGACATACCCCGAACCGACTTCGCCGAAGACGAGGGGGTCGATGTCCGGGGCCTCATAGTCATACCCCACGTAGTCCAGAAGGAGAGCCTGGGCCTGGGCAGCCTGCGTGGTCACGCCAAGACACCCAAGAGTCAGGGCAAGGACGGTTAGCACTTTTCGCATGATGGTCCTATCGGGTTGAGAAGCGACAAGAGAGGATTCGCCACGGGGCTCCCTGATGCTCAACCCATGTTGAGGGGCAATGGAGTGTAGCCGGGGGGACTACGAATACAGGCGAAACTCTAGCAGCAACCACGCAACCCTTCGATAGAAAACGAACACCGGGCTACCCCTCGACGGGTGCCTCGGCGTCGGTATGCCCGCGGCCTATCAGCCAGCTCCGAATGGCCGCCAGGGCCTCTTGAACGTTTGTTTCCCTACCCTCGGCAAGCGCAGTCCCAAAGGCCTCCGGACCGAGGTCGTCCAAGGCGGTCTGCATCAAGGCCTCCCGCTGGCTCAACTCGGCGGGAGCCAGGGAGGCGCCCAGGTCGTCCCGCACCCGGGCGGCCACTCCGTGCCATCGAACCGCCAACTCCAGGCTTCCCTGACTCGCGGCAATCTCGGATCCGCACTCCATCAGGTAGGCATTCTCCCTGGAGGGCTCGTCCCCCAGCCCCAGGTTCAAACCCACCTGGAGCTGCGAGATGGCCGCGGCCAGATCTCCGCTGCGAAGGGTTGCCGTGGCGAGGTCGGCAAGGGTCAGGGCGATGTGCTTGAGGTCCATGATTTCCCGCAGCATGGCCAGTGCGCGTTCGTAGTACGTGATGGCCTCGGAGGGGAGGTCCTGGCACAGGAGAAGAAAGCCGAGGTTGTGCAGGGTCACCGCCTGGGCGCGGGTCTCTCCCCGGGACTCCAACTCGACCAGGACATCCTCGTTGTACCGCCGCGCCAGGGCGAAGTCCCCCTGGTAAGTGGCAACGGTGGCCAACCCGCTCAGGGCGCGGGTCACTCCCTTGGCATCACCGATCTCCCGGTAGATGGCGAGACTGTCCTCGATGGGGATCCGAGCCCCCTCGAGGTCGCCGCGATAGAGGGCCATGCCTCCCATGCGGACCAGCGCCATCGCCCGTTCGGGGGAGGAAACGCTCGGCCCTTCGTGATCCAGGGCGCCGGCCAGGACACCCTGACCCAACTCATAGAGACCCCGCATGGACCAGTAGCGCGCCAGCACGCCGGCCAGGGCCAGCCCCCGCGTGGCCAGGGAAGGCTGGCTGCGCGCCCAGGAGATCGCGGTCAGAAGGTTGCCGTGGTCCCGATCCAACCGACTCGTCCAGGTGGTCTGCTCGGGACCGACCAGCGAGGAAACCGCCCTGTCGGCAAACTCCAGATAGAAATCCAGATGACGGCTCCGGACCCCTTCCACATCACCCGTCTCCTTGAACTGCTCCGCGGCGTACTCCCGCACCGTTTCCAGGTAGCCGAATCGAGGTTCGTTCTCCACCTCGCGCACCACGACGAGCGACTTGTCGGCGAGTTGGGTCAGGAGGTCCAGGACCTCGAACTCGTCGGCATCCTCTTCCCAGACCGCGGTCGCTGCATCGAGGCTCCACCCTCCCTTGAAGACCGACAGTTTCCGGAGCAATGACTGCTCCGGATCCGACAGTTGATCGTAGCTCCACTGCATGGTCGCCCGGAGGGTCTGTTGCCGGGGGAGGGATGAGCGACTTCCCCCGGTGAGCAGTCGAAACCGATCACTCAGCTTGTCCCGGATAATGTCGGCGGAGAGGATCCTGATTCGCGCCGCCGCCAGTTCGAGAGCCAACGGAATCCCATCCAGACGCCGACAGATCTCCGCGACCGCCTCCGCGTTCTCCTCGGTTACCGCGAACCCCGGTCGAACCTGGCAGGCCTTCCCGATGAAGAGGCGGCCCGCGGACGAGTCCCGGACCTCGGCCGGATCGCTTCCCTCCGGCAGGGCGAGGGGCGGGACGGGCAGGAGAACCTCACCGGCGACCCCCAGGGCTTCCCGACTCGTGGAGATCACCTTGACCTCGGGGCAGGAGGCGACGACCCGGGTCAACAGGTCGGCGCAGGCGGCAATGAGATGCTCACAGTTGTCCAGTACGAGAAGCAGCCGCCGCGACCGCAGGTGGTCCTCGAGCGTATCGAGAGCCGGGCGGCCCGGCTCGTCCTTGATACCGAGAACCCGGGCCACCGTGGACACGACACGACCGGGTTCGGTCAGTGGCGCCAGATCGACGAACCAGGTTCCGTCGGGGAACCCGCTTCGTTGTTCCCGGGCAACCTCCACCGCGAGGCGGGTCTTGCCCGTGCCTCCCAGGCCGGTCAGGGTCAGGGCAGGCGACGCGCCCAGTATGTCGAGCGCCCGCTCCAGTTCCTCCCGACGCCCGATCAGTTCCCCCTGCCGGCTCGGAAGATTGGTGGGCAGATCCACGATCTCGCCGGCCATCACCGCACTGGCATGGCGGATGCCCAGCGCTTCCTCCAACGCTTCCCGGACCCGCCGCATGGACTCGGGGCGATCCTGGGGGAGCTTGGCCAACATGGACCCCAACAGGGCCGACACCCCGGTCGGCAACCGTCCGGGGAGGGCATCGGGGTCCGGGTCCTGCTGAAGGGTTGCGGCCAGGGTCCGGTGCACGCTGCCGCCCGCGAACGCCCGGCGGCCGCTGAGCGCCTCATAGAGGATGCACCCCAGGGCGAAGATATCGGTGCCGGGTCCCTGGACCCGCCCCTCGATCTGCTCTGGGCTCATGTAACCCGGGGTGCCGGCCACATCATCCCCGATGGCGCTCAACTCTTCGAGGGAGGACCCGGGATCCGTTGCGCCGACGCCGGGACCCGAGAGTCGCGTGGCGTCCTCGTCCTCGCCGCCGGGATCGGCGACCCGGGTGGTGTCCGGCTCACCGGAGTCCACCCGCGTCACGCCCTCCCGCGGGCGCCCGGCACCCCCCAGCTTGCGGGCCAGGCCGAAGTCCAGCACCTTGACCTGTCCACGCGGGCCCACCATCACGTTGTGGGGTTTGAGATCCCTGTGGACCACGTCCCTTTCGTGCGCAGCCTCGACCGCTTCGGCGATGCGGGCGGTGACGCGCAACGCCTCTTCCACCGCCAGCGGACCCCGCTGCAGGGCGCTACCCAGGGACTCGCCCTCGACACGTTCCAACACCAGGAACAGCATCCCCGGTTCGGGTTCCTCGAACCCGTGGATCACCGCAATGCCGGGATGGTTCAGGGTGGCCAGGGTGAGGGCCTCCCGACGAAAGAGCGAGAGGCGGAAGGGATCGGCGACGAACTCCGGAGGCAGCAGCTTCAGGGCGACTTCACGGCCCAGTCGCGGGTCACGGGCGAGATAGACGTCGCCCATTCCGCCGGAACCCAGTGGGCCGATCACGACGTAGGGCCCCAGGGGGGTCCCCGGCTGGATCATTCGCTGCAACTCATCGGTCGCCGCCCCAATCTAGCGAATCAGCACCATGCGGCGGGTTTCCCGGTGGTCTCCGATCACGATGCTGTAGAAATACACGCCGGCCGCGGCCTGGCGCCCGGCGTTGTCCCGGCCGTTCCACTGGACCGCATGCGCCCCCGCGGTCTGGAAACCGGGGTCCACGGCGCGGATGAGCCGCCCGTTGATGTCGTGGACCAGGACCCGGACGTCCGACGGCTCGGCCAACTCGAAGCGGATCCGGGTTGAACCGCGGAAGGGATTCGGGGCGTTGGGGTGCACGAACAGCAGTCGCGGCATCTCGCCGTCGGCGGCGAGGGTGGGGGCAAACACCTGCACCACATACTCGGGGCGGTCGATGAACGGGTTCCGGTTGCCCTGGAAGCCGTAGATGGTGTGGTTGCGGTCCTGTTCCTTCTCGCTCACCGGATCGCCCATGTGCCAGTCCAGGAGCAGGTCCAGGGCCCACGGCTCCAGGTCCGCCCCGTCCACCATATCGCTTCCCGGCCAGCCCCCGTCCTCGGTGTAGTACCGCGTGGAAACATAGAAGTAGGTGCGGGCGAAGTCCCCCTTGTAGGCATCGATCGGCTCGAACACGGTGCCGGAGTAGCCGGCGGTGCCGCTCGAGCCGCGCAGGGTCCCGTTCTGCCCGGTGTAGTCCGGGGTGGCCACCTCTCCGAATACGAACGAGCCCCGGATGCTGTTCATGTAGATGTCCGTGGGATACAGCATGAACAGATCGCTCTGCATGGGCGAACCGCCCCCGAACCAGCTGCTGGGGAAGGAGTGCTCCCGGTTGTATCCCTCCCCCTCGCCGCTCGCGCTGGAACCGTTGTCCACCCCGAACGTGTACTCGTAGGGGGGGGTCCCGCCCGGGATGTCCGAGTACATGTCCCACACCTTGCCGTTGGGCTTGTCGTCCGTGGTCTCGAACGCGGTGAGGGCGAAGTTGTAGCTCTGCACGCTGTGATTGTCGATGATCTCATGCAACTCGAGTCGCAACGCGGTTCCCATCAACCCGTTCGCGCTGTCGTAGTACCCCACCGGAGGGCCGTAGCTGTTGACGTCGAACCCGTCGGTCTCGCCCGAGGTCGCGTTGCCGAACAGATCCTCGACCCCGGTCACATCCACCACGTAGGAACCGTCGGCCATGGTGCTCGTGGTCAGTTCCACCCGATAGGGAACCCCGACCGCCACCGACGCGGAAAGAACGCTCACCCCGGCGATGGTGTAGTTGGACCCGGTCTCGGCGGTGGTCACGTCCACCGTCTCGGAGAAATCGATGCGCACCGTGGCCGCGTCCAGGGCGGTGGTGCTGAGGATGACCGGGGCGAAGGTGTCCCCGGACCAGACGATGTCGCTCAGCCCCCGGGGTTCCAGCTTGAACGCGCTTCCCGAATAGGAGACCGGACCGGTGACGTCGTAGCGGGTGCCCAGGATCGGCGAGCTGTCGTAACCCAGTTCGCCCACCCGGCCGGTACCGGAGCCGTCATCGGCGAGCCATTCCCCGGCCCCGACGTTCACGTTCGTGCACTGGGCGTCCAGGAGCTGCACCAGGACCCCTTCATACCCCTCGCTCATGGCTGCCGGCGCGCCCACCGTCGCGGCGGCCGGCACCGCGGCTCCGGCACTGGAAGCCAGCACCGAGGCGTTGGCCAGCAGGGTATTGCCGTCGAAGCCGCCCCCGAACGACTCGGTGACATCCCCCGACACGGTGACGGAGTCCCCCACCGAGAGGCCGCCCGCACCGTTGGCCCACAGCCCGCTCCAGGCGCCGGACCCGTCCTGCATCACGAAGGTGGTCCCGAACGTCGCGGTCACCACGCCGTAGGTGACGACGGTGGAACCGTCATAGGGCGAACTCGCCACCCCCCCCTGGATCGCCGCGATGGTCACCGGATTGGCCGCGGTGTAGCTCTGCTCGGAGGAGACGGTGGTCCCCCCCTGATCGTTGTTGGCCTCGACCTCGTAGTAGACGGTCACGCCGCCGGCCTGGCCGGGGATCGGGCTGTCGGTGCGGTAGGTGTCGCCCGCGTCCAGGGACATGGCGAGGGTGTTGGTCAACGATCCGGAAACCGTTCCCCAATGCGCTTCCACGGTGGTGATGTTCGCCACCCCGTCCGTGACGTCCGCCAACACGTCGGCGCTCTGGGCCGGCAGGGGCGCCGGCGGATCCGTACCCAGGTTGGTTACCGAGGGAACCGGGGTGGGCGGGCTGGCCGAGTGGGTGCCGGGAGTCCCCTCCGTGGGGAGGTCCACCGCGGTCGCCGTCCATTCCGAAGCGTTGTAGCTGGTGGTGGGCGTGGTCACGTTGGAATTGCGGACGTAGTCGTCGTTCTCGAACGCGGTGCCGGTCACCACCGCGTAGTCGACCAGGGTGGCACCCGGGCCCAGGAGCTTGGCTCCGTCGCCCACCTTTCCGTTCCAGGTCCCGTTGTTGTCGGACCAGGCCGCACCCTGGAAATCCACCGTGAACGCCACCGTGGTGGTCTGGTCCCCGGCAACCAGCGCCTCACCCGGGGCAATGCTCCCGGAGAGGTTCCAGGTGAAGATGTCCGAACCGTTGCCCACCGCGACCAGCTGCCACCCGGTCAGATCAACCGACGAAGCGCCGGCGTTGTAGATCTCGATGAAGCGGTCGGTCTGGTAGTTCAGCCTCGGATCGCAGAGCTCCGAGAGGATGACGTTCTGGGCCTGGGACGAGGCGGGGATGACGCTGTGGAGCAGGGTCATCAACCCCAGCGTGAGTAGGAGTCGCATGGATGACGGGGCCTGTGGCAAGGGTGTAGGACTCGGGGCCAGATCGCTGGCCGGATCCTGCAAGTCTACCATTGCGGGCCCGGTTAGAAATCCACCCCAAGACCGAAGAAGAACCGCAAGTCGTCCTGCTTGGGCACGACCCCGTCCGAATCCGCCTTGGGCGTCTCCACCCGGTCCCAGGTCAACGAGGTATCGAAGTCGAGAATCGAGGTCAATTCGATGCTCAACAAGGCGAAGAAGTGATGGACGGTGTTCTGGACCTCGGGCACCGTGACCTCCGCATTGTAACTCGCATCCAGGTCGATGGATCCGGTGATGTCCCACTCGACGCTGATCGCCGGGAGCAGGGTAAAGCTCTCCTCCTGGTCCGACTCGCCCGCCTCCACCGAGACGAACCGCGTGGACTGATAACCGGCTCCCAACTCGACGTAGAATTCCAGATCCTTGTCACGGATCAGGAAGACACCTCCACCGGCGCCCACCGTGGCCCGCAGGTCGATGTTCTGGAACCGATCCGTGTAGAGCCGCCCCCCAAACGGGGTGAGAAAGACATTCCTGGCCACCGTGAAGTCCAGTTTCACCCCGCCGTTGTGGTTGTTGACGGTCTGGATGTCCCTGGTGTTCGAGTAGTTTCCGGTGTAGTCGAGGTCCAACCTGGACCGGGTCGATTGACGGCGCAGGAGAACGGTCGTGTTGAAGTCTTCCTGCTCGGTGTTTCCCGAACGGGCGATCAGACCCAGCGACGCCTTCACCGACCAGTAGTTCCACTCCGTGGGACGCCCCTCGATCGCCGAGAGCAGATCGCTGCGGGGCAATTCCACCCGCGCACCTCCCCCTGGCGGGGTGATCCACACCGTTCCATCGCGCAGGATCGCCCGGCCGGTCACCACTCCCCCCACATGGAACCGCCACGTGAGCACCCGCCCCGACCTCAGCTCGACCACGTCGTCCCAGTCGAGTTCAAGATCGTCGAGATCCTCGCTCTCGAAGTCCAGATCGTCGTCGTTGAGGGTGTGGATCTCCCCCCGCAACCATTCCCCGGAGCTCATGCGGATCCAGTCCTTGGAAGCTTCGCTGGAATCGGGGTGGTCCCAGTGAGGAACCGCCTGGGCGATGGCGGGGGCAAGCAACGCAAGAAACGGGAGCAGGAGGCAAAGCGGGCGGCACACGTCGATAGGTCTCCGAAGGCTGAGGGGGGGATGATCAGCGAAGGGCTCGAAGGGCACATATTGTGCGACAGCGACGCCAAATCGGCAATCGGAGGGGAGCCGGACCCGTATGCGCGGACATGGAAACGGCCGCAGCCCTATGGACCGCGGCCGTTTCTACTTCGTGGAACACCCACGAAAGATCCAGGTCAGGGCGCCTGCCCGTTCACGCACTGGGTCAACTCACCAACCCGAACCTCGGTGAGTTGCATCTCCGCCGGCGCGGCGGCTTCACTGGCCAGGCGCACCAGGGTCTTGTTCAGACAGTAGGCCCGCTGGCAATCCCGCATGCGACCCGACGTGTTCCAGGCCTGATAGGTCTCCTTGGCCAGGGTCTGCAGCTCGCTCACCGCACGGGCATGCCCGCGGGGATCCCCGCCGATCTTCTCTTCCCACTTGTGGTAGGTCAGACGGTAGTTGGCCTCCCAGTACAATGGGTCGTTCTGCGGAGCATTGGCCATGACCACGCGATAGCCCTGGACTGCAAGATCCGTACGCCCCACTTCCTCGGCCTTGATCGCGACCAGCATGGCGTCCTGGAGAGGGCTGTTGCCGGGGCCGTCACAGATCATGCCCTGCATGTCGCGGCGGGTTTCGGGAAGGAGAGCGAGATCGGTGGCGCCCGACGTCACCCCGACCCGACGGAGAGAAGCATCTCCGGATCTGGGTGTCGGCTCGGCGATGGGGTTGATGCTCTCACCCCAGGTACCCTGCGTTCCCTGTCCCAGGGTGTGAATCACGCGCTGGGCAAAAATCTCGGGGGCGACATCCGGCGGATCCAGCCCTTCCATCTCATCGGCCGCGTCCAGGCCATCCGGAATCCCGGCCAGCTCCACGATGCCCCCGCGCGGCGCGGGCTCAACGGGGTTCCGGGGTTCGTGCAGGGCCACCCAGGCCACCGCGCCGATACCCAGGGCGGCCGCGGTTCCCACGGCAAAGCGCCAGGCGCCCTGGGGGTTCCACAACCGATCCCAAAGGGAGGTTCCGGCGGCCGGCTCGGCCGTGGGAAGCACCACCGGATCATCTTCCTGGGCAATCCGCGCCAGGACCCGATCCGGCAGATCCTGCCAGTAGCTGTCGTTGGGAAGAGGTTCTTCAATGCCGGTCGCCGCGTCACCCATCAGCACGAAATCATCGAGAAGGAGTCGACCTTCGGGGTGGCGTTGGAGGTAGGACTCGACCGCGGCTCGCTCGGAGGGCGGGAGTTCGTTGTCGAAGTAGGCGCTCAACGTTTCAATCGAGGGGGGGTGTATCGGATCGCTCATGACGGACAAAAACCTCGCGGGTTGGGCAGCACCGTAGCTAGCGTCATTCGGCGGGGACTCCCATGTGTTTTCTCAGGGCCATACGGGCCCGAGCCAATCTGGACATGACCGTCCCCTTCGGGGTGCCCATGGTCTTGGCGATCTCCTCGTAGGAGAGGCCTTCCTGGACACGTAGGAGGAACACCGTACGTTGATCTTCAGGTAGACGCTCAAGTGCCGACCCGACTCGCTCCAGAAGCTCTCCGCGGGACGCGGACTGCAACGGACTTTCGGGTTCCGGACCGGCCTTGATGTCACTCTCCGGCACATCGTCCAGGTCCACCGCCGCCTGACGCTTTCGCTTGTTCAGGAAGTTGATGGTCTGGTTGTAGGCGATCCGAAAGAGCCAGGGATGGAAGTCGTATTCTTCCTTGAAGGTTTTCAGCCCACGATGCGCACGGACGAACGTGTCCTGCGTGAGGTCATCCGCGTCGTCCATGCTCTTGACCATGCGCAGGACAATGCGAAAAACCTGCTTCTGGTACCGGCGCACCAACTCCCCGAAAGCCTCGGTATCCTTGGCTTTGGAGCGGATGACCAGATCCAGATCGGAGGCAGCCTTCAGGTCTTCCCTGGGGCTCCCACTCAATCGTCGTTCCATGCGTTCTACCCTGTCCTGACCCCAATATTCCGTGTCAGGCCTGTTGTTTTCAATGAACTAGGAGTCCGAGTCGCCAAGCCGGCGTCCAGGGACTCGGACATCGCCGTCTCGCCGGGTCCAGCCCTCACGATCCAAGTATTCCAGAGCGGGTACGGAATACTTGCGGCTCATCTCCCAGGCCTCACGCAGGTCGGCCACCGAGAGAGCCTCGTGGGTCTCGAACCGCGCCTTGATCCAGTCCCTAAGCTCTTGAAATCGCGCGCGATCCCAGAAGAGGTCGGGGGTCAATTTCACGGCCCGGCCAACGAAAGTCAAGTGTTCCAGGGTCTCGCCCGGGGCAAAGCCCAGCAGCGCGGCCAGTTCCTTGACCGTCGGCGGGCTCATCCCACCTGTGGCAAGGGCCTCGGCCACGCGCTCCACCTGCTGGGCCAGGGCCTCCGGAAGCTCTAATTGACTGTCTCCCAATCGAATGTGGTCGGCGTCGATCGAGATGTCCCCATTCCGGCTCAGGGAATCCACCGTGGCCTCGAAAACCGGGGCCGGGAGCGACTTGCCGAGCAGGCTCTTGAGATCGCCGCGATTCGCCCCCCAGCGCAGGGGGTACTCCTCGTGGAAACGGGCCAGGGTCGCGGTAACGTCCCGGGAAAGCTGGTCCAGCGTCTGCCGAGCCAGGGCCCGCCCCCCGATCTCCACCACGCGCCCCTCCGCGACCAGCGACCCCAGCGCCTGCGTGGCGACCTCGGGTGGCAGACCGGATCGGCGCACCCGATCCGGCTCCGGTTCCCCCCACGGAACCGCCTCAATGGCGGCCAATAGGCGGTCTTCCGGAGACCCGGTCTCTTCCCGGGTGAGCTCATCGAGGGTCGCCGAGTTCCGTCGTCGCTTGGGCGCGTCGGGCAGGATCACCGTCCCCCCGGCGATTGCCCGCGCCGGAGAGTACGAGCGGAGCACAAAACGATCGCCTCGGGCGGCCACGACCGGGACTTCCAGACGGACCTGGGCCAAACCGTCCTGGCCCGGTTCCAGCTCCTGTACCTCCAGGGGAACAATGCGTCCCAGCGCCTCGGTCGCCCCCAGATGAAAACGGATCCGCTGACGATGCTTTACCGGCCGGGCCGACTCCGGCAGGACCCGAAGCCGGACATCCAGCATGTGGGCCGGGTGCAGGCTCTCCGGTGCCACCAACCACGTGCCCCGGGGAACCTGATCCAGGGAGACGCCGGCCAGGGCGACCGCCGTACGTTGCCCCGAATGCGCCTCGCTCACCTCGACGCCGTGCACCTCGACCTTGCGCGCTCGGGTCTGGATCCCCCCCGGCTCGATCATCACCGTGTCCCCCGGTCGAATCCGTCCCTGCCACAACGTTCCGGTGACCACGGAGCCGAATCCTTCCACCACGAACGCCCGATCCACCGGGAGCCGCAGGGCGGCGTGCGACGGCCGCTCCTCCAGGGAGTCCAGCGCCCCGGCGAGGGCGGCGATCACCGCGTCCTTCCCTTCCCCGGTCTTCGAGGACACCGGCACGATGGGAAACGCGCCGAAACCGCGCTCGGCGAGATACTCCCGCACGGTCTCGGTGACCAGATCCAGCCAATCCGGTTCCACCATGTCGGTCTTGGTCAGCGCCACGATGCCGGTTCGCACATCGAGCAGATCCAGGATGTCCAGGTGCTCACGGGTCTGGGGCATGACCCCTTCGTCGGCGGCGATGACCATCATCATGGCGTCCATGCCGCAGGCCCCGGCCAGCATGTTCTTCACGAACCGCTCGTGACCGGGCACGTCGACGATGCCGCAGGAAATCCCCCCCGGCAGGTCCAGATGCGCGAATCCCAGGTCGATGGAGATCCCGCGCTCCTTCTCCTCCTTGAGGCGATCGGTGTCGCGACCGGTGAGCAGACGCACCAGGGCGGTCTTGCCGTGGTCGATATGACCGGCCGTTCCCAGGATGGCGAAACGTTGCTGGGTGTCCGGCATCAGGTCACCAGGGGCTCGTCCTCGCGGCGGACGGTGCCCCCCAAGGCGGCCAGCTTGGTTTCGATCCGCTCGTACCCACGATCGATGTGGTACACGCGGGAGATGTGGGTTTCCCCCTCCGCCGCGAATCCGGCCAGGATGAGCGCGGCCGAGGCGCGCAGGTCGGTGGCCATGACATGGGCCGCCGACAACCGCTCCCGCCCCTTGACCACGGCCACGTTGTTGTCCAGATGAATGTCCGCGCCCAGGCGGACCAGCTCCGCCACATGGGTGAAGCGGTCGTGATAGATCTGCTCGGTCAGCACCGAGGGCCCGTCGGCCACCGCGGCCAGGGCCATCATCTGGGCCTGGAGATCGGTGGGGAATCCGGGATAGAAGTCGGTGGTCAGGTTGACCGCCTTGGGCCGGGACGCGCCCTGAACCCGGATCCAGTCGTCCCCGGTGGTCACCGTGGCTCCGGTCTCGCGCAGCTTGGACCGCAGGGCGTGCAGGTGATCCGGACGGCAGCGGGTCACCGTGACGTCCCCGCCGGTCATGGCGCCTCCGACCAGGAAGGTGCCCGCCTCGATGCGATCCGCAATGACGTCCACCCTCCCCGCACCCAACGCGGATACCCCCTCGATCTCCACGGTGGGGGTCCCGGCGCCCCGGACCCGCGCCCCCATGGCGTTGAGACAGGCCTCCAGGGCGGGCAGCTCCGGCTCCTGGGCTGCGTTGTGGATGCGGGTCGTTCCCTTGGCGGTCGCCGCCGCCATCATCAGATTTCCGGTCGCACCCACCGAGGCGATGTCGAGATCGATGTCCGCTCCCTGCAATCCGTCGGGACACTCGGCCACGATGTATCCCTCGTCGATGTGCACCGTCGCTCCCAGGGCCTCCATTCCCTTGATGTGGAGGTCCACCGGCCGAGGGCCCCAGGCGCAGCCCCCCGGAAGCGAGACCCGGGCCCGCCGCAGCCGGGCCAACAGGGGGCCCAGCACGTACACCGAGGCACGCATCGTCTTGACCAGGTCATACGGCGCCTCGTAGGCCGTGACCCCGGTCGCGTCCAGGGTCAGCGTGGTCCCCTCGCGCTGCACCACGACCCCCAGGCCCTCGAGGAGCTTGGCCAGGGTGCGGATGTCCCGCAGGCTGGGCACGTTGCCGATCGTGAGCGGCGCCGGAGCGAGCAGCGCCGCAACCATCATGGGGAGCGCGGCGTTCTTGGAACCCGCGGTTTCCACCGAGCCGGTGAGCCGGATCCTCCCCTCCACGACAAACTTGTCCATGTCCCCTCGACTTCCCCGACCGCACGCTCAGGGCGCGGTGATCTTCAGTGTGTTTCGGCCATAGAGAAAGAACGGCTCCTCCGCCCCGACCAGATCGACGGCCCACACGGCCAGGACGTAGAGACCGCTCGACGGCGCGGTCCAGTCCAGGGTGGTCACCCCCTCGGGCAGCGTGACCACGGTGCCCGTGTCGCGCGCGGCCAGCACCGCATCGCGAGCATCCGGCACGTCCGCGAAATCGTCCACCGGGAAGACGATCCATCTGTAGGCAAAGGGCTTCCGGTCGCCCGGGCCATCCACGTCCAACCCGGTCCAGGCCAAGGTCAGGGAGCCGGCCTCCACGGATCCGTCCTGGGTCGCCGGGTCGGTGAACCCGATCACGAAGGGGGTTCGGGTAAAGGTGCGGAACATGGCGGCCAGTGGATCGGAACGGGCCCCCTCGTCGTCGACCGCCCTCACGTGGATCACGTGATCCCCGAAGGATTCGGCGACCGGCTGGGCGGGATTGGCCGGTGGGACGTAGGGAGCGGGATCGGGACAGGACCAGGGCCGGCTATAGCTGGTCGGCGTCGCGGGCACGGCGGTCCAACCCGAGAGGGTGTCCTCGAAGGCCAACTCGAACCCGGTGACCGCCACGTCGTCGGTGGCGGTCCAACGAATGGTCACCCCGCTGTAGAGCTGCGGGGTCGCGGGATTGGGAGCGGTCAACGAGGTCATGGTCGGCGGGCGGTTGGCCAGGGAAACCCGGAAGTCGTGCACGAGGGGGTCGGAGTAGAGCGAGTCGTCGTCCATGGCCCGCAGGTGGAACGTGTGGCCCATCGCCTGCCCCACCACCCCATCATCGCGGGTGAAGGCAACCAGGACCGAGGTGGTCGTGCCGATCGGGATCCAGTCCGCCGGCGTCTCCAGATCCACCGCCCATTGGTAACCCAGAATCGCGCCGTCCGGATCCTCGCCGGTCCAGGCGAATTCGGTCGGGGAGAAGAACACCGGCGCCACCGGCCCCCGGGTCAGGGTGAGTACCGGCGGCTGATTCTCCGGCCCGGAAATGAAATCGGTGGAAATGACCGAGGACCGCTTGCCCTCGTTGTCCACCGCGCGCAGGAAGAAGGTGTAGCGTTCCGGCTCGTGGGCGGCCGGGCCCAGCCCGCGGGGGGCGGGAGCCGGTGTATCCCCGGAGAGATCCAGGGTTACCGAGGTTTCGGAGGTGTCGATCCAGCCGGCCGCAGTGTCGTTTACCGCGTATTCGTAGCCGGTGACCGTGCCGTCGCTGTCGCTGGCCTCCCAGGACAGGGTGACCTGGGATCCGAGGTAGATGTCGGTCGGCGGCGGGTTGGTGAATGCCGCCTGGGGAGGATCATTGAACACCGCAACCAGGAAACCGGCCGCGAGGTGTTCCCCCATGAGACCCTGGTTGTCCACCGCCCGCACCCGGAACACATGGGCGGCCGGCATGGACTCGGTTCCATCGGCCTTGGTGAACTCCAGGACGACTTCGGGAACCGTGGTCCGGGTCCACTCGGTGTCGGAGTCCAGGCTGTGCTCGAAGTGGTCCACCGTGCCGTCGGGGTCGATCCCGGTCCAGCGGAAGCGGGCCGCGCTCATGCGGGTTTCCCCCTCGGCGGGTCTCTCCACCCACTCCACCACCGGTTGCTGGTTGGCCACCGTGGATTCCTGGGAGCAGGCGGTTGGGAGCATGATCAGTATCAGCGCAAGCAGGCCGAGGAGGTTGCGGCGCATCCATGTTCTCCTGTTCCGTGGACGATCACCCGATCGTCATCAAGCCCTGATAGCCAGCGCGTAGCGGTCGCGACCGGCAAGATCCTTTTCCACCCGGGCATCCCGCCAGCGGGGGTCACTCAACAGGTCCACCACCCTCCCCCCCTGATCCTCTCCGATTTCCAGGGCCAGCAAACCCCCCTCCGGAAGAAACCCGGCCGATGCGGCAACCAGGCGGCGGATCACCCCCATGCCCCGATCCGGGGCGAACAAGGCCAGTTTCGGCTCGTGGTCCAGGACCTCGGGGGCCAGACGGGCCCGGTCGGCGTGAGCCACATAGGGAGGGTTGCTCACCACTACCCGGAGCGGAGCCGGGGGTTCCCGGTCCAGGACCGGATCCAGGAGATCCCCCTGGATGCAGGTCACCCGGGAGCCCAGACCAAGACCCCGGACATTCGCCCGCGCGATCCGCAGGGCCTCCTGCGAGAGGTCGGTCCCCCACACCGTTGCTTGGGGTCGCTGGGCCCCAATGGCACAGGCCACCGCCCCCGAACCGGTCCCCACATCGACCACAGTGGCCGCCCGGCCGGTCGGCAAGTATGCCAGAACCCGTTCCACCAGGCCTTCGGTTTCCGGCCGCGGGATCAGGACGCCGGGTCGCACCCGCAGGGTGAGGCCGTAGAAATCCACTTCCCCGGTGAGGTACTGGAGGGGCTCTCGTTGGAGCCGTCGACGCAGGAGTCGGGAGAGTCGGCGCTTGTGGGCCGGTTCCAGCACCCGGTCCCGGTTCAGGGTGAGATCGTGCTGGCGGAAACCCAGGACATGACGGGCCAACGTGTCGGCTTCGGCCCCCGCGGACGGAAGACCGGCATCCCGCAGTCGCGTGCGCGCCTCGCGGCGCCACTCACCCAGGGTGCGAAGCGGAGGAAGCGGTGACGCCGGCGCAGGAGGGCTCATGACGGCCGAGTCTAGCAGCCGGGTTGGTCGATCCGCGCAGGCGCCGGGGGGTTGCGCCGTGCACGCCGTGATTCCGGTGGGTTGAGCCCGCTGGAATCAAAACCGGAGTCGCCCCGGGGGATCTCGCCCGGAACAGGTCGAGAGCCAGCGACGCGTCGCCCTCCGACACCGGGCGATTCGAACAAACCGTCGGCCGGGCCAACGACTGCGCAATCGCCCTGGAAAAATGCGGTGTGGACCCTTTGCTCTGGACGCCGCGATTGCGACATAGCACAACGATCGCGCAGCCCGCACGCGACGGGTCGCAGATCGGGAGACGATTCAACCCGAACTCCGGCAACACATTTCCCATGTTGGCCTCCCAGTGGACGTTGGGGAATGCACGTCGCTGGCACGACCCCTGCGATCCACGCAGGTGGCGCATCAGGAATCGCGGAGAGCGATCGCGACGACGACCTGGGGATCGCGCTGTTCGGCAGCGGGGTTTTTGGAAGGTGATCCATATGAGAGTACGCACACACACCGCATTCCGGCCCGGTTCGGAGGGTGGGTTCACCCTGATCGAGGCGGTGATCGCCATCGTTGTCGTCTCGGTCGGCATGCTGGGGCTGGCCGCGATGCTCCCCATGATGAAGTCCGACCTGGGAGAGTCCCACGAGCGCACCCGGGCCACCTTCCTCGCCGACCGCTCGGTGGAGTGGTTGCATGGGCTCCCCTACGACGATCCCCAACTCACCCCGGGAACCCATCCGGATCCGGATTTCGCGGTGCCGGGATTCACACGCTCCTGGACCGTGGAAACCGGGGTGCCGGTGGCCAACGTCAAACGGGTCACCGTGGTGGTCACGCCCGAGAACCCCGAGGCGGGCCAGGAGGCGCAACAGGTGTTCCTGCACGCAAGGGCGGGCCGATGAGACGAGCACGCAACCGACAGTCCGGCTTCACCCTGATCGAGCTGATGGTCGCGGTGTTCGTTTCGGCCTCGGTGATCGTGACCGCCTTTGCCATCGTTCTCAACACGGAGCGCTCCTGGGACGCCAGCATGGAGCGCAAGTCCTCGGTGCAGAACCTTCGAGCGGCCCTGCAGATGCTCTCCCACGATGTCCGCATGGCCGGAAGCGGGTACGGCGGGGAAACCATCACCACCGGTGGCGTACCGGGCGGGCGCCTCTTCCCGCTCATGCCCCGTGCCGGAGTCAACGCTCCGGACACCCTGATCCTGGTGGGCGGGCTCGAGGGCAACCTGGCCCGGACCACCTCCATCATGGCTTCCCCCTCGGACGTGCTGCAGGTGGAGGCGGTCGACGAGTTCGCGGTGGGCGACCTGGTCGTGATCGTCGACACCGACAACGCCGATCTCTTCCAGCTCACCTCGGTCACCCAGGGGGCCAACGTCCTGGGTCACGAGGTCACCTCCGGGTACAACACCCCGACGGAACACGACGACTGGCCGGTCGGCGGGTATCCCGTGGGCTCCATCGTGGCCAAGGTGCAGATCGTGCGGTACTGGGTCGACGACTCGTCCGGTTCGCCCAAGCTGTTCCGGCAACTGGGTTCGGGAACACCGGTCCCACTCGCCGAAGGCATCCAGGATCTGCAGATCGTCTACGTGATGGCCGACGGCACCCTGGACGCGGACCCGGCGGATCCCTCGCTGATCCGTTCGGTGCAGATCGGCTATACGTCCACCCCGGAACACGGATCCACCGAAGGCGACTTCATCGAGATCACCATTGCACCCCGATCGATCGGCTGAGGAGGCTGACATGCGATCCGTACTGCACAACGAACGCGGAATTGCCCTGGTGGCGGCCCTGATGCTCATGGTGGCCATCACCGCCCTGCTCACCGCCGCCTCCATGACCACGGTCACCGAGAAAGCGGTGACGGTGAGTCATCGCGTGGGGGGCCGGGCCCTCTACTCGGCCGATGCCGGGGTCGAGGTGGCCAAGCAGATCATGACCGACTGGGCCACCGGGCAGATGGACAGCCTCAACTCGGTCTGGGACGGCAACGGTCCCATCATTCCGGATCCCCAGGGGCTCTTCCCCAACCAGGGCCTGATCATGGACTACGACGGGCCGCCCGCCTTCCAGACCGTGACCACCCTCGCCTTCCAGGACAGCTCGCTGAACCTGCAGAGTCAGGCCTACGACTACCTCTACACCACCACCGCCACCGGAACCTATGCCGAGGGGGAACGCCGGGTGGTGAGCCAGGGAAAGCTGCGGGTCAGCGCGACCCGAGGCTCCTTTGCCGACTACCTGCTGTTCACCGATACGCATCTCACCCCGGACGGGTACGACATCTGGTTCCATACCAGCGGGTACTTCGACGGCCGGGTCCACACCAATGGGACCATGCGTTTCGCCTACTACCCCACCTTCGAGGATTTCACCACCCAGGTGAACGACGAGGCGGGGTTCTACAACAACGGGAACGTGACGTACCTGGACGCGGATCGCAACGGAAACAAGGACGTCCCCAACTTCTACGGCGGCTTCGAGAGGAGCAGCCCCAACATCGAGCTGCCCGACAACGCATTCAGCCAGCAGCGCGCGGCTATTGGAGGCAACCCGGCCAGCACGTCGACGGTCACCAACGGGGAGCTGCGCGCCCACCTGGGCTTGCCTCCGGGATCGACCGCGCCCCCCACCGGGGTCTATCTGCCCAACAACGGCGGCCTGGTCACCGGCGGCATCTATGTCCAGGGAAACTCGAACCACACCGAGCTCTCGGTGGACGGGAGCGGGCGGCAGGTCTACACGATTCAGGACAAGAACGGGCAGACCTCGACCATCAAGGTGGACCGGACCACCAACACCACCGAGTACACGCCCTACGGGCAGGCCTCCCAGACCCTGGCCGGCACCCCCAACGGCGTGCTCTTCGTCAACGGCAAGATCCAGACCCTGACCGGGCCGGGACGGGTTGGGGGCGATCCCCTCCCCGCGGTGGCCGACGGCTCACAGCTCACCGTGGTCAGCAACGGGGACATCAACCTCGAAGGGGACCTGACCTACAACGACATGGATGGTGGCAACAGCGTCCTGGGTCTGTTCACGCCGGGCGGTGACGTGCGCATCACGTCCAATGCACCCGATGAAATCCGCATGGACGGTTTCGTCATGGCGGCCGGCGACGGCAAGGCCTGGGTGGTGGATGGTTACGATTCCGGGGACTACCGGGGCCAGGTCCACCTGCGCGGCGGCATGATCACCAACCACTACGGCGCCTTCGGCACCTTCGGCAACAACGGCTCCATGACCGGCTATGGCCGCGATTTCCACTACGACCCGCGCGGTATCGTGCCGCCGTATTTTCCACTCACCCAGCGATTCGTGACGGATCAGCCGATCCCAAGGGTGCTGGCGTGGCGGGAGGATCACTAGCGGAGGGCGGCCATCACCAACGCCACCACGAACATCCCCACGAACCCGATCCCGAGGATCGTGAGCAGGATCCGTCCGATCCGGAAGTGGAAGGCGAACCCGCCTACCAGGGCAAAGACCAGCAGCCCCAGTACCGCGCCGAACAGTCCGTTCAACCCGAACGGCGGGGATGAGCCTCCGACAAACGCCCCCAGAATGGCGAACAGCCAGACCCGGCGGGGAACCTGAACCGCCGGGCCATCCCAGGCGAATCCCGAGTGGGAGGACGAGGGCCCGGACCCGGGATCGGACGCCCCCCGGACCCAGCCGCTGCCTCCGCAGGTGCGGCAGACGTCCATGCCCATTCCCGCGGACGTCTTGTATCCGTAGGGGTTCAATTGACCTGAAACCTTGCCGCTTCCCTGACACCGGCCACACGGATTGCGCGCCATGATCCAGTCCTCACCTGCTCCCGGGATCCCGCGGATCACCGGAAGGCGAATCCAACCGTCCGTCCCGCCGACGCCTCGACCGCAGGGTCACCCACAACGGCCGCAGCACGCCTCCCATGCCGGGTCGTACGGACAAGGCACGGAACAGGACCCGCGGCACCGCCACCGGCCTTCCGGTGGCCAGCCCCAACAACAGGAGCAGCGAGGCGGCCCGCGCGCCCGCCGACACCCCGAACACGAGATGATACGACGGGACCGACGCCCCACCGCCGGCGAGCAGCGTACCACCCAGCAGCGATCCCCCGACCAGGGCCACCGCACTGGCCAGGTTGAGGGTGGTGAGCAGGCTGGTCCGTTCGTCCTCCTCCATGTCGTCGAGGTAGAGAAGGAACGCGCCGAACTCGTAGGTGGCCCAGGCCATGCCGGAGAGCATCTGCAGGACGAACAGGTACGCGAAGCCGTCGTGGAGGATCCAGAACACCGGCACCGCGGCGATGCAAACGGCTCCCCCGCGCAGCAACACCCCGGCCCCGTACCGCCGCGCCCAGGATCCCAGCACGGTGAGCATGAGCGCCTTGGCCAGGAACGAGCCCGCGATGAGGGCCATGTACGCCCGGTAGGAGAACCCCAACGGCCCCAGCATGAACGGGGTGAAGAAGGGGCTGGCCAGGCCCACCGATCCGGTCATGAGCACCACGAACAGAATGAGCCGTCCATCCCGCCCGTGACGCACCCGGTGCAACAGCTCGCGGCCGGCCACGATACGGTCGCGACGGTGCTGCGGGATCCGTTCGCCGGTGCGCATCAGGAACACCACCGAGACGAGCCGGCAGACCGTGGCCACGCCGAACAGGACCAGGAATCCGGTCAGCTCCAGGCCCCGGGTGTCGGCGGCATGCAGTCCCAGTCCCCCACCGACCAGCCCCAGGGTGATGCCCAACTGGGTGGCTCCGGTTCGCCGGGCAAAGAACCGGTCCCGGACCCGCCGCGGCACCACCTGGGTCATCCAGGCGTTCCACACCGTCCCCGTTCCCAGACCCGCTCCCCAGTAGAGGCTGGCCGAGGCCAGGAGCAGCCAGCCGGGGAGGCTCCCCGCCGCCGCTCCCGCGACCAGCGGAACCAGGGAGATCGCCTGCAGGAAGGCACTTCCCGCAGCGGCGCGCCGGCGCGAACCCAGCCATCGGACCATGAACGGGGCAATCAGCTGGAGGTGACCACCGATCAGCAGGGGAAAGGTGGTGAGGAGGCCCGCCCACACATCGGAAAATCCCAGGGCCAGGGCAAAGGCGGCGATCCAGGTCTCCCCCAGACCCACCATGACGCTCCAGAGAAACCCCTCCACGAAGACGAACTGGAGGTTACGACGCCTGGCTGAAGGTCGACTGTCGCCGATGGGGGCAACCATTCGCTACGCGCCCGGACTTCAGGAGCTGGTGCCGGCCTCGGCGCGTCCCAGACGTTCTTCGGCGGCGGCAGCGACCAGGGCCTGGGTGACTTCCAGGAGGTCCCCGTCCAGCACTTCCTGCAGCCGGTAGATCGATAGACCGATCCGGTGATCGGTGACCCGGCCCTGGGGGTAGTTGTAGGTGCGGATCTTCGCGCTGCGGTCCCCGGAGGAGACCTGGCTGCGCCGCGCCGCCCGCTGGGCGTCTTCCCGGCGTTGGATCTCGAGATCCAACAGGCGCGAGCGCAGGATCTTCATCGCCTTGAGGCGGTTCTTGATCTGCGAACGCTCATCCTGGCAGGTCACGACCAGGTTCGTGGGCAGGTGGGTGATCCGCACCGCGGAGTCGGTGGTGTTGACGTGCTGGCCCCCGGCCCCGCTGCTGCGGTACACATCGATCCGCAGGTCGCCTTCGTTCACCTCGACGTCCAGCTCCTCGGCCTCCGGAAGCACGGCGATCGACGCGGCGGACGTGTGGATCCGTCCCGAGGCCTCGGTCTCCGGAACCCGCTGTACGCGATGGACGCCGCTCTCGAACTTGATCTTCCCGTACACGCCCTGCCCGCGGATGGCAAAGCTCACTTCCTTGAGCCCGCCGATCCCGGTCTCGTTGCTGGTCAGGACCTCCACCTCCCAGCCCTGACGCTCCGCATACCGCGTGTACATCCGGTACAGCTCGCTCGCGAAAAGGGCCGCTTCTTCCCCACCGGTCCCGGCGCGGATCTCCATGATGACGTCCTTCTTGTCATTGGGATCCGCGGGGAACAGGAGCGCCATGAGCTCGGTCTCGACCCGGGTCAGGATGGGCTCGCACTCGGCGATCTCGACCTCGGCCAGCTCCCGCATCTCGTCGTCGCCGGACTCCAGCAGCTCCTGGGCGCCCTGCAGCTGGGTGAGGATCTTGCGGTAGTACCGCAGGCGGGTGACGTACCCCTCCACCTCGGAGCGCTCCTTGCCCAATCGCTTCAGCGCACCGGGATCCGAAAGGACCTCGGGAGTGGAGAGCTCCCCGTTGACTTCGTCGAGACGGGCTTCCAGCTGGGAAAGGTGGTCAAGAAAACGTTCGGAATGTCTCATGTCGGTCTCGAGGGTGGGAGAACAGTGCGGCTCGGAGACGAGAGGACAATAATACCGGCGAGCCGGCTACATCATGCGCACTTCGCGCTGATCCTCTTCGCTGAGGGGAAGCACGCTCTCCAGGGCGGAGCAGGCCACGGCAAGCTGCGCCATGTCCGGTTCCTTGGTGGTGATTCGCTGGAGCCACAGACCCGGCTGCGCCAACGCCCTGACAAAGGCGTTTTCCGCATGACGCCCGCTGAAGCGGATGTACTCGAAGCCCAGCCCGGCGATGAACGGAACCCCGGCGAACCGGAGCAACCGGTCTCCCAGCGTCTCGGGCCGCCCGAAAAACATGAACACCAGAATACTGATCACCATGAGGCTGAGCAGGAACGACGTTCCACACCGGGGGTGCAGGGTCGTGAACGGCTTGGCGTTCTCCGGGGTGATCTCCTGCCCGTGCTCGAAGGTATGAATCACCTTGTGCTCGGCCCCGTGGTACTGGAACAGCCGTCGCATCTCGCTCCACAGGCTGATCAGGTACAGGTAGGCGAGAAAGAAGGCGAGCCGGAACACGCCGTCGATCAGGTTGAAGCCGATGGTGTTCTGCACCCCGGTGAGCTCGGTCAGCTTGAGCGGGACATAGAAGAAGACCACCAGCCCGATCGCGAACGAGAGGATCATGGTCAGGGTCATGCTCCAGTTGGAGAGTCCCTTGGCCTCGGAGGGATCCTTGCCCTCCTTGATGTCCTCGTCCTTGGCCACTTCCTCGGCGCTGAAGGAGAGCGAGCGCATTCCCAGGGAGAGCGTCTCGACCAGTCCCACCATCCCCCGGATCACCGGGAGCCCGAGCAGCTTGAAGCGCTTGGTGATGGAATCGAAAGCCTCGACCTGGGTGGTCACCTCACCCGACGCGCGCTGGACCGCGGTCGCGACCCGGCGAGGGGAACGCATCATCACACCCTCGATGACCGCCTGCCCCCCCACGGGGGCATAGCGAGCCAGGAGAATCTGATTGATGAGTTTGACCCGTCGCTTGAAGGTCATGATCCGCCCGCCGGCATCAAGCCTCGGCCGGCTTCTCTTGCGCAGCCTCGGGAGCGGCCTCGGCAGCCGCTTCCGGTGCAGCCTCCGCCGCGGGGGCCTCGTCCTTGTTGTCGAAGTGCTTTGCGTACTTCCTGCGGAACCGGTCCACGCGTCCGGCCGTGTCCACCAGCTTCTGCTTGCCGGTGTAGAACGGATGGCACTCGGAGCAGATTTCCACGTGGAAATCCTTGCCCGCGGTGGATCGCGTCTTGAAGTCGTGCCCGCAAACGCAGGTCACGGTGACTTCGGTGTACTCGGGATGGATGTCGGTCTTCATCTTGGCCTCGATCGTTCTAATTCGTTGATTCGATTCGGGTTCGCCCGAAACACAAGCCCCGGGCGAAACGAGCCGGAGGAGTGTAGCAGGGGCCTACGACCCCGGCAACCAAACCGTTCCGGTTGCCGCTGTAACCAGCTGCAATCACATGGGTTGGAAAACGTATACCCCGGACCTGCCGGTTTGAGTCCCCAACGCGGGCCGGGGGCGGCTACTGCCCCTCGGGGTAGAGGTTCTTGATGCGGCCCCAGCTCGACGGCTCCACCGGGAGCGGCCCCAACACGTTGACGGTGAGCGTGCAGGGATGGGTCGTGAACGTGTTGTCGGTCAGGGTCAGTACCACGTCGTACAGGCTGTCGAAGAAGTAGGTGTGACTGGTCGTCTGCCCGACCCCGAACTGCCCGTCCCCGAAGCTCCAGTCCCAGGAGAGGATCGACTTGGTCGGGGACGGATGGAACGACCCGGTCGCGTCGAACGACACCGGCTCGAAGGAGGTGGCCGGATTGGGCATCGCGGTGAAGGTGCAGCAGAACTCCCAGTTGTCCAGCACCGAGACCAGGGTGGCTTCCCATGCATCCCCCATCACCTGCTCCCCGGCGTCGTTGGGATGCACGCCGTCATAGGTGTGGAGCGCGGGATCAAAAGGGGTCTCGTGATCGACCACGATCACCGGCGATCCGGGCTGATCCTTGGAAGCGGCCAGCCCCGGAATCATGCTGTTGAGATCCGGAATCTGGGTGGTGAACACGCTGGAACTGATGATCTGACCCAAGAGAATGACCACATCCGCCTTGGCGAGCCGAATCTCATCGATGATCTGACCCAGCTCCACGATGGTGGAAGCGTTGCTGTGCCCCTGGGCGATATCCACCGTGCCGAGGTGGATCATGACGATGTCCGGCAGTTCCTGGGCTACCCAGCTCTGGACGTCGACCAGGACCTCGTCCGCGCGCCAGTTGGAATGGCCGTCGTGATCCTGATCGTAGTCCCCGAACGGGGGGGAACCCATGTAGACACCGTTGAGCGTCCCCACGAAGTCGACCTGATAGCCGAGGGTCTCGAGATCCTTCCACAGCCAGTAGCGGTAGCTGCCATGACCATCCGTGCCGGAGGTGATGGAGTCGCCAAGAGGCATGATCTTCACCGCGGCAGCCAGCGCCGTGGCGGGAACAAACAAGGTAACCGCAAAGAGCGCGGCGACGGTGAGCATGAGAACTCGATGGGAGGTCGAGACTGATCTGGACATGGAAAACCCTCAAACGGTGCACGAATCCGGGGTGTGGCTACAGCTGATTGAGCATGTACGTCGGCAATCATACCACGAACCACGGCAAACCCCAAAACCTGGCAAGCCCCTCGCGGACTCGCCCAAACCAAAGCAAGGCCATGAGTTAGACGAAACCATGGCCGGGGGTTACAACAAGGTCGCGGGGGCCTCCTTGGCAAAATCAGGCATTCATGCTGTTGAGGAACTCGTCGTTGTCCTTGGTTTTGGACATCTGGCCAATGAGAAACTCGATGGCCTCGATCGAGGTCTGCTCGTTGAGGAACTTGCGGAGAATCCAGATCTTGTTGAGATCCTTCTCGCTGATGAGGAGGTCCTCGCGGCGGGTACCCGAGCGGTTGATGTCGATGGCCGGGAAGATCCGCCGATCCGAGATCTTGCGATCCAGGATGAGCTCCATGTTCCCCGTCCCCTTGAACTCCTCGAAGATGACCTCGTCCATGCGGCTCCCGGTCTCGATGAGCGCGGTGGCGAGGATGGTCAGGGACCCGCCCTCTTCCACATTGCGGGCCGCACCGAAGAACCGCTTGGGGCGCTGGAGCGCATTGGCGTCCACGCCACCGGAGAGGATCTTGCCCGAGTGGGGCACCACGGTATTGTGGGCCCGCGCGAGGCGGGTGATGGAGTCGAGCAGGATGATGACGTCCTTCTTGTGCTCGACCAGCCGCTTCGCCTTCTCGATCACCATTTCCGCCACCTGGACATGCCGCTCGGCCGGCTCGTCGAAGGTGGACGAGACCACCTCCCCCCGGACCGACCGCTCCATGTCCGTCACTTCCTCGGGGCGCTCATCGATGAGGAGAACGATCAGCATGCTGTCGGGGTGATTGGCGGCGATGGACTGGGCGATTCGCTGCAACAGCACCGTCTTGCCCGCACGCGGCGGGGAAACGATCAGGCCCCGCTGCCCCATTCCCAGCGGAGTGAGCAGATCCATGATCCGGGTGCACATGTCGTTCTCGTCATGCTCCAGCTCGATCTTGGTCTCCGGGTAGAGCGGGGTCAGGTTGTCGAAATGCGTCTTGGCCTTGGTGACCTCGGGAGGCTCGCCGTTGACCGCTTCCACCCGCAGCAGGGCGAAGTAGCGCTCCCCTTCCTTGGGGGGACGCACCTGGCCGGAGATGGTGTCGCCGGTCTGGAGGTCGAACCGCTTGATCTGGGACGGCGAGACATAGATGTCGTCCGGGCCGGGCAGGTAGCTGTAGTTCGGCGAACGCAGGAAGCCGTATCCCTCGGGAAGGATCTCGAGCACCCCTTCGGAGAAGATCAGCCCGCTCTGTTCGGTCTGGATTTCCAGGATGCGGAAGATCAGTTCCTGCTTGCGCATGCTCGAGTTGAACTCGATCTCGAGTTCCCTGGCGAGCGCCTGGAGCTCGGGAACGGTCTTGGACTTCATTTCCGCAAGATCCAGAGGGGTGGTCTCGGACACGACGATCGCTCCTTGCGAGGGAAAAATATGTGGGAGGCTCAGCCGAGGTGCTTGGGAGGATCAGGCGGGAAGAGCGCAGCCGACGGAGGGATTCGGCGAGGGGTCCTGGGGGCCGCCGGACGGGGCGACCATGAACACCTTCTCCCCCAGTCTAGACATGGGATTCGGCGTCGTCAATCGCCACGTGAACCGCTGCGATTGAACTCGAGTCCCGGCCGGATCAGCTTTCCGGGAGGATCAGGGGCGGCGCAAGGAAGGCGCCCTCCCGAAATGCCATCACCCGGCCCTGCCGCAGGAAGAACCAGACCTCGACCAGACCCCCACCGGGGAGAGAATAGGTCCGGATGACATCCGGGGCGAGGAACTCGAAATAGGCCGCGGCCAGGTCGCTGCGACGAAACCGGTCGGCGGCCCTTTCCGCCCAGGAAAGCGGGTCGTGGACCGGCTCTCCGGAGGTGAGGGCCCGCCCGGCCGCTTCCTCGGTGGTGGCCAGGTCCGGCTCCCCGGACAGGCTGTGGGCCCGGGACAAGGCCAGGTAGTAGTTCCCGTTCTCGGGTTCGTCCATGACCAGACCCAGATACAGGTCCGCCGCCTCGGCCGGGCGGCCCACCGCGAGCAGGCTGGTGGCCAGGTTGAAGCGGGCATCCGGATCGTCCGGGTTCCCCTCGAGGGCCCGCGTGAACTCCCGAATGGCGTCCTGAAGCCGATCCTCCCGGGGGATATCCTTCAACACCTGGGCCCAGGAGTACGCCACCGAACCCAGGAACAGGTGGATGTCCGGGGTGTCCTCCAGTTCCTGCGCCTCCGATAGGAGGTCCCAGGCCCGGGGATAATCCTCGCGGTCGTAGGCATGGCGCCCAGCCAGGGTCAAGGCGTGGGCGAGAGCCCCGCGGGCTCGGGAATTGCCGGGATCCCGGGTCAGGGCGGTCCGATACGCGGTGATCGCCTCGGTCCCTTCCCCCAGAGCGGTGGCCGCATCCCCGCGGAGCAACCAGGTCTCCGGGTGGTCCGGCACCATCCGATCGGCGGCCTCGACCCAGGTCATGGCCTGCTCGGGGTCCCCGTCGTCCAGGAACCCGCGTGCGGTGCCCTGGTAGTCGAAGAGCGCCTCTTCCCGTCCCGCCTCCACCTTGCCCGCAACCCCGGGCTCCTTGGCGACCGCCTCGTCAAAGAGGGCGATCGCCTCGTCCGCCCGGCCCTGGACGGCCAGGGTCCGTCCCAGATCCAGGAGCAGCTCGGCATTGTCCGGGTCGGCCTCGATCGCCGCGCGCAGGGCGGCCTCGGCATTCTCATAGTTCCCCGTGGTCAGGTCCTCGTCCCAGGGGTCCGGTTTGGACCCACCGCATCCGGCGAAGGTCAGGGCAAGCAGTATCCAGAGCAGTGGGCGCATGGGCACGGGATCAATCCTGGTGGGAGTCAACAATGGGGACCTAGGGTGATTTTTCTCCGGGGCCGCGGTGGTGTCAAGGCGCGGGTCCGGATCCCCGGACGTTCCCGGGTGCAGAATGCGCGGGGGCACCGGGCGATCAGCGCGCAAAAGAATGGCGCTGACCCGGGCGCAGCCTGGATCCACCGTCGGAGCGCTCACGGGAACCCTTGGACAACCGCGACCGCTCACGGGCTTTGCACCGGATCAGCGCCAAATGAACCACCGCGGGGTGCCGGGCGCCGGTCGCCTTGAATCGCAAGGGGCATGCCGAGGAGTGGCCGCCGGGGCATTGGGTTCCCCGACCCGCGGGCGGTCTAGAGCAGCGAGACCGGATCCACGTCGACGGAAAGCCGCACCCCACCCCGACTCCCCTCGACCGCAATCAGCGCCCGTTCGGCCAGGGAGCGGAGATCCTTGTGCCCGATCCCGCGCAGGGTGAGATGCCAGCGGTGCTTTCCCTTGAGCCGCGACAGCGGCTGGGGGGCCGGGCCCAACAGCTCCACGTCCAGGTCGGCGTCGGCGATGGCCAGCTCCAGACTGTCCGCGGTGGACTCGGCGAGACCAATCACCGCCTGTTCGCTCTTCCCGTCGAAGAGCAGGTTCACCAGTCGCCGCCAGGGCGGATACGGGGGTTCGCGACGCTGGGCCAGTTCCTGGGCGTAGAACGCCTCGTAGTCCTGGGCGGCGGCGCTGCGCAGGGCGTAGTGAGCCGCGTGATCGGTCTGGATGTAGACCTCCCCGGGATCATCGCCCCGGCCCGAACGTCCGGCGACCTGGGTCAGGAGCTGGAAGGTGCGCTCGGCGCTGCGGAAGTCCGGCAACGAAAGCTGCATGTCCGCGTTGATCACCCCGACGAGGGTCACCCGGGGGAAGTCGAGCCCCTTTGCCACCATCTGGGTGCCCAGGAGAATGTCCGCCTCCCCGTCGCGAAACCGGTCCAGGGCCGACTCCATGGACCCGCGCTTGCGCGTGGAGTCCGCGTCCAACCGGATGACCCGGGCGTTGGGATAGAGCCGGGTCAGCTCGTGCTCCACCCGTTGGGTGCCGATTCCCTTGTAGACGTTGAGGGTGGGACGCGAACAGGCGGGGCAGGACCGAGGCGACGGACGCGACTTGCCGCAGTAGTGGCACACCAGCCGGTTCCCGGCGGCATGCCAGGTCAACACGATGTCGCAGTCGGTGCACCCCACCGTGGCCTTGCACGACTCGCACTGGACGATGGTGTAGAACCCCCGTCGATTGAGAAACAGGATGGCCTGCGCCCCACCGGAGAGGGTCTGGGCCACCGCCTCGTGCAGCGGGTCCCCGAGGATGGTGGACAGCGCCCGCTTGCCCTTCCCGTGACGCGGAATCGGGACCAGCTTGACCTCGGCCCGGTCCCGACCCGCCACCCGTTCGGGAAGCCGGAGCAGGGTGTACTTGCCGCTGGAGGCATGGGCAAAGGTCTCCATGCTGGGCGTGGCCGAACCCAGCACCGCCACCGCGCCTGCCTCCCTCGCCCGGACCAGCGCGACGTCCCGGGCGTGGTAGCGCGGACTGTCCGCCTGTTTGTAGGCCCCCTCGTGTTCCTCGTCGACCACGATGAGCCGGACATCGGGGAGCGGGGCAAAGACCGCCGACCGCGCCCCCACCAGCACATCCACCTCGCCCCGCCGGGTGCGCGCCCATACCCGGCGTCGCATGGCCGGGGTGAGGGCGCTGTGCCACAACGCGACCCGGCTCCCGAAACGGGCCTCGACCCGCCGCACCATCTGCGGGGAGAGGGCGATTTCCGGAATGAGAACGAGCGCCTTGCCCCCTTCGGCCACCGCGCGTTCGGCCGCGCGCAGGTAGACCTCGGTCTTGCCGCTACCGGTCACGCCATAGAGAACGAAGGTCTGGGGTTGGCGACCCGCCAGCGCATCGTTGAGCGCGGCGAGCACGTTCGCCTGCTCAGCGCCGAGGGTGATGTCAGAGACTCCTCCCTCGGCCCGGGGAACATCCCCCTGGGAGCGTTTCCCCAATCCGGCCGGGAGCGCGGCGCGCACCACTTCCCCGATCGGGGCCAGGTAGTAGTCGGCGACCCAACGGCACAGGGAGAGCATGTCGGCGGCGAGGGAGAGTTCCGGGTCGGAGACTTCGGCGATCGCCTTGAGCTTGGGGACCTCGGTGGAATCGGGAAACCCGACCACGATTCCGGAGAGGCTGCGGCGTCCGAACGGAACCTTGACCTGGGACCCCACGTGAACACGCTCCCGCACCGACGCCGGGATGGCGTAGGTGAAGGTGCGGCGCAGCGGGACCGGCACCGCGACCTCGGCCAGTTCCGCGCCCTGGTCCCGGGCCGAGGGACCCATGACCACCTCGCGACGATCCTCCGGGACCTTGGCTGCGCGCCGACGCTTGGCCGGCTTGGCTACCACGGCTCGTCGCGCGGGAGACCGGCGTCCTCGCAGACGGCGAGGAACTGTTCGATCTCGGCCGGGGAATGTCGGCGCCCGCGGTTGATCCCCTCGCAACC
The DNA here is from genome assembly GCA_942491735.1 of Candidatus Eiseniibacteriota bacterium. Classification (GTDB taxonomy): domain Bacteria; phylum Eisenbacteria; class RBG-16-71-46; order JABDJR01; family JABDJR01; genus CALOCN01. Next base: position 194,198 of record CALOCN010000001.1, on the reverse strand, counting down.
GGCGGCGGCCTTGGTCCAGGAGCGCTTGCGGAGCACGGTCTCGGGCCAGAAGGGAAAGGTGCTGCACTGGGTGGGACGCACCGGGTAGATGGTGCAGCTCTCGTCCTTGGCCAGGAACGGACAGGGCGTTCCGTGGGGAGGATCAATGGCCGGGACGCCGTCGAGGATCTCCACCTCGTACTTGCGGCGAAAGGCGGTGGGGCTCAGACCCAGGTAGGCGGCGGCCCGTTCCAGTTCCGGGAGGGGGAAAAAGACCGGGCCCGGTTTGCGGCAGCAATCCCCGCATCCGGTGCATTCGAACTGGAGTCCCCCGTTGGTGCGAAAATAGGGCTCGGGCATGTTTGCGGGGCCTCGTGGTGGGGGGCTCGAGCGCCGCCTGCTACACTTGTCGGGTCCGCAACCCAAGGGAATCCCGACATGAGCACCGTACTCGTTACCGGCGGCGCCGGATACATTGGCAGTCACATGGTACAGGCCCTTCGACGGGCAGGCTACCGGACCGTGGTCTACGACAACCTCTCCGAGGGGCACCTGGCCGCGGTGAAGAACGAGGAGCTGATCGAGGGCGACCTCACCGACAAGGGGACGCTGCGCGCGGCGCTCAGACGCCATCGTCCGTCGGCGATCCTCCACTTTGCCGCGGTCTGTTCGGTGGCGGAGTCGGTCGAGAACCCGCTCAAGTACTACCGCAACAACGTGGTGGGAACGGCCACCCTGATCGAGACCGCGCTCGAAGTGGGAGTGCCCCGGTTCATTCTCTCCTCGACGGCGGCGGTGTACGGCGAGCCCAACGACGTGCCCATCACCGAGGATCATCCGTTGAACCCGGTCAATCCCTACGGCACCACCAAGTGGATCTGTGAGCGGATGCTGGCCGACGCCTCGGCCGCGTACGGATCCGGGTTTGTTGCCTTCCGCTACTTCAACGCGGCCGGTTGCGACGCCACGGCCGGGTTGGGCGAAGACCATGACCCGGAGACCCACCTCATTCCGTTGGCGGTGCGCGCGGTGCTGGAAGAGGACTGCGAGCTCAAGGTGTTCGGCACGGACTACGACACCCGGGACGGATCGTGCATCCGGGACTATGTCCACGTGCTGGACCTGTGCGAAGCCCACCTGCTGGGACTGAAGCGCCTGGAGGGAGGCGGCGACAACCTGATCGTCAACCTCGGCACCACCGAAGGCACGTCCGTTCTGGAAGTGATCGAGTCGGTGGAGCGCATCAGCGGGGCCTCGGTGCCCCACACCCTCGCCGAACGCCGACCCGGGGATCCCGCGCGGTTGATCGCATCCAACCAGCGCGCAAAGGAAGAGCTTGGATGGGAGCCCCGCCACGGGTTGGACGACATGATCACGTCCGCCTACGACTTCATGCGCCGCTTGCCCAACGGATATCCGCAGGGGAGCCTCGGCGACATGGGGCTGACCCCACAGCTCGACGACAGCTCCATCAAGAGCTAACCCATTAAATACAAACAGCTTGCATCGTTGTTTGAAAAGTTTGTTCGGCGACCGAACATAGTGTATGATGTTGGGGTCCTGATTCGCCCTGCGCTCAGCCTGTGTGGGACTACGTCCAAACGAGCTTGCACAGCGACGCATTCACTCTGCTGACTTCAGCGAACGTCCGACACCAAGTGAGGTCGAAAATGAAACTGGCGAGACTCGTCACGCTGCTTAGCATTGCCCTTGCCGTAGCAGTGATTCCCGCTTCGGCAAACGTTCTGACCAATCCCGGTTTCGAGGATCCCGTGATCCCCGCCGGTCCTCCCGAGTACTACGGCGCCGGCGCCGGCTGGAGCTCCTTCGGCGGCGGTATCTACACCGTGTCCAGCGCGGTCAACACCCCGAACTCGGGTGACCAGTCCCTCAAGCTCTTCGGCGGCTGCTGCAGCGGCGCGTTCCAGCAGTTCCCGGCCAACCCGGGCGAAACCTGGAACGGCGGCGTGTGGATGAAGAACTCCAGCCTCGATCCCATGGGCGGCGGCCAGATCGCCGCGGTGAACATCGAGTGGAAGAAGGCCAACGGGGATCCTTCGGATATCCTCCCCTTCATCAGCAACGGCACCTTCGACGCCAGCGCAACCCAGGACGTCTGGACGCTGCAGACCATCACCGGACCGGCTCCGGCCGACGCGGCCTTCGCCCGTCTCGTGGTGATCACCGGTGACTTCGCTCCCGGCGGCCCCGGCGGCGCGCCGTTCTTCGACGACGCGTTCTTCGAGGTCATGAACCCCATCCCGGTCGAGCCGACCTCGTGGGGTCTCCTGAAGTCGCTGCACCAGTAGAAACTCCTTCGGGTCCCGGACCCTGTAGAGCGCCTCGATGACTGTGAACGCCGCCTCCATCACGGGGGCGGCGTTCTCTTGTCGTGCGACACAGGGGTGTCGGAGAGGCGACACGCCCAGGACGGGTAGAACCACGTAACCCGTTGCACCGCAACGGCGCGCTCGTTGGCACGGACCCTGCTCTATAGAGGGGCAGCGAACCCGCCGGGTCGGAAGAAGCCTGACCACTTGCTTCCGGCACCACACCCGGCAACCCGAATTTCAGCGTTCGGGTGTATGACAGTGAGCGACCCGAGGGGCCCCGCTTCCCCTCGGGATCGCTCCACCCTCGAACCCGTCGTTCCAAACGGATTCGATGATTTGACCGACAGAGAACACCCATCGCGGGGGTTCAGGGGCCGCGCCGGCAACTCTCCTCCCGCCGGCGCGGCCCCTTATTCGTGCCCCAGTCTCTCAAGGCCCCAAGCGGGAAACCGAAGCGCGCGTCCCTGAGTGGCGTGGACCTCCCCAGGTTCACCACGAAACAACGCGCTCCGGCCCCACCGGGAACAGACTCATGGCGTATCCAGCCGGGGAAGGGTCTCCCACTGTTCGACCATGTGCAGATGACTGAAGGCCGCTCCCAGCGCCGCGCCCACGAACCCCGCGAACGCGGTCAGCATCACGGTAGGACCCACATCCCCCATGTCGAAGGACCCGTTCCCCGACGCGATCACGGCGACCAGGCCAACGCTCACCCCGGCGATCCCACCGACCCGGATCCCCTTTTGGATGTCGGGGCCCTCGTAGCGGCGCTCCAGTTGATCCACGACAGCCCAATCGATTGTGTTCAACGAGGCCGGCCCGCGGAGGGTGATCACCCGCGCGTCCATGGCCACGAGGGAGCCGGTCACCGGTTCGAGGTCCTGGCCGCTCACGCGAACGCTGTCTCCCCGGGTCAGTGGATCCCCGGGGCGGGTCTCCGCAACAGCGGGCCAGGCACCGACAGACAGGGCGAACACGAGCCACGCGATCCCGATTCGAATCGGCGGGTCACCGAGACGCGAACGCAAGGTGGTGGCGCGGACCTCCCTCGTTGCACCAGTTCGTCGCGTCGCGCCTCGGCGCCCTCCGAAAAGCATCCTCATTGCCCCCACCCCAATCCCACCGAGAGCCAGGGCAGGATTTCGTTGCCGTCCGTGACGACCAGCACGCCGAGGCGCCCGTTGATCCCGGTGGTCGGTTCCCGCAGCACATAGGTCAGGGTGAAGGTGGGGACCAGCGTGCCCGTTGGGTGGGACTGGCCCAGTTCCTGGATGTAGGTGATCCCCGCGCCGAGCTCCGCGCTGGAGAGGCGGGTGGGATCCGAGGTCAGGGTGAGCATGGCGGGGACCACCTCGTACGCGGTCCAGAACGCCCCGCGCCCATAGCCAAGACGCACCCCCATGTTCCCGGCGCGGGCGGTCGCGTTCACGCTGGCCCCCAGGATCGCCGCGCCACCGCCTTCCACGAAGAGCCCCAGCCGCAGCGGAACCTCGGCCGGTGCCGCCGGTTCCTGGAGCACTCCGTACGGACCCGCCACGGTGGTGTCCGCAATGGCCACGGTGCCCGGCGACACCCCAAGTCCCGCGAGAATCCCGGTGATGGCTGCGACCCGTACGCGCTGTTTCATGAGCTGGCCTCCTTCGTGCTTTCAAGGAGAGCTAACGCAACCCGCGTGCCCAAACGGGCACGGCACTCGCAACCGATTACCGGATCAGGAGTTGAAGGCATTGCCCACCGTCCCCCGGCACGTTCCCTATCCGGTCAGCGGACCTCTTGGGTCACGGCCTCGTATCCAACCGGATACTCCCGCCCGGACAGGGGGAGCTTCGGTAGACTCGAACCCGACCATGAACCGGGACACCCGCATCTTCATTCCGTTCGCCCTGCTGGGGCTCCTGCTTTACCTGTGGGGGCTCAACGGGCAGATCACGCGCACACCGCACCCCAGGGACATCCCGGCCGAGATCACCTACCCGGCCCAGGTCGAGGGAGTGGAGATCGATTCCGCGCGCAACCTGATCCGGTTCTGCGAAGGCTTTCCCCAGGGCACCGAGTTGCTGGTTCAGGACGCGAACGGTCTCACCCATCGGATGGTCCTCACCCTGCGCTACGGCTGGTCCTACGGCCTGGTCGTGTTGCTGTCGGGACTCTTCTACTGGGCGGTGGGGTTCTTTGTCTTCGGGCCGCGCGGGGATCGCGAGGGAGCACGAATCCTATTCTGGGGAACCCTGGTCTACGGCGCCGCGATCACCCTGGGGGGGAACTACTTCCCCCGCGACCCGCGTTGGGCCGATCTGGTGCGGGGCACCATCTGGCTCTTCGCGGCCTCGGTGCTCCCCGTCCTGTTCGTGCGATTCACCCTCGCCTTCCCGCGACGTTCGGGGTTTCTCAACCGGCGCCGGTGGGTGATGCCGGCCCTGTATGCCCTGGGGGTCTCCATGTGGGCCTGGCAGAGCGTGGCCTACTTCCGCTACGCCGCCGCGCCCGGTCCCGGGACCGCGTTCGCCCTGGACCTCTCCCATCGCGCCAACGACGGGCTCATGGTGGCCATGGTGGGGGTGGCGTTTCTCATCCTGCTGGGACGCAGCCGTTGGCTGGAGCTGACCCGCGAGCAGCAACAGGTGAAGTGGCTGTTGCTCGGGTTCGGGATGGGCGTGTTCCCCTACGTCTTCTTCCGCACCTTCCTGGAGTTCCTCGGGCTCGCGCCGCCGCTGGCTCCCATCATCGACCGGGTGTTCGAGCTGGCCATCCCGGTGGTGTTCCTCATCGCCATCTTCAAGTACCAGCTCCTGGACGTGGATGTGCTCATCCGGCGCAGTCTCATCTATGGCGGCCTGGTCGCCGCGGTCCTCGCGGTCATCGTGGCGGTGGGGGTCATGGTGGGCGACCGGCTCAACCCGGCCATCCTGGTCGGGATCGGGCTCACCGCCGGCATCGCCTTCGTGCCGCTGCGCACCACCCTGGGCAAGTGGGTGGACCGCACCTTCTTCAAGATCAGCGCCAACTACGAGCGGGTGCAGGCGATCTGGCGCAAGCGGGCCGCGCACTTCAACTCGCCCCAGGAACTCTCGGACGGTTTGACCCGGTTGATCACCTCCACCCTGGAACCGGAAGGGGCGGCGGTGGTGCTCATGGGGGATCCCCTCATCACGTCCGGCACCGTGCCCGCGGATCAGTTGGGGCGGGCCCTGGAACGCACGCTCGGCAAGCCGGACCCGTCACGCGCCCAGGCCAGTCCCGGCGCGACCAGCATTCCGGAGATCGAGGACGCGCCGCTGCCGGAGGAGCTGTCCGACTCCGGAGTGGCGGTCCTCATGCCGCTGGAAACCGCGGTGGGTCTGCGCGGGCTCATCATGGTGGGCCCCAAACGGACCGGGTACCGGTACATCGAACCGGATCTGCAGTTCCTGAGGAACGTGGCCGAGGCCGCGGCGGCCGCCCTGGAGCGGATGGAGCTGGCCCAGGCGGTGGCCGAGGAAGCGCTCGCCCGCCGTCAGCTCGCGGAACTGGATCGACTCAAGAGCGAGTTTCTTTCGCGGGTCGCCCATGACCTGCGCACCCCGCTTACTTCCATCACCTGGTCCTCGGAGAACCTGCTCGACGGAGTGACCGGACCGCTGGAGCCGGGACAGGGGGACTACGTCCGCTCCATTCGCGCCGCCGCGGATCACATGCGCCGCCTGGTCGACAACCTGCTCGAGATCAGCCGGCTGGAGCGGGGTGAGCAGGCACTGGACCTGCATCCCACGGACCTCTCGGCCATCCTCACCCAGGCAGTGGAGACCCTCCATCCGCTCGCGGTGGAAAAGCAGGTCACCCTTTCCGTGGAGCACCCGGAACCGGTTCCCCCGGCCATTGCCGATGCATCGAAGCTGTTGGAGGTCGCGGTCAACCTGCTCGACAACGCGGTGCGCTACAGCCCGCCGGGGGAAACGGTCACCCTCCACCTCGAATGCGACGATGAAGGGGCGCCGGGGTTCACGGTGCGGGATCGCGGACCCGGTTTTGGCGACACCGATCCGCTCGACCTGTTCCAGCAGTTCAAACAGGGAGCGCCCAGCCCGCATGCCTCGCGCCAGGGTTTCGGGCTGGGTCTGCACATCGCCAACGCCTACACCGAACGCATGTCCGGTCGGCTGACCGCACGCAATCACCCCCAGGGCGGGGCCGAATTCACCTGCCGTCTGTCCGCCGCGGACCCGACGGGAAAGGACGCTCATGAAAGCCAGCATTCTCATCGTCGATGACGATCCGACCCTGCGCCGGGCGCTGGAGGATCGGTTTCGATTCTGGGGACACTTCGTGGACACCGCGGGAGGCGGAGAAGACGGTCTGCGGCAGGCGGAGAACCAGGCCTACGACCTGATCCTGCTCGACCTGTCCATGCCCGGGATGGGCGGGATCGAGGTGCTCAAGACCCTGCGGGAGCGCAGGAACTCCGCCCATGTGGTGGTGCTGACCGCGTTCGGGTCCATTGATCGCGCGGTGGAAGCGGTCAAGGCGGGGGCGGACGACTTTCTCACCAAACCGGCCGACTTCGAGCTGCTGGAGCGGGTGGTGGCGCGGTCGCTGGAGCGACGCCGGCTCACCCGGGCCAACGCCGCGCTGACCGAGGCGCGTCACCGCACGACCCGGCTGGTGCCGGGCGACTCCCCCCGCATGAAGGAACTCCTGGACACGGCGGAACGCGCGGCGAAGTCGGACGCCACGTTGCTCATCACCGGCGAGAGCGGGACCGGCAAACAGGTCCTGGCCGAACACGTGCACGCCAACAGCCTGCGCGCGGACGGTCCGTTCGTGTACGTGAACTGCGTGGCCATCTCGGACGAGCTGGTGGAGTCCACCCTCTTTGGCCACGAGAAGGGGGCGTTCACCGGCGCCACCGGGCGCAAGCCGGGACGGCTGGAGGCGGCGGCCGGCGGCACCGCGTTCCTGGACGAGATCGGCGACATCTCGGCCAAGGTGCAGGCCAAACTGCTCCACTTCCTGGAATCGGGCGAGTTCGAGCGGGTGGGGGGCAATCAGACCCTGCGGGTGGACTGCCGGCTCATCTGCGCCACCAACAAGGATCTGGCCGTGGAAGCGGAGGAGGGAAGGTTCCGGGAGGATCTCTACTACCGGCTCAACGTGATCCGGCTCACCCTCCCCGCGCTGCGCGAGCGCCCCCAGGACATCCCGATCCTGGCCGATGCGTTCCTGGAGGGGTTCCGCCACGAGCTCAAGCGAGGCAACGTCACCTTCGCCCCGGAGACCCTGGACACGCTGCGGGCGTTTCCCTGGCCCGGAAACGTGCGCCAGCTTCGCAACGCGATCGAGCGCATGGTCGTGTTGGCCCAGGCGGACGTGCTGACTCCCGACCTGCTCCCTCCCGAGGTACTCGGGACCAGCCGGGACCGGGTGAGCGGCCTCATGGAGATGCCCTACAAGGAGGCGCTGGTCGCCTTCAAGCGGTTGCTGGTGGAACGCACCCTGGCCCGCACCGGCGGAAGCCGCACCCAGGCGGCCGAGTTGCTGGAGCTCCAGCGCACGCATCTGAGTCGGCTCATCAAGGAGCTGGACGCGTCCGGGTAGACCGGCCGCGAGTCGACTCTGCTAGGATTCTTCCGGTTTGAAGTCATATTCCAGGAGGCACCCCATGAACCACACGCTGCTGCGTCGCACCCTCTTCGCGACGGTCGCGTTGACCACCTTCGCACTTCCCGCCCTGGCCGATCTCACCATCAGCGTGAAGAACGCGGACCTCGAGTCCACCATGTACCTGACCACCGACAAGATGGCCGCGGTCAGCAAGGATGGAACCATGGTCTTCGATGCCAAGGTCCAGGCGGTGAGCATGAAGAGCTCGGCCGGCACCCAGACCCTGACCAAGGAACAGCTCAAGCAGATGTCGCAGATGGCGGCCGGGGGGGGCGACGGCAAGGCCGGGACCTCGATGACCGACCAGATGGCCGCCGCGCGTCAGATGGCGGTGGACGCGATCAAGAAGCAGGGCATGTCGCCGGAGCAGGAAGCCCAGGCCATGGCGATGATCGACAAGCAGTTCGGCGCCGCCCCGGGAAGCCCGGCCGCCACCCCCAAGACCTACGAGAAGATGGGCAAGAGCAAGAAGGTGGGTGAGTACACCGCCGAGGGCTATTGGGTCAAGAAGGGGGACAAGCAGGTGGGCGAAGTGTGGGTGGCCAGCCTGAAGGAGGTCGGCATCGACAAGAAGGACCTCGCCATCATGGGCAAGCTCCGCGCCTTCTTCACCGAGGGCATGGAAGGCAGCCAGCTCATGGCGGATCAACTCGACTCGTTCAGCATGTTCGACCCGGAGAGCGACTCCTTCCTGGGCCTCCCCCTCAGCCAGACCGACGAGAAGGGGGACGTCATGACGGTGACCTCGATCACCAAGGGGAAAGTGGACGAGGCTGTCTTCGCGAAGTGACACGGGTGCCACACCCGTGGTGACGCCCCGCAGCCTCACCGCCATTTCCCTGTTGGAAGGGGTCGAGGCGCTGCGGCGGACCGATCCCGACCTCAACCTCATCGTGGAACGCATTGGGCCGCCTCCCCTCTGGGGACGGCGGCCCGGCTTTTCCACCCTGCTGCGCATCATTCTGGAGCAGCAGGTCTCCCTCGCTTCCGGTGCCGCGACCTATGCGCGGCTCCAGCGCTACCTGGGACGCGTGACCCCCGGGCGGGTCGCGGCGTGTACGGTAGCGCAGATCCGGGAACAGGGGGTGACCCGGCAGAAGGCGGCCTACGTGCACGGCCTGGCCGGCATGGTGGCAGCGCGGGAGTTGGATCTGCGGGGTCTGGCGCGGATGGACGACGCGTCGGCGCGGGAGACGCTCTGCAAGGTGAAAGGGATTGGGCCCTGGACCGCCGATGTCTACCTGCTCATGGCGTTGCGTCGTCCGGATATCTGGCCCCCGGGCGACCTTGCCTTGCTGGAGTCGGCCAAGCGGGTGAAGCGCATGGGCAAGCGGCCGGACGACGTGCGGATGGGCAAGGTGGCGGAGGAGTGGCGGCCATGGCGGGCGGTGGCGGCCCGGTTATTGTGGCACTGGTATTTGTGGGAGCGACGACAGAAACCCTGAGAGGGGCCGCGCGTTAGCGACCGGCCAACCCCGCCGTCCAGTTCAACACCACAACGATGGGGCTGACCTGCCCATGGTCGTCCGCACTCACCACAACGAAACGCTCTCCATCGGCGCTGACCGCCGACAGGTTCCTGCTCAGCGTGGCCTGGCACGGGGTGGGGAAGAGCACCCGCGGCATGCCGATCTCCACGTCGCCTTCCAGGGAGATATCCACCGCGACCATATTCATGGCCCCGTCCATGTAGTAGAGCTCCTTGCCGTCCGCACGCCATCCAGGGTCGATCCCACCGTGGGTTGATACCTGCCACTTTCCGTTCCCGGCGGGATAGGTCGACAGGAAAACCTCGGACCTGCCCGACTCGGTCGAGGTATAGGCAAAGAAACGATCTCCCGGGGCAAACATCGCATCGAACTCGCTGAACGGGGAACCGATCTCCAGACGAACCCCGCTCGTGTCCCCGTCGGCGGGAACCGAGAACAAGTCCCACCCGGTCTGGGACCGGCGCACCGAGGTCAACAAGGTCGTCCCGTCCGAGGACACATCGCCGACCACGGAGGGACCCTCGAGTGTGATGACCCGGTCCACCTGACCTGTCCCTCCCGCGTTCTTTGCCCAGATGCTGGAGAATCCCCGTAGCGAGGCAAAGTAGAGAAGTCGTCCATCGGGGGACCAGGCTCCGGCAAAATCATCCGCGGCATCAAAGGTGAAGCGGGATCGAACCTCCCGGGCCAGGTCCACGATCCAGAGGTCCCGCTGGTTGTCGTTTCTGTCATCAATAATGTCCACCGCCAATCGCTGTCCATCCGGCGACAAACGGGGGTTGTTGTAGAACCCGGCTTCTCCGATCTGTTCGATCTCCTGGCCCTGACGATTGAAGAGGAGGAGTTTCTTCTTCGCATCCCCCCCCTGGGTATAGATCAGGGTGCCGTTGGCGGATCCGGAGAAATGAGCCAACCCCGTGCCTCCGGTACCGATCCCTTCGGCCAGGGGAAACGGGTCCCCCCTAAGCTCGCCTGCTCCCACGTCGAAGGGCTGGGCCAGCAACGCACCGTCGTTCTCGAAGACAAGGTAGCCGGGCGGCAGGTACTCGACGCGGGACTCGGCATGACCAATGAACTTGGCATCCAGGGATCCCAATCGTCCCAGCATGATCCGGTCGGGGCCCTCGTCGGTGATCTCCAGAAAGACGAATCGCTCGCCGTCAGGAAGAAAGCAGGGCCAACCATGTCCATCGTTGCCAAACTCCGGATTCATCCGGGTGGCCCCGACAGGCGTACCGCCTCCGGCGGACACGGCGAGGATGGAGTCGCCCGAGCTCCCGTCGAAGAGGATCATGCCCCCGGCGCCCCAGACTCCATCCGCTCCCCGTGAGAAGTCGCAAAGCGTCTGAGGGGGGCCCCCTCCGATCGGTACCCGTTTGAGGCTTCCGGAACTGAAGAATCCCAGGTGACGGCTGTCCGGTGACCAGAAGGGACGGTTCGCGCCTTCCGTTCCCGGAACCGGATACGATTCCAGGGCATCTATGGGTCGAACCCAGAGTTTGTCTTCCCCGGTCGTGTCCGTCGCGTTGAAAGCAATACTGCGACCGTCCGGCGAGATCCGCGGCGATCCAAAGGAAATGATCCCTTCGGGGGCTTCGATCTCGAATCGCACCACGTTGGGAGTGGGGGGATCCGGTCGTGTGACCATGAGAGCGGCCAGAGCGGTGGCGGCCACTCCCAGAACGGCGGCGATGACCCAGGCGAGGCGTTCCCGGCTGCGGCGTCGCGCGGCAACAGGACGCGGAACCCCGGCCTGGGAGCCGCCTTCCTCGATCCAGGCGAGCTGGCGCGCAACGTCGGCCGCGGTCTGCCAACGCTCGTCCGGGTCCTTGGCCATGCAGGTGCGAATGACATGATCCAGGGCCGGCGGGGCCATGGGCTGCACTGCGGAAATGGGATCCGGCGGCTTGGACATGATGGCGGCGATGAGGCTGGCCTGACTCTTCCCGTGAAACGCCTTGCGCCCGGTGGCCATTTCGTAGAGCACGGCTCCGAGAGCAAAGATGTCGGTGCGGGAATCGGCCTCCACGCCTTCCAACTGCTCGGGGGCCATGTACTGGAACGTGCCCAGGATGGTCCCCTCGGCGGTGAGCGACTCGTCCCGCTTCAGGGTCTGCTCCCCCATGGAGACCCCGGTCCCGGCCTGGGTGACGATGGGGGTGACCCCGCTCCCCTCGGCGGTCTTGGCCAAACCAAAGTCCAGGAGCTTGACCCCGGCTTTGGTCAGCATGACGTTGCCGGGCTTCAGATCCCGATGGATGATCCCGGCCTGGTGCGCGGCGCCCAGGGCGCGGGAGATCTGGACCCCAATGCTCAGGGTCTCCTCGAGGGAGAGCGGGCCCCGGGCCAGACGTTCGCCCAGGGTCTCCCCTTCCAGGTACTCCATGACCAGGTAGTCCAGTCCGCTCTCGTGCCCCACGTCGAACAGGGAACAGATGTTGGGATGCTGGAGGCTGGAGATGGCGCGGGCTTCCCGGTCGAGCCGCTTGCGCAGGTCCTCGTTGGCAGAAAGGTGCTCGGGCAGGACCTTGAGGGCGACCTTGCGATCAAGGCGCGTGTCATGGGCGCGATAGACCTCACCCATGCCTCCGGCGCCGATCGGTTCCTCGATGCGGTAGGGGCCAAGCTGGGTATCAGGGGCGACGGGCATGCAGTCTCCGGGAATGTGGTGGGCGTGCGCCGGCAAACCGGGGGATGTTACCTTAAACCGGTTGCCCCGGTCCCGCGGGCCAAGGCAGAGGGTTCCCGGGTTGGCGAGACCCCGGCTGCGACGTTTGTCCACCCGGGTGGACACCCCGGCAGTACGCAAGGGAGTCTTGTCGATGCAGCGTTCCCGTTTCCTGATCGCCGTGTTTGCCTTGATTACCCCCGCGGCGCTTCCGGGCATGGCCCGGGGCGAGTCCCCGCTTCCCCCCGGACCCGACCTCAAGGACGTGGTCTCCCTCCCCCGGGTCGGCAACCCGCGGATCTCCCCGGACGGGAGCGCGATCGTCTATCCGCTGCGGACCACGGACTGGGAGAACAACCGGTTCGACACCGAGCTTTGGCTCGCCCGCGACGGCGAAGCGCCGTTCCAACTCACCCGGACCGCGGACGGCAACAGCACCAGCCCGGCCTGGTCCCCGGATGGCCAGTGGATCGCGTTCCTGGCCGATCGCGGCAACGACACCCAGATCCAGATCCTGCGCGCAACGGGGGGCGAGGCGCGACCACTCACCTCGGTGAAGGACGGGGTCAGCGGTTTCAAGTGGTCCCCGGACGGCCGGCAGCTGTCGGTGACGATCACGGACCCCGTTCCGCCCCAGCGTGAACAACTGGAGGAGACCTACGGCAAGTACGCGGTCGAGGACGGGGAGTACCGGATGACCCACCTCTGGGTTCTGGACTTCGCCCAGGCGCTGGAGAGTGACGCGGGAGTGGCGTTGCCAGAAGAAGACGCGGACGACGGAGACGCTCCCTGCCCGTTTCGCCGGCTGACCCACGACCCCACCTACACCATCGCCGACTACGCGTGGTCTCCGGACAGTCGCGAGATTGCGTTCGAGCACAAGCCGGACCCACGCACCCAGGCCTTCGAGTGGTCGGACCTCTCCGTGGTGACGTTGGACACCGGCGCCATGCGCACCCTGGTGGAGCAGACCGGTTACGACGGCAAACCGCGGTGGTCCCCCGACGGCGCGTCCATCGTGTTCCAGACCGCCATGGGCAAGGTGGGCTACTACAACAACGATGTCCTGGCTGTGGTGCCCGCGTCCGGGGGAACACCCCACGTTCTCACCGCGGACTTCGACGAGAACCCGGCGTTGGAAACCTGGCTCCCGGATGGGATCGTGTTCTCGGCCATCCTGCGGACGCACCGGCGACTGTTCCGCCAGGATCCCGCCGGCGGTGAACCGGTCCTGCTCCTGGAAAGCCCACGACTCATCTGGTCCGTGGACTACGCCGCGGACGGGCAGACTTTTGTCATGCGGGCCGAGGACGGCGCGCGAGCGCTCCCCGAGGTCTATCGCATGGGCCCTGGGCAGACCGCGCCGGTGGCGGTATCCAACGTGACCGAGGCCACTGGCGACTGGCAGGTGGGAACCCGGGATCGCATCCAGTGGACCAGCGAGGACGGAACCCGCATCGAGGGCGTGGTCGCGTTCCCCCCGGACTTTGACCCGGCCCGGAAGCACCCGTTGCTGGTGATCATCCACGGCGGTCCCACCTGGTTCTCCTACCCGGCCCGCTCCTACGGGGCGATCTACCCGGTGCAGCAGTGGCTGGCCAAGGGAGCGATCATCCTCATGCCCAACTATCGGGGCTCGGCCGGCCGAGGCGAAGCGTTCCGTTCGCTGAACATCCGCAACATGGGGGTGGGCGATGCGTGGGACGTGATGTCGGGAGTGGATCACCTGGTGGCCCAGGGGTTCATTGACGAATCCCGCATGGGGGCCATGGGGTGGAGCCAGGGTGGCTACATCTCCGCCTTCCTCACCACGACCACGGACCGGTTCCAGGCGATCTCGGTGGGTGCCGGCATTTCGAACTGGATGACCTACTACGTCAACACGGACATCCATCCCTTCACCCGTCACTACCTGCAGGCCACGCCCTGGAGCGACCCGGAGATCTACGCGAGAACGTCGCCCATGACCTACATCAACGACGCGGTGACGCCCACGTTGATCCAGCACGGCGAGTTCGACACTCGGGTCCCCACTCCCAACGCGCGCGAGCTGTACCAGGGGCTGCGGGACGTGGGGGTGGAAACGCGGCTCATCATCTACCAGGATTTTGGTCACTCCATCCGCAAGCCCAAGGAACGGCTGGCCGCCGGCTGGCACAACTGGCAGTGGTTCGCCAAGCACATCTGGGGGGAAGAGGTGGAGATCCCGGTGGAGGAAGAGGCGAAATGAGCCGTGCGCTACGAATGCGCCCGCAGTTCGACCTCGACGTTCAGGGGGACGGCCGAGCGGTGCTGGCGCGGATCCGGAAACTCCTGGATGCGCCCGACGCGGCCCTCTTCGGACAGATCCGCGGCGACCACGCGTTTGTTCGCCTGCCCGACGAGCGGCGATCGATCCTTTCGCCGCATCTCACCCTGGAGCTCCGCGAAGGGGACAGCGGCACCGTCCTCCACGGCCGGTTCTCGCCACGTCCCAATGTGTGGACCGGGTTCATGGCGCTGTTCTTCTTCCTTGGCATGGTGGGGCTGGGTGGGCTGATGTGGGGATTCGCGCAGCTCATGCTGGACGGCCCCATCTGGAGCATGCTGTTGGCCCCGATCAGCTTGGCCCTGATCGCCTTCATCTATGGCGCCGCGTTCATTGGTCAGGGCCTGAGCAACGACGAGATGTTCGAGCTGCGATCGTTCGTGGAACGCGCGGCGCGCGAGGCGGAGTAGTTGTGGATCTGATACCGGGTCTGAACGACGTGGGTGTTCTCCTCCTGACCCTCGTGATTGGGGCCATCGGGATGCGCTTCATGAAGTTGCGCCGCTCCCTGGCAGGTTAGGCGTCAAGGCTCAGCGTCTTGCCTTCATCCGACCCCACGTGGTGGCCTGGACCGGCACGGGAGGAAGGTCGCCGCAGGGTGAACTGCCGGGCTGGTTGAATCCAACACTCCCAACCTCTGGCTGCTCGCCGAAGCCATCGCAATCCGCGACAATGACCGAACCACTCTGCAAACCGAACTGACCAGCGGCACTCGCGGTTACATCGAACCACCCGAGAATCATCGCCCCCTCCAACTCCGGGTCGGTCGGATCCGGCACCGGAGATAGACAGGGCGAAAAGATCATGACCGCCGCACCACCCTGGTTGGGCCAGTTGCTGTAGCTGTTCATGGTGCTACAGCTTGTCCAGGAGTCCACGACAACGCCTGGGTCATAGTCCAGCTGCATCTGAATCGCACTGAAGTCCAGCGTAGTATCCCAATCCAGGACTACCAGGTAGACGCGATACGACCCCAGCGGAACACTGAAGCTGAG
This sequence comes from Candidatus Eiseniibacteriota bacterium, assembly GCA_942491735.1. Classification (GTDB taxonomy): domain Bacteria; phylum Eisenbacteria; class RBG-16-71-46; order JABDJR01; family JABDJR01; genus CALOCN01. The sequence goes on along the minus strand of CALOCN010000001.1, from coordinate 178,788 downwards.
GTTCGATCCACCCGCGTCGGCACAAGCAAACTGCGCGTCACCACAAGCCAGAGGTGGGGAGGCTATGGGGACGGCGTGGAAGCCGACCTTTGCCTTGGCGAGTGAGTTTGCGTTGACCGGAAACGGAGCGACGATTGCGGACAAGACAACAAGCACTAGCAACCGATGCATGAATTTCTCCTTCATGGCGCAAGAATGACTAGGGTGCAATGAATTGGAAGGTATCGAAACGCAAACACGCACTCAAGCTATTGTTTCCAACAGAGGCAGGGGTTCCAGTAAGGACGAGCACGCCGCCTAGTCCTCCCCCAGAAACCGCCCGTGCCACTCCAGGATCGCCTCGAACCGTTGCTTGCGGTGCACCGGGTTCCCGGAGCGGGTCAGCTCATGACTTTCCCCGGGGAAACGGAGGAACTCGCTTTCCACCCCGTTGCGCAACAACGCGTGGAAGTAGCGCTCCGCCTGATCAATGGGACAGCGCCAATCCTGTTCGCTGTGGATGATCAGGGTGGGCGTCTTGACCTTCCCGGCCAGGTTCTGCGGACTCAGGGCAGCCAACCTCTCCGCGGTGGGATCGTCGAAGTACATGTCGGCAAAGATGGCGGCAATGTCCGAGTTCCCCGAGAACGCGACCCAGTCCACCAGACCCCGCTCCACTACCGCCGACTTGAACCGGTCGTGACGCGCGATGAGCCATGCCGTCATGAACCCGCCGTAGGAACCGCCCATGATGCCCTGCCGTTTGGGATCCAGACGGGGGAACCGTTTCAGCGCTTCGTCCAGACAGGCGATGACATCGTGGTCGTCCACTTCGCCCCAACCCTCGTTGCGGACCGCGCGCAGGTGCTCCTTGCCCCGGCCGCAGGAGCCGCGGGGATTGCAGGCCACCACGCCGTAGCCGGCCGCGGCGTAGACCTGGAATTCGTCGAAGAACCCGAACCCGTACTGCGCCGCCGGTCCGCCGTGGATGTTGAGCAGGACCGGAACCGGTCCGTCTCCCGGGGGCATCAGCACCCAGGTGTCCACTTCCACCCCGTCCGCGGTGGCGACGACAAAATGCTCCGGAGCAATCAGCTCCGCGTCGCGACGGAAGTCCGCGTTGAGCTGGGTCCGGATCTCGGCCCGCCCGCCCTCCACCCGGACCAGCTCGCCCGGATCACACGGGCCTCCGGCGATGATCGCGCGGGCGCCATCCGGCCGCACGTCGAAGTCCGAGATGAATGGGGTGTCGTGATCCAGGTCGGTCCACGTGTCGGGCTTCCAGCGCACCAGGCGGGAACGTCCCTGATCCGCAATCAGACACACCACGCTCTCCCCCACCGCTCGACTGGCATCGATGATCCGGTCCGGGCCGGCAATCGGGAAGACTCCGCTGTCCTTGAGCTCGTGTAGCGAGAACGGCGCCGGCCAGGCGAACTCATCGGCAAGACCCACCGCGATCAGGCGTTCTCCCACGTAGTGGATGTCGGCCCAGAACCCGCCCCGGTTCACCTCGTGGACGTCGCCGGTCTCCGGGTTCACCGTCACCACCACCTGCTCACCCCGCAGCCGGGTCTTGTGCACCCGGCCCAGGATGAGAGCCAACGTGCCGCTGGTGGGATGCCAGGCCAGCCCCTCGATGTCCACGTTCTCGCCCACGTCCACCCGGACCGGTGCGGTCTGTCCGCTGGGGTCGACCAGGGCCAACACCGGGCGGCGGTCATCGAAGGTCTTGGTGGCATCGATCCGCCACGGCACGGACGTGATTCGCCGCGGCTGCTTGGCGCGATCCTTTGCGCTGAGGTCCGCCCACTCCCCGGCATACTCGTCGGCCAACACGGCAATCCGGTCCCCGCCGGGAGACCACCGGAAACGGGTCACTCCGGCGGAAAACGAAGTGAGCACGCGGGGCGCGCTGGCGGCGAGGGGCGCATCCAACACCGCGAGCTGCGCCGTCTTGGCCCCGTCGGGGGCTTCGGGATCGTCCGGGACCGGCTTGATCACGGCGAGCATGCAGCCGTCGGGCGACCATTCAGGTACGCGGCACTCCGAGGCGGCCGGGAGCTCACGGACGCCGCCCGGGTCGCTGATCCAGAGACTGGCGTCGTAGCGGTCCTTCTTCAGGTTGGGGCGAGCAACGCCAAACACCACATGATCCCAGGTGGGATGCAAACGGGGCTGGCTCAGGATACGAAACCCGTCGAGGTCGGTCGGCTTCACGAAGCGTCTCCTTGGTTGTCGGAATCGGCTTGAGCAGGGACCGTATCCCGAATCGCCCGCCGAATCCAGATGCAGTACTCGGTGATCAGGTACGTCCCTCGCAGCGATCTGGCGACCCGCTGGGGAGACGCGCCGACTTCTTCCCAGAGCGGTTTGTCCCCGTCCAGGGGCAACTCCCATCCCAGCACCGCTCCCACCACGGGTCCATGCTCGCGGATGAAGGCGATCTGGCGATCCCGTTCGGCGCTGGACGCTCCCTGCCAGTAGTGCCAGATGTCGGTGGGGTTGGCGATCCGACGACTCGGGGGCAGGAGACGCTTCTGCAATCCGTGGCCCACGTACTGAAGGGTCCAGTGCGCCCGATAGCGCCAAGCCTCCCAGGTGGCGGGGATCCCGGTGGCCCGCTCGTCCGAATGGGGAATCGCCTGCACGGCCGGCCAGCGGTCACGCAACAGCTCCCGCACAAAGGCCTTCCCTGTGACCATACGTCGCGGGACACCAAGCCAAGTCTCCATCAACCGCGCATCGTAGAAGGGCATCCCCACGTGATACTCGGTTCCCAGATAGCCCAGCTGGCTGGCAAAACCGCGCGGCTGCTCCAGGTAGTAGAGGGCAAGGGATTGGTGGACGTCCGGTGCTTCCTGGAGACCGGAGAGGACCCCGTCGCGAACATCCTCACGGGTGCAGCCCAGGCCCAGCTGCTGCGGAAAGTCCGGGCGCGCTCCGGTCCACGAGTGGCCGATGACCACCTCCGCGACGTCGGAAAGCGTCTTCATGGGCCGGTCCCCGATCCAGTGAAGCAGTCCCCCGTGCAGCAGGTCTCCCGGGTAACCGCTTTGCACGGTCGTTCCCGTGGGGAAACCCAACCCGCACAATCCCGCGAAGAAGCTGGTGCCCGCGCTGACCTGACCCTCGGTGGCTTCCAGCCAAGCGGGAATGCGGTGTTCCAGGACGTTGGGGGCATCCACCACGCGATGCCGCAGCCCCAGGGTGCGCGCCACCCCCGCCGCGGCACGCACCTCCATGTGGCGCGGCTTCCCCAGGGTGACCGCTTCCACCTCCACGTCGGCGTCCTTGGCCACGCAGGCCAACAGCCGGGAGTCGAAACCACCGGTCAGCGGGAGCACGACATGGCTTGGGTCGGCGATGCCGTTCAGGAAACTCCGCGTGAGGTCGGCATGAATCCGGTCCATCAACCGCGCGGGGTCCGGGTCGACTGTGACTCCGGGGGCCTTAAGTCGCGGCACGCTCCGCAAGCGCGGTCCCGATTCCGGCGACCAGGTTACCTGTTGGCCCGCCACCGACACCTTGATCCGCGCGTGCAGGGTCCGATCCCAACCCGGGGATCCACCGACCAGCATCTCGGCCAGGGCGACCGGGTCCGCCGGTTGCAACAGTTCCGGAAAGGCACAGAGCAGAGCGCGAATGGAACTGGCCACGACCAGACCGTCCCCCACCCATGCCTGGTAGGTCTTGAGCCCCCCCAGCAGGTCGCCCCGGATCTCGAACGACTCCGGGGACCGGTGGATCAGGTTGTGGAACGGCAGCCGACGCTGCGCCCACTCCTGCCAGGCCCGGGGATCCGGCGCGAGCGACGCCGTCTCGTCGGAAAGCGTGGAGCGCACCGAGCCGGGAAACGTACGCACGAAGTGCGCGGTCCGGGAAAGGGATCCGCGCTCGGCATGCGGCGACCGCACCGCGAAAGGGACACCACCGGGCACCGGTGTGTAGTGCAACCCCCGGGCTACCCGCAGAACCTGCGCACCGGTTGCGCCGGGTGGTGCACCCGCCGGCGACAGATAGGCGATGAACCCGTCGATCAGCATCCCGACCGTCCCCTATCCGTTGATCAGCACCGCGCTCTGGGTCAGCTCCACCGAGACCGCATCGCCTTCGCGGAGCGGGCAGCGGGAGTCCATGCGCACGTGGAGAACCCGCTCGCCGGCGACCGTCACCCGGTACAGTGCGTCCCGGCCTCGGAACACACGGGCTTCGACGGTTCCTGGGATGGCCAACATCGTCCCGGCGCCGGCACCCGCCCCGGCCGGAGCCAGACGCAGATCCTCCCGGCGCAGGCACACCGTCACCTGTCCGGACGCCGCGCGGTCCAACCGCACCTCGCCCAGATCCGTGGTCGCGGTCTCGCCGTTTGCCTCGCCCACAAGCAGGTTGGTCTCCCCGAGAAACCGGGCCACGAACTCCGAGGCCGGAGCAAAGCAGAGTTCCTCGGGCGTCCCCACCTGCACCACGCGACCTGCATCCAGAACCACCACGCGGTCGGCGAAGCTGAACGCTTCCTCCTGGTCGTGGGTGACGAGGATCCCGCTCACCCCGTCCCGTTTCCACAGCGCTCGCACGTCGGCGCGCATGCCCTGACGCAGGTCGGCATCCAGGCTCGAGAACGGCTCGTCCAGCAGGACCACCAACGGGTTGGGGGCCAGGGACCGTGCCAAAGCCACCCGCTGCTGCTCTCCACCGGAAAGCTCCTGGGGACGGCGATCCGCCATGCCCTCGAGTCCCACCCGCTCCAGCACCGCACGGGCCGCCTCGTGGCGCGCGGTCCGTGTTCCTTCGCGCAGTCCGTAGGCCACGTTTTCCAACACGGTGAGATGCGGAAAGAGCGCATAGTCCTGGAACACCAACCCAATCCCGCGATGTTCCGGCGGCAGGTGGGTGTCGGCCGAAGCCACCTTGGTCCCGCGCAAGCGAATGTTCCCCGCCTCCACATGTTCGAACCCGGCGATGAGACGCAGCAGGGTGGATTTGCCGGAACCGCTCGGCCCCAGCAGGGCGAGGATCTCACCCGGGTCCAAGTGGAACGAGACGTCCTGCACGGCAGCGGCTGCGTTGTTTCCGTAACGTTTGATCACGCCGGAGAGTTCAAGCAGGGCCGACATCACGCCCCCCCGCCGCGAGCACCGCGACCGCCGCACCGGATACCACGAGGATCCCCAGGGCGAACGGCGCCGCCTCGGTGAACATGGCCTCGGTGGTGTAGCTCCAGAGTTCCCCGGCCAGGGTCACGAACCCGGGCGGAGAAAGAAGAAAGGTGATGGGCAGTTCCTTCATCGCGGAGAGAAAGACAATGGCGGCGCTGACCAGAACCCCGCGCCGGAGCAAGGGGAAGGTCACCTCACGAAAGGCGGCCAGCCGCGAACGCCCCAGGGCGCGCGCGGATTCCTCGATGCGTGGCGACACCGTCTGGAGCTGCGACCGGATGGGCCCGATCCCCTCGGCAAGGAAGTGCACCGCATAGGCAAAGATCAAGAGTCCCAGGGTCTGGTAGACCGAGGTCCAGACGTTGAGGGTGAAGACAATGAACGCCAGGGCCAGGGCCAAGGGCGGCGTGGCGTAGCCAAGAAACGCCATGCGGGCCAGGAGCGCGGTGAGCCTGCCCGGAAATCGCACCGCGGCATAGACCAGCGGGAGCGCGGCCAACACCACCAGCAACGCGGCGGGGGCGGAAGCGGTGACGGAACCCCGCACCGCATGGAGCAGGTCGTCCCCCATCCCCTGGGCCTCGGTCGCCCAGACCAGGATCGCCCCCACCGGCGCGACCAGTCCCACCAGGGCCACCAGGGAGAAGAGCGCCATGAGGGGGAGCGCCCACGCGCCCAGGCTCACCTGCCCCATGGCCCGCCGCGCGCCGCCGCCGGCCCGGTGCAGCAGACGTCCGGCCACCATGCGGGACTCCACCCAGAGGAGGCCACCGGTCATGATCAGGAGCCCAATGGCCAGCCACGCGGCGTAGACCCGGTCGAACGCCGCGGCGTACTGCATGTAGAGCGCATAGCTCAGGGTCTCGAACCGCATGAGGGTGACCACGCCAAAGTCGCCGATGACATGGAGCGCAACGATGAGCCCCCCGGCGGCAAACGCCGGGCGCAAGGCGGGGAGCACTACCCGGCGAAACGCGGTCCAGCGGGAGTCCCCCAGGCTGCGCGCGGTTTCTTCCAGGGCCGGGTCCAGGCTCTGCAGGGCGGCGCGCAGGTTGAGAAACAGATAAGGCGTGGTGTAGAGGCTCAGCGCCAGGAGCGCCCCCCCGTAACCCTGCGGTCTCGGCAGGCGGAGCCCAAGGAGATCGTCCAACAGACCGCCGCTTCCGGTGAGACCCAGATAGGCGTAGGCCAGGAGATAGCCGGGCACAGCGAGCGGGACCACGCCCAGCCACACCCACAGACGGCGCAGGGGCAGGTTGCTCCGCGTGGTGGCCCAGGCCAGGGGCAGCGCCAGCACCGTGTTCACCGCCAGCACCCCGGCCACCAGGGCCAGGGTGTTGAGGGTGAGACCGAGGTTACGGGATCGCCACAGGATCTCCGCCGCCTGGGCCGGATCTCCCTGGAGCGCGCGGGCCAGGAGATACCCCAACGGAATGAGCACGGCGAGCCCGGTCAGGACCGGCGCGGCAAGAAGGCTCGGGGGAGGGGCGTCCCTCCCCCAGGCGAAGTTCACAGAATGCCGGCCTGGCGCATGAGGTCGAGCGTGCCCTCCAGGTCGTCCAGGTCACCCAGATCCAGGGCGGGCGCCGCTTCCAGCAGGGCATCCATCTGGACAAGACGACTGCTCACGATCACCCCGGGGATGACCGGGTACTCCAGGACCTCGCTCGCGAAGTACTGCTGCGCCGCCGGGGAGAGGAGGAACTTCACGAACTGCTCCGCGTTCTCCCTCTGCCGGGTGGACTTCAGGATGCCCACCCCGGCCACGTTGACCAGGTTCCCCGCGTCGCCGGAGGCGAAGAAGGTCTGGTCCACCGGGTACTTCGAGTCCGAGGTCTTGAACCGCAGCAGGTAGTAGTGATTGGGGAGCCCCAGATCGATGTCCCCCGCGGCCAGGGCCTGGATGATGGGTGTGTTCTTGGGGTACGCCTTGGCCCCGTTCTTCTTCATGGCGGTAAGCCAGGAGAGCGTCGCCTCGTCCCCGTGCAGCACCCGCATGGCGGTGACAAAGGACTGGAACGAGGCGTTGCCGGGGGCCCAGCCCACGCGACCGGACCACTTGGGGTCGGTGAGGTCCTGGATGGAGGTGGGGAGGTCCTCGGCGGTCAGCCGTTCGGTGGAATAGGCCAGCACCCGCGCCCGGGCGCTGGTCGCCACCCACAGTCCGCTGGGATTGCGGAACTGGGCCGGGATGCGATCCGCGTCGGCACCCTTGGGAAGCCCGCGGAAGAGATCCGCCTTGGCCACCGCGCCCAACGCGCCCGCGTCCTGGGCCCAGAAGACATCGGCAGGGCTCTTGTCCCCTTCTTCCATGAGGGCGACGGCAAGCTGGGAAGTGTCGCCGTAGCGCACGTCCACGCTGAGACCGGACTCGGCCTCGAAGGCCTCGACCATGGGCTGCACCAGCCCCTTGCTGCGCCCCGAGTAGATGACCAGATCCGCGGCTTGCACCGGGACGGCCAGGAGCATGAGGGCGACGACGCCCCACAATCGAACCATGATCGGCTCTCCTTCAATCTAAGTTAATTTGTTGTCCAACAAGCAACTAAACTGGTCCCCGAGGGCCTGGTCGGTCTCCGGGGGAGCTTAGCCTACCCTCTGATCCGGCCTTGGCCCATCGATTTTACCGAGATGCGGTTTCTCCGCTTGACCCGGCGAACTCGATTGGAGATAGTTGCTCACCTGAGATTGAGACTGAGTCTCAGTTGCAGTAACCGTATCACCTTTGTCGTTTGAGAGGAAACCGAAACCATCATGGCCGCGCACGTCACTTCAACCCAGGGACCCGTCCTCTTGCGACGCCGGACCCTCGGCATCTCCCTACTGGCCCTCGCCCTGACCTCGGCCATCTCGGCTCCCGCCCGCGCCAAGACCAAGGAGGACGATCCCAAGTCCCGCGAGGCGATTGTCCTGGAACGCATCACGGTGACCGGCTCCGGGTCCAAGGCCCAGAGCATCCCCGGCTCCACCTCCAAGCTGACCGAGAAGGAACTCGACAAGCAGAACCAGGTCTTCGACGACGTGCACCGCATCCTCTTCACCCTCCCCGGCATCAACATCCAGGAGGAAGAGGGCTTTGGCCTGCGGCCCAACATCGGCATGCGCGGGGTGGGAAACGAGCGCAGCTCGAACATCACCCTCATGGAAGACGGCGTGCTGGCCGCGCCCGCCCCCTACGCGGCGCCGGCCGCCTACTACTTCCCGGTCGCGGCCCGCATGAAGGGGGTCGAGGTGGAGAAGGGCGCAAGCCAGGTCCGCTTTGGCCCGCGCACCAACGGTGGCGCGCTCAACCTGATCTCCACCCCCATCCCCACCAGCCGCTCGGGCCGGGTGGATCTCGCGGTGGGCGAGTTCAACACCGGCAAGGGCTACCTCAACGTGGGGGGCAGCAACGGAAATCTGGGCTGGCTGGTCGAGACCTATCAGATCGGCACGACCGGCTTCAAGACCCTGGACACCGGCGGGGACACCGGGTTTCGGCTCTCGGACTACCTGGGGAAGCTGCGCTGGAACAGCAGCTCGGACGCCGAGACCTACCACGAGGTGGAGCTCAAGGGCGGTTACACCGACCAGAAGGACGACGAGACCTATCTGGGCCTGACCGACGCGGACTTCCAGGAGTCACCGTTTCGCCGTTATGCCGGGTCCCAGGTGGATCAGTTCACCTCGGAACACTGGTCGGCCACCGCGCGCTACTTCATGGAGGCGCCGTCCGGGTTCAACCTGACCACCACCCTCTACAACAACGACTTCCAGCGGAACTGGTACAAGCTCGACAAGGTGGGCGGGGTCGGCATCAGCGATGTGCTGGAAGACCCGGACACCTATGCCGATGAGCTGGCCGTGCTGCGGGGCGAGCAGGAGACCACGGACGGCGACCTGGCGGTGAAGGCCAACAACCGAAGCTACTACGCCCGGGGCGGCGAGGCGATCCTGGCCCAGCTCTTTGACGCCGGTTCCAACACCCACGACGTGCAGTTGGGCGTGCGGCTGCACTGGGACGAGGAGGATCGTCACCAGTGGACCGACGACTACCGCATGCTGGACAGCGGGACCATGTCGGTGGTGGAGAAGGGCACCCCCGGCGAAGGGGGCGGCAGCAACAACCGGGTGAGCCGGGGGCAGGCAGTCGCGGTCTACGCCAAGGACGACATCTCGGTGGGTCGCTGGCTGATTGCCCCGGGGCTGCGCTACGAGGCGATTGCCTTTGAGCGGGATCAGTACGCCGCCGACGACGTGAACCGCATGGGGACGCCCACCACCACCGAGAGCACGGTCAACGTGTGGGTGCCGGGGTTGGGGGCGAGCTACGCGGTGTCCAGTGACTGGACCGCGTTCGCGGGCGTGCACCGGGGTTTTGGCCCTCCCGGACCGGGGGCCAACGACAGCACCCAGGCCGAGACCAGCGTCAACACCGAGTTGGGCGCCCGCATGCACGCGGGAGGCACCCAGGCCGAAGCGGTGGTGTTCTTCAACGCCTACGACAACCTGATCGGCAAGGACACGTTTGCCTCGGGTGGTGAAGACACCGGTGAGTTGTACAACGGCGGGAAGGCCAGCGTGTATGGGCTGGAAGCCTCGGCCGGGTTGGACCTTGGACCGCGCCTGGGTGCGGCCAACTGGGCGTTCCCGCTCACCGCGACCTATACCTTTACCCACGCCGAGTTCAAGGACAGCTTTGTCAGCGGCTACGCGCCGTGGGGCACGGTGGAGGCGGGAGACAACATCCCCTACATCCCCAACCACCAGTTCAACGTGACCCTGGCCGCCGAGCGTTCCACCTGGCGGCTCGGGGTGAGCGGCAACTACCAGAGCGCCATGCTCACCAGCGCGGCCCAGGGGGATGTGCCGGACACCGAGAAGACCGACGCGCGGTTCGTGCTGGATCTCACCGGCAACTACCGGGTGCTGTCCAACACGCGGGTCTTCGCCAGCCTGCAGAACGTCACCGACGCCACCTACATCGTGGCGCGACGCCCGGCCGGGGTTCGCCCCGGGCTCAAGCGCATGTTCATGGCCGGCATCAAGGTGGAGCTCTAGATCATGAACGTGCGGGAGCTGTTCTTCGAGGGTGGGCCGGTCATGTTCGTCCTGCTCGCCCTGTCGGTGGTCGCGTTGACCATCCTGGTGGTGAAGCTCCTGCAGTTCTTCCGGCTACGCATCCGGGACACCGCGTTCGTGGATGAGGCCCTTGGGTTGCTGGAGCGGGACGGATCAAAGGCCGCCATGACGCGACTGGGGCGCGAGGCGAACCCGGTGGCGCGGGTGCTGGAAACGGCGATCACCGTGGCCCAGGACAAGCGGCTGCGGCCGCAGGACATCGAGGCCGAGGTGCTGCGGGTGGGAAGCGGTCACATCCGGGAGTTGGAGTCCATGCTGCGCGGGCTCTCGGCCATTGCCCACCTGAGTCCGCTTCTGGGTCTGCTGGGTACGGTGACCGGAATGATCGCCGCGTTCATGCAGCTGCAACAGGCGTCGGGCCGGCCGGATCCGGGCGCGCTCTCCGGGGGAATCTGGGAGGCGCTGCTCACCACCGCGTTCGGTTTGATCGTGGCCATCCCGGCCATGGGCGCGTTCTACGCGTTGGAGGGGGAGGTGGATCGGCTACGGGGGGCCATGAAGGACGCCGCGGTGCGGGTCCTGGTGCACTTTGGTCGCTTGCGCAACGCGGGCGCGGGTGACGGGGACGCGGAGAACGAACCCGCGCTGACGTTGAGATAACCATGGAGTTCGAAGGCCGGTCACGCATCAGTTCCACCCTGGGCATCGCGCCTCTGATCGACGTGATGATGATCCTGCTCATCTTTTTCATGCTCACCACCACGTTCCTGTTGCCGGAGGCGATTGAGCTCAACCTGCCGTCGTCGTCGACCGCGGTCGCGGTGGAGGACCTGCCCCTGGTGGTGCTGCTGGACGCCGAAGGCAACGTGGCCCTGGGTGACGAGACCATGAGCCGCGAGGAACTGACCGAGCGCATGACCGCCCTGTTGGTGGACCCGGAGACCCAGGTGGTGTCGCTCAAGACGGACGAGGAAGTTTCGGTGCAACACATGCTCGAGATCATGGACCTGCTGCGCACGGCCGGGTGGCGGAACGTCTCCCTGGCCACGGAACCGGTGGAGTCGCGATGAAGACCGGACGCCGCGAGATCATGGGGGTGTTTGTCTTCTCGGTGTTGCTGCACGTAGCCGCCTGGGCGTGGCTGGTGCTGCCCGAGAACGGCGCGCCGGTGGCGGAGAGCGAGCCGGTGATGATCCGGTTGGACCCGGTGGTGGAAGAGGAGATCGTGGAAGAGGTGGTGGAGGAGCCGGAGGTGATTCCGGAGCCTGAGCCGGAGCCTGAGCCTGAGCCGATTCCCGAGCCGGAACCGGACCCGGTGGTGGAGGACATCCCTGAAGTGGTGCCGCCGGTGGTGCCGGAGCCTGAGCCGGTGGTGGAGCCCGTGGTGGAGGAGCCGGTCGAGACGCCGGAGCCGGTGGTGCAGATCACCACCAGCGCCGCGGCGGTGGAAGCGCGGCTCACCTACGAAGAGCGCGTGATGTCCGCATTGCAGCGATCCAAGCGCTACCCCGCGAGGGCCGAGCGCCAGGGAATCGAGGGCGAGTGCATGCTGCGGATTCGGCTCTTGCGGTCCGGGCAGGTGGCCGGGTTCGACCTGGTCAACAGCACCGGATCGAAGCTGCTGGATAAGGCCGCGATGGACATGGTGGCGCGGGCGAATCCGTTTCCGCCCATGCCGGAGGAGTTGGTGGGGGATGAGGTGGAGTTTGTGGTGCCGGTGGGGTTTGCTTTGGGGGAGTGAGGGGTGCGGCGGGAACTATCGCCCACCTGGGTGCTCAGCCGGTGACGTGAGGCCGGAGCCAAGCAAGAACAAGAATCAGCAAGCCCACCGCCATCCACGCGCCCACGCCACGCCGCAGCGATGGCAGCCCCGGGCGCAGCGGTTCTGTCACTCCCTCCCCGCGAACAAGAACCATCACCAGGCCGATGCGGAGTAGTTCCAGGACCAAGAGAACTATCAGCCAGGGCAAATTGTGAAGAGTCCCTTCGCCCAGGAGCAAGTACAGGGTCACAACGGGGATGAGGGCGTATCCGCAGAGGATTCGGACCGGAGCCTGTGCGGAGGCCAGGACAACCGCCCAGCGTGAGCGAAGTAGCAGGAGCGCCGCTGACAGGGGAAGCGAAACAAGGAACAGGCTCTCAACTATCCGGATGGCCAGATCCCAGATACCCCATGAGCCAGGATCGCCATCCCGAAACTCGACCCACATGGGTGGAACGCCATGAACAAAGAGCCATAGTTCGATCACTGCGAGTGCGGCGAGGAGAACGTAGGTGATCAGGGGGAGTGCTTTCTTTGGTGGGTTGTTGTGAGGGGGGGTCACAATTCAATGTCAACCGTTGGCAATCCCCCGCGCGTCCCTGCCAAGACAGACTCCAGGGGCCTCCGTTGTGTGATTCATAGAGATGGTTTCAACTTTCTCAGACGAAGGTCGAGGGCGTAATTGGCTTCCTGCATGCGCTCTTTCTGGGGGTCATAGTCACGCCCTACGTCCTCCCAGTACGGCGTCTTGGACGCAAGCGCGATGACCCTCTGCATTGGCGTCAGGCCGCCGAGTGAGCCATGCACTCTCTGCCAGTTGTAGTAGTGCTGCCATTCGTCGAGGAGGTTGGCGAGTTCCGGGTCTTTCAGATCAACCGTGGAGTAGAACTCGTGCAGGTCGGTTTTCTGTGAGCGCTCGACCTTGCCATTCAGGTGTGGGGAACCTGGTTTGATCGGCCGAAATTTGATCCCGTACTCCATCAGCCTTTCTTGGACCTTTTGTGCGAAGAACTCTCGCCCTCGGTCCGTTTGAAAACGCTGGACGGGGAAAGGCATCTCCTCCATGACCCGTTCGATGAACTCCAGGGTCTGACGGGCTGAGCGCCTTGGGCAAAGGCCCAAGACCCGGTATCTACTACAATCATCGACCGCCGTGAACTGGTAGAGACCCGCTGCAATCTTACAAACGTCCATCTGCACTCGATCGCCTGGGAAAGGTCGGGCGTATCGAATTGGATTACGAACCCCGCGCTTTCGCCGCAAGGGTTTGACCTGGTGTCGCTTCAGGACCTTGTGGATGGTCGCGAGGGACAACTGGTAGGCGTGAAGGCGCTCCAACTCATTCTGAATCCGCCTTGCGCCCAAATTCCGTTTCTTCCGCAAATCGAGAATCCAACGCTCGTGTTCGGCGGAGACCTTTCTCATCGGGCTGGATGCGGGACGTCGACTCCGCGACTCCAAACCTGGAAGCCCTTCCGATAAGTATCGAGTCACCCATTTCCGAAGCGTCGGACGGCTGATACCACACCGACGGCAGACCAAACCTGCATCGCCGAGCTGCTCATAGAGTTCCACCCAAACAAGCCGGGCGCGGACGTCAGGTTCCATGCCCAGAGGGCAGCAGGAGTTGAAACGATGTGTACGAATCACACAGCTACTCATGCTGGATGCCAGGGCGTCCCCTTCGTGTCATCCCGCCAATGCCGCGATCAACGCCCCGATTCTGAGCACAAGCGATGCGCACCCTTCGATTGTTGACGCCGCTTTGACGCTTTCCCAAGCGGCGCTAACAATTCCTGAGTTCGGATGGGGCTTGGCAAGCTGTGATTGAATCGTTTCGATGTCCGCAACGAAAGCCAATTTGTCTGTCTCCGGCATATCGGAGTGTGTAATGGCGTCACGCAGCTCAACCAGCGCTTGTCCCAGATCGGAGAACTGAGCGTTTATCTGGTTTCCGTCACCGAGCGTGATGATGTTTTGGCCAATCGCGTGGATATTGACTCCGTGAAACTTGGGCATGGTGAACTCGCTTCCCCCATCGATCCTGTCAATCCCAGCTGACGTGACCTGGTAGTATGCAGTCACGGAGGGAATGATTGTACCTCCCATCGCGCGAATCTCCTTCTTTATCTCTTGCTTCTCAACCCACCCTTCGCTTATCAAGTAGGTCAGATTTCGTTGCACCTCCTGCTGAGTCATCTGGTGGAGTGCTCTAAGTTCCTTCTTGATATCGCTGATCTTGATAGCTGAACCCTTCTTCCCCATTTCACTCGTTGCGTTCTCGTTGCGATCGTAGAAGTACTGCAACATGAGTTGGCGGACTTCATCATTCGCGCGCTTCGGCACATCATTCTTCTTCTTCGCCATGTCCGGTCCTCCCATTCGGCGCGATTGCTTCAAACCGTTCACGAAGGGCGCTGGTCAGCCGCCCTTCGCATTCCACTCCTGCAGTTCCGCCAGCAGGCGGGGGGGCACTTGTCCACCAAGCCCCCCCCAACGCCCGGGTTTGCACGAAGTCGTGCTTGCCGACTTGCGAGCCGACGATGCTGTCGGCCACAGCTTAGCCTTGAACTCATCTCGACAGTCGTCGACGTAGTCGGATCTGTGCTCTCAGGCCCGGAACGGCCTGCCTGTACGTGCCGGCGTCGCTCTGACGCCGGCAGGTCACCGGCCGACTTCCAGAGAATCTCCGCACCGGCAAGACCGGTGCCGCTCGCTTCATTGGTCGCCATCTGGTTCCCCTGCCGGACCCCAGTACCCCGCACCCAATAGCCATCGGCATCGCATCCAACGTCCGGTTCACTTGCTACGCCCAGTTGGCTATCCCGAACGGCAACTATGCGTCCAAGAGAGACCTTAAGTACGCGACCGTCTCCCCCTGCCTCCCATTTGGAGTGTTGAGCAAACCCGGTACTACCATATCCCTCAACATCTTGGTATTCGCGACATTCGCAACGCCGGGATTCCTGCGAACAGCCTGCCCGATCAACATCTTCTCCAGAAACTGCACGTCTCCGTGACCGTGTTTGCTAGCCTTTGCCCAGCGCTCTCCCGGCGTCCACTTCGCCAGGAACAGCATGAGTGGGGTACCCCTACGAGAGGCTAGTGCCTCATTGTAGTGGAGCAGTTTGTGAAGAGCAAAACACTCGAGTCTAAACGGTCGCTTCTCAGCAAGACCCACGTACCAGGGCAGGGCACCGCGACCAGCACGAATGGAGAAGACATAGCAACCAATGGCTCCGGGAAGGCCGTCCTCGAGGGATTCAACCTCCTCCCAGAAACTTGATAGAGAAGTCTTGTCTTTGGCAACAAGACCCTTGGCCGTGCGCGGGATCTCTACGGGACCATAAGGTGCAAATCTCATCCGGACACTCTTTTCCAAGCTGACAAGACCCCACTATGACCTCCAAGGAGCCTTGGATAGGGATAATCCTGCGCCAAGTTTCGGGTCGATCTGAGGCACCCTACAGCCAAGGCCGGGACAAGCTGGGTTGTCACGTTCATCCTCGTTGCCGTGTCCACAATGAGCCCCCTTTCGTGAGCGAGGTTACTTTATCCGTTTCAGCCTGGGCAGTTGAAAGCCAAATGCTCGGGTGCTGAGGCGTCGCTTCGCCTGCCAACGCCCAACCCTCAGAAACATCACCTGCTCATCGCCAACACGTTTGACAAATTCAGCATGCTGGCGATCAAGCTCCTGCCGAGGAATGCTGACGATCCGTACCTTCTTGAGCCCCATCCTGCGCCTCCTTTCTTAGTCTGATTCTCTCAAGCTCGTGTTCCAACTGAACTCGCCTCGCAAACTTTGCAACTATTGGGCGCTCAGCGGCCTGAATAAACTCTCTGTCGATTGGAACGGCGCTTGAGCGCACACTCAAGACGTAGATCGGTGTGCTGCGGTTCTTGAACCGCCAAATAGGGAACCCAGCAATACCGCCCTTGCTTGCACCGTCGTCATAGAATCTGAATCTCTTTTCTTTGGTCGGCGAACGTTCTTGCTTCTTCTTCTCCTTCTCCAAATCACTAATGAAGAACGGCCTTCCCTGAGCCAGTACGAGACTCAGGAATGTGCCGTCATTCAGATCTGACTCGGAGATCGAGGGATAGCGTCCGATGGGGCATTGTAGAGCTTCCCGGAAAGCAAGTCGTTCTCTACTCTCGCAAGCACTAACTTGACATCACGGTCACCAGTCATTTCTCGAAAGACATTGTAAAGCTCAGAGACTAATGCCTTTATTTGGGCATCCGGCTGTGTGATTGCAAGAAACACATCCTTGGCTGGTTCATGCCGATACGAGTAGAAGCGCTCTGACTTCACCGCCACAGCACGGTCAAAAGCCACGAGGAGTGACTGGGCAACCTGATTCGTAGGGATCATGTTCCATCGCTCCCCCAGATACAGGGCAAAATCATGGATGACAACGAAAAAAACTGGGAGGAGAAGGAGAACCACAACACCTGACGCCCCCAGCTCACCAGCGATGAACTCCTGCACTACCTTTGGCCAGGATCCGTCGGTGAATGTGTAGCGGAGGAATAGGAGAGTTACAGCCGCCAAGGCTAACAAGAGCCCCCGAAGGAAAAGGGAACCTCGCTTGCGATCATGTATCCAGTTGATCACGCGGCGAATGATACGCAAGGGCTATGTACTCCTTTCAGCCAGTCTAGGGGGTGCGTGGCCAGATTTGCAAGCGTGCCATAGCAATCCCGCCTGAGGTCTGTTCAGCACCCGATGATGCAAACGCGACTTGGGCGCACGATACCAACTTGGCCGGGTACTGAATTGAATAGTGCCTCTAGACGCTTGCCCAGGTGGCTGCCATGTATGCCAGTTCCCCGGCGAGCATGGCATCGAGTCCCGCAATCGGAACAGTTGGAGTCACCAGTCGAGCGTTCCTGACATCAAGAACCCCCATCCGTGCTCCTGGGGGAGTTCCGCTCAGAGCCTTGTCCATTAGGTGAGTGATGACCTCTACACGGGCCTTCGTGAGCTTGTCTGACTTGAAGTACAGCTTGATTAGGTGCGGGGCACCATCGACTCTCAGACCCAGTTCAGGATTGATACGAATATCGATTCCCCGCTCCGAATACGTGGCGCGACTGGGATCAAACCAGACGACAGCCTTCCGACCCCACCAACGTCTATACCCAGCCAAGACATCCGCATAGTGACGCTTCTTCTTGCTGTCTGTTACCGGACCGAGGTGACTGGCCAGTCTGGTCCGTGGATCCCCTGCTCGGTGGCACTCGACTATTCCCTCGCGCACCTTCTTGTAGAAGTCGAACGCGGGTGCGTAATCAGGGCGATGCTTGATTTGTCTTACCTTTGTAAGCTTGGAGGACCCACTGGCAGAAGCGAAATCAACGAAGTCTGTCAGAGATATCTCGGGCATGAGCCCCCCGTATGACCGTGACCTAACGTCAAGTCGATTGCTGTTCCACCGAACTCAATGGAGCTTTCCCTGGATTCTGTCCAACTGCCAATGGATGCACCCCCCCTTACTCTCCCCTCCTCCCCCTGACACCCCTCACAAACCCCAAAGATCTCCATCACGTGGCTCGTCGATTGGAACTTATGCTTCCTGCACATTTCCTCCTGCAGGCGCTCTATCTCCTCGTTTACGAATTCAATCACCGAGCCGCATCGATTGCAAACCATATGATCATGATGTTTTCGCCCGTACGCGTGCTCAAATAGCGAGTGGCCATGGCCAAACCGGTGCACCTTGACCAGGCCCGCCTCGCGCAGGTGGTCGAGGGTCCGGTACAGCGTGGCCCGGCTCACCGTGGTCCCTTCCTTGCGCAGGAACTGCAGCAGCTCCTCGGCGTCAAAGTGGCCTTCCCGGTCCAGGATCACGTGCAAAACCGCCCTCCGCTCGGGGGTCATGCGCAGGTTGTGGCGGCGCAGGTACTCCAGGAACCGCGCTTCCGCGTTGTCTTCCCGGGTGGACTCTTTCTCTGTGGAGCTCGCCATGGGACTCTCGCTTCTAGTTGAGATTGAGTCTCAACTGTACGCCCGCCCCCACGCCAAGGTCAACCGGTTCGGCGCTTCTCCAGCGTCCCCAACGCGGCCATTGCTGCCCGCAGCAACGGCGCCGGCAGGGCGAACATCTCGGCCAGGGCCGGCACCGGGTCGTCCGCAGGGAGGGGCAGCTCGGTCTCCCCGGCCCTCGTGATCCGGTAGACCGTCCCCTGGTTCTTGTACAGGTACCGCGTATCGTTGGTGAACCGCCCCAGGGCCAACCTGCGCATGTAGGGCGCGGACAGATCGAACGTGTGCTTCCACGCCTCCTGGTACGCCTCGTCCTTGGCCGCTTCCAGCTTGAACCGGTAGCGGAACTTGGGGCCCCGGTCGTCCTCGGTGAAGACCAGGAACTCGCCTCCCGGGCCCGGGCGCACTTCGATGTCCGCGTACGGCGTCTTGCGCCGGGTCACCGCCTCCGGGTTCAGCTCTACCGGCGCCGGAAGCGCGTACCCCACGTCCACCAGCAGGTCCCGTCCCTCCAGCGGCACCCACAACGCGGCGTGGGCCTGGGGTTCCTCGGCCGGTAGGTGACAAAACAACAGCTTGGAGGGGATCCCGGCATAGCGCAGCAGGAAGTGGCAGGCAGACGTGGCGGCAAAGCAGGTCCCGCCGCTTCCCAAGCGCAGGTGGTCCTGCCAGAACTCCACCGGCGCGCGAACAGACGCCCCCGTTCCCCGGTGGCGCACCGCCTTGATCAGCTTGGTCAGGTTCTCGAACGGCACCCGGGTGATGTACTCGGCATGAAACCGGTCCACCAGCGCCGCGCAGGGCGGCCCCGGATCCCCCAAACCCCAATGCTCCAGCACCTGGTCCAGCAACCCGCGGCTGCGGTCCCGCCCCGGCGCCGCGGTGCTCATCGCGCGACTTCCCCTACCCACACCTCGCCCGGCTCCAGCTCCAGCACACCGGTCCCGTCCCACGCCGCGGCCACGCCGCGCTTCACCGCCGCCACCTGCACCGGCGCCCCCAGGGTCACCCGCTCCACCACCCGGCCCAGGTTCGCCACCACCACGCCGTCCTTCCCAGCCCCGGGACGGCTAAACGCCACCACTTCCCCGGGACAATCATGCTCCAGCAACTCCAGCGCCCCCTGCCCCCAGGGCTCCTCACGCGTCCACCCCAGCACCTCGGCCATCACCCCCGCCACATCTTCATCCACTACATCCCAGGCAATGGGATCCGCGTCAAACAGGCTCGGCCGCCGCGTGGCGCCAATCTCCTGCCCGTTGTAGACCAGCGGCAACCCTCCGGACAAGTACGCCACCGCGGCAAACGCGGCCAGGCGCTCCCGGCCAAAGATGGCCACCGCCCGGGGCTCGTCGTGGTTCTCCAGGAACCGCAGCGGCACCGCCCTCCGGGGAAAGTTCTCCTGCCATGCCCGCAAGGCATGGGTCACCTCGGTGGCCAACGCGCTCCCGGTCGCCACATCCCGCAACGCCCGATACAGCATCCAGTCGTACGACGCATGAAAGCCGCAGACGTGAAGCTCCGCATCTTGCCACTCACCCAGCAGGAACACCCGCTCACCCCCGGGGTCCAGGCGCTCCCGCAACGCCTTCCAGAACTCCCGCGGCACCATCCCGGCCACGTCACAGCGGAACCCGTCCACGCCGATATCTTCCACCCATCCCCGTGCGCTCTCGATCAGGTACTCCACCATCGCCGGCTGGTCGAACCGTCGATCCGCGATGTCGAACCAGTCCGCGATCCGCCGCGTAGGCTTCCCGTCCCCATCCCGGTGACACCAATCCGGGTTCTCCGCCAGCTCCACGTGATCGTTCGCCGTATGGTTGGCCACGTAGTCGATCAGGACCCGCATCCCCAGCCCATGCGCCGCCTCTACCAACTCCCGCAGATCCTCCCGCGTCCCCAGCTCCTCGCTCACCGCCCGGTCGTCGCGAATGGCATAGGGCGATCCCAACGTCCCCTTGCGCCCCTCCAACCCGATGGGGTGCACCGGCAGCAGCCAGATCATCCCCGTTCCCAACCCGGCAATACGCTCCATGTCCTCCCGCACCCCCGCCAACCCACGCCCCGAGTAGTTCCGGGGAAACACGCAATACACCGTCCCGCTCCGGGCCCACTCCGGCACGGCCAGCCCCGGCTCGCCGGCCAACGCGCCTCCCCGCAGGTGAACTCCATCCCTGGATCCATCCTCCGGCCAGTTCATAACCCCGTCCGTGTCCGTATTCATAGGGGGGCGTTTATAGCACGCGCACCGCACCCGGTCATCCGGCAACCCTGGGCCATCTCCCCCACCACCGTGGCCCTTGCAATGTTCGCCTTGCAGAGTGCGCGAATGGGCCCGTGGGGCCGATCCCCCAGCCGCACTGCGAACGGCACTTAGGGCGGTTCCGAATCGGTACGGTTGTTGCACTGACTGGTTGCGGGACTTGAATCATTGCGAGGAGAAACTCAATGCCGGACATTCAACGATCAAGATCCGCCGGGTTCACGCTGACCGAACTGGCCGTCGTGATGGTGGTCATGAGCGCGGTCCTCGCGACCAGCGTACCGTCGCTGAGCGGATGGATGGGGAGCCGCCAACTGGATCGCTCCCTGAACCTGATCGAGTCCAAGCTGGATTCCGCCCGTCACAAGGCCATCTCCCAGAACAACCCCTACGAAGTGGTGTTCTCGGAGCCCACCGCCAGCCAGTTCGTCCTCCATGACGACGACGACGCCAACGGGGCCATCAACAACGGCGAAACCGTGCTTGGACCCTACGATCTGCCCAAGGGGTTCCGCTTCGACGACATGAACCTCACCGGTGACGAGCGCATCATCTTCATGCCCAGCGGCATGTTGGCCACCAACCAGGGCGGCGAGCTCAAGATCACCGACGACAAGGGACGGGTCGCCACCCTGGAAATCTTTGCCAGCGGCACCGTCGAAAGATCCAACTGAATTCCGGGAGATCCACCATGCTCCGAACCCTGAAGAGCCTCCGCGAGGACCGCGGCGGCTTCAGCGTACTCGAGGCCGTCGTATCCCTGGTCATCCTTTCCATGGGACTGCTGGGGTTCGCCTCGGTCATTCCCGCCATGAAGGGGGACCTGGTGCGCTCCGACCAGCGCACCCGCGCGCTCTACCTCACCCAGGAAACGGTGGAGTGGTTGCACGGGCTGCCCTATGACGACGACGAGCTCACCGAGGGCCTCCACCAGGACGCCGCCTTCGACGTCGAAGGCTTCGAGCGGTCCTGGACCATCGAGAACGACCAGCCGCTCCCCAACGTCAAGCGGGTCACGGTGAACATCGATCGGGACGGCTCCGAGAGCGAGTCGGCCAGCATCGTCTTCCTCCATGCCGAGGCCGGACGATGAACCCGGTGTCACACCTTCTGCGGGGAAATCGGGGCCAGGCCGGCTTCACCATGGCCGAGCTGGCCATTGGTCTGGTCCTCACCGCCATTCTCATTGCCACCGCGCTCACCTCGGTCCTCAACGTGCAGGGCAGCTGGGACGTGAGCCGGGACCACGCGGACGTGCGTCAGAACACGCGCGCCGCGGTCGAGCTTCTGGTGCGGGACATCCGCATGGCCGGAAGCGGTTATGCCGGGCGAACCATCGCAACCGGGGGCGTCCCCCAGTCCAGGCTCTATCCCATCCAGCCCCGCGTGGTGGCGGACGGCCCGGACACCCTGTCCGTGGTCACCGGGACCACCGGAATCAACACCCGCATCACCCAGCCCATGGGCACGCCCAACGACGCGGTCCAGGTCGCCGACGTGACCGGGTTCACCGCCGGGGATCTGTTCGTGGTGACCGAGGGCACCTCGGCCAACCTGTTCAAGGTCACCACGGTGATCAACGGCGGGAACCTGCTGGCCCACGAGATCACCTCCCCCTACAACGACCCCGTCGCCCATGTCGCGAGCTGGCCGTCGGGGGGGTACCGCCAGGGGGCACGGGTGGTCAAGGTGGAGCGGGTCAGCTTCTGGGTGGACGACCAGGACGGGGAGAACGCCCGCCTCTATCGCCGCACCGGGGACGACTCCCCGGTGCCCATCGCTTCCAACGTGGATGATCTGGTCATTCGCTACGTCATGGCCGACGGCAGCCTCCAGCTCAACCCCGTCAATCCGGGTCTGATTCGTTCGGTACAGATCGACTACGTGGGGAAGCACCCCGACCACCCCGCCGAGCAATCCATCTCCATCCGGGCCGCGCCCCGGGTGGTTGGTTGAGAGGGCGCATGATGCTGCCAAGGACACTCAGGAACGACCGGGGGATCGCCCTCGTGGCCACCCTCATGCTGTTGGTGGCGTTCACCGCGTTGGCCGGCGCCGCCGCCATGTCGGTAGTGACCGAGAGCAACGTGACCACCCATCACAAGGTGGGAAACCAGGCGCTCTACTCGGCCGACTCGGGCGTGGAGGCGGCCAAGCAGTTCATGACCGACTGGGCCGAGTCCAAGATGGACAGCCTCAACCAGGTCTGGGCGGGCAACGGGCCCATCATCCCGGACCCCAGCGTCATCTTTCCGGCGGCCGGGCTCGAGTTCGAGTCGAACGTCGCCCCCCTGTTCAACGCCAAGACCACCCTGGTCTTCGAGGACAGCTCGCTCCAGTACCAGTCGCAGATCTACGACTACCGCTACACCACGGTGGCCGACGGTCAGTTCGCCGGCGGCGCCCGCCGGGTGGTGAGCGAGGGATCGCTGCGGATCAGCGCGACCCGAGGCTCCTTCGCCGACTATCTCATCTTCACCGACACCCACCAGCAGCCCGACGGCGAGGATGTCTGGTTCCACTCCAGCGGGAACTTCGACGGCCGCGTGCACACCAACGGCACCATGCGCTTCGCCTACTACCCCACCTTCCAGGACATGGCCACCCAGGTGGACGACAAGGCCTACTTCTACAACAACGGCAACAACAAGTACCTCGACGACGACCACAACGGGAGCAAGGACGTTCCCGATTTCTACGGCGGGTTCGAGCGCGGGGTGGACCGGATCGACCTGCCGGGCAACGCGTTCAGCCAGCAGCGGGCCTCGTTGGGCGGGAACCCGGCCAACACCCGACCGCTGTCCAACGGCGAGATCCGCGCCCTGTTGGGCATGCCCCCCAGCAACAAGTCGGTCCCGCGCGGGGTCTACCTGGCCTCCGACAACGGCAAGATCGAGGGGGGCATCTTTGTCCAGGGCAAGGCGAAGAACGTGAACATGCGCACCGAGGGCACCAAGCAGGTCTACGAAATCACCGACAACAGCAACCAGGTGACCACGGTCAAGGTGGACCGGGACAAGAACAAGACCGAGTGGATCAAGCCGGACGGACACAACGAGGTGCTCGACGGCACCCCCAACGGCGTGCTCTTCGTGCGCGGCGCGGTGGAAAGCCTCTCGGGCGGCGGCCGGGACGAGAACGGCATCCAGCCGGCACTGGCCGACGGCTCCCAGGTCAACATCGTGACCACCGGCGACATCGTCATCGACGGCGACCTCACCTACAACGACTTCGAAGCCGGCGAGAGCGTGCTGGGACTCTTCTCCAGCAAGGGGGACGTCCGCATCTCGGAGCACGCCCCCAACGACATCCAGCTCAATGCCTACGTGATGGCCTCCGCCGATGGCAAGGTCTTCACCGTCGACAACTGGGACAGCGGCAGCTACCGGGGGGAGGTCCATCTCACCGGCGGCATGATCACCAACTACTACGGGGCCTTTGGAACTTTCGGCGAGAACATGAGCGGGTATGGCCGGGATTTCCATTACGACGGCCGGGGCTTCGTGCCCCCCTATTTCCCACTCACCCAGCGGTTCGTCACCGACCGGCCCGCTCCCCAGGTTCTGTCCTGGCGTGAGGAGATGCCCCTTCCATGAAGCAGAACAAGAGCAGCATCCTGATCCTTGGCGCGGTAGTCGCACTCGCCGCCCTGGTGGGTATGGACCTGATCAAGGGCTCACAGTCCGACAACCCGGAACCCACGCCCGAGCAGGTGGAGTCGGCGCCGGCACAGACCCCCACCGACCCGGCCCAGGCGGAGTCCAGTCCCCTGGGTGAAGAGAACGACCCGCAGCAGCCGGTCGCCCGCTCCGGGGAACGCGCCGCGATGTAGCTGGCCGGAAGCCAAGGCGGTCGGTACCATGCCCGCATGCGTATCGCCTTTGTCTTTGTCGACGGTGTCGGTCTGGGCCCGGCGGGCCCGGCCAATCCCCTTGCCGTGCCCGGTCTCGAGATCCTCCGCAACCTGAGGGATGCGGCCTGGATCCCCCCCGCCGACGGCGGACGACCCGATTCCCTGCCCGCGGTGGTGCGGGACACGCCCCTTCCCCACCGGGGTCTCGCCCTGGCCACCGACCCCTCGCTGGGCATCGGCGGGCTTCCCCAGAGCGCCACCGGTCAGACCAGCATTCTCACCGGGGAGAACGGCGCCGCGGCCATGGGGCGTCACATGTACGGCTACCCCACCCCCACCCTGCAGAAGATCCTCATGCGGTCTTCCATCTTCAAGACGCTGGCCGAGGCGAACCGCCCCACCGCGTTTCTCAACGCCTTTGGCCCCCGGTTCTTCGACCTGGGCGAGGAGGTCTGGTCGCAGCCGCTGAGCGCCACCACCTGGGCGGTGCGCGCCTCGGGGCTCCCCTTTCGCAGCTTTGCGGACCTGCAGGAGGACCGTGCGGTGTTCCACGACATCGACCATGCCAGCCTGCAGGCGGACCCGGGCGGGATTGAGCCCAGGGACCCCGCGGGGGCCGGGCGCATCTTCGCCCGCGAGGCCGGAGAGCTGGAGTTCTCGCTGTTCGAGTTCTTCCAGACCGACAAGGCGGGTCACACCATGGACCGGGAGAAGGCGGACCGCGAACTCCTCAAGCTGGAGCGGTTCCTGGCCGCCGCCCTCGACGAGCTGGACCTGGAGGAAACCACCCTGATCCTCACCAGCGATCACGGGAACATCGAGGACCTGTCCACCAAGATGCACACCCACAACCCGGTCCCCACCCTGGTCTTTGGCCGGGGCGTGCCGTTCTTCGCCAAGCGGCTGGACCGCCTGGAGAACTTCACCCCCGCCATCCTGGAGTACCTGGGGGTGTGAGCAAGCCCACCCAATCCCTCCCCGCACGCTTCTTTATCCGCAACATCGATTCCGGGCCGCTCCTGGAGCTGTTCCTGGTCTCGGCGGTCGCGGCCATTCTGGTCATCCGGTTCTTTCTGCACATCACCGGCTATCCCCAGCTTGGCGGGGACGGTCTGCACATCGCCCACATGCTCTGGGGCGGTCTGCTCATGCTGATCGCGCTCATGTTGCTGATCTCGTACATCACCAAGGAAGCCACCTATCTGGCCGCCTTCCTGGGCGGCGTGGGGTTCGGGACCTTCCTCGACGAGATCGGGAAGTTCGTGACCAGCGACAACAACTACTTCTTCCAGCCCGCGGTGGGGCTCATGTACGTGACCTTTGTCCTGCTGATCCTGGGCGGGCGGGCCATCCGCCGGCGGTCCACCTACTCTCCCGAGGACTACCTGGTCAACGCGGTGGCCCAGGCGATCGAGCTGGCCCGCAACGACCTGGAGGAGTCCGAGCGGGCCAAGGCCCGCCAGTACCTGGCCCACGCCAATCCGGCCAACCCGCTCACCCCGGTGCTCAACCAACTGCTGGACGATGCCCGGGTCGTTCCCGACCGGCCGCCCGGGCGGATCCGGCAATGGAGCCAGCGGCTCAGCGAAGCCTACTTCCGGCTGGTCTCCCTGAGCAGCTTTCCCAGGCTGCTCATCGCCATCTTCACCGCGTCCCTCGTTCTGCGGATTGCCTACGTGGTACAGATCTTTCTCTTTCCCGGGTTTCGGCCCGGAGACCCGCCCATTCCGGTGGCGGTGGTGGTGGACCGGGCCCAGGGGTTGGGGGTCACCGACATCCTGGCCCTGGCCTCGTCGCTCTTCTCGGCCGTCTATGTGCTGATCGGGGTCCTGCGCCTGCGATCCAATCGGCTGGCCGCCTACACGGCGTTCAAGACCTCGGTCCTCATCACCCTGTTCATCACCCAGGTTTTTGCCTTCTTCCGCGAGGAGTTCGGGGCGCTCCTCGGCTTCATGGTCAACCTGCTGGTACTGCTGGCCTTGGACTACATGATCGTCCAGGAAAAAGCCCAGGATTCCGCCGGGACGACGCTTGCCCACAATCCCGGTTCGGAATAGCATGGTGGTTCGTTACCAGATAAAAGGAGGCTTCATGATGCCATTGCGAATCCTGGTTCTCTGTCTTGCGTTGATGTGTGCCGGGGCCAGCGTGACCCAGGCCCAGACCCCCCCCAAGTTCACCCTCTCCGATGCCCTGGCCAAGCTGGCCGGCAATGACCTCGAGATCCCGCCGGAATGGGCAGGCATTTGGCAGATCGACACCGAGGTGTTCCAGTGTGGCTCGTCCACACCGCTGGCCACCAGTTCGGACAACGACACCCTGTGCACCGGGATGCTCGTCTTCAATCCCGAGGACGAGGATTTCGAGCAGGAGATCGACTTCCAGTGTGAAGGCTCGGTGACCTCCACCTCCGGAAGCTACACCTGCAGCGGCAGCTTCCCGGTCGACGAGGACTGCACCGCCTTCATGAGCATTGAAAGCAATTTGACCCGCACCGGGGAGTCCTATACCGCGGTCTCCACGGTGACCATTTCCTACGAAGGCACCAGCATGACCTGCGGCTTCCTCCCCGATCAGTGCACGCGGAGTGAGACCACCGGAACCCGCATCGCCGGCGAACCGGCCAGTTGCCAGGTTCCGGTCGAGACCATCCGCTGGGGTACGCTGAAGGCCATCTACGAATAGCCCGACGTTGATCAGCTGAATGACCGTTTGCCGGATCCGGGAGGGCGCCTGCTCTCCCGGATCCTTTTGTTTGGGGAGGAACCCATGAGCCGGACCCTCGTCGTGGTGGATGCCTTCACCGACCGTCCCTTTCGCGGCAACCCGGCGGCGGTGTGCAAGCTGGAAACGCCGCGCGACGCGGGCTGGATGCAGGACGTCGCACGGGAGATGAACCTCTCCGAGACCGCGTTTCTTCACGAGCAGCCGGACGGAGTGTGGGGATTGCGTTGGTTCACCCCGGGCGGTGAGGTGGATCTGTGCGGCCACGCCACGTTGGCTTCGGCGCATGTGTTGTGGGAGACGGGGGGAACGGCGGATCTGCTGCGGTTCCAGACCCGCAGCGGGGAACTGCGGGCCACGCGAGCGGAAGGCCTCATCTGGCTCGACTTCCCCGCCCTGCCGGTGGAAGAGGTCCCGACCCCGGTCGGGCTGGCCGAGACCCTGGGCGCGACCCCGGTTGCGGTAGGGCAGAGCCGGTGGGACCTATTGGTGGAGCTGGAAAGCGAAGCCGTGGTGCGGGAGCTCACCCCCAGCATCTACGCTTTGCCGGAGGCACGCGGGGTGATCGTGACCGCCGCCGCGACCACGCCCGGCCTGGACTTCGTGTCCCGTTTCTTTGCCCCGGCGTACGGCATTCCCGAGGACCCGGTCACCGGTTCCGCGCACTGCGTGCTCGCTCCCTATTGGCAGACCCGGTTGGGCAAAGCCGAGATGACCGCGTACCAGGCCTCGGTGCGCGGGGGCACGGTGCGGGTCCGCTGCGACGGGGATCGTGTCCACCTGGGTGGACAAGCGGTGACGGTGCTGCGTTCGGAGCTGGTGGTGGAGTGATCGCGTGACCACCACGGCGAAGCGGGCGATCCAGAACGAACTCGACGGATCCGAACGGGTCCTGTGGAGTGGGCGCCCGGTTCCCCGCCACGCGCTGTGGAGCGGTTTCCCCGGGGAGACCTGGCTCGCGCGAGCGTGGTTTCTCTTGCTTGCCCTACTGGCCGCGCAACCTTTCAGCCTTGCCGGGGTGTACCTGATCGTGTCCGGCGTCGACGGATTCGTCCCTCCGCAAGGCGCGTGGCAGGCGGTGGGGTTCCTCCTGATGCTGCTCCTTGCCCTGGGTCTGGCCCTGGGCCCCTACATCATGATTCTGCTCCCGCGGTTCCGCGCCTACCGCAACGCGAGGGACGTCCACTACGTCATCACCAACCGCCGCGCGTTGATCCTGCTCATCCGCGACGGAGCGGTGGTGGACCGGCACGCGGCGTACCTGCAGAGTCTTCCCGCACCGCGTCTCAAGATGGTGGGGAGAAGCGGCGTCGGCGACGTCATCTACGCATCCGGGGGCGCGTTCCACGCCGAAGGGGCGTCCGGGTACACCAGCCACTACGACGTTGGGTTCGAGGGAGTCCCCAACGCCCGGCACGTGTTGAAGCGGCTGGAGGAAGCGATCCAGGGATCATCCCGCCGGGGAGCGAAAGCCAGGGGCTAGCGTTCGTCCGCGCGCCCCATCACCCCACAACCACGCGGCGCCTCGGACCCCGCCGGCATCACCATGCTGCGGAGGCACCAGAGAGGTGTCCACGCGGTCCGAGAACACGTAGTCGCCCCACAACTCCGGTACCACAGTGTACAGGCGATCGATTCCCGAGAGCCCACCTCCCAGGACAACGACCTGGGGATCCAGCAGGTTGATCACCGAGGCCAACCCCCGGGCCAGGCGATCGGCGTAGCGATCCAGGGTGGCGATCGCTTCATCGTCCCCGGTCTCCGCGGCGGCAACGATCTCCGGACCGGACATCCCACCCCCGGCCACCGCAGCATGATCCCGGGCCAGCCCCGGCCCGGAGAGCCAGGTCTCCAGGCAACCGCTCTTGCCGCAGTAGCAGTCCGCTCCGGGACGTTCGGCGTCGCGCGGCCAGGGCAAGGGATTGTGCCCCCACTCGCCGGCAATGGCGTTGGGACCGGAGAGCAACCGCCGGCGCACCACCACCCCACCCCCGACTCCGGTTCCCAGGATCACCCCGAACACCGTGTCCGCCTCCCGCGCCGCGCCATCTACCGCTTCCGAAAGGGCAAAGCAATCCGCATCGTTGGCCAGTCGCACCTCGCGGCCCAGCGCGGATTCCAGGTCCGGCTTCAGGGCGCGCCCGTTGAGCCAGGTGGAGTTGCAGTTCTTCATGCGGCCGCTTGCCGGCGAAACCGCCCCCGGCGTGCCGATCCCTACCGTCCCCCGGTGGCCAACCGCCTGCTCGGCCCGCGCCACCAGATCGGCCAGAGCGGCCAACGTTGCGGCGTAGTCGTCCCGTGGACTGGGCACCCGCTCCCGGTACAGCACCGCGCCGTCCGGGCCAAACGCCGCCGCCTCGATCTTGGTTCCCCCCAGGTCGATTCCAATCCGCATGGCCAGAATGTAGCAGGGACCGGGCCCGTTCGCCCCGCGGCGACGCGGCGCCCATGTCCGTTTTTTCCAATTCACAGCCCCCGTGGGGGGAGCATACTGGGGGGCCCTTTCGGTTTGTCAGCGCCCCACCCAAGGACGTCCCATGAACCCGCGTTTGAGCCCCGTCTACCCAGTCCTGCTCGCCCTTCTCCTGAGCGCCCCCCCGGCCCACGCCAAGCCGGTCCCGTTCTCTTCCGATGCCTGGACCATCGACGGCCGCGAGCACCGGGTGGAGATGTTCGACGGCATGGAGACCCTCTTCCTGGAGAACGGCGGCGCCTTCCTGGAAGAGGTCGCGTTCCTGAACGGGGTGATCGAGTTCGACCTACAGGTCACCCCGGAGCGGGGCTTCTCCGGCGGGCGCTGGCGCATTCAGGACGCGGGCAACTACGAGGACTTCTATATCCGGCCGCACCAGTCGGGAAAGCCGGACGCCAACCAGTACCAGCCGGTGATCAACGGCTCCTCGGGCTGGCAGATCTACTTCGGGCCCGAGTACAGCGCCCCGGTGGTCTACCCGTACGAGACCTGGATCCACGTGCGGATCGAGGTGCTGGGTGACCGGGCGCAGGTCTTCATCGACAGCGAGGAGCCGGTTCTGGTCATCGACGACCTGCTCCGGGAACCGGCGGAGGGTTTCATTGGGGTCGCGTCCGGTTTCGCCCCGGCGCGGTTCGCCAACTTCCAGTACGAACTCACCGATGCCCTCACCATCGCTCCCGCGCCGGAGCGCCAAGCCAAACCGGTTCCCGCGGGGCGGATCGAGCAGTGGCTGGTCTCGGACGCCGTCGATGAGAGCTCCCTGGACGGCGAGACCGTACTGGACCCGGAGCTGATGGCCCCGCTGTCCTGGCACACCCTGGGCAACGAGCCCAACGGCATCGCCAACCTGGCCCGTGTCCAGACCCATCGCAACGGCCCCAACACGGCCCTGGTCAAACTCGTCCTGGAAGCGGACGAAGCAACCATCCAGCCCATCGACTTCGGGTTCAGCGACCGGGTCCGCGCCTACACCAACGGGCGCCTCATGTACTACGGCTCGGACCTGTGGCAGTCACGCGACTACCGGTTCCTGGGGACGGTGGGGTCCTACAGCACGCTCTACTGCCCGCTCAACAAGGGGCGCAACGAGATCATCTTCGCTATCTCGGAGAGCTTTGGCGGGTGGGCCGTGTGCGGGAACCTGGTCCCGGTCGCGGGGGTGCGGCGGGTGATGCCCTAGCCGCGCCTGGCCGGCACCGCGCCCCGCGCCACCTGGTCCACGAACCAGGCGTGCAGCCGGATGTCGTCGGTGAGCTCCGGATGGAAGGTGGCCGCCACCACGCGATCGGCGAGCACCAGCACCGGTTCGCCCTCCCGCTCGGCCAGTACCCGCACGCCTTCCCCAACCCGGCCAATGCGGGGCGCGCGGATGAACACCCCGCGGACCGGTTGGGCGGCCTCGGTCCAGGCCAGATCGGTTTCGAACGAGTTGATCTGGCGCCCGTACCCGTTGCGCTCGACGTCCACGTCCAGCAACCCGAGGGACCGCTGCTCGGGGTGGCTCACCCCCTTGGCCAGGAGAATGAGCCCGGCGCAGGTGCCAAAGAAGTACCCGCCCGCCGCGTGAAACGCGCGCAGCCCCGCTTCCAGATCGGTCTTCTCCATGAGCTTGAGCATGGCCGAGCTCTCGCCCCCCGGAAGCACCACCGCATCCAGACCGGTCAGCTCTTCCCGCGTGCGCACCTCGGACACCTGGGCCCCGGCACGTTCCAGCGCGCGGCGATGCAGGGCAAAGTCTCCCTGCAACGCCAACACACCGATCCGCGGCCGAGGGCCGCTCCGCCTGGGTCACCGGGCTACCAGCCGCGCGTTTCGAGCAGCTCTTCCTTGGGCAGGCTCGACACGTTGATGCCGACCATGGCATCGCCGAGGCCTTCGCTCACCTTGATGAGCACGTCCGGGTCCTTGTAGTGGGTGGTCGCTTCCACGATGGCCCGGGCCCGCTTGGCCGGGTTCCCGGACTTGAAGATCCCCGAGCCCACAAACACCGCCTCGGCGCCCAACTGCATGACCAGGGAGGCGTCGGCCGGGGTGGCCACGCCGCCGGCGCAGAAGAGCGGCACCGGAAGCTTGCCCTCGCGCGCGACCAGACGGACCAGCTCGTAGGGCGCGCCCATGTTCTTGGCCTCGCTCATGAGCTCCTCTTCCGGCATGGCGCTGAGCCGCTTGATGTGACCCAGGGTCTCGCGCAGGTGGAACACCGCCTGCACGATGTCGCCGGTCCCGGCCTCCCCCTTGGAGCGGATCATGCACGCGCCTTCCCCAATGCGACGCAGCGCCTCGGCCAGGTTGGTGCAACCGCACACGAAGGGGGTCTCGAAAGCGAGCTTGTCCACGTGGTAGCGCTCATCGGCCGGGGTCAGCACTTCGCTCTCGTCGATGTAGTCGACCCCCAACGCCTGGAGCATCTGGGCCTCGGCGAAGTGACCAATGCGGCACTTGGCCATGACCGGGATGCTTACCGTCTTCATGATCTCGCGGATGGTTTCCACCGCGGACATGCGGACCACGCCGCCTTCCTTGCGGATATCGGCCGGCACGCGCTCGAGGGCCATCACCGCCACCGCGCCACCGTCCTCGGCGATCTTGGCCTGCTCCGCGTTGGTGACATCCATGATGACCCCGCCCTTGAGCATCTCGGCGAGGCCGGTCTTGAGTCGAAGTGTGTATTCCTGCATGGGATTTTTCTCCTGGGTCACACGGGGGGTAGAGAGAGATCGGGGCGGCGCCGGTTCCCGTGAGACCGTGCCGCAAGGGTCTTGATCGCGCGTGCCAACCGCTGGATCCCTTCGGTCACGTCCTGGGTGGGAACGTTGCCGAAGGAGAGTCTCAGGTAGCGCGAACCGTCATCGATGAAAAAGAGAGGTCCGGGGGTGAACAGCACGCCGGCTTCTCCGGCCACCTGCAACAGGACCCGGGAGTCCATGCCCTCGGGGAGCGTGACCAGCAGGGACAGCCCTCCCTTGGGGCGGGTCCAGGTCACCCCGTCCGGCATGTGGCGCTCGAGCGCCGCGATGAGACGCTCCACCCGCTCGCCGTACACCTCGCGTACCGTGGCCATGTGGCGATCCAGCCCGCCGCTGCGGGCGAACCGGGCCAGGGCGGCCTGCAACAACTGGGACCCGGAGAGGTCGGTCATCTGCTTGACCCGGGCCAGGCGATCGATCACCGGGGCCGCGGCGGCAATCCAGCCGATGCGCAACCCGGGGAAGAGCATCTTGCTGGGGGTGCCCACGTAGATCACCCCTTCGCCATCGGCCTCTGTGCGCAGCGGCGGCGGGGGCGGCTCGTCGAAGTAGAGCTCCCCGTCGAAGTCGTCCTCGATGAGAGGGATCTGGTAGCGACGGGTCAGCGCCACCAGGGCGCGACGACGGGCCGGGAAGAGCACCCCTCCGGTGGGGTTCTGGAAGGTAGGCATGCAGTAGACCAGCTTGGGACGCTCGCGGGTGAGCACCGCCTCCATGGCCTCGATCCGCACCCCCCCCACGTCCATGGGCACGCCGACCAGACGTGCGCCGTAGCCACGGAAGAGCTGGCTCGCGCCGTAGTAGGTGGGCTCCTCCACCACCACCGTGTCCCCGGGGCGCAGGAAGGTGCGGGCAATGAGGTCGATCGCGTGCTGCGACCCGTTGACCACCATCAACTCCCCTTCGCCGATGCTCAGGTGGCGCTGGTCGGTGAGGTACTGGTGCAGAAAGGCGAGGAAGTCCGGGTTCCCCTGGGAAGGCCCGTAGGAGAGCAGCATGTTGCCGTCCTTGCGGAGCACCTCGTTGAGCGCCTTGCGAAAGGCCTCGGTGGGGAAAAGCGCCGGATCGGGAACGTTGCCGGCAAAGGAGATGCTGCCTTCCACCGATCCGCCACGGGCCGCGGCCACCAGGGCCTCGTTGGTCGGGGCCGGCTCGAACCCGGCGAAGTGATCGCTCCAACGAAACCCCCCATTGGTCGGGGGTAGGATCGAGGCCATGGGAAGGTCGTCCGAGACAAAGGTGCCGCGCCCCACGTGGCTGGTCAGGATGCCGTCACCGTGAAGCTCGTCATAGGCGGTGGCCACCGTGCCCCGGTTCAGCCCCAGGTCCCGGGCCAGGGTGCGGGTGGGCGGCAACCGGTCCCCCGGACGCAGGGCGCCCAGACGGATCTGTTTCAGGATCTCGTCCTTGAGTTTCTGAAACAGGGGGCCCGGCGCGTCACGATCGAATTGGAAGGTAGATGGCATGTAGATTGGACCTCTTTCCAGGGGCAAGTAGACCATATCGCACCGGAGAGCAATCCAAAGGCCCAAATTGGTCCGGTTTTGACCAGTCCAATCAGGGTCGCACGGACCGGGGTCGCCACGCCGAAGCGGTGGGAGTAGCATCTCTACCGGGGTCCGCCCCGGGACCCACAGCCGCACTCAGATGAAGGAGTTACACCATGTCCAAGCTCATCCTGCTACGCCACGGCCAGAGCCAGTGGAACCTCGAGAACCGCTTCACCGGCTGGACCGATGTGGACCTTACCGATCAGGGCGTGGCCGAGGGTCGCGAGGCCGGTCGTTTGCTCGCCGCCGAGGGACTCCTTCCGGACATGGCCTTCACCTCGCTGCAGAAGCGGGCAATCCGAACCCTCTGGTTGGCCCTGGAGGCCATGGACCGGGTGTGGATCCCGGTGGTGCGTTCGTGGAAGCTCAACGAACGTCACTACGGCGCGCTGCAGGGGCTCAACAAGTCCGAGACCGCGGCCAAGTACGGGGACGACCAGGTGCTCATCTGGCGCCGGTCCTACGACACGCCGCCGCCGGCCCTGGAGTTGGACGATGAACGTCACCCCAGCCGGGACCCGCGCTACGCGTCGTTGGATCCGGCTGAACTCCCCTCCGCCGAATGTCTCGCCGACGTCGTGGCCCGGATGCAGCCCTACTGGGCCGAGGTCATTGCGCCGGAGATCCGCGCGGGGAAGCAGTTGCTCATCGCCGCCCACGGCAACAGCCTGCGCGCCCTGGTCATGTACCTGGACGGGATCAGCAAGGAGGACATCGTGGGGCTCAACATCCCGACCGGGATGCCGCTGGTCTACACGCTGGACAGTGACCTGAAACCCACCGACCGCCGCTATCTGGGCGACCCGGAGAAGGTCAAGAAGGCGATGGACGCGGTGGCCGCCCAGGGGAAAGCGAAGTAGCGGTTGGATCGGGTCGCCGCGCAACCGTACGTTAGGGCTATTGGGGTAGTCGCCATGCGCCACCTTGGTCTAGTAGCAGTTTCTGCAATCGTGTCTTGTGCTCTTCTAGCAAGTGCTTGTCGCTCTAGGTAGTGCAGCCTCTGTTCTGTAAATTCATTTGACTGAGGGCCTCCTGTAGGAGGCGGTTGAAATTGCGGGCCATGTCGTGTCCCCTGTTGGTGAGTCTAACCAACAACAAGGAGAGCAAGCGACATGACCCACGAGGCAGATAGTACGCCGATTCAGGGAGCGTTGGAAGCCTTGGTCGAGAGTGGACTGGAAGGGATGGCCCAAGCGCTGGAGATCCTCTTCAATGAGGCGGTGAAGGTGGAGCGGAGCAGGTTTCTGGGGGCCCAGGCTTACGAGCGGACGCCCGAGAGGCGTGGGTATGCCAACGGGTTCAAGCCGAAGACGGTAAGGAGCCGTGTGGGTGAGCTAAAGCTCCAGATTCCGCAGGTGCGCGAGTCGGAAGAGGGGTTTTACCCTCAATCGTTGGAGCGAGGCCTGCGCAGCGAACGTGCATTGAAGCTGGCAGTGGCGGAGATGTATTTACAGGGCGTCTCAACCCGGAAGGTGAAGGCGATCACGGAGCAGCTGTGCGGGTTCGAAGTGAGTTCCACGGAGGTCAGCCGGGCAGCCCAACTGTTGGATGAAGAGCTGGCATCATGGCGCGAACGGCCCTTGGGCGAGATGCGGTATCTGATGCTGGATGCACGGTACGAGAAAGTGCGTCACGGTGGAAGCGTGGTGGATGCGGCGGTGCTGATTGCCAAAGGGATCCGGGCGGAAGATGGCCGGCGGTGTATTCTGGGAGTCAGCGTCTCCCTGAGTGAGGCAGAGGTTCATTGGCGGCAGTTCCTGGAGCAGCTTCAGGACCGGGGTCTGCACGGAGTGCAGTTGATCACGACCGATGATCACAAGGGACTTCGGGAGGCGTTGAAGTCACGGATGACGGGTGTGAAGTGGAACCGTTGCCAGTTTCATCTGCAGCAGAACGCGACGCGGTATGTTCCCAAGGTGGCGATGCGGAGTGGGGTCGCTGCGGACCTGCGGTCGGTCTTCAATGCCCCGGACCAAGTCTCGGCAAGGGAACGGCTGAGCCAGGTCGTGACCAAGTACCGCGAGACGGCACCTGCCTTGGCGACCTGGATGGAGGAGAACGTTCCGGAAGGCCTGACGGTCTTCGACCCCGCGTTGCACTTGACAGAAACGGCGCGGAAACGTCTGCGGACAACCAACGGGCTGGAACGGGTGAACAAGGAACTGAAGCGGCGCACACGCGTTGCGACGTTGTTCCCCAACGAGGCATCCCTACTCCGCCTCGTCAGCGCCCTGCTCATGGAGATCAGTGAGGAGTGGGAAACCGGAAAAGTCTATCTCGCCATCGGGGGAGACTGAGATGGCCCGCAGAATTTACAGAAACGATGTTGCTTTATCTCGCTCTAGCCCGCTTGTAACCCAAGTGCTGGTTACTTCACCACGCATTTGCCACGAGAACATCCACTTCCAAGTCGAGTCCTTCGACGTGGAAGATGAACCGACTCTCATCCTGATTACGTTCGCGATCAATCCGGTCGTTGGTGCATTTCCGGGTGAAGTAAGAGCATTTCTAGCTCTTGAAAAGGGAGAGGCGGTTGTCGCCAAGCTGATCCTGGGCCCAACTGTAGGAATGGGCGCGGCAAACTACAGCGTAGTCCTTGACAGGTCCTTGGTTCGAAACTCCACGTTCACATTCATTCGTTTTGGGGCCCGACAGCCCAGATCCCTCGGCGGCGGCTCAAGTACAGCTTTCAACTTGCCGCTTTATCGGTTTGCGCCGGTTGGCTCAACCGGGATCTTTAGGAGTGGATCTTAGAGCCCCGCGAACTTAGGGCAAGTGCCCTAACTGGGCGCTACAGCTCACGGGACTCCCCTGTCACGCCCCTGGCGGTGATGGCGTGGTGCTATGTTGGGTGGTACGAAGCGGGGCCAGGGTCGCGCCAGGTCAGCCCGCAGCTGAGCTTACAAACGTTAGGTTGGCCTTGAGGATTCGCCCTTGCCCCCCTCACAATCTATAATTATAATGTAATTATGCTTCGCTTCGAGTGGGACGAGAAGAAGGACCAAGCGAATCAGCGCAAGCATGGCGTGTCCTTTGTGGAGGCGCAGAGCGTCTTCTATGACGAGAACGCCATCGAGTACTTTGACCCCGACCATTCCGAGGATGAAGATCGTTTCCTGCTCCTGGGTAGGAGTCAGCTTCTTCGGGTTCTGGTTGTGTGCCACTGCTTTCGTGAACGGGAAGGGGTCATTCGGATCACCTCGGCGCGAAAGGCCAACCCACGGGAGCGGACTGCATACTCCCGGAAGCACTAGCCATGAGAAAGCACTACGATTTCGACAAGATGAAGGGCCAGCGCAATCCCTATGCCAGCAAGCTCAAGAAGCAGGTCACGATTCGCCTCGGTGTGGACGTGATCGACTACTTCAAGGAACTGGCAGAGGAGACCGGCATCCCGTACCAGAATCTCATTAACCTGTATCTCCGGGATTGCGTGGTGTCAGGTCGGAAGCCATCCCTGAAGTGGGCATCCTAACTAGCCTTGATGCGGGGATCCCTGGAGGCGGGAGCACACTCCGCGAACTGGGACGGAACCGACATGACCGGGGGGCGCGCCCCGGCGGGCATCTTCTTCTATCGCCTCCAGGCAGGCTCCTTCACGGAGGTGCGGCGAGTGGTTGTCTTGAGGTAGCTGGCTGGAGGAGAGTTCGACCCTGCTTTGCTCCGGCCACGGCGAAGGGTACCGCGCGTAGCTATCGGATTCGGTCAACCCGCTAACTCCTTGCTCTCATAGACTTATGGGCCAGCCCAACTGGAGCGCAGGCTCTCGGAACCTACAGGTTGCGAGATGATGACAGTATGTTCCTTCCACCACACGCCCCTTGACGCCAAACTCTGTCTGGACTTGATTCTAGAACTCAAGTGTGACTTGCTGGTTGAATGACGTCATCCAACGGAGTAGTTTGGGTACACAATTGTAGTGCTTTGTGAAGCCTGACGTGGGCACGGATCCGGATTGGAGGTTAGCTATGCGGCGCACTGTCCTTCGCTCCACCCTTCTTGGCCTAGGCTTTGCCTTGTCAACGCATGTGTCCTACGCAAGCAATCCTCAGTACTCTCTGGAGTGGAATGCCCAGTACGCACAGAGCCTTGCCGCTACGGATACAACCGTCTACCTTAGCGTGCCATGTGGACAAACACAGGCTAGGATCATGCGCTACAATAGTGCGGGCGATTCATTGGGTGAGTGGGGATTCTGCCCTGCACCGGGTGAGTGGTGTAGCACTTATCTTACTCTACTCAACCCTCGTGTGGCCTCAGGAACCAGTCCCGCAAACGAGGTCTTTGTCCTAGACCCAGGCACCCAAGGTAAGGCGATTCGATACACCGGGACGGGTCTATTCCTATCCATGATCAACTGCCAACTCGACACGCCTGCTTCGATAGCAGTCGACGAACTGAATCGCGTTTTCGTAACTTCACTTGCTGGTTACAGTCTCTCCCGGTACTCAGATACATTCGCTCATGAGAGTACGTTCTATGTTGGCCCTCCTCCCCAGACCGTTGCCACCAATGCTCTGGCTGCGGCGAATGGGCATGTCTATGTGGGGACACGTGAATTCGGTTCGAATGCGAACAAGATTTTGAAGTACTCCGATGCGGGGACTTTAGTAGATTCATGGGGAGGGACGGGCTCAGGTCTTGGTGAGTTTTCAGGGATCGGTGGGATCGCAGTCGACGATAGTGGTTGGGTCTATGTAGCGGATATCGGTAACAACCGCGTACAGGTGTTTCGAGAGGACGGGGAGTATGTAGCCTCTTGGGGAACTCCGGGATCAGGACCCTGCAAGTTCAACGCTCCTCTTGATGTCGCCATAGATGGTACAGCCAATGTCTACGTACTTGACAGCACCTTTCGAGTTCAGAAATTCGAGAATCCGTCACAGTGTGTCACTCTCGTTGCGTTTCCTCCGAGTCCGTATCCCCTGACCTCCACTCAGGATGGTCCTCTAGGACCTGAACATACGGTTGAACTTCGAGCGGAACTGGTTCCCGGCGCCAGCCAAGGCCTGCATGTCTTCTTCTCTGTCCCCGCTGACTGTCTCTGTCCGTGTGAGGATCAACCGGAGGATGTTGAAGTATCCTTGCGGCCTAGGTCCGGCACGGGTCCTGTAATCCCGTGTCTCTTCACTGGAGTTAGCGGTGAGAGTCGACAGTACTCAGCCTACTTTCTCATCAATGAACTTACCAGCCCGGGGTTCTATGACCTCCATGTGATATGCCCCGGTGGTGTTGAGAGCGACGTGTTTACCAACGTCCGGTACCTTGGGTACGCGGGGTATGTTCCCTCAGGCACTTTGTACAATGAACTAACCGGCAACGTCATTCGTGGCGCGAGTGTCAGCATCTGGCGCGAGTTGTCGGGAGGATCTTTCCAGTTGGTGGAGGGGATGTTGGCTGGGGATGGAACGTACTTTTTTGATGTGCCGTCGGGCACCTACAAGATACTGGTTCAATATGACCTTGGGGGCGAGCAGTGGCGCGGACCCTTTGAGGTCAATTCGCCAGTTCCTTATGAGGACATTTATCTGACGCCGGTAACTTCGGATACGGATGCCCCCGAATTGTCATTCTCAAATTCGGGGGACTGTGT
Source organism: Candidatus Eiseniibacteriota bacterium (assembly GCA_942491735.1). GTDB lineage: Bacteria > Eisenbacteria > RBG-16-71-46 > JABDJR01 > JABDJR01 > CALOCN01. Next base: position 139,629 of record CALOCN010000001.1, on the reverse strand, counting down.
GACTGGTGAGTTCTCCGACGCATCGGTCGGCATCGCGGTATTGGAAGTAGTTCCAGGATCAGCAGAAAACGTTGTTGTAGGGATCGACCAGTTTCTCACCGGTGCCGGTATGGTTGGTTTCTCGGTATGCCCTGATGACCCTGACAGTTCTGGATCGGTCGAGCTCCTCTGCGTGGATCAGTTGGGTAACCAAGTCGTTGAGACCATCCCCGTTGGCGGTATCACAGGTGTTCAGGCGGATTCGGCTCCTAGGAAAACGAGGCTTCTAGTCCAGCCTAATCCGAGTCGACGCGGGACGCTAGTAAGTTTCGATATGCCGGCCCCTGGCAATTCATCGCTACGCGTCTACGACATTGCGGGACGGATGGTTCGGGTCATTGCGGATGGATGGGTGGTACCGGGGACGCATCAGGTATTCTGGGATGGTAAGGACGAGTCCGGAGAGCCTGTGACCAGCGGTGTCTACTTTGTTCAACACAGGACAGACCGGATCACCGAGTCGTTGAGAGTCCTGATCGTAAGGTGACCAAGGCTAGCTAACTTAAGCAGCCTTCTTGGTTGAGCCAATGAGACGGGCAACGTCTCGACGAGATGCTCCCAGGTTGAGGAGAGAGCGGATCATCAGGTCCAACGAAACCGTTACATCCGCTGATTCCATCTTGGCGACTCTCGATTGACTGGATCCCAATAGCTTGGCTAGCTGACCTTGGGTGAGTTTGCGGCGGAGGCGGTGCCGGCGGATACCTGCGGCAAGGGCCAGTTTCATCTCGATCAGTTCGGCTTCCTCCGCGGTCAGTTCCAGGAATTCAGCCGCGGACCCCGTTCTCCAGCCGGTCTTCTTCAGTTTGTCTGTCTTTGCTTTCTGCATGACCCTGCCTCGTCGTACTCACGGAGCCGCTGCCTCAAGGCGCGACTCAGGGGTTAACGGCGGTGACTTCATCCCCGCTTCCAACCAGACCAATGGCTTATCCCACGGTGACATCACTCGAGAGAGTTGTATGTCAGATTAGACATAGAGTCAAGGCGTGCCCAACTGTGCGATGCAGCTGATGGTCAGCCCTGTAACACCCCTGGCAGTGATGGCTCGGTGCTATATTGGCGGGAACGACGCGGACCCAGGGCCGCGCCAAGTCAGCCCGCAGCTAAGCTCAAAAGCGTTCTGTAGTCTGAGTTCTTGGAAGCATCCATGGCCGACGTTGTGCAGCAGGCAATTCTTGAGAAGTTCCGCTCATCTGGAGGCGCCCTTGCCCTACGGTCGGACTTCCCTGCCTACACGATGCGCCCAACCGACAACCTCGTCCCCGGCCTTTCCGCCGGCAGTTCTTGAGGACTTCCGTTCGGGTTCCGGCGGTGAACTGGTTGGGAATCCACCCAAGTTCGCCGCGGTCCACTCGTCGGCGGCGCTGGCGGCGAACTCCTTCGGCCCAATGCGGCTCAGGCCGAGCGATTTCACACTCGCGGGCCTGGTCGGTTTTGATAGCGCAGAGTTTGAGAAGAAGCTCCCGACGGGGCTTGGTGGAACCCCACCCAACCTGGACTTCTTTGCCACTGGTTCCGCAGGCTCCGTGGCGGTTGAGTCCAAGTTTAGTGAAGTGCTGAGTTCGAAGGCGGCCAGATTCTCTCCATCCTACGACACCGCCGTCTCCGACTTGGCGGAAGGTCCGTGGGCACGCCTGTTCGAATCGCTTCGCGGAAACCCCACTCGGTTCAGGTTTCTCGACGCTGCTCAGCTTGTGAAGCACTATCTCGGGGTACGGTACACCTTAGGCGTGTCCGGCAGATCAACGCTCCTCTATGTCTATTGGGAACCGGTCAACGGATCTGAGCTGGCTCAGTTCGCGAAGCACCGATCAGAAGTTCGTGAGTTCAGCGAAACCGTGTCCGGCTCCTCGGTGAGTTTCGCCTACTGCACCCACGCCAGCCTGTGGGTTGAATGGGAGAACTCAAGCTCGCGCCCCGACCTGACGAGCTACATCGCTGCCCTCAGGGCACGATACGACGTGCGGGTGCCGGCGCGGGCCACATGACTGTTTCTCCAGCCCAAGCTCACGAACGATCAGGCCAACGCCCAGCAGAACAGACTTCCCATGAACCCGAACACCACCACCAGCCCCACTCCGGCCATGAGCAGGAACGGGAAGGCAACGAGGACGAGCGGGAAGAACACGACGCACAGGATCAGGACGCCGAGCAGCTTCAGGGGAATCAGCAGCACGTTGAGGACGAAGCCGGTCACGCCAAAGATCACCTTGAGCGCCATGAAGAAAACGATGCCGAGGCCGGTGAGCAGGAATAGTTCAAACATCGAGTTGGTCACCCCCCGTTGGTCTTGAAGGACCCGCCAACCGGGTCCTGTCCTACCGTACGACAGGAAACGCCTTCGGGTTTCTCCGTCCAGACAACCCATTGCCACAAAGCGGATTACAGGTTCAGCGCAGCACCGTGATCGACCGCGTCCGGGTCCCGTCGGCCAGGATCAAGCGGGCGTAGTACACCCCCGGAGCAACCCGGCGCCCCTGGTCGGTGAGCCCGTCCCAGCGCGCTTCGTTGAGCCCTTCGGTCGCGGTGCCGCTCCACAACGCCCGCACCCGACGCCCGTCCGGACCAAAGATGTCCAGGCGTCCCGGTTGCGGTGCGGCCACGGTGAACTGCAAACGGGTCGCCTCTCCCGATCCCAGACGCAGCGGGTTGGGGAACGGCGAGGCCATGGGGCCCAGCACGCGACTCCCCGGCCGCACGTCCACCACCAACGGCCCGTACGGAGTGAGCTCCCCCGCCGCGCTGACCTCGATCAGCCAGTAGCGCTGACGACCCTCCGGCGCGGAGTCATCCTCGAACCGGTACCGCCCATCCGGGGCGACCAGCGGGGCAGCGGTCAACCGCTCCCGCGCGCCGTCCCCGCTCTCCCGCTCCACGTGAAACCCGCGATGCGACACCGCGTCGGTCACCTGCCAGGACAAGGCGACCACTCCGCGGCTCGCGTCCCAGGTTCCCGCCATGCCGACCAGGTTGACCGGGGTCGTCTCGAGGCGACGCGTCCACACGCCCGAGTAGGCGCTGGCGATGAAGATGCGTTCGGGATCATCGGGATCCAGGGACAAGTGGCGCAGGAAACGGTCTCCGGAGCCCAGTCCCTCGTTGAGCCACTTCCAGGTGCCGCCGCTGTCCTGGGTGCGCTGGACGCCGCCCCGACTGGCCAGCAACCAGGTCCCGGGACGGGTCGGATGAAAGCGCCCGCTCGCGGTCGCGGAGGTGAAGTAGTCGCTGCGATGGGTTTCGCGGACCAGGGACCAGGATTCTCCGCCGTCGGTGGTCTCGAACACGACGCCGTACTGCTGTCCACCGGTCGGCAGTTGGCCGCGCGCCCCGATCACCAGCAGGTGATCCGGGTCCAGCGGATCGATCTGGATGTCGAACATCTCCAGGTGCACCGGGAAGTGGTCCGCCGGGACGTTGTCCACTTCGCTGTCCGCTTCCATGAAGCCGGTGGAACGGCGGGTCCAGGTCAGCCCCGCGTCCGTGCTGCGGTAGGTTCCGCCCCAGCATCCCCCGGCCCCGATGAACACCCGATCGGAGTCGGTGGGATCCACCACGAGGCTGAGCATGGCCAGGTAGTCGGCGAAATCGTTGTGGAGTTCGTATTCGGTGCCGGGCAGGTTGGGCAGCGACTGGAGACCCACCGCCCGACGTTGCCAGGTGATGCCCCCGTCGGACGACCGGTAGATGCCGCCGAACCTCGCCTGCACGCTGGCGTAGACCACCTCCGGATCCTGGGGGTCGATGGCCAACGCGATGATGATGCGCGGCTTGTCCTTTTGCAGGGGCGGGTCGTGCCCAAGAGCCGCGCTGAGGTCGGTCCAGGTGAGCCCGCCGTCGGTCGTCTTCCACACCCCACCGTTCTCCCCGGTGTCATCCAGGGCGTCCGCGGTCCCCACGTAGACAATGTCCGGGTTGATGGGGTGGACCGCCATGCTCCGGATGTCCGGATTGTTCAGCCCCAGGGCCCGGTTGACCCAGGTCTCCCCGCCGTCCTCGCTGCGAAAAAGCCCCGCGTCGTACGAGACCCCGGTCGCGGCGTAGACCACCTGGGAGTTGGCCGCCTTGGTCACCACGGTCACGTCCGCTCCCAGCATGCCGTCGTTGGTGAGCCGGTAGGACAGCCCCGGATCCCCCGGCTCGGGGGTCACCTCGAAGACGCCCATGTCCGTTCCCAGCAGGACCGCGCCGTCGGCTCGGGACGCCCACCCGCCGGTCCGGGTGTGATGGAACGGAATGGTCATGGCGTAGTCCCCGGTTCCCGGAGAGGCCGAATAGATACCCCCGCGCCCAATGAGCAGCGGCTGGGAGGACACCGGAACGATCGCGTAGATGATGTGATCGATCGAGCCCGAGAGCGGGTCCCAGGAAGCGCCGCCGTTTGCGCTGACGAAGCAGCCGGTGTCCAGCGACACCCACAGAAGGTCCGAATCGGTGGCGTCCACCGCCAGGTCCAGAACCCGCTTGCCCGGCAGATCGCCCAGGGACTCCCAGTTGCCCAGGGGATCGGATGCCCGCAGCAACTGGGGTTGCAGACCGGCCACCGCGTAGAACTGGCCGGGGTCGGCGGTCTGGGTGAAGCCGTCCACGTACGAGCTGATGATCCCGGTGACCTCGGACCAGGTCTGGCCTCGGTCCACGCTGACAAACACGTCGCTGATGCTGCTCACGTAGAGGATGTCGTTGTCCGCGACGTTGATCTGGAGCGCGCTGTAGGAAAGGGTCCGAGGGGTGCGGGGCAGTTCCTGCCAGGAGACCCCCGCGTTGTCGGAGGAAAAGAGCCCGACCCCGGCCACCGCATAGACACGACCGTCCACGGCATCCACGGTGACCGAGTAGACCGGCTGATAGCCGGCCAAGCCGCTCTGGAGCGCGAGGCCGTTGCTGAACCGCGCCCAGGAGGCGCCTCCGTCGTCGGTGCGATAGACGCCGCCGCTTTCGGTGGCCACGTAGAACCGGCCGGGAGTGGTGGGATCCTCGGCCACGTCCCAGACCAGGGTGCCGAAAGGACCCAGGGAGACCCAATCCTCCGCCACGGCGGGCGCCGCGAAGGTGATGCAGAGCAGGGAGAGCGCGACAAGGCGCGCGAAGGATACGAGTGCCATAAGACCTTTGGTCCGGACCCCCCAGCCCAAAGTACCGGACGCTTGGTGAAGCGTAGCTAACCGTTTGATTCTAGAGAATCTACGGGGGCAGCATCAAGCAGTGACACCCACCTCCCGCCCCAGGCGGGCGAAGGTGTCCACCGCGGTCTGGATGTCCTCCGGGGTATGCGCCGCGCTGACCATGCAGCGAATCCGGGCGGTCCCCGTTGGAACTGTAGGGAAGGCAATGGCTTGAGCGAAGATCCCCGCGTCGAAAAGACGCCGGGAGAACTCCCGGGCGGCCTCGGCCTCCCCCAGGATGACCGGGGTAATGGGGGTTTCGCTGTGCCCGGTATCGAAGCCGGCCTTCTGGAGACCGGCCTTCAGCGCCGCCCCGTTCTCCCACAACCGGCGCACCGGCTCGTCGGTTTGGGTCAGGGTGTCCACGGCGGCGATACAGGCCGCGATGTCGGGCGGGGTGACCGCGCTCGAGAAGAGGAACGGGCGCGCCTTCTGCCGGAGGTACTCGACCAGGACCTTGGAGCCCGAGACGAACCCGCCCACCACGCCGATCGCCTTGGACAGGGTGCCCACCTCGATATCCACCCGCCCATGCAGATGGAAGTGATCCACGATGCCGCGTCCGTGGCTCCCCAGCACGCCCTCGCCGTGGGCGTCGTCCACCATGACGATGGCGCCGTGCTCCTCGGCCGCTTCCACGATCTGCGGCAGCGGAGCAATGTCCCCGTCCATGCTGAACACGCCGTCGGTGATGATGAGCTTGCGCCGCGCGTCCTTGCCCTCGGTCAGTTTGGCCCGAAGGTCATCCACGTCGCCGTGGCCGTAGATGAAGCGACGGGCCTTGGTCAGCCGCACCCCGTCGATGATCGAGGCGTGGTTGAGGGCATCGGTAAAGATCGCGTCCTCGGCCGAGTCGACCACCGCGGGGATGGTGGCCACATTGGCAATGAGTCCGCTCTGCAGCGAGAGACACGCCTCGGAGCCCTTGAACCGCGCGAGCTTCTCCTCCAACTCCAGGTGCAGATCCATGGTGCCGGCAATGGAGCGCACCGCGCCGGGACCCACGCCACGGCGATCGATCGCGTCGTGCGCGGCCCGGGTGAGCCGGGGGTCGTTGCCGAACCCCAGGTAGTTGTTGGAGCAGAGGTTGAGGACCCGTTTGCCCTCCACCTCGATCCACCCTCCCTGGGCGCTGCCCAGGGTGCGGATGGTGTTGTAGAGCCCCTCCTTGCGGAGTCGGTCCAGTTCGGCGGACATGAAGCCCAGGTCGCCCATGCGATCCCCCAGTTCTGCGCAACGCTCGTGCGGTGGATAGAAAGTCACCAATCGGGCACAAGGGTACCACCTGCGCCCACTGCGAATGGCGTAAGTCGTGTGATTTGGGCCGTTTCAGGGTTGGCACCGATCGTGCAATACACGAGGATACCGAGCCATTTGCCCCAATCCAAGGAAACAACCCATGGTCCGTGTCCTCATCGTCTCCCTCCTGCTGATCGCGCTTCCGGCCACCACCCTGGCCGGGAACCGGATCGAGTGGGATGCCGGCGCATCCAGCGTGCTCGCCCTCCTGGGCGAGGATGGCGACGGCACCCGGGTCGCCCTGCACCGGGGGCACCTCACCGGGTTCTCGCCGGCCGACGCCGCGCTCTTCGCCGTGTTCCTCGCCCGCGCGGACTGGAACGACCTGCGGGAGCACCTGGGGGACCACGTCTCCGCGGATCGGCTTGCCGATCTCACCTCGGAGCCCATCCACCTGGGTCAGAGCGGGGCACTCACCGTGTTCGTCGACGAAGCGCGGCAACGCGGTTCGGAGGTCATGGTGGTGGTGAACGGGAACGGCGAGGTTCTGGGAACCCGCGACCTGTGGGAAGCCGATCGCCAGCTCGTCCTCGCCTACGAGTAGCGTTCCCTTCCGCGCGCGGCTCTAGGGAACCGGAGGACGCTCGGTGTCACCCACCATCTCGTGCGGCATCAGCTCGATCGCGGCCCGGAAGTAGTGATTGGCCGGATAGTTCTGCAGGTTGGTGACCGAGGTCATGTAGAGGCAGGCGAAGTCCTTGACCTGGTGGCCGAACCGGCTGGTCTCCTGCCCCTCGCGGAAGATGGGACCCCAGAACCGGTTGTAGGCCTTGTTGATCTTCTCGCCCAGATCCGAGGTCACCCGCTTGACCCGCTTGAGCTCGCTGTTCATTTCGTTGCGCTTGGCGGTGAACGTCTCGATCCTGGCCGAGTAGTCCTTGCCCAGCTTGATCTGACGCCGTTCCAGGATGCCGATCTCCATGTCGAGCGCGGAGATGTCGGACTCGAGGACTCCCCGCTGGGTCTTCCAGTGACTCAGCTCATGGATCTGCGGTCCCAACTTGGCCGAGGTCTTGAGTTCGTCCTCGAGTTCCTCCACCACCATGGCGGTGCGCCAACCCAGGCTCTTCTTGCTGCGCAGGATGTCGCCATAGGTGTGGTCGCCGAAGTACATGATCTCGTCGCCACGATACCCCAGGGCGTCCTCGAGGCTCCGCGCGCAGCCGGCGCTGAACACCGGGGTGCGGGTTCCTTCCACCTCCATGCGGGTCGCCGGGCGTTCCTTCTCGTTCGCGGTAAAGAAGGTGGGCTTCCCCGCGTCGACGATGATGTAGTCGAAGAGCTCCCGCCAATCCCGATCCGGCTCTCCCGCGGACTTCATGAGATAGCCCAGGATGGCGTCCGAGTAGTAGTACTCGCTGTTGGTGAGCAGGAACAGCTTCTTCCCCACCCGCTTCAGGTCGCTGAGGGTGGTGACCAACCGGGGGTTCCCGCGGACGAAACGCCCCAGGTCCCCAAGGATTTCCCGCTTGAGCGACCCGTCCCCGTGCACCGAGTCGATGCTCTCGCGAACATGCTCGTAGATGCGGGTGAAGGACCGGCGGCCCCGGCGCTTGGGCTTGTTGGTCCTCTCGGCCAGATCCACCAGGGCCACGTAGAGGTAGACCTCGGGAAGGTGGAACAACGTGTCCACGGTGACGTAGGCATCGCTGCTCATGCGCACACGCCCGGTGCGGTAGTCCGCCTTGCGTTCCTCGGCGCGCAGATGGCGCAGGCCGTGATACCCGCGGGCCACGTAGTTGTGGTAGTCCATCTTGAGGATGTTGCCGCGCCGCTTGTCGATGACCAACCCGCGGATCACGAAGGTGCGATCGTAGGTGACGGAGAGCAGTTCCTCGGAGTATCCGAACCGCTCCACCAGACGGCGGCGGGCCAGATCGTAGGCCAACTCCTCCACCGCCGGACCCCGGTAGTGGGCCAGGGTGTGGTCCAGGTCGAACCCGATCGCCTTGACCGACCCCAGGCGGAGGTTGCGGTTGACGTAGATTCGATTCTCGGGAGCCAGCCGGGATTCTGCCGGAACCCTGGACCCGCTCAGCGCCTCATCCATTAACTGACTCTCTCACAACAAGTTGACTTTGAATAGCGGCCTTCAATCCCGGCGGGGGTTTTGCCCAAAGCAGCGCCGGAAGTCCTCAGATCATGGCACTGGGCATCCGATAAACCAAGTAGACAAAGGGACTTCCCTATCCGGTCGAGGAGGATTCCGCCTACCCGGGCGCCCCGTCATCCATGCTGAACTTGAAATCGGAGATCCGCCAGAAGAACGTCGGCTTCGTCGAGCTGCCGGATTCGTCGCTCGACGTGCTGAACCACTATGCGCGCCGTCCCGAGTGGGACGTGCGGATCGTAGTGAGCCTGGACGAGCAGAGCTACGCGGTGCGCATGGCCGAGGTGCTCCAGATCCCGACCCTCGACACGCCCAACCGCCTTTCCCTCAGCCCCTGCGACTACATCGTGGTGGGCCTGATGCCGTCGCACCTCCTCAACCAGATCCGCGAGATGATGGCCGGGACCGGAGCCAAGGTGATCTCGGTCAACGACGCCGAGACACGGATCCGTAGCGAGATGAACGCCGACGCCGCCCTGGCCGAGGACATCCGGTCCGGGGACATGATCCGTCCCATCAAGGTGGTGCGCCCCGAGGATGAGTCCCGCTCCCAGGATGACCGCGAACCGGTTCCGGACGGACCCTGCCTGGTCCCGGTCCGTGCCGGTTTCGATGCGGGAACCCTTCTGGGCAAGGACCTCAGCGCCAGCCTGCGGGCCATCCCTTTTGCCCTGGGAGCCGAGGGCGTGGTGCGCGAGATCCTGAACCTGGCCGTGCAGGCCACCCACGCCGACTCCGGCAGCATCATGCTGGTCGATGAGGGAGGCGAGCACCTGCGGATCGCCGCCGCGGAAGGGATTCCCGAGGACGTGGTGAACAACACGCGTCGTCGCATCGGTGACGGCATCTCGGGACGCGTCTTCAGCAACGGGGAAGCGGTCATCATCCGGGGCCGGATTCCGGAGTCCCGCGCCGCGGACAGCCGTCCGTCCCTGCGGGAAGCGGCTTGCGTGCCCATTCTCAGTGACGGTCGTCCCATCGGCGTCCTCAACATCAACGCCGAAAGCCCCGAGCTCTCGTTCAACGAGGAATCGGTGGCCCTCCTCATGCGTCTGGCCCAGGAGGCATCCAACGCCATCCTCAAGGCGCTCGACATCAAGAACGTGCCCAGCGATTCGCGGCGGGAAGCCCTGCTGCGTCAGGTGGATCGGCTCCTCTCCCTGCGGGAGAGCCTGCCCTCGCGACTGCGTGGCGTGGGCGAGGCGTTGCGGACCATCTCCAGCGCCGATTTCGTGCACGTCTACATCATCGACCCGCTGGGGCGGCGTCTGGAACTGGCCAACGGCCCCCGCAACCAGATGGGAGCCCGGCGCTCCCTGCCTCTTCAGCGAGGAACCCTGGGTTGGGTGGTTCGCCACGGAAGCATCCGGGTCACGGAGATGGACGAGCCGGCGTCGAAGTCCAGCAGCTCGACGATCTACCTCCCGATCATCACCTCGCAACCCCATGCCCTGATCGTGCTCGAGAACATTCCTTCACACACGGTCAAGATGGACGAGGTGCTCGAACTGGTGCGCGACGTCCGGGATCAGATCTGCGAGTTCCTCTCGGTGGAGCAGGGGGTGGACGCCCAGGAGTTCCTGCATCAACTCAAGCTCCGGCTCACCGACGAGAGCCATGAACTGGCGGCGCTTCCCGCATCGAAGCGCACCCGGGGCATCCTCGAGTTCGCCACCAACCTACTCGTGGGGGAAGCGGCGGTGTGGTATCCGCGGGACGGGGGGCCCACCGTGACCACCTCGACCGATTCCCCGACCTCGGCCGCCATCCTGGACGCCGTCAAGCCGGACCTGCCCATGCTCTGCGACTGGATCGTGGACAAGGAGGCGGTGGCCGGTGGTGCGGTGGGCCCGGGGTGGGATGATGCGTCCCCGCACGGACCCTCTCCCTACGTGGGCGTGGTTGATCCCCGGGGCGAAGCGGTGGTAATCCTGTTCTTCTCGGCCGAGGAAGTCGGCACGCCGGCCCAGATGCCGCCTCACGTCATGTTCGAAGTGCTCAAGGAAGTGGCGGCCCTGATTCCCGCGAACACCGTTCACGACCCGGACGAGACCGACTACGGGACGCTGACCTCGTTCTGAGTCCGTCTAGCCCAGCTTCATGGGGTCCGGGGTGAACGAGAGCAGGAAGAACACCATGGCAAGGATCCCCACGATGATGCGTGTCCTCCCGAGAGCCACCGTGTCATCCGCGGTGGGCGGGTGGCGCAGTCCCATCAACAGCACCAGAATCACCATCAGGGTCCACAGACGGCTGACGAAGAGGGCGATGAGCCCGAAACCGATGGCCGCGGCGACCGACACCCAGTAGCTGCGACGGCCCAACAGGGCGTAGACCACGTGCCCTCCATCGAGCTGACCCACCGGAAGCAGGTTGAGCGCGGTGATGAACAAGCCGGCCCATCCGGCGAAGGCGGCCGGGTGGAGCAGGATGTCGGATCCCTCGGGCACGACCCCCACCACGATCCGGGCCAACCCCATGAACAGCAACGAGTCCCCGAGCTGGAGCCCCACTCCCTGCAGGTCCTGGGTGGCAATGACCTGGGATCGGGCCAGCCCCCACATGGTGACCGGAATGGCCACCACCAACCCGGCGATGGGACCGCTGACCCCGATGTCGAAGAGCGCCTTGCGATCCGCGCCCACGTTGTCCATGCGGATGACCGCGCCCATGGTCCCGAAGGGGGAGATGGGCATGGGCAGGAAGTACGGGAGGGTGGCCGGCACCCGGTAGCGGCGGGCCTGGATGTAGTGCCCCATCTCGTGGAAGACGAGGATCCCCATGATGGAGACGGCAAAGGCCGTCCCGGCCACCAACCAGGTGGACGCGCAGGTGAGGACAAAGAGGAGGACGTTGAGGCGCCAGGAACGCAGCATGGGGCGAAAAAAACCCGGCGCCCCATGAAGAGGCGCCGGGTTTCAAACGGAACCGCGGGGACTAGCCCTCGGTCTTCACGACCTCGGTCTGCTCCTGCATGGTGCGGAACGCGGTGTGGAGCTGCTCCACGGGAACGTCCTCGCCCGGGATCACCGTGGCGACGGCGCCATTGTCGGTGTCCTGGAGCTCAACCGCAGCGCCGGCGAAGGCCTGGACGGTCTTCTCGCAGCCGCTGAAGCAGCCGGCCTTGGCCATGTCGGCACGGCTCATGCTGCAAGCGGAGGACTTGGTGAGCATGCCGGTGGCCTTGTTGGCCACGGCCTGGGCGACGGCCGGATCGGCCGAGGCGAACGCCATCACGACGCCGGCTTCGGTCTCGGTCACGGTGACCTTCACCTGCTGCTCGGTCTCGGACAGGTCCGACATGTAGTTGACGATGCAGTAGCTGGTGCTGCTGGCGAGGCTCTTGGAGGAGCAGGCGGCACCACCGGCCATGGCGGCATTGGCCTTGGACGCGGAGCAGTTGGCACCGGCCATGGCAGCGTTGGCCTTGGATGCGGAGCAAGCAGCAGCCTTCTCCGCGGAGCAACCGGCGCCTTCAGCGGAGGCGTTGGCCGCATTGGCCTTCTTGGCCGAGCAGCTGGCGCCTTCAGCGGATGCCGGAGCAGCCTTCACTTCGGCCTTCTCGGCGGAAGCACTGGCCTTATCGGCATCACAAGCAAAGGCGAGGGTGCCCGCGCCGACGAACGTGACCGCTACAGCGGCCGTAAGAATCCAACGAAGGGTACGCACTCTGGAGTCCTCCCGTGAAACGAGTTGTGAGATCGCAGACAGCCGAGGTGGGATAGCTGTGGCTCCATGGGAGACCATGGAACGCTGAGCCAGTATAGCCGCATCCCCCGGAAGCTCCAAGCGGATGCACCCTACAGCTCACCCTCTAATACGACCTTGGCGGCGGTTTATGCCACAAAAAGTGCGGCGGAGCACCGAGGCTCCTCTTTTCTCCTAAGCCATTGCCTATCAATCCACTAGTGGATGTAGGTCACTCGACCGCCGTCCACGCGGAGGGCGATCCCGGTGATGTAGGCGGCCCGCTCCGAACAGAGGAAGGCAACCGCATCGCCCAGTTCCTGGGGAGTGCCCAGCCGTCGGGCGGGGACGCTGGACGCCATGGCGTTCTCCTGCTCTGCCGGGGACCGACCCGCCTGTTCGGCCAGGTAGTCGGTCAGCTCGCTCAGACGCTCGGTGCCGATCAACCCCGGCGCGACCACGTTGGAGGTGATTCCGGCCTCGGCCAGTTCCAGGGCCAGGGACTTCGAGAAGCCCACCACGGCCGGACGCACGGTCGAGGAGAGGAAGAGCGCGGTCTTGGGCTCGAAAATGGTCGTCGAGGTGATGTGGATCAACCGGCCCCATCCGGCGCTGTGCATCCCCGGAAGGGCGGCCAGGGTCAGCCGCACCGAACTCAAGTAGTTGAGCTCCAAGGCTTTGCGGATCTCGGCGACGCCGTACTGGGACGCCGGACCCGGCGGGGATCCTCCCGCGTTGGTGATGAGGATGGTCGGCGTGCCGAAAGCGGCCTCGGCCGCCGCGACAAAACGGGTGCCGGCATCCTCATCCAGGACGTCGATGGCCACTCCCTGGACCGGATTCCCGGTGCCGTCCTGGATCCGGGCCGCCGCCCCTTCCGCGCGCTCGGCGGTCCGCGAGCAGAGAACGACCCGCGCCCCCTCGGCGGACAGCGCATGGGCAATCCCGAATCCGATCCCCGATGAGGCGCCCGCGACGAGCGCCACCTTGTCCTTGAGTCCCAAATCCACGTGCGCCTCCTCTTTGCTTGGCGAGGCTCTAGTCTACGGGGTGACTCGGGCCGTTGTCATGGTGAGCCCGAGTGTTTAGGACACAGGCCGGTGCTAGTCTTGAAACCCAACCAGGAGGAGCCATGGGACGCATTGTCATTGCCGTGTATCGACCCAAACCCGGCCAGGAAGCCGCGCTCATGGCCGCGGTGTCGGATCATCTGAAGATCCTTCGCCAGGAGGGCCTGGTCACCGACCGGGAACCCACGGTCATGCGGGCCGAGGACGGCACCGTGCTGGAGGTGTTCGAGTGGGTCTCGGATGCGGCGGTCGAGGCGGCCCACGCCAACCCGGCCGTGGGCGCGTTGTGGGCGCGGTTCGAGGTCGCCTGCAACTACGTCCGGCTGGCCGATCTGCACGAAAGCCAGGCTCCTTTTGCAACCTTCGACGCGGTGGACCCGGGCTAGAGCGACCCGAGCCGCCTCAACGCACCAGGACGAGCTTGCGCACCTCGCGGACCCCGGCGGTCTCGAACACGTAGAAGTAGAGCCCTTCCCCGACCCGGCGCCCCGCCTCGTCCTGCCCGGTCCAGACCCACTCGTGCAGGCCCGCGGACTGGCTCCCCGAAGTCACGGTTCGGACGCGTCGGCCGGCCACGTCATAGACGGTGAGCGAGGCCTGCGCCTCTTGCGGAAGATAGAACGAGAACACGGTGCGTCCGGAACGGACGGGGTTGGGGTGGTTCTGCAACAGGGTGGGGCGGGTCAACCCGGGATCCGGGGGCGCACCCACCGAGGGCAGAATGCGAAACACCCCGTCGCTCTGATCCTCCCCGAGGTTGATGAACACGTCGTAGGCCTGCACCCGGATGAGGCAGGAGTCGCTGAACGCCTCGGGAACAGTCCAGTTGTAGGGGAAGCTGATCGGGCCGCAGTTGATGAAGTTCCAGCTCTGTCCGTTGTCCAGCGAGTAGTGGAGGCAGGTCACCTGGAGGGTCCCGTTGTCGCTGACGGTGGCGTCAATGGTCTCGATGCCGGACCCGGTGAAGTCCTCCCCTCCGTTGGGCGTGAGCAGGGTCACCAGGGGCGGGTCATCATCCACGATGCGAAACAGGCTGTCCGAGGTATCCGCTGCCGCGTTGCCCCCCGCATCCCGCGCCACCGCCCGGATCAGGGCCTGGTTGCCGGGCGTGGTCGGGGTGACCCAGGGATACGGAGGGGTGTCCGGGGTCGCGGCGACGATGGGAGTCCAGGAGCCACCGCCATCCATCGAATAGAAGAGATCGACCTCGGTGACGCCCTTGTCGTCCGTGGCAATCCAGTCGATGGGAGCCGGGTTGCCGGTGCCCAGCGTCTCCCCCCCGTTGGGCGAGAGCAGGGTGATGCCGGGAGGCACGCCGTCCTCCAGCACGATGAAGCCGTCGGTGGTGTCCGAGGTCGCGTTCCCCTCCACGTTGACCACGTCGATGCGCACCTGGAACGAGTCGGTGGGCGAACCGGTGATGAGCCAGGTGAGCATGGTGTCCGGGGCGGCCACCGAGCCGATCGGAGTCCACATGCCGCCGCCGTCCTGGGAAACCAGAACGTGGGTGGAGTCCAGGGCCGAACAGGTGTCGGCCATGCTCCACACGATGTCGGTCAGGGCCCCGCAGGTCAGGGTGTCCCCCGCCGCGGGCGCCAGCAGGGTGGCCAGGGGCGGGGCGAGGGGGGTCACGGCAAAGTTCGAATCGCTGGCGTCGAACCCTTGCAGGCCCTGCAGATCCCGGGCCAGGACCATGATCCGCAGATCGGTCGCGTTCAGCCCGGCCAGGCTCCAGGAAAACGATCCGCTGTTGGCGAGCCCGGTCGCGAGGACCTGGTCGTAGGACCCGCCTCCGTTGGTGGAGAGCAACAGATCCACCTCGGTCACCGCGATGTTGTCGGTGGCCACCCAGGAGATGTCCGTGGATCCGCAGGCATCCAGGATCTCTCCCCCGTTGGGGGCAACCAGGGTGACCAGGGGCGGGGTCATGTCCTCGGGGAGGAGCCAGTTGAGCACCCGTGCCAGGGTGAGATCCCGATCCCCGGCGGTGTTGATCGACTCGAAGTTGAAGGCAAAGTACACCACGCGGTGTGCCGCTCCGAACCGCACCGCCCCGGGCAAGGCGCCGGGGAAGACCAGCACCGTCGCCGCGCCGGCGCGGGGAGCAATGACCGACGGCCAGGTGTTGTTGTTGGCCCCGCTGCCGCCGCTGAGGGCCAGGCTCAGGGCGTCGCCGATGGGATCGGCGGGAATGCCGGTGAGCGATGTCTGGTTGGCCTGGTCCTGGATGTAGTCCGCATGAAGGTACGTCGCGTAGAACACGCTGTCCGCGGTGCTTCCCAGCTGCACCAGGTCGTAGCCCAGGTCCTGCCCGGTGAGGAACAGTCGGCCTCCCCCGTCCAGGAAACCGGAGATCGCGGTCTGCTCCTGGGGGGTGAGGGTGTTCTCGTTCTGTTCCCCCGTGTACCAGATGACCGCGGTGGCGTTGCCCAGCAGGCCCGGACCGGGGCAACCCCGGGTCACCACGTCCCAGTGCATGGTGTTGATGCCGAACACGCCAAGGGGACCCTGATAGAGGCTGGCGTTCTCTGCAAGGCCGTCGTCCTCGACCAGCAACGCGAACGGACCCACGGACAGGGAGAGGGTGTCGGTGTGGTCGTAGCCGCCGTCGGCCTGCACGCGCAATTCGAAATCGACGAACCCGGATGGAAGCGTTCCCACCACGTCCAATCGATACGCCCCGCTTCCGGTTCCCGCGGCATCCGCGGGGAGGTCACCGAAGAGGACCACGCTGTCGCTTACCGCAACCGCGCCGTTGAGGCTGATCAACTCGGCGGAGACGTTGGTGAATCCCTGGGTCTGGGGGGCGCGCAGGGTGACGGTGAGCCAGGCGACCTCGGCCGAGTCCAACCCGCCGTTGTTGTTGCCGCAGGTGGAGTCGTCCAACGCCCAGTCGGAGACCAGTAGCAGGCTGCCGGGAAGGCTGGGTGTGAAGGCGATGACCGCACGCTCCCGCGGCGCCTCGCCCCGTGCGGAGGCGGGGAGGGCGGCAAGCAGGAGCATGAGAACCAGGCCGGCCAGGGGGCCGGGAGCGGGTGCGGACATTCGGTCTCCACGAAGAGCAAGGTTGCGGTAGCCGGGTGTCGGGAGAACCCCGCAGGGGACACCGAAGCGCCGAATCCGGGAGCAACAAGAATATCACAGCAAAAAAATGGCCCGAGGGACCGAGCCGAAACACCGTGGACGGGAAAGGTGTCTCGGCAACGTGCCCTCGGGCCAAGAACGTGTCGCCGCCCGGAAGTCCCGGAAACTGGGGGGCCTTTTAGCTCCGAAGCCTCGGCCGGCGACAACGCGTCTTATTCACTCACTCGCTTCATGGGTTAATACCCCGCAGAAACGCTGAGATTCCAGGAATCACGGGCGAATCGGGGTATCTGAACCATGGAAACCCCTTGCCACAGAGGGACATCCGGGGACGCAAAAAGACGGCCGGACCACCCGGGTCCGGCCGCCTGGCAAAAGACGCTTGCGTGCGGTGCTACTTCCCGGAGCGCCCGCCCCGGAATCCGCCGCCGCCTCCGCGGGATCCGCCGGAGAACCCGCGCGAACCGCCGAAGGAGGAACTGCGGGAGCCGCTGAAGGAGCTCGAACCGAAACTCCGCGAGGGGGCAAACGATCGCGACGGCGCCCGGACCGAGGAACGCGACGGTGCCCGGACCGAGGATCGCGACGTGCTGGGACGGTAGCTGCGCGAAGGGGTGCTGCGAATCACCCGCGTGCCCCGGGAACTGGGCAGATACGACCGCAGGGTCGTCCGGGAGCTGGAACTCCGCTTCACCGTGGCCGCCCGGGGAGAACGGGAGGTGCTGCGGCGCACCGACGCGGTGCTGGGCTTCGGGGTCGTCGAGCTGCCGCTCTTGCGCACCGACGAGGAAGACGGCTTGGGCTTCACCGAACGGGACCCTTCCCGCTGGACCGTGGGCGCCGACGGCTTGGGTGTGCTCTTGCCGCTGCGCTGCACCCCGTTGTTGACCGGTTGCGGCTTCTTGTTGGCGCCGTCCCGACGCACGGTCTCTTTCGCCGGCGTCGGCTTGACCGGCTTGGCGTCTTCACGCTGCACCCCCGGGTTCACCGGTTTGGGCGTGGTCTTGCGAACGTCGCGGGTCGGGGTCCCGTCCCGCTGCACGCCCGGGTTGGGCGTGGTGGTATCGCCGCGACCTCCGCGCAACACGCGGTCGCGCGCGCTTTCCTGCTTGGCGATGTTCTGGCCACCATCGGGAAGCTGGTACTTCTTCTGGGTATCACGCAACGAGGTGGTGTAGACGTCCCCGGACTTGCCCTTGTGCGAACGATCCCCGGAGCCCCCGCCGCGGTTGCCCACGTAGCGGCCCTTGTAGGCGCGATTGTCGTAGGCGTAGCCGCCACCACCGTAGTAGCCGTACGGGCGATCGTAGTAGTGGCCCCAGTATCCGTAGTACGGCCAGGGGCGATACCAGTAGCTGTTGCACCACGGGCCCCACGCGTAGTAGTCCCAGGAGGGCCACCACCAGTACGGGCTGTAGTAGCCGCCCCAGCGGTATCCGGGCCACGGATAGTAGTAGCCGAAGCTCATTCCGAACCCGCCGTACCCGATGCCGACCGAGACCCCCCAATCACCGCCTCCGCCGCCATCGGCGTAGGTGGCGCCTTCGGTGGTGACGGTGGGCTCTTCTTCGAGATCGTAGAGGTAGGCGTCGTTGCCTTCGGTCTCGTCCACGATTTCGCTGCCGTCATCCTTGCCGTAGTTGATCATGAACGTGATCACGGTGCTGCTCACCCCGGCCTCGTGCAGTTCCAGGATCTCCTCGGTGGAGAGCCGCAACACGAAGCCGTCGCTCTTGATCTTGGACATGATGACGTTGTCACTGAGCCCGGCGTCGGACAGGGCGATCACGTCCTGGACAGAAAGGGGCTCGACCTGCTCGAAGTCCTCGGTGACCGGGACATCCTGAGCAAGGACAAGGCTTGGCGCGCATAGTAGGAAGGCGCCGAGGAGGCTCAGCACCGGGGTCCAGCGTCTCATGGTGACACCTCCGGATGTCTGGGATTCGGCCCGCTTGAATCCGTTAGCAGTATAGACCATGGGGCTACTCCACCCCCGGCGGCTTGCCGATCTGGGTCCAGCGCTGCTCTTCGATGTTGTACAGCCAGCACACGTCGTCCCGGGTCACGAGGAACCCAAAGGTCTCCGCGTGCCGCACCGCTTCCAGGGGAACCGGCAGCGGCTCAATGGCCGTGGCCTCACCCTCCAGGGCAAACGACTCGTCCAGTCGCAGCCATTTTCCCTTGTCCGGGCGGTATTGCCAGAACGCTCCCTCGGCGGTGAGGACGCCGCCAACCCCAAAAGTGGCAGCGATTTGTCCCTCTTCCGTGACCGGTCCGGCCTGGGGAGCGGACGGCCGCGTGACCCACGATCCCACCACGCCGCCCAGGAAGGCCAGCACTCCAATTCCGGTCGTTCTCAGTAAAGCTTTGCTGTTCAACATGTTAAATCCTTATGACGCCAACCCGGCGTCTTGGCCCTGCTTGCCATACCCCATTGGGGGCGGTTTGGGTCCCTGCGACCGCAAGATCATACCTTGCAAGAGTATGGCCAACAGCACCGTTGCCGCGGTGAAGGGGTAGGTGGCCTCCAGGCTTCCGCTTAGATCGGCGGCCACGCCGGCCAGGAACGGAAGCCCCAGGGATCCGAACCCCAGCAGGGCTTCGTGCATCCCGGCGTTGCGGCCTCGGTCCTGTGCCCCCGAGACCGAGTAGAAGATGCTTGCGAAGTAGCTCACACCCATTCCCAACCCGATGACCGGGGCGGTTCCCAACACCAGGGCGTGGGAATCGAGCCAGGGCAGGACGGCAACCGCAACCACCAGGGGGAGTTGGAAGAGTAGGAGCGGGGCGCGCCGGTAGCGCCAACCGGTGAACCGGGCCATGAGGGCAAAGGTGAGGGTCTGGCTGAAGAAGATGAGGCCCAGGTAGCTTCCGAACAGGGTTTCGCTCCCGCCGCTGCGGGCCAGCCAGGCCGGGTAGTGGAGGTTGAGCACCGCTCCGGCGCCGAACGCGGTGGCGTTGGCGATCCAGGCCGCCTTGCGAAACCGGGCCGTGTCGGCAGGATCGGCCTCGGGGAGACCGGGATCGTCGTCGCCCACCACGGGTGACCCGGTGGGCCGACGAAGAAAACCCACCAGCACCGCGGCGCCCACCAGGGCTCCGGCCGCGCCAATGAACAGCGTGGAGAACCCGAAGTGGGCCAGAAGCACCCCCCCCACCAGGAACCCCATGCCCTTGCCCGCGCTCCAGGCGATGTTGAACAGGGCGAGCCCGGTGGCCAGGCCCCGCTCCGAGGTGCGGTCGGCCAGGGTCGCCTGCAGGGCGGGCCAGAAGAACGCGAGCATGGCGCCCACCACGGCCAGCGCGATGAACACCCAGGGGATGCCGCCGGCCCAGGCCAACCAGCCGGCGGCCACGGCCGCGAGGATCAGACCCAAGCGCGCCCAGCGAAGCCGGTCCCCCCCCTCGGTCAGCGAACCGGCCCAGACCGTGGTCAGGCTGTAGGGCAACCCCCGCGCGGCGGGGAGGAGGCCCAAGGCGAGGGGACCGGCCCCCAGCGCCACCAACCGGTACGGCGCGCCGGTCATGAGGAGATAGAGCGCCATGTCGGCCAGGAACGCGGCGAGGAGAAGCGCGCCCAGTCGACGGGTCACGAAGGCTCGGCGCCTTCGCCCGCCGCCGCGACCCCCAGGAGTCTGGCTTCACCGGCGACATAGGCTGCATCCAGGGCGCGGGTCAGGAATCGCTTGGCGTCACGCACCGAGGTCGGCACGGTTTCGGTGCGGGCCAACCCGCAGGCGATGGCGGTGGACAGGGCGCACCCGGTGCCACGCGGCGCCGGCGCCGGCCGGGGCGGCACTTCCAGCCACTCGGCGCCATCCGGTCCGGCCAGCAGGTCGGTGCCCCGGTCGCGCGGCAGGTGTCCCCCCTTGACGAGGACCCACTGTGCGCCCAACCCGCGCAGTCGCTCTGCCGCGGCCAGCATGTCCTCACGCCCCGAGACCGGGAGCCCGCTCAGAGCGGCCGCTTCATCCAGGTTGGGGGTGACGATCCGGGCTCGCGGAAGGAGTCGCTCGCGCAGGATGGCCTGCGCGGAGTCCTCCGACAGGACGCCGCCGCTGGTGGAGCGACCCACCGGATCCAGGACCACCGGCAAACGGGGACGCTGCTCGAGCCACTGGGCGAGCGCGGTCATGAGACCGGGGGTGGGGACCATCCCCACCTTCACCGCCCCTAGGCGGAACTCCTCGGCCAGCGTGTCCAGTTGCCGGGTCAGGAGATCCACCGGGACATCATGACGCTGAACGAACCGGGTGCTGGACTGCACCGCCACCCCGGTCTGGGCGACTACCGGATGCACGTGAAAGGCCC
This sequence comes from Candidatus Eiseniibacteriota bacterium, assembly GCA_942491735.1. Taxonomy (GTDB): domain Bacteria; phylum Eisenbacteria; class RBG-16-71-46; order JABDJR01; family JABDJR01; genus CALOCN01. The sequence continues at coordinate 118,867 of CALOCN010000001.1, read as the reverse complement.
GGGCCACCGCGGCATCCAGGGTCACCCCCGCGCCACCGGTGGGATCGAGCCCGGCCACGACCAGCACGCTGGGGCGTTCGGTGACCGGGACCAGACGCGGGTCGGTCACGCGCGGGACCCCAGGGTGCACACGGTGACCAGCGAACAGGCGCGGCACTGACGACGGTCCACCCGTCGCGGGCACGCCTCGAGGATTCCCAGGCGTGAGATGGCGAAGTCGTAGCGCACCGGGTCGACCGGATCCAGACGCCGCAGACCCTCGGTGATCTCCGCCGCCATGCGCCAGTCCGGAGTGCGTCGCCGGGTGAGCCCCAGGTAGGTTCCGATCCGGGCCACGTGGGTATCGAGCGGGATGACCAGTTGGTCGGGTCGGACCGGAGCGAGGAGTCCCAGATCCACGCCGTCGTCCGGACGCACCAGCCAACGCAGGTAGAGGTTCAGACGCTTGCACGCCCCGCCCCGCCCGGGATCGGCAAAGAAGGTCCGCACGCCGCGGGGGAGTTCCGTCTCCGCAATGGGTTTGCGGGAGCGGCCCAGCCGGACCTGGTCCCGCACCACCCCCACGAACAGGGCCAGGCTCCCGGAGAGATCGGCGTCCCGGGGTTCGTAGCCGTCGAGAAACGCCCCGCGCAACGAACCGTACCGAGCGCGGGTGCGTCCCAACGCGGCCAGCACCGCGGCCAGGTCCGGCCCCGAGACCCACCGGTGCACGAAACCGCGCAGTCGGCGCGCGTCCCGTGCGGTCCAGGTATCCACCCGCTGCGCCGGTTGCCCGTCCAGGCGGTCCCACAGGTCCTGCAGATGACGCAGGATCAGGTCCACCCGGCCAAAGGCCAACCCCGCGGCCAGGAATCCGGCCACCTCGCGGTCGTCGGCGGACGTGAACCGACGCACCTCGCTTAAGGGGTCGGTGTGGAGATACGCCGCACCGTACTGGTCGGCCAGGGCGTCGAGATACCGGCCCAGGGCCGGACGGGGAGCAACCATGACGGCAGGATAGCAGTCGGCGACGACTAGCCGCCGGACAGGACGGTGAGCTTGCGGGACCACGCGCCGCTGGGCGCGATCAGCCGGTAGAGATAGATCCCGGCTCCCACGCGGCGACCGCGCATGTCCCGACCGTCCCAGGTGATGACCGCTTCGGCATCGGTGCCGGTGACCGGGATCTCCCGCACCTGTCGTCCGGTGATGGAAAGAACCCGCAGCACGCCCAACTCCCCCTTGGGCAAGTGGTACCGCAACGTGGTGGACGACGCGAACGGGTTGGGGGTGGCCCCCAGCAACCCCACCGGGGGCACGGGCGTGGGGCCGGCGTCGAGCCCTTCGCTCACCGAGAACGAGCGGGTGTCCTGGCTCTTGCGCACCACCGCCTGGAGCCCCGTGGCCTCGACCCGCCAGGTGTAGGGAGTTCCGGGGGTCAGCGCCGAGGGGGGTATCCAGCAGGTGTCGGTGCCGGTGGGATAGGCGGTCACCCCACTGGTGAAGTCGGGGCTGGTGGAGAGGTACAGGACGTAGTTGGCCGCATCGCCGGGAGCCACCGCAACCGACGCGGCCCAGCGCAGGGTGGGAGCCAGGGTCCCCACCGTCGCCCCGTCATTGGGCGTGAGGAGAGCGAAGGGCAGGGTGGCCCGAGGCGGCTCGGGAGGCCCGCCGTAGCCGAGCGCGGCCACGCCGTCCACCAGGCCGTATCCCCGGGTGTTGTCGGGAGCCCCCGACTGGGACGCGGTGGCGATCAACGCCTCGCGAATCTGGTACCCGGTCCAGGTGGGATGCGCTTCCTTGAGAAGCGCGGCGAGACCGCACACCAACGGGGTGGAAAGGCTGGTCCCGTTCGCCTGGCCATAGCTGCTGGGGGTGGCCCACGTGGTGAGCACGCCGCGCGCCACCACCTCCGGCTTGATGCGCCCGTCCGTGGTGGGGCCACGGGACGAGAACCCGGCGATGGTGCCCAACGAATCCACCGCCCCAACCGCGATGATGCTGTCCGCATCGGACGGGGTGCCCAGGGTGGTGTCCGCGGCGCCGGAGTTGCCGATGGAGTTGACGCAGGCGATGCCCTTGGAGACGGCAATGTCCACCGCCACCGTGATCACCCCGGTGTCCCCGTCCATGTCTCCCGGCCCATAGCCTGTGCTGTCGTCGAAGAACCAGTAGTTCAGGCTGGCCGAGGTCACCTCGACCCCCATCAGGTCCGCCTGTTCCAGGGCCTCGACGTAGTTCTGCTCCTCGGCCTGGGTCTCCGAGGTGATGTCCTCGGTCTTGGCCAGATAGAAATCCGCGCCAAAGGCCGGCCCAATGAGCGTACCGGGGGTGTAGCCACCCGAGACGCCCCAGACCCCGGTCCCGTGGTTGTGCTGGAAGAAGTGGTCCCCCGGTTCGTTCTCCACCGTGGCGTCGTCGTTGATGAAGTCGTACTCCCAGGCCACCGAAGCGCACTGGAAGGTGGGGTGCGAGGTGCGAAACCCGGTGTCGATCATCATGACCTTCACCCCGGCGCCGGTGTAGCCCAGGCGGTGCAGGTCGAGGACCCCGATCTGGTCGAGTTGGCTCAGCGACGGGCCATAGAACCAGGACTCGACGGCGGTGGGGGTGGCGGCCATTTGCAGACCGCGCGGAGGGTTCCACGGAGCCACCACGGTGGGAAGCGGCGGCGCATCGTGCCGGCGCACCGGCTGCAGGTAGCGCACGAAGGGAAACCGGGCCACCGCGCCCAGGTCCGCCGCACGATGGGTGACCGCGGCCGCGTTGAGCCAACGGCTCGCGGTGAGAATGCGCGCACCGGATTGCTCCAGGGCCGCGAGATAGTCGTCGTGGACCGGTAGATCGTCGAAGTCGACCGCGAGATCCGGGGAGACCAGGGCGCGCCGAGCCCGCGCATCAGCGGGAAGCGCGTCACGGAACCGGTGCAACGCGGCGTCCAGCGACCCGCGGGTGCCGATTCCCTTGTCCGTGAAGAAGACCCACACCGTCACCTCGCGCTGGGGTGCCCGTTCCATGCGGGCCGCCAGTCGCGGGCTGATCACCCGGGGCCCGGGGGCCGCGTAGATTCCCAGGGCGGCCGCGGTTTCCCGATCGCTCGCGACTTCGGGAGCCAGGGTGGGGTGCTCCGTCCCGGCGTCGGCCGCCACGGAGGCCAGCAACAGACAGGCCGACAGGAGGCTCAGGACGCGCGGGCGACGAGGCATAGACTCTCCAGATGCGGGTCCCATCGGCGGAGGGGGCGGGGCCGAGCGGAACTCAGGTCAATTGGGTGTCGGGACGGAGCTGCTGCACGGCCGCCACCACGCTCTCCACGAAGCGATCCACTTCTTCCTGCGTGGTGGCCTTGCCCAGACCAATGCGAAACGAGTTGTAGGCGTCCCGCTTGCTCAGGCCCAGGGCGAGCAGCACATAGGACGGGGCGGCCTTGCCGCTGGAACAGGCGGAACCGGCCGAACAGGCGAAGTCGGTCAGCCGACCCATGAGATGTCCGGCGTCCACGCCCGGAATACAAACGTTGAGATTGCCCGGAAGCCGGTGCTCGAACTCGCCGTTGAGGGTGCATCCGGGAACCCGCGCGTGCAGCGACTCCCACAGATGATCCCGCAGGGACTGGAGCCGGGCGGACTCCGCGGCCATCTCGGACCGCGCCAGCCGGGCCGCGGTTCCCAGCCCCACGATGCCCGGAACGTTGAGCGTACCCGAACGGAGCCCCCGTTCCTGACCGCCCCCCGAAAGCAGGGGTTCCACCTGCACCCCACGCCGAATGAACAGCGCCCCGACCCCTTTCGGGCCGTAGAACTTGTGTCCGCTCAGGGAAAGCAGGTCCACCCCCAACTCGCGAACGTCCACAGGGATCTTGCCCACGGACTGGGTGGCATCGGTGTGGAACAGGACTCCCCGTTCACGACACGCCGAGGCCAACTCGCCGATGGGCTGCACGGTGCCGATTTCGCTGTTGGCCGACATGATGGAAACGAGACAGGTGTCGCTTGTAATGGCATCCCGCACGGTCCGGGGACGGATGATTCCCTCGTGGTCCGGCCCCACCACGTCGAGGGTGAACCCGTCCTCGACCATGGCCTCCATGGATTTCAGGACCGACTTGTGCTCGATGGCACAGGTGATCAGGTGGGTGCCGCCGCCGTGCCGCCGCCGGAGTCGAGCCGCACCCTTGAGCGCCAGGTTGTTGGCCTCGGTGGCGCCGGCGGTAAAGACGATCTCGTCCGGGTGGGCGCCCAGGAGTTCGGCCACCGCGCCCCGGGCATCTTCCACCGCGACCTCGGCCCGCCGACCCCACTCATGGGTGGCGCTGGAAGGGTTGCCGAACTCCGTGGTGAGGTACGGCATCATCGCTTCCAGAACCCGGCGATCCATGGGCGTGGTGGCGTGATGGTCGAAGTACGCGGAACGGTTCACGCAGCGCCCTCCGGGGTCGTGCCCCTGCGGTCTTGGGGTGAAGTCAGGATGAAGTTGAAGAGTCGGCGTGACTGTGGTCCCGGTGCGGGTCGCCGTCCGCGGTGAACGGGAAACATCCCATGCACTGGGCGTCGACGAGGGTCGCGTTGCGCAGGACCTCCACCAGGGCGTCCTGGGCGCGGGTCCAGACAAACTCCATGCTGCAACGACCCTCATTCTCGCACGAGGAAACCGGGTTCTGGCACCGGTTTACCGCAACCGGCCCCTCCAGGGCCTCGAGCACCTCGAGGAAGCTGATCGTCTCCGGCTTGCGGGTGAGGCTGAAACCGCCCCCCACGCCCTTCTTCGACTGGACCAGACCGGCCCGCACCAGGAGGCGCATGATCTGGGCCAGAAAGGGTTCCGGAAGACTGCAATGGGACGCGATCTCGTGGATCTGGGTGAGCCCCTCGGTCTCCCGCTGGGCCAGATAGAGGATCGCAGTCAGCCCGTAGTCACCACGGCGCGTTATGGAGAAGTTCATGGTCCGCCTCTTTCTATGGCACGAGTCTACCACACGAACCTCCCCCGCCGACGTCACGCATAAATCATACAACACGTTACCTGAAAACAGATTACCGAAGGGGATCGGCCCGGGGTCAAGGGTCACTCAAGCCTCCCCGGGCATTGTGACATCGTCGCGAAGCACCCTTCTTGGGGGTGGGAGGCGCCGTACTGAACGCGACGATCCCCTAGGCGTCTCCTGCCCCCGGTTGAGATCCATGAGTCGTTCCAGTCATCTGCCCCGGCGCCTCGTCTTCTCGGACCCACTCTTTGGAGGGTGGGACTCGGGAAGTAGCGAGGGCTACGGGAAAAGCAGACCCACCAAGATCGTGGAGCTCTCCGCATCCGAGCGTTCCCTGGGCCCGCCGGGACCCGGGCATTTGCTAGCATGGATGTCGTCTTTCCCCACGGATTCCCAGATGTCCGCGCCGCGAACAGTATCCGCACGACTCGCCCGTCCCAAGCTTCCGCCGATCCTCGAGCGCCCGCGGCTCGTGGACGCTTTGGTGCGCTCGGTGCCGCAGCACCCCCTGACCGTCATCACCGCCGGGCCGGGGTACGGCAAGAGCACCCTGCTGGCCGCCTTTGCCGAGCAGTACCCCCAGGGGGTGGTCTGGTACGGCTTGAGCCCGGACGACGGGGACCTCCCCGTTTTTCTCCATCACCTGGTGGCCGGACTGGGGCGCCAGACCTTCCGGATGGGGAACTCCCTGCGCAACATGCTCCGCGAGGATGCGGTCACCCCCAAGTCGGCCCACGCCGCCGCCGGGGCCTTTCTCAACGACGTGCACCGGGTGCGCCAACCGCTGGCCATCGTGCTGGACGACTTCCACCTGGTGAACGCGTCGCAGCCGGTGGTCGATTTCCTGGGCGACGTGCTCGAGGGTCTGCGCAGCGAGTTGCGTTTTGTCATTGCCTCCCGCTCGGAGCCCTCGCTTCCGCTGGGAAGACTCCGGGTGCGGCGACAGGCTCGCGAGTTCGGCCCGGAGGATCTGGCCTTCACCCGCGATGAGGTCCAACGCCTGCTCACCGACGTCCACGGACGCAAACCTTCCGCGGAAGTACTGGAGCAGCTCGCCGAGACCCTGGGGGGTTGGGTCGGGGCCATGCAGCTCCTCCTTGCCATGAGCCCCGGAAGCTCCCTGGTCGACCTGCCCCGGGCCATGCGGCGCTCGGCCCAACCCGGATCGCTGCTGCACGACTATCTCGCCGACGAGGTGCTCGACCAGACCCCCCCGGAGCAGCGAACCTGGATGCTGCTCAGTGCGTCGCTGGACGATCTGGATCCGGACATCCTCGAACGCCTGCTGCCCGACATGAACTCCGAGGCCTGTCTCGACGACCTCCTGAAACGCCGTCTGGTCACGCCGTTCCTGGGGGCCGAGGGGACGGTCTATCGCTATCACGCCCTGCTGCACGCGTTCCTGCGTCGCCGTCTGCGTCACGACGTGCCGGCCGATCAGCGGGAAGCCTTCCTGGAACGGGCCGCCGACGCATTCGGCAACCGGGGGGACCTGGTCGCGTCGGCGCGTCAGCTGGTGGCCATGGAGAATCCGGACCGGCTGGCCCGGTTCCTCCGCGAGCATGCCCTGGAGCTCCTGGACCAGGGGCACAGTCACGCCCTCCTGGGGTGGTTCGAGAGCCTGCCCCTGGATGTGTTGAACCAAGAGCCCTGGCTCCGCCTGCGCCAGGGGGATGTCCGGCACCAGCTGGGAGACCTCCCCGGCGCGGAAATGGACTATGAGCGCGCGCTGGATGCGTTTCGCAAGGGCGCGGGCGGCGACGGCGAGCCGTGGGCCATCACCGGTCTGGGACGGATCTGGAACATGCGTGGACTGGCCGATCGCACCTCCACCGAGGGATCACGTGCCCTGGCCGGAATCGAGGAACGCCTGTCCGCGGGCGAAACGGTGGACGAGGAACTGGTCATCCGTCTTCTCCAGGTGGTTTCGGGCGCCGAGTTCTATCTGGGCCGCTACACCCTGGCCCTCGACCATCTGGACCGCATGGAATCCTTCTGCCGGGGAAAACCGGAACGCCAGGCGGCCATCTGGAACAACCGGGCCGTGGTCCATGCCAGCCGCGGGGACTTCCATCAGGCGGCGCGGGCGTTCGAACACTGTCTGGAGCGACCCGGTGTGCGTCGACTTCCACGGGCCTCGGTCCACCTGTCCAACCTGGCCCTGCTCCTCGATGAAATGGGAGACTCGGAACGGGCCAGCGCCCTGTTCCAGGAGTCCCTGGAGTTGATCGAGCTCTACCGCAACCGGAGCCACCTGCTCTATTGCCGGGTGGGCCAGGCGCGGTTGCGCTACCGGCAAGGGGACCTCGACGCCGCCCTGACCCATTTGCGGGAAGCGGACGAGCTGAACGCGGAACTCAAGGTCCCGCTCTTCGAGTCCGATGCCTGGGCCCTGCGCGCCCGCATTCTGGGGGACCGGGGACAATACGCCGCGGCGCGCAACGCGGTGGCCTCGGCCCTTGCCGCCTATGGCCCCCTGGGACGCGACGCCAATTGGCTGCAGTACCGCATGGATGCCGCGGTGGTGGAGTTGCGCGCGGGACGGGTCAAGGAATCCCTGGGGGCGTTCGTGGAGCTGCAGCCCCTGGCCGAGGAACTCGAAGCGCTCTTCCCCCGCGCCCAGCTCCGCTTCTTTCTTGGCGAGGCGGCCCGACGCCTGGGAGAGCCCGAGGCGGAGGAGCACTTCCGGGAAGCCCTGGGCCAGGCCGCGCGCTACGGATACGACGCGACCCTGGGGGCGGAGTTGCGCCGCAGCCCGGACACCCTGGCCTTCCTGGTCCACAAGGGGATCGAGCCGGACTACGTCACCCGGCTGGCGGTCGGACTGGGACCGGGGTTCGAGAGCTTCTTCCTGGATCGGTTGCGGGAGGATCCTTCGAACGGGGCCCTGGATCTTCTCCTCGATGTGCTCTCCGGAATCGGGGGACCGGCCGCGCACCGGGCGCTCACACCGCTTCGAACCCACGCGGACCCCCGCGTGGCCGAGCATGCGCGCAGCGCCCTGGCCGGGATCGAATCGCGGCACCCCGAGCTCGCGCGACAGACAAAACCCCGGGACGGGGTCCATGTCCGCACCCTCGGAGACTTCGCCGTGGAAGCAGCGGGCGAAGAGATCCCCCGGGCGGCCTGGAAGTCCAAACGGGCCCTGTTCATCTTCACCTATCTCGCCATCCGGGGACCACGGGGCGCGACCAAGGACCGGCTCCTGGAGCTGTTCTGGGCCGGCAACGACCTGTCCCGGGCCGAGAAGAACTTCCACCCCACCCTGTCGTATGTCCGCGGCGCACTCAAGGGGACCGTGGCCGGCCCGGCGGTGGTGCTGGAACGGGAGGCCTACGTGCTCTCACCGGATCTGCCGGTCACGGTGGACACGCGGGAGTTCGAGTTCGCCCTGAGCGAGGCGAAGGATGCCCCGGACGACGCCACCCGGGTCGCCGCGCTGGACCACGCCCTGGCCTGCTATCACGGGGACTTCCTCGAGGACCAGTCCGGCTCCTGGGTCGAGGAGACCCGGCGGCGGCTGGCCACCCTGTACGAGGAAGCCCTGGCCCAGGCGGCGGAGATTCATATTGGTGCGGGAAACACGAGCCGCGGCCTCGAATTGTGTCGCCTATTGCTGACCCGGGATCCCTATCGCGAGGAGATCCATACCCGGATGATGGTGTGCTACCATCACTTGGGAGATCGTCGCGCAATCAGGGAGCAGTTCGAGACGCTGGAGAGCCTCCTGCGTCGTGAGCTGGACGTTGAACCTCTGCCCCGCACCCGGAGTCTGTTCGAGACTCTGATGAGTGAGTCGTGACGATGCCCATTGCCCACCTGCTGCGCCGAGCCTCCCTCGTGTTCCTGCTGGTGTCCCTCTGCGCGCCGGTGCTGTGCCAGGCCGCCCCCTGGGTCTGGGACCAGGACCAGGACGGGATCGACGATCGTCTGGAGGCCACCGCCGCGGGCGGGATCAACCAGGCTTTCGAGAACCTGGATCCGGAAGCACGCAAGCGCTTCGAGGTCGACCTGGTCGACACGGTGCTGCAGTACGGGGCCTGCGTTCTCTTCGATCACTTCCCCACCGTCCAGGACGCCGACGACCTGGCGCTGCTGGGCGCCGAGGTGGTCACGCGATTCCTCTCCGTTCCCTATATCCGGGTGCGCGCCACCTACCCGACCCTGCTCCTGGTGGCCCAGCGTATCGACGTCATCCGGGTCGAGGCGAACACCCTCATGTATCCGGTCAACTGGCGGGGGACCCGTGCGTTGGGGGTGCGAACCGGACCCGGAAGTCCCGCTCCCGCACTGGAAGCCATGGGAGACCCGGACGGCACCGGCACCGTGGTCGCGGTGCTCGATACCGGAATCAACGACCAGCCGATCGGCATGTACCCCGGACACGAGGACCTGGCCGGCAAGGTGGCGGGCGGGGCCGATTTCGGCGCGGTGGGACCCCTGGGCTACACGGCGTGGACGACCTCGGTGAACCCGGCCCAGACCTCGTTGGGTCTCAGCGGATACCACGGAACCCACATCGCCGCCACGGTGGCCGGGGCCAACCGGGGACGCGTCACCGGCGGGGTGGCTCCGGGGGCCACCCTCATCGACGTGAAGGTACTCTCGGATGAAGGCATCGGGTACGGCGTGGCCGAGGGGCTGGAGTGGTGCCTGCAGAACACCGGCACGACCTGGCCCGGCGGCGCCAGCGGCGTCGACGTGATCAACCTGTCCCTGAGCGGCACCGATGTCTCGGACGGGACCGACTGCGTGTGCCGCCTGGTGGATGCGGCGGCGGCGGCGGGGGTCCTGGTGGTCGCTTCCGCCGGGAACTCGGGAGACTGCGACGAGCTCTCCAACCCCGGGGCGGCGGACGGCGCGATCACCGTGGCCGCCATGGATCCCGGCGTGGCCGGAACCGAGGGGGACGAATCCCTCGCCGCGTTCTCGGCCGAGGGACCGCGCCGGGACGACGGCGACCTGGACATGACCGACGAACTCAAGCCGGATGTGACCGCACCCGGGAGCGCGGTGATCTCGGCCTGGGGCGGGCCGCTCTCCTCCGGATCCGCCTATGCGAGCGCCGATGGCACCAGCATGGCGGCGGCTTTTGTCACCGGAGTGCTCGCCATCCTGCGCGGGGTCGATCCCTCGCTCGCCACGGCGAACGCACGCGCACTGCTCCAGGACACCAGCCGGCACCGGCATGACGGCGGCAAGGGTTGCTCGGCCAGCGATCCCCTGGGAGTGGATCCTCGCTATCACACCGGGTGGGGGTTCGGCGCGGTGGATGCGGTGGCGGCGTGGATGGAGCTGCTCGATCCCACCCGGACCCAGTTCGTGCGGGTCAGCGCGAGCTGGGACGTCGGCCTGAGTTCGGTCGATGTCGGGTGGACCACCCAGCGGGAAGCGGACCTCACCGGTTTCCAGGTGGAACGCGCGCCGGACGCGGGTGGCGCCCCCGGGGTCTACCAGACCGTCAACGGCACGCCGGTTCCGGCGGTGGGCTTCGCGGATCTGAGTCTGGGCAACCGGACCGCGTACATGATCCTTGACCCCTTCCCCCCCGGGGGAACCTGGTGGTACCGGGTGCGCACGGTGGGAGGCGGGCTGTCCGATGTCTCGGCGCCGGTCGTGGTGCGGGCGGAGACCACGGTGGCCCAGGCCCGTTTCACCGTGACCCACGCCGTCCCCGAGACCGATCTCGTGTGCTCGGTAGGGACCGGCAACAGCCCGTTCTCACCGGTCTGGTCACGTTCCGTCAGCCTCCTGGCCGGCCTGGGTTCGGTGGGATTGGCCCCCGGGCTTGGCGGGGTGGACGACCTGGTCCTGGAGATCGGGACCGCGGTCTACACCGGCGATGTCGCCGGCGCGTTACCCCCGTCCCCGACCTCCCCCTGGTGGCTTCTGGTCACCGAAGGAGGCGACGACTCCATCGACGGGACCGTGGATGACTTCCGGATCGACCACGGCGGATCCACCTATGTCACCGACAGCACGACCCCCCTGCAGACCACCGAGGGCGCGACCCACTCCCTGTGGATCCCCCAGGCCGGCTCCACCGCCGCGCCGGATCCCGCGGTGACGCCCACCTTGTGGGCCGCACCCAACCCCTTCCGGGCCCGGACCGAGATCGCGTTCCGCCACGACGGCACCGGCACTCCGGAAATCACCGTCTTCGACGTACATGGACGCCGCGTGCGCGACCTGGCCACACCCTCCGGGCCCGGCGCACACCGGGTGACCTGGAACGGGGTGTCGGACGCCGGAACACGGGTTGCCGCCGGGACCTACTACGTCCGGCTGCGGGTGGGGTCGGGGCAGTCGGTGCAGCGCGTGGTGGTGCTTCCGTAGTCTTGTCGGCGCGCTGGGTGAATCCACGTAACCCAATAACAACCAACAGATTGGCCACCGGCACCCCCCGTTGAGTCAAGGGTTGGACAAGCGGCCTCCACGAGAGTGAACCCGTCTTCAGAAAGGCCCCGGATCGGGGTTGGGTTCCTGTCTCGAGGAGGTTCATCGTCATGCGTTCCCCGCTACTGATTCCCGTTCTTCTGGCCGTCCTGCTGACCGCTTCCGTGGCCGAGTCGGCGCCCCCCTGGATCTGGGACACCGACCAGAACGGCGTCGACGATCGCATCGTCGCGGTCGAGACCCAGGGCATCGCCGCATCCTACGTAGGTGGCGACATCGGCGCGCAACAACGCTTCGATGTCACCGACCTCGGCGGCGGGGTCTTCTCGTACGGGCTGTTCGTCAAGTATGACCATCCGCCCACCGCGGCCGATGATCAGGCCCTGTCCGATCTGGGTCTCCCCACGCACGCCTATCTCTACATCCCGTACATCCGCACCCGGGCCACCTTCGCCCAGATCGCGTCGATCCTGGCCCTGCCCGGGGTGGCGCGGGTCGAGGTGATGGAGATCATGGTGGCCACCAACGACAACGCCACCCAGACCATGCAGGCCGCTCCGTCGAACTACGGCACGTTTCCCTCGGTCAGCCGGGACCTGGGAATCACCGGCAGCGGCGTGGTGGTGGCGGTGCTCGACACCGGAGTCAACGATCAGCCGGACTCGCTAGGGACGTACCCCGGTCACGAGTCGCTCAGCGGCAAGTTCGTGGGTGGGGGCAGCTTCTTCCTGGGCCAGAGCGCAACCAACACCGCCCTGACCGACAGCGAGAACCCGTTCGACGGTTCGCCGGACTTTTCCCACGGATCCCATGTGGCCGGTTCCGCGCTGGGAAGCGGCGGCCCGGTGGGTCATCCCACCGGCGGCAACTACGGTTTCTATCGGGGCGTAGCCCCCGAGGCGCGGCTGGTGGACTGCAAGGTGCTCAGCGACGCGGGGACCGGACTGGGTTCGGCCGACGGTCTGGAGTGGGTCATCTTCAACAAGGATCGGGACTGGGGCGTTCCCGGTTACCGCGGGATCCAGGTCGTCAACATGAGCCTGGGGGGAAGCGACCCCTCGGACGGCACCGACGCCAACAGCGCCGCGGTCAACGCCGCGGTGAAGGCCGGTCTCGTGGTCCTCGTGGCAACCGGGAACGACGGCAACACCGGCTACATGCCCTCCCCCGCCGCGGCCGACCTCGCCATCTCGGTGGGCGCGACCGTGGACGCCAACACCCTGGATCGGTTGGACGACATCGTGGCCGACTTCTCCAACGAGGGACCGCGGCTCAGTGACGGCGACGGGGACAGCCTGGACGAGATGAAGCCGAGCATCTGTGCACCGGGGGGCGGGATCACATCGGTCGAGGGCGTGCGCACGGCCAGCGGGGTGTCCTATGCCACGACCAACGGGACCTCGATGTCCTGCCCCATGGCCGCGGGGGTCGCCGCGCTCATCATCGAGGCCTGCCCCGGCATCAGCCCGGCCGAGGTTCGGGAGATCCTCCAGAACACGGCGGACCATCGGGTGACCGGCGGCAAGCAGGCACCGGGCACGGTGGATCCTTTCGGGGTGGACCCCAACTACCATCCGTCATGGGGCTGGGGCAACGTGGCCGCGTACGCGGCGGTGATGGAAGCCCGCTTCCCCAACCGGACCCAGGTCATCCGGGAGTCCGGCGGGGCGGTCCTCGGCGGCATCGACGTTCGCTGGACCACCCAGCGCGAGGTGGACCTGTTCGGGTTCGACGTGTTGCGAGCGGATCCCGTCTACGGCCAGCCCGGCGCGTTCCAGGCGGTCAACGGGGCGGTGATCCCGCCGACCGGGGATGCGATCCTCAAGGGGGACGGAAACCGGACCGACTACCTGTACCAGGATCAGGACCCGGGACTGGTCCCCGGTGAGACCTATTGGTATCGCGTGCGGTGGCGTGACATGCAGGGGCGATTGCACGAGGAGCCGGCCTTCCCGGTCCTGTTCGATCCCCCCACGCCCATCGCCACCATCGAGTGGACCATTACCCACAGCTACATGGACAACGATCTCCTGGTGTACATCGGGAGCGGCACGGACGCGGGCGATCCGCCCAACACCGCACCGTACTTCTTCGTGGGACAGGGAGCCGGGGCGGCGGACTCGATCGGAAGCGCGACCGGACATCCCTGGACCGGAGTGGACATAAACCACTTCTCCCGGGTGCTCACCGATCAGGACCTCGGCGCCGCGCAGTTCCTGCCTCCCAGCGCGGACAACCCCTGGTTCCTGAGCGTGACCGAGGGCGGGTTCGTCAACACCAAGGGGCGGATCGACGACTTCCGCATCACCATGCACGAGCCGGGCGGTGACGTGGTCCACACCCCGTTGCTTCCGGTCTTCCCGCTGGAAACCGTCGAGCACGTGACGCACGTGGTGTGGATCCCCGCCGATCCCACCGGAACGGCAAACCACGCTCCGGTGCTGGACCCGATCGGGACCCGGGAAGTCCAGGAGGGGGGAAGCCTCAGCTTCCAGATCACCGGCAACGACGCGGACGGGGATCCCCTGACCTATACCGCAACCAACCTGCCCCCCGGGGCCACCTTCAATCCGGGAACCCGGACCTTCGACTGGAGTCCCGGATTCGGCGCGGTGGCGACGACCACGGTGTTCACGGTGACCTTCGAGGTGGATGACGGCAGCATCCTGAGCAACAACGACAGCGAGGACGTGGAGATCCGTCTGCACGACGTGGATCCCGGCGCCAACCTTGCCCCGTTCTGGGAGGCGCTCGCGGATCAGTCGGTGGTCCAGGCGAACACCCTCGAGTTCAAGGTCCGCGCCCGCGATCCGGAGAACGGTGCGCTCACCTACAGCGCGGCCGGTCTGCCCGCGGGGGCTTCGTTCGATCCGGTGACCCGCTGCTTCAGCTGGCCTACCGCACCCGGCGACGACGGCGACTACCAGGTGCAGTTCACGGTCAGTGACGGGGTCAATCCGGACGTGACCGAGGCGGTGCAGATCACGGTCAAGGGAACCATCCCGCCGCCACTGGGTGCCTGCGAGTCCACCGTGACCAGTTTCCCCGGGAACAGCGCGATCGGATCGGCGGACGTGGGGACCGCGGACGTGGACACCATCATGGTGAGCTTCCCGGTCCCGGTGGTGCGGTTGGTCGCGGTGCTGGGTTGGGCCAATGCCACCACCGACCTCGATTACGCCATGTACGACAGCAACGGCAACTCGGTGGGGGGGGCGGGATCCCTCGACAACCCGGAGACGTTCATCGCCGACAACCTGCCGGCCGGAACGTATACCTTCGTCATCACCGGGTTCCTGGTTCTCGCGCCCACCGACTGGGTGCTGGACGTGGATGCCTGTGAGCTCTCCGCGGTTCCGGTCAAGCTGAGTCACTTCGCGGCCTCGGCCGCCGACGGGGCGGTGCGTCTGGAATGGGCGACCTCGGAGGAGGTCAACCATGCCGGATTCCACATCGCCCGCTCCGGTCACGAGACCGACGGGTTCGTACGGATCAACCCCGAGATGATCCAGGGACGCGGTGTGTACGAGTACATGGATCGGGAGCCGGTCGGCCTCGAGGCGGGCGTGGCCTACTACCGCCTGGAAGCGGTGGGACGGGACGGCTCGGTCGAGCTGCTGGGACCGTGGTCGGTCGATGTCAGCGGCATCCGTCGACTGGGAATCCGTCTGGCCCAGAACTTCCCGAACCCGTTCGGGGCCCAGACCAACATCCGATTCCATCTGCCCGTGGCGTCGAGCGCATCGATCGACGTCTTCGACATCCGGGGCGCCCGGGTTCGTCAACTGGTGCGCGGCGAGTTCAACGCCGGGGACCAGATCGTGGTCTGGGACGGTCTCGACGACCTGGGAACCGCCGCTGCATCCGGTGTCTACTTCTACCGTCTGGACGTGCCCGGGCACTACGTGGAGACCCGCCACATGCTGCTCGCCCGGTAGATTCACGGTTCGTCACCCCGCAGGGCCGGGGGCGCCGCACGGCGTCCCCGGCTTTGTGTTGTTTGCCGTTGGCGCTGCTACACTTCCGCGCCGTGTCCACCCCATCCCCTCCCACGCACCCTTCGCAAGACGGCTGGGCGTCCCCCCTATGGGGTGCGCTGCTTGCATTTGCCGTGGCCGCGGTGGGCGCCTTCCTGCTGCGCGGATTGGCGGGCGACGAGGAGGCGGCCCACTACCTCATGGCCCGCTACGCCCCGCAACAGCCGGACCTGTTCCTGAGCCTGGTCGGTCGTCCCCTGGTCACCCTCGCGTTGTCGCTCCCCGCCCAGGCGGGGCTGCTCACCGCGCGCATCGCCTCGGCGCTGGCGGTGGGGGCGGGCGCCTTCGCGTTGGCCCGCCTTGCGGGACGCACCGGATGGGTCCATCCCCTGGGGGTGGTGGCCCTGTTCCTGCTGCAACCCTTTCTGCTCGCCCATGCCGGAACGGCGATGACCGAACCCTGGACCGCGGCCCTTCTCGCCTGGGGCCTGCTGGCCTATGTGGAACGGCGCTACCTGTTGCTGGCCGTGCTGACCACGCTGCTCCCCATGGCCCGGCTGGAAGCGGCGGCGTTCCTGATCCCGGTGGCGTGGGTGCTGATCCGGGAGGCGCGTGGCCGGTGGCTGTGGGTGCTCCCCATCTCGCTCATCCTGTGGAACCTGCTCAACTCGCTGGCCTTCGGGGGCGGGCTGGTGTTCGATTCGGCGAACGTGGCCGAGTATCCGGCGCGCCCCGCCGATCACTACCTGCGCAGCTGGGCGTGGGTGGCGGGTCTGGGCGTGTTCGTCCCGGCGGTGATCGGTCTGGTGCGGGTCGCCAGGGTGCGGGTGGACGCGGACCCGGACGCGGCCGGACGGGCGTTGACCGGATCCGCCGTGGTCCTGGCGATCTGCGGAATCACCTACACCGTGTTCGGGTCCTGGATCCCCATTACCTATGGGAACCTGCGGTACATGGCTTTCGCCGCCCCGGCCATTGCGCTGTTGGCCGCGGCCGGTTTGCAGACCCTCGCCGTGGACCGCCGACTCTGGGTGTGGGGCACCCTGGCCCTGTGCGCGGGCGTGGCCGGCTTCTATTGGAACCATCGCTATCCCGCCGACTTCGCCCCGGCCGCCGCGTTATGGTGGCTGCCCCTCGCGGCGGCGGGAGCATGGGTCGCGTGGCTGGCCCTGCCACGCACGGTGCGTCGTCTCGCGGTGGGGATGGCGATCCTGCTGGGAGTCGCCGGATTGCTCTTGGATGGGCGGGACACCTGGCATCGGTCCTGGAGCCCCGAGGCGGTGGGACTGGCCCAGGCGGCGGCGCTGCTCAATCCCGAGTGGCCCCAGCGGCCGGCAATCCACACCGCGCATCCGCTCCTCGCCTTTCACCTGGGCGCCAATGCCTACGATCGGGAGCGGTTTCCGGCCGTTTCCGAATCCACCCTGGCCGCGGCGAAACCGGGTGCCCTGTTCTTCTGGGAGAGCCACTACACCCCGGGACTGGCCCCCGCGTTGCGGTTGGAAGCGGTGACCCAGGATCGTCGCTGGGCCTTCGTCACCGGGGTGGTGGCGCCGGACACCACCTGGGCCGGAGCCTACCTGGTGCGCACCGGACCCCAGGCCGCGGAAAGCGCACGCTGGATCAGTCGGGCCTGGGAGGCCGAGGCATGGGTGGACGCGGCGCGCAAGGCGGAGTTCGGGGCCGGTAGCGCGGCCCGCGCCGTACGCGAAGCCCCGGACGACCCGGATGCGTGGCGAACGTACGCCGATCGCCTATCCATGGCCGGGGATCACGCGGGCGCCTTGTCGGCACTGGACCAGGCCACCGCGCTGGACCCGTACCACCCCGAAACCCGCGTGACACGCGCCGTTGTCCTGCACCGTGCCGGGCGCGCCGAGGAAGCCCTGCCCTTGATCAGGGAAGCCGCCGCCGCCGAGCCGTCACGCGCGGGGCTGCGCATGAGGATGGGGCACATCCTGTTGGACCTGGGGCGGGCGGAAGAAGCCGCGCCGCTGTTGAGCGAAGCCGCGCGCCAGTACCCGGACACCTGGAATGCGCAGTACCTTGCGGGGGAAGCCGCGCGACGGCTGGAACAGTGGAGCGATGCGCGTGCGTACTACACGCGAACCCTGGAGCTGATCCCGGACCACCCGGACGCGATGCGCCGTCTGGCCCAGTGCGAGACAGCGCTGGACCAGCGCTCCGAACCTTCGCCGCGCTAGCCCTTCTTCGCCAGCACCCAGGCCTTCACGATCCCGTGGCGCTCGAGGGTCTTGTTCAGGGTGATCGCCGTGGTCTTGAGCGCCTTGGCCGCCTTGGCTACGGTTCCGTGCTCGTTCATGGCCTTGAGCAGCTCGTCGGTGGGCCGGTCCCACTTGGGGCGCATGCGCTCACCGGTGGTGCCGAACTCCTCCAGGTAGCGCTTGCCGGGCCACCAGAAACGCAGGTGCTTGAGGATGGTGTCCGGCTTGACGCCGAAGTACTTGGCGGTGGCCTTGAGGCGTTCCTCGGGGCTGCCGGCCCCACGAGGTAGGCTGCCAAAGTGCTCCACCATTTCCTCGGGGGTGGCTTTCTTCTTGGGCGCGGATGTCTTGCGCTTGGGGCGCGGGGCCGTCGCTGCCGTCATAATGTCTTCTCCAGATGTCTTGAACGGGAAAGTGTTCACCCTGTTGGGCGGGAAGCAGACTATCCCTAGTTGACTCCTATCGCAAGGGGTGACGTTCGAGATAGATAACATCTTCAGCGTGGTTTTCATGCCCAAGATGGTACGTTGCAACCAAATCGCAGGTTGTTGAACACTTGGCGGTACTCCAACGTCCTACGGTCGTCACACCGGGTTTGGATTCCCATACTGGCAGGGGTACCCCTTGATGCAGACAGCACGATGACACGCTGGACCCGCTCCGCTCTGTTCCTGGCTGGCTGGGCCCTTTTCTCCACCTCCCCCGCCCTGGCCCAGGCCACGGACTCCACCGACCTGGCCACGGGGATCGAGACCTACCTTCAGCCCTATATCGCGACCGGCAACTTCAACGGATCGGTGTTGCTGGCCCGGGAGGGGTCCATCCTCTTCTCCCGGGGGTATGGCGAGGCGAACTTCAGGACCCAGACTCCAAACCTCCCGGAAACGGCCTACTATCTTGCCTCCACCTCCCGCATCTTTACCTCGGCGGCCATCCTCCTCATGGAGCAGGAGGGGCTCCTCTCGACCGCCGATCCCCTGTCCCGGTACCTCCCGGATTGGCCGCGGGGGGACGAGATCACCCTGCATCACCTGCTTACCTTGTCCTCGGGCATGCCCAACATCAACCAGCTCGACGGCTACGGTGTTCTCTCCCTTGCCCCCCAGACGCCCGCCTCGTTGTGTGACACCTTCCGTGATCTTCCGCTGGAGTTCGCCCCGGGCACACGTCCTGTCCACAGCAACTCGAACTACAACGTGTTGGCCCTCCTCATCGAGAGGCTCTCCGGGATGAGCTATGGGGAGTTCCTCGAAACCCGGTTCTTCGCGCCGCTGGGCATGTCCCATACCGCGCACGACGACGACCCGGATCGCGCGCCGCCCTATCGTGCCCTGGGGTATCGACCGTTCGGGTTGGGCGGGTTGGAGAACCATATCGGGCCGGTGTGGAGCGTCAAGACCGGCAACGGATCCATCTACGGCTCGATCGAGGACCTCTACCGGTTCGATCGCATGCTGGCCGGCGGGGAGTTGCTGAACGCGGCTTCCATCGACAAGTTGTTCACGGAACACTTTCCCGGGCATGGCTACGGGTGGTTTGTGGGGGAACGTTTCGGGACCACCCGGATGTCGATCAGCGGTCGCAGCCCGGGGTTCGGCAGCGCCTGGGTGCGCCTGGCCGATCCGGACATCACGGTGATCGTCCTCGGTAACATCTACAACGGGGTCCCGGGCACCATCGCGAACGATCTGTTGGCCATCCTGATGGGAGAGGACGTGGCCCCGCCCTCCCTGCGGCCCGACGCTCCGGACCCGGAGCGGCTGGCGCAGGTGGTCGGCTCCTATCAATTCGGGCCGGAGTTCTACAACCCCAACGGCACGGTGAGCTTCCACATCGAGGGGGGACATCTGTTCAACCGGTCGAGTTGGATGATCCCGGCCGGTGAGGACACGTTCGTGCATCGCACCTACTGGTCCACCCTGACTTTCCTGCGTGATGTGGCAGGCAAGGTGGACCGTTTGCAGTACGACGACTTCGTGGGGACACGTGTTCCTTGAGTTGCCTCCCCCGGCCCGGTACGCTTGCGGTCCCCTTGCCTTCCGCGATCCACTGGAGCCCAGTCATGCGACGTCTCTCCGCGACCCTGCTCGTCTTGTTGCTGTCCCTCTCCGCGCACCTGGCCGTCGCGGGAAACCGCGTCCCCACGGACCAATGGATGCGCTACGC
Organism: Candidatus Eiseniibacteriota bacterium; assembly: GCA_942491735.1. Classification (GTDB taxonomy): domain Bacteria; phylum Eisenbacteria; class RBG-16-71-46; order JABDJR01; family JABDJR01; genus CALOCN01. The sequence continues at coordinate 99,140 of CALOCN010000001.1, read as the reverse complement.
GTCGCCCCGGGATGCCGGGTTCGACCCGGGGCAACTCCAGGCCGCCTACGAGACATGGGAAGGGCTCCCTTCGTCCGCCTTCATGGTCATCGCGGACGGGGCGGTGGTGGCTTCCTGGGGGGACGTGGAGCGGCGCTTCATGTGCCACTCGGTGCGCAAGAGTTTCCTCGCCGCGCTTTATGGAATCTATTGGGATCGGGGTGAGATCGAGCTCAACAAGACCCTGGCCGACCTGGGAATCGACGACGAACCGGACTCGCTCCTGGACTCGGAACAGCAGGCGCGCATCCTGGATCTGCTCAAGGCGCGCTCGGGGGTGTTCCACCCCGCGGCCTACGCCGGCCGAACGGACTCGCGCCCCCGGGGAAGCGAAGGACCGGGTCGCTACTTTGCCTACAACAACTGGGACTTCAACACCCTGGCCGCCATCCTCATGCAGGAAACCGGGGACGATGTGTTCGAGTCGTTCGACACCCACTTCGGCCGACCCTTGGGCATGGAGGACTGGCGTGTCTCGGACGGCTACTACCACTACGAACGGGACAAGTCCAAGTACCCCGCGTATCCCTTCCGCCTGTCGGCCCGGGACGCCGCCCGCTTTGGTCTGCTCCATGCCCGCGAGGGACTGTGGGGGGACCAGCGCATCCTCTCCCGCAACTGGGTTCGCCGAAGCTCGGCCATGTACTCCATCGACAGCGACATCATGGGCTACGGTTTCATGTGGTGGGTGTTCCGGGAGCCCCGGTTCCAGCACTACGGCATGTACGCCGCGTTGGGGGTGGGGAACCAGATGATCGCGGTGCTGCCCGAGCTCGACATGGTGATCGTGAACCGGGCCAACACCTACGAAGGCGAGGGGACGCCCATGGAAGGATTGCTCGACCTCATCGAGCAGGTCCTGGAAGCCCGCACCGGTGCGCCTCGCGAGAACCCTCGGTTGGAGCCGCTCCCCGCCGCGGACCCGGATCCGCGCATCACCCATGTGGCGAGCGCGCAGCTGAACACGTTCGTGGGCGAGTGGCCGCTCCCCCCGGCCCCGCTGGGCCTGCCCTCGCGGGCCAGCATCACCCTCACCGCCGGGGACGGCCACCTGGTCACGACAAGCGAGACCCGGGGTACGTTCAGCGCCTATGTGCAGGACGACGGATCGATCTACGTGGAGGACTCACGGACGCTCTACTATCCGGTCCGGGACAACGAGGGGGCTTTCGCCGGGGCGGCTCCGGTCGGCGCTGTGGTCGCAGGGGCACTGAACGCGCTGATCGAGGGTGATGTGGAACGCGGCCAGGAACTGATGGCTTTGATCGCCGAGGATGAGTCTGTCGATGCGCAGACCGGCCGGGCCGTGGCCACGCTGCTTCGTGGAGATTCCGATGCCGCGGACCGGGCCATCGCCTCCCTGGCCGAAGAGACGGACCCACGACAGGTCGAGGCCGGCGTCAACGCGTTGGGCTACCTGTTCCTGCAGGGAGGACATGCGGAACCGGCTCGCGACGTGTTCCTGCTCAACACCCGGGCGTTCCCGGATGCCGCCAATGCCTGGGACAGCCTGGGCGAAGCCCACATGACCCTGGGAGCGGACGCCGAGGCCATTCGCTGCTACGAGAAGTCGCTGGAACTCAACGAACGGAATACCAACGCGGTGGAAATGATCCAACGCATCAAGGAGAAGTCCCCGGAAAACTAGTTCCGGTTCTGCATGCGCGCCGTGTACTCCTTCATGGAGGAGAGCCCCACCGCGGCCCGGCGCGCCTCGATGTTGGCCTCGTCCTCGATGGGGCGCGGGACGGACTGGCCGTCCACCATGTGGAACTGGGTTCCGTAGATCTGCTTCTGGCCCTCGTTCACCAGGACCCGATCGGTGAGGTAGGCGAGATCCAGGGGCGACACGTCCCCCTCGGGGGCGGCGGTCATGAGATCCAGGCATTCCCGCTGGAAGGCCGGCTGCATGTCGGCATGCTGGACCAGGAGCCAGGCGGACCGGGCTCCGTCCTCGCCCACCAGGCTTTCCCCGGGCCAGCCGTACTCGGCCACGATCTCCTTCATGCGCGCGGTATGGGTAGCATCCACGTCCATCATGGACAGCCCCTCCAGCTCGGGAAGGGCGATCCCGCGGCGCGCAGCCTGATCGATCCGGCTCATCTCGAGAAGTTCCGCTCGCAGCTGGGGATTGCCGAGGGATGCAAGGAAGGTCTCCTCCGCCTCGCGGCACGCGGTGACCAACCCACTCCAACGCGGGTCCTCGTGAAGGACACTCAGGTCGGTGTCGGCAATCAGCTGATCCGCGTCCCACAGACCCCGTTCCACGGCGCCGTTCAGACGCTCGAACGCTTCGTCCACGCGACCGGCAAGAGCGGAGGAACAGGCGGCGTTGAAAAACGTGGTCGGGTTCCTGGCCCCGGCCAGAATGGCCTGGCCATAGCTGTCCGCGCTGACCCCGAACTGCCCGGCGTCGTACTGGGCGTCGGCCATGAGGACCCACTGCGCGGCCGACCGCTGGGCGGGGGCGGACTCGCCCGCCTGGGCGAACGCCACCGAGGGTCCGCCCAGGAACAACGCCGCGATGAGGAAGTGAATTGTGATCATTGCGTCAGAATACCCGATCCGCGCTTTGCCCTTCCCGAAAGACGTCGCACTCCGGGAGAATCCCCTCATGCGCCGAAGACCCTCCCCGGACCGATCCCTGCCCGCCCTGGTCCGAAAGGCCATGGCCAGGGGCTCCCGGGAGGCGGCCCACTTGGCCGCGGAACTGCGACGGGGATTGACGCTCCAACCGGACCGGCAGGTCTCCGTCTCCTACCGGGGACGCATGGGCAATCGGTTCTTCCAGTACAGCCTGGGGCGGTTGATTGCCGAGCACCTGGAGTTTCCCCTGGAGGCCGCGCCAATCGAGGGGTTTCCCGGAACGGATCGGGGCGGCGGGCCTCCCGCCTCGCGCGCCTGGGGTTTTGGGATCCCCCGCGAGCGGCTGACCCACCATGTGGTGGACCTCCCGCGTGTCCTCGCGAATTCCACTCCCCGGGAGATCCTTCTTTGGGGGTACTTCGAACGCTATGAGTACTACCGCGCCTTCAAGGAAACGATCCGGGAGTGGCTGCGCTGTCCGGTCCGTGTCAGTGCGCCGGACCCGGGCGATGTGGTGATCCATGTGCGCAGCGGCGATATCTGGGACCAGGGCGGCCCCTACGGGCCCAGCCCCATCCATGCCGCAGTGCCGGTTTCGTACTACCAACGCATTCTGGAACGGATGTCACCGGACCGGGTGTTGCTGGTCACCGAGAACCCGAACGATCCCGTGGCGCATCGCCTGACCCAGGTCTGCGGCGCCCGGATCGTGGGCGGCTCGCCCATGGAGGACTATGCCCTGATGCTGGCCGCGCCGCGCATCGTGCTCTCCATGAGCACGTTCGCCTGGTGGGGAGCCTGGCTGTCGGGCGCCACCGAGGTGCACATGCCGCTGTGGGCGGGGTGGCACCCGGACAGTACGTTGTCCAAGACGGACCTGCGGGTCACGGACGAGTCCCGCTACGTGTTCCACGACCTGGGCGTGAACGATGGCTGGCGGGGGGACGCGGCGGACCTGGAGCGGACGCTGGAGGGGTGAGGGTGTCCTATCGCGTTTCACGGAGCCCAGCGAGGAGCCCGAGCTTGTACTTTTCACTTTACAGTTCCTAAATTTAATTTATACACTCTAAGCATGACGCCCAGACCCTACAATCGCACCTCACGCTTGGCCGCCGCCGAGGACACTCGGCGACGGATCATCCGGGCCACGGTGGAGCTCCACGCCCGGCACGGGGCACTTGGCACGACCCACGAGATGATCGCCGAAGCCGCGGGCGTGTCGCTCCCCACGGTCTACAAGTACTTCCAGACCCGCAATGACTTGATACCGCACTGCACCGGGCTTGTCCTGAACGAGGCACCCAAGCTCGACGAGGGCATCCTTGCCGGGAAGTCGGATATCCCGTCCAGGCTGCGGGCGCTGGCCCACGGTACCTTCAGGTTCTATGAATACGCCGCACCGTGGCTCCGGTGGTCGGCCGGCGACGCGACCGAGCTACCGGCCCTTCGCGACATGCTCGCGGGTGCCACGCGCCAACGGGTGCGTCTCATCCGTGCTGCCCTAGCGGCCGGGTTCCACCGCGTGGCCCCTCGTCGCCTCGTCGCACTGTCCCTGGTGCTGCTCGACTTCTCCTCGTGGCAAACCCTCACCGAGAACGGGTTTACCAGTCGGGGAGCCGCCGGCGTGACCGGCGACGCCCTTGTCTCACTCTACTCATCCACCCGGAAGGATAAGGACACATGACCACCAGCCTGACCACACAGAAGACCGCTCTCGATGAGATCGCCGATGGGATCTACCGGATCAGCACGCCGGTCGACACGATCCCAGGTGGCTTCACCTTCAATCAGTTCCTGATCCTTGACGATGAACCTCTTCTTTTCCACACCGGACTGCGCAGCCTGTTCCCGGTCGTGCGGGACGCGGTCGCCCGGGTCCTTCCGGTCGAGACTCTCCGCTACATCGCCTTCTCACATGTCGAAGCCGACGAGTGCGGGGCACTGAACGAGTTCCTTGCCGCGGCGCCGCAAGCCGTGCCCGTCTGCAGCCAGGTGGCGGCCATGGTTTCGGTGAACGACCTCGCTGACCGGCCGCCAAAGGCCCTCGCCGACGGCGAGACCCTTAGCCTGGGTCGTCACGTCGTCGAGTGGTACGACGCGCCCCACCTGCCCCACGGCTGGGACTGTGGGTACCTCGGTGACACGACAACGAACACATTGTTCTGCGGCGATCTCTTCACCCAGGCCGGCGCCAATCTCGACCCGATTTCCAAGGACGATATCCTCGGCCCGAGCGAAGCCATGCGTGCTCCCATGGACTACTTCTCTCACACGAAGAACACGCGCAAGTTGATCGACCGACTGGCAAGGACCAAGCCGACCACGCTTGCCTGCATGCATGGGAGTTCTTGGCGCGGGGATGGCGAGAAGCTGCTCTTGGCCCTTGGAGATGCGTTGGATAGCGATTAGGCGGAGAAACCGTAGTACTCCTCCCTCAGCAGGGAAAAGACTTCGACATCGTGATTCCGCCCCTGGTGAAACCAGGCGCCCCGCGCCGTTCCCTCGTGAACGTATCCACATTTCTCGGCGACCCGCCTTGAACCGAGGTTGTCCGGGTGAATTACCAACCGGATCCGGTTGTTCTTCTTCTGATCGAACAGGTATCCCGACATGAGGCGGACGGCCTTCGTGGCCAGACCCTTGCCGGTGTGCTGGGTCGAGTGGATGTGATACGAGAGTTCGAGTTCATCGAGATAGGGAACGGTGGCAAAGAACTCGATGGTGCCGACCACCGTGTCCGTCGCATCAACGATCAACAGGATCCCGCTATCCGGCTCCCAGAATCCGGTCTCCGCAAACTTGCTGCGAAAGGCCGATTCCGACATCACCGCGGTTGGGAAGTAGGATCCCCGATTCGAAATGTCCTTGTGGATTGCGTAGAGCGCCTCCAGATCGGATTCGCGCATCGTTCGCAACGAGATCCCGTCGCCTTGCAACAGACTCATTTCGCTCCTCCCGCGACAGCCGTCAACAGCGGTCAGGAAAAAACCTACGTGTGATCCAGCAGGCTTCGCGGCAACCGCTCCCGCACCTCGTCCACATCGTGCGCCTCGCGGTACCAGGCGATGGTGCGCTCCAGCCCCTCGGTGAAGTTGTACCTGGGGCTCCAGCCGAGTAGCTCCTTGGCCAGCGCGTTGTCCGCGGTGCGATTGAGCGGCCCGGTCGGCATGTCCGGCAACAGCCGGATCACCGCGTCATGGCCAAAGCGGCGCAGCACTTCACGCGCGGCGTCAATGACCCGGATGCGCTCGGTCGTCCCCAGGTTGATGGCGGTTCCATCCTCGATCCGTTCCGCCGCGAGAATCGTGCCCTCCACGATGTCCCCCACATAGGTCCAGTTACGAATCTGTTCCCCGGTCCCCCACACCTCGAAGGGATCCTCGCCGATGAACGCGCGGGAGATCATGGCCATCACCGCATGGTCTTCCTTCCCCCGCTCGCCGTACACGGTGAAGTAGCGGAGGGACGCGGTCCGGATCCCCGCCTCTCGGGCCAAGGTGGTCAGGGTCATCTCGGCCATGAGCTTGGCCCAGCCGTAGAGGTGGTCCGCATTGGACGGCGGCCCCGCCATGTCCTCGCGCAGGTAGAGCTCCTCGCTGGGATCGGTCTGGATCTCCAGCGGGTAGATACACCCCGAGGATGCGTAGACGATCTGCCCCACACCCCCAAGACGACAGGCCCGGAACACGAGGCCATCCAGAGCGAAGTTCTCGGAGCAAGCCACTTCGTGGGTCTCGATGTAGCCGCGCCCACCGTGTCGGGCCGCGAGGTGGAACACCGTATCCATGCCCTCGACCGCACGATCCGCCACCCCCGCGTCCAGGAGATCCGCTTCCAGGAACTCGACCCGGCCCGCGTCCAGATGCTCCTGGAGGTTAGCCCGCTTGCCGCTGGTGAGATCGTCCACCACCCGCACCCGCGCACCCCGCGCGACCAGCGCATCCACGAGGTGGGACCCGATGAACGAGGCGCCCCCGGTCACCAACACCCTGCGTTTGTTCCAGTTCATGGTGTCCCTCGGCCAACGGAAAGGAGCGGGTACGCCAACGCGAACTGGCGTAGTCTAACCGGCCACGCTTCCCCGGACGAGGCCCCGAAGAGAGGCTGCTAGACTCCCCCGTTCCGGATTCCGTGTTCAAACATCGGTAGCGGGCAACGCGCCACGTCCCTAGCCTTCCGGCATGCTTACGATGCAACGACCCACCGAGACCCAGATGTACCGGGCCCTGGTCGACCGCGACAGCGGCTTCGAGGGCGTGTTCGTGGTAGGAGTGCGCACCACAGGCATCTTCTGCCGCCCCACCTGCCCGGCCCGCAAGCCCAAGCGCGAGAACGTGGAGTTCTTCGACGCGACCGCCCAGGCGATCGCCTCGGGGTACCGTCCCTGCAAACGGTGCAAACCGCTGCAACCAGCCGGGGACACGCCGTCCTGGGCCAAGGCGCTCCTGGCCGACGTGGACGGCGATCCCGGGCGACGCTGGAGCGACCAGGACCTGCGCGACCGCTCCCTGGACCCGGTGCGCGTCCGGCGCTGGTTCAAGACCCAGCACGGCGTCACCTTCCATGGCTACGTGCGGGCCCGGCGGCTGGGCCGCGCCCTGGGCAGGATCCACACCGGCGAGGACCTGACCGACACCGCGTACGACGTGGGTTACGAGTCCCCCAGCGCCTTCCGGGACGCGTTCACGCGGCAGTTCGGCGACACGCCGGGCCGCAGCCGCGACACCGCGCCGGCGATGATGACCCGCTTCGCCACCCCCCTGGGTCCCGTGGTGGCCGCGGCCACAGACAACGGAATCTGCCTGCTGGAGTTCGCGGACCGACGCGAGCTGGAATCCCAGATCCAACGGGTCCACCAGTGGCTGGGAGTCCGCGTCGCCCCGGGCCGACACCCCCACCTGGAACAGCTCCAAACGGAACTCACCGAGTACTTCGAAGGCAAGCGCAAGGCCTTCCAGGTCCCGGTCGTCACCCCCGGCACCCCGTTCCAGGAGTCCGTCTGGGCCGAACTCAACCGCATTCCCTACGGCCAGACCCGCAGCTACGAGGAAATGGCCCGCCGTATCCAACGCCCCGGAGCCCAACGCGCGGTCGGCAAAGCCAACGGCGACAACCGCATCGCCATCGTCATCCCCTGCCACCGCGTCATCCGCGCCGACGGCACCCTCTCCGGCTACGCCGGCGGCCTCTGGCGCAAAAAGAAGCTCCTGGATCTGGAGCAGGGCCGGTAAGCCAAGCCCTCCGATTCCGCCCGGCCAACCCGCCGCAAGCGGTTTGAACAATGAGCCAAGGCGCCCGCCCCGCGAGAACGGGCACGGAGCCGGGTAGAGGGGGCCCGCCGACGAAGCCCTGAGCGCACCATGGGTCGGCCGGCGAACCCGAGTACGAAACATCGAGAAGCAACGAACCAAGCCGGCCGGGGCCCCATGGTGCGCTCAGCAGCGAACAAGGAGGGTCCAGTGGACCCTCCGCCGAGAGCGAGCAAGGAGAAGGGCCCCCTCTGCCCGGCGCAGCGTCTGTTCTCGCGGCCTCAGGCCCACAAGCTCTCAGTCCAAAAACCGCTCCGCCAACACCTCATCCACCAGCTCCCCCCGAACCCGCGCATGCCGCATCGCCGTCCCAATGATCTCGAACCCCATCCCCGTATAGAACCCAAGCCCCAACGGGTTGTCCGCCCGAATGGTCGCCCGAATCTTGAGAAACCCCGCCTCGCGGCACGCCTTGAACGTCGCCTTGCTCAACGCCCGCGCGATCCCCTTGCGGTGCGCGTCCACCGCGACAAAGGTGGCGATCTCCCCCACGTGGTGAAACGCGTGGATGGCGGGGTAGATGGGCTCCACGCTCTGCATCCCGACCAGACGTCCGTTCCCGCCCTCCTCGGCGACGAAGAACACGCCGCGCGGGGGGAACTCCCGCAGGTAGTCCCGCTGGCCCTCCGCCGTGATCGGCTCGGTCATGATGGTGACCGTACCGAGTTCGATCAGGGGATTGAGGAGATCGGCCAACCCCTGCGCATCATCATCCCGAACCGGACGAATCAGGCAATCCATGCTGTCTCCTAGAACGCCTCGCCGATGCGGAAGTAGAACGCCGTGTCGTCCTTACCCACCGCGAAGTCGACTCCGGCGTTGATGCGATAGTCCTCGATCATGCGAAACCGCAACCCGACCCCCGCACAGGGGAGCGCGTCGTCGAACCGGGTCTCCGACAAGGTGTCGGTCGCCCAACCCACTCCGGCAAAGGCGACCGAACCCAGCCGTTTGTAGAATCTCCACCGCCATTCGGCCTGGAACGCATAGACCTGATCCGCGCGGTAGCGACCCGAGGTGTATCCCCGCAGGTCCGATCGCCCCACCACCGATTGTCCCTGGAAGGGTACGTCCCCGGTGGCGATCTCGGCGTAGGCCCGGGTCGCAATCACCGAGGATTCGTTGATGGGAACGTAGGCATTGAGCGGGATCTTGAACTTGGAGAAGTCGTTGGTACTCCCAACCGATTTCAGATAGAACGAGGAGGAGAGGTCGAGGAAGAGGCCGGCATCCGGATTGAAGATGTTGTTCCGGGTGTCATAGCTGATCAGCACCCCCGGTCCGGTCAGGGTCTCGCGGATCGTTCGCAACGAATCGGGGAGGGCAACATCGAACTCGGTCCCCAGACGGAAGTACTCGTACTGCACCCCCAGGTACAACCGGTCCAGGGTCTCGATCGCCCCGTCCACTCCGCCGAAGAAGCCCTGGGTGTTGAACGGAATGAACCCGCCCGGCAGCCCCTCGATGGGGGTAGCGTAGAACTGGAAGTTGACCCCGGCCAGCCCCAGGTACAGGTTCCCGCGGTACTTGTCCTGGGAGAGATAGAGGCTCTGGGCAAATCCCGCCACCCAGGTCTCGTTGGAAGTGTAGAACCCGAACAGGCTGGTGCTGGACGGGGGTGAGACGGTGTCCGCCTGGCTGGTGCGGTAGAACGCGGAGCCCAGGAGTCCCAACCCGAATCCAAAGGTCTCGTTGTAGTTGGGAATGGGGATCGCGGCAAACTTCACCCCTTCACCCGTGTACCCCCGTTCGGCCCCGCCCCCACCGAACTGGGCAAGAGCCGGGGTCGGCGCGAGCCCCAGCCACAGCAACCCCAACAGGCAGACACGCAGGAACACCGACACCCTCCCAAATGCGAACGTCCCCCCGGGGTTCGAAAACCCCGAGGGGACAGTCCATCCCGACTCAACCCGAGACGAGTGGCGGGGGCACGGGCTCCCGCCCCAGACTAGCTACAACCGCTGGTCGAACCGCAGTTGAGGCACTTGTAGCAGGCGCCTCCCCGAACCATGATGGCGCCGCACTCGTGACAGGGCGGAGCGTCATCCTGGGTCACCGCGGTCGCGGTCCCGGTGGGACCCCCGGTGTCGGCGGCCATGGCCACCCCCGAGGTCACCGGGGCGACCGTGTCGGCATCCGGGTCCTTGTGAAGCCCGATCACCGCCTGCTCCTCGTCCGTGAAGAAACGGCTCGCCAACCAGCGGAACACATAGTCCAGCACGGATTTGGCATAGCCGATCTCCGGATTCGCGGTGAACCCGGACGGCTCGAAGCGGGTATGGGCGAACTTGTTGACCAGGACCTTGATCGGCACGCCGTACTGGAGCGCCATGGAGACCATGGTGGCAAACCCATCCATGAGGCCGCGCACCGAGCTTCCCTGCTTGGCCATGACCACGAAGATCTCGCCCGGCGTGCCGTCCTCGTACATCCCGACCGTGATGTATCCCTCGTGTCCACCCACGGTGAACTTGTGGGTGAGGGACTGGCGCTCATCCGGCAGGCGGCGACGATACGGCTTGGCGGCCCGTCCGTTCTTGGCCACCTGACCGGTGTCTCCCCGGGTGGTCGAGAGCGGCTGGGTGCGCTTGGAGCCGTCGCGATACAGGGCGACCGCTTTCAGACCGAGCTTCCATGCCTCCACGTACGCATCCCCGATCTCCTTCACGGTGACCGAGGTGGGGAGGTTGATGGTCTTGGAGATGGCTCCGGACAGGAACGGCTGCACCGCGGCCATCATGTGCAGATGCCCCTGGTAGTGGATGGAACGCGTGCCGTTCTCGGGAGTGAACGAACAGTCGAACACCGGAAGGTGCTCGTCCTGCAGTCCGGGCGCCCCCTCGATCGTCCCCTTGTCCTCGATGTGGGCAAGGATCGCCTCCCGCTCGCTCGGCGTGTAGCCCAGTCGCTCCAGCGCGGGCTCCACCGACTGGTTGACGATCTTCATCATGCCGCCGCCGACCAGCTTCTTGTACTTGATGAGCGCCAACTCCGGCTCGACCCCGGTGGTGTCGCAGTCCATGAGGAACCCGATGGTTCCGGTCGGCGCGAGCACCGTGACCTGGCTGTTGCGGAACCCGTACTCGCCCCCCAGGGTGCGGGCACGATCCCAGGCTTCCGCCGCGGCACGGGCGAGGTTGTCCGGCACCATGCCGGCGTCGATCCCCTTCACCGCGTCCTTGTGGAGGTCGATCACCCCGAGCATGCTCTCGCGATTGACCGCATACCCGTTGAAGGGCGCCTTCTGGGCCGCGATCCGCGCCGAGGTGGCATAGGCCTGACCGCACATGAGCGAGGTGAGCGCCCCGGCAATGTGGCGCCCCCGGTCGCTGTTGTAGGGCACGCCCCAGCTCATGAGGAGCGCTCCGAGGTTGGCGTAGCCAAGCCCCAGGGGACGGAAGTCCTCGCTGTTCTTGGCGATCCGCGGCGTGGGATAGGATGCGTTGCCGACCAGGATCTCCATCGCGGTGATGGTCACGTCCACCGCATGCACGTAGTCCGCCGCGTTGAACTTGCCGTCCTCGTCGACGAACTTCTTGAGGTTCAACGAGGCGAGGTTGCAGGCGGTGTCGTCCAGGAACATGTACTCACTGCAGGGATTGGACGCGTGGATACGGTCCGTGTTCTTGCAGGTGTGCCACTTGTTGATGATGGAGTCGAACTGCATTCCCGGATCGCCGCACACGTGGGTGGACTCGGCAATGGCCGACATGAGATCCCGGGCCGGCATGGTGGTGGCGGGCTCGTTGTCGGTCACCCGTCGCGTGGTCCAGCTGTCACCCCGCTCCACCGCTTCCATGAACCGGTCGTTCACCCGGACGCTGTGATTGGCGTTCTGGTAGAAGATCGAGTCGTAGGCGCCGCCGGGGACGTTGAACCCGCCCTCGTAGCCCGCGTCGATGAGGGCCCAGGCCTTCTTTTCCTCGACCTCCTTGCACCGGACGAACTCGAGGATGTCCGGGTGCTCGGCGTCGAGGATGACCATCTTGGCCGCCCGGCGCGTCTTGCCGCCGGACTTGATGACCCCGGCAAACGCATCGTACCCCTTCATGAACGAGACCGGCCCCGAGGCCGTCCCGCCCCCCTTCAGGGTCTCCGCGGAAGAGCGGATCTTGGACAGGTTGCTGCCCGTTCCCGAGCCCCACTTGAAAAGCATCCCTTCGGTCTTGGACAGCTCGAGGATGGACTCCATGGAGTCCTCGACCGAGTTGATGAAGCACGCGGAGCACTGCGGCTTCTCCACCACGCCCACGTTGAACCAGACCGGGCTGTTGAAAGCCATCTTCTGGTGCAAACACAGGTGGGTGAGCTCGTCGTGGAACGCGTCCCGGTCCTCGTCGGTGGCGAAATAGCCGCCTTGATCACCCCAGGTGGTAATCGTGTCCACGACCCGACCAATGAGCTGCCGCACGCTCTGCTCACGCTCGGGGGTACCGAGATTCCCTCGGAAATACTTGGAGACCACCACGTTGGTGGCGGTCATGGACCAGAACGAGGGGATTTCGACCCCTCGCTGCTCAAAAACGGTCTCGCCGCGCTCGTTGGAAATCACCGCATCGCGGGTTTCCCACGAGACCAGATCGAACTGATCGTCTCCGGGTCGGGTAAACCGACGCTCAAACCGGAGTCCGCCCTCCATATCGGTATCGCCCATGGCCTTGGGGTCTGGGGTCATGCCGGAACGGGATGTGGCGCCCGCCTCTCCGTTTCCCTTGTTCGGCTTTCTCGTCATTGCCTCAACGTCCTCCCTCCTAGGAACATAAGTGTCAACAGCGTGCTCTGTATTAGACCCGCCGCAGGGGAGCGTCAAGGGTAAATGCACCACTTTCTGTATACCCTTGCCGCATAACACACAACATCTTGTGTTTGGTTGTGGATGTGGCAAACGTGTGGCGCGACTCCAACCCGACTCTGTCGCACAATCTAGATTGGTTGTATCCAAGCCGGGGGGGCGTTGGGAAAGCGGAGGGGCGCTCCCGCACGGTCAGGTTGCCGGGGCAACCGGAGGGGTGAAATCCCTAGGCGGATTCTTTCAATTGTTCCGGCCCGGGCTGACCGAGCGCGGCCTGCCGGTGGGGGCGCTGGTGATGATGGCGGGGCAGCAGGATGCGGAATCGGAGGCCCCGGATACCCACCTCCTGGGCGTAGATATCCCCCCCATGGGCCATGATCACCTGCTGGACCAGGGGAAGGGTCAGGCCCAGGTCACCGGATCGTCCATGAGGGGTGGGGTCCACTCCGGCGAACATCTTGAAGATGGCGCTCCGCTCGGTGCGCGGGACACGGGGCCCCTGGTCCTCGACCGAGACCTCGACCCACTCCTTGCCCACCGGGCGGGTGTGGACAAAGACCTTGGCCGACTCCGGACTGCGTTCCAGGGCATGTCGGATCAACGTCTCCATGCTCTCCCGCACGCGCGTGGTATCCACCAGGGCCTCGAGCGGTCCCTGCTTGAGATCCCCGATGACCGACATCCCCTTGGATTCGGCGGCTTTCCGGGTGTTCTCGATGGCCGCGGCGACGACCCCCTCGACGTCCGTGCGCACCCGGTCCAGCTGGAGTTTTCCGGTGCGCAGACGGGTGATGTCGAGGATGCGGTCGATGAGTTCGTTCAGGGCGCGCCCTTCCTCGACCACCGATCGGGCGTGACCCGGCACATCCTCCGGATCGATGCGCCCCGAGGCGAGGAAGTCGGCATAGCCCATCATGCAGGTCAGCGGGGTCTTGAGCTCGTGCGAGACACAGCTCAGGAACGTCTCCTGGACGCTCAGAGCCTCTTCGAGGGCTTCATTGGCCTCGGTGAGCTGGCTCGATCGCGATTGGAGCTCATTGAGGATCCTGGAGCGATTCTCCTCGAGCGCCTGACGTTGGAATCCAACGTACGCGATGAACGCCCCGAGCAGGACCAGGCTGCCTCCAGCCAGGAGGAATCCTCGGCCCGGACCGTCGAAGGTCCCGGCCAGGGCGGCGGTGGTGGTGAGGATGGCAATCGTGATCGCGCTCATGATGACGATGGCAATCGTGGTCATCCACAAGCCACGCTCGTGACGCACGAGACGCTGATATGCGTCGGCCGACTGGATTGCTGGGTTCAGGGGTGTTTTCTTGGCCATAAGCACTTGGGAGCCGGACCGAAGGGCCCGGAAAGCTCCAAGTGGGTTTTCGGCACGCCGCGCCCCCGGCTTGAGGGTGAAAACACCCGATGGGGCCAGGGAAGCCCCGGGGAGCCGGTCAGGAGAGCCCGGTCAGAACTGCCAGCGCGCCCCGATGGAGAACGTCATCAGGTTGCGGGACTCATCCGTGTTGGTGGGCGGGAGCGGATTGGTCAGCGGATCGTAGTCGTCCAGGAAGAATCGCTGGAACGTGTACGACTGGAACTGGACGCCCAGATCCGCGCTGAAGCCCCCCACCCCGACCCCCATCCCGACGCTGATCACGGAGGTGTTGATGGCCGTGCCGGTGAAGGCAACGATGTTGTGCTCGAGGAGATTGGCGATCTGCCCGGCCTGGACGGCGGCCTCGTCTGCATCGCCATCGGGCTGCAGGTTCCGCCAGTAGTCCAGAACCAACTGGTCCGGCTGGGTGTACTCGTCCGGAATGACCACGTTGGTCCGGGTCAGCTTCTCGGTACGGAAGCCGAGCCGGAGCGGGAGCCGAAGACCCGGTTTGTCCACCGCGATGTACTCGAACCCGATGCGGAAGCTGTTGGTGTCGTCGTAACCCAGGGCCACTTCCTCGGTCTGTCCCTCGACCTCGGTCAGGGTCCAGACAAAGGTGGAGGAGTCCGCCGGATCCACGAACCCGAAGACCGGTTCGAGGGCAGGCCGGGTCAGCTGGGTGCTGCTCCAGGGCCGGAACCAGTAGTCCACGGCCACGAGAAGCTTGGAGGTCAACTGATAGGAACCGCCCAGACCGACCATGGTAGGGACGTTGATCTCGTGGTCCGGATTGTCGTAGAACACGATCGCCTGCTTGGTGGGCTCCAGGGGATCCGGGAGCGGGTTCACCACCGAGCTGCCGTTGTTGAAGTCGAGGGTGTGACCGATGTAGATCACCCCGCCGAGGTCCAGCTTGCCGAGATCCGCGCGGGCGCCGAGATCGACATTGAAGGCGCTCGTCTTCTGCTCGTAGGAGGTGTTGGCGCCGAGGATCTGGAAGCCGAAGTTGGTGATGCCGACGCTGTCGTTGCGCTTGAGCGTCCCCGAGCGGAAGTTGAGGTTGGCCCCGAAGTCCAGACGACCGAACTGGCGGGCGATGGCGCCGCTGATGGCGTCGACGCCGTACTCCGGCGCCAGCCCGAGCCCATAGGTGGACTCCAGGTTGTTGGTCACCGGTCCCACGACCTCGACCCGGGACTCGTCCCCCCGCCCGGTGCGGAAGACCCGGCTGTAGGCCAGCGAGAAGGCGCCCGGCCCACCCAGCAGGGTGACCGGAGAGCCGAAGGTGAGGCTCGCATAGCTGAAAGACGACGAAGGACTCACCCGGTAACCGCTGGTATCGAGGAACTGGCCGTCCCCGATCTGCACCAGACGCGGGAAATCGTTGACCCCCGCCCCCCCGGTGAGCCAGGACGCTTCGGCCTGGAGCTCGAGGCGGGTCATGCCCAGGAGCGAGGCCGGGTTGAAGGTCAGGAACTCCGAACCGCCGGCAATGGCCAACCCGGCGCCTCCCATGCCGTTGAGGCGCGGCCCCAGGTTGAGCCGGTCCATGTTCATGAGGGACAGGTAGCCGTCTTCGACGGCGGAACGCCCCACGAGATTCAGGGTGTCGACGACGACCGGGGTACCCTGGGCCAGAACGGGAGCAGCCGCCGTGGTCCCCAAAAGAACCAGGGCCGCAACGAGGATCGCGAAACGGGACGAGACGGACACGTGGGTTACCTCCCTCACCACCAAGCCCCTAGAACCGCGAACCCATGATGTCGGCGATGACGAGGCCGGTCCACAGCCAGAAGGCTGCGGCCAGACCTGACTTGGTCCGGTCCATGCTGACCTCCTCCACCTTCACGATCTTGTAGGCGGGGATGGAAATCTTGTGCGTGTCATCCGTGATCCGGAGTTCGGCCGAGGCCATGCGTGACCGCTGGATCTCGAACTTCTCGTACTCCTCCTGGATGAAGGGACGAATCAGGACAATGTTGCCGTTTCCATCCACGCTCTCCACGTGGGCGCGGTACACGCGGCCGAACGTGGTGAACTCGACATTCTCACCTTCCTGAATTCGACCGCGAATGGTTTCACCATCCCGCAGGGTCACCTGGAGGTTCTTGAGGGCTCCAAAGTCACCCGTGCTGGCCGGGGACAGCTTTGTGCAACCGGTCATGGACAGGGCCGCGACAACGGCCAGTCCAAGGACCGCCTTCCGCCAAGCAGCTTGCAACGGGGGTTTCCTCCTGGAAGCCGAATCAGGACGATCTGAGGACAAAAAAAAGGCGAACCGCGAGAAGGCAGTCCATCCATAAGGGGGGGTTGAGCCGGGACAGGATAGGTTCAGTCCCCGACCCTGTCAAGGCAAGGCCAAGGAACCGGGAATCCAGCCCTTGGCAAACAGTCTTTCTGGGATTTTATGTGAAATACTTGGAGACGTCGAGGCCCAGGGCGTCCGCGTCCACCGAGCTCAGGATCTCGTCGGGCCAGGACCCGTCAGCGAGGGGTTGGGCAAGATCCACGACCTCCCCCTCCCGCTGGATGCCGATGCTTGCGGGGTCGGAGATGATGCACACCACCGGGCGGTGGCAGAGCGCCGGATCCTCGGGAACCTGGGTCACCACCGCGATCCGGCCCCCGGTGAGACGCACCGGGGTCCCCACCGGGAAGACCCCGATCATGTTGACGAACAGACGCATGAGCACGGGATCGAACTTGGTCCCGGCCTGGGCGAGCAGGTAGGACAGCGCCTTGTCGCGGGGAATGGCCTTGGTCATGTACACCCGCTTGGTGGTCATGGCGTCGAACGCGTCGGCGATGGCCACGATCCGCCCGATCACATGGGGGCGGTAGATCTGCCGCAGCTTGGGGTACCCCCCCGGCTGCTGGTTGTAGTTCATGTGGTGTTCGAAACAGGCCAGCATGGACTTGAAGGCGAGGCTGGAGAGCCCCCGCATGCGCACCAGTTCCTTGACCCCCATCTCGGGATGGGTCTTCATGACGTTCCACTCTTCCGGGGCGAACTTCCCCGGCTTGCGCAGGATGTCCAGGGGCACCTTGGACTTGCCCAGGTCGTGGAAGAGCGCGGCCACCCCCAGCTCGGCGAGCTGGGTGCGGTTCATTCCCGCCCGTTTGGCCAGGGCCAGGGAGTAGATACAGACGTTGACCGAGTGGTAGAACGTGTAGTTGTCGTGTGACTTCAGGGTGCTCATGCCCAGGAGGGTGAACTCCTCGTCCATCATGAGGTCCACCATGTTCTGGACCACCCGCTTGGCGTGACGGAGTTCCAGACGCTTGCCGAGGTGGGCGCTGGCCATGACCGCACGGGTCACGGTGAGGGCCCGGAAGAAGACCTTCTTGCACCGCTCCTTCTTGTCGACCTGTTCCACCTCCACCGAGGCGGACTCGTTCACTTCCCGCAGGGGACCCAGGAGGATGGGCGTATCCGCTTCTTCCAGCTGGTCGTTGAGCAGGAGGATGGTCTCCTCGTCGCCTGCCTGATGCTGGTTCAACAACCCGACCAGGGTCCGGGCATGGCGCGCGGTGATGGCGTGGTCGAACTGGACGCTCCCCACCCCGCGGGTGGTCAACTCCGCGATCGCGGCCTCCAGGAAGCCGTGTCCCGCCGAGTCCACCCGCAAACGGTTGTCGTCCAGGTAGACGAAGTCCCCCAGGACATGGAGTCCGAACTCTCCCCGGGCGGTGACGATCGCGTTGACAATGACGGTGAGGCTCTCGATCGCCTCGACGCTTGCCTCGTTGGACCAACCGTGGGTCCGGCAGTTGCGCAGGGCGACCAGCACGGCCCGCACGAGATCGCGGCCCAGCGCCTGGGCATCCTGGTTGAGGTTGGCGGCCTGGCGTTCCGGCTGACCCATCAGGCGGCCTCCTTCAGGAAGGCGTCCCGATCCACGCCCCGCTCCAGTCGACGCAGCGCGGACTGGGCCGCGGTGCGCACGAGGTTCGACTTCTCCTTGAGATGCTTCTGCAACAGGATGCGCGCCTCGTCCCCGCCGATCCAACCCAGGGCCTCGCAGGCGCAGGCCCGGGTCTCCTCGTCCTGTTGCCGCCGGAAGAGGTTCTTGCGGGTGAGCGCATCCTCCATGACGGTGAAGACCGCCTGGCCCCCGGCGAACCCGAGGGACTCGTAGAAGGCGCGCTTCTCCTGGAGATCGCGCTGATCAAAGTTCTGTTCCTGGATCACGCCCAGCAGGAACGGAATGGAGAGGCGTCCCACGTTGGCCAGGGACTTGGCGGCCAGGATCCGGATCCGGCGATCCCCGTCCTCCAGGGCGTGGACCAGCACGTCCACCGCGCCCCCACCCCCCAGACGCCGCAGGGCGAGCAGGGACTGTTTGCGAATCCGGAAGTCCGTGTGCCGGAGCAACTCGCGATACTGGACGACCAGTCGCGGATTGCGGGTCCCGCCGAGAATACGCACCGTGGTCAGGACCATCTCGGGATCCGGATCCTCGAGGAATGCCTGGAAGGCTTCCGGCTGGGAGCGCGCGCGCAGGGTCAGGACCTCGAGCAGGACCCGGCGGGCCCGTTCGTTCTGGAGCCCGCCCATCATGGCGTAGAGCGGCCCGAGCCCCTCTTCGGGGAGCACGGCGAAGAACGGTTCCAGCGCCTCCGCGTCCGGGACGTTCCCCAGTTCCAGGGTGGTGACGATGAGCTCGCGCCGGGACTTGTCCCACACCGCACGCAACCCCGCTTCGAGCGGCGCCTTCATGGCGGGGGTCAGGTCCTCGCGTTCGTCACGCAGCTCCCGGAGGATGTGGATGATCTCCCCTGCTTCCACCAGGCGGCCCTCACCGACCAGGCTGAGCAGGGTGGAGGAGAGGATCTGGACCAACTCGATGAAATCGGCTTCGTGCGGTTCCAGGAAGAGCGCTTCGGAGATGACGTGGAGAATGTCCCGCAGCATCCGGGGACTCTCCTCGGCGTCCACCTCGTCGAGCAGCGCGCGGCGCTCCTCGAGGGTGATGCCGAGCAGGTTCTCGTCGTCCTCGGCATCCCCGCTCAACTGGGCCTTGAGCTTGGCCGTCACTTCGTCGGCCTGGGCCTGGATCTCGGCTTCGTCGTCGAGGTCGTGCATCTCGATGTCGACGTAGTTCATGAAGTCCGTGCCGAACTCCTCGGGGATGGGATCCCCGTCGTTCTCGAGGTCGAAAATGTCGTCCAGGGCGATGTAGCTCAGATGCTCGAACCGGCTGTTCCAGAGCAGGGTGACGAAGTCGTCCTCTCCCTCGACGACTTCCTTGGCCCGCTTGCGGAACAACTCCAGGAACGCGGCCAACTCGTCGGCGGTGATCCCCAGGTGCAGGGTGATCTCCCGGATTCCGTCCCAGAACATCCGCCCCACCACCGCCCCGTCCTTGGTCTCTTCCTCCAGGACCGGCTCACTGCGAAAGAACAGCTTGTTCTTGCCCACCGCGATCCGCACGGAGTCCATGTGCCCCAGGACTTCCTGGAGGCGGGCCGTGGCCTCCTCGGTAAACTTGCGCCGCATGGGGTTTTCCACCGGGTAGAGCCGAATCACCCCCACCGCCTTGGCCAGTGAGTGGGCAAACCGGCGCACCGAGGCCATTTCCGGAGTGTCCTCGGCGCGTTCCTCCGGTTCGGCGGTGAGATCCACCTCGGCCAGCGGCACATCGGCATCCTGCTCCCGACGGTAGTCGTCCAGGATGTTCGCCATGCTGATCGCTTCGGGATCGGGAGGCGGCACCCGGGGCGGGCCGACCCCGGTTTCGAGATTGGGAACCTCGGTGTCGACCCGGATCGAGGGCTTGACCACCGAGCGGGAGGGAAGTTGGGTCAACCGCAGCTCGTCGTCGGGCCCTTCCTGCTTTGCAGGAGGCGCCTCCGCGTCACGGTCGTCGCCCGAAGGCGTGTCGATGGGTTCCAACCGGAAGAGATCGTCCTCGTCCGGATTGGAAGGTGGCCAGTCGCCCACAGCATCTCCCCGAATGGGCTCCGGACACACTCCGGGCCCCGATGGACGCCCCCGAAAAACACAGGGGGCTCCAAACGTGCTATCGGCACGCCCGGTGGGGAGGTTGACCCCTCAGGGGTTCGGGCCCGATCCGGCGGGTCAGGCCGCCACGCTCCGGGTCAGGGGGAGCAGGACCCGGAAGAGGGCTCCCCCGTCCCGGCCGTCCTCGACGGTGAGGCGGCCGCCGTGATTGATGGCGATCTGGTGGGCGGTGGACAGCCCGAACCCGTGGCCGGTGGAGCGGGTGGTGAATCCGGGCTCGAAGATGAGGTTCCGCACGTCGTGGGGCACCCCTGGACCGGTATCGGACACCCCCACCTCGACCTCCCCCGCGACATCGTGCAACCGCACCCAGACCGAGATCCGGCGCTCGGGGGACTTCGCCTCTTCCATGGCGTTGGCCGAGTTGATGAGGAGGTTGAGCAGCGCCTGCTGGATCTTGCCTGGGTCCACCGGCACGTCGGTAAGGCGGGGATCCAGGTCCAGGGAGAACTCCACGTTCCGGAAACGGGCCTGGGGCTCCACGAGATCCAGGGTGCTCTCGATCAGCCCATTGATGGGATAGGGCGCGATCCGTGTCTCGGGGCGGGCCGAGTCGACGAGGCCGCGACTCAGGGTGGCAATGGTGTCGAGCTGGGTCATGGCGGCGTGGAGCCGTCGCTCGGCATCCTCCGGGGTCAACGACCCCGCCTGGGTCCGCATGAGAAGAAGCTGGACCTGGCCAAAAGCGCCGGCCAGGCAGTTGTTGATCTCGTGCCCCACCTCGGCCGCGATCTCCACCTTGGCCGAGAGCCGCTCGGTGGCGATCCGGCTTTCCTGGGTGCGTCGCAGGGTGATGGTCTCCAGGCTGGATCCCCGGATGAACAGGAGCGGGACCACGAACGCCACCAACCCCACCCACCCCAGGGAGGCGTAGGTCACCGCGGCAATCGGGGCCAGGAGCATGAGACCGGCCGTGGCCAGCAGCTGCTGGGCGTACCCGTAGTTCTCCCGCCAGGTGCGCAGGACCGGCTCCTGGGATGTGATGGCCACCACCACCGACACCGCACCGGTGTTGATCAGGTAGTAGGTGAGCCCGGCCGCGATGAACGCGGGCAGGTTGGCGGCCAGAACGGAGAGATGGGTCAGACCCTCGCGGGATCCCCCCAGGAGATCGAAGACCAGCGAGGCCCCGATCACGGCCAGGCTGACCTGGGCCACGTTGAACCAGGCGCGGTACCACGGGTTGCGCAGGATCAACAGCTGCGCGGCGGAGCGACTGATCCAGAGGACGCTGATCAGGGCACCGGGCGACAGGGTGAGCACCATGGCCAGGTGGATCGTGGTGGCCAGGTTGATGCGGGCGCGGCTGGTGGCGGTGTTGAAGGTAAGGAACTCACCGGCGAGCGCGGCCAGGGCCCACACGAACACGAGGTGAAGGCTGGCCGGTGGGGTGAGGGCCAGGGCCAGCCCCCCCAGGAGGGTGGCGATGCCGATGGTGCCGGCCAGGAACGAAGTCGCCGATGGGCTGAGCCGGTGGGGGGCTCCCGCCCCCCGCCCGACGACCTGCGACAGCGTAGACATGGATTCCTATCTCCTGAATGGGGCGATCGGGTTCACGAGCTTTCGCGTCCAGAGGAAACGGGGTCTACCAGTCCGCGGTTCCCATGTTGGGGCGCTTGGAGGCCACCGCGTAGCGGGAGAAGTGCTCGAGCTGCACGGTGAGGATGGCGCCGTGACGTGAGCTGGGCAGCGGCTCCCAGACGTCGCTCTCCTCGTTGAGGTAGTAGAACTCCGGAACGCTGCCGTCATAGTTGGGTGAGCCCGGATCCACGTTGGTCCCGGCAAGGTTGATGGTCAAGGTGACGGTCTGGCCGAACTCGGTGCCGTGCGGCCCGAACACCACGTCCAGGACATGCGGGGCGCGCTCCCAGATCCGGATCCGCTTCCCGGAGACCGCGCCCTCGGGGAAGGTCAGGGTGTAGCGGCTGCCCGAGACCACGCCGCCGTTCCACCAGATCCACTTGCTGGCCACCTGCTGCCAGTCGGAGTCGCCGGCCGTGGCGCCGACTCCCCATCCCGCAGTGGACGACTGGACAAACGGGGGCGGCGAGTCGGAGGTGTAGACCGGCGTGACCGGGGCGGTGGGCCCCTCCGAGCCGCAGCCGGTCAGGAGCGACGCCCCAACGAGGGCGAGGCTCAGGGCAAGAAGCGAAACGAGGGCGGTTCGCCGTGGACGCATCATGAGGCAGCTCCTGTGGTTCGGGACACGGGCGGGAAGCCGGGGCCACCCGAAAGGTCGAGCCCCCCTAGAGCAGGGCGCGTGCCACTGCCACCCCGATCCGAACAGCGGAGCAAGCGCTTGCCGGCCAATCGGTTGAAGGGCCGGGGCGGCGGACGCTCGCCGGTCCCGGGACGCGCGGGGAAGAGCGCGGTTGGGGAGATTCGCCCGATGGCGACCGGTATCAGCCAGCCGGAACTCAAGTGGCCGCGGCGGACGGGGTCAGCGGCCGAGCAGTTGCCGCACCACGTCGGTCACCACCGACGCCAGATGTTCGGGGTCGATCCCGGGTCCCGGATCCGCGCCCGGTTTGCCTTGGCAGGCGGCGACCGGGGGGGACGGCATGGGGCCCGGCTCACAGCTGATGGGGCGCGGGTCGCCCGCGCGTCGGCGTTGGGCCTCGAGCTCGGCGACCTGACCGGCGTGCAGCGGCCGCCCCCCACCCAGGAGCCGGGTGACCAGGGCAATCTTGGCGAAGTGCTCGAGGGTCTCCATGCGGTCCGCGGCGGCGGCGACCGACGCTCCCAGGGTCACCGCCCCATGGTTGGACAGCAGGAACGCGTCGTAGTCCGCCACCACCCCGGCAATGGACGCTTCCAGGTCCGGGGTTCCCGGGGTGGCGTAGGGAGCCAGCGGCACCCCACCCAGCGCCACCGCCACCTCGGGCATGAGGCACTCGGTCAGACCCAGCCCAGCCGATGCGAACCCCACCGCGACCGGAGGATGCGCGTGCACCACCGAGTGCACGTCCTCGCGGGCCCGGTACACCGCCAGATGCATGCCCAACTCGGTACTCGCCTGGCCGGGCCCATGCACCGCGCCCTCGAGGTCCACCTCGACCAGGGAAGCGACCTCCAGGTCCCGCTTGCGGGTAAAGGTGGGGGTGACCAGGATCCGTCCACGCCCGATCCGGGCCGAGAGGTTGCCGTCCCGGGACGGCACCAACCCCAGGGCATCGAGGCGATGGCCGGCTTCCACCAGTTCCCGGGCAATATGGCGTCGATCGGGTCCATTCATGGAAAAACAGGGTGCCGGTCGGGGTCCGGACGGTCAAGACGATTCGCCTTGGTGGTCGATGACCCGGGGGCTATAGTGCACTTACCCTTCCGCGACCCTCCCCGCCCCCCCCTTCGGAGGTCTTCCATGGAACTCACCAGCGCCTTCGTCCCCGCCAAACCGATCGCCCGCACCATCTGGAAGGGGCCGCTGGGGGTAACCGGTCTGGTGGCCCGGGACGGAAAGCTGGCCGCGATCCACACCGTGACGGATCCGGCACAGTTCGCGCACAAGGTGGAGCTCACCTACGGCACACCGGGCAAGCTGACCCGCACGCCGTTCCTGGGGATCATCCGCCAGCTCGAGGAGTACTTCGCCGGCTCCCGTCTTGTTTTCAAGATCCCTTTGGACCTCTCACTCGGAACCCCGTTCCAACGGCAGGTGTGGCGCGGCCTTCTCGACATTCCCTACGGCGAGACCGTGACCTACAAGCAACTGGCCAAGGACATCGGACGCCCCTCCGCCCTGCGTGCGGTGGGAGCGGCCAACGGCGCCAACCCCATCCCCATCATCGTCCCCTGTCATCGCGTGGTCGCGGCCGGGGGCAAGCTGGGCGGCTTCAGCGCCGGGCTCTATCTCAAGCGTCGCTTGCTGGACCTGGAAACCCAGACCCGGCTCCGGGTGTCCTCGTTCGGAATGCTCGACGACAGCTGGGTTCCGCGCGCCCGACCCCGCTGACCCGGGTCGAGCGGATCCCTACCACGCGTCGCTGGGCCGGATCGGCGCCTCCACGTCCGGGTTGTCGCTCCCGATCCCCAACGGGAGACTGACCGCGTCCATCGCCCGCCCCAACAATCCCCGGTCCTTGGTACGGAACAGCAACACGTCGTATTCGTCCCGGATCCCGGTGCGTTCCGCGGCAAGGGTGACCGCATCGTGGAGCGTCCCGATCTGATCCACCAGCCCGTTGCGCACGGCCTGGCTTCCGAAGTACACGCGCCCCTCGGCCAGTTGTCGCACCCGATCCGGCGGCAGGCCCCGTCCCTCGGCCACGCCGTGAACGAACTCCTCGTAGATGAACCCGAGGCTCGCGTCGACCATCTCCCGTTCATCCGGGGTCATGTGGCGATTGAACGAGAACATGTCGGAGTGCTCGCCCCGCTTGAACGTCTCCGAGGTCATGTCGAGCTTGTCGTAGAGACCGGCGAAGACGGGAAAGGCCGAGACCACCCCGATGCTGCCGGTGATCGTGCTGCGGTCGGCGAAGATGGTGTCCGCGTCCATGGCAATCCAGTAGCCGCCGCTGGCCGCCGCGCTCCCCATGGACACGTAGAAGGGAATCCCGTGTTTCTGCTTGAGCCGGCGAATCTCACCGCGGATACGCTCCGAGGCCAGCGCGGAGCCGCCGCCGGTATCCACCCGGAACACGATGGCCCGCACCTGGGGGTGGGACGCGGCCGCGCGGAGTTGGCGTACCACCGTCTCCGCGCCCAGGGTGCGCCCGCCGCGGACCCAGTCCTGTCCGCTGCGTCCCCCCCGGATGCTGCCGGAGACCGGCACCACGGCCACCGCGGGGGGCGGCGCCCAGCGCTCGTTCCAATAGGTGCGTGAAGGCAGGCTGATCGTGGGAGGCAGGGTTCCCGGGCCGCCGGACAGACGATCCGCAACCCGCAACGCGTCCTCCCACCAGCCGAGACTGTCCACCAACCCCACCGCAACACACTCGTCCGGGAAGACGATACGCCCGGTGGCCAGGTCCGCCATGCGGGCCTCGTCGATCCCCCGCGAGGCCATGAGGGTGTTCACGAGATCGACATAGGCCTGGTTGACCAGCTCCTCGATGGCCACCCGCTGCGGGGCGCTGGTGCTGTCCGTGTAGAACCCGTGGAACGTCGACTTGTACGTGCCCGCGGTGTCCGCGTCCCAGGCGATGCCCAGCTTCTCGAACGTGCCCTTGTACCGGGTGAGGTGAAAGCTCACCCCGATTCCCTGGACGCCGGCCATGTGCGGCATGATGATGCGGTCGGCCGCCGAGGCGACAAAGAGCGCGGCCGCCCCGTTGTTGACCGCCTCCAGGTAGGCGACCACCGGCTTGCCGGACGCCCGGAATCGGAGCAGGGCCTGGCGAATCTCTTCGTGCTGCGCCCGCACCGGCCCCAGGAAACCACCGGAGAGCCCCCCCACCCGGACGGCGAGGGCGCGGATGTCCGGATCCAGGGCCGCGTCATCGAGACGACGAATGAGTTCCATGGCGCTCTTGGACGAGGAACCCAGGAGCACGAACCCGCTCCCCTCGTCTGTGTAGCGCCCGCCGAGGGACGTCGTGGCCACCCGCGTCACCGGCACGATGGGGTTGCGCCAGTAGGACTCGTGCAGTTGCAGGGCCACGTTCCCGCGCGCCGCATCCCGTCCTTCCGAGCTGCGGACCCGTCCCGCGGTGTTGGCGAACTCGAAGTGCGCGGTGGCCGAGGCGCCGAGCTGGAAGTCCTCACCGTAGGGAAACCGCGCCACCGCGGCGAAGTCCCATCCCAGGAACGAGGCCCAACGTACCCCCAGGCTCAGGTCGATGTCGTCGAACGCGCCGTCCAGGCTGGAGCCCTCGATGTCGAGGGTGAGTTCCTCGACGTTGCGCAGGGGGCGGATGCCGACCCCGTAGGTGTAACGCGTGGCCAGGTGCCCCAGGACAAAGCTGGGATGGTTGGCGTTCTGTACCCCCAGCCCCAGGGAGACCCGGCGATGGGGACGGCTCTGCAGCCCGAACCACAGGCTGCCCGCATTGCTTCCAGGAAGATCCGTGGTGGTCCAGGTGCCCTGGATTCCCAGGCGGAAGGTGCGCGGGCCGAACCCGGCTCCCAGCAGGTAGTGGTCCAGATTCCGATCCCCCTGGGGCAGGTCCAGATCCTGATGGGCGTACCCCAGACCGATGTTGCCGAACTGGAGTCCCAGCGACATGCCGTCGAACCCGTTCTCGCCGATCGAACCGTCGAGATAGGTGTTGAAACCGCGCCCCTGCGCCAACCCGGCCGGGTTCAGGAACAACGCAGTGGCGTCGTCGGCGCCGGCCACGAACCGGTACCGCTCGATCTCGAACGGCGGGAGCTGGTCCTGGGCGCGGGAGGATACCGGCGCGATCAGGACGCCGACGAAGGAGAGGAGCAGGGCAATGGATAGCGGACGCAATTGGTTGAACATGGCATCTCCGGAGGTGAAATCAGTGCCAGCATCATAGGAGCCACCTCCGGGCGGCAACAAGCCCACACCCGGGGCAGCGCATGCGCGCGGGGCTGCGCATGCGCCCGGGACTGCGCATGCGCCCCGGGCAGCGGCATGCGCCTGTGCCTCGGCGCGCCCCCTGCGGGAAAGAGGGTGTCCTCCTCCTTGCTCGCTCTCTGCGGAGGGTCCACTGGACCCTCCTTGTTCGCTGCTGAACGCACCATGGGGCCCCGGCCGGCTACCTTCGTTGCTTCTCGACGTCCCGTACTCGGGGCCGCCGGCCGACCCATGGCACGCTCAGGGCGGCGTCGATCGGACACCCTCTTCCCCTTCGGGGGCGCGCCGAGGCACATGGAAGGGCGGTGCCGGGCGCCGGAATCGCTCCGTGCCGGGGCGTGCTCAGCCGCAGGTCAGGCGGTCAGCGCCTCGATCCGTGCCCCCATCAACCCAGCGATCCGCAACAGCCGGTCCCGGTCCACCGCATCGAACGCCGCCACCGTGTGGCTGTCGACATCGATCTGCGCGTGGTACGCGCCCCGCACGCGAATGGGTACCACGATCTCGGACCGGGTCTCGATGCTGCAGGCGAGGTAGTTGTCCGACTCCGTCACATCCTCGACCAGGACCGCCTCCCCGGTCTGGGCGGATTGCCCGCAGATTCCGCGACCCACCGGGATACGCACATGATCCGTGGGCGCTCCCAGATACGGGCCCAGGACCAGGGTCTCGGGGGACTCCAGGATGTAGATCCCGGTCCAGTCGTAGGCGGGAAAGGGGTGCAACGACTCCACCACCGTGGTGTAGACCGCGGTCTCGGTGGCCGCCGAGGCAAGCAGTCCTGGAAGACGCCCAAGCAACGCGTCGTATCGGGCTTCCTTGGAGAGCGTGCTCACCACTCCTCGTCCACCTGGGGTGACATCAGCCAGCCGAGGGCCAGCGGCAGGTACTCGATGAGGTCGCCGGCGCGCAGACCGAACTGGGTCCCCCAGTCCTCGGCGATGTAGTCCGCGGTATAGCCGTGGAGAAAGACCCCCAGGATGGCCGCGTCCAGGGCTTCGACGCCCTGGGCGAGGAAACCGCCGATCAGCCCGGCCAGGACATCCCCGGTCCCGCCGGTGGCCAGCGATTCCGACCCGGTGCCGTTGACATAGACCGTCGCGTCGTCGGGATCGGCCACCACGGTGGGGGCGCCCTTGAGCACCAGCACCGCGCCCAGGCGTCGCGCCCAGGAACTGGCCAACTCGATCCGGTTGGCCTCGATGCTCTCGATGCTTTCGCCGGTCAACGCGGCGAACTCGCCCGGGTGGGGCGTGAGCACCAGACGGTGCCGCGTGTCCTGCACCCGCAACAGATCCGCAGCTCCGGCGAAGGCCATCAGACCGTCGGCGTCGAGCACGGTCGGGAGGTCGA
This sequence comes from Candidatus Eiseniibacteriota bacterium, assembly GCA_942491735.1. GTDB lineage: Bacteria > Eisenbacteria > RBG-16-71-46 > JABDJR01 > JABDJR01 > CALOCN01. Next base: position 71,186 of record CALOCN010000001.1, on the reverse strand, counting down.
TCTCATCGACAATACGCCGCACCAGGTCCCGGGTGCTGCTGTGCCGGCCCATCCCCGGTCCCAGCGTCAACGCGGTGAGACGCCCGGGCTGGAAGAGGGCGATGGTGTCGAACGCCTCCCGGCTGAGGGCACGGGCTTCGAGTTCGGGCAGGGAGAGCGTCATGGCCTCGGTGAGTTTCGCCGCCATGATGTCGTGAAGGCTGAGCGGCACCCCCGCGGTGACCAGCCCCGCCCCGGCCCGGATGGCGGCGTTGCAGGCCAGGGTGATCGAGCCGGTCATCCCGGCACTGCCTCCCACCACCAGCAGCCGTCCCCGATCCCCCTTGTGCATCTCGGGGTGACGATCGGGGAGGCGGAGCAGGGCGTCGGTGGGTTCCAGAAGATAGCTGCGCAGACCGTCGCCGGCGTCGAGTACTTCGGCGGGGATCCCGATGTCGACCACCGAGAGATCGCCGCACACGCCGCGCCCGGGGAACAGCACGTGGCCCCGCTTGGGGAGGGCGAAGGAAACGGTGAGGTCCGCGTGCACGCACGGCCCCAGGATGTTGGCGGTGTCGGCGTCCACCCCGGTCGGCAGATCGACCGAAGCGATGGGGGCCGGCAGCTCCTCCAGCGACTCGACCACGATGGCCATGAGATCGCGGGGGGGCCCCGAGGCCCCGGTGCCCAGAAGGGCGTCGATCACCACCTCCGCTTCGTGGAGTTCGCCGGTCAGGGCTTCCCATTGCGCCTCGTTGGTCGCGAAGCGGGTTTCCCCGCCCGCTTCCTTCCAGGTCGCGTAGGCCCAGGCGGCATCCCCGGTCAGCTCGTCCGGAGTCGCCCCGATCAGGATGACCAGCGGGCGCAACTCCGATTTCTTGAGATGGCGGGCGGTGACGAACCCGTCCCCGCCGTTGTTTCCCTTGCCGGCCAGGATCACCGCGCGGGCGTCCTCGAGATCGGAAAAGGTCTCCAGCATGGCCGCGGCCACGCCATGACCCGCGTTCTCCATCAGGGTTCGGCTGGCAATCCCGAAGGATTCGATCGCCTCCTGATCCATGGCCCGCATCTCGGCGGCGGTCACGATCCGTCGCATGGGCTCAGACTCCTTGGGGCGGGTCGGTTGGTTTGCGGCGGACCATGGCCATGGCCACCGCGTGCGCGTGGGTGTGGGACAGGCTGAGTTTGGCCTGGAACGCGGCGGCCGCGCCGCTCAGGCGATAGACCGGGACGTTGCCGTCCATGACCACCTCGATGTCGCGCCAGTTGAGCGAACCCGGCCCGGGAAATGCCTTGGCAAAGGCCTCCTTGGCCGCGAACCGGGCGGCGAGGGACTCGGCGGGGCGCGCCTTGGCCTGGCAGTAGGCGACTTCGCCCTCGGTGAAATGCTTGTTGAGGAACCGGTCTCCCCAACGCCGCACCGCGGCGCGGATGCGCACCACCTCGGCGATGTCGATCCCGATGTCCACGTGGTCCCAGGAATCACCCGCCATCAGGACGGAACCCCGGCGGCGTTGATGCGGTCGACCACCGCAACCAGCTCCAGGATGTCGTGGATGGTGTCGTCGGCCGGATGATCGGCGATGGGGCCGCGATCCTTGGACCAGCTGAATCCGTAGTGCGCGAACACGGTGCGGATACCCAGGGCCCGCGCTCCGGCCATGTCCCGCTCGGGCCAGTCGCCGATCATGAGCGCTTCCTCGGCCCGTACCCCCAGCCGATCCAACAGCGCCTGGAAGGGTTCCCGGCCCGGCTTGTGGACCCCGGTGTCCTCGAAGGTCACCACCTCGTCGAACACGTGGTGCAGGTTGAGATAGACGAGACGCAACCAGGCCGACTCGCGCGGGGCGTCGCTGAGGACCCCCATCCGGAGTCCCCGCCGCATGAGGTGGTGCAGGGTGAGATGGACATGGGGGTAGGGAACGAGGGCGGAGTCGCGGGCGCGGCGATAGCCGACGATCGCCGCGGCGAGGATCTTGTAGTCGACCGTTCCCAGTTCTTCCTGGAGGAACGTATTGAAGACCTTCTGGTACTCGATCCCCTCCCGATCATAGACCTCGCCGATGCGGGCCACGACGTGATCGCGCGGGGAAACATCGCCGCTCGTGGTGACGAGGGCATCGAGCCCCGCATCCAGCATCGCGTCGACGGCGGCACCGATCGAGACCGTCTTCATGCGCATGAAGTCGGTCAGGGTGTTGTCGAGATCAAACAGGACCGCGCGGATCATGGCCTGGTACTCCTCCGGACGCCCAAGTGGTGTTCCGAATGCAAACGTGGCGTCGCGAACGGGTGCGCTTTCGAAAGGCCCGATCTACTTCGTGGATGTTCCGATGGCCCGGCCGATCGAGATCTCGCCGTTGTCGATGCGCATGTTGAACCCGCAGTCGGGGTTGTTGCACACCCAGGCCTTGTACCGGATAGGCGCTCCGTCCCGGCCATAGTCCGAGAGGGGCAAGAGGATTCCCGAATCACACTTCAGACAGCTCGGAAAGCTCCGATCATCCATCATCTACCTCCCATCCCGTTCGATCGATGCGCCGTGTGTGGAGGTGGCGGACCGATACCGAGGGCACAGATGGCGTATTTTTCCCAGGTGCCCCGCCCCCCGTCAAGGGCTCTACCCCCGGGCCGGCCAGCCGGGACGATCCACGGGAGGCACCAGGAAGGCGGGGAGTGTTTGCTTAACTCGTTGTGGGATATTGAGTTAAGCAGCATGAGCCCCGCTTGCAGGATGCATCCCATTCCCCCCTCCCAAAATTGCTATGCTTGAACGGTACCCGTCAACCGAGGTCCCCACCATGACACGCACGCTGACTCTAGGCCTGAGCCTCGCCCTTCTTTGCCTTGGCCCCACCGCAGCCTATTCCGGGGCCCACTCCTGGCGATTCAACGAAGTCTTCAGCAACGCCGACGGCACGGTGCAGTTCATCGAGCTCCAGGAGTCCGCCGGCAACTCGTTCGAAGTGAACCTGGACGGCAAGTGGATCACCGAAACGGTGAACGGCACCACGTTCAACTTCCCCGGGAATCTGACCGGCGACACCGCCAACCGGCACCTGCTCCTGGCAACCGCCGCCTTTGCCGCCCTCGCCGGCGCGCCCACTCCGGATTACATCATCCCGGAGAACTTCCTCCCCCTCGACTCGGACAACCTGGAGTACTGGTTCTACTCCGCCGCCAACTGGGGCTACGGCGTTGGGCAACTCCCCACCGACGGGACCAACTCGCTGAACCCGGACTACACCACCGGAATCAACTCCCCCACCAACTATGCCGGGGAGAGCGGTTCGGTGGACGCCGGCGCGACCCTGGCCGCGAACCCGCTTCCGGTCACCCCCGGACTGCGACTTTCGCGCGCCCTGCCCAACCCGGCCCGAAGCCGCGTGCAGTGGACCCTGGACCTCCCGGAACCGGGAACCGTGCGGTTCGATGTCCTGGGCATCCAGGGAGGGCTGGTACGCAGTTGGACGGTGGATCGCGGAACCGCCGGTTCGTTCACCGTGGTCTGGGACGGCCGGAGCGGCAATGGCACCCCCGCCACGCCGGGGCTCTACTTCCTGCGCGCCCGGGGACCGGCCGGCGCCTCGGATGCCAGTCGCGTACTGCTGATCCGCTGACCCGCCAGGGCTAGCGTTGCCTTGGTCCCACCTCGCCATAGTGGATGTTGCACATGGGGCACCGTCCCAGGGTGAACGAGGCGATGGCGCAGCCTTCACAGGTGGCAATGCGCTCCGCCGATTCCGCGAGGCGCTTGCGCTCGGCCCACGCTTCCAGGAAGACCGCGTCGTCGGTGAAGCTCAGCGGGCCGATCCAACCCACGCCGTGGGTGGCGCACCACCCGGCCCCGGCGGCATGCTCCCGACAGGTCCCGCAGGTAAGCTCGGAGACGTCGATCGGGGTTCCCAGGGCCAGCAGGTAGTTTAGCCGTTCCACCCAGGCCCGCCCGTTCACGTAGCCGATCCGATCCCGTTCGCAGTAGCCCCCGGCGGCCTGGGCCTCCCGGCACACCGGACAGCGGATCGTCTCGGGATTCACCTCGTGACCGTGGGCGTCGAGCACCTCGTAGAAGTTCGCCGAGGGCAATCGGACCCCACCCACGAAGGCGACCTCGCAGGCGCCGCACCAACCGGTGATGGTGGCCAGGGAGTCGCAACGGCAGGTATCCGGGGGCGCATCGAAGATGGGGTTGGCCGGCACCGTCGAGGCGCTCACCAAGGTGAGCAGGACGGCCAGGAGGATCGCGCGGAAATGGCAGAGCATGGGAGTGCCCGTTCGGCCTAGGTCTTCTGCTTCTTCTTCTCCGCGGCGGGGAAGAGCACGTTGTTGAGGATGAGGCGATACCCGGGAGAGTTCTTGTGCAGGGTGAGATCGGTGGGTGGATCGCCCACCCGATGCTGCCAATCCTCGGGGTCGTGGCCACCCAGCCAGGTAAAGGTCCCCTTGCCGAAGCTCCCGTGCAGATAGCGAGCGTCCTCGGCCCCGTCCGGCTCACCCAGGATGAGGATGCCGTCCTTGAGCAGGCGCTTGTTGAAGCTGGTCGTCTGGCCCAGGAACCCCTTCACCACGTTGGTGTGGCACTGGGTGAGCATGGTCGGGACCGGGTCCTGCTTGGCCGAGAACTCGAACAGGGTGAAGAAGTCGTTCCGCTCCCCCCGCTGGAGCGAGGCCGGAGTCATGTCGATGGGCCCGGTGGTGGCGGTGAACTCGTAGACGTACGGGTTCATCTCGAGATGGAAATCCTTGAAGGCGAGGGTGCGGGTGTAGTCCAGATGGCGCTGGGCGTCCGGGTCCGCGGGATCACCGTCGAACTCCGGGGCGCAGATGTCCACGTTGGCCGCGGCGAGCCCGATGTCGAAGGTGTCGGTGGCGCTGCACATGGCGAAGAGGAAGCCGCCCTGGGCCACCCAGTCCCGGATGGTCTCGACCACGGCCTTCTTGGCGTCGCTCACCTTGTTGAAACCCAGACGGCGGGCCTCGGTCTCGTAGCGCATCACCTGTTCGCGATACCAGGACGCGCCGTGGAAGCTGGCGTAGAACTTGCCGAACTGTCCGGTGAAGTCCTCGTGGTGAAGATGCAACCAGTCGAACTGGCTGAGCTCACCCCGCACCACCTGCTCGTCCCAGATGGCGGTGTAGGGAATGTCCGCGTAGGTGAAGGCAAGGGTCACCGCGTCGTCCCAGGGAACGAATCCGGGCGGGATGTAGATGGCGACCCGGGGCGCGGTCTCGAGCCGGATCGCCTCCATGTTGTTCTCTTCCAACTCGGCCAGGATCGCATTGACCTCGGCATCCGAGATCTGGTTGACCAGAACCCCGCGAATCCGCGCTTCCTTGATGGTGGCCGGATCCACTTCCATGAAGAAGGACCCACCGCGGTAGTTGAGCAGCCACTCCATGTGCTGCCCCTGATCCAGGACCCAGTAGGCCAGACCGTACGCCTTCAGGTGGTCGGTCTGGGCCAGATCCATGGGCACCATGAGCTGATCCGCGGAGGCGTTCCCGGGAAGTCCGGTCGCGGCCAGGGCAAGGATGACGAGGACGAGCGCGAGCGTGCGCGTCTTGAGGCTAGGACTTGAGGTCACGTCGCAGCTTCTCCACCATGCGCCGGGCTTCGCCGGTCAGCACGCTGTTGGGATAGTCGGTGAGGATGATCTCGTAGCGCTCCAGGGCTTCCTGCGGTCTGTTCAGACGCTCCAGAAGCAGATCCCCCTGGCGCTTCAGGGCCACCGGCGCCCGGGATTCATCCGCGGCGTGGACCTCGACGATGTTCGCGAGACGCTCCACCGCCACGTCGTACGCTCCGGCGGCCACGGACAGGTCGGCCAGGGCCAGCCAGGCTTCGCCCGCCAGCTCCCCCTTGGGACGTTCGGCGATGATGAACGAGGCGGACGAGTCCACCGCGGTCGAGTCCCCGGCCAGACGCCCCCACTCCATGCGCCCGAAGGCCTGGGTGAGCAACCCGCCCATCACCGACTGGTACTTGTTGAGCAGGATGTATCGATAGGCGGCATCGTCGGCCAGCATGCTCCGCGGGTGATTCTCGGCCATGTCCTGGAACAGGATGAGGGCGGAGTCGATGTTGCCGGCGTAGAACTGGACTTCGGCGCCCCGGAACGCGGCCACCTCGGCCTGCTCCGGATCCAGCGCCTCCGGGATCACCTCGTTGAAGGCCACCGCGGCTTCTTCCAGCCGGTCCAGACGGACATAGCAGTCCCCCATCTGGAGCAGCATGTCCGGGCGGTGATGTCCAAGAATGGGATCGTCCCGCAGCAGGAGGTACACCTCGAGCGCGCCTCCCGGATCGTCGAGATAGGTCTGATAGATGTCGGCGCTCTTGAGGAGGGCGCGACCCGCGGCGGTGTGCCCTTCCCGTTCCTCGGCGATGACGGCCAGGCTGGCCAACGCGTCCCGGTAGCTCCCCTGACGCTCCTGGAGCTCGGCCACGGTAAAGAGAATGCGGGAACGGTGCGAGGGATGCTCGGTGCGTTCCGCCGCCACCTGGTACGCGGCCAGGGCGGCGCTACTCTGACCCAGGCCTCCCAGTTCCTCCGCGTAGCGCAGCACGCCTCGGCCGGCCAGTCCCCGCTCATCCTCCACCACGACCATGAGGGCGAGGCCATCCTCGGGACGCTCATCGAGAGCGGCGATGAGGGAGCGCAGGACCGGGTAGTTGAGATCGGCCGGGTTGGCCTCGGAGGCCTCCCGCACCTGGGCGTCGGCATTCGTGGCCGGCAACCCCTCCAGGAGCAGCTGCCGGGTCTCCTGGACCGCCCAACTGGATCGTTCGGGGTCGGCCCCCAGCACGTTGAGCACCGACGCGAACGCATCCGCGCGCTCGTTCTGGGCGCGGTGGAGTTTCACCTCCATGCGATAGAGATCGGCCTGGCGCTCGTTCTTGGCCAGCGCCTCCTGGAGAAACACCGCCGCGTCCCCGTAACGTTGCAGGGAGATGAGCGCATCGGCATAACCCACCGAGGCGCCGAGTTCGAAGGGTTCCTGTTCGAGCAGGCGCTCGAACACCTTGATGGCCTGTTCGGCTTGCCCGCGCAGAAGCTGCCGGCGCGCCGAGCTCAGCTGCTGCTTGTACTTGGGGTCCACGGCGAGGACATCCACCGCGACCCCGGAGAGCATGAGCGCGACGAGCAGGGCGGTCACCGCCCGCAAGGCGGCTGTCCGCCGTGGCAGGATGGGAAGCTTGCGTTGAACCTGGGTCACGGGGTGGTGGTCTCCCGGGAAAGGGCACGGAAGTACTCTTCGACGAGTCGTCGATACTGGGCCGGGTAGCGGTCATCGGTCCCGCGCAGAACATCCTCTTCCAGGGAGCGCTCCCGCTCCAGGAGGTGCTCCGGAAGGTCGGCCGGCGAACGACGCTGGGCCAGGGTCCCGGTCTTGCTCTCTCGGGTGGGGCTCATCTCCCGCTGGCGGATGGAGCGCTGGGCGTCCAGCAAGCGGGACAGGATCTGCTCCTGGCGTTCGACCAGCGGCCGGTCCAGGTTCTTCTGCTGCAGCGCTTCCTGCACCGATTCCATGTCGGCCCCCACCTTGTCGAGGTCGCCCATCAGCTCGCGGGCCTCCTCGAAGGTCTCCATCATCTCGGACAGGCCCTGACGAATCATCTCCTGCTGGGCGGCCATCTGGGCCATCCGCTGTTCTTCCGTGCGCGAGAGACGCTGCTGACCGGCCATCCGCTCCATCATCTGGCGGGTCGACTCGTTCAGTTGCTGCTGGGCCTCGGACAGCCCCTGCATCTGCTGCATCATCTGCTGGGAGCCCTGACCCTGGCCCTGTCCCTGGCACATCTGCGAGTGGGACTTCATGAGGGCGACGATGGTCTCGTTGAGTTCCCCGGCCGACTCGCGTCCCTGGTGCACGGCCAACCGGCGGTTGCCCTGCTCATAGAGACGGGTGGCGCGATCCATCTTCTCCAGCGCCGCGTCCAGCTGTCCCTGCTGCTCGGTCTGGATGGCAAAGGTCTCCTTGGCCAGGGCCTGCAGGCTCTCGGCCAGGGATTCGGTGACCTCCACGAGGTCGAACTGCTTCTTGGCCAGGTCGCGGCTCTCCACGCGGGAGGCCACCACGCCTTCCTGTTCGCCGGACACCCCGATCAGGCCGCGGATGATGCGCTCCATCATCTCGATGTTCTTGGCCGCCTGGTTGGACTGCATCTGCTGCTGCATCTGCTGGGCCATCTGGGCGAGCTGCTCGGCCTCGTCCCGGGCGCGGAAGGCAAAGTCCGCCGATTCCTGGGGTTCGCCCCCCTGCATGCTCTGCTGGGCCTGCTGCATGCTCTGCTGGAGCTGCTGGGCCAGCTCGCTCTTCTTCATCTCGTCCATCTGCTCGGCGAGGTCCGGCTGATCCTGGTTGAGCTTGCGCAGCATCTCGAGTTGGCGCTTGAGCTCCTCGAGCAGCGCCTCGGCCTGCTCCTGCTCCTTGGCCAGACGCTCCATGCGCTCCTCATTGGTCTCTTTCTTCTGCTGCTTGCCGGACTGCTGGTCCTGCTGCTCTCCCTGCTCGCCCTGCGGCTGCTGCTGGCCGGACTGCTGCTCACTGCCTTCCTGGGCCTGCTCCTGCTCGCTCTGGCTCTGCTGGCTCTGGTCGCCCTCCTGCTGATCGCCTTGCTGCTGCTCGCCCTGCTGGCTCTGCTCACCCTGTTTGGACTCTCCGTCCTTGGGATCCTGCGGCTCACCCTGGTTGGCCGGGTCCTGCTGCGCCGCATCCTGCTTGGCCGCGTCCTGCTTGGCCTGCTGCTTGGCGACTTCCTCGGCGAGTTCCTTGGCCACCTGCTCCAGCTGATCCTGGAGTTCCTGGGGCAACTCGTCGGACGGTTCGCCGTCGGCTGCGTTCTGCTCGCCGTCCTGGGACTCGGCATTCTCGCCATCCTGGGGCTCGCCGTCCTGGGACTCGGCATTCTCGCCATCCTGGGATTCCGGGCTCACCGTCCTGGGACTCGGCGCTCTCGCCATCCTTGGGCTCGCCGTCCTGGGACTCCGGGTTGTCCCCGTCCTGGGGCTCACCGTCGGTGGGGGCTCGCCGTCTTCCGGGTTCGCCGCGTCTTCCGGGTTCTCCGCGTTCTCGGTGAGTTCCTTCAACTCCTCGGCGATCTTGTTCTGCAACTGGGCAATCTCGTCGGTCCGCCGCACCACGTCCGCCACCTGTTCCTCGCGGCGAATCTGCTTGAGCAGGTCGATGGTGCGATCGAGGCCCCGGAGCATCTGCTCCTGGGTCATCTGCATTTCCTCGAGGGCACGGCGCACCGCGTCCTTGTCCATGCGATCCAGGGCCTTGGACAGCTCCTGGAACGAGCGACGCAGCTCGTCGTTGGAAAGGTTGGTGAGCAGGTCGTTGATCTCGGACATCTTGCCCACGAGATCCTGGTTCATGTTGGCGCGGCTCGACGCCTTGTCCATGGTCTCCTGCAGACGGCCGGTGACGTCGTTGACCTGCTGCTCGAGGGCTTCCTGGCGCTGGAGCGCGTTCTGCATGTCCTGCTGCAGCTCCCAGTTCAGTTCCTTGCCCTGCTTGAGCTCGTCGGTGAGGTCCTCCAGACGCTCCCGCAACGACTCCTGCTCCTTCTGCATGTCACCCAGGTTGTCGATTTCCCGCGTGTGATCCTGCGTCACTTCCTCGAACATCTCCGCCACCGAAGGGAACCGGACCCGGCGCACCGGAGACCGCACCGCCTTGGGACCGGAGATCGTGTCGTTGTCGTGGACTTCCAGGTAGTAGCTCACCTCCGAGCCGGGAAGCATGTCCAGACCGCTCATGTCCCACAGGGTGTCGAGACGGAACTCCTTCTGCCCCACGGTATAGGGGTTGTAGGCCTGGTACTGCTCCTCGCCGTCGTCCACGCGATAGACCAGCTGGACCGAGCTGAAACCGAAGTCGTCGGCGGCATCGGCCACCACCCGTTCCATGAGGTCGTCGTAAAGGTCGTGATCCTCCTGCGGATAGTGGAGGGTGAGGAACGGGGGCCGGTCCTCGGTGGGGTTCACCCGGTAACGCGGGGTTCGCAGGCGATCCGCACCGGTCTCGTCCTGGATGATCACCGAGTAGCTGGCCGGCTCCATGAGGGTGAAATCCGCCCGCCAGGTGGTCTCGTCCACCCGGGACAGCTCCCGACGCACCGGCTCGGCGGTGCCATCCTGCTTCCACAGGAGATAGGCCGAACTCATCTCGCGGTTGGTCAGCACCCGAAGGTCGACGTCCGTTCCCTTGAGGGCCGCAATGTCGCCGGTTCCGGTGCTCACCGTCTCCCCGGCCAACCCGGTGTAGTCCGGGTAGCGGAAGTGGGTGCGGAACCCAAGCAGACGGGGCGGCTCCATGACCCGGATGGCGTAGGTGGCGCTCTCGGCGCGGGGAGCGCTGACCCGGTACTCCAGGTTGCGATCGACGGCCGGAAGGACCGTTTCCCACTCACCCGAAGTGCGGGTCACCGAGTTCCCCCGCTGGGGATGGAAGTCGCGCAGACGCCACTCCCCGCCCTGGCGCTCGCGGAAGTGCAGGGTGGGGATCTCCCCGGTGCCGTCGACCAGCACCTTCACCGCCACGTCCGAGCCTCGGTTCACCTCGATATCACCCGGCACCACGGCCAGGGTGACCACCGGCGGCTGGGCCAGCGAGGGACGCAGCACCTGCCCGAACGCACCGGTCAGGAGCGAGGGGGAGATGATGGCCAGGGCGGCCATGGCCACGAGGGCCGCGGCGCCGGCCCAGAGATAGGGACGGTCCGGGGCGGGGTCGCGCCAGGTCTTGAAATCCAAGTGGGACACGCGGTCCGAGGCCTGATCGACCAGGGCCTCGACCAGATCCGGAGCCTGGCCGGCCTGGGTGGAACGCTCCATGTCGCCAAGCTGGAACGCGTTGACGATGAGGTTCTTCTCGGCCGGGAACCGCCGCTCGAGCATGCGGACAAAGGCTTCCCGGTCCGGAAGGCGAACCAGGGGGATGACCAGCCAGCGCACCAGGGCAAAGATGAGCAGCCCGGCCCCGATCACCGAGGCGGCGGTGGCCACCGGGACGCTGTAGATGTGGAGCATCCGCTGCAGGACGGCCCAGAGGACCAGGCCGGCCACTGTGGCCAGGGCGATCCCCAGGAACCGCAGCACGCCCGCGGTGAGGCGGGCGCGGGCAAACGCGCGGCGTCCCTTGTCCAGTTCCTCGACAATGCGGCTATAGCGTTTCTTGCTCATCGGGCCCTCTTCCTAGTGCGTCATGGCGTAGACCACAACGTTCACGGCGAACTGCATCGCCGCCTCCCGGACGTCCGGGGAGTCCTTGTGCACTTCCAGATCCTCGAGACCGTCACCGATGTCGGCCTCGTACGTGTAAAGCACCACAAGCCGCCCCTGGTGAAAGATGCCGAGGGCCTGGGGAGGCTTGCCGTCGTGTTCGTGGACCTTCGGCGCCCCGGTCGGGAGCGTGTAGAAGGACCGGAACACCCCATGATCGAAGGGGAGCTCAACGAGCTCCGCGCCGCTGAACACCCGCAGGATCTCCCGCCGGAACGATCGATCCATCCCGTAGTTATCGTCCGCCCAGAGGAATCCTCCGCGCTCCAGATACTCCAGAAGCCGTTCCCGCTCGGCCTGGCTGAATCGCACCTCGCCATGGCCGTTCATGTAGAGCAGGGGGTGGGCAAAAAGGTCTTCGTCCAGGAGCTCGACCCGGGCTTCCTGGATCTCGTTGACCAGCACCGAGGTACGGGCGCTCAGGGCCTCGGCCAGGTTGGGGAGGGACGTGGGGTTGGAGTACCAGTCCCCGCCACCGCCGTACTTGAGCCGACCGAGGCGCACCCCGTCGACCGCCGCGGCATCCCGAAGGGTTCCCGCCAGCAGGAGGCACGCCGTAAGTGCAAGTGCAACAATCTTGTAGCGCAGCGTGAGCCCTCCGATGTTCAGAGTGAACATGCATAATCCTCTGGAACGGGTTGGCCGAGGGGGACGCGGCCCGGCGGTCTCGAAGGGGTGACCACCACCGGGAGGCTGGGACCGGCCATTGACCAACGGCCCCTTCACCCGGAACACCTTGCAGTATAGGGCATTTCACCCGCCCGCGACAGAGCGGCGCGTCCGCTTGGAGGGTATACGGGTCCCGGGGGCGGTTGAGTCCAAAAAGGGTATCGGCGGGGTGAGAATTCCGGGATCAGGGGATCCGGGCCACGATTTCCCGGAAGGTGCGGTCGGCCAGACGGGCGGTGGCTTCCTCGGCCAGCTTCCGGATCATCTCCCACTCCGCCTCGGCCTGGAGTTCGTCGTCGAAGAGCGCCTGTTCGGACAGGAAGAGATCCAGTTCCGCGGGGTCCCCGTCGTAGATCCCCCGGTAGAACTTCTCCTCCACCTTGCTGGAGACCCGGCCCCGACCCAGGGTAAAGGCGTTCCCGGTATCCAGCAGCTCGAACTCGATCTCCACGTAGAAGGACAGCTCGACCCACTCCTTGGTGTAGGTCCGCTCCTCCCGATCCGGACCGTGGGTCCGGGCCCGCTCCTGGGAACTGGTGATGACCCGTTCCTTCACATCGAAGTGGAGCACCTGGTTCACCACCGCGATGTCCCCCCCCAGATCCCGACCCAGGCGGGCGGCGTAGTGATCGGTGACCGGACCGCCGTCCCAGGCTTCGCGGCGAAGCTCCCGCCGCACGACCAGCGGATCGACCAGCACCACCATGTCCGGGGGGGTCGACCAGTGCTCAAAGAGGTACTCGTCGTCCAGCTCGTCGAGGACCGCCTTGGAGATGTGGGGCAGGGCGTTCTCGGTGGGGATCATGGGGAAGAGCGCCACGTGGCGGGTGGAGAGCTCCACCGCCGCGGCCTGGATGCCCCGGGCCTCCCGGGCCAGGGGGTCCCGGGGATCCAGCAGGCCCAGGGCCGTCCCCGCCCGGGCAAAGGCCGACCGCCCATGCCCGGCGTTGAGCTCCTGGCGCGCCCAGGCCAGATGCACCCGCACCTGGGACTCCACCAACTCCCGCTGGCGGGAGTCCGGGCCCGGATAGCGCAGGAGGGCGGTCTCGTAGGCATCGATCGCCTCGATCCACCGCCCATCCGCCTCGGCCTCGGCGCCCAGCCGCATCAGGGCTTCGGCCGCCGCGTCCTGCATGGCGGCCAGGGTCTCGCGATAGTCCGACGGCAGGGAGAGGTGCACCCCCACCTCACCCGCGGCGGAAGCGAGTTCCCCCAGGGCGACCAGCTCGTTGACCGCGTCCCCGTACCGCCCCACCGCCTGGGCGTGCGTCGCCGCGCCCAGTTGTTGATCAATGGCCGAGGCCCCCACGGAACGTAGCCTGGTACGGGCCTCTTTCTGGGATCGGTCCTTGCGCAGGATCCGGATGTAGTTCCACGCCGCCTCGGCGTGGCGTCCCTCGGCCTCGTACTCCAGCGCCTGGGCATAGCGGGACTCCACCGAGGCGCACCCGGTGAGAGTCCCCAGCAAACACAGAACGGCCCCCGCGAATAGCAGCGCGGGGGTCGTTCGAGTCGTCATACGCCAAAGTCTACTGCGCGGCGGCCGCTTTCGTCTTGGACGCCTTGGGCGTCTTGGCGCCGGCCTTGGAGGCCTTTCCCGGGTTGCGGGCAGCCCGGCGGGCGATCCACCACTCGCTGATGTCCAGGGCCAGGGCACTGGCCACGTAGATCGAGGAGTAGGTACCGATGAGCACACCGATGATCATGGCCAGGGCGAAGTCGTGGATGACCGGACCCCCCAGGATCAGCAGCGAGAGCACGGCCAGCATGGTGGTCAAGGTGGTGAGGATCGTGCGGGACAGGGTCTGGTTGAGGCTCTTGTTCACGATCTCCTGGAAACTCATGCGACGGGCCAGCCCCATGTTCTCGCGGATGCGGTCGAACACGACGATGGTGTCGTTGATGGAGTAACCACCGATGGTCAGGAAGGCCGCCACGATGGTGAGGCTGACTTCCACTCCCATCACGGAGAGGATCCCCAGGGTGATGAGGATGTCGTGGAACAGGGCGATCACCGCTCCGATCCCGAAGCTGACCCGGGTGAACCGCCATGCGATGTAGCCGAGGATCAGCACGAGACTCCAGAGGATGGCCATGGCGGCCTTCTTCTCGAGTTCCTTCCCGATCTTGGGGCTCACCGTATCCTGGGCCCGGAAGCCCAGAATGCCCTCGCCGATCACCGGCTCGATCTGGGCCTTGAACAGGTCATAGGGATTGGCGAAGTCCTTCTTCTCCCCATCCCCCTCCCCCTGCTCCATGCGGAAGTTGATGAGCGCCTCGCGCCCCTCTTCCGCCATCTGGACCTGCGCCCCCCCGAGCCCCGCGTCCTCGGCCGCCTTGCGGATCACCGAGACATCCACCGGCTCGGTGAACTCCACGTTGAGCATGGAGCCGCCGGTGAAGTCGATGGACTCCTTGGGCCCCCCCTGGGCCACCAGGATCCCGATGCTGCCCAGGACCAGAAGCAGGGAGATCACGTACGTGACCTTCCGCTTCTCCATGAACTTGTATTTTGTGCCGACTAGAATCTGAAACATGCCTATCCCCTAAATGCTCAACTTCTGCACCTGGCGTCCGTGCAGGAAGGAGTCGTAGATCAGGCGCGTGACGAACACCGCCGTGAACAGGTTGGCGGTGACGCCGATCATGAGCGTGGTGGCGAACCCCTTGATGGGTCCGGTACCGAACTGGAAGAGAACCGCCGACGCGATGAGCGTGGTCAGGTTGGCATCCAGAATGGTGACCAGGGCTCGCCCGTACCCGGCGTCGATCGCGCCCCGAACGGTCTTGCCATTGCGCAGCTCTTCCCGGATCCGCTCGAAGATGAGGACGTTGGCGTCCACCGCGATCCCGATGGTGAGCACGATCCCGGCAATACCGGGCAGGGTCAGCGTCCCCCGCAACATGCCCAGGGCGGCGAAGAGGAAGAACAGGTTCAGGAGCAGCGCGATGACCGCGAGGATCCCGGAGGCGCGGTAGTAGATGACCATGAGGAGGAGCACCAGGCTCGCCCCCACGACCGCCGCCCGCACGCCCTGTTCGATGCTGTCCCGTCCCAGGCTGGGGCCCACCGTCCGTTCCTCCGCCGCTTCGAGATCCGTGGGAAGCGCACCGGCACGCAGCACGATGGACAGGTCCTTGGCCTCGTTGTCGCCGGAGAGCCCGGTGATGGAGGCGCGCCCGCCGCGAATCTTGTCGCGGATGACCGGCGCCGACTTCACCTGGTTGTCGAGCACGATGGCCAACTGCCGGCCCACGTTGTTGCCGGTGAGGTTGGTGAACGCGCCCGCCCCCCGCTTGTCGAAGTTCATGCTGACCCCGGCGATGCTGGGGTTGGTCGAGTCCAGACCAAAGGCCACCGTCGCGTCCTCGACCCGGTCGCCGGTGAGATCCGGCCGTCCGGTCAGGGCATAGATGTAGCGGCCCGGGTTTCCGGTAGCGGCGCCGAACTCCGTATCGCCCCAGGCCAGGATGGTGTTCCCGGCCAGGACCTTGGGGTTCTTGTCCGCGTCCGCGGCGACCTTCTGCCACATGGCGATGGCCTCGTCGAGGTTCTCGGCCGGACAGTAGGCGTAGCCCCCCTCCGAACCGGGCACCTGGACGAAGAGCGAGGAGAAGCTCTGCGTGGTGGGCTGGGGCGTCGCGGGAGGCGGCGGCGCCAGCGCGCTGTCCGCCTGGGCAAGCAGGCTGTCCGCCACACCCGCCACCGTATCGGCGGCGGCCCCGGCCACGCTGTCGGCCTGGGCGAGCAGGGACTGCGCCTGGTCCATGAGCAGGGCATCGGTCTCGGCCGTCCCGGGATCGATGGTTTCGCCCGAGCCGAAGTCCTCGCCGGCGCGTTGGAGACGCTCCACCGCGGCATCGACAATGGACATGGCCTGGAGGAACTCCTGCTGGCTCTTGACCAGACGGAACTCGAGACGCGCCGTCTTGCCGATCAACTCGCGCACCCGTTGGGGATCCTGGAGACCGGGGAGCTGGACGACGATGCGCCGGTCCCCCTGCTTCTGGATCACCGGCTCGGCCACGCCGAACTGGTCCACACGGTTGCGGATGATTTCCATGGCCCGATCCACGGCGTCTTCCTGCTCTTCGGGCTTCAGTGCATCAATGTCGACCTCGTACACCACGTACGAGCCACCTCGGAGATCCAGACCAAGTCGGATGGCCTTCTCACGAACCTGGGCAATGCTGGGGTCCGCGGAATCCTGTTCCGCGGGATCGATAAAGGCATAAAGGCGGATTGTGGGCCAGAGATAGAACGCCGCGATGACAAGCACGACGACCAGAATGGCCCACTTCAAACGCATATTCGTCATGGAGAATTCTCCGTGGGAGTGCCGTTAGGTGGGTCGACAAGGCAGCGCATCTTACGCCAAGGGGAGGGGCGTGTCAACGAATCGTCCGGGGGAAAGGGCGCGGTGCCCCTTGTCCCACAACAACTTGTGCGGATATGAGAATCTCGGGGCTCCCGGGGCCCCACAAACGCCTCCGGGCCCGGCCTTGCGCCGCGGACCGCCTCCGACTACTCGAGGGCGTGCGCTTTCATGACCTCGGTGAGGGGCAGGACCACGATTCCCTGCTCCAACAGACGGGGCATTTCCTCTTTCAGGATCTGGATCATGGATTCGCGGGAGTGGATGATGCCGATCCCCCACCCCCTCGCGGTGGCCCGCTTGACCAGGTCGGCAAAGCGGATTTCCAGGGTCCCCACCCCGCGGTGGCGGCGATCCACCTCCTCCGCCGAACCGGCGTGGAAGACCTGCACCCCGATCTCCCGGGCCAGGTCCTCCACGGTGGAGTAGGTGCTGGTGGTGTTGTCGACAAGGTAAACGCCCTTCTCGGCCAGTTCCTCGAGCACCGCCCGCATGACATCGCGATCCTCGACGGCAAGCTCGCCCATGTAGGTCTTGGCCCCGGTCACCGGGCCCACCACCTCCAGCGCGTCACGGACGCGGCTGCGGATTTCCTTGCCGGAAAGGTCGACCAGGATGGAGTTGGGTCCGGGCGACGTGGTGGGATAGTTCTGCGGCTCCAATGGGAGGTTGAGGATGACTTCCATGCCGGCCTGCCGAGCCTGGGCGGCCAACTCCCGCGCCCCGTCCACGTTGGGACGCACCGCCGCGGTGAAACGCCCCGGCAAGGCGGCAAACTGGCGCTGGACCTCCGCGTTGTCCCCGTAGTCGTCGATGATGAGCGCCAACCGCACCTTCACCTCGACCTCGGGAAGGTCCGGGGCCGGGGTCATCACGGTGTCCAGACCGGTACCGGTCGCGGGCAACAGCTCGAGGGCCACCGACACCCGGTCCCCGGCCCGGTAGGTCAGGGTGACGATCCCGCCGGCGTCCTCGGCTCCGGAGACAAAGGACGCCCCCAGATCGGTGAGGCTGCGGGTGAACGCCGCGTTGGCCTGGACCGGGGTGATTCCCGGCCGTAGGGGAATCAGCGACCGGCAGCGGGACCCGGGACCCAGGGAGTCGGGGCTACACAGGAGCTGGGGATAGGGCTCAGGCAGACCGAGGGTCCTGGCCGCGTCGGCCAGGGCGTTTTCCAGTACCGGTTTGAGGCGCTCCGGGCTCCCGCCAAAGACGATCTGGGCCGTCCGGTATCGGCCTTCGTCCGAGAGCAGATAGCGCCCACCGAACCAGCCGACAGCCAGGGCCACGAGCAAAGCCAATAGGGTGGTACGCCCCGAGCGACCTCGGCGACGGCGGCGACGGCGACGCGCGATGGGATGCCTCCAGATGAATCGTTGACGGACGGACCGGAACCCCCCGAGAGCCCGTCCGCTCGGCGTCGAGGATGATTGGGGTGGGTGAACGCAGGCTACGAGCGAAGACTGGGAGTGTCAAGCAAAGGGCACTTGGGTCGCTGTGATATAGTTGACCGACTGGTTTTTGGTTGCTCATTCGAAGGTCCGCAACCCGGTTTCTCCCCGCTCAACTCCTCAGAGGCTTACCCGTGCGCCAACTTCCGGGGCCCCGCTCCGTCCGGACACTTGTCGTCCTCTTTGCCCTCACCCTCGCCACCGGCGCCCTGGCCGCTCCCGTCCCCCCCTCGGGGTTCTTCATCCGCGAAGCCGCTACCGGCCTCGACACCCCTTCCGCCATCACCTTTGGACCCGACGGCTGGTTCTACGTGAGCTCCCAGTTGGGCGGGACGGTGACCGCCTTCAAGGACCTCAACGGCGACGGGATTGCCGACACCTCCGCCGCCTACACGAGCGGGCTGTACTGGCCGCTGGGGATGGCCTGGCATGCCGGGTACCTCTATGTGTCCGCCCGCGGCTATGTGGTTCGCTATCAGGACCTCGACGCCGATCATGTCGCCGACACCGCGGACACGGTCATCACCGGAATCCCGGTTGGCAATCCGTTCAACAACCCGCACCAGAACAACAGCCTCGTCTTCGACAGCAGCAACCGGATGTACCTGACCATCGGCGCCACCACCAACATCAGCCCGCCCGGGCACCCGTGGGAAGCCACCATCACCCGGTTCCAGGACGACGGCACGTTCATCGACGTGTTCGCGACCGGTCTGCGCAACCCCTATGGCGTGGCCATCAACTCGGCGGGAGAGCTGTTCTCGACCGACAACGGACCGGGTTCCGACTTCAGTTGGATCTGCGACTTCAGTTCGGATGAGCTCAACTGGATCGAGGAGGGCAACCACTACGGGTACCCGGACTGTTTCGGGGTCGGTGATTGCGAGGACGTCACCCAGTTCTGCAATCCGCCCCCCTGTGGGGCAGGCGATTGCCAGCAGGGCGGCGGCTGCACCGCCGGGGACACGTCGCCCATCCACATCTTCGGAACCCACGTCTCACCCGACGGTCTGATCTTCGGTGAGGGGTTCAACGGGTTCGGCCCCAACGACCTGTTCGTGGTTGAGTTCGGACAGATCGATCAAACGGTCTGCTTCACCAACTTCCCCAGCAAGATCGTGCACCTCACCATGGCTGAGAACGCCGGCCAGTGGTCGGTGACCAGCCAGACCGACTTCGTGACGGGGCTGGACCGAGGCCTCGATCTCGCCATCAGCCCCGACAGCGCGCTCTATGTGACCGACTGGGACGCGGGCAAGGTCTACTCCATCAAGGAAACCGCGGCGATCGGGGTCGAGCCGGACCATCTCCCCAAGCCGCTCGCCCCGCTCCTGAGCGTGAGTCCCAACCCGGCCCGACTGGGCGCGCACATCTCGTGGGAGTCCCCCGCGGCGCCCGGCCCCATGCACTTCGAGGTGTTCGACCTCGCCGGTCGCCGGGTCGCCGACCTGGGCACGGTGACCGGGTCCGGGGGGAGCCTGCGCTGGGATCTGCGGGACACGATCGGGCAGCGGGTGCCCAAGGGGATGTATCTGGTCCGGGCGGTGGCCGGGACCGGTGCGTCCGAGACGCGGAAGCTGATGGTCCTGGACTAGCGGGGCAGGTTCAGGGCCTTGATGCCCCCGATCGTCGGTTGTTCCACGGCCGCCCCGGGCAACTCTCCCGCCCGCCTTGGGCCTGGGATGTCCCGCCACTCCACCAGATACCACAGCTCCGGGTTCTCGCCCTCCTCCGCGATTCCCTTGGCCAGGAACAGGTCCTGGATGTCTCCCGCCACCAGGAGCGTCGTGTCCGGCAAGCGGAGCACCTCGAGTCCGGCGGGATTCACCCGGATGTGCATAGCATCGGGAAAGCCAGGATCCGTGGAAGGCACAGCATCGCCATGGACGAACATCAGAGTAATGTCCCCGATGTCCGAAGCCGTGAAGAGGCCCTTCGTGGCGGCCAGGTCCTGCTCCAGGGTGAGGAACTCGAACCCGATGTCGATTTGATCCACTTCCTGGAACTCGAACCGGTAGTCATGACGGAGCAGCTTCCCGTAGACCTCGGCATCCTTGCGCAGCCAGGACTCGGTGAGGGTCGTCACCACCGCCTCGGGGGAGCTCTGATCCAGGTATCCCGTCGGCTGCGTCGGCTCGTCATCCGAGCAACCGCTCACCGCGAACACCGAAACGACGCAGAGCACACTGGCCAGCGATCCAAGCCTCTTCATCAGTCCAGTTCTCCTTGAAGACTCCTAGAAACCGGTCCCGCAACGCATCTTGAGGGAACTCCAATGGGTCGTTTCCACTGGAGTGGGGTCCTGGCCCGGATCCGGTTTCCCGGGTAGCCACGACTCCCGCCAGAAGCTGAGATACCAATGATCCGGATTCTCACCCTGGGTTGCATCGCCTCGGACAAAGAAAAAATCGTGAACATCCCGGCTGGTCAGCCAGAAGTACCGTATCCGGGCCTCACTGAGCGGATGTGCAGGCTCGGGGTGATGCCAACGCCAGGACGTCAGGGCCAACTCCTCACGAAGGCAAGCGCCCGGAATGAGGCGGGGCAGCTCATCCAGTGGTCCCGTCCCTCGCACGGATATCGAGAGGGACGCGCCCCAGTCTAACGCCCCCACTCCTGAACTCCTGGTTGTCCGGGGACGTCGAGCGACGTTGCCTCGGTGCTCGCCCTCGCAAGGGCCCCCCAGTCTAACACCCGAATGCCCGCATCAGGACACCACCCTGGCCCCAGCCCGCAACCCGCCCCAACTGGTGAGCGTCGCTCCGGGGGGTCCCGGCTTGCCCACACCCCCACCTCCGGGCAGGTCCCGCCACTCCACGATGTACCAGTAGTCCGGGTTCTCCCCGTGCTCGGGGTCGCCCCGCAGGAAGAAGAAGTCCTGGATGTCACCGTCCACCAACAACGTGGTGTCCGGCAATCGCAGGACCTCCAGCTTGGTGGGGCTCACCCGGATCTTCATCGCGTCCGGGAGGTCCAGGTCGTCCGACTCCGTGGCCGGACCATGGATCAACTCGATGGAAATGCTCGCAATCTGCGGAGAGGCAAACAACGCGTGGGTGCCGGTCGAGTCCTGGTCCCGGGTCCAGAAATCGGTTCCGATCTCCCCCGCATCGCGGGCCTGGAAACGGAAGATGAAGTCATGACGGAGCAGCTTGGCGTACTCATCGATCTCCCGCCGTCGGTACGCGTTCACCAGGTTCTGCAGAACCCGCTCCGGCGAGGTGGGCTCCACATACTCCGCTCCCGGAGGGTCGGGACACTCTCCCGGTTCGCTACAGGTATCCGGGCGGAAGCAGGCCTGGACGGCAAGACCCTGCAGGACGATCAAGGCAAGAAAGAGAATCATGGCGCGCATGCGTGACCTCCCGAAGGAGAAGGTCGGGGCGTCCGAGGGCGCGAAGCGTCGCGCGTGACGGTGTTCAGGTATGGGACGCCGGTTCAGTGGTGGGGACTAACGAAGGAGTCTGGCGCGTGCCTTTCGCATGTGGTGCAGGCGAACCCGGGCGTGGGTTCATTCTGGTATACCCGCGGTGGGGCGTCCGGTTCCCACACCGCGGGGCCCACAAAAAAACGGGCCGGCAACAGGTGCCGGCCCGCAAGAGCAAATACGCCGTCAGGGACTACTCGTCGAACGCTCCGGTCATCATGCCGTGCATGAGGCGGCCCCAACTGACCCGACGCACGCCGTCGGCAGCCAGGGTGGTCAGTGCACCGACACCGCCCGCGCTGGGGATGTCCCGCCACTCGACGATGTACCACAGCTCGGGGTCTTCGCCGCGATCGGGGTCCCCCTTCTCGAAGAAGAAGTCCTGGATGTCGCCGTCCACCAGCAACGTGGTGTCCGGCAGACGCAGGACCTCCAGCTTGGTGGGGCTCACCCGGATCTTCATCGCGTCCGGGAGATCCAGGTCGTCCGACTCCGTGGCCGGGCCGTGGGTCAGCTCGATCTCGATGGTCGAGATATCCGGTGAGTTGAACAGACCGTGGGTTCCGGTGGAGTCCTGGTCCCGGGTCCAGAATTCGGTCCCGATCTCGGTCTGGTCCACTTCCTGGAAACGGAAAATGAAGTCCTTGCGAAGCAGGACGGCGTAGGGAGCAGACTCCTTACGGCGGTAGGCGACCTGCAGATTGTTGAGCACGTTTTCCGGGCTGGTCTGCTCTTTGTACTCGCCGGACTCGATCACGGGGTCGGTGGTGCTGGGAGAGAAAATACAACCCCCTGCAAAACCGGCAATTAGCAGGATCAATCCCGCTGTGGGAAGAAATCGACGCATGAGAAAAAAACCTCCTGGGCAACCCTACCGGTTATCGGCCGGGCGCGGCGGACACTGAAGGAGCATCCAACCGCTGATGGTATCACAGCAAATCGACCCGTCTACGATCCTGCCGGGGCGACTTCACCCTGCCAGAATCCGAAGGTGGACTCGCCTTGTTGAAGATCAGCAGGGCGGCCGTCCCTCCAGGACTCCACCACCCAGTTGCCGAACTCGTCGGCGGCGATGACAAGGTCACAAATCCCACGGACAACGATATCGGTTCTCGGTTCCTCGGCTCCTTCCGCAAAGAAGTCGATGCGGTAACGCATGTTGTTGAATCGGGTGCGGTCCCCCCCCAGGGGTTCCACGGAGTAGTTGGGATCCGACTCGTCCCAGGCGAAGCCGAAGGAATCGGCGTCCGCGGCGCTGCGGGTGCTCTGGGCCTGCTCGGACTGCTCCGCGGTCAAGGCGGCGAAAGGAAGTCCCTCCGCGTCGGATGGATCCAGTTCCAGGGCGAACAAGGTCAGCAGATCCCCGCCGAGTTCGGTGCCCAGGGAACGGCCGTACAGGTTAACCCCGGCCAGCTTGCAACGAATGCCGGTCTCGATGTTGGTCAGGGTGGCCTCGGGGGAGGTCGGCGCCACCTCGGGAACCCGTTTGAGACTGGGCACGGGCTCCACCGGGTCCCGCACCCCAAAGAGGTCGCAGCCGGCGGTGGCCAGAAGCATGACGATCCAAGGCACATGTCGTCGCATCAAAAAACCTTTGTCAGTCCTGAGGTAACCAACCAATAGGGATCACGCGCGTTCCCCTGCACATAGTTCGTGGTGAGGTTCACGTTGAGTCCCCGGCCCAACTGGCGTTGCAGGGAACCGCCCAGCGACATTTCGTAGGTTCGCACCGTGGTCTGGATATCGGTCGCCTCGGCGAGGATGTCCCGTCGACGCAACAGGCTGTCCGCATTCAGGGTGAGCCATGTGTACACCGTGTAGTTCAGGGCCGTGGTCAACTCCTGGGTCCAGGTGCGCTTGCTGCGGGCGAAGAGACGACCGCCGTCCTCATCCACGCTGTAGGGGCCGTCGTCGATCAGGGTGAACCGGTGGTCCACCCGCAGGCTCACCCGGGGGGCCAGCTGGGAGGACAGCCCGGTGGTGATTCTCTGGGTACTGGTCAGCCGGTTGTTTTCTTCCCGGTAGTCGAAGGTCCGGTAGTTGGCCTTGATCGAGTAGGTCTGGTTGAGGGAGGTGAACGCACCGAACCGGAACGAGAAGGCGAAGTCGACCGTGTAGTCCTCCTCGTTGCGGGTCTGGGCCGCGTTGCCGGGAAGGACACCGTCCCCCGGGTTGAGTCCCACCCACCGGGTGTTGAGCTGGGTGTAGGTCAGGGTGCTGGAGAACTTCTCGCTCGCCTTGTAGGTCAGCGAGGGGGAGAAGCGGGTCTTGCGCTCGTCCCGGTCCTGGCGCTCTCCCTCGCTGCCCGAGGTATAGAAGTAGCGGGTGGCGCGCACCCAGCCCGCGATGTTGAGACCGAACTTGTTGTTGAGCTGGCGAATGGCCTTGAGTTCGAACTGGTTGTCCTTGTCGTCGTGGTTCGCGCTGCTCTGGGGGGCCACCGTGCTGTTGCGGATGGAAAGCGTGCCGTCCCAATCGAACCCCAGCCCCTGGGTCTTGAGGTTGGAACGGAAACGGTTCTCGTCCCCGGCGCTTCCGTTGCCGGTATTGATGGCATAGAGCAGCGCGTGGTCGCTGACCTCGTACTCGAAGGTCCAGTTGGTGTTCGTTCCCGGGGTCAGATCCAGGTGCGCGATCACGCTGTTGTTCTGGCGGATGGTGGTCTCGAGTCCCTGGTTCACGCCACCCCGGGCGTTGTACGACTCGTCCTGCCCATCGATGTTGCTGTACTCGATATCGGTGGAGACCCAGTTGGAAGGTTTCAGGTCTACCCGGGTGCGGAACGTGTTGCCGTGACCGCTGGTCGGTTGTTCCTGGGTGACGTCCGCGGTTTCGGTCCGGGACTTCTTGCTCGTCCGATCGTCCTTGAACTGCATCTCCAGTCCGAACGGACCTCCGGTCCAGTTTCCCTGCCAGTCCAGGTTGAGGTTGAAGCCGGTGTTGAAGTTCTTGGTCTCGGCGTCCCCCAGTACACTGGTCTGGGTCCGGCGAAGGAAACCGCTGCGCACCCCGAACTTGTTGGTCCAGGCCAGGATCCTGCGGGTGGTACTGGCGTTGAAGCCCAGGTTGGCGTCGCCGTTGGCCTGGCCGTTGTTGGTCTGCTCGCTGGTGATCCGACCCAGGCTGAGGTTCAGCCCGACCGGAACGCGGCGGATGGGGACCCAGGAGAGGGTCGTCTTGTTGGTGCCCGTGCGGCGCTGCTCCTCGCGCCCCGAGTCCTCGTTGAGCAGGAAGTTGGTCTCGTTGGTGAACTTGGCCGTCCCGAACTGCGAGGTGATCTTGAGAATCTGGACCCAGTTGGTCACCTGGCGTTGGACATCGTAGTTGGTGGTGTAGCTGGGTTGCAGTGCCTGGAAGACGGCAATAGGTGGGGTCTCCGTGCTGTCGGTTTCGCCGCCCCGACGGGGCTGCGCCTGCGCGGGCAGGGCGAGCACCCCCCCACCCAACAGCAGGGTGAGCAGGAGAAGGGTCGGGCCGGGAGCCCGAGGCGTGCACCGCGCGGAGCCATGGCTCCGCCACAACAACAACGTGTCTTCCAGCCTTTCGCTAGTGTTCCGCAGGGGGAGCGTCGTCCGACTGCGGGTCCCCGGAGGGCTTCGGGAGGTCTCCCAAGAGATCGGCGAGACGGCGAAAGTCCTCCAGTGTCAGACGCTCACCCCGAATCCGGGGGTCGAGCCCCGCTTCGCGGGCCGTGCTCTCCATGAGGTCGCGGGGGAGATGGAGTCCCACCGCCAGTGCGTTAGCCAAGGTCTTACGGCGTTCTCCGAAAGCGGCCCGGATGACCCGGAAGAACATGGCTTCGTCGCGCGGCTGGACCACCGGGACGTCCCGGGGCCGGAAGAGGACGAGCGAGGAGGTCACCCGCGGCACGGGCCGAAAGC
Source organism: Candidatus Eiseniibacteriota bacterium (assembly GCA_942491735.1). Lineage (GTDB taxonomy): Bacteria > Eisenbacteria > RBG-16-71-46 > JABDJR01 > JABDJR01 > CALOCN01. Next base: position 46,112 of record CALOCN010000001.1, on the reverse strand, counting down.
ACTGCGGGGGAACGTCGATCAGGCGTTCGGTCTCGGAGCGGTAGGCCACGGCCAAGGTCAGCCGTCCCGCAACCCGGGTGCCGGGGGAGGCCGTCAGGCGCTCGGCCACTTCCCGCTGCATGAGCAGGATGGCGCGGCGGACATCCATGTGCTGGTCCAAGAGCCATAACACCAGCTCCGAGGTGATCGCGTAGGGGAGGTTGCCGACCACCACCACGCGGCGGCCGGGAACGAGGTCGCGGATCCGAAGGTTGAGGACATCCTCGTTGTGAAGCGTAAGTTTCGGCTCCGCAGTGAATTCTACCCGCAGGGCCTCGCAGAGTTCCCGGTCCACCTCCACCGCGTGCACGTGCTCGGCCTGTTCCAGCAGGAGCCCGGTCAGGGCCCCGGTCCCGGGACCGATTTCCAGGACCACGTCATCCGGGCGGATGCGGGCCAGGGAGACCAGCTTCCGGGCCATGTTCTTGTCTACCAGGAAGTTCTGGCTGAAGCGGCGCTTGGCCCGGGGATGGTGACGCTCCCCCTTGGCGCCCTTTCGCGGGGCTCGGCGGTCGCTGCGACGCTCAGGCATGGGCCACCGCCGAGGGCCACGGAGCGGCGTGGGGAAAGAGCCGGGCCACGTTCTCCCCGGTCCGGGCAATGATCTCGGCCGGGGTGACGCCCTGGGCCTCGGCCAGTCGTGACACGACGAACTCCATGCGGGACGGTTCGTTACGGCTGCCGCGGTGAGGCTCGGGGGTGAGCCAGGGGGCGTCGGTCTCCAGGAGAATGCGATCCAGCGGGAGCTCGCCCATGAGCCGCCCCTTCTTCTTGCGGGGGTTCAGGTAGGTAATGCTGCCCCCCAGGCCCAGATAGAAGCCCAGCTCCACCGCCTGGCGGGCCACGTCCGCATCGCCCGAGAAGCAATGGAAGATGCCGCGCGCCTGGCCCCGCCCCTCCTCCCGGAGAATCCGCAGCACCTCGTCATGGGCCTCGCGGTCGTGGATGACCAGGGGCAGATCCCGTTCCAGGCTGAAGCGCACCGTGCGGGCAAAAAGGTCCAACTGGCGGTCCACCGGGGCCCAATCCCGAAAAAAATCGAGGCCGGTCTCGCCGATGGCCACCACCTCGGGCTCGTTGGAGAGGGCGCGGATGGTCTCGAAGTCCGCGTCCGTCGCCTTGCCCGCTTCATGGGGGTGGATCCCCACCGAGGCGCGCAGACGATCGGGGTACTGGCGGGCGAGCTCGATGGCCTTCCGGGACGTCTCCACCGAGTACCCCACCTCGAGGATGTCGGTCACGCCGTGGGCAAAGCTGTGCTCCAGCACCGCGTCACGGTCCGCTTCGAACTCGGGGTGGGAGAGATGGCAATGGGTATCGATCATGGGAACCTCCGGGGGGCCACCATGATACACGGACGCCGGGGAGCGCGGATTACTCGGTGGCGAACGCTTCCTCCAGGAGATGCAGCATGGCTTTCCACGAGGCCTTGGCCGCCTTCTCGTTGTAGGCCAGACCGTCGATCCCCCGCGCGTCGGCGGTGGGGACGGTGAAGCTGTGCTTCGCGCCCTCGTAGACCACCACCCCGAAGTCGGCCGCGGCGGCTTCCATGTTCCGGGTGAAGGTGTCGAGCTGCTCCTGGGTCACGAAGGGATCCTCGGCCCCGTGGCAGACCAGGACCTGCGCCTTGACCTTCCCCTTGGCCACCTTGTCGGTGGGAGGGAGACCGTGAAAGCTGACCACCGCGGCCAGATCCGCGCCTTGCTGGGCCTGGACCAGCACCTGGTTCCCGCCAAAGCAGTAGCCAATGGCCGCGATTTGGCCCGGCGCCACGAGCTCGTTCTTGGCCAGGAGGTCGTAGGCGGCCTGGAAACGGGCCTTGGCCTCGCCGCTGTTGGCCTGGACCTGGCCGGCCCAGGACATGGCCTCCTGGGCGTGCTCGGTGACCCGGCCCTCGCCGTACATGTCCAACGCGAAGGCAACGTACCCGGCCTTGGCAAGGCGCTCGGCCGAGGTCTTGGCGTGTTCGTTGACCCCCCACCATTCGTGGACGACCAGCACGCCGGGGCGCGGGGTCTCATACGACGCGTCGTAGTAGAGGATGCCGTTGAGCTCCGTCTCGCCCACGGCGTAGACGATGGGCTCGGAGTGGATCGTGGATTCGTCCGCGAGGGCGGGAATCGCAAGGGCCAGGGTTGTTCCCAGGACAAGGACAAGAAGGAGGATGCGAAACATGTCGGGGCCTCCCGAGTGAGGGCTGCAAGTGGGGCCGGGTGGGAGGATGTTAGCAAGTTTCCGGGAAAGGGCGGAGTCCACCCGGGTGGACTCCGGGTTACCGCAGCACGACGAGACGCTGGGTCCTGGACTCACTGCCCTGGGCGCGCACGAAATACACGCCGCCGGAAACGTCCCGTCCGGCAGCATCCGCGAGATCCCACGGGACCTCGTGGACCCCGGCCTGAAGCCGGTCGTCGACCAACGTACGGACGAGACGCCCGGCGACGTCGAACACCTGGACCCGCGCGTCCTGCTCACGGGGCAGGTCCAACTGGAAGCGGGCCATGGCCCCGGTGAAGACGGGATTGGCGGAGCGGACGGCCAAGGCAAAACGACGCGGCGCGGTCTCCGGCCTTGGATCCGCCGCAAGCGGAAGATCGTTGACGTTGCAGGCGCCGGGCGGAAGTCCGAACCAGTTGAACACTTCGCTCAGACGCTCGGTGATCGCCGCCGTGGCCTGCGAATCGAAGCTGCAGTCCGCCGGGTCACGCCGGTAGTGGAGCGACACGCCGTCGATCACGCTCTTCCAGGTGGGACCGGTGTTGGCGATGGAGGCGAAGTCCGCGGTCTTGACCAGCCCCTCGTAGCGCTCGTCGCCGGCCGGAGCGCCCAGGGCGCCGGTGGCCAGCCCCAGCACATCGAAGAACCGTTGCTGCGGGCACCCGTTCCCCTGTCCCAGGTGGGTCGACGATCGTCCCCCGGCCACCGGGGCGCCAACCGTCGGATCCAGGGTGACACACGATACGGTGTCCTCGGCTCCAGCGCAGTTCGGGTATCGGAACGCATCGCAAACCAACTCCGTTCCCAGGTAGCGATGAAGGAGCTCTATCGCCCGGGGGTTCTGCGGCGCGTCACTCTCGATGGATTCGACGAGTCCATCCCCGCTCAGATACAGGTTGCGGGTGACCGACCCTTCCTCCAACCAGGGTATGAGGACGTTGGCGTCCTCCTGCGAGAGATTTTGATAGCTCAAGTTCCCACTGTTCCAGAGGATCGTCTCGTACCCCAGAAGCTGAAGCGCCGTGGCGCCGTACTCTGTTCCCACGGGTCTTCCCAGGGATGCCTTCCCTTGAGCCGGAGCCCGCACATCCCACCGATCCCAGGCCGTGTTCTCGAAATTCCCCGAACCCCCCGGAAGCACGTTGGACAATGCGTTCTCGATGAAGGGCTGGGCACCTCGTCCGTCGAAGTGATCCACGTAGAGCACACAGTTGAAGGTGGAGTCCCCGTCCATGGAGCTGGGAAGCACCTCCATTTCCAGATAGCCGCCCCCGCTGGTGTCCGGCAGGAAGAACCAGGACGTACCGCCCACATAGCGTGTCTTGTAGTAGAGACACAGACGCGATCCCGGGGTCAGCAGGTCGTCGGGAAAGATATCGTTGAGCAGCCGGGACGCGTTGCCCAGGGGGTCGATGTCTCCCGGGTCCGTGTCCGAGTCCGATCCGCTGAAGTTGGGATCCTCTTCGTGATAGGCGGTCATCCAGTCACCCGTCCACAGGATCCCCCGGGACTGCGCCGTATCCATGCGGGCCGAGAACCAGGAAAGGCCCAACCAGGACCCCTCGCTGGCATGGCTGGTCAGCCAATTGCCAAGGCGTACCCAGTCGACCCCCGGACCCGGATCCACGGCGAAGACCACGCGTACTTCCGACGGGGCGTCCGTGGCGCCCGACACGATCAGGGTGTCTCCAAGAGAACTGTAGGCATCTGGCCTGATCACGTTGTTGCAGTCGATACGGCCCGGGGCGTCCAGGGCCAGGGTCCCGTTCTCCGGAAACGCATCCTGGGGCGTGTCGTCGATGGAGGTCGTGATGATCGGCGCGTCCGGATTGCCGTAGACCCCGAACCGCACGTTGTCGAACCAGGGGCTCGTATTGGTCTGCCCCGTGCAATTGGTGAAGAAACGGCAGTAGCTGAAGACACGGATCCCGACCCGGACCTGCTCGGCTCCGGGGATCATATGACCAACCTTGCTGACCCAAGGGACCTGCGAACAGTAGGGAACGCTACCAAAGAAGATGACAAGGCCGTCGTCGATCCAGGGACTCACCCGGGTCGTTCCCGTAATGGGACATTGATACGGGTAGTACTGCATGTTGATATCGCTGAACACGTAGTTGAGAACCGGGAGCTCCCAATATCCGTCCATGCTCACGAGCGCCCCGGGTGAATCGGACAATCCGGAAGCCCGGAGGTCGATCCAGGGAGAAACGGCCTGATTGTCCTGGAAGGAGTTGTGGCCTCCCGGCACCAGGGTCAAGTCGGCGAAGACCAGCACGCTGTCGGAAACGCCGCAGCTTGACTGACAGGAGACTTGGGACACCATCGGCGGGAGCGTGCTGAGGTGGCGCAGGTGGGTCCAATCCCCGCCCGGACCGGGGCGGCTGGGAGAGAGGCTCCACCCCTGGGGCCCGCCCTCGAAATCCGCGGAGTAGGCGACACCGGCTCCAGTCACCTGGACATCATCCACGGCCAGCCCGCCACAGGACGTGTCGTAGAATCCGTCCTCGTCGTCGTAGGCCCCGTCGCTGACCAGACAATACTTGAGGGTGAATGCGCCGGCGTCGCTTCTCATGGACGACCCAGGATCCAAGGTGAGGTTCGGGGCGCCGGCGGCCACGCCCGTGGAACTCCACACCTGCACATCGTCGTCGTTGCCGGTGGTGTCCACGAGGGCGTAAGCGTAGTCGAACCCGGGTTCGGTGTCGGCCACGTAGTCGAACGACCAGGCCACGCTTGCGGATCCGTCGGTGGTGAACTCGCGCTCAACGCACACGTTCCAGCTGCTGCCGTAACCCTGCCCACCGAGGTAGCACAGGGACTCCGCCTCCGCAGTAGTCACACCCGCATAGAGCGACGCGGAGCCTCCCAGGCCCACCGTCGATCCCACGCAGGCCGGCCCGATTCCGAAGTCGTCTGTGGTCAACCGCCGAAAGAACGGGATCTCGCTGTAGGTGAAATCCAGCCCCACCCAACCTTCCATATAGGCATGAAGGCTCGGGTCCTTGTAGGGGTTCACCCCGTCCGCCGAGTGATCGAAGTGCGATCCCACCCCGGAGTCAAACGTCCAGATACCCCCTGGGATCGCCTCCCAGCGCATGGAGTCCGCCGCCCACACCGTGCCGCCGAACCAGGTGGTCTCCTGGGCCGCGGTGGAGTGAAGACCCCGGCCGGGACCGGGAAGCTGCTCGTTCCAGGTAGGAACCGAGGTTCCGCGCCCATCCTCGAGCACCGGCAGCACCGGCTTCGCTTCCAGGGACGGGGCAGCCACGAGGATCCCCAACAGCAGGGTACCCGAGGCCCAACCGGCAATCGCTCTTTGGACAGACTTTCCAAGCATGTGCTACTCCTCCCGACCTCTGGTCGGAGCGGGCGGCGGCGATCTAACAAGGGTCGTTTGCCCACCCGGGTGGACTCGACGCTAGCGGAGCACGACCAGACGCTGGGTAATCGACGCCGTCCCCTTCGCGCGCACCAGGTAGACGCCCCCCGAGACCGGTTGGCGCGCATTGTTGCGCAGATCCCACTGGACATCGTGGGTCCCGGCCGGGTGTTCCCCTTCAGCAAGGGTTGCCACCAGGCGTCCCGCGATATCGAACACCTGGACCCTCAGGTCCTGACTCGCGGGCAGCTCAACCTGGAACCTGGCCCGGGTGCTGTTCATGACCGGGTTCGCGGATCGAATGATCAGGGCGAACCGAGCCGGCAACGGATTCACTCCCGGGTCCACATCCACCGGTACCGAGGTCGTGTTGCACGCGCCGGGGCCAACCCCGAACCAGTCCAGGACCTCCCCCAATCTTTCCGCAATCGGTTGCGTGGCCGGTGAACTGGGTGCACAGCCAAACCAATCCCGGCGATGGTGAAGCGACACGCCGTCGATGACCGTTCGATAGCGTGCCTCGTCGTTCGCGACCGAAGCAAAGCTGACCGTACCCTTGGCCGGGCCGGTGTAGGTCTCGTCACCAACCGGAGTACCCAACCCCCCGGTGTAGGTCTCCAGGACATCGAAGGTGCGCAGTTCCGGGCAGCCGTTTCCCTGGGCAAGATGAATGAACGTCCGTGGTCCAGCGACGTGGGAACCCGTGGCGGGATCCAGCTCGAGGCATACCGCGGCATCGTCGGCCGTGAGACCCCACCGGGCACCCAGCCTCCCGGACCGCGTCACAGAGCAGGGTGAACACCCAGGTAGTCCGCGAACAGTCGCGTGGACACGGGGAGTGATTCCGTCCGAGGCCGCCGATCGTTCCGGCCATATTGTCACCGCTCAGACAGAGCGACCGTTGATTCGGTCCCCAGTCAAGCCACGGGATCGAGAAGGTTGGCATCGTCCTCCCTGAGGGTCCGGATCCGATGCGATCCCCCGTTCCAGAGAATCACCGTGGTGTACCCCAGGAGTTGCGCGACCGTCGCCCCACGCATCGCATTGAGGGGACGGCCGAAAGTCGCATGCTCAGTGTCCGCTGCCCGCACATCCCAACGATCCCAGGACGTGGTCTCGAAGTTGGAGGATGTGCCGGGAAGCACGTTGGCGAGTGCAGTCCTCGATCACACGGCTGCGCTCCCATCCCGTCGGCGTAGTCCACGTAGAGGACACAGTTGAAGGTTGAGTCCGCGCCCATGGACGAGGGCAACACCTCCATCTCAAGGTAGCCGCCGTTGGTCGTGTCGGGGTAGCAGAACCAGGAGGTGCCGGAAACCGACTTACCCTTGAAGTAGAGACAAAGTCGCGAACCCGGAGTGAGCAGATCATCGGGAAACAAGTCGTTGAGAAGCCGGTTCTGGTATCCATCGGGATCGAGGTCGTTTGGATCCGTCGCGGTGTCCGTACCGCTGAAGTTGGGATCCTCCTCGTGATACGCGGTCATCCAGTAACCCGTCGCCGCAGCGCCTCCGATCTCGGCCGTGTCCATGCGGGCCGAGTACCAGGACAGGCCCTGCCACGTTCCCTCGAGGGTGTGGGAGGTCAGCCACGACGCCAGCCTTGCCGTATCGATGCCGGGTCCGGGCGAGACCGCAAACACGGCCTGCACCTCGGTCGACGCTCCGAACCCCTTCACGAACAGGGTGTCTCCCGCGGCCGCTCCATGGGTACGCGCGGCATCGATGCGGGCGGTGGACGAGGGTGAAAGTGTACCGTCTTCGGGAAATGCATCCTGGGGCTGGCCGAGCGACTCCGCCGACAGGCTCACCGATCCCGGGGCGCCTGCCACACCGAACCGCACGTTGTCGAACCAGGGAGTCGAGTTGCTGACCCCGGTGCAGTTGACGAAGAACCGGCAGAACTCCCGCACCACGATTCCCACCCGGACCTGCTCGGCGGACGCAGGAATGATACCGGAGAGATCCCAGCCAACCGGATTGCCCACAGTGGAGCACCCGATAAAGGTGATCGGGAAGATCGAAGGCAACTCGACCACCGGGGAGGTCTGCAGCTTGCCGTTGTTGACGCAAGCCTCGGGGTACCACTGTGCCGCGACAAACGAAAAGATGTAGTTGAGGATCCCGTTCCCGTTCACCACGTCGTAGGTCATGGTCGCGATGGGGGCTCCCTGCAGGCCCTCGGCCCGCAGATCAATCCAGGGGGAGAGGGCCAGGTTGTTCTGGAAGAACCCGTGCGAGCCGAGGGCTCCCGACTGGTTCTCGAAGACAAGCACGGTGTCCTGGACCCCGCAGTATGCATCGCAGGGAATCGAAACCGGGTTGGTCAGACTGCTGATGTTCCGAAGATCGCTCCAGTCACCACCCGGCCCCGGGACTTCCGGCATCAGGGTCCAACCGTCCGCGCCGGACTCGAACGTCGCCACGTGCGCGATTCCGCCCCCGGTCACCGAGATGTCGTCGATTGCCAACGGGCCACAGTCCGTGGCAAAGGACCCATCCTGGTCCGAGTAGGCTCCGTCGCTGCGGAAGCAGAACCGGAGCACGACCGGTCCGGGGTTGCTGCGCAAGCTCTCACCTGGAACCAGGGGCAGGGAGGCCGATCCACTCTCGGTCCCCGTCACCCGCCACAGCTCGACCGGGTCCTCCGTGTCGGAGGTGTCCACCATGGCGTAGGAGTAGTCAAAACCTTCTTCGGTATCGTTGACGTAGTCGTAGGACCAGTTCACTCCGCCGGTGCCGTTGTAGACGAACTCCTGCTCCATGCAGACGTTCCAATACTCTCCGTATCCGCGGCCGGCGGCATAGCACAAGGATTCGGCTTCGGCCGTGGTCACACCCACCCACAGGGACGCAGAACCACCCAGACCGGCCGCAGCCCCAACGCAGGGGGTTCCGGCAAAGTCCGACGTGGTCATGCGGCGAAAGTAGGGGGCATCCACCCGGCTGATGTCCACTCCCACCCATCCCTCCATATACGCATGAAGATTCTGATCCTTGAACGGATCCACCCCTTCGGCGGAGTGATCAAAGTGCGAGCCCACCCCGGAATCGAACGTCCACGTCCCTCCAGGAATCGCCTCCCATCGCATTGAGTCCGCGGCCCAAACCGTCCCCCCAAACCAGGCCGTATCCTGGTTTGCCGTACCCTGAAGCGCGGGATGGGTGTGGCCGAGGACCGATCGTTCGCTCCAGGCGGGAACGGGGGTGGACGGCGCGGGTTCAAGCGAAGGCAACCCGCCTTTGGAGAGGACCGTGGCCGGCAGCAGGCAGCCAAGGACAAGAAGAAGCAGCCGAGACGCCATGACAAACCCCCAAAGCAGGAAGCACTGATACTGATGTGGCGTCTATCCGGGCGGCAGTTGGCCGAGAGGGAGCGGATAGAACGGGGCCCGTCGATACCGACACGCCCTTGGCTAGAGTATAGCCGGCCTTTTGGGAATCCTGATCACACTGGACAAACTCATTACCACGCAACGAAATGAATTGCTATTTGAAGCCAATGTCAAGCGCGCCCGCTCACGCCCAATCCGAGACTATTCGGGCGTCGCGTCGATCCTCGGAAAGAGCGGCGACGGTTTCGCCAGCGGGGATTCGGGTTGGTTCCCGAGTGGGTTCCACGCCAACTGCTCCAGGGACAGACTGGCCTCATCCCCGGTGCGATTCAGTCTTTCCCGGATTTTCGTACAGCTTTCCGGAATAATTGGCGACATCAGTACCGCGGCGATGCGCACGCTCTCCAGCAGGGCGTTGAGCACCGTGGCCAACCGGTCCCGTTTGGACTCGTCCTTGGCCAACGCCCAGGGTTCCACTTCCTGGATGTACTGGTTGGCCCGGCGAATGAGCGCTCCCGCCGCGGCAATGGCCTGATCCACGGCCAGGGTGTCGAACGCCTTCCGGTAGTCGACCACGCTGGTATCCACCGCGGCCCGCAAGACCGCATCCGGACCGTCGGTCTCCAGGTCACAGATCGCCGGCACCGTGCCGTCGAAATACTTCACCGCCATGCTGACCGAGCGGCTGACCAGGTTTCCCACGTCGTTGGCGAGTTCCGTGTTGTAGCGCTCGATGAACAATTCCCAGGTGAAGTCCCCGTCCCGATCCAACGGCACCTCGTTGAGCAGGTAGAACCGCAGCGGGTCCGGACCGAACTTCGCCGTGACCTCCATGGGATCCACGATGTTGCCCAGGGTCTTGGACAGCTTCTCCCCCTTCACCGTGACCCACCCATGGCCCAACACCTGTTTGGGCAACGGCAGCCCGGCCGCCATGAGCATGGCCGGCCAGATGATGCAGTGGAACCGGGTGATGTCCTTCCCGATCACGTGGAGGTCCGCAGGCCAGAGGCGGTTGAACCGCTCCTCGTCCGCGGCGAACCCGGCCCCGGTGATGTAGTTGATGAGCGCATCGAACCAGACATACACCCGTTGGGTGGGATCAATGGGAAGGGGCACTCCCCACCCACTCCCGGGACGGGACACGCTGAGATCCCGCAGGCCGTCCTTGATGACGTTGACCACCTCGTTGCGTCGGGCCACCGGCACCAGGAAGTCGGGCTGCCGTTCGTAGAGGTCCAGGAGCGGCTGCTGGTACTTCGAGAGCCGGAAGAACCAGTTCTCTTCCTGGATGAAATCCGCGGGGCGCTTGTGCACCGGACAGAGGTTCCCCTCCAGGAGGTCCTTCTCCTGCTTGAACTCCTCGCAGGAAACGCAGTAGAACCCATCGTAGGTCCCCTTGAAGATGTCGCCGCCTTCGTGGATACGGCGAAACAGCTCCTGCACGGAGGTATGGTGCCGCGGTTCCGTGGTGCGGATGAAGATGTCGTAGGACAGCTCGAGGTCCTTCCACACCGTCTCGAAGGTCTCGGCCATCCGGTCCGTGTAGACGAGGGGATCCAGCCCCTGCTCGACCGCCGCCTTCTCCACGTTGAGGCTGTGCTCGTCGTTGCCCATGAGGAACGTGACATCGTCGCCCGCCATGCGGTGATACCGGGCGATGGCATCGGCGGCGATCTTCTCGTAGGCCGTTCCCACATGCGGACGGGAGTTCACGTAGTCGATGGCGCAGGTGATATAGAAACTGCGGCGCGCGTCACTCACGACCCTGGCTCCCCTCCTAGACCGCTTCGATGACCGCGGCGGTGCGGCCGGCCAGGGCCTGGCTCAGGTTCAACAGCAATAGCGGAACATACACGTTGCCCCGGATGGCGATGCGCGCCTGTTCCAGGGACTCCACCCGGCGACGGATCGCATCCACCGTGGTCGATTGAGCCTCGGCCCGTACCTGATCCTCGCGATCCCGGTTGGCCAGGGGCACGTCCGCCTGGGTGAGCGCCCGCAGCAGGTCCCCCTGCCACAGGAGCGCGAAGTCCAGCACCCGTTCCAGGAGGTTCCGGTCGCGAGCGCCGTGGAGTTCCGCCAGCAGTTCCTGCAGACGCGGGTCCCCGGGGGTGAGCCGCAGCAGGGCCACCGCCTTGTCGCGAAGCTCAATCACGTCCTCGTCGAGGAAGGCCGCGGCGCGGCTGAGGCTGCCGCGCGCCAGGGCCGACGCAAGCGCCGCCTCGTTCCCGGTGGGAGCACGGTACGACTTCTTCCGCTTGCGTCCCTCCACCGGCTCGGCGATCTGGGCCCGCTCCATGAGGATCCCGGCCAGCTCGGGTTCGGTGAGGTCCCGGAACCGTACGGACTGGCAACGGGACACGATGGTGTCCAACAGTTCCCGAGGCCGTGACGTGGTGAGGACGATCAGGTTGTGCTCGGGCGGCTCCTCGAGCACCTTGAGCAGGCTGTTGGCCGCCTCGAACCGCATGCGCTCCGCCTCGGATACCACGAACACCTTGACCCGCCCTTCGACCGGGGACATGGAGGCCTGCTTGCGCAGCTCTCCCACACTCCCCAACCGGGTGTCCTCGTCGCGGCCAATGGCGATCCCGGCCGCTTCGGGAAAGGTGAGGACGTGGATGGGCTGCTCGACCCGTTCGTCCATGGTGTCCCGCACATGGGCGGCCCGCTTGTCCCCCTTGAGGGACCCGGGCATGGGAAAGATCCACCGCACATCCGGATGCTGGAGCTTGGCGATCTTGCGGCAGGCGTTGCACACCCCGCAGGCATCGACATCGGTACGTTCATCGCAGTTGAGATACTGGGCCAGGGCAAAGGCGGTGCTGGTCTTGCCGGTTCCCGGTGCCCCGTGAAAGAGGAGCGCATGGGGGAGCCGGTCCGCTCCCACGGAGTTGCGCAGGCGGTCGTGAACCGCGTTCTGACCCAGGATATCGGCGAAGCGTGGCATAGGCGAGCGAGTGTACCAGCGCTGTCGCCCCGGGGCGACGCTTGCTACCGGGTGCGATCGACCCAGCGGGGCATGGCGGACAGCCCCGAAAGCAGGGCCAAGGCCAGGATCGGCAAGCCGATGAGGAAGGCCCAGGTGTCCGTCCCGGCTCCCAGGGCCCCGTCACCATCCCCCAGGGACGGGACCAGGGCGGTGAGACCCAGGGAGATCGCATCGCCGTTGAACCAGAAGGCGATGCCCAGGGACAACAGAAGAGCGACCCCACAGAGGTGCGGCAGGTAGGTGACCAGCCAGGGTTCACTGGCCGGATCCAGACGCCGGGGCACCGCATTGGCCTCGCGCACCCAGGAGCGGGGAGCCCGCTGGCGCGCCGCCACCGCCTTGAGACGACGGCTGAGTTCCGCATCGTGCAACTGGTGTTCGTGGCTCATAGCATCACCTTCAACTCCCGGTGGACCAGCCCGGGCCGAGGCTCGGGGTCGGTCAGGTCCTGGCGCAGGCGTGCTCGCGCCCGCATGAGGTCGCTCTTGATGGTATTCACCGGACGCCCGGTGAGGGAAGCAATCTCTTGCAGAGGGACATCCTCCACGTAGAAAAGCCACACCGCCTCGCGCTGGGTCTCGGGAAGCGAGGCCACCGCGGACTCCAGCGATCGGGTGGCCGCCGGTTCGCGGGCGTCCTGGAACGGCTCGTGGGACCCGTTGCCGTCCGGGTCTTCCATGGGCACGTGACGCCCGTCCTTGGCCTTGCGGCTGCGGATCCGGTTGAGCGCGGTGTTCCGCCCCACGGTCAGGACCCAGGTGGTCAGGCTGGAGTCGCCCCGAAACGTGTGCAGCGCCTTGAAGACGCGGATGTAGGTGTCCTGGAACACGTCCCGGGCCTCCTCTTCGTTGCGTAGCATGCGCAGCAGAAACCGGAACAGGCTGTCCTTGGTGGCCTCGACCACCTGGGCATAGGCTGCTTCCCGCTCCCCCGCCGCGACCCGGGCGGCGATGCCCGCCGCTGGGTGTCCTGCCTCGCTCAACCCGGCTCCTTCCGGAGCCCCTCCCCGCGGCGCGCGTCGCCCCGGGTCACTGAGCCCCAATGAGATGGACTCCCAGAATACCCCCCGGGTTGCATCCATCGCCCGAAACATGGTGCAACCCGGCCTGGATTCGGCGTGTCCAATGGGGTTGAGACCGGCCAACCGTAAGCCGCGCAATCAACTGAGGTACTTGGAGGACCGCATGGGACCGGGTGATGTTTTTGGGATGCTCTTCTTTTTCTCCGCCATCGTGATCATTGTCCGCATCATCAAGGGCGTGAAGGAGCGGGGCTACGCACACAAGGAACGGATGCGGGCCCTGGAGCTGGGCCGGGTGGACACGTTTCCTCCTCTGGAAGTGGAGCCGGAGCGTCGCCCCCCTCGTTCCACGAATCTGGGCCTGCACGGGGTGATCTGGACCGGGATTGGCGGCGGGCTCCTGTTTTCCGCCTTCGTGATGGGGCTCTTCGTCTCGGATCGCGACGCCGACGAGGCCCTCGCGTTCCTGTTGATCTGGGCCTTCCCCGCGCTCTTTGTCGGGCTGGGACTGCTCTATCTGTCGCGACGGGCCGAGGAGCGCGAGCGGGAGGAAAAGGCCAACGGGACGGCCTCGCCACCGCGGGTGGCGTATCCCGCAACCCCCACGCCTCCGACGCCAGCGCCGGCGCCGGCGGCCGCCCAGGAGCCGGCTCCCCCGACACCACCCCCGCCTCCCCCGCCCGCCGAGTAGGCGCGTTCGGACATGGATCCTCGACACGCTCGTCACCGGGGCCTTGCAGCCCACCCCCCCCCCCCCCCACAGCTCCAGACCTCGACCAATGGCAAGGGAAGGCGGCCTACTTCACCGGGGACGCCCTTTTTCTGTGATCAGTTATGACGCATCAAGGCTAGCTGACCAGGACACCCTCGCCCAAGCCTACCGCTTTGCCGAAGATCAGCTCCTGACAGACAGCCGAACCCAGGACCGCACCCGTTTGGAACAGGACCTGCAGCGACTCCGGACCAAGTGAGAGCGGTTCCCTACTGCAATTGGGTGGAGAGTGTGGTCAGCCTCAGCGACATCCGGTCGCGTCTCGATCAGATCGAGACCGGCATGGCGCGTCTGGGGTCGCGATCACTCCAAGAGCAAGGCCCTAAGCAAGTTACTTGCTCCCGATCTCCTCATCGTGGACGACTTCGCCCTACGACGACTTGACCCCATGCAGTCCGACGACATCTATTCCAGTGGCCTCATTGAGTGCCCGTGTGGCGCCGCCATCGAGTCCCGCCGCGCCGGCGGAACGAAAGGCTCTGGGGGGGACGCTCCGGAGAGTGTTGCGGGTGTCGAGCCAGGTACCGATACGAGGAAACCTGCCCAGCAGTGGCCATCATCCGTGACTGGATCCTCGAAACCGTCGTCGTGGAGGGGATGGCAGATGAGGCGATCGCTCTGCCACCCTTGGATCAACTCATGAAGCTCGCCGCAGCGTCCCACGCGCCCGCATGGCACGCAAGCGAGCCATCCTACCGGCCTTCCGCGAGAAGATCGTCTTCCACGGGCGTGAACGGACGATCACAATCCAATGGCGGTTCGGAGAAGTCGTCACCTACCGACTCCCGCGCTACCACGGAAAGCATCGGAAGTACGGCGGACAGGAGGGCATGAAGTGCCACTTGCGATCTGTGATTGAGGAGTACAGGATTCCCCAAGATGAATCAAAGGATCACTGAAGGCGAACCACCCTGCGTACCACTGTTTGACCAAGCCCTTGTACCGAGAGAAAGTAGACTCCTGCCGCAGCGGAGGCGCCTTGGCCAGTCTTCCCGTCCCAGATGACTGAATGGCGGCCCGCGCCCACACTTGCATCCTGGACCACATCGACCCGAGCACCGCGAACGTCGTAGACATCAATCCGAATCCGCCCCCCCGGTTCTGGAACAAGCAACTCAAGAACCGCTGATCCGCGAAACGGGTTGGGGGCAAGTGATGCAATCCGTAGGCGACTCGACGGATCTGTCGGGACGGGGACGCTGGTTACGCCACCCAAATCAAGGATGATCGAGTCGGGAGCCGCAAACGTCATAGGTGAGAACACAGTTAGATCAGCGGTCTGGGTACTATCCACAGTAATCGAAAAGAGAGCGTTGGTAATTCGCGGATCCGCAGTTTGAAAGGGATCAAGGTTACCTTCTCCGAGGAAATAGAACGCAAACTCATCCAGCTCTCCAGTATGCCCGGAGCCTGAGTACGTGCTTTCGATGTCAATATCAAACGTGATGAACGTCCCTAACGAATCGAAATCAACAACGAGAGTATTTAGGACATCCCCAGCAGAGTCGCACACCGCAACAGACGCAGGGAGGTTCCCAAGAAAGAGATCGTCACCATCGTTTCCTCCGCCTGCAGAGTCCACAAATCGCACGCGTGCATCATGATCAAGACCAGTAATGTCCGCACAGTTCATTATCCCGTTTGCGTTTACGACATCAAACGCGATTCGCCCATTGATTCCGGCGAGCGGGGTCGTATCCAGGACGACATGGTAGCCTTGGGGTAAGCGGTCAGCGAGCGGCGTTATTGACCGCGTTCGGCGAGGGAGCGTAGAGGGTCCTGGCCGAAGTGGTCTTTCCACAGTCTCGGCGTGAGCTGGCGGACCAGACTCTGGGGATGGGAGTCCACACGCTGCAGAACGTCCACCAGATAGACGTAGGGATCGATGTCCTGGAGTCGGCAGGTCGATACGAGGCTTTGCAGGGTCCCAACGTACTGTGCACCCACTTCGGTCCAGCAGAACATCCAGTTCTTGCGCCCGATGGCCACCGGCCGGATCTCTCGTTCCACGGCGTTGGTGTCCACCGGTACTCCAGGATGTTCGAGGAACACCCGTAGACCGGCCTCCCGTTCCAGGGCGTAGTTCGCCGCCTGGGTGAACGGGCTCTGCGGTAGCAGGATCCGATCCTCGAACGCCTGCTTCAGATCCTCGAAGATCCGATCCACCACCCGCTTCGCGTGTTCCCCGCGGTAGGCGTGCCGCTTCACGTCTTCCTGATTCCGGATCTTCGCCTCGTGCTCGTAGAGCGTGCTGATCCCATCCAGCACCCGGCCACAGAGTTCCGGCTCGCTGGCCTCCGCCTCCACGAACTTCCGGCGCACGTGGGCCCAGCACTGGGCATGGACCAGCTCGTTCACTTGCTCCGCGTAGCGGTCATAGGCTGCGTACCCGTCGGTCACCAGCGTGTTCGAGTATCCCTTCAGGGTGTCCACCACCACCTGGTGACTCCGCGTTGACGAAAACGGGAACCCGACCTCGTCCCGGTCTCCGTACACCGGCCAGAAGTACGCCGTCTTCATCTTCCGCTTCTTCTTGGACGGACCGGCCCGGATCGGGGTCTCGTCCATGAGCAACACCTCGCTCTGAAGAATCGAGGCCATCTGGGCTTCGTGGATCGGCGCCAGCAGCTCGGCCGTACGATGGAACCAGTTCGTCAGCGTTGCCCGGCTCAAGTGGACTCCCGCCGCCGCCATCCGTGCATGCTGACGGTACAGGGGAAGGTGGTAGCGCACCTTGTCCACCACCAGGTTCACCAGCAGGCTCACATCAGCCAGGCTGCGCTCCAGCACCGACGGCGGTGCGGGGGGACAGCTCAACGTCCCGTCCTGGAGCTTCACCACGGTCCGGACGTAGCGGTGCACCTCAAAGGTCGATGGCTTCTGCACCAGCCGTTCCGTCACCACCTCCCGGATCGTCTCATACGAACCGGCGGGAACGTCGTGAAGCTCGGGGTTGGGAATCTCGATCACCTTCACCGGCACCGAGGGGTCGAAGCGAATGCCACTCTCTCCGGTCTTCACCGGGGGCTGAGACCGCCGGCGTTGGTGGGAGCTCACAGGGAGCGTTGCGGCAGTCACCGAACCATCGGGATCCGTCTCACCGAGCGTGAGTTGCTCCCCGGGAAGAGGCACCCGGCGGTCCGACTTCGATCCGAACACCTGTCGCTTCAGCCACGCCACTTGGCGGCAAAGCTCTTCATGTTGGGCGCTGAGTTCATCATGGGACTCGAGCAACGCGACCACTTCATCCTGACTCATCGTTGCGGCGCGCTCAGCTCGTGTCATGCCTCTTTCTTAATCCATCCTCCGTCTTCTTTCAAGAACGATTCCGTCCAAAAGCAATCGAAACATCGCTTCGCTCACTTCGTGCTTCCCGCTACCACCGGGAAACCGAAATCGACCCTGCTCCAGTCGCTTTGCGAATAGGCAGTACCCTGTCCGATCCCAGTAGATCGACTTCAGGTAGTTCCCACGACGGTTCACGAACGCGTACAGAGTTCCCGTGAGGGAATCCTCACCCAGCGTGCCCTGGACGATGGCCAGCAGACCGTTGAACGACTTGCGCATGTCCACAGGGGACCCGTACAGCAGAATCCGACGCGGTTCGTTCCCGGCGATCATGCCTAACCACGCAGCCGGAGCTTCGTCCCGCTCGGCAACTCGAGTTCGATCGACCAGGGCGACTCCGGGCTGGCAACGGGAACCACCTCCACGAACGGACCGGTCGCGGTGCTCGTGGAGCGAACGCGGCTCCGCCAAAGGCGAAACGTGTTGTCGTTGAGTCCCTCCCGGCGACAAAACTCCCGCGGGCTCAGACCGCCCGCTTCGTACCGCTCCACCAATCGGTGCCACTCTTCCCGGGTCCGCCGAACGCGCGTCTTCGCAGTCATCCCTCCGCTCCTTCCCTCGTAGATACAAGAATGCGACCCCAACGGGGTCGCTACCGTTCTACCAAGACTGGATCCCGGAGGGAACTACGTCGTCCGCTGTCCGTTTACGCCTTGGGCATAAGCACCACAACACGTGAACAGGATCAAGAGGATTGAGTTCGCTAGATGCCTCATCACGCGCCCCCCCCTGGGACGTCAACGGATTCCAGGACCAGAATACAACCTGCTTGTTAGCTCGATCGGTTCGCTCTCAGCCGTGAACTGAAGCTCAACCTCAATGCTCTGACCGGCACCGAGCGACTGAGACTCCGAAAGCACCATGAACCGAGTCACAGGAAGGATTGCGCAAGACACGCCGTGAGCGTTTGCAAGGTGCACCCCACGACTGGATTCGACACACAGCACAAGGGGTGCATCCAGTGAGCTGCCTGACTCGTTCTTGACCGTCATCGTCGCAGCGAATCGATGCGACCCCCGATCGAAACGATACCCGGACAACGTAAACGAGGCACTTGAGGTCACCTCAGAGGGAGGGTCATCCGGTAGCACACCGACTTCGCAACCAAAGCGCCGCAAAGCATCAACCGCGTCAGCGCTCCCGACTGAACCCTCCATTGCCTTGGCAATCAACTGCCCGGCGGTAGAGTCATCGACGATCGACTCAAAGCCATAGCGCTCACCCTGCTTCCACATCACCATCGAGAAGGAAACAAATCCAGGATCCACATCTCCATCTGTGACCTCGGACAGAGTACCGATGCTATCGATCACCGTGGCAAGGACCCCACTGGTAACACTCACCTCCCTAGGAGGAGTCTCAACGTCGAAATGGTAGTCAATAGGAGGTCGCTGGTAGGGCACGAACTGGGCCAAGTCGGCTTCCACACCGGAGCTATGCAAGATGGTCGATGGTACTGGCCTTGGGTGACCTAAGAAGGTGAACTTGATCCATAGCGAGTCAAGAGCCGCCGGCGCCGTCGAGTTGAATTCCGAATAGGGTGAGAAGGCCTTCTTGCAGGGGTCGTATCCATCGACTGCCGATGAGGCAAATACTACCCTCCCAACGTTTTGAGGATAGTACACTTCTGTCTCCGCGTTGCTACAATCGCTGACAAGCAACCCACTTGGCGCCCCGTCGACTATCTCGAACACATCGGGGCTGTATGCATAGACGTAAAGGGCGCCTAGAACCGCAGTAACGCCACCATCAGTCTCGGCAGTCGCAACCTGTTGCTGGCAGTTCGATCCCGCCGAAAAGGTCACAAGATTCCACGAGCCGGGGTTCGGCCACGCCCCACCTGGAAAATCAAGATCTGCACACAATGTCCAGGCTTGAGCGACCATTCCATTCCCGGAACCAGTGCTTGAGTAGTCGATACCGAACGATGCCCCAGCGACACCAAGGGTTGAATCGGCGTCCATTACCATCAGGTAGAGATCGTAGCCAACACCTGTCAGACCGGCCGTGGCTACCGTGGCCATCCCCTCCTCACACGGAAAGTCGCTCACATCGACGCTGTCACAAACTGATTTCTGCGTGTGAGGGGACAAGTGCCCGGCGATCTTTGCCCGCCAGTTAAGCCCGCCGGACGCGACTCCTCCCAGCCCATGGCTGAAGAGATAGACAAATGCACCAAGAAGAATGCAGCGAACTACGGCGTGCATGGGATGCTCTCCTCTTTCTTGCCGCCTACAGGTGGGAGTGAGAACGTCCTGCTCAAGTTTGGATTTGCGATCCATGCAGCGACGGCCGCTTTTGCCAAAGTTGTATCCGACAGATCAGCAGAGACCTGAGGGGGCTCGATCGCTCTAAGGTATGAACCGCTTGATAGTCGCTCCATTATCCCATTATCCACGTCCAGTTCGCTTGTCCGAGCCACTGACCTCGTCCCTCCCCATCAAGGCAATAGGCAAACAGCTTGAAGTTCCACTTCCTCGCTTGAATTCCAGCCCATATGTTCGGCATCTGTAGAGCAGCCAGGCCAGCGGGATCACGGATGAGCGGCGGGTCCGAGAAGTATGTTACGCGCACCGTGTCCACAAAGACACCTTGGGAGTAGAAGCCTACGTTACTACCTTGAACCCAAGGAAAGTCGTGCTCTAGCCACGCATGGTCCTGCGGGTACTGGTCATTGCCATTCACGAATGGGTCTTCGTCCGGCGCGCGCGCATCGACGCTCCACTTGTCAGTTACTAGTTCGGCATCTAAGACGGTTGCGCTAGGAATAAGCAGATCTTCGTAGGACTCCAATATGACGCCGCCCGTATCCGGCTCGGCCGTGTGCTGAATAAGTTGAAGAAACACAACCTCTTTGCACTCCGGAAGCCCGCAATCTAGTGGGTTAAACCACACAAGTAGACGCGGGCGGCCGATTCTAGGATCAACAGGTGTCTTGAACTCCCATTTCTTGTAGTCCTCCCCCTCGTATCGATAGGTGAGTTCCCGACAGAGAAATCCCAGTGATGGCAAGCCTTGCAAACTCGCACACGGGTTCGACACGGATCTGTCACTGCAAGATACGCAAGAAGCGGAGTCTGCATACTGCGCGGTCAATCGCACGCGATACAAACCGGTAGTCGAGTTACCGGGCACCCTTAGTTGCGTGTGGTTAGCCGGTATGCAGCTATCCGCTCCTAGGCCAGGGCAACTCACGCTGGTCACACGCTTCAGGATTTGTCGACCGCCCTCACTCCTCAGAACTGTCCCCACGATCCTGCAGTCAGGGCCATAGGCCGGATATCCTGACCACTTAAGCCAGATTTCCGTCACAGGGTCGGGACTCAACGCTCCCGCACAGTCGACGTCGGGATCGTATAGCTCTATCCGAGGCTCGCCAGCGAGAATGCTTGCTGTTAACAGTACTGCCAAGCAACCAGCAAAGATGATGTGTCGCAACGAAGAATCTCCATAAAGCCCTCCTCGATGCCACTCTCATGGTAGTCGATCTGTCAAGCAACTCACTACCGAATGGCCCTCAACACCGCAAGTGGTTCCGCCAAGTGCTGCCACCCCCGACTACGATCTACCCACTGTAGGGAATGACCGTACTTGTCATGGAGGGTGCGCTACTTGCCCAGGATGGCTTTCGGTCCACTCCATATTCCCATCGACGCCAGGCCGTCCTCCTGCGCGACGTAGGCGAGGCCGAACAGTGCAATCAGGGCGGTCGTCAGGGCGGCCACCCAGGGTTCAGGGGGAGTCCATTTCAGATCACCTTTATGGGTTGGGGGGTCGGCCATCTGCAGCACCGCGCCCAGGCTCTCGACCCCCCTTCAGCGGGCGGCCCCCAGCCACGGCCACACCGCGGGAATCCCGGGTGGCTCTGCTTGGCATCCTTGGGCCAGGTGCCCTCGAGTTCCTGGGAAACCTCGCCTCCAGGCCCAAGCCGAGAGGCATCCCACACGGTCTCCCCCCGACGGAAACCCCCATTGTCGGTATGATCCGGCTCTTGAACCGAAACGGGGGGCGTGCCCCCGCACGATCCATCTAGGGGAACCGTCTCTTGAATCCAACCGCGTCCCAGAACCGCAGCGCCGTCGTCGCCGCCACCCTCGGCGCCGGCTCCATGATTGCGGCCCAGGTGGGGGGCAAGGCGACCCGGGACGCGGCCTTCCTCTCCGGATTCGACATCACCGACCTCCCCACCGCGGTCATGGTGGCCGCCATCCTCTCCATTCTCGCCGCGTTCGGCGCGGGGCGGCTCCTGGCCTCGGCCGGCCCCTGGCGGGTGGTGGGCCCGGCTTTTCTCCTGGGCACCGTGCTGCACGGGGTCGAGTGGTGGCTGTACCCCACCCAGCCCCGCCTCGCCACCGGGCTCCTGTTTCTCCACATCACCGTGGTGAACTCGGTGCTGGTCTCCTGGTTCTGGGCCACGGTGACCGAGCGGTTCGACCCCCGCACCGCCAAACGCCAGATGAGCCGTATCGCCACCGGCGCCACCCTGGGCGGACTCCTGGGGGGCCTCCTCGCCGAACGCGTGGGCGCCGCTTTCTCGCTCAGCACCATGTTCCCGATCCTTGCCTTGCTCTCACTCCTCCCCGGCGTCCTCATCTATGTGCTGCGGCGTGGCGACGCGTCCCATTTCCACCGGACGTCGTCATCGCAGGCCGGGCTGACCGAGGCCCTCACCACGCTCAGGCGCCACCGCTACCTGCGCAGCCTTGCCCTGGTGGTCTGTCTGGGAACCATCAGCGCCACCCTCATCGACTACGTCTTCAAGGACACCGCGGTCGCGGCCCTGGAAAGCGGCGAGTCGCTGATGCGCTTCTTCGGCGTCTTCTACACTGTGGTCAGCCTGTTGGCGTTCCTGGTCCAGTCCGGACTGAGCCGGATCTTCCTGGAGAAGCTGGGGCTGGGCGCATCGGTGGGAATCCTTCCCGCGCTCAGCGCGGCGGTGGCCTCGGTATCCATCTTCGTACCGGGCCTCGCGGCCGCGACCACCCTGCGCGGCACTGATTCGGTCCTGCGCAACTCCCTCTACCGCTCCGGCTACGAGCTGCTCTACACCCCGGTGGGACGTCGCGACAAACGCGCGACCAAGACCCTGATCGACGTCGGATTCGACCGGCTGGGAGACGCGGTGGGGGCGGCGATGATCCATGTCCTCCTCCTGGTGGGCGACGAAGCGAGTCGGGTGACCATGCTCGGGCTGGTGGTGGCGCTCTCGATTCGGGGCATCCTGGGCGCCCGCAACCTGCAACGGGGCTATGTCGCCGAACTCGAGACCCGGCTCCTGGACAGCGTGCCCGAGGACAGCGACACCCTGGAGGGGGTTTCCCAGGAGAGCGGCGTGTGGCAGACCCTGGCCGGGGTGGACCTGACCGCGGTGCTCAAGACCGCCGGGGGAACCGCGGCCGTTGCCGCCGGGACAACCGACCCGGCGCGGAGCAAGGATTCCCCGGCCGCCGGGCACGCAGCGGCCGCGGCCTCGGTGCCTGCCGACCCCCTGGTGCGTTCCATCATGGCGCTCCGGTCCGGCGACCCCAAGGAAGTGGATCGCACGCTGCGCTCCCTGCGCACCCTGGACACCGCGTTGGTGCCGCACGTGATCCGGCTGCTGGCCTGGGATGAGATGTCCCAGACCGCCTCGCGCGTGCTGGCCGGTGCGCTACCCCGCATCACCGGTCACCTGGAAGATGCCCTGGTGGATCCGGACGAGGAGTTCGCGATTCGCCGGCGCATCCCGAGAGTGCTGGCCAACCATCCCGATCCCCGTGGGGCGGCCGCGCTCTTTCGCGGCCTGTCCGACCGGCGCTTCGAGGTGCGGTTCCAGTGCGGACGCGGGCTGGCGCGCATCCACAGCAAGGGGGTGTCCCTGGGGATCGCCCGCGAGGCGATCTATGACGCGGTACTGACCGAGGTCAAGGTGGACCGTCGGGTCTGGCGAAGCCAGCGGCTGCTGGATCAGAGCCACGACGAGGAGTCGGTGTTCGTGGACGAGATCCTCAAGGAACGCACCGACCGCAGTCTGGAGCATGTCTTCACCCTGCTCTCGCTGGAACTGCCCAGGGACCCACTCCAGATCGCCTTTCGGGGTCTTCATACCCAGGACCCCCACCTGCGCGGGACGGCCCTGGAGTATCTGGAGAGCATTCTTCCCCCGCGGGTGCGGGTCAGCCTGTGGCCGTTCCTGGAGGGGGATCCCAACCGGAAGCAGGACCATGAGCGGTCCCGGGAAGAGGTCCTGGACAGCCTGCTCAACTCCAATGAGTCCATCAAGGTGAACCTGGAAGAGGTGCGGCGGCGTCTGCGGGAGAGCGAGGAGTAGTCCGTCCCCCGACTGGGATCTACGGAGCCGGGGCGGGCAGGGTCTCCCACCGCGGGAACGGTTCATCGAGCAGACGCGAAAGCAGGGCCAGGTCCTGGGCGAAGAGCGCTTCCAGCTCCCGTTCTTTCGCCGGGCTCAGGGCAAACACCGCGGCGTCCGCGCGTCCCGACCGCTCGCCCCAGGGGGGAGCGACGAATCCGTCGCGCCACCGCCTTCACCAGCCCGCGCGCCGGTTTCCATCGCGAGGCACTCCGCAGGACCGCCGGCACCACCACCCGATCCGCGGTCACGTTGAGTCGGGGGAACTCCGGTTGCGGGGAGGCATCGATGTCCAGGAACCGGCACACCTGGGCCAGGGTGTCGGCGGGGCTCGCTTTCAGGTCCTCGAGGCGGAGACAGAGGATCTGTTCCCTCGGGAAGCAGCGCAGATAGCGATCGATCTGGCTCCCGTAGAGACCGGTGGAGACATAGCGCGGGTCCTCGGACACCGCCCCATCCGGGTCGCGCCACTCGATCCCGGTGGCCAGGCGATGACGGTAGTGCGACGCCATGCGTTCCACGGGATGACGAATCATGTAGATCAACCGGGCATTGGGGAGCACGGCGTGGATGCGTTCGGGCACCCCCTCGTAGGTCGGGTATCGGGTGTAGGAGTTGGTGGCCTCACCGATCGCCTTGGCCGAACCCACGGACGCGAACTGCTCCCGGTACCAGTCCACGCCCCGGTCCCAATGATGCTCCGCGGTAAAAAAACGAAGTTCCTTGGTGGGATGGATGAACACCTGGGGGTGGTCAGTGAGATACCGGTGCAGGCTGGTGGTGCCGCACTTGGTAGCGCCGATGATGAGGAAGTCGGGGAGCGTGCTCATGGACTTCTATGGCTCAAATATCGGCCTGAAATCCTTCCCCTTCTTGGGGATCAAGAACCCCGACCCTACTCTGCATGCCTTCGCCCTGAGCGGAATGTGCGGCCACCAGTGAACCGCAGCTTCGGCCTGCTTCCAGTAGCCAAGGCCAGCAAACCCTTGAAAGAAGAACGCGGTTAGGCCCGCTTCCTTCCACGCTCTTTGCTCGGCCTTGCCCCTTGAGATCCGAGGGTCTGCAGAGATGATGACCCACCCCTGTTCCCGACCCAGCGCCTCGATCCACACGGGGTCAGGAGTCTCCACCGAGAATCGATCCCGTAGGTGAACAAGCTCATACCCTTGCTTCACGCCCAAGACACGCAAACCGTCGACTATGGGCGCTGGGAAACAGTTGTCGAAGAAGAACCTCACGCCTGCGCGAGCCGGCTCTCGTAATCAACAGCCGCCTTGATGGCGCTTCGGCTCGTGCCGTAGAGCCACGTGACCATCGAGTAGCTGCCTTCAACCCTGTAAGAGTCCGCAAGGACCTTGGTCGGTACCCCCGATTGACTCACGATGGGCGCACCAAAGGAGCGCTCGGGATCAATGACGATCGTCCGACCTCCGATTGGCCACCATCTCTTCGGTTCGTGCCCCTCGAACTCCAGACCCTTGTGAAGGAACGGTCGAACCACCTGCCTGAACGCATACTGCGTCTTTACCAGATCAAGCAATTGCCGATCGTGAGGATCATCCCCCAACACGTCCGCTAGAATGGTCCTCCCATCTGTATAGAATATGTCGGTGGAAAATGGATGAGGACGACTCAAGTACTCGCGAACTCGCATGGCAGCGATTCGAATCGCCTTCCAGCTGACCCCATGATCTCGGAATGCATTCAAGAACCTCACCTCGATGAGGTCTGCAAAATCCAGAACAGGCTCACCGGGGACCTGCGGTAGGGTAGTGGCGATCAGGGGCCTAGAGCGCCGGAGGCGACCTCCGCGCACCGGGTAGTCATACCCGGATGTCCACCGCCGAATGCGGCCAGCGGAAACGCCAGTGAGTCGGGCCGCCTCGGAAAGGCCGTAAATGCCCCTACCGATCACAGGAAGATCGGAAACCATAGAACTCCTCCAGGGAGGTCGGGGGATACAGGTAGGGACGAGGAGCGCCAATCATAGCATCCTCAGGACCTCAGCCAAAGCCAGAGTCGTCATCCATACGCGCGCAAAGAGTAACGGTACGTACGCCTTGAGAAAGGAGCGAACTACCGCAGCCAGTTCATGGGATCGCGGGCCTCGCCCCCCTCGCGCAACTCGAAATGCAGACAGGCGCCCTTGAGGCTGCCGGTGTCCCCCACCGCGCCCAGACGGTCGCCCGGGTTCACCCGCGCGCCCGCGGCCACCGCCACCGCGGAGAGATGTCCGTAGATCGTGTAGAACCCGCGACCGTGGTTGAGGATGACCGTTTGCCCGTAGCCGGGGAGCCACTGCACCAGATCCACCACGCCGTCACCCACCGAGAAGACCCCGGATCCCATGCGGGCCGCGATGTCGACCCCGTTGGAGACGGTGACCGTCTTGTACTTGGGATGCTCGTGCCGCCCGAACTGGGTGATGATCTTGCCGGTGGCCGGCCAGGGGAGCCGGCCCTTGTTGCGGGAGAAGTCCAGACGATCCAGCTCGTCGAGATCCGGGTGGGTCTGCTGACGCCGCCGTTCCTGACGCTGACGTTCCAGCTCGGCCAGCACGCCTTCCATGGCATGGGCCGCCCGCTCCAGCTCGCGTACCGACCGCTCGTTGGCCTCGCGCTCCCCCCGCACCTTGGCCAGGCTCCGCGCCCGCTCCTCCTTGAGCTTCTCGTACTCGGCCTGCTCGGATTCCTTCTCGGCCTGGAGCGCATCCACTTCCCGATGCTTGTCATGCAGCGTGGCCAGGCGGCCGTTGACCTCGGTCTCCTGATCTTCCACCTTGTGGACCAGCTCCTCGTCCTGGCGCAGGATACGCCCCAGGAACGCGGTACGTCGCATGAGATCCGGGAACGAGTTGGCCGAGAACATGACCTCGAGGCTGCGGGCACGGCCGTACATGTAGGTGAAACGAAGCCGCTTGCGAAGGGCCTGACGGCGCTCTCCCAGGACCGACTTGGCCACGTTGAGGCGACCCTCGTTGTTGCGGATCTCCTCGTCCAGCTCCGCTTCACGGGAGTCCAGCTTGCGCATGTAGGCACGGGTGGCATCAATGGCCTGCTCGGCCTGGTTGAGCCGCTCGAGCACGCCTTCTTCCTTGGCCCGGAACTCGCGCACCTTGCGACGGGTCGCCTCGGCTTCCCGCTTGAGCTCGTCCAACTGACGCCGGTTCGTCTCGATCTCGGTGTCGATGGACTCCTGGGCGCCCACCCATACCGGACCGGTGACCGAGAGCACGCCCAGGATCAGCGCCGCGGTGAAGGTGAGACCGGAGAGGCGCAGACCGGAGCCGGTCACAGCCCCACCTGACGCAGGACGTGGCGCACCGACAACGCGCTTCCCGTGAATCCAAGGAAAAGCGACAAGCCGATGAAGCCGGCGCACCACAAGGGTGAAAGGAACACGAGGCCCTGGATGTGACGTTCCAGGAAGAACGTGCCGCCCAGGAGCAGTGCCAAGGCGACCGTCGCGGCGATCAGGGCCTGCAGGACCCCTTCGCTGAGGAACGGCAGGCGGATGAACCCCTCGCTCGCCCCGACCGACTTCATGATGTCGATGAGATCGTAGCGGGCAACCACGGTGAGACGGACCGTACTGGCCACGATGACCACGATGGACAGCGCCACCGCGATCCCCACCGCGAGGGTGAAGATGAGAATGGAGCGGGCGAAGTTGTCGAGCCGGCTCACCCACTCGCCCCCGGTGATGACCTCGTCCACCTCGTCCCAGTGCCGTACTTCCTCGGCCAGACCGGTGATGGTGGCCGCGTCACGGCTCTCGGGCTTCAGGACAATGTGGTACGCGTCCGGAAGGGGGTTCCCGCCCACCACGTCCTCCAGATCCGCGACGCCCATCTGGTCGGTGAACTCGGACCAGGCGGTCTCCGCGGAAACGAACTGCTGGCCCGCCACCGCCGGGTGCATGGCGAGGCGTTCCTCGAACAGCCGGCGATCCTCGGCGGTGGTCGCCTCGGTGAGGAACACCATGACTTCCTTGCGCCCCTCGAGGTCGGCGAGAACCTCCCGCACGTTGTACGAGGTGATGAGGAAGGCGCCCAACACGAGCAGGCTCGCGGTCATGGTGATGACCGCGGTCACGGTGAGGGCGCGATGCCGCGAGATCCCGCGAATCCCTTCGGCGACCAGGTAGCGGAACGTCCTTGGGTTCATCTGACTCCCCTGACCGGGTCGACCCAGTCCTCGACGATTTCGCCCCCGTCCATGCGCACGTAGCGCTCACCGGAGTCGATGACCAACTCCATCTTGTGGGTGGCGAGAATGACCGCGGTTCCCGAGGCGTTGATCTTGCGGATGATCTCGATGATCTCGTCCGAGGTCCGGGGATCCAGGTTCGCGGTCGGCTCGTCGGCCAACAGCACGAACGGGCGATTGACCACGGCGCGGGCGAGGGCGATGCGCTGCTGCTCACCGCCCGAGAGCTCGCTGGGGAGCGCGTCGGCACGATGCAGCAGACCCACCTGCTCCAGCACGAAGTCCACCCGGTCGTGGAGCTTGGCCTGGTTGAGTTCGCCGAAGACCCGCAGCGGGAAGGCCACGTTCTCGAACGCCGAGCGGTCCTGGAGCAGCCGGTAGTCCTGGTACACGACACCCACCCGCCGACGCAGGGTGAGGATCTTCTTGCGGTTGATCTTGGCCGTGGTGAACCCGGCCACCAGCACCTCGCCGTCGGAGGGAAACTCCTCCATGTGGACGAGCTTGATGAGGGTGGTCTTGCCGGCGCCGCTGGGGCCCACCAGGTAGACGAACTCGCCGTCCTCGATGGTGAGGTTCACGTCCGCGAGCGCGACGTGGTCCCCGCCGGAGTACGTCTTGGAGACGTGATAAAACTTGATCATGAGTGTCTTTCCAGCCCTCTTGGAGACAGACTCCAATGAGCACAGGCCGCCCCAGGGGGTAGGACGACGCCCTCCGGCGCGCACAAGCGCTGCACCGGACGCGGATCGATCCCCCCCTCCAGGTTCTCGACCTAATGCGCAGTTGCCATTAGCGGAAAGTGTATACCGCTCGGCTGTTTAGGGCTGGTTCGCGCACCTTATCACGGCTCCGGAACGCATGCTACCGTCTTCTGATGAACACCCTTGCCCAGCTCCAGGACAGTCTCCTCGACCTCGTCACCCAGACCTCGACCAACCTCCCCCCGGATGTCCGACGGGTGATGGAGGCCGCCATGCGACGGGAAGAGCCGGGGTCGCGCAGCGCCCAGGCCCTGGGGATCATCGCCCGCAATATCGACCTCGCCTGCGACGGCACCAGCCCCATCTGCCAGGACACCGGCTGGCCCACCTTCGAGATCAAGACCCCGGTGGGCCTCAACCAGATCCGGTTCCGGGAGGCGGTGGAAGCGGCGGTGGCCGCGGCAACCGGGGCCGGGAAGCTCCGGGCCAACTCGGTCGACTCCCTGACCGGAAAGAACAGCGGCAACAACCTGGGACCGGGCACGCCGACGGTGCACTTCGAGCAGTGGGAAAACGACGAGGAGATCGAGGTGCGGCTGCTGCTCAAGGGGGGCGGTTGCGAGAACAAGAACATCCAGTACGCCTTGCCCGCGACCCTGGAACACCTGGGCCGGGCGGACCGAACCCTGGACGGCGTGCGCAAGTGCATCCTCCACGCGGTGTGGCAGGCCCAGGGGCAGGGGTGCAGCGCAGGGGCCATTGGCGTGTGCATTGGCGGAGACCGGACCCGCGGCTACGAGGTGGCCAAGCAGCAGCTCTTCAGAACCCTGGACGATGTGAATCCGGTTCCGGAGTTGGCCGCCCTGGAGGCCCAGATCCTGGACTCGGCCAACACGCTGGGAATCGGCACCATGGGCTTTGGTGGTGACGTTACGTTACTGGGCTGCAAGATCGGTCACATCAACCGCTTGCCCGCATCGTTTTTTGTTTCAGTGGCTTACGACTGTTGGGCCTACCGCAGACTGGGCGTGGTGCTGGACGCCGCGACCGGCGCCATCAAGCGGTGGTTGTACCGCGATGAGCCCGCCGGGGCCATGACCGGGGAAGCCGGTGGGTTGCCCTTGACCGGGAGCGAGGTGCGCCTGCGCGCCCCCATCACCGAGGAGCAGATCCGCAAGCTCAAGGTAGGGGACCTGGTGCTGATCAGCGGACGTATGGTCACGGGACGGGACGCGGTGCACCACCACCTCATGAGTCACGACGCGCCCACCGATCTTGCGGGAACCGTGTTGTACCACTGTGGCCCGGTGGTGGCCAAAGACGGGGACTCCTGGCGCATCACCGCGGCCGGCCCCACCACCAGCATCCGGGAAGAGCCGTACCAGGCCGACATCATCGGCAAGTTCGGCATCCGCGCCGTCATGGGCAAGGGGGGCATGGGTCCACGCACCCTGGCCGGGCTGCAGGAGCATGGCGCCGTGTACCTCAACGCGATCGGCGGAGCGGCCCAGTTCTACGCCCGCTGTATCGACCGGGTGACCGGGGTGTCGCTTCTGGAGTTGGGCACCCCCGAGGCCATGTGGGAGCTGGAAGTGACCGATTTCCCGGCCATGGTCACCATGGACTCCCACGGGAACTCCCTGCACGCGGAAGTGGCCCGGGCGTCCGGGGTGGAACTGGAGAAGCTGGTCGAGCCGCTCTGATCCGCACCCTTCGGCCGCGCACCTTCCATCCGCCCCCATAAATTGTAGGGGGGGGGCCCCCTTCCCGGTTCCCTTCCCCCCGCCCCCCCCCCCCCCTTCTTCCCCCCCTCCCTTCGAGAGCCGGACGGGCGGCGCGAACTCGTCCCTGATGAAAGGCGGGCCGGCCTCGGGTCTGCCCCGTCCATACGTCATGTACACACGACATCGTCATCCCCGGTTGGCCATGATTCTCCTCGCCACCCTGGTTGCCCTCTTCCTGATCGGGCTCGCACTGAACGACACCTCGAGCTTCGCGGCGAACCCGAAGAGCAAGGCTTCCTACAACGCGTCAATGGTCGCCTCGTCCGGGACCAATACCGCATGGGCGGGCCCCTGGGGAATCAGCTACACGGCCAATCTCACCCCGGACAAGGAAACCGGGTTGGGCTCGTGGACCGCGTTATAGTGACGCCATGGAACCGACCCGCCCATGACACCGGAGATCCGTATTGAAACGCCTGTCTCTCGACATCCTGGCCCAACCCACCGACACCACCTGTGGACCCACCTGTCTTCACGCCTTGTATCGCTTCTACAACGACGAGCTGCCCCTGCAGCAGCTCATCGACGAGGTCACCCCTCTGGTGGGGGGCGGCACGCTGGCCGTGTTCCTGGGGTTGCACGCCCTGCGACGGGGCTACCGGGCACGGATCTACACCTACAACCTGACCGCGTTCGACCCGACCTGGTTCAAGCGGGACGATGTGGACCTGGTCCGTCTGCTCGAGGAGCAGAGCCGGGTCAAGTCCGATCCCAAACTGAACGTGGCCAGCGAGGCTTATCGGACGTTCCTCAGCGAAGGGGGCGAAATCCTTCACCGGGAACTCCGGACCTCGATGGTGCGGGACATTCTCTCCTCGGGAACGCCCATCCTGACCGGTCTCAGTGCGACCTATCTCTACGACAGCATGCGGGAGCGGGACGACAGCGTGGAGGACGACCTGCGGGGGGGGCCGGTCGGTCACTTCGTGGTCCTCACCGGCTACGAACCGCCGGACATCATCCACGTCGCGGATCCGCTCCATGACAATCCCCGCTTCAAGGACCCCTACTACAAGGTGGGGGTGGAGCGTCTGCTCGGAGCCATTCTGCTCGGCATCATCACCTACGACGCCAACCTGCTCGTCATTGAGCCCAAGGAACCCAACCACCCGTGAACGTGCTCATCGTTCTGGAGAACCCGAAGAACTGGACGCTGGAACTGGCCGGCGCCCGCGTGGTCGCCGCCCGCGACTACCTCATCAACCCCGAGTTCGCGGCGATGCGACGGGCCAAGGTGTTCAACCTGTGTCGCAGCTACAGCTACCAGACGGTGGGGTACTACGTGTCCCTGCTCGCCGCGGCGCGCGGCCACACGCCCCTTCCCGGCCTGGCCACCCTGCAGGACCTCCGCCAGGGGCCGTTGCTGCGACTGGCCGGCGAGGACCTGGAGGAAGTGATCCAGCGTTCCCTGGGCAAGGTGCGCTCGGACACCTTCGTGCTGAGCATCTATTTCGGGCGCAACATGGCCAAACAGCACGCCCGGCTGGCCGGGGCGCTGTTCGATCTCTTCCCTTCCCCCATGCTGCGAGCGGAGTTCAAACGGGAACAGACGTGGCGGCTGGTCTCCCTGCGACCGGTCGGGGCGGCGGACATCCCGGACTCCCATCGATCGTTTGTCGAGGAGCAGGCCGGGCGCTACTTCCGCCGGCCCCGCGCGGCCGGTGCGGGGCGGCGCAACCTGCGTTATGACCTGGCCATCCTCGCCAACCCGGAAGAGGACGACCCCCCCTCGGACGAGCGCGCCCTGAAGCGGTTCGTCAAGGCGGCCCGTGACCTGGGCATGGACGCCTGCCTCATCGACCGAAGCGACTACAGCCGTCTGGCCGAGTACGACGCCCTGTTCATCCGCGAGACGACCTACGTCAACCACCACACCTTCCGCTTCTCCCGCCGCGCCGAGGCGGAGGGGCTCGTGGTGGTCGACGACCCGGAGTCGATCCTGCGCTGCACGAACAAGGTCTACCTGGCCGAGATGTTCCAACGCAACGGCATTCCCTGTCCGCGCACCGAGATCGTGCACGCCAACACGGTGGCCGGACTGGAAGAGCGGATGGGCCTGCCCTGTGTGGTCAAGAAGCCGGACAGCGCCTTCTCGAAAGGGGTGTCCAAGGCGGAGACGCCCAAGGAACTGATTCGCCTGCTCGACGAGGTGTTCACCGCGTCGGATCTCGCCGTGGTGCAGGAGTTCATTCCGTCGACCTTCGACTGGCGTATCGGAGTGCTGGACGGGCAACCGCTCTACGCGTGCCGCTACTACATGGCCAAGGGGGATTGGCGAATCCAGGCCGTGGGCGAGGCGGGAAAGATGCTCTACGGCAGGGCCGAGACCCTCCCGGTGGCCGACGCACCGCGTGGGGTGGTGGATCTCGCCGTCCGCAGCTGCGCGGCGATCGGCAACGGTCTCTACGGCGTGGATATCAAGGAGTCCGACGGGGCCTTCTACGTCATGGAAGTCAACGACAACCCCAGCCTCGACGCCGGGGTCGAGGACGAAGTCCTGGGAGAGGAACTCTACGCGGCGATCATGCGCATGTTCCTCGAACGGCTGGAGCGGCGGGGGCGCTCATCATGAAGCCATATCCATTGGGTCTGCTGCAGGGACTGGGCATCGAGCTCGAGTACATGATCGTGGACCGGGAGTCGCTGGACGTGCGGCCCATCGCGGACCGTCTCATCGAGGCGGCGACGGGAAAGCTGGAGAACTCGGTGGAAGGAGAGTCCATCGACTGGTCGAACGAACTCACCCTGCACGTGATCGAACTCAAGACCCACGGGCCGGTGCCCACCCTGTCCGGGCAGGCGCCGCTCTTCCAGCAGGACATCGAGCGGATCGACGGTTTGCTCGAACCCCTCGGCGCGCGCCTCATGCCGGGGGCCATGCATCCCTGGATGGATCCCCACCGGGAGATGCGGCTTTGGCCCCACGAGGACGGACCCATCTATCGGGCCTTCGATCGTATCTTCGGGTGCACCGGTCACGGATGGGCCAACCTGCAAAGCACGCATATCAATCTTGCCTTCGGCACGGCCGAGGAGTTCGGTCGGCTGCACGCGGCCACCCGCCTGGTCCTGTCGTTCCTCCCCGCCCTCGCCGCATCGTCCCCGGTCATGGACGCCCGGGTCACGGGGCTTCTCGACAACCGTCTCGATGTGTATCGCACCAACGCGATCCGGGTTCCTTCCATCTCCGGGTTGGTCATCCCGGAGGCGGTGTTCACCCCGGAGGACTACGAGTCGGTGATCCTGCAACAGATCTACGACGACCTCGCCCCGCACGATCCGGAGGGGGTGCTCCGCTACGAATGGGCCAACGCCCGGGGTTGTATTGCCCGTTTCGACCGGGGGGCGATCGAGATCCGGGTGCTGGATATCCAGGAATACCCGGCCGCCGACCTCGCCGTGGCCGCACTGGTGGTGGAAACCGTGCGGGCCCTGTGCGAGGAGCGCTGGTCCCCGTATGCCGACCAGCGACGACCCAGTGCCCAGCGACTGGCCCCGTTGTTCCGCAGCACCCTGGCCCACGGGGAGCGGGCAAAGATCGACGACGAGGAAGTGCTCGCGCTGTTCGGAGTCGAGGGAGCGGTCAGCGCGGGAGAGTTCTGGCGTCATGTCCGCAGACAACTCGAGGCGGACGGGGTGGATTTCGCGGAGTGGGAAGCCCCGCTCGATGTGATCCTGGAGGAAGGGTCCCTGGCCCGGCGGCTGGTTCTGGCGCTGGGAAAGGATCCGGACCGCAAGCGGCTGGAAGGGGTCTACCGGGACCTGAGCGATTGTCTCGTCGAGGCCCGTTCGTTCGATCCCGCCGCGCATCCATGAGCCGGCGTCCGCGCCTGCTGCTCACCTGCGAGCACGGAGGGAACTCGGTGCCGGCCGCCTATCGCCGGTGGTTTCGGGGGGCATCGAGGGCGCTCGCCTCGCATCGCGGGTACGACCTCGGGGCGCTTGCCATGGCCAAGGCCCTGAGCAGGCGACTCTCCGCCCCGCTGGTTGCCGCCTCGGTGACCCGGCTCCTGGTGGATCTGAACCGGTCCGAGACCCACCCCGGGGTGATCTCGGAGTTCCTGGATGGAGTCGGACGTGAAGAGCGGGAAGCACTGCTCGCCCGCTTTCACCGCCCGCATCGACTGGCGGTGCGGTCGGCGATCGCGACGCTTGCCGGGGATGGGACGGTGGTGCACGTGGGTGTTCACAGCTTCACCCCGGTCCTCAACGGCGAGACCCGCAACGCGGACCTCGGCCTGCTCTATGACCCTGCCCGTCGCGCGGAGCGCGCGTTGTGCTCGCGTTGGACCCGGGCCCTGCGCGAGGCGGGACTGCGCACCCGGCGAAACTATCCGTACCGGGGAAACGCCGATGGGCTCACTACCCGGCTCCGATCCACGTTCCCGGCGCGGTCCTATCTGGGGCTGGAGCTGGAGGTGAATCAGGCCCTCTCGGTGAACGCGGCGGACCGGCGACGCCTGGTTCCCATCCTGGCCCGGACCCTGGAGCAGGCGCTGAAGGGTTAGGGGCGGGATACGGAACGCAGGGTGTAGCGCAGGTGGCGCTCCCCGTCGTGAAGGTCGGACGCGAGGATCCCCACGCCGGGGGCCACCACGAAGGAACGGGAGGGCTGGTCCGGGGTGCGCACCGGGGCAAAGACGTACTCCAACGCGCCATCGTAGTCCCCGGCCGGCACGCGCCCCCGCACGGGGCGCACCGTCACCCGGTGTTCCACCCCGGCCACGGTGTGGGGGTAGCTCGCCGCGGCGCGATCCAGCGGCCATCGCAGGAGATACTCGGCGAAGGGGCGTCCTCCCGAGACGTCCACCACCGCGGTCCCGATCCCCTCGACCGAACGCAACCAGAGCCGGTCGTCGTTGGTGACGGTGAACGGGGTGCGGTCCACGTAGGTCCGCGCGAGCAGGCTGAGGGTCACGATCTCCGGAGCGGCGACCCGCGGGGCCGCGGGGCTTCCTTCCCGGATCACCGACACCTCGTAGGTCCACTCGGTCCCGATGGCCAGCGGAACAAGCTCCGCGACCGCGGGACCGGTCGGGGTCTCGGTGGAACAACCCACCAGGGCGAGGACCATGAGCATGCCGGGCAACCTGCGCAGGGGCACTAGTCGATCTCCAGCCGTTCGTCGCGCAACACCAGATAGAACTCCTTGGCGGCCTTCTTCGAGACCGCCCTCTGGGGAATATCGACCACTTCCAGCTCCAGCTGACGCAAAACCAGATCCAGGCCGATCCGGTCGCCCGGGTTCACCGGCCGGGAGCCCTTGGCCGGGTCCCCGTTGAGCGTCACCTTCCCCCGATCGCATGCTTCCTTGGCCAGGCTTCTGCTCCGGAGCACGCAGACCCGGGAGAGGTACACGTCAATCCGCATGCGCGCTCAGCGTGTCCAGGCCTTGATCTCGATATAGGCGGAGTCCCGAAGGGCCGTCATCCACTCATCGTAGACCACCTGGAGCTCCTGCTGCTCGAGCAGCCCCCGCAGGCGATCGCGGATCTCATCGAAGCTGAACGGCCCCCCGGTGCGACGCTCCTCCAACCGAAAAACGTGGTATCCCCGCTCGGTCTGGACCACGTCGCTGAAGTCGCCCACGGTGAGGGAGTCCAGCGCGGCGATCACGTTGGGAAGCAAGGTCTCGGTGCTGGTCCAACCCAGCTCCCCCCCGTTGTCCCGGGTCAAGTCGTCGTCGCTGGTGGCCAGCACCACCGACTCCCACACTTCACCGGCCCGCAGACGCGCCAGCGCGGCCTCGGCGTCCTTGTGCGCCCGCTCCAGATCCGGACCGGTGGGCTCGATCAACACCAGGATGTGACGCACCGAGAATCGGCTGCCGTCCCGCTCCAGGACCTCGATCAGGTGATACCCGAACCGGGTGCGAACCGGAGCGGAGATCTGCCCGAAGTCCAACGAGTCCACCGCAGCCTGGAAATCCGGATCCAGATCGCCCCGGTCGAACCAGCCCAGCATCCCGCCCCGGTTGGCGGTGGGGTCCTCGGACACCTCCCGCGCGATGTCCTCGAAGGCCTCGCCCCCGACGATCCGCGCCCGGGCCTGCTCCACCTTGTCCTGCGCCGCCTGCTCCTGCTCATTGGAGATGGGGAACCGCACGAGGTGGGAGAGCTTGATCTCATCCGGCTTGGCCGGGATCTGGTCCTTGTTCTCGTCGTAGAACTTCTGCACGTCGTCGGTGGTCACCTCCACCTTGCCCCGGATCTCCCGTCCCACGATCCGCTGGGCAAGGAACTCCTGTTCCACGTCCTGCTTGTAGCGATCCCGGAGCATGGTCTCGGTGATGCCCTCCGAGCTCAGGGCCTGCTCGAATTCCGCTTCGCTCTTGAAGTTGGAGCGCACCGTGGCCATCGCCTCGTTGACCCGCCGCGTCACTTCGTTCTCATCGGCGGTAATCCCCTGGCTGGTCGCACGTTGAACGACCAGCTTTTCCTCGATGAGGGTGTCGAGGATCTCGCGGCGAACCTGGCCCACCTCGCTCGAATCCCTCCCCTGGAGCTGGCCCTGGGCGGCAAGGACGAAGAGCTTCTCTTCCACCTCCGAGAGAAGAATAATGTCGTCGTTGACGATGGCCGCGACCCGGTCGATCAGCTCGGCGCCCATGAAGAAGATGGAAACGAAGCCGAAGAATAGGACGGTGGAGAGGTTCTTCCGGAAGGAGGAACGGAATCGCTTCGGGGACTTGGGTTGCATGGGTATCCTTGGGGCCCGGGGGTCGATCGGCAGTTGAAGGCGTCACGGATTCTACCGCGATGACGCCCAGGGGGTTCCACCCCCCTGCGGCAGCCGGGTCGGCGTTTTCCCGACCCGGGGTCACGTGCTATCATAACCAATTGCAGCAAAATCCGTTACGGGTCCCGACGAGTCCTGGCGCGCTCGGTCCCTTGAGGTCATCGCATGAGCCTTGAACAACCTCCCCGCATGGACGTCGCCGCACCCGAGGCCTTTCTCAACCGTGAGATGAGCTGGCTCGCCTTCGCGCGACGGGTGCTGGCCCAGGTCGCGGATCCCGAGTTGCCCCTCCTGGAGCGGGTCCGGTTCGCGGGAATCATGGGGACCCTGCACGACGAGTTCTTCATGAAGCGCATGAGCCATCTCAAGCGGCTCATGGCCGCAGGGGCCGACCCCTCGGTGGACGGCCGTACCCCCGCGGAGCAGTTTCGCGCGGCGCGGGCCGAGGTCCAGGAGCAGATCGGGATCCTGTCCCGCCTTCTCCAGGATGACCTGAGACCCGCCATGGAACGGGCAGGGGTCCCCATCAAGGATGTGAAGGACCTCTCCCCGGAAATGCGGCGCACCCTGCGCACCTACTTCCGTGAGTCCGTGCTCCCCATCCTCACCCCGCTCGCGGTGGATGCGGAGCATCCCTTCCCCTTCATCAGCCACGGGGGGATCAACCTCGCCCTCCTGCTGCCGGACCGTGATCGCAAACGGTTCGTGCGGATCAAGGTGCCGCCCAACCGGCCTCGGTGGGTGCCGCTCCCGAACGCGGACGGCTTCGTCCCGCTGGAACAGGTGATGGTGGACAACCTCGATCTCATGTTCCCGGGCGTCCAGGGGGAGGAGATTCATCTCTTCCGGGTGACCCGCGACGTCGAGGGAGAGGCGGACCACGACGACGAGGATACCGACACCGATCCGCTGGCCGATCCGGGAAGCCTGGTCGACGACGTGTCCAGCGAAGTGCGGGCGCGGCACTTTGCCGACGCGGTGCGACTCCAGGTGGAACCCAGGATCCCGGAACAACTGGTGCGCTGGCTCTGTCGACAGCTGGAGGTGGGCGAGAACGATGTCTATCCCACCGAGTACTTCTTTCGTCTCAGCGACCTGACCGGCCTGGAAATCCCGGATCGCCCGGACCTGCGGCTTCCCATCCACAAGCCGCGCAAACACCGGCGCCTGCGGCGCCTGGACCGGAACGATCCCGACGACTTCTTCGATGAGATCCGGCGTGGGGACATCCTGCTCCATCACCCCTACGACGACTTCGACTCCTCGGTGCTGCGGTTCCTGGACAACGCGGCCCGGGATCCCGCGGTGCTGGCCATCAAGCTCACCGTCTACCGCACGAGCAGCGACTCCCCCATCCTGCGCGCCCTGGTCAAGGCCGCCCGGCGCCGCAAACAGGTGGCGGTGCTGGTCGAGATCACCGCGCGCTTCGACGAGGCGCCCAACATTGCCTGGGGGCAGCGACTGGAGAGCGAAGGGGTTCATGTCTCCTACGGCGTGGAGCGTCTCAAGACCCACGTGAAGCTGGCCCTGGTGGTGCGGGAGGAAGCGGGCCGGATCCGCCACTACGCCCACATCGGCACCGGGAACTACCACTCCGGCACGGCACGACACTACGAGGATCTGGGACTGCTCACCGCGGACAAGAACCTCACCTCGGACGTGGCCGACCTGTTCAACGCGTTGACCAGCGCCACGCCGCATTCCCGGTACCGACGCCTTCTGGTGGCGCCGCAGTTCCTGCGGGCACGGTTCACCCAACTCATCCAGCGCGAGGCCGAGAACGCGGCGAAGGGGTTGGCGTCGGGAATCCACGCCAAGATGAACCAACTCGAGGACCCGGCGATCATCCAGGAGCTGTACAAGGCGAGTCAGGCCGGCGTGCCGGTGAAGCTGATCGTGCGCGGCCTCTGCGCCCTGCGCCCGGGCGTGCCGGGGCTGTCCGAGACGATCCAGGTCACCAGCGTGGTGGGACGCTTCCTGGAGCACAGCCGCATCTATCGGTTCGAGAACAACGGGGAACCGGTGATGTTCATCGGCTCGGCCGACTGGATGACCCGGAACCTGGACCACCGGGTGGAGTCGGTGGCGCCCATCCTGGACCCCAAGCTGCAGGGCGAGATCGACCGGCTTCTGAAGGTCTACGCGGACGACAACGTGACCGCCTGGGACTGTGGCGAGGACGGGACCTACACCAAGCGGGAACCGGCCGAGGGGGAAGAGAGGAAGGGAACGCAGGAAACGTTCATGGGGGGAGATCGCTGAGGGACCGTCGCCGCTCTCTAGTTGACCCTCACCCCTTCCGCATCCACCCCTGCCATGGCGCGCGCCAGCGCCAGCGCCTCGGCCAGTGAGCCCTTGGCTTTCAATGCGAACCGACCCGCGGTGACGAACTCCACCGGAGTGGTGACCCGCTGCATCCAGCCCTTGAGCTTCTGGGGAGTGGGCTCCTCGAGGAACTCGAACTCGATCCGACCCCGGCGCACGTCCACGCTCCCCAGCCCGATCTCCGCCCCCAGCAGGCGCAGGCGCCGCAGGGCGAACAGCGACAACGCCGGGGTGGAGAGCCGTCCGTAGCGGTCCTTGATCTCGTCCTCGAGTTGGAGCACCTCGTCCATCTCTTCGGCGTCGGCGAGACGCTTGTAGAACGCGACCTTCTGCTCGGCGTCCTCCACGTAGTCGTCGGGCAGGAACGCGTCGATGTCGGTGGTCATGCGCGGCTCCGGCCGGTCCACCAGGGGAAGCCCCTTGAGCTCGCGCACCGCTTCGTCGACCAGCTTGCAGTACATCTCGAACCCGATCGCCACCACGTGGCCGTGCTGCTCGCTCCCCAGCAGGTTCCCCGCCCCGCGGATTTCCAGGTCCCGCATGGCCAAGGCGAACCCGCTGCCCAGCTCGTCGAACTCGGCGATGGCCCGGAGCCGCTTCATGGCGGTCTCGGTGAGTGCCTTCTGGGTCGGAACCAGGAAACTGCAGAACGCCTTCACCGTGCTCCGCCCCACCCGCCCCCGCAGCTGGTAGAGCTGGGAAAGACCAAATGCATCCGCGCGGTTCACGATCATGGTGTTGACCGAGGGAATGTCCAGGCCGTTCTCGATGATCATGGTCGCCACCAGGACATCCATCTCACCCGCGATGAACGCGTGCATGACCTGCTCCAGGGCGTGCTCGCGCATCTGACCGTGCGCCACCCCGACCCGAAGCTGCGGGCAGAGCTTGCGGATGTACATGCCCATGGTGTGGATGGACTCCACCCGGTTGTGGACAAAGAACGACTGCCCCCCGCGATCCGACTCGCGCAGCAGCATCTCCTGGATGAGCTCACGGTCGAACTCCGCGATCTCGGTCTGTACCGGCATGCGTCCCTGAGGCGGGGTCTGGATCACCGTGATGTCCCGCACCCCGAGCATCGACATGTTGAGCGTACGCGGAATGGGCGTTGCGGTCAGGGTCAACACATCCACGTTGGCCCGCATCTCCTTGATGCGTTCCTTGTGGGTCACCCCGAACCGCTGCTCCTCGTCCACCACCAGGAGCCCCAGGTTCTTGAAGCGGACACTCTTGCCCAGCAGGGCGTGGGTTCCCACCACCAGGTCCAGTTGCCCGTCCTTGATCCTGGCCAGGATCTCCTTCTTCTCCTTGGCGCTACGGAAGCGGGAGAGCATCTCCAGACGGACCGGGAAGTCCTTGAAGCGATCGGTGAGGGTGTTGAAGTGCTGTTCGCAGAGGATCGTGGTGGGCACCAGGATGGCCACCTGCTTCCCCTCCATCACCGCCTTGAACGCCGCCCGCACCGCGACCTCGGTCTTGCCGTACCCCACGTCGCCGCAGACCAGGCGATCCATGGGGGTGGGCGCCTCCATGTCCGCCTTCACCAGGTCGATGGCGGTGCGCTGATCCGGGGTCTCGTCGTAGGGGAAGGAACCCTCGAGTTCCCCCTGCCAGGGCGTGTCCGGTCCGAACTGATGCCCGGGATGCGCCTTGCGCAACGCGTAGAGCCGGATGAGCTCGCCCGCGATCTCCTTGATGTGCTTCTTGGCCTTCTGCTTTGTCTTGGCCCAACCGGTCCCGCCCAGACGCGAGAGCACCGCCTTCTTGCCGTCCTCGCTGGAGTAGCGCTGGATCAGGTCCAGCTGCGACACCGGCACGTACAGCTTGTCCCCCTTCTGGTAGGCGATCTGCAATACGTCGGTGTGCTGGCCGTTGACCTCGATCCGGGTCAGGCCATGATACTGACCGATCCCGTGCTCCACATGGACGATGTAGCTCCCCACCTTGAGGGTCTTGAGTTCCTTGAGTCCGAACCCGGAGCGGAACTTGCGCGCGCGACGACGCCGGGGCCGGCCAAAGAACTCGTGATCGGTGAGCACGGCCAACTTGGCCTCTTCCAGCACGAACCCGGCCGAGAGCACGCCCAGCGGCAACTCGACCCGGATGCCGTGGTCGATCAGCAGCGCTTCCAACCGCTCCCGTTGCCCGGCGTTGTCGCAATAGATGGTGATGCGGTGCCCATCCGAGTCCAGCCGGCGCAGGTAGGTGCGCCACATCTCGATCTGGCGGCCATAGGTTTCGGGGGGATGCGATCGCACCGGCACCCGCTTGGCCTCGGCGCCCGCATCCGGGCTGAGATCGGAGAGACGCACCGTGGCGTGGGTGGCCAGGGCCTGGAAAAACGCGTCCGGACCCAGGTACAGATCATCCGGCGGGCTCACGTGGGGGAAAAGCGCCGAGGTCGTCTCATGGGCCTGAGTGATCTCCTCCCACAGCACCTCGATGCGGGAACGCACCAGCCCCGGTTCCTCGATGACCACAATGGCCTGCTCGGGAAGGTAGCTCGAGAACCCGGTCATGCCCTGGTGCAGTCGCCCGGCCATGCGCTCGATGCCTGCGGGGTGAACCTCCGTGTCGAAGGCCTCCTGCAGGGAGGCGCCGGCTTCCGCGTCCTCCTCGCCCAGTTCCAGGACGGCGAGGTCCATGGTGTCCTGGTCCAGGATCAGCTCGTGCCGGGGGATGAGGACGGCCTGGGTCAGGGTGTTGAGCGATCGCTGGGTATGCACATCGAACTCGCGCACCGAGGCCACCTCGTCGTACTCGGTCTCGATGCGGATAGGGTGGAGACCACCCAGGGAGTACACGTCCAGGATCCCGCCCCGCAGCGCGTAGTCCCCCACCTCCTCCACCGCCTGGCACCGCTCGTAGCCCAGGTAGGTGAGCCGGCCGGTCACCTCGTCGAGGTCGATCGCGTCGCCCACCTTGAACCGCAGGAGATTGCGCCGCAGCAGATCCGGCCCAACCACCTTCTCGGCCAGCCCCTTTGCGGTGGCCACGATCACTCCGTCCCCATGGGCGGCGAGGTGGGTCAGGGTCTCCAGCCGCGAGGCGGCGACATCGGTGTGGGCCTGCTTGGCTTCGTAGGGGCGGGTGGTGTGCTCGGGCAGATGGTGGACCGGCTCGTCCAGGAAGAGCTCCAGGTCCATGCGCGCGGCGTCCGCGGATTCCTCTCCCGAGGTGATGTAGAGCACGGGGAGCCCGGTGCGTCGTCGCAACTCGGCCACGAACACGGCCTTGGAAGCGCCGACGAGCTTGTGGACATGGACCGGGGAACGGGTGGCCAGCGCCGCTTCCACCGCCGGGAAGGCAGGGAGAGACACGATCACCTCCCCCAGGGGGGACGCGTCAGGGCGGGCACTTCGCTCCGGATCGTCGACGGCACGGGACATGGACCGGCAAGGATACCACCACCGTGCGCCGGTGGTATCCTCCGCGCCATCGCGAACCGATTCGCGGCACATTCGTCGATCCATCCCGGAGGCCCTGATGAAATTCCTGAAACGGTTGGGTGCGTTTCTCTTGATTCTCGTGGTGCTGGCCCTGGGCGGTGTAGCCGCCGCCTGGTTCGTGGTGGGATCGCAACTCGAGACCCCGATCACCGTCGAGACACGCATGGTGGGTATCCCCGTGGACCCCTCGGAAATCGCCCGGGGGAAGCACCTCACCGAGGCGTGGCTGGGTTGCTCGGACTGCCACGGGGCGGACCTGGGGGGACGCGTCCTGGTGGACTCGGCCGTCTTTGCCCGGTTCAGTGCTCCCAACATCACGCGGGGCCAGGGCAGCGTGGTCGGGGACTACACCGCCGAGGACTGGGTGCGGGCCATTCGTCACGGGGTGGATCGGGAAGGCAAACCCCTGATCCTCATGCCGTCCGAGGCGTTTGCCGAGATGAGCGACCAGGACCTCGGAGCCGCGGTGGCCTACCTCCAGACGGCGCTACCGGTGGATCGCGACGTTCCCAAGGCGGACCTGAAGGTCATTGGGCGCGTGGTCGAGGCATTGTTCCAGCCGTTCCTCAACGCCCGGGTCCAGGATCACACCGCGCCGTCGTTGGTCAGTCCGGTACCGGGCGCCACCGCGGAGTACGGGCGCTATCTGGGAATCGCCTGTCGATCCTGTCATGGCGACCAGCTCCAGGGCGATAGCCAGGGAACTCCGGATCTGCTCACCAGCAAGACCCTGGGCCCGTATGACGAGGCCCAGTTCTTCAAGACAATGCGTACCGGCGTGGCCGCGGATCATCGTGAGATGGATCCCGACCTCATGCCCTGGACCACGTTTCGGAACATGACCGACAACGAGCTGCGTGCGGTGTGGCTCTATCTCCAGGAGGGCCCGGGGGAGTGACCCATGCGTCACGGGTCCGTGGGGAGGGTTTCCACCGGAGCGGTGGGTGGCTCACCCGGCAGATCGGGTGGTGGCTCGCCGCGTTGGTGTGGGTCTCCGGCCACGTCGCGGCGACGGAGTGCCTGGCCCAGGCCAAGGGTGGGGCAACCGACTTCATTCCGGCCGGGGCCATCAACAACGTCTTCGCCGGAAAACCCCTGGCCATCGTGGTGGAGGATGCGCCGGGCACGGTCGCTTACGTTGGTGCGATTCGGGATCAGTTCTTCCCCGAAGCGGACATCTTCACCGACGAACAGGCGGTCCTGAGCGACCTGAGCGGCCACAACCTGCTGGTGTACACCACACCGGATGGGGTGTGGTTTCGGCGGTACGCGGAGCGATTGCCGATGGGGTATGGGGAGGGTGTCGCCTGGCTCCAGGACCAGGAGTTCACCGGCGATCATCTTCGCGTTATCGCCGCCATCCGTCATCCCCAAGCCCCGGAGCGCCGGGCGATTCTCTACACGGCCGCCGTGGCCGCGGATCTCATCGGGATCAACAACCTGTTCCATGGTCCCACCGAGTGGCTCGTGGCCGACGGTGCGAAGGTACTGGCCGAGGGGGATTACACGGTCACCCACCCGCTGACCGTGGATCAGATGATCCGGGATCTGGACGCCCTGGTGGGAACGGTGCTCGCG
This sequence comes from Candidatus Eiseniibacteriota bacterium, assembly GCA_942491735.1. GTDB lineage: Bacteria > Eisenbacteria > RBG-16-71-46 > JABDJR01 > JABDJR01 > CALOCN01. The sequence continues at coordinate 1,866 of CALOCN010000001.1, read as the reverse complement.
GTGCATCCCGCCACCCTGGAGGGCGCGCCGGCGGAGTTGGCCACCGCCGTGACTCGGGCCCGGGCCGCGATTCGGGAAGGGATGTCGCGGACCGACTTCTGGTTCCTTCTCCAGGGGGTGTGCCTGTCACTGAAGGACGCTCACACCGCGATGACCCCGCCTGTATCCGGGGAGCGGGTACATCTCCCCTTGCGCTGGTTGTACGAGGACGGGTTGATCGTCTCGGCCAAGACCGACGTCCTGGTCAAGGGGGATCGGGTACTGGCGATCGGCGGCCACGACGAGACGAAACTGCAGGCGGCGCTGTCCCGATTGGTCCCCGCGGAGAACCGGTGGTGGGTCCGCGAGTGGGGTGAGGCCCTGCTGGGTGATGTCGCGGTGCTGCGGCTGCTGGGCGTTGTGGGCGGGGCCCCGGTGCCGGTGACCCTGGAACGGAGCGGAACGACCTTCACGGTAAGACTCGCTGTTTCGACGGAACTCCCCCAGGAGGACGCGCCACCCTGGGTACGCTTCACCCTGTACCCGCGACACGATCTGGCCGTCTTCACCCTGGATGCCTGTCGCCCGGATGATCACTACAAGGGCGTCCTGCGCGACTTCTTTACCGGCGTTCACGAGGCGGGCATCACCCGGGTTGCCATCGATGTGCGCCGCAACACGGGTGGCAACTCCCAGGTGGTGGATGAGTTCCTTCGCTATGTGGATGTTGATGGGTACCTGGGCTACTCGGGAGAGATGCGCTGGTCTCCCCAGGCGATCGAGCAGCGGGGTTATGAGGGGGAGCCGGGGTACGTGCGCAACCGGCGAAACCCCAAGACCAACGACCCGGTCGCGTCGCCGCCCCCGTTCGCGGGAGAGATGTTCGTTCTCACCGGAAAGAGGACCTTCTCCAGCGGGAACTGGTTCGCGGTGATCCTGAGTGACAACGGCCTGGCCACGGTGGTCGGTGAGCCAACCGGGAATGCACCGTCTTCCTACGGGGACATCCTGGGGTTCTCACTGCCCGAAAGCGCGTTTGCCTACAACGTGAGCTTCAAGAAGTGGCTTCGCCCGGACCCGACAAAGACCAACAACACGCTGCTTCCGGACCAGCTGGTTCCCATGACCCAGTTCGACGTCATGGCAGGCAGGGATCCGGTGCTGGAGTGGCTCAAGACACCGCGACGATAGAGCCGAGAGGGAGCTCTCTCGGGCCCGCCCGGTGTAGGACCGCGCACGGGAAGGATGATGGTGACGAGCCAGACCACGGGTTTGCCGTGGATGGGGACTCGCCGAGCGCCGCGGTGGGAGGGGACGTGACCGCAAGGGGGTTCGTGTGAACCCCGTTTCCGGTTGCCTTCCCGGAGAAAGGTGACGCTCGCTCCAAATCCTCGATCCACACGGCCTGCAAGGGCGCTCCTTGCGCAGAACTTCCGACCCAGATCTCCTGGAGGGTCGGCGCTTGCGCCAAGCCTTCCAACCAAACGGCCTGGAGCGACAGGTCCTAGCCAGCACCTCCGATCCAAATGAACTGGAGAGCCAGGCGTTTGCTCCTGGTCTTTGAACCAGCTCGTCTGGAGGGCGAAGCGTTGCCCGGTCTAAGCCCTGAGCCCGGTTGGGCTCCTGCATCCACGAAGGCTATGCCCTGGTGGGTGAGGGTTGCGACTAGGAGACTTCCCGCAACACCTCCTCGCGGAAGGTGTGATGCAGCGCTCGATGGCAACCGGGCATAGTGTCACGAGGTTTTGGAGGTCGTGGCTTCCCCCCGGCGCTGCGGGGAAGTCTTGTGATGAACCTCAACGAACAAGGCGCGCTCGCACCCTTGACCCGACAACGATGTCCATCGCGGCGCAGGGCCTCGCGGCGAGTGGCCGGAGGCACGGTGGA